>NZ_JASZYU010000009.1 GCF_030316825.1 Variovorax fucosicus | reverse complement strand
TGCGAAGCCCGAGGAAGTGGCGGCTGCGGACACGGCGTCGATGGCCCGTTGGTCTTCGGGTGTGGACGCTCCGGCAAACGCCAGCGCCACCGGCCCCAGTCCGAGGTCGAAAACCCGGTTGCCCAGCCGCGACTGGTAGTAGTAGTCGCGTTTGGGTTGCGCAGTCGCGACGATTTCCATCTGCCGCCCGTTGAGTCCGAAACCCTCGTAGATCACCCGAATCTGCGGCTCGGTCGCCTGCGGGTTCGGCAGGAAAATGCGGCTTGCGCAGCTCTCCACGATGGCCGGCGCAATCGTCGAATCCTTGATGTCCGCCAGCGACTGCGTGGCGAAGATCACCGAGACGTTCTTCTTGCGAAGCGTCTTGAGCCACTGACGGATGCGCGAGGCGAACACCGGGTCGTCCAGGAACAGCCAGGCCTCATCCAGGATCAGCAACGTAGGCGCGCCATCGAAGCGCTCGTCGAAGCGGGAAAACAGGTAGCCGAGCACCGCCAGCACTGCCGCCTTGCTGTGCATCAGCTCTTCCATCTCGAAGCCCTGCACGGATGAGGAGCCGAGTCGGTCCGTATCAGCATCGAGCAGTTTGCCGTGAGCGCCACCCAGCACGTAAGGCTGCAGAGCCTGCCGCAGTGCGTTGGACTGCAGCAGCACCGACAAGCCGGTCATGGTGCGCTGTTCGACGGGCGCGCTGGCCAGGCTGTTGAGCGCGGACCAGACAGCATCCTTCTCGGGCGGGCCGACGGCAATGCCTTCCTGCAACAGCCGGCCCTCGATCCACTCAGCCGCCCAGGTGCGATAGCCGTGCTGGTCGATGCGGGCTAGCGGCTGGAAAGCAATGGCTCCTTCAGCGCCCAGGTCATAGTGCTCTCCACCGAGCCCCAAGATTGTGGCCCGCATAGAGCGCCCCATGTCGAAGGCGAAGATGCGCGAGTCCGGGTAGCGGCGAAACTGCATCGCCAGCGTCGAGAGCAGCACCGACTTGCCCATGCCGGTTGGTCCGACGATCAGCGTGTGACCCACGTCGCCGATATGCGTGACCAGACGAAACGGCGTGGCTCCATCGGTTCGGGTGACGATCAACGGCGGGCCATCAAGATGCGCATTGCGCTCCGGACCGGCCCACACTGCCGACACCGGCATCATGTGCGCAAGGTTCAGCGTTGAAACAATCGGCTGTCGCACATTCGCATAGGCATGGCCCGGCACGGACGACAACCAGGCATCGACCGCGTTCAGGGTCTCGGGAATGGTGACAAAGCCGCGGCCCTGGATGGCTCGCTCCACGGCACGCAGCTTCTCGTCGGCCGCCGTGGCGTCGGCGTCGAGCACGGTCACTGTGGCCGTGACGTAGCCGAAGGCCACCTGGTCGCTACCCAGCTCCTGCAGCGCCGCGTCGGCATCCGATGCCTTGTTCGAGGCATCGGAATCCACCAGCGGGCTCTCCTGCTGGAAGATGGTCTCGCGCAGCAGTGCGACGATGTTCTTGCGCTTGGCGAACCATTGGCGGCGCAGGCGCCGCAACTCCTTCTCTGCTTCGGCCTTGTCCAGGCACAGGAATCGCGTGCTCCAGCGGTAGGCGAAGCCTAAGCGGTTCAGATCGTCGAGCAGGCCCGGCCAAGTGGAGGTCGGAAACCCGCGAATCGACAGCGCCCGCAGGTGCTGATTTCCGAGCATCGGCGCCAGACCGCCCACTAACGGTTCGTCGGCCAGCAGCGCGTCCAGATGCATGGCTACCTCGGGCACGGCCACCGCATGCCGGCGCGTGGACACGCAGCCATGCAGGTAGGTCAAGGTCTGCGCGTCGTCGAGCCATGAGATCTCCGGCATCACGCCGTCGAGCAGACCGAAGAGGCGTTCGGTCTCGGACACGAAGGTTTCGAGCCGCTCACGCCAATCCACGCCTTCGGACCGGTGGTTCTCATAGAGCATCCGGGCCGCGCGGGCCGTCGACTCCTCAGGCGGCAGGTACAGCAGCGTCACGTGGTAGCTGCTTTCGAAGTGGCTGGCGTCCTCCTCGAAAGCGGCACGGCGTTCTTCGTCAACCAGCCACGAGAGCGGCTCGGGAAAGCTCGAATCGGGATAGTCAGCCGCTTCGCGTCGCACGGCGTCGACGAACAAGGCCCAACCGGAGCCGAGACGCCGTAGCGCGTTGTTGAGCCGCGCCGACGTGGCGACCAACTCTCCTTGTGTCGCGCTGTCCAGGTCCGGCCCCCGGAACCGTGCCGTGCGCTGGAACGAGCCATCCTTGTTGAGCACGACGCCGGGCGCCACCATTCCGGCCCACGGTAACCAGTCGGCCAGCAACGCGGGGCGCTTGCGGTATTCGGTGAGATTCAACATCGTGACCTCACACGTCCAGCAACTGCCGGTGCTTGATGTGTCGCGCGAAGACCTGCATGAATTGCGGGTCCAGGCGAGCTCCCCAGACGGCGAGCGAATGTCCGATGACCCATAGCCCGAAGCCGGGAAGCCAGAGCTGCAGGCCCAAGCCGACTGCGGCGGCCAGCGTGCCGTTGGCGATCGCCACGGTGCGCGGTGCCCCACCCAGCAGGATCGGCTCGGTCAAAGACCGGTGCAGCGGCACCTCGAAGCCGGCCAGACTTCCGATGGTGGAGTTCATGCCAGCACCGCCCCGCCCGTGAAGCTGAAGAAGGTCAGGAAGAAACTGGACGCGGCGAAAGCGATCGACAGACCAAACACGATCTGGATCAATTTCCGGAAGCCGCCGCTGGTGTCGCCGAAGGCTAGGGCCAGGCCAGTCGAAATGATGACGATCACTGCAATGATCCGTGCCACCGGTCCCTGAATGGATTCGAGCACCGATTGCAGCGGTGCCTCCCAAGGCATGTTCGAGCCGGCCGCATGCGCGGGCAGCGCCACGGCGAGCAGCAGCGCCGCTGCGGCGGCAACGTAGAGAAGCGGTTTTGCGGAAACGCGTGAAGTCGTCATGAAGGATCTCCTGTGGAAGAAGGGTTGGAAGGAGGAAGCGACGGGAAGAAAGACAGCTCGGTATCGAGCTGGTAGCCGTGGCTGTCATGGCCGACGACGCGCGCGATCTCTCGCACGCGGCGCGAGCGGCCACGGCCGGCAATGAAGACGATGACGTTGACCGCCTCGGCAATCAGGGCGCGCGGGATGGTCACGCTGACCTCCTGCACCAGTTGCTCCAGCCGCGTGAGCGCGCCGTGCGCCGAGCCGGCATGCACGGTGGCAATGCCGCCGGGGTGTCCAGTGCCCCAGGCCTTGAGCAGGTCCAGTGCTTCGGAGCCGCGCACCTCGCCGACGACAATGCGGTCCGGTCGCAGCCGCAAGGTGGCACGCACCAGGTCGGCCATGGTGCTCACGCCCGGCTCGGTGCGCATGCACACATGGTCGTCGCTGCGGCACTGGAGCTCCACCGTGTCTTCGAGGATCAGCACACGGTCGCGCGTCTCTGCGATCTCGTCGAGCAAGGCATTGGCCAGCGTGGTCTTGCCGGTGCTGGTGCCGCCCGCGATGACGACGTTCAGGCGCTCGCGCACCGCGCGGCGCAGGAACGCCGCCTGCTCCTCGGTCATCACGCCATCGGCCACGTAATGGGCCAGCGTCATGATGTGCAGCGCCCGCTTGCGGATCGCAAACGACGGCGCGCGCACGACGGGCGGCAGCACCCCAAGGAAGCGTTCACCAGTCTCAGGCAGCTCGGCCGACAGGATCGGTGCGCCCGGATGCACCTCGGTCCGCACGTGCGCGGCCACCAGCCGGATGATCCGTTCGGCCACTGCGGGCGGAATCGCTGCGCCGGTGGCCTCCCGGCCCGAGCCCAGCCGGTCCACCCAAAGCGAGCCGTCCGGGTTCAGCAGCACTTCGACGACTTCGGGGTCCTCCAACGCGGCCGCAATCTCCGGCCCCATGGCTGTGCGCAGCATGCGGATGCGCCGCTCCAACGAGGCGTCCATGCCGTTCGGATCAGGCAGGTTCACGAGGAACCTCCATGGCGTCGGCATCGGTCCCCGACTGGGCATCCGCCTGCGTCGGGTCAGCTGCAGCGGGTCCAATGTCCTCATGGACTTCGCGCACCAGGCTGCGCCCGCGCTGGATCTGGCGCGCGAGCTGTTCGATGAACTGCACGTAGCGGGCGCGCCCCTGCGCGCGAGCGGCCTCCTGCTGTCCCTCGGGAACAGGGATCGAGACCGTCAAGAAGTAGCGGACGTAGAGCGCCACCGTCTCGATCAGCACGTTCTGGTCGCGCTCCAGGCGGTCGAACTGGCGTGAAAGCTGGTCCAGGCGTTTGGCGATGGCGGCCTCACGCTGGTCCTCCCCATCGGGCGAGAGGAACGAAGCCAGCGCCGCAGCGATCACGGCGGACTTCGACACGCCCTTGTGCGTCGCGATCTGGTCCAGACGCTTCGCGTGCTCCGGCTCGATGAAGATGTTCAGCCGGGCGCGGGTCATAGCGCGATCCCGTCATCAGGGTCCAGTGCGACCAAACGCGCGGTGCGCATCAACTTCCGGTCCACGTCTTGCGGCCGCAGCGGCACGTCGTCTTCGTCATCAAGCACCAGCAGGCCCTCGCCGTCAGGCACCAAGGGCGCATCGGCGGTGAAATCCAGTTCGGGTTTGAGCTGGTGGCCACCCTCGTCGGCAAGACCGCCCGCATCGCCGCCAGAAGAAGTCGACAGTGCAGCCAGCGGTGGCAATCCGCTCCAGTCGTCAGGGCGCGTCGCGGGACGGTCCGCGTACGCGCCGGCAACCAGCACGGGCGCGGGCAGGACGCGCGTGGTGAAGTTCCGGTCCTGGTAGTACCGCAGCTTCTTCGCCTTGATCGGCGGATGGCCGGAGACCATCACGACCGCGTCGTCCTGCGGCAACTGCATCACCTCGCCAGGCGTGAGCAGAGGACGGGCCGTCTCCTGGCGCGACACCATGAGGTGGCCGAGCCATGGCGCGAGCCGGTGCCCGGCGTAGTTGCGCTGGGCGCGCAGCTCGGTCGCTGTGCCAAGCGCCTCGGAGATACGCTTGGCCGTGCGCTCATCGTTCGTCGCGAACGCGATGCGCACGTGGCAGTTGTCCAGGATGGAGTGGTTCTGGCCGTAGGCCTTGTCGATCTGGTTGAGCGACTGCGCGATCAGGAAGGCACGCAGGCCGTAGCCCGCCATGAAAGCCAGTGCGGATTCGAAGAAGTCCAGCCGCCCAAGCGCAGGGAACTCGTCCAGCATCAGCAGCAGCTTGTGCTTGCGTGCAATGCCGTCTGAGCCGTCCAGCGACTCCGTCAATCGCCGGCCGACCTGGTTGAGGATCAAGCGAATCAGCGGCTTGGTGCGGCTGATGTCCGAGGGCGGCACGACCAGGTAGAGCGAGACCGGATGGGCAGCCGAGATGAGGTCGGCGATCCGCCAGTCGCAGCGCGAGGTGACTTCGGCGACCGTGGGGTCACGGTACAGGCCCAGAAAACTCATCGCGGTGGATAGCACCCCCGAGCGCTCGTTGTCGCTCTTGTTCAGCACTTCACGTGCAGCCGAGGCGACGACGGGATGGACCTCTTCACCCAGATGCCCGGTGGTCATCATCCGGTGCAGCGTCATCTCGAATGGGCATGCCGGATCGGACAGGAAGTTGGCCACACCGCGCAGCGTCTTGTCCTCGCCGGCGTAGAGCACGTGCAAGATGGCACCGACCAGCAGGGCATGGCTGGTCTTCTCCCAGTGGTTGCGCCGCTCCAACGCGCCTTCAGGATCGACCAGAATGTCGGCGATGTTCTGCACATCTCGGACTTCGTACATGCCTCGCCGTACTTCGAGCAGCGGGTTGTACGCTGCAGACTTGGCGTCAGTCGGGTTGAATAGCAGGCAATGCGAAGACCGCGCGCGCCAGCCGGCAGTGAGGTTCCAGTTTTCGCCCTTGATGTCGTGGATCACTGCCGAGCCTGGCCAGGACAGCAGAGTCGGTACGACCAGGCCCACACCCTTGCCGGAACGCGTCGGAGCAAAGGCCATCACGTGCTCTGGACCCTCGTGGCGCAGGTATTTGGCGTCCCTGTGCGCGGTCTTGCCAAGGAACACACCGGCAGGCCGAGTCAAGCCGGTTTCGGCAATCTCCTCGTTCTCGGCCCATCGAGCGGAACCGTAGGTTGTGACGTGCTTGGCCAACCGTGAGCGCCAGATCGCCATGCCAATGGCCGCGCCCGTGGCCAGCAATCCGCTCGACGCGGCGATGACCCCGCCGCGCTCAAATACCTCGGGTGCATAGGCACCATAGAAATACCACCACTCGAAAAGCTTCCACGGCTGGTAAACCGGCGAATGCGAAACGCGGAACCAAGGTGGTCCAAGCCTGGCCTGATTGCCAAGCGCATGCGCCGTCCACTGCGTGCCAGTCCATAGGCCGGCGAGGGCGATACCCAGCACCACAACAATCTGTCCGAACAAAATACCGGTCGCACCCCGAGTCGGCATGGGCTACTCCTCCTTTGCGTCTGGATTCCAGCGCGTGCATGCTCCAGCGGCACCGCTTGCCCGAGTTTGGAATCGAGGCCCCAAACCGCACACCCATGGAAGCGCGATGGGGCGGGTTGTGGCGTAAGCTGGCGGAAGAAGCTGGGGCCGTACGACAGAGTTGCGCTTTTAATGCGTTTAACTCGTCAGCGAGTAGCAGCATCGAGGCAACTGCGCGAACTGTCCAAGACCGATCACGCCATGCGGCGCGTCGTAGGAGCGATAGCTGTAACGACTAATGCAAAGTTTTGGTGTGCGCAACAAATCGTTGCAGCGAATGCGGTAGACCGAAGCGCTGGTGTTTGTGCAGCACGAACGTGGTGATACGCTCGTCCTCGTGCAGTGGTACGGCCACAACATCCGAGCGGCACAGCGTGGCAACGTGACCCGCGTCTGCCAAGCCCACTCCCAGGCCTGCAGCGATGCGCGTGAAGTAGCCGCTCAGCGTGGAGGCTTCCCCTGCGAATGTAGGAATCGTCGAGTGGCGTTGCGCGATAGCCCGAATCTGATGCAGAAGGCCCGGCAGCCGATCGGCATGGCAGGACAGGAGCGGAAAGGCCAGCACCTCGGTGATAGGTAGCGTAGGCTGCAATGCGAGTTCATGCCCAAACGGCAGCAGTGCCATGGCGCGGTAACTCCACGCGGGCTGCTGCGAGATGGTGTCGTCATTCGGTAGACCGAATGAAAAGCCTGCATCGAGCTGTTCGCGCTGCAATGCTGCCGCCAACTCCGAAGCACGCATCTCGGTCAGCTCCAGGGGCACCTCCGGGGCCACTTCGCGCCAGCGTACCAAGCACTCGGAAAGTTTGGGTTGCGCGATTCCGTCGGCCACCCCGATTCGCAACGGTGCGCGGAAGCGGACGTCCGTATCGCGTACGGCGCGATAAGTGCGTTCGACGCGGATGAAAAGCTTCCGTACCTCCTTGAGCAAACGCAGACCGGCAGGCGTCAAATGCAACTTGCGCGGGGTGCGGACAAATAACTGCACGCCCAGCTGATCTTCGAGATCGCGGATGGTCCGCGATAGCGGGGTCTGATCGATGTGCACGCGTTCTGCGGCACGGCGAAAGCTAAGTTCCTCAGCGACTGCGATGAAGTAGCGTAGGTGCCGCAGCTCGATCATTGCCACCTCACCGTGTCTGCTAGAAAACGCACGGTGATGAAGGTGGCAAGACGATAGAGAGAAAGCGTCAGGCTAGTGACATCAGTGCGATTCATTTTTTTCACTCCTTGATCTTGCCTTTCGGCAAGGTGCCCTGACTCGAACACGCCAGGTCGACATCGATGCAGTTCACGCCGCGCTGAAAAATGGCTCGATTGGTATCTCTTGCTCCCCCTTTCCGCGGGACCCCGAAGACTCGGCACTGTCGATGCCTAGCCCACAATCCAGTTGTCTTCGCAGTCGGACCTAGTCAACTTGTCTGCATGCGCGAGTGGGGCCTACACACCAAGCACAACAAGGCGAAGCGGGCGGGAGACGCGAGAGTTGAGCATCCACTTCCCTTCCATGGAGACTTATTGGTGGTCGAAGAGCAAATCGCCCAGCAGTCGCGCGACATGCACCGCATCTCGACCGACCCATCGGCGATCTGGGTAACTCGGGTTGTGCTTCGGGAACGAGCTTGAGCGCTTTGAGGATTGACTCGTCCATCCCGTTTGCTTGGCGGATAACGATTCGAAGTTCCTGCGATGGACATACGTGCTCTATACCTACGCATATGCAAAACTCGTACTGCTTCCCCTGCAAAACCGGGGCTCGTGCGGGGCAAGGACTAGAACATCGTATTGCTGTTGGCCGATTCCGCGGGCACTTCCTGGATGACATCCCAGTGCTCGACGATCTTTCCGTTCTCGACACGGAATATTTCGACCGTCGCAAGTTCCTTGCCGAAGAAGAAGCTCTTCGCGTGAATCCAGACGAGGTCGCCCTC
>NZ_JASZYU010000008.1 GCF_030316825.1 Variovorax fucosicus | reverse complement strand
TGCGAAGCCCGAGGAAGTGGCGGCTGCGGACACGGCGTCGATGGCCCGTTGGTCTTCGGGTGTGGACGCTCCGGCAAACGCCAGCGCCACCGGCCCCAGTCCGAGGTCGAAGACACGGTTGCCCAGCCGCGACTGGTAGTAGTAGTCGCGTTTGGGTTGCGCAGTCGCGACGATGTCGATCTGCCGCCCATTGAGTCCAAAGCCCTCGTAGATCACCCGAATCTGCGGCTCGGTCGCCTGAGGGTTCGGCAGGAAAATGCGGCTTGCGCAGCTCTCCACGATGGCCGGCGCGATGGTCGAATCCTTGATGTCCGCGAGCGACTGCGTGGAGAAGATCACCGAGACGTTTTTCTTGCGCAGCGTCTTGAGCCACTGGCGGATGCGCGAGGCGAACACCGGGTCGTCCAGGAACAGCCAGGCCTCATCGAGGATCAGCAAGGTCGGCGCGCCGTCGAATCGTTCGTCGAAGCGAGCGAACAGGTAGCCCAGCACCGCCAGCACCGCGGCCTTGCTGTGCATCAGTTCTTCCATCTCGAAGCCCTGCACAGATGCAGTACCGAGCCGGTCCGTCTCGGCATCGAGCAGCTTGCCGTGCGCGCCATCCAGAACGTAGGGCTGCAGGGCCTGACGCAAGGCGTTGGACTGCAGCAGCACCGACAGCCCGGTCATGGTTCGCTGCTCGAACGGAGCGCTGGCCAGACTGTTGAGCGCCGACCAGACGGCGTCCTTCTCGGGCGGGCCGACGGCGACGCCTTCCTGAATCAGGCGCCCCTCGATCCACTCAGCCGCCCAGGTGCGGTAGCCGTGCTGGTCGATGCGGGCCAGCGGTTGAAACGCGATTGAGCCTTCGGCGCCCAAGTCGTAATGCTCGCCGTCGAGTCCAAGGATCGTCGCTCGCATTGAGCGGCCCATGTCGAAGGCGAGGATGCGCGAACCTGGATAGCGGCGGAACTGCATCGCGAGCGTCGCGAGCAGAACCGACTTGCCCATGCCGGTCGGTCCCACGATTAGCGTGTGACCGACATCGCCGATGTGCGTGACCAGCCGGAACGGCGTCGCACCGTCAGTGCGGGTGACGATCAACGGCGGACCGCCGAGATGCGCGTTGCGCTCCGGACCGGCCCACACGGCCGACACCGGCATCATGTGCGCAAGGTTCAGCGTCGAGACAATCGGCTGCCGCACATTCGCGTAGGCATGGCCCGGTACGGATGACAACCAGGCATCGACCGCGTTCAAGGTCTCGGGTATGGTGACAAAGCCCCGGCCCTGGATCGCCCGCTCCACCGCGCGCAGCTTCTCCTCGGCCGCAATGGCGTCGGCGTCGAGCACCGACACGGTTGCCGTGACGTGGCCGAAGGCCACCTGATCGCTGCCGAGTTCCTGCAGCGCCGCGTCCGCATCGGTGGCCTTGTTCGATGCGTCGGAATCCACCAGCGGACTCTCCTGCTGGAAGATGGTCTCGCGCAGCAGCGCGACGATGTTCTTGCGCTTGGCAAACCACTGGCGGCGCAGGCGGCTCAGTTCCTTCTCGGATTCAGCCTTGTCCAGGCACAGGAATCGCGTGCTCCAGCGGTAGGCGAACCCCAATCGGTTCAGGTCGTCCAGCAACCCCGGCCAGGTCGAGGTTGGGAATCCCCGCACCGACAGTACGCGCAGGTGCTGCTTTCCCAGCATCGGTGCCAGGCCACCCACCAACGGTTCGTCAGTCAGCAACGCATCCAGGTGCATCGCCACCTCTGGCATGGCCACCGTGTGCCGGCGCGTGGACACGCACCCGTGTAGGTAGGTCAAGGTCTGCGGATCATCGAGCCAGGCGATCTCCGGCATCACGCCTTCGAGCAGGCCGAAAAGGCGTTCCGTTTCGGACACGAAGGCTTCGAGCCGCTCACGCCAATCCGCGCCTTCGGATCGGTGGTTCTCGTAGAGCAGCCGTGCGGCGCGTGCCTTCGATTCCTCAGGCGGCAAGTAGAGCAGCGACAGGTGGTAGCTGCTCTCGAAGTGGCTGGCGTCTTCCTCGAAGGCCGCGCGGCGCTCTTCGTCCACCAGCCAGGAGAGCGGTTCGGGAAAATCCGAATCGGGATAGCCGGCCGCATCGCGCCGATCCGCATCGACGAACAAGGCCCAACCAGAGCCGAGACGCCGCAGCGCGTTGTTGAGGCGCGCCGACGTGGCGGCCAGTTCGCCCTGCGTCGCGCTGTCGAGGTCCGGCCCCCGGAACCGCGCCGTGCGCTGGAAGGATCCATCCTTGTTGAGCACGACGCCGGGCGCAACAAGTCCGGCCCATGGAAGCCAGTCGGCCAGCAGCGCCGGGCGCTTGCGGTATTCGGTGAGGTTCAACATCGCGACCTCACACGTCCATTAGTTGCCGATGCTTGATGTGCCGCGAGAAGACCTGCATGAACTGCGGGTCGAGACGCGCGCCCCAAACGGCGAGCGAGTGTCCGATGACCCATAGCCCGAGGCCGGGTAGCCAGAGCTGCAAGCCCAAGCCGACAGCGGCGGCCAGCGTGCCGTTGGCGATCGCGGCGGTGCGCGGTGCCCCACCCAGCAGAATCGGCTCGGTCAAGGACCGGTGCAGCGGCACTTCGAAGCCGACCAGACTTCCGGTGGTGGAGTTCATGCCAGCACCGCCCCGCCGGTGAAGCTGAAGAAGGTCAGGAAGAAGCTGGACGCGGCGAACGCGATCGACAGACCGAACACGATCTGGATCAGCTTGCGAAAGCCGCCGCTGGTGTCGCCGAAGGCGAGCGCGAGGCCGGTCGCAATGATGACGATCACCGCGATGATCCGCGCCACCGGCCCCTGGATAGATTCGAGCACCGATTGCAGCGGTGCCTCCCAAGGCATATTCGAACCGGCCGCGTGCGCGGGCAACGCCACGGTCAGCAGTAGCGCCGCTGCGGTGGCGGCGTACAGAAGCGGTTTTACGGAAAGGCGTGAAGTCGTCATGAAGGATCTCCTGTGGTGGGTGGGTTCGATGAAGGAAGGGACGGGTAAGAAGACAGCAGCTCGGTGCTGAGCTGATAGCTGTGGCTGTCGTGGCCGATAACGCGCACGATTTCGCGCACGCGGCGCGCCCGGCCACGTCCGGCGATGAAGACGATGACGTTGACCGCCTCGGCGATCAGGGCGCGCGGCACGGTCACGCTGACCTCCTGCACCAACTGCTCCAGTCGCGTGAGCGCGCCACGGGCGGAGCCGGCGTGTACGGTGGCAATGCCGCCGGGATGTCCGGTGCCCCAGGCTTTGAGCAGATCGAGTGCTTCGGAACCGCGCACCTCGCCGACGACGATGCGGTCGGGCCGCAGCCTCAAGGTGGCGCGTACCAGGTCGGCCATGGTGCTCACGCCCGGCTCGGTCCGCATGCCCACGTGGTCATCGCTGCGGCACTGCAGCTCCACCGTGTCCTCGAGGATCAGCACGCGGTCGCGCGTCTCCGCGATCTCGTCGAGCAAAGCATTAGCCAGCGTCGTCTTGCCGGTGCTGGTGCCACCCGCCACGACGATGTTCATGCGCTCGCGTACCGCGCGGCGCAGGAACGCCGCCTGGTCCTCGGTCATCACGCCGTCGGCCACGTAGTGGGCGAGCGTCATGATGCGCAGCGCCCGCTTGCGGATCGCGAAGGACGGCGCGCGCACAACGGGCGGCAGCACCCCAAGGAAGCGTTCACCAGTCTCAGGCAGCTCGGCCGACAGGATCGGTGCGCCCGGATGCACCTCGGTCCGCACGTGCGCGGCCACCAGCCGGATGATCCGTTCGGCCACTGCGGGCGGAATCGCTGCGCCGGTGGCCTCCCGGCCCGAGCCCAGCCGGTCCACCCAAAGCGAGCCGTCCGGGTTCAGCAGCACTTCGACGACTTCGGGGTCCTCCAACGCGGCCGCAATCTCCGGCCCCATGGCTGTGCGCAGCATGCGGATGCGCCGCTCCAACGAGGCGTCCATGCCGTTCGGATCAGGCAGGTTCACGAGGAACCTCCATGGCGTCGGCATCGGTCCCCGACTGGGCATCCGCCTGCGTCGGGTCAGCCGCAGCGGGTCCAATGTCCTCATGGACTTCGCGCACCAGGCTGCGCCCGCGCTGGATGTGGCGCGCGAGTTGTTCGATGAACTGCACGTAGCGAGCGCGGCCCTGTGCGCGAGCGGCTTCCTGCTGCCCCTCGGGCACGGGGATTGAGACCGTCAGGAAGTATCGAACGTAGAGCGCCACCGTCTCGACCAACACGTTCTGGTCGCGCTCCAGCCGGTCGAACTGACGCGAGAGCCTGTCAAGACGTTTGGCGATGGCTGCCTCGCGCTGGTCCTCGCCATCGGGCGAGAGGAACGAGGCCAGCGCCGCGGCGATCACGGCGGACTTCGATACTCCTTTGTGCGTGGCGACCTGGTCCAGCCGCTTTGCATGCTCCGGCTCGATGAAGATGTTCAACCGGGCGCGGGTCATAGCGCGATACCGTCATCAGGGTCCAGTGCGGCCAGACGCGCGGCGCGCATCAGCTGCCGGTCCACGTCCTGCGGCCGCAGCGGCACGTCGTCTTCGTCATCGAGCACCTGCAGACCCTCACCGTCTGGAAGCGTTGGTACATCGGCGGTGACATCCAGTTCGGGCTTGAGTTGGTGGCCACCTTCATCGGCGTAGCCATCGGCATTGCCGGTCGATGAAGACGCGGGCGCAGCCAGCGGCGCCAGTCCGCTCCAGTCGTCGAGACGCGCCGCAGGATGGTCCGCATACACGCCGGCAACCAGCACCGGTGCAGGCAGGACGCGCGTGGTGAAGTTCCGGTCCAGGTAGTACCGCAGCTTCTTTGCCTTGATCGGAGGATGGCCTGACACCATCACTACGGCATCGTCGGGCGGCAGTTGCATCACTTCGCCCGGCGTCAACAGGGGTCGAGCCGTCTCCTGGCGCGAGACCATGAGGTGGCCGAGCCAGGGCGCGAGCCGGTGGCCGGCGTAATTGCGTTGTGCGCGCAGTTCGGTCGCCGTCCCAAGCGCCTCGGATATGCGCTTAGCTGTGCGCTCGTCGTTCGTCGCGAACGCGATGCGCACATGGCAGTTGTCCAGGATCGAATGATTCTGACCGTAAGCCTTGTCGATCTGGTTGAGCGACTGCGCGATCAAGAAGGCTCGCAGGCCGTAGCCCGCCATAAAGGCGAGGGCGCTCTCGAAGAAATCCAACCGGCCCAGCGCCGGAAACTCGTCCAGCATCAGCAGTAGCTTGTGCTTGCGCGCGATGCCGTCCGAGCCGTCCAGCGATTCGGTCAGGCGCCGGCCGACCTGGTTGAGGATCAGCCGGATCAGCGGCTTGGTGCGGCTGATGTCCGAGGGCGGCACGACCAGATAGAGAGATACCGGGTGCGCGGCCGAGATCAGGTCCGCGATGCGCCAGTCACAGCGCGAGGTGACGTCGGCGACCGTGGGATCGCGATACAGACCCAGGAAGCTCATGGCGGTGGACAGCACACCCGAACGCTCGTTGTCGCTTTTGTTGAGCACTTCGCGCGCGGCCGAAGCGACGACGGGATGGACCTCTTCGCCGAGATGCTTCGTGGCCATCATCCGGTGCAGCGTCTCCTCGAATGGGCACGCCGGATCGGACAGGAAGTTGGCGACGCCGCGCAGCGTCTTGTCCTCGCCGGCGTAGAGGACATGCAGGATGGCACCGACCAGCAGGGCATGGCTGGTCTTCTCCCAGTGATTGCGCCGCTCCAGCGCGCCCTCGGGATCGACCAGGATGTCGGCGATGTTCTGCACGTCGCGCACTTCGTGCATGCCGCGCCGCACTTCGAGCAGTGGGTTGTACGCGGCCGACTTCGCATCGGTCGGGTTGAACAGCAGGCAATGCGAGAAGCGCGAGCGCCATCCTGCGGTGAGATGCCAGTTCTCGCCCTTGATGTCATGGATCATGGCCGAACCGGCCCAGGACAACAGCGTCGGCACCACGAGGCCCACACCCTTGCCCGAACGAGTGGGCGCAAAGGCCATCACGTGCTCTGGACCTTCGTGGCGCATGTAATTGTTGTCCTTGTGCGCGGTCTTGCCCAGGAACACACCGGCAGGTCGAGTCAAGCCGGTTTCGGCAATCTCCTCGTCCTCGGCCCATCGAGCGGAACCGTAGGTTGTGACGTGCTTGGCCAACCGTGAGCGCCAGATCGCCATGCCAATGGCCGCGCCCGTGGCCAGCAATCCGCTCGACGCGGCGATGATCCCGCCGCGCTCAAATACCTCGGGTGCATAGGCACCATAGAAATACCACCACTCGAAAAGCTTCCACGGCTGGTAAACCGGCGAATGCGAAACGCGGAACCACGGTGGTCCAAGCCTGGCCTGATTGCCAAGCGCATGCGCCGTCCACTGCGTGCCAGTCCATAGGCCGCCGAGGGCGATACCCAGCACCACAACAATCTGTCCGAACAAAATACCGGTCGCACCCCGAGTCGGCATGGGCTACTCCTCCTTTGCGTCTGGATTCCAGCGCGTGCATGCTCCAACGGCACCGCTTGCCCGAGTTTGGAATCGAGGCGCCAAACCGCACACCCATGGAAGAGCGATGGGGCGGGTTGTGGCGTAAGCTGGCGGAAGAAGCTGGGGCCGTACGACAGAGTTGCGCTTTTAATGCGTTTAACTCGTCAGCGAGTAGCAGCATCGAGGCAACTGCACGAACTGTCCAAGACCGATCACGCCATGCGGCGCGTCGTAGGAGCGATAGCTGTAACGACTAATGCAAAGTTTTGGTGTGCGCAACAAATCGTTGCAGCGAATGTGGTAGACCGAAGCGCTGGTGTTTGTGCAGCACGAAGGTGGTGATACGCTCATCCTCGTGCAGCGGTACGGCCACAACATCCGAGCGGCACAGCGTGGCAACGTGGCCCGCGTCTGCCAGGCCCACTCCCAGGCCTGCAGCGATGCGCGTGAAGTAGCCGCTCAGCGTGGAGGCTTCCCCTGCGAACGTAGGAATCGTCGAGTGGCGTTGCGCGATAGCCCGAATCTGATGCAGAAGGCCCGGCAGCCGATCGGCATGGCAGGACAGGAGCGGAAAGGCCAGCACCTCGGTGAGGGGTAGCATAGGCTGCAATGCGAGTTCATGCCCAAACGGCAGTAGTGCCATGGCGCGGTAACTCCACGCGGGCTGCTGCGAGATGGCGTCGTCATTCGGTAGACCGAATGAAAAGCCTACATCGAGCTGTTCGCGCTGCAATGCTGCCGCCAACTCCGAAGCACGCATCTCGGTCAGCTCCAGGGGCACCTCCGGGGCCACTTCGCGCCAGCGTACCAAGCACTCGGAAAGTTTGGGTTGCGCGATTCCGTCGGCCACCCCGATTCGCAACGGTGCGCGGAAGCGGGCGTCCGTATCGCGTACGGCGCGAAAAGTGCGTTCGACGCGGATGAAAAGCTTCCGTACCTCCTTGAGCAAACGCAGACCGGCAGGCGTCAAGTGCAACTTGCGCGGGGTGCGCACAAATAACTGCACGCCCAGCTGATCTTCGAGATCGCGGATGGTCCGCGACAGCGGGGTCTGATCGATGTGCACGCGTTCTGCGGCACGGCGAAAGCTAAGTTCCTCAGCGACAGCGATGAAGTAGCGTAGGTGCCGCAGCTCGATCATTGCCACCTCACCGTGTCTACTAGAAAACGCACGGTGATGAAGGTGGCAAGACGATAGAGAGAAAGCGTCAGGCTAGTGACCTCGGTACGATTCATTCTTTTCACTCCTTGATCTTGCCTTTTGGCAAGGAACCTACCCTGACTCGAACACGCCAGGTCGACATCGATGCAGTTCACGCCGCGCAGAAAAATGGCTCGATTGGTATCTCTTGCGCCCCCTTTCCGTGGGACTCCCGAGACTCGGCACTGTCCCACAATTCGGTTGACTTGGCAGTCGGACTTGGTCAACTTGTCTGCATGCGCGAGTGGGGCCAACACGCCAAGCACAACAAGGCGAAGCGGGCGGGAGGCGCGAGTGTTGCGCATTCACTTCCCTTCCATGGAGTCTTATTGGTAGTCGAAGAGCAAATCGCCCAGCAGTCGCGCGACATGCACCGCATCTCGACCGGCCCCATCGGCGATCTGGCTAACTCGGGTTGTGCTCTCCGGGAATGAGCTTGAGCGCTTTGAGGATGAACTCGTCCATCTCGTTTGCTTGGCGGATAACGATTCGAAGTTCCTGCGATGGACATACGTCCTACGCATATGCAAAACTCCTACTGCTTCCCCTGCAAAACCGGGTGGCTCCTAACGGGCAAGGACTAGAACATCGTATTGCTGTTGGCCGATTCCGCGGGCACTTCCTGGATGACATCCCAGTGCTCGACGATCTTTCCGTTCTCGACGCGGAATATTTCGACCGTCGCAAGTTCCTTGCCGAAGAAGAAGCTCTTCGCGTGAATCCAGACGAGGTCGCCCTCTGCGACCACTCGCTTTACTTCTGCCTTGGTCGGAACGCCGCTGTCAATTGCGCCTTGGATAAGTGCGCGAATCTGTTCCTTCCCGTCCGGGTAGAGCGGGTTGTGCTGTATGTATGAATCCCCCCAGTAGCGATCAAGCGCGGTCAGATCCAGATTCCCGAAGAGTTCTTGCGCCGCCTTGAGGACGAGCCGTTTATTGGCGTCGGCCGTTGATGCTGATGTTGTCGTCATGAAGTTAGTCCTTACGGTTGTGTAGTCACATTGTTGGCAATTGAATTGAAAGACTTTAGCGGTTGACGCATCAGGCGGACCCAGGCGCGCCAATTTCGGCGGGATCGCAGTTTTTCATCCTTACGTTCTCTGCCCCGTGGAAATCGCTGGTAAGCGCTCCACCGATGGCGATCAGATCGAACTCCTCGCGGTCCATCCGATTGATCAACTGATCGAGACTTGTCGCTTCGAAACGCTCACCGTTGTACGTCCCGAAAAACTCATTGTTCAGTCCCACCGCATCGGCGCTGATGGCCGGCGCTCCGGTCACCTTCTTCGCCCATCCGGCGAGGTTGAGGCCGTTTTCGCCGTCAAGCTCCGTGAATTTCCGACTCCCACAGCGATGCTGCGAATAGTAAGGGCGGTCAACTAACTGGCCGTGCACGCCGTGGATCTCAACCGTGTCGAAACCGAGGCGTCTCGAATCCGAGGCAGCGGCGGCGAAGGTGTGCGCGACATCTTCCTCGCTCATGGTCTTGCCATCGGCGGAGCACGTGTGCCAGATCTGCGATCCCATGCGCCCGCCTGCTACATGAATCGCATCCGCCACAATCTTCCATCCCGCCAGCGCACAGTCGCCGTGAAAAAATGGCCCCTCGAGCGAGATGGGCCCAGTCTGCCGAGTTCAAATGACGTCACGCGCAAGGCGCGAAGCAGAACGCCACTAAGGGTCAAGGACATTTGAAAAGGCTCCACTGCAAACGATCCGATAGGCTAGTTTAACTTTGCAACGACTGTGGACATATTATCTTGTCTGGTTTATCTTTGCAACTTAAATCTTTCAGGAATTCGATTCGGTGCAGAATGCGAATCTCACATTGATTTCGGCGCCGTTGGACTTGGATCGTCGAGAGCAACAAACGGCTGGCCATGGACGCGCCGCATCAAGGAGTTTGTAGATCGCATCACTCCTCGCCCAGCCCAAAAGGGCGACAGCGACTCAGTTTGACCTTGCCCCTGAAACCCATATCCCATAGATGAGTTCATGAATTGACTTGCCTTGGTTGATTGGCAAGCCATGCCTGCTCGAACTGCATTGCCTGACGTAGGCCAGTCGTCGAGTGCCGTCGAGTGCCGTCGAGCACGGTTGTACCAGAGCAGCCACGCAACGGTTTCGTCCTTGGATTCGCGCTTGGTCTTGAAGCGTTGTCCGTACAACCGCTCTACATTCATTGACCCGAACAGCGCCTCGCTACAGGCGTTGTCCCAACAGCTTGCTTTGCGGCATATCGAGTTGGTGATCCCGTGCTCCTTGAGTACTTCCCTGAAGTCGTGGCTGCCGGAGTCCATCTTCACGCGAGAGCTGTTCGGTGAGCGTCCTGTCGTCCCACCTTGACGCGAGTCGACGCTCGTGATCGTCAGGGGGCGGTCGTGGAACCAGCGAAGGCGACGCACTCCACGAGGTTGAGTGCGGCCATCAGCAGGTATTTCTCCGCGTCGGTGCGCACACGCAGCAGATCGTGGTCGCCCAGGTATCCGTAGACGAATGCAAGCAGGTAGCGCTCGGGATGCTCGTCGCAGAATTGCTCGACGACTTGGTTGGCCAGGTCGCTCGGTAGGCCATCGTTAAAGCGGGCGCGGGCCGTCAAGCGCTGCATGCACCTGTCCTGCAGGTCCTCCGAGACGATCGGCCACGTATGGCCGCTGCGCTTCATCGCCTGGAACGTCACCAACAGGATGTGCAGCGGCACTTCTAGTTGCACCATGCCGACTCCCATGCGAGACAACGCCAGGATTGAGGCGAGCATGTTGGGCTGCTGAGCGAAGATCTCGTCGGCCAGGCTCACCTTCTGAGCCTGGCCCATGCCGTTGACGTCGATGGCCGCCTGGACCATGGCGACCTGCGTGATCACGCCCACTTCGTCAGCTCGGCCGCCAGCGATGTGGCAGCAGTTCATCGAGCCGCTGGCTCGGATGCGAGTGGATGCGTGCCAGCACGTCGCGCAGGTACGCCCACGGATCCAGCTTGTTGAGTTTTGCCGATTGCACCAGGCTCATCACCACTGCCGCACGCTGGCCGGCCATCTCGCTGCCCACAAATAACCAGTTTTTAGCGCCGAGCTTCCACGGCTTGATCTGTCGCTCGATCAAGTTGTTGTCGATGACTACCGCGCCGTCGTCGATGTGCAGCGTCAGCGCCTTCCAGGCGTTGAGGCTGTAGTCGATCGCCCCTGCGATCTTGCTGCCCTCGAGCACCTGCGTGCGCTGCAGCTTGAGCCACACTTTGAACTCGTCCCACAGAGGCTTGCTCAGTTGCTGGCGGGCCTGGCAGCGCTGGGCATCATCCATTTGCGCGAAGGCCGCCTCGGCCTGGTAGATCCGCGCCCAGCGCTGCAGCGCTTCGGTGGCCACTGCACTGGCGCTGTTGCCGCCGCGGCTGAGCTCTTCGAAGTACCGCCTGGCATGGGCAGCGCACGCCGCTGACCTGCGCTGCGGGTAGACCTTGGCGTCCAGCACGGCGTTGTAGCCCGCGTACTGGTCGGTGATCAAGGTGCCGTTCCACGGCGGCTGTGGGTATGGCGGTCCCTTGCCGCCGAGGAAGGCCACCGGGTACTGCGATCCTCGGCCCAGGCAGAACTCGTAGATCACGCCTGGGTGAGGGTCATGGTGGCTGCGTGCCCAGGCCCAGAATGAAGGCCTTCTTCGTCTTACCCGTACCCGGCGCCAGCAAAGGCACTGGGGTCTCGTCGGCGTGCAGCACCCGGCAACTGAGGATGAAGCGCCGATGCGCCTCGTACAGCGGCTCAAGCTTCGCGCCACCGGCGCCACCCCAGGCAGCCAGCGTCGAGCGCGGCGTGTGCACGCCCGAGCGGGCGTTGATGGGCTCTTGCCGGTAGTACGGCAGGTGGTCCACGAAGCGGCTGATCAGCGTATGCGCCACCAGCCCGCTGGCAGGGATTCCGCCGTCCACCACGTCCGGCTCGGCCGGCTCCTGGTGGATCTGCTGGCAGCACCTGCAGGCCCACTTGCCGTAGATGTGCCGGTGCACGAAGAACTTGGCCGGGATGATGTCCAGCTTCTCGCTGACGTCCTCGCCGATGCGGTGCATGGGCCGGCCGCACTCCGGGTTCTGGCAGGTGGTGTTCTGGGGCTCGTGGCGATGCTCAACGCGCTCCAGGTGCTCGGGCAGCTCCTGGCGGCGTGGACGGCGCGGTGGTGCCTTCGGTGTCTTGGGCACCTGGGGCAGATCGCGCTGCAACTCGGCCAGTTGCGCCTGCAGGCAGGCCTCATCCTCTGCCTGTGTGTCCTGGAACAGAGCGCGCTGCTGGGCCGTCATGGCCTCAGTCTTGGCACCGAACTTCCAGCGCTTGAGGCGGGCAAGCTCGAAGTTGACCTTGTCCAGCTTGGCGTGCGCCCAAGCGATCTCGCGCGCCTGCGACTGCACCTGCTGCTGCAACCGCGTGATCAACGCGGCCGCCTGCGCAGGCAGTTGGGCCATGTCGATGGGGGCAGTCGCGGTCTCGCCGAGCATGCTCGGCATGTTGCACGATTCAGAGCGCGCTGCGTATTGGCAAATGCGATGTCAACGCAAGTGCGGGACTGCCAGCCCGCTCATGATCGGCTGATGACGGTGAGCTCGCCCAGGCGCTGCCACGGCAGGCCGACTGCCAGAGCTTCGAACTGTTGAGCTGTCAGTTGCAGCGTTGCAGCAGCCTGCCCTGGCGCACGCTCCAGCCAGACGAAGCGTCCCGTGTGCAGGCGGCGCGTGGCACACCATACGCCGAAGCCGTCGTGCACGAGCAGCTTGATGCGCGTAGCCCGCAGGTTGGCAAAGAGGTAGCCATGGTGGGCACGCGCCGACCCGACGGTGTTGACGACGATATGGAGCAACCGGTCGGCACCGGCGCGCATGTCCTGCGGCTGAGTGCACAGCCACAGCGTGTCGATGCGGATCAACGGGCAGGCTCCTCAAGTGGCGCACAGCGCATCAGCCAGCGCGCGCAACTGCGCGGCGTACAGCGTGGCTGCACTGGTCACGCACTGGAGCTTCACGTGCAGGCCGCCTCGCTGCAGTTCGATGCGGATGTCGGGCTGGGATGCAGAGGCGGTGTCCACGGGCTCAGGTCGAGGCAACTCGACAGGGACGAACTGCAGGGCTGGCCCGGGGCCACTGGCTGCAGGCACCGCATCGCTCATGCGCTTGAGACCACGACCCGAAAGCCACTTGCGCACGACGTTGGTGTTCAGGCCGTGCGCGATGGCCACGGCCGAGACCGATGCATCGGGCTGCCGGCATTCGGCCAGGACCCGCGCCTTGAACTCGGCACTGTGGACTCGGCGATTGGAGTGTTTGGGATGCATAGGCGTCCGCCAAAAAATAGGTGGACGCCATCCTCAGGGTGTGCCGCGGCCGGCGCAAGGTGGGACCGCTGGACGCTCACGCTGTTCGGCATCTTCTGCGACATCGACACGGGGGCGAAGTCCGCGACCGCATCGGAGGGCATCTCCTTGTAGATCGCCGGCGTCATCGTGAAGGTGCTGATCGCCATCAGCAACGTATGGCCGTCGAGGGCCGCTGTTGCCACCTGCTGCCCGCCGAGATTGCCGCTGGCGCCGGCTTGTTGTAGGCGACCACTGGCTGGCCCCAGCACTGGGTGAACTTCGGCGCGATGATGTCGCTGCCTCTGCTGGAAGTGAAACGGCACGACCAGCGTAGCCGCCTTGTTCGGGAGTGCGGCTCGACCTCATAGTCGCAAATATTGATTCGTCGCCAGCGGTACTCTGTCTGTGCTCACTCAGTCATCTACCGCGGAAAGCTTCCGGCGAATAGGATGCTTCTATCCACATCACCGATGCTCCGACAACCACAGAAAGCCATCGTGATGTCGAGCTCCTTGTGGATGATTTCAAGCGCCTTTGTGACGCCGGCTTGGCCCATGGCCCCCAGTCCATACAGAAACGCGCGCCCAATCATCGTGCCTTGGGCGCCGAGGGCCACCGACTTGAGCACGTCCTGGCCTGAACGGATACCACTGTCCAGCCAGACCTCAATTTGCGAGCCAACGGCCTCGACGATACCCGGAAGCGCTTCGATACTGGCCGGCGCGCCGTCAAGTTGGCGTCCGCCATGATTGCTCACGATCAGCGCATCGGCGCCGCTGCTGACCGCGAGTCGTGCATCTTCTGCATCCATGATCCCTTTGAGAATCAATTTGCCACCCCAAAGCTTCTTGATGCGCTCCACATCGGCCCAGCTCAGCCTGGGATCAAACTGTTCTGCGGTCCAAGAACTGAGCGACGAAAGATCACCCACTCCCTTCGCATGACCAACGATGTTGCCGAAGGTGCGCCGTGGGGTGCCGAGCATTCCAAGGCACCAGCGTGGCTTGGTCGCAAGGTTGATCAGGTTGGCCAAGGTCGGCTTCGGAGGCGCAGACAGCCCGTTCTTCAGATCCTTGTGGCGCTGGCCCAGCACTTGCAAATCGAGGGTTAGAACCAGAGCGGAACAATGCACAGCCTTGGCGCGCTCGATCAGCCGCGTGACAAAATCTCGGTCGCGCATTACGTATAGCTGGAACCAGAATGGCGCAGTGCTGTTTGCTGCTACATCCTCCATGGAGCAGATGCTCATGGTCGACAAGCAAAAAGGCACTCCGAAAGCCTCAGCCGCGCGTGCCGCAAGAATCTCCCCGTCCGCATGCTGCATGCCGGCAAATCCGGTCGGGGCTATGGCCACCGGCATCGCCACCTCTTGTCCGATCATCGTCGTACGGGTGCTCCGCCTTTGCATATTGACAGCCACACGCTGGCGAAGCTTAATTTTCTGGAACTCGCTTTCGTTAGCTCGATAGGTGCTCTCTGTCCAAGAGCCCGAATCGGCGTAGTCGTAGAACATGCGCGGCACTCGGCGTTGTGCCAGCACTCGCAGGTCTTCAATTGTGGTGATGACGCTCATGATGTCTTATTCGGCAAGATCGACAGGCATGCCAGTGGGATCGAATTGATGAATTGACGCCAGGGCGGAGTCACGGCTCGAAAGGCGTCGAACGGCTCCACGCTGCTACTCGGGCTTGGCTATATGCAGCTGCCTGCGGCTGTCATCCAGTTTGACACTTCGACCAACTCCCCGAGGAACCCGTCTACCGAACACATAGGCCATACTGTCGTCGCGACAGCCCCCATAGATTAGAAGGGAGCCAAAGATCCTGCCAGCGCTAGCGCCAGCACCAGAACTCCCCCGACAAGCCCGGCGACAGACTTGAATGATCTTTCCTTTTGGGAACTCAGTGCATTTCTCTCTGGGTGATCCGCCGACATACGTCAGGCTCACCTCGTAGTTCGTACGGACCAAAAGCATAGAAAGGACGCCGCAAGCGACGTGAACAGGACGACGCCCAAGGCGGTGTACGTTGGCAAGGTCAGCATCCCTCCGAAGGTAATGGCCAGCGCCGCGCACCCCATCTGAAGGAATCCCAGCAACGCCGAGGCGGCTCCCGCCTGCTGTGCAAAGGGTTGTAGCGCGATGGCCGTTCCGAGTGGATTGAAGATGCCCATCCCGAACAGGAAGATGGTCAGATACACGCTGAAGGAGACGAACTCTGTTCTGCCGAACAGCATTGCCGCACTTCCAACAAGTGCGATGGAAACACCAGCACGAGCCGCCACGACCGGCCCCCATCGTTTGGCGAGACGCGGCGCCAGTAGGCCTGACCCGAACACGACGAAAGTTGTCGATGCAAAGAACAACCCGAACGTCAGCGGCGAGAGCCTGAAGCCGGTGATCAGAATGGCGGGAGCCATAGAAAAGAAGGCATAGAGCGCCCCGATGACCAGACTCACAGACAGGGCGGGCGCTATGAGACGCGGATCAAAGGCCAACTGCTTGTAGCCTGCAGCGACGCTGATGGGCGAGAGCGCGGATCGCCGGTCCGGCGCGTGCGTCTCACCCAGCTTGGCGATGTATCCAACGGCCAGGGCGAATGCCAGCGCTGAAATCACGAAGAAGGCAGACCGCCAGCCGAAGAGGCTGTCCAGGGCGCTGCCTATCAGCGGAGAAAACCCCGGCGCAGCCGCCATGGCTACCATAGTCAAGGAAAGCGCACGCGCCAGTTCCTGGCCCTCGAACAGGTCGCGCGCGATGGCGCGCGACAGCACCGACGTGGCGCACACGCCCAGCGCCTGGACAACCCGGCCGCCGATGAGCTGCGGCAGCGTGCTCGCCACCGCGCAGACCAGGCTGCCAACGATGAAGATGGCCAGGCCGATCAGCACCAGTCGCTGGCGTCCAAAGCGATCCGACAGCGGTCCGACGAACAACTGACCCAGCGCGAAGGCCACGAAAAAGCTGCTCAGCGTAGCGCCGAGATCCCGGACCGAGACACCAAGGTCCTCGCCCATCGAGGGGAATGTTGGAAGGATGATGTTGGTGGCCAGTGCGCCCAAGGCCGCCAGTGCGGCCAGCAGGAACAGCACGCCGCCGGTGAGTGAACGCCCCTCCAACTGAGCGGTAGATTCGACTGGAAATCGGGGTGCTGGCGGTGATGCGCGTGTCACGTGTCTACCGCTCACTGGTCCAGCGCTTCGAGCATCGGATAGTCCACGTAGCCTTCGACGCCGCCGCCGTAGAAGGTGGCACGGTTGTAGGTATTGAGGTCGGCGCCCCGTCGTGCGCGCTCGGGGAGATCAGGGTTGGCGATGAACAGGCGTCCGAACGCGATCGCGTTTGCGCGGCCCGATTCGATGGCGGCCGCCGCGGTGTAGGGCCTGTAGTTCCCGGCCGCGATCAGAGCTTTCGGCCAGTGAGGTCGGAACAGCTCGGACGCAAAAGGCACGTTCTGGTGATCGACGTCGGCCTGGCCCGCGCCACTGGCCCGCGGCTCGATCAGGTGCAGATAGGCCAAGTCCAGGCGTGCGAGGCTTTGAATCAGGTGGGTATACAGCGGCAGCGGCTCGTCCTCGCCGCTGCCGTTGGCCACGCCGAAGGGGGACAGACGGATGCCGACGCGATCGGCGCCGAATACAGCAGACACGGCCTCAACCACCTCCAGCACGATGCGGCTGCGGTTCTCGATCGAGCCGCCGTAAGCGTCGGTGCGCTGGTTGCTGCGGCTTTGCAGGAACTGCTCCAACAAGTATCCATTGGCCCCGTGGACTTCCACGCCGTCGAAGCCGGCCTGTTTCGCATTGCGCGCCGCTTGGGCATAGTCGGTGATCACCGAAGCGATCTCTGCCGTATCCAGCGCCCTTGGAGTCTCGAACGGAGCACGTTCAAAGTTCGCCTTGAACGCGTTGCCGGGGGCCGCGACGGCGGACGGCGCCACAGGAAGTTCGCCGCCCAGGAGCGACGAATGCGAGACACGTCCGACATGCCAGAGCTGCAGAAAGATCAACCCACCCTTGTCGTGCACGGCCTGCGTGACGGCCTTCCAGCCCTCGACCTGTGCCTGGCTGTGGATGCCCGGCGTGGCCGGCATCCCTTGGGCGGTCGGCGAGATCTGCGCGCCCTCGGTGATGATCAATCCGCCGCGCGAGGCTCGCTGGCGGTAATACTCCACATTGAGAGCGTGTGGCACGTTGCCTGGTTGGGACGAGCGCATCCGGGTGAGCGGCGCCATCACCACGCGATGCGAAAGCGTCAATGCGCCGAGCTTTAGCGGCGAGAACAGAGCCTGGGTCATTCAAAGAATCCTTATACGAAAGTGATCGAGTCAGAGATTGATCGCGTGCCCCGTGAGCCCATGAAAGCCGATCTGCAGGGCTTCGCCCAGACCGATCTCCGGTGCCAGGCCGACGACGAATCCGATGTTGACGATGGCCCCTTGCCGGCCGGATTGCGCCGAGCGATTGTGAACACTGCGACTCCCTCAAGTTCGATGCCCTCTTTGCACGCGGCGGAACAAGGTCGATGGTTGACCCGCAATCGGCCTTGAGTGCGTCTACTTCCCATGTTCGACCGCATCGAAAAACCGACGAAGATCGGCCAGAAGCCGCATGGGTTGCTCCAACGCCGCAAAGTGACCGCCCGCGGGCATGTCACTCCATTGGACGATGTCGTAGCTTTTTTCAACTAGTGAACGCGGAGGCATCAGGAAAACGGGATCTCGAAACGCGGCGACGGCGGTCGGAACCGTGACGCGGTTGCCTGGGTCGAACAGGCGCGCGCCCTCGAGGATATTGCCCCGGTAGAACCAGGTCGACGTGACGATCGCGTTCGTCACGAGATACAACATGAGATTGGTGACCAGAAACTCCTCGCTGAATGCCTTCCAGACGTTGGGACGCCCTTCGGCATCGCGTGGCACGTCGGACCATACGGCAAACTTTTCCAGGATCCAACCCGCCACACCGACTGGGCTGTCCGCAAGAGCAACAGACAGTGTCTGGGGCCGGGTTCCCTGTTCGATAGCGTAGCCCATCTCGTCGGCGGTCGTCCGCTGACGAGTCTCCGCCCACCCGCGCTCTCCTTGGGTTTCAGGTATCGCATCTCGGGATTGAACCATGATCATATTGAGATGTAGGCCGGAACAACGTTCTGGAAAATCGTGAGCGATCCATGCAGCGACCGCAGCGCCCCAATCCCCCCCCTGCACCAGATAGCGCTTGGTGCCAAAGAGCCTCTCCATGATCTCGTTACATAACTTAGCAGTCCGACGCGACCCAATCGGGGAACTAGGACGCCCCGAAAATGCGAAACCGGGCAGCGATGGGACCACCACGTCGTGCCCGTCCGCGACGAGATAGTCGACGATATGCCTGAATTCAAGGAACGATCCCGGCCAACCGTGCAGCAGGATGACTGGCGCCCTGCTCCCATCGCCCTTGCTGTGGAGGAAATGGATATCTTGGCCGTCAATAGTGGCGAGGAAGTGCGGTTGCGCATTCAATTTCGCCTCCGCGGCCCTCCAGTCGTATTGGTTCAACCAATAGTCTGTGAGGCGACGCAGATCGGCCAGTCCGACCCCGGACCGCCATCCGCCTGCGTCCGCCAGTCCGTCCCAGTTATATTGTTCGATCCGCTCGCGGATCTGATCGATCCGGACTTGGGGGATGTCGATGTGGAATGGCTTAATCAAGTCCGTTCTCCGAGAATGAATATGCCTTGGTGAGAGGCGAACGCCCGATCGGTGTACAGGGCAGGTGAAGTGCCCCATCCGACCAGCACCGCATCGGGGAGCTATAACGCATCGAGCAGACCCACCAAGTCGCCCACGGTGTGCGGGACGGTGCAGGCATCGCGTTCCGGCAGCGCGCTCGACTTGCCGCAACCGCGCACATATCCATCGATATGCGGCGGCAGCCCTCGCGGGACAGTACTTTCAACTGCGATCGCCAATCGTGCCACGTGTTGGGGAACCCCTGGCAAAAAGAGACTGGCCTGCCCGCCCGCCCCAACGACATCCAGCGTGATGCCGTTGGTTTCAACCTGAGAATGCTTCATCTCATCCACCGGCTATGAGGTACCAACGGCCTGGCGTCCACACTCGGCCTCTGGAGACGGTTTCGTGACGTCCTCCGCATAGACGGCCTGCTGCTTGTGTACCATCAACTGCATGAGCCTGCGGTCACGCCAAGCTTGGCGATCAGCCAGCTCTGAGATCGGGAGAGTCTCCCGCCGTTGGCCGTTCAGCGTCTCTACCAGTTCCGCCGACCAGCCTTGGCCCATCTGTCGTGAATTCGGGGACTGCTCGAACGACTGGTACATGCCGCCGTAGCGCTGACAGTAGTCAGACAGCCCGGAAGGTGCATTGAGGTCAATGGTTTCAATGGGTCCCATGAATGCCCACCTCAAACCCAATCCTTCGCTCACCGTCGCATCCAGTCCAGCGGCATCGACATACCCGTTTTCTACCAGCCAGAACGCTTCCTGCAGCAATGCACCTTGCAAGCGGTTGAGAATAAAACCATCGATTTCGCGTTTCACAACCACAGGCCGCTGGCCGATGCTATCCATCAAGGAACGCGCGCCTTCGATCGCCGCCGGCGAAGTCCACGGCGCTCCGCACAACTCGACGACGGGAATCAGGTACGGCGGATTGACCGGATGCGCAATCAGGCATCGCTGGCGCCCAGCAAGGCCTTGTGTGAAGGCGGAGGCAGGGAAGCCGGAAGTCGAGCTTGCCAAGATGGCCCCCCCGGGTGCGAGCGCATCCATGCGGCCGAATATCTCGGCCTTCAACTCGAGCACTTCGGGCAGATTTTCCTGCACATAGTGCGAACCGGCCAGCGCATCCGCCAAACTGGAAGTTGCCTGCAGTCTCTTTAGAACTTCATCGACATCGCTCACGAGTCCATGATCTTTCAGATCGGACAGTCGGCGGGCGATGCCTGGAACGACGTTGTCAAGGGCGCGCGAGTTCCCATCCCACAGGCTCACCTCGCAACCACCACGGGCGAAGACAATGGCCCAAGCCTGTCCAATCAGGCCGGCACCGACAACAGCTACTTTCATTTAGTTCGTCCTTCCTGGCGGCTGACCTAGGGTTTTGTCGCGTTTGCTGCGCGCGTCATGGTTGCGGACTCCGCCTGGAATAGTTCGTTCATCTGTTTCACCGACAGCGGCTCAAGCGGCGATGCACCAATGGCCGCCTGACGCGCACGACCTTCGGCGCTCACGATGTAGACGTTCATGGCCTTATTGAGGCGTGCGATCACGGCCTCCGGCGTGCCAGGGGGGGCGAAGATCGCGGAGCGCGCAGCATAGGTGAAATCCTTGACATACTTGCTTTCATTGATGGTGGGCACGTCCGGCAACAATGGATTGCGTTTGTCTGCAGCAATCGCGACTGGCTTCACGATCCCTGCCTTGACTAGGCCCACGAGCGAGCCGCCCATTGGAGCGAAGCCCAGATCAATCTGCCCGCTTCCGAGGTCCGGAATAATCGGAGCGGCGCCTTTGTAGGGCACCTGCAGCAGCTTGATGCCCCCCCTTACGGCAAAGTCTGCACCCGCAACGTGTGTCAGTGAGCCCGTGCCCCAATTGCCGATCGACAACTCCTTGCCGCTGGACTTCACGTACTCGATCAACTGGTCAGCGCTCTTGAAGTCGTGAGCCGGACTGCTGAGCAAAACGAGGTCACCTGAACCGAGCAGCCCGACGGGCTGGAACGCCTGAGGCTTGTACTTTGCTGTTGGAATAATCAGAGGCGCCAAGATCAGATCGCTCGTCACTGTACCCAAAAGCGTGTACCCGTCCGCTGCCGCATTCTGCACATTCATCGCTGCGATGGAGCCGTTGGCTCCCGGCATGTTCTCAACTACCACTGGCTGCCCGATTTCACGCTGCAGCGCCGGCAGTACATCGCGAAGAGCGGAATCTGCAGGTCCGCCTGCGGGATAGGCCATCCGGACCACAACTGGCCGGCTCGGATAAACGGACTGTGAAGAAGCATGCCAAGCACAAGCCGTCAAGATCAGCGCCGTTGCTGCGCTGCGAATCGTTCCATACCAATCCGGTCGTAAGTTCATTGCGGTCTCCAGTTGTAAAAGCGGAAGATCACCTTGAGACTTCCACACCAGAGGATAACGATGTTAACCGACAGGCGCTAACAGTGTTTACCCCAACTCTCGCCGAAACCCGCTGTGGTCAGTCCGGCCTCGACGGGACCCCGGAGCGCGGTTCACCCGTTTGCGCGCGATGCGGGTGAATTCTTCGGAATAGTCCGACCAGCACCTTCCCTGACGGTCAGTAATCCGACGGTCTCAGCCTCTCATTGAGCTCGGCAACGTCGAAGGCAGTAGGGTCGAAGGCACCGCCTAGAGGCCGAAGATGTCGAATAGCTGTTTCAGAACAGCCAACGACAGGTTGCCGGCCAGCTGCGGGTCGACGTGCCCAGCCGTATTGCACGACGCCTGATCGTGCCGGCGCTTCCCGGCTTGCTGCGCCGCTACCCCCGGCTGCAGCTGGTACTCGGCTCCACGGACCGCACCATCGATCTGGTCCATGAAGGCGTCGACTGCGCGGTACGCGTCGGAGCGATGCAAGGCAGCAGCTTCGTGGTCCGCCCGCTCGGTCATATCGCATTGATCAACTGCGCCAGTCCGACCTACCTGCGGGAACACGGCACACCAGAAAATCCAGAGGATCTGGCGAAGGGGCACTGGGCAGTCGGCTATGCATCGCCGTCCAGCGGAAGGGAACTGCCTTGGGAATGCATCGGAGCTTCGGAGCTTCGGGCAAGGCTCAGGTCTTGGCATTGCCCAGCCGCGTGAGCGTGAACAACGCCGAAAGCTACATTGCGAGTTGCCGTGCCGGCGTTGGAATGATCCAGATTCCTCGCTTCGACGTTCAGCATCTGCTCGATCGGGGTGAACTGGTCGAAGTCATGCCGACGCATCGAGCGGCGTCGATGCCGGTCTCGCTGCTATACCGGCGCCGGCGCTCACGACGGGTTGTCGCGTTCGTGGAATGGTTCTTCGGGTTGATGGCGCCTCACTCGGAGAGCACCGTTTCCAGCTGACACCGTTCAATCGCCGATCACGTCGTACAGCCTCAGGAACCATGAGACCTGGTACGTCAGGCTGAGCACACCGAAGGCGGCATGAAAGCGCGCATTGCTGGTGAGGGTGGTTACGACGCACATCGTCACGCGATACGGTGGCCAATCGTCGTGCGCGGAAGTGTCGAGAAGACGCTCGAAGGCGGGCACGATGCACAGCGCATGGCTGTCATCCAGTTTCCGGATGAGGCGCAGCTTCTTCGCTTGTGGAACGCGAGCGAGTACCGGGAAGCGCGGAAGGTCCGCCTGACTGCAAAAATCCACGTGGATACGTTCCCGGGCTTTGACGGGCAGTGACCACGTCAGCTTGCCAAGGGGTTGGCCACCGGAACGGAGGTGACCCGCCGTCAAGCAGCGTTGGCTACTCGAACTCGCGCTTTTCGAAGATGTCGGTGATACCCGCGAAACTGGCTTAGTTTCCGGTCGGCACCAACACATGCGCTTCTTCTTGTACTCGGCGCTGGCAAAGCTGCGCTAATTCACCTCGCCAGTGCATTGAGTTGCGGCGCCTTCGCGCACTCACAGGCCGTGCCCGCCTTGAGCTATTGGTCAGCATTTCCCCAACGGACTAGAACATCGTATTGCTGTTGGCCGATTCCGCGGGCACTTCCTGGACGACATCCCAGTGCTCGACGATCTTTCCGTTCTCGACACGGAATATTTCGACCGTCGCAAGTTCCTTGCCGAAGAAGAAGCTCTTCGCGTGAATCCAGACGAGGTCGCCCTC
>NZ_JASZYU010000007.1 GCF_030316825.1 Variovorax fucosicus | reverse complement strand
GCGGTTGGTGATGAAGTTGATTTAATGGTTGATTTTAATCAGGGTCTTAACCTCGCCGAGGCTCTACAGCGATGTCATTTGATTGACGATCATGGACTGATCTGGATCGAAGAACCACTGCTTTATGACAACTTTGATGGATATGCGCGCCTAGCGGCAGATCTTAAAACTCCTCTGCAAATGGGCGAGAACATTTACGGGTCGCGGGAGCTGTACAAATCAATTCAAAAGAAGGCATCTGATCTAGTCATGCTGGATCTAATGCGCATCGGCGGCGTAACTGGATGGACGCGAGCGGCTGCTATTGCGGGTGCCGCAGGGTTGCCCTTATCGTCCCACGTTTATCCCGAGGTTTCAGCACATATGATGCGAGTGTCGGAAACCGCCCATTGGCTAGAGTGGAATGACTGGCACAACGTAATATTGCAGACCCCGTATGAGGTCAAGGGCGGAAATCTCCTAATTCCCGATGTCCCCGGCGTGGGATTGGAATGGGATGAAAAAGCTGTTCAGCATTATCTAATCTAGCAGCCCACGCGGAGCATTGCATACACATCATTTCACATCTTTCCCCACTCAGGTTGCGGCTGCAACTTAAAGCGCTAATTGGACCTAATCCCGTGACGATTAGAGCCTGTAGCAATTTTTTCACGTTTCGTATCTAATTAACCATGACAAATAGCATAGATATTCCTTCGCGTTACAGAATGCCGACGGTGTTTGGACCCAGTCCCGGACCGCGCCAAGGACCGAATGGAGAAAGATTTGACCTTAGTGATGCGCCGCGCACTATCGCTTCAATCAGCTTTTTAACGGATGAAGCTGAGCTTCGTAAATTGCTGCCGCCGAATTGTGAACTCGACGGTGAACCCATCGTCACTGTGGAACATGTGACGTTGAGAGAACTTGAGTGGCTCGCCGGGCGCGGCTATTCACTGCTTTCGGTTTCATATCCAGTCCGCTACCGCGGCGCTACCGAATCAGTTCGCGGGTCATTCATGTCTGTCCTATGGGAAAACCGATGTGAACCAATCCTTACTGGCCGTGAGGAACTAGGATTTTCGAAGCTGTACTGTGAGCTACCAGAGCCCCGAATTCTACAAGGGACTCGACTCCACACGGCCGTTTGGGAAGGGCACGAATTTATCCGGATGGCATTTAGCGACTTGGCGGTCGGGGCGCCGCCGAATTCACCGGAAAGTGATGGAATTCTGCATCATCGCTACATCCCTAGTCTGCGCCGAGTAGGGGAAGCCGCTGTTGACGAGATGGTGTTGTCTCCACAAGTCAGTTCAGCCAAGCCTCGATATACCTCTTTCATTTCAGGCATTGGAAAAGTCAAATTTATCCGCTCTACTTGGGAGGATCTTCCAACTATGTTTCATATTGTGAATGCACTTGAAAGTCTGCCAGTGCTTTCACCGCATTTTAGCTATATCGCCGAAGTGCGAGGCGCTACCGATCTTTCTGAGCAACGAGTATTGAGATGATCGATTTGGCATGTGCATTCTGAATCCCATGCGATGTATCCAGCGCGGCTTGAATTATTGGACAGGTTTTGTTAGTCGGTGCGCTTCAAAGATCACAATGCAGTTGCACACGCGGTTTGCGTTGTCCAACCTTTGGATTGCGCAGTGCAGTTTGATGGGGCCGCAGGCAAATCGAAATCGCCAGGCGAATTGATGCCGGGCGTTTGAGCATACGAATTGATGCAAATCAGGACATCGACACACCTTGAAGCAGCTTACGCAGACCATCTTTAATCGAAGTCCCAATAGAACAGCATATCAGGGATCGTGCTTTTTCTAGCATTCATAAAGTCAAAAATAGAATTCGTCTTCTAGAACGTCCACATCGAAAACGCTATGACACTCGCGCATGCTTATGCGGCCCAGTCGGCCACCACCCCACTTGCACCGTTCACTTTCCAGCGTCGATTTCTGACGGCGCGGGATGTTGCCATTGACATTTTGTACTGCGGCGTCTGCCACTCTGACCTGCACACCGCAAGGAGCGAATGGGGCCCGTCGGTATATCCCTGTGTGCCTGGCCATGAGATCGTCGGACGTGTGAGTGAAGTGGGAACGGACGTTTCAAAATTCAAAGTGGGTGACTTCGTCGGCGTGGGCTGCATGGTGGATAGTTGCCAGCACTGTCAACCTTGCGCTCAAGGTCTCGAACAGTACTGCGACAACGGCATGACCGGGACCTACAACAGCCAGGAACAAGTGTCGCGCGCCAATACGTTGGGCGGATACTCGGACCACATCGTGGTATCCGAAAAATTTGTGCTAAGAATCTCACACCGCGAAAAGGCCCTTGCTGCTGTAGCGCCATTGTTGTGTGCGGGCATCACGACTTACTCGCCTCTGCGCTACTGGAAGGTTGGTCCGGGCCAGAAGGTGGGTATTGTCGGGCTGGGCGGGCTTGGGCACATGGGGATAAAGATCGCGGCAGCGCTGGGTGCGCACGTCGTCTTATTTACGACTTCGCCTAGCAAGACCGAGGACGCGCTGCGGTTGGGCGCCAAGGAAGTCGTTGTTTCGGAGAATGCCGACGCATTGGCGATCCATCGCAACAGCTTTGACTTCATTCTCGATACGGTCGCGGTCACTCACAACTTGGATCCGCTAGTGACACTGCTCAAGATGAACGGCACTTTGGTCTTGGTTGGGATACCGAGTTCGCCGAATCCTTCGCCCGGCGCATTTGGCCTCATCAGCAAACGACGCAGTATCTCCGGGTCGATGATCGGCGGCATTGCTGAGACTCAGGAGATGTTGGACTTCTGCGCGAAACACAACATCGTCTCTGACGTCGAGATCATCAAGATGCCGCAAATCAACGAGGCCTATGAGCGGATGCTCAAAAGTGATGTCAAGTACCGCTTCGTCATTGACATGGCAACGGTGCTTTAACTCGCGCTAGTCAATCTGGCTGTGTTAATTGAAGTGAAACCGGCGGGTGGACCAACCGTGTCAGAGCTTGCGAGCATATTGGCCGGTTCGATCGAACTTACCTGCGCCATGGGCTGCTGCCGATTCCGTGGACACCGACCCAAGCTTCTTGAACTCTATCGGACTGACTAGCCGAGTTTCAAATGACGACGAGTAGGGTTGTAGAACCGCTCGATGTAGTCGAACACGTCCGCACGTGCCTGCTCTCGTGACCGGTACACCTTCCCCTGGCCGTGCGCTCGGCGCTCGGTCTTCAATGAACTGAAGAAGCTCTCCATCGCCGAGTTGTCCTTGCCTCCGCGGCTCATGCTGCAGGTGATACCTTGTTCCTTGAGCAGCTCCAGGAAGTGTTTACTCGTGTACTCGGTGCCTTGGTCAGAGTAATGCAGGAATGCCACCGGCTTGCCCGGGCCCCACCGCCATCATTGGCGCGTCGACCACGAGCTGTGAAGTCATGCTGTCCTGCATCGACCGGCCGACGATGCGGCGCGAGTACAGGTCCAGCACCGCAGCGGCGTACAACCAGCCTTCGGCAGTCCAGATGTAGATGAAATCGGCCACTCATTTCTGGTTTGGTGCATCGGCCTGGAATTGATGGTCAAGAAGGTTGTTTGCGATGGTGCTGCGCTGGCCGTGGTCCTGCGGTAATCCTCTCGCCTGTTCTGGTCGCCAGAAGCGCTTTAAACGTCATTGACTCAACCTCGTTCGATTCGAAGAAGTGCTCTGGCAGCGCTTCAGGCGGTAGTCTGCTGGTAGCGCCCTGCGGCATGAGCCTGCCTGATGTCCGAAAGAAGGATCAGTCGCGCGGCGTCAAGGGCGTCCCAACGTGCGGCGTCGTGCAATGGCGGGATCGTCACGACTTCGCGGCGGTCGAAGCCCACCAACGCTGCATCCACCAACTCGCCCACGTCCATCATCTCGGGCAGTGCGTTGATGTCGGCACCTGCGCGCTCCCAGATCTCCGTACGCGTTGCCGCAGGGAGCACCGCCTGAACATAGACGCCCTTGGCCGCGAGCTCTAGGCTCAGCCCTTGGGATAGGAACAGCACGAACGCCTTGGTCGCGCCATAGACCGACATGCCGAATTCCGGCGCCAGCCCGACGACTGACCCGATATTGATGATCGCGCCTTCGCCAGCTTGCACAAACCGCGGGGCGACCGCGCTGGCAAGCCGCAAGAGCGCGGTCGTGTTGAGCGCGACGAGTCGCTCGACATCGTCGGTCGCCTGGTCGATGAAGTTGCCGACCTTACTGGCCCCGGCGTTGTTGACGAGGACGCCGATGCGGGTGTCCTCGCGGAGGCGCGTCTCTACAGCGGCCAGGTCACTGGACTGAGTCAGGTCGGCCTGAATGATGTCGACTGCGACGCGATGTTCCTGGCGTAGGCGCGCCGCCAACGCTTCCAGTCGCGCCTTGTCGCGGGCAACCAGTACAAGATCATGGCCGCGCCGTGCGAAGCGCTCGGCGTAGGTGGCGCCGATGCCGGAGGAGGCTCCGGTGATGAGAACCCAGGAATGAGTGGACATGTATAGCTCTCTTTTCAGGGCGAAGCCCAAGTTGGAATGCGCCGTTATGAATCGGGTGGGCACGGTCAGAAGGGTTTTGATCGCAGATTTGCTTTTTAGCTGGAGGTTGTATCTATGATGATGAGCGTCATCATAGATGTCAAGGGTTTGATCATGATTGACATCGCGGGCGCCGCGCGATGTCGCCCATTCCGATGGTCGCGCCGATGATTCGGGCTTCGAGCAGCCGAACGCGTCGCGTCAACTGCAGGCGAGGAAGACTGCCCAGCTACCCATTGACTTCGCGTTGCCCGATGTCGGCGCCGCCTGGCTGTGGAGCTCTCAGGCTTTTTGTCGCCGAGGGGATGTTCGTGACCGCACAAGGCCGGCCGACATAGATGATGATCGTCATGCTACATTCTCAGCAGCAGGGATCGTCTATGTTTGTTCGTTTGAGCCTCTTGAGCTCTTGGAATCTGGTGCATTCGAGCCTTATCCGCCCCGGCCGCAACCTGTTGAGGGCCACAGGGCACGCTGAAAGTATATATGATGACAATCATAGAGCAACTTCGCGATGAAACGAGTCATAGGTAGTCGCAAGACGCTTCGCACGAACGCATCGTCGATAGCGCCGCGTGTGACTGCGGAGGTCGAGCCTCGAAATCGCCGGGAGGCCGCGGCTGGCAAGCTGAGCGTCTTCTACGAGATGCTATTCATGGAGCTGCGCATCGATCAACGGCGCCCGAAGCACGAGCGACTCACATGCGGGCGCTGCAAGCCGAAATCAGGGCACAGGGTGGGAGGAAGACGGTTGTGAAGTGGTCGGACGTTGCGTCGACCGCTTTGCATCGAGCGTGGACGTGTGAGCCTACCCTTCATCTCGACAGAATGAGCATTGATGGCACGCGACGATTTTCTTAGTCTCACCAGCGATGACTGGTTCAAGTCACTTGGGTCGGTCACGCAGGAGATGCTGTTGACTCGAGGACGGCCGCTTCGTGTTCGGGGCCGAGAGTTCGCGGTGCGCAAAGGAGATCCTGCGAACGGCTTCTACGGCGTAGTGAGCGGCGTTCTCGCCGCATCGTCTGTGCTCGAAGATGGTCGAGAGATGATCTTCGGCCTGCTTGAGCCAGGCGACTGGTTTGGCGAAGCATCGTCGCTCGATGGGCTTCCGCGTACGCACGACATTCAGGCATTGCGCAACTCCGAACTGCTGCACATCGCGCCGCCAGTATTCGAAGAGCTGATGAAGGACGCTGGCTTTGCGCGGTCGATTGCGGTACTTCAGACTGGGCGCACACGCACCATGTTCAGCTTCTTCGAGGATGCGGCACTGCGCACGACGCGCGCCCGCATCGCGAGGCGACTCCTCCAACTGGCCCGCGGCGACGCAACTGCGCTGCCGCGCACAAGGCGTGTGATTCCCATCACCCACGAGACCTTTGCACTGATGCTTGGCTTGACCCGCCAGACCCTGTCTTTAGAGCTCAAGGCCATTGCGGCGACTGGCGCGCTATCGCTGTCATACGGGCGCGTCGTCATCGAGTCGGTGGAGACTTTGAAGGTCCTCAGCGAGCTATAGGCGAGCTTGTCCGTCGATGCTCTCGCGGCTTCTTGCGAGTGGCGAGCGCAGACGCTAGGACTTACCCGTGGATTGTCAGGCGGCTTGCAATTAGAGGCGGCCTAAGGTTCTTAAGATGCGCAGCATTCATTACTAAACGGCTGTATTTCAATGATGGGACGCGCAACGTTTCGGAGCTTTCAGGAGAGCACAGCCCAGGATTGGAAAGTGATCGCCGGCGAGTTCCAGTCTTTCTCCAAGGAGCTGGCAGACCGTGTCCTTCATCACCTGAGCTGTACGACAGCCCGGCTTTCGACCCGAAGGCCGAGACGCTCCAGCTGTCGGAGTTCGAGCCCATGGTGCGCCGGCTTTTCCTGAGTCCCGCCAACAGCATCTACAGGAAGTCGGACGCAATGGCCCAAGCCTGACAAGGCACATGGGCCGCGCCACCTATGGCAACTGGCGTCTCTCCAGCGTCCTGCTGCTCGGACTCGGCGCACCTGAGGCATCGCGAAACCACAAAGAAACGTTGAAGACCTTCGATGAATCGAACAGCGAACCCGGCCCCCCTGATCGACGCGCATGAGCTTCGCAGGAAGGCGATGTACCGGAAGATCACATGGCGACTGATACCGTTGCTCTTCCTGGCCTACGTCGTCTCGTACATCGACCGAATCAACGTCGGCTATGCCAAGCTGCAGATGAGCTCGGATCTGCATCTGACCGATGCCATCTATGGTCTCGGCGCGGGCATCTTCTTCGTCGGGTATGCCCTCTTCGAGGTGCCCAGCAACGTGCTGCTGATGCGCATCGGTGCGCGCCTGACCATGATGCGCATCATGGTGTGCTGGGGCCTGATCTCGGCGGCGACGATGTTCGTCACCACGCCAACGCAGTTCTACATTGCCCGCTTCCTGTTGGGCGCCTTCGAGGCTGGTTTCTTTCCGGGCATCGTGCTGTATCTGACTTTCTGGTTCCCGGCGGCGCGTCGAGCACGCATCATCGCCTTGTTCATGAGCGCAACGGTTGTGGGTGGGCTCATCGCAGGTCCGATGTCCGGCTGGATTCTGCAGAACCTCGATGGTTGGCGTGGCCTGCGAGGCTGGCAGTGGATGTTCCTGCTCGAAGGCCTGCCGGCCGCAGCGCTGGGTTTCGTGGTCTACGCATGTCTGTCCAACTCGCCTGAAGAGGCCAAGTGGCTGTCCGAGGACGAAAAGCGACTGATCCGTGTCGACCTGCCCAAGGACGCGGCGCCGCATGGATCCACGCCGCCCGTGGAGGCTGCCCTCGCCGCACTGCGCGACCCCAAGGTCTACCTGCTGTCGTTCCTGTACTTCGCGGCCGTTTGCGGCGGAACGACCCTGAGTTTCTGGATGCCGACGATGATCCAGGGCCTTGGCGTCAAGAGCATGCAGATGATTGGGCTGATCTCCGCCGTGCCCTACGCGTTCGCGGCGCTGGCGATGATTCTGTACGGCCGCCACTCTGATAAGCGTGGCGAGCGTCGCTGGCACTATGCCGCCGCGGTGGCCGTCGGTGGAGTAGGGCTGGCGCTGACGAGCTGGACCACTGCCGATATGTGGCTGTCCGTGGCATTGATCTCGATTGCAATTGCGGGATCCGTCTCGGCATTGCCGGTGTTCTGGGCAGTGGCGACGACAGAGCTATCGCGGCAATCGACCGCCGCAGGCATTGCGATCATCACAAGCTTGGGCAACCTGGCGGGATTGGCGTGCCCCTACATCTTGGGCGTGATCAAGCAGACCACCGGCAGCCTGACGGGCGGCCTGCTGATCATCGCCGGCATCATGCTGGCGGGCGCTGCCTTGATGGTTGGTAGCGGCTCGATTCGGCGCGGTGCTGCTTCGCTCCGTTCTGCACCGAGCGAAAAAATGGCAGACATCTACGCGCGCTGAACCATGGCCGAGCAGTCCGCCTTGACCCCCTTGCCTCTGGACTCCCACGTGCGCGCACGCCATGCCGACAATGGCAACGGCCTTTGCATGCATTGGCTGGAAGCGGGCGATGCAAGTCCCGAGACGCCGATGGTCATACTCTTGCACGGCTTCCCTGAGTTGGCTTTCAGCTGGCGACACCAGTTGCTTGCGCTGGCGCAAGCCGGCTTCCACGTGGTGGCGCCTGACCAGCGCGGCTATGGCCGAACCACGGGCTGGACCGCCGGTCCGAGCAGCGACCTGCGAGCCTTTCGCATGGACAACCTTGTGCTCGACATCTTGGGCCTGGTCCAAGTGCTTGGAAAGACATCGGTGCATGCCGTGGTCGGCCACGACTTCGGCTCGCACGTCGCGGCTTGGTGCGCGCTGATCCGCCCCGACGTCTTTCGTTCGCTGGCGATGCTGGCCACGCCTTTCGCCGGATCGCCGGGTGACGTTGCCAGGCCTGGCCCGCGCGCCCGGCAACTCTCAGAAGCGCTTGCCGGCCTCTCAACCCTGGAACGCCCGCGCAAGCACTACCAGCTGTATTACTCGGGTCCCGATGCCAACGTCGAAATGCACGGCGCACGCCAAGGTCTGCGCGAGTTCTTGCGCGGGTACTACCACCTCAAGAGCGCGGAGGGGGCTGACGAGCGGCCCCGGCCTTTGCCCGACCTGAGCGCGTCATCGCTGGCCCGACTACCCACCTACTACGTGATGGACGCGGGACTGGGCATGGCCGACACCGTGGCGCAAAGCATTGCGCAGCGCGAGGTGAGCCCCAGCCGATGGCTGTCGGAAGAGTCGCTGAGCGTGTACGGCGAGGAGTTTGGCCGCACGGGCTTCCAGGGAGGGCTGCTCTGGTACCGGGCTGCCACGAGCCCCGCGATGCAGCGGGGGCTGCAGGTCTACGCCGGATTGACTGTCGACGTACCGAGCTGCTTCATCGCCGGGGAGTTGGACTGGGGCGTGCACATGCTACCGGGGGCGCTCGACGCCATGGAGCGCGATGCATGCACTCGCTGGATCTCGACCCGCTTCATTGCCGACGCCGGGCATTGGGTGCAACAAGAACAACCGGAGGCGGTCAACGCTGCGCTCGTCGACTTTTTTACGAAAAACCATTGAAAGGGTACCTATAGCCATGAAACCGAACGATCCGCCCGAAGCCTTTGGTGCAAACGCGCTGCTGATCAAGCAACTGCTGGAGGCCGGGCTGGCACGCAGTCCTTCACAAGAGATTGTGTGCGGCGATGCCGTGCGCTTCGACTATTCCGAACTGGGTCGGCGCATCGGCCGTCTGGCGGCCGGGCTTGCGTCACTCGGCGCGCGTCCGGGCGACACCATCGCCGTGATGGACTGGGACACAAATCGCTATCTCGAGTGCTTCTTCGCGGTGCCAATGGCAGGCATGGTGCTGCACACGGTCAACGTGCGGCTCTCGGTCGAGCAACTGCTCTACACCATCAACCACGCCAAGGACGACTTCATCCTCGTCAATGCTGAGTTCCTGCCAATGCTGGAGGCCATCTGGGACCGCGTGGATCCGGGTAAGCAACTGGTGCTCCTGTCGGATGCGGCGAGCCCGCGCGAGACGCGTCTGCCCATCGTCGCCGAGTACGAGGCATTGCTCGCGGGCTCGCGTCCGGTGAACGCATGGCCCGACCTGGAAGAGTCGACGCGGGCAACCACTTTCTACACGACCGGTACCACTGGCCTGCCCAAGGCCGTGCACTTCAGCCATCGCCAACTCGTGCTGCACACCCTGGCCAGCCGAGCCGCCCTTTCAGGGCCGGGCGCGGGCCGCTTCAACCACGACGATGTGTACATGCCGGTCACCCCCATGTTTCACGTGCATGCGTGGGGCCTGCCGTACGTGGCCACGATGATGGGCGTCAAACAGGTTTATCCGGGGCGCTACATCCCCGACCGCCTGCTGGCCCTGTTCGAACGCGAGAAGGTCAGCTTCTCCCACTGCGTGCCGACTATCCTGCAGATGATTCTTAACTCGGCGGCGGAAAAGGGCCAGCGCCTGGACGGCTGGACAGTGGTCATAGGCGGAGCAGCGCTCCCGCAATCGCTGGCCAAGGCCGCCATGGCGCGGGGGATCGACGTGTTCGCCGGCTACGGCATGTCGGAAACGGGCCCCATCCTGACGCTGGCGCAACCCCGGTCTGCACATTCCGAATCGCCCAGCGACCAGGAAGTCGCGGCCCGCTGCCATGCGGGCTGGGCAGTTCCGTTCGTCCAGTTGCGCGTGGTCGACGACGCGATGAACGACCAGCCGCGCGACGGAAACTCGCCCGGCGAACTCGTGGCCCGTTCGCCCTGGCTCACACAGTCCTACCTCGGTGACGCGCAGGCCAGCCAGGCGCTTTGGCGTGGCGGTTGGCTGCATACGGGCGACATCGCGGTGATGGATCCGGACGGATGCGTCCGGATCGTCGACCGCCTGAAAGACGTGATCAAGACCGGCGGTGAATGGGTCTCTTCGTTGCAGCTGGAGGACATCTTGTTGAAGCATCCCCAGGTCCAGGAGGCCGCGGTCATCGGAATTCCCGACCCGCGCTGGAGCGAGCGTCCTGCCGCCATCGTGGTACTCAAGGCGGGTGCCGTTCTCGATGGCGACGCCATCCGTGCCCACGTCAAGACGTTCGCGGATGCGGGCGTCATATCAAAGTTCGCCATTCCGCAGGAAGTGATGCTCGTCGACAACCTACCCAAGACCAGCGTGGGCAAGCTGGACAAGAAACTGATGCGAGCGCAGCAGGCGCAGACCGTGGGCGCCGCGTAGCTTGTAGCGTTCCGCCGTAGTCATCGATCCCCCGTCCAAAGGAGTTCATCGTGCATATCCCATCCCTCAAAGAAGTCGTCAGTGCCGAAGAATGGCAATTGCGTTGCGACCTGGCCGCCTGCTACCGCCTCGTGGCGCTGCATGGCTGGACCGATCTAGTATTCACGCACATCAGTGCGCGCTTGCCGGGCGGCGCGCATGACTTCCTGATCAACCCATACGGCTTGCTGTTCGACGAGATCACGGCCTCTTCGCTCCTTCGCGTCGATGCGGAAGGCAACCAACTCACCGGATCACCTTTCACTGTGAACCGCGCCGGCTTCGTCATTCATAGCGCCATTCATGCCGCTCGGCCGGGCGTTCAGTGTGTGTTGCACACGCACACCCGTGCCGGCGTCGGCGTCAGTGCACAGCAGGGCGGATTGCTTCCCATATCGCAACAGTCAATGGTGATTCAAAATTCACTGTCGTACCACGACTACGAAGGCATCGCACTGCGCGACGAAGAGAAGCCGCGATTGCAGGCGGACCTGGGAAAGGCGAACTATCTGGTGCTGCGCAACCATGGCCTGCTCACCGTGGGTGCGACGATCCCCGATGCCTTCCTGGCCATGTACATCTTGGAGAGCGCTTGCCAGATTCAGGTTGCGGCGCAGGCGGGCGGTCCGTTGACGACGGTCGACGAGTCCGTTCAGGCGACCGCGGAGGCCGATGCACGCGCGCAGACCGGCGGCATCGGTGGCCGCTTCGTGTGGCCGGCGCTGTTGCGCAAGTTGGAGCGCGCAAACCCCGGATACGACATCTGATGAAGAACATGAACTTCCAAGGAGCCGCTGGCACCAAGGTACTGGCCTTCGATGTCTTCGGAACGGTAGTCGATTGGCACAAGAGCGTCGTGCGAGAGGTTCGGTCGATGAATCTCGACGTTGACAGCAACCAGTTCGCGCTTGCCTGGAGAGCCGGCTACATGCCGGCGATCCGGAAGGTCATGTCCGGCGAACTCGGCTGGACCTCGATCGACGATCTTCACCGGATGATTCTGGACGAGCTTCTGGAGAGGTTCCGGTTGACGCATCTGACGGAGGTCGAGAAGTTCAACCTGAACAGGGTCTGGCACCGACTAGACCCATGGCCTGATAGCGTGGAAGGACTCACACGATTGAAGTCGCGCTATACGATTTGTACCTTGTCTAACGGCAACATCGGATTGCTTGCCAACATGGCGAAGCATGCGTCACTGCCCTGGGACTGCATTCTGTCGGCGGAAGTTTTTCACAAGTACAAACCTGATCCAGCGGCCTATCTGGGGGTCGCGCGGGTATTCGGTATCGATCCGAGCGAAGTCGTGATGGTTGCAGCCCATCAAGATGACTTGGCCCATGCCCGCGCATGTGGACTGAAGACCGCCTACATCGAGCGGCCACTGGAGTACGGTTCTCTCCAGGAAAAGGACGTTTCGCCGAATGCGGACAACACCCTTCACGCCCGAGATCTGATTGAGCTTGCTGATCTTCTGAAGTGTTAGAAAAGTGCCATCAACGAGACTGTTTCATTATTGGAAACATGGTGTGCCCTACTGGAGTGATCCGATAGTTAGTTCAACTGCGAAACTGACCTTGCAGATGGATCGAAAAGACCCGCTGCTAGCACCTCATTCCCAACACTGAAGAAACTGCCATGAAGACTTTGAACATTCTCTCCGCTGCTGCATTGACCCTCTTGGCCGCAACTGGCGTTCAAGCCGAACCGTACGACGGCGTTCACCCCGCCGTGTCCGCAAGGATGCGCGAAGACGTCAACGCTGAAGCCGTGCGCGCGGCATCGGCTCCGAATCAGAACGTAGCCCGTGGTTCCCGCGGTCCGGAAACAGTCGCCGCATCGAAGGATCGCGCCATCGTGGAAGCCGAAGCAATTCGTTCTGCTTCTGCTCCTGACCAGAACGTCGCCTCGGGCTCGCGCGTCAACAGCAAGATCATCTCGACGATGTCTCACCCCGCGGACGCACGCGCTCAGGCGAAGTAGCGTCTGGGCCAGCCGCTCAACTCTGACGGACCGGTGGCCCGGCGGCGTGACGGTGACCGCCATCATGGTGGGCAGGTCCATGAGAGGAGGGTACGGGAGGCGCTTGCGGGCGTCGCCTGTGTTGCGTTGGCGGCATAGCGCGTCGGATCCGCATCGAAGCGTTCAGCGCATCGGGTACTGCAGTAGTGCCAGGTGCGCCCCGCCATCCTGGCGACCTACAGGAGCGTCATCCGGGGATGTTGGGAAAGCTAACCCGCCGCAACGGGCCGCAGTTCCATCACGATCTGTTTGCGGCACACCTTGAGAATTTCGTCGGCGAGCGCCGAATCGTCCGGGCAGGCCCTGGACAGCACAACGGCTCCCACTGCGTGGGCCAGCGCATTGATCATTTCGGCTCTGAACTTCCGCCGGTCGCCGTCTTTCAGCGCAGCCCCTTCGTGTTCCAGTGCCTCGAGAAGCGTATCGATCCCGGCAGCAAAGACCGTCTTGACGTCATCCGATTGACGCGCAGCATCTCCGCACAGAGCCGCCATGGTGCAGCCCACGCCTCGCGCATCACGGTGGGCACGGGATACATAGCGCTTGAAGAAAGCAGCGATATCCACGCCGTCCGTGTTCTCGACCGTCGTCGAGATCCCGCGGGCTGCGGCTTCCGCCATCAGGTGGGACTTGGATGGGAAATGTCGATAGAAACCGCCATGCGTGAAGCCGGCTGCGGCCGAGATATCAGCCACGCCAACACCATCGTAGCCGCGTTCGCGAAACAGAGTTGATGCTGTCTCGACGATGCGCGCGCGGTTCGCCTGTGCCTGCGCCTTGGTGACCTTCATAGCGTTATGTCCTTTTGCGTTCACACAAGTACTTGCAGTGAATATACATTGATGTTGAACATCATCAAAGGCGTTGACAGTAAAGATGATGATAATCATCATACGGGATCGTCAATTGCTACGAGGACTTGCGAGATGAGCGACACACACCTGACTGCACCGACCCGTTTCATCGAAGTAGATGGCGACAAGTTCGCCTACCGCCGCTGGGGCAATGCCTCCAGCGGCCAGCCCCCGCTGTTCTTCGTGCCGCACTATCGTGCGGGTCTCGATCATTGGGATCCGCTGCTGACCGATGGACTGGCCCAGGGCCGCGAAGTCATCCTTTTCAACGGCCGTGGAATCGCCTCGTCGAGCGGCACGCCGCGCAACTGCATCGAGGACTTGGCCGACGACATCGCGCTGGTGATCCGGGCGCTGGGCCTGGCCCAGGTTGATCTGATCGGATTCTCAATCGGCGGCTTCCAAGTGCAGGAGGTGACGCTGCGCCATCCCCAACTGGTGCGCAAGCTGCTGCTGCTCGGCACCGGTCTGCGCGGCGGCGACCCGAAGATGGATGAAGGGGTGCCGAAGGTGGCGGGCAACCCGGTTCCCACGGCTGAAGACTTCCTCTCCCTGTTCTTCGGCCGCTCGGAGGCCGCAAAGCAGGCAGGAAGGGCATTCTGGGAACGGCGCCATCTGCGCAAGGATCAGGATCCGCCGAGTTCGCTCGCGGTGGCCAAGGCTCAGGCCGAAGCGCATGCGGCCTACCTGCAGCCGTTGTCGGGCGAGAACCCGTATGCCCACCTGAACGCCATCACGCAACCCACGCTGGTGCTCAACGGCGTCAACGACATCATGATCCCGACGATCAACTCCTGGCATCTGTCGCAGAACATTCCGAATGCCCAGTTGCTGATCTACCCCGATGCAGGGCACGGTGCGCAGTTCCAGTATCCGGAGCGCTTTCTCAAGCACGCCATCCAGTTCCTGGAGGAGTGACGTCCGCGTATGGCGGCCTGCCCATCCAGGCGGCCATGCTGCAACGCGCGCTTCCGATCGCAACCAGCCTCTCACGCTGCACTTCGACATGATCGACAGGACCCTGTTCGAGCCCTACACACTCGGTTCGCTGACCCTTGCCAACCGCATCGTGATGGCACCGCTGACGTGCAACCGCGCTGGTGCCGGCTTGGTGCCCAGCGAGTTGGCCGCCACGTACTACAGGCAGCGCGCCTCTGTCGGTCTGCTGATCACCGAAGCCACCCAGATCTCGGACCGGGCCCACGGCTACCAAGACACCCCCAGTCTCTACACCCCTGCGCAGATCGACGCCTGGCGCCAGGTCACCGATGCCGTGCATGCCAAGGGCGGGAAGATCTTCGTTCAGTTGTGGCACGTCGGCCGCGTCTCGCACATCTCTGTTCAGCCCGGGGGCACCGCGTCAGTCGCCCCCTCCGCCATCCGAACCCAGACCAAGACCTTCGTCGACAACGGATTCGTTGACGTGTCCGAACCGCGTGCGCTGGAACTTGCTGAACTGCCGGCCATCGCCAACGACTTCCGTCAGGCCGCGGCCAATGCCATCAAGGCTGGATTCGACGGCGTGGAGATCCACTGCGCCAATGGCTACCTTCTGGATCAGTTCCTCAAGGATGGCGCCAACCAGCGCACCGATGCCTACGGTGGCTCGTTTGAAAATCGCGCCCACTTCGTGCTGGAGGTGGTCAAGGCCGTTGTCGAAGAGATCGGCGCCGCGCGAACCGGCATCCGCATCTCGCCGATGTCGCCTGCCAACGGCATCTCCAGCAGCGATACGCAAGTGCAGTTCAACTACCTGGTCGAGCAACTCGACGCGCTGGGCCTGGTCTACCTGCACGTCGTCGAGGGCGCCACCGGTGGCCCACGCGACGTGGCTCCATTCGATTTTGATGCGCTGCGCAAGCGTTTCAGGAACACCTATCTGGCCAACAATGGCTACGACCTGGAACGGGCTACCTCGCGCCTTAACGAAGGCAACGCCGATCTGTTCGCCTTCGGCCGTCCGTTCATTGGCAATCCCGATCTGGTGGAGCGCCTGAAGTCCGGTGCGCCGCTGGCGGCATTCAATCCCGCCACGCTCTGTGGGCCGAACCCAAATCAAGCGGGATTCGTCACGCGCTATCGAGCTAGAGGAATCCCCTCCACACAACGCCGCATTGATGGCTACGCACTGGGGTGATGGGACGGACTCGAAATGACCATGCCCACCGAACGCAAGTGCGTTGGGCAGACAACACTACCAAGAGAGAACACATGACCACGCATTCATCTGTCCTTGTGACAGGCGCCTCCACTGGAATCGGTGCAACCTATGCCGAACGCTTCGCGCGGCGCGGCCACGACCTCGTGCTGGTCGCACGCGATCAGGCACGACTGGACGCGCTGGCCGCCCGCCTGCGCGAAGAACATGCCGTCAGCGTGGACGTGCTGCGGGCGGATCTGACTGAGGCCGCCGACCTGACTACCGTCGAGGCGCGTCTGCGCAACGACGCCCGCATCGGCATCCTCATCAACAACGCTGGTCTGGCCCAGTCGGGCGGCTTCGTCGGTCAGACCTCAGAAAGCATCGACCACCTCGTCGCACTCAACATCACCGCCGTCACGCGTCTGGCGGCTGCAATCGCCCCGCGCCTGGCGCAGGCTGGCGAAGGCGCGATCGTCAATCTCGGATCGGTGGTCGGCCTGGCACCGGAGTTCGGCATGTCGATCTACGGTGCGACCAAAGCCTACGTTCTGTTCCTCTCTCAGGGGCTGAGCCTGGAACTCTCGCCCAAGGGCGTCTACGTGCAAGCCGTACTGCCCGCGGGAACCCGCACGGAAATTTGGGAACGCGCCGGCATCGAAGTCAGCAACCCGTCCGATCTGATGGACGTGGGCGAACTGGTCGATGCCGCGCTGGTCGGCTTCGATCGACGAGAGCTGGTGACCATCCCTCCGCTGCAGGACGCCGCTCACTGGAATGCTTTGGATGGGGCCCGCCAAGGCCTGCTCGCGGATCTGCGCCAAGCGCATGCCGCCGATCGCTATCGCGCAGTTTCTTGATGATTGAACTGGGAGCAGATATGGCTACGAATGATCAACCTAATGCCAGTCGGCGCACCTTCCTCGCAGGCACGGGATCGGCTATCGCCGTGGGCGCCGCGGTCACGCTGTCCTCGGGCACCGACGCCCTGGCCCAATCGGCAACGGCCTCACTGGCGGACCTGCATGGCGCCGCGCCCACTCGCTACCAGGACATCGGCGGTGTCCGCCTTGCCTACCGCCGTTTCGGCAAGGAAGGCGCACCGCCGGTGGTCTGCCTGCAGCACTTCGCGGGCACGATGAACAGTGCCGATCCGATCCATACCAATCGCCTGGCCCAGGAACGCCCCGTCGTACTCGTGGACTACCGAGGTGTCGGCCGCTCCGAGGGCCAGACCCCCGATTCGGTGCGAGGGCTGGCGGCCGACATCATCGCCTTCATTCGCGCACTCGGACTCTCGCAGGTGGATGTCTTCGGCTTTTCGCTTGGTGGCTTCGTTGCTCAGCAAGTTGCGTTGGACTCACCCAGCCTGCTGCGCCGCCTCCTCCTCGTTGGCACTGGGCCTTCCGGTGGCGAAGGGATGCAGGAATACACGCCACAGGTGACTGAAATCATTTCCCGTCCAAACGTCACAGGCGACCAACGACGGCAAGAACTGTTCTTCGCGCCCAGCACCACGAGCCAGGCCGCAGGCAGGGCGTGGCTCGCACGCACTACCGCGCGGCAGAGCGATCGCGAGCCGGATCCGAAGCCCCAGGCTGTCCAAGCGCAATTCGCCGCGATCACGCAGTGGGGACGCATACCGAAAGAGCGCTATGCCGAGCTCAAGAAGATCACCCAGCGCACGCTGGTGGTCAACGGCGGCCAGGACATCATGGTGCCGACGGTGAACTCCTTCATCTTGCAGCAACAACTGCCCGATGCGCGGCTGAACCTGTTCCCCGACTCGGGGCACGGCGCGCACTTCCAGTATCCGCAGGAGTTCGCTGAGGCCGCCGCCCGCTTCCTGGACGCGCCCTGATGCCGAGCGACGCATTGTGCGTCTTCGATGCCGCCGACCTGGCCGTGCTGGCCTGACCAGATGACGCTGGGCGGCGCCGGATGGCACCGCCCAGCACGTGTCCACACGGTCTCATGACCGGAGATTGCCATTAGGAGAGAGATGCCCATCCGTTCGTCACCGCAAGCAGAACCCCTCAAACAGGGGCTCTCGCGCCGCGATTTCGCCACCCTGGCCATGGCCGGCGCCGCCAGCCTGGCATTGCCCGCGCCCGCTGCTGCGCAGTCGCTGGCCGGCACAACGCCACGTACGCCGTCCACGCTGATCCGGGTCGACAAGCGCACCCCGCGGCTCTGGCGCATCACCATCGCCAATCCGCCCTTCAATCTGATCGTGCCGGAGCTGGTGTCGGCCCTGCATGCGGTGGTGGTGGACATAGAGCGGGATCCGGAGCTGCGCGTCGTAGTGTTCGACAGTTCGATCGAAGGCTATTTCATCAATCACTTCGATCTGGGCAAGGCGCAGGATTTCCCCATGCTGCCCGGTAATCCAGCGACTCCGGTCTGGGTCGACCTGGTGATGCGCCTGAGCCGCCTACCGGTGATCAGCATCGCCAGCATCCGCGGCCGTACCCGCGGCGGCGGCAACGAATTCACGCTGGCCTGCGACTTGCGCTATGCCAGCGTCGAGCAAGCCTGGTTCGGCCAGCCCGAGGTTGGCACCGGCATTCTGCCGGGCGGCGGCGCCAGCGAACGCCTGCCACGCCTGGTGGGCCGCGACCGGGCGCTGGAAGTCATTCTGAGCAGCCAGGATTACCGTGGTGCGGACGCCGAGCGACTGGGCATGGTCACCCGGGCGCTGCCCGATGCCGAACTCGATGCCTTCGTCGAAGCGCTCTCCACGCGACTGGCCAGTTTCGACAAGCAGTCCCTGGCCGGCGCCAAGGCGCAGGTCAATCGCGCCACGTTGCCGCCCGATGCCGATCTGCATGCCGCCTATGCGGAGTACAGCAACTCGCTGACGTGGCCGGGGTTCCAGGCGCAGCGCCCACGGATGGGCAAGCTGGCCGCCGAACACGGGCCTGCGGAGTTGGAGCGCCGCCTGGGCCACTACATCGGCCAGTCCAAGCTGAAATGAATCCGTCGGGCCCTGCTACGGGCCTGTCCCAACGAACGAAGGAGATGTGACATGGCTCAGCCTACCGCCATCGTGTTCGGCGCCGGCGCAAGGCGCGGCATCGGTGCCGCAGTGGCCCGGCGCTTCGCCCGCGAGGGCTACCATGTGATCGTCACCGGCCGCACGCTGGCCAAGATCGAGCAGGTCGTCGCGCAGATCGCGGCGTCGGGCTGCGGCAGCGCCGAGGCACTGCAGGTCGATGCCACCGACGAATCGCAGGTGATCGCCGCATTCGACCGCGCGATGAGTCCGGGGCCGAGCCGGGCACCAGCGGACGTGGTCGTTTCCAACTCCGGCAACAACGCACGCCTCGATTTCACCGAACTGAGCGCTACACAGTTTGAGGATTTCTGGCGCGTGGGCTGCTATGCCGGCTTCCTGGTCGGGCGCGAGGCGGCGCGTCGACTGCTTCCGCTGGCTCGCGGCACGATCGTCTTCACCGGTGCTTCCGGCAGTCTGCGTGGCAAACCCGGATTCGCCCATTTCGCCGCTGCCAAGGCCGGGCTGCGCATGGTCGCGCAGAGCATGGCGCGCGAGTACGGCTCCCAGGGCCTGCATGTAGCGCATGTGATCGTTGATGGCGGAGTGTTCGGGGACCGGCTTCAGGCGGCCTCCCCGAAGAGGGTAGAGCACCTGGGAGCCGACGGCCTGCTCGATGTCGACGCAATTGCCGAGAACTATTGGACGCTGCACCGTCAACCGAAATCGGCTTGGACACAGGAGCTGGACTTGCGGCCCTACAAGGAAGTTTGGTAGCGGCCTGCGCGCGATCGGACTGCGCCTCCCTTCATCCCTTCAAGGAGCGACACATGAGTTTCAAGGCACTGCTTGCCACCAAGGGCGACGGCAACTTCTCAATCGACCTGGCTCAATTGGACGACGAAGACCTGATGGGCGGCGGCGTCACCATCGATGTCGAGTACTCCACCGTCAACTACAAGGACGGCTTGGCTCTGACCAACCGCATCCCGATCATCGAGCGTTTCCCGCTGATCCCAGGTGCGGATCTGGCCGGCACCGTTCGCGCCTCGAGTCATCCTGGCATCCAACCGGGTGACAAGGTGGTGGTCAACTGCTGGGGCCTGGGCCAGACCCACCATGGTGGGTTCACCCAGAGGAATCGGGTACCGGGCGAATGGGTAATCAAGCTGCCCGAGGTGTTCTCCACCAGGGACGCGATGGCCATCGGCACCGCCGGCTATACCGCGATGCTCGCCGTCATGGCCCTGGAGCATGGCGGCCTCACACCGCAGCGCGGCGACATCCTGGTCACCGGCGCCAACGGCGGCGCCGGCTCCATCACCATCGCACTGCTGTCCAAGCTCGGCTATAGGGTCGTCGCCTCCACCGGGCGCCCGCAGGAGGCCGACTACCTGCGCGAATTGGGCGCCGCCGAAATCATCGACCGCCACACCCTGTCCGAGCCGGGCAAGCCCATCGCTCGCGAACGTTGGGCCGGCGCCGTCGACACGGTGGGCAGCCATACGCTGGCCAACGTTCTGGCACAAACCGCCTATCGAGGCGTGGTGGCCGCCTTCGGTATGGTGCAGGGCCAGGACCTGCCCGCCTCGGTCCTTCCCTTCATCCTGCGCAACGTCACGCTGGCCGGCATCGACGCGGTCAACGCGCCGCAGGCGGTTCGCCTGGAGGCCTGGTCGCGCCTGGCACGCGACCTCGACCCCGCCAAGCTGGCCTCGACCACGCAGTTGGTCGGGCTGGCCGGGGTTCAGGGCGTCGCTGGGCGCATCCTGCAAGGTCAAGTGCGTGGCCGCACGGTCGTCGATGTGAACGCCTGAGTTTCCTTCCTCATCCGCTATCCCACGCACCTCAAGGAGTCCCTCATGTCAGAGCCCTATTCGCTGTGTGTCGTGCTGCAGGTCAAGCCCGAGCACGCCGAAGAATTCGCAGCCCTGGTTCAGGAGAACGTCGTCGAGACGCGCAAGGACAAGGGGGTAGTGACTTTCAACTACCACAAGGAGCTTGGCGAGACGACCTGGCTGCTCTACGAAATCTGGGAGAGCAAGGCCGACTCCGACGCCCACCGGCAAAAGCCCGACGTTCAGGCCTTCTTCGTCAAGGCGCCGCAACTGCTGGCGGCCGAACCAGTCATCTATCTTCTGGGCCCGGTGCTGTGACGCCGGCCCGCCGCCTGCAATGCCGCGCTGTTGTTGTGCGCACCCTCATCGCGAGCTGAAGGCTCGTCTCAGACTAGAACGAGAACGTCATCTCGAATCAACCAATGGAGCAACGCATGAAGTACACCTTGTTTGGAAAGACGGGCCTCAGAGTCTCGCAAGTCGCCCTCGGCACGGGCAACTTCGGGACCGGCTGGGGCTATGGCGCTGACTCTGAGGAGAGCAAGGCGGTTTTCAACGCCTATGCCGATGCGGGCGGCAACTTCATCGACACAGCGGACGTCTACCAGTTTGGGCAATCAGAAGAGGCGCTTGGAGTCCTGTTGGAAGGGCGGCGTGAAGATTTCGTTCTCGCGACCAAGTTCACCAACGGCGCCGTTCCCAATGCCAATCGGCTGGTCACTGGCAATAGCCGAAAGTCCATGGTCGCGTCCGTTGAGTCGAGCCTCAAGCGGCTCAAGACCGATCGGATCGACATCTACTGGGTACATCATCCCGACGGCGCTACCCCCGCCGAAGAAATCGTCCGTGGCTTCGAAGATCTCGCGCGGGCCGGCAAGATCCTCTATGCGGGGCTCTCGAACTTTCCAGCCTGGCGGATCGCACGCGCTGTCACGCTAGCGGAAGTGACCCGAGCAGTCCCTATCGCAGCCGCGCAGTTTGAGCACAGCCTGGTCCATCGCGAGCCCGAAGCCGACCTCTTCCCAGCGTCCGAGGCGCTTGGGCTCGGTGTCGTCACTTGGTCGCCGTTGGGCGGTGGCATGCTCACCGGCAAGTACCGGCAGGGTGAGAAGGGGCGCGCCGAAGGATTCGGTGGCCGTGTATTCCAACCGGAGAATTCATCGCAGCGCACGCAGGTGCTCGACACGGTGCTAGCTATCGCGAATGAACTTGGCGTCGGAGCTGACCAGGTCGCTATTGCCTGGGCAGGCACGCACGGTGCTGTTCCGATGATTGGCCCGAGAACTATTGCGCAGCTCAACAGCAACCTCGGCGCGCTCTCGTTCGAGTTATCAGCCGAGCAAGTCAGTCGGCTGGATGTGGTCAGCAGTCTTGTGCCGTCAGCGCCGGCAAGGAGGTCTCTTCCATGGTCTGCGGATGCCAGAGTCCCAAGCGTGGTCGCCTGAAGTCCATTGACTGCCGCGCGGGCTGCCCGCCAGAGAAATGGCTTGGTACTGGAGGGAGAGTGCAAGCGGCTAGGACTTACCCGCGGATTGTCAGGCGGCTTGCAATTGGAGGAGGCCTGAGGTTCCTAAGATGCGCAGCATTCATGACTAAACGGATGTATTTCCATGATGGAACGCGCAACTTTTCGGAGCTTTCAGGAGAGCACAGCCCAGGATTGGAAAGTGATCGCCGGCGAGTTCCAGTCTTTCTCCAAGGGGCTGGCAGACCGTGTCCTTCATCACCTGAGTCTGCTTCGGGGCGACTTTGGGGGCTTTCCCATCGACCGGCTCGATCACTCCTTGCAAACAGCCACTCGGGCCTGGCGCGACGATCGCGATGAGGTCTATGTGTGCTGTGCCTTGCTGCACGACATCGGCGACACCCTGGGAACGTTCAACCATCCCGACATCGCAGCGGCGGTGCTCAAGCCGTTCGTGAGCGAAGCTGATCACTGGATGGTCCAGAACCACGGAATCTTCCAGGGCTACTACTTCTTCCATCACCTGGGCATGGACCGCGATATGCGCGAGCAGTTCAGTGGACATCCGCACTACGACCGGACGGCGGAGTTCTGCGAGTTGTACGACAGCCCGGCCTTCGACCCGAAGGCCGAGACGCTGCCGCTGTCGGAGTTCGAGCCCATGGTGCGCCGGCTGTTCCTGAGTCCCGTCAACAGCATCTACAAGAAGTCGGACGCAATGGCCTAACCCCTATTGAGACGCGCGCCCAGCATGCCGACCAACCGCCGATAGGCCACGGTCATTCCTATCAAGAAGCCTAGCCAAAATGGAGACAGAAATGAGACTTTTCATCAACACCACGTTGACCTGCGCGATGCTTGCGAGCACCACCTTTGCCACGGCCCAGCAGGGAGAGACGGTCAAGATTGCCTGGATCGATCCGCTGTCCGGCCTGATGGCCGCTGTGGGAACCAATCAGTTCAAGACCACGCAATTTCTCGCGGAGGAATTCAACAAGAAGAACCGATCGGGTGTGAAGTTCGAAATCATCGGGCTGGACAACAAGCTAAGCCCACAGGAGACCGCGAGCGCCCTGCGGTCGGCGCAGGACCAGGGCGCGCGCTACGTCATGCAGGGCAATGGCTCCGGGCCGGCGCTAGCCATCATCGATGCGATCGAGAAGAACAATTCGCGCAACCCCGGCAAGGAGATGCTGTTCATGAACTATTCGGCAGTGGACCCCGATCTGACCAATAGCAAGTGCAGCTACTGGCATTTCAGGGTGGAAGCCGACACATCAATGAAGATGGAAGCGCTCACCACATGGATCAAGGACCAGTCGGACATCAAGAAGGTCTACATCCTGGGTCAGAACTACTCGCATGGCGTGCAGGTGGCCAAGTACGCAAAGGAAGGCTTGAAGGCAAAGCGTCCAGACGTTCAGATCGTCGGTGAAGATCTGCATCCACTGGCCCAGGTACGTGACTTCTCTCCGTACATCTCGAAGATCAAGCAATCTGGCGCTGATTCCGTCATCACGGGGAATTGGGGATCCGATCTGTCGTTGTTGCTCAAGGCGGCGAACGACGCCGGCCTGAACAATGTGAAGTTTCTGACCTACTACGCTTACGCCACAGGAACACCGACGGCCATGGGTAGTGCGTCTGAAGGCAGGGTTTTCAATGTGGCTTATGCCCACCACAACATGGGCGGCGACATTCAGAAGAGCATGGAGGCGTTCAAGAAGAAGACGAATGAAGATCTCTATCAGCCGTCGATTCACCATGTCTTTTCGTTGCTCGATGCCGCCTTCGCTGAAGCGAAGTCGACCGACCCCGTCAAGGTGGCCGCGGTTATGGAGGGCATGAAGCTGAAGAGTTTCAACGGTGAGATCGAAATGCGGAAGTCCGACCACCAGTTGCAACAAAGCCTGTACGTCACCCGCTGGGAAAAGAAGAGCGCCAAGTACCCCTACGATGCGGAAAATTCCGGCTACACCCTGGCCCCGGTGAAGCACTACGCGCCCTATGTCTCCAGCACGCCGACTTCGTGTCAGATGAAGCGGCCAATCTCCTGAACGAGCGCTGACCGGTCGAGGCCCGACTTCACTACTCGGGCCCTTCTTCTTCACGTATCCGAAAGACCGATGAACATCGAATTCTTCGCCATCTCTTTGCTCAACGGTATCAGCTACGGATTGTTATTGTTCATGTTGAGCTCCGGTCTGACGCTGATCTTCAGCATGATGGGTGTACTCAACTTTGCGCATGCCAGTTTCTATATGCTGGGTGCCTACATCGCCTACACGCTGTCCGGGATCGTCGGCTTCTGGCCGGCGCTGTTCATCGCGCCGCTCCTGGTCGGCCTGCTGGGCGCCGGCTTCGAGCGCTACAGCCTGCGGCGCGTGCACAAGTTCGGCCATGTGCCGGAACTGCTCGTGACCTTCGGGCTGTCCTACCTGATCCTCGAGCTCGTGCAACTGGTCTGGGGGCGCTCCACTGTGCCCTACGGCCTGCCGACGCAGCTGCAGGGGCCGCTCTTCACGCTCTACGGCACGCAGTTCCCGAAGTCGCGCTCCTTCATCATGCTGGTGGCGCTGCTGATGCTGCTGTCGGTGTGGCTGCTGCTCACGCGCACCCGCATCGGCCTGGTGATTCAGGCGGCGCTGACGCACCCCGACGCTACGGAGTCACTCGGCCACAACGTGCCGCGCGTGTTCATGCTGGTGTTCGGCGGCGGTTCTGCGTTGGCGGGTCTCGCCGGAGTGGTGGGAGGAAACACCTACGTCACCGAGCCCGCCATGGCGGCCTCGGTCGGCTCCATCATCTTCGTGGTCGTCGTGGTGGGCGGCATGGGCTCGCTGGCCGGCGCCTTCCTGGCCTCGCTGCTGATCGGCATCGTCCAGACCTTCGCGGTCGCGGTAGACCATTCGCTCGCGAGCGGTCTGCAGGCCCTGGGTGTGGCGGTCACTGACCAAACTTTCGGCCACGAAGTTTTCAAACTCACGATCTCCCAGGTGGCTCCGATCCTGCCGTTCCTGTTCCTCGTGCTGATCCTGATCTTCCGGCCCAAGGGTCTTCTCGGCACACGCGAGAGCTGAACCGATGACAACTGCAACCATGTCGTACATCCGCTACACGCCCTGGAACATCGGCCGCGTGCTGGTTTGGTCGCTGTTCGCTCTGCTCTTGGTCGTCTCGCCTCTACTGTTTCGCGGCAGTCTGGCGTTGACGATGCTCTCGCAGATGGGCTACATCATCATCATCTGTCTGAGCTACAACATCCTGCTGGGACAGGGCGGCATGCTGAGTTTCGGCCATGCCGTGTATGTCGGACTCGGCTCCTTCCTTGCCATCCACGTGATGAACATGGGCGGCAAGGGCGGGCTACAGATTCCGCTCGTGGCCGTTCCCCTGGTGGGCGGCCTGGCTGGCATGTTCTTCGCGATATTGCTGGGCTTCGTCACGACCAAGAAGTCGGGCACCACCTTCTCGATGATCACCCTGGGCATCGGCGAGCTGGTGGCTTCCATGGCGCTGATGTTCCCGAGTTTCTTCGGTGGCGAGGGTGGCATCACCACCGACCGGGTGTACGGCCCGACCTTCTTCGGCTTCAACTTCGGCCCGCAGATCCAGGTGTACTACCTGATCGCCGCCTATTGCTTCGTCTGCACGGCGCTCATGTATGCTTTTACGGGCACGCCGCTCGGCCGCATCCTGAACGCGGTGCGCGACAACCCGGAGCGGGTCGAGTTCATCGGCTACAACACGCAGCGCGTGCGCTACTTCGCCTTCATCATCGCGGGCTTCTTCGCCGGCATCGGCGGCGGGCTGGCGGCGATCAACTTCGAGATCGTCAACGCGGCCGACAGCCTTAGTGTGATCCGCTCTGGCGGTTATCTTCTGTTCACCTTCCTGGGCGGAGCGGTGCTCTTCTTCGGACCGATCATCGGTGCTGTGTTGTTGGTTTTCGCGTCGATCTTGCTGTCTGAACTCTCCAAGGCCTGGCAGTTGTATTTCGGCCTGGTGTTCGTGTTCATGGTGATGTTCGCGCCCGGCGGCATCGCGAGCCTGATCATGATGAACCTGCGCGTCGCCAAATTCGGCAAGCTCCATCGGCTTTGGACGCTCTACATCGGTCTGCTCATCACGGCGGTTCTCGCTGTGACCGGTGCAGCTTTTCTGATCGAGATGATCTATCACATCCAACTCAATGCTGCATCAGGTTCGAGCCTGCGCTTCTTCGACGTGAACTTCGACACGACGAGCCCAGCGAACTGGTTGGGTGCTGTCGCGCTACTGGCGGTGGGCCTGGGGCTCCTCGAAGTCGTCCGTCGCCGCTTTGTGCGCGCCTGGGGGAAGGCGCAGGAAGAAATCGAAGCCGAGATCAAGCAACGGGAGGCCGCATGACGCACGCGCTCGAACTCAAGGCGCTGCGCAAGAATTTCGGCAAGACCGAGATCATCCGCGGCGTCGACCTCGCGGTGGAGGCGGGCGGCCGCATCGCCATCATCGGCCCCAACGGCGCCGGCAAGTCGACGCTGTTCAACCTGATCAGCGGACGCCTCGCGCCCACCAGCGGCGAGGTGCTGCTCAACGGCCGGCGCGTCGACGGCAAGACGCCGTTCGAGATCAACCGGCTGGGCCTCTCGCGCAGCTTTCAGATCACCAACATCTTCCCGAAGCTCAGCGTGTTCGAGAACCTGCGCTGCGGCGTGCTGTGGAGCCTGGGCTACCGCTACACCTTCCTGCGCTTCCTCTCGAACCTGGAAGACGCCAACGAGCGCACCGAGCAGCTGATCCGCCAGGTCGGCCTGGAGAAGAAGCGCGACGTGCAGGCGGTGAACCTCACCTATGCCGAGCAGCGCGCGCTGGAGATCGGCGTGACCATCGCCGGCGGCGCCAGCGTGATCCTGCTCGACGAGCCGACCGCCGGCATGAGCAAGACCGAAACCGCGCATTTCATTGCGCTGATCAAGGAGGTCACCGTCGGCAAGACGCTGTTGACCGTGGAGCACGACATGGGTGTGGTGTTCGGCCTGGCCGACAAGATTGCGGTGGTGGTGTATGGCGAAGTGATCGCCTTCGATACGCCAGCGGCGGTGCGCGCCAACGCGCGCGTGCAGGAGGCCTACCTGGGCTCCTCAGTCGCCGACGCCCAGCACGGAGGACATTGAGCATGCTCAAGCTGCAAGACGTCCATGCCTACTACGGCAAGAGCCATGTGCTGCACGGGGTTTCGTTCAGCGTCGGCGCCGGCGAAATCGTTGCGCTCCTGGGTCGCAACGGCTCGGGCCGCTCGACCACCGCCAAGGCCATCATGGGACTGGTGCATGCCGAAGGCGGCCTGCACTGGAAGGAGCAGGACATCCTGCGCCGCAAGGCCTACAAGATCGCCCACCTGGGCATCGGCTACGTACCCGAGAACCGCGACATCTTCCCCAAGCTCACGGTGCACCAGAACCTGCTGCTCGGCCAGAAGGGCAAGGGCAAGGGCAGCCGCTGGAGCTTCGACGACATGTACGCGATGTTCCCGCGCCTGAAGGAACGCCAGCACACCGAGGCCGGCGTGCTTTCGGGCGGCGAGCAGCAGATGCTGACCCTGTGCCGCACGCTGATGGGCGACCCCGACCTGATCATCATCGACGAGCCCACCGAGGGCCTTGCGCCCAAGATCGTCGAGCTCGTCGGCCAGTACCTGCGCACGCTCAAGGACAAGGGCATCTCCGTGCTCCTGATCGAGCAGAAGCTCACCATTGCGATGCAGATCTCCGACCGCGCGCTCGTCATGGGCCACGGCAGCATCGTGTTCGACGGCACGCCCGACAGCCTGCGTGCCGATGCGTCGACCCGCAAGGAGTGGCTGGAGGTCTGAGCGAGCGCCGGGCGGCCCCAAGCACGTTCATACCCCAGTGCGAAGCACGAAGGTATTCCTAGTTTGCGCTCGATGTCGACGTTCGCTCGTTGCATAGAGATTCGTTGTCGATTCTCACAACGTACGCAGGCCGCTGTGCCGCGACTAAGCGCGCTCCAGGCACAAGGCGATGCCTTGACCGCCGCCGATGCATAGTGACACCACAGCCTTGTGGCCCCCGGTGCGCTCCAGCGCATGGGCCACCTTGGTGATGAGGATCGCCCCGGTTGCGCCGATTGGGTGCCCATGTGCAATAGCGCCGCCGTCGACATTGAAACGCGACGGGTCGATGTCCAACTCGTCGCGTACAACGATGGCAATGGCAGCGAAGGCCTCATTCACTTCAAAGCGGTCGATCTCGCCTATGCTCCAGCCGGCGCGGTCCAAGGCTTGGCGGATCGCCGGCAAGGGGCCCAGCCCAAAGAATCCGGGTTCGACGCCGGCAACACCGATGCCGCGGACAACAAGTAGCGGCTCGAGGCCGGCATCGTGTGCCATCGCGCTGTCGCAGACGATCATCGCAGCGGCACCAGCGTTGACACCTGGCGCATTGCCGGCGGTAATCGTGCCATCGGGACGGAACACGGGCTTCAGCCGGGCGAGCGATTCCACTGTCGTGTCGGGACGGTTCGATTCATCTGCCGCAAACGTGATCGGACCTTTCTTGCCCTTGAGGGGCAGCGGCTCGATCTCGTCCTTGAACCACCCGGCTGCTTGAGCGGCGGCAAAGCGCTGCTGACTCTGCGCCGCGAACGCGTCCTGCGCCTCCCGCGTGAGGCCGTGTTTTTGCACGAGGTCTTCGGTGTGCCATCCTGAATGTCGCGTCGAGAAGGCATCGTGCAAGCCGTCCAGCAGCAGCGAGTCAACCACCTCGGCGTTGCCCATCCGTGTACCGAAGCGCATGCCGGGCAGCAGGTAGGGTGCACGGTCCATGTTCTCGACGCCGCCCGCGATCACCATCCGCGACAGTCCCGCAGCGACCTCTGCATACGCCGTGGCCACGGCTTGAGCGCCCGAGCCGCATACACGGTTGACCGTCATCGCTGGCACAGCCACCGGCAGCCCGCCGTGGATCGCGACTTGCCGCGCGACGTTCATACCGTTGCCAGCTTGTACGACATTGCCCATCACCACCGAATCAATCAGCGTGGGATCCAACTTGGAGCGCCGCAAGGTGGCGGCTATGGCATGGGCGCCAAGTGCGCTCGTCGGGGTATCTCTCAACGAACCGCCGAAGCTACCGATTGCGCTGCGAACGGGCGAACAGATGACGACATCCTTGCTCATGGGAATCCTTTGAGGGTTGCTGACAATTTCCGAGGCTCGCCCGCGTATGCGCTGGGCCTTCCGTATTCGCGCCCGATCATGGGTGCGCGAACAGATAGTTCCAACGCGCGCACTCGTCAAGTCCATCTAGGTCGACCCGGCCGGCCTCATCACATGGAAAGTCGACGCCGTGGCCTTCGAAAGCGAGCGAGGGGAAGCGAATCTTGAACGACAAAGATTGCTGCAATGAGCAGGCGGCGGGCATGGCTGTCTCCGTGATTCGGGGCTCGCGTCAGGCTCTCCGCGCGCCCAGAGCGTGTTCGCTATCTGCGAGAAGTGAACCGCGAGCCGCTAAAGATGATGTTCATCATATAGTATAATCAACATCTAGGATCGTCAAGAGCTCTTCCAAGAATCGTTTGTGCTCGACTTGGCCAGAAGGTGCGGGGTTGCCTGGCGTGCTGAAACTCGATATGATGGTGATCATAAAAAAACCATTTAGCCATGAAACGAGCCATACATAGCCGCAAGGAAGCGTCGCATGAACGCATCGTCGAGGCGGCCGCGCGTGCCATTCGGCGCAGCGGCTACAGCGGAACCGGTGTCGCCGACATCATGAAGGCTGCTGGCCTGACTCACGGCGGCTTCTATGCCCACTTCGCGTCGCGCGAGGCGATGCTTGCCGAGGCGGCGGATCGCGCCGGCGCCGAAGCTGTCGCTACGTCGGCGCGCATCGCTGCCGGTGCGCCGCCGCAGCATGCGCTGGAGTCGCTGCTGCGCGCGTATCTCTCAAAGGAGCATCTCGAAGGCATCGAGAGGGGTTGTCCAGCTGCCGCACTCGGCTCGGAGATGCCGCGGCAGGCGCCCGAGGTGCGGCGAGCCGCCACTCGCCGTATCAAGGAGATGATCGATCTCGTCGGCCGCCAGGCGCCCGACTGGGGTGAACCGGGTGCTCACGAGCGCGCACTCGTCATGGTGGCCACGATGGTCGGTGCCCTGTCGCTGGCGCGTGCGGTCGATGACCCGCGCCTTTCCGACGGGCTGCGCGAGGCCGCGCTGCGCCACCTCGTCCCAGCTAGCGACTGACGTCCTGCGAGCCATGGCGGCGCGCAGCTTGACCAAAAATATGATGGATATCATGCAAATGAGCACGATGATTGACTCCAATGTTGTGCGCCCGCATCCCGAACAGGTCGCACGCGCCTTTCTGACGCCGCGGCGTCCGCCGCAGCGCGAGCCGCTAACGCTCGAAGGCGGTGAGGCGCTGCGCATCGCGACGCCGGAGGGCGAGGTTGCACTGCAGCGCGCCGGTAGTGGCCCTGCGGTGCTGCTTCTTCACGGCTGGGAAGGGCAGGCTTCCGATCTGGCTGCCTTCGCCCCCCCGCTGCTCGACGCCGGCTTCAGCGTGCTTGCAATGGATCTTCCGGCGCACGGTGACTCTGCAGGACGGCAAACGTCGATCCCACAGTGCGCCCGCGCGTTGCGCGCGGTGGGCGAGGCGATCGGACCGCTGCACGCGGTGATCGCGCACTCGATCGGCTCGGCGGTGTTGGCGGAAGCGCTGCACGCGGGGCTGGTGGTGCAGCGTGCTGTGCTGGTTTCGGCACCAGCCCACTATGAACGCCATGCACGCGGTTTTGCTGCCGCGGCGGGCCTGGACGGCGAGGCCACTGAAGCCATGCTGGCGTCGATAAGCAGTGCAGTTGGGGCAGATGTGCGAGAGATCTCGCTGCCGCGCCGCGCGCCGCAACTTCGCCAGCGGGCGCTCTTCATTCATTCCGCCGACGACCGCGTCGTTGCAATCGAAGAGAGCCTGGATTCCGCCAGCGTGTGGCCCGGCGCTCGGCACATGCGCGTGGAGGGGCTGGGCCATCGGCGCCTCCTGGGCAACCCGGCAGTCATCGCGGCGGCGATTGATTTCGTCGCAATGAGCCACTGAAGAGGCTCCCGATGAAGATCGAAGGTTGTGTCGCGCTCATCATGGGCGCCAAGCGTGGCCTTGACGCTGCATTCACGCGTCGCCTGCCTGCGAACCGTCCGCGATTGCTTCGCAGATTTACGCCGGCCGGATTGGTGGACGCCGGCATTCGAAAAAATCTGCGGCTCGATGCGCCGAAGGTGCCGCTGCTTCGGATCCCGGCCTTGGAAAAATAAACGATTTGGAGAACACTATGACATTCAAAGCCCTGCTAGCAACGAAGACGAACAAGACCATCTCGGCCGAAGTGGTCGAGATGGATGAACAGGATCTGATGCCCGGAGACGTCAGCATCGCGGTCGACTATTCGACGGTGAACTACAAAGACGCGCTGGCGGTCACCGGGCGGTCAGAGGTCATTCGCCAGTTCCCTTTGATCGCGGGCATCGATCTGGCCGGAACCGTCGAGGCGTCAGCGTTTCCCGGCGTTGCGGTTGGAGACCGAGTTGTCGTCAACAGCTGGGGCCTAAGCCAGACTCACCACGGCGGATTCGCTCAGAAGGCCCGAGTGAAGGGCGAGTGGGTGATCAAGATTCCGGCAGTTTTCTCGACCAAGGATGCCATGGCGATCGGCACGGCGGGCTATACGGCGATGCTGTCCGTGCTAGCACTCGAACATGGCGGCCTCACCCCGCAGCATGGAGACATTCTCGTCACCGGCGCCAATGGCGGCGTAGGGTCCATCGCGATCGCGATCCTTTCGGACTTGGGCTACCGGGTCGTGGCGTCGACGGGGCGTCTCGAAGAGCAAGAATACTTGCGCAGCCTCGGCGCTACAGAGGTCATTGACCGGCGGACGCTGTCGGAGTCAGGAGCGCCCCTCGCGAGCGAACGATGGGCCGGCGCCGTGGACTCGGTCGGCAGCCGCACGTTGGCGAACGTCCTGGCTCAAACCCGGTACCGGGGCGTGGTCACGGCCTGCGGGCTGGCTCAGGGCATGGACCTCCCCGCTTCCGTTCTGCCTTTCATCTTGCGCAACGTGACCCTTGCCGGCATCGACTCCGTCAATGCCCCTCAGGAGGCCCGCATTGAGGCCTGGTCGCGACTGGCAAGTGATCTAGACCTGAGCAAACTCGCCCGCACAACCGAGGTCGTGGGTCTCGCAGACGTGCCCGTCGTCGCGGCACGAATGTTCGAAGGGAAGGTCCGAGGCCGCACCGTCGTCGACGTCAACGCGTGCCGGTGACTCAAGCCGATCCGCATCTAACGACTTGGCCGTTGTCAAGGGAACCGACCCCCTAGAAGGTTCACGTACCCAGGCGTGCTTCCGGCCCTGGGCGACTTGGAGCCGGTGCGTTCGATGTCATTTTGGACGTGATTTCTTCCCGGTGATCCCGCCGACAGCGTTGGCATCAAATGGCATACGCTGTTCGCGAACTCATCCACTGTGATGCGCAACTGATGGTACTTCCAACGTTTGACATACCAGTCCTGGATAAGAGGCAGGCAATGCGAAGCCAGCAATTCAATCTGTGGCCCTCGCTCGAGTTTGGAGGCACTCATCAGACGCATCAACTCTTGCTGGGAATGAAAGATCGCCGGCCTTGGCGACTGACTTTCGAGTACTGGATAGTGCGCGTGTATCCATGAAGACGAAGTAGAGCCATGGATGAAGTAGTTCGGCCAGGAAGATGTGGCTGCGCGGCGTCGCTTCCAGACTTTTTTGAGATCAGACCAGTCCGCGAACCACTCGGGAAAGGCGGTGTTGCTGTAGCGCACCACGTCCGCGATCATCGCGGCCAGATCGTCTTTGGTCTTGATGCAGCCGTACAGGCCTCCGATCGACAACCCCGATTCTCGCGACAAGTCACGCTGCGACATGGCTGCGAAGCCCGTCTTGTTCGCGGTCCTGAAGGTCGTCGCCATGATTTTTCGCAGGTTTTCGGTAGTGGCACCGACTCGCCTGACCGTCATGCGCCGCGACGGCGGAGTTGAATCATGTCGAAAACGCTGTTGGGATCGATTGGCGATGCCTTGCGGAACTCACTGAAGGAGACGCCGGGTGCAAATTCGAACTGCATAGTGGAACGATGCGTTGCCTGAAGGGGAAGGGGTGGCACTCGGCTTCTCCTCAACCGCGTTCTCGAGATCGCTCCATCGGGCCATTGCGTTTCGCATCGAACTAGATTCATAAGATTGCATATACATCAATTGTACTTACAATGGTCTCCATGGATCGCACAACAAAGACGCAGGCTTGTACAAATTTCAGGTTGCGGGGACTGACGCGCCTCGTGTCGCGCTTCTACGACTCGCATCTCGTGGCAACCGGTCTGAAGACCACGCAGTACTCGCTGCTCACGCATGTCATGCATGGCGGGCCGCTGCGACCTACTGACTTGGCAGACAGACTCAACATGGACGCCTCCACGCTTACGCGCAACCTCAAACCGATGGCGGCGGCGGGCTGGCTAGCACAGACCGAAGGGGTCGATGCCCGCAGTCGTTTGGTTTCCATCACCCAGGCGGGCCAAAAAAAATTCGCCGAGGCACAGCGAGGTTGGCGTTCTGCTCAACAGGAACTCAACTCGATGCTCGGCACAGAGCGAGTGCTTCAGTTGCATTTGCTTATCAACGAGAGCATCGAACTACTCCGCAATGCAGACGGGGCGTGCAAGGATAAGAAGGACTCCGATGAGTGAAATCGCCAAGAACCTTGCGGGAGTCGGATGCGGGCCTGCGCGCCACGCCGTCTGGCTGCTGGTAGCGGCCGGCACATTCGCCCTCACGATAGGTGTGCGTCAGGCGATGGGTCTGTCCTTTCCGCGATGAATACATCGACTGGGCTGGGTGTGGGCAGGATCAGCTTGGCCTTTGCTTTCGGGCAGCTGTGGTGGGGCTCGACGCAGCCCTTCAGAGGCACCGTTGATGAACGCATCGGCACGGGGAGGGTGATCTTCGTAGGCGTGCTCCTCGCCGTGATCGGAACGGGTTCTACGCTGCTGATGACATCTACTACCGGCCCAATTTTCGGCATAGGCGTGTTTGCGGCGGGGGGCGCCGGCATGGCCGGTCCGTCGGTGCTGATGGCGGCGAGCACCCGGCTGGTGCCGGCGGACAAGCGTGGGCTATCCACGGGCATCGTCAACGCCGGCGGCTAATTCGACCAGTTCGCGATGGCATCGATCGCAATCGGTTTGACGGCGGCGATCGGTTAGGCCGCATCAATGCAATGGCTTGGGGTGCTGGCACTACTCGCGCTGCTGGCCGTATGGGTGCTCAAGGGCAACTTCGAGAGGTTCACCGACTGTCAGAATCCCACGTTGCTAGCCCCTTTCAGGTCCAAAAGTTGCCGGGCTTCAGACGGCGTTGCGACCTCCAGATCGAGTGCCTCGATCACCTTGCGGATTTTGCGAACTTGCGCCGCACTGGACTCCGCAAGCTTTCCAGGGCCAAGCCAGAGAGAATCCTCCAGACCGACACGCACGTTGGCGCCCATGGCCAAGCCAATCGTCGCCAGCGTCATTTGGTTGCGTCCCGCACCCAGAATCGACCACAGATAGGAATCTCCGAACAAGCGATCGGCGGTACGACGCATGTGCATCAAGTCCTCGACGTGCCCGCCGATACCACCGAGGATGCCAAAAACAGACTGGATAAAAAGCGGCCCTTTGACAAGCTGACGGTCCAGGAAATGTGCGAGGTTGTAGAGATGACTGATGTCGTAGCACTCGAACTCGAAGCGTGTCCCATTCTCCGCACCCAGTTGCAGAATTCGCTCTATGTCCGCAAAGGTGTTCTTGAAAACCAGATTCTTGCTGTTTTCCAGATGCTGACGCTCCCAGTCATGGCGTAGGACAGGAAATCGCTGAAGCATCGGGAACAAGCCAAAATTCATTGACCCCATGTTCAGCGATGCGAGTTCGGGCTTGAAGAACGTTGCCGGCTGCATACGCTCTTCAACCGTCATGTGCGGACTGCCGCCGGATGTGAGATTTATCACGGCATTTGTTTGTCCGCGAATTTCCGTCAGGAACGGCTTGAAGAGTTCGGGATCCTGCGACGGGCGTCCATCCACCGGATCTCGCGCATGAAGATGCAGGATTGCCGCGCCTTCGCGGGCTGCGGCAATCGACGCTTCCGCTATCTCTGCTGCAGTCACTGGCAAGTGGGGCGACATGCTTGGCGTGTGAATCGCACCCGTGGGGGCACAGGTAATGATTACTTTTCTGGAACGGCTCAAAGGGTTCACCTGGTGTGGTAGAGGATAAAGGCGACTTTTCTTGCGGTTTGAATGCGCGGGTGGGGCTTGCCGATGGAGCGTCAGACGACTGTCCGTCACTGCCCGTGATCAGCTCAGTTGCTGCGTGTGCCCATCGACAGCCATTTCTTGGCCGGTGACGCTTGCCGCGGCATCGCTGGCAAGAAACATGACCATATTTGCAACGTCCATTGCGCTCACCATGCGGCCCAACGCGGCCTGTCTCGAATAGGCCTTGGAAACGTCTTCGATGGGCACGTTTCGCTCAAGAGCCTTCGCCTGGATGACTGCCCGGATGCGCGGGCCATCGACCGCCCCTGGCAAAACGGCGTTCACGCGGATCCCGTCATGGCCGAGTTCGATTGCAAGCGTCTTCGTGAAGCCGATCACCGCCCACTTTGAGGCGCTGTAGGCGACGCGACCTGGCATTCCCAAATGGCCCGCAGCCGAGGAAAGATTGATGATGCTAGTACCAGCTTGCTTTCGCAGCAACCGAACGGCCGCACGTGCACACAGGAACTGCCCCGTCATGTTGACCGCGAACGTCTGCTCCCATTCGGGCAGAGAAACATCTTCGAATCGCCCGGTGGGGCCGGCAACGCCTGCATTGTTGACGAGTACATCGAGACCTCGCATCTTCTGCTCTGCAAACCCAAAAAGGGCCCCAACGTCGCTCTCACTGGAAACGTCAGCGTACATCGAGTGCACGGTCGGCATCTCGGCGTCCAAGCGCGCCAGTGCGGCGCGATCAACGTCACAGACTGTTAGCTGTGCGCCGGCGCTGTAAAAGCTGCGCGCCATCTCAAGGCCAAGTCCGCTCGCTCCCGCGGTGATAAGGACGCGCTTTCGCACGAAATCAGTCTTGCTCCACATTGGAACTTCCTCTGCGTTCAAACAAGTTCTAGCTCGAAGCACCTCACAGCGGGAGATGCTCCGGCGTCTTGCCGCGTGATGCGGCCGTCGTGTCAATCAACGGTGCGACTGCTGGCAGAACCCTTCCGAAATTTCTGCCAAAGCCAATGCGTACGAAGCCCTCTCGTTCGCAATGACCTTCGAAAATGACCGCATCCCCGTCGGCCAAGAATCCGCGCTCCTCTCCATCGCCGAGCTGAACGGGTTCTCTTCCCGCCAAGCCGAGCTCGATGAGTGCGCCGGCCTCGAGGCGTGTAGGCCCGGAGATAGTGCCGGTACCCAGCAGATCGCCGGGGCGAAGTGCGCAGCCCCCTGCGGCATGGTGCGTCACCATCTGCGCGAGGGTCCAATACTGGTGCTCGAAGCTGGTTGCCGAAACGAGCGGAGGCTTACGGCCTTTGGCCCTCATCGCTTCAGTTTCAATATAGACTTCCAGCCGGATATCGAACGCACCGCTCGATCGGTTCTCGGCGGAGTCCAGGTAGGAGAGGGGCTGAGGCTCGGAGTCCGCGCGCACCGCCGGCTTCCTGTAGGGCGCTAGTGCCTCCATCGTTACGATCCACGGCGAGATGGTTGTCGCGAAGTTCTTGGCGTGGAACGGGCCGAGAGGGTTCATCTCCCAAGCCTGGATGTCACGGGCGGACCAGTCGTTCAACATGCATAGGCCGAAAATGTGGTTCTCTGCATCTTCAATTGATATGCGTTCGCCGGACTGGTTGCCAGGACCGATGAACATACCCAACTCACATTCGTAGTCCAGCTTCAATGTGGGCTGGTAGATCGGCTCTCGCGAGCCGGGGGGCAGAAACTGCCCTGTCGGGCGATGAAACGTCTGCCCAGCTACGCCAATGGTCGAAACACGCCCGTGGTACGCCATGGGGATCCATCGAAAGCTGGGCGGAAGTTCGTTTGTGGGATCGAAGAGCCGCCCGCAGTTCACCGCGTGATCGAGCGAAGTGAAGTAGTCGGTGTAGTCACCAATCCTCGCCGGGAGCTTGTATTCCGCATCGGCCTGCGAAACTAGGCATTCGCGCAGAGTCGACATTTGTGCATCGCTTGGTCCACCCTGCCGCAGCAACGCGAACAACGCGTGGCGCAGCGCACGCCAAGATGAAGGCCCAAGCGCGAACAGATCGTTGAATGCCTCTTGAGTGGCCGCCGAAGCTGCGCCTCGCGCGGCACCCGAGAAGAGATTGCGGTGGAAGGCGTTCGCGATGTCCAGGATCTGGTCACCGATTGCCACGCCGCCGCGCCAACGCTCGCCGGACGCTTTCCTTCGGAAGATGGCAAATGGCAGGTTCTGCACTGGGAAATGACTTTCGGCTGCATTGGCGGAAGTCACCCAGCTGATCGCATTGATATCATGCGTTTGGTTCAGGTATTCCATTGCGTTTTCCTTAGTCGAATGAGCCGGTGGCAGTACGGCGATGGCGAATGACGCCCCGCTGATGCAAGTCGTTGATGGCGGCGGGCGACAGGCCCTGCTCTGCCAGCACCTCTGCGTTGCTTTCGCCTTGAAAATAGGGAATTCCGGCGGCAGGCAGTGTGGAACGCCCGAACTTCCATGGCGGCCCAGGCATGCGCACGGTGCCTCCGTTGCGGTCGTCCACGTCGACAACCGCGCCCCACTCAGCAGCCCATTCGGATTCGGCAAGTTCTTGGGTCGTCCGCAGGACGCCAATCGCCAAGCCGGCCTCGCTCACCTGCGCCTGGAGTTCGTCCAGGTCGCTGAACGTCAGAATCCAGGCCCGGACCTCCAGCATCAGACTGTCAAGGTTCGCTCGTCGAAGCGTTGCCGTGGCGTAGCGCGAATCACTCAAGAGGTCAGTGCGCCGCATCATGGCGCAGTAGCTCACAAAAGACGGGGAGAAGATCGGACTGGACGCGATGGTGAGCCGACGACCGTCAGGGAGGTCGAAGATCGGCGATTCAGTTGCGCTGAGCGCGTACGGTTCGCCGTCGACGTCGAGGCCAGACATCAGTGCACCAGCCCGCTCGTTCACTGACAGCATCGTGGCCGCCATCGAAACGTCCACATGTTGTCCGAGGCCGGTCTTGTGACGATCTTCCAGCGCAGCCAGCACGGCGATCACTCCCTGCAAGCCGGTGTACACGTCCGCGTGGCTGCAGGCGTCATTGCGAACTTCACTGAGCGCTTCGCCATAGTGCTCAATGAGGATTTCGGTCAGGCCGGTTTCAGCCTGAATGGTGGGCGCAAACGCGGGGCGGTTTCTCCATACTCCCGTCTGCCCATAGCCGCTCATGGAAACATAGATCGCCTTGGTGTTGAACTTGACCACATCCGCATAGCCCAGCCCGTAGCGCGCAAGCGTGCCAGGGCGAAAGTTTTCCACAATGACGTCTGCGTCGCGACATAGATCCACCGCAATCTTGCGTGCCTCAGGCCAGTTCAAGTCCAGGCTGATGTTTCGCTTGCCGGCGTTCTGCTGCACGTAATATAGGGACATTGGGCCGACAAGCGGCACCCCAGAGCGACCCACATCGCCAGCCGGCGGCTCGATCTTGGTCACGTCGGCGCCGAGGTCGCGCAGTGTCTTACTGCAGTGGGGCCCCGCCAACACGCGGGTGAAATCGACGACCCGGAGACCTTTCAATGGTGCAGCCATCTCAGTTACCCTCAAAAATCGCCGTTGCCGGCTTGCCAGTGGCATTGAACGCATCCAGACCGCGTTGCTGATCCGCGGACGCCCACATCGACGTGTTGACTTCGGTCTGCCTCGCGTCCGCGCCAGCGATGCCCTCACGCACTGTTAAGTTGGCCAGCTTCTTGATGCCCTTGAATGCCACCGTGGGGCCCGATGCAAGTTGCCGAGCCCAGGACATGGCAACCGTCCCCAGTTCCGCTTCTGGAGTGACCAGATTGATTGCGCCCCAGCGCTCCATGGCGCGTGGATCATGGCGTCGCCCAAACATTGCAAGCTCCTTCGCCCGAGCAGGACCGACGCGCTGGACCATCCGCTGCACGCCGCCCAAGAGCGGAAGCAATCCGATCGAAGCCTCGGCCATGCTGAACGATGCGGTGTCGGCGGCGATGATCATGTCGCACATGAGAGCGAGTTCAAGCCCACCACCCAAGGCGGCGCCGTGCACGGCGACCACGATCGGGATCGGCACATCCTCCAGCGCAGCCCACAGCGCAACAAGACGCTGCTGGTCGGGCCGCTCCGCAAAGATCACGTCGAGGTCCGCTCCTGCACAAAAGTGACGCATCGAACTCCTCAGCAGGATGGCACGACATCCGCTGTCGACGGCGGCCGTGTATGCGGTGAACAAATCCGCCAGCATGGCGTTGTCCATCAGGTTGTGGGGCGGCTTGCAAAGCGTGACGACGCCGACAGCGCCATCTTTTTCGAACGTGACTGTTGTCATGACTCTAGGAATCCTTCGTAAGATCAATGATTGCCGGCCAGTTGGAAGTGTCCTCTCGGGCCGCTCTTGCAATCGCTTGCTGCGAATGCAACATCACAAGGTTAACACCGTTTACTAGACGATGATAACAGTGTTTACCCGTAGATTGCGGCATGTCTGAACGGGTCAAGTCCATCTGACAAACCTTTGGTGCCAAGGCCATGCACCGCTATAAGATCCATGTCAGATCACCTTCACGAAGTCCATGATGAGTACACGAAATTTACCCACCGCCGACGCCGAGCTGGCTCAACAAGCGGTACGTCGCGGTGTCGATTTGCGTAGGGCCTTCGTCACAGAGGGTCGCAAGATGTTTGAGGAGAACGGTGCGACGGAGTTGAGCATTCGCGCCATCGGGCGCCGCCTTGGGGTTTCAGAGGCAGCCCCTTTCAAACATTTCAAAAGCAAAGAGCATTTGCTGGCAGCCATCGCCAGTAGCGGTTTCAGGGAGCTGGCTGAACAGCGCAAACTTATCGTCGACTCGGTTGCCGCGCCCGCAACTCGCGCACGGGAAATGATGTTGAGCTATGTTGATTTTGCGTGTGCACATCAGGGGCTTTTTGACCTGATGATCGGCCCGCGGCTGCTGGCCGAAGTTCGGGACGGCGAACTGGAGGATGCCGGCAACGCGTCCTTCAGCTATTTCGCCAATTCAATCCACGCGCTCGCCCTCGAAAGTGGCTGGACCAAGGAACGGCTAGACGTTCTTGCACATGCAGCTTGGACCGTAGAGCACGGGATCGCTTCACTGATCCTCGCTCGCCAACTTCCTCGCAAACGGGCCAAGCTCACGCAACAGCAGATCGTCAGCTTCGCGATAGACATTTTTCTGAGTGCGATTGCAGCCGGACCGACCCAGTTCAAAAACTTTCTTCCGGCCCACATTGGCCGAACGTCTGTGCAAAGACCTCCAGCAGGGACTGGCCGGGCGTGTCTCACCTAGTCTGATGCGAGAGACTATATAAATTCAGGAGGATTTCGTTCGCCCCTCCAGACCGCTCCCAATGCGGCCAGTGTCCAAAGCCCTCCATGCCAACGATGCCTGGCAGGCCGGGTAAAGCACGGCGCAACGTTTTGGGTGCATCGCGGGAAAGTTCGTTGAGGTCAGCGTCTCTCCGGTAGAGGTGGAAAGATGGGGGCAAACGGTCGTGACAATAGCCTTGGTTCGCTCGATCATCGCGGAGAGCAGAGCCGTGTCGTTCGCGTCGACCTCCTCCAGCAGAGTGTCCTTCGGCGCCCCGAACTGATCGCGCACCTTTGCCAGCTTGGCTTGGCTGCGACCGGCCATGACCCACTTCACCTTACCGCCCACGCCATAGCGCCGCGCGAAGTGTTCCGCGACGAGTCGGCCTGTGTAGCCGCTCGCCCCCTTAGCCAATAATGTCGACCTCCGCCGCCGGGTTCACGGCAGGCTCCCTTCAGAGAATCGCACCTGCTTCATGCTCTTCGGCCCAATTCGTCCGCGCTGGCGAGCATTCTTCGCAGGCTTTATCGGCGCGGCCCGTTGCGAAATGATCCGGCAGGCCAGTTCGATCCCACGGGCCTGTTCAACCCCGGCAAGACCATCGACACGCCGAAAATGGACGACGGGTCTCTCTTTCGGTTCGCCCCTCCCGGGCCGCCCAAGCCTTACAAGCGCATTCCCATCCAGCCGGTGTTGGACTGGTCAGCTTGGAGCGTGCAGGCCGACCCAGTCACCGAAGTCACGACGGCGCCAGGCACGGGCGGTGACGTCACCTGCGGCTTTGCCAAGGCTGTCGAGATGTGCAACAACAACGGGCACTGCCGCAAGTTCGACGCCGGCACGATGTGTCCGAGCTACCGCGTTACGCGCGACGAGCAGCACCTGACCCGTGGCCGCGCCAACACACTGCGTCTCGCGGTCTCCGGCCAGCTGGCACAGGATGCATTCAACGTCTCCGACTATTTCCGTGCGAACAAGTTGGAGATGAAGCCGGTGGTCATCGAGAAGATCGAGCAGCTGCGCGACGCGCTTGTTGGCTGTCGTTGCGACGCCTATACGAACGACGCATCGCAACTTGGCTCGTTCAAGCTCTCGCTGGGTGCCTAGCGCCACAACAGCAGAGGTCGAGCATTCGCCCTAGCGCACATATGCTTGCGTCAGATACGCGGGTGAACTCTGCCGGCCGACGAGTCCACCGACGGCTAGCAGCGCCATCAGATAGGGAAGCATGATCAACAGCGCATTCGGCAGCTGAATACCGAAGGCTGGTAGCTGAAATTGCAAGGCCGTGGTCCCACCGAACAACAAGCAAGCCAGGAGCATGCGGCCCACCTTCCAGTTGCCAAAAATTACGGCGGCGATGGCCAAGTAGCCGGCGCCGCTCGTCATGCCCTCAGTGAACGTGTGAATGTCGCCGATCGACAGGAAGCATCCGCCGATCGCTGAAAGAACACCGGTGAACAGAACGGCGCCGTAGCGCACCGCCATCACTGACATGCCGGACTTCTCGACCGCTTTCGGCTCCGAGCCGGCTGAATGCACCGCAAGGCCGATCGCGGTGGTGCGCAGCACCCATGCCAACAAGGCGACGAGCGCGAGTGCCAGGTACACCAGCCACACCTGGCTGAACACCGCTTCGCCGAACACGGGAATCTGAGACAGCAGGGGCAGATGCCACTTGTCAAAGCCGGGAACCTCTGCGCGCGAGCGGCCACCGAAAATCTCTCGGTAGGCGAGCGTGGTCGCGCCCAGCATCAGGATGTTGATGCCAATGCCCGTCACGACCTGGTTGGCGCGCAACGTGATGCTCAGGAAGGCCTGCAGCAAGGCCACAGGAAGCACGGCCAGGATGCCAATCAGCAGGCCCAGCATCGGGCTGCCGGTTGCGACGGCGCCGGTGGCCCCGGCAAAGGCGCCGGTGAGCATCATTCCTTCGACGCTCATGTTGAGTACGCCGGCGCGTTCGCTCACCAGTTCACCCGTGGCGCCGAGCACCAGCGGTATCGCGAGACGCAGGGTCGAGCCCGCGAAGACGGCGAGCATCGCGCCGTCGGACATGTCGCTCATCGGGTGCCTCCCTTGCTGCCGTCAATCCACCGCGCCGAACCTGCCAGCGCCACGACGACCACGCCCTGAATCACCAGCACCAGTGAACTGGGCACGTTGGCGACCATCTCCATGTTGATGCCGCCGGACCGGATGAAGCCGAAAAGCATCGCGCCGGCGATCACGCCGGTGACTGAGCCGCGGGCGAGCAGCCCGACCACGAGCCCGTCGAAACCGTAGCCGGACGAGAAACCGGCCCTTAGGCTGTACTGCTCGCCTTGCAGCATCATCGAGCCGGCAAGCCCGCCCAGTGCACCGGCTGCGAAGAACACACCGACGATCGAGGGTGCAATCGCAATGCCGGCCTTGCGCGCCGCCAAGGGATTGAGGCCCACCGCGCGCAGTCGCAAACCGAACACGGTGCGGTGCAGGAGCACGGCGGCGAGCAGCGCCAGCACCAGCACGAGCGGCATCCCGACGTGCATCGGCATGGCCGCATCGCCGGTCAGCAGTGGCAGCTTGGTCGTGTCGGGAATATCCAGCGATTCGGGCAAGGTGCTCGAGGTGGTCATGGGCTGGCGCAGCAGCGACACGCTCTGCACGCTGCCATACAGCATCCACACGCCAATGAACGACAGCATCAGGCTGCTGATCACCTCGTTCGTCCCGACCCAGATCTTGAGCATGCCCACGATGGCGCCCCAGAGCCCGCCCACGACGCAAGCGGCCAGCATCGGCAGTACGAAGCCCAGTCCGGCCGGCAGATCGACAACGCCGCCGTGCAGGCAGACGGCTGTGGCCGCAATGGCCCCGACTGCAATCTGCCCCTCGCCGCCGACGTTGGTGAGATTGGCCCGGTTCGCCAACACGAAGCCCAGTCCGACCAACGCGAAAACGAGGCTGCGGTTGATCGACGCCGCCAGTGCATAGGGAGAGCCCCAGGCACCTTCGGCAAACGCGGACACCGCATCAGCGATCGGCACGCCGATGGCCGCCACCAGAACCAGACCGCACAACAGCGCGACCACCACGGCAGCCAGTGAGAGAGCGACGGCGCGCTGGTCGCGCATGGCCGTCGCGAGATTCGTTCGCGTCATTGTGTGTGTCCCGCCATCCAGGCGCCAATGCGCTCGCGCTGCGAAGGGCGTGCGTCGCACTGCCCCATGATCCGGCCGCGATACAGAACCACGATACGGTCGGCGACCTTCAGCAGTTCATCGAACTCGGAAGAGATCAAAAGCACGCCGATGCCGCGCTCACACGCGCCGACGATGTGACCGTAGACAGCCTCGACGGCACCCACATCGAGGCCCCGGGTCGGCTGGGCGGCCAACAGGAAGCGCAGCCTTTCGGTGGTCAATTCGCGCGCCAGCACCGCTTTTTGCTGATTGCCGCCCGACAGGCCAGCGAATGCCACTTCGGGGCTCGCTGCGCGCACGTCGTAGGTCTTCATGAGTTCCCGCGCGTCGCGCAGCATTGCTGCGCGATCGAGCAGGCCCCAGCGGCGGTAGTTGCCGAGCCGGTTGAGCAGGATGTTCTCGGCCACGCTCATCGCGACGACGCAGCCCGAGGCGTGCCGGTCCTCGGGCACAATGCCCACGCCGGCCGCCGTGACAGCCTTGGCGCCCTTGCCGGTGAGTTCGGTGCCGCCCACGAAAAAGCGGCCCTCGGTGGCTGCAGCTAGTCCGGACAGCACGGCGGCCAACTCGACTTGCCCATTGCCCTCAACACCGGCTACACCGACGATCTCGCCGGGCGCCACCAGCACGGTGAACTTGTCCAGCCGGGTCACGCCCTGGGCGTCACGCACGGTCAGCCCGTCCACCATCAGCGCGGGCGTCGGCACGGCTTCGCCAATTGGCGTGGCAGCTCGGCGCGGCGACGCCGGGACAGCATCGCAGGGATCGGACAGGTCGCGCTGGATCATTGCTCGAACCAGCGATTGGATCTCCTGCGCCGGAGCGTCCGAGCGCGCGACGACACGGCCCGCGCGAAGCACCGTGGCACGCCGCGCGATCTGGCGGATCTCTGCCAGCTTGTGGGTGACGAGCACGACGCCGCACCCTTTTGCTGCGACCTTCTCGCAAACCTGCAGCAGCGCGCGGATTTCGTCGGGCAACAGCACCGCCGTCGGCTCGTCTAGCACCAGCAGGCGGGGTTCCCGCATGAGGCACTTCACGATCTCGACGCGTTGGCGCTCGCCCACCGACAGGCCACTGACGAGTGCGTGCGGGTCCAGCTGCATGCCGTAGCGCTCGCCAAGTTCCCGCATGCGCGCGGCACACTCCGCGCGCTTCAGAATGCCGCGCGACTGGCCAAGAAGAAGATTGTCCACGACGCTCACGTCGGGCACCAGGCTGAAGTGCTGGTGGACCATGGCGATACCTTGTGCCAGTGCATCGGCCGGGCGGCCCGGACGGTAGTCCGCACCAGACAGCCGCATGGTCCCGGCATCCGGCGCGTGCACGCCGAACACAAGGTTGCACAGCGTCGACTTGCCCGCCCCGTTTTCGCCGAGCAGGCAATGCACCTCGCCCGCCTCCAGCGTGAGCGAGACATCGTCGAGCACCTGGTGCGCGCCGAAGCGCTTGCCCATACCCGACAGTTCCAACAGCGGCGTCACGAGAGGATCAACCTTCGAGCACCTTGATCTTGCCGCTCTCGATGTCCTTCTTGATCGCGTCGATCTTCGCCTTCATGTCGGGTGTCGCGCCGCAGATCACCATGTCGGACGCCTTCGGACCCATGGCGAGGCCGAACGGCTTGTAGCCGGCTTTCCAGTTGCCGGACTGGGCTTCCTTGATTGCGTATTCCACCTGGTAACCCACGCCAGTGATGCTGTATGCCGGGTAGAGAGGGTCGGTGCCGCAGCGGTCGGTGTAGCTGCCGATGATGCGCGTGTTCTTTTCCTTCGCGGCCTGCTCCATGCCGCGCAGCCCCAGGTTCAGGATGTGATAGTGCATGTCTGCACCTTGCGCGATGGCGGCCAGCGTGGCTTCCTTCGACTTCGCGACGTTGTCGAAATCTCCGGTGTAGTTCTCCACGTACTTGATTTTCGGGTTGACATAGGCGGCGCCTTTGCCGAACTCCTTGCCGGCATTGACGATCGACGGGATCTCCATGCCGCCCACGTAGCTCACCACGCCGGTCTTGCTGAGCATGGCCGCCGTAGCGCCTGCAACGAACGCGATCTCGGCTTGCTTCACGTCGTAGCCAGCCACGTTGGGCACGGTGTCGCCCTTGTTGCCGCCGACGATGGAAAACTTGGTCTTGGGAAAGCGTTTGGCGACCTTGGTGACCGCCGCCTGCGTCTGGCCGCCGACACCGATCACCAGTTGGTTCTTGGATGCCAGGTTGACCAGCGCCTGCTCCATGTCGGCGTAGTTGATGTTCTCGATCATCTGGACCTTGATCTTGTCGCCATAGGCCTTTTGCGCTGCAGCCAGACCGTCGTAGCCTGACTCCATCCAGCCTTTATCGGATTTGGAGCCAGGAATCAGCACGCCCACGGTGAGTGGATCGGCGGCGTGCGCCACACCGGCCAGCATGAGCGCGGCGGTCGCAGCCCACGCAAACGATGCAAGGGAGGAGTGAGTTCTCGGCATTGGCATTCCTTTCGCTAGGTAGATGGGATTAAGTAACTGAACGATTACTAAATGGACACGAATGGCGCTGGCGTTTGCAAGAACAATGCCATCGGCTCGGCGGCAGCCTTTGCACTCGGCGCAAACGCCGGGAGCGGTGGCTGCGCGCAAGCGTTTCGGATATCGGCCGAATCCATCGAGGCACCGTCCGGGCGCCGATTGCGGCACCATTGCGGTGCTTGTTCACTCACCAACTTGGAGTCCTTGACCATGCCAACCCAGCCAGAATCGGGCAGCAGACCGCTCGGCATCGCCCCTCATTACCATTGGCGCGCCACGCGGAACGAGGTCGACATGGCGATGCCCGCACCCGCGCCGAGAGCCCTTCGGCTCCGCGCCGAGCCGCAAAACGTGATGATCGATCTGCGCCGCACGGCCATCGTCGTGATCGACATGCAGAACGATTTCTGCACCGCTGGCGGCTGGGTCGACCACATCGGTGGCGACTTCGCTGCCGACCGCGCAGCCATCGTGCCACTGCAGGCGGTGCTGCCCGCGTTGCGCGACGCCGAAGTTCCTGTGATCTGGGTCAACTGGGGCAATCGCCCCGACCTCGCCAACATGCCGCCGAACCAGATTCACCTGTACAAGAACAGCGGTACGGGTACCGGCTTGGGCGATCCGCTACCCGAAGGTCGAGGCAACGTGCTGGAAAAGGACTCGTGGGCCGCAGCTGTCGTCGACGAACTGGCGCCCCTGCCAAGCGACATAAGGGTCGACAAGCACCGCATCAGCGGCTTCTGGGACACGCCGCTCGACAGCATCCTGCGCAACCTCGGCGTGAAGACGATTCTGTTTGCGGGTTGCAACACCGACCAGTGCGTTCTGCACTCCCTGACCGATGCAAACTTCCTGGGCTACGGCTGCGTCATGCTGGAAGATTGCTGCGCCACGTCGTCGCCTCCCTTCTGCACGGAGGCGACGGTGTGGAACGTCAAGAAATGCTTCGGCTTCGTCAGTGACTCCAAACAGCTGCTGACGGCACTGGCGAACCTGCGCGCATGACGAACCTCGACGGGCTCTACAACGAACAGATGGCTTCTCATTCCGAATCCGCCTCCGCCAAGAAGATCGTTCCGCGCGACCCGGCCCGCACGCGCGCGCGCATTCTGAAGGCCGCCATCGCGGAGTTCTCCGCCAAGGGGTACAGCGGCGCGCGAACCGTTCAGATCGCCAGCCGCGCCAAGTCGAACATTCGCATGCTTTACCACTACTTCGGTGGCAAGGATGCGCTCTACGTCTGCGTGCTCGAGGAGGTGCTGTCCAAGCTGAGGGCGGCAGAGTTGCAACTCGACTTCGATGCCCTCGCACCCACCGCAGGCATCCTGCAGATGTTCGACTTCATCGACACGCACTTCGGCGCGCGGCCCGAGTTGCGCCGGCTCCTGGCCTACGAGAATATGAACCAGGCCCGGCACCTCAAGCGCTCGGCGCTGATCCGCGAGGGTGCATCGCCGGTGCTCGACTTGATCGGCAACCTGTTGCGTCGAGGCGAAGCGATCGGCCTCTTCCGGCCGGGCGTCGACCCGCTGCATCTGTACGTTGCGATGGTGAGCATGGCTTACTACAGCCGGGCTCACGGCCCGACGCTTTCGCGCATCTTCGAAACCGATCTGCTCGCCGACGACTGGCAGGCGGCGCATCGCACACAGTCGCACGAGATGCTGATGGGTTTTCTGGCGCCTGTCATCAAGAAGGGAAGAAAGGCATGACCGTAGCATCCATGGCCGAAGCGGTGAAAAGCGGACGCACGAGCGCCGCGGAGAGGGTCGAAGCGACCTTCCGCTGCATCGCCGCGCTGGATCCGTCGCTGCATGCCTTCTGCACCCTCGACGAAGCGGGTGCGCGCGCGGCCGCCAAAGCGCTCGACGAGCGCCTGGGTCGCAACCAACCGGTCGGCCCGCTGGCCGGCGTGCCGGTGGCGATCAAGGATTTGATCTGCACGAAGGGCTTGCGCACCACCTTCGGCTCGCGCCTTTACGCCGGACACGTGCCGCAGGAAGACGACGTTGTGGTCGAGCGGCTGCGTGCGGCGGACGCCATCATCGTTGGCAAAACCAACACTTCAGAATTCGGCTATGGCGCCTTCGGTCATAACGCGCTGTTTCCAACCACACGCAACCCGTGGAATCCCGATCTCGCGCCAGGTGGATCCAGCGCTGGCTCGGCGGCAGCGGTCGCCGCCGGCATGGTCCCGTTGGCGATCGGCAGCGATGGTGGCGGCTCGGTGCGGGTGCCGGCCGCGCTTTGCGGCATCTTTGGGCTCAAGCCCTCAATGGGACGTGTACCGGCCTACCCTGGTTGTCGGGACGAGCGGCACCCGGGTATATCGAGTTGGGAATCGCTCGAACACATCGGCCCCATGACGCGGACGGTGGCCGACGCCGCACTTGCCATGTCCGTCCTCGCTGGCCCGACGCCGAAGGACAGGTTTTCACTGCCAAACGACATCCTGCAGTGGGCGGTGCCACCGGTCGAGACGTTGCGTCGTGTTCGGATCGCGTTCAGTCCGGATCTCGGCTTTGCGGCGGTCGATCCCGAAGTGCGCGCGAGGACGGAGGCCGCGGTTCACAGGCTGGAGCAAGTGCTGGGCTGTGTCGTCCAAGTCGTACAGCCGGATGTCGGCAACTACTCAGCCGTGTTCGAAACCCTTGTCGCCATGGACACGGACCGGCAGGGCCTGAGGCGCATGGCAGCCGAACAACGCATCGAACTGCAGGGCTGGCTGGCCAGTCTGCTGTCGCGCGATTGGAGCGCCGACACTTTCACGCACGCACTGATGGAACGAAAGCGCATCGCGAACACGGTCTGGCGCTTTATGGAACACCATGACTTCCTGATAACGCCGACGACCGCGTGCGCGGCTTTTGGACTGGACATCCCCGGGCCCGACACCATCAACGGCAGAGCGGTGGAGGCGGGTAGCGCCTGGATCGCTTTCTCCGCGCTCGCAAACTTGACTGGTGCGCCGGCCGCGTCGGTTCCTATTGGATTGACTGTTGACGGTCGGCCGGTCGGCCTGCAGATCATGGGTCGTCACCTCGACGATCTGGGTGTGATGGCGTTGTCGGCGGTTGTCGAATCGCTTTTTCCAACATCCTGGCCACCGTTGGTCATCTCTGGGGACGCAATGTCCCGCTGAGTTCGATCAACTGCCGGCTTGCAGACCTGAAGCGTCCTGACTGCCCAACTCGATCACGGTCGTGACATGGCGGTCACTGCTTCACTTTTTGCCTTGCCACGTTTCAATGCTTCTCGCGAGTGGCGACAAGACAAGCATCCACGTCAGCGTCGCTTCACTTCGCGAGATGTTGCGGGTTACCAATTGGTTTTTGACCCGGTTTCCGAGCGTGTGGGGCGAAGCAAGGGATTCAGTCGATCCGCGCCGGTCCCCTGACGCCGCACACACAACTCATCAGAAGGCAGCGTCTTTGTCACGCCTGAGGTACTCCGCGAGCAGCAACTCGTCCACAGCGACCGGCGCATTGGCCACGCGACTGATCAGGTTCAAACGGAGAAGCCGGTCGATGGTGGCTCGTACCTTGGCAACGGTGGCCGGGCTGCTGCCGGGCTTGCCGAGTCGCTGCAACGTTTCACGACCGAATGGCGGCAAGCCGCCCAGTCATGCCACCCGTCACTTCGCATGCCATCTTGGAGCACCTCGACTACGAAGTGCTCCCCGCAGGCCCGGTGCGGCGCATGCGTCTGGAAATCGAAGCGATGCGGATGGCGTTCGGAGACCTCTACGCACATAACTCAGCTCCCGCAACCATGCGCATGTCGGTGTCCGACCTCCTGGACATGCAGCGCCTGACTGCCCTTGCGAACACCATCGAGACGTCGGCCGCCTCGCCCAGAGCCAGAGTCGCTCTCACGAGTTCAGGAACCGTCTACCTCTGCGCTGCCGACAAGGAGGGCCGGATAGTGTCGTACATCCAATCCAACTACCGCGGATTTGGATCCGGCTTGGTGGTGCCAGGCACCGGCATTGCATTGCAGAACCGCGGTGCTGGCTTCACCTTGCAGCCTGGCCACGCGAACGAAGCTGCCGGCGGCAAGCTTTCGTCACACACCATCCTGCCGGGCTTCCTTTTCAAGGACGAGACGCCCGTCATGGCCTTTGGTGTGATGGGCGCCAAAATGCAATCCCAGGGCCACGTCCAGATGGTGATTCATTCCGTCGTAGAGGGATTTAATCGTAAGCGCGCGGTGAAGTCATCTTGATTGCCTGAGAGTCGGCAGGCATCGTGTCCGCGATGAATGATGTGGACGCAATAGATGGTGTGGTTAAGCGGGCCACCCGTCGCAAGCACAGCGCGAGGTTCAAGGCGGAGGTTCTGGAGGCATGCCGCCAACCGGATGCGTCTGCCGCGGCGATCGCGAGGCTGTACAACCTGAACGCGAACGTGGTGCATCGTTGGCGCGCCGACGATCGCAAGGCGGCGGCGCCGAAGGCGGTCGAGGTTCCCAAGTTGCCGACGCCAGCCTTCGTCGCACTCGATGTGCAGCCCGAAGCCGAGAGACCGATTCGCGACATTCGCATCGAGCTTAAGAGGGGCAGCGCCACTGCGGTGGTGCACTGGCCAGTCGAGTCGGCCTCGTCGTGCGCAGCCTGGCTGCGCGAGTGGCTGCGTTGATCCGCGTCGACGCCGTGTGGCTGGCCACCGAGCCGATCGACATGCGCGCTGGCACCGAGACGGCGCTGGCACGCGTCGTGAAGGTGTTCGGTGCCGCGCATCCGCACCATGCCTACCTGTTCGCCAATCGGCGGGCGAACCGCATGAAGGTGCTCGTGCACGATGGCATCGGCATCTGGCTGTGCGCACGTCGTCTGCACCACGGCCGCTTCCTCTGGGCTAACGCAAGCCTGGGCACGGAGATGGCGATGACGCGTGAGCAGCTCGACACACTCGTGCTCGGACTGCCCTGGCAGCGCGTCGGTGCAGCGGGCGTCATCACCGTGGTGTGATCGGAGGGCGGCGGTGCAATTGCTGCAAACGCCGATGACATTCGCACGGTCGCGCGGCACCATACGTGCTCATGGTGGATGCCGAACAATTGAAGGGCCTCAGTGCAGAGCAACTGCGCGAGGTGACCCTCCGGCTCATCAAGGACTTCACAGAGCAGCAAAGCCAGCTCGAGGCCAAGGATCGCTCGATCGAGACGCTCACGCGCGAGGTCACGTTCAAGACCACCAAGGTCGATCAGCTTACCCACGAACTCGCGCAGTACAAGCGCCTGCGCTTCGGCAAGAGCAGCGAGAAGCTCGACGCGGCGCAGGCCAGCCTACTGGATGAAACGCTCGATGCCGACCTGGCCGCCATCGAAGAGGAGCTGAAGCAGCTTCGCTCGCCACCCAAGACCGAGGACAAGCAGCAGCCGCGGCGCACGGCGCTGCCGGCAGACCTGCCGCACGTCGACGTTCACCACGAACCCGAGTCGACCACCTGTGCATGCGGCTGCGCCCTCAAGCGCATCGGCGAGGACGTGGCCGAGAAGCTCGACTACGTTCCCGGCGTGTTCACCGTCGAGCGGCATGTTCGGGGCAAGTGGGCCTGCGCGAAGTGCCAGACGCTGATCCAGGCGCCGGTGCCCGCACAGGTGATCGACAAGGGCATCCCGACAGCCGGCCTCCTGGCGCAGGTGATGGTCGCCAAGTACGCCGACCATCTGCCGCTGTACAGGCAGGAAGCGATCTTCGGGCGCGCTGGCCTGGCCATTCCGCGTTCGACGCTCGGGGCCTGGGTCGGCGCCTGTGGCGTGCGCCTGCAACCACTGGTGGACGCACTCAAGGAAGCGATCCTCGCTCACCGCGTTCTGCATGCCGACGAGACACCGGTAGCGATGCTCAAGCCCGGCACCGGCAAGACTCACCGTGCGTATCTGTGGGCCTACACACCAGGCGCCTTCGAAGGCATGAAGGCGGTGGTCTACGACTTCGCCGACAGCCGGGCCGGTCAGCATGCGCAGGACTTCCTGGGCGACTGGCGCGGTGCGCTGGTCTGTGACGACTACTCCGGCTACAAGGCCATGCTGGGCAAGGGTGTCGTCGAAGCGGGCTGCCTCGCACACGCTCGACGCAAGTTCGTCGAACTGCACACGGCCAACAAGAGCCAGGTCGCCGAAGCCGGGATCCAGTACTTCACTCGGCTCTACGAGATCGAGCGCGAAGTGAAAGACTTGGACTCCGATGAACGGCGTCGGATCCGCCAAGCGCGGGGTCGACCGATCGCCGAGGGGCTGCAAGCCTGGATGATCGCGCAGCGGCTCAAGGTTCCGGAAGGTTCAGGGACAGCCAAGGCGTTGAACTACAGCCTGAAGCGCTGGGCCGCGCTGACGCGCTACCTGGACGACGGCAACTTGCCAGCCGATAACAACTGGGTGGAGAACCAGATCCGGCCGATCGCCGTAGGTCGCAACAACTGGTTGTTCGCCGGCAGCCTTCGTGCAGGGCAGCGCGCTGCCGCCGTCATGAGCTTGATCCAGTCAGCCAAGCTCAATGGGCACGATCCGCATGCTTATCTGAGAGATGTGTTCTTGCGCCTGCCAACGCAGCCGCACAGCCGGATCGACGAACTGTTGCCGCATCGCTGGCAGCAGAGCTGAGCACCCCCTCGCGCTCACCGCCGCATGCGCGGCCCTCGTCAAGATGTGTTCGCCGCGCGCTTACATTTAATCCGCAGGCGAGTTCGGATGCTCCCCGCTGGCGCATCGATGCCGAGGGACAACTTATCGTGGAAGCATCGATGCCCACCGAATGCGTGCAAGGGTTGCGCACGATGGGCCACGATGTGAAAGTGATGCCGGCCGACACGCTCGAGTTCGGCAGCGCTCAGTTGGTTCAACGTCTACCGGGTGACGACATTGCGTATGTCGCGGGTTCAACAGTGCCTTAACCTCCAATTCCCGCGACTCGAGCAAATTTTGCCTTCGATTGCTCGTGAGTCAGGCGCTCATTTTCTTGGCGGATCCCCTTGACTCAGCGCGGTTGAAGAAGGATCTCTGTCTCCTCGTTCGAGCGCGCGCGAAACGAAGTCGTGCGGGCCGAGCGTGCGGCCGTCCTGTGACTTCAACTCAAGTGGGCGGAGTTTTTCGTGGGTTTGTCGGTCCACCAGATCGTAGGAGAGTTGCCCGGGAGGGAAACAGAATTCTTCTCCCCATTGCCAAAGCGAGGCGACCACTAGGTAGAGCCGTTCACCTTTCTCGGTCAAGACATACTCTCTATAGGAGGATCCATCGGAGGCGGGTGCCGTGGTGAGAACGCCGCAGGCCACCAGCTTCCGCAGACGCGTGGTCAAGATGTTCTTTGCTAGTCCTAAGCTCCGCTGAAACTCCCCAAAACGCCGCGTTCCCGCCAAAGCGTCACGAACAATCAGCAGCGACCACCAGTCACCAATTGTCTCGAGGGATCGCGCGATCGCGCAAGTGCTGGTTTCCAGCGTTGTACGCTTGCCCTTCATCTCACTCCTTCATGCCGGTGTGTGCATGCCAGCGGCTTGTTGCTATAGACGATCCAAGTTCCGACAGCGCCGAAGTCACTGTGGTGTCGTGGTTTGCATCAATTCGTATTCAAGCCGTAAGTTGCAAAAATAAACCAGACAGAGTACCATCTGGGCGGTGGTTGTAAAGTTAAACCGATTTGGTGAGGCATTTCGCGATGGGGCGCCCCGATGACGCCTGCGAGGAATGCTTGCCAGCTCGGGCAAATTGGAGCGAAGAGCACATGCGATTAGCTAGAGGGAGCCTGCCATGAACCCGGCGGCGGAGTTCGACATTATTGTCTTTGGGGCGAGCGGCTACATCGGCCGACTCGTCGCGGAGCATTACGCGCGGCACTATGGCGTGGGCGGTAAGGTGAAGTGGGCCATGGCCGGTCGCAGCCAAGCGAAATTGGCAGAGGTGCGCGATCAGCTCGGGGCGCCGAAGGACATGCCGCTGGTGGAGGCCAACGCGAACGACCCGGCTCAACTCGCCTCGATGATCGCGCGGACCAAGGCGATTGTCTCGACCGTCGGACCCTATCAGTTCTACGGCTCAAACTTGGTGGCCGCCTGCGCTGCTGCTGGGGTCGATTATTTAGACTTGTGTGGCGAGCCCGCCTGGATTCGTCAGATGATCGATACGCACGAGGCGACGGCGAAGGCGTCTGGCGCACGGATCTTATTCTCATGCGGGTTCGATTCGCTGGTGTTCGAGCTGGGAGTCTATTACGCCCAAGAGACGGCTAAGGCGACGCTGGGCGCCCCCGCGCCGCACGTGAAAGCTCGGCTGCGGGCCATGCAAGGCGGCCCTTCGGGGGGCTCTGTCGCGAGTGTGATGGCCACAATGGCGGCGGTTCAAAACGATGCTGTGCAGCGCGCGGTCTTTATGAGCCCGTTTGGCTTAACGCCTGGCTTCGAGGGGCCAACCCAACCTCCAGGCGACGCGGTCAGAGATGACCCCGACGTGGGGCCCGTTGGGCCGTTCATCATGGCGGCGCTTGATACCAAGAACGTCCATCGCTCGAACCTCTTGATGGGTCATCCTTATGGCAGGGATTTCCTTTACGACGAGATGGTGGTTGGCGGTGGCGAAATACCGAGCGTAGGGGATATGAGCCTCCTGCCCAAGCCCGGCGAGGGGCCGACTAAGGATGAGCGTGAGGCCGGCTTTTACGACATCCTGTTCATCGGAATCGGAGCGGACGGGCGGAAGGTGCGCACGTCAGTGAAGGGCGATATCGACCCCGGTTATGGCGCGTCATCAAAAATGCTCGCTGAAACGGCGATCGCTCTGATGGGTGCGCCGGATGTGCCAGGTGGCATCTGGACCCCTGGCGCTGCGCTGCGCGGCAGCCTGGTCGAGCGATTGAGGCGGCACGCCGGCGTGAGCTTCAGCGTTGAGGAATAGCTGTTCAAACCATCGTGGCCAGATAGGCGTGCCACTCTGATGTTCGTTTTTCGCCAATTCATCCCCAAACCACAGAAAAGGAAAAAACCATGCCACTCGTTCGCGTAACTATGCTGAAGGGTAAGTCTTCAGAATACATCAAGCAGCTATCACAGAGCATTTATGAAGCCCTCGTTGAGGCTTATCTCATGCCTGAGAACGACATGTTCCAGATCATCGAACAGTTGGAGCCCGGGACGCTTATATACGATCGACGATTTGGGATCGACGGCGAGCGAAGTGACGATTTCATCCTCATCAACATCGAGTCCGACGCAAGGCGGCGTGATGAGAAGAAGGCGTTTGTGGCCCGTCTCGTGGAGAAGCTTTCGGTATTACCAGGCCTGTCGCCGGACGATGTTTTCGTCCGCCTCTCGGCGAACACCGTAATGGAAGATTGGTCGTTCGGGGGCGGCAAGGTTGCCTCCGACATCGAATATCCGGCGGGATGAGATGCGGGCGGTTGGCGGCTCCTCAAGATGATCGAAAGATCGACCGCCAAGTTGCTCGAGAAGCGGCGAACCTTTCTCGATGTTCTTCCTGTGAATGTCGGGTCATTTCCCAGTGGAGCCTTTCAAAGTGTCCTCGACCCCAAATGACGTTCTGTTTCGCGCCTGCCGCGTGGAGTCATTTGAACGTGGCATGGCGAAAACGGCCTCAACCATCACCGGATGGGCGAAAAAGCCCTTGGGGGCGCCGACCATCAGCGTCGATGCTATTGGACATAACAACGAGTTCCTCAGCACACACAGGCGGAGAGCGCTCCGAAGCCGCAAGCCTCGACCCATTGGTCGATCGGACGGAGTGCGAGGAGTTCGATCTGATCGCTGTCGGACGAGTCCCAATATGCGATATCCACTGGACAGAGAAGGTAGGCGCCAACCCTGGCTACGCTATGAAAGAGTTCGATCCCGCCGCAATTGGCGTACTCGTATAAGAGTGGCTTCGTGCGACACAC
>NZ_JASZYU010000006.1 GCF_030316825.1 Variovorax fucosicus | reverse complement strand
GATGCACTGGGGCGAGGAGCACCTGAGCGGGCGCTCCAGCACGGGCGAGCGCCTGGCCGGCATCAACGCGCTGACGAGTCCCGCCTTCTGCCCGGATTCCAAGCAGCCCGAGCTCAAGCACGCGGCGGTGAAGATCCTCAAGGCCGAGCTGCCGTGGAGCTTGCTGGCTGCGGCTTGGCTGCCGCAGGATCGGGCTCTGGCGGCTGCGCAGGCGCTGCGCGCCCTGATGCCTTCGTTTGCCTTTGCCAGTTGCGTGCCGTTCGGTACCGGGGCGGCCCTCTCCAGTGGGGTGGCCGAGCGCACGGGGGTGCTGTTCAGGGCTGCTGCACACGAAGCAGTGCCCGACGCGCTGCTGCAGCAGATCGAGGAGCTGCTGGGCCTTGCCAGCCCCGAGACCCTGCGCTACGCCGACGTCCGGCACGGCCAGCGCCGTGCGGCACGGCTGCTGCGCACCGGCGGCGAGGGCCGGGAGGCGCACCTTGAAGGCTTTCTGCTGGGCGGCGACATACGCGCCGAGGCGTGGATCAAGGCCTTGCTGCAGGATCAGTTGCCCGCGCAGGCCTACGGCCGCCAGTTGCTGCGCCCGGGTGCGACCGCGCCGGTCGGCATTGCCGCGCGCGGCAAGACCATCTGCAGTTGTTTCGGCGTGACCGAGACGGCCATCGGCGAGCAGCTCACCCGTTGCACCGGCAACGACCGCGAGCGCCTCGTCGCACTGCAGGGCGCGCTGAAATGCGGCACCAATTGCGGCTCCTGCATTCCGGAACTGCAGCGCATGGTGCGTGCGTCCGCCCCCGAAACGGCAGAGGTCGCACCATGAGGGCAGCCTTGGCCGGCATAAGCGGGTTCGGATTTCGGCATAAGCCTTGCGGGACAATCCGCGCACCCATGGGAATCAGTCAATACATCAAGGAAATCGGCCGCGGCGCACGCGGCGCGAAGCCACTCACGCGCGAACAGGCGACGGACCTGTTCGGCCAGGTGCTCGACGGCAGCGTGACCGATCTCGAAATCGGTGGCTTCTGCCTGGCGATGCGCATCAAGGGCGAAACCCCCGAAGAGATGGCCGGCTTCCTCGATGCGACCCATGTGCGCCTGAACCGCTTCCCGGCCGGTGATCGCCCGCTGATCGTGCTGCCCAGCTACAACGGTGCGCGCAAGCTGCCGGTGCTGACGCCGCTGCTCGCCCTGTTGCTGGCACGCGAAGGGCTGCCGGTGCTGGTGCATGGCGCGGCCACCGAATCGACCCGGGTTCTCGCATCGAATGTGCTCGCGGCGCTGGATGTGCAGCCGCTGACGGCCATCCGGAAGATAGCCAATGGCGAAGTCGCGTTCGCGCCGACCGAACTGTTGAGCCCGGGCCTGAAACGCCTGCTCGACGTGCGCCGCGTGGTGGGCTTGCGCAACCCGGCGCACAGTGTGGTCAAGCTGATGCGGCCGACCGACGGCCCCTGTATCGTGATCGCGAGCTACACCCATCCCGAATACGCGAAATCGATGGCTGCGACCTTCGAGCTCACCGGTACGACCGCCCTGCTCTCGCGCGGCCTGGAAGGCGAAAGCGTGGCCGACCCGCGCCGCACGGCGCAGGTCGACGGTTTCGTGCGAGGCCAACATATCGCCCTGCAGGCACAACAGTCCGGCACGCTCGCCGAGGTGGAAGGCCTGCCGAAGGAAATCGACATCGCCACCACGGCCGGCTACACGCGCCGCGTGCTGGCCGGCGAGTTGCCGGTGCCGGTGGCCATCGCGCAGCAGGTGCAACACGTCCTCGAATTGGCAGCACGGCTATGAACAACCTCGTTTCGCATCACGGCACTTGCACCCTTGTGGGCGCCGGCCCCGGCGACCCGGATCTGTTGACGCTGAAGGCCGTCAAGGCGATCCACGCGGCCACGGTGCTGTTCGTCGACGACCTCGTGAACGACGCGATCCTCGGCTATGCGCGTCCGGATGCGCGCATCGTGCACGTGGGCAAGCGCGGCGGCTGCAAGAGCACACCCCAGGCTTTCATCGAAAAACTCATGATCACGGCCGTGCGCGAAGGCGAGACCGTGGTGCGCCTCAAAGGCGGCGACCCGTTCATCTTCGGGCGCGGCGGCGAAGAGGTCGAGCACCTGCGCGAAGCGGGCATCGAATGCACCGTGGTCAACGGCATCACCGCCGGCCTCGCGGCCGTCACCTCGCTCGGGGTGCCGCTCACGCACCGCGACCACGCGCAGGGCGTGGTGTTCGTCACCGGCCATGCCAAGACCGGTGCGGGCGCCGCCGAAGACCCGACCGACTGGCGCGCGCTGGCCGCCACCGCGCGCGACGCGCGGCTCACGCTGGTGATCTACATGGGCGTGGCCGGCGCCGGCCATATCCAGGGCGAACTGCTGCACGGCCTGCCGGGCGCCACGCCCGTGGCCGTGATCCAGCATGCGAGCCTGCCGCACCAGCGCCACATCGTGACCACGCTGGCCCGGCTGCAGGCCGGCATCGCCGAGGCCGGGCTCGCAAGCCCCTCGGTGATCGTCGTGGGGGATGTGCTGCAAGGCCTGGCCGCCGCGCAGCTGCCGGCGGGCCGCTTCGGCACCTGAAACCCATCGAACGAAACTGGCCGAATGGCCGGTGCGAGGTTGTCGGATACGTCCGACAGCCACCTAAAATCCCGGGCAGTTCAAACAACAACGCGACGAGGGCCGGGATGCTCGACAAACTCAACGAATTCACCGCCAGCCATGGCGAGCTGGCGCGCGGCAAGGGCCTGGTCACGGGCACCATCGCGCTGAGTCTGGCGATCCTGTGTTTTCTGGGCGTGCTGGCCTTCCATTTTCCGCAGTACCTGACCACGCCCGAGCTGCGCAAGAGCTACAACGTCGACGTGATGCGCTACGTGCTGCTCACGGCGCTGGTGATCGCGGGTGGGCTGGCGCTGGTCAACATCCTGTTCAACCGCTCGCGCTGGCTCTCATCGTTCGCGTTCCTGCTGGTGGCGGCGGCTGCGCTGCTGGGCGGCCACAAGGTGGACGTGGACCCGAACTTCCCGGACAACACGCCCTACATCGGGCTCGACTGGTTCATCCTCGACCTGCTCGGCTCCTCGCTGATCTTCATCTTCATCGAGAAGCTGTTCGCGCACCGCAAGGATCAGCCGGTGTTCCGCGCCGAGTGGCAAACGGACTTTCACCACTTCATCGTGAACCACATGATCGTGGGCTTCGTGCTGCTGGCAACCAACCTGCTGGTGCACAAGCTGTTCGGCTGGGCCGCCAACGACGGCATTCGCGGCTGGATCGCCAACCTGCCGTTCTGGGCCGGTGTGCTGCTGATCGTGCTGGTGGCCGACCTGGTTCAGTACTGGACGCATCGCAGCTACCACGAGGTGCCGCTGCTGTGGCGCCTGCATGCCGTCCATCACAGCGTGAAGAGCATGGACTGGATGGCCGGCTCGCGCCAGCACATCCTGGAACTGCTGATCACGCGCACGCTGGTGCTGGCGCCGATCTACGTGCTCGGCTTCAGCAAGGACGTGATCGACGCGTACATCGTGATCGTCGGCTTCCAGGCAGTGTTCAACCACTGCAACGTGAGCGTGCGGCTCGGGCCGCTGCGCTACATCATCGTGACGCCGAACTTCCACCACTGGCACCACAGCCAGGACGACGAGGCGATCGACAAGAACTATGCGGCGCACTACGCCTTTCTCGACTACCTGTTCGGCACGGCCGTGAAGAGCACCAAGCTCTGGCCCGAGCGGTACGGCGTGGTCGGCGACTACGTCCCGAACGGCTTCTTCAAGCAGCTCAAGTTTCCGTTCGTGTGGAAAGGATGATGTTGCCCACCCCCAGGTTCCGCGATGTTTCCCGCATGGCACTCGCCGCCATGGCGCTTGCCCTGTCCGGTTGCGCCTCGCGCGTCGAGCTGCCGGTGAAAGACACGCAGCTGGGCCTGCGCGTGCAGAGTTCGGCGATTGCGCCGGGCAACGGCGGTGAACTGGTCGCGGCTTCGGCACTGCAGCCGGGCGACATCCTGTTGACTTCGGTCGCCACGCTCAATTCCTTCGGCATCCGCCTGGGTACTTTTTCGCCGGTGAGCCATGCCGTGCTGTACCTCGGCGACGGCCGCATCGCAGAGGCGGTCGGCAGCGGCGTGCGGGCGCGCAGCCTCGACGAGGTAATCGCCGAAGAGCAGATGGTGGTGGCATTTCGCGCTCCGGGCATCGACGCGGAACATGTCGAGCGCCTGCGCAGTTGGGCCCTGTCGCAGGTCGGCACCCGCTACAACACCGTCGGCGTGCTGCTCGACGCGCCCTTTGTGCTGAACCGCCGCGTCTGTGAGCTGCCGCTGATCCCGTCTGCCGTCAGCAACTTCTGCGTCAGCGGCATGGCCATGGTGCAATTGGGCGGCAGCCGCAACGACCAGTTCTTCTGCTCGCAGTTCGTGCTCGAAGCCTACAAGCAGGCCGGCCTGCCGATCACCGCAGCCGACCCGCGCTGGGTCAGTCCGGCCGACCTGCTGCACATGCGCGAGGGCGACGTGCCGTCGATTCCCGCAACCCAGCCGCTTCGCTACGTGGGCCACCTCAAATACAACCCGCCGCCGATCATCACGGCGGACGGCGCGACCACGCGTTGAGCGCCGCCTCTTTCGACGTCGTCGTCATCGGCGCAGGTGCCGCCGGACTGTTCTGCGCCGCGCAGGCCGGTCAGCGCGGGCTGAAGGTGCTGCTGGTCGACCACAGCGAGCGCATCGGCGAAAAGATCCGCATCTCGGGCGGCGGCCGCTGCAACTTCACCAACCGCGACCTCGACCCGCGCGCGCCGCAGAAGCATTTCGTCGGCGAAAACCCGAACTTCTGCCGCTCGGCGCTGTCGCGCTACACGCCGCAGCAGTTCATCGCGCTGGTCGACCGGCACGGCATCGCGCACCACGAAAAGCACAAGGGCCAGCTCTTCTGCGATGGGCCGTCGCAGCAAATCATCGACCTGCTGCTGGCCGAATGCGCCGCGGGCGGCGTCACGCACTGGCAGCCGTGCAGCGTGCGTTCCTTGGCGTTTTCGGACGCCAGCGAAGGCGAGGCGGGTGCAGGTCGCTATCAGATCGATAGCAGTCGAGGCCCTGTGGAAGCAGCCCGTGTGGTGATCGCCACGGGCGGCCTGTCGATCCCGCAGCTCGGAGCCAGCGACTTCGGCTACCGCATCGCGCGCCAGTTCGGCTTGAATGTCGTTGCACCGCGTCCGGCGCTGGTGCCGCTCACCTTTGCCGGCGAAGGCTGGGCACCGTATGCGGGCCTGGCCGGGCTGGCACTGCCGGTTCAGATCGAAACCGGCGCGAAGAAAGAGCGCATGGCCTTCCACGAAGACCTGCTGTTCACGCACCGCGGCCTCTCGGGCCCAGCCGTGCTGCAGATCTCGAGCTACTGGAAGGAAGGTACGCCGCTCACGATCGACTTCGCCCCGGGTATCGACGTGGCAGAGGCGCTCGGCGACGCCAAGGCGCGCTCACGCAAGCGCATTGCCAACGAACTGGCGACGCTGGTGCCCTCGCGCCTGGCCGATGCCTGGGTTGGCGAAGACGCCGCGCTGCAGCGCCCGATCAATGAGGCGGCCGACCGCGCCCTCAACGCGCTGGCCGAGCGCATCGCGCGCTGGCAGATCACCCCGGCCGGCACCGAGGGTTACAAGAAGGCCGAGGTCACGGCCGGCGGCGTAGACACCCGTGAGCTGTCGTCGCAGACGATGGAATCGAAGCAGCAACCCGGCCTGTATTTCATTGGCGAGGTGGTCGACGTGACCGGCTGGCTAGGCGGTTACAACTTCCAGTGGGCCTGGGCGAGCGCGCACGCCTGCGCCCAAGCGCTATGAGATGCGCGAAGCCTGGGGTGGGCTATAATCTCGGGCTAACTTCGGCCTTCCCTCAACGGCCACAAGATTTTCAGTTGAGGAACCCCGGCCCGGGGCCTCGATCTCCCCGAGCCAAATTCAGTTCAACGATTCATCAATGACCACCATCCGCGTTAAAGAAAACGAGCCCTTCGACGTCGCACTGCGTCGCTTCAAGCGCACCATCGAAAAGCTCGGCCTGCTGACCGACCTGCGCGCCCGCGAGTTCTACGAAAAGCCGACCGCCGAGCGCAAGCGCAAGAAGGCCGCTGCCGTCAAGCGCCACTACAAGCGCGTGCGCAGCATGCAGCTTCCCAAGAAGCTGTACTAAGCAGCGTTTGCCGGCACGAGCCGGTAGCTACGGGCCGCGCCGGGGAAACCTGCCGCGGCTTTTGTTTTTTTGTCCGCCGAAAAGAAAGAAGAAAACCATGAGCCTCAAGCAACAGATCACCGAAGACATGAAAACCGCCATGCGCGCCAAGGATTCCGAGCGCCTGGGCACCATCCGCCTGCTGCTGGCCGCGCTGAAGCAGAAGGAAGTCGACGAGCGCATCGAGCTCGACGACGCGATGGTCGTGGCGATCGTCGACAAGCTGGTCAAGCAGCGCAAGGACTCGGTCACGGCCTTCACGCAAGGCGGCCGCGCTGACCTGGCCGACAAGGAAGCGGCCGAAATCAAGGTGCTCGAGGTCTACCTGCCGCAGCGCCTGGGCGCCGACGAGGTGGCGGCCGAAGTGAAGGCCATCGTGGCCGAACTCGGCGCCAAGGGCCCGGGCGACATGGGCAAGGTGATGGGCGCGGTCAAGGCCAAGCTGGCCGGCAAGGCCGACATGGGCCAGGTCAGTGCCGCAGTGAAGGCGGCGCTCTCCGGCGCTGCATGACGACCCGGCCGATCCTCAAGGCGTGCGCTTGCCTGGTCGATGCGCGCGGCCGGCTGCTGGTGTTCGACCACCCGGCAGATGGCGGCATGCAGTTGCCCAAGGGCACGGTGGAACCCGGCGAAGCGCCCGAGGACGCGGTGCGGCGCGAGTTGCTGGAAGAATCGGGCATCGCGTACGACGGCGAACTGCAGGCGCTGGGCACGATGGATCGGCATTGCGATGCCGGCATCGAAGGCAACGCGCGCGCCCATCCGCAGTTGTGGCACCTGTACCTGATGCGCAGCCACGCGCCGTTGCCAGAGCGTTTCGACCACGTTGCGGTCGGCAGCCCCGAGGAAGATGGCCTGGTGTTCCGCTTTCGCTGGCTGGCGCCGGACGAAGCACCCGAGGGCTTCGCGAGCCCCTATCTGCGGGTGATCGAGCGTGTCAGGGCCGCGCTGGTCAGCTCCCAGCCACTTTCATCCGGTTGACCAGCAGCGAACCGGTGGTCTTGGCACCGTAGTTGTAGGCGTCGGCACCGACCGCCTCGATGCCCATCAGCATGTTCTTGAGGTTGCCGGCGATCGTGATCTCCTGCACCGGGAACGCGATGCGCCCCTTCTCCACCCAGAAGCCGCTGGCGCCGCGCGAGTAGTCGCCCGTCACGTAGTTGACGCCCTGCCCCATCAGCTCGATCACGAACAGGCCGGTGCCGAGCTTGGCCAGCATCGCGTCGAGATCGTCACCAGCCTTGGTCAGGCGCGAGCGCAGCGTGAGATTGTGCGAACCGCCCGCATTGCCGGTGGTCTTCATGCCAAGCTTGCGTGCCGAGTAGGTGCTGAGGAAATAGCCTTCGAGCCGGCCGGCATCGATCACCTTGCGTGCCCGCGTGGTCACGCCTTCGTCGTCGAACGGCGCACTGCCCTTGCCGCGCAGCACGTGCGGGTCTTCCGCCACGTCGATGTGCTTGGGCAGCACCTGCTTGCCGAGCGAATCGAGCAGGAAGCTGCTCTTGCGGTACAGCGCACCCCCGCTCACAGCCTGCACCAGCCCGCCGAGCAGGCCCGCAGCCAGCGGCGACTCGAACAGCACCGGGCATTCGGTCGTCTTGATCTTGCGCGACTTGAGGCGGCTCAACGCGCGCTCGGCGGCATATCGGCCCACTGCGGCCGGCGCGGCCAGTTCGTCGGCCGAACGCATCGAGCTGTACCAGGCGTCACGCTGCATGTCGTCGCCCTTGCCGGCGATCGGCGCCACGGAGATCGAATGGCGCGAGCTGGCGTAGCCACCGCGGAAACCGTGCGTGTGCGCGCTGAAGAAATGGCTTTGCTGGGCCGAGACCCCGGCGCCTTCGCTGTTGGTGATGCGCTTGTCGGTCGAGAGCGCGGCGGCCTCGCACTCGAGCGCGAGCCTGGCCGCCTGTTCGCTCGTCACGTCCCAGGGATGGAACAGGTCGAGTTCGGGCTGCTTCCTGACGATGTCAGCCTCGTCAGGCAAGCCGCCAACCGGGTCTTCGGCGGTGAAGCGGGCGATGTCGTAGGCGGCCTGCACGGTCTGTGCGATCGCGGCGTCGGAAAAATCGGAGGTGCTCGCATTGCCGCGACGATGGCCCACGTAGACCGTGATGCCGAGCGACTTGTCGCGGTTGCGCTCGACGTTCTCGAGTTCGCCCTTGCGCACCGACACGCTGAGTCCGCAACCCTCGGAGGCTTCGGCGCCGGCATCCGTGGCACCGAGCTTCTTGGCATGGGCCAGGGCCGTATCGACCAGGTTTTCAAAGAAGGAGCGGCTGTAGGCAAAGCCGGTTTCGGCACGCGCCGCAGATGTCTTCGAGGATGTCTTCATGTAGTGGCTATGATACTTGCGCCCCCTGTATCGAATGGCGCGACCCCTCTTATCCCCACGTCTGCCCCATGTCCCGCAAACCAAAAAAAGGCTATTTCGTCCGCGGCGAGTTCGTGGCCGAAGGCAGTGAACTCGACCTTGAACTCAAGCGCGAGCTCAAAGGCACGGACGATGCCAGCCGAACCGATCTCAAGCGCGAAAGCACCGAGCTGCAAAAGCTCGGCGAAGACCTGCTCGCGTTGCGCGCCAGCCTGTTCGACAAGCTGCCGCTCGACGAAAAGCTCGTCGACGCCGTGGCCGAGGCCAAGCGCATCACCAACTTCGAAGGCAAGCGCCGCCAGATGCAGTTCATCGGCAAGCTGATGCGCAAGCTCGATGCCGAGACGCTCGACACCGTGCGCGCCGCGCTGGCCGAGCAGCACCGCGCCCCCGCCGAGGAAACCGCCATGCTGCACGAGGCCGAGCGCTGGCGCGACCGCCTCATCGCCGACGACGACGCCTTGGGCGGCTGGATCGAAACGCACCCCGCCACCGATGCGCAGCAGTTGCGCGCGCTGGTGCGCCAGGCCCGTAAAGACATCAAGGCCGGCAAGCCCGGCGAAGCACCACGCCAGGCCAAGGCCTATCGCGACGTGTTCCAGCTGGTGCGCGAGCAACTCGCTGTGCATGGCACTGCCGACCACGCCGCGGAAGCGGCCGAGCAGGAGCGCGAGGACGACGCATGAGCGCCGATGCCGTGCGCATCGGCATCGTCTCGGTCAGTGACCGCGCATGGACGGGCGTCTACGAAGACAAGGGCCTGCCGGCGCTGAAGGAATGGCTCACGCGCGCGCTGCAGAACCCGATCACTTTCGAGTCGCGCCTGATTCCGGACGAGCAATCTGCCATCAGCGCCGCACTGGTCGAACTGGTCGACGCCGGCTGCTCGCTGGTGCTGACCACCGGCGGCACCGGCCCCGCTGTGCGCGATGTGACGCCCGAGGCCACGCTGGCCGTGGCGCACAAGGAGATGCCGGGTTTCGGCGAGCAGATGCGCCAGATCAGCCTGCGCTTCGTGCCGACCGCGATCCTGTCGCGCCAGGTGGCGGTGATCCGCGACCAGAGCCTGATCCTCAATCTGCCGGGTCAGCCCAAGTCCATTGCCGAAACGCTCGAAGGGCTGAAGGACGCCGAAGGCAAGCAGATCGTGCCCGGAATCTTCGCCGCAGTGCCCTACTGCATCGACCTGATCGGCGGGCCGTACCTCGAGACGCATGACGACGTGTGCAAGGCGTTCAGGCCCAAGTCGGCGGTGCGCGCCAGGTAGGCGGTTCGGCAGCGCCGGCGGTGCGTCGTCGGAAGTAGTCGGTTCGGGGGTGCGTCGGCGGGCGGTATGCGCTGGGACGGCCGACGTCACCGGCCCTTCGGGCTGCCCTGCGCTGCTCGCGGCAGTCGGGGTCCGCGTGAACTCGCTTCGCTCAAACAGCACGCGGCCCTGATCCGCCTGCCGCTGTGCTGCTCGGCGGTGCCTCAACGGCCGCCCCAGCGCATACCACCCACCGACGTGGACACCTGGGGGTTGCATCCGGAATGCGCAGACCTGGAACCACCACCAAGCCCGGTGTGCGGTACGGGCTGGCCGATCCCTTCTGCGCCGCCGAGGAGCGCAGCGCTTTGCGGATCAGGGCTCGCAGCTGTTTGAGCGAAGCGAGTTCTGCGAGACCCCGCAAAGCGCGAGCACCGCAGGGCAGCCCGAAGGGCCGGCGCAGCAGGGTCGGACAGCCCGTGCCGCACACCGGGCGCTCTCACCAGGGGTCCCACCAACGGCTCTCACCCTGGCGAAGACCATCGCAAGGCCCCGGGCAGTGCCGCAAAGCAAGCCGGCTACTTGCCGACCAGCTGCGTCAGCTTCTCCGCCTCAAAGCATTCGTCGCGCGCCGCATCGGATGGCACACACTCGGCCTTCTGCCCGCGCCCTGCCGACAGCGTCTCGATCGCCTGCCACAACAGCGCGATCTGGTGCTCCTGCGACGAAGCGTTGTCGATCAGCCCGCGCATGGCAAGCGATAGCGGATCGTCGCTCTGCGTCACGCCATAGGCCAGGAAGGTCTCGCGGCCGCCAGCCGCTTCCCGCTGCGCCGGCGTGCCGGGAATGATCCGCGCCGGAATGCCCACCGCCGTCGCTCCGGCCGGCACCGGCTTGATGACCACCGCGTTGGCGCCGATGCGCGCGCCGTCGCCCACCGTGAACCCGCCCAGAACCTTCGCGCCCGCACTGACCACCACGTCGCGGCCCAGGGTGGGGTGGCGCTTGGTGCCCTTGTAGAGCGAAGTGCCGCCCAGAGTGACGCCCTGGTAGATCGTGCAGCCGTCACCGATCTCGGCGGTTTCGCCGACCACCACACCCATCGCGTGGTCGAAGAACACACGCTCGCCGATCTTCGCGCCCGGATGGATCTCGATGCCGGTGACCCAGCGCGCAAAGTGCGCGATGAAAGCGCCTAGCCAGCGCAGCCCGTGGTGCCAGCACCAGTGCGCCGGCCGGTGCAGCACCACCGCATGCAGGCCCGGGTACAGCGTGAGCACCTCCCAGGCCGAGCGGGCAGCCGGGTCGCGCTCGAGGATGCACTGAATGTCAGAACGCAGGCGGGCAAACATCGTTGGGTGTTTCAGTGATATCGAAATTGGGAAACGAGTCTATAGCGCCCCGCCATCACCTGCTGGCGCCGCGGGTTCAGCCTGCGGCGCCGGGCGGTGCGGGTCGACCATCGCCTTCGCAATGCCGCGCAGAATGTGGATCTCCTCGGGCGTCGGCTGGGCCCGGTTGAACAGCTGCTGCAGCCGCGGCATCAGCTTCTTGGGCGCGGCCGGATCCAGAAAGCCGATCTCCACCAGCGAACGCTCCCAGTGCGCGAGCATGCCGGCCACGGCCTGCGCGTCGGCCGACGGCTGGGCCGGCGTGGCATCGCGAACCTCGAAGCCGCCCAGCGCAAGCCGCCATTCGTAGGCAATCAACTGGATCGCCGCGCCGAGATTGAGCGAGCCGAAATTCGGGTCGGCCGGGATGCTCAGCGCCACATTGCAGCGGTACACGTCCTCGTTGCGCATGCCGAAGCGCTCGGAACCGAAGAGGAACGCCACATGCTGGTCATCGCCCTTCGCCAGCGGCTCCAGGTGGGCGCGCGGCGTGCGCGTGGGCGGGCCGAAGTCGCGCGAGATCATCGCGGTGGCGCACAGGTGCGTGATGCCGTCGAGCGCCTCGTCCAAGGTCTCGACGATGCGCGCGTTGGCCAGCACGTCGAGCGCCCCGCTTGCGCGCTGAATGGTTTCCTCGCGCCGCAGCACGTTGGCCCAGCGCGGCGCCACCAGCACCAGATCGCCGAAACCCATGGTCTTCATGGCGCGCGCGGCAGCACCGACATTGCCGGCATGGCTGGTCTGGATCAGGACGAAACGGGTGCGCATGGGCGGAAACGGCGGGCCGGGTAAAATCGCGAGATTGTCGCCGCCCGCATCGCCGGGCTGCATTCCCCGGAACCGTCCCGGCGCCAGCGTTCTTCTCACAATCCAATGTCGTCCCCCAATCTGCACCCCATGATCAACGTGGCCATCAAGGCCGCACGCGCCGCTGGCGCCATCATCAACCGCGCCGCGCTCGATGTCGAAGCGGTGCGCATCTCGCAGAAGCAGGTGAACGACTTTGTGACCGAAGTGGATCACGCGAGCGAACGCGTGATCATCGAAACGCTGCTCACGGCCTACCCCGGCCATGGCATCCTGGCCGAGGAATCGGGCACCGAATACGGCGCCAAGGATTCCGACTACGTGTGGATCATCGATCCGCTCGACGGCACCACCAACTTCATTCACGGCTTTCCGGTCTACTGCGTGTCGATCGCGCTGGCGGTCAAGGGCAAGGTCGAACAGGCCGTCATCTACGACCCGAGCCGCAACGACCTGTTCACCGCCACCAAGGGCCGCGGCGCGTTCATGAACGACCGCCGTATCCGCGTGAGCAAGCGCACCCGCCTGAACGAGTGCCTGATTTCCACCGGTTTCCCGTTCCGCACCGGCGACAACTTCAAGCAGTACCTGGCCATCATGGCCGACCTGATGCCGCGCGCCGCCGGCCTGCGCCGCCCCGGAGCCGCCGCGCTCGACCTGGCCTACGTGGCCGCCGGCTTCACCGACGCCTTCTTCGAAACCGGGCTGAACCCGTGGGACGTGGCAGCCGGCTCGCTGCTGGTGACCGAGGCCGGCGGCCTGATCGGCAATTTCACCGGCGAGCCCGATTTCCTGGAACAGCGCGAATGCCTCGCCGGTGCACCGCGCATCTACGGCCAGCTGGTGCCGCTGCTGGCCAAGTACTCGAAGTTCGCGGGCGTGGACGACAAGCTGCGCGCGAGCGACCGCATGCGTTCGATCGACCCGACGCAAGACACCTACGCCCGCAGTACGGTCGAGGTGCAACAGCCCGATGGCGAAGCAGAGGCTGCCCCCGTCGCCGCCGCTCCCCGCAAACTGACCCGCGTGCGCCCGCAGGCCGTGGCACCGGTCGATCCCACGACCGAGTGAGCGCGTGATGCAGCTGGCGACAACGCCGCTGGCGCGTCGAACCCGGGCGGCATTGCGAATTGCGCTGAGCCACTATGTCGCGAACGGCCTGTCGGTCGCGTTCGGGCTGTTCCTGATCTCGGGCGGCGTGCACCTCTGGCTCGGTGCCGTCGCGGGCGCATCGGCCGCGGTCGGCGTGATCGTGGCATCGCCACCCGACCAGCCCAGCCCGCGCCGCGGCAAGTTCTGGCAGATGCTGCCGGCGCCGCTGATCTCGCTGCCGCTGTTCTTTGCAGTGCAGGTGCTGCACACCGCGCCGATCCGGCTCGGCATGGTGCTGATCCCGGCCACCTTCCTCGCGTTCAGCGCCATGGCGTGGGGCAAGCGCGGCATCCCGATCGCCATCGCCGTGATGCTGGCGATGATCTTCTCGATGGCCACGCCGGCGCCGACCGGCCTGCACGAAGCAATCGAGCGCAGCTGGCACTTCGGGCTGGGTGCGGCGTTGTACATCGTGTATTCCACGCTGGCCAATCTGGCCCTCAATGCGCGCTACCGCGTGCAGCTGATCGCCGACACGCTGTATTCGGTGGCCGCGTTGATGCGCACCGAAGCCAGCCAGTTCAGGGCGGTCGACGAAACCAGCGACGTGCGCGACACCCCGGCACCCCTGCTCGGCCAACTGCTGCGCGAAACCGCGGCGCTGGCCGACCAGATCCAGGGCACGCGCGACCTCGTGCTCGAATCGCCGCGCACGCCGCGCCGCCAGCGCCTGGCCGGCATGCTGCTGATCGTGCTCGAAATGCGCGACCAACTGCTGGCCAGCGAACTCGATCTGGAGTCGCTCACATCCCACCCGGGCCATGCCCGGGCGCTGGCCGAGATGCGCCGCGTGCTGGAAGACCTGGCCAGCGAAGTCACCGCGCTGGCAGACGCGATGCTGATGTTCCGCCGCCCCGCCGCGCTGACCGACCGGCGGCCGCAGCTCGCGGCCATCCACATGCCCGAAGACCCCGCGCAGGCATCCCCGCAGCATGGCCCCTCGCCCGCCATGCTGGCGCGCGGCCTCGCCAGCCGCGTCGGCCACATCAACGACGAGGTGCTGCGCCTGAACCAGCTCGCACGCGGCGAGATCGAGCCCGATCTGGCCGTGGTGCGCGCCAACTGGCAGTTGTTCGTCAGCCCGACCGCGTGGTCGTGGCGACCCTTTCTCGCGCTCTGGAAATGGGATGCGCCGCCGCTGCGCCACGCAATCCGTGCCGCGCTTGCCATTGCGGCGGGCTACGGCATCGCGCTGCTCATGCCCTGGGGTTCGCACGACTACTGGATCCTGCTGACCATCGTGGTGGTGCTGCGCGGCAGCCTCTCGCAGACGCTGGAGCGGCGCAATGCGCGCGTGGCCGGCACGCTGGTCGGTTGCGTGCTGGCGGTCGGCTTGCTCGCGGCGCACCCTTCGGCCCTGATGCTGCTGCTGTGCGTGACCGGCGCGCAGGCCGTAGCGCACGGTTTCGCGGTGCGCAAGTACCTGATCACGGCGGTGGCTGCCACTGTGCTCGGCCTGGTGCAGGCGCACATGCTCAACGTTGGCATGAGCCCGACCTTTGCGCTGTTCGAGCGCATCGCCGACACGCTGATCGGCGCCGCCATGGCGTGGGCCTTCTGCTACGTGCTGCCCTCGTGGGAACGCGGGCAGGTTCCGGCGCTGGTGATGCGCACGCTCAACGCACAGGCGCTGCACGCACGGCTTGCGCTGGGTCTCGGCCAGTTGCGCACCGTCGACACCGCACCCGAGCTTGCGTGGCGGCTGGCGCGGCGCGAAGCCTTCGACAGCCTCTCGGCGCTGGTGCAGGCGACGCAGCGCTCGCTGTCGGAGCCGCGTGCCGTGCAGCCACCACTCGAGCCGCTGGAACGCCTGCAGGCTCACAGCTACCAGTTGCTCGCGCAGCTCAGCGCGGTCAAGTCGATGCTGCTGCTGCGCCGGGACCGGCTCACGCTGCACGAAGTGGAAGGCCCGCTCGCGCGTACTGCAGTGCGCATCGAAGAAGCGATCGGCAGCGCGCCGATCGGCCCGTCGCCATTGCCCGACCAGGCGCCAGCGACTGCGCTGGGCGGCGCCATTCCGCTGCCGGACCCGTTCGACAACGACATCAGCCCCTGGCTGCTGCGCCGGCTCGACCTGGCCACCGCCATCGCGGCGCAGTTGCGCGACGACGCCGCCCGCATCCTGCAACCGGCCTCGTCGACGCCCGCGCCGGCAACGCCCGACACTACCCTGACCGCGAACGAGGCCCCATGAATCTGCAAATGCTGCCGAGCCATCCCTGGTTCGGCACCTGGCTGGGCGCGCTGGTCGTGGTGCCGCTGGCGCTGGCGGTGTACCGCCTGGGCGGCCTGCTGTTGCTGCGCGTGACGCGCTCGACGCCGGCCTTGCACGCGATGGTCGGCAAGAGCCGCTCCGCCGCACGCTGGGCACTGCCGCTGATGGCGCTGCAGGCCGTGTGGCAGGCCGCGCCCGACGACCTGCGATTCATCGCCAGCGTGCGGCATCTGAACGGCCTGCTGCTGATCGCCGCCGCCACCTGGCTTGCCGTCCGAGCCATCAGCGGGTTCACGCAGGGCGTGCTCGCACAGCATCCTGCCGATGTGGAGGACAACCTCAACGCACGCCGCATCCACACCCAGGCCAACGTGCTTTCGCGCACCGCCATGACCATGGTGCTGGTGGCCGGCGCCTCGCTGATGCTGATGACCTTTCCAGGCGCGCGCCAGGTTGGCGCCAGCCTGCTGGCTTCGGCCGGCGTGATCGGCCTCGTGGCCGGCCTTGCGGCCAAGCCCGTGTTCAGCAACCTGATCGCCGGCCTGCAGATTGCGCTGGCGCAGCCTATCCGCATCGACGACGTCCTGGTGGTCGAGGGCGAATGGGGCCGGGTCGAAGAGATCACGGGCACCTTCGTCGTGCTGAAGCTCTGGGACGAGCGCCGCCTCATCCTGCCGCTCACCTACTTCATCGAAAAGCCGTTCCAGAGCTGGACGCGGCACAGCGCGCAGTTGCTGGGCTCTGTCTTCATCTACGTCGACTACGGCATGCCGATGGCGCCGTTGCGCACCGAGCTCGAACGCATCGTGCGCGCCGCGCCCGAGTGGGACGGCCGCACCTTCGTCCTGCAGGTGACCGACACCACCGAGCGCTCCATGCAGCTGCGCCTGCTGGCCACCGCCGCCACGGCACCGCTGGCCTTCGACCTGCGCTGCCGCATCCGCGAGGGAATGATCGACTTCATGCAGCGCGAGCACCCGACGCATTTGCCCAAGCTGCGGATCGACGCCGGGCAGGAACCGACACCATGACATTGCAACGCGCACAACAGCTCTATCAGCAGGGCGACCACGCCGGCGCCCGGCGCGAGGCGAATCGCCTGCTCAAGCAGGGCCAGAACATGGCGGCCGCCTTGCGGTTGCTGGGCTACATCGAGGGGCAGGGCCAGAACTTCGAGGCCGCGGCAGGGTTCCTGTCTTCCTCGCTGAAATACGACGCGGGCTCGGTGGAAAGCTGGTACTACCTCGGCGTGGCGCAGCAAAAGATGACGCAACACGCCGGGGCGATCGAGGCGTTCCAGAAGACATTGCAGCTTGCACCAGCGCTGTTCGAGGCATCGCACGATCTGGGCTTGTCGCTGATGGCCCTGGGCCGCAACCGCGATGCCCTGGCGCACCTGGAACAGGCAGCACGCCTGAATCCACGCTCTTTCGAGGCCCACCTGAACCATGGCGTGGTACTCGGCAAGCTCGGCCAGTACGAAGCGGAAATCGCAAGCTACGACAAGGCGCTGGCCATCGACGGCAGGCACCGGACAGTGCTCGAGAACTACGGCGTCGCGCTCATCGAAGCACGGCAGTTTTCCCGTGCCGTGGCGTTCTACCAGGGCTTGCTGGCGCGGCATCCGGACTTCGAGTTCGCCCGTGGCGGCCTGCTCTTCGCCAAGGCCAACGCCGGCGAATGGGACGACTTCGACGCGGAAATGCAGCAGTTGCGGCGCGATATCGCGGCCGGCAAGGACTGCATCGGCCCGTTCGAGCTGCTGGCGCTGCCTTCGACCGCGCAAGAGCAATTGCAGGTGGCCCAGCGCTACACCGCGCAGCACTTCCCGCCGCATGCCACGCCGCTGTGCGCCGCGCACCGCCAGGGCAACGAGCGCCTGCACATCGCCTACCTGTCCGCGGATTTCGGCACGCATCCCGTGGCCTTCCTGCTGGCCGAGACCATCGAACTGCACGATCGGGACGCGTTCGAGATCAGCGCCATCTCGATCGGCCGGAACGACCACGGCCCGATGCGCGCACGCCTGGAGAAGGCCTTCGATCGTTTCGTCGATGCCGACGCCATGTCAGACCGCGCCACGGCGCAGCTGATCTCGGACATGAACGTCGACATCGTCATCGACCTCATGGGCTACACGCGCAACGCACGGCCCGACGTGCTGGCCTGGCGGCCTGCACCGGTGCAGATCAGCTACCTCGGCTTTTCGGGCACCACGGGCGCCCCCTTCATCGACTACCTGATTGCCGACCGCTTCGTGGTGCCCGAGGCGCACCACCCGTTCTACAGCGAGAAGATCGTCTGCCTCCCCGACACCTTCCTGCCGAACGATTCCACCCGCGTAATTGCATCGGCGCCGATGACCCGGCCCGAAGCCGGACTGCCGGCGGATGCCTTCGTGTTTTGCAACTTCAACGCCAGCTACAAGATCACGCCCGAGTTCTTCGGGCTCTGGATGCAGTTGCTGGATCGCGTGGCGCACAGCGTGCTCTGGCTCAAGGGCGCATCGCCGGCGCATGAGGCCCGCTTGCGCGCCGAAGCCGCCAAGCGCGGCATTGCCCCCGAACGGCTCATCTTTGCGGCGCGCGTCGAGCGGCTGGATGCGCATCTGAACCGCCTGCGGCTCGCCGACCTCGCGCTCGACAACCTGCCCTACAACGCACACGCAACGGCCAGCGATGCGTTGTGGGTCGGCTTGCCGCTGCTGACATGCGCAGGCGATACCTTTGCAGGCCGCGTGGCCGGCAGCTTGCTGAGCGCCGCGGGCCTGCCGGAACTGATCACGCAGACCCAGGAGGAATACCTGGAACTGGCCGTTGCGCTCGCCCAGGACAGCGCAAGGCTCGCCCAGATCCGGCGCAGGCTGGAGACCACCGCCAGAACGGGCACCCTGTTCGATTCGCAAGCGCGCACCCGGCAGCTCGAAGACGCCTACACCGCCGCCTGGGCCCGATACCGTGCCGGACAAGACCCCGATCACATCGTTGTCGCACCGCGTGCGCCGCACCGCGGCCTATAGTGGGTTGTTGCCAACCCGCTGAAGGAATTGATTTGAAATTTCTGCTTGCCTCCACCCTTGCCGCCGCCCTCTGTCTTATTGCCGGCTGCGGCTCCGCAGCCCGCAGCCAGACCGGCAGCAATGAAGGTGCCGGCACCCGCTCGGGTGCCAGCGGCGTCGAGGTTTTCGGCACCATCGACGCGGCCGTTTCGCACCGCCGCAGCAACTGACGCGGATGACCGCCCCGGCCGACCTGCAGCGCTTTGTCGATGCGCAGGCGCCGGTGTTCGAGCAGGTGCTGGCCGAACTGCGTGCCGGCCGCAAACGCAGCCACTGGATGTGGTTCGTCTTTCCCCAGCTCGACGGGCTGGGCCACAGCGCCATGGCCCACCGCTACGCCCTGGCATCGCTCGACGAAGCGCGCAACTACCTCCGGCATCCCGTGCTCGGGCCTCGCCTTGAAACCTGCAGCGCGCTGGTGCTCGAAGCGACGGGCGTGCCGATCGACACCCTCTTCGGCACGCCGGACAATCTCAAATTCAGGTCGTCGATGACGCTTTTCGCGCAAGCCGCACCCGACATCGAACTGTTCGACGCCTGTCTGCGCAAGTATTTCGGCGGCACGCCCGACCCTCGAACGCTGGCGCTTCTCGCCGGCTGATCCAATCCAGCAACACCACGAGGCATTGACTTAGATCCGATTTAGATATATCTTTATTAAATCAGATACATCCAAGAAGGATTCCCAATGCGTGATTTCAGACGATTCGAACGCTGCACCCGACGCGGTGAACACGGCGACGGCCTGAGCGGCGGCGGCATGCGGGGCGGTGGTGGAAGCGGCCGGGTGTTCGGCCATGGCGGCCTGCGCTTCGTGCTGCTGCAACTGATTGCCGACAAGCCGAGCCACGGCTATGAGCTCATCAAGGCGATCGAAGAGCGCCTGGGCGGCAGCTACAGCCCGAGCCCCGGCACGGTCTACCCGACGCTCACGCTGCTCGAAGAGCTTGGCTACCTGAGCGTGGACGAAGCCGATGCCGGCGGCCGCAAGCGCTACAGCATCACCGAGGCCGGCCAGGGCTTTCTGGCCGAAAACCGCGTGACGGCCGACGCCATGCTGGCGCGCATGAACGGCGGCGTCGACGGTGCCGGCCCGCGCGGCGGTCGCCCGCCGCAGGTGATGCGTGCCGTCGAAAACCTCAAGCTCGCGATGCGCATGCGTCTGTCGCGCGAACCCCTCACCCCGGCGCAAGCCAGCGCCTTTGCCGCCGTGCTCGACGCCGCGGCCCAACAACTGGAACAGATTTGAAAATGACCACAGACACGCTCGAACGCACCGCCACCAATCCCGACCGCCTGCCACAGCGCGTGCGGCACCCGCTGCGCTTTCGCCAGCTCGAGGTGCGTACGGTGCAGCGCGTCACGCCGCACCTGGTGCGCGTGACGCTCGGCGGCGATGCGCTCGAAGGCTTTGTGAGCCTCGGCTTCGACGACCACGTGAAGCTGGTGTTGCCCGACCCCACCACCGGCCTGCTCGCCACGCCGACCATCGGCCCCGAAGGCATGCCGGTCTGGCCAGAAGGCGCCAAGCCTCTCATGCGCGACTACACGCCACGCCATTTCGATGCCGCGGCACGCACGCTCGAGATCGACTTCGCGCTGCACGAGGCAGGCCCTGCCACGCGCTGGGCCGAACAGGCGCAGCCGGGCCAGGCCATCGGCATCGGCGGCCCGCGGGGCTCGTTCATCGTGCCGACCGATTTCGACTGGCACCTGCTGGTCGGCGACGACACCGCCTTGCCCGCGATCGCGCGGCGCCTGGCCGAACTGCCCTCCGGTGCCCGCGCGCTGGTGCTGGCGGAGGTGGACGGGCCCGCCGACCAAATCGCGTTGCCGAGCCAGGCGCAGGTCGAGCTGGTGTGGGTGCACCGCGACGAGGCCGATGCTGCCTCGGCCACCGAGCCGCTGCTGCTGGCCGCGCTGCGCAACACGCCCCTGCCAACCGGTGCTTTCCACGCATGGGTGGGCTGCGAATCGGCTGCGGCCAAGGCGGTGCGCGCGCACCTCGTCAACGACTGCCGTGCCAATCCGAAATGGATCCGGGCCTCGGGGTACTGGCGCCGGGGCGCTGCGGCGACGCACGACTCGCACGACGAGTGATACGCGGTCTTGCAGTCAACGATCTCCATCCGGCGTTGATCTGAGCGCTGCGGGTCCGGGGCGGGGGACATTCGCGGAAGGGGCCACCCGCCGCCAGCGGCCCGCCCCCATCGGACCGCTCGCCACCGCCAGCGGCCTACCCCAAAACGCCAAGCACGAAGCGCGGCCGCGAGATGCATGAGGGGTCAGCGCGAGGCACTGCCCGACTGCCGCAGCGCTGAATCGCAGCAAGGAGGTGTTGATCGATGCTGGCCATTCGGCCGGGTTGACGATCGTTTGGCAGATGCTGAGAATTCGCCCTGAGTACTTTAGGACTATCAGTGGAGCCCCAGCATGAACCTCGACCTTGAGACATGGCAGTTCGTCACGTTGATCGCGGCGGCCTCGGTACTGACGGTTGCGCTTCTCTACTTGAGTTGGCACGTGATCGCCACGAAGCGTGAGACGGCACGTCGCATTGCCGCAGCCCGCGTGCGATCGGGCCACGTGCCGCTCGAAATACCGACAACGCGCGGCGGCCTGCGCAGTGGCGCCACCGACAGCGACCCCGACACCCTGCCGGAGTGGTTCATCCAGGGCGAAGGCGAGCATGCGATCGTCGACGAAACACCGCGCATGCAGATCCGCTACCTCGATGTCAGCGGCCGCAAGGTCCAGAACGTGCTTCATGTGCAGCAGCTCGACCTGCAGAAAAAGCTCATCGTCGGCCATTGCGGCACCCCCGGCGACGTGCGCAGGATCTTCCTGCACCAGGTGCTGGCCGCACGCAGCGCCGAAACCGGCCAGCGCTTCAACCTCGATACATGGGTCGAAGCCGTCCGCGTCGCGCGCCGCCGGCGCGGGTTGGCACACTGAACCAGCGCACCACGGCCGCTGCGCGCGCCACTGCACGCGCGCTGGACGAAAGCTTGTTTAGCCAATTAACTGTCAATTAAATGGGTTAAAAGCCATTTAATTGATGTCCAGTCGCGAATTCGGCTACGGCCGCCGGTACCTTCAGGAGCCCGGGGGGGCAGCCGCTGAACCCCGACCACCTGCCCTTGCGCAACGCGCCTTTCGTCCTGGCCGAACGGCGCATCCGCGATGGGGGTGCCCTGCCGCTCACGCTGCGCGATGCCCTGCCCGACAGCTGGGGCCGCAAGGTGCTCGAAGTCCAGCACGGCAAGGCGCTGTCGGATCTGGACGCGCTGCTGCTCACCAACGAGGATCGGGTCGGCGCCATGGTGTTTTCCGAATCGCTGCCGATCGCCGTTGCAGCGCCGGCGGCGGGTCTGCTCTCGCTGCAGGATCTGGCCGAGGCTTCACGGCGCATCGAGGCCGGCATGGAAGTCACACCCCGCATGCAGCAGCTGTTGCGCGGTGGCAGCCTTGGCGGTGCAAGGCCCAAAGCCACCTTTGTTCACCGGGAACGCCGCCAGATCGCCAAGTTCGCCTCGCGCGGCGACGAGCACGACATGGAAGTTGTCGAAGCCGCCACGCTTGGCATGGCGATGGCCTGTGGCATCACGGTGCCGCCTTTCCTTTTGCAGCCGCTGGCGGTGGGCCACGCCCTGCTGGTCGAACGCTTCGATCGCACCGGGCCGATCGGCAACGAGCACCGGTTTCACTACCTGTCGGCGTCGGCCGTCCTCAATGTGCCCTACGAATCCAGTGGTGGCAGCTATGTGGAACTGGCGCAGCTGCTGCGCCGACTTTCGGCGCGCCCCGAACAGGACGTGCACGAGCTGTTCCGCCGCCTGGTTTTCAACCTCGTCGTCGGCAACAGCGACGACCATGTCAAGAACCACGGGCTGCTGCACCAGGGGCACGGCTTGTGGCGGCTGGCGCCGGCGTTCGACCTGGTGGCGCAGTTGGGCAGCCACACCGGCTATCAGGAGCTTGCGGTACTGCCGGGACAACACGCATCGAGTCTGGCGCTGGCATGCGAAGCCGCGCCGCATTTCGGACTGAACGCCGCGCGCGCCGAGGAGGTCATCCGTGCCGTCGAGGAATCGGTGGTCGGGCAGGCCTATGCGACGGTCAAGGCCGTCGGCGGCAGCCCGGCCCTGGCCAGGCGGGTCAGGGCTTTCGTGGCGCAACAGGGCGAGCGCATCCGCGCCTGAACCTGGCCGGGCGGCCGCCTTTCCAATGTCGAGGAAAATCGGCGCATCCTCCAGAAAACGGAACGCCTGTTGACATCGATTGCACCGGCTGACGCCCCGCCCCACACGCCGATGATGGCGCAGTATCTCGGCCTCAAGGCCGACCACCCGGACACCCTGCTGTTCTACCGGATGGGCGACTTCTATGAGCTGTTCTGGGCCGATGCCGAGAAGGCCGCGCGCCTGCTCGACATCACGCTCACGCAGCGCGGCCAGTCGGCCGGGCAGCCCGTCGTGATGTGCGGCGTGCCGTTCCATGCGGTCGATACCTACCTGGGCCGGCTCATCAAGCTGGGCGAGTCGGTAGCGATCTGCGAACAGGTCGGCGAGGTCGGCGCAAGCAAGGGGCCGGTCGAGCGCAAGGTGGTGCGCGTGGTCACGCCCGGCACGCTGACCGATGCCGAACTGCTCAACGACCGCAGCGAGTCGCTGCTGCTGGCCGTGCATGCCGGTACGCGCAACTTCGTCGGGCTGGCCTGGCTCAGCGTGACGGGCGCGGATCTGCACCTGGCCGAATGCCCGGCCGATGCGCTCGAAGCCTGGATCGGACGGATCGCACCGAGCGAGCTGCTTTACAGCGCAGAGGTCACGCCGGCTTTCGAGAACCGCCTGAAGACCGCACGCACGGCCTCGTCGCCGTTCACGCTGTCGATCCGGCCGGCCTGGCAGTTCGATGGCGGGCTGGGCGAGCGCAAGCTCAGCGAGCAACTGGCCAGCGCCAGCCTCGCGGCCTGGAATGCCGAGGGCCTGGCCAACGCGCATGCCGCCGCCTCGGCCCTGCTCGGCTACGCCGAACACACGCAGGGTCGTGCGCTCACCCACCTGCAGCGGCTCGTGGTCGAGCGCGACGGCGAACTGATCGAGCTGCCGCCGACCACGCGCCGCAACCTCGAGCTGGTGCAAACGCTGCGGGGCGAGGATTCGCCCACGCTGTTCTCGCTGCTCGACACCTGCATGACCGGCATGGGCAGCCGCCTGCTCAAGCGCTGGCTGCTGGCGCCGCGGCGCGATCGCGGCGAAGCGCAGGCGCGGCTGGCAGCCATCGCTGCATTGCAGACCGCGCCGATCGGCAGCACCGCGCTGCCCTGGCGCGCGCTGCGCGAGCAGCTCAAGAACACCAGCGACGTCGAACGCATCGCAGCGCGCATCGCGCTGCGGCAGGTGCGGCCGCGCGAACTCGTGGCACTGCGGCTGGCGCTGTCCAAATCGGAGCAGCTCGCACCGGCCCTGCCGGCGTCTGCCGCACTCCTGGCCCGGATTTCGAGCGACTTCGCGGCGCCGCCCGGCTGCGCCGAGCTGCTCGCCAGCGCGATCAAGCCCGACCCCTCGGCGCTGGTGCGCGACGGCGGCGTGATCGCGACCGGCCACGACGCCGACCTCGACGAGCTGCGCGCCATCAGCGACAACTGCGACGACTTTCTGCTCAAGCTCGAAATCCAGGAGCGCGAGCGCACCGGCATCGCCAACCTGCGCGTGCAGTTCAACCGCGTGCACGGCTTCTACATCGAGGTGACGCAAAGCGCGCTGGCCAAGGTGCCCGACAACTACCGCCGGCGCCAGACCCTGAAGAACGCCGAGCGCTTCATCACGCCCGAGCTGAAAACCTTCGAAGACAAGGCGCTGTCGGCACAGGATCGCGCGCTGGCACGCGAGAAGTTCCTTTACGAGCAACTGCTCGATGCGCTGCAAGCCCACGTGCCCGCGCTCACGCGGCTGGCCGGTGCGCTGGCCACGCTCGATGCGCTGTGCGCGCTGGCCGAGCGTGCCCACACGCTGAACTGGCGCGCGCCGACCTTCGTGGCGCACCCCTGCATCGAGATCCAGCAGGGCCGGCACCCGGTGGTGGAGGCGCGGCTGGCCGAGAAGTCGTCCGGCGGCTTCATCGCCAACGACACGCAGATGGGCCCGCAGCAACGCATGCAGGTGATCACCGGACCGAACATGGGCGGCAAGTCGACCTACATGCGGCAGGTGGCGATCGTCGTGCTGCTCGCCTCGATCGGCTCGTACGTGCCGGCCACCGCCTGCCGGCTCGGGCCGATCGACGCGATCCACACGCGCATCGGCGCGGCCGACGACCTGGCCAATGCCCAATCGACATTCATGCTCGAGATGACCGAGGCCGCACAGATCCTGCACGGCGCGAGCGCGCAGTCGCTGGTGCTGATGGACGAGATCGGCCGCGGCACCAGTACTTTCGACGGCCTCGCGCTGGCCGCCGGCATCGCGGCGCAGCTGCACGACCGCACCAAGGCCTTCACGCTGTTCGCGACCCACTACTTCGAACTCACCGAGTTCCCGGCCACGCACCACGCGGCGGTCAACATGCACGTGAGTGCGACCGAATCCGGCCGCGACATCGTGTTCCTGCACGAGATGCAGCCCGGCCCGGCCAGCAAGAGCTACGGCATCCAGGTGGCACGGCTGGCCGGCATGCCGGCCGCCGTGGTCAACCACGCGCGCCAGGCGCTTGAGGCGCTGGAAGCTCAGCAAACGCAAACGCGCGCGCAGGTCGACCTGTTTGCGCCGCCGCCGGTGGCCGAAACCCCGACGAGCAGCGCCGTAGAATCCGCGCTGGCTGCGCTCGACCCCGATGCGATGAGCCCCAGGGAGGCGCTCGAGGCGCTCTACACACTCCAAAAACTGAACCTGCGGAAATGAAATCACCCCCAGGCTGCGCGCACTGCGTGTCGCTTCGCCAACCCCCTCGCCGGGGGCAACACCAGTGGCCCGGCGAAGCCGGCTCCACGGTGTTCCTCGCAAAGACTCGGGCCGGTTTCTTGCATCGCGACGTATTCAGCACCGCAGAACCAGAACGAAATTCATGACTTATTGCGTAGGCATCAAACTCAACGCCGGACTGGTGTTCCTGTCCGACTCCCGCACCAACGCCGGCGTCGACCACATCAGCACCTTCCGCAAGATGATCTGCTACGAGCAGCCGGGCGACCGCGTCATGGTGCTGCTGTCGGCCGGCAACCTGAGCATTTCGCAGTCGGTGCGCGAGATCCTGCAGATCGAAGAGCTGCGCGAAAGCGAAGACAGTGCGCCCATCACGATCTGGAACGCAAAGAGCATGTTCGATGCCGCGCGCGTTCTCGGCTCGGCGGTGCGCCATGTGTACGACCGCGATGCCGAGGCGCTCAAGCATGCGGGCCTCGACTTCAACGTGTCCTTCATCTTCGGCGGCCAGGTCAAGGGCGAAGGCATGCGCCTGTTCCTGGTCTACTCGGCCGGCAACTTCATCGAGGCGACCACCGAGACGCCCTACTTCCAGGTCGGCGAATCGAAATACGGCAAGCCCGTGCTCGACCGCGTGCTGACGCCCGAAACGCCGCTCGACGAAGCCGCCAAGTGCGCGCTGGTGTCGATGGACTCGACCATGAAATCGAACCTCTCGGTCGGCCTGCCGCTCGACCTGGTGGTGTACGAGGCGAATCGCCTGCAGACCGACAAGGTGATCTGCATCGACGCCGAGAACCCCTACTACCGGATGATGCACAACAGCTGGGGCCAGAAGCTGCGCGAGGTGTTCGACAGCATCGAAGACCCGGTCTGGGACGACGCCGTTACCGAGCATCCGCTCAAGATGCCGGCAACGCGGCACAGCCCGCTGCGCAAGATCTCGACGCCCGAGGAAAAGCTGATTTAACCGGGGCAATGATGCTGCCCCCCGGCTTGCCACTTCGTGTGCTTCGCCACCCCCCGAGGGGGAGGCTCGGTCGCCTTGGGGCGGCCCGGCGGCGACCTCGGTGATGCCGCCCATCGTCTTCTCGCACGGCAACAGCTTCCCGGCGAGCACCTACCGCGTGATGCTCGACAGCCTGCGTGCGCGCGGCTTCGAAGTCGACGCGATCGAGAAGTTCGGGCACGACCCGAAATACCCCGTCACCGACAACTGGCCGCACCTGGTGCAGCAGCTCGCCGACTTCGCCCGGGGCGCGGCCGACCGGCACGGCGGCCCGGTGTTCCTGGTCGGCCATTCGCTCGGCGGCTTCCTGAGCCTGATGTGCGCGGCGCGCCATCCCGACCTGGCCCGCGGCGTGCTGCTGCTCGACTCGCCGCTGATCGGCGGCTGGCGTGCCAACACGCTGAACATCGTCAAGCGCACGCCGTTCATGAAAAGCATGTCCCCCAGCCTGGTGAGCCGCAAGCGCAAGAACAGCTGGGAACACCGCGAGGCCGTGTTCGAGCATTTCCGCAGCAAGAAGGCCTTTGCCCGCTGGGATCCGCAGGTGCTGCACGACTACATCGACCACGGCACCTCGGGCGCCGACGACGTGCGCACGCTCAGTTTCGACCGCGATGTCGAGACGGCGATCTACGACACCCTGCCGCACAACCTGAGCGGCCTGCTGCGGCGCCATCCGCTCAAATGCCAGGCGGCCTTCATCGGCGGGCGCCAGTCGCGCGAAATGAAGGCGGTAGGCATGGCGATGACCGAACAGGTCACCAAGGGCCGCATTGCGATGCTGGACGGCACGCACCTGTTTCCGATGGAAAAACCGATCGCGACCGCGGCGGCGATCGAGGCATCTCTGCGCAACCTGCTCGGTTGATCGCAGCCGCGTCGGCCAAGGCCGGTGGCCGGAACCAAGTCGCACGCAAACCGGTCAAAACCCTGCCGTCGGTGTGTTGCTTTTTCGACGGCAGAAAGTGTGTGTATGAAGCTACTCAAGCAAATGACGCCAGTCAAACACTGGCAAGACCCGGTAAACGTGCTGTTGGCGCTGTGGTTGATCGCCTCGCCCTGGGCGCTCGGGTTCACCGGCAATACCGTCGCGATGACGTCCACCGTGGTGATCGGGGTGGCGCTCGCCGCCGCGGCACTGGGCGCGACGCTGGTACCGCGTGCCTGGGAAGAGTGGACTGAAGCCGCGCTCGGGTTCGCGCTGATCGCATCGCCGGTGGTGCTCGGCTTCACCGCGACGCGCAACGCCATGCTCAGCGCTTTCGTGACGGGCGTGGTCGTGCTCGTACTGTCGCTCTGGGTACTGTTCGTCGACAAGGACTACAAGAGCTGGATCGAAGGCCCTGCCCACTAGCGCCGTTTGGCCGGCGCCTGCGTCGCCGGCTATTCGGCCCAGACCACCAGCCCGCTCCAGGCGGTGGCCAGCACGACGATGCCGAACGCAATGCGGTACCAGGCGAACGGCACGAAATCGTGGGTGCTGATGTAGCGGAGCAACCAGCGCACGCACAGCCATGCGCTGATGAACGAGAACGCCAGGCCGACCGCGAACAGCGGTACGTCGGCCACCGACAGTAGCGCGCGCTCTTTGTAGAGGCTGTACACGCCCGCGCCGATCAGGGTCGGGATCGCGAGGAAAAACGAGAAATCGGTTGCGGCCTGACGGCTCAGGCCGAGCAGCATGCCGCCGATGATGGTCGAGCCGCTGCGGCTGGTGCCGGGGATCATCGCAAGGCACTGCACCAGGCCGACCTTGAGTGCGTCCCATGGCGTCATGTCGTCGACATGCTCGATGCGCACCGAGCCCGGTGGCCGCCGCTCGGCCCACAGGATGATGAAGCCGCCCACGATGAAGGTGGTGGCGACCACCACCGGCGTGAACAGGTGCGCCTTGATCACCTTGCCGAACAGCAGGCCCAGCACCACCGCCGGCAGGAAGCCGATCAGGATGTTGAGCGCCAGGCGCCGCGCCTTCGGCTGGCGCGGCAACGCGACCACGGTCGAGTGGATCTTCTGCCAATAGACCAGGATCACCGCGAAGATCGCGCCGGTCTGGATCGCGATGTCGAACACCTTGGCCTTGTCGTCGTCGAAGCCGAGCAGCGAGCCCGCCAGGATCAGATGTCCGGTCGACGAGATCGGCAAGAACTCGGTCAGGCCTTCGACGATGCCCATGATCGCGGCCTTGGCCAGCAAAACGATATCCACGCAATCTCCTTGAAAGTGCGCCGATTATCGCGAGCGCGCCGTTCAGGTGGCCGTCAGCCCTCCGTGCCGGACCCTTGCCGCCCGGAAGGCCCATTTGCGTGAACTATTTCACAAGTTATACGGCCATCGGGGCGCTTGTGACGCATTGGGCAGGCGCGTAAGCTCGCGCCGCATTGACCACCCCCGGAAGAAAAGAAGATGTACACACTCATCCGAAACGCCGGTGTCAAGCGCGCACTGGTCGACGAGGCAGTGCCGCTTCTGTTCTCGTTCGGCGTGGCCGAAATGTTCTACAAGTTTCACAGCTTCATGCTTGAAACGGGTGCGTTCCTGCTGACCTGGCTCGTGGTGAGCTGGGTCGGCAGCGCGATCAGGTCGCGCTTCATACGCAACGGCTGAGCTGCCACCGACGCGAGCGGTGGACTCTCGCGAAACAGTTGCCGGAAGGGTTCCGAACCATGACGGATGGTGTCGCGCCAGAGTATTTGCGTTTCGTCGCGGCCGAGCGCCGCGCCGACCGGCTTCCGGCGGCGCCGAAGCCGATGGCCGAAGGCGAAATCTTCAAACCGGTTTCGCTCGAGGACAAGCAGGCCTCCGAGTTCTTTCGCGTTGCGGTGCGGCGCGCGAGCGGCCTGTTCCGACCGAGCAAACGCACCGAGGTGGTCTGGGTCGAAGGCGAGAACGAGCTCGCAGTGAGCCTGACGGGTCTGCAGGTGCAGATCGCGGACGGGCTGATCCGCGTCACGCTGCCGGTGCGCTGCGACCAGACCGGCGACGCCGTGATCGAGGTGGTGTTCGCCGTGGGATCGGACAAGGAGCCCTCCGGCCTCTACGCCTCCACCTACCGCCGCCCCAACGGCCCGGCACTGATCGTCGATACATGGGGTGAAGCGCTGGTCGCCTTTGCCTGGCAGGGCGTGCTCGGCATGGTGAGCGGCGTCGCCGGTGCGCTGGGCAAGGACGCCCGTGGCAACGTGCTGGTGCCGGTCGAGCTCACCGCGTCGAAGCGCGGCCTGCAGATCGTGCCGATGGCACGGCACCGCTTTGCCGGTGCGAGCGGCCTGAAACTGAGAGTCGCGCCATGAGCTTCGCGAGCGACGACCTCGGCGTGCTCGGCAACCTGGCCAAGGCGCTGGGCGTCTTCACGCCGGAGGGCGAGCCGAACCCGGGCTGGTTCGGCAACCCTGAAGCCTCGCTCAAGACCATGCTGGCCAACCAGGCCCAGCGCGAGGCGCTGATCGCCTTCGTCGACGACGCGATGGGCGGCGCCGACCGCACGACCGACCCGCGCGGCGTGGTGTGGCTGCCGATCGTGCACCTCGACGACCCGGATCTCACGATCGCCGTCACGGTCGACGAGTCGCAGCCCGACGGGCTGCACATCGGCATCGGCATCGCGGTGCACACCACCAACCCGGCCTCGACCAGCTCGCTCGCCGTGCCGCTGTTCCGCACGAAGAAGGGCAACGGCCCGAACGTGACGCCGGCCCAGGCGCTGCTGCTGGGCTCGGCCGGCGGGCGCATCCGGCTTGCCACCTCGATCACGGTCGACGCTGCAGCGCCGGTGCCGGGCCAGGCGCGGCTGGGCGCGATCGGCATCGACATCGACCTGCCCACCGCCCCGAACGACCCGGTCGCCCCGGTGTTCGGGCTCAGCCTCACCGGTTTCCAGTTGCCCGGCGCCACCGGCCCGCGCGACCTCCGCGTCGCGGCCGACGGGCTCGACGAACTCGACGACGCGCTGCTCGACCTGGTGCTCGCACTGGTCAAGGCGCAGGCCGACAGCGCCGCGGCCGGCTCTGTCATTGCCGCCGTGGGCGGCCTGCTCGGCCTGAAGAGCGGCGACGCGATTCCCGACTTTCCGATCACAGCCCTGCCGACCCAGGGCGTGCAGGCCATCGCCGCCTGGCTGCACGGCCTCATCACCACGCCGGCCAGCCGCAGCGTCTGGATGGGCTACCTCGCCACGCTGCTGGGCGGCGAGCCGCAGGACGACGCTGTGGCGTTCCAGCTCGGCGGCGCGCCGGGCCCGACGATCAACCTGACGCTGGGCCTGCGCGTCGACACCGGCCCGAGCGGCAACACCCGGCTGACCCCATCGCTCGGCATCGACCTGGGCGACGCCACGAAACGCGTGGAGGCGCGGGCCGACCTGTTCGAGGTCGACCTCGTCACCGGTGCGGCGAAGGCCCTGCCGCAGTTCGGCTTGTGGGCCGCGGCCGGCCGACCCGTCAACGGACAGCGCGTGCTCGACGTCGCCGGCCCGCCGGTCGCGCGGGCCGACACACTGCGCATCGGCTTCGCGCTCGACGGCGATCGGCATCTGAACTTCGTGCTGGCCGCCGACGGCGTGGTGCTCGGTGCCCACACCTACCCCACGCTGGATCTGACCTCGCCCGATGCGGTGATGGATGCGGTGGGCAACACCGTCGGCGATGTCGCCACCCAGTTGCTCGGCAATCTCGGCGGCGCGCTGCCCGCGGTGCGCCTGCTGATCGGGCTGGACGCGCCCGCGGGCGTCGCAGCGGTGACGCTGCCGGCCCTCATGGCCGACCCGCTGGCGGCCATCGCCGGCTACTGGCGAGCGCTGGTCGCGGCCGCCGGCAATGCGGCTGCCACCGTGCTGGCCGAACTGCGCAACGCGCTGGCCGATGCGGGCTCCGCAGCCTCGGCCATCCTGGGCACCGGCATCGCGCTCGACCCGTGGCGCGTGCCGCTGGTCGGCCCGCTGGCACTCGAGTTCCATGCCGACGGGCCGGTGCTCACCATCGGGCTGGCCGTGGTCACCAGCGTCGACACGCTGGGCCAGCGCTGCACGGTGATCGAGACGCGCATCGCCGCCACGCTCGCCGAAATCGACCTGCAGGCCCGCAGCGCCAGCCTGCTTCCCGGCGTCGAAGGCGTGCTCTCGGCACGCGAGCGCGGCATCAACCCGCCGCGCGTCACGCTCGCGCTCGGCAGTGGCACGGCGCTGACGGCACGCGGCGTCGGCCTGCGGCTGGGCTGGACACCGGCCGGTGGCCTCGCGGCCAGCGTGAGCGCACCCGACCTGCACCTGGCCACTGGCGATCTGAGCGTGCCGATCGCGCTGCCGGCGATCGCCGCCGATGGCAGCGTCACGCTGGCGCCTGCGGCCTGGGACGGCGTCGAGGCTCTGGTCGGCTATCTGGGCGAATTGCTCGGTGGCTTCTTCGGCGACACCGTCGCGGCACTGGGCTGGACGACCGAGCTGCCCTCGACCGCCGGCATCGCCGACAGCGGCGCGCGCCTGCGCCTGGCCGATCTGGTCGGCGACCCGGCGCAGGCGCTGCGCGGCTGGCTGCCGCGCCTCGCACTGAGCGATGCGGGGCCTGAAGCCCTTGCGCTGCTGGCCGACCTTTTCGCGGGCGCAGGCCCGAACCGCGGCTTCATCGAAGGCAGCGGGCATCCCGACGACCCGTACCGCCTGGCGCTCGCCGACGGGCTGCCGAACCTGGCCGTATGGTTCCCGCCCGCAGGGCTCGAACCGCGCCTGACGCGTGCGCCCGAGCCGCTGCGCAATTGGCGCCCGGGCGACCCGGGGCTTTCGCCCGCCGCGCTCGCGGCCGCCCTGGCGGACGAGGCGCGCGTCGCCGCCGACGTGCGCGAACTGGTGGAAGCGCGCGACGTTGCCGCCGGCCTTGCCGCGCTGGCGCAGCGCTGGGTGGGGGGTGACGGCCGCATCGTGGCGCCCGCCACGCCGCCCACCGGCGTGACGATCGATCTGACGGGCTTCGCGGCCGGCCAGCTGTTCGGGCAGCTCGACCTGGAAGACCTGACCGGGCGCATCCCGACCACCACGGTCTACGTCGCGCTCGGCAGTACGGCCTGGCCCGATGCACCGGCTGGCCGCCGCATCGACCTCGGCACGCCGCGCCTGGACGCCGCGATGTTTGCCGCGCCCGCCGCCGCGGTTGGCGACTGGTTCGTCGCGCTCGGCAGCCGCGCCGATTGCCTGGCCACCGGCAGCACCACCGACGGCACGCCGGAACAGGCCGCCCGCCTGGCGCGCGTGCTCGATGCGCTGGCCGGCGTCAGCAACGACATCGCGCTGGTCGCGCTCGATGGCGCGGGGCATGCCGCGCGCCTGGCGGCGCAGGCGCAGGCGGCGGTCACCGATCTGGTCACGCTGGGCACGCCGCTCGCGCCGATTGCGCTGACCGCGATCACCACCCAGCCGACCGCCGACGCGCTGCGGCTGCTGCACCGTCTGCTACCGCCCGCGCCGACGGCCGACGACGAGCCCGACGACGAAGACCTCGCGCTCGGCCGCGGCCTGGTCGGCGCGATGATGGAACTGGTCGATCGGGCCGACCCTGCGGCCGAGCTCCGGCCACCCGCCGTCGCCCCGGTGCCACCGCGCGCCGGCCTGGCCGTGACCGCGGTGTTCGGCGCCGTGCCGGCAAGCCGGATCGCGCGAGCCCTCACAGCCATCGTCGCGGCCGGCCTGGCGCAGCGCGCACGCACCCGCGCGGCAACCCCGTTGCCGGAACCCACCGGCGTGCAGGCCGGGCTGCGGCTGGTGCTCGCGCCCACCACCAGCGGCGCCCTGTCGTTCAGCGGCAGCGCGCTGCTCACGCTGTTCTCGTTCGACAAGACCACCGCCGGCATCGACACCACCCGCCAGCTGCGCGTGCAACTGCGCGTTGGCGACCGGCTCGGCTGGCTCAGCGCCACGCCCGAGCTCGAACTGCGCTGCGTGACGGCCGACATCGCGCTGCCGCTCGACGGCAGCAGCACGGGCACGGCCACCGTCACGCTGCACGACGCACGCGTGTTCGGCCAGTCGTGGGAGCGGCTGGTGCTCGGCACCGGGCCGGGTGCCGTGCCGCTGCTGCCCGAAGCGCGCGTGCTGCTGGCCACCGCGGTGCAGCGCATCGGTGCCGACGCGGCTGGCATCGCATCGCTGGCGCTCGATTCGCTGCTGTCCGCACTTGGCCTCACGAGCCCCACGGGTGGCCTCGCAGGCGACGCACTCGACCAGTTGCTGCACGACCCGGGCGGCCTGTTGCGGCAGCGCATGGCTGTGGCGGGTGCCGAGTTGTCCGAAGCAGTCGCGGTGCTGCTCGGGCCGCTCGGCAGCAGCGTCGATCTGGTCGCGCGCTCGGTGCGTGTGCAGGGCGGTGGCAACGCCAGTGGCCGCTTCGGCTGGCATGCCGACGTCACCGCGTCGCCCGCCGGGCTGGGTGGTGAATTGCGCTTTGGCGCCGACACGCCGACCCAGCCTGCCGGCGCACTCAACCTCGTGCTCGCGCTGCAGCCGCTGCAGGTGTCGCTGCAGTGGCACCAGTCCGGTGGCGCGACCGACATCGTGGCGCTCTGGCCGAACCCCGACGCGCAGGCGATCGCCCGCGCGGTGGCGCGCAGCGCGCCCAGTCTCGGCGGCCACGCCGCGCTCGAACTGATGCGCCAGGCCGACGAAGCGGCGCGTCCGGTGATCGACGCCGCGCTCGATGCCTTCGGCCTGCTGGCGGGCGCGGCGGGCGATGCGCAGCGCGCGATCCGCCCCCTGGCCGGGCTGTTGGCCGATCCCGCGGGCTGGTTGCGCAGTGCCGGTTCGCTCGGCGCCAACCCGGCGCGCATCCAGGCGCTGTTCGATGCGTTGCGGCCGCTGCTGGGCGTGGCCGGCGCGGCGGGCTCGCCGCTGGTGCTGGGCAGCGGCATCACGTTCAGCGTTGCGCCGGCTGCAGCCGGCGCGCGGCTCGCGCTCGATGTCGATCCCGGCGCCTGGGCGCCACCGGCCGGCGTAGCTGCGCGGCTGGCAGCCGGGCTCGGCGCCAGTCTCACGCTCGGCAGCGCCGGCCCGCCAACCCTGGGCCTGCAACTGCATGTGGGCCTCACCGGCGCCGCTTCGGGCCGGCAAGCCGTGCATGCACGCCTGGGCACGGGCGGCATCGAAGTCTTCGTGCGGCCTGCCTCCGGCGCGGACATTCCGCTGGTGCCCTTCGCAGGCCTCGGCTCGCTGGCGGCGGCGGCCGAGGCGGCGCTGCCCTTCCTGCTCGATCAGCTCGCCGGCATCAATGGCACGGTCGGGCAGCTCGTCGGCACGGTCGGCGACGCACTGGCGTTGCGCAGCGGCGCGCCGAAGAAGTTCGACGCGGTGGCATTGCACGACTGGGCGCTCGACCCGACCGGCCAGCTCGTCCTCGCGCTGCCGTCGATCGCCTCGACCGGCCTCACGACGATCGCGCCCCTGCTCGACAGCTTCATGCCTGCGGACGTCGCAGCCACCGCGAACGCCAACACGCTGACCGTCGCCATCGGCGGCTTCGCGCTGGCGTGGAGCCCTGCGAGCGGCGCAGTGGCGTTGAGCGGCAACGACATCGTGGTGCCGGGCATCGAGCACATCAGCTTCACGCTCGCGCTGGCGGCGACCGGCATCGAGGAACTCAGCGTCACCGCAGGCCCGGCGCAGATCGATGCCGGCGGCGTCGAATTGCGGCCCTTTGTCACCGTCGCGGCCGGCAACGGCCTGGTGGGCGGCTCGCGCGTGGCGATCGGCATGGCGGTCGACGACACGCATCGCTTCGCGATCCGCTGGCTGCTCGACGCGCACCAGTTCGCGCTGGTCGCGAGCGATGGCCCGGTCGTCAGCGGCCTCGACAGCGTCGACCCGGTCAAGGTGGCGCTGCGCATCGTCGAAGTGGTGGCCGACCTGGTGGCCGGCGTGGCCATGGCGCAGCCGGCCGTGACGCAATTGCTCGACACCGCCGTGGGCGCCACCAACGTCCGCAACATGATGCGCGGCGTGGTGCTGCGCGACCAGGCGAATCCGACGCAGCTGGTCAACGGCATGTTCGACCCGACCACCCTGCTGACGCGCATCCACAGGCTGTTCGGCAACATCGCCGGCGCCGGCATCGCGATCACCGTCGACGGCTTCACGGTGTCGTTCACCAAGTCCGGGGGCACGATCGGCCTGCAGGCCGGCCTGGCGAAGCGCTTCCCGCTGGTCAGCGGCAACGTGATGCTGTGGCTGGAGAACGATGACGCGTGGATCGAAAACAACCCGCCCGGCAACGGCGGCCTGTTCGTCGGCTTCCTGCCCGACACGCTGCCGCTGCGCTTCACGCCGAGCCTCACGGTCAATGGCGTCGGCCTGCGCATCGGCAAGAACTCGGGCCCGCTGCTCGACGCCGGCATCACGCTCGAATCGATTGCGCTGCACGCGTTCGCAAAGATCGACGGCGGCGGTGCGCGCAGCGGCGGTGTGCAGTTGCAGTTCTCCAACCTGGCGGTGTCGGCCGGCGGCGCCAAGGGTGACAACGGCATCGCGCAGGGCATCATGCGCGACACCGGCCCGAAGCCACCGCAACCGGCCTTCTCGCCTGCGCTCGCAATCCAGAAGCACGACAACCAGCCGGTGCATGTGACGCTGCGTGCGGGCGACGGCGACGGGCCCTGGTGGATCGCGATCCAGAAGGGTTTCGGCCCGCTCTACCTCGAGCAGATCGGCTTCGGCGCGACCATGCCGGCCGGCCGCGTCGAGCGCGTCTCGCTGCTGATGGACGGCTCGGTGTCGATGTTCGGCCTGACCTGCGCAGTCGACGACCTGCAGATCACCTACCTCACCACCAACGGCGACTTCTTCAACCCGAACAACTGGGCGGTCGACCTGGCGGGCCTGGCGGTGTCGGCCAACATGGCCGGCGTGTCGATCGCAGGCGGCCTGCTCAAGCAGCAGACGCCGGTCGGCATCGAGTACCTCGGCATGCTGCTGGGCCGCTTCGGCGTCTACGGCATCACGATCTATGGCGGTTACGGCGAAGGCACAGTCGCGGGCCAGAAGTTCACCGCCTTCTTCGCGGTCGGCGCGGTCAACGGGCCGATCGGCGGGCCGCCCGCGTTCTTCCTCACGGGCATTGGCGGCGGCTTCGGCATCAACCGCAAGCTGGTGGTGCCGACCGACCTCTCGCGCTTTGGCGACTACCCGCTGATCCAGGCGCTCGACATCGCCGCGCAGCCGCAGGATCCGATGACGCAGTTGCGCAAGCTGGGCGACTACTTCCCGATGGAGAAGGGCACCTTCTGGTTCGCCGCGGGCCTGTCGTTCAACAGCTTCGCGCTGGTCGACGGCATCGCGGTGGTGGCGGTGGAGATCGGCGACGGGCTCGACATCAACCTGCTGGGCCTGGCGCGCATGGCGCTGCCGCGGCCGCAGGTGGCGCTGGTGTCGATCGAGCTGGCGCTGATGGTGCGCTTCTCGAGCAGCGAAGGCGTGTTGTGGGTGCAGGGCCAGCTCACCGACAACTCGTGGCTGCTGTACCCGGACATCAAGCTCACCGGCGGCTTTGCCTACGTGATCTGGTTCAAGGGCGAGCACAAGGGCGAATTCGTGCTGACGCTCGGCGGCTACCACCCGGACTTCCACCGTGACGGCTACCCGCAGGTGCCGCGGCTCGGCATGCGCTGGAGCGTCAGCGACAACATCGTCATCAAGTCGGGCAGCTACTTCGCGCTCACCTCCGAGGCGTTGATGGCCGGCGGCGATTTCGAAGCCTCGGCCAGCTTCGGCCCGGCCTGGGCCGAGGTGAAGTTCGGCGCCAACGGCATCGTCTACTTCGACCCGTTCCACTACGACGTCGACGCCTATGCGCGCATCGCCGCGGGCGTGACGATCGACACGTGGATCTTCGGCGAGGTCACTATCTCGATCAGCATCGGCGCGCGGATCGAGGTGACCGGCCCCGACTTCCACGGCAAGGCCACGTTCGAAGTCGGGCCGATCGAGCTCACCGTCGAGTTCGGCGGCTCCGACCAGGCCCAGAAGCAGCCGCTGTCGGCCCCGGCCTTCATCGACAAGTACCTCGAAGCCGGCGACGGCGGTGCGCTGGCCCATGCGCTCATGACCTCGTTCGGGGCACTGCCGGCCAAGGGCGAGGATTCGACACCCGACGGCTCGGCCGCCCGGCCGTTCGTGGTGGTGGTCGAGTTCGGCATGACCTTCACCACCACCGTGCCGGCCACCAGCGTCACGCGGGTGCAGGCCGCGGCCGGCGCGACCACGCCGCATGCGGCCAGCCGCGCGCTCGGCGTGGCGCCGATGGATGCGCAGAACCTGCAGCCGGTCATCCAGCTCACCTGGAAGCGCGCGGGTGCCACGCAGCCGTTCCCGTTCGTGGCCACGGCGCGGCCGTTCGGCAGCTTCCCGGTCGGCATCTGGGGTCCGCCGCAGGACGCGGACAACCGCAAGGTGCCGAAGGCCGAGATGATCGAGGCGCTCAACGAGCTCGACCTGGTCTCGCGCGCCACGCCGTCGGGCGGCGGGCCGGAAATCCCGTACTACCAGGTGGTCGCGGGCAAGCGCAAGCCGCTGCCCTTCTCGCGCCGCAGCGTCGACGTGAACCTGCTCAAGAGCCAGGCGCAGGCGGTGGCCGGCCTGATCACCGCGCCGGCCACGGTGGCGGCCGCGTTCCAGCAGGCCAGAACCTTTCTTGCGGCCACGCCCACGGCGATGGCGTCGTTGCGCGGCGAGCGCCAGGCGCCGCCGCTGCTGGGCACGCTGGCCGAAGGGCTGCAGAGCGATCCGGCAACGGTGGCACCGGCCGTCGGCGCCACGCCCGCCGCCAAGGTCTACGACCACTTCGTGGATGCGCCGGTGGCGGTCGGCTTCATGTCGGGCGCGACGGTGGATCTGCGCGTCGCGTCGGCCGCGCGCACCACGGTCAAGGGCTCGGCCAAGGCATGGCGCGTGGCGCCGCCGAGCTTCGCCTCGGTCGAAGCCGAACGCAGCCGTTCGATCGCGGCACGGCTGGTGCTCGCCGAGCCGCAGGCGGTGCGCACCGACAAGGTCAAGACGGTGATCGGCGCAGTCGGCGTGCCGGTCACGGCGATCGGGCATGCGGCGCCTGCCGTGGTGGCGCGCAGCGGCGCATCCACCGCGCTGCTCGGCGACTTCACGGCGGCACTGGCAGCCGGCCCGCGCAGCGCGCGTGCGGCCACCGGCCAGCCCGGCGCCAGCCTGCTGCCGGGCCAGACGGTGGTGCTGAAGCTGCCAAATGCAAAGGCAGATGCCGCGCTGGGCGGCGCACGTCCAAGCCTGGGCGTGAGCGGTGCACCGGCGCGCGTGGTGTTGCTGGGCCTCGGCGGCAAGCTGCTGGCCGACGCCATGGTCGGTCCTGACGTCACCGGCAAGCAAGGCAGCATCGAGATCCCCGCCGGCACCGAGCGCATCGTGGCCATCGGCCAGAGCACACAGGCGGGCGCCGCGATCGACGCCGGGCTGGCCGGCTGGCATGCCGGCATGCAACTGCCCTACGCCGGCTGGTCGAGCGCGGTGGCGCCGGGCTGCGTGGTGCGCTCGAACGGCGACACGTTGGCGCTGCACCGCGAACGGCTCGATGCGGGCTGGGTCGGCGGTGCCGAACTCGCGCGCGGCGTGAGCACCGTCAGCACCACCTTCACGCAGGCGCCCCGCAGCGTGGTCATCGTGCTCGATGACCCGGCAGCGTTCGGCGATGCGGCCGGCGCGCGCCAGTTGCTGATGGGCCTGGACGGCGCCGAGCGCCGGCAGGACGCAGCAGGCGAAGCGCTGGCACCGGTGCTGCTCGCCATGGAAAACCGCAGCGTGCTGGCCTACGACATCGTGCCTGACGGAAGCGGCCCGGTGGTGGTCACGATCGCCAGCGAAGCGGGCTGGTCGCTGGTCGGCGTGATGGGCTCGTCGCAGCTCGACGCGACCGGCGCCATTGCGGCGATCTCGGCGCGCGGGCTCGACGCAGCGCTGCGTCCCTTTGCCGCTGCGCCGGCCAAGGACGCGCCGGCCAGCCGCCTCGCATGGCTCGGCCCGGTGCGCTCGTCCACCGAGCGGCACCAGGCACGCGCACTCGCCAGCGGCCGGCCACTCGCCGCCGTCGGCACCAACCCGCCAAGCAGGCGCAAGAAGGGAGGGCACCGCTGATGCCCAAGACCGGACATTTCGTGCTGCATTCGAACGTCATGCCGCCGCTGACGGCAGGCGCCTATGAACTGGTCAGCGAGCAGACCGGCCTGCCCTTCGCCGTGGCGCCGGAGCACACGCACGTGACGGTGGCCGCACCGCGCTACGTGATGCCGACCGACCAGATCCTGTCGACCTTTCCGCCGGCCAATGCCGAAGGCGCGTTCGGCGACCGCCTGCCGCAGATCGTGCTCAAGCGCCGCACCCTGCCCTGGGAGCGCAACCCCGCGGGGCAGGTGCAGCCCTCGCCCACGCCCTGGCTCGCGCTCGTGGTGGTGGCCGAAGGCGAGGCGCAGCTGTCCACGGCAACCGCGGTGGCGCAATGCGTCACGGCCGGCACCACGCTGCTGGACGCACAGGACAAGGACGTCGAGCAGGGCCTCTATCTCGCGGTGACCGAAACAGTGGTGAAGAAGATCTTTCCGTGCCTTGAAGACCTGGCGCTGCTGACGCATGTGCGCGAGGTCGACGTCAACGACACCGAACTGGCCAACGGCGACGACGACGGCTGGCTCGCCGTGGTGCTGGCCAACCGGCTGCCGGTGTTCGACGCCGCGAAGAACGCGCCGGTGCGCTACATGGCCTGTCTGGTGAACCTCGAAGGCCAGCTCGCCGCACTGCCGCCGCCGGAGCCGTTCGTGAACCATTTCGAATACGCGCTGGCGCAGGACTGGTCGGTGCTGGCCGAAATCGACGCCGGCATCGGGCCCGATCCGCGCGTGATGGGCGGCGTCGGCCTCGGCAACGTGGTGCTGCCGGGCGCCAGCGTGCTGGGCGACGCGGCGCCGGGTCGGGCGCGTGCGCCGCGCGCACTGCAGCAGACCGCACATGCGTCGCCCAAGGTCGGCGTCGCGCTCGACGGCGCGCAGACGATGACGCAGGGCACGGTCGGCAAGCAATGGGCGAATGCGAGCGATGCAGTGAAGGCCGTTGCGCTCGACCCCGATGCGAAGAAGCTGGTGCGCGACACGATGGGACGCGGTTTCCGCTTTCCGATCGAGACCTTCGCGATCGAAAAGGTGCTGCGCTTCCCGGTGCTCGCGCACTGGTCGTTCACCACCAACGAAGGCGCCACCTTCGAAACCCTGATGCAGGATCTGGACGTCGGCCTGCTCGGCACGGTGCCCGAACCCGCGCCGGCCAATGCCGCACCCGCCGCCGGGCCCGGGCCGGAAGTGGTGCAGACCGGGCACATTGGCCTCGGCCACCGCACGCGGCGCGGCGACCCGGTGCGCGCCTGGTACCGCGGGCCCTGCGTGCCCTTCCCCACCACGCGCGACGCGCCGGCCGCAAGCGGCCTGCCGCCGCTTGCGCATTCGGCCGATCAGCTGCGCCGCATCGTGCCCGATGGCCGCGAGGATCTCGCGCTCGCTGCCGCCTTCGAGATCGGCCGGCTGCTCGGCCTGTCGCAACTCTCCGTGGTGTCGGCGCTGATGCGCTTTCGCAGCGAGCAGTTCGGCGCCGGGCGCGTGCGCGAGCTGCTGATGCAGGCACTGCCCTACGCGATGCCGGAGCTGTCGGGCGTGCGCATCGACCTCGGCCGCTTCGTCGCGCTCGAGGCGATCGGCGAGATGGTGAAGAACCCCGACAAGATCATCGGCCCGCGCCGGCCGATCGCCGACCCTGGCCGCGAGATCGCGGTGAAGGGCGAACTCGACGTGCTGATCGCCGCCGGGCTCGGCATCGATCTGGAAGTGATCCGCAAGACCGGTGACCAGATCGGGCTGCTCGCGGCCATCGCGCAGACGCGCGCACCGGTAGCCAGCGAAGACAGCGGCATCCGCTTCGACACCAAGGCCGTGGCCGGCCTGCGCAACGCGCTGCGCGGCGAACTCGACCATGCGCTCGGTGTCGCGATGCCGCCGAGGGTGGCCGCGCCGCCGGTGCGGGCCGGCGCGCGCGCCGCGGCGGCCGCGCGGGCGGCGCCACCGCCCGATGCGCTCGATGCATTGATCGCCGGCGCCGAGGCGCAGGCCGACAGCGAAGAGGAGGACGCGCCATGAAGAACTTCATGAGTGCCGCCATCGCGCTCGACGCGGCCAAGGCCGCCTCGATGAACTACGCCGGCATCGTCACCGACCACGACCCGGGCGACGGCGACCACGTGGTGCCGGGCGAACTGCGCCGCTTCCTGGCGCGGCTGCGCCTGCTGCACGGCGTGCCCTTCAGCTACCTGGTGCCCGACGCCGACCTGCTGCCGATCGAGTCGATCCGCTTCTTCTACATCGACCGCGCATGGACCGACGCACTGGTACAGGGCGCGTTGAGCGTCGGCACCATCAGCAGCGCCGACCGCGCCCAGCTGGAGGCCGTGTACCCGCACATCCGCGACGACGTCGACGAGACCGAACGCACGGTTCGCACGCCGCGCGGCGAGAAGCGGCTGGCGGATGCGGGCGGCACCATCACCGGCTTCATCCTGCGCTCGCGCGCGGTCTCGGGCTGGCCCAACCTGCACGTGCGCGCCTATTCGCGCGACCTGCTCAAGGACGACGAGCTCACCACCGTGGCCGAGTCCGACCCCGACCGCATGAAGGTGCTGCGCATGGAGCGCCTGGCGCCCGCGGTGCTGCTGGTGCTGTTCGACGGCGTGCCGGCCGTGGTGCACATCGAGGAGCCGCGCCAGGGCATCCAGTTCGGCGTGCGCTTCGACACCGACGCGCCACCCGCCCAGCGCAGCGCCAAGGTGCAGATGCGCGACAACGCCAACGGCAATCCGGTCCCGCCGGCAGACGACATCACCGCCGCCAACTCGGTCGACGTGCCGTTCCGCCGCAATGCACCGGGCGTGATCAACCTGGCCGAGTTGCGCAAGCGCCTTGCCGCCAGGGCGCCGAATGCCAACGGTGCACTGGAGGCGAACGAGTACGCGCTGCAGATGCTGCGTTTTCCCTACCGGCAAGTGTTCGGCGACCCGAAGGATCTGGAAGGCAAGAAGTTCTACGGGCTCGACCAGTTCAAGGCGACCGTCTCGCTGGTCGACTGGAAGAGCACCGTGGCCGCGAAAGTGAACGGGGTGAACCCATGATCGATCGCGTCAAGCTCGATGCCGGCACCGTGCGCGAACTCACGCGCGGCAAGCGCTTTCTGGCCGCCGACCGCGCGCAGCTCGACGTGCGCGAAATCTCCACCTGGGACAAGTACCTGCTGCGCGAGCACCGCCTGCTGGTGCCGATGGACGTGCAGGCGCTCTACGTCGAGCCGGGCACCACCGAAAAGATGGTGCGGCTGCCGATGCTGCTGGCCGGCGCCAACGGCGTGGGCGTGAGCAACCCCGAAGACGGCATGCCCGACCCGTTCACCGAAGGCACGCCGCGCGCGCCCGGCGTGCACCTGCACTGGGCCATGCCCGATGCGCTTCTGCGCGGCAGCTTCGACCGGCGTGCCGACGGCAGCGCCAACCGGCTCGCGCTGCCGGTGCTGCCGGATCGCTGGGTGGTGCTGCGCATCGTGCTGCCGCGCGGCGGCACCGACGCGGTGCTGACCGGCTGGGTGCTCGAAGCCGACCGCGCGATCGCGGTGCCGCTCGGCAGCTGGACGGAAGGCAGCCACCCGAGCGCCGTGCCGCTCGGCGTGGCGCTCGAGAAGGAACAGCTCACCGGCACCGTGGGCGGCGCAGTGAGCTGGGCGGCGGTGTACGACGCGGTGCAGAACCGCTTTTCCTTTCACGATCCGCTGGACGACATCGCCACGCTGGCGCCCGGCGGAGTCGACGAAGACTGCGCGGCCTACGTCGTCTCCGGCTGGTGGAGCGACCCGGCGCGCGACCCGCTCGACGCGGCGCGCAGCAAGGGCAGCCTGCACGAACTGCTCGACCGCATGCGCTGGCGTTTGCTGGCCGAATGGGGCGACGAGCAGTGGGCGTTGCAGCAGGAGCGCGCGCAGTTCGAGTTGCGCCGCGCATTGGGCCTGACGACCGAGGAGCGCTGGTCGAGCAAGCGCCCGGTGCAGGCCGCCGCCGTCAAGCGCACCGGCGTGGCCGCGGCCGCCGCGGCGGCTGCCGCACCGGCGCAGCCCCATGTGCCGATCGACAAGACCTTCATGGAGCAGCAGACGCTGACGGCCGCCTCCACCTTCGCCAGCGATGCGGCGAAGCGTTTCGTGGCACCGGCCTGGCAGTTGCGCTCTTCCCTGCTGCACGGTGCGATCTACGGCGTGCCGGTGGCCGGCAAGGCGCCGGTGGATCGGCGCCCGGATGCCGCGCAACTGCGCGTCGCGCTCGGCCAGCACGACGACGACCTGCTCGCCGCCCTGGCCGCCGTGCCGCAGGCCACCCCGGAACAGCGCCGCACTTCCGAACGCCTGCTGGCCGCCTTCACCGCGCAGAAGGTGAATCGCCTGGCCTCGGCCGACGGGCTGGTGGAGTTGGAAGAGCACGAGCACGCCGCCGCGTTCTCGTCGGTGCCGGCCGGCTCGGCCGGCAACGACCGCTACCTGCAGCGCGTGCAGACCGGCGGCGCCGGCGGGCTCAAGGTCGGCAAGCACCGCGACGCGGCTGTGGCGTCGGCTGGGTCGAAGCGATCCTTCGACGGCGCGCCGCAGGCCACCCAGGGCGCGAGCGGCACCACGTTGTTCGCGAGCAAGGGCAAGCCCACGCTGGTCAAGGCCACGGCGGCAATGGTGAACGACGTGGCGCGTTCGCGCGTGGGCGAGGTGCTGGCACCGACCGAGGCGCGCGTGGTGAACCGCCCGGCCGCGCGCTTCACCTTCGCCGACGAGCCGATGGTGGCGATCCGCGGCGCCGCGCGCAGCCTGCGCCACGGCAACGACGGCCGCGGCTCGGCCGACGGCAAACTCACCTGCCGCTGGCCGACCCACGTGATCCAGGAGATCAGCGGCGTGATTGCCAGGGACCGTTTCATCCGTTCGCTCGGTAACGGCGCCGTGCCCGGCGAGGTGCTGATGCTGGCGCGCGAGGCGCTGCTGCACGACCCGTACCACGACGACTGGATCGCCGATGCGGTGACGCCGTCGAAAGCCGAGCGCGGCGCGATCTTCAGCCGGCTCAAGGCCGAATCGGTGCTGCGCTTCGGCCACGACGGCACCTACGACGGCGCCACCGTCGCGTTCCATCCCACGCTCGCGAAGACGCCGCAGGCCCGGCGCCGGCAGGCCGCCGCCGCGCAGAAGCCGATCGAGCCCGGCATGCGCCAGCAGCAGACCATGCTCGCCGACGAGGTGCGCAAGTTCTCGCTCTACAAGGGCGTCGACCCCGATCTGGTCGGCGTCACGACCTGGGCCCAGCCGTGGGTGCCGATGTGGCTGGAATGGGAGCTGAAGGTCGAAGGGCTCGACCCGCCGACGCTGGCGGCCTGGCAACTCGGCGCGATCGATCTCGAATCGGCGGGCACCGTGTTCGACGGCGACAGCGCCACGCTGCGTGGCCGCGCACAGCTCACGACCGGCGCGGCCGGCACGCTGCACGACGCCATCACCGACTGGCTCAAGCGCGAGGACGCGCTCGACGAAGCCGGCGCGGGCCTGGTCGACCAGGCCACCGAAGACGCGTTCAGCGCGCTCGACGAAGCGGTGCGCAACCTCGACGTGGTGACGGCAGCGCTCGATGGCGTGCGTACGCAGCTGCTCGGCTTCGCCGTGAGCGACGGGCTGCGTCGGCCCGGCGATGGCAGCACCGTCGGCAACCCGACACCGACCGCGGCGCCGCGCAGCGTGCTGGCCGGCTGTATCCAGTTGACACGTGCGCGCCTGCTCGACGTGTTCGGGCGCACGCTCGACGTGCCTGTGGCGACCGTGGTCACGCCAACCCGCAACATCCTGCCGACCCGGCCCAACGCGATGACCGTCGCGCCGCGGCTGTTGCGGCCGTCGCGCTGGCAGTTCCGGCTGGTGGACGCATCGACCGTGGTGGGCACCGAAGGCGTCGAGGCGCGCATCGACCAGATCGACACCACCCTGCAGGTGAACCCGGTGGCCGGCTTCGTGATGCCCGACCACCTGGACGAAAGCCTCGAGCTGTTCGGCATCGATGGCGCGCCGATCGGCGAGCTGCTGCACGAACCGGTCAGCGGCGGCGTGATGTGGGAGATCGCCGCGGGCCGCGAAGGCCCCGCCGATTCGGGGCCGCTGTACGGCCTGGCGCCGGCGCAGCAGGCGCTCGGGCGCTTCGCCGCGGGGCTGGTCGCCGCCGACGCGGCCGGGCGCGGCGGCGCGCCGCTCGAACCCGATGCCGGCCCCGAGTCGGCCCTGTCGGCGCTGCTGCGCGCGATCGACACCACGCTCTGGACCGTCGACACCTTCGCGGCACTCGGCAGCGAACATGTCGCCGGGCTGGTGGGCCGGCCGGTCGCGGTGGTGCGTGCCCAACTGCGGCTCGAACTCAAGCCGCCTGACGACGTCGACCTGTCCGACCCGCAGCGCGCGCAGGAGTGGGCCGACGCCGAGCGCAGCGCCGCGCGCCATGCGTTCCCGGTGCGCATCGGCGAACTGACGCGCAGCGACGACGGCGTGCTCGGCTTCTTCGTCGACGACGACTACGCGCACTTCCGGCTGGTCGACAAGGCGATTGCCGGCAGCGCCACCGAGAGCGGGCGCAGCCGCGGCCAGCTCGGCCTGTACGCGAGCGTCACCGGCATGCCGCCGAAGACCTCGATCACCCATCCGTACATTGCCGGCAGCGACGATGCCGACACGCTGCTGCTGCACATCGGCCAGACCGTGACGCTGACGATATTCATGCACCCGGCCGGCAAGGCCTCGCTGACCTCGGGCCTGCTGCCGCGCAAGGCGCTCGCGCTGGCGCGCGACTGGGTCGGCCCCGGGCTGGCGGCGATCGCGCCGTCGCTGCGCACCGGGCCCGTGCTGGTGGAAACCGACCTCGACACCAAAGGCCAGGTGCGCCTACCCAAGGTGTCGGTGTTCGGCAAGAACCAGAACTTCCTGTGGCGCGACACGCCGGCGACCTGGCGCACCGACGCGATCCTGGCCGCCACGCAGACCGCGCTACTGCCGGACACGCCGGCCGAGCTGCGCGAGGGCTGGATCCGCGTGGCGCCCGACAAACCCGGAGGGGCCGCACCATGAGCCGCTACGACTGGCCGGTCGCGCCGGCGGGACAACGGGACGAGGGTGAAGGCGATGACCCGGCCGGCCGTGCGCGCTTCAACGCACGTCGACGCAACGGGCTCGACCTCGACACCGCACTGCGCACCAGCCGCGCCACGGCACCGCCGCCGGTGCGCCGCCGCGCGGGCGCCGCCCCCGGGCCCTTCGCGCCCGCCAGTGGCCGCCAGCACCTGTGGCAGCAGCTCGGCCCGGCCACCGTGCTGGGCGGGCAGGCCGAAGGCAATCCGCGCGTGAGTGGGCGCGTCAACGCGCTCTGCGTGCACGAGGCCGGCCTGCGCATCTATGCCGCTTCGGCCAACGGCGGCGTCTGGTACTCGAAGGACGGCGGCGCCAGCTGGGTCTCGGTCGCCGGCCTCGCATCGACCAACACGGCCGGCATCCTGCGGCCGGCGCAGCGCAACGCCTGCGGCGCGCTGCATGTCGAATTCGGCACCGCCGAGGGCGAGGACCTGGTGTTTCTCGGTACCGGCGAAGTCAGCAGCGAGATGACCGCCGAGCCCGGCGACTCCGAAGGCGGCATCGGCATCCTGGTGGGCGACAAGCCCGTGAAATCGGTTGCCGCCGACCCGTGGGTCCGCGAAGCGCCCAACCTCGTCAACAACGGCATCTACAGCATCGTGCGCGAGCCCGGCGGCAGCATCGTGCTTGCCGCCACCCTCACCGGCCTCTACCAGCGGCCTGCGGCACCCGGCGCGAACATCAATTGGGAGCGCCCGGCCTCCGCACCCTTCGATGCGCTGGACACCGCCTGCACCGACCTGCTCTGGACGCCGGCAAACGGCGCCAGCCCGGCGCGTTGCTGGGTGTGGGTGAAAGACGGCGCGAAGGTCGGCCTGTGGGTGCGCGACGTGGTCGCGGACGAATTCAAGCCGGTGGAGGTCGATGCCGCATCGCCCTTTTTCTACACTGACGGCCGGGGCAGTCTGGCCGCCGCCACGCCGCCCACGCAGGTGTGGGTGCTCGGCGACCAGGGCGATGTCGGCACCGCCGCGCTGTTCCGCGTGACCAATCCGGCCGCCGGGACGCCGCCCGTCGCGCATGGCGTGGTCGGCGTGCCCGACGTGCTGCGCGACCAGGGCTTCTACGACATTGCCATCGCCGTCGACCCCGCCAACGCCAACCGCGTGGCGCTGGCCGGCAGCTACCTGGAGGACGTCACCCTCGACGGCGCACAGGTGCAATACAACGCCTCCATCGTGGTCGCCGAAGTCGCGCCAGACCCGGGTAACGGGGGCGTGCTGACCTATGGCCTTGCTGCGACGCCCTACACGATGATCGGCGTGGGTGTGCATCCGGACGTGCATGCGCTGGCGTACAGCAACGGCGGCGCGCGGCTGTGGACGGGCTGCGACGGCGGCGTCTTCCGGTCCGACCGGCCCGCGCGGCCGGCCGGCTTCTACGCCTGCAACCGGGGCCTGTCGATCAGCGAGTCGAACTACGTCGCGGGCCATCCGCGCTGCGAAGGCCACCTCATCGCCGGGCTGCAGGACAACGGCGTGGTGACGCGCGTGTCCAGCGGGGTGTGGAAGATGAAGTTCATGGGCGACGGCGGCGGCGTGATCATGGACGCCGCCAGCCCCGACCACTCGATGTCGCAGTACGTGCAGGGCAACTGGAACGTCGATGCGACCGGCGGCACCGGCCCCCTGGTTCGTGCCGGCACGCTGGTCAAAGCCGAGAGCGAGAAGGCGGCGTTCTACTCCATGCCGGCGTGCATCGCCAACGTGCGCGCCTCGCCGCCGGCCATCACGCCCGGCTTCAGCCAGACGCTGATCGGCACCCGCCGCCTCTGGTACTCCGACGACTTCGGCGTCAGCTGGGTGACGCTGCCGACCGCCACCGACCCCCTGCCCGGCAACACGGCGCAGGACGGCATCGGCCAGCCCATCACCGTCTGCCGCTGGCAAAGCCCCGACGTGGCCTGGGTGCTGTGCAACCAGCGGCTGCGGCGCTACGAGCGCACGGCGGGCTCGCACAACGCCGGCGGCCCCGGAACCTGGACTTCCCGCGATGTCATGCCGGCCGGCTACTCCCCGAGCGGCAAGGTCAAGAAGCGCCCGCCGGCCCCGCCGTCGCTGCTCGACGCCAAGGTGTGGACGGACATCGCGGTCAACCTGGACGCACCGCCCGCTGCCGGCGATCCGCCGGCGCAGCGCGGCACGCTCGGTGCGCTGTACGTCGGCACCATCGGCAATGCCGACATCGCCAATGCAGACACGCTGTGGTGGTTCGACGGCACCGACAAGTGGCACCCGACCGGCCTGCGCACCGATCCGAACGGCGTGCCGGCCCCGGTGCTTTCGATCGCGTGCAATCCGGACTTTTCGTCGGAGGTCTGGGTCGGCACCACGGTGGGCGTCTGGCGCGGCGTGCGCACCGACCACGGCGCCGACGCCCCGACCTGGGCATGGGCCCAGAAGGTCAACGGCCTGCCCGAGGCCGCGGTGGAAGACCTGGCGATCTTCAGCGACAACGGCCTGGTGCTGCTGCGCGCGGCCATCGCGTCGCGCGGCGTGTGGGAGCTGCGGCTCGACGTGGCCGACGTGCAGGATCTCACCTATGTGCGCGCGCATGACGACGACCTGCGCCACCGCCCGCGCGCCGTCGAAAAACAGCGCGACCTGACCACCGACCGATCCTGGCACGGCAGCCCTGACGTGCGGCCGCGGCTGGCACCGGCCGCCGTGGCCGCGCCCGCCACGCTGTCCTGGCGGCGCAGCACCTTCCCCGGGGCCACGGAGCCATTGCGACGCTTCCAGGCGGCACTGCGTTCCAGCACCAAGGATCCGCGCATCTTCGCCAATGGCGTCTGGGACGCGTACTTCAGCGAGGTGCTGCGCGACCACGGCGTGCCCACGGTGACCGTCGCGGCGGTGCCGTCGGTGTCGCCGGAGTTCCGGCTCGTGGAGATCACCAAGGCGTTCTGGAACCTGCACATGAAGCCGCCTCACGCCACCGCCGAGGCCTGGGACACAGTGGTGCCGACCGAGGACGACCTGCTCGAACTGACGCCGGAGCTGCGCGAAGGCGAACTCTCCCATACGTCGTGCACGCTCAAGCGCGGGCCGGCGAAGGTCGACATCGTCGTGCACCACCGCGGGCTCGATGCGCGCGACGGCGGCGACGTGCGCGTGACGCTGCTGAAGTGGATCGATCCGAAAACCAGGAAGCGGGCCAAACCGGACGACCCCGCGACCTGGTTCAGCGGCCCCGTGCCGTGGACCGCCGCGGTGAACGAGGTGCTCAATTCCGCCACCGGCAGCACCGCACAGGCCTTCGGCGCCGGCTGGAGTTTCGTTGGCACCACCAACGCAACGCGCCGCCTGGCCCTGGGCGGCCAGACGCTCGATCCGCTGCACGCGGGTGTCGCGAGCTTCGACCTCAACCTCGGCGGCCTCAAGAACAACACGGTGGTGCTGCTGGTCGCGGTGATCCGCGCCGGCGCAGGCATCGCCAGCGACATCGCACTGGCGCCAGCCACCCTGCAGGAACTGGCCCTCACCCGCCCCGAAGTGGCAGTGCGTTCGGTTTGTGTCACCACCTGAAACCAGGAGTCACCATGCCCACCCTCAAGAAGATCTGCTCACCCTATCCGCCCGCCCTCAGCCGGCGCGCCGAGGCATCCGCGCTGTCGAGCGACCAGGCAGCCACCGACGAGCGTGTCGACAACGTCCGCATCCTGCCGCTCGGCGGGCCCGGCCTGCGCGGCGGCGGCATGATGAGGCCGCGTGCCGCGGTGGAGCGCATGAAGCTGTGGGACAACGGCCGGCACCTGCGGGTGAAGTTTCTCGACGGCCTGGCCGACGTGCAGGGCAAGGTCGAGGCGATCGCCAAGGAGTGGGAGGCCATCGCCAACCTGCACCTGGATTTCGTGACCACCGGCACCTCGGAAATCCGCATCAGCTTTGCCGAGCAGGGCTTCTCGTGGTCCACCGTCGGCACCGACGCGCTCACGGTGCCGGCGCGCCAGGCGACCATGAACTACGGCTGGCTCGAGCCCACCACCTCGCTGCGCGAATACCAGCGCGTGGTGCGCCACGAGTTCGGCCATGCGCTGGGAATGATCCACGAGCATCAGAACCCTGCGGCCCAGGGGCAGATTCCGTGGGACAAGGAAAAGGTCTATGCGCACTACGCGCAGCAGGGCTGGACGCGCGACGACGTCGACTTCAACCTCTTCGCGCTCTACGCCGAAGACAGCACCAACTACACCGCCTTCGACCCGACCTCGATCATGGAGTACGCCATTCCGGACTCGCTGACGATCGGCTCCTACGCAATCGGCTGGAACACCACCTTCTCGCCCACCGACATCGAGTTCATGCGCCGTCAGTACCCCAAGGGGGCGCCGAGCATGGTCGAACTGGTGGTGGGTGCCGCGCGCACCGAGGCGGACTTGTCCACCGGCGGCGAGGTCGACACCTACCACTTCGATGTGGCGACGACGGCCACGCACATCATGACCACCGAGGGGCCAAGCGACACGGTGCTGACACTCCACGGCCCGAACGACCCCGGCGCCGTGTTGGCCTGGGACGACGATCGCGGCAAGGGCCTCAACGCGCGCATCGTGCGCAAGCTGTATGCGGGCTCGTACTGGCTGTCGGTGCGCCACAAGAACCCGCAGGGCACGGGCAGCTACAGCATCGGGGTCAAGAAGAGCGGCTGAGGCGCTTGCGAAGCCCGCGCACCGCACTGTCGACGGTGGTCAGCACCGGCAGCCCCGAGGCCGCCTCGCAGGCGGTTCGCGCACGCGCCATGCTGAACTGCGCCAGCGCAATGCGCGTGCAGCCACGCGCGGCCAGGGCCCGCGCCTGCGCCGCGATCAGCGCGTCGTGCCGCTCCCCATCGCCCGCATTGAGCGCGTCCAGCGCGCCTTCTGCCAGCGCGAGTTCGAGCCCGGTGCCGGCCGGGAATTCCGGCGGCATCGATTCGAGCGTGGCCGCGAAGGTCGCGACCAGCCCGATCTTTCCGCTGCCCTGTGCCGCCTCTTCGATCATGGCCTCGTTGGGCTTGAGCACAGGCACGTCCGCATGGCTGCGCGCCACCGCCTCGATGCAGGGCCCGAACGCCGAGCAGGTGAACAGGATGCCCTGCGCACCCGTGTCGACCGCGTACTGCGCGAGCCGCGCGAAGCGTTCGTGCATCGCGGCATCGAGCCCGCGCCCGTTGCGTGCGAGATCGGCCGACAGGCTGTCGTCCAGCAGGTTCATGCGCACGGCCTGGGGCCAGTCGCGCTCGAAGGCGGCATTGATGGGCGCAACGGAGTGCGCGAGTGCGTGGATCAGGGCGAGGCGGGTCATGCGACGCGTGGCGCTCAGATGCCTTTCGACGAAGGGTTCGCGAACGCGTCCTTCGTCTCGGCGTTGAGCGGGTAGTTGATATTGATGTTCTTCGGCGGAATCGGCGACATGAACCACTGGTTGTAGAGCTTCTCCATCTCGCCGGACTTCATCATGCCACCCACGACGCGGTCGACCAGCGCCTTGAAGGCGGGGTCGTCCTTGCGGAACATGAGCGACTGGTTTTCGGTGCGCAGGCTCTCGCCGGTGATGATGAAATCCTTCGGGCTGCGCGCATTGGCGATCTGGCCTGCCAGCAGGATGTCGTCCAGCACGAAGGCCTGGGCCCGCCCGCTTTCGACCAGCAGGAACGAATCGGTGTGGTCCTTGCCCGCCAGGTTGTTGACCTCGAGGTTGCGGCCCTTGTCGGCTTCGCGCAGCAGGCGGAAAGAGGTGGTGCCGGTGGTGGTCGCCACCGTCTTGCCCTGCAGGTCGGCAATGCTCCTGATGCCCGAATCGGCTTTCACCAGCATGCGCACGTTGTAGCGGAAGATGTCCGGCGAGAACGCGACCTGCTTCTGCCGCTCGACCAGGTTGGTGGTGGAGCCGCACTCGATGTCCACCGTGCCGTTGGTCACCAGCGGAATGCGGTTGGCCGAGGTCACGGCCTGGTAGCGGATCTCGATCGCGGGCATCTTGAGCTCGCTCTTCATGGCCTCGACGATGCGGTTGCAGATCTCGATGCTGTAGCCCACCGGCTTCAGGTTGCCGTCGAGGTACGAGAACCCGAACGACGACTCGCGGTAGCCGAAGGTGATGCTGCCGCTGGCCTTGACCTTGGCCAGCGTGCTGGTGTCCTGCGCCTGCGCGGCGGCCAGCGGCAAGAGGGCCAGGGCGGACAGCAGGGCCGCGCTCCGGGTGAAAGTCGACAGGCAGGGCAAAGCCATGGGAATGCTCCTCGGGGGTTGATGAAAACGAAGAAAGGAATTCAGGCGGCCTGCACCGCTGCGGCCCGCGTGACCGCATCGATCGATTCGGCCAGCAGCGCCGCGATGCGCTGCAGGTCTTGCCGCGTGGCGATGTACGGTGGCGCCAGCAGCACGTGGTCGCCCAGCCGGCCGTCGACCGTGCCGCCGAATGGGTAGCACAGCAGCCCGCGCGCCATCGCGTCCTGCTTGATCAGCGCGTGAACCTTGACAGAAGGATCGAACGGCGCCTTGCTGCCGCGGTCGGCCACGAGTTCCACGCCCCAGAAGAAGCCGCGGCCGCGGATGTCGCCCACATGCGGATGTGCGCCGAGCGCATCGCGCAACATCGCACCGAAGGCCGCGCCGTCTTCGCGCACCTTGGCCAGCAAGCCATCGCGGTGAAGCACTTGCTGCACAGCGAGTGCGGCCGCACAGGCAACCGGGTGCCCGAGGTAGGTGTGGCCGTGCTGGAAGAAGCCGCTGCCCTTCGACATCGCATCGACGATCTTCTTCTGCGCCAGCACCGCGCCGATCGGCTGGTAGCCGCCGCCGAGGCCCTTGGCGATGGTGATCAGATCGGGCACGACGCCCTCCTGCTCGCACGCGTGGAGCGTGCCGGTGCGGCCCATGCCGCACATGACCTCGTCGAGGATCAGCAGCACGCCGTATTTGTCGCACACGGCGCGCACGGCCTGGAAGTAGCCCGGCACCGGCGTCAGCACGCCGGCCGTGGCGCCGCCGACCGTTTCGGCGACGAAGGCAATCACACGATCCGCGCCCTGCGCCAGGATCGCGGCCTCGAGCTCCGCGGCCAGCCGCAGGCCGTAGGCCTGCGCGGTCTCGCCGGCGCGTTGCTCGCGGTAGGGGTAACACGGCGCCACATGGGTCGCGGGAATCAGGATCGGCGCGAACGGCGCGCGCCGCCATTCGTTGCCGCCCACGGCCAGCGCGCCGAGCGTGTTGCCGTGGTAGCTCTGGCGCCGCGCGATGAAGTGCGTGCGCTGCGGCTGCCCGATCTCCACGAAGTACTGGCGCGCCATCTTGAGCGCAGATTCCACCGCCTCCGATCCGCCGCTGACCAGGTACGCATGGCTCATGCCTGCGGGCGCGGTGCGAATCAGTTCGTCGGCCAGTTGCTCAGCCACTTCAGTGGTGAAGAAGCTGGTGTGGACGTAGGGCAGCCGGTCGATCTGGGCATGCATCGCCGCCAGCACATCCGGATGGGCATGGCCCAGCGAAGAGACGGCTGCACCGCCCGAGGCGTCGAGGTATTCGCGCCCGGTGGCGTCGCGCACCGTCATGCCGCTGGCCGACACGGCGATGGGCGGGGTGCTGCGCAAATGGCGATGGAAGACGTGGGTCATGGGTTCCGGTGCTTGTGTAACTAACGTTCTGGCGCGATTATTATTTGGAACATATGTTCCGTCAATGGTTTTGCTGGAAGCGACTTGGTACATTCGTTCCAGACCACGCCAGAGACACGAGAGACACCGATGCCCGTCAAGGACGACTTGCGCCAACGCTTTGCCGAACTGAGCCCTGCCCTGCAGCAGGTGGCGAAGTACGTGCTCGACCACCCGAACGATGTGGTGACCAGTTCCATGCGCACCATCGGCACGCGCTCGCAGAGCACGCCAGCCACGCTGGTGCGCTTTGCCCAGCACCTCGGCTACGCCGGCTGGCCGCAGCTCAAGGAAGCGGTCGCGGCCGAAATGGGCCTGGGCCCCGACGCGTATGGCGAGCGTGCGCGCCAGCTGGTGGGGCGCGCAAAAAAGCACGAGCTGGTCACCGAGATGTTCGAAGCGCAGCGGCGCAACCTCGACGCCACCGAGCGCCAGAGCGCCGCCGCGCTGGCCCGGGCGGCCACGCTGCTCGAAGGAGCCCGCTCGGTGCATGCGGCCGGGTTCCGCGCCTGCTTTCCGTTGGCGTTCTCGTTCGTCTACGTGTATCGCCTGTTCCGCGCCGGCGTGCACCTGATCGACGGCCAGGGCGGCTCGCTCGAGATGCAGCAGCGCGCGCTGGCCAAGGGCGACGCACTGGTGGTGATGAGCTTCGTGCCCTACTCGCGCGAGGCGCTGGAGGTTGCGCAGGCGGCGAAGCAGGCCGGCTGCAGGATCGTCGCCATCACCGACAGCGCCGCCTCGCCGCTCTCATTGCTGGCCGACGAAACCATCCTGTTCGCGATCCACAGCCCCTCGTTCTTTCCCTCGGTCACCGCGGGTTTCGCGGTAACCGAAGCACTGCTCGAACTGCTGGCCAGCCGCGCCGGCAAGGGCGCGGTCAAGCGCATCGAACAGGCCGAAGCACAGCTGTTCGCGTCGGGCGCCTATCTGCAGCCACCAAAGCAGCGCGGCGGCTGAGGCGGCGACCGCGCGTCGGGTATCGCTCGAAGCCGAACGAGCCTTCTCGCGGCACCCGAAGTCGCCACGTGTCAGCCAGGCAAGTCAAGACTCCCCGCCCGTGCCCGCGTAGCTAGCAAGCGCAGCCAGCACAACAGCCAACTGGGCCTCGCCCACCTCCTTCGACATCTCGCGCTGGGCTTGCGCCACGGCGCGGCCGAAGTCCTTCAGCCAGCTTTCGCCGGTCGGCGTGAATCGCACGATGCGCACGCGCTTGTCCGCGGGATCGGCCAGCCGCTCGACGAGCCCGATCGATTCGCATTGGTCGATCAGCTCCGTCATCGCAGCGTTCGTCATCGCGGCGCGCCGTGCAAGCTCTGTGATGCGCGTACCGTCGATATCGAGGTGGCGCGTGAGATTGACATGCGAGCGGCGCGTCTGCGCGTGGCCGCGCTCATTCATCAGCGCCATGACGCGCTCCTCGAAGCGGCGCAGTGCGCTGCTGAGCAGGCGGCCGATGTTGTCGGTGCGCCAGCGCTCGCCGATGCGCGCTCCCTTTCCGGGCGTAGGGGAATTCCTCAAGGTCTTGCAATCCTCATATATTTAGGTAACCTAAGCATCTATGCGAAGCCAACGCTGAGCGGCGATGCCGAGCCTATACGGCCTATGTCCATGACCTATTCCACCAATACTACGGCCCCCGCGCAGCAACGTGCGGTGGACACAGAAATCCTGATTGCGGGCGGCGGCCCGTGCGGCCTGATGCTTGCCAACGAGCTCGGCCGCAGAGGCATCCGCTGCCTGCTGGTCGATGCGAAGCCTGGAACCGCCTTCAACCCGCAGGCCAACGCCACCCAGGCGCGCACGATGGAGCACTTCCGCCGCCTCGGCTTCGCGCACGAGATCCGCAGCCTGGGTCTGCCGGCCGATCACCCGACCGACATCGCCTACTTCACGCGCTACACGGGCCACGAGCTGGCGCGCATCCACTTGCCGACGGCGGCGGAGGCCGCCGAGAAGATCAAGTCGATGACAGGCTCGTGGAGCGCCGCCGAGTTGCCGCACCGCGTCTCGCAGAAGTTTGTCGAGGCGGCATTGCGCCGCCATGCCGAGGCATGGCCCACGGTCGACGTGCGCTACAGCTGGCGGCTGGAACGCTTCGCCGACACCGGCGACGGCATCGATGCGTGCATCAGGCCCGCGGAAGGCGGCGCCCCGGTCGAGGTGAAGGCCAAATTCCTGGTCGGGGCCGATGGCCCGCGCAGCATCGTGCGAAGTGAACTCGGCATCGAATGGGGCGGGGTCACCGGCATCCAGCGCGACTTCATGGGCGGCAAGATGTTCGCCATTTATCTGCGGTCTGCGCAATTCATCTCGGCGCTGACGCATCCCAAGGCTTGGATGTACGTCGCGGTCAATCATGAGCGGCGCGCTTTCATGGCGTCCGTGGACGGCGTCGCCGAGTACGCGTTTCACGCCGCCGTGCATCCGCACGAGAACCCGGAAACCTGGACCGAAGCCGATGCGCGGCGCATCTTCGCGCAGACGGTCGGGGTCGAAGTGCCGATCGACATCCTGTCGATGGGCATCTGGCAGGCCGGCCACGCCCTCGTCGCCAAGCAGTTCCAGCGCGGCAATGTGTTCATTGCAGGCGATGCGGCGCATCTGTTCACGCCCACCGGCGGCCTTGGCTACAACACAGCGGTTGAAGACGCGGTCAACCTGGGCTGGAAGCTGGCCGCCGTACTGCGCGGGCAGGCGCCCGCCGCACTGCTGGAAAGCTACGAGGCTGAGCGCCGTCCGCTCGCCGAACGAAACACTGGCTATGCAAGAAGCTTCGCCGATTCGGTCGGTCTGTTCGCCGCCAGAGCCGAGTTGGAGGAAGACTCGCCGCGCGGCGAGGTCGAGCGGCGCGCCGCGGCCGCGCATCTTGACGCCCACGCACGCCTGGAATTCAACATCCCCGGCGTCACGTTCGGCGGGCGCTACGACGGGTCGCCGGTGATCGTGGCCGATGGCACGGCGCCCCCGCCTGATGAGCCCAATCGCTACGTCCCCACCGCCTGCCCTGGCGGTCGACCGCCGCATGCCTGGCTGCAGGGCGGCCGTTCGCTGTTCGACCTGTTCGGCCGCGACTGGACCTTGCTCGCACTGGGCGCCGAGCCGCCCGATACGGCGCCGTTCGAAGCCCTCGCGCACATGCGCGACCTGGATCTGCGCGTCGTGCGGTTGCCGCAGCCCATGCTGCGCGACCTGTACGAGGTGCCCCTGGTGTTGATTCGCCCCGACCAGATCGTCGCCTGGCGCGGCAGTTCCGCCGAAGAAGCGCAGGCCGTGTTCGACCAGGCCACGGGCCACCACCTCGTTTCGGAGAACTGCGCATGAAACCGCTCGACCCCTTCACCATCACCGAGGCAGTGCTCGAGTCGATGGATCGATCCCCCGATGCGCGACTGCGCAGCGTGATGGGCAGCCTGGTGCGTCATCTGCACGACTTCGCCCGAGAGGTGAAGCTCACCGAGGACGAGTGGTGGCGCGGCATTCGATTTCTCACCGACGCGGGACACATCACCGACGACAAGCGGCAGGAGTTCATCCTGCTTTCGGACGTGCTCGGCCTGTCCACGCTGGTCATGGCACAGAACAACACCAAGCCGACCGGCTGCACCGAGGCCACCGTCTTCGGTCCGTTCTTCGTCGAGGGCGCACCCATGGTCGAGCATGGCGCCGATATCGCCAATGGCGCCAAGGGAGCGCCGTGCTTCGTGCGGGGCCGGGTCACCGGGCTGGACGGGGAGCCGGTTCCTCACGCGCTCGTGGATGTCTGGCAGGCCGACGAAGAAGGTTTTTACGACGTGCAGAAGCCCGCCCCCTCGTTGTCCGAGCACCGGGCCCGGGCCCAGCTGCGCACCGACGCCGACGGCCGCTACCACTTCCGCTCCATCGTGGCGCACGAGTACCCCATCCCGCACGACGGCCCGGTGGGCGCCCTGCTCGATTCGCTCGGCCGCCATCCATGGCGCCCGGCGCACCTGCATTTCATGATCCAGGCGCAAGGCTACGAACGGCTGATCACCCATGTGTTCCGGCACGGCGGGCGCTACCTGGATTCCGATGCCGTGTTCGGCGTGCGCCCCAGCCTCATCGCCGATTGGGTGCGCCACGAAAGCGACGACCCGGCCAGACCGCCGGTCTACTACACGCTGGACTATGACTTCGTGTTGAACACCACTGCACGGTCGGCGGACTGAACGATGGAGCCTCTGGCTTTTACCTACCAATGCGCACCAGCCCGCGTCGTGTTCGGCTGCGGCAGCCTGAACCGCCTGGACGAGGAACTGCTTGCCCTGAACGTGCGGCGTGCGTTGGTGTTGTGCACACCTGAGCAGCGCGAGACCGCGGAGTCGGTCGCGGCACGACTGGGCGTGCGCGCCGCCGGCGTCTTCGACCGTGCCGTCATGCACGTGCCGATCGAGACCGCGCGCGAAGCCGTGGCCCACGCCCGGGCGGTGGGAGCCGATGGCATGGTCGCCGTCGGCGGCGGTTCGACCATCGGCCTCGGCAAGGCCATCGCACTGGAGCACACGCTTCCCATCGTTGCCATTCCGACCACCTACGCCGGCAGCGAGATGACGTCCATCTACGGCATCACCGAGAGTGGCATCAAGAAGACCGGCCGCGATGCGCGCGTGTTGCCACGCACCGTGCTGTATGACCCAGACCTGATTCGCACACTGCCGTTCAAGGTGTGCGTGACAAGCGGCTTCAATGCCATGGCCCACGCCGCGGAGGCGCTCTACGCGCACGATGGGAACCCGGTGGTATCGCTCATGGCGGAGGAAGGCCTGCGTGCAATGGCCGCCGCACTTCGCGGCCTGCAGGCGGAGCCGCAATCCGATGCGGCACGCGCACAGGGGCTCTACGGCGCCTGGCTGTGCGGCTCGGTGTTGGGCGCCGCGTCCATGGGCTTGCACCACAAGCTGTGTCACACGCTGGGCGGCAGCTACAACCTGCCGCACGCCGAGACGCACACGGTGATGCTGCCGCACACGCTGGCCTACAACGCCGCCTTCGCGCCTGCCGCAATGTCGCGTGCGGCGCGCGCGCTCGGCACTGTGGAGAGCCGCGTACCGCCGGCGCTCCACGATCTCATGCGCGCGACAGGCGCACCGCTGGCGCTGAAGGAACTCGGCCTGCCAGCGGAGTCTCTCGACCGCGTGGCCGATCTGGCCGTGCAGAACCCCTATCCCAACCCGCGGCCTCTGGACCGCGACGCACTGCGCGCGATGCTGCAGCGCGCCTACGACGGCGAGCCGCCCTTGCCTTGAGCGCTGCGGCGCCCACCATTGCGCCGCACTTTCCTCATGCGGCCCTGCAGTTGCGGCTGGGCCCTGCCGCTATTTGTCGATGGGCGATTGATAGGTGACGCCGTACTGCGCAGACAGATCCACGACACGCTTCATGTCACGCGGCACAGCGAGCCCTTCGTTCGCCACTGCGATGAAAAGCTCCTCGAGCCCCCCTGGCAGGCAGCAAAGAATGTGCTCGCCTTCCACGTCGCTGACGTTGCGATACTGGTGCACCATTCCCTTGTGCTGTTGCACCAGCGTCCCAGCCGGTGCTTCGATCGTTCGTTCGCCCTTCTGCCAGAAGCGGTAGTGACCCCGCAGAATGAGAAAAACCTCGTCCTCGCGCGTATGGACATGGGCCGGCGGACCGCCACCGGGCTGCGAGATAACGCGGGTCGCGGACATGGTTCCGCCGGTGGAGGCAGTCGTCACCTCTACCTTCATCCGGAGCCCGAAAGCGGAGAACCAGGGGCTTTCTCCGTCCATCGCATGCGCCTCCTTGGCCAGGGACGGCGGCATCATGAAGACGGAGGCTGATGCAGCGAGAGCACCTAGCACCGATCGGCGATCAAGACAGTGTTGGGCGGGCGCTTTCACCTGCTTGTCTCCTCGCTGAAAAACTTGGTCATCTGCTCGACCAAGGTCTGGGGGCATTCCGTCGCAAGCCAGTGCCCGCAGTTCTGGATCACACCACCACGCACCTGCTTGCCGGCCGCCTCCATCTGCTGCAACAGAATCGGGCCTACGCCCATGCTGCCGCCCAGCGCCAGAACAGGCAATTCCAGTTTGTTGCTTTCCAACCAGGTCGCGTTGCGCTTCGCGTCGGCCGCAATGGTGCGAAACATGCCGAGCCCGCCTCGGACGGCGCCCGGTTCCGAATACGCCTTGACCACCGCATCCATGTCCGCATCGACGGCTTCGATGTTCACCGCAAAGTTGCGGATGAACCAGGAAAAGTACGTACGCTCTTTGCCCTGGATCAGGGCCTCCGGGAGATCCGGCACGTTGTAGAAACTCCAATGCCAGAGACGACTGTCCTTGGTGAGTTGGTCCCATGGCGGAATGCCCGGAACAACACAATCCAGCATCACGAGCTTGGTCACCCGGCCGGGATGGCGCGCAGCGAGTTCGAAGCCAACGTGCGCACCGAGATCATGGCCAACGACCAGCGCGTTCTTGACACCAAGTTGATCCAGCAGTTCGAGCATGTCCCGTGCCACTGTTTCCCGGTCGTACCCAGTCAACGGCCTGGAAGAGTCGCCCATCCCTCGCAGATCCGGCGCAATGACTGTGTATCGACTGGAGAGCATTGGAATGACGTGATGCCAGGCATAGGAGGTGTTCGCCCAGCCGTGCAGCAATAGGACCACGGGCCCTTTCCCAGCCTGGAGGTAATGCAGGCGCACGCCGTTGACAATGGCCATGCGATGGCTTCCGCCGGGATTTGAATCGTCCTTGGATGGGATCGATACCGACCGAGTCCCATCGCCACCTGGCACGATCTGCGCATTCACGTCACTACTTCCAACACAAGCACTTGCCATCACGATCATGGCCATCACCCCCCTGAATGCGCCGTCCAATGCACGGCATCTGTTTCTTGATCGCAACTATGTCTCCTTGTTTCAAGTTGATTTTGTGGACCTCCCGGAGCCGGCTTATGCGGTACATGTCGGTGCTCCGTTCAGTGGTTGCCAAAAGCGGCTTCGTGGAAACTCGGGTCGTAGTAGTACGCGGCGCCGTGCAGCCTGGCGCCGAGCCGGCCGAACTTTGCGCGCAGCCTCACGACCGTCTCGACGCCTGCAAGGTCGATCTGGCCCCGCCGCTGAAAACTCTCCGGGCCGGACAGCAGCGCGTGGTATGCCGTTTCCGCTGACTGGGGCGGCGTGTTCGGCGGCATGTGCGCCAGGAAGATCCTGAGCGCCTCGTCCTTGTTGCGCGGCTCGCGCAGCCAGTCGACCGCTTGCGCGTGGGCGCGTATGTAGCCCCGCACGCGCTCCGGCTGGGCGCGCGCCCAACTTTGACGGACCGAGGCGACGACGCCCTGGTAGTGGCCCAGCTCGTCCGTCGCATTGGCCAGCCGGTGGAAGCCCTGCGCCTGGGCCATCGCATCGAACGGCGCAACCAGGATGGTCGCCGCGTGCTTGCGCTCCAGCAGCGCCTGGTAGCGCTGCAACACCCCGCCCGCCCGCTCGGTCTTGTAGTCGCGCTCCAGCAGCAGGCCATGGCGCTCCAGCAGTTCGAGCAGCACGAAGGCATAACCGGTGGTCAGGGCATCCACCGACAGTGTCTTGCCCCGCAGGTCGGCATAGCCGCGGCTCTCCGGCGACGCCACCAGCCGCAGAAAGCCCGCGTCCGAACCCATGACGGCCACCAGATCCGGCCCGTCAACGCCCGCCTCGCCCTGCCCTTCGCGGTAGGCGATGACGTTGTCCATGGCCGTCATGGCGATGTCGAACTCGCCCTGGATCAGACCCTTCATCTGGAACGTGGAGTTCGGCGTGGGCGTGATCGCGACGGCCAGCCGCTCGCTGGCGAAGAAGCCCTTGTCCTGGGCGATCCAGAGCGGCCAGTTGAAGGCCCCGGGAAACACAATGATGCGCAACGGTGCCGGGGTTTCCGCCACGACACGGGCGCCGCCGGCGCATCCAGCGACAAGCGCGGCCAGCGACGAGATCGACAAGAACCGCATGAACATGGACGCCTGTTTCAAGAACTTCTTCACCGACACCTCCTCCGTCTGGTTGTCCGTTGCAGCCGCATCTAGACGATGCGGGTTTCGAGCTCTCCGAGCGCCTCGATCCATACCCTTGTCACGTCACCGCGCTTGAGGAAGGTGCCGGTCTCCATGCCGACGCCTGCCGGCGTGCCGGTCAGGATCACGTCGCCCGCCAGCAGGTCCACGCGCTCGCTCAGGTAGGCGATCTGTTCGGCGACGCCGTAGAGGTGGTTGCTGGTGTTCGAGTCCTGCCGCAGCTCCCCGTTGACCCAGAGCTTGATGGCCAGGTTCTCCGGCGAGCGGACGAACTGGGCCGGCGTGAACACCGGTCCCAGGGGGCATGAACCGTTGAAGCACTTGTGCCCGATCCAATCGAAGCGAAAGGGGGACGAAGGATCCACGCCGTCCCTCACCAGGTGGTCGCGCGCCGACAGGTCGTTTGCACACATGTAGCCCGCCACGTAGTCCAGTGCGCTGTCCACGCTGACTTGCGCGGCGCGCCTGCCGATCACGACAGCGAGTTCCGCCTCCCAGTCCAGGCGCTCGGTGCGGGGCGGATACGGAACGTCGCCCCGGTGGCCGGAGAGGGTCGCGGCGCCCGACTTCAGGAAGTGCCAGGGCGGCACGCCCTCCTTCTTCGGGTCGAGCACCAGCTTCTGGTTGAAGGCGCGGCCCATGGCTTCCACGTGATCGCGGTAGTTAGCCCCCGCCGCGTAGATGGCGCCGGGCCGGCTGAATGGGGAGCGCAGCGTGAGGCTGTCTGCATCGAGTCGAGCGGTCGAGAACCCATCTGGATTCGCAGCGAGTTCGGCGGCGAGCTTGTCGAGCTCGGGTACGGACAACGCCCAGTGGTCGACGAGTTCGTCAAGGCTGGCCGTGGCCAGGCTCGCGCAACCGGTCGCGCGTGCAACGCCGCCCAGATCGAACCAGTGGTTGCCGATCGCAAGGCCGGACCGCGGAGTGCGTTCCGTTTCATAGGTGAACAGTTGGTACTTCATGGAGATCATTGGTCAGACGAGCCGCCGCTCGGGTTGGACGGACGCGACTCCGCTTCCAGCAGCTTGATCACGGCGGAAATGTCTTCCTCGCCCATGCCGCCTTCCAGCGCGCGCAGGAAGTACGGAGCGGCGGCAGAAAACAGCGGCGTGGCACAACCCAGCTCGCGCGCCATCCCCGCCCCGAGCCGCAGGTACTTGTGCAAGGTGTTGAACGATCCGGGAGCGGGTGTGAAGGCCCGCGCGGCCATCAGTGGCGCGCGGATCGTGAACATGGCGGAATTGCCCGCGCCTTGACGGATGACTTCGGCAACGCGCTCGGGCGCGAAGCCCGCGCGAACACCCATGTTCATGGCTTCCGCCGCGGCGAGCGTATGGATGGTGACGAGCGTATTGGCGATCAGCTTCATCGCGACCGCCGAGCCGACATCGCCCAGATGGAAATGGTGCTCCGTGATGGCATCGAGCACCGGTTTGCACTCCTGGAACAAGGCCTCGTCGCCGCCCACGTAGAGGGCCGCGCGGCGCTCAACCACCATGGGCGGCGATCCGCTCACTTCGGCTTCGAGCATGCGGGCGCCGGCCTGTTGTACGCGAAGCGCCTGCTGCACCTTGTAGTCCCGCGTGTAGGTGCCCATCTCGATGACGATCTTGCCGGGAGCGAGTGCTTCCAGCACGCCCTCTGCGCCATTGAGCACCGCGGCTTGCGCGTCTTCGCCGGGCAGGCACAACAGCAGCACATCGGCCTGCCGGGTCACTTCGGCTGGGGAGTGCAAGGCCTCGCCGCCCGCGCGCAAGAACGCCTCGCGGTCTGTGCGGCGGAATCCGACCACCCTGAAGCCGGCGCGCATGAGATTGACGGCAATGGGCAAGCCGAGCTGCCCGATGCCGATCATGCCGATAAAGCGATGAGGTTTTCCCACCTGTGTCTCCTAATAATGTGAGCGGATTCTGCGATCCGGATAGACATCTATCCAGACCGATTCGATGATTCCCTCGTATAAACAACTTCTATACTTGGTGCGTGAAAGACCTGAACCTCCTCTACACCTTCGAGGCAATCTGGCGCGACCGCTCCGTCACCGGCGCTGCCGAAAGTCTCGGCCTGACGCAGGCTGCGGTGAGCGCGTCGCTGAAGCGGCTGCGAGAGGAGTACGAGGACAAGCTGTTCACGCCCGTCGGCCGCAAGATGGAGCCGACACCCCTGGCCGTGGACCTGGCCCCCCTGCTGCTGGATTCCTTGTCGATGGTTCGCAAGACGCAGGTGGAGCGACGGCGCTTCGACCCCGCCACGGCGAAGCGGATGTTCACCGTGCGCACTCGCGACATCGGCGAAGCCGTGTCCTTCCCACGCATCATGGCCGCCCTCGCACAGTGCGCGCCGGGGATCCGGCTTCGAACGGTTTTCCGGTCGATCCCGGAAACTGTCAGCGGCCTGGCGGGCGGACAAATCGACTTCGCGCTGGGATTTCTGCCCTCGCTGGAAGCAGGAATCCATCGGCGTTTGATTCACACCCAGCACTACGTGTGCGTCATGCGCGCCGGGCATCCGCTCGCCAACAAGAAGATGACCGCAGAGCGCTTCAGCGAAAGCGAACATCTGTTGGTGGAGTACTCCGGCAGCGGCCATATCCAGTTGGAACGGGCGCTGATCGACGCGGGCGCTCGAAACCGCATCAAGATTCGGTTACCTCAATATCTCGCGGCGCCCCACTTCGTGGTGAGTTCCGACCTCCTGTGGTCCGTGCCGGCAATCCTTGCCGAGACGCTGGCCAAGCACTACCCACTGGTCATCAAGCCGCTTCCCCTCGATTTGCCAAGCTTCGAGGTGTTCCTGTATTGGCACGATCGCTACCACCAGGATCCCGCGAACAAGTGGATGCGCGACTTCGTCGTGCAGCAGTTGGCTTCCACCTGACGCTGTCCATCCGCTCTGCGGAGCGCGACTGGCTCACCGAGTCTCAGGACGAGCAGCGTTCACCTGCGTCTCCTCCTCACGCGTCGCACCTGCGGCCGTCGCCGGCCGGCTCACTCCACAAATTGCGTTTATACGAATGAATCATTGATTCAGTATGGTTTGGTCGACCGCTAAAACGCAGAATTCAGCCACACCAACAAGGAGACTGAGTGAGTGCATCTGCCCACGCCGTCGGCATGATCTCTCCAGACCGGCCATGCTCATCGAACAACGCACCTATGAACTGAAGCCAGGCTCGCTGCCTGAATTCCTTGCGGGCTACGAGGCCGAAGGACTCCCGCTGCAACAGCAGGCGCTGGGCCATCTGATCGGGTACTTCGTCGCCGAGATCGGCGAGCTGAACCGCATCGTGCAGCTGTGGGGCTTCGACTCCTACGAAGACCGGCTCTCGCGCCGCGCCGCGCTCTCCGCCAATCCGCAGTGGCGCAGCTTCCTCGGAAAAACGGCTGCCCTGGTGATGCGACAGCGCAGCGAGTTGCTGACCCCGGCGAGCTTCTCGCCGATCCGCTAGGAGACCACGATGATCCGCTCGTTACTGCAAGTGGGCATGACCGTTCCTGAACTCGAGGTCGGCCGTGCCTTCTACGAACTCTTCGGCCTGGAGGCACAGGTCTCGGGCGACGACCTGGTCTTCCGCTGCGAAGGGAGTGCCCAGGAGTTGTTGCGCCTGATGCCCGGCGCACGCAAGAAGTTGAGCTATGTCTCGCTCGGCACCAACGCGGCCAGCATGGCGTCGCTGGTCGTAAATCTCGAACGCCATGGCGTGGCCATTGCCGAAAGCCCGTTCGGGCCGATGGCGGGCATCTGGTTTCGGGACCCGCATGGCGACTGGCTCAACGTGCAGGTGGCCGAGCCGCTGCCGTCGAACGCGCAAGCGCCGGCCGAGATCAATGCGCCCGGACGCTACCGCCGCATCGGCACGCGCGCATGCGACCCCTCCTCGCAACAGAAAAAGGCGCGGCCGCGGCGCATGGGCCACCTGATCAAGTTCTCTCCCGACGTGGATCGGTCGGTTGCGTTCTATACCGAGGTGCTGGGCATGAAGGTGTCGGACCGCGCAGGCGACGTTCTGGCCTTCCTGCGCGGCAGCGCGGGGGGCGACCACCACATCGTGGCCTTTGCCCAGAGCACGCACACGGGACTGCACCATCTCAGCTTCGAGGTCGCAGACATCGACGAGATCGAGGTCGGTGCACAGACTTTGCTGCGCGCGGGCTACAAGGACGGCTTCGGCCTCGGGCGGCACGTAGGCGGCTCGAACTACTTCCACTACATCCGCGATCCGTGGAACAGCCTGGTCGAGTACTTCTGGGACATCGACGTGATCCCCGAGGACGACAGCGGCTGGGAAGCCATGAACGTCACGCCGCAAGAGCTGACCGCCGTCTGGGCGACGACTCCGCCGCCGCCGGAGTTCCCCATGAACTTCGAAGAGCGTGATTGATGGTCGCGCACGACGAGCGCGCGCAGGAACTGCTGCGCGCCATGCTCAACAAGCCGCTCTACGTTGCGCTGCGCAAGCCCGGCAACCTAGCGCGCACGCCTGAACTGCTGGAGGCGCACCTGCGCTGGATGATCGCGGCGGAACGCCGCGGCGAACTGTTCGCCTCCGGCCCCTTCACGGACGACGCCAGTCCGCCCGGTGCGCTCGGCGGCATGACGATCGTGCGCGCCACGTCGGCCTCCCATGCGCGGGACATCCTGTCGTCCGACCCCTTCGTGAAAGAGGGCGTGGTGACGCTCGACGTCCGGAAATGGCTGCTGATGGAGGGCGGCTTCTCCGTCACGGTGCGGTTGTCCGATCAGTCCGCCCATCTTTTCTAGGCCTCTGCATCCGGATCGAAGCCCTGGGCGAGTTGGAAACCACGATGAGCTGACACCGCAAAAACCACCTGTGAGGAGACACCATGAAAAAGACAATCAAGCACACTGCTCTCGCCCTCTGCATCGCGTTGGTCGCCTCGGCATCCCATGCCGACGTGAAAGTGGGCTTCCTTGCCACGCTGAGCGGCCCTTCCGCCGATGTCGGACGCGACCAACTCGACGGCTTCAACCTTGCCCTTGAGCAATTGGGCGGGAAACTCGGCGGCACCCCGGCCACCCTCTTCAAGGAGGACGACCAGCAAAAGCCGGAGGTCGCGCTCGGCGCCGTGTCGAAGCTGCTCGACAAAGACAAGGTCGATGTCGTGACGGGGCTGACCTTCGCCAACGTCGTGATGGCGCTGCAAAGCAAGATTGCGGCGACCGACGTGCCATTCCTCGGCTCGGTCGCCGGCGTGTCGGCTTCGGCAGGTGCGCAGTGCAAGCCGAACCTCTTCGTGACCTCGTGGCAAAGCGATGTGCCGGCGGAGGCCATGGGCAAATACCTGACGGACAAGGGCGTCAAACGCATCAGCGTGCTGACGCCGAACTTCGTCGGCGGCAAGGACAAGATCGCCGGCCTCAGGCGCTTCTACAAAGGCGAGATCGCGGACGAGATCTACACGCCGCTGAACCAGCTGGATTTTTCCGCCGAGCTGACGCGCGTGAGCGCATCCCGGCCCGAGGCGGTATTCGCGTTCTATCCGGGCGGGCTCGGCGTGACCTTCGTGCGGCAATACCAGCAGGCGGGCCTGCTCGGCAAGATTCCGCTGTACACGACCAACACGATCGAGGGCACATCGATCGCAGCCATGGGCACCGCCGCCATCGGCGCCATCACCGCCGACACCTGGTCGCCGGGCAACCCGGGCGCAGAGTCGCGCCAGTTCGTCGCAGCGTTCGAGAAAAAGTATGCGCGCATGCCCTCCGCCTATGCGGCCTTCAGCTACGACGCGGCAATGGTGCTCGACGCGGCCCTTGCCAAGCTCAAGGGCAACGCTTCCGATCGCAAGGCGTTGGCGCGGGCGATTGCCACCACGCCGTTCAAGTCCGTGCGCGGCGCGTTCCGCTTCGGCGGCAACAACTTCCCGGTGCAGAACTATCACGTGTTCGAGATCGCCAAGGACGCGGCCGGCAAGCCGGGATTCCGATTGCTCGCGGAAAACGTCCTGCAGTCGCATGCGGACGCCTATGCATCGCAGTGCGTAGCCAAGTGACGCGCTGACCTGGCGCCGGCCGCTTCGGCGCCGGCTGCCCCCTCCCTCCCTTCCTTCCTTTTCAGGCCGCCATCGGTGCGAGGCATCGGTGTGGGCATCGCTCGCCCTTTTTTTCCCGCAACAACACAAGGAGACAAACCATGAGGAGACACACCATGAGAAAGAAATCGATCGCAGCCGTCGCGGCCGGCGCGCTCGCAGTGGGCGCCTGGGCGCAATCGCCCAGCGTCAGTGGGCCCGCGACCGCACCCGACCAGGATGCAAGGCGAGCCCAATCGGAGGCGGAGTCGCGCGCACGCGCGGCGTCGGCCTCCAGCGTCTCGCTCTACGGGCTGGTCGACACAGGCGTCGAATACGTCAACAACATCGGGCCCGGCCCGGGCAGCGGCCACGTGATCCGCATGCCGTCGCTGACGGGCAGCCTGCCCTCGCGCTGGGGCGTGCGTGGCGTCGAGGATCTGGGCGACGGCCTGCGCGGTGTCTTCGTACTCGAGTCGGGCTTTGCGCCCGACGCAGGCGGCCTGAACCAGGGAGGGCGCGCCTTCGGGCGCCAGTCCTTCGTAGGCTTGTCCGGGGGCTGGGGCACGGTGACGGTGGGGCGCCAGTACACGATGCTGTTCTGGTCGCTCCTGGACGCTGACGTCCTGGGCCCCAACATCTATGGCAGCGGCTCGCTCGACGCCTACATCCCGAACGCACGCGCCGACAATTCCATCGTCTACCGCGGCACCTTCGGCGGCCTCACGCTGGGGGCCTCCTACAGCCTCGGGCGCGACGCTGCGAATGCGGGGCCGAGTCCGGCCGGCACCAACTGCCCCGGCGAAAGTGTCACCAGCAGCAAAGCCTGCCGTGAGTGGTCCGCCTTGCTGAAGTACGACACAGCCGCATGGGGCACCGCCCTCGCCGTCGACGAAATCCGCGGCGGTCCCGGCGCCTTTGCAGGCTTGGTGAGCAGCGCGCTGAAAGACCGACGCATTTCGGCGAACGGGTATGTGAAGCTGGGCCAGGGACAACTCTCTGCGGGCCTGATCCGGCGCGACAACGATGCCGATCGCCTGACGCCCCGAAGCGACCTCTGGTACGTTGGCGCAAGCTACCCCATCTTGCCGACCTTGACCCTCGACGCGCAGATCTTCCGACTCGGCTACAAGAACAGCCGGAACAGCGCGACCCTGGGCGCCCTGCGCGGCACTTACCACCTGTCCAGGCGCACCGCGCTGTACGCGACGGTCGGGCATATCGCCAACGACGGCAGCCTGGCCCTGTCTGTGAGCTCCGGTGCGGCCGGCAGCAACCCGATCGCAGGCGGATCCCAGACCGGGGTCATGCTGGGGATGCGGCACTCGTTCTGAGGTGCCAGCGGGGCAGCAGCGCTGCCGTCAGCGCGCCCGCTCCGGCAGCAGCAGCAGGCGGCCGTCCGGCCCGCGTTCGCAAACGCCGGTCAACACCTCGCTGTGGCGGCCGGGCAGCGGCATGCGCACACCCTCGGGCTGGCCGAGGCAGGCTTCGCGCATGCCCGGTGCAGGCCCGGGGTCAGCCCAGGCGGCAAAAAGCGGTGGTGGCGGCGGTGGCGGCATGGGCAGCATCACCATGCAGCCGGAGAGCGCGGTGGCGATCACGGCAGCCACGAACCAGTCGGTAGTCTTCATGCGGCCGAGTGTGGCGGGCGATCTCGGAGAAATTGCGCAGGATCAGTCGGACGGCGCCTCGAACGCAAAGCCCACCCCGTACACCGAACGGATCCAGTCGTGCGACGGTGCCGCCACGGCGAGCTTGCGGCGCAGGTTCTTGATGTGGCTGTCCACCGCGCGCTCGGTCACGTCGGCCGTGTCGTCGTAGGCCAGTTCCAGCAGCCTGGCGCGCGAGAAGATGCGGCCCGGGTGCCGCGAGAGCGCCTGCAGCAGGCCGAACTCGCGCCGCGTGAGGTTCAGCGGCATTCCGTTCAGCGAGGCGCGCCAGTGCGCGTCGTCCAGCACCAGGGGCACTGCCGGCGCATCGGCGGCCTTGCCGGCACTGACCTGGGTGCGCCGCAGCACCGCCTTCACCCGCGCCACCACCTCGCGCGGCGAGAACGGCTTGCAGATGTAGTCGTCGGCCCCAAGCTCGAGCCCGAGCAGCCGGTCGACCTCTTCGATGCGCGCGGTCAGCATGATGACCGGATGGCTGGTGTGCACCCTCGCCTGCCGCAGCACGGTCATGCCGTCGAGGCGCGGCAGCATCACGTCGAGCAGGGTGAGATCCGGCGGCGTGGCGATCATCTTTTCGAGCGCGGCGTGGCCATCGGCCGCATGGTCGACCTCGTAGCCCGCATGCCGCAGGTAGTCGAGCAGCACCGAGGCAATGTCTTTTTCGTCTTCGACGACGAGGATGCGTGTCATGGCAGAACCGCCTTGTTCAAGAGCGGCAGGGTCAGCGTGATGCGAACGCCGCCGAGTGGCGAGGCCGCCGCATCGATGGTGCCGCCGTGCTCTTCGACGGTGGCGCGGCAGATCGACAGGCCGAGGCCCGAGCCACCCGTCTCGCGGTTGCGCGATGCCTCGCCGCGAAACAGCCGCTCGAACAGGCGTGGCAGCTCTTCGGCCGTGACGCCGGGCGCGCTGTCGTCGAACTGCAGCACCAGTTGCTGCTGCCCGCCGTCCATGGCTTCGGTGTGCGCGCCCAGTTGCAGTTGCCCGCTGGCGTCGGTGTAGCTCAGCGTGTTCTCCAGCAGGTTCATGAACACCTGGTGCAGCCGGCGCGCATCGCCCTCCACCATCGGCTGGGCTTTGGCGGCCAGGGCTTCGATGGCCGTCGCATCCACCTCGATGCCGCATTTGGCAAAGCGGTCGCGCGTCATCGTCACCGCCTCCTTCAACAGCACCAGCGGATAGGTCGGCGCAAAGGGCGCCAAGGCATCCTGCGGCTCGCGCATGCTGCTGCGCAGATCGTCCACCAGGTGGCCGAGGCGCATCACCTGGCGGTGCAGCCGCAGTGCGGTGCGGTCGTCGAAGCTGCGCACGCCATCCTGCAGGGCCTCGATCTCGGCGCGCATGGCGGCGAGCGGCGTGCGCAGTTCATGCGCCACGTCGGCCAGCCAGACGCGCCGGCTCGCCTCGACCGTGTCGAGCCGTTCGGCCATGTCGTTGAAGGTGCTTCCGAGCAAGGCCAGTTCGTCGGAGCCGTGCACCGGCACGCGGATGCCGGCCCGCCCGCGCGCCACGTCCTGCGCGGCCTGCGTCAGCGCATCGATCGGGCTGAACCAGCGCCGCGCCAGCAGCCATGACAGCACCAATGCGAACGCAAGCCCGGCCAGCCCGGTCAGCGCGACGATGCCCGATTGGCGCGCGACGAACGCGCGGTCGGCCTGGCTCTCCAGCCCCTCGAGCGGCGCCAGCACCAGATAGCCGACAACGACGTGGCCCTGCTGGATCGGCAGCCGGGCCGAGGCCTTGGGGTCGCTCACCATGCCGGCCACCGGCGCACCCTTGGCGTCGACCACGCCGAGGCGCTGGACCAGGGAATCGGCCGCTTCGCGAAGTCCGAGAAAGAGCCAGGGCGGCGGCAGCCCGAACGGCGGAGGCGGGGTGTCCAGCTGCGGCCACGAGGGTGGCTCGCCGCCCCGGTCCGAGGGCGGACGGCGCGCGTACCACGAAGGCAGACGGCTGTCGGTCTTGCCGCTCGCATCGGGCTGCGCCAGGCCGGCGTCGCCCATCTGCAAGCGACGCCAGGCGTCATCGTCCCGGCGCAGCCTCTCCCAGCTGCCGTTGGTGGCGTAGTGCTGTTTCAGCAGTTGAACCAGCCAGTTCATGCGGCGGATCTCGATCTCTGCCACATAGGGGCCGAGGCCGCGCTGAAGTCCGAGTATCGAGAAGCCTGCAAAGATGAGCAGAACGCCCAGCAGCAAGGTGGCCAGTGCAAGGAATATCTTCTTGGAAAGGGTCAGGCGGGACATCGTTTCAATCGGGCACTGGGCCGCATTTTGCGGCACAGCGTCATCGCAGATCTCCCGCTGCAGAAGGGGGCGTGCACAGCGGCAGCCTGAAGGTGATGCCCAGCGCGCCGAGCGCGGAAGGCGCCGCATAGATGCGCCCGTTGTGCGCGCTGGCGATACGCTGGCAATGGCGCACGCCCGCATCGGACTCCCGCGCCCCGCGTTCGAACAGATGCGCCAGGCCGGGCGCCGACGCATCGGGGCCGGCGTCCATGAAGTGAACGGCGGCCCTGGCGCCATCGGCGAGCGCCAGCACCTGCAGCGTGCCGCCGTTCTTCAGTGCGCGGCAGGCGATCCGGGCCACATGCATCAGCAGTTGCTCGATCTCCTCCTGCTGCACGAACACCGGGAGCGGGTGCGCCGGCAGGCGATGCTCCAGCACGATGCCCCTGCCCTGCAGCATCGACCTGCAGGCAGCGGGCATCGCCAGCAGCAGTTGCCCGAGGTCGGCCGCGGCGCGCGGTTCGGCCACCGCAACGGCACTGGCGACGATGGCAAGACTCAAGGGACTCGGCATCATGGAACGTGCGCGCCGCTGAGCGTCAGAAGGCGTGGCGGATGCCGAAGTCATAGCCGGTGGACGAGCGCGGGATGCCCGTGTAGCCCACCGAACCGCCCGTCGTGATGGCCGAACTCAGCGCGCCGGTGTAGAGCGCGTCGTTGCGGTTGTTCACGCGGGCCACCGTCGTGTACAGCGCGGTGCGCTTCGACAGGTTGTGCACGTACCCGATTGCCAGCTTCTGCACGCGCGGCCGCTCGCCGTAGAGACCCGTCGCGCCTTCGTCGTAGCGCACTGCCGAATACGCCGCGCGGATCAGGCCTGCGCCCACCGGCACCGTCGCGCCGAGCAGATAGCCGTTGTAGTTGTCGTTGTACGAGGCCAGCGAGGCGCCTTCGAACTTGTTGCGCACCTGCGAGAGTTCGCTGAACAGCTTGACCGGCCCGAAGTCGTACGAGGCGCCGAGGTTGGCCGTCTGGATCTTGCGGGTCAGCGCGCTGGTGTCGACGATGGTGCTCTCGCCGTACGACGCAGCGATGTCCAGCGGCCCGTTGGCATAGCCGAAGCGCCCGCCGACATAGCGGCCCGCGTTGCTGTTGGTCGAGGCGGTGGTCGTGCTGCTGGTGCTGGTGTCGACGTTCTCGTGCAGGCCGTACTGCACCTGGCCATAGAAGCCGCCCAGGTTCGGCGGCAGGAAGTAGCCCACCGTATTGCTGGAGCGCACGTACTTCGGGTTGGCCAGGTTGCTGCTGCCGCTCACCGAAGAGATCACGCTGGTGCCCGAGCCGTTGGTGCCGAACGGATCGAAGACGGTGTCGTTCCAGAACGTGGCCGTGTAGTCGCGGCCCAGGCGCACTTCACCGAAGCCGCCGGACAGGCTCACCGTCGAGCGACGGCTGAAGTTCAGGCCGGTGCCGCCATCGTCGGAGCTGATCGGCGCTTCGAGCCAGAAGCTGGCCGCCAGGCCGCCACCCAGGTCTTCGGTCCCGCGAAATCCGAGCCGGCTCGAGTTGTAGCCGGAGTTGGTCAGGGCCCACTGGCTCTGCTTGTAGCTCTGGCCCGTGAGCGCATCGCGCGATGTGGCCGACTGGTAGCTGATTGCCGTGTCGACCACGCCAAACAGCGTGACGGACGATTGCGCCGAGGCAAAGCCAGCAGCGAGCAGCGCGGCCATCGCCGCGAGGGTTCGTTTCATTCAGTTTTCTCCGGGTTCAAGGGATTGCATCGAACCGCTGCACTGCACCTGCACTGCGGCGGCGAGCGAATGTTGAACGGCGAATGCGGAGGCAAATAGGAGGCCGTCGACGCAAGGTCTCCCACATTCCTCCCGGATCGGCAAAGACCATCGCGGCCATGAATGACCTGACCCGCGAAGACGTCGACCTGCTGCTGATGATCGGAGCCGCCGTGGTCGTCTTCCTGGCGCATGTGGCCGCGCTGATCGCGGTGCTGCGCGGGCGCGTGCTGCGCCGCGTGCGCGGTCAGCCGGGCGTGGCGTCCTTGAGCCAGGCTGCGTCCCAGCCCCCGCCCAGGCCCTGAATCAGGCCGACCGCCGCCACCTGGCGGTTGACCCCCAGCTGCAGCACGGTGCGGCGCGCGTTCAGCGCCGATGCCTGCGCCGTCACCACCTCGGTGTAGCTGACCTGGCCCGCACGGTAGCGGTTCAGCAACTGCTGCTCGGTCTTGTCGGCCGCGACCGAGGCCTCGCGCCGCAGCGCTTCCTGTTGCGCCAGGCTGGCCGTGGCGGTGAGCTGGTCTTCGACGCCCTGGAACGCGGTCAGCACGGTCTGCCGGTAGCGCGCGACGGCCGCCTCGTGCCCCGCCTTGGCCGAATCGACGCGCGCACCGATCGCACCCGCATCGAACAGCACCTGCGCCGCCGAGAGGCCGAGCGACCACAGCGTGTTGGATGCGCTGAACAAGTCCTGCACGCGGCTGGCCGAACGGCTCAGCGAGCCGCTCAGGTTGAGGCTTGGAAAGTAGGCCGAGCGTTCGATGCCGATCTGCGCATTGGCCACCGCCACGGCGCGCTCGGCCGCGGCGATGTCGGGCCGGCGCTGCAGCAGCGTCGACGGCACGCCCAGCGGTACGGCGGGCACGGCCGGTGTCCATGCGGCGAGTGGAGGAAGCTTGAAGTCGGCCGGTGCAGCGCCCACCAGCACCGCGATCGCGTGCTCGAGCGTGGCGCGCGTGCGCTCCAGCGCCACGCGTTCGGCACGTGTGTTGACGAGTTGCGTCTGTGCCTGCAGCACGTCGCTCTGCGCCGCAATGCCGGCGTCGTAGCGGTTGCGCGCGATCGTGTAGCTGCGCTCGTAGCCTTCGATCGTGTCGGCCAGCAGGGCCAGTTCGGCATCGGCCTCGCGCAGCGAGAAGTAATTGATGGCGAGCTCGCCATGCGCCGACAGGCGGGCCGCGGCCAGATCGGCCGCGCTCGCCTGTGCCGATGCCTGCGCGCTCCCCACGGCCGCCCGCAGCCGGCCCCAGACATCGGGCGCCCAGTCGACATTGAGCCCGACGCTCGACGAGCCGCTGGACGTGCCAGCCGTGCGGTCGCCGCTGCGGCCCGCGCTGCCGGAGAGCCCGACGGTCGGAAACAGGCCCGCGCGCTGTTCGCGCACCAGCGCGGTCGCCTGCGCATAGCTGGCGACGGCCGCCGCGATGTTCTGGTTCGACACCTGCACGCGTGCAGCCAGCTCGTTCAGCCCCGCGTCGTTGAACAGCTGCCACCACTCGCCGCGATCGAGTGCGTCGGCCGGTGCGGCGGGCAGCCAGCCTTCGGCGGCCGGTGCTTCCTTCCAGGCGCTCGGCGATGCGATGGCAGGCCGTTCGTAGGTCGGGCCGACCGCGCAGCCGGCCAGCAGCGCGGCCAGTGCGAGTGCCGTCGTCGTGCTGCGCAAAAAGGGAATGCGATTCGGGGTCATGTTTCGGCGCCCGCAGCACGGGCCAGATGTTGTTCGTTGGCGGGACGCCGGCGCAGCTTGTCCATCAGCACATAGACCACGGGCGTGGTCAGCAGCGTGAGCAGCTGGCTCGCGATCAGCCCGCCGATGATCGACACGCCAAGCGGCTGGCGCAGCTCCGCCCCCTGCCCGAAACCGATCGCGAGCGGCAGCGCACCGAGCGCGGCAGCCATCGTGGTCATCAGGATCGGGCGGAAACGCAGCATGCACGCCTCGCGCACCGCCTCGGTCGCGCTCAGGCCGCGCGAGCGTTCGGCTTCGAGCGCAAAGTCGATGATCAGGATCGCGTTCTTCTTGACGATGCCGATCAGCAGGAACACGCCGATCAGCGCAATGATCGAGAAGTCCATGCGGAACAGCAGCAGCGCCAGCACCGCGCCCACGCCGGCCGAAGGCAGCGTGGTGAGCACGGTGATCGGATGCACCAGGCTTTCGTACAGCACGCCGAGCACGATGTAGATCACCACGATCGCCGCGACGATCAGGAACGCCTGCTGCCCCTGCGACTGCTGCGCGCTCGCCGCCGTGCCGCTGAAGCTGCCGCGCACGTTGATCGGCATCGCGATGTCGGCCGTGGCCTGCTCGACGATAGCGCGCGCTTCGCCGATCGAGGTGCCGGGCGCCAGGTCGAAGGAGATGGTGCTCGACAACTCGCCGCTGTCGTGCGAGATCGAGGTGGGAATGGCGCGCTCCGAAATCTTCGCGACGGCGCCCAGCGGCACCATGGTCGTCGCCGTGTTGCTCAACGGCGAACCGGTCGAGGCGCCGCGCAGGCCCGGGTTGGCCGAGGTCGTGGCCACCACGTTGCCGCTGGTCACCGTCGGGTCGGTCGGCACATAAAGGTCTTTGAGCTCGACCGGGCCCTGCATGAAGCGCGGCGCCCATTCCATGATCACCGCGTACTGATTGAGCTCGTCGTAGATGGTGGCCACCGAGCGCTGGCCGAACGCGTTGTAGAGCGAGCTGTCGATGGCGCTCGAGCTCAGGCCCAGGCGCGAGGCGCTGTCGCGGTCCACCGTGACATAGGTTTCGACGCCGTTGTCGGACTGGTCGCTGTCGATGTCGGTGAGCGCATCTTCCTGCTTCAGCCGGTCGGCGAGCTTGCCGACCCAGGTGCGCAAGTCCTTGAGGTTGTCGCTCTTGAGCGTGTACTGGTAGGTCGAGTTGCTGGAGCGCCCGCCCATGCGCAGATCCTGCACCTGGCCCAGGAACACGCGCAGCCCGGTGAGCTTGTCGAGCTGCGGGCGCAGCCGCGCGATGACCTGCGGACTGGTCGCGTCGCGCTGCCCCACCGGCTTGAGGTTGACGAACATGAAGCCGCCGCCGGCGCGGCTGCCGCCCGAGAAGCCGACCACGGTGTCGACCGCCGGATCGGCACGGATGATGTCGACCGCCTGCTTCAGCTTCTCGCCGAGCGCCGCCGACGAGATGCTCTGGTCGGCGCGCAAGCCACCATTGAGCTGGCCGTTGTCCTGTTGCGGAAAGTAGCCCTTGGGGATGTGCGTGAACAGGTAGTAGTTGAGCCCGACCACCGCCACCAGCACCAGCATCACGATGGTCTTGCTGGCCAGTGCCCAGTCGAGACTGCGCTCGTAGGTGCGCAGGCTGAAGTCGTAGCCGGCCTCGGCCCAGCGCACCGGCCAGGCGCGCTTGCGCGGCGGCGTATCGGGGTCGACCTTGGGCTCGGACTTGAGCAGCCAGGCGCACATCATCGGCGTGGTGGTGAGCGAGATCACCAGCGAGATCAGCACCGAGGCCGACAGCGTGACCGCGAACTCGCGGAACAGCCGACCGACCTGCCCGTCCATGAACAGCAGCGGAATGAACACCGCCACCAGCGACAGGCTGATCGACAGCACCGTGAAGCCGACCTCGCGCGCACCGCGCAGCGCGGCCTCGAGCTTGTCCATGCCCGCCTCGATGTGGCGCTGGGTGTTCTCAAGCACCACGATCGCGTCGTCGACGACGAAGCCGGTGGCCACCGTCAGCGCCATCAGGCTCAGGTTGTTGAGGCTGAAACCCAGCAGGTACATGACGCCGAAGGTGCCGAGCAGCGACACCACGGTGGCCACGGCCGGCACGATGGTGGCGCGCGCGCGGCGCAGGAACAGCCCGACCACCAGCACCACCAGAACGATCGAGATCATCAGCGTGAACTCGATCTCGCGCAGCGATGCGCGAATGGAGTTGGTGCTGTCCGAGGCCACCTGCACGTCGATGTCCTGCGGCAACTGGGCTCGCAGCTCGGGGATGAGCGCACGCACGCCGTCGACGGTCTCGATGATGTTGGCGCCAGGCTCGCGCGTGATGAGCACGACGATGGCCGGCTGCCCGTTGAAGAGGCCGAGCGTGCGCCGGTTCTCGACGCCATCGACCACGTTGGCCACGTCCGACAGGCGCACCGCGGCGTTGTTGCGCCACGCGATGATCATCGAGCGGTAGTCGGTCGCGCGCAGCCCCGGCGACGGCGTGTAGATCTGCAGCCGGCGGCCTTCGCCCTCGATCGCGCCCTTGGGCCGGTTCGCGTTGCTGGCCTGGATGGCCGCACGCACGTCCTCGGTGCTGATGCCGTACTGGTTGAGCGCAAAGGGCTGCAGCTCGATCCGCACCGCCGGCAGCGAGCCGCCGCCGATCTCGACATCGCCGACGCCCGGCACCTGCGAGATGCGCTGGCTCACGATGTTGGACACGGCGTCGTAGATCTGGCCGGGTGTCTTGGTCTTGGAGGTGAGCGCCAGGATGATGACCGGCGACGACGCGGGGTTGGCCTTGCGGTAGGTCGGGTTGCGCCGCAGCGTGGCCGGCAGGTCGACCCGCGCCGCGTTGATCGCCGCCTGCACTTCGCGCGCCGCGCCGTCGATGTTGCGCTTGAGGTCGAACTGCAGGTTGATCCGGCCCGAGCCGGTCGAGCTGTTCGACGTCATTTCGTTGACGCCCGCGATGGTGCCGAGCCGCCGCTCCAGCGGCGTCACCACGCTGCTGGCCATGGTGTCGGGGCTGGCACCGGGCAAGCTGGCCGTGACCGAAATAGCCGGGTAGTCGACGTTCGGCAGCGGCGAGACCGGCAGCACGAAGAACGCGGCAATGCCGGCCAACGCGATGCCGATGGTCAGCAAGACCGTGGCGATCGGGCGCTCGACGAAGGGTCTCGAGAGGTTCATCGGTTTGCTCTCGGGGCGCGTCGGTGGGCGGTATGCGCTGGGGCGGCCGACGTCACCGGCCCTTCGGGCTGCCCTGCGCTGCTCGCGTCAGGCGGGGTCCGCGTGAACTCGCTTCGCTCAAACAGCACGCGGCCCTGATCCGCCTGCCCCTGCGCTGCTCGGCGGTGCCTCAACGGCCGCCCCAGCGCATACCACCCACCGACGTGGACCGGAAGGGGTTGCATCCGGAATGCGCAGACCTTCGCACCACCCCGAAGCCCGGTGTGCGGTGCGGGCTGGCCGATCCCTTCTGCGCCGCCGAGGAGCGCAGCGCTTTGCGGATCAGGGCTCGCAGCTGTTTGAGCGAAGCGAGTTCTGCGAGACCCCGCAAAGCGCGAGCACC
>NZ_JASZYU010000013.1 GCF_030316825.1 Variovorax fucosicus | reverse complement strand
GGCCCACGCGGGCTCAGCAGTTGGCGCATGGGCTTCGGACCCATCGGCCGCGGGCTTGGCAGCGGCAGGCGCAGCCGCATCGGCAACGAAGCTCGCCACCCCGTCTTTGACGGCTCTGGCGCCGGACGCGACGCGCTGGCCCACGGCGCTGGTACCACTGCGCGCGACGTTGGCAAGGCCTGCACCGGCCGCGCGCATGCCGCTGGCGCCCGATGCTGCAGCGCCGGCTTGGTAGGCGGATTTCGCCCCGCTGGCCACGGCCGTTGCAGAGCGCGCGGCGCTTGCGCCGCCGCCGATGGCTGATCGCGCGGCACCCGGCGCCATGCGAGCGCCAGCGGCCACCGCAGAACCCGCACCTGCCACAGCAGCACCGCCGGCCACGGCCAAGCCGGCGGCACCCAGCGCCGTCCCCGCCGCCGCACCCGCTCCGAGCTGGGGTGCGCCAGACACCAGACCCGTCGCAATGCCCGGCCCGAAGATCCCCAGACCCAGCATCGCCAGCGCGGCCAGCATGATGACCAGCGCATGGTCGATGGAGGGCTCGGCGCCCGGCGGCACTGTGAACTCGGCGAACAGGCCTGTGCCGATGCCCACGATCACGGCCAGCACCAGCACCTTGATGCCCGAAGACACCACGTTGCCCAGCACCCGTTCGGCCAGGAACGCCGTCTTGTTCCAGAGCGCGAACGGCACGAGCACGAAGCCTGCGAGCGTGGTCAGCTTGAACTCGATCAGCGTCACGAACAGCTGCACCGCGAGCACGAAGAAGCTCACGATCAGCACCAGCCAGGCCAGGAACAGCACGGTGATGACATCGAGGTTCGCGAGCACCTCCGGAAAGCCCGTCAGGTCGCTGATCTGCTTCATGATCGGCGCGCCGGCCTCCACGCCCACGCGCGCCAGCCGGCCCGGCTGCAGCAACTGGCCCTGGGTCATCGACGAGCCCGACGCCACCAGCCCCAGTCCGGCGAACGACCGGAACACGATCCCCGACAAGCTGTTGAAGTTATTCAGGATGAAGGCGAAGGCGCCGACGTACAGCACCTTCTTGATCAGCTTGCCGATCACGTCGTCGCCACTGCCGCCGCTGGCGTTGCTCATCGCCCAGAAGAGGCCTGCCAGCGTCATGTCTATCGCGACCAGCGTGGCTGTCAGGAACCCCACCTCGCCGCCCAGCAGGCCGAAGCCCGAGTCGATGTAGCGCGAGAAGACGTCCAGGAAGCGGTCGATGACCGACAGGTCGTTCATCGGTCAGTCCTTGGGCGCCGATGGAGGCACGGGAGACGGTGCTGCGGGCGCCGATGCCGCGGGCGGAGAGAACGCTGCCGGCGGCGGGGATGTGGTCGAAGAGGGCGGCGTGTACTTCGGCCCGTCGCTGCCAAAGAACCGCTGGCGCGTTGCCTCTGCCACCGCGTTGCACTGGGCATCGCCGACCTTGGCGTGGTCAACCTTGCATTGCGCGCGCAGTTCCTTCAGGCGCTCGGGATTGGCCATCAGCGACTCGACGGACTCGATGGGCGCGGGCTTGCTGCAGGCAGCAACCAACACCGCTGCGACAGCGGCCAGGATCATGATCAGAAGCTGTCTCATGGCCGCCCCTCAGTTGCTGTAGAAGTTGACCGTGTAGGGCGTGTACGTCGTGCCGTCGCCCTGGAAACGCCGGCGCACCTCGCGTGCGCGCTCCTGCACCGCGACCTGCCGCGCCTGCTCCAGCGCCGTCGCACGATCCTGCGTGATCTGGAGCTGCTGCGCCTGCATCGCCTGGCGCGATTGCAGGGCCAGCAACTGGTTCGTCGCTTGCATTGCCTGCAGGGCCCCGGCGGCCGACTGGCTGCGGTTCACCAGGTCGGTCAGGGTCCGCTCGTCGGACGTGAAGCTCTGCACTGCCTGGGACTGCACCTTGGCCGCGGTGCGCAGCGCTTCGAGGGAGTTGGTCCAGCGCGTGCGCGCGTCGGTCGCCATCTGCGTGCCCGAGATCGCCGCCGAAT
>NZ_JASZYU010000005.1:120000-388747 GCF_030316825.1 Variovorax fucosicus | reverse complement strand
GGATCAGGGCTCGCAGCTGTTTGAGCGAAGCGAGTTCTGCGAGACCCCGCAAAGCGCGAGCACCGCAGGGCAGCCGCGAAGCGGCCGGCGCAGCAGGGTCGGACAGCCCGTACCGCACACCGGGCGCTGCATCCACCGCGCGCAACCGGCAATCCCGCAAATCAGGCCGTCTTGTCCAACCCCAGCAGCCGCACTGCATTCCCCTTCAGGATCCCCGGCACCACCTCCGGCTTGAACCCCGCATCCTCGAAATCCTTCAGCCACCGATCCGGCGTGATCAGCGGGTAGTCACTCGCGAACAACACACGGTCTTTCAGCATCGTGTTGGCGTACTGCACCAGCTGCTTCGGAAAGTACTTCGGGCTCCAGCCCGAAAGGTCGATCCACACATTGGGCTTGTGCGTGGCCACCGACAGCGCCTCGTCCTGCCACGGAAAGCTCGGATGCGCCATCACGATCTGCATGTCGGGAAAGTCGATCGCCACGTCGTCCAGGTGCATCGGGTTGCTGTACTCCAGCCGGAGGCCACCGCCGCAGCGCATGCCCGATCCGATGCCGCTGTGGCCGGTGTGAAACACCGCCGGCAGCTTGTACTCGGCGATCACCTCGTAAATCGGCCAGGCCATCTTGTCGTATGGGTGGTAACCCTGCACCGTCGGATGGAACTTGAAGCCCTTCACGCCGTACTCCTCGACCAGGCGCCGCGCCTCGCGCGCGCCCATCTTGCCCTTGTGCGGATCGATGCTCGCGAAGGCGATCATGATGTCGCTGTTCTTCTGCGCGGCCTCGGCGATCTCCTCGTTCGGGATGCGGCGCCGGCCCATGTTCGACTCCGCGTCGACCATGAACATCACCAGGCCGATCTTGCGTTCGCGGTAGTACTCGATGCTCTCCTGGATGCTCGGGCGACGGCTCGACCTGAAGTACTTGTCCGCCGCGCGGTCGTACTCCTCGCCGTAGTTGTCGAACGGGTTCCAGCAGCTCACCTCGGCGTGCGTGTGGGTATCGATCGCGATCAGGTTTTCGTAGTCCATGGCTGTCTCCAGGTTCGGGTAAGTACTGAGATCGACCGCCCTGTGCGGCCTTGAATTGGTTATTTTTCATAACCATAATCGAAGCCACACCGGAATGCAATCATGAACCACCCCGACCTTCACATCGAGCTTCGCGACACCGTCGCCGTCATCCGCCTTGCCCGCGGCGCCAAACGCAATGCGCTGTCGGACGGGCTGATCCTCGCGCTGCGCGATGCCTTCGACAACCTGCCCGACACCGTGCGTGCCGCCGTCATCGATGGCGAAGGCCCCCACTTCTGCGCCGGGCTCGATCTGAGCGAACTGAAAGAGCGCGACGCCGGCCAGGGCATGCACCACTCGCGCATGTGGCATGCCGCGCTGGAGCGCGTGCAGTATGGCCCGGTGCCCGTGATCGCGGCGCTGCACGGCGCGGTGGTCGGTGGCGGGCTCGAACTGGCGAGCGCCTGTCACATCCGCGTGGCCGACACGTCGACCTTCTATGCGCTGCCCGAAGGCTCGCGCGGCATCTTCGTGGGCGGCGGCGGCTCGGTGCGCATCCCCAAGCTCATCGGCGCCGCACGCATGACCGACATGATGCTCACCGGCCGCGTCTACAACGCGGAAGACGGCGAACGCGCCGGCTTCGCGCAGTACCTCGTGCCCGAAGGCACCGCCTTCGACAAGGCACTGGAGCTGGCCCAGCGCGTGGCGCAGAACGCACCCCTCACCAACTACGCGCTGATGCATGCGCTGCCGCGCATCGCCGAGCAGCCAGCCGACCACGGCTTCTTCACCGAAGCGCTGATTGCCGGCATCGCGCAGAGCGCGCCGGACGCCAAGGAACGCGTGCGCGACTTCCTCGAGGGCCGCGGCGCCAAGGTCAGCAAGGGCTGACGCGGCGCCCGCAAAAGAGAACAACGAGATGAACGAGACAAACACCACCGGGGCGCCGCGCTACCGCACCCTGGCGTTCGGCATCACGCGCGCCGTGCTCACCGAGGCGCCGTCCGGCGCCCGCTACCTCAAGGCCGAAGCCGAACTCGGGCCTTACCCGGAGCGCATGTCCGACCGGCTGCATCACTGGGCCAGCGTGGCGCCGGATCGCACCTTCATCGCCCGGCGCGAGCGCCTGCCCGATGGCAGCACCGGCGACTGGCAGCGCGTGAGCTATGCCGAGGCGCTGCACAAGGCACGCAGCATCGCGCAAGGGCTGCTGGACCGGGGCCTGGACGCAGACCGGCCCGTCGCCATCCTCAGCGAGAACGGCATCGAGCATGCGCTGCTGGCGCTCGGCTGCCTCTACGCCGGCGTGCCCTACTGCCCGGTGTCGCCGCCCTACTCGATCGTGAGCCAGGATTTCGACAAGCTTCGCCATGTGCTGGACACGCTGACGCCCGGCCTGGTGTTCGCGGCCGACGCAAAGCGCTTCGCCCGTGCCATCACGGCCGTGGTGCCGGCCGACGTGGAAGTGGTGCTGGCCGAAGGCACCATCGACGGCCGCGCCGTCACCGCCTTCGACGATCTTGCCGCCACGCCCGCAACCCACGCAGTCGATGCCGCGCTGGCCGCCACCGGCCCCGACACCATCACCAAGTTCCTGTTCACCTCGGGCTCGACCAAGCTGCCCAAGGCCGTGATCAACACGCACCGCATGTGGTGCGCCAACCAGCAGCAGTTGCGGCAGTCCATTCCCGCCCTGGGCGACGAGCCGCCGGTGCTGGTCGACTGGCTGCCCTGGAACCACACCTTCGGCGGCAATCACAACGTCGGCATCGTGCTCGACAACGGCGGCACGCTCTACATCGACGACGGCAAGCCGACACCTGGCGGCATGGCCGAAACGCTGCGCAACCTGCGCGAGATCGCGCCGACCATCTATTTCAATGTGCCGACCGGCTTCGAGGCCATCGCCCATGCCATGGAAAGCGACGCGGTGTTGCGCAAGAACCTGCTGTCGCGCGTCAAGATGTTCTTCTACTCGGGCGCCGCGCTGTCGCAGCCGATCTGGGACAGCCTGCACCGCACGCAGGAGGCCGAGGTCGGCGAGCGCATCGTCATGGGCACCGGCCTGGGCATGACCGAGTCGGGCCCGTTCGCGCTCTACGTCACCGGGCCCGAAGTGAAGTCGGGCGACCTCGGCCTGCCGGCCGCCGGCATCGAGATCAAGCTGGTCGACATCGACGGCAAGACCGAGGTGCGCTACCGCGGCCCCAACATCACGCCCGGCTACTGGCGCGCGCCCGAAGCCACGGCCGAGGCTTTCGACGAGGAAGGCTTCTTCTCGACCGGCGACGCAGTGACCTGGATCGACCCCGCCAACATCCACCGCGGCCTGCGCTTCGATGGCCGCATCGCCGAAGACTTCAAGCTCGCCACCGGCACCTTCGTGAGCGTCGGGCCGATGCGCGCGAAGATCATCGCGGCCGGCGCGCCCTATGTGCAGGACGTGGTGCTCACCGGCATCAACCTGAAGGAGGTCGGCGCGCTGCTGTTCCCGACCCAGGCCGTGCGCAAGCTTGCAGGGCTGGCGCCGGACGCGCCGATGCGCGAGGTGCTCGACAGCGCCCCGGTGCGTGCGCACTTCCAGCAGATGCTCGACTCGCTGGCCGCGGCCAGCACCGGCAGCGCCAACCGCATCGCGCGCGCGCACCTGGTGGACGAGCCGCCATCGATCGACAAGGGCGAGGTCACCGACAAGGGCTCGCTCAACCAGCGCGCCGTGCTCAAGCACCGCGCCGCACTGGTCGACGCGCTGCATGCGGGTGCGCTCCCCTTCATCCTGCAACCCCAAGGAGACAAGCAATGAAAATCGAAGGACAGGCAGCCCTTGTGAGCGGCGGTGCATCGGGCCTCGGCGAGGCCACCGCGCGCGAGCTGGCGCGGCTGGGCGCAAAGGTCGCGGTGCTCGACCGCAATGCCGAGCTGGCCGCGAAGGTCGCGGCCGAGATCGGCGGCGTCGCGTGCACCTGCGACATCACCGATACCGACAGCGTGACCGCGGCATTGGAGAAGGCCGCCGCAGCCCACGGCCCGGCGCGCATCCTGATGAACGTGGCCGGCATCGGCAGCGCCAAGCGCATCGTCGGCAAGGACGGCAACGCCGCGCCGCTGGAAGACTTCGTGCGCGTGGTCAACGTCAACCTGATCGGCAGCTACAACATCAGCCGCCTGTTCGCCGCCCAGTGCGCCAAGCTCGAAGCGCTCGAGGGTGGCGAAAAGGGCGTGATGATGTTCACCGCCTCGGTCGCGGCCTTCGACGGCCAGGTCGGCCAGCAGGCCTACAGCGCATCGAAGGGTGGCCTGGTCGGCATGACGCTGCCGATGGCGCGCGACCTGGCGCAGCACGGCATCCGCGTGTGCACCGTGGCACCCGGCCTCTTTGCCACGCCGCTGCTGATGGAATTGCCCGAGCCGGTGCAGCAGTCGCTGGCCGCGTCGATCCCGTTTCCGCCGCGCCTGGGCAAACCCTCGGAATTTGCCGAACTGGCCTGCCATATCGTGACCAATGGGCATCTGAATGGCGAAGTCATCCGCATCGACGGCGCCCTGCGCATGGCGCCACGCTGAAAACCGGCGCATCCTCCCCGCAACCGCTCAACCCAAGGAAGACATCATGAAATTCACCAAGATCGCTCTGGCCGCCGCGTTCACGCTGGCAGCCCTCGGCAGCGCACACGCCGACCTCACCATCGGCGTGGTGCAACCGCTTACGGGCCCGGCGTCGGGCCTGGGCATTCCGGTCAAGAACGGGATCATGATCTGGCCCAAGACCATCGCGGGCGAAACCGTCAAGCTGGTCGTGCTCGACGACGCCACCGATCCGACCACCGGCGTCAAGGACGCGCAGCGCCTGGTCACCGAAGACAAGGTCGACGTGGTGGTTGGCTCGAGCGCCACGCCGGTGGCCATTCCGATGGCGGACGTCACCGCCGAATCGGGCACGCCGCAGCTCGCGACCTCCCCGGCCGGCCTGCCACCGGGCAAGGACAAGTGGTTCTTCCGCCTGCCGCAGTCCAATGACGTGATGGCCTTCGCCATGGTCAAGCACATGAAGGCGCAAGGGATCAAGACGGTCGGCTTCCTCGGCTACACCGACGCCTACGGCGAACTCTGGCTCAAGGCCCTGACCGCGGAAGGCGAGAAGAACGGCATCAAGATCGTCGGCACCGAACGCTTCGCGCGCGCCGACACCAGCGTGACCGGCCAGGTGCTCAAGCTGACGTCGGCCAACCCCGATGCGATCCTGATCGTGGCCTCGGGCAGCGGCGCCGGCATGCCGCAAAAAGCGGTGATGGAGCGCGGCTACAAGGGCAAGGTCTACCAGACGCATGCCGCCGCCACGCAAGACCTGATGCGCACCGCCGGCAAGGACGCCGAAGGCACCTTCGTGGTGTCGGGTCCGGCCACCGTCGCCGAGCAGTTGCCCGACAGCCACCCGTCGAAGAAGATGGCGGTCGCGTTCGTGACGAACTACGAAAAGGCCTATGGCGCCGGTTCGCGCAACCAGTTCGCCGGCCACAGCGCAGACGTGCTGACCGTGCTCGAAAAGGCCGTGCCGCTGGCGCTCAAGAAGGCCAAGCCAGGCACCCCGGAATTCCGCTCGGCCCTGCGCGATGCCTTCGAAACCATGGGCCGCACCGTGATCGCCCACGGCGTGCTCGAGTGGACGCCGCAGAACCACTGGGGCTACACCAACGAAACCGGCGTGATGCTGAAGGTCGTGAACGGCGCCTTCAAGGTCGAGCAGTAAGCCGGCCACATCATGGATTTGTCGATCACCAGCATCCTGACGCTGGACGGACTCACCAACGGCGCGATCTACGCCCTGCTCGGCGTCGGCATCGTGCTGGTGTTCACGGTGACCCGTGTCATCTTCATCCCGCAGGGCGAGTTCGTGGCCTACGGCGCGCTGACGCTGGCGATCTTCCAGACCGGCAAGGTGCCCGGCACGGTCTGGCTGCTGCTGATCCTGGCGGCGGTCGCCGCCCTCATGGAGCTGGTCACCACCTGGCGCCATCGCGGCAGCGCGGTGCCGGCCGTCGTGGCCGCGCTGCGCACCTTCGTGCCGGCCGCGGTGGTCTGCGCCGTTTCGGCCTGGGCCGGCCCGCGCAACCTGGCACTGCCGATCCAGGCACTGCTGACGGTCTGCATCGTCACCGCGTTCGGACCGCTGGTGTATCGCGTTGCCTACCAGTCGCTGGCGGGGGCAAGCTCGCTGGTGCTGCTGATCGTGTCGGTCGGTGTGCATTTCGCGATGACCGGGCTCGGCCTGCTGTTCTTCGGCGCGGAGGGCTTTCGCAATCCGCCGTTCTGGGACACCCGCTTCGCGCTCGGCCCGCTGGCCCTCAGCGGCCAGACGCTGATCATCTTTGCCGCCTCGGCCGCGCTGATCGTGCTGCTGTGGCTGTTCTTCGAACGCAGCCTGTACGGCAAGGCGCTGCGCGCCACCGCCGTCAACCGGCTCGGCGCAAGGCTGATGGGCATCTCGACCCATGCGGCCGGCCAGCTGACTTTTGCGATGGCCGCGCTGATCGGCGCGCTCTCGGGCCTGCTGATCGGCCCCACCACCACCGTGTTCTACGACTCCGGCTTCCTGATCGGGCTCAAGGGTTTCGTGGCCGGCGTGATCGCGGGGCTGTCGAGCTACCCGGGCGCACTCCTCGGCGCGCTCGCAGTCGGCGTGATCGAGTCGTTCGGTTCGTTCTGGGCCAGTGCGTTCAAGGAGGTGATCGTGTTCACCATCGTCCTGCCGGTGCTGCTGTGGCGCTCGCTGCGCAGCGGCCATTCGAACGAGGAGCATTGACATGGACGCCGTCCAACCCGTCGCGCAGTCGAACCCTGCTGCCGTGCAGGAGCGGCCGAGCGCACTGCGCCGCTGGGGCCCGCTCGCGCTGGTCGCGCTGGTGGTGGCACTGCCGCTGCTGCCGCTGCCGAATTTCTGGATCCTGCAGCTCAACTACATCGGCATCTACGCGCTGCCGGTGCTGGGCCTGGTGCTGCTCACCGGCGTGGGCGGGCTCACATCCTTCGGCCAGGCCGCCTTCGTCGGCATCGGTGCCTACACCACGGCCTATCTCACGGTGAACCTGGGGTTGTCGCCCTGGGTCACGCTGTTCATCGGGCTCACGCTCACGGGCGTCAGCGCGGCCATCATCGGCGCCATCACGCTGCGCATGTCGGGCCACTACCTGCCGCTGGCGACGATCGCCTGGGCGCTGTCGCTGTACTACCTCATGGGCAACCTCGATGCGCTCGGCAAATACGACGGCATCCTGGGCGTGAAAGGCCTCACGGTGTTCGGCTTCGAACTCGGGCAGCAGCGCGTGTTCTACGCGGTGGTCTGGGCCTTCGTGCTGCTGGGCGCCCTGGCACTTCTGCGCCTGCTCGACTCGCGCAGCGGGCGTGCCATCCGCGCGTTGGCGGGGGGCTCGCAGATGGCCGAAGCGATGGGCGTGAACACGTTGCGCCACAAGGTCGGCATCTTCGTGCTGGCCGCGTTGCTGGCGTCGGTGTCCGGCTGGCTGTTCGCGCATTTCCAGCGCACGGTGAACCCGTCTCCCTTCGGCATCCGCATGGGCATCGAGTACCTGTTCATGGCGGTGCTCGGCGGCGCGGCCCATGTGTGGGGCGCCGTCGCCGGCGCCGGCATCGTGAAGCTGCTCGAAGACCAGCTGCAGGTGCTGCTGCCCAAGCTGATCGGCACCAGCGGCAGCTACGAACTCATCGTGTTCGGCATCCTCATCGTGCTGGTGCTCAAGTACCTGCCCGATGGCGTGTGGTCGTTCATCGACCGCAGGTTGCCGCGCAGGCAGCGCGTGGTCGACTGGCACGATGCCGCGCACCTGCCGGCGCGCAGCAAGCCGGCGGCCGGCCAGGTGGTGCTCGAGGTGCAGGCGATCCGCAAGACCTTCGGCGGCCTGGTGGCGGTCAACGACATCAGCTTTCGCATCCGCGCCGGCCAGATCGTCGGGCTGATCGGCCCCAACGGTGCCGGCAAGTCGACCACCTTCAACCTCATCACCGGCGTGCTCGGCATGACCAGCGGCGCCGTGCAGTTTCGCGGCGAGGCCATCGGTGGCCTGTCGTCGCGCCGGATTGCGGAGCGCGGCGTCTCGCGCACCTTCCAGCACGTGAAGATGGTGCCCGACATGACGGTGCTCGAGAACGTGGCCCTCGGCGCCCACCTGCGCGGCCGCAAGGGCGCGATCGCCGCCATGCTGCGCATCGACCGCACGGAAGAACGCCAGTTGCTGCGCGAGGCCGAGCGCCAGTTGCAGCGCGTCGGCATGGGCGATCTGCTGCACGAGCTGGCGGGCAACCTGGCCATGGGGCAGCAACGCCTGCTCGAGATCGCGCGCGCCCTGTGCGCCGACCCGGCCCTGCTGCTGCTCGACGAGCCCGCCGCCGGCCTGCGCCACAAGGAAAAGCAGGCGCTGGCCGACGTGCTGCGCGGCCTGACCGCCGAGGGCATGAGCGTCCTGCTGGTGGAGCACGACATGGGCCTGGTGATGGACATCTGCGACCACATCGTGGTGATGGAGTTCGGCACCCATCTGATGGAAGGCACGCCGGCCGAGGTGCAGCAGAGCCCGAAGGTGCGCGCCGCCTACCTCGGCACGGAGCATTGACATGAGCACCCCTCTTTTGCAGATCCGCAACCTGCGCGCCGGCTACGGCCGTGCCGAGGTGTTGCACGGCATCAACCTGCAGGCCGACAAGGGCAGCGTGATCACCGTGATCGGGCCCAACGGCGCCGGCAAGTCCACGCTGCTGAACGCGCTGATGGGCGTGCTGCCCGCCAGCGGAGCGATCGAGTTTCAGGGTCGCGCCATCGGCAGCCTGTCGCTCGAAGAACGCGTGATGCTGGGCATCGCGCTGGTGCCCGAGAAGCGCGAGCTGTTCGGCACCATGCCGGTGGAAGACAACCTGGTGCTGGGCGCGTTCCGCCAGGTGCGGCTGCGCAACCGCCAGTGGCGCGATCAGATCGAACAGGTCTACACGCTGTTTCCGCGCCTGAAGGAGCGCCGCGCCCAACTGGCCGGCACGCTCTCCGGCGGCGAGCGGCAGATGCTGGCGGTCGGCCGCGCGCTGATGTCGCGCCCCACGCTGCTGATGCTCGACGAGCCCAGCCTCGGTCTCGCGCCGCTGGTGGTGCAGGAGATCTTTCGCACCGTGAGCGCGCTGCGCGCGACCGGCGTGACCATCCTGCTGGTCGAGCAGAACGCGCGTGCCGCACTCGAAGTGGCCGACCACGGCTACGTGCTCGAAATGGGCAGCGTGAGCCTCGAAGGCCCGGCGCGCGATCTGGCCGGCGACTCCCGTGTGATCGATACCTACCTGGGGACAAAGAAATGACCAAGACAAAACCCGCCCTGGCCGCCGCGGCGGCACTCGGTTCTGTCGCACTGCTGGCGGCCTGTGTCGGCACCGGCCGCAGCGACGGGCCGCTGCCGCAACTGGCGGCAGCGCGCCCCGGTACCTTGCAGGCCTGCACCGATCTGGCAGCCCGGGCTGCACGCGCCGGTGTCGTCTACACCAGCGTGACGTCTGTGGCCGCGGGCCCGGTGACCGTCGGCAATGCCAGCCAACCTGCGCCGGCGCACTGCCTGGTGCTGGGCAGGATGGCCGAGCGCAAGAGCCCGGTGGACGGCAACACCTATGCCATCGGCTTCGAGATGCGCCTGCCGGTTGCATGGAACGGGCGCTTCTTCTACCAGGCCAACGGCGGCCTCGATGGCGCGGTGGTGCCCGCGATGGGCGGCATCGGCGGCGGTGCTCCGACCACCAGCGCGCTGCAGATGGGCTTTGCGGTGATCAGCTCCGACGCCGGGCATGCCGGCTCGCTCGGCCCGCTCTTCGCCATCGACCCGCAGGCGCGGCTCGACTACGGCTACAACGCGGTCGCCCAGCTCACGCCGATGGCGAAGAACGTCATCGCTCAGGCTTATGGCCGCGGGCCCGATCGCTCCTACATCGGCGGTTGCTCCAACGGCGGCCGGCACGCGATGGTGGCGGCCGCACGCTCGGCCGGCGAGTACGACGGCATCCTGGCCGGCAACCCCGGCTACAACCTGCCGCGCGCTGCCGTGGCGCAGCTCTACGGCGCCCAGCAATATGCAAAGGTGGCGAGCGCGCAGACGCCGGCCGGCCTGCCTGATCTGCAAAGCGCCTTCACGCCCGCCGAACTCACGCTGGTGAGCAACAAGATCGTGGCGCAATGCGATGCGCTCGATGGTCTGGCCGACGGCATCGTGTCGGACGTCAAAGCCTGCCAGGCGCGCTTCAAGCTCGACGCGGCCGTGCCAACCTGCGCCGCCGGCGTGCGTGACGGCAGTTGCCTCAGCGCGCCGCAGAAGACGGCGTTGAACAACGTCTTCGCCGGTGCGCGCAACAGCGCAGGCCGCGGGATCTACAGCAGCTTTCCGTTCGACAGCGGCATCAGCGGCAGCAACTGGCGCGACTGGAAATTCAACAGCTCGCAGACCCGCGACCCCGGCGCGGTCGGCTTCATCTTCACCTCGCCGCCGCTGGCTGCTCGACCCGGTGGCCTGGCGTTTGCACTGGGCTTCGACATGGATCGCGACGCGCCCCTGATCGATGCGACCGATGGCGTCTACCGCGAATCGGCCATGACCTTCATGACGCCACCCGACGCAGCCAACCTCGCCACGCTGCGCAACCGTGGCGCGAAGATGATGGTCTATCACGGCACCAGCGACCCGGTGTTCTCGTCCGACGACACCGCCGCCTGGTACGAGCGGCTGCAGGCCGCCAACGGCGGCAACGCCACGGCCTTTGCGCGCTACTTTCCGGTTCCCGGCATGAACCACTGCTCAGGCGGCCCGGCCACCGACCAGTTCGACATGCTGAGCGCGCTGGTCGGCTGGGTCGAGCGTGGCGAGGCGCCCGCTTCGGTGACGGCCAGCGCACGCGGCGCTGGTTCCAACGCCGCCAATGCCGAGCTGCCGGCCGGCTGGTCTGCCACGCGCACCCGGCCACTCTGCCCCTACCCGCAAGTCGCGCGCTACAAGGGCGGCGACCCGGAACGCGCAACCAGCTTCTCCTGCAGCCCTTGAACTACCAACCCCGCCCCGAAGACCAGCACTTCGTGCTCGACGCGGTGCTCGGCACCACGCCGAAGCTGCGCGCCCTGGCACCTTTCGCCGAGTTCGACGAAGCGCTGCAGGCGCAGTTGCTCGACGAGGCCGGCCGCTTCGTCGGCGAGGTGATTGCACCGCTGAACCGCAGCGGCGACGAGGCCGGCTGCCGCTTCGAGTGCGGCGAAGTCACCTCGCCGCCCGGCTTTGCCGACGCGTATCGCGCGTTCTGGCAGGCCGGCTGGCCGGCGCTGGCCGCGGCACCCGAAGACGGTGGCCAGGGCCTGCCCGCGCTGATGACGGCGATCGTCTCGGAATGGCTCAGTGCCTCCAACCAGGGCTTCAACATGGCGCCCGGCCTGCTGCACGGCGCCTACGAATGCCTGAAGCACCACGGCAGCGACGCGCTTGCGCGCGCGTACCTGCCGAAGATCGCGAGCGGCGAGTGGCTGGCCACGATGTGTCTGACCGAAGCGCACGCGGGCAGCGACCTGGGCCAGGTGCGCACGCGCGCCACCGCGCAGCCCGACGGCAGCTGGCGCGTGAGCGGCAGCAAGATCTTCATTTCGGGCGGCGAGCACGACCTGAGCGACAACATCGTGCATCTGGTGCTGTGCCGCCTGCCCGATGCACCGACGGGCCCCAAGGGCCTCTCGCTGGTGCTCGTGCCCAAGGTGCTGCCCGACGGCACGCGCAACGGGGTGCACTGCGAGCGCATCGAAGAGAAGATGGGCCTGCACGGCAGCCCGACCTGCCAGATGCGGTTCGACGAAGCCGTCGGCTGGCTCATCGGCGAGCCGAACCGTGGCCTGCAGGCGATGTTCGTGATGATGAATTCGGCACGGCTGCACACTGCGCTGCAGGGCATCGGCCTGCTCGATTCGGCCTGGCAGAAGGCCGACGCGTACGCCCGCGAGCGGCGCCAGATGCGTGCGCCGCAAGCGCCCGCAAGCCGCGGCCCGAACGACGCGGCCGACCTGCTGATCGAGCACCCGGCCATGCGCCGCATCCTCGACAGCCAGCGCGCCTGGATCGACGGCGCGCGGGTGCTCGCCTACCGCACCGCCCTGATGCTCGACGTGGCGAAGCACGATGCCGACGGCGCCACGCGGGAACGCGCGCAGCGCTGGTGCGCGCTGATCACGCCAGTGCTCAAGGCGGCCTGCACGCAGCAGGGTTTTCAGGGCGCGAGCGAATGCCTGCAGGTGTTCGGTGGGCATGGCTACGTGCGTGAATGGGGCATCGAGCAGACGGTGCGCGATGCGCGCGTGTCGATGATCTACGAAGGCACCAACGAGATCCAGGCGATCGACCTGCTGGTGCGCAAGGTTCTGCCCGACGGCGGCACGGGCATGGGCAAGCTGCTGGTCGAGCTGCGCGACGAGCTCGAAGCGGCGCGCGACACCGATGCCGACGCGCAGCGCCGGCTGGCGCAGCTGCGCTACCTGACCACCACGGTCGCGATGGCGGCACATGCCAACCCCTCGCTGCCGTACGAGGTGGCCGACGACTACCTGCGCGTGGTGATGCTGACGCTGATGGCCTGGGCCTGGGCGCGCATCGACGTGGCGGCAGCGTCCGCGCCGGAGCCGGCGCGCTGGTCGGTGCCGTCGGCGGCCTTCCGGCGCCACCTGCTCCCGGAGTTCGAGATGCGGCTCGGCATGGTCAAGCGCGCGTGCGAGGCCGTCACGGCGCCCGTCGCGGTAGCCTGAAACGCGCGCTACGGGTTACGCTTGCAACATGGCCATCCAGCGCAGCAGCAGGATCGATCCCCCCACCACCCGCACCGAACGGCTGGACACGCGCGTGCTTGAAACACTGGTCGGCTACAACACCCGCCGCGCCTGGCTCACCATCAGCGCGGTGTTCGCCGAGCGCATGGCGGCCTACGGGCTCAAGCAGGTGGATTTTTCGGTGCTTTCGCTGCTGGCGCACAACCCGGGCGCCACGTCGCGCCAGCTCTGCGCCACGCTCGACATCCTGCCGCCCAACCTGGTGAGCCTGATCGCCGCGATGGACAGCCGCGGCCTGATCGAGCGCCGCCCGCACCCCCACGACGGCCGCGCCGTCGGCCTGCACCTCACGACCGCAGGCAAGAAGCTCGTTCGCGAGGCCGAAGCGGCGGTGGTGCAGCTCGAACTCGATGCGAGCGCCAAGCTGTCGGCGCGCGAGCGCGAGAGCCTGATCAAGCTGCTGCAGAAGCTGTACCTCTGACGTTGCCTCTGGCAGTCGCTATTTTTCTGCGGCTGCCCGCCGCTGCAGAAAGACGTGGGTCGCACGCTCGCCAGCGACATGCCTTGCACATTCGTAGCCCAGGGCATGGGTGTCGATGCCCTGAAAGAGATGCTCCCCCGAACCCAGCAAGACGGGGCGGATGGCGAGGTGCAACTCGTCGATCAGCCCGGCACGCAGGAACTGCCGAACCGTCGACACACCGCCACCCAGGCGAACATCGCGGCCACCCGCTGCGGCGGTCGCCTGCTCCAGCGCGGCGTGAATGCCCTCGGTGACGAAACGGAACTCCGTGCCGCCCGCCATCGTGAGCGGCGCCCGCGGATGGTTCGTCAGCACGAAGACGGGCGTGTGATACGGCGGCTCGTCGCCCCACCAGCCCTTCCAGCTGTCGTCCGGCCACGGACCTCGGACAGGGCCGAACATGTTGCGCCCCAGGATCCAGGCACCAATTCCGGCAAAGCCCTGCTCCGCAATGCCGTTGTCGACGCCCGTCTCTCCGTCGTCCCCGCCGTGCATCTTGCGCCACGCGCGCGTGTGGAAGAACCACTCCATCAGCTCCGGGCCCCTGACGCCGAGCGGGTTCTGGAGATCCTGGTTCGGCCCGGCACCGTAGCCGTCGATGGAAATCGCGAAGCTGCGGACACAAAGTTTCGACATCGGGTTTCTCCTTGCAAAAATCAGGCGTCCCGCACATCCGCCACCGGCTTGCTGCCGAAGTCGGCGCGGTCCAGGTAGGCGAGCACCTTCGCGGCCGCTGTTGCCGGCGAATCCAGCATGCCCTGCGCCTTCAGCTGCACGAAGCGCTCGCGATCCGGGAACGCCTCGGCCGACGTGCCGCGCAGCTGGATCTGCATGTCGGTGTCGATCACGCCCGGCGCGAGCGAAACGATCTTCGCGCCGTTGGGCAACGCGGCCTGCTCCAGCGCCACGGCGCGCGAGAAGTGATCCATGCCGGCCTTGGCTGCACAGTACGGCGCCTGGCTGCCCATCGCGTTGCGGCCCAGGCCCGACGAGATATTGAGCACTTCGCGCCGGCCCGCCCAGTCGCGTGTGGCACCGAGGAAGGCGCCGGCCAGAAGCATCGGCGCTTCAAGCCCCACACGCAGCGCCTGCGCGAGTTCGGCCGCGACGCCGTCGGCCAGCGGACGCGGCTGGCCGATGGTGCCGGCGTTGTTGACGAGCGTGGCGCGCGCGAAGCGCGCAGAGTCGATGGCCTGCAACCAGGCGGTGAGACGGGCTACCGCCGCGACCGGCTCCGACAAGTCCTGCTCCCACTGCTCGAGCGTGGCGCCGGCCGCCTTCGCTTGCTGCAGCAGCGCGGCATCGCTGTGACGCGAGATGCACAGCAGCGTGGCGCCGGGCTGCAGCAGTTGCTGCGCCATGGCGCGGCCCAGGCCGCGCGAGGCGCCGGTGAGAACGGTAAGGCGAGACATGGATGGAAACTCCTTCAGGCAATGAAGCCGTCCCACACCAGCTTGAGCCCGGTCAACAGCATGCCGAGGTACAGCATGCGATAGAACCAGACCGCGCTGATGCGGCGCGCGATGCGCACGCCCGCCCACACCCCCAGCGGTGCCAGCGGCAGCAGCACCAACGAGGTGGCGAGGTGGCGCCAGTCGAGCAGCCCGAGCCAGGCGTACGGTGCCCACTTGCTCAGGTTCAGGATGAAGAAAAAGTACGCCATGGTGGCGGTGAACACCACGGGCGTGAGCTTGATGGGAATGACGTACGCGTTGACCGGCGGCCCACCCGCATGGGCAATGAAGCTGGTGAAGCCCGAGATCGTGGTCAACACGCCGCCGACGATGCGCGACGGCGGTGCGGCGTCGGGCCGCGGCGGCAACAGCAGGCGCTGCGCCAGGAACAGCAGCGTGAAAACACCGACGATGCCGGCCACCGTGTGCGGCGAGAGCAGGCGGAACAGCAGGGTACCGATCAGCGTGCCGACCAGCCCGCAGGGAATCAGGAACATCAGCAGCTTGCGGTCGAAGTCGCGGCGAAAGGCCGCGATGCCGAGCAGGTCCATCAGCAGCAGCACCGGCATCAGGATGGCGGCCGCTTCGGGCACGGTGACGGCCATGGCCATCAGCGGCACGGCCAGCGAGCCGAAGCCGGCGCCGAAACCGCTCTTGCTGACGCCGAGCAGCAGCACGGCCGGCACTGCGGCGGCGTAGAAATGTGGGTCGAGGATCGGGCTGAACGGCGGCAAGCGCGGGATTCTCCCAGAGTTGCTCGCCGCTGGCGATCGGCCGCTTCGTCCTATGAAGGAAGGTACTCGAGCACCTCGTCGTTCGCCGCATTGACCGTGCCAGTGGGCGTCCAGCCCAGATGCCTGTAGAAACCATAGGACCGAACATCGGGGTCGCGCGAGCAGCCGAGAAAGAGCCGCTTGAAACCCAGCCCCCTGAACTCCTCGATCATCAGGTCAAGGAGCGCCTTGCCGATGCCGTGGCCCTCGTACTCCGGCAGCAGCGCGAGGACGGCGATCTCACCCGTGTTTCGCTCGCCGAAGCAATAGCCCGCCAGTTCCCCTTCGACCGTGCTGACGTAGCCGGGCAAGGAGCCGTCACCGATGCTGGTTCGCCAGCTTTCTAGGGTGACGCCGATGGCCTTCAATTGCTCAATCGAGAAGGCGTTCTCTCTCGTCTTGCCTCTCAAGGCGATGCAGCCTGGTGTGTCTTCAGGTGTTGCTCTTCGGTAGATGACATTCATCGCCTGCAAATCCCCAATACCACCTCCTGCTCCGTGCAGGCGCGCGGTGGCGGCAGCGCCGCCTGCGCTGCGGCCGAAGCAGCGACGGCGGATCGGCGGGCGATGCAGGCGCGCATGCGCTTTTCCATCGGTGCGTAGTAGCGCCACCCCTGGCCCAGGGCGGGGAGTTCCAGGCGCACCTGCTTCCATTTGGGATGTCCGTTGGCTTGCAGATTGTCAAAGTTGGTGCACAGGGATTCGGCAAAGCGGCCCAGGTTTCCGACTGTCGACTGCAGTCCGTAGTCGTAGGTGACCAGGTAGGCCTTGACCGTCAGGGTGGGCACGTCGGACTTGAGCCAGGTTGCATAGCTGGTGGCACGTATCGCCGCCGGAAAGTAGGTTTTTTTCGCCCGCGCCGTTTCTGGTGCCGCATCGTCGAGCCGCAGGATCTTGATGTAGTTGCGTGCCTCGGCTTTCATGTCGGAAAACAGCTTGGCAGGCTGGCCGGCGACGATGATGGCGACGTCGATGGACTTGTCGACCGTGAGCTTGGCCAGCGCCTCCTCGTTGGTCAGATACTGCGTGTTGGCAGACGACAGCGCCTCGCCGAACATCAGCTGGTAGAGCGTTCTCGAGGTCAGGGCCGTGCCGCTGCCCAGCGGCCCGACGGCGATCACCTTGTTCTTGATCTCGTGGATGCTGTTCAGTGGCGAATCGGCACGCGCGATGAAATAGATCTCCTCGTCATAGAGCGGCATGATGAGGCGCAGCGGACGGATGATGTTGTCGGCATCGGTGTTGCCGGCCTTCGCCTCGTCGAGGAACGCCTGGTAGACGTCCGACTGCACCAGTGCCAGCTTGACGCCGGGCTCGAAACGCATGCGCTGGACGTTCTCCGCCGAACCCTTCGACTCGAGCACTTCGAGACCGATCCCGGCCGGCTCGGCGACCAATGCGGCCAGGTCCCGCCCGATCTGGATGTAAGTGCCGGTCTTGGATGCCGTGACGATCTTGTACTCGGCCCGGGGGGCTTTGTATTCCGACCGGGGGGCCGCGGCGGCACAGGCGAGGAAGGCCATCCACAATGGCAAGGTCAGCAGGAATCTGGTTGGCATGTTCGCTCCTTGGTGAACCGCCAGGAGATGCCTGGCTCATTTTTTTGTGATGCTCTCTTTTGCGGGGGTCTCTGGTTCTCTATTTCGTCGGGCACAGGGCCAGCGCCGCGAGGGTTTCGCTGCAGCCATTCGCCGCGGCTTGCGCCGTCGGCGCTTCGGGAAGCGCGGGAGACTGGGGAGGCGCAACGGGGGCGGCGGCAGGCGTAGCGGGGGTAACGGGGGCAACCGGCATAGCGGGCGCGACTGGCGTGGCCGCCGTGACCGGCGCGGCGGCGCGGCCCGGCACCGTGGCCTCGGCGCCCAGGTCGGCACGATTCAGGGCGGTCTGCAGGCGCGCCAGGTCGGCCTTCACTGCAGGAAGACCGCCGGTGCTGGCCCTGCTGTCGAGATAGCCCCGCTCCAGCGTCAGATAGGTCAGCTGGCCCACGATCAGCGCCAGCGCAATGCCGATCGCCACGGCGGCCTTGCGTCTGGGCGTGAGCGACCGCGCCGCGCGGTTCGCTTCCTCGCCATCGCGAAGCCCGTCCGCGTTTTGGGGGGCGCCTGCTTGGACGACGCCCACCTCCGCTGGCGTGTCCACGTCGATCGGTTCGGGGAGCTCGATGATTTCCTCCGCATCGGGCTGCACCGTGTTCGCAAAATCGAGAACCATGGGGGCGAAGGTTTTGTCCGCAGCAGGAACCTCGGCCGTGTGCTGGATCGGGGAAGCTGCATCGTCGGCGTCGACCGCGGCGGCCTGATCCTCACCGCAGAACGGGCAAAACCGCTCCCACTCTTGCAAGGTTTCAGCGCAACGCCTGCAAGGTGCCGACAGATCCTTTTTGGCAAGGCTTGCCATGGCTCATGCGCGGGACGAGCCCGCCAACGCTGCGCCCCGATACGACCAGCCTGGCAACTGGCGTTGCACGTCGAAAGGCGAGAGACGGTCTAAACGCATCTTGGGCCTCGGAAGGTTCACAAGGAATATGGAATATTCCCACGCGCCTGCTTTTCTCGCATCAGGCGCCGCCCCAGTGTAAGACGAAAGCTATCAGCGGTGAAGTTGTCGAGTCTCTGGATCAGCGCTCATGCGGCCTTCGGCTCAGGAAGGACTGACGTCAATGCGAAGTCGACGAGATGGAGCCAGGTCGCTTCCAGGCCCATGATGTTGTAGTGGTCGGAGGCCGGGATCGTCTGCACGCTGACGGGCGTTGGCCAGGCAGCGATGAGCTTCTGCGAGCGCTCCGGCAGCACGACGACATCCCGCTCGGCCAGCAGAACCTGGGTTTTTGCTGCGACCTCCTTGCAGTGCGCCAGGGAGTTGAACTGGTGCCGCAGCAACAGGGAAAGTGGAACGAGCGGGAAGCGCTTCTTGGCCACCTCCAGCATCGAGTCGTAGGGCGTGACGAGCTGCAGGCTCGAGAAGTCCTGTCGCGCCACCAGCTGGATTGCCACGCCCGACCCCAGGCTTCGACCGACGACGTGCAGGCGCACGTGCGGAAAGGCCCGGCGCAGGTGATTGGCGAACTGGACTGCGTCCTCCACCGAGGCGATTTCGGAGGGGCGCCCCTGCGAGTCGGCCACGCCGCGATAGTTGACCGCCGCGAACCCGAAGCCTTCCGGGAGCCAGTGCAGCGCCTGGGCGGTGGCGCGCACGTCCTCGCCCCGTCCCGCGAAATAGATGAACAGATCCTGCAGCGCATCTTCCCCCTGGGGGTGATAGACATAGCCGCGCACCATCCCGCCCGGCACCGTGTGGGAGTACGTGGAAAAGTCGTCAGACAAATGAACGACGGGGAGCTTGCGAGCGTTGAACAGGATGTGTCCCTGGCGTGTCGCAAGGAGGGTCCAGTAACCCGCGATGCCGCCAACAGCGGCGGCCGAAGCGGATAGCGCAATGCGGAAGACTTTGGAAGACAAGGGTGGCTCCGGGGAAAGGCCAAGGTGTGTGGCAGCGGCTGGCGCAGAACAGGCTGGTTGGCCGCGTTCACTGCAGTGAGCAGATGCTGACGACGACTTTGCAGGGCTCCGCTGGCAGATGAGTGTCGCACTGGCCGGCAGCCGCCTTGTCCGCAGCGCCCTTTGTGGAGGCGGTGGCCGTGCCCCATTCCCCGTAGTTGCCTTCCGCGAGCGCGCCGCACGATCGATCGAAGTAGGTTCGCACGGCACAGGTGCCTGGGCGGCCTGCAACGCGATCGCACTGGGCCAGTGCCGCAACCTCGGCCGCGGCGCGCGATGGGTAGTGGGACGAGTAGCCATACCAGCGGTTCATGGAGGCAATCGCGCCCCAGCTCGGCCCTTGGCCGGGGGCCGCACGGGCCGGTTCGACAGCGATGCCTGCCAGGCCGCAACACAACAACAGTGCGAGCGTGCCTGGCATGCGGTGGGTTCGTGATGGAAAGCTCATATCGAAGAGGCAGCGATGCATCCGTGCGACCTTGACGGACGACTGCTCCTGCCCTCATTCTGCCCGTCGCGGGCCTGGCCGCAGGCTCAATGCCCGACGATGCGCAGACCCAGCAGGATGAGCACGACTACGGCCAGCAGCACTGTCGTGCACTGCCAGAAGCGCACCGGATGCCGCTCGATCAGCGGCGGCGGCCGCGCACGAAGGAACTCCTGTCCTGGCGCTTTGAGGTCGTGTGCGAATTCGGACACTGCTTCCTGCCGTTTCGCCGGGTTGGGGTGCAGCGCCTTTTGCAGCACCGCATCGACCCAGGCAGGCAGATCGGGGCGGAAATGGCGAGCCGGCACGTAGCGCAGTCGGTTCGCGTCGGCGGACGATCGAATCCGGGAAACCTGCAGGCCGTAAGGCAACTGGCCCGTGAGCATCTGGTACGCAATCACGGCCAGCGAGAACAGATCGGAACGGGCGCTGCCGCCGTGGCCAACGAAGTATTCCGGCGCGGTGTACTGCAACGTGCCGGCGATGGCGAGCGCACGGCTGTCGCGTGCGCTGTCGGCCAGGCCCGCCACATGTGCGGATGCGAGATCGATGATCTTGACGGTGCCGGTACGGTCGATCATCACGTTCTCGGGCCGAACGTCCTGGTGCAGCATCTCCCGGCCATGAAGCGCCTGCAGCCCCTTGGCCAACTGCTCGACGATGCCGCGCACGCTGGCCAGCGTCGGGCTGGGGTGGTCGACCAGCCACTGCGCCAGGGTCTGCCCATCGACGTACTCCATGGCGACATACAGGTGGCCGCGCACCCGGTCGATGGTGCTGGCCTTGAGGACATGGATGCTGTCGATGCGGCGCGCCACCCATTCCTCGAGAACGAAGCGGTCGAGATAGTCCGTGTCGTCGCGCAGGTCGACGGAAGGAAGCTTCAGCACCACCTGCTGCCCGGTAGCGTCGTCCACCGCCAGGTGCACGTGGCTGCGCGAACTCACATGAAGTTCGCGCACGAGGGTGAAGCCTTCGAAGCTTGCCCGCGGCGCCAGCGGCGGCGGTATCGCCAAGCCCTCCCGCTGAAGTTGCAGCTGCGCCGTGTCGACCGCCGGGAGTTCGTCGATGCGCAGCAGCTGGACAGTGGCGTCGTCGTCACCGCCTTTCGCCTGTGTTGCCGTCGCGAGCAGTCGCGCGGCTTCTTCGAAGTCGCCACCGCAGCGGTCGAGCGCGTCGTGCACCGCTTGCGCGTCCAGGTGCGCGTACGCACCGTCGGTGGCCAGCAGGTAGACCTCGCCGACTTCCGCTTCCCAGCAGCGGTAGTCGATCTCCACGTTGGGGCCTGCGCCCAGCGCGCGTCCCAGGTACGACTCGGCCGACGACAGGTGAACGCGATGGTCTTCCGTGAGCTGCTCCAGCGCGGTGGCGTGCAGCCGATAGATGCGCGCGTCGCCGACGTGCAGCAGGTGCACGTCGCGGCCCTTGAGGATCAGCGCGCTGAAGGTGCAGACGTAGCCGCTGTCCTTGTCGAAGCGCGCGTCGCTGCGCATCGTCTGCGCGTGCAGCCACGAATTGGTGGCACTCAGCACCCGCTGTGCCGAGCGGCGCACCGACCAGGCGTCGGACGTCGCGTAGTAGTCGTCGAGGAAGCCGCGCACTGCCGCTGCACTGGCCACCTGGCTGACGCGGCTGGAGCCGATGCCGTCGGCAATGGCCACCGCGACGCCCTTGGAGAGCCGCAGCGAGCCCTCGGGCAGCATCGCGCCGTGGAAGTCCTGGTTCACCGACTTGGGCCCGGCCAGCGAGTGCTGGCCGAGCGTCACGCGCAGTGCCTTCCGCATGAGGGCAGCGATGCGAGGCCGCTCAGCTCAGGGCGCGCTTGGGCGCCGTCTTGTAGTGGGTCGAGTACAGGGTCAGGCCGACGAAGGTCAGGCCGCCGACCAGGTTGCCCACCACCGTGGGGAGCTCGTTCCAGATGAAGTAGTCCATGAGCGTGAACTTGCCCCCCAGCATCAGGCCGGTGGGGAACAGGAACATGTTGACGATCGAGTGTTCGAAGCCCATGTAGAAGAAGATCATGACGGGCATCCACATGCCGATCGCCTTGCCGGACACGGTGGTCGACATCATCGCGGCGACCACGCCGGTGGACACCATCCAGTTGCACATCACACCGCGGATGAACAGCGTGAGCATGCCGGAAGCGCCGTGCGCGGCATAGCCCACCGTGCGGGATTCGCCGATGCCGCCGAGCTTCTGGCCGACCAGATTGGGCGCTTCGCTGAAACCGAAGGTGAAGATGATCGCCATGAACACCGCGACCGTCAGCGCGCCAGCGAAGTTGCCGACGAACACCAGGCTCCAGTTGCGCATGACGCCGGCCCAGGTCGCGCCGGGGCGCTTGTCCAGCACGGCCAGCGGCACCAGCGTGAAGACGCCGGTCAGCAGGTCGAAGCCGAGCAGGTACAGCATGATGAAGCCGACCGGAAAGAGCATCGCGCCGACCAGCGCGTTGCCGGTGTTGACGGTAACGGTGACGGCGAAAGCCGCCGCCAGTGCCAGGATGGCGCCCGCCATGTAGGAGCGGATCAAGGTGTCGCGGGTGGACATCAGCAGCTTGGATTCACCGGCGTCGACCATCTTGGTCACGAACTCGGAAGGGGCTAGATAGGCCATGGGATTCCTTGGAAACTGTAGGAAGAAATGAAACCGGGAAAAGGGCGCGCGCTTCAGGCCAGAGCGACTTGCACGCGGCCTTCCTGGACGCGCACGGCATGGGCCCGCACCGAGTGCTCCGGCGATTCGAGGCATTCGCCGTTGCGCAGGTCGAAGTGGTTCTTGTAGAGCGGCGAGGCGACGACGATCCGGTCGCCCAGGCTGCCGACCAGCCCGCGCGACAGCACGCTGGCCTGCGCCTTCGGGTCGATGTTGTCGATGGCGAAGAACTGCCGGGCCTGGGCCACATGGAAGATCGCGACATGCACGCCCTCGACCAGGGCGCACACGCCGGTGTCGGGCAGGATGTCGCTGGCGGCGCACACGGCCGTCCAGTGAAGGGTTTCGGTGGTCATGGTGGATGTCCTCGGGTGTTCAGGCGGTGGCGACGTCATCGGCGGCTTCGGCGCGTTCTTCGGCGCGGGCGGGGCGGATCTGGCCGCGCTCCTGCACGAACACGATGTGCTCGTCCGGCTTCTCGCTGTTGACGAAGGAGCGGAAGCGCTGGCGCGTCGCCGGGTCGTTCACGGCGGTCTTCCATTCGCACTGGTAGGTTTCGACCACGTGCTGCATCTGGGCTTCGAGTTCGGCAGCGAGTCCCAGGCTGTCCTGGACCAGCACGTCCTTCAGGTAGTCCAGGCCGCCCTCGAGGTTCTCGCGCCAGGTGCTGGTGCGCTGCAGGCGGTCGGCGGTGCGCACGTAGAACATCAGGAAGCGGTCGATCAGCTGGATCAGTGCGGCCTTGGTGAGGTCGGTGGCGATCAGCTCGGCGTGGCGCGGCTTCATGCCGCCGTTGCCGCACACATAGAGGTTCCAGCCGCGCTCGGTGGCGATGATGCCGACGTCCTTGCCTTGCGCTTCGGCGCATTCGCGGGTGCAGCCCGAGACGCCGAACTTGATCTTGTGGGGTGCGCGCAAGCCCTTGTAGCGGTTCTCCAGCTCGACGGCCAGGCCCACGCTGTCGTCGACGCCGTAGCGGCACCAGGTCGAGCCGACGCAGCTCTTCACCGTGCGCAGCGACTTGCCGTAGGCGTGGCCGGATTCGAAGCCGGCGGCGATCAGTTCTTCCCAGATCAGGGGCAACTGCTCGACGCGCGCGCCGAACATGTCCACGCGGGCGCCGCCGGTGATCTTGGTGTAGAGGCCGTACTTCTTCGCCACCTGGCCCACGGCGATCAGCCCCTCGGGCGTGACCTCGCCGCCGGGCATGCGCGGCACGACCGAGTAGGTGCCGTCCTTCTGGATGTTGCCCAGGAAGTAGTCGTTGCTGTCCTGCAGGCTCGCGAGGTTTTTCTGGAGGACGAACTCGTTCCAGCACGACGCGAAGATGCTGGCGGCCGTGGGCTTGCAGATGTCGCAACCCAGGCCCTTGCCATGCCGGGCCAGCAGGTCGTCGAAGCTGCGGATCTCGCCAACGCGCACCAGGTGGTACAGCTCCTGGCGCGAGTACGCGAAGTGCTCGCAGAGGTGGTTGTTGACCGCCATGCCACGCTTGGCCATCTCCATCTTCATGACCTGGGTGACCAGGGGAACGCAGCCGCCGCAGGTGGCGCCGGCCTTGGTGCAGGCCTTCAGTTCCGCGATGGTGCAGGCGCCCTCGCCGACCGCGGCGCAGATCTTCCCCTTGCTGACGTCGTTGCACGAGCAGATCTGGGCGCTGTCGGGCAGTGCCTCCACGCCGAGGCCCGGCTTGGCCTTGCCGTCGCTCGACGGCAGGATCAGGAACTCAGGATCGGCGGGCAGCGTGATGCCGTTGAGCGCCAGCTGCAGCAGGGTGCCGTACTCGGCCGCATCGCCGACGAGCACCGCGCCCAGCAGCTGCTTGCCGTCTTCGCTGACCACGATCTTCTTGTAGATCTGCTTGTGCTCGTTGACATATTGATAGGAGCGCGCCTTCGGCGTCTTGCCGTGCGCGTCGCCGATGCTGGCCACGTCCACGCCCATCAGCTTGAGCTTGGTGCTCATGTCGGCGCCGGTGAAGGCGGCGTCATCCTGCCCGGCGATGTGCCGGGCGGCCACGCGCGCCATGTCGTAGCCGGGCGCGACGAGACCGAAGGTCTGGTCGTTCCACGAGGCGCATTCGCCGATCGCATAGACGTTGCGATCGCTCGTGCGGCAGTGGCTGTCGACCGCCACGCCGCCGCGCGGGCCGAGCGCCAGCACGCTTTGGCGCGCCAGTTCGTCACGGGGACGGATGCCGGCGGAGAACACGATCATGTCGGTCTCCAGATGCGTGCCGTCGGCGAAGACCATGCGGTGCCGCGCAGTCGCACCATCGGTGATCTCCACCGTGTTGCGGCCGGTGTGCACATGCAGGCCCAGCGCCTCGATGCTGTTGCGCAGCGCCCGCCCTCCGCCTTCGTCGACCTGCACGGCCATCAGCCGCGGCGCGAACTCCACCACATGGGTTTCGAGGCCCATGTCGCGCAGGGCCTTGGCGCACTCCAGGCCCAGCAGGCCACCGCCGACGACCACACCGGTCTTGGAGCGGGCGCCGCACTCTTTCATGGCTTCGAGATCCTCGATCGTGCGATAGACGAAGCAGTTCGGCCGGTCGCGGCCCGGCACCGGCGGCACGAATGGCACGGAACCGGTGGCCAGCACCAGCTTGTCGTAAGGCACCACTTCGCCGTCGGCCGTCGTGATGGTGTTGTTGCGCCGCTCGACCGCAACCGCCCTGGCGGCCAGGCGCAACGTGAAGCCGGTGCGCTCGAAGAAGCCCGGCTCGACCAGCGACAGGTCTTCAGCGGTCTTGCCGGCGAAGAATTCGGACAGGTGCACCCGGTCGTAGGCCGGGCGAGGCTCCTCGCACAGCACCGTGACCTCTGCCTGCGCGACGCCGAGCTCGTGGAGTTGCTCGAGAAACTTGTGGCCCACCATGCCGTGGCCAATTACTGCGATTTTCATGTTGGATTTCCTGCACACAACCGGTCCCGTGAGGGTGCAGGCCACTGGAACCGCAGTCTGATCAGACAACGGCAGTGGGCCCCCGCATGGAAACGGATGTGAATCGGGTTGGAGCAGACGAACTGGCAGCGTCATCGCTTTCGGTTCGCTCGGATCTCGCCGTCATTAGCGGAGGCTCTGTGAAATCCGCGGCAACGATGCCGACGGATCACTCGATGAGATGCAGCAATATCCGTGCCACTCGCAATGCGGCCTGCGAGGCGGTATTGGGATGGTTTCGCACCGAAACCGATCGCGCGCAGTCGGGCGCGATCGCGTTTGGCGCGGTCGGGGCGCACGGTCGCCCGATTTGGTGCGTGCTACGGCCTGAATCTCCGGCGCCGCGCGGCGCCAGGCGGCAGCGCCTTCAGCTCCCTCTGGGCCTGGATCGATTCAGCACGAAGTCGTAGTCGAGCCGGTGCGTGCCGTCGGCCTGCGCCACCCAGTCCGCCACCAGCGACTGGCGCACGCCGAACACGGCATCGGAATCCAGCCACTGGTCGCCGTCGCGGAACACGTGGGTGATGAGCGGCTCGTAGCCGGCGGCCTCGATCTTGAAGTGCAGGTGCGCCGGCCGCCACGGATGGCGGGCGGTGGCTTCGAGCAGCGCGCCCACCGGCCCGTCGGTCGGGATCGGATACGCCTCGGCCACGATGGTCTTGAAGTGGAAGCCCCCGTCCGCGCCCGAGCGCAGCGTCCCGCGGCCCTGCGGGTGGTCGAGGCCCGCATGCTGCACGTCGTAGTGGCCGCCCGAGTCGGCCTGCCACACGTCGATCACCGCGCCCGCGATCGGCTCGCCGCCGATGCCGCGCACCGTGCAACGCACCTCGCACGGTTCACCGCTCGCGCCGTTGGCCACGTCGTCGCCGTGCTCGTAGTGCGGTGCGCCTTCCACGAAGAACGGGCCGAACACGGTGGCCTCGGTGCAGCCTGCGGGCTTGTCGTTGTTCATGGCCACGGTCAGCATCGAGAGGCCCAGCACGTCGCTCAGCAGGATGAACTCCTGCCGCTTGTCGTCGCACTTCTGGCCAGTGGCCGTGAGAAAGGCAATGCCCTGCGCCCACTCGGCCTCGGTGAGCTTCACCTCGCGCGCAAAGTCGTGCAGGTGCGTGACCAGGCTGGTCATGATCTGCTTCAGGCGTGGGTCGGGCGTGTTGGCGAAGCGTTCGATCGCCTCGGGCGTGATGGTGTGCTGGTTCAGGTTGCGCATGGGTTCGTGCTCTCGTGGGTCATTGCGGGCGCACGCCTTCGAAGGCGTCGCGCAGCAGGGCGTGCAGTGCCTCGCGCTCGAGCGGCCGCGGGTTGGGGTATGGCGTTTGCAGCGCGATGGCGAGCGCGGGCTCGATGTCCGCCGCCTGCAAGCCGATGTCGCGCAGCGCAGTGGGTGCGCCATGGTCGCGAGCCAGGTCGAAGGCGGCCTGCGCGGCGCTCGTGCCGGGCGATGCACCGAGCGCCTGCGCGATCGCGCGCATCGCCTCGGGTGCGGCCGACGCGTTGTAGGCCAGTGCATGGGGCAGCACGATGGTGTGGGTTTCGGCATGCGGCAAATTGAAGCTGCCGCCCAGCGTGTGGCACAGCTTGTGGTGCAGCGCCATGCCGACATTGCCGAGCACCGTGCCGCAGAGCCATGCGCCGTAGAGCGCGTCGCTGCGCGCATCGATGTCGTCCGCCTTCGATTGGAGGGCCGGCAGCGAGCGGGCGATGGCGCGAATGCCCTCCCGGGCCATGAGGCTCATGACCGGATTCGCGTCCATTGCATAGAGCCCCTCGGCAGCGTGCGCGATGGCATTGATGCCGCTGGTGACGCTCGTTCGCAGCGGCAGGCCGAGCGTGAGTTCCGGGTCGTACAGCACCGTCTTCGGCAGCACGCGCGCGTCGCGGCCGGTCTTCTTCAGGCCGCCTTCGGTGAGGCCGTAGATCGGCGTCATCTCGCTGCCGGCGTAGGTGGTCGGGATGGCCACGATCGGCAGGCCCGAATCGAGCGCGATCGCCTTGCCAAGGCCGGTGGTCGAGCCACCGCCCACCGCCACGGCGCAATCGGCACCGAGCTGGCGCGCCACCTCCCGCGCCTCGCGCGCGGTTTCGATCGGCACATGCATCACGGCCCGGTCGAACACGCCGGCCGCGCGCGCACCGAGCAGGCCGGCCACGCGCTCGGCCAGCGCGCGCTGCCCGGGCGTGCTGAGCACCAGCGCGCGCTTGGCGCCCAGCGCCTCGATCTCGGCGCCGAGCTGCGCGAGCGAACCCGCACCGAACACCACGCGGGCCGGCTGCGCGACGTAGACGAACCGCTTCATGCCGCGCCGGTCAATCCAGTGCCAGGCACTTTTCGGCCGTCCAGCCGTAGAGCCAGTCGAGCGCGTCGTAGAAGCGCTCCTGCTCGCGGCCCTTCCACATGTCGTTGCGCACCAGCCGCTCCACGCCCTTGGCGTGGTAGATGCGCCCCATCTCGCGCGCCGACAGCACCACGCGGGCGGTGCGGGCCACGCGCGACTTCTCGTAGAGCGCGAGGGCGCGTGGCCAGTCGCCGCCTTCATGGCGCAGGGCACGCGCCAGCGTGACGGCGTCTTCGCAGGCGGTGCAGGCGCCCTGCGCCAGGTACTGCACCATCGGGTGCGCGGCGTCGCCGAGCAGGGTCGCGCGGCCGAAGGTCCATTGCTCGATCGGGTCGCGGTCGGCCGTCGACCAGCGCTTCCAGGCCTTGGGGATGCGCAGGATCTGCTGCACCTGCTCGCAGGTCGCGCGGAAGTAGCGCTGCACCTCGGCCGGATCGCCGTCCATCGAGCCCCACTCTTCCGCGTGGTCGCTGTGGAAGGTCACGGCCAGGTTGAACTTGTCGCCGCCCTTCAGCGGGTAGTGCACCAGGTGGCAGTTGGGCCCGACCCAGATGCAGGGTGCGGTGAAGCGCAGCGCCTCGGGGAACTCCGTCGTGTCGATCACCGCGCGGAACACCACGTGGCCCGACACGCGGATGCTGTCGCCCACGTACTGCTGGCGCACCGCCGAGCGCACGCCGTCGCAGCCGATCACGGCCTGGCCCTCGTGCTGGCCGCCCTTCGCATCGGTGAGCGTCACGCCGTTGTCGTCCTGCTCGACGTGGACGATCTTGGTGGAGGTCAGGAACTCGATGCCCTCGGTGGTCGCCTGCACACCCTCGAACAGCGCGCCATGGATGTCGGCGCGATGGATCACCGCATAGGGGTTGCCGAAGCGCTCGCGAAAGCCGTCGCCGAGCGAGATGCTGGCCACGCGCTTCGCATCGATCGCGTCGAACATGACCATCTCTTCGGTGTAGACCGCCTTGGCGCGCAGGTTGGCACCGACACCCAGCGCATCGCAGGCCGCGAAGGCGTTGGGGCTGAGCTGGATGCCGGCGCCGATCTCGCCGATCTGCGCCGACTGCTCGATCACCTTGACGTTGTAGCCCTCGCGCACGAGGGCCAGCGCCGCGGCCAGGCCGCCGATGCCACCACCCGCGACAAGCACGGGACGCTTGTCCTGTACGGCGCTCATGGCAGACCAAACAGCTTGCGCGCGTTGCCGCGCCCGATCTTCTGGCGGTCGTTCTCGCTGATCTCGCAGCGGTCGAACCAGCGGGCGGCGTCCTCGTGCTTCTCGAACGGGTAGTCGACCGAGTACATGATCCGGTCGCTGCCCACCTCGAGCATGGTCGACAGCAGCGTCGGCGTGCGGAAGTTGCCGCTGGTGGTGATGTGCACGTTGCTGCGCAGGTAGTCGCCGATCTCCTTTTCGCAGGGCATGCCGCGGCGGCCCTTGCGCAGGATGTGGTCGACGCGCCAGATGTTGAACGGCAGGCCTTCGCCGAAGTGGCCGAGGATCATCTGCAGTTCGGGGTGCCGGTCGAACAGGCCGCTCGACAGGAGCCGCAGCGCGTGGATGCTGGTTTCCACCGCGAACGCCCAGGTCGGCCCGGTGAGCCAGTGGGCGCCGTCGTAGATCGGTTCGCGGCTCGCGAGCGGGTCGCGCGGGTGCATATAGAACGGCTTGCCGAGCGCTGCGGCAGTCTTCCAGAAGTCGGCGAAGCGAGGGTCGTCGTAGTAGACGACGGTGTTCTCGTCGCCGACCTGCGAGAAGCCGTTGACGAGGAAGCCGTGGAAGCCCAGCTGCTTCACGCAGCGCTCCAGTTCCTTCGCGGCGGCATCGGGATCCTGCATCGGCAGCGCCGCGAAGCCGCCGAAGCGCGCGGGGTGCCGCTTCACCTGCTCGGCCAGGATGTCGTTGGCGCGCTGCGCCACCTCGATGGCGCGCTTCGCATCGGGAATGGCCTGCACCGCCGGCGAGTTGAGCGAGAGGATCGAGAACTCGGTGCCCCAGGCGTCCATCTGCTCGAGCCGCTGCTGCTCGAAGTCGAGCAGGTTGCTCTTGAGGCCCGCCCATACCTCGGGCCGCGCGTACACCTGCGAGTCGCCGATGGTCAGGTCGATGGCGAAGTGCTCTTCGAGTGCGATCTTGTTTTTCATGAAGTCTTATTCCGGTTTGATGTTCAGCTTGTCGAGCACGCCCTGCCAGGTCTTGCGGTCGTCGTCGATGTATTTGGCGAGTTGTTCCGGCGTACCGGGCCGCGGGTAGGTGCCGAGCTCGCGCGACTTGGCGACCACGTCGGGCAGCAGCAGCGCCTCGCCGATGTCCTTGTTGAGCTTGGCGAGGATGGCCGGGTCGACACCCTTCTTCGCGATCACCGCGAACCAGCCGAACGCCACCGCACCCGGCACCGTGTTCTTTGCCAGCGGGAAGGATTCGAGCCCGGGCTCGACGCGGTCGCTCATCGAGGCCAGCACGCGCATCTTGCCGGCCTGCACGTTGCCCGCGACCACGTTGTAGGTCTCGACCATCATCTTGGTCTGGCCACCCAGCGTGGCCTGCATCGCCTGCGCGCCGCCCGGGTAATGCACCTCGAGGAACTGCGCGCCCGAATTGAGGCCAAGCAGCGCCGAAGCCAGGTGCGGCGCCGTGCCGCGGCCGTTGTCGGCCACCTCGATGCCTTGCGGCCTGGCCTTGGCGGCAGCGATGAATTCGGCCAGCGTCTTGTAGGGCGAATCGCCCGGCACCGCGAGCATGAACGGCGCCACGGCCGCCAGCGTGACCGGCACGAAGTCGCGGTTGAAGTCGTAGGTCACGCCCTTGATGGTGCTGGGCGCGACCGAGATCGCGGAGCCCTGCACGAAGCCGAAGGTGGTGCCGTCGTTCGGCGCGGTCAGGATCGTGTTCATGCCGATCACGCCGCTGCCGCCGGGCTTGTTGTCGACGATCACCGACTGGCCCCACTTCTCGGTGAGCTTGACGCCGACGAAGCGAATCAGCACGTCGGGGGCAGACCCGGCCGGGAATGGCACCACGAAGCGCACCGGCTGGCCCGGCCACTTGACGGCCGCGCCCTGCGCATGCGCACCCGGCACCGCCACGACCATCGATACCGCCAGTGCAAGCAGCGACCGGCGAAAGCTCATACGATCCATGAAGGTCTCCTTTTTATTTGACAAATCAAACAAGTCGGCGGACTATATACTTGAATTAGCAAGCATTTCTAGATGAAAACCCTAGTCCAAGATCACGACCTCGAGAAGGCGATTCCGTTCCTGGTGGCGCGCGCCGGCGCGCGCATGGGCAATGCGTTCTCGAAGGCGCTGAAGCCGTACGGTTTGAGCCTGTCGGAATGGCGCGTGTGTGCCTCGCTGCAGCACACGCCGAACCAGACGCTCTCGGAACTCTCGGTGCATGCGTCGGCCGATATTTCGGCGCTGTCGCGCATCGTGGATCGGCTGGCGGCAGCGGATCTGGTGCAGCGCGAAAAATGCGGCAGCGACGGCCGCGCGGTACGCATTGCGCTGACTCCGCTCGGCCTCGACCTCACGCAGGAGATCATTCCGCTGGCCCAGCACTACGAGGCCGTGGCGCTGTCGGATTTCAGCGTGGCCGAAGTGAAGACACTGCGTGCGTTGCTGCTGCGGCTCTATGCCAACGCCACGCCGCTGGCCTGACGCGGCTCCTGCGGTCTTGCGTCCAGTGTTGACCTGAGCGCTGAGGTTCCGGGGCGGGCTCAGGGCGGCGAGGCACGCTGAGTAGCACCACGAGCGTGCCCTGGCCGCTGGTGGTGGGTGGCCCCTGCAGCGAAATAAAGGAGGAGGCCGCAGGCCGGGGGACATTCGCGGAAGGGGCCACCCGCCGCCATCGGCCCACCCAAAAACGTCGAACACGAAGCGCCAGCGAGATACGACTGCCGCCAGCGCGCCCCCCCCAGATCAGGCTTCGAGCGGTTTCAGCTTGCCGAGCACGGTCGGCAGAAACTCCGCGACCGTCGGGTGCACCGGCAACGCATCCTTGAGCACCTGGTAGCTCGCACCGGTTGCCATGAAGTTGCTGATCACCTGGATGACCTCGTCGCCCTGGATGCCGAAGACGGCGGCACCCAGAAAGCGGCCATCGCCGCCATCGACCAGCAGCTTGATCAGGCCCGTGGTCTCGCTCTCCTCCTTCGCGCGACTCACATCCGCCATCGCATGCGTGGCCATCAGGACTTTGCGGCCCTTCGCCACCAGCGCGCGCGCCTCGGCCTCGCCGATACCGACACGGCCCAGCGGCGGGTCGGTGAACATCGCGTAGGCCATGGTGCGGTCGTCAGCACTGCGCAGTGCGGCGCCACTGCCCTGCTTCTCGCGGCGGTGGTTGGCCAGCACGATCTCGTGGTCGTGGTAGCTCGTGTGCGTGAACGCGCCGCGCTTGTTGATATCGCCCAGCGCCCAGATGCCCGGCACGTTGGTGCGCAACTGCCCGTCGGTCGGCACATAGTCGCGTCCATCGACCTTGACGCCGACCTTCTCAAGATCGAGACGCTCGGTGTTCGGCTGGCGCCCCGTGGCCACCAGCAGGTGCGAGCCTTCGATGTCCCGGCCGCCGACGCGCAGGCGCACGCCTTCGCCGCCGCTGCCGGTCGGCGCCACCGAATCGACCGGCTGCCCGCAATGGATCGCAATGCCCTCGTCCGCGAGCATCAGGCGGATGGCTTCGGATACGTCTGCATCCTCACGCCCCGTGATGCGCGGCCCGGTCTCGACGATGCTGACCTGGCTGCCGAGCCGGCGAAAGATCTGCCCCATCTCCAGTCCGATGTAGCTGCCGCCGAGAATCACCAGATGCCGCGGCAGGCTGCGCAGTTGCAGCAGCGACACGTTGTCCAGGAACGGAACTGTGTCCAGGCCGTGGATGGAAGGCACGACCGGCCGCGTGCCGGTGTTGAGATAAACGCGCCGCGCCACGATCTGCTGGTCACCGGCCTGCAGGCTGAACCCGCCCGCTTCGTGGACGCCGTTGAAACGCCCCCAGCCGCGGATCAGGTGCAGGCGCGCCTGGCCGGCCAACCACTCCTCGAGCCCGCTGCGCGCACTGTCGGCGCGCGCCTGCATGCGCGCCATGGCGGCTGCGAAGTCGATCTCCACCGAACCCAGCCGCACGCCGAACTCCGCCGCGCGCCGCGCCATGTGTGCCACGCGCGCGCTCTTGCGCAGGGTCTTGGTGGGTGTGCAGCCGGTATTGACGCAGGTGCCGCCGACCAGATGGCCCTCGATCAACGCCACGGTTTCGCCATCGGCCGCGAGCGCAACCGCGAGGCTCGGCGCGGCCTGGCCGGTGCCGACGATGGCGACATCGACCTGCAGGGGTTCGGAGGGGTTCATCCCCTCATTCTTGCGGGATTCGATGGATCTCGACGACAGACGATGCCGCACCCTGCGCGAGCCCGAAGCGCACCGGCAGAAAGCGCTCGATCACGGCGCAGTTGGTGCGCGTGTGCTCGGTCATCTCGCTGCAGCTGAACGACGCCGGTTGCCCCGATTGCCATACGGCCAATGCGAGCAGCAACGCAAGCTGATCGGCCAGGTGCGGCCCGACGGCCGCATCACTGGCCTGGTAGGCACGCACTTCCTTCACCAGCCGGCGCGCCACTTCCTCGGCACTCACGCCGCGCTCGCCGAGCGCGCAGAACACCTCGGTGACCTGCGCATAGGCCAGCGTGGCCAGCAGCGCATTGCCCGGCCCTTCGTTCTGGCGCTGCTCGCCGCTGCGAAGCTGCTCGCCCGACCAACCCATCGCCTGGCCGAGCGTTTCGAGCTCGCGCCGCGCGATGCCGCGCGCCAGGCCCGGCGCCAAGCATTCGGCAAACGCCGATTGCGCTGCGCCGCGCGCGAGCAGCGCGAAAGGCTGCAGCGCCCCATCGGCCGGGCTGATGACGGCCTCGACCTCGCCGCCACCCGCCGGGTAGAAGCCGCAGCGGCGCAGCGTGAGTTGCAGCCGTGCGCCCATGCGCTGCACCAGCGGCGCATAGGCGCGCTCCAGAAAGTGGAACGGCGGCGCCATCGGGTTGTGCGTGCCGCCGGCCAGTTGCACGCGGCTCGGCCCGTCAGCCAACAGCAGCGCCGGCAGCACCGTCTGCAGCACCAGCAGGCAGCTTCCGGCGCTCGCGATGGCAAAGCGGTAGTTGCCCGCGCGCACCGGGCCGGGCGCGAAGGTCAGCGTCTGCGCGCCGAGCTCGGCACCTTCGACCTGCGCACCGCTCACCTCGGCGGCCGCATTCACGCAAGCCAGGTGCTGGCGCATCAAGCCGGGCTTGGGGCGCTTCGCGCGGATGCACTCGATACGCAGCGGCTGGCCGGTGACCATCGACAGTGCGAGGCCCGTGCGCAGGATCTGGCCGCCGCCTTCGCCTTCGGCGCCGTCGAGTTCGATCACACCAACGCCCCGTCGTCGAATCGCAGCACCGGGTCGGCGCCACAGCTACCGGACTCGCAGGCAAGCCGCACGGTTACGCCGTAGCGCCGCTCAATGTGCGCGAGCGAAGCCATGATCTGTTCGCGCCCCGCAGGGTCGATCGGGTGGGCAGAACGGCGGAGTTCTCTCTTGTGTTCGGTCATGGATGAAATGGGGTCGCAGCGACCCGCTGCGTCAGGGTTCGGCGGCTCAGCACGCCAGCGGCGTCGAGCTCGAACACATCGAGGTCATTGGCCAGCCAGAGTGCTCCGGTGGTGTACTGCGCGCGCGCTTCGGCCTCCAGTTCGGCCAACCCCGCCGCAGCCTGATACCGCGCGCTGAAGTGGGTGAGCACGAGGTTCGGCAGACCGGCCGATTGAGCAAAGGTCGCGACCTGTCCGGCAGCGCTGTGCATCGGGCCCGGGCCGACCTTGTCGAGGATGGACTGCGTGTAGGTGGCTTCGTGCACCAGCAACTGCGCGCCCTCGCAGGCTTCCCGCAGCAGCGCAGGCTCGGCATTGTCGCCACCGATCACGGCGCACGCTCGCTGCGTGGTGCGTGTCGTAAACGCTGCACTGTGCAGCACGCGGCCATCACAGCTCACGTCTTCGCCGCTCTGCAGCGCCTTCCACATCGGGCCGGGCGGCAGCCCGGCGGCGTGCAGCGCGTTGACGTCGAGCTGGATGCGCTGCGCTACCGTCTCCACGCGGTAGGCGTAGCTCGGCACGCGGTGCCGCAGCGCGTGCGCGTCCACCCGAAGACCCGACGCCGTCCACACCGGCGACGGAGCGGCCGCTACGTCGACGTGCGCGACCTCATACGGCAGATGCAGGTCGGTGCAGGCGCGCGTGGCCGCAAGCCAGTCCCACACGGGCCGTGGCGCGATCAGCGTGAGGGGTCGCTTGCGGCCGGCCATGCCGGCGCTCGCCAGCAGCCCCGGCAAGCCGTAGCAGTGGTCGCCATGCACATGCGTTATGCAGATGGCTTCGAGGTCGTGCAACGAAAGCCGCGTCTGCAACAGCCGCTGCTGCGTCCCCTCACCCACATCAACCAGTAACCAGCCCGCCCCCGCCGCCGACTGCACGGCCAAGCCCGACACGTTGCGGTGCCGCGTGGGCACGCCGGAAGAGGTGCCGAGGAAAGTGAATGTGAGCATGTTCTTTGATGGATCTCTTCTGCCAGCAAGCCTTCACAACACGGCGAATGCTTTCAGATGCTGTTCGACGCGCTGAGCCAGCGCGGACTGCGGCAGTCGTCCGTGGTGTATCGACCAGAGCAGGGCCACGCGATCACGCTGGTCAGCGCGCGGTAGCACATACATCCGGGTCATGTGAACGGCCCATTCGTCAACCCGACGCACGACCTGAATGCCGCGCATCGACGGCTCGGCATCACGTCCCAGCAACTCCAGCAGGACAATGAGGCAGTCCCACGGCGACAGGCGTGCCAGGATGCCCAGCATGTCCGAGGTGAGCGCCGGCCTCGTCAGCGCCCAGTCCGACAGTATCCGAACGTCTGGCACGCCACCCCCACTCGACACATGTTCGACGGCGATTCGCCTGACCTTCGCGGTGGCATCTCCCAGGATTTCGAGCAGCAGCGCATCGCGCTCGCCCGGTGCGGCCATCGCCAGCAAACCCACGAACGCGCGGCGCCGCAGCGTCGAGGAAGGCGAAGCGCAGAGATGTCGACACCAGGCCGCGGTTTCCGGTGCGCGCAGGAGCTGAAGCACATGCAGCGCAGCGTCCGTTCGACGCGCGTCGTCCGATGGCGACGCCAGGACGGCGAGCGCCTGCGCCTTCAGCAGGGGTTGATCGTCTTTCGACGCCGCGACCGCTGCGGCACGCACAACGGCACTGCGATCCAGGCACAGGCAACGAACGAGACTCGCCGTCGATGCCAGCGGTGCCTCGAGGTCTGCGCGCATCGCGGCGAGCCTCACCCGGGGAAAGCGCGACGCGCATGCTGCACCCCGCACATGGTGTCGAAGTACCGCCGGCAACCGATCGGCATTCCTCAGCGCTTCCAGTGCCACCTCGGCATCTTCATCGAACACGCACTGCCGCAGCAACTGGAACAGCGCCTGTTCATCCAATGGTCGCTTGAACTGGAGCCTGGCGACCCAGCGTTTGACTTCGGGGCCGCTGCCCGACGCACCCTCCAGCAACACTTCCAGATTGCCTGGGCGCAGAAAGTACCGCTCGATCTCGGCGACGAGCGCATCCAGGCTCGTGCGCCGCACGCGATAGACGGCCATGACTTGCGTCAGAGCGTGCACCCAGGCATGCACCAACTCATCGCGCAGAAACATTGCAAGTGCCTGCTGCGCCGCGAGCCGCACTTGGGGAACCCAGTCGCCAATGCGCGCAAGCAATGGGCTGATGGCCCGCGGGTCGCCGCGCCGTGCCATCTCGCGCACGGCCGCCTCCCGCTGAAAGCCATCATGGAACGAAGCGATTCCTTCGAGCTCCTCAAAGGCGAGCGAGGGCAGGGCCTGCGGCTGTGGCCCGCCGAGCCCGAAGCGCTTCCAGGTGTCTGAGAAAGACCATGTATTCATACTGCTTCTCCCTTCGTTATTGCTTCTTTCTACGGCGCTGCCTGCGCGGCAGCCCGATTGTCAGGGGAGACTGATTGCGCTTCGGTTTGGGAAATTTCGATCGAAAGACGCTCCATTGCTTCATGCGCCTTTGGCTGATCTCCCGCCAGCACGGCCGCTTGCGCCAGCGCACATAGAGCAAGCGTGTCGACGAGAGCAAGCACGCTTTCGAGTTGCATGATTTCCTGCTCGGCACGTATCTCATCGCCACACCAATGCTGCGACAGCTGTGTGATGCCTGTGTGTGTGAGGTCGCAAAGCTCGTCAAAGTGCCTATCGTGGAAGTCCGTAAGCAGTGGAGTATTGAAATCGTCGACTTTCTCCAGACTTGCCAGCAATGCCTTGTGACCGGGCAGCTTTCCGCCAGAACGAAAGGTCGCCCGTTGCTCGATGGTGGCGGCGCGGCTCAGCCACATGCCACGAGTGAATGCCTCCCACGCGCAGCGAAGCAGGGCAGTGGCCGGCGCGATCAACCCCTCGCGGTACAAGCGAGGCACTGCTGCCTGGTGTTGCCATACGACGTAATAGCACGTTGCCGAAAGCTCGCTCTTTCCGTCCGCGACGATAGACATGCCGTCGAACTTCAAAGCTATCCAATCAGCGAGCTCCAGGCTCTTTTCGATTCTTGCGATCATCCTGTCACCCCTTCACACACACCACCTGCTTGAGCGTGTAGACCACCTCCACCAGGTCTTTCTGCGCTGCCATCACCGCGTCGATGTCCTTGTAGGCCATCGGGATCTCGTCGATCACGTCGGCGTCCTTGCGGCATTCGACGCCTTCGGTCGCGGCGATCTGGTCGGCTACGGTGTAGAGCTTCTTGGCCTTGGTGCGGCTCATCTTGCGGCCCGCACCGTGGCTGCAGCTCATGAAGCTCTCGGGGTTGCCCTTGCCGCGCACGATGTAGCTCTTGGCACCCATGCTGCCGGGGATGATCCCGAGTTCGCCGAGCTTGGCGCTCACCGCGCCCTTGCGGGTGATGAGCACGTCTTCGCCGAAGTGCAGTTCGCGGCTCACGTAGTTGTGGTGGCAGTTCACCGCTTCCACATGCGCCTCGAAAGGCTTGGTGATGACCTTGCGCGCGGCCGCGACCACGCGCTGCATCATCACTTCGCGATTCGCACGCGCGAACTTCTGCGCCCAGCCCACCGCGCGCACGTAGTCACCGAAATACTTGGCGCCTTCCTCGAAGTACGCCAGGTCCTGATCGGGCAGGTTGCGCTGGTGCAGCTCGGCATCCTTCTTCGCGAGTTCGATGAAGTGCGTGCCGATGGCGTTGCCCACGCCACGCGAGCCCGAATGCAGCATGAACCACACGGCATCCGCCTCGTCGAGGCACACCTCGATGAAGTGGTTGCCGGTACCCAGCGTTCCCAGGTGCTTGTGGTTGTTCGTGTTCTTGATGCGCGGGTAGTCCTCGCAGATTGCATCGAATTCATGAACCAGCAGGGCCCAGGCTGCATCGGTTTCGTCGGGCGGCGTTTCCCACGAGCCCTTGTCGCGGCCCATGCGCTTGGGGTTCGATCCGTGCGGCACAGCCTTCTCGATCGCCGAACGCAGCGGGCCCAGGTTGTCGGGCAGGTCGCGCGCGTTGAGCGTGGTCTTGCAGGCCATCATTCCGCAACCGATGTCCACGCCCACCGCGGCCGGGATGATGGCCTTGAAGGTCGGGATCACCGAGCCCACGGTCGCACCGATGCCGTAATGCACGTCGGGCATGGCCGCGATGTGCTTGAACACGATGGGCAGGCGCGCGGCGTTTTCAAGCTGCTGCTTCGCCTCGTCTTCCACCGGCACGCCGCGCGTCCACATCTTCACGGGAACGCCGTTGGCGACTTCGTGCAGGTCGTAGTTGTTGTTCTCGTCGTTCATTTTTCTGGGTCTCCGGGTCGTTCGGGGAAGGCACCGACTGTGCCCTCCCCCGACTCACGCCACACGGCGCTTGCCTTGGTATTGCGAGGAGTGTGCCAGCGCGCAGCGAGAAGGCAGAGGCGCTCCAAGCTGTTGATTTTGTGAGGCTTTTTCTGAATTCCGCAAACTTGGCTGTCGAATAGATTTGATTTTTCTAGAATGCTGGCTAGTTATTTATCCATCCAAGCATGAAACCCACTGTCGTCATCGGCTTCCTCGGCACACAGCTCGACTCGGGTCGCGGCGCGGGCCGATGGGCGAAGTGGCGGCCGACGGTGTCGCTGGTTCAGCACGAAGACCAGGTCGTCTCCCGCCTGGAGCTGATCCACACGCGCAACCACCTCGCGCTGGCCGAAGTGGTCAGGGCCGACATCGCAAGCGTGTCGCCCGAGACCGTGGTGAACCTGGTCGAGCTCTCCATCGCCGACCCCTGGGATTTCGGCGAGGTCTATGCGCGGCTCTACGACTGGGCGCGCGCCTACCCCTTCGACACCGAGCGCGAACAGTACTGGACGCACATCACCACCGGCACGCACGTCGCGCAGATCTGCATGTTCCTGCTGGCCGAGTCGCGCTTCATTCCCGGCGTGCTCGCGCAGACCGCACCGCCGAAGCGGCAGCGCCCGGGCGAGGCGGGTAGCGTGGCGCTGATCGACCTCGACCTGTCGCGCTACGACGTGATCGCGCGGCGCTTCGAGGCCGAGCAGCGCGATGCGGTGTCGTTCCTCAAGAGCGGCATTGCCACGCGCAATGCGCGCTTCAACACGCTCATCGACGAAATCGAGCGCGTGGCCGTGCGCTCGCGCGCGCCGATCCTGCTGGTGGGGCCGACCGGCGCCGGCAAGTCGTTCCTGGCGCGGCGCATGTTCGAACTCAAGAAGGCACGCCACCAGGTGACGACCGGCGCTTTTGTCGAAGTCAACTGCGCCACGCTGCGCGGCGACGGTGCGGCGTCCACGTTGTTCGGCCACAAGAAGGGCGCCTTCACCGGCGCCGCAGCCGAACGCGCCGGCCTGCTGCGCAGCGCGCACGAGGGCGTGCTGTTCCTCGACGAGATCGGCGAGTTGGGGTTGGACGAGCAGGCAATGCTCTTGAAGGCCATCGAAGAGAAGCGCTTCTTCCCGATGGGCGCCGACCGCGAGGTCACGAGCGACTTCCAGCTCATCGCGGGCAGCAACCGCGACCTGCGCCACGAGGTGGCGGCCGGGCGTTTTCGCGAAGACCTGTTTGCCCGCATCAACCTCTGGACCTACGACCTGCCCGGCCTCGCGCAGCGGCCTGAAGACATCGACCCCAACCTCGATCATTTGCTGACGCTCTACGCGAGCGAGAACAACCGCGTGGTGCGCTTCAACGCCGAGGCGCGCGTACGGTATCTGCACTTTGCGCAGAGCGCCGACGCACTCTGGAGCGGCAATTTCCGCGACCTGTCGGCCAGCGTGACGCGGCTCGCGACGCTGGCCGACGGCGGACGCATCACCGTGGAACTGGCCGAGGCCGAGATTGCGCGCCTGCGCTGGTTGTGGAAGCGCACGGCACCGCAGCCAGGGGGCAGCGACGATGTCGACCTCTCCGCCCTGCTCGGCCCCGAGCGCGCGGCGGCGCTCGACCTGTTCGATCGGCTGCAACTCGAGGCCGTCGTGCGCGTGTGCCGGCAGTCGCGCACGCTGTCGGATGCCGGCCGCCGGTTGTTCCACGCATCGCGCACCCAGCGCAGCGTGCTGAACGACGCCGACCGGCTGCGCAAGTACCTGGGCAAGCACGGGCTGCAGTGGACGCAGCTGGCCGGCGTGCCCGCCTGATCACCCCGCCGTGGTTTGCCGGTGCCTGCGCGCGTCAGCCGGCGCGGCCGCGCTGCAGCCGCAGCGATTCCGCCACCAGGCACAGCTCCAGGAACAGCACCTGCGCGCCGATCTGTGCCGTGTTGGTGGTGGCGTCGTACTGGGGCGCCACCTCGACCACGTCGGCCCCGACGATCGGGCAACCGCGCAGGCCGCGCAGGATGGCAAGCACCTCGCGCGGCGTGAGACCGCCCACCTCGGGCGTGCCGGTACCGGGTGCGAAGCCCGGGTCGACGCCGTCGACGTCGAAGCTCACGTAGATCGGCCCGTCGCCAATGACCTGGCGGGCCTGCGCGATCACGGCGTCGGTGCCCATGCGCATCACATCCTCGGCATGCAGCACCGTCATGCCCGCGTCTTCCGAGAACTCCCACAGGTATTCGGCGCCGCCCCGGATGCCGATCTGGATGGTGCGCTCGGCGTCGAGCACGCCGTCGAGCACCGCCTGGCGGAACGGCCCGCCATGGTGGAACTTGGAGCCCTCGTAGGCGCCGCCGGTGTCGCAATGCGCGTCGATGTGCACCAGGCCCACCGGCTGCTTGCGGCCCAGCGCGCGCAGGATCGACAGCGTGATCGAATGGTCGCCGCCCACGGCGAGCGGGATCACGCCGGCATCCACGATGCCATTGAAGTACTGCTCGATGTCCTCGTGACAACTCTCAAGACTGAAGCGGCTGCGAAACGGCACGTCGCCCACGTCGGCCACTTTCAGCATGGTCATCGGCGCGATCTTCAGCGCATGCTCGATCGGGCCGATGCGCTCCACGCCGCGCACCGCACGCGGGCCGAGGCGCGCACCGGCGCGGTTGGTCACGCCCAGATCCATCGGCACGCCGATCAGCGCGCAGTCGAGCCCGCCGAAGCCGGCCTGTGTGTGGGCGTCGGGCCGATAGTCGGCGCCAAGAAAGGTGGCGGCGCCGGAGAACGGCCACTTGCGGCGATCGCCTTCGGAAAACTGCTGGTCGGCGACAGCACGGAACACCGGGTCGTCGCTCTCGCCGCCGCCGGCGTTCTCGTATTTCCTGCGCAGGGCTTCCAGTCGCTCGGGTGTGGTCATTGCGTCATTGGCCCTTGTTCAGCCCGAACTCGGGCAGCGCGTTCTGCGGCAGGCTGTACTTGGCGAGCAGCGCGGCGTAGGTGCCGTTCTTGCGCAGCGCGTCGAGCGCGGCCTTGACCGCGTCGCGCGTGGCGGTGTCGCTCTTGGCGAAAGGGATGCCGGCCAGGTTTTCGGCGAAGGCCTCGCCGAGGATCACATAGGCGTTCGGCTCCACCTTCTGGAAGTACGGCAGCGTCTCGTTGCCCTGCACCGCGGCGTCGAGCCGGCCTGTCTTGAGCTGTGCACGCGCGTCGACCGACCCTTCGGTGCCGCTGACTGCAATGGCCGCCTTGCCCTTGCTTTCGCAGTTGGCCTTGCTCCACTCGGCGATCTGCGCCGGCCAGTTGGTCGAGCGGCTCGCGCCCACCTTCTTGCCGCACAGGTCGGCCGGCGCCTTGATGCCGGCGGCCGCGCCGGCCGGCGAGGTGTAGAACTGCGGGCCGGTGCGCAGGTAGTCGACGAAGTCGACCGTCTCGCGCCGTGCCGGCAGGTCGCTCATGCCGGCCATGACCATGTCGACGCGGCCGGTGGTGAGCGAAGGCAGCATCTGCGCGAAGCCGATCTCCTGCCATTCCGCCGGCACGCCGAGTTCCTTGGCGATGGCTTCGCCGAGTTCGATGTCGAAGCCCATGAGCTTGTTCGTCGCCGGATCCTTGTAGGCGATCGGCGGGTAGTTGGGCTGCGTGGCGATGACGAGCTTGCCGGCCTTCTTGATGCGCGCCGGTGTTTCGACGGCGAACGCCGATGTGGCGACAACACCGGCCAGCGCGAGCGCGACGGGCAGTGCGTGTGACAGCTTCTTCATGGTGGCAACTCCAGGTGGGTAGAAAGAGGGAGACGAGGCGGCGGTGCTCACTTGATCACCGCCGATATGAAATCGCGCGTGCGCGGATGCTGTGGCGCCGTGAGCACATCGGCAGCCAGGCCTTGTTCGACGACCGCGCCGGCGTCCATGAACACCACGCGATCGGCCACCTCGCGCGCGAAGCCGAGCTCGTGCGTCACGACCACCATGGTCATGCCGCTGGCGGCGAGGTCGCGCATCACGGCCAGCACCTCGCCAACCAGCTCGGGGTCGAGCGCCGAGGTGGGCTCGTCGAACAGCATGAGTTGCGGCGCCATGGCGAGTGCGCGCGCGATCGCCACGCGCTGCTGCTGCCCGCCCGACAGTTCGCTCGGGTAGTGGTTCTGCCGATCGGCCAGACCCACCCGGCCGAGCAACTCGCGCGCCTGACGGATCGCGTCTTCACGCGGACGGCGCTGCACCGTGACCGGGCCCTCGATCACGTTCTGCAGCACCGTCATGTGGGCGAACAGATTGAAACGCTGGAACACCATGCCGACCTTGCCGCGCTGCGCAGCGATCTGCGCGTCGTCCAGCGGGTGCAGGGTCTGGCCCACGATGCGATGGCCGGTGAGTTCGCCATCGACCCAGATCGCGCCGGCGTCGATGCTGTCGAGCTGGTTGATGCAGCGCAGCAGCGTGCTCTTGCCCGAGCCCGAGGGTCCGATGATGCAGAGCACCTCGCCGGCGCGCACTTCGAGGTCGATGTCGCGCAGCGCGTGGTAGTTGCCGAAATGCTTGTTGACGGCCGCGATGCGAACCATGGGAGATGCGGTGGTGCCGTTCATGCGCCGGCTCCTTCCACCTTGGGCGCCGCGGCGGCGCCGGGTGCCACCGCGATCTGCCGCCGCACCTGGCCCTTGGCAAAGTGGCGCTCCAGCACCATCTGCCCAAGGCTCAGCAGGGTGACCACGCCGAGGTACCAGAAGCTCGCCACCAGCAGCAGCTCGATCACCAGGCCGTTGGCGTAGTAGACGGTCTGGGCGTTGCGCAGGATGTCGGGGTACTGGATCACGCTGGCCATCGAGGTCAGCTTGACCATGCTGACCACCTCGTTGCCGATCGGCGGGATGATCACGCGCATGGCCTGTGGCAGCACGATGCGGCGCAGCGTGGTGAGGCGCGTCATGCCGACCGCCTTGGCCGCCTCGGTCTGCCCGAGGTCGATCGAGAGGATGCCGCCGCGCACCACCTCGGCCGTGTAGGCGCCCTGGTTCAGGCCCAGGCCGAGCAAGGTGGCGACGAACGGCGTCATCACGTCGACCGTGCGCCACGACAGGCCCGGAATGCCCGGAATCCCCAGTGTCGGGAACACGAGCGCGAGGTTGAACCACAGCAGCAGCTGCAGCAGCAACGGCGTGCCGCGGAAGATCCAGATGTAGAACTCCGCCACGCCGCGCAGCACCGGGTTGGGCGACATCTTCATCACCGCGAACAGCACGCCGCTGCCGATGCCCACCAGCATCGCCAGCACCGTCATGACCAGCGTGAAGCCCAGGCCGGTGAGGATGGACTGCGCCGTGAGGAAGCGGCCCACCACCGCCCAATTGATCTGCCCGAGCGCGAAGGCGCGCACCACCAGGCCCAGCAGCAGCACGATCGCGGCGGCGGCGAGCCAGCGGCCGATGTGATGGCGCCGCACCCGCGGCAGGGTCGATGCGTCGGGCGTCGTCATGGTGCGTTCTCCGGTGCGCTGCTGTTGCTGCCGCCCTCGGCCCAATGCCTCTGCGCCGCGACCTTGGCCTGCAGGCGCGCCAGTTGTTCGGCCACGCGCCCGGGGGCCGTGCCGCCCCAGGCGCTGCGTGCGGCCACCGCGCGTTCGAGCGAGATGTGCGGCAGCAGTTCTGGCGTGAGGCGCGCGTCGATCGCGGCCAGGTCATCGGCCGTGAGCGCTTCGAGCTCCGTGCCGCGTCGCTCGCAGTACAGAACGGCGGCACCGGCCACTTCGTGCGCGCTCGCGAACGGCGTGCCCTGGCGCGCGAGCCAGTCGGCGATTTCGGTGGCGAGCGTGAAACCCTCGCCGGCCTGGCTGCGCATGCGCGCGGTATCGGCGCGCCAGGTGCGCACCATGCCCGCCATCGCCGGCAGGCACAGGGTGAGGCCGTCGATGCTGTCGAACACCGCGTGCTTGTCGGCGAAGAGGTCGCGGTTGTACGCCAGGGGCAGTGACTTGCATGTGGCGAGCAGACCGGTGAGGTTGCCGATGAGCCGGCCGGAGATGCCGCGCGTGAGCTCGGCGATGTCCGGATTCTTCTTCTGCGGCATGATCGAAGAGCCGGTCGAGAAGCCGTCGTCCAGCTTGAGCCAGCCGAACTGCCGGCTGCACCAGAGGCAGATTTCCTCGCACAGGCGCGACAGGTCGACGCCGATCTGCGCCGCGACGAACAGGAACTCGTTGACGTGATCGCGGCTGGCCACCGCGTCGATCGAGTTGTCGCAGGCGCCGAGGTAGCCCATCTCCTGCGCCGCCAGTTCCGGGTGCATCGCGATGGCCGAGCCGGCCAGCGCGGCCGCGCCGAGCGGCGAGCGGGCCGAGCGCCAATCCCAGTCGTGCAGCCGGTCCACGTCGCGGCTCAGCGCCTGCGCATGGGCGAGCAACTGGTGGCCCCAGACGATCGGCTGCGCCGGCTGCAGGTGGGTGAAGCCCGGCGCCAGCGTGGTCTTGTGCAGGTCGGCCTGGGCGATCAGTGCGTTCACCACGTCGAGCACCATCGCCCCGAGGCCCCGTGCCTGTTCGCGCAGGTACAGGCGCAAGTCGTTGGCCGTCTGGTCGTTGCGCGAGCGGCCGGCGCGCAGCTTGCCGCCGAGCGCCCCGAGGCGCTCGGTCAACAGGCGCTCGATGAAGGTGTGCACATCCTCGTCGCGCGGCTGCGGCTGGGAGCGGCCGGTGGCGATGTCGGCCTCGACCTCGTCCAGCGCCGACAGCATGCGCACCGTTTCGCCCGCATCGAGCAGGCCGGCGCGCTCCAGTTCACGGGCATGGGCGCGGCAACCGCGCAGGTCTTGTGGCGCGAGGCGGAAATAGGACGGCGGCGAGGTCGACAGGCGCATCAGCGCCGCATCGGGGCCGCTTTCAAAGCGACCGCCCCAGAGCAGGCCGCCCTCGGGCGTGGGGCTGCCGGCGGTCATCGGGGGGTTGCCGGCGAGCCGGCGTGGCGTGCATATTGCATCGGCGTATTGGACGGGCGGCCCCTGGGCTGCACAATCCATTAAATCTCATCGACCCATGACCACCACTCATGCGCCCGGCGCTAACGGGCCCGATGCCGTCTCGCCGAGCCGGCTGCTGCCACCCCTGGCGGCGCTCCGCTGCTTTGCAGTGGCGGCGCGCACCGGCAGCTTCACGCGGGCGGCCGAAGAGTTGTGCGTCACCCAGGGTGCGGTCAGCCGGCAGGTGCTGCTACTGGAGGAGTTCTACGGCCAGGCGCTGTTCCTGCGCCAGGCGCGCGGGCTGGTGCTGACCGACGCCGGCCAACTGCTGGCCAGCACGGCGCGCTCCGCGCTCGACCAGATCGCCCAGACCACGCGCGTGCTGCGACGCCGCATGGAGGCGCCCGAGCTGCGCTTCATGGTGCCCACCTGCGCCATGTTGTGGGCCATGCCGCTGCTGATGCGCTTCCAGGGCCGGCACCCCGGGTTCCGCATCGCAGTCAGTACCACGATGTCGCATCACCTGGACGATGATCGCTTCGACGCCGGCATCGTGTACGACCGGCTCGACGACCCGGCTCCACACCAGCGGCTGCTGTTCGCCGAGCGTCTCACGCCGGTGTGCTCGCCCCGTCTCACCCAGGGCGCGCAGGCGCTGCGACGGCCGAAGGATCTGGCGCGCAGCGTACTGCTGCATGCGCGCACCGACCACGAAGACTGGCGCCAGTGGCTCGAAGCCGCGCAACTGCACGAGATCGATCCCGCCCTGGGACTGGACTTCCAGACGCTCGACCTGTCGAACTCCGCGGCCGCGGAAGGCTACGGCGTCGCGCTCGGGGATCGCGTGATCGGGCAACCCGCCATCGACAGCGGCCGGCTCTGTGCGCCCTTCGATTTCGAGGTCGCGACCGGCCACGGCTACTTCCTGCGCTGGCAAGAGGCCCATGCCGAACGCGCCGAGATCGCGCACCTGGCCGAGCTGTTCGGCGACGCGTTGCGCGAGCAGTTGGACGGCGCCCCGCCGCAGGCCTCGCTGCTGCGCAAAGACTGACAGACAGGGCACGGGCCGGCGCGCCATACTCGGCCGCCATGAAAACCTTCGACGCCGCCGCCACGCGCGCCGCACTGACCTTCGAGCGCCTGGTGCCCGCTTTGCGCGAGGCCTTTGCCGGCGATGCCACCGTGCCGCCGCGCCATGTGCACAGCATCGGCGAAGGCGCAGGGCGCGGCACGGTGCTGATCATGCCGGCCTGGAGCGACGCGGGCTACCTGGGCATCAAGACCATCAACATCTTTCCAGGCAACAGCGCACGCGGCCTGCCTGGCCTGCACGCGACCTACGTGCTGTACGACGCCCAGACCGGCGTGCCGCTGGCGCAGATGGACGGCAACGAGATCACGGCGCACCGCACCGCCGCCGCCGCGGCGCTCGGTGCATCTTTTCTGGCGCGCGACGATGCGGCCAACCTGCTGGTGCTTGGCACCGGCCGCGTGGCGAAGCTGCTGCCCGCCGCACACGCGAGCGTGCGCCCGATCCGCGAAGTGCATGTGTGGAACCACCGGCCCGAAGGCGCGCGGGCGCTGGCGGCCGAATGGCGTTCCGACGGCTGGAACGCGCATGCGGTGGCCGACCAACCCGACGCTTTGGCGCTGGCCGTGCGCGCTGCCGACATCGTGAGCTGCGCCACCCTGGCCACCGCGCCGCTGGTGCGCGGCGAGTGGCTCACGCCGGGCACGCACCTCGACCTGATCGGCAGCTTCACGCCCGCCATGAAGGAGGCCGACCCGGCCTGCTTCGGCCACGGCGCGCGCGTGTTCGTCGACACCGACGAAGCGCTGCTGAAGGCGGGCGACCTGCTCGACGCGATCGCAGCCGGCGCGCTCGCCGCCACGGATGTCCAGGCGACGCTGGCGCAGCTGTGCAGGGGCGAGCGCGAGGGCCGCACCTCGGGCGGCGAACGCACGGTGTTCAAGGCCGTGGGGACGGCGCTGGAAGACCTGACGGCGGCGACGCTGGTGTGGCGCGACGCAGACGGTCAACGGTTGGCATGAAGCTTGCGCCGTGCCAGCATCGCGGTGAGCGAAACACGCAATCATGGCCAGCTTGATCTTGTCGATGGAAGGCCGGGTCGTCCGGATCGTGCGCCTGCGCGAGGGCGAGACGCTGGTCGGCCGCAGCCCGCGCAACCATCTGGTGCTGGAGCGTCCCACTGTCAGCAATTCTCACGCGATGTTCGTCTCCCGGGCGGACGTGGTGGCCGTTCGCGATCTGCACAGCACGAACGGCACCTCGGTAAACGGGGAGCCGGTGGCTGCGACCTATCTGCTGCACGGCGATCTCGTTCGCATCGCCGATGTGGAGATGCAGTTCTCCCGGAAAAGTCTCTACAACGCGGAAGACCTGCCGGAACCGCCGAGCCTTCCTGCGGATTCGCAGCCGGCCAGCGCCGCAACGGTTCCGGGCGCGCTCGAGCCCGCCCCGTTGGCGCGCAGTGCGCAGGGCAACCGCATCGGCGGCTCGGCCGGCGCCCAGTGGTTCGGAGACGGCGTCTCCTTCGCGCTTGCGGCGCGCGGGCGGGAGATTCCGGCGTACATCACCGCGGATGCGCTGCATTCACACTTCGCGGCCAGGATCGACGGCCCGGACGGCCCCGCCAGAGCCGTCGCGGCCTACGAGGAACACCACGTGGCAATCAACGTGGTGGCCTGGGCGCGCTTTGCCGAGACCGAGCGCGAACCGATCTGGGTCCGCACCGCTGATTTCGAGATGTGAGCCGGGCCGCTCAGACGCGCTCGAGGATCACGGCAATGCCCTGCCCCACGCCGATGCACATGGTGCACAGGGCGTAGCGCCCGCCCTGCTTGTGCAGCTGGTTCACCGCCGTGGTTGCGAGACGTGCACCGCTGGCGCCGAGGGGATGACCGAGCGCGATGGCGCCGCCGTTGATGTTGACGCGCGCGTCGTCGTCCTTCAGGCCCAGCATGCGCAGCACCGCGAGGCCTTGCGCCGCGAAGGCTTCGTTGAGTTCGATCACGTCGATCTGGTCGAGCGAAATGCCGGTGAGCGCCAGCACCTTCAGCGTTGCCGGCGCCGGGCCGATGCCCATCACGCGCGGCGCCACGCCGGCAGTGGCCATGCCTACCACGCGGGCGCGCGGGGTCAGCCCGTATTTGGCAGCGCTCGCTTCGTCGGCCAGCAACAGCGCACAGGCGCCGTCGTTCACGCCGCTGGCGTTGCCGGCCGTCACGCTGCCGTCGGGCCGCACCACGCCCTTGAGTTTGGCCAGCACTTCGAGGGTGGTGTCGCGCGGGTGCTCGTCCTTGCCGACGACGATGGCGTCGCCCTTCTTCTGCGGCACGGTCACGGGCGTGATCTCGGCGTCGAAAAAGCCGGACTTCTGCGAGGCCACGGCGCGTTGCTGCGAGGCGAGTGCCATGCGGTCTTGCGCTTCGCGCTCGATCTTGTGGTCGGTGGCGACGTTCTCGGCGGTCTCGGGCATCGAGTCGACGCCGTAGAGCTCCTTCATCTTCTTGTTGACGAAGCGCCAGCCGATGGTGGTGTCGTACACCGCGTTGGCGCGGCTGAAGGCCGACTCGGCCTTGGGCATCACGAAGGGCGCGCGGCTCATGCTCTCGACGCCGCCCGCGATCATCAGGCCCGCTTCGCCGGCCTTGATGGCGCGCGCGGCCGTGCCGACCGCGTCCAGCCCGGAGCCGCACAGGCGGTTGACGGTGGAGCCGCCGAGTTCGAGCGGCAGGCCGGCCAGCAGCGCCGACATGCGCGCCACGTTGCGGTTGTCTTCGCCGGCCTGGTTGGCGCAGCCGTAGATCACGTCGCTGACGGCCTGCCAGTCGACCTTGGGGTTGCGCGCCATCAGCGCCTTGAGCGGCACGGCGCCCAGGTCGTCGGTGCGCACGCTGCTGAGGGCGCCGCCGTAGCGGCCGAAGGGGGTGCGGATGGCGTCGCAGATGAAAGCTTGGTTCGTCATGTGTTGTCTCGTGTGGAAGTTGTTCAGGCGGCGATCGGCAGGCCCACCAGCTTTTCGAGCTCGGCATGGTCGAGGCCGTCGACCTTGTCGACCAGCCTGAGGCCGTCGGGCGTGCACTCCAGCGTAGCGAGGTCGGAGTACACGCGCTTGACGCAGCCGATGCCGGTCAGCGGATAGGTGCATTGCTTGACCAGCTTGCTCACGCCCTGCTTGGTCAGCAAGTCCATCATCACCCAGGTCTGCTTGGCGCCGATGGCAAGGTCCATCGCGCCGCCGACGGCCGGGATCGCGTCTTTCTCGCCGGTGTGCCAGTTGGCCAGGTCGCCCGTGGCCGACACCTGGAACGCGCCGAGCACGCAGATGTCGAGGTGGCCGCCGCGCATCATCGCGAAGCTGTCGGCATGGTGAAAGAACGAGCCGCCCGGCAGCAGGGTGACGGGCTGCTTGCCGGCGTTGATGAGGTCGTAGTCTTCCTCGCCCGCGGCCGGCGCCGGGCCCATGCCGAGGATGCCGTTCTCGCTTTGCAGGATGACCTCGCGGCCGGCCGGCAGATGGTTGGCCACCAGCGTCGGCTGGCCGATGCCGAGGTTGACGACGGCGCCGTCGAAGATGTCCTGCGCGACGCGCGCGGCGAGCTGGTCCTTGGTGCGGCGTTGGTAGGTTGTAGTGCTCATGGTCATGCTGCCTTCTTGAAGCCGCCGGCTTGCGTCGCCACGCGATCGATCTGGACGACCTGGTGCACGAAGATGCCCGGGGTCACGATGGTTTCGGGGTCGAGCGTGCCGAGCTCGGCAATCTCGTGCACGGTCGCGATGGTCTTCTTCGCGGCCATGGCCATCACCGGGCCGAAGTTGCGCGCAGCCTTGCGATAGACCAGGTTGCCCCAGCGGTCGCCGCGCTCGGCCTTGATGAGCGCCACGTCGCCGTGGATCGGGTACTCGAGCACGTAGTGCACGCCGCCGATGACGCGCGTTTCGCGGTCGCCTGAGAGCTGCGTGCCGTAGCCCGTGGGGCAGAAGAAGCCGCCGATGCCGGCGCCCGCAGCGCGGATGCGCTCGGCCAGGTTGCCCTGCGGCACCAGCTCGAGCTCGAGCTTGCCGGCGCGGTAGAGGCCGTCGAACACCTGGCTGTCGGCCTGGCGCGGAAAGCTGCAGATGATCTTGCGCACGCGCCCGGCCTTCAACAGGGCGGCCAGGCCGACTTCGGCGTTGCCGGCGTTGTTGTTGACGACCGTGAGGTCTTTGGCGCCCTGCTCGATCAGGCCGTCGATCAGTTCGTTGGGAATGCCGGCGGTGCCGAAGCCGCCGATCAGCACGGTCGAGCCGTCCTGGATGTCGGCCATGGCATCGGCGACCGAGCGCGCGATCTTGTCGATCATGGGATTTGTCTCCTGCGGGATTGAGGATTGAGGGAAACCACTGAACAAATCGCCGCATCACATTGTTCGCATGTCGAACGTTTGTTCTTATAATGAATTCTAGGAGATTTGACGCACCATGGCAACCACCCCCAAACCGAGCCCCATCGCCGAGGCGCCGCCCCGCCCCGGCGACAGCTACGTGCAGTCGTTCGCGCGCGGCCTCGAGGTGATCCGGTCGTTCAGCGCCCAGGCACCCCGGCAGACGCTCAGCCAGGTCGCCGCGGCGAGCGGCCTCACGCGCGCCGGCGCGCGCCGCATCCTGCTGACGCTGCAGACTCTCGGCTATGTGGAAACCGATGGCAAGCTGTTCAGCCTGACGCCGCGCATCCTCGACCTCGGCTTTGCCTACCTGTCGTCGATGCCGATCTGGAACCGCGCCGAGCCGGTGATGGAGGCGCTGGTGCAGCAGGTGCAGGAGTCTTGCTCGGCCGCGGTGCTCGACGCGACCGACATCGTCTACGTGATGCGCGTGCCCACCCACAAGATCATGAGCATCAGCCTCGGCGTGGGGTCGCGGCTGCCGGCGTATTGCACCTCGATGGGCCGGCTGCTGCTGGCCGGCCTGGACGAAGACGACCTGCGCGCACGGCTGGCTGCATCCGCGCCAGAACCGCTGACCAAACACACGGTGACCGACATCGATGCCCTGCTCTCGAAGATCGCGCAGGCACGCCGCCAGCGCTGGTGCCTGGTCAACCAGGAACTGGAAGAAGGCCTGATCTCGATTGCCGCTCCGGTCGTCAACCGCGCCGGCCGCACCGTGGCCGCGCTCAACATCAGCGGGCAGGCCAACCGCACCAGCGCCAAGGTGATGCAGGAGACGATGCTTCCAGCGCTGCTGGCGGCGGCACAGAAGATTTCGGGAATGCTGTGAGCCGGGTCCTGCACATCGAGGGCCTGCGCTTCGCATACCCCGGGCAGGCGCCGCTGGCCGACGGCTGGTCGGCGGGCATCGGCGCCGGGGTCACCCTTCTGTACGGCGACACCGGCAGCGGCAAGTCGACCCTGCTGCGGGTGCTGGCGGGCGTGCTGCCTGCGGACGGCCGGCTCACGCTGGCTGGCGCGCGCCTCGACGCCGCACCGGACGCCTACCGCCGCAACGTTTTCTTCTGCGACCCGGCCACCGAGAAATTCGACGAGATGACCGTGCACGCATGCACGGCGGCGCTGCGTGCCGATGACCCGCGCTTCGACGATGCCCTCTGGCGCGCACTGGTCGAAGGCTTCGCCCTGGCGCCGCACATCGACAAGAAGCTGTACATGCTCTCGACCGGTTCGAGGCGCAAGGTCTATCTGGCCGCAGCCCTCGCATCGGGCCGCGCCCTGACCCTGCTCGACGACCCAGCCGGCGCGCTCGACGCAGCGTCGATCCGCTGCCTGTGGCGCACCCTGGCCGACTTCGCGGCCCCGCAACAACCTGGACGCGCCATCGTCGTCGCCAGCAGCGAGGCGATCGACGCGGTGCCGCTCGCGGCCACGATCGAATTGCCGCCGGATTGACACCGCTTGCCGCGGCCGTCCTCAGGCCTCGGCGTCTTGCTGCATCTCAACCAGCGCGCGCAACCCGGCCAGGTAAGACTGCGGGCCCAGGCCCTGGATCGTCCCCTTGACCGCTGGCGAGATGATCGAGTGCGCGCGCCACGCCTCTCGCGCGGCGATGTTCGACAGGTGGATCTCCAGCGTCGGGAACGGCATGGCCTTGATCGCGTCGTGCAGCGGCACGCCGTGCTGCGTCAGGCCGGCCGGGTTGACCAGCGCGCCCTGGGCCTCGTCGATGTTCTTGTGCAGGAAGTCGATGAGGTCGCCTTCGTGGTTGGACTGGATCGTGTCGAGCGTGACGCCGAGCTCCGCCGCCAGCTTGCTGAGCCGCGCGTTGATTTCCGCCAGCGTGGTGTGGCCGTAGATGTGCGGCTCCCTGCGACCGAAGAGATTCAGGTTGGGCCCGTGGAGAACGAGGATTTTCATGATCGGCTTCGGTTCGCCGCTCACTTGCGGATGCGGGCCAGTTCGTCGTTGTAGAGCTTGACGGTGGCCGGGTCGTAGCTCGCCGAGAAGCGCTCGATCACCGGCTTGGCGATCTGGCGCATGCGTGCCTGCTCGGCCGGCGCCACCTCGTTGAACTGCATGCCCTTGCTCTGCAACTCGCCGACCGCCTTCTGGGCCGCGGCCCGGCTGACCTGCCGCTGGTAGCCACGCGCTTCGTTGGCCGATTCGCGCATCCACTTCTGCTCGGTGGGCGTGAGCTGATCCCAGAACTTCTTGCTGACCAGCATGATGTTGGCCGCGTAGACGTGGTTCGTGGCGCTCACGAACTTCTGCACCTCGAAGAACTTGTTCGACTGGATCACGGCGAACGGATTTTCCTGACCGTCCACGGCTTTCGCTTCGAGCGCGCCGTAGAGCTCGGCGAACGGCATCGGCACCGGATTGGCCTTGAAGGCCTTGAAGGTTTCCAGGAACACCGGGTTCGGAATCACGCGGATCTTGAGCCCGTCCAGATCCTCGGCCTTGGTGATCGGCCGCTTGCTGTTGGTGACGTTGCGGAATCCAAGATCCCAGTAGCCCAGGGCGACCAGGCCCTTCTCGGGCAACTTGGCAAGCAGCGTCTGGCCGAGCGGGCCGTCGAGCAGCGCGTCGGCCTGCGCGAAGGTGCTGACCGAGAACGGGAAGTCGAGCAGGCCGAACTCCCTGACGATACCGGCCAGCGAGGTGGTGGCAGGTGCCGACATCTGCTGCACGCCACCCTGCAACGCGGACTGCTGCTGCATCTCGTTCCCGAGCTGCGAGGCAGGATATTCCTGAACCTTCATCTTGCCGCCGCTCTTGGTGGCCAGCAGCTCGGCGAAGCGCTTGACGCCGAAGCTCACCGGATGGTCGGCATTGTTGAGGTGCCCGAAGCGAATGACCCGTTCCTGGCCCTCTTGGGCCAAGGCGGTGGCCGTCAGGCCGATGGAAATGCCGGCGGCAGCCAGCAGGCGAAGCAGTGATTTCAAAGCAGTCTCCAGGAGAGTTGTGAAGGTCGCGCCATGTGCGCGCGTTGCCGGGGAAGGTGCAATCTGGCGCGATCATAATCATTTGTGGAAAATATTTCCATATGGAAAACACTTGGCCAAATCCATTACAGTGAGACCTGGCAACGGTTCCGGACTGAAAGAAATGAGCGCAATCCTCGAGAGAAGCTTCAAGGTGATGGAGCATCTGGCCTTGCACCCCGAAGGGCGGCCCCTGTCGGCCGTGGCGGCCGACCTGGCCATGCCCCTGAGCGCCACGCACCGTCTGCTGACGGAGCTGATCCGCTGCGGCTATGTGCGCCAGGATCAGAGCCATGGCGACTACATGCTCACCATCAAGATGGTGTCGCTCGGGCTCAGCTTCCTGAGTAACAGCGGCATCGTGGACGTGGCGCAGCCGCTGCTCGACGCATTGGCCGCGCAGTCGGGCGAACTGGTTCGGCTGGCGGTGGTCGATGGCGACGAGCTGACCTTCGTGGCCAAGGCCCAGGGCGCCAGAACGGGTTTGCGCTACGACCCCGACATGGGCCTGTCCGTCAATCTCTCGTGCAGTTCGGCCGGCCATGCCTGGCTCTCGACCATGACCGACGAGCAGGCGCTGGAACTGGTTGCACGCCAGGGCTTCGGCAACCCGAAGGACTTCGGCCCCCGGGCGCCGACCACGGTCAAGGCGCTGCTGGCTTACCTGCGCGCCGCACGCAAGCGCGGCTTCAGCATGATCAACGAAGTGTTCGCGCCGGCCATGACGGCCATGGCGGCGCCGGTGCGCGCCAACAACGGCGCAGTGATCGGCGTCATCACGATCGCCGGCCCGCTGGTGCGGCTGTCGGAAGAGCGCATGCTGGCACTCGGGCCGGTGCTGCTGGCCACGGCCGACGACCTGGCGCGGGCCAGCGGTGCATCGGCGCTGTTCAAGCGCCGCGCCTGACGATGGGCATTCTTGCCGCGGGCGGCGCGCAGAGCTGGCTCGTCCATTGCGACGGCAGCGCCATGCCGAACCCGGGCCGCATGGGCCTCGGCGCGGTCATCGTCGCGCCCGACGGCACGACGCACACGTTGTCGCAGGCCACGAGCGAGCGCGGCTGCAACAACGAGGCTGAGTTGCGTGCGCTGATGGCTGCGCTGCGCGAGGCCCGCTCCCTCGGTGCAACGACAGTCCGCGCCTGCACCGACAACAGCATCCTGGTCGAGCAGCTCGGCGATGCGGCGGCCAAACCAGTCGAGCGCCTGGCGCCGCTGTTCGATGAGGCGCGCGCGTTGCTGCGGTCGTTCGACGCCGTGACGCTGACGTGGATCCCGCGCCATCGCAACGGCGCGGCCGATGCACTGGCCCGTGCGGCGCTGGGGTTTCCGCCCAAGCGCGCGGCGGCCCGCACAAAACGGCGTCGCTAGCGGGCCCGGCGCGCCTCAGGTCGCTTCGACGCCCGCCACGCACTCGATCTCGAGCAGCATGCGCGGATCGGGCAGCGCCGCCACCACGCAGGTCGTGCGTGCCGGGTACGGCGCCGGCCCGAACGCCTCGGCATAGCGCCGGTTCATCTCGGCCACGTCTTCGGCGCGGGTGAGCAGCATGTTCACCTTGACCAGCGAGCGCATCGAAGCGCCGCCGCGCACCAGCACCTCGCGCAGCGCGGCCACGGCCTGGTCGAACTGCGCGCCGAAGTCGCCTTCGTCAATGCGCCCATCGGGGTAGTAGCCGGGCGTGCCCGACACGAAGAGCAGATTGCCGATGCGGGCCGCCGCCGAGAGCGGCGGGGTCTTGAAGGTGCCGGCGGAGGGGATGTGTTGGACGGTCGTCATTGGGACTCCTTGCGAGTGCGCCGAGTCTAGAAGCCAGCCGCCTGGCCGTCACGGCGGGAATCACCTGCCGCGACCTCGGCCCACTGATCAGATCCCCCTGGCCTTGCGCCACACCTCGAAAGCCGCCTTGGTGTCTGCGTTCGGCGGGTAGGTGCCGGCCAGCTTCGCGCCGCCCTCGATGCGTTCGAGCACGAAGGCTTCCATCTTTTCCTGCTCGGTGGCGTCGCGCGCGACCTCTTCGGCCAAATGCGCCGGGATGACCACCACGCCTTCGTCGTCGCCCACGATCACGTCGCCCGGGTACACCGGCACGCCACCGCAGCCGATCGGCACGTTGAGATCGATCGCGTGATGGTGGATCAGGTTGAGCGGCGCGCTGCCGCCGGCGCAGTACACCGGAAAGTCCATCTGCGAGATCGGGCCGCTGTCGCGCACCGGCCCGTCCGATACCAGCCCCGCGGCGCCGCGCACCTTGAGCCGCGTCGTGAGGATCTGGCCGCCCGAAGCCACGCGTGTTTCGCCTCGGCAGTCGATCACCAGCACATGGCCTTCGGGCACGCTCTCGATGCCTTTGCGCTGCGGATGGTTCGGGTCGTCGAAGGCGCTGATCTGGTCCAGGTCTTCGCGCGCCGGAATGTTGCGCATGGTGAAGGCCGGCCCGACCAGGTTGCCGCCGCTCGGGCTGGTGAGCCGGCCGACGCCCTGCAGGTAGACGTTGCGAAAGCCGCGCTTGAAGAGCTGTGTGCACAGCGTGGCGACGCTGACATGGCGCAGCAGTTCGCGCGCTTCGCTCGAAAGGGGGGAGTTGCCTTGGGTCATGTTTTCAATCTGCCTTTGCGCCGGACTTGCGGACGAGTTCGCCCCAGCGGGGGATCTCTTTCTGCATCAATGCGGCGAGGTCGGCCGGCGAGCCGCCCACCACGTCCATGCCGAGCTGGTTGGTGAGCTTGTCTTTCACTTCGGGCGTCTGGAGGATCTTCGTGATCTCTTTTGACAGCCTTTGCGCGATCGGCGCCGGCAGGCCCTTCGGCGCGTACACCGCCTGCCACGACGCCATCTCGAAGCCCTGGACACCGGCCTCCTGCATCGTCGGCAGCTGCGGCGCGAGCGCCATGCGTTTCGCGGTGGTCACGGCCAGCAGCTTGAGCTTGCCAGCCTGCACCAGCGGCAGTGCGGCCGTGACCTGGTCGAACATGAAAGTGACCTGGCCCGACGATACGTCGAGCATCGCGGGCGGCGTGCCCTTGTACGGAATGTGCGTGAGCTTGATGCCGATCATGTCGGCCAGCATCTCGCCGGCCAGGTGGGTCGAGGTGCCGGCACCGGACGACGCGAAGGTGCGCCGCGCCGGGTCTTTCTTCAGCAGCGCGATCAGGTCGGCGACCGAGTTCACGCCCAGCGCCGGGTCGACGATCAGCACGTTCGGCAGGAATGCCACGAGCGAGATCGGCTCGAAGTCCTTCACCGGGTCGTAGGGCAGGTTCTTGTAGAGGCTCGCATTGATCGCGTGCGTGCTGATGGTGCCGCCGAACAGCGTGTACCCGTCGGGCTTGGCCTTGGCGACATAGCCCGCGCCGACCGCACCCGCGGCACCCGGCTTGTTGTCGACCACGACGGGCTGACCCAGCGCCTCGCCGAGTTTCTGCGCGATGACCCGGCCGATCACGTCGGTCGAGCCGCCGGGCGTGAAGGGCACGACGTAGGTGATGGGCCTGGCGGGCCAGGCGTCGCCCTGCGCCATCGCGAGCAACGGGGTCGGCAGCAGCAAAGCTGCGCCGGCGCGCAGCACGGCGCGGCGATCGGGGTCGGTGAATGAAGTCATGGTTTGTCTCCGGGTCAGTGAATCTCGGGCTCGTCCTTGCCGGCCTGCTCTTGGGCATAGTCCGGCGCGAGAAAGTCGAAGTCGCAGCCGGTGTCGGCCTGCTGCACGTGCTTGAGGAACATCACGCCGTAGCCGCGGCCGAACTTGGGAATCGGCTTTTTCCATTCGGCGCGGCGCCGGGCGATCTCTTCGTCGCTCACTTCCATGTCGATGCGGCGCGCGTCGACGTCGAGCGTGACGAGGTCGCCATCGCGCACCAGTGCGAGCGGCCCGCCCACATGCGACTCGGGCGTGACGTGCAGCACGCAGGCGCCGTAGCTGGTGCCACTCATGCGGGCGTCGCTGATGCGCACCATGTCGCGCACGCCCTCTTTCAGCAGCTTCTGCGGGATCGGCAGCTGGCCCCACTCGGGCATGCCCGGCGCGCCCTGCGGGCCGGCGCTCTGCAGCACGATCACGCTGTCCTTCGTCACCGGCAGGTCGGGCAAGTCGATCCGCGCGGCGAGGTCGTCGTAGTTCCTGAACACCAGCGCCGGTCCGGTGTGGCGGCGCAGGTGCTGCTCCATCGCGGCCGGTTTGATCACGGCGCCGTCGGGCGCCAGGTTGCCGCGCAGCACCGCCAGGCCACCGCTCTCCAGCAGTGCCTGCCCGCGCGGGCGGATCACGTCGGCGTTATAGACCTCGGCACCGGCGATGTTGTCGCCGAGCGTCTTGCCGTTGCAGGTCATCTGGCTGCCATCGATGAGGCTGCCCATCTCGGCCAGGAAGGCACGCAGGCCGCCCGCGTAGAAGAAGTCTTCCATCAGGTACTTGCCGCCGGGGCGCAGGTTGGCGATCACCGGCGTGCTGCGCGCCAATTCGTCGAAGCGGGCCAGGTCGAGTGGCACGCCGGCACGGCGCGCCATGGCGATCAGATGCACGATCGCATTGGTCGAGCCGCCGAGGCCGAGCACCGCGGTGACGGCGTTGTCGAACGACGCGGGCGTGAGGAAGTCGAGCGGCTTCAGGTCTTCCCACACCATCTCGACGATGCGCTTGCCGGTGTGCGTGGCCATCATTGCGTGGCGCGAGTCCGGCGCCGGAATCGACGACGCACCCGGCAGCGTGAGGCCCAGCACCTCGGCCGCGCTGGTCATGGTGCTGGCCGTGCCCATGGTCATGCAGGTGCCGGGCGAACGGGCGATGCCGTCTTCCACCTCCTGCCAGTCGTCTTCGGTGATGTTGCCGGCGCGCAGCTCGGCCCAGTACTTCCAGGTGTCGGAACCGGAGCCGAGATAAGTGCCCTTGTAGTCGCCGCGCAGCATCGGGCCGGCCGGCACGAAGATGGTCGGCAGGTTCATGGCCAGCGCGCCCATCACGAGACCCGGGGTGGTCTTGTCGCAACCGCCCATGAGCACAACGCCATCGGCCGGGTAGGAGCGGATCAGCTCTTCCGCCTCCATCGCGAGCAGGTTGCGGTAGAGCATCGTGGTCGGCTTCTGGAACGCCTCGCCGAGGCTCATCGCGGGAATCTCGACCGGGAAGCCCCCGGCCTGCCAGACCCCGCGCTTGACCTCCTCCACCCGCTGCTTGAAGTGGGTGTGGCAGGAGTTCATGTCGCTCCAGGTGTTGAGGATTGCGATCACCGGCTTGCCGAGGTAGTCGTCGCGGCTGAAACCCATCTGCGCCGTGCGCGAGCGGTGGCCGAAGCTGCGCAGATCCTTGACGCCATACCAGCGGTGCGAGCGGAGGTCTTCAGGCTTTTTTCGTTCAGTCATGGCTTGTCTCGATGGCGCCTTGAATGTTAGCGCTGTCATTCAATCATAGGCGCCCGACCCAACCCCGGTCAACCGGGAAACCAGCACGTTACAAGATGGAAAGGCCGTCCAAGATCGGAAGGCGGGTTCCGCGCGCGGCCCAGCCCAGAAACACCGCAGAACCGGCTCCGCCGGTCTGCCGGTGTTGCCCCCGGCAGGGGGAAGGAGAAGCGACACGCAGTGCGCGCAGCCTGGGGGCGAGCCTACTCAGGCGCTTTCGCGCTCGATGAGCGAGAAGCCGAGGTCGAGCACCTTGTGCTCGACCGGCCGCCCTTCGGCGCGGTCGACGATGAAGCGCGCGGCCTGGCGGCCGATGGCGGTGCCGTCGATGCGCACGGTGGTGATGGCCGGATGCGCATGCCGGGCGAAGGCCAGATCGCCGAAGCCGATCACGCCGACGTCCTGCGGCACGCGCAGGCCGCGCGCCTGCGCTTCGGTGATGACGCCGTGCGCCAGGGCATCGGAGCTGCAGGCCACCACGTCGGTGGCCGGGTCGGCCGCGAGCAACTCGGACAGCGCCGCACGGCCGCTGCCCAGCGTGGTTGGCGCCGGCACGGCGTGCACCGGCACCGCGCCGCCGCCGAGCGCCCGCCAGGCCTGCTCGAAACCGCCGCGCCGCAGGTTGGCGCGGTGGTCGTCGCCGGTGACGATGGCCGGCCGGCGGTAGCCCTTGCGGTGCAGGAATTGCGCCGTTGCAACGCCGGCTTTCTCGTGCGAGAAGCCGACCAACATGTCGACCGGCGTGGGCGTCAGATCCCAGGTTTCGACCACCGGAATCCCCGAGGCCAGCAGGCGGCGCCGGCCCTCGGCCGAGCGCATGATCCCGGTCAGCACGATACCGTCGGGGCGACGTCCCACGATGGCGTCGATCAGCGCGTCTTCGCGCGAGTTGTTGTAGCCGCTCTGGCCCAGCATGAGCTGGTAGCCCTTGTCGGCCAGCGCCTCGGTCAGCGCCTGGATGGTTTCGAGGAACACCGGCCCGGCGATGGTCGGCACCAGCGCGGCAACAAGGCGGCTGCGGTTGGAAGCGAGTCCGCCGGCCAGCAGGTTGGGCACGTAGCCGGTGCGCTCGACCGCGAGCCGTACCTTCTCGCGCGTTTCAGGCGACACGAGATCGGGCGTGTTGAGCGCACGCGAAACGGTGATGGCCGACACCCCCGCGAGCTTGGACACGTCGCTCAGCGTGATGCCGCCGCTGCCCCGGCGCGCGCTGCGGCCGGGCGTGTTTTGCTGGGTCAAGAATGGACTCCGGATGGTAACGCTAACGTCTGCGTGAGACGCTCCGGCGGATTATCGGCGAGCCGGGCCCGGTGCTACGCTTGCCGCATGTTCAATCCTTCTCCCGAGGACGTGCGCCGCTTCTTCTGCGGCGTCTACGCCAAGAGCCGCCAGGGCCTGCCGATGGAGGCGCTGGAAACCATCGCCGCCGGCTGGATCGACCAGCACCCCGAATACCACGCCGACCTGGCCGATGCCGATGCCGCCGTGGCCCGCATCTACGACGGCCAGGACGGCCGCGAGAACCCGTTCCTGCATTTGTCGATGCACCTGTCGATCAGCGAGCAATGCTCGATCGACCAGCCGCGCGGCATCCGCCAGGCCGTCGAGTTGCTGGCCGCGCGGCGCGATTCGCTGCTCGAAGCGCACCACGAGGCGATGGAATGCCTGGGACGGATGATGTGGGAGAGCCAGCGCGCCGGCCGGCCGCCGGACGGCGAGGCGTACATCGCGTGCGTCCAGCGGCGGGCCACCCGGGACTAGAACGATCGTCGCTCAGCGCAAGTCAGATTTGCGCTGCGGTAGACCAGGCCGATGCACCTGGCGAGGTAGCATTCGGATCCTTCCGACGCGACGTGTTTCATCTCCCATGCAGGCCCAAGAACGGATCCTCGCGCAGTTCCCCGCGCTCAGCCCCAAGCTGCAGGCGGCGGCCCGCTTCGTGGTGGATCATCCGAACGATGTGGTAATCGCGTCGATGCGCTCGCTGGCCGAGCGCGCGGGCGCGCAGCCGGCCACGCTGGTGCGGCTGGCGCAGCAGCTCGGCTATGCCGGCTGGCCGGAACTGAAGACGGCGTTCGCACAGGATCTCGGCCTGCACTCGCAGCGCTACGGGCAGCGCGCAAAAAGCCTTGCAGTGCGGGGGCAGGATGCAGGCCTGCTCGGCGAGATGTTCAGCATGCTGCAGCAGAACCTCGCCGCCACGGAAACTCAGTCCGCCCGTGCATTGCATGAGACCTCCAGGTCGCTGAAGGCCGCGCGCGCCGTCCACATCGCTGGCTTCAGGGCCAGCCTGCCCATCGCCTACGCCCTGTTCTATGGCTACCGCCTGTTCCGCGACACGGTTCACATGATCGACGGGCAGAACGGCGGCATCGAGATCCAGTTGCGTCCCATCGACGCGCGCGACGTGGTGGTGGTCATCAGCTTCGCTCCCTACTCGCGGGATGCATTGATGGTGATCGACGCAGCCCGATCCGCGGGCGCACGCGTCATCGCACTCACCGACAGCAGCGCCTCGCCGCTGGCGCTGGCCGCGGATCAGACCGTGCTGTTCGCGGTAGACAGCCCGTCCTTCTTTCCCTCCGTGGCCGCCGGCGTCGCCGTGTCCGAAGCCCTGCTGGAACTACTGGTGGCCGCCGGCGGCAACACGGTGGCGGAACAGATCGGCCGCGCCGAGCAGCGGCTGTTCGACTCGGGCGCCTACCTGAACGCGTCCGACAAGCGCACGCCGCGGCGGCCGGATGCGCACCCCGCTACGGCCCACAAGCCGCGCCGCAGCGCCAGCTAGCAGCGTCCGCGCCCGTCCAGCCGGCACCGGCCGCTGCGTCATGCATCCGCGCGCGCCTCCGGAACATACGTTCCATTTACTTGACGAAGCGGCACACATCCGGCTATATTGCAACAAACGTTGCTCAATTAGTTTTTAAGCAACATATGATTCATTCTTGCAAAGCCCGGGAATCCAGATGCCCCACAACGGTGTTCACTCGCTTCACGACTCGACAGATCCGGCCCATGCCAGTCGGCATGCGATGGCACCCGCGGTGCTGCTGCAGCGCTTCCTGAGCAACCCGCAGGCCGATCCGGAGATCCTGAAATGGCTGAACAAGGGCTTTACGGCCTGGTGGCGCTCGGGCGGCACCGTGCCGCTGACGGCCTGCCTGCACCTGCCCGCCACCAGCGCCGCCTGCGCGCGCACCGTGAGGGACACCTGGCTCCGCGCGGCGGCGTATTCCCTGCCGGCACGCTCCCGCGCCGAGACGCTCATGCGCGAGATCGAGCGCTTCCGCCAGGCCCCCGAAACGAGCACCGTGCACCAGTACCTCGCGCTGGCCGAGGTCTCCGGCGTCGCCATCCCGAGCTCTGTGCGACAGGTGCGGAACATCCTGTCGGAAACGCCCGCGGGATTCGATTTCCAAAGCTTGCCAAGCGCCGCGCTCAACTTTTTAATCCACCTCCATCCGGGAAGCCCGCCGCCGCATCAGTAGCGCCGGCCTGTGGCCCAGACGCCGCCAGAGCGCCCCTCGTTTTTTCAAGCACGACGATCGATCCACATTCAAGGAGACCCGATGAGCTACGAGACGATTCTCTATTCCCTGCAGAACGGTGTCGCCGAAATCCGGCTCAACCGACCGCACCGCATGAACGCGGTGACGCAGCAGCTTTATGACGAACTCGACGCAGCGCTCGGCGAGGCGGAAGCCGACAAGGATGCACGCGTCGTGCTGCTGACCGGCGAAGGCCGTGCCTTTTGCGTGGGCGCCGACCTGAAAGAACACAAGGCCGGCCGCACGGCCTTCGACCGCCGCCAGTACCTGCAGGGCGAGCAGACCGTCTGCAAGCGGCTCATGCAGCTGAAGCGGCCGGTGGTCGCGGCCGTCAACGGCTATGCGCTGGGCGCCGGCGCCGAGCTCGCGATCGCATCCGACTTCCTGCTGATGGCCGAGAGCGCGCAGATCGGCCTGCCCGAGATCAGCATCGGCAACTTCCTCGGCGGTGGCGTCACGGTGCTGCTGCCTCGGCTGGTGGGCCTGGCCAAGGCGCGCGAGCTGGTGTTTCTCGGCGAGCGCATCAAGGGCGAAGAGGCGGTGCGCATCGGATTAGCCAACCGCAGCTTCCCGGACGACGGCTTCCTCGACGCAGCACGCGAGTTCGCGAAGCGCGTCGCCACCAAGGCGCCCTTCTCGATGCAACTGGCCAAGGAGCAGTTGAACTTCGCCGCCGAAAGCACGATGGACGCCGCGCTGCGCGCCGAGCTCGAAGGCATGGTCTTCGTCGGCACGACAAAGGATTGGCAGGAAGGCGTCGATGCCTTCGCCGAGAAGCGCACGCCGGTGTTCAAAGGGGAATGAAGATGAATGCATTGCATCCGATCTTCTATCCCGATTCGATTGCCGTCATCGGCGCCTCGAAAGACCAGACCAAGCGCGGCTTCCGCTCGATCCAGAAGCTCGTCGAAGACGGTTTCAAGGGCGCGATCTATCCGGTCAACCCCAAGGAGGCCTCCATCCTCGGCAGGGTGGCCTACCCCTCGCTGGCGCAGATCCCCGGCAAGGTTGACCTGGCGCTCATTTGCACTCCCGCCAAGACGCTGCCCGACGTGATCGCCCAATGCGGCGCGAAGGGCGTGAAGGGTGTCGTGGTGCTGGCCGGAGGCTTCGCGGAAGCCGGCGAGGAAGGCCGGGCACTGCAGGACAGGATGGTGGCCGAGGCGAAGAAGCACGGTGTACGCATCATTGGCCCCAACACCTCGGGCATCTTCAACACCCATGCGCTGGCAAACATCGTCGGCTTCTCCCATTTGAAGCCGGGCGGGATCGCGCTGCTGTCGCAGTCCGGGAACATGGCCCTCTCGCTGGTGACCGAGGCACAGGCCAACGGATACGTAGGCCTGTCGACCTATGTGGGCATTGGCAACGAGTCGGACATCCGCTTCCACGAGTATTTGGAGTACCTGCGCGGCGACAAGAACACGAAGGCAGTGATCGCATACATCGAGGGCATGAAAGATGGACGCGCCTTCGTCGACACGTTGCAGCGCGTGACGCGCGAGAAACCGGTAGTGATCTACAAGTCAGGCCGCACCAGCGCAGGCCGCAGCTCGGCGCAGTCGCACACCGGTGCCCTGGCCGGCGACTACGCCGTGAGCGAGGGCGTGCTGAAGCAGGCCGGCGCGATTCTGGCGCGAAAGTCGGACGAGATCTTGTCCTTGGCAGAAGCCTTGTCCTTGCTTGAGCCCATGGTTTCGCGCCGCGTCGCGGTGCTGGCCGATGGCGGGGGCCACGCTACCATCGCAGCGGATACGCTGTCTGAGCGCGGGTTGCAGATTGCACCGTTGAGCGACAGCACGAAGCAGGCGCTGGCCGCGATCCTTCCGCCGTCGGCCGCGGTCGCCAACCCGGTAGACGTGGCCGGCGGCACAGATTCCAACCCGGCCGTGTTCGCCGACTGCGCGCGCATCCTGCTGGCCGACCCGGGCGTTGATGCGCTGCTGATCACCGGGCTGTTCGGCGGCTACGGCGTGCGCTTCTCGCAGACGTTGACCGAGGTCGAGATCGAGACCTCCGAACGCATCGCCACGCTGCACCAGGAATTCGGCAAGCCAGTGCTGGTGCACAGCCTGTACGGCAGCCTCTATGCCGACCTTCGGCCCAAGCCGCTGGCGCTGATCCGCGAACGCGGCATTCCGGTCTACGACTCGCTGGAACTGGCGGTGCGCTGCCTAGAGGCGCTGGCCGACTTTGGCGAGGCGCGCCGCCGTCCGCTGCCGGCGATCGACACGCGCCGGTTGCGCTCGAAGCAGTTCGAGAGTGTGATCGCGAAATGCCGGCACGAGGGCCGCACTGTGGTGCTGGAGCACGAGGCGCGCGAAGCGCTCGAGAGCGCCGGTGTCGACATGCTGGCGCCCGCGCTCGTGGCAGGCACGCCCGATGAGGCGGTGAGGGCCTTTCACACCCTGGGCGGGGTGCCGGTGGCGATCAAGGTCGTCTCGCGCGACATCATCCACAAGACCGATGCCGGCGGCGTGAAGCTGGGCCTGGCCGACGAGGCCGGCGTGCGCAAGGCTTTCGCGGAGATCGTCGAGGGCGGCACCCGCTACACCCGGACGCACGAAGGCCGTGATCCCGACATCACTGGCCTGCTGGTGACACCGATGGCACCCAAGGGCGGTATCGAGATCATCATCGGCGTGGTGCGCGACCCGAGCTACGGCCCGGTGCTGATGTTCGGCCTGGGCGGCGTGCTGGTCGAGGTGCTGAAGGACGTGGTGTTCCGCTCGCTGCCGCTGACCGAGGCCGATGCGCGCTCGATGCTCGGCGAAATCCGCGCGGCACAGATTCTGGAGGGTGTGCGCGGCGCCAAGCCCACCGACAAGGATGCGCTGGTCAAGCTGATGCTGGGCATCTCGCAGCTGTGCACGGCTTTTCCCGAGATCGCCGAACTCGACCTGAATCCGGTGCTGGCCTACCCACAGGGCGTCGGCATCCTGGACGCCCGCATCCTGCTGGAAGACGAAGCCAGCGTCGCCGCCCTCGCCCACTAGCCCTCTTCAACCCGGAATTCCCATGACCACACCACCCGAACTGGTCGACGCGCTGCTGACGATCGAGAACCGCGTCGCCACCCTGACCTTCAACCGCGACGACGTGCGCAACGAACTCACCGGCACCAAGCTGGTCGACGACATCGAGCGCACCGTTGCCTGGATCAATGCGGAAGAGGCGATCGCCGCGCTGATCATCACCGGCGCCGGCAAGGCCTTCTCGTCGGGCGGCAACGTCAAACACATGTTGGCCCGCGAGGGCAGCTTTGGCGGCGACGTGTACGAGGTGCAGAAGCGCTACCGCGAGGGTATTCAGCGAATTCCGCTGGCGCTGCACCAGCTCGACGTGCCGACCATCGCCGCCATCAACGGGCCGGCCATCGGCGCGGGCTTCGACCTGGCCTGCATGTGCGACATCCGCCTGGCCGCCGGCGGCGCGCTGATGGCCGAGAGCTTCGTCAACGTCGGCATCATCCCCGGCGACGGCGGCGCCTGGTTCCTGCAGCGCCTGGTGGGCTACCAGCGCGCCGCTGAACTGACCTTCTCCGGCCGCACGCTGACGGCCAGCGAAGCCAAGGACTTGGGCATCGTGCTCGACGTGGTGCCGGGCGTGGTGCTGCTCGAGCGCGCGGCCGAACTGGCGGCCAGCTTCGCCTCCAAACCGCCGCAGGCGCTGCGCCTGACCAAGCGGCTCATGAAGTCGGCCCAGCGTATGGAGTTGCGCGACTTCCTCGATCACTGCGCGGTGTTCCAGGGCATCTGCCACAACACGGGCGATCACCTCGAGGCAGTCTCGGCCATGCTCGAAAAGCGCGCACCTTCGTTCGCAGGCCGCTAGGTCCGCACCCCAACTCCAAGGTCTGAGCCTCCGCCTGCGGGGGATCCAGTGCCGACACATGCCCCTACCGGAGACACGCATGAACGCATTGCAGGGTCACGACATCGAGGATCTGAGCGTCGGTATGAGTGCGACGTTTTCCAAGACCATCACCGAAGCCGACATCGTGCTCTTCGCCGGTGTCTCGGGCGACAACAACGCCGTCCACATCAACGCCGAGTTCGCTGCGACCACGCCCTTCAAGGGCCGCATCGCACACGGGATGCTGTCCGCCAGCGTGATCTCTGCGGCCATCGCGAACAAGCTTCCAGGCCCCGGCACGGTCTACCTCTCGCAATCGCTGCAGTTCAGGGCGCCCGTGCGGCCTGGTGACACCGTGCGGGCAGTGGTCACTGTTACCGAAGTGCTGCACGGCAAACGCCGGGCGCGCCTCAGCACCCAGTGCCGGGTTGGCGAGCTGCTTGTCATTGACGGCGAAGCGCTGGTGATGACCACTGCGCGTGCCACGCCAACCCCGGCGCCATAAGAAAACCAACGACTGGAGACACCATGAAATTCAAACTCACGACCTGGATCCTGATCGGCATGCTGACGGGCATCGCCGTTGGCTATGCCTGCCACTCCGTGTTCCCCGACGCACAGGAGGCCAAGGCCATCGGCGGCTATTTCTCGCTCATCACCGACCTGTTCCTGCGGCTGATCAAGATGATTGTTGCGCCCTTGGTCATCTCCACGCTGGTGGTGGGCGTCGCCAAGATGGGAGACATCGGTGCCATCGGCCGCATCGGTGCCAAGACGCTCGGCTGGTTCATCGGCGCATCGTTCGTCTCGCTGGTGCTGGGCGCGCTGTTGGCCAATTGGTGGAAACCGGGCCTGGGACTGAATTTGCCGCTGCCCGACGCATCGGCTTCTTCGGGGCTGAAGGTCAGCTCGTTGTCGCTCAAGGAATTCGTGACCCATCTGGTTCCCAAGAGCATCGTCGAGGCGATGGCCACCAACGAGATTCTGCAGATCGTCGTGTTCTCGGCCTTTTTCAGCATCGCGATCGCTTCACTCGGCAAGAAGGCAGACGGCGTGGTGCATTTCCTCGACGAGGTGGCGCACATCATGCTCAAGGTGACAGGCTACGTGATGAAAGTGGCTCCGCTGGCGGTCTTCGCCGCGATGGCCAACGTCGTCACGACCCAGGGCCTTGGCGTGCTCGTAACCTACGGCACTTTCATGGGTGAGTTCTACCTCGGCCTTGTGGGGCTCTGGCTGCTGCTGATTCTGGCCGGCTTCCTGGTGCTCGGCCCGCGCGTGTTCAGCCTAGTCAAGCTGGTGCGCACACCGATGTTGCTGGCCTTCAGCACCGCCAGCAGCGAATCGGCCTATCCGAAGACGCTGGAACAGCTGGAGCGCTTCGGCGTGCCGAACAAGATCGGCAGCTTCGTGTTGCCGATGGGCTACTCGTTCAATCTCGACGGCTCAATGATGTATTGCACCTTCGCGTCGCTGTTCATCGCGCAGGCCTACGGCGTGGACCTCAGCCTTGGCCAGCAGCTCACGATGCTGGCGATCCTGATGCTCACCAGCAAGGGCATGGCGGCCGTGCCGCGAGCGTCGCTGGTGGTGATCGCCGCGACGCTGGGGCAATTCAACATTCCCGAGGCTGGGCTGTTGCTGATCATGGGCGTCGACCAGTTCCTCGACATGGGCCGCACGGCCACCAACGTGCTGGGCAACAGTATCGCCACCTCTGTGGTGGCCAAGTGGGAGGGCGAGCTCGGCGAGCAGGTCAGCGACGACGTACCGGCAGACGCACTGATCACCCGGCGCACCCCCGAGGCGTCGGACACCCTGCAGAATGCCTGAGATGCGGCCCCTTGCAAGCCAGCTGCGCCTCGTCCCGCTGCTCGCGCTGGCGCTGGCCTGCGCCGCGCACGCGCAGAGCTTCGATGCGCTGAGCGGCACGCTGAAGAAGGTGAAGGAGTCCGGCACGATCACGCTGGGCGTGCGTGAGGCATCTTTCCCCTTCTCGTACACGAGCAGGACGGGTCGGCCGATCGGCTACTCGATCGATCTCTGCGAACGTATCGTCGAGGGCATCCGCAGCGCGATCGACGCGCCGGAGTTGCAGGTACGCCACGAATTGCTGCGCTCGGAAGAACGGCTGCCCGCGGTGAAGAGCGGGCGCGTCGACCTCGAATGCGGCTCGACCACCAACACCCAATTGCGCCAGCAGGAGGTCGCCTTCTCGCCCGTGATCTTCGTGACGGGCACCAAGCTGCTGGTGCGGCGCGGCGCCGGCATTGCGTCCTTCCACCAGATGAAGGGCAAGACCGTGGTCGTCAGTACTGGTACGACCAACGAGGCCGCGATCCGCTCGCTCTCGGCCAAGCAGGCCTTGAACCTGACGATCCTCGTGCGCCCCGACCTGCAGCAGGCTTTCGACGCGTTCCAGGCCGGCCAGGCCGATGCCTTCGCGACCGATGACGTGTTGCAGTACGGCTTCGTCGCCCGGGCCAAGGCGCCGCGCGGCCTATCCGTCGTAGGCGACTACCTGAGCTTCGAGCCGTACGGCATCGTCTATCGCAAAGACGACCCGCAGCTCGCGCAGGTGGTGAATCAGACCTTTGGCGATCTCGCGAAAAGTCGCGAGATCAGCTGGATCTACGACAAGTGGTTCGTCCGCCGGCTACCCGACGGCGAGCGCCTGGGCATGCCCATGAACCCGCAGCTCACAACGATCTTCGAGGCCCTGGGCCTGCCGCCCTGAGCACTGCTCTGGCAGGGCACCCCAGCGCCGCCTTTTTTCCACCACCGCCTCTCAACGCATCCCATGAGCAACTCTTCCGGACCCAGCCTTACCCAGTTTTCGCACGTCAAGCCCGGCGACACACCCTGGCGCGGCGACGGCCTGCGCGACTTCTTCCAGTACCGGGACCTCGGCATTGCCGCCGCCACCAACGGCCGCGTGATCGCGCACCTGGTTCGGGCCGACAAGGCGCCGGAGGCAGGCACTGGCTGGCATCGGCACGAAGCCGAGTTCCAGATCGTACTGATGACGAAGGGCTGGGCCAAGTTCATGTACGAGGACAAGGTGACTCTGGTCGAGGCCGGCGACTGCGTGCATCAGCGCCCTGGCATCCGGCATTTCCTGTTCGACTACTCGTCAGACATGGAGTACCTGGAGATCGTCGGCCCAGCCGACTTCAAGTCGATCGGCGTGGACGCGGTGTGCGAGGTGCCGAAGCCGACGCCCTGGAAATAGGAGGTCAGGCCGACGCGGTACCGTATCGGGCATAGCCCGTCTCACGTCGTGGGCTATTCAATCCGCAGGTCAGCGATGAAGCGTTCACGCCGCTCGAGCGCCTTCAGGGCCTTCTTCCCGAGGTCGGTGGCAACAAGGTTCAGCAGCCCTTCGCAGAAGATCACATAGGCACCCATCGAGTTGCTGAAGAAGGTGCTGCCGTGAGGCACGAAGAACGCATGCTTCGCAAAGGTCGCGAGCGGCGAGGCGCGGTGATCGGTGATGGCGATCACGACCATGCCGGCCTTTGAGGCTGCGGCCGCAGCCTCGGCAATGCTGCGCGTGTAGGGCTCCACGCTCGTCACCACCACCAAGTCGCCGGGCTGCAACTGGGCCAGCCCTTCGGCTACGCCCAGCCCGTGCGGATCGAGCAACGCCACGTCACCGCGCACCATGGCAAGGCCATAGCTTAGGAAACTCGCCAGCGCGCTGAACTGCCGCAGCCCATGCACGCGAACCCGAGGCGCCGTGGCGAGCAGGCGGGCCGCCTGCTTAAGTTCGTCGGCGGAGAGCTGCGCGAGGAAGCTTTCGATGTTGGCGATCGAATCCTTGGCGATCTGCACCATGGTGTCGATCTCTGGACGCTCGCTGACGGATTCAGCCTGCGAGCGCTCGGAGGCATGCGCGACCAGCCGGCCGGCCTGCTCGCTGTAGAAATGGCGATGCCTTGATGCCAGGCCGTCGCGAAACACCGTCTGGAAATCCACGAAGCCCGCATAGCCGAGCCGGGTAGCCAGGCGTGTCAGCGTCGACGCGTTCACGCCCAGCGATTCGGCCAGCTCGGTGATGGTGCGCACCGCCACCTCTTCCGGACGCTCGACCAGGCGCGCCAGCACGCTGTGCGCCTTGCCGCCCATCGAGATCACCGCATCGCCTCGGCCCACGCGCACCGTCAGCGCGCGCAACGCCTCGACCGTTCGCGGAGGCGAGGCGTCGGCCTGCGTATCAGGTGGAGTGACGCCGCCGGCTCTTTTGATTGCTTGCATGGCCGTCGATCATATGGAATCGCGGCGGCTGCATCGGATGCTCATGCACCTGCCATTCGATGTGCGACGAACCGACGAGGATGTCGACCGTTGCCATCGTGTTCTCGCCGTCGCTGTCGGCCGGGTCGGTACGAAGGATCGGGAACGCCGCGTCGCCGTGGTCGGCAAGCACGTGCAAGGGGTCGGCGGCGCCAGGGCCGTCGCCAGCCAGCAAGGCGTCGCCGCGCTGCTGCCGGTGCCGCGACGAGCCGGTGACGATCTGCGGCAAATCGCGCAGCGGCGCATGCCGCGCGTGGTTGGCATGCAGCGCCCGACCCGAGATCTCGACGACTGAGAACGCTTGCGAACTGAACTCGACACTGAGCAATTCGGGTGCATTGCGATGGGCGAGCGTCAGGTGGAAGCCGCCTGCGCGTTCGGTCGAACGAAGCACTTGGAGTGCTTCATCCAGGCTCGTCGCCTCGAGCAGCGCCCGTGTCAGCACCATTCGCGGGACGCCGGGTCGCACGTTCAGGCAACGCAGGTTGTTCACCGCCATCGCCAGGCCGTCCTCGGTCACCGCGAAGGTGTGGCCCGGCAACGATCCGGGATAGACGAAAGACGCGAAGGCTGCGCCGCCTTCCACGTCGATGGCCGCAATGGCGCAACATCCGGCAAAGGCCGGATCGCCGTCCTCGTTGTGCGTGATGCGGCGCACGCCGCCTCCTTCCTGAACGGTGGTGCATCCGTCGGGCGCCATGGCCCACAGGTCGCCGCGGCAGTTCCACAGGAACACGTCTTCGAACGGCAGTTCGAGGCCCGCGGCCAGTCCCTGCAGTTCGTCCCACACACGCGGGAAACGCGTGCGCGCCAGGGCGGCCATCTGCTCGGCCAGCGGCGTACCGCGATGGTGCAGAACACTCGCCCAGGCAGGTGATTGCCGCGCGTACCCGTGCATCGCCGCAGCGCCGAATCGGCCCAATGCACGGCCGGTCTCGAAGGGAGCGCCTTGAATTTCGAAGTAAGTCAGTTCGGGCATGTCATTCCACGTGTTGCAGGAAATCCCGCAGGCGCTGGTTCGGCGGGTTGTCCAGAAGTTCGGCAGGCGGCCCGTCGACCGTGATGTGGCCGTGCTCCATGAAGATGAGCCGCGTGCCCACCTTGCGAGCGAACTGCATCTCGTGAGTCACGACGACCATCGTCATGCCCTCCTCGGCCAGCGACTGCATTACGCGCAGCACTTCTTGGCGCAGTTCGGGGTCGAGCGCGGAGGTCGGCTCGTCGAACAGCATCAGCTTGGGTCTGATGGCCAGCGCGCGGGCGATGGCCACGCGCTGCTGCTGCCCGCCGGAAAGCTCGCTCGGGTAGTGGTGCATCCGTTCGGCCAGGCCGACCTTGCCGAGCAGTTCCTTCGCCTGGGCCTGCGCCTGCGCCTTGGAGGCACCACGCACCTGGCGCGGCCCGAAGGCCACGTTCTCCAGCGCCGTCATCTGCGGGAACAGGTTGAACTGCTGGAACACCATGCCCGCCTCCTGGCGGATCTCGCGCGCCACAGCATTGCCGCCACGCACGCTCAGCCCGCCGACCAGCAGGTCGCCGCCATTGATCTGCTCTAGCGCGTTGATGCAACGCAACAGCGTCGACTTGCCCGAGCCCGAGGGACCGATCAGCACGACCACCTCGCCCTGGCCGATCTGCAGGTTCACGCGGTTGAGCACCACGTTGGCGCCGAAGCGTTTCTCGACGTCCTTGAATTCGACGATGTTCATAGGATGCGCATCCTTCGTTCGACGGTTCGCAGACCCAGCGTCAGCATGCCGATCAGCAGGAGATAGATCACCGCGACGGCGGTCCAGATCTCGATGGCGCGGAAGTTGGCCGCCATGATCTCCTGCCCCTGGCGGGTCAACTCGCCGACACCGATGACGATGAAGAGCGAGGTGTCCTTCAGGCTCACGATGAACTGGTTGCCCAGCGCCGGCGTCATGCGCCGGAACGCGACGGGGCCGACGACGAAGGCCAGCACGCGCCACCGTGGCAGCCCCATCGCCAGGCCGGCTTCGCTCAGGCCCTTTGGCACCGAAAGGAAAGCGCCGCGCACGATCTCGGCGATGTAGGCGCCGGAGTTGATGACGATCGAGGAAATGGCCGCGGTCATGGGGTCGACGCGCACGCCCAGCAGCCCGGGCAGCGCGAAGTAGATGAACATGACCTGCACCACGATGGGCGTGCCGCGCACCAGCCCGACGTAGGCGAAGCCGAGGCTGCTGACGAAGCTGTTGCCGTAGGCGCGCATCAGGCCGAACAGCACGCCCAGCAAGGTGCCACCCACCAGTCCAGCCACGGTGATGAGCACCGTGAGCCGGGCTCCCTTCAGCAACGCCGGCAACGCACCGGCGATCACCGACCACTCGAAATCCATGGTTCGCTCCCTGGACGATCGATCAGGACTTGGGCGGTTCGGTCTTGAACCACTTCCGGTAGATGGCCGCGTAGCGGCCGTCCGCCTTGATCTTCGCCAGCGCGCCGTTCACCCGCGCCACCAGAGGACTGCCCTTCGGGAAGCCGATGCCGTACTGCTGAGCCAGCATCTGCGGGCCGACCGCCTTCGCCTTTCCTGCACCGGCGGTGGCGATGTAGTAAAGGACGTTGGGCGTGTCGTGCATGGCGGCATCCACGCGGCCGGTCATGAGTTCGAGGTAGGCGTTGTCGATGTTCGGAAACTGGCGCAACTCCGTGCCGGTGAAGTTGGCCTTGGCATAGTCGGCGGCGGAGGTGCCCGTCTTGATGGCCAGGGTCTTGCCCTTCAGATCCGCGACGCCGGCGATCTTGCTGGCGGTGGGCACCATGAGGAGGAAGCCGCTGTCGTAGTAGCCGTCCGAGAAGTCGATGACTTTCTTGCGCTCTTCCTTGATGGTGATGCCTGCCAGTGCGACGTCGACATTTTTGGTCTGCAACGCGGGCAGGATGCCGTTGAAGTCCATCGGCTGCAGCTTGTAGTCGAGCTTGAGATCCTTCGCGATCGCGTCCCATAAGTCGATGTCGAAGCCCACGTACTTGTCGCCCTCCTTGAATTCAAAGGGGACGAAGGCCGTATCTACGGCGACGAGCAAGGGCTCGGCCGCGAGGGCCGGGGCGACGAGCGACGTGGCGAGCGTTGCGGCTGCGAGCAGTTTGAGAACGAGTTTCTTCATGACAAGCCTTCCATAGCGATGGGTTCACCGAATTGGTGCAAATGCATTTGCATAAACAAATAATGAGCAAATGTATTTGCATAATGTGTGCCATATCCGGTGTGCGTCACAAGCCCGGGTTTGCCCGGAGCAGCCGTGGAATCGCCAGCTGTCGCCATGCCAACGACTGCGCCCGGCACATGGCCGGGCGCAGTCGTGTAGAAAAGAAGGAAAAAGGCGCGTCAGCCCAGCCGGCGACGCAGCGCGCGCACCGCGCTGTCGACCGTGGTGAGCACGCTCAGGCCCGACGCCCGCTCGCAGGCCGCGCGTGCGCGCGCCATGCTGAACTGCGCCAGCGCGATCCGGGTGCAGCCTTGCTCGCGCAGGCGCTGCGCCTCGGCGGCGATCAGCGCATCGTGGCGAGCACCGTCACCGTCGTTGAGCGCCTCCAGCGCACCGTCGGCCAGCGCCAGCAAGAGTTCCGCGTCGGCGCCGAACTCCGGTGGCATCGACACCAGCGTTGGAGCGAAGGTCGCGATGAGGCCGAGCCGGCCGGGCTCCTGTAGCGCCTCGGCGACCATCGCCTCGTTCGGCTTCAGCACCGGGATGTCGGAGTAGCGCGCGGTCACCGCGTCGATGCAAGGCCCGAAGGCCGAGCATGTGAACAGGATGCCCTGCGCGCCCGTCGACGCCGCATAGGCCGCGAGCGCCTGGAAACGCAGGTGCATCGCCTCATTCAGCCCCCTCCCGTCGCGCGCCAGGTCGGCCGACAGGCTGTCGTCCAGCAAATTCATGCGAACGGCCTCCGGCCAGTCGCGTGCGAAGGCGTCGTTGATCGGCGCCACCGAGTGGCTCAGGGCATGGATGAGTGCGATGCGGGTCATGGCGGCCTGGCGTTCTCTCAGATGCCCTTGGACGACGGGTTCGCGAAGCCTTCCTTCGTCTCGGCGTTCAGCGGGTAGTTGATATTGATGCCCTTCGGCGGGATCGGCGACATGAACCACTTGTTGTACAGCTTCTCCATCTCGCCCGACTTCATCATGCCGCCGACCACGCGGTCGACCACCGCCTTGAACTGCGGGTCGTCCTTGCGGTACATCAGCGCCTGGTTCTCGGTGCGCAGGCTCTCGCCGGTGATGAGGTAGTCCTTCGGGTTCTTGGCGTTGGCGATCTGGCCTGCGAGCAGGATGTCGTCGAGCACGAAGGCCGCGGCCCGACCGCTCTCCACCAGCAGGAAGGAGTCCGAATGATCCTTGCCGGAGAGCTGCGTCACGTCAAGATTTTTCCCCTTGTCGGCTTCGCGCAAGAGGCGGAAGGATGTGGTGCCTGTCGTAGTGACCACGCTCTTGCCCTGCAGGTCGGCGATGGTCTTGATACCCGAGCTCGCCTTGACGGCCATGCGCACGTTGTAGCGAAAGATGTCGGGCGAGAAGGCCACGTCCTTCTGGCGCTCGACCAGGTTGGTGGTGGAGCCGCACTCGATGTCGACCGTGCCGTTGCTCACCAGCGGAATGCGGTTCTGCGAGGTCACAGCCTGGTACTTGACCTCGATCTTCGGCAGCTTCAGTTCGGTCTTGATCGCATCGACGATCTTCATGCAGATGTCGATGCTGTAGCCCACCGGCGCGCCGCTGCCGTCGTTGTACGAGAAGCCGAAGGAGGACTCGCGGTTGCCGATGGTAATAACACCGGAATCCTTGATCTTCTTCAAGGTACCCGCTTCCTGCGCGTGGGCGGCGCCCAGCGGGAGAAGGGTGACCACGAAGGCCAGCGCAGCGCCGGCAACGGAATGTCGAGGGAAGCTCATGGGAAGTCCTTGAAAGGAGGGTTGAGGGAACAGGGAACGAGAAAACGGGAATTCGCGTCAGGCCGCGACGCCTGCGGCCCGCGTGACCGCGTCGATCGATGCCGCCAGCAGGCGGGTGATCTCCTGCAGGTCGTCGCGGCTGGCGATGAAGGGCGGCGCCAGCAGCACGTGGTCACCGTTGACGCCGTCGACCGTGCCACCGAAGGGGTAGCACAAGAGACCGCGGGCCATCGCGTCGCTCTTGATCGTCGCGTTGACCTTGAGTGCGGGCGCGAAAGGCCGCTTGTCGCCACGGTCGGCCACGAGTTCGATGCCCCAGAAAAAGCCACGACCGCGGATGTCACCCACATGCGGGTGCTCGCCGAGCGCGTCGCGCAGCATCGCGCCGAAGGCCTGGCCGTCTTCCCTTACCTTGGTGAGCAGACCGTCGCGGTGGATTACCGTCTGCACTGCGAGTGCCGCGGCGCAGGCGACCGGGTGGCCTAGGTAAGTGTGGCCGTGCTGAAAGAAGCCGCTGCCCTTGGACATCGCATCGACGATCTTCTTCTGCGCCAGTACCGCACCGACCGGCTGGTAGCCGCCGCCAAGACCCTTGGCGATGGTCACGAGGTCGGGCACCACACCTTCCTGCTCGCTCGCGTACAAGGTGCCGGTGCGGCCCATGCCGCACATCACCTCGTCGAGGATCAGCAGCACGCCGTGCTTGTCGCAGACTTCGCGCACGGCCTTGAAGTAGCCGGGCACCGGCGTCAGCACGCCGGCCGTGGCGCCGCCGACCGTTTCGGCCACGAAGGCGATCACGCGATCCGTGCCCTGCGCCACGATGGCGGCGTCGAGTTCGGCCGCGAGCCGCAAGCCGTACTGCTCCAGCGTCTCGTCCGCACGCTGCTCGCGATAGGGATAGCACGGCGCCACGTGCGTGGCCGGCACCAGGATCGGCGCGAACGGCGCGCGGCGCCATTCGTTGCCGCCCACGGCCAACGCGCCGAGCGTGTTGCCGTGGTAGCTCTGGCGGCGCGCGATGAAGTGCGTGCGCTGCGGCTGGCCGATCTCGACGAAGTACTGGCGCGCCATCTTGAGCGCCGACTCCACCGCCTCCGACCCGCCACTCACCAAGTAGACATGGCTCATGCCTTCCGGCGCAGTGCGGATCAGTTCGTCCGCCAGTTGTTCCGCCACTTCAGTCGTGAAGAAGCTGGTGTGCGCATAGGGCAGCCGGTCTATCTGGGCATGCATGGCCGCCAGCACGTCCGGATGGCCGTGGCCCAGCGAAGAAACGGCAGCGCCACCCGAAGCATCGAGATAGGAACGCCCGGCAGCGTCCTGGATACGCATGCCGCTTGCGGAAGCGGCGACCGGCGGCGTCGTGCGTAGATGGCGATGGAAGACGTGCGTCATGGAAAACCTCTGTCTGGAACTAATGTATTGATCGTATTATTTTATGGAACATTTGTTCCGTCAAGCGGATTTCAAGGCCGGGCGGTATCCTTTCGGAACGTTTGTTCCATAGAAAGCAGATCCATGCCTGTAAAAGATGAGTTGCGACAACGCTTTGCGACGCTGAGTCCGGCGTTGCAGCAGATCGCCAAGTACGTTCTCGACCATCCGAACGAGGTCGTGACGAGTTCGATGCGCACCGTTGGCGCGCATGCCGGTACGCCGCCCTCCACTCTGGTGCGCTTCGCGCAGCACTTGGGCTACGAGGGGTGGCCGCAGTTCAAGCAGGCAATGGCACAGGAGATGGGCCTCGGCTCCGAGGCCTATGGCGAGCGCGCGCGCTCGCTGCTAGGCCGGGGCAGCGACAAGACGCTGGCAGACGAGATCTTCCAGGTGCACCATGCCAACCTCGACGCGACCGAGCGCCACAGCTCGAGCGGGCTCAGCAAGGTCGCCGCCTTGCTGGAGAAGGCCAACGCGGTGCATGCCGCGGGCTTTCGGGCCTGTTTTCCGATCGCGTTCTCGTTCGTGTACGTCTACCGGTTGTTCCGCAACAGCGTCCATCTGGTCGACGGCCAGGGCGGATCGCTCGAGATGCAGCAGCGCGCGATGGTCAAGGGTGATGCGCTGGTGGTCATCAGCTTCGCTCCATACTCCCGGGAGGCGCTGCAGGTAGCGGAGGCTGCCAAGGCTGCCGGCTGCAAGGTGGTGGCGTTGACCGACAGCGCGGCGTCGCCACTGTCGCTGCTCGCCGACGCGACACTGCTGTTCTCGATCCACAGCCCCTCCTTCTTCCCGTCGATCACCTCGGGCATGGCGCTGATCGAATCGCTGCTGGAGCTCTTGGCGAGTCAGGCCGGCAAGTCAGTGGTCAAGCGCATCGAGAACGCCGAGGCGCAGTTGTTCGAATCAGGCGCCTACCTGGAGGTCGTTGGCAAGCGCGGTGCATTGTGATGTCGGATTGCCTGGATCGGCTCGCGCGGCACTTGCCACATCGTGGAGACGGGAAACGAGAGCTGCAACCTCACACAGGTTTCCGGCCGGGCCGCGGCTGGCTCTGGCGCGCCGCTTCCCGCAGCAAGCCCACCATCGTCGTGCAGGCCGCGGAGCTGCGCGCCTCACTGCGCAGCAGCAAACCGACCGGCTCTTCGGTGCCGGGCGTGTCGATGCGCAGCCGCACCAGCGCGCCGGCCTGCAGGTCGGCGCGCACGGCGCCCAGCGGCGTGACCCAGACGGCGTCCGACGCCGCGACCAACGCGCGCGCCACCATCAAGTCCAGTGTCTGCAGCGCGTTCGGCGGCAATGCAAGGCCGCGCGCCCCGAAAAAGCTCTCGGTGTTGTGGCGCGGAATGGTGCCCTCGGCATAGACCACCAGCGGATGGGCCAGCACCGCCTGCACCGCCGCGGCGCGCTGGGCCAGCGGATGACCGCTGCGCGCCACGAACACCAGCGGCTCGGTGTAGAGCAGTTCGAAGCTCAGGCCCGTCATCAGGCGCGGATCGCTCATGCGCCCGGCCACCAGGTCGAGTTCGCCGGCGCGCAGTTCGTCGAGCAGCACGGCGTTGGCGGCGCTCTTCACGACGATCTGAAGGGCCGGCCAATGGCTGCGCAGCCGGGCCAGCGCCTGCGGCAGCAAGGCCGGTGCCACGCTCGGCAACGCGCCGATGCGCAGCCGCTCGAGCCGTTCACCCGCGGCGGGCGCGATCGCCTCGGCGCTGGCGTCGATCGCTTCGAGCACGCGCAGCGCGTGGCCGAGCAACTGCTCGCCGGTCGGCGTCAGGCCCTGCACGCCGCGCCGGCCGGCGCTGCTGCGCTCGACCAGGCGCGTGCCGGCGAGCGTCTCGAGTTCGACCAGCGTCTTGGAGATGGCTGGCTGGCTCAGCGCCAGGCGCTCGGCCGCGCGCGCAAGATGGCGCTCCTGCGCAATGGCGACGAAGCAACGCAGGTGCCGCAATTGCACGTTGCGGGCGAAGGCAAGCGATGGCGCAGGCGGGGCTTTCAAGGTGAAGCTTTCAATTACCAATGCTTATTGAAATTCATCGAATCTTCAATTTACATCATTGGATGGCGCCTCTAAAGTCAGGACTTCCCACGTGCCCTTCCCCAGGAGACAACACATGCTCGACCGCACCAAGCAACCCCTCGCGACGCTCGCGCCGCGCGACTGGGCCAGCCACCCCTCTTACATCTACCCCGGCTACAAGTCGACCGTGAAGCGCGGCCCGCAACAGCCGCTCATTCCACTCAAGGCCTCGCTCGGCGAACTGCAGCAACCGGTGTACGGCCACAGCAGCATCGGCGAGTTCGACCATGACCTCACGCGCAACGCGCGCCGCAACGGCGAGCCGCTGGGCGAACGCATGATCCTCACCGGCCAGGTGCTCGACGAGCGCAAGCGCCCGCTGCGCAACACGCTGGTGGAACTCTGGCAAGCCAACGCGGCCGGCCGCTACGTGCACAAGGTCGACCAGCACGATGCACCACTCGACCCCAACTTTCTCGGCGCCGGCCGCTGCATGACCGACGACGAAGGCCGCTACCGCTTCCTGACGATCAAGCCCGGCGCGTACCCCTGGGGCAACCACCCGAATGCCTGGCGTCCGCAGCACATCCACCTGTCGCTGTTCGGCGAGCACTTCGCAAGCCGGCTGATCACGCAGATGTACTTCCCGGGCGACCCGCTGCTGCAATACGACCCGATGGTGACCGGCACGCCCGAGAAATACCGCAACCGCCTGGTGGCCGACTTCAGCCTCGACATCACCGAGCCTGACTACGCCCTGGGCTACCAGTTCGACATCGTGCTGCGCGGTGCCGACGAAACGCCTTTCGAGAACCGCTGAGGAGCACCCCGATCATGATGAGCGCACTCGAAACCAACTTCGGCCAGACCCCTTCGCAGACGGTCGGCCCCTACTTCGCCTACGGCCTCACGGCCACCCAGTACGGCTACGACTTCGACCAGCCGTTCGATTCGGCCGTGGCACTCGACGGCGCCACCGGCGAGCGCATCCGGCTCGAAGGCCGGGTGATCGACGGCGACGGCAACCCGATCTTCGACGCCATGATCGAGATCAGCCAGCCCGACGGCGACGGTCGCTACCCGCAATCGGTGGAAGAAGCGCAGCAGCGCGGCTTTCGCGGCTTCGGCCGCTGCGGCACCGGCACCGACGCGCAGAAGCGCTTCGTGTTCCACACGGTCAAGCCGGGCGCCGAGGCGCCGGGCGAGGCCCCGCATATCAACGTGATCGTCACGATGCGCGGTCTGCTCCTGCACGCGTTCACGCGCATCTATTTCAGCGACGAGGCTGAGGCCAACGCCGCCGATGCGGTGCTGCAAAGCGTGCCGGCACAGCGCCGCAAGACGCTGGTCGCCGAGCGCAGCGAACAGGGCGGCGCGGTGGTCTACCGCTTCGACATCCACATGCAGGGCCCGGACGAGACGGCGTTCTTCGACGTCTGAGCGGCTGCCGCCATCCGGCAAAAAGCAAAAAGCCCGCGGTCAGCGGGCTTTTTTACGCAGCGCGGAAGGCGCTTACTTCGCGTGATGGAAGCGCGATTCCGGCACCGTCTTGAGTTCGCCCGGCAGCGAGCTGATGTAGCTGGCCAGTTGCTTCATTTCGACGGGCGAGAAGTTCTTGGCCTGGCCGCCCATGATGGCGTTGGAACGGCCGCTCATCGGATGCTGTGCCTTGTACGACTTCAGCGCCACCAGCAGGTAGTCGGCGTGCTGGCCGGCCAGCTTGGGCACGGTGCCGTCATTCGGCGTGTTGAAGTTGGCACCGTGGCACTTGGTGCAGTTGTTGTCCTTGTCGCGCGCGATGAGCGCCTGCACCGTTTCGCTTGGCGCCTTGGCGGCTGCGGCCGGCGGGGCATCGCCTTCCTGCACGCCGAGCTGGGCGTAGTAGGCGGAGAGATCGGCGATGTCCTGCTCGGTGAGCGAATCCGCAATGGCGCGCATGGTCGGGTGCTTGCGGTCGCCGCCCTTGTAGGCGTTGAGCGCGGCCGTGATGTAGGTGGCGCTCTGGCCCGCGATCTTGGGCACCTTGTGAATTTCGGGGAAGCTGGCCTGGTAGCCGATGATGCCGTGGCAACCCACGCACATGGCGATCTTCTTGCCCCCGTTTTCGGCGTTGCCGGTCACCTTCTGGGCCTGTGCCGAGAGCGTCACGCAAGCGACACCAAGGGCAAACATCGTGGTCAACAGCTTGTTCATTTTGCGCGCACAATCTCGTGGAGATACAGTTTTCAGATCAACATTTGATTATATGCGGGGGCTCATTGCGGCCCTGTGCCGAACGCGCAGAGCGCTTCGCAACGCAGATCGGATGTGTTCTTTTTCATCCACCCAGCTCCACCTGACTCATGAAATTCAAGGGCTCCGACAACTACGTCGCCACACAGGATCTGATGCTCGCGGTCAACGCCGCCATCACGCTGAAGCGCCCGCTGCTGGTCAAGGGCGAACCCGGTACCGGCAAGACGATGCTGGCCGAGGAAGTCGCCGAGGCGCTCAAGCTGCCGCTGCTGCAATGGCACATCAAGTCGACCACCAAGGCGCAGCAGGGCCTCTATGAATACGATGCGGTGAGCCGGCTGCGCGATTCGCAGCTGTCCGGCGTGGACGGCGGCGAGCGCGTCAAGGACATCCACAACTACATCGTCAAGGGCGTGCTCTGGCAGGCCTTCACGTCCGATGAGCCGGTGGCGCTGCTGATCGACGAGATCGACAAGGCCGACATCGAATTTCCGAACGACCTGCTGCGCGAAATCGACCGCATGGAGTTCTACTGCTACGAAACGCGCGAACTCATTCGCGCGAAGCACCGACCGGTGGTGTTCATCACCTCGAACAACGAGAAGGAACTGCCCGACGCATTCCTGCGCCGCTGCTTCTTCCACTACATCAAGTTCCCCGATGCGGCCACGATGAAGCAGATCATCGACGTGCACTTCCCCGACCTCAAGCAGCAGCTGCTGACGGCCGCGATGAAGACCTTCTACGACGTGCGCAACCTGCCCGGCCTCAAGAAGAAGCCTTCGACGTCCGAACTCCTCGACTGGCTCAAGCTGCTGGTGGCCGAAGACATTCCGGTCGAAGCGCTGCAAAGCAAGGACGACAAGGTCGCGGTGCCGCCGCTTGTGGGCGCGCTGCTCAAGAACGAACAGGATGTGACGCTGTTCGAAAAGCTCGTGTTCATGCAGCGCAACAACCGCTGAGCCCCCAAAAAATGAGCGCAACTCCGCATCCGACGAAGCAACTGCTGCTGCTTGGCGTGGCACAGGCCGCACTGTTCCTGGGCGGCGCGCTGCTCGGCCGCTGGGTCGGGCTGATGCTCGGCCTCGATGCGCTGGGCGCCGGCTACGGCAACAGCACGATCTTCGGCATCCTGCTGATCGGCATCGGTGGCGGCGCCGGCGTGCAGATTGCCCGCGCCCTGTACAAACGCAAATACGGCGACCCGAGGAGTTGAGATTGGCGCTTGTCGAACCCGTGACGCTCTCTTCGCGCGGCATTGCGCTGGTGCCGCTGGCACTGGCGCATGAAGAAGGCCTGCGCGCCGCAGCCGCCGATGGCGAGCTCTGGCAGATTCGCGTGACCTCGGTGCCCGAGCCGCAGGACACGCGGAGCTACATCGAGACCGCGTTGCAGATGCGGGAGGCCGGCAACCGTTTCGCCTTTGCCGTCACCGACGAAGCCACGGGCACGGTACTCGGCAGCACCAGCTACCACGACATCCTTCCGGCCGTGAAGCGGGTCGAGGTCGGCTACACCTGGTATGCCAAACGCTGCCAGCGCACCCACGTCAACACCACCTGCAAACTGCTGATGCTCACGCATGCGTTCGACACGCTCGGCTGCAACGTGGTGGGCTGGCGCACCGACAACTTCAACCATGCCTCGCAGCGTGCGATCGAGCGGCTCGGCGCCCGCAAGGACGGCGTGATCCGCAGCCATGCACTGCGTCGCGACGGCACCATCCGGGACACGGTGATGTACAGCGTGACCGCCGGCGAATGGCCTGAAATCAAGGCCCAGCTGCTGTATCTGCTGAACAAGCCCCGCCCTGAAAAGGAGTGATGCGCCATGCTGATCGACTTCTTCTACACCCTGCGCTCGGCCAAGCTGCCGGTGTCCGTCAAGGAGTATCTGGTGCTGCTGGAGGCGTTGCAGGCCAACGTGGTCGGCCCCGATTCCGACGGCGCATTCGCGCTCGATGACTTCTACTACCTGAGCCGCACTTCGCTGGTGAAGGACGAGAAGCACTACGACAAGTTCGACCGCGCCTTCGCGGCCTACTTCAAGGGCGTGGAGATGCTGGCCGACTTCACCAAGGAAGTGCCGCTCGACTGGCTGCGCAAGACGCTGGAGCGCGAGTTCACCGCCGAAGAAAAAGCCAAGATCGAGAAGATGGGCTGGGACGAGCTCATGGAAACGCTGAAGAAGCGCTTCGAAGAGCAGAAGGAGCGCCACGAAGGCGGCAACAAGTGGATCGGCACCGGCGGCACTTCGCCCTTCGGCCATGGCGGCTACAACCCGCAGGGCATCCGCATCGGCGGCGCCGGCAAGAACAAGAGCGCCGTGAAGGTGTGGGACCAGCGCGCCTACAAGGACTACGACGACAGCCAGGAGCTCGGCACGCGCAACATCAAGGTCGCACTGCGGCGGCTGCGCAAGTTCGCACGCGAAGGCCACGAGGAAGAGCTCGACCTGGATCACACCATCCAGTCGACCGCCGCCAACGCCGGCTACCTCGACATCAAGATGCGGCCAGAGCGCCACAACAACGTCAAGGTGCTGCTGCTGATGGACGTGGGCGGCACGATGGACGAGCACATCCAGCGCGTCGAAGAACTGTTCTCGGCCGTCAAGACCGAGTTCAAGCACCTCGAGTTCTATTACTTCCACAACTGCGTGTACGACTTCATGTGGAAGAACAACAAGCGCCGCTTCTCCGAGAAGTTCGCGACCTGGGACATCCTGCGCAAGTACAACAAGGACTACAAGCTCATCTTCGTCGGCGACGCGACCATGAGCCCCTACGAGATCCTGCAGCCCGGCGGCAGCGTCGAATACAACAACGAAGAGGCCGGCGCCGAGTGGATCCAGCGCCTGACCCACGCCTTCCCCAAGTTCGCCTGGATCAACCCCGAGCCCCAGGGCGTCTGGCAGTACCGGCAGAGCATTGCGGTAATGCAACAACTTGTATCGCATCGTATGTTTCCGCTGACACTCAAGGGCCTCGAAGAGGCCATGCGCCTGCTCTCGAAGTAGGCAATCGCGCGAATACCCCCTTTCAGGGGATGTTATAGGCCGTTTGGTGGCTTGTTACGGTAGAGACTTGTCGTTACATTAGTACTTTCTAATCACACCTCGACGGGACTTCGCCGCCCCCTACCAACGTGTACATATCGCCTCAAGAAACCATAGCCGTCGGTTCGGTGCTCCAGCCCAGCGCGTTGCTGGAGGCCGACTCCGTCACCATCCGCGGCGTCCGCCTGCCTCTGCATGAACTTGTCGATCGACAGTTCTTCGAGCCTGAGCGCCGACAGGCGCTGCGGGACCAATTGCAGGCCGGCAAACCGTTTCCGCACCTGGTGATCGAGGGTCTTTTCAACCCGCGCCTGCTAGAACTTGTGGTCGAGGAATTCGAAGCGCTGCCGGGTGCCGAGTGGGCCGACGTCAAGAGCCACTACGAATCGACCCGGCGCTCGGTGCTGGGCGCGCACCTCGGGCCGGCCTCGCAGCTGTATTTCGATGTGGTCAATTCGGGCTGGTTCACCGAATGGGTGTCGTCGATCATCAGCGTGCCCTACCTGCTGCCCGACCCCAAGCTGTTCGGCGGCGGCCTGCATGAGAGCCGCCCCGGCGCCACCTTCGCGGTGCACCGCGACTTCAACCTGCACCGCCACCTCGGACTGAAGAACGAGATGGTGTTCATCACCTACCTCAACAAGGGCTGGCAGCCCGAATGGGGCGCGTCGCTCGAACTCTGGGATGCCCAACGCGAGCAATGCGTCACCCGCGTGCTGCCCGAGTTCGGCCACACGCTGCTGATGCCGCACAGCACGGTCAGCTACCACGGTCATCCCGATCCGATGCAGCCGCCCGACGGTCGGCCGCGCCGCTCGATCACCGCTTACTACTACACCAGTCCCGACGCCGGCAAGACGCGCGAAGACCAGGTGTCTTCGGTGTTCCTCAAGATCCGCCGCTTTGACAAGGTCAAGCGCGTGGCGCAGATGGTGGCGCCACCGGTGCTCTGGTCGGCCGCGCGCAAGCTCGCCAAGCGCTGAGGCAGCTTCCCGCCATGCCCGCGCGTTGCAGGCGGGCAGCCGCATGCTGTCAGAATCGGGCGGATGCGCAGGGTGGCCCCCTTCATCACGCCGGCATGGATGCCGGCGTTTCTTTTTGCGAGTGCCCTTGCGTTGCAAGGGTGCAGCCTTCTGCCGGGCCGGCCGGAAGCACCGGCATCGGTCGCGCGCCCCGTCGGCGACGCGGGCGGTGAGGAGAAGGCGGCCAAGGCACGCGACGCATTCAGCGTCGAGGTCAAGGCACCCGACGCGGTGCGCGACCACCTGATCCGCCACCTCGAACTGCAGCGCTACCGCCAGATCGACGACCTCGGCAGCGCCGAGCTTTCGCGCCTCATGGTCGCGGCCGAGGCCAATGCGCGCGAGCTGCTCGGCACCCTCGGCTACTTCGCGCCGACCCTCACGCTGGAGCTGCGCGAAACACCCGACGCCGCCGCCCCGCGCGAGGTGCTGATCACCGTCGAACCCGGCGAGCCCGCCCGTGTGAACCAGGTCCAGATCGGCTTCGCCGGCCCGGTGGCCGATGACGCCGGCGCCGAGGGCCAGCGCAACACGGTGCGCGCAGGCTGGACGCTGCGGCCGGGCCAGCCCTTCAGCCAGCAAGCGTGGGACAACGCCAAGTCGACCGGGCTGCGCGCGCTGACGGCCAGGCGGTTCGCCACGGCCAGCATCCGCAGCAGCCGGGCCGACATCGATGCCGACAGCGCCAGCGCCCGCCTGGAAGTCGGGTACGACTCGGGCCCGGCCTACCGCTTCGGCCCGCTGCAGGTTCGCGGCAACGAGCGCTACGACCCCGACGGCGCCCGCCGCATCGCGCGCGTGCCCACGGGCAGCGACTACGACCAGCAGAAGCTGCTCGACGCGCAGCAGCGCCTGGCGAGCAGCGGCTACTACGACTCGGTCTTCCTCACGCTCGACACCGACGGCACCGACCCGCTCACCGCGCCCGTGATCGCGCAGGTGCGCGAGGCGCCGCTGCAGAAGGTGGTGGCCGGCGTCGGCTTCACCACCGACAGCGGCGCCAGGCTCAGCGTCGACCACATCCACAACCGCATGCCGCTGCTCGGCTGGCGCGCCGTGTCCAAGCTGCTGATCGACCAGAAAACCAAATCGCTCGGCACCGAGTGGAACGCGATCCCCGACGACAAAGGCTGGCGCTGGTTCAGCGGCGGCGAACTCAAGCGCGACACCTCCGGCGACTACGAAGTCGATAGCGGCCGCCTGCGCGGCGGCCGAAGCAAGGCCAGCGACCACATCGACCGCAGCTATTTCCTGCAGTACGACTACGCCCAGAACAAGGGCGTGGGTGCGCCGCCGTCGGCCTCGGCAGTCAGCGTCAACTGGAGCTGGACGGGTCGCTACTTCGACAATCCCGCCGCACCTTCGCGCGGGCAGGGTCTCGCGGTCGAACTCGGCACCGGCTACACGCTGACCGGACAGCAGTTGCCGTTCGTGCGCAGCTACGTGCGCTGGCTCGGCATCGTGCCGCTCGGCACGGTACAGGCGGCCGACGGCACCGAGTCGCGCCGCAGCCGGCTCGCACTGCGTGCCGAGGCCGGCGCCGTGATGGCGAGCGACGCAGCGCAGATCCCCAGCACGCTGCAATTTCTGACCGGCGGCGACACCACCGTGCGCGGCTACAGCTACCGGCAGATCGGCACCGTCAACGCCAGTGGCCAGACCGTGGCCGGCCGTTACCTTGGCGTGGCCAGCGTCGAATGGCAGCGTCCGTTCGTCTACCAGGGAAAAATGACCGACTGGGAGAGCACGATGTTCGTCGACGCCGGCGCGGTGGCCGACAAGGTCGGCCTGCTCAAGGCCAAGGTCGGCGTCGGGGTCGGCGCGCGCTGGAAGAGCCCGGTCGGCCCGGTGCAGGCCGACGTTGCCTACGGCGTGGACACGAAGAAGCTGAGGCTGCATCTGCGGCTCGGCTTCAACTTCTGAACCGGCCGATGCAGTCCGAAGCGCCCGACGCAACGTCGTCCCTGCCTGCCACGCTGCGCCGCTCGCGCGCGCGGCGGGCATTGCGTGCCGCAGCCTGGACGTTCGGCTGCATGCTGGCCCTGCTCGTGGTGCTGGTCGCCACCGCCTGGTGGTGGATCGGCTCGAGCCAGTCGCTCGCCTTCACGCTGGTCCGGGCCGCGCGCTACCTGCCGGCGGATCAGTCGCTCGAGAGCCGCGAGGTCAGCGGCTCGGTGCGCAACGGTGGCCGCATCGGCTTTCTGCGCTGGCAGAGCCCGACGCTTGCGGTCGAGGTGCACCAGGCCACGATCGGCTGGAGCCTGCGCCCGCTGCTGAGCCGCCAGTTCAAGCTCGGCGAAGTGCATGCCGCGCTGATCACCGCGGAGCGGCGCGGCCCGCCCGACGACAAACCGGCCGAGCCGCTCGAGCAGCTTGCGCTGCCGATCGACATCGACCTGCCGTTTCGCATCGATACGCTGCGCTGGAACGGCCCGCCGCCGCTGCAGGCCGACCAGCTCTCCGGCCACTACCGCTACACCGGCGCACAGCACGATCTGCAGCTCGATGGCGTCGACATTGCCGACGGCCATTACAGCGGCAAGCTCAAGTTGCAGGGGCCGGCGCCGATGGCGATCGAAGCGGCGCTCGATGGCCGTGTGCGCGCACCGCTCGACGCGGCGCGCAACATCGACGTGCTGGCCAGCGCCAGCATCCGGGGCACGTTGGCCGGCCGCGATGCGCGCCTGGCCGTCGCCGCCGACCTGAAACCCGCCACGCAGGACGGGGCCAAGCCGATGCAGGCGCAACTGGTCGCCAACCTCGCGCCCTGGCTGCCGCAACCCGTGATCGACGCCAAGGCCGATCTTCAGAACGTCGACCTGGCACGCCTGTGGCCCGAAGCGCCGACGACCTTGCTGAGCGGCGAACTGATCGCCGGGCCCGATGCGGCCGCCGGCCCGAACGGCTGGCAAGGCACGGTCAACATTCGCAACGCCGAACCCGGCCCATGGGATCTGGGCAAGCTGCCGGTCGAACAGGTCGAAGCCAAAGCCGGCTTCGACGGCAGCCGCTGGACGATCCCGCAAGCCACGGTGCGCGCCGGCAGAGGCCGCATCGACGCCGAAGGCCGCTGGAGCCCCGCGCCCGAACCCTGGCAGATCAAGGCCACGGTACAGGACGTGCGCCCCGGCGAGCTGCACACCCAGCTGGCCGGCGCGCGCATCGACGGCCGCCTGAGCGCCGAGCAGCGTGGCGAAGCGTTGCTGTTCGACCTGGCGCTGAACGCCGATGGCGGCGCCGGTGCGGCCGGCGCGCTGCAGGGCCTGCGGCTCGACCGCGCCGTAGCCCAGGGCCAGTGGCAAGACCAGGTGCTCGACCTGCGCACCTTGCGCATCGACGCACTGCGCACCCATATCGACGGCAGGTTGCAGTTGCGCGTGGCCGAGCAGGCCGGCAGCGGCAAGCTGCAGATGACACTGCCCGGTGGGAGCGCCGAGATCGATGGCCGCATCGCGCCGACCCAGGGCGCGGGCGAACTCAAGGCCCAGGTCGACGACGCGGCCATGCTGCAGAAATGGATCGAGCAGTTGCCCGGCCTGGCCAATGCGTTTGCCGGCACCACGGTCGCAGGCAACGCAAAGCTCGACGCACGCTGGCAAGGCGGCTGGCAGGCCGTACAGCGCCGCCTGCAGAACATCGAACAGCCGGCCGCAACGCGCGCCGCCGAGCCGACGCTGCAGGCCACGCTGGCCGCGCCGCGGCTGGATCTGAAGTTGCCGCCGCCCGCCACGGGGCCGGCCACGGCGGTTCAGTTGCGCGGCCTGCATGCCGAACTGGCCGGCAGCCTGGCGCAGGCCACGCTGTCGCTGCAGGGGGAAGCAGGCAGCGGCACACGCAAGTTCACGCTCGACACGCGCGCCAGCGGCGGCCTGGTGCGGGCCAACCAGTGGCAGGCTGCGCTCGCGAGCCTCAAGCTGCAGGCGCAGGACAGCACGCTCCCCGGCCCCTGGACGATGGAACTCGGCCGCCCGGTCAGCGCCACGGTACGCACCGGCAGCGACAAGCTCGACATCGAAGCCACGGCCGGCAGCGCCACCTTGCGCGGCCCGGCACCGGGCACCGTACGGCTCGACTGGCAGCCGGTGCGCTTCAGCCAGAGTGGCGCAGCACCGAACCGCGCGACCCGTGCCTATCGCCTGCAGTCGCAGGGCAAGCTGCAAGGGCTGCCGATGGCATGGGCCGAGGCGCTCGGCGGCAACAGCGCGCTGGCCGAGCTGGGCGTGAGCGGCGACCTGCTGTTCGACGGCGACTGGGACATCGATGCCGGCGACACGCTGCGCGCGCGCGCCCGGCTCGCGCGCCAGAGCGGCGACATCCGCGTGCAGGCCGGCGAGGCCGCGCTGATACGCCGTCTGCGCAGCACCGGCACCGGAACGGCGAGCGAGATCACCACCGACTCGGCCGGTGCCGGCCCGAGCACACCGGCGGGCCTGCGCCGCGCCGAAGTGAGCCTCGATGCTCAAGGAGACACGGTCAAGGCACAGCTGGCCTGGGACAGCGAACGCGCCGGCCAGATCAACGCCGAAGCCAGCACGCGGGTGCAGCAGCGCGCCGGCGGCTGGCAGTGGGCAGAAGACGCACCGCTGGCCGGCAAGGTCACGGCCCGGCTGCCGAACCTCGGCGTGTGGTCGATGCTGGCGCCGCCGGGCTGGCGCATCGCGGGCACGCTCGATGCCGACGCTACCCTGTCCGGCCACCGCGCCGCGCCGCGCTGGAACGGCATGCTCGGTGCCGACAAGCTGGCCTTGCGTGCGCAGGTCGAAGGGCTGGACTTGCGCGACGGCCGCCTGCGCGCCAACCTCACCGGCGACCGGCTCGAGTTGACCGAGTTCACGCTGCGGGGCGGCCCCGGCAGCAGCACCCGCATCCCGGGCCAGGGCGGCAACCGCAGCACCGCGGCCAGCGAGGCTGCCAGCGACGGCGGCACGCTCTCCGCGCGCGGCACGGTGAGCTGGGGCGCGGCGACGCCATCGGCCTCGGGCATCCGCATGGCGATGCAGGCCCAGCTCAAGTCGCTGCGCCTGCTGGTGCGCACCGACCGCCAGGTCACCGTCTCCGGCGACCTGCAGGCGCGGCTCGAAACCGGCCAGATCACCGTGCGCGGCGACCTCAAGACCGACCGTGCCGTGATCATCCTGCCCGACGAAACCGCGCCCAGCCTGGGCAGCGACGTGGTGGTGCGCTCGGCCGCGAAAGACCGCGAGGCGGCCGAAGCCGCCAAGATTGCGCAACAGAAGGCAGCACGCGAAGAAGCCCGCCCGGCCGCAGCGCAAACCGCGAAACCGCCGGACATCGCCGTCAACTTCGACCTCGGCAACGACTTCGCGGTACAGGGCCGCGGCATCACCACGCGGCTCGAAGGCAAGCTCGACATCCGCAGCGCCGGCATGGGCACGCCGCCGCGCATCACCGGCGAGGTGAAAACGGTCAAGGGCCAGTACCGCGCCTACGGCCAGCAGATGGACGTGGAAACCGGCATCGCGCGCTTCAACGGCCCGTTCGACAACCCGGCACTCGACATCCTCGCGATCCGCCCCAACATCACGCAGCGGGCCGGCGTGCAGATCACCGGCACCGCGCAGTCGCCGCGCGTGCGCCTTTACTCCGAGCCCACGCTGTCGGACGCGGAGACCTTGTCATGGGTTGTGCTCGGCCGCGCGTCGGCCAGCAGCGGCGGCGAGGCGATGCTGATGCAGCAGGCTGCCCTGGCATTGCTGAGCGGCATCGGCAAGGGCGGCAGCGGCGGCGGCATCGCCAACCGCTTCGGGCTCGATGAGATCGGCTTCAAGGGCCCGGGCAGCAGCGGCGACCTGAAGGGCTCGGCCATCACGCTCGGCAAGCGCCTGTCGCAGGACTTCTACGTGACCTACGAGCGCAGCCTGGCCGGCACGCTCGGCACGCTGTACATCTTCTACGACCTCACCAAGCGCCTGACACTGCGCGGCCAGGCGGGTGTGCAGAGCGGCGTCGACCTGATCTACACGGTGCAGTACGACTGAGCCAATGCCACCCTCCTGCACGCTGGCGCTAGGCGATCCGACGCGACGGCAGTCTCAGCCGCTTGATCCAGCGGCGCGCACCATTGGAGAGCGGGCGGTCGATAAGACGGTAAATCAACGAACCTGCCGCCAAGGCGCATGCGACCGTGAAGATCGCGGTGAAGATATTCTTTTCGACACCCGTCCTTGCAAAAAGGATTCGCTCGACGACTCCAACCACAAACATGTGCGAGAGGTAGGTGGCGTAGCTCGCATCGCCGAGATGGACGAGGGCCCGCAGAACGGACGCACGCAAGGTCTTGAGGGCGCCCTCCAGCTGGAGTGCAAAAAGCACGATGAAAGCGCTCGGGATACCCGCAACAAGGAAGCGGTCGGCTCGGCCTTCAAACAGGGCCAGCAGCGCAAAAAACGACACGAGCGCAGCACAGATGACCTTCTTGGGGATCCGCCACACCCTCACCTTTTCATGGATCGCGTGGCAGAGCATGCCGAGGATGAACTCGAGCCAGAGCGTCGTATGAAAGAACGTGCGCGCCAGGCTTTTGGCTTGATCCTGGCTCTCGGGTTGATCCGGGCTCTCGGGTTGATCCGGGCTCTCGGGTTGATCCAGGCTCTTGAGTTCATCCAGGGAACCGAGAAAGAAATACGCGAGCAGCACTGCACTGACCGACCAGAAGAAAGCAAGCTTGCCGACGCAAAGGACGCCCAGGATCGTGAGGTAGAAGAGCATCTCGTAGTTGAGAGTCCAGCCCGGCATCAACATGGGAACCATGATCCCGTCAGCCCGAAGATAGGGAATGAACAGGAGGGACTTCAAATAGTCCCCGAGGTTGGCAACCGTGGTCCCCATCAGCTGCGGCGCCAGCCAGGCGACGAGCAGCACCATCGTGGTCACGGCCCAGTACAGGGGCACAATCCGCGCAACGCGCGCGGCAAGAAAGCTCGCAGGGGTCGTGTCCGGGCGCTGCACGATCATGTACATCACGAAGCCGCTGATGACGAAGAACAGGTCGACCCCAAAAGAGCCGAATTGCGGCGCGGTGAAGGTGTGTGCATAGACCACGCTTGCCGCCGCCACGGCCCGCAGGATCTGAAGCGAATAGATCTGCTCGGAAGCTTGATTCACGTGCATGCTCACAAGAGGGTCGCACCACTGGATGCTCGGCAGCACTACGATAAGGCAAATTTGATACTTTTGTTAACTTTTTAAATGGTAGACCCCAGCAACGCTCAGGGTTGACCCTCGGACGAAAGCAGCACCTAGAATCCTCGGGGGTCCAGTTGCGGCCCTTCGTCTTCGTAGTTCAATGGATAGAACGGGGTCCTCCTAAGACTCAGATACAGGTTCGATTCCTGTCGAAGGCACCACGGGATCGAATCGCAGCACGTTTCCCCAGCGTAGCGCAGCCGCAGCTCAGGAGGTGCAGGTGTAGTTGGCAGCCAACTTCAAGGCTTCTGCATCATTGGCAGGACCTGTGTACCGCGGATACTGCGGGTATTGGCAGAGAGGCCGGCTAAGGACAACCGCTCCTCCCGCATCGCGCTTCTCCGCAACCAAGGTGGAAGGGGCTTTGCTTTTCGTCACCCATTGGTCAAGAGCTGTCAGCAGATCTGACGAATCCGCACCCGGTCCTCCGGCGCAGTGGTTCACCCCCGGCGCAACATAGAAGCGCGTTGATGCGTCAGCAGCCGCGCTGCCCACCGAGCCGCGCATATTCCCGTAGTACTCAGAGGTCGATTTCACGCTGAGAGCGGAATCATTCCCGCCGTGCCACAGGATCAACTTGCCGCCGCTGTTGATGAACGGGCGAATGTCTGTGTTGGTCGCGTCATTGAGCGCGGCCATCGCATAGAGTGCATTCTGATTCTGATCCCAGGGCGTGTAGGCCAGCGAATCGACCGTCCGGTCGCGGGCGAGGTAGTTCTTGACGGTCGTGTCCTGAAACAGAAACTGCAGCGCCATGGCGACATTGCCGTCGCCCGTGAGCCAGGTCCGCCAGGCGCCCGGGTCGTCCTCGTTGCCGGTCAGGTTCCAGCCCGCATTGCGGAAAGTGGTGCTGCCCGTGAAGGTGGCTTCGGTGGTCCACGAAGTCACCACTTCGAGCTGCGCGTCCGACAGGCAGCTGTCGCCGGTATCGGCTCCGCCGGCGCAGCGCAGCGCCGCAACATTGACTACCGCCGGCGTGCATGCGGCCTGGTTCGACACAACGCCGTCGGTGACTCCGTCGAGCCCGTCGCAAGCGTCTCGCACCTGCTTGCTCAAAAGCGCAGTCTTCGCGGCGCTGAATGCACCGCCAGGCGCGGCAAGCGCCCGGGAATTTCGGTTGAAGGCACCCATGAAGCCGACCCAGTTGTAGGCGGGCGCGCGCGCAATGACGCCGTCGAAGAGGTTCGGTGAGCGCTGCACCGCCATCAGTGCTTCCCGTCCGCCATTCGAGCAGCCTTCGAAGTACGACTTTGCCGGTAACGCCCCATAGGCAGCCGCCAGGGTCTCGGTTGCCGTCGACATCACGGTGGGTACCGAGAGGCTGCCGAACAGTTGGGCCGCAAAGGTATCGGTCAACGCGAAGTCCGCGCTCAAGGCGTTGTCCTGATGCCCGGAGTCACTTGCAACGACCGCGTAGCCCTGGCCCAGCGCCGGTACCGAGGGCGGCGAAATGGCGCCGTTGTAGCCGCCTCCCCCTTGGTAGTAAAGCTTGCCGTTCCATGCCTCTGGCAGAGAGATCTGGAAGTTCAACGCGGGCGATATGGTGCCGGTCACCTTGCAGTACACGGGAACGTTGGTCGTCGCAGCCACCATCACGGCCGTGAGAGCGGCGCCTGCAACGGTTTTTCCGGTCAGGTCGTTGCAGGCCTTTTGAGCCGTCGCGATCGGTGCGGATGGAGGGCTTGCTGGTTGACCGGATGGAGGGTTCTGGGGTTGTGCAGTGGGAGGGCCTGAGAGTACCAAGGGGAGCGCGCCCTGGTTGTCGGAGCCGCCGCCGCAAGCTGTCAGCATCGCTACGCTGACGGCGGTAGCGTGGAGCTTCGCGCGAGCCAATGAGGCCTTTGAGGATAAGAAGTGCATGTCTCTATTCCTTTATCAGTTTTCAGCCTGCGCACCGCAACGAGATGGAGCGATGCTCAAGAGATTCTGAAAGGCGAGACCTTGGCCAACTGGTCCGAGACAGACATTCAGGCGACTAACTTCTAAGGAGTAACCCTCCGGTTTCGGCGCACGGCAGCCTCGTCATGGGTACCTGACAAGTGCCTGCCTGTCCATCACGGTGATGTAGCCGTAACCCCGCTGAATAAGGCCCGCAGTTTCCAGTTCGGTCAATGCGGCGTTGACGCGCTGGCGTGAGATGCCGACGAGCAAGCCGATTTCCTCCTGGTTGATTCGCAATGTGGAGTCGGTGTTCGGATAGAGCACCGGGTGGAAGAGGCTGGAAATGCCGCGCGCGACACGCGCCGTCGGTTCGAGCAGTCGATCGAACTTCACCATCGCGATGAATTGTCCAAGCCGCTCATTCAAATGCGAAAGCATGAAATGGTTGAACGGGATGCTTCGATCGAGCAACCACAAGAACGTGGTCCTTGGCAGATGGACCGTGATGGTCGGTCGCGTCGCCATGATCTCGTACCTGCGCTGCTCCGACTTCAGAAGCGATCCTTCACCGATCCACCCGCTGGATGCAACCCCGGTGAACATGATCAGGCGGCCATCCGCCGTGGTGTCCTGAACACGCAGGAAACCCTCTAGCACGCCAATCCAGCTGTCGGCGATCTCGTCACGTTGGCACACAAAGGAGTGCGCTTCATGATGACGAACGTACAGGGCCTCAAACGCTTTCGTTCGCTCTGCCTGCGTCAGGGCGCGCGGCCAAATACATCGTTCGAAGAAGGCATTGAGTTCCTTGTCGGGCAGCATGTGTCACCCCCAGGCGAATCCTATGGATCCAGGCTTGTCGAGTTTGTAGCGCGGATGACATTTGCGCTTTTGCACCTTCGGGACAAACCCTAACAACGTCAGTTCTGGTGCCCGATTCCGCAATCCTTGCCAGCTTTGACGCCTGGTTTGATCCTGAACCAGATGGAATACATGGCCGGCAGAAACACCAGCGTGAGGATCGTTCCGGCAAACGTGCCGCCGATCAGCGTGTACGCCAATGCGCCCCAGAACACCGAGTGCGTCAGCGGGATGAACGCGAGGATCGCCGCGAGCGCCGTCAGGATCACCGGGCGGGCACGCTGCACGGTCGCCTCGACGACCGCATGGAACGGGTCGAGCCCTTCCCCCTGGTTGTGGTGGATCTGCCCCAGCAAGATCAGCGTATTGCGCATCAGGATGCCCGACAGTGCGATGAGCCCCACAAGTGCGTTGATGCCGAAGGGCTGCTGGAACAGCAGCAAGGTCGGCACGACGCCGATCAGCCCCAGCGGACTCGTGAGGAACACCATGACCATCGCGGAGATCGAGCGCACCTGGAAGATGATGATGAGGAGCGTGATCGCCAGCATGATGGGGAACAACGGCAGCATTGCCTGCGTCGCCTTCTCCGATTCCTCGATGGAGCCGGCCTCGACGATGCGGTAGCCGGCCGGCAGCTTCTGCATCAGCGGCTGCAGCTGCGCAGTGATCGCGGTTGACACGTCGGGCGGCTGCAGCCCGTCGGCGATGTCGCCCTGCACCGTGATCGTGGGCATGCGGTCGCGTCGCCGCATGACCGGCTCTTCCATGCGCACCTCGACCTCGCCGACCTGCGACAGCGGAATGCGCTGGCCACCGGCGCCGGCAAGCGTGAAGTCCACGACCTTCGCGGGATCGAGCCGGGTGCCGCCGGCCGAACGGGCCACCACCTGCACGGTGCGGATGTCTTCGCGCACGGTGGTCACCGGCACGCCGCTCAATAAGAATTGCAGTTGCTGTGCCACGGAGCTGGAGGTCAGCCCGACGGCCTGCAGGCGGTCCTGCTTCAGCGTGAAGTGCAGCGTGGGCGTGCGAGTGCCCCAGTCGGTGCTGACGGTGCGCATCATCGGGCTGGCGTCCATCACCTGTTGCACGTTGGCCGCGATCTTGCGCAGCTCGTTCGCATCGGGCCCGGTGACACGGTAGGCGACCGGAAACGGCGAGTATGGGCCGAACACGAGTTGGGTCACGCGCACCCGCGCCTCGGACGCGAGGCCGTCTGCAATGGCATGACGCAACCGGTACTTCAAGGACTCGCGCTCCTCCTGGCTGGCCGTGCGCACCACGATCTTGGCGAACGAGGGATCGGGCAGCTCGGGCCCCATCGCGAAGTAGAAGCGGGGCGCACCCTGTCCGATGTAGGAGGTGACGATCTGCGCCTCCGGCTGCGTGGAAAGCCACGCCTCGACCTTGGCCGTGGCGTCGCTGGTCTGCGTGATCGAGGTGCCGTAGGGCATCTGCACTTCGACCAATACTTCGGGCCGGTCGGAGATCGGAAAGAACTGCTTCTTGACCACGGCCATGCCCAGAATCGAAACGACGAAGAGGCCCACCACAGCGCCCGCCACGAGCCACTTGCGTGCAATGACGCGCGCCAGCACGCGACGCAGCCGGTTGTAGCGTGGCGTGTCGTAGATCGCGGCGTGGCCGCCTTCGATCTTCTTGAAGTTGGGCAGCAGCTTGACGCCCAGGTAGGGAGTGAACACCACGGCGACCACCCAGGATGCGATGAGCGCGATGCCGACGATCCAGAACATGTTGCTGGTGTACTCACCCGCAGTCGAAGGCGCGAAGCCATTGGGCATGAACCCGACCGCAGTGACCAAGGTGCCCGAGAGCATCGGCGCCGCCGTGTGGCTCCAGGCATAGGCGGAAGCAGCCACATGGCTGTAGCCCTCCTCGATCTTCACGACCATCATTTCGATGGCGATGATCGCGTCGTCCACGAGAAGACCCAGCGCCAGGATCAAAGACCCGAGCGTGATTCGGTCGAAGTTCTTGCCTGTCGCGGCCATCACCACGAAGACCACGGCCAGCGTCAGCGGCACGGCCGCAGCGACCACGAGGCCCGCGCGCCAACCCATGCTCAGAAAGCTCACCAGCATCACAACCAGCAAGGCCGCGAAGAACTTGACCATGAACTCGTCGACCGACGCGCTGATGTTCACCGACTGGTCCGTGACCTTGGTCAGGCTCAGGCCCAGGGGCAACTCCGCGTTGATGGCGCGGGCTTCCACGTCCAGCGCCTTGCCCAGGTCGAGCCCGTTCCAGCCTTCCCGCATGACCAGGCCGATCAGCAATGCAGGCTCGCCGCCGTTGCGGATCATGAACGTGGCCGGGTCTTCGTAGCCGCGCTTGACCGTGGCAACGTCCGAGAGCTTCAAGGTGCGACCTTGAGCAATCACTGGCGTATCGCGAATCTTCTGTAGCGTGTCGAATGCACCGTCCAGCCGAATGAAGACTTGCGGCCCGCTGGATTCCACCGACCCAGACGGACTCAGCGCATTCTGGTTGTTGAGCGCGGCGAACACGTCTTGCGGGCTGATGCCCAATGTCGCCAGCCGGTCGTGCGCGAACTCGACATAGATTCGCTCCGACTGCTCCCCGGCGATGTTGACCTTCTTCACGCCCGGCACGTGCAGCAGCCGTTGACGCAGCGTTTCCGCATCGCGCACCAGCACGCGCTGCGGCTCTCCCTTGGCCTTGAGCGCGAACAGGGCGAAGGTCACGTCCGCGTACTCATCGTTGATCATCGGCCCGATCACACCAGTGGGCAGGTTACCCGCTTCATCGCCGACCTTCTTGCGCGCCTGATAGAACTGTTCCTGCACCTGTGCCGGCGGAGTACTGTCGAGCAATGTCAAGGTCGTGAACGCCAGACCGGGGCGCGTGTAGGTCTCTGCGCGATCGTAGTAACGCAACTCCTGCAAGCGCTTCTCGAGCTTCTCGGCGACCTGGTCCTGCATCTCCTGCGCCGTGGCGCCGGGCCAAGCCGTGATGATGGTCATCACCTTGACGGTGAAGGCGGGATCTTCCGCCCGGCCGAGCTTGAAGAACGCAACCAGGCCCGCCAGCGAGATCAGGCAGATCAAGAACAACGTGATGGCGCGTTCGCGGACGGCCAGCGCCGACAGGTTGAATCGGCCTTCGCTCATGGGTGGGCTCCACCCACCACCTGCTTTGCGGCCGAGGTCGCAACACGCACCTGCTCGCCTTCGCGCAGCAGGTGCGCGCCGAGCGCGACGACTTGATCCCCCTGCTTGAGCTGACCGGCCACCTGGGCACGGTCGAAGTCCAAAAGCTGGACAACCACCGGCTGCCAGCGCACCGTCGACGGATCGCCACCGATGACCCACACGCCCGTCGCCTTGCCCGTGTCGAACAAGGCGCCGATGGGCACCTGCACGCCACCTGCCTGGGCGGGCTTGCCGTCTGAAATGCGAACCGTGACCGTGGCACCCAGCGGAGCGTTGACCAGTTCGCCTTCGAGCACGTAGCGCGCCTCGAACGTGCGCGTGAGCTTGTCGGCCGCATCAGCGAGCTGCCTGAGCTTCACGGCCACGGCGACGCCTTCCTTGCCAAAGAGCGTGGCCTGCCCGCCGGAGCCAACGGCAGGGCGCATCGTTTCGGGCAACTGGACCACGGCCTCCCTGCGCCCGGACTGCGCCACACGAACCACCGGTTGGCCGGCATTGACGACCTGGCCGGGCTCGGCCAGCGTTTCGACCACCGTGCCATCGGAATCAGCAATGAGCTCTGAATAGCGGTTGGCATTGCGAGCGACATCGGACTGCGCTTCGGCCGCACTGAGCTGGGCTTGGGCGGCATCCGCCGCGGCCTTGACCTGGTCGTAGGCCGAGGCGGAGATTGCACCGGTGCCGCGCAGGTCGCGATAGCGCAACTCTTCGTCGCTCGCCTGCTTCGCGCGCGCTCGTGCAGCGGCCACGGCCTCCGACTGCGCACGCGCGGCGAGCTTCAGATCGACGGGGTCGATGCGCATGAGCAACTGCCCACGCTTGACTGTTTGCCCGGCGTCCACGAGCCGCTCCAGCACCTTCCCCGAGACTCGAAATCCCAGGTCGCTTTGCACACGTGCGGCTACGGTGCCGGTGAAAGAGCGCGATGCCGAAGCGGCTGCCTGGACGGTAGCGACGCGCACCAGCGGCACTTGGGTGCGCGGGTCTGGCGGTGCCTTGTCGTCGCAAGCGACCAACGCGAATGGCAAGGCGCAGAAAAGTGCGGATGTAACGAAGCGGCGCGGATGCATGAGGGTCCCATAGACGAATCGATCAGGACCCCTATTTTGATAAAAGTGACCAATTCAGTCAATGGTCACAAGCGAATTTATTTTTCTATGGCGACAAGCTGCGCAGCACCAAGCCGGACAGCTGCGCTGGCGCATGGTCCGTGTGATCGAAGCTGTGCCGCAGGATCAGGGGGTTGATATAGGGGTGCACGACCAGGTAGATCGCCGCCGCCGTCTCGTCGATCGGCGTTTTGCGCTCGAAGTCGCCGGAGTCTCGCCCCTGCTTCAGTACCTCGACGAGCAGTTGCCGGATGCACGCCTCGTGAGCGATGGCCGACTGCCAGCGTTCGCTGGCTGCCGAGGTGGCAATCTCGTAGAGCTTGCGGTCCTGGAAGAACAGGCGAAGGCCCGAATCGACAATGGCCTTGAACATGCGGCGAAGCTTCTCCGGCGGGCGGTCAGTTCCGTCGATCGCCGCGCGGATGTCGGCCTCGATCTCGCCCAGGCAGTTCGAGCAGATCATTTCGCCGATCGCCTGCTTGGACTCGAAGAACTTGTAGATGTACGCCTTGGAGAAGCCGATGGCTTTGGCAAGGTCGGAAACCGTGGTCTTCTCATAACCGTACCGGCTGAAGTGCTCGGTTGCCGCGACGACGATCTGCGCGCGCACGTCGTGCTCGGCCGGCCCCCGCGGGGCAGGGGAAGAAGAGGTTGCATTGCTCATGGCGACAGCTTACCGCTCCGGCGAACAGATGACAACAAGTGACCAAAATGGATTATAGTCACATCACCTTGTTTGCCATTCCGATGTCACTCCTCCCGGAAAAAGCCATGTCTCAACGTACCCTTGCCATTCCCCTGCTCTTCAGCCTCCTCGCAGGTTGCGCTGTCGGGCCTGACTATGTCCGGCCAGCCATCACTTTGCCGGACCGCTTTGTCGGGGAGGCCGCCGTTGACCGGCGGGCGGCAATCGCGAATGTCGAGCTAGTGGCATGGTGGACCGCGTTCGGCGATGCGCAACTGGCCCGCTATGTCGAGAGCGCGCTGAAGCAGAACCTCGATCTTGCGCAAGCATCTGCCCGCGTGGCGCAGGCCCGCGCTGGACTCGGTGCGGCGAATGCAGCTTTGCTGCCCTCGGGCAACCTCAGCGGACAAGCCGCCCGGGCCTACCAGTCGGTGGAAACGCCGCTGGGCCGAGTTCTGAACTCGCAGCCAGGCTTCGATCGCTACGGCAACGCCTACGAAGCGAACCTTGGCGCAAGCTGGGAGCTGGACATTTTCGGCGGCCTGCGTCGGGGACGCGAAGCTGCGCTGGCCGACTACCAGGCATCGGAGGCCGGCGCAGCCGCCACGCGCCTGACCGTGGCAGCGCAGACCGCGGACATCTACATCACGCTGCGCGGACTGCAGGCCCGCCTCGACGTGGCACGCCGGCAAGTTGCCACACAGCAGGACCTGCTGTCGAAGATCGACCTGCTCTACGGCAAGGGGCTGGCCGCCGAACTCCAGTTGAGGCAGGTCGAAGGTGCGCTGGCGCAGGTCCGTGCGTCGGTACCAGTTCTGGAAGCGGGCGAGGCTGCGGCCATGAACGCGCTCGACGTGATGCTAGGCGCCGCCCCGGGCGCGCACCGCGCCGAACTCGCGGCAGCGGGCGCCATTCCTGTTGCGCCGCGCATCGGCGCCGCCGGCTCACCTGGCGAATTGCTGCGGCGTCGGCCCGACCTGATCGCCGCCGAGCGGCGCCTTGCCGCATCGAACGCGCGCATCGGCTTGGCCGTGGCCGAGTACTACCCGAAGCTGTCCTTGGGAGGAACGATCGGCAGCGCCACGTCCGTGGCCAGCGGCAATCTGTTCACCGGCGGCGCCAGTCAGGCTGCGGCCCTGCTCGGCCTGCGCTGGCGGCTTTTCGACTTCGGGCGCATCGATGCGCAGATCGAACTCGCCAAGGGGCAGGACGCGGAGTTGCTCGCAGCATTCCGGCTCGCTGCGCTGCGTGCGACAGAAGACGTGGAGAACGCCTTCTCCGCCCTGGTCAAGCGTGAAGAACAAGCCGCATTGCTCGCGCAGGGCGAGGCATCGCTCGGTCGTGTGCGAGGTGCCTCGTTCGCGGCTTATCAGCGCGGTGTTGTCAGCCTGATCGAGGTGCTGCAAGCGGACGAGAGCCTGCTGCGCGTGGCCGATGCGAGAGCGCAAGCGCAAACGGAGTCGGCGCGCGCGGCGGTCAGTGCATTCAAGGCGCTGGGCGGCGGCTGGCAGGCTGAGTCCGTTGAAGCGGTGGCAATCCGCTCGCATTGAGGTTCCGGGTACGACCCGGCGACCAACAAGGTCAGGACCGGGACTCGGCAAGCGCCGCTGGCTCACCGCACACCGCAGGCGGTTTCAGCGGCAAATGGGCCCACCTCCTACAAGCACGCAGGAGCGCCTGATGCAAGGTATTGCACCAGCTGGTCGTCGCAGCGCAGGTTCTCTGCGCGCAGCCATTTCGCTGCAGCACAGGAGGAGTCATGGAATCACCAGATCTCGGAACAGTCCAAAAGGCGCTGGCCCTGGTCGAGCAGGCCATCAGCGGGCGATCCCACGCCACGTCGGCCGTTCCCTATTTCGCGCCGACAGACATTGGCGGATTGCCGCCGGCCGCACAGGAAGCCGAGCTGCGGAACGAGGAAGAGATCGCCTACGGCAATCGCGTTCGCGCAGGTGTGCATATGAGCCTGGCCGCCGCAGCGGCTTCGCTTCGCGTGTGCGAGGCGCTCATGAAGGACTCTTCCCAGGTGCCATACAGCGAGCGTCAGCAGGAGTTGCAGCGTTGTGCGGAAGACGCCCAGGCCTCGAAAGATCTGGCCGACCACGCGATAGCGGTTCTCGCGGGCCGGGTGCCACCCAAATCGGATGCGATGACGGAAATCAGAAAAATCAAGGCTGCCGTCTATCAACGCTTTGGCCAGCTGTCTGGCGGCAAGCCATAGTCCGCCAGCCATAGTGCCGGGAGGCCATGTATTCAGCTATTGGCTATTGCGCACTCGCTGCGACGGCCTATCATCTGAGCATGAATACTTTACGCTTACTTACCTGCGTCGCAGTTTTCGGCGCGTTCGCCCCCGTCTTCGCCGACCCGGTGAATCAGTGCAGGGATGCGAGAGGCCGAATCATCATGACGGATCGCCCTTGCGGCAACCCTTCCGTTGAGCGACCGCCGGAGCGCCAGTCGCCGCTGATCGTCGTGGAACAGATCCAGGCAGAAGACATCTTCAGCGCCAGGACAAGGATCCGCGACGAGGGGGAGCCGATGTCGCGGGGGCTCCTGGAGCGGGCTGGCAAGGATCGGGATCAAGGCAAGGGCGACACGCTCTAGGCACTTTGTCGGCGGTCGCGCCGAAGGCGGTCGTCAAGCGATCGCGATCCGAACCTGCGGGTCTGGGGAAACCAGATCGGCACCCCACTCCATTGCACATCGGCAGCATGCTGCCTGCACCTTCCCTCACTCAGGATCCAGCATGAAACTCCACGTTGTATCTGCGTACCCTGAAGACGTATGGGGCAACTTTGCAGCCGATTGGCTGCGCGAGTCGGCCAAGCTCGACGTCCACGGGCAGCATACGATCACCGACGACCCCGACTCGGCCCACGCGATCCTGTTCATGGAAGGCCATCCGGGGCAGGACATGTTCATGGAGAGAGTCTTCTGGCATCCGCTGCGGCGGCGCCATCCCGAGAAGACCTATCTGTATCACGACTGGGACTACGCTTTTCCGCTCGTGCAAGGGGTCTACCCTTCCATTCGGGCGCCCCATCACAGGGCCGGACTGTCAGCGGGCGGCGTGTACCTGGCGCGCATCGAGGAAAACAAGGCAGTGACCCATGCCCGCGACCTGCGGGTGGAGCAGGATCTCCTCTATTCATTTGTCGGCGCCTACAACTGCGCGGTGCGCGATCGAATCCTGCACGCCAAGGTTCCGAACACGCAGGTGGTCGACACGGCCGGCCGCTACGCATGGCAGCTGGGGCCCGAGGAGCGCGCCCGCTACGAGACCGAGTACGTCGAAACCTGCGCACGCAGCCGCTTCATCCTCGCGCCCCGGGGTATTGGCCCGAGCACCTACCGCCTGTTCGAAGCGATGGAACTGGGGCGCTGCCCCGTGATCATTTCGGACGACTGGGTTGCGCCGCCCTTCATTCCCTGGGACACGTTCAGCATCCGGGTGAAAGAGAGCCAGCTCGACGAGCTTCCGCGAATACTGGCCGACAAACCCTATGCAGAACTTGGCCGCCGGGCACGCGAGGCCTGGGAGCAATATGTCGACCGGCCGCATGCCTTCCACTATCTGGTCGAGTCCATCCAGCTGATCCGCAACGAGAAGAAGCAGGGGGCGTCCCAACGAAACCCTTATCTCGCACTGATGGCGTCCGACCTGCGAAACCTCTATGTGCGAAACAAGTTGAGGGTCGCCAAGAGAAAGCTGAAGTCGCTTCTCAAAAAAGCCCCGGGCGCGGGCGCCCCTGCGTCAGGCTGAGGCGGCCGCCGCCTGGACCGCGACGACCGCAGCCGCGCCACCCGGGCGCCGCGCCGCAATCCGCTCCGCCAGATGGTCCGCATCCCGCGCCACGCCCGAGAAGCGACCCGAGCCCCAGGTGTGCAGCCACGGCAGACCGAGAAAATACAGGCCCGGCTCCCGCGTCACGCCGCGCAGATGCACCGGGTCGCCGCGGCCGTTGAAGACCGGGGCGTCGACCCAGGCGAAATCGGGCAGGAAGCCGATGCACCAGACCACGCTGGTGATGCCCGATGCGCGCAGGCTCAGTGTGGTGCGCTCTTCTTCCGGCTCCCATACCGGCATATAGGGCCCGCCGGGCGGTGCCTCGATGCCGTTCGCGGCGATGTACTTGTCGATCGACGCATTGATGCCATTGAAGATCTGATCCGCGTGATCGAGGTGCTCGCGCAGGTTGGGCTGAAACTGCAGCGCGTCGCCTTCCATGCCGGTCAGCAGGCCGAACAGTTCCATGCCTTCGAGCGCGAATCGGCGCAGGTCGATGTCGCGCCCACCGTCGCGGCCGGTCACGTAGTGGTTGGTGTTGTCGCGCACGCCTTCGCGCAGCGGGTGCGAGGTGACGGGCATGTCGTAGTAGTTCATGTCGGCCAGCCAGTCGACCACGTCCTTGCCGCGGTAGAAGCGCGCGCAGCGCGGCGCGTTGCCGGTCGCCAGGAACACCTTGCGGCCGGCCAGGTGCAGGTCTTCCGCAATCTGCGCGCCCGACTGGCCGCAGCCCACCACGAGCACCGCGCCCTCGGGCAGTTGCGCCGGATTGCGGTACTGGGCCGAGTGGTACTGCACGACCGTGGCCGGCAGCCGCTCGGCCATGCGCGGCACCACGGGCTTGTGATAGCCGCCCGAGGCCACGACCACCTGGCCGGCGGTGAAATGCCCGGCCGTGGTCTCGACCAGGAACATGTCGGCGGCGCCGGCGCGCGAAACCTTCTGCACCGTTACGCCTTCGAGCGCCGGTGCCTGCACCTGCTCGACGAAGCCAGCCAGCCAGGCGTTGATCTCGTCCTTGACCATGAAGCCGTGCGGATCGCTGCCGCTGTACGACCAGCCTGGCAGGTTGCACTGCCAGTTGGGCGTGACCAGGCAGAACGAGTCCCAGCGCTGGGTACGCCAGCTGTGAACCAGGCTGCGCTTTTCGATCACGAGATGGTCGATGCCGCGCTGCTGCAGGCAGTGGCTCAGGGACAGGCCGGACTGGCCGCCGCCGATGATGACGACGCTGTAGTGGGTGGTGGTGGACATGGAAGCCTCGGGAACAAGGGTGTGGATCAGTCGAACGCTGTCACGGTGACCTGCGCATCGGCCTGGCCGCCGAAGCGGCTGGCGATGTGCTCGATCTCCGCGAGCTGGCCGAGCGCCTGCGCGCAGGCGAAGCCGTACTTCGCGCGCACGCGTTCGGAAGCGATGCCGAGTGCGTCGCGCGTACGCTGGAGGAAATCGGGCAGCGGGTAGCTGGCACCGGGCGTGAGGTAGTCCGCCACCACCAGCGACGGCGAATAGCAGCGCGTTTCGCTCTGGTCGGGCCAGCGGACGTGGAAATGCATGACGGGCATGGCGACGGTCTCTGGTTGGTGGTTCAGCAGGCGGCAGTAGCCTGCCTTGGAAGCGTCGAGGCCAGGCCCTGGCGGTAGAGCAGCGCATGGCGCTCAGCGCTCGCGGCCCAGCTGAAGCGCCGGGCCAGGCGCGCAGCCGAACGCGCGACGGCCGCCGAATCGACGTGCAGCAGTGCGCGTTCGAGCGCTTCGGCGATGGAAGCGGCGTGCTGCGGGTCGGCCCATTCGCAATCGCCGTCTTCCAGGTACTCGGTGAACGGCGCAATGCGCGACACCACCACCGGCACGCCGCTCGCCAGCGCCTCCAGCACGACAAGTCCGAAGCCTTCGTTGAGCGAGGGCATCGCGACCACATCGGCGAGCCGGTAGAGGCCGGGCATGTCGGTATCGGCCAACGGGCCGGTCAGCAGCAGCGGCTGCTCGGGGCCCACGGCGATGCCGCTGGCCTGTGCGAATGCCTTGAACTCACGCGTGTAGCGCGCATGGTCGAGCAGGCTCGCGCCGCCGGCGATGACGAGCTGCGCATCGGGCCGCCGGCTGCGCAGCAGCACGAACGCCTGCAGCAGCCGTAGCGTGTTCTTGCGCTCCTCCACGCCGCCGACGGCGACGATGACGGGCGCATTGGTGCGCACGCCCAGGCGCTGCGCGAGCGCGGCGTCTTCCGGCTGCATCTGCGGGCTGAAGCGCCGGGTGTCGACGCCGTTTCCCACTTCGGCGGCATCGACGCCGTGCTGGCGCGCCAGGATGTCCTGCCACAGCCGGCTCACGCAGAACACCTGCCGTGCACGCCGGAATCCCCGCGCCTGCCAGAACATCAGTTGCGGCGAGTCGAACACCTCGAGGTGATGCACGGTGCGCACGAAGCCCTCGATGAGGCCGTCGTCCTGCAGGTTGGCCAGCGCGTTGCCGCCGATCGGATCGTGCGTGTGCAGTACGTCGAAACGCGTTTTGTCCAGCAGCGCCGACAGGTGCGCGGTGAAGGCCTCGATGCGCGTGCCCACCATCTCGACCATGTCGTGCGGCGTGCCGCCCACGGGGATCAGGTGCGTGGCGCAGCGCACCGGCCGGAAAAAGCGCTGCCCCGGCGCCGCCGGTGCCATCACCGTCACGTCGTGCCCCGCATCGTGCAGCGCGTGCGCGAGTTCAAGGGTGTGGACGACCCCGCCACGCGGGTTGACCGAGTGGGTGAGCAGGCCGATCTTCAGGGCGCGCTCAGGCATGGGCGGTCGCCTCGCCGATGAAAGCGTCGCGGTTCAGATCCCATAGCAGCGCGTGCTCGCCGCCCCGGCGCAGCACCAAGGTGCGCGAGTCGTCGACCTCGCCCACCGCGGCGCAGGCCAGGCCGCGCGCGATGAAACGCGAGCGCACGGCATCGACCTTGTCCGGACGCACGCTGAGCACGAAGCCGTAGCTCGGGAACGAGGTGAGCCAGCGCAGCAGCGGCACGCCGGCCGGCCGGGGCATGGCGTCGACGTCGATCACCGCGCCGGCCTGCGAGCATTCGAGCAGCATCAACGCGGTGCCGACGGCACCGGCCATGCTGATGTCCTTGGCCGCATCGCAGAGGCCAGCCTCGGCCAACGCGGGCAGCAGTTCCAGATCCGCCCTCAGCCGCGCCGCGGGCGCCGTGGTCGACGCATTCCAGTACGGAAACGGCTCCTGGTAGGCGCCGCGCAGGTCGACCGCCATCACGAGCCGGTCGCCGGGCCTTGCCGCGAAGCTGCTCAGCAGCCTCCGTGCACGGCCGAGGATCGCGACCGCAAGCTGCGGCCGCGCGCTCCTGTTGTTGCTGTGGCCGCCGACGATCGGCACGCCGTACTTCGCAGAGGCTTCGGCCATGCCCTTGAGCATCTCGCCGGCCGGATCCATGCCGGCGCTCCAGAGCGCATTGACCACCGCGGTCGGACGACCGCCCATCGCATAGATGTCGCTCACGTTGACCATCACACTGCTGTAGCCGGCGAACCAGGGCATGCGCTCGATGAAGTCCTCGACCAGGCCTTCGATGGCGAACAGCAGGTAGCCGCCCTGGCCGTCGGGGATGGCCGCACAGTCGTCGCCCACCGGCACCGCCTGCGCCAGCGCATCGATGCCGCCCGGCAGGGCCTGGCCGAGCGCGGAGACGATGTCGCTGATGTCGCGCTTGTGCGCAAAGCCCCGGCTCTCGCGCAAGGCCGACGTGAGTTGCGACAAGGTCACGCCGCGCTCCTGGCTCGCGAGACGAAGCCGCTGACGGCATCGTGGCACGGCGGGTAGCGGCCAAGATCGGCCTGCATTTCGGTGTGCGCCCGGCCGTGGATGGCCAGTTCGCCCAGCGAATGCCACCCGAGCTTGCGGAACAGCGGCACATTCTGCGACTGCACATGCGCCAGGAAGGTCTCGCAGCCTTGCGCATGTGCGCGCGACACCGCGAGCCGAATCAGCGTAGCCCCCAGATGCCCCTGGCTGCGGAACGCCGGGTGCACCGCCAGCCGCGACCCCCACCAGAGGCCCGGTGCCGGCGAATGGATGCGCACCGTGCCGACCACCTGATCCGGCATGCCGCCGATACACGACATCGCCACGAGCAACTGCGCCGTGTCATCGATCGCGTCGCGGTCGTCGCCCGTGAAGATGCCCTGTTCGATGCAGAACACGGCGCGGCGCAACACGTACGCACCGTCGCGCTCCCAGGCCTGCGCTGCCTCGCGCACGAGGAATTCGACGGGCGCGTACTGCACGACCGGCTCGACGGTGTCATCGATGCACGACATGGCTCAGTTCTCGTACACGGAGAGCGAAGAACACGCGCCGCATTTGCCGCAGCCGGCCTTGATGTCGCTCGACTTGAGTTGCGCGGCCGACAGGCTCTGGCCCAGCGGCTGCAGGATCGACTTCATGAACGCGGGCGACGGGGCCGGATGGTCTTCCAGCGGCGTGCCGCTGATCGGCACGAACGGCACCACGAACGGATACACGCCGAGTGCCAGCAACCTGTCGCAGATCTCGAGGATCGCTTCGGGCGTGTCGCCGAGCCCGGCCAGGATGTAGGTGCTGACCTGGCCGCGGCCGAACACGCCGACTGCTGCCTCGAAGGCGCTCATGTAGCGCGAGATCGGCACGCTGGCCTTGCCCGGCATGATGCGCTGGCGCACTTCGGGCGTGACCACTTCGAGGTGCATGCCGAGCGTGTCGATGCCGGCCGCGTGCATGCGGTGGAACCACTGGTCGTCATCGGGCGGCTCGCACTGGCCCTGGATGGGCAGGTCTACCGCGGCCTTGATCGCGAACGCGCTCTCGCACAGGATCTTCGCGCCGCGGTCGGTGGCGTTGGGCGTGCCGGTGGTCAGCACCATGTGCTTGACACCATCGAGCAGCACCGCGGCGCGCGCCACCTCGGCGAGCTGCTCGGGCGTCTTGCGCGCCACGGTGCGGCCGGCCGCGAGCGACTGGCCGATCGCGCAGAACTTGCAGGTCTTCTTGCGGCTCTCGTAGCGGATGCAGGTTTGCAGCACCGTGGTGGCGAGCACGTCGGCGCCGTGCAGCGTCGCGATGTGCGAATACGGCACGCCGTCGAAGGTCTGCATGCTATAGAAGCGCGGCTGCTTCGGAAAGCTGATGCTGGCAATCGGGATCGTGCCGCGCGTGATCGTGCTGACACCCATCGCATCCGGTGCCTGGGCCGTGAACGGCGAGTGCCAGGCGGTCGATGTGTGCACCGGCACCATGATCGTGTGGCCGTCGATGGTCACGGCCTTGTGGTCGGACGGCCCGGCGCCGCCTCGGCGGCTGGCAACCCCCGCGCCGGTGTCAGCGAGCCGCAACCCGAAGGACTGCAACTCGGTCATCAACTGGCGGCTCGACGGGTTGGTGGTCGTGGTCATGGTGGGTGCTCCCGGGGGAAGAGGTGGAAGAACAAAGAGGCGCGGCCGCCGGCATGGCGAAGGTCGTGGCCGCCGGCCGGTCGTTGATGGCCAGGCTCAGCAGCTCGGGCCGCGCGTAGTGGCCGACCGAATCCATCATGCGTTTGCGCTTGGTGATGAGCGCCATGTCGAGGTCGGCGACGACCATGCCCTCGCCTTCGGTGAGCGGCGTGGCCAGGTGCTTGCCTTCGGGCGAGACGATTGCGGTGTGGCAGCCGCCGCGCAGCGCCTTCTGCAGGCCCGCATCGGGCGTGATGGCGGTGATCTGCGCGTCGGTGAGCCAGCCCGTGGCGTTGACCACGAAGCAGCCCGACTCCAGCGCATGGTGGCGGATGGTCACTTCCATCTGCTCCGCGAAGATCGGGCCGACCAGCGAGCCGGGAAACTGCGCGCAGTGGATTTCTTCGTGCTGCGCCATCAGCGCATAGCGCGCGAGCGGGTTGTAGTGCTCCCAGCAGGCCAGCGCGCCGACGCGGCCGACCCGGGTGTCGACCACCTTGAGCCCGGCTGCGTCGCCCTGGCCCCAGATCATCCGCTCGTGGTACGTCGGCGTGATCTTGCGGCGCTTGAGCTGCAGGCTGCCGTCGGCGTCGAACACCAATTGCGTGTTGTAGAGGCTGCCGTGGTCCCGCTCGTTCACGCCGAGCACCACCACCATGCCCTGGGCGCGCGCCCGCTCGGCCACGGCCAGCGTCACCGGCCCCGGCACCACCACCGCGCGCTCCATCAGCCGGATGTGGGCCGGCCCCTGCAGCACGGGCGGCTGCACGAACGAGAAGTACGGGTAGTAGGGCAGGAAGGTCTCGGGGAACACGATGAGTTGCACGCCCCTGGACGCGGCCTGATCGATGGCCTCGCACACCTTGTGCAAGGTGCCGTCCTCGTTCTCCAGGTCGGGCGCGATCTGGACGGCAGCGGCGCGAACGATGGTCATCTCACAGCGTCCAGGTGTCGATGACGACCGCGCCGGCCTTCTTGTGCAGCAGCACGATGTCGAGCACGTCGAGCGGGCTGATCGGCGTGATGCCGGGAATCAGCGAGCCTTCGCCATGACCGTACAACGCCTGCAGCGCGAAGCGGCAGGCATAGACCTTGCCGCCCTCCTCCATGAACTTGACGATCTGCTTGTTGAAGTTCTGGTGGCCGGGAAAGGCTTCGTCGCCGAGCGTCGGAAAGCCGCGCTGCACGCCGAGCGTGACGCCCGGCCCGTAGAGCAGCACCGAGGTCTCGTAGCCCTTGCGCTTGAGGCGCGTGGCCTGCAGCAGGTTGACGAAGCCGATCGAGCCTTCGAAGGCCACGGTATGGAAGGTGACCAGGGCTTTCTCGCCGGGCTCGGCCTTGACGTCCTCGAAGACTTTTTCTTCGTAGTCGACAAGGTGTTCGCCGGCAACGTTCGGGGCTTTGGTGACTTTGGGCATGCGGTACTCCGTGGAATGAAACAGGTGAATGAGGTGTTGCGCGCCCCCACTTTCCGCACGCTCTGTGCCACCGAAAAACCGCATTCATGCGATCAATCTGCGATCAACCAGCAATGGCGCGCAATGCAGCCGCCGAAAATTTTTCGAGGACTGCGAAAGGCGCTGGAATGACGCTTCGACGGCCCCGCATGGCACGCTAATGAGGCGTTTTCGATGCAATCAATGCACCCGATCAATGGCGCGAAGCGCACTCGATCCATGCACAACCGGTCTATGGGTGAGGCACGGTTCCTGCATCGATGAATGACATCGCCATGCAATCAACTCATGCGATCAACTTCATGCCCCACAACCTCACCCAGCCCTGGCGCAAGCGCATCGATTCCAGCGACAAGCCGGCCTACCTGCTGCTGGCCGACCTGATTGCCGACGACATCCGCAGCGGCCGCCTCACCGCGCGCGACAAGCTGCCCACCTTGCGCGACCTGGCGCTGGCGCTCGACCTCAACTACACGACGGTGGCGCGCGGCTACGCCGAGGCACGCAAGCGAGGGCTGATCGATTCGCGCGCCGGCACCGGCACCTTCATCCGCGGCAGCAGCCCGAGCCTGCCGCTGCGCGGCGGCAGCGGCGCCGAGATGACGATGAACCTGCCGCCCGAGCCGCAGGACGCGGCGCTGCTGGAACGCATGCACGACAGCGCGAGCCACATCCTGGCCGACTGCGATCTGTACGACCTGCTGCGCTACCAGGACTTCGGCGGTACAGCGCGCGACCGCGAGGCCGGCATGCAGTGGATTCGCCCGCGCGTACCCGACTGCCGGCTCGACCAGATGCTGGTGTGCCCCGGCATCCACAGCGTGCTGGCCGCGCTGTTTTCGCAGCTGGCACGGCCGGGCGAGCTGATCTGCGTCGAAGCGCTGACCTACCCGGGCGTGAAGGCCATCGCCACGCAACTCGGCATCCAGCTGCACGCACTGCCGCTCGACGGCGAAGGGCCGATGGGCGAATCCTTCGAGCACGCCTGCAAGACGCTCAAGCCGAAGGCGCTGTACGTCAACCCGACGCTGAACAACCCCACCACGGCGACCATCTCGCGCGGGCGCCGCGAAGCGCTGGCCGACATCGCGCTGCGTTATGCCATTCCGATCATCGAGGACGACGCCTACGGCCTGTTGCCGCGCCAGATGCCGCCGACCATCGCGACGCTGGCGCCCGACCTCACCTACTACATCACGGGTTTCTCGAAGACGCTGGGCGCGGGCCTCCGCAGCGCGTATGTGCGCTCGCCGAGCGCGCGGCAGTCGCAGCGGCTGGCCGGCGCCCTGCGTGCCACCACCGTGATGGCTTCGCCGATCACCAATGCAATGGCCACGCTCTGGGTCGAGGACGGCACGGCCGAGGCGATGCTGCAGGCCGTGCGCAACGAGTCGGCAGCGCGCCAGGCGCTCGCCGCGCGGCATCTGGGTGCGCACGGCATCGAGGCGCAGCCCGAGGGCTTCCACCTGTGGCTGCCGCTGTCGTCGGCCTGGAGTACGGTCGAGTTCGCGTCGTACCTGCGCAGCCAGAACGTCGGCGTGGTGGCGAGTGCCGCATTCTCGACCGACGGCATGCCGCCCGAAGCGGTGCGCATCTGCCTGGGCGGGCCGATGTCGCGAGACGAATGCGACCACGCTCTGCGCCTGATCGCCGACACGCTGGCGCACCCGCTGCACCCGCACGCCACGGTGATGTGATGTAGGCACCCGCCGACGCGGGTGGATTGCATTGGCTGGCAGCGGCTGCGCGGGGTCGACCTAAGCTGCACTCACATCAACACACCGGAGACCTTCATGAAAAGCATCATCCTCTGGCTCTGCGGCGTGCCGATCGTCGTGATCATCGGCCTGAAGGTCTTCGGAATTCTCTGAGACAGAGAGCGCCCCAACAGATTCCTCCTCCCGGCGCATCACTGCGTCGTTACACAGCGCCCCTCGGGGCGCTGTTTTTTTGGCGGGTCACGACAGGGTTTCGCGCCGCAGCTGCTGGACATCCTCGTGCAGCGACCGGGCCCAGGCGCGGCGCTCGCGGCCCTGCGCGGACTGGGGTTCGCCAAAACGCACGATGGCCAGCAACGGCGGCGCCCGCAGCGTGCGCCAGAGCGAGGTTGCGAGACTGTCGTCGTCGATGTAGCGCGCCGCGGTGCTGCTCTCACCCGTGGCGGCATCGGCGAAACGCAAGGCCGCCGGCTGTACCGGCGTTCCCGACGAGATCGCGGCCTGCAAAAGGTTGGCGTGAAACGGCAGCAGCCCGTGACCGTCGCTGGTGGTGCCTTCGGGAAAGATCGCCACCAGGTCGCCGTTGCGCAGCGCCTCGGTCATGTGGTGTACCACGCGCACCGCGTCGCGACGCCGTTCGCGCTCGATGTAGAGCGTGCCGGCCCCGGTGGCAAGCGAGCCGATCAGCGGCCAGCGCCTGACTTCGGCCTTGGACACGAAGCGCACGTGTTGTGCCCCATGGATCGCAAGGATGTCGAGCCACGAGATGTGGTTGCACACCAGCAGCATCGGGCCCTGCGCTGCCGGCGTGCCCTGCACGACGAGCCGGATGCCGAGCACTTCGAGCATCTCGCGCGCCCAGCGCCGCACCCTTTCACCGCGCTGCTGCGGCGTCAGCCGGTCGAAGGTGCTGCGGATGATCCACCAGCCCGACAACGCATGCGCGATGGCACGCAACAGCTTCCAGCAGGCTGACAGATTACTCATTGGCGATCAGGCTTCGTGGACTACGCGGCCGCCCACGAGCGTGAAGCGCGCCCGGCCCCGCAGCGCATAGCCGGCGAACGGCGTGCTCTTGCCCTGGCTGCGCAGGGCTTCGGGTTGAACCTGCCATTCGTGATCGGCATCGAACACGCAGAGATCGGCCTTGCCGCCGGCCGCGAGCTGGCCGATGCCGGCCTTGCCGATCAGGCGGGCCGGCGCGCTGGTCACGACCTCGAGCGCACGGCGCAGGCCGGCGCCGCTGCGCTCGCCCCACTGCAGAGCGAGCGGCAGCAGCAGCTCGAGCCCGGTGGCGCCGGCTTCGCTTTCGGCGAACGGCAGCGTCTTGGCATCGGCCTCGACCGGCGTGTGGTCGGACACCAGCGCATCGATGGTGCCGTCGGCCAGCGCGGCCGACAGCGCATCGCGGTCGCGCTGCTGCCGCAGCGGCGGGTTCAGCCGGGCCTTGCTGTCGAAGAATCCGATGTCGACGTCGGTGAGGTGCAGCGAATTGATGCTGACGTCGACCGAGAGCGGCAGGCCGGCCGCCTTGGCCTCGCGCACCAGCTGCACGCCGGCCGCGCTCGAAAGCCGGCACACGTGAACGCGCGCGCCGGTGCTCTTCATGAGTTCGATGATGGTAAACAGCGCGATGGTTTCCGCCGCCACCGGCACACCGGCGAGGCCCAGCCGCGTGGCGAGCGGGCCGCTGGCAGCGACGCCCTTGCCGAGATCGCGATCCTGCGGGCGCAGCCAGACGGTGTGGCCGAAGGTGCTGGCGTAGAGCAAGGCACGCTGCAGCACCTGCGTGTCGGCCAGCGCGACGTCGGCCTGGCTGAAGCCGATGCAGCCGGCCTCGGTGAGCGCTGCCATTTCGGTCAGCACGTCGCCGGCCAGGCCGCGCGTGAGCGCGCCGAGCGGGAACAGGCGCGCGCCCTTCAGTTTTTCGGCGCGGAAGCGCAGCATCTCGATCAGGCCCGGCTCGTCGAGCACCGGATCGGTGTCGGGCGGGCACACCAGGCTGGTCACGCCACCCGCGACCGCCGCGGCCATCTCGCTGTCGAGCATGCCTTCGTGCTCGTAGCCGGGCTCGCGCAGGCGTGCGGCGAGATCGACCAGGCCCGGCGCGACGACGCAGCCGGACGCGTCGATCGTGCGCCCGGCCTTGAAATCACCTGGAATGTCGTCAATGGCCGCGATGGCGCCGTTGGCAATCGCGATCGACGCCTTTTTGTCGAAGCCCGAAGCCGGATCGACGACGCGGCCGTTGGTGATGAGGATGTTCATGCGTCTGTTCCCGCCACGATGCTCATCACGGCCATGCGCACCGCGATCCCGAAAGTGACCTGCGGCAGGATCACGCTCTGCTTGCCGTCGACCACGGCCGAATCGATCTCGACGCCGCGGTTGATCGGGCCCGGATGCATCACGATCGCGTCCGGCTTGGCCAGTTGCAGCTTCTCCTGCGTGAGCCCGTAGGTCTTGAAGAACTCCTGCGACGACGGCAGCAGCGCGCCGCTCATGCGCTCGTTCTGCAGGCGCAGCATGATGACCACGTCGCAGCCCTTGATGCCCTCTTCGAGCGTGTGGCAAACGCGCACGCCCATCTGTGCCATGTCGGCCGGCACCAGCGTCTTGGGGCCCACGACACGGACTTCCGCGCAGCCGAGCGTGGTGAGTGCATGGATGTCGGAGCGCGCCACGCGCGAGTGCAGCACGTCGCCGACGATCGCGACCGTGAGGTTCGCGAAGTCCTTCTTGTAGTGCCTGATCGTGTACATGTCGAGCAGCCCCTGCGTCGGGTGCGCGTGGCGCCCGTCGCCAGCGTTGACCACATGCACGTGGGGAGCGACATGCTGCGCGATCAGGTAGGGTGCGCCCGATTCGCTGTGCCGCACCACGAACAGGTCGGCCGCCATCGCGGAGAGATTGGCGATGGTGTCGAGCAGCGACTCGCCCTTGGTGGCCGAGGAGCGCGCGATGTCGAGGTTGATCACGTCGGCCGAGAGGCGCTTGGCCGCGATCTCGAAGGTGGTGCGCGTGCGCGTCGAGTTCTCGAAGAACAGGTTGAACACGCTCTTGCCGCGCAGCAGCGGCACCTTCTTGACCTCGCGGTCGCTCACGCTGGTGAAGTTGGCCGCGGTGTCGAGGATGTGCGTGACGATGTCTTTCGGCAGGCCTTCGATCGACAGCAGGTGCAGCAGCTCGCCGTTCTTGTTGAGCTGGGGGTTGCGCTTGTAGAGCATCAGGTGTTGTCCTCGACCTGGAGGCTGAAGGCGCCGCTCTCGCTGCGGGCGAGTGCGAGCAGTTGGGTGTCGGGCAGGGTCAGCTGCGTTGCGGCAAAGTCTGCAGCCACCGGCAGCTCGCGCCCGCCGCGGTCGACCAGCACCGCCAGCCGCACGCAGGCCGGCCGGCCGAAATCGAACAGCTCGTTGAGCACCGCGCGGATGGTGCGGCCGGTATACAGCACGTCGTCGAGCAGCAGCACGTCGGCGCCGTTCACGTCGAACGGCAGCGCGGTCTGCGCGCTGGCCGAGAGACCGCGCCGTGCGAAGTCGTCGCGGTGCATGGCCGACGAAATGATGCCGGGCGCACCGGCCAGGCCCAGGTCTTTCTGCAGCCGCTCGACCAGCCAGGCGCCGCCGGAGGTGATGCCGACCAGCCGGGTGTCGGCGCGCATCAGCGTTTTCACGCCGGACAGCAGCGCGGTGTAGAGCGCCTCGGCGTCGGGAATCTTGCTCACGGGAGGTTCCTCAAAAATTGCTCCAGGATGATGCAGGCCGAGGCGGCGTCGGCATCGCGCGCGCCCGAGGCGATCGCCTCGGTGGTGCTGTAGCGCTCGTCGACTTCGTACACCGGCAGCTTGAAGCGGCCGTGCAGCTGGCGAGCGAAACGCTGCGCCTTGTCGGTGTTCTCGTGGCGCGCGCCATCGGGGTGATAGGGCACGCCGACCACCAGCGCATCGGGTTGCCATTCGCGGATGCGGGCTTCGACCTGGGCGAAGCGCGCATCACCCTCGGCCTTGATGGTGGCTTGTGGCGATGCGGTCTTGAGCAGGCGGTTGCCACTGGCGACGCCGGTGCGCTTCTGGCCATAGTCGAAGGCCAGGAAACTCTGGAAGTGGGAAGGAACGGAAACGGCAGCCTTTTCAGGCGTTGCCGGACTGCTCATTGATCCACCCGCTGAGGAGTGCGAGCAACCACTACGCATGCCCCGCATGGGGGGTGAGCTTCCACGCTTCCAGGCCGAGCAGCATGAGCGCGCGGTCGTAGCGCTGCTCGACCGGCGTGTCGAAGATCACCGCCGGGTCGGCGCCCACGGTAAGCCAGCTGTTCTCGGCCAGCTCCGACTCGAGCTGGCCCTGCTCCCAGGCCGAGTAGCCGAGCGAGACCAGCACCTTGCGCGGGCCCGAGCCGGTGGCCAGGGCCTCGAGCACGTCTTTGGAGGTGGTCATTTCAAGGCCGCCCGGAATCGTCATGGTCGATGCGTAGACCAGCTCCTTGCTGTCCGGTGCGTTGGCGACCACCGGCTCGTGCAGCACGAAGCCGCGCTCGGTCTGCACCGGGCCGCCCTGGAACACCGGCGCCTCGCCGAACTCGGGGCGCGACAGATGCAGTTCGACCTTTTCGAACAGCACCTTGAGGTTGATGTCGCTGGGCTTGTTGATCACCAGGCCGAGCGCGCCGCGCTCGCTGTGCTCGCAGAGATAGATCACGCTGCGCGCGAAGGTCTCGTCTTGCAGCCCCGGCATCGCGATCAGGAAGTGATGCGTCAGGTTCATCGGGGCAGAATCGGAGCTCATGCCGCCGATTTTACTTGCCGTCGACAAGATCTATCCCAAGGGGCTGATGTGGTTTCGCCGCGACCTGCGGATCGATGACAACGCGGCGCTCTATCACGCGCTGCGTGCCTGCCGCCAGGTGGTGTGCGTGTTCGTGTTCGACCGCGCGATCCTCGACCCCCTGCCGAGGGTCGACCGGCGCGTGGAGTTCATCCGCGAATCGCTGGTCGAGCTCGACGCCGAGCTGCGCCGGCTCGGCGGCGGGCTGATCGTGCGGCATGCGGTGGCCGAGGAAGAGATCGCACAGCTGGCCCGTTCGCTCGACGTGCAGGCGGTGTTCGCGAACCGCGACGACGAGCCGGCCGCCCTGGCGCGCGATGCCCAGGTGCTGGGCGCGCTGGCCAACGCCGGCGTGGCTTTCCACACCTACAAGGACCAGGCGATCTTCGAGCGCGACGAGTTGCTCACCAAAACCGGCCAGCCCTACACCGTCTTCACGCCCTACAAGCGCGCCTGGCTCGCCACGGTGGACGCGTTCTACCTCAAGCCCTACCCCTCGCGCGGTTATGCCGATGCGCTGGTGGCACCGCCCGACGCGCTGCGCATGCCGGTGCCGACGCTTCAGGACATCGGTTTCGCACCCAGCAACCTGGCCCAGCTCGATATCCCGACGGGAGCGCAGGGCGGCGCAGCACTGTTCGACGACTTCTTCCAGCGCATCGACCGCTACCAGGCCGCGCGCGACTACCCCGCGGTGCGCGGCCCGAGCTACCTGGGTGTGCACCTGCGCTTTGGCACCGTGTCGATCCGGCAGATGGCCGGCGTGGCGCACCAGCTCTCGCTCCAGGCCGACAGCGGCGCCGCGACCTGGCTGGGCGAGCTGATCTGGCGCGATTTCTACTTTCAGGTGCTGGCGCACCACCCGCAGGTGGCAGCGGGCAAGAGCTTCCGGCCCGCGTACGACAAGATCGTCTGGCACCACGGCAAGCATGCCGATGCGCTGTTCGACGCCTGGTGCCAGGGCCGAACCGGCTACCCGCTGGTCGACGCGGCCATGCTGCAGATCCAGCAGAGCGGGTACATGCACAACCGCCTGCGCATGGTGGTGGCCAGCTTTCTCTGCAAGGATCTGGGGCTGGACTGGCGCCGTGGCGAAGCGTACTTTGCCGAACACCTGAACGACTTCGAGCTCTCGTCGAACAACGGCGGCTGGCAATGGGCGAGTTCCAGCGGTTGCGATGCGCAGCCCTACTTCCGCATCTTCAACCCGGTGACGCAGAGCGAGCGCTTCGACCCCGAGGGCAAGTTCATCCGGCGCTATTTGCCGCAACTCGCCGGGCTCTCGAACGCCGAGATCCATGCGCCCTGGACGGCACGCCCGCTCGAGCTGCAGGCGGCCGGCGTCACGCTCGGCGAGAACTATCCCAAGCCGGTGGTCGACCACGCCGAGGCGCGCGAGCGCACCTTGCTGCGCTATGGGGTGGTGCGCAACACGGCAACGGGCGCGCCGCCAAAATAGCAGCTGCCCGCTCCCGCTTCCGGGCGCTGCAGATCAGGCCGCCGCAGCGAACGCCGCCGTCTCTTCGGTGAAGCTGCGCACCAGCCGCAGCAGTTCCTCTTCCGAATAGGGCTTGCCGAGGTAGTGGTTCACGCCCAGCTGCTTGGCATGCTCGCGGTGCTTCTCGGCGATGCGCGAGGTGATCATGATGATCGGCAGGCCGGCCAGCGATGCATCGGCGCGGATGTTCCGTGCCAGGTCGAAGCCATCCATGCGCGGCATTTCGATGTCGGACAACACCACCGCCGGACGCTCCTGCTGCAGGCGTTCGAGCGCCTGCAGGCCGTCGGCCGCGAGCGACACACGGTAGCCTTCGCGCTGCAGCAGACGCTGCGTCACGCGCCGCACCGTGATCGAGTCGTCCACCACGAGCACCAGTGGTACCACCGGCGGCGTTTGCGATTCGACCTCCACGGGCAGGTTGACCTGGGCATCCGCACGCGGCGCCGCGCCGGGGGCGGCCGTGCCCTGCAGGCTGCGCGCCTGATCGCCATGCACCGCGGCCAACGCCACCGGGTTGTAGATCAGCGCAACCGCGCCGGACGCCAGCACCGAGATGCCGGCCATGCCGGGCAGCCGTGAGAGTTGCGGGCCGAGGTTCTTGACCACCACTTCCTGGTTGCCAAGCACTTCGTCCACGTGCAGCGCCACGCGTTGGGCCGCGCTGCGCACGACCACCACCACGTTGGTCTTGCTGGTACTGCGCTCGCTGCGCGTACTCGCCTGCAGCAAGGCACCGGCCCAGAAGAACGGCACCTGCTCGCCGCCGAACGGAAAGCTCTGGTTGAGGTAGGCCGACTCGAGATCCGATGCGCCGGTGCGCTGCACCAGCTCGACCAGACTCGACGGCACGCCGATCGAGACGTTCCCTGCGCGCAGCATCACCACGTGCGTCACGGCGGTGGTCAGCGGCAGCACCAGCTTGAAGGTGGTGCCCTCTACCGCCGACGAATGGGTTTCGATGCGGCCGCCGAGCGCGGCCACCTCGGAGCGCACCACGTCCATGCCGATGCCGCGCCCGGCCAGTTCGGAAACCTGGGTCGCGGTCGAGAAGCCGGGCTGGAAGATGAACTCGGCCGCTTCCGCAGGCGTGGGCTGCCGGCCCGGCGCGATCAGGCCGAGGGCCACCGCGCGTTCGGTGATGCGTGGGTAGTCGAGTCCGCCGCCGTCGTCGCGGAAGCTCACCGACACGTCGTTGCCTTCGTGGTGCAGCTCGATGTTGATGAGGCCGCTCGGATCCTTGCCGGCCTTCTCGCGCAGGGCCGCCGATTCGATGCCGTGCGCAACGCAGTTGCGCAGCAGATGCTCGAACGCAGGCGTCATGCGATCCAGTACGCCGCGGTCCATTTCGATCCGGCCGCCGGTGATGTCGAGGCGCACCTGTTTGCCGGTGTCCTTCGAGGCTTGCCGCACCACGCGATAGAGGCGGTCGGACAAATCCTCGAACTCGACCATGCGCGTGCGTAGCAGGCCGCGCTGGAGTTCGCGGGTCTGGCGCGCCTGTGCGCTGAGATCGTCTTCCGTGGCCTGCACCGTACGTTGCAGCGTGCGTTGCACGGTCGCCACGTCGTTGACCGACTCGGCCATCATGCGGGTGAGTTCCTGCACGCGGGTGAAGCGGTCGAACTCGAGCGGGTCGAAGCCCTGCTGCGAATCCTTGGCCTGGGCCAGCCGCGACTGCATCTGGCTTTCGGCCTGCACTTCGATGTCGCGCAGTTGCTGGCGCAGACGGTCGAGGTTGCCGGTCAGATCCGACAGCGAACTGCGCAGCTGGCCGATCTCGGCTTCGAGCCGCGAGCGCGTGATGATGACTTCGCCGGCCTGGGCCACCAGACGGTCGAGCAAGTGGGTGCGGATGCGCACCGCATGGCTCGATGACTGGCGCAGGGGCGCGAGCACGGTGGGCGTCGGCAGCGCGGGCTTGTCGGCTCGCGCGGCAAGGTCGGCCGCGGTCGCATGGATCGGCTCGTTGGCCGGCTCGGTGCTGACCAGGGCGACAACCGCAGGCGCAGGCGTTTCGGCCGCCTTGCGTTTGGCCATGGCAGCTGCTTCGACTGCACGCTGTGCGATCTCGGCCTGGGTCGCATCGTCGGCGGCACGCAGGCCATCGAAGGTGGCTTGCAGCACGTCGAAGCGCGCCAGCAGCTGTTCGATCGAGGCGCGCTCGACGCCCTCCGAACCCAGCAATTCGATCTCGGATTCCATGCGGTGCGCACGCTCGCCGAGCCGCATGGCGCCGGCCAGACGGGCGCTGCCCTTGAGCGTGTGCAGCGTGCGCAGCGTGGACGCGCGCGGCGCGGAACTTTGCGGGTTTTCCTGCCATTCGCGCAGCGCGGTGCCGAGTTGCGGCAGCAGTTCGGCCGCCTCTTCCTCGAAGATCGGGAACAGGTCGGCATCGACCGCGTCGGCCAGGTCGATCTCGTCCTCGCTGTCGTCGTAGACCGCGGGCTCGGTGGCGATGGCAGGCATCGACACCACATCGCGGACTTCGGCGAGGTGAGGCACTTCGGCCTTCGGCTGAGACTCGACGGGCACCGCAACTGCAACGGGCTCGGCAACTTCAGCAACTTCGACTGGTGCGGCAGCTTCGACTGGTTCGGCTACTTCGACCGCTTCGACCTGTTCGACTTGTTCGACTTGTTCGACAACGGCGTCGGCGACCGACGGCTCACGCGCTTCGGCGGGCATCGGTGCCGCAGCCACATCGCGCAGCGCCTCCAGCGTTTCGGGTGCGGGCTCTTTCAGGAAACCGGCCGCAAACTGGTGCAACAGCCGGCGCAACTCGTCGGTTGCAGCGACCAGCACCGCGCCCTGCTCGGGCGTGCCACTGCCTTGCATGTGCAGATGCTGCAGCGCGGCTTCGAGCAGGCGCGCCATGCCCGACATGCTCTGGAACCCGACCGTGGCCGAACTGCCGGCGAGCGAGTGGGCCAACCCGACGGTTGAATCGGGCATGGGCAGATGCGATTCGAGCGCCCATTCGCCGACCTCGGTCGCGAGTTGGCGCGACCATTCGTCCGCCTCGTTCAGATAGACGTTGTAGAGCGCAATGCCGATGCGCAGCGGGCCGATCACCTTGATCTGGTCGTCGGCACCTGGAACGGCCGAGGACTCGGTCCCTGCTTCGGTGGCAGCAACCGCCAACTCGGGCTCGGGCTCGGGCTCGGTTTCCGGCGCAGGCTCGGCTTCCGCCGCAACCGGCACTGGTGCCTCGGCAACCGGTTCTTGCGTCAACGATTCGGGCTCGGCAGCTTCCTTGAGCAGCGGGGCAGGCATTTCACCGTCGAACGCCGGCGCGGATGCTTCCAACGCGGGGTGCGTGTCCAGGAGAAAGTCGATGCTCTCGGCGCCGACCAGCGGCTCGGCTTCTGCCTCGCGCAACACGGGCGGCTCCTCGAAATCGAGGAAATCGGTGGACGCAAAAGGTTCGTCGAAGTCCCCGTGGTCTTCTTCCCGGCGCGCTGACGGCTGTGCAGACGGCGCCGGCGCATCGAACGATGGCGGCTCGAAGGCGGTGGACGGAAAATCCAGGTTCGGCAAATCCGGCAGATCCAGCAGTTGCGGTGCCTGCGGCATTTGCGGCTCGGCAACGGGCTCGGCAACCGCCGGCGCCGAGGGCTCGTCGTCGGCGATGCGGCGCGCAGCGGCAGCGAGGGTGCCCGCATTGGCCACGGGCGCGGGGACGGCCATCGGTTCGCCATTGCGCAGCGCCTCGGCCACCCTGCGGAAGGGCTCGACCTGCCAGGCATGCGGCTCGCCCGCAGCGATGGCTTCGACCCAGTTCGCAAAGTCGCGCATCGCGTTGTCGGTGGCGTGCAGCAGTTCCGGCGTGGCGGGCCGCTGGTCGGCCAGCCAGGTATTGAGCACCTGCTCGAACGACCAGGCCGCTTCGCCGAAGTCCATGAGACCGACCATGCGCGAGCTGCCCTTGAGCGTATGGAAGGCGCGGCGCAGCACCGTCAGTGCGCCAATGTCGGTTCCGTCGCGCCGCAGCAGCGCAACGGCGGCCAGGCCACCGTGCAGCACGTCACGCGCTTCGTCGAGGAAGATGTTCTGCAGGTCTTCTTCTTCGAGTTCGGTGACCTCGGTGTCGGGCAGGCCGTCGAGCGGCGCGGGGCCGGTGATCTTGGACTTCCAGCCGTCCGCAGCGCGGCTGAACTCCTCGATGGGCGACACCTTCTTGCGCTGCGGCGCGGCGAGCGCGGCGAGACGCGCGGCAATCTGGGCGTCGACCTCCTCGACGCTGAGCACGGTGTCGGCGCCGGCCGGCGCGGTGGTCGAGGCCGATGCCACGGCGGCAGCACCGGCGGCAACCGGCACTGCGGCGTCGGCACCTTGCCGGCCCATCAGCGGCTTGAGCTCACCCGCAGCCTCGTCGAACACGAACAGGCGCTTGGCCAGCGCTGGCTGGTAGCCGAGCATGTCGATCAGGAAACCGAGCGCACCCAGATTGTTGCCAAGCGAATCGAAGACGCGTGATTCGTCGGCCGGCGCGGTGTCGGCCAACAGCTGATCGACGTGGTCGCGCATGCGCTGCACGGTTTGCGAGGCCTGGTCGAGGCCGAGCACCGAAAACACGCCGCGCATCTGCATCAGCTGGGTCGGCACGGTGCGCAGCAACCCCTTTTCGGTCGGGCGACGGAAGAACTGGTCGAGCGACTTCTCGAGTTCGCCGAGATGGCTGCGCAGCTCGCCGACCACGGTTCCCATGGTCTGACGGTCGCTCACGCGGCGGTACAGCTCCTCCATCCAGGGTTCGAGCGGCTCCGAACGGCCGCCTTCGCGCGCCCGTTCGATGCGGCCCGCCAACTGAACCGTGCGCGCCGTGAGTTGACGGTCTTGCGGATCGAGATCTTCAAATGCGGCCTCGAGGTACAGCACCGAGGTGGCGACTTCCATCGCGAGTTCGGTGGCCGGAGGCTGGCCGGACCTGAGCGACGCGTCGACCGCATTGGTGAGCGCCTGCGCCATCGGCAGGCTCGGCGGATGCAGCTTCTGCAACGATTCGCTGAGTTGCGCAAAGGTGTCGACCACCTGACGCAAGCGGCCGAGATCGCCGCCCGAGAGCGCCGACCACATTTCCTTGGCGGCCTCGATGCGCTTGCGCGCCTGGGTCAGCACCACCGGATCGAAGCGGCCGAACTGCTCGCTGGTGTAGTCGACCGGACGCTCGTCCGCAAGACTCCACGCCACGCGCACCGCGCGCAGCGTCTTGGCTTGGTCGCGCGAGCCGGGCACGGCCTGGGCACAGAAGAACAACAGATCCTGTGCAAGCCGATCCGACACGGTGTTGTCGCCGCGCGCAAGCGTGGCGTACTGCAGCAGCATGCGCGATGCGGCACGCTTGACGTAGACGTCGGCGGGCACCAATCCGAGGCCCAGCGCTTCAAAGAAGGCCGCGGCCACCGCCCAGAAACTTCCGACGCGCATGGTCGAGGCACCGCGCGCCAGGCCGATGCAGATTTCCTGCAGGCGGCGCGCAGCTTCGTCGTCGCCGGTCTTGACGACCTTGAGCACTTCGCGGTCGATGCGCGAACGCACGGCCGGGTCGTACACCAACGCGGGCTTGGTGTTGGGCAGCACGATTTCGACCCAGCGCCACGGCTTGTTCCACAGGTCGGCCGGGTGCACCCGTTCGTTGCCGACCAGTTCCAGCACGTCGCGGTACTGGGGAAACAGCGCGACCGGGGATATGGCCTTGCCGGTCAGCAGCGCATTCAGGAAATCGGAAACCGCAAAACCGGCGCGATCCATTTTCTGCACTGCAGCCTCGGTGCAGCGCGCGGGCTCCTGCACGAAGCCCTGAATGGCGAATTCCATCGCGCCGAGCACGAGCGCGGGTGCGGTCTGGCCGACCATCTGCAGCGCCCCGACGGCCTGGTGCAGCTGCTGGCGCGCGACGCGCAACGGCCCGATGTCCACGTCCAGCGTGGTCGCGGACTCGCGGGCAAAACGCCGCAACGACTTGCTGGTGGCGTCGACAGACTTCTGAATCTCTTCGAGCACCCAGGCCAATGGCCCCAGGTCTTCGGTAGCCGGCGCATTGCGGGCAGCGGGGGCGGGGGGAAGGATCGGCACGGTCTGGGCTCGGGACAGGGGGTCAGGCAATCTTGAAACGGGACACCGACTGGCGCAACTCTTCCGCCATGTGCGAGAGCTCGCGCACCTGTTGCGCGGTGGCGCGCGTACCGTCGCCGGTTTGCTCCGTCACGGCAAAAATGTGCTGGATGTTGGCGGCCACCACGTTGGCCGAATTGGCCTCGCGCGATGCGGACTGCGAAATCTGCTCGATCAGTTCGGCCAGACGGCGCGACACGCGGTCGATCTCGGACAGTGCGGTGCCGGCGTTGTCGGACAGCTTGGCCCCTTCGACCACACCCTGCGTGGAACGCTCCATGGCGCCCACCGCATCCTGCGTGTCGGTCTGAATCGCCTTCACCAGCGCCGAGATCTGGCGCGTTGCGTCTGCGGAGCGTTCCGCCAGTCGCTGCACTTCTTCCGCCACCACCGAGAAGCCTCGGCCGGCTTCACCGGCGGATGCGGCCTGGATGGCGGCGTTCAGGGCCAGCACGTTGGTCTGTTCGGTAATGTCCGAGATCAGTTCGGTGATTTCGCCGATCTCCTGCGAGGATTCGCCCAGGCGCTTGATGCGCTTGGAGGTTTCCTGGATCTGGTCGCGGATCGAGTTCATACCGCCGATGGCGTTCTGCACAGCGTGCAGGCCCGATGTCGCGGCTTCGAGCGACTGGCGCGCCACAGTGGCCGATTCCTGCGCTTGCGTGGACACGCCGTTGATCCGCTCCGCCATGGTCAGCACCGATTGGCCGGTTTCGCGAATTTCGCGCAGCTGTTCGGTCGATGCGGCCAGCAGCTCGGTCGAGGTGTTTTCCACCTGCGACGTGGTTTGCGCAACGCGGGTCGCCGTGTTCTGCACGTTGCCCACCAGCAGTCGCAGTTCTTCCACCGTGTAGTTCACCGAGTCGGCAATGGCGCCGGTGATGTCTTCGGTCACGGTGGCTTCCTGCGTCAAATCGCCTTCGGCCACGGTTTGCAGTTCGTTCATGAGGCGCAAGATGGCCGCCTGGTTCGCGCTGTTGATGCGGCTCACGTCTTCGCGTTGGCCTTCGGCAGCGATCCGATCCCGCTCGGCTGCAGCAGCCCGTTCGCGGCCTTCGCGCACCTGCACGTAACCAATGGCACCCGCCAGCGTCAGTGCGGCCAGCGAGAGCACCAGCAGCATCACCAGCGTACTGGCGCCGAGACCGGTGCGGGCCGACAGCTTGTCCTGCAGGTCGCCGAGCGAGGTGCGCAGCGCTTCGCTGTCGTTCAGGATCACCGTTTGCGCTTCACGTGCAGTGACCAGGCCCTGCAGGTTGCCCAGAATGGCGCCGGCTTGCGTGCGGGTCTGTTCGTAGGTCTTGAGGATGGCTTCAAGTTGCTGGCGCGTTTGCGCGTCGCGCGTGCCGGGCAGTCGCTGCTGGGCGTTGCCGTCGAGCAGGCCACGCGTGACTTCCTGGAACGTGTTCAAGTCCTTGCCGAGCAGGAACACCGCGTCGGGGCTCACGCCTTCCAGCGTCAGGAATTCGTTGGCCGACTTGCCGATGCGCTGGGTCAGCATCACGAGCTGGCCTGCGGCCGAAATTTCGGGAATGGTCGCGCTCTGCTGCATCTTGAGCGAGGCCACGGTCTCAGTCATTTCGAGCAGGTCGGACGACTGGCGGTTGATGCTGCGCAGCGCGGCGCCCACCTGCGTCAGGATCTGCTGCTGGCCCAGCACGGCCTTGGCGCTCGCATCGGCGCGCGCCACCATCGGCGTGATCTTGGAGAGTTCTTCGTCGTACTGGCCGCCGACGCGTTCCAGCTTGAGCGACTCGTCGCCGCTGGCGAGGCCCTGCACACGCCGCGACAAGTCGTCGGCGCTGTCTTTCACTTCCGCGAAGGCCGGCACGCTGCCCACCATCGCCTGCGACACCGACTTGGCCAGCCGCTGCGACTGCATCATCGACTGGCCGGTGGCCGCCACCTGTTGCGCCAGACGTTCGGCGCGCAAGATGGCCGAGCCTGCAATCAGCAACAAGAGCAGCACGACCGCGCCCAGCACGACCGCCAGGATGCGCTGCTGGCGCACGGAGCCGGAACGCGGCGGCTCGGCCGCCGCACCCGCCATCGCGACGTCCGGCTCGGCCGCAGGGGCGGCTTCGGCCATTTCGGGCGTCAGCGGGACGTCGACCGGCGCATCGTTGGCGGCCAGCATCGGCTCGGCCACGGGCGCCGGCTCTTCGGTATGTTCTTTACGTAGCAGCACGGTCTTCTCCTCGGGCGGTTGCAGCGTTTCGGCGTTGTCGAAGGCCAACGTAGCTGCACTGTCGGCACGAACCGTCACGCTGTCATCGCGGGCGGGCATTAGTTTCTTGAACTTGTCGGCGATCGAACTCACGGTCGGTCCTTCAGTTGATGTCGGGGTTCGGCAAGCCACCGGCGCCGATACTCAAAAATTGCGGTTGCTGCGAAAGCGCTTGCAGGTTGATCTCCTGCCACTGCACGCCCTCCGCATCGGTGTACGCATGGCCAAGCCACGCAGGCGCTTCGACGTCGGGCGCCTTGGCTGCCGTGAAAGCCTCGACGCCGCGCAGTCCGACCAGGCGGTCGATCAGCAGGGCGCAGTTGACTTCGAGCAGTTCGTTGAGCGCCACCAGTCGCGACTGCGCGCGCGCCGCTTCGGTCGCAGCCACGGGGCTGCGCTGGCCGGCGGCAAAGCCGGCAAGCTGGATCACGCCGAACAGCCCGCCACGCAGGTTGGCGACGCCGAGAAACCAGGGCGCCGTGTACGGCACAGGCTGCGGCGGCGTCCAGGGGAAAATTTCGCCGGCATGGCCGAGCGGAAACAGATACTTGGCATTGCCCGCCTCAACGGCCAGCCAGGAGGCCGACACGCTGCCGGCAGTGCGCACGGCCTGCAAGCGACCCGCAAGGCGGGACTGGAAAGCGCGCAACGCGTCGCGATTGGCCATGTTCAGGCAAGCGCGCTGATCTTCGCCATCAGTTCGGCGGCGTTGACCGGTTTGACGATGTAGTCGCGCGCACCTTGGCGCATGCCCCAGACGCGGTCGGTTTCCTGGTTCTTGCTGGTGCACAGGATGATCGGCACCTGCTCGTACTTCGGATTACGGGCGATCGCGCGGGTGAGCTGGAAGCCGTTCTGGCCCGGCATCACCACGTCCATCAGGATCAGGTCGGGCTGCTCCTCTTCGAGCCGGCGCATGGCGTCGTCGGCGTTTTCCGCCGTCTTCACGGCGAAGCCGTTTTTCTGGAGCAGTTCGGTCAGGAACAGCAACTCCGTCTTGGAGTCGTCAACCACGAGTACTTTATGAATGGCCATCAGGGGGCTTCCGTTTGAACGATGCCGAACTGCTGCACGGCTTGCAGCAGTTGGTCTTTGGTAAAAGGCTTGGTGAGATAGTCTTGCGAGCCGACCATGCGACCGCGCGCCTTGTCGAACACGCCATCCTTCGAGGAAAGCATGACGACAGGGACGCCCGAGAACTGGGCGTTGCGTTTGATGATGGCGCAGGTTTGGTAGCCGTCGAGACGCGGCATCAGGATGTCGCAGAAAATGAGATGCGGCTTGTGGTCGTTGACCTTCGACAGCGCATCGAATCCGTCTTCAGCCAGCAGCACTTCGTGGCCACCCTGCTTGAGAAAGATCTCAGCGCTGCGCCGAATAGTGTTGCTGTCGTCGATGACGAGCACTTTGTAACCGGATCCTGTGGTGCTCATGGGCACACGCTCCTGTATGGGACTTCGTTCAATACCGCACCGAACAGATCGGCGCATGATGAAGCGCAGCCCTATGCCATGCTTCAGATCTCAACCATCTCAAAATCTTCCTTGCGCGCTCCGCACTCGGGACACGTCCAGTTCATCGGGACGTCGGCCCAGGCCGTGTTGGGCGCAATGCCGTCTTCGGGCACTCCAACCGCTTCATCGTAGATCCACCCGCAAATCAGGCACATCCATGTTTTCGTGTTCATCGCAGCTTAAAGTCCCTGTACATAGAATGCAACGATTGTATCCAGACGTATCACAGTTGAACGTGACAAGCGTCTCACTTATGCCACCATCGCGGTGACCCACCACGGCGCATGAATACTTACTTACTACCCTCTGGCGCCGCACGTGATGCGGCCGATCTTACCGGTGCGTCGGACGACGAAACGTTGGCCGACGACGACGATCTCAACCCGCCCTGCGTGCTGGTCTTCAACGCCAGCGACCCGAGCGGCGCCGGCGGGCTTGGAGGCGACGCGCTGGCCATGGCGTCAGTGGGTGCGCACATGCTTGCGGTCGTGACCGGCGCGTACGCGCGCGACACGGCCGAGATTTTCGACCACTTTGCCTTCGATGAGGAAGCCGTTGCCGAACAGGCGCGCGCGATCCTGGAGGACGTGGAAGTGCGGCTGATCAAGGTCGGTTTCGTCGGCACGCCGGAGATCCTCAGCACCATCGCCGAGACCGCCAGCGACTACCCCGACGTTCCGCTGGTGGCCTACATGCCCAACCTGTCGTGGTGGGACGAAAACCAGATCGAGCCCTACCTCGATGCCTTCCGCGACCTGCTGCTGCCGCAGACCACGGTGCTGGTGGGCAACCACAGCACGCTCTGGCGCTGGCTGCTGCCCGACTGGTCCGGCGAGCGCAGCCCGACACCGCGCGACATCGCCCGCGCAGCCGGCGAGCACGGCGTGCCCTACACGCTCGTCACCGGCATCGTGCTGCCCGACCAGTTCTTCGACAACGTGCTGGCCTCGCCTCAGGCGGTGCTCGCCAGCGAGAAGTACGAGCGGCTCGAAGCCGTGTTCTCCGGTGCCGGCGACACGCTCTCGGCCGCGCTGGCGGCACTGCTCGCCAGCGGCACCGACCTCACCGCCGCCACCAGCGAGGCGCTGAGCTATATGGATCGCTGCCTCGATGCGGGTTTTCGCCCCGGCATGGGCCATGTGCTGCCCGACCGCCTGTTCTGGGCCCAGCCCGAAGAGGACGAAGACGACGTGGTCGAGGCGGCCGACCCCTCCGACTTTGCCCTGCCACCGCACGACACCCGCCACTGAAATGTTGCTCGCCCCCAGGCTGCGCGCACTGCGTGTCGCTTCTCCTTCCCCCTGCCGGGGGCGGGCCGGCCGCTTCGGGCGGCCGGGCGCGGCGGCCCCTTGCCTATAAGAATTTCTCCCCTCAATGACAAACGCTGACCGAAACGAACAACTCTTCGAGCGCGCCCGCGCCGTGATCCCCGGTGGCGTGAACTCGCCGGTTCGCGCCTTCAAGGCCGTCGGCGGCACGCCGCGCTTCGTGCAACGTGCCCAGGGCGCGTATTTCTGGGACGCGAACGACAAGCGCTACATCGACTACATCGGCTCCTGGGGGCCGATGATCCTGGGGCACGGGCACCCGGCCGTGGTCGAAGCGGTGCAGAAGGCCGTGCTGGAAGGCTTCTCGTACGGCGCGCCGACCGAGCGCGAGATCGAACTGGCCGAAGCCATCCTCGCGCTGGTGCCGTCGATGGAAATGGTGCGGCTCGTGAGCTCGGGCACCGAAGCCGCCATGAGCGCGCTGCGCCTGGCGCGCGGTGCCACCGGACGCAAATACATCATCAAGTTCGAGGGCTGCTACCACGGCCACGCCGATGCGCTGCTGGTCAAGGCCGGCTCCGGCCTCGCGACCTTCGGCAATCCGACCTCGGCCGGCGTGCCGCCCGAAGTCGTGCAGCACACGCTGGTGCTCGAGTACAACAACCTCGAGCAGCTCGAAGAGGCGTTCGCGCTGCACGGCAACGAACTCGCCTGCCTGATGATCGAGGCGATCGCTGGCAACATGAATTTCGTGCGCGCGACGCCCGCGTTCGCGAAGCGCTGCCGCGAACTCTGCACGCAGCACGGCGCACTGCTGGTGTTCGACGAAGTGATGACGGGCTTTCGCGTCGGCCTGCACGGGGCGCAGGGCGTGCTCGGCATCACGCCCGACCTCACGGTGCTCGGCAAGGTCATCGGCGGCGGCATGCCGCTGGCGGCCTTCGGCGGCCCGCGCGCGATCATGGAGCAGCTCGCCCCCCTGGGCCCGGTCTACCAGGCCGGCACGCTCTCGGGCAACCCGGTGGCCACGGCTTGCGGCCTCGCGACCTTGAAGGAAGTGGCCAAGCCCGGCTTCTATGAAGCGCTGGGCACCAGGACGCGTTTGTTGGTCGATGGCCTCAAGGCGGCGGCCGCTGCCGAAGGCGTGCCGTTCAGCGCCGACAGCGAAGGCGGCATGTTCGGCTTCTTCCTGTTCGACCAGTTGCCGCAGAACTACGCGACGGTGATGACCACCGACAACGCAAGGTTCAACACGCTGTTCCACGGCCTGCTGGACCGCGGGGTCTACATCGCGCCGGCGCTCTACGAAGCCGGCTTTGTCAGCGCCGCACACAGCGACGAAGACATCGCCGCAACGATCGAAGCCGCCCGCCAGATCTTCAGGAACCTCTAGGCGCGCCCAGCCCAGGAACACCGCGGAACCGGCTTTGCCGGGCCGCCGGTGTTGCCCCCCTGCAAGGGGGTTGGCGAAGCGACACGAAGTGCGCGAAGACTGGGGGTGGGATCTAGTGCCTGAAGTGACGCACGCCTGAGAGCACCATCACCACGCCGCGCTCGTCCGCCGCGTCGATCACTTCCTGGTCGCGCATCGAGCCGCCTGGCTGGATGACCGCGCTGGCGCCGGCATCGACCACCACGTCGAGCCCGTCGCGGAACGGAAAGAACGCATCGCTCGCGACCGCCGTGCCTTTCAGCGACAAGCCTGCATGCTCGGCCTTGATGCTCGCGATCCGCGCCGAATCGAGCCGGCTCATCTGGCCTGCGCCCACGCCCATGGTCATGCCGCCGGCGCAGAACACGATCGCGTTGCTCTTCACGTACTTCGCGACCTTCCAGGCGAACAGCAGGTCTTCCAGCTGTTCCGGCGTCGGTTGCTTCTTGCTCACCACCTTGAGCTCGCTCGCGGCCAGCACGCGGTTGTCGGCGGTCTGCATCAGAAGGCCCGAGCCGATGCGCTTGACGTCCATCATGTTGCGGCCGTTGTCCCAGTCGCTCGCGCCGCCCGGTGGCAGCGCGATCTCGAGAATGCGCACGTTCTGCCGGTTCCTGGTCGCCTGGAACAGCTCCAGTGCTTCGGGCGTGTAGCCGGGCGCCATCAGCACCTCGACAAACTGCTTGCTGATCTCTTGCGCCGTCGCACCATCGACAGTGCGGTTGAAGGCGATGATGCCGCCGAAGGCCGAGGTCGGATCGGTCTTGAAGGCCTTGCTGTAGGCCTCGTTCGCGTCCCTGCCCACGGCCACGCCGCAGGGGTTGGCGTGCTTGACGATCACGCAGGCCGGCACGTCGAAGCTCTTCACGCATTCCCACGCGGCGTCGGCATCGGCGATGTTGTTGTAGCTGAGCTCCTTGCCCTGCAGTTGCTTCGCGCTCACGAGCGAACCGGGCGCCGGATACAGGTCGCGGTAGAACGCGGCCTGCTGGTGCGGGTTCTCGCCGTAGCGCAAGTCCTGCAGCTTGACGAAGCGGCCATTGCTCTGCGCCGGAAACAGCGAGTGGCTGCCGTCTTCCCGCAGACCCGACAGGTAGTCGCTGATGGCGCCGTCGTATTGGCTGATGCGGTTGAAGGCGGCCACCGACAGCGCGAACTTCGTCTTGTCGCTGAGCTTGCCGTCGGCCTGGAGTTCGGCCAGCGCGCCCGCGTACTGCGATGCGTCGGTCAGCACGCCGACGTCCTTCCAGTTCTTGGCCGCGCTGCGCACCATGGCCGGGCCGCCGATGTCGATGTTCTCGATCGCGTCTTCGAGGGTGCAGCCGGGCTTGGCAACGGTGGCCTCGAACGGGTAGAGATTCACCACCAGCAGGTCGATGGTGTCGATGCCATGCGCCTCGATGGCGGCCACGTGCGCAGGCAGATCGCGCCGCGCCAGCAAGCCACCGTGGATCTTGGGGTGCAGCGTCTTCACGCGCCCGTCGAGCATTTCGGGAAAACCGGTGTGGTCGGCGACCTCGGTCACCGGCAGGCCGGCATCGGCCAGCAACTTCGCGGTGCCGCCGGTGGAAAGGAGCTTGATGCCGAGCGCGTTGAGCGCCTTCGCAAATTCGAGGATGCCGGTCTTGTCGGAAACGGAGAGCAGTGCGGTCAGGGCCATGAGTTTCTTTTTATTTCAACAATTTATGTTCGACGAGTTTCTTGCGCAGCGTGTTGCGGTTGAGCCCAAGCCATTGCGCGGCGCGCGACTGGTTGCCTTCGGCACGGGTCATCACCACGTCGAGCAAAGGTTTTTCGACCACGCGCACCAGCATCTCGTACATGCCGTCGGGTTCGGTGCCGCGCAGATCGCGGAAGTAGCTGTCCAGACTGCTGCGCACGCAGTCCTCGATGTGTTTTTTGCTCATGCTTGGTTTCTCTTCTTCTCTCTCTCTCATTCAGCGGCGGCAGCCGCTTCCATTTCCGGGGACAGATCTGCGTCTGCACCCGGGGACGGCATGCGGTCCATCAAGACCGCGATCCCGTCGAAAAAGTCGGCGACGGCACGCAGTTGCAGCGCGCAGTCGTCCAGGGTGTTCATCTGCGCGCGGAATGCTTCGCCGCCGGGCAATGAACGCAGATACCAGCCGATGTGCTTGCGCGCGGTGCGCACGCCGCTGAACTCGCCGTACAGCGCGTAGTGCGCCTCCAGATGCTCCAGCATCAGGCGTCGCACTTCGGCCACCAGCGGCGGCGCGAGCTCGGTGCCCGTGGCCAGGAAATGCGCGATCTCGCGAAAGATCCAGGGCCGGCCCTGCGCCGCGCGGCCGATCATCACGGCGTCCGCGCCAGTGAGCGCCAACACCTCGCGCGCTTTCTGCGGACTCGTGATGTCGCCGTTGGCCACCACCGGCACGCGCACCGCGGCCTTCACGGCGGCGATGGTGTCGTACTCGGCCGCGCCCTTGTAGCCTTGCTCGCGGGTGCGGCCGTGCACCGTCAACATCTGCACGCCGGCCGCTTCGAAGTCGCGCGCGAGCTTCACCGCATTGCGATGGTCCTGGCTCCAGCCGGTGCGCATCTTCAGCGTGACCGGCACGCTATGCGGCGCCGCAGCGTCAACCACGGCCTGCACGATCTGGAGCGCGAGCGGCTCGTCGCGCATCAGCGCCGAGCCCGCCCATTTGTTGCAGACCTTCTTGGCCGGGCAGCCCATGTTGATGTCGATGATCTGCGCGCCGCGGTCGATGTTGTAGTGCGCGGCCTCGGCCATCATGGCCGCATCGGTGCCGGCGATCTGCACCGCGATCGGACCGGGCTCGCCGTCGTGGTTGGCGCGGCGCGAGGTCTTGAGCGTGTTCCACAGCTCCTTGCGCGAGGTCACCATCTCGCTCACCGCGTAGCCCGCGCCGAGCGTGCGGCACAGCATGCGGAACGGGCGGTCCGTCACGCCGGCCATGGGCGCCACGAACAAGCGGTTTTCCAGCGCGATGGGGCCGATCTGCATGGTGAGGGAAGAGGAAATGAGCCGCGCGAAGCTGCTGAAAAATGAGGCACGATTGTAGCGGCGCGGCATTTCAGGGACTGAAACAGATTGCGCATTTGGATCGGGCTTTCGTGCTTGACTTGCGGCCCGGTTTGACGGCGCTTTCTCCCACGCCTTTCGATCACTCGGCTTTCTATACTCCGTTGCAGATGCAAGCCTGGCTCGACTCCCTCACGGCGCTGTTGGCGCTGCCGCAATACGGCCTCTCGACACTTTTTTTCGTCTCGTTCGTGTCGGCCACGCTGCTGCCGTTGGGTTCGGAGCCTGCGCTGTTCGGCCTGCTCAAGCTCAACCCCGAGATGTTCTGGCCGGCCGTGCTGGTGGCCACGGCGGGCAACACGCTCGGCGGCGCGGTCGACTGGTGGATGGGCTACGGCGCGCACAAGGTCGCCGACAAATATGCCCACTCGAAGCACCATGTGCGTGTGCTCACTTGGCTTGAAAAGCTCGGGCCCAAGGCCTGCCTGCTGAGTTGGCTGCCGCTGTTCGGCGACCCGCTGTGCGCCGTCGCCGGCTGGCTCAAGTTGTCGTTCTGGCCTTGCCTGCTTTACATGGCCATCGGCAAGTTCGCTCGCTACCTGACGATGACGGTGGCCCTGCTCTACATCTGGCCGAACTGAATCAGCTCAACAGGCCGTAGGGGCCGCCGCGCTCCAGCGCCTTTTGGTAAGCCGGCCGCGCATGGATGCGTGCGAGGTACGCCATCAGCTTCGGCCGTGAAGCATCGAGCCCGCCGCGCGCCTGTGCCGCCTCGACCGGAAAGCTCATCTGGATGTCGGCGCCGCTGAAGTCAGCGCCCGCAAACCATTCGCTCTTGCCCAGCTCGCCTTCCATGAAGTCGAGGTGCGTGGTGATGTTCGGCGTCACGAAACTGCTCTTGGCCTTGCCCGCGATCGCCCTGGCGATGGGTTTGGCGAAGAACGGCATCTTGCTCTTCTCGATCTTGTCGAACACCAGCTTGAGCAGCAGCGGCGGCATCGCCGAGCCTTCGGCGTAGTGCAGCCAGTAGCGGTAGCGCAGCGCCTCGGCCGAGCCTGCGGGCGGCGCGAGCCGGCCCTGGCCGAAGCGCTCGATGAGGGTCTCGATGATCGCGCCCGACTCGGCCAGCGCGAGGCCGTCGTCGGTCGTCACTACCGGCGACTTGCCCAGCGGGTGCACGCGGCGCAGCTCGGGCGGCGCCAGCATGGTCTTCGCGTCGCGCTGGTAGTGAACGATCTCATAGGGCAGCCCGAGTTCTTCGAGCAGCCAGAGCACGCGCTGCGAGCGCGAATTGTTGAGGTGGTGAACGGTGAGCATCGGAATCGTCTGTTGTGCTGAATGACGTCAAGGGCCCCTTCGCGAAACACCGCGGAACCGGCTTTGCCGGGCCGCTGGTGTTGCCCCCGGTAGGGGGTTGGCGAAGCGACACGAAGTGCGCGCAGCCTGGGGGCGAGCTTTACTACGAACTAAACAGGAAGTTCATCACGTCGCCATCCTTGACGACGTATTCCTTGCCTTCCGAACGCATCTTCCCAGCGTCCTTCGCGCCCTGCTCGCCCTTGAAGGCGATGTAGTCGGCGAAGGCGATGGTCTGGGCGCGGATGTAGCCCTTCTCGAAGTCGCCGTGGATCACGCCGGCGGCCTGCGGGCCGGTGTCGCCGATGTGGATGGTCCATGCGCGCACTTCCTTCACGCCGGCCGTGAAGTAGGTTTGCAGGCCCAGCAGCTTGAAGGCCGCGCGGATCAGGCGGTTCAGGCCGGGCTCTTCCTGGCCGATCTCGGCGAGGAACATCTTCTTGTCCTCGTCGTCCATGTCGGCCAGTTCGGCTTCGATCTTGGCGCAGATCGCGACCACGGGCGCGCCCTGCTTCGCGGCGTATTCGCGCAGGCGATCGAGATACGGGTTGTTCTCGAAGCCGTCTTCGGCCACGTTGCCGACGAACATCGCAGGCTTGGCCGTGATGAGCGTGAAGGACTTCACCAGCGGTTGCTCTTCCCGGGTGAACTCGAGCGCGCGCACCGGCGTGTTCTCGTTCAGTGCGGCCTGGCAGCGTTCGAGCAGCGCGACCAGCTTCTGTGCGTCCTTGTCGCCCGAGCGCGCGACCTTGGTGTGGCGGTGCAGCGCCTTCTCGACCGTGGCGAGGTCGGCCAGGCACAGCTCGGTCTGAATCACCTCGATGTCGGAGATCGGGTCGACCTTGCCGGCGACGTGGATCACGTTGTCGTCGTCGAAGCAGCGCACCACGTTCACCGTGGCGTCTGTTTCGCGGATGTGCGCGAGGAACTTGTTGCCCAGACCTTCGCCGGTGCTGGCGCCGGCCACCAGGCCCGCGATGTCGACGAACTCGACGATCGCAGGAACGATGCGCTCGGGCGAAATGATCCCGGCCAGCTGCGCCAGCCTCGGATCAGGCACCTCCACAACGCCGACGTTCGGCTCGATGGTGCAGAAGGGATAGTTCTCCGCTGCGATGCCGGCCTTGGTCAGCGCATTGAAAAGGGTGGATTTACCGACGTTGGGCAGGCCGACGATGCCGCATTGCAAACTCATGGATGTCCTCTGGAATCAACCAGCGATTTTACGGTGCGGACTTCAAGTTCCTCTTCAGGCCCGAACGATCCGCCGCTGCTGCCTCAGGGTAAAACCCGAGACGCAAACGTTTGCGCAAACGTTTGCTTTCGTTAGGATCGGGCCTCCGGCAGCAAGACCGGCACCCATCCAATCCCAGGAGACCTCTCAATGAAACTCACCCGCCGCACCGTGCAGAACACCGCCGCCCTCGCCCTGCTGGGCGCGCTTGCCGCCTCGCCCGCGCTCGCGCAGGACAAGCCGAAGGTTGCGCTTGTCATGAAATCGCTGGCCAACGAGTTCTTCCGCACCATGGAAGACGGCGCCAAGGCCCACCAGAAAGCCCACGCATCGCAGTACACGCTCGTGGCCAACGGCATCAAGGACGAGACCGACACCGCGGCCCAGATCAAGATGGTCGAGCAGATGGTGGCGCAAAAGATCAACGCGCTGGTGATCGCGCCGGCCGATTCGAAGGCGCTGGTTCCGGTGGTCAAGGCCGCCATCGACAAGGGCATCCTGGTCGTCAACATCGACAACCAGTTCGACGCCGCCGCGCTGAAGGAAAAGGCGATCCAGGTGCCGTTCGTCGGCCCCGACAACCGCGCCGGCGCCAAGCTGGTCGGCGACGAGCTCGCCAAGAGCCTGAAGGCCGGCGACAAGGTCGGCATCATCGAAGGCGTGTCGACCACGTTCAACGCCCAGCAGCGCACGCTCGGCTACCAGGACGCGATGAAGGCGGCCGGCGTGACGGTGGTCGGCGTGCAGTCGGGCCAGTGGGAAATCGACAAGGGCAACACGGTGGCGGCCGGCATGATGCGCGAGCACCCGGATCTGAAAGCGCTGCTCGCCGGCAACGACAGCATGGCACTCGGCGCGGTCGCGGCGGTCAAGGCCGCTGGCAAGACCGGCAAGGTGCTGGTGGTCGGCTACGACAACATCGGCGCGATCAAGCCGATGCTGGCCGACGGCCGGGTGCTCGCCACCGCCGATCAGTTCGCAGCCAAGCAGGCGGTGTTCGGCATCGAGACCGCACTGAAGGCGCTCGCCGACAAGAAGCCGCAGGCTTCGATGCCGGCCGAGATCAAGACTGACGTGGTGCTGGTCACCAAGGCCGCCAAGTAAATGTTGCTCGCCCCCAGGCTTTGCGCACTTCGTGTCGCTTCGCCACCCCCCACCGGGGGCAACACCAACGGCCCGGCAAAGCCGGTTCCGTGGTGTTTCTGGAACGAGGTTGCCATCGATGGCTGACAACAATCGCAGCGCGCCGGTGCTCTCGCTGAGCGCGCTCGGCAAGGACTACGCGGCGCCGGTGCTCGACGACGTCTCGATCGTGCTGAACGCCGGCGAAGTGCTCGCCCTCACGGGTGAGAACGGTGCCGGGAAGAGCACGCTGTCCAAGATCGTCTGCGGCCTGGTGCAGCCCACGCGCGGGCAGATGCTGCTGGACGGCCAGCCCTTCGCGCCCGGCTCGCGGCGCGAGGCCGAACACCAGGGCGTGCGCATGGTGATGCAGGAGCTGGGCCTCGTGTCGACCCTGTCCGTGGCCGAAAACCTTCTGCTCGACCGCCTGCCCCATCGCGCGGGCTGGCTGCGGCGCAGCGCGCTGCATGCGCTGGCCGCGCGCCAGCTCGCCAAGATCGGCATGCAGGGCATCGACCCCGCCACGCCGGTGGCACGGCTGGGCATCGGGCAGCAGCAGATGGTCGAGATCGCGCGCAACCTGCAGGACGACACGCGCGTGCTGGTGCTCGACGAACCCACGGCGATGCTCACGCCGCGCGAGACTTCGCACCTGTTCGAGCAGATCGAGTTGCTGAAGGCGCGCGGCGTGGCCATCGTCTATGTGTCGCACCGGCTCGAGGAGCTGCAGCGCATCGCCGACCGCGTGGCGGTGCTGCGCGACGGCCGGCTGGTCGATCTGCGGCCGATGGCGGGCGTGCGCGAATCGGAACTGGTGCAGCGCATGGTCGGCCGCGCGGTGCACGAACACGAGAACCGCCCGCGCCGCCGTGCCGGCCCGGTGCTGCTGCGGGCCACCGGCCTCGGCCGGGACGAGGCGGTGCGCGATGTCGATCTGGCGCTCCACGCGGGCGAAGTGATGGGGCTGGCCGGCCTGGTCGGCTCCGGCCGGACCGAGCTGGTGCGGCTGCTGTTCGGCGCGGACCGTGCTGATCGCGGCGAGATCGCGCTGTATGCCGGCACCTCCGATGGTGCGGGCGCCGCGCCGACGCGGCGCATCCAGCGTGGCTGGCGCTCGCCGATGCAGGCGATCCGTGCCGGCATCGGGCTGGTCACCGAAGACCGCAAATCGCAGGGGCTGCTGTTGCCGCAGCCGATCCGCGTCAACACCACCTTGAGCGACCTCGGTGCCGTGTCGCGCGCCGGCTGGCTGCAGCGCGCCAAGGAGAAAGCCATTGCGCGGCGGCTGGTCGAGGTGCTGCGCATCCGCTCGCGCAGCATCGAGCAGGCCGCAGCCACATTGAGCGGCGGCAATCAGCAGAAGGTGGTGTTCGCACGCTGGCTGCACCGCGAGTGCAATGTGCTGCTGCTCGACGAGCCGACGCGCGGCGTCGACGTGGGCGCGCGCGCGGACCTGTACGCCGAACTCGACCGCATGACCGACGCCGGCCGCGCGCTGCTCATGGTGTCGAGCGACCTGCGCGAACTGATGGCGATGTGCGACCGCATCGGCGTCATGAGCGGGGGTCGGCTGGTCGCCGTGTTCGAGCGCGGCGAATGGAGCGAGCAGTCCCTGCTTGCAGCAGCCTTCAGCGACGCAGCCGGCGCACCCGCCGCGCCTGCACCTTCTTCCCTGCCGGCCTGAACCGGCCCATTCCGATACGACATGAATCCGTCCGATACGCCCCCCGCGACCTCCGCTGCGCGCGCCGCACTCCAGGGCCAGCTCGCCACCTATCTCGGCCTTGCCGCGGTGCTGGCCGGCATGGTCGCGCTGTTCGCGAGCCAGAGCGAGTACTTCCTGACGCGCGAAACCTTCGTCACCATCGCCAATGAGATTCCGGCACTGGCCGTGATGGCGGTCGGCATGACCTTCGTGCTGATCATCGCGGGCATCGACCTGTCGGTCGGCTCGGTGCTGGCGCTCAGCGCCGCCGCCACCGCCGCCGCGATCCTGCAGTGGCAATGGAGCGTGCCGGCCGCGGCGGCGCTCGGGCTGGCCACCGGCCTCGCCTGCGGCGCCGTCACCGGCGCGGTTTCGGTGGCCTGGCGGCTGCCCTCCTTCATCGTGTCGCTCGGCATGCTCGAGGCAGTGCGCGGTGGCGCCTACCTCGTCACCGATTCGCGTACCCAGTACGTGGGCGACGCCATCTCCGGTCTCGCCGCACCATGGATCGGCGGTATCTCGGCCGCCTTCGTGCTCGCCGTGGTGCTGGTGGTGATCGGCCAGGCGATCCTCACGCGCACCGTGTTCGGCCGCCATGTGGTCGGCATCGGCACCAACGAAGAGGCCATGCGGCTGGCCGGCATCGACCCGCGGCCGATCCGCATCATCGTGTTCGCACTGACCGGCCTGCTGGCCGGACTCGCCGGGCTGATGCAGTCGGCCCGGCTCGAAGCCGCCGACCCGAACGCCGGCGTCGGCATCGAGCTGCAGGTGATCGCCGCCGTGGTGATCGGCGGCACCAGCCTGATGGGCGGTCGCGGCTCGGTGGTCAACACCTTCTTCGGCGTGCTCATCATCGCGGTGCTCGAAGCGGGCCTGGCGCAGATCGGTGCCAGCGAGCCGAGCAAGCGCATCATCACCGGCTGCGTGATCGTGGTCGCGGTGATCATCGACACGCTGCGGCAACGGCGCGCCGAACGGGGAGTCCACTGACATGGCCACCATCAAGGATGTCGCGCTGCGCGCCGGCGTGTCCGTCACCACCGTGTCGCATGTGGTGAACGACACGCGCCACGTGAGCGCGCAGGGGCGCGAACGCGTGGAGCTCGCGATCCGCGAGCTCGGCTACGTGCCGAGCGCCGTTGCACGCAGCCTCAAGAGCAACACCACGTCCACGCTGGGCATGTTGATTCCCAACAGCTCCAACCCCTACTTCGCGGAGATCGTGCGCGTGGTCGAAGACCGCTGTTTCGGCGCCGGCTACACGCTGATCCTGTGCAACACCGACGACGAGCCGCGGCGCCAGAGCGTCTACCTGAAGGTGCTGGCCGAGCGCCGCATCGACGGCCTGATCGTGGTGTCGACCGGCAACGACGACTCGCTGGTCACCCAGTTGCACGGCCTCAAGGTGCCGACCGTGCTGGTCGACCGCGAGATCGCCGACCCGAGCTGCGACCTGGTCGAGACGGCACACATGCAGGGCGGGCTGCTGGCGGTGCGGCATCTGCTGTCGCTTGGGCACCGGCGCATCGCCTGCATCGGCGGCCCGGCCGGCGTGACGCCGAGCGAGCAGCGCATCGAAGGCTGGCGCATGGCGCTGGCCGAAAGCGGTGCGACGCCGAATGCGGATGCGCTCCTGTGGCGCGGCGGCTTCACCAGCCAGGGCGGCTACGAGGCGATGCACGCGATCCTGCGCACCGAGGAGGCGCCCTCCGCCGTGTTCGTCTGCAACGACCTGATGGCGATCGGTGCGCTGCGCGCGGCGCACGAAACCGGCGTGCACGTGCCCGACGAGCTGTCGATCGTCGGCTTCGACGACATCGAACTCTCGGCCTACACCAGCCCGCCGCTGACCACCGTGGCCCAGCCCAAGGAGCGCATCGGCGCACTGGCGGTGGACATGCTGCTCGAGCGCGTCAGCAAGCGCCGCCACGAGCCCCACAAGGTGGTGCTGCAGCCTGAGCTGCGCGTGCGCGCATCGACCGCCCGATTTCCCTCCGACCGCGCATGAACCCGATGCTTTCCAGCGAAGCGCCGCGCATCGTGGTGCTGGGCAGCCTGAACATGGACCTGGTGGTGCGGGTCCCGCACGCGCCGGCCGCTGGCGAAACCCTGCAGGGCCATTCGATCCACAGCATTCCCGGCGGCAAGGGCGGCAACCAGGCGGTGAGTTGCGCGCGCCAGGGCGCGCAGGTGAGCCTGCTCGGCTGCGTCGGTGCCGACGCGCACGGCGAGGCGCTGCGGCAGGCTCTGCAGCAGGACGGCATCGACACCACTGCGGTGCAGATCGACCCAGCAGCGCCCACCGGCACGGCGCTCGTCATGGTCGAGGACTCGGGGCAGAACCGCATCGTGGTGATCGCGGGCGCAAATGCTCGCGTCGAGATCGACGACGCGGCGCTGGCCGCCCGGCTCGACCGCGCCGCATTCCTCGTCGCGCAGTTCGAAAGTCCGTTGGTGCAAGTGGCGCGCGCCATGAACGCGGCCGTCCGCGCCGGCTGCAAGGTACTGCTCAACCCGTCGCCGGTGCAGGCCGTCGACGCCGCGCTCTGGCCGCTGATTGACACGCTGGTGGTGAACGAAGTCGAGGCGCGGACGCTGGCCGGCCAACCCGCCGAGGAGCCGCGCGATGCCGCAGCGGCCGGCGCGGTACTGCGCGCGCGCGGCGTCGCACGCGTGGTCGTCACGCTGGGCGCCGGTGGCGCCGTGGCCATCGATGCCGATGGCGCGCGACACCATCCGGCGCCGCGTGTCCAGGCGGTCGACACCACGGCCGCGGGCGACACCTTTCTCGGCGCGCTGGCGGTGACGCTCGCCTGCGGCGGATCGCTCGACGAAGCCGTGCGCCTGGGCATTCGCGCCGCGGCGCTGTGCATCACGCAGCCCGGCGCCCAACCTTCCATTCCGCTGCGCGATGCCGTCCTGCGCAGCCCCCTCCCGCCCGACTGGACACCGCTTTGAAACGCACTCTCCTGCTCCATGCCGACTTGTCGCAGGTGATTGCCACGCTGGGCCACGGCGACATGATCGTGCTCGGCGACGCCGGCCTGCCGATTCCCGATGGCCCGCGCCGCATCGACCTGGCGGTCACGCCGGGGGTTCCGCGGCTCGCCGACGTGCTCAGGGCGGTGTTGTCCGAGATGCAGGTCGAGCGCGCCATGCTGGCCCGCGAGGCGCTCGACCCCGCCGATGGCAACGCGCTGCCAGCCTGGTGCGCGGGCCAGCTCGCCGTCACGCCCGAAACCATCTCGCACGAGGAACTGAAGCGGCTCAGCGCGCGCGCCAGGGCCGTGGTGCGCACCGGCGAATGCACGCCTTACGCCAACATCGTCCTCTGCGCAGGCGTGACGTTCTGAGCCGGCCGGCGCCGCGGCCGCATCACTCGAACCGGTAGTTCGCGCCGACCGGCTGCCCAACCTTGAGCATGTGCTCCACGCCCTCGATCACGATGGCGTTCATGCCGAAGGTGATGGCGCCATCGACCCGGGCGTTCTGGCGCCAGGTGCGCAGCATGTCGCCCACCTCCGGCGTCGCCACGCCGGTGGCCGGGTCGATGTCCGGGATCGGGCAGCGCGAGCACGGCTTGACAGGCTGCAACCGGGCCTCGCCCTCACCGGTGGCGATGTGCATGGTCTCGAGCCGGTCTTCGTCCTGCGCCTCGATGCCGGCCAGCACGATGTTGGGTCGGAAGCGCTCGATGCCGACCGCGGCGTGGCCGGCGGCCAGCAACTTTTCGTTGAGCTCGGCGAGCGAGGCCTCGCTCGCCACCAGCAGCGCAAAGCCGTCGGCAAACTGGTTCTGCGCCTCGATGCCGCCGGTCCATTGCAGGTTCGACAGGCGCTTGTGCTCCGGATCGAAGCGTGCCAGCCGCAGCTTCTGCGGGCGGCCCGGTTCCGACAGGAAGTCGCTGAACCATTGGGCCGCAATGTCGCCCATGTCGTAGGCTGCGACCTCGTCCTTCCACACCTTCACGCGCACCGGCTGCTCGACCCGGTCGAAGGCAATGTGCAGCGCCAGCATGCCGGGCGCGCGCAGCACCATTTCCATGTGCTTCAACTGCGGCCGTATCAGGGCCATGCGCGGCAGCTCGCGCTGGGTGACGAACTCGTTGTTGGCGTCGACCACCATCCAGGCGCGATCGAATTCGAGCCCGGTTTCGGTCAGCAGGGCCTCGGGCAGCTCGACCCCGGCGCAGGACTTGACGGGGTAGACAAACAGGCGGGCGATGGTGGCCTGGAGATCGAAGGCGGCAGCAGTCACGAAACGGTTCCTTGGGGCGAATGGTGCGATTGTCCCGCAGGCCGCGCCACGAAGCGCCAACTCCTACAATCCGCCCATGGCCCTTCCCCCCGAGGTTTGCATTCGCGGTGCCGGCATCGTCGGCCGGACACTGGCGCTGCTGCTGGCGCGGGAACGCGTGCGCGTGGCGCTGGTGGCGCCATCGGCCCCATCGACGCATGAAGACGTGCGCGCCTACGCGCTCAACGCCGCCTCCCGCACCCTGCTCGAATCGCTGCGCGCCTGGCCCGATGCGGTGCACGCCACCGCGGTGCGCGAAATGCAGGTCAGCGGCGACGAGGGCGGGCGGGTGCAGTTCGATGCCCAGCGCCAGCGCGTCGACGCGCTGGCGTGGATCGTCGATGTGCCGGCGCTCGAGCGCCAGCTGGCCGATGCCGTGCGCTTCCAACCGTTGATCGAGGTGCGCGACACGCCGGTGCCAGCCGCGCTGACCGTGGTCTGCGAAGGCCGCGCCAGCGCCACACGCGAAATACTGGGCGTGCGCTATGAAGTGACGCGCTATCCGCAGCATGCGATCGCGGCGCGCCTCGAGGCCGAGCGGCCGCACGACGGCATCGCCCGCCAGTGGTTCAACGCGCAGGGCGAAGTGCTCGCGCTGCTGCCGCTGGGCGGCGCTGCCGGCCGCACGCTGGCGTTGGTGTGGTCGGTCGACCAGTTCCGCGCGCCCGAACTTTTGAAGCAGGACGCCGCCGCCTTCACCGCGGCGCTGCGCGAAGCCAGCGGCGATGCGCTGGGCGCCTTCACGCTCACCAGCGAACGCGCGGCGTGGCCGCTGCAGCGCGCCATGGCCGATCGCTGGGTCGGCCGCCTGGCGGATGGCAAGGCCTGGGCGCTGGCCGGCGACGCGGCGCACACGGTGCACCCGCTGGCCGGCCAGGGCCTGAACCTCGGCCTGGCCGACGCGGCCACGCTGGCTGAAGTGCTGAAAGAACGCGAGTACTGGCGCAGCGTGGGTGATGCCCGGCTGCTGCGCCGCTACGAACGCGCACGCCGCGCCGAGGTGCTGTCGATGAGCCTGGCCACCGATGGCCTCCAGCAGCTTTTTGCACACGATGCCGACCCCTTGCCGGCGCTGCGCAACTGGGGCATGCGCGGCTTCAACCAGACCCATCTTCTGAAGAACTGGATCGCGCGCCAGGCCATGGGCCTGCGCTGATTCCTGCAACCGACCACGACCGACCATGAAGTTCGCCCGCACCCTCCTCGCCGCATTGGCATTCGGCAGCACGCTGGCCACCACGTTCACGCACGCCGGTGAAGCCGAGATCCGCAAGAACCTGGCCGCGCGGATTCCGCAGTTCGCGAAGATTGACGAGATCACCAAGTCGCCGATGCCGGGCCTGTACGAGGTGCGCATCAACGGTTTCGAGATCTTCTACACCGACGCCGACGGCAACTACCTGCTGCAGGGCAACCTGATCGACGTGAAGGCACGCAGGAACCTGACCGAAGCGCGCGTCGAAAAGCTCAGCGAGGTCGCGTTCGACAAGCTGCCGGTGAACGACGCATTCAAGATCGTGCGCGGCAACGGCAAGCGCAAGCTGGCGGTGTTCGAAGACCCGAACTGCGGCTACTGCAAGCACTTCGAGCGCGACATGAAGAACGTCGACAACGTCACCGTCTACCTGTTCCTCTACCCGGTGCTCGGGCCCGATTCGAACGTCAAGTCGCGCAACATCTGGTGCAGCAAGGACAAGGCGAAGTCCTGGAACGACTGGATGGGCGGCGACGTCAAGCCCGAAACCGCCGCCGCAAGTTGCGATACAACGGCGCTGGACCGCAACATCGCGTTCGGCCGCAAGTACAACATCACCGGTACGCCCACGCTGATCTTTGCGGACGGCACGCGCGCGCCGGGCGCCATTCCCGCGGCCCAGGTCGAGAAGCAGCTCGCGTCGGCCAATTGATGGCCGCAGTTGCTGCCACCAAGCGCCGCAAGGCGCCGGCGCTGCACTACCGCGTCGAATGCGCGGACCGACATGCGCACCTCTTCGCCATCACGCTCACCATCGACCGGCCGGCCGCGCAGCAGCGCGTGTCGCTGCCGGTCTGGATTCCGGGCAGCTACCTGGTGCGCGAGTTCGCGAAGAACCTGCAGGGATTGAGCGCCACGCAGGCCCGGCGCAGCGTGGCGGTCGAACAGCGCGACAAGCACAGCTGGCAGATCGATTGCGCCGCCGGCAAGCCGCTGGTGCTGCGCTACGAGGTCTGTGCCTACGACCACTCGGTGCGCACCGCCTGGCTCGACGCCGACCGTGGCTTCTTCAACGGCACCAGCCTCTGCCTGCGCGTCGAAGGCCAGACCGGGCAGCCTCATGCGCTGGAGATTGCTGCGCCCGAATTGATCGCAGGCCGCGCCCGCTGGTCGTGCGCCACGGCCCTTTCGGGCCTGAAAGTCGATGCACAGGGTTTCGGCAGCTACTGGGCCGCCGACTACGACGAACTGGCCGACTCGCCGGTCGAGATGGGTGCTTTCTGGAGCGCCGAATTCCTGGCCTTCGGTGTGCCGCACCGCTTCGTGGTGGCAGGCGCCACCGCGTCCTTCGATGGCGACAGGTTGATCGCCGACACCAAGACCGTCTGCGAAGCCGAAATGCGCTTCTGGCACGGCGACAAGGTGGGCAAGAAGGGCGGGCCGAAGCCGCCACACGACCGCTACCTGTTCATGCTGAACGCCGTCGACGACGGCTACGGTGGGCTCGAGCACCGCCATTCGACAGCGCTGATCTGCACCCGCCGCGACCTGCCGCAGCGCGACGCCCGCAAGCAGCCCGAGGGCTACACCACGCTGCTGGGCCTGATCAGCCACGAGTACTTCCACACCTGGAACGTGAAGCGCCTGCGGCCCGCAGAGTTCGCGCGCTATGACTACGACCAGGAAAACTACACGCGGCTGCTCTGGCTGTTCGAGGGCTTCACCAGCTACTACGACGACCTGCTGCTGCGCCGCGCCGGCCGCATCGACGATGCGGCCTACCTGCGGCTGATCAACAAGACCATCAACGGCGTGCTGCAGGCACCGGGCCGCCTGGTGCAGTCGGTCGCCGAGGCCAGCTTCGACGCCTGGGTCAAGTACTACCGGCAGGACGAGCAGACACCCAACGGAACCATCAGCTACTACACCAAGGGCTCCCTGGTGGCGTTGTGCTTCGACCTCACGCTGCGGCAGGAAGGCAAGGGCTCGCTCGACGACGTGATGCGGCTGCTGTGGACGCGCAGCGAAGGCGGCCCGATCGGCGAGGCCGACTTTGCCGCGGCGATGGAGGCCGTGGGCGGCCGCTCGTACGCGAAAGAAATCGCAAGCTGGGTGCACTCCACCGACGAGTTGCCGCTGTCCGATCTGTTGCGCGCCCATGGTGTCGCCACGCTCGATGACCCGGCCCAGCGCGCACAGGAACTCGGCCTGCGCGTGACCGAAACCGGCGGCAGCGTGCAGGTCAAGGTGGTGCTGCGCGGCGGCGCGGCCGAGCAGGCCGGCTTTGCGGCCCACGACGAATGGATCGGCATCGAACTGCCGCCGGCCAGACGCGGCCAGCCGGTGCAGGCCTGGCGGATCACGAAGCTCGATGACCTCGCGCTCTATCTCGGCCCGCAAAAGAAGATGACGGCGATCGTCGCGCGCGACCGGCGCCTGCTGCGCCTGCCGCTCACGCTGCCGACCGGGGTGACGACCTGGCGGCTGTTTGCCAAGGACGCAGCGCTGCTGAGCCGCTGGCTTACGCCCGGCCCGGCTTGATCAGAGTGCGCGGCCGAGCACGGCCAGCGCGAACACCAGCACGCCGAGCGCCAGGTTGAAGGCCACCAGCCGGCGAACCAGGTTGAGCCGCCCGGCCGCGGCCGGCCACTCCCTGGCAACCACCGCACGCTGCAGCTTCGGATAGACGCCAAAGCGGATGTGCCCGTAGATCGCCATCATCACCAGCCCCAGCGCCAGCATCGCATGCACGCTCCAGTGCAGCTGCCGCATGCCGCCGGCCAGCATGATCATCGCGACGCCGGTGGCCAGCGACAGCCCGATCGACACGCTGACGCCCACGAAGAAGCGGCCCAGCGCCGCCGCCATGAAGGGCAGCCGCAACGGCGGCTCGAGCATGGCCACGGCCGCGGGCCGCACGGCGAAATGCATCACCGCCATGCCGCCGACCCAGAAGGCGGCAGCAAGCAGGTGCAGCAGAAGAAGAAAAGCGGGAACTAAGGTCATCGGGATTCCTGGTGAGGCCCGCAGTGTGCACCGGGCCGGCTCGCTATAGTCAGCCGAACCGCCGCTCCCCCATTCCACCATCCTCCACGGAGACACACATGCGCTACGAGAACATCGAAGTCCGCACCGAAGCCGGCAAGGTCGGCATCATCACGCTGAACCGGCCGAAGGCGCTCAACGCGCTCAACGATGCGCTCATGACGGAGCTCGGCACGGCGCTGAAGGCCTTCGATGCCGACGAGGCGATCGGCTGCATCATCGTGACCGGCAGCGAGCGGGCCTTTGCCGCCGGCGCCGACATCACCGCAATGGCGAAGTACAGCTTTGCCGACACCTACAAGGGCGACTACATCACGCGCAACTGGGAAACCATCCGCAGCGTCCGCAAACCGGTGATCGCCGCTGTCAGCGGCTTTGCGCTGGGCGGCGGCTGCGAGCTCGCAATGATGTGCGACTTCATCATCGCGGCCGACAACGCGAAGTTCGGTCAACCCGAAATCAAGCTCGGCGTGATCCCCGGTGCCGGCGGCACGCAGCGCCTGCCGCGCGCGGTGGGCAAGAGCAAGGCAATGGACATGGCACTCACCGGCCGCATGATGGACGCGACCGAAGCCGAGCGCGCCGGGCTGGTGAGCCGCGTGGTGCCGTTCGACAAGCTGGCCGACGAGGCGCTAGGCGCCGCGCTCGCCATTGCGGATTTCTCGCAGATTGCAGTGATGGCGGCGAAAGAGTCGGTCAACCGCGCCTTCGAGAGCGGCCTCTCCGACGGCGTGATGTTCGAGCGCCGGCTGTTCCACGCGCTGTTCGCGACGGCCGACCAGAAGGAAGGCATGGACGCCTTCGTCAACAAGCGCAAGGCCGACTTCACGCACCGGTAGGCGCGTCAGCGCGGCGCCCCGGGCTGCGGCTCGGCGGCGGCCGGGGCCGGCGGCGCGGTCACTTCGCGCAGGGCATCGCGCAGGCCGTCCAGCGCGCCCTCAGGCGGCTGGCCGGTGGCGGCTGGCGCGCCGTTCTCGCGCCAGCGCACCTCGCCCCGCGCGAGCTCGAACTGCGCCAGCGGCTTGCCGTCGCGCTCGAGCGTCACGCGCCATTCGACCTTGCTGCGCAGCGGCTGAGGGCTCACCGCCGAAAGCGCGGCCGAGCCGAGCAGCGTGCCGAGATCGCGCGCCTCGGCCCGGGTGAAGCTGCGGGTTGCACCATTGGCCGGGACGATGGTCATGCGCGTCCACTGGGACAGCGCCGCAAAGCTCGGCGGCTCGCTGGCTTCGGTGCGAACCGAGGATGACGACTTGGCCTGGTTGCCGGCGCCGGCAACAGCGCCGGCGGACGCCGCCGGGGGCGCCGCTTCTTCACGCATTCGTGCGGCCGCGCGACGATCGGGTGCGGCCGCCACGGCCGCGTCGTTCGCGATCGGCGGCGGGGCAGGCGCGGCGGCGATTGCTGGTGCCGGTGCCGACTGGCGTGCCAGCGGCGCGGCCCTGCGCTCAGCCTCCTCGGCCATCCCGCCACGCGCCTCGTTCTTCCTTGCACCGGCCGGTGGCGTCGTTTCGCCGCGCGACGGCGCAGGCGCCGCGGGCGGCGGAGGCGGAGGCGGCAGGGTCATCTGAAACGGCAGATCGGGCACCACCAGCGGCGTGCGCGGGCCCGGCAAGTTGGGCGCCTCGGTCACCGTCGGCGGCAGCGCGATGCGGGGGGCAGCAGCCGGCGCCGATGCTTCCGGCTGGGCCGGTTCAGGCGCGGCAGCGGGCGCCGCGGATTTGGCCGCAGCGGGCGCCTGGCTGTCCAATTGCGGGCCAGGCACCGGTTCGCGCTGCCACAGCACGGTGACCAGCACGCCGACCAGCACGCTGGCAAAGGCGGCGTTCCAGGGCATGCGGGTCTTGCCACCGCTGCCGAACAGCACACGGCGCCACCAGGGCTGCCCGTCCGGCAACATCGGCAACAAGTCCTGCGCGCCTTCATCGGGCGCCACCGCCTGGTGCGCCATGCGGCGGATTGCCTTGCCGATCCGGAAATCGGGCACGGCGCTGTGATCGGGCGCGTTCTCCAGCGCACGGCGCAGCGCCGGGTCGGGCTGGTCGTCGTCTTCGGGCGGCAGGAATTTGTCGTTCATGCCCGATGCTCCAGCGCCGACAGGTAGCGCTCCATGCAGACGCGCAGCTTCTGCAAGCCGTAGCGCAGCCGGCTGCGCACGGTTTCGAAGCCCACGTCGAGGCTTTGCGCAATGGCCTCGACCGTGAAATCCTCTTCCTGCTGCAGCAGGAACGCCGCACGCTGCTCGTCGGGCAGTTCGTCCAGGCAGGCGAGCAGGCGGCGGCCGGCGGCCCGCCAGAAGGCCAGCTCTTCGGCCGACGCATGGCTGGCCTCCGGACGCAGCAGGCCGCGGCTGAACAGCACCCCGGCCTCGAGCCCGTCGCCGTCTTCATCGTGTGCGTAGTACGAAACCTCGCGCCCGCTCTGGCGCAGCCGGTCCATCGCAAGGTTGTGCGCGATCGTGAACGCCCAGGTGCGCCAGCTCGCGCCCTGCGGCGAGAAGCTGGCCCGCGCCTTGATGATGCGTTCCCAGGTTTCCTGGAACACCTCGTCCACCTCGGCCGACAGCCGCACGCCCATCAGCCGCCGCACGAAGCGGAACAGGCCGCCCTCGTGGCGCGCATAGAGCAGATCGAACGCGGCCGTGTCGCCGCCGGCATAGGCAAGCATCAGCTGATCGTCGGACACGGCGGCGCTGTCGGCAGGGCTGTCGGGAGAGACCGGAGGCATGAAGGGATTTTCACCCGGGGTTGTACGGGCGACGGCGCCGATCGGGGTTAACGAATCCGGCCTTTGCACGTTGGCTCGCCTGGTGAAGATGACGGCGCCGGAGTCCGGGCTATAATCTCGGGCTCGGCTCTTTAGCTCAGTCGGTTAGAGCGATGGAATCATAATCCACAGGTCCGCGGTTCGAATCCGTGAAGAGCCACCAGATCGTTGTTCGCCGCTGCATCGGCGTTCGCAAAACCCGAAGCCCCTGCTGCTTTCAAAGCGCCAGGGGCTTTTTGTTGTCCTGCACTTCGGACAGCATTTGCTCCCAATACGCAGCGTAGCTGCCTTTGCCTTCTTTCCGGTAGAGCTCGGCGGCGAGCCTGACGAGTTCCGGATTGTGCTCTGCGATGTTGCGCGAGATGTTGGGCAGAAAGCCTTCGCGTGCCGCCTCGGTGGCTGTTGCTTCCGAAACGCGCACGGCGTACCAGTAGAGCATCTCCTGGAAACCTTCGACCCAACGAAGAAGGTGCACGCCCGAATGGGCTTCCCCCGAACGAACTGCCTTGGGTGCGCCAGCCGCCTCGAGCATCTTTTCCTGAAACTTGTTCAGCGCCGCGGGCTCCATGGCCTCGTGCACCGCGGCGCTGCCCAGGAATTTGGCGCACGCATCGCGCACCGCCTTGAACCAGTCGTCCTCGGGCAGGATGTCTACCTCCACGCCGCCACGCACGACCTGGAAACCTGCATCGTGCCGAAACTCGATCTTGAGGCGCCAGTCCTTCAAAAGCGCGAGTTGGGAGGGTTCGACGGAAAGAAACGCGCCGCGCTGCAAGTACAAACGGTTGACCAACGGAGGCGGCATCACGAGTGCGGCACCCTCGCGCAGGAACCCGTTCAGGTCATAGACGAACACTGCCGATCGCGTTTGCGGCTTGTCCGACATGCTTGCGAATCGAACCGCGACGGCCGGATCGCCGGTGATGTCCACCAGGTCGGTCAACGCCTGCTGATAGTGTTGAGCCGTCGCTTTTGCGCCGAGCGGCGGCAAGGCGATGCCGATGGTGCTCCATATCCAGGGTGCACCGAATGCGAGGGTGAACAACTCCAGCTTTCTTCGCTCAAGCTCCTGGTCGGTCGTCTTTCGGTGGAACGACGGTTCGACGTCGTAGACGGCATTGGCCTGCCCCCGGAACACCAGTTCCACAAAATACTCCGGCGTGCCGTTCGTCCGGCCGTCGACGTTGTGTGCGGCGCGCTGCAATATCTGCAGGAGCATCCAGGCGTGCCAGGGCGAATCCACAGGAACCACCTTGCCTGGGCTCCCTGACGACAAACTACCGACTGTGGCCTGGGCAAATTGCCGCATCGGCTCCGCAAAGTCCCTGAAGAGGGCGCTCATTCCTTCGCCCTGCGCGGGCGTCAGGCGCTCCAGATCCAGATAGGGGCCCAGATGGGGGATGTCGAGCGCATGAAACCTCGTGTAGTAGTCACGCGCCCAGTTGCTGCTCGCCATGGCTTGACTCCTGTCGATCTCACACCGCTCCCCGGAGCCCGAGCCTACTTCCGCTGGCGGCGCCTGTACATCGACTTCGAACACCTCGCCAAGGGCGCACGGCCCGGCCTCAAACCACTGCCGGCTCCCGCCGCCGCGACAACACCGGTGTGCGCGCCTCCACCGGCATGTGCTCGCCCCAGTGGATGATTTCGAGCGTGCCGTCGGCCTGCTCCGCAAGCGCGGTCAGGCTCTCGACCCAGTCGCCGTCGTTGCAATACAGGACGCCGTCGATATCGCGCATCTCGGCATGGTGGATGTGGCCGCAGACCACGCCCTGCACCCCGCGCTTGCGGGCTTCGCGTGCCACTGCCACCTCGAAATCGCCGACGTAACTCACGGCGCGCTTCACCTTCTGCTTGAGGTAGTTCGACAGCGACCAATAAGGCAGCCCCATGCGCGCGCGCAGCGAATTCAGGTGGCGGTTCAGCTTGAGCGTGAATTCGTAGAGCGAGTCGCCCACGTGGGCCAGCCACTTGGCGCACTGGATCACGCCGTCGAACAGGTCGCCGTGGATGATCCACAACTTGCGGCCGTCGGCGGTCTCGTGGATCCACTCCTCGGCCACTTCGATGCCGCCGAAATTGTGGTTGAGGTACTTGCGCGCAAACTCGTCGTGGTTGCCCGGAATGAAGATCACGCGGGTACCGTTGCGCGCCTTGCGCAGGAGCTTCTGCACCACGTCGTTGTGCGCCTGCGGCCAGTACCAGTGCCGCTTGAGCTGCCAGCCGTCGATGATGTCGCCGACCAGGAACAGCGTCTCGCACTCGGTGTGCTTCAGGAAGTCGAGCAGTGCGCGCGCCTGGCAGCCGGGCGTGCCCAGGTGCAGGTCGGAGATCCACAGCGTGCGAAAACGCTGCCGCGGCCGCGTTCCCTCGTCGGTATCGGGGCCGGCTGTGTCGCGCCATGCGCGGATGAAAGCATCGTCGCGTTGCATGGGAGGGTAGGCTCGCAGGGCCGCATGACGACGCCGTGGCAATGGGGTGACACCCGCGTGACCGTGGGCACGGCACCACATCACAATGCCGCTCATGCGCCCCGGCCAGATCATCGTCCTCGCCACGCCGGTCTTCCTGCTGCTGATCGCGATCGAGTTTGCGGTCGGCCGCGTGCGCGCGCGGCGCGGCACCGGGTCGGACACCTACAGGCTGGCCGATGCGCTCAACAGCATCGGCCTGGGCATGCTGAGCCAGATCAGCGCGGTGCTGACGCGGCTGCTGCGCGTGGGCATCTACACGGCGGTGTATTCCGCGGTGGCGCTGTTTCCCGACACCGACTTCTGGACGCGGTGGTACGGCTGGCTGCTGGCGCTGGTGTTCTACGACTTCTGCTACTACTGGCTGCACCGCATGGGCCACGAGTCGGCCATCCTCTGGGCCGCACACGTGGTGCATCACCAGAGCCAGCACTACAACCTGTCGACCGCCCTGCGCCAGACCTCGAGCGGCGCGCTGCTCGGATGGGTGTTCTACCTGCCGATGGCGGTGGCCGGCGTGCCGCCGCTGGTGTTCGGCGTGGTAGCGCTGGTCGACCTGCTCTACCAGTTCTGGGTGCACACCGAGCAGGTCGGCAAACTCGGCTGGTTCGACCGCTGGTTCTGCTCGCCATCGAACCACCGCGTCCACCACGCGGTGAACGACCGCTACCTGGATCGCAACTACGGCGGCATCCTGGTGGTGTGGGATCGCATGTTCGGCAGCTTCAAGGAGGAAGACGAGCGCTGTGTCTACGGCACGCGCAGCCCGCTCCAAAGCTGGGATCCGCTCTGGGCCAACGCCGAGGTCTACTGGTCGCTGGCCAAGGACTCGTGGCACGCGCGCCGCTGGGCCGACAAGGTGCGTGTGTGGTTCAAGCCGCCGGGCTGGCGGCCGGCCGACGTGGCGGCGCGGTTTCCGAAGGTGCCTTTCGACATCGCGCAGGCGCAGCAGCGCTACGAGCCGCCGGTCGGGCGCGGCGTGCAGTGGTTTGCCGCCGTTCAGTTCGTGCTGATGCTGGCCGGCGTGGCCGCTTTCCTCTGGCATGCCGACGACCTGCCGCTGGCGCAAAGCGCGGTGTGGCTGGCCGCGCTGACCGCCGCGCTCTGGGCGATCGGCGGCGTGCTGCAGGGGCGCCTGTCGGTACTGGAGGCGCTGTTCGTCGAGGCCGCAGCGCTGGCCACGGCAAGTGCGGCGCTCGGGTTGCCCGCGCTGCACTTCGTCTGCAAGCCGCTGGCGCTGGCAGTTGCGATCCTTTTTGCCGCTGTGCGCACCCGCAGGGCGGGCGCTCCGGGCCGATTCGGCCTTCTGTTGCTGGCCGCCCTCGTCGCTTCGCTGGCGGGCGATGTGCTGCTGATGTGGCCACGGCTCTTCGTGCCCGGCCTCGTGTGCTTTCTGCTGGCGCACCTGGCCTACATCGCGCTCTTTCGCATGGGTGTGGGCCTGTTTCCGCGGCGCGGCGCACTGGCCGCGACGCTCGCCATCGGCGCATCGATGTATGCGGTGCTGTGGTTCGGCGGGTTGCCCGCGGCGCTGCGCGTGCCGGTCGGACTCTACGTGGTGGTGATCGCCTGCATGGCGGCGCAGGCGCTGGGGCGTGCCGCCGTGCTCGGCGATGCGGGTGCGCGCTGGGTCGCGGTGGGCGCCTGCTTCTTCCTGCTCAGCGACACGCTGCTGGCAATCAACCGCTTCGTGACACCGCTGCCGCTGGCGTCGCTATGGGTGCTGGGAACCTACTACGTGGCGCAGATGCTCATCGTCCGGCATGCAGCGCTGGATCTCCACGGTGGAGTGCCGGATCTCCTCGTGCATCGAGAAGCAGGCCCGCACCTCGTCGGCGCTCAGCGTCGGTGAATGGGTGACGACGGTGACGGCGCACGCATAGGCGCCGCGGCCGACGCGCCACACGTGCAGGTCGGCCACGCGCGTTTCCGATGCCGCCAGCCCGCGCTCGATGCCGTCGCGGATCTCGTCGACGACCGGATGGTCCATTTCGCGGTCGAGCAGCACGCGGCCCGTCTGCACCAGCAGCCCCTTCGCCCAGACCGCCACGAGCACCGCACCGACGATCCCCATCGCCGGGTCGAGCCAGGCCCAACCGTAGAGCCAGCCGCCGGCCAGCGCGACGATCGCGAGCACCGAGGTGGCGGCGTCGGCCAGCACATGCATGTACGCGGACTTGAGGTTCAGGTCTTCGCCGTGCGCGTGCGAGGCGTCGTGTGAATGCGCATGGCCGTGGCCGTGCTCATGGTCATGATCGTGGCCATGCCCGTGCGCCGTGCCCAGGAGGCGGGCGCAGACCAGATTGACGACCAGCCCGAGCACGCCGACCGCCATCGCCTCACGGTAGTGGATCGGCGCCGGCGACCAGAGCCGTTCGAGCGAACCGACCACCATCAGCGCGGCCACGCCAAGCAGGAACAATGCGCTCGCGAAGCCGCCCAGCACCTCGATCTTCCAGGTGCCGAAGGCGAAGCGCGGGTCGTTCGCATAGCGGCGCGCCGCGGCGTACGCGAAGGCGCTGAGGCCGATCGCCACCGCGTGCGAGCTCATGTGCCAGCCGTCGGCCAGCAGCGCCATGGAGTTGAACCACCAGCCCGCGCCGATCTCGACCACCATGGTCACGGCGGTGATCCACATCACGAGCCGCGTGCTGCGCTCGGCGTGTTCGTTCGCTTCGCCGAAGCGATGTTCGTGGCGCCAGGGGGCGAGGTCGTGAGTGTGCATGGGTTCAGGTCGTCAGGTGGGTCGGCACGTCGGCGCGGCCACGCGGCAACGTTCAGCGCGGTATCCCGTAGGTGCTGTAGATGCCATTCAGTAGCCACGTGGCGGCATCCTGGAGGTACGCATCCGTGGCAATCGCCGGACAGTTGCTGCGCGAGTTCCAGGTGCCGCCTCCGCCAACGATGACATCCTCGCAGAACGCGACGCAGTTGTGCGGCAGCAGCCACCATGTCCAGGGTTTCGACATCAGTTCTTCCAGCACGAGCAGGGCACCGGCGGGGTTGGGGACGTCGACATCGCGCCGGACCAGTTCCGTTTTCCTGTTTTCACGCAGGAAGCGGGAATAGCCGTCGGACGTCATGTAGCGCGGGCAGGCATGGACACCCGCCACCTGGAAGTAGAGGAACTGGCGGCCCCGGCCCGCAGCGTGCAGCAGCAGATGCCCGCAGATGTTCGGGCCCGACCCGCTGACCGCGACAACCCGCGTGGTGGAAAAATCGATGTCAAGCACGCCGCAGGCGTTCAGGGGTTCGCCTTCGTAGGCCATGGAGCGCTCCTCGGGTTGGGCGCAACACACATGCCGCGCCGGGAAGCCCTTGTAAGCCCCACGCAGCCGCCCGCACATCCTATGGCCAGGGGATGCGGGCGCGGAAGGCCTCAGGCGCCGAACATGTCGCCGTCGCGGTTCGGTGGCGCAATTCCGAGATGGCGGTAGGCGGCCAACGTGGCGATGCGGCCGCGCGGCGTGCGCTGCAGGTAGCCCTGCTGGATCAGGTAGGGCTCGATCACGTCCTCGATGGTGTCGCGCTCCTCGCCGATGCTGGCCGCGATATTGTCGAGGCCGACCGGGCCGCCATCGAAGCGGTGGATCACGGCTTCGAGCAGCTTGCGGTCCATCAGGTCGAAGCCCTGCGGGTCGACGTCGAGCATCGCCAACGCCTTGTGCGCCACGTCTTCGGTGATGCGGCCATCGCCCTTGACCTCGGCATAGTCGCGCACCCGGCGCAGCAGCCGGTTGGCGATGCGCGGCGTGCCGCGCGAGCGGCGCGCGATCTCGAAGCCGCCGGCTTCGTCCATTGCGACTTTCAGCAGGCCCGCGCTGCGCCGCACGATGTGGGCCAGTTCGTCGGCCGTGTAGAACTCGAGCCGCGCGACGATACCGAAGCGGTCGCGCAGCGGGTTGGTCAGCATGCCGGCGCGCGTGGTGGCACCGACCAGCGTGAAGGGCTGCAGGTCGAGCTTGATGCTGCGCGCGGCCGGGCCCTCGCCGATCATGATGTCGATCTGGTAGTCCTCCAGCGCGGGGTAGAGGATTTCTTCGACCACCGGACTCAGGCGATGGATCTCGTCGATGAAGAGCACGTCATTGCGCTCGAGATTGGTCAGCAGCGCCGCCAGATCCTTCGGCTTCTCGAGCACCGGGCCCGAGGTCTGGCGCAGGTTGACGCCGAGTTCGGCCGCGATGATGTGCGAGAGCGTGGTCTTGCCGAGGCCGGGCGGACCGAACAGCAGCACGTGGTCGAGCGCTTCTTCGCGCTTGCGCGCCGCACCGATGAAGATCCCGAGTTGTTCGCGCACCTTGGCCTGCCCCACATACTCCTGCAGCAGCTTGGGGCGCAGCGCCCGCTCGATCGCTTCTTCATTCGGCGAAGCCGGGGCGGCGGAGACCACGCGTTGCGGGGCCGGGGCGAAGTCATCGGTCTGGATAGTCATAGGGCATAGGGCGAATGAGGCAGTTTAGCCATGTGCCCCACTGGCAGAATGCCGCACCGAAGAATGGCAAGAGGCCCGCAGCGTGTCGATCTACGAACTGAAACCGCGTTTCCAGGCCCTGTTGCGGCCGATGGTGGTGCGCCTGCACCGCCAGGGCGCAACGGCCAACCAAGTCACCATGGCGGCGTGCGTCATCTCGGTGGCGCTGGGCCTCTGGCTCTTCTTCGCGCTGCCGGCGCGGGCCGCCTTCGCGCTGATCCCGCTCTGGATGTTCCTGCGCATGGGCCTCAACGCCATCGACGGCATGCTGGCGCGCGAGTTCGGCCAGCAAAGCAGGCTCGGCGCCTTTCTGAACGAGCTGACCGACGTGGTGTCCGACGCGGCGCTGTACCTGCCGTTTGCGCTGGTGGCGCCGTTCAGCCCGTTTTGGGTCGGCGCGTTGATCGTGCTGGCCGGCCTGAGCGAGTTCGCTGGTGCACTGGGGCCGACGGTCGGCGCCTCGCGCCGCTACGACGGGCCGCTTGGCAAGAGCGACCGCGCCTTCGTGTTCGGCGCGCTCGGGCTCTACGTGGCGCTCGGGTGGCCGCTGCCGGCCTGGTCCGGCTGGCTCATGCCATTGCTGGCAGCGCTGGTGGCGTGGACCGTCGTCAACCGCGTTCGCCGCGCGCTGGACGAAGCCGCCGCCACACCGCAGAATTCATAAGAAACCGGCTTGCAGCGCCCGTCCTGCGGGCGCGAGAAGCTATCAAATTCATAGCATGAACACTTCCCGCATCGCGCACGAGCACCACTTCAGCACGCACGACGAGGTCGCGCTGTTCTATCGGCACTGGCCGGCCACCGGCGAAATCCGGCGCGGCGCCATCGTGCTGTTCCACCGCGGCCACGAACACGGCGCGCGCATGGCGCACCTGGTCGACGAGCTGGATCTGCCCGACTTCGACTTCTTCGCCTGGGACGCGCGCGGCCATGGCAAGTCGCCCGGCCGGCGCGGCTACAGCCCCGGCTTTGCGACCTCGGTGCGCGACGTGCAGACCTTCATCGACCACATCGGCACCACGCACGGCGTGCCGCCCGAAGACATTCACGTGATCGCGCAGAGCGTGGGTGCAGTGCTGATCGCAACCTGGGCGCACGACTACGCGCCCAGGGTGCGCGGCCTCACGCTGGCGTCGCCGGCCTTCAAGGTCAAGCTCTACGTGCCGTTCGCGCGGGCTGGCCTGGGCCTGATGCACAAGCTGCGCGGGCTGTTCTTCGTCAACAGCTACGTCAAGGCGAAGTTCCTCACGCACGATCCCGCGCGCATTGCAAGCTACGAGAGCGACCCGCTGATTTCGCGGCCGATCGCGGTCAACATCCTGCTCGGGCTCTACGAGGCGGCCGACCGCGTGGTGGCCGACGCCAACGCGATCACGTTGCCGACGCAGTTGCTGATCTCCGGCGCCGACTGGGTGGTGCACCACAAGCCGCAGCACCAGTTCTTCGAGCGGCTCGGCAGCGCGGTGAAGACCAAGATGGAGCTGCCCGGCTTCTTCCACGACACGCTCGGCGAGAAAGACCGCGCACCGGCCGTTGCCGCGATCCGCACCTTCGTGCTGCAACTGTTCGACGCGCCGCCGGTGCCGGTCGACCGGCGCAGCGCCCATCTGGACGGCGAAACGGCCGACGAGTCGCGCGCACTCGCCGTGCCGCTCTCGCCGCTCTCGCCGCGCGGCGCCTACTGGGCGATGACGCGCGGCGGACTGCGCTTCGGCGGGCTGCTGTCGCGCGGCGTCGCGCTCGGCCACGCAACCGGTTTCGATTCGGGCAGCACGCTCGACTATGTCTATCGCAACGAGCCGCAGGGCATGGGCCCGCTCGGCCGTTCGATCGACAAGACCTATCTCGGCTCGATCGGTTGGCGTGGCATTCGCCAGCGCAAGATTCATGTTGAAGAGCTGCTGTGCGAAGCGATGGAGCGGCTGGCCGAGCAGCACCGCGAAGTACGGCTGATGGACATCGCGGCCGGGCATGGCCGCTACGTGCTCGACGCAGTGCTCGCCAGCCCGGTCAAGGCCTCGTCGATCCTGCTGCGCGACTACAGTGAGATCAACGTGCGCGACGGTCGCAGGCTGATCGCCGAAAAGGGCCTCGAAGACGTGGCGCAATTCGTGCAGGCCGATGCCTTCGATCGCATGAGCCTCGCGAGCGTGGTGCCGCGGCCGACGCTGGCGGTGGTGTCGGGCCTGTACGAACTGTTCCCCGACAACGAGATGGTGAGCCGCTCGCTCGCGGGTGTCGGCGATGCGGTGGAAGACGGCGGCTACCTGGTCTACACCGGCCAGCCCTGGCATCCGCAACTCGAGATGATCGCGCGCGCGCTGACGAGCCACCGCCAGGGCGAGGCATGGGTGATGCGCCGGCGCACCCAGGCCGAGATGGATCAACTGGTCGAAGCCGCGGGCTTCCGCAAGATCGCGCAGCGCGTCGACGAGTGGGGCATCTTCACGGTATCGCTCGCGGTACGGGTCGAGGAATGATCGCTGCATGGTTCGCACAACGGCCGTGGAAGCGCGCAGCCGCCTGGCTCACGCTGCTGGGGCCGCTGTTCTATGCGACCTACGGTTTTGCGAACTGGTGGGCGACCACGCGCGCCCAGGTGCCGAGCGCGGCCTTCGAATGGGAACGGCAGATTCCGTTCTGGCCATGGACGATCTTTCCGTACTGGACGATCAACGTGTTCTATGCGCTGTCGCTGTTTCTGGTGCGCAGCAAGCACATGGTCGACCGACATGCCTTGCGCCTCGTCACGGCGACCGCGATTGCCGTCACCTGCTTCGTGCTGTGGCCGCTGCACTTCAGCTTCGGACAGCCACCGGTCGACGGCGCACCGGCGTTTCTGTTCAACGCGCTGCGCGGTTTCGACCAGCCCTACAACCAGGCGCCCTCGCTGCACATCGCGCTGGCCGTGATCCTGTGGGACTGGTACCGGCGGCTCGTCACGGCGCGCTGGGCGCGTGCGGTGATGCATGTGTGGGCGTTCGCGATCTGTGCGTCGGTGCTGACGACATGGCAGCACCATTTCATCGACATCCCGACCGGTGCCCTGCTCGGAATCGTCTGCGTCTGGCTCTGGCCGCTGGAGCGCGTGGTGGCCCTGCCGCGGGCCTGGAAGCTGGCGCGCGATCCGCAGCGCTGGAAGCTCGCCGGCTTCTATGCGGTCGGCGCGGCGCTCTGCCTGGCGCTGGCGCTTGCCGTCGGCGGCATCGCGCTCTGGCTGGCCTGGCCGGCGGCGTCGCTCGCCGCCGTGGCACTCAACTACATCGGCTTCGGTGCGCGCGGCTTCCAGATGGATGCGCGCGGCCGCATGGCCTGGTCGGCGCGCTGGCTGCTGGGGCCCTACCGTGCCGGCGCCGCGCTGAACGCCTGGCTCTGGACGCGCAAGCTGCCGGCTTCGGTCGAGGTGCTGCCGGGCCTGCGGCTGGGCCGCATTCCGAACGCCACCGAATGGCAGGCCGCCGGCCGGCCGCGGCTGCTGAGCCTGAGCGCCGAGCTGCAGTTGCCCCCGGTCGCCGGCGCGCGCTGCGTGCCGATGCTCGACCTGGTGGTGCCGCAGCCCGCGCGGCTGCGGCGCGCGGCCGCCGTGATCGAGGCGCAGCGCCGCAGCGGCGACGCCGTCTGGATCTGCTGCGCACTCGGCTTTTCGCGCAGCGCCGCAGCGTTGATCGGCTGGGTTGCGACGCATGGCGACGGTACGCCCGCGCTGGCCGATGCGGAGAAGCTGGTGCGGCAGGCACGCCCGCAGATCGTGCTGCGCCCGGCCTGGCACGCGGCGCTCGAACAAGCCACGCGAGGCGCACGACACCATGAATGACGACGACCGCGCCCTGTGCACCGGCACCGCGAGCCTGCTGCGCGCGAACGGCGTCATCGCCGCCTTCGGCTTCGTGCTGAGCGGCATCGCGCTCGGCGTGCTGGCGTTGACCGCGCGCTCGCTTCCGTTGACCTCGTGCCTGGCCTTCGGCGCGGTCGCGGTGCTCGGCGTGCTCGAGCGCTACCTGGCGCTGCGGCTGCAGTTCGACATCGGCCTCTTCGAAGGCCTGGCCAACGGCCGCATCGGCTCGCCGGGCCTGCTCGACAACGCGCTGCAGCGGCTCGGCATGCGCGACGCACCCGACCAGCCGCGCGCACTGGCCGATCGCGTGCTCGGCACGCGTCAACTGATGCAGCGCCACGCCATCGTGGTGGCCTGCCAGATCGCGGTGTTCGTGCTGGCCTTGCTGACAGAGGATTTGCGATGAACGAGAAAAGATTCAGGAGGAAGGCGTTGTCATGAGTGCATCCGTGCAAGGCGAAAGCCGCAAAGTGGCAGCCGTCATCGCGGCCGGGCTGATCGTCGGCGCCGCGAAGCTGCTGACCGGCGTGCGCGCCATCTGGAGCGGCACCCAGCCAAAGGCAGAGCAGACGCTCTACTTCGCCAACCACACGAGCCATGGCGACTTCGTATTGCTGTGGGCCACGCTGCCGGCCGACCTGCGCGCGCTGACGCGGCCGGTCGCCGGACAGGACTACTGGCTTGCGTCGAAGCTGCGCCGCTTCATCGGCGAAGAGGTGTTCAACGCGCTGATGATCAAGCGGGACGGCTCGACGGCAACCGGCGGCGGCGCCGAAGGTGCGGCTGCCAGCAATCCGGTGCAACAGATGGCCGACGCACTGCAGGCCGGCGACTCGCTCATCATGTTTCCCGAAGGCACGCGCAACATCGGCGACGAGGTGCTGCTGCCGCTGAAGAGCGGGCTCTATCACCTGGCGCGCGCCTGCCCCGACGTGCGGCTGGTGCCGGTGTGGATCGAGAACCTGAAGCGCGTTCTGCCCAAGGGCACGCTGGTGCCGATTCCGCTGGCCTGCACGGTGCGCTACGGCACGCCGATCGTGCTGGCCGAGGGCGAAGACAAGAACACCTTCATGGCGCGTGCCCGCGCCACGATGCTCGACTTGCGCCCCGAGTACGACAGAGCATGAGACCCACCACATGAACCTTTCTCCTTTCGCGTGGACCACTCTGCAGCTCTTCGGCGGCGTCTTCGGCGTGCTACTGCTGGCCTCGGCCATCGGCGCGCTGCTCAAGTGGCGCGTGGCGCAGGGCCAGCCGCATTCGGTGATCGACAACCTCAACTCGCGCGTGAATGCCTGGTGGGTGATGGTGGCGGTGATCGGGCTCGCCTTCGCGTTCGGCAAGGGCGGCGTGATCGTGCTGTTCTACCTGATCTCGTTCTATGCGCTGCGCGAGTTCATCAGCCTGGCCTACACGCGGCGCGGCGATCACCATGCGATTGCGCTTGCGTTCTTCGTGGCGCTGCCGGTGCAGTACTTCCTGATCTGGATCGACTGGTACGGGCTCTACTCGATCTTCATTCCTGTCTATGCGTTCCTGGTGCTGCCGATCCTCGCGGCCGTGGGCGGCGACACGCAGCGCTTTCTGGAGCGCACCTCGAAGATCCAGTGGGGACTGATGGTGTGCGTGTTCTGCATCAGCCATGTGCCGGCCCTGCTCACGCTGCAGATTCCCGGTTTCGAAGGGCGCAACCTGTTGCTGATCGCGTTCCTTGTGATCGTGGTGCAGGGCAGCGACGTGCTCCAGTACGTGTGGGGCAAGCTGTTCGGCAAACGCAAGGTCGCGCCCGAACTCTCGCCCTCCAAGACCTGGGAAGGCCTGATCGGCGGCGTGGCGAGCGCCACCGCGCTGGGCGCCGCGCTCTCGTGGGCCACGCCGTTCAACGCCTGGCAAGCCGCGCTGATGGCGCTCACGATCTGCCTCATGGGCTTCTTCGGCGGCCTCGTGATGTCGGCCATCAAACGCGACCGCGGCGTGAAAGACTGGGGCACCATGATCGAAGGCCATGGCGGCATGCTGGACCGGCTCGATTCGGTGATCTTCGCTGCGCCGATCTACTTTCACGCGCTGCGCTACTGGTGGGTGCCGTGAGCACGGGCAGCAACGCGCGCGCAAGAAAGCCCGCAGCCGCCGAGCGCGTTCCGCACGACACGCCGGTCGAATGCACCACCCCTGCGGCATGGGAGCGCTGGCTCAAGCGGCACCATGCCACCGCAGCCGGCGTATGGCTGCGCATGGCGAAGAAGGCGAGTGGCATCGCCTCCATCGACCACCCCGGGGCGCTCGAAGTCGCGTTGTGCTACGGCTGGATCGACGGCCAGCGCAAGAGCGACGACGCGCAGTATTTCCTGCAGCGCTTCACCCCGCGCACGCCACGCAGCACCTGGTCGCAGATCAACCGCGCCAAGGCGCTGAAGCTGATCGACGAAGGCCGCATGCAGCCGGCCGGTCTGGCCGAGGTGGAACGCGCCCGCACCGACGGCCGCTGGGAAGCGGCCTACGAAGCCGCGAGCGTTGCCACCGTGCCGCCCGACCTGCTGGCGGCGCTCAACGCCAACCGCAAGGCCGCGGCTTTCTTCGCCACGCTGGATTCGCGCAATCGCTTTGCCATCCTGTTCAGAACCCAGGGCGCGAAGAAGGCCGAGACACGGGCCAGGCGCATCGCGCAGTTCGTGGCGATGCTGGCGAAGGGTGAGAAGATCCATCCCTGATCGGGACGGCAGGCCTACTTCGCCAGTGCTCTCAGCGCCAGCTTGATGCCTTCACTCACCGTCGCGTCCTTGGGCAGCGACTTGAGCGCCAACGCGGCCTCCTTGTCGCTGTAGCCCAGCGCGACCAGCGCCTGCAGGATGTCGGCCTGAGCGTCGCTCGCCGCGTGTGTCGGCAGCGCGATGTCGGCGCCGAGCTTGCCCTTGAGTTCGAGCAGCAGCCGTTCGGCCGTCTTCTTGCCGATGCCGGGAATCTTGACCAGGCGCCCGGCGTCCTGCAGCGTGACCACCTGGGCCAACTCCGCCACGCTCAGGCCGGAGAGCACGCCGAGCGCCATGCGCGGGCCGACGCCGGAAATCTTGATGAGCTGCCGGAACGCCATGCGTTCTTCGGCGGTGCCGAAGCCGTAGAGGATCTGTGCGTCCTCGCGCACCACGAAATGCGTGAGCAGGGACACGCGTCCGCCGGTGGGCGGCAGGTTGTAGAAGGTGCTCATCGGCACGTCGACTTCGTAGCCGACCCCGTTGCAGTCCACCACCACTTGCGGTGGATTGCGTTCGGCCAGCGTGCCGGTGAGTTTGCCGATCATGACGGTCGGCCGCCGCAGAGAGTCCGGCTGCTCACGCCCTCATGGTGAAAGCCACGCGTAATAGCCAACGCCCTCATAGGAATACTGCGGGTAGCGCTGCCGGATGTTGTCGCGTTCTGCTTCATTGATCGTATAGAAATGAGTTTGCGTTGCCGTGTTGTAGAACCTATACATCGCAACCGCCTGATTTTGCGACGAGACGCTGGCAATCCAACTCATTCCTTCGTCCGAGTACCACGGTAGCGTGTTCTGGATATTCGCACGTTCGGTCGCGTTGATCGTGTAGAAGTGGACGCCGGTGCGCGTGTTGTAGAACCGGTAGACCGGGTCACTTGCGAGCCCGGTCGATGCGTACGCGTAGAAAGCGATGCCGTCGTAGCTGTACTCGGAAGATCTTTCCACCGTTCGATCGCGTTCTGCGGGATCGGGCGTGTAGAAGTGAGTTTGGGTACGTCTGTTGTAGAGACGGTAGATGGGTTCACGCACGTTGCCGGCCGGAGCACCCAACCACTGAGACAGCGCCGCCTGATACGCCTTGTCGAAACGGCCGTAGTAGTCGGTTCCAAAACGGTTCGAGCAGGACGCGTAGCCGCCATACAGCTGACCGACGAGATAGTCCTTGCCATTCATTTTCATGAACAAACCGGATCCGCTGCTCCCGCTTTCGGTCGTGCCGAGAGTCCACACCGCACGCAGGAAATTGGCACCCGACGTGAGGGATGACGAGCAGGCGCCATTGGCGCAAGAACCCTGCCCCATGAAATCGCCCGAACTGTACTTCTGCAAGTCGCCCTGCGGATGGGACACGCCGTAGACGTCGGCATACAGGTCAGGCGCAAAGGAACTCGATCCCGCATAGACCGCGCCCGCCGGAGGCATCGAATTCAGCCGCATGAACGAGGTGTCGGTTGCGGCACTCTGGTACAGCAGGGTCGCACCGGAGGTCATGGCCGCCAGCGCCGGACTGACTTGGGTGCTGTTGCAGGATGCCGACTTGTAGAACCAGAACGTGTAAAGCGTTGACGCCACGGTCTGGTTTGAAATGCAATGGTTCGCGCTCAGAAAGTACGGTATGCCAGAAGAAGTCCGATCATTCAGCAATGTGCCCGTACACACATAGGTTGAGCCGTTGACGGTGCCGTTGGTGCCGTCGCCGACGAAATCCATCATTGCCACGGACTTGCTGACCTCGCTGTAAGAGGCGCTGCAACTCACATCCAGCGTGCAGGAGCCGGCTTCACCAACCTTCTGGATCGAGTCGAGTTTTCGAACGTCCACGAGAACGTGCGACAGCCTGGGCACAGAAACCTGCACGCTGTCCGTCGTCGCACCGGGCGGAATGTCGACTTCGACCGTGATCGCCGCGCCACCCAGATTGGGCGACCAGTAGGTTCGGGCTGCACTGGTGGCGTCGCCCGCGTCGAGGTTTCTCTGGATCGTCGTCAGGATTTCCTGTGCCGGCACCACATAGGCCTTGTCGGCCCCATCGGCATAGAAGCGCACAACGCTGCCCAGGGGCAGGCTCTCGACCAGAAGACCTATCCGGACGCCCTCGGCGCCAGACGACTGGAATCGCATGGCCGCGACCTTGCCGCCAGTCGAAGTCGGCGACCAGCCCATCATTCCCGAGACTTTTGCAGTCGTCGCGGTCTCGCTCACTTCCCGCGCAACGCCGACCCTGGTGGGCGATCCCAGCATCGAGGGAGCGGCCTTCTGAACAGTGCGGCCCTCGGGCGGCAGTGATTGCAAAACCACCTGGCCTGGCACTGGCGCGTCCTTGACAGAACGTGCCTGGAACGGATCGACGTCCCGGTTGCTGCCCTGGCTGACCTTGGGTTCGATGACGATCGGGTCATTGTTCGCCGCAGCGGGCGCCGAAGTGGCCTGAAGCGGAGTGGAGCCTCCTGAGGTGCCGACGCCTGCAGCCGTGACACCGGTGCCGCTGCTGCCGCCCGAGCCGCCTCCGCAGCCTGCCACGAAAATCAGCAGCGCACTCCCCAGCATGCCGCATACGCGAGAAGCTCTCATCAATCTCTCCCTTATGTCCTGTATGTCCGCCAAACAAAAGGCGGAAACGGTGGCATTTTCCACCAGCCGATACGGCTGGCGAGACGAGTGTTGCAAATTCGGCGTCTCGCAGCGCGCATTACTTCACGCTCGCGGGCCATCCGGCCACGCGCCCTATGATTCCGGGTTCGTTCATTTCGCCCCAAGAGTACCCGCTTGATCATTCGCCACACCTTCAAGCCGCTGAACAACGCACGCCTTGGCCATCTCTGTGGCCCGCTCGACGAACATCTGCGTCGCATCGAAGAGGCGCTGGGCGTGGCGATCGCGCACCGGCACGAACAGTTCAAGGTCGAGGGGGCGAAGGCCAGGGCGCAGGAGGCCATGGACGTGCTGCAGGCGCTCTACGAAATTGCCGAGCGGCCGATCGACCCGGCTGTGGTGCAGCTCACGCTGGCCAGCGATTCCGGCATGACCGACGACGGAGAAGCCGGCCCGATGCTGGTCACGCGCCGGGCCGACCTGCGCGCCCGCACACCGACCCAGGCAGCCTACCTCGAGAACATCGCGAACCACGACATCACCTTCGGCATCGGCCCGGCCGGCACCGGCAAGACCTACCTCGCGGTGGCCTGCGCGGTCGATGCGCTGGAGCGCAGCGCGGTGCAGCGCATCGTGCTCACGCGGCCTGCAGTGGAGGCCGGCGAGCGGCTCGGCTTTCTGCCGGGCAACCTGTCTGAAAAAGTCGACCCCTACCTGCGTCCGCTTTATGACGCGCTCTATGACTTGATGGGCTTCGACAAAGTCCAGAAAGCCTTCGAACGCAACGCGCTGGAGATCGCGCCGCTGGCCTTCATGCGCGGCCGCACTCTCAACAACGCCTTCGTGATCCTCGACGAAGCGCAGAACACCACGCCCGAGCAGATGAAGATGTTCCTGACGCGGATCGGCTTCGGCGCCAAGGCGGTGGTGACGGGCGACGTGAGCCAGATCGATCTGCCCAAGCACCAGCTCAGCGGGCTGATCGACGCCGAGCGCGTGATGAAGCGCGTCCAGGGCATTGCGATCACGCGCTTCACGTCGGCCGACGTGGTGCGGCATCCGCTGGTGGCGCGCATCGTCGACGCCTACGACGGTCAGCGCAAGCGCGCGGACGCGCGGTGAGCCGGGCGATGCTGCCAACGCTCTCCCTGTCCCTGCAGTTCGGCCGCTTCAAGGGCGTGGAGCGTCATCGTGCGGCGCTGCCACGCCACAGCGTCACCCGCTGGATTCGCCATGCGCTGGAATGCGATGGCGAACTGACGGTGCGCATCGTCGACGCCGACGAGGGCCAGCGCCTGAACCGCGAATTCCGCGGCAAGGACTACCCGACCAACGTGCTGACCTTCGACTACGCACAAAGCCCGCTGGTGATGGCCGACCTGGTGCTGTGTGCACCGGTCATCGCGCGGGAGGCGAAGGAGCAGCGCAAGACGCTGGCCGCGCACTACGCGCACATGGTCGTGCACGGCACGCTGCATGCGCAGGGCTGGGACCACGAGACCGGCGAAGCGGATGCCGAAGCGATGGAAGCACGCGAGATCGCGATCCTCTTGGGGCTCGCCATCCGCAACCCCTACTGAACGGTCAGATCTGCAGTGCGATGGTGACCGGGCCGTCGTTCACCAGGTGCACCTGCATGTCGGCGCCGAACTCACCGGTCGCCACATCCGGATGTGCAGAGCGGGCCTGCGCCACAAAGTAGCCGTACAGCCGCCGCCCTTCGTCCGGGGGTGCCGCCTGAGTAAAGCTCGGCCGGTTGCCGCCGCTCACATCGGCCGCCAAAGTGAACTGGCTCACGATGAGCAGCCCGCCACCGACGTCCTGCACGCTGCGGTTCATCTTGCCGGCCGCATCGGAAAAGATGCGCAGCTTGAGGATCTTGGCAAGCAGCTTGTCGGCCGCCGCGTCGCTGTCGCCGCGCTCGGCACACACCAGCACCAGCAGCCCGGCGCCGATCCGGCCCACGGTCAGGCCGCCGATGTCGACGCGCGCTTCGCCCACGCGCTGCAGCACTGCCTTCATGCGGCCGGCTCCGAGATTTGCGTGGCGCGGGCTTCCATGCCGAGCGGCAGCAACTGGATCGTCACGCGCAGGCCGGGCACGGCGTCCATCAGCGATTGCTCGAGCGCGTCGCGCAGTGCCGCGGCGCGTTGCAGCGACCAGTCGCCGGGCACGTGCATGTGCAAGTCCGCAAAGCGGCGCTGGCCGGCGCTGCGCGTCACGATGTCGTCGAAGCGCAGCTGCGGGCCCTCGGGCACAGCGGCCTTGAAGCGGTCGAGCGTCGCGAGCAGCGCGGCTTGCGATTCGGCATCGAGCGCCGCGTCCATCAACCCTTGCGACGAGCGCCAGACCAGCCGCACGCCCTCGCGCGCGATGTTCAGCGCCACGCCGATCGCAAGCACCGGGTCGAGCCAGAGCCAGCCGGTGAAATGCACGGCAATGATGCCGAGCACCACGCCGACCGATGTCCAAACATCAGTGACCAGATGGCGCCCGTCGGCCTCGAGCGCAATCGAGCGGTGTTCCCGCGCTGCGCGGAACAGCGCCCAGGCCAGCGCGCCGTTGAAGACCGAACTCGCCACCGACAGCGCCAGACCCCAGCCCAACTGCTCGATCGGCTGCGGCGACAGCAGGCGTTGCACCGACACCCAGAGGATCGCGAGCGCCGCGCCGACGATCAGGATGCCCTCGAAGCCGGACGAAAAATACTCGGCCTTGTGATGGCCGTAGGGATGGTCTTCGTCGGCCGGGCGTGCCGCGATGGTCACCATCGCCAGCGCGAACATGGCGCTGGCGAGGTTGACGAAAGACTCCATCGCATCCGAAATGAGCCCCATCGAATTGGTCACATAGCCCGCCAGGCCCTTGAGCACGATGGTGAGCAGCGCGACCACGATCGACCAGCGCAGCCAGGCCTTGGGGCTCAGCGTGGCAGGCTTGCGGGGAACGTGGGAACGGGAAGGCGACACAAACGGCGGCACAAGGCCTCGGAACGGGGTCTGAATTATGGCCGGCGGCCTTGATGCGGCGTGGCCTCGCGTACCATCCGAGCCATGAGACTGAAGTTCTGGATGACCTTTGCCGGCTCCTTCTGGGTGGTCACGACCGCGCTGGCGCAGACACCCGTCGCCACGGCCGCCGGGGCGCCATCTGCAGAGCATGCGGGCTTTATCAAGATGGTGCGCGGCGACGTCCAGTTGCTCAACGCCGGCGGCGTGTTGCGGCCTGCCCGCGCGGGCGACGAAGTGGCGCCGATCGAGCGCCTCGTGACCGGCCCCGACGCAGCAGCCAGCGTCGTGCTGCGCGATGGCAGCACGCTGGTGGTCGGCCCTTCGTCGCGCGTCGACTTGAAAGAATTCAGCTTCGACGCAACCACACAGGACGGCAACATGCTGGTGGGCCTGCTGCGCGGCTCGCTGCGCATGATCACCGGCCTGATCGGCAAGAGGCACCCCGACGCGGTGCGCATCGAAACGCAAACCGCCACCATCGGCATCCGCGGTACCGATTTCATCGTGCAGGCGGACGCACAGCAGTGACCGCACGTCGCCTCGGTTTTTGCCTCGCTGCCGCCTGCGCAGTGTTGCTCGCTGCCTGCTCCACCCCCGCCACCCGCGTTGTCTTGCTGCCGCAGGAAGACGGCCGCCCTTCGGCTGTGGTGGTGCAGTCCAAAGGTGGCGAGCAGACGCTCTCCAAGCCCTATGCACGGGCCACGGCCGCCGTCGGCGCCAGCGGCGCGCCCGTCGTCGACCAGGCCGACCCGGCGCAAATCAGGAGAGACAACAAGGCGTTGTTCGAGCTCGCCCCGCCCCGCGCGCAGAACTATGCGCTGTACTTCGATGCCGGCGGCACGGCGCTCACCCCTGCCTCGGAGCAAACCCTGCAGGAGGTGATCGCCACGGCGCTCGCGCGCAGTGGCGGCGACATTGTCGTGACCGGCCACACCGACACCACCGGCACGCCGTCGCAAAACGACGAGCTGTCGCGCCGGCGCGCGCAGGAGATCCGGCAGATGCTGGTGACACGCGGCTTTCCGGCCGCGCGCATCGAGGCAGTCGGCCGCGGACTGCGCGAGCTGGCCGTGCCGACCGGCCCCGATGTGGACGAGCCGCAGAACCGGCGCGTGACTATCGAAGTCCGCTGAGACGCCCTGTCCTGAGCCTCAGGTCAGGGTGACCCGGGCGAACTTGCGCTTGCCGACCTGTAGCACGTAGATGCCGGCTGCAAGCTTCAGGCCCTTGTCGCTGACCACCACCGAATCGATTCGCACGCCGCCGCCATCGATGAGGCGGTTGCCCTCGCCGCTCGACTCCACCAGCCCGGCCTGCTTAAGCAGTTGCCCGATGCCCAGCGGGGCGCCTGCGACGGCGCGTTCGGGGATTTCATCCGGCACACCGCCCTTGCTGCGGTTGATGAAGTCCTGCTCGGCTGCGTCGGCCGCCGCCACGCTGTGGAAGCGGGCCGTGATTTCCCTGGCCAGCGCCACCTTGGCGTCCTTCGGGTTGCGCCCGGCCTCGACCTCGGCCTTGAGCGCCGCGATCTCTGCCAGCGACTTGAAGCTCAGCAGGGTGTACCAGCGCCACATCAGCACGTCGGAGATCGACAGCACCTTGGCAAACATGGTCGCGGGCGCCTCGCTGATGCCGATGTAGTTGTTCTTGCTCTTCGACATCTTTTCGACGCCGTCGAGCCCCTCCAGCAGAGGCATAGTGAGTATGCACTGCGGCTCCTGGCCATACTCCTGCTGGAGATGGCGGCCGACGAGCAGGTTGAACTTCTGGTCGGTGCCACCCAGTTCGAGGTCGCTTTTCAGTGCCACCGAGTCGTAGCCCTGCATCAGCGGATAGAGGAATTCGTGCACCGAGATCGACTGGCCGGCCTTGAAGCGCTTGCTGAAGTCGTCACGCTCCATCATGCGGGCCACCGTGTACTTGGCGGCCAGCTGGATCATTCCGCGGGCGCCGAGCGGGTCGCTCCACTCGGAGTTGTAGCGGATCTCGGTTCGTGCCGGATCCAGCACCAGGCTGGCCTGCCGGTAGTAGGTCTGGGCGTTGGCCTCGATCTGCTCGCGCGTCAGCGGCGGACGGGTGCTGTTGCGGCCCGAAGGGTCGCCAATGGTGGTCGTGAAGTCGCCGATCAGGAAGATCACCGTATGGCCGAGATCCTGCAACTGGCGCATCTTGTTCAGCACCACGGTGTGGCCGACATGGATGTCCGGCGCCGTCGGATCGAGCCCGAGCTTGATGCGCAAGGGCTGCCCGGTGGCCTCGGAGCGTTGCAGCTTCTTGACCCATTCGTCCTGGGGCAGCAACTCGTCAGCGCCCCGAAGCGATACTTCGAGAGCCTGTCCTACACCTTCGGACAGGGTTGCGGATGTAACAAAATCGGCATTCATTGGGCTTTTGGCTGGTTTTTCTATGGCCGAAGCTATACTCAAGGCCGACTTTTCAAGCGCCGGATTCTAATCGGCGCTTTTTTCCGCACCGCCCTGCCCGCCTTCACGCAAGGCCCTTGCAGCGCGGATTTGCCGAACCGATTTGGGAACCGACAGATTTGATTAACGGCATTCTCGCTGCCGAGGAGCTTCTTGCTTCCCGCGTAGCCTACACGTTCCGCACCTACCCGAAGCAGATCACCACCGCGATCGGCGCGTTGCTGCTGTTCGCAGGTGGCGGCGCCTTCGCCGTGGCCTCTCTGGGCCCCGATGCCGCCGATCTGCCGGTAAAGCAGGTTCTGGAAGCCGTCAGCCCGCTGCCGGTGGCCGCCCAGACCGATGCGCTGGACGCGTTCGGCTTCACGCTGTTCCGCAGCGACCTGACACGCTCCAGCGACACGGCCGAAGCGCTGCTCAAGCGCCTCGGCATCGCCGACGCAGGCGCTGCCGCCTTCGTGCGCACCAACGCCGAAGCTCGCGCCGCCCTGCTGAGCCGCCCCGGCCGCACCGTGACTGCCGAGGCCAGCCACGAAAACCAGCTGCAGAAGCTCAGCGCGCGCTGGATTCCGGACGGCGACGGCGGCTTCAAGCGCCTGGTGATCGTCAAGACACCCACCGGCTTTGCCGCGCGCTCCGAAACCGACACGCTGACCCCGGGCACGCGCCTGGCCAGCGGCGTGGTGCGCACTTCGCTGTTCGCGGCGACCGACGAGGCCCGCATTCCCGACGGCGTCGCCAGCCAGCTGGCCGACATCTTCTCGGGCGATGTCGACGTCCGCCAGCTGCGCAAGGGCGACCGCTTCGCCGTGGTCTACGAAACCTTTGAAGCCGACGGCCAGTCGCTGCGCAGCGGCCGCGTGCTTTCGGCAGAGTTCGAAAGCAACGGCAAGCTGCACCAGGCGCTGTGGTTCCAGGAACCCGGCCAGAAGGGCGCCTACTACCGCCCGACCGGCGACAGCCTGCGCAAGGCCTACCTGAGCTCGCCGGTCGAGTTCTCGCGCATTTCCAGCGGTTTCGCGATGCGCCTGCACCCGATCCTGAACAGCTGGCGCCAGCACAACGGCATCGATTTCGCAGCGCCCACCGGTACCGCCGTGCGCGCCGTGGGTGACGGCGTGGTCGAGTTTGCGGGCACCCAGAGCGGCTACGGCAACATCGTCATCGTCAAGCACCGCAACAACCAGAGCACCGCCTACGCGCATTTGAGCCGCATCGACGTCAAGGTCGGTCAGGCCGTCACGCAAAGCCAGTTCATCGGCGCGGTCGGCTCGACCGGCTGGGCCACCGGCCCGCACCTGCACTTCGAGTTCCGGGTCAATGGCGAGTACACCGACCCGAGCACCATCGCCCAGCAGGACGGCGGCGCGCCGATCGCAGCCGCTTCGCGGCCTGCCTTCGAGCGCATTGCCAAGGCCACCCGCACCGAGTTGGCAGCGGCCTTTTCGGTCGTTCAAGCCAGCGCCGATTGAATCCGCGGCCGGGCGGTTCAGCCATGGCTAGCGAGCTTTTCATCGGCCTGATGTCGGGCACCTCGCTCGACGGGGTGGATGGTGTGCTGGCCGATTTTTCGGGCGGCCGCATCGCGGTTCTGGCGCATGCGACAGCCCACTTCCCGGTGACGCTGCGCGCCGAACTGCTGGCCCTGAATACGCCGCACGGCGACAACGAGCTGCATCGCGCGGCTCTGGCCGGCAACGGCATTGCGCGCCTCTATGCAGACGTCACCCAGCAATTGCTCGCCGACACCCGCCTTGCCGCCAAGGCGGTGCGCGCCATCGGGGCCCATGGCCAGACCGTGCGGCACCGTCCCGGCGAGTTCGACGATGTCGGCTACACCCTGCAGATCAACAGCCCCGCTGCGCTGGCGGAATGGGCAGGCATCGACGTGGTGGCGGATTTCCGCAGCCGCGACCTCGCCGCGGGGGGCCAAGGCGCGCCCCTGGTGCCGGGATTCCACCGCGCACTGTTCGGCCAGGCCGACCGTGCGATCGCCGTCCTCAACCTCGGTGGCATCGCCAACCTGAGTTTGCTGCCCGCCAGCGGCGATGCCGATCCGGTCGTGCTGGGCTTCGATTGCGGCCCGGGCAACGGACTGATGGATCACTGGTGTCAGAGCCATGTCGGCGAACCATTCGATCGCAGCGGCGAATGGGCTGCCAGCGGTCGCGTGCTGCCCGAACTGCTGGCCAGGCTGCTGGCCAGCCCCTGGTTCACCAAGCCGCCGCCCAAGAGCACGGGCCGCGACCTGTTCAACCCCGCATGGCTCGCCTCCCATCTCGGCGCCGCCGGCGACGCGGCACCGGCCGATATTCAGGCCACGTTGGCCGAATTGACCGCCCGAGCCTGTGCAGAGGACGTGAAGCGCTATGGAATCAATAGCAAAGAGCTGATCGTTTGCGGTGGTGGCGCCCTGAACACCCATCTGATGGCACGGCTGCAGGCGTTATTGCCGGAACTCGCGGTCGTGTCTTCGGCCGAGCGTGGCCTACCGCCGCAGCAGGTCGAGGCCGCCGCGTTCGCCTGGCTGGCGCGCGCCACGGTACGGCGCGAGCACGGCAACCTGGCCAGCGTCACCGGGGCACAGGGCGGCCGGGTCCTTGGCGCGATCTACCCGGCCTGACGCAGGCCAAGGAAATGACGGGCAAGAAAAAACCGCCCGAAGGCGGTTTTTTTCGTGGGGCCGGTACGGCACCCAAGAGTGAGATCAGGCCGAGAAGCTCGAGCCGCAGCCGCAGGTGCTGGTGGCGTTCGGGTTCTTGATCACGAACTGGGCGCCCTGCAGATCTTCCTTGTAGTCAATCTCGGCACCAACCAGGTACTGGTAGCTCATCGCGTCGATCAGCAGCGAGACACCGTTCTTGGTCATGGTGGTGTCGTCTTCGTTGGTGATCTCGTCGAAGGTGAAACCGTACTGGAAGCCCGAGCACCCACCGCCCTGCACGAACACGCGCAGCTTGAGATCGGGATTGCCTTCCTCGGCAATCAGGTCGGCAACCTTGGCCGCCGCACTGTCGGTAAAGACGATCGGGGCAGGCATTTCGGTCTGGATTTGTTCGGCAACAGCGCTCATGGGGAAACTCCATTTGGGCCGAAGAAACGGCCAGTTGAGGGTCATGCTACTGCAAGCAGCAAAAAACCGCCCGAAGGCGGTTCTTTGTCGGTACGGGCAGTAAGCCCAAAACGCCTTAGCGCTTCGAGAACTGCTTGCGGCGGCGTGCAGAGTGCAAACCGACCTTTTTACGCTCGACTTCACGCGCATCGCGCGTCACGAAGCCGGCCTGGCTCAGCACCGGCTTGAGGGTCGCGTCGTAGTCCAGCAGCGCACGGGTGATGCCGTGGCGGGCAGCGCCTGCCTGGCCCGACTCGCCACCGCCAGCCACGTTGATCATGATGTCGAAGGTTTCGACATGGTTCGTCAAGAACAGCGGTTGCTTGGCGATCATGATCGACGTCTCGCGGCCGAAGTAAGCCTGGATGTCCTTGCCATTGACCGTGATCTTGCCGGTGCCCTTTTTCATGAACACACGGGCGACGCTCGATTTGCGACGGCCGGTGCCATTGTTCCATTCACCGATCATTTGGCGGCCTCTCGTTGGGCGTTGGTGGACAAGCCTGCAATTTCCAGCACCTTGGGTTGCTGGGCGGTATGCGGGTGCTCGGCGCCACCGTAAACCTTGAGTTTCTTGATCATCGCGTAACCGAGCGGGCCCTTGGGCAGCATGCCCTTGACGGCCTTTTCCAGGGCGCGGCCCGGGTGCTTGGCTTGCATGTCGCGGAAGTTGGTCGACGAGATACCGCCGGGGTAGCCCGAGTGACGGTAGTAGATCTTGTCGATCGGCTTGGCGCCGGTGACGCGCAGTTGCGATGCGTTGATGATGACGATGAAGTCACCGGTATCGACGTGAGGCGTGTAAATGGCCTTGTGTTTGCCGCGCAAACGGAGAGCAACTTCGCTGGCTACTCGTCCGAGGACCTTGTCGGTCGCGTCAATCACAAACCACTCGTGCGTCACGTCAGCGGGTTTGGCGCTGAACGTTTTGGTCATGAGTTTTCTCTTTTGTAAGAGGGTTTGGCGGGCCCTTTTCCACGGTCGGCGTTCCTCTGACGGGAATCTCTTAGGTGGGGTCTGACCCCCGCGCAAGCGGGTATCGTGCTTCGCCGCGGGGCCACAAAAACGCTGCGAAGCCTTCGATTATATAAAGAAATGGCCACAGCGGGTACCATTCCCGGATGTTCAGTTACCGCCACGCCTTCCACGCCGGCAACCACGCCGACGTGCTCAAGCACACGGTGCTGATTGCCACGCTCGACCATTTGCTCGAAAAAGAGGCAGCGCTGACGGTGGTCGACACCCACGCCGGCGCAGGACTCTACCGGCTCGACGGCGACTATGCGGGCACCAGCGGCGAGGCGGCCGAAGGCATTCTTCGGCTTCTGGCGCCAAAACCGGCTGCAGCAGCCGTGCCACCGGCTCAAGCTGCGCCCAAAAAGACAGCAAAACGGGTCGACGCCACGCTGGCGCCAGCGCTCCAGCGCTACCTTGACGTGGTGAAAGCCTTCAATCCGAATGGCGGCGCCCGCGTGTACCCGGGCTCGCCCTTCATCACCCAGCACCTGCTGCGCGAACACGACAAACTCAAGCTGTTCGAACTGCACCCGACCGACTCGCGCACGCTCAGCGCCAACATCGCGCAGCTCGAAGCCGGCCGCCAGATCGCGGTGCTGCACGAGGATGGCTTCGGCAGCGCCACCAAGTTCCTGCCGCCGCCGTCACGCCGCGCGCTGGTACTGATGGATCCCAGCTACGAGATCAAGAGCGACTACGCCCGCGTACTCGACTTCACGGCCGAGGCGCTTAAACGCTTCGCCACCGGCACCTACGCAATCTGGTATCCGATCATTCCGCGGCCGGAAGCGCACGACCTGCCGCGCCGGCTCAAGACCATGGCGACCAAGGCCGGCAAGTCATGGCTGCATGCCACGCTGACCGTCAAGTCGAGCAAGCTGCTGACCACGGACAGCGGTGAGACCAAGCGGCCGGGGCTGCCCGCCAGCGGCATGTTCCTGATCAACCCGCCTTACACCCTCAAGGCTTTGCTGCAGCCGGCCCTTGAACAGACCAAAGATCTGCTGGCACAAGACCGGCACGCGGCGTTTTCACTCGACAGCGGCGGCTGAGCTATCGCCGGCTGCGCGGGTTGACGACCGCCTTGCCGCGCCGCGCGCGAACCCGCTGCGGCGCCGGTTCCACGGCGGGCTCGGCTGCATCGAGATCGGCCGCCGCACCGCCGCAGCGTTGATCCTTGCGATCGATCACCGACAACGCGACCTGCTTGATGCCCATCGAGGTCAGGCCGATCGCATCGGCTGCGGCGCGGCTGAGGTCGATGATGCGGCCCTGCGCATAGGGGCCCCGGTCGTTGATGCGCACCAGCACTTCGCGGCCATTGACCAGGCTGCGCACGCAGACGCGGGTGTTGAAGGGCAGCGTCTTGTGGGCCGCCGTCATGGCGCCCATGTCGAAGCGCTCGCCGTTCGCGGTTTTTTTCTGGTGGAACTGAATGCCGTACCAGGACGCACCGCCGCGCTCGAAGATCTCGCGCGGGCTACCGTCACCGGGTGCGCCGTCGTCCGGGGGCAGGTTGCCGGCGCCGCCACTGCTGAGGCCGTAGTCGACGCCGGGAACCAGCGAGCGCGGCGCGGCGCCCGGCGGCACTGCCAGCGCCGGGGCGAGCGGCCGCAGGCGGGAGCGCGCCGCCGTGGTCGCGCCCTCCCCGGTGGCCTGCGTCGTCCCTTCCGGCGGCACGGCGCAGGCGGCCAGCATGCAACTGGCCACCAGCAGCGCGGCGCGCTGGACCTTCACCCGAGCCGCTCCAGCACCCCCAGGGTCGCTTGCGACTGGTTCATGGTGTAGAAGTGCAGCGCCGGTGCACCGCCATCGCGCAGGCGCGCGCAAAGGTCGGTCACCACGTCGAGGCCAAAGGCCTTGATCGATGCCGTGTCGTCGCCATAGGCCTGCAGCCGCAGCCGGATCCAGCGCGGGATCTCGGCCCCGCAGGCATCGGAAAAGCGCATCAGCTGCGTCGAGCTGATGATCGGCATGACACCCGGCACCACCGGTACGTCCAGCCCCAGCTTGCGGCTTTCGTCGACGAAGCGGAAGTACGCCTCGGGGCTGAAGAAATACTGCGTGATGGCCGAGTCTGCGCCCGCCCTCACTTTGGCGGCGTAGGCCTGCAGATCGGCTTCGGGCGAGCGGGCCTGCGGGTGCACTTCGGGGTAGCAGGCCACCTCGACGTGAAAATCGCGCCCGGTCTCTTCGCGGATGAAGGCCACCAGATCGCTCGCGTAGTGGAACTCGCCGCCGATGCCGTAGCCACTCGGCAGGTCGCCGCGCAAGGCCACCAGCCGCTTGACGCCCATTGCCTTGAGTTCTGCGAGTTGCGCCCGTACGGTCGCCCGGGTGGCGCCGATGCATGAAAAATGGCTGGCCGCATCGCAACCCTCGTCGAGAATCTCGCGCACTGCGTTGAAGGTACCGTCGTGCGTGGAACCACCGGCGCCATAGGTCACCGAGCAGAACTCGGGCTTGTGCACATACAGCTGCTGGCGCACCGCCCGCAGCTTGACCGCGCCTTCGGGCGTCTTGGTCGGGAAAAACTCAAAGCTGAGTGGCAGGCGCACGGCCGACTCCTGTTGCACCGCTCGTCTCCCGAACGGCATGAATGAAAAACTCGTGGTTGCCATCGCCGCCCTCGATCGGGCTGTCGAACCACTGCACGACGCGCAGCGAGAGTGCGGAGCAAGCCTCGCGCAGGCGCCGCTCGACCACCGCATACATGGCGTCGTCGCGCACGATGCCGCCCTTGCCGACCTGGCCTGGCTGCAGTTCGAACTGCGGCTTGACCAGCATGAGCAAGTGGCCGTCCGCAGCAAGAAAGGGCACCACGGCGGGCAGCACCAGCGTCTGCGAAATGAACGAAAGGTCGCCGACGACCAGGTCGAAGCACGGCTCGGGGTCGGTCTCTGCCTCGTCGGCCAGATCCGCAGCCACCAGGCCGCGCGCGTTGACCTTTTCGATCGCGGTCACGCGCTCGTCCTCGCGCAGCCGCGCGTGCAGTTGCCCGTGGCCGACGTCGACGCCGGTCACGTGCGCCGCGCCGTGCTGCAGGAGGCAATCGGTAAAGCCACCGGTCGACTGGCCGATATCGAGGCACTGCAGCCCCGTCGCATCGATGCCAGTGACGCGCAGCGCGCCTTCGAGCTTGAGCCCGCCGCGCGATACGTAGCGCGCCTCGGCCGCATCGGCCAATTCCAGTTCGGCCGTTTCGGGGAGGTCGTCGCGGTTCTTGCCGACGGCGCGCCAGGTACCCTGCGTCCCCGCGTCGCGCCAGCGCATACCGCCCGCAATCAGCCTGACGGCCTGCGAGCGTGACGCGGCCAGGCCGCGTTCGACAAGCAATTGATCGGCGCGCACAGCGCTGCGATCAATAGCGGTAGGTGTCCGCCTTGTACGGGCCGTTCTTGTCGACGCCGATGTAGGCGGCCTGCGCGTCCGTCAGTTCGGTCAGCATCGCGCCGACCTTCTTCAGGTGCAGGCGGGCGACCTTCTCGTCCAGGTGCTTGGGCAGCACGTAGACCTTGCCGGCTTCATAAGCGTCGGGCTTGGTGAAGAGTTCGATCTGCGCGATCGTCTGGTTGGCGAACGACGACGACATCACGAAGCTCGGGTGGCCGGTGCCGCAGCCCAGGTTCACCAGACGGCCCTTGGCCAGCAGGATGATCTTCTTGCCGTCGGGGAAGGTGATGTGGTCGACCTGCGGCTTGATCTCTTCCCATTCGTACTTCTCGATCGAGGCGACGTCGATCTCGTTGTCGAAGTGGCCGATGTTGCAGACGATGGCCTGGTCTTTCATCCTGGCCATGGTGTCGTGCGTGATCACGTCCTTGTTGCCGGTGGTCGTCACGAAGATGTCGGCCTTGTCGGCGGCGTACTCCATGGTCACGACCTTGTAGCCTTCCATTGCTGCTTGCAGGGCATTGATCGGGTCGATTTCCGTGACCCACACCTGGGCGCTCAGTGCGCGCAGCGCCTGAGCCGAGCCCTTGCCCACGTCGCCGTAGCCGGCCACGCAGGCAACCTTGCCGGCGATCATCACGTCGGTCGCGCGCTTGATGCCGTCGACCAGCGATTCGCGGCAGCCATAGAGGTTGTCGAACTTGCTCTTGGTGACCGAGTCGTTCACGTTGATGGCGCGGAACAGCAGCGTGCCCTTGGCCGACATCTCGTTCAGGCGGTGCACGCCAGTGGTGGTTTCCTCGGTCACGCCGATGATCTCGGCCGACTTGCGGGTGTACCAGGTGCCGTCGACGGCCAGCTTGGCCTTGATCGCGGCGTAGAGGATGCGTTCTTCCTCGCTGGTCGGGTTGGCGAGCACCGATTGATCCTTCTCGGCGCGCTGGCCCAAGTGCATCAGCAACGTGGCATCGCCGCCGTCGTCCAGGATCATGTTCGGGCCTTCGCCCTTCGAACCCTTGGGGCCGAAGTCGAAGATGGCGTGGGTGTAATCCCAGTAGTCGGTCAGCGACTCGCCCTTGATCGCGAACACCGGGGTGCCGGCGGCAGCGATGGCGGCAGCGGCATGGTCTTGCGTCGAGAAGATGTTGCACGAGGCCCAGCGCACGTCGGCGCCGAGGGCCTGCAGCGTCTCGATCAGCACGGCCGTCTGGATCGTCATGTGCAGCGAACCCGTGATGCGCGCGCCCTTGAGCGGCTGGCCCGTGGCGAATTCCTGGCGGATCGCCATCAGGCCGGGCATTTCGGTTTCCGCGATGCGGATTTCCTTGCGGCCCCAGGCGGCGAGGGACAGGTCGGCGATCGCCTGGTCGGCGGAAGTGACGGGGGTGGGCTTGAGAACAGCGCTCATGAGAACTCCAACAAAACAAGTTGTTTGAAAGGTGCCGCTGCGTTCGGGGGTCTGACGAGACAGAAACTCACCGCGAGAACAGCAGGTGAGCGTGGTTGCGAAGGTGTCCGAGCCTCACGCCTTTGGCGCTGCAACGCTCCTCGGAACGGAGATTTTAGCGCAGGCAAACGCCCGCTGGCCTGCAAGCACGCGCAACCGGCCAAGGGCATCGGATCGAAAGCGATCGTGAAGAACTTCACACGGTTGCTGGCGTGACATACCGTTACGATCGAATGCATACGAAAGCAAACGAAAAGAGATTGCATGAGAGTGGATCGAATTTTCGCGGCCTGGGTTGTTCTGGCCGCAACTACCCTGCTCGGTTGCGGCGGCGGCAGCCAGGGAGGCACCGGCGCCGCCGCGCCGACGGGCACCCAAGATCAGAGCGCTTCAGCTGTCGGCACACAAACCACTTCGGTTGCCGAACCCAAGCTCAAACACGAGAGTGGGCTTTCGGCAGACGCGCAGGGCGAGTTGGCCTTGCGCCCCCTTGCACTCAGCCCTCGGGTTCGCGACGAGCCTTATCGGGTGTTCGCGACCAACGGCAGCAGGCTCACGCTCAAGCTGGACATAGTTGCGAAAACCTATGAGATGACAGACGCTGCAGGCGATGTCGCGGCGGGCACGTTTGCTGAAGACCCTGCGGAACCGGGGACCTACGTCTTCACGAGTCCGCGCATCACGGCCATTACGAACACGGCGCGCTTCCGCATGGCGCAAGACACCATCGTCGGTGCGTTCCCATTCGTCGTGACCCAGTCGGCGACAACCGCCTATGGCGTCCAGCCTTTTGTCGCCTCGCGCGCACTGGAGCCGAGCCAGGTGGCGCTCGATGGCGTCTACAACCGCTTTGGCACGGATGTTTCTGCCACTACGGCGACTTCGAACATCTCGCAGTTCCAGATCTCGGGCGGCGGCATGACGCTCATCCGTTGCGTACACAACACGATCTACCGAATCGAAACCTGTCCGGGCGAGGCGCGGCAGACCTGGACGATATCGCCCGGCGCTGTCAACGGCCTCTGGACCATGACCGAAAACGCCAACCCGGCCAACTCCGCTTCGTTTGCGGTAGCCCGTCTCGGTGGTCAGAAAATCTTCCTGATCGCCGGCAAGCTCGCAACAGATGCGATGGCTTCGGTGTTCCGGATCGGCTTGTCGGAGAGCAGCGACTGGCCCAATGGCATCGGCTATGGAAGCAGCACCCCGGGCTCATGGGGTCGCGTACAGGTTCTTTCCACGGAATCCTCCAGGGACTCCGCCGCCAGCGACGGCACCACCTCCGCAGCGCACAACATCTTCGGGACGATGGGAACAATGGGGCCGCTGGGCATGCGCGCGATCACCAACGGCGCGCCGGCGGGCATGTATTACTTTGCGATGCAGGGCGCCAGGATCTTCGCGATCGTAGGGGCCAACAATCCCAACACCGGCGGCTATCTGCAGATCAACCTGATGGACTGAGAACGGGGCAGCGCCTGCATGCGCGGGTGGGCTCGCTAAAATCGCAGGCTTTGCCCAGCAGCCTGCGCCGTGATGCGCGCACCGCGCTCACCCCATGTCCTTCGTTGCCGAAACCCGCCGCCGTCGCACCTTCGCGATCATTTCCCACCCCGATGCCGGCAAGACCACGCTGACCGAGAAGCTGCTGCTGTTCTCGGGCGCGATCCAGATCGCCGGCTCGGTCAAGGCGCGCAAGGCGACGCGGCATGCCACGTCGGACTGGATGGAGATCGAAAAGCAGCGCGGCATCTCGGTGGCCTCTTCGGTCATGCAGATGCTCTACCGCGACCACGTGATCAACCTGCTCGACACGCCGGGCCACAAGGACTTCTCGGAAGACACCTACCGCGTGCTGACCGCCGTGGACTCGGCGCTGATGGTGATCGACGCGGCCAACGGCGTCGAAGCGCAGACGCGCCGCCTGATCGAGGTCTGCCGCCAGCGCGACACGCCCATCATCACCTTCGTCAACAAGATGGACCGCGAGGTGCGCGAGCCGCTCGACATCCTCGACGAGATCGAGCGCGAGCTCGGCATGCCCTGCGTGCCGATGACCTGGCCGGTCGGCCAGGGCAAGGTCTTCGGCGGCATCATGAACCTGCGCACGCAGACCATGACGGTGTTCGATTCGGGCAAGGAGCGGCTGCCGCAGGAGTTCGAGACCATCGCATTGAGCGACCGCGACACGCTGCTCAAGCGCTTCGGCCATGAGTTCGAGATCGCCGAGCAGAGCATGGAGCTTGCAGCCGGTGCCTCGCCCGCATGGGATCGCGCGGCCTTCCTCGCCGGCAAGCAGACGCCGGTGTTCTTCGGCTCGGGCGTCAACAATTTCGGCGTCATGGAAGTGCTCGACGCGCTGGTCGACCTCGCGCCCTCGCCGCAGTCGCGCACCAGCACCACGCTGGTCAATCGCCAGCCGGTCGTGAAAGAGATCCAGCCCGAAGACACCGACTTCGCCGGCGTGGTGTTCAAGGTGCAGGCCAACATGGACGCCAACCACCGCGACCGCATCGCCTTCGTGCGCATGGCCTCGGGCAAGTACACGCCGGGCATGCGGCTCAAGGTGCAGCGCACCGCCAAGGAGTTGCGTCCGACCAGCGTCGTCACCTTCATGAGCCAGCGCCGCGAGGCGGTGGAAGAGGCCTATGCCGGCGACATCGTGGGCTTCACCACGCATGGCGGCGTGCAGTTGGGCGACACCATCACCGACGGCGCCTCGCTGCAATTCACCGGCCTGCCCTTCTTCGCGCCCGAGCTGTTCATGACGGTGATCCTGAAGAATCCGCTGCGCACCAAGCAGTTGCAGCAAGGCCTGGCGCAACTCGGCGAAGAAGGTGCGATCCAGGTGTTCCGCCCCGAAATGGGCGGGCCGATGCTGCTCGGCGCGGTCGGGCAACTGCAGTTTGAAGTGGTGCAGCACCGCCTGAAGGCCGAGTACGACGCCGACGTGAAACTCGAAGGATGCCAGTACACCGGCGCCCGCTGGATCACGGCCGACACGCCGGCCGAGCTGCGCGAGTTCGTCAACGCCTACCCGGCGCGCATGGCGCTCGATGCGGCCAACACGCTGGCGTACCTGTGCACTTCGCCGTACGACGTGCGCCTCGCGCAGGAGCGCTTTCCGAAGATCCATTTCCATCCGCTGCGGGAGCACGCGGGGCTGGCGTTGCAGACGGCGGGGTGATGTGACCCCCACGCTCGGCACTGCCGTGTCCTCGCTGCCCCCCGAGGGGGCGCAGCCCGCCTTGGGGCGGCCCGGCGGCGGGCTGATGTGACCCCCACGCTCGGCACTGCCGTGTCCTCGCTGCCCCCAGAGGGGGCGCAGCCCGCCTTGGGGCGGCCCGGCGGCGGGGTGATGCTGCCGCTTGCGCAGTGGCCGCCAGAGGCCCGCGGCGGTCTGCTCGGCGTCTTCACCGACATCGACGACACGCTGACCACCGGCGGCGCGATCACGCCCGATGCGCTGCGGGCGCTGGCCGACCTGAAAGCCGCGGGCTTGCACGTCGTCGCCATCACCGGGCGCCCGGTCGGCTGGAGCGAACCCTTCGCGGCCGCTTGGCCGATCGATTCGATCGTCGCGGAGAACGGCGCGGTCGCACTGGTGCGGCAAAGCGACGGCACGCTCGCCAAGCGCTATCAGCAGGACGCCGTTGTGCGCGCCGCCAATTTCGCCCGCATGCAGGAGGTGCTGGCGCGCATCGAGCGCGAAGTGCCCGGCGCGGTGCGCGCCACCGACTCGCCTGGCCGTGAATGCGACATCTCGATCGACCACAGCGAGTTCACGCAGCTGAGCGACGCCCAGATCGACAAGGTCGTCATGCGCATGCGCGGCGAGGGCATGCATGCAACGGTGAGCAGCATCCACATCAACGGCTGGTATGGCGAGCACAACAAGCTCGAGGGCGCGCGCTGGATCGTCCGCGAGCTGTGGGGGCGAGACCTCGACCGGGAGATCGATCGCTGGGCCTATGTGGGCGACTCGACCAACGACCAGCTGATGTTCGACACCTTCGCGCACAGCATCGGCGTGGCGAACATCGCCCGGTTCGTGCCGCACCTGGCGCACCTGCCGCGCTATGTGACACAAGGCGAGCGCGGCGCCGGCTTTGCCGAAGTGGCGCGCGCGGTGCTCGACGCGCGCTGAGCGCGCCGGTGTGTCACTGGCCCTTGGCCAACCCCAGCTTCTCGATGATCACCTTCTCGCGTGCCACGGTGTCCTTGGCGAACTGGGAGTACTGCGCCGAGCTCTTGTAGTCGGGCAGCATGTCGTACTTGCCCAGCGCGGCGACGTAGCTGGGCTCTTCCATCGCCTGCTTGAAGGCGTCGTGCAGCTTCTTCACCACCTCGGGCGGCGTGCCCTTCGGCGCGCCGATGCCGAACGGCGAGTTCTGCACTATGTCGATGCCCAGCTCCTTCAGCGTCGGCGCGTCGGGGAACTTGGCCAGGCGCTTCTCGCCCCATGTGTTGAGCACGCGCAGCTTGCCGGCCTCGACCTGCGGTGCAAAGCCGGTGCTGTCGGCGGCCGCCATGAGCTGGCCGCTGAGCACCGCCAGCGACAGGTCGGCGCTGCCCTTGTAAGGCACGTGCTGCAGTTCGATGCCTGCCTTCTGTGCGATCAGCTCCGTGGTCAGGTGCGGGCTGGTCAGCGTGCCGGTGGAGCCGTAGGTGAGCTTGCCCGGGTTGGCCTTGGCATAGGCCACGAAGTCGGCCCAGTTCTTGAACGGGCTGTCGGCCGGCACCACGATGCCGAAGGCATAGCCGGTGACGTTGATGACGTAGCTGATGTCCTTGATCGGATCCCAGTTGATCTTCGTGGTGTAGCCGAGGCGGAACACGCCGAGCGGGATCTGGCCGATCGTGTAGCCGTCGGGCGCGGTGGTCTGCAGCGCCTGCGCGGGCAGCGTGCCGCCAGCGCCGGGCTTGTTGTCGATGATCACCGGCTGACCGAGGATCTTCGAGGCATTGTCGGCAAGCTGGCGCATCGTGATGTCGGTCGGCCCGCCGGCGGGGAAGGCGATCACCAGCTTGATCGGCTTGGCCGGAAAGGTTTGCGCCCACGCGGCGAGTGGCGCGGCAGCGGTCAAGGCGACGAGCATCGTGGCGCGCAGCAGCAGGGAGCGAGGAATCATTCAGAAGTCTCCAGGAAAGGTCACCGTCTATTGGGCCGGCTCAGATGGCGACCAGCAATCCGTGAAGTCCCGGGGCGGGTCGCCTGCGCGTCAGGCCGCCTGCTCGAAGCCTTCGAGCACGTTGACAGCATTCACGCCGACCTCGGCCACGGCATAGCCGCCTTCGAACACGAACACGGTCGGCAGCCCGGTGCGCGCCAGGTCTTCGCCGACCGCCAGGTAGTCGGCGCTTTGGAGGGTGAAGCCCGCAATCGGATCGTCCGCGAAAGTGTCGAGGCCGAGCGACACCACCAGGGCATCCGGCCGGAACGCGGCAATGCCTTGCAGTGCGGTCGCCAGCGCTTCGCGCCATGCGGCAAAGCCGGTGCCGCGCGGCAGCGGCAGGTTGCGGTTGCAACCCAGCCCGGCGCCGGCGCCCTGCTCGTCCGCATAGCCGAGGTAGTACGGGTACTCGGTGTGCGGATCGCCGTGCAGGCTGGTGAAATGCACGTCGGCTCGCTCCCAGAAGATCGCCTGCGTGCCGTTGCCGTGGTGGTAGTCGATGTCGAGCACTGCAACCCGCGCCATGCCCGCGTCGCGCAGGGTCTGCGCCGCGATCGCCGCGTTGTTCAGAAAGCAGTAGCCGCCGAAGAAGTCGGCGCCCGCATGGTGGCCGGGCGGGCGCGTCAGCGCAAAAGCGGCGCGGTCACCGGCCAGCAGGCGCTGCGCCGCGGCGATGGCACAGCCCGCGCCTGCATGCGCCGCAGCCCAGGTGCCGGAGGTCAGCGGCGAACCCGCGTCGTACGAGAACAGGCCCATGCGCGCCGCAAAGCTCGCCGGCAGCATGTCGCTGCGAAAGGTGCGGATCGGCCAGTACGAGGGAAACGCGTCGCGCCCGGCGTTGGCAGGATCCAGCGCCACCCACTCGGCCCAGGCGCCGCGCAGAAAGTCGACATAGCGCGGCGCATGCACCCGCGCGATGACCGCGTCGTCGAACGTGCCCGGCGTTTCGATCGCACCGAGTCCGCGTCGCTTCAGTTCCTGCAGCACGAAGTCGGCGCGCGCCGGCACTTCGAAGCATGGCACCAGTTCGCCGCGGAACATCTCGAGCTTGCCGTGGTGCAGGGTGTGCTGGTCGTTGTAGAGCGTGCGCATGCGGGGTGCCGGTCAAAGCAGCGCAGTTTATCGGCGCACGAATCGCATCACGCCCGCGCCAGCACCGGCCCGAGCGCCACCCCCGTGTGCGTGCCGATCCGCACCACTTCTTCGGGCGGCGCTGCCGCGACGATGCGGCCGCCGGCATTGCCGCCTTCGGGCCCGAGGTCGATGATCCAGTCGGCCTCGGCGATCACGTCGAGGTCGTGCTCGATCACCACCACGCTGTGGCCGCCGTTCACCAGGCGGTGCAGCACGTGGATGAGCTTCTCGACGTCGGCCATGTGCAGGCCCACCGTGGGCTCGTCCAGCACATAGAGCGTGTGCGGCGCCTTGTTGCCGCGGCGCGTGACGTCGTCGCGCACCTTGCTGAGTTCGGTCACCAGCTTGATGCGCTGCGCCTCGCCGCCGCTCAGCGTCGGTGACGGCTGGCCCAGCGTGAGGTAGCCCAGCCCGACGTCCTTCAGCAGTTGCAGCGGATGGCTGATGTTCGGCATGGCCGCGAAGAAGTCGACCGCCTCATCCACCTCCATCTGCAGCACCTCGCCGATGCTTTTCCCGCGCCAGCTCACGGCCAGCGTCTCGGGGTTGAAGCGTGCGCCGTGGCAGACCTCGCAGGGCACCTTCACGTCGGGCAAGAAGCTCATCGCGATGGTGCGGATGCCGGCGCCGTCGCAGCCCGGGCAGCGGCCTTCGCCGGTGTTGAAGCTGAAGCGCGCCGGGCCGTAGCCGCGTGCCCTGGCTTCGAGCGTGTCGGCGAACAGTTTGCGGATCGTGTCCCAGAAACCGATGTAGGTGGCGGGGCAACTGCGCGGTGTCTTGCCGATCGGCGTCTGGTCGACCTCGAGCACGCGGTCGATGGTTTCGTAGCCCTCGACCTTGGCGCTCCCTGACCAGGCCGGCCGCTTGCCCGCGGCATCGGCATCGCGCCCGGCCTTGGTCATGCGCTGGATCACGACCGCCTGCACGTTGGTCAGCAGCACGTCGCGCGCGAGCGTCGACTTGCCGGAACCGCTCACGCCCGTGATCGCGACCAGGCGGTGCAGCGGCAGGGTGGCCGTGATGTCCTGCAGGTTGTGCAGGTCGGCACCGCGCACCGTCAGCCAATCGGGCGCGCCCGGCTCGGGCGGCGGCACCAGGCGCCGCGGTTGCAGCGGATGCCTGATCGCATCGCGCAGGTAGCGCCCGGTCTGCGAATCGCCGGCCGCCTGGATGTCGGCCACCGAGCCCTCGGCCACCAGCCGGCCGCCGCGCTTGCCGGCGCTCGGGCCGATGTCAATGATGTGGTCGGCGCGACGGATGGTGTCTTCGTCGTGCTCCACCACCACCAGCGTGTTGCCCTTGTCACCGAGCTTGTGCAGCGCGTTCAGCAGGATCTGGTTGTCTCGCGCATGCAGGCCGATGGTCGGCTCGTCGAGCACGTAGCAGACGCCCTGCAGGTTGCTGCCGAGCTGGGCCGCCAGACGGATGCGCTGCGCTTCGCCGCCGCTCAAGGTCGGTGCGCCACGGTCGAGCGTGAGGTAGCCCAGGCCCACTTCTTCCAGGAACTCGAGCCGGCTCTTGATCTCGGGCACCAGATCGCGCGCGATCTCGGCATCGCGGCCGACCAGCGCCAGGCCTTCGAACCATTTGCGGATGTCGGTCACGCTCATGCGCGCGATCTCGGTGATGCCGACGCCGCCCATGCCGTCGGCGACCGATGCGCCGAATCCCACCGCACGTGCCGTCGCGTTCAGGCGCGTGCCTTCGCAGGTCGGGCACACGGTGTCGCCCACGTCTTCGGCCTCAGGCTCGGCAAAGGTCTGCTCGCGCCCCTTCTGGTCGTCGGCCAGCACCGAGTCGTCATACACCTTGCGCTGGTCCTTGGTGAGCTTGACGCCGGTGCCCACGCAGTCGGGGCACCAGCCGTGCTTGCTGTTGTAGCTGAACAGGCGCGGGTCGAGCTCCGCGTAGCTGGTGCTGCAGATCGGGCAGGCGCGCAGCGTGGAAAACACCTGCACGCGGCCGATGCCGGTGGTCGGCGCGCCGGCCATCATCGCGGCCTTGAGGCCGGTCAGCTCGCTCAGCACATGCACCACGCCCTTGCCGTGCTCGAGCGCGCGGGCCAGCGCCTCGCGCAGCGGCGTTTCGTTCTCGGGCAGCACATCGAGGCTGGCCACCGGCAGCTCGATGCTGTGTTCCTTGAAGCGGTCGATGCGCGGGAAATTGAGCGTCGGCAGGAAACCGCCGTCCACGCGCAGGTGCGTGTAGCCGCGCGGCCGGGCCCAGTCGGCCAGCTCGGTGTAGACGCCCTTGCGGTTGCTCACCAGCGGCGCGAGCAGGCCGATGTGCTGGCCCTTGAAGGTCTTGAGCAACTGCGCCGCGATGCTGTCCGGCGTTTGCGGCCGCACCGCCGCACCGTCGTGGACGCAGTGCTGGATGCCGAGCTTGACGTACAGCAGGCGCAGGAAATGCCACACCTCGGTGGTGGTGCCGACCGTGCTCTTGCGCCCGCCGCGCGAGAGGCGCTGCTCGATCGCCACCGTGGGCGGAATGCCGTAGACCGCATCGACTTCAGGCCGGCCGGCCGGCTGCACGATGCTGCGCGCGTACGCGTTGAGCGATTCAAGGTAGCGGCGCTGCCCTTCGTTGAACAGGATGTCGAAGGCCAGCGTCGACTTGCCGGAACCGCTGACGCCCGTGACCACGCTGAACTTGCCGCGCGGGATGTCAACGCTGAGGTTCTTGAGGTTGTGCTCGCGCGCATTCACGATCTGGATCGCGTCGCGCCCCATCGCCGGCAGCACGCGCGCGATCAGCCCTTCGGGCGTGCGCTCGCGCACTGCAAGGCGCGATGGCCCGAGCGCAAGCTCGTAGTCGCGCAGCGCGTCGCCGGTGAAGGAGCCCTCCAGCTCGCGCACATGCTCCGGCGTGCCTTCGGCCACCACCTGGCCACCGCCCTCGCCGCCTTCGGGCCCGAGGTCGATCAGCCAGTCGCTTGCGCGGATCACGTCGAGGTTGTGCTCGATCACCACCAGCGAATGGCCGGCGTCGAGCAGCTTGCGCAGCGCTCGCATCAGGCGCGCGATGTCGTCGAAATGCAGGCCCGTGGTCGGTTCGTCGAACAGGAACAGCGTGCCCTTGCGCGCCAGCGACTGCTTGCTGGCGCTGCCGTTCTTCGCGGCCTCCGCCAGGAAGCCCGCGAGCTTCAGGCGCTGCGCCTCGCCGCCCGACAGCGTCGGCACCGGCTGGCCGAGCTTCACGTAGTCGAGCCCGACATCGACGATCGGCTGCAGCACGCGCAGCACGTCGCGGTCGGCCGCGAACAACACGGCGGCCTCGGCCACCGTGAGGTCGAGCACGTCCGCCACATTGAGCGGGCGGCCCGCACGCTCAATGGCCACTTCCAGAATCTCCGGCCGGTAGCGCTTGCCGTCGCAGTCCGGACACCGCAGGTACACGTCGCTCAGGAACTGCATTTCCACATGCTCGAAGCCCGAGCCGCCGCAGGTGGCGCAGCGGCCATCGCCACTGTTGAAGCTGAACTTGCTCGCGGTGTAGCCGCGCTGGCGCGACAGCGGCGCGGTCGCGAAGATCTCGCGCACCGCGTCCCAGGCGCCGACATAGCTCGCGGGATTCGAGCGCGCAGTCTTGCCGATCGGCGACTGGTCGACGAACACCACGTCGCTCAGGTGATCGGCACCGAGCAACCGGTCGTGCGCGCCCGGTGTCTCGGTTGCCTTGCCGAAGTGGCGCATCAACGCCGGTGCCAGCACGTCCTGGATCAGCGTCGACTTGCCGGAACCGCTGACGCCGGTGATGACCACCAGCCGCTGCAGGGGGATCTCGACCGTCACGTTCTGCAGGTTGTGCTCGCGCGCGCCCTCCAGGATGAGCCGGTGCGTGTTCTCGCTCACGAGGCGCTTGAAGCCCATGCCGATCTGCTTGCGACCGCCCAGGTAGGCGCCGGTGAGCGTATCGGCATTGCGCAGCGCATCGACGCTGCCGTCGAACACGATCTGGCCGCCGCGAATGCCGGGGCCGGGGCCCATGTCGATCACGCGGTCGGCCGCCAGCATCACGGCCGGATCGTGCTCGACCACCACCAGCGTGTTGCCGGCATCGCGCAGGCGCAGCATCGCCTCGGTGATGCGGCTCATGTCGCGCGGATGCAGGCCGATGCTGGGCTCGTCGAGCACGAACAGGGTGTTGACCAGCGAGGTGCCGAGCGCCGTCGTGAGGTTGATGCGCTGCACCTCGCCGCCGCTCAGCGTGCGGCTCTGCCGGTCCAGCGTGAGGTAGCCGATGCCCACGTCGTGCAGGTAGCGCAGTCGCGTCGTGATTTCCTCGAACAGCAGCTTGAGCGCCTGCACGTCGCCTTCGTTCGCGGTCGAGCTGTTGCCATGGCTTTCGATGCCGTCGAAGAAACGCCGCAGCCGCTCGATCGGCAGCACCATCAGGTCGTGCAGGCACAGGCCCGGCAGCGCCTCGAGCTGCGCACGCGTCCAGTCGACGCCGACGGGCATGTAGCGCTTTTCCGGCGGCAGCACCGCGTCGGCGTCTTCCTTGCTGCCGATGCGCCACAGCAGGCTTTCGACCTTGAGCCGGGCACCAGCGCAGGTCGGGCAGGGCGTGTAGCTGCGGTATTTGGACAAGAGCACGCGGATGTGCATCTTGTAGGCCTTGCTCTCCAGATAGCCGAAGAAGCGCCGCACGCCATACCACTGCTGATTCCACTTGCCTTTCCAGTGGGGCGAGCCTTCGATGACCCAGTGCTTCTGCTCGGCCGTGAGCTTGGCCCAGGGCGTGTCGCGCGGAATGCCGGCCGCCTCGGCATGGCGCATCAGGTCGTCCTGCGCTTCTTTCCAGGCGGGCGTCTGGATGGTCTTGATGGCGCCGGCGCGCAGGGTGAGCTTGTCGTTGGGAATCACGAGGCCCAGGTCGACCCCGATCACGCGGCCGAAGCCGCGGCAGGTTTCGCAGGCGCCGACGGCCGAATTGAACGAGAACATCGACGGAATCGGATCGCCGTAGCGGATGTCGCTTTCCGGGCAGTGCAGGCCGGTGGAGAACTTCCAGATCTCGCCGGATGTGGCCCCCACGCTCCCCGAGGGGGCTGCCCCGCCTTGGGGCGGCCCGGCGGCGGGGCGGGCGCCCTCTTCCGCGCCCAGCGCGTAGACCGTGAGGCGCCCGGCGCCGCGCTTGAGCGCCGTTTCAATCGCCTCCAGCACCCGGACGCGCTCGGCGCCCGCGATGCGGAAACGGTCGGCCACCACATCCAGCACCTTGCGCGGCCCGGTCGGCGTGGCGACCTCGCGCTCGGCCTGCACCCGCGTGAAGCCGCTGGCCGAGAGCCACTGGGTCACCTCGTCGGCCGTGGTCGCGGCCGGCAGTTCCACCGGAAAGGTCAGCACCACGCGCGGGTCGCCGGCTGCGGCGGCCCGCTCGACCAGTGCCGCGTAGATCGAATCGGGGGAATCGTGCCGCACCGGCAGCGCGGTCTTGCGGTCGAACAGCTGGGCCGCGCGCGCAAACAACAACTTCAGATGGTCGTTCAGCTCGGTCATGGTGCCGACCGTGGAGCGCGAGGAGCGCACCGGGTTGGTCTGGTCGATCGCGATGGCGGGCGGCACGCCCTCGACCTTGTCGACCGCCGGCTTGTCCATGCGGTCGAGAAACTGGCGCGCATAGGCCGAGAAGGTCTCGACGTAGCGGCGTTGCCCTTCGGCATAGAGGGTGTCGAACACCAGGCTCGACTTGCCCGAGCCACTGGGGCCCGTGACCACCGTGAGCTCACCGGTACGGATGTCGAGGTCGAGGTTCTGGAGGTTGTGCTGGCGCGCGCCGCGGATCCGGATGGAGCCCTGTGTCATGAGTGCCTTGGGGGGTGGGGCAGACATTCTAGGAAGAGCGGGTGACGCATTCGTGCGATGCGTCACATGCTGGGTCGGCGGGCAGGGGTTTCCCCGGATGGGCTGAAAGCGCGACTCGGTAACAAATACTCACACTTGCGACGATCTAGTCTGTCGCCCCCCGAATTTCTCTTCCCAAAGGTTTCCCAATGAAGAAAATGCGCGTTCTCTGCGCGGCCGGATTACTGGGGCTCGGCGCCGTCAGCGCTGCCGCCCAGATCCTGATCGGCCAGACCGCCGCCATCACCGGCGCGGTGGCGGCCAACATGCAGGAAACCATCACCGGCGCGCAGCTGGCGATCGACCATGCCAATGCCCAGGGCGGCATCCACGGGGAGCAGATCGAGATCGTGCGCCTGGACGACGGTTTCGACGTCAAGCGTGCCGGTGAAAACGCCCGCGTGCTGATCGAGGAAAAGAAGGTCGTCGCACTCTTCCTGAGCCGCGGCACACCGCACACGCAGGCCATCATCCCCTGGCTCGACAAATACGGCGTGGCGCTGATCGGGCCGTCCACCGGCGCCATGGTGCTGCACAAGCCGGTGCAAAAGCATGTGTTCAACGTGCGCTCCACCTACCAGCGCGAAGCGGAAAAGGCTGTGACGCACCTGCACACCGTCGGCATCGAACGGATCGCCGTGGTGCACGCCTCCGATTCGTTCGGCAAGGACGGCCTCGATGGCGCCACCACCGGCTTCACCAAGGCCAAGAAGGAGCCGGTGGTCGTGGTGCCCGCGGATCGCGACAAGCCCGACTACGCCGCCATCGTGGGGGCCCTCACCAAGGCCAACCCGCAGGCCGTGCTGTGGATCGGTTCGGGCAGCGCGGTGGTCGACGGCATCAAGGCATTGCGCGCCGCCGGCTCGGCGGCGCAGGTCGTCACGCTGTCGAACAACGCCTCGACCGGCTTCATCAAGCAGCTCGGCGAGGCGAGCCGCGGCGTGATCGTGACGCAGGTGTTCCCCTCGGAGCGGGCCACGGCCCAACCGCTGGTCAAGGAGGCGACCGTGCTGGCGCAGGCCAAGGGGCAGACCGAACTGTCACCCGCCACGCTGGAAGGCTTCGCCGCCGGCAAGGTGCTGGTCGAGGCCCTGCGCCGCGCCGGCCCGAAGCCCACGCGCGCCAAGGTTCTCGCGGCGCTGGAAGGCATTCGGGGCTTCGATCTCGGCGGCGGCATGGAAATCAGCTACTCGCCGCAGGATCACTCCGGCATCGATTTCGCCGACCTGGCGATCATCAGCGACGGCCGCTTCAAGCGCTGAGCCGGGCGCTGCGGCGCCACCTATCTGCCAGCTACTTGGGCGCGCTGGGGGCCGGCGCAGGCTCGGGCGCGTGCGTTGCCTCGGTGCCGTGCTTTTCGCCCGACATGTCGATCTTGTCGCCGCCCTTGCTGATGACGAACAGTGCGATGGCGGCAAAGATGACGAAGCCGACGACGAGTTTCCACATGGGTCTTATCTCCTGGATGGTTCAAGAAAAAGGCCTCATGCAGGTGGCATGAAGCCTCTTTGTTCAACAGTCAGGTGAAGCGCGAGGGCTTCGCCAGAACACCGCGGAACCGGCTTTGCCGGCCCGCGGGTGTTGCCCCCTGTGAGGGGGAAGGGTCAGTTAGTCATTCGCGTAGATGTCGACGTCCTTGGTCTCGCGCACGAACAGCGTGCCGACCACCAGCGTCATGGCCGCGATGATGATCGGGTACCAGAGGCCGTTGAACATGTTGCCGGTGCTGGCCACGATGGCGAACGAGATGGGTGGCAGCAACCCGCCGAACCAGCCGTTGCCGATGTGGTACGGCAGGCTCATCGAGGTGTAGCGGATGCGTGTCGGGAACAGCTCGACCAGCATCGCAGCGATCGGGCCGTAGACCATCGTCACCAACAGCACCAGCCAGAACAGCAGCGCGACCATCATCCCCTTGTTCATCTTGGCCGGATCGGCCTTGGAGGGGTAGCCGGCAACCTTGAGGTCGTCACCAACCACCTTCTTGAAGGCGGCGATTTCCTTGACCGAGGCTTCGTCGAACTTGGAGTTCACCACGGTGCCGATCGGCGCTTCGACGGTCTTGTCGCCGATCTTGACGATCGCCTTGGAGCCCGGCGCACCCGCGATGTTCTCGTAGCTCACCGAGTTCTGCGACAGGTAGCGTTTCGCGATATCGCAGGAGCTGCGGAAGTCGATTTCACGCGCCACCGGGTTGCCCTGGAACGAGCAGCTCGCCGGGTCCGAGGTCACGGTCACCGCGGCCGTGGCCTGCGCCTTCATCAGATCCGGGTTGGCCGCCTCGGCCAGCATCTTGAACACCGGGAAGTACGTCACCACCGCCAGCAGGCAGCCGGCCATGATGATCGGCTTGCGGCCGATCTTGTCGGACAGCGTGCCGAATACGACGAAGAACGGCGTGCCGATCAGCAGCGAGGCCGCGATCATCAGGTTGGCCGTGGTGTTGTCGACCTTGAGCTGTTGCGTCAGGAAGAACAACGCATAGAACTGGCCCGAGTACCAGACCACGGCCTGGCCGGCGGTCAGGCCCACCAGCGCGAGGATGACGATCTTGAGGTTCTTCCACTGGCCGAACGATTCCGACAGCGGGGCCTTCGAGGTCTTGCCTTCGGCCTTCATTCTCTGGAACGCAGGCGATTCGCTCAGGCTCAACCGGATCCAGACCGAGATGCCGAGCAGCGCGATCGAGACGAGGAACGGAATGCGCCATGCCCAGTCGGCAAAGGCCACTTCGCCGAGCCCGATCCGCACGCCCAGGATCACCAGCAGGCTCAGGAACAGCCCGAGCGTGGCGGTGGTCTGGATCCACGAGGTGTAGGCCCCGCGCTTGCCATGCGGCGAATGCTCGGCCACGTAGGTGGCTGCACCGCCGTACTCGCCGCCGAGTGCCAGGCCCTGCAGCATGCGCAGCGCGATCAGGATCACCGGCGCCGCGACGCCGATGGTCGCGTAGCTGGGCAAGAGGCCGACGATGAAGGTCGACAAGCCCATGATCAGGATCGTGACCAGGAAGGTGTACTTGCGGCCGATCATGTCGCCCAGGCGGCCGAACACGATGGCGCCGAACGGGCGCACCAGGAAGCCGGCCGCAAACGCCAGCAGGGCGAAGATGAAGGCCGCGCCTGCATCCAGTCCGCTGAAGAACTGCTTGGCGATGATGGGTGCCAGCGAACCGTAGAGGTAGAAGTCGTACCACTCGAACACAGTGCCCAGCGAGGAAGCGAAGATGACCTTCTTTTCCTCCCTTGACATCGGTCGGGGCGCCGGATGCGGAACCCCCTTGGAATCCAGTGTGGCTGCCATTGCGTCGTCTCCTGTGGAAATGCGGGATGCCGGCCTCACCGCGAGACCGCCCCGCATTCTTGGAGCGACGACTGACCCGAGACTTTCGCCAAACTGACAGGCGCTTACAAACTAGGGTGAAACCCCCTCCGGCGATTTCAGGATGCAGGAAACTCAGCGATTGCTGCGCAGCAACGAAGGTCGCTCTGCCGCGGCGCGCCACTGCGGGCCATCGAACCAGGCGTCGCCCATGAGCGCTGCGCGCAGCATCGCAAGCCCGTCGAAACCCCAGATCTGGCGATCGTCGACGGCAAAGGCCGGCACGCCGAACACGCCGCGCGCGATCGCCTCGTCGGTGTTGGCCTTGAGCTGCGCCCTGACCGCATCGCTCCCGGGCTCGCGCTGCAAGGTGAGCCGGGCCTCGAGCGCCGCCAGCCGGCCGGCATCGGCGGCCTCGCCACCGCCACGCCAGACATCGCGAAAGATGGTCTCGGCCACATGGCGGCTGACCGTGCCATCGAGCGAGGTCGCGAGCGACAGCCGCAGGTGCGCGAGCGGGTTGTAGGGGTGCGACGCCGGCATCTCGATCGGGATGCCGTGCACATGGCCGAGCCACAGCACCTGCCGGTACGTCCATTCGCGCTTGGACGGGATCTCGGCCGGGCCGAGCTGGCCATGGTGCTTGAGCACCGCACCCAGCAACAACGGCTTGTAGGCCACGCTGTAGCTCAGGCCCTCGAGCGCTTCGGGCAGCCGCTCGAACGCGAGGTACGCGTAGGGCGAGATGAAATCCAGATAGAAAGTGACGTGCTTCATGCCGTGGTCTCCGCGACGCGCTGCGCAATGTGCAGCCATACCTGCCGCTTGTCCGCTTCGTCCATGCGGCTCCACCCGGCAATCTCGCCGAGCGTGCGAAAGCAGCCTTCGCACAGCGGGGGCGTCGCCGCGCTCATGCGGCACACCGAGCTGCAGGGCGACGGTATGGGTTCGGAGTCAAAGAGGCCCGCAGCGCCGATCCGGTGGGCGCGCGGAACGAGCTGGTCCACAGCGTCCTGCGTCGTCACACCACGTCCGCCACGGGGGCGCCGGTGAGGCGTTCGAGATCCTGCGGCGCGAGGCGCACCACCGCGTGCGGATGGCCGGCCGCAGCCCAGATGTCTTCGAAGCGGAACAGTTCGCGGTCGATCAGCGTCACCGGCGGCGTGGCATGCGCGAACGGCGACACGCCGCCGATCGAGAAGCCCGTCTTCGCCTTCACGAACTCGGCATCGGCACGGCCGGTCTTGCCGACGATGGCGTCCACCTTCTTCTCGTCGACGCGGCGGTCACCCGAGGTGATGACCAGCACCGCCGCATCGTCGCTCTTGCGTTTGAAGATGATGCTCTTGGCGATCTGCCCGACTGCAATGCCGAGCGCGTCGGCCGCCTGCTGCGCGGTGCGGCAGGCGTCGTCGAGCATTTGCGGGGCGTGGGGATGGCCGGCACCCTGCAGCAGGCGGGCCACGCGTTGAACGGTTTCAGGCAGCGAATGGAGTTCGGCGCCGCACATCAGCCGGCCCGCTTGGTTCTGATCGCCTTCGACGCGCGCGAGTTCGGCTCGCGCCCCAGCGCCTGGCTGATGTAGACGCCTGCGTCGATGAGGCGGTCGAGGTCGATGCCCGTCTCGATGCCCATGCCCTGCAGCATGTAGACCACGTCCTCGGTCGCGACGTTGCCGGTGGCGCCCTTGGCATACGGGCAGCCGCCGAGGCCGGCCGACGAGGTGTCGAACTGCCACACACCCATCTCGAGGCTGGCCAGTGTATTGCCCAGCGCCTGGCCGTAGGTGTCGTGGAAGTGGCCGGAGATGTCGTCGATGCCGTAGTGCGCCAGCGTGGCCTCGATGGCGCGCTGCACCTTGACCGGCGTGCCGGCGCCGATGGTGTCGGCCACGCCGACATGCTGCACGCCGATGCCCTTCATCAGGCCCGCGAGCCGGCCGACGGCTTCGGGGGCGACCTCGCCCTCGTACGGGCAGCCGACCGTGCACGACATCGCGCCGCGCACGTAGATGCCCTTTTCGCGCGCCGCCGCCACCACGGGCGCGAAGCGCTCGATGCTCTCGGCGATCGAGCAGTTGATGTTCTTCTGGCTGAAGGCCTCGGTGGCAGCGCCGAACACCACGATCTCGTCGGGCCATTCGTTGCGCGGCGCGGCAATGGCAGCCTCGAAGCCCTTCATGTTCGGCGTGAGCACCGAATAGCGCACGCCCGGCTTGCGCGTGATGCCGTGCATCACCTCAGCGTTGTCGGCCATCTGCGGCACCCACTTGGGGCTGACGAAACTGGTGACCTCGATCTCGCGCAGGCCGGCGTCCTGCAGGCGGTGCACGAGGCCGATCTTGATGTCGGCGGCCACCGGCTGCTTCTCGTTCTGCAGGCCGTCGCGCGGACCGACATCGACGATCTTGACTCTGGTGGGGAGCTTCATGGGTTGTCTCCGGAAGAGCGTTCAGTATCCGCGGTTGGCGTCGACGACGCCGGGCAACGCGTCAAAGTCCGCACCGGCCTCCACGGCACGGATCTTGGCCACGATCTGGGCGATCGATTCGTCGCGCAAGGTGCGGGCCGAGGCATGCGGCGTCACCGTGATCTTCGGGTGGCGCCAGAACGGGTGCTCGGGCGGCAGCGGCTCCACCTCGAACACGTCGAGCGTGGCGCCGGCCAGCCGGCCTTCGTCGAGCAAGGGGATCAGCTCGTCTTCGGCCAAGTGGCCGCCGCGCGCGACGTTGATCACATAGCCGCCAGGCAACAGCTTCGACAGCGTTTCGCGCCGCAGGATGTGGCGCGTGTCGGGCGTCAGCGGCAGCAGGCACACCAGCACGCGGCTGGCCGCCAGGAATTCGTCGAGGCCCGCCTCGCCCGCGAAGCAGCGGATGCCTTCGATCTGCTTGGGCGAGCGGCTCCAGCCGTTGACCGGAAACTCGAACTGCGCCACTGCTTTCGCCACCCGCTGACCCAGCACGCCCAGTCCCATGATGCCGACCGGAAAATCCCGCCGCAGGCGCGGTTTGCGAAAGCTCCAGCGGCCTTCGCCGGCGTCGGCCTGGTAGCCGTCGAGCTCGCGGAAGTGCCGGATCAGTGCGTGGCACACGTACTCGGCCATCTGCACCGACATGCCGGCATCGTCGAGCCGCACGATGCGGGTTGACGCGGGCACGCGCAGCTTGAGCAGCGCATCGACACCGGCACCGATGTTGAAGATGCCGCGCAACGCGGGCTGCTCGTCGATGAACTGCTGGGACGGTGCCCACACCACCGCATGGTCGGCCGGCGCGGCGCCAGGCTGCCAGGCTTCGATGTCGGCCTGCGGCAGTTCGCGGCGCAGGCCGGCAATCCAGGCGTCGGGGCGTTCGGGGATGGAAACGGTGATTCGCATGCCTGCGAGCTTAGCGATGACTCAGGCGGCGGGCGTCGCGATGCGCAGCAGCTCCGCGCCTTCGGTCACCTGGTCACCTGGTGCATAGAGCAACTCCTCGACCGTGCCGTCGGCCGGCGCGGCAATGGTGTGCTCCATCTTCATGGCCTCCATCACGGCCAGCGGCTGGCCCTTGGCGACCTTGTCGCCGGACTTGACCGCGAAGGACACCACCTTACCGGGCATCGGCGCGGTGAGGCGGCCGCCTTCGGCATGCGTGTCGCCGGCATGCGCCAGGCGGTCAATCGCGAGGATCTTGGTGGCCCCGTGCGCAGCAAAGACGTGCGCAACGGCCTCGTTGGCATACACATCCAGGGTGTGGCGGGCGCCGTTGAACGACACCTCGAACTGCCCGTCGGGCAGCCGCCCGATTTCAAGCAGCCCCGACACATCGCCTACGGCGAGCATCAGTGCGCCATCGTGCAGGTAGCGCAGCGTGGCGCTCTGCGGCGCGCCGCGGAATTCGAACGAAAAGATGCGCTGCGCGACACCCAGCGAGCGCCAGCCATCGCGGCGGCTGAACGGGTCGCCAGTGTTCGTTGCACGTTCGTCCAGCAGCGCGCGGGCAATCGATGCGGCTGCAGCCAGCGGCAGGCCGAGCGGTTCGCGGTCGAACAGTACAGCGCGCTCGCGCTCGATCAGCGCCGTGTCGAGATTCGCGTTGGCGAACGAATCGGTGGCGAGGATGCCGCGCAGGAACTGCACGTTGGTCGACACGCCCACGATGTGCACCTGCGCCAGCGCCGCGTCGAGCCGCGCCAGCGCCTCGGCGCGCGTGCTGCCGTGCACGATGAGCTTGGCGATCATCGAGTCGTAGAACGGCGATATCTCGCCGCCCTCGCGCACGCCGTCGTCGATGCGCACGCGGCTGCGCTGGAACGCGGTGTGCTGCGGCTTGCGATAGACGTGCAACGAGCCGGTGGCGGGCAGGAAGTTGTTGTCGGGGTTCTCGGCGCAGATGCGCGCCTCGATCGCGTGGCCGTGGATGCGGAGTTCGCCCTGCTGCAGCGGCAGCGGCTCGCCGAACGCGACGCGCAGCTGCCACTCGACCAGGTCAAGCCCGGTGATGGCTTCGGTGACGGGGTGCTCGACCTGCAGCCGCGTGTTCATCTCCATGAAGAAGAAGTTCATGGCACCGCCATCACGCTGCTCCACGATGAACTCGACCGTGCCGGCGCCCACGTACTTCACCGCCTTGGCAGCTGCCACCGCCGCGGCGCCCATCTCTTGCCGCATTGCCTCGGTCATGCCGGGCGCAGGCGCTTCTTCGAGCACCTTCTGGTGGCGCCGCTGCACCGAGCAGTCGCGCTCGAACAGGTAGACGCAGTTGCCGTGCGTGTCGCCGAACACCTGGATCTCGATGTGGCGCGGACGCTGCACGTACTTCTCGATCAGCACCGCATCGTCGCCGAAGCTGTTGATCGCTTCGCGCTGGCACGAAGCCAGCGCCGCCGCGAAGTCCGCGCTCTTGTCGACGGCACGCATGCCCTTGCCGCCGCCGCCTGCGCTGGCCTTGATGAGCACCGGGTAGCCGATGCGGTCGGCCTCACGCTGCAGCAGTGCCGGGTTCTGGTCGGCACCGTGGTAGCCCGGCACCAGCGGCACGCCGGCCTTTTCCATCAGCTGTTTCGATTCGGCCTTGAGGCCCATGTCCTTGATGGCCGAGGGCGGCGGCCCGATGAAGACAAGACCCGCATCCGCGCAGGCCTGTGCGAACTCTTCGTTCTCGCTGAGGAAACCGTAGCCCGGGTGGATCGCCTCGGCGCCGGTGGCCTTGGCCGCTTCGAGGATCTTTTCCCAGCGCAGGTAGCTGTCCTTGGGCGCGCTGCCGCCGAGATAGACCGACTCGTCGCAGGCGCGCACATGGTTGGCATGGGCGTCGGCATCGGAGTACACGGCCACGGTGCGGATCGCCATGCGGCGCGCGGTGGCCGCGACCCGACAGGCAATTTCCCCGCGATTCGCAATCAGGATCTTCTTAAACATGGGGGGTGTCTCCTGGAGAGGTCTTCTTGAGTTGGAACGCGGGCGTCACGCCCGGGTCGGGCTTGCCGCTGAAGATGCGCGTGACACGGCTGACCAGCCCGCGCAGGAAGCGCCAGCTCTTGCGGATCAGCCAGACGCTGAGCACCAGCACGATCACGAACAGCACGAAGAACACCAGCGGGTGTGCCACGGCGAGCCAGAGGCCGGCCGGCACCATGCTGTCTTCGACCAGCGACGCGCCGACATTGCTGAACGGCTCGGGCGAGGTGTTGATCGCAGCGCGCGTGGTGGCCTTGGCCGTGTGCGCGGTGGCGGCCAGGCCGCCGCCGATGAGCGCGGCCACCAGTGCCAGCGCCGTGTGGTCGGCGCCGAACACACCGGCCGCGAGCGCAGCGCCGGCCGGCACGCGGATCACCGTGTGCACCATGTCCCAGAGCGAATCGAGCCCCGGGATCTTGTCGGCGAAGAACTCGACGAACACCATGAAGCCGCTCGCTGCGATCACCACCGGGTGCGCCAGCATCTGCAGGCCACCGGGCAGCGGCACCCAGCCCAGATAGCCAGCCAGACCCGTCAGCAACACCACGAGGTAGAGCCGGATGCCGCTGGCCCAGCCGATCGCGCCGGCAAGCGCAAGCAGTTGGGGCATGTCGAGAGCATTCATTTCGGCAGCAGCCAGGAAGGCTTGCGCTTCTGCAGAAAGGATTGCAGGCCTTCGCGCGCCTCATCGGTGGCGCGGATGGCGGCGATGCGCCGCACCGTTTCGCGGGTGAGTTCTTCGGTGATCGGCTGGCCCGTCACGTCGCGCAGCAGCCGCTTGCATTCGCCAAGCGCCGCCGGCGCGGCGCCGGCCAGCGACTTGACGATGTCTTCCACCTTGGCGTCGAGCGCCTCGGCCGCCACCACCTCGTGCACGAGGCCGATGCGATGCGCCTCGGCCGCCGTGAAGCGCTCGGCCGTCAGGAAGTAACGCTGCGCCGCACGGGCGCCCATGGCGCGGATCACATAGGGGCTGATGGTCGCGGGGATCAGGCCGATCTTGACCTCGCTCAGGCAGTAGTTCGCGGTGTCGGCCGAGATGGCGATGTCGCACGCCGACACGATTCCCATGCCGCCCGCATACACATCGCCCTGGATGCGCGCGACCACCGGCTTGCTGCTGTGGTGCAGCGTCTGCAGCATCGTCGCGAGGCCGCCTGCGTCCTGCAGGTTCTGCGCCTCGGTGTACTCGGCCGCCTTGCGCATCCAGTTGAGGTTAGCGCCCGCGCAGAAGGCCGGGCCGCGCGCGCCCACCACCACCACGCGCACCTGCGGCGCCGCCTCGGCCTGCGCAAAGGCCGCCGACAGTTCGCCGATGAACACGTCGTCGATCGCGTTGCGCATCTCCGGCCGGTTGAGCCAGATGCGCGCCACCGCACCGTCGGCCTGGAACTCGAGCGTTTCGAAATGGCTCACGGCGTGCGTCCTTCCTGCTGGACTCTCGAGAGCTGGTTGACGCGACCGATGCGTTGCCGGAGATCGGTTTGCCACACAACACGATCGTCCACGGCGTAGAGCCAGCAGGTCTTTCCTTCGCGTTCGCAGGTGTTCAGGACGTCCGCCATCGCCGCGCTGCCGGAGGCGAAGGCCGCGCTGCCATCCGCTGCAATCGCATAGGCGCGCGGCATGGGCAAGGCGAGAAATTTGAAATACCCGTCGCGGTTCCTGTCTCCCACCGGCACCAGCGACGCGTCGTTGACGTCCGCAAAGTGGCTGTCGGCCGGCAATCTGTAGCGGCTGGCGACGGGGGCCGTGAAGGCCGCGCCCGCCTCGGGTGCATTCGCCATCGGCTTCCGGTAGACCACTGCATAGTCGACCGCATAGACACTGCACTCGCCCTGGCTGCGTTCGCGGCAGTACTCCAGCGCCCGCTGCGTGGGATCCGAAGGCCGGTTGATGTCCCGCGGCACCGCGCCGTCGGCCCACGCGAACCAGGAGCGATCACCGGCTTGCCTGATCACGAAGGCCCGCGGCGGCTTGCTCTGCAAGAACTTCTGATAGGCCGCGCGGCCGTCCGCGCTCAATCCGGGAACCGCATTGACGTCGTCGACCCCCGCAGCCCCCACCGCGCTGCCGCCATCGCCCCCGGCCAGGCCGCGCAGCTGCACCACCGCACTGCCGATGCCCGCATGGCATTCGTAGGCGCCGGGCGTCGGGAGCACCTGGTCGTCGTAGAAACTCTCGACCTGCGTCACGACGCGAACCCCGCGCGCGCGTGCCGCCGCCACCAGCGCGACCAGCGTATTGCGCATCGCCTCGCGGCAGGTTTCTTCGTCGCTGCGGATCACCGGCCGACCATCGGCCGTGCGTTGCGCCCTGGAATACGGACGCGCATAGCCCTCGACCGTGAGCACCTGGCCCGGCGGTACGTTGGCCTGCGGCGCATCCGCAAAACGCAGCTGCACGTCGTTGCCGAGCGCTTCGCGCGTGGCGGGCTGCTGCATCACCGGGTTGATGGGCAGCACCCACCGCGTGTCGCGTGCGAACGCGGGCATGGCTTGCGACACGAGGCAGAGCGCCAGGAGGCTTGCGGCCAGTCGGCCGGCTCGGAGGGGGTTTTGTGCGGTGCAACTGTTCATGGGTTGGGTTTCCAGACAACTTTGTCGTCGACAGCGTACAACCGGCACTCGCCTGCGGTGGCCTTTTTTGCGCAGTTCTCCATCGCCCGGCCCAGAGGATCGTCCCCTCCCCATCCGGAGCCCCAGCCACCCTGCGCATTGACGGCGAACGCACGTGGCAAGGCCTTGGTCAGAAAGATGCGGTAGCCATTGAGCGAGGCCGCACTTTGATCGGGCACGCGATCGACGGCGTCGATGGGTGCGAAGCCGCTCGCCGGCGGCGACACAGTCGCCGCATAGCGCGCGAACGCCGCCTGCGGCTGATCCGGCAGGCCGATCTCGCGCAGGAAGCTGGCCACCTCCGGCTGCCAGATGGGCGCACCCGCCGGCGATCCGAACATGGAATGCGAGTCGCCGCCGAAGGTGCCGAAGGCGACCAGCCGGGCCTTGGCGCCATGGGCCACGTAGCTCTCGTGCATGCCCTTCCATGCGAAAGGCGGAAAGTAGCTGTCGTTGTCGCCATAGAACCAGAGCGAGGGCGTGCGCGTCTCCTTGCCGTACGCGCCGGCCGCGCCGCTGAGGCCTTGCTGCCACGACACGCACTGCTCCTGCTTGAGGCCGCCCGCGAAGTCGATCAGGCCCTTGACGCCGGGATAACCCAGCGTGCCGAAGGCCAGCGTGGTCCAGCCGCCGTGCGACTGGCCCGCGACCACGATGCGCGTCTTGTCGGCCCAGGGCTGGGCGGTGACGTAGTTCAGCACCGCCTCCACATCGCCCGCCTGCTCGCGCCCGTTGCTCTCCACATTGCAGCCGCCGCCGATGTAGCTGCCCGTCGACTTGGAGAAGCCCTGCCGCATCGGCACGACCACCGCATAGCCGCGCTCCAGAAAGAAGCGGACGGCGATCAGCGGCCGGTAGCGATCCTGGAAACGGGGGTCTCCGCCGGCCTTGCCGTGATTGATCACCGCCACGGGAAACGGCCCCGCACCTTCGGGCACGAACAACGTGGTCTCTAGTTCGGTCGTGAACAGTCCCGACTTTTTCGGAACCATCACCACCGATTCCGGCAAGGCAGCGGCGAAGGCATGCATGCCGAGAGAAAGGGTGGCGAGCACTGCCAACACCTTCCTGGCGCGTGATCGGACAGCGTGAACAGCGTGCGAAAGCTGCATCGCAGTCACATGCGGAAGATGCCGAACTTCGGCTCGGGGATCGGCGCATTGCGCGCAGCGGCCAGGCCGAGTGCCAGCACGCGGCGCGTGTCGGCCGGGTCGATGATGCCGTCGTCCCACAGGCGCGCGGTGGCGTAGTAGGGGTGGCCCTGGTCTTCGTACTGCTGGCGGATCGGCGCCTTGAAGGCTTCTTCTTCGTCCTTGCTCCAGCTGCCGCCCTTGAGTTCGATGCCGTCGCGCTTCACCGTGGCCAGCACGCTGGCGGCCTGCTCGCCGCCCATCACGCTGATGCGCGCGTTGGGCCACATCCAGAGAAAGCGCGGGCTGTAGGCGCGGCCGCACATGCCGTAGTTGCCGGCGCCGAAGCTGCCGCCGATGATGATGGTGAACTTGGGCACGTTGGCGGTGGCCACGGCCGTCACCATCTTGGCGCCGTGGCGCGCGATGCCCTCGTTCTCGTACTTGCGCCCGACCATGAAGCCGGTGATGTTCTGCAGGAACACCAGCGGAATCTTGCGCTGGCAGCACAGCTCGATGAAGTGCGCGCCCTTCTGCGCCGACTCGCTGAACAGGATGCCGTTGTTGGCGATGATGCCCACCGGCATGCCCTCGATCTCGGCAAAGCCGCAGACCAGCGTGGCGCCGAAGCGCTGCTTGAACTCGTGGAACTCGCTGCCATCGACGATGCGGGCGATGATCTCGCGCACGTCGAAAGGCTTGCGCGTGTCGGTGGGGATCACGCCGTAGAGTTCCTCGGGCGGGAACGCGGGCGCCTGCCCCTCGGTGGCAGTGGCCGGCGCAGCCGTCGCGTTCAGGTTCGCCACCGCCGAGCGCGCCAGTGCCAGCGCGTGCAGGTCGTTCTGCGCCAGATGGTCGACCACGCCCGACAGCCGCGTGTGCACATCGCCACCGCCCAGGTCTTCGGCCGTGACGACCTCGCCGGTCGCTGCCTTCACCAGCGGCGGACCGCCCAGAAAAATCGTGCCCTGGTCCTTGACGATGATCGATTCGTCGCTCATCGCCGGCACATAGGCGCCGCCGGCCGTGCACGAGCCCATCACCACGGCGATCTGTGCGATGCCTTGCGCACTCATCTGCGCCTGGTTGTAGAAGATGCGGCCGAAGTGGTCGCGGTCCGGGAACACCTCGTCCTGGTTCGGCAGGTTCGCGCCGCCCGAGTCGACCAGGTAGATGCAGGGCAGGTGGTTCTGCTCGGCAATCTCCTGTGCGCGCAGGTGCTTCTTGACGGTGAGCGGGTAGTAGGTGCCGCCCTTCACCGTCGCGTCGTTGCACACGATCATGCAGTCGACGCCGCTCACGCGGCCGATGCCGGTGATCAGCCCGGCGCCGGGTGCGGACTCCGCGCCCTTGCCGTCGAGGTACATCGCATGCGCGGCCAGCGGCGCGATCTCGAGAAAGGGCGTTCCGGGGTCGAGCAGTTCGGCCACGCGGTCGCGCGGCAGCAGCTTGCCGCGTGCCACATGCTTGGCACGCGCCGCCTCGCCGCCGCCCTGCTCCACTTTCGCGAACTGCCGGTGCAGGTCATCGACCAGCGCGCGCATCGCGGCCGCATTGGCCTGGAAGTCCGCAGAGCGGGCATTCAACTTCGTCTCGAGTCTGCTCATTGAGCCCCCTTGTTCGGCACTGTCGTGTCCTCACTTCCCCGCACGGGGGAGCGAGCTTGCTGGAAGCGGTTCTGCGCGGCGCTCATGCGGTCTTTTCCTCGTTCAGCCCGAGCTGATCCTTCATCGCGTCGCGAATCTTGAATTTCTGGATCTTGCCGGTCACCGTCATCGGGAACTCGGTGACGAAGCGGATGTATTTCGGCACCTTGTAGTGCGCGATCTGGCCCTTGCAGAAATCGCGGATTTCGTCTTCGGTCGCGCTCTGGCCCGGCTTCGCGATGATCCAGGCGCACAGCTCCTCGCCGTAGCGCCTGTCGGGCAGGCCGACCACCTGAACGTCCTGCACCTTCGGATGGCGGTAGAGGAACTCCTCGATCTCGCGCGGGTAGATGTTCTCGCCGCCGCGGATCACCAGATCCTTGATGCGGCCGACGATGTTGACGTAGCCCTCGTCGTCCATCGTGGCCAGGTCGCCGGTGTGCATCCATTGCTCGGCGTCGATCGCCTCGCGGGTCTTCTCTTCGTCTTCCCAGTAGCCATGCATCACCGAATAGCCGCGCGTGAGGAATTCGCCTGAGCTGCCGCGCGGCACGGTGGCGCCGGTCTCGGGGTCGACGATCTTGATCTCTATGTGCGGCTGCACCGTGCCCACCGTCGACACGCGCTTGTCCTGCGGCGTGTCGGTGCTGCTCTGGCAGCTGACCGGGCTGGTTTCGGTCATTCCGTAGGCGATGGTGATCTCGCGCAGGTTCATCTGGTCGACCACGCGCTTCATCACCTCGGTCGGGCAGGGCGATCCGGCCATGATGCCGGTGCGCAGGGTCGACATGTCGAACTCCGCAAAGCGCGGATGGTCGAGTTCGGCGATGAACATGGTCGGCACGCCGTGCAGGCCGGTGCACTTCTCGGCCTGCACCGTTTCAAGCACCGTCAACGGGTCGAAGCCGTCGTTCGGGTACACGATCGCGGCGCCATGCGTGAGGCAGGCCAGGTTGCCCAGCACCATGCCGAAGCAGTGGTACAGCGGCACCGGAATGCAGAGCCTGTCTTCGGGCGTGAGCTTCATGCACTCGCCGATGAAGAAGCCGTTGTTCAGGATGTTGCGGTGCGTCAGCGTCGCGCCCTTCGGGAAGCCCGTGGTGCCGCTGGTGAACTGGACGTTGATGGGGTCGGTGGCCTTCAGCGTCCGGCCGATCTGCGCGATGCGCGCGTCGTCCGGGTCGCCGCTGGCGAGCAGGGCCGAGAAGCGCTGCATGCCGGGCTGGTCCGCATCTTCCGCCTTGTCGATCCACACGGTGTGCTGCAGCAGCGGCAGCCGCTTCGGCCCCAGCTCGCGCAGCATGCCGAGGTAGTCGCTGGTCTTGAAGCGCGCCATCGTCACGAGCGCCTTGACGCCGACCTTGTTGAGCGCGTACTCGAGCTCCGAGGTGCGGTACGCCGGGTTGATGTTGACGAGGATCAGCCCGACCTTGGCGGTTGCGATCTGCAGCAGCACCCAGGGCACGTTGTTGTGCGACCAGATGCCGACACGGTCGCCCGGCAGCAGGCCCAGGTTCAGCAGCGCGCTGGCGAGCCGGTTCGACTCGGTCTGCAGCGCACGGTAGCTGAAGCGCTGGCCTTCGTGGCGGCTCACGAGGGCCTCGCGATCCGACTGCTTCGCGACCATGTCGTCGAAGAAGGCGCCGATCGGCTGTTCGATCAGCGGGACGTCGGTGGCGCCTTTGGCGTAGCTCGGGGTCGGTGCCATGGCGCAGGCCTCAGGAGGTTTCGGCGAACAGCTCGCGGCCGATCAGCATGCGGCGCACCTCGCTGGTGCCGGCGCCGATCTCGTACAGCTTGGCATCGCGCCACAGCCGCTCGACCGGGAAATCCTTGGTGTAGCCCACGCCGCCCAGCGTCTGGATCGCCTCGCCGGCCATCCAGGTCGCCTTCTCGGCCGAATACAGGATGGCGCCGGCCGCGTCCTTGCGGAAGGTGCGCGCATGGTCGTTGCGGTCGCAGGCCTTGCCCACGGCGTACACATAGGCCCGCGTGGCCTGCCAGGTCGAGTACATGTCGGCCAGCTTGCCCTGCATCAGTTGGAACTCGCCGATGCTCTGGCCGAACTGCTTGCGCTCGTGGATGTACGGCAGCACCGCGTCCATGCAGGCGGCCATGATGCCGAGCGGGCCACCCGAAAGCACGGCACGCTCATAGTCGAGCCCGCTCATCAGCACCTTGGCGCCCATGCCTTCGCCGCCCAGCACGTTCTCTTCGGGCACTTCGCAGTTGTCGAAGAACAGCGGATAGGTGTTGCTGCCGCGCATGCCGAGCTTGTCGAGCTTGGTGCCGGCCGAGAAGCCCTTGAAATCCTTCTCGACGATGAAGGCCGTCATGCCGCGCGCGCCCATCTCGGGTTCGGTCTTGGCATAGATCACCAGGGTGTCGGCATCGCCGCCGTTGGTGATCCACATCTTGGCGCCGTTGAGCACGTAGCGGTCGCCCTTCTTCTCGGCCCTGAGCTTCATGCTCACGACGTCGGAGCCGGCGTTCGGCTCGCTCATGGCCAGTGCGCCGACGTGCTCGCCGCTCACCAGCTTGGGCAGGTATTTCTTCTTCTGGGCTGCGGTGCCGTTGCGGTGGATCTGGTTCACGCACAGGTTGGAGTGCGCGCCGTACGAGAGGCCGACCGAGGCCGAGGCCCGCGACACCTCTTCCATTGCCACGATGTGCGCGAGGTAGCCGAGCTCGGTGCCGCCGTATTCCTCCTTCACCGTCATGCCGTGCAGGCCGAGGTCGCCCAACTTTTTCCAGAGGTCGTGCGGGAACAGGTTGTCGCCGTCGACCGCGGCCGCGCGCGGCGCGATCTCGTTGGCGGCGAAATCCTGGATCGCGTCGCGCAGCGAATCGATGGTCTCGCCCAGGTCGAAGTTGAGTCCGGGATCGTGCATGGGGCTTGTCTCCTCTGAGGGGTCTGGCGCGGCGGGTAGTCCCGCGCGCAAAACCGCAGCTTACGCCCTGCCGCGCCGCATTTGGCGCCACAATGGTTGCAAATCGCGCCACCTGTGGCATCACGAACCATGGCCTCCTCCCCGCTTCTTCCATCCGGCCGCGCAGCCACGCCGATGGCCTTCGTACGAGCGATCGTCCTGGCCTATTCGCGCTATGGCGTGGACCCGAGAGAGGCCCTTCAGCAGGCACAGATTGCGCCGCGCGATGTGGCGCGGCCGCTGGCCCACGTGACCGCCGCGCAGTTCGAGGCATTGAACGCGCACGCCATGCAGGAGCTCGACGACGAGGCGCTTGGCTGGTTCGCGCGCAAGCTGCCGTGGGGCAGCTACGGCATGCTGTGCCGCGCCTCGCTGGGGTCACCCGATCTCGGCGTGGCCATCAAGCGCTGGTGCCGCCATCACCGCCTGCTGACCGACGACATCGTGCTCGATCTGCAGGTCGCGGCCGGCATCGCCACGGTGACGATCACCGAGCACCGGGCGCTCGGCGCCTTGCGCGAGTTCTGCCTGGTGTCGAGCCTGCGCTTCCTGCATGGCTACGCCTGCTGGGCGATCGACTCGCGCATCTCGCTGCGCGAAGCGCACTTTCCGTTTGCCGCGCCGCCCCACCGCGAGGCCTATCCGTTGATGTTCAGCGGCGCACTGCAGTTCGATGCCGCCCAGGCGGGCTTCAGCTTCGACGAGCGCTACCTGGCGCTGCCGCTGCAGCGCGACGAGCGCGCGCTGCGCACGATGCTCAAGCGTGCGCTGCCGCTCACGGTGCTGCAGTACCGGCGCGACCGGCTGCTGGGCCAGCGCGTGCGCGAGCTGCTGCGTGCGCGACCGGCAGAGGCCGCGAACGCCGACGCACTCGCAACGCTGCTGCACCTGTCGACCCGCACGCTGCATCGGCAGTTGCACGAGGAAGGCGTGTCGCTGCAGGCGCTCAAGGACGACGTGCGGCAGGCGCAGGCAGTCGACCAGCTGCGCCGCACCACGCGGCCGATCAAGCAGATCGCGCTGGCCGTGGGTTTTCGCAACGAGAAGAGCTTTTCGCGCGCGTTCCGCGCATGGACGGGCGCCACGCCGGGCGAGTTCCGGCGCAGCGCTCAGCCCATCTCCACCCTGTCGAAGGCCAGCGACAAGGTCTCGTAGAGCAGCCCCGGCACCTGCGCGTTGAGCGGCGAATAGGCCAAGCTCACCGGCGACGCCTTCAGGAAGCGCCAGCGCATCACGGTCACCGTCATGTCGGCGGCAAGCAACTCGACCGTGACCGTGCGCCGTGGCGGCGGCTTGCGGGCATCGCGCGCCAGCACCCACCACTGGTACAGGTCCAGCGCGCCGGTGGCGGCCCGGCGCAGCACCAGGTACGCAGGGGTCGGCGCGGCCAAGGCCGGGCCCGCCACCCGGTCCGCCGTCGGACCCGCCTCAGGGTGCGCGAGCATGAATTCCGGAAACACTACCTCGCAGAATCCGGCTTCCGGCGCGCGCGGGTCACCCATGCCGAGATCGACCAGGAAGTTGCCGCTGGTCAGCGGCCGCTGCAACGCGGCCCGGGTGTCCGGCCGCCGGGCCCTGGGGCTCATTCGAGTTCCAGGCGCTCGCAGGCCAGCACCATCTCCTCCATCGCCACGTCGCTCGACTGCGCGTTGAAGGGGCCGCTGGTGTGTTTGATGATGCGCGCACGCAGCAACCTCCAGGTTTGCACCGGCTCGTGCGCTTCGTTCAGCAGATGGACGACGACCGTGCGCGTCGCGTTGGCGTCGCCATTGCGGATCTGGTCGAGCCATTGGTAGAGCTGGAGCGAGCCCATCAGGCCGCGCCGGAAATGCACGTCGCCCACTTTGTTCAGCCCGGTCAGCTTGGTGACGCTGTTCTCTCGGGCGTTGCCGTTGCGGTATTCGATGACGGCCACTTCCGTCCCGATGCCGCTGACTTCCTGGAAACCGGCGGCCGGCCCACCGGTCTCGCCATCGCCGAGGTCGACCAGAAAATTGAACCCTGCATACGGTTTGTCGCGCAGTGTGGCCATGCGGTGCTCCTTGCGCCTGCCGGGAGGCGGCGAAAGGCGAGCGTAGCGAGGCGCCGCCCTTGCGGCGACATGTCTTGCGCCCTAGGCCGGTCGTACCAGTCGCAGGCGCCGCGCGGCCTCTTCGGCCCGTGCATCGTCTACTTCGCGCAGCACGCCGCCCACGTCCACCGGGCCGGCCGCACGCTCGAAGGCACCCGTCAGCGCCGTTTCGGGCGACAGGACGCCGCGCTCGTACAGGTGCCAGATCTCCTCGCCGAAGCGCGTGCGCAGCAGCTCGGGTGCGAACTGGCCGAAGAAGCCCTTGAGGTTGTCCACGTCGCGCAGCAGCATGCGCCGGGCGTGGTTGTTGCCCGCGGCGTCCACCGCCTGGGGCAGGTCGATGATGACCGGGCCGTCGGCCGCCAGCAGCACGTTGAACTCCGACAGGTCGCCGTGCACGACGCCGGCGCAGAGCATGCGCACCACTTCCCGGATCAGCGTGCCGTGGTGCCGGCGCGCATCGTCGGGCGAAAACACCACGTCGTTCAGGCGTGGCGCCGCATCGCCTTCGGCGTCGGTCACCAGTTCCATGAGCAGCACGCCGTCGCAGAAGTTGTGGGGCTCGGGCACGCGCACGCCGGCCGCAGCCAGGCGGTAGAGCGCATCGACCTCGGCGCTTTGCCAGGCGGCCTCGGTGGCCTGGCGGCCGAACTTCGTGCCCTTGGCCATGGCGCGCTGGAGGCGCGAGTTCTTGACCTTGCGGTTCTCGGTGTAGTCGACCGCCTGGCGAAAGCTGCGCTGCGTCGCTTCCTTGTAGATCTTGGCGCAGCGCGTCTCGTCGCCGCAGCGCACCACGTAGACCATCGCTTCCTTGCCGCTCATGAGCTGGCGCACCACGCTGTCGATCAGGCCCTCTTCGATCAGGGCCTGGAGTCTGGGGGGTGCTTTCATCGGCCCATTTTGCGCCGTGTCGGCCCGGGCGCCGCTACGCGCCGAATAACTTGCCGCCCAGTGCGAACGCCCCGCCGACCAGAACCGCCACGGCGCCGAGCACGCTCCACAGTTGCGTCGGCTTGAGCCCGGCGACCAGTTCGCCGACCGTCATCTCGGTGGGCGCCTTGGCCGTGGCGACCTTTTTCGATGGCTGCAGCATCTTCTGCTTCCAGCTGGCGAGCACGCCATTGAACTCCGTGGTCGCCAACGCCCCCGCTTCGGGCTTGACCCATTGCACGTACCAGTCGTTGCCGCGTTCCAGCAGGCCTTCGCTCCGGATGCCGGCCTCCACAACCACCAGCAGGGGATGACCGCGGCTGTAGGCCATCGCCGCCTCGATCTGGTTCCAGGGCGTGGGCAGCCGGATGTCGGCCAGTTCGGCCTGCTTCGGCCCGCCACGCTTGTCCAGCCCGGTGGCGAAATACGAACGCTCCAGCGCGATCACGACGGTGCCGGCGCACTTGTCGAGCAGCTCGGTCACGGCTTTCAGCGGTGCATCGGCGCTGAAGGCGTTCCGGCCGACCGTGTGCGGTATCAGGCCCTCGCTTCGAAGCCGGTCTTCGACGGCACGCACGAAGGCCTCCTGCTGGTCATTGGCGGTTCCGCCGACACTGACGAAGACATTGATCTCGTTCATGGAGGGCACCCGTGGCTGCATGCGCGCCGGCGCATGTGTTGGCGCTCCCTTGTTGGGGGCCGACTTTGCCTTGGCTTCGGGCCTTCGGCAAGTGTGGGTACGTGCCGCAGAGCACGGCCGGCCGCGCCAGAATGGTGGCTTCACCCTTTCTCCACCCCAGGAGGATTTGCGATGACCATCCGGATCGGCACGCTGTGCTACGTCGACAGCAGTTGCGAGGCGAGCCCCGCCACCCGCGACGCGGTCGGGCGCATCGTCGAGGTGGTGTCGGCCCCCTATGAGGCGCCCGATGAAAGTTACCTGCCCGGCACCTACTACGACGTGGCGTTCGAAGGCTGGACCTACTTCTGCCGCAGCGACAAGCTGCACCCGATTTCCGATCCAGGTGCAGATGTCGGCGAGTGGCAGGAAGAAGCGCTGAAAGCCTGAGCCCGCGTGGCGCCGCCCTGGCGGCTCAGGCCTGCGGCTGGATCGGGATGTAGATCTCGCCGCCGCCGGCCTTGAACTCGGCCGACTTGCCGACCATGCCCTGCGCCAGCGCCTCGCTTTCGGCCAGGCCCTTGGCCGCCGCGTACTCGCGCACCTCCTGCGTGATCTTCATCGAGCAGAACTTGGGGCCGCACATCGAGCAGAAGTGCGCCGTCTTGCTCGCGTCCTTGGGCAGGGTTTCGTCGTGGAAGTCGCGCGCGGTGTCCGGATCGAGGCCCAGGTTGAACTGGTCCTGCCAGCGGAACTCGAAACGCGCCTTGCTGAGCGCGTCGTCGCGCGAGCGCGCGCCGGGGTGGCCCTTGGCGACGTCGGCCGCATGGGCCGCGATCTTGTACGCGATGATGCCCTGCTTGACGTCGTCGCGGTCCGGCAGGCCCAGGTGTTCCTTCGGCGTGACGTAGCAGAGCATCGCGGTGCCGGCCCATCCGATCATCGCGGCGCCGATGGCGCTGGCGATGTGGTCGTAGCCCGGCGCGATGTCGATGGTCAGCGGGCCGAGCGTGTAGAACGGCGCCTCGTGGCAGGTCTTGATCTGCTCGTCCATGTTGGCCTGGATCATGTGCATCGGCACATGGCCAGGGCCTTCGATCATGGTCTGCACGTCATGCTTCCAGGCCACCTGCGTGAGTTCGCCCAGCGTGCGCAGCTCGGCGAACTGCGCCTCGTCGTTGGCATCGGCGCCGGAGCCCGGGCGCAGGCCGTCGCCGAGCGAAAAGCTCACGTCGTAGGCCTTCATGATGTCGCAGATGTCCTCGAAGTGCGTGTAGAGAAAGCTCTCCTGGTGGTGCGCGATGCACCACTTGGCCATGATCGAGCCGCCGCGCGAGACGATGCCGGTCATGCGGTTCGCGGTGAGGTGGATGAAGGGCAGGCGCAGCCCGGCATGGATGGTGAAGTAGTCGACGCCCTGCTCGGCCTGCTCGATCAGCGTGTCGCGGTAGATCGGCCAGGTGAGGTCTTCGGCCACACCGCCCACCTTCTCCAGCGCCTGGTAGATCGGCACCGTGCCGATGGGCACCGGCGAGTTGCGCACGATCCAGTCGCGCGTGGTGTGGATGTTCTTGCCGGTAGACAGGTCCATCACGTTGTCGGCGCCCCAGCGGATCGCCCACACCAGTTTTTCCACTTCTTCCTCGATGCTCGAGGTGACGGCCGAGTTGCCGATGTTGGCGTTGATCTTCACCCTGAAGTTGCGCCCGATAGCCATCGGCTCGACCTCTGGATGATTGATGTTGGCCGGAATGATGGCGCGGCCGCGTGCCACTTCGTCGCGCACGAACTCGGGCGTGATGATGCGCGGAATGCTGGCACCCATGGGGTTGCCGGCGACGCGCCGTGTGCGCTCCTCGTTGGCCAGGTACTCGGCCATCCACTCGCGCTTGCCGTTTTCGCGCAGCGCGACGTATTCCATCTCGGGCGTGACGATGCCGCGGCGCGCGTAGTGCATCTGCGTGACATTCGCGCCGCTTCTGGCGCGGCGTGGCGTGCGCTGCAGCGCGGCGGCCTCGGCACGCAACTGCGCGATGCGCTCGGCCTCGCGGTCTTCATTCTTGGCGCCATCGTCGAGCGCCGCGCGCAGGCGGCCTTCGTAGCTTTCGGTGTCGCCGCGTTCGGCGATCCAGGCGGCACGCACGTCCGGCAGGCCGCGCCGCACGTCGATTTCCACCGCGGCGTCGGTGTACGGCCCCGAGGTGTCGTAGAGCGAGACGACCTCACCGTTGGTCAGCGCCACGTCGCGTACCGGCACGCGCAGGTCGGGCCGGCTGCCGGCAATGGCGGACTTGGTGGAAGCAGGAAAGGGCTCGCGCGTCAGCGTGAGCAACGAGGCGAACTTGTCGATGGCATTCATGGGGCACTCCTGGTTTGAAAAGGGGTGCTCCGCAATCGCTCGACGGATCCCGGGCCTGAATGGACTCCCGGATCGGGGAACTGCAGCTCTTCTTCCGCCGGTACTAACCGGTTCAAGTTCGCGGGTTCGGCCTGGTGGATGGCCATCTCAGCACGCTGTCTTCGCGTGCACCCCGGAGCGAGGCGGATTCTAGTCCTGCTCCGGCGAATACCGGTCAGCCGACCTGCGGCACTGCACGCCAGGCTGCCAGCAGCGCCGGCAACTGCGCCATGTCGACGAACACCTCGCGCACGCCGATGGCGCGCAGTGCGTCGGCACTGCTGTGGCCGAGCCCGCCCGGGCTGTAGCCGAATACCGTGGCGCCGGCCGCAATGCCGGCGGTGGCGCCGGTGACCGTGTCTTCGACCACCGCGCAGCGCGCCGGGTCGACGCCGAGCGCCGCCGCCGCGGCCAGGTACACGTCCGGGAACGGCTTGCTGCGCGGCGTTTCGTGGCCGCTGAAGATGCGGCCCTCGAACGCATCGAGCAGGCCGATTTTTTCGAGCTGCAAGCGCACCTTGCCGCGGTCTGCGCCCGAGGCGCACGCGATGCGCCCGTCCAGCGTGGCATGCAAGGCCCGCACGGCGGCCGGCGCCCCGGGGATTTCGACCAGGTCGCGATCGAGCGCGGCATTGCGACGCGCCCAGAACCCCTGCAGCCAGTCTTGCGTGACCGCGACGCCGGTGCGTTGCGCGATCAGGGCGGCCTCGTCCTTGACCGCCTTGCCGACGAAGATGCGCATGCACTCGTCGCGCGTGAGCACCCAGCCGAGTTCTTCCAGCATGTCGCGCAGCACGCCGTTGGTGATGGGTTCGGAGTCGACCAGCACGCCGTCGCAGTCGAACAGCACGGCCTCGAAAGGGAAATGATGGGGCATCCGCCGATCGTAGCAACCGATCTAGGCCGCGACCGGGTCGGCGTCCGGCGACAGGGCGGCCTCCGCGGCCATCCAGGCGTCGAGCCCGCCCGCGAGCACACGCACGCGCGGCAGGCCGGCAGCCAGCAGAACGCGCGCCGCGGCGATCGCCGAGGCGTCATCGGGGCAGTCGCAGAACACCACGAGCTCGCGGCCATCGGCCAGCGCGCCCAGGTCTTTGGGCAGGCGCTTGAGTTCGATGCCGACGGCGCCCGGAATCGCGCGGTCGTCGAGGGCGCGCGACGCCGCACCGCGCACGTCGATCAGCGTGGGGCCGTTGCTGCCGGCCAGCGCCTCGCGCAGCACGTCGATGTCGATGTGCTCGATGTCGTCGGCGCGCAGCGCCATGCGGCGCATGTAGTAGCGCCACATCAGGAACAGCGCGAGCATCGCGGCACAGAACACCGCCGCCGTGAGTCCGATGTTCGACAGCACCGTGAGCACGTCATTGATGGCCGAATGGAAGATGCGGCCAACCAGCAGGAAGCCGAGCGTCCAGATCAGCGCCGCCGCCGTCTCGTACGACAGGAAGCGGGTGTTCGACATGCCGAGCGCACCGGCCATCGGCGGCGCCACCACCGAAACGCCCGGCACGAACTTGGCGGCGATCAGGGACAGCCCGCCCCAGCGGCCGAGGATCGCCTCGCTGCGCCGCACGCAGGAGTCGGCAGAGAGCGAAATGCGGCACAGCAGGCGCATCACGCGATAGCCCCAGCGCCGCCCGGCCAGGAACCAGACGCCGTCACCGAGGATGTTGCCGATCACGGCGGCCAGCACCGCCGCCGCGAACGACACCTGCCCGCCGACCGAAAGCCCGCCCGCCACGATCAGGAAAGGCACCGCCGGCACCGGCGCACCGAGGCGCGCCGCCAGCGTGGCGACGAACACCACGGCAGCGCCCTGATTGGCAAGAAGTGCGACGAGATCGTTCATGGGAAAAGCGTGTGGCCCGGCACTCACTCCGCCGTGGCAGCGGCCGCCGAAGGTGACGCAGAGGCATTCTGCGCGGGAGTGCCCGGGCGCAGGTCGAGGTCGGAGAAATAGGCCAGGCCGTGACCATGGGTGTTGTCTGCGTCGGCCGACACCGCGACCGCCACCACGTCGGGCACGGTGCTGCCGGCCTCCTGGCCGAACGCGCGCCGGTAGTCGGCCAGCAGGTTGCGGCGCTCGGACAGCCAGCCGCCCGGCACGGCGGTAGCGCCCGACTCGAGCACCACCATGCGCATGCGGTTGGTGAATGCGTTGACCAGCGAGGTGCCCTTGGGCTCCTTGTTGTCCCAGACGTAGCAGAGCACTTCACTCGGCACGTCCTCGCCGCTGGCAGCGCGGGCCAGCGTGAGTTTGGCGCGCTCGGCAAACGAGAGCCGGTCGGCCGGAAAGTCGAAAAACACGCAGAGCTTGGCCGCGCCGTCGTCGCCGGCCTTGGTGCGCAGGTCGGCGCCCTGCACGAACTGGTCGACCCGCCAACGCCAGGCCAGCGTCGGTTCGCTCTGCAGCGGCACCAGCGTGCGGTGCACCAGGTTGCCATACGACTGGTCGGCCTCGACCTTGAGCACCCGCTGGCTGCCCTGCTGCACGACTTCGAAGCGGGTCGGCGTCTTGTTCGGCAGGCTGGTGAAGTGCCAGGGTGCGGGCGGCTGCTCGCTCTTGGCATTGGAAAACGGGCGCAATGCCTCGGCCGAATCGGCCTGCGCGAGCGTACAGACCGCCATCGCGGCGGCGCAAAGGAAGGGTTGGATGCTGCTGGCCATGGCCAAGCGTCTTTCGGGTCGTGCTGTGTTGTGCTGTTTTAGCAGGCGCCTGCGGCGCCTGCATCGTCACTGGAAGGGAGTTTGCGCCTTGCGGCGGGCGGGATAAAGCCCCTGATTGGAATCAATATGTCTCTGCCTTGCAAACAATGCACTGGCTCAGAGCATCGCGCCGTCGAGGTAGTACCAGCGAACCAGGTCATCCGGCGCGCCGGCCTCGCGCACGAAGCGGCTGCGCTCATGCAACCGGCTGGCCCGGCCCGAGGCATCGCGCTGGCGTGCGACGAACTCGACTTCGGCATGCTCGCCGTCGCTCATGCTGCGTGAGCGTACTTCCAGGCCCAGCCAGCGCACGTCGGGATCGAAGCTCACTTGCGCGGGCCGCTGGCTCGCGTGCCAGGTCGCCAGCAGGTAGTCGGCACGCTCGCGCACGAAGGCCGTGTAGCGCGAACGCATCAGCGATTCGGCATCGGGCGCAGGCACCGTGTCGAAATGGTCGAGGTAGCGGCCACAGCACTGGCCGTAGGGCAATGGCCGGGCGCGCTGGTCGCTGCGGCCGCAAGGGCAGGAAGGGTCGGCCATCGGCGGGTTCAGGCCAGGGCGCGTTGAATCAGGAGTTTCTGGATGTCCGACGTGCCTTCGTAGATCTGGCACACACGCACGTCGCGGTAGATGCGCTCCAGCGGAAAGTCGTTGACGTAGCCATAGCCGCCCAGCGTCTGGATCGCGGCGCTACAGACCTTTTCGGCCATCTCGCTGGCGAACAGCTTGGCCATCGCCGCTTCTTTCAGGCACGGGCGACCGGCATCGCGCAGGCTCGCGGCGTGCCAGATCAGTTGGCGCGCAGCTTCGAGTTGCGTGGCGCATTCGGCAAGGCGAAAGCCCACGGCCTGCTGGTTGAAGATGCTGCCGCCGAACGCCTGGCGTTCCTTGGCATAGGCCAGCGCCACGTCGAACGCGCTGCGCGCCATGCCCACGCTCTGCGCGGCGATGCCGATGCGGCCGCCTTCGAGCGCGCCCAGCGCAATCTTGTAACCCTCGCCCTCCTGGCCGATCAGGTTCTCGGCGGGAACACGGCAGGCGTCGAAGTTGATCTGCGCCGTGTCGCTGCTGTGCTGTCCCAGCTTGTCTTCGAGCCGCGCCACGTTGTAGCCCGGCGCATCAGTGGGCACGAGGAAGGCGCTCATGCCCTTCTTGCCGGCCGCCTTGTCGGTCATCGCGATCACGATAGCGACCTGGCCGCTCTTGCCGCTGGTGATGAACTGCTTGACGCCGTCGATGACGTAGCCGTCGGCATCGCGCTTTGCGGTGGTGCGCAGGCTCGATGCATCGCTGCCGGCCTGCGGCTCGGTCAGGCAGAACGCGCCGAGCATCTGGCCCTGTGCGAGCGGCTGCAGCCACTGCTTTTTCTGCTGCGCATTGCCGTAGCGCATGAGGATCGCATTGACCGGGCAATTCGTGACGCTGATGGCTGTGCTGGTGCCGCCGTCGCCGGCCGCGATTTCTTCGAGCACCAGCGCAAGCGTGAGGTAGTCGAGCCCGGCGCCGCCGTCTTCCTCCGGCACGCAGATGCCGTAGGCGCCAAGTGCGGCGAGGCCCTGGTGCGCTTCTTTCGGAAAGCTGTGCTCGCGATCCCAGCGCGGCGCGTTCGGCCAGAGCTCGGCCTGGGCGAAATCGCGCACCGCATCGCGGATGGCTTCCTGGTCGGGGGTCAGCAGCATGGGGTTTCTTTCGGGAGGTTCAGGCGCCGGGCCGCTGCTCTTCGGCGAGCTGTGTGCGGTAGCGCGCGAGCATGTCGTCCTGCGATTCGGTGGCCGCCACGGCACCCATCTGGTCGCTGATCATCTGGTTCATCGTCGGCAAGGCTTCGCGTGCACCCCAACTGTCGGGCTGCCAGAGCTGCGAGCGCATGAAAGCCTTGGCGCAATGGAGGTAGGCCTCCTGCACCGCCACCTCGATGACCAGTTTCGGCCGTTGGCGCTCGTGCGCGAACAGGTCGATGAGGCCAGCCTCGTCGCGCAGCCGCGCGGTGCCGTTGACGCGCAGCGTCTCGTCCACGCCGGGGATCATGAAAAGCAGGCCGAGGCGCGGATCGGCCAGCAGGTTTTCCAGCGTGTCGAGCCGGTTGTTGCCGCCTGCATCGGGCAGCAGCAGGGTGTGGGCATCCGGCGATTTCACGAAACCCGGTGCGCCGCCGCGCGGCGACGCGTCGAGCAGTCCGCCGCCCTGCCCTGCGCTGGCGATCACGCAGAACGGCGCGAGCGCAACGAAGCGGCGGCAGTGCACATCAAGCTGCGCAAGCTGCTTGCGCAGCGCGCGCTCACCGGGTTGCGCATAGCGCGCACGCAATTGTTCGGGTGACGTGATCACTTGCCTTGGCCCAGCTCCATGATGAGGCGCGCCGCCATGTACAGACGGCGCGGGATCGCATCGATCAATATGTACTCGGCCTTGTCGGTGTGATAGCCGAAGCCCGGCAGGCCCAGGCCTTCGATCACCGGCTTGCCCGACAGCGATGCATACGCCGCGTCGGTGCCGCCGCCGGTGCGCTCCTCGACCTCGATGGTGCCACCGGCCTCCTTGTAGAAGCCCATGGCCTTTTCGATCAGCTTCTTGCCGCCCTCGCCCGCGTTGAAGGCCGGTCGGCCCCGCGTGACGACGATCGCGACTTCGGAACCCGGCACCTTTTTCTTCTGCGCGCGTTCTTCGAGCGTCTTCATGGCGGCCTCGAAGTCCTCGTTGCGCGCATAGCGCACGTCGGCGTTCACAGTGGCGCTGTCGGGAATGATGTTGTTGACGGCGCCACCCTTGACGATCGTCCAGTTGAAACGCAGCCCCTTGGACTTGTCGTCGATGTCCATGGTGCGCAGCACCAGGTCGGAAGCCTCGACCACCGCGTTGATGCCAAGCTCGGGCGCCGCGCCCGCATGCGAGGCCTTGCCCTTGATGTTGGCCTGCACGTAGGCAATGCCCGAGGTGCCGAGCGAGAACTTCTCGCTCTCGGCACCGGTCGGCTCGAACGAGAGGACGTAGTCGGCCTGCCTGGCTTCTTCCTGGATCAGGTCGCGCGAGCCGAACGAGCCTTTTTCCTCGTCGGTGTTGAACAGCACGGTGATGGTGCCGTAGTCGCGCACGCCATAGGTCTTGAGCAGCTTCAGCGTGTGCAGGATCACGGCGTTGCCGCCCTTGTCGTCGGCAATGCCGGGGCCATAGGCCTTGTTGCCTTCGATGCGGAACGGCGCCTTGGCCAGCGTGCCCTTGAGGTAGACGGTGTCCATGTGCGACATCAGGAGCAGGTTCTTGCCGCCCTTGCCCTTGAGCTTGCCGACGATGTTGTCGCCGACCACGAGGCCGGCCGACTTGCTGCGCGCGACGGTGAAGCCCAGTGCCTTGAGTTCCTCTTCGAGGTACTTGCCCGCGGCGGCCAGGCCCTCGGCGTCACCGGTACCGGTTTCGATGTTGACCAGCTTCTCGAGCGTCTTGATCACGGCCGGCTGCTCGGCCGTGGCCGCGTCGAACAGCGCGTTGTCGCGCTTCTGCTGGGCGAAGGCGGCCGGCGCCAGCAGGGCCGAGCCCAGCAGGGCGGCGATCAGGGCGCGGTGAAAAGGCAGGTGCATGAAATTCTCCGCAAGCGTTCAGATCAGATCAGTTCGAGCGCGACAGCCGTGCCTTCGCCCCCGCCGATGCACAGCGTGGCCACGCCACGCTTTAGCCCACGCGACTTCAGCGCGTGGATCAGCGTGACCATGATGCGCGCACCGCTGGCGCCGATCGGATGGCCCAGCGCGCAGGCCCCGCCATGCACGTTGACGATGTCGTGCGAAACCTTGAGCTCGTGCATCAGCGCCATCGGCACCACGGCAAACGCCTCGTTGACTTCCCACAGGTCGACGTCCTTCACGCCCCAGCCGGTCTTCTTGAACAGCTTGTCGACGGCACCGACCGGCGCGGTGGAAAACCACTCGGGCTGCTGCGCATGCGTGGCATGGCCGACCAGCCGGGCAATCGGCTTGGCGCCGATCTTCTTCGCGTGCGATTCGGTCATCATGACCAGCGCCGCCGCGCCGTCGTTGATCGACGAACTCGATGCGGCCGTGATGGTGCCGCCGTCTTTCTTGAACGCCGGCTTGAGCGTGGGAATCTTGTCGAGCTTGACCTTGCCCGGGCCTTCGTCGATCTCGATCACCGTGTCGCCGCTGCGGCCCTTGACGGTGACCGGCGCGATCTCGGCCTTGAAGGCGCCCGAGGCGGTGGCGGCCTTGGCGCGCTCGACACTGGCAATCGCAAACGCATCCTGCTGTTCGCGTGTGAACTTGTACTTGGCCGCGCAGTCCTCGCCGAAGGTGCCCATGGAACGGCCCGGCTGGTAGGCGTCTTCGAGGCCGTCGAGCATCATGTGGTCGAAGATGCGGTCGTGGCCCATGCGGTAGCCGCCGCGGCCCTTCAGCATGAGGTAGGGCGCGTTGGTCATGCTTTCCATGCCGCCCGCGACCATCACGTCGTGCGTGCCGGCCAGCAGCATGTCGTGCGCGAACATCGCGGCCTTCATGGCCGAGCCGCACATCTTGCTGAGCGTGACGGCGCCGGCACTGTCGGGCAGGCCGCCCTTGTAGGCCGCCTGCCGCGCCGGCGCCTGGCCCTGGCCGGCCATCAGGCAGTTGCCGAACAGCACCTCGCCGACGCTGTCGGGCGCAATGCCGGCGCGCTCGACCGCCGCCTTGATCGCGGCGCCGCCGAGGTCATGCGCCGCAAGGGAAGAAAAGTCGCCCTGGAAGCCGCCCATGGGGGTGCGGGCTGCGCCGACGATGACGATGGATTCGGACATGGGAATGGTCTCCTTCGGATTGTTCAGAAATACGGCGCATGGCCGTCGTGGTGAAAGCGCTGCGCCTCGTCATAGGGAAAGACGTCCAGCATCTGGCCGGCCTGGATGCGTTCCTTGTGGCTCTGCCAGAAGGTGGCTTCGAGCAGATCGGCATGGTGGGCCATGAAGGCCTCGCGCACATGGTCGTTGCCAAGCAGAAAGGGGCCGAAAGTCTCGGGGAACACGTCTTTCGGGCCGACCGTGTACCAGACCTCGCCGCTCATCTCTTCTTCCTCGTTGCGCGCCTCGGGCACCTTTCGGAAATTGCAGTCGGTGATGTACTCGATCTCGTCGTAGTCATAGAAGACGACCTTGCCATTGAGTGTGACGCCGAAGTTCTTCCACAGCATGTCGCCCGGGAAGATGTTGGCCGCCACCATGTCCTTGATCGCATTGCCGTACTCGACAACCGCGCGCTCGAGCTGTTCTTTTGCACGCCGGGCATGGGCCGCGTTGTCGGGCTGTGCCAGCTGGTCGAAGGCTTCCTGCAGGTAGATGTTGAGGGGGATCATGCGGCGCTCGATGTAGACGTGCTTGAGCACCACTTCCATTTCGCCGTTGCCGTCGCGGTCGCCGATTTCGAGCTGGCTCGGCGCGAACTTCTCGATCTCGGCGATCAGTTCGGGCTCGAAGCGGTCGAGCGGAAAGCCCACGTCGCTGTATTCCAGCGTGTCGGCCATGCGGCCGACGCGGTCGTGGTGCTTCACGAGCATGTACTTGCCCTGGATCTGCTCGCGCGTGGTGTCCTTCTGCGGCGGGTAGTAGTCCTTGATGACCTTGAACACGTAGGGGAACGACGGCAGGTCGAACACCAGCATCACCATGCCCTTGATGCCGGGCGCGATGCGGAAGCGGTCGCTGGAGTAGTTGAGGTGCGACAGGAAGTCGCGGTAGAACAGCGTCTTGCCCTGCTTGGCCAGGCCCAACGCGTTGTAGATCTCAGCGCGCGGCTTGCGCGGCATCAGCGAACGCAGGAACTGCACGAAGGCCGAGGGCACTTCCATGTCGACCATGAAGTAGGCACGCGCAAAGCTGAACAGCATCTGCAGGTCGTCTTCGCCGAACAGCGCGGCATCGACATAGAACTTGCCGGCCTTGTCGTGCAGGATCGGCAGCGCGAACGGCAGCTCGATGAAGCCGTTGATGATCTTGCCGACGAGGTAGGCGCCCTTGTTGCGGTAGAACAGGCCAGACAGCACCTGCAGCTGGAAGTTGGCGCGCAGCTTGACCTGGTGAAAGCGCCCGAGGATGGCCGCCGCCACGCGCTCGGCGTCGCGCCGGCGGTTGGCAAACGCACCCAGCAGGGCGTAGTCGTCGATCACACGCTCGATCGTGTCGGCCAGCGTCTCGTGCCTCGGGTAGTAGGCACGGTAGGTCGGTGCGCCGCGCGGCTCGATGTACTCGGTGCTGATGGCCGGCCGCACGAAGATGAAATCGTTCTGGAAGTAGGCGCGGTGCAGGATCTTGGTGGTCACCGAGTTGAAGAAACTCTCGGCCAGCTCGGGCTGGTGGTGGTTCACCAGCAGGCCGATGTAGTGCAGCTTGACCTGGTGCCACACATCCATCGGTTGGTCGTCGGCCTTGAATTCCTTCTCGAGCCGGGCCACGGCCTCGCTCACCCGCAGGTCGTAGAACTCGATGCGCTCACGCTGGGCCCGCTGCTGGCCGTGCCAGTCGGCGGTTTCGAAGCGGTGCTTGGCACGCGCCGACTCGGCCCGGAACAACCGGTAGTGCCGGTTGAAGCCATCCATCATCGCCTTCGCGATGTCGTAGGCAAGCGGCGAGTCAAGGCGTTGCGGGAACATGCGGCGATCGGTCGGCGATCAGTCGGCGGCGGGCTGGACGGCGGCAGGGTGGATGACCGCAGGGTGGTGGTGCACCGGCTCCTCGGGTGGCTTGCTCCACTTGTAGCGGATCCGCTGCACGGCGGCGCGGTAGAGCGTGTCGAGCGGCTGGCTGCCATTGACCGTCAGCCCCAGGTCCTGCAGCAGGCCATCGTGCACGCCGAAGGCCCAGCCGTGGATGCTCACCTCCTGGCCGCGGCTCCAGGCGTCGACCATGACCGTGCTGACCGCCACATTGACCACCTGCTCGGCGACGTTGAGTTCGCACAACGCGTCGGCGCGCATCGCTTCGGGAAAAGTCTTCAGCATGACCCGATGCCGGTCGCGCACGTCCTGGATGTGGCGGATCCAGTTGTCGGCCAGGCCGATGCGCGCACCTTCGAGGGCCGCCTGCACGCCCGAACAGCCATAGTGGCCCACCACCATGATGTGCTTGACCTTGAGCCGCTCCACCGCGAACTGGATCGCCGACAGCGCGTTCAGGTCGGAGTGCACCACGATGTTGGCCACGTTGCGGTGCACGAACACCTCGCCCGGCTCCAGTCCTGTGATCTGGTTGGCCGGCACGCGGCTGTCGGAGCAGCCGATCCACATGTATTGGGGCGTCTGCTGCTTCACCAGGCTGGTGAAGAAACCGGGGCGCTCGCGCTCCATTTGCGAGGCCCATGCACGGTTGTGCGCGAAGAGGTCTGGAAGTGTGTCTGACATGGCGGTATTGTCGATGAGCAATGGAATTGATGCGGCAGGGTTCAGCCCGCCCTTGGCTTGAGTGCGCGCGCCAGCGTGGCCTTGGTCTTTTTCTCCTGCGCGCGCACTTCGTCGAGGTTGGCCTGCAGTTCGGCGAGCCGGCCCTCGAGTGTGGCCCGGTGTGCGCCCAGAACCCCCAGAAAGCGCTGCAATTGCGCCACCGTGTCCTGCGGGCTGTCGTACATGTCGAGGATGTCTTTCGCCTCGGTCAGGCTCAGGCCGAGCCGCTTGGCGCGCAGCGTGAGCAGCAGGCGCGCCCGGTCGCGCGCCGCGTACACGCGCTGGCGCCCACCCGGGCCGGAGCGCGCGGGCGTGAGCAGGCCCATGTCCTCGTAGAAGCGGATCGCACGCGTGGTGAGATCGAACTCGCGGGCCAGTTCGCTGATGGTGAAGGTCTGCGGATCCATTCGGGTCGGTGGCGAGGGTCGTTGCGGGCGCGACAGCAGGTTCGGGCTGCAATCCCTACAATGAGCGCTCCACCCATGACGTTTACGTAAACGTCAATCCTACATGAACCTGCTCGAACGCGAACTGAACTACCCCCTCGGCGACCTGCTGCCCGAGCCGGGCACCACCCACGAAGTGCGCCCCGGCGTGCGCTGGATCCGCATGGCGCTGCCCTTCGCGCTCAACCACATCAACCTCTGGCTGCTGCGCGACACCCAGGACGGCATCGAGGGCTGGACGGTGGTCGACTGCTGCATCTCGCGGCCGGAGTCGAAGGCGCAGTGGGAGCAGATTTTCGCGACGCAACTCGAAGGCATGCCGATCCTGCGCGTGATCGTCACGCACATGCACCCCGACCACATCGGCCTGGCAAGCTGGCTCTGCGAGCGCTGGAACGCGCCGCTCTGGATCAGCGCCACCGACTACCACATGGCGCGGCTTCTGAGCAGCCCGAACGCCAGCGACAACCTGGCCGGAGGCGACGAGGCGGCCGCATTCTTCGCGGCGCACGGGTTGACCGACCCGGCCTCCATCGAAAAGATCCGCGGCCGCGGCAGCTATTACCGCGACATGGTGCCGGGCGTACCGGGCCAGTTCGTGCGCATGCTCGACGGCGATACCGTTCACATCGGCGGGCGCGACTGGCAATGCATCAGCGGCTACGGCCATGCGCCGGAGCACATCTCGCTGTATTGCGAGGAGCTGCATGCGCTGATCGGCGGCGACATGATGCTGCCCCGCATCTCCACCAATGTGAGCGTGCACGCGGGCGAGCCCGAGGCCAACCCGCTGCGCCTGTTCCTCGACAGCATCGAGCGCTTCCTGGCATTGCCCGAAGACACGCTGGGCCTGCCCTCGCACGGCAAGCCCTTCACCGGCGTGCACCGCCGCGTGGGGCAGTTGCAGGAACACCATCGCGACCGCCTGGCCGAGATGCTGGCGGCCTGCACCGAGCGGCCGCACACCGCGGCCGAGGCGCTGCCGATCATGTTCAAGCGCGAGCTCGACCTGCACCAGATGACCTTTGCAATGGGCGAAACAGTGGCGCATCTGCACCTGCTGTGGTTTGCCGGCCAGCTCCGGCGCACGGTCGATGCGGCGGGGGTCTACCGCTTCGGCGCCGCCTGAGGTTGCGCCGTGGGCCATACGCTCGCGCAGCTGCGCACCGGTGAGTTGGCAGGCCTGCGCCGGCTCGACCTCGGCTGCGGCCTGACCGAATTTCCGCACGAGATCTTCGACCTCTCCGATTCGCTGGAGGTGCTCAACCTCTCGGGCAATGCGCTCGACCGCCTGCCGGACGACATCGCGCGGCTGCACCGCCTGCGCGTGCTGTTCTGCTCCGACAACCAATTCACCGCGCTGCCCGCCTCACTGGGCGCGTGCCCCGCGCTGGAAATGATCGGCTTCAAGGCCAACCGCATTCACACGGTGCCGGCCGCCGCCCTGCCCGACCGCCTGCGCTGGCTGATCCTCACCGACAACGCGATCGACGCACTGCCCGCCGGTTGGGCCCGCTTTACCCGGTTGCAAAAGCTGATGCTGGCCGGCAACTGCCTGCGCGCACTGCCCGACGACCTGGCCGGCTGCCGCCGGCTCGAACTGCTGCGCATCGCCGCCAACCGCTTCGAATCGCTGCCGGACTGGCTGCTGCAGATGCCGCGGCTCGCATGGCTGGCCTGTGCCGGCAACCCGTTCAGCGATGCGAACGAGGCGGCCGCCTTGTCGGCGCAAACGGTGCCGCGGATCGACTGGTCGCAACTCACGCTGCAGCAACGCCTAGGAGAAGGCGCGTCGGGCGTGATCCACCAGGCCCTGTGGCGGCGCGGGCCGGGCGCGGGCGAACCGGTGGCGGTGAAACTGTTCAAGGGTGCAGTCACCAGCGACGGCTTGCCGCACAGCGAGATGGCGGCCTGCATGGCGGCCGGCGAGCACCCGGGGTTGATCCCGGTGCATGGCCGCGTCGGTGGCCATCCACAGGGCACGGACGGCCTGGTGCTGGCACTGGTGGCGCCGAGCTTCGGGAACCTGGCCGGCCCGCCGAGCCTGGAATCGTGCACGCGCGACATCTACGCCGACGACGCAGGCTGGCCGCTGCCGACAGCACTGGCGATGGCCCGCCGCATCGCTTCGGCCGCGCGCCAGCTGCATGCACGCGGCATCCTGCACGGCGACCTCTACGCCCACAACATCCTGCACGACGGCCAGGGGCAGGCGCTGCTCGGCGACTTCGGCGCGGCATCGTTCGTCGGCCTGGGCCCGCAGGCGGCAGCGCTCGAACGCATCGAGGCGCGTGCCTTCGGCTGCCTGCTGGAGGAACTGCTGGATCGGTGCACGGGAGTCGACCCCGGTACGCTTGCACCGTGGCGTGCATTGCAGCAGCGCTGCCTGGGCGAAGAAGTGGCGCTTCGACCCGGCTTCGAGGCGATTGAAGCCGCGCTGATGGCTGGCTGAAAGCCCACCCGGCGCGGAAAGGCGTCAGTACTGCGTCACGGGCGCCGGCCCGTTGTCGAGGCCGAGCCAGCGCTGCACCCAGCCGAACACCCTGACCGGCGGCGCCGGGCGCCAGGCGTTGAGCGCACGGGCCCGCGTTTCGGCGTGCACGATCGCCTGATCGCTGCGATCGACCGTGCAGCAGAAACGGCAGCGCCGCATCAACGCCAGCATGGGCTCGTTGTCGGCCATCAGATCGCAATGCAGCCAGGCCACTCCCGCCGCACCGGCTGCGCGGCTCAGCGCAAACATGGCCCAGGTTCCGATGCCGTTGCGCTGCCATTGGTCGTCCACCACCAGCGCGAACTCGGCGCTGTGGCCGTCCGGGTCGATCAGGAAGCGGGCCTCGGCCACCAGCCGCTCGCGGCCGTTTTCCTGGATACCGACGACCAGCGCCAGATGGCGGCGGTAGTCGATGCAGCTCAGGCTCGCCAGTTCGTCGGCCGAGGCCGGCTGCTGGGCGTTCGGAAAGCGCCGTGCACGCGAACGAACCGACAGCCGGTTGACCAGATCGGCCAGCAGCCGGTTGTCCTGCGGCAACACCGGCCGCAACGTGAGCCGCCGGCCGTCGCGAAGGGTGCGCACGTCGATCAGGCTGGTGGGGTAGTGGCTGATCAGATACGACTCAACCACGTCGGCCGGCCCCCGCGTTTGCGGTGCCAATGTCAGGATGTCAGTGCGCGCGTTCATGGCATGAAGCTTAAAAAGCTACGGGGGTTTTTGCCTCCCCCAAGGGTAGCGTTGACAGTAAGACCAAAGTATGAGCAGACGCCAACGGTGCCCGATCTGGTCAATACTCCACCCGAGAGGTAACCATGAACGTATTGATGGTCGACGACCATGTGATGTTTTTGCAGGGCATGAAGAACCTGCTGAACGTGTTGGTGCCCGAACTGCGCGTCGAAACCACCAGCGATATCAGCCATGCGGCGCAACTGGTGCAGCTGACCGAGTTCGACCTGGTGCTGCTCGACTGGCACCTGAACGACAGCGACGGGACGGAATCGATCCGCCGGCTGCGCGATGGCGGTTGCATGGCGCGCGTGGTGGTGTTGTCGGGCGAAACCAACGCCGCGCTGATCCGCCAGTCGGTCGAACTTGGCGCGGCCGGCTTCATTCCCAAGAAATACAGCTCCGAGATGATGGTGGCTGCGCTGCAGCATGTGCTGGCCGGCCGCATCTTTCTGCCGTCCGAGACGGCGCAGCCCCGCGACCAGCATGCCAGCGCCACCAGCGACCCCCGGCTGGCCGGGCTCACCGCGCGCCAGATGGACGTTTACCGCGCCGCCACCCGCGGCCTGCCCAACAAGCTGATCGCGCGCCAGCTCGACATTGCCGAATCCACCGTCAAGGCGCATCTGACCGCGGTCTACAGCGCGCTCGGCGTGCGCAACCGCACCGAGGCCGCCTACCAGGCCTCGCGCGAGGGGATGCGTGTTGACTGAAGCAACAAGCCCCCCCGCCGGGCCTGCCGAGCCCTCGCGCGAAGAGCGCGTCGAACGGCGCATTGCCGAGCGCCGCGTGACCCTGATGACGCTGTACTCACGCCGGCTGCCGGCCGTGTACCTGGGCTACATCATCATTGCGATCGTCGCGTGGCGGCAGGGGCTGCACATCTGGCCCTGGGTGTGGCTGGCCGCTACCGGTGCGGTGATGGTCTACCGCGTCCGGCTCGGGCGCGCGATCGAGAAGAAATCCGTCGACGAGCGCATCGCCGCGCTGCCGATGCTGGTGCTCGGCTTCACGCTCAACGGACTCACGACCGCGCCGATCGTGCCGCTGTCCTTCACCGCACCCGACAACGTCACGCCCCTGCTGATCGGCATCATGCTGACGGCCGGTTGCGCCGTGGGCGCCGCCTCGGTGGCCGGCTCGCAGCGCGCCTTCATGGGTTTTTGCAGCCTGACTTTTCTGCTCATGGCCGCGGGCTGGTTCTGGCGCGGCGAAACACTGGGCATCGCGCTGGGCATCGGCATCGTGACCATGTACCTGGTTCTGCTGGCGAGCGTGCGCGACCACGGCCGCAACCTCAAGGAGCTGATGGGCCTGGTCGAAGACAACGCGCAGCTGTCCGAATCGGTCGAACTCGAGCGGGACCGCGCCGAGGCCGCGAGCGAAGCCAAGACCCGTTTCTTCGCGGCCGCCAGCCATGACCTGCGGCAACCGCTGCATGCGCTGTCGATCAACGCGACCACCCTTGACATCCTCGCGCAGCGCGGCAGCGACACCTTGCTCAAGGAGGTCAGCCGCGGCATCGGCAGCGCGCTGCGCCAGAGCAGCGGCCTGCTCGACGGTCTGCTCGACATCTCGCGCCTCGACGCGCATTCGATCAAGGCGAATTTTGCGCCGCACGACATCGGCCTGCTGCTGCGCGCGGTGCGCGACGAGTACGCGGCCCTGGCGGCACAGCAGGGACTGTCGCTCGAGCTCGAGCTGCCGGCCGAACCGCTCTGGGCCCGGACCGACAGCGACCAGTTGATGCGCATCATCGGCAACCTGGTTAACAACGCGATCAAGTTCACGCAACGCGGCCGCATCACGCTGGTGGGCAGGCACGGGCCGGACGGACATGTGCTGGTGCAGGTGGTCGACACCGGCGCGGGGATCGCGGCGGATCAGCGCGAGCGCGTGTTCGAGGAGTTCTACCAGGTCGGCAACCCCTCGCGCGACCGCTCGCAGGGCCTCGGGCTCGGCCTGGCGATCGTGCGGCGCACGGCAGCGCTGCTGCACATCGCCCTGCGGCTCGAGAGTGAACCGGGCCGCGGCACCACCTTCGAACTGCAGATCGATCCGGCGCCGGCGCCGGCGCACGAAGTCGCGGGGAGTGCGATGCCACCGGCGCGCGCCGCCGACGGCCACCGGCTCGCGGTGTTGCTGGTCGACGACGAGGCCGAAGTGCTGTCGGCCCTGTGCACCTACCTCGACCAGCTCGGCTGGTCGGTCAAGGGCGTGACCAGCGGCGAGCAGGCCGAACGCGCATTGCTTGCCGGCTTCGTGCCCGACGTGATGGTGGTCGATTTCCGGCTGCGCGACGAAACCGGCCTCGACGTGATCGACCGGGTGCGCGAGCGGCAACCCGGCCTGCCGGCCGTGATCGTCACCGGCGAAACGGCACCCTCGCGCTTTGGCGAACTCTCGGGTGCGGCCGAACGCGTGCTGCACAAGCCGGTGGCCGGCGAGTTGTTGGCGCGCACGCTGCAAGAGGTGGTGATCGAGCTCGACGCGCAGCCCGCCGCACCCGCTGCTGCGGCGACTGCCTCCTGAAGGGGCCGACCTTGTTTCGCCGCTGGTTGCTACCGACGATGCTCTGGCTCGTGGCGTTGATCGCCACCGGGTGCGCCACCCTGCCCGACGGCCTGACCGGCCCACCCTCGAAGGCCCTGCGGGCCTCGGCCGACACCACGCTCGGCCGCATTGCCCAGGCGGCATCGCCCGATCCCGACCTGAGCGGCTTCCGGCTGATGCCGGGCGGAGATTTCGCACTCAATACGCGGCTCGAACTCGCGCGCCGCGCGGAGCGCACGCTCGACGTTCAGTACTACCACATCGAAAACGACGAGACCGGCCGCTACTTCCTGCGCACGCTGCGCGATGCGGCGCAACGCGGCGTGCGCGTGCGGCTGCTGATGGACGACCTCTACACCTCGGGCGAGGATGCGTTGCTGCTCGGCCTGGCCGCCACGCCCAACCTCGAGCTGCGGCTGTTCAACCCGTTTCCGGCCGGGCGCGGCAGCCTGCGCATGCGTTTCGCGGCGTCGCTCCTGCACTTCGACCGGGTGCAGCGGCGCATGCACAACAAGCTGTTCATCGCCGACGGCGCGATGGCCGTGGCCGGGGGCCGCAACATCGGCAACCAGTACTTCACGCGCACGGCGGGCCCGAACTTCCTCGACCTCGACACCTTCGTGACCGGTGCATTGCTGCCGCGGCTGGGCAACCTGTTCGACCAGTACTGGAACAGCGAGTACGTGCTGCCGCTGCATGCAATCGTGAAGAGCGACGCGACGCGCGAAGAACTGCAAGCCGGCTTCGAACGGATGACCGGCCCCGACAGCACCCCCCCGCCGCCCCGGCCGGCGCCCAACGACCTGCTCGGCTACGGGCCGATCGTCGAAGAACTCAACACGGGCCGGCTCGGCCTGATCTGGAGCCGTGCCGAGGCCTATGCCGATTCGCCCGACCGCGTGGTCGGCAAGACCGTGTCGTACGGCGGCGTGCCGCTGCTCGATGTGGACAGCGTCCGCTACAACGTGCTGGAGCAGATCCGCCGCGCACGCAGCGAGGTCAGCATCACCTCGCCGTATCTGATCCCCGGCAAGGGCGGCCTCGAGGTGATGCAGGAGGTGCACGGCCGCGGCGTCAAGATGAGCGTTGTCACCAACTCGCTTGCCGCCACCGACGAGCCGCTGGTGCACACCGCCTACCGGCGCTACCGGCCCGACATGCTGAGGCTCGGCATCGACCTGTACGAGCTGAGTTCGGTGCGAACGCGCGCCAGCGTGCGGCTCGGCCTGTTCGGCTCCTCGATCGGCCGGCTGCATGCCAAGTCGGCCGTAATCGACCGGCGCATCCTGTTCATCGGCTCGATGAACTTCGACCCGCGCTCCGACATGCTCAACACCGAGATCGGCCTGTTCATCCAGAGCTCCGAGATGGCGCAACAGGCGCTGAAACTGGTCGAGGTGCTCAAGCAGCAAGGCGCCTACCGGCTGCGCTTTGCCGAGGGCACGCAGAACATCGAGTGGGTCAGCGGCCCGGCCGGCGCGCAGGAAGTGCTGAGCGTGGAGCCCGACTCTGACTTCTGGAGCCGCACGGTGCTGGAGATCCTGGCGCCGCTGACGCCCGAGAGCTTTCTGTGATCAGGGCTTGAGGTTGATCGCCTCGACCTGAACCAGCAGCTTCACCTTGTCTTCGAAGCCGAAGTTGAGGCCCCACAGAATCCCCCACTGGCTGCGCTCGACCGTGGTTTCGAAGTCGCCGCCGCACACCTGGCGCTTGATCAGCGGGTTCAGGTAGCAGTTGAACCGGCTGGCCTTGAGCAGGATCGGCTTGGTCTGCCCCATCAGCGTGAGCGTGCCGCCGACCTCGGCGACCTTGTCGCCGGCGAAGGCGATCTTGTCGGCCTGGAACCGCGCGGTCGGGAATGCCGCCACGTTGAAGAAGTCCTTGCTCTGCACGTGCCGGTTCAGCAGGTCGACGCCGGTGTTGATGGAGGTCATGTCCATCGTGATGTCGATCTTGCCGTTGGCGCCGGCCGGGTCGATCTGCACCATGCCCTCGGTGGTGCTGAAGCGGCCGCGGTTGGTGGTGGTGCCGTAGTGGCCCATTTCGTAGTTGACGAAGGTGTGGGTCGGGTCGACCACATAGCTCGCACCCTTGGCCGGGCCGCCCGAGGGCTGCATGGCGACTGCCGGCGCGGTGAAGTCGGGCCCGAGCGGGGCCTGGGCCTGGGCCGCTGCGGCCAGCGCAAGCGCCGCTGCCATGGTGATGAGCTTGTGGGTCATTGACGTCTTTGCGATGTGGTGAGGCGGCGGTTTAAAGCGGGCCGAGTCCGGACAGCGTGAGCTTGAAGCGCACCTGGACGTCGTTGGCCACCATCGAGGTGTCTGTCCATTCGCCGTCGCCGACCTTGAACGCCAGGCGCTGGATGGTAAAGCTTCCACTCGCGACCGACTGGCCGTAGGCTTGAGTGATCGTCACGGGCACCACAAGTTCCTGTGCCTGCCCCTTGATCGTGAGCTTGCCCGCGATCTCGAAGCGCCCACCGCCCAGCCCCTTGATCGAACTCGACTTGAAGTTCGCCTGCGGAAACTTCAGGGCATCGAACCAGTCGGGCTTGGGCAGTTCGGCGTCGGTCTGCGGCACGCCGAGCGAAGCGCTGGCCATGTCGACCGACAACGCCACGCTGCCGCCTTCGGGCTTTTTCGGATCGAATGCAACCCGTGCCGCGAACTTGCCGAATGCACCCTCGACCGGCACACCCATCTGCTTGCTGACGAAGACGATCTGGCTCTTGTCGGCCACCAGTTGCGTGGCCGTCTCGGCGGTCGCCGCGCTGGCGCCGGCCAGCCAGCTGGCAACGGCAAGAACCAGGCTGGCGTAGCGGTTTGAAATCATGAGGTGTTCCTGGTGCGCCTTGCCGGCCACATGCGGTTGAGCAGGTCGTCGCGGTCGACGAAATGATGTTTCAACGCGCCGGCCGTGTGCACGATGACGAGGGTGGCGAGCAGAAAGGCGCTGCCGCGGTGCAGCGGCAGCAGAACGGCTTCGGCCAGCGCCTTGTCGACGGGCACGAAATCCGGCAGCGGCAGCACGCCGAACCAGACGATCGGGAAACCCAGCGCCGAACTATAGGCCCAGCCGAACAGCGGCACCGCGAAGAACAGCACGTAGAGCAGCCCGAGCGTGCGGTGGTGGACGAAGCGCTGCCAGCGCGGCATCGCGCACTCGATCGCATCGGGCAGCGGGGGTGGGCGGTGCGTGAGCCGCCACAACAGCCGCACCGCCGAAAGCGCGAGGATCGTAACGCCGGCCCATTTGTGCCAGTTGAACAGCCGGATGCGCTGCGGCGAGAACGGGAGATCGACCATGTAGAGCCCCACGCTGAACGAGCCCACGATCATCAGCGCCAGCAGCCAGTGCAGGGCCATCGCGACAGGGCCGTAACGGCCGGCGCCGGATTCCGCGGAAAACGCTTTGGACATGACGCTGACTCGGTGGACGGGAAGATCGGGCTCGGCAGCCATGCTACAGGCAAGAACGATGCCGCACCGCCGTGCTGTGCATTCATGCATCATCCGGCGCATGCGGCTCAAGCACATCGAGGTCTTCAACGCCATCATGCTGACCGGCACCGTGAGCGCCGCGGCGCGGCTGTTGCATGTCACGCAGCCGGCCGTCACGCAGACGCTCCAGCATGCCGAACTGCAGCTCGGCTACGCGCTGTTCACGCGGCAGCGCCGGCGGCTGGTGCCGACGCGCGAGGCGCAGGCGCTCTATCCGGAGGTGCAGCACCTGGTGTCGCAGCTCGAATCGGTGCGCCGCATCGCCCATGCGCTGCGCAGCGACGGCGAAGCGCAACTGCGCGTGCTGGTGGTGCCCTCGCTCGCGGTGCGCGCGCTGCCCGATGCGCTGCAGGCGTTCCGGGCCCGCCATCCGGCGATGCCGGTCGCGATCCGGGTGCTGCACTCGCGCGAGATTGCGCAGGCCATCGCGCTGCAGGAGGGCGATGTGGGCATCGTCTACGGCAGCGTGCGGCACCCGGCGGTGCACGAGGAACCGGTCGCCACCGGCCGGCTGGTCTGCGTCTCGCGCGTGGGCACGCCGGGCGCCGACCGGCGCAGCACGGTGGCGCTCGAGGATGTGCTGAAGGAGCCGTTCACCCGCATCGACGAACGCGACCCGATCGGCGCCATGCTGGCCGAACAGTTTTCACGCTCCGGCAACGCGCCGCGCGCCGACATCACGGTGCAGACGCATCACATCGCGATGGTGCTCGCGGAACAGGGTTTCGGCCCTGCCATCATCGATTCGTTCACCGCCCAGGCCAGCCGCAGCGACACGCTGCACGTGCGCACGGTGCTGCCGGAGGTGCCGGTCGAGGTGCGTGCGCTGCTGCCACAAGGCGTGCGGTCGCCGAAGCCGGTGGCCGATTTCATCAAGGCCTTTCGCGCGGCGGTCGGCGCTTAAGTCGCCAGCACGCCGGCAGCCCGTTGCCCGCGTGACCAGGCCACGCAGCGCTGCGCCAGCGCCGCGGTCGCGTCGATCGTCGGCACCGGCGAGCAGCCGTCGTCCAGCACCAGGGGGATCTCGGTGCAGCCCAGCACCAATGCCCGGGCACCGCGCGTGGCCAGCGCGGCGGCGGCGGCTCCGAGCAGCGCCGCGCCGCGCACCCGGTCGCCGGCCTTGACGGCTTCGATACCGGGCATCACCTGCTCGATCATTTCGCGCGCCGTTGGCAGCAGCCAGTGCAGGCCCGCGCCGGCCGGCGCCCGGTTCAGGTAAAGGCCCGAAGCGATGGTGGCGTCGGTGGCGAGCAGCCCCAGCGGCGCGCCGGCGCCGGTGCGCGCGATGGCCTGCTCGATGGCCGCGTCGACCAGATGCAGCATCGGCAGCCCGAGCGCCTGCTGCAACGGCTCGAACCAGAGGTGCGCGGTGTTGCACGGCATCACGATCAACCCGGCACCGGCATCGACCAGGCGACGGCCGCTCTCGATCATCGCGGGCAGCGGCGACGCACCTTCGCCGCGAAACGCCGCGGTGCGATCGGGCACCTGCGGGATCGAACTCACGAGCACCGGCACGTGCTCCTGGTCGCTTGCGGCCGGCGTGGCCGCCAGCAGCTTGTGCATGAAATCGAGCGTGGCCAGCGGCCCCATGCCGCCGAGAACGCCCAGCAGGCCGGGTGCGGCGCCGCCGGTCTTTGCCATGTCCATGGCGCTCACTCAGCCGGCTTGTCGGACAGCGCCTTGAGATTGGCGAGCAGCTCCTTGCTCATCGGCGCGTTGAGGTTGATGCCCTTGGGCGGGATCGGCGACTGGAACCACTTCTTGTAGAGCCGTTCGAATTCGCCGGTCCGGATGAGCGCGGCCAGGGTGTCGTCCACCAGCTTCTTGAAGACCGGGTCGTCGCGCCGCAGCATGATCGAGTAGGGCTCGACCTGCAATGCCTCGCCCACCACCGCAAGCTCGGCCGGGTTTGCCGCATTGGCGCGGATGCCGTAGAGCAGGATGTCGTCCATGGCAAACGCATCGGCGCGGTCGCTCTGCACCACGAGGGCCGATTCGGCATGGTCCTTGGCGCCGAACAGGTCGATGTCGAGGTTCTGCTCGCGACTGATCTTGCGCATCACCAGCATGTTGGTGGTGCCGGTGGTCGACACCACCTTGCGCCCCTTGAGATCGGCCAGCGACTTGACCGGCGAGCCGGCCTTCACGAGGAAGCGTGTGCCGGTGTAGAAGTAGTTGGTGGCAAAGGCCACCTGCTTGGCACGCTCGGCATTGTTGGTGGTCGAGCCGCATTCGATGTCGATGGTGCCGTTCTGCAGCAGCGGGATGCGGTTCTGCGAGGTCACCGCCTGGGTCTTGACCGCCAGGGTGGCGAGGCCGGTGGCCCGGCGAACCTCGTCGACGATGAGGCCGCAGATCTCCCAGCCGAAGCCGGTCGGCTGCCCGTTGCTGCCGAGGTAGGAAAACGGCAGCGACGCGTCGCGGTAGCCGACGCCGATGCTGCCGCCGGCCTTGACCTTGTCGAGCGTGCCGGTGGCGGTCTGGGCGGCGACGGGAACGGAACAGGCGGCGACAAGCACCGCGACGAGGGCGAACGGAATGCGCATGGCGTGGACTTTCATGAAGAGGCGGATGGGAAGAAGAACAGGGCAAGTCGATGCTAGGAGCGCACCCCACCGCCATGTCATCGCTTCTGCGGCCACTTCCATAAGGCTGGCTGATGGTCGCGGCTGGCGCCTTGGTGACGGCGCCCGGTGCCGCAGCGCACTAAGCTGCGCCGATATTCCAGGAGACACCCGCACATGGACACCACCCGACTCTTCTCGCTCGAGGGCCGCACGGCACTCATCACCGGCGGCTCGCGCGGCATCGGCCGCATGATTGCCGAGGGCTATCTGGCGCAGGGCGCACGCGTCTACATTTCGGCGCGCAAGGCCGCCGCCTGCGACCAGACCGCCAAGGAGCTTTCGGCCTTCGGCCACTGCGTCTCGCTGCCGGCCGACGTGTCGACGCTGGAAGGCGCGCAGGCGCTGGTCGCCGCCTACGGCAAGCACGAGAAGACGCTCGACATCCTCGTCAACAACGCCGGGGCCGCCTGGGGTGCGCCGTACCACGAGTTTCCGGAAAGCGGCTGGGACAAGGTGGTCGACCTGAACCTGAAAACCCCCTTCTTCCTGACCCAGGCGCTCACGCCGATGCTCAAGGCCGCCGCCACCGACCACCTGGCCAAGGTGATCAACATCGCGTCGATCGACGGCGTGTCGGTCAACCCGCAGGAAACCTACTCGTACGCGGCCAGCAAGGCCGGCCTGATCCACCTCACGCGCCGCATGGCGCTGCGGCTGGCGCAGGAGCGCATCGTGGTCAGCGCGATCGCACCCGGCGCGTTTGCCTCCGACATGAACAAGGACGCGCGCGACCACGGCGACGAAGTGAAGGGCCGCATTCCCGCGGGCCGCATCGGCACCCCCGAAGACATGGCCGGTGCCGCGATCTACCTGGCCTCGCGCGCCGGCGACTACGTGATGGGCTCGACCTTGATCGTCGACGGCGGCGTCACCTACGCGCGCTGAACCTCAGCTCCAGCGCGGTATCGATTCGTCCTTGAGTTGCTTGCGCAGGGTGCCGTAGTCCGGCACCACGCTCTCCACCGTTTCCCAGAAACGCGCGCTGTGGTCCATCACGCGCAGGTGGCTCAGTTCGTGCGCCACCACGTAGTCGATCACCGGCATGCGAAAGTGGATCAGCCGCCAGTGCAGGCGGATCGCACCGTCGGCACTTGCACTGCCCCAGCGCGTGGAGGCGTTCGACAGCGACAGCTTGTTCCAGCGCACGCCGAGCTGCGGCGCGAAATGGTCGAGCCGCTCGATGAAGATGCGCCGTGCCTGCCGCGTGAGCCACGCCTGTGCGGCGTCGCGGATCTGGGCCGGCGTGGCGTTGTTCGCGAGCGCCATGCGCAATACGCGTGGCGCGTCCGGGTCGGTTGTCTCGAGCACCGCGCCAACGCCCTTGAAGCCATGCTTCGGGTCAAGCCGCACCACCACGGGCTCGCCCAGAAACGGAAAGCTCACGCCGTCCCGCCACTCGATGCGCGTGGCTTCGAGCCTGGCGTGGCGCTGGTCCGCCTCGGCCAGCTTGCGCAGGATCCAGCCCGACTTTTCCTGCAGCGCCGCATCGACGTCGCGCAGCGCCACCCAGCGCGGCGCCCGCACCGACAGCCCTTCGGCGCCCACCACGAAGCCGATGGTGCGGCGCTGCCCGCGTGTGAACTCGTAGGCGACGCGGGCGTTGCCCAACTGCACCTCGCGACTCGCGCGCGGATGGGCGAAACGTGCGGGAGTCAACGCGTCGGTCAGCGACAGCGCCGGGTCTGCCGGCAGAACGGGCGCTGAAGGTCGATCCGGCTTGAACTTCTCGCTGGACGGAACGGGCGTCTCGGGTGCATCTGCCGACAACCCGTCGAACAGGTCGAGCGTGAATTGCAGCAGGCCGCGCATGGTCGTGCTCTCTACGCGTACGCCTCGGGATCGAGCCGCCGCATCTCGGCTTCGATCCAGGCTTCGACCTCGCGCATCAATTCGTCCGGCTTGCGCCCGATGCTCGGAATCGCCGGGCCGATCGACACGTCGACGATGCCGGGCCGCTTGATGAATGCCTTGCGCGGCCAGACCTTGGCGGACGTGACGGCGATCGGGATCACCGGCGCGCCGGTTTCGCAGGCAAGCCGCGTGCCGCCCGACTTGTAGGTGCCCTTCTGGCCGCGCGGGATGCGCGTGCCTTCGGGAAACATGATGATCCAGATGCCTTGCGCCAGCAGCAGCTTGCCCTGGGCCACCACCTTGTTGAACGCCTGCGCCTTCTGGCTGCGGTCGATGTGGATCATGTCGAGCCGCGCCATCGCCCAGCCGAAGAACGGCACGTAGATCAGCTCCCGCTTGAACACGTAGGCCAGCGGATGCGGCATCAGCGTTGGCATCAGGAAGGTTTCGTAGGTCGACTGGTGCTTGACCAGCAGGATCGCGCCGGCCTTCTTCTCGGTCGGCAGGTTCTCCATGCCGGTGACGCGCGTCTGGATGCCCAGGATCAGCCGCGCCCCGCCGATGGCCCAGCTCAGCCAGCGCTCGGCCATCCAGTAGAGCGGAATGCCGCGCTTCCAGAGCGAGCTGACGACCATGATGATTCCCCAGGGAATCACGGTGACGAGCATCCACAGTGCATGGATGACGGAGCGGATCAGGGCCATGGGTTCAAGCTTCTTCTTTGGCTTCCAGCGCCAGCCGCTCCTCGCGCGCGAGCACGAAGTCGACAAAGGCGGCAAGGTTCTCGTGCACGCGCGTGCCGGGCGGATATTCCGGGGGCAGCGGATCGACGTTGCGGCAGGCCTCGCCCATGCCGGTCAGCAACAGGTGCGGCTCGCAGCCGGCGGCGGCGCTTGCCAGCGTATCGCGCAGGCTGTCGCCCGCAGTGGGCACGCCGGCCAGGTCGATGCCGTAGCGCTCCCCGATCTGGTGGAACAGGCCCGGGCGCGGCTTGCGGCATTCGCAGTCCTCGTCGGGGCTGTGCGGGCAATAGAACACCGCATCGACGCGCCCACCCACCGCGGCCAGCATCTTGTGCATCTTGGCGTGCATCGCGTTGAGCGAGGCCACGTCGAACAGGCCGCGGCCGAGCCCCGACTGGTTCGATGCAACCACCACATGCCAGCCGGCGTGGTTGAGCCGCGCGATGGCCTCGAGCGCGCCGGGCAGTGGCGTCCATTCGACATCGCTCTTGACGAAGTCTTCGCGGTGCACGTTGACGGTGCCGTTGCGGTCGAGGATGACGAGTTTCATGGTGGTGAAGACCTCAGGTTGCGAGCCGCTCCAGCTGGGCCACGCGGTTCATGGCTTCGTGCAGGGATTTGAGCAGGCCCAGACGGTTCAAGCGCAGGTCGAGCTGCTCGGCATTGACCATCACGCCGTCGAAGAACGCGTCGACCGGTGCGCGCAGCGCGGCCAGGCTTTGCAGCGAGGCGGTGTAGTCGCCCGCATCGAACCGGGCGTCGGCAGCGGGCACGACCTGCTGCATCGCCGCGAACAGCGCCTTTTCGGCCGGCTCCTGCAGCAGCACCTCGCTCACGTGGGCGTCGGCTGCTTCGGGCGACTTCTTGAGGATGTTGCCGATGCGCTTGTTGGCCGCGGCGAGCGCGGGCGCCTCGGGCAATGCGGCGAAGGCGCGCACGGCAGTCAGCCGCTTCGGCAGGCTCGACCATTCGGTGAGCTTGCGGGCGTAGACCGCCGCATCGACTTCCGACACCGAGTGGCCGGTGTCCTTCAGATAACCCTTGAGCCGCTCGACCAGGAACTCGTCGAGCTCGACCGACGGATCCTTGGCCAGCAACGGCCCGAAGGCCTCGAACGCCAGCCGGGTTAGTTCGTAGTAATGGAGCGGCAGCGCGCGCTCCACCAGCATGCGCACCACGCCGAGCGCATGGCGCCGCAGCGCGAACGGGTCGCGGTCGCCGGTCGGCAGGTTGCCGATGCCGAACATGCCGACCAGCGTCTCGAGCTTGTCGGCCAGCGCCACCACGACGCCGACCTCGCCGCGCGGCAGCGTGTCGCCGGCGAAGCGGGGTTTGTAGTGGTCTTCGATGGCGTCGGCCACCGCCGCGTCGAGGCCGTCGTGCAGCGCGTAGTAGCGGCCCATCGTGCCCTGCAGCTCGGGGAACTCGCCGACCATGTCGGTCACCAGATCGGCCTTGGCCAGTTGCGCGGCCTGGGTGGCCTGCGCCGCGAGCTTCGCGTCGCCGAGCTTCTCGGCGATGGCGCGCGCGATGTCCATCACGCGCGTCACGCGCTCGCCCTGCGTGCCGAGCTTGTTGTGATAGACCACCTTGCCGAGCGACTCGACGCGCGAAGCCAGCGACTTCTTGCGATCCTGGTCGAAGAAGAACTTGGCATCGGCCAGGCGCGGGCGCACCACGCGCTCGTTGCCTTCGATCACCGCGCTCGCATCGTCGGGGGTGATGTTGCTCACCACCAAGAACCGGTTGGTGAGCTTGTCCTGCGCGTCGACCAGCGGAAAGTACTTCTGGTTGGCCTTCATCGTGAGGATCAGGCATTCCTGTGGCACCGCCAGGAACTCGGATTCGAAGGCGCAGGTCAGCACGTTCGGGCGTTCGACCAGCGCCGTCACCTCGTCGAGCAGCGCATCGTCCTCGATCGGCCTGGCACCACCGCCGACCTTCGCGGCGGCCGCGGCCAGCTGGCGCGCGATCTCGCTGCGGCGCATACCGAAGCCGGCGATCACCGCGCCTTCGTCGGCGAGTTGCTGCGCATAGCTGTCGGCGTCGCGCAGCACCACCGGATCGAGCTTGGCTTCGAAGCGGTGGCCGTGTGTGTCGCGGCCCGACTTGAGGCCGAGCGCTTCGACCGCGATCACGTCGCTGCCATGCAGCGCGACCAGGCCATGCGCCGGTCGCACGAAGCTCACGCTGCTCCAGCCCGGCAACTCGCAATTGGTCTCGAGCTGGTAGCTCATGACCTTGGGGATCGGCAGTTTCGCGATGGCCTCGGCCAGCGCCTTCTGCAGGCCTTCGGCCAGCGTCGCACCGGTGACGGTGCTTTCGTAGAACAGCGCTTCGGCCTTGCCATCGGGCGCACGCTTGAGGCCGGCAACGGCCGAGGCGTCGGCGCCCAGCGCGCCGAGCTTCTTGAGCAGCGCGGGCGTGGCGTTGCCCGCCGCATCGAGCCCCACCGCCACCGGCATGAGCTTTTGCGAGACGGCCTTGTCGGCGGCCTGCACCGCGACATTGGTCAGGTGCGCAGCGAGGCGGCGCGGCGAAGCGAAAGCGGTCAGCACCGAGGCTGCATCGGCCAGGCCTTGCGCGACCAGTTGGTCACGCAGCACGCCGGCGAAGGCGTCGCCAAGCTTCTTCAGTGCCTTTGGCGGCAGTTCCTCGACGAACAGTTCGACCAACAGGTTCTTGTTGTTGTGCATGCTCATCGCTCAGGCTGCTTTCTTCTGCGGGATCTGGGCCACCCACTCACGCGGTGCCATCGGGAAGCCGAGCCGCTCGCGGCTCTCGTAGTAGCTTTGCGCGACGCTGCGCGCGAGGTTGCGGATGCGGCCGATGTAGGCGGCACGTTCGGTCACGCTGATGGCGCCGCGCGCGTCCAGCAGGTTGAAGCTGTGTGCGGCCTTGAGCACCTGCTCGTAGGCCGGCAGTGCAAGCTGCACTTCCATCAGGTGCTTGGCCTGCTTCTCGTGTGCGTTGAACGCGGTGAAGAGGAACTCGGCATCGGAATGCTCGAAGTTGTAGGTCGACTGTTCGACCTCGTTCTGGTGGTACACGTCGCCATAGGTGACGCCGGGCGCCCATTCCAGTTCGTAGATGCTTTCCTTCGCCTGCAGGTACATCGCGAGGCGTTCCAGCCCGTAGGTGATCTCGCCGGTGATCGGCTTGCAGTCGATGCCGCCAACCTGCTGGAAGTAGGTGAACTGCGTCACCTCCATGCCGTTGAGCCAGACCTCCCAGCCCAGGCCCCAGGCGCCGAGCGTGGGGTTCTCCCAGTCGTCTTCCACGAAGCGGATGTCGTTCTTCTTCAGGTCGAAGCCCAGCGCTTCGAGGCTGCCGAGGTACAGCTCGAGGATGTTCGACGGTGCCGGCTTCAGCACCACCTGGTACTGGTAGTAGTGCTGCAGGCGGTTCGGGTTCTCGCCGTAGCGGCCGTCCTTGGGCCGGCGGCTCGGCTGCACGTAGGCGGCCTTCCACGGTTCCGGGCCCAGCGCGCGCAGGAACGTGGCCGTGTGCGAAGTGCCTGCCCCCACCTCCATGTCGTAGGGTTGAAGCAATGCGCAGCCCTGGTCGGCCCAGTACGACTGCAATTTGAGAATGATTTGCTGAAAGTTCAACATGAGGCTGGCCGGCGTGGCCGGGCATGGAGCGGGAGCACGGGCGTCGCCCGCGAAGGGGGTGATTTTACGGGGGTGGCCACACCGGCCCGACGGCCAGGCTGCCCATCATGCCGAGACACCGGTGCGCATGGGGCGCCGAGGGCCCCCAGCGGTTGGCAGCGGGGCAACTCTCCGACACGCGGTTGCGCCATTGCCCGCCGCAACGGGGCCGGCGACGCTGCGATAAACAGCGGCTTTGACAGCGCCTTTGACGCACCCGCCCATGACGCCGCTCACCATGGCCCCCCACCCTCCGTTGCTGATCGTGCTGAACGCCGGCTCGGGCAGCGGCGTGGCTTCCGACGCGCGGCTGGCCATCGAAGCAGGGTGCGCGGCCGCGGGCCGCGAGTACCGCCTCTACCAGGTGGACGCGCCCGGCCGGCTGCAGGCATTGGCACGCGAGGCGGTCGCCCGCGCCCGCGAGTTGCGGGGCGTGGTCGTCGCCGCGGGGGGCGACGGCACCATCAACGCCGTGGCCCAGGCCACGCTCGGCAGCGGCTGCGCGTTCGGTGTGCTGCCGCAGGGCACCTTCAATTACTTCAGCCGCACGCATGGCATTCCGTCGGACACGGCCGAGGCGCTGCAGGTGTTGCTGAACGAAGCGCCCTGCGCGGTGCAGGTCGGCCTTGTAAACGACCGTGTGTTCCTGGTCAATGCGAGCATGGGCCTCTACGCCAAGCTGCTGGAAGACCGCGAAGCCTTCAAGGCGCAGTACGGCCGGCACCGCTGGGTGGCCTTGTGGTCGGCCCTTGTCACCGTGCTGCGCGGCGAGCGACCCTGGCATCTGCACATGGCGTGGCACGGGCGGCAGCGCGAGATCCGCACGCAGACCCTGGTCGTGGCCAACAACGCCTTGCAGATGCACCAGGTCGGCCTGGCCGAAGCGGACGCGCCGGAGCAGGGGCAACTGGCGGCCATTGCGCTGAAGCCACGCAGCGCGTTCACAATGCTCGGGCTCGTGGCGCGCGGCGCGCTGGGCCGGCTCGGCGAGGCCGAGAGCGTCGAGAGCTTTTCTTTCGAGGCGTTGACGGTGCAGCCCATGCGCAACCGCCGCCGCGTGAAGGTCGCGACCGACGGCGAAATCGGCTGGATGCAGATGCCGCTGCACTTCAGGGTCTCGACAGAACCGCTCTGGCTGGTGCGCCCGGACGTCGCTCCCGAACTGGAGGCCGCGCGCCAATGAACCCGGTATTGCTGCAGATTTCCGACCCGCACTTCGGCACCGAACAGGCGCCGGTGGTGCAGGCACTCGCGCGGCTGGCGCACGCTGAGGCGCCCGAGCTGGTGGTGCTCTCGGGCGACATCACGCAGCGCGCCACGCGCGCGCAATTCAGCGCGGCGCGCGCCTTTGTCGATTCGCTCGGCGCGCCGGCCGTGCTGGCCTTGCCGGGCAATCACGACATTCCGCTGTTCGCCCTCGGCACGCGGCTGCTTGACCCCTACGGACGCTACTGCGAAGCCTTCGGCGCCGAACTGGAGCCGGTGTTCGAATCGGCCGGGTGCCTGGCCATCGCGGTCAACACCACGCGCTGGTACCGCCACGAAGACGGCGAGGTGTCGGCCGCGCAGATCGAGCGCGTCGCGGCGCGCCTCATGCGTGCCACGCCGCAGCAACTGCGCGTGGTGGTGGTGCACCAGCCGCTGGCGGTGACGCTGCCCGAGGACGCATCGAATCGCCTGCACGGGCGCGCGGCGGCGGCGGCGCGCTGGGCCGCAGCGGGGGCCGACCTCGTGCTGGGAGGGCACATCCATCTACCCTTCGTGTCGCCCCTTCACGAGACGTTTCCGGACTGCGCGCGCGCGCTGTGGGCCGTGCAGGCCGGCACAGCCGTTTCGACGCGGGTGCGCGCCGGCGCGCCGAATTCGGTGAACCTCATCCGCTATGCGAGCGGTGCGGCGGCGCGCCATTGCACGGTCGAGCGCTGGGACTGCGCGCGAGGCGCCGAGCGTTTCGAGCAGGTGGCCTCGCACACGCTGCCGCTGGCCGACATGGCCACGATCCCGCATGCCGGCTGAGGCAGCACCGGTGGTCGGGTTCGCGCAGCAAATGGGCGAACATGCGCTGCCCGCGTTCCTTGCGACGGTGGCCGTCGCAGTGGCGCTGGCCGGCCTGGCCGGTTGGCTGCTGCACCGGCGCCGCACCCGCCGCAGCGCGGCCGAGGATGCCCCACCGCCCACTCTCGTGCGGCTGGCCGTGGCGTTTGCCGCCGGCTTCGCGCTGATCGTCTGTGCGGCCAGCCTGTTCGCCGCCATCGCCCGCCGGCTCGGCCCCGACAACACCATGGGGCTGGCCGATCAGGCACTGGCCGACGCGATCGCGCAGCACACGCCTGCGACCGCCTTGCGCGTGTTCGCGCTGCTCACGCACCTGGGCGACCCACCGGTGCTGGCCGTGCTCGGCGTGGTCGTGGCTGGGTGGTTGTGGCGCAAACGCGCGCGCCTGCTGGCCATCGGCTGGCTGCTGGCGCTGGGCGGAAACGCAGTGCTGAACCCGGTGCTCAAAGGTGTGTTCGAACGCACCCGGCCGCTGCACGACCATGGGCTGGCGCAAGCCACCGGCTTCAGTTTCCCGAGCGGCCACAGCTCGGGGGCCATGGTGGCCGGCGGCATGCTGCTCTACGTGGCGCTGCGCATGCTGCCGGCACGCTGGCATGCGGCAGCGGCGATGGCCGCCGTGGCGCTGGTGTTGGGCATCGCCTGCAGCCGCGTATTCCTGCGGGTGCACTTTGCGAGCGACGTGGCCGCCGGCCTGCTCTCGGGCCTTGCATGGGCCGGCGTGTGCGTGGCCGGCCTCGAGTTCGCACGGCACCGGCAAGGCCGGCGCTGACCAGACTCAATACTCCCAGAAGATCCGCTGGAGTTCCTTGGTGTCGTTGGTCTTGGTGAGCGCCACCATCGCCAGGATGCGCGCCTTCTGCGGACGCAGGTCGTGCGCCACCACCCAGTCGTACTTGTCGTCGGGCTGCTCGGCATTGCGGATCACGAAGCCGTCCGGCACGCGCGAGGAGCGGATCACCACGATGCCGTCGGCGCGCACCTTCTGCAGGCTGGGCACGATGCGGTCGGCAACCGAGCCGTTGCCCGGGCCGCCGTGGATCAGTGCCTTGATGCCGCTCTTGCCGAGCGCATCGATCGCGGTGGAGGCCACGCCTTCGTAGCCCATCGCGATTTCGACCGGCGGCAATGCCGTGATCTTGTCGATGTCGAACTCGGAATTCATGGTGTGGCGCTTGACCGGTGCACGGAACCAGTAGTTCTTGCCTTCCACCACCATGCCGAGCGAGCCCCACTGGCTGACGAATGCACTGGGCTTGATGTTGAAGTTCTTGGTGACGTCGCGGCCGCTCTCGATGCTGTCGTTCATGGTCAGAAGCACGCCCTTGCCCATCGCGTCCTTGCTGCCGGCCACGCTGACCGCGTCGTACAGGTTGAGTGCGCCGTCGGCCGACAGCGCAGTGCCCGGACGCATCGAGGCGACCATCACGATCGGCTTGTTGGTGTGAACCGTGAGCGTCAGGAAGTAGGCGGTTTCTTCCACGGTGTCGGTGCCGTGGGTGATGACGATGCCGTCGACGTCGGGTTGCTTCGCCAGGGCCGACACGCGCTTGGCCAACGTGAGGAGGTTGTCGTTGGTGAGGCTTTCCGAGGCGACCTGGAACACCTGCTCGCCGCGCACGTTGGCGACCTTCGAGAGCTCGGGCAGACCGGCGATCAGCTTCTCGACGCCGACCTTGGCGGCCGCGTAGGTGGCGCTGTTGACCGCCGAAGCGCCAGCGCCGGCGATGGTGCCGCCGGTGGCAAGAATCACCACGTTGGGCAGCGACTGGGCATGCGCCAGCGCACCGGCGGCCAGCAGTGCGGCCCCTGCTGCGAATGCACGGAAACGGGGAGAAAGGTACATAAAAGCTCCTGTGAATGTGTTCTAAATGTGTCGAGCGCCCGGGAAGATACAGGAACCGTGCCGCGATGCGCCTGCCTTCAATGCCAAGCGCACATGCGGCCATGCCGCCGCGGAATCGGGAGGGATTACCATCGTCTGCGCTCTCTCTGAACCGCACCATGAACGTCGACACCGCCTCCACCCCCGCGATCAGCGCGCAGCAGATGCCTGCGCCCGACGGCCCGCTCTCGCGCGCGCGGCCGGGGCGCGAGCGCATCCTCGCAGCGATCCGCGATGCGGCGGTGACGGAGTTCAGCCTGCACGGGCTCAAGGGCACCTCGACCCAGGCGATCGCGGCGCGGGCCGGGCTGACCAAGCCCCAGTTGCACTACTACATCGCTGGCAAGGAAGAGCTCTACGAAGAGTTGCTGATGCAGGTGCTGCACGACTGGAAGGTGGTGTTCGCGTTCGAAGACCATGCCAAGGATCCCGGCCTGGTGCTCGGCGACTACATCCGAAAGAAGCTGGATCACGCGTTCGACAACCCCGAGATCTCGCGCATCTTCACGCGCGAGGTGCTCGATGGCGGCCGCAACCTCGACCGCTACTGGCCCAACGCGCGGGCCTGGACGCAGAAGAAGGTCGACATCATCAACGGCTGGATCGCGCGCGGCCAGATGCGCCCGCTCGATGCCCGGCTGCTGCTGATGCACATCTGGGCCATGACCCAGAGCTACGCCGACTACGCGCTGCAGACGCGGGTGATGCTGGGCCTGCCCTCCGACGCGCCGCTTGACCGCGAGCCGATCGCGCGCGAGTTGGTGGCGTTCGTGCTCGCCGGCGCCGGTATTCCGCAGGCCTGACGGTTTCGCGCTGAACACCACGAGCGTGCCCTGACACGCGCCCCCCCGCCGCCGCAGCAATTCCCCGATCCGGTGCACAGGCGCTGGCACGCACTTTGCGTAAACCTGACCACTTGCTCTGATTAAGTGGTCAAACACACCATGCGCGTGCTCGTCGTCTACTGCCACCCGGTCGAAACCAGCTTCCATGCGGCCCTGCACCAGGAGGTGCTGAAGAACCTGCGCGCAGGCGGGCACGAGGTGGACGACTGCGACCTGTACGCCGAAGGCTTCAACCCGGTGATGTCGCGCGAGGAGCGGCTCGGCTACCACGACGTGCCCGCCAACCGCACGCCGGTGCAGGGCTACATCGATCGCCTGCAGTGGGCCGAGGGCATCGTGTTCTGCTTTCCGACCTGGTGCTTCGGCCTGCCGGCCATGCTCAAGGGCTACTTCGACCGGTTGCTGATGCCGGGCGTGGCCTTCGACATCAGCGACCCGGCCAAGGTGAAGCCGATGCTCACCAACATCCAGCGCATCAGCGCCGTCGTCACCTACGGGCGGCCGCGCTGGATGGCCTGGTACATGGGCGACCCGCCGCGCAAGATGGTCACGCGCTACATGAAGCGGTTGACCGCGCACAAGGCGCGCGTGGACTACCACGCCCACTACCACATGAACGTGGCGACCGAGCCCCAGCTCAAGCGCTTCATGACGCGAGTCGGTCAGGCCATGGCACGGTTTGCCTAGGATGAAAGCGAACGCTTTGATTCGATGCGGGCTGTGTGGCTTGGGGCGTTCGGGGCGCTATGGCTCTGGGCGGGATCACGCCGACGGCGTACTCTGCTCCGCGAATGTCCCCCGGCCTGCGGCCTCCTCCTTTATTTCGCTGCGCAGAGCACACCATCGGCCTGATCCGTCAGAGCGGTGGTTGATCGACGAATACAACGCAGCGTGTCCCGTGCCGAGGGTATCGGGTGCCTCCCGCAGCGAAATAAAGGAGGAGGCGAAGCCGGGGGACATTCGCGGAGGGAGGTACCCGATGCCCTCGGCACGCGCCCCGAATGCAGGCCACCGCCAACACAACGCACGGCGGAGCAACTGAGATGCAGCAGCCCCCGCACCTGCTGAACGACGCACGGCTGCCGCGCTGGCTGTTGCCGTCCGACTGGCCGACCTCCGGCGGCGCGCCCATGCTGGCGCGGATCGTCCTGCAGGGTGGGCGAGTTCAATCTGTGGCGCCAGCCGACACGCCGGTGCCAGGCGGCTGGAACCTCGGCGGCGCACTGGTGCTGCCGGGCTTCGTCGATGCGCACACACACCTCGACAAGGCCTTCACGCTGCCGCGCATGAGGAACGTGCAGCCCGGCCTGCTAGGCGCGATCGACGCGATGCTGCACGACCGCGCCGGCTGGAGCACAGACGACGTGCGCGAGCGCGCCGGGCGTGGCCTGCAGTGGGCCTGGGAAAGCGGCAGCCGCTGGTTGCGCACCCATGTCGACTGGTGGGAGCCCGACGCAGTGCCGCTGGCCTGGCCGGTGATGGCCGAACTTGCGCAGGAGTGGGCCGGCCGCGTGCGGCTGGAACAGGTTGCCCTGATCAAGCTCACCCTGTTCGAGGACGCCGACCAGGCCCTGCGGCTGGCCCGCCTCGTCGCGTCGACCGGGCCGTATGCGCTGCTCGGCGGCTTCGTGCACTCGACCAACTGGAGCGAGCGGGCGCTGCGCAACCTGCTGCTCGCCGCGCAGGTCTGCGACCTCGATGTCGACCTGCATGTCGATGAAGAACTGAACGCCGGGGCGGTCGGCCTCGCGACCACGGCGCGCATCCTGCAAGAGATCGGCTTCGAAGGGCGCGTGGTCTGCGGCCACACCTGCGCGCTGGCAGCCCAGCCCGAGGCGCAGGCGCTGGACACGCTCGACGCGGTGGCGCAGGTGCCGATCACCATGGTGTCGCTGCCCGCCACCAACCTGCTGCTGCAGGACGCCGTTACCGGCCGCACGCCGCGCCAGCGCGGCATCACGCTGGTGAAGGAGGCGCGCGCGCGCGGCATTCCGCTGCTGTTCGCGAGCGACAACGTGCAGGATCCGTTCTGCCGGCTCGGCAGCTTCGACCCTGTAGACGCCCTCGCCACCGCGACGCTCGCGGCGCAGCTCGACGACCCGTTCGACACCTGGTCGGAAACGCTGTGCCGCGGCGACTGGCTGCAGCGCGGCACTGCGGGCCTGCCCACGCTGGTCGGCGCGCCCGCCGACCTGGTGCTCTTCACCGAGGCCGACATTCACGGCTGGCCCTCGCGCGCCGCCGCGCGCGTGGTGCTGCGCGACGGCGTCTGCGTGCGCGGCCAGCCAGCTTTTCACTGACCTGAAGGAACACCCCATGCTGCACGGCTACATACCGCCCCATCGCTTTCTGCCCTACCTGAGCTGGACGGAAATCAACGCGCTGCCCGACCGCGAGAGCACGGTGATCGTGCTGCCCTGCGGCGCCATCGAACAGCACGGCCCGCACCTGCCCTGTTCGGTCGACAGCGTCATCTCGTCGGGCGTGATGGGCCGTGCGCTCGACAAGCTGCCCGCCGAGGTGCGCGCCTTCGCGCTGCCGACCATCACCTACGGCAAGTCGGAAGAGCACCTGCACTTTCCCGGCACGATGACGCTGTCCGGCCCGACCCTGCTGGCCACCGTGATCGAGATCGGCGAATCGGTCTACCGCTCGGGCTTTCGCAAGCTGTTGTTCGCCAACGGCCACGGCGGCCAGCCGCAGGTGCTGGAGATGGCAGCGCGCGAACTGCGCCTGCGCCATGGCGACTTCGTGGTGGTGCCGCATGGCGTCTCGCGCCTGCCCAATGCATCGAGCAAGCAGGTGAGCGATCAGGAAAAGCGCCTGTCGATGCATGCCGGCCATTCCGAGACCGCGCTGATGCTCGCGCTGGCGCCCGACACCGTGCACATGGAGCATGCCGCGGCCAACTACCCGCCACCGTTTCCGATCAAGCTGCTGTCGCCCGACGGCCGGCCGGCCTGCGCATGGTCGGCGCGCGACTTCGGCCCGAGCGGCGTGATCGGCGACCCCACCAGCGCCACGCGCGAACAGGGCATCGAGATTCTCGAGACGCTGTCCGACAGCTGGGTGCAGGCGCTGACCGAGCTGTATGCGCTGCGCTGGGTGGTGCGCGAGGAAGCGACCTGGGGCCTCGGGCACCAGAGCGGCTTCATCCAGTCCTCGCCGCCGCTGGCCGCGGTGGCGGCGCTCTGAGGCGCGCTCCTTGCATTGACCCGCCCGTCCGTTCCTTCTTGCTTTTCTTCCTTCCTCCTGCCCGAAAGGTCCACACCATGCGCAAGCACCTCGCCTTCCGTCCCGCATCGCTCGCCGGCGCCGCCGCGCTGGCCGTCTCTGCTCTCGCCATGCCCGCGCATGCGCAGGCGACAGAACCCTTCACCTACATGACCAACTGGTACGCGCAGGCCGAGCACGGCGGCTTCTACCAGGCGGTGGCCCAGGGCATCTACAAGAAGCACGGCCTCGACGTGACCATCAAGATGGGCGGCCCGCAGGTCAACATCACGCAGATGATGGCGGCCGGCCAGGCCGACTGCATCATGGGTTCGAGCGACATCCAGATGATGCAGACGCGCGAAGGCGGCGTGCCGGTGGTCAACGTGGCAGCCTTCTTCCAGAAAGACCCGCAGGTGCTGATCGCGCACGACGACGTCAAGAAGTTCGAAGACCTCAAGGGCAAGACCATCCTGATCGGCGCGCAGGCCAACCGCGGCTACTGGCCGTGGCTCAAAGCCAAGTTCGGCTTCACCGACGAGCAGACCCGGCCCTACACCTTCAACATCCAGCCCTTCGTGGCCGACAAGAACGCGGCCCAGCAGGGCTACCTGACCTCGGAGCCCTATGCCATCCAGAAGGCCGGCGTGAAGAGCACGGTGCTGATGTTCAGCGACCACGGTTTCCCGGCCTACGCGACCACGGTGTCGTGCATGGAGAAGACCGTGAAGGATCGCAGCAAGGCGGTGGCCGCGTTCGTCAAGGCCTCGGCCGAAGGCTGGAAGAGCTACCTGGCGGATCCGGCGCCGGCCAATGCGCTGATCAAGAAGGACAACCCCAACATGACCGACGACCAGCTCGCCTACAGTGTGTCCAAGCTCAAGGAGATGGGCATGGTCACCGGGGGCGATGCGGCCACGATGGGCATCGGCGTGATGACCGACGCGCGCGCCAAGGCGAGCTACGACTTCCTCGTGGGCGCCAAGCTGCTCGACCCGGCCAAGGTGGCCCTGGCCAAGACCTACACCACCGACTTCGTGAAGGACGCCAAGGTTCTGCCTTGAGCTTTTCTTCTCCATGAACCGCATCGAACCCCACACCCTTGCACCGCCAGCGGCGCCTGCCGTGCCCGCGGTGGAAGTGCTCTCGGCCGAGAAGACCTATCCCAACGGCACACAGGCGCTGCTGCCGGTGGATCTGTCGATCGCAGAAGGCGAGTTCGTCACGCTGCTCGGCCCCTCGGGCTGCGGCAAGAGCACGCTGCTGAAGATGGTGGCGGGCATGCTCGAGCCGAGCGACGGCCGCCTGCTGGTGTGGCGCAGGCCCGTGGCGCAGATTCACAGTTGCCCGCACAAGCTGTCCTTCGTGTTCCAGTCTCCCACGTTGATGCCGTGGGCCAGCGTGCAGGCCAATGTGCGGCTGCCGCTCGACCTCGCAGGCGTGCCGCGCAAGGAGGCCGATGCGCGGGTGACGGAATCGCTCGCGCTGGTGGGGCTCGAGAAGTTCGCCGATGCGCTGCCGCGCGCGCTCTCGGGCGGCATGCAGATGCGCGTGTCGATCGCGCGCGGCCTCGTGACGCAACCCGACCTGCTGCTGATGGACGAGCCCTTCGGCGCGCTCGACGAGATCACGCGGCACCGGCTCGACGCCGACCTGCTCGACCTGTGGCAAAAGAAAAAGCTCACCGTGATCTTCGTGACCCACTCGATCCACGAGGCGGTGTTCCTGTCGAACCGCGTGATCATGATGGCGGCGCGGCCGGGCCGCGTGGTCGAGCAGTTCGTGATCGACGAGCCCTACCCGCGCAGCCCCGACTTCATGGTGTCGCCGGAGTTCGCCCGCCATGCAAAGCGGCTGCAGGACAGCCTGCTGCGCGCCAGCAGTGCCGACGGAGCGTACGCGCGATGAAGGCCGGCCCCTTGCTGAACCAGCCGCGCGTGCAACGCGTGCTGTATCCGGTGCTGATCGGCGTGGTGCTGGTGGCGCTGTGGCAATGGATGGTGGTGGCGATGGAACTGCCGCCCTACCTCGTGCCGTCGCCCTATCTGATGATGCAGACGCTGGTGACCGACTGGGTGCCGCTGGGCAATGCGCTGCTGGTCACGCTCAAGATCACTGTGCTGTCGTTTGCGCTTGCAACGGTGGCGGGCGTGCTGATCTCCTTCCTGTTCGTGCAAAGCAAGCGCATCGAGACGGCACTGTTCCCGTATGCCGTGCTGCTGCAGGTGACGCCCATCGTCGCGGTGGCGCCGCTGATCATCATCTGGGTCAAGAACCCGACCGCGGCGATGACGGTGTGCGCGGCGCTGGTGGCGCTGTTCCCGATCATCAGCAACACCACGCTTGGCCTGCGCAGCATCGACCCGGATCTGCAGAGCTACTTCAAGCTGAACCGCGCCACGCGCTGGCAGCAGCTGGTGCGGCTGCGCATTCCGAGCGCGCTGCCGTATTTCTTCGGCGGACTGCGCATCTCGAGCGGGCTGGCGCTGATCGGGGCGGTGGTGGCCGAGTTCGTGGCCGGCACCGGCGGCTCGGGCGCAGGCCTGGCCTACCAGATCCTGCAGGCCGGCTTCCAGCTCAACATCCCGCGCATGTTCGCGGCCCTGTTGCTCATCTCGCTCACCGGCGTCGCGCTGTTCGTGCTGATGGCCTGGCTCAGCAAGCTGGCGCTGGGCTCGTGGCATGCGAGCGAACTTTCCAACGATTGACTTGACGACCATGAACGCGCCCACCTCCGCCATCGAACAACTTCTGCTCGAGCTGCCCGACCTCGACTGGATCACCGACGAGAGCCGCGTCGCGCGCCTGTCGCAGGACTTCGCCTGGTTCAGCCCGGTGCTGAACCGCCAGCTCAAGGACAAGCGCGCCGACGCGGTGGTGCGACCGCGCACCGAAGACGAGATCCGCGCGCTGGTGAGCGCCTGCGTGAAGCGCAAGGTGCCGATCACGATCCGTGGCAGCGGCACCGGAAACTACGGCCAGACCACGCCGCTCGCAGGTGGCGTGGTGCTCGACATGACCGGCTACAACGCACTGCAGTGGGTACGCCCCGGCGTGGCCCGCGCGCAGGCCGGCATCCGGCTCGGCGAGCTCGAGAAACAGACGAAGCCGACCGGGCAGGAACTGCGCTGCATGCCCTCGACCTACCGCAGCGCCACGCTCGGCGGCCTGTTCGGCGGTGGCTTCGGCGGCGTCGGCTCGATCAACTTCGGGCCGCTCGGTGCGCCCGGCAATGTGCTCGGCCTTCGCGCGATGACGATCGAGGCCGAGCCGCAGGTGGTTGAACTGCGCGGCGCAGAGGCGATGCGCATGCACCACCTCTGGGGCACCAACGGGCTGGTGCTGGAACTCGAAGTCGGTCTCGCCCCGGTGCATCCCTGGCTCGAGACGCTGGTGACCTTCGGCGATTTCGACCAGGCGCTCGCATTCGGCGACGCGCTGGCCCACGCGCCCGGCATCGTGAAGCGCGAGGTCGCGTTCTTCGCGAGTCCGGTGCCCGATCATCTGGCGCAACTCGCCAACCACCTGCCGGCGGGCTGTCATGCGGTGCTGTCGCTGGTCGCCGAATCCTGCGAAGAACCGATGCTGGAACTGGCCGCCCTGCACGGCGGCTCGGTGAGCTACCGCAAGACGTCGGCCGAGGTGCACAAGAGCAACCGCACGCTGATGGAATTCACCTGGAACCACACCACGCTGCATGCGCTGAAGGTCGACAAGACACTGACCTACCTGCAGAGCAGCTTCGTGCCAGGGCAGCACGTGCAGCAGATCACCGAAATGGAACGGCTGCTGGGCGGCGAGGTGCTGATGCATGTCGAGTTCCTGCGCAACCTCGAGGGCCTCCTCACCTGCAGCGCGCTGCAGCTGGTGCGCTTCACCAGCGAGGAGCGGCTCGACGAGATCATCCGCATTCACCGCGAGCACGGTGTGCGCATCAACAACCCGCACACCTTCATCGTCGAAGACGGCAAGGCCGGCGGCGCGCTGCCGCCCGAGATCGTTGCGATGAAGCAGCGCTTCGACCCGCACGGGCTGCTCAATCCGGGCAAGCTGCGCGATTGGCCGGTGGCAGCGACATGAGCGCCGCGCCCGGCCAGCCGATGGCGAACTACGCGGCCTCCAAGCGCGTGGGCGATTTCCTGCTCCTGAGCGGCGTGGTCGCGGTCGACCCGGCACGGCGCGCGGTGCTCGACCGCTATGAAGATCTGCCCGACACCGCGCGCGCGGCGCTGGGCGGGCTGGGCTATGTCACGGGGCAGCTCAGCGTCGACGTGTTCGAGGCGCCGATCGTGGCGCAAAGCTGGTTCGTGCTCGAACGCATTCGCCAACTGGCGGCGGAGCACGGCGGCACGATGGACGACGTGGTCAAGCTGGTGCAGTACTTTCGCGATCTGCGGCACTACCCGGCCTACAACCGTGTGCGCGGCCTTTTCTATCCGGGCGAGCCGCCGGTCAGCACGGTGGTCGAGGTGTCGCGTTTCCTGCCGGGCGACGGCGCGCTGATCGAGGTCGAGGCGACCGTTTACCTGCCGCGCTGACGCCGGCGCAGCAGTACGGTGGCCGCGACCACCGCCAGCGCCGTGATCCACAAGGGCCAGAGCCCCAGGTGGGAAACCCAGCGCGCATAGGGCGTGAGGCCGTGTCGGCCCTCGACCTCTGCCATCAGCACACCGCGCGTCAGGCGCGGCAGCGATTGCGTCACATGCCCGCGGTGATCGATCACCACCGTGGCGCCGGTGTTGGTGGCCCGCACCATGGGCCGCTGGAACTCGAGCGCGCGCATGCGCGAGATGGCCAGGTGCTGGTCGATCGCCACGGAGTCGCCGAACCAGGCGATGTTGCTGACGTTGAGCAGGATGGTCGGGGCCGTTGCCTCGTCGCGGAAGTTGGCGCCGATCTCCTCGCCGAATAAATCCTCGTAGCAGATGTTGGGAGCGATGCGCTGGCCCTGCCAGTCGAACGCCGGCTGCGCCAGGCCGCCGCTGCGGAAATCCGCCAGCGGGATGTTCATCATGGCGGTGAACCAGCGAAACAGCCCGGGCACGAACTCGCCGAATGGCACCAGGTGGTGCTTGTCGTAGCGGTAGGCGTCCGGCGCGCCGGGCTTGAAACCGAGCACGGTGTTGGTGTAGCCGCGCCGGTCACCCATCGGCAAACCGACGATGGCCGCCTGATTGCCCTGGCCGTAGCGCGCAGCGACGGACTCGAGATAACCGGGCGGCAGTTGTATCGGCAACAACGGCAAGGCGGTTTCGGGCGTGACGACGAGGGACGCTGTGGCGTCGCGCAGCTGCGTGCCGTACCAGTCGAGCGCCGTGGCGATGCCGCCGCCGGGAATGAACTTTTCGTCCTGCGGGATGTTGCCCTGGAGCAGCGCCATCCGCAGCCGCGGCGGGGGCGGTACCAGGTCGGAAACAGCGGGGTCGGCGCTGTCGACGGAAGCCAGCCCGAGGCCGGCCACCATGGCTGCCGGCGCCAGCCATGCCAGCTTATGGCGGTGGTAGTCGAGCCGCAGGCACTGGGCCAGCGCCACCGCGACCAGCGCGGCCACCGCGCCGATGCCATAGACACCGACCAGCGGGGCAAACAGCGCCAGCGGCCCGTCGACGTGCGCGTAGCCACCGGCGCCCCACGGAAAGCCGGTGAACCAGCTGCCGCGAACCAGCTCGGCCGTTGTCCAGAGTGCTGCGAAGAACAAGGCGCGCCATGCCCAGCGGGCGGGCGCAAAGGCCACGAAAAATGCACAAGCTGCCGCGTAGTAGAGGCCCAGCGCGGCCGCCAGTGCGAACACGGCAACGGCGGCCAATGGCGCTGCCAGCCCGCCATAGGTGTGCATCGAAATGAACAGCCACCAGAAAGTGCCGCAAAGCCAGGCGGTGGAAAAGATCCAGCCGAACAGGAAGCCGCTGCGCCATGCACGAGGGTGGCCGCCGAGGCGCAGGGCGTCGAGTTGCCAGACCAGTGCCGCCAGCGACAGCAGTTGCAGCCACCAGAGCGGTTGCCCACCGAAGTGGCCCGCGAACGGCCAGGCGATCGACGCGGCCTGGGCCAGCCCCGCAAGCCCGAAGCCCAGCGCGCGAACGAGCGCCGTCTTCAATCGGATGCGTCGTCGCCGCGGGCCGGCGAGACCTTGAACCAACGCACGGCACCACCCTTTGTGTGCAGCACGACAAAGTCGAAACCGCCCAATGCATGGTGCTCACCGCGCTTGGGCACGTGGCCCATCTCGTGCGCCACGAGTCCGCCGATGGTGTCGAAATCTTCGCTCAGGGCCTCGTCGTCGAAGGTGATGCCGAAAGCTTCGGCCACGCGCTCGATCGGGGTGTCGCCCGAGACACGGTAGGTGTGGTCGGCCAGGCCAAAGATGTCGCCCTCGTCTTCGGGGATGTCGAACTCGTCTTCGATCTCGCCGACGATCTGCTCCAGGACGTCTTCGATGGTGATGAGCCCGGCGACACGACCGAACTCGTCGATGGTGATGGCCAAGTGGTTGCGGTTGCCGCGAAACTCGCGCAGCAGATCGTTCAGGCCCTTGCTCTCGGGCACGAAGGTGGCGGGACGCAGCAGCGCGCGGATGTTGAGACCCGGCGCACGCTGCAGCTTGAGCAGATCCTTCGCCAGCAGGATGCCGATGATGTTTTCCTTCTCGCCCTCGTACACCGGAAAGCGCGAGTGCGCGGTGTCGATCACCAGATTGATCAACGCGTCGAGCGGTGCGTCGATGTCGAGCAGATCCATGCGCGGGGCAGCGACCATCACGTCACCCGCCGTCATGTCGGCCATGCGCAGCACCCCCTCGAGCATCACGCGCGACTCGGCGCCGATCACGTGGTTGTCTTCGGCATCGGCCAGCGTCTCGATCAGTTCGTCGCGCGAGTCGGGACCGGGGTGGATGAATTCGGCCAGCTTCTGGAGAAAGCTGCGCTTGTCTTCCCGTTCAACGGGGATGCGCTCGGAGTGAGGTTCGGCCACTGCGGGAGGGCGGAGTTGGGGAAGCGCAAGGATACCGGAAAGGGCGTCGCCCTCCGGGAAAGCGGAGGCCTATTGCGCCGACTTGTCGCGCGCGGCACGCACGCCGCTTCGCACTTCCTGCACGCTGGCCAGGAACGACCAGAACTGCTTGGCGCGGGTCTTCAGCTGGAAGTCGACCTCGGCGAAGTGATCCAGCGCGATCTCGCTCATCCGGCTGTCGAAGGTGGCCTGCGGCAGTTGCAGATGCGCCTCGGATTCGGAACCGCTGCGCACCACGGTGGCGCCGGCCTTGCGTGCGATCTTGAGCATGGCGGCGTTCTCGCTCAGCGCGTGAATGAACAGCATGCCGACACCTTCGTTGCGCGCGGTGACGACCGCGCGCTCGAACAAGCGGGCACCGTAGCCACGGCCACGGGCGTGCTTGGCCACCGAAACGCCGAACTCGGCGCAGTCGTTGGGCTGGTCGGCCGGCGCGAAGGCGACGTGCGCCATGGCGATGAGCTCGAGCCGGCGGTTGTAGATGCCGAACATTTCGTCGCGGTCGAAGTCGAGCGCGTCGACATAGCGCTGAACCTGCTCGTCCGAAGCCGAGTAGCCGAAGCGCAGATAGCGGTCATGAACGTCGAGATCGAGCAGATGGCGCGCGATCCGTTCGCGTTCGCCGGGCCCGATCGAGCGGATCGGCACCAGCACCGGTTGCTGCGCCGGTTCGCCGGGCGGACGCGACTCAAGCATCGGCGCCTTCAGGAAGGAGCCGGCACCGAGCGAGGCCTTGAGGATGGAACTTGCATAGAGCATGCATACAATGTAAGGGTTTTCCCTTAATGTGCAAGTCAGCCAACGCCGATAACCCGGTCTGGAGTGACGGATTACCGGTAACTGTGGCGCGCATACAAACGCAGGCGGTCGTTTTACACAGGCACTGCCGTGGTGGTCTTGACCCGATCCAGCACGAAGCTGGTCTTGCAGTCTTCAACGCTGGGGTGCTTGAGCAGGGTGTCCATGATGAAACGGCTGTAATGCGACATGTCTGCCACCACAACGCGCAGCAAATAGTCCATTTCACCGGTCAACGCCGCACATTCGACCACTTCTGGCCAGGTTTGCACACTGGCGCGGAACAAATCCATCGGATTGCGCTTGTGGCTCTCGGTGTGCTTTTCAAGCCGGACGTTGAGGTAGGCGGTCAGCCCGAGTCCTACGGCCTCGGGTTTTACCAAGGCAACGTAGCGGTCAATGACACGATTTTCCTCAAGCCGCTTGACCCGGCGCAATACCGCGCTGGGCGACAGACTGACCTGCTCCGCAAGCTGCTCATAGGTAGCGCGGCCATCTGCTTGCAGCGTGCGCAGAATCAAACGATCGAGCTTGTCGAGTGCATCCATTTATCCATTTTCACAGCTTTGTTGCGCGGGGGCATTTTCTTTCCCCCGAGAACGCTGAAAAACTGAAGCGCTCTGCGCCTACATTGCAACTCTGGCGCGGCGGCGTATCGAGCGCCGCACAATAAGAATCCCTCATCCCTTTCTTCACTACTGTCTGGAGCCTTGCATGCGGAACGCGCTTTCGATTTCTTCCATCCTGGCATCGGCCGCCGTGCTCGGTGGCTGCGCCATCGCGCCGGCGGTGGCCCCGGTATCGCATCTGGACACGGTGCAGAAGGCGGCCACGCTGCGCATCTGCACGCCGGGCGACTACAAACCCTTCAGCTTCCAGAAGCCGGATGCCAACTACGAGGGCATCGACGTCGACCTCATGGCGAGCTTCAGCGCCAGTCTCGGCGCGAAGCCCGAGTGGGTGAAGACAACCTGGGCCAACCTGCTGCCCGACCTCACGGCCGGCAAGTGCGACATTGCGGTGGGCGGTGTCTCGGTCACGACCGAGCGGCAGAAGCGCGCCTTTTTCAGCGCCCCGTACATGGTGAACGGCAAGACGCCGATCGCACGCTGCGCCGATGTGGCCAAGTACCAGAGCGTGGCGGCCATCGACCAGCCCGCAGTGCGCGTGATCTTCAATCCGGGCGGCAGCAACGAGCGCTTTGCGCGCACCAGCTTCAAGCAGGCCAAGCTCACGATGCATGGCGAGAACGTGACCATCTTCGACGAGATCCTGGCCAACCGCGCCGATGTCTTCGTTACCGAATCGGCCGAGGCCATCACGCAGCAAAAGCTCAAGCCCGGCCTGTGCGCCATCAACCCAGACAAGCCGCTGCAATACGGGGAAATGGGCTGGATGCTGCCGCGCGACGACGTTGCCTTCAAGGCGTACGTCGACCAGTGGCTGCACCTGTCGCAGGCCGGCGGCGAGTTCCAGCGCGTGATGGATCGCTGGCTCAAGTAGCCGCAACGGAGTTGCCGTGCATGGCGACTCCCACCCGCCCACGGCGTTGCGGCTGTGCAGTTGCCGGCGCCGGCCTGCCGCCGTCGCCCGGCGAGACCAACCTCCGCAGGAACTGCGGCGCTATCGCCGTGGCGACAGGCCTTACTAGGACAAGCCCGCTGGCGGCGGGCACCGATGCGCTCCGACAATCCGCGCCACAGGAGATTGCATGCAGACATCGGCGCCCATTCAGAACTATCCGGCCAACGTGCCACGCGACATCGACCCGGGGCAATACCGCTCGCTCGGGCAGATGTTCGACGAATCCTTTCAGCGCTACGCTGCACGGCCGTTTTCGGTCTGCATGGAGAGCTGGATGTCCTATGGCGAACTCGATCAACAGTCGAAGGCGCTCGGCGCCTGGCTGCAATCGCTCGGGCTGGAGCCCGGCGCGCGGGTTGCGATCATGCTGCCCAATGTGCCGCAGTTCGCGGTGACGATGAGCGGAATCCTCCGCGCGGGCTACACCTGCGTCAACGTCAATCCGCTCTACACCGCGCGCGAACTCGAGCATCAGCTCAAGGACTCGGGCGCGACCGCGATCATCATTCTCGAAAACTTCGCTGCCACGCTCGAGAAAGTCATCGACCGCACACCCGTCAAGCATGTGGTGGTGACCGCGATCGGCGACATGCTTGGCGGGCTCAAAGGCACGTTGACCACGCTGGCCGTCAGGCACCTCAAGAAGCTGGTGCCGCCTTACAAGCTGCCGCTCGACAACGGTCGCACGGTGACACCGTTCGCCCGCGTATTGAGCGAGGGCCGCGGGCGCAAGCTGGGGCCGGACACGTCCACCCTGGACTCGATCGCGTTCCTTCAATACACCGGCGGAACCACGGGCCTGTCGAAAGGCGCCGTGCTGAGCCATCGCAACATCATCGCAGCCACGCTTCAGGCCGAAGCTTGGTTCACGCCCGCATTGGCACGCGCCGGCGATCTCGCCAAGGTCAACAGCATTGCGGCGCTGCCGCTGTATCACATCTTCGCGCTCACTCTGTGCCTGCTCGCCATCCGCCAGGGCTCGCACCTGACGCTGATTCCGAACCCGCGCGATTTCGACGGCTTCATCGCCACGCTCAAGAAGCGCCCATTCCACATGCTGCCGGCTGTCAACACGCTGTTCAACGCGCTCCTGGTGCACCCGCAGTTCAAAACCGTCGACTTCTCGACGCTCTTTGTGTCCCAGGCCGGCGGCATGGCGGCTTCGGAAGGCACGGCGAAGAAATGGTTTGAGGTGACCGGGTGCCCGATGATCGAAGGCTGGGGTATGAGCGAAACATGCGCGATCGGCACCAACAATCCTGTCATGAACACCGCATTTACCGGGACCATCGGTTTGCCGTTGCCGAGCATTGAGATCGCGATCAAAGACGATGACGGCAATTCGTTGCCAAATGGTGAATCTGGCGAGCTCTGTATCAAAGGGCCCAATGTGATGGTGGGCTACTACAACCAGCCGGCCGAAACGGCCGAAGCCTTTACCGCGGACGGTTTCATGCGCACTGGCGACATCGCCATCCAGCTTCCGGATGGCACCAGCAAGATCGTGGATCGCAAGAAGGACATGATTCTTGTGAGTGGATTCAACGTTTTTCCGAATGAGCTGGAAAACGTGATCTCGCTCTGCCCCGGTGTCCTGGAATGCGCAGCCATCGGCGTGGCAGACAACAAACAGGGCGAGGCGATCAAGGTGTTTGTGGTGCGAAAGGATCCCTCACTGAGTGAGGCGTCGGTGTTGCGCTTCTGCGAGGACCAGTTGACCGGCTACAAGCGCCCGAAATTCATCGAATTCCGCGACTCGCTGCCCAAGACGAACGTCGGAAAGATCTTGCGTCGCGAACTGCGAACCGCCGCACATTGAAGAGGTTGCAAGAACCACCCCCGAACCTCCAGGTTCTGGAGCGCGGGTGGTTGTCTGCGAACAACATCCTCCTGATCGGGTCGGATGACAGCGCGCTGATCGACAGCGGTTACTGCACGCATTCGGAGCAGACCGTCTCGTTGGTGAGTGCGGCACTCGGCGCGCGTGCACTCGACACCCTGTTGAACACGCATTTGCACAGCGATCACTGCGGAGGAAACGCTGCGCTTCAGCTGAGATTTCCGGAACTGCGAACACACATCCCGCCTGGAGAAGCAGCAGCGGTAAGACGCTGGGACGAAGACGCCCTCAGCTACCGCGCAACCGGTCAGCAGTGTCCACGCTTTGAATTTCAGAATGTGCTGGAGCCCGGCAGCGAGAAATATCTGGGTGACTTGCTTTGGCAGGTGTTTGCTGCGCCTGGCCATGACCCGCACTCGGTGATCCTGTTCAATCCAGAGTCACGCACATTGATCTCAGCGGATGCATTGTGGGAAAAAGGCTTCGGCGTGGTGTTCCCGGAGCTGGTCGGTGAACCTTCTTTCGGCGACGTTGCCGCTACATTCGATCTGATTGAAAGTCTCGCGCCGCAGACAGTGATCCCTGGACACGGATCCGCGTTTCACGACGTCCGTCGCGCGCTGGCAGGAGCACGGGAGCGGCTCGATCGCCAGGCGGCAAATCCATCGAAACATGCGCGGCATGCACTGAAGGTTCTCATCAAGTTCAAGCTGCTCGAGACCCAGTCAATCTTGACCGAGGACCTGTGCGAATGGGCGCGCAATACGCCCTATTTCGAGCTGGTTCGGGCGCGCTTTTTTGTCGATGAGAGTTTGAGCGCGATCACCCGGGAATTGCTCGATGAGCTCGTGCATTCGGGTGCAGCGGCTATTTCGGGAACCAGCATTGTCGACCGCTGAACTGCAGCGATCGACATGCTTTCACCTAAAAAGAAAGCCCAACCGATTGGTTGGGCTTTCTGGCTGTAAGAGCCTGACGATGACCTACTTTCACACGGGAACCCGCACTATCATCGGCGCTGACGCGTTTCACTGTCCTGTTCGGGATGGGAAGGAGTGGTACCACGTCGCTATGGTCATCAGGCATAACTTGTTGTCTGACTGATCACATGATCAATCAAACGAATTCATAGAGTTTGGAATCAGCACGCAATGACTGCGCTGCTTGAATGTATTTTGAATGCGTCAACTTGGCATAACACCTTGATCTGATTGATCAAAGTTATAGGGTCAAGCCGCACGAGCAATTAGTATCAGTTAGCTTAACGCATTACTGCGCTTCCACACCTGACCTATCAACGTCCTGGTCTTGAACGACTCTTTAGGGGGCTCAAGGCCCCGGCAGATCTCATCTTGAAACGAGTTTCCCGCTTAGATGCTTTCAGCGGTTATCTCTTCCACACTTAGCTACTCGGCAATGCCACTGGCGTGACAACCGATACACCAGAGGTGTGTCCACTCCGGTCCTCTCGTACTAGGAGCAGGCTTCCTCAAATCTGCAGCGCCCACGGAAGATAGGGACCAAACTGTCTCACGACGTTTTAAACCCAGCTCACGTACCTCTTTAAATGGCGAACAGCCATACCCTTGGGACCGGCTACAGCCCCAGGATGAGATGAGCCGACATCGAGGTGCCAAACACCGCCGTCGATATGAACTCTTGGGCGGTATCAGCCTGTTATCCCCAGAGTACCTTTTATCCGTTGAGCGATGGCCCTTCCATACAGAACCACCGGATCACTATGTCCTGCTTTCGCATCTGCTCGACTTGTCAGTCTCGCAGTTAAGCACGCTTATGCCATTGCACTATCGTCACGATGTCCGACCGTAACTAGCGTACCTTCGAACTCCTCCGTTACGCTTTGGGAGGAGACCGCCCCAGTCAAACTGCCTACCATGCACTGTCCCCGATCCAGATAATGGACCTAGGTTAGAACCTCAAACACACCAGGGTGGTATTTCAACGTTGGCTCCACAAGATCTAGCGACCCTGCTTCAAAGCCTCCCACCTATCCTACACAGATCTGTTCAAAGTCCAATACAAAGCTACAGTAAAGGTTCATGGGGTCTTTCCGTCTTTCCGCGGGGAGATTGCATCATCACAAACATTTCAACTTCGCTGAGTCTCAGGAGGAGACAGTGTGGCCATCGTTACGCCATTCGTGCAGGTCGGAACTTACCCGACAAGGAATTTCGCTACCTTAGGACCGTTATAGTTACGGCCGCCGTTTACTGGGACTTCAATCAAGAGCTTGCACCCCATCATTTAATCTTCCAGCACCGGGCAGGCGTCACACCCTATACGTCCACTTTCGTGTTTGCAGAGTGCTGTGTTTTTAATAAACAGTCGCAGCCACCGATTTTTTGCAACCCATTCATGCTTCGTTGTTCACTACACACTAATAGGGCACACCTTCTTCCGAAGTTACGGTGTCAATTTGCCGAGTTCCTTCTCCTGAGTTCTCTCAAGCGCCTTAGAATACTCATCTCGCGCACCAGTGTCGGTTTGCGGTACGGTCGTATATAGCTGAAGCTTAGTGGCTTTTCCTGGAACCTCGTTCAGTCACTTCACCAGCAAGCTGGCTCGATCATTGGCCTCGGTATATGTGCACCGGATTTGCCTAGTGCACGCCTACATCCAACTAAACCGGGATATCCAACACCCGGATGACCTATTAAGATCCGTCCCCACATCGCACTATATATCGGTACAGGAATATTGACCTGTTTCCCATCAGCTACGCATCTCTGCCTCGCCTTAGGGGCCGACTCACTCTACGCCGATGAACGTTGCGTAGAAAACCTTGCGCTTACGGCGAGGGGGCTTTTCACCCCCTTTAACGCTACTCATGTCAGCATTCGCACTTCTGATACCTCCAGCACGCTTTACAACGCACCTTCACAGGCTTACAGAACGCTCTCCTACCACTTGCAATAAATTGCAAATCCGCAGCTTCGGTAACTGGCTTAGCCCCGTTACATCTTCCGCGCAGGACGACTCGATCAGTGAGCTATTACGCTTTCTTTAAATGATGGCTGCTTCTAAGCCAACATCCTGACTGTTTTAGCCTTCCCACTTCGTTTCCCACTTAGCCAATTTTAGGGACCTTAGCTGGCGGTCTGGGTTGTTTCCCTCTTGAGTCCGGACGTTAGCACCCGGTGCTCTGTCTCCCAAGCTGTACTCATCGGTATTCGGAGTTTGCCTTGGTTTGGTAAGTCGCCATGACCCCCTAGCCAAAACAGTGCTCTACCCCCGATGGTAATACTTGAGGCACTACCTAAATAGTTTTCGGAGAGAACCAGCTATTTCCAAGTTTGTTTAGCCTTTCACCCCTATCCACAGCTCATCCGCTAGTTTTGCAACACTAGTCGGTTCGGACCTCCAGTACCTGTTACGGCACCTTCATCCTGGCCATGGATAGATCA
>NZ_JASZYU010000005.1:0-110000 GCF_030316825.1 Variovorax fucosicus | reverse complement strand
GCGACCGCACGATCGTGCGCAACTTCAGCGCCACCATCCTGCGCGGCGACAAGATCGGCCTGATCGGCCCGAACGGTGCCGGCAAGACCACCTTGCTCAAGATGATCCTCGGCACGCTCGAGCCCGACACCGGCAAGGTACGGCGCGGCTCGAACCTCGAAGTGGCGTATTTCGACCAGATGCGCGAGGCGCTCAACCTCGACGCCACGCTGGAAGACTTCATCAGCCCCGGCAGCGAGTGGATCGAGATCGGCAAGCAGCGCAAGCATGTGAAGAGCTACCTCGGCGACTTCCTGTTCTCGCCGGCGCGGGCCAATTCGCCGGTGCGGTCGCTCAGCGGCGGCGAGCGCAACCGGCTGCTGCTGGCGCGCCTGTTCGCACGCCCGGCCAATGTGCTGGTGCTCGACGAGCCAACCAACGATCTCGACATCGACACGCTCGAACTGCTGGAAGACCTGCTGCAGAACTACGACGGAACCGTGTTCCTCGTGAGCCACGACCGCACCTTCCTCGACAACGTGGTCACCAGCACGATCGCTTTCGAGGGCGAAGGCCGCTGGCGCGAATACGAGGGCGGCGTCCAGGACTGGCTGATCCAGTCCAAACGCGCCAAGGAGATCGGTTTGCAGCGCGCGGCTGCTGCACCGCCACCGCCTCCGCCAGCGGTGGCCCCTTCTCCTGCGCCCACCGCAGCAGCAGTCAACGCCCCGCGCAAGAAGCTCAGCTACAAGGAACAGCGCGAGCTCGAAGCACTCCCGGCCCAGATCGCCGAGCTCGAAGACGAGCAGAAGCGCATCACCGAGTTGCTGGAGCACGATGGCGGCGCCATCTATTCCAACGAGGCTTCGCGCGCCGTCGAGCTTGGCGAGCGCCACGCGCAGATCGACGATGAACTGATGGCCGCGCTAGAGCGCTGGGAAACGTTGGGGGCGCCGGCCCGCTGAGCCCGGCGCCCCCGTCCGACGCGGCCCAACGCCACGCTCGGTTATATAGAAGAGGCTGTTTCGACTCCGAATGCCTCTGATGCTCCCTTTACCGCGCTGGATTCCCGCCCTGCTGGCCGCCACGCTGATGATGGCGGCTGGCTGCGCACAGTTGCCCACCAATGTCGAACGCCCGGTGTCGAGCGCGCTTGCGTCCGCCGCCGGCACACCCTTCGCCGCCCTGGTGCAACAGCGCCACGACGCCGACAAGGCCCGCTTCGACTCCGGCTTCGTGTTGCTCGACGGCCCGCAGGCGGCATATGGCAGCCGACTGGCGCTGGTGGAGGGCGCGCAGAAGACGCTCGACCTCCAGTACTACGCGATCCACGCCGATGCCAGCACGCGCCGTCTGATGATGGCAGTGCGTGAAGCGGCGGCGCGCGGGGTGCGTGTGCGCATCCTGATCGACGACTTGCACAGCACCGGCCGCGACGCGCTGGTGCTGCGACTCGCCTACGACAAGAACATCGAGGTGCGCCTTTTCAACCCGTTGGCCGGTGCGCGCGGCTCGTCGCTGGCCCGGCTGTTCAATTCGATCGACGACGCGTCTCGCATCCAGCAGCGCATGCACAACAAGCTGTTTCTGGCCGACAACGTCCTTGGTGTGACCGGTGGCCGCAACCTGGGCGATGCCTACTTCGGCATCGGCAAAAGCGGCAACTTCGTCGACATCGACGTGCTCGCGGCCGGTCCGGTCGTGCAGGATCTGTCGCGCAGCTTCGACAGCTACTGGAACAACGAGCGCGCCTACCCCGTGCAATCTCTGGTCACCCGCGAGGAGCTCGACGCGATCCGCGACAAGGCACGTGCCGAACGGGATCGCCAGCCCAGCGCAGAAACGTCGGCACCTGCGCCGACCAACGAAAGCCAGCGCGCGCGGGTCTGGGACGAGAAACCGCTCGATCTGCAGACCACCGCGCTGGTCTGGGCACCGGCTGTCATGCTGGTCGACAAGCCCGGCAAGATCGCCGCCCCTGCCGACGAGGCTGCCGGCGCGCCTGGCCTGGTGTTCACGCAGCCAGCCGATGCGCCGCGCGCCAACGGCAACAACCGGCGGCAGACCGCCTTCGCGGACGCGGCCGATACCGCTGCCGGCGGCGAAACGCTGGTCGAAGGCCTGCTGCAACTGATCGGCCAGGCGCAGCGCGACCTGCTCATCATCTCGCCCTATTTCGTGCCCGGCCCGGACATGAAGCAGGCCTTCGCCAGCGCGCGGGCGCGCGGCGTTCGCGTGCGGGTGCTGACCAACTCGCTGGCGTCGAACGACGCACCGATCGCGCACGTCGGCTACGCGCGGCACCGCGAGGCGCTGCTCCAGCTCGGCGTCGAGCTCTATGAGATGCGCAGCGAACAGGCCGGAATCAGCAGCGCCTTCGGCTCGTCCGGGGCGGCCGTCACCGGCGAATCGCGCGCAATGCTGCATTCCAAGGTGCTGGTGATGGATGGCCGGCTGCTGGTGGTCGGCTCGATGAACCTCGATCTGCGTTCGCAACTGCAAAACACCGAGGTCGCGCTGCTGATCGGCAGCACGGCGCTTTCGCGCACCGCCACCGGCGTGATCGAAACCACGCTCCGCGAAGGCGCATGGCATGTGGAGCTGGTGGACGGCCGGCTGATCTGGCGGGCGCCGCAGGGCAGCGACCTGAAAGACACCACGATCGAGCCCGACGCGAGCATCGGCCTCAAGCTCATGCTCAAGCTGCTCGGCCCGCTGGCGCCGGACAGCATGCTCTGAGCCGCCGGGGTCCGCCGCGTCAGGGCCATGTGGGATTGTGTTGTTCTTATTCGGCTTCGATGCCAGCCGCCTTCACGATGCGGCCCCACTTCTGCGATTCGCCGATCTGGAACTTCGCGAGCTCTTCCGGCGATGTCGTGAACACCTCGGTGCCGGTCGGCTCGTAGAACGCGGCCTTCGCAGCCTCGCTTTTCGCGGCGCGGGTCAGAAGCTCGTTGAGGCGCTTGACCACTGCGGCTGGCGTCTTCGCGGGTGCGTAGGCGGCAAACCAGTAGCCCATCTCATAGCCCTTCACGCCGGCCTCGGCAATGGTCGGCACCTCGGGTGCGAGCGGCGAGCGGCTCGCGCCCGAGACCCCGAGCGCGCGCAGCTTGCCGCCCTTGATTTGCGGCAGCCCGGTGGCCGCGTCGGTGATCATCATGTTGATCTGCCCGCCGAGCAGGTCGGTCACGGCCAGCGTGTTGCTCTTGTATGGCACGTGCAGCAGCTTGATGTCGGCCATCTGCTGCAACAGTTCGCCGGCGATGCGGCTCGACGAACTGCCGCTGCCGAAGGTGTACTTGCCCGGCTCCTTCTTCGCGAGCGCGACGAATTCGGCCACCGTCTTTGCGGGGAACGCCGGGTTCACCACCATGATCTGGCCGCCCTTGCCGAGGGCTCCGATCGGCGAGAAATCCTTGACCGGGTCGTACGGCAGCTTCTTGAACAGGTGCTCGTTGGCTGCGTGCGTGGTGTTGGTCGTGATCAGCACCGTGTAGCCGTCGGGCGCGGCCTTGGCGACTTGCTGCGAGGCGATGAAGCCGCTGGCGCCGGCCTTGTTGTCGATCACCACCGGCTGCCTGGTTTCGGCCGTGACACCGTTGCCGATGGCGCGCGCGATCTGGTCAGTGGCGGTGCCAGCCGCGAACGGCACGACGAAGGTAATGGCTTTCTCGGGGAAGGCCTGGGCTTGCGCCAGCGCCGGCGCCAATGCAAGGGTAGCGGCGGCGAGCGCGATGGAATGGAAGCGGTTCATGGTTCTTGTCTCCGGATGGTTTGTCACTAAAAAAGAAGCGAGATCAGCCTTCGGGCGGGCCGGCCAGCAGGTGTTGCAACGCGGGCGGCACCTGGATCGGCAACTCGAGCAGCAGGAACGAAAGCGACTTGCCGTGGGTGTCGAGGTTGAGCGCGTCGTTGACGCCGCCGTCGAGCACCGCATCGAGCACGAAGTTCATCGCCTGCAGCTTCGGCAGCACGAAACGCTGCACACGGCTCGGCGCACGATGACGGAACTGCGCCGCCACGGCCTCGGGCGTGACCTGCTCCACCAGCAGCGGCCACAGCGCCGGGTGCCAGGCGATCACGCTGATGTTGGAGCGGTCGCCCTTGTCGCCGGTGCGGCCGTGCGCCGCGCGGTAGAGGGGAACGGGGATCGTCGTCATGCGGCCATCATTTCGAAGCGCACGGGCACCGCGTCGCGCGGCAACAGGCACGAGATCGTGTTGAGCCGGGGCGTGAGCGTGCTGCGCACGCCGCCACCGCCGGCCGGGCCACAGGTGTAGAGCGCCATCACCTCGCGCCCCAGCCGCTCGGCCTCGGCGCGGTCGTCGTGCGTGGCTGCGACGCGCAGGCGCACGTCGCGCGCGCCGCCGTCGGGCGTGGCTGCGAGCGCGCGGCCGGCATCGTCTGCCAGGATGCTGATTGCGCCGATCAGGTCGACCCGCAGCGCGAGGCCGGCGAGCCGGCTTCGCAGCACATCGGCCGCGAGCCGCGCGCGCGCCTCGGCGCGCGGGCCGGCGTACGAGATCTCGCCCTCGGCCAGCCAGCCGCCCTCGTGGCAGACGTTGACCTTGTAGTGGGTCGGCCGCGCATGGCCGCGCACGCCCGTGAGTGCGACGCGATCCGCGCCCGCGGCCTGCACCTCGGCCTCGCCGATGTCGGCGATGACATCGGGTGTCAGGTAGGCCACCGGGTCGTGCACCTCGTAAAGCAATTGCTCCTTCACGGTCGCCTCGGTCACGAACCCGCCGGTGCCGTCGGACTTGCCGACTGTGCAGCGGCCATCGGCTTCGATCTCGGCAATCGGAAAGCCCACGTCGGCCAGGCCCGGCACATCCTTGAAGCCGGGATCGGCGAAGTACCCGCCGCAGACCTGCGCGCCGCATTCGAGCAAGTGGCCGGCCATGGTTGCGCGGCCGAGCTTTTCCCAGTCGTCTGCGCGCCAGCCGAAGTGCGACATCGCCGGCCCGACGGTGAGCGACGGGTCGGCCACGCGGCCGCACACCACGATCTGCGCGCCCGCATCGAGCGCGGCAGCGATCGGCTCGGCGCCGATGTAGGCGTTGGCGCTGACGATGCGCAGCCCGTCCAGTTGCGCGCCGAGCTCGGCACGCAGCAGGTCGCGCTGGGCTGGCGCCGACAGGTCGTCGCCCTCCACCACCGCAATGCGCGGCGCCGGCGCGCCGAGTTCGCGGGCGAGGCGCGCGATGTGCCGCGCCGCGGCGCGCGGATTCGCCGCGCCGAAGTTGCTCACGATGCGAATGCCGTGCGCCAGGCAGCGCGCCAGCACCGGCCGCAGCATCGCATCGAGCAGCGGCTCGTAGCCGGCTTCGGGGTCGGCGCGGCGCCGCAGTTGGGCCAGCGCCAATGTGCGCTCGGCCAGCGTTTCGAAGATCAGGAAGGCGCGCTGCCCGGCCGGGCCCGTGGCGAGCCGGGCGATCAGCGTGTCGACCACCGGGCCGGCGGCATCGGTGCGGTCGCCGGAGAAACCGGCCGCGCAGCCGATCAGCAGCGGCGGGGGAAGCGAGGGCTTGGCTGTCATTCTGGTTTGTCTCTTGTCGGTCTCTTTGTGGCGCCGAATGTAGGCGTATGCCTGCCATCCGTAAAATCGAAAGTTCAGATCGATTCATCCAAATTCCAGATCAATGTCCGCGCCTGATCTTTCCGCCCGCCAACTGCGAGCCTTCGCGGCACTGGCCGATCAGCGCAACTTCACGCGCGCGGCACAGTCGTGCCACCTGTCGCAGCCCGCATTCAGTGCGCTGATACGCACGCTCGAAGACGCACTGGGCGCGCGCCTGTTCGACCGCGACACGCGCAGCGTGCATCTCACGCCCGAGGGCCGGTTGTTCGAGGCCTCGGCAGCGCGCCTGCTCGACGACATGCAGCGCGCGATCGGCGACCTGGCCGACCACGTGGAGCGGCGCAAGGGCCGCGTGAGCATCGCCGCACTGCCCTCGCTCGCGGCCGGCTGGTTGCCCGCGATCCTGGCCGAGTTCATGCAGGCCTGGCCCGGCATCACGGTCGAACTGCACGACGCACTGTCGGACGCCTGCATCGCGCAGTTGCGCAGCCACCAGGCCGACTTCGCGCTCGCGGCCACCGGGGCTGGCGCTGCCGCAGCCAGCGACCTGCGAGGCCGCAAGCTCTGCAGCGACCGCTTCCACCTGGTTTGCCGCGCCGACCATCCCCTCGCCAAGGTGCCCAAGCTCACCGCCCGGCAACTCGCGCCCTGGCCCTTCATCCAGATGGCGCGCAACAGCAGCGTGCGCCAGTCGCTCGACGCGGCGCTGCATCCGCTGCGCCTGAACGCCGTGTTCGAGGTGGAGCATCTCGCAACCGTGATGGGCCTGGTCGAGGCCGGCATCGGCATCAGCGTGGTGCCGGCGCTGACGCTGTTCCACTTCCGACGCGAGACGCTGGTGACGCGGCCCCTGCCGGTGCCGGGACTGACGCGCACGATCTATCTGGTGCAGCGGCGCGAAGGCAGTTTGTCGGTGGCGGCGCAGACCCTGCACGACCTGATCGTGGAGCGGATGGGGTCGCTGCGGGTTGCTTGACTAATTGGTGCGGGGGTGCGTCGGCCGGCGCAGCAGGGTCGGCCAGCCCGTACCGCACACCGGGCGCCCCCCCACGAGGCACGTCGAAACTAACCCCGCACCCGCCCAAACACCTTCCAGAACTCCGCATCCTGCGCCGTCGCAAAGTTGATCCGCATCAACGTCGACGGCCGCCGACGCGCATGGAACAGCGAGCCCGGTGCCAGCAGGTAGCCCTCGTCCAGCATGCGCTGCGTCAGCGCATCGGTGTCGACGCCCGTATCGACCCAGCCGAACAGCCCCGCCGGCTCCGACACGAAAGTGCAGCCATGCGACAGCGCCAGCTTCACGGTGCGGGCGCGGGCGCCGTCCAGCCGGATGCGGATGCGGTCGGCGTGGCGGCGCAGTTGCCCCTGGTCGATGCACCAGGCCAGCGCGCGCTCGAACAGCGCGGGCGTGGTCAGCGTGGCGAGCAGCTTGGTTTCCAGCAACCGGCCGAACACCGCCGGGGGCGCGGCCAGGAAACCGATGCGCCAGTTAGGCGCGAGGATCTTGGCAAAGCCGCTCACATAGATGGTTCGCTGCAGTCCGTCGAGCGCGCACAGGCGCGTGGCGTGCTCGGGCGCCAGATGGCTGTAGGTGTCGTCCTCGACGATGTGAAAGTCGTGCTGGTTGGCCAGCTGCAACACGCGGTGCGCGCTGCCGGGCGTGAGGCAATAGCCGGTCGGGTTGTGGAACACGCTCACGCTCACGAACAACTTCGGCGCGTGCGCCTCGCAGTACTGCGCCATCACATCCAGATCCGGCCCGTCGGCGCGGCGCGGTACCGGCAGCACCCGCATGCCAAGCGACTCGAGCCGCGCGAACTCGATCGCCCAGCCCGGCTCCTCGACCATCACCGGATCCCCCGCGCGCAGCAGCGTCCGGCTCACGATGTCGAGCGCGTGCGTGGCGCCGATGGTGGTGATGATCTGCTCCGGCCCGGCCGGCACATTGATGCTGACCAGCTTTTGCGACAGGCTGCGGCGCAGCGCCGCATCGCCGGCCGGCTCGCCGTACTGCAGCGACAGCTCCTGCAACGCACGCGTGCCCGTCAGCCGGCGCAGCGAGGTCGGCAGGAAGGTCGACTCCATCCAGTCCGGCGGAAACACGCCCATGCCGGGCTGTGGCTTGTCGCTCTGGCGGTGGAACATGCCGCGGATCAGCGAGCTGGCATCGACGGGCAGCGGCATCGCCACCGATTTGACGGCGCCTTGCGCCCGCCCTTCCTGCACCGCCGCCGCGGAATCACGCACGTAAAACCCGCGTTGCCGCCGCGCCTCGACCAGGCCCTGCGCAAGCAACTGGTCGTACGCAGCCACCACCGTGTGCGGGCTCACGCCCTGCTGGCGCGCGCATTCGCGCACCGAGGGCAGACGGGTACCCGGCGGCAAAAGGCGGTTGCGGATGCGCTCGGCAAAGCGGGCCGCCAGTTGCTCGGTCAGCGATTGGGTCGAGGTTCGTGTCAGCATGGGCGTCTTCTGTGTCCCTGGTCGAGCCGATACAGACTAGCCCATTGTTCGACCATCTGTATTGGTACTGTAATGGTCATCAGTTTAGAGTCTGTGCCATGAACTGGCAAGAATTCACCGCGTTGCTGGTGCTGGCCACCGCGATGAGTTTCTCGCCGGGGCCCAACACCACGCTGTCGACCGCACTCGCGGCCAACGGCGGCCTGCCGCGCGCGATGCGCTTCATCCTTGCGGTGCCGGTGGGCTGGAGCCTGCTGCTCGCGTTCTGCGCAGCCGGTGTCGGTGCGCTGGTGATGGCGGAGCCCGCGCTGCGCGTGGTCATCAAGGCGCTCGGGGTGGCCTATCTGCTGTGGCTGGCCTTCAAACTGAGCGGCAGCGGCACGCTCGGCAGTGCCGAAGGCAGGCGGCTCGACGTCGGTTTCGGCCAGGGCGTGATGCTGCAGTTCCTCAACATCAAGGCCTGGCTGCTGGCGCTCACGCTGGTGGCCGGCTGGATCGCGGGGCAACCCGATCCCTGGCAGCGCTTCGCGATCGTCGCGCCGGTGATGCTGGTCTATGCCTTCACCAGCAACTTCGTCTACGCGCTGGCCGGGTCGCTGCTGCGCAACTGGCTGGTGCATGGCCGCCGGCTGCTCTGGTTCAACCGCGCGATGGCCGCCGTGCTGGTGCTGACCGCCTGGTGGATGGTGACGGTATGAGCATCAAGATCAAGGACGAAACCCTCGGTATGTGGCTTGGCGTGCTGGGCGTGGCTTTCTTCGCCGTCACGCTGCCGATGACGCGCCTGGCCACCGGCACAGCCGAGGCGCCGCAACTCTCGCCCTGGTTCGTCACGCTCGGCCGCGCCGCGCTGGCCGGCGTGCTGTCGGTGATCTTCCTGGTTGCCACGCGTTCGCCGCGCCCCGCGCCGCACCACTGGAAACCGCTCGGCCTGGCCCTGTTGGGCAACGCGGTCGGCTACCCGCTGCTGCTGGGCTATGCGCTGCGCGTGGTCACGGCCAGCCATGCCGCCGTCATCACCGCCCTGCTGCCGTTGGTGTCGGCCATGGTCGCAGCCTGGGTGCTGCACCAGCGCGCGCGGCTCGGCTTCTGGATCTGCGCTGTGGTCGGCAGCCTGCTGGTGGTGGTGTTCTCGGTGTTGCGCGCGCAGCAGCACGGCCACGGCTTCGGGCTGGAATGGGCGGATCTGCTGCTGGTCGGCGCGGTCATCGCCGCGTCGTTCGGCTACATCTACGGCTCGCAGGTCACGCCGGCGCTGGGCGCCGAGCGCGTGATCTGCTGGGTCTGCGCGATGGCGCTGCCGGTCACGCTGCCGGCAACCTTCGCGCTGTGGCCGCAGCAACCGGTGGCGGCCTCGGCCTGGGCCGGCTTCGTCTACGTCGGCGTGTTCTCGATGTGGATCGGCTTCTTTGCCTGGTACCGCGGCCTGGCGCTCGGTGGCGCGCTGCGGGTGAGCCAGACGCAGCTGCTGCAGCCGTTCCTGTCGATCCTGGCGTCGATCCCGTTGCTCGGCGAGCCCCTCGATGTGGTCACGCTCGGCTTTGCGGCGGCGGTGGTGGCGACGGTGGTGGCCGGCAAGCGGCTGTCGCAGCCGTCCGCGGGGCGGCAGCCCGCGCCCTTCAAGCCGGCACCGGAGGCGCCCGCACCATGAGCGCCGAAACCTGGCTGGCGTTCTGCCTCTTCGCCTTTGTCAGCTCGATCACGCCCGGGCCCAACAACACCATGATGCTGGCGTCCGGCGTGAACTTCGGCCTGGCCCGATCGCTGCCGCACATGACGGGCATCACGGTGGGCTTCTGCCTGATGATCGTGCTGATGGGCATGGGGCTCGGCACGGTGTTCGAGCGCTACCCGGTGCTCTACACCGTGATGCGCTACGCGGGCGGCGCCTACATGCTGTATCTGGCCTGGAAGATTTTTCGCAGCAAGCCGGTCGCCGATGCGGCCGCGGGCGAGGCCCCGCGGGCGCGCCCCATGGGCTTTGCCGCCGCGGCCGCCTTCCAATGGGTCAACCCGAAGGCCTGGGTGATGGCGCTCGGCGCCATCACCACTTACCTGCCGGCCCACCATTCGCTGTGGCAGCTGATGGCGCTGGTCGGCGTGATGGGCATCATCAACATGCCCAGCACCGGCTCATGGGCGCTGTTCGGCAGCAGCATGCGCCGGCACCTGCAGCGGCCCGCCTTCCTGCGTGTCTTCAACACCCTCGCCGCGCTGGCGCTGGTGGCCTCGCTATATCCTTTGCTGACTCACTGACCCACCGAACGGAGAACAACACATGACCCCCCTGAACTGGAAGCTGGCCGCCCGCGCCGAGAAGATGAACCCGTCGGTGCTGCGCGAGATTCTCAAGGTCACCGAGCGCCCCGGCATCATCAGCCTGGCCGGCGGCCTGCCCTCGCCCAAGACCTTCCCGATCCAGGCCTTTGCCGATGCCTGCGCCGAGGTCCTGCACAACGACGGCCAGGCCGCGCTCCAGTACGCCGCCAGCGAAGGCTACGGCCCGCTGCGCCAGGCGGTGGCCGACATGCTGCCGTGGAACGTCGACCCGGCGCAGGTGCTGATCACCACCGGCTCACAACAGGGGCTGGACCTGGTGGCCAAGGTGCTGCTCGATCCGGGCAGCACGGTGCTGGTCGAAACGCCGACCTACCTCGGTGCGCTGCAGGCCTTCGGCCCGATGGAGCCGGTGCCGGTGAGCGTGGCGAGCGACGATGAAGGCGTGATCGTCGACGACCTGTTCGCCAAGGCCGCGGATGCGCGCTTCGTCTACCTGCTGCCCAACTTCCAGAACCCGACCGGCCGCACCATGACCGAAGCGCGTCGCGCGGCGGTGTCGCAGGCGGCCGCGAAAGCGGGCCTGCCGATCGTCGAAGACAACCCCTACGGCGAACTCTGGTTCGACGAAGCGCCACCGCTGCCGTTGACCGCACGCAACCCGGAAGGCTGCATCTACCTGGGCTCGTTCTCGAAGGTGCTGGCGCCGGGCTTGCGGCTCGGGTTTCTGGTGGCACCGAAGGCCGTCTACCCCAAGCTGCTGCAGGCCAAGCAGGCGGTCGACCTGCACACACCGATCTTCACGCAGCGCATGGTGTCGTCGGTGATGAAGGACAACTTTCTCGATCGCCACGTGCCGACGATCCGTGCGCTCTACAAGCGCCAGCGCGATGCGATGGTGGCTGCGTTGCAGCGCGAGATGAAGGGGCTGGACGTGAAGTTCAACGTGCCCGCGGGTGGCATGTTCCTGTGGCTGCGCATGCCAGAGGGCATCGACACGGTGGCGCTGCTGCCCAAGGCGGTCGAGCGCAACGTGGCCTTCGTGCCGGGCGCGCCGTTCTACGCGGGCCAGGGCGATCCGCGCACCATGCGCCTGTCGTTCGTGACCGCGAACGTCGACGAGATCGACATCGCCATTGCCGCACTGGCGCAGACGCTGCGCGAAGAACTGGCGCTGCTTGGCGAACGCAAACTCGCGCCCGAACCGGTCTGAGTCACGACGCAGGGGCACGTCACGATGCATATCGCCATCCTTACCTTCGACGGCTTCAACGAACTCGACTCGCTGATCGCGCTGGGCGTGCTGAACCGCGTCAAGAAGGCCGGCTGGCGCGTCACGCTCGCGGCACCAACCGCGGCCGTCACCTCCATGAACGGCATCACCGTGCATGCCACGGCGACACTGGCCGAGGCGGTTGCGGCCGACGCAGTGATCGTCGGCAGCGGCATTCGCACGCGCGAGATCGCGGCCGACGCGGCGATCATGGACGCGCTGCGCAAGATGAACCCCGCACGCCAGCTGATCGGCGCCCAGTGCTCCGGCACACTGCTGCTCGCCAAGCTGGGGCTGCTGGGCAAGGTGCCGGCATGCACAGATCTCACGACCAAGCCCTGGGTACAAGAGGCCGGGGTCGAAGTGCTCAACCAGCCCTTCTTCGCGAAGGGCAACGTCGCGACCGCCGGCGGCTGCCTGGCTGCACCCTACCTGGCCGCATGGATCATCGCGCGCAGCGAGGGCATCGACGCAGCCGCCAGCGCACTGCACTACGTTGCGCCCGTGGGCGAAAAGGAGGCGTACGTGGCCCGCGCACTGTCCCACCTCACGCCACACTTGCAGCCCGCAGAACCGGCAACCGCGCCATGATCGGAGGCTCGGCCTCGCGACCCGCCACCCGCTGACCCCGAAAAAGGAAACGACATGCTCAACATCTGGGGCCGCATCAGCTCGATCAACGTGCGCAAGGTGGTCTGGTGCGCGCAGGAGCTTGCGCTCGACTTCCAGCGTACCGAGGCCGGCGGCCAGTACGGCGTGGTGCAGACGCCCGAATACATTGCGCTGAATCCGAACGCGTTGGTGCCGGTGATCGACGACGGCGAAGGCGCCGAGCGCGTGGTGCTGTGGGAATCGAACGTGATCGTGCGCTACCTGTGCGCAAAGCACTCCTCGGGCCGGCTCTACCCCGACCTGCTGGCCGAACGCTTCGATGCCGAGCGCTGGATGGACTGGCAGCAGACCACCTTGAACCCCGCCAGCGCCGGCGCCTTCCGGCAATGGATCCGCGTGCCGCCAGCCGAACGCGATCTCGCGGTGATTGCGCGCTCGGTGACCGCAACCGAACCGCTGTTCGCGATGCTCGACGCGCACCTGGCCACGCGCCGCTTCATGCTGGGCGACAACTTCACGATGGCCGACATTCCGCTCGGCTGCGAGGCGCACCGCTGGTTCGGCCTGCCAGCCGCCGAGTACACGCACCCGGCCTGGCCCAACGTGGAGCGCTGGTTCGCCGAACTGAAGGCGCGCTCCGGCGCACGCGGTGTGCTGGATCTCCCCCTCGAATGACATCCCGGATGAAAACCCGCCCCTTCCAGCAGATCGATGTGTTCACCGCGGTGCCCTACCGCGGCAACCCTGTGGCCGTGGTGCTCGACGGCAGCGGCCTCGACGATGCGCAGCTGCAGCGCTTTGCGCAATGGACGAACCTGTCGGAAACCACCTTCCTGCTGCCGCCGACCGTGCCGAGCGCGGACTACCGCGTGCGCATCTTCACGCCCGGCGGCGAGCTGCCGTTCGCAGGCCATCCGACGCTCGGCAGTTGCCATGCGTGGCTGAAGGCCGGCGGCAAGCCCAAGGCAGCCGACCGGATCGTGCAGGAGTGCAAGGCCGGCCTGATCCCGATCCGGCGCGAGGGCGAGCGCCTGGCCTTTGCCGCGCCGCCGCTCCAGCGCAGCTCACCGAGCCCGAGCGTGCTGGCCAGGGTGGCCGCCGCGCTGGGCCTGAAGGCGCAGCAGATCGTGGCCGCGCAGTTGCTGGACAACGGGCCGGTCTGGCTCGGGCTGCTGCTGGACGACGTGGACGCGGTGCTGGCGCTCAAGCCCGATCACCGCACGCTCAAGGAACTCGGGCAAAAAGTGGGCGTAGCGGCAGTCGCCCGGGCGCCCACGGCGACCCATCTGATCGCGCGCTCGAACCGCGAGGCCAGGGCCTTCGCGGGTAGTGCGCCCGCCGCCATCGGCCTCGAAGTGCGCGCCTTCGCGGCGCCGGTCGGCGTCGAGGAAGACCCGGTCACGGGCAGCCTCAATGCCAGCCTGGCGCAATGGCTCATTGCCGACGGCCATCTGCCCGAGCGCTACCTCGCCGGGCAGGGACAGTGCATGGGACGCGATGGGCGCCTCAGCGTGGAACGCGACGCGGCCGGCCAGGTCTGGATCGGCGGGGATGCGGTGGCGTGCATCGAAGGCCACGTGGCACTGTAGCCATGATTGCATCACTCACCGCCGAAATCGACCACCTGGTCATCGCCGCGCGCACGCTCGACGAGGGCGTGCAGTGGTGCGAAGCCACGCTCGGCGTGACGCCCGGCCCCGGCGGCGCGCACCCACTCATGGGCACGCACAACCGGCTGCTCAACATCGCGGCACCGGCTTTCCCGCGCGCGTACCTCGAGATCATCGCGATCGATCCGGCCAAGCAACCGACGCGCGCGGCCGGGCTGCACCGCTGGTTCGACCTCGACGATGCGGCCCTGCAGGCCGGGCTCGCGCAGCACGGGCCGCAACTCGTGCATTTTGTGGCGCGCGTGCCCGATGCGAAGGCCTCGCTGCACGCGCTGGCGAATCCGCAGGCGCACATCGACCGCGGCCATCTACTCGAAGCCTCGCGCGCCACGGCGGCGGGGCTGCTCGAATGGCAGATCAGCGTGCGCGACGACGGCCAGCGCCTGTTCTACGGCGCGCTGCCCACCCTGATCCAGTGGGGCCCGGTGCACCCGGTCGACACCATGCCGGCATCGGGACTCGAACTGGTCGCGTTGGCAGCGGTGCATCCGCGCCTGGACACGCTGCGCGCCGCGCTCGATGTGATCGGCTTCACCGCGATCGACCTGCGCCAGGGCCCACCGAATCTCCTGGCCACGCTGCGCACGCCGCGCGGCCTCGTCACGCTCGAATCGAAGGGACTCTGACCATGCTCGCAGCTTCCGAACTCGCCTGGTTCGCGCTCGCCGCCCTTCTGCTCGCGCTGACGCCGGGGCCGAACATGATCTATTGCGTCTCGCGCACGCTGGTGCAGGGCCGGCGCGCCGGACTGGTCTCGCTGGGCGGTGTGCTGCTCGCGTTTCTGGTGCACCTGGTCGCAGCGGCGCTCGGGCTCACCGCACTGCTGCTGGCTGTGCCGCTGGCTTTCGATGCAATCCGCTACGCCGGCGCGGCCTATCTGATGTGGCTCGCCTGGCAGGCCGTCAAGCCCGGCGGAACGGCGCCGTTCGAGCCCCGCGCGCTGCCGGCCGACCCGCCGGCCAGGCTGTTTCGGATGGGCTTTCTGACGAACCTGCTGAACCCGAAGGTCGCGATGTTCTATCTCTCGTTCTTTCCGCAGTTCATTCACCCGGAGCGCGGCTCGGTGCTGTGGCAGAGCGCACAGCTCGGCGCGGCGCAGATCGCGAGCAGCGCGCTGGTCAACACGCTGATGATCGTCGGCGCCGCCAGCATCACCGCGGTGCTGTCGCAAAGCACCGGCTGGCTGCGCGCGCAGCGCTACGTCATGGGCAGCGTGCTGGCCGCGCTGGCAGTGCGCGTTGCACTCACGGAGAAGAAATGAAGTTCAGGCCGCGACCACGATCGGGAAGCGCGCCTGCAGGCCGTCGCTGCCACGCTCGAACGGCACCGTGACGGCCGCGCGGCTCGCGTCGTCGAGCCGGCGCCAGATGCCATCGCGCGCGTTGCCGGGGTCGCCCTCCACATAGAGCTGCGTGGTCAGCAGCTCGCGCGTGCCGAGCTTCACTTTCACATGGATATGCGGCGTGCGGCCGGTGTAGGGCACGGGCCGGATCGTGCGGAAGCGGTAGCGCCCGTCGGCACCGACCGTGACGCGGCCGAACCCCTGAAACGCCGCATCGGCCCGGTTGCCGTCGCCGGGATGATGGTAGTGGCCATGCTCGTCGCACTGCCAGATCTCGACCTGCGCGCCGGCCACCGGCCGGCCTTCGGTGTCGCTCACCGTGCCGTCGACCCAAGCCGGCTGGCCGCCGCGGTATGGCGCGCGGCTGCCGTTGTGCAGCAGGTCCGGGTCGGTATCGGCCGGCAGCTCGATCGGATAGAACGGCCCCTCGGTCTGCGCCGGCGTCAAAAGGCGCCGCGGCGCCGCGGGCTGCTGCGCCCGCGCACCGAGCCAGAGCGCAGGCATGACGACCAGCGCGGCGCCGAGGGCGCGGCGCCGCAGAGGATGGGGTGTGTGGGCGGGCATCGCATTGGGACTCGGCGCCACAGCCCCAAGTTCCGCCCGTCGCAGCCGGGACAAGCGGCGCCGCTGCGCTTTGCCAGAATCGTCCTCATGGGAAACCTCTACCTCGTGCGCCACGGACAAGCTTCTTTCGGCGCGGCGGACTACGACAACCTGAGCGAGCTCGGCCAACGGCAAAGCGAGCGGCTCGGCGCGTACTGGCGCGAGCGCGGCATGACCTTTGACGCGGTGATCACCGGCACCCTCAAGCGGCACCGGCAAACCTGGGAGGGCATCGCCAAGGGCCTGGGACTCACCCGCGATGACGTGCTGCCGTGGCCAGGCCTGAACGAATACGACAGCGAAGCCATCGTGGCGACGATCCATCCCGAGAAGCTGCCCAAAGCCGACACGCCCGAGCTCTACCGCAAGCATTTCCGGCTGCTGCGCGACGGCCTCGCCGCCTGGATGCAGGGCAAGACCGAGCCGGCAGGCATGCCGAGCTATGTCGATTTTCTGGCCGGCGTGACCACCGCGCTCGACCATGTGCGCGCGCGGCACCATGGCGCCCGGGTGCTGGTGGTGTCGAGCGGCGGGCCAATCTCGACCGCGGTCGGCCAGGTGCTGGGCACCAGCGCCGAAACCACGATCGAACTCAACCTGCGCATTCGCAACACATCGGTCACCGAGTTCGCGTTCACGCCCAAGCGCCACATGCTCGTGACCTACAACACGCTGCCGCACCTCGACGGCCCGGCCTACGAAAAGTGGGTCACGTACTCATGAAGAGGCAACGATCGGCGCATGAGCGCCGATGAGCGCCTATTTGCTCGCCGGCGCAGCGGCCTTGGCGACCTGCGCGGTGCCGGCCGACGCCGGCGGGCGGTAGGGCTCGACCGTCCAGCCGCGCGCCGAGGCATCGCTGCCGAACACTTTCTGCGCGCGTTCGCCGTTGCACACGGTGTCGGAAAAAGACACCTTGCCGTTGGCGTCGACGCAGCGGTGCACCTGGGCCAGTGCGGGGGTGCCGGCCAGCGCCAGCAGCAAGGCCAGCGCAGGTGCGCAATACAACTTCATGGCGTTCATCCTCAACGCAGAACCCGGCCCTCGGCCGTGATGTAAACCAGATCCACCGAGCGGTTCGCATCGCGCAGCGGCGGCCGCAGGTTGATGCGAAAGCCGCCCACGTCGTAGTCGACCATGCCGGTCATGGCCTTGAGCAGCGCGGCCCGCGTGGGGGCCGGGCCGGCGCGGCGCACCGCCTCGCCGAGCGACTTGGCGGCGATGAAGCCCTCCAGACCTTCGTACGAGGCGATCTGGTCGGAATCGGCCAGTGCCGCGAGGTATTCCTTGACGATCGCCGTGCGGCTGGTTTCGCGCGGCGAGGGCACCACCTGCGAAATGATCACGCCGCGAATGTCCTTGCCGAGCGAGGTGTAGAGCGGGTCGATGCCCACCACCGAAAACGTCATCAGCGCGCTGGCATAGCCGGTCTTGCGCATTTCACGCACGAAGGCCGAGGTGGTCTGCGACAGCGAGGCCTGCAGGATCGCCTGCGGCTGCGCCTTGGCGATGGCCGCGACCGCTTCCGCGACCTGCGTGCTGCCCGGCTGCACCTTCGCCACCGCCACCGGGGCGGGCAGCTTCAGCTCGGTCGCGGCGTCCTGGATCGCCTGCAGCGCCGCGCGGCCCATGGCGTCGTCGTCCACCACCACCGCAATGCGGGTCTGGCCCAGCGTGCTGCATTGCCGCAGCATCGCGAACGCCTCGTCAGCCATGCTCGGCCGCACGTGGAAGACGTTGCCGTGTGCCTTGTTGCGCAGCACATCGGCCGCGGCGAACGGCGCGAAGAACGGCGCGCCCTGCTGCTGCGCGACCGCCGCGCCGGCCTCGGTGCTGGCCGTGCCGACAAAGCCGAACAGCACGTCGGCGCCGTCGGCCAGCAATTTCGTGGCATTCGCCTTGGCCTTGTCGGCCTGGTAGCCATCGTCGAGCTGGCGCAGCTCGAGCACCGTGCCGCCCGCACGGCCGACCTGTTCGTTGTGGGCCCCCACGAACAGCTTGGCGCCGGCAGCGAATGCCATGCCGATCTCGTTGGCCGCACCGGTCATCGGGATCGACTGGCCCACCACCAGCTTGGTGGTGGCCACATTCGTGCCCGGGTGCTTCGCGGATTGAGCCCGCAACGGACCTGCAAGGCCCAACAACGCCATGGCTCCCGCCGCCTGGCCGAATCTTCTGCGCGACGCGTGCATCAACATTGTTTGACCCTTGCAACAATTAATTACAAAGGCAAATCATAGGGGTTCGCCCTGATGCAGTGACGGCTTCTACCCCCTTCGCAGGGCTCTGGACTGTGCAGTTCTGCACGGTCAGGCCTGCCAGACGCCGTAGCCCAGCGCGCGCAGGCGAATACCCAGCTCGACTTCCATCGCTCTGGCGTCGTCGTACCCCATCGGGTTGTAGCGCTCGTAAAGCGCGGGCAGCAACCGCAGGCCGAAGTCACGCACGAACGTGTTCGCCTGGATGCCGGCCTTGTGCTTGTCGAACCGGACGTCGGGGTCAAGCCCCGTCATGCCGACATAGACGAACGGCTTGCCGAGCTGGTACTCGGGATTGGCGCGGCGAAAGCGCGGGCTGTTCCAGACCGGGTCGTCGAGTGCGACCACGTAGACGTGGTAGTGGGCCCTGCGCGGCTTGCGGGGCATCGCGCTGCCGGCGATGCGCTCAGGTCTTGCGCTTGACCAGGCCCCAGATGATCAGCAGCACGATCGCGCCGAGCACCGAGACGATGAAGCCCGCGGTCTCGCCGACCGTATACCAGCCCATGGCCTGGCCGAGGTAGGTGGCACCGAACGAACCTGCGATGCCGATCAGCGTGGTCACGATGAAGCCGGCCGAGTCGTCGCCCGGCTTGACGGCGCGTGCGATCAGACCCACGACGAAACCGATCAGGATGGTCCAGATGATGCTCATGATTTCCCTTGGCAGGTTGATTGAGGACGCGGTGCGTCCGGGGGCAGATTCATGATAGCGGAGCCGCCGTCGGCAGCGCCTTGGCCACGGCGCTGCCAAGCGTGGAAATATCGAAGGGCTTGATCAGGATCGACTGGGTGCCCAGCACCCGCCCGACCGCGGCCATGTCGGCGTAGCCTGTGGCCAGCACCACCGGGATGTCGCGCACCATCTCGCGTGCGCGGGCAATCACCTCTGCACCGTTGAGCCCCGGCATTGCGTAGTCGACCACCAGCAGATCCTGCGGGGCCGCTGCGAGCTGGGCAAGCCCGCTGGCACCATCGGACGACTCGGTTACGGCATAGCCCAGCAGTTGCAGGCTTTCGACGATCACGCGCCGAACCTCACTGTCGTCCTCGATCACCAGCACACGGTAGCGCGACACCGCATCGTCGGCACTGGCGACGGGCGCTGCGGTCTGATCGGGCACTGCCCGGTCGCTGGAGGCGGGGAAGTGCATCTCCACGGTGGTGCCCCGTCCCACCTCGCTGCGCAACGTGGCCGAGCCGCCGGACTGCCGCGCAAACCCGTAGACCTGGCTCAGGCCCAGCCCGGTGCCGCTGCCGACCGGCTTGGTGGTGAAGAAGGGGTCGAACACCTTGGTCAGCAGGTGCGGCGCGATGCCGACGCCCGTGTCGGTGACGGCCACCACGACCTGCTCTCCGGCCGATCCGGCCGGCACCAGCCGGATCGACACGGCCAGCATGCCGCCGGCGGGCATCGCATCGCGCGCATTGACCGCCAGATTCAGCACCGCCATCTCGAGCTGGCTCGCGTCGAGCACAGCCCAGGCCGGCCGATCGCTGGCCTCGACCTGCACCGTGATGCCCGGCCCGACCGACACCGCCACCAGCTCCTGCATGCCGAGCATCAGCGCGTTGACATCGGTGAGCCGCGGCAGCAGCGACTGGTTGCGCGCGAACGAAAGCAGCTGGCCGGTGAGCTTGGCGCCCTTGCCGACCGCGGCCTTGGCCCGCCCGCTGATCGACAGCACCTTCTGGTCCTTGGCCACGCGCGCGACCAGGTCGAGGTTCATGTTGACCACGTGCAGCAGGTTGTTGAAATCGTGCGCGATGCCGCCGGTGAGCCGGCCGATCGCCTCCATCTTCTGGCCCTGCAGCAACGCGGCCTGGGCCCGCTCGCGCTCGGCGATCTCGGCCATCAGCCGGTCGTTGGCGCCGGCCAGTTCGCGCGTGCGCGCCGTGATGCGCTCCTCGAGTTCGCGGTTCAGCCGCTCCACGTCGGCGCGCGCCTCGTCGAGCTGGGTCAGATGCATGCGGGTGGCGTACTGCCGGCTGCGCGCGCGCACCGCTGCATCGATCGCGCGCGCCAGCGTTTCGGAATGCACCGGCCGCTCGAGCAGGATCACGTTGCCGAGCGACTGCAGCGCCGCCAGGGCATGGTGCGTGCGGTGTGCCACCTCGCGCGCCGCCAGTACGATGAACGGGAAATCCGACCAGCTCGGCTGCGTCACGAGCCATTCGCGCAACGGCTCGTCCGGCACCAGGGCGATCGATTCTTCGGTGATGACCGCGGCCGACGCACCCTGGCCGAGCAGGTTCAGGATGTCGGCGGCCGACCCGCACACCACGGCACCCAGCTTCATGCCCTCGACCACACTGCGGATCACGGCCGCATCGCGGCCGCGCGGCGCATGGATGAGGACGCGGCGCTCCATCAGCGGGACGCCGTTGCCCGGTCGCCCAGCATCGGTATGGCGCCACGGTAGGACGGCACACCGGACAGCACACCCTCGAAGTCGGTCAGCGGCGGCCCGACCTCCACGCCGCCCTGGCCGAGGCGGAACTCGCGGATGCTGAGCTCGTGGTGGTTGGTGCGGCTCTTGACCACCGACATCGCCTTGCGCAGCATGCCTTGCGACTCGAAGAACCGGTACAGCACGATCGCATCCGACAGATAGCTCAGGTCGACATCGCTGCGGCCTTCCCCCACCAGGCCGTGCTGGCCGAGCACCAGCAGGGTCACGACCCCGCGCTGGTTCAGGTAGCTCAGCAGTTCGTGCATCTGCAGCAGCAGGAACTTGGCGCCCGGCATCGACTGCATGTAGGCGTTCAGGCTGTCGATCACCACCATGGCGGCGCTGTCCGTCTCGACCGCATGGCGCACCATGTTCGAGAAACGGCCCGGCGAGACTTCGGCCGGGTCGAGCGGCATCAGCCGCAGCCGGCCTTCCTCGATGGCCGGCCTGACATCCATGCCGAGCGCCTTGCAGCGGTGCAGCAACGTGCCCAGGCCCTCGTCGAACAGGTAGTACTGGACGCGTTCTCCGCGCTTCAGCGCCGCCACCACCGCCGACATCGCGGTAGTGGTCTTGCCGACCCCTGACGGGCCGATCAGCAAGGTGTTGCTGCCGCGCGAGAGCCCGCCGCCCAGGATCCGGTCGAATGCCGGGGTGCCGGTGCCGACCGGGGTGGACGCCACGTCGCCGCGGTGCTCGGCTGCGATCAGGCGCGGGTAGACGTGGATGCCGCCGGTGTCGAGCGTCAGGTCGTGTGCGCCGCCGCGGTAGGGCACGCCACGCATCTTGACCACGCGCAGGTGCCGGCGCACCGGGCCGTAGTCGCCCACCACCTGTTCGAGCGCGATGACGCCGTGCGCGATGCTGTGCAGTTGCAGGTCGCCGCCTTCCGAACTCATGTCGTCCAGCATGAGCACCGTGCAGTTGCGCGAGGCGAAGAAGTGCTTGAGCGCGAGGATCTGGCGCCGATACCGCAGCGGATCCTGCGCCAGCATGCGCATCTCGGACAGGCTGTCGAACACCAGCCGCGTCGGCTTCAGCCGCTCGACGGCCGCCATCACGGCGCGGGTGGTTTCGCCGAGCTCGACCTCGGAGGTGTAGAGGATCGACTGTTCAGCATCGGGGCTCAAGCCTTCCTCGCTCACCAGCTCGAACACCTCGATGCCGTCGAGCGTCCAGCCGTGCGAGGCGGCCACGATGGCCAACTCCTGCGCCGTTTCCGACAGCGTGATGTAGAGCCCCTTGTCGCCTTCCGCGCGGCCGGCCAGCAGGAACTGGAGGCCGAGCGTGGTCTTGCCGGCGCCTGGCGTGCCTTCGACCAGGTAGACATGGCGGGTCGGCAGCCCGCCGCCCAGCACGTTGTCGAGTCCGGCGACGCCGGTGGTCGCGCGCGCTTGCGCGGGGACGATGGGGAGTGCGGCAGGCGGATTCAACATGAAGAAAAACTTAACGCAAGCCGGCGGCCGGCAGTGACGGCATCCGCAACCGACTTGCGTAGACGTGCGTCCTACAGACCTGCCTGCGGACTGGCGCTATACCGGAGGCTCCACTCCCGGTGCGTTCCATGCTCGAAAAGCTTCCCGATGCCATCGGCCATGCGCTGCACGACCTGCGCGCGGGCCTCGACAAGATCGTCTTCAACACCCTGGGCCTGCGGGCCGGCATGGCCACGATCGAGGTCAGCAGCCTGGCCTTCGCCGACCATGCGCCGATGCCCGGGCGCTACACCGCCGACGGCGAGGGCGTGTCGCCGCCGCTCGCCTGGCGCCTGCTGCCGCCGGAAGCCAGCACGGTGGTGCTGCTGGTGGAAGATGCCGACTCACCCACGCCCAACCCGCTGGTGCATGCGATCGTGGTCGACCTGCCGACACGCGACGGCACCCTGGCCGAAGCTGCGATGCCCAGTGCGGAGCAGGACGGCGCAGGGCTGCACATGGGGCGAAACTCGTACCTGCAAGGCGCCTGGCTGCCACCGGATCCGCCGCCGGGCCATGGCGTGCACCGCTATGCGTTCCAGGTGTTCGCGCTGCGCGACGGCCCGGGATTCAGCGAAACGCCGGGCCGCGACGAACTGATCGACCGGCTGCGCGAACGCGCGATCGCGAGCGGCTTGCTGATCGGCACCTTCGAGCGCCCCGATGGCACCATTCCGGACCGGGAGGCCGAAACCGTTCCGGCGCAGCTGGTGGGCTGAGCTCAGACCGACAGCGTGCGGCCGACTTCGCGCGGGTCGAGCCCGTACATGTCGGCAAACTCGGCGACCGACTTGCCGCTGGCGGCAAAGGCGCGTTGCAGCGCCTCGCGCTTGGCAACCTGCGCCGCCAGTTCGGCAAACGCCTCGTCGACCAGTTCGTTGGTGGCCGCGTCCTGTCCGCGCACCAGCGCCAGATAGTCCTCGCGCGCCAGGCCCGAGCGCTCGAAGGCGGCGAGCAATTGCTTGCGCACCTGCGGGCGCAGATCGTCGGCAGTGCGCGCCTGGCGGCGCTTGAACACCTCGAGGATGGCGTGGTGCACATGCTCGGGTGCCACGTCTTCCACCGGCTGACCGTCGAGGCCGTGCCGCTTGTCGCCGGCCGCCACGCGCTCCAGGTACTTGGTCGATCGCGTGTGCAGGCCCAGGGCGACCTTGAGTTCGTCGCGCTGGAACACCTCGGGGTGTTTTTCCAGCAGCGCCTGGAACACGCCGCGCTGCAGCGGCAGGAAGCGCGCGCCGAACAGATCGGGGTACAGGCCGAACAGCAGTTCGAGCGTGGGATGCGGCTTGCGGGCACGCTTCGCGCCCTGGGCTTGCGCCTGGGGCGGCGGGCCGTCGGGGCGCGGCTTGCGTTTTTGGGGGGCGCGCGAAGCGGCGGGGGCGGGGGCGGTATCGGTCGTCATTCGGCTCCGATTGTCGCCGCTCGTCAGGACGCCAGCGTGGAGAGCGGCAATGAGGCGACTTCACCAAGCAGCAACGCCAGTTGCGCCGCCGCCGCCTCGACCACCTGGCGGCCCTTGTCGGCCGTCGCCGCCGCCGCATTGCCGGCCGCACCGTGCGCGTTGTAGTCCTGCATGGCCCAGCCGAGCTTGGCGCTCTTGCCGTTGCCGAGGATCGCGTAGTCGGCCGCGCGCTGCCGGGCGCTCGATGTGAAATCCTGCGCTGCATCGGTGCGCACCAGCGGCGCGTGCAGCGCCAGCATCATCGAGGTCTCGACTTCCCCCGCATGCACGCCGAAGCGGTGCTCTTCGGCACTGAACTGCGCGTTGGCCTGGCCCAGCGGCAGGTTGAACCAACTCACGCTGTAGACGATCAGGTCGTGTGCCTCGCGCAGTTCGCGCGCAACGATGTCCATCGCACCGACGTGCCCGCCATGCGCGTTGAACAGCACCAGCTTCTTCACGCCGGCACGCGCGACGCCGGCGCCGATGTCCTTCCACAACCGGATCAGCGTTTCCGACGAGAGCGTGAGCGTGCCGGCGAAGCGCGCGTGCTCGGGGCTCAGGCCGATCGCCTGGGTGGGCAAAAACAGCACCGGCAGATCGGCGGCCAGCTGCGGCAGCGCCGCCGAGACGATGCCGTCGACCAGCCGGGTATCGACGCCGAGCGGCAGATGCGGGCCGTGCTGCTCGGTGGCGCCGAGCGGCAGCACCGCAACCGTGCGGGCCGGGTCGAGCGCGGCAAAATCGCGCGTCGTGAGGTCGGCCCAGAAGCGGCTGGGCAGAGGCGTGCGATCGGAGGGATTCATGCCCGCGATCTTAGAGCCGTGCAGTCCCGCGGACCGACCCCCTGCAATGCCCGACCGAGGAGCCGACCGTGTTTTCACATGTCTTCGTCAGCGTCAGCGATTTCGAGCGCGCACTGGTTTTTCACAGCGCCGTGATGGCCAGCCTCGGTGTCGAGCTTCGCTTCTGCGAACGCGACAAGCCCTGGGCCGGCTGGCACAGCGCTGATCGATCGCGGCCCTTCTTCGTGATCTGCAAGCCCTGGAACGGCCAGCCGCACGCCCCGGGCAACGGGCAGATGGTGGCTTTCGCGGCGCCGAGCCGTGCGGCCGTGCATGCCGCACACCAGGCAGCACTCGACCATGGCGGCAGTTGCGAAGGCGCGCCGGGCCCGAGGCCGCAGTACCACGCGCACTACTACGGCGCCTACTTTCGCGACCCCGACGGCAACAAGTTCTGCGTGGCCTGCCACGCGCCGGCGTGAGGCCGCGAAGCGGCGCCGCGGTCAGCCGGCCGCTTCGTCGACATCCGCATCGGCCGCGGCCAACATCGTTCCCCGGCAGGCATCGGTGCCGCAGTAGCACAGGTAGTCCGCGGGCGAGGAGCCATCGTCTGCCGTGAGGCTGTAGTCGATGAACAACTCGTCGCCGGCATCGACCTCCACCAGCGTCTGGAACCGGAGCACCATGCGACCGGCCTCGTCGTAGTCTTCGACGGCCTCGCAGTTGGGGTCGCACGAATGGTTGAGGTGGCGCGTGGCGTTGCCGCCCTTGGCGCCGTCGATGGTTTCGTCGTTCGACAGCTTGAACAGGTAGGTCAGGCTGTCATCCCAGGTCTTGGCGGCAATCTGCGCCGGGGTGTAGCGCCGCCCCTCGTAGAGCCCCAGGAAGGCGCCGGCCGGCAGCGGCCGGGTCGCGTAGGCACCGAGGCCGTGCACGCCGCTCGCGGAAACGCGCAGGTTGGGCGTGGTCGAAGGGGCGGATCGCGGCTTGCTCATGAAGGTGCAGACAGTGTGGGTTCGAATTTACGGGCCAGGAAGTCCACCAGCGCCCGTACACGCGCCGGCACGAAGCGACCACTGGGCAACAGCGCATGCAAGGGATAAGGCTCGGTGTCCCAGTCAGGCAAGAGCCGTACCAGATGGCCGGCTGCTTCGTCCTGCTGCACGTCGAGTTCGGATTTGAAGGTGATGCCGACGCCGGCCAGCGCCCACTGGCGTGCGAGCGAGGCGTCGTCGGCGCTGCGATCGCCATCGACGCGCACTTGCGTCCATTGTCCGTCGCGCAGAAAACGCCAGAGTCGCTGGCGTCGGCCGCCGCGGTGAAAGGTCAGGCAGTTGTGCTGCAACAGGTCGTGCGGCGCCTGCGGTGCCGGATGGCGGCGCAGGTAGTCGGGCGACGCGCACAGCACCGGTCGCGCCTCGGCCAGGCGCCGTGCCACCAGACGCGAATCGGCCAGCAGGCCGTAGCGCAGCGCGACATCGACCTCGTCGCGCGTCACGTCGAGCGGACGGTCGCCGATCGACAGCGCGAGCTGGACGCCGGGGTGGAGCAAAAGGAATTCGTCGAACCAGGGCATCAGCACCCGGCGTGTGAGATCCGATGGCGCGGCCACGCGCACCGTGCCGACGAGCGCACCGCCGTCGGCGGCCACCAGCGATTCGCCTTCCGCCAGCAGCTCGAAGGCGCGGCCCGCGTAGTCGAGCAGGGTCTGGCCTTGCGGCGTCAGGCGCATAGCGCGCGTCGAGCGCTCGAACAGTCGCGCACCGAGCTGCGCTTCGAGCCGCTTCAACGTCGCACTGGCAGCAGCCGGCGTGATTCCGAGCGCGCGGGCGGCGGCCGTCAGCGTGCCGCCGCGCGCGGTGTGCACCAGCACCTGCAGATCCGCGATATTTTCAATTGCCATTTGAAAGTGATGCTTTTCTAAGCCGTCTTATCAACTCTTGCTTGGCATCCTACAGTCCAGGCATCTGTTTCAGAAAGGACTACTTCCCATGAGAGCCATCGGCTACTACCAAGCGCTTCCGATCGACAACGCGGACTCGCTGCAAGACCTGACCCTGCCCGATCCGACGCCCGGCCCGCGCGACCTGCTGGTGCGCGTGAAGGCCATCTCGGTCAACCCGGTCGACACCAAGGTGCGCAAGAACGCGGCGCCCGAGGCCGGCCGGGCCAAGGTGCTGGGCTGGGACGCAGTCGGCACCGTCGAAGCGATCGGTGCCGGCGTCATCGGCTTCAAGGTCGGCGACCGCGTCTACTACGCCGGTTCGATCACCCGGCCCGGCGCCAACAGCGAGTTGCATGCGGTGGACGAGCGCATCGTCGCGCTGGCGCCAAGAACGCTGGACGATGCCCAGGCGGCCGCGCTGCCGCTCACCACCATCACCGCCTACGAACTGCTGTTCGAGCGCCTCGGCGTGCCGAAGGACGGCGGCGCGGGGCAGACACTGCTGGTGGTCGGCGGCGCCGGCGGCGTCGGCTCGATCCTCATTCAGCTGGCACGCCAGCTCACGCAGCTCAAGGTGGTGGCGACTGCGTCGCGCGCCGCGACACGCCAGTGGTGCCTCGACCTCGGCGCGCACGCGGTGATCGACCACTCGAAGCCGCTGGCTGCAGAGCTCAAGGCGGCGGGCCTGGGCGAGGTCGACATGGTCGCGAGCCTCACGCAGACGCAGTTGCACTACGCGCAGATCATCGAATCGCTCAAGCCACAAGGCGCGATCGCGGTGATCGACGACATGCCCACGCTGGACGTGATGCCACTCAAGACCAAGTGCCTCTCGCTGCACTGGGAAATGATGTTCGCGCGGTCGCGCTTCGAAACGCCGGACATGGCCGAACAAGGCAAGCTGCTGGCCGAGGTGGCGGCATTGGTCGACACGGGCAAGGTACGCACCACGGCCAATGCGAGCTTCGGCGCCATCAATGCGGCCAATCTGAAGAAGGCGCATGCGCTGATCGAAAGCGGCACAGCGCAGGGCAAGGTGGTGCTGCAGGGCTTCTAGCAAGCCCGGTGTCTCAGCGGCAGCGTCTACTGCTTGTTGCTGCTGCGGGACACGCGCCAGACGGTGTTGCCCACGTCGTCGGCCACCAGCAACGCTCCGCCCTTGTCGAGCGCCACGCCGACCGGTCGGCCCATGGCTTTCTCATCCGCGCTCAGGAAACCGGTCAGAAAGTCCTTCGGTGGGCCGCTCGGCCGGCCGCCGATGAAGGGCACGAACACCACCTTGTAGCCCGATAGCGGCTTGCGGTTCCAGGAGCCGTGCTCGCCGACGAAAACGCCGCTCGCAAATTCCGCCGGCATGCCGCGGGTGTCCGAGAACGCCAGCCCCAGCGGCGCCACATGGGTGCCGAGCGCATAGTCGGGCGCGACGGCCTGCGCGACCAGTTCGGGCCGCTGCGGCTGCACGCGAATGTCGACGTTGCCGCCCCAGTAGCTCCAAGGCCAGCCGTAGGAAGCGCCCTCCTTCACGGAAGTCAGGTAGTCGGGCACCAGATCGCTGCCGATCTCGTCGCGCTCGTTCACCACCGTCCACAGCGCCTTCGTTTCCGGCTCCCAGCCCAGCCCGTTAGGGTTGCGCAGACCGCCGGCAAACAGGCGCTTGGCGCCGGTTGCGCGGTCGACCTCCCAGATCGCGGCGCGGCCTTCCTCGGCCGGGAAGCCGTTCTCGCCGATGTTGCTGTTGGAGCCGACCGTCACATAGAGCTTGCTGCCGTCGGCATTGGCGATGACGTTCTTGGTCCAGTGGTGGTTGATGCCGGCCGGCAGGTCGGTCACCTTGACCGGCGGGCCGCCGGCAGAGGTCTGGCCCTCGGTGTACGGCACCTTCACGAGCGCATCGGCATTGGCGATGAACAGCTCGTTGCCGACCAGCGCCATGCCGAACGGAGACGTGAGGCTCTGCGCGAACACGGTGCGCACCTCGGCGACGCCGTCCCCATCGGCATCGCGCAGCAGCGTGATGCGGTTGGCGCTCGGCACGCCGGCGCCAGCGCGCTTCATGATGAAGCCCTGCACCATGCCCTTGATGCGGTCGAAGATGCCGCCGCCGCCATCCCGCGCGCCCTCGGGCTTGGGCGGCTTGTTGCTCTCGGCCACCAGCACGTCGCCGTTCGGCAGCACGTAGACCCAGCGTGGATGGTCGAGGTTGCGCGCCAGCGCCGTGACCTTGAAGCCGGGCAGCGCGGCCGGGCCCTGCGTGTCCGTCCAGCCCATGGCCGGCGCGATGTTGACGGTGGGGAACAGCGTCTTGTTAGGCGGCGGCAACTCGGGCTTGGGGCCGGTGCCGGCCTCGAACGGGAGCCTGGCGGTTTCGCCGCAGCCGGCCAGCAGCACGGCGGCCAGCAGCAGAACGGAAGGATTTCGAACCATGCAATGTCTCCTTGAAGCCCCGACTCTGCCCTCGTCTGCGCCCCGCCACTGTCGGCTGCGGGCGCATTCCGGCGTGGTCGAGCCCCAAAACCGCGGCGCCGGTACCATCGGGCCATGACCGACGACCTGTTCCGCGCCGACGCCTACCTGCGCCAATGCGAAGCCCGCATCGTGCGCATCGACGACGCGGGCATCGTGCTCGACCGCACGGTGTTCTATCCGCTCGGCGGCGGCCAGGCCGGCGACAGCGGGGTGCTTGTGCTGGCAGACGGCCGCGAGCTCGCCATTGCCGACTCGCGCAAGGCGAAGGACGCCGAGGGCAAGCCGACCGAAGAGATCCTGCACCTGCCCCTGACCGATGCTGCGGCACAGGCCGAAATGCTCGCGGCGCTGAAGCCCGGCGATGCCGTGACGGCCCGCATCGACTGGGAACGCCGCCACAAGCTCATGCGATTCCATACCGCGACGCACCTGCTCTGCCACCTGGTGCCGCAGCCGGTGAACGGCTGCTCGATCACGCCCGAGTACGCGCGGCTCGACTTCCACATGACCGACCCGCTCGACAAGGAGGCGCTGACCGCCGGCCTGGCGCAGCTGGTCGGTGCCGCCCATCCGCTGGTGGTGGGCGCCATCACCGACGCCGAGCTCGACGCCAACCCGGCGCTGGTCAAGAGCATGAGCGTGCAACCGCCGCGCGGCACCGGCACCGTGCGCACGATCCGGATCGGGCGCGATGAACAGATCGACTTCCAGCCCTGCGGTGGCACGCACGTTGCAAACACGTCGGAGATCGGCGCGGTGGTGGTGACCAAGATCGAGAAGAAGAGCGCCAACAGCCGACGCGTCGTGCTTGGCTGGGCCGCCTGATGGCCGCCACATGCGCCCGGAACTTCCTGACGAGCCCGGCGCTCCGACCTTCGGCATGATCCCGCTCCGCGCCCCTCTCGCTACGCTTTTGATAGCGGCCTGCACCCTCTGCATGCCGGCTGCCGCGCAATTGGCGCCGAAGACCAGCGCAGTGGTGACGACGCCGCATGTGCGCGCCGAGCTCATCGCCCATGCGCCCGATGGCGTGTCGCCCGGTGCGCCGGTCCAGGTCGGGTTGCAGATCACGCACCAGCCCGAGTGGCACACCTACTGGAAAAATGCGGGCGATTCGGGCCTGCCGACCGAGCTGGCGTTCACGCTGCCGGCCGGCATCACGGCCGGCGACATCGCCTGGCCGGTGCCGACCAAGATCCCGGTCGGTACGCTGGCCAACTACGGCTACGAAGGCACGGTGCTGCTGCCGGTGCCGCTGACGGTGGCGTCCAATTTCCAGCCACCGGCGACGCTGGCGGGCACGCCGGGCGCCGAGATCAGGCTCAAGGCCTCCTGGCTGGTCTGTCGCAAGGAATGCATTCCCGAGGACGGTGAGTTCGCCCTGACGCTGCCGCTGCAGGGCTCCACCGCCCTGCACAAGGCCGAGTTCGACGCGGCGCGGGCGGCCGAACCGGTGGCGCTGCGCCAGCCGGGCGCGATCGAGGTGGACGGTCAGACACTCAAGGTGCGGCTCGAAGGCTTGCCGGCCGCAGCACGCGGCAAGACGCTCGACTTCTTCCCCGAAACCGGCGAGGTGATCCGCACCGCCGCGGTGTCGGGCAAGGACTGGACGCAGGCCTGGGACGGCGACACCTGGACAGCCGCAATGCCCCTCGCCGAGCAGCGCAGCGCCAGCCCGGACGCGATGCCGGTGGTGGTGGCGCTGGCCGCGGCCGATCGGGCGGCCGGGCAGCCGGTGGCATGGCGCGCCGAGGCGCCGGTCAGCGGCACCTGGCCGGCCGCCGTGGCGCGGACCGAAGTCTCGCCGGCGCTGCAGGCGGCGCTGGCGGGCAATGCCGCAGCGGCCGGCTCAGCCGCCCCTGCCACCCCCGCCGCCGGCAGCTTCTGGATGGCGCTGATCGGCGCGCTGGTCGGCGGTCTGCTGCTGAACCTGATGCCCTGCGTGTTCCCGGTGCTGGCGATCAAGGTGCTCGGCTTCGCGCGCCAGGCCGGTGACCGCAGCGCACACCGCACCGCCGGGATTGCCTACACCGCCGGCGTGATGGTGTCGGTGCTGGCGCTGGGTGGCGCCATGCTCGCCTTGCGCGCAGCCGGCTCGCAACTGGGCTGGGGCTTCCAGCTGCAGTCGCCCGCCGTGGTGGCGGCGCTCGCCGCACTGTTCACGTTGATCGGCCTGAACCTGGCCGGCGTGTTCGAGTTCGGCGTGATGGCGCCGTCCCGCGTCTGCACCGCCGAGGCCCGGCATCCGGTGGCCAACGACTTTCTCTCCGGCGTGCTGGCGGTGGTGATTGCCTCGCCCTGCAGCGCGCCGTTCATGGGCGCATCGCTCGGCCTCGCGATCGCGCTGCCGGCGGCCGAGGCGCTGCTGCTGTTTGCCGCGCTCGGCCTCGGGCTGGCCCTGCCTTACCTGCTGGCCGCATTCGTCCCGGCGGTGGCACTGCTGCTGCCCAGGCCCGGCCCGTGGATGCAGACGCTGCGGCGCCTGCTTGCATTCCCGATGTTCGCGACCGTGGCATGGCTGGTCTGGGTGCTCGGCCAGCAGAGCGGCGTCGACGGCGCCGGTGCCTTGCTCGCGCTGCTGGTGTGCCTGGCGGCCGTGGTCTGGGCCTTCACGCTGCGCGGCCGCACGCGCGTGGTGGTCGCGAGCCTTTTGATCGCGGTCAGCGCGCTGTTGACGGGCGCCATCGGGCGGAATGTGCTGCAGCCCGTGGAGCCGGCCGCGCTGGCCTCGTCGGCACGCTGGCAGAAGTGGTCGACCGAACGCGTGAGCGAGCTCAACAGCGGCGGCCAACCGGTTTTCATCGACTTCACGGCCGCCTGGTGCGTGACCTGCCAGTACAACAAGAAGAGCACGCTGGCCGACACCCAACTGCTGGCCGAATTCGACACCCGGAAGGTCGCGATGCTGCGCGCCGACTGGACGCGGCGCGACCCGGCCATCACTGCCGCGCTGGCGGCGCTGGGCCGCAACGGCGTGCCGGTTTATGTGCTGCAGGCACCCGGCAAACCGCCGGTGGTCCTGACCGAAATCCTCGGCAAGGACGAAGTGCGCGCGGCCCTGGCCAATTTGTAGAAATCAAGGCCCCGGCCAATACCCCGGGCTGCGACGTGTTGTCACACGCACCTTAGAAAAGCGTTCTAAGCTGCGGTCGTCGTTCAACTTTCATTGGAGATTCGCCGACATGCCATCTTTGCCATCGTCCGCCTCCTCGCGTTCCGTCAATGCCGCGCGCCAGGCGCGCGCCGCGCTGAACCGCGCCTCGCGTCGCGCCGTGATGGCCGCCGCCGTTGCGCTCGGTGCCAGCTTCCTGATGGGCACCGCAGCCCATGCCGCGCCGACCCTCGGCCAGCAGGCGCCCGATTTCGTCGCCGTCGACACCAGCGGCAAGCAGCATCGCCTTTCGGATTTCGCCGGCAAGTTCGTGGTGCTCGAATGGACGAACCCCGGTTGCCCGTTCGTGCGCAAGCACTACGGCAGCGGCAACATGCCGGCCACGCAGAAGGCTGCAACGGCCAAGGGCGCCGTATGGCTCGCGGTCAACTCGACCGAACGCGCCGCCAGCGACTACCTGAAACCGACCGCGCTCGACGGCTGGATGAAGGAGCAAGGCGCCGCCCCGACTGCCGTGCTGATGGACGAAGACGGCGTGATCGGCCAGGCCTACGGCGCGCGCACGACACCGCACATGTTCATCATCGACCCCAGAGGGGTGCTGGTCTATGCAGGCGGCATCGACAGCATCGCCTCGGCGCGGCCCGACGACATTCCGCGCGCGACCAACTACGTGAACCAGGCGCTTGGCGAGGCCTATGGCGGCAAGCCGATTTCGGCGGCAGCGACGAAGGCATACGGCTGCTCGGTGAAGTACAAGACTTAACAGTTTCGCCTTCGGAGAGCGCGCCGGCCGACGCGCCCCTCCAGGAAAAGTCAGCTTCCGGTCGGCCACCGCGCCCTACCCTTGCCGGCAAACACGCCAACAAGGGGACAAGCCATCATGGCCCAAGCGCTGCCAGCCACCTCCATCGCCTCGCAATCGAAAGTCGCCACCGTCCTGCGCGTGACCGGTGGCAATTTCATGGAGATGTTCGACTTCTTCCTGTTCGGCTTCTACGCCACGCAGATCTCCAAGGCATTCTTTCCGTCAGGCAACGAGTTCGCCTCGCTGATGCTGACCTTCATGACCTTCGGCGCAGGCTTCCTGATGCGTCCGCTCGGTGCGATCTTTCTCGGCGCGTACGTCGACCGCGTCGGCCGCCGCAAAGGCCTGATCGTCACGCTCGCGCTGATGGCGCTCGGCACCCTGCTCATCGCCTGCGTGCCCTCCTACGCGACCATCGGGCTCGCCGCGCCGTTCCTCGTGCTGATCGGGCGGCTGCTGCAAGGCTTTTCGGCCGGCGTGGAGCTCGGGGGCGTGTCGGTCTACCTGTCGGAAATGGCCACGCCAGGCCACAAGGGCTTCTACGTTGCCTGGCAATCGGCCAGCCAGCAGGTGGCGATCGTCGTGGCGGCTGCGCTGGGCTACTGGCTCAACGTGACCTTCAGCAGCGCCGAGGTCGCCGACTTCTACTGGCGCATTCCGTTCTTCGTCGGCTGCCTGATCGTGCCGGTGCTGTTCATCATCCGCCGTTCGCTGCAGGAAACCGAAGAGTTCATGGCGCGCAAGCACCGGCCCGACGCGCGCGAAATCTTCCGCTCGATGATCGCCAACTGGGGCCTGGTGGTGGCCGGGATGATGCTGGTGTCGATGACCACGGTTTCGTTCTACCTGATCACCGTCTACACGCCCACCTTCGGCAAGAGCGTGCTGCACCTGAGCACCACCGATGCGCTGGTCGTCACGCTCTGCGTCGCCATTTCCAACTTCATCTGGCTGCCGATCATGGGCGCGCTGTCGGACCGCGTGGGCCGCAAGCCGCTGCTGATTCTCTTCACCGTGCTGACCATCTTCACCGCCTATCCGTCGCTCAAGTGGCTGGTCGGCGCGCCGAGCTTCGGCCGCATGCTCGAAGTGGAGTTGTGGCTGTCGTTCCTCTACGCCAGCTACAACGGCGCGATGGTGGTGGCGCTCACCGAGGTGATGCCGGTGAGCGTGCGCACCGCGGGCTTTTCGCTCGCCTACAGCCTGGCCACCGCGTTGTTCGGCGGCTTCACGCCGGCGATCGCCACCGGCCTGATCGAGATGACCGGCGACAAGGGTGCGCCGGGCCTGTGGATGACGACCGCGGCAGTTTGCGGCTTGGTCGCCACGCTGATGCTGTACCGCCGCCGTCGCAGCAGCGAGCCACCGATCGGCGTGCCGGCCTGAAGCGTGCCGGCCTGAAGAGGAAAAGCGAGCACGGCAAGGGCCGCTGCGACAATCGCAGCATGCCTTTCGCCCCCCTTCAAAACGACACCTTCCTGCGCGCTTGCTGGCGTCAGGCAACTGACCACACGCCCGTCTGGCTGATGCGCCAGGCCGGGCGCTATCTCCCGGAATACCTGGCGACGCGCGCGAAAGCGGGCAGCTTCATGGGACTGGCCACCAACGTCGACTACGCGACCGAGGTCACGCTGCAGCCGCTCGAGCGTTTTCCGCTCGACGCGGCGATCCTGTTTTCGGACATCCTCACGGTGCCCGATGCGATGGGGCTGGGCCTGTCGTTCGAGGCCGGCGAAGGCCCGCGCTTTGCGCGGCCGTTGCGCGACGAAGCGGCGATCTCGGCGCTGCAAGCACCCGATCTGGACAAGCTCAGGTACGTGTTCGATGCCGTGGCGTCGATCCGCCGCGCGCTCGTTGGTCGTGTGCCGCTGATCGGTTTTTCGGGCAGCCCCTGGACGCTGGCCTGCTACATGGTGGAAGGCGCTGGCTCCAGCGACTACCGACTGGTCAAGACGCTGATGTACAGCCGGCCCGACCTGATGCACCACCTGCTGGCGGTGAATGCCGACGCCGTTGCCGCCTACCTCAACGCCCAGATCGACGCTGGCGCGCAGGCCGTGATGATTTTCGACAGCTGGGGCGGCGTGCTGGCCGATGGCGCATTCCAGGCCTTCAGCCTGGCCTACACCGCGCGCGTGCTGGCGCAACTGAAACGCAACGGCGCCGATGGCGAGCCGGTGCCGCGCATCGTGTTCACCAAGGGCGGCGGGCTGTGGCTCGAGGCGATGCGTGCGCTCGACTGCGAGGTACTGGGACTCGACTGGACGGTGAACCTCGCCCAGGCGCGCACGCTGGTCGGCGAAGCCGGCGCGGGCGCCAAGGCACTGCAGGGCAACATCGACCCCAACGTGCTGTTCGCGCCGCCCGCACAAATCGAGGCCGAGGTGGCCAAGGTGCTGCAAGGCTTCGGCACGCCGCACACCGACCGCGGCACGACGGGGCCGACGCATATTTTCAATCTGGGCCACGGCATCAGCCAGTTCACGCCACCGGATCACGTGGCCGCTCTGGTGTCGGCCGTGCATGGTCAATCGCGCGCGCTACGGCGGTGAAAGCCTGTGCAGGCGAGTGTTAGAGGTTGTAAGCACAAAAATGAGCACTTTTTCACTTTGTCAAGCCAAAAACGTCCAGCGCGTCAGACTTATGCACAAAACCCTTGTTGCGGTGCGCAAAAACATCCGAGCGGCGTTGCACAGCGCTCCTAAAGCGATAGCACTCGTAAGTGGTTGATTTGTATGGATATTGAGTTTTGCTTTTTTTGCGGGCATTCCAGCGGAAGCCTTGATTTCCGTGGCTTCGGAGGGTGTCGGACAGGGATATCAACAAAGTTATCCACACATTCGTTGGACACCCTGCAAAGCGCAAGCAAATCAACAACTTAAGCCGTCTTGCTCCAACTCGCTTTAAGAATCATCCGCACTGGACGCCGGCCGTGACGGCCTCGGTACGCGGTGCTGACACAGGGGTTTGTCCCCCTGTTGCGCCGTCCTCCGCGCAGCTTGCCGAGGATGGCTGGCGGCTCGACGTGGCCGTTCAGACGCCGGCGCACAGCGCGCTCGGCGATTTACTGAGCTATGCAAGCAACGTGCCGCTGCCTGCCGGAACCTTGGTGCGGGTGCCGCTGGGGCGGCGGGAAGTCCTCGGCGTGGTGTGGCGCAGCGCCGAACGTGCGGCGGAAAACGGCAGCCTCGAACTCAAACCCATTGCCGGCGCACTCGACGCGCTGCCGCCGCTCGGCGCGGGTTGGCGCGACCTGGTGGCCTTTGCCGCGCGCTACTACCAGCGCTCGCTCGGGGAGGTTGCGCTGGCGGCACTGCCGCCGCAGCTGCGCAATCTGACCAGCCTGCAGCTGGCGCGCCGGCTCAAGCGCCAGCCGAGCGCCGGATCGGCACAGGTCGATGCCGCGGATGCTACAAAATTAATAGCACTCAGCACGGAGCAAATGGGCGCTCTGGCCCGGTTTGATGCGGAACCCGGCCCGTTCCTGCTGTTCGGCAGCACCGGCAGCGGCAAGACCGAGGTGTACCTGCGGGCGGTGGCCTCCCTGCTCGAACGCGATGCCGACGCGCAGGCGCTGGTGATGGTGCCCGAGATCAACCTCACGCCGCAGCTCGAAGCCCGCGTGCGCGAGCGCTTCGGCGCTGGCGCGGTGGTGTCATTGCACAGCGGCATGACCAACCCGCAGCGGCTCGCCAGCTGGCTGGCGGCGCACAGCGGGCAGGCGCGCATCGTGCTCGGCACGCGCATGGCGGTGTTCGCATCGATGCCGGCGCTGAAGCTGATCGTGGTCGACGAGGAGCACGACCCGAGCTACAAGCAGCAGGAAGGCGCGCGCTATTCGGCGCGCGACCTCGCGGTCTGGCGCGGCCAGCGCGAGGACGCCAAGGTGATCCTCGGCTCGGCCACGCCATCGCTCGAAAGCTGGCACCGGAGCCGGCCGGCCGACGGCGACGACACCGGCGGGCGCTATGCCCGGCTCACGATGCCTTCGCGCATCGGCGAAGGCGCGCTGCCCACGATCCGCGGCGTCGACATGAACCTGCAGCCGCCGAAGACCGTGCTCTCCGGCGCCCTGCTCGATGCGATCGGCCAGCGCATTGGGCGCGGCGAGCAGAGCATGGTGTTTCTCAACCGTCGCGGCTATGCGCCGGTGCTGGCCTGCAGCGACTGCGGCTGGAAGAGCGAATGCCCGCATTGCAGCGCCTACCGCGTGTTCCACAAGATCGACCGCACGCTGCGCTGCCACCACTGCGGCTTTACCGAGCGCGTGCCGCGTGCCTGCCCGGCCTGCGGCAACCCCGACATCGCGCCGGTCGGCCGCGGCACCGAGCGGCTCGAGGAACATCTGGCCGAACTGTTCGCACCGGTGCAGCGGCCCGACGGCAGCCCGGTGCGCATCGCACGCATCGACGCCGACAGCACGCGCAAACAGGGCGCGCTGGAGCAGCAGCTCGCGCAAGTCCACAGTGGCGAGGTTGATGTGCTGGTCGGCACGCAGATGATCGCCAAGGGCCACGACTTCCGCCGCATCACGCTGGTGGCGGCCGTGAACCCCGATGGCGCGCTGTTCTCGAGCGACTTCCGTGCGCCAGAGCGGCTGTTCAGCCTGCTGATGCAGTCGGCAGGCCGTGCCGGGCGCGATGCCGGCTACCTGGCCGCGCAAGGCAGCACGGCCGAAATGTGGATTCAGACGCATCACGGCCAGCATCCGCTGTTCCAGGCGCTGAAGCACCACGACTACCCGGCTTTCGCGCAACAGCAGCTCGACGAGCGCCGCGCGGCCGGCATGCCGCCATTCGCGTTCCAGGCACTGGTGCGGGCCGATGCACGAAGCCAGCAGGCGGCACAGGACTTTCTCAATGCCGCGAGCACCGCCGCCGACGCACTGGTCAACGCGGAGCACGTGACGCGCTACCCCGCAGTGCCGCTGGCGATCCAGCGCGTGGCCAATGTGGAACGGGCGCAGATGCTGGTCGAGAGCGGATCGCGCACCGCCCTCCAGCGCTTTCTGGCGGAATGGCAGCCGCTGCTGCACGAGCTGCGCCGCACGCCCGAGGGCAAGGGCGTGATCCGCTGGCTGATCGACGTCGATCCGCAGCAGATCTGATCGGAGCCGGGCGATCTGCCCGCCCCAGGTTTTCAGTGAATCGCCGTTGGCGCCTTGGCCATCTGAATATATTGCAGCTCACCACGGCGGCGTCTGCCCGAGCGCAACATCAAGGGCAGCGCGGCTGGGGCGGCCAGCCCCAATGCCACCAGCGCATCCAGAACGCCGGCCTGCCACAGCCAGCCGACCCCGGCCAACCAGGCCAGGCACAGCATCAAGCGAACAAGCGTTGACATTGGTTTCCTCACAGTTGTGAACCATTCTGGCAGCACCGATGAGAACTTCGGTATTCGCCAAATGGCCGATAGGAGAACTATTGCCCCATGAACGCAATTTGTTTGTAGGAAATTTTCTGAAACATCTGTTGACGCGCGCTCGTTGTGCGGCAAGCCTGTCAGGATCGACGCATTGAACGGTGTTCGAACTCGCAGGAACATGGCTTGATGAAAACCGCATATTGCATTGGCTTGGCGTTCTGGCTTGCTGCAACCGGCGCCGCCGCGCACGCTGCAGAGCTGGAGCTGGAAGGCAACAAGCTGATGGTCGTCGGCATGCTGGACGGCAGCGCGCTGGCCACCTTCGTCGAGCAGGTCAATAGCGGCCGGGTTCGCACCGTGGTGTTCGAGAACTCGCAGGGCGGCACCGCCGAGGTGGCCGAAGCCTACGCCCGGGTGATCCGCGACAAGGGCCTGCTGACCGAGGCCCGTGGCCAATGCCAGGCCGCCTGCGCCTATGCCTTTCTCGCCGGCAAGGAGCATCGCTTCGGACGTGGCCTGCAGCTCAATGCGCTGGTCATTCCGCTGGCGAAGCGGCCCACGCCCGGCGAGCTGCAGGCCGGCCGCTGGCGCGGCGATGAACCGCAGCACGCATCGGTCGAAGTCGTGAGCGTCTCGACGACCACCGCCACCGCCACCGCCACCGCCACGGCCACGGCCGTCGGCCCGGAGAGCACGACGCCTGCGCCATCCAGGGAGCCCTGGCCGCCCGGGCAGGGCGTGGTGTTCACCTCGACGCCGACGCTGTTCGGCCGGGTCTACAACACCTACTGGTGCGACGGCAGCCAGGGTACCGACTTCTCGCGCTGCGACCGCCTGTCGAATGCCGACCCGTACCAGCTCGGCGTGCTCACACCCAGCGGCGCACACTAGCGCATCCAGCCGACCGCCAGCGGGAAGCTAAAGAACGCGGCCACCGTGGTCCAGAGAATGATGCGTGCGATGCGACCGTTGTCGGCGCCGAAGCGTTCGGCCAGCATCGACACGTTGCTCGCGCTCGGCAACGCAGCCACCAGCACCAGCACCACCAGCGCCGTGGGGCTGAGCGGCAGCCCCAAGGCGATCGCGAGCCAGCCCAGTGCGAGCACCAGCAGGGGATGCACCACCAGCTTGACGGCAACCACCGGCAGCACATCGCGCAGCGTACCGGCGCGCCGCTTGCCGCTGGCCATCAGGGCGGATCGGGCCAGCACCGCACCGATGGTGAACAGGGCCGCCGGCGAAGCCGCATCGGCCAGCATCGCCACGGTGCGGTCGATCGGTCCCGGCAGCCGGAACTGCAATGCCGACGCCAGCGCGCCGAGCAGGATCGCCCAGGGCATCGGGTTCACGAACACGCCGCGCAGCGCTTGCCGCATCGCCTTGCTCGCGCCGTGCTCGTCCGCACCGTCGAGCCGCGACAACGCGATGCAGAGCGACGAGGTGATCACCATGTCGAAGGTGATCGTGATGATCACCGGCCCGGCGGCCTGCGCTCCAACAATGGTTGCGAGCAGCGGCACGCCCATGAAGCCGGTGTTCGGAAAGGCCGCCACCAGCGCACCGAAGCTGGCATCGTTCCAGCCGATGCGCTCGTTGCGGGTCAACATCACCACCGCCCCGACAAGCAGCAGCGCCGCCAGGCCCCAGATCAGCGCCACGCTGCCATCGAGTAGTTGCCCGATCGGTGTGCCGGCCCCGAAGCGATAGAGCATGCACGGCAGCGCGAAATACAGCACGAAGATGTTGAGGCCCGGAATCGCGTCCAGTGGCAACACCCGACGCCGCGCGGCTGCGTAGCCGGCAGCGATCAGTGCGAAGAAGGGGAAGGTGACAAGAAAGACGTGCAGCACACCGTGCATTGTCACGGCGCGGTGCGCGTCACCCCGCGGCCGCGATCAGCGAAAAACGACTTGCTCCGCGATCAGCCTCCCGTCGGCGATCTGCGAGCCCGACACCGTCACGGCCACACCATTGCCCAGGTTCGCAGCCGTGCCGTTGCTGAACACGACGGTCACGCCGCTCGCGCCGCTCGCGTCCACCGGTTGTCCCCGCACCCGGAAGCTCGCGGGCGAGACGAAATTGCCCACCGTGCCGATGAGCGTGAATGCAGCAGGGCCGCCGGTGCCCGGAACGTGCCGCAGCTTGAGCTTCGAGGCCTTGAGCACCCCGTTGGCCATGGTCCCCGCGACTTCCACTCTGACGCCATTGCCGAGCGAGCCGGCGGGGCCGCCGGTGATCTGCGCCGAAGAAGCATCGACGGTTGTTCCGAACACGCGGAAGGAACCCGAACCAGCGTAGCTACTGACTATGCCGCCCAGTTGGACCGCCACGCCCGTAGTGGCGGGAACGGGGTACCACGGCTGCACCAGGCTGGCCACCAGCGGGCCCGGCAAGGCCGCAACGCTGGCGCGCACGCGGACGATCGCGCCATTGGCCAGTGGCGCCGCGTCGAAGGCATTGCCCAGCACGGCCAGCCCGTAGTTCACGGTCAGGCCACCCAGCGTGAAGGTGCGAAGCGTGGTGTCGAGGTTCTGGACGGTGCCGGTCACGATGGGTGCGGCCGACGCGCGCTGCTCCACGCGTGTCGCGCGCAGCACGCCCGGCTCGGCCGGCAGTCCCCACACCTGCAGCGTGGCGCCCGGTGGAATCGCCGCAAGACCGGGCGCGTCGGCCCAGACCGTGCCCGCGTCGGTGGTCACCGTGGTGCCCCACACCACGAAACGGCCCGCCGCAGTGTCGGCAGAAAGCATCGGGCCGCGCAGGTCGGCCGCCGAGGCGACCTGCGTTGCGACGCCGGTGGTGAAGTCCAGGCCGACCGGCCCAGTCACCCGGGCCGTCATTCCGATCTGCAGGGCCGGCGCGTCTTCGATGCTCAGGCTGGCGCTGTCGGTGTTGTAGCGCAACCCGTTGACGATGATGCTGCCCAGCCCGTCAACAGCGCCGATTCCGACCGCGTCCGCCGTGCTCACGCCGGTGCCACCGGAGCCGACGCCCGAGTCGTCGCCACCGCCGGTAGCGGCGGTTGTCGTGGAACCCGCGCCGCCCGTGGACGCTGAGCCGTCGCCTGCATTGCCGCCACCGCCACCGCCGCCACTGCCGCCGTTCACGCCGAAGCCCGAAGCCTCGCCGGCCGTACCGAACGCCGCTGATCCACCGGCGCCACCGACTCCGCCTCCGGCCCCACCCCCACCGTCACCGCCACCACAAGCCAACAGCAGCGCGGCCGAGAGGGCGACCAGGCTGCCGCGCAAAATCTTGAGCGTCATATGCCGCCTTTCAGCGTAGTAGGTGCAGAGGGCTCGCGCGAAGCCGGGGCGCTGTCCTCGAAATAGCTGTAGACGCCCACCCGCATGCGGGCCGAACCGTTGCCGTCGGCTTCATCGACTGCCGCAGCCAGTTCGTGCGTCAGCTCATGGTGCAGCGCGTCCCAGCGTTGGCGAACCAATTGCTGAATCCGCTCGCAGGCCTGCGCACTGAGCCCCTTGGCAAACACCGCGCGCTCCAGCATGCGCGGCTCATCGCCAAGGATGTTCGCGACGCCCGCGAGCACATGGTCCCGGGCGTTGTCACCGAGGAAGGCCAGCATGGCCTGCAGATCGCCCACGGGCACGAAACCCGTTGCCTTCAACTCGGCACGGCCGTCCTGCTCGGTGGCCATCTGCAGCCGCACCAGTTCGTCGAGGATGGCCCGGTGATGCACATTGCCGCGGCTGGCCTGCCGCGCCACTGCCTCGAATGACAGGGTGCTGCCCTCAGCAGCGACCGGCAGCAACCGGTGCTTCGGGTTGTCGGCGAGCATCTGCAGCCACAAAGTGAGCGTTTTCGCTGCGGCGGATGTTTCGGTGTGCGACAGCGTGTCGCTCGACTCGCGCACCCGGGCCGTCACGGCCTTGCGGCTCAGCCCGGTGGTGACAGAGAGCTGGCTGATGTTGGGCTCGATGCCTGCGTTGCGCCACGAACGCCGCGCTTCGTCGAGCAGCAGGTCGCGCAGCGCGCTCTCCAGGTGCGAATGTTGCACGCCCATGGCCAGAGCGAGCCTCACCACCGGCCGCATGATGCGGGCGCAGGCGGCAAGTGCCCAGCCGAGGCGGTTTTCCATGGGGTGTGCGCAAGGCTCCTTGTTCGGTGTTGAAGCCGGCGCTCGCGGCCGGCCCCGCGTCGCAAGTATCGCCGGGCCATCCGCCCGCAGCCAGCAACAGCGGCCTGCAGGGCAAGAGGTCAAGCACCTGTCTTACAAGCACGCCATCGGAAATATACGAGAACTTAAGCATCAATGGGAATCTTTCACATTTGGAGAAAACATGACCCGAATGCTTGTTCCAGGGGCGGCCGTGGCAGCGTTGCTGTGCGTGTCAGCCAAGCTGGCGGCGGCGGCTCGTCTGATCGGCCTTGCACCGGCGGCGTGGTGGGCTCGCCAGCACGAGCCCGGCCTTGCCGGAACCGAAATCCTGTATGCGGTTCAACGCAGCAAAACCATCATCGAGGAGCTTCAGCCGTTGCCGGGAAGCGGCTACAAGTTCCTCGATTTCATCGTATCGGGTAGCTGACCGTGCCTGAGCCGAATCCCTCACCCGACCGTCAGCTTGGTCGCCTGTGCGACCTCTACATGCGCAGCAACCGCGCGCTGGTGCATGTCCGGCAGGCGTATATCGAGGCACTCGGAGACCACATGTGCGGCGGGCCAGCCGGGCCGTCGGACGCCGACCTCGAAATGCTGGAACTCCTGAGCGCCGCCGAAGCCAGGGCCAAGGAAGCGTACCTCCGATGCGCAATGGCGGCCGCCGCAGCGCTGGTCGAGCGCGCGGGTCGAGCCCCCGACGCGGGAGGATCGCGATGATCCGCGCTTCTGGAATCCATTCGGGTGCGATGCCGGCTTACGGCCAGTTGGGCGACCTGCTCTACCTGCTGTGGCGAAGCAATGCCTCCGAGCTGTACGTCTGCAACTTCTGCCAAACCATGACGCGTGGCCCGGCCCTGCGCTGCGCCGCGTGCGGCACCGAACGCGCGATCGCCCGGGCGCTGTCGACCCACGGCGATTCCACTCCCCCGCGATCCGGCAAGGATGGGTGAACCGGGCAGGCCGCGCAACTGCGTGGCACAGGATGTAACGGGGCTGCGGCAGGTGAGGCCAGTATCATTGCGCGCCTTCCGTCTGGTCACGTCTCCCCCGCCCGCATGTCTTCCGGTCTCAATCTCGCCCAGCAGGAAGCCGTCAACTACCTGCATGGCCCCTGCCTCGTGCTCGCGGGTGCCGGCTCGGGCAAGACGCGCGTGATCACGCACAAGATCGGCCGCCTGATCGAGTCCGGCATGGCGCCGAAACGCATTGCCGCCATCACCTTCACCAACAAGGCCGCCGCCGAGATGCGCGAGCGCGCCAAGGGACTGATCGGGCGCGAGGCGAAGCACGTGGTGGTCTGCACTTTCCACGCCCTGGGCGTGCGCATGATGCGCGAAGACGGTGCGGTGCTGGGGCTCAAGCCGCAGTTCAGCATCCTCGACAGCGACGACGCGACGAAGATCCTGAAGGACGCCGGTGGCACCACCGATGCGGCAACCGCACGCATCTGGCAGTGGACGATCAGCAAGTGGAAGAACATGGGCCTGAACGCCGCGCAGGCCGAGGCGCTCGCTGCCGACGACAACGAACGCGTGATCGCGAAGATCATGGGCCGCTACGAGGAGCGCCTGGCCGCCTACCAGAGCGTGGACTTCGACGACCTGATCGGCATGCCGCTCAAGCTGCTGCAGCAGCATGACGAGGTTCGCGCCAAGTGGCAGGCCGCGCTCGGCCATGTGCTGGTCGACGAATACCAGGACACCAACGCGACGCAGTACGAGGTGCTGAAGGCGCTGGTCGGCACGCGCGGCCACTTCACCGCGGTGGGCGACGACGACCAGTCGATCTACGGCTGGCGCGGCGCGACGCTCGACAACCTCAAGAAGCTGCCGATCGACTACCCGACGCTCAAGGTCATCAAGCTGGAGCAGAACTATCGCAGCACCAGTGCGATCCTGCGCGCGGCCAACAACGTGATCGGCCCGAACCCCAAGCTGTTCCCGAAGACGCTGTTCAGCGAACTGGGCGAAGGCGAACCGGTGCGCGTGGTCGATGCCGACAGCGAGGCGCACGAGGCCGAACGCACCGTGGCGCGCATCCAGAGCCTGCGCGCGGGCGAGACGATCACGCAAAGCTCGCAAGGCACGCAGAGCCAGGAGTGGCGCAACTTCGCCGTGCTCTACCGCGCCAACCACCAGGCGCGCGTGTTCGAGCAGGCGCTGCGCAAGGCGCAGATTCCGTACAAGGTGTCGGGCGGCCAGAGCTTCTTCGACCGCGCCGAGATCAAGGACCTGTGCGGCTGGTTTCGCCTGTGGGTCAACACCGACGACGACCCGGCCTTCCTGCGCGCGGTGACCACGCCCAAGCGCGGCATCGGCCACCAGACGCTGCAGAGCCTCGGCGTGTTCGCCACGCAATACAAGCTGAGCCTGTTCGAGGCGCTGTTCAGTCCGTCGCTGCCGAGCGTGATGGCCAAGCGCTCGCTCGAAGGTCTGCACGAATTCGGCCGCTACATCAACGAGCTCGAATACAAGGCGCGCCAGACCTTCGGCGCCGAGGACTCGCGCGCGTTCATGGCCGAGTGGCTGAAAGAGATCGACTACGAGAAGCACCTCTACGACGGCGAGGACAGCGAGCAGGTCGCGGCCGCACGCTGGACCAACGTGATGGAGTTCTGCGACTGGATGTCGCAACGCGCCGGCGGCACCATCGACGACACCTCGGGCGCGACGGTGGTGAGCGAGCGCAAGAGCCTGCTCGAAGTGGCGCAGACCATCTCGCTGCTGTCGACCATCAGCGAGCGCGAGCAGGATCAGAACGTGGTCACGCTCTCCACGCTGCACGCGGCCAAGGGCCTCGAGTGGCCGCACGTGATGCTGGTCGGCGTGACCGAGGGGCTGCTGCCGTTCAAGCTCGACGACGACAACGGCCGGCAGGAAAAGATCAGCGACGACACGCTGGCGCGGCTGCAGGAGGAGCGCCGCCTCATGTACGTGGGCATCACGCGCGCGCAACGCAGCCTGGCCGTGAGCTGGACCAAAAAGCGCAAGAAGGGCCGCGACATGATCGCCGGCATACCGAGCCGCTTCATCGCCGAGATGGCGCTCGACAAGACCACCGCGAAAGAAGACCCGCGTGAAAAACTCAAGGCCCTTCGCGCCGAGTTCGCCAAGCGCGCGGCCGACACTGCGACCGCTGCTGCTGCAGCGGCGGCTGGCGCCCCATGAGGCCGTGGCGCATCGCGGCCGTCGTGCTGGCGGCGTGCATTCAATGGACGGGCGCAGCGGCGCAGGTCGAGTGCCCGTCCGACGCGCAGGCACTCCCGCTCGTGGCATTGTTCGGCAGCTGGGAAGCGCGTTTCGACGGCATCCCCGGTGTGGCCATGGTCCAGCTGGCGCGGCACCCTGACTATGAGGGCGTGCGCGGTCGCATCACGCGCGGCGGCGCGACGGCCGAACTGGCCGGCGATATCGACGACGAGGGACTGCTGACCATCGACGAGTCGCAAGACGGGCGGGCCATCAGCGCAACCTGGTCGGGCGCAATGCAGCCCGGCTCCTGCGGAAGGGTGTTCGAAGGCACCTGGCGCCAGGCCGCCGACGAGCGCACGGCGCACTTCGTGCTGCGCAAGATGGCATCAGGCAACGGCAGCAGCGACGACAACACCAACGGATCCAAGGTCAAACCATGAACAAGCCCCTTTTTGCCTTGCTGGCGACCCTTGGCGCCGGCGCGGCTCACGCCCAGGCGACCGAACGTCCGCCGAGTCCGCTGGCCGACTCGCAACTCACCTGGCAGCAATGCCAGCGCCTGGGCAACAACAAGGACGCCCGCCTTGCCTGCTTCGACCGCTGGGCCCAGCAACAGACGCTGCCCTCGGCTTCGGTGCCGGCAGCGCCGCCGGTTCTGGCGGCCACGCAGCCGGCACCACCGGTCGACGCGAGCGTGCCGGCCACGCGAGTGGTATCGGTCGGCACCGACGAAGGCTGCCGCGACCTCCAGTACTCGACGCTCTCGCGCTTCTGGGAACTGGAGAACGGCAGCGACTGCGGCACTTTCACCTTCCGCGGCTACCGGCCGCTCAACGTGGCGTTCTCGACAGCCACCGACAAGCCGCAGGTGCCGACCTCGCCGGCAGCCGGCCACACCGGCACCGCGACGGCGTACCAGGCCAACGAGATGCGCATCGGCCTGTCGGTGCGAACCAAGATCGCGCAGGGGCTGCTGACGCAGGACGACCCGTCGAAGAAAGACTCGCTCTGGTTCGGCTACTCGCAGCAATCGACCTGGCAGCTCTTCAACGGCGCGATCTCGCGGCCGTTCCGCACCACCGACCATGAGCCCGAGCTGATGTATGTCTACCCGACCAACATCACGCTGCCGGGCGGCTGGCGCTGGCGCTATGCCGGCCTCGGGCTGGTGCACCAGTCGAACGGCCAGAGCCTGCCCTACTCGCGCAGCTGGAACCGCTACTACCTGATGGCCGGCATGGAGCTGGACGACAGCTTCCAGGTGAGCGCAAAGATCTGGAAACGCATCAAGGAAAGCGCAGACAGCGACGACAACCCCGACATCGCCAACTTCATCGGCCGCGCCGAACTGACCGGCCGCTGGAACATCAACCGCGACAACACGCTCTCCGCCACGCTGCGCAACAACCTGCGCAGCGACGGGCGCGGCTCGATCCGGCTCGAATGGCTGAAAGCGATCGGCGACTCGGCCAAGAGCAACCTGCGCTTCCACACGCAACTGTTCCATGGCTACGGCGACACGCTGGCCGACTACAACCGCAAGCGCACGGTGCTGAGCGTCGGCCTGAGCCTGGTCGACTTCTAACCGTTGTCGGGGGCCGCGCAATCGGCGCAGGTGCCGTACAGCGTGAGCTCATGCCGCTCGACCGTGAAGCCGGCCGGCGCAAGCTGCTTGAAATCGCCCGGGCAATGGTGCACGTCGAACACGCGCTGGCAGGCCCGGCACTGAAAGTGGTGGTGGTGCGCGTGCCGGGTCGACTCGTAGCGCGGCGCCTCGCCGGGCAGCGCCACCGCCTCGATCTCGCCGGCCTCGGCCAGCAGCTTGAGGTTGCGGTAGATCGTCGCCATGCCCAGCGCCGCGACCTCGCGCTGCGCGACTTCAAGAATTTCGGCCGGCAGCAACGGGCGCGCGGCGGCGTCGATCACGCCGCGGATCGCGGCACGCTGGCGGGTGGAGCGCTGTTCCATCGGGGCAGTCTAGCCGCGGATCGAACGCATCGCCGGCATGGGGCCGGCCATGGCGTGCAACTTGCTGTGGACTGTGTTTATGGAAGCGGCCTCATGACTTCAACATTCATCAAGGCCGCGGAAGTCTGGTTGCCGAGCGACGACGGCTCCCTGCTCGAGTTCGGAAGCGGCGCATTCGGTTCCGCCAGGCGATTCGCGGCCATCAGCCGGGAGATGTGCTTCGGCCGCGGCGAAGGCCTGCCCGGCCGCGCCTGGCATGAAGGCCGGCCCATCCTGCTGCGCGAGTTCGAGGGCTCGAACTTCCGTCGCATCTCTGCCGCGCGCGACGCCGGCCTGACCTGCGCCGTCGCGCTGCCGCTTTTCGTGCACGACAGCCTCACTTCGGTGCTCGTGATCTTCTGCGGCCACGAGGCCAGCGCCGCCAGCTGTCTCGAGCTCTGGCATCGCGACGCGCGCATCACCAGCGACATGAGGCTCGTCGACGGTGCCTTCGGCCCGAACGCCGAGGCCTTCGAATCGGCCTCGCACGAGACCTACCTGCCGCGCGGCGTGGGCCTGCCCGGGCTGGCCTGGCAGCGCGGCGAAGCCGTGTTCCTGGAAGATCTGCCGGCCACCCCCGCACGCTTCCTGCGTGCGCAGGAAGCGGCCGACGCCGGCCTTCTGCGGGGCCTGGCAATCCCGGCCGGTTCGCGGCTCGAGGACAGCCATGCCGTCACCTTCCTTGCGGGTGCGACGTTGCCGTTGGCGCGGCGCATCGAGCGCTGGGTGCCCGCGGCGCAGGGCGAGGTGCTGCGGCGCGTCTACGCCTTCAGTGAACTGCACGGCGGCGCATCGCTCATCGAAGCCACCCTGCCCTTGTCAGCACCGACGGGATCGATCGCCAAGGCCTGGCTTGGCGGGGCGCCGGTGATCAATGACTGGCCGGCCTCCGAACCCGGCGCTCCCGCCGCAGCCGCGGCGGCGATCGGCTCCTCGGCGCTGTTGGCGATACCCGTGGTGTGGGAGGGCGAAGTGGTCGAGGTGCTGGCGCTGTACCTCTAGGTCAGCCGCCCCTCTTGCCGCAGGCGCGTGCCGATGCGCTGGATCTCGGCCTCGCCCTGCGCGAGCGCCGCCTTGCTCGTGTGCACCGAGTAGTAGCCCATTACCAATTCGTGCGGATGCTTCACCGCCGAGCCGAGCACGAAACTGGTTTCGCCGTGGGCCACGAAGTCGATGGCCTCGCCGGACTCCTCGAACATCGCAAGCTCGCCAGCACCGACCGGTTCACCCGCATCGAGTCGGCCCGCATTGACCGCAACCCAGGCCACGGTGTGGCCGGCGGGCGGCGTGTAGCGCCAGCGCTCGCCATCCTTCAGAACCACCGCGAGGTAGTTCATCGACGCGGGCGCCGGAATGGCGCTTTGCGCCGCGCCATAGCGCCCGAGCAGCACGCGCGCCGGGCCTTCCCGCGGCACTTGCGAAGGCGCAAGGTAGAGGCTTTGCGCAGGTGCGTTCTCTTCCGAAGCGGGCAACGCCACCCAGAGCTGGAAACCCAGCACCCGCGCATCGCTGACCGGCGCACCGGTGTGCCACACGCCGCTGCCGGCACGCATCCACTCCACGCCGCCGACGGGCAGCACGCCCTTCTGGCCGGTCGTGTCTTCATAGCCCACGTCGCCTTCGATCATGAACGTCAGCGTCGCGATGCCGGAGTGCGGGTGCATGCCGAAGCCCCTGTGCTCGGTCGGGGGCCTGAGGTCGAAGAGATCGAGAAACACGAACGGCTTCAGGAATTCGCCCAGGTCGCCCGGGCTCACGAGGCGCGTGATCGGGCCGTGCGTGCTGCCGCCCGTGCGGTAGACGATGGCGCGGGCCTCTGCGGCAAGGTCGGTTGTCATGCGGCTTCCCTCGCAGTCAACCGGCCGCACGGAGCGACACAGGCCGTAGCCGCCAAGCCACGAAGGCTGCGAGCGCACCGAGCACCACGGCCGGCGCGGGATTGCCACCGATCAGGAGCAGATGCGTCGCCACCGCGCAAACCATGATCGCGCCGAGCAGCAGCCCGCCGAAGAAGCCGGCAGCAGGCAAGAGCATCAGCACCGCGCCCGCGATTTCGACCGCACCTGTCACATAACGGAACCACTGGCCGAAACCGATGGCATCGAACACCTGAACCATCTGCGGCACGCCGGCGAGCTTGGAGACACCCGCAGCACCGAAGGCCAGCGCCAGAAGAATGCGAACGCCCCAGACGATGCGACGCTGCGTGGGGGAAATAGGAGAAGAAGCCATTGAAGGGATGTTCCTGCGTGTGCGTGGAGGCTAGAGGCGGCCGATGCACAGAAGATTAGGGCTGCATCCATTAATCGACTAGACCGCATAATCGGATTGCACTCGTCCATCAATAAGAGGAATCGCACCATGTTGGACCTGAACGACATCGCAGTATTTGTGCAGGTGGTGCGCCACGGCAGCTTTGCCGAGGCAGCGCGGCGGCTGGGCCTGCCGCCCAACACGGTAAGCCGGCGCATTCAGCAACTCGAAGCACGACTCGGCACGCGGCTGATGCAGCGCTCCACCCGCAAGCTCACGCTCACCAGCGCCGGCCACGCCTTTCACGAGCGTTGCGCGGTCGCGGTCGACGGACTGGTCGAGGCCGGGCGGGAGTTGATGACCGGCAGCCACCAACCCAGTGGCATGGTTCGTGTAGCCGCACCGGCCGACTTCTTCGACTTCTTCCCAATGGAGTGGGTGGCCGACTTTCTTGCCGCCCATCCGCTGGTGCGCCTCGACTTCGTGCTCAGTGATGCCAAGGCCGATCTGATTGCCGACCAGATCGATGTCGCGTTTCGCGGCGGCACGTTGCGCGACTCGGGCTATGTGGGTCGCCAACTCCTCGGCGCCAGAAGCGACGGCATGGTGGCAAGCCCCGCCTACGTCGCCGCGCGCGGCGCGCCTGCCACGCTGCAAGACTTGGTGAACCACGACTGCGTAACCTCCGCCCACCCTGCAGGCCGCGCCACCTGGCGCCTTGCCGGCCCCGATGGCACGGAAGAGGAAGTGCAGGTTGCCGGCCGCTTCAGCGGCAACACCGCGCAGGCGTTGCGCAAAGCCGCATTGGCCGGACTCGGCATTGCGCTGTTGCCGCCCGCGATGGCAACCCTTGATATAAAAGCCGGCCTGCTCGTGCGGCTCCTGCCGCAATATCAGCGCACGGGTCGCGGGCTGAGTGTGCTGTACCCGAGCCGGCGGCACCTGCCACTGGCGGTATCGGCCTTCATCGGGATGGTGCTGGAGAAGTTGAACGCGCAGGCGTCATTGCCGCCGGTGCTGCGTTCTGCACAGGGTTGAGGCGGGCGCCAGCAGACGTTAAAAAGCCCCTGATTCCGTCAAGAATCAGGGGCTTGGAAGACTGGTGGCCTGGGGCGGGTTCCAAAAAACCCCGCTAGGCCGCGTCAAATCTAACTTCTCACCGAATCCTGCATTCGCGGGTACACCTTGGGTACCACGAACTGCACGGATAACTGCAGTATACAGCCTCTTCGTAGCCCATCTTACGTCAGCATAACCCAACGATCCAAAGCACATGGACCCTGGCCGCGGGCAGGTCAACCAAGCTCATGGCGTGGTGCAGGTCAGGTGCCCGATCAGACGGTGCCCATCCTTAATGAGCACCGGCTGCTTGCGGCGCGCCGCGTACCTGAGCGCCTTTCGCAAGGATCTCAGGTTAGGTACTGTCGCGAGGTCGATTTCGGCCGGCGGCAGTGCGCGCCGGAAGTCGCTCAGCGTGTCGATCTGCAGCAGGTTCAGGCAGCGCAGATGCATGTCGCTGACCTTGTGCTTGGCCGCCACGGCCGGGGACAACCAGCCCAGCAGTTCAGTGACACGGTCGTACAGCATACGCAGTCGGTTCAGCGCATCGGCAGGCGTCGTGGGCGCAGGCGCCTGGATCGCCACCGGCGAGCCATGGCGGGAACGACTCTCAACCATCAGTGGTCCAAGCTTCCAGATGGGCTCGTGGTGAGCGATGCGATTTCGCAGCTCGTTGCACAGGTCGAGCCTGGCAAAGAGGGCGTCTCGGTGTTTCAGCTTGGCCCAGTAGCTTGCCTGTCGCTGCCGATGGCCGGGAAGAACGTCCAGGAGGATGGGTCCCCACGCCACGGGTTGTTGGTGAATATCGACCGTGAGATCGAGAAGGCGCGGCCAGAACCCGAATGTCAGGCCGGACACCACGTCATCGGGTGAGGGAGTAGGCACGCGCGGCAGCAACTGCTGACCCTGCTTGTAGTGCGTGACGTCCATGATCTTGGACTTCGACAGGCTGCTCAGGGCAACGTGCGCGTACCAGTCCTTGGAACCCTGGCCACCTACGGCGCCATAGCGCTGGCTCATGGCATGGTGAAATTGGTTCCGAAGCACCACCTCCACCAGCGAGATTGTGCGAAAAAGTACGGCGCTCAGGTCGTCGTTCCACTGGTAGAGTCCCAGTGCCTCACCGTCATCGGTGGCGCCGAAGAAGCTCCGGTAGTTGCTCAGTCGGGCGTGCGAAAGCGCCTGGATGTGCGCCAGATTCCCCGCCGGGTTGCCTTTGATCAATTTCAGCATGCGTGTTATACTTTCCCTGTAAGCGCTTGGGCAACATGGTTCAGTAGCTCCCTCTTCGGACGGACGCTGGGCTCCAAGACGCAAAAGAGGATGCGGCCGCGTAAGCGGCCGTTTTCCTTTGTGCTACGCATGACCGGCCTCCTCCAGCAACCCTGACAGCTTGGCTTCCAGCCGCGCCAGCTCAGACTTGAGCTGAATCCGCTCGGCTCGCAGGGCGTCCAGGTCAACCGGTTCCTCGTCTGCCACGGCCGCCACATACCGAGCCACGCTAAGATTGAAGTCGTTCGCCGCGATCTCGGCTGGGGCGACGAGGCGTGCGTACGGTGCAACGTCTTGCCGCCGGCGGTAGATGTCCTCGATCGTGCTCAGGTCGGACTCGCGCAGCACGTTCTGCGTCTTCCCATGCTGGTACGTGTGGCTGGCGTCGATGAACATCACGCCGTCATCGGCCTTCCGCTTGCGCAGCACAAGAATCGCCACCGGGATGGCCGTATGAGCGAACATCTTGGTTGGCAAGGCGATCACCGCATCGATCAGGTTTTCGCGGACGAGGTGCTCTCGGATCTCCCGTTCCGCCCCAGTACGAAAGAGCACACCCAAGGTCACGACCGCCGCCATGCGGCCCGTCCCAGGCGCGAGCGTCTCGACCATGTGGCTGAGGAACGCATAGTCGCCGGCCATCCGCGGGGGGACGCCGCGCCGGTAGCGCTGATAGACGTCTCTCTCCGCCAACTCGTGCCCCCAGTCGCGCAGCGAGAACGGGGGACTGGAGACGACGACATCGAAGCGCCTCAGCCCGCCAGCGGTATCGAGCAACTTGGGGTCGCGCAGGGTGTCTCCCCATTCAAGCTGATGATGGGTCTCACCATGGAGAACCATGTTCATCTTGGCCAGCGCCCAGGTCGAGCCGTTTTTCTCCTGGCCAAAGAGGGCACACCCATCCTCCCCCGACCTCGCCCTGGCGAACTGACTGCACGCGATCAGCAGCGAACCTGTTCCACAACAGGGGTCGCCGATGGCCTCGCCGCTCGTGGGTTCCATCAAGCGCGCCAGCAACTGGGACACCTCGGGCGGGGTGTAGAACTCGCCGCCCCACCTTCCCCCGAGTTCTGCGGTATGCCTGATCAGCGAGTCACATGCAAAGGCAGCACCTTCCTTCGCCAAGCTGTCGCCCTCGCCGAAGTTCAAAGCGCTGGCGTCGATCGCATCCAGCAGACGGCCAAGCACACGCTCCTTCTGCTCTACGTTTCCGAGCACGGTCGAATTGAAGCTGATGCCCTGGAAAACGCCGCGCAGGCCAGGGTTGGCCCGTTCGATTGCAGCAAGGGCCGCATCGATGCGTTCGCCCAAGCCAGCGCTGTCGCGCGCAGCGACGAGGCGGCCGAAGCGGGACTCGTCGGGCGCGCAATACGGGGCGTCGCCAGGGACTGCGGCGGCCTGGCCGCCGTGCGGCGACGCAACGTCAGAGAGAAACCTCACCAGCAGCATTGCCAGCACAAGGTCGCGGTACTCCATCGGCCCGCACATCCCCCGGAACGCGTCGCAGGCCTGGAGAACTGCAGACCGAATGGCTTCTTGTCGCGCGGGATCAAGCATCTTCGGCCCCACCCTGCAGCGCTTGGCGCGTCATATAGGCGGTCTCGGTCCGGTCGATCTCATTCAGGCGATGTCGAATGGCCACGATCTCCTGTGCCGTCTGGTCGAGTTCGGCAATCTGGCGCTGCTTCGCCATGGGAGGAATTTCGATTTCCAGCGAAAGAAGCGTAGCTTTGGTCAGCGCCTTGATCGTGGTGCCTGTCAACAGCAGAGAAATGCGCTTCTGCGTCGACGGGTTATTCAGCACCCAGACCAAGTAGCGCGCGTCCAGCTGGGTGTCCGGCCGGATCACGCTGAGCTGGCCCATGGGGAACACAAGATCCTCGGCGCCTTCGAAGAGCCAGGCCTTGTAATAGTCACCCCTTGACGGGATCACGACGTCGCCGGGTTGAAGGCAGTGCGAAAGGTGCCGCTCCTGCACATGCAGGCGGGGCAGTTCGTGCCAGCGCAGGGGTTTGCCAGCCACCAAGTCTCGGATGGCCAATGCCCGCACATTGCCGTCAGGACCCTCCTTGGGGGCCTGATCGCGAAAAACGACGGCGGTGTGGACTTTGGCGAGGGCGCCGAGCGGGCGGTTCATTCGATGCGGATGGTTCTACTGTTTTACGCAGTGTAACAGGCTTGCGCCAAAATGCAAGCAGTAGAACCATCCGCGATAAACTCGGCTGTCTTCACCCGGCCGCAGGGCCGCTTTCGAGGCTCTGACGGTAGGCCAGTTCATCCTCGTGGTCCTGGTCACGCCAACTGTCGTCCACGCCGCCGTAGCCACCCGCCTCGCCGAACACCAGCCCTGCCCGGCCCGCCTTGCGATAAGTCAGCCAGCCGCGGCAGTTCAGCGTGTCGCCGTTGAACATGCGATCGCCCTCTGGGTCGTATTCACCCGTCAGGTCACCTGCGGCTTCGATGGTCCACTCGTCCCGTGCTGCCCACAGGTCCGAAGTCGCGGGGCACGCGTCTTCCATTTCGGGCTCGTACGGGAACGACGCGTTGCTTTCGGCCATCGCGCCGGCCACGTCGTCCGAATCGGAGATTACCTGCGCCAAGGCCTCGCGGGCATGCGAGTCGTAGAAGTCGGCAACGCTCTCGTACACGCCGGCCTGGCCATCGCCGGCTTTCAACGCGGCGGTACACGCCTGAACGACCACAGGACCGTTCTGCAGGCCCAATTCGACCGCGCGTCCTGTTCCCAGCGGGACGTTGAGGACGTAGATCTCGGCGTCATCGAGGTGGTACTCGCGCGTGGTATCCGCCTCGTCCGCCGTCAGCGCGGCATGGGTGCGGTAGCCCAGCAATGCTGCAATGACTTCGGTGAGATGGGAGCGCTTGACCGTCAGGCCTTGCGCCACGAGTGCTTGGGAGGCCGTGTAGACGGCCGAGCGAGCGTAGTTGCTCATGGGAATACTCCACTGCTGTTCGAGCGCTGGACGTTTTGTCGCTGTCGAACAGCCGGTATCCCGGAGGGTTCAGAAGCGATGTACAGGAACTGACGAGAGCCTTTTTCAAGCTGTCCAGAGCTTTGGCGGGCGCCGGGCGCAATTTTACGCCTGGCGGCGTGGCGCCGCAAACGCCTGCGCCAGCCCTGCCCATATTCGGTCGAATGGCCTTGTTTACTGCGCAGTGAAGTTGTGCGTCGGCTGGCCGATCCGTAAGTCGGCCACGGCGCCGCTCGGGTAGTGGGTCGCATCGCACACCGGCGCGCCCGGTGCGATAATGGTGCCAAGGCTTCGGGCAGGAGCCTGCCACCCGTCATAGCAAAGCTGTTGACAGCACTGCCGACACTCCCTCTCTTCCCGCATGTCATGTTCGGGTTCGAGAAGCGGCAGACGGGTGACGTTTCGTCATGAACTCAGGAGCATTGTCATGTCGAGTGAAGCTATTCGTCCGTCCACCCTGGACGGCATCAAACGCCTCGCCAAGTCCCTCAAGGTCGAACGCGGGGTGCGCCATCTGCAGGCGCTGGACGCCGCTGCTCAGGCCGCGGGCTACCAGAACATCCGCCACGCGAACAATGTGTTGTCCGGCCGGCCGGCCACGGAAGCTCGGCGTCCTCGCCACCGCGTCTACCTGACGGCGTACTGGAAGGACAAGGAGAGCGGCAGCAGTGGCCGCGAGACCCTGTCGCTGGAGTTGCCGTGTCCCTGGGACGAACTGATCACCCTGGCCCAGTTGGAGAACCATCGCGCCCTCGTGCACTTTCGCGCCGAAGGCCCTGACCACCTGGCGCGCGAACACCTGCAGCGCACGCAGTCCGAGGCGCGTCGCGCCGTCTGCACCGCAGCCCGCGCGTTGCAGTTCATGGGGGCCACGCGGCTGCGGCCCTCGAAGAGCCACAGCCGCGCCTTCCCGGGCGGTCGATCCAGCAACGCGATTCCGGGTCGCGACCACTACAGCGTCTGGTACGACCGCGACACCAAGCGCTACCTGTTCGTCGACGAACCCTACGAGGAAGCAGCAAAGGGGAAGTTGGCCGAACGCCAGGCCTGGGCGGACAAGCACGGATTCACGGTGATCAAGTCGACGTGGCCGGGCATGTACGCCCCCGACGGGGGCTCGCGCCTGTACCTGGTCGCTGATACCGCCAAGGGCGTCGCGCTGGAGCCCATCACCGCTGCGCTGGACCGGTTGCCGCCACCCATCGTCGAGGAGGCGTGGCGCGGCGAATCAGCCCCCATGCTGCCGTTCTTCGTGAGCCCTGGTGCCCTGGCCAAGCTGGCGGCCGCGAAGGACAAGCCGCCGGCCACGCGCAAGGCCGCAGTGCCCCGCAATTCGGTCGGCTACGTGCAGACCTTCGTTGGTCCGCAGCGCCGTCCGAAGGGGCGCATGCCGATCGAAGCGCATGCCGAGGTGGGACGCCTGCTGAAGTCGGTGCTGACAGCCACCTACCAGCGCAAGGGTGTGTACAACCGGGTCAACGCCGTTCGCAGCGAACTCGACGAGTGGACGCAGCGCGAATACAACCGTGCCGAGTTGGCCTCCGAGCAGTTCTTCGAGCTGTACTACCACGAGTCGGGCTCGACGTTCGAGCGCGCACTGCCGGTGGCCGAACGCGCGCGTCACGATGACAGTCTGGCCCAGGCGAAGCAAATGCTCAGCGCGCACTACCCGGATTGCCCCCCGTTGCGATCTCTGCTCAAGAAGATCGACGCTGCGCAGAAGTCGTTGCAGACCTGGACCTGAAGGAAACCATCGCAATGTCTCGCGCACAACAAGACCAACAAGCACAGCCGACCGCGTCGTCCTCCGTTCGTCCCGAGGCCGAGCTGGAGAGCCGGTTGGCAGCGGCGCTGTCCGCTGCCTTCCCAAACATCCCGCGCGAACAACTGACCGAGCAAAGGCGCTTCACGGTGCGCCTTGGGCATGAAACGCACGACTTCGACAGTGCGGCCCAATGGGAAAAGAGCGGGCGGGCGGACGTGATCATCTGGCACGGCGGACGCCCGCTCGCCGTGGTGGAACTCAAGCGGGAGGATCTTCCGCTTACGCTCGCGGACTACGAACAAGCGCAAAGCTACGCGAACCAGTTGACGCCGCGACCACCCCTTGTCGTGGTGACCAATGGTCGTGAGACACGCGTGTACGACGCCAACACGGGCCAGCTGTGGTCTGGCGCAGAAGACGCCGCAAAAGAGGTGCAGCGCCTGCTGGTCAACGCAGCCAAATTGGCTGCGGCCGACATGCGCTGGGCGACCGAGGCCTTGATGGGCAGGGAAACCGGCGTCTGGGTGCCCATCGTGCGCTCCGCCACCGCCACACTCCTGGCTGAAATGACCGACCCTCCCGGAGCGTCGGATCGGCCCTTCGCCCAGCTCCTGCTGTTTCCCCGCCTGAGCAGCTTCGCCGCAATCAAGTCGGCTCGCGCCGGCACCGGCTTCACGCTGATCGAGGGAGCGGCCCAAAGCGGCAAGAGCAGTTGCCTGCGTGAGGTCGCGCTGCGCACGCAAGAAAGCGACGACCTGGCTGTCCTGATGTTGCGGGGCTCAGGCCCTGGACTGTTCCAGTCGCTGGCCAATCTCTTCGCCGCGGAATTGGAGTGGAACCTGACTGCCAACGACGCTCGCCAGTGGCTGCGGCGCATGTCCAATGGGCTCGCCGGCCCGGCACTTGTACTTGCCGTCGATGATGTCCAGCCCGGCACGGCGATGGCCGCAGACCTGGAGGAATTGGCGAGCCTGCGCCCTGGCAAGAAGCTCAATGTCATCGTGACGACTGAAGCTGCCGATCGGCTGGCCAAAGGCCGTAACGGCCGCACGCCAACGGCGTTGGGAACCAACGCGGAGACGATCGAGATTGGCGCCCTGGGCTTGGAGGAGTTTCAAGCGGCTCAGCGCAACTTGGCCAATCACAAGATCATGTTCCAGCAAGGCGCCGAGTACGCGGAGGACTATCGCGCGCCCTGGGTGCTGCGCACGATCTACGACGCCGCCGCGCGCGATCCGCGGCACCAGGACCCGAACCGCAGCCTGCTTCTTCCACCGGCTCTGGGCATGGAACTCGTGGATGCGGCGCGTCGCAGCTTTGCCGGGCAAGAAGACCTCATGCGCGGCTACCGCGTGCTCGCACGCTGCGCCCTTGCGGACACAGGCGCCCGTTCCGCCGAACTTTCCCTGGCAGCCGCCAACGGCTTCGTCGTGCGGCAGGACGCACTGTCCTCCGAGGGTCGCGACGCGCTGCGCGAACTCAGTTCGATTGGAGCGGTACGTGTCTATCGGCACCCCGGGGGTGAGGACGTGGTTGTGCCGACCGTTCCCGCCGCCTTTCTGAAGGAGCTGGCGGATGCTGCGGGTGAAGAGCTTGAGCGGCGCGCGGAACTCGATCCCCGTGAGGCTGGAGTCTGGCTAGGCAATCGCCTGGGCGCGACATATCTCGGTGACCTGGTCGGCGCTCAAGCGATCCGCGCCATGGCGGACAGGACGGGCGGATTCAGCTCTGGAATCATCGAAGGCTTACTCTCCAGCGAGCCCACGGAGGAGCTCATGGAGAATGCATTGATCGCGATGGCCGCGCCTAACGGTCGACTGATTCACTTGAAGATCGAAGACGGCAAAGTGTGGCTGTCCAACCGCCATGGCGACATCAGCGGCGAGCCCGTGGACCTCGGGGCGGAGCGCTCGCGCACCTATGGGAATGCGACCGCGTGGATGATCCTGGGGCAATTTGCCAGACTTCCTACGGCGGTGGTCGGCGACGACAGCCAGCGGATGGACGCCTGGGTACTTCTGGAAATTGGCCAATGCAAGTTTCCCTTGCTCCGGGTGAATGAAGAAGGGCTGGGCCACCTCGAACACGATCTTGGCGACGGCGGCCGCGTCCTGTGCCAGGATCAAGGTCCGATCGAAGCAGCGACACAGGCCATGGCCGACCTGTTGTCCCGTCGTTGGGCGCATGCCGATGCCTGGGTCGATGCCGCACTCGAGACAGGCTCGCTGCCGCTGCTGCACCGATTGACGATCGCGCTGCGCACGGTACGGATGCGCAACATCCCCCGCCTGTCCGAATGGGCTGACGAGAAGCTCTCGCAGCATGTTCTTCCCGCCCTCAGTGCTCTTCTTCGAGCAACGCTCGCGGGACCAGCCGAGGAAGCTCCATAGTTGCGTATGACGTCCATATGCCGCATGGAGTTTGGCTATCACCCTGACTTGATCGCGTTGTCATCGGGACCGGTTTCGATTTCGGCGCTGCCCGGCATCGCCTCGGCGAAAGCGGACATCGAAAGCAGCGAGACCTTGGACCAGGACTGGATCTATGCGCCGCCGCAGCTCGTTAGCAATTTGGGCGGCGGCGTCCACCAACGCCCGTACTCGACTCGCGTCTTCGGACTCCCGAAAACGCACGTGATTGCGCACGCGCTGTGCGAGGGACACGACCACCTCACCTTCCACCTGTGGGCCTTGTCGTTCTTCACGGGAATGCGGCTGACCGCGACGGAAGCCGGTTTCGTCGACGCGACGCCCATCAAGCCGGGCAAGCTCGTCGACTTCGTGATGCTCGGTCGGGGACTCGCCGACGCGCTCGACCTGGCCGAGACCTACTGGACGCTCCATCGGTCGTCCCCGGACCGCGCCAGGTTGATCGCGGCCGCCGTCCACGCTCTGTTTCTGGGCCAGAACCCGCGGCATCTTGAATTCGGGCGGTTCATCCTGCTGTACACGGCGATCGATGTGTGTTTCGCACTCGCCAAGGCCGTCAAAAGACCTACCCGGCCCGTTCGTCATGCTGGCCGCGTGAAGTGGATGTGCGATGCGTTCGGCATGCCCACTCCGGCCTGGGCTGACCCCGCGTCCGGCGCTGAAGTCGCGTCGCTGCGCAACGAGACGGTGCATGAAGCCCTGTTCATGGGAGAGCCCCTGGGCTTCGCCGTCCATGGGGCGGGAGCCAATCAGAACCTCACGCTCGAAATGCGGGCACTGGTCTGCCGGTTTGTCGTGGCGCTGCTGGGAGCGGATGGTTGTGACTACGTTCGCTCGCCGGTCAACACGTGGCAGCGACATGGACTGAACTTGGCCGCGCCATGACCAGTGCGTGTGAGCCCCATGAACCAGGTTCGACGAGGCGTTCGCGCGACCAGTTGCGAATGCGAGACTTCGGCTAAAGCCGAATCCCGCCAGATTTCGGCGTCGCGAACTGCTCCGGCTCTTTGCCGAGCGGGAACGCGACAACGTAGAGCACGCTGACCGGCATGGGCTTGGCGTCCGAATCCGTCCCCCACTTCACTTGCATCTTGCGCTCGGCATAGCGCAGCGAGACGCCGAGCGTTTTCAGCGCGTCGATCCGCGCCTGCAGCTCGTCATACACCTCGAACTTCGTCGTCTCGGTGTACGCGTCTGCGCAGTCGCGGTAGTCGCGGAAGTAGTCCACCAGCTCGGCGAACGTCTCGTCGGCCTCGCGGCTGAGCTCGAAACCGGGCTCTGACAGATCCATCATGTGGAGTTCGACAAGCTTCGCCAACTGCTTGCCCGTCGTGAGGGGCAATGCGGTCAGTGTGACGTGCTCGCGGTCGAACTTCTCCTTCTGAGCCTTGAGTTCCGCTTCGGTCGGGATCGTGAAGGGCTTGTTCAGAACGTCCACGTCCTCGAAATCGAACGCGCGGGCCAGTGCTCGGCGCGTGTCCAGACTCGCCGCCTGGCTCTGCTCGACCCGTTGGATGGTGCGGACGTTCAGGCCGGAAATTTCCGCCAGTTGCTCCTGAGACCATTGGCGCACTTCCCGGAACAGCCGGACGCACAGGCCCAGTTCTGCAGGGGTCAGCAGGCGCGCCTGTGGCGCTTGTTCGGTGGCATTCATTTGCAGCTCCATTGTCGTTGGTCGGTGCAATGCAGTATGGGAATGGGTGACCATCGTCACCACGACAGCGGCCCGACAGCAACCCGTCCTGGCGTCTCGGCGGACCGCCGCCGCGTCATCGAGCAGCTTGAAAGGCAAGTCGAACCCTAGAAGTCGAACTCACGATTGACACCTTGCGCCACATCACCCCAGATCCTGTTCGGAAGTTCGTGGCGGCTGAAGAAAACCAGGTGGTAAAGGGGCCGATTTCCCTAGTCGCGGACAAGGGGCATACGTTGGCTGATGGAGAAGCCAAGGCCTCTTACCAAGCCGCACCAGTAGTCGAAGAATGCTTCGTCGGCGTCGCCGCGCACGAAGGCGGCGGGATCCACATGCTGTCGCCAGCCCGGTGCCGCAGCGTCGAAGCGCGCACGCTCCGGGTTGTATTCCATCAGCACATTGCGTCTCAGGTCCATAGTGCTGAAGTGCACGGCGAAGTCGATGTACGTCAGGCGCGCCAGCTTCTCGATGACGCTGAATGAAAGGTACTCAAGGTTGTACGGGTCCAGGTAGGCGAGACACAGCGCGTTGCTGGGAATGACCTTGAGCACTTGATCGACGGTCGCTTCCGCGGCGCCCGGAAATGCGCGCGCTGGTGCACCCATGGCGAGCAATCGCTCGGCGCATGCCGATGCTCGCGCGGCGTCTAGATCGCCGACAAGACACGCCGTGAAATCTGCGCCATCGCGACGAGAGTGTTGCCAAGCGATCTGAGCGCCACCAGGACGCGTCATCGTCTCTCCCTTGACCTGAATACGACCGGGACCGCTGAATAGATCCACGTACACACGTTGCTTGAATTTCTCTCTGGCCCGCCGAGTGCCCTCGACATACTTGGCCAGGAAGGTGTGTTTCATCTCCGGAACCCAACGGCCAACGCCTTCCCCAGCGCGTCCCAGTTCCACAGGTAACAATGGCAGCGGATCGGCGTCCTGCGCGAGCTGAAAACTCATGCCTGATCTCCCGACGGACGACTGAACAGCGCCGACTGACGGCTGCGTTCGATCCAGTCGGTATCGCTTATGTACCTAGCTCGCTTCCGCGCGGTTCCATCTTCTGACTTGATCACGATGTCCTGATCACCGACCAGCACTTCGAGGGCTTCCTTGTACATAGTCGAAGTGCCGGGTGAGGTATTGCAGGTAGAGGAAAACAGTTCTCCCATACGGACTGGCTGATCGCGCTTGAAGATATTTTGAGCGAGTTGTTGAACCAGTGCCTCGGCCGACTGCCGCTGCGCAACGTCATCGAAGCAGAAGCCACCATTGAACTCCTGTCTGAAACCCATGGTATGGGTCGCGAGCATGTCCAAGCCGGGGCCGCCGTAGTGGATAAAGTGGTTCTGGTGCTTCCAATGCACCTGCTTCATGACATCCTGCGCGCGCGGATGCCGCGAAAGATGAACCAACCAGTACTCGCCGTGACCGCTTCCTTCGCCGCGAATGAAGAACGGGGTGAAATACTCTGCGCCGCAATTGCGAACCAATGCCTGGTACAGCGCTGCCTGAATGAAGCGGCGCCAATCGGCATCATCCTCCTTGATCTGCTCGATCGACTTTCCGCCCAGCGCGGATCGGATATCTATGGCCAGTTTTCCGGAGACATGGTCCGTGAATTCGTCGTTGGTATATGTCGCGAACGAAGAGACGTGAAAGGTCAGTACCACCTCGCTACCAGGAAGCTCCGAGAAGATTCGCTGGATCAGCGGTGCAGGCACATCGCTGTAGCCGTACTGATCCAGAAAGAAGAGGGCCGTCGTCGCGCGCGGTGTATGGTCCTTGACGAGTTTCAGAACTGCGGGCGATGCCGCTGCAAACTCATCCCGCATGAGATGAATGGAGCGATTGATCTCAGCACCGTATCCTCGATCGTTGAGAACCTTGGTGAGGTGAGAAAGCGCGCGTGCATCCTTGTCGATGAACACGTACTGAACATCCAGTTCGATGGGTTTGGTCCGCCCCAGGTTGATCAGGACGCGAGCTTCCTCGACAGCTGCCAACATGCGAAGCGGGGAGCCAAGGACTTCCTGCTGCTTTCCCCGGATCGTGTAGAGACCACCACCGCAGAACCCGTCCACAAGCGTGATGCGCAGTCTTTCCCGGCCGCGCGCATTGAGCGTCCGCTGCTCGAAATAGCGAAGAAGATATCCGACCAGTACCTCATGCTTTGTCAGGCTGTGCGCGTCAAGCTCCGCAGGTCCGTCTGCCCAGTCATAGTGGTTCTGTGCCAAGAGCGAGCCTTTCTGCGGTATTGGGCGGTGGTTGCTAAACCGGCCTGCCTGGACTTGGAAATTGGTCCCAGTGGCGACCACCCAGCGAGCGTCCGGCTTTCCCTTTTCCGACTGCAGCCAGCTTGACCTCCGAGCCATCGCGCCGAACGATATGGATCGCGGTGCGCGCCGTCAAAGCATTTGCGGCTTGTTCAATGGGGGCCCAGTGGCCCCATTGTTTGAAGTGAAATGCTACGCCGGCTGAGTTGCATTGTTTGCGTAGGTCCTCAGGCCACTGGGGTTCCATAGGCCGTGAACCTGGACCGGACTCGCCGCCGGCGATGACCCAGTCCACTCGCGTTCCTGTGGCGCCGATTTGAAGCCACTCTCGCAGATCCAGGGGGCCGAGCAATGGTTCGCAAGAGAGGAAGCGAACCGATGGCGTCGTGAATTCCATAAGGTACTTCAAGCGCTTGCCGGCGGCAGCCTGGTTCTCTACGGTTGCGCCGAGCCAAACGTTTGACGGCAGTTGGTAGCCCTTCGGCAATTGCTTGCGAACCAGATGGATTCGCTTCGTGAGCAGCAACCAATCCAGATGCGGTGTTGCATCGATGAGTTCGAGGAGACGCAGCCGGTGCGGGATCAGATCTTTGCGGTTCTCGAAGACATCCGCCATGGACGCGCAGAACACGCGTCGCCGGACGTTTTGAGCCCTGGCTTCGCGATCCCATTTCAGTGGTTCTTTCCAATGGGCGTCGCCAAAGAACCGGCGCTCGGACTTCGCACCCCAGACATCCTCGCCCAAGCGTTTGGCCCAAGTCTCCGCGTAGCAATGGTCGCAAGCAGCGGACACGCGCACGCAACCCCACCAGGGGTTGAAGGTGTGGTGTGTCCACTCGATGCTTGTTTCTTTTCCCATTGGCAACTCGCTGTGATGTATTGTAACGGACTACTGTAGTTTTATCCAGCTTCGGCGTGGGCGGGAACTGGTTGCTCGGCGGCGCCATTTTGGCGTCACGGCACTGGATGCCGCCGGGCTCGCGGGCGTTGCCCCGCGCCTCGTGCCGAGTCGCGGCCATTCGGCTTTGATCCCTGACGCCTCCGGCCGTCTCTGCGTTCCCGCCTGCGCGCTCCGCTTGCCGATGGGTGAGGGGGTGGGCTGGCTTGCTGTTCCCTACACCGTAGCACGCCGTTCTCGTCGTCAAGGTCTGCGCGCACCTTGTGCGCTTGCGTCCTGGCGGCCGTCTTCGAACCCTGACCACTGCGCTGCGCCGTGCTGGTGCCGGTCTCGGGCAATCCCGCCCGATTCACGGAGCCGACGATGGCACACGATCTCTTTTCTTTTGATTCTTCCGTTCTTCTGGTCCGCGATGTCGCGGGCGACTACCGGCCGGCCGATACCGGCGAGGTGCTGCAGGCCGCGCAGCGGCTGCTGGGGCAGCAGTTGCAGGGGCGCGAGGTGCTGTCGTCGCCGCAGGTGGTGCGCGACTTCCTGTGCGTCAAGCTCGGAGCGCTGGAGCATGAGGTGTTCGCGGTGCTGCTGCTCGATGCGCAGAACCGGCTGATCGAATACGTCGAACTGTTCCGCGGCACGGTGAGCCAGGCGTCGGTCTATCCGCGGGAGGTGGTCAAGGAGTCGCTGGCGCGCAATGCGGCGGCGCTGGTCCTGGTGCACAACCATCCATCACGGGTCGCCGAGCCTTCGCGGGCCGATGAGCACCTGACGCAGACGCTGAAAGCGGCGCTGGCGCTGGTGGACGTGCGCGTGCTGGACCACCTGATCGTCGCGGGCCGCGACGTGCTGAGCTTTGCGGAGCGCGGGTTGCTGTGACACAAAGGGCCTGCGGGCCCTTTGATTCTTTCTTTGTCGTGCGCGCTGCGCGCGTGGTCGGGGGTCTCCAGGGGACTGGCTAAAGCCAATCCCCGCCGCGCAAGCTTGGCGCCCCTCGATGCCGCCGAACAGGCGGCGCCTGATCGGCCAGCGCACATTGCCGAAGCGCGCTCCGCGCTTGTTCACCTCCAGCTAGGCGTGCCCACGACACGCGGTGGCGCTCGCCGCGCGGCCGTGGGTCCGTCGCTTCCCTGGCCGTTGGCCGGGAATCCGTCTTTCCCTTCCCTCATCGCTGATCCCGCGACCGTAGCCACCGAGGCCTGGCCGTCAAGGCGCGCAGGGCCGTGTCCTCGCCTTCGGCTGCGGGCCGCCCCAACCCTGCGCTTGTTTCCTTGACGGCCAGTCCCCGCCGGCCCGGTTTTTCGCGGGCGATGAACTCAGGAAAGACGGCGGCAACGGCGACCAGCCCAGGTCACTGCGCCGAACCCACCGAAGCCAACACCGGGCTCCGAATCTTGGAATCCGGCTGGGGTGGGGAACCACAGGAGAGCCGCGCATGCAGACACCGACATCTTGAACCCCCTTCCGCTTTTTTTTTCTTCATTTTCAAGGTCCCGACACGGGACAGGAGTTTTCAAATATGAACACCGCTACCCTTCACGAAACCACTGCCGTCGCCGCTGCTGTCGCAGCCGTCACGGCTGCGCAGGAACTGCTGCTGATTCCGCTGTCCAAGCTGCGGCCTTCCAGCCGCAACGTGCGCAAGAGCGGCGGCACGTCGATTCCCGAACTGGCCGCGAGCATCGCCCGTGTGGGCTTGCTGCAAAACCTCAATGTGGTGCTGGCCGCTGATGGCGAGCACTACGAGGTTGTGGCCGGTCGCCGTCGCCTCGCCGCGCTCAAGCTGCTGGTCAAGCGGCGCAAGCTCGCCAAGGACTTCGAGGTGGCCTGCCTGCTGGGGTCTGATGCGGCGGCGCGCACGGTAAGCCTGACCGAGAACGTGCAGCGCGAGGCCATGCACCCGGCCGACCAGTTCGAGGCTTTCGCCGATCTGGTGGCCGAGGGACGGCCCATCGAGGACATTGCCGCCGACTTCGGCGTGACCCCGTTGGTTGTGCAGCGGCGGTTGAAGCTCGCCAACGTCTCGCCGCGCCTGCTGGCCGACTACCGGATTGATGCAGTGACGCTGGAGCAGCTGATGGCGCTTGCCATCACCGACGACCATGCGGCACAGGAAGCGGCGTTCTATGCGTCCCCGCAGTGGCAGCGCAGTCCGGAGGCGCTGCGCGATCACCTCACGCACGAGGAAATCGATGCGAACCGCGATGCGCTGGCGAAGTTCGTAGGGGTTCCGGTCTACGAGCAGGCTGGCGGCGCTGTGCGGCGTGACTTGTTCGCGGATGAACAGAACGGCATCTTTCTCACGGACGCGGCCCTGCTTGAGTCGTTGGCGAAAGACCGGCTCGCGCCGATGGCCGAGCAGGTACAGGCAGAGGGCTGGGGTTGGGTGGACGTGGCCCCGCGTGCCACCTACGCCGACCTGCACCAGTTCCAGCGCATGCGCAGCAAGCGGCGCGAGCCGAGCAAGGCCGAGACCAAGCGCATCGCCAAGCTCGAAGCGCTGCAACGTAAGCTGCAAGACCGCCTCGACGACGAGAACGAGGACATGACGGACGAGCAGGCGCAGGCTGCGCAGGACGAGATGGACGGTCTGGGCAACGAACTCGAAGCCATCGAACGCACGCTGGTGGTCTATCCGCCACGCACGATGGCGGCGGCGGGGGCTGTGGTGTCGCTCGACCACATGGGCGGTGTGATCGTGCATCGTGGGCTGCTGCGCGAAGAGCAGGCCAAGACGCTGCGGCAGCAGGAGCGTGATGGGCACAGTCCGGATGACGAAACCAAAGGGGGCGGCGAACAGCAGGAAGCCAAACTAACCATTTCTGAGAGGCTGGTCAAGCGTCTGAGTGCCCATCGAACCGCCGCCCTTCAGGCGGAAGTTGCTCGGCACCCGCAGGTGGCCTTGGTCGCCGTGGTGCATCGGCTTGCATTGCGCGTCATTCATGACGCGCACTACGGTTCGCCCATCAACATCACCGCCAATCCGCAAGACAGGCTGGAGCAGTACGCCCCAGACGTGGCCGAGGCACCGGCTGCTGTGGGGATGCGGCAGGTGCGAGAGGCTTGGGCTGAACGCCTGCCCCACGACCCGAATGCGCTGTTCGCTGAGTTGCTGGCAATGCCACAACAGGAACAGCTGTCGTTGCTGGCGGTGTGCGTGGGCTTTACGGTAACGGCCATCGCCTCGCGTGAGGACGAGGCCCCGGCTGCTGCGCTGGCGCAGGCCGTGGGGCTGGACATGCACGCGTGGTGGACACCGACCGCAGCGGGCTACTTCGATCACGTTTCCAAGGCCAAGGCACTGGAAGGGGTGCACACCTTCGCGTGCGGTGAGGTGAACCGGCTCGGCAAACTCAAGAAGGCGCAGATCGCCAGCGAGGCCGAGCGGCTGGCGGCGGGTACAGGCTGGCTGCCCGCGATGTTCCGCGCCCAGGAGGCAGTGGCAGTTGACGTTGCAGGCGCTGAACCGCTTGCTGAGGGGCAGGCTGATGCCGAAGCCCAAGAGGACGCGCACGCAACGGTGTGATCCTCATGAATCCCCGGCCGCGAGGCCGGGGATCGAGAAATCGGCGCGACGCGCGCGGCAGGTTTGCCGCGCGCGTTTTAACTTCCGGAACGCACAAGCCCAACGCTCCCTGCGTGCCACCCTACGCCAGCGCTCGCTGCGGTGGGTTGGGGATGCCTGCTGGTCACAGGAGCATCGAACAGCACCGATCGCCTGCAATCCAGCGCGCTGATCGAGCCTTCGACAACCCCACCCGGATACCCCATGAACCACCAAGGCGTCAGCGAGATATTCTTTGAAGAGTCATACACCGTGCCGGCCGACCAGACTGCGAAGTCGCTTTTCTCGCGGCTTCCGCACGGAAGCGGGTATGCAGAGCGACTGATCGAATGTCTTGCCACCGGGTACCTGGTTGCGGTGGTCGAATCCATTTGCATTCGTGAGATGCAGCAGCACGTCGATGTCGCAATTGAAGTGGTGGTCGGCCGTTCGATCCGTATCGAGCATCGAGGACCAATTCCGCCAGGGTCGCCGCTGCGACTGCGCGGATGGCTTGAACGGCTGGGGGACCGGAGCGCGACATTCCGCGTTCAGGCCCACGATGCGCACGAGGTCGTCTGCGAAGCCACTGTCACGCTGGTGGCTGTCCAGCGGGCACAGATGGAGTCGCGCATCGCGACAAAGGTTTTGGCACTCCAATGCCCTGGAACCTAGAAATGCGCGCCCCGCCAGTGGTGGAGCGCGGACACGACGCAACTTGCTGCGCTCGAATGTCGTGCGAGCCGTCCTGAAGGAAGCGGGCTAACAGTCCGCCAGACGACGGTGGCTCACAGAGAGCGTTCCGATGCGCAGCTCCTTCCGCGCCACAAATGCCGGATCTACTGGCAGCGCGGATGCGGTGGGATCGTTCCTCCTTTTCGTTGCGCGGCTGACATGGACTGGGATCGCTTCGGGGGTCGTGCCGGAAACACTGTTGCGGCGGAGACGGTGCTGGGGCCATGCGTCCTTTCGCGACAGGATCACACCCACAGCGGCCTTGTATTTGTCGTGAATCCTGGCGAGGGCACGGAGGCGCTGCACTTTGTTTCGCGCCGCCTCGGGCTTGTTCGCCGCAACCGTCCGGCCCGACAAATTTCCCCGACCTGCGGTCTTCCTCGCGAGGCAAATTTCTCGGGCCTCCCGATCCTTCACTGCGTTGCGGCCCCTCCGCTTCGCTATGGGATGCGGCGCGCCCGGACCCTCACCCATCGGATCACGCCAAGGCCGCGATGGGCGCGACCTGGTCAACTTCAAAAGGACTTCATCATGGCCAACATCGGCACCTTCACCGCACAGAACGACAGCTACACCGGCACGGTTCGCACCCTGACGCTCAACGTCAAGGTCAAGATCGTTCCCAACGACAAGGAGAGCGAGAACGCTCCTGACTACCGCATCGTCGCCGGCAACTTCGAGATCGGCGCGGCGTGGAAGAAGCTCAGCCGGGCCGAACGCCCCTACCTCTCGGTGACCCTCGATGATCCGTCGTTCCCGGCAACGATCTACGCCCGCCTGGTCGAAGGCGAGGACGGTGCGCACAACCTGATCTGGTCGCGCAGCAAGGGCGACTGAGCGTCGCCCTCGGCGCCCCGCTTTAGCGGGGCGCTGTTCCCTGCAAGGCCGCTACTTCAACAAGTCAGGCAGACAGTCGGCGAACGCGGGCTGGATCTTGCTCATCGGCTTGGCGACGGCTTCATCCCACGTCAGCACCGCCAGGGTCATGGCGGTCATCGTGAGCAGGCCATTGGAATTTCGCAGGATCTGCAGGGCCAAGTGTACCGGGAAGCCCTCGGACTGTCGGCGCAGCGGGTGGATGCCGCCATGCACGAAAGAGTTCATGGCGTGCCAGGACACGTCCTTGAAGTGCGCCAGCATCTGGTGCGCGGCCGCGGGCACGTTGGGTCCGACGCGCTTGCCGATCTGCTCGATCATCTCGCTGGCCGAGGGGAGATTCTTCGCGGCCTGCTCGCTCTGCAGGGTCAGCGGTGCGCTGAGCTTCTCGATGGCCAGATCGCTGGCTGCATATTGCAGCCACATGGCGCGGGTCAAGGCCTCGAACTGAAGCCGCATCAGGCCGACTGCCGACGTGGCCAATCCCATCGCCATCAAGGCGCGCAGGCTGAGCCCATGCTCGAGCGCCACGGAGCACATGCCGAAGGCAGCCTCGCCACGAGGAGAGGGATCGAAATCGGCGCCGTCGAGCAGGTGCAGCAGGGCTTCGTGCAGCTCGTCGGAACGACGGAGCATGATTTCCAGGGGATCGTCCGAGGTTCCTTGTTGAGCAGCTTCCATGCAGACATCGTATTCGCTCGGTGCTGCTGTTGAGCGACAGCAGATCTGCGCAGGCAGGCACCTGCCTAGCGGCTTTGCGGATGTTCCCAAATGAGTAAACCCGTATCTGCGTCTACTCGCCGATCCGCTTTCCTGGTTTTGCGGTTCCACGGGTCAACGGCGATTCGTGAAGGCGGCTTTGCGCTTCAGAGGGTTTGTTGAATGCCGGATCGCTGGCTCTACGACTCTCCACATATCCGTCATCCAGCCCAAGCGTTCTTGTGCGTCTCCGGCGATGCCGGCCGCGCTGTCGTGCTGCGCATCGAGCCGCCGGTGGCGTCTCGCCCCTTCGGGCTTTCATCGCTGACGCCTTCGCGCCTGTCGGCGCTGCGCACTGCGTTTGCAGGAGCAGGGGCGAGGGGAGGGCTGGCTTGCTGTTCCCTGCACCGTATCACGCCGTTCTCACCGTCAAGGTCTGCGCGTGCTGTGCACGCTGGCGGCCTTGCGGCCGTCTGTCGAACCCTGACGGCTGCGCTGCGCCGTGCTGCTTCCGGTCTCGGGCAATCCCGCCCTGAATCCTTCCAAGGAGAAGACCATGACTAAGCTCATTACCGATGAACAACGCGCGCTGCTGCTGGCCAACGGCCGGCAGTCCCTCGAACAGGAAAACTTCGATCCCGCCCCGGTGGTCAAGCTGTTTACCCCGGACGCCGGGGCGACCTGGCTGCTGACCGAGATCGACCCGGACGACCACGACCATGCGTTCGGGCTTTGCGACCTCGGACTGGGGTTTCCCGAACTGGGGTGGGTGAGTCTTGCAGAGGTCACCACCGTGCGCGGCCGGTTGGGCCTGCCCGTTGAACAGGACCTGCATTTCGAGGCACAGAAACGCTTGAGCGCGTATGCGCGAGAGGCGCGTGTCGCCGGGCGCATCGTGGTCTAGCCGCGGTTCATTGGCCGCCGGCGACGGTCGGCGGCCAATCTCGTCCTAACCCTCTTTCTTGGGCAGACGTGCTTCGGTCTCCAGCATCAATTCGCCAGCGCTGCGTTCGAGCGCTCGCGCGATCTTCAGGATCATCGCCAAGGTCGGCATGTGCTCGCCGCGCTCGATCTTGCCCATGTGCGAACGCTCGATGCCGGCCCGGTGCGCCAGGGTTTCCTGGGCAACGCCATCCTCGGTACGCATGGCGCGCACCGCATCACCAAAGGCCCGTGCCGGGCCTGCCTCGAATGTCGTCGCGCCGGTCGGCCGCCCGCGCTGTATTCCCTGCTTCTGCATACACAGAAGCGTTACGTTTTAAAGCAATTAAAACCACGTTATCTTTAACTCATAAAATAGCTTGCCAGCAGCGTTTTCGGTTTGGCGTGCTGAAAAAGACGAATTCCTACCGGCCGGTAGGAAGCGTCTGGGCGTCGCTTCTGGGACTTGCTTTATGCCACCTGCGAATTAGTATTTAACGGCCTCACGCGAGAACCATGACTTTCCTGACCGAAGAACAGCGAATCCGGCTGCTGGCCAATGGCGCAGCGCGGGCGCATGGCGAAACCGTCGACCCGCTGCCCGTGGTCAAGCTCTACACCCTGGACGCCGGTGCGGCGTGGCTGCTCACTGAGCTTGACGCCGAGGGGGACAAGGCGTTCGGCCTGTGCGACGCCGGCACGGGCAGCCCAGAGCTGGGGCAAGTCAGCCTCTCGGCCCTCGAAGGCGTCCGCGGCCCGCGCGGCATGCGCATCGTGGCCGATCCGCACTTCAAGCCGCGTCAGCCGCTCTCGGGCTACCTGGCAGACGCCCAGCGAGACGGATCAATCAACGACTGACGCGATCGCCGGCCGGGTCGCCGTTTGCGCGATCCAGCGTCGCCTCGAAAGCGACCTCGCGCCTCATTCCCTGTGGCAGCGTTCCTCTTCCAAAGGAGGACTCTGTGACCAACCCTAATCTCGAAGATCTGCCCGGCGCGCCATGGGGCATCTCTGCCGCCTACCTCTACGTGCTCGACCTCGACAACCCAGCCCTCGCCTGGGAATACTTGCGCCGCAATCCAGGCTACCGCACGGATTGGACATGCCGCGAGCGCGTAGTGTCTTTCGCACGCTGGGGGTTGCGACAGCGCCGAAGATCCGGACATGGATGGTCGCAACGCACAGCCACTCTGGCTGTCGTCCTCTGACGGCTTGCTGCATGTGCGTGCTGCGCACGCCAACAATGCAGTAGCTCGCCGATTCGACCTGTGGCGCATCCCCGGCCGCAAGCGCCTAGCGCTTGACGGCCCCGACTTGGCGCTGACTGCCGACCTCAACGCCCAGCGCATGCGCTTGTCGCTGTCAGGGGCCCTCGCAGACGGCGCGGTGTACACGGGTGCCGCGCCGCTGACGCCGCGCCTGCGCGGCCAGCTCGATGCCTTCCATGCGCAGGCACAGGCCCTGGAAGGTCATGCACCCCGGGTCGATCCTGCGCGGGCGGTCACCCGCGCCGCGCTGCTGCATCTGCGCGCTCTGCAGGCGCTCGATGCCGCGCAGGCGGGCGCATCGCACCGGGACATCGCCCAAGCCTTGTTCGGCCTCGAAGCCGTCGTCCTGCGCTGGCACGAGGATGGCGAACTGCGCGCGCAGGTGCGCCACCTGCTGCGGCGTGCGCAGGGATACGTGACCGGCGGCTATTTAGCTCTCGCCGGCGTGCCGCACACCACAGCAGACCACCCCGGAGACGAGCCGGTGCGCTGAATCTCTCCCTGCCTTGATCGGGCCTGATTCCCGAGACTGCCTCCATCGGGCCGCGAATGGTTTGCGGCCCATCGACAGCGATGGAGTCCGTCATGGCAGTTGGCAGTTCGTTTCCTCACCGCACGACCGCAGCGGCTGCGCCGCAGCCTGCTGCGGTTCCGGCTGCGCCGCCCAATCCCGAGTTCCTGACCACCGACGAAGCCGGCGCCTTCCTGCGGCTGTCGCCGCGGACGCTGGAGAAGCAGCGGGTGCTCGGCGGGGGTCCGCGCTTTCGCAAATTCGGGGCGCGCGTGGTCTACGCCGCCGCCGATCTGCGCGCTTGGGCTGACAGCCACACCTACGGCATGACCTCGGATCCGGGCTACGTGCAGCGCGACTCCGTCCGCTGACCTACCTTGGGCAACGCCGTATGTCCAAGCGCATGAGCGAACGCGAACAGCTCTCGCTGTTCCGCGCGCTGCCGCACGACGGCATGGCGCTGCGTGATGCGCAGGACCTGATGGCCTACCCCTTCTTCTCGCTGGCCAAGACGCCGCGCATCGTGCCGATCCGCTTCGAGGCCGGTGGCATCTCGCTCACCGTAGAGGGTGTGCCCGAGCACGGCATCGCCACCATCTGGGACGCCGACGTGCTGATCTGGGCTGCCAGCCAGATCATCCAGGCCAAGAAACAAGGCATCCCGCCTTCGCGGCTGATGGTGGCTACGCCCTACGAGATCCTGCGCTTTGCGCAGCGGGGCACCGGGCGCAGCGACTACCTCGCGCTGCGCGCCGCGCTGGACCGCCTGCAGTCCACCACCGTCGCGACCACGCTGCGTCAGCGCGAGCGCCCGAACGGTGGCAAGCGGGTGCACCGCTTCTCATGGATCAACGAGTGGAAGGAGTACATCCGCCCGGATGGGCGCTCGGAGGGCATCGAGCTGATCCTGGCCGACTGGTTCTTCACCGGCGTGATGGAAGAAGCGCTCGTGCTCACGCTTGATCCCACGTATTTCCGGCTCTCAGGCGGCATCGAACGCTGGCTGTACCGGCTCGTGCGGAAGCACGGCGGGCGGCAGCCGAATGGCTGGCGCTTCGAGATGCGGCATCTGTACTTGAAGTCCGGCGCGCTCCAGCGCTCGCGCGACTTCGCCGCGCACGTGCGCGGTCTCGCACTGCGCCAGGCGCTTCCGGGCTACCGCTTGTCCGTCGAACGTACCGGCGGAATCGAGTGGTTCGCCTTTCACCCTTGCATCGACAACTGCCCGAAGACCGACTTATCCACTGTTCGTGTCGACCGGGACTTATCCACAGCTTCTGTTGAAGAACCTGTGGATTTCATGGGGACGGGCTCGGTGGATCACCGGCGCGCGACTCGGGTGATCGCCGGCGCAAACATCGGTGGATCACCGGCGCAAAACCGCCCGCAACCCGCGCCCAGCAACGGTTTCGGGCCTCCCTAAACATCTAAAGGGATACATAAATGGAAGTCACGCGCGCGCGAACCGAAGCTGCCCAAAAAGCGGGCAGCGCCTCGTGGGAGGCAGTCCGAACATCCGAAGACCGCTTGCCAGGAAGACAAACCCGGCCCGGCAAGGTGATCGCATTGCTCAACCAGAAAGGCGGTGCGGGCAAGACGACGCTCGCCACGCACCTGGCCGGCGAACTGGCGATGTCAGGGAGCCGCGTGACGCTACTCGATGCCGATCCGCAGGGCTCGGCCCTTGACTGGGCGCAGCGGCGCCTTCAGAACGGCCAGGGAAGGCTCTACGGCGTGTTCGGGCTGGCGCGGGACTCCTTGCACCAGGAGGCGCCGCAGATCGCCCGAGAGGCGGATTACGTGGTGATCGATGGGCCGCCCCGCGTTGCGGCCCTTGCGCGCTCCGCGCTGCTGGCCGCCGACCTGGTGCTGATCCCGGTCCAGCCCAGCGCCTACGACGTGTGGGCCAGCCACGAGATGGTGACGCTCATCGCCGAAGCCCGGGTGTTCAGGCCGCAGCTTCGCGCGGCCTTCGTGATCAACCGGCGTGTGGTCGGCACGGTGATCGGCCGCGAAGCGCGCGCCGCCCTGGCCGACCAACCGTTTGCCGCGCTGCAGACCGAAGTCTCGCAGCGCATCGTGTTCGCCGATAGCGTGGCCGCCGGCCGGCTCGCATGCGAGGCCGCGCCGAAGTGCGCCGCCGCGCGCGAGATCGCGGCACTGGCGCAGGCAGTGCAGGAGATGCTGCGATGACGGGTCCATCGTCATCCTCAACGCCGAAGCGGGCATCCATCGGCCGCAAACCTGCCGCTGACCCGGCATCGACCTGGGTGCGCCAGGCCGATGCACCGGAGAACGTCGCGAAGGCGTCGATCTTCACCGCGCGCCTCACCATCGACGTGACGCCGGCGCTGCGGGGCCGCATCAAGGTGATCGCCTTCGAACGAGGCGTCACTGCGGCCGAGATGCTGCGCGCGCTGCTGGAGTGCGAATACGGTGGAGGCCAGTCATGACGCAGCCGTCGCCCATTGGCGCGCAGACCTGGCCTCACGCAGCGCTGCCGCCACAGCCTACCCCTATGCGCGTCTCGCTCGCCTTCGTCGAGCATCGCGTGAACGTCTGGCTGCGCTTCGGCCAGCCGGTGCGCGAGACGGTGCTCGACCGATGGCGGCGCGTGGCAATCTTCGAGCCCAATGCGGTGTGCTGTCGCGTCAAATGGATCGGCAACGACTACGGCACGGCGCTCTGGCAGCTCACGGTCCTGCAAGCACCGATGCCGTTCGATGGTGCACAGCGCATCGCCGGCGTGGTGCCGGGCGCGCGCATCCTGCTGCGCGCCGATGGCGAACAGCAGGTCAAGTCAGTGCTCGAAAGGATCGACGCCGTCGAAGCGCTGGGCATCGAACCGGCTATGGTTGCCTCCACATACTGGCAGACCGTCGGCAACCGGCTGGCTGCGCGCCAGTCGTTGCCGGAGTACACCAGCGAGCGCCATGCGGCGCATGTTGCGCGCGGGGCGCTGCGATGAGCCGGCGGGTACTTCTTGCCGGCATGGGCATCGGCCTGGCTGCGCTGTGCGCGCCGGCCTTCATGCCGATGTCGGTGCAGGAACGTGTATTCCTGGTCTACAACCCGACGGACAGTGTGCCGCGCGGCTGGTACCAGGTCGGCAGCATCGACAGCGCAGCTGCGCTGCACGTCGGCAGCATCGTGCTCGCCCGGCTTCCTATCGACGTGGCGGCCTTCGCAGCACAACGCCGCTACCTGCCGAGCGGTGTTCCGATCCTCAAGCGTATCGGCGCCATTTCACCGCAGTCGGTGTGCGTTCGAGAACAGGTCGTGCTGATTGATGGCGCAGTGGCGACGACCGCACTCACCCATGACGGCGCGCGCCGGCCACTGCACTCTTGGCAGCATTGCCGCCCCCTCGCCAGCGGCGAACTGTTCCTGCTCAGCGACACTAACCCGGCGTCGTTCGACAGCCGCTACTTTGGCCCCATCTCCGTCTTCGCCGTGCTCGGCATCGCGCGGCCGCTGTGGACCTGGAACGCGCCATGAAGTCTGCCTTATCGCATCACGCAACATGCCACTGGAATGCAGCCGAGCATGCGCCCGCGCTTCATTCCATCGTGCAGGGAGCCCGCCGCCAGCGTGCAGCTCGCGCTGCATCGCTGCTGCCCCTCGAGCAGCGCTGCGCACCCGGTGCGCGGCTGGCGGCAGGTCGGAGCCGGGAGCGGATGCGGAAGGCGGAGACGGAGGGCCAGATAAAAGGGGTGGCACGTCGCGCCCCTCCAGGCCAGTCTGCACGTGGGTTTGCGGCGGCACCGCAAGGGGTCTTGCGCGTGCCGCGCAGAGACTGGAATCCGCATGGCAGTGGCGTCTGCCGCGTGCCGTTTCCGATGCGCTGCGCCACTGTGCGCTGGAGTCTTCATGGCTGGCAATGACGAGGATCGCTTTCGGGTCAAGCCCGCGGCACCGAAGTCGCGGGGCGGGCCGCGCTCGCAGCGCTTCGTTTCACAGGTTCTCAAGCAGATGTCGAAGACCGGCGCAAAGCCCTCCGGCAAGGGCCTTGGCAGATCCGCCAACACGTTCGGCCGTGGCCGCGTCGCGGCCTCCCTGGCCGGCCAGCGTCTGGGGCCGAATGCGCGGCGTGTGGTCATTAAGTCCCGCTTCGTCGTGCTGCGGCGTGCCAGCCCGAACTCTGTGGCCGTACACCTGCGCTACATCGAGCGCGACGGCGTTACACGCAATGGACAGAAGGGCCAGGCCTACGGCGCCGACGCCGATGCGGCCGACCTCAAGGCCTTTCAGGAACGCGGGCAGAGCGACCGCCACCAGTTCCGCTTCATCGTCTCGGCCGAGGACGGCCTAGAGCTGGAAGACCTGAAGGGCTTCACTCGTCAGCTCATGCGCCGCATGGAGATCGACCTCGAGACCCGACTTGACTGGGTGGCCGTGGACCATTGGGACACAGACAACCCGCACACGCACATCGTGCTGAACGGCCACACGGGCGGGCCTGCCAGCGGCCGGGAAGATCTTGTGATCGCCCCTGACTACATGGCGCACGGCATGCGCTTGCGCGCCAGCGAGATCGCGACCGAACGGCTGGGGCCGCGCACCGAGGCGGAAATCCGTCAGAGCCTGCTGCGGGAGGTCAACCAGCAGCGACTCACCAGCTTGGATCGGGCGCTGATCCGGCAAGCTGGCGCCGATGGCATCGACCTGACGGCTACCCCGCAAGACCAGCAGCGCCAGAGCGTACTCCGGGCACGGCTGCAGCGTCTCGAAGGCATGGGCCTGGTCGAGAGGATTGACGCGAACCACTGGAAGCTCCAGCCCGAGATGGCGGCCACACTTAACGCCATGGGCCAGCGCGAGGATGCGCTGGAGACGGTACGCCGTGCGCTCAAGGGCCAGCGGCGGGAATGTGTGATCGATGATCGTCCAACCTCCTCTGTCATCGGTCGGATCGCGGGCAAGGGGCTGGCCGACGAACTGCACGACCGCAGCTACTTGGTGGTCGATGGCATTGACGGACGGGCGCACTACCTGAAGCTGCCACCCGGTGCCGACCTCGCAGAACTGCCTATGAATGGCATCGTGGAGGCTAGAGTCCCCGATCAGGAGAAGCCGGTGGACCGCCACATCGCAACCATCGCCAGAGACGGCCTCTACAAGGCAGCCGACCACGTGGTGAAACTGAAGCAAGCTCGCGATTCCGACCCGCAGGCCACTGTCGATGCACACGTGCGCCGGCTCGAAGCGCTGCGCCGCGCCGGCATTGTTGAGCGCATCGCTGATGGCGTCTGGAAAGTGCCGCCGGACCTTCTGGAGAAAGCTCGAACGCATGACATACAGAAAAATAATGGGCTGGTGATCGAGCTGCGGTCGCATCTCTCCATTGAACAGCAAGTGCGCACCATGGGCGCCACCTGGCTGGATAGGCAGTTGTTGGGCGGCGACTCGGCCGTGGGCGGACAAGGCTTTGGGGTTGAAGCACGCGATGCAATGCGCGACCGTGTCGATTTCCTTGCGGAACGGGGCTTGGCCGAACGGCATGACCAGCGAGTAGTTTTCGCGCGAAACCTGCTGGCCACCTTGAAACATCGTGAGCTGGCTGCAGTTGGCAAGGCGCTCCACCAGCAAACCGGACTAGCGTACCGGCCGCTACGTGATGGCCATTCTGTGAGCGGCGTTTACAGTCGTTCGATTCAGTTGGCTAGCGGCCGCTTTGCCATATTGAATGAGGGGCTGGGCTTTAGCTTGGTGCCGTGGCGGCCGGTGGTCGAACAGCGGCTAGGTCAGACCGCGTCCGCTGTGGTTCGAGGATCATCCGTCACCTGGCAGTTCAGTACACAGAGAGGCATCTCTATCTAATCCGCCGCCCGAACTTTCCAGCGCAACTTGCCTTTGACAGAAACTGGCAGTCTACCTACCGCATGAGCTGCCGAGCAAATTCGACAGATGCCATTTGGCACACATTCGTGGGAAGAAGCACATCATCGCCCGCCGTCAAAATCCAAGATTGACCACGGTGATTGCCGCCTGGCCACTGGGTCCTCGCAGGCAATGACGGCCACCTTCAAGCGTGCACAGACGTTGCTCGAGGGTATCTGTCGTGGGTGTACCGTAAAGGCCATAGCTGTAGCCGTCGCGGTGGCCAAATGCACGGAGACGCTGGCGGACGTCCGCTACGCTTGGGGATAGCACGGTCGACCCCTTGGAAACCCCCGGGGGAACGGCCTCGTATCCACTGGGGACCTGGTAATCTTGGTGAATTAATTTGGTGCTGATGTCTTTGGACATAGCGTCCCATGTTGGTCCGCCGGGTATGGCCGCTTTGATTTGGGCACTTCGACTTCTACCGTACGGAAGGTGTCCGCGAAAAGGGGGCAACTTCACGGATGAGCGCTAGGCGTTCGATGGAGTGAAGTCAGGCGGAGCCAGTACCTGCACGCTTCCGTGCGGAGATCACATTCAAAGCCGTTTCCCCAAGATCCCACCAGAGGCCCGCCATCAGCGCCAGCGATTCGCGGGCAACGGAGCCCAGGAAATGCTCATTGGGCGCGTGCTGCGAACACGCCGGGTAGGAATGTGGAACCCAAACCGTGGGAAGGCCGAGCGTGTTCGCGAAGATTTCGTTGGGCACGGTGCCGCCGAGGTTCGGCAGCAGTGCAGGCTTCTTGCCCGTGGTCTTACGAATCGAATCGAGCGTCCACTTGACCCAAGGGTCGTCAAGGTCCAGGCGGGTCGCCGTGACCGCAGGCTTGACAATGACATTCACATGCTTGATGCCGTTCCTGGCGAGGTGCTCATCGAGATAGTTCTGGGCGTTCTCCCAGTCGGTTCCCACCACAAAGCGCAACTGGCAATGCGCACGCGCTGTCGGAGGAATCGCGTTGACGGGCGCGTCAGGATTGCCCGATTTGAATGCCAGCACTTCCAGCGCGTTCCAGCCCAGCACTCTTTCAGCAGGTGTCAGGCCGGGCTCACCCCAGTCGATGTCCACTTCGGGAGCGCTACTGTCCCGGCCGAGTTCGATGTCCGACAACGCCTCACGGACAGCTGCAGAAATTGGAGGCGGCATGAGCCCCTTGACGAGGATGCGGCCGTTGACGTCCACCATGCTGGCAATCGCGTGCGATAGGACAACTGCGGGGTTGCGCAGCGCGCCGCCCCAGTTCCCGGAGTGGTGCCCACCACTTCGCAGATCAAGCTCCAGATCGAAATTCAGCTCGCCGCGCGACCCAAGAAAAACTGTGGGTCGCTCAGCCGACACTCGAGGTCCGTCCGAGGCCAGGAAGACGTCGCCACTTAGAAAGTCGCGTTCTGCTCCGCAGATTTGGTTTAGTCCGGGGGAGTCCACTTCTTCGCCGGTCTCCATGATGATCTTGAGGTTGAATCCGAGCTTGCCACCTCGCGCGTTCATAACAGCCTCGAGCGCGGCCAAATTCACGGAGTGCTGCCCCTTGTTGTCAGCAATGCCGCGGCCGTACCAGCGATCGCCATCGACCACGATCTTCCACGGCTCCAGGCCTTTGTGCCACTGGTCGTCGTAACCGCGGACCACGTCGCCGTGCCCGTAGGTGACGACCGTCGGGAGGTTTATGTCCTCAATGCGACTGGCAAGGAGAACCGGCGCGTCGATGTCGCTCGGGTTGGGCACAAGCTTCGTCTCGAATCCCAGCCGATGGAGCAGTGGCGAAATTTCCTTTTCGAGATAGGCGTGAAGGTGTTTCGCCTGGGACGGTTCCTGGCTCTCGGTCCGATAGGCGACACGGCGGTCAAGGTCCGTCAGGAATCGGCCTGAGTCGTAGGTTTCGACGGCGCTGGCGATTGCGGCTTCACGTGTGGCGGCGCTGGTGTTCATGTTTACTTTTATGTTGAAACCGGTTACGCGTAGTGGCTCGCTCTGCGATCGAGAAACTCTTTTTGCCGCGCCAGCACGCCCAAGCCGGATTCGCCCACCAGTTGCTCATAAACCGCCGGTGCAGTTGCACCTTCTGTGCTAATCAGCAGCACCGTGGACGAGTGGTCCAGTCCAGCTTGCCGTGCGAGCTTGGGATCGCGCATCAGCTGGATCAGGCCGGCCAGACCAGCGGCGCCAGATTCCCCGGAAACGATGGGGAGGTCACTTTCATTGCCCTTGGCCAGCACCTGCATGGCTTGAACCGCATCCTCATCCTTCACGGTCATGAAGTAGTCAACACTTGATACCAGGAAGCGCCAGGCCAGTGGCGAGGTTTCACCGCAAGCCAGGCCCGCCATCACGGAGTCCACGGAACCGGTGGCCTTTGCTGCAACACCGCTGAGGGCGCTCTGGAAAAGACAGTCCGCCTGCTCGGGCTCAACGATGATTGCCGTCGGACGGCGGGTGCCGTAGGTTTCCCAGAAATAGCTGACGATGCCGGCGGCGAGTCCGCCCACACCACCTTGCAGAAAGACATGGGTCACGGGCGATTTCGACCGCGCCGACCCTTCAACGATTTCGGCTGCGATGGTGCCGTATCCCTGCATCACATCACGCGGGATCTCTTCATAGCCGTCATATGACGTATCCGAGACGACATGCCAGGCATTCTCACGAGCCAGGCGCGCGGCCTCCTCCACCGACTCGTCGTAATTGCCCTGGATGCGAACGATATCTGCGCCATAGGCCGCGATAGCCGCTTCCCGCTCGGCGCTGACGTTGGCATGCAGCACGATCACGCAGCGGCAACCTGCACTCTGCGCTGCCGCAGCCAAGCCTTTGCCGTGATTCCCATCCGTCGCACTGATAACCGTGAAGTCGCTGAATTTTGTCTTGTAGGCGCCGGAAAGTAGCGCCTGCGGATCCAGGCCGTCGTTTGGCCACAGGCGGAGAATTAACCTAACCAATGCGATCGGCGCACCGAGTGCCTTGAAGCTGCCAAGTTCGGAACGAACCGATTCATCCTTCACGAGAATCTGTCCCACGCCCAGTGCAGTGGCAAGTCCGTCCAGCGCGTAGAGCGGTGTTGACCCTGGATAGATGCCACCCCATGTCGAGAGCCACTTCCTGCTTTGCTCAGCATTGTCGACAGACATGATTGAACGCAGATCATTGGGGTACGTTTCGCGCGTAGCACGCGTGTTGGTAATGAGCATTTGGTTGTTCCGTGTGTGATGCTGCAATCCTAAGATTTGAAGCTGTGTTGCTTGGCGCAATTTGAGGCTGGAAAACACAACATCTGTGCGATGTGCAGGACCACTGTGGCTGCACGTTGTGTTCGCACGATCGCAACGCTCAGGTCCCACGTGCAGCACGCTTTTTTCCTTGAGGTAGCTAGGCGCCGGGTCGATCGACCAGTGCAAGCCTGACCCCAAAGACGATGAACATCGAGCCAGCAAGCTTGTCGAGCCAGTGCATTCCGCGTTGAACGACAGGTCTTCTGGCCATCCACGCAGCCGCGATCGCCCAGCCCGCGTTGACCGGGATGCTGTTCACATTGAAAAGTACACCAAGAGCAAGGAACGCACTGGTCTTTCCTGTCGTTTCCGGGCTGATGAACTGGGGCAGGAAAGCCAGGAAGAACAGCACGACCTTCGGATTGAGGACGTTGGTCCAGAAGCCGCCGAGAAAAATCTCTTTTGAACTGGGAAGAGGCCGCGATAGAGCAACCGCTTGAAGGTCTGTTGTCGCCGGTGCTGCACGCGCAAGCAAGATCTTCCCGCCGATCCACAACAGGTACGCAGCGCCGATCCATTTCAAGACAGTGAAGGCAGTCTCAGAGGCCGCCAGAAGTGCGCCCATTCCCAACGCAGCAGCAAAGATGTGCACAAAGCAGCCAGCTGTGATGCCAAGACCAGCGACAACGCCAGACTTCCAGCCGCCTCGTAGCGAGTTCGTGACGATGTACAGGACGTCAGGCCCTGGGGTGACGTTCAGCAGCCAGCCGGCCAGCACGAATAGGAGGAGGTGATAAGCGTCTGGCATCGTAGCGTGATCGATTATTGATTGCGCAGGACTTGACCGAGGAAAGTCCGCAGGCGGTCCGACTTCGGGGTGCTGAACATTTCGTCAGGACTTCCGGACTCGACGATCTCGCCGCGGTCCATGAAGACTACGCGGTCTGCGACTTCGCGAGCGAAGCCCATTTCGTGCGTTACGCAGATCATCGTCATGCCGTCCTTCGCGAGGGAAACCATCGTGTCGAGTACTTCCTTAACCATCTCGGGATCGAGCGCGGAGGTCGGCTCGTCGAAAAGCATGATCTTCGGTTTCATGCACAAGGCTCGTGCGATCGCAACACGCTGCTGTTGGCCACCGGAGAGCTGCCCCGGATATTTGCTGGCCTGGTCTGGAATCCGCACGCGCTCCAGGTATGACCTTGCCAGCGATTCAGCTTCCCGGCGGGGCACATGCCGGACCAGCATGGGCGCCAAAGTACAGTTCTCCAGCACCGTCAAGTGCGGGAAGAGGTTGAAGCTCTGGAAGACCATCCCTACTTCGCAGCGAACGGCATCGAGGTTCTTTGCGTCGCTGTCGAGGCTGATGCCGTCCACGACGATCTGGCCTTCGTGATGCTCTTCAAGCTGGTTGATGCACCGGATAAGGGTCGATTTACCCGAACCGGACGGACCGCAAACCACGACGCGTTCGCCAGTCGCCACGTCAAGGTTGACGTCGCGCAGCACGTGCATCGCGCCGTACCATTTGTTGATCTTCTGCATCGAGACTGCGACGCCTTGCTGGCGAGCGGCCGGTGCTACTGTCGTTGCGATAGTCATAGGTTTAGCGCTTTCTATGCTGATTGAGGTGGACTTCAAGCTTCTGGCTGTACTTGGACATGGCAAAGCAGAACGCGAAGTAGATGAAGCCTACGAATATGTACGTTTCGACCGCAAAGCCCTGCCAAGCGGGCTCGCCGATCGCAGCGCGCGAGGCCGCGAGCAAGTCATAGAGACCGATGACGAGCACCAGCGACGTGTCCTTGAAGAAGCCAATGAAGTTGTTGACGAGCGGCGGAATGACGAGCTGCAACGCTTGTGGGAGGATGATCTTGCGGTTCGTCGACCAGTAGGAGAGACCCAACGCATGCGCCGCTTCGTACTGTCCCTTCGGCAGCGCCTGCAAGCCGCCGCGGATGACCTCGGCGAGATAGGCGCCAAAAAAGAGAATGATGGCAACCTGAGCGCGCAAGAGCTTGTCCAGGTTGACGCCTTCTGGCATCAGGAGCGGGAACATCACACTCGCCATGAACAGCAGCGTGATCAGTGGAACGCCGCGAATCATCTCGACATATGCGACGCAGATCCATCGGATAAACGGCAGCTTCGAACGGCGTCCCAGTGCCACCAGAATCGCCAGCGGGAAAGCCACTGCAACGCCAACCGTCGCCAGAATCAGAGTCAATGCCAAGCCGCCCCATTGCGTCTGCGGCACGAACTGCAGGCCGAAAACTCCGCCCCACATGAGTAAGCCAATGGCCATAAGCGCCAGTGTCCACACACCGGCCAAGGCGGGTCGCCAAAAGCGCTTCATTCCGGACATGACGTAGAGACCAATGAACAGCAAGACGACGATCAAGGCTCTCCACTGTTCCTCGAAGGGGTACATGCCGAAGAGCATGAAGCGATACTTGTCCGTGATGACGGCCCAGCATGCGCCGCTGCCTTGAACGGCCTTGCAGGCGTCGCTGTTAGGCCCCTGCGAACCTGTTGGGACACTCCAGATCGCGTTGACGACTCCCCACTGGAAAACGAATGCAGAGAACTTCGCCAGCACAACCAGAAGGACGATCGTCGTCAGCGTCGATATCCACGAATAGAAGAGGTTTTGGCGCAGCCACGCAATCGGGCCGCTGCGTTCCTGCACCGGGGGTGTACGCATGACGGTGGTGCTGGAATGGACAGAGTGTTTCACGGATAGGATGGTCACGTTAGCGCTCCACTAGTGCAATACGGGCGTTGTAGTGGTTCATCAGCGCGCTGATCGAGAGACTGATCGTGAGGTAGACGCCCATGATGATTGCCACAAGTTCCACCGCTTGACCGTTCTGGTTCATCGCCGTGGTGGCGATGGAGACGATGTCCTGGTAGCCAATGGCAACGGCCAGGGAGGATTGCTTGGCCAGGTTGAGGTATTGGCTCGTTAGCGGCGGAACGATCACTCGGAGTGCCTGCGGAAAAACGATCCATTTCAACGTGTTTGATGATTTCAAGCCAAGGGCGCGGGATGCTTCTATCTGTCCATGACTAACCGACTGGATGCCGGAACGAACAATTTCGGCAATGAATGCCGCGTTGTAGATCACCAGACCAAACAACAGCGCGAAGAATTCTGGCGAGACGGTGACGCCGCCACGGATGTTGAAACTCCGTGGGCTAGGCATGTCCAAGGCGAACGGAGCGCCCAGCGTAATCACGACCGTGGCGGGCATGACCGCCATGAGCAGGACCGCGGTCGGCCAAGTGGCGCGTTGGCGCCCATCGTCCAGTGACTTGCGAGTGGCTCGCTTTGCGGAGATCACAGTGGCAATCAAACCAAGGATGAAAGCGAGGAGCGTCCAGCTGTGGGCCGTTTGCCAGTCGAGAACCGGGAAGCTCAAGCCGCGGTTGGACAGGTAGACGCCCGCGATGGGGTGGATCGCTTGGCGAACCGGCGGCAGACCCTGAAGAAGGGCGTACCAGAGGAACAGTTGCAACAGCAGGGGCAGATCGCGGAAGAACTCGACGTAAGCCGACATCAGCTTTGCGAGCAGCCAGTTCTTCGATAGGCGGGCAACTCCGATTACGGTGCCCAGGATTGTGGCGAGCACGATGCCCCAAAACGCAACCCAGAGCGTGTTGAGCATGCCCACGACCAGCGCACGCAAATAGCTATCTGCCGGGGTGTAAGGGATCAGGTGCTCCGCAATGGGAAGCCCTGCTTCGCGTTGCAGAAAGCCGAATCCTGAGGCAACATTACGTGCGCCGAGATTCGCCTGTGCATTACCGATCAGCCAGCTGAAAACGCCGATCACGATCAGCGCAGCGAGCACTTGCCATACGACCCGACGCATGGGGACCTTGGAGCGGGACAATCTGTTTGAGGACATTGGAGTTTCGCCATCCCGACCAGATGGCGGGCTTAAACATTGACTAGGGGAAAGGGATTCGCCGGCTCGATTTGAGCCGGCGACATCAGCGCGACTAGCGCATCGGCGCGGCGTACTGGATGCCGCCGTCCTTCAGTAGACGATTCAGGCCGCGCGGCAGGCCCAGGGGCGCGATGCTGCGCTCGTAGATCTCAGCATAGTTGCCAACGCCCTTCACGACGTTCACTGCCCATTGCGCGTCGAGGCCGAGCGCGGCGCCGAGGTCGCCGGTCTCACCCATGAAGCGCTGGATAGCCGGATTCGAGTTGTTCCTGAACTTGTCAATGTTGGCGGCTGTCATGCCGAATTCTTCGGCGTTCAGCATGGCCGCGTGGGTCCAGCGAACGATGTCAAAGAAGCGCTGGTCACCCTTGCGGATGAAAGCTCCCAGCGGCTCCTTGGAGATGATTTCGGGCAGGACCTGGTAGTCGTTGCCAGCGCTACCGATGGATGCCTTGAAAGAAGCAAGTTGCGCGGTGTCGTTTGTATAGGCGTCGCAACGGCCGCTCACGATAGCGTCGCGCATTTGCTCCATCTTCTCGATGACGACCGGCTTCATCTCGAGCTTGTTTGCGCGGAAAAAGTCGGCGGCATTCACTTCGCCGGTGGAGCCGGGCTGGAAACACACTGAGGCGCCGCCGAGATCATGCGCGCTCTTGATGCCGTCCTTTTTCTTTACAAGAAAGCCCTGACCGTCATAGAAGTGGATTGCCGGCACTTCCAAGCCAAGCTGCGCTTCGCGGGTCAGCGTCCAGGTGGTGAAGCGAGCCACGATGTCGACTTCGCCGGACTGAAGCGACGGGAAGCGCGTCAGGCTGGTCAGAGAGACGAAGCGAACCTTGTCCGGATTGCCGAAGATCGCCGCCGCGATGGATCGACACACGTCTGCATCGAAGCCGCGCATCACGCCGCGTGCGTCGGGGAAGCCGAAGCCGGGGCGATCACCGCCGACGCCGCAAATGAGCTGGCCACGTGCCTTGATGGCGTTGAGCGTAGGCGAAGCCACCGATGGCGCCGCTGCGGCCACAGGCGCCGAGGCCGGCCGCGGTTGTGCGATGGCAACACTGGCCACAAGCGTTGCCGCGCAGGCAACTGCGTTGAAGATGTTGCGGGGGCGATGACCGTTCGTGGACATGGAGTTTGTTCCTTCAGGTAGGTGGAGTGGTATAGGAAATCGTAAAAGTGACCCCTCGCACGAATGGTTGAATCTGGATAGCGAAAGCGCGCCGTTATTGCGTTCGTGAAACATTCAGCCGAGGGTTTCCCCTAAGAGGGCGCGTGGCATGCACAAAATTGGGCGCTTTTCCTCGTTTTGAGCCCCTGGTGCAACAATGTTTCGGTTGCCAGCGCACATACGCGTCAAAAAACCGCTTCTTGCGGCCCAGAATTTAGCCAGCGCTGACGCATAACAACCATGCTTTTAGACAACTACGACATCAAGCTCCTCAGCCTCCTGCAGGCGGACAGCAAGACTTCCCAACGCCAGCTCTCGGAAGAGGTGAACCTGTCGCCGTCGGCGGTAAACCGGCGAATTGCTGCGCTTGAAGCGGCCGGCGTCATCATGACGACGGTAGCCGTCGTCGATCCAACGGCGGTGGGTCGCCCCATCACCATCCTGGTCGAGGTGAAGCTGGAGAGCGAGCGGCTGGATCTGCTCGATCAAGTCAAGAAGAGTTTCGCGAACTGTGTGCAGGTGCAGCAGGTCTACTACGTGACTGGTGATTTCGACTTCATGCTCGTGATCAACGTCAAGGACATGTCCGAATACGAAAAGCTCACGCGCGAGCTGTTTTTCTCGGCAGGAAACATCAAGACGTTCAAGACTTACGTTGCCATGCAGCGGATCAAGGTATCCCTCAACGTGCCGTTAACGATTTAGGAATTTCGATGCGAGATTTTGAAGCCCCAGGCCGGTCCGTCGCGGTCGGCAGCAGGGGAATGGTGGCGACCTCCAACCCGCAGGCAGCGTTGGCTGGACTGGACGTCCTGCGGTCCGGTGGGAATGCCATCGATGCAGCAGTCGCTGCTGCGGCAATGCTGGCAGTCGTCGAACCGACCCAGACTGGAATCGGCGGCGACTGCTTCGTCATGCTTAGAAAACGTGGCCAGGCGCCGGTCGCGCTCAACGGATCGGGTTGGGCTGCCAAGGCAGCGAGCGCGGAAGAATTGCGCGGGCGCGGAATGGCCTCCATCCCGGTCGATAGCGTCCATGCCCTGACCGTTCCAGGTGCGGTTCGCGCGTGGAATCGATTGGTCGAAGACTACGGGACGCGTTCGCTGCAAGAACTGCTCGAGCCCGCGATCGGTGCCGCCGAATTGGGTTATCTGGTCACGGAACGCCTTGCGCACGATTGGGCGCGACAGGCGGCAAAAATGATGGCGACGGCAGAAGCGAAAGCCCTGTTCTTTCCCGCAGGCAGAGCGCCTGCCTTAGGCGAACGCAGAAGCAATCCTCAGTTGGGCAAGACGCTGCGCGCCATCGCCAAGTCCGGCGCTGACTCGTTCTACGAAGGCTGGGTTGCCGAGAACATCGTGACCTCGTTGCGAAAGAAGGGAAGCCTGTTGAGCCTCGACGATTTCGCTGAATTCAAGCCGGAGTATGTGACGCCGATTTCGGCGAGCTACCGTGGCTATCGATTGTGGGAGTGCCCGCCCAACGGGCAAGGGGTCGTGGCGCTGCAGATTGCGGCGATGCTCGAGGCGTTTGATCTCAGTGCAATGGGGCCTCTCAGTGCAGAAAGGTTCCATCTTCAGGCAGAGCTATCGCGCATCGCCTATGCACAACGTAACGCTTTCCTATGCGACCCGCGGTTCAACGCAGTAGATGTGAATGAGCTGCTTTCCGACGACACGATTGAACGCTTGACCCGAGGGATCGATCTAGACACGAAGTCCGATGGATGGACGCCTGTTGCGTTGCCCGAACACAAGGACACCGTCTACGTGTCAGTCGCCGACTCGGACGGCACGCTCGTCTCATTCATCAATTCGATATACGACGATTTTGGCAGCGGGATCGTGGCACCTGGCACAGGAGTCCTGATGCACAACCGAGGATCAGGCTTCGTACTTGAGGAAGGTCATCCCAACGAGTTGCAGGGACGCAAGCGGCCCATGCACACCATCATTCCCGCGTTGGTCACCAAGGATGCAGACACCGTCATGAGCTTTGGAGTTACTGGTGGCCACTTCCAGCCGGCGGGCCAGCTCCAAGTACTCTCGAATATCGTCGACTACGGCATGTCTGTGCAGCAAGCTATCGATCATGCGCGGATGTTCGCCAGAGGCGATGTGTTGGAGCTCGAGCGGACGGTTCCTGACGCGGTGTGGTCGGGCCTTCGCAAGCGAGGCCACGAGCCGGTAGCAGCGCCGAGCCCGCTCGGTACCTGCCATGCAATCTGGGTCGATCAGGGATCGGGTGTCTATATGGGTGGCTCTGACGGTCGACGGGACGGTCTCGCGATCGGCTTCTGATGAAGCCGTTGCGGGCATGGCGGTCAGCGCTGAATTCCGCTGCGGTTGGAAGAGAAGTAGTCCATCGCTGCCTGCACGCTGTTGCCAGCGAGCTCGACGCCCGCAATGCGCAGACCCATCTCGGCACCGGCGGAAGGTAGCTGGGCCCTGCCGCCTTCATCCCGTGCTTGACCTGCTGGGTGAGTTCATCGGCCTGCACCTCATCGACGCCCGATTTGATTCGTCGAGCACGAGCCTGAAGATTTCCTCGGGACTGGACTTCGGGACATCGAACCCGCGCGTGAAGTCGGTGTCGACGTACGCCATGTGCAGCCCCAGCACTTGCGCCTTCTGAGCCGCCAGTTCATTGCGCAGGGCATTGGTGAGCGACCAGGCTGCGGACTTGCTTGCCGAATAGGCCGGCAGCTCGCCGTCGTTCACCCACGAGGCGACCGACAGGACGTTGAGCAACGCGCCGCCACCGTTGGTCTTGAGAATTGGCGCGAAGGCATTGCTCATGCGCACGGCGAAGTAATTGGTCTCGAAGATGCTCCGTGCGAAGTCTTCGCTATCGGCTGCGAGAAAGCTCCCCGGCTGCGCAATGCCGGCGTTGTTGATCACCAGCGTCACATCGGACGCACGCCAGCGCTGCGGCGGCCGCCACGTCTTCCGGCTTGTTGACGTCCAGGTGCAGGGCCTCCACACCGGATTGGGTGATGGTCGCAGGGTCGCGTGCGCCGGCGTAGACCTTGGGGGCACCGCGGGCGAGCAGCTCGCGCGCGAAGGCCAGGCCGACACCGCGGTTGACCCGTGACGAGGGCAATAGCGTTTGCAATCTTGATGGGAGTCCCCAAAAGCTGGGGTGGAGAACTAGGCTCACTTGATCTTGATAACGACCTTGCCCTTGGCGCGACCTGCTTCGACATAGGCCAGGGCCTCGTTGGTCGACTCGAACGGGAAGACCCGATCCATCACGGGGCGGATACCGCCAGCATCGAAGAGACGGGTGATCTCGCGCAGCTGGCTCCCGTTCGGCTTCATGAAGAGGAACGAGAAGCCAACGCCACGGCTCTTTGCCCTCCGCCTGATTCCCGAGCTCAGCAGCCGCATGACCAGCTTCACGAAGCCGGGTGCCCCGATGTCCTTGCCGAATTCGGGATCGGGCGGTCCGGAGATGGAGATGAGCTTTCCGCCGCGCTTGAGCACGCGAAGGGATTTTTCGAGCGTCTTGTTGTCCTGGCTGTTCAGGACCACGTCGTAGTCCCGCAAGACATCCTCGAAGTCCTGCGTCTTGTAGTCGATGACGACGTCTGCGCCCAGACTCTTCACGAGAGCGACATTGGTCGTGCTCGTCGTCGTGGCCACGGTGGCGCCCAGATGCTTGGCCAGCTGAATGGCAAAGGTGCCCACGCCGCCGGAGCCAGCCTGGATGAAGACCTTCTGCCCCTTCTTCAGGCGCGCCTTCTCGATCAGTGCCTGCCAAGCCGTCAAAGCCACCAAAGGAATGGAGGCGGCGGCTTCCATCGTGAGGCCCTTGGGCTTGAGCGCCAGCGAGGCTTCCTTGACGGGGACGAATTCGGCGAACGTACCGATGCGGAAGTCGTCCGCCCGCGCATAGACCTCATCACCCAGCTTAAACTGGCGCACGCGTGGGCCGACTTTGACCACCACCCCGGCCACATCGTGACCGAGGATCAGAGGCAGACGGTAGGGCAGTATGAGCTTGAACTCTCCGTCCCTGATCTTGGAGTCCAGCAGGTTTACGCCAGCGGCGTGGACCTGCACCAGGACTTCGTCGTCGCGCAGTTCCGGTGTCGGCACGTCTGCCAAGGGCCATGCGAGCTTTTTCCCATATCGACCGAGAACAAAAGCTTGCATGTCTTTCCTTGGTATTTTTGCGCCGAGGTTTGCGGAGGGTCCAAGACGGTCACGCGGATAGCCGCCTAAGCTTCGAGTCGAAGGTCTTTTCGAACCCCTGCATCTAACACCCTGGCGGGCGCAAATCTACGCAGCAGCCGCATGCGGCTAGCAAGGCCCGGGGTGTAGTGGATCTTTGGATGCGCCACCGTTGCCGCCTTCAACACGATTTCGGCGACCACATCGGGCCCGTCCGCGCCCACTAGCGCTTCCTTGACGCGTTTCGCCACTCCCTCGCGAATCTCTCGATACACGTCGAGGGGCGCATCGGGTTGCATTAGGTTCGCGTCGAAAGGCGTATTGATGTAGGCAGGCTCGACCACCGAGACGCGAATGCCCTGCTTGCGCAGTTCATGGTCGAGCGATTCCGAATAGCCCGCGACCGCATGCTTGGTGGCGGAGTACAGCGCCATATAGGGCAGGGGTAGGAAACCCAGCACGGAGCCGATATTGATGATGCGCCCACCCTTTTGGCTGCGCATATGCGGCACAACGGCCCGGGTCATCCGCACCAGCCCGAAAAAGTTGGTATCAAAAATCGACTGAGCCTGCTCGATCGAACTTTCTTCAGCGCCGGCTGCTGCAACCCCGAAGCCTGCGTTGTTGACGAGAAGGTCGATGCGGCCTTCCAACTGCATCACCTTCTGGACCGCAGCTTCGACCGACTCGTCCTTGGTCACATCAAGGGGCAGCATCTCGAACGATCGTCGACCCGCCTGATCTCCACGTCTGCTGGTGCCGTAAACCTTGTAGCCAGCCTTCGCAAGCCGCTGCGCAGTCGCTTCACCGATGCCTGAAGAGGCCCCTGTAATGAGCGCAACCTTGTTTGCCATGTTCATCATGTTTCTCCTTGAACTGCGTATTGTGCTATTGAAATGATGTTCATCATATGTTCTGGCGAGCAGCTAGGCTGCATGTTTCAGTTGGCTTAGGTGGGGGGTAGATGCTTCAATGCGGCCGCGCACAGACTGTCCGACAGTGCAGGCTCGTCGACCGCACGGGCCAGCAACAATGTGCCCACCATAGTGGCGACGGTCACGAGTGCCCGTTCGTGGGCACCGGGCTGCCCCCAGTCAGGCGACTGACGGGCGACAAGATCGATCATTTCCTTGACGTGCCGGGTGGTCACCCGGCGTACTTCGGGTGCCTGGCGAGGCGTCTCCGAGCCCAGTGCGGCCAGGGGACACCCCATTTCAACTTGTTCCAGGTGCTCGCGCGAGAGATAGACGCGAAGCATGGATGGCAAAGCCTGCTCGGAAGGCACGCTGGCGACAACCTCCGCCGCTACGGCAGCTGACTCAGCGCACGCCCGACTCGCTGCTTCGGTGAGCATGGCTTCGCGCGACGTGAAATGAGCATAGAAGGCGCCATGGGTCAGGCCGGCCTCCTTCATGATGTCGGCGACTCCGGTGCCGTCGTAGCCGCTACGACGGATCGCCCGCGCAGCTGCGGAAACGATGCGCTCGTGCGAGGCTTCCTTAGCCGCAGTTCTGACGTTGTGGTTCGTCTTTCGCATGACGATGATCATACATGATTCGCGAAACATGCGCTGTGACGTTCTTGGCGATGCCGTTAGGCGGCAACGCATCGCAATGAGACGAGCGAATACGGAAGCCGAATTAACGTCAGGACATGACCAAATACCAAAGGCTCACCCGAGAGTTGTGCTTCATTTCCGGAAACATCAATGCGGTGTCGACTGGCGATGTCGATCATGGTGGCGACGGGACGTGGCGCGACGCAGGGCGCGTCGTTCCGCGACGCCGCCGCCATCGACAACCTGCGCCGCGTCGACACGCTCATCGTGAGCAAGACGGGCACGCTGACGAGCGCCGGCTGGCTGTCTGATCCGGTCAAGTCCGGCACGCCCGAAGCGTTGGCTGTGCTGCATGCGGCGGGCCTGCGAATCGTGACGGCGACAGGCGACCACGCCCTGGACCGTCGCCGCGCGGCTGGGCATTCGGTGGAAGTCTCGTTGTGCGGGACACAGACAGCTTTGCTTTTCTGAACTCCATCGCTCCATCTGCCCGCAAGCGCTCTTCGAACATGCCCGCTTCCACGCACCGCTGCGAATCGGGGTGGCCAACGGAAACGCGCAACCCAAACTTTCGGGGTGCTTGGTACGCTATCTGAGAAAGTCTGTACCGAGCAGATAGTCTACTGTTCGATTGAGGTGAGTGCCTAGTAGCTCGCACGCGAGCTGCGGCCTCCGTTCAACAACCGCTTTCGCTAACTCTTCATGCTCACTGTTGAGATCACGCTCACGGTTCGCATGCAGCAACGATAGCCATCGATATCTCTCACTGTGTGTGAAAAGAAGGTCGCGGGCCCGAAGTAGCCAGTCGCTGCCGCAAGCATCGATAAGCGCGCGATGAAATTCAGAATGCGCGTCAGTGACCGCCAGTACATCTTCTGCCTCGGCTGGCCCGAGAATCGACAAACGCTTAAGGCGGTGAAGCGCAGACATGATTCTGCTCTCCCACTCTACATTGCCCAATTCGATCGCCTTTCGCAGACAAATCCCTTCCAGTTCGACTCGCGCACCTGCGAGATCAATGAACTCGCTAGCAGATACGGGCGCGACGCGGAAGCCCCGCTGCGGCTCCGCGACAACTAGCCCCTCCGCGGATAGCCGCGACAAGGCCTCTCGGATGACCCCAGAGCTCACGGAGAGCGCATCACCAAGATCGGCGATCTTCAACTTAACGTCGGGTGCGTACCGACCTTTAAGCAAATCGGCGCGCAAGACCTGATAAATCGAATGAGTGATGCTGCTGTTGCTTGGTGAGATACCCATATCTTTGTCTGCGCCGAATTAGAAATTGTGCTGCCGTGCCGATGCTGACCCACAGGAGAAAGCTGACGTTATTCTGGACGACTGGTCGTCTCGCGAGGCGCCCCTCGCGAGAGGGCCTCAGATGGTGCTCAGGAAGGGGCTGTGGCCGTCATCGACGTCGTTCCTTATGGCATCCGCACTCCAAGCCAGCTTCAGGATGATCATGTGCGGCCAGCCGACATAGGCGCCCGGCTGCCAAAGTCAGATCCCGGGAGCGGGTGAACGCACAAAAGGCTCACCACCAAGACCCTGCATCGCCTCACTCTTTTCAAGGAATATAGGATATTCTATAAGTTTGTCGACTTTATATCACAATGTCGTACAAATGGCGGTAAGGTGGAACTTTTCGGGCTTCAGAGTGGCGCGCAGTATGGACTGGGTGCCTCGATGGGAGCCGAAGATTCGCGTGTCCTACAGGAGGACAGTTCAGGATTTCCGAGCCGCCTCGGACCCAGTCGCCTCCACGGCTTGGGTAGCTCGGCACGCGAACTGTTTGCCTCGGGTCATGTGCGCCTCGAGTTCAAACGGCTGTCGCCGTCACCTTTCAGAAGGTGTGGCGGATTTGCATCGGGCTGAACTATCGTTTCTACCCGGGCGAGAGCGGGTTTAGGGTTTTCGAGTGCCCATCGGCTTACTCACGCCTTGGTTTCCAAAGCGCCGGAGACGGCGTGACCATCATTTGGTGCCGCTAATCCCGAGCAATTCGACGGAAAGGGCGACTTGGTTGCCATTTTGGGCGAAAGCCTGCGCCACTTCTCGGGTGACCCACCTTGCATTGGGCAATCAGCGTGAGCAGCTGCGGGTCGGCCGCGGTGGTTGCCGCCAGGCCCCGCGCAGTCCACTGCTCCCACAGTTGCCCCCTGTGCTTGAAGCTCAGGCTTCGCGGCTCCTGCCCGTGTCAAGATAGTTGTCGCCTGAGTCATGCAGCCAAGCGCTGTTTACGTAAGCGGTCCACGTCGGCCGCGACCACGCTCCGGATTCAGTGTCACCGCGCCCGCTGGCGTCCAGTTGCGCGTGCTGCGCGCCCAGTGCGCCGGATGGCGCTCGCGCGCCTGGGCGTCCTGGGTGTAGAACGCGTGCGATCACCGCATCAAGGCATGGCTGTGCAGGCATGACGTAACGAATGCCGCTATACCGCCCAGCGCCTTGGCCCCGTTCTCGATGAATGAATTGGCATTCGGAATGAATGCCGGGATGTGATTGCCCTCAGTGCTTAGCAGCTTGCCGAAAGGCCAGTACCAGCGGCGCTTGAGCCGCAGATTTACGTGCACATCTACGGTGGGCATCACCACGAAAAGCATCGTCTGACTGGCAAAGCCCGGCGGGAAATGTGCGCGCAGCGCCCGGACAGGATTGCTCAGTAACTTCCAGAGCCATGCGAGGATGCGGTCAGATGTGTATGAGACATCGGGTTGTCCTTGAATGGGAGGGTTGAGATGCAGGCCTCGCGTTAGCAGCTAGGTCACGCATCACTTGGCCAGGAAGGCCAGTGCCTTGGGCACGAAGTCCTCGTGGTACTGGAAGATGCCTCCGTGACCTGCATCGGGGTAGACGATCAGCTCGCTGTTGGGCAGGCGCTTGGCTAGGTCGTAGGTATTGCTGGTCGGCACCATCCGGTCGTCGTCGCCATTGGCCACAAGGGCCGGCTGCTTGATCACCGAAAGGTCAGCGGGCCGCTTCTGTCCCCATGCGCTGAGCGCCTGCAACTGCGCCAGATACGCCCCCGCGGCGATGTCCTTGTCGCGGTTCACGGTGCGCTCCTGCAGGCGCTTCAGAAAAGTCTTGCCGGCCTCGATCCCATCCGGCGTGCGGGTGAAGAAGAGGTACTGCTTCGGGTCTTGGCCGGTGAAGGTCGCGCGCAGCAGGTCGTAGTTCGCCACGCCTGCCACGGTGCTGATGCCTGGACCGCCCGCGGGGCCGGTGCCCGTCAGGATCAGCTTGCGCACGAGCTGCGGCTCTTTCAGCACGATCTCCTGGGCGATCATTCCGCCCATCGAGAAGCCGAAGAGGTCCACCTGCTTGAAGCCTTTGGCCTTGATGAAGGTGATGGCGTCGTCCGCCATTTGTTCGATGGTGTTAGCCGGCGAGCCGGTGGAGGCGCCGATGCCGCGGTTGTCGAACGCGACCACGTAGTGCTTCGCGGCGATGCCATCCACCACACGGGGGTCCCAGTTGTCCAGAACGGCGGCCAGATGGGTGAGCAAGATCACCGGCGTGCCGGCGTTCTTCTGGCCCAGCTCGCGGTACGCGAAGTCAACGCCGCCCGCAGAGAGGGCCTGCGTTGGCACGCTGTTCCATGTGAGGCCCTGCGTCGTGGCGACCTTGGCAGATGTGGCTGCGGCCACAGGCGGCTTGTCGGCCGTGGCGCAGGCCGACAGCAGCGTGGCAGAGAGAGCGAGCAGGCACAGGCCGACTCGGGACAGGTAAAGCATGGTGTCTCCGATGGAAAGAGTGATGGAGTGATGAAGAACTGAGGGGGCAATCAGGCTTGCTGTCGATAGCGGTCGGCAGCGTGCGCCTGCCGGATGTCCGCCAACAGTCCCTGACGCGCGCAGTCCAACGCAGTCCAGCGCTCGGCCACGTGCAGCGGCGGGATCGTGACCAGTTCGCGGCGGTCGAAACCGACCAGTGCCGCATCGACCAGTTCGCCGACGTCCATTACCTCGGTCAGCGTGTTGACGTCGATCCCGGCGCGCTCCCAGATTTCGGTGCGGGTGGCCGCTGGCAACACGGCTTGCACGTAGACCCCCTTGGGGGCCAGTTCCAAGCTCAGCCCCTGCGACAGGAACAGCACGAACGCCTTGGTGGCACCGTAGATCGACATGCCGAATTCGGGCGCGAAGCCGACCACGGAGCCGAGGTTGACGATCGAGCCAGCGCCTGCCTGCGCAAAGCGCGGCGCGGCTGCTGCCGCGAGCCGCGTGAGCGACGTGATGTTGAGCGCGATCAGACGGTCGATGCTCTCTGCCGTCTGCTGCTCGAAGCCGCCCGACTGGGCCATGCCGGCGTTGTTGATCAGGATGTCGATACGGGCGTCGTCACGCAGGCGGGCTTCGACGGTAGCCAGGTCGGCCTGATTCGTCAGGTCGGCCTGCAGCACGTCCACGGCAACCTGGTGTTCGTCGCGCAGGCGCTGCGCAAGCGCGTCCAGGCGTGCCTTGTCGCGCGCGACCAGCACGAGGTCGTGGCCTCGCTGCGCGAAGCGCTCGGCGTAGGTGGCGCCGATGCCGGTCGAAGCGCCGGTAATGAGGGCGGTGGATTGGGTGGTCATATGGACGTTCTCCGCAGATCAGAGGGCACCGGGCCGCAGCGTTGGGCCCGGCGCCTGTTTGCTTACCTGGCCTCGGCCAGCGTGGGGTAGTCGGTGTAGCCCGCGGCGCCTCCGCCGTAGAGCGTGGACGGGTTGAGCTGTGCCAGCGGCGCGCCGCTCTTCAATCGTTCGACAAGATCGGGGTTGCTGATGAACGGCCGACCGAAGGCAAACAGGTCCGCCTTGCCCGATTCGAGCTGGGCGGCAGCGAATTCCAGGTCGTAGCCGTTGTTGGCGAGGTAGGTCTGCTTGAAGCTGCTGCGCAGCGCGGCGAAGTTGAATGGCGCCACGTCGCGCGGGCCGCCCGTCGCACCTTCGACCACGTGCAGGTAGACGATGCCCAGCGTGCTGAGCTGTTCGACGATGTAGCCGTACTGCGGCTGCGGGTCGCTGCTGGAGATGCCGTTGGCCGGCGATACGGGGGAGATGCGCACGCCGGTGCGATCGGCACCGATCTCCTTCGCCACCGCGGCGACGACCTCCAGCAGCAGGCGGGCGCGGTTCTCGACCGAGCCGCCGTAGGCGTCGGTGCGATGGTTGGCCCCGTCCTTGATGAACTGCTCCAGCAGGTAGCCATTGGCGCCGTGGACCTCCACGCCGTCGAAGCCGGCGGCGATGGCGTTGGCAGCGGCCTGGCGGAAGTCGTTCACGATGCCAGGCAGCTCGTTCAATTCGAGGGCGCGGGGCTCGGACACGTCGGCAAAGCCGTTGTTGACGAAGGTCTTGGTCGCCGCGCGGATGGCCGAGGGCGCGACCGGCGCGGCACCGCCCGGCTGCACATCGACGTGCGACACGCGGCCCACGTGCCAGAGCTGCACGAAGATGCGCCCGCCCTGGGCGTGCACGGCGTCCGTGACCTGGCGCCAGCCGGCGATCTGCTCGGGCGTGTACAGGCCGGGGGTGTCCTGGTAGCCCTGGGCCTGGGCCGACACCTGGGTGGCCTCTGTGATGATCAGGCCGGCCGAAGCGCGCTGGGCGTAGTAGGTCGCGGCCAGTTCGCTGGGTACCAAGCCGGCGCCGGCGCGGTTGCGGGTCAGCGGCGCCATGACGATGCGATTGGCGAGGGTCAGAGGTCCCAGCTTGTATGGCTCGAAGAGCGCTTTCTTGCTCATGTCGGTATACGTTCTCTTGAATGGATGGACGTGCGGCCGATGCGATGCGGCCGCAGAGTGAAGTCAATGGCTGGTGGCGCACGTACTCGTGCGCACCGTCACTCCGCCAGGAACTGGATGGCGTGCTTGAGGAAGCGCTCGGGGTCCTGGAACTGCGCGCCGTGGCCGGCGTCCGGGTAGACCAGGAGCTGGGCGTTGGGGATGTTCTGCGCCAGGTGCCAGGAGTTGATCGTGGGGATCATCACGTCCTTGACCCCGTTGAGCACCAGCGTGGGCTGCTGGATGGCATTCAGGTAGGCGTAGGGGTTCTCGCCAGCCAGCGGCGGCAGGTAGGCGCCATGTGCTTCGGCCTGCGCCTGGGCCACCGCTGCGGAGCTGGGCGGGTCCTGGTCGACACGCTGGTGGCGGCGCTTCCAGAAGGCCTGCCCAGCCTGCTTGGCGGCTTCGGAGCGCCCGAAGAACAGGTAGAGGAAGTCCTCCACCGTGGGCACCGGTCGGGGCGCGACTTCGAGCACCTTGGGCTCCATGTTCGGATCGCCGCCGCGCAGCCCGGTGCCCAGCAGCAGCAACTTGCGCACGAGCTGCGGATGGCGCAGCGTCACCTCCTGCACCTGGAAGCCCCCGAGCGAGAAGCCCAGCAGGTCCACCTGCGACAGACCCAGCGCCTGGATTACCAGCGCAATGTCGTCGGCCATGTCCTCGATGCGGTTGCGCGGAGTGCCGCTCGACGAGGCAATGCCACGGCCGTTGAAGAGGATGACCTCGCGGCCAGTGGCGAGACCATCGGTCAGCAGCGGGTCCCAGTGATCCATGCCACCGCGGAAGTGCTGCACGAAGAACAGCGGCGGCTGCGAACTCGAGGCGTTGCCCCAGCGGCGGTAGGCGAACTTGTCGCCATCGACCTCGACGAACTGGGTGGGTGCGGTCAGGTGCGTGTTGCTCATGATCAGGGTCCTTTCAAGTGAGACCCATCAATGATGACGGTCATAATCTAACTTGTCAAGGGGTTTGATGATGAACGACATCAATGTATAGTGAGATCTCCTGGCACAGCGAAAAATCAACTCAACTCCGATATGAAGGTCACCAAGGCACAAGCGCAGGCGAACCGGGCGCACATCGTCGAAACAGCTTCGGCGCTCTTCCGCGAGCGTGGCTACGACGGCGTGGGCGTTGCCGACCTGATGGCCGCTGCGGGCTTCACCCACGGCGGCTTCTACAAGCACTTCGGCTCCAAGGCCGATCTGATGGCGGAATCCGCAGCGTGCGGCATCGCGCAGACAGCGGCGCTGACCGCGGGAGTAGACACCCCGGATTTCGTGCGCGCCTACGTCTCGCGCGAGCATCGCGACGCCCGCGCCAGCGGTTGCACGATGGCTGCGCTGGGCGGGGACGCCGCCCGTCAGCCCGAAGCGGTCCGGTCGACGTTCGTGGCTGGCATCGAGAGCCTGCTGGCTGAGCTGAGCCGCGCGGGCACTGCATTGGATGGTGCAGATCCGGAACAGGCGCGAGCCCGGTCGCTCGGCATCCTGACCCACGTGGTGGGCGCCATCGTCCTGTCGCGCGCCTGCCCGGACGATTCGCCGCTGGCCGACGAGATCCTGACGGTGTGCCGCGATGCGATCCTCGCGTCGGTCGACCTGCCTGGGAGCCCGTCTGCGAAAACGCGCTCATCAGCGCGAGAGCGCAGCGCGAGTTGATTTCCGGGCCTTGAGCGGATGGGCGGTCGCCGGCCTGCGAGCGCCCATCCGCAGTGTTCGGTGATTGTTTCTCGGGACGAATGCGCCTCGTGGACCAACGAGGAAGTCCAGGTCGCAGCCCTCATCTGCTTGCAAGACGTGGTCGACATGCAGGCGCCAGTAGCCGCTCTCCAGCGGCGCTGTGGGCGCCTTCCACTTGGTGAGACGTGCGACCAGCTCTTCGGCGCTGACATGCAGGCGCAGCAGGCGCTGCGGCACGCTCAGCTCGATGAGGTCCCCATCACGAACGGCCGCGAGAGGGCCGCCGGCAGCGGCCTCGGGGCCGAATGCAGTACCCACGGTGCCGTAGGCCGTTCGGCTCGCCGCCGCAGCCATGATGTCCAGATTGCCGGCGTACTTGGGCAGGTAGCTGATTTCGATGACGTGTTTCTCGCGCAGCTGCTGGAGAACCCGATTCACCGATTGTCGCGAAGCGCCAACCATCGCCGCCAGGTCTGACTGCGACATCTGTATCTGCGACTGATCCGGATCGTCTTGCTCTGCGGTGCGCAGTTGCATGGTTCCGGAAAGCAAGAGCTGCCTCGCCACACGTACCGGAAGGCTGTCCAAACTGGCGCATTCGTAGTTTTGCGCCATCGCCCGAAACTGTGCAGCCATCAGGCGCGAAATAGCCCGGTCGAATAGCTACCCAGCCTCCGAAGGACTCGCGGGGCCAGAACTCAGCTCGGCACCTCCGGGGCATCGGAGTAACTGAGAACGGTATGCATACTATCCACCATCGTGAATTTTCGCGGCGGCACGTTCGAATTGGTCGGCTAAATCGATCAGGCTCTCTGCCTGCCAATCCCATGCTTGCTGGGAAGACGCATCGGGAGCGGGCGCGCCGCCGTACTCCAGCGGACGATCCACATACGCCGTCTGCAAACCACAAGCCCTTGCCGCCGCCAGGTCGCTATGGTGGCAGGCCACCAGGCACAGCTCCTGGGGCGGGAGTCCGAGTGCACCGGCGGTGGCGAGGTATGCCGTCGGCTGGGGCTTATAAGCCTTGGCGAGTTCTGCGCCGAGGATGGCATCCCACTGCAACCCATTGAAGCGGTTCATCGCCACCATGAGTGACACATTGGCATTCGACAGTGTGACCACGGGAAGGTGAGTTCGCAGTCGGCTCAAGCCAAGTGGAACGTCGGGCCAGGGATCGAGCCGACGCCATGCGCTGGAAAGACCATGGAGCGTTGACGGCTCAAATCGGCTCGCGGGCAAGTTGTATTGCTCAAGCAGCTCCAGCAACATTTCATGGTGAAGCTCATCCAGTGGCACGAACGGCCTATCGCCACTGCGGCAGCGCTGCATCGCCGGTTGGTAGAGCATCCGCCACTCCAATGCAAACCGTTCAGCGCTGACGCCTGGTAAATGGTTCGCAACGAACGAGCGGGCTTCGCGAGCAATGCTCTGATGCCAATCGACCACTGTGCCGAAGACATCGAACGCCAACGCTTTTGGCAGCTTCATGTAGTTTCTCCTTGATCCGTGTTCTTGATAGGCCAGCGCCACACCATGCCGGAGATAGAAATGGGTTATCTCCGGGAGCGCCTGCTGCGATTACAGCTGTCAACTGATTCAGCGTTGTCTTCGGCGGAACTTTGGGGATCGTCATCGAGGCATTCGATGCAGGCGTCCAGCAGCTCGTGCAGCGCGGCGACGCGCGCGATTCCCAGACGCTCGTTGAGCGCCAGTTGCGCCGCCTTCCAGGCCCGTTGCCCCTCGGTCTGCTTGGCTCGACCCGCTTCTGTGGCCTCCACCAAGCGGCTGCGCGCATCGCTACCCGCACCGATCTGCAGCCACCCATGCGCCACCAGCGGCTGCATGTTGCGCGTCAACGTCGAAGCATCCATGTGCATGCGTTTGGCCAGTTCGCCCGGACGGATAGGCCCAAGCCTGACGACGTGTGACAGCAGCGCGTATTGCGTGTTCTTCAGTCCCGTCTCGCTGACGTGGTAGTCGTAGTGACGCGTCACCATGCGAGTGAGCTGGCGGAGCTTCAGGTTCGTACACCCTTGCGGCTTGGCGGCGTTCTTCATGTGCTACATTGTATATGCAACCTTTGTATGTGCAATCGTGTCGAGCGAAAGGAGTGCCGGATGGAAGTCGACGACGTAGTAGCCCGCTGGGAAGCGGACGAAGCGCGCGTGCGCGCGCGCCAAAGTGCTCCGGGCGCAGAGCCCAAGGGAAAGGTCTTTGGCCGCTCGGGCATGGAGATGTTCGAGGCAATCTTCTCGGGCGAGCTGCCCCCTCCGCCGATCAACGACACGGTCAACATCCTGGCGATCCACATCGAACCCGGAGTCGCCGTCTTCCAGGGGCGACCGCAAAGGAGCCTCTACAACCCGCTCGGCACCGTGCATGGCGGCTGGTTCGCCACGCTGCTGGACTCTGCCGTGGGGTGTGCCGTGCATTCGACGCTACCCGCCGGCAAAGGCTTCACCACCCTGGAACTCAAGGTGAACATGCTTCGCGCGCTCAACGATCAAGTGCCGCTGGTGCGTGCGGAAGGCAAGTTGATCCACGCCGGACGGCAAGTTGCCGTGGCCGAAGGTCGGATCGTCGGCCCCGACGGAAAGATCTATGCGCATGCAACCACGACCTGCCTCATCTTCGACCAACCCGCTCTCACGACAGGGAGTTCCGATGAGCAAGCCTGAAATCGTTCTTTGTGCGCCGTTGCGCACGCCGATCGGCACCTTTGGTGGTGCGTTGAAAGACACCCCTGCAACCACGCTGGGCGCGGCTGTAGTGCGCGAAACCCTCCGGCGCGCCGGCCTGCCTTCTGAGGCTGTCGATACCGTGGTGCTGGGTCAGGTGATCCAGGCCGGGGCCAAGATGAACCCTGCACGTCAAGCCGCCATTGGCGGCGGCCTCCCGTTGCAGGTGCCCGCAGTGACCGTCAACCGCGTTTGCGGTTCTGGTGCGCAGGCCATCGCCAGCGCTGCGCTGAAGGTGGCCGCCGGGTACGCCAAGGCGGCGATCGCTGGCGGCATGGAGAACATGGATCAAGCCCCGTATCTCTCGCTTGGTGCGCGCTGGGGCAGTCGCATGGGCGACGCCGCCATGCTCGCAGCCTGCTGCGAGACGGTCTCAACGATGCCTTCAGCGGACAGCATTCGGGCTGGCATACCGAAGACCTGGTCAGCCAGTACGGGATCACCCGCGAAGATCAGGACCGCTGGGCAGCGCGCTCGCAACAGCGTTTCAGCGCGGCACAGGGGGCAGGCAAGTTCGACGAGGAAATCGTTGCGATCGAACTGGCCGGCCGCAAGGGGCCGGTGCGCTTCGACCGCGACGAGGCCAACCGCCCCGACACGACCATCGAAACGCTGGCCAAGCTCAAGCCCGCTTTCCGCAAGGACGGCAGCATTACCGCCGGCAACGCGTCTGGACTCAATAGCGGCGCGGCTGCGGTGATCTTTGCGGAACGCGGCTTTGCCGAGAAGCAAGGCCTCCAGCCTTGGGCGCGACTCGTCGCGCAGGGCGTGGCCGGGGTCGAGCCCGGCAGGCGACTAGTTGCACGTGGAAAGCAAGGTGCTGGAAGTTCGCCAGTCCAAGTCCAGGCCCGAGCAAGGGCTGGTCAAGGTGCGGAGGAACAGCCTGAATCAGGACGGGGGCGTCGTGCAGATTTCCGTCGGCAATGTGGTGGTTCCGCGCCGGTCGGCATCGTCGGGTGAGCCGCAGCACGATATTTCTCAAAGGAGCGAAGCATGAAATACACCGTCTTTGGAAAAACCGGCCTGCGTGTGTCGCAAGTCGCATTGGGCACGGGCAACTTCGGCACGGGCTGGGGTTATGGTGCCGACCCCGATGCCGCAGAGGCCGTCTTCAACGCCTATGCCGAGGCCGGCGGCAACTTCATCGACACGGCAGACGTTTACCAGTTCGGCCAATCGGAAGAACTGCTCGGCACTCTGCTGCAGGGGCGGCGCGAGGACTTTGTGCTGGCCACCAAGTTCACCAACGGCGCCGTGCCGAACGCGAACCGGTTGGTCACCGGCAACAGCCGCAAAGCACTGGTGGCTTCCGTGGAGGCGAGCCTCAAGCGCCTCAAGACCGACAGGATCGACATCTACTGGGCGCACCATCCCGATGGCGTCACGCCCATCGAGGAGATCGTCCGCGGCTTCGAGGATCTGGCGCGTACGGGCAAGATCCTCTATGCAGGCTTGTCGAACTTCCCCGCCTGGCGCCTGGCCCGTGCGGTCACCCTGGCTGAACTGACCCACGCGGTACCCATTGCGGCGGCCCAGTTCGAGCACAGCCTGGTGCGCCGTGAGCCCGAGGCCGACCTGTTCCCGGCCGCGCGCGCCCTGGACCTGGGCGTGGTGACCTGGTCACCGTTGGGCGGGGGCATGTTGACCGGCAAGTACCGGCAAGGAGAAAAGGGCCGGGCTGAAGGCTTTGGCGGCCGGGTCTTCCAGCCGGAGAACTCGGCGCAGCGCACGCAGGTTCTGGACACCGTGCTGGCTGTAGCAAGCGAGTTGGGCGTCAGCGCAGGCCAAGTTGCTATTGCCTGGGCCGGCACGCATGGGGCCGTGCCGATCATCGGACCGCGCTCGGTTGCCCAACTGATCGACAACCTCGGTGCGCTGACGGTCGACCTCTCGGCCGAACAACTCCATCGCCTTGATACCGCAAGCAGCCTCGTGCCATCGGCGCCGTCACGGTCGCCGGTTCCCTGGGCCGGAGAACTCACCGAAGTCGTCGCCTGAGCTGAGCCTGCCGCTGCAGATAGCAGCAATAGTCGGCGATCCATCCTGGAGGTCGCTGCCAACGAACGGCCACGTGCAATCGCGTGGCCGTTCGCTTTTGCAGAACTTGGCGCTCGCCTGGTATCGCCCAACCATCCGTCCGTCGAGCCGCTAGAGCCTCCTCGTTCGTGGCTTTGCTGCTGGGCGTGCTCGACGCAGACCTCTTGCACCGCTCCGACCAGCGTCGTCCAGAGCCTCTTGGTCCGTTGGTCCGTCATGAGTCCGGACCCGCCCGATCGACCATGGCAGTTGCGGCAGATGCGTGTGCTCGATCCCGACCCCGATCGGCGCCTAGCCCAACAATCAGATTGATGCACATGGGCAACTGCGCAGGGCTTCAACGACGTGAAGCCGCTCTCTCGAAGCAGTTCACTGCGTCCCAGGAGGCGCACCGACCTTTGCTCGGGAAAACCCGCTCTTTGCGCGTCCAGTCAAGCACGACTTCCCTTTGAACGCAGTCCATCCCGGTTGCGCTGCGTATCGTTCTTCGGTTCATAAGTTCACGGCCCTGAGCCGAAAGGAGACAACGATGCCCCTACATATTCAATCATCACCGCGGCGCGCATTCCATCAAGGCGCGCTGGTGCTTGCCGCAGCCCCGCTGGCTATCCTTTCCGGCGAGGCTGCCGCAGCCTATGCCTCTACCGAAACTGTGCTGAAACATCACCTTGGTGCGTTTGCCAAAGGCTTGGACGAAATCATGCAAGACTATTCCGACTCTTCGATCCTCCTCACGCATGACAAAAAGTATCACGGCAAGGAGGAGATCAGAGGCTTCTTCGACGGTTTCCTGAAGTCGGTCAAGCCAGGCTTCTGGGAAGCCTTCAAGATCAATGCGCAGGCGATCGACGGCGACGTGGCCTATCTTGTTTGGGAGGCGAAGCCCTTCGTGAATATCGCGACTGACACCCTGGTGGTGCGCAAGGGCAAGATCGCGGCTCAGACGTTCACTGCCGGCTAGGTCTTGCTCGAACTTTTGAAGGACTGAATCGATAGCGGTCTTTCCAGTGAAACAGCGATGCATGCGCGTCGGGCGAGATTTCCATCTGCTGCTGCGGCGCCCACGCCGGACCTACTTGCGCCGGATGCGCGCACTCTGATGAGAGCGGGTTGTCGCTCAGCCTAGTTGAGCGAGGAGCTAGGTAGCCGTGAGTCGCGGTGGAACCGCGAGTTGCGTGCCAGCCGTGTCTTGAAAGGGGCCCGCACGAGCTATCGCGGAGCCGTCACGCGAAACTCCCGGGGCCCGACGCCATACTGCAGCTTGAAGATCCTCGTGAAATGCGAAGGGTCCGCGAATCCCCAGGTATAAGCAATCTCCGCGACGCTGCAGTCCCGATAGGTCCGGCTGCGAAGGTCGTCCCTGCATCGCTCTAGTCGTTGCGTTCTGATCCACACTGAAGCGCTCACGCCGATCTGAGCAAAGAGCATGTGTACGTACCGCGGCGACATGTTGTTGGCTGCCGCGATACTGGTCGGCGACAGGTGGTCGTCCTGCAGGTGGGCGAGAATGTAGTCCTGCAGTTGCTTCAGGTAGCGCGATGACAGTCCGCGCTGTGGCGCCTCGACGCGATGGCACATCGCCGCGGTCAGCAACTCCAGCGTGGCACGCCGTACGCCGGCATTGTCGCCTTCGGTGAAGAGTTCCAGTTGATGTGCGAGGCTGTCGATGTGCGAATAGAGAACCGCACCGATTCCGACGCGGCTGTCGATCACCGTACCGGTGAATCCCGTGCCACGGGGAAGTCGCTCCTTGACCTCCGCCCAAGGCAGTACTAGCGACACCTTGTGCAGACGTTCCATCACCGTGAATTCGGCTGGCTGCGCGCTCGTCCAGATCACCAGGTCTCCCGCACCCAGGCTGATGTCCTCTCCCGCGAAATGGAATCTCTCGCGCCCAGCCTTGGTAATCTGCACGCCGATGTAGGGGACGGGCTCACGGCCGACAAATTGCGGCAGCCGGCTTCCCGAGCAGGGGTCGCACACGCACTCGACCGCGCGCAGGCCGTTGATGTCGCGGCTCCGAATGCTCGCCGAGAAACCGTCGGCGACCGATTCTGTGACCTGCCAATGGCCGTAGTTCTGCGTGAGGGCGGCTTGCCACGCGTCAGTGGCCTCGGACCTGCGGATGCCGGCGGTCGACCAGTGCTGTACCGTCAAGGGGCTCTTCATGCTGGCGTTTGCTTGCATGTTGTCTCCGTTGTGCATGTGACCCCGATGGGTCGCGATGCAGAATATCCGGGAGCAGCGCGGGTGCCGAGGGGGTTTGCACTCAGTGGTAGTGACCGTGGCGCTCTAGCACTTCGATTTTGTACCCGTCCGGGTCCTGGATGAAGAAGAAGCGCGCGAGCAGTTCCTCCCCGCGCTTGAATTCCTTCACATCTCCGGGCTGATAACCCATGCCCAATAGGCGCGCCCTTTCGGCGTTCGCATCGTCGACCACGGCGGCGATGTGCCCGTAGCCGCTGCCGTGGGTGTAGGGCTCCTCCCTGCTCTTGTTCAGCGTCAACTCCAGTTCGAATTCGCACTCGCCGCTGCGCAGGTAAACCAGCGCGAAATCCGGAAAGTCCAGCCGATGGGACTCGGATAGATCCAACAGGTCGGCGTAGAAGCGCATTGAACGATCCAGGTCGGCTACCCGGATCATGGTGTGGATGATCTTGGACATGAGGGAAATTGGAGCCCGAATTCAAGGCACTCGATCGTCTACCTATGCGCGTCGACGTGCGCCTGCCAGGCGCCCTGCGCCTCTTCCCAGCCGATGTTGGCAATCACGCTTGCATCGGGGTTGATGAACGCGAGCGGCCCGGAAAACGTCATGTAGAACGCGCTCGGGACGGGGAAGTAGGTCTTGTCGTGGCGCGCGCCGGAAGACTCGAAGCCGTAGCCCGGCGCCAGCGCCGTATCGCCTCCTTCGGCCTTGCCCCCGCGCACGTCCATGCGGCCCTTGTAGAGGAAATATTCGCCCGGCCCGGTGTGGAAGTGCGCATTGAAGGACGAGCCCTCCGGACACTCGAACACGGCCGTCCAACTGCCAGCCTCCGGCGAGACGTAAAGCAACCTCCAGGTGATGCCCCCCTTTGAAAAGGCGTCAGGAAAAGGCGCCCACGGCATGTCGTCTATCTGGACGTACTCTTCCTTGGCTTTCATTTTGGCCATTTGTTCTGTCTCCTTGCTCGCAAGAGCTTCAAGTGATTACTCGGGCATCGGCCCCCCGCAACGACGAGCCGACGAAACGCGCGCCCTGGGACTGCGCGAAGGCATGTCTTGGAACACGCTCACACAAACGATAGGCGGCGCGGGCGCGAACGACTGGGGCTTGCAGGAAGTACTGCTTGACTGCGCGCGAACTCCACGGATTGAAGGTCTCCGGGTTAACGCGAATACCGGGGGGGGGTAAGCGGTCCACGTCGACCGCGACCACGTTGTCACGCTTCGGATTCAGTGTCACCGCGCCCGCTGGCGTCCAGTTGCGCGTGCTGCGCGCCGAGTGCGCCGGATGGCGCTCGCGCGCCTGGGTATAGAGCGCGTGCGATCACCGCATCAAGGCCAGCATGGCGCTGTGCAGGCGTGACGTAGCGAATGCCGCTATGGCGATGGCGATGTTCGACGCTGTACCAACGCACGAATGCCCTGGCCCAGGCGGCGAGCAGCGTGCAGGTCGCCAAAGCCCTTGGCAGGGAACTCAGGGCGGTACTTGGCGGTGCGAAACCGCGACTCGGCATAGGCGTTGTCATCGCTCACGCGCGGCCTGGAGTACGACGGCTTCACAACCAGCAGATCGGGCAGCGGGTGTTTGTCGTGCACGTTGGCTGCGCACACCCTCATGCGTTTGACATGGCGAGCCGGCGACCTCGCAAAACAGAAGTTCATGGCCGCACCCACAAGCCTGTTGAAAAAATAAATTTTTCTGTGTAATATCGACAAACGGCTGACGCAACCGAGCATTGTCCGACGCTGGATGAGTGGAAGGTGATCGTTAGTCGAGGTCCGGCGGCTTGACCCTTTGGGTCAAGCCTCGCAATCCAACACGCCCAGGAGACAAAAGTGTTAATCCATCATCCGCTCACTTCGGTCAAGAGAATTTCCGCATGTTGGAAGGCGGTCATATTCAGTCTGATCGCAATGGCTTTCTCTCTGCCGCAATACAGCGCTGGTAGCGAGCAATATCCGTCAAAGCCAATAGTAGTCAAGGTGGCGTTTCCGGCCGGAGGTGGAGTAGACGGGGTTGTCAGGCAAATTCTCGCAGCGCTTCAAAGTTCGCTTGGTCAGCCCGTCGTAGTTGAAAACCTTCCGGGCGTAGGTGGTGCTATTGGCGCCATGAACGTCGCGAGAGCGTCGTCGGACGGATACACGCTGCTTGCCCACGCGAACGATCTGATTCTCGCGCCACTTGTGTTGTCGTCCGCCCAATACAAGGCGAGCGACTTTAGGCTGATCACCCCATTATCTCGCAGCGACTTCATTCTTGTAGCTCGGCCAGGGCTTGCAGGAAAAAAGCTCAAAGATTTAGTTGAGATGAGTAAAACAGCGCAGGGGGGGCTATCCATCGCGCACCAGGGTCTTGGATCGCTATCGCATTTGGCCAGTGAAGATTTTGCCTCGTTCGCCGGAATGCAAATCACAGGAGTGCCCTATAAGGGAGGGGCGCCAATCATTCAGGATCTTCTCGGGAACCATGTCGACTTAGCCTTTTTGCCTATTGCAGCCAACAGCATTTCTATGATCAAAGAAGGCCGGATCATTCCAGTCGGCCTAGCTGCATCGCAGCGCAACGCAGAGATTCCCGATGTAGCAACTCTCGCGGAGGGGCGTGATCGCACGTTTGAATACGCCTCCTGGAGTGTGATTATGGTGAAGCGGGATGTGCCTGAGAGCGTTGCCGAAAGGCTAAACATCGCTATTCGCAAGGCGATTGAAACGCCTGAATTCCAAAGATTTGCCAAAGATAGTGCCGCCAAGCCATTCGGTATGTCGCTGAAGGACGCTGATGTCTTCTACGCATCAGCTATCAAGCAGTACGCAGATATGGCGGTCAAGTTCAAATTGCAGCCGCAGTGATCTCTAAAAGCTCGGTCTTTACCGAAAGCAATTTTTGTAACTCGGAGTGCACCACGGCTAGCTCCAAATGTTATGTGACCCAAAGTATCTAACGTATGACAGAAAGAGGCGGAATTATGAATGATTTGATTAAGCATAGTGTTGACGGCCCAGTTTCCATTTTGTCGATGGAAGCACGCCCGCACAATTTCATGAGCATTGCATTTTTGGACGCGGTACTGGATGGTCTGTCCGCAGCTGAGTCCGCAGGGTCACGAGCGGTAATTCTGCGCAGCGGTCTCAAGAATTTCTCTGCAGGCGCGGACGTCGACTATTTGAATGAAGTGCGAAGCGCCGCTATCGCGGGTCGCGCACATCCGTATGACCTTCCCGGC
>NZ_JASZYU010000012.1 GCF_030316825.1 Variovorax fucosicus | reverse complement strand
GCGCTGGGCGACGAGTCGTTTGGCGTGCAGGCGCCGCATGGCGCCTGAGGTGGCCGATGAAGCCTTGCCCATGAAAGAGACGCGCTCCACCTGCCCCTACTGCGGCGTGGGCTGCGGCGTGATCATCGAATCCGATGGTGCGCAGATCACGGGCGTGCGCGGCGACCCCGATCACCCGGCCAACTTCGGGCGGCTGTGCACCAAGGGCTCGACGCTGCATCTGACGGCCACGGCCGAGGTCACGCTGCAAACGCGCCTGCTGCAGCCGATGCGCCGGGCCGAGCGCGGCGCCGCGCCGCAGGCCGTTGGCTGGGCGGATGCCCTGGACAGCGCCGCCGACAAGTTCGCCCAGGTCATCCACGACCACGGCCGCGATGCGGTCGGCTTCTACGTCTCGGGCCAGCTGCTGACCGAGGACTACTACGTCTTCAACAAGCTGGCCAAGGGCCTGATCGCCACCAACAACATCGACACCAACTCGCGCCTGTGCATGAGCAGCGCGGTGGCCGGCTACAAGAAGACGCTGGGCGCCGATGCGCCGCCGGCCTGCTACGACGACTTCAACCATGCCCAGTGCCTGTTCATCGTGGGCAGCAACACGGCCTGGGCGCACCCGATCCTGTTTCGCCGCATCGAGGATGCCCGGCGCGCCAATCCGGCCATGAAGATCGTGGTGGTCGACCCGCGGCGCACCGACACCTGCGAGATCGCCGACCTGCACCTGGCGATCCAGCCGGGCACCGACGTGATGCTGTTCCACGGCATGCTGCACCTGATGCTGTGGGAGGGCTGGACACGGCCCGACTACATTGCCGCGCACACCAGCGGCTTCGAGGCGCTCAAGGCCACGGTGCGCGAGTGCACCCCGGAGCGCGTCGCGCAGGTCTGCGGCATCGACCAGACGGCGCTGCTGGAGGCCGCGCGCCTGTTTGCCACCTCGGCGGCCACGCTGAGCCTGTACTGCCAGGGCCTGAACCAGTCGTCCTCGGGCACCGCCAAGAACGCGGCGCTGATCAACCTGCACCTGGCCTGCGCACAGATCGGGCGCCCTGGCGCGGGCCCCTTCTCGCTGACCGGGCAGCCCAACGCGATGGGCGGGCGCGAGGTCGGGGGCCTGGCCAACCTGCTGTCGGCGCACCGCGACCTGGGCAACGCCGGGCACCGCGCCGAGGTCGCTGCGCTCTGGGGCCTGGCCCCGGGGCAGGAGGTGCCGGCGGCGCCGGGCAAGACGGCGGTGGAGATGTTCGAGGCGGCGGCCGACGGTGAGATCCGCGCGCTGTGGATCTCGTGCACCAACCCGGCCCAGTCGATGCCCGACCAGGCGGCAGTGCGCCGGGCGCTGGAGCGCTGCGAGTTCGTGGTGGTGCAGGAGGCGTTTGCCACCACCGCGACCTGCGCCTATGCCGACTTGCTGCTGCCGGCCACCACCTGGGGCGAGAAGACCGGCACCGTGACCAACAGCGAGCGGCGCATCTCGCGCGTGCGCCCGGCCGTGGCAGCGCCGGGCCAGACGCGCCACGACTGGTCGGCGGTGGTCGACTTCGCGCAGCGCCTGGAGGCGCGGCTGCCCAGGCGTGCGGCCACCACCCTCTTCCCCTACGCGCTGGATGCCGAGGCCGGCGCCCAGGCGATCTGGAACGAGCACCGCGAGTCCACGCGCGGGCGCGACCTGGACATCACGGGCTTGAGCTGGGCGATGCTCGAGGCGCACGGGCCCCAGCAGTGGCCATGTCCTGGGGACCCGGCGGACCCGGCCGGCAACGGCAAGGCGCGGCTGTACGAAGACGGCGTGTTCCCGACCGCCGATGGCCGCGCGCGCTTCGTGGACACGCCCTACAAGCCGGTGGCCGAGCAGCGCGAGGCGCGCTATCCCTTCTCGCTGAACACGGGGCGCCTGCGCGACCAGTGGCACGGCATGAGCCGCACCGGCACGCTGGGGCGCCTGTTCGGCCATATGGCCGAGCCGGTGGTGCAGATGCATGGGCAGGACATGGCGCGCCGCCAGCTCAAAGACGGCGACCTGGTGCACCTGACCTCGCGCCGCGGCAGCATCGTGCTGCCCGCGCAGGCCAGCCCCGAGGTGGGGCTCGCCCAGGCGTTCGTGGCGATGCACTGGGGCGAGGAGCACCTGAGCGGGCGCTCCAGCACGGGCGAGCGCCTGGCCGGCATCAACGCGCTGACGAGTCCCGCCTTCTGCCCGGATTCCAAGCAGCCCGA
>NZ_JASZYU010000004.1 GCF_030316825.1 Variovorax fucosicus | reverse complement strand
TCGTAGGCCGCCTCGGCGACGCTGCCGTCCTTGCCCACCGCGCGCACGATGCGCTTGACGCGGTCCACCTCGGTCACCGTCTTGCCCGCGTGCAGCGTGATGTGGTTCTCCTCATACCACTCCCAGCTGTTGAGCACGATCTCCTCGACCGTCTGCTCCCCGGCCAGCACCGGCGACAAGAGAATCCGGTTGTAGTTCGGATGCGGCTCGGAGCCAAACACCGTGATCTCGTACAGGTCCGGCGCTATCTTGAGCAACTCCTCCACCGCACGGACTCCGGCCATGCCGTTGCCTATGAGCACGAGTTTCATTTTTTTCATCATGGCATTCCCGAATGAAGAGTGATCAGAACGTGATCAGAAGTGGAGGGCCATCACCGCGGTGACGCCGCCTTGCGGCGCAACGGGGATCGCGATCATCGGTTCGAGCACCGAGGGCCGGCCGGTCGCGAAGGCCTGGCCCAGCGGGTTCGCCGCATCGCCGCCGACGTCGACGGTTTCCGACGCGCTGAGCACGCCATCGGCCTCCGAGAAACCGAAGCTGCGCACCAGCTTGGTGCCGCTCGCATCAGGCTCCCAGATCTCGACGCGGCGTGCGATCGGGGTCGCCAGCGCCGACAGGAACGCCATCACGTAGTTCGAGCCGTCGATGGTCGAGCACGGAATCGAAAAGCCGCGATTGATGCCGACCTTGACCGCGCCATCGGCGCGCAGAAAGCCAGAGCCCTTGCCCAGATCCGGCAGGAACACCGGTTTGTGCCGCTCCCAGGCCATGCCCGGCAAGCCGGTGCCGCGGCGGAACGCGGTGGCGCGCGAGATGAACTCGAAGGTATCGCCCGTGGTGCCGTAGTAGCCGTCGACCAGCGTCATGTCTTTCGACTCTTCAGGGTCGTTGCCCCAGAGCTCGATGGCGCCGGCATGCTCGGTGTCGTCGCCGCAGAAGATCACCATCACAGCGCTCAGGTCGGCGCCCTTGAAGATGGGCACCGCGATGCCGCAGGTCAGGCCCTCGGCCTTGGCCGCGGCGGCGCGCCGGAAGTACGAACCCTCCAGCTCTTTCAGCACGATCGGGTGGCCGGTCTCCCAGGCCTGGCCCGGCAGGCCTTCGCCGCGGCCGAAGCAGAGGTTCCTGCTGATGGCAGCAAAGCGCGTGGCCGCACCGAACAGGCCGCCGCCGAACTCGAGCAGGCTGCGGTCCTGGCTCGGCACCCAGTATTCGATGACGCGGATGAAGGTCTTCACGCGAGCGGCTCCGTGGTCTCGGCCGGCAGCTCGGCTGCGGCGGCGATCATGACGGCCGACAACGTGCCGTACGCCGTTTCCCATGCCTGGCGCACGTCCGGCGTGAAGTCGGCGCCCAGGCCCTTGTCGAGCGTGTCGATCAGCGCCACGCCGACCACTGCGTAGTGCGCCGGTTGCGCACCGTAGGCCACGTGGCGCTCGGCCAGTCGCTGCGCCACCGGCACCAGCGCTTCGAGCTTGTCGAGCTGCCGCGTCACGCTGCCCAGCATGGTCATGAGCTTGCGGCCCTGTTCGACCATGTCGCCCTTGAACAGGCCGCGCACGCCGGGTGCCAGTTCGAACAGCCGTGCGTAGAACAGTGCGGCGGCCTGCTCGGAAATCGGCGCCACCTTGGCGAAGCTGGCCTGCACCAGCTCGATCTGGTTGGGGGTCATCGGGGGCTCCTGGTGTGGGGGCGTTCGGGTCAGGCGGCTTTTTCGACGTGGCCTTGCCGCGTGTACAGGAAGTCGATCACGGCCTTGCGGTAGTGCACGTAGTGGCGGTCTTCCGCGAGTTCGACCCGGTTGCGCGGGCGCTGCAGGCTGACGGTGAGCACCTCGCCGATGGTGGCCGAGGGGCCGTTGGTCATCATCACGATCTTGTCGGACAACAGCACGGCTTCATCGACGTCGTGGGTGACCATGACGACCGTGCTCTGCGTCTTCTGCACGATGGCCAGCAGTTCGTCCTGCAGCCGCGCGCGGGTCAGTGCATCGAGCGCGCCGAAGGGCTCGTCCATCAACAGCACCTTGGGCTCCATGGCGAGCGCGCGGGCGATACCGACGCGCTGCTTCATGCCGCCCGAGATCTCGCCGGGACGCTTGTTCGTGGCGGGCGTGAGTCCGACCAGCGCGAGCGCAGCGTCGGTGCGCGCCTTGAGCTGTGCGCGGCTCTCGGTGGGTGCAAACACGCGTTCCACGCCGAGGTAGATGTTTTCGTAGCAGGTGAGCCAGGGCAGCAGCGAGTGGTTCTGGAATACCACCGCACGCTCGGGGCCGGGGCCGGCAATTTCCTTGTTGGCGCACAGCAACGCACCGTGCGTCGGCTTGGTCAGGCCTGCGATCAGGTTCAGCAGCGTCGACTTGCCGCAGCCCGAGTGGCCGATGAGCGCGACGAACTCGCCCTTGGCGACCGTCAGGTTGATGTCGCGCAGCGCCTGGAAGCTGCCCTTGGGTGTCTTGAAGGTCTGCTCGACGCCCTGGACGTCGATGAACTTTCTGTCGAGCGTGTTCGGGAATGTTTCGATGCTCATTGGAATACCTCCGTGTTGCACACTGCGGTGCGAGCTTGCTTGGGGCGGCCCGGCGCGGCGCTCATGACTTCACCTCTTCGAACGTGAATGCGGTAGCGATCTTGATGAGCGCGAATTCGAGGATCAGGCCGACGATGCCGATCACGAAGATCGCGATGATGATGTTCTTGACGTTGAGGTTGTTCCACTCGTCCCACACCCAGAAGCCGATGCCGACGCCGCCGGTCAGCATCTCGGCCGCGACGATCACCAGCCAGGCGGTGCCGACCGCAAGGCGCACGCCGGTCAGCATGTAGGGCAGAACGGCGGGGAACAGGATCTTGGTGAGGATCTTCCACTCGCTGAGGTTGAGCACCTTGGCGACGTTCATGTAGTCGCTCGGCACGCGCTGCACGCCGACGGCGGTGTTGATGATCATCGGCCAGATCGAGCAGATGAAGATGGTCCAGATGGCGGCCGGGTTGGCGCCCTTGAACACCAGCAGGCCGATCGGCAACCAGGCCAGCGGCGACACCGGTCGCAGCAGGCTGATCAGCGGGTTGAACATGCGCGACATGAACTCGAAGCGGCCGATTGCAAAGCCGGCCGGAATGCCGACCAGCGCCGCCAGGCCAAAGCCCAGCGCCACGCGCTTCAACGACGACAGCACGTTCCAGCCGACGCCCTGGTCGTTCGGCCCGTTGCTGTAGAACGGGTCGCTGAACACCTTGACCGCCTGCAGCCAGGTTTCGTAGGGGGCGGGGAAGGTGCCTGCGCTGCGGATCGCGATCAGTTCCCAGATCAGCACCAGCACGCCGAAGCCGGCCAGCGGCGGCAGCACGCGCATCCAGAACCAGCGCAGGTCGAGTGGGGCGCGTGGCCGGGGTTCATTGGCTTTCGGCGTTGCAGCGCCCGGGCTGCTCACCGAAGACACCGTCGTCCTGGTGGCGGCGGGGGGCGACGCGGCGGCGTCGAGCGGGGTGTGGAAAACGGCACTGACCATGGTCATGCTCCTCAGGCCTTGATCTTGAATCCGTCGGCATAAGCCTTCGGGTTCTTGCCATCCCAGACGACACCGTCCATCAGCTTGCTGCTGCGCATCGTGTCCTTGGGCACCGGCGTCTTGCTGGCCGCGGCGGCCTGCTTGTAGATGTCGATCTGGTTGATCTCGGTCGCCACCTTGAGGTAGTCCGGGTGATCCTTCAGCAAGCCCCAGCGCTTGTGTTGCGTCAGGAACCACATGCCGTCCGACAGGTACGGGAAGTTGACCGCGCCGTCGTTGTAGAACTTCATGAAGTTCGGGTCGTCCCAGTTCTTGCCGAGACCGTTGGTGTAGCGGCCGAGGATGCGCTGGTTGATCGCATCGACGCTGGTGTTGACGTAGCTCTTCTCGGCGATGGTTTCAGCCATCTTGTTCTTGTTCTGCAGGCCGGTGTCGATCCACTTGCCGGCTTCGAGGATGGCTGCCGTCACGGCGCGCGCCGTGTTCGGGTACTTCTTGGCGAACTCGGCCGTGGTGCCCAGCACCTTCTCGGGATGGTCTTTCCAGATGTCCTGCGTCGTGATGGCGGTGATGCCGATGCCGTCCATGATCGCGCGGTGGCCCCAGGGCTCGCCGACACAGAAGCCGTCCATGTTGCCGATGCGCATGTTGGCGACCATCTGCGGTGGCGGCACCACGATGGACTTCACGTCCTTCACCGGATTGATGCCGTTGGCGGCCAGCCAGTAGTTCAGCCACATCGCATGGGTGCCGGTGGGGAAGGTCTGCGCAAAGGTGTATTCGCGCTTGTCCGCGGCCATCGCCTTGGTCAGCGATGCACCGTCGACTGCGCCCTTGTCCGCGAGCTTCTTGCTGAGCGTGATGGCCTGGCCGTTGTTGTTGAGGGTCATGAGCACGGCCATGTCCTTCTTGGGGCCGCCGATGCCGAGGTGCACGCCGTAGACCAGGCCGTACAGCACATGGGCGAAGTCCAAGTCGCCGTTCACCAGCTTGTCGCGCACGCCGGCCCAGCTGGCTTCCTTGCTCGGCACGATCTTCACGCCGTATTTCTTGTCGATGCCGAGCACCGAGGCCATGACCACGCTGGCGCAGTCGGTGAGTGGAATGAAGCCGATCTTGACTTCCTCCTTTTCGGGCTTGTCCGAGCCTTGGGCCCAGACCGCAGCGCGCAGCGCAGGGTTGATTCCCACCGCAGCGGCAGCGGCGGTTTGAAGGACGGTGCGTCGGCTCAGCTTGAATTTCAGCGCATCGGTCATGGGGCGAACTCCGGTCAAAAAAAGAAGAGGCGAAAAACAAAAAAGGCGTCCTCACCGCGCACGGCCGGCTCGAAGCCGAGCCAGTGCGAGGTAAGGACGCCTTTGTCCTGTTCGGTGAGCGACACCCGCCATTGGATGCCGCCTGCCTGCAGACCTTCGTCGGTCTATGCGAAGACTGAAAGCAAGCAGCGTGCCAGCTGATATCGAAGATGAATTGCTATCAAATTAATAGCTGTCGGCGCCCTTGGCATCAGCGCTGGAGGCTGATCCTGCTCAAACGCCCCGGGGGGCGGCACCCCTGTTGTGCAGCGCACCAATTCAGGTGCTGCCGGGCAGGTATTCGGCCATCGACAGCACCGATTCCGCCACGTCGACGAGGCGGCGGTTCTGGTTCATCGCGGTCTGCCGCAGCATCTTGTGGGCTTCTTCCTCGGTCATCCGGCGATGTGCCATCAGGAGGCCCTTGGCGCGCTCGACCAGCTTGCGCTCGTTGAGGGTGGCGCGCACCGTGTCGAGCTCGTCGCTCATGGCCTGCAGCCGCTGCGACTGCTCCTGCAGCATTTCGAGAATCGAGCGCTCGAGCTGGTGACCATAGGGCGCGGCCGGCGCCAGTTCGGGGTCGTCGAAGAAGGTGGTGGCCCGGGCGGTGCGCGCGTCGGTGTCGGCCACCAGCTGGTCGAGCAAGGCCTGGTGCGTCTCGGCCTCGGCGCGGGCTTCGGCGATCTTGCCGGCGCAGAGGGTGCGCAGGTCGGCTGCCAGCCGTTCTTCCACCGCCTTCATTGCATCGATGCGCAGCGAGCAGCAGTCGAACCAGGTGGTGCTGAGTTCGCGGTCGAGCGTCGCACCGGCGGGCGCCGAATGCGCAACGCGGCGCAGCCGTTCGAGCTCGGCCAGCTCGGCCGCGGGCTGGCTGTGGCGCCAGACCTCGGTCAGCGCGGGGCCGGCGAAATCGGCGAACACGTTGAAGCAGCGTTCCTGGGCCGTGATCAGCTGCAGCCATTGCTGCTGGCGCAGCGGGTCGTTGCGCCCTTCGACAAAGGCCGCCGCACCGCAGGCGCGCTCCTGACCCGCGAATTCCTTGCCCTGCATGAAATTGAACATGGCAGCGAGCAGCCGCGAGATTTCGGGGTCGGTGGCGCCATCGGCGGCCTCGAACACCACGGCGAGCAGTCCGGCGATCAGCTTGGCAAACGCCGCGGTGGCGTCGGCCGCGCCGACTTCCAGTGCACCGATGCGGCGTCGCAGCACGGGCAGGGCGTCCAGCCCGGGCAACACCCAGGCGATGCGGCTGAACAAGCGGGTGCCGTTGCCGATGCGGCGGCCCTCGGTTTCGAGCCGGTCGAAGCCGGTGCGTACGTCGTGCTCGAGCCGGATGCATTCGCCGATCTGCGCGCTGCGCTGCTGCGCATAGCGCTGCCCCTGCGACGCCAGCAGCACGTTGGAGAGCCCACGCTCGCGCTGCAGCGCGTGCACCAGCCGCCCGATCGTGCCGACCAGCTCGCTGGTGCGCGCGAGCTGATCCAGCTCGTCGATTTCGCATCGGCGGGCCGCGACAAGAAAGCTCAGTCCGGATTTCATCGTGTTGGGGGGGCGAGCGCGCCTCTCCTCTGTTGGAGGGATATGGAGCAACATTCGTGCCCCGAAAGTGTGCGCCCCCTAAACTCGCCCCATGCTTGTTCTGGGAATCGAATCGTCGTGCGACGAAACCGGCGTGGCCCTCGTCGAGTCGCAGGGCGGCGCCACGCCGCTCTTGCGCGCGCATGCGCTGCACAGCCAGATCGCGATGCACCAGGCCTACGGCGGCGTGGTGCCGGAGCTGGCCAGCCGCGACCACATCCGGCGCGTGCTGCCGCTCGCGCAGACGGTGTTCGACGAAGCCGGCCGCCATCTGGCCGAGGTTGACGTGGTGGCCTACACGCGCGGCCCGGGTCTGGCCGGTGCCCTGCTGGTCGGCGCCGGGGTGGCCTGCGCGCTGGGTGCGGCGCTCGGCAAGCCGGTGCTCGGCGTACACCATCTGGAGGGGCACCTGCTCTCGCCGTTTCTCAGCGCCGACCCGCCCGAGTTTCCGTTCGTTGCGCTGCTGGTGTCGGGCGGCCACACCCAGTTGATGCGGGTCGACGGCGTGGGGCGCTACGAGATCCTCGGCGAAACCATCGATGACGCGGCTGGCGAGGCCTTCGACAAGAGCGCCAAGCTCATGGGCCTGCCATACCCGGGCGGCCCGTGGCTCGCCAAACTGGCGGAGCAGGGCGACCCGGCCGCATTCAGGTTGCCGCGCCCCCTGCTGCACAGCGGCGACCTTGATTTCTCGTTTGCCGGGCTCAAGACAGCCGTCATGACGCAGGCGAAAAAGCTCGGTGAAGAACTGGAAGCCCGCAAGGCCGACCTGGCCGCGTCGACGCAGGCGGCCATCGTCGAAGTGCTGCTGAAAAAGAGTCTGGCCGCGCTCGACGCGACCGGCATGAGCCGGCTCGTCGTGGCCGGTGGCGTGGGCGCCAACCGGGATCTGCGCCGGCAGCTCGATGCCGCCTGCGCGAAGCGTGGCGTGCGCGTGCACTACCCCGAGCTGCATTTGTGCACGGACAACGGCGCGATGATCGCGATGGCAGCGGCCATGCGGCTGCAGGCGGGCATGGAGAAAGCCTCCGCGCGCTATGCCTTCGACGTCAAGCCGCGCTGGCCGCTCGATGCGCTGGCGGCGGCCTGAGGCGGTCTATTCCGCCTTCTCGCCGGCTGCGCTGTCCGCGTCGAAGGTCATGCCCGGCCGGTAGCGCTCCGATTCGCGCTCGAGCCGCTGGAACTCGCGTCCATAGGTCTGCGCGAGCTGCGGCCAGCGCCGGAACAGGTTGAAGTTTTCAGCGTTCTGCTGTGCACCTGCACGGGTGAAATTCATCGAGCCGAAGCCGACCGTTCCCGCATCGATCACCAGAAACTTGTGGTGCATCACCGGATAGCGTGCGTTGATCCAGAGCGGCACGCCGCGGTTGTGAAAGAAGGTGGCGCTGGAATAGCGCTGCGTCACCTGGGAGCGGTCGAGCACCACCCGCACGTCGACTTTGCGTGCATGGGCCTCGTCCAGCGCCTTTGCCACCACCGACGAGGTGAAGAAGTAGCCGGCAATCCATACGCGGGTGCGGGCGTCGGCAATCGCGGCGGCAATGGCGCGGTCGGTGTTCGCGCCGGGCGAGAAAAACACCTCGGCCGTTGCACGGGCGTCCGGTGACGGCACGGCGACGACCTCGGACGCCTGCAGCGGCAGCGCCAGCGCGGCCGCCGTCAGGGCCAGCGGGACAGATCGGAAGAGGGAAGGCACTGCGGGTTCAGACGTCCACGGTCAGCGGCACAGGCGCCGCGCTGTGGACCGGCAACGGCAGCACGTCGAGCATCTGGCGCCAGAGGTCAGCCCACTGCGGCCAGTCGTGGCCGCCTTCCGTAGTGAACACGTGGCCTTCGGGCAGCACCTCGGCCAACAGCCGGTGGTTCGCTGCGAAGCGGTCGCTGAGGCCGTAGCCCAGGTACAGCGGGGGTATGTGCCTGGAGGCCGCGGGGTCGGCATATTGCTGCAGCCAGGGCCACAGCTTGCGGTCGGCTTCGTCGTCGGGCGGCGGCCCGTCGGGTTGGCGCCACGCACGCAGGCCGCCGGCCTTGAGGATTTCGGCGCCGAGCGGTCGGCGCCCGAGGTAAGGCGCGAGGGCGACAATGCCATCGACACGGCCCGGACGCGCCAGTTCATGGATCAGCGCGCCAAAGCCACCGATCGAGATACCGACCAGCCAGATCGATTGGTAGCCCCTTGCGCGCTGTGGTTCGATCACGCCCGCATGCAGGCGCTCGATGAAGGACTGGTCGTAGTAATAGGAGACGTTGGCGTCGACCAGCATCACGTCGGCGGCCAGATTGTGTTCGCGCACCGCGCTCACGAAGCCCTCGCGCTCGAAGTCTTCCAGCTTCAGAAAGGCACCTGGCAAGAAAACGAGCAAGGTGTCGGCGCGTGCGCCGGGACTGGCTGCTTGCAAATGCGTGATCATCGGGCCTGCTTCAAGAAAAACATCAGCCTCGAGTCGGCAAAACCGGTCCCAGGCTGAAGTTCATATAAGAAAAAAGTATTTGAAAAAAGGTTACTGAATGCAGGGGGTGTTCGACCCGATTGTCGCCTCACACGTAAAAAAGGCCGGCAACAAGAAGTTACCGGCCCGTTGTTTTCGGGGGCAGTTACTGGATCGACAACTCGACTTTGGTGCTAACCGGAATCCGCTTGCCGAGCTTGAGCGTCAGCACGCCATTCACAAGTCTGGCTTCGCTGGCGGCGGCGTCGATGTCGAGCGGCAACTCGTAGGCGGCCTTGACCTGGCGCGCGGCTTCGGCCTTGCTCTCGATGCGAACAACGGCGCCTTCAATGCTGATGCTCAGGTCTTCACGCGAGAGGCCGGGCACGTCGAGCGACAAGGTCCAGCTGGCGTCGTCCTGTTCAACTTTCACGCCCTGGCGCGCGGTCGAGGCGCTGGAGAAGGCCTGGTTGACGAAGCGCTCGAAGCTGCGGTCGTGGAAGCGGGGAGAGAAGGTGCGAACTGCGGGTGCAAAGAACATGATGAACTCCTGAATCGAATGAAAGATGGAGACAAGGGGGACAAGAATGTGTGTCCCTTACACTGCGCGGCCTTTCCATCAATGCGTGCCGCATGCCATCTCATCTAGGCATCTGCAGGCGCGTTTCAAGAGCATGAATCTCCCCGATATTTCGCGTCGCCGGGTCTTGAAATCCGGTGCGCTGGCGCTAGGCAGCACGCTCGCGGCATCGGCGGCTCTGCCGCTGCATGCACAGGCCGTGCAGCCGATCCGGCTGGCGCTGGTCGAAAGCATGAGCGGCCCTTTCGCCAATACCGGCGAGGCTGTGTTCCGCAACCTGCTGTGGGCCGTGGAGCGGGTCAATGCGCGCGGCGGCATCAAGCTGCCGGGGGGCGCTCGGCAGCTACAGCTCGACCGCTACGACAGCAAGGGCCAGAACGAGGAGGCGCTGTCGGCCTTGCGTGCGGCCATGGACGATGGCGCGCGCATCGTGCTGCAGGGCAACTCGTCGGCCACCGCGGCCGCGCTGCTCGACGCGATCGACAAGAACAACGAGCGCGACCCTTCGCGCCGCGTGATCTTCCTCAACTACTCGGCGGTCGATCCGGTGCTCACCAACGAGCGCTGCAGCTTCTGGCACTTTCGTTTCGACGCGCATGCCGACATGCGCGTGACCGCCCTGATGGATGTGATGAAAGACGACGCGGCGCTCAAGAGGGTCTACCTGATCGGCCAGGATTACAGCTTCGGCCAGGCGGTGCTGCGCGAAACGAAGCGGCAATTTGTCCAGCTGCGGCCCGATGTGCAGGTGGTGGGCGACGAGTTGCATCCGATGGGCCGCGTGAAGGACTTTTCCCCCTACGCGAGCAAGATCCTTGCAAGCGGCGCACAGGCCGTGGTCACCGGCAACTGGGGCAACGACCTCACGCTGCTGGTGAAGGCGGCGCGCGAGGTCGGCTACCAGGGCAAGTTCTACACGTTCTATGGCAACGCGCTCGGTGCGCCCGCGGCGATCGGCGAAGCCGGCATCGGTCGCGTCGCAGCGGTGGCCGACTGGCTGCCGAACGTGCAGACGCCCGCGTCGGAAGCGTTCTACCAGTCGTTTCGCGCACGTTTTCCGAAGCCGGCCGACGACTATGTGCACATGCGCATGCAGTTGCTGGTCGAGGCGCTGGCACAGGCGCTCGAGCGCGCCGCGAGCACCGACGCGGTGCCGGTGGCGCGGGCGCTCGAATCCGCCGATGTCACGTTTGCCGGCCAACGCGGGCGCATGCGCGCCGCCGACCACCAGTTCCAGCAGCAGCTGGTGGTCGGCGTGATGGACAGGCAGGGCGCACCCGGCGTGAAGTTCGACGTCGAAGGCTCGGGCTACGGCTTTCGCGTGGTCAAGACCATCGAGGCCTCACGCGCCGAAATGCCCACCAGCTGCCGGATGCAGCGGCCGGGCTGAGGCCGTGGAGAATCGACCGATGCGCAACGCCATCCTCAACCTCGAAGCCTCCAGGATCCGTGAAGTCGCCAATGCCGGGCTCGGCCGCGACGACGTGCTCGCGTTCTGGTTCGGCGAAAGCGACGAAATCACGCCCGAGTTCATCCGCCAGGCTGCGATCGATTCGCTGGCTCGCGGTGAAACCTTCTATTCCCACAATCTCGGCCTGCCCGAACTGCGCGAAGCGATCGCGGCCTATACCAGCCGCCTGCACCCGCGCGTGGACGCCGGCCGCATCGCGGTCACTTCGGGCGGCGTCAACGCGCTGATGCTTGCGGTGCAGGCGCTGGTCGATGCCGGCGACGAGGTGGTAGCGGTCACGCCGGTCTGGCCCAACCTCACGGCCCAGCCGGCGATCCTCGGCGCCACGGTGCGCTGCGTGCCGCTGGTGGCCCGGGAGGGGGAATGGGCGCTCGACCTCGACGCGTTGCGTACGGCGGTCACCGCAGCCACCCGGCTGCTGATCGTCAACGCGCCGAACAACCCCACCGGCTGGACGATGACGCGGGCCGAGCAGCAGGCCATCCTCGACCACTGCCGCGGCACCGGCACCTGGATCCTGGCCGACGAGGTGTACGAGCGGCTGTATTACGAACCGAGCCCGAACGGCTGCGCGCCGAGCTTTCTCGACATTGCCTCGCCGGACGACCGCCTCGTGGTCGTTCACAGCTTCTCCAAGAGCTTCCTCATGACCGGCTGGCGGCTCGGCTGGCTGGTGCTGCCGCCCGCGCTGATGGACGGCATCGGCAAGCTGATCGAGTTCAACACCTCCTGTGCGAGCGTGTTTACCCAGCGCGCCGGCGTGGTGGCACTCGCGCGCACCGACGAAGTCACGCCACGCGTGGTGGCGCACCTGAAACAGTGCCGCGACACACTGGTGCCGCTGCTCGCGGCCGTGCCGGGGGTCAAGGTTGCGCCGGCCCGTGGCGGGATGTACGCCTTCTTCCAGCTCGACGGCTTCGATGACTCGCTGGCCGTCGCCAAGCGCCTGGTGACCGAGGCCGGCCTCGGCCTGGCTCCCGGCAACGCCTTCGGCCCGGAAGCCCAGGGCTGGCTGCGCTGGTGCTTCGCTTCAAAGGAGCCGCAGCGGCTGGTTGAAGGGGTGAATCGGCTGGCGCGCTGGCTCGGGCTATAATCGACGGGCTTTGCTTTTTGGCAATCCGCACGGTGCGTGCAGTTCCAGCGCACACCGCAAGTCAAACATCCCGGAACAAGGAAACCAACCATGATCGCAGCCTCCATCAAGGCCGAAGTCGTCAAAGACAACGCCCGCGCCGCCAACGACACCGGCAGTCCTGAAGTGCAAGTCGCACTGCTGACCGCCCGCATCAACGAGCTCACCCCCCACTTCAAGACGCACGCCAAGGATCACCACGGCCGTCGCGGCCTGCTGCGCATGGTGAGCCGCCGCCGCAAGCTCCTGGACTACCTCAAGTCCAAGGATGCCGACCGTTACACCGCGCTGATCGCCAAGCTGGGCCTGCGCAAGTAATTCGAATCGCATGCAAAAACGCCTGAGTTAGTCCACTAGCTCAGGCGTTTTTTACTTCGTGAACCCTTTTCGGAGTGCAAAACAGAGCGAAGCTGTGTCATTCCAATGAAGTTCGAGTCGAACTGCACTGGAATGGCATCGTGTTCTGAGAGCGCTCCAACCGCCCGCGGGGACTGTGTGCCCCGCCATCAAAACAGGAGCAAAACATGAGCCTCTTCAACAAAATCACCAAGTCCTTCCAATGGGGCGACAAGACCGTCGTTCTGGAAACCGGTGAAATCGCGCGCCAGTCCGGCGGCGCCGTCATCGTCGACATCGAAGGCACCGTGGTGCTGGCCACCGTGGTGGCGTCCAAATCGGCCAAGCCCGGTCAGGACTTCTTCCCGCTGACCGTCGACTACATCGAGAAGACCTACGCCGCGGGCAAGATCCCGGGCAGCTTCTTCAAGCGCGAAGCCAAGCCGAGCGAGCACGAAACGCTGACCAGCCGCCTGATCGACCGCCCGATCCGCCCGCTGTTCCCCGAAGGCTTCCTGAACGAGGTGCACGTGGTCATCCACACGCTGTCGCTCAACCCCGAAGTCGATGCTGACATCGCCGCCATGATCGGCGTCAGCGCCGCGCTGTCGATTTCCGGCATTCCTTTCAGCGGCCCGATCGGCGCCGCCCGCGTTGGCTACATCAATGGCCAGTACGTGCTGAACCCCGGCCAGACCGCGCGCCGCGATTCGCAGATGGACCTGATCGTTGCCGGCACCGAAGCTGCCGTGCTGATGGTCGAGTCCGAAGCCCTGCAACTGTCTGAAGAAATCATGCTCGGCGGCGTGGTGTTCGGCCATGAACAAGCCAACATCGCGATCAACGCCATCCACGAACTCGTGCGCGACGCCGGCAAGCCGGTGTGGGACTGGCAGCCGGCTGCCAAGGACGAGGCTTTCATCGCCAAGGTCAATGGCCTCGCCGAAGAAAAGCTGCGCGCGGTCTACCAGATCCGCAGCAAGCAAGCCCGCACGCAAGCGCTGCGCGAAGCCAATGCCAGCGTGATGGCGGCGCTCAAGGACGGCGGCGAGCCCTTCGAGGCAGGCAAGGTCAACGACCTGCTGTTCGAGATCGAAGCCAAGATCGTGCGCAGCCAGATCCTCGAAGGCGAGCCCCGCATCGACGGCCGCGACACGCGCACCGTGCGCCCGATCGAGATCCGCAATTCGGTGCTGCCGCGCACCCACGGCTCGGCGCTTTTCACCCGCGGCGAAACGCAGGCCCTCGTGGTTACCACGCTCGGCACCGAGCGCGACGCACAGCGCATCGATGCGCTCATGGGCGAGTACGAAGACCGCTTCATGTTCCACTACAACATGCCTCCGTTCGCCACCGGCGAAGTGGGCCGCATGGGCTCGACCAAGCGCCGCGAAATCGGCCACGGCCGGCTGGCCAAGCGCGCACTGGTTGCGGTGCTGCCGACCAAGGAAGAGTTTCCCTACACCGTGCGCGTCGTCTCGGAAATCACCGAGTCGAACGGCTCCTCGTCGATGGCTTCGGTCTGCGGCGGCTGCCTGTCGATGATGGACGCCGGCGTGCCGATGAAGGCGCACGTGGCCGGCATCGCCATGGGCCTGATCAAGGAAGGCAACCGCTTCGCGGTGCTGACCGACATCCTGGGTGACGAGGATCATCTGGGCGACATGGACTTCAAGGTGGCCGGCACGACCAACGGCATCACCGCGCTGCAGATGGACATCAAGATCCAGGGCATCACCAAGGAAATCATGCAGGTTGCGCTGGCGCAGGCCAAGGAAGCGCGCATGCACATCCTGGGCAAGATGCAGGAAGCCATGGGCGAGGCCAAGGCCGAAGTCTCGAGCTTCGCGCCCCGCCTGACCACGCTGAAGATCAACCCCGAGAAGATCCGCGACGTGATCGGCAAGGGTGGTGCGGTCATCCGCGGCCTGCAGGAAGAAACCGGCACGACCATCAACATCGACGAGGACGGCACCATCACGATCGCCTCGACCGATCCGGAAAAGGCCGAATTCGCCAAGAAGCGCATCGAGCAGATCACGGCCGAAGTCGAAATCGGCAAGGTCTACGAAGGCCCGGTCACCAAGATCCTGGACTTCGGCGCGCTGATCAACCTGCTGCCCGGCAAGGACGGCCTGCTGCACATCAGCCAGATCGCGCACGAGCGCGTCGAGAAGGTGACCGACTATCTGAGCGAAGGCCAGATCGTGAAGGTCAAGGTTCTCGAGACCGACGAAAAGGGTCGCGTCAAGCTGTCGATGAAGGCGCTGACCGAGCGTCCGGCCGGCATGGAGTTCCAGGAACGTCCGCCGCGCGAAGACCGTGGTGACCGTGGCGATCGCCCGCCGCGTGGCGACCGCGCACCGCGTGGTGACCGTCCGCCGCGTTTCGAAGGCGAGCGCAACGACGCACCGCGCAACGAGCAGCAGCCGCAGCGCGAAGCAGCACCGGCGCTGGCCGAACCGCAGCAGGGCGTGTATGCGGCCCGCGGCGAAGGCGACAACGGCGAACGGCAAGGCTGATCGCAACCGCAAGGGGCGCCGCAAGGCACCCCTTGCCATCTTTTTCATCGCAGCATCCGCCCATTGGGTGGGCTGCAGCCCGAAAAGACCATGAAAGCGATTGAAATCACTTCGTTCGGCGCCCCTGAGGTGCTGCGCGTCGCCGAGCGTCCCGCGCCCGTTGCGGGTGCCGGCGAACTGCTGATCCGCGTCGCCGCGAGCGGTGTGAATCGGCCCGACGTCTTGCAGCGCATGGGCCAGTACCCCGTGCCGCCGGGCGCGTCCGACCTGCCGGGCCTCGAAGTGGCCGGCGAGATCGTCTCAGGTGACGCGGCGGCGATGGCCGAAGCCGGCTTCAAGGTTGGCGACGCCGTCTGCGCACTGGTGGCCGGTGGCGGCTATGCCGAGCTTTGCGTTGCGCCGGTGGTGCAGTGCCTGCCGGTGCCAAAGGGCTGGAGCGCAGCCGACGCGGCCAGCCTGCCCGAAACCTTCTTCACGGTCTGGAGCAACGTGTTCGAGCGCGGCCGGCTGCAGGCGGGCGAGACGCTGCTGGTGCAGGGTGGTTCGAGCGGCATCGGCGTGACGGCGATCCAACTCGGCAGGGCGCTCGGCGCCCGCGTGATCGCGACGGCCGGCAGCGACAAGAAGTGCGCGGCGTGCCGCGCGCTCGGCGCCGACCACGCGATCAACTACAAGACCAGCGACTTCGTGGCGGAAGTGAAGCAGCTCACGGACGGCAAGGGTGTCGACGTGATCCTCGACATGGTGGCCGGCGACTACGTGGCGCGCGAGATCGACTGCCTGGCCGATGACGGCCGGCTCGTGATCATCGCGGTGCAGGGCGGGGTGAAGAGCGAATTCAACGCGGGCCAGCTGCTGCGCCGCCGGCTCACCGTGACCGGCTCGACCTTGCGGCCGCGGCCGGTTGCGTTCAAGGGGGCGATCGCACGCGCGCTGCGCGAAAAGGTCTGGCCGCTGCTCGAGCGTGGCGAGTTCAAGCCCGTGATTCACAGCCGCTTTGCTGCGGTCGATCCGGACGGCGCGGCGCAGGCCCATCGGCTGATGGAATCGAACGAGCACATCGGCAAGATCGTGCTTACTTGGTAAGGGAGACCCACGATGCACCACAAGCAACTCATTGCCGGCAACTGGAAGATGAACGGCGGCCTGGCTGCCAATGCGACGCTGCTGCAGGCGCTCAAGCAGGGCATCGGCACGCCTGCCTGCGACGTGGCGGTGTGCGTGCCGGCGCCGTATCTGGCGCAGGTGCAAACGCTCGTTGCCGGTTCGCCGATCGCGCTGGGTTCGCAGGACGTGTCAGCCCATGCGCAGGGTGCCTACACCGGCGAACAATCGGGCGCGATGCTGAAGGATTTCGGCGTGCGCTACGCCATCGTCGGTCACTCGGAGCGTCGCCAGTACCACGCCGAGAGCGACGACACGGTGGCGGCCAAGACCGCGGCCGCACTGGCCAGCGGCATCACGCCGATCGTCTGTGTCGGCGAAACGCTGGCGCAGCGCGAAGCAGGGCAGACCGACGAGGTGGTCAAGCGGCAACTGGCTGCGGTGATCCACGTCAATGGCCATTGCATCAGCGAGATCGTGGTTGCCTACGAGCCGGTGTGGGCCATCGGCACCGGCAAGACGGCCACGCCGGAGCAGGCGCAGGCCGTGCACGCGGTGCTGCGCGCCCAGTTGCATCACGCAGCGAGCGAGCATGCTGCGGGCATCCGCATCCTCTACGGCGGCAGCATGAATGCGGCCAACGCGGCCGAACTGCTGTCGCAGCCCGACATCAACGGTGGACTGATCGGCGGCGCGTCGCTCAAGGCCCCCGACTTTTTGCAAATCATTGTGGCAGCGCGCTGAGTCCGGCGGCGCTGCGATATCGAACCAGGAGTAAGAAAAAATGAACCTCGTCCTCAACATTCTGGTGGGCGTCCAGATGCTCACCGCGCTGGCAATGATCGGCCTGATCCTGATCCAGCACGGCAAGGGTGCCGACATGGGCGCAGCTTTCGGCAGCGGCAGTGCCGGCAGCCTGTTCGGCGCCAGCGGCAGTGCCAATTTCCTGTCGCGCACCACGGCTGTGCTGGCGGCAGTGTTTTTCGTCTGCACGCTGGCGCTGGCCTACTTCAGCCATGCGCGTCCGGCGGGTGGCGGCAGTCTGCTCGAGCGCGCTGCAGTTGGTGCGCCGGCCGCGCCGGCTTCGGGCTCGGCAGCGCAAATTCCGAAGGCCGACGGCGACGCGGCTGCACCGGCCGCGGGCGCCAGTGCACCTGCTCCTGCACCGGCCGCACCGGCAGCGGGCGCGGGACAGATCCCGACCAAGTGATTGCATCCATTTCGATGCAGTGCGCAGCCGGAAAGCGCTGTATTTCAGGGTAAACTCTGACTCTGTCTGGAAAGCCAAAACCCTCACCGGTTCCTCATGCCATCCAGACAATAAAAACCGCGGTCGTGGTGAAATTGGTAGACACGCTATCTTGAGGGGGTAGTGGCGAAAGCTGTGCGAGTTCGAGTCTCGCCGACCGCACCAAATATCACCGGCAGGAACACTTCCTGCTGGTGGCAAGCGGTGATAGAACCTTCCCGATGAACCTCGATTCCTACCTCCCCGTCCTGCTGTTCATCCTGGTCGGTATCGGTGTCGGAATCGCACCACAGGTTCTGGGCTACATCCTTGGCCCGAACCGGCCCGATGCGGCCAAAAACTCCCCTTACGAATGCGGCTTCGAAGCCTTCGAAAACGCCCGCATGCAGTTCGATGTGCGCTACTACCTGGTGGCCATCCTGTTCATTCTGTTCGACCTCGAAATCGCATTCCTCTTCCCATGGGCCGTGGCGCTCAAGGAAGTTGGTGCCGCTGGTTTCTGGGCCGTCGTGATCTTTCTCGCCATCCTCGTCGTGGGCTTCGTCTACGAGTGGAAAAAAGGCGCGCTCGACTGGGAATAGCCGAGCTTCGGCAACAAGGTACACCCATGGCCATTGAAGGCGTTTTCAAGGAAGGCTTCGTCACCACGTCGTACGACTCGGTGGTGAACTGGGCCAAGACCGGCTCGTTGTGGCCCATGACCTTCGGTCTGGCCTGCTGCGCTGTCGAAATGATGCATGCGGCTGCGGCGCGCTACGACATCGGGCGCTTCGGCGCCGAAGTGTTCCGTGCCAGCCCGCGCCAGTCCGATCTGATGATCGTGGCCGGCACGCTGTGCAACAAGATGGCGCCCGCGCTGCGCAAGGTCTACGACCAGATGGCGGAGCCGCGCTGGGTGTTGTCGATGGGGTCGTGTGCCAATGGCGGCGGCTATTACCACTACAGCTACTCGGTGGTGCGCGGCTGCGACCGCATCGTGCCGGTCGACGTCTATGTGCCGGGCTGTCCGCCCACAGCGGAAGCTTTGATCTACGGGATCATCCAGCTCCAGCAGAAGGTGCGTCGCACCAACACCATCGCGCGCGCCTGAGCCCGGGGCCTTCATGACAACTTTTGCGATCGCTCCCGAAGTCCTCAAGGACACGATTTCCGCCACGCTCGGCGACAAGGTCGCCAGCATCACCGTCGCGCTAGGCGAGGTGACGCTGGTGGTCAAGGCGGCCGACTATCTCGAGGCCATGCAGGCCTTGCGCGACGCGCCGGGCTGCAAGTTCGAGCAGCTCATCGACCTCTGTGGCGTCGACTACTCGGCCTGGCGTGACAGCGTCTGGGAAGGCCCGCGCTACTGCGCCGTGTCGCACCTGCTGTCGGTCTCGTTGAACCAGCGCGTGCGCGTCAAGGTGTTCTGTCCCGACGACGATTTTCCGGTGATCCAGTCGGTGATGCATCTCTGGAATTCGGCCAACTGGTTCGAGCGCGAAGCCTTCGATCTCTACGGCATCGTGTTCGAGGGGCACGTCGACCTGCGCCGCATCCTGACCGACTACGGCTTCATCGGTCATCCGTTCCGCAAGGACTTCCCGCTGTCGGGCCACGTCGAAATGCGTTACGACGAAGAGCTCAAGCGCGTGGTCTACCAGCCCGTGACGATCGAGCCGCGCGAAGTCACGCCGCGCATCATCCGCGAAGAAAACTACGGCGGTTTGCACTGACATGGCAGACATCAAGAACTACACGCTGAATTTCGGGCCGCAGCATCCGGCCGCGCACGGTGTGCTGCGCCTCGTGCTGGAGCTCGACGGCGAGGTCGTGCAACGTGCCGACCCGCACATCGGCCTGCTCCACCGCGCCACCGAGAAGCTGGCCGAGGGCAAGACCTACATCCAGTCGCTGCCGTACATGGACCGTCTCGACTACGTGTCGATGATGTGCAACGAGCATGCCTACTGCCTTGCGATCGAAAAGCTGCTGGGCCTCGAGGTGCCGATCCGCGCGCAGTACATCCGCGTGCTGTTCTCCGAGATCACGCGCCTGCTGAACCACCTGATGTGGCTCGGTTCGCATGCGAACGACTGTGGCAGCTCGACCGTGCTGATCTACGCATTCCGCGAGCGCGAAGACCTGTTCGACATGTACGAGGCGGTGTCGGGTGCGCGCATGCATGCGGCGTACTTCCGTCCGGGCGGCGTCTACCGCGACCTGCCGGACACGATGCCGCAGTACAAGGTCAGCAAAATCAAGAATGCCAAGGCGCTGGCGCGCATGAACGAGAACCGCCAGGGTTCGCTGCTCGACTTCATCGACGACTTCTCCCAACGCTTCGTGAAGCATATGGAGGAGTACCACACGCTGCTGAGCGACAACCGCATCTGGAAGCAGCGCACCGTCGGCATCGGCGTGATGACACAGGAGCGCGCGCTGAGCCTGGGCCTGACCGGCCCGATGCTGCGCGGCTCGGGCATCGCATGGGACTTGCGCAAGACGCAGCCCTACGACGTCTACGACCGCATGGACTTCGACATTCCCGTGGGCAAGACCGGCGATTGCTATGACCGGTACCTGGTGCGCATGGAAGAAATGGCGCAGTCCAACCGCATCATCAAGCAGTGCGTGGACTGGCTGCGCGTGAATCCTGGCCCGGTGATCACCGACAACCACAAGGTCGCCGCGCCCGAGCGCGAGTCGATGAAGGCCAACATGGAGGAGCTGATCCATCACTTCAAGCTCTTCACCGAAGGCTTCCACGTACCCGAAGGCGAAGCCTATGCGGCCGTCGAGCACCCCAAGGGCGAGTTCGGCATCTACCTGGTGAGCGACGGTGCCAACAAGCCCTACCGGCTGAAGATCCGTGCGCCGGGTTTCGCGCACCTTGCGGCACTCGATGAAATGGCCCGTGGCCACATGATCGCGGACACCGTGGCCGTGATCGGCACCCTGGACATCGTGTTCGGAGAGATCGATCGATGAGCATTCAAAGCACTTCCGCGAGCACCTCGGCGATCGACGCCCCCATGCTCGATCTTTTTGCCCGTGAGGTCGCCAAGTACCCGGCCGACCAGGCGCAATCTGCCGTGATGGCCTGCCTGACCATCGTGCAGAAGGCGCACGGCTATGTGAGCCTCGAAAGCGAGAAGGTCATCGCCGACTACCTCGGCATGCCGCCGATCGCGGTGCACGAGGTCACGACCTTCTACAACATGTACAACCAGCATCCGGTGGGCAGGTTCAAGCTCAACGTCTGCACCAACCTGCCGTGCCAGTTGCGCGACGGCGCCACGGCGCTGGCGCACCTGGAAAAGAAGCTCGGCATCAAGATGGGCGACACCACGCAAGATGGCATGTTCACGCTGCAGCAGAGCGAGTGCCTGGGCGCCTGCGCCGACTCGCCCGTGATGCTGGTGAACGACCGCACCATGTGCAGCTTCATGAGCAACGAGAAGCTCGACCAGCTCATCGACGGGCTGCGCACCGCCTCGACCGGGGAGGCGCACTGATGTCCCCTGATCAAGTCCTCTCGCAGTTCCAGGCAACGGGTGTCCAGACCTGTTTCCACGACCGCCACATTGCGCCGCAGATCTATGCGGGCCTCGACGGTACCAACTGGCGCCTGGCCGACTACGAAGCGCGTGGCGGCTACAGCGCGCTGCGCAAGATCCTGACCGAAGGCATGACGCCGGACCAGGTGATTGCCGAGGTCAAGGGCTCGGGTCTGCGCGGCCGCGGCGGCGCCGGTTTTCCCACCGGCCTCAAGTGGAGCTTCATGCCGCGCCAGTTTCCGGGGCAGAAGTACCTGGTCTGCAACTCGGACGAAGGCGAACCGGGCACCTGCAAGGATCGCGACATCCTGCACTACAACCCGCACATCGTGATCGAAGGCATGGCCATCGCTGCCTACGCGATGGGCATCAGCGTTGGCTACAACTACATCCACGGCGAGATCTTCGCGACCTACGACCGCTTCGAGGAAGCGCTCGAAGAGGCGCGCGCGGCCGGCTATCTCGGCGACAAGATCATGGACAGCGGCTACAACTTCCAGCTGCATGCGGCGCATGGCTTCGGCGCCTACATCTGTGGCGAAGAAACCGCCTTGCTCGAATCGCTCGAGGGCAAGAAGGGCCAGCCGCGCTTCAAGCCGCCGTTCCCGGCCAGCTTCGGCCTCTACGGCAAGCCGACCACGATCAACAACACCGAGACCTTCGCGGCTGTGCCGTGGATCATCAACAACGGCGGCCCGGCGTACCTTGAATGCGGCAAGCCGAACAACGGCGGCACCAAGATCTATTCGGTGAGCGGCGACGTCGAGTTGCCGGGCAACTACGAGGTGCCGATGGGCACGCCATTTGCCAAGCTGCTCGAGCTGGCCGGCGGCGTGCGCAAGGGCCGCCAGCTCAAGGCGGTGATCCCCGGTGGATCGTCGGCGCCGGTGCTGCCCGCATCCATCATGATGGAGTGCACGATGGACTACGACTCCATCGCAAAGGCCGGCTCGATGCTGGGTTCCGGCGCGGTGATCGTGATGGACGACAGCCGCTCGATGGTCGAGTCGCTCAAGCGCCTCTCGTACTTCTACATGCACGAGTCCTGCGGCCAGTGCACGCCGTGCCGCGAAGGCACGGGCTGGCTCTGGCGCGTGGTCGACCGCATCCACAACGGCCAGGGTCGCCAGACCGACATGGATCTGCTCAACTCGGTCGCCGACAACATCCAGGGCCGCACAATCTGCGCGCTGGGCGATGCCGCTGCGATGCCCGTGCGCGCCATGATCAAGCACTTCCGCCACGAGTTCGAGGCGCTGATTCCGGGCTACGTGCCCAAGACGCCCGTCAAGGCCTGAGCCCGGTAAACACATATGGTTGAAATCGAACTCGACGGCAAGAAGGTCGACGTGACCGAAGGCAGCATGATCATGCATGCGGCCGACAAGGCGGGCACCTACATCCCGCATTTCTGCTATCACAAGAAGCTCAGCATCGCGGCCAACTGCCGCATGTGCCTGGTGGACGTGGAAAAGGCGCCCAAGCCGATGCCGGCCTGCGCCACGCCCGTGACGCAGGGCATGATCGTGCGCACCAAGAGCGAAAAGGCCATCAAGGCCCAGCAATCGGTGATGGAGTTCCTGCTCATCAACCACCCGCTCGACTGCCCGATCTGCGACCAGGGCGGCGAGTGCCAGCTGCAGGATCTGGCCGTCGGCTACGGCGGCTCCAGCTCGCGCTACCAGGAAGAGAAGCGTGTCGTATTCCACAAGGACGTCGGCCCGCTGATCAGCATGGAAGAGATGAGCCGCTGCATCCACTGCACGCGCTGTGTCCGCTTTGGCCAGGAAGTGGCCGGCGTGATGGAACTCGGCATGATCCATCGCGGCGAGCATTCCGAAATCACCACGGTGCTCGGCGAGACCGTCGATTCCGAGTTGTCGGGCAACATGATCGACATCTGTCCGGTCGGCGCTCTCACGAGCAAGCCGTTCCGCTACAGCGCCCGCACCTGGGAGCTGTCGCGCCGCAAGGCGGTCAGCCCGCACGATTCGACCGGTGCCAACCTGATCGTCCAGGTCAAGAACAACAAGGTCATGCGCGTCGTTCCGCTCGAGAACGAAGATGTCAACGAATGCTGGATCGCCGACCGGGATCGCTTCTCCTATGAGGCGCTCAACAGCGACGAGCGACTGACGCAGCCCATGCTCAAGCAGGGCGGCCAATGGCAGGCGGTCGATTGGCAGACCGCGCTCGAGTACGTGGCCAACGGCCTGCGCCAGATCAAGACCGACCATGGCGCTGCCGCCATCGGCGCGCTGGTCAGCCCGCACAGCACGGTGGAAGAACTCGCGTTGGCCGGCGCACTGGTGCGCGGCCTCGGCAGCGAAAACATCGACCACCGCCTGCGCCACGCCGACTTCACGACGGCCGACGGCATCCGCTGGCTCGGTACCTCGATCGCATCGCTCTCGCAACTGCAGCGCGTGCTGGTCGTCGGTTCGAACCTGCGCAAGGATCACCCGTTGTTCGCGCAGCGCATCCGTCAGGCTGCGCGCAAGGGTGCTGCCGTGCACGCCATCAATTCGAAGGCCGAACTCGCCACGCGCGAAGGCTGGGCGATGTCGCTGTCCAGCACGCAGACCCTGCCGGCCGGCAATTGGGCGCAGGCACTGGCCGATCTGGCCGTTGCCATCGGCGCCGAGAAGGGTGTCGCTGCGCCGTCGAACGGCGAAGCGCACGATGCGGCCAAGGCGCTCGCCAAGTCGATGCTCGGCGGCGAGCGCAAGGCGATCCTGCTGGGCAACGCGGCGGCGCATCATCGCGACGCGTCGCGGCTGCTGGCGCTCGCGCAATGGATCGGCGCCGAAACCGGCGCCAGCGTCGGCTATCTCACCGAAGCGGCCAACACCGTCGGCGCGCAATGGGTCGGCGCGGTGCCGGGGCAGGGTGGCCTGAATGCCGCCCAGATGCTTTCGGGCGGTCTGAAAGCCGTGCTGCTGCTCAACAACGAGCCCGAGTTCGATTCGGCCATCGGTGCCGATGTGTCTGCCGGCCTCACGCACGCCCAGATGGTCGTGACGCTGAGCCCGTTCAAGGCCAATCTGGCGTTTAGCGACGTGCTGTTGCCGATCGCGCCTTTCACCGAGACGCCCGGCACCTTCGTGAACGCCGAAGGGCGCGTGCAGAGCTTCCATGCCGTGGTCAAGCCGCTCGGCGGCGCCCGTCCGGCCTGGAAGGTGTTGCGCGTGCTGGCCAACATGCTGGGGTTGCAGGGCTTCGATTTCGAGTCGTCGCAGGACGTGCTGGCGCAGCTTCGCGGCGCGCAGGACGCAGCCGCAACGCACATTCCCGCGGAGCGGCTCGGCAACGCGGCGCCCGCGGGTGTCGATCTGTCGAGCCCGGTGCGCACCGAGCCGGTCTTGCCGGTGGTCGCGACCATCTACCAGCTCGACGGCATCGTGCGCCGCGCGACTTCGCTGCAACTGACCGCAGACGCGCGTGGCAGCGAGCATGCGGTTCGCGGCACCAAGCCCACGCTCGAAGGGGTGCCCGCATGATCGACGCCATCTACGGCTTCGGCCGCGGCCTCAGTTCGGCCCACTGGTGGGTTGTTGGTGGCTGGCCCGTCATCTGGACGCTGATCAAGATCATCTGCGTGCTTGCGCCGCTGATGGGCGCGGTTGCCTATGCGACGCTCTGGGAGCGCAAGTTCCTGGGCTGGATCCAGGTGCGCCACGGCCCCAACCGCGTCGGGCCGTTCGGCCTGCTGCAGCCGATCGCCGATGCGGTCAAGTTGCTGACCAAGGAAATCATCAGCCCGTCGGCTGCGAGCCCGGGTCTGTTCCGGCTCGGCCCGATCATGGCCATCATGCCGGCCCTGGCCGCGTGGGTTGCCGTTCCCTTCGGCCCCGAAGCCGTGCTGGCGAACGTCAATGCAGGCTTGCTGCTGATCATGGCGATCACCTCGATCGAGGTGTATGGCGTGATCATCGCGGGCTGGGCTTCGAACTCGAAGTACGCCTTCCTCGGCGCGCTGCGTGCGTCGGCCCAGATGGTGAGCTACGAAATCGCGATGGGGTTCTGCCTGGTCGTGGTCATCATGGTCTCGGGCAGCTTGAGCCTGGGGGACGTGGTCGCGGTGCAGGGCAAGGGCATGGGTGCCGACATGGGCTTGGGCTTCCTGTCGTGGAACTGGCTGCCGCTGCTGCCGATCTTCGTGGTCTACGTGATCTCGGGCGTGGCGGAAACCAACCGCCACCCGTTTGACGTGGTCGAAGGCGAAGCCGAAATCGTGGCCGGCCACATGGTCGAGTACTCGGGCATGGGCTTCGCGATCTTCTTCCTCGCCGAGTACGCCAGCATGTGGCTGGTGTCGATCCTGGCCGCGCTGATGTTCCTCGGCGGCTGGCTGTCGCCGGTCGGCTTCCTCGACTTCATTCCGGGCTGGATCTGGCTGGGGCTCAAGACCTTCTTCGTGCTCTCGCTCTTCATCTGGATCCGTGGCACCTTCCCGCGCTTCCGCTATGACCAGATCATGCGTCTGGGCTGGAAGATCTTCATTCCGGTCACCCTGGTGTGGCTGCTGGTGGTCGGGGGCTGGATGCAAACGCCCTGGAACATCTGGAAATAAGCGGAGAAAAACACAATGTCTTCAGCTGTTGCTGCCTCCCCGTTCTCGGTCAAGGACTTCCTCAAGAGCTTCATGCTCGCCGAGCTGTTCAAGGGCATGGTGCTGACCGGGCGCTATGCGTTCAAGCGCAAGATCACGGTTCAGTTCCCGGAAGAAAAGACGCCGCTGTCGCCGCGTTTCCGCGGCCTGCACGCGCTACGCCGCTACGAAAACGGTGAAGAACGCTGTATTGCCTGCAAGCTGTGCGAGGCGGTGTGCCCGGCCGTGGCGATCACGATCGAATCGGAAGTGCGCGACGACGGCTCGCGCCGCACCACGCGCTACGACATCGACCTGACCAAGTGCATCTTCTGCGGCTTCTGCGAAGAGAGTTGCCCGGTCGACTCGATCGTCGAAACCCACATCCTCGAATACCACGGCGAAAAGCGCGGCGACCTGTATTTCACGAAGGAAATGCTGCTGGCCGTGGGCGACCGCTACGAAAAAGAAATCGCGGCCAACAAGGCTGCCGACGCGAAATACCGATAACGGCAGACGCCCTCAAAGAAAAGATCCATGGACGTCAAGACTGGCTTCTTCTACCTGTTCTCGGTCGTGCTGCTGTTTGCAGCCTTCCGGGTGATCACCGCGCGCAATCCGGTGCATGCGGTGCTGTACCTGATGCTCGCGTTCTCGCAGGCATCGGCGGTCTGGCTGCTGCTGCAGGCCGAGTTTCTCGCCGTCGTACTGGTGCTGGTGTACCTCGGCGCCGTCATGGTGCTGTTCCTGTTCGTCGTGATGATGCTCGACCTCAACATCGACAGCCTGCGACAGGGTTTCTGGAAGCACTTTCCGCTGGCCGCGCTGGTCGGCGTCGTCATTGCGCTGGAAATGGCCTACGTGTTGATGGGCGGCTTCCGCCAGTTGCCGGGCGCCGCGGCGCAGGCCCAGGCCGCCATGACGCAGGGCTCGAATACCAAGGTGCTTGGCATCCTTCTCTATACCGAGTACCTGTATCCGGTTCAGATCGCGGCGGTCATCCTCGTCGTGGCGATGATCGCGGCCATCGCACTGACGCTGCGCCAGCGCAAGGACACCAAGTTCGTCGATGTGCAGGATCAGGTGCACGTCAAGGCGCGCGACCGGATGAAGCTGGTCAAGGTCGAGGCGACCCAGCCGGCGCAGCCACCCGCGCCGCCGCCGACAGAAGAGGCCGCGCCGGCCACACCGGAGAAGAAGGCATGACGTTGACGCTCCCTCACTACCTTTCGCTGGGCGCGATGCTGTTCGCGATGTCGGTCGTCGGCATCTTCCTGAACCGCAAGAACCTGATCGTGCTGCTGATGTGCATCGAGCTGATGCTGCTCGCGGTCAACATGAACTTCGTCGCGTTCTCGCACTATCTGGGCGACATGCACGGCCAGGTCTTCGTGTTCTTCATCCTGACCGTCGCCGCCGCCGAATCGGCGATCGGCCTCGCATTGCTCGTGCTGCTGTTCCGCAACAAGTCGAACATCAATGTCGACGAGCTCAACTCGCTCAAGGGATAACCAGGGTTCACCATGAGCGCAACGCTTTCTGCATCCACATTGCTGGCCGTACCGCTGGCGCCCCTGGTCGGCTCGGTCGTGGCCGGCCTGTTCGGCACCAAGTTCGCCGGCGATCACATCGGCCGCAAGGTCACGCATTCGCTCACCATCCTCGGTGTGCTGGTCGCCTTCATCATTTCGGCCATGACGCTCAAGAGCGTTGTCGTCGACGGCGCCCGCTTCAACGCCACCATCTACGAATGGATGGTCGTGGGCGGGCTGAAGATGGAAATCGGCTTTCTGGTCGACGGCCTCACCGCCATGATGATGTGTGTCGTGACCTTCGTGTCGCTGATGGTGCACATCTACACCATCGGCTACATGGAAGAAGACGACGGCTACAACCGTTTCTTCGCCTATATCTCGTTGTTCACCTTCTCGATGCTGATGCTCGTGATGAGCAACAACATGCTGCAGCTGTTCTTCGGCTGGGAAGCGGTGGGCCTGGTGTCGTACCTGCTGATCGGCTTCTGGTACAACAAGCCGACCGCGATCTTCGCGAACATGAAGGCCTTCGTGGTCAACCGCGTCGGCGACTTCGGCTTCATCCTCGGCATCGGCTTGATTGCTGCCTATGCCGGTACGCTCAACTACGGCGAGGCTTTCGCCAAGGCCGACGCGCTGGCCAAGCTCAGCTTCCCCGGCACCGAGTGGATGCTGATCACGGTGATCTGCATCTGCCTGTTCATCGGCGCCATGGGCAAGAGCGCGCAGTTCCCGCTGCACGTGTGGCTGCCTGACTCGATGGAAGGCCCGACCCCGATCTCGGCGCTGATCCACGCCGCCACGATGGTGACGGCCGGCATCTTCATGGTGGCGCGCATGTCGCCGCTGTTCGAACTGAGCGACACGGCGCTGAGCTTCATCCTGGTGATCGGCGCGATCACGGCGCTGTTCATGGGCTTCCTCGGCATCATCCAGAACGACATCAAGCGCGTGGTGGCGTACTCGACGCTGTCCCAACTCGGCTACATGACGGTTGCGCTCGGTGCCTCGGCCTATTCGGTCGCGGTGTTCCACCTGATGACCCACGCCTTCTTCAAGGCGCTGCTGTTCCTCGGCGCTGGTTCGGTGATCATCGGCATGCACCACAACCAGGACATCCGGTGGATGGGCAATGTGCGCAAGTACATGCCGATCACCTGGATCACCTCGCTGGTCGGCTCGCTCGCGTTGATAGGTACGCCGTTCTTCGCCGGCTTCTACTCGAAGGACAGCATCATCGAGGCGGTGCACGAGAGCCATCTCTGGGGTTCGGGCTTTGCCTACTTCGCGGTGGTTGCCGGCGTGTTCGTCACGGCTTTCTACTCGTTCCGCATGTACTTCCTGGTATTCCATGGCAAGGAACGCTACGACCAGAATCCGGACGCGCACCACGACGCCCACCATGACGATGCGCACGATGCGCACGGCCACGACGACCACCATGGCCACGATGCCAAGCCGCACGAGTCGCCCTGGGTGGTCTGGCTGCCGCTGGTGTTGCTGGCGATCCCGTCGGTCGTGATCGGTTTCATGACCATCCAGCCGATGCTGTTTGGCGATTTCTTCAAGGACGCGATCGTGGTCGACAGCCACAAGCACCATGCGATGAAGGAAATGGCTGAAGCCTTCCACGGCCCGGTGGCCATGGCGATTCATGGCCTGAGCACGCTGCCGTTCTGGCTCGCGCTGGCCGGTGTGGTCGCTGCCTTCTACATGTACATGGTCAACCCGGCACTGCCGGCTGCGATCAAGCGTGCGTTCGGGCCGGTCTACCGCCTGCTCGACAACAAGTACTACCTCGACTGGTTCAACGAGAACGTCATCGCCCGCGGCACGCGTGCACTCGGTACCGGCTTGTGGAAGGGCGGCGATCAGGCGGTCATCGACGGCGCGATCGTCAATGGGTCATGGAAGCTGGTCGGCCGCATTTCGGGCGCGGTGCGCTGGCTGCAGACCGGCTACATCTACCACTACGCGTTTGCGATGCTGCTCGGCGTCTTCGTCCTGATGACGTACTTCATCTGGTTCAACAGGTAAGCGGCAGCGCTGGAGAAAAAGAAAAATGGGTTTGTTGAGCCTTGCCATCTGGATGCCGATCGCATTCGGTGTCGTGTTGCTGGCGTTTGGTCGCGACGAGCATGCCAAGGGCGTGCGTTGGATCGCGCTCGTCGGATCCATCGCGAGCTTTCTGGTCACCATACCGCTCTACACGCGGTTCCAGACCGACAGTGCCGCGATGCAGTTCGTCGAGAAGGACAGCTGGATCGCGCGTTTCAATGTGAGCTACCACCTCGGTATCGACGGGATCTCGCTGTGGCTGGTACTGCTGACGGCATTCATCACGGTGGTGGTGGTGATCTCGGCATGGGAAGTGATCACCGAGCGCGTCAACCAGTACATGGGCGCGTTCCTGATCCTGTCGGGCTTGATGATCGGTGTGTTCGCTGCGCTCGACGGGATCCTGTTCTACGTGTTCTTCGAAGCCACGCTGATCCCGATGTACCTGATCATCGGCATCTGGGGCGGGCCGAACAAGATCTACGCGGCTTTCAAGTTCTTCCTGTACACGCTGATCGGCTCGCTGCTGATGCTGGTCGCGCTGATCTACCTCTACAACACGTCGGGCGGCAGCTTCGACATCCTGACCTGGCACAAGCTCAAGCTCGGCAGCACGGCGCAGACGCTGCTGTTCTTCGCGTTCTTCGCGGCGTTCGCGGTGAAGGTGCCGATGTGGCCGGTGCATACCTGGCTGCCGGACGTGCACGTCGAAGCACCGACCGGTGGCTCGGCCGTGCTGGCGGCGATCATGCTGAAGCTCGGCGCCTACGGTTTCCTGCGCTTCTCGATGCCGATCGCACCCGACGCCTCGCGTGAATGGGCCTGGTTCATCATCGCGCTCTCGCTGATCGCCGTGATCTACGTGGGTCTGGTGGCGCTGGTGCAGCAGGACATGAAAAAGCTGGTGGCTTATTCGTCGGTGGCGCACATGGGCTTCGTGACGCTCGGCTTCTTCATCTTCAACGACCTCGGCGTGTCCGGCGGCATCGTGCAGATGATCGCGCACGGCTTCGTGTCGGCGGCGATGTTCCTGGGCATCGGCGTGCTGTATGACCGCGTGCATTCACGCCAGATCGCCGACTACGGCGGTGTGGTCAACACCATGCCCAAGTTCGCGGCCTTCGCGCTGCTCTTTGCGATGGCCAATTGCGGCCTGCCGGGCACGGCCGGTTTTGTCGGCGAGTGGATGGTGATCCTCGGCGCGGTGAAGTCCAACTTCTGGCTCGGCTTCGGCGCCGCCACGGCGCTGATCTTCGGTGCCGCCTACACGCTGTGGATGTACAAGCGCGTCTACCTCGGCCCGGTCGGCAACGACCATGTGAAGGAACTGGTCGACATCAATGCGCGCGAGTTCCTCATGCTGTCGCTGTTGGCGATCGCGGTGCTCTGGATGGGCATTTATCCGAAGCCGTTCACCGATGTCATGAATGCATCGGTGGGCGAGTTGCTGCGCCATGTCGCGGTGTCCAAGCTCCCCTGAAATGTATGACCCCCACGTTTGCGGCTTCGCCGCTGCACTGCCCCCCGAGGGAGCCCCGGCCCGGCTTGGGGCGGCCCGGCGCCGACCGGCATCGCTGAACAAGAGAACGAGATGATTGACAAACTCAGCTGGATGACGATCTACCCCGAGATCGTGTTGCTGGTCATGGCCTGCGTTATTGCGCTGGTGGATCTGTCCGACCCGAGCCCGCGCCGCACCCGCACCTATGTGCTGACGCTGCTGACGCTCGCCGTGGTGGCTTTTCTCACGGCGCTCAACGCCAACGGCGGCAAGACTGCCTACGGCTTCGGCGGCATGGTGGTCAGTGACCCGATGGGCAACTGGCTCAAATGTTTCGCCACGGTCGCGTTGATGGTGACGCTGGTCTACGGCCGGCCCTATGCGGCCGATCGCGGCATGTTGCGCGGCGGCGAGATCTTCACCCTGAGCATGTTCGCCTTGCTCGGCATGTTCGTGATGATGTCGGGCGGCAATTTCCTGCTGATCTACCTTGGCCTCGAACTGCTCACCCTGTCGAGCTACGCACTGGTGGCGCTGCGGCGCGACAACGCGATCGCGAGCGAAGCGGCGATGAAGTACTTCGTGCTCGGCGCCATGGCAAGCGGCTTCCTGCTGTACGGCATGTCGATGATGTACGGCGCCACCGGTTCGCTCGACATCAACGAGGTCTACAAGGCCATCGCGAGCCGCAAGGTCGACCACCAGGTTCTGGTGTTCGGGCTGGTGTTCATCGTTTCCGGTCTGGCTTTCAAGGTTGGCGCTGCGCCGTTCCACATGTGGGTGCCCGACGTGTACCAGGGCGCGCCGACGGCCGTGACGCTGCTGATTGGCGCCGCGCCCGAACTCGCCGCCTTTGCGATCATCATTCGCCTGCTGGTGGAGGGGCTTCTGCCGCTCGCCATCGACTGGCAGCAGATGCTGGCGGTGCTGGCCGTGGCTTCGCTGCTGATCGGGAACCTGGCGGCCATTGCGCAGAGCAACCTCAAGCGCATGCTGGCCTATTCGACCATCTCGCAGATGGGCTTCATGCTGCTCGGCCTGGTCGCCGGCGTGGTCAACGGCAACACCTACAACGCCCAGTTCGCCTACAGCGCCTCGATGTTCTACATCGTGAGTTACGTGCTGACCACGCTCGCAAGCTTCGGCATCATCCTGCTGCTGGCGCGCGAGGGCTTCGAGAGCGAGGAGATCGTCGATCTCGCCGGCCTCAACCAGCGCAGCCCGCTCTATGCCGGTGTGATGGCGATCGCGATGTTTTCGCTGGCCGGGCTGCCGCCGCTGGTCGGGTTCTACGCCAAGCTTGCGGTGCTCCAGGCGCTCATCGCTTCGGGTCAGGCGCTCTACATCGGTATTGCGGTTTTCGCGGTGATGATGTCGCTGGTCGGCGCGTTCTACTACCTGCGCGTGGTGAAAGTCATGTACTTCGACGCACCGGTCACCGCGACGACGGTTTCGGCACCCCGGGACGTGCGCACCGTGCTCAGCCTCAATGGCGCGATGATCCTGATCCTCGGCATCGTGCCGGGCGGCCTCATGACGCTCTGCGCCGATGCGATCGTGGCCACGCTGGCCAATTGATCCTCCGTGTCGCAAACCGCGTCAGTCTGGTTCGTGCTACTGGTCGCGCTGATCGCGGCCAACCTGCCATTCGTCAACGAACGCGTACTTGCCCTGGTGCCGCTGCGGTCGCGCAGCAAGCCACTTGCCATGCGCCTGGCGGAACTGGTGTTCCTGTATTTCGTGGCGGGCGGGGTCGGGTTGCTGTTCGAGCGGCGCGTTGGGCAGATCGCCCCGCAGGGCTGGGAGTTCTATGCGGTAACAGGGGCGCTGTTCCTGGTGCTCGCGTTCCCCGGCTTCACCTGGCGCTACCTGCTCAAACACCGGAGAGCCAGCCATGCCTGAATCGCACCTGAGAGAAGAGGCCACGGCCAGCGAGTTGTTGGTCAAGGGCAACTTCCTGCATGCCAGGCGCGACACTGTTCGCCTGCCCGACGGCCACAGCGCCACGCGCGAATACGTCGTTCATCCGGGCGCGGTCGTCGTGGTGCCGCTGCTCGACGATGGGCGCGTGGTGCTCGAGCGGCAGTTCCGCTACCCGGTCGGTCACGTCATGACGGAATTCCCGGCGGGCAAGCTCGATGCGGGGGAAGACCCGTTGCTTTGCGGCCAGCGCGAACTGCTCGAGGAAACCGGCTACCGTGCGCGCGAGTGGGCCCATGCCGGCGCGATGCACCTTGCGGTGGCCTATTCGACCGAGATCATTCATGTGTACTTTGCGCGTGGCCTGGAGCTTGGTGCGCGCCAGCTTGACCACGGCGAATTTCTCGACGTCTTCACGGCGACGCCCGACGAACTGCTCGACTGGTGCCGGAACGGCACCGTCACCGATGCCAAGACCCTGACCTGCACGCTCTGGCTTCAGAACGTCCTGTCGGGCACGTGGACACTCGACTGGCACCCTGCCGCCCCCGCAGACGCGGCCTGATAATCGGCGCATGAAGGTTCTCAACCTCCAATGCGCGCACGGCCACGGCTTCGAAGGCTGGTTTGCGTCCAACGATGCGTTCGAAACGCAGTTGGCCGACGGTCTTGTCGCGTGCCCGGTCTGCAGCGACACCCACGTCACCAAGCTGCTGAGCGCGCCGCGCCTCAATCTTGGCAATGCCAAGCCGCCCGAAGCGGCACCGTCCCAGCCGCCGGCCGGCACGTCGCTGGAGGCGCGCTGGCTGCGTGCCGTGCGCGAGGTGATGGCCCAGACCGAAGATGTCGGCGACCGTTTTGCCGACGAGGCGCGCAGGATTCACTACGGCGAAGCGGCCGAGCGTGGCATCCGCGGCCAGGCGACGCGCGAGCAGGCCGAGGCGCTGGTCGATGAAGGCATTGCGGTGATGCCGTTGCCGGTGCCGGCCGCCCTCAAGGAAACGCTGCAGTAGCTGACGACGGTCGGCTTCTGCGCAAATCCGGCAACACGGGTCAAGCCGCGAACTGCAGCGCGGCCAGGCGGGCGTACACGCCGCCCTGCGCGACCAGCGCCGCGTGCGTGCCCTGTTCCACGATGCCGCCATGGTCCAGCACGATGATGCGGTTGGCTTTTTGGACCGTGGCCAGGCGGTGCGCAATCACGAGCGTCGTGCGGCCTTCCATCGCCGATTCGAGCGCTGCCTGCACCATGCGTTCGCTCTCGGCGTCGAGTGCGCTGGTGGCTTCGTCGAGCAGCAGCAGCGGGGGGTTCTTGAGCATGGCTCGCGCGATCGCGATGCGCTGGCGCTGGCCACCGGACAAACGCACGCCGCGCTCACCCAGAAAAGTGCCGTAGCCCTCGGGCAATGCCTTGAGGAAGTCGTCCGCAAAGGCAGCGCGCGCCGCTTCGTGCACCTCTGCATCGGTCGCTTCGGGCCGGCCATAGCGGATGTTCTCGAGCGCACTGGTCGAAAAGATCACCGCATCCTGCGGCACCAGCCCGATGCGGTTGCGCAATTGCTCGAGCGACAGGCTGGCCAGCGGGGTGCCGTCCAGCAGGATGCGGCCCGACTGCGGGTCGTAGTAGCGCAGCAGCAGTTGGAACACCGTGCTCTTGCCGGCGCCGCTGGAGCCGACCAGTGCAACTGTCTCGCCAGGCGCGACCTGCAGGCTGAAATCGCGCAGCGCAGGCGTCAGTGGCCGCGACGGATAGTGGAATGTGATCGCTTCAAGATGGATGGCGCTGCCGGCAGGCGGAACGGACGCAGCCGCCGGATTGGATGGCGAAACAATGGCCGACTGCGCGTGCAGCAGCTCCATCAGCCGCTCGGTGGCCCCGGCCGCCCGCAGCAGATCGCCGTAGACCTCGCCGAGCACTGCGGCGGCGCTCGCGAGGATGATCACGTAGACCACGGTCTGGCCGAGGTGGCCGGCCGTGATGTCGCCCCGCAGCACCGCCTGCGTGCCCTGGTACAGGCCCCAGAGCAGGGCGGCTGAAGTCGCGATGATGATGAAAGCCACGAGCACCGAACGGGCCTTGGTGCGCCGCACCGCGGTCTGGAATGCCTGCTGCGTCGATGCATCGAAACGCGCCGATTCACGCCCTTCGGCGGTGTAGCTTTGCACCACCGGGATCGCGTTGAGTACCTCGGCAGCGATGGCGCTCGAATCGGCCACGCGATCCTGGCTGGCGCGCGAGAGTTTGCGCACGCGGCGGCCGAACCACATGCTCGGCAGCACCACCAGCACCAGGATCAGCAGCACCTGGGTCATCACGTACGGGTTTGTCCACACCAGCATGGCCAGTGCGCCGACGCCCATCACCGCGTTGCGAAGCCCCATGCTGAGCGACGAGCCGACCACGGTTTGCACCAGCGTGGTGTCGGCCGTCAGGCGCGACAGCACCTCGCCCGTCTGGGTGGTTTCGAAGAAGGCCGGGCTCTGCCGCAGGACGTGCGCATAGACCGCATTGCGCAGGTTGGCGGTGACGCGTTCGCCCAGCCAGCTCACGGTGTAGAAGCGCGCCGCTGAAAAAAGGCCCAGCGCCACTGCCACGCCGAACAGCGCGAGGAAATGCTCCCGCAACGCCATGGTCTGCGCGCCCTTGTCGGTCGACACGAGCCCGCCGTCGATCAGGCTGCGCAACGCCAGTGGAAAGAGCAGGGTGGTGACCGCGGCCAGCACCAGGAACAGTGCGGCCAGCGCGATCTGAAGACGGTAGGGGCGAAGAAAGGGGCTCAGCCCTGAAAGCGATTGGGGCGAACCCTTCGCAGGAGAAGAAGACGCAGCGGTATCGGCCATTTGCGTCCATTCTACTTAACGGTTGCCTCCTACAAAGGTCGCCTTGACAATTACTGCCTGGGCAATTAATATTTGGCCCATGACAGATAGCAATGCGCGCCCCCCCAGCCGGCGCAGCGCCGAAGACGCCAAGTCCGTGCCGGACTTCTACCAGGCCGAGAATTACCGTGCCGAAGAGAGCGTGGGCTACATGATGCGACGCATCCTCGCTGCGGTGAGCCAGCAGGTTGAGCTGCAGATGTTGTGCGAACCCGGCAGCCCGACCTACCCGCAGTGGATCCCCCTGCACAAGCTGCAGATGGGCACGGCGACCACCGTTGCGGAACTCGCGCGCGAATGCCTGCTCGACACCGGTGCGATGACGCGATTGCTCGATCGTCTCGAAGCCAAGGGTCTTTGCCGCCGCGTGCGGTCCCTGGCCGACCGGCGGGTGGTGAACATCGAGCTGACCGACGAAGGGCGCACGGCCGCCGAACAGGTGCCACATCTGCTCTGCCGCGTGCAGAACGAGCACCTTGCGGGCTTCAGCCGCGAGGAGTGGGAGCAGTTCAAGAGCTACCTGCACCGCATTCTCGACAACGCACAGGCCTTGCAGGCCCGTGGAGAAAAAAATGACGCTTCCTCTTCCTGATCTTGCTGATTTTTCCTTGGTGCGCCGTGGCACTGCCGTGGCAGTAGGCGCTCTCGCGCTGCTGCTGGCCGGTTGCGCCGACATGGGCCACATCGGCTCGCAGGCGCAGATGCGCGACGCGGCTTCGCTCGGCCTTACGGCCGACCCGGCTGCCACGCCTGCGAGCGCGGTCGACAGCCAATGGTGGCTGGCCTTCGGCGACAGCCAGCTCAACGGCCTGATCGACCAGGCGGTGCAGGGCAATCCGAACCTGCAGGTGGCGCAAGCCCGCCTCGCGCGGGCACGGGCTTCGAGCGATATCGCCGCGGCGGCCGACAAGCCGCAGCTCAACGGTTCGCTCGATCTCACGCGGCAGAAGTTCAGCGAGAACTACATCTACCCATCGCCGCTCGGTGGCTCCATTCAGGAGACCGGTACGCTGCAGCTCAACGGCAGCTGGGAGATCGATTTCTTCGGCAAGAACCGCTCGGCGCTCGACGCTGCGCTCGGCACTGCCAACGCGGCCGCCGCCGATGCAGATGCGGCGCGCGTGCTGCTGGCCAGCAACGTGGCGCGCGGCTACCTTCAATGGGCCCGACTCGACGACCAGCTCGCCGTGGCCCAGCGCACGCTGGCGCAGCGCGACGAAACCCTGCGCCTGGTTCGCGACCGCGTCTCGGCTGGCCTCGACACGCGGCTCGAACTGCGCCAGAGCGAGGGCGGCCTGCCGGAAGCGCGGCAGCAGATCGAAGCACTGGACGAACAGATCGCAATCGCCCGGCATGCGCTCGACGCGCTGGTCGGCCAGCCGGACGCAAGCGCCAAGCTCAAGCCGCCGGTGCTTACCATGCTGCAACCGATCGCGCTGCAATCCGTCCTGCCGGCCGACCTGCTGGGTCGCCGCGCCGACATTGCAGCCGCGCGCTGGCGCGTCGAGGCAGCCACGCAGGACGTGGCCAATGCCCGAACCCAGTTCTATCCGAACATCAACCTGGTGGCCTTCGCTGGCTTCCAGGCGATCGGTTTCGACACCCTGTTGAAGTCGGGCAGCCAGCAGTGGGGCATTGGCCCCGCGATCCGGTTGCCGATTTTCGAAGGCGGCAAGCTGCGCGCCAATCTGCGCGGCAAGTCGGCCGATCTCGATGCCGCGATCCAGAGCTACAACGCCAGCGTGCTCGACGCCGTGCGCGACGTGGCCGACCAGGTCGCGTCGGCCCAGTCGATCGGCCGCCAACAGGCGCAGCAGCGCGAAGCGCAGGCCGCGGCCGAGAGCGCCTGGGACATCGCCCGCCAGCGCTACAGCGCCGGCCTCGGCAACTACCTCAACGTGCTGAGCGCCGAGACCACGGTGCTGGCGCAACGACGCCAGGCAGTCGACCTGGCCGCACGCGCGCTCGACACACAGGTCGGCCTCGCGCGCGCACTCGGTGGCGGCTGGCAGCCGACCCCGGGTTCGACCAGCACCGCCGCACTCGATGCGCCCAGGCCGCATTGATCACATCGCCACCTCATTCGGAAAGCAAACAAACCATGACCGATACCGTCAATCCCGGCGCCCCCGTCGCGCAAGCCGAAGTTGTTGAACCGGCACCGAACGGCAAGCGCCGCAAGGCCCTGACCGCACTCGCGGCCGTCGTGATCGTCGCCGGTGGCGGCTGGGGTCTTTACGAGTGGCTGGTTGCCAGCCACTACGAGGACACCGACAACGCTTACGTGCAGGGCAACGTGATCCAGATCACGCCGCAGATCGGTGGCACGGTGATGGCCATCGGCGCCGACGACACCGACTTCGTCAAGGCCGGCCAACCCCTGGTGCAACTCGATCCGGCCGACGCCAAGGTTGCGTTCGAACAATCCGAGGCCGCGCTTGCGCAGGCGGTGCGCCAGGTGCGCACGCTCTATGCCAACAACGGCTCGCTGGCGGCCCAGGTCACGTTGAAGCAGGCCGACATCGTGCGCGCCCAGAGCGATATCGCCCGTGCCCAGGACGACCTGAAGCGCCGCCAAGCGCTCACCGGCAACGGCGCCGTGTCGAAAGAAGAATTGAGCCATTCCGAAACCGCACTGTCCAATGCCCGGAGCCAGCTGGCCGCGGCACAGGCCGGCGTGGCGGCCGCGCGCGAGCAACTGGTGAGCAACCAGTCGCTGACCGAGGGCACCAGTATTGCCGAGCACCCGAGCGTGCAGGCGGCCGCCGCCAAGGTGCGCGAGGCCTATCTCGCGACCCAGCGCGTCGCGATGCCGGCGCCCGTGGATGGCTACGTCGCCAAGCGCACCGTCCAGCTCGGCCAGCGCGTCACCGCCGGCACGCCGATGATGTCGATCGTGCCGCTCAACCAGCTCTGGGTCGATGCCAATTTCAAGGAAGTGCAACTGCGCAACATCCGCATCGGCCAGCCGGTCAAACTCACGGCCGACCTGTATGGCAAGAAGGTGGAGTACGACGGCAAGGTCGCCGGCCTCGGCATCGGCACCGGCGCCGCATTCGCGCTGCTGCCTGCACAGAACGCCACCGGCAACTGGATCAAGGTGGTGCAGCGCGTGCCGGTGCGCATCGCGCTGGATGCCGAGCAGCTCAAGGCCAGTCCGTTGCGCGTCGGCCTGTCGATGGACGCCGAGATCGACGTCAAGAAGAAGGACGGCAAGATGCTTGCCGACGCACCGCGCGCGAGCGCGCTGACGCAGACCGCGGTCTACAGCACGCTCGACCACGGCGCCGACGCCGTGGTGAACGGCATCATCGCCGCAAACCTCAGCGGCGCGACTCCCGTTGCCAAGCGACCGGCCAGCCCGACGGCACCGGCCACCGGCCCCGGCGCGGCGGCCACGCCCCCGCTGGCGAGCGGTTCGCCTTCGGCTGCCGTGGCCATGTCCACCCACCGCAGCTGACCTGAGGCCGCAGCCTTTCCATGGCCACTGCCGCTCCTGCCCATATCGTCCACGCGCCGCTCGAAGGCGCAGCGCGCGTGTGGGGCACCGTCGCGCTTTCTGCGGCGACCTTCATGAACGTGCTCGACACGTCGATCGCGAACGTGTCGCTGCCCGCGATCTCCGGTGACCTCGGCGTCAGTTCGACGCAAGGCACCTGGGTCATCACGAGTTTCGCGGTCGCAAACGCGATCGCCGTGCCGCTCACCGGCTTCATGACGCAACGCTTCGGGCAGGTGCGCCTGTTCATGGCGAGCGTGATCCTGTTCATGATCACTTCGCTCCTGTGCGGCCTCGCGCCGAACATGACGACACTGATCCTGTTCCGCGCGCTGCAGGGCTTCGTGGCCGGACCCATGATCCCGCTGTCGCAGACGCTGCTGCTGTCGAGCTATCCACGCGCCAAGGCCGGGCTCGCCATGGCCATGTGGTCGATGACCACGCTGGTCGCACCGGTCATGGGGCCGCTGCTGGGTGGCTGGATCACCGACAACATCTCGTGGCCTTGGATCTTCTACATCAACATCCCGGTCGGCATCGTCGCCGCCGCGATCACCTGGGCGCTCTATCGCAAGCGCGACAGCGCCAAGCACAAGGTGCCGATCGATTCCATCGGCCTCGCGTTGCTGGTGCTCTGGGTCGGCTCGCTGCAGCTCATGCTCGATAAGGGCAAGGAACTCGACTGGTTCCATTCGGCGCAGATCCTCACGCTCGCCGTGGTGGCGGTGGTCGCCTTCGCGTTTTTCCTGATCTGGGAGCTCACCGAAAAACACCCGGTGGTGGATCTTTCTCTGTTCAAGCGTCGCAACTTCTGGTCGGGCGCGTTCGCGACCGCCGTGGCCTATGGCCTGTTCTTCGGCAACGTGGTGATTCTGCCGCTGTGGCTGCAGCAGTGGATGGGCTACACCGCGACGCAGGCCGGCATGATCATGGCGCCGGTGGGGCTGTTGGCGATCTTCTTCTCGCCGATCGTCGGCCTCACGGTGGGCAAGATCGACCCGCGCCGCTACGCGACGTTCTCGTTCCTGGTGTTCGCGCTGGTGCTGTGGATGCGCTCCAGCTTCAACACCCAGGCCGACTTCTGGACGATCATGATTCCGACCGTGATCCAGGGCATAGCGATGGCGTTCTTCTTCATCCCGTTGGTGACGATCACGCTGTCGGGGCTCACGCCCGACCGCATCCCGGCGGCCTCGGGCCTGTCGAATTTCCTGCGCATCACCGCGGGTGCCATGGGCACCTCGATCGCCACCACGCTCTGGGAGAACCGCGCGGCGCTGCACCATGCGCAGCTGGTGGAGTCGGTCAACACGGGCAGCGCGGCGGCCAACAGCGCCATTGCCGGACTCGGCAGCAGCGGGCTCAGTGCCGAACAGGTGCTGGGGCAACTCAATCGACTGGTCGACCAGCAAGCGTTCATGCTGGCCTCCAACGATCTGTTCTACGGTTCGGCACTGCTGTTCATCCTGTTGATTCCACTGGTCTGGCTGGCGCGGCCCGCGAAAGGTGGGGCAGGCGGCGATGCTGCAGCCGGCGCGCACTGAACGCGCCAAGGTTGCAGTGCAGCATAGGCATTTGCCCCAGTAGGAAGGGTATCGGGGGGCGCCTAACATCCGTCCGCGTTCAATCAGGGCGCGCACAGACGAACTGCATGACCGACACTTCCTGCCAGAAACCCGGCGACCGCGCGAGATGAGCGACATCATTCTCGAAACACGCCAGCTCACCAAGGAATTCAAGGGCTTCACTGCGGTCAGCAAGGTCGATCTGGCGGTTCAGCGCGGTTCGATCCATGCGCTGATCGGTCCCAACGGTGCAGGCAAGACAACCTGCTTCAACCTGCTCACCAAGTTTCTCGAGCCGACCTCCGGCACGATCCTGTTCAACGGGCAGGACATCACCAGCGAGCGTCCGGCGCAGATCGCGCGGCGCGGCATCATCCGCTCGTTCCAGATCTCGGCGGTGTTTCCGCATCTGACCTTGCTTGAGAACGTGCGGCTCGGATTGCAGCGCGCACTCGGTACCTCGTACCACTTCTGGAAGAGCGAAAAGTCGCTCAAGCCGCTCGATGCGCGTGCGCGCGAGCTGCTGGCCGAAGTCGGCCTTGAAGACCTCGCCGACGAGCAGACCGTGAACCTGCCCTACGGCCGCAAGCGCGCGCTCGAGATCGCCACCACGCTGGCCATGGAGCCCGAGCTGATGCTGCTCGACGAGCCCACGCAGGGCATGGGCCATGAAGACGTGCACCGCGTGGCCGAACTCATCAAGCGCGTTTCAGCCGGTCGCACCATCCTGATGGTGGAGCACAACATGAGCGTGGTGTCGACCATCGCCGACACCATCACGGTGCTGCAACGCGGCGCGGTACTGGCCGAGGGGCCGTACGAGCAGGTGTCGAACAACCCGCTGGTGATGGAGGCCTACATGGGCACCACCGACGGCCAGTTGCAGGGAGCACATTGATGGCTGTCCCCGCGCTCGAAATCAAGGACTTGCACGCCTGGTACGGCGAGTCGCACGTGCTGCATGGCGTCGACATGGTCGTGCAGCCGGGCGAAGTCGTCACGCTGCTGGGCCGAAACGGGGCAGGGCGCACCACCACGATGCGGGCGGTGCTCGGCCTCACCGGCAGCCGCAAGGGCAGCATCAAGGTGCACGGCACCGAAACCATCGGCATGGCGACGCACCGCATCGCGCACCTCGGCATCGGCTACTGCCCCGAAGAGCGCGGCATTTTTGCGAGCCTCTCGGCCGAAGAAAACCTGATGCTGCCGCCCGCACTCAAGGGCCCCGACAAGGGCATGTCGGTCGACGAGATCTACGCCATGTTTCCCAACCTGGCCGAGCGCCGCAACAGCCAGGGCACCCGACTGTCGGGCGGCGAGCAGCAGATGCTTGCGGTCGCGCGCATCCTGCGCACCGGCGCCAGGCTGCTGCTGCTCGACGAGATCTCCGAAGGCCTTGCGCCCGTGATCGTGCAGGCGCTGGCCCGCATGATTCACACGTTGCGCAACAAGGGCTACACCATCGTGATGGTCGAGCAGAACTTCCGCTTCGCAGCGCCGCTGGCCGACCGCTTCTACGTGATGGAGCACGGTCGCATGGTCGAGGCCTTCGCCGCGAAAGACCTGGAAGCCAAGATGCCTGTGCTCAGCGAGCTGCTCGGCGTCTAGCGCCGCGCGCCACCCCCGTTTTCCCCGTTGAATCGTCAACCCACCCCAGGAGACATCATGCAAACACAACTCAAAGCCATCGCCCTCGTGCTCGCGGCCGCAGGCCTTGCCAGCCACGCGGTGCAGGCGCAAGAAAAGGTCGTCATCGGCTACATCAGCGACCTCTCGGGCCTCTACGGCGACCTGGAAGGCAAGGGCGGCCAGACCGCCATCCAGATGGCGATCGACGACATGGGTGGCAAGGTGCTCGGCCAGCCGGTCGAGATCCTGAGCGTCGACCATCAGAACAAGCCCGACATCGCCGCTTCGAAGGCGCGCGAGTGGATCGACACCGCAGGCGCGACGATGATCTTTGCCGGCACCAACTCGGGCGTGGCGCTGGCCACGGCCAAGGTGGCGCAGGAGAAGAAGCGCGTGTTCTTCACCAACGGCGCGGCCACCTCGGCGCTGACCAACGCGCAGTGCAGTCCCTACACCGTGCACTACGCCTACGACACCGTCGCGTTGGCCAAGAGCACCGGCGGTGCGGTGGTCGATACCGGCGGCAAGAGCTGGTTCTTCCTGACGGCCGACTACGCCTTCGGCCACGCGCTCGAAGCCGACACCACCAAGGTGGTCAAGGCCAAGGGCGGCAACGTGGTGGGCGGCGTCAAGGCGCCGCTCAATGCGTCGGACTTCTCGTCCTTCCTGCTGCAGGCGCAGAACTCCAAGGCGCAGGTGCTGGGCCTGGCCAATGCCGGCGGCGACTTCATCAACTCGATGAAGGCCTCCAAGGAATTCGGCATCGACAAGACCATGAAGATCGCCGGCCTGCTGGTGTTCCTGACCGACGTGAAGAGCCTCGGCCTGCAAGCCACCCAGGGCCTGCTGCACACCACCAGCTGGTATTGGGACGCCGACGACGAATCGCGCAAGTGGGCCGCCCGCTACGAGGCCAAGACCAAGAACAAGCCGACCGACATCCAGGCTGCCGACTACTCGGCCACCATGGCCTACCTGAAGGCGGTCGAGGCCGTGAAGTCGACCGACGCCGACAAGGTGATGGCGCAACTCAAGAAAACGCCGATCAACGACTTCTATGCCAAGGGCGTGATCCGTGCCGACGGCCGCATGGTGCACGACATGCTGTTGGCCGAAGTGAAGAAGCCGTCGGAATCCAAAGGCCCGTGGGATCTGCTGAAGATCATCAAGAAGGTGCCGGGCGATCAGGTCTACACCACCAAGGAAGAGAGCACCTGCGCTCTCTGGAAGTAGCTGTTGCTCGCCCCCCAGTCTTCGCGCACTGCGTGTCGCTTCGCCAACCCCCCTGACCGGGGGGCGGGCCGGCCGCTTCGGGCGGCCGTGCGCTGCGGCCCCTGCGCGAAGTCTTTGTTGCCTTTCTGAACTTCGTTTCCACGATGAACATTTCAATGCCCGCCTTGTTGAGCCAGCTCCTGTTGGGGCTGGTCAACGGGTCGTTCTACGCGATCCTGAGCCTCGGGCTGGCGGTGATCTTCGGCTTGCTCAACGTCATCAACTTCGCGCACGGCGCGCTGTTCATGATGGGGGCGATCCTGTCGTGGATGGCGATGAACTACTTCAACGTCAACTACTGGGTGATGCTGGCAGTGGCGCCGCTGATCGTGGGCGTGTTCGGCGTCCTGATCGAGCGGTTGCTGCTGCGCTGGATCTACAAGCTCGACCATCTCTACGGCCTGTTGCTCACGCTCGGCCTGACGCTGCTGATCGAGGGCGGCTTCCGTTCCGTCTATGGTGTCTCCGGCCTGGCCTACAGCACGCCCGAGGCGCTCAGCGGCGGCACCAACCTGGGCTTCATGTTCCTGCCGAACTACCGCGCCTGGGTGGTCGTGGCGTCGCTGGTCGTCTGCTTCGCCACCTGGTATGCGATCGAGAAAACGCGCCTGGGCGCCTACCTGCGCGCCGGCACCGAGAACCCGCGGCTGGTCGAGGCCTTCGGCATCAACGTGCCGCTGATGGTGACGCTGACCTACGGCTTCGGCGTTGCGCTGGCCGCGTTCGCCGGTGTGCTTGCCGCGCCGGTGATCCAGATTTCGCCACTGATGGGGCAGAACCTCATCATCATCGTCTTCGCGGTGGTCGTGATCGGCGGCATGGGCTCGATCATGGGCGCCATCCTGACCGGGCTCGGCCTCGGCGTGATCGAGGGCCTCACCAAGGTGTTCTATCCCGAGGCTTCGTCCACGGTGGTCTTTGCCATCATGGTGGTGGTGCTCCTGCTTCGCCCCGCTGGCCTGTTCGGTAGCGAGAAGTGAAGTCAATGAAGAAAATATCGCTCGTCGTTTATGCGGCGCTGCTGCTGGCGCTGGTCGCCGCACCGTTCATGGGCCTCTATCCCGTGTTCGTGATGAAGGTGATGTGCTTTGCGCTGTTCGCCTGTGCCTTCAACCTGCTGCTGGGCTATACCGGCATGCTGTCCTTCGGCCATGCCGCCTTTCTGGGCGGCTCGGCCTACGTGACCGGCCACGTCATCAAGATCTGGGGCCTGACGCCTGAAATCGGCCTGCTCGCCGGCACGCTGTTCGGCGCGGCGCTGGGGCTGGTGTTCGGCTGGCTCGCGATCCGCCGCCAGGGCATCTACTTTTCGATGATCACGCTGGCGCTGGCGCAGATGATGTATTTCGTCGCGCTGCAGGCGCCGTTCACCGGCGGCGAAGACGGCCTGCAGAGCGTGCCGCGCGGCAAGCTGTTCGGCCTGATCGACCTGCGCAATGACCTCACCATGTACTACGTGGCGCTGGTGGTCGTGGTCGCGGCCTTCCTGCTGATCGCGCGCACCGTACATTCACCGTTCGGGCAGGTGCTCAAGGGCATCAAGGAAAACGAGCCGCGTGCGATCTCGCTGGGCTACGACGTCAACCGCTTCAAGCTGCTGGCCTTCGTGATCTCGGCCGCGCTGTCGGGCCTGGCCGGTTCGCTCAAGACACTGGTGCTGGGCTTCGCGTCGCTGTCCGATGTGCACTGGACCGCTTCGGGCCAGGTCATCCTGATGACGCTGGTCGGCGGCCTCGGTACGCTCTCGGGGCCGCTGGTCGGCTCGGCCGTGGTGGTGCTGCTCGAGAACAAGATCGGCGACCTCGGCAACTTCCTGGCGCGCGTCACGTCGATCGACTGGTTCAACACGCTGGGCGAGTCGGTCACCATGGTCACGGGCCTGATCTTCGTGATCTGCGTGCTGGCGTTCCGCAAGGGGATCATGGGTGAAATCATCGCTTTCATCGACCGCCGCCGCGGCAGGAGCGCCTGATGTGGCAGCCCGCATCCCGCTACCCTGATCCGGCCTTCGAGGTGCTCGATCCGCGCTTTGCGCCGTACCTCATGTTCAATGCCGCGATCGAGCGGCTGGCCACCGGCTTTCGCTGGGCCGAGGGGCCGGTCTGGTTCGGCGACCAGCGCGGCCTGCTGTGGAGCGACATTCCCAATGACCGCGTGATGCGCTGGGACGAGGCCAGCGGCGCGGTCAGCACCTTCCGCCAGCCGTCCAACTTCGCCAACGGCCACACGCGCGACCGCCAGGGCCGGTTGCTGAGCTGCGAGCACGGCACGCGGCGCGTGACGCGCACCGAGTACGACGGCCGCATCACGGTGATCTGCGACGGCTTCGACGGCAAGCGCCTCAATTCGCCGAACGACATCGTGGTGAAGTCCGACGACTCGATCTGGTTCACCGACCCGCCGTTCGGCATCCTCGGCCACTACGAAGGTTTCGCGGCCGCGCAGGAGCTGCCGACCAACATCTACCGCGTCGACGGCAGGACGGGCAAGGCAACCGTCGCCAGCAGTGCGGTGAACCGGCCCAACGGCCTGTGCTTCTCGCCCGACGAGCGCCTCCTCTATGTGGTCGAGTCGGGTGCGGACCCGCGCCGCATCCGCGTGTTCGATCTGGCCGACGATGGCGAACGGCTCGTCAACGATCGCGTGTTCTTCGAGGCGGTCGATGGCGGCCAGCCCGACGGCTTTCGCTGCGACGTGGACGGCAATCTCTGGGCCGGCTGGGGCACCGGCGAGGGCCACGACGGCGTGCTCGTGTTCGCGCCCGACGCCACGCCGATCGGCCGCATCGCCTTGCCCGAGCGCTGCGCCAACCTGTGCTTCGGCGGCCGCGCGCGCAACCGGCTGTTCATGGCGGCGAGCCAGTCGCTCTATGCGCTGTACGTGAACACGCAGGGCGCTACAGCCTGATCGGCTGCGCGTAGCCCGTCATCTCCAGATAGCCGCGGCCGACCGGCTTGCCGCCGGCATCGAGCAGTTCGCTCAAGCCCTCCCAGTAGATCGCGCCGGTCGAGCTGCGGCTGTCGAGTTCCTGGTCGTCGAGCAAGGCCTTCACCGTGAAGCGGCCGGCCGGCGTCTGCAGCCGCCATTCGACCGGGTAGGCGGCCTGGCTGGTTGGACTCTTCCACACGCGCACCGGCTCGAACACAACCTCGCCCGGCGCGAACACGCGCAGCGTGCCATCGGCCGTGCGAAACGAGCCGCCGCCCCAGAGCGCGCCGCCGCTCTTGCGGCGCAGGTGAAAGGCGGTAAGCGCGCTGCCGTCGGCGAGGTTCATGCCGATCCAGTCCCAGCCGACCGCCTCGGGGTGCAGCAACGCTTCGCTCCATTCATGGTCGAGCCAGGCGGTGCCGCGCACCTCGAAGGTCTGGCCGCGCAGCGTGAGCCGGCCGTTGGCGGCAAGCTGCGGCTCGCTGTAGTAGTAGCTCGCTTGTGCCTCGTCCGGCCCCTTGCGCGAGAGGCCGGCGCTGCCCTGCAGCAGCACCGGCTGCGTCGGCGCAAAGTGCAGGTCGAGCGTGAATTCGCCGGCCGGTATGCGCGCGTGGTAGCCGTCGGCCTCGCGGCCGAGCGACCAGTCGCGCAGCAGCACACGGGTGTCGGTTTCAGAGGCTTCGGCCACACCCATGCCGGCGCGGGCGATGCGCTGGTCGTGCAGCAGCCTGCCGCCGGCCAGGTCGGTCACGGCGGCGTGTGCAAAGACGAGCTGCTTCGCCGCAAAGGCCGAGCGCATGCCCTGCGTCTCGTCGACACGCGAGCGGAAGAACGTCACCTGGAAGCCGAAGCCGCGTGTGCCCGCAGCCACATGGCCGGTGATGTACCACCACTCGGTGCGCAGTTCGGGGTGGCTGCCGTAGTCGCGCGGAAATGTGAGCGTGCGCGGCGGCAAGCCCCAAGCCGCCGGGGCCGCGAGCGCAGCCAGCACGAGACAACGCCGTGACAAGGCGGGTGCGGTCATTTCAGCAACGCGCCGAAACGGCAGCGGAATCAGGTGAGTACGACTTGCGCATTGTCGATATCACCCTTAAAAGGATGTGAGCCCGGTTTCGCATCAGCGTGGTGATCCTCGATTGAAGAGAGTGCTTCTACCAGGCCGCCGGCAGCTTGCGCAGGATCACCAGCCGGCCATCCCGTTGCCCGATGTAGCCGCCGGCGCTCAGCTCCTTCATCACCCGGTTGACCATTTCGCGCGAGGAGCCGACGCGGTCGGCGATGTCTTGTTGCGTCAGCTTGTGGCGCAGCACGCGCTCGGGGCCCTCCGGCTCGGACAGCTCCATCAGCACGCGCACCATGCGGCCATAGACGTCCTGCAGCGCCAGGCTGCGCACCTGTTCGGTCAGGCGCCGCACGGTGCGGATCAGCTTGTGGGTCAGGTGCATGGCGAAGTCGGGATGGTCCGACAGGAACTGGCGCAACTCCGAACCCTGGACCACGCGGCAGGTGCAGGCCTGCAGCACCTTGATGGAGGCCGAGCGCGGCGCGCCGTCGATCGTGAGCTCGCCGAAATACTCGCCCGGGCCATGTTCGGCGAGCACCAGCTCCCGGCCCTCGTCCGAGCTGGCATAGATCTTCACCCGGCCGCGGAGGAGGATGTAGAGCGAGTCGGTGCTGTCGCCCTCGTTGATCAGGATCGCGTTGGCGGGGAACGCGCGCGTCAGGCCGTGCGGCGCGATGGCGTCGAGCAGGTGCTGGGGCAGGCGATCTTCGGCGTCGGCATTCATGAGGCCCTCCGATGTGACGAACGATTATCGACCGCGCCCCGCGTGTGACGCAGTTCACATCGGCGCTGCGCACTGCTTCATCGAGAAAAAAGAGGGCTCTGTCTAGATTGGAGTCATGGCCGGCGCGAGTCGATTTCACCGGCCCCCCAAGCCAGATGGAGTCCGCCATGACCGCCTCTTTCACCCGCAGCCCTCTTCTGATTGCTCACTGCCTCGGCCTGCGGCTGATCGCGATGGGCCAGGCCCGGGTCGATCTGCGGCTGGCGGCGGCAGCCTTCGTGCTGGTCCTGGCAGGGATGCTGGTGGGCTGCGCCAGCCTGCCGGACGCCGGGCAGCGGCCTGTCTCGCAAGCCCGCACCGACGTGGCCGACACCCGCCTGGCCGCCGTGGCCACCGCCTCCATGCCCGCCGCCGGCGAACAACAGTCCGGCCTGCGCCTGCTGCCGGCCGGCGACCAGGCCTTCGAGGCCCGCATCGCCCTGGCCCGCGCCGCCCAGAAGAGCATCGATGCGCAGTACTACCAGATCGCCGACGACGCCTCCGGCCGCCAGTTCCTGCGCGAGCTGGCCGCCGCCGCCGCGCGCGGCGTGCGCGTGCGCCTGCTGGTGGACGACCTGCATGCCGCCGGCGAGGACGCGCTGCTGGTCGGCCTGGCCGCCCGCCCGAACGTCGAGCTGCGCATGTTCAACCCGCTGCCGGTGCGCGACGGCGGCGTTGCCGCGCGCGTGCTGTTCTCGGCGCACCAGTTCTCGCGCATCAACCGCCGCATGCACAACAAGCTGTTGGTGGCCGACAACGCGATCGCCGTCACCGGTGGCCGCAACATCGCCGACGAGTACTTCGACCGCAGCGGCCCCGCCAACTTCATCGACATGGACATGCTGGCGGCCGGCCCCGCGGTGCAGGCCCTGTCGGCCGTGTTCGACGGCTACTGGAACAGCGAGCAGGCCTACCCGATCCAGCGCCTGGTCGACCCGTCACTCACGCCGGAAGCGGCCCGCCAGCAGTTCGACGCCGCCGTGCAGCAGGCCGACACCGCCGAGTTGCCGGTGGCGACGCGCGACCCGCTCGGCCAGAGCAGCGTCGGCACCCAGCTGGCGAGCGGCCGCCTCGCGCTGCACATGGCCGGCGTTCGCGTGATTGCCGACGCACCCGCCAAGGCGAACGGCGGCGATGCCTCCCCGACCGACGGCGCCGTGATGAACGGCAAGCTCGAGTTGCTGCAATCCGCGCGCTCCGAAGTGCTGCTGGCCTCGCCCTATTTCGTGCCCAGCCGCCGCACGATGGCCGTCCTGAAGCAGGCCACCGCCGGCCGGGTGCGCGTCTCGGTCATGACCAACTCGCTCGCCACCACCGACGAGCCGCTGGTGCACGTTGGCTATGCCCGCTATCGCAGCGCTCTGCTGGACATGGGCGTTTCGCTGTACGAGCTGATGCCCGGCGCCGAGGACACGCGTGCCGCCGCCGGCGAACTGCGCGGTTCGCTTGGCCGCCTGCATGCCAAGGTGGCGGTGGTGGACACGCGCTGGCTCTACATCGGCTCCATGAACATGGACCGCCGCTCGGCCCACTGCAACACCGAGATGGGCCTGATCGTCGACAGCCCCGAGCTCGCCGGCCAGGTGGCCAGCCTGCTGCGCGGCGAGCGCCAGCACCTCAGCTACGAAGTCCGCAGCAACGGCGGCGGCCAGGGTCTGCAGTGGATCGCCCCAGGCGGTGCCGAGCCGGTCGTGTTCGCGCAGGAGCCTAACTTGAGCTGGGCCACACAGCTGCGCCTGTCGGTGGTCTCGGTCTTCGTCAACGAGGAGCTGCTCTGAATCCGCGCCGCGGGCAGGGCGCGCCCCCTGCCACGCGCCGGGGCCCCGCAGTACCATGGCCGGGCCATGGCCTGCCCCGCCTGCGGATTCGATGTCGATCGCACATTCGCCTTCTGCCCGAGGTGCGGGACCCGGCTGGCCGCAGCCCCGCCTCCCGCCCCCGAACCCTCCCCCGAACCCGAGCCTGAATCTGACCGCCGCATGGTCACGGTGCTGTTCGCCGACCTGTCGGGCTTCACCGCGCTGGCCGAAACGGTGGACGCCGAGGAGCTGCGCGCGCTGCAGACCGAGCTCTTCGCGCTGATGGCCGCCACCATCCGGCGCTTCGACGGCTTCGTCGAGAAATTCGTCGGCGACGCGGTGATGGCCGTGTTCGGCGCGCCCGTGGCACACGAGGAGGACCCGGAGCGCGCGCTGAACGCGGCGCTGCTGCTGCATCGCCAGGCCGGCGCGCTGAGCGGGCGCTGGGCGGCGCGCCTCGGCCGGCCGCTGGCCCTGCACATCGGCGTGCACACCGGGCCGGTGGTGGCGGGCCAGCTCGGATCGAAGGATGACGGCGCCTACGCTGTCACCGGCGACACGGTGAACGCCGCCGCGCGTTTGCAGGGCGCGGCCGACGCCGGCCAGACCCTGGTCAGCCGCACGACCTGGCAACTGACCCAGCATGCCTTCGATTTCGAGCCGGTGGGCGAACTGGCGCTCAAGGGCATGGCGCAGCCGATGGCGGCATGGCGCCTCGGGGCCGCGCTGTCGGCCCCGCGGCCGACGCGCGGCCTGCAGGCGCACGGGCTGGCCAGCGCGCTGATCGGCCGCGGCGCCGAGCTGCAACTGCTGCACGAGCGCTTCGACCAGGTGCGTGCCGGCCACAGCAACCTGCTGCGCATCGTGGCCGAGGCGGGCACCGGCAAGACCCGGCTGCTATCGGAGTTCCTGGAGCAGCTCGCGGCGCAGGGCCGGCTGGAGGGCGTCGCCATGCGCCGCGCCGCCTGTTCCTCGCTCGGCGAGCGCGCCTACGGCGTGCCGGCAGCGCTGCTGCGCGACGCCTACGGCGTGAGTGCGCAGGACGCTCCGGACGTGGCGCGGCAGAAAGTCGCAGCGGGTCTGACCGTCCTGGGCGCGCAGGCGGCCGAGACGCAGCAGCTCTCGGCCTTCCTCGGCTACGTGCTGGGCCTCGAGGCCGAGGATGTGCACACCCGCTACCTGGACCCGGAGCAGCTCAAGCAACAGATCTTCGCCGCCGTGTACGCGGTGGTCGAACGCCGGCTGCAGCAGGGCGCGGTGATGATGATCGTGGAGGACCTGCACTGGACCGATGCCGCCTCCCTCGAGCTGCTGCACTTCCTGCTGGAGCGGCTGCGCGAGCGGCCCTTCATGCTGCTGGTGACGCAGCGCCCGGCGCCCGCGCTCGAGGCCTGGGCCGAGGCCGCGGCGGCGCAGACCGTGCTGCGGCTCGAGCCCCTGTCGGCGCGCTGCAGCGAGGCCATGCTCGATGCGCTGTTCGGCAGCTCCCAAGGCGCGCTGCCCGCGGCGCTGCGCCGGCGCATCGTCGAACATGCCGGTGGCAACCCGCTCTTCCTCGAGGAGATGGCGCGCGCGCTGATCGCCGACGGCCTGCTGTCGCATGGGGCGGAGGGCTGGACCTGCAGTCCGCGCGCGACGGCAGCGCAGGTGCCCTCGACCATCCACGGGTTGCTGCTGGGCCGCATCGACCGGCTGCCCGCCCCCGCGCGCCTGGCCCTGCGCGAGGCCGCGGTGATCGGGCCCAACTTCGCCGAGGCGCTGCTGCGTACCGTCGCGAGCGCCGCCCCGGCGCTGCCGGAAGCGCTGGACGGACTGGTCGATGCCGGCCTGCTCGCTGTCGTGCCGGCATCGGACGGCCGCGAGTTCCGCTTTCGCCACGGCCTGTTCCAGGAGGTGGCCTACCAGAGCCTGCTGCTGCGCCGGCGCACCGAGCTGCACACCCGCATCGGCCAGGCGCTCGAGGCGCAGTGCGGCGGCGCGCCCCGGCAGCTCGAGGCGCTGCAGGCCCTGGCCCACCACTTCCGCCTGGGCGCGGACAAGGCGCGCGGCGCGCACTACCTGGTCGCCGCCGGTGACTGGGCGCGCGGCGCCTACGCCAATGCCGACGCCATCCGCGACTACCAGCTTGCGCTCGACACCCTGGAGGCCTGCGAGGGCACGCAGGACCAGCGCCTGGATGTGCGCGAGCGCCTGGGCGACGTGCTCGCGCCCGCCGGCCGCATCGCCGAGGCCACCCGGCACCTGGGCGCTGCGCGCGAAGGCCGGTCGCACAGCGGCGACCGCGTGGCCGAGGCCCGCCTGCTGCGCAAGCTCTCGGCCCTGCGCTGGGAGTCCGGCGAACGCGCCGAGGCCCAGCAATGCCTGGCGACGGGTCTTGCGCTCATGGACGGCGCCGCCCCGCACATCGAGCGCGCCTGGCTCTACCAGAAGATGGGCGAGCTGCACTTTCGCAACGCCGACAACCACGGCGCCCTGGACTGGACCGGGCGCGCGCTCGGCCACCTGGAGGCGCTCGAAGCGCAGCAGCCCGCCGACGAGGAGGAGCACCGCAACCTGCGTGCCGCGGTCGCGCTCTCGCTCAACATCCAGGGTGTGGCCCTGGCCCGGCTGGACCGGCTCGACGAGGCCGTCGACCGGCTCGAGCGCAGCGTCGCGGTGGCGCGTGCGGTGGATCTGCCCCAGGCCGAATGCCGGGCCCTGTCGAACCTGGGCGTGCTCTACAGCTCCAGCGCCCCGCAGCGCGCCATCGAGGCCTGCGAGCGCGGCCTGCAGACGGCCAGGCGCATCGGCGACCTCGGCCTGCAGTCGCGCCTGTCGGCCAACCTGGCGGTGGCGTATTGCACCCTCACCAACCGCTGCGACGAGCGCGGCGTGGACGCGGCCAACACCGCCATCCGCATCGACCGCAGTACCGGCCAGCTGGACCACCTGGCCGTCTCGCTGGTGGTGCTGGCCCAGATCTACCAGTGCCACGGCGAATCGGCGCGCGCGCTGCGCCATTACCAGGAGGCGCTGGCCCTGGCCGAGACCAGCGCCGAGCCTCAGTTACTTTTTCCCTGCTATGAAGGGCTTGCAACCTTGTACCTCGACGTTGATGATGGCGTGCAGGCCGAGCGCTACATGGCGCTGGCCCAGGACACCTGCGAGCGGGCGGGCCTCGATCCCGACGCGCTGGTCGTCCTTCCGTTCCTATGCTGAACTGCAGGAAGGAGTCGCTCCATCATGGCCATCACAACGCAACCCGTGGCACCCGGCGAGCTGGCGCCGGGCTTTGCCCTGCCGGCGATCGCCGGCAGCGGCCTCATCTCGCTCGACGACTACCGTGGACGCAGCCCGCTCTTCCTGTCGCTGCTGCTGGGCCTGTGGTGCCCCTTCTGCCGCCGACAGCTGGTGCAGCTCGGCGCCTTCGAGGGCCGGCTCAAGGCCATGGGCGTCGAGAGCCTGGCGGTGGTGGCCACCGCGCCGGAGAACGCGCGCCTGTATTTCAAGTTCAGGCCCACGCGCCTGGCCCTGGCCGCCGACCCCGCGCTCTCGACCCACCGTGCCTATGGCATCCCGAAGCCGGAGGTCACGCCGGCCTTGCTGGAAGCGATGGAGACGGTGCGCATCAACCCCACCGGCGAGCTGCCCGAGCCGCTGCCGATCTCGCAGGCGGGCAAGGTGCTGCAGGAGCGGGACGGCTACGCGTTCACACCGGCCGACCAGGGCGACGTCGAGCGGCAATGGCCGCAGCTGAAGGGGCTGTTCATGATCGACCGCACGGGGATCGTGCGGTGGGCCTATGTGGAGTGCGCGGCCGAGGGGTTGGCGGGGATTGGGAAACTTCCGTCTGAAGAGGAAATCCTGGGGGCAGGCAGAGCCTGTGCAGCATGAGCACCCAGCGCGCCGAACTGCCCAGCTCGCTGATGGCGAAGAACCCGAACGCCTGCTGAGCGGGAGCAGCGCTCACCAATCCTCCTTTACCGCCAGCACCGCATCCTGCCCCGCCGCCGCACGGCCCGCCAGCCAGGCCGTGATCGTGCCGGCCGCGACCACTGCCGCACACAGCGCGAGCAGGCGGCCCCAAGGTACCAGCATGTCCATGGTCCAGTGGAAGCTCTGCGGGTTGACCACTTTCACCAGCACCACCGATACGGCCAGTCCCAGTGCCAGCCCGGCGAAGGCTCCGATCACCGTCCAGGCCGCGCCTTCGCCGGCCACCACTGCCAGCACTTGGCGCCGCGTGAAGCCCAGGTGCGCGAGCAGGCCGAACTCCTTGCGCCGTGCCAGCACCTGCGCGCTGAAGCTCGCGGCGACGCCGAACAGGCCGATCGCGATGGCCACCGCCTGCAGCCAGTAGGTGACGGCGAAGCTGCGGTCGAAGATGCGCAGCGAGGTGGCGCGCAACTGGCCGACCGATGCGAACTCGACAGCGCCGCCGGCCGGCTGCTGCTGCGCGATCAGCGCGCGGATGGACTGCTGCACCTGCGCTTCGGTCGCGCCGGGTGCGAGCCAGAGCGACACGTCGTTGACGCTGCGGTCGCCGGTGAGCCGTTCGAAATCGCGCGAGTCGAGCACGATGGAGCCGAACTGCCGCACGTAGTCGCGCCAGACGCCGGCGACGAAAAAGACGGCGGGCTGCGCCGTGCCTGCAGTCGCCGAGGTCCCGAATGCCTTGGAGAGAGGCGCGAACACCGTGCCGGGCCTTGCGCCGTACAGGTCGACCATCGCCTCGCTCACGTAGACGCCGATCTGCCCTGCAGGCACTGGCAGCGCATCGCCCATCAACGGCAGCGACTGCGATGCTTCCCCATCGAAGCTGCGCGCCAGCAGCATCACCGGCGGCTGTGTCGACACCAGCGACACCGGCCGTGCGCGCACCGTGCCGACGCGCGCCACGCCGGGCACCTGCGCGATGGCCTGTACCAGTGCGGGTGCGAAGGCGCCGGTGTCGCTGGGCCCGCTGGAGGTGCCGACGTTGGCCGCGCGCAGGTAGAGGTCGGCTGGCAGCACCACGTCGAGCCAGCGCGTTACCGAATCGCGAAAACTCGCGACCATCACGGTGAGCGCCACGGCCAGGCTCAGGCTCGCCACCACGCCGCTCACCGCCACGGCGGCGGTGCCGCGCATGCGCCGCGCGCGCTCCACGGCCAGGAGCGGCAGCAGGCGCCGCGCCACCCTCGGCGCCAGCCGGTCGTAAACGAGCGCGATCAAACCCGGCAGCCCGGTGATGCCACCCACCAGTAGCAGTCCGACCGACAAGTAGGCCGCAATCGGCATGCCGAAAACGGCTGGAGCGCCTGCCAGCAGGGTGCCGGCAGCGATCAACAGGATCGCGATCCAGTGCCGTCCTGACGCGGCCGGTGCAGCGCCCAACCCTTTGAGCGTCTGGGCTTCCGGCAACCCTTGGGCTGCACGCGCCGGATACCAGCCACCGACCATCGCGGCCAGCATGCCGAGCGTGCCGTAGACCCCTGCGGCCGCGGTGCTCCATTGCAGCGACGGCGCCGCACCGGCGAAGTAGCCGCCTCCGAGATCCCCGCCCAGCACGCGCAGCGCAAACGCGGCCAGTGCAGTGCCGAGCGCGATCCCCGCGAGGCTGCCGACCATGCCGAGCACCAGCGACTCCACCAGCACCAGCCGCAGCCGCTGCTTCGGCGTGAGCCCCAGCACACCGAGCAGCGCGAACTGCTGTGCGCGCTTGGTCACGCTGAGCGCCAGCACCGAGAACACGAGAAACGCGCCGGTGAACAGCGCCACCAGTGCCAGCACAGTAAGGTTGACGCGGTAGGCGCGCGACAGGTTGCTCACGCGCTGCGCCGCATCGCCGGGCTCGGCGATCTGAACTGCTGCCGGCCAACCGGGCGACTGCTGTAGCGACTGCACGAACGCGCCGCGGTCGGTGCCGGCGGCGAGCCGCAGGTCGATGCGCGTGAGCCGTCCGCCGCGCTGGAACAGATCCTGCGCGGCGCCGATGTCCATCACCGCCAGCGCGGCGCCGCCAGCTGCCACGCTGCCGGCGACCTGCACGCGGTGCTGCGTCGCGCCGTCCTTGAGTTCGATCGTCGCCACATCGCCCAGCGCGGTGCGCGCCGCGGCATTGAGGAACACCTGGCCCGGCGCGAACAGCGCGAAGCGCGGCGCGCCCGACGCCGGCCGCGGCATCAAGGCCGGCGCAATCGCCGGCAGCGCCAGCGCGTCGACGCCGATCACGCGGATCGGCAGCGGCGCCGCCAGGGCCGGCGCCAATGCGAGCGTGTTGATTTCGACCACGGGGCTGGCGAGCGCTACGCGCGGATCGCGTGCCACGCGCGTGAACAGCGCCTCGTCGAAGCTGCCCTGCGAGGCGCGCAGCTCCAGATCGGGCTGGCCGTTGACCGAACGCACCGCGCTCGAGAACTCGTCGAGCGCCGAGGCGTTGATCAGGTGCACCGAGAAAGCCAGTGCTACGCCCAGCATCACCGCCACCACGGCGGCGGCATTGCGCCACGGGTGATGGCGCAGCTCCTGCCAGGAGAAGGTGGAGAGCAGGGCGCGCATGGCCCGATTGTGCCGGGCGCCTCAGGCTGCGGCAGCCGCCATGCGCGCCAGATGCGCACGCACCTGGGGCTGCGCCGCGAGGCCGATCGCGCGCTGGTAGGCGATGCGGGCTTCGCCGCGGCGGCCCGTTTCCACCAGCATATGGGCGCGCGCCGCCCACCACGGCTGGTAGCCAGCCACCATCCCGGCATCGAGCGCGTCGAGTGCCGCCAGGCCCGCCGCCGCACCTTCCGCGCGTGCCACCGCGCAGCAGCGGCTGACCTGTGCGCCCACGCCGGGCCGCAGTGCGAGCAGGCCGTCGTAGAGCGTCACGAGCGCTGCGGCCGGCACTTCGGCGCCGAGGCAACGCTGCGTATGCGCCGACTGGATTGCCGCTTCCAGCTGGTACGGGCCGGGCGACGACAGGGTGGCTGCATGCTGCAGCGCGCGCTCGGCCTCGGCCACCATCGGCATGGCCCAGCGCGAGGTGTCCTGCGCGTCGAGCGGCACGTAGGCGCCGGCGGCGTCGCGCCGAGCCTGCGTGCGCGCTTCGCAGAACAGCATCAGCGCGAGCAGGCCCAGCGGTTCGGGCTCCGAGGGCATCAAACGGCACAGCAGCGCGCCGAGCTCGATCGCTTCGGTGCTGAGGCGGCGCGTGCTGTCGGTGCCGTCGACATCGTCCCAACCGGTGCCGTAGGCGGCATAGATGCCGTCGAGCACATCCTGCAGCCGATCCGGCAGTTCGCGCGCCTCGGGAAACTCGAACGGAATGCCGGCCTGGCGAATACGCGCCTTGGCGCGCACCAGTCGCTGGCCCAGCGTGGCCGGCGCGGTGAGGAAGGCGCCGGCCATGCGTTGCACGTCGAGGCCCAGCACGGTCTGCAGCATCAGCGGAGTGCGCGCCGCGGCGTCGATGGCCGGGTGGGCACAGACGAACAGCAGCCGCAGCCGCTCGTCGGGCACGGCGCCGGTGGCTTCGCTTTCGGTGAACTCGTCAGCAAGCAGGTGCAGCGTGTGCGCCGCCGCCTCGCGCACCTGGTCATGGCGCCACACATCGAGTGTCTTGCGCCGTGCGGTGGTGACGAGCCAGGCCGCGGGGTTGTCCGGCACGCCGGTGCGCGGCCAGCTTTCGAGCGCGCTTTCGAAAGCGTCGGCCAGCGCGTCCTCGGCCAGGGCGATGTCGCGCGTGCGCGCCGACAGGATCGACAGCAGTCGCCCGTAGGAGTCGCGCGCCGCGCGTTCGGCGGCAGCGCGTGCCGCCCCGGAATTCACATCGACTCGCGCGGCATCACGGGCCGTACTTCGACCCCGCCGGTCGAGGCGCAAGGCGCACGTGCCGCCCATTCGAGCGCGGCATCGAGGTGCGGCACTTCGATGATGAAGTAGCCGCCGAGCTGTTCCTTGGTGTCGGCGAAGGGACCGTCCTGCACCTGGCGCTTGTCGCCGCGCACGCGCAGCGAGGTGGCGGTGGAGGGCGGCAACAGCCCCTCGCCGCTGAGCGTGATGCCCGACTGGGAGATCGCACCCACATAGGCCATCCAGCTGGCCTTGTGGGCATCGGCCCGTTCGTCGCCGTACTTGGCGAGGTCGTCGGGGGTCACGTAGAACATCAGCATGTATTGCATGGGGTACTCCTGATCAAAGAGGTTGCGAGCAGTATGGCTCGCCTCCATGACGTGCCGGCACCGCTTGTTTCGACAGCGGCGCCGGGCATTTTTTGAAGGGCGCTCGCCGCGCGGCGCAATGGGCTATCGTCGGCAGCACTTTTCCACCCGCCCGCGTTGCCCATGCTCCAGCTCCCAACCTACGACGATGTTGTCGCCGCCGCCGCGCGGCTCGAGGGCCATGCCCACCGCACGCCTGTGCTGCGTTCGGCCACGGCCGATGCGCGCCAGGGTGCGCAGTTCTACTTCAAGTGCGAGAACTTCCAGCGCATGGGCGCCTTCAAGTTCCGCGGCGCGTTCAACGCGTTGTCGAAGTTCGATGCCGGCCAGCGCAAGGCCGGCGCGATCGCCTTCTCGTCGGGCAACCACGCGCAGGCCGTGGCGCTGTCGGCGCGGCTGCTCGGCATGCCGGCCGTGATCGTGATGCCGCACGATGCGCCCGCGGCCAAGCTCGCCGCCACGCGCGGCTACGGTGCCGAAGTGGTGCTGTACGACCGCTTCACCGAAGACCGCGAGGCGCTCACGAAGCGGCTTGCCGAAGAGCGCGGCATGACGCTGATCCCGCCGTACGACCATCCCGACGTGATCGCGGGGCAGGGCACGGCGGTGAAGGAACTGATCGAGGAGGCCGGCCCGCTCGACGCGCTCTATGTGTGCCTGGGCGGCGGCGGCCTCACGAGCGGCAGTGCACTGGCTGCGCGGGCGCTGGCGCCGCAATGCGCGGTGTACGGCGTCGAGCCGGAAGCCGGCAACGATGGCCAGCAGTCGCTGCGCAAGGGCGAGATCGTGCACATCGAGACCCCGAAAACCATCGCCGACGGTGCCCAGACGCAGCACCTCGGCCACTACACCTTCGGCATCATCCGGCGCGACATCACCGACATCCTGACGGTCAGCGATGCACAGCTGGTCGATGCGATGCGCTTCTTTGCCGAGCGCATGAAGATGGTGGTCGAGCCGACCGGCTGCCTGGCGTTTGCCGCGGCCTGTGCGGCAGGCGATGCGATTCGCGGGGCCCGCGTCGGCGTCATCGTGAGCGGCGGCAATGTCGACCTGGCGCGTTATGCGGCGCTGTTGGGCGGGGCATGAACGAGATGACGCACACCGAAATGCATTTCTACGAACCGCGGCTGGGCCATGGCCTGCCGCACGACCCGTTCAACGCCATCGTCGGCCCGCGTCCGATCGGCTGGATCTCGTCGCGCGGGGCCGATGGCGGCGTGAACCTCGCGCCCTACAGCTTCTTCAACGGCTTCAACTACACGCCGCCGATCGTCGGTTTTGCGAGCATCGGCTACAAGGACACGGTGCGCAACGTGCAGCAGACGCGCGAGTTCGTGTGGAACCTCGCCACACGCCCGCTGGCCGAGCAGATGAACGCGAGTTGTGCGGCTGTGCCGCCCGAGGTCAACGAGTTCGAACTGGCCGGTTTGACCCAGGCACCCTCGCGGCTGGTTGCACCGCCGCGCGTGGCCGAAAGCCCGGTGGCGTTCGAATGCCGGCTCACGCAGTCGTTCCAGCTGCAGGGCGCCGACGGTGCGCCGGTCGACACGTGGATGGTGCTGGGCGAAGTGGTGGCGGTGCACATCGACCGCGCATTGCTGAAAGACGGCGTTTACGACACTGCTGCCGCACGGCCGATCCTGCGCGGCGGCGGGCCGGCGGACTACTTCGAGATCGGGCCGGAACAGCGGTTCCGGATGTGGCGCCCGCGCTGAGCGGGCCGAGCGCCGGTCAGTGCGCCTGCGCGACCGGGCGGGCAGGCGTCGTTGCGGTGGCTGCTGCCGCAGCGGGCAGCTCGCCGCCGACCTGCGGCATGCGCAGGTAGTCGGCCAGATGCAGGTCGTCGGGCACGGTGTCGACGATCTGCTCAACGTAGGCCGGGTAGTTCGCGGTGCGCTGATGCAACGGGCTGGTGGCGCGGCCGAGGTGGTGGCGAATCAGTTCGCAGCGCGCGCGCAGCATCTTGATCACACGCTGTTCGGCTTCCAGCAATGCCAGCCGGGCCATGAACCAGTCCTTGAATTCAGGTGCGGTCGGCCACGATTGCGGCGGCTGCAGCGCCCAGAAATCCTTGCTGCGGCGCGGCAGGATTTCGTAGGCAGCCTTGTCCGCCAGATACGCCTTTTCAAGGGCGTCTGTGACTTCGCGGTATTCCTCACGCAAGCTGGGCATATCGATTTCCTGCTGTCTAGCCCCGAGTATGAATGTCACAAAGCGTTTCTGAATGACTGTTGCACAACTTTTGAAAAATATTTCTTGACTTTTTCGGACGACCGTAATTCGTTCGACTTACTTTTGGGTTCATCGCCTGACCGGGGCGTCTTCTGCGGGCCCTGGCGACCGGTGTCGGCGCCTAAAAAGAGCTCAGGGCGCGATGCCGTCGGCGCTCAAATGCAGCACCCGGTCGGCCCTGGCCGCGGCCGCCTCGGAATGCGTCACCAGCACCAGCGATGTGTTGTGCTCGCGCACCTGCGCGGCCAGCACATCCATCACGCGCGCGGCTGTGGTCGGGTCGAGGTTGCCGGTGGGTTCATCGGCAAGCAGCAGGCCGGGTCGATGCACCAGCGCCCGCGCGATCGCCACACGCTGCAACTGCCCGCCCGACAACTGTTGTGGCAGCCGGCTGCCGAGCCCCTCGAGGCCGACGACAGCAAGCATGCGTTGCACGCGCGCCTCGTCGTGCTGGCCCAGCAGCATCAACGGCAGTGCCACGTTCTGCGCCACGTCGAGGTGCGGCAGCACATGGAAGGCCTGGAACACGAAGCCCACATGGCGTCGGCGCCAGAGCGCACGCGCCTCATCGTCGAGTGTGCCGAGGTCGATGCCGTCATGCCGCACCGTGCCGGCATCCCAGCTGTCGAGGCCGGCCATGCAGTTGAGCAGCGTCGATTTGCCGACGCCCGACTCTCCGACGATCGCGACGAATTCGCCCGCCGCGACTTCGAGCGACACGTGCTCGAACACGGCGGCTTCACCGTAGTGCTTGCCGAGGTTCTGGATCTGAAGGCTCATTCGATGCCCTGCGCGGCCTGCACGAGTTGCGCCACCGCATCCGGTGCGTCGGCTGCGATCACGCGGCGGGTCGGCATGCTGCGCAGCCAGGTGATCTGGCGCTTGGCCAGTTGGCGCGTGGCGGCGATGCCGCGCTCGCGCAGTTCGGTCATCGAACCATGGCCCTCCAGAAACTCGAGAGCCTGGCGGTAGCCGACGCAGCGCATCGACGGCATGTCGGGTTGCAGATCGCCACGCGCTCGCAGCGCGCGCACCTCGTCGAGGAAACCGGCCGCGAGCATCGTGTCGAAGCGCTGCGCGATGCGCGCGTGCAACCACGCGCGATCCGTGGGCTCGAGGGAAAGAATGGCTGCGGCGCCCGTTGAATGGGCGTCGGTTGCCATCGCTTTTGCGGCATGAAAGTGCGAGAGCGGCTGGCCGCTCGCATGCCACACCTCGAGCGCACGCTGGATGCGCTGGCTGTCGTTGGGCGCGAGCCGGGCCGCGGTCACAGGGTCGACCTCGGCCAGCCTCGCGTGCATCGCCGGCCAGCCGTGCGCGGCGCCTTCGGCATCGAGCTGCGCGCGCACGGCGGGGTCGGCTGCCGGCATCGGGTCGATGCCGTCGATCAGCGCCTTGAAGTACAGCATGGTGCCGCCCACCAGCAGCGGCAGCCGGCCGCGCGCGCGGATCTCGCCGATCAGCCGCCTCGCGTCGGCCACGAAGGCGGCGGCGTTGTAGCTCTCGCTCGGGTCGCGGATGTCGATCAGGTGGTGCGGCACTTCGGCCAGCTCGGCCGCGCTCGGCTTGGCCGTGCCGATGTCCATGCCGCGATAGACCAGTGCCGAATCGACGCTGACGATTTCGACCGGACGCACGCGTGCCAGGGCCAGCGCAGCCGCCGTCTTGCCGCAGGCGGTCGGGCCTGCAATGCCGAGCCAGGGGGTGTTCACGGCTGGGCGCGGACGGCGCCGAAGCGCGCGTGGCGCAAGGAGGGGGCGGCCGGTGCGACAGTGGAGAGCATCCACCCGAGCGTAACAAAGGCGGCACGCAGCCGCGCGGCGCCCATTGGCGCCCGGGCTCAGCCGCGCAGGCGTGTGCGCAGGAAGCGCTGGCGGGCCGTGAGCGTTGGCGGTTCGAGGGCAGGCGGCTTCAGCCGGAAGAACTGCTCCAGCGCGGCCTTGTACTGCTGCTCGCCCACCGTGTTGGTGCTGTGGTGCGAGCCACCCTTCACGAGCACGAACAGCTTGGGCACGGTGGCCGCGTCATAGAGCTTGCGGCCGAGCTCCGGCCGGATCAGGTTGTCGAGCGCGCCATGCACCACCAGCAGCGGCGCACCGATGTCCTTGACCTTGTTCAGCGACTCGAAGCGCTGGGTGATGAAAGGGCCGAACGGCAGCCAGCCCCACTTGAAACTGCTGACCACGTCGGAGATCGAGGTGAACGTGCCTTCGACGATGGTGCCGCTTTCGTCCTTCACATGGGCTGCGAGGTCGATGCCGATGGCGCCGCCGAGCGAATGTCCGAAGATGTAACGGCGTTGCTCGGGGTGCCGCGCGGCGAGCCATGCCCAGGCTGCCCGGGCGTCTTCGCGGGCCGATTCCTCGGACGGCAGTTCCTTGGTGCTCTTGCCGAAACCGCGGTAATCGACCGCCAGCACCGAGAAACCGAGCTCATGCATGCGCCGGATGCGAGGGGCCGAGCCGGCCACGTTGTAGCGCGCGCCGTGCAGGTAGAGCAGCACGGGGGTGTCGGCCGATTCCGGTGCGCCGCCGAGCCAGAGCCCGTGCAGGCGGGCCGGCTCGCCGGTCAGGGAGGACTTGAAGTCGATCCAGACGTCTTCCATCCCGGCCGTCTGGTCGGCGCTATTGCCCCAGCTCATGTCGCTCGGCTGGAAAATCCACTCGCGCTGACGCTCATCGAGGGTGGAGCAGCCTCCCGCGAGCAAAGCGAGGGCAGCGGTGGCCGAAGCGAACAGGGACCAACGTTTCATGGGTGCCAGAAGGAGAGCAGGCTGGCTCGGAAGTTCCTGCGGCCAGCCAGCAAAAGCCGCGAACGAAGCCATGCAACGCCCGTGCCCGCCCTTTCGCTGACAAAGGTTTCCCCGTGTTACCGGCCGCGCAGGAACAAGGTATCCAGGTCGCGGATCGACACCTGCCGCCAGGTCGGGCGGCCGTGGTTGCACTGGTCGGAGCGCTCCGTGGCCTCCATCTGGCGCAGCAGGGCATTCATTTCGTCGAGCGTGAGCCGGCGGTTGGCGCGCACGGCGCCGTGGCAGGCCATGGTCGACAGCAGCTCGTTCTGGGCCCGCTGCACCACCGTGCTGGCGTCGTGCTGGGCCAGCTCGGCCAGCACGCTGCGCGCCAGCTCGACCGGGTCGCCGTCGGCCAGCGTGCCGGGCACAGCACGCACCGCCAAGGTGCGCGGCGAAAACGGCGTGATCTCCAGCCCCAATGTGGGCAGCACCGCGGCGCAGGCCTCGGCCGTGGCCACTTCCTGCGGCGTGGCGGCGAAGGTGGCTGGAATCAGCAACGGCTGGCTGGTGATGGCCGCGCCGTCGAGCTGGGTCTTGAGCCGTTCGTAGACGATGCGTTCGTGCGCGGCATGCATGTCGACGATCACCAGGCCCTGGCTGTTTTCGGCCAACACGTAGATGCCCTGCAACTGCGCGATGGCGCGGCCGAGCGGCCAGGCGTCGTCATTGGCGGGCAACGGCGCAGGCGCCGACGGCTGAAGCGTCACTGGCTGAAGCGCCACCGGCGCAGCCCCGTCGACACGGCGCTCCGGCCACATCGCCGCAGCATCGCCCAGGCCGCGCTCCGCGGCGAAATGGATGGCGGGCTGCGTCCATTGCGCGGGCGCTGCGGCTGTGTGCGGTTTGAAGAACGGCGTGGCAGCCGGAGTGACCGCTTCGCCGGCGCGTGGCGCGGCCAGTGCGTTCTCGAGCGCATGGCGCACGGCCTGGTGGATCTCGCGCCCATCGCGAAAGCGCACTTCGATCTTGGTCGGGTGAACGTTGACGTCCACCCGCGCCGGGTCGATTTCGAGGTACAGCGCGTAAACCGGCTGGCGGTGCCCGTGCAGCACGTCTTCGTAGGCGCTGCGCACCGCATGGGCCAATACCTTGTCGCGCACGAAGCGGCCATTGACATAGAAGAACTGCTGGTCGGCGCGCGAGCGCGCGGCATCGGGAATGCCGGCGCGTCCGAGCACGCGCACCGCGCCGCCCTGGTGTTCGATCGCCACGCTCTGCGCCACGAACTCGTCGCCCAACACGTCGGCCAGCCGCTGCAGCCGCACGTCGGCGCCCGCGGCGGCGCGCCATTGCTCGACCAGCCTGCCTTCGTGCCAGATCGCAAAGCCCACGTCGGGCCGCGCAAGCGCATGGCGGCGCACCGCTTCGACGCAGTGCGCGAGCTCGGTGGCATCGGTTTTCAGGAATTTGCGGCGCGCCGGCGTCGCGTAGAACAGCTCGCGCACTTCGAGCGTGCTGCCAACGGCGCGCGCCACCGGGCGCAGTTCGCCGGTGCGGCCGTCGAGTGCCCAGGCCGCGTCGGCACCGGCTGCGCGCGAGAGCAGCGAGAGGTCGGCAATCGCATTGATCGCGGCCAGCGCCTCGCCGCGAAAGCCCATCGTGCCGACCGTTTCGAGTTCGCCGAGGCTCGCGATCTTGCTGGTGGCATGGCGGCGCAGCGCTACTGTGAGCTCGTCGCGCGGAATGCCCTGGCCATCGTCTTCCACCGAAATCAGCCGCACGCCTCCGGCGGAGAGCCGCACCGTGATCTCGCGCGCGCCGGCATCGAGTGCGTTGTCGAGCAGTTCGCGCACCACAGAGGCCGGCCGCTCGACCACCTCGCCGGCCGCGATCTGGCTGATCAGGTCGTCGGGCAGTTCGCGGATCGGGCGGCGCGCGGAGGCGAGGGGCAGGGGAGCGTTCACGGCGGGATTTTAGGAGCGGCCGGGCATCGGGCACACCGCGGGCCAATCGGCGTCGTGCGGGCAAGGATAATCGGCGCCCATGGAACTCATCAGCTTTCTCGTCGACTTCATCCTGCATGTCGACAAACACCTCGAAGCCTTCGTGACCGCCTATGGCCCCTGGGTGTATGCGCTGCTGTTCCTGATCGTGTTCGTCGAAACCGGCGTGGTGGTGATGCCGTTCCTGCCGGGTGACTCGCTGCTGTTCATCGTCGGTGCACTGTGCGGTGTGGGACTGATGAGTTTTCCTATCGCGTGCGCGGTGCTGATCGCCGCGGCGATTCTCGGGGACCAGTGCAACTTCAGCATCGGCCGCTACATCGGGCCCAAGGTGTTCCAGTGGGAGAGCTCGCGCTTCTTCAACCGCAAGGCATTCGATCAGGCGCACGCGTTCTACGAGCGGTACGGCGCCATCACCGTGGTTCTCGCGCGCTTCATGCCGTTCATTCGCACGTTTGCGCCGTTCGTGGCGGGCGTGGCCGACATGAGCCGCTCCAGATTCACCGCATACAACGTGATCGGCGCTCTGATCTGGGTGCTGGGCATCGCGACCGCCGGCTACTTCTTCGGCAATCTGCCATTCGTACGAGAGCACCTGGACAAGATCATCTGGGCGCTGATCTTCGTGCCGGGGCTGATCGCGCTGTTCGGCGCCTGGCGTGCGGGGCGGGCCGAGCGCGGCGCGGGAGCAGCGCCCTGAATTCCGTATCGCGCAGCCATATCGCGCCGCCGTGTGCGCTGATCGCACGTGATTCAGTGACTTACTGCCGCGGACTCGACTTCCTATGCCGTGCGGCCAGTTGCGCGCCGGCTTCCAGTGCGTAGCATCGACACCATGCAATCACCCCATACCGACAGCGCCGAATACGCCGATCTGCTCGAGCACATCGGCTCTGCCATTCGCCTGCCGCTGCCAGTGCCGGAAGACGACCATCCGTCCAACCACCGGTGGTCGACGCGCGCGATGGCGATGACGCAAACCTTTCTGGCCATGGCTGCGGCTGCGGCGCGGCCTTCCGCCTGAGCTGCAAGCATCCTCTTCAACAAAAAAAGGCGTGTCGATGACACGCCTTTTTCTTTCCAGGAGCCCGAACGGCTCCTGAAAACTCAATAGCGCGGGCCGTTGTTAGGGTAGTAACCGTTGTTCGGGTAGTAGCCGCGGCGACTGTTGTCGTAGTTGCGCTGGTCGGCATTGCGGCCAACTTCGTTGCCGATCAACCCGCCGATGGCAGCGCCGCCGACGGTCGAGGCGGTGTTGCCACCAATGGCGTTTCCGACCAGTGCGCCACCCACAGCGCCAGCGCCGATGCCAAGCTGTTGATTCGGGCCAGCGGCACAGCCAGCCAGCGCAATGACCGATGTAGCGGCTGCTGCCGTGATCCAGAGACGTGTCTTCATGGGATCCACCTTTCGTTTTGAATGGATGAAACCATTCTGCGAAGGCGGGGGCGCCCGCTTGTAGGCATTTGCCGCGGGTCGCTGCGCGACACGGCGCGGGCTGTGTGCGGGCTGGTGCGGTCTACAGCTGTCGGCTGCGCGCCAGCGGCGGATTCTGCGCAAAGTAGCGATGAATGCCCCGCATGAGAGCATCGGCGAGGTTGTCCTGGTAGCTGACGCTGCGCAGGTTGGCTTCTTCCTCGGGATTGCTGATGAATGCGGTTTCGACCAGCACGCTCGGAATGTCGGGCGCCTTCAGCACCGCGAAGCCGGCCTGCTCGACCTGGGCCTTGTGGAGCCGCCCGACGTTGCGGATCTCGCCGAGCATCGCGCTGCCAAGCCTCAGGCTGTCGTTGATCTGCGCCGTGGTGCTCATGTCGAGCAGCGCGCGCTGCACCTGCATCTCGTGGCTGCCGACATTGATGCCGCCGACTTTGTCGGCTTCGTTTTCCTTGTTGGCCAGCCAGCGTGCGGCGCTGCTCGAAGCGCCGCCCTGGCTCAACGCAAACACGCTGGCGCCGCGCGCGGCCGGCGTGGTGAACGCGTCGGCATGAATGCTCACGAACAGGTCGGCTTGCACGCGGCGCGCCTTCTGCACGCGCACGCCAAGCGGCACGAAGAAGTCGGCGTCACGCGTGAGAAAGGCACGCATCGGGCTGCCGCCGATGCTGCTTGCGTTGATGCGGTCGCGAAGCTTGTACGCCACCTGCAGCACGATGTCTTTTTCGCGCGTGCCGGCGGGGCCGATGGCGCCCGGGTCTTCACCACCGTGGCCGGGGTCGAGCGCCACGATGATGAGGCGGTCGGTGCGGCTGGCGGTGGCCACGCTCGGGGCCGCAGGCGCGGCCGGCGGCGTTTGCGGCCGCATCGGCGCGTTGCCCACCACGGGGGGCAGCGTTGGTGGCGCGATCAGCGTGGGTGGCGAGTTGTTGCGACCCGGCCCTGCGCTGGGCGGGGAGAGTGCCGGCCCGGGCCGCATCGACTGCTGCGCCATCAACTCGCCGAGGGGATCGACAGCGGACGGCGCCGCGCGTGTTGCGTTCTGAGCCTCGCCGGGGCGCGACAGCTCGCGCGGTGCAATGCCGGCGACGCCGGTGTCGGCATTGCCTTTCGCGGTGGAGGCGGGCGCATCGCGCAGGCGCTCGGCGATGAGGGCTTCCATCGGATCGACCGCCTGCTGCGGATACAGGTCGAGCACCAGCCGGTGCCGATAGGCTGCTACCGGCGCCAGCGAGAACACCTGCGGCACCACGGCCTGCTTCAGGTCGAACACGATGCGCACCACGGTCGGCGCGTTCTGCCCGACGCGCAGGCCATTGATGTACGGGTCGCCGGGCTTGATCTTGCCGACCAGCTCGCGCAGCGCGGGGTTGAGTTCGATGCCTTCGATGTCAACCGCGAGCCGTGGCGGACTGCCGACCACGAGCTGCTGCGTTTGCAGGCGGCCATCGGATTCGATCGTGACGCGCGTGTAGTCGGCCGCAGGCCAGACGCGCACCGCCACGATGGTGGCGCCGCGTGCGATTTCCTGGACGCCGAGCAGCAGTACCAGGCTGCCGGCTTTCAGCAGCCGGCGGCGTGCGGGGTGCTCGAGCCTCATGCGTCGAGCGCGGCCAGCATGAGGCGGCCGCGCGCTGTGTTCGCACGAAGATGAACGGTGCGGGACTGATCGGTCATTGCTTCTATTTTAATAGCGAGGTCGGCAAGTGGAGTGCGGCCCGCAGCGTTATCTGGCCATTCGGCCAGCTTGAGGCCCGGGCCCGCGAAAATGTCACGGAAGCCTGCATCTTCCCATTCCTGCGGATCGCTGAAGCGGTAGAAGTCGAAGTGGAAAATCGCCAGGCCATCGGGCGTCTCGTGCGGCTCGACCACGGCGTAGGTCGGGCTTTTGATGCGCCCTGCAATGCCGAGGGCGCGCAGCAGGTGACGCACGAAAGTGGTCTTGCCCGCACCCAGGTCGCCATGCAGTTCGACAAAGGCGTCGCGCAGCGCGGGCACTTGCGCGAGCGCACCGGCAAAGGCCGCGGTGTCCTGTTCGCTGTGCCAGACACGAGGCAGGTCTTGCGTTTCTACAATCGGCAGGTGATCGGCAGCCATCCACTCGTCATTCGTATTCAGGCACTGGCCCGGGAACTCGGATTCTCCCAAATCGGCGTGACAGGCATCGATCTGTCGAGCGCCGAGCCGGGCTTGATGGCGTGGCTCGCCCAGGGTTTCCATGGCGAGATGCACTACATGGCCGCGCATGGCGCACGGCGCGCGCGGCCGGCTGAACTGGTGCCGGGCACGGTGAGCGTGATCACCGCGCGCATGAACTACCTGCCGCGCGACACGCCGGACGATTGGCAGGCTGTCGAGTTCGACCGGCTCGTCCGGCCGGGCGAAGCGATCGTTTCGCTCTACGCGCGGGGCAGGGACTATCACAAGGTGCTGCGCTCGCGCCTGCAGAAGCTGGCCGATCGCATCGCCGTGGAAGTGGGGCCGTTCGGCCATCGCGTGTTCACCGATTCGGCCCCGGTGCTCGAGGCGGAACTGGCTTCGCGCAGCGGACAGGGCTGGCGCGGCAAGCACACGCTGGTGCTCGACCGCGATGCGGGCTCGATGTTTTTTCTGGGCGAGATCTACGTTGACATGGCGCTGCCTGTGAGCGAGCCTGTGACACCGCATTGCGGCAGTTGCAGCGCCTGCATCGACGTGTGTCCGACGCAGGCGATCTTGAGTCCGCACCGGCTCGACGCGCGGCGTTGCATTTCGTACCTGACGATCGAGCATGCGGGGCCGATTCCGGTCGAGTTGCGCGCGCTGATCGGCAATCGCATCTATGGCTGCGACGACTGCCAATTGATCTGCCCCTGGAACAAGTTCGCACAACGCAGTGCGTTGCCCGATTTCGATCCGCGTGAAGGTCTGACGGGGAGGCATCTGACGGAACTGTTCGCGTGGAGCGAAGACGAGTTCCTGCGGCTGACCGAGGGCAGTCCGATCCGGCGCATCGGGCACGAGCGGTGGCTGCGGAACGTGGCTGTCGGGTTGGGCAATGCGCTGCGCGTGGCGCCGGATGACGCCGGGCTTGTGGGTGCGCTAGATGCGCGACGTTCACATGCCAGTGCATTGGTGCGGGAGCATGTGGAATGGGCACTCGCACAGGCTTCGCTGCCGGACTGACGGCTGGTTGCGCCTGGTGCGGGCGGTGCCCTTTGGTGAGAGCGCCCGGTGAGCGGCACGGGCTGTCCGACCCTGCTGCGCCGGCCGCTTCGCGGCTGCCCTGCGGTGCTCGCGCTTTGCGGGGTCTCGCAGAACTCGCTTCGCTCAAACAGCTGCGAGCCCTGATCCGCAAAACGCTGCGCTCCTCGGCGGCGCAGAAGGGATCGGCCAGCCCGCACCGCACACCGGGCTTGGTGGTGGTTCGCCGGTCTGGCCTTCCCCTTCCGGATGCAACCCCCAGGGTGTCCACGTCGGTGGGTGGTATGCGCTAGGGCGGCCGTTGAGGCACCGCCGAGCAGCACAGCGGCAGGCGGATCAGGGCCGCGTGCTGTTTGAGCGAAGCGAGTTCACGCGGACCCCGCCTGCCGCGAGCAGCGCAGGGCAGCCCGAAGGGCCGGTGACGTCGGCCGCCCTAGCGCATACCGCCCGCCGACGCACCCCCGACCATCAGCCGTCGCGCTTCACAGAGAACCTACCTCAACACCCCCAGCGCAAACGGCAAGCTCAGCATCCCAAGCAGCGTCGACAAGGTCACCAGTCCCGCCACGAACGGCCCGTTGTAGCCCATGCGCGCGGCCAGCACGTAGGCGCTCGACGCGGTTGGCACCGCCGAGAAGGCCATCAGCACAGTCGCCTGCGTGGGCTCCAGCCGCAGCAAGCGCACGAGGCCGAATGCCACCAGGGGCAGGATCAGATGCCGGATGGTCAGCACCGACACCGCGAGCACCTTGCCGCGCGCCAGAGAGGCAAACTGCATGCCGGCGCCGGCTGCCATCAGGCCGAGCGCGAGCGATGCGGCGCCGATGCGCGTCAGGCTCGGTTCGAGCCAGGGCGGCACGGTGAAGCCAAGCACGTTGGCGAGCAGCCCCGAGGCGGTGGCGATGATCAACGGGTTGCGCACCAGCTGGCGCACGAAGTCGCTCTGCGCATGGCGCGCCATTGGCCAGACGGCGGCGACGTTCAGCAGCGGCACGCAAACACCGATCAGCACCGCGATCAGCAGCAGCCCCTGCGCGCCGGCAAGCCGGTCGGCCAGCGCCAGGCAGATGAAGGAGTTGAAGCGAAACCCCACCTGCGCGCTGGCCGCGTGGTCGCTGCGGTCGATGTGCGTGCGCAGCCACGGCAGGTGCGGCAACGCGTAGGCCAGCGCAATGCCGCAGAGGCTCATCCCCACGCCGGCGCTGAGCATGCCCGACGTGGCGCCGAAGTCGAGCGGGCTGCGCACGATCGAGTGGAACAGCAGCACCGGGAACAGGAAATAGTAGACCAGGCTTTCGACCTGATCCCACACGCGGCGGTCGAGCGCCGAGTAGCGGCAGAGCAGCCAGCCGCAGGCAATCAGGGAAAAATCGGGGAAGAGCAGTTGCGCATAGTTCACCGCTTCGAGCATAAACCGCGGTGTTCCGTGGGTATTCCAGAGCACGGAGACAGGGCTCGACCCGCTAGCATGCGGGCTTTTGTTTCTTGACTTACTACACAAGGAGTTGGCTGATGATGCAACGTCGTCGATGGAGTGCGGTCGCAGGTGCCGCCGCGCTGGTCGCACTGACCGGGGTCGCAGGCTCGAGCTGGGCACAGGGCTACCCCAACAAGCCGATCGAGCTGAGCGTGCCGTTCGCTGCGGGCGGCACGACCGACATCGTGGCGCGCGTGATCGCCGACCCGCTCGGCAAGGTGCTGGGCCAGAGCGTGGTGGTGCTCAACAAGGCGGGTGGCGGCGGCACGGTCGGCGCCGCTGAAACGGCACGCGCCACCCCCGACGGCTACAAGCTCGGCGTCGCAACCGTGTCGACCACGGCGGCCAATCCGGCCATCAACCCGAAGACACCGTACGACCCGCTGACCGACTTCACGCCGATCATCAACATTGCGGCAACGCCCAACGTGATTGCGGTGCACCCGAGCTTTCCGGCCAAGAACTATGCGGAGTTCATTGCCGAGATCAAGAAAAATCCCGGCAAGTATTCGTTCGCATCGTCGGGCACCGGCGGCATCGGCCACCTGCAGATGGAGCTGTACAAGAGCCTGACCAACACATTCATCACGCACATCCCGTACCGCGGCGCCGGTCCGGCGCTGGTCGATACGGTGGCTGGCCAGGTGCCGATGATCTTCGACAACCTGCCGTCTGCGTTGCCGTACATCAAGAACGGCCGGCTGGTCGCGATCGTCGTGTCCGCGCCGACGCGGCTGAAGGATCTGCCGAACGTGCCGACCTTCAAGGAACTGGGCCTGGAGCCCGTCAACCGGCTGGCCTACTACGGCATCGTCGGGCCCAAGGGCCTGCCCAAGGATGTGGTCACCACCATCAGCAACGGCGTCAAGAAATCGTTGGAAGATCCGGCCGTCAAGAAGCGGATCGAAGACACCGGCTCGATCATCATCGCCAACACGCCCGAGCAGTTTGCCGCGCAGATCAAGGCCGAGTTCGCGGTCTACAAGGAAGTGGTTGCCAAGCAGAAGCTCAAGCTGGACTGAGCCGGCCCCTGCGCACCGAGAAGCCGCCGCAAGGCGGCTTTTCTTTTTTGGGTATGGTTGGGTCCGATGACCGCTGCCTCCATTTCCGGATCCACCGCGATCGACGAGTTCGTCGATGCGCTCTGGCTCGAACACGGGTTGTCGAACAACACCCTGGCGGCCTATCGGCGCGACCTCGAGCTGTTCGAGCGCTGGCTCGTCGCGCGGGGCGTCGCGCTCGACGCCGCGCAGGAGCACGACTTGCACGCCTACATGGGCGCGCGCCTGGCCGACAAGGGCAAGGCCACGTCGGCGAACCGCCGGCTCACGGTGTTCAAGCGCTACTTTCGCTGGGCCGTGCGCGAGCGCCGCATCGCCGCCGACCCCACTTTGCGGCTGAGCCCCGCGCGGCAGGCCATGCGGGTGCCCAAGACGCTGTCGGAGCAGCAGGTGGAAGACCTGCTCGCCGCGCCCGAGGTCGACACGCCGCTCGGCCTGCGCGACCGCGCAATGCTCGAGCTGATGTACGCCAGCGGGTTGCGCGTGAGTGAGCTGGTCACGCTCAAGGTGTTCGACATGAGCCTGAACGACGGCGTGCTGCGCATCCTCGGAAAGGGCAACAAGGAGCGCCTGGTGCCGTTCGGCGGCGAGGCGCGGCGCTGGATCGAGCGCTACCTGAAGGACGCGCGGCCCGAGATCCTCGACGCTCAGCAAACGCCCGACTTGTTCGTGACGGCGCGCGGTGCCGGCATGACGCGCGTGATGTTCTGGATCATCGTGAAGAAGCATGCGCTGCGCGCCGGCATCCATGCACCGCTGTCGCCGCACACGCTGCGCCACGCCTTCGCCACGCACCTGCTCAACCACGGCGCCGACCTGCGCGCGGTGCAGTTGCTGCTTGGCCATGCCGACATCTCGACCACGACGATCTACACCCATGTGGCGCGAGAGCGTCTCAAGCAGCTGCACGCGCAGCACCACCCGCGCGGCTGAACGAACATCCAGGCCGGCCAAGGAGCATCCATGACACATCCAGCGAGTGATAAACGCGCCTTGTACCTCGAAGACCTGAACGTCGGCGACCGCTTCATGAGCGATGGCCACGAACTGGACGCAGAGCAGATCAAGGCCTTTGCGGTGCTGTTCGACCCGCAGCCCTTTCACACCGACGAAGAGGCGGCCAAAGCCACCTTTTTCGGCGGCCTCGCCGCGAGCGGCTGGCACACGGCCGCGATCACGATGCGGCTAATGGTGAACAGCGGCCTTCCGCTGGCCAATGGCGTCATCGGTTCGGGTGGCCAGATCAGCTGGCCGCAGCCGACCCGGCCCGGCGATGTGCTGCGCGTCGAGAGCGAGGTGGTCGAGATCACACCGTCGCGCTCCAAACCCGATCGCGGCATGGTGCAGATGCGCTGCGAAACGCGCAACCAGCGCGGCGAGGTGCTGCAGCACTTCCTGCCGAAGCTGGTGGTGATGCGGCGGCCTTAGCCGGACTGCGACAACGCGGCCAGTTCCTCGTCGGTGAAGCCGGCGCGTGCGCGCGCCTCGAGATTGAACGGCGCGCGCGGCCGCGGCGCTTCGTGCCTTCTGAACAGCGTGCGGTAGTGTGCGATCGGGTCGAGCCCGTCGCGCGCGCAGAGCCAGCGGTACCAGCGGTTGCCGATGGCCACATGGCCGACTTCGTCGCGCAGGATGATGTCCAGGATCGCGCTGGCCGCGGCGGCATCGGGCGTGCCGATGCGCGCCAGCTTGGCCTGGATCTGCGGCGTGGCGTCGAGCCCGCGCGCCTCCAGCGTGCGCGGCACCAGTGCCATGCGCGCGACCACGTCGTGCTTGGTCTTCTCGCACATCGTCCACAGGCCGTCGTGGGCCGGAAAGTCGCCGTACTGCCAGCCCATGGCGCGCAGGTGTGCGTGCAGCAGCGTGAAGTGCTGCGCCTCTTCGTCGGCCACGCGCCACCAGTCACGGTAATAGGCCTCGGGCATGCCGCCAAAGCGCCAGACCGCATCGAGCGCGAGGTTGATCGCGTTGAACTCGATGTGGCAAATCGAATGGATCAGTGCCGCACGGCCTTCGTCGGTGAAGGGCGAGCGTTGCGGCACGGCGGTGGCGGCCACGCGCATCGGGCGCTCCGGGCGGCCCGGCACGCCGGTGTCTTCCGCAGCCCGATCCAGTTCGTCCGGTGCTATGGAAGTCATAGCAGCCTGGGCAGCAGCAGCGCGCGTTGCCGCCACTTTCTGCTCGGGGTCTGTGATGCGCAGCGCGGCCAGCGCGCTCAATCGGTGATGCATCCCTACAATTCTAGTTTTGACCCCGCTGGAGACTGCGACGATGGCGATTTATGAACTCGACGGCGTGGCGCCGCAACTCGGCAAGGACACCTGGGTGGCCGACAGCGCCGAGGTGATGGGCAACGTGATCCTCGGCGAGAACGCCAGCGTGTGGTTCGGCGCGGTGCTTCGTGGCGACACCGAAACGCTGACCATCGGGCGCAATTCGAATGTGCAGGACTTGTCGGTCCTGCACGCCGACATCGGTTGCCCGCTGACCATCGGCGAAAACGTCACCATCGGCCACCAGGTCATGCTGCACGGCTGCACGGTGGGCGACAACTCGCTGATCGGCATTCAGTCGGTGGTCTTGAACAACGCGAGGATCGGCCGCAACTGCATCGTTGGCGCCGGCAGCGTGGTGACCGAGGGCAAGGAGTTTCCCGACAACTCCCTCATCGTCGGTTCGCCCGCCAAGGTGGTGCGCACGCTCGACGATGCGGCCGCCGCCAAGCTCCGGCAGAGCGCCGAGCACTATGTGGACAACGGCCGCCGCTTTGCGAAGGGCCTCCGGAAAATCGCCTGAACGGGCGACAGATCATCAAAGGAATGTTTTGAGCGAGTTGCACAAGTTTCTGTTCGACGGCCTGCCGGTGCGCGGGATGATCGTGCGCCTGACCCAGCCGTGGACGGAAATCCTGGCGCGGCGCGCTGCCAACACGGCCACTGGCGCCTATCCGCCACCAGTGGTCGAGCTGCTCGGCGAGATGACCGCGGCGGCCGCGCTGATGCAGGCCAACATCAAGTACAACGGCGCGCTGATCCTGCAGGTGTTCGGCGACGGGCCGGTCAAGGTGGCGGTGGCGGAAGTGCAGGCCGACCTGAGCCTGCGTGCCACGGCCAAGGTGGTGGGCGAGGTGGCCGCCGACGCGGGGCTGCCCGACATGGTCAACGTGCACAACAAGGGCCGTTGCGCCATCACGCTCGACCCCAAGGACAAGGTGCCGGGCCAGCAGCCCTACCAGGGCGTGGTGCCGTTGTTCGGCGACCAGTTCGAGAAGCTCGGCAAACTCAGCGACGTGCTCGAGCACTACATGCTTCAAAGCGAGCAGCTCGACACCACGCTGGTGCTCGCGGCCGACGACACGGTGGCGGCCGGCCTGCTGATCCAGCGCCTGCCGGTGAAGGGCGAGGCCAATCTTTCGGGCAGCAGCGCGGCCGAAACCAATGAAGATCAAATCGGCCGCAACGAGGACTACAACCGCATCTCGATCCTGGCATCGAGCCTGACGCGCGACGAGCTGCTGACGCTCGACATCGACACCATCCTGCACCGCCTGTTCTGGGAAGAGAAGGTGCTGCGCTTCGAGCCGCAAGCCGGCGCACACGGTCCACACTTCGCCTGCACCTGCAGCCGGGAACGCGTGGCCGGCATGATCCGCGGCCTCGGCGAGGAAGAAGCCGAGGAGATCCTGGCGGAGCGCGGCGACATCGAGGTGGGTTGCGATTTCTGCGGCAAGCAGTACCGCTTCGATGCGGTCGATGCCGCGCAGATCTTCAAGGCCCCCGGTGATCGGCCGCCCGGGACGACCATCGTTCAGTAGGCCCGATCCGGATCAGCGGCCCCAGATCGCCCGGTACGCGTTTCGGTAGCCGTTGTCGGGATCGAAACTGTTCTTCGGCCCGCCATCGTTGCCGATGTTTTCGGCGGTCACCAGGTGCACTGGCGTCGAGTAGCCGCTGGGCGGCTGGCTGGCGAGCGCACGGTTGATCTCGTCGACCATCTGCCAGCCGTGCAGATTGAGCGGCTCGGGCACAGTGCCGGCCTGGAAGCGCTGGTTGCGGATGCGCTGATAAGCCGACTCCGAACCATCCCCGCCCGAGAGATTCTGCAGACCCTTCGCGCTGCCGCCGGCCGATTGCAGGGTGGGGCCCATGAAGTCGAAGTACAGGTCGTTGATGCCGAGCGAATAACTCCACTTGGCGCCATGGCGCTGGAGCAGCGAGGTCGTCAGTTGCGGCATGCGGGTGGAGGTGTCGGCCAGCGGCGTGTCTTCGACGCCCAGCAGGCTGCAGCCGCCGCACTTTCTGATGACATTGGCCATGGCGTTCGACTTGGCAATCGCCACCGCGTAGGCCGAATCGGTGAACACCACCACGCCGGCCTTTCCATCGGATTTCGCGACCGCGTAGAGCGCCGCGATCTCGGCCACGTCCTGCGCGCTGGTCGTCACGTTGAAGAACATGCCGTCGACCGCGCCGGCTTCCTTTGCGGCGTGCCAGCCGACGACGGGCACCTTGGCCTCGTTGGCCTTCTTCACGCTGGTGGCTTGCTCCCTGGCGTCGAAGCCGCCGAGCAGGATGCCGGCCGGCTTGAGCGCCATCGCCTGGTTGAAGGCCGAGGTGCGGCCCTGCACGGTGCCCTGGCCATCGAGCACGCGCACCGTCCAGCCGAGGGTTCGGGCAGCTTCTTCCACGCCCTTGGAGACGCCGAGCACGCCGCCGTTGCGCATGTCCGAGGCGACGAACACGATGGTCTTGCCGGCCGGTGCCTTGGGGCCGGTGGTGGGGCCGTCCCACTTGTTCTTCGTTGCCGTCGCGGCAGCGACCTTCTGCTTTGCCAGGTCGAGAAAATCGTCGGCCATGGCGTGGCCGGCCAGCGCCGCGAGGCCCGCGGCCAGAACGCCGGCGAGCGCCGTGCGGCGTGCCCGGCGGATCGATGTCGGAAAAGTCGGAAAAGATGTCTTCATGGTTGTCTCCTGGTTGTGGTGGGTTGGGGGCAAAAGAAACTCAAGATCCCGCGGGCAGCTTCGGCGCGCCGGCCGGATGCGATGCGATCTGCTGGTCGGCGATGCGCCGCTTGATCGACTGGCCGCGCTTGCGCTGCGCGTAGCCCGCGATGCCGATCGACACCAGCAGCGTGACGCCGTTGAAGAGTGGCTCGACGAAGAACGCACCGCCGAACTGCTGGATGCCCGAGATGCCCACCGCCAGGATCGCCACGCCGACCAGTGTGCCCCAGACGTTCACGCGCCCGGGCCGGATGGTGGTGGAGCCGAGGAAGGCACCGACCAGCGCCGGCAGCAGGAACTCGAGCCCGACGCCGGCCTGGCCGATCTGCAGGCGAGAGGCCAGCACCACGCCGGCAAAGGCCGACAAGGTGCCCGAGGCGACGAAGGCGCCCATCACGCACTTCTGCAGCGGAATGCCGTTGAGCACGGCCGCCTTGGGGTTGGAGCCGATCACATAAAGCGCACGGCCGATCGGCGTGTGCTCGCTCACCAGCCACAGCACGACCGCCACGGCCACCACATAGAACGCAGTCACCGGCAGGCCCAGCAGTTCGGCGCTGGCGATGTTGACGAAGCCATCCGGCAGGCTGCCGATGACCTGCCGCCCGCCGCTGTGCCACATCGCAATGGCGTAGAGCACCGTGCCGGTGCCGAGCGTGGCAATGAAGGAGTCGATCTGAGCCTGCTCCACCAGCACGCCGTTGAGCACGCCGAACAGTGCGCCGCACAGCAGCACCACGGCGACCGCCGCGGGCCACGACAGTCCGAACTGGGTCTGCAGGCTGATTGCAAGGATGTGCCACAGCACGATGCCGTAGCCGACCGTGAGGTCGATCTTGCCGGTCATCATCGGAATGGTGGCCGCGAGCGCAAGCAGCGCGATCACCGACTTGTCGCTGAGGATCGAGCGCAGGTTGAACAGCGTCGGAAAGCTCTGCGGCAGCAGGATCGAGAACAGCACGATCAAGCCGAGCATCAGCACCGGCAGGCCGTACACCGGCGTGCGCCGGCTGATGCGGCCGAGCAGGCCCGAGACTTTGGCGTCGAAGGACGGATCGGGTTCGAGCGCGGTGGCCCTGATGGAAGTGGTCATGATGTTGTCTCTGTCGTTGTGGGTTGTTGTTCCTGCCTGTCGCCGCCTGCCGCGGCCACCAGCAGGCCGGCGACCGTTAGCGCGTCGCCCGAGAGTTCGCAGGCGGGCGTGCCGTCGCGGAACACCAGCGCGCGCGTGCACACGTTGGCGACTTCCTCGAAGTCGGTGGAGATCACCAGCACGCAGACGCCGGCATCGGCCTGCTGGCGCAGGATTTCGTAGATCTGGCGCTTGGCGCCGACGTCGACGCCCGCGGTCGGCTCTTCCAGGATCAGCAGCGGCAGCTTCAGGTTCATCCAGCGTGCGAGCACCACCTTCTGCTGGTTGCCGCCGCTGAGGTTCTGCACCTCGGCCTGCGGGGCAGGGGGATTCACGTCGAACTGGCGGATCAGGCGCAGCGCCTCCTGCGCTTCGTCGCGCGGCGCGAGGCGCGTTGCCAGGGTGCCGAGCGTCAGGGCGGGGTTGGGAAACAGGTTCTCCTGCACGCTGAGGCTGCCGCCGAGGTTCTCTTCGAGCCGGTCGGCCGCCACCAGCCCGATGCCGAGCGCGATGGCCTGCGCCGGGCTGCGCGGTGCGACCTGGCGGCCGCCGAGCAGGATGCGGCCGCGCTCCAGCGCGGAGAGGCCGAACAGCATGCGGCCGATCGCCTCGTGCCCGGCCCCGCGCAGCCCGATCAGGCCCAGCACTTCGCCACCGCGCGCCTGCAGCGTGACCGGACCCGCGTTGGCGGAGTAGGCCGCGTCGAGCGCCAGTACGGTCTGCGTGCCGTCGCCACGGGCCTTGGGCAGCGATGCATCGAACTTGCTGCCGACGATCAGCTCGACCAGCTCCGCCGCGCTCGCCTGCGACGTGACACGGGTGCCGACCAGCTTGCCGTCGCGCATGACCGCGGCCCGGTCGGAGATGTCCATGATCTCGTCGAGCCGGTGCGACACATAGATCATCGCGATGCCCCGTGCGCGCAGCTGCCGCAGCAGCGCGAACATGCGCTGCACGTCGGCCATCGGCAGACTGGCGGTGGGCTCGTCGAGCACCAGCACCCGGGCATCGGCGTCGAGCGCACGACCGATCGCGAGCAGCGATTTCTCGGCGCGCGTCAGGGTGAAGACGCGGCGCCGCGGATCGATGTCGCAGCCGACATGCCCCAGCACCCGGCGTGCATTGCGCTCGACCTGCTTCCAGTCGACCAGCCCCAGCCGGCGCGGAAAGCCCATGCCGAGCGCCACGTTCTCGGCCACGGTCATCCATTCGACGAGGCCGAGATCCTGATGGATGAAGGCCATGCCCTGTGCCTGGCGAGGTGCGGCGCGCCATTCGGCTTCAGGGCGGCCCTGCAGCGAGACGCTGCCGCTGTCCTGGCTGTAGACCCCCGCCAGGATCTTGATCAGGGTCGACTTGCCGGCGCCGTTCTCGCCCAGCAGCGCGAGGATCTCGCCGGCGTGCAGGTCGAGCGAGACATCGTCGACGGCCTGCGTGCCGCCGAAGCGCTTGCTGAGCGCCTCGATGCGCAGCACGCGCGCAGCGGCGGCCGGGCCGTTCACAGGATCACCGCGCATGACACATCCGGCTCGCGCTGCGTGGCGATGAAGCGCTCGAAAGCCAGCGTTTCCATGTTGAAGTAGCCGAGCCGGTCGTTGTCCTGGCTCACGAACGCGAGCGGCCGGCTCGGGTGGAAGCTCAGCGCGATCGCGCGGGCTTCCATCGGGATGTGTGCCAGTTCCTTCAAGCTCACCGGGTCGACCACCGACAGGCTGCGCGCGCCATAGTTGGTGACCAGCAGGCGCCCGTCGCGGTAGAGGTACAGGCGCGTCGCATCGTCGCGCGAGGGCGCCTGGCGCACCACCTTCATGGTGGCGGTGTCGATCGCCGCGAGCGTGTTGCTCCACCGGTTGGCGACGTAGAGCGTCTTCTCGTCGGCCGAAAGCGCATAGCCCTCGGGCTTTTCGCCGGGCGAGCAGGGTACCGGCGCCACCGTGGCGTCGTGCGGCCGGATCCTGGTCACGGTGTGCGAGAGCAGGTTGGTCACGTAGGCCGTCTGCCCGTCGCGGGTCAGCGCGAACAGATGGCTCTTGATCCCGCCCGTCGGCACCGCGCGTCGCGGCGCAGTGTCGGTCTCGGGGTGGTCCAGCACCGCCAGTTGCGCGCGGTCTTCGCTCAGCACGTAGAGGCGGCCCCGTTCGTCCATCTGCATGCCGTGCAGCCGGTTGAAGGGTGCGATGTCGATCGTGCGCGCGAGCTTGCGTGCCGCAATGTCGATCTGGAAGATGCGCGTGCCGCCGTGCCCCAGGTGGCCCGATGTCTCGACGCCGTAGTGGCCAACGTAGGCGTAACGCTTGGCCGCGTCCACCACGAATTCGTGCGGAAACTCTCCCAGCGCGACGCTGTGCAGACGCTGGCCGCTTTCGATGTCGTAGTAGCTGAAGCAATGGCTGCACTTCTCGACCAGAAGCAGTATTTCTTGTGTCATGGACGCTGGATTCCTTCGGTATCAAGAGTGATGCGGTAGAGCGAGGTGCTCGCCGCGATGTAGAGCTGGTTGCGTCGCGTGCCGCCGAAGCTGAGGTTGCCCACCTTTTCCGGCACGTGGATCTTGCCGAGCAGGCTGCCGTCGGGGTGGTACACCTGAACGCTGTCGAGGCTGCTGGTATAGAGCCACCCCTGCACGTCGATGCGAAAGCCGTCGGGCAGGCCGGGGTTCACCTCGGCGAACACGCGGGGGTTGGCAAGGGCGCAGCCGCGCACGTCGAACACCATCAGGTGGTGGCGTCCGCCGCCGTCGTTGCGCATCGCGGCCGAGGTGTCGCTCACATAGAGCAGTGCTTCGTCGGGCGAGAACGCGAGGCCGTTGGGCTCCTGCACCGCGTCGGTCATGGCGTCGAGGCGGCCGCTCGCCGGATCGAAACGGAACACGAAGTTGGCGGCCTGCTCGCGCTCGGCGCGATGGCCCTCGCGGTCGCTGGCAATGCCGTAGGGCGGGTCGGTGAACCAGATCGTGCCGTCGCGCTTCACGACGATGTCGTTGGGCGAGTTGAGGCGCTTGCCGAAGTGGCGGTCGACCACGATCTCGTCGGGCGTGTCGGCGAGCACGCCGCCGGCCGACACTCGCGTGCGCATGATCGCGCGCAGCCCGTGCGAGCAGTGGAGTAGATCGCCATTGAGGTCGCGTGCGTGGCCGTTGGTGAACTCCACGCCATTGCGCCACACGGTCATGCCCGCTGCCGCGGACCAGCGCAGCATCCGGTTGTTCGGGATGTCGCTCCACAGCACAGCGTCTTCCTCGTGCATCCAGACCGGGCCTTCGCCCCATTGGGCGCCGGTGCACAGCTTCTCGAGGCGTGCGCCTTCGACGACCGGGCGCAGACGCGCGTCGAAGATGTCGATGCGGGTGTCCATGGCGTTCGGCCTCAGGCCAGCGTGTAGGCCGTCTTCACCGTGGTGAAGAACTCCTGCGCATACTTGCCCTGCTCGCGCGGGCCGTAGCTGGAGCCCTTGCGCCCGCCGAACGGCACGTGGTAGTCCACCCCCGCGGTCGGCAGGTTCACCATCACCATGCCGGCCTGGCTGTGGCGCTTGAAGTGCGTGGCGTACTTCAGGCTCGTGGTCGCAATGCCCGCCGACAGGCCGAACTCGGTGTCGTTGGCGGTGAAGAGCGCCTCCTCGTAGTTCTTGACCTTGATGACGCTCGCCACCGGGCCGAAGATCTCTTCGCGGTTGATGCGCATCGACGCCACCGATTCGCTGAACAGCGCCGGCGACATGTAGAAGCCCTCGGTGGCCAGCTTCAGGCGCTCGCCGCCAGCGGCCAGCGTGGCGCCTTCGCTCTTGCCGATCTGGACGTATTCCAGATCCTGGTCGAGCTGGCTGCGGCTGGAGACCGGGCCGACATCGGTGCCGGCGGCCAGCGCATCGCCCACCTTGATCTTGGCCATGCGCTCCTGCATCGCGGCGATGAACTTCGGATAGATGCCTTCGGTGACGATCAGCCGGCTGGACGCAGTGCAGCGCTGGCCAGTGGAATAGAACGCGCTCTGCACGCTCAGCTCGACCGCCTGGTTCAGGTCTGCGTCGTCCAGCACCACCTGCGGGTTCTTGCCGCCCATCTCCAGCTGCACCTTCTTGTGGTTGGTCACGCACTGGACCGCAATGTTGCGGCCCACGCCGACCGAGCCGGTGAAGCTGATCGCATGGATGCCGGGGTGGTTGACCAGCGCATTGCCGATCACGCTGCCGCGGCCCATCACCAAGTTGAACACGCCCGCCGGGATCCCCGAGCGGCTGATGATCTCGGCCAGCGCCCAGGCGCAGCCGGGCACCAGGTCAGCGGGCTTGAGCACCACGCAGTTGCCAAAGGCCAGCGCCGGGGCGATCTTCCAGGCGGGAATGGCGATCGGGAAGTTCCAGGGCGTGATCAGGCCCACCACGCCGACCGGCTCGCGCGTGATCTCGACGCCGATGTTGGGGCGCACCGAGGGCAGCAGCTCGCCCGACAGGCGCAGGCATTCGCCGGCGAAGAACTTGAAGATCTGGCCGGCGCGGGTGGCTTCGCCGATGCCTTCGGCCTTTGTCTTGCCTTCTTCGCGGGCCAGCAGCGTGCCGAGCTCTTCGCGGCGCGCGAGGATTTCGGTGCCGATCTTGTCCAGCGCATCGCTGCGCGCCTGGATGCTGCCGGTGGCCCAGGCGGGGAAGGCAGCGGTGGCGGCGGCCACGGCGGCCTCGACATGGCTGGCATCGCCCTGGGTGTACTCGGCGATCGTGTCGCCCAGGTTCGAGGGGTTCAGGTTCGGGCTGTAGTCGCCGCCCTTCTTCCATTCGCCGCCGATGAGGTTGTCGTGTTGTTGCATGAGTGTGTTCTCTGTTCAGCGTGCCCAGCGCAAGACCAGCGCATCGAGCCGGCGCGCGGTCTCGATCAGCAGCGAGCGGCTGGCCGGATGGATCGGCGGAAACGGATGGCGCGGTGCCTCGCAGGCGATCACGCCACCTTCCTTCATGAGCGACTTGGCGGCCAGCGGCCCGCACTGGCGGTTTTCGATGTTGATCAACGGCAGCCAGCGTTCGTAGCCGGCGACGGCTTCGTCGCGCCGCCCCGCACGCCAGGCGTCGAGGATCGGCCGGATGCCATCCGGAAAGCCGCCACCCGTCATGGCACCGGTAGCGCCGGCTTCGAGATCGGGCAGCAGCGTGATTGCTTCCTCGCCGTCCCATGGGCCTTCGATGGCATCGCCGCCGAGCCGGATCAGTTCGCGCAGCTTGGCCGCGGCACCCGCGGTCTCGATCTTGAAGTAGGCAACGTGCTCGATCTCCTGCGCCATGCGCGCGAGGAAGGCGGCCGACAGCGGCGTTCCGGCGGCCGGCGCGTCCTGGACCATGATCGGAATGTCGACCGCGTCGGACAGGCGCGCATAGAACGCGTGGATCTGCGGCTCGGGCACGCGGAAGGTGGCGCCGTGGTAGGGCGGCATCACCATCAACATCGCCGCGCCCATGTCCTGCGCGCGGCGGCTGCGCTCGGCGCACACCTGGGTGCTGAAGTGCGTGGTGGTCACGATCACCGGCACGCGGCCGGCAACGTGCTCGAGGATCGTGCGCGTGAGCACTTCGCGCTCGTCATCGGCCAGCAGGAACTGCTCGGAGAAGTTGGCCAGGATGCACAGGCCGTTGGAGCCGGCATCGATCATGAAGTCGACGCAGCGCTTCTGGCTCTGAAGATCGAGTTGGCCGTCTTCGGTGAACGGGGTCGGCACCACGGGGAACAGGCCCTCGAATCGTGCGGTCTTGCGGTTTGTCATGGAAAAGGTGTTGCTGAATTGGAAGATGCGGGTGGGGCGCTGAAAAGCCTCGATGCGTTCGCAGAACTCAGGTCACGACGCTGATCTGCCAGGGAACGAACTCCTGCTGGCCATAGCCGTGGCGCTCGCTGCGTGAGGGCTGGCCGGAAGCCGTGGCCAACAACATGCGGAACAGATGGGCGCCAAGTTGCTCGATGCTTTGCGTGCCGTCGAGCACCTCGCCGCAATTGAGATCCATGTCGTCCGACTGCCGCTCCCACAGCGCGGTGTTCGTCGCGAGCTTGAAGGAAGGCGAGGGCGCACAACCGTAGGCCGAACCGCGTCCCGTGGTGAAGCAGATCAGATTGGCGCCGCCCGCCACCTGGCCGGTGGCCGAGATCGGGTCGTAGCCGGGCGTGTCCATGAACACCAGGCCGCGGGCCCGCACCGGTTGCGCGTACTCGTACACGTCGACCAGGTTGGTCGAGCCGGCCTTGGCGATGCCGCCCAACGACTTTTCGAGCACCGTGGTCAGGCCGCCGGCCTTGTTGCCGGCCGAAGGGTTGTTGTCCATCGCCGCGCCGCTGCGTGCGCAATAGGCCTCCCACCAGCGGATGCGCTCGACCAGCTTGCGGCCGACCTCGGGCGTTTGCGCGCGGCGCGTCAGCAGATGCTCGGCGCCGTAGATCTCCGGCGTTTCCGACAGGATGGCCGTGCCGCCCTGCGCGACCAGCAGGTCGACCGCCGCGCCGAGCACCGGGTTGGCCGAGATGCCGGAGTAGCCATCGGAGCCGCCGCATTGCAGGCCGACAACCAGGTGGCTCGCGGGCACGGTTTGCCGCCGCACGGCGTTGGCCTGCGGCAGCATCGCCTTGATCCGCTCGATGCCATGCGCGATGGTGCGGGTGGTGCCGCCGGTGTCCTGGATCGTGAAGCTGTGCAGCCGGTCGCTGTCCTTCAGCCCCTGTGTGGCGAGCAGCCGGGGAATCTGGTTGGTCTCGCAGCCCAGGCCGATGACCAGCACGCTCGCAAAGTTGGGGTGGCAGGCGTAGCCGCCCAGCGTGCGCTGCAGGATGGCGAGCCCTTCGCCCTCGGGATCGACCGCGCAGCCCGCGCCGTGCGTGAGCGCCACCACGCCGTCGACATTGGGAAACGCCGCCAGCATTTCGGGGTGGATGTCGCGGCGGAAGTGGTCGGCGATGGCGCGCGCCACCGTGGCCGAGCAGTTCACCGAGGTCAGGATGCCGATGTAATTGCGCGTGGCGACGCGGCCGTCTTCACGCACGATGCCTTCGAAGGTCGCCGCCTCGGTGGCCTGCACCGTCGGGCGCGCATCGGCCGCATGCGCATGGTCGCGCATGAAGTCGCCCGTCGCGAGGTTGTGCGTGTGCACATGCTGGCCCGCACGGATCGGCTGGCTTGCGAAGCCGATGATCTGCCCGTAGCGGCGCACTGCGGCGCCCGGCGCGATCGCACGCGTGGCCATCTTGTGGCCCGGCGGGATCAGGCCGGCCACGGCGACGCCTTCGCTGGCGATGTGCGTGCCCGCGACCAGCTGGTCGAGCGAGATCACGACATCGTCTTCGGCATGCAGCCGGATCACGCGTGCGTGCGGGTGGGGCAGTGGGGACGACATGGCCGGGCGCACCGTCATTCGACGATGTTGAAGTCCGCGAGGTGCTCGGTCTTCAGCGTCAGGCCGAGGCCCGGCTTGTCGTCGTCGAGCTGCACGAAGCCGTTCTCGGCCACCGGCTCGCCGTCGAAGATGTAGTAGAACAACTCGTTGCCCACTTCCACGTCGTGCATCGGGAAGTACTCGCTCATGGGCGAGGCGAGCGTGCTCATGGTCAGGTGGTAGTTGTGCATCTGGCCCGCGTGCGGGATCACCGGCACGCTGTAGGCCTCGCACAGCGCGTTGATCTTGTGCGCGGCCGTGATGCCGCCAACGCGGTTGGTGTCGTACTGCACCACCGACACCGCCTTGCGGTCCAGCAGCTGCTTGAAGCCGTAGAGCGAGAACTCGTGCTCGCCGCCCGAGATCGGAATGCTGGTCAGCTGGTTTAGCTCGGCATAGCCGTCGATGTCGTCGGCAATGACCGGCTCTTCGAGCCAGCGCGGCTGGAACTTCTCGAGCTTGGGCAGCATGCGCTTGGCGTACTCGACGTTCCAGCCCATGTAGCACTCGAGCATCAGGTCGTTGTCGTAGCCGATGACTTCGCGCACGGCTTCGACCGACTTCAGGTTTTCCGCCACGCCCTTCTGCAGGTGCGCCGGCCCGTAGCCGAAGCGCATCTTGAAAGCGGTGAAACCCTGGTCCAGGAACTTCTGCGCCTCGGCCTGCATTTCGTTCAGGTCGGTGCGGTAGAGCTTGGAGTAGTAGCAGGGAATCTTTTCCTTGGTGCGGCCGCCGAGCAGCTTGAACACCGGCTTGTTGACCGACTTGCCCAGGATGTCCCAGATCGCGAGGTCGACCGCCGATATGGCGGCCATCGTCACGCCCTTGCGGCCCCAGGCGTGCGTGGCGCGGTACATGCGCTGCCACAGGTATTCGTAGTCCCACGGGTCCTGGCCGATGACCAGCGGCGCGAGGTACTGGTCGATGATGGCCTTGGCGATGGCCGGCGCGAGCGCGACGTTGCCCAGGCCCACGATGCCGTCGTCGGTCTCGATCTCGACCACGGTCCACGAATGGAAGCGGAAGGTGCTCATGGTTTCCTGCGGCGCGTACAGCAGGTCCATGGCGTTGGAGCAGAAGTTGCCCTGCGGTGGAACGGTCTTGCCCTTCCATTCGAAAACACGGGCGCGTACGGACTTGATCTTCATGGCGATATCTTTTGGAGGGAGGTGAATGTCAGGTTGTGATGGCGGCGGCGCGCAGGCGCACGGCGCCCATGCGGCTCGCGATCTGGAACGCCTGCCAGGTGGCTTCGACGCTGGCACGGCCCTGGCCCGCGATGTCGTAGGCGGTGCCGTGCGCGGGCGTGGTGATCGGGATCGGCAGCCCGCCCTGCACCGTGACGCCGCGGCTGAAGCCCATCAGCTTGATGGCGATCTGGCCCTGGTCGTGGTACATGGTCACGATCGCCTGGTAGTCGCCCGCCTGCGCTTTCAGGAAGATGGTGTCGGCCGGGAAGGGGCCGTGAAAGGGCGCTTCGGTGGGCCAGCTGCGCGCTTGCAGGCGCTGCACTGCGGGCTGGATGATCTCGACCTCCTCGCGCCCGCACGAGCCGCCGTCCCCGCCATGCGGATTGAAGGCCGCGATCGCGACCTTGGGCTGGGACACGCCGTTCGCCAACAGCGAGCGGTAGATCAGCTCGGCGGCCTGCTCGATGCGCTCGACGCTCAGATAGCCGGCCACGTCCTTCAGCGGCACGTGCGATGAAATGCGCGAGGTCCAGAGTTCTCCGAGCGTGTTGAACTCGCAGAAGTAGCCTGTAACGCCCAGGTGCGTTGCGAAGTGATGCAGCTCGTCTTCGTGCTGCATGCCGCCCATCTTCATGGCCTGCTTGTTGAGCGGCGCGAAGCAGATCGCGTCGACCTCGCCGGCGAGCGTTGCGTCCATGCACTGGTCGAGCACCTGCAGCACCGCGCGGCCGCCCGGCGCCGCGGCCTGGCCGCGCTGCACCAGCGCCGGATCGACGCTCTCCACCGCCAGGAAGGCAGGGCGTGCGGTGCTGGCGCGCCCACGCACCTGGGCCAAGGTATTCACTTCGTCGGTGGCGACCGGGACACCTGCGATGCGCTGGCCGTCTTCCCACAGCCAGCGGTCGCCGATCAGCACGATGTTGGCGACCGCGGTGGCCTCCGGCTTGGCCAGCAGCCGCGCGATCAGCTCGGCGCCGATGCCGGCGGGATCGCCCAAGGTGAGGGCGACAACGGGTAGGGTTTGCATGTTCATTGGGGGTTTGCCTAATCCAGCTTGATCTGGTTCTTCTTGATGACCTCGCCGAAGCGCTTGTATTCGGCGGCATGGAACTGTGCGAACTGCGCCTGGGTCATCGGCGTGATCTCGGCGCCGATGGCGTCGAGGCGGGTCTTGGTCTCCGGCATCGCGAGCACCTGGTTCACGGCGTCGTGCAGCTTGGCCTGCACCGCCCTGGACGTTGTCGCGGGCATGTAGATGCCGTACCAGGCGCTCATTTCGACACCGGGCACGCCGGCCTCTGCCAGCGTCGGTACGTTGGGCAGCTGCGGGTTGCGCTTGGCCGTGGTGACGGCGAGCGCGCGGATCTTGTTGTTCCTGATCTGCCCGATCACCGAGGGCATGGTGTCGAAGCTCAACTGCACCTGGCCGCCGATCAGATCCACCAGCGCGGGCCCGCTGCCCTTGTAGGGCACGTGGGTGATGTCGACGCCCGCCGCGTCCTTGAACATCTCGGCTGCGATGTGCTGTGTGCTGCCCGAACCGCTGGTGGCGTAGTTGAGCTTGCCCGGCTCCTGCCTGGCCAGCTTGACCAGCGCCTGCACGGAGTCCGCCGCCACGCTGTTGCCAATCACCAGCACGTTGGGTACGGCGCCGACGAAGGCGACGGGCACCAGATCGCGGTTGCTGTCGTAGTTGAGCTTGAGCAGGTGCGGCGCGATCGCATGAGCCGTGACCACGCCCATCACCAAGGTGTGGCCGTCGGTGGACTTGGCCGTGGCGTCGGCCGCCAGGGTGTTGGAAACGCCGGGCCGGTTCTCGACCACCACCGGCTGCTTGAGCAATGGGCCGAGCCGGTCGGCGACTGCGCGGGCCATCGCGTCGGTGCCGCCGCCGGGCGCAGATCCGACCATGATCCGGATCGGGCGGGTGGGCCAATCCTGGGCCTGCACGGCGCTCGCGGCGAGCGCCAGCAACCCTGCAGCCGTGGCCGCCATGAGCTTCTTCATCTGCTTGTCTCCAGACTGTTTCGAGGAATCGTTGGCGGCAATCGTAGGGAGGCGATTGATTCCCGTAAACTGAAAGCAATTGATCGATCAATATCCTGAGGTAATCAATCGTGGGCTCCCTCGACAGGCAGAATTCAACCCCCCAATTGCTCAACCGTGTCCGCATGCGGCAGGTTGCGCTGATGCTGGCCGTGGAAGAGCGGCGAACCCTGCGCGCCGCGGCCGATCAGCTTGGCCTGACGCAGCCGGCCGCCACCAAGATGCTGCATGAGCTCGAGAGCGCGCTCGGCCAGCCGCTGTTCGACCGCGTGGGCCGCGGCCTGCAGCTGAACGCGGCGGGCGAGCGGGTGATGGGGTACTTTCGCGGGATCCGCGGCAGCATGGAGGCGCTCAATCGCGAGCTGCACGAATTCCAGCTAGGCAGCGTCGGCAAGTTCTCGCTCGGCAGCATCATGGCGGCCTCACCCGGCCGCCTGACCGACGCCCTGACGGCACTCAAGGCCGCCCATCCCTTGCTGGCCATGGAAATTGCGGTGGACACCAGCGACCGGCTGCTTGCCCAGTTGCACGAAGGCGTGCTGGAAGTGGTGGTCGGCCGCCCCGTCGGCATCGATGCGGCTGCCTGCACCTTCAAGGCCATTGCCGACGAGGCCCTGGCCGTGGTCGTCGGCAACGAGCATCCGCTGGCCAGGCAGGCGCGCGTGGCCTTCGCCGATCTGCTCGACTATCCCTGGATCCTGCAGCCTGCCCACAGCCCGATGCGCGAGGTGATCGAGCGCGAGTTCCAGTCGCACCACGCGATGATGCCGCGCGGACTGATCGAGACCGGCTCGATCCTCACAACCATCAACCTGATCCGCAAGTCGCAGATGATCGGCGTCATTCCGACAACGGTCGCCCGCCGGGATGCCGAGCACGGCGTCTTGAGCATCGTGCGGTACCCGATCCGGCAGAAACTCGCGACCTACGGGAGCATCGTGCGCAGCGATCGGCCGCTCAGCACGCCGGCCAGGCAGTTCCTCGACCTTCTGCATGGCATTGAACGCGGCTGAAAAACCGGGTTCGAGCCTGCCGGCTCCCCACTACGGCCGTCGCGCCAGCAAGTCGCTGAAAAGCCTGTGCTCGCACGCGGGGTCGGAGCACTTGTCGCAGGGCCAGCGCCAGCCGCCTCCTGTGCCAGACCGGGCTGCGGCACCCGCTGCGTCTTCGGACGATGCGATGGAATTGATGGCATTCCACGCGTTGGCGAGCCGTTCTTCGCCGCTGCCATGCACCACGGCGTAGCCGAGACCAGCGCCCGCCAGTGCGGCTCGCACGCGCGCATCGACCGGCTCGCGCACGTGCGGGCCGTCGCGTTGCAGGCCGTCGGCCACCCACGGCAGGTCGAGCGCGGTCAGCAGCGTCAGCGCGTAGCCGCGCTGGGCGGCCAGTGCACTGGCATAGAGCGAGTGGTCGTCGAACAGCAGGTCGCTGTAGACCGCGGTCATCAGTGCCGTGGTGTCGGCCACCACAACGCCCTGCGCCGCCGCGTCGGCAATGCGCCGGGTCTGCTCGTCGGCGATGGCGGCCTGCTCGTGGGGGCGCGGCGTGCGGCCTTCGCGCTCGCACCACTCGCGCAGGTATTCGGCGACCAGCGTGGTTGTCACGCCGCGCTGTTGCAGGCGGGTGGCGAGCGCGCGCGCAAGCTCGGTCTTGCCGGTGCTCTCGGCGCCGATCAGCGCGATCACGCAGCCGGCCGGGAGAACGGGCGTCATGCAACGACCGGGCGCAGCCGCCCGCGCCATGCCAGGTAGCCCGCCACGCTGAGTGCGGCAAATACCGCATACAGGCCAACCGTGAGCCACAAGCCCTTGTGGATGAAGAGCCCGATGCTGACGGCGTTGACCGCAAGCCAAACGATCCAGTTCTCGATGAACTTGCGGCCCAGCAGGAACTGGCCGACCAGGCTGAGGCCGGTCGCGAAACCGTCCCACCAGGGCACATCCGAATCGGTGAAGCGCATCAGAAAGAAGGCCACCGCCGGCCATGCCAGGGCGCAGGCGAGCAGCGAAAAGGCCATGCCGCGCGGAGCGAGGCGCGCCACATGCAGGGCACTGCCATCGGCCCGGTGGCCGCGCAGCCATTGCGCCCAGCCCCAGAGCGCCACCACTGCAAAAAAGATCTGCAGACCGGCGTCGCCATAGATGCCGGCCTGCGCGAACACGCCGAAGTAGAGCAGCGAGCTCGCGATGGCCAGCGGCCAGCCCCAGTGGATCTCGCGCATGTTGCAGCCGACCATGAGGAGGGCCAGCACGGCTGCCACCACTTCAAGCCAGGTGGTCGGTGCACCCCACAGCACGAAGGCCGGGGCCGAGAAGAACGCCGGCATCGAAAGGCGTGGTCAGCGCGTGATCTGAACGAACACTTCGTTCGGCTTGACCATGCCGAGCTCCTGGCGCGCGCGCTCTTCGACCATCTCGAGGCCTTCCTGCAGGTCGCGCACCTCGGCGCCCAGCCGGTCGTTGTTGACGGCCGCCTTGGCGTTGGCCTCTTTCTGGGTCGCCAGCTTGTCTTCGAGCTTTGCCACGTCGCGCACGCTGCCCCGGCCGGTCCACAGCTGCCACTGAAGAACGAACAGCAGCAGTGCAAGCACGACGGGGACAACGATGCGGGAGCGCATGGCCGAGCAGGTCAGCGAAGGTTGTAGAACGCGGCGCGGCCGGGGTAGCTGGCGATGTCACCGAGGTCTTCCTCGATGCGCAGCAGCTGGTTGTATTTGGCGATGCGGTCCGAGCGGGACAGCGAGCCGGTCTTGATCTGGCCGGCATTGGTGCCCACCGCGATGTCGGCGATGGTGCTGTCCTCGGTCTCGCCCGAGCGGTGCGAAATGACGGCGGTGTAGCCCGCGCGCTTGGCCATCTCGATCGCGGCGAAGGTTTCGGTCAGGGTGCCGATCTGGTTGATCTTGATCAGGATCGAGTTGGCGATGCCCTTGTCGATGCCCTCCTGGAGGATCCTGGTGTTGGTGACGAACAGGTCGTCGCCCACCAGCTGCACGCGCTTGCCGAGGCGCTCGGTCAGGTGCTTCCAGCCGTCCCAGTCGCCTTCGTGCATGCCGTCCTCGATGCTGATGATCGGGTATTTGTCGACCCAGGTCGCGAGCATGTCCGTCCAGTTCTCGGCCGAGAGCGTGAGGTTCTCGCCGCCCAGCACATAGTGGCCGTCCTTGTAGAACTCGCTGGCGGCGCAGTCGAGGCCGAGCGCGATCTGCTCGCCGGCCACGTAGCCGGCCTTGTCGATGGCTTCGAGGATCAGCTGGATCGCGGCCTCATGGCTCTCGACGCTGGGGGCGAAGCCGCCTTCGTCGCCGACCGCCGTGCTGATGCCGCGGTCGTGCAGGATCTTCTTCAGTGCATGGAAGGTCTCGGCACCGTAGCGCACCGCTTCGCGGAAGCTCTTGGCGCCCACCGGGATGATCATGAACTCCTGGATGTCCAGGCTGTTGTTGGCATGTGCGCCGCCGTTGATGACGTTCATCATCGGCACCGGCAACTGCATGCCGCCCATGCCGCCGAAGTAGCGGTACAGCGGCAGGCCGGATTCTTCGGCGGCTGCACGCGCCACCGCCATCGACACGGCCAGCGTGGCGTTGGCACCCAGGCGGGCCTTGTTGTCGGTGCCGTCGAGGTCGCACAGCGTGCGGTCGAGGAAAGCCTGTTCGCTGGCATCGAGACCGAGCACCGATTCGGAGATTTCGGTGTTGATGTTCTCGACCGCCTTCAGCACGCCCTTGCCGAGGTAGCGGCCCTTGTCGCCGTCGCGCAGCTCGATCGCTTCGCGCGAGCCGGTCGATGCGCCCGAGGGCACGGCCGCGCGACCCATGGTGCCGGACTCCAGCAGAACGTCGCATTCGACGGTTGGGTTGCCACGGCTGTCGAGAATTTCGCGGCCGACGATGTCAACGATTGCACTCATTGCTTTTTCTTTCTCAGAACAAAATTCTTGTCAAACGCCTTCGACGGCGACCATGCGCATGATGGCGGCGCCGGCACGTGCCTCGCGTGCCTTCAGGTACTCGGGCGTGTCGTAGAAGGCCTTGGCTTTCTCGAAACTCGGGAACTTGAGCATGACCACGCGCGTGGGCGCCCAGTCGCCTTCGAGCACCTCGACCTGGCCGCCGCGGATGCACACCTCGGCGCCATGCGCCTGCATCGCCACGGTCGACCACTTCTTGTATTCCTCGTACTGCGTCGGGTTCGTGACCTCGACGTGAGCGATGACGTAGCCGCTGCTCATGCCTGAAACCTGTCTTCCAGATAGCCGTTTTTCTTGGTGACTGCGTCGAGCGCGACCAGCGTCTCGAGCAGGGCCTTCATGTGCTTGAGCGGCACGGCGTTGGGGCCGTCGCTCATCGCCTTGGCCGGGTCGGGGTGCGTCTCCATGAAGACGCCGGCCACGCCGACCGCGATGGCCGCGCGGGCCAGCACCGGCACCATCTCGCGCTGCCCGCCCGAGCTCGTGCCCTGGCCGCCCGGCAACTGCACCGAATGCGTGGCGTCGAACACCACTGGCGCACCGGTCTCGCGCATGATCGAGAGCGAACGCATGTCCGACACCAGGTTGTTGTAGCCGAAGCTGGCGCCGCGTTCGCAGGCCAGGAAGCTGTCTTCGGGCAAGCCCTTTTCCTTCGCCGCGGCGCGCGCCTTGTCGATCACGTTCTTCATGTCGTGCGGCGCGAGGAACTGGCCCTTCTTGATGTTGACCGGCTTGCCCGACTGCGCCACGGCGCGGATGAAGTCGGTCTGTCGGCACAGGAAGGCCGGCGTCTGCAGCACGTCGACCACCTTGGCGGCTTCGGTGATGTCGTCTTCGGTGTGCACGTCGGTCAGCACCGGAATGCCGAGTTCGCGCTTCACCTTGGCCAGGATCTCCAGGCCCTTCTCGCGGCCCGGGCCGCGGAAGGTCGTGCCCGACGAGCGGTTGGCCTTGTCGAAGCTGCTCTTGAAGATGAACGGAATGCCGAGCGCTGAAGTGATTTCCTTCAGCGTGGCGGCCGTGTCCATCTGCAACTGCTCGGACTCGATCACGCAAGGGCCCGCGATCAGGAAGAACGGCCGCTCGAGACCGATGTCAAAACCGCAAAGCTTCATGCGACCACCTTCATGACCGGTTTGGCGCCTTCGCCCTGCGCCTGGTGTTCGAGCGCGGCCTTGATGAACGCGTTGAACAGCGGGTGGCCGCCCCAGGGCGTCGATTTGAACTCGGGGTGGAACTGCACGCCGATGAACCACGGGTGCACTTCCTGCGGCAGTTCGACGATTTCGGTCAGGTGCTCGCGCTGCGTGAGCGCCGAAATCACCAGGCCGGCACGGCGCAGGTCGTCGAGGTAGTTGACGTTGGCTTCGTAGCGATGGCGATGGCGCTCGGTCACCACGTCGCCATAGATGCTGTGCGCGAGCGTGCCGGGCGCCACGTCGGAGCTTTGCGCACCGAGGCGCATGGTGCCGCCGAGGTCGGACTTTTCGGTGCGGGTCTTGACCGTGCCGTCGTTGTCTTTCCACTCGGTGATCAACGCGATCACGGGGCACGCGGTGTCGGGCTCGAACTCGGTGCTGTTGGCATTCTTGAGGCCGGCGACGTTGCGTGCGTACTCGATGGTGGCGACCTGCATGCCCAGGCAGATGCCCAGGTAGGGCACCTTGGTCTCGCGCGCGAATTTCGCGGCCGAGATCTTGCCCTCGACGCCGCGCTGGCCGAAACCGCCCGGCACCAGGATCGCGTCGTACTTGGCCAGCCGCGACACATCCTGCGGCGTGATGGTTTCCGAATCGATGTAGTCGATCTTCACGCGCGAATGGTTCTTCATGCCGGCGTGGCGCAGCGCTTCGTTCAGCGACTTGTAGCTGTCCGACAGGTCGACGTACTTGCCGACCATCGCGATGTTGACCTCGTTCTGCGGATGCTCGACCTCGTACACCAGGTCGTCCCAGCGCTTGAGCTTGGCCGGCGGCGTGTTGATGCGCAGCTTGTCGCAGATCAGGCCGTCGAGGCCTTGCTCGTGCAGCATGCGCGGCACCTTGTAGATGGTGTCGACGTCCCACATCGAGATGACGCCCCATTCGGGCACGTTCGAGAACAGCGAGATCTTGGCGCGCTCGTCGTCCGGGATCGGGCGGTCGGCGCGGCAGATCAGCGCGTCGGCCTGGATGCCGATGGCGCGCAGCTCCTTGGCGGTGTGCTGCGTCGGCTTGGTCTTGAGTTCGCCGGCCGCGGCGATCCACGGCACGTACGACAGGTGCACGAACGCCGAGTTGTTCTGGCCCATGCGCAGGCTCATCTGGCGCACTGCTTCGAGGAAGGGCAGCGACTCGATGTCACCGACGGTGCCGCCGATTTCGACGATCGCGACGTCGACCTCGTGCGCGGTGCCGATGCCGGCGCCGCGCTTCACGTACTCCTGGATCTCGTTGGTGATGTGCGGGATCACCTGCACCGTCTTGCCGAGGTAGTCGCCGCGGCGTTCCTTCTCGAGCACCGACTTGTAGATCTGGCCGGTCGTGAAGTTGTTGGCGCGGCGCATGCGCGTGTTGATGAAGCGCTCGTAGTGGCCGAGGTCGAGATCGGTCTCGGCACCGTCGTCGGTGACGAACACCTCGCCGTGCTGGAACGGCGACATCGTGCCGGGATCGACATTGATGTACGGATCGAGCTTGATGAGGGTGACTTTGAGGCCGCGCGATTCGAGAATGGCGGCGAGCGAGGCGGAGGCGATTCCCTTGCCCAGGGAAGACACCACACCACCAGTGACGAAGACGAATTTGGTCATGCCAGTTCCAGACGTTCAAGTCCGGGCAGTGGGAAATGCTGATTATAGGTGCGGCCACTTAAACTGCCGGCATGCAAGACCTCTCAGGCAAACACATCGTCCTCGGACTCACCGGCGGCATCGCCTGCTACAAGTCGGCCGAACTGTGCCGGCTGCTGACCAAGGCCGGTGCCACGGTGCAGGTGGTGATGACCGAGGCGGCAGAGCAGTTCATCACGCCGGTCACGATGCAGGCGCTGTCGGGCCGCCCGGTCTATGGCTCGCAATGGGATGCGCGCGAAGCCAACAACATGCCGCACATCAACCTGAGCCGCGAGGCCGACGCGATAGTGCTGGCGCCCTGCAGCGCCGACTTCATCGCGCGGCTGGTGCAGGGGCGCGCCGACGAACTGCTGAGCCTGCTGTGCCTGGCCCGGCCGGCGGAACGCGTGCCGCTGCTGATCGCCCCCGCCATGAACCGCGAGATGTGGTCGCACCCGGCGACGCAGCGCAACCTGGCACAGGTGCAGGCCGACGGCGCGATCGCGCTGGGCGTGGGCACCGGCGACCAGGCTTGCGGCGAAACCGGCGACGGCCGCATGCTCGAGCCGATTCAGTTGCTGGAAGACATCGTGGCCCATTTCCAGCCCAAGCTGCTGGCCGGCCAGCATGTGCTGGTGACGGCCGGGCCGACCTTCGAGGCGCTCGATCCGATCCGCGGCATCACCAACCATTCGTCCGGCAAGATGGGCTTTGCGATCGCGCGGGCGGCGCGTGAGGCAGGCGCCGAGGTCACATTGATCGCTGGCCCGGTCAGCCAGCCGACCCCGCGCGGGGTCGGCCGCATCGACGTGCTTTCGGCGCAGGAGATGCTCGAAAGCGCCGTCGATCGGGCGCAGAGTGCGACGGTTTTTGTCGCAACGGCCGCGGTGGCCGACTGGCGCCCGGCCTCGCACAGCGAACAGAAGATCAAGAAAGACGGCAGCGGCCAGCCTCCGGTGCTGCACTTCGTGGAGAACCCCGACATCCTGGCCACGCTGGCCAAGAGCCAGCGCGCGCAGAGCGGTGCGCTGTTCTGCGTGGGCTTTGCTGCCGAGAGCGAGAACCTGGTGGCCCATGCCAGCGCCAAGCGCGAGCGCAAGGGCATTCCGCTGCTGGTGGGCAACATCGGCCCGCTGACTTTCGGGCAAGACCACAACAGCCTGCTGCTGGTCGATGCGAACGGCGTGCGCGAGCTGCCGCGTGCCACCAAGCTGGTGCTCGCGCGCCAGTTGGTGGCCGAAATCGCCGCGCGTCTGCCAACCCGGAGTCCGCCATGAACACCCAAGGAAATACCCCACCGGATGGTGACTTCGCCCGGCTGGTCGAGCAGCTCGCAGCCGAGGCCACGCGCCCGAAGCGCGCGCCGACCTCGAATGAACACGGACTCGATGTCGGCATGACGCCGTCGTCGGCACCCCAGAGCGGCGTGATGCATTCCGCCGCGCCGGCGGTCGGTGCTCCCGGCAGCGTGCCGCCGCCCGATCCCGCAGCGGTGACGCGAAAAGTCCTGCTCGGCATCGCCATCGGCTGGGTCTTTCTGCTGCTGGTGCTGATGGCAAGCGGCGCGCCGTTCGTGGTGCTGTTCGCCGTGTTCGTGGGCGGCATTGCGCTGGCCCGCAATCTCTGGCGCAAGGCGCTGCCGCCCGGTGCCGGCAGCCTGCGCGAATGGCTTGAACAACTCGCCCGACAACAACAGGAAAGACCTCGCAAGTGAAAGTGGATGTACGAATTCTCGATGCACGCATGGCGGCTCAGCTTCCGGCCTATGCGACGCCCGGCAGCGCTGGCCTCGATCTGCGTGCCTGCCTCGATGCGCCGATCACGCTCGAGCCCAATGCTTGGCAACTGGTCGGCACCGGCATCGCGATCCATCTGGCCGACCCTGGCTATGCGGCGCTGATCCTGCCCCGCTCCGGGCTGGGCCACAAGCACGGCATCGTGCTGGGCAACCTCGTGGGCCTGATCGACAGCGATTACCAGGGCGAACTCAAGATCAGCGCCTGGAACCGCAGCGACACGCCCTTTGTGCTGCAGCCGATGGAGCGGCTCGCGCAGTTGGTGATCGTTCCGGTGGTGCAGGCGCAGTTCAATGTGGTGAACGAATTTGCCGCGTCGGAGCGGGGCGAGGGCGGCTACGGCTCCACGGGCAAACACTAGCCGCGGGCAAGACACAAGCACTGCGTAAAGCGCGGAACCCGGCGCGTTCCGATGGCTCGAACCGGTGCAGGTCATCTGATCGAGCGCTGGTGCGTTGGATATACCTGCACAGCTTCGAGGAACACTCCATCATGAAAAAAATTCCGCGTTTCATCCCTCTTGCCGCATCGCTGCTGGCGTTGGCCACCTTGACGGCCTGCGTCGCGCCGGCGCCGATCTATCACACCAGCCGCTATCCGTACCAGCCGGCGCAGGCCGCGCCGTATCCTTATGCCGCGCAGCCGGGCGCCTACGCCGAGTTCGGCCATATCGCCAATATCGAGGTGCTGCGTTCGCAAACCCAGGGCTATGGCACCAGTGGCGGCGGTGCCGTGGCGGGTGGGGTGATCGGCGGCGTGGTGGGCAATCAGTTCGGCCGTGGCGGCGGCCGCGGCGCTGCCACCGCACTCGGGGTCGTTGGCGGAGCCCTGCTGGGCAATGCGATCGAGGCGCAGAACAACGCGCCGCGCGTCTACGAGAGCTATCGCGTTTCGGTGCAAACCGACAACGGCGCCTACCGCGTCTTCGATGTTCCGCATCCCGGCGACTTGCGCATCGGGGAGCGGGTGCGCATCGACAACGGGCAGATCTCCCGCTACTGACCTACCGGCCCGGCCTGCGCTCAGTGCAGCAGGTCGTTGCCCGGCGCCATCGACGGCACCTTGAAGAATCCGGTGCCGGCCGTGCCCCGGCCGATCTCGTCTTCGGTTGCCTCGCGCACCGAGCGCACGGTCAATTCGAGACGGATCGCGATACCGGCCAGCGGATGGTTGCCGTCGAGCACCAGATGCTCCGGATACACCTCGGTCACCGTATAGATCGCGTCCTTGGGCATCTGCGCGCTCACGCCGTGCGGCAGGGCGGCGCCATCGAAGGTCATGCCTTCCTCGGTGCCTTCGGGAAAGAGTGACCTCGGCTCGAGAAACAGCAACTGGTCGTTGAAGTCGCCGAAGCCCTGCTCGGGCTCCAGTTGCAACTGCACCTTGGCGCCGGGCTCATGGCCTTGCAGCGCCGCTTCGATGGCATCGAACAGGTCGTCGCCGCCCACGAGAAATTCCACCGGGTCGTCGAGCACATCCAGTACTTCGCCGAGCGTATCTTTCAGCGTCCAGGTCAGGCCGACCACGCATTGTTCAGAGATTTCCATTGCAGAATTCTCCCATGGAGACCACACAACCCCTGAGCCTGCTTGGCGGCCTCAGCGCTGCGCAATTCATGCGGCGCCATTGGCAGAAGAAACCGCTGCTGGTTCGGCAGGCCGTACCGGCCATGGCGGCGCCGATCACACGCAGTGCACTGTTCGAACTGGCGGCGCGCGACGATGTCGAATCGCGCCTGATCCGGCACGCCGCCAAGGGCTGGACGCTGCGCCATGGGCCGCTGCCGCGGCGCGCGCTGCCTGCGACCACGCAACCCGGATGGACGCTGCTGGTGCAAGGCGTCGACACGCACGACGACAACGTTCACGCGCTGTTGCAGCAGTTTCGTTTCGTGCCAGACGCGCGGCTGGATGACCTCATGATCAGCTATGCGAGCGACGGCGGTGGCGTCGGCGCCCATTTCGACAGCTATGACGTGTTCCTGCTGCAGGCATCGGGTCGGCGCCGCTGGTCGATCGGCCGGCAGCGGGATCTGACCCTGCAGAAGAACGTGCCGCTCAAGATCCTCGAGCACTTCGTGCCTGAACAAAGCTTTGTGCTCGAGGCCGGCGACATGCTGTACCTGCCGCCGCGCTATGCCCACGACGGCGTGGCAGTCGGTGGCGACTGCATGACCTGCTCGATCGGGCTGCGTGCGCCGGCGGCCGATGCGTTGGCCGCCGATCTGCTGGTGCGCATCGCCGAAGCGCAGGCCGACGAGCTGGGAGAACCATCCGGTCGCGCTGCACCGCCGCGCTACCGCGACCCGGCCCAGCCCGCGGTCGAAACGCCGGCCGCCATGCCGGCCGCATTGCAGGCCTTCGCGCGCGAGGCGGTGCTCGCGGGCCTGCGCGACCCCGATGCCATCGACCGTGCGCTCGGTGAATCGATGACCGAGCCCAAGTCCAATGTGTGGTTCGAGAACGGTGAGGCGGGTGACGTCACCCGTGGCGTGGCGCTCGACCGGCGCAGCCGCATGCTCTACGACACGCGGCATCTCTACATCAACGGCGAGAGCTTTCGGGCCGCTGGCCGCGATGCCACGTTGATGCGTCGCCTGGCAGATCAGCGAGGGCTGGCCGCGCGCGAGCTGGTGCGTGCCAGCGACGACGCGCTGGCGCTGCTCGAAGACTGGTGCGAAGCGGGGTGGTTGCATGCTGCCGCCTGAAGAAGGCGCGTCCGCGCCGCTGCCGGAAGGGCCGTTCGATGGCCGGCAGGCTTTTCATGCCCATCTGAAGACCGCGATGGCCGAAGCGGCGCAGCAGAACTGGCGTGAGATCGTGTTCAGCGACCCCGACTTTGCCGACTGGCCGCTCGGTGAGCGCGCCGCCATCGAAGCACTGCAGGCCTGGGCCGCATCAGGGCGCCAGCTCGTACTGCTGGCACAGCATTTCAGGGTGTTCGAGCGCGAGCACGCACGATTCGTGAGCTGGCGCCAGAGCTGGAGCCACATCATCGATGCGCGGGCTTGCCATGGCCCGGGCCTGCCGCTGGTGCCGAGCGCTATCTGGACGCCGACCTGGTGCCTGCGCCGCATCGACCTCGACCACGATCGCGGTGTTTGCGGCACCGAACCGGAGCGCCGACGTGGATTGCGCGAAGCCATCGACGAATGCCTGCGCCATGGCCGGCCTGCCTTTCCGGCTTCGACACTCGGGCTTTAGCACCCACGTAAAACATGGGGTTACAGCCGCTGTCAGCCAATGCCGCGAATCGCGAGTGGGAAGGGCGTCCGGTCAGCATCGAGGGCTAGAATTTTTTGCTCTTGCCATCACCAAAGGAGCCTCCATGAAAAAGTCCGTCCTGCTTGCCTCGTTGATTGCCGTTGCTGCACTGAGTGCCTGCGGCAAAAAGGAAGAGGCTGCACCGGCCATCGTGACGCCGCCGCCCGTGGTCGTAACCCCGCCTGCTGCAGCGCCCGCCGCGCCGGCTCCCGACGCTACCGCCACCCCGCCGGCTGCAACGCCCGCGCCAGGCTCGGCCGCCGCACTCGAAGAAGCCAACAAGGCCACGCAAGCTGCCAAGGACGCCGCCAGCGCGCCCAAGTGACGCAAGGCTGGGCGCGCACCAGCGCCTGACAGTAAAGCCGCCGGTTGGCGGCTTTTTTCATGCCGTCAGAGATCGAGCCAAGGCGAGCCGTCCGCCGCGCTGGCGGTCAGGATCTCGTCCTCGTTGGCGCCCAGCGCTTCGGCCAGCACGCGCCGCACGATGTCGGGCCGGTTGTTCTGCTCGCTCAGATGCGCTGCCACCACGTGGCGCAGTCCGTCGTGGAGCACGGCGCGCGCGATGTCCGCGGCAGCCGTGTTCGACAGGTGCCCGTAGTTGCCGCCGACGCGCTGTTTGAGGAAAGCGGGGTAGGCCGACTGCGCGAGCAGATCGCCATCGTGATTGCATTCGAGCAGCAGGGCGTCGAGCCCGGCCAGCCGCGCCAGCACATAGGGCGTTGCATGGCCCAGATCGGTCAGCACGCCGAGCCGGCGTGCACCGTCGGTGCAGACCAGCTGCAACGGCTCGCGTGCATCGTGCGGGACGGTGAAGGGTTGCAGCGCCAGGTCGCCCACCGCGATCTCGGCGCCATCGCGTGCAAGGTTTAGGCGTCCCTCGAAGTCGCGCCCACCGGTCGCGAGCCAGGTGCCTTCGCTCATCCACACGGGAATGCGGTCGCGCCGCGACAACGCATGGGCGCAGCCGATGTGATCGCCGTGCTCGTGCGTGATGAACACCGCATCGATCTGGCGCGCCAGGAGCCCGGCGCGGCCAAGCCGTGCATCGAGGTGCTTGAGCCCGAAGCCGCAATCGACCAGCAGGCGGGTGGTGCGGCCGCCGCTGGTCGCCTCGACCAGCGTGGCGTTGCCGGTGCTGCCGCTACCGAGGCTTCGGAAGCGAAGCATCGGCGAACCGGCTACTTGAGGTCGTCTGCAATGACCTGAACGATACGCTGGGCGTTCGCCGAGGTCTCGGGTGCACCGGCTTCGTTCTGCACCGACACCGTGCTTGCTTCGCCCTGGCTCTTGACCTGGATGCGGAACTTGAGCGGTGCGTCGGCCTTGCCGGCCTGGCCGAAGGTGATCAGCTTGGAGAAGAAGCCGGGTTCTTTCTTGTCGGGGTTCGGCGGGATGTAGCGCACGAAGTAGGTGCCGGCGGCGCGGTCGCGGTCTTCCACCGTGAAGCCGGTGCGATCCAGCGCCAGGCCAACACGGCGCCAGGCGCGCTCGAAGCCTTCGCTGATCTGCACCACGGGCTGACCGCCCACGTTGCTGATGCGCGAGGTTTGCACCACCGGGCCGGCGGCCATCAGGGCCTTCGACTGCTCTTGCGAAACGCCGAGCTTGACCATCAGGCGGCGCAGGAATTCAGCTTCGAGCTCGGGGTCGCTCTTTCGCGGCTGCCAGATCGTCTGATCCTTGCGCGACGTGCTGTAGACCTCTTCCATGCCGCGATGGCTGATGAAGATCTCGGTGCCGCCGCTGGCCGTGCGTTCCATGCGCGTGCGGAAGCGATCCAGTTCGCCGGTCGAGTAGACCGTGTCGACCAGCTTGCCGAGCGTGCTGCGGATGATGTCCTGCGGCAGCTTGGCGCGGTTCTCGGCCCAATCGGTTTCCATGATGCCGAGGTTGCGCTGGTCGGTGGTCAGCAGGAATCCGCTTTCCTGCCAGAAGTCGCGCACCGGTTCCCAGAGCTTGTCGGCCGGACGGTTGACCACGATCCAGCGTTCTGCGCCCGAGCGTTCCATACGGACATCGCCGACGGACGACACGGCCGTGGGTTGGCCGGGTGCATTGGCAACCCCGGCCTGGTACGAATTGGCCGACACCGGTGCGCCGGGCAGCGCGTAGCGGTTTTCACGCGAGAGCTGGGTCAGATCCGGTGGCACCTCGAGCGTCGGGGCTTTGCCGGCGCTTTTGTAGTCGATCTTGTCGGGCTCCAGTGCAGAGCAGGCGGCGAGGCTGGCCACGAGGCCGAGCAGGGCAAGTCGCGAAATGGTTTTCAACGTCGTCTTCCTTGTGGAATGTCTGAAATTCAATGAACGCGTGCGGCGTCCGCCACGTCAGAGTCGAAGGCCGGCAAAAGGTTGCCGGCTTCGGCGGTCGGCAGGATGTCGATGGTCAATCCTTGAGCAGGCCGGTGGCGCGCAGGGCCGCCTCGACCGCCGGTCGGCTGCCCTCGGCGAGTTCGGTCAACGGCAGCCGCAGGGTGCCGCCGCACAGTGCCAGCCGTGCCATCGCCCACTTGAGCGGGATGGGGTTGGGCTCGACGAACAGATTGCGGTGCAGCGGCATCAGCTCGAACTGGATGCGCATCGCGGTCTTGACGTCGCCGGCAATCGCGGCCATGCAGAGCTCGTGCATCTTGCGCGGCGCCACGTTGGCCGTGACGCTGATGTTGCCCTGGCCGCCGCACAGCATGAGTGCCACGGCGGTGGGGTCGTCGCCCGAATACACGGCGAAGCTTTTCGGCAGGTCGCGGATGAGCCACTGGGCGCGCTCGATGTTGCCGGTCGCCTCCTTGATGCCGATGATGCCCGGCACCTGCGCGAGACGCAGCACGGTGTCGTGTGCCATATCGGCCACGGTGCGGCCGGGCACGTTGTAAAGCACGGTGGGCAGGTCGCCAACGGCTTCGGCGATCGCCTTGAAGTGCTGGTACTGGCCTTCCTGGGTCGGCTTGTTGTAGTAGGGCACGACCTGCAATTGCGAGTCGGCGCCCACGCCCCGGGCGAATTTGGCGAGCTCGATCGCCTCTTTGGTCGAGTTGGCGCCGCAGCCGGCCATCACGGGCACGCGGCCTTTGGCCTGCTCGACCGAGACACGGATGATTTCGCAGTGCTCCTCGACGTCGACCGTCGGAGATTCTCCGGTCGTGCCGACGACGCCAAGGCAGTCGGTGCCTTCGTCGATGTGCCAGTCGATCAGCCGGCGCAGGGCGGGGTAGTCGACACTGCCGTCTTCGTGCATCGGCGTGACGAGCGCGACGATGCTGCCAGTCAGTTGATCCAAGGGGGTCTCTTTATGGGACGAAAAGCAGACATTCTAATGACTGGCCGACGGCACCCCGAGCAGGTGGCGCGGCGAGGCGCCGGCCACCCGCACCGCAGCGATGCGCTGGACGAAGCGGTCGGGATCAGGCAGAAAGCCGTCCTCGTAGCCGACAACGCGCAACCCGGCGCTCGCGCTCAGCAGCTCACCCGGCTGCAGCAGGAAGTCGGGACGCGATGGTTTGCCCACCGTTTCGTTGCCGGCAGCGAAGGTTTCGTACAGCAGCACGCCGCCCGGCGCCACGGCGGCCACGATGTCGGGCAGCCGCGCGCGCCAGAGGTAATGGATGACGATCACCGCATCGAACTGCCGGCCGGCAAATGGCCATGGGCCGGCCTCGATGTCGGCCTGCAGCACCTGGCCGAAGTGCGAAGCGGCGGCTACCGCTTCCGGCGCCCGGTCGACCCCCGTGACGGCGTGCCCGCGCCCGGCAAACCAGCGCATGTGACGCCCGGCACCGCAAGCCACGTCGAGCACCGTGCCGCCGGGCGGCACGAGGTGCGACCAGCGCGCCACCCAGGCGGACGGCGCGCCCGAACCGTGCAGCCCGCTCAAAAGCAGGCCCAGATCTGGTCGACCATCTGCACCAGAAAGTCAGGCCGCGTATAGAGCGCAAAGACGCCACCCAGCGCCGCGGCAGCCGCCAGCCAGGCGCCGGCGTGCAGGATGCGGTGGCGGGTCTGCAACGTCATGCCGCGGCCGGCTGCTGCGCGGTGCGCACGATTGCGCGCTCCTTCACCGGCAGGTTGATCAGCGCCGCGAACACGCCCAGCGCAATCGAGATGTACCAGACGATGTCGTAGCTGCCCGTGGTGTCGTACAGATAGCCGCCGAGCCACACGCCCAGGAACGAGCCGACCTGATGGCTCAGGAACACGAAGCCGCTGAGCATCGACAGATGCGCCACGCCGAAGATGCCCGCCACGATCGCATTGGTCGCGGGCACGGTGGACAGCCACAGGAAGCCCATCGCCGCCGAGAACACATACACGCTGAGCGGCGAGATCGGCGCCAGCAGGAACAGCGCGATCGACACCGCCCGTGCGAAGTAGATCGCCGCGAGGATCTTGCGCTTGGCCAGCGTCTGCCCCAGCAAACCGACCGTGTAGGTGCCGAACACGTTGAACAGCCCGATCAGCGCCAGCGCATAGCCCGCCACGTCGGCCGGCAGGCTGCGGTCGCGCAGGTAGGTCGGCATGTGGATGCCGATGAACGCCAGCTGGAAGCCGCAGACGAAGTACCCCGCCATCAGCAGGCCGAAGCTCGGATAGCGGAAAGCCTCGCCCACCGCCTGCAGCACCGACTGTTCGCGGTGCCCGGCCAGCGCTGCCGTCTTCGGTTCGCGCAGGCCGAAGGCCAGCGGGATGATCACCAGCACCAGCACCGCCAGCACGGCGAGCGCGGTCTGCCAGCCCAGGTGGCCGATCAGCCGGCCCTCGATGGGCGCCATCAGGAACTGCCCGAACGAGCCGGCCGCCGCCGCCACGCCCATGGCCCACGAGCGCCGCTCGGCCGGAATCTGCCGCCCGATCACGCCGTAGATCACCGCATAGGTCGTGCCTGCCTGCGCCGCGCCGATCAGCACGCCCGCGCTCAGCGTGAAGAGCAGTGGCGTGGGCGAATGCGCCATGCCGAACAGCCCCAGCGCATAGAACACCGCGCCGCCGATCAACACCCGGAACGCGCCGAATTTGTCGGCCAGCATGCCCGCGAACACGCCGAAGATGCCCCACGAAAGATTCTGGATGGCCAGCGCGAACGAGAAGGTTTGCCGGCTCCAGTCCTGCGCCTGCGTGATCGGCTGCAGCCAGAGCCCGAAGCCGTGGCGGATGCCCATCGAGAGGGTGACGATCATGGCGCCGCACAGCAGCACCTGCGCGATCGAGAGGGGGCGGGCGGGGGCGGTCATCCGGGCAATGTAGCCGGAAGCGCCGCCGCGCGCAGACGGTTGCGCGACAGCCATTGCTGAGGAATCTGCGCGCTATTGATGCCTGCACCGCATCAATGCCGCTCGAATGCCTGTTGCAGCGCCCAATCTGTATGCCCATACAGGTTTTTGGTGAGGCGACGCATACAATCCGCCCCCATGGCAACCCCCAGCAAGACAACACCGCAAGCGTATTCCGAAGGCTCGATCCGCGTCCTTAAGGGCCTCGAGCCCGTCAAGCAGCGCCCGGGCATGTACACCCGCACCGACAACCCGCTGCACATCATCCAGGAAGTGCTCGACAACGCGGCCGACGAGGCGCTCGCGGGCTACGGCAAGAAGATCAAGGTCACCCTGCACACCGATGGCTCGGTCAGCATCGAAGACGATGGCCGCGGCATTCCGTTCGGCCTGCACCCCGAAGAAAAGGCACCGGTGGTCGAACTGGTGTTCACCCGGCTGCACGCGGGCGGCAAGTTCGACAAGGGTTCGGGCGGCGCCTACAGCTTCTCGGGCGGCCTGCATGGCGTGGGCGTGTCGGTGACCAATGCGCTGTCGAAGCGGCTCGAAGTGATCTCGTACCGCGAGGGCTCGGTGGCCCAGCTCGCGTTTTCGGCCGGCGACGTGATCGAGCCGCTGCAGATCCGGCCCCAGGAAAGCGGCGGCAGCGCCAACGCCGAAGGCGGCCGCGACCGCAAGCAGGGCACCACGGTGCGTGCCTGGCCCGATGCCAAGTATTTCGAGTCGCCGACACTGCCGATCAACGAGCTGACCCACTTGCTGCGCAGCAAGGCGGTGCTGATGCCGGGCGTGACCGTCACGCTGGTGCTCGAGAAGACCAAGGAGACGCAGCAGTGGCTCTACAAGGGCGGCCTGCGCGACTACCTGATGCAGACGCTCAACGGCGAGCCGGTGATCCCCTTGTTCGAAGGCGCCGGCCATGCCGACAAGAACGCCGACAACTTTGCCGAAGGCGAGGGCGCCGAATGGTGCGTGGCCTTCACCGAAGACGGCCAGCCGGTGCGAGAGAGCTACGTCAACCTGATTCCCACCAGCGCCGGCGGCACGCACGAAAGCGGCCTGCGCGACGGTCTCTTCACGGCCGTGAAGGGCTTCATCGAGCTGCACTCGCTGCTGCCCAAGGGCGTGAAGCTGCTGCCCGAAGACGTGTTCGCCCGCGCTTCCTATGTGCTGAGCGCCAAGGTGCTCGATCCGCAGTTCCAGGGCCAGATCAAGGAACGCCTGAATTCGCGCGACGCGGTGCGGCTGGTGTCCAGCTTCGTGCGCCCCGCGCTCGAGCTGTGGCTCAACCAGCACGTCGACTACGGCAAGAAGCTGGCCGAGCTGGCCATCAAGGCCGCGCAGACGCGCCAGAAGGCTGGCCAGAAGGTCGAGAAGCGCAAGGGCTCCGGCGTGGCCGTGCTGCCCGGCAAGCTGACCGATTGCGAGAGCAAGGACATCAGCCACAACGAGGTGTTCCTGGTCGAGGGCGACTCGGCCGGCGGCAGCGCCAAGATGGGACGCGACAAGGAGTCGCAGGCGATCCTGCCGCTGCGCGGCAAGGTGCTCAACACCTGGGAGGTCGAGCGCGACCGCCTGTTCGCCAACACCGAAATTCACGACATCTCGGTCGCCGTCGGCGTCGACCCGCACGGCCCGAACGACACGCCCGACATGAGCGGCCTGCGCTACGGCAAGGTCTGCATCCTCTCCGATGCCGACGTCGACGGCTCGCACATCCAGGTGCTGCTGCTCACGCTGTTCTTCCGGCACTTTCCGAAACTCATTGAAGCCGGCCACGTCTATGTCGCAAAGCCGCCATTGTTTCGCGTCGATGCGCCGGCGCGCGGCAAGAAGCCGGCCTCCAAGGTCTATGCGCTGGACGAGGGCGAACTGACCGCCACGCTCGACAAATTGCGCAAGGACGGCGTGCGCGAAGGTGCCTGGAGCATCAGCCGCTTCAAGGGCCTGGGCGAAATGAGTGCGGAACAACTCTGGGAAACAACGCTCAATCCGGATACGCGCCGCCTGCTCCAGGTGCAGCTCGGCCGGCTCGACTTCACGCAGACCCAGGGAGAGATCACCAAGCTCATGGGTAAAGGCGAAGCGGCCGCAAGACGTGATCTGATGGAGCTCCGTGGCGACGATGTCGAAATCGACGTTTGAGCCCGCCATCAGGCGACCCTCGATCTTGTGAATCTTTCCGGCCTTTTCCGTTCGCTGTTACTGGGCTTGCTGCTATTGATTTCGCAGCAAGGCGCGATGGCGGCCGACATCTACGGCTATGTCGACGACAAGGGCGTGGCGCATTTCGCGGCCGAAAAGCTCGACGAGCGCTACCAGCTCTTCTTTCGGGGCGGCCAGAACTTCGACACGGCCGAGGGCCTGGCGCCGATGGGCCGCGGGCTCGGTGCCGGCACCGGCAAGCTGCCGCCTGCCTCGCAAACGCTGCTCGCGCTGTTCGAAAAATCACCCAACTACAAGAGCGCCAAGAGCGCCTTGCAGGACGCCTCGAAGCGCCATGCGATCGACTACGAACTGCTGCAGGCCCTGATTGCAACCGAGTCGGGCTTCGATGCCCAGGCCGTGTCGCCCAAGGGTGCGATCGGGCTCATGCAACTGATGCCCGCGACCGCGCAGCGCTACGGCGTGCAGGCCGACAAACGGCGTTCGCTGGAGAGCAAGCTCTACGACCCGCGCATCAACATCACCGCCGGCTCGCGCTACCTGGGCGACCTGATCGCGATGTTTCCCGGCGAAATCGAACTCGCATTGGCCGCCTACAACGCGGGCGAGGGCGCGGTGCAACGCGCCGGCAACAAGATTCCGAACTACCGCGAGACGCAGAACTACGTGAAGACGGTGCTGCAGCTCTATGCCTACCTAAAGCCCGGCGCGCGCGTTGCCGTGGGCCGCAGCGGCGGCAAGTTGCCGGGGCGCATCCGGATGGAGCTCGGGGTGCCGCAGGGCGGCGCGCTGGGCCGTGGCAATCTGCCGCCGCCGGACGGTGCGCCGCGCATGCCGAGCCTGCCGGCCGAGTGACCCCGATTTTTTGAAGAACCGACGACAGACAGACCCATGGACGATACCTCCCAACCGATGCTCGACCTTCCGCCGCCCGACGACGGCAACGGCATCACGCTGGCCGACTACGCCCAGCAGGCCTACCTCGAATACGCGCTCAGCGTGGTCAAGGGCCGCGCATTGCCCGACGTGTCGGATGGCCAGAAACCGGTGCAGCGCCGCATCCTCTATTCGATGTCGCGCATGGGCCTGGGCTTCGGTGGCGCCAACGGCACGGTCGGTGCCAAGCCGGTCAAGAGCGCGCGCGTGGTCGGCGACGTGCTGGGCCGCTTCCACCCGCACAGCGACCAGGCCGCCTACGACGCGCTGGTGCGCATGGCGCAGGATTTTTCGCAGCGCTATCCGCTGGTCGACGGCCAGGGCAATTTCGGCAGCCGCGACGGCGACGGCGCCGCGGCCATGCGCTACACCGAGGCGCGGCTGGCCCGCATCACCAGCCTGCTGCTCGACGAGATCGACGAAGGCACGGTCGACTTCATTCCCAACTACGACGGCTCGACCATCGAGCCGCGGCTGCTGCCGGCACGCCTGCCGTTCACGCTGCTCAACGGCGCGAGCGGCATCGCGGTCGGCCTGGCCACCGAGATCCCGAGCCACAACCTGCGCGAGATCGCCGACGCCTGCGTCGCGCTCATCAAGAGCAACGGCAAGCTGAGCGAAGAAGAACTCTTCGCCATCGTGCCCGGCCCGGACTACCCGGGCGGCGCGCAGATCATCAGCGCGGCTTCCGACATTGCCGAGGCGTATCGCACGGGCCGCGGCTCGCTCAAGGTGCGCGCGCGCTGGAAGATCGAAGACCTGGCGCGCGGGCAGTGGCAGCTCGTGGTCAACGAACTGCCGCCGGGTGTCAGCACGCAGAAGGTGCTGGAAGAAATCGAAGAGCTCACGAACCCAAAGGTGCGTGCCGGCAAGAAGGCGCTCTCGGCCGAGCAGACCCAGCTCAAGGCCGCCATCCTCTCGATGCTCGACGTGGTGCGCGACGAGTCCAGCAAGGATGCGGCCGTGCGCCTGGTGTTCGAGCCCAAGACCTCGCGCATCAGCCAGGAGGACTTCATCACCACCTTGCTGGCGCAGACCTCGCTCGAGACCTCGTCGCCGATCAACCTCACGATGGTCGGCATCGACGGCAAGCCGACGCAGAAGTCGCTGCGCCAGATGCTCAACGAGTGGATCGCGTTCCGCGAGATCACGGTCGAAAAGCGCTCGCGCCATCGGCTCGACAAGGTGCTCGACCGCATCCACATCCTCGAAGGCCGGCAGCTGGTGCTGCTCAACATCGACGAGGTGATCGCGATCATCCGCGCCGCGGACGACCCGAAGGCCGCCTTGATCGCGCGTTTCAACCTGAGTGACCGCCAGGCCGAAGACATTCTCGAGATCCGCTTGCGCCAGCTCGCGCGGCTCGAAGCAATCAAGATCGAGCAGGAGCTCAAAGGCCTGCGCGAAGACCAGAAGAAGCTCGAAGACATCCTCGGCAGCCCGGCCGCGCTGCGCCGTCTGCTGGTGAAGGAAATCGAGTCCGACGCCAAGACCTTCGAAGACCCGCGCCGCACGCTGATCCAGGCCGAGAAGCGCGCCGTGGCCGAGGTCAAGGTGGTCGACGAGCCGGTCACCGTGATCGTGTCGCAGAAGGGCTGGGTGCGTGCGCAGAAGGGCTGGGCCAGCGAGCGCGCCGCCGGTGCGCCCGCGCCGGAATACAGCTTCAAGTCCGGCGATGCGCTGTATGGCGCATTCGAATGCCGCACGGTCGACACGTTGCTGGTGTTCGGCACCGCCAAGGACAAGGGCGTGCGCGTCTATACCGTGCCGGTGGCCTCGCTGCCGGGCGGCCGCGGCGATGGCCAGCCGGTGACCACGTTGATCGACCTCGACAGCGGCACGCACGTGGCGCATTATTTCGCCGGCCCGCTCGGCGCGAACCTGTTGCTGTCCAACACCGGCGGCTACGGCTTCATCGCCGCGGTCGAGAACATGATCTCGCGCCAGCGCGGCGGCAAGGCCTTCATCGACGTGGGCGAAGGCGAGCAGCTGTGCCGGCCCTCGCTGGTCGGCGGCGCGAGCGGCGCCGAGCCGTTGCCGGCCGCGACGCATGTGGCCTGCGCCTCGACCGGCGGCCGCATCCTGACCTTCGACATCAGCGAACTGAAAAGCCTTCCCAAGGGCGGTCGCGGTTTGACGCTGATCGACCTCGAAGCCAAGGACACCCTCGCGGGTGCCGCGGCCTACACACGCAGCGTAAAGATCGAAGGCATCGGCCGCGGCGGCAAGGAGCGCGAGGAAACGCTGGAGATCCGCACGCTGAACAACGCACGCGCCGCCCGCGCGCGCAAGGGCAAGGCGGCCGACCTCGGCTTCAAGCCGGCCAGCATCGTGCGGGTGCAGTGATGGAAGTCGGAACCCTCGCCATCGTGATCGCCGTGATCAGCGGCCTGGCCAGCTTCTTCGTCGGCCGCTGGCTGTCGCGTGGCCGGCGCGAGAAAAAGGCCGCGCGCGAGCGTGCGATGGCAGAAGCCGTGCAGAGCCGCCAGGTTCGGCGTGCACGCGAGCGGCGCGAGCAACGCTGAATCATTTCAGTCCTGCCCACCAGCGCACGTTCTTGCGCGGCGCACCCACCGTCAGGACTTCGCCGATCACCGGCGTGGCCAGCTCGATCTGCTGCGCTGCCGACAGATCCGCGATGCGGTCCAGCGGGTCGTGCCAGGTGTGGAAGGCCAGGTCGAAGGTGCTGTTGTGCACCGAGAACAGCACCTTGCCGCGCAAGTCCCGGAAGGCCTGCACGGTCTGCTCGGGCGTCATGTGCACGGCGGGCCAGTAGGCGTCGTAGGCGCCGTTCTCCAGCAGCGCCAGGTCGAAGCCGCCGAAGCGCTCGCCGATCTGCTTGAAGCCGCCGAAGTAGCCCGAGTCGCCGCTGTAGAAGATGCGCTGCGTGCCGCTTTGGATCACCCATGAGGCCCACAGCGTGCGGTCGCGGTCGTTCAGCGTGCGGCCGGAGAAATGCTGCGACGGCGCGGCGGTGAGCTGCACGCCGTCGTGCGCGCCGGCCTGCCACCAGTCGAATTCCTCGATGCGCTCGGGCGGCACACCCATCTCGACCAGCCGGGCTTTCACGCCCAGCGGCACGAAGTAGCGCTGCACCCGCTTGGCCAGGTACTCGATGGTCGGCACGTCCAGATGGTCGTAGTGGTCGTGCGAAAGGATCAGGCCTTCGATCGGCGGCAGCTGTTCCAGCGTGAGCGGCGGCTTGTGAAAGCGCCGCGGCCCGATGAAGCTGAAAGGCGAAACGCGCTCGCCGAACACCGGATCGATCAGCCAGAACTTGCCGCGCAGCTTGAGCAGATGCGACGAGTGGCCCAGCCGCACCACGTGGTTGGCCTGCGGGTCGAGCGCCTCGAGCTGCGCGGTGGTCAGCGGCTGCACCGGGATTGGATCGACCGGCACCGTGTCGACCTTGCCGGCGAAGAGGAAGCGCGACCAGATCTTCCAGGTTCCGGCCGAGGGCAGGGCCTCCGGGTTGGGCAGGTTCTGGAACGTGCAGCCCTTGAACTGCGGCGACGCCGCGTAGCGTGCCTCGCAGCCGCTGGTGTTGCTGCAGCCTGCGACGAGCAGGCCAGCCACGGCGAGCAGAAGAAGGCGGGCGGCGAATGGGGCAAGGTGCATGGAAGTGGCGGATGGACTCGGGTCGCACCAGCTTACCCAAAACCGCCTCTTCAATGGTTTCAGGCTGCCAGCGGTGGTTCCGTGGCAGCCAGGCCGGCCGCGATCGCGGCCAGAAGCGCGTCGCCGAAGCCGCCGCGCGCCCGTGCATCCCTGCGTGCGCTGGTCGCCACACGCGGCGCTGCACTCCAGGCGATGCGCGCGCCGGCCTGTTCCAGCGCGGCCACCAGCGCCACGTCTTCACTGCAGGCCAGCGGCGCGAAGCCGCCGACACGCCGGTACGCCTCGGCCGACACGCCGAGGTTGGCGCCATGGATGTGGCGGTGCCCGTCCGCGTCGGTGTAGGTGCGCTCGAAGTGCGTGCGGATCAACACGTCGTGTTCGGCGTGCGGCGACCAGTCGTCGATGCCGACCGAGCCGCACACCGCATCGGCGTCGAGCGCGAGCTGGTGCACAAGCCATTGCGGCGAGACGATGGTGTCGGCATCGGTGAAGGCCAGCCAGCGCGCGCCTTCGTCCAGCAGCCATTGGGCGCCGGCGGCGCGCGCGCGGCCGACGTTGCGCGCGGACACTTCGAGCGTGCATACGTCGTGCTGCCTCGCAACGGTCGCGGTAGCGTCGCTGCAGCTGTCGAGCACCACCACCGTGCGCACCGGCTCGCCGCCGAGATCCGCATGCGCCGCGGCCAGCCGCACGGCGCTGAGCGTGGCACCGATGTACCCGGCCTCGTTGTGGGCCGGAATGACGATGCCGATCATCGGATGCCTTCGCGCTGCGCGACCGAGTGCGGGGTGCGGCACCAGACCTGCAGCAGGAAGTCGGCTTCGTCGTGGAGGACGAGCCGGGCCAAGCCGAGCCCGGCCAGTGCGGCATGCACCTGCGCGGTCGGCAGGGCGCGTTCCGCGAAGTCGGGTCGCCAGTCGCAGGCGACCAGCGTGCCGTCGACGGCGAGTGACGCATCGCAATCTTCGGCAAGCTGCTGCATCGCCCGTGCATCCAGAAAGTAACCGACCTCACTGAGCACGATCACGTCGAACGGCGCAGCGTCGCGCGGCCAGTCGGCCGGCAGCCGCTGCTGCACGATCTGCACGTTGGGCAGGCCGGCGGTGCGACGGCGGGCCACCGCCAATGCATGTTCGGAAAAATCGCTCGCCAGCACGGCGTCGCAGCGCTGCGCGAGCTCCACCGTGAGTTCGGCCGCGCCACAACCTGGCTCGTAGGCCCGCGCATAGCGCGCGTGCGGCAGCGCGGCCATCAGCACGGCGCGCTTGCGCTGTTCGTACCAGCGGGTGCGCAGCGCGTACGGGTCTTCGTCCGCGCCGTACAGGCCTTCGAAGTAGCCCTTCTTGTCGCTCATGCGAACAGCACCTCGAACGGCCGCGCCGCGCGCGCCACCGTGCTGTTGCGCAGGATCGGGCCAGCGCCGGTGGAAGGGTCGGACGCTAACTGGCTCTTGAAGGCCTGAACCGCCTGGCGCTTGCGGCGCGCGGCGTCGGCGCCGAGCGTGACGCGACGCGCGCGCCGCCAGGGCATGCGGGCGTCGCCGGGCCGGGCCCAGTGCCAGGCCCACACCGGCACCTCGACCAGCCGGGCACCGACGCGTGCGGCCGCAAACGCGCAGGCGTGGCCGCATGCCTCGTGGTCGGGATGACCGTCCATGCGCCAGGTGGTGAAGACCACATCGCCCGGGCGCAGCAGCGGCAACAGGCGGTCGGCCAGCAGACTGCGCAGCGCCAGCAGCCCGCCATCCGGCAAGCCGAGCCGCACGGGCGCTTCGGGCACGCCGAGCCGTTGCAGCGCGCGCTGGCTTTCGATCGGGCGGATGCGTGCCAGCTGGTCGGCAGGCCATTCGCTGGAGCCCGGATGGCTGGCGCTGCCATCGGTCACGGCAACGATGCAGATCTCGCGGTGGAGCGCGGCGAGCTGCGCGAGCAGCCCGCCGACGGAAAGCACTTCGTCGTCCGGGTGCGGCGCGACCACCACGGCCCGCGAGCCGTCGGGCGCGAGTGTTGCGGCGGTCACCGACGCCATGCTCGCCAGGCCCGGCCAGGCCAGCCAATCCGTTTCGGGCGTACCTTCGCCGCTGTCGATCAGGCGGTCGTGGTCCATCACAGCTGCCATGACAGGGCCTGCGTGGTGTTGGTCAGGCACTGGCCGAGGGCGGCCAGATCGCGCTCCGCATGGCTCTGGCGCATGAACACCGGCAGGTCGGCCATGGCATGCGCGAAGCGTTCGTTGCGGCACAGCGGGCCGGCGCCGAGTGCGCGGCCGGCATGGCGCAGCACCGATTCGGCCGCCGCCTCGATGGCCAGGCGCGTGCGCAGCGTCAGCGCCTGCACGTTGGCGCCGGGCTGGGCATCGATGGCTGCAGCCGCTTCGCGCAACAGGGCGGCCGCACCTGCCATGGCCACGTCGATCGCACCCAGATGGCCGAGCCGGTGCGGGTCGCTCGCGCCGCGCGACAGGTCGCGCGTCATGGTGGCGATGCCCAGCGCGCCGCCGAACCAGCAGGCCGCAATGCCGGCGCCGCCTTGCCAGAAGCCCGGGCGGCGCGTGTAGTCGCCGGGCGTGCCAACCTGCAGGCCGCGTGCGTTGTCGAACTGCACATCGACGCTTTCGCTCGCCGCCATGCCGACCGCCTTCCAGCCGTTGTGGGTGACCCGCACGCCGGGCTGGTCGAGCGCCACTGCTGCGAGGCACGGTTCGCCGTCCAGGTTCCAGCCACTGACCACCGCATGGGTCATGCTCGGCGCCCCGGAGCACCAGGCCTTGGTGCCGTCGATGCGCAGCTCGGGCCCTTCGCCCAGGGGCGCAAACGCCAGCCGGGCGTCGGGCGGCTCGGCGCACCAGGTGCCCCAGCGGGTGCCGGGCGCGGGCGTCGGGCCGTCGAGTTCGGCCAGGATCGCGATCGCGTCGGTGTGGCCTTCGAACAGCTTGACCAGCGGCAGGTCGTGCGCCGCCACCGCAGCGAGCCGTTGCCAGCGGGCGAGGGTGCGGCCCGATCCGGGCAGCGGAAGTTGATCGAGGCCTGCGGCGACCAGGTGCGCCAGCGTGAGGCTGCGGCCGTGTTGCTGTTGCAGACGGGCGAACGGATCGTCGGTGGTAGGGGCAAGCATGGCGTTGTCTCTTGTCTCTTCGTTGGCGGCGAGCTGAAGCTAAGTGGCGCCTCGCCGGCAAACCGTCGGTGCAGAGCGTCGCGCGCTGTAGGAGCGGGGCCGGCTGGCCGGGCGTCCTAAGCCGTGTGCGCTATGGCGGCCGCAGGGCGCGGCCGGCACAGTCGGGCTCGGCCGCGAGGCGCGCGGCAAAGGAGACACCATGAGCGACAGGCGCTACCCCATCATCTATGTGCGCGGCTACGCGATGACCGAGTCGGAGCGCGACGAAACGGCGGCCGATCCGTTCTGCGGTTTCAATGTCGGCTCCACCGTCTACCGCGCCACGGTCGACAAGAAGGCGCCGGCGCAGAAGTTCGTGTTCGAGTCGCCGGTGGTGCGGCTGCTGGCCGACTACCAGTACCGCAGCGTCTACCAGAACGGGCTCGACATCCTCGACGAAGACTGGAAGCCCTCGCCCGACGAAACCGGCAAGGACGTGGAGGGCATTGCCGCCGCCTCGGTGATCATCTACCGCTACTACGACGCCGGCTCCGGGCTGCTCGGCGACGGCAGCGCACGCGACGTCAAGTTCTATGCGCAGGGGCTGAGCCAGCTGATCCTGCGCGTGAAGGAACTGGTCGCGACCCGCGAAGGCCCGCCGGGGCCCGAAGGCTTTCGCTGCTACCTGGTCGCGCATTCGATGGGCGGGCTGGTGGTGCGTGCGTTTCTGCAGAACCCCGCGCTCGGCGACGCCGCGGCGCGCGCCTGTGTCGACAAGGTGTTCACCTATGCCACGCCGCACAACGGCATCGACGTGGGCGGCATCAACGTGCCTGGCTGGCTCACGCTGAACGAGATGAACACCTTCAACCGCGACAAGATGGCCGAGTTTCTGGCCACGCCGGCGGTCGACGGCCGCATGGACTATCTGCCTCCGGCCGCGTTTCCGCCGGAGCGGTTTTTCTGCATGGTCGGCTCCAACCGCGGCGACTACGAGGTGGCCAAGGGACTGTCGCGCATGTTCGCGGGCCACGGCAGCGACGGGCTGGTGCGCATCGAGAACGCATCGCTCTGGTCGCGCGACCCGGCCGGGCAGACACGCCCGGTGGCCACCGCCTATACCTACCGTTCGCACTCGGGCTACTTCGGCATCGTGAATTCGGAAGAGGCGTACCAGAACCTGGTGCGCTTCCTGTTCGGCGACGTTCGGGTCGACCTGTGGTTCGACGTCGACGGCGTCAGCCTGCCGCCCGACATTCCGAAGGATGCCGATGTCGACGCGCTCTACCAGGTCGAACTGCTGGCCGCACCGCGCGGCAAGCGCTGGTATCTGAGCCGGCGCATCGCCGAAGAAGATTCGCCCGCCTGCCGCACCCACAAGGAACTGACCAATCCGGCGACGCCTGAAAAGCGCTCGATCTATCTGTCGACCGTGTTCCTCGCCAACAAGGCGCGTGTGAAGCAGGATCGCCCGACCCTGGCTTATGCGATGACACTCGGCGTGCGCGTGCCCGACTACCAGGTCAACAAGAAGTTCTGGGTCGACGGCCACTACGAAGGCAGCTCGCTGTTCCGCGACACCCTGGTGATCGAGATCGCGCCGCCGACGGCCGCCGACCCGGCGAAAAAGTGGCAGGTGCAGTACGGCTGGCAAACCGACACCGCCGGCCGCGCCACCTTGCCGGTCAGCTACCAGGAAGTGATCGACGGCAAGCTGCAGTTCGTGGTGCCGCTGTCGACCATGGGCGCGGCGCCGGCCGCACCCGGCATCTCGGGCAAGGTGCGGCTGGAGGTGAGTGCGTGGCGTTAAAGAGTGAGCCTGACCTGCAGGTGCGCCTATCACCCCTACCTGTGCCATAGACCATCCGCCAAATTGCCGCCCTCGGTCGACCGTGAAATATTTCACGCTCGACACCGAGGAGCCGGATGGACGAGACGCTTCAAGAGCTGGTCAGGACGCGCCGCGAGGCGCTGCACGGGGTCGACGACGGGCATCGCCCCTGGGGCCTGGCGCTGTCGGGGGGCGGCATCCGCAGCGCGACCTTCTGCCTGGGGCTACTCAAGTCGCTGGCGGCGCGGCGGCAGTTGCTCAAGTTCGACATCGTGTCGACCGTCTCGGGCGGCGGCTACGTCGGCGCCACGCTCGGCCGCCTGTGTACCGACGCGAAGTCGGCCGACGAGGTGCGCGACATCGAGCGCGCGATGGGCGACGTCGACCGCGCACGCTTCGGCTGGTGGCTGCGCGGCAACGGGCGCTACCTGATTCCGGGCGGCCTGCGCGACACGCTGTTCGCGGCCGCGCTCTACCTGCGCAACCTGCTGGGCACGCACATCGAGATCGCGATCGCGGCCAGCCTGATCGGCCTGGCCCTGGCCGCCACCAACCTGCTGATGTGGGACGCGGTGTTTCGCGCGGTCGACCTCAACAACACCCAGCCGTCCACGGCGCAGGCCACCATCGGACTGCTGGTGAAAGGGGCGACGCAGTTGCCCACGCTGTGGTTTGCGGCCGCGGGGCCGTTCGTCGCGTCGATCGTGCTGGCCTGTGCCTATTGGTCGGTGCGCGACAAGCCGTCGATCGCCTTCCTTTGGAGGCAGATCGGCATGTGGTGCGTGCTGATCATCGGCGCCTGCCAACTCGGCCCGATGCTGGTCGAACTGGCCAGCGGCCCGCGCTGGTTGACGCCGTTGTTCGTCGGCTTCGCGCTGTGCTGGGTGGTGGCGCTGCTCTGGGTGCTTTGGCGCAGCCGCCATCGCACCGCGCCCCAGCAGCGCAACGAACTGACCGAGGCACTGGCGTCGGTGCTCAACACCACGCTGCTGATCGGCCTGCTCGGCCTGCTCGACCGCAGTGCCTGGTGGCTGGCCGCAGAGAACCAGGGGCAGCGTGCCTCTTACGGCGCGGTGCTGCTGGTCGTGGCGGCCGGCTTGCGCGCCGTGCTGCCCATGCTGCTGTCGCAGAAGCAGCAGGCGCCCGGCATCGGCAAGAACCTGATGCTCACGCTCGCCAGCCTGCTCGGGCTGGCGCTGGCCTTCTGCCTGGCGGCATGGTGGATCGGGGTGATCTATGCGGCGGTGCTGTTGCCGGTGTTTCAGCCCCAGGGGCTCGAGTTCTGGCGCGGCTGGGCCTGGTTCGGCGCCATCGGCACGGTTATTGGCGCCTATGCGGTGCTCACCGGGTCCAACTTCGCGTTTCTCAACATCTCGTCGCTGCACATGTTCTACAAGGCGCGCATCGTGCGCGGCTACCTCGGCGCGGCCAACGCCCGGCGGCTCGGCGCGAGCCCGACCGACGAGGTCTCGGGACTGCAGCCGCCGCAGGTGCCGGTGGGCGAGGTCGATGCGCATGACGACATCCCGCAACTGCGCTATGCGCCGCACCTGCATGGCGGGCCGGTGCACCTGGCCAACGTATGCATCAACCAGACGCACGACACCCGGCAGAAGCTGTTCAACCGGGATCGCAAGAGCCAGCCGCTGACCATCGGCCCGCTGGGCTGGATGCAGGCCGGCGGCGCCGATTGGGCACAGGCGCATGGCGACGGCGCCATGACGCTGGGGGCGTGGACGGCGATTTCGGGTGCCGCATTTGCGCCGGGGCTGGGCCGGCTCACCAAGCGCGGCATTGCGGCGCTCACGGTGTTCGCTGGCCTGCGCCTGGGCTACTGGTGGAACAGCGCCGATGCCGGCATCCTGCAGCGCGGCGCCGCCGTGCGCGGCAGCAAGCTGTTGATGAAAACGCGCTTCATGCTGCTCGAATGCTTCGGCGCGTTTCCGGGTAGCAGCTCGGCCAACTGGTACCTGAGCGACGGCGGCCATTTCGAGAACACCGGCGCCTACGCGCTGCTGCGGCAGCAGGCCGCGCTGATCGTGATTGCCGACTGCGGCGCCGATCCAGACTACCGCTTCTGCGACCTCGAGAACCTGATCCGCCGCGCCCGCATCGACCTGAACGCCGAGATCACCTTCATGAAGCCGCGCCCCGGCGCCGACTGGCAGCCGCTGGAAGCCTTCGGCTCGCTCAACGATCTGGCCTCGCCCAGCAGCCAGGCTTGCCTGGCCCTCGCGCAGGTGCGCTATGCGAGCGGCGCCACCGGGCAGCTGGTGCTGGTCAAGCCCAATGTGTCGGCCTCGCTGCCGGTGGATCTGGTGAACTTCAAGGCCGCGAACCCGCTGTTTCCGCAGCAGCCGACCACCGACCAGTTTTTCGACGAAGCCCAGTGGGAAAGCTACTTCCGGCTCGGCGCCGAGATCGGCACGCGGCTCGAAGGCGAACTGCTCGACAAGGTGGCGCTCGGCGCGCCGGGGCTGTTCGTGCCGGACGACGGGCAGGCCCAGGCCGCGTCGTCGCCGCCGGTCGGCGCGGCCAATGGCAATGGCAGCAGCACGGCCACCGCCGTGGTCGCGACGGTGAGCCGGCTGCAGGCACGCGTGATCCGGGCCGGCGCAGTCACCGCGACGGTCGGGCTCGGCACCGCCGCCACCTTCGGCGTCGCCGCCTGGCAGGGCATCGACACCTGGCGGGTGCAGCGGGCCGAGGCCGAACGCTCGGAGAACGCGGCCTTCAAGGATCTTTCGCAACTGTGGGCGCGTCTTCGCGTCGGCACCGCCGCGAGCGTGGGCAGCGACGCACCGGCCTTGCTGGCGGCCGAGCTGTTGCGCACCGGCGACCTGTTGTGCCGCGAAGGCCGCGACAACTTCATGGCCAAGTTCAGGCTCTCGGTGCGCATCGTCGACGATGCCAAGGCGGCCTGCGCCAAGGACGCGGAAGACCAGCGCGCGCCGGCCTGCAAGCAACTGCTCGACGCGGGCAACGGCATCGACTGCCTGCAGCCCGTGGTTGCGCCGCCCTGCGTGCCGCGCTACTGGGCGCGCGACTACACGGGCCAGACCGCCTCCAAGGAAAACTGCAGTGGCACCCTGCCGGTGCCGTCGCCGGTAGTGGTGTGGCTGCGCGACATGGTCGCGCGGCCGGATGCCCCTGCATCGGTGGCCACCGTCGCGCCACCGCCGGCCGCAGGCGCCGCCGCAGGTACCGATGCGGGCGCGAATCCGCCCTACGGGCTCGGCCTGCCCAACAACGTCAACCAGAGCACCGCACCCGCACCCGACGGGGTGTGCACGGGCAGGGTGGTCTACATCCAGACCTACGGGCGCGGGCTGCGCGACAAGGTGCGCACCTGGCGGGAGCCGTGGCGCGCATTGGGGGCATCGGTGCCGCCGACCGAGGATGTGCTCAGCACCTCGCGCCGGGCCGGCCGCTCGCCGCCCACGGGCTACTACGAGCCGACCGTGCTGATCGGCGAAGAGACTGCCCGCGCCTGCGCCGACGCGCTGGTACGCTCGGCCGCGTCGCCGACCGGCCAGCCCTGGGTGATCAAGCGCCTGCCCAAATCGATCCAGGGCGCGCCCGATGCAATCGAAGTGTGGTTGCCGCGCACCGGCGACGTGTTCGTGCCGTGATCGGCGTGCGGCATCGCGCGATTCGTCAGTCCGATCCCGGCTTCCACACCCGCACCAGCGCCGCCAACTTGCCGCGCAGCGTGAGCCTGTCGTTCGACAGCGCGTCGATGAAGTCCGACAGGCGCTGCGACTTCACCATCGTGTAGATCGTGAGCCAGGTGGTGGCAATGAACACGACACCGAACCACAGCAGCTTGGTCAGCAGCGGCGACTCGGCCTCGGCCAGCAGGTTCATGCCGAGGAAGCCGGTGGTGACGGTGCCGATCAGCCCGAACAGCGTGACAACGGTGAGCCGCACCACGGTGTTGGCCTGGCGGCGCAGGCTGTCGGCATCGAGGTAGGTGTTCATGTCGGCAATGCGCACGCGCACCTCGTCGTAGAGCGGGTCGAGCCCGAGGTGCGTGGCGCACAGGCGCGACAGTGCCCGCACCTGGGCCTGCTCCGAGATCTCGTGGAACCAGTAGCGGTGCGTGAAGCGCAGGAAGCGCTCGAAGTTGCCGCGGATCGAGCGCTTGAAGCGCTTGACGCTCGGCGTGCTGTGGATGTTCATCTGCTTGAGCGCCTCGACCAGCTGGTCGGAGAACATCAGCAGCGAAGCCTTCTGGAAGTGCGCGATCAGGAACAGCAGGAAATGCTGGTGGCGGAACTGGGCCAGCACACCGCGATCCCTGCAGCAGAAAAATTCGGAGTGCGCATCCCCCACCACCACCAGCGCGTGGCCGTTGCAGATGTAGCGCGTGTAGGGCGCTGCGCCAGCATCGACCCAGAAGCGGTCATAGCAGTACTTCTGCTCGAAATCGGCCAGGTGCCGCTCCGCATAGGGCAGGGTGGCATCGCTTTCGCCCGCGCCGGTGACCAGCCCGAGACGGATGAAGTCATTGCGGCTGAGCTGCTTCGGATCGTCGAGCGACAGGTACGCCATGGTCGGCATGCGGTAGTACTCGATCTGCCGGTAGCGCAATGCGCCGGGCTCGTCGGAATGGTCGCTCACCAGCGGCTGCATTACGTAGGCCCAATGCGCCGAGATGCGCGGCGCGCGGTGCTCGGCCACGTGCGACAGGAATGCCTCGCGCTGCTGCGCGTCCGAGCGCGACAGCACGCTGCCGTCGGCCGCGAGCCATTCGACGCTGCTCATGCAGTGCAGCGCCGCGCCATTCGCATCCCAGCCGGCCGGGTAGGCGCGGCCGAAGCGGTAGAGCAACTCTTCTGCCTGGGCCAGGCTCAGGTTGTCGGCGCCGACCTCGACGTTGAGTATCACGACGTCGATATCGAAGAAGAAGTAGAGGTCGGTGTGCACGACCTGCAGCGTGACCGGCGCATCGCCGGGCCGCGCCACCAGTCGCACCGCCGCGATGTCGTTGCGGCGGAACACGCGCATCGGCGAGTCGCCGTCGTTGCCCGCGGTGCCGCGCGCGCGGCCCTCGCCATAGAGGAAGCGCTGCACGTAGGGCAGAAAGCTCACGAACTCGTTGTAGTGGCGTTCGTGGAAGCGGCTCGCGTCGCCGGTGTATTCGTCGACCACTTCCTGCCACGGCGACTTGTCGCCCATGTCGCGCAGCACCTGCCAGGGGCCGTGGTGGCGTGCATGCGCCGCCTCGGTCGGCATCAGCCGCAGGGGCCAGAGCAGGGCCTGGCGGAAATGCTGAACGGAGGAGGGCGTGGCGACGTGTGACATGCCCCCAGTTTAGACAGGGATATCGATCGGGGGAATCCCCGATCGGGTTCTGAACCGTCGGGGAAGGGCCCGGCGCCGGCCGTCCGAAGCATGAGAAACTGCGCCGGTTTTTCCCCGGGGCGTTCTTCTTGATGAGCGATGTGCTGATTTCCCTTTCTTCGTTCGGCGCCGCCGAAGTCGGCCGCCATGGCCAGCTCTTTTTTGCGCAGCTTGCGTGCGCGGCGGGGGCCGACTCGGTCGAGGTGCGCGGCGAACTGCTGCGCGACCCGGCCAGCGAACTGCCGGCACTGGCCGGGCTCGCCAGCGTCTACTCCAGCCCGGAGCGGCTCTGGGCCGAGGGCGGCTGGCTCGACAGCGCGGCCCTGTACCGCGGCATCGCGGCCGCCACCACGCTCGGCGCGCGCCGCCTCAAGATGTCGCTGGGCGACTTTCGCGCCTCGTCGCACGGCTCGCTCTGGGGCCTGAAGGTGCAGCTGGCCGAAACGCGCGTCGAACTCGTGATCGAGAACGACCAGACCGCGGCGGCCGGCAGCGTGCCGGCGCTGCAGAATTTTTTCGACGTGGCCGATCGCGCCGGCGTCGAGCTCGGCATGACCTTCGACATGGGCAACTGGCACTGGCTCGGCGAATGCCCGCTCCAGGCGGCGAAGGCTTTTGGTTCGCGCGTGCGCTACGTGCATGCCAAGGGCGTGCAGCGGCTGCCCGCCAAGTGGGTCGCGGTGCCGCTCGCCGATTCGCTGGCGCCCTGGCGTTCGATCCTGCGTGCGCTGCCGGCCGAAGTGCCGTGCGCTATCGAGTACCCGCTCACCGGGGATGACCTGCTGGCAGTCACCAGCAACGAAGTGGCGCAGTTGCGCGCCCTGAGGGCAGCATGATGAGTGCACCTTTCGCTTTCGACGTGGCGCTGTTCGGCGAAGCCATGCTGCTGCTGGTGGCCGACCGGCCGGGCCCGCTCGAAGAGGCCACCGGCTTCCACAAACGCACGGCCGGTGCCGAGACCAACGTGGCGATCGGTCTTTCGCGGCTGGGCCTCAAGGTCGGCTGGGCCAGCCGGCTCGGCACCGATTCGATGGGGCGCTCGCTGATCGCCAGCATGAAGGCCGAGGGCATCGATTGCTCGCACGTGATCTCAGACCCGGCACAACGCACCGGCTTCATGCTCAAGGGCCGCGTGACCGACGGCAGCGACCCGCCGGTCGAGTACCACCGCAAGGGCTCGGCCGCGAGCCAGATGGGGCCGGCCGATGTCGACGAAGCCTGGTTGTGCTCGGCGCGACACCTGCATGCCACCGGCGTGTTCGCGGCGATCTCCGACACCAGCCTGCAGACTGCGCTCAAGTGCATGGACGTGGTGCGCGCGGCCGGCCGCACGATTTCGTTCGACCCCAACCTGCGGCCCACGCTCTGGTCGTCGACCGACACGATGCGCCACTGGCTCAATGAACTCGCGGCGCGCGCCGACTGGGTGTTGCCCGGCATCGAAGAGGGCCTGCTGCTCACCGGCGAAAGCACACCCGAAGGTATCGCACGTTTCTACCGTGGGCGCGGCGCAAAGCTGGTGGTGGTGAAGCTCGGCGCGGCCGGCGCGTACTACGACAGCGACACGGCCGGAACGGGCCGTGTCGAAGGTTTTCCGGTGGCGCAGGTGATCGACACGGTCGGCGCCGGCGACGGCTTCGCGGCCGGTGTGGTGAGCGCCTTGCTCGAAGGCCGCAGCGTGCAAGACGCCGTGCGCCGCGGTGCCTGGATCGGCGCACGCGCGGTGCAGGTGCTCGGCGATACCGAAGGGCTGCCGACGCGGGCGCAGCTCGAACAGGCGAAGCTCTGAGCCGCCGCGGCTAGCTGCCTGATCGAGCGACTTCGGGGATTCGATCCGGCGCCGCGTCGACTGCTGCTGCCGGTGCAACTGGTGATACGCGGATCGCCGCAGGCGCCTGCTGCAAGGCGCGTGCACCATCGGCCGCGCGGATCCAGTCGGCCGCGCGCTCCGCGATCATGATCGTCGGCGCGTTGGTGTTGCCGCCGATCAGCGTGGGCATCACCGAGGCATCCACCACGCGCAGGCCCTCGATGCCGTGCACGCGCAATTGCGGGTCGACCACGGCCATCGCGTCGGTGCCCATCCTGCAGGTGCCGACCGGGTGGTAGATCGTGTCGGCGCGCGAGCGGATGTGCCGGATCAGGTCTTCGTCGCTTTCCACGCCCTCGGTGTAGAGCTCGCGCCGCCGGTATCTGGCAAGGGCGGGTGCGCGCATGATTTCGCGCGCACGGCGAACGCCCTTCAGCAGCAGCGCCACGTCGTCGGGGTGCGACAGAAAGCGCGGATCGATGCGTGGCGCCGACGCGGCGTTCGCGTCGTGCAGGCCAACCTCGCCGCGACCCTTGGGCCGCAACACGCATACATGGCACGAGAAGCCGTAGCCCGGATGCAGCTTGCGCGCGTGGTCGTCGACGATCGAGATCACGAAGTGCAACTGCAGATCGGGCCGTGCGAGGTCGGGGGACGACTTGATGAAGCCTCCGCCCTCGGCGAACGGCGTCGCGATCATGCCGCTGCCGGTCTTGCGCCACTCGGCGATCGCCTTGACCAGATTCACCGTGCCGGCCAGGCCGATGCCGAACAGGTCTGTCTCGCCGGATTTGTACGAGAGGACGAAGTCGGTGTGATCCTGCAGGTTCTGGCCCACGCCGGGCAGCACATGCTGCACCGCGATGCCATGGCGCACCAGCTCGCCGGGGTCGCCGATGCCGGACAGCATCAGCAGTTGTGGCGAATTGAAGGCACCACCGCACAAGGCCACTTCGCGCCGCGCGCCGATGCGCTCGACCACCCCTGCGCGCATCACCTCGACACCGACGGCGCGGCGGCCTTCGAGCAGCACGCGCTGCGCCTGCGTGTCGGACATGACATGCAGGTTGGGGCGCTGGTTCATCACGGGGTGCAGGTAGGCCGCGGCGGCGGAGCAGCGCTCGCCGTTCTTGGGCCCGCCGTGGAACTGCGTGACCTGGTAGAGGCCGATGCCTTCCTGTTCGGGCCCGTTGAAATCATCGTTGCGCGCGAGGCCGCATTCGATGCCGGCCTGGATGAAGGCCTCGGTGATCGGCCGCGGCGATTGCTGCTCGGCCACTTGCAGCGGGCCGCTCCCGCCATGCAGCGCGCTTTCGCCACGCTGGTTGCCTTCGGCACGCTTGAAGCTGGGCAACACGTCGTCGAACGACCAGCCCTCGCAGCCGAGGCGGCCCCAGTCGTCGTAGTCGGTGCGATGGCCGCGCACATAGAGCATTGCGTTGATCGCGCTGGAGCCGCCGAGACAGCGGCCGCGCGGCTGGTAGCCGCGCCGGCCGTTCAGGCCGGGCTGCGGCACCGTCTGGAATGCGAAGTTGTTGATCTTCGGGCGGCCCGGCAGCATGAGCACCACGGCGGCCGGCGCCCGAACCAGAATGCCACGGCCATCGCCGCCAGCCTCGATCAGGCAGACCTGGACGGAGGGGTCTTCACTGAGGCGCGACGCCAGCGTGGCACCGCCCGAACCACCGCCCACGATGACGTAGTCGAAGTCCATTTCCTTGTCTCCTCACCGGCGTGACCGGTGGGACGACTGTAGGAACAGCAGCGCCGCACGGCGCAGAGTGTTTTCCCGCGCACGCGAAGGTGCAAAACCCGGGCTGCTTCAGGCGATTTCTGCGATCAGCTCGATCTCGACGCAGGCGCCCATCGGGATCTGCGCCACGCCGAACGCGCTGCGCGCGTGCGCGCCTTTTTCGCTGCCGAAGACTTCCGCCATGAGTTCGCTCGCACCATTGGTCACGAGGTGCTGCTCGGTGAAGGTGCCGACCGAGTTCACGAGGCTCATGAGCTTGACGATGCGCTTGACCTTGTTGAGATCGCCGACGGCCGCGTGCAGCGTGCCGAGCAGGTCGACCGCGACCGCGCGCGCAGCCGCCTTGCCGTCTTCGGTCGTCAGCGTGGCGCCGAGCTGGCCGACCCATGGCTTGCCATCTTTTTTCGCGATATGGCCGGAGAGGAACACCAGCTTGCCGGTCTGCACGAACGGCAAGTAGGCGGCAGCAGGAACGGAAACGGGCGGCAGGGTGATGCCGAGTTGGGACAGCTTGTCGTAGACGCTCATGGGAAAGATGCTCCGGAATCAGGAAGAGGTCTGGGATTGTGACTGGGACTGGGATGGCGACGGGCCTTGCGCCGCGATCCGCGCTGCTTCCTCGCGCAGTTCTTCCAGCGGCCGTACCGTCACGCCAACCTTGAGCGTGTGGCGCGCGCCGCCGTGCAGCACACCGCGCATCGGTGACACGTCGGAGTAGTCGCGGCCGATCGCCAGCGCGACGTAGTCCTCGCCAGGCTGGCGGCCATTGGTCGGATCGAAGTCTGCCCAGTCGCCGGGCCCGTCGAGCCCGGGCAGGTAGACAGACACCCAGGCATGCGAGGCATCGGCGCCGACCAGGCGCGGCTGGCCCGGTGGCGGCTGCGTCAACAGGTAGCCGCTCACGTAGCGCGCGGGCAGCCCCATGGTGCGGAAGCAGGCGATCATGATGTGGGCGAAGTCCTGGCACACGCCGCGCCGCTGCGCCAGCGCGTCAACGGCAGGCGTGTTGACCTCGGTGCTGTCGGCGTCGTACTGGAATTCGCGGTAGATGCGCAGGCACAAGTCCATCGCCACGTCGAACAGGGGCTCGCCGGCCGCGAAGCTGGGGCGCGCATAGGCCGCGAAGTCGTCATGCCGCGGCACGTAGGGCGAGGGATAGACAAACTCCGAGGCGGCGTCGTAGCGCGTGCCCTTGCGGTAGCGGAAGCGTTCGCGCACCTGCTCCCAGGGCAGTGCGCGTTCCGCATTCGGCCCCAGCTGGGGTTGGGAGGTCTCGACCACGCTTTCGGCCGTGACCACGAGTTCCTCGTGCGTCGTATCGAGCGCAAAAAAGGCACGCGCATTGCCGTAGACATCGGGCGACTCGCTGCGCTGCACGGGCTCGGGCGTGATGACCAGCTGGTGGCTCACCAGCCGCTGCGATGCAGTCGCCAGCGGTTTCAGGTGCGCAAGGTGCTGTGCCGTCTCGACCGGCGGCACGTAGTCGTAGCGGGTTTCGTGGGTGACGTGCAGCAACATGAGCTGGACTTTACTCGCCCGCAGGCAACAGTCAGGCGCCCACCGACCGCAGCGACTCCGAGGTCAGGGTGAAGTAGCGCGTGCCGATCGCATCGGACACGTGGTAGGCGGCGGTTTCGCAGCTTTCGAACAGGTGCACGAGCGCCGGGTAGTCGGCCTTGGCGCCGGCGTCGCAGAGTTTCTCGAGCGTCCAGTTGGCCGGATCCGGCAGTTCGTACGAGAGCGCGGTGAGCTTGCCCGGTGCGCTGCCGGCCAGCCGCGCGATGCGGCCGCGCAGCGTCTGCGTGACCCAGGCGAGCGAACGCGGGTTGTCGCCGTCGAGTACCAGCAGGTCGACCATGGTCGCGACATCGCGGCGCTGCTGGTAGCGCGCATGGAAGGTGATGGTGCTGTCGAACAGCGCGATCATGGCCTCGAAGCCGCTGACTTCGTGCACCGCACCGTCTTCGAAACCGGCGGCCAGCGCGCTCGACAGAAAAGCCAGCCGTTCGATGTGCCGGCCGATCGAGAGCAGGCGCCAGGCATCGTCGCGCGTCATGCGGTCGGTCTGGGCACCGGTCATGGCCGCCAGTGCGGCGCTGGCCGCTTCGAGCGAGCGCAGTGCGGCACCGGTGGCATAGCTGCCTTCGCTGACTTCACCGGCCTGCTCGGCGGCGCGCCGCAGGAACTCGGCTTCGGCGCGCACGATCTGGCTCCAATGGTCTTGCGACAGGCGTTCGCGCACGGCGGCAGCGGTTTCGCGGATACAGCGCAGGCTGAAGCCTACGCTGCCGCCCTTGTCGGCGTCGCCCAGCTCGGCGATCAATGCACGCTCGAAAACGCGGCGCGACTTCGGCGCACTCGGCACCTCTTGCGGCACCAGCGCATTGCGCAACGCCAGCCGGTGCAGCCAGGCCAGCAACGGGCGCGAAGACTGGTCTTCGCCGCTCAGCAGATCGAGCGTGAGGCGCGAAAGCCGCACTGCGTTTTCGGCGCGCTCGGTGTAGCGGCCCAGCCAGAACATGTTTTCGGCCGCCCGGCTGGTCACCGGTGCGCGGTGCCTTGCCAGCGAAGCCGGCGTCGCGTGGGGCTGCAGCAGGGTGGTGCGGTCGACCTCGCCGCGTGTCTGCACCCACACGTCGGCACTGCTGCCTCCGCGCTGCATCGAGGCGATCTGCGCGTTGGTGCCGGCCAGCCGCGCCAGCCCGCCCGGCAACACCCGCCACGACTGCGCGCCGTCGCTCACCGCGAACACGCGCAGCATCATGGCGCGCGGCGCAATGTGGCCGGCGCCGAAGTCCTGAGCCCAGGTCGGCATCTGCGACAGCGGCAGGTAGCTCTGCACCGTGTGGGCATCGCCCTGGCGCACGATGCGCCCGGCCCATTCGTCGAGCTCGCGCCGCCCCAGCTGGCTGCCGAGCACCGCGTCGAAGCTGGTGTGCGAAGCGGAGCCAGGGTAGGTGGGCTTGATGGCGCAGTCGCCCAGCTGCGGCAGCACGGCTTCCATGGCAGCGCGCTCGCCGCACCACCAGGTCGGCAGCGCCGGCAGCCGCAGCTTTTCGCCGATCAGTCGGCGCGCCAGCGCTGGCAGGAAGCCGAGCAGCGCAGGCGATTCGAGAAACGCCGAGCCCGGCATGTTCGCCACCAGCAGGTTGCCGGCGCGGATGGCCTGCAGCAGGCCGGGCACGCCGAGCGTGGAGTCGGGGCGCAGCTCGAGCGGGTCGAGGTACTGGTCGTCGAGCCGCTTGATGAGGCCGTGCACCGGGCGCAGGCCCTGCAGGGTCTTGAGGTAGAGCCGCTGGTCGCGCACCGTGAGGTCGTTGCCCTCGACCAGCGTGATGCCGAGGTAGCGCGCCAGGTAGGCGTGCTCGAAATAGGTTTCGTTGTACGGGCCGGGCGTCAGCAGGGCGATGTGCGGCGGCGCGCCGGCCGGGCACATGGCCTGCAGCCCGTCCATCATCGCGTTGTAGGTGGCGGCCAGGCGCTGCACATGCAGTGCCTCGAACGCTTGCGGAAACTGGCGCGAGATGGCGAGCCGGTTCTCCAGCAGGTAGCCCAGGCCCGAAGGTGCCTGGGTGCGCTGCGACACCACCCACCAGTTGCCATCGGGTCCGCGTGCGAGGTCGAAGGCGGTGATGTGCAGCCAGGTGTCGCCGGGCGGCTTCACGCCATGCATGGCGCGCAGGTAGCCCGGATGGCCGCGCACCAGCGCGGCCGGCAGCAGGCCTTCGGCCAGCAGCTGCTGCGGGCCGTAGACGTCGGCCATCACGCGGTCGAGCACGCGCACGCGTTGCAGCACGCCGGCCTCGATCTGGGCCCAGCTTTCGGGCGAGACGATCAGCGGAAACAGATCGATCGACCAGGGCCGCTGCGGGCCGTCGCCATCGGCATAGACGTTGTAGGTGACGCCGTTGTCGCGGATCTGGCGCGCAAGGCTGACAGCGCGGCGCGGCAGATCGTCGAAGCCGCCGGAGCCGATCTCCTCGAAGAAATGCGTCCAGGCCGGAGCCAGTGGCGATTTGGCGCCGGGCTCCGCCGTCGGGTCGACCGGGGCTGCGGGCGGTCGAGGTTCGCCGGCCGCGTCGTACAACAGGGCGCCCGGCGGCGTGAGCGTACCGGGGCGGGGTGCCGCGAGCGGCGTTGCCACGCCGCGCAACTCGTCGAAATGGCCCGCCTGGGCGGGCGGCGCAAGCGCGGACGCCAAAACCGCAGGGGCTTCGAGCGAGCTATTGCCGAACAGGGATTCGTTCAAGGGTTCCACAGCCTGCTGATTGTCACATCGTCGTCACGGTGCCGTGGCTGGCGCGATGCGATAAACAGCGGACATGGCACTTTTTTTGCCCTCGGTGTGACCGAGTTGCCACGCGGCGAGGCGAAGTGAAAAGCCGTTGGGCTCACACTTCAGCGACGCAGATCCAGCGTGAATGGAAACTCGCGGCTGCCCGGCAGCTCGATCGTCGCGGGCGGTGTCTTGAGCAGGCCGGGCGTGTGGCCCATGCGCGCAAAGCGCGAATGGCGACGGCTTTCGGCCTCGTAGGCATTGACCGGGAAGGTGTCGTAGTTGCGACCACCCGGATGCGCCACGAAGTACTGGCAGCCGCCGAGCGAACGCTTCATCCAGGTGTCGACGATGTCGAAGGTCAGCGGTGCGTGGGCGCCGATGCTCGGATGCAGCGCCGAGGGCGGGTTCCAGGCCTTGTAGCGCACGCCGGCCACGAACTCGCCCACCACGCCCGTAGGCTGCAGCGGCAGTACCTTGCCATTGACGGTGACCACGTAGCGGCTCTCGTTGAGGCCGGTCACGCGCACCTCGATGCGCTCCAGCGACGAGTCCACGTAGCGCACCGTGCCGCCGGCCGCACCTTCCTCGCCCATCACGTGCCACGGCTCGAGCGCGTTGCGCAGCGAGAGTTCGACCCCCATCGCCTGCACCTGGCCGAGCAGCGGGAAGCGGAACTCGAAATGCGGCGCGAACCAGTCCGGATCGAACGCAAAGCCGGCCTGCCGCATCTCGCTGATGACGTCGTCGAAGTCCATCTTCACGAAGGTCGGCAGCAGGAAGCGGTCGTGCAGCTCGGTGCCCCAGCGCGTGACGGGCGCCTTGTAGGGCTCGTCCCAGAAGCGGGCCACTAGCGCACGAATCAGCAACTGCTGCGCAATGCTCATGCGCGCATGGGGCGGCATCTCGAATGCGCGCAGTTCCAGCAGGCCGAGGCGGCCGGTGCTGGAATCGGGCGAGTAGAGCTTGTCGATGCAGAACTCGCTGCGGTGCGTGTTGCCCGAGACGTCGATCAGGATGTTGCGCAGCGTGCGGTCGACCAGCCAGGCCGGCATGTTCTGGCCATAGATCTCGCGGTTGCGCGCGATTTCCTTGAGCGCGATCTCCAGCTCGTAGACCTGGTCGTTGCGCGCTTCGTCCACGCGCGGTGCCTGGCTGGTCGGGCCGATGAACATGCCCGAGAACAGGTACGACAGCGAGGGATGGTTGTGCCAGTAGAGCAGCAGGCTGGCCAGCAGTTCGGGCCGGCGCAGGAACGGGCTGTCGACCGGCGTGGCGCCGCCCATCACGAAGTGGTTGCCGCCGCCGGTGCCGGTGTGGCGGCCGTCGGTCATGAACTTCTCGGCCGACAGGCGCGTCTCGAATGCGGCGTTGTAGAGGAACTCGGTATGGTCGACCAGTTCCTTCCAGTTGTGGGCCGGATGGATGTTGACCTCGATCACGCCCGGATCGGGCGTCACGGCCAGCATCTTCAGACGCGGGTCGCGCGGCGGCGGGTAGCCTTCCATCACGATCTTCACGCCGAGCTGCGCCGCGGTGGCTTCCACTGCGGCGACCAGGTCGAGGTAGTCTTCGAGGCGCTTGAGCGGCGGCATGAACACATAGAGCACACCCGAGGCACTGCCGAGCTTTTCTGCGGCCGGGCCGTTGGCCCGGCGCGGGTCGCGCACTTCGACGCAGAGCGCGGTGCGGGTAACCCAGTGCGCCGACTCGCCGCGCAGCGGCTGGCGCGTGACGGGGTGCTTGTTGGTGTCGACCGCGGCCGGGCCGCCAGCGCCCTGCATGCGCAGCTGGCTGGCCAGCACCGGCGGCGTGCCGAAGGCGTACGGCACTTCGCCGAGGTCGCCGGTCGAGCCGTTGGCGCCGCCCGTGCCATCGCCGAGCGCGCTGCCGGCCGGTGCTGTTGCCATCCCGGTGTAGCGGGCCCGATAGACGGCCGCGCTCGGCAGGACGTCGCGCGGCGCGCTCGGGTCGCGGTCGATCAGGTAGGGGTAGTCGCTCTTGTTGGCCCAGGGCTGCGAATCGAGCGGCAGGCGATAGCCCATCGGCGAATCGCCCGGGATCAGGAACAGGCGGTCGTCGCGCAGGAACCAGGGGCCGGTTTTCCAGCCGGGGCCTTCGAGCGCGGGCGCGTCGTTCTCGGCGCTGGCCGGCTCGATCGGCAGCATGTAGCCGATCACCGCATCGAGCTTCTGCGTGAACACGCGGCGCAGGCGCACGCGTTCGAGCTCGTCGTCGAGATTGGATTCGAACGGGTCGACGTTGACCGGCAGGCGGCGTTCGCGCCAGAGGTAGTAGTAGACGTCTTCGTAGCCGGCCTGGATGTAGCGCTCGGTCAGGCCGAGCTTGTGGGCCAGCACGGTGGTGAAGCGGCGTGCGTCTTCGCTCGTGTAGTGCGTGGGATGGCGCTCGTCGGCGAACAGCTCGGGGTCGTGCCACAGCCTTTGCCCGTCGGCGCGCCAGAAGATCGAGAGCGCCCAACGCGGCAATTGCTCGCCGGGATACCACTTGCCCTGGCCGAAATGCAGGAAGCCGCCGTCGCCGTATTCGGCGCGCAGCTTCTGCACGAGTTCGGTGGCGTAGCCGCGCTTCGTGGGGCCGAGCGCATCGGTGTTCCATTCGGCCGCATCGCGGTCACTGGTGGCCACATAGGTCGGCTCGCCGCCCATCGTGAGGCGCACGTCGCCGGCCTTGAGGCGCTTGTCGACTGCTTCGCCGAGGGCCAGCACCTCGGCCCACTGCTCTTCGGTGTAGGGCTTGGTGACGCGCGGCGATTCGTAGATGCGCGACACCTTCATTTCGTGGGCGAACTCGACCTCGGCATCGTCCACCACGCCTTCGATCGGCGCGGCGCTCGAGGGTGTCGGCGTGCAGGCGAGCGGGATGTGGCCTTCGCCGGCCAGCAGGCCGGAAGTGGCGTCGAGGCCGATCCATCCGGCGCCCGGCAGGAACACTTCGCACCAGGCATGCAGGTCGGTGAAGTCGACCGTGGTGCCGCTCGGGCCGTCGAGCGCCTTCACGTCGGGCGTGAGCTGGATCAGGTAGCCCGAGACGAAGCGCGCTGCCAGGCCGCAATGGCGCAGCAGCTGCACCAGCAGCCAGCCCGAGTCGCGGCAGGAGCCGCTGCCGCTGGTGAGCGTCTCTTCCGGCGTCTGCACGCCCGGCTCCATGCGGATCAGGTAGTTGACGTCTTTCTGCACCTGCTGGTTGATGCCCACCAGGAAGTCGATGGTGCGTTGCGCCTTGCGATCGACCTTGTCGATGTAGGCCTGCAACAGCGGGGTCGGCGTCTCGGTGACCAGGTAGGGCGCGAGTTCGTCGGCCTGCGATTCGGTGTACTTGAAGGGGAAGTTCTCGGCCTGCGGCTCGAGGAAGAAGTCGAACGGGTTGTAGACCGCCATCTCGACCACGAGGTCGACCGTGACCTTGAATTCGGTGGTCTTTTCGGGAAACACCAGCCGCGCCTGGTAGTTGGCGAACGGGTCCTGCATCCAGTTGACGAAATGGCCGGTCGGCTCGACCTGCAGCGAATACGAGATGACGTTGCTGCGGCAGTGCGGCGCGGGACGCAGGCGGACGACTTGCGGGCCCAGCTGCACGGGGCGGTCGTACTTGTAGTGGGTGACGTGATGGAGCGCGGCGTGAATGGACATGTTTTTGAGGTGTCGTGAAAGGGCGCGGTGACACACGCATACTAGCCCACCGGTCAAGCAATTAACGCGCCACACGGCGCGTCAACGGGGAGGATGGGCATCGTGCGAGGGAGACTCCGATCGTGAGCGTCGGCCATGACAGCGGCATTGCCCTGCGCCGGGGCTGGGCCTTTGCGGCGATGGCCGGGTCGGTGCTGGGCGCGGGCCTGCAACTGCAGCAGCCGGCGCTCTGGCCGGTCGCCGCCTATGCCTGCGCAGGGGCTGTGTCGCTGTTGGGTCTGTGGCTGCTTGGGCAGAAGCGCCAGCGCGTCGGCCGCGCGAGCTGGCCGTTGGCGCTGATGCTGGGTGCGCTGATGGGCTTCGCGCTGGCGGGCGCGCGTGCGGCGGTCTATGCGGAGGGTGGGCTCGACCCGGTGCTGGAAGGGCGCGACTTGCAGGTGCTCGGTGTGGTCGCCCAGATGCCGCAACGCGGTGAGGGTGCGCTGCGCTTCCGGCTCGAAGTCGAGTCGGCCCGCTGGGCCGGCCAGCCACAGGATGCCGAACCTCGCGAGCTGCGGCGCTGGCCCGCCACGATTTCACTGGGCTGGTACGCGGAAAACACCGGGCTCTGGGGGCGCCCTGCGCCGTCCGCGACGCAACTCGACAATCCGCCTGAAACGCCGCGCCCGCCGGCCGCACTGCACGCCGGCGAGCGCTGGCGCATGACCGTGCGGCTCAAGGCGCCGCACGGCAATCTCAATCCGCACGGCTTCGATCAGGAGCTGTGGCTGTGGGAGCAGGGCGTTCAGGCCACCGGCTATGTGCGCACCGGTGCGCGCGACGTGGCGCCCGAGCGCATCGGTGGCACATGGCAACACCCGGTCGAGCGGGCCCGCGAAGCGGTGCGGGACGCGGTGTTCGCGCGCGTCGCCGACCGTCGCCTTGCGGGCGTGATCGCCGCGCTGGTGACGGGCGACCAGAGCGCGATCGATCGGGCCGATTGGGACATCTTCCGGGCCACCGGCGTGGCGCATCTGATGAGCATCTCGGGGCTCCACATCACGATGTTCGCCTGGCTTGCGGCGGCGTTCGTGGGTGCGCTCTGGCGACGCAGTGCACGCTGCATGCTGTGGTGGCCGGCGCCACATGCGGCGCTGGTGGGAGGGGTGCTGCTGGCCACGCTCTACGCGGTTTTCAGCGGCTGGGGCGTGCCGTCGCAGCGCACCGTATGCATGCTGGCTACCGTCGCACTGCTTCGGTTGACCGGGCGGCGCTGGCCCGCGCCCAACCTCTGGCTCGCCGCCTGCGCCGTGGTGGTGGCACTCGACCCCTGGGCCCTGATGCAAGCCGGCTTCTGGCTCAGCTTCATTGCGGTCGGCGTGCTGTTTGCTACAGATTCAGGAGCGCCCCGCGAAGGCAGGACAGGTGCTGCAGCTCGATTGCTTCACATGTTCCGGGAGCAATGGGTGGTCACGCTGGCGCTGGCGCCGCTCGGGCTCCTGCTGTTCCAGCAGGTCTCGCTGGTCGGGCTCGTGGCCAACGCAGTGGCGATTCCGTGGGTGACGCTGGTGGTGACGCCGCTGGCCATGCTCGGCGTGCTCGTGCCGCCGCTGTGGAATGCGGCGGCCTGGGCCGTGCAGGCGCTGGCGCTGCTGCTTCAATGGCTCGCGGGCTGGCCTTTCGCCACCGTGTCGACCGGTGCGCCGCCAGGCTGGCTGGCCCTGTGTGGTGTCGCGGGTGGCGTGTTGCTTGCGATGCGGCTGCCGCCTTCGGTGCGCGCGCTCGGGTTGCCGCTGTTGCTGCCGGTGCTGCTCTGGCAGCCCGCGCGGCCGTCCGCCGGCGAGTTCGGGTTGCTGGCCGCCGATATCGGGCAGGGCAACGCGGTGCTGGTGCGCACCGCGGGCCACAGCCTGCTCTACGACACCGGCCCGCGCTACAGCCTCGAAAGCGATGCCGGCCACCGCGTGCTGGTGCCGTTGCTGAGGGCGCTCGACGAGCGGCTCGATACGCTGGTGCTGAGCCACCGCGATGTCGACCACACCGGCGGCGCCGCCGCGGTGCTGGCCATGCAGCCGCAGGCCCGGTTGCGCAGTTCGATCGAGCCCTCCCATCCGTTGCAGGCGCTGCGGCCTTCGCAGCGCTGCGAGGCCGGCCAGCAGTGGGACTGGGACGGCGTGCATTTCGAGTTCCTGCATCCCTTGCCGGCCGACTACGAAACGGCCGGCAAACCCAATGCGGTCTCGTGCGTGCTTCGCATCTCCAACGGCCATGCGGTCGCGCTGCTGGCCGGCGACATCGAGCGCGACCAGGAAAGTGCGCTGCTCCGGCGCGAGGCTTCGCTCGCCGCGCACCTGTTGCTGGTGCCGCACCACGGCAGCAAGACCTCGTCGACCGCAGCGCTGCTCGATGCGGCCAGGCCGCGCATCGCCGTCGTACAGGCCGGCTATCGCAACCGGTTCGGCCACCCGGCCGACGAGGTCATGCAGCGATACCGGGAGCGCGGCATCGCGGTGGTCGATTCGGCGCACTGCGGTGCCATGTGGTGGCACAGTAGGGCGCCGGACGCGTGGCGATGCGAGCGTTCGACGGCACAGCGCTATTGGCATCACCGGGTGCCGTGAGCGCGAATTCAGGGCGGGCAGGGGCGGGGATTGGCCTCGAACTTGCTAAGCTATGGCGAAGGAGATTGGTCGTTCTATGCATAAATTCGATGAGATGTATGAGAAGCTGCCCTACGCAGGCGCGGCGATCCGGAGCCACTACCAGCGCTACGACCAATGGCTCGCGAAGCAACCCGGTGAGGTGATGCGTTCGCGGCGCGAAGAGGCGGAAATGATCTTTCGCCGGGTCGGCATCACCTTCGCGGTGTATGGCGCCAAGGACGAGGACGGCTCGGGCACCGAGCGCCTGATCCCGTTCGACCTGCTGCCGCGAATCATTCCCGCGCACGAGTGGGCCGAGATGGAAAAAGGCCTGGTGCAGCGCGTGAATGCGCTCAACCGCTTCATCTACGACGTCTATCACGACCAGGACATCGTCAAGGCCGGCATCATTCCGGCCGAGCAGATCAACAACAACGCGCAGTTCCGACCCGAGATGATCGGCGTGAGCGTGCCGAACAACGTCTACTCCAGCATCGCCGGCATCGACATCATCCGCGCCCCGGACAGCGACGGCAACGGTGAGTACTACGTGCTCGAAGACAACCTGCGGGTGCCGAGCGGCGTGAGCTACATGCTCGAGAACCGCAAGATGATGATGCGGTTGTTCCCCGACCTGTTCAACCAGAACCGGGTCGCGCCGGTCGCGCACTACCCCGACCTGCTGCTCGAAACGCTGCGTGCCATCGCGCCGCCGGCCACAGCCGAGCCGACCGTGGTCGTGCTCACGCCCGGCATGTACAACAGCGCCTACTTCGAGCACGCCTTCCTTGCGCAGCAGATGGGCGTGGAGCTGGTCGAAGGACAGGACTTGTTCGTCAAGGACGACTTCGTCTACATGCGCACCACGCGCGGCCCGAAGCGCGTCGACGTCATCTACCGCCGCGTGGACGACGACTTCCTCGACCCCGAGGTGTTCCGCCCGACCTCGACACTCGGTTGCGCCGGCCTGATGCGTGCCTACCGCGCCGGCAATGTCGCGATCTCGAACGCGGTCGGCACCGGCGTGGCCGACGACAAGTCGATCTACCCCTACGTGCCGAAGATGATCGAGTTCTACCTCGGCGAGAAGCCGATCCTGAAGAACGTGCCGACCTACATGTGCCGCAACAAGGACGAACTCGACTACGTCGTTGCCAACATGAAGGATCTGGTCGTCAAGGAGGTGCACGGTGCCGGCGGCTACGGCATGCTGATCGGCCCGGCCTCGACCCAGGCCGAGATCGAAGATTTCAAGAAGGCCGTGCTGGCCAAGCCCGACGGCTACATCGCGCAGCCGACGCTGAGCCTCTCGACTTCGCCGACCTTCGTCGATGCCGGCATCGCGCCGCGCCACATCGACCTGCGGCCCTTCGTGCTGTCCGGCAAGGAAGTGCAGATGGTGCCGGGCGGCCTCACGCGCGTGGCGCTGAAGGAAGGCTCGCTGATCGTCAACTCGTCGCAGGGCGGCGGCACCAAGGACACCTGGGTGCTCGAAGCCGACCGGCGCTCGGCGATGAAGCCGGTCGCAGCCACGTCGTCGCAGTCGCAAATCCAATCGGCATAACAACAGGGAGCCACCGAGATGCTGTCACGCACCGCCGACCACCTCTATTGGATGTCGCGCTATACCGAGCGCGCGGAAAACACTGCGCGCATGCTCGACGTCAACTACCAGACGTCGCTGCTGCCGCAATCGGCCGAAGTGGCCAAGTACGGCTGGCAAGGCCTGCTGTCGATCAGCGAACTGCTGCCGTCGTACAACAAGAAGCACGACCAGATCCTGCCGAACGAGGTGATGGAGTTCATGGTGAAGGACGAGGACAACCCTTCGTCGATCCTGTCGTGCCTGCGGGCCGCACGCGAGAACGCACGCGCGGTGCGCGGCGCGCTCACCACCGAGGCCTGGGAAACGCAGAACACCACCTGGCTCGAAGTCAACCGCATGCTGCGCGCCGGCGAGTTCGAGCGAGACCCGGCGCAGTTCTTCGAGTGGGTCAAGTTCCGCTCGCACCTGTCACGCGGCGTCACGCTCGGCACCATGCTGCAGGACGAGGCGTTCTATTTCTCGCGCCTCGGCACTTTCCTGGAACGCGCCGACAACACCGCGCGGCTGGTCGACGTGAAGTTCCATGCGCTCAACAGCGAGTTCTTCGGCGCCGCCACCGAGGAAGACCAGGAATACGACTTCTATCACTGGAGCGCGATCCTGCGCAGCGTCTCGGCCTTCGAGGTCTACCGCAAGGTCTACCGCGACGTGATCAAGCCCGAGCGCGTAGCCGAACTGCTGATCCTGCGCGCCGACATGCCGCGTTCGCTGCATGCGAGCCTGCACGAAGTGGTCGGCAACCTGGCCAAGGTCGCCAACGACCAGAGTGCCGAAACGCAACGCCGCGCCGGCAAGCTGCTGGCCGACCTGCAGTACGCGCGCGTCGACGAGATCCTCGCGACCGGGCTGCATGCCTATCTGACGCAGTTCCTGGATCGCGTGAACGAGTTGGGCGGCCGGATCAGCCAAGACTTCCTGGTGCCGGCGCATTAGGTTTCGCCCCCGGTCTTCGCGCACTTATCTTGACGTTCTGGGGTGGGCCGCTGGCGGCGGGTGGCCCCTTCCGCGAATGTCCCCCGCCTTCGGCTCCTCCTTTATTTCGCTGCAGGGGCCACCCACCACCATCGGCCTTGGGCACGCTCTGCCTGTTCAACGCGAACAGTCACATCGCTTCCAGGATCAGGGCGGTGGGGCACGCTGCGCAGCGAAATAAAGGAGGAGGCCGCAGGCCGGGGGACATTCGCGGAGCAGCGTGCCCCGCCGCCCTGAGCCCACCCCGGACCCTCAGCGTTCCCGCACGAAGTCGACGAAACGCCCCAACGCCGGGTTGTCGTTCTGCGCCGGCCAGACCAGGCTGGTTTCACAGCCGGGCAAGTCCAGCGCCGCGCGGCGCCGGCCCGTCGCAGTGAACTCGGCCGCACCGCGGTACACCACGCCCTCGCGCCTGAACTGCGTCACGCTCTCGGGCACCCAGGCCACGCCAAGGCCACCCGACACGAGGTTGACGATGGTCTGCATCTGGATCGCCTCCTGCGCGATGGCCGGCACGCGGCCGGCCGCATGGTAGAGCGCGAAGATCGCGTCGTGCACCGAGGGCAGGATGCGGCGCGGAAACACCACCAGCGGCTCGGCCAGCACCGTGTCGAGCATGAGCTGCTTCGCACGCGCCAGCGGATGGCGCGCCGGCACCGCCAGCACCAGCGGCTCGGCTGCGACCGCCACGCGCTTCAGGCCGGCAGGGGCGAAACCGGGCGAATGCAGCATCAGCCCGGCGTCGATCTCGCCGCGTGCCAGCGCTTCCAGTTGCACATCGCCAGTGGCTTCGACCAGCTCGAGTGCCACTTGCGGACAGAGCGTGCGGAACTCGCGCACCCAGGCCGGCAGGCGCTCGAAGCCGATGGTCGAGACGAAGGCCAGCCGCACGCGCCCGACCTCGCCAGCTGCGGCGGCACGCGCACGCGCCGGCAGCGCCTGCGCGCGCGCTAGCAGCTCCCGCACGTCGGGAACCAGCGCCTCGCCGGCCGGCGTGAGCGCAACGCTGCGGCGCGTGCGGTCGAACAGGCGCACGCCGATGGCCGTTTCGAGCTGGGCGATCGCCTGGGTGACGGGCGGCTGCGTCATGTGCAGGCGCACGGCCGCGCGGCCGAAATGCAGCTCTTCGGCCACGGCCAGAAACTGGCGCCAGACGCGCAGGTCGATCGATGCTGTCATTCACACAGCATATCAATAGTGTTGGTGGAATGGATTGGCACCAATCACAGAAGCGGCCGATACTCGGCGCTCCACGAGATATCCCACGAAAGAGGCAAGCCAATGGCCGACAGCAGCACCCCCATCAACCGCCGCAGCATCAACATCGTCGACGGCAAGTCGCGCGCACCGAACCGCTCGATGTTCTATGCGATGGGCTACGAGGAAAGCGACTTCAAGAAGCCGATGGTCGGCGTGGCCAACGGCCACAGCACCATCACGCCGTGCAACTCGGGCCTGCAGAAGCTTGCCGACGCGGCAATCGAAGGCATCGAAGAAGCCGGCGGCAATGCGCAGGTGTTCGGCACGCCCACCATCTCGGACGGCATGGCGATGGGCACCGAGGGCATGAAGTATTCGCTGGTGAGCCGCGAAGTCATTTCGGACTGCATCGAGACCTGCGTCGGCGGCCAGTGGATGGATGGCGTGCTGGTGGTCGGCGGCTGCGACAAGAACATGCCGGGCGGCATGATGGGCATGCTGCGCGCCAACGTGCCGGCCATCTATGTCTATGGCGGCACCATCCTGCCGGGCCGCTACAAGGGCCAGGACCTGAACATCGTGAGCGTGTTCGAGGCGGTGGGCCAGAACGCCGCGGGCAATCTCAGCGACGAAGACCTGCTGCAGATCGAGAAGCGCGCCATCCCCGGCACCGGCTCGTGCGGCGGCATGTACACGGCCAACACCATGTCGAGCGCGTTCGAGGCACTGGGCATGTCGCTGCCCTACTCGTCGACCATGGCGAACCCGCACGACGAGAAGCAGAACTCGGCGAAGGAGTCGGCCAAGGTTCTGATCGAGGCAATCAAGAAGGATCTGAAGCCGCGCGACATCGTGACCCGCAAGGCGATCGAGAACGCGGTGGCGGTGATCATGGCCACCGGCGGCTCGACCAACGCGGTGCTGCACTTCCTGGCGATCGCGCATGCGGCTGACGTCGAATGGACGATCGACGACTTCGAGCGCATGCGCAAGAAGGTGCCCGTGCTGTGCGACCTGAAGCCCTCGGGCAAGTACCTCGCGGTCGACCTGCACCAGGCCGGTGGCATCCCGCAGGTGATGAAGGTGCTGCTGAACGCCGGCCTGCTGCACGGCGATTGCATCACCATCACCGGCCAGACCATTGCCGAAGTGCTGGCGGACGTGCCCGACGTTCCGCGCGCCGACCAGGACGTGATCCGCGCCATCGGCAAGCCGATGTACGCCGAAGGCCATCTCGCGATCCTCAAGGGCAACCTGTCGCCCGAAGGCGCGGTCGCCAAGATCACGGGCCTCAAGAATCCAGTCATCACCGGCCCGGCGCGCGTGTTCAACGACGAGCAGTCGGCCCTGCAAGCCATCCTCGACGGCAAGATCAAGGCCGGCGACGTGATGGTGCTGCGCTATCTCGGCCCCAAGGGCGGCCCCGGCATGCCGGAGATGCTGGCGCCGACCGGCGCGCTGATCGGTGCGGGCCTGGGCGAAAGCGTCGGCCTCATCACCGATGGCCGCTTCTCCGGCGGTACATGGGGCATGGTGGTCGGCCACGTCGCGCCCGAAGCCGCGGCCGGCGGCACCATCGCCTTCGTCCACGAAAACGATTCGATCACCATCGATGCACACAAGCTGGTGCTGGAGCTGAACGTGCCGGAGGCCGAGATCGAGAAGCGCCGTGCGGCCTGGAAGGCACCGGCCCCGCGCTATACGCGTGGCGTGCAGGCCAAGTTCGCGTTCAACGCATCGAGCGCGAGCACCGGCGCGGTGCTCGACAACTACTGATCAGGCCATCATCCAGGCACCGAAGCCGAACACCAGAAAGCCGATGCCGATGATGCCGAAGATGCTGCGGAACTGAAACTCCATCGCCGGCGGAATGCTCTGGCCGATGAAGTGGCCGAGCATGCCGAAGCCGATGGTCATGAAGCCGAGGCCCAGCGAACGCGCCGAGTCGTCGAACGGATAGAAGATCGCGACCAGAAAGCCGCCGACGAACAGCGCGTTGGAACCCATGGTGACGCGCTGGCGCCAGCGCAGCTGGCCAGGCGTCGGATCGCGCCGCGCCGGCGGGGGGCGATCCGCCACGTTCCTGCGCTCGCCCCGCGCCACGCCGACGAAGAACAGCCCGAACAGCGTGGGAAGCAATCCGAAGACGCCCATGCCCCACACGATCCCCCAGACGTTCTGGAAATCGGCCACGACGGCACGTGCCGGGTTGTCGGGCCGATAGCGCACTTCGACCGGGTCACCGGCCGAAAGCCCGGCAAGGCCGCCGCCCAGGCCCTTGACCTGGCGCGGCTCGCCGTCCGGCGCGGTGTAGGCCACGAGCGGGGCGCGCGTCTCGGTGACCTTGCCCTTGCCATCGGTGTTGCGTTCGGTGACGTAGCCCGCGATCTGGCCCTGCACGACCTCGGTTCCGCCGACCAGTTGCCAGCGCTGCCAGGCCGAAACGCCCGCTGCGGCGAGCCCGGCGGCTCCGATGATCAGGCAGCCCAGCGCGACGCCGGCTTCGAGGCCCATGCGCCAGCCGAGCAGCGCGCCGCAGGCCGGCCCGACCAGCAGCGACAGACCGAACGCCAGCACCGCCATGTCGATGATGCTCTCGTCCATGGCCTGTGCGCCGGTTGAAGCCGCGTCAGCTCTTGCCGCGGCGCTTGCGGTTGGAGCGGCTGTTGAGCATGCCGAGCTGGCTGCGCTGCCGGTCGATGCGCGCCTGGCGGCGCTCGTCTTCCTTCTTCATGACCTGGCGCTTGGTGTAGCCCGATGCATCGGCATAAGCCCACCAGGCCAGCGCCAGTCCGAACGGAATCAGAACGATCCACCAACTGAGCTGGGCTGCGGGGCCGATCTCGAAGTACTTGAGAGCCACGCCGAGCAGGCCCAACATCAAAAACCACATGGCGAATCCCTCGGGAAAGTTGAGTGCGCGCCGCAAGGCGCGGTGCACCGCGCTGCCTACAATCGCGTTGGAACGACTGTAACGCAACGGATACGAATTACCCCATGAGAAGAACCCTGCTGTTCATGACGCTGAGCCTCGGCGCAGCCGCACCGGCCCTGGCCGACCTGGCGCTGGCAACGTCGAAAAACTGCATGAGCTGCCATGCGGTGGAACGCAAGGTGCTGGGCCCGTCGTTCAAGGAGGTGGCTGCCAAATACAAGGACGACAAGACAGCGGCCGACAAGTTGGTGATCAAGATCGTCAAGGGCGGCTCGGGCGTCTGGGGCCCGCTGCCGATGCCGGCGAATCCGCAGGTCAGCGAGGCCGACGCGAAAAAGCTGGCGGCCTGGGTTCTCTCGACAAAGTAGACGCGGCGGCTACACGCGCTGCGGGACAACCTCTCCAAGCGGCGGCGTCGGGCGCCGCTCGAAGCGGTCTTCCAGCTGGCCGACGTGCGCGGCCGTGGTGTTGTCGGACTGATCCGCGCGCAGGCGCAACGTCGCTTCGAGCTGCTCCACGCGCGCCAGCACCGCGGCCTGCCGCTGGTTGCTTTGCACCACACGGGCTTGCTCCTGGGCCTCGAGGAACGCACGCAGCTCGGTAAAGCGCGAAGCCTCGGCCTTGTCGGCCAGCTCGCGTTGCGCCTGCATCTCCTTGGTGTGGCGACGCGTGTCGATCAGCACCGCGCTCTGCAGGTAGAACACATAGGCCAGGAACAGCACGGCCAACAGCGTGGTCAGCCCCAGCATGATCAAGCCGAACGGCGCGGTGATCTGCATCAGGCCGATCGACATCACGGTCGGCTCCACCAGGATGCCCCAGTTCAACGCGGCCAGTGCCGCAATCAGCAGCACCACCACCAACAACACACCGGTTCTCAAGCCCATGATCGCGCTCCTCTCTGCAAATCAGGGCCCATTTGTAACGCACATCGGGGCCGCCGCGCGTCGGACAGCGGCGCGTCGGCTTCCCGGAGGCGTCAGTAGGCTTGCCCGAGCTGCTCGAGGATCGCCGGGTTTTCGAGCGTCGAAGTGTCCTGCGTGATGGCCTCGCCCTTGGCAATGGAGCGCAGCAGGCGCCGCATGATCTTGCCGCTGCGCGTCTTGGGCAGGTTGTCGCCGAAGCGGATGTCTTTCGGCTTGGCGATCGGGCCGATTTCCTTCGCCACCCAGGCGCGCAGTTCGTTCGCGATCTGCCTAGCCTCGGCATCGGTCGGGCGGCCCCGCTTGAGCACCACGAAGGCGCAAACGGCCTCGCCCGAGACGTCGTCCGGACGCCCCACCACTGCCGCCTCGGCCACCAGATCGGTCTTGGCCACCAGTGCCGATTCGATCTCCATCGTGCCGAGGCGGTGCCCCGACACGTTGAGCACGTCGTCGATGCGGCCGGTGATGCGGAAGTAACCCCGGTCGGCGCTGCGCACCGCGCCGTCGCCGGCCAGGTAGATCGTGCCGCCCATCTCCTCGGGGAAATAGCTCTTCTTGAAGCGCTCCGGGTCGTTCCAGATGGTGCGGATCATCGAAGGCCAGGGGCGCTTGATGACCAGCATGCCGCCCGCCCCGTTCGGCAGGTCCTTGCCGGTTTCATCGACGATCGCGGCCGCGATGCCCGGCAGCGCCAAGGTGCAGGAGCCCGGCACCAGCGGCGTGGCGCCCGGCAGCGGCGTGATCACATGGCCGCCGGTTTCGGTCTGCCAGAAGGTGTCGACAATCGGACATTTCTCGTGGCCGATGTTCCGGTGGTACCACATCCAGGCCTCCGGATTGATCGGCTCGCCGACCGAGCCGAGGATGCGCAGGCTCGACAGATCCCAGTTCTTCGGGTGCACCTTCTCGTCGGATTCCGCCGCCTTGATGAGCGAACGGATCGCGGTGGGCGCGGTGTAGAAGATCGACACCTTGTGCTTCTCGATCATCTGCCAGAAGCGCCCGGCGTTCGGGAAGGTCGGGATGCCCTCGAACACCACCTGCGTCGCGCCGGCCGCGAGCGGGCCGTAGGCAACATAGGTGTGGCCGGTGATCCAGCCGATGTCGGCGGTGCACCAGAACACGTCTTCGGGGCGCAGGTCAAAGGTCCAGTCCATCGTGAGCTTGGCCCACAGCAGGTAGCCGCCGGTCGAATGCTGCACGCCCTTGGGCTTGCCGGTCGAACCCGAGGTGTAGAGGATGAAGAGCGGATGCTCGGCGCCCACCGGCTCTGGCGCGCAATCGATGCCCTGCCCCTCGAGCGCCTTGGCGAAGGTGATGTCGCGCCCTTCGACGCGCTTCCAGTCGGACAGCGTGCGCTCATGCACGAACACGGTCTTGATCGATTCGCAGCCGCCGAGGGCGATGCCGTCGTCGACGATGGCCTTGAGCGGCAATTCCTTGCCGCCGCGCATCTGGAAGTTGGAGGTGATCACGGCGACGGCGCCGGCGTCGATGATGCGTTCCTGCAGCGCCTTGGCCGAGAAGCCGCCGAACACCACGCTGTGCGTGGCGCCGATGCGGGCGCAGGCCTGCATCGCGATCACGCCCTCGATCGTCATCGGCATGTAGACGATGACGCGGTCGCCCTTCTGGATGCCCTGCGCCTTGAGCGCATTGGCGAATTGCGCCACGCGCGCCAGCAGGTCCTTGTAGGTGATTTCGGTGACCGCGCCATCGTCGGCCTCGAAGATGATCGCGGTCTTGTGCTCGACCGGCGTGCCGATGTGCTTGTCGAGGCAGTTGGCACTCGCGTTGAGTTCGCCGTCGTCGAACCAGGTGTAGAACGGCGCATTCGACTCGTCCAGCGTGCGTGTGAACGGCTTCGTCCAGACCATGTTGTCGCGCGCCTGGCGCGTCCAGAAACCGTCCGGATCCTGCTCGGCTTCCTTGCACAACGCCTCGTAGGCCGCCATGCCGGCGATGCGGGCGCCCGTCGAGGCGCGCGCGTCGGGCGGGAAGACACGGCTCTCGACCAGAACCGACTCGATGTTTTTGGATGGGCTGCTCATTGTTGTCTCCTGTCGACCTGCTGTGGGTACGGGCGGTAATGTCGGCGGGCCCACTTACGGGCCACTGACGCGGTGCCAGGGCGATCATGCCGCGCCGAAGCGCAGCGAAGGGGCATTGCCTCAGCCCCCTGCTGTATCGGCCCCTAGAATCGCGCGTTCCTTTCTTTCCAGGCAACGATGTCCTTTACCGACCCGCAAGTCCCGACGCCCAGCCCCCGCTCGCCGTTGCGGCCGCTGCCCAAGCTGATCTTCGCAAGCCGCTGGCTCCAATTGCCGCTCTACCTCGGCCTGATCGTGGCGCAGGGCGTCTACGTGGTGCATTTTCTGGTCGAGCTGCTGCATCTGGTGGAGGCCGCCTTCGGCAGCCAGACCGCGCTGCAGGCGCTGATCAGCAGCATCGGCTACAAGACCGCCGCGCCGATCGTCACGCTCAACGAGACGGTGATCATGCTGGTGGTGCTGGCGCTGATCGACGTGGTGATGATCTCCAACCTGCTCATCATGGTGATCGTGGGCGGCTACGAGACCTTCGTGAGCCGCATGGATCTCGAAGGCCATCGCGACCAGCCTGAATGGCTGAGCCACGTGAACGCCTCGGTGCTGAAGGTCAAGCTGGCGACCGCCATCATCGGCATCAGCTCGATCCACCTGCTCAAGACCTTCATCAATGCCGACAACTACACCGACCGGGTGTTGATCGCGCAGACCGTGATCCACATCACCTTCCTGCTTTCGGCCATGGCCATCGCCTACACCGACAAGCTGATGTCCGGCCCGGCCCCCGCGTCGCACTGAGGGCTGCGCCGCCCGCCTCGCACATCGTTTCTCCACACTCCCCTTGCAAAGTAGGGGCTCCACGAATGGAGAAGAGGAGAACGCGACATGCAGGCAGACGATTCGATCCGGCAACCGGCCGACCCGGCCCGCCGTCACGCGCTGGGCGCGCTGGGCTCACTGGGGGTCATTGCGCTGGCGGGCTGCGGGGGCGGCGGCAGCGATAGCAGCAGCGCCAGCCTGCTGGGCACGAGCGCCGCTGCGGCCGCGGCCAGCACCACGACGACCGCTGCCGCAACCGGCACAAGTTCTGGCACCAGTTCCGGCACCTCCACGACCACCACAACCACCACGACATCCTCTTCATCGAGCAGCTGTCCTGCGACGCCCACCGAAACTGCCGGCCCTTACCCGGCGGACGGCTCCACGGCATCGAACCAGAAGCTCAACGCGCTGGTGCTCTCCGGCATCGTGCGCAGCGATATCCGCACCAGCGTCGGCAGCGCCAGCGCCGTCGCGCCGGGCGTTCAGATGACGATCACCCTCACCCTGGTCAACACCAAGAACAGTTGCGCGCCGCTGGAGGGCTATGCGGTTTACCTCTGGCACTGCACGCGCGACGGCAACTACTCGATGTATTCGACCGGCGTGACGGCCGAGAACTTCCTGCGCGGCATCCAGGTCAGCGACAGCAGCGGCAAGGTGACGTTCACGACCATTTTCCCGGGCTGCTACAGCGGCCGCTGGCCACATGTGCACTTCGAGGTGTACCCGAACCTCACGGCGGCCACGGACAGCAGCGCCGTCAGCGACTACGCGCTCGTGACCCAGCTGGCGATGCCTGCGGCGGCCTGCACCCAGGTCTACGGCGTGGTCAGTGGCTACGAAGCGAGCGTCGGCAACTTCGCCAACGCCACGCTCGCCAGCGACAACGTGTTCGGCAATGACAGCGCTGCACTGCAACTTGCCACGGTGAGCGGCAGCGTCGCCAACGGTTTCACCACGGCGCTGCAAGTCGGCGTTGCGGTCTGACGGAGGCGCGATGCGGAAGTTTTCTGTCGCCTGGGGCCTTGCCGTTGCGGGCCTGACCTTGATGGGCAGCGCTCATGCCGCAGATGGCGCGCGCCCCGATGGCGGCTCCGGACCACCACCGCCGCCCCCGGAAGCGGTGGCTGCATGCAAGGGCAAGACCGAGGGCGCGCAGGTGAGCTTCACCGGGCGCGGCGGCGCAACCTTCCAGGGCGAATGCCGAAAACTCGGCGACACTCTGGCTGCGCGCCCGTCGGGCGCCCCGCCCGGCGGCGGCACGCCGCCACCGCGCTGACCCTCGCATGTGCCCCGTCTGACACTGCAGAACAAGGTCTTTCTCACGCTTGCAGCGCTGCTCGTCGCGCTCATGGGCATCTACGTCGGCTTCTCGCGGCTGGTTCTGACGCAGGGCCTGGGGCCGTACGTTGCCGAGATCGAACTCGAGCGCCTGGATTGGCTGGCACGACGCGCCGTCGAACACCATGTCCGCGCTGGCAACTGGGACGCTCTGCGTGCCGACCCGGGTGCCTGGCACCGCCTGCAGATGGACGACGACCTGCCCTTCGGAAATGCGCCGCCGCCGCCGGGAGGCGCAATGCGCCCTCCGCCGCTAGCGCCTGATGGGACGCGCCCTCCGCCCCGAGCGTCGGATGGATCACGCCCACCGCCACCGCCGCCCGGCATGGCCGGTGGCGGTGGCCCCCAACTCGACCTGCTGCCGGGGCGCCATCGTCCACCGCCGCCACCCGACCGCGCCAACGACCCGCGCGACGAGCCCACTTCCATCTACCGACGCCTGGGCCTGACGGACGCCGAAGGCATTCACGTGGCGGGCGTGGCCGTTCCGGCCGACGAAGCAGCCCGCCTGCCGCTGCGCGAGGCCGACAAGGTGGTCGGCTATCTGGTGCTGGCGCCCTTGAAAGGCCTCGCGCGCAACGCCGAGCAGGCTTTCCTCACGCGCCAGTCGCGCTTCATGATCCTGACCGGCCTGGCTGGCCTGGCGCTGGCGCTGCTGTTTTCGTGGCTGCTGGCCCGGCGCTGGTTCGCCCCGATCGACGCGCTGATGGACGGCGCCCGGGCCGTTGCGCGCGGCCAGCTGGCAACGCGCGTTCCGGTGAAAGGCAGCGACGAACTCGCGGCCCTGGCCGGCACCTTCAACGACATGGTGCAGCGCCTCGACGGCATCGAAAACTCCCGCCGCGAATGGCTGGCCGACGTCTCCCACGAGCTGCGCACGCCGCTCGCGGCTATGCGCGCCGAGATCGAGGCGCTGCAGGATGGCGTTCAACCCTTTGAACCGGATACCAGCCAGCGCCTGCACCGCCAGGTGATGCGCCTGAGCCTGCTGGTGGAGGATCTGCGGCGCAGCATGAGCGAATCGGGCGAGTTCGCACTGAACCTGGCCCCGGTGCAACCACTCGCCCTGCTGCGCGACGCCATCGACCTGGTGCAAGACCGCTTCCACCGCGCCGACATCGCGCTCGATACCGCTGCGCTGGACGCCCTGGCCGCAGCCCGCACCCCCACCATATCGGGCGATGCGGACAGGCTGCACCAGGTCTTCGTCAACCTGCTCGAAAACAGCCTGCGCTACACCGACTCCTTCGGCACCCTGCGCATCGGCGCGAGCATCGAACATGGCAACCCGAGCCGGCTGGTGCTGAAATTCGATGACAGCGCGCCCGGGGTGCTGGAGCACGAACTGCCGCGCATCTTCGACCGGCTGTTCCGCGGCGAGAGCTCCCGCAGCCGGGCACACGGCGGTTCGGGCCTGGGGCTGGCCATCTGCCGCAACTTCGTGGAAGCGCACCATGGCCAGCTGGCAGCCAGCCCTTCGCCGCTGGGCGGGCTGCGGATGATCGTCTCGCTGCCGCTGGCGGGATCGCCATGACACGCGTTCTGGTGGTCGAGGACGATCCCGACATCGCGCGGGTGCTGGTCAACTACCTGCTGCATGCGGGGTATGAGGCAGAGCATCTTGCGGACGGCCGCGAGGCGCTGGCGCGCATCCTCGCCGCGCCGCCCGACCTCACGCTGCTGGACGTGATGCTGCCCGGCCTGGACGGCATGGAGGTTCTGCGACAGGCACGCGCCGTAACGCAATCGCCCGTCATCATGCTGACCGCCCGCGTCGAAGAGGTGGACCGGTTGCTGGGCCTGGAGCTGGGCGCCGACGACTACGTCTGCAAGCCCTTCTCGCCGCGCGAAGTCATCGCCCGCGTCAAGGCGGTGCTGCGGCGAAACCAATCCACGGCCGGCGCCCCGAGCAGCCCGGCCCCAGCACCCGGACTGGTACTGGACGCAACGCTGTGGCGCGCCAGCCTGCGGGGACAGGCGCTGAACCTCACGCGACGCGAATTCCGGCTGCTGCAAGTCCTGAGCGGCCAGGCCGGCCGCATTTTCTCGCGCGGCAGGTTGCTGGAACTGGCCTACGACGATGCGCTCGACGTCAACGAACGCGCCATCGACAGCCACATCAAGAACCTGCGCAAGAAGCTGGCAGCAGCCGACCCGGGCACGGACTGGATCCGGAACGTCTACGGCGTCGGCTATTCGCTGGAAGAGAAATAGACAGGACCGGCGGCGGGCGGCGGCCTCGCTAGCGGCCCGTCATGTTCCCGGGGATGACCCAGGCATCGAACTGCTCACCCGTGAGGTGGCCCGACGCAACGGCCGCTTCGCGCAGGCTCGAGCCTTCCTTGTGCGCCTTTTTCGCGATGAAGGCCGCCTTGTCATAGCCGATGTGCGTGTTGAGTGCCGTCACCAGCATCAGCGAGCGCTGCACCAGTTCCGTGATGCGTTCGCGGTTCGGCTCGATGCCGACCGCGCAGTGGTCGTTGAAGCTCACCATGCCGTCGGCCAGCAGGCGCACGCTCTGCAGGAAGTTGTGCGCCACCATCGGGCGGAACACGTTGAGCTCGAAATTGCCCGAGGCGCCACCGATGTTGATGGCCACGTCGTTGCCGAACACCTGCGCGGCCAGCATCGTGACAGCCTCGCTCTGCGTCGGATTCACCTTGCCCGGCATGATCGACGAGCCCGGTTCGTTCTCGGGAATGCTGAGCTCGCCGATGCCGCTGCGCGGCCCGCTCGCGAGCCAGCGCACGTCGTTGGCGATCTTGGTCATGCTGGCGGCGAGTGTCTTGAGCGCCCCGTGCGCGTGCACCAGCGCGTCGACGCTGGCCATGGCTTCGAACTTGTTCGGCGCAGTCACGAACGGCAGCCCGGTGAGCCTGGCCAGTTCGGCCGCCACCTGTTCCGCGTAGCCCTTCGGCGCATTGAGGCCGGTGCCGACGGCCGTGCCGCCCAGCGCCAGTTCGCACAGGTGCGGCAGCGCGGCGCGCACATGGGCCTCGCCATGCGCGAGTTGCGCGGCATAGCCCGAGAACTCCTGGCCGAGCGTGAGCGGTGTCGCGTCCTGCAGATGGGTGCGGCCGATCTTCACGATGTCCATGAAGTCGTTGGACTTCGCCTCCAGCGTTCCGCGCAGCCTGGCCACGGCGGGCAGCAGCTTGTGCGTGAGCGCCTCGACCGCTGCGACGTGCATGGCGGTCGGGAACACGTCGTTGCTCGACTGGCTGCGGTTCACGTCGTCGTTCGGATGCACCAGCCGCCCTTCCCCGCGCTCGCCGCCCAGCAACTCGCTGGCACGGTTGGCCAGCACCTCGTTGACGTTCATGTTGGTCTGCGTGCCTGAACCGGTCTGCCACACCACCAGCGGGAATTCGCCCCCATGCTGGCCGGCGATGACCTCGTCCGCCGCCGCGACGATGGCGCCGGTCTTCTTCTCGTCCTGCAGCCCCAGCGCATGGTTCACCACCGCCGAGGCACGCTTGACCTGCGCCAGCGCCTTGATGATCTCGCGCGGCTGCTGCTCGCCAGAGATGTCGAAGTTCTGCAGCGAGCGCTGCGTCTGGGCACCCCACAATTTGTCGGCAGGGACTTCGATCGGGCCGAAGGTATCGCGTTCGATGCGTGTGGTCATGGAGAGAGGCCGTTGTTGGCAGTGATGAAACGGGCCGACAGTATCGGCCGAACGAGAAGAATTCTCATTGGCAGGGACTTCGGCGCCGGGCCGGCTAAGGGATAGTCCCTGCACGGAAAGTCACGTCGGCGACGGAAGCGCCGCGATGTGCCGCCTACTGTGCTGCTCCACCACCCACCCCATGGAGACAAGCATGCAGCGCTTCGGTTTCATCCGCCCTGTCCGGTCGTTGCTCTGCGCAGCCGCGGTCGCCGCCTGCGGCGCCGCCACAGCCGCCGAGACGGTCAAGATCGCCTTCATCGAGGTGCTTTCCGGTCCCTTCGCCTTCACGGGCCAGGGCTCGCTCAATCAATTGCGCGAAGTGGTCACGCAACTCAACGCCACGGCCACGCCGACCGATCCGAAGTTCGAGATCGTGCCGCTCGACGGCAAGGGCTCGCCGCAGGAAAGCGCCTCCGCGCTGAAGATGGCGTATGACCAGAACATCCGCTACGTCACGCAGGGCGGCGGCTCCGGCGTAGCCTTTGCGCTGGTCGATGCGATCAACAAGCAGGCCGATCGCGATCCGAACGGCGGGATGGTCTACCTGAACTACTCGGCGATGGACCCGGGCCTGACCAACGACAAGTGCAGCTTCTGGCACTTCCGCTTCTATCCGTCGAGCGAGATGCAGATCGAAGGCCTGACGACCTACCTGCAGAACAAGCCGGCCGTGAAGAAAGTGTTCCTGTTCAACCAGAACTACACGCACGGCCAGCAGGTCGCGAAAGCTTCGCGCGCCTATCTCGCGAAGAAGCGCCCGGACATCCAGATCGTCGGCGAAGACTACGTGCCGATCGCAACCGTGCGCGACTTCGCACCCTACGTCGCCAAGATTGCCGCCTCGGGTGCCGACACGGTGATCACCTCCAACTGGGGCAGCGACCTGGGCCTGCTCTTCAAGGCCGCCAAGGACTACAACCTCAACATCAACTTCTACACCTTCAACGCCAACAACCCGGGCATTCCGTCGCAGATGGGCGCCTGGGGCGTCGACAAGGTGAGCGTGATGTGGAACTGGGGTAGCAACGCACCGACGCCTGCGCTCGAAAAAATCGCCATGGCGTACAAGAAGAAGTCGCCCGACGAAGACTTCATCTTCGCCTCGCACTGGTACACCATGAACATGCTGCGCGCGGCGATGCGCAAGGCCAAGTCGACCGATCCGAAGACGGTCGCCTACGCTCTGGAAGGCATGAAATACGAGAGCCCGGTGGGCGAAGTCGAGATGCGCAAGGCGGATCACCAGATGCTCGCGCCGATCTACCTCGGCGTGTGGGCCAAGAAGGGCAGCCCGGGCGTCAAGCACGACGCCGAGAACACCGGCTACGGCTTCCGCTCCGAGGTGGTGTGGGACTCGTACGTGAGCGCGCAGCCGACGTCCTGCCAGATGAAGCGGCCTCCGGTCTGAGCCAACGGGCTGCCGGCGCCAGCCCTGGCGGCGATTAAGGGGCGGTGGGGGATAATTTCGGCTCCCCACCGCACAAGAACCTCACGATGACCACCACCATCCAGCAGGCCGACCTGATCGAATCGGTCGCCGCCGCGCTCCAGTACATCAGCTACTTAACACGCTAGTGCGGACTTATATAAATCAATTGGATATCGCCTGAAAGTTCAGGCTTTTCATTAAGATTTAGCAGAAACATGACGTTTCAGCGCTAAGTCTTTGATTTTCTAGAGTGTTATTTGCTTTTAGGTGGCAAAAATCGTGACAGTTGCGATGCGCAGACTGTGACATTTTCTGTGCAATACATACCTACTAGATAATCTGTTTTGGTCAATATCAAATAATAAAGCCCGAGGATTAGTCGGGCTTTTTACTTTCAGGCTGCAGGCATGGCGTTTACTTCGCCCACATAGTTTCCAGCTGCATCAAGCAATCTGATGTGCAGTCGTCCGTCCGGGTGCATGTACACCTCTGCACGCTCGAAATCGAAACACGTTCTGGCGTCGCTCAGCATGTGGTCGAGGTGCTGTTGAAGGGATGGGTTCATGCCGGCACCTCCGCCTGTGCAGGAAATTGCGCAATGAATTTTGCATCCTCGTCTTCGCGGGCTGCGCGTAGTTGGTCTGCATATTCTTCGTCTGTTTCTCCGCAGAGGTTCCAATCCTTTTTAGTTACGTAGCCGAGCTCGCGTAGTTCGTCTGGGCCGAGGGTGCAAACAAACTCGTATTCGACGCTTCCTTTCAGTCCATCGGTGACCATGAGATCGCCGCGCATATCTAACTTACCTTCTACGCAGCCACGCATCCAATCGCGACGTTCGCCTTCGGACATTGCATCCCACTTGTCGTCGCCACAGTATTCAAACGTGAGTACGTCCAAAATCTCGACATGCCTGCCACCGCGGAAGTATGTGCTCTCAATTCGCATGAATTCTTCGTCGTACTCAAAATCGATATCGTACTCAAGATAATCGGCTTCGCAGACGTAGCCCTTTGCTTCCCACAGATGTAGCACCATGCCATTCTGCTCAAGCTGCGCCTTCGTCAAGTCGATAACATTGCCTTGCACTGTGTACTTTGTGGATGCGATACTTGTTTCGCCCATAATTTCAAGTGTGTGCCGCGTGCCGTACCCGTTCGTACCGGGACAGTTTTCTGCATCAAATGCGAGGCTTACATAGATGTAGCGCTGCAACAGGGACAGCTTGTCCCACTGCGCATGCAATCTAACAGCAGCGGAAAGCGGGCCTTCGTTGTAGTTTTTTGCATAGTCGCCCTCGACACGGATGTAGTTTTTTGCTTGATCGATCATGCCTGCACCCCGCTTTGTGTCTTGCATTGTTGGCAATCGCACGAGATATCACGAAGCATAGTCGTAATGCCGTATGAATCGATGCCATCTAATGCTGTGATAACAGCCGATGCGTTTCCGTCTTGGCTCAGGTAAGCTGTGCAGCCTTCGAAGTCGAGCCAAGGTTCAATAATTGCATCTTGGCCGGACGCTTTGAAGTTGCTCATTAGCACGCTCATAATTGTTGCCAAAGCTGCGCGGTGCTGGTACTGGTGTTCGAGCTTCACATGAATTTGCAAATTGCTTTCCATTATTATTTTCTCCATCCTCACTGTACAGCCGCATAGGCTCCGCACGCGCGCAGATATAGACGCGTGAAGATTGCTGTGCAAGGGACATAGATAATGTAGCTCGCACGACTATCTAATGTCAAGGAAACTGCGATCAACAGCAAGCTATTAGATAGTGCTGAAATCGCGTCAAAAATAGATACTGCCGGCAGGCAGGTAGGGTAGCTACACCTTGGGCTTGCGATAACCCCCCGCTTTCGTGCTGCCCACTGGACGGCCACGCTTCTTACCGGGTGCTTTTGCGGGTGCAAACGCATGCCCTTGGCGGACGTACAGCACGTCGTCATCGAGGTACTGATTCAGCCCAACGATCAAATCTTCCGCATCGAGCCCGGATGTTTTGGCCTGCGCGAGCGCGTCTGTCAGGATGATGTGCAGCGCCTGTTGCCGCAAGTCGCGGATCTCATCTTCCAACTGATCGATGATGGATTCGCGCTGCGTGGGGACGAGATTGCTGAAGTCAGGTGTTTGCATCCGGGGATCATAGCTACGCGCAGCCGTGAGAAAGCGCCCCGAGAGGCGCTCAAAAACCGTCTACAGCGCGTTTTTTGCTCAGGTCACTTGCATTGGGTTGCGGACCGCGTTCAGCACAGCTACAACGCGCAGCGCTTCCGCTGCAGGGGCCAAGTGCGCGTAGATCATCGTGGACGAGTAGTTCCGGTGCCCCAACATCTGCTGAACTGTTTGCAGCTGGACGCCAGCTTGCACGAGCCTCGAAGCGAATGTGTGCCTGCAAGTGTGCAGCGACGCGTCCTTGATGCCCACGCGCTCGCATGCACGCTGGAAGAACTCGTTGTTGTAGCGGGCCTCTGCGCGTTCGGGGAACAGAAAGCCGTTGCCAGCGCGGCCATGCAGTGACTGTCCTTCGGGTAGCTCCTGCTCCGCCTCAATCATTCTGCGTGCGATGACCTTTTGCAGCCTGTCCGAGATGTGCATGGTGGTGTCTGTACCGCCCTTGCTGCGATGGATCGTGATCTCGTTGCGCTGGATGTTGATCTGAGACAGCTGAAGCTTTGCCATTTCCTGCTCACGCGCGCCTGTGTCCAGCAGCGCAACGACGAAGTCCATGTTGTCTTGGGCTTTGCGCTTCTCGCGGAACGCGCCGTTGTTCGGATCAAGTGAAACGAGCAGCTTGTCTTCTTCGTCTGCTGTGAAGTAGCGGATGCGCCCTTGCCCACCCTTGAGTTGCTTGAGCTTCTTGCCCGGCGTGTAGCCCGTTTCCTTGCAGTGGTTCTGCACTGCGTTCCAGTACACGATGCTCACGTTGATGGTGTTGACTGAGTAGTCCTCATCCTCGACGAGCGAAATGCAGTGTGCGCGCACGGCTTCTGCGTCCGCTTCGTGCAGCATGCCCTTGTAGAACGGCTCGAATGCGCGCAGCTTGATGCCAGCGCTCTCCCATCCTGGCGTTCCCCTGCGACTTGCGAGGAACACTTCGATTGCCTTCTCGACCGTAATAGGCTTGCGGCCTGCGACAATGACTTCTGCGTGAACTTCGCTGATCCACTTCGCCTCGATTTGCTCTGCGAGACGCTTGTTCGCTGTTTTGGTTGACTTCGCGATCATCACGCCCCCAACTTGCGCGCGAACGTGATAAATCTTCCCTCTTTTTAATAATGCCATACATACTCCTTTGTGTTGACTGTCATATTTAGGTACTGCGATGTAAGTGTGCTGTTTTTCCTGTTAGGAAAGCGACCACTTACCGCGGTTTAAATAGATAAATCAGCACGCACCAAGGGTTATGTATCCCATGTGGGATTTGGGCGACTAGAAAACCACCAGCACCCTAGAAATGGTCAGCAACCCAACGCAGGAAGCGCTTGAACGTAGCGCTGTCAGCAATGCCAAGACTGCCGCGCGCTATGGTGAACGCGGCTGCTGTTCGGACCCACATAGACTGGTGTGTTTGCTTCATGACCAGAAGCTTACGCAATTTCTCGAAAGACAAATCATTGTGAATTCCCCCAAAACAAGTGAAATAGAGGGATGCCGGTGGTCCAAGTGAACAATGGAGGGAAACAGAGGGCGTTTTGGAACAGAGTAAAACTTTGTATCAGCTCACTTTCACGCACCACCAAGTCTGCGGATACCTGTCGGACTTGATGTTCTTGATGCCACGCGAGGTAGGAATGACCTCCATGCCCGTGATGAGCAGCCCTTCCCCACGCACCTCCACGACGCGCGCATGATCGAGCACCGGCAGCACGTAGCGCTCTCCGTCAGCACCTAGCAGCACAGCCTTCATGACACTGCGGCCCGGCCGAGGATCCCACAAGCGAGTCAGATACGAAAGCTCACCCCTGTGCTTGTCCTTGCGTATGCGTTCACGCTCCTGCTTCACACCCCTGTACCGCACACGATAGACATCAACCAACATGTAGCAATGGTACTGTATGGGCATCCAGTAGTTCAAGGTCAGCTCGTGGACAATGCTGCAAACAACCGGAGCAGGAACATGCCAGACGCATCAGCAACCACCGCCCTTGCCGCTTTCCTCACGCCCACAGTGGCACTCGTAGGTGCAGCTATCGCGTGGCACAACATGAGAATCGCCAAGCACAAGATCAAGATCGATCTGTTTGAAAAGCGCCTTGAGGTCGTAAACGAACTGCAAGAAGTCATCACCCAGATGTACGCGCGTGTGCTACCCAGAAACGATCCATACGTGGAGTGCCTCGCAATCATCAAGAAAGCGCAGTGGTTGTTTCCCAATAATGTGATGGTGTGGATAGAAAGAAATGTCAGCATGCTGATCCGAGACATGGTTATCAAAATCGGCGAAATCGAAGTTGCCGACGATGACAAAGCTCTAAGACAAGAACTATCAGAGATGCGCAAACGACTTGTTGAGTCTGATAATCAATTCCATTGGGTCTTTAGCGCATACTTAGAACTGTATAAGCATTAGCCAAAAGAAAAGGCCCCGAAGGGCCGTTGGCAATTCTGTGTATTATTTAACGGTTAATATTCTTGAGTAAGCATCAGGGTTGTGCTGCTGTAGTCCGCCTCGGTTATTACGTAAAAAGCGTGGTCTTTTACGAGGTACTTGCTAAGCAGCCTGCCTCCCCACGTAAGCGCGTTTTTGTTGGCATCACAGTCCTCTTGCCCCAGATCGCCCCAATCACCGCGCACATGGCGGTTTAAAAGCGTCAGCGGGTTAATCTCTGCTCTGTCCAGCGCAGCAAGTGCGCCTTTGGTTGCGACTACAGTTCCGGGTACGAAAAGTGGCATTTAAAGCTCCTGGGTGGTAAGAGCTAAATGCTACGGATTTCACATCGTGAAAGCGACCAATCAATCGTTATGTAGCGTAGCCAAAAAAGCCCTTTTCCAAGGCACTGCAAAGCTCAGGGCCACGACGCCCAACTTGCCCGTACCATTTGCTGAGCTTTAGATTTGCCGCTGCATTGCTCCAGTCTTTGGCGTTGATGAATTTAAGCGAGTTCTTGAACTGCGCAAGCTTGCCGCCCAGATTGAAAGCAAGGGACACAATCACTATTTGGCGCACCTCGTCTAGGCCGTCCAATCCCGGAACGAATTTGCGGGCGAACGCAATGGCATCTTCGCAATCCTTTTCGAACCAAGCTTGAATTTCTTCTTCGGAAACGATTGTGCCGACTGCCATGCTTGTTTCATCGCCAACGAGCAAATGGCCGATGCCCGCTGTCTTGTAGCCCAAGCTGTCTAGATAGACTTTGTTTACTTTGCCTTCGTGGCGCGTGAGAACTGATTGAAGTAGATGTTTGTTTTTCATCTACTACTTAGCAGTCAAACAAAAGCCTCCAACTTGCTTGGCGGCACACTGTTGGAGGCATTCGGAGGTCGCTTGTGAATGCCCTTTCGGGCCACTGTTTGCACAGCGTGGAGATGTCACAAGTTCCGTCTACGTTTTGCAGCACGCTACGTTGGAGCGCTCGTAACTTATGAGGTTTGGGCTGCACACATATTTAGTTCGTTGTGTCGATTACGGTCTCTAGAAATATCTCTGCGTATTCATCATCGATCTGCTTCTGCGCTTGCTCTGCTTGCTGCGCCAGGATCAGCATCCTCTGCGAGTAGCTCAGGGCCAACTTGAGCTTTGCCGTCTCGCGTAGGTTCTTGGCACGCTGGAGAGTGACTGCCCTGCGCAAGCGTCTAGTCCAGCGGAACTGACCGAAGCGATGCGGTCTGCGGAAGTTGATGCTGTCGTTGATGAAGCACTCTACGCTGAAGATTTGATTGTCGAAGCCCTGCTTCCACAGCAACAGGTGAACGAGGTAGTGCTCCTTCACGGTCAGGTAGACGAGGTTGCCGGGCTCGTCTTTGCCACCTAGGCTGCGCGGAAGGATGTGGTGGGCTTCCATGCCGGGTTGTGGTGTTCGGTTCAGTGCGCGGTTGATGATGCGATCGTGAAATTTGCTGTAGTTCATCCCATATTTAGTGTGGGTCAGGTGTGGGGACTACAGCTAGACTTCGACGATGAAAAAGTACCTCTGCACAATTTTTTTGACTTCGCTCATGAGCTTCGGTGCGGCGCAAGCTCAGAACGTCAAAAACGCGATCGTCGGTGTCGGCGCTTTCACCTGCGGGGATTGGACCGAGGCGCGCTCTGGACGCGGAACCCCAATATTAGCCTCAGCAACTGAAACTTGGGCTCAAGGTTATCTCTCAGGTTCGAATCAACAGTACAGCGCTGAATACGTGACGCTGCCATCTGTCAGCACAATCAACGCATACTTGGAAAACTACTGTAGACAGTATCCGTTGAAGCGAATTCACGAAGGGCTAGGAGCGCTCTATGCACAGCTAGCCAAAGAGGGTGTGCGGTAGCAGCATGGACAACAGCACAGCAACTTGGTTGCAAGTTATAGCTGCGGTTGCGAGTGCTATCGCTGCCGGGGCAGCAGCGTGGGCAGCACACAGGCAGCATAACGCTACGCTGATGCAGACGGAGTTCACGCTTATCGAAAAGCGACGAGAGGTATATGAACGTCTAACTACGCTAATCAACCGTGTACTGTTTGATGAAACAGACTTTCGCAATAACGGGTTCATGGATGAGTTCGATCTAATCGCAAAGGATTTGAACTATTACTTTAGCGAGTCTGTTGTAGCTTGGGTTGATACTGACTTGCGGGCCCTCGTTATAAATCGCCTAGTAACTGTTTCGAAGCTGCAAGACGAGACAGTAAAGCAACAGCGGACGGTCGAGGGTGGGTTGGAGCAAACTACAAGGCATGCTTTTTGGGCACTGACATTTGCATTCAATGGGGTTTACGGAATGCATTTTCTTCCTGAGGTATCGGCCGAAATGATCCGAAGGAAGTACAACCAAACATTGCTTTCGAAAATTTTGACATGGTTAGTTCGGAAATACAAAGGTGCCGCCCAAATTTTCGCCACCGGTATTCAGAGGGTCCGGAAAATTAAAATAGGTCGTACATAGATCCCCACCGCCTCCACTTTCTTCAAATGTCAAACGCGGGTACCCCATGCCCCGCCACTCTGAAAGTGAATAGGTCTGTCAACCGATATCGTCAAGATATATTTAAATAAAAATATATTTAGGTTGACCTTTATTATTTCTATGGTGAATATCTAGCGCCATACACATAATAGAGATAGCCTATAGATACTGTTGTCAACGGCAAGCATGCGTCGTGACAGCACCGTGACAGACACAGTGCAGGCTAGGCTGGGTCGCTAACCTATTGATATTGTTAGTGAATCTGTGCCACAGTGCAGCCACAATAGATGCACTATGTATGCACGACATGTACTGTTGCTCTAGGTGAACTGCTACATTAGAAAATCATTTAGGTCAACCAGACTGAGATGTTCGACTAAATGAAAGGATATCTTTCTGGTGGTTGACTGGCGAAAAGGTCTACCTATTTAAATGATCTTGTGGGCTTTTCAGAGTAAGATGTAACAGTCATGTAAAGATAGAAAATACAGGTTGACATTTTTTGGATGGAGGCGGTCCTAGCCTATTATATTCATCCCTATATTTGCGCATACCAAAAGCGGTACTTTCTCGCTTGCTTAAAAGCCGTAAACCTTTAGCCAGATAGCGATTGTGTTTCTATCTATGCCTAGCAGTTTTGCTGCCTCTTTCTTATTCCCATCAGCAGCCAGTAGCGCTTCAAGTGCCAGCTTGTGTTTCATGGTATTGATATTCAAGTTCTTTGGCGTCGCACGGACAATCTGCTGTGGCGTTAAGTCTGATTTCTTTTTCATGAACTATTTACCCACAGCAATGAATGAAACGAGCACAAAAAAGCCCCTTGTCTCTCGACTTGGGGCTTATTGGCGGCCGGGCTATGAAACTCAATTTTTATTAGGTATCGCTTCTATTTATCTCTTTGGAGCTTAGATCTGCTGGAAATGCAATAGTTAGCTAGTTAGCTAGTTAGCTACTGCACATACGTATAAACACGCTAAAACATACAAAATAATGGTAAAGCTTCATTTATATAGCACCCCCTGCTAACTAGCTAACTATTGTCCACTAAATGGCGTCCACCTCCAAAACCACGAGCTAACTATTGCAATAATTAGCTCTTGATTCAGAACCAGTTAGCTAACTATCCCTTTCGCCTAAAAACCACTCAATTTTGGCAAATCACAGTTAGCTCTTGCCCTGCTAACTATCCAGCTAACTATTCGTTATTTGCTAACTATTGCTTTAACGTAGGTTGTAGCCTTTTTGCCTTCCTCCACGCCGCGCTCAACAATTTCAATGCACTCTCTCGCATCCAAGTCCTGTATGACCCGTAGGCGCTCTGATGCTTCCATCTTCTTGTAAATCGCTGGCCCACTCTGCGAGCAATGGCCCTTTGTAGCTTCATTGTTAGGCTGCTTCGCAAGCCACTTAAGCAGCGCATTACCAGCTTCAACGATAGGATTGATTTTGACGCTACCGTCTACAGACAAATTCATGCGCTGCTCGATAAAGTACCGTGTCAATTCAACTCCTGCCATCGCATATTCAGCCTTTATAACGTCCTGCTTGTCGAAAATCGCAAGCGTTGCAGCTAAACGGCAAGCATGCTCGTAAGCACGACTCATGAAGTTGGCATATTCACTGTACTTAGGATTTTGACTTTCCTTACCCATTTCATTGCAGAATTCTTCCATGATCTTTGCTGCACCGTCCTCTGACGAAAATGTGATTGCATCAAGGACCAGTTCGTTTGGTGGTGCGTTGACTGGAACGTTGGCTGCTGCAATGCGCATCGCTGCTGTTGCGCCTGGAATCATGAGATGCTGCATGCGTGCCTTGCTCTGCTTGTGATCCACATCATCTAGTAGCTCATACACACGTCTATTAAACGGTTTAAGCGTTTGTTCTAGCCTCTGCGTCTCTAGCTGCCCTGCCTCACTGAAATCTGCTGCACGCTTGGCAAATAATTCACACTGCGTTATTAACATGCGATTGGTGAAGCCCTGATCTTTGTATTGGCTGTTGTTCAGGAAGCCTGCTAGCTCTTGCTGCAACAAAACAAGCATGTTGAAGCGACGGTTGTGCAAACGGACATTGTTTTCTTCGATGCCTGTCACCCTGTCGATCATTTCGCCAGACCACGCCTTAGATAACGTAGCTACCATTTCCATGCTCTTGTCGCTGCTTTGGAAGCTGTGGGAGTTAAAGAACTCGCCTGCATCACTGCTGAACAACCCTGCAAACGGTACGCTTGCTAAGGTGTTAATTAAGCCATTTACCGTGGCCTTTTCGACCCTATAACGCGAACCTTTAGGCCTAACCGGCTCTTTAGGGTTAATTCCCGTGGGATTCTTCGCCTCGTCTTCGATTGCCTTGTTGAACTGCTTTACCTTGATCTTGTAATCGATCATCGCTTGAGCATTTTCCGTCTCCTGTTCGCGCTCGAAGTCCCTGATGCCATCTAGTAGCAGACTGCTGATAGATGTTTTCATACCACCGCTTGGTGTTAACACGACAAAGAATTCGCTGACGCTGCAAGGACGCCATTGCATTGGGTTAACGTTGAACATTGCTTGTGCTGCAAAGTTTGCAACAGCAAGAGTGATAGGCAATGTCATTTCGTCCGGTGCGTTTGTGAGCGCAGAAAGAGTAGCCATAGTGTCTGAAATAATAGTTGGCAGCAGTGCCTTTATGTTTGTGTCTAACATTTGATAAGTCCTTAGAAAGCAATGCGGCTGATTTTTGTGCTCTTGCCGAATGCCTTGTTTAATAATTGTTTTGTTGAATCTTCTTGTGCCTTGCGGTACTGTGGGTTGCTTTCACGAATGCGATATACAAGCGAGCCCAAAGTAGGGCCATTTCCTACTAATGGAGCTTTTAGAATCTCTTCGTATGAGGCTGTTTTTTCCGCATCGCTCCAACGCGAGCGCATTTCTGCACAAGCTTGGTGCGCCGGGATGGCTGTGGCAACAGCGCGTGTGACGCTGAACCTGTCGTGATATTGGAGATCGCCTACGTACTTGCGTAGCTCGTCCAGCAGTTCTTGAACCTCTGCAAGCTGCGGTGCTGGAAAGCTCTTTTCCTCGGCTGTGCGAACGTGTCTTGCGGGGGCTGTAGGGCGCTGTAGCAGCGCGTACTTGATGCCCGCAGCATCTAGCACCCGGCCAGTGCGTTCGCAGCGTGCAGCGTTGACCGTGCCGTAGAACAACCTGGAAGCATCCTTGCAGCTAGCGTCCGCAGCACCGTGAATGCACATGAGCGCTTCGTACAGCGCACGCATCTCCAACGCATCTGTGATCGCTTGCTCTAGCTCATAAACGATGCGAAAGCGTGGCTCAGAGTCCGTATGCGACGGCGTTGTGTAATACCCTGCTCCATACTTTTGATAAAAGATGTTCTTTTTAAGCTCTGCGATGCTCATTCCAGAATCAATATCAACTAGAGCAACGCTGTGGCATTTAAAGTTGGGTTCAATTCTGTGCGTACCTTTGCTAAGTGCAGGACCCAGCGCCATTCCATCCTTTGTCAGTAGTTCGAACAGATCGTCTACGCTGACGCTGATGTTGTGCCAGTCGTAGCCTAGATTTACTTGATCGTCACCACACCAAAGGGTTTTGTCTTCGTGCTTTACAGGTTTGCCACGTACAACTGCGTGAACCGAAACTTCTAATAGCTTGGGCGCATTGATGCCTATAGCACGCTGCATCTGTTCTAGATAACGTTGTGCAGCCGGGCTCACTCCGAACCTCTGTAATTAATGTATTCGTCTAACGTCCAACCGGATTCTGTTATCACGTTTTGTGCTTCGTGATAAAGGAAGTTGCCGTAAATATCTACAGTATTATGAATTTCGTCAAATACTTCCTGAAAAGGTTTTCTTTTTATGTGTCGAATCAGTCTCGCTTCGGATGATTCGAAAGGGGTGTAATCTACCCCTCTGCGTTCTTTCTCTGTCATATGTTTCCAATGTCGTGTTGCGACGCCGTTCCATAGCTAGCCCCTTGCTTGCAAAGTTCTTGTGTCGCGCAGTCGTCCCCGACTACAAGTTTATTTATCATCTGAGTTAGCTATAGTTAGCTTTTTGTGTTTTACAAAGCACAAAGCCCCTTTCGGGGCCTCGGCTTGGATGTTTTTCTTCGACTTCGAACTTTTGACAGTACGCAGCACTTTGCATGCTGCACACTTATTTATCCGTTAGACCAGCCAAGCAGCTGGAATCGCCTTGTCTGCGTACAAGAAGCCATTCTTCTCGCACCACTCGCCGTAGCTTGTGGGGCTACCCTTGCGCAGCTTGGTCTTGCTGCTGCTGAACACGAAGCGGATATCAAGCTCGGGGTGCTGCTCACGTACCCAAAGATGCTTCTGCCTGTCCTCAACGTCGAAGATTCCCTTTGTCTCGATCACGATGCCGTTGGGCAAGATGAAGTCCGGCGTGTAGCTGCGCTGCTTCACCGGTTGCTCGAAGGCAATCTTGCGTGCCTCGTACTGGAATGCGATGCAGTTTGCTTCTAGCTGCTTGGCGACTTTCTGTTCTAAGCCCGATCTGTAGTTATTACTCATCAACTACTTATTCTTGTAGGCCAAAAAGAAGCCCCAAAACTGCGTGAACAGTAATGGGGCTCTGATGGTCTACAAAAGGAGTTCGCTAATGGCAACTTATCATGGTTTTGTTTTAGCTAAAAGTATTTAGCCTTATGCCCAATAACGCAAGGTCCAGATTCTTTCTGTCGATTCCAGTGATATCAATCCACATTCCGCTGCGGGTCTGGATGAACAAGTTTCCTTGTTTGTCGCTCAATTTAGATTCTTCAACGACCTTTTTGATGCGCTTTTGTATATACGGTTGGGTGAATCTGTGGCGGGACATAGTCAGCTATTTAGCGCAAGGCCGCCTAGTCACCGCACATAAAGCATACCCAAATATAAAACCGTCGATTTTCGAGGTATAACAGCCTGTTTTTGTCAACAATCCACTAAGTATTAATGTAGGAATGCGGCAGTTGGTCTCTGCCCCTACATTAACCAATACAAAAGGATAAACCATGCTAACAAGACAAGACAGAGAAGATATCGTATTTGCAGTTCTATGCGGAAAGAATAAACATTCCATGCGCACAGTGCGAACCATCATGAACACACCGGCTTATAAGAACATGAAGCCGCGCACCGCAGAGATTACAGAGATGCAAAAAATACTGCGTGAACGTCTATTAAAAGACTAAGTATGTCACATGCGCCAACCTGCCATGCCGATATCTACTACTGAATATGCGTTGCAGGAACCACATGTTGGTTGTGTCGCTATCTAGCTAAAAAACAAATATAATTAATTTGCTGCACGCGTAACTTCATTCGTGTAGCCCTTGTGTGTTAATACACTTTAAGCCCACTACCTATTGCACTAGGGAAAGTGGGCTTCTTTTTGCCCACTTCTTTCAAATAATGAAGTCTTTTAAAATCGGGTGGTTTTTCTCTATATAAATCAATGACTTATATCGCCTAATTTTAAGAATCATCGCTATGCACCTAAGATAGTACCAGGGTAGCTTAGTCATAAAAAACCGCCAGAAATAGGCGGTTTTATGAGCTTAAACAAACTGCATTATCTGCTGACACCAACCGTTGGGAACGAGAACGATTGTGGGTAATTGAACTGCGGTGTGTTCAGCAAAGGCGCAGCCGAAGGGCTTGTAGAGTAGCTGTGCACCGTTACTCCATTGCCAGTTGCAACGCCAGCAGCGCTTGCAGTACCAGCGCCATAAGATTGTGTAAACGTATTAGCTGTTGGACCGTTTAGCGTAGAGAACGTTGATGAGGACGAACCAAAAGCTGATCCGCTAAAGCTAGATGAAGCCGATGCCGAGACTGAGTTTGAGAACGATTGTGTGACCTGTGCATTGGATGCGACGGCCAGTGTTGCGATTGCGAAAGCGATAAGATATTTCATAGTAACTCCTTTTTATTGTTAACTATTTATCTAGCTTAACGCCTACTTAGTGACAATGCGATTGATAATGCAGGCACCTTCCATTAATCTTGTAGTAATTCCGCCCTTTGTCATGTGCAAATCGTATATGGCGTCGATTTCATCTGTGTCTTTTGTAGTGGCGAGAACTAAAGATGCTGCCGAAGTTACTTGGATGGTTGCTTTGCTAAGAGGTGCGTCCAATGTCAACGTAATATTTGTGGGAGAAGCCAACAGCACCTTTCCGTCGTAGTTATTTTGGCGAACCTTCATGGCCAACGTTGCGCCTGTCATGTCCAGCGGAACCGTATTATTCGTGTCGGAATAGAATTTGAAGACTTGCTCGTAGTCGTCGCCTTGATTGATTTCAATGTCTTTCTGAAAAGTGCTCATGTTTTGTCTCTCTTATTCTTATATTTATTGAACTAGCACTGAAATCGCTTCCTCGGAAGGTGCTACTACAGAGACACCCTGCTCTGCCAACCCAACAACGCTCACGCCAACCTGCTGCGGCCCAATCACTGTGATGCTGGTGACCTTGTCGTTGCGCACGGTCGGATCGAACAGCGTCTGCGTGAAGCTGATGGCCGGGACGTGGAAGGTTTCGCGCAGCGTGACATCGAGGAACTGCTGGACGTACTGCAAGCGTTCCACAACCAGCCCTTCCGCGATTGCAGGCACGTACAGCGCTTGCAGCACATTCAGCACCGTGACCCCCAGAACTTCCCTTGCGTTGACTGTAGGGGCTACAAACGCTTGCGTGAACGCCTTTGTTGGGACAGCGACAACCTCGTCTGCCTTGATGTTCGGGACGTTGAAGACCTGAGCAAACGTGATCAGCGGAACCGCAATGCGCTCCTGCATGTTGACCGTAGGCGCGTTGAGCACCTGGGCAAGCGTGAGTACCGGGGCAGCAATGACTTCCTTCGCGTTCGCAGCTGGAACCTGCAAGCTCTGTGCGAAGGCAAGAAGCGGAACAGCTACAACCTCGTCCGCCTTGATGTTCGGAACTTGAAGCGCTTGAACAATCGCCATCGTGTCGACCAACACACCCGTCGTCGTGTTGACTGTCGGAGCAAGCAATGCCTGAGTTGCTGAAATTACCGGGACGGCAACCACTTCGCGTGCGTTCGTGATCGGGACTAGCAGCGTCTGAACGCCTGAAAGTACCGGAACCGGAACAACCTCATCAGCCTTGATGTTCGGCAACAGCAATGTCTGCACGTTCGCGCGTACAGGCACAGGGACAATTTCATTCGCCTTGATGTTGGGTACAAGCAGAGATTCAACGAAGGCGCATGTAGGCGCGTTGATTGCCTCACTCAGCTTCGGTACGAACAGGGATTGCGTGAAAGTGAGCAACGGTACAGCGACAACATCGTTCGCCTTGATATTTGGCACAAGCAGAGTCTGAACGATAGTGAGCTTGTCGGCCTCGATCAACGCTGCAGAAGCTATCACCGGTACTTGTAATACCTGCGTGAACGCCTGTACAGGTACAGGGACGATTTCATTTGCCTTGATGTTCGGCAACAGCAATGTCTGCACATTGGCTCGCAGCGGAACAGCAATGACTTCCTTTGCATTGACGATTGGCACTAGCAACGTTTGAACGAAAGCTAGAACCGGTGCTTCAACTACTTCCGGTGTAGAAGCATCACCCGGATCTGGAAACTCCGCTGTTGGGACAGTCGTGCTGCCGTCAATCGCACCATTGAGGATACGGATTTCGTCCAGGTGCCCGCTGAACTTGTTTGAGCCATCTGGAGAGGCACCAATCGAGACTTCGCCCGTTACTGGGATCGTGTAAGTATCGGTGTCAGTTGCAGGCGTCGAGGTCGTGCTGTCGAATTGCAGGACAAGTTGGTTTGATGCATCACGACTGACTTTGAAGTAGTGCCATAACCCGTCACCAAGGACAGGTGCTGCCAAAGTGTAGACCGTGAAGCTGCCAGTTCTTTTAAACACCAACAGCCCCCCGCCCCCCGCGGTAAAGAAGATGCGCCATCCATCTGTTCCGTCACCGCACTCAACTAGCGTACCTTCGGAGTTACCGCCGTCGATATAGTTGCAGAACCCTTCAACTTGAAACTGACCCGTGCCAAACTCAAAGTCGGTATGTATCGGGGTTGTCCAAAGCGGGGACGTTCCCTGATATGGTGGGAAGTAGCCCGATGCAGAACCAAACTTCTGATCTGACGTGTCTAGTTCTGCTGCACCTTGAACAGTCCACGTCTTGCCAGTTTCATCAACGATAGCTGTTGAGCCGTTGGTGCCGTTGAAATGCAGCAACGATTTAACGTGTGGATCGCCAGAAGGTGCCGCGCTGGATAGAAGGAGCAGCAAGGACATGGGTTAGACCCCCACGCCAAGAAGCATGTTGCGACCCTTGGGCGCTGCTACTGTTGCATTAGCAATTTCCAATGCAGCGATTACTGCACCCGCCGAACTGCCAGCAAATGCTGGCGCCAGGTCTTGTGTGGTTTTATACATTGAGCGGCTTAGCGACTCATCGACATTGTTCGTGTAGCCACCAGTCAACGTTGGCTTTCCGGTTGTAGAGGCTGCAAGAATCAACGTTGCGCTGCTTGCCCCAAATGCAGCTAATGTTGTGCTTGAGCCCGAAACGATCGACTGTTGAGTGATCGGTGTCGTCGGGTGCATTCCCGAAATCTTTGTCATCAACAACTGTGTATTGATGGCATTCGCGGAGAATGTAATTGTCATGGTGTCGAAAGCACTACTCACGGTGTAGCCACCAAATAGGGCTAGGCCAGACGAGCCGTTTGAAGCATTACCGATATACGTTAGTGGAGTGCCAGAAGTACCAGTATTCACCGATACAGTTGGCGCTGCACCCGCTGCAGCGTCGGCATAACTGACTGCCATCAAGACATAGGTGCCAACTGTGAAGCTACCAAAACCCCAATTAGCCCAAGTAAGGGTTGGGCTCGCATTGGTGCTTCCTTGCGAAGCTAAAGACGTCATGGAGATAGCCATAAAACTACCTCCTTATGTGTTCTTCGCGTAAACGATATTGCAGTAGATTGAAGCAACAGAAGTACCGCACTGCAATGTCCAAGCTGTGTTAGCTGTGGTTGCGTATAGCGGTGTTGAGAATTCCTTTGTGAAGCCTGCTCCGGGTCCAGCGGCAAGACTGAAAATCATTGCGGTTGTGCCATCAGTCAGAGTCACTAGCGTTGCAGTTGAAGAACTGTTTGTGACTGTGAACGAAGTGATATCCGTAAACGTCGATACAATAGCACTTACTACAGTTGTTGCACTTGTCGAGCTTGTGATGGTTGTTGCTTGTTTGCCCATCAATGCGCGTGAATGCATAGGCACAGTCACTAAACGACCTACCTTGTCTGTCATCAATGCAATAGCTTGGCCGTCAGTTACTGCTGTTGGGTTTGCTGTAGCTGCTCTTGCTCCGTTGAGAACTGGATTGCCAGAAACAGATGCACCACTTGCTGCTGCACCAACTGTTGTCACAGTTCCGATTGCATTTGTGCCTGTTGGGAGTGCTGGCAACGAAAGCACGTCAACGTCACCAATGTTGTTGGTTCCTGCTGGTAGTGCTGCGTTCACTTTTACAAGTGCTTCGCCAGATGCGTTGACTGTTAGATGGTTTGCGCTGTCCGCTGTGCCATCAGTAATCTTGACTCGTTGGTACTGATCACCAGACACATCGTCAGTTGCAATGCTTGTACCGCTACCAGCGGTAATTGGGACGTTATCTGCCATTATTATTCTCCCTCAGATTGAAATGCTTTCTTGTTCGTGCGTCGTCAACTTAGCTATTAAGCCCAAGTAGCGACACCAGAAGCATTCCACTGCATCACCAAGTCACCGGACACATTCCCTTTATCTGCGACAAAATCAATCCAACCAATCAATGTAGATGTAGCTGCTGTACCTGTGCTCTTATAGATAACTGCGTAGCGGGCGTTTGTAAAGCCTGAAGCGTTCTGTGACCAAGTAATGTCAGCAGCATCGAAGGCAATGGTGCCGGCTGTATCTACGACAGTTGGTGAAGTTAGCGTGATGCCACCACTTGTATAACCAGAACCAGTAACCTCATTAGTAACGGAGTTATATGCTGCGTGACCTGTTGCTGATGGACTATAGGTAGAAGTATGCAATGACACCTTGATAGTGTCAGAGTCAAAGTCTACGACGCGTGCTGCATTTGCTGTTGACGAACCAGTTGTATCTTGACCCCCATTCATTTGGGTAAGCAAGAACTTGTTGAATTTGTTGATTGTTGTCATTGTTGGAAATTTCCTTGTATTAGTTAAGAGGGTGCGACCCTTCGAAACTATTTAGCCAAAAATAAACCCGCCGAAGCGGGTTATGTATGGCACAAAGAAATCAGCTACTTAGAAAGCAACAACACTGCCCTGCCCTTCAAAGTAATAACCTACAGACGCGGTGAAGGAAAGCTTGCTGGTGTCGCTATTTGTCTTCTTTGCTTCAAGCTCCATCGTGTATGCAACAGGTGGAACACCGCCAGCATTTCCGAATCGTATTTTGGTTGTAGATGGATTCAATGGATTCACAAACTGCTTGATACTCGGACTACCACTGAACATGACAACCGAGATAGCTGCGGTCGTAGCGCGGACTTCCTGGCTACCGATATAAACGCCATCAGAATCGCGTTTAAGTCTCAAGCGCCAGTCAACACTTCCAGTAACCGTGCCCGTGGTAAGCGTGCTTGAGACGCTGCTTAGGTCAGTGGTTGTATACCCCCACATAATCGTTTCAGCAGAAGCGAACAGCGTGTTTGCAGGAATGGAGCTCGATGAGATTAGCTGCCAAGTGTTGTAGCTCGTGATCAAGGATGAGCCCGCACCCGACAAAGAAACACTAAATGTTGTGTTTGCGGTCTGTGGTGATACTTGCCCGTTATCAATACCTAGGACTTCAACCTCATGTCCTGCTGTATCGCCCACGTCCCAATCGCCAGGTATTCCATATTGGTTTACAGTGCGAACCCAAAGAAAATATGACGTACCCGAACCCAAAGTGGCTGAGTCGTAGTATGTATCAATAACTGTTTTCACAAGATCGGCATCTGCACGATCATTTGTAATTGATTGCCATACTTCGACGCGTGAACCGACAGGTTGAGGATTCCATGAGATTGAATATCCATCGACCTTTGTTGTTACTAGAACGCCTGTGAGTGCTGCAGGTGTATCCCCCGCTAAAGTTACTAATGCCATTATGGTGCTTCCGCCGTAAATATTATTGTTTTGTCTGCGTACGGAAAGGAAGTGACTATCACCTCATACTGCCCCACCAGCGTAGTAGCCAGTTCTAACTCTCCGTCGTCAACTTCTAGAGCTTCAATGGTGGCGAACGCAGGATTGCCAGAGCTAACACGCACAAGGGTTCCCACGGGCAAGTCAGGGCCGTATGTCACTGAACTCGTACCGTCTGCAATCCAAGGATCAGAGCCGCCTACAGCGTTGTCATCGTCCAATGATGGGCGCGCTGTCAGTGTCGGTGTGCCACCGGGATCAGCAATGTAAAAAGCAGTGCTAACAGGAAGATCATCTTCGATCCGAATCAAACCTTGCCCGGACGGAATCGCAAGCAAGTATTGATCGTAAACATCGAAGAACGTTGCTGGATCTGTGTTGGGGACGATTTCAATCGGATCAGGCAACTGCCCATACGAAATTATCTCTCCAGTTGTTTCATCAAAATATGCATAAAAACTCGCCATCGTTTCTCCTCATCTACCTATACTTATCTGGTAGATGCGAAGGCAACAATCGAAGTTTTATACGTGCCAGGGGTATTCCAAGTTTGATCGAAATAGAACTGCAAGGAGCAAGTGAAATAGCCACCACCCACCCCTACTGCATAGTTGGAACACCATTGAGTGCGCTGTCCGATCTTTGCACTGCCTGCAATATCTTCATACTGCACATGGACGCCGCCGTTAATTAGAATACGCGAGTATGTAGGCGAAATAGTTGTCCAAGTGTAATCGCCTTCTCCGCCACCATTTTGAACAATCCATGGGCCTTGCACCTGCGCTGACATAAAGATAATTAGCGTGCCGCCGTATGGAACATAGATACCACATTCAGCATATGTGTTCCAACCCAAAGCAAATTGTCGTCCGTCTCTATAGTTGCCGGAAGCTGTTGTAGATGCACCGCTCGCCAACTTGAGTGTTCCGATATTTGCGTCACGAATGTTTGCCGTACCGATTACATCCAATTGGTTGATTGTCAGTCCACCATTTGTCATCAAGATGCCGGGTGCTTGGATACCAAAGTCACCGCTTGAATATGCCCACATCTTAGATGCGCCACACTCAATAGACATAAGTGAGTCACCGTTTGGATGGCGACCAAAGACCCAACCATTCTGATTGTCTCGATACCACTTTCCAGAATTGCGGATATAACCCCACCCTGCGCCGTTTTCATCGGAAGCAATGTCGATCTGTCCAGCAGTCAAGTTACCCATATTCGCTGTGATCGCGTTCAACTTGGTAACGTTGATCTTGCCTGCCGTAACTGCACCAGCCGCTAGAGTAGCCGTCGTAATAGCCCCTGCTTGAATCTCATTCGCTGTAATGGTGTTCGCTGCAATCTTTGCCGCAGTTACTGCGCCAGCTGCAAGTTCAGCAGTTGTGATGATGCCGGTGGCCAAGTTAGCAGTGACGATGGTGTTCGCTGCGATCTTGCCGCTAGTGATGGTGCTCGCCGCAATCTCGTTCGCAGTCACAGCGCCAGTGGCAATCTTTCCTGTGGTGATTGCGCCTGCAACGATCATCCCTGTCGTGATGGTGCCGTTGGCTGGTGTGATTGGCGTCCATCCACCTACCGTGTGATAGATGTACAGGTTCTGGCCCGGTGTGAGGATGAACTGACGATCCTCAAAGTTGCCTGTAGTTGGAAGGGTTGTGCCCGACTCGATGCCAACCTGCTCCCAAGCTGTACCGCTGTAGAAGAACAAGATGCCAAGGTCAGTGCGGTAGAACGAATCGCCCGCTGCCGGTGCTGGCGTCGTAGGGAACGAAGTGCCACCCGGAACACCTGGGTAAGCGATTGCCTGTGCAGATTGCGCTGCTGAGATGTTCAAGTCGCTGAAGTCGCTCTCGAATCCGAAGTCATCGTAGGCTGCGATCTTGTAATAAAAGGTCGTTCCAGCCGACAAGTTCGATGTGTCCGTGAAGAACGTTGCATCGCCTTGGAACAACAGATTTGCGCTGCTAGGGGTGAAGCCTGCAGACGTGCCGCGCCAGATCAGGACACCAACATAGTCACTGTCAGTCGGACGTGTATGGGTGATGTAAATCTGCCCAATCCCGCTAGTTGCATCGAAGTCCGCAACGAATGCTGGAGGTGGATTTTCTACGGTGATTTCAGCAGCAGAACTGAGGTTGTTGGAGGTGTCACGGCAGCGGACTGAAACGGTCAAGTTTCTCTTCGGCCCACCATCTGCCAAGTTGTCGCTGTAGGTGTACGTGAAGCTTTGCAGCACGCCAGCTGGAACACCAGCAACGTAGAACGCACGGATGGCAAGGTCGGTGTCTGGGTCGACGATGGTGACTTGGAAGTCGCGTACCAACGTACCCGGCACGTTCGCGTTCGACGCTGGATTTCGGAATGAGATGTTTAGATCACGTCCCGGAAACTCTGTAGTGCTGCCGTTGTCGGCAACCTTCAACTCAACAACTGGATTCAGCGTCGATGAGATCGAGCCGGTAGTGTCGATGTTGTAGAAGATCGTTGCGCTTGGACCCGGAATGCCAAACACGGATTTTGCAGAGACAGCAATTTCATAGTTGCCCGGTGTTGCCCCGTTGATCGTGTAGCCAGTTGCGCGACTTACAGCACCGTTCCAGTCTTCGTTTTCTCGTCTCCAAGAGACTGTGTACGACGACACCTTGCCCTGTGATGGTGGAAGCCATGAAACAAGCAACTGGCGGTTTATCTGGTTGTTGTCCGAAACGATTGACTCACGAACTGTCAGACCCGATGGTGCGTTGCAGATGGAAGGTTCTGAGTCACTGAATATCGGTGAAGGAACTTCAATGCCAAGTTCGATGCGCGCGAACTTGTTCGGATCATGAAAGATGGCCTCGATGCTCAACAAGTCTTCTTCAGCTAGCACGCTGGTAATACGAAACTGTCTTGGCGAAACTGTCGCAGAGATGATGTAGTCGGCACCCGGAAGCACCGTCTGCGTGAACATCGTGTCGATTGTCAGCGTGGTGTATGTGCCAGCTGGATTCGTGATGGTCTTTGTCGTGATGGTCTTGCCATCTGCGTAGATGATCTGAATCGTTGCGTTGTCAGTGATGGCACACGGACGGTCTAGCGTCACGGTGTCGACCGTAGACGAAATAATGCGCCCTGCTCCCGCTTCGTCTGTGTAGTCCTCGTCCCAGATTTCAACGATGTGACCAGGCTCCAAATCTGCGCCGTTCATGCCCATGCGCCACTGAGCAATTTCAGTTTGGTGATGCGATGTGTCTAGCGCCCACTTGCCGTGTCTCAACGCTTGCCCAGCCGTAGTAGCTCCGAAGGCTGAGATTTCCGAGATGGTCAATCCATACTGATCGATCAAGTCTTCGTCGTAGACAGTGACGATGCGTGGAAGGTTACGGTCGGTTCGATCAGCGTATGTGACGTTGAAAGAGGTTGGTCTTTCATCAAGCGCCGTGCCCTTGTATGTGAATGGCGCTTCGCTTCCGTCTTCACCACAAAAGACGTTTGCCTTTGTGATGAGCATGTACGGACTGGATGGACGATCCTGGCTCAAGCGAATTTGGCCGCGGGACTGAATCAACGTTGCGTGCATAGACCCCGCAATCGCCGTCAAGTGCGTCCACGCATCTTCACGCGCAGCTACGGGATAGTTGAAGGTGAAGCGCCGTTCTGTACCGCCGTATCCATCGGGCACGTATCCATCGTTGTAAACACCAGCGTCGTAGAACGAGAAGCGGTCCACCATGTCATCTGTGATGCCGCGCGCCCCCATGCCGTATCGTGTGTTTGTCAGCAAGTCATAAGTGATCCAAGCAGGGTTGTCGGTCCATGCGTTCTTCCACGTGCCGTCCCAATACATGCCGCTGTATGTGCCTAAATCCGGGTTGTAGTTCGTCGGAACGCGGACGGTTAAGCCCTTGGTCAAGATCGCTACGTTGGGGATCTGTCCACCTACTGCCTCGGCATCGATTGCGAGCGCAACGTATGCACAGTTCGGGTAGTTGTTGTCGATGTTCGAATACTCGACGTGCGCAGCTACCGAGGTGTCGTTTCTCAGGCCGCTTGTGGTGCTGTCGTCCGTGATACGTGTGACGCGGTACTGCCACTTGCCTGTGCCAGCTGGGCGCGGAACGCGAAACTCCTTCTGCGTTGCAGAGTCAGTCTTTCCGTTGATGACTTGCGAGACGACCTGTTCCCATGTGCCGCCTGTGCTGAGCTTGCGGTCGATGGTGATGTGAGCCCATGTCGGCCACAACTGGCCCTGCCATTGATACACAAGACCTGTAGGCAATGTGACGATGACTTTGACGGCATCAATATCTTCGGATGAGACTTCACGGATGACAGGTGTTGCCTTGACCAGCGTTGCGTTTACGTCAACGAGCGACGCAGCTTCCATGTAGCCATCGACCTTTGCTTGGTCTGGATAGCCAACGCGGTAGTCATACGCACAGTGCTGGAAGTTCCACGAACCGTCAGCGTTCTGGAGAGGCGTGTCGTTGATGTAGATGGCTTGTGGGCCACCCGGTAGACCTTGAATCGGACCTTCCGAAGTCAAGATCAAAATCTTCAAGATCGCACGAGATGCAAGAGTGTTTGGCAACTCTGGCTTGCTCCCGCCTCCACCACCGCCCTTCTTCGAGCCGGTAATGTCCTTCGTCGTATCCCAGAGATTAACTTCTAGCTCTGGGGAACTGACAAATGCAGGATTAAACTTTGCATTTGGATCTTCAACACGAACTGGCTCTTTAGGAAAGTGCAGGATATCTCTTGTTGTTTCTATTTTAATTGTTTTCATTATTATGGTCCGCCTCCACCAAACTGATAATCCACGCGCCCTACTAGTTCGCCTCGTCCCCCAGCTGCTGGGTCAGTAACGTAGGTTGGCATTGCAATCTCTGCCGGTACATACGGAATGTCTTCAATTACAAGGTCGGTATAGATAACAATGCCGCCCGACATGTGAATGCCGTAGATCAAAGGAATTGCGTAACCTTGCTCATAAACAAGCTTTGCGCCGTTATATATAAAGGATGGACGACTTGCAGCTTCTGCCGTACCTTCGCTTGTGTCAGGCGATGGCGCCAACGATTTAACAATCGCTGATACAACGAATGAAATGGCGATGTTTACTGCGATGGTGATAACAGCAGTAGCGAACGCACCGTAGCCCAAAGCAGCAATGGCGGTTTCAATACCAGAGCCTTCGACAACAGACATAACATGAACGTGCTCAAGCTTGCCCAGCTTCAACTGAAAATTCTCTAACGATACGTATTCGTACTCGCTCTTGTCTTCGTTGGTAGAAAGAATGATTAGCTCGTTGTCTCTTACCAGTTCTCGAAAGCCTTTGATCTGGCTTGTAAGTGCGTTTATTAGCTCAAGCGGACTGTTTACCTCGAAAGGATGCTCGTCTACCCCTGCTAGCTCTTTTACTTTGTCGTAGAAATGAATTGTCTTCATTCTTGTTTGTCTCCCAATCCATCTGTGTAGCGCACTACTTTGATAATCATCCTGTGCCAACTACTTACCTGATCTGTGCAGCTCAGTTTGTGGAACATATGATGGGTTATTTGGTTGTTGCCGGTAACAACAGCGGCATGATTGATAACTCTCGCCCCATACTTCATCATGAGTACGTCACCGATCTGAATGTCTTCAAGCCTTACTTCGTGGAAGCCTGCAAGCTTGAAGTTTTCTTCGTAGAGATTGGCATTTGTTTCCCACCAACCCCAACCCCTAGCAAAGTTCTTTAGCTTGATCTGGTGCTCTTGCCAGTACCAATCCCGAATAACGCTGTAGCAGTCGTGTATGCCGTGTACAAACTGCCTTCCTAGAACGGGTGTGTTTGGTTCGTCTTCGAGCCACACAAGGCTGCTGACGTTTTCACCTTCTGTCTTGGCGATGCCCCAAGGAACTGTTGGGTTGTTGAGCCAGCTTGTCATGTCCTTTGTGGACGGCCATTCAGCCGGGTACAGCTGACGTACGGTCATGTCGTAGGGGTGAGAGTGCAGAACTGCTTCAATCACCCCGCCCTTCGCTGTAGCCAGGACAACTTCATGCGCAGCAATACGGAAGTCTGTGAGTGGGGTTTCAGCTGCGTTGACGCATGGCACAAAGGCGCCTGACACGATCAAGCCGCATGCCTCTTTCGGGTACTCGGCTAAAACATGTGCGTGAAAGTCTTCTAGTGCTTTCTGTTCGATGTGCATTACTGGATTCGTCTGCGTGATAGAGCAGGAAAGCCAGTGCTGTTGCTTGTTGGGTCTTTCAATGCTTGTCTGATAGGTAACTTTGTACCCGGCCTGTCATACGGTACAGACAGATTCCAAGTAATCATCTTATTTGTGTGCGATACCTTCTGATCGATAAGGTAAATCTCAGGGCCGATGATGCGAGTTGAATCTGGAGAACTACCGCCGTCTAGATTCTTGGCAAATATCTTTATTCGACTGATCTTTGCACCAACAATGTCTCCCATGTTCACTACATTCGAAAGTAGTTCTTTGGAAATATTGGATACGGTGACTGTAGGCTTTTGCGGAGCACCCGTTGAGTTAATACCCCAACCTTGCATCACAATCGGCAGCTGATAGAAGACTGCGCCAGCTAGGCTGACTGAAGCTCCATCAAGTCCTGCTTCGTTGCAGAAACGATAGATCGTTCCACCCAACACAGTGCAATCGACAATAAACAGTTCGATAAGTGAGGAATCTTGGGAAAGCTTTCTAAGCTCATCATATGGAATAGTCATGGCTTAGAAGAACTGCTTAGCAGTGAATGTGATTGAATAGAGACTTCCGGACTGTGGCTGTTCCTGATAACCATCCACTACCTTGAATTTCTTGGAAGAAGCTTCACCCGGTGGAGTCCAAGTGAAATAGTCCCAAGCGCCAATAGCATCGAGGAAGGTTTGCAACGTACCGCGATCAGTGCTGTTCAAGGACTCGAAGCCAAGCTCCCATGTATCAACTAAGTTGTTGATACCGTCTGGCCTGACTTGTTCGTAGCCATCGCCAAACTGGCAACGGATAACTCTGTTGGTGCGCTTCTTCGATGAAGACTGCGAGATTCGATCTGTAAGTGGTAAAGCTGATGGCATGTTGAATGTCCCTCCAGCTTATTTATTCCCTTACCTCCGATTCAATATATTCCCGCTACGTGTGGCGTCCTTGATTTCTTGCTTTGCGATGCCTTTCATAATCTTCTGCAGTTCGATACTTGTTAGGCGTGCAGTCTCTTCCGGGTCTTTCGATCCAGTAACGTTGATGCTGATATTGTTTTGCTGAGTGGTACCACCAAGCGCGTTGTTCGGAACAATCGTGGAAGGTGTACGAGCCTTGATGATTTCAGGTCCGTGTTCGCCAACAAGCGTTGGTTGATCGATGCCCATCGGTCCACCCAGTGCGCGAGCAGATGCCCATCCTGAGCCTGCGCCATACACAGTGCTTGCATCCAGTCCGCCAAGCCCTGCTCCACCACCACTGAATGCGCCAGTGATGCCGCTGATGATGCTGCCCCAAATGCCACTGCCACCACTGGAGCCGCCACCGAGCAAGCCCATGATTCCGGATGCAGCTTGCTTCGCAGCGATCTTGCCGATATCAACAATGATGGAACGAGCAAAGTCGGAGAAGCTGAACTTGCCGGTCTCAATGAACTTGTCGAGTGCACCTTCAACGGTGTTGGCCATCGACTTGAAAGCATCCCCACCCAGCTTCGCGCTGTCGGTGGCATCCTTGCTGAATGCCTTGAACGCATTGTTCCAACCTGCTGCGAATGTCTCGGACGAATCAATGAGTTCGTCGTTCAACTTGGAACGTGCCTTGATCGCTTCCTCTGCGGTCAAGTAGCCTTCCTCTTGAAGCTTGTTCACGGTCTCGATCTGCTTCTGCACCTCGTAGTTCTGGTCGATGTACGCCTTCATCTGGTCAGCTTGGCGCGTCATCATTTTGTCCTTGCGCTCGTACCCCTTGAACCAGTCGTCTAATCCTTTCTGATCTTCTTTGTGCGCAGCTTCTTCAGCATGCTGATCGCGCTTGCGCTGCCTCTCAAGCTCACGACGCGCAAAGTCGCCCAACTCGTCCTTGTCTTCCTTCGCCTTCTTGTCTTTCGTGCCCTTGGGATCTTTGACAGAAACGGTTGAGTTACCTTCGCCAGCAACACCACTCAGCGCAGCCTTCTTGTCTGACTCAGCAGCGGCGTCTGTAGCCGTCTTGTAGCGGTTCATTTCACGAACCTGGTCCTGTAGCACTGCTAAGCGCTCTTTCTGCTGCTGCAAGGCTTTTGCGCCTGCTGCTGACTTGCCGTACTCGCTGGCTTCCAGCTTCGCAATCGTTGCCTCAGCGTCGGACTTCTGCTTGTTCAGATCACCAAGGGCACCGTTCACCTTGTCGGTAGCTGGATTCATCCCGGTGATGCGTGCGATGGCTTGGGCAACCGCTGTAGCGACGCTCAGAACCTTCTCAGCAACCGCAGTCAATGCCGGCAAAGCAACCGAAGCGATGGTCTGTCCAATGCCGCCAAAAACAGTCTTGAGGTTGGTCAGCTTGTCGTTGAGGTTGTCAGATGCCTTGGCAAACTCACCACTCATCAAGCCGCCTGTCTTCGCCATCAAGTCGTACAACTCGCCCTGTGACTCCTTCACGTCGAGGATCGGGCCACGAAGCTTGTAATACGCTGTGCCAAGGGCAGTGACAGCCAGCGCAGCACCCTCCTGCTTGTCCTTCATCTGGTCAGCCGCAACAACTATGTCTTCTTGAAGTTGCAACGAGGATTTCTGGACACCGTTGGCGTCCTTAGTGGATACGCCGAGCTTGTCGATGGCGTTGATGACCTTGCCGGTCTGCTCATCCTGCTTAGCCAGCTTTGCGGACAGCGTTTCAGAGTTGGCAATGACTTCCTTCAAGTCCGCGCCTGTGGTCGCGTATGCAGCCTTGAGCAGGGACAGACGTTCAGTTGCGATGTTGGTTTGCTTCGAGAAGTCGTTCATCTCGTCGCCAGCGTTGATTGCCTCTTTCGCTAGGTCTGCGAAGATTCCAGCTGCCGCAGAAGCAACAGCAACAACAGCACCAATAGCAACAACTGCGGCACCCGCAGCAAGTGCCATTCCACTGACACCACTACCTGCCGATTCAGCCGCTGCTCCAAACGAACTAAAGTCACCTGAACTTTTCTTTGCAGAGCTTCCGAGATCATCGACATTCTTCTTGGTTTTATCGATTTCATTGTTAGCCCTTTGTAGGTCAGAGGTATCCGCTTCTACTTTTAATTTTGCAAACGTTTCTATTTGGCTCATCTATCCCCTTCCCTTACTCGTCGTTAGCACGGCGATTGCGTTCAATAATATTCTGCGAAGTCCACGCCTCATCAACGCGAGTGATAACTTCAAGCTCCCAATGTTCGAGATGAAGTTCGAACAGTTCTACATAGGCTTTAATTTCTGAGAACATCAAACGCTGCGGATAGCCGTTCATGTCTCGCTGGCGTGTCCCATGTAGCGCATAAAATATCTCATTGAGATACTGCAAGGCTTCTGGATATTTAGCTGATTGGGGTAATCTGTGACGAGCGTCTACAGAAGGATCGCACTGCTGTGCAATCAAGTCACCAAGGGATTGCTTCGACTGCCTGGAAACGGCTGTTAAATGCTTTCTGACAGACATACCTTGATTGTCTGGGAAATCTAGTGCAACTTCGTGTCGAGTCCAGTTGCACAGGTCATCTGTCAGTTTGCGAAAAAACTCTTTCTATCGCTGATTGCTTCTTGAATCTGTTCGACGATGTACTTTAGGTCGCCATCTAGGCAGATTTCTAATGCACGTTCTTTGGAATACTCACCTAATACTTCCGGTGCGGTCCAACCTACGATGCAAGCTGCTGCAAGGCGCAAGTTCTTTTCTGCACGGAACATAGGATCAACAGTATCTTTGACTTCGCTGTTTAGCTCAGTGCGTGCTGATTCGATAGCTGCGTCACGAAAGACTGCTGAATCGTATCCAACGATTTCAATCATAATAGGTTGGTCGTTTGCATCAGTTAGCAAATCATCTTTGTCTAGTGCGCTGTGCAACTGAAAGGTCTTTGTCTTTGGACGCATGTCCTTTAGGGATGTAATTTTTGCCATGTTTGTCTCTTATAGTTTTCTAACGCACTGATCTACAATCTGTTGAGCTTCTTCCATAGTCGATCTGACCATGTGATGAGGCTTCATGTGAACAGTGCCGTTTTCTAAATGGGTTACGTACTCAACATCGTTTTCGATCTCGAATCCGTCTTTGCTTACGTTGGTGAGTTTCCAGCCTTGCTGAGCGGCACCAGTACGAACAGGAGTTCTACGCGCCATGCGCGATACCATCTCCTGCCCTACCTTGCCCATTAATTCAGCAACAGCACGGCCAAACTCTCGGCTCATTAAGCTGGATCGCGAGTGATTTCAAGCGGTCCGTGTGTTGCTTCATCCAATGCTTCGAATGACATTGTGATAGTGCGAGGGCCATTTCCACCTGTAGACATAGCACCAGTATTGAACTGCACGTTAGGCATCAACCACGTGTACTTGTTGCCTGCTGGATCGAGAGTGACTAGAGTAACTGCAACCTGCGTTTCGTTTAGGAAACGGTTATAAGCAATCACGTCTTCGAAATATAGAGTCATGTTACCGGAAACCGTTGCACTTCCGTAGGGGATGTCAACTGCATTGCTACTGCCGATTGCGTATATAGCTTGATAGCCGTTATCTACAACCAAGTTGAACGATGTGACTATTGCGGACATTGTGCCGTCGATGCTGATGGTGCCTTCCTTATGAACCATCGGCTCCGACGAAAGCGCTGGAGTGACCGTAGTTGCTGCTGTTGTTGTTGATGTTGTTTGGGTCATACCAATAATGCCGAAGCTAAGGCCGATAATCGCGTCTTGAGCAACTTCTACGGACATTGTGTTGACAACACAGCCTTTAAATAATTGATACTGTGAAACATCAAGCGAGCCGATCTGGATAGACAGAGACTTCTTTGTAGTTCCGATTCGTGCAATGTCAGCAGTGAATGGGCTACACATTACAGACTCAATCAAGGGGTCAAACTGACCGAAAGAAAGTTCACCTGCAATGTCACCAGAAACTGCTGTGTTGCCATGGCGAGAAAACTTTTTTCTGCGACTTGCGACTGCCGCAGCTGAGCTAATCAGCGTCTTTGTTAGATTTAGGCTGGACGATACGGTCGGAGTTTCTACCATCGTAGGCGTAGCCGGTGTTGTTCCCATAGTTACTTCGGGAACGATTAAGATTTGAGTTCTTGAATTACTTGCAATTGCCATAGTGATAGGCTCCTTATTATTCTTGTTTATTTATGCTAGATAGCCTGCACGAACGCATAGCAACGCACTAAGACTTGAACTTGCGTCCAAACATCTTCTTCAATGGTCCCTTCTGACCAACTCTTTTCTACATGCACAAAATCAGGCTCAGCGCCCAACACCGTTGATGCTTTGAACAACGACTTAACTGTTTCCGCTCTTGCATACAGCGAGTCAACACCAGTACCTTTTGGTTCAAAGATCGAGATAGTTGCGAAGCCGCCGATGCGTGTCCAAGGTGTTGCACCCGTTGTTTCAACGCTTGTTTCGATAGGTGTGAAAGTAAAGCGATTCCAATGCGCTCTGTTCTTGGCGTTGAATGTCTCGTTCTCTGCGACGATGGTTCCAATCTCGCCAGCGGCAGTGCGTAGCTGAGTTAATAGAAGGCTTCTTATTGTTGTTATGTCCATCTTTACTCCTTAGCTAACTTGCAGCTTGTATGCACAAGTCGTGATGCCATCAGGAGTAATATCTTCAACGTCAGTGATGGTGAATGTTTTCTTACCAACGATAAGAACGTCATTCGTCTCTGGGGCAATCTTTAAAGTGCCCATGAGATATGCAGTTTTCGATTGGTTGTGAACCGCTGTGCCGTTGCGGTCTGTATCTGCGGATGCGACGATCACGCAAGATACTTTGGCTTTGCCGCTTGTCTCGTTTTTATATTCAATCGTGGCAGACTGCGAGTTGCCAAACCCTTTGATAAGCTTTGTCGCTACTGCTTGAAGTTTCTTGTAATCCATTAAGCCTTCAAGCTCCAGTTGCCGCCCTTCTTGCACAGCAATGGCGCGATCAACAAATCAACCTTGCGGAAGCCTTCAAATGAAGCTGTGTCAGGTGCTTTGCTCCACTTCACTGTTTCCTGCAACTCCCCTACTTTGGAAGTGCGCTCAGTGACATTCGCATCTGTGGATGAAACGGGAAATAGGTCTGTGCCTGACAGCCCCAATGCAGCAAGTTCGCACACTGCATTCTTCAAGCTTGTCGGAATACCTGTGATGTATCGACCGCGATGGTCATAGAACGGAAATCGAGGAAACAGTAGATCCTGTGTTTCGTTATAGATGCCGCTTAGATATCCATCGCCATACAATGCGTCAACGGATTGAGTAGCATTGATAAGCGCTTGCGCCTTTGTATCGGTGTCGCCATCCCATGCGGAGTTCGGATACGAAGCAAAATATGCTTCCGCCTCATCAGCAGTCACGTAAGTATTCACGTTGATTGTTAGAACCACAGCCATTAGTCAGTACCTCCCCAAAGCGGGCGATCTCTGAATGCGTAGGCTTTGCCCATGTCCGTGCCCGCACCATTAACGAAGTGGAAGGTTGAACGCGAGATAAGCTTTAGCATCTTGCCGTGGCCTTCGGGGCACTGCGGATAGTCGCCTTCGTCTTTCACAAGCGACTCTTGATAGGCCTTACATTGCTCGCATTCAAACTCAAACATTTTTCTCATTGGTCTCTTCCCTTTGAGTTATTTATGCCTCGGGAATAGCCAACAAAAAAGGCCCCGAAGGGCCCTTGTCGATAGTTGTGAAACTATTAAGCTGCGTTTGTGCCAACGCTAGAAGCGCACTTACCAACCCAGATACCTGTTTGGTCCAAGATTTGTGTGTGCGAAACTTCATACCATGCTAGGTTGAAGAAGCGGTTAGCCTTGTCGAATGGTCCAGTTAGGATGATCGAACCTGGCTTGCTGGTTGCCTTGCCCAGTGCGTTAGCACCTAGGAAATAGCTGCTATACAAGTCAACAGTGCCGCCACCAGTTTGGTCAGCGTATGTAGAGCGGTTGTTGCGAACAACAGCAAAGCCCTTGTACATACCAACTTCATTTGCTAGCACTTCTTGAGCGCCTGTGTACTTAACAACGTCTGTCCACGAACCAACTGCTGTATCAGCGCGTAGGTCGGCAATAACGTCATCATGAGCCATCATTACGTAGCGTCCGTTAATCATCGGAACGTTGCCGCGTGCTAGCTTGTTGTAGAACACGTTCAAGAACGCACCAGAAGCTACTTGTCCAGCAGCAACGGAACCTTCTGCAGTTGCACCGATTACGTATGTGTTTGTGGATGCGTCCATTGCGTTGATAGCAATTTGGTCCATTGTTTCACCGTAGTTTGTACCGATCAACGAAGCTGCTGCTGCATCAACTAATCCACCTGTCTGTAGCGAAGCTAAAGAAGTGATTGTGATTGCGTTACCGTATTCAACTGGTGTGAAGGTAACCTTTGTGTCAGCTAGAGCAACTGAAGTTAGGTCATCAGTTTCAACTAGAGGTGTCACCGCAGTTGCCATGCGCGAATACTTCGGCATCTGAATGTTCTTAGCATTGATTTCGACCTTCTTAGAAATAAGTTGGTCAGTTTGGTTGCTCTGGCCGTATGCGATCCAAACGAACTTTTCAAATGCTGTGGTTAAGCTGTCGTCTACTTGCGCTGTGCCTGTTAAATTTGTTGTAAATGGCATTATGATGCCTCCCTATTATTATTCGCGGATACTTGAAGCGAATGTATTATTTAAATTGTGCTTCCCATTCCGAATTTCTTTAATACTGCCTTGACTTCAGCTTCTGTTTTAGCTGCATCCATCTCAGTTTTAAAGCTGCTTTGAGATTCCGACTCATTCGGACGCTTCACAGCAGGTGTCTTTACGGAAGTGAATAACACTTCATCTGTTTTTTTAAGTTCACTGATTACGTCTTCAATAGACTTGGCATCCACCTGTCCATCGTTTACTGCAATCTTCGACTTATCTACAAGCTTTAGAACTGTGTTGACGGAAATAGCACCTGCCTCTTCAAGCTTGCTTTTCAGCGCGCTATCTATGGTCTGGTTCTTAACCGTTGTCTTCAATCCTTCGTGCTCTGTAGTTAACGCCTCATACTTGGTTTTGAAATCTTCCCCGCCGACAAAGCCTTTCAGTTGTTCTTCCAACTTTGCTCTTTCCGACTTGTGAAACTTCTCACCCTTGCGAGCGTTCTCAAGATTTGCTCTGGTTGTGGTTAACTCTTCCTGTAGAGCATGCACTTCTGCTGCTGTTAAGGTTGCTTCCTTACCATCGTCATCTTGCTTCTGTGCATCCGCACCTAAATTTTGGTTGTCATCCGACATTTTTGTTATTCCTTTTGCTCATCCGAGCTATTACCTTTTTATTTATCCGTCGAATCTTTCGCTGGATTAGCTTCTGGAGTGACTGTGTTGTTTACGACTGTCGGAGCAACCTTTGGAGCAAGTGCATCGCCATACTGCTTTTCGAAGGCGATTACTTCCTCAAACTTCTTTGTTGCCTCTTCACGCGACATGCCGTACAGCGTCATGAAGTAATCGACCTGTGTTCCACGCTTTCCTGCGATACGCATGTCCCAGACGACTTCTTGCTCTTGAATGTCGATTGGGAGTACAGGATCGTCAAAGACGGCAAATAGCTGCGCGTCTGTCGGGAAGACTGTTGAACCTGTCGATGTGTTGAACACGCTTGCTAGGACGCGATAAAGGCGCTTAAAACCGCTTTCCATCATGCGTTGGCGCTGCTTGCGTAGGTCCAGGTTGTCTGTCTCTTCGACAACAAGCTGGAAACCGCTCTGTGCGCGTCCTTGGCCCGATACCTCGATGCGTACACACCAGTCGCCCGCGTAGCCCTTGATCCAGCTGTCCATGACTTCGTTGAGAGGCTTCAGTTCGATATTTGGGTTCTTGTACTCAGCGTAGAGTTGCTCGCCGCCTTCTGTGTGCAGCACGATTGCACTGCCAGGACCAGCCAGATAACTAGGGGTCTGTGCGGATGCTGGAACTATGCGCGGGCATGGGCTGTTCGCTACTTCACGGACCTCGATGCTCTCGCTCGCTGTTCCGGCTCCAGTTGGGTGGCCGTTTGTGAACAATGTGCTCATCTTCGACCACATGATCGAGTACTCTGAATCGGTGATATGCAGGTTAAGCATTTCATTTAAATTAACTAGCGACTTGTCCTGCTCAACCCAAAAGCCCGTACGTGGCAAGTTGGTATCGTAGAAAGCGGCAATAGGTACAACTCCAAACGGGTTGTCTTCTTCGCTTAATACGCTCACGCTTAGCTCGCCGTTTGCAATCAAGTTGATGCAACGATCAGGCAACCATATACAGTACGAGTTATTACCCGTGCTATGTATCATTCCTTCGACCTTGCGATTCAAGGAATTAACTACTACTTCGCAGTTACCGCGGTGCAGAATGTCAAAGCACCAGTTCTTATCTTCCGGGTCCCATTGAACGAAAATGATTGCCGTTTTGAGTAAGCGCAGCACTTCGTCAAAGTTGTGGCAAAACTCGCCAAACTCTACTTGTGACAGATACTCTGCGAGAATCTCGGAAAGCTGCTTATTTGGCGCGGTAGCATTCTTGTTGAAGATTTCTAGAACTGGAGGTGCATCCTTAAACAGCAGACCGGACTTTTCAACGATCATCTTTGTGACGTTGCGGAAACGAGGTGACAGGCCTTTCTCTACCCACTTAGCTCTACCGCGGGCAGGATCGCTAAGTACCTTCTTCATTTCCTTTTCTTGTTGTCCATCTAGATAGTTAAGGGACTTTTGAGCATCAACAGCACGGTCAGTGTGAAGCATGTCAACCCATTCTTTAGCTGTGCGGCCGAGTGCGATAACTGCATCTTTGTTCGTTCCGTTCATTGTTGTTATTCCCTAATCATTCTTTGTGTTATTTAGCTCATCTGACCACTTCGATCGTGCTCTTCTCAATGGCTGGATAGCGGTAGTAGATGAAGTAGCCAAAAGCATCTAGACAATGGTCTAAGCCGCTGTCTTTGTCAGGCTTACCCTTTTTCCATCCTTGCTGTTCTAAGCCTTTTACAAGCTGCTCGCACTTATCGATGTTTATAAAGCAGTTCACTTCGCCAAGAGCGTTATAAAACTGTGTGTTGACGGAATCCACGCGATCTTTGATTCCGGGGTTATTACCCTTATGATGGAGATTGAAACCTGCATCACGTAGTCGCTTTCGATCTGTTAGTGAAACATCGTCGGCGCTTGTAGATCGCTTGCGAACATTCACGTCGGGATAAATGTCAATTAGCCCTGCATGGTTTGGATAACGCTTCTTGATCTCTAAGATCATCGCGACAGTGCCTGCTAGACCAGTAATCTCGTCGATGACATAAACCTTTCCTTGATTGATGACAGCGACAGTTGCGCTCATGTTGTCAACGTTGAAGTCCATCCCGATGTGCAGAACCGACTTAGCTGGAAAGTCAGCAAGAGTTTTGGTTGTGCTGTTCCGGGCGCGCTCGAAGCAGTCATACACGCGCAGACCAAAGCTGTTTACGAAGCGTCCATAAATCTTCGCTGCTGCTTGGTTCTCTGTGTAGCGTGCTAACTGGCCTCGGATATATGAAGGCTTGAGATAGATGTTGTCTAGCGTGCTGCGCTGGATTACCTTGTGATTCGGCTTGCACTTGGTCACGAAGCCGTCAGCAGACACTTCTTCTGCAAAGATTGCCTCGATGATGTGATGCCCTTCTGGGGTGCTGGTGACAAACGACTGAATGAACTTGGCGTGCGGATCGCGCAGACGGTCATTCAGTGCGTTCCAGATCGCAATACCCTCATCCTTGTTTGCGATGGTGTCCATTTCATCAACGAACCCAAATGCAGCATTGAAACCAACAAGAGATGCCTTGTAGTTCATAGCAGACACAAGTAATAGCTTTTGTGGGCCGTGTCCAAAGTCGAATGTGTAGTAAGCCGGGTGGCCTGCCCCCATTCCGATGTACTTGTAGTGCTTGCCGTATACCAACCCGAGGTCACGACAAGTTGCATTCATTTCTTCCGTGAAGATGGCAAGCTGTGGTCCTGTTGGTTCGCAGCCAATGCCGTTGCAGCCCGGGTTTTCTTGTAGCAAGTTAAGCGTCTTATATACCGCTGCTTTGGTTTTTCCTGCTCCCAATCCGCACACAAGTGCAAGGTGCGGAGTAGTAATGTCGGATACGAACTCGTTTTGGTAAGGAAGTAGTCGAATGCGTTTACGAATTACTTTCGTCATCAGCTACGTCCGCTTGATCATCTTGGTGACCTCGTGCGATTTCTTCTTGTTCTTGCTGGCTCAGCGCTTCAAACTCAAGCACTGTTCGTGCATCTTCAACTTGCAAACGAACTGCGCGTGTTGCTGGTGCGTGTTCTTCAAATACTCTCAAGTCATCGCCTGCAATCTTTGCGCGTAGTGCGCTGTTTTCTGTTGGGTTGATAAGGATCTCGTGTCTTATCCCTACGCGCAGTGCTTCGTAATCAGCGCGCGATAGTTCCCAAATCATCATCAGCTCTGCGTTCTTTGGGTTACTTAGCTTTTCGAGGAAGTCTGAATACCTCATTCCGCACTTGGCTGCGATGCCAGCCTTCGATAACCCAATCGAAGCAAAATGCTTGATGATTGAACCAATCGGCTGATTGCTTCCTTTTGCCGGATCGTATTGTTTTATTGTCATTAGCTCCCTTCCTTGCTAGTTTTCATTATTTATGCCGTCCAACGACACATAAATACTTAGCTAACAAGCCTGCAATCTCTCGGGCAAAAACACTGGAGTTTTATGTCCGCAGAAGATAAAGTTAAGACAGCAATGACGGCTTGGAACTTTGTTGCCCGTATTAAGTGGCAAACGGTAATCAAGGCTTTGATAATCCTCATTATTGTTTTCCTTGCAGTGGGATACTGGGAAAACCGAGACAGGGTTTACAGCACAATCAATCTGAAAGGCAGACTTAACACAGAGATCATCCCGCCTGTGCTGTCAGAGAAAACAACATCACGAATGAAATCTGCTGTGGATAGATCAAAGAGCATCGTTGCAGTCAGCCTTGACAACATCGACTTCCGTAAAAACAAGAGTGAACCTGTATATTTCTATGCTGACGTTGCTTCGTTCAACATTGCGATGAACGATTACATAATTCGCTTAATGGGCGAACGAGAGCTTTTTATCTCGGGCAACGAAAAGAACAATCAAAGAATCGTTGGCATTATCAACGGCGATTTTGTTTGCATGCCTATTCCAGAATACATCTCAAATGAAGTTCCTGTTGCCAACAAGCTTGCAGCAGCAATTTGCAGCATTTCAGTTCCGCCCTACTACGGGCAAATCATCGGCTACTTGAATATCTGGGTAGACCACATGCCCAAGCCGGAAGAGATTCCAGACTTGCGCGCAGAGGCACGCACTATGGCAATCGACGTTTACGAACGCGACGTTCGAGGTCACTAAATGAACTGGCTTCTTAAACTCTTTACGGACGGCACAAATGCTGATCCCGACTACAGCAAAGTCCTCGGTGCAGTGGGCATCGCTGTGTTTTTAGGGATCAGCTTCTACGCCTACGGCATTCGTGGCGCAGCATTCAGCCCTATCGAATGGGCTACAGGCTGGTCAATCGTTGCTGGCGTAGCGGGCGTGGTGTCTAAGCTGCGCGACCGCACTGCCCCGCCCCCAACACCCTAAGAACCACAAAAAAAGCGCCCTAAGGCGCTTGTAGCGTGTCTGTGACGGGCTGCTAGTCCCTTGGACGCTGCTGGTTCAAACGCTCTTGCTGGTCTGCTGCGAACTTGTACATGTCTCGTTGGCGCTCCATCCACCGCATGCATGTTTCGTCGGACGCCTTCATGGTGCGTTCCAACGATGCGATGACGCCGGGTTGCAGCCCTTGCGCGCGTGCATCCGCAATCACTTTGTCGCGGTATCTGAAGTGCGCTTCGCATTCACCAGCCTTGTCCATGTAGAACGCTGACCCTAGCTCCCAAGCTGCTTGTGCATGTTGAACGGGTGCGCAAATGGCACCAGCCAATAAAAGCATTATTCCAATCTTCGTCATAACTCACTCCTTTATGTACTGCAACGCAGTGCTTTTATTTTATTGTCTTATTATTGCTTGCGCGACCAATCGTGTCTTTAAGCTCTGCAATCTCGTTAATGGCTTCTGGCGTGAGCCTTTGTTCTTCTAATTCAGCGAGTCTCTTTTGATAAGAATCCTGCAAGAACTGTTGACTTCGTTGCAGTAGATCATTGAGGTCCATAACGCGCTGCCTTTTCCTTTAAATATTTCGGCCATTCCCACTTGTGCAGCTTCGCTGTTTGAATCAGTTTTGCCTCATCATTTGGGAATGCATCCTCTACCTTTTTAAGAGCTACTTGCAGATCGTCAAAATTGCTCCATAGATTTGTCCGCACTGCATTCTTAGGAGTCAGACTGTACATTCGTTTTATTGTCTTCTTCTTTAAAGGCCGTATACCTACGCCAGCAGCTTGCAAGCCTTGCTCAATCTCTTCGTATGTATAACCGATCGGCAAGAGCGCGGCATTTACAAACCTTTTTCTATCGGCTTGAATACTGTCTATGTCTTGATCGACTAGCAGATGGCTAGACGTGTTGAAATCGACCACTGCTTTTTTGGCTAGGCGGATAGCAAACTCTGTTGTATGCGTGCGCTTCAACTTTCGGATCATTTCTTCTTCACTGTCTTCCATCTTGCTGCTCCATTCTTATCTTCCATTCATAAAAACTTTCGTCCCTGCATAACATTGCATGATCGTAGTCCTCGAAGTGATAACACAATGAACGTCTGCTTCCGTACGAACTAGTCATGTGAACCAAGTGTCCGGCCAGTTTGTCAAACAGGTAACCTTCTTCGTTGTGTTCGGTCACTCGCCGTCCTTTAATTTACGGTTGCGCCACTCTTCGAAGGTTAGTTCTCTTACCCTCATAAGGCCGCGTCCAATCAAATCTCGGTTGTGTGATTCACTAAGTGCGACTCGTTCGATCACGCGCCAATGGTTTGGATAAACGTCAGCTCTCCATGGATTCGTTGCTTCAAGGCCGAGACGCACGTCGTATAAGGTGTTCTCATCGCCTTTCAACTTAGCAACAAGGTAGTCGGCTTCGGTTAGGTTACTCATTGATCGGTGCCCGAGTTGGTATCGACGAAGCCCATCGTTGTGACTGCATCTGTTGTAGTTTTCTCTTGGGCGGCTAGTTCTTCTCGGATTACTTCACGAATAGTTGTCTTTAGTTCTTCAAGTTTTTTTACTTCCACGGCTTGCGCTTCAATGAATGCATCTAACAACTCGAAAGCAAACGAAGCGCCGTCGTACCGACCGTGTGCATAGCTTCCTCGCAAATGGTTATCTGGCATAGCATTGATCGAAGACTTGAGCAATTGTCTGAATTCTTCTAATACCCTATTTTTCATTGTTCTTCTCCCTTTTGTTGTTCTTGTGCTTTTTTAGCTATCCATCTGTCGTAGATATCTTTGGTTTTCTTTGGGTTGCGAGCAATCCAACTGCGCCTATATTCACGCTGATACTTGCGGTAGTGTTCTCGATTCTCGTTGCGCCACTTTTGCAGATTCTCAGCATGCTCTTGCGGGTTCTCATCGCGCCATTGCTTCCGCGCTGCGTTGTATCTGGCTTTTGCTTCTGCTGTTAAAGGTGGCTGCGCATTGCGTGCTATCTCTACGCAAACAACGCATCTATTACCCACTACAAAGCGCCTAGTCTGCTGTTTCTCGTTGACGTGCCCATTACGACACGGCTTGCCCCAATAAATGGGCGTCGTATCCTTAATCATTCAGCCCTACTCCGGCGAACAGTTCCTGCTCGTCTTCTTTGGCTGCACGCTGATGCAGTAGCTTTGTCCAAACTAAGCTGAGCACAAGGCTGCTGGCTACCACGATAAAAATTAAAAGTCCTGTTGACATTGTCTTTTCTCCTTTGTTGTTCTGACTATTTATTTATCAAAACGAGAACAAAACACGGTTCAAACAGACGTGAAAAAGCCCGCACGCGGCGGGCTTGTTTGTGGAGTGTTGAAAATTAATTGTTCAGCTGCGCAGAGATTTCTGCTTCGATCTGTTGATCCTTGGTCATCAAGAAGTCTTCCTTTTTCTTGCCCTTGGCAAGTTCAGGCTTCATCCACTTCGGCGGCTGTCCACGACCACTCCACAGTTCACCCTTCGGGCCTTTGTACTTGGGAGGGGGCGGAACGCCCTTATCTGCACGTTCCTTGCGCGGCGCACCACCAGTAGTTTGGCTCAAGCGAGATTTGCGACGCTGCGGGGCATAAGTTGCAAGGTATTCCACAGCCTCACCAATATCGAGGCCCGCTGCTTGAAGCTTCTTCGCGCATGCATCAACAAGCACCTTGATTTCTTCGGTCTTCTTGCCTTCCAACAACGCGCGAGTCTTGTCCGCTTCCTTCTGCAGTTCTTCCAGGTGCTTTTGCAGGTCAGCGTAGCTTTGCGATGCAGTTGCCATTTTGGGTGTGTCCTTCTTGGGTTGAGTTGCAGTTGCCGGGGTTTGCGCTTGCTGCGCGGGAGACTTGTTTGCTTTTGCGGTTGCCATCTTATCACTCCATATGTACGCAGCGGAAGTGCTGCATAGGTAATTGTGTGATCAACGATTATCTTGGGCGACCAATAAATCGAGTATCTAAGAAGAAAAGTGGCCGCAATCCCACGTCGTGCATAAGTAGGTATCAGAGATTGCTTGCGCAGGCACTGCTTCGACGGAGGAAATGCTACCCAACTGGGTGTGACAGCTGGATCGAAGCTAACCTGTTGAAAACACAGAGAAAAATGGCATGTCAGGGCGCGAACTGGAACTGCGCAAAATCGTGACAGTGACAAAAGGGGCTAAAATCACCTGTCACAGTCGTTGTACTGCGACGCCGAATTTCCCTTATAAAACAACGACTTACCCCATGACTACCATCAAATACGACGATCTCGTTGAGAGCGTTGCAGCGGCTTTACAGTACATCAGCTACTACCACCCCGCCGACTACATCGCCCACCTGGCCAAGGCCTACGAGCGCGAGCAGAGCCCCGCCGCCAAGGACGCCATTGCGCAGATCCTCACCAACAGCAAGATGAGCGCGACCGGCCATCGGCCGATCTGCCAGGACACCGGCATCGTCAACGTGTTCCTCAAGGTCGGCATGGATGTGCGCTGGGGCGGCTTCACCGGCAGCCTGGACGACGCCATCAACGAAGGCGTGCGCCGCGGCTACAACCACCCCGACAACACGCTGCGCGCCTCGGTCGTGGCCGACCCGCAGTTCGACCGCAAGAACACCAAGGACAACACCCCCGCCGTGATCTTCACCGAGATCGTGCCGGGCAACACCGTCGAAGTGACGGTCGCGGCCAAGGGCGGCGGCAGCGAGAACAAGAGCAAGCTCGTGATGCTGAACCCCGGCGACAGCGTGGTCGACTGGGTGCTCAAGACCGTGCCGACGATGGGCGCCGGCTGGTGCCCGCCGGGCATGCTGGGCATCGGCATCGGCGGCACCGCCGAGAAGGCCGCGCTGATGGCCAAGGAAAGCCTGATGGACGACCTCGACATGCACGAGCTGCAGGCCAAGAAGGCCTCGGGCGCCGAACTCACGAAGGTCGAAGCGTTGCGCATCGAGCTGTATGAAAAGGTCAATGCGCTCGGCATCGGCGCGCAGGGCCTCGGCGGCCTGTCGACCGTGCTTGACATCAAGATCAAGATGTACCCGACCCACGCGGCCAGCAAGCCGGTCGCGATGATCCCCAATTGCGCGGCCACGCGCCACGCCCACTTCGTGCTCGACGGCAGCGGCGCGGTCTACCTCACGCCGCCTTCGCTCGACCTGTGGCCCGACGTCAACTGGGCGCCCGACTACAACAAGAGCAAGAAGGTCAACCTCGACACGCTCACCCCCGAAGAGGTGGCGAGTTGGAAGCCGGGCGACACGCTGCTGCTCAACGGCAAGATGCTGACCGGCCGCGACGCCGCGCACAAGCGCATCTCCGACATGCTGGCCAAGGGCGAAAAGCTGCCGGTGGACTTCACCAACCGCGTCATCTACTACGTCGGCCCGGTCGATCCGGTCAAGGGCGAGGCGGTCGGCCCGGCCGGCCCGACCACCGCCACGCGCATGGACGGCTTCACCGAAATGATGCTGGCCCAGACCGGCCTGATCGCGATGATCGGCAAGGCCGAGCGCGGGCCTGTGGCGATCGAAGCCATCAAGAAGCACAAGAGCGCCTACCTGATGGCCGTGGGCGGCGCCGCCTACCTGGTCAGCAAGGCGATCAAGACTGCCAAGGTCGTGGGTTTCGCCGACCTCGGCATGGAAGCCATCTACGAGTTCGACGTGGTGGACATGCCGGTGACCGTGGCGGTCGACGCCGGCGGCACCAGCGCGCACATCACGGGCCCGGCCGAGTGGCAAAAGCGCATCGCCAGCGGCGAGTTCAAGACCATCACGCTGGAACCGGCTTGAGTTCATCGCCCATCGGCGTGTTCGACAGCGGCATCGGCGGCCTCAGCGTGCTGAACGCGCTGCGCGCCGAGTTGCCCCGCGAGCGCTTCGTGTACTTCGCGGACACCGCCCATGCACCCTACGGCGAGCGGGGCGATGCCTTCGTGGCACAGCGCTCGCTGGCGGTGGCTGCCGGCCTGGCCGAGCGCCACGCGATCAAGGCGCTGGTGGTGGCGTGCAACACCGCCACGGCGGCTGCGATCCATCTGTTGCGGTCGGCCTACCCGGTGCTTCCGCTGGTGGGCGTGGAGCCTGCCCTCAAGCCCGCGGTGGCGCTGAGCACGACCAAGCGCATTGCGGTGCTCGCCACGCGTGGCACGCTCGACAGCGCCAAGTTCCGCACGCTGCATGCCGCACTGGCCGGCCAGGCCAGCTTCAGCCTGGTGCCCTGCGACGGGCTGGCGGGTGCCATCGAATCCTCGGACGCTGAAAAGATCGCGGCGCTCTGCGCGCGCTACCTGGACGCTGCTGGCCGATTTGGCATCGAGCCCGGCCAGGCCGACACGCTGGTTCTCGGATGCACCCATTACCCCTTCGTGGCCGATGAGCTGCGCCGCCATGCCGGCCCATCGGTTCGCTTCATCGACACCGGCGCCCCGGTTGCGCAGCAAACGCGCCGCCTGCTGGCGGCCAACAGCTCGCTGGCCACGGAAGGCGCGGGTGAGGTACGGCTCGAAACCAGCGGCGCGCCCGAAGTCCTCGCGGCTGCTGCCGCGCGCTGGCTGACGGCGCCGGTGCACCCATCAGCGGCGATGGCATGAAGCACCTCGCGGCCATGCTGCTGCTCGCCTTGCCCGCGCTGGCGGCGCAGGCGGCCTGCGAGAGCGGCCTGGCCGAACGCATGCATGCCAAGCTGCATCCGCAGCGCCAGCTCGACGGGGAGCGCGCCGCCTGCAAGCTCTGGCCGGCCTTTCCGGGGCGCAGCATCGTGGTGCTGCCGATGCCGCGGCCTTCACCCGAGCCGGGCGTGACCGCCTACGACCTCGAGGTGCTCGTGATCCAGCGCCCCGACAACGGCAACACCGAGCGCGACACCATCGTGAGCCGGCTGTTCGAGCCGGCTGCGCTCACGTCGGATGCCATCGCCGTCGACGACATCCGCATCGACACCGCGCGCTACACGCTGGCCGCGGACACGCGTGCTTTCGGCGTCCGGGTGCGCTATCGCGGCAGCTCGCGCGCCAACCCCTACGCGAGCGAGACGCTGCGGCTCTATGCGATGAAGGGCGTGAAGCTGCACAAGGCACTCGACGAAATCGAGCTCGACATGGACGGCGGCGAGTGGGACACCAGCTGCAACGGCCGCTTCGACCAGGTTCGCAGCACGCTGTCGGTGGCCCGCACCACGAGCGAGGGCTATGCAGACCTGCTGGTGCAGCGCACCCGGGTCGAAAACCGCGCCGCAACGCAGGAAGGCGGCGAATGCGTCGAGAAGACTTTGCCCGCCCAGTTGCGCACCTACACGCTGCACTACGACGGCGAGACCTACCGCGTGCCCAAGGCACTGCGCAACGACTAGCTCAGCCAGCCGCCAGGGCCGCGGCGCGGCCGCGCTTCATGTCGATGGGGAGCAGCAACAGCAAGCCGGCGACGAACAGCACCGCGGTCGAAAAGATCGCAATGCGCTGGTTGCCACCGGTCATCCAGGTGATGGCCCCATAGCTCAACGGGCCCACGATGCTCGCCAGCCGTGTCGCAAAGCTCCACAGGCCAAAGAACTCGCCGACCTGCCGCGGCGGCGCGAGCACACCGGTCATGGCGCGGCCCGCCGACTGGCTCGAACCCATCGCCAGCCCGGCGATCGCGGCGGCGCACCAGAAGCCGCCCTTGGTCGTGACCGAGCCCGCGATCACGCAGACCGCGATCCACGCGACCAACGTGCCCGCGAGCGAGATCCTGTGGCCGATGCGATCCTGCAGATAGCCGAAGCCGAACGCACCGAGTGCCGCCGCCGAGTTGAGCGCGAAGATCAGGATCATCGTCTCCTGCGGCTTGAAGCCGATCACCTGCTCGGCATAGATCGCGGCCAGCGTGATCGCCACCGCCACGCCGCCCTGATAGGCCACGGTGCAGGCCAAGAGCCACATGAAATCGGAGAACGCGCGAGCCTGCTCGAAGGTCTGGCGCAGTTGGCGCCAGGAGTCGGCCCATGACACCCGGCCGGCATCGGCCGCCGGATGCGCACGCTCGGGCAACAGCGCAAAGGTGGCGCAAGCCGCCACGCCATAGATCGCGGCCGTGACCAGCATCGTCACCGGCACGAAATGCGCGGCCGGCAAACCCTGCGCCTGGGCCCACAGCACATAGGCCAGGCACAGGCCCAGCGTGAGCATGCCGCCGACATAGCCGAAGCCCCAGCCCCAGCCACTGACCTTGCCCATGCCCTCGGCCGTGGCCAGTTCGGGCAGGAAGGCACCTGTGAGCGACTCGCCGTAAGAGTAGAAGGTGTTGGAAACGATGATCAGCAGCATCGCGAGCGCCACCGCCGCAGGGCCTTGGAGCTGCGCCGTCAACGCAAGTGCCGCCGTGCCGAGCACGCAGCCTGCGGTCACCAGCATCAGGACCCGCTTCTTGGCAGCGCGCAGATCGGCCCAGGCGCCGATCACCGGCATCGTGAGCATCACGATCGCGTAGGCGATGCTGAGCGACAGCGTCCAGGCAAACGCGCCCCAGGGCGCGCCCTTCGCGATACCGCCCACGAAGTAGGCCGCGAACACGGCGGTGATCACGACCGTGGTGTAGCCCGAGTTGGCAAAGTCGTACATGACCCAGCCGAACACCTCGCGCTTGCGCACGCCGGGGTTGAGCGCAGACGACGGAAACAGGGCCACGCGCTGAACCTGTTCGGCGAGCTGCGATGAAGCGGCTAGTGCAGGTGCCGCGGACGACGACCGCCGCCGTGACCACCGGTGCCGGGGCCTCCGCCCGTGCCACCGCTGCCGCGCGGGCGCCTGCCGATTTCGAGCGAGTTGACCAGCGCGTCGAAACGGTCGCCGAACAGCTTGTCGATCTCGGCGACCACGCCGCCGAGTTCGGCGCCCTCGAAATGGCGCTCCATGAGGTTCACCACGTCTTCGACCAGCAGGTCGCGTTGCACCTGCATGATCGCGGCCGGGTTCGGGCCGACGAACAGCATGATGAAGTCGTCGCGCGATTCCTCGTCGGGATCGCCTTCTTCCTCGTCGAAGTCGGTGTCGTAGAACGTGACCTCGATCGCGGCGCCCTGCTCTGCCAGCTCGTTCAGTGCCATGCACATCTCGTCGAGTGCCTGGCGAAAGTCTTCGTCACCGGCCACGGTCCAGCACATCTGCAGCATGTGCTCCTTCTGCTCGAAGCGGATGCCCGGCTCTTCCTCGTACGAGCTGGTGGCGCCGTCGGCGAGCGACTTGGCGCCAGCGTACTTCCAGAGCGGCTGGAGCGCCTCCTGGATCTGGTCGAAGGTGACATCGGCGCGCAACGGCACATCGCCGTGCACATGAATTTCAAACGGAGCGTTGTAGCGAGGCATGTCTTGCTCCCTTGTAGGTTGGTGCCCGGGGCCGGAATCGAACCGGCATGCCCCTTATGCAGGAAGCGGCGGATTTTAAGTCCGATGTGTCTACCAGTTTCACCACCCGGGCGGAGGGTCGTTGCGTCGAAGATAACCCAAACAAAAACAGCCCCGACAACGAAGGTTGGCGAGGCTGCCGAATCGGTATCGCGAACGATGACCTGATGGAGAGTGGAGGCGCGACCCGGAGTCGAACCGGGCTAGACGGATTTGCAATCCGTTGCATAACCGCTTTGCTATCGCGCCACGTTGTACGAACAAAAAAAAGGGAAGCTGATGCTTCCCTTTTTCGAAAATTGGAGCGGGAAAAGAGTCTCGAACTCTCGACCTCAACCTTGGCAAGGTTGCGCTCTACCAACTGAGCTATTCCCGCGTTTCGAGCCTCGAATTATATACCGCTTTTTCGGACTCCTGCAAGCGCCTCGTTCAATGTTTGACCGAAGAATCTTCGGTCGGTTGCACGCTGCGTTGCTTGGCCAATTCTGCCACGGCCGCGGCAGACGCTGCCACCTCTTCATCGGACAACGGCGTCGGCATCTTCTCGAGCGCGATCTCCAGCACCTTGTCGATCCAACGCACCGGAACGATCTCGAGGCCGTTCTTCACGTTCTCGGGAATGTCCTGCAGGTCCTTCGCGTTCTCTTCGGGAATCAGCACGGTCTTGATGCCGCCGCGCAGCGCAGCCAGCAGCTTTTCCTTCAGGCCACCGATGGCCGTGACTTCGCCGCGCAAGGTGATCTCGCCCGTCATCGCCACATCGCCGCGCACCGGGATGCCGGTGAGCGCCGACACGAAGGCCGTGGTCATGGCAGCGCCCGCGCTCGGGCCGTCCTTCGGAGTTGCGCCGTCGGGTACGTGAATGTGGATATCGCGCTTCTCGAAGGTCTCGTCCTTGATGCCGAGCCGGCGGGCGCGGCTGCGCACCACCGTGCGCGCGGCCTCGACCGATTCCTTCATCACGTCGCCGAGCGAGCCCGTGCGGCTGATGACGCCCTTGCCGGGCATCGTGACGGCTTCGATCGTGAGCAGGTCGCCGCCGACCTCGGTCCATGCGAGGCCGACCACCTGACCGACCTGGTTCTGCGCTTCGGCGCGGCCGAAGGTGTACTTGCGCACGCCGAGGAAGTCGTTGAGGTTTTCGCCGTTGACGGTGACCTTGGGCGTCATCTTCTTGAGCAGCAGGCCCTTCACCACCTTGCGGCAGATCTTCGACAGTTCGCGCTCGAGCGAACGCACGCCGGCTTCACGCGTGTAGTAGCGCACGATGTCGCGCACCGCTTCTTCGGTGACCAGCAGCTCTTCTTCCTTCACGCCGTTGTTCTTGAGCTGCTTGGGCAGCAGGTACTTCAGCGCGATGTGCGTCTTCTCGTCTTCGGTGTAGCCCGCAAGGCGGATCACTTCCATCCGGTCCAGCAGCGCCGGCGGAATATTCATCGAATTCGAGGTCGCAACGAACATCACGTCGGAGAGGTCGAAGTCGACCTCGACGTAGTGGTCGCCGAACGTGTGGTTCTGCTCGGGGTCGAGCACTTCGAGCAGCGCGCTCGACGGGTCGCCGCGGAAGTCGGTACCGAGCTTGTCGATCTCGTCCAGCAGGAACAGCGGATTGCGCGTGCCGATCTTGTTCAGGCTTTGCAGCACCTTGCCCGGCAGCGCGCCGATGTAGGTGCGGCGATGCCCGCGAATCTCGGCCTCGTCGCGCATGCCACCCAGCGCCATGCGCGTGTACTTGCGGCCGGTCGCCTTCGCGATCGACTGGCCGAGCGAGGTCTTGCCCACGCCCGGAGGCCCGACCAGGCACAGGATCGGCGCCTTGACCTTGTCGACGCGCTGCTGGACTGCGAGGTATTCCAGGATGCGGTCCTTGACCTTGTCGAGCCCGTAATGGTCTTCGTTGAGAACTTCCTCGGCGTTCGCGAGGTCGTGCTTGATCTTGGTCTTCTTGCTCCAGGGCAGGCCGACCAGCACGTCGATGTAGTTGCGCACCACCGTGGCCTCGGCCGACATCGGCGACATCAGCTTGAGCTTCTTGAGTTCGGACTCCGCCTTCTTGAGCGCGTCCTTCGGCATCTTGGCGAGCTTGATCTTTTTCTCGATCTCCTCGATGTCGGCGCCCTCTTCGCCTTCGCCGAGCTCCTTCTGGATCGCCTTGACCTGCTCGTTCAGGTAGAAGTCGCGCTGGTTCTTTTCCATCTGGCGCTTCACGCGGCCGCGGATCTTCTTGTCGACATTGAGGATGTCGACTTCGCGTTCGAGCTGGCCGAACAGGTTTTCCAGGCGCGACTTGATGTCATCGAGATCGAGCACTGCCTGCTTGTTGTCGAGCTTGAGCGGCAGGTGGGCGGCAATGGTGTCGGCCAGGCGGCCCGGATCATCAATGCTCGAGATCGAGGTCAGGATCTCGGGCGGAATCTTCTTGTTGAGTTTGACGTACTGGTCGAACTGCTGCATCACGGCGCGGCGCAGCGCTTCGATCTCGGTGCCTTTTTGCGAGGATGCCTCGGGCGCCTCGATCGGCGTCACGTTGGCCGAGAAATGCGTCTCGCCGTCGTCGATGCGGTTCACGCGGGCACGCTGCTGGCCTTCAACCAGCACCTTGACCGTGCCGTCGGGCAGCTTGAGCATCTGCAGGATGGTCGAGACACAACCGACCTCGAACATGTCCTCGACCGAAGGCTCGTCCTTCGCGGCAGCCTTTTGCGCCACCAGCATGATGCGGCGCTCCGCCTCCATGGCCAGTTCCAGCGCCTTGATGCTCTTGGCGCGGCCCACGAAAAGCGGGATCACCATGTGGGGGAATACCACGACATCCCGCAGCGGCAGCAGCGGCAGATCGATGGCGTCGGGAGGAAGAGGGGTATGACCGGACATGAGGATCCTTTAGGCCTTTTTCGCCGCTTCGCGGTACACGAGCAACGGGGGCTTGTTTTCGTCGATGGTCGATTCCTCGACCACCACCTTGTCGACATTGGTCGCGTTGGGCAATTCGAACATGGTGTCGATCAGCGACTGTTCAAGGATCGACCGCAAACCGCGTGCGCCCGTCTTGCGCGCCAGCGCCTTGCGTGCAATCGCTTTCAGCGCGGCGGGACGGATCTCGAGATCCACGCCCTCCATCTGCAGCAGCTTGGTGAATTGCTTGACCACCGCGTTCTTCGGCTCGGTCAGGATCTGCACCAGCGCGTCTTCGCTCAGTTCGGCCAGCGAGGCCACCACAGGCATGCGGCCGACGAGTTCGGGGATCAGGCCGAACTTGATCAGGTCTTCCGGCTCCACTTCGCGGAACACCTCGGTGATGCTGCGCTGCTCCTTGCTGCGCACCATCGCGCCGAAGCCGATGCCGGAGGCTTCGGTACGGTTCTCGATCACCTTCTCGAGACCCGAAAACGCGCCGCCGCAGATGAACAGGATGTTGGTCGTGTCGATCTGCAGGAAGTCCTGGTTCGGATGCTTGCGCCCGCCCTGCGGCGGCACGCTCGCCATGGTGCCTTCGATCAGCTTGAGCAAGGCCTGCTGCACGCCCTCGCCCGACACGTCGCGGGTGATCGAGGGGTTGTCGGACTTGCGCGAGATCTTGTCGATCTCGTCGATGTAGACGATGCCGCGCTGGGCCTTTTCGACTTCGTAGTTGCAGCTCTGCAGCAGCTTCTGGATGATGTTCTCGACGTCTTCGCCGACGTAGCCCGCTTCAGTCAGCGTGGTGGCGTCGGCCATCACGAAGGGCACGTCGAGCATGCGCGCCAGCGTCTGGGCCAGCAGCGTCTTGCCGGAACCGGTCGGGCCGATCAACAGGATGTTGCTCTTGCTGAGCTCGACCTCATCGCCCTTGATGTTCTTTTCCTTGTGGCGCAGGCGCTTGTAGTGGTTGTAGACCGCCACGGACAACATACGCTTGGCAGGCTCCTGGCCGATCACGTAGTTGTCGAGGTTGGTCTTGATCTCGAGCGGCGTCGGCAGGTCGTTGCGCGCGTCGCGTGCTTCCTCACCCGCCGGCAGTTCGTCGCGGATGATTTCGTTGCAGAGGTCGATGCATTCGTCGCAGATGAACACCGACGGACCGGCGATCAGCTTTTTGACCTCGTGCTGACTCTTCCCGCAGAACGAGCAGTAAAGCGTTTTTTCGCTGGAAGAGCCTTTTTTCTCGGCCATGCAGATGCCTCGTAACTGGGATTTAACAATGATAGCGAAACAAAAACGGCGTTCCCCGTGTGGGAAACGCCGTATTCAGACCCGCGGCAGGCGAAAAAGCGACTTATGCCCGCTTGTGGATCACCTGGTCGACAAGCCCGTAGACCTGCGCTTCTTCGGCTGACAGGTAGCGGTCGCGTTCCATGTCGAGCGCGATCTTCTCGACCGGCTGGCCGGTGCGCTCGGCGTAGATCTTGTTGAGCTGCTCGCGCGTCTTGATGATTTCACGCGCGTGAATCTCGATGTCGGTCGCCTGGCCCGAGGTGCCGCCGGAGGGCTGGTGGATCATGATCTTCGAGTTGGGCAGCGCAAAACGCTTGCCCTTGGCACCGGCCATCAGCAGGAACGAGCCCATGCTGGCCGCCATGCCCATGCACAGCGTCGAGACTTCCGGCTTGACGAACTGCATGGTGTCGAAGATCGCCAGACCGGCGCTCACGCTCCCGCCCGGGGAATTGATGTAGAACGAAATGTCCTTGTCCGGATTTTCGCTCTCGAGAAACAACAGCTGTGCCACCACGAGATTGGCGGTCTGGTCGTTCACCTCGCCAACCAGAAAAATCACCCGCTCCTTGAGCAGACGCGAATAAATGTCGTAAGACCGCTCGCCGCGGCCCGACTGCTCGATGACCATCGGGATCAGACCCAGGCCCTTGGTTTCCTGAACGCTCATATGTGCTCTCCAGAGAGGTTTGTACTGTACCCAAGCAAAAATGGGGCTCGTGCCTGAAAGCACAAGCCCCAATTGCTGCGGAGCCGGCGGACGATCAGCCCTGCTGCGCCATCAGCTCGTCGAACGACACCGATTTTTCGCTGACCTGGGCGCGGCCGAGCACGAAGTCCGTGACGTTGTTCTCGATCACCACGGCTTCGACTTCGGCCAGGCGGCGGTTGTCGCCGAAATACCAGCGCACCACGTCGGCCGGCTTTTCGTAGCTGGCAGCCAGCTCGTCGATGTGCGCCTTGATCTGCTCGGGCTTGGCCTGCAGGTTGTTGGCGCGCACCAGTTCGGCCACCACCAGGCCCAGGCGCACGCGGCGCTCGGCTTGCGGGCGGAACATTTCTTCGGGGATCGGCGCCTTGTCGGCGTCCTTGATGCCGCGCTGCTTCAGTTCGGCGCGCGCGCCTTCGACCATGCGGTCGATTTCCGATTGCACGCTCGAGTTCGGCAGGTCGAGTTCGGCGTTGGCGATCAGCGCGTCCATCACGGCGTTCTTGTTGCGCGCCAGCAGGCGGAACTTCACTTCGCGTTCGAGGTTGCGCTTGATGTCGGCGCGCAGGCCTTCCACGGTCGCGTCGGCGATGCCGAGGGACTTGGCAAGCTGCTCGTTGACTTCGGGCAGGTGCGAGGCTTCGATCTTTTTCACGGTGACCATGAAGTCGGCCTGCTTGCCGGCCACGTCCTTGCCGTGGTAGTCGGCCGGGAACGACAGCGGGAAGGTGCGGCTGTCGCCGCTCTTCAGGCCGCGCACCGCGTCTTCGAATTCCTTCAGCATCTGGCCTTCGCCGACGATGAACTGGAAGTCTTCGGCCTTGCCGCCCTGGAAGGTTTCGCCGTCGATCTTGCCTTCGAAGTCGACCGTCACGCGATCGTTGTCCTGCGCGGCGGCGTCCATCGCGCGCTGGGCGAAGGTGCGGCGCTGCTTGCGCAGGATCTCGAGGGTCTTGTCGATCGCGTCGTCGCCGACTTCCGCCGTGATGCGATCCACCTGGGCACCCGACAGGTCGTTGATCTTGACTTCGGGGAACACCTCGAACACCGCGTCGAAAGCCAGTTCGCCTTCGGGCGACTCTTCTTTCTCGGTGATGCGGGGCTGGCCGGCCACGCGCAGCTTGGCTTCGTTGGCGGCCTGCGAGAAGGCCTCGCCAACCTTGTCGTTCATCACTTCGTAGTGGACCGAGTAGCCGTAGCGCTGGGCCACGACGTTCATCGGCACCTTGCCCGGACGGAAGCCGTCCATCTTGACGGTGCGGGCCAGCTTCTTGAGGCGCGAGTCGACTTCGGACTGGATGGTGCCGACCGGCAAGGTCAGCGTGATCTTGCGCTCGAGCTTTTCGAGGGTTTCAACGTTCACGGTCATTTTGTGTTCCTCAAGAGAGATTGGGCTGGTGCGCGGGGCCGGACTCGAACCGGCACGTTCTTGCGAACGTCAGGACCTAAACCTGGTGCGTCTACCAATTTCGCCACCCGCGCGGTCCGGTGCATGCAACGAAAAAACGGGCGGCCCCTGAATCCAGACCACCCGCTCGAAATCGGTCAACCGCGCATTTTAAACGCTAACGGGGGCCTGTTCCGGTTCCCGCCTGACGCGGAATGCAGCGGCGTACATGGCGGGCAGTGCCAGCAGGGTCAGCACGGTGGCCACGATCAGCCCGCCCATGATCGCCACCGCCATCGGCCCCCAGAAAACACTGCGCGACAACGGGATCATCGCCAGCACGGCCGCCGCCGCGGTCAGCACGATCGGCCGCAGCCGCCGCACCGCCGACTCGACGATCGCGTCCCAGGCCGGCACGCCGGCCGCCCGGTCGCTCTCGATCTGGTCGATCAGGATCACCGAATTGCGCTGGATCATGCCCATGAGCGCGATCACGCCAAGCAGCGCGACAAAGCCGAACGGCCGGTTCAGCAGCAGCAGCGCCGCCGCCACGCCGGCAATGCCGAGCGGCCCGGTGATGAACACCAGCAGCGACCGGCTGAAACTGTGCAACTGCAGCATCAGCAGCGTGAACACCAGGAACAGCATGATCGGCACGCCCGCCACGATCGACGAAGAGCCCTTGCTGCTCTGCTCGACGGCGCCCGCCACGTCGATGCGGTAGCCACCCTCCCCGGCCGCATGCCACCTGGCTTCGAGCGCGCGCAATTGCGGCAGGAGTTCGGCCGTGACGGTGGCGCCCTGCAGGCCCTCGACGATGTCGCCCTGCACGGTGATCGCGTAGTCGCGGTTCTCGCGCCACATCACGCCCGGCTCCCAGGTGAACACCGGCTTGGCGATCTGCGTGAGCGGAATCGAGCGGCCCGAGGTGGTCGGCAGATAGGCGTTGCCGATGTCCGAGATCGCCTCGCGTTCGTCGGGTGACTGCCGCAGCACGATGTCGATCAGGCGATCGTTCTCGCGGTACTGGCCGACAGTGGTGCCGCTGAACATGGTCCTGGCCGCCTGCGCGATGGCCTGGCTGGTAACGCCGAGCGCGCGCGCCTTGGCCTGGTCCACCTCGAGGCGGATCACCTTGACCGATTCGTTCCAGTTGTCGTTGACGCCCCGCATGTTGGCGTTGTCGCGCATCACGGCCTTGACCTCGTCGGCATGCACGCGCAACTGCGCCGGATCGGTGCCGATCACGCGGAACTGCACCGGGTAGGCCACCGGCGGCCCGTTCGGCAGCAGCTTGACGCGGCCGCGCACCTCGGGAAATTCCTGCGCCAGGATCGTCGGCAGCTTGAGGCGCAGCAGTTCGCGCTGCTTCAAGTCCTTGCTCAGCACGATCAGCTGCGACACGTTGCTCTGCGGAAACACCTGGTCCAGCGGCAGGTAGAAGCGCGGCACGCCGGAGCCGATCCAGGTGCTCACGGTCGCGACGCCGCTCTCCTGCAGAAAGCGCTGTTCGACCCGCTTGGCCACCTCTTCGGTGGCCTTGAACGAGGTGCCCTCGGGCGACCACAGGTCGACCAGGATCTCCGGGCGGCTCGAATCAGGGAAAAACTGCTGCTGCACCTTGCCCATGCCGACGATGCCCAGCGCGAAGATCAGCACGGTGGCAGCGATGGTCAGCCAGCGGTATTCCACGCACCAGTTCACCGCGCGCCGGAAGGTGTTGTAGAACGGCGAATCGAACAGCTCGTGCGGCGGTGCATCCGGATCGTGCGGCTTCACCTTGAGCAGCAGGGTGCCGAGGTAGGGCACGAAGTAGACCGAGACGATCCAGCTCAACACCAGCGCGATCACGGTCACCGCGAAGATCGCGAAGGTGTATTCGCCGGTCACCGATTTGGCGATGCCGATCGGCAGGAAGCCGGCCGCCGTGATCAGGGTGCCCGTGAGCATCGGCATCGCCGTGACGTCGTAGGCAAAGGTGGCCGCACGCACCTTGTCGTAGCCCTCCTCCATCTTGCGCACCATCATCTCGACCGCGATGATGGCGTCGTCCACCAGCAGGCCGAGCGCGATGATCAGCGAGCCGAGCGAGATCTTGTGCAAGCCGATGCCGAAGTAGTTCATCGCCAGGAAGGTCACGGCCAGCACCAGAGGAATCGTGATCGCCACCACCAGCCCCGGCCGGATGTCGACGTACCAGCCGAAGCGTCCGCCCTTGTGCAGGCCGAGCGCGATGAAGCTCACGGCCAGCACGATCGCCACGGCCTCGATCAGCACATGCACGAACTCGTTGACCGAGGTCGACACCGACACCGGCTGATCCTGCACCTGCGCGAGCTTCACGCCCGCGGGCAGTTGCTTGTCGATCTGGGCCGTGGCCGCGTGCAGCGCCTTGCCGAGCGCAATGATGTCGCCGCCCTTGGCCATCGAGATGCCGAGCGCAACCACTTCCTTGCCCTGGTGCCGCACCTTGACCGAGGGCGGGTCGATGTAGTCGCGGCGGATGTCGGCAATGTCGCCGAGCTTGAGCTGGTTGCCCGAGCTGCCGCGGATCGGCATCTCCCGCAACTGTTCGATGTTGGTGAACTGGCCGCCCACGCGCACCTGCACCACGTCGAGCGGCGACTGGATCGTGCCTGCACTCTCCACCGCGTTCTGCGAACCGATCTGCGCCAGCACGGCGTTGAAGTCGAGGCCCAGCTGCGCCACGCGCTTCTGCGACACCTCGATGTAGACCTTTTCGTCCTGCACGCCGAACTGGTCGACCTTGGCAACGTCTTTCACGCGCAGCAGCTGCTGGCGCACGTCGTCGGCCAGGTTGTGCAGTTCGGCGTGGCTGAAACCCTCGCTCTCGAGCGCGTAGATCACGCCGTAGACGTCGCCGAAGTCGTCGTTGAAGAACGGCCCCTGCACGCCGGCCGGCAGCGTGCTGCGCATGTCGCCGATCTTCTTGCGCACCGTGTACCAGACGTTCGGCACCTCGCTGGCCTTGGACGAATCCTTGATCTCGAAAATGATCTGCGACTCGCCCGGCTTGGAATAGCTGCGGATCTTGTCGGCGTACGGCGCCTCCTGCAGCGAGCGTTCGAGCTTGTCGGTGACCTGCTCGGCCACTTGCTGTGCCGTCGCGCCCGGCCAGTAGGTGCGCACCACCATGATGCGGAAGGTGAAGGGAGGGTCTTCGTCCTGGCCGAGCTGGAAGTAGGCGGCAAAGCCCAGCAGCATCAGCACGAACATGAGGTAGCGCGTGAGCGGCCCGTGGTCGAGCGCCCATTTGGACAGGTTGAAACCGGTGCTGCCGGCGTCCGGCGTGCTCATCGGGCCGCACCCGAAGCGGCCGGCGCGACAGTCTTGACGGCGCCCGGCGCCGGGGCAACGGGCGTTCCGCCCACTTTCGATTCGTAGACCGTGACCTTCTGGTTCGGCGACAGCACGTGCACGCCAGCCACCACCACCAGCATGCCGGGCGTGAGGCCGCCGGCCACCACGGCCTCGTTGCCGTCGGCCGTGGCCAGTTGCACCGGCTGCGAGCGCACCGTCATCGTCGCCTTGTCGAGCACCCAGACCGCAGTGGCCTTCCCTTCCTCGCGCAACGCGCTGGTCGGCAGCTTGATCACTGGCGTTCCACTGCGCGCCAGCGACTTGGGCCGAGCGTAGACGGTGGCGCCGAGCGCGGGCGCATCGGCCGCATCGATCGCGACCTTGACGCTGTAGGTGCGCGTCACCGGGTCGGCACTGGCAGCGACCTCGCGCACCGTGCCTTCCTGCTCGCTGTCGTTGGCCCAGCCCCGCACCGTGACGGGTGAGCCCACCTTGACGAAACCGGCGCGGTCTTCCGGCACCGCGAACACCACGTCGCGCGGGCCGTCCTGCGCGATGCGCACCACCGTCATGCCGGCCGTAACCACCTGGCCTGGCTCGGCTTCGACCGCCGTGACCACGCCCGAGACGTCGGCCACCAGCGTGGTGTAGCTGGCCTGATTGCCCTGCGACGACAGTTGTGCCTGGGCCTGCTCGAGTTGGGCCTGCGCGGCCTTGTAGGTGGTTTCGCGGCGCTCGAGTTCGGCGCCGCTGATGAAGTTCTGTTCCTTCAACTCGCGGTAGCGCTTGAGGTCAGCAGACGCCAGGTCACGGTTGGTCAACGCGGCGGCCGACTGGGCCCGGGCCGCCTCGGCGGCAAGGCGGTAGTCCTGCGGATCGAGCTGCGCCAGCACCTGGCCCGCCTTGACGTGCTGCCCCAGGTCGACCTGGCGCTTGATGATCTTGCCCGCAACGCGAAAGCCCAGGCGCGACTCGACGCGGGCCTTGACCTCGGCCGAGAACTCCGGCTCGCTGGCGAAGGCGCTGGCACCGATGGTGATGACCTTGACCGCGCGCACCGGCTCTTCGGGCGGCGGCGGCTTGGTGCAGGCGGCCAGCGCCGCGATCAGGAGCAATGCGGCACCGCAACGCAGCGGCGTGGCACGGATGGAGGAAAACGCGGTCATGGGACACCTTGATTGAGCTGACAGGGGTCATTAATGACCAGCCGGTTAGTAATCTAGGGTAAACGCGAAAGGCTGTCAATAACTGCGGCGTCCCGACCGCCCCGATTCAGGTTCGCTGGCCCATTTCGACCAGGCGGTTGCCGGGCAGCTGGAAGTAGTCCGAAGCCCGGCCCGCATTGCGCTGCAGCCAGCCGAACAGCGCGCGCCGCACCGGATTCATGCCCGGCAGATGCGCGTCGATCACCGAGGCGCGCGAGGTGAAGTACGAGGTGCTCATCGACTCGCAGGCCACGCCCTTCTGGTAGGCAAAGATGCGGATGAACTCTGGCACGTCGGGCCGTTCCATGAAGCCGTGGCGAGCCACCACCGACCAGACGCCGTGCCCCAGGTCTTCGGCCGTGATGCGGTGCGCCGCGTCGACGCGCGGCGTGGCGCTGGGCTGTACCACCAGCGTGATCACCTGCTCGTGCAGCACCTGGTTGTGCTTGAGGTTGTGCAACAGCGCATGCGGCACCGAGTCGGCGTCGCCGTTCAGGAACACGGCCGTGCCGCGCACCCGGTGCGGCATGCTGGCGGCCAGCGATTCGATGAAAGGCCGCAGCGGCAACTGATTGGCCTCGGCTGCCTGCAGTCCGAGGCGGCGGCCCTTGGCCCAGGTGGTGAAGATCACCATCATGAACACCGCCACGGCCAGCGTGAGCCAGCCGCCTTCGGCCACCTTGAGGCTGTTGGCGACCACAAAGGTCAGGTCGATGGCCGCGAACACGAGCACACCGACCAGCACCGCCACCCGGTTCCAGCGCCAGAGCTTGTAGGCCACCACACCGGCGAGCAGCGTGGTCGTCACCATCGTGATCGACACCGCGATGCCGTAGGCCGCCGACAGCGCGCTCGAGCTGCGAAAGCCGACCACCAGCAGCAGCACGCCGACCATCAGGATCCAGTTGACCGCCGGCACATAGATCTGGCCGATCGCCGACCCCGAGGTCTGAACCACGCGCATGCGCGGCAGATAGCCCATGCGCATGGCCTGCGCGGTGAGCGAGAAGGCGCCGGAAATCACGGCCTGCGAGGCGATCACGGTCGCCATCGCCGCCAGCACCACCATCGGCACCACGGCCCAGGCCGGGAACATGCGAAAGAACGGGTTGTCGACCGCTGCCGGGTTGCCCAGCACCAGCGCGCCCTGCCCGAAATAGTTGAGCGCCAGGCCCGGCATGGCGATGAAAGTCCAGGCCAGCCGGATCGGCCGGGCGCCGAAGTGCCCCATGTCGGCATAGAGCGCCTCGCCACCGGTGAACGCCAGGAACACCGCGCCCAGCACTGCCAGCGACTGCGCGCGGTGCGTCACCAGAAAGCCGATCGCGCGGCTCGGATCGAGTGCTGCCAGCACCTGCGGCTGCTTCACGATCTGCAACGCCCCGGCCACGCCGAGCACCACGAACCACAGCAGCATGACCGGGCCGAACACCTTGCCGACCGCCTCGGTGCCGAGGCGCTGCACCGCGAACAGCGCAATGAGGATCAGCAGCGTGATCGGAATCACGAACGGCTTGAGCGCATGCGCTTCGACCTCCAGCCCCTCGACCGCCGACAGCACCGAGATCGCCGGTGTGATGAGGCTGTCGCCGTAGAACATCGCGGCGCCCACGAGCCCGAGCAGGCCCAGAACTTTCCACATCCAGGGCCGCGTGTCGGTGCCCTCGGCCGCGTGACGCGCCAGCGCCTGCAGCGCCAGGATGCCGCCCTCGCCGTCGTGGTCGGCGCGCAGCACGAACACCACGTACTTGAGCGAGACCACCACCATCAGCCCCCAGAAGATCAACGACAGCAGCCCCAGCACGGCGTCGGGGCTGAAGGCCACGCCGTGGTCGGGGTTCAGCGTTTCCTTGAAGGCATAGAGCGGCGAGGTGCCGATGTCGCCGAACACCACGCCGAGCGCGGCCATCATCAGGCCGGCACCGCCGGCAGCATGCGGCGCAGCGCCGGTCGGGGAAGAGGAGGTGGTGGTGTTCATGGCGTGCGGCGGGATCGTAACGCGCGTGCCTGACAATCCTGCGCGTGCCAGATCACTACGAAAACTTTCCGGTCGCGTCCTGGCTCTGCCCGCCGCGGCTGCGCCCGCCGATCGCCGCGATTTACGCATTTGCGCGCACGGCCGACGACATCGCCGACGAAGGCGACGCTTCGCCCGCCGATCGGCTCGCCGCGCTGCAGGCCTACCGCGCCGACCTTGCCGCTACCGCACGCGGCGCTGCGGCCTCGGCGCGCTGGCCCGAAGTGTTCGGCCCGCTCGCGGTGGCCATGCGCGACTTCGCGCTGCCCGAGCCGCTGCTGGCCGCCCTGCTTTCGGCTTTCGCGCAGGACATCGAGAAAACCCGCGACGGTGCCGCCTACGCCGACCGCGCCGAGCTGCTCGACTACTGCGCCCGTTCCGCCAACCCGGTCGGCCGCCTGCTGCTGCACCTGTGCGACGTTCAAGACGTCACCGCGCTGGCGCAGAGCGACGCGATCTGCAGTGCGCTGCAACTCATCAACTTCTGGCAGGACCCGAGCGTGGATCTGCCGCGCGGCCGCCTCTACTTTCCGCTGGCCGATTGCGCGGCGCACGGCGTCACGCCCGAAAGCCTCATCAAGTCTTGCGGGTCGGCCCCGCCTGCACGGGAAGCTATCAATTTGATAGCAAGCGAGGCCGCATGGGCGCGCGGGCTGATGCAGCAGGGTGCACCACTCGTGCACCGGCTGCCGGGCCGCATGGGGTGGGAGTTGCGCTTCGTGGTGCAGGGTGGCCTGCGCATCCTCGACAAGATCGAGGCGCTGGGCTTCGACACGTTGCGGCACCGCCCCACCATCGGCGCCGCCGACGCACCGCTGCTGGCATGGCGCGCGCTGCGCATGTGACCCGTCCGGTCGCCGACAATCGCGCCCAATGATTTCGCAGCCACGATGACCACGCCCGAGCAATACGTCCAGGAGAAGGCCGCCGCTTCAGGCAGCAGCTTCTACTACGCCTTTCTGTTTCTGCCCAAGCCGCGCCGTGCGGCGATCACCGCGTTCTACGCGTTCTGCCGCGAGATCGACGATGTCGTCGACGAGGTGCGCGATCCCGGCGTGGCCGCCACCAAGCTGGCCTGGTGGCGCACCGAAGTCGCGCAATCGTTCGCCGGCGAGCCGCGCCATCCCGCAATGAAGGCGCTGATGCCCCACACCGCCGGGTTCGGCATCGAGGCGAAGCAACTGCTGCAGGTGATCGACGGCTGCCAGATGGACCTGGAACAGACCCGCTACCTCGCGTTTCCCAACCTCGCGCAGTACTGCCACCTGGTCGCCGGCGTGGTGGGCGAGGTCGCGGCGCGCATCTTCGGCCAGACCGATCCGCGCACCACCGGCTACGCCCACAAGCTGGGCCTGGCACTGCAACTCACCAACATCATCCGCGACGTCGGCGAAGACGCGCTGCGCGGCCGCATCTACCTGCCGGTGAACGAGTTGCAGCAGTTCGACGTGAAGGCGCACGAATTGCTGAACCGCGTGTACTCCGAGCGCTTCGTGGCGCTCATGAAGTTCCAGGCCGAACGCGCCCATGCTGCCTACGACGAGGCGCTGGCCCTGCTGCCCGCCGCCGACCTGCGCGCGCAAAAACCCGGCCTCATGATGGCCAGCATCTATCGCACCCTGCTGCGCGAGATCGAGCGCGACAACTTCCAGGTGCTGAACCAGCGCGTGAGCCTCACGCCCGTGCGCAAGCTGTGGCTGGCATGGCGCGTGCAGGCGCTCGGAAAGATCTGAAGCATCGCACCATGAAACTCGCGGTCATCGGCGCCGGCTGGGCCGGCCTCGCGGCTGCGGTCACGGCCTCGGAAGCAGGCCACCAGGTCACGGTGTTCGAAGCTTCGCGCGCACTCGGCGGCCGTGCGCGCGGGTTGCCGGCCATGCTGGCCGACGGCAGCGCCATCACGCTCGACAACGGCCAGCACATCCTGATCGGCGCCTACAGCGAGACCTTGCGCCTGATGCGGCTGGTCGGCGTCGATGTCGACGCAGCACTGCTGCGCACGCCGCTGGCGCTGGTGTTCCCGGATGGCACCGGACTGCGGTTTCCAAAGCTGCCGGCGCCGCTCGATGCCCTGGTCGGCATCCTCGGCGCACGCGGCTGGTCATGGCACGACAAGCTCACGTTGCTGCGCGCCGCCACCGGCTGGCAGCGCGCCGGATTCAGCTGCGACGCGCAGCGCTCGGTGGCCGAACTCTGCGCTGCGCTCACGCCGCGCGTGCGCGCCGAAATGATCGACCCGCTCTGCGTCTCGGCCCTCAACACGCCGGCCGCCGAAGCCAGCGGCCAGGTCTTCCTGCGCGTGCTGCGTGACGCGATGTTCGGCGTGAGCGGCGGCTCCAACCTGCTGCTGCCCCGGCAAGACCTCGGTGTGCTGTTCCCCGAGGCTGCGGCACGCCGGATCGGCGAACGCGGCGGTCGCGTCGCGCTCGGCCATCGCGTCCACGCCATTGCGCCGGACGCGGGCGGGGGCTGGCGCGTCGACGACGAAAGCTTCGACGCGGTACTGCTGGCCTGCCCGCCTGCAGAAGCGGCGCGACTGGCCGAGGCCAGCGCTGTCGACGCCGCGGCCTGGTGCGCGCAGGCCCGCGCGCTGCGCTTCGAGGCCATCACCACTGTCTACCTCGAAGGCGGCCACCGCCTGCCCGAACCGATGCTTGCGCTGCGCTCGACACCCGATGCGCCCGCACAGTTCGTGTTCGACCGCGGCCAGCTCGGTGGCCCGGCCGACCTGTGGGCGATGGTGGTCAGCGCGAGCAGCACCGAGCGCGCCGCGCTCGAAGCACAGGTCTGCGCGCAGGCCGCCGCACAACTGGGCTGCCGGCAGCCGCGCGTGCTGCAAACGGTGGTCGAGAAACGTGCCACCTTCGCCTGCACGCCGGGCCTGCAGCGCCCGCCGATGCAGATCGCGCCGGGACTGAGCGCTTGCGGCGACTACGTCGAAGGCCCCTACCCCGCGACGCTCGAAGGCGCGGTGCTGAGCGGCGTAGCGCATACGGTCTAGCGCAACCCTCGTACTTCGGCGGGTGGATGTGCCCTGCGCGCCAAGCGCGCTCAATCCGGATTCGACCCGCAATCCAGCGGGATCGAGCAACGGAAAGGGGCAAGCAGCATGGCGAACTTCGGCATCGATGCGATCCGCTACTTCAATCACGCGCGGGCTGCGGGCGTGAGCACGGCGGACGATCTGACCTACACCTTCAACCGGGCCAACGGCTTCGACAGCAAGCTGCGCGGCGCCGGGCATACGCGCTCGTTCTACTGGGCCAACACCGACTGTTGGGAAACCGACATCCGCGACACCGACCAGGGTGGCGACGACCGCACCTATGTCGACAACGTCGACCTGTTCTGGATCGAGACCCACGGCGGCCACGAAGGCGACGGCCAGGCCCGAATGCTGTTCGACACGCCGCAGACCGCCTGGCGCACCTACTCCGGCAAGTGGCAGCTCGGCGAGAACTGGAACGCCGAGTGGGTCATGGCGTACTCGTGCGAAACAGTCGACCGCAACAACGTGGTGGGCCTGTGGAACATCTTTGCCGGGCTGCACATCTACTGCGGCGCATGGGACAGCATGTACGACGGCTTCACCACCGACGAATGCGGCGAGGACGTGGCCGACAACCTGGTCCATGGCCACACGGTCTCGCAGTCGTGGCACGACGGCGTGTCGGACTGGGCGGTCGACAACCACCCGATCACGGTCTGCGTCGGCGATGCGGCGACCTGGAACAACGGCAACATCCGCTGGGATCGAAGCTACCTGAACCGCGACCACCTCTGGGGCCACGGCAACGTGGAGCCCGATCTGCCGCCGAGCCGGCAGGCCTGCATTCTGTGGCGCTGGACGGAGGGCTGATCATGGACATCAATGCACTGATGGAATCGCTCGCGTCCTCCAGGCTGGATGTGCCCGCCGAACTCGGCATCCTCGAGCTGCGCCGCGCGTCGATCGACGAACTGCAGCGCCGCCTGCGCAAGTTCCTCAAGGCCGGCGGCGAAGCCTGCGACAGGAACCTGGACCGCGGCCAGTGGACGACGCACGAAGACCGCACGCTGGTCCGCCTGCCGCAAGGTGCCCATGCCGTGGTCTACCACGCGTCGGGTGCGGTCAAGCTGGCGGCCGGGCTCGCGCCGATGGAATGGATGTTCAAGGAGATCGAGTCCAGGGAGGCGCTGACCGGGCGCGCCGAAGGCTTTGTCAAGTTGCTTGGCCTGCACGACAACCTGGGCCGCGGCGAAACGCTCGCTTTCGAGCGCCTGTGGCAGATCAAGGCCAGCGCCGCGGATCGGTCGGGCAAGGCGATCGCTCCCGTACTGTGCCGCGCGGTCGGCGCTTTCCGGCAGCACATCGATGGCGTGCCGGTGCTCGGCCCGGCGTCGGTGGCGGTGCAGATCGCCGCTGAGGGCGTGCTGGATTCGTTGTCGCTGCTGATGCGCAGTCCGAGCGGCGAGGTCTTCGAGAAAGCCAAAGTCCTGCACCCCGAGCGGGCTCTGCGGCAGATCGGCCAGCAACTGGCAGCGCGCTTCGGCCAGGCCAAGGGCGAGGTCAGCGTGGAGAGCCGTGACGGACTACGCTTCGGCTACCTGAGCCTGCCCAAACGCAAGTCGCAGCGGCTGCTGGCGCCGGTCTACATGGCCACCATCGAAGTGGCGCATGCACTGGAGCGGCAGGCGTTCGTGATGGTCGTTCCGGCGACCGAAAAAAGTTATCTGCCGCTCGACCTGCCGGGCGCCGAAAGCCTGATCGGGCAGACCGGCAAGCTCGGCGCACGCCGTTGCTGCTGTTGAAGCGAGGGGCGCGGCGTCAGTCGCTCGACTCGCCCTGCCCGGCCTCCAGCGCCAGGCACAGCGCATGCAGGTTGGGCACGATGAGTTGCGGCCGTGCATCCTGCGGCCAGGACTGCACCGCATCGCCGCCGGCGCGCACCAGCCAGGCTGCCTGCATGCCGGCGTTGAGTGCGCCCACCACGTCGAGCTCGGCGTCGTCGCCCACATGCAGGATGTCGCGCGGCAGCAGGCCGACCGACGCCGCCGCGGCGCGGAAGATCGGTGCATGCGGCTTGCCGCTGCCGAAGCCCTGCGCATTGAACGCGGTGCGGAACCAGCGGCCCACGCCGGTGCGGTGGATGTCGGCGTTGCCGTTGGACACCGCCACCAGCGGGTAGCGCTCGCTGAGCCACTTGAGTGCGGGCAAGGCATCGTCGTAGAGCTTGACCTTCTGCCGCGCAGCAAAAAAAACCTCGAACGCCGGTTCGGCCAGCGTCGGGTCTTCACCGCCCCGCTTCAGCGCGGCGCGGATCGATTCGAGCCGCAGCGCGCTCATGTCGTGCGCCAGGTCGGAACGCTCCCTGACCGTGGCTTCGCGCAGCTCGCGCAGCACGCCCGGCGTGATCAGCAAGGCGGCGGTTCGCGGCGCCGACGTCTCCAGCCATTTGTGCAACGTGCGCTCGGCGTATTCGATGGTCGGCCAGATCGGCCAGAGCGTGTCGTCAAGGTCGAGCGAGATCGCGGCGATGCGTTTCACGTCGAGCATGGGAGCCAGGCCGGCAGAGGTCATGCCTCAGAATACCGCATGCCCTTTCGCCCTGAACCGCCTGCAGTTTCTCCTGCCGACGAGCGCGTTGCCGTGCTCTGGTGCAACCTCGGATCGCCCGACGAACCCACCGCCCGCGCCGTGCGGCCCTACCTCTCGCAGTTTCTGCACGACCCCCGTGTGGTCGAGATTCCACGCGCCATCTGGTGCCTGATCCTGCACGGCATCATCCTGCGCACGCGGCCGGCCCGATCGGCCGCCAAGTACGCGAGCGTGTGGCTGCCCGAAGGCTCGCCGCTCAAGCTCTGGACACACAGGCAGGCCGTGCTGCTGGCCGGCTGGCTCGGCGAGCGCGGCCACCGCGTGATTGTTCGCGATGCGATGCGCTATGCCAGCCCGTCGATCGCCTCGCAACTCGACGCGCTCAAGGCCGAAGGCGTCACGCGCGTGCTGGTGCTTCAGGCCTACCCGCAGTACTCCGCAACCACCACCGCCAGCGTGATCGACGCGGTAAACGACTGGATGCGCACGCTGCGGCGGCTGCCGGAGCTGCGCTTCGTCAACCAGTACCACGACGAGCCGCTCTACATCGAGGCGCTTGCGCAAAGCGTGCTCGCGCACTGGCAACAGCACGGCCAGCCCGACCAGCTGGTGATGAGCTTTCACGGCATTCCGGCGCGCAACATCCAGCTCGGCGATCCGTACCAGGCGCAATGCCTCGAAACTGCGCGCCTGCTGGCCGAACGGCTGCAGCTGTCGCCCGACCAGCACCGCGTGACCTTCCAGTCGCGCTTCGGCCGCGCCACCTGGCTGGAGCCCTACACCGAGCCGACGCTGCGCCTGCTCGGCGCCAGCGGCACCGGCCGCGTCGACGTGATCTGTCCGGGCTTTCCTGCCGACTGCCTCGAGACGCTGGAAGAGATAGCGATGGAGGGCCGCGACGCCTTTCTGCAGGCGGGCGGCAAGGAGTTCCACTACATCCCGGCGCTGAACGACAGCCCGGCCTGGATCACGGCGCTCTGTGCCGTTGCCGAACGCAACCTGGCCGGCTGGCCGACCTACCCGGCCTGAGCTCCGTTCGCCCGTGAAGCTCCGCACCAAGATCATTGCACTCGCCGTCGCGCCGCTGCTGATCGCGCTGGTGCTGGTAGCTCTTGCCGTGCGCCATCAGGAGCGCGACCTGGCGCAGCGCGAGCGCGCGCTGATCGAGCAGACCTACATGGCGCAGCGGCGCAACGAATTGCGCAGCTACGTGGAGCTCGCCCTCAGCGTCGTGCGGCCGCTGTACGACGCGGGGCTGGACGACGACGCGACCCGCAACGAGGCGCTGCGCCGGCTCGCTGCACTTGACTACGGCGACGACGGTTATTTCTTCGTCTACGACCTGGACGGCCGCTCGCTCATGCATTCGCGCCAGCCCGAGCTGGTCGGGCAGAACCTGCGGGAGCTACGGGATTCGCAGGGGCGCCCCACCATCCAGGATCTGATCGCGCAGGCGCGCCGAGGCGGCGGCTTCGTCGAGTACCAGTGGCGCAAGCCTTCGAGCGCGCAGACCGCGCCCAAGCTCGGCTACGTGACCGCGCTGCCGCGCTGGAACTGGATGGTCGGCACCGGCCTCTACCTCGACGACATCGAGTCAACGATGAATACGCTAGACCGGCAGATGAACGTCAACGTGACCACCACCATGCTCTGGATCGCCGGCATTGCGGCGCTCTGCCTGGGCGTGGTCAGCGCCGCCGGGCTGCTGCTGAACCTCAGCGAGCACCGCGTTGCCGAAGCCAAGCTGCGGCTGCTGGCACGCCAGGTCGTGCAGTCGCAGGAAGACGAGCGCGGCCATCTGGCGCGCGAACTGCACGACGGCACCAGCCAGACACTGGTGTCGGCCAAGCTGCTGATCGAATCCGCAGTCGATGCGCTGGAGCGCACGCACCAGGTCGCGCCGCCGGCGTTGGGCAAGGCGCTGCAGCGGCTCAACGATTCGCTTTCGGAGGTGCGGCGCATTTCGCACCGGCTGCGGCCGGCCCTGCTCGACACGCTTGGCTTGCCGGCCGCACTCGAACGCCTGGGCGAAGAGTTCGGCGAGGAAGGCGCGGTCGCTGCCTCGGTCGTGGTGCACGGCACGCCGCGCGAGCTTCCGCAGGAAGTGAAGACCGCGCTGTTCCGCGTGACGCAGGAGGCGCTGACCAATGTGCGCAAGCACGCGCGGGCGCAGCAGGTTCGCATCGCGCTGGACTTCGATGCGGACGGCGTGCGGCTCGAAGTCGGCGACGACGGCACCGGCTTCGATGTCGATGCCATGCAGCTCGATCCGCGCCGCGGCATCGGCCTGCGCAACATGCGTGAGCGCGTGGCAGCCATCGGTGGGCGCCTGCGCGTGCGCTCGGGCGGCAGCGGTACATCGATCCTGGCCGACGTGCCGGCGGACGGCGCGGAACCCGCATGACGCAGCGCGCCGTGATTCGCCTGTTCCTGGTCGACGACCACCCGCTGGTGCGCGACGGCCTGCGCGCCCGCCTCGATCCGCTGCCGACGCTCGAGATCGTCGGCGAGGCAGGCAGTGCCGCCGAAGCCTTGAACGCCATCGAGTCGCTGCAGCCGGACATCGTGCTGGCGGATGTCGGCATGAAGGACATGAACGGCATCGAGCTGGCCGCGCTGCTCCAGCAGCGCCAGCCGGCGGCGCGCGTGGTGATGCTCAGCATGTACGACAACCCCGAGTACGTGCAGCAGGCCTTGCAGGCCGGCGCGCGCGGCTATGTGCTGAAGGACGCACCGGCGTCCGAGATCGTCGCCGCCATCGAAGCCGTGGCCGCGGGCGGCACCTTCCTGAGCCCGGCCGTCTCGCAGCGGCTGTTCCGCAACCAGGCGCCCAAGCCGCTGCTCACGCCGCGCGAGAGCGAGATCCTTTCAGCGCTGGGCCGCGGCGAGTCGAGCAAGCAGATCGCGCGCGACCTGAACCTGAGCGTGCGCACGGTCGAGGCGCACCGCCAGAGCATCAAGCGCCGGCTCGGTATCGAAGGCCAGGCCGAGCTGATCAAGTACGCGGTGGAGCACGCTCGCCAGTTCGATCGCGGCTAGGTTTCGACTTGCGGGAACTGTTGAGGTCGATCGCTTGGCGAATGAGCGCCTTGAAGGCGGACTCGTCGACTTCTTCTCCTTCGTGGATGTCGATCGCGCGGCGTGCGTTGCCGTCGAGGCTCGCGTTGAAGAGACGGGCCGGATCCTTCAGCGACGCGCCCTTGGCGAAGGTCAGCTTCACCTTGTCCTTGTAGGATTCGCCGGTGCAGAGGATGCCGTCGTGCGACCACACCGGCGTGCCCATCCACTTCCACTCCTCGACGACGTCCGGGTCTGCTTCCTTGATGAGCTTGCGCATCCTGCCAAGGGTTTCCCCACGCCAGTCCCCGAGTTCGGCGATTCTTTTCGAGATGAGTTGCGATGCCGGCTGGCCTTGGTTCGTGTCTGACTTTTTCATGGCCTCATCCTAGGAGTTCTTCAGCCCGACTTGTGTGCAGCCTTGAGCACGGCTGCAATCTGGAACGCCAGTTCCAGGCTCTGCGACCCATTCAGTCGTGGATCGCAGGCACTCCTATAGCGCGCCGACAGCCCTTCGTCGGTCAGTTCCTGCGCGCCACCGCGGCATTCGGTGACGTCCTGCCCGGTCATCTCGAAGTGCAGGCCTCCGGCGTAGGTGCCTTCCTGCCCGTGCGCGGCAAAGAAGCCCCGGAGTTCCTGGAGGATGCGTTCGAAGTCTCGCGTCTTGAAGCCGTTGGACGAAGTCACGGTGTTGCCGTGCATCGGGTCGCAACACCAGACCGGCGTGCGTCCGGCGCGGCGAACGGCACGCAGAAGAGGCGGCAATCGATCCGCCACCCTGTCGCTTCCCATGCGCGTGATCAGCACCAGCCGGCCGGGCTCCTGATCTGGATCCAGTACATCCATGAGCCGAAGCACGTCGTCCGGGCTGGCGGATGGCCCCAGCTTCACACCGATCGCGTTGCCCAGGCCGCGCAAGTACTCGACATGGGCACCATCGAGCCGGCGCGTGCGCTCGCCCAGCCAGAGCATGTGAGCCGAGCCGCCGTACCAGCTGCCAGTCCGCTCGTTGAAGCGCGTCAGCGCCTCCTCGTAGTGCAGGAGCAAGGCCTCGTGCGAGGTGTAGAACTCGACCGCGTGCAGTTGCGGCGTCCGGCGCGCGTCGAACCCGCACGCTTCCATGAACGCCAGCGACTGGGTGATGCGATCGGCGAGCTCTTCGAAGCGCTCGCCCTGCGGACTCGAACGGACGAAGTCCGCGGTCCATCGATGCACTTCGTGCAGATCGGCGAAACCGCCTTGGGCCAGGGCGCGCAGCAGGTTCAGCGTGGTCGCTGAATGCGAGTACGCCGTCAGCAGCCGAGTGGGGTCAGGCTGCCGCGCGTCCGCCGTGAACGCACTGCCGTTGATGATGTCCCCGCGGTAGGAGGGCAATGCCACCCCGTCCTGCACTTCCGTGTCGGAGGAACGCGGTTTGGCGAACTGCCCGGCAATGCGCCCGACTTTCACCACCGGGCAGGCCGCGGCGTAGGTCAGCACGACGGCCATCTGAAGAATTACGCGGAAGGTGGACTCCACCGGCCCCTGGCCGTATTCATCGAAACTCTCGGCGCAATCCCCGCCCTGCAGCAGGAAGGCCTCGCCCCGGGACACGGCCGCGAGACGCTCACGCAGCTGCGAGATTTCACCCGGAAAGATCAGTGACGGCAGGCCGGAAAGGCGCCGCTCCGTCTCCTGCAGCGCATGCGTGTCGTGATACGACGGCATCTGCAGCGCGGTGTGACTTCTCCACGAGGATGGCTGCCAGACAAGACTCATGCTTTCGCTTCAGCGCGCTTGGCGTCGTGATACCGGCCGGTGCCTCTTGCGAGCACGGCGTCGGACGCGAGCACCGTGCCGGGCTGGTAGTCGGGCTGCCCGGCAATGCGCTGGTACAGCGGCGCGAAGTCGATCTTTGCGAGTTCGAGCAGCTGATCCAGGTTGTCGATGACGAAGTAGCTTTCCTGGAAATCGTCGATCCGGTAGTTGGTTCGCATGACGCGCTCAAGATCGAAGCCGATGCGATTGGGCGATGCGTCGTCCAGCGAAAAAACCGTCTCGGTGAACGACGAGGCGATGCCGGCGCCGTAAATGCGCAGGCCGTCGGCCTGCTTGAGGAGACCGAACTCGACCGTGTACCAGTACACCCGCGCCAGCTTGTCGAGCACGCCGAGCTTTTGCGCGCGCAAGCCGCCTTCGCCATAGGCCTGGATGTAGTCGGCAATGGCCGGATTCATCAGCATGGGCACATGGCCGAACACGTCGTGGAACACGTCGGGCTCTTCCAGGTAGTCCAGCTCGTTCGGCTTGCGGATGAAGTGGCCGGCCGGAAAGCGCCGGTGTGCCAGATGCTCAAAGAACACCTCGTCGGGCACCAGGCCCGGCACCGCCACCACCTGCCAACCGGTCTTTTTCATGAGGACATCGCTCAGCCTGCGGAAATCTGGGATCTCGTCTGCCCCGATCGGCAGGTTGCGCATGCCTTCGACGAACTCGTCGCAGGCGCGGCCGGGCAGCAGTTTCGACTGACGCTCGAACAGGGTTTTCCAGACGCCATGTTCGGCGCCGGTGTAGGCGTCCCAGCCCTGGTCGATGGTCCAGTCCGCGCGTTCGGGCCGGGCCGCATCGCCAGCGGCCAGGCCATGTTTCGTCTTGGCCATGTCGGTGTCCAACTCTTTGAGTTGCTGCAGCATGGTGCTAGCTGGTCTGCAACACGCCGCGGCGCACCTGGTCGCGCTCGATCGACTGGAACAGAGCCTTGAAGTTGCCCTCGCCGAAACCGTCGCTGTAGTCGCCCTTGCGCTGGATGAACTCGAAGAACACCGGGCCGCCGAACGCCGTCTCCGAAAAAATCTGCAGCAGCAGGCGCGGCTGGCCGCCTTCGGTGGTGCCGTCCAGCAGGATGCCTCGGGCCTGCAGTTCGGCGATCGGCTCGCCGTGGCCCGGCAGGCGCGTCTCGAGCATCTCGTAGTAGATGTCGTTCGGCGCGGTCATCAGCGGAACGCCGGCAAGCCCGATCCGGTCGATGGTGTCGATCAGGTTGTCGCTCAGGAGGGCGATGTGCTGGATGCCTTCGCCGTTGAACTTCATGAGGTACTCCTCGATCTGGCCCGAGCCCTTGGACGATTCCTCGTTCAGCGGGATGCGGATCTTGCCGTCGGGCGCCGTCAGCGCCTTGGACGTGAGGCCCGTGTACTCGCCCTGGATGTCGAAGTAACGGATCTCGCGGAAGTTGAAGATCTTCTCGTAGAAGTTGGCCCAGAAGGTCATGCGGCCGCGGTAGACGTTGTGCGTCAGGTGGTCGATCACCTTCAGGCCGTGGCCCGGCGGATGGCGCTCCACGCCCTCGATGAACTCGAAGTCGATGTCGTAGATCGACTTGCCGTCCTCGAAGCGGTCGATCAGGTACAGCGGCGCGCCGCCGATGCCCTTGATGGCAGGCAGGCGCAGCTCCATCGGGCCGGTTGCAATCTCGATCGGCTGCGCGCCCAGTTCCAGCGCGCGGGCGTAGGCCTTGTGCGAATCCTTGACGCGAAACGCCATGCCGCAAGCCGAAGGCCCGTGCTCGGCGGCGAAGTACGCGGCCGGGCTGTTGGGTTCGCGGTTGACGATGAAGTTGATGTCGCCCTGGCGGTACAGCACGACATCCTTGGAACGGTGCCTGGCCACCAGCGAGAAACCCAGCTTCTCGAAGAAGGGCTCCAGCGTGTCGGGCGTGGGTGAGGCGAACTCGACGAACTCGAAGCCTTGCAGGCCCATCGGGTTTTCGAACAAATCGGTCATGTAGGTCTCCAGCGAGGGGCGTTGAATCGGGTGGACAGATGCTACGCAGTAGGCAGCGCAGCATTCCTGCAATCTGCAGGCGCGCACCGATCGCCATGCAGGAATCCGTCTTTTTCCGGGTTTTCCATTACGCAATGCCACGCAGCCCACCCGCGCGGTGCGACGGATGCCCGCGCGGCGCAGGCTCGCGACACTCCTTCGGGACATATACCAAGGAGACATCCGCATGCACAACATCCGCCGCCATCTGGTGTGGCTCATCGTGGCCGTGATCGGCGCATTCGCATTGGGAACGGTGGCCCTGGCCCGCGGCGAGGCGATCAACGCCTTGTGGGTCGTGGTCGCAGCCCTTTGCACCTACCTGATCGCCTACCGCTACTACAGCCTCTTCATTGCCGACAAGGTACTGGGTCTGGACGGCAACCGCAAGACGCCGGCGCACCGCCACAACGACGGCCTGGACTACGTGCCGACCGACAAGAACGTGCTGTTCGGCCACCACTTCGCGGCCATCGCCGGCGCCGGCCCGCTGGTCGGCCCGGTGCTCGCGGCACAGATGGGGTACCTGCCGGGCCTGCTCTGGATCCTGGCCGGCGTGGTGTTCGCAGGTGCGGTGCAGGACTTCATCATCCTGTTCATCTCGACACGGCGCGACGGCCGCTCGCTCGGCGACCTGATCAAGCAGGAAATGGGTGTCGTGCCGGGGATGATCGCGCTGTTCGGCACCTTCATGATCATGATCATCATCCTCGCGGTGCTGGCGCTGATCGTGGTGAAGGCACTGGCCGAATCGCCCTGGGGCACCTTCACGGTGGCGGCGACGATTCCGGTGGCGGTGTTCATGGGCGTGTACCTGCGCTACATCCGGCCTGGGCGCATCGGCGAGGTCTCGGTGATCGGGTTCGTGCTGCTGATGCTCGCGATCTTCGGCGGCCAGGCCGTGAGCCAGAGCGCCACCTGGGCGCCGCTTTTCACCTTCGACGGCAAGGCGCTGACCTGGATGCTGATCGGCTACGGCTTCATCGCCGCCAGCCTGCCGGTGTGGCTGCTGCTGGCGCCGCGTGATTACCTGTCGACCTTTCTGAAGATCGGCACCATCGTCGCACTGGCGATCGGCATCGTGTTCGTCGCGCCGACGCTGCAGATGCCCGCCATCACCCAGTTCGCGCAGGGCAACGGCCCGGTGTGGTCGGGCAGCCTGTTCCCCTTCCTCTTCATCACCATCGCCTGCGGCGCGGTGTCGGGCTTCCATGCGCTGATCTCTTCGGGCACCACGCCCAAGATGCTCGACAACGAACGCCATGCGCGCTTCATCGGCTACGGCGGCATGCTGGCCGAATCCTTCGTCGCGGTGATGGCGCTGGTGGCTGCCTCCTGCATCGAGCCAGGCGTGTACTTTGCGATGAACAGCCCGGCGGCGCTGGTCGGCACCACACCGGCGGCGGTGGCGCAGACCATCTCGAGCTGGGGCTTCATGGTCACGCCCGAGATGCTGCTGCAGACCGCCAAGGACGTGGGCGAGACCACCATCCTCGGCCGCACCGGCGGCGCGCCGACCCTCGCCGTGGGCATGGCGCACATCCTGCACCAGGCCATCGGCGGGCCGGCCATGATGGCCTTCTGGTACCACTTCGCCATCCTGTTCGAGGCGCTGTTCATCCTGACGGCGGTGGACGCCGGCACGCGCGCCGGGCGCTTCATGCTGCAGGATCTGCTGGGCAGCTTCGTGCCGGCGCTCAAGCGCACCGACTCATGGCCGGCCAACCTGGTGGCCACCGCCCTGACAGTCGCGGCCTGGGGCTACTTCCTCTACCAGGGTGTGGTCGATCCGCTGGGCGGCATCAACACGCTGTGGCCGCTGTTCGGCATCTCCAACCAGATGCTGGCCGCGGTGGCGCTGATGCTGGGCACCGTGGTGCTGTTCCGCATGAAGCGCGAGCGCTATGCGTGGGTGACGGTGGTGCCTGCCGTCTGGCTGCTGGCGTGCACCTTGACCGCGGGCTGGCAGAAGATCTTCTCGTCCGACCCCAAGGTCGGCTTCCTGGCCCATGCCGCCAAGTACGCCGACGGCCTGGCGCAGGGCGTGCTCATCGCGCCGGCGAAGACGCCCGAAGCCATGTCGCGCATCATCTTCAACGACCGGCTCGATGCTGCCCTGTGCGCGCTCTTCATCTTCGTGGTGCTGAGCGTGCTGTTCTACAGCGTGCGCACCTCGCTTGCTGCACGCGCGGCCCACAAGCCGACCGCGCGCGAAACGCCCTTCGAGCCGCTGCTGCCTTCGGCCGCGTCATGATGGGAGCGCCGGGCGCCACGCTGCCGGAGGCCGGGCGCTACCTGGCGCGCTCGCTGGGCGCAACACTGCGCCTGATGGTGGGCCAGCCGGACTACGACACCTACCTGCGCCACATGGGCCGCACGCACCCGGAGCAGGCACCGATGAGCTACGAGGCCTTCTTTCGCGAGCGGCAGGAGGCCCGCTACGGCGGTGGCAAGGGGCGCTGCTGCTGAGGCGCAGGCGCCGGTGAAGGTTTGCTTCAGCCGTTGCGGAAGATGAAGCTGTAGGCGTTGAGCGCCGGCACGCCACCAAGGTGTGCATACAGCACCTTCGAGCCCGCGGGGAATTCACCGAGCCGCACCTTCTCGATCATGCCGTGCATCGACTTGCCCTCGTACACCGGGTCGGTCAGCATCGCTTCCATGCGCGCGCAGAGGCGGATCGCCTCGAGCGTGCCTTCGTTCGGCAGCCCATATTCCGGGCCACCGAAGCGTGTATCGAGCACCACGTCCTTTTCGGTGATGTCGCGCTCCAGTTCGACCAGCTTCGCCGTGCTCTTCGCAATGCGCAGGATCTGGTCGAAGGTCTGTTGCGGCTTGGCCGATGCGTCGATGCCGATCACGCGGTCGGCACGTCCGTCGGCCGCAAAACCCACCACCATGCCGGCCTGCGTGCTGCCGGTGACGGCACAGGTCACGATGTAGTCGAACTTGAAGCCCAGCTCGGCCTCCTGCTGCCGCACTTCTTCGGCGAATGAGACGAAGCCAAGGCCGCCTTTCGGATGCTCGGAGCAGCCGGCGGGAATGGGGAACGGCTTGCCGCCGGCCTGGCGCACGCTGTCCATTGCGTCCTGCCAGCTCTTGCGGATGCCGATGTCGAAGCCGGCCGCGTCGAGCCGCACGTCGGCGCCCATGATGCGCGACATCTCGATGTTGCCGACGCGGTCGTACACCGCATCGGAATAGTTGACCCAGTTCTCCTGCACCAGCACGCACTTCAGGCCCAGGTGCGCCGCCACCGCGGCCACCTGCCGGGTCTGGTTCGACTGGATGCCGCCGATCGACACCAGCGTGTCGTAGCCACCCTCGAGCGCTTCGGGGATCAGGTACTCGAGCTTGCGTGTCTTGTTGCCGCCGAAAGCCAGGCCGCTGTTGCAATCTTCGCGCTTGGCATAGAGCTCGACCTTGCCGCCGAGGTGGGCGCTGAGCCGCTTGAGCGGCTGGATCGGCGTAGGGCCGAAGGTGAGTGGGTGGCGCGGGAATTTCTGCAGGTTCACGGGACGATTCCTTGTTCAAGACGTGAGGGGAATCGTAGGAAGATTCAGACTTTCGATGGTTGCGAATTTATTGCCTTTTGAGAAATCAATCTCCATCGGATTTAGCATCTGTCGATATTTATTCCGAGAATTGATCGATGAGCACAACAAAATTGTCCGCCAAGGATGAACTTGATCGTACCGACCGGGCGATCCTTCGCGCGCTGCAGCGCGATGCCTCGGTGTCCAACGTGGCACTGGCCGCCAAGGTCAACCTGAGTGCGCCGGCCTGTCTGCGCCGGGTCGAACGCCTCAAGGCCATGGGCTTGATCAAGCGCGTCGTCGCGCTGCTCGACGCGCAGGCGCTCGACTACGGCACGCTGGTGATGATCGGCGTGGTGCTGGACCGCTCCACGCCCGAGTCCTTCGCCGATTTCGAGAAAGCCGTGCAGAAGGTGTCGGGTTGCCTCGAGTGCCACGTGGTCACCGGCGAGTTCGACTATTTCATGTTGGTGCGAACCCGCGACAACGACAGCTACAACCGGCTGCACGCCGAACAGTTGCTGTACCTGCCAGGTGTGCGGCAGATTCGCACCTTCATGGTGTTGAAGCAGGTGCTGTCGACGACGCAACTGCCGCTCTAGCGGCGCGGCCTATTGCGAACGGAAGATGTCGCATCTGCACCATCCGGCGACTTGACCGCGACTGCCGGACGCGTCATTCTCATGGCACATGAAACGCGTCTTCAAGGTTGCCGTCACCGTCCTCGCCCTGCTCGCCTGCATCGTCGCGCTGGGCGCCGTCGCTTCGCTGTTGTTCGAGGCGTTCATGGGCGTGCGCGGCGACTTCGGGCCGCTCGGCATGCTGCTTCTGGTGGCATTGCTGGTCGGCCAGTGCCGCATCCTCTGGGTGCTGGTGCATCCTGGCGCGGCTGCGCAGCCATCGGCCGCGCAAGCGCCAAAGACCATGCCGCCCGCCGCTCAGGCGCGGCCGAGGTAGTCGCGCTTGCCGATCTGCACGCCCTTGTGGCGCAGGATGTCGTACGCGGTCGTCACGTGAAAGAAGAAGTTCGGCAACGCAAAGTGCAGCAGGTAGGGCTGGCCGACAAAGGCGAGCTCGGTGGCGCCGGCCTTCATGGTGAAGGTGCGCTCCTCGCTGCCTTCGAACGCTTCGCGCGGCACGCTCTGCAGCCAGCCTCGGGTGTTGGCGATGCGCGCCTGCAGTTCTTCGAAGGTGGTTTCGGTGTCGGCAAAGCTCGGCGCCGCGACGCCGGTGAGGCGCACCACGGCCAGCTTGCTCGCGTCGCTCGCGCCCTGGATCTGGAACGACAGCGGCCGCATGTCTTCGGCCAGCCTGGCCTGCACCAGCGTGGCCGGGTCGATGCCAGTGGCCTGCGCGTGCGCCAGGCCCTTGTCGAGCAGGTGCGAGAGCTGCTTCAGGTTGTGCAGGAAGACGGTGACGGAGGCGTCGTACATCGTGAGGGACATGGCTGGCTTTTCTGCTGTGTGGTTGGGCGCGCGATTGTGGCGCGAACCCGCTCAGCCTGCAGCGGCGCGAATGAAAGCCTCGATCGGCTCCAGATGCCCGGGCACGTTGAGCGCCGGCGCATGGCCACAGCCCGGCACCTCCAGCACCTGCAAACCGCCCCGCGCGCCGGGCCCACGGCCGCGCATCGCGGCGAGGGTTTCGGGCCGCACCAGGTCGGAATCGATCCCGCGCAGGCACAGGACCGGCGCGTCGATCGCGTCGTAGTGCGGCCAGATCCTGTAGTCGTCCGGATGCGCGACAAACTGCCGCACCATCGCCGGGTCGTAGTGCGGCGTCACACGGCCGTCAGGCAGGCGGCGGGTCGAGGTTTCGGTCAGGCGGCGCCATTGCGCATCGCTGAGCCAGCCGTAGGGCTTGTAGACGGTGCGGAAGAAGGCTTCGAGCTCCAGCACGCTGTCGAAGGCCGGCGGACTGCCGGCATAGGAGCGGATGCGTTCGATCGCCGATTGCGCAAGCTCGGGCGCGTTGTCGTTGAGCACCAGGCTGGCGATGCGCTGCTTCATGCGCGGCTGCGCCAGCCCCGACGCGCACACCATGCCGATCGCGCCACCCATCGAGGTGCCGACCCAATGCAGGCGGTCGAGCGCGAGCTGCTCGCAGAACGCGTCGGCGAGTTGCGCGTAGAACGAGAGCTGGTACTCGTCGTCAGGCGCCGTGCTCCATTGGCTCAGGCCGCGGCCGATGGTGTCGGGGCACAGCACGCGAAAGCCCCGCTCGGCAAAGTGCAGTGCCAGCTCGTCCATGTCGCGCCCGGTGCGCGCCAGCCCGTGCCAGGCCACGATGACCTCGCCCTCGCGCGGGCCCCAGTCCATGAAGTGGATCTCGCGGCCCAGAAGCTGCACGTAGTTCGACGAGGACATGTTCATCTCGGCGCCCCCAATGCCCTCGCCCGCAGGCGGCCGACGATGCCGGTCGGGAAGTAGTACACCGACAGCACGAACAGCACCCCCAGCCACAACAGCCAGCGGTCGGGCGACAGCAGCGCAGAAAGCCAGGGCAGCCCGCTCGCGGCCTCGCTACCGAGCCGCAGCAAATCCTGCAGGTAGCTCTGCGCCACCACGAACAAGGTGGCGCCGATCACCGCGCCGTAGATCGTGCCCATGCCCCCGATCACCACGATCAGCAGCACATCGACCATGATCTCGAAGCTCAGCGAGGTGTCGGGCCCGTTGTAGCGCAGCCAGATCGCGAGCATCGCGCCGGCCAGCGTGGCGAACAGCGCCGACAGCACGGCGGCTGTGGTGCGGTACACCACCACGCGGTAGCCGATGGCCTCGGCGCGGAACTCGTTCTCGCGGATCGCCTGCAGCACGCGGCCGAACGGCGAGTTCACGATGCGCAGCAGCGCGAGCACCAGCACCACGGCCACCACGAACAGCATGTAGTAGCACAGCAGCCGCCCGTCGAGCGACACGCCCAGGAACGGCTCATCGGCAAACTCGAAGCTCGGCGAGATCAGCTCGGGCAGCTTGAAGGTCAGGCCATCCTCGCCACCGGTGAAGTCCGACAGCTGCGAGGCCAGCGTCTGGAATGCCGACGCCACCGCCAGCGTGATCATCGCGAAGAAGATCGCGCGCACCCGCAGCGAGAACAGCCCGATCGCAAAGGACAGCACCAGCGACACCACGAGCGACGCGCCCAGCCCGGTCAGCAGCGCACCCCATCCGGCGCCGAGCCGTGTCGCCGAGATCGCGATGCCATAGGCACCGATGCCGAAGAACATCGTGTGCGCGAAGCTCACGATGCCGGTGTAGCCCAGCAGCAGGTCGAAGCTCGCCACCAGCACGACGAACACCAGCACCTTGGCCGCCACGCTGAGCGCCTTGACGCCCGGGAAGATGAAAGGCGCAAAGGCCAGCGCGATGAACAGCGCGACCAGCAGCAGCGCGAGCAGGCGGCTGCGCGGCGTGTCGTTGGAGAGAAGACGTTTCAGGAACATGGTCGGGGTCTCTTCTTCATCAACGGTTCGTGACCGGGTACACGCCCTGCGGCCGCCACAGCAGCACGGCCACCATCAGGAAAATGCTCGCGAACTGCGTGAGCGTGGGCACGAGAAACCCGATGTAGTTGGTCATGAGACCCACCAGCAGCGCGCCAATGAGCGCCCCGCCGGTCGAGCCCAGCCCGCCGATGATGATCACGATGAAGATCAGCACGTTGACCTGCGCCCCCATCTGCGGCACCAGGTTCTGCTGGAACAACCCCCACATCACGCCTCCGAGGCCCGCCAGCGCACTGCCGACCACGAACACGCCGACAAACAGCCGGCCGATGCGGTAGCCGAGCGACTCGACCATCTCGCGGTCCTGCACGCCGGCGCGGATCAGGAGGCCGATCTTGGTGCGGCCCAGCGTCCATGCGAGCAGGCCGAACACCACGAGGCCGACCACCACCGCGAGCAGCCGGTACTTGCCGATGGCCGCATCGGCCACCAGCACCGAGCCGCGCAAGGCTTCGGGCAAGGGCAGCGGAATCTGCGCCGGGCCCCAGATCACCTTGATGAGCTCCTCGCCGATGATCATGCCGCCCATCGTGATGAGGATCTGCTTCAGGTGCTGGCCGTACACCGGCCGCACGATGAAGCGCTCGAACGCGAGGCCGACAACACCGGCCACCGCCATCGCGACCAGCATCGCCGGGAACACGGCCACCAGGTTGCGCCACAGCTCGCCCGAGCCCGTCCAGTCGCCCATCAGGCCGAGCACGCTGCTGGCCACGAAGGCACCGAGCGCGATGAACACGCCGTGGCCGAAATTGAGCACGTCCATCAGCCCGAACACCAGCGTCAGGCCCGAGGCGATGATGAAGATGATCATGCCCATCGCCAGGCCCGCCACCGTGAGCGTGAGCCAGGTCGAGAACGAGCCGGTGAGCGGCAGCGCGACCAATGCGAGGATGGGAGCGAGAAGCAGCGGCTTCCAGTCGAAGTCGAGTTTCATAGGGCCAGTCCGAGCAGCGATTGCTGCAGTTGCGCATCGGCCGAGAACGCGGCCATGCTGCCGCTGTGCACCACGCGGCCGTTGTCCATCACGGCCACCGTGTCGCCCAGGCGCTGCGCGAAGTTGATGTTCTGTTCCACCAGCAGGATCGTCACGCCGCTTCGCTTCAGTTCGGCGAAGGCGTCGATCATGTTGTTGATCATCACGGGCGCCAGGCCCTTGCTGGGCTCGTCGATGATGAGCAGCTCGCGCGGCTCCACGATGGCGCGCGACACGGCCAGCATCTGCTTCTGCCCGCCCGAGAGCTTGCCGGCCGGGTGGTTCCAGAACTTCTCCACCGCGGGGAAGAGCTTGAAGATCCACTTCAGCCGCGTGTCGTCGATGCCATCGGCATTCTTCGCGCTGCGCGCGGCGAGCAGCATGTTCTCCTTGACCGTGAGGTCGGAGAAGATGCCCATGGTCTCGGGCACGTAGGCAATGCCGAGCGCGGCGATGTCGGGCGTGCGCATGGCCGTGATGTCCCGATCCGGGTCATGGCCGAAGCGCACCCTGCCCTGCGACGCATGCCACAGGCCCATGATGGTTCGCAGCGTGGTCGTCTTGCCGGCGCCGTTGCGCCCGAGCAGCATGGTGAGCTGGCCACGGGGCACGGCGAGGTCGACGCCATGCAGGATGTGATACGCCCCGATGTGCGTGTGCACGCCTTGCAGTTCCAACAGGTTGGCGCTCATGCAGCCTCCTTCGCAATGCCCAGGTAGGCCTCTTGCACCACCGGCGAGGCGATCACCTCGGCCGGCTCGCCGTCGGCCACCAGCGTGCCGTTGTGCAGCACGATGATGCGGTCGGCCAGCTCGCGCACCACGTCCATCTTGTGTTCGACCAGCAGGATGGTCTTGGTCTTGTCCCGCTTCAGCTGGCGGATCAGATCGAGGATGACCGGCGCCTCGGCCGCGTTCATGCCGGCGGTCGGTTCGTCGAACATGAACACCTTGGGCTCCAGCGCCATCAGCAATGCCACTTCGAGCTTGCGCTGGTCGCCGTGCGGCAGGCTCGCCACGGTGGCGTGCTCTTTTGCCTTCAGGTTGATCTGCGCGAGCAGTTCGTCGGCCCGTGCGGTCAGCGCCTTGTGGTCGCTCCAGATGCTCCACAGGTTGAGCCCGCGCCGGTGCGCGCCGTCGCGCGTGGCCTGCACCGCCAGGCGCACGTTCTCCAGCACCGTGAGGTTCGGGAACAGGTTGGTCAGCTGAAACGCCCGGCCCAGGCCCGCGTGCGTGCGCGCCGACGGCGACATGCCCGCGAGCGATTGCCCGTCGAGCAGCACCGTGCCCGCGCTCGCCTTGAGCTGGCCCGAGATCAGGTTGAAGTAGGTGGTCTTGCCCGCACCGTTCGGGCCGACGATGGCCGTCAGCGTGCCCGGCGCGAAGGCGCAGCTCACGTTGTTGACGGCCACGTGCCCGCCGAAGCGGATGGTCAGGTCTCGGGTCTCAAGCATCGTTGGTCATTTGCAAATCAAAAGAAGTAGGTCGACGGCGATCGGCCTCAACAGCTGCCGATCACGTAGTAGCCGGGCCCGGTCTGCTTCAGCGTAGTGTTTACGTAGATGTTCCACAGGCCCATGGCCTGGGCCGAGCCGTAGGCGTAGGTGAAGCCCCACAACGCATAGGCGCGCCCGGCCAGCGTGTGCGCGTAGTTGCTCGCCGTGTAGCAGGTTCCGCCGCCGCCGCTGCCCGCGGTGGTGGCGCCTGTGGCCGCGGTCGACATCGCGCCCTCGACGTTGCTGGCGTTCAGTGCGGTCACCGTCCAGCTGTAGGTCGTGGACGCAGTCAGGCCGCTGTCGGTGTAGCTGGTGCCGGCGACGGGCGTGGCGTTGACCTTGCTGCCGCCGCGATAGACGTTGTAGCCGCTGGCGCCCGCGACGCCGTTCCAGCCGATCACCATGCTGCTGCTGGTCGCGCCCGAGGTGCCCACGCCGGTCGGCGCCGGCAGCGACGAGCCGCCGCCGGAGCCGGTCACGCGATCGACCATGGCCTTGAGCGCCGCCATCTGCGGGCCCGACTTCTTCGCATAGTTCGCGCTGTCGTAGCCCCACCAGTCCCAGCAGCTGTTGGTGGCGGCGGTGCTGGTCTGCGGGTAGATCAGGACGATGTTGTTGGTGTCGGCCCAGCGGTTGTAGCCGGTCTTCTTCACGTACTGGTCGCTCACGTCGGTGTAGTTCTGCTTGCAGCCATGCAGCACCAGGTGCACGCGGCACGACGTCGTCGTGCAGGCCTGCGGCACGTAGATCCAGCCGGTGGCGGCCACGCCGTGGCCGGTGATGAACTCCGACTGGTTGAACTCGGTGAAGCTGCCGCCCAGCGTGCCGTTGTTGCGCGCGTTCAGCGGCCCGTAGAGCTGCTGCAGGATCTCGCCCGCCAGGTCGAAGCCGCAGTTGTTGATGTAGGGCGCGGCGGTGGTGCTGCAGGCGCCGCCATAGTCGTCGGTGACCATCGCATGGCCGGAACCGATGTTGTTCTTGTAGACCGTGTTGGCCGCAGGCACGAAGCTCTGGTAGTAGGTCTTGAGGTCGTCCATCACCGCCTGCTTGACGGTGTTGTCCGAGGTGCCGGAGAACAGGTACACCTTCGAGGCGGTCAGGTTAGACACCGGGTCGATCGCACCGCTGGCAGCCCAGCTGTTGGTGGTGCTCACGAGCGTCGAGACGGGGATGCTGGTGCTGTGCGTCATGCAGCGCCCGGTGGCATTGACCACCGAGCCCTCGGCGCAGTAGAACGGCCCGCCGGCCACGACGCCGGCGCCGCGCTTGAAGGTGGCCGAATAGGCCACGTGCAGTTGCACCGCCATGAAGCCGCCCGCGGACAGGCCGGACACGCTCACCTCTGCCGGGTTGGCGCCCAGCCCCGGCAGCGGCACCGCTGCCGTCGTGACCTGCGCCGCCATCGTCATCGCTACCGCCGCGGCCAATCCCTTCCAGTTTTTCCATCGCATCGCTGCCATCGCTGTCTCCTTCTTTTGTAGGTGTATCGAACGCTTGCTTGCTGACGAATCGACCGTTGGCAGCGCCGCTCTCGCGCCGCAAGGGCGCAAGCTGGCGCTCCGCCCGGCGGCCATCCGGGGCGGGACAGGGAGCTGCGCTTCCTCGGGCGCGGCATGAACCTTCAAGAACACCGCGGAACCGGCTCTGCCGGGCCGCTGGTGTTGCCCCCGGCAGGGGGAAGGCGTGCGCGACACGAAGTGCGCGCAGCCTGGGGGCGAGCCTCTACTTTTTGTTTTTGATGGGGATGTCCATCTCTTCAGGCTTGATCTCGTGGACCAGCTCGGGCACGCCCCACGCGAACGCCGGGTCGACCTTGATCTTGAAGTGGTACATCGACTGCATCGCCTGGTGGTCTTCCTTGCGGAAGGTCATCTTGCCCTTGGGCGTGTCGAAGCTCATGCCTTCCATGGCGGGGATGAGCTTGTTGGCGCTGGCGTCGCCGCCCGTCTTCTTGAGTGCGGTGACGGCAGCCATCGCGGCCGAGAAGCCGCCGGCGGTGAAGAAGTCCGGCGGCGTCTTGAACTGCTGGTAGTGCTGCGCCACCATCGCCTCGTTGACCGGGTTCTTCGGAATGCCGAAGTAGTAGTAGGCCGCGCCTTCCATGCCCGGCAGCGCCTTGTAGGCGGCCATGGCCGGCAAAATGTTGCCGCCGGTGGCGATCTCGATGCCGTAGCGCTTGAGGTCGAGGTCGACGATCTTGAACGGGTTGCCGGCGCCGGCCCACACGATCCAGATGATCTTGCGGCCCGGCTGATCCTTGAGCTTGTCGATCAGGCGTTGCGCGCCGGCCGTGAAGTCGGTGGTCGCGGGCGGCAGGTATTCCTCGTGCGCGAGCTTGGCTTTCTTGATCGCGCTGGCGAAGGCCTTCACGCCATCGCGGCCGAAGGCGTTGTCTTGCGCGAGCGTGGCGACGGTGACGCCCGGCTTGTCGATCGCCACTGCGTTGGAGATCGCGTCCTGCGAGCTGTTGCGGCCGGTGCGGAAGATGTACTTGTTCCACTTGTCGCCGGTGATCGAGTCGGCCACCGCGGGCTCGACGATCAGGATCTTCTTGTACTCCTCGGCCACCGGCAGCATCGCGAGCGCCACGCCCGACGACGTCGGGCCGATTGCCAGCGCGGCCTTGTCATCCGAGTAGGCGGCTGCGAGCAGCGACTTGCCCAGGTCGGGCTTGCCCTGGTCGTCCTTTTCGATCAGCACGATCTTTTTGCCGTTGACCATCATGGTGCCGCCCGTGGCGTACTCCAGACCCATCTGCAGGCCGACCGCGGTCTGCTTGCCGTAGGCCTCGAGCGGGCCGGTCTTGCTGTAGATGTGGGCGATGCGGACTTCGTTGGTTTGCGCGTGGGCCGTAACGGCTGCGGCAATCGTGCTCAGGGCGGCGGCCGCGATGAGGTGGCGACGGATCATGGATGTGTCTCCTGGTTGGAATGACTGAATATTGCACAGTTCATGCCAACCGCCACACTGTTGATTTCAAAGGGATTTCCCTTGTAACTCTATAGTTTTGTGTGGCCTGCAGACGATCTGAATGCCTTTATTTCAGACAGTTGTCTGATTTTTGTTCAGGGTTTTCCAGCGCCTCGCGGGGCACTCAGCCGGTCGTCGTCATCCGGTCGTAGAGGGTCGCGCGCGAGATGCCGAGCAGGCGCGAGGCGGCCAGCTTGTTGCCGCCGGTGGACGCCATCGCCGCGTCGATGGCGCGGCGCTCCAGTTCGGCGATCTGCTCGGCCAGCGGGCGCAGCAGGCTGGTGGCTTCGTCGGCACCGCTGGCCGAAGAAGCGATCGGCTCCGGCGCGGCGATCTTCTCCAGCCCGGTTTCGGCCAGCACGCGCTTGATCTCGTCCGCGTCGATGCGCTGCATGTCGCTGCGCATGCTGAGCTGCTCCAGCACGTTGCGCAGTTCGCGTGTGTTGCCGCGCCAGTGCTGCGCGGCCAACAGCGCCAGCGCGTCGGGCATCAGCTCGGGCGGCGCGTCGCCGCTGCGCAGCGCCATGTCTTCGCTCAGCGCCTCGACCAACGCGGGAATGTCGCCGCGCCGCTCGCGCAGCGGCGGCACGCGCAGCGGCAGCACGTTGAGGCGGTAGTAAAGGTCTTCGCGAAAGCGCCCGTCGCGCACCAGCGCAGCCAGGTCGCGCGAGGTGGCCGCGATCACGCGCGCATCGAAGGGCACGAGCTTGTTGGAGCCTAGCGGCTCGATCTCGCCCTCCTGCAGCGCACGCAGCAGCTTGGCCTGCAGGCCCATCGGCATGTCGCCGATCTCGTCGAGAAACAGCGTTCCGCCGTCGGCCAGCTTGAACTTGCCTTCGCGCCCCTTGCGGTCGGCACCGGTGAAGGCGCCGGGCGCAAAACCGAAGAACTCGGACTCGAGCAGCGTGTCGGGCACGGCCGCGATGTTGAGGCTGACGAACGGCCCGCTGGCTCGCGCCGATGCGGTGTGGATGGCATGCGCCAGCAGTTCCTTGCCGGTGCCCGTTTCGCCCAGCAGCAGCACCGGGCTCGACGACTGCGCCGCGCGCCGCGCATGGCGCTTGACGTCCACCGCCGCCGGGCTGCTGCCGATGAAGCTGGCAAAGGTGTACTTGGCGCGGCGCTGCCCATCGGGCGAGTGCTGCAGCAGCGGGTTGGCGCGCTGTGAGGCCAGCTCGCGCCGCGCGTCGTCCAGGTCGCGCTGCAGCATCGCGAACTTGCTGATGAGCGGCTGCAGCGTGGTCTCGGGATGGTCGAACAGCACGATGCCGATGGCGCCGATCACGTCGCCCAGCACGTAGCCGGCGTCGCCTTCGCGCTCCTCGTGCAGCGGGATGCGGCTGACCACGAAAGTGCCCGCCTTGTTGGTGAGCAGGTCGATCAGGATCGGCTTGCCGGTTTCGAGCACCTGTCGCATCTGCGTGTTGGGAATCACGTCTTCGACCATCTGCCCGAGGAACTGGTCGACCGACGAGAACCCCAGCAACGGCAGAAAGCGCTTGTAGCCCTCGTTCACCCACACGATGCGCCCGCTGCGATCGACCAGGAACATGCCCTGGCTGATGCTGGAGAACAAATGGAACATCGACCGCGCGGCAAGCGCGTGGATGGCGGCGGCGTCGAGGGGGAGCGCAGGGGGTGCGACGGGCGGAGGCATGGCGCATCGTACTGGATTGCTGCACGGCGGCAAGCATCATTTGATGCACATTTTGATGCTACGATGATTGTGCACCAAGGAGCCTGCATGCGCACAACCCTCACCCTCGACGACCAGCTTCTGGATCAAGCCCAGCTCATGACCGGCCTGAAGGAAAAGTCGACGCTGATCCGCGAAGCCCTGAAGGCGCTCATCGAACGCGAGAGCGCCCGAAGGCTTGCGCTGCTCGGCGGCACCGAACCCGAACTCGAAGCCGCGCCACGCCGCAGGGGCGCCAAGGCGTGATCCTGGTCGACACCTCGGTGTGGGTCGACCACCTGCAGCGCGGCAACAAGGCCCTGGCGGACAGCCTTGCGCAAGGCCAGGTGCTCGGGCACCCCTTTGTGGTGGGCGAGCTTGCGCTGGGCAGCCTGAAGCAGCGCGCGAGCGTGCTGGAGGCCCTGCAGTTTCTGCCCGCGGCCACCGTGGCAACCGACACTGAAGTGTTGGGCTTCATTGCCACCCACACCTTGCACGGCATCGGTATTGGCTATGTCGATGCACACCTGCTTGCCGCGGCACGCCTGACACCCGGCACGCGCCTGTGGACGCTCGACAAGCGCCTGCAAGCCGCAGCCCGCCAGCTTGATCTGGCCTTCTCCCTGAATCATTGAATTTCAGCGGCACCCGTACTGGGTGAATAGCCATGCGCTGGATCATGTCAAGTCAATCAATCGATTGATTTATGTGCTCCAATGCGGCGCCATGCCTGCCTTCTTCCCGCCACCCCACCCCACCCGCGCCGACGGCATCGAGGCCCGCAACCGCATCCTTCTTGCCGCCCTCGCGCTGTTCGCCGAAAAAGGCTTCGCCAAGACCTCCACGCGCGAGATCGCGCTGGCGGCCAATGCCAACATCGCGGCCATCAGCTACTACTTCGGCGACAAGGCCGGGCTCTATGCAGCGACCTTCACCGAACCGATGGGCGGCGATCCGCGCGAGCTGACGGCGCGGTTCTCGGCGCCCGGCATTTCGCTGGAAGAGGCGCTGCACATCTTCATGGAGGGGTACCTCGCGCCGCTCAAGAACGGCGAGATCGCGCGGCAGTGCATGCGGCTGCACATGCGCGAAATGGTTGAGCCCACGAGCCAGTGGAGGATCGAGCTGGAGCGCGACATCCAGGCGCCGCACGAGGCGCTGGTGGGCGTGCTGTGCCGGCACCTGCAGGTGCCCAAGGCCGACGACGACATGCACCGGCTCGCGTTCTCGGTGGCGGGCATGGCGATCCAGATGTTCCTTATGCAGGAGGTAATCGACTTCATGCGCCCCTCGCTGCTCCAATCGACGCAGCAAATCGATACATGGACTGACCGGCTGGTCAGTTACGCTCTTGCCGTGGTCGCCTCGGAGGCACAACGCCGAAGCGAAGAGAAAAAGGTTGCGCAGCCCACGAAGCGCGCGTCCTCCAACCCCAAGCGGGCACCTTCGACCCGCAACAAGACAGAGAAGAAGCAAGTCCTATGAGCCTTCGCAGATTCCAGCTGCTGGGTGCAGCCGTTTGTGTGCCATTGGCACTCGGCGCCTGCAGCCTGACGCGGCCGCCCTCGGCGGCGCCCGCCCCCATCCCCGCGCAATGGAACGCGCCGCTGCCGCCGCCGGGCGGCTCGGCCGCCCTGCCCCATGCGGGCTCGCCAGCGGCGCTGGCCGACTGGTGGCGCCAGCTCGACGACCCGCTGCTGGTGGAGCTGATCGAAGCGGCCGAGGCCGCCAGCCCGACGCTCGCGAGCGCGGCGGCGCGCATCGGCGACGCGCGCGCCACCAGCGTGGCCGCAGGTGCCGCGCTGCTGCCGAACCTGACCGGCACGCTGTCAGCCACGCGCAGCAATTCGCAATCGGGCAGTTCGGGCACCGGCACGTCTTCCTCCACGAGCAGCAGCAGCACATCGTCCGCATCGATCCCACCGATGACGACGTTGCAGGCCGGCCTGCAGTCGAGCTGGGAGGTCGACCTGTTCGGCAAGCTGCGCTCGGGGCGCGATGCGGCATCGTTGCGGCTCGCGGGCGCCGATGCCAAGTGGCACCAGGCACGCGTTTCGGTGGCGGCGGACACGGCCAACCTCTACTTCAGCGAACGCGCCTGCGAGCGGCAACTGGCGGTGGCCGAGAACGACACGCGCTCGCGGGCCGAGACGGCGCGGCTCAACGACCTGTCGATGCGCGCCGGCTTCACGGCGCCGGCCGATGCAGCGCTGGCGCGCGCCAGTGCGGCGGATGCCGCGGGCCGGCTCACGCAGCAGCGCGCCACCTGCGCGGTGTCGCGCGCCGGGCTGGTCGCGCTGACCGGCATCGAGGCCCGCGCACTCGAACAAAAGCTGGCCGCCGCGCCGGTCGACCGCGCACTGCCGGCAGTCCAGTCGGTTGCCAGCGTGCCGGCCGAAGCGCTCGCGCAGCGGCCCGACGTGTACTCGGCAGAGCTCGACGTGGCCGCAGCCAGCGCCGATGTCGGCGAGGCCGAGGCGCAGCGCTATCCGCGCCTGTCGCTCACGGGCTCGATCGGCCGTCTGCAGATCCGCACGCAGGGCACCCGCCAGACACTCGACACCTGGAGCGCGGGCCCGGTGTCGCTGACCGTGCCGATCCTCGACGGCGGCGCGTACAAGGCCAATGCCGAGGCAGCCCGCGGGCGCTACGACGAGATGGCATCGATCTACCGCGGCAGCGTGCGCCAGGCGGTGCGCGAGGTCGAGGAAGCGCTGCTCAATCTCGACAGCACGGCCAGCCGCACCGGCGACGCCGACACCGCGGTGCAGAACTACCAGGCCTCGTTCAACGCCACGCAGGCGCGCTACGACAGCGGCCTGGCCAGCCTGTTCGAGCTCGAAGACTCGCGCCGCACGCTGCTCACCGCACAAACGGCGCGCGTGGCGCTGCAGCGCGAACGGGCCGAGGCCTGGGTGGCGCTCTACCGCGCGATGGGCGGCGGCTGGGCCCGGCCCGACGCTGCCGCACCCCTCGCAATGACCCGACAAGAAACGACAACGACCAAGTCGCCATGAACACCAAGATCAAACGCTCTACCCTCGTCATCGCCGCCATCGTGCTGGTGCTCATCGTCGCCGGCGCCTTCTTCGCGATGAAGAAGAAGCCCGACGCAGCCAACGCACCCGCGGCCGCCAAGAAGGCCGGTGCCGCTCCGGCACGGCCAACGCTCACCGTCACCGTGGCGCAGCCCGAGCAGACCGAGCTGACCATGACGCTCGCGGCCAACGGCAACGTGGCCGCCTGGCAGGAGGCCAGCGTGGGCTCCGAGTCGAACGGACTGCGGCTGGCCGAAGTGCGCGTGAACGTGGGCGACGTGGTCAAGCGCGGCCAGGTGCTGGCCACCTTCTCGCCCGAGACCATCAACGCCGACGTGGCACAGGCGAAGGCATCGCTGGCCGAGGCCAGGGCCAACGCGGCCGATGCGGCCGGCAACGCCGCGCGCGCACGCACGCTCGAAAAGACCGGCGCGCTGAGCCAGCAGCAGATCAACCAGTACCAGACCACCGAGCAAACCGCCAAGGCCAAGGTCGAAGCGGCCGAGGCGGTGCTGGCGGCGCAGCAGGTGCGTGGCCGCAACACGCAGGTGCTGGCGCCCGACGACGGCGTGATCTCGTCGCGCACGGCCACGGTCGGCGGCGTGGTCTCGGCCGGCACCGAGCTGTTCAAGCTGATCCGCCAGGGCCGGCTCGAATGGCGCGCCGAAGTCACCTCGGCCGAGCTGGGGCGCGTCGCGGTCGGCACGCCGGTGCTGGTGGTCAGCGCCAGTGGTGCGCAGGTGCAGGGCAAGGTGCGCAGCATCGCACCCACGGTCGACCCGCAGACGCGCGCGGCGCTGGTGTACGTCGATGTGCCGAACGTGCTGCAGAACACCGGCATCAAGGCAGGCATGTTCGCGCGCGGCGACTTCCAGCTGGGCCGCAGCAATGCGTGGACTGTGCCGCAGGCGTCGATCGTGCCGCGAGACGGGTTCAACTTCCTGCTGGTGCTGCAGCCGGACAACCGGGTGACCCAGCTCAAGATCGAGACCGGCCGGCGCGTGGGCGACCGCGTCGAGGTGCTGACGAAGATGCCTGCCAATGCCAGGGTGGTGGTGCAAGGCGCGGGCTTCCTGAACGACGGCGACCTCGTGCGCGTGGTGGACGCCCCGGCGCCGGCCGGCGCCCCCGTCGCGGCCAAGTAAGGAACGCACGCCATGAATGTCTCCGCCTGGTCCATACGCAACCCGATTCCCGCGGTGATGCTGTTCGTGCTGCTCACCTTCGGTGGGCTGCTGTCGTTCAACGCAATGAAGGTGCAGAACTTTCCCGACATCGACCTGCCGACCGTGACGGTGTCGGCCGCGCTGCCGGGCGCCGCGCCTTCGCAGCTCGAAACCGACGTGGCGCGCAAGCTCGAGAATTCGATCGCCACCATCCAGGGCCTGAAGCACATCACGACCAAGGTGCAGGACGGTGCGGCCACGCTGATTGTCGAGTTCCGCCTCGAAAAGCCGGTGCAGGAAGCGGTCGACGACGTGCGCTCCGCGGTGCAGAAGGTGCGCTCCGACCTGCCCGCCGACGTGCGCGACCCGGTCGTCACCAAGCTCGACTTCGCGGCGCAGCCGGTGCTGGCTTTCACCATTGCATCGAACAAGCTCGACCCCGAGGCGCTGAGCTGGTTCGTCGACAACGACATCACCAAGAAGCTGCTCGCACTGCCGGGCGTGGGCGCGGTCAACCGCGTGGGTGGCGTCACGCGCCAGGTGCATGTGGACCTGGATCCGGCCAAGTTGCAGGCGCTGGGCGCGAGCGCGGCCGACATCTCGCGCCAGTTGCGCCAGGTGCAGACCGAAAGCGCCGGCGGCCGCACCGACCTGGGCGGCAGCGAGCAGCCCGTGCGCACGCTGGCCACGGTGCAGTCGGCGGCCGAACTGGCCGACCTGCAGATCGCGCTGTCGGATGGCCGCCGCGTCCGGCTCGACCAGGTCGCCCGCGTGAGCGACACCGTGGCCGAGCCGCGCGCCGCCGCGCTGCTCGACGGCAAGCCGGTGGTCGGCTTCGAAGTGGCGCGCAGCCGCGGCGCGAGCGAGGTCGAGGTGGGCGCCGCAATCCAGAAGGCGCTGGGCGAAATGCGCCTGCAGCACCCCGACATCGCGCTGCATGAAGCCTTCAACTTCGTGACGCCGGTGGAAGAGGAATACAACGGCTCGCTGCACCTGCTGTATGAAGGCGCCATCCTCGCGGTGCTGGTTGTGTGGCTGTTCCTGCGCGACTGGCGCGCGACCTTCGTCACGGCCGTGGCGCTGCCGATGTCGGTGATTCCGGCGTTCATCGGCATGCACCTCTTGGGCTTTTCGGTCAACGTGATTTCGCTGCTGGCGCTGTCGCTGGTGGTCGGGATCCTGGTGGACGACGCGATCGTCGAGGTCGAGAACATCGTGCGGCACCTGCGCATGGGCAAGAGCCCCTACGAAGCCGCAATGGAGGCGGCCGACGAGATCGGGCTGGCGGTGATCGCCACCACCTTCACGCTGATTGCGGTGTTCCTGCCCACGGCCTTCATGAGTGGCGTGGCGGGCAAGTTCTTCAAGCAGTTCGGCTGGACCGCGTCGCTCGCGGTGTTCGCGTCGCTGGTGGTGGCGCGCGTGCTCACGCCGATGATGGCCGCCTACATCCTCAAGCCGCTGGTCACGCAGGAAAAGGAAGCCGGCTGGCTCAGGATCTACATGCGCATGGCCGGCTGGTGCATGAAGCACCGCTTCATGACCATGGTGCTGGCCACGCTGTTCTTCTTCGGCTCGCTCGCGATGATCCCGCTGCTGAAGACCGGCTTCATTCCGCCCGACGACAACTCGCAGACGCAGGTGTACCTGTCGCTCGCGCCGGGCGCCACGCTGGCGCAGACCACGGCCACGGCCGAGGAAACACGCCGGCGCGTGATGGAAGTGCAGCACGTGAAAAGCGTCTACACCACGGTCGGCGGCGGCAGCGCGGGCGGCGACCCGTTCGCCAACTTCGGCACGCCCGAAACGCGCAAGGCCACGCTCACCATCCAGCTCGACGAGCGCGGCGACCGGCCGCGCAAGCAGGTCATCGAGAACCAGATCCGCGCCGCGCTGGAAACGCTGCCGGGCGTGCGCAGCACCGTCGGCCTGGGCGGCTCGGGCGAGAAGTACATCCTGGCGCTGAGCGGTGACGACCCCAACGCGTTGACCACCGCGGCACGCGCGGTGGAACGCGACCTGCGCACCATTCCGGGCCTGGGCAACATCACCTCGACCGCGAGCCTGATCCGGCCCGAGATCGCGGTGCGGCCCGACTTCGCGCGCGCGGCCGACCTCGGCGTCACGAGTTCGGCCATTGCCGAGACGCTGCGCGTCGCCACGCTCGGCGACTACGACGTGTCGCTGCCCAAGCTCAACCTGGCGCAGCGGCAGGTGCCGATCGTGGTGAAGCTGGAGGACTCGGCGCGGCAGGATCTGTCGCTGCTGGAGCGCCTGAGCGTGCCGAGCGCGCGCGGCCCGGTGATGCTGGGCCAGGTGGCCAAGCTCACCATGGAAGGCGGCCCGGCCGTCATCGACCGCTACGACCGCTCGCGCAACGTCAACTTCGAGATCGAGCTGTCGGGCGTGGGCCTGGGCGACGCGAAGGACGCGGCGATGAAGCTGCCCTCCATCACCAACCTGCCGCCCGGCGTGCGCGTGGCCGAGGTAGGCGATGCGGAAGTGATGACCGAGCTGTTCGCAAGCTTCGGCCTGGCAATGCTGACCGGCGTGCTGTGCATCTACATCGTGCTGGTGCTGCTGTTCAAGGACTTCCTGCACCCGGTGACGATCCTGTGCGCGCTGCCGCTGGCACTGGGCGGCGCCTTCGTCGGGCTGCTGGTGGCGCAGAAGGCGCTGTCGATGCCGTCGCTCATCGGGCTGATCATGCTGATGGGCGTGGCGACCAAGAACTCGATCCTGCTGGTGGAGTATGCGATCGTCGCGCGCCGCGACCACGCCATGAGCCGCTGGGACGCGTTGCGCGACGCCTGCCACAAGCGCGCGCGGCCGATCATCATGACCACCATCGCGATGGGCGCCGGCATGCTGCCGATCGCGGTCGGTTTCGGCGCGGCGGATTCGAGCTTCCGCTCGCCGATGGCGGTGGCCGTGATTGGCGGGCTCATCACCTCGACCGTGCTGAGCCTGCTGGTGGTGCCGGCCGTGTTCACCTACATCGACGACATCGAGCACTGGCTGCGGCGCACGGTGCGCAAGCTGCGCGGGCAGCCGGCCGACCCGCACATCGACGACGACCTGAAGACGTCGACCACCTGAGGCCGCGGCGCGGTGCGCGAACCGCGCGGGCCGCGGGGGCTCAAGGCTTCTTGCTGAGCTCCATCACCATGCGGGTCAGCAGATAGAAGCGCGGCACCACGCTGGCGACCTCGGCATATTCCTCGGGCGTGTGGATGCCGCCGCCGACGATGCCGAAGCCGTCGAGCGTGGGCACGCCCTCATCGGCGGCCAGGCTCGCATCGGCGGCGCCGCCGGAACCCTCGATCGTCAGTTTCTTGCCAATCTCCGCGTAGATCGACTCGGCGGTCTTGACCAGGGCCTCGGCCGCGGGCGTACGCGGCATGGGGGGCAGGCCGCGTGACAGCGTGGTCTTGACCTGCGTGTCGGGGATCAGCTTGTTTTGCGAAACACGGGCCAGGTCGCGTTCGATGCGATCGAACTCCTCCCGTGTGGCCGCGCGAACATCACCCTTGGCCGATGCGTTCTCGGGAATCACGTTGGTCGCCCCATTCGCCGTCAGCACCGTGAAGTTGATCGTGGTGAGCTTCTCTGCATCGCCGAGCTTGCCGAGTTGCAAAACCTGGTGGGCCACTTCGGTGGCCGCATTGCGGCCGCTCTCGGGGGCCACGCCGGCGTGTGCGGCCCGCCCTTTCACCTCGACCAGGGCTGTCGCGCCGCCTTTGCGCCACAGCACCAAACCGTCGGCCGGCCGGCCGGGCTCCAGGTTCAGCACCACATCGTGCTGCTTGGCCACACGGCGGATCAGGGCGGAGGTGTCCACCGAGCCGACCTCCTCATTGGTGTCCAGCAGCAGGGTCAGGCGGGCGTAGTCCTTGAAATTCAGCGCTTTCAGGATCTTGATGGCATAGAGGCCGGTGACCACGCCGCCCTTGTTGTCCATCACGCCGGGCCCGTAGGCGCGCCCATCCTTGATGTAGAACGGCTTGTTCTTGGCCGTACCGTCCGGGAACACCGTGTCGATGTGCGCCATCAGTAGGATCTTCCGGGTGCCCGTGCCCTCGAAAGTGGCGGTCACGTTGGTGCCGGGGTGCGGCGTGGCCGGAAAGGTTTCGATCTTCCCGCCGAGCTTTTGCAGTTCTTCGACCACGACGCCGCGCACGCGCTCGAGGCCCGCGGTATTGGCCGAGCCGGAATCGATGTTGACCAGCCGCTCCAGCAGGAGCAGCGCTTCATCCTTGTAGCTCGCAGCGCGGTCATAGACGTCCTTGTTGGGCTCGGCCAGCAGCTGCGACGAACAAACCGCCGCCGCGAACCCCATCGACAGGCCACGCACCCAGCGGGCAGAAGCCCCGCGTCTGTTCCATGCAAACCGCATCATCGGCACCTCATCAAATAAAAGGGGGATCAGTTTAGAAGAGCCGGACGGGGCCTTTGCCTACCACCTGACACAGCCGCTTCGCACACCGCCGAAAGCCCGTGCCCGCACAATGAAAAATCATGAACGCACAACGCCTTCGCACTCTTTTCCTGACCGGCTTGCTGGTGGGTGGCGCGTCGCTGGCCGCCGCACAGCCCGGTTCGGCGCAGCAGCGCTACGACCAGCAGATCGCGCGCTGCAACGACGGCACCCTGCCCGCACCGGCGCGCGAGGCCTGCGTGCGTGCGGCGGGCAATTTGCTGGATCGCGCCGAGGGTGGCCCGCCGCCGGCGGCGGCCGTGACCTCGCGCGACGGCCGCGCCACCGTGGTGGCGCCCGAAGGCACAGTGCCGAGTTCCGGTGGTGCCGATGCGCGGCCCTCGCGCGATGGCCGCGCGATCGTCGTGCCGTCGGCCGAAAGCACCACCACCGCCCCGCGCTAGCCGGCAGCAGCGGTGCTCAGCGTCAGGTGTCGAGTTGCGCGAGCCGCAGCCGCTTGCGCTCGCTCATGCGCTTGGCCAGGCGCGGCAGGATCAGCACGGCGAGAACGATGATGATCAGCGCCAGCGACATCGGGCGCTGCAAGAACACCACCGCACTGCCCTCGCCGATCGACATGGCGTTGCGCAGTTGCGCTTCGGCCAGCGGGCCCAGGATCATGCCGACCACCACCGGCGCGGTCGGAAAGTCGAAGCGCCGCATCGCCACGCCGAGCAGGCCGATGCCGTACAGCAGGAACAGGTCGAACGCGCTCTGGCGCATGCCGTAGGCGCCGACCGTGGCGAAGATCAGGATGCCGGCGTAGAGCTGCGGCTTCGGGATCTTGAGCAGCTTGACCCACAGGCCGACCATCGGCAGGTTCAGCACCAGCAGCATCACGTTGCCGATGTAGAGCGAAGCAATCAGCGCCCACACCAGCGCAGCCGAGGTGGTGAAGAGCTGCGGACCCGGCTGGATGCCGTAGTTCTGGAATGCGCCGAGCAGGATGGCGGTGGTGTTGCTGGTCGGGATGCCGAGCGTGAGCAGCGGGATCAGCGCCGCCGTCACCGTGGCGTTGTTGGCGGCCTCGGGGCCGGCCACGCCCTCGATGGCGCCCTTGGTGCCGAACTCGGCCTTGTCCTCGGGGTTCTTCACCAGCTTCTTTTCCATCGCGTAGCTCAGGAAAGTCGGGATCTCGGTGCCGCCTGCGGGGATGCAGCCGAACGGCGTGCCGATGGCGGTGCCGCGCAGCCAGGCCGGGATCGAGCGCTTCCAGTCGCGCTTTGTCATGTGCACGCGGCTGAGCTTGTTCTGGCCTTCGACCACCTTGCCTTCGTACATCACCGCGTACATGACCTCGGCCACCGCGAACAGGCCGACCGCGACCAGCACGATTTCGATGCCATCGAGCAACTCGGGCACCCCGCCGGTGTAGCGGCCCTGGCCCGAGATCTGGTCGAGCCCGACGCAGCCGGCGGCGAGGCCGACGAACAGCGCCGTCATGCCGCGCAGCGTGCTCTTGCCGAGCACCGCACTCACCGTGGTGAAGGCGAGCAGCATCAGCATGAAGTACTCGGGCGGCCCGAGCTTGACCGCGAACTCGGCCACGAACGGTGCGAACAGCGTGACGATCACGGTGGCGATGCTGCCGGCCACGAACGAGCCGATGGCCGCGGTGGCGAGCGCTGCGCCCGCCCTGCCGCTCTTGGCCATCTTGTTGCCCTCCATGGCCGTCACCATGCTGGCCGTCTCCCCGGGCGTGTTGAGCAGGATCGAGGTGGTGGAGCCGCCGTACATGGCGCCGTAGTAGATGCCCGAGAAGAAGATCATCGAGGCCGTGATCTCGACCTTGGCGGTGATCGGCAGCAGCATCGCCACGGCCACCGCCGGGCCGATGCCGGGGAGCACGCCGACGGCGGTTCCGAGGGCACAGCCGAACAGGCACCAGAGCAGATTGACCGGGGTGATCGCGGTTGCGAACCCGTGCATGAGCGCGTTGAGGATGTCCATGTCAAACGCCTTTCAGAGCCAGCCGGTGGTGGTGAGACCCGGCAGGTTGATGGCCAGGAACTTGGTGAACATCCAGTACACCGGCGCCGAAATCAGCAGCCCGGTAACCAGGTCGATCAACCAGGTGCGCGGCTGGTTCACCGCGGCCTGGCCGGCGGCGCGGCGCAGGCCCTGCACCGCGAGCACATAGCAGAGCGTGCAGCTCAGGATGAACCCGATGACGGTGATCAGCGCGGCGTTCAGCAGCAGGCCGGCCGACAGCCACACGAAGCCCGACCAGTAGGCGGGCTCGGCATCGTCGGCGGGCGCATCCATTTCGCGGAAGCCGCCGGTGCGCGCCTCCCAGATGATCCAGCCCCCACAGATCGTGAGCACGATCGACACCAGCCAGGGCAGGAAGTTGGGGCCGACGCCGCCATAGCCCGCTTCGGACGGGATGCTGATGGCGCCGAAGGCCAGGCCCAGCCCGACCAGCAGCACGCCGACGCCCACCAGCGTCTGGACGCGCACGGCAGCCGGCGAGGCCGGCGGTTGGGGCAATGGCCCGACGGTCAATGAATCGGATTGCATGGTTGCCTCGTTTTCTTCTTGGCTGTGTTGTTATCGGAATGCCGGATGGAAAAAGAGCACGTCGCCGACGTGCTCCGGAGCGAAACGTGCAGGCCTCAGACCATGCCGGACTTGATCATGATCGCGCGCAGACTGGCGAAGTCGTCGTCGACGAACTTGGCGAAAGCCTCGCCGGACAGGACGGCAGGCGTCCAGTCGTTCTTCTTGAGCGAGTCGGCCCACGACGGCGTCTTGAGCGTCGCCAGCACCAGGTCGGTCAGGGCCTTGCGCTGTTCGGGCGTGATGCCCGGTGCGCCGTAGACGCCGCGCCAGTTGCCGATCTCGACATCGATGCCCTGTTCCTTGAGCGTCGGCACGTTGATGCCGGGCAGGCGCTGGGCCGAGGTGACGGCAATGGCGCGCATCTTGCCGTCGGCGATGTACGGTGCGAACTCGCTGTAGCCGCTACCGCCGACCGTGACGTTGCCGCCCAGGATGGCCGCCGTGGCTTCACCGCCGCCACGGAACGCGACGTAATTGATCTTGGATGGGTCGGCGCCGACCTTCTGCGCGATCATGGCCGCGGCGATGTGCTCGGTGGAGCCGCGCGAACCGCCGCCCCACTTGACGCTGCCAGGGTCTTTCTTGAGCTGGGCCACCACGTCGGCCATGGTCTTCATGGGCGAGTTGGCCGGCAGCACGAACACGTTGTACTCCGTGGTCATGCGCGCGATCGGCGTGGCCTGCTCGAGCTTGACCGGCGGCTTGCCGGTGATGATGCCGCCGAGCATCACGGAGCCCATCACCATCAGCGCGTTGGCGTCGCCCTTGGAACCGTTGACGAACTGGGCCAGGCCCAGTGCGCCGGCGGCGCCACCCTTGTTGTCGTAGCTCACGGTGTCGGCCAGCTTGCCGTCCGTCATGGCCTTGCCCAGGGCCCGGCCGGTGGTGTCCCAGCCGCCGCCGGGGTTGGCCGGGATCATCATCTTGACGTTGGCGGCGGCCCAGGCCGACATCGGCAGCGCGCCGGAGGCGGCCAAGGCGGCCAGTGACTTCAGAAAGGTATCGCGACGCATGTATGTGTCTCCAGTGACTAAGAAGCTGATCAGAACCTGAACCCCGCTATCATGCGCCGCCCTGCTGTCAGTTGGCTGTCCGGCGGCTTGGGGAAAACACCGAATGAAACTGCTGCTCGTCGAAGACGATCCCTCGATGCAAACCACGTTGCAGCGCACGCTCGGGCGCCGCCAGATCGACGTGCGCGTGTGCGGCGACGGTGCCCTCGCGGTGGCGCAGTGGCGCGAGCTCGAACCCGACGTGGTGGCACTCGACCTGAGCCTGCCGAACCTCGATGGCCTGCAGGTGCTGGCTCAGGCCCGTGCCGCCGGGCTGCGCACGCCGGTGCTGCTGCTCACGGCACGCGGCACGGTGGGCGACCGCATCGTGGGCCTCAACGCCGGTGCTGACGACTACCTGCCCAAGCCGTTCGACCTGGACGAACTCGAAGCGCGGCTGCGCGCGCTGCGCAGGCGCCACCAGAAGAACCCCGATGCCGACGGCCCGGCCCGGCCGCAGGACGTGGGTGCGCTGCGCTATGAGGCCGACAGCGGCGCAATCTACCACCGCGCCGAGGTGCTGGAGCTGACGCCGCGCGAGCTGGCATTGCTCAAGGCGCTGATGATGAAGCCGGGCCACGCGGTCACCAAGGAGCGCCTGTTCGAGCTGGTGTTCCCGGGCGAGGTGGATGTGCAGTACGAGGCCATCGAGGTGGTGGTGTACCGCCTGCGCAAGAAGCTGGCCGGCACCGGAGCAGCGCTGATGACCATGCGGGGCCTCGGCTACCTCCTGCGCGAAGATCGATGAAGCGCGCTGCCTCGCTGCGCCGCACGCTGCTGATCGGCATCCTCGGGCCCGTGGGCCTGTTCATCGTGATCAACTCGATCAGCCTCTACCGGCAGAGCCTGGCGGCTGCGACGCTGGCCTACGACCGCACGCTGCTGGCCTCGGCCAAGACCATCGGCGAGCAGCTCGACGTGGTGGGTTACGAAGATCGGGCCGTGCTGCTGGCCAAGGTGCCCTACTCCGCGCTCGAGGCCTTCGAGGCCGACAACAAGAGCCACATGTACTACCGGGTGTCGAGTCTCGACGGCGAGATGGTGTCGGGCTTTGCCGAACTGCCGTTCTGGCGTGGCCGCATCCCGGATCGCGGCGCCTACTCGGCGCTGGTCGACTTCTACGATGCGCAGTTCCGCGACGAACCGGTCCGGGTCGCGGTGCTGCTGCAGCCGGTGGCCAGCGAACGCGGCCGCGGCATGGCCGTGGTGCAGGTGGCCGAGACGCTGGAGCTGCGCGAAACACTGGCGCGCCGGATTCTGGTCGATACGCTGTGGCGCCAGCTGCTGCTGATGGCGGTGATCGCTGCGCTCGTGGTCTGGGTGGTGCAGCGCGCCACCCTGCCGGTGCGCCGCGTCAGTGCGCGGATGGCAGAACGGCCCGAAGGCGATCTGAGCCCGATCGAGGCACCGGACGCGCCGCGCGAATTGCAGCCGCTGGTGGCGGCCACCACCGAGGTGATGGGCCGCCTGCAGCGCCTGCTGGACCACCAGAAGCGCTTTGTGCGCGACACCGCGCACCAGTTGCGCACGCCGCTTGCAGTGCTCAAGGCGCAGGTGCAGTCGGCGCGGCGCGGCGACATGCCGGCCGAGCAGGCGCTGGGCGAGATCAGCGACACGGTCGAGCGCGCCACCATGCTGGCCAACCAGATGCTGTCGCTGGCCAAGGTCGAACAGTTGCGCCAGCAGCCCGAATCGGAGCGCGTCGACTGGGCGCAGGTGGTGCGCGAGGTGGCGCTCGACGTGTCGCCGCTGGTCGCCGACAAGGCCCTCGATTTCGAGTTCGATGGCGCCTCCACGCCGGTGCGCGCGCACCGCTGGATGCTGCAGGAGCTCACGCGCAACCTGCTGCACAACGCCATCAAGCACAGTCCGCCCGGCGCGCGGCTGTCGGTGGCGATTCGCACGGATGCGGGCGAGGCGCTGCTGAGCGTGCAGGACGACGGGCCGGGCATCCCGGCCGAGCTGCGCCAACGCCTGTTTGCGCCCTTCTCCGCCGGCGATGTGGCGAGCGGCTCGGGCCTCGGGCTGGCCATCTGCCGCGAGATCGTGCAGGCGCTCGACGGTCGCATCGCGCTGGACAACCGGTCGGCCGACAGTCGCCGTGCCGCCGGTCTCACAGCGACGGTGCGGCTTCCGCTGGACAATGGGGCCTGATGGACAAACTCCGCATCGACAAGTGGCTGTGGGCCGTGCGCTTTTTCAAGACCCGTTCGCTGGCCGCGGACGAGATCGGCAAGAACCGCGTACAGGTCAACGGCGACATCGCCAAGGCATCGCGCGAGGTGAAGATCGGCGACACCGTCGCGGTACGGCTGGGCGCCGTTACCCGCGTGGTGCGGGTGCTCGGCATCAGCGGCCAGCGCGGCCCGGCACCGGTGGCGCAGAAGCTCTACGAAGAAACGCCCGAAAGCATCGCTGCGCAAGCCGCCGCGCGCGAGCAGCGCCGCATGGGCAGCGAACCGGCGCTCAGCATCGAGCAGGGCCGCCCGACCAAGCGCGACCGGCGCGAGCTCGACGGCGCCCGCCGTGGCGACTGGGACAGCCGCTGGAGCGCATCCATCGACCCCGAGGCCGAGTGACCAAGGATCTGCACATGACCCGTTTCGACCCCTACCGCGTTGGCCACAAGTTCCGCCTGGCCGACATCGACCCGGCCGACACGCCCTTTCTGAAGGGCTCCGGTGAAGCGCAGCGCGAGCAACTCGACCAGCTCGCCAAGGAGCTCGACGGCCTTCAGAACCTGTTGCACGCCGAAGGCAAGCGCAAGGTGCTGCTGGTGCTGCAAGGCATGGACACCAGCGGCAAGGACGGCACGGTGCGCTGGGTGTTCTCGCGCACCTCGCCGCTCGGCGTGCGGGTAGCGGCATTCAAGGCTCCCTCGGCCGAGGAACTGGCGCACGACTTCCTGTGGCGATGCCATGCCGTGGTGCCGCGCACGGGCGAACTCGCCGTGTGGAACCGCAGCCACTACGAAGACGTGCTGGTGCCGGTGGTCGAGGGCTGGATCGACAAGGCAGAGGCCAGGCGCCGCTACGCCCAGATCAACGACTTCGAACGCCTGCTGGCCGAAACCGGCACCGTCGTCGTCAAATGCATGCTGCACATCAGCCTGGGCGAACAGCGCGAACGGCTGCAGGCCCGGATCGACGAGCCCGACAAGCAATGGAAATTCAGCCGGGACGACCTGGTCGTGCGCAAGAAGTGGGGCCTCTACCAGCGCGCCTACGAAAAAGCACTGGCCGAGACCTCGACCGCGCACGCGCCCTGGTTCGTGATACCGGCCGACAGCAAGCTGCATCGCAACCTCATGATTGCGCGCCTGCTGGTGAAAACGCTGCGTGACATGAAGCCCCGGGCGCCGGCGCCCGACCCGACGCTCAAGGGGCTGATTGTCGAATGACAGGGACGCGGCGGCCGCGGGGGAGTATCTTCGGGGTTTGCCCTTTGTCATCTTGAGGAATTGCAGCGTGAACGCCTCCGAACCGACCCGTTCCCCCGAAACCACCACGCCGCTCGATGAGGCGCTGGCCCAAACGCAGGATGTGCAGGCCAGACTGAACAGCGGCGCGCAGGAATTGTTCGTCATCAAGGAAGTTCTCAAGCACGAGTTGCCGGCCGACGCGCGCACCGGCGACGTGGCGCAGGCGCTCGAAAAGCATGACGCGCTCGAGGAAGCGGTGCAGGAATGTGCCGACGACCTCGAAGACGTGAGCCAGGCGCTGGCCCAGGAGGTGGCCCACCGCGAGAAGCTCGAGAAAAAGCTGACGGAAACACGGGCCGGCCTGGCCGACATCGAAGCCGAAATGGCTGCACACCAGCAGAAATCAGCCGGCAACTGACCGATTCAGGAGGGCGCTGCGCATGCCCAGGCTCATCGTGATGACCCAACCCGGCAAGACCAGGCTCGTGCCGTTGCAAACGCCCGACACCAGGATCGGGCGAGCCGCCACCAACGACCTTGTACTCGACTCGGAACGCGTCAGCCGCTTCCACGCGGTGGTGACGGTTGGAGACGCCTTCGTTTCGATCCGCGACCTGGACAGCCGCAACGGCACCACCGTCAACGGCAGCCGCGTCGACGAGCCGCAGGTGCTTACAAACGGCGACAGCATCCTGATCGGAGACTGCCAGATGCGCTTTCTGGCCGGCGACCAGGAAGTCACCCCGGTCGAGGCGCTGCGGTTGATGACGATCCCGGGCTTGCTGGTGGATCTGGACAAACTTGGAGCCCCGCCCCGCAACGAGGGGCCGCAGGGCACCAAGCAGAACGGCCCGTAACGGGCCGGATCGGTCCGGGGCTGCGAGGCCCACCGGGGTTCATCGTGGATTTTTTGCGGCGAATGAAGCTGATGCCTGGTTGCTCTCCGCACGGCCGTTTTCGTTCAAGCCGGCGAGCACGAGAACGCCCGTCGCCAGGAGCGTTGCCATGCTGAAAGCCAGCCACTGCAGGGTTGCGTTCAACGTGATGTTCATGCCGCCATTCTTTGGCAGGAGGCTGCGCCACTCCTTGCGCTGGATCAATCCCGGGCGTCGACGCCGAAATCGAGAAGCACCTTGCAGCTGTAGCGCGGGTTGCGCTCAGCGATGTCGAAGGCGCCCGCCACGTCGCGGAAGTCGACCTTGTGGCTGATGATGCGGCCCGGGTCGACCAGGCCGCGCGTAATCCAGTCGATGACGGTGGGGAACATCGCGCAGTTCAGGCGCGATGCATAGAGCGTCAGTTCCTTCTTGGTCAGCTCCTGTTGCGGGATGGCCGATGGCGTTGCGGAGAAGCCGAGCAAGCCGATGCGCGCTGCCGGCGCCGCGATGCGAACCGCCTCTTCGATGATCTTCGGATGGCAGACGGCGTCGTAGATCAATGTCGGGCCGCCTTCGACACCGCGCTTGATCAGCGCCTCCGGCAGCGATTCACGCGTGGTGTTGATGATCTCGTCCTCGGCCGCACCGCATTGAAGCGCCAGGGCCAGCCGCTCGTCGAAATGGTCGGTGATGAAGGCGCGGATGCCGTAGACACGCTTGAGCACCTGCATCAGGTTGAGCCCGACCGGGCCGGCACCGTAGATGAGGGCCACGTCGCTGGGGAACACGCCGGTGCGGCCGGTCACGTTGGCCGCCACCGCGAACGGCTCGATCACCGAGGCGCTGGCATGCGCCAGATCCTTCGGCACCACGTAGGCGTTCTTGCCGGGCGCGCAGACGTACTGGCTGAAGCCTCCGTCGCGATGCACGCCGATCACCTGCAACCGGCTGCAGACGTTCTGCCGCCCGATGCGGCAGGCATGGCATTCGCCGCAGCTGATCACGGGGTCGACCACCACCGTCTGGCCGATGCGCGAGGCACTGACGCCCTCGCCCACCGATTCGATGCGGCCGACGAACTCGTGGCCGATGATTCGCGGATACGAGACGAACGGGTTCTGTCCGTGAAAGATGTGCAGATCCGAGCCGCAGATGCCGGCGAATCGCACGCGCACGCGCACCTCGCCCGCAGCGGGTTCGGGCATGGGCCGCTCGATGACGGCCATGCTGTTGGGTTGATCGACGACGACGCTGAGCATGTTGAAGGTCCTGGTGATTCGTTGTGTAGCTGGATGTGGCGGGTGCGGTCGTGCTACCAGTTCCACATCGAGCCGTCGCGCAGTCGCGCCACCGGCAGATAGGCCCGTTCGTACGGGTACTTGGCGGCGAGCGCCTCGTCGATGTCGACGCCCAGTCCGGGCACGTCGTCCATCACCAGGTAGCCGTCTTCGAAGCGGTAGTTGTGGGGGAAGACCTCGTTGGTCAACGGCGAATGCGGCATCAGTTCCTGGATCCCGAAGTTGGGCACCCACAGGCCGAAGTTGACCGCCGCCGCCATGCAGACCGGAGACAGGTCGGTCGCGCCGTGAAAGCCGGTGCGCACCTGATAGAGCGCCGCGAAATCCGCGATGCGCCGGACGTGCGTGATGCCGCCGGCGTGCGTGATGGTTGAGCGGATGTAGTCGATCAACTGCTCGCTGATGAGATCCTTGCAGTCCCAGATCGAGTTGAAGACCTCGCCGATCGCCAGTGGCGTGGTGGTGTGCTGGCGGATGAGCCGGAACGCTTCCTGGTTCTCCGCCGGCGTGGCATCCTCGATCCAGAACAGGCTGTAAGGCTCCAGTTCCTTGCCGAGCCGGCCGGCTTCGATCGGCGTCAGACGGTGATGTGCGTCGTGCAGCAGATGGATGTCGTGGCCCACCGCCTCGCGCACCTTGCGGAACAGCTCGGGCGTGTGGCGCAGGTAGAGCGAGGTGTCCCACGGTTCTTCCGGCGGCAGACCTTTTTCGGCCGGCTCGTAGAAGCCCTTGGTCTTGCCGACTCCGTAAGTCTTCGCAAGGCCCGGTACGCCGGACTGCACGCGGATCGCCTTGTAGCCTTCCTCGACATGTTGCTGCACGGCCTCGATCGCTTCGGCGTGATCCTTGCCGTTGGCGTGGCCATACACCATGAGGCCGTCGCGACTCTTGCCGCCCAGGAGCTGGTAGACCGGCATGCCGGCCAGCTTGCCCTTGATGTCCCACAGCGCCATGTCGACGGCGGCGATGGCGGACATCGTCACCGGCCCGCGCCGCCAATAGGCACCGCGGTAGAGGTACTGCCAGATGTCCTCGATGTTGCGCGGATCGCGGCCGACGAGGCAGGGAAACACGTGCTCGTCGAGGTAGGCCTTGACGGCCAGCTCGCGGCCGTTGAGCGTGGCGTCGCCCAGGCCGGTCACGCCTTCATCGGTGACGATCTTGACGGTGACGAAATTTCGGCCTGGGCAGGTGACGATGGTCTGGATGCGTTCGATCTTCAATGGAATCTCCAGGAGATATACGGGATGCCGTGGTGTGCAGTTCGCGGCGCGGCTACAGGAAGCCGATCGAGAACCAGGGCACGAAAACCAGCAGCAGCAGCGCGATGAACAACGCCGCCATGTGCGGCCACACGCGAGGCATGGCGACGTCCGGCGACACCCGTCCGATGGCACAGGCCGCGTAGAAGCCGACGCCGAAGGGTGGTGCGAACAGGCCCAGGCCCATCGCGAAGATCACCACCATCGCGTAGTGCACTTCGTTGACACCGACCAGCTTGGCGATCGGAAACAGCAGGGGCCCGAACAGCACGATCGCCGGAATGCCTTCCAGCAGGCTGCCCAGCACAACGAAGGCCAGCGCCGACACCAGCAGGAAACCCATCTTTCCGCCCGGCACCGCAGTCATGATCTTGACCAGATCCTGCGCGAAGCCCGATTGCGTGAGCGCCCAGGCCATGGCCGTGGCGCAGCCGACGATCAGCAGGATGGCGCCGGACAGCGAGGCCGTGTCGAGCAGCATCGGATAGATGCGGCGCCAGTCGAACTGCCGGTAGATGAACAGGCCCGCCAGCAGGGTGTAGAAGATGCCGATGGTCGAGACTTCGGTCGCGGTCGCGACGCCCTCGACCACCGCGGTGCGGATGATCACCGGCAACGCGAGCGCTGGCAGCGCGACCAGCAGCAGCTTGCCGATCTGCCTGCCCGACGCCTTGGTGACGCCAGTCATGTCCTCCCGCCGGGTCTGCCACCAGACGACGATCGCCATCAGCACGAGGCCGACCACGGCCGGCATCAGGCCACCCACGAAGAGCGCCGTGATCGACACCCCGGTAACCGAGCCGACCGTGATGAGCACGATGCTCGGCGGAATGGTCTCCGACATCGCACCCGACGCCGACAGCAGCCCGATCAGATCGCCATCCTTGCTGCCGCGCTTCTTCATTTCCGGGAACAGCGCCGGGGCCACTGCCGCCATGTCGGCCGCCTTGGCGCCCGAGATGCCCGACACGATGTACATCGCGCCCAGCAGCACGTACTGCAAGCCGCCGCGCACATGGCCGATCAGGCTGACCAGGAAGTTGATCATCGCGCGGGCCAGGCCCGTCATCTCGATCAGCGACCCCAGGAAGACGAACAGCGGCACGGCCAGCAGGATCAGGTGCGACATGCCCTCCTGCATGCGGTTGGGCATGATCGACATCGGCGTTGTGGTCGAGAAGGCCAGGTAGGACATCGTCGCCAATCCGAAAGCGAACGCGATCGGCACGCCGATCACGATGCAACCGACCAGCATCACCAAAAAGAAGATGACCAGGTTGAGGTTGCCGAGCGTGGCCAGCGCGGGCGACAGCAGCCACAGCGCACCGCCGCCGAGCGCCACCGCACCACCGGTGACGGCGATCTGTTTCCAGGCCGCGTGCTCGACAAGCCGGGCGACCGCGGTCACCAGCATCAGGAACGCACCGGCGCACACCGCTCCTGCGCGCCAGCCTTCGCTGATGCCGAGCACCGGCGTCGAGACCGCGATCTCCTCATGCCAATGCTCCCAGGCCGGCCCGGCGAGCATGACCAGAAAGGCGACCACGAGGCACATGCCCAGCGCGTCGAGCCAGGCCCGCTTGTCGGCCGGCAGATCCTTGACGAATGTCGTCAGGTGCATATGTGCCGCGCGCCGAAGTGCAATGCACGAGCCGAGCATCGCCAGCCATAGGAACAGGATGCTGGCGAGTTCGTCGGTCCAGGTGAGCGGCGCGTGCAGCGCGTAGCGCGCGAAGGCGCCGCCGCCCAGGATCAGGATTTCGGCCACCACAATGGCGGCGGCCGGTACTTCGGTCACCCACGCCAGCAGCCGGTCGAACCCGTTCGACTTGGCGGCAGGAGCGAGGTCGAGGGGATCGACGGTGGATTGCATGGCGCTTCCCGATGGGTCAGACCAGCTTGCCGGAGTACTTCTCCAGCTTGGCCCACACCTCGTCGCCGTACTTGGCCTTCCACTCCGTGTAAAAGCCGGCGCTCTTGAGCAGTTCGCGGAACGGTGCGGGATCCGGCTTGTTGAAGGCCACGCCCAGCTTGGCCAGCTGCGCCTGCGCATCGGCATTGAGCCTCGCGATGTCCTCGCGCTGCTTGAGTGCCGCGGCGTTCAGGTTCTTCGACAGCGATTCCTGCACTTCCTTCGGCAGCGCCTGCAGCTTTTTCGCATTGCCGAAGATGAAATGGCCGTCCCAGGTGTGCGCCGTCAGCGAGCAGAACTTCTGCACCTCGTAGAGCTTGGCGCTCTGGATCAACGCGAGCGGATTCTCCTGGCCGTCGACCACCTTGGTCTGAAGCGACGAATACAGTTCGCCGAACGGAATCGCCGTGGGCGATGCGCCGAGCGCCTTGAACATGGAGATCCAGAGCGGGATGCCGGGCACGCGGATCTTGAAGCCCTTCAGATCCGCCGGCGTCACGATCGCCTTGCTGGCCGAGGTGATGTTGCGGTAGCCGTTGTCCAGGCACTTGTCGTAGGCGTAGAGATTGACTTTGGCCAGGGCCGATCGCACGTAGAGACCCAGGTCGCCGTCCATCGCAGCCCAGACGGCGTCGTAGTCCTTGAAGGCGAAGGCCACGCCGTTGATGCCCGCGGTCGGCACCAGCGTCTGGAGGTTGGTGCCGGCGGTGGACATGATGTCGATGGCACCCGCGCGCGTCTGCGAAATCATGTCCGGCTCGCTGCCGAGCTGGCTGGTGGGATAGACCTGCAGATCGACCTTGCCGCCGGTGTCCTTGCGGATCGCCTCCGAGGCTTCCTTGATGCGCAGCGTGCCGGGATGATCCGCCGGAAAGGCGGTGCCGTACTTGAGCTTGATCTCGCTTTGCGCAAAGGCGAAGCGCGCGGGCATGGCGGTGGCCATGCCAACAGTTGCGAGGGCGGTGCCGAACTGGCGGCGGGTGGGCGCAAAGGTCATGGAAAGGTCTCCGTTGGTTTGTTGGGTAGTGCGGTTCGGATGCGAATTCAGCCGGCCAGCAGCGCAGCCATGCCGCCCTGCCGCAATGTGGCCAGGTGACGCGCCAGGCGCGCCGCGAACGCCGGCGGCCAGGGTGCGCTGCCGAACACCGGCTCATGCGCCAGCGCGGCCCGGGCCGCATCGCCTTCGTCCGCGGCCGCACGCAAGCGCGCGACGAGCGCTTCGGCGCCGGGGTCGCTGATCGTCAACGGCGCGCCACTGTCGCTGCGGCCGCGGGCCAGGTAGTGCAGCCAGCCTGCCAGCGCGCGTTCGAGCAGCGGCCGCTCCACCCCGGCCGCGAGGCTCTCGCGCAGGGCGGGCAGCCAGCGCACCGGCACCTTCTGGGTTCCGTCCATCGCGATCTGCTGGGTTCGGTGCGCCAGCGCCGGGTTCTCGAAGCGCCTCAGCAGCTCATGGCAGTAAGCCGGCACGTCGTACCCGGCTGGCGCCGCCACGGTGGCGCGCAGATCCTCGAGCATCAAGCGGCGTGCAAATTGGCCGACCAAGGGGTCGGCCATGGCATCGGACACGCTCTCCAGGCCGCAGAGCTGGCCGGCATAGGCGATGGCCGAGTGGGTGCCATTGAGAAGGCGCAGCTTCATGGCCTGGTACGGGCGCACGTCGGCAGTCAGCAGCGCACCGGCGTCTTCCCAGGCCGGCCGCGGGCCCGCGAAGCAGTCTTCGATCACCCACTGCATGAACGGCTCGCAGACGATCGCGGCCTCGTCGCGCAGGCCGAGCCGGCCTGCGGCCCACGCGAGCGATGCCGGCGTGGCGGCCGGCACGATGCGGTCGACCATGCTGTTGGGAAAAGCGATCTGGGTCTCGATGCGGCGAGCGAGCGTCTCGTCGAACAGCCCCGCGTACTGCACCAGCAGCTTGCGCAGGCTGTGGCCGTTGCGGGCCATGTTGTCGCAGCACACCACCGTCAGCGGCGCCCCCGCAGGGCGGCTCCGGATTCCGGCAGCCAGCACGCCCAGCGTGGTTTTCGGAGCGTCGGGATGCGCCAGATCGTGACGCACGGCGGCATCGGCAACATCGAGATCCGCGCTGGCCGGATGCTGGCTGTAGCCCTTCTCGGTGACGGTGCTGGTCAGGATGGTCGTTGCCGGATCGGCGATGGCGCGGATCACCTGCGCCAGTTGCGAAGGTGCATACAACGCGTCGCGCAGCACACCGACGATCCGGGTCCTGGCCTCGTCGCCGTGCCGCTCGGTCACCGAATAGAGGTGATCCTGCGCCGCCAGCGTGTCGGCGACGCCCGGATCGCGCAGGCTGACGCCGACGATGCCCCAGCGCAGGTCGCCCTGGGCGACGACCGCTTCGGTGTAGAGCGCCTGATGCGCGCGGTGAAAGGCACCCAGCCCCACGTGAACGATGCCGCGCGCCAGACGCGAGCGGTCGTAGCCGGGCAAGGCCACTTCCTTCGCCAGTTTGCCCAGGCTTTGCTGCGAAAGCTGCGCATTCCGTTCTGCCGTCGAAAGCATGGGCGTCATCTCCTTTTTTCACCACAGTACCATGGTAGTAATGGCTCGATGCCGCGAGTCTAGGAGCACTCAGGGGTCAAAACAGCTGGAAAACCCTTATGAACGAGGTTGATCGACGTTCTCTACCATGGTGTAGAGTGACTGAAAACGAGTTTCTTCGACATGCCCCGCACCGCCATCAGCGATCCTTCCAAAGTCGACCCGGCACGCGCCGAAAGTTCGTTGCTTGCCGCGTTGAACGGCTTCAAGCTGGACCCGACCCGCTCGTACACCGCGCAGGTGCACAACCAGCTGCGTGAAGCCATCGTGCGCGGCATCCTGCCCCCGCGCACCGCGCTCTCCGAGGCCACCATCTCCAAGCTGATCGACGTGAGCCGCACGCCGGTGCGCGAAGCGCTGGCGCAGCTGGCCGACGAGCAGATGGTGCTGATCTACCGCCAGGTCGGCACCATCGTGGCGCCGGTTCGCATTTCGCTGCTGGAGGAAGGCCGCTTCGTGCGAAGCACGCTCGAATGCGCCAGCCACGTGCAGCTGGCGCAGACCATCACGCCGGAGCAGTTGACGGAATTCGGCCAGATCGTGGAACGCCAGCGCAATGCGGTGAAGAGCGGAGAGATCGACCGGTTCTCGGAGCTGGACGAACTGATGCACCGCCGGCTCTTCGAGTTTGCCGGCCGCGAACACGTCTGGGCCATGCTGGAGCCGATCAAGCGCCAATTCGACCGCGTGCGCTGGCTGCTCCTGGGGCACGTGGCGGGCCACGCCGAGCGTGCCTTGCGCGAGCATGAACAAATGCTGGCCCAGATGGCATCGCGCGATGTCGCCGGCCTCGGCGCCAGCGTGTCTTCGCACATTAACCACATCACCGCACATCTCGCCGCGCTGCGCGAGCAGGCGCCTGAGAGCTACTTCGTCGACTGACCCGTCTCGCGGAGGCAATCGCCATGTCATCCCCTTCCGTGCCGATACCCCCCGCACCGCTTCCCCGGCAGATCGACGCCTCGTGGCGGCGCTGGATCGTCGAGCAGCGCCTGGGCGGCAGTGCCATCGAGTCGATGCTGCAGGTGATGCAAAACGGCGGTCTTGCGCGAGTCGATGCCGAGCGAGCCATTGCGGCGCTCGATGACGACCCGGCGTATGCCGCGGCCCTCGGCCTGCAGCATCGGCTTCGAAAGCTCGACGCCGTGGCGCTGAACCTGCAGCGGCTGTGGGCGTCCGATCCGCAGTACCGCACGGTGGAGAAGCGCGCCAACTTGTCCGACGAGGAATTCGCTGCGCGTTATGTGCGCGGCTGTCGGCCCGTGGTGCTCACCGGCCATACGCGCGACTGGCCCGCCATGCGGAGCTGGTCGCCCGAGGACTTGAAGCAGCGCTTTGGCCACCTCGACGTAGACGTCCAGTCCGAGCGCCATGCCGACCCGAACTACGAGCAGAACAAGCTGCTGCTGACAAAGCGCGTGAACCTTGGCGCCTTCGTCGACCAGGTGGTGCGCGGCGGCGCGACCAACGACTACTACCTGACGGCAAACAACGAACTGCTGCGCCGGCCGGAATTCGCGCCGCTGCTCGACGACATCGGCAGCCTGCCGCCGCTGTGCGACCGCTCGCAGCTGGCGAACCGCTCGTCGTTCTGGTTCGGCCCGGCCGGCACCGTGACACCGCTGCACCACGACACGTTGATGCTGTTCCACACCCAGGTGGTCGGGCGCAAGCGTTGGCGCTTCGTGTCTCCGCTCGAATGGTCGCGTGCCTACAACCTTCGCAACGTGTTCAGCGAAGTGGATCTTGAGCGGCCCGACCCGGTGCGATTCCCGGCCTTCGCCGATGCGACGGTGCTCGAGGTGGTGGTCGAGCCGGGCGAGACGATGTTCCTGCCCTTGGGCTGGTGGCATCAGGTGGCCTCGCTCGAAGTGAGCCTGTCGTTCTCGTATTCGTGCCTGGCAGTGCCCAATCAATTCGACTACCCCGACCCGGCCCCGCCCTTGCCCGCGCCGCCGGCAGCGGCGTCAGCCCACACCGCCGATGCAATGCAGGACGAGCTCGTGAACGCCGTGACTGTGGTCGGCGGCATCATCGAGGTTCAGTTCAAGGACGGGAGCACATTGCGGTTCCGCTCGCGCGGCTCGGGCATGGAGGTGCAGGAGAGCCGCCCGGACTCGCGCGCCTCGCACTATGGCCAGCGGCTTGCCGGCATCTCGGGCGACGGCGGCGCCATCCAGTGTCAGTTCACCGACGGCTCGTCGATCCGCATCGTGCCGTTCGGCTGAACTGGAGGATCACTCTCCCAAAGCTCAACGCCCTGCGCACCGGAAGTCCTCTGCCTTGAGACCGTCTCCGGAAACGAACTGCGGATAGTTCGGATACCGGCACATTGGCCTCGACGCAAGGGTTCTGAAGGGTGCCGCCGTGTCATTGCGCACCTGGATCAGCACGTCATCCGGCGCTCGTGCATTCGCAACCCATTCGTCCAGCGTTCCGAGCAGGTCGGCGGTTGTCGGTACCGGGGTGCCTGTCGTCAGACTCACAGCCGTGCCACCGTGTGACGATGCCGGCGATACATACAGGCGCAGGAAACGTTCCACGTTGGCCTGCCCCATGCGCGCCACCACGCTCTCGAAGTACTGCATGCCTGCGAGCGGACTTTGCGCCATGTCGCCCGTGTTCTCTCGAATGATCAACTTTCCGCCGCGCCGCAGGAAAGCGCCCAGATCCGGATCGGTCGCATCCATCAACGCCGACACCTGCTGGATGCGCGTACGGAAGGTGGCGGGGTCGAATTGCCGGACGTCCAATTTGGGGTCGCGCGCAATGACATTCCGCGCGTAGCTGACGCCGTAAACCACGCCTCGGGCTTGCGTCGTGACAGCGTCGGTGCCGGGAATCGTGCCGTCGCTGATCCAGCGTTCGATGCCTTCGCCCGGTTGAATCTCCCCGCCGAACAGCCGGCCAGGATAGGTCGTCAGCCCATTGGCGACTGCAAAGGGCAGGACCGTAGGGGCATAGGCACCGTTGAACGTAGCGATCTGGGCGTCGGACAGACAGGAAGCACCGGCATCGGTGCCGCCGGGGCACCGCAGGGTTTGAACGTTGAACCGCGCTGGGCAGGCGAGGTAGTTGTTGATCACGCCGTCCGCCAAGCCATCCAGTCCGTCGCAAGCGCTGTTCACTGCATTGGCGATCAGGCGTGTCTTCGCGGTGCCCAGAACGCCGCCGCTGAACTGCGGCTTGGTGAAGTTGATGAACCCGTTGAAAAGGCCGTTCCAATGAATCACCGGCACCACGGCAACGATTCCATCGAAGTCCTGCGGGAAGCGTTGCGCCAGCATCAACCCTTCGCGCCCGCCCTCCGAGCCGCCGAAGTAGTACTGCTGCGCCGGCTTGCGCTGGTAGTAGCGCTGCATCAAGACGGTCGACGCGTCTTTCACCTTCTTGTAGGAGGCAAAGGCGAAGTTCTCGAACATCTCGTCGTTCAGTGCAAACTTTGCCGGATCGGTGGGATATGCGGCGCCATCGTGGCCGGAGTCCGTTCCGAAAGTGGCGTATCCCCGTGCGAGCGGCACCGGCAGCCCCGCGGGCGCGTCGCGCAGCGGTGCCAAGCCCGAGATGAGCAGGCCGTTGAACCCGCCGCCGCCGTACATCAGCGCCTTCCCGTTCCATTGGATCGGCAGGTTGAGCTGGAAGCGGATGGGTTCGGCGTTTGCGGTGCGTGCTGCAATCGAGCCCAGCACCTGGCAATGCTCAGGCAGTCCGTTGCCCGCAGCGACGAGTCTGGCGGACCCGACCGTCGCCGCACCGCTGGGAAGCCCCATCTCGCCGGCCGCGACAGTCTGACCAGCCAGCGACGGACAGGTCTGGCGCAGGGTCGACTCGGTCGGCGGGGTGACGCTTGCACACGCCGCCAGCAACAAGGTCGATACGAGGGGTGCGAACGCTGTCAACCGCGTGTTCGTTGGATGTCTCATCGGATCTCCTGAGCCAGGTGCTTCTAACAAAAAAGCCACCCGAAGGTGGCTTTTTCATTGGAGAGATCTCCATATTCTGGCGGAACCGGAGGGATTCGAACCCTCGATGAGGCTCTACACCCCATACTCCCTTAGCAGGGGAGCACCTTCGGCCACTCGGTCACAGTTCCTTGAAAGCAACCAGCATTATGCCAGCTTCAGGCAGCCGGTTGATCGAGATCGAAGGCTTTGTGCAATGCGCGCACGGCGAGTTCCATGTACTTCTCGTCGATCACCACGGAAGTCTTGATCTCGCTGGTGGAGATCATCTGGATGTTGATGCCCTCCTCGCTCAGCACGCGGAACATCTTGGCTGCAACGCCGACGTGGCTGCGCATGCCGATGCCGACGATGCTGACCTTGCAGATCCTCGCGTCGCCGACCACCTCGGCCGCGCCCAGGGTGGGCAGCACCTTGTCCTTGAGCAGGTCGACCGCCTTGGCGAATTCGTTGCGGTGCACCGTGAAGCTGAAGTCGGTCTTGCCGTCCTTGCTCAGGTTCTGGATGATCACATCGACCTCGATGTTCGCGTCGGCGACCGCCCCCAGGATGTGGTACGCGATGCCTGGCTTGTCGGGCACGCCCAGCACCGAGATCTTGGCCTCGTCACGGTTGAACGCGATGCCGGATACGACGGCTTGTTCCATGTTTTCGTCTTCCTCGAAAGTGATCAGCGTGCCGGACTTGGCTTCTTCGTTGATGTCGATGTCCCACGGCGTGAAGCTTGACAGCACACGCAGCGGCACCTTGTACTTGCCCGCAAATTCCACCGAGCGGATCTGCAGCACCTTGGAGCCGAGGCTCGCCATTTCGAGCATCTCTTCGAAGCTCACGGTGGTCAGGCGGCGCGCGTCGGGTTCGACGCGCGGATCGGTGGTGTAGACGCCGTCCACGTCGGTGTAGATGAGGCACTCGTGGGCCTTCATCGCGGCCGCGATTGCCACGGCCGAGGTGTCGCTGCCGCCGCGGCCGAGCGTGGTGATGTTGCCCTCGTCGTCGACGCCCTGGAAGCCGGTGATGACCACCACGCGGCCGGCCTCGAGGTCGGCGCGCACGCGCGCGTCGTCGATGCTTTCGATGCGGGCCTTGGTATAGCTGCTGTCGGTTCGCACCGAGACCTGCCAGCCGGCATAGCTCACCGCTTCCATGCCTTCGGCCTGGAGTGCGATGGCCAGCAACGCCGACGAGGCCTGTTCGCCGGTCGACGCGAGCATGTCGAGTTCGCGGTTGGTGGCGTCGGCGGGTTTGCTCGGCGAGAGTTCTTTCGCGAGGCCCAGCAGGCGGTTGGTTTCGCCGCTCATGGCGCTGGGAACCACCACCATCTGGTGGCCGGCACGCGCCCATTTGGCGACGCGCTTGGCGACGTTCTTGATGCGCTCGGTCGAGCCCATCGACGTGCCGCCGTATTTGTGAACGATCAATGCCATGGGTGAAATATGGGAAAGAGATGAAACCGGCCCCGGGGGGTGCCCCCGGAGGCGGCGCGCCCTTGACGTTCAGCGCAAAGGCTTTGTCGGGGGCGCGGAATTGTACCAACCGAGCACGGGGCCCTGCCGTTCGACAAATCCGGCGCCGAGCTTGATGTGCAGGCCGTGGCCGCGCGTGGTGCAGGCGGCGATCTGGTCAAGCAGTTCGTCGAGCTGCACTGTGCTCGGCGTGCAGCCATGCGCCTGCAGCAACCAGTGGCGCAGCAGGTTGGCCTGGCGGGCGCGCGACATCTGTTGCAGCGCCTTGATGTCCGGCGGGCTGCCGACGCTTGCCAGATCCTGCTGCGCCAGTTCGGCGAGCAGAACCTGCGCCTGCGCCGCGTGGCGCGCGCTGCGCGCGAAGGTGGCGCGAAACTGCGGAAACGCCCGCTCCAGCGCGGGCAGCAGTTCGGCGCGGATCCGGTTGCGGGTGTAGCGCGGGTCGGCGTTGCTCGGGTCTTCGATCCAGGGCACTTCCCGCGCCGTCAGCCAGGCGCGGATCTCCGCGGCCGGCACGCCCAGCAGCGGCCTGTGGTAGCGCAGCCCGTCGCGCTCCATCACGGGGGGCATCGCCGCCAGGCCCGCGAGGCCGGCACCGCGCGACAGGGCCAGCACCACCGTTTCGACCTGGTCGTCTGCATGCTGCCCGAGCGCGATGGATTCGAGTGCACCCTGCTCCCGCCCGACGGTCGCCAGCGCCGCAAATGATGCATAGCGGGCGCGACGCGCAGCGTCTTCGGGACTCTCGCCGGGCGTGTGCCGCGCGTCGATGCGTTGCACCCGCAGCGGCACGCCAAGCCGCTCGCACACCGCGGCGCAGTGCCGCTCGAAATCGTCGGCCGCAGCCTGCAGGCCGTGGTGCACGTGGAAGGCCTCTACCTGCCCCGGCCAGCGCGCAGCGCAGGCCACCAGCAGCGCGGTCGAGTCGGCGCCGCCGCTGTAGGCCACTGCAAGCGGCAGCGCGGGCTCGAAAGCGGCCATGGCCTGATCGAAATTCATGGGGAGATTGTGCGGCCGGCCCTTGTCATCGGATCGAGGCGACCCACGTTAGGGCCTTGGGCCGCATTGGCCTGCAAAGGAGTCGGTATGTGGAAACTCGGCAAGCTGTGGCTGCTGCTGCGCAAGGAGCTGGCGCTGGTCTGGGCCATGTTGCGAGATCCACGTGCGCCGAAGGCGGCCAAGCTGACCGCCCTGCTCGCGGTGCTCTACGTGCTGAGCCCCATCGACCTGGTGTCGGATTTCATTCCGGTGCTGGGCTGGCTCGACGACGGCGTGGTGGCCATGCTGCTGATCCAGCTGGCCACGCGCTTCCTGCCGCCCGACGTGCACGCCGCGCTCAAGGCGCAGATCGAGCGCCGCTTCGGTACGGCGCGCGCCGGCGCCTGATCACTTGCTGTTGTCGGCCTTGGTGTCGTTGAAGCGGCCGTAGCTCTGCAGCCGGTCGTAGCGGCGGTCCAGCAGTTCCTTGACCTTGAGGTCGCTGACCTGGCGGAACGCGTCGTTCAAGGCGCGCTTCAGGAACGCGGCCATCTGCCGGTGGTCGCGGTGCGCACCACCGACGGGCTCGTTCACGATCTTGTCGACCAGCCCCAGTGCCTTCAGGCGGTGCGCGGTGATGCCGAGGGCATCGGCCGCCTCCTGCGCCTTCTCGGAGGTCTTCCAGAGAATCGAGGCGCAGCCTTCGGGGCTGATCACCGAATAGATCGAGTACTGCAGCATCAGCAACTGGTCGCCGACCGAGATGGCCAGCGCGCCGCCGGAGCCGCCCTCGCCGATGATGGTGACGATGATCGGCACTTCGAGCTGCGCCATCTCGAAGATGTTGCGGCCGATGGCTTCCGACTGGCCGCGTTCTTCCGCATCGATGCCGGGGTAGGCACCGGGCGTGTCGACGAAGGTGAACACCGGAAGCTTGAACTTCTCGGCCGTCTTCATCAGCCGCAGCGCCTTGCGGTAGCCCTCGGGCTTGCTCATGCCGAAGTTGCGTGCGGTGCGCTCCTTGGTGTCCCGGCCCTTCTGGTGGCCCAGCACCATGCAGGGCGTGCCGTTGAAGCGCGCCAGGCCGCCGACGATCGAGAGATCGTCAGAGAAATGCCGGTCGCCGTGCAGCTCGACGAAATCGGTGAAGAGTTCGTTGACGTAGTCGAGCGTGTACGGGCGCTCCGGATGCCGGGCGATCTTGGTGATCTTCCAGGGCGTCAGGTCGCTGTAGATGTCCTTGGTGAGCTGCTGGCTTTTCTTGCCGAGCTGGTCGATCTCCTCCGAGATATCGACTGCCGATTCGGTCTGCACATAGCGCAGTTCTTCGATCTTGCTTTCGAGTTCCGCGATGGGCTGCTCGAAGTCGAGGAAGGTTCGTTTGGCCAAACTCTTCTCCTGTTGTTCAATACGCGACCGGTGCCGGGTCGAGCGAGCGCCAAATATACCAAGTCGCCACGCTGCAATACGGCGCCCAGGCCACCGCGACCTCGCGCGCGTCGCTGCGGCTCACCGGATCGCCCGAAAAATAGTTGTGGCTGATCCCGCTGATCAGGCCCACGTCGTCGAGCGGCAGCACATTGGGCCGCATCAGGTGAAAGATCAGGAACATCTCGGCCGTCCAGCGGCCGATGCCGCGGATCGCGACCAGTTCCTCGATGATGAGCTCGTCGGCCATGTCTTTCCACGCATCGACGTGCACGGCCTGCGTGTCGAAGTGAATCGCCAGGTCGACCAGGTATTCGACCTTGCGTGCCGACAGGCCGCAGGCGCGCATGTCGTCGACCTTGAGCTTGAGCACGTTGGACGGCGTCATCCGGCGCGGCAGCACCTCGAACTTGTCCCAGACCGTCTGGGCCGCTTTCACCGAGATCTGCTGGCCGACGATGCTGCGGGCCAGCGTGGTGAAGGCATCGCCGCGCGATTCGAGGCGGACGTCGCCGAACTGCGGAATCAGTCGCTTCATGACCCGGTCTTTGCGGGACAGGTGTTTGCAGGCTTCTTCCCAGTAGTCGGGCGTGAAGATGTCAACGGTTGTCTTTTTGGACGACGGCATGTTCAGTCCCGGTTCACTGCGCCGAAGCCCAGGTGGTGCCCGTGGGCGAGTCCTTGAGCACGATGCCCTGGTCGGCCAGATCCTTGCGGATGCGGTCGGCCTCGGCAAAGTTCTTCGCGGCCTTGGCGGCGGCGCGCGCCTCGATCAACGCCTGGATCGAGGCCTCATCGAGCGTGGCGCCGGCTTGCAGGAAGGCCTTGGGATCGCCCTGCAGCACATTGAGACAACCGCCCAGCGCCTTGAGCAGGCCGGCCAGTTCGGCCGATTGCGTTCGATTGACCTCGCCCGCCAGATCGAACAGCACCGCAACGGCCTCGGGCGTGCCGAAGTCTTCGTCCATGGCCGCCTTGAAGCGTGCTGCGTGCGGCGCGGCCCAGTCGATCGCCACGACGGCGGCCGGCGCCACCAGGTCGAGGGCGGTGTAGAGGCGCTTGAGGGAATTGCGCGCATCGTTGAGATGCACGTCGCTGTAGTTGAGGTCGCTGCGGTAGTGCGCCCGCACCATGAAGAAGCGGATGGTCTCGGCATCGAAGGACTTCAGCACATCGCGGATCAGCGAAAAGTTGCCCAGGCTCTTGGACATCTTCTCGTTGTCGATGTTGATGAAGCCGTTGTGCATCCAGCAGTTGGCGAGCGGCTTGCCCGTTGCGCCTTCGCTCTGTGCGATTTCGTTCTCGTGATGTGGGAACTGCAGGTCCATGCCGCCGCCGTGAATGTCCAGCGTGTCGCCAAGCAACTCGCAGGCCATCGCGGAGCACTCGATATGCCAGCCGGGCCGGCCGGGGCCGAATTCGCTGGCCCACTTGACCTCTTCGGGCTCGCTGGCCTTGGCGCTTTTCCAGAGCACCGAGTCGAGCGGATCGTCCTTGCCGTCGGACACCGCCACGCGTTCGCCGGCGCGCAACTCATCAAGCGACTTGCCGCTGAGCTTGCCGTAGCCCGGAAACTTGCGCACTGCGTAGTTCACGTCGCCGTTGGGCGAGCGGTAGGCCAGGCCTTTCTGCTCCAGGGCGCCGATCATCGACAGCATCTGCGGAACGTAGTCGGTCGCTCGCGGCTCATGGCTCGGCCGCGCGATGCCGAGCGCGTCCGCATCCTCGTGCAGCGCGCCGATCATGCGATCGGTCAGCGCGCGGATGCTCTCGCCGTTCTCGACCGCGCGGCGGATGATCTTGTCGTCGATGTCGGTGATGTTGCGCACATGGTTCACCACATAGCCGCTCGACCGCAGCCAGCGCACGACCACGTCGAACGCGACCATCGAGCGCGCATGGCCAAGGTGGCAGTAGTCGTACACCGTCATGCCGCACACGTAGATGCGCACCTGGCCGGGCCGCAAAGGAGAAAACTTCTCCAGTTCACGCGAGAGCGTGTTGTAGATGCGCAGACTCATGGAATTCGGAAAGCAGTCGTTCGCGCCCGGGCATTGCTGGCGCAATGCCGAAAACGGCCGCGGATTTCAGGGGTGTTGGAGCTGTGGCGACGAGGGGCGGGACATGGCCCCTCGGCTACAATCCAGCGCAGTATAAACGGCCCCCGATGGGCATTTTCGGGTGTTGGTAGAACCCGCATCCTGCCCTTTTTCCAGAGGCTTCATGAAGCACGCCGCGTTCCCCCTGCTCCCTTTCTCCCGCATCGTTTCCGTTCTGGCGCTCGCATTGGCCTTGGGCGCGGCCCATGCCGACGAGTACGCCGACGTCAACCAGTTGCTGCGCCAGGGCAAGTCGACCGAGGCGCTGGCCAAGGCCGACGCCTACATTGCCGGCAAGCCGCGCGACCCGCAGATGCGCTTTCTGCGCGGCGTGATCCTGACCGAGCAGGGCAAGCAGGCCGACGCGACCACCGCCTTCACCCAGCTCACCCAGGACTTCCCCGAGTTGCCGGAGCCCTACAACAATCTGGCCGCGCTCTATGCGGCACAAAGCCAGTTCGAAAAGGCGCGCGTCGCACTCGAAATGGCGATCCGCCTGAACCCGAACTACGCCACGGCGCACGAAAACCTCGGCGACGTGTACGTGCGGCTTGCGGCCCAGTCGTACGGCAAGGCGCAGAGCTTTGCCACGGCCAATGCCAGTGTTGCGCCCAAGCTCACGCTGCTGCGCCAGATCTTCACGCCGGCCACCGAGAAGGCTGCAGCCACACTGCCGCCGGCCATTCCCCAGGCGACCAAGCCCGGCACCCGCAAGTAACCCCGCCCCTGGCGCTGCTCCGGCGGTGCCGGCGGCACCGCCATTGAAAGCGAGCTTCACTTGAACATCCATGCACTCACACGCCGCGCGGCCCTGGCCCTCGGCGCCGCCACGCTGTTGACCGCTTCTTCCGCCTGGGCGCAAGGCGCCGATCCGCGCGTGAAGATCGCCACCTCGATGGGCGACATCGTGGTGGAGCTCGATGCGGCCAAGGCGCCCAAGACAGTCGCCAACTTCCTGCAGTACGTCAAGGACAAGCACTACGACGGCACCGTGTTCCATCGCGTGATCGACGGCTTCATGATCCAGGGCGGCGGCTTCACGCCCGACATGAAGCAGAAGCCGACGCGCCCGCCGGTGCCGCTCGAAGCGGCCAACGGCCTGAAGAACGACAAGTACACGATCGCCATGGCCCGCACCAGCGACCCGAACTCGGCCACCGCGCAGTTCTTCATCAACGTGAAGGACAACGCGATGCTGAACGCACCCAACCCCGACGGCCACGGCTACACCGTGTTCGGCAAGGTCGTGGCAGGCGCCGACGTCGTCGACAAGATCCGCGCCGCACGCACCGGCAACAAGGGCGGCATGGCCGACGTGCCGCTCGAACCCATCACCATCCAGTCCGCCACCGTCGTGGCGAAGTAAAACGAGGACAGCACCATGAGCAACCCCCAAGTCGAACTCCACATCAAGAACCAGGGCGTCGTCACGCTCGAACTCGACCGCGCCAAGGCGCCCAAGTCGGTCGAAAACTTCATCGCCTACGTGAAGAAGGGCCACTACGACAACACGGTGTTCCACCGCGTGATCCCGGGCTTCATGGTGCAGGGCGGCGGCTTCGAACCGGGCATGACGCAAAAACCGACCGGTGCCGAAATCGAGAACGAGGCCAACAACGGCCTGAAGAACGACAAGTACACGGTCGCCATGGCGCGCACCAATGCGCCGCACTCGGCCACGGCGCAGTTCTTCATCAACGCCTCCAACAACGGCTTCCTGAACCACACCGCGCCGTCGGCGCAAGGCTGGGGCTATGCGGTGTTCGGCAAGGTCGTTTCGGGCACCGACGTGGTCGACAAGATCGAGGGCGTGAAGACCGGCCGCAAGGGCTTCCACGACGACGTGCCGCTGGAAGACGTGATCATCGAAAAGGCTGTCGTCACGACAGAATGACCCCGTTCGCCGAGCTGGCCGCGCCTGCCGGCTGGCGCACGGTCGACCTGCTTTCCGACCTGCATCTCCAGGCTGGAGAGCCGGCCACTTTCGAGGCCTGGCGCGGGTACATGGAGACTACGCCGGCCGATGCGATCTTCATCCTCGGCGACCTGTTCGAAGTGTGGATCGGCGACGACGCGGCCGCCCTGCCCGGCTTCGAGGCGCAATGCGCCGAGGTGCTGCGCAGCACGGCGCAGCGCCGGCCGGTGTTCTTCATGCACGGCAACCGCGACTTTCTGCTCGGGCCGACCTTCGCGGCCGCATGCGGCATTTCTTTGCTGGCCGACCCGACCGTGCTGGAGCTGCACGGCGAGCGCTGGCTGTTGAGCCATGGCGACGAACTCTGCCTCGAAGACCACGAGTACCTGCAGTTTCGCGCGCAGGTGCGCTCGCCGGATTGGCAGCAGGCCTTTCTGGCGCGGCCGCTCGAGGAGCGCCGCGCCCTTGCACGCTCGATGCGCGCCCACAGCGAAGACCGCAAGCGCAGCCCCGACATGGTCTGGGCCGATGTCGACCCTGACGCAGCACGCGAATGGCTGCACCGCGCCGATGCGCGCACGCTGATCCACGGCCACACGCACCGGCCGGCCGAGCACGATCTTGGCGACGGCCTGCGCCGCATCGTGCTGAGCGACTGGGACATGGCTGCGCACCCACCGCGCGCGCAGTTGCTCTGCCTTTCCGTCGCCGGCGCGCAACGCGTCGACCTGCGCTGATGCTCCGCTGGCTGCGCGGTCTGCGCGCGGGGCCGCAGATTCCCGATGCCGCTTGGCAGGCCACGCTGGCGCGCTACCGCTTCCTCGCCGCATTGCCCGCTACCGATGGTGTGCGTCTGCGCGAGCTCGCTGCGCTGTTTCTGCGCGACAAGCGCTTCCACGGCGCCGGCGAATTCACGATCACCGATGAAGTGGCACTGGCCATCGCTGCGCAGGCCGTGCTGCCCGTGCTGCACCTGCCGGGCGGATTGAACTGGTACGACGATTTCGTCGGCATCGTGGTGCATGCCGGCGAGGTGGTCGCGCGCCGCCGCGTGACCGACGTGGACGCGGTGGTGCACGAGTACGACGAGGTGATCGCCGGCGAAGCGATGGAGCACGGGCCGGTGATGCTGAGCTGGCAGGACGTGCTGGCCAGCAGCGTCACCACCGACGATGGCTACAACGTCGTGATCCACGAGTTCGCCCACAAGCTCGACATGCGCGACGGCGCGGTCGACGGCTGCCCACCGCTGCCGCCCGGCTTCGCGGGCACGGCCTCGGGTGCTGCAGCGCGTGCCGCCTGGCTGAAGGTGCTGCAGGCCGCCTACGAAGGCTTTCGCGAAAAGACCATCCTCGCAGACCGCTTTGGCGGCGAGCCGCCCTGGCTCGACGCCTATGGTGCCGAGTCGATCGGCGAGTTTTTTGCGGTGGCCTGCGAAGCCTACTTCGTGAATCGCGCGCGCTTCGGCGCGGAGTTTCCCGACTTGCCCGCGCTGTTCGACGAGTTCTTCAGGCCGGATCGGGCCTGACGGCACTTAGCGGCTGCGCTGGCCTTCGGTCAGGCTGTCGAGCTGGAACTTGCCGCTCTTGTCCCAGAGCCAGGTTTCCACGTAGGTGTGGGCACCGACGCGACCGGGGGCCGGCAACGGCGACGCCTTCTTGATCAGCTCGACGATCTGCACACTGACCTCGGGTGCGTGCGAAGGGGCGCGCATGAAGGTCACGGCCTCCACCTCACCCTTGGCATCGATGTGCGTTTCCACCGTCGCGACCGCATACACCAGCGGCGGAATCTTGCCCTTGTAGATGCGGTCGGCGTAGCGCGTATAGATGTAGCGCGCGCCGGTCTTGCGGTAGGCGCGCACGGCCGGCGTTTGCGCCGTGATGCGACGGGCGGACTCGGGCAGCGCTGCCTTGGCCTGCTCCTGCGCCGGCGTCGGCGCGGCTGCGTCGGGGTCTGCCGGTTTGGGGGTCGACGGAAAGATGCCGCAGCCGCTCAGGCCCGCGGCCAAGGCCAGGGCGGCCAGCAGCAGGGCGATGCGGTTGCGTGCCATCGTCATGAGCCCTTGAGCAGCGTCTTGAGCACGTTCTGCAGCCGGCGCGCGGTGGCGGCGTCGTGGCCACTGGCCAGCACCTTCGCCGCATCCTGGCCCCAGGTCTGCGCAGGCGCCGGTTCGTTGCGCTTGGTCAGCAACTGGAGCTGCATCGCGCGGCGCGCGTCCACATGCTCGGCCGGCGTCGGCACCTCGGCGGCGATCTCGAGCCGCAGCAACGCGTCGGACGCATTGCCCGCAGGCGCTGCGTCGACCGCCTGCGACCATGCGCCGCGCACCGCGGGCGACACGGCACGGCCGAGTTCCTGCACGCTGGGCACACTGGCACCATCGCGCTTTTCCCAGGCGCCGAGCAACTGCGTCAATGCTTCGCCGTGAGCCTGCGCCGCAAGCTTGCGCAATGCGGCCTGGGCATGCTCGACAGCGTCGCGCTGGGCGCGGAAGGCGGCATCGCCAAGGCGCGGGCCGCGATCTTCGAAGCGCGGTGCGGCGCGGTCGCCGAAACGGCCACCGCGGTCGCCACCGGCGCCGGCACCAAAGCCACCTGCGCGGTCGGGACGCCCGCCGGGGCCGCCCGGGCCGCGGCTGTCGCGCCGGTCGCCTGGTCGATCGCCGGGACGGCCGCCGCGGCCCGCCATCGCGGGCTCGGCCTTGCGCATGCCGGGACGGTCGTCGGCACGGCGCATCGCGACCACCGGCTTGGGGGGAACTGCAGCCGGCGCGGGCGCTGCGGCTGGCTCGGGCAGCGAATCGGTTTCACTGTCGCCGAGCGCTGCGGCGTCGGCACTGCCGTCCGGCGCCACGAGATCGTGGGCGGGGGCATGGGCATGCGTGACCGCGGGCTCATCGACTTCACCGGTCGCTGGCGCCAGGCCTGCGCTTTCTGCGAATTCGGCTTCGGCCGCCTGTGCGGCTTGCGCCGGCGCCGCGTCTTCGGCGGTGTTGACGTGCGACGTGGCGGGTGTCGGAACCGGCTTCGCCGCCGGTTCGGGCAGGTTGATCTTTTCACCGCGCATTGCCGCTTCGAGCTGATTCATGGCCGCGCGAATCTTCTGCGCGTCGCCCGTGGCATTGGCCGCTTCGAGCGCCTTGGAGGCGAGCAGCACGTTGCGGTCGTGCTCGCTCATCGCAGACGACACCTTCTCGCGCTCCGCCGTCTTGCGGTTGAAGGCTTCGTCGATCGGGGCGCGGAACGCGTCCCACATCTTCTGTTCGTGGCGCCGATCGAGCGGCACGCTCTGCGCCTCGGCCTGCCAGCGCTGCTGCAGCGCCTTGACAGCGTCGATGCGCAACATCGGCTGGGCACCCAGTTCGGCCGCCTCGGCGATCATGGCCTGGCGGCGTTCGACGCTGGCCTTCTGTGCTGCTTCGAACGGCGCACGGGCGGCACCGAAAGCCTCGTTCCACTGTGGCTGCAGTTCGGCAAACATCTTCTCGCCGACGTGGCCGGCATCGCGCCAGCGGTCGGCGAACTGGTGCAGCGCGCGGTTGTGCGCCTTGAGATCGGCGGCATCGGCATGCTCGACCGCCCAGGCCTTGACCTCCTCGATCAGCGCTATGCGGTGCGCACGGTGCTCGGCCGCATCCGCGCGCACTTTTTCGAGCCAGGCCTCGACCACCTTGTGGGCTTCGTTGCAAGCTTCGTCGAAGCGCTTCCACAGCGCGTGGTTCGGCACGCCGCCCTGGTCGGACTGCTTCCACTGGTCGCGCAGGGCACGCAGGGTCTCCTGCATCTTGCGGCCGCCCAGCGCCTGGCCATCGGGTCGCTTGAGCAGGCCTTCGGCCTTGGCGACCAGGTCTTCGCGCACCTTGTCGGCGCTCCAGCGCTGCCAGCCTTCGAGTTCGCCGGCCGCGACCAGCGCTGCATGCACGCGCGCCTCCAATTCGGATTCGACCAGCTTGCCGTGTTCCTTGAGCACCGCGCGCAGTGCGGCTGCGGCGCCGGCACTGGCCTTGCCATGACCTTCGGCGGTTTCCTGCTCGAGCTTCGCCAGCGCCACCTGCACCGCGTCCTGTGCGGCCGCGCGCACGGCGGGGTCGACCGGCGGACGCGCCGGCTTGGCAGGCGCCGCCTTGGGCACCACGGCCTCGCCGCGTGCGGTGCGCAGTTCGTCGGCCCACACCGGCACCGGTGGCAGTGGCGCGGCGGCGTCATTCGCGGCGGCAACGGCCTGCGACAGCGCGCCATGGAAGGCATCGGACACCACGAGCAACTGGGCCCGGGAGGCCTCGAGCTGCGGTGCGAACTTCGCGTCCAGGCTGTTCCAGTTGGCGTCGGTGGTGATTTCGTCTGCCTGCTGCTGCCAGTGCGTGACATCACCGCGAAGGGATTCGTCGGCGGCTTGCGCGTCTTTCCAGCCCTTGGTCGAGAGCACCTCGAAGCGCTGCGCCAGCAGCACTGCCGCCTCGCGATGCACCTGCGCACGGTGCTGCAGGTCTTCGATGCCCTTCACGCGTTCAGCCAGTTGGGCCTTGAAGCCGGCCAGCGGCTCGCGCGACAGCGGCGCGCCGGCCTTGGCCGCATCGCGTTGCCAGGCCAATGCGTCGGCAATGTTGAGTTTGGATTGGGCCAGCAGCAGTTCGGCCTTCTGGGCCCACTCAGCGGCGATCACCTCCTGGCCCTTGGCGCGTTTGAGTTCGTCGAGCTTTTCGCGCACCGGGCGTGCGGCGCCCTTGTCGCGGCCGCTGAGCTCCTTGAACACATCCTGCAGTTGCTCGGGCGTGGGCCGACCCGCGAGCCAATCGCGAATGCGCTGGGCGCGCTCGCCCGAAGTCGGCGCGGTGAAGGCGCCGCCGGTGAGCGTGTCGAGGGCCTGGAGGTCGGGGGTTTTGGTGGAGCTTGAGGTCACGGAGCGAAAGTCGTTGTCTGAAAAGGAGGAGCAAAAAGCACAAGCCGGCAATGCCGGCCAACCGTGCATTTTCACAGACCTGCGGCCGGCTGTCTGCCGGCGCTGGCCGGAAGGGGCCTAACGGGTGTCGAGTTTCAGCTCTGCGCCCGGTTTCCAGTCGCTGCCGCTGGCCTGCGTACGCACTGCGCCGAGGAACAGCCTTTCGGTCGGCAGCTTCTGCGCCAGCAGGTAGTCACGCACCACGGCGCCCCGCTCCACCGCGAGTTGGCGGATCGACTCCTCGTCGACCGGAACGCTCGCGAGCAGCAGGTTTTCCATCTCGCTGGTCGGCAGGTCTTTGGCGAGGCCGACCATGTTGCGCGGCTTGGTGATGTCGGAGCGCTTGTAAACCGCGGCGAGCAACTCGGGGTATTCGGCATCGGTCACCGGCGCCACCTCTGCCGCGTTCTGGCCGCCGCGGGCCGCGCTGCGGCGCTTCTCGGCCTGGGCCAGCTGCCGCAGGCGCTGCTTCTGGTAGGCGGTGCGTTCCTGTTCGAGGCTGGCGGTGCCGACCACCGTCATGCGCAGGGTCGGACGATCGACCAGCGCCTTGGCAACCTTGTCGAGGCTCTCTTTGGCCGCCGGGCTCAGCGACGAACTGCCGGCGTCGAACACGATGGCGCTCGACTCGCCGCTGCCACCGCCGAGGCCACCCGTGAGCAGGGCGAACGGCGCCGTCGCCGCCTTGGCGATCAGGTTGATGATGGCCTTGAAGATCAGCGGCCCGATGCTGAACTGCGGATCGTTGAGCGAGCCACGCAACGGCAGGTCGACATCGATCACGCCGTTGCGGTCGGCCAGCAACGCAACCGCAAGGCGCACCGGCAGACTGGCAGGCGCGCCCTGCACGGCCTCGCCGAACTGGAGCTGATTCAGGACGAGCTTGTTGGTGGCGGTCAGTTGTCCATCGGCCGCAATCTTGTAGTTGACGTCCATGCTCATCTTGCCGCGCTCGATGCCATGGCCGGAATAGCGCACCGAATACGGCGACAGCGGCGCCAGGTCGAGCTCGCGCATCTTCGCCGTGATGTCGAGTTCGAGCGGCTTCGCAAGCGGATTGAGCTTGCCGGTGATTTCGAGCGACGCGGTCTGCTGGGCCTTGCCCCGCAGTTCCAGGTCAGCCAGCGCGGGCGACCCGCCCGAGCCTTTGGGCGGATTCGACGAGAACGCGCTGAGCTTGCCGGTCAGCTCGCTCAGATCCGCCGAGTAGTTGGGCTTGACGAACAGGTCGGTGAAGTCGATCTTGCCGTTGACCAGGCTCATCGGGCCGAAATTGATGACCGGCTTGGGGCCGGTGTCTTCAGCCTGCGCGACGGCGGCTGGCGCCGGTACGGCCGCAGCCGGCGCACCGCCGACCATCTGCTCGGCCGACACCGGCGCGCCCGCCGCAGCTGGCGCGGATGCTGCGCGGGTCGTGGTGGTGGTGCCGCCAAGGCTGCGCCGGGTGCCGGTCTGCGCTGCGGCCTCGGCTTTCGCCGCGCCCTCCTGCTCGCCCTTCTTCGTCAGGTTCTGCAGGTTGAGACGGCCGGTCGGGTCGACGATCACGCGGGCGAAAAAGTCGGTCAACGTGGTTTCACGCACATCCAGCGCGAGTGGTGCGGTCGGCGCCAGCGCCACCTGCATGCCACGCAGGCTCAGCGTTTTCCAGCTCAGCAACTGGTTGTTGCTGCGGTCGAAGCCGGGCGACTGGGTCAGCGAGACGCTGTTGGCGCGGAAATCCTCCACCGCCGTGTCGCCCGCCAGCTTCAGGCTCATGCCGGCCGGCGCCTGCGCATAGCGCACCGTGCCGCGGTAGCTGGCAAAAGCCCGGCGAATATCGATATTGAGGGTGTCGGCGTAGTACGCCTTGAAGGCATGCGCCGGGAACGCGCCGACCTCGAGCCGCCCCTCTGCCGCGACCGGCTTCAACACAATGCTGCCCTTGTAGTCGAAGCGGCCCGGGTCGGCCCGGCCGGCACCGATGCGGCCCGACACCTGCAGCGGCGACACGGTGGCGGTGTCGGGCGCGATCTTCTGCGCGCTGACCTTCAGCGCCGTGATCTCGACCGCCACCGGCGTGGCGCTCGCCTGGTCGGCATAGGAGACGGCGCCCCCGTCGACCGACACCGTGCCGATCGTCAGCGCCCAGGGTTTGGTATTGGCGCCCGCAGGGGCGGCGCCGGCCTCGGCCGGCTTGGGTGCCGCGGCTTTGGCAACTTCGGTGCCGTTTTGGCCCCCACCCGCGGGTGCCTTGAGCCAGCGCTCGAACATCCAGTGCTTTTCCTTGTCGCGTTCGACCCGCACCTTGGGTTGGTTGGCGCTGAACGTACCGATGGCAAGCTTGTGCTCGGTCATGTCGACCTCGGCGTCGGTCAGCTCGAAACGGCCGACGCTGGCCAGCGCCGACTTGCCCTGCGTCAGCGCCAGGCCGTCGACAAACAGCTTGCGGGCCTTGAACTTGAGGTTGGGCTGGTTCCAGGCCACGTCGATCTGCCCACCGAGCTTGCCGTCGAGCGTGGGTTCGAGGCTTTGCGCCAGGTACGGCGCAGCCAGCGACAACGGCAGGGCCTCGACCTGCACCGTGGCGGTCGCCACCTTGTCGGTGGCCTGGCCTTCGAACTTGAGTGCCGCGCCGCCCACCGAAGTGCTGCCGCTGAAACTGGCCGGTTTGTCCATCGGCCAACGGATCGCGCTGGCGTCGATGTTGAGCGCGCTGGCCTCGAGGGCGGCGGCCGGGGCGGTGGTTTCGTCGCGCCAGCCGATCTTGCCGCCGCTGAGCGCGAGCTTGTCGACCTGCACTTGCCACGGTTTGGGTTCGGGTGCCTTGGCGGCTGCAGCGCCCGGCGCATCTGCGGCAGGCACCACCTTTTCTGCGGTACCGGTGGCAGGGTTGGTGGCCAGCAGGTTGAGCTTGCCGGCGGCATCGCGCGCCACCGCGAGCGTGGGCGCAGCGAGTGCCACCTCGCCCAGGTGAACCACGCGCTCCAGCGGACGCACATCGACCAGGCCCAACTTGAGCCCATCGAAAGCCAGCAGATCACGCGCCCGGGCATCGGACACCTTGACGCCATGGGCCTCGATCGTGCCGCTGATCTTCAGGCTGGCGGTCGTTGCGCGTTGGAAATCGAACTTCAGGTCGGCATCGAGCGAGCCAGCCTTGAGCTGCGCAGGCAGGCCGCCCGGGATGTAGCCGAGGTAAGGCGCCAGATCGAGCCCCTTGAAGCTGAGCCGGGCATCGGTCTTGCGGTCGTCGGCGAAAGGCGTGGTGAATGCGGCCGAGTCGAACCTGCTGCCGTTGAGCGTGAAGGCCAGCTTGGGTTCGACCTTGACCGCGCGCTGCGACGCGAGATTGCTCACGAACGGCACGTTAAGCGCGAAATCGCGCAGCGCATGCTTGCGCTGGACGGACTGGTCGTCGAAATCGACCGAGCCACCCGTGATCGCGATGTTGTAGATGGCAAAGCGCGGCGGCTCGCCCGCAGGCTTGTCGGACGGAGCGGCGAGCTTTGCCAGGATGTCGTCGATGTCGTATTTACCGTCGGCCAGGTGGGTCAGCGTGATGACGGGCTGATCGATGGCGACCGCATCGACCACGGGCGCCAACCGCAGCACTGACTGGAGCTCGGCGTCGGCATACACGCGGGCGATCTGGAGCTGCGCGCCTTTGCCGTCGACGGTGGCGATGCGCAGGTCGTTCAGGGTCAGCTCCAGCGTCCAGGGCTTGAAGTCGACCTTGCCGACGGTGACCTGGCGGCCGAGCTTCTCGCTGGCGATCTTCTGCAACTGGCTCTTGAGGATCGGCGGCACTGCAAGCCATGCCACGAGCCAGAGCCCCAGAAGGACCAACACCGCGACGATCCCACGCCGCACCCACTTGTTTTGTTTCAACGCGCTTGCATTCATTTGCGTGTGAGTGTGCCGCAAACGCCGTGGCGTTCCCAGAAGCAAGAAAGCCCGGTGGCTCGACGCGAAGTCTTGTCACCGGGCTCGATGGCGGGCACAAAACCCATGCCATCTTTTCGCTCGACCGGAAGTTGAATGGTTCCGACCTTGCAGGCAGCAAGAGATTGCCACCGGGGGGTGCCTCTGACGTTGAACCTGGGAGGAATCCCTCTGTTCTCGGTCTTTGGCGAGCACCTGAATTCACAGGCAAAGTTAGCTTACGCTCGCGCGCACGGCTTTGCAAACTGCTTTTTCAATGATTTGTGACCGTCCGATTGAGGCGGTTTTTAAGTCTCTTGTTCAACACAAATTAGAATAACAAACCTAGACGTTATTCTTGACCGAGTATTTAGCGCCTCCTAGAATCCGCGTTGACCGTGCTGCCCGCTTGCAGCCGGGCTCCATGAATCCGCCGCCGAGTGCCTTGATGCGACCGGCTTGATCAGGCGGCCGCGCTCCACTCCTCCTCGCGCGGACCTGATTCGTACTTATCCAAGCGACGTCGCCTCCGACCCATTCCCGCCCCGCGCGTGGCATGCGATCAAGGCCCCGTCCACGAAAGGAACAGCGATGAAACAAGCGTTGGAAGCCACGGCCCGCGGGCTCCGGACTTTTGCGTCCGATGTGGCAGACGGCTTTTTCGAGATCACGCACAACGGCTTTGCACTGATTGGCCTGGCCATCGTGTTCGCCGCATTGGCGCTGGTCGCACGGCCCGACCTGCGCCAGTCGGGTGAAGATCAGTTGATGGGCTGGCTGCAATCGCGCAAGCCGGCACCGGAGCCGACCGACCTCAACCCGACTGCAATCGACCGCACCACGGCTGCGAGCCCGACCGACCTGCCCAAGCAGCAGGCCGCGGTGGCCTATTGGCTCAGCAAGAAATACCGCGTCGCGGCCGAACCACTCAGCGTGCTGGTGGCCGAGGCCTATGACATCGGCAAACGCACCAAGCTCGACCCCACGTTGATCCTTGCCATCATGGCGGTGGAATCGAGCTTCAACCCCTTCGCGCAGAGCCACGTCGGTGCGCAGGGCCTGATGCAGGTCATGACCCGCGTGCATGGCGACAAGTACGAAAGCGCAGGCGGCACCCTGACCGCCTTCGACCCGGTGACCAACATGCGGGTCGGCGTCAAGGTGCTGCAGGAATGCATCGCCCGCGCCGGTTCCGTCGAAGGGGGTCTGCGCTACTACGTCGGCGCAGCGAACCTCGTTGACGACGGCGGCTACGCCGGCAAGGTGCTGGCCGAGCACGAGCGGCTGCGCCAAGTGGCCGGCGGCCGCGCCATTCCGGTGGCACCACCCGCCCTGCGCGCGCAGAATTCGCCGTCGAACGAGCCCGCCAAGTCGGCGGAGCCGGCGGGCGAAAAAGTGGCACTGCTGGGCAGTTCCTGAGCCGCCTCGGCTACACTCGCCGGGTACGCGACTGGCGATAGGCGCAGCCCTTTTCAGGGACATGCGCTGACGTGGAACACCACTGGGAAGCGTACCGCCCGGCCGTCGGGCGTTCAGCCGTTCGCCTGGGCAGCCCTTGTTTGCTTGAACAAGGACATTCGTCTTCAAAGGACTGCCATGTACCAACGCAACATCCTGGTCGAACAGACCGATCCCGAAGTGTGGGCCGCCATCCAGGCCGAAAACGCACGCCAGGAACAGCACATCGAACTGATCGCGAGTGAAAACTACGCGTCGCCCGCCGTCATGGCGGCGCAGGGCTCGCAACTCACTAATAAGTATGCCGAGGGCTATCCCGGCAAGCGCTACTACGGCGGCTGCGAGCACGTCGACGTGGCCGAGCAACTGGCTATCGACCGTGTCAAGCAGCTGTTCGGCGCCGACGCTGCCAACGTGCAACCGCATTGCGGCGCCTCGGCCAACGAGGCCGTGATGCTCGCCTTCCTGAAGCCCGGCGACACCATCATGGGCATGAGCCTGGCCGAAGGCGGCCACCTGACCCACGGCATGCCGCTCAACATGAGCGGCAAGTGGTTCAACGTGGTGAGCTATGGCCTGGACGCCAACGAAGCGATCGACTACGACGCGATGGAGCGCAAGGCGCACGAGCACCTGCCCAAGCTCATCATCGCGGGCGCTTCGGCCTACTCGCTGCGCATTGATTTCGAGCGCTTTGCCAAGGTGGCGAAGGATGTCGGCGCGATCTTCATGGTGGACATCGCCCATTACGCAGGCCTGGTGGCCGCCGGCTGCTACCCGAACCCGGTGCCGTACGCCGACGTCGTGACCTCCACCACGCACAAGAGCCTGCGCGGCCCGCGTGGCGGCATCATCCTGATGAAGTCGCAGCACGAAAAGGCGATCAACAGCGCCATCTTCCCGGGCCTGCAAGGCGGCCCGCTGATGCACGTGATCGCGGCCAAGGCCGTGGCCTTCAAGGAAGCACTGACGCCCGAGTTCAAGAGCTACCAGCAGCAGGTGGTGAAGAACGCGCAAATCGTGGCCGATACCCTCACGCAGCGCGGCCTGCGCATCGTGAGCGGTCGCACGGAAAGCCACGTCATGCTGGTCGACCTGCGTTCCAAGGGCATCACCGGCAAAGAAGCCGAAGCGGTGCTGGGCAGCGCGCACATGACCATCAACAAGAACGCGATCCCGAACGACCCCGAAAAGCCGATGGTCACCAGCGGCGTGCGCATCGGCACCCCGGCAATGACCACGCGCGGCTTCAAGGACGAGGAAGCCCGGGCGACCGCCAACCTGATTGCCGACGTGCTGGAAAATCCACGCGACGAGGCGAATCTGGCCACGGTGCGCGCCAAGGTGCACGCATTGACCAGCCGCTTCCCGGTCTACAGCTGAAGCCCGCAAACAGTCCGGCCGCGGCAACAGCATGAAGTGCCCGTTCTGCGGCCACCAGGAAACGCAGGTCGTCGAGACCCGCGTTTCCGAAGACGGCGACTTCGTGCGCAGGAGGCGCCAGTGCGGCGCCTGCGAGAAGCGCTTCACCACCTACGAGCGTCCAGACGTCAACTTTCCGGTGGTGGTCAAGAAGGACGGCAGCCGCGCCGATTTCGACGCCACCAAGGTTCGCGCCTCGATGATGCTGGCGCTGCGCAAGCGCCCTGTGAGCATCGAACAGATCGATGGCGCCCTGCTGCGCATCGAACAGAAGCTGCTGGCCAGCGGCCTGCGCGAGCTCGAGTCCAACAAGGTCGGCGAGCTCGTCATGCGGGAGCTCAAGAAGCTGGACAAGGTGGCTTACGTACGATTTGCGTCGGTCTATCGCAGCTTTGAAGACGTGGACGAGTTCAGGCAACTGCTTCGGGATATCTGAGTCGCCGGCCGCAGCGGTCAGCCGCCTGCCGCGTTGCATTTCCCGAGACCGCAATCGCCCTTCCGGTCGGGATCGCAGGTCTTCGGACGCCCCGACATCGGGATCACGATGGCACTGCGCCGCCCGGTCTCGGCCTTCAGCGCCAGGCATCCTGCCTTGTAGCTGTTGCCTGCACGCGAAAATCCGTTTCCATCGTAGCTGACGAGCGTGTCGAACCCGTTGCTCAGCGTGGTGTCGACGACCACCCCGCCGCGGAGCGCGTCGAAGGTGCGCAAGGGCTGCGCGGCGCTGTCCCCTGCAATCTGTACTTTCCAGCCGCTGCCCCAGCCCTGCCCTTGCGGACTCACGGCGACGGCCTGCGAGCGCTTGATGGCCTCCGACCTCGCAAGGCTCAAGGCGGCGACGAAATCGCTGGTGGCGGACGCCAGTCGCTGGTTCTGCAGCAGGTCGCGAAAGCCGGGCACGGCGATGGCGCCCAGAATCGCAACCAGGGCAATGACGACAAGCATTTCGATCAACGTGAAGCCGCGCGTGCGCAGGTTGGAGGAAAGCGCCAACTTCATTGCCAGCACCTGCCCTTGTCTTCGCCCGTGCAACTCTTGACGCCCGCGCTGTCGATCCATATCTCCTTCACCTGGGGATCCAGGTAGCCCTGCTTGAGAGTGGCCGTCAGTTTGATGCACGTCTTCGCGTCGGCCTGACCATCACAGGGTGTAACCGCCAGGCCGTACTTGCTGCCGGCCGGCGTATCACCCGAATGGCTCTTGAACGGCTTGTCCGTCTTGTAGCTGGCCGTCCGGGTGTAGAAGCGCTCCTGCTGCTGCATCTCCTGCATGAGGGCTGCGCGCGCTTCCGCGCGCCATCCCTTGCGCATGGAATCCATGAACGATGGATAGGCGATTGCCGCCAGGATCGCAATGACAGCAACGACGATCATCAGTTCGATCAGCGTGAAACCAGAGGCCGCGCGATGCCGCACGGATTGGGCATGCGAAAGGCTCATTGCTTGAGATCCTTGAAGTTGATGACCTGACGCCAGTTCAAGCGACCGGCCACCTGGGACACCTTGCCGCCTTCGATCGGCCGCGTGATGGAAACACCGGGGCCGTTGCCAGTGCCGGTGCCGAGATTGATCACCGCCACTTTCCTGGTTTCGGTTCGTCGTCCGAACGAATCGGTCGACGTGAAAGCGCCCTCGCCTTCCTGAATGACGATCGGCGAACCGGGCAGCCCGACCGTCGACGGAATGCAGGTGCTGCCAACGGAAAGGCCCGACATCGCATTCACCCCACAGGTGTGGCCGCCGCCGCCCGCACCGCAGGCGTTCGGGTTCGGAATCAGCGTGTTGAACAGGAGGAAGCCGTCGCTGAGCAGCATGCGCGAGACTTGGCGCTCGCCGTTGTCGGTTGCCTGCGGCAGGTCAAAGTACCAACCGCGGCGCTGCGAGGTGTCGCTGTCGTAGGGCCCGTAGACGAAAGCACTGCCGGAGATGGTGAACTGGCCCTTGTTGTCCGCTGTGACGGTGCGCGACTGAAGCTGGGTGCGCGCCTGATCCACGGGAATTGCGGACTTGGTGTCGTAGACGCCATAGAGGGTCTGCGCGCGCCGGCTGCCCAGGTCGTCGACCTCGACAAGCTTTCCGGTGCCGAAGAGGACGATGGCGCCGCCATTCGGCCCCGCCCCCACTTCCGGTGCGATCGTGATCGGCTGCCTGTTCCCGTTGGCGTCTTTCGCCACCATCAAGGGTGCGCTGCCGAGCGGCAGTGCCGTAGCTTCACTCCACGGCGCACTCTTGCTGAAATCGAACTTCCACAAATTGCCCTGCGTGTCGCCCGCGTACAGCAGGCGGGCCGTGTTGTCGGACGCCGCATAGTCGCCGACCGGCCCCAAAGCATTGGCCACGGCCGTGTCCGCGGGATTCGGCAGCACGATCTTGTAGTAGTTGCGGTTCCGCTCCCATGCATCGGCAGGCGCCTTGTCCAGCGAGAGCAGGAAAAGCGCTGCGGCCTTCTTTGTGTTGCCGTTGTTGAAGCCGGAGGGAACGACGGCGAACCAGCGGTAGACGGCTGGCTTGCCGTCCCTGGCCGCAGTGGTGCGGAATTTCATGATTCGCGGTGCTTGCGTCACGTAGCCCATGTCGGCATCGTCGGCGCCGGTGAACTCCCACAGCACGTTGCTCGCCGAAAAGGTGGCTGGGTTGGTCACGTCGAGCGCAAAGACGCCGCGCGCCCCGCCGCCCAGGCCGGAAACCAGCACGGTGCGCCAGTTGCCTTCAGCCGACTGCATTTCGCCCGCGGCCGCGCTGCCGTCGACGTAAGGCTGATGAACGTAATCTGGCGAGGTGTAGGCGCCGAGCCTGCCGTACACGGAACGCGGCACGTAGGCGAAGAGTTCGGCCCCAGTGTCGGCAGCGAAGGCATGGAACATGCCGTCGTTGGCGCCGACGTAGACGGCCCGCGGGCGCCCCTTGTGGGCCGCCACGAACTTGTCGTAGTCCTTGCCCTGAAGCGTGGAGCTGGGCGCGCCCACCAGCAGCGGCGTCGAATTGACGACATCGCCCATGACCGAATCACGAGCCCTGAAGACACCGCCCTTCCTGTCGACCTCGCCGGTGCGGTCGCCGCGCAGATAGGCGACACGGCGCTCACCGAGATCGTCCCTGGCACCAACCTGCGAAAACGGCTCCGCATTCAGCAGATCCGACAGCACCTTGTCGCCGGAGATGGCCGTCCACTTGAATTCCGCACCGGCTCTGGAACCGAGCTGCGTGAAGATCTTCCGGTCGACCGGCTTGTCCGCGACGGTCAGCAATGCGCCAGCGCTCCAGGTTGGCGTGTTGCCCTTGTTCACCGCACCCAGCGTGGCGTCGTAAGCCAGCGGGTAGGCCAGCAGCGAGCCGGACCAACGCGTGCTGTCCAATTGCGGAACGTAGAGATGGGTGCCGCTCGAGGCGATGCGCGTGCTGGAGAGCGCGCCACCGGCGATGGTGCCGCTTGCCGCACCGGCTCTCGCGAAGATCTGACGAATGGCGGCGATCATCTCCTCGGGCTTGCTCGCAAGGAAATAGTTGGACGGCCTGGGCTGTCCGTCGTCATCCACACCCGACTGCCACTCGGAATTCGACACGCTCTCCGCATTGCCGTCACCGAGGGCGGTCACGAACGGATTGCCGTCGTCGTTCCTGTCGTCGAAACCGCCGTACTTTGCAGCGAGGTAGTACGCGCTCCCACGCTTGCCCTGGCGGATGGTGCCATCGCCACCTTCGTCGACATCGATGGTGTAGGTCTTGACCCGGACATCGGGATGGTCGCGGCGAATCTTCTGCGTGTTGGCCCAATAGGCCAGTCCGCTCCATGCCAGCGAGCCGCGGTCGGCCCCGGTGTCCAGCGCCGGGATGTTGGACGACGTGATCCGGGCGCCGTTGTTGTAAGCGAAGGCACGCGGCCCGTCGGCATTTCCCCGCGTCGTCAGGCCGGTCTTGCCGGACGGATGGGTGTATGCCATGGACTCGCTGTTCTCGAATGCGCCGACAAGGCTGGCCCAGGCCGCCGTGTCGGGCTCCATCCTGGCAAGATCCGCGGCCCGAAAGCCCGAAGGCCAGCCATCGATGGCGTCATTGCCGAGACCCGGCAGCGAATGGTCGTGGTGGGTATTCAGGTCGCCGATGGCCAGGATGTAGTTTTTCTGGCAGTTGGCCACGACCGGATCCCATGTGCTCTGCGCTCCGGAGCCCCACTTTTCTGTCTGGTTGTAAACCGGAAAACCATCCTTCATCGCGTTCGTCATACCCGCGGTCGCCTGGTCGGTCGGCGCCTGGCCTTGCAGATAGCGAAGCGACTCGTAGTACATCTCGCCCACCGCGTCCAAGGTCTTGTAGGTGCCGGGAACAGGCCCCGTCCGGCCGAACTGGTTGAGATAGTTGACGACGCCGCTCGAGCCCTCCGTACTGGCCAGCGGATTGGCAACGAAGACCCCGGTGTTGGCATCCCACTCGGCCGCCTCGTTGGCGATCTTCTCGAACCTTGCGTTTTCTGCAGTGGGCCCCGCGAATTTCATCGGTGCGCGCAGCACGCCGCCATAGCGCGCGTTGGTGTTGTCCATCAGATAGCCAAAGGCGGCGAAGCGCATCCGGGCCGAATAGGTCTGGATGGTGCCGACCGGCTTGTAGTTGCCGGCAGGTTGCTTCAGACACAGGTCGCGCCGGATCGGCCCTTCGTCCGCCGAGCAGACCTGCACCCGCGCGAAATACGGCGCAGCGCCGCCCGGCCCGTAGCTCTGATCGGTTCCCGGATCGGTACAACTGCCCGAAGCAGTCGAGCCGACGAAAAGGCGGTCGCGGCAGTTGGCAATCCGCACTGTGCCACCGGGGCCAAGGGCACCGGACAGGGGCGTCAGCTTGTCGAGATTGCCGCTCAACACCCGCGCCGGGAAGTTGTCGCCGGCGTTGTAGAAATTATCCTGGAGAACGGCGCGCTGGAGCACGGTCGTGTCCGCGGTGTCGAGCACACGGTCTCCGCCGGTCATGGCATAGCGCAGCATGTCGATGGCCGATGAAGCAGCCCAGTTCAGCATGTTGCCGCTCCACTTCCCGGCGCAGACGATTTCGCCGTCCGACACCGTCGCGCTGGCGGTGCGCCTGAAGTAGCCGTCTGCGATGGCGTAGTCGTAGCAGCCCATCGGGTCCCAGTAGCCGACGTAGGACTTGGTGATGTCGAATCCCCGCCGATAGGCTGCGCCCGTCGTCGGAAACTCCACCGACAGATCCAGCACCATGTTCGGCTTGACGCGGGAGGTCGTCGAGAACAGGGGTTCGTCGGCCAGTACCGCGTCGGGCGGTACCACCGGCATCTTTTCCACTGCGCCCGACAGAATGGTCATCGTGGCCAGATACAGCGCAAGTGCAATGGCAGCGCCCTTCAGATCGCCTTGTCGAATTTTCAGCATGCCCAGTTCCCCCTCACGGACAGCCTGCGCTGACCGTTGGCTTGTACAGATTGGTTTGCAGAACCACCTGCGTTTCCTTCTCGACTCCAAACCCGATCGCCGTGACGCGGAAGATGTTGGTGGCGTTGCCGGCGCTGGCACTTTCGAGCCGCATGGCCTGCCACCCGCCGTTGTTGCGGATCACCTCGACGATGTAGCGGGGCAAGGCAGCGGGCGTGGCACCCTGGCCCGTGACGTACTTCTGGCCGGTGAAAGTGCCGTACTCGACTGCGGTCTTGCTCGTGGGCGACAGATCGGCCTGCATCCAGGCCGGCGTGGTGCCCGGCTCGTTGGGCGCGCAAAGACCCAGACTGGAACCGGCGCCACCGCAGCCCGCGACGAAGGGCGCAACGTCCTTGTTGTTGAACAGGCACAAGCGCGCAGACGCAGCCTGGTTGGGGCCCAGCACGTCGAGCTCGGCATCCATCAACGCCGCCTCCGCTGCCTGCAGGGCAATCTCGCTGTCCCGGTCGTTGCGCGCACTGCGCTCGTTCACCAGCGACAGGTGCGCCGCGCCGATACCCAGCACGGTCACGATGACCAGCAGCAACAAGACGACGATCAGCGAGAACCCGCGCTCCGCGAGCCCGCCCCGCCCCATCGAGGCATGCGCGCTCATGTCGGATCCCGTGCGACGTTGCGCAGCATGAGCGTGAAGGTCGCCGTGCTTCGGAATCGCCCGTCGTCCGGCGGGTCGAAATAGACGCTGTTCCTGAACTCCTCGCCCAGCGGGTAAAGCCGATAGTCATGTCCACTCACCTGCTTCAGATCGCCAGCGGGGCGAGCGCTGCGAACCACGATGCCGATGCGCACCGCCACGGCCTTGCGCCATTCGGCATTGATCGGCCCACCGGCGGCCTGCGCCTTGGCTGCGATGCCCTTCGCATCGAGCCACGCTTCGGGAACGCTGTCGCCATTGCCGTCGTAGCCATAGACGACCTTGAACTTCTCCACACCGCGCGCCAGGGGCTCTGCCGTGAACTTGCCAGCCTCCGTCGCGTACTTGCAATAGAGCTCGGGTTCGCCGTCGGAGGCCAACGCCACGTAGAAGAAGCTCCAGGCACGATCGGCGGCTGACGGGATCGCGGCCGGCCCCTTCTGCGGATGACCGAGGCAGTCGATCATGGTGTTGTCGGGCGTGTCGGCGTTGGCCGTGCTTCGCCCGAAGAAGCGCACCATGAGCGAATCGTTCTGGTTGCGGGTGTCGGTGTCGTTGGCGCCGAAGCTGTCGTCCGTCCTGCTCACCGTGGTGTTGGTCGCCCCGCCGATGTTCAGGTCGCGCGGATCGACGGAGTCGGCCAGCAGGTTGGCATTGCTGGCGATGACGCCGATGCCATCGGCCAGACTGTCGGGCGCGTAGTCGGCATAGCCCGCCTGGCGGACGACGCCCTGCACGATGTAGCGCGCGAAGCGCAACGAATCCTGCGTCGCCTGAACCTCGGCATCTGTATTGAAGAGCTGCTTGCTCGCCAGGAATGCCGCCGAGGCTGCGAGCACCAGCACGAGCCCGATCACCATGGCGACCATGAGCTCCACCAGCGTGACGCCGCGCTGCTGCGCGCGCAGGCCGGTTTCAGAAGGCAACGGAGCTGCAGCCATCGTAGTCCTGTCCGGGGATGAGTTGCATGACGACGCGCGGAGGACGGCTGTCGGCATCCTTCTCGTCGTCGCTGCCAAGGCGCGGGGCCCAGCCGAGCTTGACCACCAGGTTGCGGCCCTTCTTGCTGCAACCCCACGTGTGTGCGTTTTTGGCTGCATCCCAGGGCGCATCGTCGAAGCACACGGCGACGCGGGCCTCCGGCAAGCTGGTCTTGACGCGCTGGAGCCAGTTGCGCAGATCCCAGGCAGCGAGCCTCGCCTGGCTGCAGGCGGCCGCGACGCCTGTGCAGGCGGTCGCGTTGTCGATACCCGGAAGAGCGTCGCGGCTGCTCCTCCAGTCGTCGAGAACGTAGGCGTTCTCGACGCTGTTGCGGGCTGCAATGTTCTTGTTGATGCGCGCTTTTTCCGAAAGCTCGCGCACGAGGTTGACCGCCGTAGTGAACGAGCCTGACTCGTTGGTGGTTCGCACTGCTGTCATCAGCATGCCCACCGCCCCCAGCAGTCCGATGCTGAGGACAACGATCGAGACGAGCACCTCGAGAAGAGAAAAGCCCGCAGCTTTGCGCCTGGATTGCGCCATGTTTTTCTACTCCCTGAACATCGATCCGCAGGAGCGATTCCCGCGCGGTCGATGCCGGAGTTTAGATTCAAAGCATGGGCGACGGCACCGCTCGTATGATCCGACAGCCGCAGCGCGCGCCTTTCGCAGTACGCCTGCGCGTTCCCCGAGTACCTTGCTTCGCTCCATGCCCACTCCACCCGCAGACGCACGGCATATCGCCGAGGCCGAACGACTCGCTTCGCAGGGCCGCTTCACGACGGATCCCAATCCCCGGGTCGGCTGCGTCATCACCGACGCTGCCGGCAAGGTTCTCGGCCAGGGCCACACGCAACCTGTCGGTGGCCCGCACGCGGAAATCATGGCGCTGCGCGACGCGGCGGCCCACGGCCATTCGCTCGTCGGTGCCACCGCCTACGTCACCCTCGAACCCTGTTCCCACCACGGCCGCACCGGCCCCTGCTGCGATGCACTGATCGCGGCAGGCATCGGCAAGGTCGTGGCATCGATCGCCGATCCGAACCCGCTCGTCGCCGGCCAGGGCTTTGCCCGGCTGCGCGCCGCCGGTGTCGAGGTCGAGGTCGGCCCGGGTGCCGAAGAATCCCGCGAACTCAACATCGGCTTCTTCAGCCGCATGGTGCGCAAGACGCCCTGGGTGCGCCTGAAGGTCGCAGCCTCGCTGGACGGCAAGACCGCACTTGAAAACGGCACCAGCCAGTGGATCACCACGGAAGCGGCGCGCACAGACGGGCATGCCTGGCGGGCGCGCGCCAGTGCGGTGCTCACGGGTGTCGGCACGGTGCTCGAAGACAACCCGCGGCTCGATGTGCGCCTGGTCAAAACCACGCGCCAGCCGCATCTGGTTGTGGTCGACAGCCAGCTCCAGACGCCGCCCGAGGCCCGCCTTTTCATCTCGGGCCGCGCCGTGTGGATCTATGCGGCGGCGCCGGCCGACCCCCAAAGGGAAACGGCGCTCAAGGCCCGCGGCGCCACCATCACCTACCTGCCGAATGCGCAGGGCAAGGTCGACCTGGCCGCGATGCTCGCCGATCTCGCTCGCCGCGAAGTCAACGAGTTGCACGTCGAAGCCGGGCACAAGCTCAACGGCTCGCTGATGCGCGAAGGGCTGGTCGACGAGTTGCTGGTGTATCTGGCGCCCAAGTTCATCGGCAGCGGCATGGGCATGGCCAGCCAGCCGCATGCGGGCGGGCCGCTGACCGAACTCGCCGGAGTCCTGCCGCTCGAATTCCGCTCGGTCGACCGGCTCGGCCCGGACTTGCGCATCGTCGCGCGCGTGGCAGGCCGCGACCGGTTCCAGGGTTGACCCCAACCCCGGTCGAATAGTCTGCGAAAATGCGCGGATGTTCACCGGAATCATCACCGGCGTGGGGCGCATCGCCGCCATCCACGACCTCGGCAGCTCTTCGTCCCACGGCAAGCGACTCAGCATCGCCGCGCCCGATGGTTACCTCGACGACGTGGGGCTCGGTGACAGCATTGCGCTCAATGGCGCCTGCATGACCGTCACCACGCTTGATACGGCAGCCCACCAGTTCACGATCGACATTTCCGCCGAATCGCTCGACAAGACCGCGGGCCTGGCCGAGCCGGCCGCCCGCATCAATCTCGAAAAAGCCCTTCGCGCCCACGACCGGCTCGGCGGCCACATCGTTTCGGGCCATGTCGACGGCATCGGCACGGTGAGCCGCTTCGCCCCGGTCGGTGAAAGCTGGGAACTTCGCGTGCTGGCGCCCCCTGCTCTGGCCCGCTTTCTTGCCTACAAGGGCTCGATCACGGTCAATGGCGTGAGCCTGACCGTCAACAGCGTGAGCGACGTTCCGGAGGGTGCCGAGATCAGCATCAACCTGATCCCGCACACCGTGGAAAACACCTCGCTCGGCGGGCTGGTCGAAGGCAGCCGCGTCAACCTCGAAATCGACACCGTGGCCCGCTACGTGGAGCGCATGCTCCAGGCTGGTGCCCTTCCCTTCAACATCCAGAACAACAAGCCATGAACGCTTCCGTCACGCCGATCGGCACGCCCCACAACGGGCGCCCGCCCGCCCCCATTTCGCCGGTCGACGAAATCGTGGCCGACCTGCGCGCCGGCCGCATGGTGATCCTGGTCGACGAGGAAGACCGCGAGAACGAAGGCGACATCATCCTCGCGGCCGACCACGTCACGCCCGAAGCCATCAACTTCATGGCGCGCCACGCCCGCGGCCTCATCTGCCTCACCTTGTCGCGCGAGATGTGCGAGCGGCTGCAGTTGCCGCCGATGGTGGCGCGCAACGGCGCCAAGCATTCGACCGCCTTCACCGTCTCGATCGAGGCGGCCGAAGGCATCAGCACCGGCATCTCTGCCGCCGACCGCGCTCGCACGGTGCGGGCGGCGGTCGCGCGCAACGCGGTGGCGGCCGACCTGGTGCAGCCTGGCCACATCTTTCCGCTGCAGGCGGTCGATGGCGGCGTGCTCATGCGCGCGGGCCACACCGAAGCCGGGTGCGACCTGGCCGCCATGGCCGGCTGCTCGCCGGCATCGGTGATCTGCGAAGTGATGAACGACGACGGCACCATGGCGCGCCTGCCCGATCTGCAGGTGTTCGCCGCCGAGCACGGGCTCAAGGTCGGCACCATTGCCGCACTCATCGAGCACCGCAGCCAGACCGAGACGCTGGTCGAAAAAGTCGGCAGCCGCGAGATCCACACCACCTGGGGCCCGTTCACCGCCCACGCCTTCAGGGACAAGCCCAGCCACGGCGTGCACCTGGCACTGGTGCGCGGCAGCTGGGCGCCCGACGACGCTGTGCCGGTGCGCGTGCACGAACCACTCTCGGTGCTCGACGCGCTCGAAGTCAACCGCTCGCTGCATTCGTGGAGCCTGGACGCCGCCCTTGCGCACATCGCGGCCGAAGGCAAGGGCGTGGCCGTGCTGCTCAACTGCGGCGAATCGGCCGCCGACCTGCTGAGCCAGTTCGAAGGCACCGCGCGGCCGGCGCAGGCACCCGAACGCGGGCGCATGGACTTGCGCAACTATGGCGTTGGCGCGCAGATCCTGCGCCATTGCGGGGTGCACAAGATGACGCTCATGGCCAACCCGCGCCGCATGCCCAGCATGACCCCCGGCTACGGCCTCGAGATCGTCGGCTACAGCCACAAGGACTGACATGCTGAACGCAAACCAGGGCGCCGCAGCGGCGCTCGACGGCAAGGGCCTGCGCATCGGCATCGTGCAGGCACGCTTCAACGAAGACATCACCGGCGCGCTGGCCACCGCCTGCCTGACCGAACTGGCCGCGCTCGGCGTGGCCGACAGCGACATCGACCACCACTACGTGCCCGGCGCCCTTGAAGTACCGGTGGCGTTGCAGGCGCTGGCGGAGCGCGGCGGCTACCACGCGCTGGTGGCGCTGGGCTGCATCATCCGCGGCGAGACCTACCACTTCGAGCTGGTGGCCAACGAGTCGGGCGCCGGCGTGAGCCGCGTGTCGCTCGACTACCGCATTCCGGTCGCCAACGCGATCATCACCACCGAGAACCTCGCGCAAGCCGTGGCCCGACAAACCGACAAGGGCCGCGATGCGGCCCGCGTGGCCGTCGAGATGGCGCAACTGCTCGCGCAACTTTCATGACCGAACCCCAATCCAGCAAACCACCGCGCCAATCGCGCACCGGCGTCACCAGCACCGGTGCACGCAAGGCCTCGGCCAAGTCGAACCGCAGCCGGGCCCGGGAGTTCGCGCTGCAGGCGCTCTACCAGCACCTGGTCGGGCGCAACGACGCGACCGCCATCGACCACTTCACGCGCGACCTGGCCGGTTTCCACAAGGCCGATGCCGCGCACTACGACGCGTTGCTGCACGGCTCGATCGAGCATGCGGGCGACCTCGACGCGCTGATCCTGCCGCTGCTCGACCGCAAGATGGAAGAGATCTCGCCGATCGAGCATGCGGCCATGTGGATCGGTGTCTACGAGTTCCAGAACTGCCTCGACGTGCCGTGGCGCGTGGTGATCAACGAGTGCGTCGAACTCACCAAGGAGTTCGGCGGCACCGACGGGCACAAGTACGTGAATGCCGTACTCAATGGCCTGGCGCCGAAGTTGCGCGCCACCGAAGTCGAGGCGGATCGCGCCAAAGGCAAGGCGAAATGAGCACCGCCCCGGGCAGGCAGGACACTCCGATGCCGAGCGTGGGGGCCACGTTCCCATGAGGATCTCGGCGCGCGCCGAGCGCATCGAGCCGTTCTACGTGATGGAGGTCGCCAAGGCCGCCGCGACGCTCGCCCGCGAGGTCGCGAACACCGAGCGGCCGATGATCTTCCTCAACATCGGCGAGCCCGACTTCACCGCGCCGCCGCTGGTGCAGGAAGCCGCTGCGCGCGCAGTGCGCGCCGGCGCCACGCAGTACACGCAGGCCACCGGGCTCGACGCCCTGCGGGAGCGCATCAGCGCCTGGTACGCGCAGCGCTTCGGCGTCGACGTGCCGGCGCGCCGCATCGTGGTCACGGCCGGCGCCTCGGCCGCGTTGCAACTGGCCTGCCTGGCATTGATCGAGGCCGGCGACGAAATCCTGCTGCCCGACCCGAGCTACCCCTGCAATCGCCACTTCGTGAGTGCGGCCGACGGCAAGGCGGTGCTGGTGCCGACCACTGCGGCCGAGCGTTTCCAGCTCAGCGCGGCCAAGGTCGAAGCGGCCTGGACCGACAAGACGCGCGGCGTGCTGCTGGCTTCGCCCTCGAACCCGACCGGCACGTCCATCGCGCCCGACGAACTGCACCGCATCCATGAAGTGGTGTCGCGGCGCGGCGGCATCACGCTGATCGACGAGATCTACCTGGGCCTCTCCCACGACGATGCCTTCGGCCAGACCGCGCTCGCCATCGACGACAACGTCATCAGCATCAACAGCTTCAGCAAGTACTTCAACATGACCGGCTGGCGCCTCGGCTGGCTGGTGGTGCCCGAGGCGCTGGTGCCGGTGATCGAGCGCCTTGCGCAGAACCTGTTCATCTGCGCCAGCACGGTTTCGCAGTACGCGGCGCTGGCCTGCTTCGAGCCCGAGAGCATCGCCGAATACGAACGGCGCCGAGCCGAATTCAAGGCGCGGCGCGACTGGTTCATTCCGCAACTGAACGCGCTGGGCCTCGCGGTGCCGGTGGTGCCCGACGGCGCTTTCTATGCCTGGGCAGATTGCAATGCCTTCGCGCAGAAGCTAGGCATCGAGGGCAGCTGGGATTTCGCGTTCGAAACCATGAAGCGCGCACATGTCGCCGTGACGCCCGGTCGCGACTTCGGCACCGCCGAAACCAGCCGCTTCGTGCGCTTCTCGACGGCCAGCTCGATGGCGCACCTGCACGAGGCCATCGAGCGTCTCAAGGCGATGGCCGGATGAGCTTCCAACTGCCCGTCCGCGTCTACTGGGAAGACACCGATGCCGGCGGCATCGTGTTCTACGCCAACTACCTCAAGTTCATGGAGCGCGCCCGCACCGAATGGCTGCGCTCGCTCGGCGTCGAACAGCGCAACCTTCGCGAGCAGACCGGCGGCCAGTTCGTGGTGAGCGAAACCACGCTGAAATACCACCGCCCTGCCCGGCTCGACGACGAACTGCTGGTTACAGCCGATGTGCAGCAAATCGGCACGGCGTCCCTGATAATCGGACAGCGCGTGCTATCAAAAACAGAGCAAGGCGTTTTGCTCTGCGAAGGCACGATCCGCATCGGCTGGGTGGACGCCGCCACTTTGCGCCCGGCACGCATTCCGGCCCAAGTTTCGGGAACCCTCGAGCACTATCGAGGCTCCATGTCTCAACCTCTCAAGCCATGAACCAAGACCTTTCGATCCTCACACTCCTGATTCATGCGAGCCTGCCCGTGCAGTTGGTCGTCCTGCTGCTGATCGTCGTTTCGATCGCCAGCTGGGCCGCCATCTTCCGCAAGTACTTCTCGCTGAAGCGCACGCGCGCCCTCAACGACGAGTTCGAGCGCGAGTTCTGGTCGGGCACCAGCCTGAACGAACTGTTTGCCTCGGCGGCCCAGAATGCCAAGCTCGCAGGCCCGATGGAACGCATCTTCGCAAGCGGCATGCGCGAGTACCAGAAGCTGCGCGAGCGCCACATCTCCGACGCAGCCACGCTGCTGGACGGTGCCCGGCGCGCGATGCGTGCCAGCTTCCAGCGCGAACTCGACGCAGTGGAGCAGAACCTGTCGTTCCTGGCCACCGTCGGCTCGGTCTCGCCGTACGTGGGGCTGTTCGGCACGGTCTGGGGGATCATGCATGCCTTCACCGGCCTGGCCGCACTGGCACAGGTCACGCTGTCGACCGTGGCCCCCGGCATCGCCGAAGCACTGGTCGCCACCGCCATCGGCCTGTTCGCAGCCATCCCGGCCGTGGTGGCCTACAACCGCTTCGCGCGCGAAATCGACAAGATCGCCATTGCGCTGGAGACCTACATCGAGGAGTTCTCCAACATCCTGCAGCGCAACCTGTCGGCCAACCTGCCGCCGAACCCGGTTGGCGTTTCGGCCACGGGCCGTTGAGCGGAGGCCAGCATGCCCGCCATGTCATCCCGCGGCCGCGGCCGCCGCACGATCAACGAGATCAACATGGTTCCGTTCATCGACGTGATGCTGGTGCTGCTGATCATCTTCATGGTCACGGCCCCGCTCATCACGCCGAGCGTGATCAACCTGCCCACCGTCGACAAGGCCAACAAGCAGCCTGACAAGCCGATCGAGATCGTGGTCAAGAGCGACGACGAGGTGCAGATCAAGAAGGATCCCTCGACCGGCAGTGGCGGCTCCTCGATTCCGATGACGCAGATCGGCGCTGCGGCCAAAGCTGCCCAGGGCGGCGACGAGCAGCGCCCGGTCGTCATCAGCGCCGACAAGTCGGTCAAGTACGAAACCGTGGTCAAGGCGATGAACCAGCTCAAGAAAAGCGGCGTCGAGCGCGTCGGCCTTTCGGTCACGACCACGGGCGGCAAGTAACGCATGTCGCTGGCCGCTGATCGCCCCGAATTCGCCCCGCCGCCGCAGCGCGGCACGCCGCGTGCCGTGGCAATCGCCCTGTTCGCGCATGCGCTGCTTATCGCGGCGCTGACCTGGGGCGTGCACTGGAAGCGCGAGGCCGAGGACGATGCGGTCGAGGCCGAACTCTGGTCGTCCACCGTGCAGCAGGCCGCCCCGCGGCTATCTGCACCGCCGACGCCAGTGCCGCCCCCGCCGGCACCCACGCCCGCACCACCGCCCCCGCCTCCGCCGCCCCCACCGCAGGCCGTGAAGCCGCCGGATCCGACGCCAGTGCCGAAGGCGCCGGACATCGCGCTCGAGCGCGAGAAAAAGCTGAAAGAACAGAAGGAACGCGAGCGCGAGCTCGAGGAAGACCGGCAGGAAAAGCAGAAGCAGCAGCAACTCGCCGCGAAGAAGGCGCAGGAAAAGAAGGATCGCGAAGCGAAGCAACGCGCCGAGGACGAGGCCGATCGCAAGCAGGAACAGCAGCAGAAGCTGGCCGAACAGAAAAAGCGTGACGAAGCCGAGGCCAAGAAGGCCGAGGCCGCGAAGAAAGCCGAGGCGGCCAAGGCCGATGCCGCCAAGCTGGCCGCGGCCGACCGCGCCGCCACGCTCAAGCGCATGCAGGGTCTGGCCGGCGCCAGCGGCGCTGACGACTCGAAGGGCACCGCGCTCAAGTCGTCCGGGCCCTCGGGCGGCTACGGTGCCCGAATTGCGGCCGCAGTGCGCCCCAACATCACCTTCCCCGATGCGGACATGGTGAGTGGCAACCCTGCCGCCGAATTCGATGTGAGCGTGGCCCCCGACGGCACCATCGTGAACGTCAAGCTGCGCAAGTCGAGCGGAATTCCGGGTTGGGACGACGCGGCCGAGCGCGGCCTGCGCAAGACCGACAAATTGCCGCGCGACACCGACGGTCGTATTTTCCCGTCACTGATCGTCGAGCTTCGCCCGAAGCGCTGAGGCGCTTTATTCGTAGATCACGGCCGCCTTGCCGGCCTCGGCCTGCGCCATCCAGCTGGCCAGCGCCGCATCGGTCGGGAAGAAGCGCGCGGCCTCGCCCAACTGCAACTCCACCTGCGCGCCGCCCCGCGCGAGCGACAGGCGCACAGGCAAGCCTTGCCGCAGTTCGCCATGTTCGCTGCTCTCGATGCGCGGCGGAAAGTCGCGGGCGATGCGGGCAATGTCGGGCGCCTTGCCGTTGACCGCCACGCGCAGGAATTTGCCGAAGCGGCAGCGCGCCCCGGCCAGATCCCACACCTGGGTCACGTTGAAGCGCGCCTCGAAGCCGCCTCGGCCCGGCTGCAACTTGCCGCTGACGATCACGAGTTCGTCGTCCTTCAGCACGTTGCGGTTCGCGTTGAACACGGCCTCGTCGGCGGTGGCGTCGATGGCTTCGCTCTTGTCGTCGAGCTTGAACAGCACCAGCCGGCCGCGCTGCCCGTTGATCACGCGCAGGTCGCTCACGATGCCGGCGATCACCTGCTGCTCGCGGCCATCGAGCAGGTCGGTGATCTCGCGCTTGCAGAAGCGCCGCACCTCGTGCGCGACCTCGTCGAACAGGTGGCCGGAGAGATAGAAGCCAATGGCCGTCTTCTCGTAGGTCAGGCGTTCCTTCACGCCCCAGGGCGTAGCGTCGACCAGGTCGGGCTCCTGCGTGGCCGAGCCGTGCTCGCTGTCGCCGAAGATGTCGACCTGCGCCGCGTTGGCCGCGGTGGCGTTGGCGAATTCGAATGCGCGGTCCAGCGAAGCGCTCAGCGATGCGCGGTTCTGTTGCAGCGCATCGAAGGCGCCGGCCTTGATCAGCGCCTCGACCGTGCGCTTGTTGATGCGGGTGCGATCCACGCGCACGCAGAAGTCGAACAGGCTCTTGAACGGCCCGCCCTCCTCGCGCGCCGCCGCGATCGCATCGATCGCATGCTGGCCCGTGCCCTTGATGGCGCCGAGGCCGTAGCGGATGACCTTGTCGGTGACGGGCTCGAAGCGGTAGCGGCCACGGTTCACGTCCGGCGGCTCGAAGGTCAGGCCGAAATTCTTCACCGCGTCCTGGAACAGCACCTTGAGCTTGTCGGTGTCGTCCATTTCCACCGTCATGTTGGCGCAGAAGAACTCGGCCGTGTAGTGGACCTTGAGCCAGCCCGTGTGGTACGCCAGCAGCGAGTAGGCCGCGGCGTGCGACTTGTTGAAGCCGTAGCCCGCGAACTTCTCCATCAGGTCGAAGATTTCGTCGGCCTTGTCCTGCTCGATGCCGTTGACCGCCGCGCCTTTGCGGAAGATGGCTCGGTGCTCGGCCATCTCCTCGAGCTTCTTCTTGCCCATCGCGCGGCGCAGCAGGTCGGCGCCGCCGAGCGAGTAGCCGCCCAGGATCTGCGCGGTCTGCATCACCTGCTCCTGGTAGACCATGATCCCGTAGGTCTCGCTGAGCATCTCTGCCACCAGTGGATGCGGATACTCGACCGGCTCGCGGCCGTGCTTGCGCGCAACGAAGCTCGGGATCAGGTCCATCGGGCCCGGACGGTACAGCGCGTTCAGCGCGATCAGGTCTTCCAGCCGCGTCGGCCGCGCGTCCTTCAGCATGCCCTGCATGCCGCGGCTTTCAAACTGGAACACTGCCTCGGTCTTGCCGTCGGCAAACAGCCTGTAGGTGGCCGCGTCGTCCAGCTTGATGTCTTCGTACGCGAACTTTTCCTGGCCCTTGTGGCGCGCGACGATGAAGTCCTTGGCGATCTCCAGGATCGTGAGCGTTGCCAGGCCCAGAAAGTCGAACTTCACGAGGCCGATCGCCTCCACGTCGTCCTTGTCGTACTGGCTCACGGCCGAGTCGCTGCCGGGCTGCTGGTAGAGCGGGCAGAAGTCGGTGAGCCTGCCGGGCGCAATGAGCACGCCGCCGGCGTGCATGCCGATGTTGCGCGTCATGCCTTCGAGCTTCTGCGCGAGCTCGACCAGCATGCGGACTTCTTCTTCCTTCTCGATGCGCGCCGCGAGTTGCGGCTCCATCTCGATCGCGTAATTGTTCTTGTCGCCTTCCACCTTCGGGCTCGGCGGGTACTGGATGGTGACGGGCTGGCCCGGCTTGTTCGGAATGAGCTTGCTGATGCCGTCGCAGAACATGTAGCTCATGTCGAGCACGCGGCCCACGTCGCGAATGGCTGCACGCGCGGCCATGGTGCCGAAGGTCGCGATCTGGCTCACCGCGTCGCGGCCGTACTTGTCCTTGACATAGTCGATCACACGATCCCGGTTGCCCTGGCAGAAGTCGATGTCGAAGTCGGGCATCGAGACGCGTTCGGGATTCAGGAAGCGCTCGAACAGCAGGTTGTATTCGAGCGGGTCGAGGTCGGTGATCTTCAGCGCATAGGCCACCAGCGAGCCGGCGCCCGAACCCCGGCCCGGGCCGACCGGGCAGCCGTTGTTCTTGGCCCACTTGATGAAGTCGCCGACGATCAGGAAGTAGCCCGGGAAACCCATCTTCAGGATGGTGTTGATCTCGAACTCGAGGCGCGCCACATAGCGCGGCCGCTCGGCGTCGCGCTTTGCAACGTCCGGATAGAGATGGGCCAGCCGCTGCTCCAGCCCTTCGAAGGATTCCACGCGGAAGAACTCGTCGATCGGCATGCGCACGCCATCGACCTCGGGCGTCGGAAAGTCCGGCAGTTGCGGCTTCCCGAGCACCAGCGTGAGGCTGCAGCGCTTGGCGATTTCGACCGTGTTGGCGATGGCGCTCGGCACGTCGGCAAAGAGCTGCTCCATCTCGGCGGCCGACTTGAAGTACTGCTCGCGCGTGAACTTGCGAACGCGGCGCGGGTTGCCGAGGATCTCGCCTTCCGAAATGCAGACGCGCGCTTCGTGCGCCTCGAAATCGTCGGGCCCGGCGAACTGCACCGGGTGCGTTGCGACCACCGGCAACTGCAGCCGCGCCGCGAGCTGGACGGCCGCCACCACGTGCGGCTCGTCTTCGGGCCGGCTGGCACGTTGCAGTTCGATGTAGAAGCGGTGCGGAAAGATGCCGGCGAGCTGCAACGCGATTTCGGCCGCACGCGCATCGCCGTGCGCGCCGCCTTGCAGCAAGGGCTGGCCGAGCGGCCCGGCCTGCGCACCCGACAGCAGGATCAACCCACCGTTGAGTTCTTCGAGCCAGGCCAGCTTGCAGACCGCCTGCGACTGGCCGCGCCCGACGTTCTGCGTCCAGGCCCGTGCCAGCAGCTCCGAAAGGTGCAGATAGCCCTGCGTGTCCTGCACCAGCAGCACCATGCGCGTGAGCGCCCCGATTTCCTTGCCCAGCCCCTCGACGAAGATCTCGGCGCCCAGAACCGGCTTGACGCCCTTGCCGCGCGCTTCCTTGTAGAACTTGACCGCGCCGAACAGGTTGCTCAGGTCGGTGATGGCCAGCGCCGGCTGCTTGTCTTTGGCGGCAGCCTTGACGACTTCGTCGATGCGGTTGGTGCCGTCGACGACGGAAAATTCGGTGTGCAGGCGCAGGTGGACAAACATCGCTTCATTGTAGAAAGCCGCCAGTTCACGATGCGATCTCTCGTTCTCTAAAATCGCACCCCGTGCAAGAGATTTTGAATATCGCGGCCTACAAGTTCGTGGCCATCGACGACGCGCTGTCGCTGCAGGGCGAACTGCGTGCGCGCAGCCACTCGCTGGGCCTCATGGGCACCATCCTGCTGGCGCCGGAGGGGATCAACCTGTTCCTGGCCGGCGCCGCGGAGGCGGTGCGCGGCTTCGTTGCCCTCCTGCACGCCGACGCACGCTTCGCCGACCTCGAAACCAAGGAGAGTTGGTCGGTTGCGCAGCCGTTCCGGCGCATGCTGGTCAAGGTCAAGCGCGAAATCATTCGCATGGATCATCCGGCGATCCAGCCTGCGGCCGGGCGCGCGCCGGGCGTGGAGGCACAAACACTTAAGCGCTGGCTCGATCAGGGTCATGACGACGCGGGCCAGCCGATCGTGATGCTCGACACGCGCAACGCCTTCGAGGTCGACCACGGCACCTTCGAAGGCGCGATCGACTGGCGCATCGAAAAATTCACCGAGTTTCCGCAGGCCCTGCTCGACCACCGCGACCAGCTCGCGGGCAAGACGGTCGTGAGCTTCTGCACCGGCGGCATCCGCTGCGAGAAAGCCGCGATCCTGATGCGCGAGGCCGGCGTGGCCGACGTGCTGCAGCTCGAGGGCGGCATCCTCAAGTACTTCGAGCAGGTCGGCGGTGCGCACTACCGCGGCGACTGCTTCGTGTTCGACGGTCGCCGCACGCTCGGGCCCGACTTGGCTGCCTCCGGCAACGCCGCGAGCGCGCGCGCAGCCGAAGACCCGGACATCGCCATCAAGCAGTGAACAGCCTGCGCCCGCCGGGCGGGCGCCTTCACGATTGGACCCGGCGCAGCAGGCGCAAGCCGTTGGCCACCACCAGCAGGCTCGCGCCCATGTCCGCGAACACCGCCATCCACATGGTCGCGTTGCCGAACACAGCCAGCATAAAGAACACCAGCTTGATCGCCAGGGCCAGCGTGATGTTCTGCCAGAGCACCGCATGGGTGCGCCGCGACAGGCGGATAGTCTCCGCGATACGGCCCAGGTTGTCGTTCATGATCACCACGTCGGCCGCCTCCATCGCCGTGTCGGTGCCGGCGCCGCCCATCGCAAAACCGATGTCCGCCCGGGCCAGCGCCGGCGCGTCATTGATGCCGTCGCCGGTCATGGCGGTCGGGCCGTAGCGCTGGCGCATGTCCTGGATGGCCGACAGCTTGTCCTCCGGCAGCAGTCCGCCGCGGACATCGCCAATGCCGGCCACGCGTGCGACGGCCTGTGCCGTCGCCAAGTTGTCGCCGGTCAGCATGACGGGGGTGACGCCCATCCGCTTCAGTTGGGCAACGGCGGCCACCGAGCCCGGCTTGATCGTGTCGGCCACGGCGAAGAGTGCGAGCACGCCGGTGTCGTCCGCCAGCAGGGTGACGGTGCGCCCCTGCGCTTCATGGGCGGCCAGTTCTGCTTCAAGCTCCGGATCCGCCTGGTTGCGTTCCCCGATCAGGCGGTGATTGCCCAACACCATTGCCTTGCCGTCCACCACGCCTTCGACACCGCGCCCCACCAGCGCCTTGAACCGATCCACTTCCAGCACCGCGCCCTCGATGCCCTGGGCAATCGACTTTGAAACGGGATGGTCGGAGCGGGCGGCGAGGCTCTTGGCCCAGCGTCGCGCCTCGGCCGCATCGCTTTGCCGCCAAGCCTTGAATGCCACCAGTCTCGGCTTGCCCTCGGTCAGGGTGCCGGTCTTGTCGAGCGCCACGGCCTTGAGCAAGCGCGCGTCTTCGAGATAGGTGCCGCCCTTGATCAGGATGCCGCGGCGCGCGGCCGCCGCCAGGCCGCTGACCACCGTGACCGGCGTCGAGATGACCAGCGCGCAGGGACAGGCGATCACCAGCAACACCAGCGCCTTGTAGATGGCGGTGAGCCACGCCCAATCCAGCAGCAGCGGCGCCAGCACGGCCACCGCGAGCGCCAGCGCAAACACGGTGGGCGTGTAGATGGCCGCGAAGCGATCCACGAAGCGCTGCGTCGGAGCGCGGGTGCCCTGCGCCTCTTCCACTGCATGGATGATCCGCGCCAGGGTCGTGTTGCTGGCCACCGCGGTCACACGGAACTCCAGTTCACCGTTCTCGTTGATCGTGCCGGCAAACACCTGGCTGCCGGGCTCCTTGTCCACCGGAATGCTCTCGCCGGTCACGGGCGCCTGGTTGATGCTGCTGTTGCCCCGGGTCACCACGCCATCGAGGGCGATGCGCTCGCCGGGCTTCACGCGAGCCACTGCGCCGATCGCGATATCGCTGGCCTTGGCGCGGCCCCAGCTGCCATCGGCCTGCAGCACTTCGGCATCGTCCGGCGCCAGCTCGACCAGGCCTTTGATCGCGTTGCGGGCACGGTCGACCGCGCGCGCCTCGATGAGTTCGGCGATGGCATACAGCGCCATCACCATGGCGGCCTCGGGCCATTGGCCGATGACGAATGCGCCCGTCACTGCAACCGACATCAGGGCGTTGATGTTGAGCTTGCCGTGGCGCAGCGCGGTCAGGCCCTTGGCATAGGTCTCCAGCCCGGCCAGCCAGATCGCCGCTGCAGCGACACCCATGCCGACGACTTTCCACGCCATGGCGTCCGGCGCGAAGAAAGACACGCCTTCCGCAACCATGGCCAACCCGAGCGCGGCGACAAACCGCAGATAGCCGGTGTTGGCGCCGTGCTCGTGCATCGCGCCGCCACCGGTGTCGGCCTGGCCTGTCGAGACGGCCACCGGCTCCGGCACGAAGCCGGCCTTGCGGATGGCCGCGAGCGCGATCGCGACGGCCTCGTCGGCGGCATCGATGCGCAAGGTTCTCTGGGGCAGCCGGAAATGCAGGCCGCGAACACCGGGGATCGGTTCGACCAGCCGGCGAATCTCGGATTCCTCCACGGTGCAGTCCATCGTCGCGATGCGGAACGTGTTGGGCGCTTCCACGACCGGCACGTCCGGGCCTGCAGCGGCCGATGGCGCGCAGCAGGAATCGACCGCAGTTGCGTGGTGTGAGTGCTCGTGTTTTGCCATGTGTTTTCGCTTTCAGGGGTATTTCACACCCTGCACCCACTACAGGGTCAAGCGGCTACGATGAATCGCTTTACCGCAACTGGAGAAGACGATGAAGATCGGCGACCTGAGCAGCGCGACCGGTGTCGACGTCGGCACCATCCGCTTCTATGAGCGTGCGGGCCTGCTTGCCGAGCCCGCGCGTCAAGCCAATGGCTACCGTGCCTATGGGCGCGAGCATCTGGAGGGCTTGTCTTTCGTGCGCCACTGTCGGGCACTCGACATTCCGTTGGCCGATATCAAGAAGCTGCTGGATTTCACGACTTCGCCCCTGGAAGACTGTGCCGACATCAACCTGCTCGTGGACGAGCAGATCGAGCGCGTGCGCGCGCGGCTGAAAAGCCTCAAGGCACTGGAAAAACAGCTGACCGCGTTGCGGGCGCAATGCGCACAGGGCCACCGCGCCCGGGAATGCGGAATTCTCGGTGAGCTGGTGTCCGCTGCGCACGGCGAGGCATGCATCTGCCATTCGTGATCCTCAAAGCGCCTCCACATCCTTGTCGTCCATCAGCCGTTCGGCCGCCTTGCGGCCGAACAGCCAGAACATCACCGGCGTGAGAAAGGTGTCGAGCAGGGTCGAACTGATCAGGCCCGAGAAGATCACCACCGCCACCGGGTGCAGGACCTCGGTGCCGGACTGCTCGGCCTCGAACAGCAGCGGCGCGAGCGCAAAGGCGGTCACCAGCGCCGTCATCAGCACCGGCGCCAGCCGCTCCAGCGAGCCGCGCACGATCATCCCGGGGTCGAAGTCCTCGCCTTCCAGGCGCATCAGGTTGATGTAGTGGCTCACCTTCAGGATGCCGTTGCGCACCGAGATGCCGGCCAGCGTGATGAAGCCCACCAGCGCCGCAACCGACAGCGGCTGGCCTGACAGCCACAGGCCGAGCACCGCGCCGACCAGTGCCAGCGGAATGTTGACCATGATCAGCGCCGACAGCACAGCCGACTTGTAGCGGCTGTAGAGCACCACGAACATCAGCGTCAGCGACACCAGCGACAGCAACCCGACCAGGCGCGACGCCTCTTCCTGCGCCTTGAACTGCCCGCCGAGCGTGATGAATGTGCCCTCGGGCAGCTTCGTCTGCGCCACGGCGGCACGGATGTCGGCCACCACCTCCGATAGCGCACGCCCCTGCGCGTTGGCCGACAGCACGATGCGGCGCTTGCCATCGTCGCGGCTGATCTGGTTGGGGCCGTCGCCGTCCTCGATGGTCGCGATCTTCGACAGCGGGATGCGGCCACTCGGAGTCTCGATCAGGATCTGACCGAGGCCCTCGATGGAGCGCGCCGTTTCGGGCAAGCGCACCACCAGCGCAAACCGCCGGCCGCCCTCGACGATCTGCGCCACCTTCTCGCCTTCGACCAGGCTTTGCAGCATGGCCAGCACCTGCGGCGCCGGCACACCGTATTGCGCGGCGGCGGCATGGTCGATGCGCACCTTGATCTGCGGCGCCAGTACCTGCTTCTCGATCTGCAGGTCGGCGATGCCGGGAATGGCCGCCAGCTTCGCGCGCAATGCATCGGCCTGGCCGCGCAGCGCGTCGAGATCCTCGCCGAAGATCTTGATCGCAATCTGCGAACGCACGCCCGACAGCATGTGGTCAATGCGGTGCGAGATGGGTTGCCCGATCTCCAGCGCGGCCGGCAGGTTGACCAGGCGCGCGCGGATGTCGCCCTTGATCTCGTCCATGCTGCGCGTCAGCTCGGCCGTCGGCTTGAGGCCCACATCGAGCTCGCTCACATGCACGCCCTCGGCGTGTTCGTCGAGCTCGGCGCGGCCGCTGCGCCGGCCCACGTGCGTGACCTCCGGTACCTGCTTGACCAGCACCTCGGCCTGGCGCGCCAGCGCCGAGGTTTCCGCCAGCGTGACGCCCGGGTTCAGGCGCAGGCCGATCAGCAGCGTGCCCTCGTTGAATGGCGGCAGGAAGGTGGTCGGAAAGAACGGCACCGCCGCCGCCGCGGCCAGCACGGCAACGCCGGCCGCCACCAGTACCGCCCTGGGCCGCGCCAGCACGCCCTGCAGCCCGCTGCTGTAGCGCGCCTTGAGCCACGCCAGCACCCTGGTGTCGCCACGGTCGAGCGACTTCATGCGCGGCAGCAGGTAGTAGCTCAGCACCGGCGTGACCGTGACCGACACGATCAACGAGGCCAGCGTCGACACGATGAACGCGATGCCGAGCGGCACGAACAGCTTGCCCTCCAGCCCCGGCAGCGCAAACAGCGGAATGAACACCAGCACGATGATCACCGTGGCATAGAGGATCGCCGAGCGCACTTCCATGGTGGCGCGGGCAACCAGCTCGATCGGATTCAGCCTGTGCTCGGGATGCTTCACCCGATCTTCTTTCAGGCGCCGCAGCACGTTCTCCACGCCCACCACCGCATCGTCGACCAGTCCGCCGATCGCGATCGCGAGGCCGCCGAGCGTCATGGTGTTGATCGACAGTCCGAAGTACTTGAAGACCAGCGCCGTGATGAAGATCGACACCGGGATTGCGGTGAGCGCGATGATGGTCGGCCGCAAGGTGCCAAGAAAGAAGAACAGGATCACCGCAACGAACACCGAGGCGCCGATCAGCTTGCCCTGCAGCGTGGTGATCGAGGCTTCGATGAAGCTAGCCTGCCGAAAGGTGACCTGTGGCGCCTCCATGCCGGGCGGCAGCGAGGCCTTCATGCCGGCCAACGCCCCTTCGAGCGCCAGCGTGAGTGCAATGGTGTCGGCCGTCGGCTGCTTCTGGATGCCGAGGATCACGGCCGGCTTGCCTTCGAAGCCCGCATCGCCGCGTTTGGTGGCCGCGGCGAAAGTCACCTCGGCAATCTGGCGCAGCAGGATCGCCTGCCCATTTTTCGCGGTGAGCGCGAGGTTGCTGAGGTCGTCCAGGCGCGAGGTCCGGCCCAGGTTGCGGATCAGGTATTCGCGGCCGTTCAGTTCCAGGAATCCACCCGAGGTGTTGCCCGAGTAGCCCTTGAGCGCGGCCTCCAGCTGCTCGTGCGTGATGCCCAGTTCGCCCATGCGCACGGTGTTCGGTTGCACCTGGAACTGCCGCACTTCGCCGCCGATGGGGATCACCTGCGCCACGCCGGGCACCGACAGCAGCCGCGGTCTCAGCACCCAGTCGGCATACTCGCGCACGGCCATCGGGCTGATCTTGGCAGTGTCGACCGGAATCGCGATCTGCATGATCTCGCCCATGATCGAACTGATGGGGCCCATGCGCGGCGTCACCCCGGCGGCGATGCCCTCTTCCATCGACGCCAGCCGCTCGGACACCAGTTGCCGGGCGCGGAAGATGTCGGTGCTCCAATCGAAGGTCACGTAGAGAAACGACAGGCCGGCGGACGACACCGATCGCACGGTCTCCACGCCGGGCAGGCCGTTCATGGTCGTCTCCAGCGGGAAGGTGATGAGCTGCTCGACCTCCTCCGCGGCCATGCCACCGGCCTCGGTGACGATGGTTACCGTGGGCTTGTTGAGGTCGGGGAACACGTCCACCGGCGTGCGCGAGAGGGTGAAGGCGCCGTAGGCCATCAACACCACGCTGCCGATGATCACCAGCAACCGGTTGCGCAGGCTGTTTTGCAGTAGCCACTTGAACATGTCAGTTGCTCCCCAGCGGGTTGTGTTGCCGGTGGCTTGCATTGCTGCATGCGGGGCACGTCGGTTCGGGGCGAAGGCGCTGGGGGCGAAGGCGTTCGGGGGGCGTGCACAGGGCACCGGGTACTCCCCTCCGCGAATGTCCCCCGCCTTCGGCTCCTCCTTTATTTCGCTGCGGGGAGCACCCGATGCCCTGTGCACGAGAGACGCGGCGGTGGTGCGGGCCGATCAAACACCGCCCTGACGGATCACGCCGATGGGGTGCCTTGCGCAGCGAAATAAAGGAGGAGGCCGCAGGCCGGGGGACATTCGCGGAGCAAGGTACCCCGTCGGCGTGATCCCGCCCGGAGCGACATGCAATCCCCAAGTCACCCGACCCACATCGAATCGAAAAGCTACGTTTCATGTCAGCGCACCTGGTTGATCAACGTGGCGCCCTGCGTCGCCACCCGATCGCCCGGCTCCAGCCCCGAAGTCACCGCGACGTTCACACCGTCCAGCGGCTCCGTCGTCACTGTGCGCGGCGCAAAGCGTTCGGCATCCGTCTTGACCCACACGATCGTCTGGTTCGCCGGGTTCTTCATGAGCGACACCACCGGCAGCGCGATGCCCTTGACCTTCTGCTTCGTCTGCACGAACACCCGCACCGGCTGGCCCACCGCGAGCTTCGACAGCACCGCCCCTTCGGCGCGGAAGCTCATCGGCAGCGCCTGCTCGCGCAGGCTGCGCGCCGCGCCGATGAAGACCAGCGGCACCCGCTCGTTGCCCAGCGCCAGCGTTGCGCCACCCACATCGGATGCCAGCGCAGCATCGAACGCCAGCGCTTCGATCCGCAGGCGCGAAGGGTCGACGATCTCGAAGACCAGTTCGCGCGCGTCGACCACCTGCCCGGCCACCACGTTCGCCGCAGCGATCACGCCCGACACCGGCGCGACCAGCGCGTCGCGGCTGCTCAGGCCCGCACCGACGGCGCCAGCGCGGGCCGCAAAACTCGCTGCCTCGCTCTCGGCGGCCTCGATGTCCTTGCGAGGCACTGTGTCGGCCAGTTCCTTCAGCCGCGCCACGCGCTTGTTGGCCAGCGCCAGGCCGGCGCGCAGTTCGGCCAGTTGCGCGGCCTGGTTCGAGCGCTCGATCGGCGCTGCCGTGGGCAGCACCCAGGCCAGCACCTCCCCCTTGCGCACCGCCTGGCCGGCATCCGGCAGGCCCTTCGGCCCGGGCTCGATGCGGCCGGCCACGACCGCCTGCACCTTGCCGCCCGCGTTGGGATCCATCAGCACGCGGCCGTTGAGTTCAACGGTGCGCGGCAGTTCACCGGCCACGGCGGCCAGCGTGCGCACGCCAAGCTGGCGCTGGGCGGGCTTGGGCAGGAACACGCTGCCATCGGGCTGGCGCTGCGGGCCGTTGGCGTTGGACGCCGCGGGCGCGTCGCCATGGTCATGGCCTTCGCCGGCGAGCAACGGCGAACCGGTCAGTGCCAGCGTCAGCCCGGCCATCAGGAGAAGTAGCGCGCGCTTCATGCGGCACCTCCGATGCGGCGCTGCCGCGCGGCCGTCATTCGGCGGCCAAGCCACGCGAGCAGGCCCAGGGCCAGCAGCGCGCCGATGGCCCAGGTCGCCATGCGTTGCCAGCGCGGTCTTGCCGCTGCCGTATCGGCATGCGCAGCCTCATGGATATCGAGTTCGCCAGCCAGCAGGTCGGACTCCTTGCCCGCGACGACGGTGACCACAATCGACAGCACACCGGCCTTGGGCGCCTCGGCCAGCAGGGCCTCGAACTCGCCTTCACCGTGCGGCGTTGCCTGAACCTTCGCGCCGTCGATCTCGAGATCGAGTTGTGCGTCCTTCACGGGGCTGTTGTCGGCAAAGCGGTCGAGGTACATCGTGAGTTGCTTGCCATTGAGCACGCCGACCAATTCGAAGGTGTCGGAAACGGCGGCGAAGCGCGGCAGCGCCGGGCCGGCCGAAGCGGCCGGGGCGTCATGGTCGCCGTCCGCCGATGCGGCACCCGCGAGCAGAAAGAGCATCGCCACGAACGCGGCAACACGGATCAAAAGAGTGTTCATGAAGAAGTTGTCCTGTGCGTTCATTCGGGGAGCAGGCCCAGCGCCTGTCGCCATTGCGAGATGGCAGCGGCCACCTCGATGCGGGCGCTCGCGGCCTGGCGTCGTGCCTCGGCGGCTTCGGCCTCGATGCGCAACCGTGTCGGCAGATCGGTTTCGCCGAGCCGGAACGACTTGTCGAAGAAGCCGCGCGACTCGCTGGCGAGTTGTGCGCGGCGCTCGGCGGCCGAGAGCTGTGCGCGGGCCGATGCCACGCGAGCGCGCGCGGCCTCCTGCTCGGCCTCGATGCGTTCGCGTTCCAGCAGCAGTTGCGTCTGCAACTCGGTGGCTTCAGCCTGTGCGCTGGCCGTGCGGGCGGTATGGCGGCTGCCGCCGCCGAACGGAATGCGCAGGCCGAGGGTTATCGACGGTTCGTAGCGCTCGCCGCGCAGGTCACGCTCGCGCGTTGCAGCCAGCGTCAGTTCGGGGTTGGCGCGCGTGCGCACGGCGCCGAGCGCCGCAGCGCTTTCGGCCACGGTCGCGCGGTCTTGCAGATCCCTGAAGGCCGGGTGCATGGCCACATCGCGCGCCGATGCCGCATCGACCGGTGGCTCCGGTTCCAGGCCAGCCGGCGTGGCGTTGCCCCCGCGCGGCGCAGCGCCTACCGAGGCGATGCGCAATTGCTGCGCCGCACCGGCCAGCGCAGCCATTGCCCGCGCTTCGGCGGACTCGGCCGCCGCCACCGCACCATCGGCCTGGTGCTGATCGGCACGGGCAAGGTCGCCCGCCTTCAGGCGCTTCGCCACGTCGGCCGCGAGCAGGCCTGCATTGGCGCGTTGGTCGCGCGCCGAACCGGCTTCGACCAGCGCGCGCTGCCATTGCCACCAGGCCTCGCGCAACACGCCGGCCATGCGCAGTTGCGCCGCCAGCACACGGCTTTCGACGCCACTCGTTTCCGCCTCGGCCAAAGCGCCGCTGCGCGCGCGCTCGCCGGGCAGCCACAGCGGAATGGCGACGCCCACCTCGAGCTCGTGCGCGCCCAGGTTTCGGTTGAGTCGATCGGTCTTGTTCGAGAGCGTCAGCGCCGTCGGCTCGGGCGTCCAGGCCTGTGCGGCTTGCTGCTGTGCCTGGGCGGCGTCCCGGCGCAAGCGCAGCGCGACGGCTTCCGGCTGCCGCGACCAGGCGGCCTCGAAGGCCTGCTTGAGCGTCGGGGCGGCGGCGCCCGTTTCAGCGTTTTGCGCCTGGGCGAAAGCGCTCGCAGCGCCGACCAGGCCAGCCAGGGCCAGCGCCAGGCGGCCCACTCTTCGTCTTCTTCGGTGCATCCGATTCTCCGGTGATGATTGAACTCACGAGAGATCGGCAAGGTGCGATCAGGACGATCGCCACGCGCGACGCGAAGCCGCACGCAAACGGGAACCAGGGAAGTTGATGACCCGCCTCGCCGATCAGGCGAGGCGTGCCCATTTCGGGCGTTCCGGCAGAGACGTCGGTGGCGCACGCAGTGCCACTTCACGCCAACGCATCGGCAAACGGGGCACTGCAGGCTGCACGGCGCGTTCAAGGTTCAACGGCGTGGCCCCGGGGCTGTGGCAATGGTCGCAGTCGGCATCGGCCGCGTTTGCGCTTGGGTTGTCCGGCGAGACGTCCTGACCATCGCCGTGGTGCTTGTCCACATGATGGCCGAGGTGCTGTGCACGCGCACCGGACTCGTCGCCGCAGTACGCCGATGCCACGCTCCAGCTCGACAGGAGCGGCAGCAAGACCAGCAGAAAGAGGGCGAGCCAACGACGCATCGCGCAAAGTCTAGCAGCGCCCTGATTGACCTTTCGCGGCCGCCGGTCAGGCCGCGGCCGCGCGGCCAGCGCCCCATCGACCCTCATGCGCTCAGGGCGCAATGATGATGCGCCGCTTCTTCTTGATCGTGACGATCGGCTGATGCTCGGGCGGCCGGGGCGGTGGCGGCGCGTTGCGCGCCGCCCGCGGCGTGCCGGTGGCGCGATCCAGCGCGTGTTCGACCCGGCTGGTGTTCAGGATCCGGACCAAATCGCCATTGACCTGGGCATAGGCACCATCGGGCAGTTGGGCGAGCGCTCCGATCTGCATGCCATCCTGAACCGTCCCGAGCAGGCGCAGTTCGGCCCGTGGCTGGCAAAAGAAAGACCATTGGTTGCCCAACCGCAATTGGAGAGGTGGTCGACGCATGCGAAAACTGTAGGAGTTGGGTGGGTGCCTGGCGCGGCTCGGAGCAGAAGCGGGCGCGGTCGCAAAGACGTTTCCGCAGCGCGGAGCAGGACGGTTCCCAGTGTACCGAAGCAGGCGGGCGCGGCTGCCATGCGACTGCTATACCCGACCTGATCGTGCCGGATGCTGTATCCGCCGCCGGCAGGTGGCACAGTACGGCACCGGGCGCCCCGTTCGCTGGACTACCTTGAAACCCCTGCACCCTCTCGCCGCGCTGCTTGCGCTGACCTTCACGCTGAACCCGTTCGCGCACGCGGCACCGGCCGATGACATCGCACCGCGCGTGGCGGCCTGCATCGCCTGCCATGGCCGGGAAGGCGCCGCCAGCAGCACGGCCTACTTTCCGCGCCTGGCGGGCAAGCCGGCGGGCTACCTGTTCAATCAACTGGTCAGCTTTCGCGACGGCCGCCGCTTCAATTCCGACATGACGCACCTGGTGCAGCACCTGTCGGACGATTACCTGCGCGAGATCGCCGGGTACTTTGCTGCGCTCGACCTGCCCTACCCGCCGGTCAGCGAACGCACCGATGCCAGTGCCGCCACCCTGGCGCGCGGCAAGACGCTGGCGCAGGAAGGCGACGCAACGCGCAAGATCCCGGCCTGCGTGCAGTGCCACGGCGCGGCGCTCACCGGCGTGCAACCCGGCATTCCTGCGCTGGTCGGCCTGCCGCGCCTGTACCTGTCGTCGCAGCTGGGGGCGTGGTTGACCGATGACCGTCATGCGCTCGCGCCCGACTGCATGGCGCAGGTGGGCCGCAAGCTGACGACGACGGACATCAACGCCGTTGCCAGCTGGCTCGCGCTGCAGCCGATGCCGGCCGATCCCAAGCCCCTGGCCGCCTTGCCCGGCCCGCTGCCGCTGCCCTGCAGCGCGATGCCGAAATGAAGTCCCCGATGCTTCGGCGCACCGTGTCCCTGCTTGCCGTGATGGTGGCACTGCTCGCGCTGGCCGCAGCCACCGTGGTCGCGCTCAACCTGCGCGGCGAAGACGCGCTGCCCGACCCGCCGCTGACGTTCGACGCCACGCCGCAACAGGTCGAGCGCGGCCGCTACCTCGCGCTGGCCGGCAATTGCGCGGGTTGCCATACCACCCGCGGCGGCGCGGCCTATGCGGGCGGCCTCGGCATCGACACGCCCTTCGGCACCGTCTACGCGGGCAACCTGACGCCCGACGAACGCACCGGCATCGGCAGCTGGAGCGCCGCGCAGTTCTGGCGCGCCCTGCACAACGGCCGCTCGAAGGATGGCCGGCTGCTGTACCCGGCGTTTCCATACCCCAGCTTCACGCAGGTGACGCGCGCCGATTCCGACGCCCTCTACGCATGGCTGCGCACCGTGCCGGCCACCGACGCGCCGAACACGGCGCACAAGCTGCGCTTTCCGTACGACACACAGGCGGCGCTCGCGGTGTGGCGGATGCTCTCGTTCACGCCGGGCACGTTCGTGGCCGACGCTGCCAGGCCGGCCGAATGGAACCGCGGCGCGTACCTGGTCAACGGCCTCGGCCACTGCATCGCATGCCACGGCCCGCGCAATGCGCTGGGCGCCACCGAAGGCGAGCGCGGGCTGTCGGGCGGTTCGATCCCGGTGGAGCGCTGGTATGCGCCATCGCTCACCTCGAAGCGCGAGGCCAGCGTCGCCGGCTGGGAGAAGCAGCATGTGGTCGACCTGCTGAAGACCGGCACCTCGCCGCGCGCATCGGTCATGGGCCCGATGGCGGACGTGGTGTACCGCAGCACCCAGTACCTCAGCGACGACGACCTCGGGGCGATGGCGACCTACCTGCAGCAATTGCCGGACAGCACGCCGGCTCCGGCCAGCGCCGTGGCGCAGCGCCGCGACACCGGCGTGATGGCGCGCGGCGCACGCGTCTACGACCAGCGCTGTGCCTACTGCCATGGCGATGCGGGCCAGGGCCAGCCGGGCGCCTATCCGGCTCTGGCCGGCAGTCGCGCCGTGAACATGGAAACACCGGTGAACCTGATCCAGGCCGTGCGCCGCGGCGGCTTCTTGCCTGCCACGGCCGGCAACCCGCGGCCCTACGGCATGCCGCCGTTCGGGCACCTGCTCGACGACGAGGAAATTGCCGCGGTGCTGACCTACGTGCGCGGCGCGTGGGGCAACGACGCGGCCCCGGTCACGCTCCGCGAGACGATGCGCCGCTGACCTAGACCGGCGTGGTCTTGACGTCGGGTTCCTGCACGCCGAACGGATGGCCCGGCAGCGGGATGAACTCGGTTTCGCCAGCCACGTGGCCCATGCGCTGGGCGGCCCAGTCGGCACCCGCTTCGAGGATGCGCTCGCGCCGGCTCGAAACAAAGTTCCAGGTGATGTAGCGCGGGCCATCGAGCGCCTCGCCGCCGACCACCATCAGGCGCACCGGTGCTTCTGCCTGCAGCACGGCCCCGGTGCCATCGGGCAGCGCCGCCATGGTGTACGCAGAGAGCGGCGTACCGTCGACCGACACGTCGCCATCCACCGGATAGATCGCCATTTCGGCCGCCAGTGCCGGCAGCTCGAAGCGCTTGCCGGCCGGCAGCGCGATGTCGAGGTAAAGCGTCGGCGCGAAGGTCTTGACCGGAGAGCGCAGGTCGAATGCTTCGCCGATCAGCACGCGCACCGGCACGCCCTGCACCACCGCCTCGGGGATCGCGGCGGCCGGCGTGTGCTCGAAGCTCGGGTCGGTCTCTTCGAAGGCTTGCGGCAGCGCGGCCCAGAGTTGGAGGCCGTGGTTGGTGTAGGTGGATTCGAGCAGCCGTTCGGGCTTGCGCTCGGAGTGCACGATGCCGCGGCCGGCCGTCATCCAGTTGATGGCGCCGGGCAGGATCTCCTGCACGCTGCCGAGGCTGTCGCGGTGCATCATCGCGCCCTCGAACAGGTAGGTCACCGTGGCCAGGCCAATATGCGGATGCGGCCGCACATCGTGCTGGGCACCGGGCTGCTCGGTAGCCGGCCCGAAGTGATCGAAGAAGACGAAAGGCCCAACCGAGCGGCGCTTCGCGGCCGGCAGCAGGCGCCGTACCTTGAAGCCGCCGCCGAGGTCCTTGTCAGCGGGATGCAGCAATAAAAGCGAGTCCATGCTGCATCATGCCTCAGCCCTTTCCGGCAGACCAGCGCTCGGACACCTTGGCCACGCGCTCGCCGAACAGGCGTGCCGTCTCGAGGTCGCCCGCCGGCATTTCAGCCGGGGACGAGTCCGACGGCGACTGCGCCATCGCGCCGCTGAAGGAGCCAACATAGTTGACATCGCTGCGCAGCGCCGCCTTGGCGTTGCTCGGCATGATCGCGGTGCCGACCCAGATACCGCCCTGCTGCATCGCCAGCGTGAACAGGTAGTGCAGCGTCGAGAGCTTGTCGCCGTTCATGGTGGCGCTGTTGGTGAAGCCGGCAAACAGCTTGTCCTTCCAGGCCTGGGTGAACCAGGGCTTGGACGAAGCATCGGCAAACTTCTTGAACTGCCAGCTCACGCTGCCCATGTAGGTCGGCGAGCCCATGATGATGGCATCGGCGGCAGCCAGCACCTCCCATCCGCCCGCAGGCAGGTTGCCATCGGCATCGATCTGGACGAGTTCGGCACCGGCACCATCCGCCACGGACTGGGCCATGCGCTGCGTGTGGCCATAGCCCGAATGAAAAACGACTGCGATCTTCGACACGTGAATTTCCTTGGCTCAGGCAATCAAGAGAATCAACGCTTGTCGATGCTCAGGCGACCGGGGCCGAAACCAGCCAATGCGAGCAGGCCACCGGCGATGGCGATGTTCTTGTTGAAGTTGATCTGCTGCATCATCTTCATCGCGTCAGGTGCCGACCAGTACTTGTGGAAGAACACGGCAGCAGCGATGGTGAACAGGGCCATGACGATCGCCACGATGCGGGTCTTGTAGCCGAGCAGCAGCGCGATGCCGAGCCCGAGTTCCACGATGACCGCGATCGCTGCGCCGACCTGCGGCAGGGGCAAGCCAACCGAAGTGATGTAGCCGACAGTGCCCGCGAAGCCCATCAGCTTGCCGATGCCGGCAGGGATGAACAGGTACGCGATCAGGATGCGGCCGACCAGGGCCAGCGTGTCTTGCAGCGAGGTGGTGGTGACGCCGGAAGACATCGAGGCGGTGGTGGAAGCGGACATTTGAGAACTCCTGGTTGAAAGAAAAGTAGAAAAGACAAACAAGAACCGGGCCACCCGCAGGCGGCCCGGAAAATCAGGCGGCGAGATCGAAGACGAGGACTTCCGCGTCCTTGCCGCCGGCCAATGCCAGTTGCGACTCGCCTTCGAGCATGGCGGCATCGCCTGTGCTGAGCTTGCGGCCATTGACCTCGAGCTCGCCGCGCACCAGGTGCACATAGCTCTTGCGCTGCGGGTCGAGCGCGAGGCTGGCCTTTTCGTCGCCGTCCAGCAGGCCGGCGAACAGCCTGGCATCGGCATGCACCGTCACCGAGCCCTCGGCGCCATCCGGCGAAGCCACGAGGCGCAGCTTGCCACGCTTCTCGGCCACGTCGAACTGCTTCTGCTCGTAGTCAGGTGCAATGCCGCGCACGTTCGGCTCGATCCAGATCTGCAGGAAGTGCGTGGTCTCGTCGGCCTTGTGGTTGAACTCGCTGTGCATCACGCCGCGCCCTGCGCTCATGCGCTGCACGTCGCCGGGCGGGATCGACTTCACGTTGCCCATGCTGTCCTTGTGCGCGAGCTCGCCCGACAGCACGTAGCTGATGATCTCCATGTCCTTGTGGCCATGGGTGCCGAAACCGGCACCCGCCGCCACGCGGTCTTCGTTGATCACGCGCAGATTGCCGAAACCCATGTGGGCCGGGTCGTAGTAGCCGGCAAACGAGAAACTGTGAAACGAGCGCAGCCAGCCATGATCGGCGTAACCGCGTTCCTGTGATTTACGGACTTGCAACATCGTTGAACTCCTGGCCCCTGCGGGCCCTCTCTTCGCATGCCGCGCCCTGTGCGCAGCGGATGTGAAGAACTTTAGGGCGCAGCCCCCGGCCACCAGAGGCCGCGATTTGATGGCACCATTCAAATTATTTGAACGATGGAGCCCGCATGCCCAGCCCCCGCGATGTACTCACGCCCGATGCCCTGGCCATGCTGCAGACCGTGGTCAGCGCGGGCAGCTTTGCCGGTGCGGCCCGCACCCTGAACCTGGTGCCAAGCGCACTGAGCTACCGCGTGCGCCAGATCGAAGACGCACTCGACGTGCTGCTGTTCGACCGCAGCGCACGCCAGGCCCGCCCCACCGAAGCCGGCGCCGAGCTGCTGCGCGAAGCCGCACGCCTGCTGGCCGACATCGATGCCGTGGCCAACCGGGTGAAGCGCGTGGCAACCGGCTGGGAGCCGATGCTCACGATCGCGGTCGACAGCGTCATCGCGCGCGATCCGATGCTCGACGTCGTCGGCGCCTTCTATGCGCTGGAACCACCGACTCGGCTCAAGCTGCGCGACGAGACTCTGCTCGGCACCACCGAAGCCCTGACCACCGGCGAGGCCGACCTGGCGATCGGCACCGTGCTCAATGCCGGCAGCCTGGCGTTCACCACCAGCGGCATTCTCAGCCGACCGCTGGGCGAGCTGCGCTTCATCTACGCGGTGGCGCCGCACCATCCGCTCGCCCGTTTCGAGGGCGCGCTCACCGAGGACATCCTGCGACAGCACCGCGCGGTGGCCGCCGCCGATTCGTCGCGCGCCGGCCCCAGCATGACCGTCAACCTGGTCGGCGGGCAAGACGTGCTGACGGTGCCGACCATGCAGGCCAAGCTCGCCGCGCAACTGCACGGCCTGGGCGGCGGCTACCTGCCGGAACCGATGGCGCGGCCTTATGTCGAGGCGGGCCATCTGGTGCAGTGCCGCACGGCGCGGCCGATGCATTCGGTCGTGCTGCACTGCGCCTGGCGCGCACGCAGTGCCGGCAAGCCGGGCCGCGCGCTCGAATGGTGGCTCGCGCAGTTCGAACACGAAGGTACGCGCCGCGCCCTGCTAGAACGCCACAGGGGTCGTTGACGGCCGGCCGTTGTAGAGTGTGCCGATCCAGATCACACACAAGAAGAGAGACCGTATGCCCGCTCGCCCTCCCGCCGACCGCCACCGAACCCCTGTCGCTGCTGCGCCGCGCCACTTCGCCATCGTCGGCGCGGGCATCGCGGGCGTGGCCTGCGCGCGCACCCTCCTCCAGGCGGGCCATCGCGTCACGGTGTTCGAACGCAGCACCAGCCCCGGCGGCCGCATGGCCAGCGAAAGCACGCCGTTCGGCCGCTTCGACAGCGGCGCCCAGTATTTCACCGTGCGCGACGAACGTTTTGCGCTGGCGCTGCAGACCACGCCGCAGCTGTGCAGGCCGTGGAGCGCCAACCTCGTGCGCGTGCTCGACGCCCACGGCCGTGTGGCCGAGGCTGCACTGCCCGCGCGCGAACCGCACTGGGTCGCACAACCTGGCATGGACGCGGTGGTGGCCGCATGGGCGGGCCCACTCGGCGACGCGCTGATGACCGATACGGCCGTGAGCCGGATCGAGCGCGACGCACTCGACGGCAAGCGCTGGCAACTGCGCACCGAAAGCGCCGGCGGCGGCACCCATGTGTATTCCGGCTTCGACACCGTGCTGCTGGCCGTGCCGCCGGCACGGGCCCGCGCGCTGCTCGGCGATGGCGCGCTGTCGGCCGCGCTGAGCCGCCAGGTCGATCCGGTGCGCGTCGCGCCCTGCTGGACGCTGATGATCGCGTTCCCGCAGGCCAACCAGCCCACCATGTCGCACCTCGGGCCGCAGTGGAACGCCGCACGCAGTACGCACCACCGCGTGGCCTGGCTGGCCCGCGAATCGTCCAAGCCGGGCCGCGAGCGCATCGAACGCTGGACGCTGCAGGCCAGCGCCGCCTGGTCGCAGGAACATCTGCGCGACGATGCAGCGCGCGTCGAAGCCAAGCTGCTGCGCGCCTTTGCCGAGATCACCGGCATCCATGCCACGCCCAGCCACGCCCAGGCGCGCTGCTGGAGCGAGGCCCAGACGCAGGTGCCGGCAGGCAAACCGCACCTGTGGGACGCCAAGGCCCGCATCGGGCTGGCCGGCGACTGGTGCACGGGCCACCGGGTCGAAGACGCATTTCTTTCGGGCTTGTCGCTCGCCCTAGCCGTGGCGTGATTCCGACCGGCCGGTTCGCGCCTTCACCCACCGGGCCGCTGCATGCCGGCTCGCTGGTCGCGGCGCTGGCCAGCTGGCTCGATGTGCGGGCCCGCGGCCCGCAGGCGCGCTGGCTCGTTCGCATCGAAGACGCGGACACCGAGCGCTGCCTGCCCGGCATGGGCGAAACGATCCTTCGGCAACTCACCGCCTGCGGCCTCGTGCCCGACGCACCGCCAGCGTGGCAGACCCGACGTGTTGCGTACTACCAGCAGGCGCTCGACCGGCTCCGGGCCGATGGCCTCGCCTACCCCTGCGGCTGTTCGCGCAAGGACATCGACGAGGCCTTGGCACGGCGCGGCGTGCCACACCAGCGGCATGGCGAGCGCATCTACCCGGGCACCTGCCGCGAAGGACTGCACGGCAAGGCTGCGCGGGCCTGGCGCTTTGCGACGGAAAAGTCAGAGGCCGGGGCAGTGCATTGGCTGGATCGCCGGCTCGGCGCCCAGCGCCAGGACGTGCGTGCCGAGGTCGGCGACTTCGTGCTGAAGCGCGCCGACGGCCCTTGGGCCTACCAGCTTGCGGTGGTGGTCGACGATGCGGATCAGGGCATCACCGACGTCGTGCGCGGCGAAGACCTTGCCGACAACACGGCGCGCCAGATCCTGTTGCAGCGCGCGCTCGGCCTGCCGACGCCGGGCTACCTGCACACGCCGCTGGTGCTGGCGGCCGACGGGCAGAAGCTCTCCAAGCAGAACGGCGCCGAAGCACTCGACACACGCACGCCACAAGCCGCGCTGGAGGCGCTGCAAGCCGCCGCACAGGCACTCGGCCTGGCCACGGGCAGTGCAACGGCGATCGCCGACGCGCTGGCCGATTGGGTGCCCGCGTGGCGCGATCTCTACAATCCGCGGCCGTGAGCCCCATGCCTTCTTCTCTCCCCCCTTCGCCGCCGCCCGCAGACCCTGCGGACGATGCCAAGCCACATCCGTTGCACCGCCGACTCAAAAGCTTCGTCAAGCGCGGCGGCCGCACCACCGAAGGCCAGGCCAAGGCGTACGAAGACTTCGGGCCGCAGTTTCTGGTGCCTTACCGCGCCGAGTCGCTGGACTTCGACCTGGCCTTCGGCCGCCACGCACCGACCGTGCTCGAGATCGGCTTCGGCATGGGCGAGGCCACGGCGCACATCGCGGCGCTGATGCCGGACAGGAACTTCCTCTGCTGCGAAGTGCACGAGCCCGGCGTCGGCAAGCTGCTCAAGCGCTGCGGCGAACAGGGCATTGCCAACATCCGCATCGTGGCGCACGACGCGGTCGACGTGCTCGACCACATGCTTCAGCCCGGCACGCTTGCCGGCGTGCACGTGTTCTTTCCCGACCCGTGGCACAAGAAGCGCCACAACAAGCGCCGGCTGATCCAGTCGCCCCTCGTGCGCAAGCTGGCAGAACGCCTGGCACCCGGCGGCTATCTGCACTGTGCGACCGACTGGCAGCCGTATGCCGAACAGATGCTCGAAGTGTTGTCGGCCGAACCGATGCTGCGCAACACGGCGACCGACGCCAGCGGCTATGCGCCGAAGCCCGACTACCGGCCGCTGACCAAGTTCGAGAACCGGGGCCTCAAGCTGGGGCACGGCGTGTGGGATCTGGTGTTCCAACGCGCAGCGCCGCTGCATCGCAGCTGACGATTCGCACTGCCGCTGGTTCAGTCGTCCACCCGGAACTCGAACGGCATGCGCAACCGCGCCGGCACGGCCTCCCCCGAGGCGGCCCGCGCAGGCGCGAAGCGCCACTGCACGAGCGCCGCCTGCACGGCCTGCGCGAACAGTGGATGCGACGACTGCAGGATCTCCACGGCCTCGGCGCGCCCTTCGGCATTGACCTCGAAGCTGACGACAACGCGGCCCGGCATCGCGTCGTTCGCCAGGGCGGGCGGATAGCGCGGCGGTGGGCGCGTCAACGGGCGTGGCGCTTCCACGAAGGCCAGGAGCCTCGGTTGCGGGCTGATGCTGCGCGACGGCGAGACGACCGCAGGCTCGATCGTCACGGTCGGCCGGGCTGCCTGGCTTTCGGTGCGATCCGCGGCCTGCTCCTCCAGCGTCGGCGGGCGCTTGGGCATGGTGCAGGCAACGAGCGCTGCGCACAGCAGCAGCGCGGTCGTGCACAGGTGGCGTCGGGCTTTCATCGACACGAGTGTGCCGCATGGCACAGGGCGCTCAACCCAGCAGCTTGGCCAGAGTGCCCGAGTCGCAGAATGACGTGTCCACAATAAGCCGCATCGACGGCTCGGAGACAGCAATGGCATACCGCAAGAATCGAGCAGATACCCTTCTGCTGAAGGCAGCCGTCCTTGCAGCGGCTGTCGCTCTGGCCCAGGGCTGCGCGCAGACCACGGCACAACGGCAGGCCCCGTCGGACGCCACAGTCGCCGCACATGTTGCGGCCGCCACGCGTGCGGCCGGATCCGATCTGACGGCGCTGTTGACTCTTTGCAATCCCGCTCCCGCCACGCGGCCGCCCCAGGCCGAGTTGGACAAGGGCCTTGCAGCATTCATCGCCAAGCCCGCACCGCCGCCGGGCCAGGCTTTCGACAACCTGTATTTCGTGGGCGCCGACTGGGTCAGCGCCTGGGCGATCAAGACTTCTGACGGCATCATCCTCATCGATGCGCTGAACACCCAGGCGGAGGCCGCTGCACTGATCGAAGGCGGCATGCGCAAGCTGGGCCTCGATCCGGCGCAGATCAAGTACGTGATCGTGACGCACGGGCACGGCGACCACTACGGCGGCGCGCCGTACCTCGCGCAGAAGTACCGTGCGCGCGTCGTGATGAGCGAGGCCGACTGGATCATGACCGAAACCAGGCTCGAGTTCGCAACGCCGATCTGGGGCGCGCCGCCGAAACACGACGTTTCCGTGAAGGACGGTGAGAGCATCACGCTCGGAGATACCTCCGTTTCGCTGTACATCACGCCGGGCCACACCATGGGCACGATCTCGCCAGTGTTCGACGTGAAGTACGGCGGCAGGAAGCACCGCGTCATGCTCTGGGGCGGCACCAGCTTCAACTTCGGCAAGGACATGCCGCGGCTGGACGGCTACATCGATTCAACGCGGCGCATGAGCACGGTCGCACAGGCACAGCGGATCGACGTGCTGCTGTCGAATCACTCGGGCGTCGACGGCTCGCAGCCCAAGCTGGCTGCACTGCGCCAGCAGCCGTCCGCCGCGGCCAATCCGTTCGTGATCGGCACGCCCGCCGTGGAGCGCGCATTGAACGTGATGGGCGAATGCGCCCAGGCGCAGCGCGATCGGTTCGCGCTGCAATAGGAGGCTGTGACGCGGCGCGCGGCCGGCGAATACGTTGATTGACGTAGCGCGAAAATGCATCCATGCCCAACCGTCCCCGTATCTACCTCGCCGGCCCCGACGTCTTCTTTCCCGACCGCGAACGGATCTTTGCCGCCCTGAAGGCCCATTGCGACCGTCTCGGCCTGGTCGGCATGGAGCCGTCCGACGGCGACACCGGCACCGGCTTCACCGGCAGCGACGACGAGCGCGCGCAGCGCATCTACGAAGGCAACATCCAACTCATCCACGAGGCCGATGGTGTCATCGCCAATCTCATGAGCTTTCGGGGCCACGAGCCCGATTCCGGAACCGTGTTCGAGGTGGGCTTCGCCACTGCGCTCGGCAAGCCGGTGGTCGCGTATGGCGTCCCTGAAGGCAGCTATTCGGATCGTGTGCGCGAGACCATCCCATGCATCGAGGACAGTGAAGGCGCAACGAGAGAAGCGGAAACCGGCGCGATGGTGGAGGGCCTGGGGCAGCGCCTCAACCTGATGCTGACGCGCTCGACGCAGACCGAAGTCTCGGCGGCGGCCGCGCTGCGACGGCTCGCCAAAATCCTGGGCGTCGGCCGGGCCTGAGCCTGCCGAAGGCCGTTGGCGCGGCCGTCACCTACGCCCCCTGCGTGCGCATGCCGACAGGGTGGTTGCCACCCCGCTCGAACACTCCCACACTACGGTCGGCAAGGTGCTGCCCGATTCCTCCGGAGGTTCTCATGAACACCTACGACGTCAAGACTCCTTCCCAACTCGCCGACGAGGCCAGTGCCACGGCGAACGAAGCCATCGACTCCGCAAGAAACTTTGCCCAGGCGTCCAAGGGCATTGCGGCCGATGCCGTGAGTTCCCTGCGCGGGAGCGCACAGGATGCCAGGCAGGTGGGCCAGGACGTCGTGGATGCGGCGGGCAGGAAAATCGACGACATCAAAGCCCAGGTCGACAGCGCGCGCAGGCAGGGCGAACAGTACGTCGCCGATCAGCCCGTGCGCGCGGCGCTGATGGCCGCCGCAGGCGGTGCCGTGTTGACGGCACTGCTCATTTCCTGGATGCGAGGTGGTCGCCGCCGGTGAAGACGCCGATCCGGGCGGGGCTCAGAGCGCGCCGCACAGCGCGAAGGCATACGCAGCGTCTTGCGTTGCAACAAAGCCATTTTGTGGGGGAAGGCTCAGGTCGACGGACGAGGCGCTGGGCTGCGCCCTCGACGGCTCGTTCGAGAACCGCCGCACGACACCTTCCCGCTTCGCCGGAAGGGCCGGGCTCTTGCCACGGGGTTTCACGACGATGCCTTCGATGCGCTTCCTGTCGTGCTCCACGATGGCCTGCCGGTCGCCGTCGACGACGCAGAGTGTTCCCTGCTCCGTTTCCAGCACATCCCGGAAGCGATCCCACACCATGGAGATCGCCGGCTTGATGCCCAGGAGTTCGGACTCCGTGCGCAGCGCATGCGCGGCCAGTTCGGCCGGCAACTCGATCGGAACGCAGGACACAAGCTGCCCGTTGCCATCGGACGGTGCGGCAAAGTAGAACGCCGCGCCGCTCGCATCCTGCTCGAACAGTTGCTCGTATCGCGCCCGCGCATACGCATCCCGCATGCCCCGATCGATCAACGCCGGTGACCAGGGAAGCACGAAGTACTGCGCTTCGGTGGGGCCGATGATCCAGACGATCGACCGGCGCGGCGGTCCCTGCGTGATCCAGGCTGCCAGCGCATCCATCGCGCCGGCACGCTCCCCTGCGTCGAATTCAAAACGTTCCTTGCGCGTCACGACTGTCTTGCGCCACTCGCGCTTCAGTTCGCAGGCGATCAAGGCGTCCGAAGCAAGGTGCACTCGAATTTGTGCGCTGACGGGTAGGGGTGTCACGGTTGCTCTCCTTGGGTTCGGCCTGCGCGGCAGGTTGCTGCTTCGCAGCACTCCATGGAACAAGCCCTAGGCCCCGATTCAAGTCGACACCATCCCGGCCGGTAACTAGCAATGTTGGTAGGTAGGCGGGGAAAACACCAACGCAATGCGCGACAGCGTGGAAAAATACCGGATGACGCGGTTTTATTTCCCGGCGAACAAGCCTTCGGCCGGTCAGTTCAGCAGGCCCGACAGCAGCGCCTGCACCACGGCGGCCGTCTTGTTCGCGGCCTTCATTTTCTGAACCACGTTCTTGATGTGAAAGTTCACCGTGGGGATCGAAATGGAAAGAATGTCACTGATCTCTCCCGCAGTCTTGCCGTCGGCGCTCCACTTCAGGACTTCGATTTCCCGGGGGGTCAGGGGAACCTCCGGCTGGACTGCGAACTTCGGCTTCATGAGCCTCGAAAGCGACAAATGCGCAGCCTGAACGAGCCAACGCATTTCACTCTCTTTCACCTGCAGTTCACGGGCCGTCAGAACCTCGGTGGCCCGGGAAAGCGTCAACATTCCACCCACCCCGAACCCGTCCAGGCTGGACTGGGCCCATCCGATGCGAAGGCCATGCTCCTTCGCTTCAGCCCACAACTGCTTGGCCGAGTCGAACACCTCGTCGCCCCAAAGGAGCGGCTGCTGACTGAGCCGCCCGTGCCGAACGCTCGGGTCGACCGCGAGGTAGCCCGCCTGCTGGTAGCGCTCCTGCCACGCCTTCGGGTAGTTGTTCAGCGTGATGACCTTGGGGTTCGACACGGGGACGGCGAGCCGCAGGCCATACGCACAGTGCTCGAAGCCCAGTTCATTCGCGGCCGCAAGCAGCGCGCGAAAAACCACTTCCTCGCTGGTCGCCCTATCGAGCGCCGTCAGCAGGTTCTCATTGAATGGCTGCATGGGCGCCCTGCCGCATGGCGGGGTCGGCGCGTAACGCTTCCCGGTTCTGCATAGGTGAATAGGGTGTTGCGCGATGACAGCGCGCTTTGCGTTGCCTCCCTGAATTCCCGAACGATCAATCTAACCCAAATGTCGGCGCAGCACTTGGGTGTTTACCGAGGTCTTACCACTCCAAATCAGGGTGAACCGTGCGATTCATCGCAAGTCACGTCCAACTATCCACTTCAGTCGACTTGATGAAACCACTCTACACCCGCAAGCTTCAACGGACGCCGCGAGAGTCAAAGCGTCATACACCTGGGCAAGCAAACGATATGAATACCTTGTTGTCTGACGGGCTGTTGCGACTGCACCGGCAGGATCTGCGCAATTTCACGTTGACGCATCTGGTCTCCGGACTCGATGACGAAGCCTGCAACGAATGCGAACAGCGATGCGGCGCCAGCACCTCGCTGTCCGGCTACACCGAATGGATCTGCGCCCAGGAGCCGCGCCTGAGCCTGGGTTGGGACTGGCAACTCGAAACCTCGATGACGCCGCGGGTGGTTCGTCTCGGCTTGCCTCGCACGAACATCCTTTTGCTCGACGGCGAGCGCGATCCGTTGCCATGGAACGAAAGCCTGCACGTTCTGGCGACATTCATCGACACATTCGACTGGAACACGCCGGCCTTTCGCGCGGTCTGCCAACGCTATTCGTTCTGACCTATCAGAAATGATAGTTTCGCGGAATCGGGCCGGGGGCTGAAATCTTTCCCACTACAACTGGGAAAGACACAAATGGAAATACTATCTGGACGACCTGGCCACATGACGCAACAGGTATTGAACGATGTCGCGCGATATCGGTACAAAGTATTCGTCGAAACACTCGGCTGGGATCTCGTGACCGAGCACGGTCTTGAACTGGACCAGTTCGATCGCGACGACACTGTCCATCTCGCGGCGCGCGACGAATCCGGGAATGTGATCGGAACAGCCAGGCTGCTTCCAACAACACGGCCTTACCTGCTGGGCGAGGTCTTCCCCCAGTTGCTCCCCGGCGAGCCGCCCCCTTGCGACCCACGCGTCTGGGAGCTGTCCCGCTTCGCCGCGGTCGACTTCACCGCCTCGCAGGGAAGTGCGATGGGCCAGTTCTCCTCGCCGGTGGCGGTTGCGCTGCTCAAGAGCGCGCAGGCTATCGCCCGAAGCAACGGTGCCGAGCGGATCATCACCGTGTCTCCACTGGGGGTCGAACGCCTGCTGCGTCGCGAAGGCTTTCGCGCCCACCGCGCGGGCCCGCCGATGGTGGTCGGCGGACACCCGATTTTCGCGTGCTGGATCGATGTCGGGAGTGCTGACGCGGACGTGCAGTGAGGGGCCGCGGTTCAGCGCGGCGAAGTGGCGTCGACGACGACGCTGTCTGCGGCGGGCTTGGCCGCACGGCCGACGAAAAGCGTCATCAGCGGGCCGGTCATCGCGGTGGTGACCAGCGCCATCACGAGCAACATCGTGAACAGCTCGGGGCCGATCAGGCCCGCGTCCAGCCCGATCTTCATGACGATCAGTTCCATCAGGCCGCGCGCATTCATCAATGAACCCGTGGCGAGGCTGTCGCGCCAGCTGTAGCCGGCCATGCGCGCGCCGACCGCCCCGCCCGCGATCTTGCCGACGGTGGCGACCACCACGATAAGCACCATCGCACCGAGGCTGGCACCCGACAGCGCGTCGGGCGTGGTGCCCAACCCGGCCAGCGCAAAGAACAGCGGCATTAGCACGACGATGGAAATCGGCTCGATGCGCCCCGCCAGTGAACTCAGCAACCGGTCATCGCGCGGCAGGCAGGCACCAAAGAGGAAGGCGCCGAACACGGCATGCAACTGCATCCACTCGGTGAGCAAGGCGCACACCAGCAGGCCGATCATCAGGGAGGCCAGCACGGTCGTCGAAGGCTCGCTGTCCGGTGCGTGCTTGCGCAGCAGCCAGGCATAGGCCGGCTTCACGACGAAAAACAGCGCCACGAGCAGCCCCACGACGCCGCCCGCCGTCTTGAGCAGGCCGGTGTAGCCCTCCCCCGCGCCGGCCAGTGCGACCACGAAGGCGAGCAGGATCCACGCAAACACGTCGACCACGGCCGCCGAGCTGAGCGAAAGCTGGCCGAACGAAGTGCGCGTCATGCCTCGGTCTTTCAGGATGCGCGCCATGACCGGGAACGCAGTGATCGACAGGGCGGCGGCCATGAACAACGCGAAAGGCCAGAAGCCGACACCTGCAGGCGCCAGCGTTGGATAGAGCGCCGGAGAGATTGCGATGCCGAGCACCAGCGGCGCGATCACGCTGAGCACGCCGACATAGCCGGCCGACCGAAGCTGTGCCCGCACACCGTCGTGCGCCCTGAGCTCGAGGCCCACCACGAACATGAACAGCACCAGCCCGAGCGTCGACAGCGACGTCAGCCCCCCCAGCGACGCTTTGGAAAAAAGCTGCGCGTGCAGCGTGGGAAAAAGCGCGCCCATGACGATCGGCCCCAGCATGAGGCCGGCCGCCATCTCGCCGACCACCGCGGGTTGGCCGAAATAGCGCAGCACCCAGCCGCAAGCGCGGGCGGTGGCGAGGATGACGATGAGTTGAAGCAGCAGGGAGATGACGGACATGAAGGGGGCTCGGCGGGAATTCCTTCTCGCATGTTAGTGAAGTTGCCGGCCGGCGCGTCAATTGCCCTCGATCTCGAAAGCCTCCACCTGGCGTCCATCGACATCGGTGAAACCGTACTCGCGCGCGAGATCGGCGACGCGGTGCACGGCGCCGCTCTTGTCCAGCACCAGCGGATCACCCGCGAGTGCCACCACCGCGCGGCCGAGGTAGCGTGGCGACTCCGTGCGCGCCAGCGCCGGGCGATCCTGCCAGTGGGCTTCATCGGTCTTGTGGCCTGCCAGCACAAGCTCGGTGCGCATCCAGCCGGGCGATACGGCGAGCGAGGCCACGCCATGCGGGCGCAGCTCCTGGGCCATGCCGAATGCCAGCCGGCTCATCGATGCCTTGGCCAGGTCGTAGAACAGGTTGCCGCGCAGGTAGCGGTCGCGATCCCAGTAGGTCGTGGTCACGATCGATCCGCGCCCGGCGCGCACCATCATCGGCGCCGCAAAGCGGCTGGCCAGCAGATGGTTGCGCACACCACGGTCGAACATCGAATCCCAGTTGGCCAGTGGATGCTCCCAGAACGGTGCATCGAACACGCCGTTGAAAGTCTCGTGGCCGCCCCACGCGTTGTTCACGAGCAGGTCGATACGGCCCTCGTCGCTCTGCACGCGGTCGAACAACCGCACGACTTCGTCTTCACGCGTGTGGTCGCAGCGCACCGCGATACCACGGCCACCGTGGCGCGTGACTTCGTCGGCCGTCTCGTCGATGCTGCCCGGCAATGCCGCGAGGCCCGACAGCGCGAGCAAGCCGCCGTAGCTGTCTGCCGGCTGCGCGCGCGTGCTTCGCCCGGTGACGTACACGGTGGCGCCCGCGGCACCCAATTCCACCGCGATGCCGCGCCCTGCCCCGCGGCTGGCGCCGGTCACCACGGCCACGCAGCCCTTCAGCGGCCGGTTCGCGTCTTGGTTTTGCATCCAGGAAGAATGCCACACCCCTTACGTCCGCACGCACGACCTGAGCGATTCCTGAACCGGCTGTTCACATCCGCGTCAAACAACTGCCTTAGGCTGGGGGCATGCAGTCAGCATGGCTTCGGCGTTTCGTGACGCGGCACTTCGCAGGATGGTGTCTGGCCGCGCTGTGTCTGGCCGCGCTACAGCCTCTGCTGGCGGTGCATTTCCGCGTCGACGGCTGGGAAGACGAGCCCGGGTTGCGCGTGCGCGGCGCAGACGTGACGCGCTTCGAGCCCGACGAACGCTCAGGCCATGCCGACACGCCCGAGGTCACGCTGTTCGTTCCGTCGGCCGCGACCATCGACCTGCCGCACGCGCTGCAGCACGGGCTCGACCTGCTGATGGCGCTGGTCGGCTTGCTGCTGCCGCTGCTCGTCGCGCTGCGCGGGCTCGGCGTGCCGTGGCAGCCACCGCTGCCCGGCGCGCTGATCCGGCGCAGCCGCGCCCCACCGCTCGCCGCACCCTGGCGGCGCCGGCCGCCCACCCTCGCGCCACCGCTTTCGAACTGAACAACGCGACGCATCGCTGCGCCGCGGGCCCGGTCGCGCGCCCCTGCACGGCCGCCTCTCTTTCTGTTCGAAAAGGTATTGGATGAATGATTTTCTGTTTGCAGGGCGCCCCTCATGGACACGCTGAACCTGCAACTGTTCCAGTGGATCGCAGGCGGTCATGCGCCGAACGGCACGTTGCTGTGGCTGGCGACCCAACTCGCACTCGGCGCTTCCTGGCTCAGCGTGGCGTTGATGGCGTGGGCCGCCTGGCGCCAGCCGGCCGACCGCGCCTACTTCGTGGCCGTGTGCCTGTTGGCCGCCGGCGCGGGCATGCTGGCGCATTCGCTCGCCGCCGCGCTGAACCAGCCGCGCCCCTTCATGCTGGGCCTGAGCCCGTCGTGGCTCGGCCACGGCCATCGTGGTTCGCTGCCGAGCACACACGCGACCGTGATGTTCACGGTGGCGTTGTGTTTCCTGTGGCGGCCGCGGTTGCGCAGCATCGGCTGGGTCGTGACGGCACTGGCCGTGTTGACCGGATGGGCACGCATCTACGTGGGCGTGCACTTTCCGCTCGACGTCGTGGCCGGCCTGCTGTTGGCGGGCCTGCTGGCGGGCTCGCTCGCGTTCGCGGATCGACTGGTTCGGCAATTTCTCAAGACCAGGCCCGCGCGGCAGCGCAGCACGGCGTGAAGACGACAGAATGGGAGCTCAACCCATCTGTTGGACTCCCACTCATGCCGCCTTCCGCTGCCCGCCCCTTCCTGGCTTCAACCGCATTGCAGGGCGTGCGCGTGCTGAGCCTCGCGCTCAACCTGCCCGGCCCGGCGGCGCTGATGCGCTGCCGGCAGATGGGCGCGACCTGCGTGAAGCTCGAGCCGCCAGCCGTCGGCGGCCACTCGTCCGACCCGATGGGCCACTACGCGCCGACCGCCTACGCGCAACTGCACGACGGCATAGACCATGTGCAGGCCGACCTCAAGACGCCGGAAGGCCAGCAGACGCTGCAGGCCGAACTGGCGCAGGCCGATGTGCTCATCACCTCGTTCCGCCCCTCGGCGCTGACGAAGCTCGGCCTGGCCTGGGACACGCTGCATGCGCGCTATCCACGCCTGTCGCTCGTGGCCATCGTCGGCGCGCCGGGAGCGCGCGCCGAGGAGCCGGGGCACGATCTCACCTATCTGGCGGAAAGCGGCCTGGTCACCGGCCTCGACCTGCCGCCCACGCTCTACGCCGACATGGCCGGATCGCTGATGGCCAGCGAAGCGGTGCTGCAGGCATTGCTGCTGCGAGCCGCCTCGAAAGACGGCGCGGGCGTGCAGATCGAAGTGGCGTTGTCGGAGGCGGCCCGCTACCTGGCGCTGCCCCGGCACTGGGGCCTGACCCAGCCGCCCGGCTCGGTCGGCGGTGCGCATGCGGGCTACCGCGTCTACCCCTGCGCCGACGGGCGCGTTGCCATCGCCGCGCTGGAACCGCACTTCGCGCAGCGCCTTGCCGCCGCGGCCGGCCACGACGCCGAATCAGGCAAGGCGATGTTCCGCTCGTCGATGCACAAGGCGATTGCCGACCATGTGGCACGGCTGAGCTGCGACCAGCTCGATGCGCTGGCGCTCGAGAAAGACATTCCGCTCTATACGCTGCGCGACGACGCCTGACGGCGACAGGCCGCCGAGAAGGTCTATGCTCAGGGCTGCCGATCCGGCCAGCCGCCCAGCGAGCGCGCACTCGTGAACGACCGCGCCACGCCCGTGAGCGGATCGACAAAGGCCAGCGAGCGCGCCAGCAACTGCATGGGCCTTGCGAAGTCGTCCGGGCCGTACGGCAGCAGTGTCGGGTAGATCGCGTCGTCCACGATCGGTACGCCGAGCGCATTGCAGTGCACGCGCAACTGGTGCTTGCGGCCACTGACCGGCGACAGCCGCAGTCGCGCGTGGGCGCCGCACACTTCCAGCACCTGCAGATGCGTCTCGGCATTGGGCTCGCCCGGCACTTCGCGCGTGCGCATGAAGTGCGCATCGGGCACAAGCCGGCTGCGGTAGCTGGCGGGCAGGTTCGTTCCGGGCGGCCAGTGCACGATGGCCTCGTATTCCTTGTGCATCGCGCGATCCGGGAAAAGCGCCTGATAGCGGCCACGCGTGGCCGGCGAGACGGAGAACAGCACCAACCCGGCGGTGGCACGGTCGATGCGGTGCAGCGGCACCAATTCGTCGATACCGAGACGGCGCTTCAATCGCACCAGCAGGCTCTGCTGCAGGTAGGGGCCCGACGGCGTGACGGGCATGTAGGGCGGCTTGTCGACGACGACAAGGTGCGCGTCCCGGTGTAGCACCACTTCGTCTTCCGGCAGCCGCGGCTCGGATTCGAGCGCCCGGTAGTAGTAGAGCCGAAGCCGCGGCTGGTAGCGCCGCGCGAGCGTGACGGGCTCGCCGTGCTCGTCGACCACGTCGCGTGCGGCGATGCGTTCGACCCAGGTTTCGCGCGCGATGGCTGGAAAGCGCTGCACCAGAAAATCGAGCATGGTCGGCCACGGACCGTCGGCCGGTAGCGCCACGCAGCTCGGGCCGACGCCGTCCCGCACGGGGAGCGGCAAGGGGGCGGCAACGGCATCAAGCGGCAACATAGGGGCCCACTCTACTGCGTGGCTGCGCGGTCGTCGTATCCTTGCCCCATTCACAGTCTGGAGAACGCGAATGATGAAGATATTGCTGCCGGTGGACGGTTCCGAACAGGCCCTGGCGGCCGTGCGCCACGCGATCCGACTGGTCGAAGAAGGCCTGCAGGCCAACTTCGTGCTGGCCAACGTGCAGGGCCCCGCCAACCTCTACGAAATGGTGTCGGCGCCCGATGTGCAGGTGCTCGAAGAAGTCAGCGAGTTGGCCGGCACCCACCTGTTGGCCTCGGCCGAAGCGCTGCTGCGGCATGCAAAGCTGGAGTTCGAAAGCGAGGTCGGCTCCGGCGACCCGGGCCACACGCTGGTGGACATTGCCGAGCGCTTCGGCTGCGACATGATCATCATGCAGACCAGCGGCGCCGGCGACCTGCGCAGCGCCCTGCTCGGCTCGGTTTCGCACTCCGTGGTGCAGGGTGCCAGCATTCCCGTGATGCTGGTCAAGGCCGTCGGCGACTGACCCTGGCGAGCTGCCGACGGCCACGCACAGGTCTTTCAGTGAGGAATCAGTCGCGGCAACAAGGTGATCGCCAGCCCTGTCAAACCACACGCAGCCAGCAGCGGCATCACGCCGACCTTGAAGCGGAACAGCGCGATGGCTGCGGCCAGCGCGATCAGCGCCGAGGCGATGTCGAAGCCCCCACCGAAGCCCGTCGGCCACAGCACGTGGTACGCGAAGAAAAGCGCCAGGTTGAGGATCACGCCCACCACCGCCGCCGTGATCGCCGTCAGCGGCGCGGTGAAGCCCAGCTTGCCGTGCGTGGCCTCGACCAGCGGGCCGCCGGCAAGGATGAAAACGAACGACGGCAGGAAGGTGAAGAAGGTGACCACCGTGGCCGCCAGCGCAGCCCCCAGAAACAACGCATCCGGCCCCGCCACCTGCCTGACCCAGCCGCCGACGAAGCCGACGAAGGCCACCACCATGATCAACGGCCCGGGCGTGGTTTCGCCCAATGCGAGCCCGTCGATCATCTGCGGGGCCGTGAGCCACTGGTGCTGCTCGACCGCACCCTGGTACACATAGGGCAGCACCGCGTACGCGCCGCCGAAGGTCAGCATCGCGGCCTTGGTGAAGAACCAGCCCATTTGCGTGAGCGTGCCCTGCCAGCCATAGACGACGACCAGCCAGCCCATGGCGCCGGCCCAGAGCCCGAGCCCGACGGCGAGCAGCCGCACGAGCCGGCCGCGCGAGAACCGGGCATGGGCGGGCGTCGGCGTGTCGTCGTCGATGATCGCGGGGCCGTAGCCCAGCTGGCTTGCCGCATGCCCGCCACCCGGTGCGAACACCTGCGGCGCAACCCGCGCGCCGAAGTGCCCGATCAGCGCCGCTACCAGCACGATCAACGGGAACGGCACGTTCAACGCAAAAATCGCAACGAATGCAGCGCCCGAAATGCCCCACAGCCAGCCGTTCTTCAGCGCCCGCGTGCCGATGCGGTGTGCCGCATGCAGCACCAGCGCCGTTACGGCCGGCTTGATGCCGTAGAAGATGCCGGCCACCACCGGCACGTTGCCATAGACCAGGTAGATCCACGAGAGCGCGATCAGGATCAGCAGCGACGGCAGCACGAACAGTGCGCCGGCCACGATGCCGCCGCGGGTGCGGTGCATGAGCCAGCCGATGTAGGTGGCGAGCTGCTGTGCCTCGGGGCCGGGCAGCAGCATGCAGTAGTTGAGCGCGTGCAAAAAGCGCCGTTCACTGATCCAGCGCCGCCGCTCCACCAGCTCGGTGTGCATGATCGCGATCTGCCCCGCCGGGCCGCCGAAGCTGACGAAGCCAAGCCGGAGCCAGAACCAGAAGGCCTGCGCCAGGCTCACAGGGGCAGGGAGGCCGGCAGGACGCAAAGGCAACACGGTGTTCATGGGTCGAGCATATGCTGTGGCCTGTGACGCCACCCCACATGAACCCTCCGATCGATTTGACGCCTGCCCCCTCCTTCATGCAGCCCTGGACGACCGAGATCGCCTTTCGCATCCGCCGGCATTTCTTGCTGAAGTTCGTGGGCACCAGCGTTTTCACCTGGCTGTTCTTCATCGGCTACTTCCACCTGCTGCAGCACCCGGCCTACCCGGTGATGGTGATGCCGCTCACCGCGCTCGATCACCTGATCCCGTTCCAGCCCCAGGCGCTGTTCGCCTACCTGTCGCTGTGGGTGTACATCGGCTTTGCGCCGGGTTTGCAGCGAACCTTCGCCGAGCTGGTCGTCTACGGGCTGTGGATCAGCGGACTGTGCCTGAGCGGCCTGGCATTCTTCTATTTCTGGCCTACGGCGGTGCCGCCGCTGGCCATGGATGTCTCGGGCTACCCCGGCTTCGCGATGCTGCAAGGGGTTGACGCAGCCGGCAATGCCTGCCCCTCGATGCACGTGGCGGTAGCCATCTTCACGGCGATCCGGCTCGAAGACGTGCTGCGCCGAACCCGCACGCCGATGTTCCTGCGGCTGTTGAACCTGGCCTGGTTCCTGGCCATCGCCTGGTCGACGCTGGCGGTCAAGCAGCACGTGGTGCTCGACGTGGCCGCGGGCGCGCTGCTGGGCCTGGCCTTTACCCTGCCCTCGCTGCATTGGCGGCCGGCGCCCGCGCGCGCACTGGCACCCGGCCCTGCAAGTAGAGCGGATATCATCGGCTTTCAATGACAACAGGCCCATCCAGCGGCCATGCGATACAGGCCATGAGTTCGCTCAATGAGTTGCAGGAGCTGATCCACGAGAAGTACGGCATCGAGGCATCGACCCTCGACCCCCATGCTTCGATGCGGGAGAAGGGCTTCGATTCGCTGGCGCTGGTCGAGTTTGTTTTCACGATCGAAGACAAGTTCGGCATCACGATGCCCGACACCGACATGAACATCGACACGCTGGCCGAACTCGCCAACGTGGTCGACAAGATCCGGGCGTCGCAGCCGACCACGTGAACCAACAGGTCGCCGTCACCGGCCTGGGCGTGATGGCGCCGCATGGCGCCGATCCCCACGCGCTGTTCGCGGCGCTCATGCGCGGCGAATCGGCAGTACAGCCGGTGTTCCCTGAGCTGGCCAAGCCTGCCGCCGCTGCGACGGTGGTTTTCGACGAATCGCGCTGGTTCACCAAGCTGCAGCTCGCCGGCGTCGACCGCGTCAGCCAGCTTGCCGTGGCCGCCGCCGACCTGGCCATGCGCGACGCCGGCGCCATGGGCGACGTCGACCCCGAACGCATCGGCATCTATGCCGGCTGCGGCATGGGCGGGGCCGCAGCGCTAGAGGCGGCCTACCGCAGCGGCGGTCGTGTGCCGCCACTCACCATTCCGGCCTTCATGCCCAATGCGCCGGCCGCCCATGTGGCAATGCGCCTCGGCGCGCAAGGCCCGGTGCTCACGTATTCGGTGGCATGCGCCTCGTCTTCGGTCGCGATTGCCGAAGCCGCCAAGGCGGTGCAGCAGGGCGAGGTCGACATCGCGATCGCCGGCGGCAGCGAAGCCCTGATCGTTCCCGGTGTGGTGCTCGCCTGGCAGGCCATGCAGACGCTGGCCGGCTTCCAGCCGGGCGAAACGGCTGGCGCAGTGCGCCCGTTTGCGAGCGATCGCAGCGGCTTCGCACTCGGTGAAGGCGCCGCGTTCCTGGTGCTCGAATCGGCCGAGCGCGCCCGCGCCCGCGGTGCGCGCAGCTATGCCACGCTGGCCGGCTGGGGCAACAGCTGCGACGGGACGCACCTGACCAAGCCCGATGCACAGGGCCAGGCGCGTGCCCTGCGCGCTGCGTTGCGACGCGCGAACCTCCAGCCCGAGGATGTGGGCTACTGCAACGCACACGGCACGGCCACACGCATCGGCGACGTGGTCGAGCACGATGCGCTGGCGGCGGTGTGGGGCGCGCAGTTCGATGGCCTGCGGGTGAGTTCCACCAAGGCGCTGCACGGCCACCTGCTCGGCGCCGCCGGTGCGCTCGAGGCGGTGATCACGGTGCTGGCGCTGCACCACCGGCAGTTGCCGCCGAACGCGAACTGCAACGTGGTCGACCCCGCCTGCAGCATGAACCTGGTGCTGCAGACCGGCACCGCAGCGCCGCAGCTGCAAGCCGCCATCAGCAACTCGTTTGCCTTCGGTGGAACGAACTCGGTGCTGCTCTTCCGCCACGGCTGAGTGCTAGGCGAACTCCCCTAGAACCACGCGAGGCGGTTGAACAACACCGCGCCGCGCGCTATCTTGAAGGGGGGAGACAAGGAGCAATCAACCAAGGAGAGCCATCATGTATGAGCGCATTCTTGTTGCTACCGACGGCTCCGACCTGTCCGAACAGGCCGTTACCACCGCGATCGATCTGGCCGTGCTGACCCGGGCCGATTTGGTTGCCGTTCACGTGGTCCGTATCCACGCGCAAAGCTATTTCGAAGGCGCGCTTCTGTTGAGCCAGGAAGAGACGCACCGAACGCAGGAGCGGGCAGATGTAGAGGGTCAGCGCGTGGTGGAGGCCGTCAAGACCCGGGCGCTGACCAAGGGGGTGCGCAACGTGATGCCTGTCACGCTGAAATCGAACCAGATCGCGGAAGCCATCATCGAGGCGGCAAAACAGCACAAGTGCGGCCTGATCGTGATGGCCTCGCACGGGCGCCGTGCCATTCAGCGCCTTCTGATGGGCAGCGAAACGATGCACGTCCTGACGCACTCGCACACGCCCGTGCTGGTGCTGCGGTAGGGGTTGCTCAGAGCTTGATGCCGGCGCCCTTCACCGCCGGCCCCAGCACCCCGACCTGTGCCTTTACGAAGCTGTTGAACTGGGCCACGCTTTCGCCTTTGGCGACGATGCCGAGATCCACCAGCTTCTGTTGAACCGGCGTCATCTCCAGCACCTGGTTGCACGCTGCATTCAGGCGCGCCACCACATCGGCCGGCATCTTCGCCGGGCCACTCAGTCCGAAGAAGTTCTCGAGCACCAGCTTGGGCTGGTTCAGTTCCGTCACGGTCGGCACATCCGGCATCAGCGGGGAACGGGCCCGGCTGGTCACGGCCACCGGGGTGAGCTGGCCGCTCTTGAAGAAGGTCACGTAGGCGGTGATCACGTCGATGCCGACGGGAATCGTGCCGGCAATCAGGTCGGTGGTCATCGGTGCGCCGCCGCGGTAGGGCACGTGCACCAGGTTCATGCCCGTGACCTTCTTCATCAGTTCGCCGTGGATGTGGCCGACCGAGCCCGGGCCCCCGGAGCCGAAATCGAGCTGGCCCTTGCGCGCCTGCGCCTCGATGTCGGCGAAGGTGCGGATGCCGGATGGCTTGCTGGCCATGATGACCAGCGGCGCCGAGCCCAGATAGGCGATGTGCGTGAAGGCCTCGACCGGGTCGTAGGGTTGCTTGTCGAGCGTGAACGGGCCCAGCGCAATCGGCGTGGTGTTCGACAGCATCAGCACATAGCCGTCCGGCGCGGCCGAAGCCACGGCAGCGCCACCGATGGTGCCGCCAGCACCCGGCCGGTTGTCCACCACGACGGGCTGGCCCAGCAGCTTGCCGAGTTGCTCGGCCATGACGCGCGCCACGATGTCGCTGGCGCCGCCCGGCGGGAAGGTCACGATGATCTTGATCGGCTTGTCGGGCCAGCCGGCTGCGAGGCCCGGCAACGCGAGCGAGCCGGCCACACCGGCGGCCAGGAACTGCAACGCCGAACGGCGGGTGATGGGGGCGGTGGACACGGTCGGCTCCTTGGAAGTGATGGCGTGAAGTGGCTGCGCCAGGCCCTCGCACAAGCAAGTTGAGTGCCGGCAACAGCCTGGGCCAAGCAGCAAACCAATCTCGCCGTGGCCTAGACTGGCGCGCCGACGACCAGATAAATCCCATGACGATCGAGATACCCGGCGACGCCCGCAAGGAGGCCATTGCTTCCAACAACCAGGCCGTAACGGAGGTCAGCGGCCCTTGCGAATCACTGGCTTGGCCTTGCGCCCCGACCCGTTGTCACGCGGCGGCAGGCCGGTGTGCTGCGTGAGCAGGCGGCCCTTGGTGACGGGTGAGGCCTTGACCGTTTCCACCGACGCGCTCGAATTCTTCTTGCGCGCGCTGGTGTAGCTGCCGTCGGTCAACGGCTGCCAGGTCGGGATCAGGTGGTGCTTGCCGTTGCCGATCAGGTCGGCGCGGCCCATGCTCTTGAGCGCCTCTCGCAGCAGCGGCCAGTTGTTGGCATCGTGATAGCGCAGAAAGGCCTTGTGCAGACGGCGGCGCTTGTCGCCGCGCACGATGTCCACCGTCTCGCTCTCGCGCGTGATCTTACGCAGCGGGTTCTTGTTGGTGTGGTACATCGCCGTCGCCGTGGCCATCGGCGACGGGTAGAACGTCTGCACCTGGTCGGCACGAAAACCGTTCTTCTTGAGCCAGATCGCGAGGTTCATCATGTCCTCGTCGCTGGTGCCCGGGTGCGCGGCGATGAAGTACGGAATCAGGTACTGCTTCTTGCCGGCCTCGGCGCTGAACTTCTCGAACAGCTGCTTGAACTTGTCGTAGCTGCCGATGCCCGGCTTCATCATCTTGGTGAGCGGGCCCTGCTCGGTGTGCTCGGGCGCGATCTTCAGGTAGCCGCCCACGTGGTGCTGCACCAGCTCTTTCACGTACTCGGGGCTTTGCACGGCCAGGTCGTAGCGCAGGCCGGAGCCGATCAGGATCTTCTTGATGCCCCGCAACGAGCGCGCGCGACGGTAGATCTTGATGAGCGGATCGTGGTTGGTGCCGAGGTTCGAACAGATGCCTGGGTAAACGCAGCTGGGCTTGCGGCAGGCGGCCTCGATCTCGGGGCTCTTGCAGCCGAGCCGGTACATGTTGGCCGTGGGGCCGCCGAGGTCGGAGATGGTGCCGGTGAAGCCCTTGACCGAGTCGCGGATGGCCTCGACCTCCTTGATGATCGACTCTTCCGAACGGCTCTGGATGATGCGGCCCTCGTGCTCGGTGATCGAGCAGAAGGTGCAGCCGCCAAAGCAGCCGCGCATGATGTTCACGCTGAAGCGGATCATTTCCCAGGCCGGGATCTTGGTCGCGCCATCGTGGCCGCCAGCCTCGTCGGCATAGCGCGGATGCGGGCTGCGTGCATAGGCCAGGTCGAAGACGTGGTCCATTTCAGCCGTGGTCAGCGGAATCGGCGGCGGGTTGATCCACACGTCGCGCGCGGTTGCGCCCTCGCCATGCGTCTGCACCAGTGCACGCGCATTGCCGGGGTTGGTTTCGAGGTGCAGCACGCGGTTGGCGTGCGCGTAGAGCACCGGGTCGGCGCGCACCTGCTCGTAGGACGGCAGGCGGATCACCGAATGCTCGCGCGGCGGCACCTTGATGCGGGCCCGCAGCGCCGGGTTGGGCACGAAGGTCAGCGGCTTGATGGCCGGGTTGGATACCGCGGCAACGGCGCCCGCCTCGGCGGCCACCGCGACCGCCTCGGCTTCGTCCTCGCGCGCGCAGGTCGCGCCGTTGGCCTTGGCCTGGTCCGACACCATGAGGTACGGATTGACGTGCGCCTCGACGCGGCCAGGTTCGTCCACGCTGGTGGAGTTGATCTCGAACCAGCCTTCCGGCGTTTCACGCCGCACGAACGCGGTGCCGCGCACATCGGTGATCTGCTGCACCGGCTCTTTGGCGGCCAGCCGGTGCGCGATCTCGACGATGGCGCGCTCGGCATTGCCGTAGAGCAGCAGATCGCATTTCGAATCGACCACCACCGAGCGGCGCACCTTGTCCGACCAGTAGTCGTAGTGCGCGATGCGGCGCAGGCTGCCTTCGATGCCGCCGAGGATGATCGGCACGTCGTTCCAGGCTTCCTTGCAGCGCTGCGAATAGACGATGGCCGCGCGGTCGGGCCGCTTGCCGCCGACGTCGCCGGGCGTGTAGGCATCGTCGCTGCGGATCTTGCGATCGGCCGTGTAGCGGTTGATCATCGAATCCATGTTGCCCGACGTCACGCCGAAGAACAGGTTCGGCTTGCCCAGCGCCTTGAACGGCTCGGCGCTCTGCCAGTCGGGCTGGGCGATGATGCCGACGCGAAAGCCCTGCGCCTCCAGCATGCGGCCGATCACGGCCATCCCGAAGCTGGGGTGGTCGACGTAGGCATCGCCGGTCACCACGATGATGTCGCAGCTGTCCCACCCGAGCGCGTCCATCTCCTTGCGCGAAGTCGGGAGAAATTTCGCCGTGCCGAAGCGGGCCGCCCAGTACTTGCGGTAGCTGGTCAGCGGCTTGGCGGCGCGGTGAAAAAAGGAGACGTCGACGGGGGCGTTCATGGGGAGCGGGCTGGCGCAATGCAAGAGCGCCGTGGAGGCCCGTTTCGGGCAACCCGCGATTTTAAGGTTTCAGGGCGACTCTGTCGCCTGCAAGGCCATGCGGCGACGTGGCGATGCCACAGACATATGGTTGCTTTTGTCAATCATATTGAATGACAATGGCAACCATGTCGTCGAGTTCGCACGCACCCGATGCCGCCGCCGTGAAGGCGGTGCGCCAGTTCAGCCGCTTCTATACCGCGCGCATCGGCGCGCTCGGCTCCTACCTCGGCAGCGAGATGTCGCTGACCGACGTGCGCGTGCTCTACGCGCTGGCGCACCGCGAAAAGCCGGTTGCCAGCGAGATCGGCAAGGCACTCGGGCTCGACCCCGGCTACCTGAGCCGCATCCTGCGCCGCTTCGACAAGGCGGGCTGGCTCACACGCCTACCCCACCCCGCCGATGCCCGCCAGAGCCTGCTGGCACTAACAGAAGCCGGCCACGCCGCTTTCGCACCGCTGCAGCAGCGATCACGCGACGAGGCCGCCGGGCTGCTGGCGCCGCTCACTGCGGCCGAGCGGCAGCAGGTGGTCGAAGCCATGGCCACCGTGCAGACGCTGCTCGACCCCGAACGGCCAGCCTTCACGAAGCCGGTCACCGCCGTGCTGCGCGACCCGGCCCCCGGCGACATCGGCTGGGTGGTGCAGCAGCACGGCGAGATCTACGCACGCGAGTACGGCTGGAACAGCGAGTTCGAGGGGCTGGTGGCCGACATCGCGGGCCGGTTCCTGCGCAAGTTCCAGCCCGAATGGGAGCGCTGCTGGATCGCCGAACTCAATGGCGAACGCGTCGGCGCCGTGTTCGTCGCGCGCAAATCGGCCAGCACGGCGCAATTGCGCATGCTGATCCTTGCGCCGCAAGCCCGCGGCCTGGGACTCGGCGGGCGCCTCACCGACGAATGCATCGCCTTCGCACGCCGCAAGGGTTACAAGACGATGGTGCTGTGGACCAACAGCTGCCTTGCCGCCGCGCGCGGCATCTACGCCACGCGCGGCTTCCGCCTCACCAAATCGGAACCCTACGAAGGCTTCGGCCAGCACTTGGTCGGCGAAACCTGGACCCTGAAACTCTAAGCGAGCGATCCTAGGGGCGGGAGTTTTCGCGGAACACCGCGGAACCGGCTCCGCCGGGCCGCCGGTGTTGCCCCCGGCAGGGGGTTGGCGAAGCGGACACGCAGTGCCGCGCAGCCTGGGGGCGAGCAACAATCACTGCATGAACCAGCCGTGGCTCACCACCAGCGACTGTCCGGTCAGCGCATTTGTCGGGAAGCCCGCGAACAGGAGTGCCACGCGCGCCACGTCGTCGGTGGTGGTGAACTCGCCGTCCACGGTTTCCTTGAGCATCACGTTCTTGACGACCTCTTCTTCGGTGATGCCCAGCGTCTTGGCCTGCTCGGGAATCTGCTTTTCGACCAGCGGCGTGCGCACAAAGCCGGGGCAGATGACGTTGGCACGCACGCCGTGCTTCGCGCCCTCTTTCGCGACCGTCTTGCACAGGCCGATCAGGCCGTGCTTGGCGGTGACGTACGGTGCCTTGAGCATCGAAGCCTCTTTCGAGTGCACCGAACCCATGTAGATCACACTGCCGCCGCGGCCCTGCGCATACATGTGCTTCAGGCAGGCCCGGGTGGTGAGAAACGCGCCGTCGAGGTGGATCGCCAGCATCTTCTTCCAGTCGGCAAAGCTGAACTCGTCGACCGGGTGCACGATCTGGATGCCGGCATTGCTGATCAGGATGTCGATGCCGCCGAAGGCCGCAGCGGCCTCCTCGACCGCGGCATTGACCTGGTCTTCGCTGGTCACGTCGACGCCCACGCCGATGGCCTCGGCGCCGGTCGCCTTGAGTTCCGCGGCAGTGGCATCGGCCGCCGCCTTGTTCAGGTCGGCGATCACGATCTTCGCGCCTTCCTGCGCGAACACGATGGCGATCTCCTTGCCGATGCCGCTGGCCGAGCCGGTGATGAAAGCGACCTTGTCCTTGAGTTGCATGGTGTGTTCCTTGTTTGCGGGAGAGTGAAGTAAGGCGTCAGGTGTCCCCTGTCTACATCGGCCGCTTGACGCGGATCGCGCCCGGCTCGCCGAGGTCGAAGGTGGTCACGCCGTTGCTCTGCACGTCGCTGCGCAGCGCTTCGGGATGGCCCATCGTGCAGCGCATGTCGCGAGCCCCGGCTTCCCAGTGCTCTTCGACCGTCGCGCGCGAGAACTCATAGTCCTTCGAGTCGCGCTCGTAGGGCTTGTCGCGGTAGATCAGGTGAAAGATGTCGATCGGCTGGTGCGTGAGTTGCGACTGGATCGCCGCCACGCTCGGGTCGTTGCGCAGCCCCGCCGGCAGCTTGTCGATCAGGTCGGCAATGGCCTGCTGCAGGTTCATGTTCGCGGCCAGCGCATCGGTGTTCATGCGAGTGCGGCTCGAGTAGGTGATGTCCTTCTGCCGCTCCATGACTTCCGACAAGGTCGTCGGCAGCGGCCCGCGTGCATTGAACAGGTCGACCTGCAGCACCACCAGCGCTTCGCTGCGCGGGTGGTTGTCCAGCACGTACTGCAGCGGCGTGTTGGAGACGAGCCCGCCGTCCCAGTACTGCTCGCCGTCGACCTCGACCGGCGCGAAGCCCGGTGGCAGCGCGCCGCTGGCCATGATGTGCTCGGGGCCGATCTTCTGCACGGCGTTGTCGAAATAGACCGAATTGCCATTGCGCACATTGACCGCGCCCAAGCTCAAGCGCATTTCGCGCGCATTGATGCGATCGAAGTCGACCAGCCGCTCGAGCGTTTCCCTGAGCGGGGAGGTGTCGTAGTAGCTCAGCAGCGGCGCGGCGCCGCCGAGCATCAGCTGCGGCGACACGCGTGGCTTGAAGAAGCCGGGGATGCCGAACAGCGACGCGAGGTTCGCGCTCCACTGGTTGAGCGTGGCGCGGTCCCCCATCCAGCTCGGCAGCCGCTGCGACGGGCCGGATGACACGAGTTCCCAGAACTCGCGCAGCCGCGCGACGCGCCGCTCCGGCGCGTTGCCCGCAATCAGCGCCGCGTTGATGGCACCGATCGAGACACCCGCAATCCATTGCGGCTGGTCCCGATGGCGGCTCAACGCGTCGTACACGCCAGCCTGGTAGGAGCCCAGCGCGCCGCCGCCCTGCAAGACCAGGGCCTTGCGGGCGAAGCGCATGTCGGGGAGAGCGGGGGAAGCGTGGGAAGTGGGAGAAGAAGTGCGGGTGGGTCGGGAGGCGCGGGAAGAAGGATGGGTTTTCGTGGGCGGCGTGCTCATGCCGTCATTGGACACCAGCCTCCTTTGGCCAAGCTGACTTACATCTTCGGCAGCAGCTGCCCGCGGATCTCGCCGGCCGGGTTGGCGGCCGTGTGCACGTTGGCGTACCACTTGCCGGTCATCAGATCCGCCGCTTGCGCCGGGGTGAGTGTGGCCTGCCCCTCGATAGGGCTGGCGGCACTGGCGAATGGCAGCACCACGCCTGCGTTCTCGCCGGCCGAGGCCGGGCCGTGGAAATGCGCCGCCGTGGCCGGGCCGCTCAGGCCGCTGTAGGTGATCTTGTACTTGAGAACGTTGGTGTCCTTGTTGAGCCAAGCCTCGGCCATGCCGCTGCCGCGCGTCATGTTGGGCGGAACCTCGCTCGCCGCGTTCATGGCGCCGCTGAAGCTCGTCGTCTTGGACGCGCCCATCATTCCGCAGCCTGCGAGCGCGACGGTGGCGATGCCGGCCACAAGGGAAGCACGCAGCAAAGTGCCGTATGGGTTCATGGTGTTGACTCCTTCGATGTTGAAACCGGGCCAGCATAGGCCCGCACCGCCGCACCGCCGTGTCGGCCACTGCCGCGACTTGGTGCCGCACGTCGACGCCCGGCCCGGCCCATAATCGTGCCCATGCCTCCAGCCCTCGCCGGGACGGCCTCACCGGTCGAACTTGCCCGCCCCGAATCTCCTCGCGACCTGTTTGTCTCTTTCACCTGGCTGGCCCTGCAGGGTTTCGGCGGCGTGCTGGCCGTGGTGCAGCGCGAAATGGTCGAAAAGAAGCGCTGGCTCAGCCCCGACCAGTTTCTCGAAGACTGGGCCGTGGCGCAGGTGCTGCCCGGCCCCAACGTGGTCAACCTGTCGCTGATGATCGGCGACCGCTACTTCGGCTTGCGTGGCGCCATTGCCGCGGTGGCCGGCATGCTCACCGTGCCCCTGTTCGTGATCCTCGCGCTGGCATTGCTCTATGCGCAGTACGCCGGCCATCCGCAGGTGGCAGGCGCGCTGCGCGGCATGGGCGCAGTGGCGGGCGGCCTGATCGCTGCGACCGGCATCAAGCTGGTACCGCAGCTGCGCCGGCACCCGCTGGGGTTCGGCGTGTGCCTCGCGTTCGTTGCCGTCGTCGCCATCGCGATCGCAGGTTTGCGCTGGCCGCTGCTGTGGGTGCTGCTGGCCTTCGGTGGCGCGGCCTGCGTGTGGACCTGGCGAAAGATTCCGGCATGACCTTCGTGATGCACTGGCAGGACTGGCTGGGCCTGTTCGCGCAGTACCTGATGCTGTCGCTGCTTTCGATCAGCGGCGCCATCACCACCGTGCCCGACATGCACCGCTACCTGGTGGCCGAACACGGCTGGCTCAGCGACGCGCAGTTCACCTCGTCGGTGGCCATCGCGCAGGCCGCTCCGGGGCCCAACGTGCTGTTCGTCGCGCTGATGGGATGGAACGTCGGCATCAACGCCGGTGGCGGCATCGGCGCGGGCTGGCATGCCTGGGCGCTCGGCCTGTTCGGCCTCATGACCACGATGGTCGGCATCATGCTGCCGAGCACCACCCTCACCTACCTCGCGACGCGCTGGGGCCATCGCAACCGCGACCGGCGCGGCGTGCGCGCCTTCAAGCAGGGCATGGCACCGATCGTGATCGGCCTGCTGATCGCCACCGGTTGGGTGCTGGCCAACGGCAACCATGCCGTCGGTGTGCCGAACTGGCACCTCTGGCTGGTAAGCGGTATTGCCGCGCTGGTGGTGTGGCGCACCCGTATCCATCTGCTCTGGCTGCTCGGCGCGGGTGCCGCGCTGGGCGCCCTCGGCTTCGTTTGAACTTCGAAAGGACATCGCCTTGCAACTCCGCGCCCTCGGCCGCTCCGGCCTTCAAGTCTCTCCGCTGGCTTTCGGCGGCAACGTGTTCGGCTGGACGGTCGATGAAGCGCTGTCGTTCCGCCTGCTCGATGCCTGGCTCGACGCCGGCTTCAACTTCATCGACACCGCCGACGTGTACTCGAGCTGGGTGCCCGGCCACAGCGGCGGCGAATCCGAAACTATCATCGGCAAATGGCTGCGCCAGAGCGGCAAGCGCAACCGGGTGGTGCTGGCCACCAAGGTCGGCAAGCCGATGGGCGAAGGCAAGATCGGCCTCGCGCCGGCGTACATCCGCACGGCCGTGGACGCGTCGCTGCAGCGCCTTAAGACCGACCACATCGACCTCTACCAGTCGCACGACGACGACCCGAACACGCCGATGGAAGACTCGCTCGGCGCCTTCGCCGAACTGATCAAGGCCGGCAAGGTGCGCGCCATCGGCGCCTCGAACTTCACGGCGCCGCGGCTGGCCGAGGCACTCGACGTGTCGGAGCGGCTCGGGCTGCCGCGCTATGAAAGCCTGCAGCCGCTCTACAACCTGTACGACCGCGCGGTGTTCGAAGAGGCGCTGGAGCCGCTGTGCCTGGCGCGCGACGTCGGCGTGATCAACTTCTACGCGCTGGCCGCAGGCTTCCTCACCGGCAAATACCGCAGCGCAGCCGATGCCGGCAAGAGCCAGCGCGGCGCGAACACGACGAAGAAGTACCTCAACGCGCGCGGCCTGCGCATCCTCGACGCGCTCGACCAGGTGGCCGGCGCGCTCGGTGCAAAGCCAGGACAGGTCGCCATCGCCTGGCAGATTGCGCGCCCGGCGGTGACGGCGCCGATCGCGAGCGCAACAACCCTGCAACAGCTCGACGAACTGGTGGCAGCGGCCCAGCTCCAGTTGCCGCCCGAATCGATTGCGCTGCTCGAAGCCGCCAGCGCCGAAACCGCCAAGGCCGCACAGTAGGCACTTTCCCACAGCAACTGGCGACGCGCGCCGGGTCGCGCCACTGGCGGGTTCCGGATACTTCAGCGCATCACAGCTCCTGGAGAAAAACGATGTCTTTCGCGCTCTACATGGTCGGGTTTCTGATCTTCATGGCCGGCGTCATCTGGGGCGCCTCGGTCGCCGGCGTGCCGACGCTCTACATCGGCATCGGTGCGCTGATCATCCTGGGTCTCGGCATCTTCAGCGCGGTGAGCCGCACGCGGAGCAAGGATCCATCCTGACCGATCCGCTCGCCCCGCCTACCCTCGAACACTTTGCCGACCTGCAGGTCGAGGTCGGCACGCCGCAGGTGCTCGGCAGCGGCCCCGGCGGCCTGCGCCGCGTGGTGCCGATTCACGGCGGGAGCGCGAGCGGGCATGGCTGGCGCGCTCGGGTGTTGCCGGGTGGCAGCGACTTCCAGCTGATCGTGAGCGACACGTTGTCCATCCTGGACGCGCGCTACGGCCTCGAAACCGAAGCCGGCGAGTTGATCTACGTGCAGAACCACGCCGTGCGCGCGGCGCCGGCCGAGGTGATGGCGTCGCTGCTTCGCGGCGAGCCGGTCGACCCCTCACAGATTTACTTTCGCTGCAGTCCGCGTTTCGAAACTGCAGCGCCGGCACTGCGCTGGATCAACGAGCGCCTGTTCGTCGGCGTCGGCGTGCGGCACCCGGCACAGGTCGTGATGCGCTTCTTTGCGCTGGCCTGACGTGACCGCGGTAGCTTCGGCCGCCGCTGAACCGGAAGAGGCTTATTCGATCGTGGCGCCCGAGGCGGCCACGATGCCCTTCCACTTCAGGTAGTCCTCTTTCACGACGGTCGAGAACTGCGCCGGCGTCATCGGCAGCGGCTCGGCGCCCTGGGCATGGATGGCGGCCTTCATCTCGGGCGTGGCGAGCAGTTCGTTGACCTTGCGGTTCATCGCGTTCACCACCTCTGGCGGAGTGCGCGCCGGCATGAAGATGCCGTACCAGGTGCTCACGTCGAAGCCCTTGTAGCCGAGCTCGGCCACCGTGGGCACGTCGGGCAGCGAGGTGCTGCGCGCCGCCGAGGTCACGGCCAGCGGCCGCAGCTTGCCGGACTTGATCTGCGCGATGGCCGACGGCACCGACGACACCAGCAGGTCGACATTGCCCGCCAGCACATCCATGAGCGCCGGGCCGGAACCCTTGTAGGGCACATGCCGCATCGAGATGTTGGCCGAGGTCTTGAAGATCTCGCCGGCCAGATGGATGGTGGTGCCATTGCCGGGCGAGCCATAGGTGATGGTGTCCGGCGCGGCGCGCGCCGCGTTCACCACATCGGCCAGCGTCTTGAAGCGCGAGTTGGCGCTGGTGCCGATGATCACCGGCGTGTAGGCCACGCTGGCCACGGCCACCAGGTCTTTGGTCGGGTCGTAGCTCAGGCTCTTGTAGAGCCACGGCGCGACGACCATGTTGTCCTTCTGCCCCATCACGATGTCGTAGCCGGTCGGTGCGGCCTTTGCGGCCTCGGCGATGCCGATGGTGCCGCCGGCCCCGGCGCGGTTGTCGGCGATCACCGTCCATTTCGCCGTTTCGGTGAGCTTGTTGGCCACCAGGCGGGCCAGGATGTCGGTGCCGCCGCCGGGCGGGAACGGCACGATCATGCGCACCGGCTTGGTCGGCCAGGCCTCCTGGGCCGGGACAGTGAAGGCGGCACTCAGGGCGAGTGCGGCGATGAGGAGCGATCTCTTTTGCATGGGGTGGGGGGTTCTTTGTTTCCTGCGGCCGCACACTTCACTTGCCGTCTTGTAGTCTCGGTCTCGAGACACCGAGTGTAAGAAGCGGTGTCCCGGCACACCATCGCCATTGGCGATGACCGTGCTCGCGTTCAGCCGCCGCGCTGGCGCATCGCCTCGTACAGGCAGACCCCGCTTGCCACCGAGACGTTGAGGCTTTCCACCGCGCCCGCCATCGGGATGCTGATGAGTTCGTCGCAGGTCTTGCGCGTGAGTTGGCGCATGCCCTCGCCTTCGGCACCGAGCACCAGCGCCACGGCGCGCTTCAGGTCGCACTGGTAGAGCGTGCCGGGTGCGTCGTCACTGGTGCCGACGCACCAGATGTCGCGTTCCTTGAGTTCGCCGAGCGTGCGCGCGAGGTTGGTCACCATGAAGTACGGCACGGTCTCGGCCGCACCGCTCGCGACCTTGGCCACGGTGGCGTTGATGCCGGCCGCGTGATCCTTCGGCGCGATCACCGCGTGCGCGCCGGCCCCGTCGGCCACGCGCAGGCAGGCGCCGAGGTTGTGCGGGTCGGTCACGCCGTCGAGCACCAGCAGCAGCGGCACGGTGCCCGCAGCTTCGAGGCCTTCGAGCAGTTCGTCCAGCGAGTGGGTTTGCGCCATCGGCTCCACGCGCGCGGCCACGCCCTGGTGCCCATGGCTGCCGGCCAGCTTGGCAATGCGCAGCGCGTCGGCTTCGACCAGCCGCACGCCGGCGTCCTGCGCGCGGGCGATGAACTGTTTCATGCGCGCATCGCGCCGGCTCGCATCGAACAACACCTCGAGCACCGATTGCGGCGCGGTCTTGATGCGCACGCCCACGGCATGGAAGCCGAAAATCACTTTGGGGGAAGACATGCGGGGATTATCCGCGGGCCCGCTCAGGCGATAGGCAGTTCGCTCTGCGCGCGGCTGAGTTCGTCGTGCAGGGCCTGCACGCGCTGCGCGGACGGGTGCACCGTGCCGCTGCCGACTGCCTCGAGGAATCGGCAAGCCGCGTGGCCGCGCGCCGCCGCTTCGTAGCGCGCCACCCAATCCACACGCGCCGGCAACCGTTCGGGCGCCACTGGCCACACGCCGGGCCGCGGACGCATGTGCTCCGCGATGCCGATGCGCCAGGGCTTGGCGCTCACGCGCGCCCGAAAACAGTTCTGGTTGAGGCACATGCGCGCGTAAACCTTGTCGACGCCGAGTTGGCTGAAGCACTCGGCCACGACGGGATCCGCCGGCGCAAAGATGTCGTGCATCGCCAGCAGGCGAAAGCCGGCCGGCGTCCGGTAGATGCGCAGGTGCCAGTCCGGATGCTGCTGCATGAACCGGCCAATGCGCTTGCCGGCGCGCTGCTCGGGCGCGGGGTTGATGCCGCCCTCGCCCCGCTTGCGTTGCAGGCCGATGCGGTACCCCACGATGAACACGATGAGCGCCGCCACCGCACCGCCGATCCACGACCTGCCCGCGTAGCCGGAGAGCAAGCCGGCGATGAGGGCCGGGCCGATCGCATATTCGAAGGCGCCGCCAGGCCGCCCCATGTCGAAATCGATGTCGACGAACAGCACATCGGGCGTGTTGAGGCACAGCGCGCCGTAGCCGTTGCGCGTGACGACGGTGTCACCCTCGCGCACCACGATCTCTTCGCGGATCGGCGTGCCGTCGGCGCCGTTGTAGGCCACCTTGCGCTCGCGCCGCTCCAGTTTCTCGCCGGAAACGATGCGGCCGAAGGCGGCTTGGGTTCGTGCGTCGGCATGCGCCTGGGCGGCCTCGGGGCTTTCGTCCGACCAGCCGAAGCGCCGCACCGTGATCTGGCGCCCGTCGACACGTTGCTGGATTCGGCCCTCGGCCCAGTGCGCGGGAATGATCATGGACTTGCGACGCGGCCCGCCTCGATCGTGATGCGGCGCTCGCACCGCTGCGCGATGCCGCGGTCGTGCGTCACGAGCACGAGCGTGGTGCCGAGTTCGCGGTTCAGGTCGAACATCAGTTCCATCACCTGCTCGCCGGTGGCGAAGTCGAGGCTGCCGGTGGGCTCGTCGGCCAGCAGCAGGGCCGGCTGCACGACGAAGGCGCGGGCCAGCGCCACGCGCTGCTGCTCGCCGCCCGACAGCACCTTGGGATAGTGGCCGAGCCGCTGGCCAAGGCCGACGCGGCCGAGCATTTCGGTGGCCGCCTTGCGTGCGTCTCTGCGGTCGGCCAACTCGAGCGGCAGCATCACGTTTTCGAGCGCGCTGAGGTTGGCCAGCAGCTGGAAGCTCTGGAACACGAAGCCGACCTTCTGCGCGCGCAGCGCGGCGCGGTCGTCTTCATCGATGGCGAAGATGTCGGCACCGGCCAGCCTGACCGTGCCGCGCGTCGGCGTGTCGAGCCCGGCGACGATCGACAGCAGCGTGCTCTTGCCCGAGCCGGAGGCGCCGACGATGGCGGCGGTCTCCCTGGCACCAAGGGTGAAATCGATGTCCTGCAGAATGTCCAGCGTACCGGTCGAGTCGGTGACGGACTTGAAAACATGTTCGACGGCAACGATCTGCTCGGCTCGGGGTGCGGACATTGAAAGGGCTCTCGTTTTGAATCGCAGACACTTTATCTCGGCCGCCACGCTGGCCATTGCGGCGGGTCTTCCGGCCGCCGCTGCGTGGGCGCAATCGGGCAGCGGGCCCACGGTGCTGATCATGGGCGACTCGCTGAGTGCCGAGTACGGCCTCAAGCGCGGCGAAGGCTGGGTTGCGCTGCTGGAGCAGCGGCTGGCCAAGGAAAAGATTCCTGCACGCATTGTCAATGCCAGCATCAGCGGTGAGACCACGGCCGGCGGCAAGTCGCGCCTTGCTGCCCTGCTGAACCAGCACAAGCCCGACACCGTGGTGATCGAACTCGGCGCCAACGATGCGTTGCGTGGCCTGCCCGTCACGCAGACGCAAGCGAATCTTGCAGCCATGGTCGACGCCTCGAAGGCCGCAGGCGCCAAGGTGCTGATCGTCGGCATCCAGGTGCCGCCGAACTACGGCATGGCCTACCTCAACAGCTTCTCGAAGATCTTCGCGAGCGTGAGCACGATCAGCAAGGTGCCCATGGTGCCGTTCATGCTCAAGGGCGTGGCCGATGGCCCGGATGCGGCGGCGATGTTCCAGGCCGACCGGATTCATCCGGTCGCGGCCGCGCATCCGCGCATCCTCGACAACATCTGGCCGGAACTGCGCAAACTGCTCAAATAAAAAGCCGCCCCTGCACCCGGCAGGCGGCGGCTTCGGACGGGAGGGTGCAGCAGAGACGGCTCAGCCGTTCTTGGTCGGCAGCACCGGCGCGATCGGCGCGTCGCGCTCGAGCGAGGCCACGTCGGTTTCCGGGTCGCCGGGCATCAGGCCTTCGCTGCTCGGGCCCAGCTTGCGATTGGCCTTGTCGCGCAGCTTTTCTTCCTTCTTCTTTTTCTTGGCCAGTTCTTTCTGACGCTTCTCGTATCCGTAGTTGGGTGCGGCCATGTTGCTCCTGATGCGCGCCCCGGAAGCGGGGCAAAATCTGCACCCCACTGTAAGCGATAAAGGACGGCGCGAAAACGCGCCGGCGGGGCCTCAGGACGCCATGCCGTCGAGCGCCTGCGCCAGGTCGGCCTGAAGGTCGGAAACCGCTTCCAGCCCGATCGAGAAACGCACCAGCGTGCCCTTGTGTGGCCAGCGCGCCACGCTGGCGTCGCGCATCAGGCCGATGTCGTAGGGCACCACGAGGCTGATCGGGCCGCCCCAGGAATAGCCGAGCCGGAACAACTGCAGGCCGTCGCAGAAGCGGTCGACCTGCTCGCTGCTGAAGCGCTCGTCGAACACCACCGAGAACAGCCCTGCCGCCAGGTCGGCGGCACCGCAGAGTGCGCGCCAGTTGGCGTGGCCCGGCGAGCCGGCAACGGCCGGATGCAGCACCTGGACGATCTCGTCGCGCGTGCCGAGCCAGCGCGCCAGTTCGCGCGCGGCGAGGTCGTGGGCCGCATAGCGCAGCGCAATGCTCGGCAACGACCGCAGCAGCGTCTCGACATCGCCGACGCCCACACCGAAACCCATGCGCATGTGCGTGAGCTTGAGCGCCTGGTGCAGGCGCCCGTCGTCGCGGGTGACCACGCTGCCCATCAGCACGTCGCCGCCGCCGCTGGGGTACTTGGTGAGGGCGTGCACCGAAACGTCCACGCCTCGCCCCGTGCCGTTGAAATCGAAGGGCGCAAAGGCCAGGCCGGCGCCCCAGGTGTTGTCGAGCGCGGTAATGACGCCGCGCGCACGGCAGATGGCGACCAGCGCCGGCAGATCGGGAAACTCCATCGTCACCGAGCCTGCCGCCTCCACCCACACGAGTTTGGTGCGCTCCGACAGCTTGGCCGCCAGATCGCCCGGGTTCATCGCGTCGTAGGTGCGGTGCGTGATGCCGAAGTTGGCCAGCTCACCTGCCGCCAGCGCCTTGTTCGGACCATAGGCGTTGTCGGGCAGGAGCACCTCGTCGCCGGTCTTCAGGAAGGCGAAGCACACCAGCGAGATCGCGGCCAGGCCGCTCGGCACCAGCAGGCACTGGGTGCCGCCTTCGAGCGTGGCCAGCCGCTCTTCGAGCGTGAAGGTGGTCGGCGTGCCGTGCAGGCCGTAGGTATAGCCGGCCTTGGTCTTCCAGTCGCGCGCGCGCATTGCGGCGACGTCGGCAAAGAACACGGTCGAGGCCTTGTAGATGCCGGGCTGTGGTGCCGCGAACCTGGCGGGGGGCTGGTACGGATGATGGATGAGATCGGTGATGGGTTGATGGCGCATGTCGCCAATGCTAGCTGCACAAGGGAGCCCGCCCCGGAACCTCAGCGCTCAGATCAACATCGTGGACTCTGTGAATGCAAGACCGTATGAGTTCAATTTTCTCCAAGACACCGCACCGCCAGTGCCCGCAGAATCAGGCCTTCATTGCCGCGATCGGAGTGTTGCCATGACCATCATTCATGAACTCTTTGCCTACCTCTGCGTGCACGACACCGCCGCAGCCATCGCCTTCTACGGCAAGGTGTTCGGCGTAACCGAGAAATTCCGACTCACCGAGCCGAGCGGCCGCATCGGCCATGCCGAACTCGACTTCGGCAGCGGCGGCACGCTGATGCTGTCGGACGAGTTTCCTGAATACGATATTCGCGGCGCCCGCAGCATCGGCGCCACACCGGTGACCCTGCACCTGCATGTGGACGACGCCGACGCCGTGGTCGGGCGCGCCATCGAGGCCGGCGCCACGCTACAGATAGCGGTGCAAGACCAGTTCTACGGCGAACGCTCGGGCAGCTTCATCGACCCGTTCGGCCACCGCTGGAACGTCGGGCACAGCATCGAAGACCTTTCACCGGAGGAGATGCAGCGGCGCTACACCGCCATGCTCACACCGACCACTTCTCGATGAGCTTCTCGACCCCCAGGGTGTCGTAGCCTTCGAAGGGCTGGTGGATCCACGGGTCGGTCGGCAGGAACTCGACCGAATAGTCGGGCGTGAAAGTCGACAACGCCTTGGTCCAGATCACGGCCGTGCGCAGCTCGGTGATCGGCTTGTACTGGGTGCGCAGCATGTCGACCACCGCATGCAGCGTGTGGCCGGAGTCGGCCAGGTCGTCCACCAGCAGCACCTTGCCGGCGATCTCGCCCTTGGGCGTGGTGATGAAGCGCGCAATGTCCAGATGGCCCTGCACGGTGCCCGCATCGGCGCGGTAGGAGCTGGTCGACATGATTGCCAGCGGCTTGGAGAAGATGCGCGAGAGCATGTCGCCCGGGCGCATGCCGCCGCGCGCCAGGCACAGGATGTTGTCGAACTCCCAGCCCGACTGATGCACCTTGATCGCGAGTTTCTCGATCAGGTTGTGGTACTCGTCATAGCTCACGTAGAGGTGCTTGCCGTCTTCGGTCAACATGGCGTGGATTCCTTCAGTCTTTACTCATTCGTGAAACACCGCGGAACCGGCTTTGCCGGGCCGCTGGTGTTGCCCCCGGAAGGGGGTTGGCGGCCACACGAAGTGGGCAAGCCTGGGGGAGAGGCTAGTCCGCAAGGTACGGGTGGCGCATCATGATCGTGTGATCGCGATCCGGGCTGGTCGACACCATGTGGATCGGCACGCCCGTGACCTGCTCGATGCGCTGTAGATAGAGCCGCGCGTTGACCGGCAGCTTGTCGTATTGCGTAACGCCGACCGTGCTTTCGGTCCAGCCCTCGAGCGTTTCGTAGATCGGCGTGCAACGCTCGATTTCGTCGGCGCCCATCGGCAGGATGTCGGTGATCTCGCCATCGAGTTCGTACCCGGTGCAAAGCTCGAGCTTTTCGAGGCCGTCGAGCACGTCGAGCTTGGTGATGCACAGGCCCGAGAGTCCATTGACCTGCGCCGAGCGCTTGAGCAGCGCCGCGTCGAACCAGCCGCAACGGCGGCTGCGGCCGGTGGTCACGCCCTTCTCGGCGCCCACGGTGCTCATGTGATAGCCGGGCGTGCCGGGCTCTTCCCAGTCGAGCTCGGTCGGGAACGGGCCACCGCCGACGCGCGTGCAATAGGCCTTGGTGATGCCCAGGATGTAGTGCAGCATGCCCGGGCCCACGCCCGCACCGGCGGCCGCATTGCCGGCCACGCAGTTGCTGGACGTGACATACGGGTAGGTGCCGTGGTCGACGTCGAGCAGCGTGCCCTGCGCGCCTTCGAACAGCAGGTTGGCGCCGTTGCGGTGCGCGTCGTTGAGCTCGCGCGACACGTCGGCCATCATCGGCTTGAGCAGTTCGGCATGGCGCATGGCTTCTTCGAACACCATGTCGAAGTCGATGGCCGGGGCGCTCAGCACCTGCGTCAGCACGTGGTTGTGCAGGTCGAGCAGCACCCGCAGCTTGGTAGCGAAGCGCTCCGGGTGCTTCAGATCCTGCACGCGCAGCGCGCGGCGCGCGATCTTGTCTTCGTAGGCCGGGCCGATGCCGCGGCCGGTGGTGCCGATCTTCTCGACCCCGCCCTTCTCGCGGTAGTTCTCGCGCGCGATGTCGAGCGCGGCGTGGAACGGCAGGATCAGCGGGCAGGCCTCGCTGATGCGCAGGCGCGAACGCACCTCGACGCCCGCCTTCTCGAGCCCCTCGATTTCTTCGAACAGCTTGCCGGCCGACAGCACCACGCCATTGCCGATGTAGCACTTGACGCCGGGACGCATGATGCCGCTGGGGATCAGATGCAGCGCGGTCTTCACGCCGTTGATGACGAGCGTGTGGCCCGCGTTGTGGCCGCCCTGGAAGCGCACCACGCCCTGGGCGCTTTCGGTCAGCCAGTCGACCAGTTTGCCCTTGCCCTCGTCGCCCCACTGGGTGCCGACGACGACCACGTTTCTTCCGGTGGTAACGCTCATGTCTACTCGCTTCTCAAACAGAAATTCAGATGGCTTTGACGGTCCATTGACCGGCACGCTCGACGAGCTCGCGGTCGCAATGGAACTCGTCGATCTCGCTGTCATGGCCGGGCAGCACGCAGACCACGGTTTCGCCCTGCCGGCGCAGCGACGCGATCGCGTCGCGCAGGCCGGCGGCATCACTCCAGGGCGCACGCACCGCGGCGCGCAGGGGCCGGGCCGGCAGCACTTCGACCAGCTCGCGCAGATCCAGGCTGAAGCCGACGGCCGGCCGGTTGCGGCCGAACACGGCGCCGACTTCGTCGTAGCGGCCGCCGCGCACCAGTGCATCGGCCGCGCCTTCGACGTAAATGCCGAAGCGCATGCCGCTGTAGTAGGCATAGCCGCGCAGATCGGACAGGTCGAAGCTCACGTTGGCGCCGCGCAGGCGGGTGGCGAGCTGGCGCAGGTCGTTCAGCGCCTCGCGCACGGCAGGCGATCCCTTGAGCGCCTTTTCAGCCTCGGCGAGCACCGCCGCATCGCCATAGAGCTGAACCAGCGCCAGCAGGCCTTCGCGTGCGGCCACGGGGAAGTCCCGCGTCAACGCACGCAGTTCGCTGCTGTCCTTGGTGGCAAGCGCCGCATGGACGCGCGCCAGCGCCGGGGCGTCGACAGGCACGTCGGCGAGCAGCGAACGCACGATGCGGGCGTCGGCCAGGTCGACCAGCACCCCCTCGCCCACACCCGCGGCGCGCAAGCAGTCGAGCGCCAGCAGCAGGGTTTCGGTATCGGCCTCGAGGCCGGCGTGGCCGTAGATTTCTGCGCCGAACTGCAGCGGTTCGCGCGTGGCGTGTGGTCGGTCCGGCCGGGTGTGGATCACCGGGCCGCAATAGCAGAGCCGGGCCACGCCGCGCCGGTTCAGCAGGTGCGCGTCGATACGTGCCACCTGCGGCGTGGTGTCGGCGCGCAGGCCCATCGTCCGGCCCGAGAGCTGGTCGACCAGTTTGAAAGTTTGAAGGTCGAGCGCCTCGCCGGTGCCAGAAAGCAGCGATTCAAGGTGCTCGAGCATCGGCGGCATCACCAGCTCGTAGCCATAGCCACGGGCGGTGTCGAGCAGCTGACGGCGAAGTTCTTCGATGTGGCGCGCCTCTGAAGGCAGCACATCGGCAATGTGATCCGGGAGGACCCAAGCGGACATGGGAAAAGGAGGCGTGGGTTAAATGCGGATTCTACCGGGTGCCCCGAGGCCCCCGACCGCGGTCCGCACCCGGACGGCTAGTTCGCCAGCCAGAGCAGCGCCAGGCCGAGCAGGAGGCTGCAGAGCCCGAAGAAGCGCAGTTGCCCGTCGCGCAACTGCAGCAACTGCAGGAAGCCCTTGCGCCAGCTGCCCGGCGAGAGGAACGGCATGGCGCCTTCGATCACCAGCACCAGGGCCAGTGCGCTCCAGAAAACCTCGGAGCTCATCGCCGCGGCCTGCTAACGGCGGCTGGGCGGCGCCACCGAATTCACCGTGTTCGACCCGGAACCGCGCATGGCGCGGAAGAAGTCGGACGACGGGTCGAGCACCATCACGTCGCTCTTCTTGTTGAAGCTCTGCTTGTAGGCATCGAGGCTGCGATAGAACTGCGCGAATTGCGGATCCTTACCGAACGCCTCGGCATACGCGGTGGCGGCCTGTGCATCGCCTTCACCCTTGATCTTCTGCGCGTCGCGGTAGGCGTTGGCCACCGTCACTTCGCGTTGACGGTCGGCATCGGCGCGGATCTTTTCGCCTTCGGCAAAGCCGGTCGAGCGCAATTCGTTGGCGACGCGCTTGCGTTCCGCCTCCATGCGGCGGTACACCGATTCGGTGATGGCTTCCACATAGTCGACCCGCGTGATGCGCACGTCGACCACGTCCACGCCCCAGGGCTTCGCCCCCTTGACGACCGAAAGCACCTCGCGCTGCACATCGGCCATGAGCTTCTCGCGGCTGGCCGAGATCAGGTCACGCACCGTGTACTTGTTGATGTTTTCCTGGAACGCATTGCGCACCACGCGGTTGAGCTGCATCGCGCCGGCACTCTCGTCGAGGCCGACATTGCGGATGTACTCAGACGGGTTGCTGATGCGCCAGCGCACGTACCAGTCGATCACGACGCGCTGCTTCTCGGCGGTGAGCATCGGCTCGGTGTCGAGGCTCGACAGCATCAGCAGGCGCTTGTCGATGTACGAGACGTTCTGGAACGGGGGCGGCATCTTGAAATTGAGGCCGGGCTCGGTGATCACTTCCTTGATCTGGCCGAGTTGGTAGACCACGCCGAACTGGCGCTGGTCGACCACGAAAAGCGTGGAGCTCAGCAGCGCAAGCGCCACCAGGAACGACGTTGCGATGAATCCGATTCTGTTCATGTCTTGTTCTCCGCTTAGCGACCGTCGCGGTCACGTGAGCGGCCGTCGCGGGCACGCGTATCGCCACTGGATGCCGGGGCCACCGGAATCACCGAAGACTGGGCGGGCGCCGTGCCCGCCACGTTCGGGCTCGCCGCATCGCTGGGCGTGGGGCCCGCGCCCTGGCCGCTCATCTGCATCAGCTTGTCGAGCGGCAGGTAGAGCAGGTTCGAGCCCTGCTTCGAATCGACCAGCACCTTGGTGGTGCTCGCGTAGATCTGCTGCATCGCGTCGGTGTACATGCGGTCGCGCGTCACTTGCGGCGCCTTCTGGTATTCGGTCAGCACCTGGCTGAAGCGGCCGGCGTCACCCTGTGCCTGCGCCACGATCCGGGCCTTGTAGGCTTCCGATTCTTCCTTGAGCCGCGAGGCAGTGCCGGTCGCCTTCGGGATCACGTCGTTGGCATAGGCCTGGGCTTCGTTCTTGGCGCGCTCGCGTTCCTGGCCGGCCTTGAGCACGTCGTCGAAGGCAGCCTGCACCTGCTCGGGCGGACGCACGCCACCTTGCTGCAGATTGATGCCGACCACCTCGACGCCGACCTTGTAGCGATCCAGGATGGTCTGCATCAGCGCACGCACGCGCGGCGCGATCTGGTCGCGCTCGTCGGCCAGCGCCTTGTCCATCTTCATCTTGCCAACGACTTCGCGCACAGCCGTTTCGGCCACCTGCACGATCGCGTCGGCCGGACTCTTGCTCTCGAACAGGTAGGCACGCGCATCGCTCAGGCGGTATTGCACGGCGAACTTGATTTCGACGATGTTCTCGTCCTCGGTCAGCATGGCGGATTCGCGCAGGCCGGTCGAGCGCACGATGCTGTCACGGCCCACGTCGGTGGAACGGATCTGCGTGACGACCACGAGTTCGTGGCGCTGGATCGGGTAAGGCAGGCGCCAGTTGAAGCCCGCGCCGACCGTGGTCTTGTAGCGGCCGAATTGCGTGATGACGGCCTGCTGGCCTTCGTTCACGATGAAGAATCCGGTGCCGAGCCAGATCAGCACTGCAACGCCGGCCACCAGGCTGAGGCCGAAGCCCGCGTTTTTCATGTCGGGCTGGAAGCCACCGCCGTTGCCGCCGGTGGGGCGATTGTTGTTGTCGCCGCCGCGTCCGCCGCCGAACAGGCCGCCGAGCTTGCGGTTGAAATCGCGCCAGAGTTCATCGAGATCGGGCGGGCCCTGGTTCGGGCCCTGGCCGCGCGGACGATTCGGTTGCGGCGGGGGTGACGGGGGCGGCGGCGGCACAGCCGGCGGCTCGCCATCGGGCCGATTGCCAGCCGGGCGTTGTTCACCATTGGTCGACGTGTCGTCGCCCCGGCCCCATCGGCCGTCGTTCAGGTTGAACATGCCCTGAAACCGTCTCCACACTGGCATTGCATTCATTCGTTTGGCTTCTTCTCTCGTCAGTGGCGGGATTGTGCCCAATCAAGGGGCTGCGTCGTGCAATTCAGCGTCGGCCTCTAAGGTCATGGCCGGGCCGACGGAGCCGGAACGCAAAGCCAGTTCGGCCCGCAGCGCCGGCACGCCCTCGCCCGTATGGGCACTGAGGAAAATGCGCGGCACCTGGACACCCTCGACTTCGATCTCGTCTTGCAGATGCAGCGGATGTTGCGCGCTTTCAAGGGCATCGAGCTTGTTGAACACCAGAAGTTGCGGCACGGTGTCGGCACCGATCTCGGCCAGCACGCGCTGAACTTCGGCCATCTGCTCAGGATGGTTCGGGTTCGAGGCATCGACCACGTGCAGCAGGAGGTCGGCATCGACCGCCTCTTGCAGCGTGGCCTTGAAGGCGTCGACCAGTCCGTGTGGCAGATCGCGAATGAACCCCACCGTGTCGGAAATGGAAACCTGCCGCCGCCCGCCTTCTGCGGTCGTGCCGAGGTACAGGTTGCGGGTGGTGGTATCGAGCGTGGCGAACAGCTGGTCCGCTGCATAGGCGCGCGCCTTCACCAGCGCATTGAACAGCGAGGACTTGCCGGCATTGGTGTAGCCGACCAGCGAAATGTTGAAGGTCGCGCGCCGCTCGCGCTGGCGGCGTTGCGTGCCGCGCTGCTTTTGCACCTTGACGAGCCGTTCGCGCGTTCGTTTGATCGACTCGCTGATCATGCGGCGGTCAAGCTCGATCTGCTTTTCGCCCGGGCCGCCGCGCACGCCTGCACCGCCGGTCTGGCGCTCCAGATGCGACCAGCGCCGCACGAGGCGCGTACTGAGGTATTGCAGCCGCGCAAGCTCGACCTGCAGCTTGCCTTCGTGCGAGCGCGCACGCTGGGCGAAGATTTCGAGGATCAGGAACGTCCGGTCGTACACCGCAACGTCGAGCTGGCGCTCGAGGTTGCGCTGCTGGGCCGGGCTCAGGGTCTGGTCGAAGATCACCTCGCTCGCGCGATGGAGCTCAGCCAGTTCCTTGATCTCGTCGGCCTTGCCGCTGCCCACGAACAGGGCCGCGTCGGGCGCCTTGCGTTTGCACACGATGCGAGCCACCGGCTGCAGTCCCGCGGTCTGCGCGAGCAGGCCGAGTTCCTCCAGTTCGCTGTCGAAATGAGGCAACCCGAAGTCAACGCCGACGAGAACGGCGGCGCCTTCCTGTTGTGAAGTCAGCTCAGACAAACGGATGCGTACCGATCAAGGAAAGGCGCGACGGGCAATGCCGCCGCGCTGCGTACCGCTCAAGCAGCCGCGTCGTCGCTCTCGGCAGCCGAGAAGTTGACCGCGCGGCCCGGAACGATGGTGGAAATCGCATGCTTGTAGACCATCTGGGTGACGGTGTTACGCAGCAGAACGACGTACTGATCGAAAGACTCGATCTGACCCTGCAGCTTGATACCGTTCACCAGATAGATGGAAACCGGCACATGCTCCCGACGCAAAGTGTTCAGGAACGGGTCTTGCAAAAGTTGCCCTTTGTTGCTCACGATATTCTCCGTGTTCAAGGAAGAGTTATAGGAAAGGTGACCTTAACACAGGGTTTCCGCGCTGCAGCAAGCGCGGCAATGGCCCTGAAAAAATAACGTCTCTTATTCGCCGGAACTTTGTACCGAGCAATGGTTCAACTGCCGTCTTCCGGCGTCAACCCTTCTGGCCGGGTTTGTCAGCGTAGGGGTTGGTGGAGGTCTTGAACTCGATGCGCATGGGCGTTCCCACCAGTTCGAACTCCTTGCGGAACCGTGCCTCGAGAAAGCGCTTGTACGCGTCGGTCACGTGTTCCAGCGAGTTGCCGTGGATCACGATCACCGGCGGATTCATGCCGCCCTGGTGCGCATAGCGCATCTTGGGCCGGAACATGCCGGCGCGCTGCGGCGACTGGAATTGCACGGCTTCGAGCAGCAGGCGCGTGAGCACCGGGGTCGACATCTTGCGCGTGGCCGACTTGTGGGCCTGCGCGATCGATTGCCACACGGGCCCGAGCCCCTGCCGCTTGATCGCCGAAATGAAATGCAGCGCCGCGAACTTCAGGAACGGCAGCCGGGTTTCAATCTGGCGCTGGATCTGCTCGCGCTGGTAGCTGTCGACCGCATCCCATTTGTTAATGGCGATCACCACGGCGCGGCCCGATTCGAGAATGTAGCCCGCGATGTGGGCGTCCTGATCGGTCACGCCCTGGGTGGCGTCGAGCAGCAGCAGCACCACGTTCGAGGACTCGATGGCCTGCAGCGTTTTCACCACCGAGAACTTCTCGATCGCTTCGAACACCCGTCCTTTGCGACGCAGCCCGGCGGTGTCGATGAGTTCGAAGCGCTGGCCCATACGCTCGAACGGCACGGTGATCGCATCGCGCGTCGTGCCCGGCAGGTCGAAGGCGACGAGACGCTCTTCGCCAAGCCAGGTGTTGATCAGCGTCGACTTGCCGACGTTCGGACGCCCGGCCACGGCCAGCTTGATCGGCTTGGCCTCGCCGTCGTCTTCGTCGTCCTCAGGCTCGGGCAGGTTCAGCGGATCGAGCGCCAGGTCGACCAGGTCGCGAATGCCCTGCCCGTGCGCCGCCGACACGCCATGCACGTCGCCCAGGCCCAGTTCGTAGAAGTCGACCAGCCGGGTGCCGTCCTGCATACCCTCGGCCTTGTTGGCCACCAGCACAGTCGGCTTGCCGAGCCGACGCAGCTCCTTGGCAATGTCATGGTCCTGCGCCGAAATGCCTTCGCGCGCATCGACCACGAACACCACCACGTCGGCCTCGGCCACGGCCTGGCGCGTCTGCTTGGCCATCTCCTTGAAGATGCCACTGCCGGCATCGGGCTCGAAGCCACCGGTGTCGATCACGATGAACTCGCGCTTGCCCTGGTGGCCGTTGCCATAGTGGCGGTCGCGCGTGAGCCCGGCGAAGTCGGCGACGATGGCGTCGCGGGTCTGGGTCAGTCGGTTGAACAGCGTCGATTTGCCGACGTTGGGGCGCCCGACCAGAGCGATGACTGGCTTCATGGTCGGTCTTTCAAGGCGGTTATTCCGGGCGATAGCCGAACACGCCGCCATTGCGGGTGACGACCACGACCGTGTTGGCAGCCAGCACCGGCGCCGCGGCGATGGCCGAACCGTCGACGCTGAGGCGATTGAGCGGCGCGCCGTCTTCGCGCGAGACGAAGTGCAGCAAGCCGCTGCTGTCGCCGAAGATGACCGAGCGTCCTGCGGCGAGCGGCGCAGTCAGCTCGCGGTACTTGAGGCGATCCGTTTGCCAGGCGCGCTCGCCGTCGGCACGGCGCCAAGCCGTGAGGTTGCCGTCGGATTCGGTGCCGAACAGGAGTCGATCGTCGCCGCCGACGCCTTCGGCGCTGACCGCCGGCTTGCTCCAGACCAGCGCGCCGCGCGCGGTGTCGACGCAGCCGACGGTGGCGTAGTAGGCGCGCGCGCAGACGCTGTCGCCCACGCGGCTCACGCTGCCGGTCAGATCGACCAGGCGCTCGACGTCGTTGGTGCCACGCGGCGCCGCGATCGGCGACTCCCAGCGCGACGAGCCGTTGGCCGGATTGATGCCGACCAGGCGGCCACCGATGCCGGTGACCAGCGTGTCACCCACCGCGATCAGCACGCCCGGCTTCTTCAGCACGAGGTTCTCGGCACTGCGCTGCTGAACCCAGAGGCGGCGACCGCTCTGGCCGTCGAACGCGCTGGTGGTGCGGTCGGCTGTCTGCACGAACACGCGGCGGCCGGCCACCAGCGGTGCGGTGAAGGTCTCGGCCGTGAGCTGCTGCTTCCAGAGCACCTTGCCGCCCTGCAGCGCGACGAGTTCGTTCCTGTTGGTGACCACGGCGGCGATGGAGCCATCGCTGCCGACACCGGCCGAAAGCGGAGCGCCGGCGCTGGCGCGCCAGCTCTCGGCACCGGTGCGCGCATCGATCGCGACCACCGTGCCATCGGCACCGGCCACCGTGACCGTGTCGCCGCTGACGTTGGTCTGGAGGCCGAAACTGACCGCCGGCACCTTCACGTTCCAGGCCTGGCGCACGCCGAGCAGCGCCACGTTGGCCGGCAACTCAGCCGGCTTCGGCTTGCTGGGGCTCGAACAAGCGACCAGTGTTGCTGTCAGAACAATGGCAGCTCCCGCCCGGAGGACGGGCGCTGCAGGCACAAAACGCTTGAAATTCATGGTGCGATCAGGGTTGTTTGGGGGCTGCAGGCGCCGCGGCACTGTTTGCAGGCTTCAGGGTTTGCGGGTCGACGCCGACCGCGTTGAGCTTGATCTCCACCAGGCGGCGGTAATCGGTGCGTGGCTCGAACGCCGACCAGGCTTTCTGGTATTCGGCCCGCGCTTCGTCGCGCTTGCCCTGCGCCAGGTAGATGTCGCCCTTGCGGTCGGCCACCAGCGGCTCGAATTCCTTGGGGAAGCCGCCGCCGAGCTGCTTCAACGCGTCGTCGTAGGCCTTGCTGTCGAGCAGCTCGGCTGCAAGCCGCAGGCGGGCGATCGCCTGGTAGCCCGGATCGATCGCCTTGTCGGCGACCCAGGTCAGCGCAGCGCGTGAGCCGTCTGCGTTGCCCTTGTCGTGCAACGCCTTCGCGGCCAGCAGGCCGGCCTGCTGCGCATAGATCGTGGTGCCGAAGCGCTCCTTCATTTCACCGAAGGTGCGATCGACCAGGGCCGGGTCGCCGGCTTCCACGTTGCGCTCGAGCGTGTCGTAGAGCGCGGCGGCCTGGGCCGCCTTGCTGCGCTGGTAGTACTGCCAGCCGTTCCAGCCGGCAAAGGCGAGTGCCGCCACCATCAACACCGAGGTGATCAGGGTGCCCCAGGTGTTCCAGAAATGCTTGATCTGGTCGAGCTGTTCCTGTTCTTGGAGATCGAGAGGTGTTGCCATGCGCTGTCAGTTGATTGTTGGGGCCCCGGAAACTTGGGAGCGGCCCGGTGTTTCCTGGGGAGCCGGGGATTGTAGGGTGGCGGCCCAGTGGGCCACCTCGGTGAGCGGGCGGGCCACCTGGGCACCGCCGCCGCCACGCAGCGACTTGACCGTGACCTCGCCACGGGCGAGTTCGTCGGTGCCGAAGATCAGCGCAAAACGCGCACCGCTGGCGTCGGCCTTCTTGAACTGCGACTTGAAGCTGGCGAGGCCTTCGGCCGTCGCCGCATGCATCTGCACGCTGATGCCGGTCGCGCGCAGCTGCTGCAGCGTGCGCAGCACTTGCGGCATGGCTGCGGCATCGGACACCACGGCATAGGCGTCGGGGCTCGCCGCCGGAATCTTCGCGCCCTGCTCTTCCAGCAGTGCGAGTACGCGCTCGACGCCGAGCGCCCAGCCGACCGCCGGCGCCGGCTTGCCGCCCATCTGCACGATCAGGTCGTCGTAGCGGCCGCCCGCGCACACCGTGCCCTGAGCGCCGAGCCGATCGGTCACGAACTCGAACACGCTGAGGTTGTAGTAATCCAGGCCGCGAACAAGGCGCGGATTGATGGTGTAGGCGACACCGTTGGCGTCGAGGATGGCCTTGAGCCCCTCGAAGTGCGCAAGCGATTCGGCACCCAGAAAGTCGATGAGTCTCGGTGCCGACTCGACCACGTCCTTCATGGCCGGGTTCTTGGTGTCCAGGATGCGCAGCGGGTTGCTGTGCAGGCGGCGCTTGCCGTCTTCGTCTAGCTTGTCGGCATGCTGCTCGAAATGCGCGATGAGCTCCGCGCGGTGCCGCGCACGCTCGGCCGGCTGGCCCAGGCTGTTGAGTTCGAGGCGCACGTCGACCAGGCCGATCTCCTTCCACAGCGCGGCGGCCAGCAGGATCAGTTCGGCATCGACATCCGGCCCGGCAAAGCCGAGCGCCTCGGCGCCGATCTGGTGGAACTGGCGATAGCGGCCGCGCTGCGGCTTCTCGCGCCGGAACATGGGGCCGGTGTACCAAAGGCGCCTGGGGCCGTCGTACAACAGGTTGTGCTCGACCACCGCACGCACGAGGCCGGCGGTGTTTTCGGGCCGCATGGCCAGATGCTCCGCCTGCCCGTGTTTGTCGGAGCGGTCTTCGAACGCGTACATCTCCTTCTCGACGATGTCGGTCACCTCGCCGATGCCGCGCACGAACAGTGCCGTGTGCTCCAGGATCGGCGTGCGGACGTTGCGGTACGCGTAGCGCCCCATCAGCTCGCGCACGATGGCCTCGAGCCACTCCCAGCGCGCCGATTCGGGCGGCAATATGTCGTTCATGCCTTTGACGGCATTCAGTTTGTCGGCCATGGATACGGGGATGTCAGGCGACGACGGCGTGCTCGCCGCCGAAGCGCTTTTCGATGTAGGTTTCGACCAGCTGGTGGAATTCGTTCGCGATGTTGTCGCCGCGCAGGGTCAGCGCCTTCTCGCCGTCGATGAAAACGGGCGCGGCAGGTGCCTCGCCGGTGCCCGGCAGGCTGATGCCGATGTCGGCGTGCTTGCTCTCGCCGGGGCCATTGACGATGCAGCCCATCACGGCCACCTTCAGCGTTTCGACGCCGGGGTATTTCTTGCGCCACAGCGGCATCTGCAGGCGCAGATAGTCGTCGATCTGCTTGGCCAGTTCCTGGAAAGTGGTGCTCGTGGTGCGGCCGCAGCCCGGGCAGGCCGTGACGCTCGGCACGAACACGCGCAGGCCCAGCGCCTGCAGGATCTCGTTGGCGATCAGCACTTCCTGCGTGCGCGACTCGCCCGGCTGCGGCGTGAGCGACACGCGAATCGTGTCGCCGATGCCCTCCTGCAGCAGGATCGACAACGCCGTGGCCGAGGCCACCGTGCCCTTGGTTCCCATGCCGGCTTCGGTCAGGCCCAGGTGCAGCGTGTAGTCGCAACGCTTCGCCAGTTCGCGGTAGACCGAAATCAGGTCCTGCACACCGCTGACCTTGCAGCTCAGGATGATCTGGTTGCCGTTCATGCCCATCGACTCGGCCAGCTTCGCGGAATCGATCGCCGACGTGACCAGCGCCTCGTACATCACCGACTTGGCATCCCACGGCTCGGGGCGCTGGCTGTTGATGTCCATCAGGCCCGCGAGCAGTTCCTGGTCGAGACTGCCCCAGTTGACGCCGATGCGCACTGGCTTGTTCCAGCGCATCGCAGCGTCGATCATCTGGCCGAACTGCTTGTCCTTCTTGTCGCCCTTGCCCACGTTGCCGGGGTTGATGCGGTACTTGCTGAGCGCTTCGGCACAGGCCGGATAGTCGGTCAGCAAACGGTGGCCGTTGTAGTGGAAGTCGCCGATCAGCGGCACGTCGATGCCCATGCGGTCGAGCTGTTCGCGGATGTAGGGCACTTGCGCCGCAGCTTCGGGCGTGTTGACCGTGATGCGCACCATCTCGGAGCCGGCAATCGCCAACTCCTTGACCTGGATGGCAGTGCCAATGGCATCGACCGTGTCGGTGTTGGTCATCGACTGCACCCGCACCGGCGCGTCGCCACCGACCGTGACGGTACGCGGGCCCCAGACCACATTGGCCTGGCGCGAGCGACGCGCGCTCGGCGCAGCCGGCTCGATCGGCAGGCAGGGCGTACCGTTCAGCGCATTCACGGTTTGACCTCGAAGCGGGCCACGCCACCGGCCTTGGCCAGCGGCGCGAGGTCGAACGGCTTGCCGCGCACCTGTACGTCGATGCCGGACGCGCGTCCCACCACCACGGCGAGCGGCAGCGTGCCCGCAACACCGACCGTTTCGCCAGCCTGCACGGTGCGGCGCAACACCTGCTTGCCGCCAGGCTCGGTCACGGTGATCCAGGAATCGGCGCGTGCAGTGAACACAAGCACGTTGCCGCCCGGAGTGGCAGCCGTCGGGGCGGTTGCCGCAGGCGCCGGCGCGGCCGCGATGGGTGCTGCAGCAGGCGGCATCGGCTCGACGGCCGGCGCAGGCGGCGTCACCGATTCGACCACGGTGCCGGCCGGCGCCGGGGATGCCGTGTTGGCCGATTCCGTGCTCGCAGCGGGCGACTCGGAGCGGGCCATCCATCGGGAGACCGTGCCACTGAGTTGATCGAACACCGACTGCGGCAGCCAGAAGAGTGCGGCCGCGCCCACCAGCAGCAGGATCACCACGGCCATCAGGGTGCGCGAAGGCAGCGAGCCCCCCGAACTGCGCCCCTGGTGGGGGGCGCCCGAACGAATGTGGGTGCTGATGGTGCGGTCGGCATCGGCCAGCCCGGGGCGCAACGCGCCCGGCAACTTGGCCAGCACCGGCGCCGGATCGATCTTGAGCGCGCGGCAAACGCTGGCGGCCAGTGCGCGCGCGAACACCGGGTCGGGCAGCGCATCGATGTCGTCGTTCTCGAGCGCTTCGAGCTTCTGCGTCGGAACCTTGAGCGCGGCCGCCACCACCGCAACGTGGAGCCCGTGCGCCTCGCGCGCCTGGCGCAGCATGTCGCCTGCCGTCATGAGCGAACTGTCTCCACCAACCAGCGGCACTGCGGCCGAGGCACCAAACTCACTGGCCCGCTCAATCATTGAAGTTTCCGCGCTCGTATGCAATCGCCTCCCGCGACTGGGGGAACCGCCGCTGCAACTGGCTGGCCAGTTGAGCCAGCGCTTCCCGGTTGTTGAGCTTGCGTTCGATCTTGATGCCGAGCCACAGCGTTTCGGCATTCGCCGAGGGGCTGTTGTTGACGCGGCGCACATAGAACTGCGCGCGCGTCCAGTCTTCGCGCTGAACGAGCAGCGCCGCCAGGTTGTAACCGGTCACCGGGTTGCCGGCGTCGATCTCGTAGGCCTTGAGCAGGGTCTTCTCGGCCTCGGCACGCTGGCCTGCGCGGATCTGGCACACACCCTGGGTCATCAAAGTCTTGGCAGTGTCGGCATAGCCCGGGATCGCGAGCGCCTGGCCGAACTGCTGCATCGCGTCGTTGTAGCGGTTCTGCTGGCACAGCAGCCAGCCGTAGTTGTGCATGGTGTTCGGTTCGCGCGGATTGAGCGCGATCGCGCGGCGGAAACTGTCTTCGGCCAGCCCGGCATCGTCGAGCCGCATGTAGATCAGGCCGCGCAGGTTGTAGGCTTCGGCGTAGGTCGGATCGGCGAACAGAGACTGCTTGATTTCGTCGAGCGCCACCGTGGCCTGGCCGGCTTCGAAATAGCCGATCGCGAGTTCGAGGCGGATGCGTGCGCGCTTGCGGCCATTGCCTTCGTCGGAGTCGGTCGCCATTTCGGTGCCATGGCCGGCGGTGCTGGCGACCGGGCCACCCTTGTTCGCGCAGCCGGCCAGCGTCAGCGCTGCAGCCGCGAGAAAGGCGGCACGGATCAGCCAGCGGGGAATAACGTTGCTCATTGCTTCAATGCTCCTGGACATCGGGCGCCGCTGCGGCGCGGCGCGCCGGATGCATGGCCACGGTGTGCTCGGTGAGTCGGCGTTGCGCCATGCGCTCGGCGGCACGCGTGCGATCCTTTACGTCGCCGGCCAGTTGGCCGCACGCTGCATCGATGTCGTCACCGCGCGTCTTGCGCACCGTGGTCACGATGCCGGCTTCGCTCAACGCCTTCGCGAACGCCAGCACGCGCGGCTGCGGCGAGCGCAGCAGGCCGGAGGCGGGAAAGGGGTTGAACGGAATCAGGTTGAACTTGCACGAGACGCCGCCCTGGCCACCGCGCGGCCTTACCAGCTCGATCAGCTGCTGCGCGTGCTCGGGCTGGTCGTTCACGCCATCGAGCATGCAGTACTCGAAGGTGATGAAGTCGCGCGGCGCATGCGCCAGGTAGCGGCGGCAGGCGTCGAGCAGTTCGGCGATCGGGTATTTGCGGTTGAGCGGCACCAGGTCGTCGCGCAGTGCGTCGTTCGGCGCGTGCAGCGAAACCGCCAGTGCCACCGGGCAGTCGGTACCGAGCCGATCCATCATCGGCACCACGCCCGAGGTCGACACCGTGACGCGGCGGCGCGAAAGGCCATAGGCGTTGTCGTCCAGCATGGTGCGCAGCGCCGGCACCAGTGCCGAGTAGTTCTGCAGCGGCTCGCCCATGCCCATCATCACCACGTTGGAGATGACACGTTCGTCGCGTTTCAGGTGCTTGCGCAGGAAATGCTCTGCGAACCAGAGCTGGGCCACGATCTCGCCGGCGGTGAGGTTGCGGCTGAAGCCCTGGTGCCCGGTCGAGCAAAAGCGGCAGCCGACCGCGCAACCAGCTTGCGACGACACGCACAAGGTACCGCGGTCGTCTTCGGGAATGAACACGGCCTCGACCGCATTGCCGTCACCGACGTCGAACAGCCACTTGATGGTGCCATCGGCCGATTCATGCCGGCTCAGCACCGGCAATGCTTCGACCCGCGCGGTGCCGGCGAGCTTTTCGCGCAGCGACTTGGCGAGGTCGGTCATTTGCGCGAAATCGCTCGCGCCGCGCTGGTGGATCCAGCGGAACAGCTGCGTCGCGCGGAATTTTTTCTCGCCGAGTTTTTCGCAGAACGCAGCCAGCCCCTCGAGGTCGAATTCGAGCAGGTTGGCCGTGGTCATGGGGCTTGGCGAGGTCGCGCCTTAACGTTGGTAGACGTTGAGGCCGGCGAAGAAGAAGGCGATCTCGGCCTTGGCGGTTTCGGGCGCGTCCGAGCCGTGCACGGCGTTGGCGTCGATGCTGTCGGCGAAGTCGGCGCGGATGGTGCCGGCGGCAGCCTTCTTGGGATCGGTGGCGCCCATCAGGTCACGGTTCTTGGCAATGGCGTCGTCGCCTTCGAGCACTTGCACGAACACCGGGCCCGAGATCATGAACTCGACCAGATCCTTGAAGAAGGGACGTTCCTTGTGCACAGCGTAGAACTGTTCGGCTTCGCTGCGCGACAGATGCACCAGTTTGCCGGCGACGATCTTGAGACCGGCCGCTTCAAAGCGGGAGACGATCTTGCCGATGACGTTCTTTGCCACTGCGTCGGGCTTGATGATGGAGAGGGTGCGTTCGATGGCCATTGAAAATGCTTCCTGGGAGCTTGGATTTTGAAGTGTTCGATCAAGGTTGCAACGATCGGTTGCACAACCTTGACAAAGCCTCTGATTTTAACCGGCACGGCATGCCGGTTCGGTGACGGAGCAGCGAAAGACCGCTGCCACCACCGGATTCAACGCGGACGGCGCCGCGGACCGCCACCGCCACCACCGCCGGGCGCACCGCCCGGGCCGCCGCGACGCGGACCCTGGCGTTGCTCCTTGCGCTGGCGCGAGAAGCTGTCGGCGCCGATGTAGCCGAGCGAGGTCTTCATCGGATCAGGCTGATTGGCCCCGCCCGGTGGGCCATCGCCACGGTTGTTGTTGTTGTTGCGGCGCGGACCACCCTGCCCCGGCCCGCCGGCGCCGCCGCGGTTGCCCTTCGGGCCGCGGCCGCCGCCCATGGGGTCGGGAATCTGCTGGCCGCGCATGTCGTCGCGCGGGCCGGCGGGGCCCTTGCCGCCCTTGCCTCGCCGGCGCTTGCTGCGGCCTCCCTCGCCCCCAGGGCCGTTGCCGGGGCCGCGCGGCGCCGGGCGCGGGCCGCGCTCTGCACCGCCTGGCCCGCCCGCTGCGGCCTGGAACAGCGAGCGGATGTCGCGCTCGTCGAGCTCCATCCACGCACCCCGCTTGAGCCCGCGCGGCAACACCATGGCGCCATAGCGGATGCGGATCAAACGGCTCACCGCGTGACCCACCGCTTCGAACATGCGCCGCACCTCGCGGTTGCGGCCTTCGGAGATCGTGACGCGGTACCAGCAGTTCGAGCCTTCGCCGCCACCGTCTTCGATGGTGCCGAACTGGGCCATGCCGTCGTCGAGGCGCACGCCCTCCAGCAGCTTCTGGCGCTCTTCCTTGTTGATGGCGCCGAGCACGCGCACCGCGTACTCGCGTTCGAGCCCGAAGCGCGGGTGCATCAGGTTGTTGGCGAGTTCGCCCGAACTCGTGAACAGCAACAGCCCTTCGGTGTTGAGGTCGAGTCGGCCGACCGACTGCCACTTGCCCTGCTGCAGGCGTGGCAGCTTGCGGAACACGGTGGGCCGGTTCTGCGGATCGTCGTGCGTGACGACCTCGCCAGCCGGCTTGTGGTACGCGATCACGCGTGCCGGCGGCGGTGCGATGCGGTAGCGGATCGGCTTGCCGTTGACCTTCACCGAGTCGCCGTACTGGATGCGCTGGCCGATGTGGGCCGGCTCGTTGTTGACAGAGATGCGGCCTTGCAGGATCAGCGCTTCCATCTCGAGCCGCGAGCCGAGCCCCGACTGGGCCAGCACCTTGTGCAGCTTGGGCGAATCGGCTTCGGGCAGCAGCACGCGCTTGAGCGGCGGCACTTCCGGGCTGTCCTCGTCGGCATCGAACTGGCCCGAGACCACGTCGGCAAAACGGATCGGCTGCGGTGGCGGCGCATTGCGCTGCTCGCGCTCGGCGATACGGCGGGCGCGGTCGAGGTCGTCCTCTTCCTCGTCTGGTTCTTCCTCGTCTTCGTCGTAGTCGTCTTCGTCGCGGGCTTGCGCCACCGGCTCCACCCGCTCCGGCACCACGGCTGGCGACGGCGCAGCGGCCTCGACCGGCTCCGGTGGTTCGGCTTCTTGAGCCGATTCGACCGGTGCCTCGGCGGTTTCCTGCACATCAGGCTTGCGGCGACGCGGCCGCCGTTTACGCGGCGCCTCGGCGTCGCCGGCGAGCGCTTCACTCGCTATCGATTCGGTAGCGCCCTCCGCAGGCAAAGCGGGCGCTGGCGCCTCTTTGTCTTCGAGAACGGGCGCGACCGGCAGGTTCACCGCGTCAGGATCGGAGGGGCTCATGATGGTGTTCCGGAAGGGACAGGGGGCAGGTCGGCAGCGGACTCGGGGTCGGGATCGGCTTCAGGGTCGGCAGGTGCTTCGACGGGAGATTCGACGGGTACTTCGGCAGGTTCGGGCATGTGCACATCGGCTGCGGCGTCGGCCGTGGCCTCGACTTCAGGCTCGACGTCCATCGGCAGTGCGGGCGGGCTGTCATCGGCGGCCTGCGCCAGCACATCGAGCAGTGCGCCCTGCTGTGCCGGGGTTTCGATCAGCGGCAACTGGTCGAGCGACGCGAGCCCCAGGTCGTCGAGAAACTGGCGCGTGGTTGCGAACAGTGCCGGGCGCCCGACCGTCTCGCGGTGGCCGATCACCTCGATCCAATTGCGGTCTTCCAGCTGCTTGATGATCAGCGAATTGATCGTGACGCCGCGAATGTCTTCCATGTCGCCGCGCGTCACCGGCTGCCGGTAGGCAATGATCGCCAGCGTTTCCAGCACGGCGCGGGTGTAGCGCGGCGGCTTTTCGGGGTGCAGGCGGTCGAGGTGGTCGCGCAGTTCGGGCCGGCTCTGGAAGCGCCAGCCGCTGCCGACGCTCACCAGTTCGAGCCCGCGCTGTGTCCAGTCTTCCTGCAACTCGACGAGCAGTGACTTGATGGTGTCGGCACCGAGTTCGTCATCGAACAGCACGCGCAGTTCGCGCACCTGCAGCGGCTGGGCCGAACAGATCAAGGCCGTTTCCAGAATGCGCTTGGCATCCGCCGTATTCATGGTTCGCGTTGTCCGGGACAAGGCGCCCGAGGGCGCGCGTTCAGAAGAATTGAAAATTCGGGGGGCGCCGCAGGCACTTGGGGCAGTGCAACGCAAGGCCGGCTCCAGGTGGCCGGCGCGGCCCTCGGGCCGTCTCAGGCGCGATTGTAATCCAGCCCCCAGGCCTGCACCCCGTCGGCCAGGTCGGGCGGCAACTGCGAATGGAAGGTCAACGCCGCTTGCGTGACAGGGTGCACGAACGCCAGCCGGAACGCATGCAACGCCTGGCGCCCGATACCGGCCGCGGGCGCGCCGCCATAGGTCGCATCGCCGACCAGCGGATGGCCGATCGAGGCCATGTGCACCCGGATCTGGTGGGTACGGCCGGTTTCGAGGGTGCACCGCACCACGCAACCGCGATCGTGGCTGTCGAGCCGCTCGATCAGCGTGCGGGCGGGCTTGCCGCCTTGCCGCTCGAGATCGACCACCGCCATGCGCAGCCGGTTGCGGGGGTCGCGCCCGATCGGCGCATCGACCTGGCGCGCCGCCGCGCCCTGCCAGGGCTTGTGGGCGATCGCGAGGTACTGGCGCGTGACCTCGCGCGCCGCAATCAGCGCCACCAGCGCATCCATGGCGGCCCGCGTGCGCGCGACCACCATGAGGCCACTGGTGTCGCGGTCGAGCCGGTGCACGATGCCGGCGCGCGGCAGCATCACCGCCTGGTCATCGAGCGCCAGCAGGCCGTTGAGCAGCGTGCCGCTCCAGTGGCCCGGTGCCGGGTGCACCACCAGCCCGGCAGGTTTGTCGATCACGCGCAGATGGGCATCCTCATGCACCACGCGCAGATCCATCGCCTCGGGCCGGAACGCCTGGCTCTGCGGCGTCGGTTTCAGCTCGATGGTGCCGGCCTCGCCGGCGCGCATGGTGGCCGAAGGCTTGGTGGCAGCACGCCCGCCCTGCAACTGCACGGCGCCGGCCTCGATCAGTTGCTGCAGGTAGCTGCGCGAGAACTCGGGCACCAGCGCCGCCAGCGCCCGATCGAGCCGCTGTCCATGCTGGGCCACGCCGATCGTGAAGGCCCGCGCCTCGCTCGCCTCGACCAGTTCGGCCCCCTCCTCCTGCTCGGCGGCTGCCGCGGCGGCATCCGGATGGTCGGTCGATATAATTGAGGGTAACTGTTTCACGAAAGCTTCATGTGATGTTTCGCGCCAAATTATCGGTTGTCCCCAGCTGGCTCGCGGTTTGCGCCGCAGCGTGGCTGGTGGTCGGCTGCTCGTCGACCAATGTCGACAAAACGGCGAACTGGAGCCCGAACAAGATCTACGCCGAAGCCAAGGACGAGTCCGACTCGGGCGCCTACGACAAGGCCGTTCCGCTGTTCGAAAAGCTCGAAGGCCGCGCCGCCGGCACGCCGCTGGCCCAGCAGGCACAGCTCGACAAGGCATATGCCCAGTTCAAGGCCGGCGAAAAACCCAACGCGCTCGCCACGCTCGACCGCTTCATGAAGCTGCACCCGGCCAGCCCGGCGCTCGACTATGCGCTCTATATGAAGGGCGTGATCAACTTCAACGACGACCTCGGCATCTTCTCGTTCATGACCCGGCAGGATCTGTCGGAGCGCGACCAGAAAGCCGCCAAGGAATCGTTCGAGTCGTTCAAGGAACTGGTCACGCGCTTCCCAGAGTCGCGCTACGCGCCCGATGCGCGCCAGCGCATGAACTACATCGTGAACTCGCTGGCCCAGTACGAAGTCCACGTGGCGCGCTACTACTACACGCGCGGTGCCTACCTGGCCGCAATCAACCGCGCCCAGCTCGCGCTGGCCGACTACCGCGAAGTGCCGGCGCTCGAGGAGGCGCTCTACATCATGGTCAAGTCGTACGACGCGCTCGGGCTCACGCAATTGCGCGACGACGCCCAGCGCGTGCTGACGAGCAACTACCCGAAGAGCGAGTACCTGGCCAAGGGCTTCCGCAGCAAGGACGACCCCTGGTGGAAGTTCTGGTAGCCACGCGGGCGGCGTCGTTCAGGCGCTGGCGCTGAGTTCGGCCAGCGCCGCGTCGAAATCCGCCTCGGTCTCCAGCCTGCGCATCGGCGGCAACGCATTCAGCAATCGCCGCCCGTAGCCCATCGCAACCAGCCGGGTATCGCAGATCACCAGCAGGCCCTGATCGGTTTCGCGGCGGATCAACCGCCCCGCACCCTGCTTGAGCGACACACCGGCTTCCGGCAGGAAATAATCGTTGAACGGGCTTCGGCCCTGCCCTTCGAGGCGGCGTGAGCGCGCCTCGACCAGCGGGTCGTTGGGCGGCGGAAACGGCAGCTTGTCGATCACCACCAGCTGCAACGCATCACCCGGCGCGTCGAAGCCTTCCCAGAAGGAGGCCGAAGCGACCAGCACGCAGCCGATACGCCCGGCGCTCGCGCCTTCGCGGAAGCGATCCATCAGCACGCGCTTGGGCAGTTCGCCCTGCACCAGCACTTCGGGCATTCCCTCCGCCTCGGCATGGTCGAACTGCTGCCGAATGGCGTCGCCGATCGTGCGCAACGCGCGCAGCGTGGTCGTGAGCACCAGCGTGCGGCCACCGAGCAATGCTGCGCCACGCGCCGCGAGTTGTGCAACCGCGCCGCTGTGGCCGGGATCGTTGGGCTTCGGAAACCCGCGCGGCACATACAGTGCCGCCTGATTGGCATAGTCGAACGGGCTGGCCACGCGCAGAACTTCGGCTTCGCCGAGGCCGCAGGGTTCGGTGAACCAGCGCAGCTTCGGGTCATCGCCGAGCGTTGCAGAGGTAAAAACCCAGGCGCGCCCGACGGCATCGGGCTCTGCCTTGTCGGCTTTGAGCACGCGCGTTTGCACCGCCTCCGCGATATCGAGCGGTGATTCGATCAGCCGCAACTGCTGCCCCACGTCAACCCAGCGGACCGACTCGGGCGCACAAGCCAGCGCAAAACGCGCCGCGCGTTGCGCAAGCTGCGTCGCGCGTTCGTGCAGGCGCACGAAGTCGGGCGCGATCTCGCTCACGCTGTCGAGCGCGTCCGCCGCCTGCGCAAAGCCTTGCTGCAAGGCCTCCATCGACTGCTGCCAGATCCGGGCGTCGACGCCCTCGGGCGCGGCATCGATCCAGCGCAACTTGGTACCGGGCCACTGCTTGCCGACTGCAAGCCGCAGCTCGCGCGCAGCGCGTTCCACCGCAGCGACAGCGCTCGTCCAGTCGACCAGCCCGCGCGCATGCTGCAGGCCGGCCGCGAGCAGGTCGCGCGCGAAATCGAGCGCCTGCGCGGTGCCCAACTGCACGCCAAGAAACTGAACACCGGTTTCGTTGAGCTGGTGCGCCTCGTCGAACACCACCACGCGCACGGTCGGCAGCAGTTCGGCCATGCCGGACTCGCGCACGGCCAGGTCGGCGAAGAACAGATGATGGTTGATCACCACAACGTCGGCACCCAACGCCTCGCGCCGCGCGGCGTTCACGTGGCAGGGGCGGAACTGCGGACACTGTGCGCCAAGGCAGTTCTCGCGGGTCGAGGTCACAAGCGGGATCAGCGGCGAGCGCTCGTCGAGACCCGGCAGTTCTGCCAGGTCGCCGGTGCGTGTGGATTTCGACCATTGCTCGATCTTGGCCAGCGTGCGGGCCGACGCGCGCTCGGGGCCCGCATCGTGACGCGCCAGTTCGAGCCGGTGCAGGCACAGGTAGCTCGCGCGGCCCTTGAGCAGTGCGGTGCGCACCGGCAGTCCGAGCGCCTCGACCAGGCGCGGAAGATCGCGGCCAAAGAGCTGATCCTGCAAGGTCTTGGTGGCGGTCGACAGCAGCACGCGTTCGCCGCTCAGCAGCGCCGGCACCAGGTACGAGAAAGTCTTGCCGACGCCGGTACCGGCCTCGACCACGAGTTGCCCGCCGTCGTCGATGGTGCGCGCCACGGCCAACGCCATCTCGGTCTGGCCCGCGCGTTCGCGGAACTGGTCGGCGGCGCGGGACAGCGCGCCGTGCTGCGCGAAGGCTTCGCGCACTTTGTCTTCCAGGGACATCTCAGCTTTTTTCAGCGCTGCGCACGGGGCGCGGCGCACGAAGTCGACGCGGCCAGCGCACGAGACGCCAGGAAGTGCACAAAGCCTGGTGGCAATTCATGTTCACGCCGGCTCTTGCGGATCGAGCAGCCGCACCAGCCGCTCGATCTGATCCCGCAGCGCAAGGCGCCGCTTCTTGAGCCGGCGCAGCAGCAACTCGTCCTGCGGCGTCGACTCGACCAGCCGGTCGATGGTGGCGTCCAGGTCGCCGTGCTCGATGCGCAGCTCGATCAGTTGACGGGAAAGGGAGTGGAGATTGGAGTCCAACGGGCGCGGTTCGGGAGCATTTCGGAGCTTCCCGTCTTCGCTTGATAATACGTCGTCTCACCGACTGACGAACAACGAACGAGATCGCGCCACAGGCGCATGCAGCGCCCATGACCCGAGGCTTTCGAATTTCCGCCGCCACCGGCCTCCACATGGGGGATCGGCCCTATCAGCAAGACCAGGTGTTGCTGATGAACCATCCACGCGTGGAAGGCTGCCTGCTCGGCGTGGTGGCCGATGGCATGGGTGGACGCAGCGGCGGGCGCAAGGCATCGGATCAGGTGCTCATGACCGCCAAGCAGCTGTTCAGCCGCTATGCGCCGGCCACGGACGACCTGCATGACTTGCTGCGCCAGATCGTGAACGACGCCCACACGGTGATCAAGCTCACGGCGCAGTCGAGCGAGCAGGAGCCGCACAGCACCGTGGCCGCTTTCGTGATGAACCCGGGCGGCGACGGTGCCTGGATCCATGCCGGCGATTCGCGCATCTACCACTTTCAGCGCGGCAGGCTGGTGAAGCGCACGCTCGACCATTCCTACGTGCAGGCGCTGATCGACCGCGGCGAGCTCAACGAGGAAGAGGCCAACGTGCATCCGCAGGGCAACATCCTGCTGGGATGCCTGGGCATGGCCGCTGCACCCCCGCCGATCGTCACGCACCAGTTGACGCGGCTCAAGCCCGGCGACGTGCTCATGGCCTGCAGCGACGGGCTCTGGCACTACTTCACGCCCGAGGAGATGGGCGCGGTGGTGGCCGAGCAATCACCCCGGGCGGCGGTCGAGTTGCTGGTGGCCGAAGCGCGCAAACGGGCGCGCGGAACCGGCGACAACCTCTGCATTGCGATCCTCAAGCTCGAGGCGCTCCCCAAGGAGCATTGAGTTCAGGGCGCCGCAGGCAGCGGCGCGGATCGCGGTTTGTCGCGACTGGCGTTGCGCCGTTCGACCTCGGCACGATGCTTTGCCGCCTTTTCCAGCTTGTTCTCCTGCTCTTGCACCATCGAAGGCGCCTTGCCACGCTGGCGCGCGAGCTTGGCCTGTTCCTCGACATGCGCGCGCTGCTTGGCCTCGAACGCGCGCTGGCGTTCTGCCTCTTGTGCAGCCAACCCCTCACGGCTGGTCGCATGGCCAGCGGCCCGCTCTTCGCGCGCCTTCTGGGCTTCGCCGGCACGCTCGTGCTGCGCCGCCTGTTCCTGCGCGCGCTGCGGCGCGGCCTTGTCCTCGATCCGCTGCAGTTGCGCAGCCGCGCGGCGCTTGCGTTCGACGTCGTTGAGCGCAGCCTCCTGCCGCTTCAGGTCGTCCGAGGCCGTGCGCGCCCGCCTGCGGCTGTCCACGAGGCAGTCTTCGACCGCGAACTTCTGGTAGCAGGCCGCGCGCTCGGCGGCAACACGCTTGTCGAGCGCCTGGCGTTCGGTCGCGATGCGCGCGCGCTCGACTTCGGGGTTGAGTCCGCCCGTGGTGGCGCCCGTCTGGGCCCATGCGGGCCAGACCACGGCAGCGAACAACAGCGAAAGCGTGATCTTCTTCATGTGAGGCGGGTGTCGACCGTGCGGCGCTCGAGCGCCAGAAACTCGGCCGACTGCATTTCGTTGAGCCGGGAGACGGTGCGGGGAAACTCGTGGGCCAGTGGCCCGTCGGTGTACAACGCCTCGGGCGCGACCTCGGCCGACAGGATCAGCTTGACCCGACGATCGTAGAACACATCGACCAGCCAGGTAAACCGGCGTGCTTCGGAGGCCCGGTTCACCGACAGTTGCGGCACATCGGACAACAGAACCGTGTGGAACTGGGTTGCGATCTCGAGGTAGTCGTTCTGCGAGCGCGGGCCGCCGCACAGGGTCTTGAAATCGAACCAGACCACGCCACCGGCCTTGCGCCGCGCGTGGATCTCGCGCGTTTCGATCTTCAGCACCGGATTCTCGTCGGCGGTTTCGGCCAGCTTGTCGAAGGCGTCGCGCATCTCGTGGTCGGCCGCCGCGCCGTTCGGCGTGAGGTACATGCGCAGCTGCTCGAGCGTGCGACGCCGGTAGTCGGTGCCGTTGTCGACGCTCAGCACCTGGAGCTTCTCGTTGAGCAGCGCGATCGCCGGCAGGATGCGGTCGCGGTGCAGCCCGTTCGGATACAGGTCGTCGGGCTTGAAGTTCGAGGTCGTGACGAAGCCCACGCCGTTGTCGAACAGCGCAGCCAGCAGCCGGTGCAGAATCATCGCGTCCGTGATGTCGGCGACGTGAAACTCGTCGAAGCAGATGAGCTTGTAGCGCTTCGAGATCCGCAGGCCGAGTTCGTCGAGCGGATTGACTGTTCCCTGCAGATCGGCCAGCTCGCGGTGCACCTCCCGCATGAACTCGTGGAAGTGCAGGCGTGTCTTGCGCCGCAGCGGCACCGCGTTGAAGAACAGATCCATCAGGAAGCTCTTGCCGCGCCCGACGCCGCCGTACATGTAGACGCCGCGCGGAATCTCCGGCCGGCGGATGAGCTTCTTGAACGCGTTGGAGCGCTGCTCCTTGTAGGCCGCCCATTCGCCGGCGCAGCGATCCAGCGCTTCGACCGCGCGCAGTTGCGCCGGATCGCTCTGGAACCCGCGCGTGGCGAGCTCCGCTTCGTAGGCCTTTTTGACGCTCAAGAGATCAGAAGTTCAGGGTGCGCTTGTCCACGGCCAGCGCCGCTTCCTTGGTCGCTTCCGAGAGCGAGGGGTGTGCATGGCAGATGCGTGCGATGTCTTCGCTGCTCGCCTTGAACTCCATCGCCACCACTGCTTCGGAGATCAGCTCGCTCACCTGCGGGCCCACCATGTGCACGCCGAGGATCTCGTCGGTTGTCGCATCGGCCAGGAACTTGACCATGCCGGTCGTGTCGCCCAGCGCGCGTGCGCGGCCGTTCGCCAGAAACGGGAAGGTGCCGGCCTTGTAGGCGCGGCCCGCGGCCTTGAGCTGCTGCTCGGTCTGGCCGACCCATGCAATCTCGGGGTGCGTGTAGATCACCCACGGCACGGTGTTGAAGTTGACGTGGCCATGCTGGCCGGCAATGCGCTCAGCCACGGCCACGCCCTCTTCCTCGGCCTTGTGCGCGAGCATCGGGCCGCGCACCACGTCGCCGATCGCCCAGACGCCCGGGAGGTTCGTCTTGCAGTCGTCGTCCACCGTGATGGCGCCGCGTTCGTCCAGCTTGAGGCCCACCGCTTCGGCGTTGAGGCCGATGGTGTTCGGCACGCGGCCGATCGACACGATCAGCTTGTCGACATCGAGCGTCTGCGCTTCGCCCTTGGCATTGGTCCAGGCGATGCTGACGCCCTTCTTGCCCGACTTGATCTCGCCGACCTTGACGCCGAGTTCGATCTTCAGGCCCTGCTTGTCGAACGCCTTCTTGGCTTCCTTGGCGATCTGTTCGTCGACACCGCCCAGGAAGGTCGGCAGCGCTTCGAGCACCGTCACTTCGGCGCCGAGGCGGCGCCAGACCGACCCCATCTCGAGGCCGATCACGCCGGAGCCAATCAGCGCCAGCTTCTTCGGCACGGCGCCGATGCGCAGCGCGCCGTCGTTCGACAGGATGTTTTCTTCGTCGAATGCCGTACCCGGCAACGCGCGCGCGTTGGAGCCGGTCGCGATGATGATCTGCTTGCCGCTGATCGTTTCTTCGGTCGCGCCCGCCACCTTGATCTCGTAGCCCGCGTCGCCCGCCTTGACGAACGAGCCGCGGCCATGGAACGACGCGATCTTGTTCTTCTTGAACAGGTAGGTGATGCCGTCGTTGTTCTGCTTCACGACCTGGTCCTTGCGGGCCAGCATCTTGCCGATGTCGAGGCTGAGCCCCTCCACCTTGATGCCGTGGTCCGCAAAGCCGTGGCCGGCATGCTCGTAGTGCTCCGACGATTGCAGCAGCGCCTTGGAAGGAATGCAGCCCACGTTGGTACAGGTGCCGCCCAGTGCCGGGCCGCCCTTGGCGTTCTTCCACTCGTCGATGCAGGCGACATTGAAGCCGAGTTGCGCCGCGCGGATTGCCGCGATGTAGCCGCCGGGGCCACCACCGATGACGATGACATCAAATTGTTTGGACATAAACCTCTTTCAAGAAGTGCTCCTCGCCAGAACACCGCGGAACCGGCTCTGCCGGGCCGCTGGTGTTGCCCCCTTGCAGGGGGTTGGCGAAGCGACACGAAGTGCGCGAAGACTGGGGGTGGATCAGATATCGAACAGGAGGCGCGACGGATCTTCCAGCGCTTCCTTCATCGCGACCAGGCCCAGCACGGCTTCGCGGCCGTCGATGATGCGGTGGTCGTAGCTCATCGCGAGGTAGTTCATCGGACGGATCACGATCTGGCCGTTCTCGACGACGGCACGATCCTTGGTGGCGTGCACGCCGAGGATGGCCGACTGCGGCGGGTTGATGATCGGGGTCGACAGCATCGAGCCGAAGGTGCCGCCATTGCTGATCGAGAAGGTGCCGCCGGTCATCTCTTCGATGCCCAGCTTGCCTTCCTGCGCCTTCTTGCCGTATTCGGCGATCTTCTTCTCGATGTCGGCAAAGCTCATCTGGTCGGCATTGCGCAGGATAGGCACCACCAGGCCACGCGGCGAACCGACTGCAATGCCGATGTCGAAGTAACCGTGGTACAGCACGTCGTTGCCGTCGACCGAGGCATTCAGCACCGGGTACTTCTTGAGTGCATGCACGGCGGCCTTCACGAAGAAGCTCATGAAGCCGATCTTGACGCCATGTTCCTTGGTGAACACGTCCTGGAACTTCTTGCGCATCTCCATGACCGGGCCCATGTTGACCTCGTTGAAGGTCGTCAGGATGGCGTTGGACGACTGCGATTGCAGCAGGCGTTCGGCAATGCGCGCCCGCAGGCGGCTCATCGGCACGCGCTGTTCGGGGCGATCACCCAGATCCGGCGCGCCGGTGGGTGCGCTGACCTGTTGCAGCGCGGGCTTGGCGGCCGGTGCGGCCACGGCGGGTGCCGGTGCGGCCTTGGCGGTGGCGCCGGCAGCAACGGCGCCGAGCACGTCGCCCTTGGTGACGCGGCCGTCCTTGCCCGAGCCGGCCACGTCGCCGGTGCCGAGCTTGTTGTCGGCCAGCAGCTTGGCAGCTGCCGGCATCGCCACGTCGGACTTCGAACCGCCGGTGGCAGCAGCGGCTGCGGCAGGTGCCGCTGCAGGTGCTGCGGCGGCGGGTGCCGCGGCTGCAGCAGGCGCCGCGGCGCCGGCCTTGCCTTCGGTATCGATCTTCGCGATCAATTGCTCGGCCAGTACCGTGGCCCCGTCGGGCTGGACGATCTCGGCCAGCACGCCGGCCGAGGGCGCCGGCACCTCGAGCACGACCTTGTCGGTCTCGATTTCGATCAGGATTTCATCGATGGCGATGGCATCGCCGACCTTCTTCTTCCAGGTGAGCATGGTGGCTTCGGCCACCGATTCGGACAGCTGGGGGACTTTGACTTCTACGATAGACATTTGAGTTTGGCTCCGCTTCGCGTGCTTCTAAGTTGTGTCGTGAGGTTGGAATTACTTGGTCAGCACGAAGCCCTTGAGCTTGCCGAACGCGCCGTCGACCAGCGCTTTTTGTTGTTCCTGGTGCAGGTGCGAATAGCCGGCAGCCGGCGAGGCCGACGCGGCACGGCCGGAGTAGCCGAGCTTCTGGCCGTCCAGCATGTTCTCGTGGATGTAGTGCTGCACGAAGAACCAGGCGCCCTGGTTCTGCGGCTCGTCCTGCGCCCACACCACATCGACCAGGTTCGGGTACTTCTTGAGTTCGGCACCGAAGGCCTTGTGCGGGAACGGATAGAGCTGCTCGACGCGCAGGATCGCCACGTCGTCGCCGCCGCGTTCCTCGCGCTTCTTGGCCAGGTCGTAGTAGACCTTGCCCGAGCAGGCGATCACGCGCTTGACCTTCTCCGCCTTGAGCTCCTTGCTGTCGGGAATGACGGTCTGGAAACCGCCCTTGGTGAACTCGGACAGCGGCGAGGTCGCGTCCTTGTTCCGCAGCAGCGACTTCGGCGTCATGATGATCAGCGGCTTGCGCAGGTTGCGCACCATCTGCCGACGCAGCAGGTGGAAGATCTGGCTGGCCGTGGTCGGCTGGCAGACCTGCATGTTGGTGTCGGCGCTCAGTTGCATGAAGCGTTCGATGCGTGCCGAGCTGTGTTCCGGGCCCTGGCCTTCGTAGCCGTGCGGCAGCATCAGCGTGATGCCGTTGACGCGGCCCCACTTCACTTCGCCCGATGCGATGAACTGGTCGATCACGACCTGCGCGCCGTTGACGAAATCGCCGAACTGGGCTTCCCAGATCACGAAGGTGTTGGGGTCGTTCGAGGCATAGCCGTACTCGAAGGCCAGCACGGCTTCTTCCGAGAGGATCGAATCGATCACGACGAACGGCGCCTGGTTGTCGGCAACGTTCTGCAGCGGCGTGTAGGTGCCTTCGTCGAACTTTTCGCGGTTCTGGTCGTGCAGCACGGCGTGGCGGTGCGTGAAGGTACCGCGGCCGCTGTCTTCGCCCGACAGGCGCACCGGATAGCCGCTGGCCACCAGCGAGGCGAAAGCCATGTGCTCGCCCATGCCCCAGTCGATGTTGACGTCGCCACGGCCCATGGCGGCGCGGTCGTCCAGCACCTTCTTCACCAGCGGGTGCACGGTGAAGCCGGCCGGCACGGTCGTGATGCGCTCGGCCAGTCGCTTCCATTCGGCGGTCGGAATGGCGGTGTCGCCGGCGTCGGTCCACTTCTTGTTGAGGAAGGGCGTCCAGTCGACCGCGTACTTGCTCTTGAAGTTGGTGAGCACCGGATCGATGGTGTTCTTGCCTTCGTCGAAGGCGGCGCGCTGCGCCTTGACCATGTCGTCGCCGAGCGTGTCGCCCAGCCCTTGCGCGGCCAGCTTGTCGGCGTAGAGCTTGCGGGTGCCGGGATGCTGGGCGATCTTCTTGTACATCAGCGGCTGGGTGAGCGAGGGGGTGTCCTGCTCGTTGTGGCCCAGCTTGCGGAAGCAGACGATGTCGACCACCACGTCCTTGTTGAATTCCTGGCGGTACTGCAATGCGAGCTGCGTGCACAGCACCACGGCTTCGGGGTCGTCGCCGTTCACGTGCAGCACCGGCGCCTCGATCATCTTGACGATGTCCGAGCAGTACAGCGTCGAGCGGCTGTCGCGCGGGTCGCTGGTGGTGAAACCGATCTGGTTGTTGATGACGATGTGCACCGTGCCGCCGGTGTAGTAGCCGCGGGTCTCGGCCAGCGCCAGCGTTTCCATCACGACGCCCTGGCCGGCAAAGGCCGCGTCGCCGTGCACGATGATCGGCAGCACCGAGTCGCCTTCCGTGTCGCCGCGACGGTCCATGCGCGCGCGCACCGAGCCTTCGACCACGGGGTTCACGATTTCGAGGTGGGACGGGTTGAACGCGAGGCTCAAATGCACCGGGCCGCCGGGCGTGGTCACGTCCGAGCTGAAGCCCTGGTGGTACTTGACGTCGCCGCTCGGCAGGTCTTCGGGTGCGGTGTGGTCGAACTCGGCGAACAGGTCGGCCGGCATCTTGCCGAGCGTGTTGACCAGCACGTTGAGGCGGCCGCGGTGGGCCATGCCGATCACGATTTCCTGCACGCCGTTGGCGCCGGCCTGGTTGATCAGCTCGTCCATCGCAACGATGAAACTTTCGCCGCCTTCCAGCGAAAAACGCTTCTGGCCGACGTACTTGGTGTGAAGGAAGCGCTCGAGGCCTTCGGCGGCGGTCAGGCGGTTCAGCACATGCTTCTTCTGCTCGACGCTCAGTTGCGGGTTGGTGCGCGCGCTCTCGAGCTTTTGCTGCCACCAGCGCTTCTGGTTCTGGTCGGTCGTGTACATGTACTCGGCGCCCATCGTGCCGCAGTACGTTTCATGCAGGGCGTTCAACAGGTCGCGCAGCGACATCGTTTCGCGGCCGAAAAAGGTGTTGCTGGTGTTGAACACCGTTTCGAGATCGGCGTCGGCAAAGCCGTAGAACGAGGGCTCGAGTTCGGGAATGGACGGCCGCTCGGTGCGCTTGAGCGGATCGAGATCGGCCCAGCGGGCGCCGACGTTGCGGTAGGCGGCGATCAGTTGCTGCACCGCGGTACGCTTGCGGCCGAGTTCGGAGTCGGCACCGCTGGCCTGCACCACACGCGTGGTGCCCTGCTTGGCGCGCTCGGCGAAGGCGTTGATCACCGGCAGGTGCGCCACGTCCTTGGTGTTGCTGCCGTCGGTGGCGGGCACGTTCTGGAGTGCGTCGAAATACGAGCGCCAGTTGTCAGGCACGCTGCCCGGATTGGCGAGGTAGTTTTCGTACATCTCTTCGACATAGGGCGCATTGCCGCCGAAGAGGTAGGTATTGCCCTGATAGGCTTGGTACGCCGACGGCGTCGAGTTGCTCATATTGCGCTGACCTTCGCTTCCCTGGAGGAAGCACTAGCTGGTTCAAGAAACCTTCCGCGACACGGCTGAACCGATTGGCGGATGCGACTGTGGCTGGGGAAGGGGCCTAGGTACCCCGGCATTGTGCCACGTTGAATGTGACACAACATGCGAGCCTTTCACCAGGCTTTCAAGGCGTCATCGATTGTCTGATTTGCTGCAGCGAGGCCGGATCGTCGATGGTGGTCAGGTCGCCCGGATCGCGTTGCTCGCACACGGCCTGGATCGCGCGCCGCAACAGCTTGCCGCTGCGCGTCTTGGGCAACGCTGTCACGAAGCGCACGCGCGCGGGCCGCGCCAGCGCGCCGAGTTGGTCCGCGACGCGCTTCATGATTTCGCCTTCGAGCTTCAGCGCCGCGTCGGCATCGGTTGCCGCATGGCCCGACTTGGGCACGACGAAGGCCATCGCCACCTGCCCCTTCAACGGATCGGCGACACCGACCACCGCAACCTCGGCCACGTCGGCATGGCCGGAAATGCTTTCCTCGATCTCGCGCGTGCCGAGGCGGTGGCCGGCCACGTTGATCACGTCGTCGGTGCGGCCCAGGATGTAGAAGTAACCGTCTTCGTCGCGGATGCCCCAGTCGAAGGTCGAGTAGACCATCCTGCCGGGAATGCTGTTCCAGTAGGTGTTGACGAAGCGCGCGTCGTCGCGCCAGACGGTCTGCATGAAGCCGGGCGGTGTCGGGCCCTCGATCACGACGACGCCCTTCTGGTTGGGCGCGGTGAGTTCCTCGCCGGTCGACTCGTGCAGGATCTTCACGCGCCAGCCGTACATCGGCACACCGGGGCTGCCGAACTTGCTTGGCTTCTTCTCGACGCCATTGGCGATGGTGATGATCGGCCAGCCCGATTCGGTCTGCCAGTAGTTGTCGATGATCGGCACGCCGAGCCCGTCGCTGATCCAGCGCGCGGTCGGCTCGTCCAGTGGCTCGCCGGCCAGGAAGAGCGCGCGCAGGCTCGACAGGTCGTATTTCTTCAGCAGCGCCGGATCCTGCTTCTTGAGCACGCGCACCGCGGTCGGGGCGCTGAACATCACGGTGACCTTGTACTTTTCGACCAGGCGCCACCAGATGCCGCCATCCGGCTGCCGATCCAGCCCTTGGGTGGGCAAGCCCTCATACATGAGGGTCGCCATGCCGGCGATCAGCGGCCCGTAGACGATATAGCTGTGGCCCACGACCCAGCCGATGTCGCTGGTCGAGAAGTAGGTTTCGCCGGCCCGACCGTCGAAGATGTGCTGCATGCTGGCCGCCAGCGCCACCGCATAGCCGCCGGTGTCGCGCTGCACGCCCTTCGGCCTGCCGGTGGTGCCACTGGTGTAGATGGTGTAGCTGATGGCGGTCGATTCCAGCCAGACGCAGGGCACCACGGCGTTCAGGTGTTTGCGGGCCAGGGCGGCCATCAGATGGTCGCGGCCCGCCACCAACTCCATGGCGGCCAGGCCACGGTCGGCCAGCAGCACGCTGGCGGGCTTGTGTTTCGACAGCCGGATGGCCTCGTCCAGCAACGGCTTGTAGGCAAGCACCTTGCCGCCGCGCGAGCCTGCATCGGCGCTGACGACCACCTTGGGCTCGGCATCCTCGATGCGCGAGGCGAGGGAGCCGCTCGCGAAGCCGCCGAACACAACGCAGTGGATCGCGCCGATGCGCGCACAGGCCAGCATGGCGAACGCTGCCTCGGGAATCATCGGCATGTAGATCAGCACGCGGTCGCCCTGCCCTACGCCGAGTTCGATCAGGCTCGCAGCCACGCGCTGAACCTCGGCATGCAGTTCGGCGAAGCTGTAGCTGCGTTCGACGCCGGTTTCGGTCGAGACGAAGATCAGCGCCGGTTGGTCGCCGCGCGCAGCCAGGTGCCGGTCGACCGCGTTGTGGCAGAGATTGGTGGTGCCACCGACGAACCAGTTCGCGAACGGCGGGCGACTTGCATCGAGGATTTGCCGCGGAGGCGTCTGCCAGTCGATCAGATTCGCCTGCTCGGCCCAGAAAGCCTCGGCGTCATCGACGGAACGGCGGTAGAAGTCGCTGTAGGCACCCATGCAGTTGTCTCCTGACTAGCGGATCAGCGCCTGGAATTCGCGGAACGCGGGATGCTCGGCACTGCGCAACCACTCGAAGCCGACCATCTCGGTGGTCACGAGTTCGGCGCCGGCACCGGCCAGGCGGTCGAACGCGGCGTCCCGGTTGCGCTCGGTGCGCGAACTGCAGGCGTCGGTCACGACCCAGACTTCGAACTCGTCTTCCAGCAAGTCGAGCGCGGTCTGCAGCAGGCAGACATGGGCTTCGCAGCCTGCAATGACGATGGTGTTGCGCTCTTCGGCCGCAGCCGGCGGCTTCTGCAGATGCTTGGGCAGGCTGCGCGCGTTTCCTTGCGGCGCCGCTTTGGCCGGCACGCGCAGCCATTCGCCCAGGCCCTCTTCCACGGCGCTGAAATGCATTTTGGACAAGGTGCGCTGGCACAGGGCGCGAATCGCGGCCAGGTTCTCGCCGAGCTTCGACGGGTTCTGTTCGGTACCGAACACCGGCACGTCGACCAGTTTTGCAAGCTGGCCGAGCCGCACCGCATTGGCCGCGGCCGCATCGCCTTCGAAGATCGCCGGCATCAGACGTGCCTGGTAGTCGACCAGCACGAGTTGGGATTGGGAGGCGTCGAGCAGCATGGGAGCGGGTGTCTTTTGAAACGGGGGCTAGACCGTACCACCGAACAGGTCGCGCCGGCCGCCCGATCAATCCGGCATCAAACGGATCAGCTGGCCGTTCGATTCATCGGTCAGCACGTACAGCAGCCCGTCCGGCCCCTGCTTGACGTCGCGGATCCGCGCCCGGCCCTCCTGCAGCAGCTTGTGCTCGGCCACGACCTTGCCATTTTTGAGCTCGATGCGGTCCAGATAGCCGAATTTCAGCGAGCCGACGAACAGGTTGCCCTTCCAGCCGGCGCCGTAGCGATCGCTCGTGAGAAAGGTCATGCCCGAGGGCGCGATCGAAGGAACCCAGTAATGCAGCGGCTGCTCCATGCCGTCTTTCGCGGTCAGGCCATCGCCGATCTTGCCGCCGCCGTAGTTCTCGCCATAGGTGATCACCGGCCACCCGTAGTTGCGACCGGCTTGCGCCACGTTGATCTCGTCGCCGCCCTGCGGCCCGTGCTCGGTCATCCAGAAACGGCCGTCCGACGCGAGTGCAGCGCCCTGGCCGTTGCGATGGCCGTAGCTCCAGATCTCGGGCAGCGCGCCGGCCTTGCCCACAAAGGGGTTGTCGTTCGGCACCGTGCCGTCTTTCCGGATGCGGATCACCTTGCCGTGGTGGTTGTCGAGCGTCTGCGCATCTTCCTTGCGGCTGAAGCGGTCGCCGAGCGTGAGAAACAGGTTGCCGTCGCCGGACTCGACGATGCGGCAGCCGAAGTGCGAGCGGCTGGCGAACTTGGGCTTCTGGCTGAAAAGGATCTTCAAGCCCTCCAGCCGGCTGCGGTCGGCCGACAGCTGCGCGCTTGCCAGCGCGGTGCTGTTGGCACTGCCGCCGCCCGCCTCGGGCTCCGAAAAACAGAAGTACACGGTGCGGTTTCGCACAAACGCCGAGTCGACCAGCACGTCGAGCAGGCCGCCCTGGCCTCCGGCCGCAATGGCCGGCAGGCCCGTGACAGCGGCGCCGAGCTTGCCGTCGGCCTCGACCACGCGCAGCCGCCCCGGTCGTTCCGTCACCAGGAATCTGCCTTCGGGCAGAAAACTCACGCCCCACGGATGGTCGAACCCGCTGACCAGAATGACCGGTCGCGGTGCAGCTATTGCACCGCAGCAAACACCCGCAATGAGCCAGCCGGCCCGCGTGCACCACCAACGGGCCCCGAATTTGCTATGCATTGCCGTTCCTCAGGTTTGTGAAGTCGGAAGTTAAAGACCCGTTGCAAGCCATTGAAGCTGTTTAACAAACTTTCGGATTACATCGCCGTGACAGGGCGCGATCCGAATCGGTGCATCTTTACATATCACATAACGAATTTTAAAAAAAACATATGCAGGACAAGCACTTACATGCAAAATCGCGAACTCGCATGAAATTGACATCACTGTTTGTCATCAATATCCTACGCACCATGCGTTTTTTCGTCTTACCCGCTTCCCTCCTCCTTGCCTTCGCAGCGCATGCTGCGCCGCACCAGGAACGCTCAGACGACATGGAACGCGTGCTTGGCGACAAGGGTTTGATCGGGCAACTCGATCAAGTTCGCCAGACGGTGACCGACCGCACCTCCGAACTCGTGGTGAGCGCCATCGGATTTCTCGGTGTTCCCTACCGCCGCGGCGGCAACACCGCCGAAACGGGGTTCGATTGCAGCGGCTTCGTCCGCGCCATGTACAACCAGACGGTCGGCCTCGTGCTGCCGCGTCGCGCTGAAGAGCAGGCCGCAGCCACCCAGCCGGTGGCGCGCGCCGACATGAAGCCGGGTGATCTGGTTTTCTTCAACACCATGCGGCGCGCATTCAGCCATGTCGGCATCTACGTCGGCGAAGGCAAGTTCATCCATTCTCCGAAACCCGGCGCGGAAGTGCGCGTCGAAGACATGACGGGCAGCTACTGGCAAAGACGCTTCAATGGCGCGCGCCGGGTCGAAGCGGCGCAGGGGCCGTCCGCCAAGGCTGGCGACTGAACCCACGGCAGCGCGGTCATCGACCGCCCCCATGAAAAAACCCGCCGGCGGCGGGTTTTTTCATGGGCGGCACTGCTGCGCCTGCAGGTTCAACGCTTTGAAGGCGGCAGATCGGTGCAGGTGCCGTGCGCCACTTCCGCCGCCATGCCGATGCTCTCGCCCAGCGTCGGATGCGGATGGATGGTCTTGCCGATGTCGACTTCGTCCGCGCCCATCTCGATGGCCAGCGCGATCTCTCCGATCATGTCGCCCGCATGGGTGCCGACGATGCCGCCACCCAGGATGCGATGCGTCTCGGCGTCGAACAGCAGCTTTGTGAAGCCTTCGTCGCGGCCATTGGCGATGGCGCGGCCGGAAGCCGTCCACGGAAAGTGGCCCTTCTTGACCTTGATGCCTTCGGCCTTGGCCTGGTCTTCGGTGAGGCCGACCCACGCCACCTCGGGGTCGGTGTAGGCCACGCTCGGGATCACGCGGGCGTTGAAGGCGGCGCTGGACAGTTCCTTGTCGCCCTTCTGCTCGCCCGCGATGACCTCGGCCGCCACGTGCGCCTCATGCACCGCCTTGTGCGCCAGCATCGGCTGGCCGACGATGTCGCCGATCGCGAAGATGTGCGGCACGTTGGTGCGCATCTGGATGTCGACGTTGATGAAGCCGCGATCCGTCACGGCCACGCCGGCCTTCTCGGCGCTGATCTTCTTGCCGTTCGGGCTGCGGCCCACGGCCTGCAAAACCAGGTCGTAGACCTGCGGCTCTTTCGGCGCCTGTTCACCCTCGAACGTGACCTTGATGCCTTCCTTGGTCGCTTCGGCGCCCACGGTCTTGGTCTTGAGCATGATGTTGTCGAAGCGCGGCGTGTTCATCTTCTGCCAGACCTTGACCAGGTCACGGTCGGCGCCCTGCATCAGGCCGTCGAGCATTTCGACCACGTCGAGCCGTGCGCCGAGGGTCGAATACACCGTGCCCATTTCGAGGCCGATGATGCCGCCGCCCAGGATCAGCATGCGCTTCGGGTCGGTGCCCATCTCGAGCGCGCCCGTGGAGTCGACGATGCGCGGATCGTCCTTCGGCATGAACGGCAGGCTGACCGACTGCGAGCCAGCCGCGATGATGGCGTTGCGGAACTTGACGACCTGCTTCTTGCCGGTCGTGTCCCAGCTCGTGCCCGAGGTTTCTTCCACCTCGAGGTGGTACGGGTCGATGAAATTGCCGACGCCGCGCACCACGGTCACCTTGCGCATCTTGGCCATCGCGGTCAGGCCGCCGGTGAGCTTGCCCACCACCTTGTTCTTGTGGCCCAGCAGCTTGGCGCGGTCGACCGTCGGCGCTGCGAACGTGACGCCAAGCGACTCGAAGTGCTTGACCTCGTCCATCACCGACGCAACGTGCAGCAGCGCCTTCGATGGAATGCAGCCGACGTTCAGGCAAACGCCGCCGAGCGTCGCGTAGCGCTCGACCAGCACCACCTTGAGGCCGAGGTCGGCCGCGCGGAAGGCGGCCGAATAACCGCCGGGGCCAGCGCCGAGAACAACCACATCACATTCGACATCGACCGCGCCGCCATAACTCGATGCAGCTGCGGGGGCCGGCGCCGGGGGCGGCGCTGCGGCCGGTTTCGCTGCTGCGGCGGCCGGCGCGCGGGCTGCTGCCGGCGCAGCAGCGGGCGCCACGGCGCCATCGACTTCCAGCGTCAGCACCACCGAGCCTTGCTTGACCTTGTCGCCGACTTTCACCGCCAGCGCCTTGACCACGCCTGCTGCCGATGACGGGATTTCCATCGAGGCCTTGTCCGATTCGACCGTGATCAGCGATTGCTCGACCTTGACCGTGTCGCCTGGCTTCACCAGCACCTCGATCACCGCGACTTCGTCGAAGTCACCGATGTCGGGCACCTGAATTTGTTGTTCGCTCATTTGGACACCTTGAGTTTGAGTGTGAGAACGTCGACCGGTTCGGCCGAATTGCGATCGAATTCGCAAGCCGCGGCGATGCCGGCCTGCGCGACTTCCAGCGCACTGCGCGCCTTGGGGTAAGCCGCATGCATGGCGCCGAGTGCAAAGCTGCGTCCGGAGCCGATGCCCCAGAACTCCTTGAACTCGAACACTTCGCGGTAGCTGTAGATGCCGTAGATGCCGCTCGGGTTGGCCAGCAACACGGTGAACTGGCTCGATTCGTAGGGCTCGTGCTCGTCTTCCTTGGTCTGCAGGAAGAACGAGTCCTTCAGCACCGGATGCAACTGCAGAAAGGTGCGGTACACCTCGTCCTTGCTGCCCAGGCGCAGCTCCTCGCGCGAGATGCTGGCCAGCGCATGCCGCAACGCAGGGAAGTGCGCGGCCGAGCCGGCCACCGCCATCACGCTTTGTCCGGCCGCATCGTCGACCTTGAACATCTTGCGGTTGGCCTCCATGCGCTGCGACATGCGCGTGTCCCCGAAGGTCACGAGCGAGTCGGCCACCATTGCCACCTGGCCGCCCTTGCGGGCGGCCACCACCGTGGTCATAGCAGGATGCGGCGGTAGTCGGCGAGCACCTGCCCCAGGTACGCGTTGAAGCGCGCCGCCAAAGCTCCGTCAATCACCCGGTGGTCGTACGACAGCGACAGCGGCAGCGTCAGGCGCGGCACGAACTGCTTGCCGTCCCATACCGGCTTCATCTGGCCCTTGGACAGGCCCAGAATGGCGACTTCGGGCGCATTGATGATGGGCGTGAAGTGCGTGCCGCCGATGCCGCCGAGCGAGCTGATCGACATGCATCCACCCTGCATGTCGGCCGAGCCCAGCTTGCCGTCGCGCGCCTTCTTGGCGAGTTCGCCCATTTCCACGCTGATCTGCAGGATGCCCTTCTTGTCGGCATCTTTCAGCACCGGCACCACGAGCCCGTTGGGCGTGTCGGCCGCGAAGCCAACGTTGTAGTACTGCTTATAGACCAGCGTGTCGCCGTCCAGGCTGGCATTGAAATCCGGGAACTTCTTCAGCGCCGCCACCACCGCCTTGATCACGAAGGCCAGCATCGTCACCTTGACGCCGGACTTCTCGTTCTCCTTGTTGGTGGAGACGCGGAAAGCCTCGAGCTCGGTAATGTCAGCCTCGTCGTTATTCGTGACGTGCGGGATCATCACCCAGTTGCGGTGCAGGTTGGCACCGCTGAGCTTCTTGATGCGCGACAGATCCTTGCGCTCGACGCTGCCGAACTTCGTGAAGTCGACCTTGGGCCAGGGGATCAGGCCCAGCGCCGCACCATCGGCACCGCCGCCGCCCGCCGGTGCCTTCGCGCCGGCCGCCTTGGTGCTGGACTGGCCGCTCATCACGGCGCGGGTGAAGCCCTGGACGTCTTCCTGCGTGATGCGCCCCTTCGGCCCCGAACCCTTGACCTCTTCCAGCGGCACGCCGAGCTCACGCGCGAACTTGCGCACGGAGGGGGATGCGTGCGGCAGACCGGCGCTGGGAGCCACCGTCGGCTGGTGCGCAGCAGGCGCTGCTGCTGCGGACGCCGCCGGCGCCGCAGCAGCGGGAGCCGATGCGGTGGCCGGCGCAGGCGCGGCTGCAGCCTGGGCCGGTGCGGCCGCGGGTGCCGCAGCACCGCCGCCCGAGCCTTCGATCACCGCGATCAGATCGCCGATGTTGACCGTGTCGCCGACCTTGACCTTGAGCTCTTTCAGCACGCCGGCGGCGGACGAGGGAATCTCCATCGACGCCTTGTCCGACTCGACCGTGATCAACGACTGCTCGACCTTGATCGTGTCGCCGGCCTTGACCAGGATTTCGATGACGGCCACGTCCTTGAAGTCGCCGATGTCCGGCACCTTGACGTCGATCGGGCCAGCCGCCGCTGCAGGCGCCGCCGCAGCAGGCACGGGTGCAGCCGCCTGGGCAGGCGCGGCTGCAGGGGCCGCAGCGGCTGCAGGGGCGGGAGCGGCGGCGGCGCCTTCGGCCTCCACCACCAGCACGACCGAGCCTTCCTTGACCTTGTCGCCAACGGCGACCTTGAGTTCCTTCACCACGCCGGCCGTGCTCGACGGGATTTCCATCGACGCCTTGTCCGACTCCACCGTGATCAGCGACTGCTCGGCCTTGACCGTGTCGCCCACCTTCACCAGCACCTCGATCACCGCGACTTCATCGAAATCGCCGATGTCCGGCACTTTGACTTCCACTGTTGCCATGTTGTGTGTCTCCCGCCTTGTGGCGTTGATGATTACGCGTAAAGCGGGTTGATCTTGTCGGCGTCGATGCCGTACTTCTTGATCGCTTCAGCCACTTTGGCGGCCGGCAGCGTGCCGTCTTCGCTGAGTGCCTTGAGTGCGGCCACCACGATGAAATGGCGGTTGATCTCGAAGTGCTCGCGCAGCTTGCTGCGGAAGTCGCTGCGGCCGAAGCCGTCTGTGCCCAGCACCTTGTAGGTACGGCCCTTCGGAATGAACGGACGCACCTGCTCGGCATAGGCCTTCATGTAGTCGGTCGAGGCAACCACCGGGCCGGTGCTGGCAGCGAGTTGCTGCGCGATGAACGGCACGCGCGGCGTGTCGGTCGGGTGCAGCAGGTTCCAGCGGTCGGCATCCTGGCCGTCGCGCGTGAGTTCGTTGAAGCTCGGGCAGCTCCACACGCTCGCGCTCACGCCCCAGTCCTTCTCGAGCAGTTCCTGCGCCGCGAAGCTCTCGCGCAGGATCGTGCCGCTGCCGAGCAGCTGCACGGTCGGCGCCTTGGCCTTCAGAGCCGGCCCCTGCTTGGACAGGTACATGCCCTTGATGATCTGTTCCTCAGTGCCGGGCTGTAGGCCGGGCATCGGGTAGTTCTCGTTGAGCAGCGTCAGGTAGTAGTAGACGTTTTCCTGGCGCTCGACCATGCGCTTGAGGCCGTGGTGCAGGATGACGCCGACTTCGTGCGCGAAGGTCGGGTCGTAGCTGACGCAGTTCGGGATGGTGTTGGCCAGGATGTGGCTGTGGCCGTCTTCGTGCTGCAGGCCTTCGCCGTTCAGCGTGGTGCGCCCCGAGGTGCCGCCGAGCAGGAAGCCCCGCGCCTGCATGTCGCCGGCCGCCCAGGCCAGGTCGCCGATGCGCTGGAAGCCAAACATCGAGTAGTACACATAGAACGGCACCATGATGCGGTTGTTGGTGCTGTACGACGTGGCTGCCGCAATCCAGCTGGCCATGCCGCCGGCTTCGTTGATGCCTTCCTGCAGGATCTGGCCGGCCTTGTCTTCGCGGTAGTACATGACCTGGTCCTTGTCGACCGGGGTGTACTGCTGTCCTGCGGGGTTGTAGATGCCGATCTGGCGAAACAGGCCTTCCATGCCGAAAGTGCGCGCTTCGTCGACCAGGATCGGCACCACGCGCGGGCCGAGCGCCTGATCGCGCAGCAGCTGCGTGAGAAAGCGCACATAGGCCTGCGTGGTCGAGATCTCGCGGCCTTCGGCCGTGGGCTCGACCACCGACTTGAAGGTTTCCAGCGAAGGCACCGTGAAGCTCTCATCGGCCTTGGTGCGGCGATGCGGCAGGTAACCGCCCAGCGCCTTGCGGCGCTCGTGCAGGTACTGCATTTCGGGCGTGTCGTCGGCCGGCTTGTAGAACGGAATCTCGGCCAGCTGGCTGTCGGGAATCGGAATGTTGAAGCGGTCGCGGAACGCCTTGATGTCTTCGTCGGTGAGCTTCTTGGTCTGGTGCACGTTGTTCTTGCCCTCGCCGCTCTTGCCCATGCCGAAGCCCTTGACGGTCTTGATCAGCAACACCGTCGGTTGGCCGGTGTGGTTGACGGCCGCATGGAACGCTGCATAGACCTTCTTCGGGTCGTGGCCGCCGCGCTTGAGCTGCCAGATCTCGTCGTCCGTCATGTGGGCAACCATCTCGAGCGTGCGCGGATCGCGGCCGAAGAAATGCTTACGGACATACGCGCCGTCGTTCGCCTTGAAGGCCTGGTAGTCGCCGTCGAGCGTGTCCATCATGAGCTTCTTGAGCGCACCATCCTTGTCGCGCGCCAGCAGCGGATCCCATTCGCTGCCCCACAGCAGCTTGATCACGTTCCAGCCCGAGCCGCGGAACTCGCCTTCGAGCTCCTGCACGATCTTGCCGTTGCCGCGCACCGGGCCATCGAGGCGCTGCAGGTTGCAATTGACGACGAACACCAGGTTGTCGAGGTTCTCGCGGGCGGCCAGGCCGATGGCGCCGAGCGACTCGACCTCGTCCATTTCGCCGTCGCCGCAGAACACCCAGACCTTGCGGTTCTCGGTGTTGGCGATGCCGCGGGCGTGCAGGTACTTGAGGAAGCGGGCCTGGTAGATCGCCATCAGCGGGCCGAGGCCCATCGACACGGTCGGGAACTGCCAGAACTCGGGCATCAGCTTCGGGTGCGGGTAGCTCGACAGGCCCTTGCCGTCGACTTCCTGGCGGAAGTGCAGCAGTTGCTCTTCGGTCAGGCGGCCTTCGAGGTAGGCGCGCGCATAGACGCCCGGCGACACGTGGCCCTGGATGTAGAGGCAGTCGCCGCCGTGGTTTTCACTCTCGGCGTGCCAGAAGTGGTTGAAGCCGGCGCCGAACATGTGGGCCAGCGAGCCGAACGAGCCGATGTGGCCACCGAGGTCGCCCCCATCGACAGGGTGATGGCGGTTGGCCTTGACCACCATCGCCATCGCATTCCAGCGCATGTAGGCGCGCAGTCGCTCTTCGACTTCGATGTTGCCGGTGCAGCGCGCTTCCTGGTCGGGCTCGATGGTGTTGACGTAGCCGGTGTTGGCCGAGAACGGCATGTCGATGCTGTTCTGGCGCGCATGTTCGAGCAGTTGCTCGAGCAGGAAGTGGGCGCGCTCCGGGCCCTCGCTCTGGATCACGGCGGACAGTGCGTCCATCCATTCACGCGTTTCCTGCCTGTCCGCGTCGTTCGCGGCCGAGCCAAAAAGATTCTCGGGATTTGCCGACATGTTGTTTGTCTCCTGGATGTGGATGGCAGCAATTTACCGCCGGGTTTGCATCGCGCGGCAGTTTCGCACAAATTTTTAGAGATTTCAAATGGTGCGTATCGATTTCTTATTATGAAACGTATTGCAGTACTTGTTGGGCGATGGGGCAGCTAATCGCCTGCCCCATCGAAAGCCATTTCAGGCGTGTCCAGCGGCACAAGTCGGGGGTTCCCCTAAACTCGCGCGATGCCCCTCTCTTCCCCCGTCACTGCAGCGCGCCAGGTCGTGAGCGCGTCGCCGTTGTCGTGGTGGCGCCGCTGGTGGCGCAGGCAAACGCCGGTGTTGCAGGACGCGGTCGCCATGCTGGCGCCGCTGGCAGCGGTGTTGCTGTTTCTGGCGGCCATCGTGTCGGCCTTCTGGTATCTGCGCGCCGAAGAGCTCGGGCGCGAGCAGGAGTCGGTCAAGCGCGATGTCGAATACGCCCAGCAGCGCGTGCGGTTGCGGTTACTCGAGCGGCAGGAGCAGCTGATGCGCATCGCGCGCGATGCATCCAATCGCGAGATCGATCCGACCGAGTTCGCGAGCCGGTCCGAGTCGCTGGTGAGCCAGTTCCCCGAGCTGCAGGCCGTGACCTGGATCGACGACCGGCGCCGTGTGCGCGCGGCCTATGGGGCACCCAGCCTGCATCCGGCCCAGCAACATGCGATCGGCGAGGTGCTGCGTCCGGGCGATATCGAAACCAACTACGCGCTCGCGCGCGAATTGCGCCAGCCGGTGTTTTCGCAGCCGGTGGCGGGCAGCGATCCGCCAAGCCTGCTGCAGCTCCACATTCCACTGTTCGACCAGGGCCTGTTTGCCGGCGTGGTGCTCGGGGAGTTCTCGATCGACGGGCTGCTGCGCTACGGCATCCCGCCCGAGGTGTCGGCACGCTATGCGGTGTCGCTGCTCGACGCCAAGGACGGATTGATCGCCGGCAACACCGTCAATCCGCGCGAGGCCGGCGCGCGGCTGCTGCCCTGGGCCGAGCACACCAACGAATACGAGGTACCGGTGTCACCGGTCGGCAACGGCCTGCTGCTGCGCGCACAGGCCTACCGCACCTCGCAGGGCATCGTCGGCAACGGGCTGTTCTGGCTGGTGGTCGCGCTCAGCGTGCTCACCAGCTGGATGCTGATCGGCACGTGGCGCCACACCCGGCGGCGCCTGCAGGCACAACAGGCGCTGATGGCCGAAACCAACTTCCGCCGGGCGATGGAGAACTCCATGCTGACCGGCATGCGCGTGCTTGATCTCGAAGGCCGCATCACCTACGTCAACGCGGCGTTCTGCGCGATGACCGGCTGGAGCGAGTCCGAGCTGGTCGGCCAGACGCCGCCTTTCCCCTACTGGCTGGAATCCGACCGCGAGGTGATGAACGAGCGGCTCGAGGAAGAGCTGCATGGCCGCGCCCTGCCCGGCGGCTTTCAGGTGCGCGTGAAGCGAAAGAACGGCAGCGTGTTCAGCGCCCGCCTGTACGTGTCGCCGCTGATCGATGCGCGCGGACATCAAACCGGCTGGATGACGTCGATGACCGACATCACCGAGCCCACGCGCATCCGCGAGCAGTTGTCGGCCTCGCACGAGCGCTTCACCACGGTGCTGGAAGCGCTCGACGCCTCGGTGTCGGTGGCACCGCTCGGCAGCGAGGAACTGCTGTTCGCCAACAAGCTCTACCGCAGCTGGTTCGGCTCCGACACCATCGGCCACCTCGGCATGGTGGCGCAGGCTGGCGTGCCGGCGTCCCAGGCGCACGACGAGGGGCTGGACGACGTCGACCCGTTCGCCGGCCTGCCGATCGACACGCTGACCGGCGCGCAGCCGGCCAACAACGAGATCTTCGTGCCCGAGCTCGGCAAGTGGCTCGAAGTGCGCTCGCGCTACCTGACCTGGGTCGACGGCCGGCTGGCACAGATGGTGATCGCCACCGACATCACACCGCGGCGCGACGCCGAGGATCTGTCGGCCGCACAGGCGGATCGCGCGCAGTCCGCCAGCCGCCTGATCACGATGGGCGAGATGGCCTCCAGCGTGGCACACGAGCTGAACCAGCCGCTGACCGCCATCACCAACTATTGCAACGGCATGGCCTCGCGCATCCGCGGCCAGACCATCGACAACGAAGCGTTGCTGGCGGCCCTCGACAAAACGTCCAAGCAGGCGCAGCGTGCCGGCCAGATCATCCAGCGCATCCGCTCCTTCGTGAAGCGCAGCGAGCCGAACCGCACGCCGGCCGAGGTCGGCGCAATGGTCAGCGAAGCGGTCGAATTGGCCGGTATCGAACTGCGCCGGCGCAACGTGCGGCTCAACCACTACGTGGCGGCGCGGCTGCCGATCCTGCGCGTAGATCCGATCCTGATCGAGCAGGTGCTGGTCAATCTGCTGAAGAACGCAGCCGAGTCGATCGACGCGGCCGATCGGCCGCTGGCGCGCCGCAGCGTCGAGCTGCGCGTGTTGCCGAGGATGGCCGAAGGCCAGAATGCCGTCGAGTTCTCGGTGCAGGACACCGGCATGGGCCTGGCGCCCGAGGTGATGGACCGGCTCTACGAGGCCTTCTTCTCGACCAAGCCCGAAGGCATGGGCATCGGGCTGAACCTGTGCCGCACCATCGTCGAGTCGCACCGCGGCCGTATGCAGGCAGAGAACCTCTACAATGGTTCAGAGGTCGTCGGGTGCCGTTTTTCCTTCTGGATTCCGGTGCTTGACGCTATCAATTCCGTAGCAAGCGACGAGGCAAAGGTACCCGCATGAGTTTGATTCCGAAGAAGGGCACGGTCTACGTCGTCGACGACGACGAAGCAGTGCGCGATTCCCTCCAGTGGTTGTTGGAAGGCAAGGACTACAGGGTGCGCTGTTTCGATTCGGCCGAGTCCTTTCTGTCGCGCTACGACCCGCGCGAAGTGGCCTGCCTGATCGTCGACATCCGCATGGCCGGCATGACCGGTCTCGAGTTGCAGGATCGGCTGATCGAGCGCCGCTCGCCGCTGCCGATCGTCGTCATCACCGGCCACGGCGACGTGCCGATGGCGGTCGACTCGATGAAGAAGGGTGCGATGGATTTCATCCAGAAGCCCTTCAACGACGAGGAACTGGTCACGCTGGTCGAGCGCATGCTCGAGCACGCCCGCGGCGCCTTTGCGCAGCACCAGCAATCGGCCAGCCGCGACGCGCTGCTGTCCAAGCTCACCGGCCGCGAGGCACAGGTGCTCGAGCGCATCGTCGCCGGTCGCCTGAACAAGCAGATCGCCGACGACCTCGGCATCAGCATCAAGACGGTGGAAGCGCACCGCGCCAACATCATGGAGAAGCTCAACGCCAATACCGTGGCCGATCTGCTCAAGATCGCGCTCGGGCAGGCCGCCCCGGCCAAGGCCTAGACGACCCTATCGCCGCGATAGCCATGAATGCCCGCCACGCCTGCGTCAGCGGGCGTTTTTACTTGGAGAATCGAAACCCATGACGGCTCAATTGATCGACGGCACCGCGCTGTCCCGCACCCTGCGCACCGAGGTCGCCTCCCGCGCCGCCGCCCTCAGGACGAAAGGCGTCACGCCCGGCCTCGCCGTGGTGCTGGTCGGCGAAAACCCGGCCAGCCAGGTCTACGTGCGCAACAAGGTCAAGGCCTGCGAAGACAACGGCCTGCACTCGGTCCTGGAAAAGTACCCGGCCGAACTGAGCGAAGCTGACCTGCTGGCACGCGTCGATGCGCTCAACAACGACCCCGCCATCCACGGCATCCTGGTGCAGTTGCCGCTGCCCGCCCACATCGACGCGCAAAAGGTCATCGAAGCCATCTCGCCGGCCAAGGACGTCGACGGCTTCCACGTCGCGAGCGCAGGCGCGCTCATGACCGGCGCGCCCGGCTTCTGGCCCTGCACACCCTACGGCTGCATGAAGATGCTGGAGTCCATCGGCTACAAGCTGCGCGGCAAGCATGCGGTGGTGATCGGCCGCAGCAACATCGTCGGCAAGCCCATGGCGCTGATGCTGCTGGCCCAGAGCGCCACCGTGACCATCTGCCACAGCGCAACGCCCGACCTCGGCGCCATGACGCGCCAGGCCGACGTGATCGTCGCCGCCGTCGGCAAGCGCAATGTGCTCACGGCCGACATGGTGAAGCCCGGCGCGGTCGTGATCGACGTCGGCATGAACCGCACCGACGAAGGCAAGCTCTGCGGCGATGTCGACTTCGACGGCGTGCGCGAAGTGGCCGGCTGGATCACGCCGGTGCCCGGCGGCGTGGGCCCCATGACCATCACGATGTTGCTGGTGAACACCCTTGAAGCGGCCGAACGCGCCGCAAATTGATTGAAACCATGAACCCCAATCCGCTCCTCGACTTCACCGACCTCCCGCTGTTCGACCAGATCCGGCCCGAGCATGTTGCCCCTGCGGTCGACGTGCTGCTGGCCGAGGCCGATACCGCGCTGCAGACCGTCACCGCGCCGGCGTTCCCGGCCGAATGGCTGGCCATTGCGAAGGTGCTCGATGTGTCGACCGAGCGTTTCAGCCGCGCCTGGGGCGCGATCGGCCATCTCAATGCGGTGGCGGACACGCCCGAACTGCGCGCCGCCTACAACGACGCCATGCCGCGCGTCACGGCGTTCTGGACGCGGCTCGGCTCCGACGAGCGTCTCTACGCCAAGTACAAGGCGATCGACCCGGCCACGCTGAACCCCGAGCAGCGCCAGGCCCACAAGTACGCGGTGCGCAACTTCGTGCTTGGCGGCGCCGAATTGCAGGGCGCAGCCAAGGAGCGTTTTGCCGCGATCCAGGAACGCCAGGCCGAGCTGAGCCAGAAGTTCAGCGAGAACGCCCTCGACGCCACCGATGCCTTCGCGTACTACGCGGCCCTGGGCGAACTCGAAGGCGTGCCCGAAGACGTGGTCAGTACCGCGCGTGCGGCGGCCGAATCCGAGGGCAAGGAAGGCTACAAGCTCACGCTCAAGATGCCTTGCTACCTGCCCGTGATGCAGTTTGCAAAAAGCAGCGCGTTGCGCCAGACGCTCTACCGCGCGTATGTCACGCGCGCCAGCGAGTTCGGCGATCCGGCGCTCGACAACACGGCGCTGATCCGCGAGATCCTCGCTCTGCGGCAGGAAGAAGCGCAGTTGCTCGGCTACAAGAACTTCGGCGAACTCTCGGTGGTGCCGAAGATGGCGGATTCGCCCGACCAGGTGATCAAGTTCCTGCGCGACCTCGCCGCCAAGGCCAGGCCCTACGGGGAGCGCGACCTGGCCGACCTGCGTGCATTCGCGAGCGAGCAGCTTGGCATGAGCGACCCGCAGCCTTGGGACTGGAGCTACGTGGGCGAAAAGCTCAAGGAGGCGCGCTATTCCTTCAGCGAACAGGAGGTCAAGCAGTACTTCACCGCGCCGAAGGTGATGGCCGGCCTGTTCAAGATTGTCGAGACGCTGTTTGAAGTGAACATCCAACGCGACGGCGCACCGGTGTGGCACCCGGCCGTCGAGTTCTACCGCATCGAGCGCGCAGGGCAGAAGATCGGCCAGTTCTACCTCGACCCGTCGGCGCGCGCCGGCAAGCGCGGCGGCGCCTGGATGGACGACGTGCGCGCACGCTGGCTGCGGCCCGACACCGGCGCGCTGCAAACGCCGATCGCGCAACTGGTCTGCAACTTCGCCGAAGGCGTCGACGGCAAGCCGCCGCTGCTCACGCACGACGACGTGACCACGCTGTTCCACGAGTTCGGCCACGGCCTGCACCACATGCTCACGCAGATCAACGAGCGCGATGTCTCGGGCATCAGCGGCGTCGAATGGGATGCGGTCGAGCTGCCGAGCCAGTTCATGGAGAACTTCTGCTGGGAGTGGGACGTTCTTTCGCACATGACTTCGCACGTCGACACCGGCGCGCCGCTGCCGCGCGCGCTGTTCGACAAGATGACCGCGGCCAAGAACTTCCAGAGCGGCCTGCAGACGCTGCGCCAGATCGAGTTCTCGCTGTTCGACATGCTGCTGCATACGCGCTACGACGCCGCGACGGCCGCTCCCGGCGCGGTGATGGCGCTGCTGGGCGAGGTGCGCAGCGAGGTCGCGGTGATGCCCTCGCCCGAGTTCAGCCGCACGCCCAACACCTTCAGCCACATCTTCTCGGGCGGCTACGCAGCCGGCTACTACAGCTACAAGTGGGCCGAGGTGCTGAGCGCCGACGCCTATGCGGCCTTCGAGGAAACCGTGGGCAGCAATGGCGAGCCGAGCATCGAGACCGGCCGCAAGTACCGGCAGGCGATTCTCGAGGCCGGCGGCAGCCGCAGCGCGATGGAGTCGTTCAAGGCCTTCCGCGGCCGCGAACCGCAGCTCGATGCACTGTTGCGCCACCAGGGCATGGCCGAAGTCGAGGCGGCCTGATGGATACTCGGGTCATTCGTTGACCCGGAGTTTCCGATGACCCTTTCCACCCCCCGTCTCACTGCGCTTGCCTTCTTGCTGGTCGCCGCTGGCGCCATCGCGCAGCCCGTGTACCGCAACGTCGACAAGAATGGCAAGGTCACCTTCTCGGATCAGCCGCCGGCCGCCAACGTGCAGCCCACCGCGCCACGCGGCGGCGGCGCGGCGGCTGGCGCCACCGGCGCGGGCCTGCCGTACGAATTGCGCCTGGTGGTTCAGCGCTACCCGGTCACGATCTACACCGGCGAAGACTGCGTACCCTGCGGCACCGCGCGCTCGATGCTGACCACGCGTGGCATTCCGTTCGACGAACGCATCGTCAAGACCAACGAAGACATCGACGCACTCCAGCGCCTGAGCGGGCAGAACTCGCTGCCGCTGCTGACCATCGGCGCGCAGCAGCTCAAGGGCTATTCGGACGGTGAGTGGTCGCAGTACCTCGACGCGGCCGGCTACCCCAAGAGCAACCAATTGCCGGCAGGCTACAACCGTCCGCCGGCCCAACCGCTGGTGGCGGTCCAACAGGCAGCGCCCCCGCGTCCCGCGGCAGCGCCCGCACCGGCGGCTGCGCCGGCTCCTCCACCCGCCGCAACCGGCCCGACGCAGAGCAACCCGGCCGGCATCAAGTTCTGAGCGACGCCGCGCCGCCGAAGACAAGCGTCTGAACGCCGTCCGGTGTGCCGAGCAGGCACACGTCGGCCTTCTGGTGCGCGAACACGCCCACCGTCACCACGCCGGGCCACTGGCTCACCTCGGTCTCGAACGCGAGCGGATCGGTGATCTTCAGGCCCGTCACGTCGACGATGTGCTGGCCGTTGTCGGTGACCAGCGGCAGGCCGTCCCGCTCGCGCACCTGGGCCAGTCCGCCCAGCCGTTCGAACTGGCGCATCACGCGGCGCGCCGCCATCGGAATCACTTCCACCGGCAACGGAAACGCGCCAAGCACCTCGACCCGCTTCGACAGATCGGCAATGCAGACAAAACGCCGGGACTGCGCAGCGACGATCTTCTCGCGCGTGAGCGCCGCGCCACCGCCCTTGATCATGAAACCGTGGCCGTCGATCTCGTCGGCGCCGTCGATGTACACGGCCAGTTCCTCCACCTCGTTGCTGTCGAACACCTCGATGCCGAGCGCACGCAAGCGTTCGGTCGAAGCCACCGAGCTCGACACCGCGCCGCGGATCGTGTGCTTGATCGTCGCCAGCGCCTCGATGAACTTGTTGACCGTCGAGCCGGTGCCGACGCCGACGATCTCGCCGGCCACCACGTAGTCGAGCGCGGCGCGGCCGACCTGGGTCTTGAGTTCGTCTTGGGGGAGCGGGCTGGCGGTCATCGGGGAGAATCCTGGGTTGTCGTTGTCTGTCTGAAGCCCTGGATTATCCGATGTCGCTGTTGCTGCCCTACGCCCTCGCCCGCCCTTTCCTGTTCGGCCTCGACGCGGAGCATGCGCACGAACTCACGCTCGACGGGCTGGCCCGCACGCAGAACACACCGCTGGCCTGCGTCTACACGGCCGCGCGCGTGGAAGACCCGGTCACGCTGGCGGGGTTGAGCTTTCCCAACAAGGTCGGCCTTGCCGCCGGGCTCGACAAGAACGCACGCTGCATCGACGCCTTCGCAGCCATGGGCTTTGGCTTCGTCGAGGTCGGCACGGTCACCCCGAAAGCGCAGCCCGGCAATGCCAAGCCGCGCATGTTCCGCCTGCCGCAGCGCGAAGCGTTGATCAACCGCCTCGGCTTCAACAACCAAGGGCTCGATGCGTTCATCTCGAACGTGCAGCGCGCACGGTTTCGCAAGCGCGCCGGCCGTTCGGGCCCGATGCTGCTCGGCCTCAACATCGGCAAGAACGCGGCCACCCCGATCGAGCGCGCCACCGACGACTACCTGCTGTGCCTCGAAGGGGTGTATCCGCACGCCGACTACGTGACGATCAACATCTCGAGCCCCAACACCGCCAACCTGCGCACGCTGCAAAGCGACGAGGCGCTCGATGCGCTGCTGGGCACGCTGGCGCAACGGCGGGAGGCACTGGCCGCGGCGCACGGCAAGCGCGTGCCGCTGTTCGTGAAGATCGCGCCGGATCTCGAAGAAGCACAGGTTGCCGTGATTGCCGCGACGCTCAAGCGCCACGCCATGGATGGCGTGATCGCGACCAACACCACGCTGGCGCGCGATGCGGTGGCGGGCCTGCCGCACGGCAACGAAAGCGGCGGCCTCTCGGGCGCGCCAGTGCGCGAGGCCAGCAACCGTGTGGTTGCGCAGCTGCGTGCAGCATTGGGGAAGGGGTTCCCGATCATCGGCGTGGGCGGCATTTTGAATGCGGCCGATGCCAGGGCCAAGATCGCGGCCGGTGCCGACGTGGTGCAGATCTACACCGGGTTGATCTACCGCGGCCCCGCGCTGGTGCGCGAGGCCGCGAAGGCGCTGAAGAGCGCCTGAGCGCTCATCCGTTCAACGCATGCGCCAGAGCACGGGCGCGATCAGTGCGGCCCACCGCAGCAATCGGCGCGGCCCGAGGGCTGCCACCACCGCGGCGGCAGCCACGCCGGAAGCAACCGGATGCTGCCGCGCTATGCGCAACGCCGCGGCGGCTGGCGATTCGTCGGGTGGAGGGGCGCCGGGCGTCGCCGCCGGCGCTGGTGTTTCAAGCACCGCAATGCGCTGGCGCTGCCGTTCGATGCGGGCGAGCAGTTCCGCCTGCGTGGCCGGACGCGGGGAAGGTGCGGCAGCGTCGCCCTCCTCGTCGTGATCTCCACCCAGGCCAAAGCGCTGTTGTGCCCATTCCCAGTCGCGCTCGAACTCGCGACGGGTGGGTGCAAAGGCACTCTTCGCACCTTGCAGCGTCGACACGAGTGCCACCACGGCGCTCAGCCAGAGCGCGATCCATACCCCGGCCACCGACCAGGCCGCCGTGGTGCGGCTCGGCGTGTCCCAGAAATGCACCACCACTGCCACCGACAGCAAGGCCACCGTGACCGTGGTGAGGCCCAGCACGGCGATCACCAGAACCAGCATCTGCTTGAGACGCCGCTTCTCGTCCTCCCATGCCATGCGCACCAGCTGAACGCGGTCTTCCGCCGCCAGCGCGCCCTCACCGGCCGCAATGCGCAGCCGACGCAGCCGGGCGTCCAGCCCGAACAGCGACATGAGCTTCATCGACAGGCCTCCAGCCTGCGATTCAGGCGTTCAGGCGGCGGGCGTTGCGCGTGTAGGGCCGCGCGCTCAGCTGCGGCGGCCAAGCAGCAGACCCACCAGCACGCCGACCGCGAGGGCGGCACCGGCGATCTGCCACGGTTCATCGTGCGCGTAGGCGTTGGCGGTGTCGGCCGCGTCGCGCGCCTTCTTGGCGGCGAGCTTGCCCTTTTCGGCGGCCAGTTCACGGGCGATCGCCAACTTGGCATCCACCCGCTGGCGCAGCGCCTTGATGTGGGGGACCGCGTCGAGTTCCTTGCTGGCCAGAACGCCGCGCACGTCGTTCGCCAGATCTTCAGCCACCGCGTTGGCAGCCGCTTCGAGGTTTTGAGTGGATGCAGTCATTGAAATCGTCCCTCCGTGAGTTGCGCCGGCACCGCGCCGGCCACCGCACGCCTGCAAGCGGCGTGCCGTTCCATCGTACATGGGTTGCGCGGGTCTTTTTCGTGCCCGCGCTCAGACTTTTGCCAGCAATTGCGCAACGCGGCGGGCTATCGCCAGGCTGCTGGTCAGCCCGGGGGATTCGATGCCGAACAGATTGACGAGCCCCGCCACGCCGTGCTGCGCCGGCCCCTGGATCATGAAGTCGGCGGCCGGCTCGCCCGGCCCGGAGATCTTCGGCCGGATGCCGGCGTAGCCGGGCACGAGCGCGCCGTCTGCAAGCGCCGGCCAGTAGCGGCGCACCTCGGCATAGAAGCCTTCGCTCCGGATCGGGTCGACGACCAGATCCTGCGGAGAATCCACCCATTGCACGTCAGGCCCGAATTTGGCCTGCCCGCCCAGATCGAGCGTGAGATGGACGCCGAGGCCCGCCGCTTCCGGCACCGGGTAGATCAAGCGCGTGAATGGCGCGCGGCCGGCCAGAGTGAAATAGTTGCCCTTGGCAAAGTACGCGGTCGGCACGGCATCGGCACGCAGCCCGTCGAACCGCTTCGCCAACATAGGTGCGCCCAGCCCTGCCGCATTGACCACGCTGCGGCAACGCAGTTGCGTGCCGTCCACAGCGGCCAGGACGATCGACCCGGGCCCACATTCGGCACCCGCAACCGGCGATTTGAGCGCCACCACGCCACCGGCGTTTTCGAGTTCGCCTTGCAGGCTCAGCATCAGCGCATGGCTGTCGACGATGCCGGTGCTGGGCGAATGCAGTGCCGCCAGGCAATGCAACTGCGGCTCCATCTCGCGAGCCTGATCGGCCGTGAGCCATTCGAGGTCATCGACGCCGTTGTCGACGGCCCTGGCGCGAATCGCGTCGAGCTGGGCGACTTGCGCCTGTGAAGTGGCCACGATGAGCTTGCCACAGCGGCGATGGGGCAGCCCGCGCGCGATGAGGTAGTCGTAGAGAAGGTGTTTGCCCTCGACGCACAACTGCGCCTTCAGCGACCCCTTGGGGTAATAGATGCCGGCGTGAATCACCTCGCTGTTGCGCGAGCTGGTGCCGGTACCGATCGCGCCTTCGCCCTCCAGCACGATTACCTCGCGCCCGGCGAGCGCCAGTTCGCGCGCCACGGCCAGACCCACCACGCCGGCACCGATGACGGCGCAATCGAATTCATCCATCGCGCGAGCTTAGCCGCGCAACGGGACTGCGTTCAAGCGCCGGCCCGACGGAATGCCATGCGAGCCGGACTGCCGGGCTCGTCGGGTTCGATCGGCGGCGTGCCGGGCCCCTGGTCGGGCTCAACCGGCAAATCGGCGGGGTCGTCCGGGTTGGGCGTGATCGGGGTGGGCAAATCGGGGAATGTGGCCATGCCGGGCCTCCTTTCGCTTCGCTTCTTTCTACCGCCGATGCGCGTCGACCGCCACGGTGGACACGCGCAACCATGCGTCGGCCGGGGCCGACATGCGTGCGCAAATACGAAGGAAATTGGTGGGCGGTGGAGGTTTCGAACCTCCGACCCCAGCAGTGTGAATGCTGTGCTCTACCCCTGAGCTAACCGCCCCGAGCGGTACCTGGAACAGCCGCGAGGGCTGCTGGCACCGCCAGAAATGTTCGACACTTTCGTGCGAAGCCCGCGATTATGCCACAGCATTTTCGCCAGCTTGGCGAAACAGTGTGCGGCCGTTGCTGGCTTTGTCGAGTTGCTGCAACGCAGCCTCGTGCAGGGCCAGTTCATGCTCGCCTGCGCGCAGCACCGGCAGCGCAAAGCTGCGCAGATCCACCGCGATCGCCATGCCGAGCGTGGGCTCGTTCGACGCCACATCGATCAACAGCGCGTCTTGTCCCCGCGTGAGGTTGATGTAGACGTCGGCCAGCAGTTGCGCGTCGAGCTTGGCGCCGTGGAAAGTGCGATTGGAGCGATCCACGCCGAAGCGGTCGCACAGCGCATCGAGCGAGTTGCGCTTGCCCGGGTACACCTGCTTGGCCATCGCGAGCGTGTCGGTGATCTCGCCGACGAAGGTGCGCAGCGGCGGCAGGCCGGCCAGTTCGAGCTCCTTGTTGAGGAAGCCGACGTCGAAGGCGGCGTTGTGAATGATGAGTTCTGCGCCGCGCAGGTACTCGACAACGTCGCCCGCCAGCGTGGCGAACTTGGGCTTGTCGCGCAGGAAGTCGGTGGTGAGCCCGTGCACCTTGAGGGCGTCTTCGTGGCTCTCGCGCTCGGGGTTGAAGTAGATGTGCAGGTCGTTGCCGGTCAGCTTGCGGGCGAACAGCTCGACGCAGCCGAGTTCGATCACGCGGTCGCCGTTCTCGGCAGAGAGCCCGGTTGTTTCGGTATCGAGAACGATCTGGCGACTCATGTGTGCCCCCTGTCTCGGCACTTCGTGTCCTCGCCACCCCCCAAGGGGGTGCGAGCTTGCTCGGGGCGGCCCGGCGCTGCGCTCATCAATGATTCTCCTTGGCGTGATTGATCGAGTATTTGGGGATCTCGATCGTCACGTCCTTCTGCGCCAGTATCGCCTGGCAGCTCAACCGCGACTGCGGCTCCAGCCCCCAGGCGCGATCGAGCAGATCGTCTTCGGTTTCGTCCGACGGATTGAGCGACTCGAAGCCCTGGCGCACCAGCACGTGGCAGGTGGTGCAGGCAGCGCTCATCTCGCAGGCGTGCTCGATGTTGATGTGGTTGTCCAGCAGCGCCTCGCAGATCGAGGTGCCGGCTGGCGCGGTGACTTCTGCGCCCTGCGGGCAGTACTCCGCATGCGGGAGGATCTTGATGATGGGCATCTACTTGTGCTTCTAGAGAGACTCGACCTTGCGGCCCGACAGCGCGCGCGCGATGCCCTGGTTCATGCGTTGTGCGGCAAAGGCCTCGGTGCCGTCGGCCAGTGCCTTAGTGGCAGCTTCGACCGTTGCTGCTTCGGTCGCACCGCGCGCTTCGCGCAGCGCAACCATGAGCGATGCGATGGCGGCGCGCTCCTCGGCCTCGAGCAGATCGCCATCGGCGTCGAGTGCGCTCTGGGTCGCGAGCAGCATGCGGTCGGCATCGACGCGGGCTTCGACCAGCGCGCGGGCCTGCATGTCGGCAGCGGCGGTCGAAAAGCTTTCCTGCAGCATCGCCGCGATCTGGTCGTCCGACAGCCCGTACGAGGGCTTGACCGTCACGTGCGCCTCGACGCCACTGCCTTGCTCCTTCGCGCCCACGCTCAGCAGACCGTCGGCATCGACCGTGAAGGTCACGCGGATGCGTGCAGCACCCGCAACCATTGGCGGGATGCCGCGCAACTCGAACCGCGCCAGGCTGCGGCAGTCGGCCACCAGATCGCGCTCGCCCTGCACCACATGGAGGGCCAGCGCGGTCTGTCCGTCCTGGTAGGTGGTGAAATCCTGCGCCATTGCGGTCGGGATCGTCTGGTTGCGCGGCACGATGCGCTCGACCAGGCCACCCATGGTCTCGATGCCGAGCGAGAGCGGAATCACGTCGAGCAGCAGTAGGTCGCTGGCTCCGGCGTTGCCGGCCAATTGGTTCGCCTGGATCGCGGCGCCGAGCGCCACGACCTCGTCGGGGTTCAGGTTGGTCAGCGGCGGCCGGCCGAAGAACGCAGCCACTGCTTCGCGAATCTGCGGCATGCGCGTGGCGCCGCCGACCAGCACGATGCCCTGCAACGCTTCAGGCTTGAGCTTCGCGTCGCGCAGTGCCTTGCGCACGGCGGCGATGGTGCGGTCGGTCAGCGGCCGGGTAGCTCCGTCGAATTGCTCGCGTTTCAGATCGAGACGGACTTCAGCGCCCGCCAACTGGGCTTGGAAAGCAATCGAATCGGTGTCGGACAACGCTTCCTTGGCGGCTCGCGCGGCCGCCAGCAAGGCGGCCTTGTCGGTGTCGCTGTCGGCCTTCAGACCGGTTTGCGCCAGCACGAGATCGGCCAGCGCATGGTCGTAGTCGTCGCCGCCCAGCGCCGAGTCGCCGCCGGTGGCGACCACCTCGAACACGCCCTGCGTGAGCCGAAGGATCGAGATGTCGAAGGTGCCGCCGCCGAGGTCGTAGACCGCGTAGACGCCTTCGCTCGCGTTGTCGAGGCCGTAGGCAATGGCAGCCGCGGTCGGCTCGCTGATCAGGCGCAGCACGTTGAGGCCGGCCAGTTCGGCCGCGTCCTTGGTGGCCTGGCGCTGGCCCTCGTCGAAATAGGCCGGCACGGTGATCACGGCGCCGTAGACCTCGTCGTCAAAACTGTCCTCGGCGCGAAAACGCAGCGTCGCCAGAATCTCGGCGCTGACCTCGACCGGCGACTTCAGGCCGGCGGCCGTCTGCACCTTGACCATGCCGCCTTCGTCGACCAGACGGTACGGCATGGCATCGCGGTTCGCGATGTCGGCCAGCCCACGGCCCATGAGCCGCTTGGCCGAGGTGATGGTGTTGGCCGGATCCCCGGCGCGCGCGGCCAGCGCATCGAAGCCCATCTGGCGGCGCTCGCGGTCGACATAGCGCACCGCCGAGGGCAGCAGCACGCGGCCCTCGGTATCGGGCAGGCACTCGGCCACGCCGCTGCGCACCGCAGCGACGAGCGAGTGGGTGGTGCCGAGGTCGATACCGACCGCGATGCGCCGCTGGTGCGGGTCGGGCGCCTGGCCCGGTTCGGAAATCTGCAGCAATGCCATGTCGCTATTGTCCCCACTGCGCGGCTTTGGCATCGATGTCCTCGGCAAAACGCTCAATGAACATCAGGGCTCTGACCTGGCGCGCCGCGCCCGGGTAGTCGCCTTTTTCGTCGATCAGCCAGTCGAGCGCCGACAGCGCGCGCGCACGGCCCGCGTCGACCTCGTCGCGCAAGGCATCCAGGCCGGTTTCGTCAGCCACGTCTTCCAGCGCCTCGCGCCACTCCATCTGCTGCACCAGGAAATCGCCCGGCATGGCCGTGTTGTTCTCGGCCTCGATCGGCGAGCCGTTCAGCTCGCACAGGTAGCTCGCGCGCCGGATCGGGCTCTTGAGACGCTGGTAGGCCTCGTTGATGCGAACCGACCATTGCATCGCCACGCGCTGTGCAGAGGCGCCCTGGGCCGCAAAGCGGTCGGGGTGCGCCTCGCGCTGCAGTTCCTTCCAGCGCGCATCGAGTGCGGCGCGGTCCTGCGCGAAGGTCGTCGGCACGTCGAACAGTTCGAAATCGGTGTCTTGGAGATTCATGGCAATAAAAAACCGCCTGCAAAGTCAGCGGCGGCTGTGTCGGTGCCAGCTCGGGGAACACCGCGGAACCGGCTTTGCCGGGCCGCTGGTGTTGCCCCCTAGAGGGGGAAGTGGCTACACGAAGTGAGCCGCCTCGGGGGTGGGCTAAATCCGGAAGCTCTCTCCGCAGCCGCAGCGATCGCGCTCGTTCGGATTGATGAACTTGAAGCCCTCGTTCAGGCCTTCGCGCACGAAGTCGAGCTGCGTGCCGTCGATGTAGGCCAGGCTTTTCGGGTCGACCAGCACCTTGATGCCATGGTCTTCGAACACGACGTCTTCCGGGGCGAACTCGTCCACGTACTCCAGCTTGTAGGCCAGGCCCGAGCAACCGGTGGTCTTGACGCCCAGCCGTACCCCCACGCCCTTGCCCCGCTTGCCGAGGTAGCGTGTGACGTGGCGCGCGGCCGCTTCGGTGAGCGTCACAGCCATCTCAGTGAACCGCTGCTTCCGATACAGCTTGCGCCGGGGCGCCGTGCTTGGCCTTGTAGTCGTTCACGGCGGCCTTGATCGCGTCTTCGGCCAGGATCGAGCAATGGATCTTGACCGGCGGCAGTGCCAGTTCTTCGGCGATCTGCGAATTCTTGAGCGCAGCCGCTTCGTCGAGCGTCTTGCCCTTGACCCACTCGGTCACGAGCGAACTGGAAGCGATGGCCGAGCCGCAGCCGTAGGTCTTGAAGCGCGCGTCTTCGATCACGCCGGTTTCGGCGTTGACCTTGATCTGCAGCTTCATGACGTCGCCGCAGGCCGGTGCACCAACCATGCCGGTGCCAACCGAGTCGTCGCCCTTTTCGAACGAGCCGACATTGCGGGGATTTTCGTAGTGGTCGATGACCTTGGGTGAATATGCCATGGGGTTACCTCTTTGAACTTGATCAGGGCGTGGATATCAGTGGGCCGACCACTGGATCGTGCTGATGTCGATGCCGTCCTTGAACATCTCCCACAGGGGGCTGAGTTCGCGCAGCTTCGCCACGTTGTGCTTGATGGTGGAGATCGCGTAGTCGATCTCTTCCTCGGTCGTGAAGCGGCCGATCGTCATGCGCAGGCTGCTGTGGGCCAACTCGTCGCTGCGGCCCAGCGCACGCAGCACGTAGCTGGGCTCCAGGCTGGCCGACGTGCATGCCGAGCCCGACGACACCGCCAGACCCTTGATGCCCATGATCAGCGACTCGCCTTCGACGTAGTTGAAGCTGATGTTCAGGTTGTGCGGCACGCGCCGTTCGAGGTCGCCGTTGATGAAGACCTGCTCCACGTCCTTCAGGCCGTCGAGCAGGCGCTTCTGCAATGCGGCGGCCTTGGCGATGTCGTCCTTCATCTCGAGCCTGGCAAGCCGGAAGGCCTCGCCCATGCCGACGATCTGGTGCGTGGGCAGCGTGCCCGAACGCATGCCGCGCTCGTGGCCACCGCCGTGCATCTGGGCTTCCAGCCGGACGCGCGGCTTGCGGCGCACGTACAGCGCGCCGATGCCCTTGGGGCCATAGGTCTTGTGCGAAGCCAGGCTCAACAGGTCGATGGGCAGCTTTGCCATGTCGATCTCGACCTTGCCGGTGGCCTGTGCCGCGTCGACATGAAAGATCACGCCCTTTTCGCGGCAGATGTTGCCGAGCGCAACCACGTCCTGAACGACGCCGATCTCGTTGTTCACGAACATGACGCTCGCGAGGATGGTGTCGGCGCGGATCGCGGCCTTGAACTTGTCGAGGTCGAGCAGGCCGTCTTCCTGCACGTCGAGGTACGTGACTTCGAAGCCCTGGCGTTCCAGCTCGCGCATCGTGTCGAGCACCGCCTTGTGCTCGGTCTTGACCGTGATCAGGTGCTTGCCCTTGCCCTTGTAGAACTGGGCCGCGCCCTTGATCGCGAGGTTGTTCGATTCGGTGGCGCCCGAGGTCCAGACGATTTCGCGCGGGTCGGCGCCGATCAGGTCGGCCACTTCGCCACGAGCCTTTTCGACCGCCTCTTCGGCTTCCCAGCCCCAGGCATGACTGCGCGACGCCGGGTTGCCGAAATGCTCGCGCAACCAGGGAATCATCGCGTCGACAACGCGCGGATCGACCGGCGTGGTCGCGCCGTAGTCAAGGTAGATCGGGAAATGAGGAGTGACGTCCATGGCTGGCTCGGGCTGGCGGAGGAAGAAGATTGTTGAATCGGGGGCGTTCGGCGCGGTGCCCGAAGGCACCGACCACATCACGACTTGGCGAAAACGTTGCCCAGCGCAAACACCGAATTCGGTGCGTTGATCCGCATTGGCTTGACCACCGGCTGGGCCGAGATCGCACGCTTGATGACCGGCTTGTTCTCGACCTGCACGCCTTTGGCGAGCTGGTCGTCGACCAGTTTTTGAAGCGTGACCGAGTCGAGGAATTCGACCATGCGCTGGTTCAGCGACGCCCACAGCTCGTGCGTCATGCAGCGGCCGGCTTCGCCGAGGCAGTTTTCCTTGCCGCCGCACTGCGTGGCGTCGATCGGCTCATCGACCGAAACGATGATGTCCGCCACGGTGATCTCGGCCGCCTTGCGGCCAAGCGAATAACCGCCGCCCGGGCCACGGGTCGACTCGACCAGTTCGTGCCGGCGCAGCTTGCCGAACAACTGCTCGAGGTACGAGAGTGAAATCTGTTGGCGCTGGCTGATGGCAGCCAGCGTGACCGGGCCGGTGTTCTGGCGCAGGGCCAGGTCGATCATCGCGGTGACCGCAAAACGGCCTTTTGTTGTGAGACGCATTGCAAGCTCCTGGTGTGCTTACCGTTGAAATGACACCGAACCCGGGTGGGGCTGGGTGACGTCGTCTCCGCCCTTACCGACCCGTCGTCGATTGGTGTTGCCAATCGGTTGGAGCCAGCCCTTCATCGGGAGTTTCTTTGTTGTTGAGTATTTCAGTCAAGTATAGCAGAAAGTCCCTCGCCCCTCCCGGGTAAACCCGAGGAGCGATGCCGACACGCCGCTCAGCCGCGCGTGTCGCCGGGCGTCAGCACGGCGATGTTGTCGCCGCCGCGCGCGCCGAAAGCCTGCTCGCGCAGCAACGCCAGCTGGTCGCGCACACGCGCCGCCTTCTCGAACTCGAGGTTGCGGGCGTGCTCGAGCATGAGCTTTTCGAGCCGTTTGATTTCGCGCGAGACGTCTTTCTCGCTCATGTCCTCGACCTTGGCGCGCTCCAGCTCGAGCTTGGCCATTTCCTTGCCCGTCTTTTCGCTGTAGACGCCGTCGATCAGGTCGCGCACCTGCTTCAGGATGCTGCGCGGCGTGATGCCGTGGGCCTCGTTGTAGGCGATCTGGTGGGCGCGCCGCCGGTCGGTCTCGCTGATCGCCTTCTTCATCGAATCGGTCATGCGGTCGGCGTACAGGATCGCCTTGCCGTTCAGGTTGCGCGCGGCACGGCCGATGGTCTGGATCAGCGAGCGCTCGGCCCGCAGGAAGCCTTCCTTGTCGGCGTCGAGGATCGCCACCAGCGACACCTCGGGAATGTCCAGGCCCTCGCGCAGCAGGTTGATGCCCACCAGCACGTCGAATGCGCCCAAACGCAGATCGCGCAGGATCTCGACCCGCTCGACCGTGTCGATGTCGCTGTGCAGGTAGCGCACCTTGACGCCGTTGTCGCCCAGGTAGTCGGTCAACTGCTCGGCCATCCGCTTGGTCAGCGTGGTGATCAGCACGCGCTCGCTCTTTTCGACGCGCAGGCGGATCTCGCCGAGCACGTCGTCGACCTGGTGCGTGGCCGGGCGCACTTCGACCTCGGGGTCGATCAGCCCGGTGGGCCGCACCAGTTGCTCGACCACGTTGCCAGCATGATCCTTCTCGTACTGGGCCGGCGTGGCCGAGACGAAGATCGCCTGGCGCATGCGCGTCTCGAACTCCTCGAACTTGAGCGGCCGGTTGTCCAGCGCCGACGGCAGCCGGAAACCGTATTCGACCAGCGTGGTCTTGCGCGCGCGGTCGCCGCTGTACATGGCGTTGAGCTGGCCGATCATCTGATGGCTCTCGTCGAGGAACATCAACGAGTCCTTCGGCAGGTAGTCGGTCAGCGTGGACGGCGGATCGCCCGGCGCGGCGCCCGACAAGTGGCGCGTGTAGTTCTCGATGCCCTTGCAGTGGCCGATCTCGGCCAGCATCTCGAGGTCGAAGCGAGTGCGTTGCTCGAGCCGCTGCGCCTCCACCAGCTTGCCTTGCCCCACCAGCTCCTTGAGCCGGTCCGCCAGTTCGAGCTTGATGGTTTCGACCGCGGTCATGACCTTGTCGCGCGGCGTCACGTAGTGGCTCGAGGGGTAGACCGTGAAGCGCGGGATCTTCTGCCGGATGCGGCCGGTGAGCGGGTCGAACAACTGCAGCGTCTCGATCTCGTCGTCGAACAGCTCGATGCGGATGGCGAGTTCGCTGTGCTCGGCCGGAAACACATCGATCGTGTCGCCGCGCACGCGGAAGGTGCCGCGCGAAAAATCCTGCTCGTTGCGCGTGTACTGCATGCGGATCAGCCGGCCGATCACGTCGCGCTGGCCGATCTTGTCGCCCACCCGCATGATGAAACGCATCTGGGTGTAGTCCTCGGGCGTGCCGATGCCATAGATGGCGCTCACCGTCGCCACGATCACCGTGTCGCGGCGCTCCAGCACGCTCTTGGTGGCCGACAGACGCATCTGCTCGATGTGCTCGTTGATCGAGCTGTCCTTCTCGATGAACAGGTCGCGCTGCGGCACGTAGGCCTCGGGCTGGTAGTAGTCGTAGTAGCTGACGAAGTACTCGACCGCGTTCTTCGGGAAGAACTCGCGGAACTCGCTGTAGAGCTGTGCGGCCAGGGTCTTGTTGGGCGCGAACACGATGGCCGGGCGGCCCAGCCGCGCGATCACGTTGGCCATGGTGAAGGTCTTGCCCGAGCCGGTGACGCCCAGCAGGGTCTGGAACACCTCGCCGTTCTCTACCCCTTCGACCAGGCCCTCGATCGCATTCGGCTGGTCGCCGGCCGGCGGATAGGGCTGGAACAGCTCGAACGGGGAGTTCGGAAAACGGATGAATTCGCCCTCTTTCGCGGGGCCGACGGCAGCGGGGTCGTGCGTGTCTGTGATGGCTTCGGAGATCTCTGGCATGGCTGTTCCCGTCAGGTGGCGGTGGCGCCGGTAAAATTCAAGGGAACCGGAAAGCTTAAGCGCTTGTCCGGTTACACGCGAAGCTTTCATCCCAAAGGACTTTCTCCATGTCTATGTTCACCGCGGTCGAAATGGCACCGCGCGATCCGATCCTCGGCCTCAACGAGCAATTTGCAGCCGACACCAACCCGAAGAAGGTCAACCTCGGCGTCGGCGTCTACTACGACGACAACGGCAAGCTGCCTCTGCTGGCCTGCGTGCAGACCGCCGAGGAAGACATGATGAAAGCGCCCAGCGCGCGCGGCTACCTGCCGATCGACGGCATCGCGGCATACGACAGCGCGGTCAAGGGACTGGTGTTCGGCGCCGACAGCGAGCCGGTCAAGTCCGGCCGCGTCGCGACGATCCAGGCGATCGGCGGCACCGGCGGCCTCAAGGTCGGCGCCGACTTCCTCAAGAAACTCAGCCCGAATGCCACGGTGCTGATCAGCGACCCGAGCTGGGAAAACCACCGCGCGCTGTTCACCCAGGCCGGCTTCCCGGTCGAAAGCTACCCGTACTACGACGCGGCCAAGCGCGGCGTCAACTTCGACGGCATGCTGGCCGCGCTCAACGCCGCCCCGGCCGGCACCATCGTCGTGCTGCACGCCTGCTGCCACAACCCGACCGGCTACGACATCACGGCCGCCCAGTGGGATCAGGTCATCGCCGCCGTCAAGGCAAAGAACCTGGTCGCCTTCCTCGACATGGCGTACCAGGGCTTCGGCCACGGCATCCAGGAAGACGGCGCCGTGATCGGCAAGTTCGTCGAGGCCGGCCTCACCTTCTTCGTCTCGACCTCGTTCTCCAAGAGCTTCAGCCTCTACGGCGAGCGCGTCGGCGCCCTGTCGGTGCTGTGCGAGAACAAGGAAGAAGCCGGCCGCGTGCTGTCCCAGCTCAAGATCGCGATTCGCACCAACTACAGCAACCCGCCGATCCACGGCGGTGCGGTGGTAGCCGCGGTGCTGAACGACCCGACCCGCCGCGCGGTCTGGGAAAAGGAACTCGCCGAAATGCGCGTGCGCATCAAGGCCATGCGCCAGAAGCTGGTCGACGGCCTGAAAGCGGCCGGCGTGAAAGAAGACATGAGCTTCATCACCACGCAGATCGGCATGTTCAGCTACTCGGGCCTGACCAAGGACCAGATGGTGCGCCTGCGCAACGAGTTCGGCGTGTACGGCACCGACACGGGCCGCATGTGCGTGGCCGCGCTCAACAGCAAGAACATCGACTACGTCTGCGCCAGCATCGCCAAGGTGGTGTAACCGTCTGTTTTCCGCCGCGGCGCGTCGCCTGGGTCGGTGCCGGCGGCGGTCGTCGTGAGACTGGCAAGCGGCTCTTTGGGTGTTTCTGCCTAGCTCCCAGAGGCCTCGCTGCTGCTATATTGCACTGCAACATTACAAACACAGGGGCATCCGTGCTTTATCAACTCTACGAAGCCCAGCGCTCCCTGATGGAGCCTTTCTCCGATTTCGCGCAGGCCGCCTCCAGGCTCTACGGCCCGGGCGCGGTGTGGAGCCAGTTGCCGATGGCACAGCGCATGGCCGCCGGCTACGACCTGTTGTACCGCCTCGGCAAGGACTACGAAAAGCCCGAGTTCAACATCAAGGGCGTGAAGGTCGACGGCGACGAGGTGGTGATCCAGGAAGTGATCGAACTCGACAGACCGTTCTGCCAGCTGCGCCGCTTCAAGCGCTTCACCGACGAGCCGCACACCCTGCAAACGCTCAAGGGCCAACCCGTGGTGCTGATCGTGGCGCCGCTGTCGGGTCACTACGCCACCTTGCTGCGCGACACCGTGCGCACCATGCTGCAAGACCACAAGGTCTACATCACCGACTGGAAGAACGCGCGCCTGGTGCCGTTGTCGGAAGGCACGTTCCACCTCGACGACTACATCAACTACGTGCAGGAATTCATCCGCCACCTGCAGGCCGAGTACGGCAACTGCCACGTGGTGAGCGTGTGCCAGCCGACCGTGCCGGTGCTGGCTGCGGTGTCGCTCATGGCCAGCCGCGGCGAGGCGCTGCCGCTCTCGATGACGATGATGGGCGGCCCGATCGATGCGCGCAAGTCGCCCACGGCGGTGAACAACCTCGCAATGAACAAGAGCTATGAGTGGTTCGAGAACAACGTGATCTACCGCGTGCCGCAAGGCTTCGCGGGCGCAGGCCGCCGCGTGTACCCGGGCTTCCTGCAGCACACCGGTTTCGTGGCAATGAACCCTGATCGGCACGCGACCAGTCACTACGACTACTTCAAGGATCTGATCAAGGGCGACGACGCCAGCGTCGAGGCTCACCGCAAGTTCTACGACGAGTACAACGCCGTCCTCGATATGGACGCCGACTACTACCTCGACACCATCCGCACCGTGTTCCAGGATTTCGATCTGGTGAACGGAACCTGGGACGTGAAGAACCCGCAGGGCCAGATCGAGCGCGTGAAACCGCAAGACATCCACGGCAGCGCCCTGCTGACGATCGAAGGCGAACTCGACGACATCTCGGGCTCGGGCCAGACCGAAGCCGCACACCAGCTTTGCACCGGCATTCCGGCCGCGCAGCGCGAGCACTACGAAGTCAAGGGCGCGGGCCACTACGGCATCTTCAGTGGCCGCCGCTGGCGCGACATGGTCTATCCGAAGACGCTCGCCTTCATCGCGGCGCACGACAAGCCGCAAAAGCGCGCGCCCTCGAACAAGGGCGTGACCGCCGAAGACACGATTCGCGCCATGCCGGCCAAGCCCAAGGCACTGACGGCGCCGGCCCCAAGGGCGAAGGTGGCTGCTGCGCGCAAGACGACGACAACGCGTAGCCGCGCCGCGCGCTGAGCCGAGCAGAGGTAGCGCTGCCGTGAGTCCGCTGGCCGCGCGCATCCACGCTGCGTTGCCGCAGACGCAGTGCACGCGCTGCGGCTACCCTGATTGCGCTGGCTATGCCGAGGCCATCGCAAACGATGAGGCCGGCATTCACCAGTGCCCGCCCGGCGGCGCCGAGGGCATTGCGCGACTGGCCGCGATCACCGGACGGCCGGTGCAACCGCTTGGCACCGAATTCGGCACCGAAGGCCCGCGCCGCATGGCGGTGATCGACGAGGCCTGGTGCATCGGCTGCACGCTCTGCCTCGACGCCTGCCCGACCGACGCCATCCTCGGCATCCACAAGCGCATGCACACCGTGATCGAGCCGCACTGCACCGGCTGCGAGCTTTGCATTCCGGTGTGCCCGGTCGACTGCATTTCGCTCGAAGATGCGACGCCGGGCCGCAGCGGCTGGCAGGCCTGGTCGCAGGCGCAGGCCGACGCCGCACTGCAGCGCTACCAGCTTCACGCCAGGCATCGCGATGACGGCCAGCGCGAGGCCCAAGAAGCACCCGCACCCGCCGAACCGCAGGCCGCCGACACGCGCAAGCGCTCCATCGTCGAGGCCGCCCTGGCACGCGCCCGTGCCGCGTCGCAACGCCCACCCGCCACCAAACCATGACCCTCGACACCCTGCTCATCTACGTCGTCGCCTCGCTCGCACTGGCCGTGATCCCCGGCCCCACGATGCTGCTGGCGCTGTCCAATGGCATCGACGGCGGCATGCGGCGCGCGAGCTGGGGCATTGCAGGTGCGTCGCTCGGCAGCGTCACGCTGATCGCGGTCGTCGCGCTCGGACTGGGCTCGCTGCTCGCCGCTTCGGAGTTGCTGTTCAACGTGATTCGCGCGGCGGGTGTCGCCTACCTCGTCTGGCTCGGCATCAAGCTGTGGCGCAGCGAAGCGACCGACCTCGGCACCGCGCTGGCCAAGTCCGCCATCGAGATCCGGCCGCACGGCCGTGTTGCGCTGCTGCGCAGCCTGATCGTGGCGCTGTCGAACCCCAAGACGGTGTTGTTCTTCGCAGCCTTCCTGCCGCAGTTCATCGACATCACGAAGCCGCAGGGCGCGCAGTACCTGTTGCTCGGCGCGATCTTCGTGGCGCTCGATACCTGCGTGATGCTGGCCTACGCAGCCGCCGGAACGCAGGCCGTGCGCTGGTTGTCGCGGCGCAGCCTGCAGCGGCTCAACCGCGGCTGCGCGGCGGGCATGTGGGCACTGGCGGCCACACTCGCGTTCTGGCGTCGACCCGGCGCTTGAAAGGACTCGCCCCCAGGCTTCGCGCACTTCGTGTCGCTTCGCCAACCCCCTAACGGGGGCAACACCAGCGGCCCGGCAGAGCCGGTTCCGCGGTGTTTCTGGAATGAAACTCAAGCCTTTCGTTTCCAGAGCAGCAATAGCACGCCGACCAGGATCACGACCACGGCGCCCCACTCGAAGCCGGTGACCGTTTCGCCGGCGATCAGCACGCCGAGCAGCATCGCGATCACCGGGTTGACGAGGGTATAGCTCGAAGCCAGCGCGGCCGGCGCGCGCGCAAGCAGCACCATGTACGCGTTGAACGCGATCAGCGAGCCGAACACCACCAGGTAGAACCAGGCGGCCACCGCAACCGGCTGTGGCGGCCAGACCAGCGTTTCGCCGGCCAGCGCGGAGAGCACCAGCAGCACCACGCCGCCGCAAATCATCTCGCTCGCAAAGCCCATCGCGCCGGTGGCGAGCGGCAAGCTGCGCTGGCTCAGCACGCTGCCGACCGACCAGCAGACGCAGGCCACGACGATCGCCACCAGTCCCTCGCGCGAGGCCTGGAAACCGCTGCCCTGCGTCAGCATCAACACGCCGACAAGCCCGAGCGCGATGCCGACCGCCTCGGTCAGACGCGGCACCACACCCCAGAACAGATTGAGCAGCGCGATCATCAACGGAATCACGGCGATAAAAGCGACCACCAGCCCCGAGCCGACCGTGACCTCAGCACTGGCCGTGCCGCCCATACCACCACCCAGCATCAGCGCCCCGACGACGAATGCGTTGCGCCACTGCAGCGCGGTGGGCCAGGCGGCGCCGCGCCAGCGCATCCAGACCGCCAGCAGCACACCGGCGAACACGAAGCGCGAGCCCATCTGCAGAAAAGGCGCGAAGCTCAGCAAGGCGTACTTGATCGCCAGATAAGTCGAGCCCCACACCACCCAGGTGGCGGCGAGACACAGAAGGATGACCGGTGGCAGGCCGGAGCGCGCCGGGCGCTGCGTGGCGGCACTGGAGGATGCGAGCGTGTTCATGGCTCAATGGTATGAAGGCGAACACCCGTTATCCATGGCTCTTTCATGGTTCTGGCGCCAAAATGCCTTTGATTCAAAGGAGTTTCATGGACATCACCTTGAGCCCCGCGCTCGACGCGCACGACACCCGCATCCTGGCCGAACTGCAGGCGGATGCGCGCCTCACGATGGCCGAACTCGGCCGCCGCGTGCACCTGAGCCAGCCGGCCGTGACGGAGCGCGTGCGCAAGCTCGAAGCCTCCGGCGTGATCAGCGGCTACCGCGCGACCGTCGACCTGACTCGGCTGGGCTACGGCATCCGCGCCATCATCCGCGTTGGCCGGGCCGAGTATGCGCGCGTCGTCGAGCTGGTGCAGCAGACGCCCGAGTGCGTCAATGCCTACAACGTGACCGGCGACGACAGCTGGGTGCTGGAGATCGCGGTGATCGATGTGGCGCACCTCGACGCCGTGGTGACCAAGTTCTGCATCCTCACCGAGACCGCAACCTCGATCATCCTGAACCCCGCGCGCGAGCACCAGCCGATGCTGCCGCCAAAACGCGCCGACGTGAAACCGCCGATCAGGAAGGTTCTGAACGCGTAGCGCCGAGCGCGTTGAAGGCCGCGGTGACCTCGGGCGGCGCCTGGACCATCTCGATCAGCACGCCCTCGCCCGCGATCGGAAACTCGTCGCTCGCCTTGGGGTGCAGAAAGCAGATGTCGAAGCCGGCCGCGCCCTGGCGGATGCCGCCGGGCGCAAAGCGCACGCCCTGCGCGGTGAGCCACTCGACCGCCCTCGGCAGGTCATCGATCCACAGGCCGATGTGGTTGAGCGGCGTGGTGTGAACCGCGGGCTTCTTTTCAGGATCGAGCGGCTGCATCAGGTCGACCTCGACCTTGAACGGCCCGCTGCCGATGGCGCAGATATCCTCGTCGACGTTCTCGCGCTCGCTGCGGAAGGTGCCGATCACTTCGAGCCCGAGCATGTCGACCCAGAGCTTCTGCAGGCGCAGCTTGTCGGGCCCGCCAATCGCGATTTGCTGGACGCCCAGCACCTTGAAAGGGCGCGTCATGCGCAGCGCTCCGGCTCGCTGGTTCGGCGGGCGTGCAGGCCCAGCTTGCGCAGCAGCTGCACGTCGGCTTCCACGTCGGGGTTGCCGGTCACAAGCAGCTTGTCGCCGTAGAAGATCGAATTGGCGCCGGCCATGAAACACAGCGCCTGCACCGCGTCGCCCAGTTGCTGGCGGCCGGCCGACAGGCGCACGCGCGCGGTCGGCATCGTGATGCGGGCCACTGCGATCATGCGCACGAAGTCGAGCGGATCGATCGGCTCCGAATCGGCCAGCGGCGTGCCGGGCACGCGCACCAGGCTGTTGATCGGCACCGACTCCGGGTACGGGTCGAGGTTGGCCAGTTGCGCGATCAGCCCGGCGCGATGCACCGGCGCCTCGCCCATGCCGACGATGCCGCCGCAACACACGCTGATGCCGGCCGCCCGCACCCGCGCGAGCGTGTCGAGCCGATCCTGGTAGGTGCGCGTGCTGACCACGTCGTCGTAGTACTCGGGCGCAGTGTCGAGGTTGTGGTTGTAATAGTCCAGCCCGGCTGCCTTGAGCTGCGTCGCATGGTGCGGCTCGAGCATGCCGAGCGTGGCGCAAGTCTGCAGGCCCAGCCCCTTGACCGCTTCGACCAGCACCGCGACCTTCTCGACATCGCGATCCTTCGGCGCGCGCCAGGCGGCACCCATGCAGAAGCGCGTGGCCCCGGCGTCTTTCGCGGCCTGCGCGGCACGCACCACCTCGTCGACCTCCATGAGCTTTTGCGCCTGCACGCCCGTGTCGTACTCGGCCGCCTGCGGGCAATAGCCGCAGTTCTCGGGGCAGCCGCCGGTCTTGACCGACAGCAGCGTGGCCAGCTCGATATCGCCCTCGGGGAAATGCGCGCGATGCACGGTCTGGGCCTCGAACAGCAGCTCGTTGAAGGGTTTGTCCAGCAGCGCCTGCACGGCCTCGACGGGCCAGCGCACCGGCGTTGCCGCGGGCGTTCTGGCGGGTCGGTGCAGCGTCACCGGCGCCGAAGCGGTGTCGGCGAACAAAAGATCATTTGCAATCGGCATATCAATAGTTCTTCATCGTTGGTCAGGGGTGAGCCTACACAAACTCCAGAATGATCTGGTCGACGGCGAGCGACTCGCCCTTGCCGGCCGAAATCTTGCCGACCACACCGTCGTGCGCAGCGAACAGCACGTTCTCCATCTTCATCGCTTCGATCACCGCGAGTTTCTCGCCGGCCTGCACCTGCTGGCCCGGCTGAACGGCCACTTCGACCAGCAGGCCGGGCATCGGCGACATGAGGAACTTGCTCATGTCCGGCGGCGCCTTGTAGGGCATGAGCTTCTGCAGCCGCGCGCCGAGCGGCGACAGCACCATCGCCTCGATCTGCGTGCCGTTGTGCGACACGCGCAGCGCCAGCGGATTCTTGCCGGCACCGCGCTCGACCTGCGCGGTGAAAGGCTTGTCATTGACGAAGCCCTCCACGCGCACGCTGCCGAGCTGCGCGTTGCTGCTGATCTGATAGTTGTTCGCGCCCACCAGGACTGCGCTGGAGCCCGAGTTGCCTTTGAAGTCGGTGACCGCAACGGGCGTGTGCACGTGCTTGCCACCGGCGCCCAGCGTGACCACCACGAACTGCTCGCCCACCTTGACGCCATGCCCGTTGAGCTGGCCGCTGATGCCCGAGGCGCGCGCGCGGTACCGCCGGTGCATGTACGCGACCAGCGCGACCAGCAGGTCCGGGTCGTCGTGCGGCACGTCTTCCGCACGGAAGCCCCGGCCGTAGTGCTCGGCGATGAAGCCGGTGTTGAAGTCGCCGGTGACGAACTTCGGATGCGCGAGCAACGCCGCCTGGAACGGAATGTTGCTGCTGACGCCGCGGATCACGAAGCCGTTGAGCGCCTCGCGCATCATCGCGATCGCATGCGCGCGGTCGCGTCCGTGCACGATGAGCTTGGCGATCATCGAGTCGTAGAACATCGGGATCTCGCCACCGTCGTAGACGCCGGTGTCGACCCGCACGCCATAGAGGTGCTCGGTGTCGGCCGAGAACATGGTTTCCTTCGGCGGTTGAAAGCGCGTCAGCCGGCCGGTCGAGGGCAGAAAGTTGCGGAACGGGTCTTCGGCATTGATGCGGCACTCGATCGCCCAGCCTTCGCGCTTCACATCGGCCTGCTTCAGCGGCAGCTGCTCGCCGGCGGCAACGCGGATCATGAGTTCGACCAGGTCGAGGCCGGTGATGCACTCGGTCACCGGATGCTCGACCTGCAGCCGCGTGTTCATCTCGAGGAAGTAGAAACTCTGATCCTTGCCGACCACGAACTCGACGGTGCCTGCGCTCTGGTACTTCACGGCCTTGGCCAGTTGCACCGCCTGCTCGCCCATCGCGCGGCGCGTGGCCTCGCTGATGAAGGGCGAAGGCGCCTCTTCGATCACCTTCTGGTGCCGACGCTGGATCGAGCATTCGCGCTCATTCAGGTAGATCACGTTGCCCTGCGAATCGCCAACCACCTGGATCTCGATGTGGCGCGGCTCGACCACGAACTTCTCGATGAACACGCGGTCGTCGCCGAAGCTGTTGCGCGCCTCGTTGCGGCAGGCGGTGAAACCCTCGAACGCTTCCTTGTCGTCGTGCGCCACGCGCAGGCCCTTGCCGCCGCCACCGGCCGATGCCTTGATCATCACCGGGTAGCCGATATCCTTGGCGATCTCGACGGCACGCTCGGCCGTCTCGATGGCATCGTTCCAGCCCGGGATGGTGTTGACCTTGGCCTCGTTCGCGAGCTTCTTGGACGCGATCTTGTCGCCCATCGCCGCGATCGAATAGTGTTTTGGGCCGATGAAGACGATGCCCTCCTCCTCGACCTTGCGCGCGAAGGCCTCGTTCTCCGACAGGAAGCCGTAGCCCGGATGCACCGCCTCGGCGCCGGTCTGCTTGCAGGCCGCGATGATGCGGTCGGCCTGCAGGTACGAGTCGCGCGACGGCGCGGCGCCGATGTGCACGGCCTCATCGGCCAGCTCGACGTGGCGCGCGTCCTTATCGGCATCGGAATAGACGGCCACCGTGAGGATGCCCATCTTCTTCGCCGTCTTGATGACGCGGCAGGCGATTTCACCGCGGTTGGCGATCAGGATTTTCTTGAACATGCTGAATCCGTTTTCTTGCTGGCCGCCTTAGCGGTTAATGAACATCGAGTACACCGGCTGCGCTTGCGAGCGATCGACGAACACGTACGCCGTGCCGTCGGAGCAGAAGTTCGCCACTTCGACGGAGTCGCCGTCGGCGAGATCGACCCAGTTGTCGATCTGCAGGAACAGGCGTCCCGCCGGCATTCCCTGCGCGCCGTTGGCCGTCCAGTACGGAACTCCGCCGCTCTTCGTACACCATGGGCTCGCCCAATCGTGGGGGTGTGCGACCTCCTTCGGCAGGTCGAAATGGGTCTGATAGTCATAAAAAGCCGACTCCAGTTCCGCAGGGGCACCATCGTCGCCGACGCGCCAGCCTGCGATGGCGATCTCGCGCAACAGTGCAGGCGGTCCGTCGGCAGAGTCCGAGGGAGGCTCGGTCGGCCCGGCGCCCAACTCGGCGCTCTGCACGACGAACGCGGCGTTCGCACCTGCGTCGTGTTCCCAGAAGCTGCAGATGCTGTCCCACTCGCACTTGAAAAGGAACAGCACCTCGCCGCTTGCAAGCGACAGCGCGTCACCGTCGGCCGGCAATTGCGCGAGATGGCTCATGGCGCGATTGCATTCCCGGCAAACCGGCCACAGGCGCGCAGGCAGGCCCCACGGCAGACCACCGAGCTTGGGCACCAGTCCAGGTTCCGCTCCCTCGCGGAACTGGGGGTAATGGCTGCGCATACGATCAGAGCGGAATGTTCCCGTGCTTGCGCCACGGGTTCTCGAGCTTCTTCTCGCGCAGCATCACCAGTGAGCGGCAGATGCGCTTGCGCGTCTCGCTCGGCAGGATCACGTCGTCGATGTAACCGCGCGTGCTGGCCACATACGGGTTGGCGAAGCGCGCCTTGTACTCGGCCTCGCGCGCGGCCAGTTTTTCGGGGTCGTTCTTGTCTTCGCGGAAGATGATTTCCACCGCGCCCTTGGCGCCCATCACCGCGATCTCGGCGCGCGGCCAGGCCAGGTTGACGTCGCCGCGCAGGTGCTTGGAGGCCATCACGTCGTAGGCGCCGCCGTAGGCCTTGCGCGTGATCACCGTGATCTTCGGCACCGTGCACTCGGCGTACGCGTAGAGCAGCTTGGCGCCGTGCTTGATGATGCCGCCGTACTCCTGCGAGGTACCGGGCATGAAGCCGGGCACGTCGACGAAGGTCACCACTGGAATGTTGAACGCATCGCAGAAGCGCACGAACCGTGCCGCCTTGATCGACGACTTGATGTCGAGGCAGCCGGCCAGCACCAGCGGCTGGTTGGCCACGATGCCGATGCTCTGGCCTTCCATGCGCGCGAAGCCGATCACGATGTTCTTCGCGTAGTCGGGCTGCAGCTCGAAGAACTCGCCGTCGTCGACCACCTTGCCGATCAGCTCCTTCATGTCGTAGGGCTTATTCGGGTTGTCGGGCACCAGCGTGTCGAGCGAGAGATCGGCGCGGTCGGCCGGGTCGCCGCTCGGGCGCACCGGCGGTTTCTCGCGGTTGTTGAGCGGTAGGTAGTTGTACAGGCGGCGCAGCATCATCAGCGCCTCGACATCGTTCTCGAAGGCCATGTCGGCCACGCCGCTGCGGGTGGTGTGGGTCGAGGCGCCGCCGAGCTCTTCGGCCGTCACGTCCTCGTGCGTCACGGTCTTCACCACCTCGGGCCCGGTGACGAACATGTAGCTGCTGTCCTTCACCATGAAGATGAAGTCGGTCATCGCTGGCGAGTACACCGCGCCGCCGGCGCACGGGCCCATGATCATGCTGATCTGCGGCACCACGCCCGAGGCCATCACGTTGCGCTGGAACACCTCGGCATAGCCGCCGAGCGAGGCCACGCCCTCCTGGATGCGGGCGCCGCCCGAGTCGTTGAGCCCGATCACCGGTGCGCCGACCTTCATGGCCTGGTCCATCACCTTGCAGATCTTCTCGGCATGCGCCTCGCTCAGGGCGCCGCCGAACACGGTGAAGTCCTGGCTGAAGACGAACACCAGGCGGCCGTTGATCATGCCGTAGCCCGTCACCACGCCATCGCCGGGGATCTTCTGCTCGGCCATGCCGAAGTCGACCGAACGGTGCTCGACGAACATGTCCCACTCTTCGAAGGTGCCGTCGTCCAGCAGCAGCTCGAGCCGCTCGCGCGCCGTGAGCTTGCCCTTTTTGTGCTGCGCATCGATGCGCTTCTGGCCACCACCGAGACGCGCCTGGGCGCGGCGCTTTTCGAGGACTTCGAGGATTTCTTTCATGGCGTTCCGTCAGGAGGTTGAATCGTGTGGGCAGCCTGCGCCGAGAGCAGGTTTCGCGCCGCGGTCGACGCGGGCAGCTTGCCCGCTGCCACCTGGGCAATGGTTTGCGGCAGCAGTTCGCGCACCTGCGGGTGCTGGCGAAAGGCTTGCTTGAGTCCGGCATCGATGCGCTCCCACATCCAGGAGAGCGCCTGCTTTTCGCGGCGCGTGGCGAGCTTGCCGTTGGCGGCTTGCAGCGCGCGGAATTCGGAAACCGAAGCCCAGAACGCATCGACGCCAGTGCCGAGCAGCGCGCTGAGCTGCATCACGCGCGGCAGCCAGAACCGCACTTCGGCTTCGGGCGATCCGGGCTGCGCATGCGCCGCGTTCATCGCATGCGCATGGGCCGGGTTGCCGTGGTGGCCGAACAGCCGCAGTGCCGAGGTGATCTGCGCCTGCGCACGCGTCGCAGCCGCCATGTCGATATCGGACTTGTTGATGACGACCAGATCGGCCAGCTCCATCACGCCTTTCTTGATCGCCTGCAGGTCGTCGCCGGCATTGGGCAACTGCATCAGCACGAACATGTCGGTCATGCCGGCCACCGCCGTTTCGCTCTGGCCGACGCCGACCGTTTCGACAATGACCACGTCATAGCCTGCCGCTTCGCAGACCAGCATCGCTTCGCGTGTTTTCTCGGCAACGCCACCCAGCGTGCCCGAGGACGGGCTGGGCCGGATGTAGGCGCGCTCGTGCACCGAGAGCTTTTCCATGCGCGTCTTGTCGCCGAGGATCGAGCCGCCCGACAGGCTCGACGACGGGTCGATCGTCAGCACCGCGACGCGATGGCCCTTGTCGATGAGGAACAGGCCGAGCGCTTCGATGAAGGTGGATTTGCCGACACCCGGCACGCCGGAGATGCCCAGCCGGAACGAGTTGCCGGTGCGCGGCAACAGCGCCGTGAGCAGTTCGTCAGCCTGCGCGCGATGGTCGGCGCGGGTGGATTCGAGCAGCGTGATGGCTTTGGCGATGGCGCGGCGCTGCACCATGGCCGTCGCGTCGAGCAAGGCGCGCTCCAATTCAGCCGCCGCCATCAAGACACCGACTCCCTGGCGCGCCAGCGATAGTGCACGTCCACGCCCTCCTCGCCTTCGCACACGAAGCCGTGGCGCAGGTAGAAGCGATTGGCGTCGCTCAGCTTGAGCGCGGTGAGCCTGACGTCGAGGCCGCGCACGCGCGCCTGGCCAACCGCCCATTGCAGCACCCAGGCGCCGATGCCCTGGCCGTGAAAGCCGCTTCTCAGATAGAGATGGTCGAGCCGCAGCGCGTCGTGGTCCTCGGGCTTGAGCGTGACAAAGCCGATGCGCTCGCCATCGAGCAGGATGTGCTGCATGTAGGGCGGCACAAAGCCCTGCATCAGGCGCTCGCGCGACCGTGCAAGGTCGAAGCGGCCGACACGTTCCAGGCTCGGGCGCATCGCATCGATGCGCAGCGCCAGCATGGCCTCAAAATCGCCATCGACCACCGGCTGGAATGAAAGCCGCGACCAGAGATCCTCCACGTCGGTCGTCCCGCTCAGGCCGTAACCGCCGCGCGAATCTGCTCCAGCACGTCCTTGGCGCTGGCCGGGATCGGCGTGCCCGGGCCGTAGATGCCCTTGACGCCGGCCTCGTACAGGAAGTCGTAGTCCTGCCGGGGAATCACGCCGCCGACGAACACGATGATGTCGTCGGCACCCTGCTTCTTGAGCTCCGCGATGATCGCGGGCACCAGGGTCTTGTGGCCGGCCGCGAGGGTGCTGACGCCAACCGCATGCACGTCGTTCTCGATCGCCTGGCGGGCGCACTCTTCGGGTGTCTGGAACAGCGGGCCCATGTCGACGTCGAAGCCGAGGTCGGCAAATGCCGTGGCGACGACCTTCGCACCGCGGTCGTGCCCATCCTGGCCGAGCTTGGAGATCATCACGCGCGGACGGCGCCCCTGCTCCTCGGCAAAGGCGGCGATCTCGTGCTGCAGCGCTTCCCAGCCCTCGGCCGAGTCGTAGGCCGCGGCGTAGACGCCGGTGACCTTCTGCGTGTCGGCGCGGTGGCGGCCATAGACCTTTTCGAGGGCGTCGCTGATCTCTCCGACCGTGGCGCGCAGGCGCACCGCGTCGATGCTGAGCGCCAGCAGATTGCCCTCACCGCTCTCGGCCGCGGCCGTCAGTGCATCGAGTGCGGCCTGGGTGGCTGTGGTGTCGCGCCTGGCGCGAATCGCCTCGAGCTTGGCGATCTGCCCATCGCGCACCTTGACGTTGTCGATCGACAGGCTGTCGATCGCGTCTTCGGTCTTGAGCTTGTACTTGTTGACGCCGACGATCACGTCGCGCCCCGAGTCGATGCGCGCCTGCTTGTCGGCCGCGGCCGCCTCGATCTTGAGCTTGGCCCAGCCGCTGTCGACGGCCTTGGTCATGCCGCCCATCGCCTCGACTTCTTCGATGATCGCCCAGGCCGCATCGGCCATGTCCTGCGTGAGCTTTTCCATCATGTAGCTGCCAGCCCAGGGGTCGATCACGCTGGTGATGTGGGTCTCTTCCTGGATGATGAGCTGCGTGTTGCGCGCAATGCGCGAGCTGAACTCGGTCGGCAGCGCAATGGCTTCGTCGAGGGCGTTGGTGTGCAGCGATTGCGTGCCGCCGAACACCGCTGCCATCGCCTCGATGGTGGTGCGCACCACGTTGTTGTACGGATCCTGCTCGGTGAGGGACCAGCCCGAGGTCTGGCAATGCGTGCGCAGCATCAAGCTCTTGGGGTTCTTGGGGTTGAAATCCTTCATGATCCGGCACCACAAGAGGCGCGCCGCGCGCATCTTGGCGACTTCGAGGTAGAAGTTCATGCCGATGGCCCAGAAGAACGAGAGGCGCCCGGCGAAGCCGTCGACGTCCAGGCCCTTGGCCAGCGCGGTCTTCACATACTCCCTGCCGTCTGCCAGCGTGAAGGCCAACTCCAGCGCCTGGTTGGCGCCGGCTTCCTGCATGTGATAGCCGCTGATGCTGATCGAATTGAACTTCGGCATCTTCTGTGCCGTGTACTCGATGATGTCGCCGATGATCCGCATGCTCGGCGCGGGCGGGAAGATGTAGGTGTTGCGGACCATGAACTCCTTGAGGATGTCGTTCTGGATGGTTCCGCTCAACTGGTCCTGCGCCACGCCCTGCTCTTCGCCCGCCACGATGTAGCCTGCCAGCACCGGCAACACGGCGCCGTTCATCGTCATCGACACCGAGACCTTGTCGAGCGGGATCTGGTCGAACAGGATCTTCATGTCCTCGACCGAGTCGATCGCCACGCCGGCCTTGCCGACGTCGCCGGTCACGCGCGGATGGTCGCTGTCGTAGCCGCGGTGGGTGGCCAGGTCGAACGCGACCGACACGCCTTGCCCGCCGGCGGCCAGCGCCTTGCGATAGAACGCGTTCGATTCCTCGGCCGTCGAGAAGCCCGCGTATTGACGGATCGTCCACGGCCGCACCGCATACATCGTGGCCTGCGGGCCGCGCAGGTAGGGCTCGAAGCCGGGCAATGTGTCGGTGTATTTGAGGCCCTGCAGATCCGCCGCGGTGTAGAGCGGCTTGACCGTGATGCCGTCGGGCGTGCGCCAGTTCAGCGCGTTCAGGTCGCCGCCAGGCGCGGACTTGGCGGCAGCCTTGGCCCACGCGTCGAGGTCGGCCGTCTTGAAGGTGGGTTCGGGTGATGTGCTCATGTGCGCCGCCTGGATCGGATCGTCAGTGAGCTGCGAGTCTAACCGATCCGTAATTATTAATTCAAACTCGATTTTTGCGGTACATTTCGCCCATGTCCGCCGTCACCCTCACCCCTCGCGCCCTTTATGAAGAGGTGGCCGAACTGCTGCGCCAGCGCATCTTCCAGCGCGAACTGGAGCCCGGCAGCTGGATCGATGAGCTCAAACTCGCCGAGGAATACGGTATCAGCCGCACGCCGCTGCGGGAAGCCCTCAAGGTGCTGGCGGCCGAGGGACTGGTGACGATGAAGGTGCGGCGTGGCGCCTACGTGACCGAGGTGTCCGAGAAGGATCTATCGGATGTCTACCACCTGCTGAGCCTGCTCGAAAGCGATGCCGCCGGCGTGGTAGCCGAGCGCGCCACCGCTGCGCAGCTCGACGAGCTGAAGGCGCTGCATGCCGAACTCGAAGCCGCGGCCAGGCCGGGCCACGTGGATCGCGAACATTTCTTCGCGGTCAACGAACGCTTTCACATGCGGCTGCTGGCCATCGCCGACAACCGCTGGCGCGACCAGATGGTGGCCGACCTGCGCAAGGTGATGAAGCTGAACCGCCACAACTCGCTGCTCAAGTCGGGCCGCATCAACGAGTCGCTGAAGGAGCACCGCGCGATCATGGCGGCGCTGGCCGAGAAGGACGCGCCGACTGCCATGGCCCGCATGCGCGAGCATTTCAGGAGCGGCCTGGAGGCCGCGAATTAGGAACTAGGCTTCCTGCGCGACCGGCTCGTGCGCCAGCGCCATCACGGCATGTGCGCCCAGGCCCTTGAGCTTGTGGTCGCTCCATACCTGGCGCCAGCGCCGCGCGCCGGGCAAACCATTGCGCAAGCCGAGCATGTGGCGCGCGATGTTCGACCAGGGCGTGCCATGCTCGGCCGCCTCGCGCGCCATGTAGTCGCACATCTGGGCTTCGATGTCTTCGCGCGTGAGCTCGCGCGGCGCTTCGCCGAAAAACGCTGCGTCCCACCCGGCCAGCCACCAGGGGTTGTGGTACGCCTCGCGGCCGATCATCACGCCGTCGAGCAGGCGCAACTGGCCGTGCACCGTGTCCGCATCGGCAATGCCGCCGTTGATCGAAAAGCGCAGCGCCGGAAAGTCGTGCTTCAGCCGGTGCACGAGCTCGTAGCGCAGCGGCGGCACTTCGCGGTTCTGCTTGGGCGACAAGCCTTTGAGCCAGGCATTGCGCGCATGCACGATGAAGGTCTTGCAGCCCGCCTCGCTCACCGCGCCGACGAAGTCGCGCACGAACGCGTAGCTCTCGGTCTTGTCGATGCCGATGCGGTGCTTGACCGTGACCGGCACACTCGCCGCGTCGACCATGGCCTTCACGCAATCGGCCACCAGTTGCGGCTCGGCCATCAGGCAGGCGCCGAAGGCACCGCGCTGAACGCGCTCGCTCGGGCAGCCGCAGTTGAGATTGATCTCGTCGTAGCCCCAGGTCTCGCCCAGCTTTGCGCAATGCGCGAGGTCGGCAGGCTCGCTGCCGCCCAGCTGCAACGCGACCGGATGCTCTTCGGCGTTGAAGCGCAGGTGCCGCGGCACGTCGCCATGCACCAGCGCGCCGGTCGTCACCATCTCGGTGTAGAGCAGCGCGCGGCGCGTGAGCAGGCGGTGGAAGTAGCGGCAGTGCCGGTCGGTCCAGTCCATCATGGGCGCAACCGAAAGGCGCATTGCGTCGTAAGTGGTTGTCGGCATTACGTAAGGTCTTGAATCGCCGAGCTTTTCGGTCTCAGTGCTTGCACGTATCGCCACTGGCAAAAACTAATCTACATTTCCTGAGTGCTACGACAGCGCTACAGGAAACCATGGCATCAATCATAAAAATCGGCTTGAAGTGGCGAGCACAGGTCCGGCGCAAGGGCTACCCGACACAGACCAAGACATTCTCCACCAAGACGCTCGCTACGGCGTGGGCTCGGCAAATCGAGGGTGACACCGAGAAACTATCGGCTGGCGTGATCCCGAAGGGCGACGCCTGGACGGTTGCCAAGTTGATCGAGGTCTACACGGATGAGGTGGGCAAGTCGAAGCCGTTTGGCAGGAACAAGGCCGCGGTGCTGAAAACGATGGGGGTTTTGCTCGCCAAGGTGCAGCTGGCCGACCTGACACCGGATCGCGTGGTCGAGTACATCCGAACGGACCGGAAGGTTTCGGGGGTGACGGCCGGCATTGACCTGACCTACCTCAAGAGCGTGCTGAAAATGGGGCGCGCGCTGCACAAGATCCCGGTCCACCCGTCCGTGGTGGATGACGCGCGGGAAACGCTGAGCCATCTGGGGTTGCTGGAACGGGGGCAAGAGCGGGACAGACGCCCCACAACGGCCGAGATCGAGCAACTGCGCGGATGGTTTCGCGCTCACAGCGAGACGCTGACCCCCGATCACATCGACTTCATTCTGTCGTCGTGCTTCCGGCCACCGAGTGAGATAGTCGGACTTCGGTGGGAAGACCTGAACCGGGAGCATCGAACGATCCTGATCCGCGACCGCAAGGACCCGAAGAAGAAGATCGGAAACAATCAGATCGTCCCCTTGCTGGGCGAGTGCATGGCGATCATCGACCGCCAGCCTCACCCCGAAGGCGCAGAGTTCATTTTCCCGGTCAACGGCGACACCTGGAGCACGGTATTTCCGAGAGCCTGCCGGGACCTGGGGATTGAAGATTTGCGCCTCTACGACCTACGCCACGAGGCAATCAGCCGCCTGGTCGGGACGAACAAGTACAGCATTCTGGAAATGATGCTGATCACCGGCCACAAAGACCCGAAGCAGCTCGCCCGCTACACCCAGTTGCGCGCGAGAGATCTGCATCGGTGATTCCACCTTACCTGATATGGAGCCCGAAAAGACCGGCTGGCCGCCCTGTGAGTTGATGCAGGACGACTGCCGTCCGCTCAGTCTCTGGTTTGCCAGCAAGGTCAATGCTCGGGCGCTGGCGCGAGATGCTGCGGCGTCTTTATCCGGAGGTGATCCAGGTGAGCTATCCTGCCGCCATGGAAGTCGAATACTTCGCCTGGATGCTGCCGCCCGACGCCTGGCGCAAGAAGCCCCAGCGCTCGCCGTTCAAGATGACGGCCGAAGAAGCGCAGGCCCGCTATCCGGGAGCCACCCCGATCCCTGAAACGCGAGAGGTGCGGGACGTTGGGGATGGGAAGCCGTTCGCGGCTGGGCAACCGTATCAGCGGTGAATGTGCCACGCGGTGAGCATGCAACCGCAATGATCAGCACCACCACGGCGGGGATAGCGATCCAGCCGGCGATCTCGATGAGGCGGGCGATCATTGCAGGGAATCCGCAAAGCGCTCGCAGCCCTGCCCCGCTACTTTGAGGGCGTCGGCGTAGGCAGCAAGCTCGCCCGCAGCGCCGTCAACCCGCGAGAACACCCCGGCGAACAGATCGAGGGCGTCACCACCTTGGTCACCCGGGCTTCGTCCGGGAGCGCTGGGATTGCTGGCGGCTTTACGACCGGTGGCGATGAGGCTGGCAAGACGCTGGCGCAGCTCGACAGCAGCACGCTCAGCAGCACCAGCAGCATCCTTGGCCGCGGCAGTTTCAATGTGGGCATCGGACACGACCTTTCTGGTGGCTTCGTTTCGGCGGGATTCTTCGGCTCGAGCGGCTTGCTCGGCGATCTGCGCGGCCTGCGCGTAGGTGGCGCGGTCTGCTGCCAGGGATGCGCGTGCAGCTGCTTCGGCTGCGCGCCAATTGCTCACGCGGACTTGCTGTAGCCCGATGATCGCCAGCAGGCCGGCGAAGGCCAGAGCGATCCAGACCTTCGGCGACATGAGCGCCATCATGATTCGAACACCGCTCGTTCGGCAGTGCGACGACGGCGCAGGCCGCGTTCGACGTTGCTGCCGGGGCTGACCCACGAGTCGAACGCTTCCGAGGCGCCCTGATAGTCGTCCGCATTCAGTTTGCGCAGCAGCGTCGACGGCCGGCCATCCTTCAGGCGGATGATGCCGTCTCGATACTTCGATCCGGCGCCCACGTTGAACACGATTGAGACCATCGCGTCGAACTGGCCTTGTGTGAGCGGCACATTCACTGCCGCGTCAACCGCGGCCTCACGCTCCGCGATGTCCATGAACAGACGCGTATCGGCTTGCGCCTGGGACCAAACTACGCCGGGGCCGATGTTCGGGCCAGTGGCGCCCCAACCGATCGTCCATGGTGCGCCGCCCGTCTTCGGATCGGGATAGGCTGTCAGCTTGCAGTCCTCGAATTCCTTGATGAGGTCGACGCCTCTTTCAGAGATTTTCATGGTCATTTGATCTCCAGTGGTGCCCTGACAGAGGGCGGATCCTCAGGCGCGCCGCCGCGAAGCTTCTGACGGGCATTGGAAAGAACATCGGTGGCAAAGCGGTCGACCGTGCCGAGCCAGCGGCCACGAGAGGCGCCGGCTACGACGATCACAAGGATCCGGAAGTCTCGAGCGATGGGCGGAAGGGAGACGATCGTCAACCCACCCACGAAGCTGTTGTAGCCCTGGATTGCGATGTACGCGAAGCCGCCGCCGATCATGGCGACGACCAAGTCTTTCATCAGCACGAGGCGGATGTTGCCGACGAATTCTTTGTCGCTCACCAGGGTGAGGATGGTCCGGCCCGCACCTCCCAGAAGCCCGGCAGCAAGCGCGCAGACCAGGGACGCCCAGTCGTACTGGAAAACGTCATCAACAAGGCTGGAAGCGGCATAGGTCAAGGCGCTGTAGCACAGCAGCCATGCCACAAGGAGTCGGCTAGTCGTCTTTTGCATGGAGGATCTCTCTGCCCTGCTGGGCGTTGACGGAGTAGCCGTAGCTGAAGGAAAGCATCAGCGCTCCGAACGCCCGAAGGAAGTAGGCCCATTCAATCGCCCCGAGATCCATCGGCATCGCCAAGTTCCCGAGATAGAGCCATGTCACAGCCGCCCCGAACGCAGCGCGCGCAGCGAAGCCGCGGGGCCATCGGGCGCTCAGGCTGGAAGGTCTGAACAGCAGCGCCAAAAGATGAGGCACCATGCAGATCAGGCAGATCAGAAAGGCGGCAATGACGCACCAGGCCGAAGGCGCCAAAGCCGCCACGCGGAACAGCGGCGACTGCGGCACGGTGAGCAATATGAAGATTGGCTCGGCGATCAGGAAGTAGCCTGCAACAGCAGTCAGCAGCGCGGCATAGATTCGGACCTCAGCCTTGTCCTGGTCTATGGGGATGCTCCCCGCTCGCAGGATGTACCCGCGTAGGTTGGCGACGAATGGGCTCATGGCTTGCTCCACCGCTCGCGCAGGCGCTTCCACTTGGCAACGATCCAGTTCAGGATGAAGGTGTAGAGGTTTTTCATTGGTACAGCCGAAGGTTGTCTAGATAGCCGCCGTTGCCATTGTTCGAACCGAACAAAGGCTTCCCGATCCGCCAGACGCCACCGACTGGCGTGTTGATGGTTCCGCTGAAGGTGCCGGTGCCCTGGGACACACCGTTTACGAAGAACTCGATGGTTGAGCCGCGTCGCGTCACTTTCCCCGTGTAGTTCGTGGTGGCCGAAAGAGCAGCCGTCGGGCCCACGATCACAGACCGCGTGGTGCCATCACTAAGAACGATGACAGGCTGTGATCCGCCGCTGGTCGCGACGGCAAAAGCAGTGCCCGCTGCTGTCGCGCTGGCGTCCTGGCAAGACAGCACGTAGACACCAGCGGAACTCCCCAGGCGGAACAGGAAATCAAGATCCCAATCGCCAGTCGGTGGAATTCTGTTGCCGGTGGTGTAAGCCGTCTCAAGGTAATCCGTGTCCGCGGTCGTTCGCAGCGATGAAACGCCAGCGAGAATCACTGTTGTGGAGCAGAAGGTGCCGCCCGTGCCGGTCCATGTAGAGGCGCCGGTCCCGGTGTCGGTGAAGACGGTGGACAGGTTCCCGGCCTCGTACTCCATGTGGATGATGTCGGTCGACGGCGCAGGGCCACCGGCTGCATTGCGCAGGCGCATGGCCTGGAAGGGCATCATGCTTCTTGCCCCACAGCCACAACGTCCCACTTGGTATCCGCGGCGTTGTAGATCATCGCCAGATAGAGCGTCTTGCTAAGGACGGTCGTGGTCGGAAGGGTCACGCCTATGGCGCGGTATTGGGTGCCATAGGCGATCGAGCGCGCAGTGCCGTTGTCCTTGATGCGGATCACCATTCCGAGCCCGCTGATGGCCGTGCCGGTCGGATTCGCCAGAGTGAGGCCGGCCGCCTGCGCCGTGATAAGCACGATGTCATCCAGAAACGTTGGCGTGACCGTGGCGGACGACGTGACCGACTGGATGGCCGGCGAGCGCAGGTCGGCAATCGTCTTCCCACCGTCCTGAATCAACTTTCCGGTCGTGCCATCGAAGGTCGCGATTCGATCGTCTACGGCAACAGCAGGACCGACAACATCACCAGTGCCGGCCAGCGTAGCCCATGCGACCGCGCCGGCCACCACGGACAAGACCTGCCCATTGCTGCCAGCGGCCAGACGTGCAGGCACTCCAGAAGCACCACCCTTGATGATGTCTTCGGCCGTGGTCATGGGATTGGTCAGCGCCACCGCGGCAATGCCGAAGATCCCCTGTGAGCTTGAGCGCTCATCCGTGTAGCTCGTCCAGGTGGTCGTGTTGGTGACGACCGAATAAAGCCGCCAGTAGTCGGCGCTGTTGTCCCAATTGGTCGTGCCTGTGGCGAAGCTGATGACGCCGTCCGATTTCTTCCAGACGATGTAATTGGTCGAACTTGCCGTGAGGTTCAGCGTGGTGTTCGCGCCGTTCTGGCCGTTGACCCTGCCACCGATGATCCCGAACGCGAGCAGCGCAGACACAGCCGCGTTGCGACCGCCGACGAGCGCTTGCGATCCAGCATCGAATTGCTCGTTGATCTTCTGGACGGCACCTGTGCCCTCCACGACTTGAGGGACCGGAGAAGTTGAATTTGCCATTACAGGGTTGCCTCAAGTGGAGCGCCCGCGCCGACGATGTCGGACACTTGCCGGATATGAACGTAGAGAGTCGCGCCAGGCGTGAGCCCGAACGCGGTTTGCTGCGCGCTGGTGATCGTCAGAGTCTTGGTGGTGCTGGTCAGCGTCCCGGCCAGCGTCGTGAAGGCGCTGCTGGTGTAGAACTCGATCGAGTAGCTTTCGGCGGCCTCGCCCAATGGAACGGTTCCACGCAGGGCGTTGGTCGATAGGCGGCTGCGGCGCTGCCATGTGAGCGTCTGGTCGTTGCTCGCGGCCTTGCTCTTGCGCGCGTCCCATGGGCTGTAGGGCAGAAGCCCAACCGCCTCATTGGCGAACTGCACCGAGGCGACGCTGTTGAAACTGCGGCCCAGGGAAACCGGCCGGTAGCTCTTGGTCTGGCCGATCTCGCCCGCGTCCATGTTGGGGCGCAACATCCCAGTGGTCGAGATCATCACGAACCGATCGCCCGCCTGGTGCGTGCCGCAAAACCGCTCGGTTCCAAAGAGACCTCGCAACAAACCGTAGAGCAGGAATCTGCCGCTCCCGAGATCCGATCGCGTCATGAACTGGATGGCTTCCCATCGGTCGTCGTTCCCGATCAGGGCGAGATTGACGCGCGTTGTCATCAGCAACAATTCGGTGGTGCTGCTGAGGTCGTCCTCTCCCATGCTCACGATGACGCTGTTCTTGCCGTCGAGCCTGTTGTAGGTCCAGTCTCCGAGGGCGCTCTCAGCGAAGCCGATCGGGCATGGCTCGTTCACGAAGCCGCGATCCTCCAGATTGGTGTCATCGTCACCCACCCACAGCGTGTAGCCGTGCCAGCCGGGACCGTAGCCTTCGGCCGCAACATAGAGGCCGGCGTTGTTGTCGGTGTCCCGGAAGATTGGCGAATCCAGAAGCAGCATCCGAGTCTGCGGAGCGAGCGGGTCGATGGTCTGGGCACGGTAGCCACTCGGCCCCGGAACGGATTGGATGAGCAGATCCGTGTCGGACGGAAAGCATTCGATCTCGATGCGAGCGCCCGTGTCCGTGACCTTGCTTGCAACCCACTCGCCGTAGCTTCCGGTTTGAGACAGCACCTCGAAAGCATCGCCAGCGCTCAGGTATGAATACTTGCGCGAGACCGCCAGGGTTCGGGTGATCTGCGAAAGACGCCGCTCGAGCAGAATCCGGCGGCAGACGGTCTGCGCGCTGCTCCCGTCGATCGCCATGTCCAGCGTTTCCGCATCATCTGCGCCGTCATCCGCCGACGGAAAGAACGCCTTGACCGTGCTGACCTGGTAGTCGAAGTTCGGATCGTTGTAGGTGAGCGTCAGGCTTCTGGAAAGCTCCTGCGAATTGGCGCGCACCAAGGGGAACGGGTCGCCCGGTTCGCTTCCGTCTTCCGCGAATCCAAGTTCTTCGTAGGGGATGGTGACGACTGAGGAATGGTCCTTGCGATGGAAGAACCTCAGCAAGCCGTCTTCCTCCACCACCCCGACGCCTGCATAGGTCATCACTGGCGTGATGTTCGCGCGGGCGCTCGCTGGGCTCTTCAGCGTCAACCCCCAGAACGTGTCGTCGATGGTGGAAACATCGAACTGATCTGCAGTCAGGCCCGCGCGAAGGCACTGGCTCTCAATGAAATCGTCTGCGCGCGCAGGGACCGGGGTGACGACGACGAAGCGGATCAGGTTGTAGCCAATGGGAGGGCCGCTCGAGAACGTCGGGCCGAAGATGCCCAGCGTGTCGGAGCTGTAGAAGCTGGAAGAGATGGTGCTCGAAACCGTCGCTGGCGTCGGGCCGGTGTCGTCCAGAAGCAGCGTCCAGGCTTCGGCAGCAAGGTCCACCTTGTACAGCCGGCCAGGGAATCCTGAACTCTCGACCGCGTAGACATAGACGCCGTTCGTATCGACTCGCACCGACGACCACCGAAGGCCAAAGTTGACGACAGGCCCCTCGATGTCTGGATAGGCGCCATTGGCCGATCCATCCTGCATGCGTCGAACGAGGATTGGCTTCGTGCCGTCGTACACCACCGCATAGACGATGTTGTTGTAGAACGCCAGGCAGGCGCCGTCCCCATCGCCCGGCATCGTGTCGCAGAAGATCGCATCGGCACCAGGCTGAACGATCGCGATGGGTGTTTCGGTTGCGCCGTCATCCCAGCTGCAAACTGCGTACAACTCGGACGCTGCGTCGTAGGCCGCGCGACCATAGTTGGAGCCGGGACCGTCCGCACCCCCGGTGTAGAGCACCTCGCTCGTCAGGTCGATCAGGTTGATCAGGTTCAACTGACCCGTCGTCGGATACGGAGCGATGATGCTGGCGTCGCTCCCGATCACCGGGTAGGGGGTGTTTCCGCCCTCGGCGATGTTCATCTGCCCAGCAGGCTGCAGCGCTCCTGCCTCCCCATGGCGAACCGACAGCGTCAGCGGGTTGCCGGCGCCGTTGTAGCTGGTTGACCACTCCCAGATGCTGTCGGCCTTGATCAGGCTACCGCCCTCGTCCTCCGATGCAGACGGGCTCAGGACGAAAGTGATGATCTCCGGGCCTACGTCGGCATCGATGAGAAGCTCGAACTGCAATTGAGGGATTCGACCGCCAGGGGTTTCCAGGCCGAAGATGAACAGGCAGATCCGCCCGCGGAAAGCCGGCACGTTTCCAACGCCCTCGTACAACTCGATCAGCGAAACGGGCAGCTGGTCATCGAAGCCGGGGAGGATGGCGATCGATGCGAACGGGTTCTCTTCAGTCGCCAGGGCCTGCGATGCCGACAGGCCATTCGAAGAGTCGTAGTTCAGCTTGCCGTCGATCCATGCCTTGCGGATGCTGACGGTCGATCCCTCAGGCGGCGTTTTCCCAAGGCACCACATGCTCTGGATAAACTGGCGGTAGTTCGTGTTCTCAGTGCCGCCGCCTTTGCCGCCAGATTGCTTCTCGGGCAACTGAATGACGTAGGTCGACCAGACGCAAGTTGCCGAAGGGATATTGCCGCCAAAGGTCTCCGGGATGCCATCGCCGTACTTGCTCAGCGACACCTTGATGTCGTCGATGCGATTGGTTTCGGTGTGCTTCTTCGGCTCAAGCAAGCCACCGACAACCCCACCGATCGCAGCACCAGCGGCCCAGCCGATGCCGCCCGTGAAGAAGCCGACGACACCGCCAATGACTGTGCCCCAGGTGCGTCCGTCGCTCATGCCACCCTCTCCGGAAAGCGGAAGCAGCCGGTCAGCCTGGCGCCGGCCATCTTCATCCACATGTCGTCGAAGCGGTTCTCGACCACGCAGCGCGGATAAAACGCCGTCGCATGGATGATCGATACGTGGCTCTTGGGGGCTGGCGGGTAGTCTCCGATCACGCCGATGTGGTTTGTGTCGGGGTAGCGCAGAACGACGATGTCGCCCGGGCGGAGATCCGGCCTCTGGATCTCGATGAAATGCTGACGGCACACCTCGAGCATTTCGTGAGACGCTGCGGTGCGCGCATAGTCGGACGGGATATCCCAGTCGAGGAAGCCGATCTCTTTCGCCACCGTGAGCACCAGGCCGGCGCAATCGGTCTTGCCGTCTTCGCCTCTGGCCTGATGAGCCCAACGCTTGCCCAAGGCACTGCGCGCCGCTGCGACGATCTCTTCTTGTTGCGTCATGACTGCTGCCCCACCATGCTGCCGAGACCGAGGATCCGGTTGTTGCCCGGAAAGCCCGCAGGCCACTCGCCTTGGAAATTGATCACGTTGTTGAACTTGTCGCGGCAGTCGGAGATTCCCGCGGGAAACAGGCCACCGCGCTCGTGGCGCTTGCGACAGCCAGGCACGACGGAATAGGCCGGCCATACAGTCGGATCGAACGGCAATGGAAGAGACAGCGTGAAGACGCCAGCAGCGAAGGCGTAAACCTCCATCTCCATTCCGGTGTACGGCCCGGCCAGCACTCGGAAGAGTCCAGCGCCGAACCAGTCGGACGCCTCGCCACGCGCGCTGTCGGTGAAGGTGCGGCGGCTCGTCACTGCTGTGAGCGTGCTGGTGACGCGCAGCGCCTCCACGTCGACCTTGCACATCGAATCACCCAGGCGCGCTCGGCACATGGGCTGGTAGACATCGCCAATGGTCTGCTGCAGGGCTTGGGCGAGGCTGCGGAGCTCGGCCTTGAAATCCATCCGGCCGCAGGAGAGTTGGCCCAGCCAGCCCGACACGAGAGACATGCGGCCCATCGTCAGATCGCGGGCATTGACCTCGAAGACGGTCACGAAGCAGTTGTCCCAGATGCCGCCGACGATCTGCTCTTCGGTTACGAAGTCATCGGAAAGCGCGCCCGTGATCTCGGAGTTCGATACCGCGCCGTCGGCAGTGCTCTCGATCGCCATCGGGTTGACGCCGTCCTTGGCCTTGTAGATCAGGCCGTCAATCAGGAGGTCGCGCGACCAGGTTGTGACGGTGAAGACCGCCCCACCCTTCTGCTCAAAGTACCAGCACCAGGCGCGCGTGGTTGAGCCCTTCGCAAACTCGTTGCGAAGGGCGATCGGGATCGTTTTCATCTACGCTTCCCGGATTTCGTCTAGGAAGCAGGAAGCCACAACAATCTCGCGCTTCGCAGTCGGGCCGGCGATGACCAGTTCCCATGCCAGGGTGTCGTTTCTGAAATGCACAGGCACATAGAACCGCGCTGCGACGGTCAGAGCTTCGTCGGTCTGTGGGTACTTCTTGCCAGTCCCTGCCGGAGTGATCGTCTTGCCTGCTGTGTTTGTCGCCAGCGTGTAGACGTTCAAGCTGCCGCCCGTGATGGCGGTGATCTCGTGGCTCATGCTGTTCAGCAGTGACGCATGCGTGCCGGTCAGGTCTTGAAGCCAGAGGCGGCCACCGACGACCAGACCGGCAAGAGCCGCGGAAAGCGTTACCTGCGTGGTCGCCCCCACCGTGACAGCCGTGACGCTCTGCGAAGCATCTGCCACGAAGGTGACGTAGGAGGGGCCGGCACTGATGGCCGCATTGCCAGCCGCAACCCCGATGGTCACAGGCGTGCCACCGCGGTACAGGGACGGCGTTCCGTTCAACCGCGTGAAGGCGCGAGCGCGAGAGAGCGCACCACCCCAAACGGCATACATCTTTCGAAAGCCGTAGACCGGGCCACCATTGCCGAAGCCGGGGTTGCCGTACTCGACGCCAAGCATATAGCCCTGCAGAGCCCCATTCGCAACCGTCACGCTTGAGTCGATCGGATCTTCGTAGAGCATGCCGAAGGTGCCGGCGTCGGTCACCTCGAACGCTCCGACAAGCTTTTCGCCGGCATCCTGACGCATCGGCCCAGTGCCGACCTGGTAAGAGCGCATCGTCACGTCACGGTAGGCGTTGACCGTGGCAAAGCCGCCGATGTTCTGGCCGCGCTTGTTCTGGCGAGAGAGTTCCCCGGTGATTCCGGCCGTGAGGATCCCTTGCGGGATGACCACGTTGGTCAGCACTGTGATCGTCATGCGTTCCTCTGCGACTTGCGAAGCGCGGCGCCCAACTTCTGGGTTGCCTGGTCGATCGTCTGGCTTGTGGTGCCGGCTGCGAAGTGGTTATGCACCTCGAGCTTCTGGTTGTTGTTGGTGTCGCCGCCTTGTGGTGCGAGGTTTCCGCCAAGCACCGACCCAACGAACCCGCCATCGGCATAGCCGCGCTTGATCATCCGGCGCAGGAAGTTGAAGCCATGCTCGCCACCGATCGAGCGAACCTCTTCCTGGCTCAGCACTCCCTCTCCGGCATGCACGATGCCGGCCGGTTGATACTTGCCGCCCTGCCCGGTGAAGCCGCCTTCAGACCAGCCCATCATTCCGATCAGGGAGCCGAGTGCATCGCCACCGGAGTCGCCGACGCCGTTCGCCAGGCTTAGTGCGCTGGAAAGGCTGGAGCCGCCCATCGCCGTTGCAGCGGATGCAGCAGCAGTGGCAAGCGCGCTGAGGGCCGCTGTGGCGCCTGTTGCAGTCGTTGCAAGGGTCGACTGAGCAGCTGCCGCGGCTGCGGCGCTGGATGCGGCACCAGCGGCACCCGAAACAGTGCTAGCGCCCTTCGAGCCACCGCCAAGGCCGAACATGCTCAGGATGCCGCTCAGGCCACTCCCGGAGGTGCTGTCGCCCTTCAGCGCGTCCTTCAGGAATTCGGCGGCCGGCTTGAGGATCTCGGTATCAACGAAGCCCTTGACGAACTGGCGGGCGACGCTCTTGCCCAAGTCCTTGAACGATTTCGTGCCATCGCCCATGATGGCGTCGGTGATCGAGTCGCTGAGCCCGCTCAGGCCGCTCGCGATGGCAGTTTCCGTGCGCTTGGCGGTGTTGTTGGCTTCGTCGATGAAGTTCTGCAGGGCTTCGGTCGCTCCAACCTTCCAGTCCTGCTGCTTCTCGAGCTTTTCCTTCCAGTACTTCTCATCAGCTGCGAGAGAGCGCTTGTGGGCGCTGGCCTCGATCGCAAGGAACTTCTCGTATTCCTCGCTAGTGATCTGGTTGGCGCGACGCTGGCTGTCGAGTTGATCGCGACGGCTCTGGAATTGGTCTTCCCGCTGGCTGCGGCGACTGTCGATGTCGCGGGCCTGGTTGCCCTTCCCGAGGCCGGCAATCTCCCGGTCGTTCTGCTTTGAGATCGTATCGACGTAGGACTGTGCAGCCGCTTCCGCCTGTTCGAACTTGATCCGAATCTTGTCGAGTGCGTCCGTCTCCTTGATGGACAGCACCTGAAGGTCGGTGGCTGCGTTCTCGCGCAGCTTGTTCAGCTTCGACTGCGCGTCCAGGATCTTGCGATCGTTGTCGATCTTGTCCTTGCCGGTCAGTTTCTCCTGATTCAGGCGCGCGATCTCTTTTTCCAGACCAGCCTGCTGTGCGGCATCGTTCTGGATCAGGAAGTCTCGCTTTTGCTTCCAGTACTCACCCTCGGTCACAAGGTTGGCCGAACGACGCGCCTCGAGCAACTTCTCGCCATTGGCGATCGTGTTGGACAGGGCATCCTGCGCCTTGCGGATGTCCTCCAAGTCGAAGGCGAGTTGGGCCTTTGCTTCCTGTGCCGCGCTGTTGTCCCTTTTTCCTTTTTTGCCTCTGTCGGTGTTCAGCCCAGCCGCATTGATGCGCGGCAGCGACGGCGTAAAGCCGCGATCCTCCTGCCGACGCTGTGCCGCGTCGGCGTTGCGCTGAGCAATGCGCTTGTCCAGGCTCTCGGCGAAGTTGGGGCGCTTGAGAAGTTGCTCACCCTTCTCTTTTGCCGCGTCCATGATGGCGCCGATCTGCCCGAATTCACCCTGTGCTGCGGCAGCGGCAATGGCGGCAGTGGCGCCGATGGTCTGGCCGACGTACTGGAAAGCAAACACGACCTTGTCGGCCATGTCCAGCAGGTTCGCCAGGAAGCGCGCGCCGTCCTCTGCGAACGTGCCGATGCTGTTGTTGTTCTTGAGTTGGTCGGCTGCTGTGCCCATCCCCAAGATTTGGACGATCCCGTCCCGGATCGCACCCGACAGATCTGTGACTGCCGGAATCGAAGCGGAGACGATCTGCTGCGCAAGCAGCGTGATCTCGCCGCGCATCTTGGCCTGGGCCTTGGTGTAGTCGTCGGCCGCCTTGATCTGTTCATTGGTCAGACGGATCTGGCGCTCGCCCTGCTCTGCCAGATCGTTGAAGAATGGGAGTAGCTCTGCTCCGGCGCCGCGAAATATCGCCACGGCAGCAGCAGACTTCTCCGAGCCGTCCGCGAAACCAGACATGGCCTTGGCGACAGCATCCAGCTGCTGAACCGGAGACATGCGCTTGAACTCGTCAAAGTTCAGGCCCAGGGCCTTGATGCCCTTGGCGACGAGTTTTGATTCATCATCAGTCTTGGAGAGCGCCGCCGTCAATCGAATTGATGCCGTTGCCACGGTGTCGAGCGAGACACCAGATGCATTGGATGCAGGCTGCAGGGAGGCGATGTTCTCGGCCGTCTCGCCCGTCTTCTCGCTCAGTTCCTGGTACTTCGCGATGCTGTCGGCGATCTTGTTGAACAGGAGTGCGCCGCCAGCCGCAGCGGCACCCAAGGCCGCGCCGAGTTTCAGGGCAGCGTCCGCCGTGGCGATGAAGCCTTCGCGGACCGACTTGCCGATGGCAATGCCGCGCTTGTATCCCTCGTCCAGCTTGAGTGCGTTATCCGCCGCCTCGAGTTGGGCTTTGGTGGCACCGCGAAGAGAAAGCTCGTACAGCTTCGTCTCGCGCGCACTCATGCCGTTCGTCTTTGCGACAGTCTCGAGCTTTCGCACGTAGTCGTCGATCGAACTGGCCGCGGTCTTTGCCGCTTTGCCCGTCTCTCCAACGGCCTTCGCGGCACCGCCGAAGTTCTTCTCGAAGTTGGCAGCCTGCTTCTCCGCTTTGGCGGCAGCGGCCGACAGCGTGTCCAGATCAGCAGCGCCCTGCTTGACCTGGCTGCTGTTGACCTTGATGCCCAACTCGGCGAAATCTGTCATTGGCCGGCTTTCTTTTTGTGCATGAACTCCAGGGCCGACCCCTCCATCAGGAGTAGCGACTCGAAGATCTCGTCTCGTTCAGAGGGGGGCACCTTCAGGCGGCGCCAAATCTCAGGCAGGACGTTCAGGTCAAGCCCGTAGGCCCCGGCCATCCCGACCCGCCATTGCGTTCGCATCGCCGTGAAAACGCCCACTGCCAGCCAGTTGTCGGGCCAGACCTCAAAGCGCTCGTCCCCGAAGTCCTCTGGCTCAAAGCCAAGCGCCGCGCGGCCCGCCCAATCCGGAGGATCGAACAGGTGACGGGCGGCGCCGACTAGTTTTTTTCGCGATGCCTTGTCAGCTCGTCGATGTAGGTCTGGTATGTCGCCAGCGCCACGCCGATGTGGTGGTCCAGCAGGATCGCGACGTTTTCCTTGTTGAAGGGTTCGTCGATCTCCCAGCCCACCACCATCTCGAAGAAGGTCTGCTCGTCGGTGCGACGAACGGAACCCTCCGTGGTCTGGCGACCTTCCTCCAGCCACTTCGCAAGCTCGGCCTTGGTGCGATGCTTGAACGTGAGTTGCACGTCCACGGATGCCCCGCCAAAGACGGGGAAAGCGACCTTCGCTTGGAAGGTCGGATCAGCCTTGAGCTTGAACATCAGTACTTCGTCGACCGCGGGTTCACCAGCGCCAGCTGTGCAGTCACCTGCATGTTGGTGTTGATGTTGAAGTTCGGCTCGCCGTCGAAGCCGACAACCACCGACCAGTAGAAGACCTTGCCGTTGGGCAGCGCCGCGCGCAGCACTTGGGTGTCGCCAGACAGGTCATGCGCGAGCAGCGTGGTGTACCAGGCCAGCGCGTTGTCGTAGTCCAGCAAGACGGTCATCGAGCGCGCGTTCTTGAACGTCGGCTTCTGGCGTTGCAGACCGTCTTCCAGGTAGACCCATTGGAAGTACTGCTGCTCGCCGCCCGCGGTCTGCACGTCGGTGACCTGGGAGAACGCCACGAAGGAAGTGACCTCCTTGACGGTGCCAACGCCTGCGCCGGCCGGGAAGCGGGTCGTGCTCGTGGTGTCGAAGCCTTCCAGATTGAAGGCGTTGGTCACCGAGCCAGCCACGCGCACCGGGCGGTCGTTCAGGTCGGTCCAGCCGGACGACGCCAGCACGATATCGCCGTCACTGAGGCCATGCGCCGTCGAGGACGCAACGCCGGGATTGGCGTTGGTGATGGCGCTGACTGTCAAGGCCGAACCGAATGCCGAGCTGATCGACAGGATCGTTTTGTTGGGAAAGTAGGAAGACATGGCGGATGCCCTTTCGGAAATGAAAAAGGCCGCTCAATGGCGGCCAGGTTGCAGAAGCCCACGAAAGGGCGGGGGAACTCAGTAGGTCGTTGCTTGGTAGGAAAACGACGCTGGTGTGACATAGGCGTCCGGCTCTTGAAGAGCGGGCGCCGCAGAAACGGGGGTGATGGTCGTGACCTTGAGAGTGCTGGTCAGATCAAGATTTAGAGGGAACAGGGCTTCCAGTTCCGTGACGATGGCTTCAGCCGCGGCCGGGCCAGTCTGGAGAGGCGCAACGATCGACACTTGAAAGACGCCCATATACACACGGTCGGTCGCCTCCATGAATCGGCTGTCGGTCGGGTTCGGCAGCGTGAAGGTGCGCAGGTAGATGCCCGATGCCGGCTTGGTGAACTTGACGTTCTCGAACGCGATGGGCAGCACCGGGTTATGGGCATCGGCCCACGTCTTCACCCGCGCCTCCAGCAGCGCGCGACATGCCTTGGTGCTCATTTGCTCTGCGCCTGTTCGATTGCTTGCGCGATGTACTTGCGGAACTCGTTCACCGTGAGCCGGACCATGCCGCTCGGCGCCTGTTGGCTGTAGCCGTTTTCAAGGCGACGACCATATGGAAGGCCGTTCACTAGGTAGATCGGCGGCCCGCATTCGAAGTCGGCCAGGACTGCAAGCCCGCGGCTGAGCGTCTGTGCGCCTGACTTGTCATCCGTCTCCAGCACGCTTGACGGCGGTGCGCCGATGGTGGTTTGCCAGTTGCCACGGAACCTGCCGGTGTCCACGGGCGAGCGCTTGATAAGGCTGTTCAGCATGCTCAGTGCAGCCTGGCGCGTCACCGTCGATGCGCGCTCATTGGTCAGTTCGCAGAAGCGCTGGATGTCGAAGGCGAAGGAACTCATTTCCGCACCTGTAGCTCATGCAGCGTGTCAACGCCAGCCGGTGCCAACGGCTTGACCGAGATGATGGTGTAGGCCACCCCTTGCCATGTCAGTACGTCCGCAACAGCCGGTGGCAAGACACCCACCGCCGACAGATAAACCTGCTTGTCACCCTGCTGGATCATCGATCCGTCGATCATCTTGGCGTCGTAGTCGAGCACCACCGCGCGCACCGCCTGCACAACCTCAGTCGGCGTCGATGTGCCAGTGACCGGGTTGTATGCCCCCGCCGTGATCCGGGCGAGTGACGCCGCGGCGCCGAACTTCGTGATGAGACCGGCCGCCGTAGCAGCCATGTTCCCGTAGAAGCTCACGTCAGGTCCTCACGACCTTGCGGAACGTGCCGCCAGAGCCATTCAGGTACGGAAGGAGCATCCCATTGATCGCCGGGTATGTGGTCGCCATCGTGGCGTAATCCATGTACTCGACCTCGAGCGGGCCGACCTTCTCGCGCTTGGTCGCTCTACCCTGGTCGGCCAGCAGTTCGCCAGTCGATGCACGCAGTGCAAATTCTGCGTTCGCGTTGGCGATGGCTGTCGGGATCGAGGTGTACGGCACATCGAAGTCGAAAGCGACGACGCCAGAACGCGGCCAGTCAAGCGCCTGCGTCGATGAGACGCGATAACCCTGCCAGCGCGTGCCGTACACCTGGCCCATGAAGTCGGCGCCCTTGCGCAGGTTCTGTTCCTTCTGGGTGGTCGTCAGGGCGGCCCATGTCGCATTTCCGCGTGCCAGGAAGTACGCATCAGCGGCAGCGACCGAGATGTAAGCCTCTGCCGGCTCAGTGGGTGCAACGACCAGTGCCATGTCAGACTTCCTCGACCATGCGGTGCTTCAGCAGGCGCGCGACCTGGTGGCGCATGACCTTGGCCTCTTCACCGATGGCGAGCTCACGGCCAAGTACATGTGATGGCTTGCGGGCGCGAACCGTGATCCGCTCGTCTACGTCGAGCCAGCCATTGATGGAGCTGTGCGCCTGGTAGCGGCCGAACTTCTCCGCGGGCTTGTATTCGTCCCAGACCTTCGTCAGCGGGCCGCCGCCCACCACGCGAACCGGGCACTTCACATCGCGCGCCATCTTCTCCGCTTCGAACACGAAGCCCTTGTCGCCGCCGTAGCCGTCACATCCCGCCAGAAGCACGACTTTGGCGCCCATGACGAATGCGGCCCACGTCGCCACCATGCCCGAGAGCACGAAGCGCGGCGACTGAGGCCACGTCACCAGCTGGAAGTCTGCGTAGCCGTGCGGGCTGATGATCGGCGCGTCGGTCACGCTGCGCAGGTAGGCGCCCATCGGCGACGAGGTGCGTTTGTTGGTCTCGTCCATCGCCAGCACATAGTCGGGCTTCACGAACTCGACGCCGTGGCCGTTGGTGCTGATCGCTATGTCGAAGTCAAGTTCGTCAAGATCCACCTCAAGCGACGGGCCACCGCCCATGACCAAGATGCGCTTGCCCTTGTGCTTCAGGAAGAGGTCGTTGAAATCGGTCATGGTGTTGCGACGGCCAGCAAATGCTTGCGTCCGATCAGCTTGAACTCGGCAGTCTTGAAAGACGCGAGAACCTTCTGTTCCCACCATTCAGGCGGGAAGACGCTCAAGTGCAGGGGGCCGGCCTCTGTAAATGTGTGGTCGCGGAACAGCGCGATCTGGAAATAGCACTTCTTGCGGGTGCGCGCTGCGATCTGCTGGAGCACGGCCTCGACCTTTTCAGGGGGGAGGTGCTCCATCACGTCAGCGCAAAACCCGTAGTCGGTCGCCGGCATGTCCTCGGGAAGTTCCCACAGGCACGCTTCGATGACCTTCAGGTCGCCTCGATAGGCGTTTGCCGCGATGTCCACCATGCGAACATCGAAGCCCAATTTGTGCATCGCATCGGATGCTTGACCGGAGCCGGAGCCCCAATCGGTGATGGATGCGCCGGCCTCCGGCTGCATCCACTCGAGAGCACCGGGCAGATGCCGCAAGCCTGGCGAACGGACTCTGTAGCCGTCCACCGTCCAGATCTTCTGGTACTTGCTGCGCTCTGCCGCGGTGTGATCCATCAGACGATCGCCAGGGTGATGACACCCGCGGTGTGCTTGATGTCGGTCGCGACCTTGTCCCAGTTGGAACCGGTTGCGAGCTCGGCCGAGGTGGGCGACTTGCCGCCGTTGGCCGTGTCCCAGGCGTAGCCCTTCAGCGCGAGGCCGAAGTCGTAGTCGGCTTGCATGGTCGTCACGATGCGCTCAAGGCCGTTGGTGGTCTCGATGTTCGTGATCAGCGACGAGCCGTCATAGACGGTCGCGGCACCAGCCACCAGGCCCAGCGCCTTCACGTCGGCACCCGTGCCGGTCTCGCGCAGCGCCGGGGCGTCGGTCACGACCATGACCTTACCGAGGATGTCCACCACCAGCACGCCGTTGGACTGGAACAGAGCCTGCGCGTTGGCGAGGTTCTGGCCGATCAGGGAGTGGTAGGTGGCGCCGTCGACGATGTCGGCCACGATCAGGCTCGAGCTGTCGCCGAACTTCGCGTGCATCAGGTTCAGGTCGATGTACGAGATCGGGCCGGTGTTGGTGTCGTGCGTGGCAGTGGCTTGGGCTTCGATGGCAGCCACGAGCGCGGCGATGGCCGTGTTCAGCTGATCCTTCATGATCGCCTCGGCCATGTTGCGCGAGATCACTTCGACCGCTTCGGCCGGCGACTTCTGCACCCAGGCGAGTTGGCCCGGCTCGAACTGGATCGGGCCGAAACCGCCAGCGATCTTCACGCCGATGGCTTGCAGCTGCGCGAGGTTCGTCGGGGTTGCCGCGGCATTGGTCGCATAGCGATCGACGCGACGCTGGGCAGCGTGGATGCCGGCCCAGAAGTTCTCGAAGCGGTAGTCGCCCTCGAATCCCTGGCTGGTCAGGACGATCGAGCCGCGGGAGGCGGCGTTGAACTTCTCGACCATCTGGCCGAGAGTTTCGATCGTTGCGGTTTGGATGGTCTCGTTGAAGACCTTCATGTTGGTCAAGGACATTGGCGTACCTCTATTGCGTTGTCAGGTTGGGAAAGCGACTTTCGATGGCCTTCAGACGTTCGTCCTTGTTGCCGCCGAGATCGCCCTTTTGTGCGTTCGAACTGCCTCCGCCGCCGCCAGCCCCGCCACCGCTGTTCGCAGGGGCAGCGACGAAGTGTTTGCCTTCGTCGCCTTTGGACCATTCGGCCACGTAGTCGGCAAGCGCCTTGTCACCGACCTTGGCGACACGTTGGTCACCTTCGGTTGCGACTTGCACCTGCCCCGCGAGCATTGACTTGACAGCCTTGAGGTGAACGGGGTTCGTCACGCCTGCTTTCGCGAGCGCATCGTTCAACCCGTTGTCCACCAGCAGACGCTGCGTGAAGCCTTCAGCCGTTTCCAGGGCCTTGCGGTCCTTCTCGGCTTGGGAGGTCGCCGTCTTCGCTGCTTTCTGGGCTTCGGTCACCTGGCCCTTGAGCGCCTCGATCTGGTCTTCCAGCTTCGTGACATCCTCGGGATTGATGGTCTTTCCCTTGCGAAGTTCTTTCACCTCGCGCAGCAGTTCGTCGCGCTTGGAGACGAGGCCAGTGGTGGCCTCTTCAACTGCGCTCGTGACGGCGTCCTTGATGGCTTTTTGCACCTCAGGTGCGTTCAAATCAATACTCATGGTGTGACCTCAGGTCAGTGTTGCGTGGCGCTGCCACAAAGAAAAAGGCCCCGCACTGCAGGGCCTCGGAAAAGTAATTGGCGACCGGAGCTGATCCCGGTATCTCGATCACGACCCACGCCTCAGCGGTTTCGAGTTCGCCTTTGTGGGGTGAAGCGCGTCAGCACCGCGCATTCGCCAAAATCTATGCGTACTTCGCTCTCAACTGCGCCAGCGTCAAGGGTCTCCCGCGCTGATCCAAAAGTTGCTGCAGCGTGATCTTCTTCGCGCGGAACAGGTCCGCTTTACCGGTTCCCAGCAGCTCATCCTGAAATGCAGGTGTCTGCGTATCGAGCCACTCGGCGAATGTCTTGGCCTTCGTCGGCCCGAACTTGGATGCTCTCTCGCTCGGTTCAAACCCTGGCATGCCTTCAACCAGCGGCTTCACGATCGGCGCCATGGTCGACCGGCAGCCCCAGTGCCGCGGAACCCCGCCGTTGTAGGGCAGCTTCGACGGGGCGATGGGCTCGTATTCCAGATCCCACTTCGCGCCGTCATAAGCCACGCACACATCGGTCGTCCGGCTGTCCAGCGTGGACACTTGCTCGAACCCTTCGATGATGTCGGCGTTGGCCTGGTACGTCTCTTGCCGCGCCGCTGCGCTGATGGTCTGCACACTGGTGCGGACCATCGCCTCGGCGTTCTTTCTCGTCGTCTCCATGATCCCGGGAATCAGCGGCGTGCCCTTGATGCGCGCCACGATCATCGCGTTCGTCTCGCCCTGCACCACCCCCTGCCGTACAGCATTGGCGAAGCGAAAGGCTGTGTCCTGTCCTTGTCGTGCCCACCACGCCGAAGCGGGGCCGCCCTGCACCAGAGCATCGTTTGCCACTGCACGAAGCACTGCCTGCGTGGGCGCCGCGTTCACCAGCTTCACGCCGATCGCCTCGCCGAGCTTCTTGGTCACGAACTCGGCTTCAAGCGTCGCGATCGGCAGCGGATCCATTGCCAGGCGAACCTCGATGAACTTCTCCGCGATCATCGTGCGGGCCTCTGCCAGCAAGTCGGTCAATCGCTGCCGGCTGAATTCGGTCAGCGCCTTCTTCCCCGTCAACTTGGCGACGAGCTCGCCTTCCATCTGCAGCAGGATCGCGAGCACCTGGCGCTGATAGTCAGCTTCCAGGCGCAGCAGGTTGATGCCGTGGGCGACGAGAACGCTCGCCAGCCATGCGTCAAGGCCACCCATTTACTTCCGACCGTAGCAGTGGAACAACTGAATCGACCAGCCCCCTCCGCGGATCGGGTAGATCGTGGTGAACTTCGTCGTGTGGGTAGCGAACTCGTCGCCGACGACTCTCACCGGCTGCTCCGCGCGCACCACTTCCCCTAGCTCTGTGTCGATCCATAGAACGTGGCTCAGACGCTCCTTGGTTTCTACGTCGTATACCGCAGCGCCGCTCGCGTTGCTCGGGTCGTAGATCATTTGTCCTCCGGCGGCGCGTTGTCTTCCGGCTCCGGTTTCATTGCGGACTGCATGGCGAGCGTCGGGCCTTCACTGTCGATGCGCGCCTGCTCTTGCTCGAGCGTCACATCAGCGGCCACGATCTCCGAGCGCTGCAGGTTCTCGAACAGCGTCTGACGGGAGATGCCGCCCTGCTGCCATGCACTCATCAGCGCGGTTAGGTCTTGTGCACTCATGCCGGCCGGCAGATAGTCGGTGTTCAACTTGTAGGTCACTTCGCCCGGGATACCCGCCCAATCAGCCACGAAGATCATCATCTCCTGGATGCCGTAGCCGACCAGCTTCGCGATCCCCGCCAGAACAGAGTCTTCGCCGTTGTGACGCATGCTCAGCGTATTCGCTGCCTCGACGCCTGCTTTCTCAGGGGCCAGCATGCGCGCACCAAGGGCGGCCATCTGCCCCTCTTTGCGATCCATCAGGCGCTCAAGCGAACCCAAGCCCTGGCCCGTGAACTCCAGATATGAAGCCGTTGCCGAAGGGTCAGGCGAGACAATGGCCTGGCTCGATCCGATCTTGACCTTCTCGCCGGACTCCAGCTGCACGCCAGCGATGAACGGCGTCGGCAATCCCGTGAAGTGCGCGCCATGCTCCAGGTCTGCGCCTGTTCGATAGTGGCTCAGGTTCAAGTCAACCAGATCCAGGATCGGCGCTTGCTGCACTTCGATGCTCAGCGCTTCCGGGCCGAACGGGAAGAACGGGATCGCGGTCAGTGGCTTGCCGTTCTTCGTCGGTACGATGTCAGCGCCGTACTGCACGACAGCGCCCTTGTCACCCGTGCGGTATAGGCGCTGTACGTAGCGACCATCCTCCAGAAGCAGTGCCCGATACTGCGTCTTGCCCTCGCTCTCGAACTCGTCGATCGCTTCCTCGTAGCTCTCCTGCAGCACAACCATGGTCGGCTGCATGGCGTTGTTCACGCGCTGGAGCTTCCAGTTGATGATGTGCTCGGTCTTGTAGGCCGTCACGTAGGGGCGAAGGTTCTGCGCGCTCGCATCGGCCAGGCTCGCCGGCTGTTGGATAACCTGTGGATATTCCACCAGCAACCCATACCGACCAAGTCCGATTACCTCTGACAGCGCCTCACGGGCGACCCCATCCAGGGTTACGCCACTTAGGGTGATGTCGACGGCGTATTGCTTCAGCGCGTCCGGTGCGACCAGCTGCGGATCGCTGCGGAACACCATCCCTACCATGCCCTCGAGCGTGCGGCCCGTTGCGCCATACCAGGGCGCGCGCAGCCTGTAGGCATCGTATTCGGCCGGCGTCTGCTCTCCCAATGCCGGCAGGTACTTCGCACCCCCAGCATGGACGGAATCCTGCCCAGCAATAGCGGCGCGGCAACGCTCCCACTGCGGGAGGCGCTCCTTGTACTGCTTCGACTGGGTGTCTGCGGGCATGTGCTGTCCTACGCTCCAACCACCTGAAGGCGCTGAAGCGTGTTCACGACGATCGGGAACCTCCTGTGCAGGAAATAGCCCAATCCGTCGTTTGTGTGATCGAAGCCCGACTTCTTGTCAGGCTCCCCATTCGTCTCGTCGTAAACCTGCTGCTCGATGCACTCGGTCGTGATCGGGCATGCATCCGTATTGACCAGGTATCGCCGCTCGCCCTTTGCGTTCAGGATCATCCCGTTCACGCTGGCGATGCGGTCTTTCACTGCCGGGTTGGAGTGGCCCACGCTCACCTGGAACCCGGCGCCTTTCAGCATGACGATGTCGCTCAGACTCGCGCCCTTGCTGCTCTTGTTGTCGCCGCTGGCGTCCGGGTAGATCGTGATAGACCTCCCTGCATTGCCATACCGGCTCTTGATCGCCTCGATCATGGCCGGGGTGTCCCTCAGGTTCACCAACTCAGCCAAGGCTCTTGGCAGCCCGTCTCGCATCACATGCACCACCGCGGCCATCTTGTAGACGTTGAAGTCCATGCCGATGTGCAGCGGCTCGTCTGCCTTGATCGTCTCCGGCGTGTGGTTCAGCTTCCGGTCAAAGTCCGGGTAGATCGCCCCTGATGTCAGGTTGACGAACTGCCCTTCCAGGTATGCCTTCAGCAGCTGCGGCGGGTAGCTTGCCTCAAGACTCGGGATGTAGTCCTCAGGCAAGTTGTGCGCGTTGCTGTACGTGCTCGCGTGGAATAGCTTGTACCCATCCGCCTTGGCCTTCACCCACTGGCGATGCGTGAACCGGAATCCCTCTGGCGTCGTCGCTACCGCTACCGTGTTGCGCTCTCCATTCGGCTTCTTCTGCCGATTCCGCGCGATGATCTTTCGCCAGGCGTGCTCCGCATGAGCAATCTTCAGCGTGTCGAGCTCGTCAACCCCTGCATCTGCAGTCTCGAAGCCGATGATCCGCTCCGGCCGCTCCATGGTGCGGAACACGAAGGCGCCGAGCTTGCGCACCTTCATGACCATCTCTTGCTTGTTCAGCTTGAACGCGAACCCGTGCTGCTCGAGGATCCCTTCGAACCGCGGCACCGCGATCAGGTTGATCAAGTCGAAGGTCGGGCCGTAGTAGCCCACCCATCCGCCTGGATACGCGATCTTGCGTACCAACAGGCGATTGACCAACGCCTCGGTCTTCCCTGACCCAAAGCCAGCGACGATTGCCGGGAACCTGTCCTCGGCCGTTACGAACGCTGCCTGAGGTCCAGTCAGGCTAAGCCGGAGCTCGCCGGCCATCTTGAATCTCGATCACCACCTTCTGCGGCGGGGCCGGATCATCCGTTCCTCCATCCTCAGGGTTCCCGCGCCACAGGTCCGGCCTGCGGTTCTTCAGCCAGAAAATCATCGACGTTGCGTCAGGCGGATAGTGCTCGACGTACTCTTCGTGCCTGACTTCCTTATCCACCACCAGGATCTTCACCGCCTTGTGGCTGTACCCGGTCGCACGCTCGAACAGGCTCCGAGCCACCTCAGCATCGGCCATCTGCTTCCCAGCCTTTAGGGACTCAAGAAACGCAGGATGCTCGATCTTCCATGTGTTGACCGTCTGCTCAGACACTTCGAAGAAGTTTCCGAGATCCTTGTCGGTCGCACCCAGCAGGCACAGCTTGCGGGCTTGCTCGGCGAACTCTTCCTTGTACTTCGAAGGTCGGCCAGGCTTTCGCGCTGGCGGCTTGGCTGCTGCCTTGCGTGTTGCCATGGATTACCTCCGCCTCTGGCTTTGGTGAGCGCCGCCCTCAGGGCAGCGAGAAACCCCATCAGGACGAACCTTACGGTCTGGGGTCTTGCCTATCGGTCACCTGATGTCGCGCCACCGCACGCGCGGGAAACATCCGTCAGGCTCGGGGAGCGAATGTGTTGCCGGGTTCGGCCCTGGTGGCAATCAGCCTGTCAGGAGTGTGGCCGCCCGGCGAACTCGTTGGAAACGCGAAAAAGCCGCCAGTCTTTCGAAGGGCGGCTCATTAATCTGTGAAGGTGGCTACGCCATCAAAGGCGGCCCGCTATTATTTTTACCGAAACACTCGGTATTTGTACGGCGCGCGAATCGTAACACGTTGATTCTTGACGCGCAACGGTATTTCGTACAGCACTCAAAAGTCAAGCCTTGGTGCCAAAGCCTTCATGGCTGCGGGGCCCGCCCTGCTCTGCTCTCGCTCCATCTGAGCCACCAACCAGGCAGCCAATTCCCGCTGTTCCAGATCGAATTGCCGCTCGAATGGCACCTTCCCATCTCCCCTGCACGGCTTGCAATCGTGAGGGCCGAGCGTCGTGGATCCTGGAATCACCAGCGTTCCATGACCACCGCAGGCTTTGCACACGCCGTCCCGGTGCCATGCAAGGCAGGCTTTCGCCATGTCGGCCGCGCCCATGCGGTTGAGCCTGACCTTCGTTGTGCGAGCTCGGCGCCAAGCCATGTCACTCAGCACTTGGACGATGATCATGGATGCGCCGTTGTCCCCAGCGAATAGCCGCTCAAGAGCGACGGCGAGCGGGTGGCCCTCCTGATCCAGCGTGCGAGAGGCCAGCCCCATAGCTCCCAGCACGTCGGTATCGCTGAAGGTTGTCCTCTCATCGACCGTGAGACAACTCGAGCGGATGGCGGATGCGTAGCGGTCAGCAATCTTCATGCTGCTTCCTTTGTCGCTTCTTCAGCAATGAGCAGCCATTGCTCTGGGGTGTTTTGGGATGGGCCGCAGTCGAGGAAGTCGCGCAAGTCGTCGCAGATCCTGTTGGCCTTGTGAAACTCGTTCATCGTGGGCATGCGGCCTGCGGCTACCCTCATCATTGGCAGGAGCAATACGAGTTGCTGGCGTTGGTCTGGGGTCATCGTCACTCTGCCACCTCGACCACAGCGAAGCCGTCCTTGTAGAGTGATACCTCACGCCGCGCCGCGCGCAGTGCGTTGCCCTTGCTGTCGAAGGATTCCTGAGAGCCGCCGACGATTTGCCTGTTGCGTGCGGCGATCACACGCCACCGCCATTGCGCGCCCTCAAATGTCACCGGGCAGTTCTTCATGAAGGTCGGGGCCGCTTGGCGCGACAGGTAGACCTGATAGATACGCTTGGGTTTCATGCTCGTTCCTTCAGGAGTTGCCGAGCCTTGGCCCGATAGATGGTCTTGATCTGCCTCAGCGCGTCCCGATCCCACTTCACCGGCTCGTTGTCGGCTTCCAGAGCTTCGACAGCCTCCAAGCCGATGCGCTTGATCAGGTTGATGCGGTAATCGACCACGTTCCCGGCCTTCCACTGGTTGTCGTGTTTCGACTGTGCGTGGCAGTTGCGCTCATCAAAACGGAGATGGGAGGCGGCTCCCGTGCTCCTGTAGTGGCCGGCATCGACGTTGTTCCCGCTCCAGTCCAGGGGGCGGCCGCTGGAGATGCAGGGATGGCCGGCGATCTGGTCACGGAGCCGGATGAACTTGTTGAACTCGACCTGGGCCTCTGCGATGAGCGTGTGGATAGTCTTTTGATCCTCGCGCTTGGCCTTGTCCTTGGCCTTCTCCGCCTTCTTGTCGGCCTCTCCCTTGCGACGGGCGCAGACCGGGCTACAGACAGCCTGCATTGAGCGTGCAGGCATGAACATGGTCTGGCAGTGAGCACAGGTCTTGGCGCGGAGGCTGGCGGTCAGCATCGGGGCACCATCGACCGAATCTTGGCCATCACAGCAGGGTGAGCGACGATGATCTGCGCGCCCGTCCATGGATCTTTCATGGCATACGCACCGGGAATCGAACGGACGCCAAAACGCTTCGTCCATTTCTTTTGGATCCTGGCGTGATAGTGAGCAGACTGATTCCTTCGCTTCTTGTGTGGTCTCGCCGGAGTAGTGGTGAGCGCGAGCAATGACTCGCGGATCTGAATCCCGCTGAAATGGTTCATGCTTCCTCCCGATACCTCAGATCCACTTCCCGCGCCGCAGCCGTGGCATGCAAAAACTCGAGCCAGTCGCTGAACTGCTTCTTGCCGAACTCGCTTGTCCGGCTGCCGAGCATCACCATCCCGCCGTCAAGGCCCATGGCTACCCGGACGGTTTCCCGCTTGAATGCCGCGGACAGGACATCCTTCCATTCTTCAGCCGACATCCAGACCATGGAGCCGTTGACCGGCCATTGCAGTTGATCGGCGAAGGCTTGCAGAATCGGCCACTGCGCAGCGTTCTGATCGAGGTTCCGGCTGGCTTCGCTGACGACGACCACGTAGCCCTCTGGCGCGGCGCGGACAGCCTCCACGGCATTCGCCCGGGCCTGGGGGTGCTGAAGCTTGAATGTGCGCTTGTCTTTCACTCCCGGCTCCTTTGCGCTTCAGCCAGCCGATATGCAGTCTTGCTGTCCAGCAGGATTGCAGTCGCTCCCTCCACACCGTCTGCTGTGTAAATTCGGCCGGCGACCTTGTCGGTGAGGTCTGGCAAGTCCTTGGAGTGCTCTATCTCCACAAGGCAGTACGAGCGCTTGATGGGCTTCATGCGGCCTCCTTCATGTAGTCCACTTCACAGCGCCCGCCTTGGCCCAGCGCGCACCAAGCTCGCCAGGATCTGCCTTTTCCTTGACCAGCAACTCGGCAGTGCGCGACGGCGTGCCATTCACCCACTCCTTCGCAGCGCGCCGGGCATCGCCAATCTTTAAATAACTGTCGGCCCAGTAGCTCGCTTTGTCGTAGACGTATCCCTGGAAGGCGTACTCGCTCATTCACTTCTCCTAAACAGTTTCATTGCGGGCCACTTGCTTTCAGCGCGTCCGACAGAGCCAGCGGCAGGAAGCCCCACCTCTTCGGTTGCTCCTGCGCCAGGCACCTCGCCTTGTCCTCTGCGTAGATCCTCCAGCCCACTGCGGACAAGGAAAGCGCGATCAGGTGATCCAGTTCGGCTCGCTGTGAGGGGGTCATTCATGCGTGCTCCCGGTTGCTTTGGCAATGGCGGCATTGATGATCTTTTCTTGATCTTCAGTGGCGCCCCAGCAGCAAGCGTGCTCGGCTTGCCACCACTTGAGAGCCCCGATGGCTGCATGCGCTGCCTTGAGAAGTTCAGGCGCGGCGGCAATCAACCGAGCGTTTGCGGCAATCTCTGCGAAGTCAGGGGAGTTGATAGAAGGTCGCTTGTACTCAACGCACTGGCTGTCGCGCAGCGTGCTGACTGCGGCAATATTGGCGCTCGCAGCCGGCGCCCAAACCATCGTCGCGCCATGCACCTCCCACGGCCCCTTTGTGTGCTGCGCGCTCATGCCATCGCTCCCCATGCGGATTGCAGGGCCGGGCGGCTGCGCAGCGCGTCGCCAATGAGGCAATCGGTCTTCATCGCTTCCGGCACTTTCGGCGTAGCCGGCTTTTCGGGCCGGTCTGCCTTCAGGCGCTTGCGCCGGCCGATCGTGCGATCTACGCCATCGACAGCGAGCGAGTACCGCACGGGCGCTGACTCGACCTTGCCGCGGTACTTCAGGTGCGCCAGGATCTCCCGCGCTTCCTGCTGCGTGCAGCCGAGTGCCTTGGCAATCTCGGGATTGGTGCGCGAGACTCCATCTGACAGGAGCGCGATGATCTTTTTGGCTGCGCTCATGCCAGCACCCAGCGACGTTCATGGAATGGGCGATCCTGCGTGCGGATACGAACCTTCCCAGAAGACTCCATGCAGACCAGATCGGCGTAGACCTGTTCGTGAGTGATGTGCAGGGCTTGGCGGATCTCGATGGCGGTCAGCGCGCCACGCTCGGCAAGCAGGTTGATGATTTGGCTCATGCTGCGATCCTTGGCATCAGGTTGTCGAGTACAAGCGCGTCGATGGCGCTGTAGGAGATTGCGGTTTTCCCGGCGAGATTGCCGCCCTGGTAGACGGTCTTGCAGCGCTCCACGTCGCCGATAAGGGCCGGCTTTGGCAGTGAAACGCCGTGCTTCTGGTACTCGTGATCAGGCGATCGGTCGCCCATGAGCCGGCGCGGGTACTCAAAATCTCCGCGGCCGGTGTATGCCTTGTGGGCTTCGCAGAAGCGGTGTTGCAGGTAGCCCAGCTCCTTCGATTCCGTGCGGCACAGTTTCGGCCAGCCGCCCATGTCTTCGATCGTGGCGTGGATGGCCGGATCGTCAAACACAACATCGGTGTAGGCGCCGACACTGCCCATCGCTTCGAGCGCCTTGCCCCACGCGAGCTGCGCGCGGTCGGTGTGCGTGCCTTCGAGAACGCGGGTCAGATCGCCGATCTTCGGCGGAAACTTTCCGGCTTCGGCATCGTTGGTCAGGCGGTCGATCGCCTTCACAACTTGCTCGTAGTCCCACCTTTGGCAACCTCGCCAGTACATGCCGATTAGGGCATCCGAGCAAGGCTGACGGTGGTAGGCATACACGCCAGCGATCAGCAAAGCGAAGTTCTGCGCATCAGTGGATTTCATTTGCGACTCCAAGGGCGAAGCGCTCGGCGGCGGCAAGATTGCCGGCTTCGAGGGTTTCCTGTTTGTTGGGGCGGTGGCCGGTGGCCTGCTGGCATGCGCCTTCGAGGTAGGCGATGACGCCAGCCGGGCGGGCATGCAGCGTGGCGTCGATGGCCGCGAGTGCGGTCGGCTCGTCGTAGCGGGTGATCGTGCTGGTGACGATCGCGCCGGCAGACTTCAGATCTTTCGACTCCCCGCTTTCCACCAAGAGCGTCTTGATGGCAGCCCACAGTTCGGACTTGCGGCGCTGTTCTGGCGTCTTGAGTTGCTTGCCGGCGCCAGCGGCGCCCGTACCTTTAGGTACGGAACTATCTTCTCTTCTCTTCTCTTCTCTGGACCGCGTTTTGTCCGCATCCGATGCGGACACTTTGCGCTCTTCTCGTTTGCGCTGAGTTTCGGTCGCGCGACGCTTGGCAGATTGGCCGTTGTGCTCGTCAAACCTAGGCGTAGCAAGCCCTTCCGGCGTTTCTTCCAACCATCCGACGGCCTTCATTGCTGCGCCGAAACCGGGTGAACCAAGCTCCGAATCGATCGCTTCGAGCGTGTAGCCTTCAAGAAAACCGTCGATCGAATGCGCGTCGAACAGACTCCAGACCGCATGCAGTCCGCCAACTACGTGCAACTTGTCCGCTTTCAGTGCGGACACAATGCGGACAACTTTCGGATGAGTCCGAAGGTCGGCGCGCATCTTGATCCAGTCGCCGGCCATTACGCAGCAGCCCACTCGCGCTCGTTGCGCCCTGCCGTGCTCATCACGGTCTTGCCGGTCAGGCGGATGAGGCCCATGTCGTGCAGCTCGTCCAGACGGCGGCACACTTGAACGCCCGTGAGGCTGGTGCGTGCGCCGATGCCATCTTTTCCAAGCGGGCCATGCTTTCGCAGGACGGCCAAGATAAGCGCATGGTGAACCTGCACCATTTCCTTGGCCTGTTCTGCAGCAAGGTGAGATGTGATCGGATCGCGACGCCGCGCGAGGGGCGCCGACTCAAACGCATCGATCGAAAGCTGCTGCATGGTCAGGCAACCGCCTCAGGTTCCGCCACGCACGGGCCGAGGGCTCGGAGGCGCTCGGCAACCTTGGGCGCCGCCTTGTCGCATTTGTCGATCACCATGCCCATGAAGGTCTGCGTTTCGACATCCATCCAGCCCTTGCGCCAGCACTCTTCGGCCATGTCGGGGTTGTCGCTGGAAATTGAGAGGTCGCAGCAGCGACCGGCGTAGCCGAACATCCCGTAAGCGGCCTTGGGACTGAATGGCTTGAAAAGGCTTTTCATGTGATTTCCTTGGTTGGTTGATTGGCTTCCGCCTTGGCGGCCGGCTCGTCCAGGAGTCCGGCCATGTCATCCATGCCGCGCACCATCTCGTCGGTCACGGGATTCCGAGCAACTGAAAAGTTCTCTTGTTCTGCGTTCATCATTGGCGTCCTCTGATGGGGTAGACCCGTGCAGGAGCACGGCCTGTGTGGCGACGAAAGCGTGATTCGATGGCTTCATGAGCCAGCTGCTCGAATGCTTCTTCAACAGTGATCCCGCGCTCATCTGCGACGGCTCGGACGATCGATAGCTCTCGGTCGGTCAGGGCGATTGCTGGTACTCGAGAGTTCATTTCGAGTTACTTTTCAGTCCCTTGAGAGCGTCAAGAAGGTTTCCAATCAGGCCGCCGAAAGGAACTGGTTTGCGTCTCGCATTCCGTTGCCACCAGCAACAGAATTGCCCACATGCAACACCTCTTCCGCCTTGCGCAAAATCAGATCCCGCAGGAACGTCGCCTTCTGCTCACCGGAGTACGCGCAGAACGCATTGATCAGGTCGGCCTCGCGGTCGCTCAAACTCAACTTGACGAAGTTCTTACGGATAAGGGCGGGATCTGAATACATGCTTTCCTCAGCGGTTTTTAAGATTGACGGCTTGTGCGACATCGCGGAGATTGGCAATCCGGTTGTCTGCTTTGTCGCGATTGATGTGATCGATAACTTGGGTGGGCCATGCCCCGTAATGGAGCAGCCACGCCAGCCGGTGTCCCGTGAACTTCCGGCCAAGAAGACTGACGACGACGTAGCCGCGCCCGCTCTTGCCGCCAGCAATGGCGCCGGCCGGGATTCCGTAGCGCGGGCTCTCTCGCCAAGTCAACACGCCGGTGGCGGCGTCGTAACTGATCAGCCGCGCGGCGACTTCGAAGGTGACTTGGTCCTTCCGGTCGGCGGTGAAACCTCGTGCCGAAAGACGGGTCGCTCGAAGGCTGCTGATGGGCGCGTTCACAAGCATTTCGTTTCTCTCGGCGAGGGAGCTAGATGGCTGCATGTGGGCGACCTAGCGATCGAACTTCTTCAAGTCCTGCTCGTGCAGCAGGGTCGCGTGGTATTCGTAGACACCACCCGCAGCGACCAGGGCGAAGATGGAGGTCAGTTGCAAATCGCCGAGGTAGAAGCAGAGCGCCGACCCGCAGATGCCGATCACGATCAACAGGAGGGGTTCGATCAGGGGCGACGAGAACATTCAGGCCACCTTGGAGAAGTAGCGCGCCTTGATGGCTTCGCTTTGAAAGACGAAAGCGGCCGGGCCGCGTCTGCGGTTGCAGCTTCTGCAAACAGGGTCGACATCCAATGGCTTCGCGTAGTCGCGGTGGTCGTAGTCACATGCGCCAGCCCCACAGTCGGCACAAACCAAAGTCTTTGCGGGAGGCAGCAAACCGCTCTTCACCGCTTTGGCGACTGCGCCATGGGCCGCGCTGCCTCCGTTGTCTTGGAAACGACGGTATTGGCATGGCGCACAGAATCTCGTTCTGGTGTGAAACCGAGAGAGATCAGCTTCGCCGCATCGCTCACAGAACTTGCCAGGGCCGTGCGCTTTCATTTACGCCACCTTGGCGACGGGCTCGGGCAGAGGCAAGTCGCTGTAGATGTGATCGAACGAAAGCTCCAAGCCTTGAACCTTCGCGAGGTCGATCAGCTTCTGAGCCATGGTTGGCGGCACCGTCTGCCCCTTCTCATAGAAGGAGACGTTGCCTTGCGCACAGCCGAGCGCGTCGGCCAGAGCCTTCTGGGTCATGCCCAGCCGGTCGCGAATGGTTTTGATCTTGCTCATGCGGCATATTATCAGCGCCGCTGGTTCTAATGTCAACAGTTGCACTGTTTCGCGAAAATACCAGCGTGGCTGATGATTGGTGCGCTATGAAAGATGGAGCACCAAAGACGCGCAAGGCGATCGTCACGGACGAGCACCGGGAGGAAGCGCGGCTGCTGAAGAAGATTTGGTCTGCGCAGAAGCGACCCACCCAGGCCGTTTTCGGAGAGACCTACGGAATCGGTGGCCAGAGCGCCGTCAACAACTTCCTGAACGGGGTATCGGCCCTCAGCATGCGGGCAGCTAAGGGCTTCGCGCGCGGCCTTGGGTGCGAAATCTCGGAGTTCAGCCCGCGGCTGGCAAAAGAGGCGTCGGAGCTTGGGGCGCTTGTGACGCCTGGCGGCGCCATGACGGCGCGCGAACAGATGCAGGCATATTCAATCCCGGGGCCGGTCAACATCGGCGCCCTCCAAGCGTTGGGCAAGGCTCTTGAAGAAGCAGACCCGGAAGCCCGAAAGACGGCGGAAGATCTGCTAAAGAAGTTCGTAGAGAACCCGAGCGCGCATGCCGACTTTCTACCGCTGATCGCGAGGCGTCTATCGGGGGAGATTCCGAAGCAGCAGCCGAACTCGACTCCGCTGAGCAGCGCCAGCCGATAGTGTCGGCTGAAATTTATCAACTCAAGCCAAAAGTATTACCGAAACGTGTCCGATCGGCCATCCGGCATATCCCGAAGTCGCCGCCGATGGTCAGCGGTCGTCCGAAAAAAGGCTGTTGCGATCCATAAACTCGCCCATATTGCCATCAACAAAGGAGATCCAAAATGGCAGTCGAACGCCTGAGTGACGGGACTTTCAGAGTCGGAGAAATGACATTTTCCAGCGCGGAGCAGGCGTTTGAATACGAGGCGGCAAGACGGCCCGGACAACCATCGCCCTTGACTGGCAGCCAATGGAGCCGGATGTCGAACAGTTCCAGGTTCGGAGCCCTGGCCGCCTCCGCACTGTTTCTTGCCATTTCAGTTCCCATCGCGAAATCTGTTTGGGATGGGCCAGCCAAACCCGCACCTCGAGAAGCTGCGGTGACGCCCAAGAAGGAGCCGCTGCCATTTCATGAGCAGCAGGCGATCAACGCCGCCGCCGAGCAAGAACGAACAAAGCAGATCGAGGTTAGCTGCACGGCCGGCCTGGATGGCCTCCTATCCGATGCTCGCAAGCTCCTGCAGAGCGGCGACCCGGCAATGGCATCCGCGCGACTGAACCCATGCAATGGAATCTCGACCAACAAGGCATTCCTGGCGCTTTATCAGTCGGCGGAACAGCAGCGCTTGGAGAAAATTGCAAAGTTTGAACGCGACGAAAAGGCTCGCAAGCGCCGTGAAGGCGTGAGCATCGGAATGTCCAAGGAAGATGTCTTGGCAAGCTCCTGGGGAAAGCCGGAAAAGGTCAACACCACAACGACGGCGAGAGGCACCAGAGAGCAGTGGGTCTACGGCGGCCATAACTATCTCTACTTCGTTGGCGAGACGTTGACGACGATCCAGAACTAGACCCTCACATCCACCAGGCACAGCCCGCATTGCGCGGGCTTTTTTTCGCTCCGATGAAAATAAATCAGCGGCGCTGTTGACACACTGAACCAGCGGCGCTAATATTTGCCCATCAACAAGCGATGGAGCAGACGATGACACTTCGGCAGCAAATCACAACCCGCCAGCCGACCCAGGCACCGCACGAAGCACAAGCCGAGCGCGAAGCCTTCCAGGCTGGCGTTGAAGTAACCATCGACGGCGTCCAGGAGTTTCCTGCCCCGATCAAGCCGTTCAACAACGATGTGCCGCGGGTTCGCACCGACAAGGTTGTGCAGCCGACTGGCATGCCCCCGGCTGATTGGAGCATCGCGTGAGCCGCCACGACAAGGCACTCGCTGCCTATGAAGCCGAGCTCCTGCAGTTCCGCGCTTTCCTCTCGTACATCGCATTGATTCGGAGGGTCGCATGACAAGCACCTGCGCCCAAGACCAGCGCATGGTGAACTTCGGCCGCAGGTTCGAGGCAATGCGCCGCCGCATCGTCCGCCAGCAGGCAAGCATCGACCGCAACGCGCCCTTCCTCTACGCCGCCCAAGCCGCCGAATTGCTGCCGAGCGAAGCCGAACTGATGGCAATCGAGCGCACCTACTCGCTGATGAAGGCGAGCGGCCAACTGGATCGGGATGCGGGGGATCGCGACCGCAAGGATGAGATCTACCGGGACAGCTTCACGGCACCGAAGGCGGATCTGTCATGAGCACGCAGCACACGCCGGGGCCGTGGTCCGTGCAGGACATGAGCGACATGCTTCCTGATGATCCGTACTGGATCGGCTCGGAGCACCCGATAGCTGGCTTTTGCTCCTTCGCATCCGTTCGCCTTGGCTGCACGGAAGCCGGTGAACTTGGCGACATGAAAGCCAATGCCCGCCTGATCGCCGCGGCTCCTGAACTGCTGGCTTTTGCGGAATCGGTGGAGGCGCTGCTTAGCCATGCGCAGCGGAACGGCCTTCACTTGGATCTGGACAAGTTGCAGATCCTCCAAGACGCCTCCGCAGTGATTGCAAAGGCGACCACTCCATGACCCCCCTCTCCCTTACCTACCGCTGGTTGATCGCTCTTGCTGTGGTGCTGGTGGTCAGTGGCCTTGGCAAGTACCTGGACGACAGGGATTATTTCTACGACGACCTCCGAATTTCTGCCAACACCAAGGAAAAACAATGACCAAGATCACGATCGTTTCGCGCTTTGACGCCGACAAGGTGCTGTTCGAATGCCCCGCCCCTGACGGCCTTGCATCCGGCTTGTACATGCGTCATGCACTGGAGAAGGCGACGGCGGCGCGTGCCTACCTGAGCGGTGCCTACCTGCGCGGTGCCTACCTGCGCGGTGCCGACCTGAGCGGTGCCGACCTGAGCGGTGCCGACCTGAGCGGTGCCGACCTGCGCGGTGCCGACCTGCGCGGTGCCGACCTGCGCGGTGCCGACCTGAGCGGTGCCGACCTGAGCGGTGCCGACCTGCGCGGTGCCGACCTGCGCGGTGCCGACCTGAGCGGTGCCTACCTGCGCGGTGCCGACGGAAACCAACTGCCGCGCGCTACGCCTGAGCAAGCCATCGAGAACCTGGACAAGGTGCGCGCCATCGTGCTCGATGACCAATCGCGGCTGAACATGGGCCACTGGCACGGCAACGATGAATGGCGCAACCGCTCTTGCGCAGAAGAAGCGGTGTGCGGCACGACGCATTGCATGGCCGGCTGGTTGCAGGTCTGCACGACTGAGCCTGCGCTGAAGAACCTTGAACCGCAGCTTGCCGGGATCTTGGCCGCGCCGATTGCTTCCAAGATGTTCTTCCGAGACGACGCCACTGCATTGAAGTGGCTCACTGATCGCGCCTACGTGGCCGAGTCCGAAGAGGCAGAGCGGCGCGCAGCCGAACGCAAGGCCAAGCGGGAAGCCCGAGGGAATCAGCCGTGACCCGCGCCACTCGGCTTGATTTGTCAGATTCTGACTTCCAGGGCCTCACCAAAGAGGTGAGTGACCGCGTATATCTGCGCCAGGTGCTGCACCAAGACGAGCAGCCCGGCCCTCATGCGCGGTTCGGCTGGCCTCTGGTCTTGTCTGTTGCCTTCATTCTGCTGGCCTACAACGCGCCGGCAATCGTCAACGCCGTTCGGCACTACTGGGGAGTTTGAGCGATGATCGTCTTTGAAAACACTGGCGAGATCGACATTCGATCGATCAGCACCTTCGGCGTGAGCGTGAAGGAAGGCAGCAACCCCATCGGCTTCTTCGGCACGGGCCTGAAGTACGCAATCGCCGTGCTGTTGCGCACCGGCCATCGGGTGACGGTCATGTCCGGCGACACAGTGGTGAACTTCGCGATTGCCCCTCAGGAGGTGCGCGGCCAGTCGTTCGACTTCGTAACCATGGCGTGCGGCAACGATGCGCCCGCGCCTATCGGCTTCACCACCGAACTCGGCAAACAGTGGGAACTGTGGATGGCCTACCGCGAGATCGCCTGCAACTGCAAGGACGAGGGCGGCAGCAGCCGGTACGAAGCCTACATGGTCGATCCACAGCCCGGCCGCACGCAGATTGTCGTTCAGGGCGATGCGTTCGAGGGCGTCTTTGCTAACTCACACCAGTTCATTCTAGAAGACGCGCCGCTTTTCACTTCGGGATCGCTGGAGGTGCGCAACCGTGCCAGCGACAACTTCTTCTATCGCGGCGTGCGCGTTGCCGAGCTTCGTGCGACGGCGATCTACACCTACAACGAACTGTCCAAGGTCGCACTGACCGAGGATAGAACCGTCAAAAGCACTTGGGACATGACGCACAAGATCGTGTGCGGGCTGCTGAAGGCAACCGATAAAAGGTTCCTTCGCGCTGTGGTCACTGCGCCGAAGGAGTCTTTCGAGGGAAGCCTGGACTTCCATGGCTGTGGCATCACGCCATCGGCTGAGTTTCTTTCGGTGGTTGGTGATTGTGTGGCCGACCGGATACTGAAGGTGAACGGTACGGCGTTGCAAGTCTGGAAAGACGCCACGAAGACCGAAGTTGTGCCGCGCGAGATCGTGATCACGGCAGTGCAGCAACAGAGCATGGATCGCGCCCTGACGTTCTGCGGGCGCATCGGCTTCCAGATCCGCGGGAGCTACCCGATCAAGGTGGTGGAGAGCCTCGGGGAAGGTGTGCTGGGTCTTGCTGACGATCAGACCATCTACATCGCCGAACGCGTCTTCCACCTTGGCGGCACGAAGCAACTTGCATCGACGCTGATCGAGGAATACCTGCACCTTCGCCACGGCTGGCAGGACATGACGCGCGAGTTGCAGAACTTCCTGTTCGAGAAGCTTGTCAGCGTCGGCGAAGAACTCGTCGGAGAGCCGCTGTGACCACCGCTCGCGAGTTCGTACAGGTCTACCGCCTGTACCGCCAGTGCCATCCCCGCCGCTATGCGCTTGTCAGCGCTTGGCGCATCGCAATCCAACACCAGCCGTTCTGAGGATCACATGAAGCAAATTGCCACCGCCTTCGTCAAGGCAAAGAAAGCATTCAGCCCCGCGCTGAAGGACAAGACGAACCCAGCCTTCCGCAGCAAGTACGCCGATCTGGGCGCGTGCCTTGAAGCGGTCAACGAAGCATTGCTGGACAACGGCATTGCGGTCTTTCAGGAGACGCACGACGACGCTACCGGCGTGACCGTCGAAACCGTGTTCCTGCACGAATCGGGCGAAGCGATGCGCAGCGGCAAGTTCCACGTTCCCGCTGCCAAGCAAGACCCGCAGGGCTACGGCTCGGCCCTCACCTATGCGCGTCGGTATTCGCTGATCACGGCCTGCGGCATCGCGCCCGAGGATGACGATGGCAACGCCGCCACCGACACGAAGCGCAAGCAGGACGCACAACCGCCTGCGCTGGACATGAGTCCCAAGGCGCGGGCTGGGCGGATCACCGCTGGTGTTGTGGCCGGGGATGCATCTGGCGCTGCTGTGGTGCTCGCCGGCTTGACGGAGAAGGTGCGGGATGCCATCTGGGCGCATCTGAGCCCAGAGACGCAGGACAAGCTGACCTCTGTTTGGCCGGAGGTGGCCGCATGACCACCCCCAAGCCCGCAAGCGATCTGCCAGAGTTGCCCGAGCCGGCGCATTACGTGGTCGTTGGCGTTGATGAGTTGCGCGACTACAGACAGATCGACCCACAGGTCCGCGACGAGATGGACATCTCCGAGCTTTTCACCCTCGACCAAGTCCGCGCTATCCAGGAGGCTGCATTCAACGCTGGCCGAGCAGAGGGGAAGGATGCGCCCGGCCTCGGCGCCACCTACGAACCGACGATGAACATCTACGCCAAGCCGGGCACGGTGGTTCGTTTCCGGGCTGGCGGCGCCTATGACTGGGAGAAAACTTCCGCAGTTGAGGCCGGTTTCGTCAGGAACCAAACCTACACCGTGAAGCGTTGCGACATCGACCACAGCAAGACGCATGTGCTTTTCGATGAAATCCCGGGCCGCTGGAACTCGTGTCTTTTCGCAGACGTTGATGACGCGGGGATCACTCGCGCGGCATTGGAGTTTGCTGAAAAAGCGCTTGCCGATGAACACGGAGAAGCCGACTTTGAGGCCGAGTGCAATTTGTGCCAAGCCTACCGCCAAGTCCGCGCAGCTATCTCTCAGGAGCCGAAATGACCGAACCCACAACTCCAGAAGCGGGGCTGAGCGAGCGCGAGGCCATCGCGGTTGCGAAGGTTCGCAACGGACTCACAGCACTCTACCCGCGCGAAGAGATCGACATGGATGCCGTTCTTACGGTTGTGCATGCACTTCAAATCCGCGCCGCCCTTGCCAGTCGCCCTGCTGTAGCAGCGGTATCGGGGGAGCCGGCCACGTTTCTGTGCCGCATTTGGGGAGAGGACATTAAACACACGTTGACGGCCCTCGTATCCGATTGGGCAGGCGTGCGCCGGTTCTGTGTGGAGCACTGGACGGGCTCCGAAGACGCCGCCGACTATGACGGCAGCTTGACGCTGGACAACCTCAAGAACGAGTTTGACGAACACGAGGCCGACGAGCGCGGCGGCGCCTACAACCAAGAATGGGAGATAGGGGGCGTAAGCATCGAGCGCGTATGCGATTGCTCGGCTCTCGCATCCACCCCGGCGATCGAGCCCCGTGCCCCTGTGCTGACAGCGATTGCCTTTGCCATCAGCGTCTTCAACGATGTGTTGGGCGACATCGCCGATTGGGAAGACCAGGCACTGGCTGACGCCGTGCGAGAAGCCATCGAGAAACTGACGGTGTTGCGTTCCGACCCTATCAGCAAGAGCTACGACAGCATTGCTCGCACTTTGGGGTGGCCTCTCGCAGCCTCATCCCAAGCGCCGGGTGTTGGAGAACAGTCATGAACTACCAGCCTCCTGAAGAAGACGATCCGCGCGACGACGACCAACGCGCATCGCAGGCTGAACACAAGGCCACCGAGCAAGCGCAGCCAGTGGAGCCGGCTCCAGAATGGTTTGGAGCACTCATTGCAGACGTATCGGCTATCGACTGTCGTTACCGAGGCGACCCGAGCTACGACCACGATGCCTACTGGATGCGTGAAGCTGTGATTCGCATGTTGGAAAAGCGCGCGGCCCTTACCCCTACCGCTGCGAGCGCATCTGCACCTACCGAGCCGACACCGGAGCAAGGGCGGATGCTGGCGCAAACACTCGGCGAATGCTTGATCGCGGCCGGCATTGTCCGCAAGGACGCATCGTTGAGCGGGCCGGAATTGCTCATGTTCGCCGAAGACTTGAAGCGCAGTTTGCAGGCAGAGCCGGCAAGGGTGCAGGGGGATGCGCCGACCGACACCGAAATGCTCGATTGGCTGGAGCAGCAGGGCCATGCATACGGCTTTGAAGACATGCACGAGGGCAATCGCTGGTGCGTTGAAGGCCCGTTCGCAACGCTGCGAAAACTCATCGCCTTTGACATGTCTACCACCACTGCGAAGGAGCCGAAATGAGCACGATCAACCTGCGCCGAGAGAACGGCAAACGCATCACCGTTCAAGGCCGTGGCGCCGTCAACAACCCGAAGCTGCAATGCGTGCAGGCGATCCTCTGGCGCAAAAATGGCTCGCCGCTTCAAACGCTGGAGATGACGTTAGACGAGGCTGAGCAGTTCGGCACCGCTCTGTTCGCTGCCATCTACGACGCCAAGAAAACGTCCGCGGTGCCCACTCCAAAGTTCGGATCAGGCGTAGGGATCACAGAATGAAAACCTCAGCCACCCACCTGCACGAAGCCTGGCAATGGATGGGCATCGCTATCTTTTTCTGGCTGGTCGCGGCCTACGGATGGGCTTTCATTCGCGTTGCTTTGGAGTCACTGGCATGAGCGACGAACTTCAGCCGTGCTCTCTGCCGGGTCGCATTGCCGAACTGATCGTGCAGCATGGCTCCTTGCGCGCCGTGGCCCGCGTCATCGAATGCGATCCGGGCTATCTGTCGCGACTCCAGTCCGGCGAAAAGACCGACCCGGGCGCCACCTTGTTGCGCCGTATGGGCCTGCGCCAGATCACCACCTACGAACGGATCAAGTCATGACCAACCCTAATCCCCCGCAACCCACGGCCGGAGCGCAGGAGGCGGCACTCCGCGCACTGAAAGATGTGAAGTTCGACAAAAGCTATTGCTGTCTCAAGGAAAGAACCCGCGAAGCTGTCGAAGCAGCACTTGCCACCCCCACACCTCCCCAGCAAGGCGCTCCAGAGGCCAGCGCAGCGCCAGTGCAGGAGGAGGCGCGCGAGCCGTGGCTGCTGTACCTTTCCGACCGTGCCGATGGCGTGAAAGGGCGCTATGCCATCGCCCGATGGAACCCGGCCGGGTATCGTGAAGTATGGAACCTACGCAGGCACAGATGGTCTTCAGCCAGCGATGACGTGTTGACCTTGGAAGAGGCGCACGCCCTTCTTAAAACGGTCACCCTCGCCGCCCCGCAGCCAGTACCGGCACCCCGGGAGCAAGATGCTGTGGGCATGGGAGCGGAGCCGCAGGAAATCGGCGAATTGCGCGAAGGCTTGGGCCAGATCGCCGTGCGCGTGATGGACAACCCCGTCATGCTCAAGTGCTGCCACCTGATCGATGCGCGGCTCGCTGCCATGCTCGCCACTCCCACCACCGCCCCCAAGCAGGCAGAGCCGGCCTCCCCTGTGCTGCCTGCCGGAGAGGCGACAGATGAAGAACTGAACGCAGTGATCCAAGCGCAGTGGGGCGAGCAGATCGGCGTCATGGTTCAGGCACATCGCGCCTTCGCCCGTGCGGTTCTGGCTCTGCGCAATGGGGGCAGGCTGTGAGATCCCTCACTGCAACGGAGAAACTCCAAGAAGAAGCGCGTAAACGATGGGGCTCGGCCACGGCCTTCCGCATTGGTTATCTGGCCGGACTGAGCAGTTCAATAGCAGCTCGCGAAAGCCCCTACGCCGCCGGATCACGCGGGGATTCACTGTTCCGCAAAGGAATGGAATCGGCAGATCAGGAAAAGCTCGAAGGAACTGCACCATGCCCCCCCTAACCGACCCCCAATGCGACGCCTTCCGCCGCCTGAATCTGTCGTTCAACGACATGGTTCGCGAGATATACGCGGCTGGGCAACGATCAGTTGGAGCGACAGAGCGGGAGGCGCTGGCAAGCCAGATCACCAGCTACCTAAGCGGCGGCGGGCTGTTCAACCCTGAACTCGCACATCACGAGGCTGTACGCGACCTGCTGATTGCTTGTCGCACCGCTCTTGCCACCCCCTCTATTGGCAGCGGCTCGCATGGCGTACTTGATGCCGTGCAGCCTGTGCACGACAAGCGCTGCCCCGCGGCGCTAAACATTTCTGACCCATGCAAATGCGGAGAAGCGTCATGACCGAAGTCGAACTGATCGAGCAGGCCGCCCTGCGCGTCGGCATGAAAAGCCTTCTGAACCACGGCGCCGCATCGTGCGTCTATAGCGAAGGCTGCAACGGCGTGAGCCAGGAGCACCTCCTTGCGTTCGCGCGCGAGATCGCACTGCACTGCGTCACCGCCCTTTCAAGTCCTGTCAGCGCACCGCTGGAGGGGGATGCACTGCCATGAAACTACTCACAGCCGCCGAAGCGGATGAGGTTGACCGCTACTTCGAGCAAAGCGCCGCATGGGCGCAAAAGGTGGTGGCGGGGTGGAACCTGCGTCCCACCGGGTACGACAAACACAGGGCGCGCCTGAATGCGCGGAAGGCTGTCCAGAGAGGCGCGGCCTCTGCAAAACGCCGTGCCAGCAAGTTGCAGCGCACGCCAGCGTGGGCCGACCTGAAAGCAATCCAGGCGTTCTACGCGGAGGCGAAGCGGCTGACATTGGCTACGGGGATCGTTCATCACGTCGATCACATCATTCCACTGCAGGGCAAGACGGTTTCGGGCCTGCATGTTGCCAACAACCTTCAGATCCTCACCGCCGCCGAGAACCTGAAGAAGAACAACCGTTTCGAGGGGCTGGAATGAAAACCGAAATGATGCTGCTGATCCAGACGGACGGGCGACCGACCCTGAACCTGTCCGAAGTGTCCGCGCTGCTGAGCATCGAGCCCCGCACGGCGCAGAACCGGATCTATGCCCATCGGATGCCGTTCCCGATGTTCAAGCTGGGCGATTCTGGCGATTGGGTGGCCCACATTTCGGACGTTGCGGCCTACATCGACAGCCAGCGCGAGGCGGCTCGTGCTGCTGGCTGATGGCTACCGGATTGCTACGGGCAGGCCCGGAAGCCGCATGGATGCTTGCATTCTGCCCAGTCCATCATGGGGGCGACGGAGACGCGGTCGGCGGCGAGCTTTGCCGGGGAATCGGACATGGGGAGCAAAAAGGGCGAAGAGGCGCGCCCGTCGGCGACGGGCAGCTGCCTATTTTCGCCTACAGGCCGCCGAGGGAGGTGCGCAGGCCCGCATAGTCCGTGGGGCCGCTGACTTCCGGCGGATTGCCGGTGGCCGAAAGCCACCCCGCAATGCTCGGCAGGCGCTTTTCGAAGTACAGCTGCAGCGGCGGCCAGTTGCCGTCACCACCATGCAGCTCGGTCAGCTCGAGCGCCTCGACCGCCAGCGAGCGCAGGCTGGTCACCATGGCGAGCGACCGGCCGTCGAGCAGCTGCAGCGTGATTTCGCGGCCTTGCGCCAGGATTTCTTCGAGGATGCGGCGATTCACCTTGTAGTCGGCCCAACTGCGCTTGCCGCTGGCGTCGTTGAGCTTGCGAAAGGCCCAGTGCAGGTTCGACGCAAACGCCGCCGCGACCTGGGCCGCCTGCCGCTGCGCCTGCCGCGAAGCCTGCGCCTGCAGCCGCAGGCTCCAGCCAACCGCCAGCAGAACCCCGAAAACCTGGATCCACGCCGCCCATTCGCCCGCCGTGGTGGGCCGGAACCACCAGCCGACAGCTGCGAGACCGATTGCGATTGCGACCAGAACCGTGAGTATCTTTTTTTCCATGTCGATGCTTCCGGGGCGCCGCCGCGTGCGCTCAGCCACGTGGGCCGTTGGGGCCGAACATTCGGCGGATCGCGGCCACGCCCGCTACCAGCGCGTTCGCGTAGGTGGTGTACGGCTCGACAGCAGCCTCGAGCGGCAGGTAGGGCAACGACTCTTCGGCAGCCGCCGGCGCGTCGTTGTCGGCGCCTTCCATCAACACCCAGTAGAACTCGCCCTGCTCGAGCTCGTGCACGGTCAACGCAATGTTTCGCAGCTGATTGGGCGTGGAGTTGGACAAAACGAGAGGGATAAGTTGAAAGTACGCCAATCGTATGCAGTCGTTTGCACAACACCTAACCACAATTTCACGATTAAGTGCAAATGTGACCATGCGTAAGAAAATAAACGTAGGTATTACACGCCGCCGGGTATTTTCAGCAACGGATGTGCACACGTTTTGTTGCTTCTCCTACAGCGCACGCCATGCCGGACGCCTACGCTGGTGCGGTTAATCCCACTAGAAGGAGCAGCCGTCATGAAGCAGTTCACACTCGACTCGCACATGCTCGCCACCTTTGGCGGCGTGTTCTACCCGACCGGCTATTCCATGGTGATGTTTCCGGATCGCGACAACGCCGAACAGGTCGGCAAGCAACTGATCGCCAGCGACGTGAGCGCCGACGAGGTGTACCTGGTGCCTTCCGCGACCATCCTGGCGGAGATTGCGCCGACGGTCAGCCATGCCGACGACCCCCTGCCCTCCGCCGGCACCGAAGGCGCCACGGTGCGTGCCTATGCCAAGCTGGCGCGCGAAGGACACACCGGGCTGCTGGTCAAGACGCCGGACGCCAAGGTGGTCGAGCGGATGATGGCGGTGGTTCGCACGGTGCCTTACTCGATGGCACAGCGCTATCGCACGCTGGTGATCGAAGACCTCTGATACGGTCTTGCATTCAAGGATCTCGATCCGGGGGATCTGAGCGCTGAAATTCCGGGGTGGGATCAGGGCGGCGGGGCACGCTGCTCCGCGAATGTCCCCCGGGCTTCGCCCTCCTCCTTAATTTCGCTGCGCAGCGTGCCCCACCGCCCTGAGCCTGGACGCGGCGTGACCGTTTCGTGCTGGATATGCAGAGCGTGCCCTGGCCGATGGTGGTGGGTGGCCCCTGCAGCGAAATAAAGGAGGAGGCCGCAGGCCGGGGGACATTCGCGGAAGGGGCCACCCGCCGCCAGCGGCCCACCCCGAACGAACCCCGAAACGTCAAGCTCGCAGCCCGGGTTCCCCGTCTTTGAGCGCGACCTGGTACGAGCTGGTTTTCGCCCGGCTCAGGCCGGTGCCGCGCGCCGGACGACCTCGCGGGCCATGGCCTGGGCGAGTTCGTGCTCCCCCAGGAACACGATGGCGGTGTCGTCGTGCGACAGCAATGCCGCCTCTTCTTCGTTGTGGCTGCGAATCACCGTCAGGATGCCGGGGTTGAGCGTACGGGCGGCTTCGATCATCTGGCGCACATGGATCGTGTCGGGCGTGGCAACCACCAGCACGCGCGCCCGCGCAATGTGCGCCTGGATCAGCACGCCCGGATCGGTTGCGTCGCCGAACACGGCCGCCATCCCGTTGGCGCGCAGCCTTTCGACCAGTTCACGGTTCTGCTCGGCAACCACGAACGGAATGTCGTGCTCGGACAGCGCCGCCGCGATGCGCCGCCCGACGCGGCCGTAGCCGACCAGAACCACCTGGCGCGACAGGTAGCGCGCATCGGTGCTCATGGGCAGCTCGGCCAACGGGTCGTCCCGCGCCTCGAGTTCGCGCGCGAGCGCGGAGCGCGCGTGCAACCATTTCTGCAGCGGCGCAATGGCGCTGAACCAGAGCGGATTGGTCGCAATCGAGATCAGGGCGCCGGCCAGAATCAGGCTCTGGCCTTCAGCCGACAGCAGCCCCAGCGACACGCCCAGGCCGGCCAGGATGAAAGAGAACTCGCCGATCTGCGCCAGGCTCGCGCTCACCGTCAGCGCCGTGTGCAGCGGGTAGCGCAGCAGCAGCACCAGCGCGCAGGCCGCCACTGACTTGCCCACCACGATCACGCCGACCACGGCCAGCACCTGCAGCGGCCGCTGCAGCAGGATCGACGGATCGAACAGCATGCCCACCGACACGAAGAACAGCACGGCGAAGGCATCGCGCAGCGGCAGCGATTCCTGTGCGGCGCGGTGCGCGAACTCGGATTCGCGCATCACCATGCCGGCAAAGAAAGCGCCGAGCGCAAACGACACGCCGAACAACGCCGCCGAGGCGAACGCGATGCCCACTGCGGCGGCCACCACGCACAGCGTGAACAGCTCGCGCGAGCCGGTGCGCGTCACCTGCCACAGCAACCACGGAAAGAACCGGCGGCCCACCACCAGCATCAGCGCGACAAAGCCGCCCACCTGCAGCAGCGTCAGGCCGAGCGTCTGCCAGACCGGGTCGGCGTTTGCGTGCGCGGCCGAACCGCCGAGCGCGCCGGCCAGCGGTGGCAGCAACACGAGCACCAGCACCATGGCCAGGTCTTCCACCACCAGCCAGCCAACCGCGATGCGACCGGTGTACGAATCGAGGATGCCCAGGCTTTCGAGCGCGCGCAGCAGCACCACCGTGCTTGCCACCGACAGCGCCAGGCCGAACACCAGCGCCGCACCGGCCGACCAGCCCCACCAGGTGGCAAGGCCCGCGCCGAGCAGCGTGGCCACGGCAATCTGCACCAGGGCGCCGGGCACCGCGATCTTGCGCACCGCGAGCAGGTCGTCGAGCGAGAAATGCAGGCCCACCCCGAACATCAGCAGCATGACGCCGATCTCGGCGAGCTGCGCGGCAATGCCGGCATCGGCCACGAAGCCGGGCGTGAACGGGCCGATGATCACGCCCGCCAGCAGGTAACCCACCAGCGCCGGCAGCCGTACGCGCACCGCGAGGAACCCGAGCACCAGCGCCAGGCCGAGGCCGGCGGCGATGGTGTTGATCAGGGAAACGCTGTGCGGCATCGATCCATTTTGCAGGATCGATGCCAACCCTTTCAGGTCGCCATCTTCTCGGTCTTCGCGTTGATGAGCTCCTCGGGCTCCTGCGCCTCGATCCAGGTCTCGTTGTTGAGGCCTGCGTGCAGCCGCTCCATGTCGAGCTCGTTCGTCCACTTGGCCACCACGAGCGTCGCGACGCCGTTGCCGATCAGGTTGGTCAGCGCGCGGGCTTCCGACATGAAGCGGTCGATGCCCAGGATCAACGCGAGGCCGGCCACCGGCACATGGCCCACGGCCGACAGCGTGGCCGCCAGCACGATGAAGCCGCTGCCGGTGACGCCGGCGGCGCCCTTGGACGTGAGCAGCAGCACTGCGAGCAGCGTGAGTTCCTGCATGAAGGTCATCGGCGTGTTGGTCGCCTGGGCAATGAACACGGCCGCCATCGTCAGGTAGATCGAGGTGCCGTCGAGGTTGAACGAGTAGCCGGTCGGGATCACCAGGCCAACGCAGGTCTTCTTGGCGCCCAGGTTCTCCATCTTCTCCATCATGCGCGGCAGCACCGACTCGGACGAGGATGTGCCCAGCACGATCAGCAGTTCTTCCTTGATGTACTTGATGAACTTCCAGATGCTGAAGCCGTGAATGCGCGCGATCGTGCCCAGCACCACGAAGATGAAGAGCAGGCAGGTCAGGTAGAACACGCCCATCAGCTTGCCGAGCGAGAACAGCGAACCCACGCCGTATTTGCCGATCGTGAACGCCATCGCGCCGAAGGCACCGATCGGCGCGACCTTCATGATGTAGTTGACGATGGTGAAGAGCACATGGGAGCCCTTTTCGATCACGTCGAAAATCAGCGTGCCGCGGCCGCCGAACTTGTGCAGCGCAAAGCCGAACAGCACCGCGATCAGCAGCACCTGCAGGATCTCGCCCTTGGCAAAGGCGTCGACCAGCGTGTTGGGAATGACGTGCAGCAGGAAGTCGACCGTGCCTTCCATCTTGCCGGGGCCGGTGTAGGCAGCGATCGACTTGGTGTCGATGCTGGCCGCATCGATGTTCATGCCAGCGCCGGGCTTGAGCAGGTTGACCAGCAGCAGGCCGACGATCAGCGCGATCGAGCTCACGACCTCGAAGTACAGCAGCGCCAGGCCACCGGTCTTGCCGACCTTCTTCATGTCTTCCATGCCGGCGATGCCGACCACGACAGTGCAGAAGATGATCGGCGCGATGATCATCTTGATGAGCTTGATGAAGCCGTCGCCGAGCGGCTTCATCGTTTCGCCGACCGAGGGATAGAAGTAGCCGAGCAGCACGCCGAGGATCACGGCGGTGATCACCTGCAGGTACAGCGATTTGTACAGCGGCGGCTTTGTCGTTGTTGGTGTTGTTGTAGCGGACATCGCTATGTCTCCTGGAGAGTGCGTCGCGCCCGCCGAAGGGCGAGGTGTACGACCCGTGCACTGTAGCGCCGCGGCACGCCGCGCGCATGTGGGTTTCCACAATTTCACGAGTGGAGCGCCCATGAAAAAACCCGCCGAAGCGGGTCTTGTACTGACGGGAAGCTGACCCCTCTTCAGTGCATGTGCAAACCGCCGTTGACCGAGAAATCGGCACCGGTCGAGTAGCCGCCCTCATCCGTGGCCAGCCACGAAATGATCGAAGCGATTTCGCTCGGCTTGCCGAGGCGCTTGACCGGAATGGTGGCGATGATCTTGTCGAGCACTTCCTGGCGGATCGCATTGACCATGTCGGTGCCGATGTAGCCCGGGCTCACGGTGTTGACCGTCACGCCCTTGTTGGCCAGTTCCTGCGCCAGCGCCATCGTGAAGCCGTGCATGCCGGCCTTGGCAGCGGAGTAGTTGGTCTGGCCGGCCTGGCCCTTCGCGCCGTTGACCGAACTGATGTTGATGATGCGGCCCCAGCCCTTTTCGACCATGTCGCCGACCACCTGCTTGGTGACGTTGAACATGCTGTTGAGGTTGGTTTCGATCACCGCGCTCCAGTCTTCCGGAGACATCTTCAGGAACATGCGGTCGCGCGTGATGCCGGCGTTGTTGACCAGCACGTCGATGGTGCCGTGCTCGGCCTTGGATTTGGCGAATGCATCGACCGTCGAGGTCCAGTCGCCCACATTGCCGACCGACGCGAAAAACTCGAAGCCCTCGGCCTTCTGCTCGGCCAGCCATTTGGCATGGTCACGGGTCGGGCCGCAGCCGGCGATCACCGTGAAACCGTCCTTGTGAAGCCGCTGACAGATCGCGGTACCGATGCCACCCATCCCTCCGGTGACATATGCGACTTTTTTGCTCATGAATTTTCCTTGGTTGTAGAGCCGTTCAGGCTGATGAACTGTACCCAAGAATGGTCTCCCGCCGGCTGAGGAAAACACTGACGCCAACGTGCAACCACCTGTCACAACGGCTTTCCATCTTTCTATACTGGATCGATGCCATCGCTCCGGCTCCAAGCCTCATGCGGGCGGGCATCAAGTAATGAAAATGGTTACATGGAACACGCAGTGGTGCCGCGGCCTCGACGGCCTCGTGCGCCCGCAGCGCATCGTCGAAGGCGCGCGTGCCATGGGCGACTTCGACGTACTGTGCCTGCAAGAGATCGCACAGGGCTATGCCAGCATGCCCGGCGCGCCGGGCGACCAGCCGGCCGAATTGCAGGCACTGCTGCCGGGCTTCCGGATCTTCTTCGGCGCAGCGGTCGACGAGTTCGATGCGCAGGGCCGGCGCCAGCGCTTCGGCAACCTGATCGCGACACGCCTGCCGGTCGCGCAGGTGCAGCACCACGCCCTGCCCTGGCCGGCCGATGGCGGGGTGTGCAGCATGCCGCGCATGTGCACGGTCGTCACGTTGCGCGACCCGGTGCTCGGCGCGGTGCGCGTGATGACCACGCACCTCGAGTACTACAGCAAGCCGCAGCGCATGGCACAGGCGCAGGCGCTGCGTGCGCTGCACGCCGAGGCCTGCGCGCAAGCCGCGGCGCCGCCGCAGGCCGACGACAGCTGTTCGCCGTTCCAGGCCAAGCTGCACACGCCGCATGCCGTCCTGTGCGGCGACTTCAACCTGGCGCCGAGCGAGCCGGAGTACACGGCGATCCAGCAACCCCTCGGCCCGGCGCGCCTGCAGGACGCCTGGCCGCTGGTGCATGGCACGGCACCGCATGCGCCGACCTTCCGGCTGTTCGACCGCAGCCACGGGCCGGAACCGATGGCTTGCGACTTCGTGTTCGTCAGCGACACGCTCGCACCGCGCGTGCAGCGCATCGACGTCGACCTGCAGACGCGCGCATCCGACCACCAGCCCGTATGGATCGAGCTGTAGGCCATGGCACTCCCTCCAATGAAACATGAAGCCGACTCACGCTACGCGATGTGGCGGCTCTTCATCACGCTGCTGATCATGACGGTGGGCAGCAGCGGCATGTACGTGGTGTCGGTCATGCTGCCTGCGATACAGGCCGACTTCGGCGTTGCGCGGGCCGATGCCTCGCTCCCCTATACCCTGCTGATGATCGGCTTCGGCCTGGGCGGCGTGGTCATGGGCAAGCTGGCCGACCGCTATGGCGTGATGTGGCCGCTGCTGGCGGGCGCGGCGTGCGTGGGGCTGGGCTACGTCGCCTCCAGCCTTGCCGGCAGCATCCTTGCGTTTTCGCTGGTGCAGGGCGTGCTCGTCGGGCTGGGCAGCGGCGCCGTGTTCGCGCCGCTGGTGGCCGACACCTCGCTCTGGTTCGTCAAGCGCCGCGGCATGGCGGTGGCTGTCTGCGCCAGCGGCAACTATGTCGCGGGGGCGGTGTGGCCGCCGATCGTCCAGCACTTCGTGGAGGTCGCCGGCTGGCGCGCGACCTACGTGGGCCTGGGAATCTTCTGCGGGCTCGCGATGGCGGGGCTGGCGCTCTTCATGCGCCCGCGGCCGCCGGCGGCGGTGATGGCTGCCGCCCCTGGCAACGTGGCAGGCCGGCCGGTGACGATGCCGACCATGCGCCCGTTCGGCCTGAGCCTCGGCGCCGCACAAGGCATGTTGTGCGTGGCCGGCGTGGCCTGCTGCGTGGCGATGTCGATGCCGCAGGTGCACATCGTCGCCTACTGCACCGATCTCGGCTACGGCGCGGCCCGCGGCGCGCAGATGCTGTCGCTGATGCTGGCCTGCGGCATCGCCAGCCGCCTGATCTCCGGCGCGATCTGCGACCGCATCGGCGGTCTGCGCACGCTGCTGCTCGGCTCGGTGCTGCAGTGCGTGGCCCTCTTCATGTTCCTGCCCTTCGACGGCCTGGTGCCGCTGTTCCTGGTGTCGGCGCTGTTCGGGCTGTTCCAGGGCGGCATCGTGCCCTCGTACGCCATCATCGTGCGCGAGCACTTCCCGCCGGCGGAAGCAGGCGCCCGCGTGGGCACCATCATCGGCTGCACCCTGCTCGGCATGGCGCTGGGCGGCTGGATGTCCGGCAAGGTGTTCGACCTGACCGGCAGCTACCACGCGGCCTTCATCAACGGCATCGCGTGGAACCTGTTGAACATGACCATTGCGGTCACGCTGCTGGTGCGGGTGCAGCGGCGCATGGCAGGCCACGCCGTCGCGGCCGGCCCTTGAGCGCTTTCAGGCCGGCCGCGCTCACTCGCTGGTCGATTTGAACTCCTCGGCCGCAATACCGAGTTTGCGCACCTTGTCGTGCAGCGTCTGCCGCGGGATGGAAAGCGCACTGGCCGTGGCCGGCTGATCGCCCTGGTGGCGCCGCAGTTCCTCGACGATCACGGCGCGCTCGAACGATTCGACCTGCTGCGGCAGCCCGCGCGGCAGGCCGGCCGGCGGATCGAAGGTTCCGCGGGTCTGCGTCAGGCGTTCGCCCAGCAGGCCGAGCACGAAGCGATCGGCCACGTTGCGCAATTCGCGCACGTTGCCCGGCCAGGCGTAGGCCATCAGATCGGCCAGTTGCGCGCGGCTCGGTGCGGGTGCTGCGCGCTCATACCGGCTGGCCGCCAGCAAGGTGAAGTGCTCGAACAGCAACGGGATGTCTTCGCGCCGCTCGCGCAACGGCGGCAGCTCGATGAAGGCGACCCCGATCCGGTAGTACAGGTCGGCCCTGAACTTCTGCCGATCGCTCAGATCCTTGAGGTCGTCCTTGCTCGCCGCGACGACGCGGCAGTCGAACGGAATGGCCTTGTTCGAGCCGATGCGCTCCACGGTGCGCTCCTGCAGGGCGCGCAGCAGCTTGATCTGCACCGCCATCGGCATGCTCTCGATTTCGTCGAGAAACAGCGTGCCGCCGTTTGCGTACTCGAACTTTCCCACCCGCATCCGGTTGGCACTGGTGAAGGCCCCGGCCTCGTGCCCGAACAGCTCGCTCTCGGCCAGCGACTCGGGCAGGCCGCCGCAATTGAGCGGCACGAAGTGCTGTCGCCGGCGCTCGCTGTGATCGTGCAGGCAGCGGGCAACGAGCTCCTTGCCGGTGCCGGTCTCGCCGTAGATCAGCACGTCCGCCGAGGTTTCGGCCAGCGTCATCACGGTGCGGCGAACCTGCTGCATCTGCGCGGAACGGCCGATCAGAACGGCCTGGATGCCGTGCCAGTTCTCGAGCGCATCGCGCAGCGAGCGCACCTGCAGCGTCAGCCGCCGGCGCTCGATGGCATGGCGCACGATGGCGACCAGCCGCTCGGAGCTGAAGGGCTTCTCGATGAAGTCGTAGGCGCCTTCGCGCATGGCCTCCACGGCCATGGCGATGTGGCCGTGGCCGGTCACCAGAATCACGGGCAGCTCGGCATCGATGGTGCGCACCTCGCGCAGCCAGTCAGTGCCGCTGACGCCCGGCAGACGCACGTCGCAGACCACGACCACCGGTGCGCCGAAATTGATGTGGGGGCGCGCGCGTTCGACGCTCGGAAACGGTTCGACCTCGAAGCCGGCCAGGGTCAGCGCCTGGGTCACGCTGAGACGCACGTCGGCGTCGTCTTCGACCAGCAGCACCCGAATGGCGGTGATTTCGCTCACTTGTTGTTCACTCCTTGTTCACTCCTTGTCATTCCTGTGTCGCGGCAGCGGGCAGATCGATGATGAAGCACGCGCCGCCTTCGGGCGGGTTGGACGCGCGCAGCGTACCGTCCATTGCCCGCACCAGCTGGGCCGAGATCAGCAGACCCAGGCCCAGCCCCGAGCCCGCCGGCTTGCTCGTGACGAAGGGCTCGAACAGGCGCGGCAGGATGTCGGCGGGGATTCCGGAACCAGTGTCGCTCACGGCAAGCAGCACGCGGCCATTCTGCGATCGCGCGGCGAGGCGCAGCGTGCGCCGCGGCGCCTGCTGCATGGCATCGACCGCGTTTCTCATCAGGTTGACGAGCACGCTGCCCAGCGCCGCCTCCTCGGCCATGACGCCCAGCGTCGGCGGTTTCAGGTCGACCTCCACCGCAATGCCGTGCTCCTTCAGTGCCTCGGCGACGATGAGCTGTGCATCGGCAATGCTGCGCGCCAGCTGGATCGGCGCAAGGGGCAACTCGCTCTTGTGCGCAAAGGTCTTGAGCTGCGACGTGAGGCGCGCGAGACGGTCCACCATGCCGCGGATGCGCTGCAGGTTGCCGCGCACGTCGTCGAGGCGATCGTGGTCGAGCAGGATGCCGGCGCTCTCGGACAGCGTGCGCATCGCGGTCAGCGGCTGGTTCAGCTCATGCACCACACCGGCCGACATCTGCCCGAGCGCCGCCATCTTGCCGGCATGCACCAGCTCGCCCTGGGCCGCGCGCAGTTCCGAGGTGCGTGCGACCACGGTGGATTCGAGGCTGTCGTGCGCCGCCTGCAGCGCGGCCTGATTGGCCAGCTTCTGCCGCTCAGCACGGCGGCGCTGCCACAGCGTGACGGCCACCAGCAGCAGCACCGCCATTGCCAGGGCTGCCGTGATGGCGCCATTGCGCGCCGCCAGGCGCAGCGGCGTCATCTCGTCGAGCACGACCAGTTGCCAGGGCGCGCCCCGCAGCGAACGCGCCGAGGCGAGCTGATCCTGCCCGTCGAGCGCGACGACCTGCACGTCGCGGGCCAGGGCTTCGGTGCGGCGCCACTGCAGCGGCTGCAGCGCCGCCTCGCCATAGGGCCGGGAACGCAGCACCTCGGCCCGCTGCAGGCCGTCGAGCGGCAGCAGCGGCCGGAACTTCAGGTTCTCGCGCGTGGACAGGATCACCACACCGCGCTGATCGATCAGCAGCACGTCGCCCGGCAGCTTGCGCCAGGCGCGCTCGGTCTCCTCGAGGTTGACCTTGACGGCGACCACGCCGCGCGTGGGCTGGTCACGGCGCAGCGCATAGGAGAGGTAGTAGCCCGGTCGCCGGCTGGTGATGCCGACGCCGTAGAAGCGGCCCCGGCCCTGGCTCAGCGCGTCGATCACGTAGGGCCGGAACGACAGATCCTGGCCGACCGTGGTGCCGGGCCGATCCCAGTCGGACGCGGCCAGCGAGGTTCCCGCGGCATCGAGCACATAGAGCATCTCGGCGCCGGCCGCGGCGCCGACGCCGTCGAGGTAGCGGTTAACGGCATCGCGCAGCCCCGCATCGGAGGGGGTGCCGAGCAGCGCCGGAACGATCGGCGTCATCTCCAGCAGCGCGGGCAGGTAGTCGAAGCGGGCCAGGTCGGCATCGAGTCCGGTCGCCAGCATGTCGAGCCGGTGGTCGGCCGCGTCGCGCAACCGCGCCAACCCGGTCTGCATTGCCACCTGATGGCCGGCCAGCGCCGCCAGGGCCACGAGGGCCAGCCCGCCGCACCAGCGCGGCAGGGCCCGCCAGCGGCTTGTTTTTTCAGAAGGCATGAGCCCGTTATTGCACAAGGCCGGGCCGGCCGCATCAGTGGGAGCCCGGTGATGCACGGGCAGGCGCAGCACCTGCTGCTCAGGCATAGCTCAGTTCACCGGTCTTGCCGCGGAAAACCCGGTAGGAGAACACGGTGTAGCCCACGATGGCCGGCACCGAGATGCATGCACCCACCAGGATCACCTTGAGCGCGGGCGCGCTGCTCGCGGCCTGCCAGATCGTGAGCCGGTCGATCACCACGTAGGGGTAGATGCTGTAGGCCAGCCCCAGGAAGCCGAGCACGAACACCATGATCAGCAGCACGAAGGGCAGCCAGCACACCGGCCCGCGCACGATGCGCGTGTTGAGCAGGCCGCGCACGGCTAGGAGCGCCACGCCCGTCATCAGCGGGATCGCCGCCAGCGCCAGGATCTCGGGCAGCGCGAACCAGCGCTCGCGCACCGTGCTGCTGACCCAGGGCGTGGCCATCGAGATCAGCAGCATGCCGCCGACCATCGGCGCCCAGGCGGTGCGCGCCCACTGCACGGCACGCTCCTGCAGTTCACCCTCGGTCTTCATGATCAGCCAGGTCGCACCCATCAGCACATAGGCCATCGGCAGCGCCACGGCGATCGCCGCCGCGAAGACGGGGTAGTTCCAGCCGGTGCCGAAACCGCTCACGTAGCGCCCGAGCATCCAGCCCTGCGACACCGAGGCCAGCGTCGAGCCGGCGAAGAAGAGGCGATCCCAGGTGCGCTTGTGCGTGTCGCGCGCCTTGACCCGGAAGTCGAAGGCCACGCCGCGCAGCGTCAGCCCGACCAGCATCAGTGCCACCGGCAGATAGAGCTCGCCCAGCACCAGCCCGTGCGCCTTCGGGAACGCGACCAGCAGGATGCCCACGCCCAGCACCAGCCAGGTTTCGTTGGCGTCCCAGAACGGGCCGATCGAGGCGACCATCACGTCCTTCTCGGCATCGGTGGCGCGGTGCATCAGCATGCCCACGCCGAGGTCGTAGCCGTCGCTGATCACGTAGACCAGCATCGAGACGCCCATCAGCACCATGAAGATCACCGGCAATGCGGCGTCGAAGCTCGTCGCGTTCATGTGCGGCCTCCCTGGAGAACCGCCGCGATGCCCACATCGGACGGCGCCGGGGATGGCAGCAGCGCCTCGGGCTTCTCGGCCATGTACTTCAGCACGGCGACGTAGGCGACGATCAGCGCGAGGTACAGCGCGACGTAGAGCGCCAGCGTCAGCCCGATCATGGCGGACGGCACGCTGGAAACCACGTCGGCCGTGCGCACCAGGCCGTAGACGACGTAGGGCTGGCGGCCGATCTCGGTGACGTACCAGCCCGCCACCGTGGCCACCCAGCCGGAGAAGGTCATGCCTGCAAAAAGCCAGAGCAGCGCGCGCGGCAGCCGCGCCGGCTGCCACTGCGCGCGCCGGTACAGCCACCAGCCGAGCCAGCTCGTGGCCAGCATCAGCATGCCCATGCCGACCATGATGCGGAAGGCGAAGAACATCGGCAGCGGTGGCGGGTGGGCGCCCGGGAAATCGTTCAGGCCCCGGAGCTCGCCGTCGACCTTGTGCGTGAGGATCAGGCTCGCGCCGTTGGGGATCGCGATCTCGAAGTGGTTCTTGCGCTCCTTCGCGTCGGGAATGGCGAACAGCAGCAGCGGTGCACCACGCTCCGTATCCCACACGCCCTCCATCGCCGCGATCTTGGCCGGTTGGTGTTCGAGCGTGTTCAGGCCGTGCATGTCGCCCACCACGATCTGCACCGGAATCAGCACCGCCGCCAGCGTGAGGCCCACGCGCATCACGCGCGCGGCACTGCGCTGCCCCACGCCGCGCAACACCTGCCACGCCGAAAGGCCGATCAAGAGGAACGCACAGGTAAGCGCCGAGGCCAGCAGCATGTGCGCAAAGCGGTACGGAAAAGAGGGGTTGAAGATCACCGCCATCCAGCTGGCAACGTGGAACTCGCCATCGATGATCTCGTGCCCGGCGGGCGTCTGCATCCAGGAGTTCAGCGCCAGGATCCAGAACGCCGACAGCGTGGTGCCGAAGGCCACCATGAAGGTCGACATCAGATGCACCCGCTCGCCGACCTTCTCGTGGCCAAACAGCATCACGCCGAGAAATCCGGCTTCGAGGAAGAAGGCCGTGAGCACTTCGTACCCCAGCAGCGGGCCCGCCACATTGCCCACCTTCTCCATGAAGCCCGGCCAGTTCGTGCCGAACTGGAAGCTCATGGTGATGCCGCTGACCACGCCGAGCGCGAAAGTCAGCGCGAACACCTTGGTCCAGAAGCGGTACGCATCGAGCCAGCCCTGGGCCAGCTGCGCATCGACGCCGCGCGTGCGCAGCCAGCGCCAGCGAAAGAACAGCAGCAGCCAGCCCAGCGCGATGCTGATGGTCGGAAACAGGATGTGGAAAGTGATGTTGGCCGCGAACTGCATGCGGGCGAGGATCAGGGCGTCCATCGTCGCATTTCAGCGCTTGGCGGCACCGCCCTGCTTCAATGCCTCGGACATGCCGATCAGCACGCCGCTGACCAGCGTCGAGTAGCTGTCGATCAGCGCCTGTGACGCACGCAGGCCCATCGCGCGTCCGTCGCGCATGCTCTTTTGCGCGTCTTCCATCAGGCGCTCGACGGTGGCCGTGGCCTGCGCGCCGGTGTCGGTCCCCTTGCCCTGCGCGGACTTGAAAACACCGGCCCACGGCCCTTCCAGCGGCGCACCGGCAGCTGCACCCGCGGCCGTTGCAGCCTTGCGCACGGTGGCGAACAGCGCGTCCTCCATCTTCTCGATGTCGGCCAGCGCCTTCTTGAGCTGCGTTTCGCGCAGGCTCACGCCCTGCTCGACCAGCTGCTGCAGCGCACGCTGGTTGGCCAGCACGGCCTGCTCCAGCGCGCCATCCATGCCGGCAAAGACCTTGCCGAGCAGATTTTCCACGTCGGGCGCCGGCAGCGAGCTCCCCGCCGCACCGGCCGAGGCCGCCTTGGTGACCGAGCCCAGCACCTGCCGGATGTTCGCCAGCGTGAGCTCGCGACCCTGCAGCGCCTTGAGCGTCGCTTCGTGCACCGTCTTGCGGATCGACTCGCCCTGCTTGGCCGAGGCTTCGGTGAATTTGTTGATCAGCGCGACCTGATCGATGCCGTTCTTGAGGATCATGATGGCTTGCTCATTGCATGTGCTGACCGCCATTGATGGCGATATTGGCACCGGTGACGAATGCCGCTTCTTCCGAGGCGAGGTAGATGATCAGGCCCGCCACTTCCTCGGGCTTGCCGAGCCGGCCAACCGGGATGTGCGGCAGGATCTTGCTGTCGAGCACTTCCTTCGGGATCGCCGTGACCATCTTCGTGCCGATGTAGCCGGGCGAGATCGTGTTGACGGTGACACCCTTCTTCGCCACCTCGAGCGCCAGCGCCTTGGTGAAACCGTGCACGCCGGCCTTGGCCGCGGAGTAGTTGGTCTGGCCGAACGCGCCCTTGGAGCCGTTCACCGACGAGACGTTGATGATGCGGCCCCAGCCGCGATCGACCATGCCGTCGGCGACCTGCTTGCTCATGTTGAACAGGCTGTCGAGGTTGGTGCGCAGCACGGCGTCCCAGTTGACGCGGTCCATCTTCTTGAAGGTCATGTCGCGCGTGATGCCGGCGTTGTTGACCAGCACGTCGACCGGGCCCAGCTTCGCGACGACGTCGGCCACCGCCTGCGTGCACGATCCGTAGTCGGCCACGTCGCAGGGCACGGCCAGGATCTCGTAGCCGCGCCCCTTCATCTGCGCCACCCAGTCCGCATGCGTCTTGTTGCCCGGCGAGTAGGTCACCGCGAGCTTGTAGCCCGCGTCCACCATCTTGGTGGAGATCGTCTCGCCCAGGCCACCCATGCCACCGGTGACCAGCACCACCTGCTGCTTGCCTTGTTGTTCGCTCATTGATGTGCTCCTCGTTGTGTGACAAAAAAATGGTTCAGGCGCGTTCCACCGCCAGCGCAACGCCCATGCCGCCGCCGATACACAGCGAGGCCAGGCCCTTGTTCGCGCCGCGGCGGCGCATCTCGTGCAGCAGCGTCACCAGCACGCGGCAGCCCGAAGCGCCGATCGGGTGGCCGATGGCAATGGCGCCACCGTTGACGTTGATCTTGCTGGTGTCCCACTCCATCTCGCGGTTGACCGCACAGGCCTGCGCCGCGAAGGCTTCGTTGATCTCCATGAGATCCAGGTCTTGCGCCTTCCAGCCGGCTTTCTTGAGGGCCAGTTGCGAGGCGGGCACCGGGCCCATGCCCATCAGCGACGGGTCGAGGCCCGCGGTCGCATAAGCGCGGATCACGGCCAGCGGCTGCAGGCCGAGCGCGGCGGCCTTCTTGGCCGTCATCACCATCACGGCGGCGGCGCCGTCGTTCAGGCCCGAGGCGTTGCCGGCGGTCACGCCGCCGGCCTTGTCGAACGCCGGGCGCAGGCCCGCCAGGCCTTCGGCATTGGTCTTGCGGTTGATGAACTCGTCCTTGTCGAAGACGATCGGGTCGCCCTTCTTCTGCGCAATGCTGAAGGGCAGGATCTCGTCGCCGAAGCGCCCCGCGTCCTGCGCTGCCGCGGCCTTCTGCTGCGAGGCCAGCGCCAGTGCGTCCTGCATGTCGCGCGTGATGCCGTACTTCTTGGCCACGTTCTCGGCCGTGATGCCCATGTGGTACTGGTTGTAGACGTCCCACAGGCCGTCCACGATCATGGTGTCCACCAGCTTCCAGTCGCCCATGCGCTGGCCGTTGCGCGAGTTCGGCAGCACGTGCGGCGCGGCGCTCATGTTCTCCTGCCCGCCGGCGATCACGATCTCGCTGTCGCCCGTGGCAACCGCTTGCGCCGCCAGCATCACCGCCTTCAGGCCCGAGCCGCAGACCGCGTTGATGGTCAGGCCCGGCACGCCGATGGGCAAGCCGGCCTTGAGCACGGTCTGGCGTGCCGGGTTCTGGCCGGCACCAGCCGCGAGAACCTGGCCCATGATGACCTCGGAGACCGCATCAGCCGGCACGCCGGCCCGGGCGAGCAGGCCCTTCACCACATGGGCGCCCAGGTCGACCGCCGCCGTACCGGCGAGTGCACCGCCGAACTTGCCCACCGCCGTGCGTTGGGCCGCCACAATCACGATATCGTCTGTCACGAGAGTCTCCTTGGGTTGCGAATGAAATGGCAGGCTGCACCGGTCAGTGCAGCTTGACGTGGGGTTCGGTGCGCCGCGTGATCAGGCGGGCGAGCGTGTCGAGCGCGACCTTGACGAAGCCGTGCAGTGCGAGCTCGTGCATCTTGTAGAGCGAGATGTACATCAGGCGCGCGAAGCTGCCTTCGATCATCAGGTTGCCGCCGATCAATCCGCCCATCATGTTGCCGACGGTGCTGAATTCGCCGAGCGACACGAGCGAGCCGAAGTCGCGATAGCGGTAGTTCTTGAGCGGCTTGCCGGCCAGGCGGCGCCGGATCTGCGCCGCGACGTGCGAGGCCTGCTGGTGGGCCGCCTGCGCGCGCGGCGGCACGAACCCGCCCTTGCCGTCGTTGGCCTCGGGCCAGGCGCACTGCGCGCAGTCGCCCATGGCAAAGATGTCCGGGTCGCGCGTGGTCTGCAGGGTCGGCAGCACCACGAGCTGGTTGCTGCGGTTGGTTTCCAGCCCCGCGATCTCCTTGAGCAAGTCGGGCGCCTTGACGCCGGCCGCCCACACCACCAGCTCAGCCGGCAAGATCCTGCCGTCGGCAAGTCGCACGCCTTCGGGCAGAACCTCGGCCACCTTGGCCGAGGTATGCACGTCCACACCGAGCTTGCGCAGCAGCGCCTCGGTTGCTGCCGACATGCGCGGCGGCAGCGCCGGCAACACCCGATCGGCAGCCTCGATGACGCTGACCTGGATGTCTTTCTCGGCATCCACGCGGTCCAGCCCGTAGGCCACGACCTCGCGGGTGGTGCGGTGCAGTTCGGCGGCCAGTTCGACACCCGTGGCACCGGCGCCGATGATCGCCACATGCAACTGCTCCGGCCGCAACGGCGTGGTCTGGGCATGCGCGCGGATGCAGGCATTGACCATGCGTGCGTGAAAGCGCTGCGCATCCACCTTCGATTCGAGCCTGAGCCCGTGTTCGCGCACGCCGGGCGTTCCGAAATCGTTGCTCAGGCTGCCAACTGAAACCACCAGCGTGTCGTAGGCGAAGGCACGCGCGGGGGTGACCAGCCGGCCTTCGTCGTCCAGATAGGGCGCGACGTGCACTTCGCGCCGCTCGCGGTCGATCGCCGTCAGCTCGCCCAGCCGGAACCGGAAACGATGCCAGTGCGCCTGCGCCAGGTAGTCGACTTCGTGCGCACTCATGTCCATGCTGCCGGAGGCGATCTCGTGCAGCTTCGGCTTCCACACATGCGTGCGGTTCTTGTCGATCAGCGTGATGTCCGCCTCGCCGTGCTTGCCCAGCGAATCGCCGAGGCGCGTGGCGAGCTCCAGCCCGCCGGCGCCGCCGCCGACGATGACGACCTGGTGCTTCGAATCAGGGTTGCGCATGGTGCGGCGCCGGAACGATGGGATCGCGTCGCTCAGCGGGCCGAACCGGCCGGCATGTGCGCCTCGGTCGCGTCGAGCACCTCTTCGGGCTCGTCCGCTTCGGCCGAGGTCTCCTGGTTCAGGTGCCGGGTCATGCGGTCGGTGTCGAGGTCGCCGGTCCACTTGGCCACGACCAGCGTGGCGACGCCGTTGCCGATCAGGTTGGTCAGCGCGCGGGCTTCCGACATGAAGCGGTCAATGCCCAGGATCAACGCGAGACCGGCCACCGGCACATGGCCCACGGCCGACAGCGTGGCCGCCAGCACGATGAAGCCGCTGCCCGTCACGCCGGCCGCACCCTTCGAGGTCAGCAGCAGCACCAGCAGCAGCGTGAGCTGTTGGCCGAGCGTCATGTCGGTGTTGGTCGCCTGGGCGATGAACACGGCCGCCATCGTCAGGTAGATCGAGGTGCCGTCGAGGTTGAACGAGTAGCCCGTCGGAACCACCAGGCCGACCACCGACTTCTTGGCGCCCAGGTTCTCCAGCTTGGCCATCATGCGCGGCAGCACAGATTCGCTCGACGAGGTGCCCAGCACGATCAGCAGCTCTTCCTTGATGTACTTGATGAACTTCCAGATGCTGAAGCCATGGAACCTCGCAATGAGCCCCAGCACCACGAAGATGAAGAACAGGCAGGTGGCATAGAAGGTGGCCATCAGCTGGCCGAGTTGCAGCAGCGAGCTCACGCCGTACTTGCCGATGGTGAAGGCCATCGCGCCGAAGGCACCGATCGGCGCGACCTTCATGATGTAGCCCACGATCACGAAAAGAACGTGCGAGCCCTTTTCGATCACGTCGAACACCAGCGTGCCGCGGCCGCCGAACTTGTGCAGCGCGAAGCCGAACATCACGGCGATCAGCAGCACCTGCAGGATCTCGCCCTTGGCAAAGGCGTCGACCACCGTGCTCGGGATCACGTTGAGCAGGAAGTCGGTGGTGCTCTGCATCTTGCCGGGGCCGGTGTAGGCCGCGATGCTCTTGGCGTCGAGCTGGCTCACGTCGACGTTCATGCCCGCGCCGGGCCGCACGATGTTGATGATCACCAGCCCGACGACGAGCGCGATCGAGCTCACGATCTCGAAGTACAGGAGCGCCAGGCCACCGGTCTTGCCGACCTTCTTCATGTCTTCCATGCCGGCGATGCCGACCACGACGGTGCAGAAGATGATCGGCGCAATGATCATCTTGATGAGCTTGATGAAGCCATCCCCCAGCGGCTTCATCGCCGCGCCGGTCTCGGGCCAAAAATGCCCCAGCAGGACGCCGATGACGATCGCCGTGATGACCTGGAAGTACAGGGACTTGTAAAAGGGCTTGGGTACGGGTTGGTGGTCCACGGGTGTCTCCTAGAAAATTTCAGACGCCGGCGGCATGTGCCTGCCGGTCGGCGTGGTAACTCGACCGCACGAGCGGTCCGCAGGCGGCATGTGCAAAGCCCATGGCGCTTGCCTGCTGCGCAAGGGTTTCGAACTGCACGGGTGCAACGTAGCGCTCCACCGGCAGGTTGCCGGGGCGCGGCTGCAGGTACTGCCCGACGGTGAGCATGTCGACGCCGTGGCGGCGCATGTCGCGCATCACGTCGAGCACCTCGTCGTCGGTCTCGCCCAGGCCCAGCATCAGGCCGGACTTAGTGGGCACCCCGGGGCAGCGCGCGCGGAATGACTGCAACAGCTGCAGCGAATGCAGGTAGTCGGCGCCGGGGCGCGCCTGGCGGTACAGGCGAGGCACGGTCTCGAGGTTGTGGTTCATCACGTCGGGCGGGTCGGCCGCGAGGATGTCCAGCGCCACTTCGGCGCGGCCGCGGAAGTCGGGCACGAGCACCTCGATCTGCGTGCCGGGCGAGTGCGCGCGCACCGCGCGGATGCATGCGGCGAAGTGCGCCGCGCCGCCATCGCGCAGGTCGTCGCGGTCGACGCTGGTGATCACCACGTACTTCAGGCGCAGCCGCGCCACGGTCTCGGCCAGGTGCTGCGCCTCCTCGGGATCGGGCGGCTGCGGGCGGCCGTGGGCCACGTCGCAGAACGGGCAGCGGCGCGTGCACAGGTCGCCCAGCACCATGAAGGTGGCCGTGCCCTTGCTGAAGCATTCGCCGATGTTCGGGCACGAAGCCTCTTCGCACACCGTGTGCAGGCTGGCCTCGCGCAGCGTGCGCTTGACTTCGCGGAAGCTCTCGCTCTGCGAGACGCGCACGCGGATCCAGTCGGGTTTGGGCAGGGCCGGGCCCGCCTCGGCCACGCGGATCGGAATCCGGCGCGTCTTGGCGGCGCCGCGCTGCGGGCCGTGGAGCACTGCGGTGTCGTTCATGGCCGTGCCGACGTCAGGCCGCGTTGCGCTGCGAGTTGGCATCGACCACCGCCAGCGCCGTCATGTTGACGATGCGGCGCACCGTGGAAGACGGCGTGAGGATGTGCACCGAGCGCGCCGCGCCCAGCAGGATGCCGCCCACCGTGATGCCGCTGCCGGCCGCCATGCGCAGCAGGTTGTACGAGATGTTGGCCGCATCGACGTTGGGCATGATGAGCACGTTGGCTTCGGTCTGCAGCGCCGAGTCCGGGAACTCGTGGTCGAGGATGGTCTTGGACAGCGCCGCGTCGCCGCGCATCTCGCCTTCCACCGCGAGCTGCGGGTCGGCCGCCTTGATGAGCGCAAGCGCCTCGCGCATCTTCACGGCCGATGCCGCGTCGGAGCCACCGAAGTTCGAGTGCGACAGCAGCGCCACGCTCGGCGTCACGCCGAAGCGGCGCACCTCTTCGGCCGCAAGCAGCGTGATCTCGGCGATCTGCGCCGCGTCGGGGTCGCGGTTGACGTGCGTGTCGCAGATGAAGAGCTGGCGGCCCGGCAGCATCAGCATCTGCATGGCGGCCATGGTCTTGGTGCCGGCGCGCAGGCCGATCACGTCGCGCACATGGCGCAGGTGGTCGCCATAACCGCCGAGCGTGCCGCACAGCATGGCGTCGGCCTTGCCCTGGCGCACCAGCATGGCCGCGAGCAGCGTGCCGCGGCTGCGCATCTCGGTCTGCGCCACCAGGCGCGAGACGCCGTCGCGGCGCTTGAGCTGGTAGTAGGCCTCGGCCGCATCGCCGTGCACGGCCGGGTCGAGCAGGTCGACAGCTTCGCAATCGGTGCCGAGCGTGAGGCGCAAACCGAACTGCGCGATGCGCTCGGCGATCACCTCGGGGCGCCCGAGCAGCAACGGCCGTGCGAGGCCTTCGTCGACCACGACCTGCGCGGCGCGCAGCACGCGCTCGTCCTCGCCTTCGGCGTAGACCACGCGCTTGGGCGACTGCTTGGCCGCCGCGAACAGCGGCTGCATGCTGCTGCCCGACTGGTAGACGAACTGCGACAGGCGCTGCCGGTAGGCGGGCATGTCGGCGATCGGCCGGGTCGCCACGCCGCTGTCCACGGCGGCCTGGGCGACGGCGGGGGCGACCGCCTCGATCAGACGCGGATCGAACGGCTTGGGGATCAGGTAGTCGCGCCCGAAGCGCAGGCCCACGGCGCCATAGGCCTGGGCCACGACTTCGGGAATCTCCGCATGCGCGAGCTCGGCGATGGCGCGCACGGCGGCGAGCTTCATCTCCTCGTTGATGGTGGTGGCGCCGACATCGAGCGCGCCGCGGAAGATGAACGGAAAACACAGCACGTTGTTGACCTGGTTCGGGTAGTCCGAACGGCCGGTGCCGAGAATGGCGTCGGGGCGCACCGCCAGCGCGTCCTCCGGCAGGATCTCCGGCGTCGGATTGGCCATGGCCAGGATGATCGGGTCGCGCGCCATCTCCTTGACCATCTCCGGCTTGAGCACCCCGCCGGCCGACAGGCCCAGGAAGATGTCGGCCCCACCGATGACGTCGGCGAGCTTGCGCGCCGGCGTGTCCTGCGCATAGCGGGCCTTGTTCGGATCCATCTGCTCCTTGCGGCCGGTGTAGACCACGCCCAGGCTGTCGGACACGAAGATATTGCGCATCGGCAGGCCGAGGCTGACGATCAGATCGAGGCAGGCCAGGGCCGCAGCACCGGCACCGGAGGCCACCAGCTTGACCTCGCCGATGTCCTTCTTCACATGCCGAAGCGCGTTGAGGATGGCGGCCGCCGCGACGATGGCGGTGCCGTGCTGGTCGTCGTGGAACACCGGAATCTTCATGCGCTCGCGCAGCTTCTTCTCGATGTAGAAGCACTCGGGCGCCTTGATGTCCTCGAGGTTGATGCCACCGAAGGTGGGCTCCATGCGCGCGATGGTGTCGATCAGCGCGTCCGGATCGTTCTCGTCGAGCTCGATGTCGAAGACGTCGATGCCGGCGAACTTCTTGAACAGGCAGCCCTTGCCCTCCATCACGGGCTTGCCGGCCAGCGGGCCGATGTTGCCCAGGCCCAGCACTGCGGTGCCGTTGGTGATCACCGCCACGAGGTTGGCGCGCGAGGTGAGGTTCATCGCCTCGGCCGGGTCGCGCACGATCTCCATGCACGCGTCGGCCACGCCGGGCGAGTACGCGAGTGCAAGGTCGCGCTGCGTGGCCATCGGCTTGGTCGGGTTCACCGAGATCTTGCCGGGCGTCGGGTAGCGGTGGTAGTCGAGTGCGGCTTCGCGCAGGTTGTCGGACATGGGTTTGTCTCCGTGTTTCTTGGTTGTCGGTGGCGTCGGGCTCAGCGCGGGAATTCAGTGGGGGCGATGGCGCACGCATCGCCCAGCCACTCGTGCAGTCCGCACAACAGCGCCTGCGGCTGGTCCGCGTGCACCCAGTGCCCGGCATCGGCAATGCGCTCCAGCTGCGCACCGGGGAAACACGCCCGGATGCCGGCCAGCGATTCGGGCCGCACGTAGTCGGACTCCGCGCCGGAGAGGAACAGCGCCGGGCCGTCATAACTCTGCTGCCGCAGCGCCGCGGGGAACCCGCAGAGCTCGCGCATGCACAGCCCGGTGGCGAGCAGATTGAGACGCCAGTCGAAGCGGTCGCCCTGGTGGCGCAGGTTCTGCATCAGGAAGTCGACCGGCGCCTCGGGGCTGAGGCTGTCCGCCAGGGCCTGGCGGATTTCGCGGCGCCGGGTCGCGGCCGCCAGATCCAGGCCGCGCATGGCGGACACGTAGGACGAGAACTGGTCCGCATAGTCCTCGGGCGCAATGTCGATCACCGCGATACCGCCGACGGACTGCGGATGGCCGAGCGCCAGGGCCATGGCGGTCTTGCCGCCCATGCTGTGGCCGATCACGAACGGCTGCTGCAGCTGCTCGCGCTCGATCAACGCCGCCACGTCGAGCGCCATCTCGGTGTACGACATGGTTTCGGCCCACGGCGAAGCGCCGTGGTTGCGCGCGTCGGGCAGGTAGACGCGGTAGTGCGCCGCGAGCGCCTCTGCGACGTGCATCCAGTTGCGGCCTGCACCGAACAGCCCGTGCAGGATCACCACCGGCGGCCCGGCACCGAGCGCCTCGAAGGCAAGTTGAAGCGCCATGGCGTGCGGCCTACTTCTTCTTCACCGGCGGCAGGTCGGTGCACACACCTTCGAACAGTTCGGCCGCCATGCCGATCGATTCGCCCAGCGTCGGATGCGGGTGGATGGTCTTGCCGATGTCGCCCGGCTCGCAGCCCATTTCGATGGCCAGGCACACCTCGCTGATCAGGTCGCCCGCATGGGTGCCGACGATGGCGCCGCCGACGATGCGGTGCGTGGCCTCGTCGAACAGCAGCTTGGTGAAGCCCTCGTCGCGCCCGTTGGCGATGGCGCGGCCGGAGGCGGCCCACGGGAACACCGCCTTGCCGATCTTGATGCCCTCGGCCTTGCACTGCTCCTCGGTCTTGCCCGCCCAGGCGACTTCCGGGTCGGTGTAGGCCACAGAGGGAATCTGCCTCGCATCGAAGAAGGCTGCTTCGCCATGCGCCGCTTCGGCCGCCACGTGCGCCTCGTGCACCGCCTTGTGGGCCAGCATCGGCTGACCGACGATGTCGCCGATGGCATAGATGTGCGGCACGTTGGTGCGCATCTGCTTGTCGACGTTGATGAAGCCGCGATCCGTCACAGCCACGCCGGCCTTCTCGGCGCCGATCTTGTTGCCGTTCGGGCTGCGGCCCACGGCCACCAGCACCAGGTCGTAGACCTGCGGCCCCTTGGGCGCTTTCTCGCCTTCGAAGCTGACCTCGATGCCGGCCTTGGTCGCCTTGGCGCCGACGGTCTTGGTCTTGAGCATCACGTTGTCGAAACGCGGGGCGTTGACCTTCTCCCAAACCTTGACCAGGTCGCGGTCGGCGCCCTGCATCAGGCCGTCGAGCATCTCGACCACGTCGATGCGCGTGCCGAGCGTGGAGTAGACCGTGGCCATCTCCAGCCCGATGATGCCGCCGCCGACCACCAGCATGCGCTTGGGAATGCTCTTGAGCAGCAGCGCCCCGGTGGAGTCGACCACGCGCTCGTCCTCGGGCATGAACGGCAGCTTCACGGCCTGCGAGCCCGCGGCGATGATGGCCTTGGCGAACTTCACCACCTTCTTCGCACCGCCCGCGCCCACCACTTCGACATGGTGCGCATCGAGGAAGCTGCCGACGCCGGTGACGACCTCGACCTTGCGCGCCTTGGCCATGCCGGCCAGGCCACCGGTGAGCTTCTTGATGACGCCGTCCTTGAAGCCGCGCAGCGCATCGATGTCGACTTCGGGTGCGGCGTACTTGATGCCGTGATGGCCGAGCGACTTGACCTCGTCCATCACGCTCGCGGTGTGCAACAGCGCCTTCGACGGGATGCAGCCGACGTTCAGGCACACGCCACCGAGCGTTGCGTAGCGCTCCACCAGCACGGTCTTCATGCCGAGGTCGGCGCTGCGGAAGGCCGCCGAGTAGCCCCCTGGGCCGGCGCCGAGCACGAGCACCTCGCATTCGACGTCGACCTTGCCGGCGTAGCTGCCCGCAGCGGGTGCCGCTGCCGGCGTGGCCGCAACAGGTGCCGCCGCAACAGGCGCGGCGGGCGCCTGGGCCGGTGCGGTGGCGGGCGCTGCCGCAGCGGTCTCGACCACCAGGATCACCGAGCCCTCACTGACCTTGTCGCCCAGCTTGACCTTCAGTTCCTTGATGGTGCCGGCATGGGTGGACGGGATCTCCATCGACGCCTTGTCGGACTCCACCATGATCAGGCCGGTATCGACCGCGATGACTTCGCCGGGTTTGACCAGCAGCTCGATGATCGCGACATCCTTGAAGTCGCCGATGTCGGGGACTTTGACTTCCACCAGATTGGCCATTTGCGAGCCCCCTTCAGAACAGCACGCGCCGCAGATCGGCGAGCACGTTGGCGAAATACACGTTGAAGCGCGCGGCGGCAGCACCGTCGATCACGCGGTGATCCCATGACAGGGACAGCGGCAGCGTGAGGCGCGACGCATAGGTCTTGCCGTCGGCCGAGTGCTGCTTCCAGTAGCTCTTGCACACACCCATGATGGCCACCTCGGGCGCATTGATGATCGGCGTGAAGTAGATGCCGCCGATGCCGCCGAGCGAGCTGATGGTGAAGGTGCCGCCCGACATCTGGTCGGGCTTGAGCTTGCCGTCGCGGGCGAGCTTGGCAAGCTCGCCCATCTCCTTGGCGATGTCGGGCACGCTCTTCTTGTCGACGTCGCGGATCACCGGCACCATCAGGCCGTTGGGCGTGTCGGCCGCGAAGCCGATGTGCCAGTAGTTCTTGAGCACCAGCGCGTCGCCGTCCAGGCTCGCGTTGAACTCGGGGAACTTCTTCAGCGCAGCCACGGCCGCCTTCATCATGAAGGGCAGCATGCTGATCTTGACGCCCGACTTTTCCAGCTCCTTGTTCATCTGCACGCGGAACTGCTCGAGGTCGGTGATGTCGGCCTCGTCGTGCGTCGTCACGTGCGGAATGACGACCCAGTTGCGATGCAGGTTGGCGGCGCTGATCTTCTTGATGCGTGACAGTTCCTTGCGCTCGGTCGGGCCGAACTTGGCGAAGTCGACCTTGGGCCATGGCAGCAGGTCGAGGCCGCCACCGCCACCACCGGCGGGCGCCGCGGCCTTGCCGGCAGCGGGCGCGGCGGCTGCAGCGCCACCGCCCTTGGCAAAGGCCTCGACGTCGGCGCGCACGATGCGGCCATGGTCGCCGGTGCCCTTGACCCGGCCCAGGTCCACGCCGAGTTCGCGCGCCAGCTTGCGCACGGCCGGGCCTGCATAGGCCAGCGCGAACGCGGCTTCGTCGATCGCGGCGCCGGCGGATACGGGCGCCGCGGCCGGTGCGGCGGTGGTCGTGGCAGAGGTGGCTGGCGCCGTGGCTGCGGCTGCAACCGGCGCATCGCCGGTCGCCAGCGAGAGGATCACCGAGCCCTCGCTGACCTTGTCGCCGATCTTGATGGTGATCGCCTGCACCACGCCCGAGAGTGGCGCGGGCACATCCATCGTCGCCTTGTCGGATTCGAGGGAGACCAGCGGATCCTCGGCCTTCACCGTGTCGCCGACCTTCACGAAGATCTCGATCACCGGCACGTCCTTGAATTCGCCGATGTCGGGCACCCGCACCTCGGCCAGCCCGGCCGGCGCATTCACCGGCGAAGGCGGCGCGCTGACGCTGGGCTTGACGGCCGCGGCCGGCGCCGCCGCGGCTGCACCGCCCTCGGCCGCGAAGCTCATGATCACGCTGCCTTCGCTTACCTTGTCGCCCAGCTTCACGGCAATGGACTGCACCACGCCGCCGCGCGGCGCGGGCACGTCCATCGTCGCCTTGTCCGATTCGAGCGAGACCAGCGCGTCCTCGGCCTTCACCGTGTCGCCGGGCTTCACGAAGATTTCGATGACCGGCACATCCTTGAAGTCACCGATGTCCGGAACCTTGATTTCGATTGAGTTGCTCATGTCTTGCCTCGCCTCAGACAGTCCAGGGGGCCGCACGCTCGGCGTCGAGCCCGTATTTCTTGATCGCGTCGGCGACGACGGCGGGCTTGATCACCCCGTCATCGGCCAGCGCCTTGAGCGCGGCCACGGCCACGTGCCAGCGGTCCACCTCGAAGAAGCGGCGCAGCTTCCGGCGGTAGTCGCTGCGGCCGAAGCCGTCGGTGCCCAGCACGGTGTAGCGCCGGCCGGCGGCCTGCACGTACTCGCGCACCTGGTCGGCATAGTTGCGCATGTAGTCGGTGGCGGCGATCACCGGGCCGTCGTGCCCTTCGAGGCATTGCTCGACATGGCTCTTGCGCGCCGGCTCGGTCGGGTGCAGCCGGCTCCAGCGCTCGGCCGCCATGCCATCGCGGCGCAGCTCGTTGTAGCTGGTGGCGCTCCACACGTCGGCGGCGATGCCGAAGTCGTTCTTCAGCAGCTCGGCGGCGAACATCACCTCGCGCAGGATGGTGCCGCTGCCCATGAGCTGCACGCGGTGGCCCTTCTTGGCCGTCTTGCCGCCATCGCTCAGCTGGTAGAGCCCCTTGAGAATGCCCGCCTCGCTGCCCTCGGGCATGCCGGGGTGCGGGTAGTTCTCGTTCATGAGGGTGATGTAGTAGTACACGTCCTCCTGCTGCTCGTACATGCGGCGCATGCCTTCGCGCACGATCGTCACCACCTCGTAGGCAAAGGTGGGGTCGTACGAGATGCAGTTGGGGATCGTGCCGGCCAGGATGTGGCTGTGCCCGTCTTCGTGCTGCAGGCCCTCGCCGTTGAGCGTGGTGCGCCCGGCCGTGCCGCCCAGCAGGAAGCCGCGGGCGCGGATGTCGCCGGCCAGCCAGGCCAGGTCGCCCACGCGCTGCAGCCCGAACATCGAGTAGTAGATGTAGAACGGGATCATCGGCACGTTGTTCGTGCTGTACGAGGTGGCCGCAACGATCCAGCTGGACATCGCGCCGCCTTCGTTGATGCCTTCCTGCAGCACCTGGCCGTCCTTCGACTCGCGGTAGTACATCAGCTGGTCGGCATCCTGCGGCTTGTAGAGCTGGCCCAGCGACGAGTAGATGCCGAGCTGGCGGAACATGCCTTCCATGCCGAAGGTGCGTGATTCGTCGGGCACGATCGGCACCACGTGCTTGCCGATGGTCTTGTCGCGCACCAGCGTGCCGAGCATCTGCACGAAGGCCATGGTGGTCGAGATCTCGCGCTCGCCGGTGGCCTTGAGCAGCCGGTCGAAGGTGGCCAGCGGCGGAATCTCGAGCGCGGCCGACTTGCGTCGGCGCTGCGGCAGGTAGCCACCGAGCGCCTCGCGCCGCGCGCGCAGGTACTTCATCTCGGGGCTGTCCTCGGCCAGCTTGATGAACGGGATGTTCGGCAGCTCTTCGTCGGACACCGGAATCTGGAAGCGGTCGCGAAAGCCTCGCAGCGCGTCCTGCGTCATCTTCTTGGCCTGGTGCGCGATCATCTGGCCTTCGCCCGATTCACCCATGCCGTAGCCCTTGACGGTCTTGGGCAGGATCAGGGTGGGCTGACCCTTGTGCTTGACGGCGGCGGCGTACGCGGCGAAGACCTTCTCCGGGTCGTGGCCGCCGCGCGTGAGGCCCCAGATCTCGTCGTCGCTCATGTCGGCGACCAGGGCTTTGGTCTCGTCGTACTTGCCGAAGAAGTGCTCGCGCACGTAGGCGCCGCTCTTGCTCTTGAAGTCCTGGTACTCGCCGTCCACGCACTCTTCCATGCGCTGCAGCAGCTTGCCGCTCTTGTCCTTGGCGAGCAGCTTGTCCCAGCCACTGCCCCAGAGCACCTTGATGACGTTCCAGCCGGCGCCGCGGAACACGCTCTCGAGCTCCTGCACGATCTTGCCGTTGCCGCGCACCGGGCCGTCCAGGCGCTGCAGGTTGCAGTTGATGACGAACACCAGGTTGTCGAGGTTTTCGCGGCCCGCGAGCGAGATCGCGCCCAGCGATTCGGGCTCGTCCATCTCGCCGTCGCCCATGAAGGCCCAGACCTTGCGCGGCGTCGTGTCGGCAAGGCCGCGGCCGTGCAGGTACTTCAGAAAGCGCGCCTGGTAGATCGCCATCAAGGGCCCGAGACCCATCGACACGGTCGGGAACTGCCAGAAGTCGGGCATCAGCCACGGATGCGGATAGGACGGGATGCCGTCGCCATCGGCCTCCTGGCGATAGTTGAGCAGTTGCTGCTCGGTGAGGCGCCCCTCGAGGAAGGCGCGTGCATAGATGCCGGGCGAGCTGTGCCCCTGGATGAACAGCAGGTCGCCACCGTGCGCATCGGTCGCCGCGTGCCAGAAGTGGCCGAAGCCGATGTCGTAGAGCGTGGCCGCCGACTGGAAGCTTGCGATGTGGCCGCCGAGTTCGGACGAATCCTTGTTGGCCCGCAGGATGATGGCCATCGCGTTCCAGCGGATGATCGAGCGCAGGCGATGCTCGATCTCGCGGTCGCCGGGCGATTTCTCTTCCTGCTCGGGCGGAATCGTGTTCTTGTAGGCCGTGTTCAGCGATCGCGGCACAAACACGCCTTCGCGGCGCCCTTCGTCCACCAGGCGGTTCAGAAGGAAGTTGGTGCGCTCGTTGCCGCGGTGCTGCTGGACGGCGCCGAGCGCTTCCAGCCATTCGTTGGTCTCGGTAGGGTCGAGGTCGCCCGTCGTGCTCATTGCTGTCTCCTTTGTCATGGTCGGGGCCTGCATCCGGTGATGCGGCCGACCTTGTTCTTCAGCAATGGGCATGCCATGGCGCGCAGGCACGCCACGGCGTTCTAAGTCCTTGATTTTTCAGGGGCGCGGCCGCGCGGCTGCCAAACCATGTGCCGGAGCTTCGGACTTCGGGCCGGCCGCCCGTCCGGTGCGCCGGACGAGCGCCTCCGCACAAACCCTGAGGCGCCGCACCGGACTGAAAATCCAGGCTTGTTCAGATGTCCACCAAGGAGCCGCTTCCATGTCCCGCTACTGGCTGATGAAATCCGAGCCCGACGAGTGCTCTATCGACGACGCGCTGGCTGCACCCGACGCAACGGTCGCATGGACAGGGGTGCGCAGCTACCAGGCGCGCAACTTCATGCGCGACGCCATGCAGGTCGGCGACGGCGTGCTGTTCTATCACTCGAGTTGCGCCGAGCCGGGCATCGCGGGCATCGCGCGCGTGGCGTCCGGCACGCGGCCCGATCCGACGCAGTTCGACCCGGCCTCGCCCTACCACGACGCCGCGTCCAAACCGGAAGCGCCGCGCTGGCTGCTGCTGGACATTCAGGCGCTGCGCAAGACCCGGCTGCTGGCCCTGCCGGAACTGCGCGCGACGCCGGCCCTCGCCGACATGCTGGTGCTGCGCAAGGGCAACCGACTGTCGATCACGCCGGTCGATGCCGCGCACTGGCACTTGATCGTCGACCAGATGCTGGCTTGACCCCAGGGGCCGGACGCCAGGCGCCGGCTTTGCAACAGTCAACCCTTCAGGCATAGGGTTAACAATTACGCATTTATCTGCGTTTATGCACAAAATAGCTTCATCGTCAGGCGGCCGCTCCGCGCGCCGCCGCCCTCCTTCTCTTTTCTCAAGGAACCCCGATGAAGCTGATGTCCTACCAACATGCCGGTCGCGAAACATGGGGCGTCGTCGTCGGCGACGGTGTCGCCGAGCTGGCAACCCGCACCGGCTGCGCCACGCTGGCCGACTTCATCGGCAGCCCCGGCTATGCACAGCGTGATGCGCTGGTCGCCGGCCTCGCTGCCGAGGCCAAACTGGCCGACGTTGTCTTTCTGCCGGTGATCCCGCGGCCCGAGAAGATCGTTTGCGCGGTCCGCAACTACATGGACCACCACCAGGAGGTGCTGGCGGCCGGCATGCAGCGCGAGCTTTCCGAACAGCCGCCGATCTTCCTGCGGGTATGGCGATCGCAGACGGCGCACAACGCGCCCATCGTGCGGCCGCGCGTGTCGGAGTCGCTTGACTGGGAAGGCGAGCTGGCGGTGATCATCGGCCAGGGCGGCCGCGACATCAGCGAAGCCGATGCATGGAAGCATGTGGCCGGCTACGCCTGCTACAACGATGCGAGCGTGCGCGAATGGCAGTTCCATGCCAAACAGATCGCCTCGGGAAAGAACTTCGAATCGACCGGCGCCTTCGGCCCCTGGATGGTGACCGCCGACGAGATCGCGCCGGGCCGCGAGCTCAAGCTGGAAACCCGCCTCAACGGCGAGACGGTGCAATCCAGCCACACCGGCCACATGATCTTTTCGATCCCGCGCCTGATCCAATACGCCTCGACCATCTTCACGCTGGTGCCCGGCGACGTGTTCGCCACCGGCACGCCAGCGGGCGTGGGCTGGAGCAAGAAGCCGCCCCGGTTCATGAAGCCTGGCGATACGGTCGAGGTCGAGATCGAAGCCGTGGGCCTGCTCCGCAATCCGGTCACCGCGCAGGACTGAGCGCGCGCCCGAGGAGACAGCCATGAACAAAAGAAACTTCGTTGCGGCCTGCGCCGTCTGGGCGGCGTTCGCCACGCTGCCCGCGTTGGCGCAGCCCACCTATCCGGATCGCGCCATCAAGATCTACCAGGGCTTTGCGCCGGGCGGCAACGCGGATGCCATTGCCCGCGCGATCGGCGTCGAGATGGGCAAGGCGCTCGGCCAGCCGATCGTGGTGGAGGCGCAGTCCGGCGCCGGCGGCACGATCGCATCGACCACGGTCGCGCGCGCCAAGCCCGACGGCTACACGCTGCTGCTTGCCACCGGCGGCCATGCCGTGGCCGGCGCGCTCTACAACACGCTGCCCTACAAGACCGTGGCGGACTTCGACATGGTCTCGACGGTCACGTACTTCCCGTTCCTCATCGTCGTCAACGCCAGCTCGAAGTTCCAGAACTTCCCCGAGGTGGTCGCCGCCGCCCAGGCCGCCCCCGGCACCGTGGCCTATGGCACGGCGGGCATCGGTTCGACCCACCACCTGGCGGGCGAACTGCTCGCCCGGATGGCGAAGGCGCCGATGATGCACGTGCCCTACCGCGGCGACGCTGCCGCGCTGACAGCGCTGCTCGCGGGCGACGTGCCGTTCATCATCGCGCCGCCGACCGCGGTGATGTCGAACATCCAGGCCGGCAAGCTGCGCGCGCTGGCAACCACGGGGCCGCAGCGCTGGCCCGGGCTGCCGAACGTGCCCACAGTGGCCGAACAGAACGTCCCCGGCTACGACGTGCGCTCCTGGGCCGGGCTGATGGCGCCGGCCGGCACGCCGCGCCCGGTGATCGAGCGCCTCAACGCCGAGACCGCCAGGGCCTTGCAGGTGGCCGCTGTGCGCCAGCGCCTGGAAGACATGGGCGGCGAGGCGCGCGGCAGCACGCCTGAGGAAATGAAGGCCATGGTGGCCCGCGAACTCGACCGGTGGACGCAGGTCGTGGCCGACGCGAAGATTCCCAAACAATGAAACAAGGATTGCGCTGAGCCATGGCAAACGCCACCACCACCATGAAAGCCGTCCAGTTGCAGACACCCGGCGGCCCCGAAGTGCTGTCGCTGGTCGATCTGCCGCTGCCCGAGCCCGGCCCTGGCGCAGTGCGCGTGAAAGCGCATGCGATCGGCGCCGGCGGCCCGGACGTGCTGATCCGCAACGGCACCTACAAGTGGATGCCGCCGATGCCGGCCATCCCCGGCAACGAGATGGCCGGCGTGGTCGATGCGGTCGGCGCCGGCGTCAGCGCGTTGCGGGTCGGGCAGCGCGTGCTGGTGAGCGCACGCGAGTTGCCGCAGCGCGGCAGCTGCTATGCCGAGTACATCTGCGTGCCCGAGTCCGCGCCGTTCGTCCTGCCCGAGTCGATCGCCTTCGACGACGCGGTGAGCCTCGGCAACTTCCAGCTCGCGCTGGCGCTGCTGGCCAGCAACGGCAACCTGTCCGCCCGGTCGATCCTGGTGCCGGGTGCGGCGGGCGGCGTCGCAACCGCACTGGTGCAGGTGGCGCGCGAACGCGGCCTGCGCGTGATCGGCACCGCCTCGTCGGACACCAAGCGCGCTTTCGCGCTTGCCAACGGCGCCCATGACGTCATCGACGGCGACCCGCGCACCCTGACCGAAGAAGTGATGCGCCTCACCGAGGGCCGTGGCGTCGACATGGCTTTCGACCACATCGGGGGTGCGCTGTTCGTCGCCTGCCTGCGCGCGCTGGCGCCGTTCGGCATGGTGGTGTCGTACAACATCGTGAGCGGCCCGCCGAGCGCCGACGTGTTCGACGAACTGCGCAAGCTGCTCGGCAAGAGCCTGGCAGTGCGCACCTTCTCGATCCACACCGTGGACGCCGACATCGTGCAGCGCCGCGGGCTGATGGAATCCGCCATCGCGCTGATGGCGGCCGGCAAGGTGCGGGCGCCGCAGGCCACGCGCTTTGCGTTGGCCGATGCGCGCCGTGTGCATGAGCTGCTCGACAGCGGCGGCACGCTCGGCAAGATCGTGCTGCAGCCCTGACGGGCCAGGGCTACGCCCCCGCCGCCATGCCGATGGTCACGCAGGTGCGCCGAGCAGCATGCCGACCGAAGCGCTGCCCGCCAGTTGCCACAGTTGCCCGATGGCGCGCTGCGCCTCGGCTTCGGTTGCAGCCCCGCTGTAGGCTGCGAGCCGCAATGCCTTGGCGGTGATCTCCTCGCGGCTCAGGGTGTTGCCGGGGTCGCCCTTCGGTTCGTCCACGCGGCCCTGCAGCACGCGGCCATCGGTGGTGCGCACCGTGACCTTGCCGATCCAGCGGCGCGGATAGGCGCCATCGACTTCGGCATCGAGTTCCATGCGCACGCGCTCGCGCAACGCACGGGTTTCGGGTTCGCTGAAATGCGCGTCGAACTCGGCCAGGCCGGCCTGCCCGAAGCGCGCCACCAGCGCCAGCACCGTGCCCATCGAGAACTTGGACTGGTGCACCGTGGCCGGGTCGACCACCGGCCCCAATACATCGATCGCACCCTGGTGAACATGGGTCACGACGTTGTCGATGTCTTCTGCGCGCAGCTGGTTCGCCGCCATCACGGCGAGCAGCGCATCCGCGGCCGGATGCGTGTGGCGGCAGGCGGCATGGAACTTGAACGAGGTCTCGGCCAGTGCCCAGCGCGTGCCAAGGCCCTCGACCAGTTTTGCCGGGTCGGCGTCGCGCGACATGCCGGCCGCCATGCCTTGCGGGCCTTCGAGGATCGCCTGCGCGCCGGTGAACCCGTCGCGCGCCAGGCTCGCCGCCATCAGGCCCGCTGCTGCCGCATGCGCGGTGTGCAGCTGCTTGGAGTCGGCGGCGGTGCGCAAGAACTCCCAGAGGCCCGCCGACTGCGTGCCGGCCGAGCCGAACGCATGCAGCATGCGCGCCGCATCGAGCCCGAGCAGATGCCCGGCCGTCGCGGCAGCCGCGAGCGTGCCGGCCGTGCCTGTGGTGTGGAACACCTTGTAGTGGGAACGCCCCAGGAATTCGCCGACGCGGATGCCGACCTCGTAACCCGCGACCGCAGCCGTCAGCAACTGCGGCCCGCTCGCACCAAGCGCCTGCGCCCAGGCCAGCGCGACCGGAAACACCACGGTCGCGGGATGGAACACCGAGCCGTTGTGCACGTCGTCCTGTTCGGCCACGTGCGAGGCCGCGGCATTCACCATTGCGGCGAAGTACGGGCTGCTGCGGCCACGGCCGACCAGCACTTCGCTGCCGCCTGCGGCCGGCCCCATGGCTCGCGCGAAGGCGGCGATGGTTTCGACCGGCCGCGAGCCATGGCCTGCGAGCGCGGAGCCGAACCAGTCGACCAGCAGGTCTTCCGCGCGGCGCACCACCGGTGTGGGAATGTCCGTGAAGCGGAGGTCGGCCGCGAAGCGGGCCAACGAGGCGGTGGTCGGCGTCATGCGTTGTCTCCAGATGACCCGCATGGTGGCGGCAGCCCTGCCCGCGCGCAATCTGCCATTTCGGAACGAAGCCTTCTGGAATTCCGAAGGCTCGGATGAGCGCCTCCCGCGCCCGCCGGCGTACGGCCGACGTACTGGCCGATGCTCAGGCCGCCACGGCGCTGCCGACGACGGCATAGCGGCGCACGAGCTGGATCAGCTCCTCCGGCGCGTAGGGCTTGCCGAGGTAGTGGTTCACGCCGATCTGGCGCGCGTACTCGCGATGCTTGTGCGCGATGCGTGACGTGATCACGATGATCGGCATATGCGCCAGCGCGCCATCCGCACGAATGTGGCGGGCCAGATCGAACCCATCCATGCGCGGCATCTCGATATCTGCCAGCACCACGCTGGGCCGCTCTTCCTTGAGCCGCTCCAGCGCATCCAGGCCGTCTTCCGCCAGCACCACCCGGTAGCCTGCCGCCTTCAGCAGGCGCTGGGCAAACACACGGACGGTGACCGAGTCGTCGACCACCATGATGAGCGGTGCCGGCGCCGCCGACGGGCGCACCCGCGGTGTCGGCAGCGTCGCAGCCTCGGCAGTTGCCGCCAGCAGACTTTCGACGGGCGGCGGGCGGCGCGGCGGCGCGGCGCTGGCATTGCGCGCCAGCGCCGCCTCCACGACGCGCGCGACCAGAGCGTGCTCGATACCTGTCTCGCGCGCGATCGTTTCGACCAGCCGCTGGCTATCGGCCGCAGGCCGAATCGCGGCCGTCGCCGCTCCAAGCCGCGCCTCGGCGCGCGGCACCTCGGGCTTGGCCGCCAAGGGTGCGTTGGCAGGTTCCGGGGGCCTCGCCGGCCGGGACGTTCGCACAGGAGGCTGCGGCGCCCGGCGCCTGAAGATCAGCCAGGCCACGGCGGCGGCCAGTGCAGCCCCGAGCAGCGCGAACGCCAACGCAAAATAAAGCTGATCCATACACCACCGCCATGACAACCGGAAGACGCAATTGTTTCCTATTGCGGCCTACAGATACACCCGGTTGTGCGGTGCAACGTCGGTTTTCTCAAAAAAAAAGACGGCCGCGGCACCCTGAGGGGGTACCGCGGCCGCGCCGGGTGCTGGATGAGGGGGCGTGCCCCCCTGGGCTCAGCGCTCGATCGTCAGCGCCACGCCCATGCCGCCGCCGATGCACAGCGAGGCGATGCCCTTCTTGGCGTTCTGGCGCTGCATTTCGTGCAGCAGCGTCACCAGGATGCGGCAGCCGGACGCGCCGATCGGGTGGCCGATGGCGATTGCGCCGCCATTCACGTTGACCTTGCTCACGTCCCAGCCCATCTCGCGGTTCACCGCGCAGGCCTGTGCGGCGAAGGCTTCGTTGATTTCGAGCACGTCCAGGTCGGCGGCCTTCCAGCCGGCGCGTTGCAGCGCCTTGGTCGAGGCCGGCACCGGGCCCATGCCCATGATCGCCGGGTCGAGGCCGGCTGTGGCGTAGCTGGCGATGCGGCCCAGCGGCGTCAGGCCCAGCGCGGCGGCCTTCTTGGCCGTCATCACCATCACGGCGGCAGCGCCGTCGTTCAGGCCTGAGGCGTTGCCGGCGGTCACGCCGCCGGCCTTGTCGAACGCCGGGCGCAGGCCGGCCAGGCCATCCGCATTGGTCTTGCGATTGATGAACTCGTCCTTGTCGAAAACGACCGGGTCGCCCTTCTTCTGCGGAATGTTGACGCCGACGATCTCGTCCTTGAACTTGCCGGCGTCCTGGGCGGCGGCTGCCTTGGTCTGGCTGCCGAGCGCGAGTTCGTCCTGCGCGGCGCGGTCGATGTTGTACTTCTTGGCCACGTTCTCGGCCGTGATGCCCATGTGGTACTGGTTGTAGACGTCCCACAGGCCGTCCACGATCATCGTGTCCACCAGCTTCCAGTCGCCCATGCGCTGGCCGTTGCGCGAGTTCGGCAGCACGTGCGGCGCGGCGCTCATGTTCTCCTGGCCGCCAGCGATCACGATCTCGCTGTCACCCGTGGCAACGGCTTGCGCCGCCAGCATCACGGCCTTCAGGCCCGAGCCGCAGACAGCATTGATGGTGAGCGCGGGCGTTTCCTTGGCGCCGCCGCTCTTCAGCCAGGCCTGGCGCGCCGGGTTCTGGCCCGCGCCAGCGGCCAGAACCTGGCCCATGATGGCTTCGCCGATCTGGTCGGGCGTGAGCTTGGCGCGCGCGATCACTTCCTTGATCACGAGCGCACCCAGTTCGGTGGCCGCAATGCCGGCGAGCGAGCCGCCGAATTTGCCGACAGCAGTGCGGGCAGCGGCAACGATGACGATGTCTTCCATGGTCTTTCTCCTAGAGGTGAAAAGTGACTTTAAACGGTTGTCTGGTCGGTTGTGCCCATATTCAAGCGCGGGCCTTGACGTAGCGGCCGGGTGCTGGCTCGCTGGCCTTGTAGGCGCTGCCCTTTCCATAGGTCTTCGGGGCCGCAATCTGTTTGCCTGCATGCCCCTTGAGCCAATTCGACCAATCGGTCCACCAGCTGCCCGGGTGCTCGGTCGCGCCCTTGAGCCACTCGGCCTGGGACGCCGGCAGTTTGCCGTCCTCGCGGATCCAGTGGCTGCGCTTTTTCTTGGCGGGCGGGTTGATCACGCCCGCGATGTGGCCCGAGGCGCCCATCACGAAGCGCTTCTTGCCCTTGAGCAGTTGCGTCGAGGCGTAGGCGCCCTCGATCGGCACGATGTGGTCTTCGCGCGAGCCATAGAGGTAGACCGGCGCGTCGATGGCGCCGAGGTCGATCTTGGCGCCGCACACCGTGAGCGCGTTGGGAACCCTGAGCTTGTTCTCGAGGTAGGTGTTGCGCAGGTACCAGGCGTAGAACGGGCCCGGCAGGTTGGTCGCGTCGCTGTTCCAGTAGAGCAGGTCGAACGGCGGCGGCGTTTCACCCTTGAGGTAGTTGCCGACCACGTAGTTCCAGAACAGGTCGTTGGGACGCAGGAAGCTGAAGGTCGACGACAGATCGCCGCCCGGCAGCAGGCCGCCCTTGCCCATCTGCATCTCGCGGTACTGCACCATCTGCTCGTCGATGAAGATGTCGAGGATGCCGGTGTCGCTGAAGTCGAGCAGGGTGGTGAGCAGGGTGACCGACGCCACCGGATGCTCGCCGCGCGCCGCCAGCACGGCCAGCGCAGTGCTGAGGATGGTGCCGCCGACGCAGAAGCCCAGCGCATTGATCTGCTTGCTGCCGCTGATCTCCTGCGCCAGATGGATCGCCTTGATGGCCGCGTCCTCGATGTAGCGGTCCCAGGTGAACTCGCGCAGCGATTCGTCGGGGTTGCGCCAGCTCACCACGAACACGCGGTGCCCCTGCTCCACCGCATAGCGGATCAGCGAGTTCTCGGGCTGCAGGTCGAGGATGTAGAACTTGTTGATGCACGGGGGCACCAGCAGGAACGGCCGCTCGTACACCTTGGCCGTGAGCGGCTTGTATTCGAGCAGCTGGAACAGCTCGTTCTCGAACACCACCGCGCCTTCGGTGGTCGCCACGTTGCGGCCGACCTCGAAAGCGCTTTCGTCGGTCATGCTGAGGTGGCCCTGCTGCACGTCCTTCAGCAGGTTCTGCAGGCCCTTGGCGATGCTCTCGCCCTGTGTTTCGATCGCCCGCTTCTGCGCTTCGGCATTGAAAGCCAGCGAATTGCTCGGCGCCGAGGCGGCCATCCACTGCTCGACCGCGAAGCGCAGCCGGGCCTTGGTCTTGGGATCGGCTTCGACCGCCTCGGCCATGCCCATCAGCGTGCGGGCGTTGAGCAGGTAGACCGCGGCCGAAAACGCCGACACCGGGTTGCTGCCCCAGGCCTCGGCGGCAAAGCGCTTGTCGGCAGCGGGCGGCTTGGTGAAGCCCTGGCGCCAGAGTTCGGAAGCCTCTTCCACGTATTGCTGCTGCAGCGCCTGCAGCTTCTCGGGCTGCAGGCTGAACTGGGGCAGCTCCATCGGCATGCCGGGCGTCGACACACCGCCCATGCCGGCCGACTGGAACGATTCCAGCGCCTTGCTCCAGCCCTGAGTCAGCGCCTGCTGCATGGACGCGAACGCGTCGGCGGTGGCGGCTTGTGGTTTCATCATGTCTCCTTCGGCGGCCCGGAAAGCCCGGACGGATTTTGAGTATCCTGCATTCGACAGCGCAAGTTCCAGCGCGCCGGTCATCCTACCCGCACTCGCCCGCGGGTTCTCCTCCATTCACAGCCCCTCACATGTTCGTGCACCTGATCGTCATCGGCTGGCTCTACGTCGTCGTGATGATGGCCGTCGCCGAAGCTACCGCCAGCAACGGCACCGTGCTGGGCGCCATCATCACCTTTCTGCTGTACGGGCTGGCACCGGTGGCGCTGGTGGTGTACCTGCTCGGCGCGCCAGGGCGGCGGCGCGCCGTGAAAGAGCGCGAGCTGGCGGCGCAGGAGGCTGCGCGGCGCGCCGCGGCCGAAAAATCAGGCCTTCCAGATGCAGGCGGCGAGCCTCCCACTGACACCGTCGCGCCGGTGCGAAAAGAACCGTGACGGGTTGCCGACAGTGCACCACGCATCGCTGCCATCGTTGCCGTAGATCTCGGCCACGCCCCGGGCGGCCAGCCGCTGGCGCGCGAGCGCGGGCAAATCGGCCAGCCATTTGTCGCCTTTGCCGCCCGGCCGGAAGCAGGCGGCGCTCGACGGGTTCTGCGCCTCGAACGCTGCCTTGACTTCGGCACCGACCTCGAATGCCTTCGGGCCGATGCACGGGCCCAGCCAGGCCATAACTTCGACCGACCCGAACGATGCCAGTGTCTGCTCGAGCACCCCGGCCGCCAGCCCTCGCCAGCCGGCATGCGCCGCCGCCACCTGGCGCCCTTCGACGTCGGTGAACAGTACCGGCAGGCAGTCGGCCACCATGATCGTGCAAGCGATGCCGGACTCCGTGCTGAAGCACGCATCGGCGGTCTCGCCATCCGCGCTCGTGGCGTCGAGCCGGCGCACTGCGACGCCATGCACCTGCTGCAGGAACACCGGGCGCACGCCCAGCGCGGCCTGCCATCGGCGCCGGTTCGCGGCCACCGCCGCGGGCTCGTCGCCGACATGGTCGCCGAGGTTCAGGCTCTCGTAGCGGCCCTGCGAAACGCCCCCGGTGCGCGTGCTGCAGGCGGCCTGGACGCCGGCCGGCGCCGGCCAGTCCGGCACCATCGGTTCAGGCTTCGGCATCGGGACAACTGGAGGGTTGCGCGCGGCGGAAGGCATCGAGTTGCATGCAGGCCTCGAACGCGCCCATGGTGCGCGGCAGATCGCTCAGGTCGCAGTCGAAGCGCTGCGCATTGAAGATCTGCGGCACCAGGCAGCAGTCGGCCATGGTCGGCGTGTTGCCGTAGCAATAGATGCCCGCCGGCAGCTGGTTCAGTTGCCGCTCGAAGGCCTGCATGCCCTCGCGCACCCAGTGGCGATACCAGGCGTTCTTGGCCGCGTCGTCGAGCTTGAGCTCGCGCACCAGGTACTTGAGCACCCGCAGGTTGTTGACCGGATGGATCTCGCAGGCGATCGATTCCGACAGGGCCCGCACCTTGGCGCGGCCAACCGGATCGCGCGGCAGCAGCGGCGGCTCGGGGTTGGTTTCGTCGAGGTATTCGATGATGGCCATCGACTGCGAGAAACGCTCGCCCTCTTCCTCCAGCAGCGGCACCAGCATGTCGGCCGAAATCGCCGCAAACGACCCCGCGAGATGCTCGCCGCGTGCGATGTGCACCGGAATGTAGTCGAACGCCAGGCCCTTGAGATTGAGCGCGATGCGCACCCGGAACGAGGCCGAAGAGCGGAAGTAGTTGTAGAGCTTCATCATGGGACGAGCATAGCGCCCGGGGCCGGCACAAGACAGCCCCGGCAGCGCGCGCTGCCCTCTGGCACACTGCCGCTTGCATCCGAAAACACCATCCCCTGAAGGACGAATTCCCATGGCTTCCGAGTATGTTTTTTCCGCGCCCCCCGTTGTGTCGATCCCGGTGGTCGGCAAGGGCACGCGCTTTCCGGTTCACCGCATCTACTGCGTGGGCCGCAACTACGAAGATCACGCCAAGGAAATGGGCTTCACCGGCCGCGAGCCGCCATTCTTCTTCATGAAGCCGGCCGATGCGCTCGTGGTGGTGGACGCCGGCCAGACCGGCACCATGGCCTACCCCACGCTCACCAAGAACCTGCACCATGAAATCGAGCTCGTGGTGGCGATCGGCACCGGCGGCAAGAACATTGCGGCCGCCGATGCGATGAAGCACATCTACGGCTATGCCGTCGGCCTCGACATGACGCGGCGCGACTTGCAGAACGACATGAAGAAGCAGGGCCGCCCCTGGGACATCGGCAAGGCCTTCGAGCAAAGCGCCCCGATCGGCCCGATCGTGCCGGTGGCCGATGCCGGCGACGTCGAAAAGGCCGAGATCTCGCTGCAGGTGAACGGCACCGACCGCCAGCGCAGCAACGTGAGCAAGCTGATCTGGAACATTGCCGAGACCATCGAGCAGCTCTCGGCCGCATGGGAACTGGCACCCGGCGACCTGATTTTCTCGGGCACGCCCGAAGGCGTGGCGGCCGTGGTGGCTGGCGACACCCTGGTCGGCGCCGTCGCCGGCCTGCCCACGCTGACCGTCAAGATCGCCTGAGCGTGTTCGAGCGCCCGCTGATCAAGCACTGCAAGAACTGCGGCAGCGCCGTGGTTTACCGCGTGCCCGACGACGGCGACACCAAGCCGCGCGCAGTGTGCCCGGTGTGTCACACCATCCACTACGAGAACCCGCTCAACGTGGTCGGCACCATCCCGGTGCTGGGCGAGCGGGTGCTGCTGTGCAAGCGCAACATCGAGCCGCGCTGGGGCAAGTGGACGCTGCCGGCCGGCTTCATGGAGCTCGGCGAAACCACGGCGCAGGGCGCGGCCCGCGAGACCGACGAGGAAGCCGGCGCCGAGTACGAAATGCAGGACCTGTTCGCGGTGATGAGCGTGGTGCGCGTCGGCCAGGTGCATATGTTCTACCGCGCGAAGCTGCTCAGCGACAGGTTCGACCCCGGGCACGAAACCATCGAGGCCAGGCTCTTCACCGAGGCCGAGATTCCGTGGGACGAGATCGCCTTTCGCACGGTGCGCGAAGCGCTGCTGCGCTTCTTCGAAGACCGGCGCAACGGCGGCACCTTCGGCCGCGTGCACACCCTCGACATCGTTTGAAAAACCTCATGAAAAAAACCGCCCTGCTCCTTGCCACGGCCGCCTGCATGCTGGCCGTGGTGGCACGCGCCGAAACGGTGGGCGATGTCGACACCGCCTTCAAGCTGATCGGCCCCGACCACAAGATCGTGGTCGACGCCTACGACGACCCCAAGGTCAACGGCGTGACCTGCTACGTGTCGCGCGCCAAGACCGGCGGCGTGTCCGGCGCGCTCGGCTTCGCCGAAGACAAGGCCGAGGCCTCGATCGCCTGCCGCCAGGTCGGCCCGATCAGCATCAAGGAGCCGCTGCCCAAGCGCGAAGAGGTCTATAGCGAGCGCCTGTCGATTTTGTTCAAGCGCCTGCGCGTGGTGCGCATGGTCGACGCCAAGCGCAACACGCTGGTGTACCTGACCTACTCCGACCTGCTGATCGACGGTTCGCCCAAGAACGCGATCACCGCCGTGGCGGTCGATCGCGGCACGGTGATTCCGGTCAAGTAAGCCGGGCCGCACAACGATGCTCCTGGCGCCCGGCCAGCCCTTTCGCGTTCTGTACTCGGCGCTGTGGCGCTTCGCGCTGGGCGCGCGGGTGCAGTTGGTCGGCGCCTTGTCGCTGCTCACGGCCTCGCAAGTCATCCGCCTCGCCATGCCCTGGCTCGCGGGCCAGGCCATCAACGCGCTGCAGCACGGTGCGCTGGGCACCGCGTCGCGCTGGATTGCGCTGCTGGTCGGCGTGTACCTGTTGTCGTGGGCCGTGCACGGGCCCGGCCGCGTGCTGGAGCGCAATGTGGGCGTGCGGGTGCGCGAGACGCTGGCCGATACGCTCTACGCCCGCATTGCCGCCGCGCCCCTGCCCTGGCACGACGCGCACCACTCGGGCGAACTGCAGCACCGCGTGCACCAGGCCAGCCGGGCGCTGTCGGACTTTGCGCAGAACCAGTTCGTCTACCTGGCCAGCGCGGTGAGCTTCGTCGGCCCGGTGGTGGCCCTGATGCTGCTGTCGCGCGCCAGCGGCTTGCTCGCGCTGGTGGGCTACGTGCTCATCGGCCTGGTGATCCTGCGCTTCGACCGAGCGCTCATGAAGCTGGCGCGCACCGAGAACGACGCCGACCGGCGCTACGTGGCCGCCCTGCTCGACTTCGTCGGCAATGCGTCGACCGTGATCGGCCTGCGCCTGCAGGCAGCCTCGCGCGTGCTGCTGCGCCGGCGCATGGAGGCGGTGTCGGCCCCGCTCAAACGCACGGCGCTGCTGAACGAAGGCAAGTGGGCCTCGGTCGACCTGCTCGGCCTGGGGCTCACCTGGACGCTGGTGCTGGTGTACGTGTGGGGCCAGCGCGCGCCCGGCCAGGCCGTGCAGCTCGGCACCGTGTTCATGATCTACCAGTACGCGCAGCAGGCCGCGGCCGTGGTCGGCTCGATGGCGGCCAACTTCCAGGGCTTCGCGCGGATGTTCACCGACTACCAGAGTGCCGCGCCGCTCTGGGAAGCGCCGGGCGACCCGGCCGATGGGCGCAGCGACACGCCGATCGCGCGCGACGCCGGCTGGCAACGCATCGCCATCGACGGGCTGGCCTGGGGCTATGCGGATGCCGCGCGCGGCGGCGGGCTGCACGAGCTGGCGCTGAGCCTGCGCCGCGGCCAGCGCATCGCGCTGGTCGGCCCGAGCGGCGGCGGCAAGAGCACGCTGCTGCGCGTGTTGGCCGGGCTCTACATCCCGCAGCACGGCAGCCTGCGCTTCGATGGGCATCCGCAGGACTGGGCCGCGCTGCGCAGCCTGGCCACGCTGATCCCGCAGGAGACCGAGGTGTTCGAAGCCAGCGTGCGCGAGAACCTCACGTTCGGCCAGCCCTGCGACGATGCGCCGCTGCAGGCCGCGCTGCACGCGAGCGCGTTCGACGAGGTGCTGGCCACCATGAAAGGCACGCTCGACAGCCCGCTGACCGAACGCGGCTTCAACCTGTCGGGCGGGCAACGCCAGCGCCTGTGCCTGGCGCGCGGCGTGCTCGCGGCAGAGGGCAGCTCGCTGCTGCTGCTCGACGAGCCGACCAGCGCGCTCGACGCCGCGACCGAGGCGCGCGTGCTGGAACGCATCGGTGCCGCGTTTCCGCAGGCATGCATGATCGCGTCGATCCATCGCCTCAGCGTGCTGGACCGTTTCGACACCGTGGTGCTGATGGAGGCCGGCCGCATCGTCGACACGGGCCCCCGCGCGGAACTGCTACAACGAAACCCGCAGTTGCAACATACGGTTCAGAGGTAAAAAACTGCTGCAGCGCCCATGCGATGGGCCTGAGCAGCTACTATTTCAATAGCAAGCCAGACACGGAGCCAGGATCGAATCGGTTTCCGCCGGGAACATCTCGCGGCCCATTCGTTCCAAAGGAACGCCATGCACAAGACAAAGACATCCACCTCCTTCTTCTCCACCCGCTTCGCCCTGCCGGTGCTGCTCGTCGCGGCCAGCCTGCTCGCGGCCTGTGGCACACCGTCCGGCCCGGCCGGTCCGGGCACGGGCAGTACGGCAACGCCTGCGCGTCCGCGCGCGGAATTCATCCGCCCTGCCCCCGGCGCCACGCTGTCGCGCTTCGACGGCAATCGCAACAAGGGCATCGACATCGCCGGCGACCTGGGCGATCCGGTGATGGCTTCGGCCGACGGCCGCGTCGTGTACGTGGGCGGCGAACTGCGCGGCTACGGCAACATGGTCATCGTCAAGCACAACGAGACCTATCTGACCGCCTACGCGCACAACAACGTGATCCTCGTGAAGGAAAAAGACGTAGTGCGCCAGGGGCAGAAGATCGCCGAGATGGGCAAGAGCGGCGCCGATCGCGTCAAGCTGCACTTCGAGATCCGCAAGCAGGGCGTGGCGGTGAACCCCGAGCCCTATCTGGACGGGCGAGCCAGGTAAGACTCAGGACTGGGGCGCCGCTTCGGCAGTGCGCAGGATGGCCTCGCGCAAATCTGTCGGAACATCCACGGCGCGGTGGCTCTCCAGCGAGGTGGTGACAAGCACCTGCCGCACCTCCATGCGCGTCTGCCCGGCAGCGTCGAAGCAGCGCAGCAACAGCGTCAACGAACGCGTTCCCAGGCGATCCACCGAGAGCGACAACGTCACCAGGTCGCCCATGCGGCTCACGGCGCGAAAGTCGGCCTCCAGCCGAACGGTCGGCAGGCCGATGCGCCGGTCGCCCACCAGTGCGTGGTAGCTGATGCCGAGGCCCTCGCTGACCCAGTCCTCGACCAGCCCGTTGAGCATCACGAAATACTGCGGATAGAAAACGATGCCGGCCGGATCGCAGTCGGAAAAGCGGATCAGCCGGGGGCGGCGAAACTCGCCCGATGCCGCGGGAATAGCGGGTTCGATGGTCATCAGCTCTCCTCGCCCGCCGGCTCGCCGCGCATCACGTGGACGCGCAGTGCGCCCAGCTGGCTGTGCATCAGCCGCACGGTTTTCATGTCGAGCCCCGAGAACATCTCGAGAATCCATTGCTCGTGTTCGCTCGCCATGGCCTCGAAGGCGCTGACGCCCTTGGGCGTCAGGCTCACGATCCAGGCGCGGCGGTCTTCGGGGCTGGCAGTGCGCAGGACGACACCTTCGCGCTCCAGTTCGTCGGTGAGGCCGGTCACGTTGCCGCCCGTCACCATGAGGTAGCGCGAGAGCACGCGCATCTTGAGTCCGTCGCGGTGGCGGTAGAGCTGCGCCATGTAGTCGAATCGCGCCAGCGAAATGCCGAAGCGCGCGCGCAGGCGCCGCCGGATCTCGCCCTCGATCTGCGTGGTGCTGGCCAGCATGCGCAGCCACAGCCTGAGCATCGCGTGGTCTCCGCGGCCGGCGCGCGCTTCATGGCCCAGTTCTTCGGCATCGCTGAGCGCGGCGTGCGAGGCGTCGTTGCGCGTCATGTGACCTCGCCGCCCGACACCGAGATCGATTGGCCGTTGACGGAGGCCGCAGCCTCGCCGCAGAGCCACCGCACGGCGTCGGCCACCTCGGCCGGCTGCACGATGCGCTGTTGCGGGTTGACACCGGCGAACCCGGCCATCGCGTCGGCCTCGCTGCGGCCGGTCTTGCCGACCACGTTGGCCACGCTGGCGCGCAGGATGTCGGTGTCGGTGTAGCCCGGACAGACCGCGTTCACGGTGATGCCCTTGCGCGCCACCTCCAGTGCCAGCGACCGCGTCAGCCCGATCACGCCGTGCTTGGCCGCCGTATAGGCGGCCACGTAGGCATAGCCCTTTTGCCCGGCGGTGCTCGCGATGTTGACCACCCGGCCCCAGCCCGCGTCCAGCATGTCGGGCAGCGCGGCCTGCGAGCAGAGAAAGCTGCCGGTCAGGTTCACGGCCAGCATGCGCTGCCACAGTTCGAACGAGGTCTTGAGGAACGGCGCGCTCTCGGCCTGGCCGGCGTTGTTGACCAGCACCGTCACCGGGCCCGAGGCGGCCCGCGCCGCGGCGAACGCGGCGGCGACCGCTGCAGGATCGCTCACGTCGGCCACCGCAATGCCGTGCTGGCTGCCCGGCAATGCATTGCGCACCAGAGCCAGCGCGGCGCCGTCGCGCCCGACCAGGGTGATGCGTGCGCCCTCGGCGGCCAGCGTCCTGGCGATTTCCGCGCCGATACCGCGCGCGGCGCCAGTCACGAACGCATGGCGGCCCGCCATCGTGTGGGTGGCGGCCATCAACCGCGCTCCCCGCTTCTGTGTTTCTTCATCGAGTTTCCCGGCGCGGCGCCGCGATCCCATGTGGCCGTGGTCACACCGCGTTCGCGCAATCTGAATTTCTGTACCTTGCCATTCTCGGTGCGCGGCAGGTCGGCCAGCACGTCGATGTAGCGCGGAATGGCGAAGTACGGCAGGCGGGATTCGCAGAAGCGCGCGAGTTCGGCCGGATCGACCGCCTGGTCCGCGCGTGCCACCAGCGCCGCCATCACCTCGTCTTCGGCCAGCTCCGAGCGCACCGGATAGACCGCGCATTCCGCCACGCCAGGATGGCTCAGCAGCACCTGCTCGACCTCGAAGGACGAGATGTTCTCGCCGCGGCGCCGGATCGCGTCCTTGATGCGGTCGACGAAACGGAAAGCCCCGTCGTCGTCGCGCACCACGCGGTCGCCGGTGTGGAACCACAGGTTGCGCCAAGCCTCGACCGTCTTGGCGGGCATGTTGAAGTAGCCGGCCGCGAAGGCATGGGGCGCATCGGCGCGCAGCAGCAATTCGCCGGCCTCGCCCGGTCCAACGGGCACGTCGTCCTCGTCGGCCACGCGGGCCTCGAAGCCCGGGCGCAGCCAGCCCATGACACCCGTGCGCGGCGAATCGGGCGCGGTGGCGATGACGAAGTTCGTCTCGGTCGAGCCGTAGCCTTCGAGCAGCAACACGCCGGTGCGCGCCCGGAATGCGGCGCCCGCCGCCGCGGGCACTCCCGGCCCCAGGCCGATGCGCACGCGGTGCGCACGCTCGGCCGGCCCTTCGGGTTGCGCCAGCAGGATCGGCACCATGGCGCCGAGCAGGTAGACCACGGTTGCGCCGCAGGCCTGCATGGCGGGCCAGAAGCCCGAGGCCGAGAAACGCGTTTCGAACACCACTTCGCAGCCCGTGATCGAGGCCTGCGCGAGGGTGTTGAGTGCATTGATGTGGAACAGCGGCAAGGTTGTGCACAGCACGTCGTCGGCACGCACGCCGAGCACGTCGGCACTGTTCACGCCCCACGCGTAGTACTGCGCATGTGGGCAGACCACGCCCTTGGCGGGGCCGGTGGTGCCCGAGGTGTAGAGGATCGCGAGCGGGTCGCCGGGCTGAACCCCGGCCGCCGCGACCGCATCGGCGCCGGCGGGATAAGGCACGGCGCGCAGCGGGACGGCGCCAACGTCACCATCCCCCGCACCATCCACCGCGCCGACCACCCAGATTTCGCGCAGCTTCGTGCGGCCCAGGTCGGCCGTCTGCAGGCGCTCCAGAAACTGCGCCTCGATCACCAGCAGTTCGGCCTGGCTGTCGAACACGAAATACCCGATCTGCGGCCCCATGGACGCCGTGTTGACCGGCACGACCACGGCGCCGAGCCAGCCGCAGCCCAGAAAGACTTCCAGAAACTCGATGCGGTTGCTGGTCATCACGGCCACGCGGTCGCCGCGCCGCACACCGGATCGGGCGAGTGCGCCCGCGCGCGTGGCGGCCGCGTGCGTGGCCGAGCGGTGCGACCACTGCCCGCCCGCAAGCCGCAGCAACGGCCGGTCGCCGAACAGATCGGCCTGGCGCCGCAGCATCTCGGGCAGCGTGCGCTGCGCGGGCGGCAACGGATCGGCGACGACGCCGGCCTCAGTCTTCATCCTGCGTACCCCCGCCGAGGTAGGTCGCCTGCACACGCGGGTCATCGGCCAGCGCATCGGAAGCGCCCGACAGCGCGATCTCGCCGGTTTCGAGCACATAGCCGTGGTCGGAGGTTTCGAGCGCGGCACGCGCGTTCTGCTCGACCAGCAGGATCGAGACGCCGTCGTCGCGCAGCTTGCGCACGATGGTGAGAATGTCGCGAACGATCAGCGGCGCGAGCCCCAGGCTCGGCTCATCGAGCATCAGCAGCCGCGGCGCCGACATCAGCGCGCGCCCCACCGCGAGCATCTGGCGTTCGCCGCCCGACAGCGTGTCGGCACGCTGCGCGCGGCGCTCGGCAAGCCGCGGAAAGCGGTCGTACACCGACTGCAGCTGCCGCTTCATGGCATCGCCGCGCAGCCGCCGCGCATAGGCACCGAGCTGCAGGTTGTCGAGCACGCTGAGTTCGCCGAACAGCTCGCGCTTCTCGGGCACCAGGCACAGCCCGCGCTCCACGCGCGACTCGACATCCAGGCCCTGCAGGTCTTCGCCTTCGAAGCGCAGGGTGCCCTTGCAGGGCAACAGCCCCATCGCGGCGGCCAGCAGCGTCGTCTTGCCGGCGCCGTTGGGCCCGATCACCGAGATGATCTGCCCGGGCTCCAGGCTCAGCGAGACGCCGCGCACGGCCTCGACCTGCCCGTACGACACATGCAGATCGCCGATCTCCAGCATGGCGGTCATACGACGCTCCCCAGGTAGGCGGACTGCACGCGCTGGTCGGCGCGCACGGCGGCCGGCACGCCCTCGACCAGCTTGGAGCCGAAGTTCATGACCACCAGACGGTCCACCAGTTTCATGACGAAGTCCATGTCGTGTTCGACGATGAGAATGGTCACCCCCTCGTCGCGCAGCTTGCGCAGCAGGTCGCCCAGCGCCATCTTTTCCTTGCGGCGCAGGCCGGCGGCGGGCTCGTCGAGCACCAGCAGCACCGGGTCGGCGGCCAGCGCGCGTGCGATTTCCAGAATGCGCTGCGTGCCGAGCGGCAGGCTGCCGGCGAGCTCGTAAGCGCGGTCGCCGAGGCCGATGCGGTCGAGCTGGCGCTGCGCTTCCTGCAGGATCTGGCGCTCCTCGACGCGGTCGAGCCGTAGCCCGGCCTTCAGCACGCCGGCGCTCGTGCGCGAATGCGCGCCCAGCGCCACGTTGTCCAGCAGGCTCATGTGCGGCCTGAGCTTGACGTGCTGGAAGGTGCGCGCCAGCCCCAGGCGCGCCACCTGCCGCTGCGGCAGGCCGGCGATGTCGTGCTCCAGAAAGCGCACCTGCCCGGCCGTCATCGGCAGCGTGCAGGTCAGCAGATTGAACATGGTCGACTTGCCCGCGCCGTTGGGGCCGATCAGCCCGACGATCTCGCCCGCCTTCACGTCGAAGCTCACGTCATTGACCGCCACCAGGCCGCCGAAGCGCTTGACCGCACCGTTGACCGTCAGCACCTGCGCGCCGCGTTCGGGCAGCTTGCGGTGCGCGAGCGGCTCGACCGTTGCCGCGTCGTAGCGCGCTGGCTGGCGTGTACCCGACCACCGGCGCGACCAGCCCCGCAGCAGTCCCATGAGACCGCCGCGCGCGAAGTGCAACAGCAGGATGAACAGCGTCGCGAAGGCCACCGCCTCGAGCTGGCCGGCGCGCTGGGTCAGCATCGGCAGCACGTCCTGCAGGCCGTTCTTGAGCACCAGCACCAGCGCCGCCCCCACCAGCGCGCCCGACAGCTGGCCCAGCCCACCGGCCACCGCCATCAGCAGGTATTCGATGCTGGCACGCACGTCGAACGGCGAGGGGCTGACGAAGCGGTTCATGTGCGCGTAGAGCCACCCCGCCAGACCCGCCAGCAGCGCCGCCGTCACGAACAGCGTGAGCCGCACGCGGTAGGCGTCGGCACCCACGCTGGAGAGCAGCGTGGCGCCGCCGCGCAGGCCCCGGATGGCGCGCCCCGGCCGCGACTGGAGCAGGTTGTGGCTGAACAGGCACGCCAGTCCCACCAGGGCCCAGATCAGGTAGTACATGGCGCGCGGATCGGCCAGCGACCAGCCTGCGATGTGCAACGGCGGAATGTTGGAAAGCCCGGTGTGCCGTCCGAGCGCCTCGACGTTGCCGAACAGCATGGCGATCGACAGGCCCCAGGCGATGGTGCTGAGCGGCAGGAAGTGCCCGCCCAGGCGCAGCGTCAGCATGCCGATGGCCAGCGCCGAGAGGCCGGTCAGCAGCAGCGAGAACAAGAGCCCGATCCAGGGCGAGTAGCCCTGCGTCGTGGTGAGCCAGGCAGTGGCATAGGCCGCGATGCCGACGAAGGCCGCCTGCCCGAAGGACGTGGCCCCGCCCACGCCCGTGAGCAGCACCAGACCCAGTGCCACCAGGGCGCCGATGCCGATGTCGTTGAGCAGCGAGACGGTGAAGTTGCCGGCCAGCGCCGGCACCAGGGCCAGCACGAGGACGACGGCGCCGGTCAGCAGCATGCGGTTGCGGCCGCGCTTTTGGGCGGGGTTCATTGGTCCACCTCTTCTTCTTCCTCTTCGACGTGCTTGACCAGGAACGATCTCAGCATCAGCACCGGGATCAGCAGGCTGAAGACGATCACGTCCTTCAACGCACCGCTCCAGAAAGAGGCAAAGCTCTCCACCACGCCCACGGCGAGCGCGCCGACGGCCGTCAACGGGTAGCTCACGAGCCCGCCGATGATCGCGGCCACGAAGGCCTTCAGGCCGATGATGAAGCCGGAGTCGTAGTACATGGTGGTCACGGGTGCAATCAGCACGCCGATCAGCCCTGCCAGCAAGGATGCGCAGCCGTAGGCCAGCAGCGCCGTGCGCACCGGGCGGATGCCCACCAGGCGGGCGCCCACGCGGTTGACCGCCGTGGCGCGCAGCGCCTTGCCGGCCACGGTGCGCTCGAACACCAGGAAGAAGAGTCCGCTCAGGACGATGGCCGCACTCACCATGAGCACCACCTGCCCGCTCACCGTGAATCCGTCACCCAGCGCGAATGCACTGTTGGTGAGCGCGGTGGTGCGCGAGCCCTCCGGCCCGAAGAACAGCAGGCCCAGCCCCGAGAGCAGGAAGTGCAGCGCGAGCGAAACGATCAGCAGCACCAGCACCGACGCATCGGCGATCGGCTGGAAAACCACGCGCGCAAGCAGCGGCGCAATCGGCACCACCAGCAGCACCGCCATGGCGATCTGCACCGCCACCGGCATGCCCGGGCGCGCCACCAGCCAGGCCAGTGCGCAGGGAATGGCCGGCAGCACGCCCCAGGTCAGCACGGCTCGGGGGATGTGCCGCGCGTCGCCCCTGCGCAGCAGGCTGCCGATTTCGGTCAGCATCGCCAGCACTGCCAGCACCGCCACGAGGCCGATGGTGGGCGGCACGCGGCCGGTTTCGAACGCGGCAAGCGTGAGCGCGGCAAACGCCGCAATGTCGCCGAACGGCACGAACACCACGCGCGTGACGGAGAAGATCAGCACCAGGCCGAGCCCGGCCAGCAGGTACACCGCACCGTTGGCCAGCCCGTCGGTGAAAAGGATGAGTGCGACGTCCCACGTCATCGGGCGTTCCTCCAGCCCACGGAAGCAGCATGCAGGAGGTTCACGGGGCGAGCTTCCATTGGCCGTTGTCGAGTTTCACGATGACGCGGGCACGTTCGTCCACGCCATACAGGTTGCCGGGCTTGAAGCTGTAGACGCCGTGCGTGCCGACCACCTCGCTGGTGCTGAAGATGGCGTCGCGCAGCGCCACGCGAAACTCGGGCGTGCCGGGTTCGGCCTTCTTCATCGCGCGCGATGCCGCGTCGGCGAACACCAACCAGCCGTCGAAGGAATAGGCCGAGAAGGCATCGTTGGTGGGGGCGTTGTTCACGCGCTGGAACACGGCGCGAAAGTCCATGCCAATCTTCTTGGCAGGATGGTCGGCCGGCAGTTGCTCGGCCACGATGACCGGGCCGGTGGGCATCAGCGCACCCTGCGCGGAGGAGCCCGCCACGCGCACGAAATCGGGGTTGATGAGCCCGTGCTGGCCATACACACCACCGCGGAAACCGCGCTCCGCCAGGGCGAGGAACGGCAGTGCACCGGGCGTTCCGGCGCCACCGGTCATGACCGCATCGGGCCGCAGCGCCACGATCTTCAGCACCTGCCCCGTCACCGATGCGTCGGCGCGCGCGTAGCGCTCGTTGCTGACCACCTTGATGCCGGCGGCCGGCGTGGCCTTCATGAGCGCGTTGTAGACCAGGTCGCCCCAGGCATCGGTGAAGCCGATGTAGCCGACCGTCTTGACGCCATCGCGCTTCATGCGGTCGACCACCGCATCGATCATCAGCTGCGGGGGCTGGGCCACGGTCATTACCCACGGGTTCTCGGCCGGGTCGAGCGAGATCGGAGTGAGGCCGATCATCGGCGTCTTCGCGTCGCGCCCGACTTGCGCCATCGCGATCGCCGAGGGCGCGCCCGAGGTGCCCATGATCACGTCGACCTTGTCTTCCTCGATCAGCTTGCGCGCATTGCGGCCCGCCGTGGTGGGGTCGGAGCCGTCGTCCAGCACGATGAGCTGGATCTTGCGCCCGTTGATCTCGGGCCGGTAGGCCAGCGCGGCCTGCATGCCCTTGGCATACGGAACGCCCAGCGACGAATTCGGTCCCGACAGCGAAACGCTCAGGCCAACCTTCAGGTCGGCCGCGAGTGAACCCGCGGCGCCGCCGACGATCAGGGCGGCAGCAACCGCGTTGCGGGTCAGGGTCTGCATCAAGCTCTTCATGTCTTAGCTCCTGGTAGGTGGAAGGGTTGAAAACGCCTAGATAAACAACTGGATGGCCGGCAGCGCGCGCCCGGCCTGGAGAAGGTCGACGCGCTTTTGCCGGATGGCCCAGCCCGTCGGCGTGCGCGCGAGCAGATGGCGGCAGCTGCCGGCGAGCAGCACCTGCGCGTCGCCGCGCGCCTCCACATAGAGAAACGGCGTACGCAGCGTGACCGTGTCGCCGGCAGCGTCGTCGCGTTCCAGCACCGGCTGCTGCAGCACGTGCTGGCAGTGGCTCGCCGGGTGCTGCGAATGCGCGCGCGGGTTCTTGAGGCGCTCCACCCGCAGCGTCAGCAGCAGGCGGTCTTCATAGGCAATGGAGTTGTGCGAATGCGGGTCGGCCTGCGCCGCCCCGAGCAGCGGCACCCAGTAGTGGCCGTCTTCGGCGAACAGCGCCAGCCATTCGTCGAAACGGCCCGCATCGAGCAACGCGGCTTCGGCGACGACGAATTCGCGCGGATCGGCGGTCATGCGGCAGCCTCCATGCCCAGCGCCATGTACCGGGCCCAGGCCCGGAACTGGTTGCGCATGAGGAGTTCGTTGGTGCCGTTGGTCGTGAGCGTGGATTGCGCCAGCTCGGCCGGGTCGAAATTCCGGTGCAGGCTGACCCAGTCGTTGCCATCGGCGCGCAGGCCCTGCTGGATGCTTTCGAACAGGTGCACGTCGTCGTGCGCCACCACCGACATGGGCGAGAACACCAGCCGGTTGTAGGTCATGGCCCTCTCGAGCAGCACATCGGGCGCACCCGCTGCGCGAAAGCTCCAGGCCTCGATCAGCGTGCGGTCGGCAGCCAGCGGCCGGATCACGCGGATGGCTTGCGGCGAACCCTTGACCGACAGGCTCGGATAGAGGACGGAGTTCTGCGGCGAGCGCTCCAGGATGTCCGCCGCGCGCTCGGCGCCGTGCGCTGCGCGCATCGCGGCCTCGTACTCGGGCAACTGGGCATAGCCCGAGTGGATGCTGAAGTTCACGCCCAGCACGCTGTGCCCGTTGGGGAAGATCCGCCCGCCCATCTTGTCGAAGAAATCGTAGCCGGCGCCGAACGGCAGGATCTGCTCCATCGCCATGGGCTTGGGGGCGTCGGGCGCATGCCCCTGCCACAGCGCTTCGGCCGCCTGCGTGGCCGATTCGTGGGTCGACATCGGGTGCACCGTGTCGTTGATGTTCTCCAGGTACATCTTCCAGTTGCAATGGACGATGTTGCGCAGCACGCCGCCGGCCACCGTGAGGCGGCCTTCCGGCGAGCGGTCGACCATGTTGTCGATGGCTCCGAGCACCTCGCCGAAATAGTCCTCGAACGCGGGGCCGGCGTCGGACAGGCGCACGAAGACGAAGTCGCGATACACCGCCACGTGCTTCACCGCAGCCATGCCCTGCCCCGATTCGCACGCCTTCAGGCCCGTGCCTTCGTAGCCGCTCTTCAGCGGAATCGCCAGCGGTGCGCCATCGAGCTTGTAGGTCCAGGCGTGGTACGGGCAGCGAAAGAACCGGCCGGTGTTGCCGCTCTCGTCGGTGACCAGCCGCGTGCCCTTGTGGGCGCAGCGGTTGTAGAGCACGCGCACGGCGCCGTCGGCCTGTCGCACCAGCAGCAATGGCCGCCCGGCAATGTCGAGGGAGACGAAATCACCGGCATTCGGCACCTGGCTGGCGTGGCCGATGTAGGTCCAGGTCGTGGCGAAGAGGTGCGCCTGTTCCAGCGCGAAGAGCTCCTCGCTCAGGTAGAGGTCGCGGTGAACCCGGTCGTCCTGAACCAGCGCCGCGACAAGATCGGGGCGGTTGCGGTAGACAGTCATGGTGCGGCCTGGGCGGGTGGTGGATGGGTGGGCGTGCCCGGGGCCTAGGGCACCAGCTTCCACTGGCCCTTTTCCATCCGGACCATCACGATGCCGCGCTGGTCGGAGCCGTAGCGGTCGTCGGGCTTGAAGGTGTAGATGCCGTGCGTGCCGACCAGCTCGCGGGTAGCCACGATCGCCTCGCGCAACGCGGCGCGGTACTGCGGCGTGCCGGGCTCACCCTTGGTGCGCGAGGCCGCATCGGCGAGCAGCAGGTAGGCGTCGTAGGTGTAGGACGAGAAGGCATCGGTGGGCACCGCCCCGTGTGTCTTCTGGTAGGCCGCGCGAAACGCCATCGACACCTTGCGGATCGGGTTGCTCTCGGGCAGCTGGTCGGCCACCAGCACCGGGCCGCTGGGCACCTGCAGGCCCTCGATCGACGCACCGCCCACGCGCACGAAGTCGGCGTTGATGAGCCCGTGCGTGCCGTAGATCTTTCCTTTGTAGCCGCGCTCGGCCAGCGCGAGGTACGGCAGCGCGCCGGGCGTGCCCGAGTTGCCCGCGAAGACCGCGTCGGGCCGGCTGCCGATGATCTTCAGCACCTGGCCCGCCACCGACGAATCGCTGCGCGCATAGCGCTCGTTCGCGACCACCTTGATGCCGGCGGTGGCGGCGCTTTTCATGAGCGAGTCGTAGGCGAGATCGCCGAGCGCATCGGAAAAACCTATGAAGGCGACCGTCTTCACGTCGGACTTCTTCATGCGCTCGACCACCGCAGCGACCATGAGCGGGAATGGCTGCGACACCGTCACCGTCCATGCGCCGTCCGCACCCGGAATGGTGACCGGCGTGGGCGAGATGAGCGGCGTGTTGAGTTCGCGTGCGACCGCCGCGATGGCCATGGCGCCCGGCACGCCCGAGGTGCCGATGAGCACGTCGACCTTGTCTTCGACCACCAGCTTGCGCGCGTTGCGCCCGGCGGTGGTGGGATCGGAGGCGTCGTCCAGCACGATCAGTTCGACCTTGCGCCCCCCGATCTGCGGATGCTCGGCGAGCGCGGCGCGAATGCCTTTTTCATACGGCACGCCGAGCGCGGCCACCGGGCCCGAGAGCGAGCTGATGAAGCCGATCTTCAGATCGGCCGCCATGACCTGCGCGGCCGCCAGAGCGAGCGCCGTGGCGCCAAGGATGCGGGGAATGGTGTTCATCACTTGTCCAGCTTCCACTGGCCCTTTTCGAGCTTGACGACGACGCGCGAGCGTTCGTCGGAGCCGTAGCGGTCGGTCGGTTTGAAGTTGTAGACGCTGTGCGTGCCCACCAGCTCGCGGGTAGCCACGATGGCATCGCGCAGCGCCAGGCGGAACTGCGGCGTACCGGGCTCGGCCTTGGTGGCAGCCGCACGCTGCGCCGCGTCGAGGAACAGCAGCCAGGCGTCGAAGGTGTAGGCCGAGAACGCATCGGTCGGCGGCGCGCCGTTCGCCTTCTGGTAGGCGGCGCGGAAGTCCATCGACACCTTGCGGATCGGGTTGTCGGCCGACAGCTGCTCGGCCACGATCACCGGGCCGGTCGGCGCGAGCAGGCCTTCGACCGCTGTGCCGCCGACGCGCACGAAGTCGGGGTTGATCAATGCATGCATGCCGTAGATCTGGCCCTTGTAGCCACGTTCGGCCAGCGCCAGGTAGGGCAGCGCACCCGGCGTGCCCGAGGTGCCGGTGATGACCGCGTCGGGCCGCAGCGCGACGATCTTGAGCACCTGTCCGGTCACCGACGTATCCGCGCGCGCATAGCGCTCGTTGGACACGACCTTGATGCCGGCCGGCTCGGCGCTCTTTTGCAGGGCGTCGTACACCAGGTCGCCCCATGCATCGGAGAAGCCGATGTAGCCGACCGTCTTCACGCCCGACTTCTTCATGCGCTCGACCACCGCGCTCACCATGAGCGGCGCCGGCTGCGGCAGCGTGACCATCCAGGCGCCGTCTTCGCCGGGCAGGTTCGCGTTGGCAATGGAGATCAGCGGCGTCTTCGTTTCGCGGGCAACGGCGGCGATGGCCAGCGCGCCGGGCGAGCCGGCGGTGCCGATGATCACGTCGACCTTGTCCTCGTCGATCATCTTGCGGGCATTGCGCGCTGCGGTCGACGGGTCGGACGCATCGTCCAGCTGAACCAGCTGGATCTTGTGGCCACCCAGCTCGGACTTGTAGGCGACCGCCGCCTTCATGCCCTTCTCGTACGGGATCCCGAGCGACGACACCGGCCCCGACAGGGAGGTGATGAAACCGACCTTGAGATCGGCCGCCCATGCGCCCGCGGTGGACAGGGCGCCAAGGCCGAGGGCAATGCCCGCGGATGCACAGATTCGGATCAGGACTTTCATGGCAATGCTCCAGAAGGTTTCACGGGACGACGGATGGATGCGCAAGTGGTTGGTGCAATGCGAGCTTCGTGCCAACCTTATGATTTATGAAATGTTTAGGTGTAAAGCATATTAGCCAAGCATCCAGGTCATGACAATAGAAACAACGCTGAGAAATCCGCGATTTCGGCGTGCCTGGCGCGCACCGCTACAGGGCGAGACTGCCCACGCTGGTGCCACCGCACACATAGAGCACCTGCCCCGTCACGAAGCTGTTGGCGGGTTCCGCAAAGAAGCGCACCGCGCGTGCCACGTCGGCCGACTCGCCAAGGCGCCGTACCGGCACCGACGCCGCCAGCGCGCGCTCCTTGTCACTGCCGGCTTCCACCACGTCGTAGAACATGTCGGTGCGGATCGGGCCCGGTGCGACCACGTTCACCGTGATGCCGTCGGCCGCCAGTTCGAGCGCCCAGGTGCGCGCCATGCCCAGCATCCCGGACTTGGTGGCGGAATAGGCGGTGCGCGTGGGCATGCCTACTGCGGCCCGTGACGACAGAAGCACGATGCGCCCGAACTGCTGGGCCCGCATGCAGGGCAGCGCCGCCTGGACAAGCTGCACTGCGCAGCCCAGGTGCAACTCGACCAGCGCATCGAGGTCTTCGAGCTTCACGTCGGCGAGCAGCGCGGCGCGGATCACGCCGGCGTTGTGGACCACGGTCGTGACTTCGAAGCGCCGCACCAGGTCGGCCGCCGCCTCGGCCGTGGCCGCACGGTCGGCGAGGTCGACTTCGATGCTGTGCAGCCGCGGATGATCGCCCGCCGGCTTGCGCCGGGCGAGAGAGACCACGTCGTAGCCCAGCGCCAGCAGGTCTTCGCAGATGGCCTTGCCAATGCCGGCGCTGCCGCCAGTGACCGCGGCGACGCGGCGTTGCCCTGTGGAGCCGTTCGTCATGGTCGACTCACGCGGCCACCAGCGCGAGCACGCGCAACGGGCTGCCGCTGCCCTTCTCGATCTTGAGCGGCGGGCAGATCAGCACCGCACCGGATGGCGGCAGCAGGTCGAGGTTGCTCAGGCACTGCAGGCCATAGCGCCCGGCGCCATGCATGTAGTAGTGGCAAGGGTATGGCGGGCGCAGGTGGTAGCCCTGCCCGGCATCGGTGCCGATGGCCTCGGAGCCGAAGCCCAGCACGTCGCGCTGCTCCACCAGGAAGCGCACGGCCTCGGTGCCAGGGCCCGGCGTGTGCTGCCCCGTTTCGTCGAAGTTCTGGTAGGCCTCCGGGTCGCTCCGCTTGGACCAGTCGGTGCGCATCAGCACCCACGCACCCTTCGGAATGCGGCCGTGCTTCGCTTCGTAGCGTTCGATGTCGGCCACGCTCAGCAGGTAGTCGTCGTCGGTTTGCACGGCGGCCGAACAATCGATCACGCAGGCCGGCGCCACGAAGTGCTGCACCGGGATCGTGTCGACCGAGTTGTTCGGTAGGTCGCGGCCCGAGATCCAGTGGATCGGCGCGTCGAAGTGCGTGCCCGTGTGCTCGCCGCAGGAAAAATTATTCCAGTACCAGCCCGGTCCGCGCTCGTCGTACTTCGACACTTCCTCGATCCGGAACGGCCAGCACTGGCCCATCTCTGGCGGCAGCGCGATCTGCGGGAACTCAGGCGTGAGCGTCTGCGTGAGGTCGATCACGCGAATGCGGCCACTGGCCATCGCGCCCACCAGGCCGCCGAGGATTTCGGCGGCGGACATCAGTTCGGTTGTCGTCGTCATGTGTTGCTCCTGGTGTCAGCCGCCTGCGGCCAGCTCGCGCTCGAGCACCTTCGGGTTGTCGCGCCAGCGCTCCAGCCATTCCTGCGCCACGTCGCCCGGGTAGATGTCTTCCACGCCATCGCGCAGCGCCTTGACGATGGCGCTGGCGAGCGTGGCCGGCGCCAGCTTGGGCGGCGGCATGTGCTGGTTCCACTCGTCGTCGATCGGCCCCGGGAACACGTTGATCACCCGGATGCCGGCCGGTCGCATCTCGGCACGCAGGCACTGCGCGAGCGAATGCGCTGCCGCCTTCGACGCGCTGAAGGTGCCGTGCGGCGGGAAGTTGCTGAGCGCATAGATCGACAGCAGGTTGACCCAGGCCGTGGCACCGGTCGCACCGTCGGCGGAGCGCCCCTTGAGCGCCGGCCCGAACTCCTGCGCGAGGCGCAGCAGGCCGAAGTAGTTGATGTCCATCTCGGCCTTGGCCACATCGGTGCCGCGCCGGGCGCCGATGCCGAAGGTTCGATGCACCTCTGCGTTGTTGATGACGATGTCGACCTTGCCGCCGATCTCGCCGGCCAGCTCGACGACAGAGCGCCCGTTGGTCAGGTCGAGCGGCACCAGCGTGACCTGCGGCAGCGCCGAAATGTCGTCGAGCCCGTCACCCATCTTCTTCCAGGGCTCGGCATGGCCGACCCAGACGATGTCGGCACCGGACTTGACCAGCGCACGCACGATGGCCTGCCCGGTTTCGGTCTTGCCGTCGGTCACCAGCGCCTTGCGGAACTTGGGGTCGCTGGTCATTTCACGGAGCATCTTGTCGTCGGCCATATGGGCACTCCCTTCATTCGGAAAACCAATGAGAACGGCTTGGCCCGCGCGGTCGAGCCGGGCACCGACGCGCACGCGCGTGGGCGCATCGCCGACTTCGCCATGCAGGTGCACCATGAGCGTCGGGCCGGCGTCGAGGTGCACCAGGCCCAGCCGCCAGGGCAGCCGCTCGCGAAAGAACAGGTCATTGCTGTGATGCAGCGTGGTGCTGGCGAGCAACTTGCCCTCGCCGCCTTGCGCCCGCCAGTGCAGGCGCGGCGAAAGACACTTGTGGCAGGCCTCGCGCGGCGGGTATTGCACCGTGCCGCAGTCTTCGCAGGTCTGCAGCTCGAAGCGCCCTTCGGCCGCGGCGGCCGTGATGCCCAGCGCAACGCGCCCGCGCGCCCACGGCGGCAGATTCATCTGGCGGGTGCGCAGCACCGGGTTCTTGCGCGGGGGGCGCATCATGGGCATCGTCATGCGGATCTCCCCAGGATGACCGCGCCTGTGCACAGGCAGCGGTCGTAGGTCACCATGCCGAAGCCCGCGACCAGGCCCAGCTGTGCATCGGGCACCGTGCGCGGCCCGGCCTGGCCGGTCAGCTGACGAACCGCCTCGACCATGCCGAGAAAGCCGCCCGCTGCGCCGGCCTGCCCGGCCGACAGTTGCCCGCCGCTGGTGTTGTTCGGAAAGCTGCCGTCGAAAGTCATCGTGTGCGACTGCACGAAAGCCGGGCCTTCGCCCTTCTCGCAAAAGCCAAGGTCTTCGAACTGCATCATCGCGATCACCGGGTAGTCGTCGTAGGTCTGCACGAAGTCAAGCGCCGCGGGCTGCACGCCGGCCTGTGCGTAGAGGTCGTCGCGGTCCACGCGCCAGCCGCCCTGCACCATCACCGGATCGTCGGCAAAGGCGTTGTGCCGCTCGATGGCGCCGCGGATCACCACATGCGCCAGGCCCAGGTCGCGCGCCCGCTCCTCGCTCATGACGAGGAAGGCCTCGGCACCCGCGCAGGGCATGACGCAGTCGAACAGGTGAATGGGGTCGGAGATGGGCCGCGCCGCCATGTACTCGTCGAGCGTCAGCGGCTTCTTGAACATGGCATGGGGGTTGCCCAGCGCATTGGTGCGCTGGTCGACTGCGATGCGGCCGAAATCCTCCCGCCGCGCGCCATAGGTGCGCATGTAGTTCGCGGTGATGAACGCGAAGATCGAGTTCGGTCCACCAGAACCGTAGGGGTAGCTCGCGTCCCGCGCGAAATTGCTGAAGCTGCCGAGCGTCTGGCGGAAGGAATCGACGTGGTTGGTGTCGGCGCCGACGCAAGCCACGATGTCCGCGTCGCCTGCCTGCACCGCACGTGCGGCGCGGCGCAGGCACATCACGCCCGACGCGCCGCCGGTCGGCACATGGTCGAGCCAGCGCGGCGAGAGGCCCACGTGCTGGGTCACGCCCACGGCCGTGTCAGGTGCCAGCGAGAAGCTGCTGAGGCACAGGCCGTCGATCTGCGCCTTCGGCACGCCGCTGGCCTGCACCAGCGCCTCGAGCGCCTGCCCGATGAACCAATGCGCCGTGTGCGTCGAGTAGCGCACGTACGGCACGGTGACCGGCACGGCCACTGCCACGCCTTCGTAGGAAAGCCGCCGCTTGGTCATGTCTGCCTCTTTTTCATGGCGCGTGTGTCGATGCAGTGCGCCTGCCCGGGAAGTGCGTGCGCGAGTTCGCGCAGCTGGCCACGCTGGATCTTCTGCGATGCGGTGAGCGGCAGCGCGTCGACGAAGGCGACGTAGCCCGGCGCCTTGTAATAGGCCAGTTGCGCCAGCGCATGCGCGACGATGCTGGCCGCGAGCTGCTCGCGCTGAGACGCGTCCGCGTCCTCGCGCATCACGATGCAGGCCAGTACTTCGTCGCCGCGCACCGCGTCGGGCGTGGCGGCCACGGCCGAGGTCTTCACGGCCGGGTGCTGGTTGAGCACGCTTTCGACCTCGACCGCCGAAATGTTCTCGCCACTGCGGCGGATCACGTTCTTCTTGCGGTCGACGAAAAAGAAGTTGCCTTGCGCATCGCGCCGCACCAGGTCGCCGGTGTGGAACCAGCCGTCGGCCCAGGCCTCGCGCGTCGCCGCTTCGTCTTTCAGGTAGCCCGAGAAGAAGTAGCGCTTGGGGTCGCTGCCGGCGGAGCGCACCAGCAGCTCGCCCGGCGTGTCGACGCCGATGTCGTTGCCGTCTTCGCCCACGAGGCGGATCTGCACGAAGTCCTCCTGCCGCCCGAAGCAGCTGGTGCCGACGAGGCGTGGCTCCCGGTTGGCCATCACGCAGGCGGCGGCGCCGGTCTCGGTCATGGCCCAGGCCTCGACCAGCGGGAAGCCGAAGCGCGCTTCGAATGACGCATGGTGCTTGCGATCCACACCCGCGCCAAAGCCCCAGCGGATGGCATGGTCGCGATCGCCCACCGATGCCGGCGCGGACAGCAACATGGCCGGCATCACGCCGAGGTAATGCACGATGGTGGCGCGGCTCTCGCGTGCGCTGGCCAGCCAGGTCTTCGGGTGGAAACGGTCGAGCTGCACCAGGCAGCCGCCAGCCACCAGCACCAGCATCGTGGAGAACGCCATCGCGTTCATGTGATTGAGCGGCAGCGGCGTGATGACGCGCTCGGTGTCGCGCCGGATGCCGCACACACCGTCGAGCGCGGCATACCACTCGCCGGCGCGCAGGAAATAGGCGTTGCCAAGGATGCAGCCCTTGGGCCGCCCGGTGGTGCCCGAGGTGTAGAGCAGGCTGCACTCGGAATCGAGGCCGATGGCCTCGCCTGCGCGCGGCGCCACTGTCCTGGCGGGTGGCACCTCGTCATCGGGGCCCATCGTTTCGAAGGCGACCCCGGCCTGCACCGCCGCGGCGCGCAGGTCGGCGGCGCGCCCGGGCAGCGTCACGGCCAGGCCGATCTCGCTGTGGCCGATCAGGTAGACCAGCTCGGCCGAGCGCATCTCGGAATTGATAGGCACCACACTCACGCCCAGTGCGTTGAGCGCGAACCAGTGGAACAGGAAAGCCGGCCGGTTCTCCAGCAACAGGCCGACGCGGTGGCCGTGCCCGTAGCCCGCCTGCGCATAGGCTGCGCGCAGGCGCTCGACCTGCGCCGCCGCCTCGCCCCAGCGGATGGCGCCGGCAGAGATGCCATAGGCCGCTGCCGTCACCGATTCGGTGAACAGGAATTCGGCCTCCGGCGTGCGTGCCGCGGTGGTCTTGAATACGTCGTGGACGGTGGCGTGCTGCATTGCGTCCCTAGATGAAGAGTTGCACCGCCGGCAGCGCGGCATCGCAGTTGAGGAGGTTGACGCGCTTGAGCGTCATGCGCAGTGCGCCGTCCTGCACCGAAAGGTGATGGAAGAAGGTGCCGACGTAAAACTGAAGCTCATCGCCCTGCGACTCGGTGTAGTGAAAACCCGTGCGCACCACATAGCGGTTGGCGGCCTCGTCGAAGGCTTCGACCACCGGCACCTGCAGCAGGTGGTGGCAACGACTCGGCGGCTGCTGCGAAAAGGCGCGCGGGCTCTTGAGGCGCTCGATGCGCAACTCGCGCAGCAGCTTGTCTTCGTAGAGGTGCGATGTGTGGTTGAGGCCGTCCTCCTGGTCCGGCACCAATGGCACCCAGTAGAAGGCGTCGTCGGTGAAGAGCGCGTTCCATTCCTCGTAGCGGCGGGTGTCGAGCAGATGCGCTTCGTTCACGACGAAGTCGATCAAATCCTGGCGAGTAACTGCATGCATTTCAGCGGCTCCGCATGGTTTCTGTCATGCGTTCGGCCCAGCTGCGGTACTGGTTGCGCATGGGCAGCTCGCTGGTGCCGCCCGTCGTGATCTCGCCGCCCTTCAGCTCCGAAGGGTCATAGTTGCGGTGCAGGCTGACCCATTCATTGCCGCTGGCATGCAGGCCGGCCTGCATGCCGCGGTAGGCCTGCAGGTCGTCATGGCCCACCACGGAAAATGGCGAGTTGATGAGCCGGTTGTACATGGCGGTGCGCTGCAGCAGTTCAGGCGGCGCACCCTTGAGCCGGAACGTCCAGCTCTCGACCAGCGTCCTGTCGGCCGCGATCGGCTTCACCACGCGGATCGCCTGGATCGCGCCCTTGATGGTGAGGTTGGGGTAGTACACCGTGTTGTGGCGCGCCATGCCCAGAATCTGCGCGGTGCGCTCCTCGCCGTAGCGTGCCTTCATCGCGTCGTCGTACGCGGGAATCGCCTTGTACTTGCTGTGGATGCTGAAGTGAACGCCGGTGAAGCTGTGGCCGTGGTCATAGGTGCGAATGCCCATGTCCTCGAAGAACTTGTAGTCCGACATGAAGGGCACGAACTGCTCGACCGCCATCGGCTTGGGTTCGTCGGCCGGCTTGTCGGCCCACATGCGCTTGGCGGTTCCGGCGGAAGATTCGTGCGCCACCATCGGGTGCATGGTGTCGTTGAGGTTCTCGACGAACATCTTCCAATTGCACTGGTGCACGAAGCGCAGGCAGCCGCCTGCGATCTCGAGTTCGCCTTCGGGCGAGCGGTCGGCCATGTTGTCGATCGAGCTGAGCGAATCGCCGAAGTACTCGTCGAAGTCCGGCCCCGTATCGTTGATCTTGACGAAGATGAACCCACGGTGGCTGCGCACGTGCTTCACCGTGGTCAGCCCCTTGGCCGATTCGCACTCGTGCAGGGCAGTGTTTTCATAGCCGGTTTTGAGCGGGATGGCGAGCAGCGCGCCGTCGGTCTTGAAAGTCCACGCGTGGTACGGGCAGCGAAAGAACTTGCCGGTGTTTCCACAAGGCCCGCTCACGAGCCGGGAGCCCTTGTGGGCACAGCGGTTCATCATGGCCCGCACCGAGCCGTCGGTGTGGCGCACGACGATCAGCGGCCGGCCCGCGATGTCGTTGCTGAACCAGTCGCCCGACTTGGGAATCTGGCTTTCGTGGCCGACGTAGTTCCAGGTGTTGGCAAAGAAGTGCTCCTGCTCGACCTCGAACAGCTCCTGGCTGATGTAGAGGTCCCGGTGCACGCGGTCGTTCTGAACCAGTGCGCGCACGGCGTCGGGGTTGTTCCGGTAGGAAGTCATGTTCGGCTTTCTCCTTCAGATGTCAAGCACGAGGCGCGGGCCCTTGACGCGCGAGATGCAGATCTGCATGACATTGCCCAGCGCCTTTTCGCGCGCGGTCAGCACGTAGTCGCGGTGGTCGATGTCGCCTTCGAGCACTGGCACCGCGCAAACGCCGCACTCGCCGCGCTTGCAGTCGAACATCGGGTCGCAGCCGTGCTCGATCAGGCAGTCGAGAACGCTCTGGTCGGCCGGCACGGTAAAGCGCTGGCCCGACTGGGCAAGCTCCACCTCGAAGGGCTTGTCGCCCGCCTCCGCGACCGGCTCGGTGAAGAGCTCGAAGTGCACGCGGTCGTGTTCCCAACCGCGCGCCTGGGTGCGGGCGAACACGGCATCGAGCATGACCTTGGGACCGCAGACGTAGAGGCGATCGCCGACGGGGCATGCGTCGAGCAGCGCGTCGATGTCGAGCGGCGCGCCGGCTTCCGCGTCGGCGTGGATCCGGAGATCCTCGCCCAGCAACGCCTGCAGCTCGGGCAGGAAGGCCATGAGGTCGCGGCTGCGGCCGGCGTAGTGCATGCGAACCGGAAGGCCCTCGGCGCGGCGGCGGGCCGCCATGCTGGCCAGTGGCGTGACACCGATGCCGCCTGCCGCCAGCACGGTGCCGCCAGGGCCGGTGTGCAGCGGAAAGTCGTTCTTCGGCAGTTCGATCGTGAGCAGGTCGCCGGCGTTCACGCGCTCGTGCATGAAGCGCGAGCCGCCGCGGCCTTCGGCCTCCTTGCGCACGGCGATCACGTACTCGGTGGGCGCGTTGGTGGCATTGCGCGCGGTTGCGAAGTTGATGAGCGAATAGTGACGCCAGTCGATGGCGCCGCCTGGTAGCGTCACCTGCACGCGAATGTGGGCGCCGGCGCTAAAGCCGGGCAACGCGCGGCCATCTTCGGCGGCCAGGCGCAACATGCGGATCGCCGGATTCAGTTCGCGCGCCTCGGCGACGCGCAGGGACATGGTGGCGGGCTGGGCGGTCATCGCTGTTCCTGGGGTCTCTTGTTCAGGCCAGCGCATGCCGCGCCAGCGCGGCTTGAAGCTTTTGGCCATGTTCATCGGCGAGTGCGGCATCGCGCAGCTCGCGCAGCGTGGCGGGCGCGAGAGTGGCACCGGCGCGCTGGAAAGCACCGATGACCGTGTCGTAGTTGCGCAGGCCCCGCTCGCGGGTGTCGCTGTAGCCCTTGACCAGCCGCTGGCATTGCGCAAGCTCCACCGCGAGATCGGGGTTGCGCAGTGCAGTCTCGGCAATGCGTGCGAGCCATGCCTCGATGCGCTGGTTTTCTTCGCCGTAGCGGATGGTGGAACGGCGCCAGCGCTTCATGGCGGCCACGGTGCGCAGCATCAGGTAGCCGCGCAGCGAGCTGGTCTGGATCACGCGGCCGTGCTGCGTGAAGCGCTCCACCGTTTTCCGCGGCAGGCCCGAGTTCATCAGCCAGCGGCCGATGCCGCCTGGCAGCGTCTCGCAGATCTCCTGGATCCGCGGATGCATGTATTCGTTGATGGCAAGGATCTGTCCGTCCTTGACGCTCGCCTCGCCGCGCACGCGCTCGAAGCGCGTGGCACGGGTCTTGAGCGCGGCGACGCGGGCCGTGTCTTCGTACGACATCCAGAGCGCGAGGTAGCGTGCGGTCTCGCGCAGCAGGCGGCCGTCGTCGTTCGCGGGCAGCCTGGCCATCGCAGCCATGCGATCGAGGTAGAGGCCCGCGTAGTCCGTGTCCTGGTAGTCGATGAGGCGGCGCACGCCTTCGAGCAGGAAGTAATGCGCCTCGACCGGAAAGTCGCGCTGCGCGCGTTCGACCAGTGCTCGCACGGCCGGGTGCTTCGGCTGCGGCACCGGCACGGCCGCTACCCCTGGCGCCTCTTCTTCAGTCGCGCCTTGTGCCCGCAGAAAAGCAGCACCGAAGGCCTTGAGGCTGGGCTTCACGCCGACGCCGCCGCGCTCGATGGTGGCTTCGAACTGGGCCCGGGCGAAGGGCAGCACGCCCGCGCCCGCCAGCGCGCCGAAGAGCACCGCGCTGATCACGCTGCCCGAGGCCTCGGCGGCCTGCTGCATGTCGAAGCGGATGAAGCGCTTGGCGGCCTTGTTCGCATGCGCGAGCAGTTCGCCGCTGTCGACTCGGCCGTCGCCGAGCGCGCTTTTCTCGGCGATCGAATAGACGCGGTGGGTCGACGCGACGAGCGTGGTGCGATCCGCCGTGACCAGGCCGCGCTGCACGGCGCGGCCTGCTTCCATGAGCTCCGAGGCGAGCACCACGTCGACATCGCCCGGCAGCGGCATCAGCGCGAGCACGGGCTGGCCGCCGTCGGCCGCTGCCTGCGCAGCCGGGTAGAGCTCGACGTAGTAGATGGTGGCACCGGTGCGCTGGGCCACGCCCGGCACCGAGGTGGTCTGGGCGACATAGCCATTGGCTTCGCCCATGTCGACGATCCAGTCGGCCAGGACGCCGCCGCCCTCCCCGCCCATGGCGAGGATTGCGATCTTGATAGGTTGCGCGCCGCTCATGGTTCAGAACGCCCAGGCTTCGCGCCGCTTCGCTTCGCCGCGCTGCAGCCAGCCGATCACGCCGCTGCGCACGCGCTCGCGCACGCGATCCCAGCGGTTCGGGTTGTTGACGATCTGCGCCTTGTAGAAAGAGGGGCACAGCACGGCGGCATGCGACACCTCGCCGCACACGCCGCAGCCCACGCAGCTGTCGAGCACCGTGGCCACCGGATCGGTGCGCAGCGGATCGGGATTGGGCTTGATCGACAGCGATGGGCAGCCCGACAGGCGGATGCACGAATGGTCGCCGGTGCAGGTGTCGGCGTCGACACCGAACTTCTCGCGCACCACGCGCTTGCCGCTGGCAATGGCCTTGCGCACCTGCGGCTTCTCGCGGCGCTGCTTGTTGAGCATGCACTCCGATTGCGCGATCAGAACCTTGGGGCCCTTCTGCTTGGTGGTCAACGCATCCCTGAGCGCATCGCGCATGCCGGCCACGTCGTAGGTGCGGCGCAAGGTCTTCACCCACTCGACGCCCACGCCGCGCACCGCACGCTCGATCTCGTGGCCCGTGCTGCGCGTCGCGTTGACGGCGTGCGACGAAAGAATGTCCTGCCCGCCGGTGGCCGAGGTGTAGTTGTTGTCGACCACGATGGTGAGGTTGTCGCTCTTGTTGAAGACCGCATTCGCCACGCCGCTGGTCAGCCCGTTGTGCCAGAAACCGCCGTCGCCCATCACCGAGATCGCACGCTTTCCCGCCGGCGCATTGAGCGCCGAAGCGCCGGCGCCGCCGAGGCCATAGCCCATGGTCGTGTTGCCGATGCTGAACGGCGGCAGGATCGAGAACAGGTGGCAGCCGATGTCGGCGCTGACGTGGTGCGCACCGAGCTCGCGTTCCACCAGCTTCATCGCGCTGAAGATCGGCCGCTCCGGGCAGCCGGTGCAGAAGCCCGGCGGGCGCGCATGCACGCTGTCGCCCAGTGGCAAGGCCGGCTCGGGTGCGCCGTCGACGCCGATAGCGGCCACTTCCTTGAGAGGGATCACCTTGCGCACCGGTGCGGGCACGGGCAGCGGCGCAAGGCGCTCGTAGCGTTCGCAGAAGCTGCGAGCGCCTTTCAGCAGTTCGGCCGCGGTGTATTCGCCGGCGACCGGCAGCATGTCCTTGCCGTGCAGCGCGGTGGTCGAGCCAGCCTGGCGCAGGATGGTGGCGAGGTTCTGCTCGACGAAGTTGGGCTGGCCCTCTTCCACGATCAGCACTGCGCGCTTGCCCTCGCAGAAGCGGATGACCTCGCTTTCGATGACGGGATAGGCCACGTTCATCACGTAGAGCGGCACCTTCGTCTCGCCATAGACGTCGGCCAGGCCCAGGCGTTCGAGCGCGCGCAGCAGCGTGTTGTAGCTGCCACCCTGCACGATGATGCCGATGTCGTCGGCGTCTTCGGAGAAGAACTCGTTGAGCTTGCGCTCCTCGATGAAGCGCACCGCGGCGGGCCAGCGATCCCGCACCTTTTCCTGCTCGTGCACGAAGCTGGCGGGCGGCAGCACGATGCGGCCGACATCGCGCTGCGGGTTTTCGAGCGCGTCTTTCAGCGTGAATTTGGAGCGCCGGTTGTCGCCGGCAATGAAGTGGCCATGCACGTGGCAGGCGCGGATGCGCAGTTGCAGCATCACGGGCGTGTTGCTGGCTTCGGACAGATCGAACCCCTGCTTGACCGCATCGACGATGCTCGGCAGGTTGGGCCTCGGATCGAGCAGCCAGATCTGCGACTTCATCGCGAACGCGTGGCTGCGCTCCTGCATGATCGACGAGCCTTCGCCGTAATCCTCGCCCACGATGATCAGCGCACCGCCGGTGACACCGCCCGATGCCAGGTTGGCCAGCGCATCGGACGCGACATTGGTGCCCACCGTGGCCTTGAACGTCACGGCGCCGCGCAGCGGGTAGTTGACCGAGGCTGCGAGCGTCGCGGCGGCGGTGGCCTCGCTGGCGCTGTTTTCGAAGCGGATGCCGTGCTCGGCGAGGATGTCCTGCGCGTCGGCCAGCACGTCCATCAGGTGCGAGATGGGTGCACCCTGGTAGCCGGCAACATAGGAAACCCCAGACTCCAGCAACGCCTTGGTTACGGCCAGAATCCCTTCACCGCGAAACACCTCGCCGCCGGACAACCGCAGTTTCTTGACTTCTTCTACGAATGAACGCTCAGCCATGGTGGTCTTTCATCTCTCGGGGAACGGTGCGATGGGGCGTCGCGCCATGCTTTCTATAATGTTGACAACTGAATGTATTCACAATCATGAATTACCCTAGACAAGCAAGCGGCATGCCCGAATCAGCCCTGGGAGACCTTCATGGCCGCAGCGCCCGCTGAATCGCATCGCTTCGTCGATGACTACCTGCCCGCCTTGCTGGCGCAGGCCAGCCAGCTCATCTCGTCGGAGTTCCACGTGGTGGCGCGCCAGCACGGTTTTTCGGTGTCGGAGTGGCGCGTGATGGCCTCGCTGGCGGGCAGCGAGCCGGTCAGCATCGGTGAGCTCGCGCAGGTGACCGTGACCAAGCAGCCCACGGTGACGCGCCTGCTCGACCGCATGGAGGCGCGCGGCCAGATCGAGCGGCTGCCCCATGAGAGTGATCGCCGCATCACGCTGGTGCGCATCACGCGCAAGGGGACGAAGGCGGTGGAGCACCTGATGGAACTGGCGCGCGAACACGAGCTGCGCGTGCTCGAACCCTTTGGCCTGCGCCGCGCCGAGGAGCTCAAGAACACGCTGCGCCAGATGATCGAGTTGCACGCGCACACGCCGGCCGACGCGGACGCCGAAGACACCGACGAAGGCTGAGCCTGCATCGGCCCGCATGGCGTTCAGGACGCCGACGGTTCCAGAAACGCCAGCACCGCGCGCGCAAAGGCTTCAGGCATCTGATCGGGCAAGGGCACCATGCCGCCCTCGATGTCGACCACGCGCGCCTGCGGCAGATGCTGCAGCAGTTCGGCGGCATGCGGCGCCGCGAACGGATCGTCGGTGGCGCGGATGATCAGGACGGGCTGCACGACACGGTCGATGCGGTCTTCCATGCGGTAGGCGGCGACCGCGCGGTGCCCTTCTTCGAGGCGGCGCCCGACCTTCAATGCATCGAGCACGAAGGCTTCGAGCAGTTCGGGCCGGCCTGGCGGGTAGAAGCCCTGGCGCTTTTGCCACAGCGCCGCGAGGTGCTGGCCATCGTCGCTGGGCTCGACCTCGTCGATCGGCGGCCGCTCGGCGCGCGCGCGGCGAAAGGCCTCGTCGGTGAAGGGCGTGGACGAGAGCACCAGGCTGCGCACGCGCCCGGGGAAGGCGGCGGCCAACTCCACCGCGATGACGCCGCCGGTGTGGTGGCCGACCACGTCGGCGCAATCGATGCCCAGCGCGTCAAGCAGCTCGCACGCCACACGCGCCCATTGTTCGATGCTGGCGGGCGCCTCGCCGGCCGCGGAATCGCCGAAGCCTGCGGTGTCCATCGCAATCGCGCGCCGGTGCGCGCCGAGCAGCGCCAGCACCTCGCGGTACTCGGCCCAGCTGCGGGGCGACTGATGCAGCAGCAGCACGGCGGGTGCCTGCGGCTGGCCGCACGCGGCATAGTGCACCTGCCCCACCGACAGGTCGGCAAAGGCGCGGCGGATCGGGCTCATTCCAAGGTCCCGGTCGCCGGCGCGCGCCACAGGCCCGCGTGCCGGAGCGCGCCCAGCGTTCTGGAAAGCACATCGCGCCGGTAGACGGCGATGTCGCGCCCTTCGTAGCCGTAGAACCCGCTGCCGCTCTTGAGGCCGAGGCGCCCCTCTTCCACCATGCGGTCGACGATGGCGGGCGCGGTGTAGCGCCCGCGGTCGATCGACGCGGCCATCTCGCGGCTGGCGTGGTGCAGGATGTCGCAGCCGCCGAAGTCGATGAACTCCACCACCCCGAGTGCGGCAAAGCGCAGGCCCAGGCCGTAGCGCGTGGCCTTGTCGATCTCTTCGGCGGTGGCGGCGCCCTCCTCGATCATGCGTGCGGCCTCGTTCATCACCAGCGCCTGCAGCCGCGGCACGATGTAGCCCGGGGATGCGCCGCACACCACCGGCAGCTTGCCGATCGCCTCCATCAGCGCCTTGGCGCGGGCCAGCACGGCGGGGTTGGTGGCCGGATGGCAACTCAGTTCGACCACCGGAATCACATAGGCCGGGTTGAGCCAGTGCATGTTGAGAAAGCGGCCGGGGTTGCGAACCAGCGCGGCCAGCTGCGTCACGAGGATGCTGCTGGTGGTGGAGGTCAGGATCGCGTCGTCGCGGCAATGGCGGTTCAACTGCGCGAAGGCATCGCGCTTGGCATCGAGCGTTTCGGGCACACCTTCGAACACCAGCTCGGCCGCTTGCAGTGCAGCAGGCGCCCCGGCCGCATTCACGAGATCGACGCGCGACGCGATGGCCTCAACCTGCGCCGCGTCGATGACGCCCAGCTGTGCCAGCCCGTCCAGGCTGCTCTCGATCTCGGCCCGCGCCTCGCCCGCCAGCTTGTGCCAGGCGTCGTCGCTGCGCGGACGCAGATCGATCAGCGAGATGCGGTGGCCCGCGTAGGCAAACGCGATCGCGATGCCGCGCCCCATGCGGCCCGCGCCGACGGCCGCGAAACGCGGCAGCGCTTCATTCGCCATCGTGCAGCCTCTGCGTGAGCTGCGCCGGCGTCAGCTCGGCGAGCCCCAGCGTTTCGAAGGTGCGCTCGCCAAGCCGCAGGTCGCGCCCCAGAAAGCCGCCCACGATGGCCAGCAGGCCGTGGGCAATGGGTGCATCGACGCCGGCGTAGCGCGCGGCGGACGCGAGGAAGGCCAGCCCGAGTTCGGTGTCTTCGGTGACGTAGCGGTGCGCGTAGAGGTCGATGTTCTCGCGCCAGTCGCCCGACTTGACGAGCTGCTTGTGCGCATCGCCGTACATCCACCGCTCGTTGTTGTAGTGGTCGGCCAGCGGATAGTGCGGCGCGCCCTGCCCGAAGGCCTCGCGCACCGCGATGCGCTCCTGGTCGAGCCGGTCGGTCACGTCGCGCACGGCGCGCTGCGTGCCTTCGTTGTGGATGTCCCAGCGCTCGAAATGCTGCAGCGGCGCCGCGTTCATGACCATGAGCGGCGGGTGGATCACCGGCCCGGCATTCATCAGGGCGCCCGACAGCGCGTCGCCGCAGCCATGCACGCTCGGGTAGGCCTTGCGGATCACCGCGATCGCCTCGGTCGCCTTGCGCGCCGGGTAGACCCCGGTGGGGAGGCGGACGGCGCGTATCGTCAGATTCACCTCGCGCTCGCCGTGCTTGCGCGCCAGGTAGGGCAAGGTGCCCGTTTCGGCCCAGGCCACGTCGGCGTGGCTGCCCGCCTGCGCAACCGTTCGCGCCATCACGAAGCTGCCAAAGGTCCCCGGCGGCAGAAAGACGACCTGCCCGTCCGCCAGGTGCGGCGCCATCTCCAGAGCGATGTCGTGCTGTGCGATGGCCGGCGTGGGAACGACGATCAGTTCGGCGCCGCGCAGGGCGTCTGCGATGTCCGGTGTGGCGAGCGCGAGCGGCACTTCGCGCGTGCCGGCGGCATCTTTCAGCGTGATCGCGCCGGCACGGATGACCGACTCGAGCGCGGCGGCGTCACGGCGCCACAGGCGCACCTCGTGGCCGGCTTCGGACAGGTCGGCAGCGGCCGCATAGGCGCCGTGCCCACCGCCGAGGATTGCAATTTTCATGGTCGAAAGCGCAAGAACAGGAGTCGATGAACCGGCGCCGCGCTGCGGAACCGGAGGAGCAATGCGTTATTACATTACTTTTCATCAATTCATGTGTCAACCACATTTTTCATGGGCGGTTGAACTGCACCACACACCGCTCAGTCTGTGCGGCGTTCTGCGCGACTGTTCGAGTGCCCTCTTCTCGACTCAAGCTTCCGCGAATTCGATGACCACGCGCGACGCCACTTCGCCGCGCTGGAGCCGGTCGAGGACCCCGTTGATCGATGTCAGGGGCTGCAGTTCGATGTCGGCCTTGACCTTGCCCTCGGCGGCGAAGGAGAGCGCTTCGGCCATGTCCCTGCGCGTGCCGACGAACGAACCGCGCACGGTGATGCAGTTCGCCACCACATCGAAGAGCGGGATCGGGAACTCGCCTGGTGGCAGCCCGACCAGGACGCAGGTGCCAAGCTTGCGGGTCATGGCGACGCCCTGTTTGAATGCGACCAGCGAGGGCGCTGTGATCAGGACGCCATGCGCTCCGCCGCCGGTTTCCTTCTTCACGGCAGCCGCCGCGTCGCCGTTCCTGGCATTGATCACGACGTCGGCCCCGAGTTGTTTGGCGTGGGCGAGCTTGCCCTCGTCGATGTCGACCGCACAGACATGCAGACCCATGACCTTGGCATACTGGATCGCCAGATGCCCGAGCCCGCCGACGCCGGAGACGGCGATCCATTCCCCAGGCCTTGCCGCGGTCTCCTTGATCCCCTTGTAGGTGGTGATGCCGGCGCAGATGATGGGTGCTGCATCCCGGGCCGCCAGGCCGACAGGCACGCGGGCGACGTAGTTCGGGTCGGCCAGGATGTACTCGGCGAAGCCGCCGTTCTTGGTGTAGCCGCCGAACTGCGCCTGGGCGCACACCGTCTCCCAGGCCGTCAGGCAGTACTCGCAATGACCGCAGGCCGAGTAGAGCCAGGGCACCCCGACCCGGTCGCCCTCTTTCACGCTCGTCACGCCGGCTCCGACGGCCGCCACGCGCCCGATGCCCTCATGGCCGGGAATGAACGGCAGCGTGGGCTTCACGGGCCAGTCGCCATGCGCGGCATGTAGATCGGTGTGGCAGACGCCGCAGGCCTCGGTCTTGACCAGGATCTGGCCGGCCCCGGGCGTGGGGATGTCCCATTCCTGAAGCACCAAGGGTTTTCCGAAATGCTCGACGACTGCAGCTTGCATCTTTTGTGTCATGAGTCACTCCTGTTGATGGCGAGGTCATGCCGGCGCGTCGATCGAATTGGCGCGAACCAACTTTTGCTATCGGCGAAGAGCTCGCCGAGCCTCGATGCGCATCCTGCACGGTGCGCGCAGCAGGGCGAGCCGTCTGTGCGCTGGCCCACGCCCATAGGTGCGCTCAAGTGCCTTCGTCAGTGTCGACTCAACAGCCCGACACGCATGTGCCGGCAGCGTCAAAGCCCATGGGCACACCAGAGCGCGGGATGTGCACCGGAACCTTCACTGCCTTCACAAACGCTTCCGTCTTGCTGCCAGGGCGCACCTTGCCGTTGATCGTGCCGACCTCGTTCGCATGCGATGCGATCACCGAAGCAGAAGGCTTGCGCCTTTCTGGTCCAGGTGCTCTCACCCGTCGTCAGTTCGGCCTATGTCGTGCAAGCGCATCCCGAGAACATGGAGTCGTCGCGCATGCTCGCAACGTACTCGCTCAACGGAGAACGCGCCCCGGTGCTCAGCCGCAGAGTCATCGGCGGCGCGCTGCATCTTGACGGTTCGGTCACCTTTTTCAACCACGCCACCTCGACCGAAATTTGCCGAACAACAAGGCCGATATTGCTGCCGGCTACCTCAGCCTGGTCAGCACGCTCACGCGCCAGCATCTGGTGGGCCAAAGGCAGGCCCATTTGACCCAGTACTTTTCGCAGTGGGCGATACACTGAAGGTACTGACAGCCGACGTCGTCGCTGCCAGGGTGCGCTGAACCTGGATGACGCCGATGTCGACCTTCCGTTCGAGCAGATTGGTGGCGAAGGCGTGCCGCACCCGAGGCTATGTCTTTGCTCGCAGCGGATGCGCGCTCTTCCCAAGGAGTTCATCGCGATCGGGCGGTGCGCGACATGGTTCTGAAGAACTGGAGCGCCTATGGCTACAAGACCTGAAGATCCAAGAGAGCCAAAGAAATCCCGAACCAATCGGTGGCAAACCAAACTCGTGCAGCCGACCGTCCACGCGCCAGGTGACTTCAAGTCCTTGGCTACGCCGGTCCATCGAGGCTCAACGGTGTTGTTCGACCGCCAGGCCGATGTCATCGACGATTGGCGTCAGACGGAACACGGCTACAGCTACGGCCTCTACGGCACGCCCACCGTCCTGGAATTGGGGGCGCGTATCGCCGAGATGGAGGGTGCGTTCCACACCTTCATCGTGCCGGGCGGACAGGCCGCCATAGCGCTGACTTATTTGACCTTCTGTCGCAGCGGTAGCCATGCGCTCGTGCCGATCAGCGGGTACGGCCCGAATCGGGAAATGGGGGAAGGTCTTCTCAAAGGCCTCGGAATTGAAGTCGAAGCCTACGACCCCCTGGTTGGATCCGGCGTCGCCGCGTTGATACGTCCGAATACTGCGTTGATCTGGACCGAGAGCCCGGGCTCGGTCACGATGGAGGTTCAGGACGTGCCCGCGATCGTGGCTGCCGCGCACGCTCGCGGCGTGCCAGTAGCGCTCGACAACACTTACGCGGCCGGTGTACTTTTCGACGCGTTCGCGCACGGCATTGATGTGAGTATCCAGGCGCTGACCAAATACGTCGGCGGCCATAGCGACCTACTGCTTGGCTCGATGTCGGTGAACTGCAAAGAGACATACGAGTCAGCCGGGGCGGTCTATAAGCAACTCGGGATGGCCGTCTCCCCGGATGACTGCAGTCTGGCGCTTAGGGGCCTGCAGACGCTGGGCGTCAGGCTCGCGCATCTCGAATCCGCTACGTTGGAGATCGCGCACTGGCTTCAGCATCAGCCTCCGGTTGAGTCGGTTTTTCATCCGGCCCTGCCTTCTTGTCCTGGTCACGTGCATTGGCAGCGCGACTTCACCGGTTCCTCCGGCGTGTTTTCCATACTCTTCGCACCACAAATCGCTTGCGCGCAGGTCGCCGCTTTCGTGGATGCACTCGAACTGTTCAGGATCGGGTTCAGTTGGGGAGGCGTTACCAGTCTCGTCCTCGCCTATCCCACCCTCGATCGGGCGGGCAAAGACTATGGTGGTCGGCTCGTTCGCTTGAATATAGGGTTGGAGGAGACCGCCGACTTGATCGCAGACCTCGATCGCGCGATCAGGGTCATGCAAGAGGAATCCTGAGCTACGTTGCGGTGACGGCAAGCTTCTCGCGGTGCCCACGTGGTTGGGAAACGAACGCTGTGCAGCACCCAGCTCAGTTCGCGTCAAGGCAGGTACCCTGCGAATCCGCAAAGCTGCCGTCGGCCCGCTGCGACCAGCGCAGCAGCTTTACGCCCGGACTCCCCTTGTATGGCTGAACCCAGACGAAGTTGTAGCAAGCCGGCAGATCCTCAGGCTGCAGGTCGAGTGCCACCTTGGTCCGCATCTTGGGTTGAGCCAGGATCGCCTCGATCTGGGACGGTGACGCAACGCGCTGAAACGCACCGGTGTTGGCATGCACCACGTTGACCGATCCGCCCTTCATCTCGCCCAGGGGCAGTGTGGCCGGCTCAACCGCGCTGTGCGTGTGGCCGAAGACATAGACGGATGCCACCTGCCGCGGGTCAGCGGCCACTTGCGGCAACACGCGACGCAGGTAGTCGACCTCCATCTGTCTTTTGCCGATGAAGATGCCCTTGACAGCGGCGCCGAGCTCGGTCGAAAGCTTCGGGCAAGGGGTCGCACCTGCAAGGTTGTTCTTGGCCGCGCAGATGGCGTCGACCTCGTTATCTGTGAGGCTCGCCCCGTCGAACACAAGTCCCCCGCTCTTCTTCGACGCGCTGGCTGCGGCGTATAGCCGGGGCTCAGGCTTGAGGATGTCGAGGAAAAAATCGGTCGGCATCCGACGCACGGTTTTTCGATCCCATTGAGGAAGCTGGTCTTCCCCAAGTGCGATGAAAGCTTGCCGGATGGACTCCTGCAGCAGAACAAAGCGAAACAGTTTGCCTATCGCCACCGAGGTCTGCCGGAAGCTCGCTTGATCGAGCGCGAACTTGACGCCCGTCCACTCGTCCGAAAGGTTGTCGACAATCGGGAAGACGTATTCGTACTGGTTGTAGAACTGCTGCACCATGTTCTCGCCCCAGGGCTTGCGCAAGTAGGTGATGCCCTTGCGATCGACGAAAGGCGCAGGCCATCGATCGAACTGGTTCAAGTCGTCGAACTGGTGACCGTGGTCGGAGTAGATCTCTCCGTCCCCCGACAGCCAGTAACCACGGCTCTCTACGGTTACGGGGAGCCCTGCAAACTCGGCGAGCAGGCGTGCCTGGACTTTCGAAAATAGCAGTGCAGCGTCGTGGTTTCCGGGGATGAAGAAAACCCGATGGTCTCCCGCGGCGACGAAACTGCGCAATGAATTGACGAAGTCCGCGTGCGCCTTGATCACGTGCTCGAGCCGGGCCAGAGCCTCCTGCTCGTTGCAGCCGATCTCGGTGTCGTCCTCGTTGCAGTCCGGAATCTTGCATGCCGGGTTGGAGAGATCGCCGGTGCAAGTCATTGTGGGCGACTGCCAGAGCTCAAAAGTGTCGCCCACGAACACGAGGTCGCTGCCTTTCCCGCCGCGAGCAGCTACCCATCCGAGGAACGAATCGAAGTCGGCCTGCCATCGAAAGTCTTCGATCTTGTTCCAGTCGTTCCCGACCTTACCGGCCCCAACATGCAGGTCGCTGACAAGCACGACATGCCGATCGCTGTCGGCCCAGGCAGACGCCATGGCTAGCACGGCCGCGGCGAACACCAGGAGCCGGATCAGTAGCTTTCTCATGAGATGTCGCCCTTGGGTGCCTCGGGTTGCGGCGCCGCCATCGGCATGGATGCGGGAACCCCCACCGCGGCAGCAGCCGGCGCGCAGATTTTCTGGAACGGATTGCCCACGAGCACGTACTTGAGCGCGGAGCCCTTGTAAGTGAACATGCCCCCTTCCGCTCTAGACCACAGGCAGCGCGTCGCCAGCGCGTGCGTCTGGCCAATGGTCAGTTCTTCGGTGTGCGTGACAAGCACCGAGGCCATGCAGACGAGATAGTTGGCGGCCAGGTCGCCGTCAATGCCCGACGTGGTCGCGACGATGGCCGCGACGCGCCGCTGCGCCAGCATGCCGATCGGCATGCCGTTTGAGATCTCGCTCATGGCCGAGTTGCATGCGTTGAGGATGGCGATGGACGATCCCTGGAAGTCGCGGCGGATGTCGCTGGCACCTATCCCTTGAGCGGCATCCGCCCCGAGCGAGAGTTGTCCTCTCTGGTGATGGCCGACGTAGGTCAGCACGTACGGCCGATCTGCCGAGTCCTTGTCGGGCTTGTTGAGCCACATGCCGAGTTCGTCGAGTGTCGGGGACTGGGGGTAGATGTGCGAGCGCCAATTTTGCTGGAGCGGCTTCAGGCCGTTCAGTGCCGTCTGCAACGCGTTGTCAGTGACACCGGCCACGTTCTTGGGAAAGGCGACATACCAGTCGCGTGGGCAGGGTCTTGATGGACTCAGATCCTGGTCGGTCAGCCTGAGGGCCAGCGCGAACCTTTCGCCAAGGAAGATGGGTGGCCCGTCCTTCTCCTTGGAGATACCCATGGCCCCGATCGGCAGCATGGTCGACGCGTAGTGCGATTGCGCCCCCTCCTTGACGATGAGCACGAGCATCGTCGGCGGTAGCTTCGCCTTCGGATCGTTCGCCGTGTCGACGATGATCTGTCTCGCCTTTGCTGCACGATCCCTGTTGACTATCTCGTCCTGCTCGAGTTCGCGTCCAGGGGCTGGATCCGGATCGAAAAGCGGCCGCGCGAACTTGTGGCCCAGTGAAAGCAGTGCGTCTGCGTTCTTGCTGCTGCCCACGATCGATGTGAAGTTTTCGGTCGCCTGCTTCAGCGCCTCGATGTCCTGCTGGCTTGTCCACTCAATCTCGTCGTATCCGGATGCGTTGGGCGTGGCGTCGGCGCCCGCCCTCCTGTAGAGCAGCCTGGCCGTGAGGCGCCGGTACAGGGAGCCGTCCGCCTTTCCCTCGAGGGCTTGCAGGATGAGAGACAGATCGACGGGCAGGCTGCCCGGATGGAAAAAACCTTGCGCGCTGGTGTCGACTGCCACGCTGTCGGGCCAGGCCTTACCGGTAGACAGGTTGATGACCATCGACTGGACGGGGACTGCGGAGAGGGCATCGACGATCGCGACACCGACCTGGTGGGTGCCCGCGACCAGGATCCGAAAGTCGAAGCCGAACTCTGCCACCGTGGCTTCGCGAATCAGTTGATCTGTCCAGGCGGGGCCCGGAATCTCGCGCAAGCCCGGCGGCATCGCCCGCAGCCGCTCGAGGTCGATGGTCATCGATTGGCGCCGCACCGCCTGTGGAATACGCAGGCGCTGTTCGTCGGAAGGAGTGACAAAGACGTCGAGCGCAAGTTGTTTCCTCGACACATCGGCGATGGCCGTCTTCAATGTCGAGGTCAACGCTGCCGACGGCTTGATCGACGCCACGGGTGCGATTGTCCCAAGGTCGACGGTGGAAAGACGTAGGGTCAGCCGGTTCAGCGCTTGCAGTTCGATCTCGCCGGCTTGGGGCAAGGGGCGTGCGCCGAAGGCCGACTTGGCAGTCGCCGGGGTTGGCCGCGTGAGCCAGTAGTTCCAAATGACGGGGTCGATCCCCGGTTGGCTGCCTTCGGGACGGATCGGGTCGGCAACGACCATTCCTTTGGCGGCCGCAGTCGCCGCCATGGCAGCCTCGCGAACTGCCACCGAAGACGCAGTGAATTTTGCGGTCTGGCCCGCAGTATCGATCGACTGTCGAAACTCACGCGCTTGCAGCTCAGGCACAGCGCCCAGGGGCGGAAGTGAAGGAGTGGGAATACTCGCGATCGCAGGAGGCTCCACGGACGCGCTGCTCTGCCTTTGCTCGGACTCTTGGCGTTGGGCTGCCACAGGCGGCGTCGGAGTTGGCGGTGGTTGCCGGTCGAGGATCTGTACGAACAATGCGACGAGCAGCAGGACGATCGCCACGATCGCCCCTCCCAGCAGGACGGCCTTCGTGCTGGTGGCCGTCGATGGACTGCCCGATATCGGGATCGCTGCAGTTTCGGAAGCTTGCATAGAACCTCCGTCTTCGGGTTGGAGAACCGTCGAACGCCGTGGATTGTGCGAGCCCTGTCATATGCTGACAAGCCATGAACATGCATTTGTCGCACCACGACTCGGGTTCATCCCCACTTCTTGGGAGTCCAATATTCAAAGGCTCGGTAGACACTGCTGATCGAACCGAGGAGAAGCTCATGCGCCAGGATCCCCACGCTTTCGATCCTCCAAGCCCGCGCCTGCTGTGGCTCGTCGCCGTGATTCTGATGATCATCCTGTCGAGCGGATGCAGCTCCAAGGAGCCCTACCGCATCTCGGGCCGCAACTGTGAGGTTCCAGAGGCTCCGAAAGACAAGGACGACAACTACCTGTGGGAGGCGAAGGGGGCCGATGGCAGGCCTTGCGGTGACGCGTGGCAGGTGTCGATTGCGAAGCCCGTGCCATTCACCGTCAACTTCGTCGAGTTCGACGACCAGGGCGTATTCGCAAACCGGCGCCAGGCCGAAGCGGCGATCGCGAACGCTGTCAAGTCCGAAGCCGAAGGATCCTACGTCGTAGTGTTCGTTCACGGCTGGCATCACCGTGCGAAGACCGGTGACGGCAACGTGCAGGGCTTCTACGACGCACTCGCGTCGGTGAGCAGGTGGAACCCGACCCGCAAGATCAAGGGCATCTACGTCGGCTGGCGGGGCGAGTCGGTCGACGTGCCCTTCGTCAACAACCTCACCTTCTGGGATCGCAAGGGAACCAGCGACGAGGTGGGACGCGGCGCGCTGCTGGAGTTTCTCCTGCGTCTCGAACACGAGGTGAAGATGAACCCGCAGGACAACAACAAGCTGGTGCTAGTCGGTCACAGTTTTGGCGCATCGGTGACCTTCAATGCGCTGGCACATGTGTACCTGTCGCGCTTCCTCGACGGCATCTACTCAAGCGACAGCAAGCCGAGATTTCGCGGCTACGGCGATCTCGTGGTGCTGGTGAATCCGGCCATCGAAGCGATGCGCTACATGCCCTTCCAGAGCGCGCTCGACTACTACTCGCGCATTTCGACCCGACCGAAGCTCGACTTCTCGCACGAGATGCGGCCGTCGTTGGTCGTGTTGTCGTCGACCACCGATTTCCCAACGCGAAGGTTGTTCCCGGCAGGCCGAGTCTTGACGACAGCCTTCGAGACGCACGCACGCGTGTCCGAGAGCAACAGCCCCGACAACGAAGGTGCGTACGTCGAATGGAACATGGACATCAAGACGGTTGGCAATTTCTGGAACTTCCAGACGCACGCGACCATCGAGCTTGCAGCGGCCGACCCCGGTGCCGCGCAGCAGGCACCGGAGAAGGATCTCGCGGCTGGCCTTCGCGATTCCTGCAAGCCGGTAGCGCCGGCCGAGTTGCGGCGTCTCCTCAACCAGCCGGAAGGCGCCGCGACGGCAGATCACTTTCCCGACTCCCGCATCCGGATCCGCCGCCTCGCCGGACAGGGCATTGACGGCTCGCCCTACATCGTCGCTGCGGTCGACGAGAAGATCGTGGACGGCCACAACGACATCGGCGGCCTCAACCTGGTCTGCTGGATCAACCAGCTCCTGGACACCCGCGAGAGCACGCCTGCGCCGGCCATCCCCAAGCAGCAGAACCCTGCAGTCGACTACAAGGCGCGATCCTAGGGCGACGTCGATTCCGACCGACTTCGCTCGAGTCCGGAGGGCATGCTAGACGATGGCACAGAACCGGAATCGGTGTGTCTCACCGTGGCTGTGCCTGCCACGGGATCGCGACCCCGAGTTCAAGTGTTCCCAAGCCCCAAACAAAGAAAAACGGGTTGCAGCATTTCTGCTGCAACCCGTTGATTTTATTGGCGGAGTGGACGGGACTCGAACCCGCGACCCCCGGCGTGACAGGCCGTAAAAATACAAAATCGCACCAACTTAGTGCGACAACTTGAGACGTTCTGAACCTAGAAATTTTAGCTTAAGTCATTGTTTATAAAAGACTTTACCGTCTCATGCAGATTCAAGCGATCTTAGATCGGATTGTTCAAGCGCGTGCAAAATGTTCCCACGGTGTTCCCACAGAGCCCGTTTTTGAGCTATTCTGTTTCCATCTTGCCGGGGGGCGCAGATCGACGCCATGAGCGTGGGAACAAATGCCCAGCCCTCCCTTGCGACCGCCTTCCCCAGGAAGCACAGGATGGCTCACTTTCAATTGACAGATCGGGCGGTCAAGACCGCCAAAGCAACAGAGAAAGAACGCCTGATGGCCGACGGCGGCGGGTTGTTCCTGCGTGTCCTGCCAACTGGCTACAAGTCGTGGATGCTGGTCTACGGCTTCAACGGCAAGCGCCAGAAACTGGCCCTGGGCAACGCCGCTGACGTATCGCTCGCGAAGGCACGCGAAGTCGCCTCCGAGGAGCGCGCCCGCATCGCCTCTGGTGCCGACCCGCGTGTGGCGATGATGGAACGCGAGACCGAGCAGGCAGTTCAGCGCGAGGCCCTCATCGCTGCGGAGATCCAGCGCAAACGTGAGGCATCCACCCTGGGCGACATGTTTGATGCCTGGCTCGAGAACGGCGTGCAGCGCTCCGACGGCAACGCCGAACTGCGCCGCACGTTCGATAAGGACATCCTGCCCCGCCTTGGCAACGAGCCCGTGCGCGGCATCACCGACTTCGAACTGCGCGACGCGCTGCGCAAGGTCGGCCGCGACCGTGGCCGTGGGCGCACGGCAGAGCGCATGTTGTCCGAGATCAGACAGATGTACCGCTGGGCGATCAAGCGCCAACCATGGAAGGCGTTGCTCAGCGAGGGCAACCCGGCCGAGTTGGTCGAGACCAAGCAGGTGGTGCCCAGCGGCTACGAACCCGTCATCCGCGAGCGTGTCCTCAAGCCCGCCGAAATCCGCCAGTTGCGCGATATCTTCGCCACGACGTTGGAGCAGTACGAATCGGCCGAGAACCGGCGCAGCGCCGACCGCCCGCTGCAGCGAGAAACGCAACTGGCCCTGTGGCTCTGCCTCGGCACAGCATGCCGCATCGGTGAGCTGCTGATGGCCCGATGGGAACACATCGACCTTGAAGCCGGGACTTGGTTCGTTCCGCGCGAGAACACCAAGACGCGCGTGGACTGGCAGGTCTACCTGTCGAACTTCGCATTGCGCCACTTCAAGGAGCTTCATGGGCTCACCGGCGAAGGTGAAGGCAAGAGCGAGTGGTGCTTCCCTGCCCGCCAGAAAGAGGGGCACATCGACGTCAAGACCGTTTCCAAGCAGGTCGGCGACAGGCAGATGCGCTTCAAGAACCGGAAGCCGCTCAAGAACCGCCGAAACGACGACACGCTGGTGCTGTCCAAAGGCGAGAACGGGGAATGGACCACGCATGATCTGCGTCGCACCGCGGCCACGATGATGCAGGCGCTCGGCATCAGCCTGGATGTCATCGACCGTTGCGAGAACCACGTCATGCCAGGCAGCAAGGTGCGCCGGCACTACCTTCACCACGACTACGCCGACGAGAAACGCGACGCCTGGCGCAAGCTCGGCGAGCGGCTCGACGCAGTCCTGCTCGAAGGCTGACCCCTTCTTTGCTTCACGGCGTCTGTCGCCGCCCTCCTCTTCCCTGGCGATGCTGGCATCATTTCAGCGTCGTCATCATGTGGCGTGCGAGGTGCGCGGTAGCCGCCGGGATCGTCGATCCAGGCTTGGAGCGATGCCGGCGTCCAGCCACAGGCGCGCCCACCCAAATGCACCGGAGGCGGAAAAATCCCGTCAGCGATCCGCCGATACACGGTGGCGCGGCTCAAGGCGGTGATGCGCATGACGTCGGCGATACGGAAGAACGCCGGCGCAGCGGTCAGCAGGCGTGGAGCACCAGCGCCGGACTTCCCGAGATCATCGGATTCATTGGTAGACAAGCTGCACACTCCTGAGAACATCAGGTCAACAGATTGCCCTGCGGTGCAGCCGCGAACGACCCATCCAGGCATACCGCAGCGTAGGCACGCTCATGCAAACTCACATCAACTTAGCTCGTGTTGGGCGGTAGACAGAGAGGAAGAGCAGGGAAGCAGTTGTACACAGCTCCGCGCAATTTCACCAGCTACCACGCCGGCGTGAAGGCGTAGATTCCGCAGAGAAGAAGTCAATCACGCGCCCCGCCTCGGCCAGAAAACCCACTCTGCGCCATTGAGTCCTACGGGTGCTTGCCCCCGCTTTTTGAGCATTACAAAGCAGTCTCGGCCGATGCCTGTCTGGGTGGTCTCCACGACAGAAAGCATGGCCCCACCGCCACCGCGGCATCGATGGTGTTTCCGCCGGAACGCAGGATATCGAAGGCCGCCAGCGCCGCTTGGGGGTTCGAGGTGGCCACCATACCGCGGTTCCCTACGGCCACGGATCTGCCAGGAACTTCAAGGTTGCGCATCAATTGTTTCAAGGAGGAAGAAAGAAATTAGGTCTGCAAAGGCACCTGCAGCGACACCTTGATTCGCTGCATGGCAGCGTAGGTCTTAAACGCCTTGATGTTTCCGGAAATGAAGCACAACTCTCGGATGAGCCTCTCGTATTCGGTCATGTCCTGACGTTAATTCGGCTCCCGTATTCGCTCGTCTCATTGCGATGCGGTGCCGCCTAACGGCATCGCCAAGAACGTCACAGCGCATGTTTCGCGAATCATGTATGATCATTGTCATGCGAAAGACGAACCACAATGTCAGAACTGCGGCTAAGGAAGCCTCGCACGAGCGCATCGTGTCCGCAGCTGCGCGGGCGATCCGTCGTAGCGGCTACGACGGCACCGGAGTCGCCGACATCATGAAGGAGGCCGGCCTGACCCATGGCGCCTTCTATGCTCATTTCACGTCGCGCGAAGCCATGCTCACCGAAGCAGCGAGTCGGGCGTGCGCTGAGTCAGCCGCCGTAGCGGCGGAGGTTGTCGCCAGCGTGCCTTCCGAGCAGGCTTTGCCATCCATGCTTCGCATCTATCTCTCGCGCGAGCACCTGGAACAGGTTGAAATGGGATGTCCCCTGGCCGCACTGGGCTCGGAGACGCCTCGCCAGGCACCCGAAGTACGCCGGGTGACCACCCGGCACGTCAAGGAAATGATCGATCTTGTCGCCCGTCAGTCGCCTGACTGGGGGCAGCCCGGTGCCCACGAACGGGCACTCGTGACCGTCGCCACTATGGTGGGCACATTGCTGCTGGCCCGTGCGGTCGACGAGCCCGCACTGTCGGACAGTCTGTGCGCTGCCGCATTGAAGCATCTACCCCCCACCTGAACCCACTGAAGCATGCAGCCTATTCGCTCGCCAGAACATATGATGAACATCATTTCAATAGCACAATACGCAGTTCAAGGAGAAACATGATGAACATGGCAAACAAGGTTGCGCTCATTACAGGGGCCTCTTCAGGCATCGGCGAAGCGACTGCGCAGCGGCTTGCGAAGGCTGGCTACAAGGTTTACGGCACCAGCAGACGTGGAGATCAGGCGGGTCGACGATCGTTCGAGATGCTGCCCCTTGATGTGACCAAGGACGAGTCGGTCGAAGCTGCGGTCCAGAAGGTGATGCAGTTGGAAGGCCGCATCGACCTTCTCGTCAACAACGCAGGCTTCGGGGTCGCAGCAGCCGGCGCTGAAGAAAGTTCGATCGAGCAGGCTCAGTCGATCTTTGATACCAACTTTTTCGGACTGGTGCGGATGACCCGGGCCGTTGTGCCGCATATGCGCAGCCAAAAGGGTGGGCGCATCATCAATATCGGCTCCGTGCTGGGTTTCCTGCCCCTGCCTTACATGGCGCTGTACTCCGCCACCAAGCATGCGGTCGCGGGCTATTCGGAATCGCTCGACCATGAACTGCGCAAGCAGGGCATTCGCGTCTCGGTGGTCGAGCCTGCCTACATCAATACGCCATTCGACGCGAACCTAATGCAACCCGATGCGCCCCTCGACGTGTATCGAGAGATTCGCGAGGGCGTGGCGAAACGTGTCAAGGAAGCGCTAGTGGGCGCGGACGGGCCTGATGTGGTCGCCGAAATCGTGTTGAAGGCGGCAACGGTGGCGCATCCAAAGATCCACTACACCCCGGGCCTTGCTAGCCGCATGCGGCTGCTGCGTAGATTTGCGCCCGCCAGGGTGTTAGATGCAGGGGTTCGAAAAGACCTTCGACTCGAAGCTTAGGCGGCTATCCGCGTGACCGTCTTGGGCCGTTCGCAAACCTCGGCACAAAAAAACCAAGGAAAGACATGCAAGCTCTTGTTCTCGGTCGATATGGGAAAAAGCTCGCATGGCCCTTGGCAGACATGCCGACACCGGAACTGCGCGATGACGAAGTCCTGGTGCAGGTCCACGCCGCTGGCGTAAACCTGCTGGACTCCAAGATCAGGGACGGAGAGTTCAAGCTCATACTGCCCTATCGTCTGCCTCTGATCCTCGGTCACGATGTGGCCGGGGTGGTGGTCAAAGTCGGCCCACGCGTGCGCCAGTTTAAGCTGGGTGATGAGGTCTATGCGCGGGCGGACGACTTCCGCATCGGTACGTTCGCCGAATTCGTCCCCGTCAAGGAAGCCTCGCTGGCGCCCAAGCCCAAGGGCCTCACGATGGAAGAAGCCGCCTCCATTCCTCTGGTGGCTTTGACGGCTTGGCAGGCACTGATCGAGAAGGCCGGCCTGAAGAAGGGGCAGAAGGTCTTCATCCAGGCTGGCTCCGGCGGCGTGGGCACCTTTGCCATTCAGCTGGCCAAGCATCTGGGCGCCACCGTGGCCACGACGACGAGCACGACCAATGTCGCGCTCGTGAAGAGTCTGGGCGCAGACGTCGTCATCGACTACAAGACGCAGGACTTCGAGGATGTCTTGCGGGACTACGACGTGGTCCTGAACAGCCAGGACAACAAGACGCTCGAAAAATCCCTTCGCGTGCTCAAGGTGGGCGGCAAGCTCATCTCCATCTCCGGACCGCCCGATCCCGAATTCGGCAAGGACATCGGGGCACCCGGCTTCGTGAAGCTGGTCATGCGGCTGCTGAGCTCGGGAATCAGACGGAGGGCAAAGAGCCGTGGCGTTGGCTTCTCGTTCCTCTTCATGAAGGCGAACGGGAGCCAGCTGCGCGAGATCACCCGTCTCTTCGATGCTGGCGTCATCCGCCCCGTGATGGATCGGGTCTTCCCGTTCGAGTCGACCAACGAGGCCCTGGCCTATGTCGAAGCAGGCCGCGCCAAGGGCAAGGTCGTCATCAAGATCAAGTGAACCTAGTTCCCCACCCCAGCTTTTGGGGACTCCCATCAAGATTGCAAACGCTATTGCCCTCGTCACGGGTCAATCGCGGTGTCGGCCTGGCCTTCGCGCGCGAGCTGCTCGCCCGCGGTGCGCGCAAGGTCTACGCCGGCGCGCGCGACCCTGCGGCCATCACCCAATCCGGTGTGGAGGCCCTGCGCCTGGACGTCAACAAGCCGGAAGACGTGGCGGCGGCCGCCGCGCTGGCGTCCGATGTGACGCTGGTGATCAACAACGCCGGCATTGCGCAGCCGGGAGGCTTTCTCGCAGCCGATAGCGAAGACGTCGCACGACGCATCTTCGAGACCAATTTCTTCGCCGTGTTGCGCATGAGCAAGGCCTTCGCGCCAATTCTCAAGGCCAACGGTGGCGGCGCGCTGCTCAACGTCCTGTCGGTCGCCTCATGGGTGAACGGCGGTGAGCTGGCGGCCTATTCGGCCAGCAAGTCCGCAGCCTGGTCGCTCACCAATGCCCTGCGCAATGAACTGGCGGCGCAGAAGACCCAAGTGCTAGGGCTGCACATGGCCTACGTCGACACCGACCTCACGCGCGGGTTCGATGTGCCGAAGTCCAGCCCTGAAGACATCGTCATGCGTGCACTGGACGGACTCGAATCGGGCGTCGACGAGGTGCTGGCCGATGAACTCACCCTGCAGGTCAAGCACGGGATGAAGGCGGCAGGGCCCAGCTACCTTCCGCAGGAGTCCTCCTGAGCCCGAAACTGCCTTGATCGCGTACTGAACCGACCCAGCCAGGCATATCGCGAGGGGCGGCTACATGGGTGCGCCACACTGGTCGAAGGTCCCCTGGAAGAACGTTCCGCCTCTTCTTCGCCCCATGAGCGCCTAGAGCGAGTCGATCGGGAGATCCTGGCCATCATTCAGGAAGACGCGCCGACCGCGGTGAATGACATCGCCGAGCGCGTGGGACTGACGACCACGCCGCGCTGGCGACGAATCCAAATCCTGGAGAAGCGCGGCATCATCCGCAAACACGTGGCCCTCCTCGATCCCAAGCAATTGAACGTCGGCGTGAGCGTGTTCATGTCGATCTAAACGAATCAGCACGACATCGAGTGGTACGACAAGCTTCATCGTCTCATGAGCGCCATTCCCGAAGTCACGGAGTTCTTTCGCTCGACCGGAAGCGCTGACTACCTGACGATGGTGTCCGTTCCGAGCATCGAGGGCTACGACCGGGTGTGCAAGATGCTCATCAATGGCGTCAAGCTGGCGGACGTCAATTCGATGTTCGCGATGGAGCAGATCAAGTACACGACGGCGCTGCCGTTGAGTCATGCCTGAGGGCTGAGAAGGCTACCCAAGCAGAGATTCGAAGCGCGCAGCGATCGCGTTGACTGAGCTGTTGGGTGAGAGTGGAGATACGTCTCGACGCGAGCCGGAGTTGCCGCTGGCTTGCCAGCCCGCGCCGTCGACAGAGGCGTTGAGACTGCGACCCGCTGCCAAGGGCGTCGAGCAGGGCCGGCCGATGGCCGGCCTGCACGCTCGCGTTTAGCCAAGGCTTCGCGCTCAGACGTCGATTGGCACTTTCAGACCCTGCTTGAAGCGACGCATCGTCACATAGGTCTTGAAGGTCCTAATGTTGCCAGGCATGAAGAAGAGCTCCCTCGTCAGGCGCTCGTACTCGGTCATCTCGCTCACACTCATGACTAGCAGAAAGTCGAAGTCCCCGGTCACGTAGTACACCTGCTGAACCTGAGGACAGTTCACGAAGCGTTGGGTCACCTCTTCGAGAAGATCCAGGCGTTCATCCGCCAATTGAACCTCCACTATGACCGTGATCGGTCGACCGACGGCGGCAGGATCCACCACGCTGACATTCCCGCAGATCACGCCGCTGGCCTCGAGCGCTGCGATCCGGCGATTCACCGCTGACGGCGAGAGGTTCACGGCATCGGCTAGGTCACGCTGCGACGTCCTGTTGTTTTCCTGGAGAAGCATCAAGAGCTTCCTGTCGTAGGGGTCGAGCGAGTGACTCATTGCCTAGGCGTTCTAAGGGTACGTGATGGCCGTAATCATGCACAAAAAAAGACGATATCGCCCAAAAAGAATTGAGCATGCGCGCGCATGCATCGGGCTGTCAAAAGTGGGGTGAAAAGAACAACGGAATTGCTTTCGACGAACCCATATTAAAACACTGTTGCTCCTGCGCCCCCTGCGATGTCGCATCGCTGCGAGGCGTTGAAACGCGGTAGGCCGAGGTATCTCATGGCCACTGCGCGTGACCGAATCGCGTGCAGTCAACGGCCCGATTCCAAGCGATGGATCGAACGGCTCGTTTCATGCATGGCGCGAAGGCCGCATCCAGAGGGCTGCCTCGAGACGGATCGAGTTCGAATCGAAAAGGACACTGCATGCCCACCTATCAGCTTATTGCGGGATTCCTGCATCGGTCTCCACTAGCAGCCACGCCGTTGAAAGCGACGATGGCCTCGTATACCTGACCGGCCAATTCGGGCGCGATCTGCAGAACCCCGAACAGCCGCTGCCCGAAGGGCATCGACGCGCAGACGGACCGCACGCCGGCCGCTGCAGGATTTCCAGACCATCTCTCTTGTCGGGACGGCGCCGCATTTCATGTTCGTGCCCGCGGCGGGAAAGAGGACTGCCGCCGAGTTGATCGCGTTCGCCAAGGCGAATCCGACTGGCCATTGCGACCCCCGGTGCCGGCTCACTCGCGCACCTAGTGGCCGAGATGCTGCAATGTCGCGCGGGCGCAACCTTCAACCATGTCGCCTATCGTGGCTCCACGCCGATCATCGTCGCCGACACCGCCGCCGGCCATGTCGATGCCGCTTTCTCTTCATTTGCGTCCGGGAAGGCGCTGGTCGACACAGGGAAGCTCCGTCCGGTCGCCGTCACCGGCGAGCGTCGTCGGCTGGCGGTTTTCCCGCAGGTGCCGACCTTCGAGGAACTGGGCTTCCGCGAGATGAAGGTGGACACCTGGTGGCGCCAGGTCGAGTCCATCGGCATACCTGCGCCGGTGATCGCCAGGCTCCAGACCGAATTGACCCATATCGTCGCATTGCCGGTGGCCGGGAGAAATATGCGGCGCTCAACATCGCGCCGCTTGCAGGCGGTCGGCGCATCTCCGATCCATCCTCGAGGCCGCCGCTGCGACATGGATGAAGGCGGCCAAAGAGGCCCGCATTTGTCTGGAACGAGACGCTTTGATGTGGTCGCGACCGCCTTGTCGAGAAGCTTCATCGCGTCGGCAATGCTTGTATCGACTGAAAGCACAGCACACGCAACGGTTGCATCGATGCACCATGAGCGAGCGATTGTTCTGTCGAGTGATCGAGTGTGGCGCTTGGCGAACCTGCGAGATCAACGGAATCCTGAGAACGCAACGACTTTGCGTTTTTAGCCTCGATATTCGGCAACTGTTGCAGGCCTCCTTTCCTATCATCTTTCATCGCGCCGAGTGTGGACGCACCCGCTGGGTTAGGTATCGCGCACTGGAACGCATGGCGATGCCATGTGACCCGATGGACCGGTCGAGCGCCTTCGAGCGCGGCCATGGCCAGATAAGAAATCTTGGAGAAGATTCATGAAATCGCACTACCGTCTGCTGACGTCAATGATCCTGATGGCGTCCTCTCTCGCGGCCTTTGCGCAGGAGTTGCGCATCGGATTGCAGGAAGATGTCGACGTGCTGGACCCCCATCGCGGGCGCACCTACGTCGGTCGCATCGTCTTTGCATCGCTGTGCGACAAGTTGCTGGATACCGACGCAAGATTGCAATTCGTTCCCAAGCTGGCCAAGGCCTGGTCCTGGAGCCAGGACGGCATGGTGCTGACGATGACGCTGCGCGACGACACGACCTTCCATGACGGTACGAGATTCGATGCGTCCGCGGCCAAGGCGAATCTCGAACGTGCCATGACGCTTCCCGAAAGCATGCGCAAGGCGGACCTTGCATCCCTTCAGAAGATCGAGGCACCCAATGCGACAACGCTGGTGCTGACATTGAAGCGGCCGGATGCAACCTTGCTGGCGCAATTGAGCGACCGTGCCGGCATGATGCTCTCGCCCAAGTCCTTCACTGGCGTCGAGGCCGCGGTCCCAGGGCGCCAGCCCGTGTGCTCGGGGCCCTACAAATTCGTCAATCGCATCCAGAACGATCGCATCGTCCTGGAGAAATTCGATGCCTACTACGAAGCAAGGAACTACGCCTTCAGGCGCGTGACCTTTTATCCGATCGGAGACGCCACGGTCCGACTTTCGAATCTGCGCGCGGGCGATCTCGATCTCGTGGAGCGGGTCAACCCGACCGACGTGCCCTTGATCAAGTCCGATCGTTCGATGCAGATGCAATCGACGCCGGGATTGGGCTACGTGATGCTGATGTTCAACGTCAACAACGGCAACCGGGCCAAGGGCAATCCCTTCGCTGACAAGCGTGTCCGTCAGGCGCTTCAGTGGACGCTGGACCGGAAGGCCATCAACGAGGTGGCCGGCGGCGGGATCTTCGATCCCGCGCAGCAACCGCTGCCTCCGGCCAGCCCCTTCTACAGCGACAAGTACGCCGTCACACGTCCTAATCTCGAAAAGGCCAGGGAGCTGCTGAAGGAGGCCGGACAATCTCGGGTGAAGGCCGAGGTGCTCTTTCCGAACAACACGACCGCCTCCTCCGTGATGGAGATGGTGCAGGCCATGGCGGCACAAGCGGGATTCGAGCTGAGCATCCGTCCGGTGGAGAACGCTGCGCTGGAATCGGAAGGCGCAAGCGGCAACTTTCAGGCGCGCTTCAACATCTGGTCGGGTCGCGTCGATCCCGATGCCAACATCGCGCAGCACTTCTCGTGCAAGGGCTCGATCAACGAAGGGAAGTACTGCAATCTCCAGCTGGACGGGCTGCTCGACGAGGCGCGGTCGATCAATGACGTCGCCAAGCGGAAAGCGATCTACGAACGGGTGCAAACCATCATCCAGGATGAATTGCCGGCAATCTTCCTCTACTACCAGCCCTGGCCGTTCGCGACGGCATCGAAGGTCAAGGGCTTCGTTCCTTCACCCGATGGAATGATCCGCCTGAGCGGCGTCCACTTCGGCCAGAAGTAGAGCGCGTCGCACCCCACCCTCCGCTTCACCGGAGCCGCGCCATGCGCGGCTCCGTGGGTCGGTTCGTCCCTCTTGCCCTCGATTGACCATGCTCAGATTGATCCTTCGCCGCTTGGTGGTTGCCCTGCCGACGCTGTTCCTGGTGTCCATCATGGTCTTCACCTTGCAGAAGATCCTGCCGGGCGATCCCGTCCTGGTGCTTGCGGGAGAGGACCGCGACCCCGCGACGCTCAACTTCCTGCGAGAGAAATACAGGCTCAACGATCCGCTGCCGGCGCAGTACCTCGCATGGGTCGCGCAGGTGGCGCGGGGAGACCTGGGGAAGTCCATGCGCACGGACGTGCCGGTGACCACCTTGATCGCGCAGAAGCTGCCGGTGACCTTGCAGCTGTCGGTTCTAGCCATGCTGCTGGCCGCCATCGTTGGCATTCCCGCGGGAATCGCCGCTGCGGTACGCAAGGGCACGGCGGTCGAGGCGGCCGCAAACGTCGCCGCCTTGTCCGGCATGTCGATCCCGAACTTCTGGTTCGGGATCATCCTGATCATGGTCGTCGCGGTCCAGTGGCGGCTGCTGCCCGCCTCGGGCTACGTGCCGCCCTCGGAAGACCTCTGGATGAGCATGAAGACGCTGTTCTTGCCCGCGATCGTGCTGTCGACGGCAATCGCCGCCTACCTCATGCGCCACACGAGGTCGGCCATGCTGGAGGCCTTGAGCGCGGACTATGTGCGGACCGCGCGCGCAAAAGGCGTTCCGCCCCGCAAGGTCGTTTTGCTGCATGCGCTGCGGAACGCGCTGGTGCCGATCGTGACCTTGGTGACGCTGCTGTTCGGCGAGTTGATGGCCGGCGCCGTGCTCACCGAGCAGGTCTTCACGATCCCGGGCTTCGGCAAGTTGATGGTCGACGCGGTGTTCACCCGCGACTATGCGGTGGTCCAGGGCGTGGTGCTGTGCGTCGCCGTCGGCTTCATCTTTCTGAACCTGCTCGCGGACGTGCTCTACGTCCTCGTGAACCCGCGCCTGCGTCACAGCTGAGCGGTTCCGCCTGACGCCGTCCATCTCGCCATCACTTCCAGGAGAAGACGCCCGATGAGCCACGACACATCGACCGCAACCCAGCTCGCCGTGCCCGCTGCGCGAAAGAACAGAGCCTGGCGAAAGTTCCGCCGCAACCGGACCGCGATGTTCGGCGCCATCCTCGTCGCGTCGTTCGCACTGCTCGCCTTGCTCGCGCCACTGCTTTCCTCCTTCGACCCGACGCAGACCAGCTTCAGCCTGGTTCGAAAGGCGCCGTCCGCGGCCTTCTGGCTCGGGACCGACGAGCTGGGGCGCGACGTGCTCAGTCGCATTCTCTACGGCGCGCAGGCGTCGCTGATGGCCGGCCTGGTCTCCGTGGTGATCGCCGTTGTCCTCGGCGTTCCGCTGGGCCTCCTAGCCGGCTACTTCGGCGGCTGGGTCGACAGCATCATCTCGCGCGCCACGGAAGCGCTTCTGGCCATTCCATTCCTAATTCTCGCCATCGCATTGGCGGCCTTTCTCGGACCCAGTCTGATGAATGCCATGATCGCCATCGGGATCTCGGCAGCACCGAAGTTCGTGCGGTTGACGCGGGGTCAGGTGATGTCGCTCAAGAACGACGAGTATGTCCAGAGCGCGCGTGCCATCGGAGCTTCCGATGCCCGCATCATCGTTCGACATATCCTCCCGAACGTGATGCCACCCCTGATCGTGCAGGCGACGATCACGATCGCCACGGCCATCATCGCCGAGGCAAGCCTCTCGTTCCTGGGCCTGGGGCTGCAACCGCCGAGTCCCTCCTGGGGCTCGATGCTGAACACGGCCAAGAACTTCATGCTGCAGGCGCCGTGGCTTTCCATCTTTCCTGGCACCGCGATCTTCCTGGTCGTGCTGGGGTTCAACCTGCTGGGCGATGGCCTGCGCGATGCGCTGGACCCGCGCCAGGAAAAATGAGGAGCGATCACCATGGATGAGCGCCGTGTCGTCGAAGTGAAGGAACTGGTCGTCCATTTCAGATCCGAAGACCGTCAGGTGGAGGCGGTTCGCAATCTCTCGTTCCACGTCGACCGCGCGGAGACCCTGGCCATCGTTGGGGAGTCCGGCTCGGGGAAGTCGGTGACCTCGCTCTCCCTGATGCGCCTGGTCGAGTATGGAGGTGGCACTATCATGCGGGGCGACATGCAGCTGCGCCGTCGCAACGGTGAGGTGATCGATCTTCTCACCGCCGATGAAGGGGCGCTCCAGGAAGTGCGAGGCGCCGATGTCGCGATGATCTTCCAGGAGCCGATGACCTCCTTGAACCCCAGTTTCACGGCCGGCAATCAGATCGCCGAAGCCCTGAGACTGCATCAGGGTCTCGATGCCTTGGCCGCGCGCGCGGAGACGCTGCGCATGCTGGAACGGGTGCGCATTCCGGATGCGCGGGCCATTCTCGACCGCTACCCGCACCAGTTGTCGGGCGGCATGCGCCAGCGCGTGATGATCGCCATGGCGTTGTCGTGCAAGCCGCAATTGCTCATCGCGGACGAGCCGACGACCGCGCTCGATGTGACCATCCAGGCGCAGATCCTTCAGCTGATCCGGGAGCTTCAGGCCGAGATGCAGATGGGCGTGGTGTTCATCACCCACGACATGGGGGTCGTGGCCGAAGTCGCCGATCGTGTGCTGGTGATGTACCGCGGCGAAAAGGTCGAGGAAGGCACGACCGAGGCCGTCTTCTCCGAGCCCCGGCATGTCTACACACGAGCGCTGCTCTCGGCAGTGCCGCGCCTCGGCTCCATGCGTGGCACGGACAATCCTGCGCCCTTTGAGTTGCTGGCGCTGAACGGAGCGGTTCGCACCGGTGAAAGGCGCAGTGAATTGGCGCAGGCCATCCAACGACCGGATGACCCCGTGCTGCGCGTCAGGGATCTCGTGACCCGCTTCGATGTTCGGGAAGGCGTATTCGGACGGGTGCGAAAGCGCGTGCACGCCGTGGAGCGCGTGAGTTTCGATCTCCACGCCGGACAAACGCTTTCGCTGGTCGGTGAATCGGGGTGTGGAAAGACGACCACCGGCCGCTCGCTTCTTCAGCTCGCGCCCATCTCGTCCGGCAAGGTGGAGTTCGATGGCCATGACATCGGTGCGCTGCGTGGGCGCGCGCTACAGGCCCAGCGTCGCAACATCCAGTACATCTTCCAGGACCCGTTCGCATCGCTGAACCCGCGGATGACCGTCGGCGATTCCATCATGGAACCATTGATCGTTCATGGCGTGGCGCGCGGCGAGGCAGCGCGCGAACAGATGCGTGGATTGATGCACCGCTGCGGCTTGCTGGCCGAGATGGCGGACCGCTACCCCCATGAATTCTCGGGCGGACAGCGGCAGCGCATCTGCATCGCGCGGGCGCTCGCGCTGCGGCCCAAGGTGATCGTGGCCGACGAATCGGTCTCGGCCCTGGATGTCTCCATCCAGGCTCAGATCGTGAATCTCTTCCTCGAGCTGCAGCAGGAGCTGGGCGTCTCCTTCCTGTTCATCTCGCACGATATGGCCGTGGTGGAGCGCATCAGCCATCGCGTGGCCGTCATGTACCTCGGGCAGATCGTGGAGATCGGCCCTCGCCGGGCGATCTTCGAGAACCCGCAGCACCCCTACACGCGCAAGCTGATGGCGGCGGTCCCCATCGCCGATCCCCGGCGCAGGAATCGAACGCGGAGCCTGCTGGTGGACGAGATTCCGAGCCCCGTGCGCGCCGTAGGCGACGAGCCTCGCTTGCAGCGCCTGGTCGAAGCAAGCCCAGGTCACTTCGTCGCTCGGCACCCGATCGGCGTGTACGCATGAACCGGAGCGCTCAAGCATGACGTCCGCACCGCAACCCACCTACCGACAGGCCATCGGCCGGAGATTCGCCGTCTCGGCCGGCTGTCCCGAGGCTGTCGATGCGGCCCTCGATGTGATGCAGCAGGGAGGCAATGTCGTCGACGCAGCGGTCGCAGCCGCGGCCGCATCGTGTGTGGCCATGCCACACATGACCGGCATCGGGGGCGAACTCTTTGCGTTGGTGTGCATGAAGGGCAGATCGCCCATGGCCGTGAACGCAACGGGCGCATCGCCTCGAGGCGCGAGCATCGAGGCCTATCGCAGGCTCGGCCACAGCTTCGTTCCCGTCGCCGGCGGCTTGTCTGCGCAGACCCCGGCGACGCCCGCCGGCCTCGAGGCGCTGGTCAGTCATTGGGGCAGCAGGACGCTCGGCGAACTGCTCCGGCCGGCCATCAAGCTGTCCGAAGAGGGCTTCGCCATCCGCCCTCGCCTGGCGAGCTACATCGCGGCGCGTCAGCCCGAACTGCAGTCGTTCGAGGTATGGCGCAGGCTGTACTGCCCGCAGGGCACTCCTCTTCAGGCAGGCGCGGCGTTTCGTCAAACGGCGCTGGCCAAGACCCTTCGGCTCATCGGCGAGGAAGGTGCCACCGCTTTCGCCAATGGCTGGGTGGGCGAGGACATCGCCGCTGCCGTTCAGGCGGACGGGGGCTTCATGACGAAGCAGGACATCCTCGCCGTCAAGGCCGAGGTGTGTGAGCCGCTGGCGTTCGACTACCGCGGCTTGACGGTGCTAACCCAACCACCTGTCTCACAGGGCTACATCGTTTTGCGCGCACTCAGCCTGCTCGCGCAGCGCGATCCGGGTCCATCGGACCTATGGCTGGCAGCCACCGATGCGCTGAGGCAGGCCTTCGGCGAACGGCTCGCATACCTGCGGGACGAGGAAGGATCGCATCGCAAGGCCATGGCCATGATCCACTCGAAGCCCATGGCTCTGCAGCCATTCGTTCCGTTCACGGCCCATACCGGAGGCGACACCACCGCGCTGGCCGTCATGGACGCGGAAGGCAATGCGGCATCCGTGATTCTGAGCGTCTTCAATGACTTCGGATCCGGTCTCGTGGCGCCGCGCAGTGGTGTGCTGCTGAACAACCGACTGAGCGCGTTTTTCCTGGATGAGCGCTACGCCAACGCGCTGCAGCCCGGTCGGCGTTCGATGCACACGCTGCACTCGTACATCGTGCGAGATGCACAGGGTATCCGGTGGGCCGGTGGCTCTCCGGGCGCAGACAACCAACCTCAGGCCAACCTGCACGTGTTGCTGCACCTGCTGCATGAAGGCGCATCTCCCGCGCATGCGGTCTCGGCCCGGCGCTGGGCGGTTAATCCGGGGACGGATCCGAGGGACAACACCGCGCCGGCCAAGCCGCCCTACATCGAATGTGAACCTGGGGTTCCCGCAGAGAAGAGGAAAGCGCTGCAGGACGAGGGCCATGAGCTCAGGACCACGGAGATGCCAAGGATTGGGAGCAGCAAGCTCGTCGGTCGCCTCGTGGACGGATCGCTGGGCGCCTGGGCCGACGATCGACGGGAAGGCTCCGTCGGAGCGATCTAACCCTCCGCGAGCGACTGAACAGTAGGTACTTTAGAGAGGTAAGCAGCATGGTTCTGAAAAACTCGCGCGCTCGGCGCCAACCTTACAGTGAGGACTTGAAGTCCATCATGAGCATCGATGAGGCTCGTCGAAGCCGTCATTGGCTCTCACAATGGTCAGGGCTCAACCGGGTGCCCACGCCGCTGTGGCGGCTCCCCGGACTTGCGCAGGAGCTCGGTGTGCACGAGCTGCTGATCAAGGATGAATCCTGCCGATCGACGCTCGGAAGCTTCAAGGCCTTGGGCGCTCCAATTGCACTGCTGCGCCTGGTTCTGCGTCGATGGCCACACAAGGGCTTCGTGCCTGCGGATATCTTCATTGGCCGCCATGCGGATGAACTGCGCGATTTCGTTGTCATCAGTGCAACGGACGGGAACCACGGCCGGGCACTGGCGGCGGCCGCGAAGACCATCGGATGTCAATGTGTGATTGTTCTTCACAAGAACGTGAGTCTTGAGCGCGAGGCGCCGATCGAGGCGCTTGGCGCCCGGATCGTGCGCATTGAGGGAAATTACGACGAGTCGGTGGCCGAAGCGGCTCGATTGGCCGCAGAGAACGACTGGCAGGTTGTATCGGATACGTCGTACGACGGGTATGAGGAGATTCCTCGTGACGTGATGCAAGGCTATGGAACGATCGCTGATGAAGTACTGGAACAGTGTTCCGCCGTCGGGGAAGAGCCACCGTTCTCCCACGTGCTGCTGCAAGGAGGTGTCGGAGGCCTCGCGGCGGGCGTCTCGAGCTATCTGCACGAACGCTACGGGTCCCGGCGCCCCACCCTCATCGTTGTCGAGCCCAAGCAGGCAGATTGCCTCTATCAGAGCGCCTTACTGGGCCGGCCAGCCAGGGCGACAGGCTCCGTCGACTCGTTGATGGCTGGACTCTCCTGTGGTGAGGCATCCCCCTTGGCCTGGCGTTTTCTGGAGCCTGTGGTCGACTGCTTTGTCACTATTGAAGACTCGCAGGTACCCGACGCAATGCGTCTGCTTGCGTCGGGGAGTTTCGGCGATGTTCCCATCCTGGCTGGAGAGTCCGGGGTCGCAGGTCTGGCCTATCTCACGGGGATGGCGGCATCGAGCGACAACCACCGCGCCGAGCTCGCCCTCGACCCCTCGTCAAGGGTTCTGCTGATCAACACCGAGGGAAGCACCGCTCCCCGCCTCTATCAGGAGCTGGTCGGCAGGTCCGGCAGAGAAGTCCTGGAGGCGCAAGATCGTTGGCTGCGAAACCGGCAGTCCTCGAACCATTGATTCGAGGAGCATCCGCAAGGCCGCTCTGTATCGGCAAGAAAGACGTCGCTTCGACACCTGGGTTTGACGCTTCAACAGGTCGTTGCGGCAACCAAGGAACCGGTTCTCGGACGATTGCGAGAGTCTGCATGGTGAGCCGATGCCGATGTGCGACATCGCTTCGGTAGCCGGATTCGTGAAATTGGTCATGGGAGCCAACTGCGCGAGATCACGCGCCTCTTCGATGCCGGTGTCATCCGCCCAGTGATGGACCGGGTCTTCCCGTTCGAATCCACCAATGAGGCCCCGGCCTATGTCGAACCGGGCCGCACCAAAGTCAAGGTAGTTGTCAAGGTCAAGCGTGCGCGTGACGGACTCGAATCCGGCTTCGATGAGATGTTGGCCGATGAACTCACCCAGCAAGTCAAGCGCGGGATGAAGCGGCAGGGCCCAGCTACCTCCGCAGGCGTCCTCCTGAGCCCGAAACTGACTGGATCGCGTACTGAACTGATCCAGTCACGCAAATAGCGAAGGGCAGCAACATGGGTGCATCACACTGGTCGACGGTCTCCTGGAAGAACGTTCCAACCCAAATGATTGGCGCAGGTGGCACCGAGTTCGCATATCGCGAACTTGGGGCAGGCAATTCCGTCCATTTTCATGCTGACATCGTGACCAAGGCGCTTGAGTTCCTCTCACGCTGACCAGGAGTGATCTCTTCGGCGAATATCATTGCGCGAAGAGCGACTCAGCCGCAGACCCTTGGAAACTTCCAGTTGGGTTTGCAGCGACCCTGAACACCTTGCTCGAAGGGAAGTCGGTACACGCGCGGGACGGTACCAAAGCATTCAGGTGCTTGCAAAAGGCCGCGGCACAGACGAATTGCCGCTCTTTCGGCTGCACTTGAGAAACTCACGATCACGCGCAATGAACGCATCAAGCATATGCGGAATCAGTGCGACTGCATCGACTGGGTCGCCATGCACCTCGCTGTGCAATTGCGCATACAGCTCTAGGCGCTGCTTCAGCTCGGCTGTCAAAATCACTGTGAGCTTGACAATCTCGGCCTTCGGCAAGGGTCCCAGCCGCAGCTTGTTCGTGCTCATTGCGACGATCCCCGCTGAAAGAACAAGGGCTGATACGGCCGCAGTACCAGGTCCTTGCTCACCATCACCCGCATCGGAAAGCCCGGCCGGATCGTCAACGTCGGCTGGATGCTCATGTTGCGCTTCGTGATCTCCTGGCCAACCTGGTTCACCGTCTCTTGCGCGCTCTCACGCCCGGCGATGACGACACGGCTGCCATCGGTGCGGCTCTCCGGCGCCGCCAGCTCGGCGCCGATCCCCAGCAGCGTGGACAACGCAGCGCCGGCCAGGATGCGGTCCCAATGCCAATCGACGCCATCCTCAAGCCCGGCGTAGCCGGCAGGGTCGATGCCGGGCAGACGGTCCAATGCTACGGACGACGTATCCGGCAGGATCAGCCGGGTCCACACCAGCAGCACGCGACGCTGACCGAAGGCAACCTGGCTGTCGTAGCGGCCGATCAGGCGCGAGCCCTGTGGGATCAGCAGGTGTCGGCCCGTGGCTGTGTCGTAGACCGCCTCGGACACGTTGGCGATGACTTGCCCGGGCAGGTCTGAGTTGATGCCGGTCACCAGTGCCGCAGTAATGATGGTGCCTGCCATCACTTGGTACGGCGAGGCCGCCAACTGCAGGCTGCCGGGATTGCGCGTCCCTGTGTCGCCGGACTTCGCAATGAACGCCTCCTTCTGATCCTGCCGGTTCTGCACAGCCGTCGGATCCGAGGGCTGCGCTGCGGTGGCGGTGGTCCCCATTGGGTTGAACGACTGATTGCCTGAAGCGAGCGCCGAAGGGTCAGCGACGGCCTGTACGGCGCCCAGTCTCGGCCCGGTGTTGCTGCCACTGCTTCGAAAGAACACAGACGACCTGGCCGCCTCTTCGGCCGTCAGCCGCTCGGCCTGCGCCGGATCGACGCCGCCGCCCGGCGGCCGCGTCTCCATTGGCTGCTGCGCCTTGACGATGGCCGGGCCGAGATCTCCGGGTAGCGGCTCGCCCAGCATGGGCGGTGCCTGCTTCAATGCCGGCCGAATTCCGGCATAGTCCTTGGGCAACAGGTCCAGGTTCTCGGCGCGCGAGACGCGATCGACGTTGTACAGCTCGGTGGCCGGATTGCGCTCTCGCTTGTTCGACTGCAGCGACCACAGAGTGCCACCAAGCACGGCAGCGGCAAGGGTGCCGGCACCGACCGCCAGCATGCGGCGGTTCAAGCGCGTGACGGGACGCGGCGAAGCGCGCAAGGCCACGGATTCTGGCGCGACCTTCGGGGCCGCAGCTGGAGCCGCATCGGGCATGTCGGACGTCCCCATGCTCAGTTCCTCCGCACGACGCCCGCAGCGACACCATCCGTGCGCTCGATGCGCACCACCTGCGCCTTGTCGCCGCCCAGCCGCAACTCTGCCGCGCCGAACAGTCGGTCCACCACGTAGTACGGCGAGCGGAAGCGGTAGTTCACCAGTTGCCCGTCTCCCTGCGGCCCAATCACGAACAGCGGCGGCAACTCACCCTGCGCGATGCCGCCTGGGAACTGGATGTAGACGCGCTCGCCGTCGTCGAAGGCGCGCAACGGCTTCCACGGCGGGCTGTCGCCGCTGACGGCATAGCGAAATTTGAGCTGCTCCAGCGTCATGCCGGTCTCCACCGCCGCACTGGCCTGGGCTTGCTGCGACTGCTTCTGCAGGGCCAGCATCCGGTCCTTCGGGTAGTCCCAGGACACGGAAGCCATCCAGGCCTGCGGCGTCGAAGAGAGTTCGAGCAGGTAGGTGCGACGGTTCGTCGTCACCACCAGGTTGGTCTTCAAGCCAATGCGCGTGGGTTTGACTAGGATGTTCACGCGCAGTGTCACACCTGAACCGCTAGCCGTATCCCCCACGATCCAACGCACTGTGTCGCCGGCCGAGACCGTCACCAGCTCCTCGCCCTGCTGCAGGGCAATGACGGTGACGCGTCCCGGACTGGTGTAGACCTGATACAGCGCGCCGTCAGCGTAGGGCCAGACCTGGATCGCATTG
>NZ_JASZYU010000003.1 GCF_030316825.1 Variovorax fucosicus | reverse complement strand
TTCAGCGCGAACATTCACGCCGCTTCCAGGATCAGGGCGGTGGGGCACGCTGCGCAGCGAAATAAAGGAGGAGGCCGCAGGCCGGGGGACATTCGCGGAGCAGCGTGCCCCACCGCCCTGATCCCACCCCGAAACCGCAACGCTCAAACCAAACGTCGGACTCTGTGAATCCAAGAAGACCGTATCAAACAGTCGTGGCCTGGCGGACGGCCCGCTCCCAGCGCGCCATCGACTCCTCCGCCTGGGCGCGGCCCATGGTCGGAATGAAGCGGCGCTGCACCCGCCACTGCTTCGACAACTGTTCCGTGCTTTCGTAGATGCCGCTCGAGAGCCCCGCGAGATAGGCGGCGCCGAGTGCGGTGGTTTCGATCACCTCGGGTCGCACCACCGGGATGCCCAGCAGGTCGGCCTGGAACTGCATCAGCAGGTCGTTGACGCAGGCGCCACCGTCGACGCGCAGCTCTGCCACGGGCTTGCCGCCGGCCGCGACGGCGTCGCGGCTCATGGCCTGTAGCAACGCGGCGCTCTGGTAGGCGATGCTTTCCAGCGCAGCCCGTGCGATGTGCGCGACCGTGGTGCCACGGGTCAGGCCGGTGATGGTGCCGCGCGCATCGGCATTCCAGTAGGGCGCGCCCAGGCCGGTGAAGGCGGGCACCATCATCACGCCGCCGGCGTCGGGCACGCTCTCGGCCAGCCCCTGCACCTGGGCGCTGCCCTGGATCGCCTTGAGGCCGTCGCGCAGCCATTGAACGACGGCGCCACCGACGAACACGCTGCCCTCCATCGCGTACTGCGGCTGGGCACTGGTTTGCGCGGCGCTGGTCACGAGCAGGCCATTGTGCGAAGGCTGGAACGCGTCGCCGGTGTGCATCAGCAGGAAGCAGCCGGTGCCGTAGGTGTTCTTGGCCATGCCGGCCTGGAAGCAGGCCTGGCCGAACAGGGCGCTTTGCTGGTCGCCGGCGACGCCGCCGATCGGGATGGCACGGCCCAGCAGTTGCGCATCGACGTCGGCGAAATGCGCGCTCGAGGGCTTCACGTCAGGCATCAGCGCGGCGGGAATGTCGAGCGCCTTCAGCAGGTCGGCGTCCCAGGCGTTGTCGTGCACGTTGAACAGCATCGTGCGCGACGCGTTGCTCACGTCGGTGACATGCACCTTGCCCCCGGTCAGCTGCCAGATGAGCCAGCTGTCGATCGTTCCGAACGCGAGTTCGCCGCCTTCGGCCGCGGCACGCGCGCCGGGCACGTTGTCGAGCAGCCAGCGCAGCTTGGTGCCGGAGAAGTAGGCGTCGATGACGAGGCCGGTCTTGTCGCGGATGGTGTCGGCCATGCCTTCTTCGCGCAATTGCGCACACATCGGTTCGGCGCGCCGATCCTGCCAGACGATCGCGTTGTGAACCGGCTCGCCGGTCTTGCGGTTCCACAGCACGGTGGTCTCGCGCTGGTTGGTGATGCCGATGGCATGGATGTCCCGGGCTTCGAGCTTCGCCTTCTGCAGCACGTCGCGCGCAGTGGCCAGTTGGCTCTTCCAGATCTCGCGCGGATCGTGCTCGACCCAGCCCGGCTGCGGATAGATCTGCGTCAGCTCGCGCTGCGCCATCGCGACGATGCGGCCCTCGCGGTCGAACACGATGCTGCGCGAACTCGAAGTGCCCTGATCCAGGGCCAGCAGATAGGTCATTGAGAACTCGTCACAAGGGATTGTCGGAAGCGATGTCGCAACGCACCTGTGCGCGCGCGAGCAGCTCGGGGAAGGGCGGCGGTGGCGGCGCGTCGGTGAAGAGCCGGTCGATCTGCGACAGGTTGCCGAGCTCGATCATGGCCGGCCGGTTGAATTTGCTCGCATCGGCCGCGAGCCAGATCTCGCGCGCCTGCGCAATGATGGTCTGTGCCACTTTCACTTCACGCAGGTCGAAGTCGCGCAGCGAGCCATCGGACTCGATGCTCGAGACGCCGATGAGCGCGATGTCGACCTTGAACTGCCGGATGAAGTCGATCGTCGCTTCGCCCACGATGGCGCGGTCGCGCGGCCGCACCGAGCCGCCGGCCACGATCACTTCGCACTGCGGGTTGTCGCTGAGGATTGCCGCGACATTGAGGTTGTTGGTGATGATGCGCAAGCCGGTGTGGCGCAGCAGTGCCTTCGCAATGGCCTCGGTCGTGGTGCCGATGTTGAGGATCAGCGAGCAGTTGTTCGGCACCTGCGCCGCCACGGCGCGCGCGATGCGCGCCTTGCCCTCCGCGTGCAGCGTTTCGCGCTGCTGGTAGCCGATGTTCTCGGTGGTGGAAGTCGGTACGCGCACGCCGCCGTGAAAGCGCGTCAACAAGCCCTCGTCGGCCAGGCGCTGGACATCGCGGCGCACGGTCTGCAGCGTCACGCCCAGCATCTCCGCAAGCTGCTCGACCGTGACTGCGCCGCGTGCACGCACTGTGTCGAGCAGGTTGATCTGGCGGGGATTGGAGTTCACGGACACGGCTGGAAAGAGCGATTGAGGCACTTTATGGCGAAAGTAAACGAACAAGACTAAGGGTTAACTCCGAGGAAAATCGCGCCGTAAGGAACCAAAATGAAAACATACGAAAGCGCCGAAGCCGCCCATTGTGAACAAAGTCACCGTCCCTTGATTACTTCTGCCGTGAGCGCCATTCCGTCCCCCGAGCCTGTTTCCGAGATCGACTGCGACGTGCTGATCGTCGGCGGCGGCATCAATGGCTGCGGCATTGCGCGCGATTTGGCCGGGCGGGGCTGGCGGGTGGTGCTGTGCGAGAAAGACGATCTTGCCTCGCACACTTCGTCGTCTTCGACCAAGCTGATTCATGGCGGTTTGCGCTATCTCGAGTACTACGAGTTCTCGCTGGTGCGCAAGGCCTTGCAGGAGCGCGAGGTGCTCCTGCGCAGCGCGCCGCACATCATGTGGCCGCTGCGGTTCGTGATGCCGCACGACCCCTCGATGCGGCCGGCCTGGATGATCCGCATCGGCCTGTTCATGTACGACCACCTTGCCAAGCGCGAAGTACTGCCGGGTTCGCGCACGGTCGACCTGCACCGGCATGCAGCTGGCGTGCCGCTCAAGAAAAGCTACCGGCGCGGCTTCGTGTATTCCGACGGCTGGGTCGACGACGCGCGCCTGGTGGTGCTGAACGCGCTCGATGCGCGCGAACGAGGCGCGCAGGTTTTCACGCGCACCCGGTGCGTCGCGGCGCAGCGTGGCAGCGAGGGCTGGGTCGCGACCCTCGAAGGCCCGCAGGGCACGCGCACCGTGCGCGCGCGCGCCGTGGTCAATGCGGCAGGCCCCTGGGCCGAATCGTTCCTGCGCAGCGTGGCGCGCTCGGCGCATGGCGAGACGCTGGCCAAGAAGAGCCTGCGACTGGTCAAGGGCAGCCACATCGTGGTGCCGCGCCTGTTCGAGCACGACCACGCCTACATCTTCCAGAATCCCGACAAACGGATCATCTTCGCGATTCCGTACCAGGACGCGTTCACGCTGATCGGCACCACCGACATCGAGATCGCGGGCGACGACCCTGGCGCGGCGCGCATCGGCGACGACGAGATCGCGTACCTCTGCACCCAGGCCAGTCGCTATTTCGAAAAGCCGATCGTGCCGGCCGACGTGGTGTGGACCTATTCCGGCGTGCGACCGCTGCTCGACGACGCCTCGGGCGACCCTTCGGCCGTCACGCGCGATTACCTGCTCGAGCCCAACACCGAAGCCGCACCACTGATGTCGGTCTGGGGCGGCAAGATCACCACCTTCCGCAAGCTGGCGGAAGACGCCGCCGACGAGGTGGGTCGCATGCTGGGCGAGACCCGCGCGGCCTGGACCGACGGCGCCTTCCTGGCCGGCGGCGACCTGTCGGCGTGGATCGGCGCCGCCAGGCGGCCCGATGAGGATTTCGAACGCTTCGTTGTCGCAGTACAGAAGCGGTACGGCTGGCTGCCCGCCGCGCTGGTGCGCCGGCTGGCGCGCGGCTACGGCGCACGGGTCGAACTCGTGCTCGGCGACGCGGCATCGATGGCCGATCTCGGCGCCGAGGTGGCGCCGGGTCTTTTCGAGCGCGAACTGCGCTATCTGCAATCCGGTGAATGGGCGATGACGGCGCACGATGTGTTGTGGCGTCGGTCCAAGCTCGGGTTGCACTGCAGCGCGGCGGAACGCGCGCAGGTGGAGGCCTGGTTCCAGGCGGAGGGGAGTGCATGCAACTGACACTGGAGCGCGTCACCAAGAAGGTTGGCGCGCAAACCTGGCTCTACGAGCAGAGCATCGCGCCGAAGACCGGCGCGGTCACGGTGCTGCTCGGCGCCACGCAGGCCGGCAAGACCAGCCTGATGCGCCTGATGGCCGGGCTCGACACGCCGAGCACGGGCCGGGTCGTGGTCAACGGCAAGGATGTCACCGGCATGGCGGTGCGCGAGCGCAACGTGGCCATGGTGTACCAGCAGTTCATCAACTATCCCTCGCTCAAGGTGGCCGACAACATTGCCTCGCCGCTCAAGCTGCGTGGCGAGCCGGACATCGATGCGCGCGTCAAGGCACTCGCCGACAAGCTGCACATCGGCATGTTTCTCGACCGCTATCCGCAGGAACTGTCGGGCGGCCAGCAGCAGCGCGTGGCGCTGGCGCGGGCGCTGGCCAAGAACGCACCGCTTATGCTGCTGGACGAACCCCTGGTCAACCTCGACTACAAGCTGCGTGAAGGCTTGCGCGAAGAGCTCACGCAACTGTTCGCCAGTGGCGACTCGACCGTGATCTATGCCACCACCGAACCGGGCGAGGCGCTGCTGCTGGGCGGCTACACCGCCGTGATGGACGCTGGTGAACTGCTGCAGTACGGCCCGACCGCCGAGGTCTTCCACGCGCCGCAATCGCTGCGCGTGGCGCGGGCCTTCAGCGATCCCCCGATGAACCTGCTGAAAGGCCGTGCCGCGGCCGGCGGCGTGCAGCTCGAAGGCGGGCCGCTGCTGCCGCTGGCGCTGCCGGCCGGCAATGACGGCAAGCTCACCGTCGGCCTGCGTGCGAGCGCGCTCAACGTCGACGCAGGGCAGGGCGACATCGCGTTGTCCGGCAAGGTGGAACTGGCCGAGATCTCCGGCTCCGACACCTTCGTGCACGTGCACACGGTGGTCGGCGAACTGGTGGCGCAACTCACCGGCGTGCACCGGCTGGAACTGGGCGAGGCGATCACCCTTTATTTCAGCGCCACGCAGGCCTATGTGTTCGACGCAAGCGACCGGCTGGCCATCGCGCCCGCCTGGCGCAAGACGCCCTGAGGAACGCCATGTCACGCATTGACCTCGATCTCGCGCACGCCTACCGTGCCAACCCAACGCAGGAAAGCGACTACGCGCTGCTGCCTCTGAAGATGAGCTTTCGCGACGGCGGCGCCTACGCGCTGCTTGGGCCCTCGGGCTGCGGCAAGACCACCATGCTCAACATCATTTCGGGCTTGCTGGTGCCGTCGCAGGGCACGGTGACCTTCGACGGCCGCGACATGACGCACGCCACGCCGCAGGAGCGCAACATCGCCCAGGTGTTCCAGTTTCCGGTGATCTACGACACCATGACGGTGGCCGAGAACCTGGCGTTTCCGCTGCGCAACCGCAAGGTGCCGGCCGACCAGATCAAGAAGCGCGTCGGCGAGATCGCCGAGATGCTCGACATGAGCGGCCAGCTCAACCAGCGCGCAGCCGGCCTCGCGGCCGATGCCAAGCAGAAGATTTCCCTGGGCCGCGGGTTGGTGCGCAGCGACGTGTCGGCGGTGCTGTTCGACGAGCCGCTCACGGTGATCGATCCGCACCTCAAGTGGCAATTGCGGCGCAAGCTCAAGCAGATCCACCGCGAACTCAAGCTCACGCTGATCTACGTCACGCACGACCAGGTCGAGGCTCTCACCTTTGCCGAAGAGGTGGTGGTCATGACGCGCGGCAAGGCGGTTCAGGTCGGCAGTGCCGAAGCGCTGTTCGAGCGGCCGGCCCACACCTTCGTCGGCCATTTCATCGGCTCGCCGGGCATGAACTTCATGGCGGCGCAAAGCCATGCCGGCAGCCTGGAAGTGGCGGGCGCCAAACTGCGGCTGACGCGCAGCCTGCCCGAAGGCGCGCTCAAGCTCGGCATCCGGCCCGAATACGTCAAGCTCGCTGCACCCCATTCGGCGGGCGCGGTGCCAGCCACGGTGTCGCTGCTGCAGGACGTCGGCACGCACCAGATGCTGAGCGCCAGGGCCGGTGACGGCGTGCTCAAGGTTCGGCTGCATTCCGACGTGGTGGTGCCCGCTGTCGGCGAAACGGTGTGGCTCCAGGTGCTGGACACGCACACCTGCTACTACCAAAACGAGGAGCTGGTCGCATGAGCACGACAACCAAACCCATCAACCAGAAGGCCTGGTTTCTCGTCCTGCCGGTGCTGATCTGCGTCGCCTTCTCGGCCATCGTGCCGTTGATGACGGTGGTCAACTATTCGGTGCAGGACATCATCTCGCCCGAGCGGCGCGTGTTCGTCGGCACCGAATGGTTCGCGGCGGTGATGCGCGACGACGAACTGCATTCGGCGCTGTACCGCCAGCTCGGCTTCTCGCTCGCGGTGCTGGCGGTGGAGATTCCGCTCGGCATCATGCTTGCTCTGTCGATGCCGGCAGCAGGCTGGAAGGCGTCTGCGGTGCTCGTGATCGTCGCGCTCTCGCTGCTCATTCCGTGGAACGTGGTCGGCACGATCTGGCAGATCTACGGGCGCGCCGACATCGGCCTCCTGGGCTACACGCTGCAGAAGATGGGCATCGAATACAGCTACACCGGCAACGCCACCGACGCCTGGCTGACGGTGCTCGTGATGGATGTGTGGCACTGGACGCCGCTGGTGGCGCTGCTGTGCTACGCCGGCCTGCGCTCCATTCCCGACGCCTACTACCAGGCCGCACGCATCGACGGCGCGAGCAAGCTCGCGGTGTTTCGCTTCATCCAGCTGCCCAAGATGCGCGGCGTGCTGATGATCGCGGTGCTGCTGCGCTTCATGGACAGCTTCATGATCTACACAGAGCCCTTCGTGCTGACCGGCGGCGGTCCTGGCAACGCCACGACCTTCCTGAGCCAGTACCTCACGCAGAAGGCCGTCGGGCAGTTCGACCTGGGCCCGGCCGCCGCCTTCTCGCTGATCTATTTCCTGATCATCCTGCTGCTGTGCTTCATCCTCTACAACTGGATGCAGCGCGTGGGCACCCAAGAAGTGGAGGTGGAGCAATGAACGCCGCGCCGGGCCGCCCCAAGCAAGTTCGCGCCCCCTCGGGGGGCAGCGATGACACGAAATGCAGCGCGTGGGGGCAATATGACTGACAAACGCTTCCAGAAGCGCAGCATCTTCCTGCTGCTCTACATCCTGTTCGCCCTGTTGCCCATCTACTGGATGATCAACATGAGCTTCAAGACCAACGAGGAGATCCTGTCGAGCTTCTCGTTCTTTCCGCAGCACTTCACCTGGGCCAACTACGCACGCATCTTCACCGACGAGAGCTGGTATTCGGGCTACATCAACAGCCTGATCTATGTCGGCATCAACACGGTGATCTCGCTCACCGTGGCGCTGCCCGCGGCGTATGCGTTTTCGCGCTATTCGTTCCTTGGCGACAAGCATGTGTTCTTCTGGCTGCTGACCAACCGCATGACGCCGCCCGCGGTGTTCCTGCTGCCGTTCTTCCAGCTCTACACGACCGTGGGCCTGATGGACACGCACCTCGGCGTGGCGCTGGCGCACCTGCTGTTCAACGTGCCGCTGGCGGTGTGGATTCTGGAAGGCTTCATGAGCGGCATTCCGCGCGAGATCGACGAGACGGCCTACATCGACGGCTATTCGTTCCCGCGCTTCTTCCTCACGATCTTCCTGCCGCTGATCAAGGCCGGTGTCGGCGTGGCGGCGTTCTTCTGCTTCATGTTCAGCTGGGTCGAGCTGCTGCTGGCACGCACGCTCACCAGCGTCAACGCCAAGCCGATCGTCGCCACCATGACGCGCACCGTGAGTGCCTCGGGCATGGACTGGGCGACGCTGGCCGCGGCCGGGGTGCTGACCATCGTGCCGGGCGCGATCGTGATCTGGTTTGTGCGGCACTACATCGCGAAGGGTTTCGCGATGGGCAGAGTCTGAGGAGAAACGAATGTTCGAATGGATGGTCTGGACAACGCCGGTGGCCGTGTTCTTCACGTGCATCGGCCTGATGCTGGTCGGCATGACGGTGTGGGAGTTCAAGTCGCCCACCGTGATGCGAAAGGGCTGGCTGCCGATCGAAACCACGCGCGGCGACCGCCTCTTCATCGGGCTGCTCGCAGCGGCCTATCTGAATCTGGTTTTCATCGGCCTCGCGGGCAAGTTCCAGGAATGGATGGGCCTGGAGGTCGAGCCTTCGATCTGGATCAGCTTCGTGCTGTCGATGGGTCTGCTGGCGCTGGTGATGCGCAAAGGCTGATCACGCTCTGAATTGAATTCGCGAATCCGGCTCTCTGCTTCCCCGGAGCCGCGATCTCACAACACCGGGGAAGCACCAACCGAGGAGACAGACTCATGAAGATGCGCTATACGGCATTGGCACTGGCAGCGGCGATGTTCGCCGCGCAAAGCGCTTCGGCAGGCGAGGCCGAAGCCAAGAAATGGATCGACAGCGAATTCCAGCCGTCGACCCTGACCAAGGATCAGCAGACCGCAGAGTTGAAGTGGTTCATCGATGCCGCCAAGAAACTTCAGGCCAAGGGCGTCAAGGAGATTTCGGTGGTGTCGGAAACCATCACCACGCACGAGTACGAGTCGAAGACGCTGGCCAAGGCCTTCGAGGAGATCACCGGCATCAAGGTCAAGCACGACCTGATCCAGGAAGGCGACGTGGTCGAAAAGCTGCAGACCTCGATGCAGTCGGGCAAGTCGATCTATGACGGCTGGATCTCCGACTCCGACCTGATCGGTACGCACTACCGCTACGGCAAGATCATGAACCTGACCGACTACATGGCTGGGACGGGCAAGGAATGGACCAATCCGGGCCTGGACATCAAGGACTTCATCGGCACCAGCTTCACGACGGCGCCGGACAAGAAGCTCTACCAGTTGCCCGACCAGCAGTTCGCCAACCTGTACTGGTTCCGCGCCGACCTGTTCGCGCGCCAGGATCTGAAGGACAAGTTCAAGGCCAAGTACGGCTACGAGCTCGGCGTGCCGCTCAACTGGAGCGCGTACGAGGACATTGCCGAATTCTTCAGCGTGGACGTCAAGACCATCGACGGCAAGCCGATCTATGGCCACATGGACTACGGCAAGAAAGACCCGTCGCTCGGCTGGCGCTTCACCGATGCCTGGCTCTCGATGGCAGGCACTGCGGACATCGGAATTCCGAACGGGATGCCGGTGGACGAATGGGGCATCCGCGTGGGCGACGACAAGTGCACGCCGGTGGGTGCCTCGGTCTCGCGCGGCGGCGCCACCAATTCGCCGGCCGCGGTCTATGCGCTCACCAAGTACATCGACTGGATGAAGAAGTACGCGCCCAAGGAAGCCACGGGCATGACCTTCGGCGAAGCCGGACCGGTGCCGGCCCAGGGCCAGATCGCACAACAGATCTTCTGGTACACGGCCTTCACGGCCGACATGACCAAGCCGGGCCTGCCGGTGGTCAATGCCGACGGCACGCCCAAGTGGCGCATGGCTCCGGGCCCGAACGGCCCGTACTGGAAGCAGGGCATGCAGAACGGCTACCAGGACGTGGGCTCGTGGACCTTCTTCAGTGCCCATGACGCCAACAAGACCGCCGCAGCCTGGCTCTACGCCCAGTTCGTCACGGCCAAGAGCGTGTCGCTGAAGAAGACCATCGTCGGTCTCACGCCGATCCGCGAGTCGGATATCCAGAGCAAGGCCATGACCGACCTGGCGCCCAAGCTCGGCGGCCTGGTCGAGTTCTACCGCAGCCCGGCGCGCGTGGCGTGGACGCCGACCGGCACCAACGTGCCCGACTACCCCAAGCTCGCGCAGCTCTGGTGGAAGAACGTGGCCGAAGCCGTGACCGGCGAGAAGACGCCGCAGAAAGCCATGGACAACCTGGCCGACGAGATGGACAACGTCATGGGCCGTCTGCAGCGTGCCGGCATGGCCAAGTGCCCGCCCAAGCTCAACGCCAAGGGCGATCCCAACAAGTGGCTGAGCGACCAGCAGGCGCCGTGGAAGAAGCTGGCCAACGAAAAGCCGAAGGGTGAAACCATCGACTACAACAAGCTGCTGACCGCCTGGAAGGAAGGCAAGGTGCGCTGAGGCCTGCCAGCCCTTTGACTGCCCACGGAGGCTGCCGCACGCGAGTGCGGCAGCCTTTTTTGCGCGCTCACCTACATTTGCAGACTTTCCTCTTCCTTCTTCCTGCGCCGCCGTGACTTCCCTTTCATCGAGCACACCCGTGCCGCCGCCCAAGCGCGTACTGGTGATCCGCTACTCCCAGACCGGGCAACTCGACGCGGTCGCCGAGCAGATCCTGGCCCCGCTGCGTGCCGATCCGGGCATCCGCGTGCATGTGGAAACGCTGCGCCCGCTGCAGCCGCATCCGTTTCCCTGGCCTTTTCTGACCTTTTTCGACGCTTTTCCCGAGTCGGCCCACATGCGGCCACCGCCGCTCGCGCCGCTTTCGCTCAAGGGCGACGAAAACTTCGACCTCGTGATCCTGCCGTACCAGGTCTGGTTTCTGGCGCCCTCGCTGCCGATCACCGCGTTCCTGCAGCATCCGGTGGCGGCCCGGCTGTTGAACGGGAAGCCCGTGGTCACCGTGATCGCCTGCCGCAACATGTGGCTGCTCGCGCACGAAAAGCTGAAAGTCCTCCTCGCGGCCACTGGTGCGCGGCTGATCGACAACGTGGTGCTGACGGACCCCGGCAACACCTTCGCCACCTTCATCACCACACCGGTCTGGCTGCTGTCCGGGCGCAAGCGCGGCTTCTGGGGCCTGCCGGACGCGGGCCTGAGCGTGGCGCAGATCACCGGCGCGCGCCGCTTCGGGCTGGCGCTGCGGGACGCGCTGCGCAGCGATGCCGAGCGCGGGTCGAACCCGCTGCTGGCCGGCCTCGGTGCGGTGATAGCCCAGCCACGGCTCTACATCAGCGAGAAGGCCGGCACCCGCAGCTTCTATCTCTGGGGCAAGCTGATCATGGCCGTCGGCAAACCGGGCAGCTGGCAGCGCAAGCCGCTGCTGGTGCTGTACGTGCTCTTCCTGCTTGCACTCATCGTCACGGTCGTTCCCGTGAGTTTGAGCCTGCAGGCGCTGTTCCGGCCATTGTTTCGGGGATGGCTGACTAAAATGAAAGCCCGATTCGAGCATCCATCCGGCTCGGCCACCGACCGCAGCCACCTCTATGACGATTGATGTCTTCCTGACCCGTACTGCCGCCTTCCTGCCTTTTTCCCCGGTCAGCAATGAAGAAATCGAAGACGTTCTCGGCCGTATCGGCGGCAAGGCGTCGCGCGCCCGCAGGCTCATCCTGCGCAGCAACGGCATCCAGTCGCGCCACTACGCCATCGACCGGGCTACCGGCCAGCTCGCCATGAGCAATGCGCAACTCACCGCCTCGGCGATCCGGGCACTGGGCGACATCGGGCCGGTGGACTGCCTCGTCACAGGCACTTCGCTGCCGGATCAGCTGATGCCCAACCATGCGGTGATGGTGCACGGCGAACTCGGCTGGCCGAGGCTCGAGGTAGTGGCTTGCGCGGGCGTCTGCCTGGCGGGCACCACGGCGCTCAAGCACGCCTGGCTGTCGGTGCGCTCGGGCGACGCGCAGCGTGCGGTGGCCACCGGCTCGGAACTGGCCTCCGCCGTGATGCGCGGTTCCAGGTTCGAGGCCGAGCTTGAACACCGGCTCGAAGCGCTCGAGGAGCGATCCGAGATCGCCTTCGAAAAAGACTTCCTGCGCTGGATGCTCTCCGACGGCGCTGGCGCCGTGCTGCTCGAGCGCGAGCCGCGCGGCCCGCTGTCGCTGCGCGTGGAATGGATCGACCTGTCTTCCGCCGCGCACGAACTGCCGGTCTGCATGTATGCGGGCGCCGACAAGAACGCCGAAGGCGGGCTGGATGGCTGGGCGCGCACCGCACCGGAAGACTGGCAGCGCGCATCGACCTTCGCCGTCAAGCAGGACGTGCGCCTGCTCAACGAGAACATCGTTCGCGCCACGCTGGGCGAGCCGTTGGCCGCCATCGTCGAGAAGCGCGGCCTGAAGGCTTCCGACGTCGACTGGTTTCTGCCGCACCTGTCGTCCAACTATTTCGTCGAACCTGTGAGCCGCTGCCTCGAATCGATGGGTTTCGCGATTCCGCGCGAGCGCTGGTTCAGCAACCTTGCGAGCAAGGGCAACACCGGGTCGGCATCGCCCTACATCATGCTCGACGAGCTGTTCCGTTCGGGCCGCATCGAGCCCGGCCACAAGCTGCTGATGTTCGTGCCCGAAAGCGGTCGCTTCTCGAGCGGCTTCATTTATATGGAAGCGGTGTAGCCATGGATCTCGACGCGGTACCGCAAGAGGGCAATGCGACCCTCGACGGCCATTCCAAGCTGATGTACGCCCGCGACGCGCAGGGCCGCGTCGTCACCACCACTTCGCGCGGCTGGGAGGCGGAGGAAATCGTCACCAGCCACGCGGTCGATGTGCTTGTCGAATTGGCGCAAGCCGCGAGAGCGCGCGTGGCCCAGGGGCTCGCGTCGCCGCTCGAGTACTGGATGTACGAGCGCCGGATGGACGTGGCGCTGCTCTCGCAGACCAGCGGCTTCTGGCAATGGCGCGTGCGGCGCCACCTGAAGCCGAGTCACTTCGCGGCCCTGTCCGGGAAGCAGCTGGCACGCTATTCGGAGGCGCTGGGCCTTCCCGTTTCCACCTTGCAGGGCCTGCCGTGAACTTCGAACATCAACAAGCGGCGCATTGCGAAAGCGGCGTCATCTCGAACCTGATGCGCCACCATGGCGTGCCGATGACGGAGAGCCTGGCGTTCGGCCTCTCGTCGGCGCTGTCGTTCGCCTACCTGCCATTCATCAAGCTGTCGGGCCTGCCGCTGATTTCGTACCGCATGCCGCCCAAGTCCATCATCAAGGGCCTGCTGGCGCCGCTGGCGGCACGCTTTCGCTTCGAGACGTTCCGCACGCCCGAGGCGGGTCAACGGCGGCTCGACGCGCTGCTCGCCGACGGCCAGCTCGTGGGCCTGCAGACCTCGGTGTACTGGCTGCCGTACTTCCCGCCCAACATGCGCTTTCACTTCAATGCGCACAACCTGCTGGTCTACGGCAAGGAGGGCGACGACTACCTCATCAGCGATCCGGTGTTCGAAGCGCCGATGCGCTGCGCCAGCGCCGACCTGTCGCGCGCACGCTTTGCCAAGGGCGTGCTCGCGCCGAAGGGGTTGATGTACTACCCGCAGGCGATCGGGCACAAGGTCGTCGAGCCGGCCGCCGTCGTCAAAGCCATCCGCAAGAACATCCGCACGATGCTGGCGCCGATTCCCATCGTCGGCGTGCGCGGCATGCGCATGCTGGCCAACAAGCTCGAGCGCCTGCCCGCGGGCGATGCGCACACCGTCGACTTCATCGGCCACATGGTGCGCATGCAGGAAGAAATCGGTACGGGCGGCGCGGGTTTCCGGTTCATCTACGCCGCGTTCCTGCAGGAAGCCGCGCAACTCGCGGCCATGCCCCAACTGGTGCCGTTTTCCGACCGGCTCACCGCCATCGGCGACGACTGGCGCGGCTTCGCGCTGAAGGCGGCGCGCATGGTGAAGCGCCGCGAACCGGTGGATCCGCCTGAACTGGCGAAGCTGCTGCGGGCCCAGGCCGACCAGGAAGAAGTTTTTTTTCGCGACCTGAAACGCGCCGTCGCATAAGGCGCAGATGCTCGCGCTCGAACACGTCAGCCACCGCTACCCCGGCGCTGCCAACGCCGCGCTGGACGACGTGTCGCTGACGGCGCAGCGCGGCAGCGTGCTGGGACTGCTCGGCCCCAACGGTGCCGGCAAGACCACGCTGATCTCGCACCTGTCGGGCGCGCTGGCAGTGCAGGGCGGCCGGGTGCTGATCGATGGCGAACCGCTGCAGGCGGTGCGCGCGCGCACACCGACGCGCATCGCCGTGGCGCCGCAGGAGTATGCGTTCTATCCGATGCTCACGGTGGCGGAAAACCTGGCCTGCTTCGCGGCGGCCGGCGGACTCAGCGGCGCGCGCAAGCAGGCACGCATGGCCGCCTGCCTGCAGTTCGCACAGCTCGAGGCCTTTGCCGGCAAACGGGCGGAGCGCCTGTCGGGCGGCCTGAAGCGCCGGCTCAACCTGGCGATCGCCTTGCTGCCCGAGCCCGAACTGCTGCTGTTCGACGAACCGACGGTCGGTGTCGATCCGCAATCGCGCGCGTTCGTGCTCGATGCCATCAAGACGCTGGCGGCCGGCGGCGCGGCGGTCATCTACGCCACGCACTACATGGAAGAGATCGAGGCGATCGCCGATCGCGTTGCGATCCTCGACCAAGGGCGCCTGCTGCGCGATGGCACGCTCGACGAGCTGCTGTCCGAAGGCGCCATGGTGCTCACGCTGCGTGCCGACGGCATCGATGCGGCGCTGCTGGAGCGCTTCGGCACGGTCGAGCAGGGCGTCGACCACTGGCGCGTGCGCCTCGGCACCAACCGCCGCCCGGCCGAGGTGCTGGCGGCGCTCGACGCTGCGGGCGTGGCCGTGCGGCAGGCCGAGTTCGGCCGCTACAACCTCGAACAGCTGTTCATGGCGCTCACCCGGCGCCCGCTGCGCGACGTGGAATGACGACGATGTTGCCGGCCCTCGTCAAGAAAGAACTGCTCGCACTCGCGCGCGACGTGCACGGGCTGGCCGCGCTGTTCCTGATGCCGGTGATCTTCATCGTGCTGATGTCGCTCGCGCTCAAGGACTACTACAACCCGCCGCTGGCCACGCTGCGCTATGCGGTCGACCAGCGCGACACCGATGAGCCCGCGCAACTGATGCTGGCCGGCTGGCGGCGCGCGCACGGCGTGCCGCAAGCATTGCCGTCCGACTGGCAGGTAGCGTTACGCAACGGGCAGCTCAAGTACGTGATCGTGCTGCAGCCCGGCCTGTCGGATGCACTCCATGCACCCACGCTGCCGACCGCGCCGCGGGTGCAGTTGCTGGCCGAGCCGGGCATCGACGGCAACCTGTTCAACGCGCTGCGCGCCGAGCTGATCGGTGCCGCGGGCGAGGTCAAGGGCCGGTTGGAGTCCCAGGTGGCGGGAGGCCCGCCGCCGCTGCCCGGCGCGTCTATCGCGGCGCTTGTGCAGGCGGAGCGCTTCACCGGTGGCGGCACGCGGCCGACGGCGGTTCAGCAGAACGTGCCGGCTTGGCTGGTGTTCGGCATGTTCTTCGTGGTGGCGTCGCTGTCCAGCCTGTTCATTCAGGAGCGGGCGTCCGGCACGCTGGGGCGGCTGCGCAGCCTGGGCGTGCCGCGCGCGATGCTGCTGGCGTCCAAGGCGCTGCCCTACCTCGGCGTCAATGCGCTGCAGGCGCTGTTGATGCTGGCCGTCGGCGTCTGGCTCATGCCGCTGCTGGGAGGCGATGCGCTGTCGCTGGCCGGCATCCACTGGGGTGCGCTCGCGCTGGCGCTGGGTGCCATCAGCCTTGCGGCGGTGAGCTTGTCGCTGGCGCTGGCCTGCGCCGTGCGCAGCCACGCCCAGGCCGCCACGGTCGGGCCCATCGTCAATGTATTGATGGCCGCGGCCGGCGGCATCATGGTGCCCAAGTTCGTGATGCCGCCGTTCATGCAGCGCGTCGCCGAGCTGTCGCCGATGAACTGGGGCCTCGAAGCGCTCTTGACCGTGCTGCTGCGCGGCGGCGGCGTCGCCGCCACCTTGCCCGAGGTGGGCCGCCTCGTCGCGTTTGCGGCCGCCATGCTGTTGCTGGCCGCATGGCTGTTCCGGAAGCCGATGGCATGAACGATTTGTCCGACCTGATCGCCGAACTGAAGGCGATGGTGCTCGAAGCCGTGGAAAAGGAGGCGCCGGAAGGCGGCCTGACCGACGACGAGCCGCTGTTCGGCCCCGAGGCCCGGCTCGACCTCGATTCGCTCGATGCATTGCAGGTGTCGATGGCGATCCAGCAACGCTACGGCGTGCGCATGCCCGACAGCAAGGACACGCGCCGCGCGCTCACGTCCATCGCGCACCTGGCGCAGCACCTGCAAGCACGCAGCCCATGAAGAAGGTCTACCTGGCCGGTCGCGGGGTGGCCTGCGCGCTGGGGGCCGACCTGGCCAGTTCGCTGGCGGCCCTGCGCAGCGGCGGCGTCGCGGCTACGCCGGTCACCGTGGCCGAGGGCTTCAGCTGGCCCGTGCACACGCTACCGGACGAGGCGGGCAGTTGGCGCGAGCGCCTGCGTCGCACCGTGCGCCGCGTGGTCGCGCAAACCGGCGCGCCCACCGCGCCCGGCATGCCGCTGTTCGTGGCCTCGTCCTCGCTCGACGTGGGTTATGAAGAGAGCGATCACCTGTTCGCCGGCGACGTGCAGACCTTCGCCGATGTCATCGCCGCCGCGATCGGCTGGCAGGGGCCGGTGTTCACGGTGTCGACCGCCTGCACCTCGGCCGTCAACGCGGTGCTGGCCGCGGCCGATCTCATCCGCGGCGGCGAAGCGACGCAGGCACTGGTGCTGGGCATCGAGTTCAGCAATGCCTTTACCGTGGCGGGCTTCGGTGGCATGCAGTTGCTTTCGCCCGACCGCGCCCGCCCGTTCGGCGCGCAGCGCGACGGCCTAGTACTGGGCGAAGCCGTGGCCGCGCTCTGGCTTGACGCCGTGCCCGCACGCTGGCGCATTGCCGGCGGTGCCAACGTGGTGGACGGCAGCAACCCGACCGGTGCCGAAGCGGGCGCGGTGATCGCGATGTGCCGCGCAGCCCTGCACCAGGGCGGCTTGCGCCCGGAGGACATCGACCTCGTCAAACCGCAGGCCGCGGGCAGCCCGGCCAATGACGCGATCGAAGCCGCTGCCTTGAAGCAGGTGTTCGGCGTGCTGCCGCCGCTGGTGGCGCTGAAGCAGCTGATCGGCCACACGCTCGGCGCCTCCGGCGCGGCCGAGCTGGTGCTGCTCACCGGCTGCATCGAAAGCGGTGCGTGGCCCGGCGTGACGCACGAAATCGACCCCGCACTGGAACTCGCGCTGGCCTCGCAGGCGCCGGATCGGTTGCGCTACGTTCTTCTCAATGCGATCGGTTTCGGCGGCGGGCATGCGGCGCTGGTGCTGGAAGATTGCGGCGCATGAACTTCACGCTCGAAGCGATCCCGGGTTGGCGCGTGGCCTCGCATGTCGAAGCCGATCCACCGCCTTTGGCCTGGCGCAACGATCTCGCCAAGCGCCTCGGCCAGCGGCCGCGCCGCCTGGGTTTGTGGGCCGAACTCGCGCTCTACGGCGCATGCCGCTGTCTCGATGCGGCTGGCGAGAGCGCTTTGCCAACCGGTGCGCGCGTGCGCGTGGCCAGCCTGAGCGGTGCGCAGAGCGCCACGCGCGCGAGCGTTGGTCAGTTGCGCAGCGGCCTGCCGATGCCTTTCAGTTTCATGCAGAGCCAGCCGGCCCTGATGCTCGCCGCGCTCGGCCAGGCGCTGGCCTGGCAGGGCGACGCGAGCTTCGTGGTCGGCCGCGACCCGCAGGCCCTGCAACGCCTGGCGCTGCAGGGCGCGGGCTCCGACGGGCTGTTGCTCGGTTGGGTGGAAGAAGAGGGCGAGGCACTGCGCACCGGCTGGTGGCGTCTTGTGCCGGCTTGATACGGTCTTGCATTCACAGCGTTCGGCGTTTGATTTGAGCGGTGCGGGATCGGGGCGCTGAGGTTCCGGGGTGGGCTCAGGGCGGCGGGGCACGCTGCTCCGCGAATGTCCCCCGGCCTGCGGCCTCCTCCTTTATTTCGCTGCGCAGCGTGCCCCACCGCCCTGAGCCTGGAAGCGGCGTGACCAATTCGCGCTGAACACCACGAGCGTGCCCTGGCCGATGGTGGTGGGTGGCCCCTGCAGCGAAATAAAGGAGGAGGGCGAAGCCCGGGGGACATTCGCGGAAGGGGCCACCCGCCGCCAGCGGCCTACCCCGAAACGTCAACACGGAGCGCTAGCGCGAGAAGCGACTGCCGGCAAAGGCCAGAGCTCCTTGTCTGAGAGCGCGATCCCGTATGACTCAGCCGATCGCCGCGCGCAGGTTGACGCGGGCCTGGGCTTCGCACGCCGCGCGCAGCCCCGGGGTCAGGTAGAGCGGATCGCGCGCCAGGAAGCGGCCCAGAATCTCGCGCCGGCGCGGTTCGAAAGTCGCGGGTGGGACATGCGCGTACTCGGCGCGGATCTGGCGTTCGTACTCGGCAAAACGCTCGGGCGGCGCACCGAGGATCGACAGGTCGATGTCGACCAGCAACTGCGCGTCGGCATCGACCGGCCCGGCATCGTGGCAGGTCGCCATCACCAGCGCGTGCACCCGCTGCGCGACGACGTTGGATGCACCCGCCCGCTGCAACGCAGCGCGCGCCCAGTCGGCACTGCGGGCCTCGTTGTCGTGGCCCTGCACGTCGTAGATCGCGTCGTGGAACCAGAGCGCGATGGCGACCTCACCGGGCCGCACCGCATGCGCCTGCTCGCGCTCGAAACCGGCAAGGCATTCGCCCAGGTGCTGCAGCGTGTGGTAGTGGCGCTGCGGTTCGGCATAGCGTGCGAGCAACTCGTCCAGCAGCTCCGGCGGCGGATCCAGCTTCAGGGCCGCCCATGGGCCGCGCCAGCAAGTCTCGAAGTCAGAGGGCATCATCGCCGGCGATTCGGTGATTCGGCTATTGCTCCATGGCGGCCTTGACCTCGTGGCCGAGATCCAGCACCGACATGGCGTAGTAGCTGCTCCAGTTGTAGCGCGTGATGACGTAGAAGTTGCGCGTGCCGGCCACGTAGATCGGCGCGTCGGGCCCGTTCTGCAGCTCGATCAGCGCCAGCAGGCCGGGATACTTGAGCGCCTCGCCCTCGAGCACGGCACCGGCGGCTACAAAGCTGTCGGCGCTGAAGCTCGGCAGGATGTCGGGCGCCATCAGCACCGGCATGTTGAGCCGCGCCGTGTCGAAGCGCACCGGGAAGATCGAAGGCATGCCCGGCTGCCAGCCGAAACCCTTGAAGTAGTTGGCCACCGAGCCGATCACGTCGGCCGGGCTGTTCACCAGGTCGACCTTGCCGTCGCCGTCGTAGTCGATTGCGTACTTGGCGATGCTGCTCGGCATGAACTGCGGCATGCCCATCGCGCCGGCATAGCTGCCGAGCGGCACCATCGGGTCTTCGGCGGTGCGGCTCTCGGTGCTCAGAAAACTCTCGAGCTCGCCGCGAAAGAAAGCGCGCCGCTCGGCCGCGCGCGGGTGTTCCTGCGGGAAGTCGAACGAGAGCGTGGCCAGCGCGTCGATCACGCGGAAGCTGCCCATGTTGCGGCCGTAGATGGTCTCCACGCCGATGATGCCGACGACGATTTCGGCCGGCACGCCGAACTCGGCCTCGGCGCGGGCCAGCGTGTCGGCGTTGGCACGCCAGAAGCGCACTCCGGCTGCGATGCGCACCGGGTCGATGAAGCGGCTGCGGTAGACGTTCCAGTTTTTCGGCGATCCCTTCGGCCCTGGCAGCATGAGGCGCGGCACATTCGACAGCAGGCGCGCACCGCCGATAGTGGCGCGGACCCAGTCGCGGTCGAGGTTGCGGCGCGACGCCACGTCATCGGCGAAGCGCATCGCGTCGTCGCGCGTCGCATACGGCACGCCGCCACGCACCGCAGTCGCTCGCTTTTCAGAAGCTTTCTGGGCTGAAGCCCCTATGGGATAGGCGCAGAAAGCCATCAAGGCGACGGCGGCAGGGAGGGCGTGGGAGAGAAGACGTCGCATGGTGGAGGATTGTGCCGGCCCGCCGGCGGCCTTCGGACGCCGTCACCGTTGGTTTCAATGCGGCCAGGCCAGCCGGCGGAATTCGGTGCGCAGCCGCGACAACGCAGCGCCCGGCGTCCTGGCATAGCGTTGCGCTTCAAGCCGCAGCAGCCAGTCGTGTACCGGCTGGCCGGCCGCGCCGAAGCGCTCATTGACGTGCTGTGCCATCCGGCGTGGCGGCGCGGCGTCGGGCAGGTCGAGCCCTGCCTTGCGGAGGCGCCTGCGGGCCTGGCCCAGCAATCGCAGCCAGGGGTCGTGCTGGCTGCGCTCCCACAGCGTCCAGCCGGCGCCACCGATGCTCACGACCACCAGCAGCCAGATCAGCACGGTCGCCAGATCCTGCAGGCTTGGCGCGTCGAAGCCGAGGTTCTTCAGCAGGTTGAGCTGGCGGCTTTGGGTGTAGCTGAGCACCCACTGGTTCCAGCCGTTGTTCACGGCCTCCCACACGGCACGCATGTTCTGCGCGAGCGTCGGGCTCATGGTGCCGATCGCGCCGGCGAAAAAGCCGGGTTGCGGCGCCAGCCGGTTGAACGCACCGACGCGGCCCGGAGACACCGCACCGGTCGGGTCGACGCGCACCCAGCCCGTGCCTTCCTGCCAGATCTCGGCCCAGGCGTGCGCGTCGCTTTGGCGCAGCACCCAGAAGCCGTCGACTCCATTGATCTCGCCGCCCTGGTAGCCGGTGACGATGCGCGCGGGAATGTCGAGCGCGCGCATCAGCACCACGAACGACGAGGCGATGTGCTCGCAGAACCCTTCCTTGCGGTCGAACCAGAACTCGTCGGCCGTGTCGTTGCCGAAGACGCCGGGGTCGAGCGTGTAGGCATAGCCGCCGGTGCGCAGGCGCTGCAGCGCGGCCTGCACGAAGGCCGGCGTGTCGGCGCCGGGCAGGTCGTTGCGCATCTGCGCGGCAAGTGCGACGGTGCGGGGGTTGGAACCCGGCGGCAGGTTCAGGTAGGTCTGCAGGCCGGCCGTTCGGCGCTCCGGGCCGCTGCGGAACTGCGTGTAGCTCTCGGCGCTGTAGCGCAGCAGGTCGTTGATGGGCCGGTTCACGAACCACTGCAGATCCGGCGCGCTGAAGGTTTCGTAGCCGGGCACCTTCGGTGCGTCTTTCGCGGCATCGAGGGTGAGCAGCCACGGCTTGTTGCTCGCTTCGAGCGTGACCTGGTAGCGCAGCGGTGCGCCTTCGACGCGAAGGTTGGCCGGCACCGATCCGCGCGCCCAGGGCTCCAGCGCACTCCACTCGCGGCCATCGAAGCGGGCCAGCACCGGCCCCCGGAAATACAGTTCGCGCTGCGGTGGCGGCGGACCCTCGAACCGGATGCGGGCCGCAATGCTGTCGTCGAGCGCCAGCTGGGCGATGCTGCCGACCTTCATCGTGCCCGACAGTCCGCTGCGCCCGGCCATCGCATCGCCCGGCGTGCCCCACAGCGGCGCGAGCCGTGGGAACAGCATGAACAGCACCAGCATGATCGGCGCGCCCAGCAGCGCCATCCAGCCGGCCGTGCGTGCCGCCTGCAACAGCGGCGGCCGGCCCACCGGCATGTGGGCGTTGACCAGGGCGGTCAGCAGGCCCAGCAGCGCCAGCAGCATTGCCAACGCGGTCAGCAGCGACTGCGAGTAGAAAAAATTGGTGAGCATCGCGAAGAAGCCCAGAAAGAAGATCACGAACGCGTCGCGTCGCGCACGCAGTTCCAGCGTCTTGAGCGCGAGCAGCACCACCACCATGGTCACGCCGGCATCGCGGCCGAGCAGGGTGCGGTGCGTGGCGAAGGTGGCGGCCAGCGTCACGGCCAGCAGGGCGGCGCGCCACCACCGGCCCGGCAGCGGCTTGGCCTGCACCGCGAGGCTGCCGCGCCAGACCAGCACGATGGCGGTGAGGGCGCTGCACCAGAGCGGCAGGTTGCCGACCTGCGGCAGCACGATGAGTGCGATCACCACCAGCAGGAACAGCGTGTCTCTGGCGTCTCTGGGGAGCGAGGCGAGTTGCTTCAGCATGTCGCCAGCACCTCCAGGCAGCGCCTGCGATGTGCCTCGCCTTGCGCCGGTTTCACTTGCAGGGCACCGACACGCAAGCCGTAGTCCACGCCGAGCCGATCCGCCATCAGCACCCAGGCGCACAGCCGCGACAGCCGGGCTTCGAGTTCCGGCAAGCCCGCTGCCTGCGCATCGAGCCAGAGTTCCTGGCGCTGGGCCTGCTGCGTGTCGCGGCTCACCAGTTCGCTCGAGCCGGTCGCCTGTGCGCGCGCCGCCTTCTTCCAGACCACCAGCTTGAGCGGATCTCCGCGCCGGTAAGCCCGCACGCCGTCATACTCGCCCGCGATCTGCGATGCGGCCATGGCGGAAGAGGCTTGTCCGGCCAGCGGCTCGCCCGGTGGCAGCGGCGGCGGATGCGGTTCCGGCGAGGGGTACACCAGCACCCTGGCCGCGGGCCGCCAGACCGTCCACACGCGGAAGGTGCCGAGCGGAAAACGCGTCTCGGCCGTCAGCGCCGGCACGGCATGCAGGCCCCGGGTCGAAGGCTTGAAGGCAACCTCGACCGTTTCGCTGCCCTCGGCCGGCACGTCGGCCCAAGCCCATTGCCCGCTGCCGCGCACGCTGAGCCCGATGCCATAGCGCACGCCGCGCCGCGCGTTGTGCAGCACCACGCGAAAGACGGCTGCAGTGCCCGCGTACTGCGCATCGGGCGCTATCAGGTGCATGGCCAGTCCGCGCAGCGTGCCGTGGCACACGTGCATGCCGACGGCGACGCTGCCGGCCAAGAGGAAGGTCAGCAGATAGCCCAGGTTGAGCTGATAGTTGATGGAGGCGATCAGCAGCACCAGCAGCGTGGCGCCCAGCATCCAGCCGGCGCGCGTCGGCACGATGTAGACGTTGCGCTGCGTGAGTTCGATGGTGTCCGACGGCGGCCGGCGCGACAGGAACCAGCCGTCGATGCGACTGCGCAGGGCCGCAAGGGGGTGAGCCATTGCTACGGTAGCGGCACGGCTGCGATCATCGCGCGCACCTGCTCGACGGCGCCGCGGCCTGCATCGCCCACCGGCGTCATGCGGTGCGCCACGGTTTGCGGCAGCACTGCCTGCACATCGTCAGGCGCCACGTAGTCGCGATTGGCCAGCAGCGCCTGCGCCTTGGCAGCGCGCAGCACCGCGATGCCGGCGCGCGGCGACAAGCCCTGCAGGAACCAGCGGCCATTGCGTGTGGCAGCCACCAGATCCTGCACATAGTTGAGCAGCGGGTCGGCCGCATGCACCTGCTGCACGCGCTGCTGCAATGCGGTCAGTTCGCCGGCGGTCAGCAAGGCGGGCAGGGTGGCCAGCATCTCGCGCCGGTCGGCGCCGGCCAGCAGTTCGCGTTCGGCCGCGCGATCCGGGTAGCCGAGCGAAATGCGCATCAGGAAGCGATCCAGCTGCGATTCGGGCAGCGCGAAGGTGCCGAGCTGGTCGTGCGGGTTCTGCGTGGCAATCACGAAGAACGGCGTGGGCAGCGGCCGTGTTTCGCCTTCCACCGTGACCTGTTTTTCTTCCATCGCTTCGAGCAGCGCGCTCTGGGTCTTCGGGCTGGCGCGGTTGATTTCGTCGGCCAGCAGCACCTGCGCAAAGATCGGTCCGGGGTGGAACACGAAGGCCTGCTGGGCGCGGTCGTAGATGGCCACGCCCGAGAGGTCACCCGGCATCAGGTCGGCGGTGAACTGCACCCGGGAGAACTGCAGCCCGAAAGTATGCGAGAGCGCATGGGCGAGGGTGGTCTTGCCGACCCCCGGCACATCCTCGATCAGCAGGTGGCCGCCGGCCAGAAGACAGGCCACGCAGTCGCGCACCTGGGCCTCTTTGCCCACGATCACCGTGTTAAGCTGACCAAGCAAACTGGCGAGCTTCGCTGCGACGTCCATTTTTGTATCCATATGCAAACAATACCGTAAGGCCCACGGCCCTTGGCCGTATAAGGTCGGCGCGCGACAAGAGACATGGCCAAAACCGGGTATCTGACACACCGCGATTTCTGGAAGCATCACATGGGTGCAGGCCATCCGGAATGCCCGGAGCGGCTTGACGCGATCGAGGACAGATTGCTGATGACGGGCGTGAGCGATGCGCTCGAGCGCATCGATGTGCCGCTCGCCACGTTGCAGCAGATCACCCTGGCGCACAGCGTCGAACACCTCGAGCACCTTGAAGAACTGAACCAGCGTCTGGTGGCCGATGCGCCGGCCGGCGGCCCCGATCACGCCCAGATCGACCCCGACACAACGCTCACCAGATTCACGCTGCTGGCTGCCCGCCGCGCCGCCGGTGCCGCCATCGCAGCCACCGATGCCGTGATCCGCGGCGAAGTCGAAAACGCGTTCTGCGCCGTGCGCCCGCCCGGCCACCATGCCTGCCGCGACCAGGCGATGGGGTTCTGCTTTCTGAACAACATCGCGATCGCGGTGCGCCATGCGATCGAGGTTCATGGCCTGGAGCGCGTTGCCATCGTCGACTTCGACGTGCACCACGGCAACGGCACCGAGAACATTCTCTCGAACGATCCGCACGTGCTGATGGTCGGGTTTTTCCAGCATCCGTTCTACCCGTACAGCGGCACCGAGCACCCTGCGCCCAACATGCTCAACCTGCCGGTGCCGGCCTACACCAAGGGCATGGACGTGCGCGAACTGGTCGAGATGATGTGGATCCCGAGGCTCGAGGAATTCCAGCCCCAGATGATCTTTATCAGTGCCGGTTTCGACGCCCACCGCGACGACGACATGGGCCAGATGGGCCTCAACGAAAACGACTACACCTGGATCACCAGCCGCATCCGCGACGTGGCGCGCGCCTATTCGGACGGCCGCATCGTCTCGCTGCTCGAAGGTGGCTACAACCTCGATGCACTGGCCCGCAGCGTCGAAGCGCACGTGCGCGTGCTGGCCGATCTGTAGATGTTCATCAGCGACTTCAGCCAGCGCCTGGGCCAGGTCGAATTCCGCACGCTCTCGGTCGAGCTGGCGGCGCTGGTTGTCTGCGTGGGGCTGGCCTGGGCGGTCTGCAGGTGGTTCGGGCGCGACCAGCCCGGGGATTCGATCTGGTTCGGCCAACGCACCTTCGACGGGCTGCTGTTTCCGCTGCTCGCACTGCTGCTGACCGACCTGGCGCGGCGCGCGGTGCTCGGCTTTCAGCCAGTGCTGGTGCTGCGCATTGCGGTGCCGGTGTTTTTGTCGCTGGCAGCGATCCGGCTGTTCGCGCGGGTGTTGCAGCGGGTGTTTCCGCAATCGGCGCTGGCCAAGCTGATCGAGCGCACCATTTCCTGGCTGGCCTGGATCGCCGCCGTGCTCTGGATCATCGGGCTGCTGCCGCCGGTGCTGGCCGAACTCGACGAGATCACGCTGGCGTTCGGCAAATCGCGCGTGAGCCTGCGCACCATTTTCGAGGGCATCTTCTCGGCCGGCGTGGTGCTGGTGATCGCGCTCTGGATCGCGTCGACCATCGAGAAGCGCATCCTCCGCGAAGCCGTCACCGACCTGTCGATGCGCAAGGTCGCGTCGAATGCGATCCGCGCCTTTCTGCTGCTGATCGGATTGCTGTTCGCGTTGTCCGCGGTGGGGGTCGACCTGACCGCGCTGTCGGTGCTCGGCGGCGCACTGGGCGTGGGCCTGGGCTTCGGCCTGCAGAAACTCGCGGCCAACTATGTGAGCGGATTCGTGATCCTGCTGGAACGCTCGATCCGCATCGGCGACAACGTCAAGGTCGACGGCTTCGAAGGCCGCATCACCGACATCAAGACCCGCTACACGCTGGTGCGCGCCGGCAACGGGCGCGAGTCGATCGTGCCGAACGAGTCGCTCATCACGAGCCGGGTCGAAAACCTCTCGCTGGCCGATCGCAAATTCAACATCACGACCGGCATCGTGGTCGGCTACGACAGCGACGTGGCGCAGGTGCAGGCCATCCTGACGGAGGCCGCCGCCGCGCAGCCGCGCGTGATGGCCGATCCGGCGCCCGCGGCCTACCTCATGAACTTCGCGCCCGACGGGCTCGAATTCAGCCTGCATTTCTGGGTGGCCGACCCCGACAAGGGCAAGGACAACCTGCGTTCGGCGATCAACATCGCGATCCTCGATGGCCTGCGCAGTGCGGGCATCGACATTCCGTATCCTCAGCGCGTGGTGCGCGTCGAGTCTTTGCCGGCCACCGTTTCGCCACCGGCCGACACTCGCCTATAATCACGAAAAAGCACGATCGTTCTATTTTCTGTCTTGCAGAAGACCGGCGCCCTAGAATGGTCGGTTGCCCTGCATTCCCCCGGTTTCCCAATTCAATGGAGTCATACCAATGAAGGTTCTGGTACCTGTCAAACGGGTCGTCGATTACAACGTCAAGGTTCGCGTGAAGTCCGATGGATCGGGCGTGGACATCGCCAACGTCAAGATGAGCATGAACCCCTTCGACGAGATCGCCGTCGAAGAGGCGGTTCGGCTGCGCGAGAAGGGCGTGGTCACCGAAGTGATCGCCGTCTCCTGCGGCGACGCGAAATGCCAGGAAACCCTGCGCACCGCGATGGCCATCGGCGCCGACCGCGGCATCCTGGTCGAGACCACCGAAGAACTGCAGCCACTGGCCGTTGCCAAACTGCTCAAGGCGCTGATCGACAAGGAACAGCCCCAGCTCATCATCCTCGGCAAGCAGGCCATCGACGATGACGCCAACCAGACCGGCCAGATGCTGGCCGCGCTGGCCGACCTGCCGCAAGGCACCTTCGCTTCCAAGGTCGAAGTGTCCGGCGACAAGGTGCAGGTCACCCGCGAAGTCGACGGCGGCCTCGAAACCGTCTCGTTGAGCCTGCCGGCCGTCATCACGACCGACCTGCGCCTGAACGAGCCGCGCTACGTGACGCTGCCCAACATCATGAAGGCCAAGAAGAAGACGCTCGACGTCTTCAAGCCGGAAGACCTGGGCGTCGACGTCAAGCCGCGCCTGAAGACCCTCAAGGTCTCGGAACCCCCGAAGCGCGGCGCCGGCATCAAGGTGCCCGACGTCGCCACCCTGGTGGACAAGCTCAAGAACGAAGCCAAAGTGATCTGAGGAACAACGACATGACCGTACTTGTTATTGCCGAACACGACCACGCCACCGTCAAGCCGGCGACCCTCAACACCGTGACCGCGGCCATCGCCTGCCAAAGCGGCGACGTGCACGTGCTGGTGGCCGGCGCCAACGCCGCCGAAGCCGGCAAGTCCGCCGCCCAGATCGTCGGCGTCGCCAAGGTCATCGTGGCCGACAGCCCGAGCCTGGCCGAGAACCTGGCCGAGAACGTCGCCGCGCAGGTGCTGGCGATCGCCGCCGGCTACAGCCACATCCTGTTCCCCTCGACCGCCAACGGCAAGAACGTCGCACCGCGCGTGGCCGCCAAGCTCGACGTGGCGCAGATCTCGGACATCACCAAGGTCGACAGCCCTGACACCTTCGAGCGTCCGATCTATGCCGGCAACGCGATCGCCACGGTGCAGAGTGCCGATGCGACCAAGGTCATCACCGTGCGCACCACCGGCTTCGATGCCGCGGCCGCCACTGGTGGCTCGGCCGCGGTCGAAACCGCCGAAGGCGTGGCCGATTCGGGCAAGAGCAGCTTCGTCGGCCGCGAGGTCACCAAGAGCGAGCGCCCCGAGCTCACCGCCGCCAAGATCATCGTGTCGGGCGGCCGGGCGCTGGGCAGCGCCGAGAAGTTCACCGAGGTGATGGCGCCGTTGGCCGACAAACTTAACGCCGGCCTGGGCGCCAGCCGCGCCGCGGTCGACGCCGGCTACGCGCCGAACGACTGGCAGGTCGGCCAGACCGGCAAGATCGTCGCGCCGCAGCTGTACATCGCCGCCGGCATCTCGGGCGCGATCCAGCATCTGGCCGGCATGAAGGATTCCAAGGTGATCGTCGCGATCAACAAGGACGAAGAAGCGCCGATCTTCTCGGTCGCCGACTACGGCCTCGTGGCCGATCTGTTCACGGCCGTGCCGGAACTGGTCAAGGCGCTCTGACCCGCCTTTGCCGAACGCGAGAGGGCATCGTTCGCGATGCCCTTTTCGCATCCGCTGCCCATGCAGCGCCAGGAGACAAGACATGAGCTACACCGCCCCCATCAAGGACATGCTGTTCGACATCGAACACCTCGCGAACATCGCGCAGGTGGCGCAGATGCCGGGCCTCGAAGACGCGGGCCTTGAAACCGCACAAGCCGTGCTCGAAGAGTGCGCCCGTTTCAACCAGGACGTGATCGCGCCGCTCAACGTGGCCGGCGACCGCAACCCCTCGTCGTTCAAGGATGGCGCAGTCACGACCACGCCGGGCTTCAAGGAAGCGTTTGCGCAGTACGCGGCCGGCGGCTGGCAAGGCCTGCAGCACCCGCTCGAGTTCGGCGGCCAGGGGCTGCCCAAGACCATCGGCGCAGCCTGCACCGAGATGCTCAATTCCGCCAACATGAGTTTCGCCCTGTGCCCGTTGCTGAGCGACGGGGCGACCGAAGCGCTGCTCACTGCCGGCTCCGACGATCTCAAGGCCACCTACCTCGAAAAACTCATCAGCGGGCAGTGGACCGGCACGATGAACCTGACCGAGCCGCAAGCCGGCAGCGACCTCGCGATGGTGCGCAGCCGCGCCGAGCCGCAGCCCGATGGCACCTACAAGGTGTTCGGCACCAAGATCTTCATCACCTACGGTGAGCACGACATGGCCGAGAACATCGTGCACCTCGTGCTCGCGCGCGTGACCGGCGCGCCCGAGGGCGTGAAGGGCATCAGCCTGTTCGTGGTGCCGAAGTTCGTGGTCGGTGCGGACGGTGCGCTCGGCGCGCGCAACGACGTGCACTGCGTCAGCATCGAGCACAAGATGGGCATCAAGGCTTCGCCCACCGCGGTGCTGCAGTTCGGCGACGGCACGGCGGGGAGCGTTGCAGACAGCGCCGGCCCCGGCGCCGTGGGCTTGCTGGTGGGCCAGGAGAACCGCGGCCTCGAGTACATGTTCATCATGATGAACTCGGCCCGCTACGCGGTCGGCATGCAGGGCATCGCAGTGGCCGAGCGCGCCTACCAGCACGCCGTCGCCTACGCGAAAGACCGCGTGCAGAGCCGCCCGGTCGACGGCTCGATCAACGCCAGCGCGCCGATCATTCACCACCCCGACGTGAAGCGCATGCTCATGACCATGCGCGCCTACACCGAAGGCTGCCGCGCGATGGCGTCGGTGGCCGCGGCGGCATACGACGCGGCGCACCACCATCCGGATGCCGATGCGCGCAAGCAGAACGCGGCCTTCTACGAATTCATGGTGCCGCTGGTCAAGGGCTACAGCACCGAGATGAGCCAGGAAGTGACTTCGCTCGGCGTGCAGGTGCACGGTGGCATGGGTTTCATCGAGGAGACCGGCGCGGCGCAGTACATGCGCGACGCCAGGATCCTGACCATCTACGAAGGCACGACCGCGATCCAGGCCAACGACCTGGTCGGCCGCAAGACCGCGCGCGACGGCGGCCAGACCGCCAAGGCCATCGCCGCACAGATCGAGAAGACCGAGGCCGAACTCGCCAAGCGCGACAGCGCCGCATCGGCCGCGGTGCATCGGCGCCTGAAGGCCGCGCGCGAGGCCTTCGTCGAGGTGGTGGAGTTCGTCGCGGGGCAGACCAAGGCATCGCCCAACGCGGTGTTCGCAGGCAGCGTGCCCTACCTCATGCTGGCCGGCAACCTCGTGGCCGGCTGGCAACTCGCGCGCTCGCTGGTCATTGCCGAAGACCAGGCGTCGCGGAACGTCGACGTCGCCTTCATGCAGGCCAAGGTCGCGACCGCGCATTTCTATGCCGAGCACATCCTGAACAAGGTGCCGGGAGTGCGCGACAGCATCATCGGCGGCGCGGAGAGCGTCACGGCGCTGGCGCTCGACGCGTTCTGATTGATGCTATTGATTTGATAGCGCCTGTCGCCCATAGGACGGGCGCCGCAGGCACTTCTCTCTTATAAACCCGCATACCGAGAATCCGGAGACAACATGTCCAGACTGCCCCCCGTGCTCGCGAACCTGCCGCTGCCCATCATCGGGTCGCCGCTGTTCATCATCAGCAACCCCAAGCTCGTGATTGCCCAATGCAAGGCCGGCGTGATCGGTGCGATGCCGGCGCTCAACGCGCGGCCGGCGGCGCAGCTCGAGGAATGGCTGATCGAGATCACCGAAGAACTCGCGGCGTACAACAAGGCCAATCCCGACAAGCCGGCCGCGCCGTTCGCCATCAACCAGATCGTGCACAAGAGCAATGACCGCCTCGAGCACGACATGGAAATGGTCGTGAAGTACAAGGTGCCGGTCGTCATCACCTCGCTCGGCGCGCGCACCGACGTGAACGACGCGGTGCACAGCTACGGCGGCGTCACGCTGCACGACATCATCAGCAACACCTTCGCGAAGAAGGCGATCGAGAAGGGCGCCGACGGCATCATCGCCGTGGCGGCCGGCGCGGGCGGCCATGCGGGCGTGAAGAGCCCGTTCGCGCTGATCCAGGAGATCCGCCAGTGGTTCGACGGTCCGATCGCGCTGTCGGGCGCGATCTCTACCGGCGATGCGGTGCTCGCGGCGCAGGCCATGGGCGCCGACTTCGCCTACATCGGCACCGCGTTCATCGCGACCGAAGAAGCCCGCGCGAGCGAGGGCTACAAGCAGGCGATCGTCGACGGTACCTCCGACGACATCGTCTACTCCAACCTCTTTACCGGCGTTCATGGCAACTACCTCGCACCGTCGATCGTCGCGGCCGGCATGGATCCGAAAAACTTGCCCGAAGGCGATCTGAAAACCATGAACTTCGGCGGCGGCGAGGGCAGCAAGGCGAAGGCCTGGAAAGACATCTGGGGTTCGGGGCAGGGCATCGGCGCCATCACCGAAGTGGCGAGCGCTGCCGCCTACATCGAGAAGCTCAAGCGCGAATACCTGGCCGCGCGCCAACGCCTTTCCCTCTAACCGCCGGCCTGCAACGTGGCCACCTTGCCGCAGCAGTCCGCGGCTGGTCGCATGCCGCTGCTCGATGCCGTCAAAGGCATCGCGTGCCTGCTGATCGTCGGGCATCACCTGGTTCGCTACGGGCCGCTGGCCGAGGGCGCGGCGTCGCTCGCGCCGGCGGTGTTCGGCTGGCTGGCCGAAGACGGCCGGCTCGCGGTTCAGGTCTTCCTGGTGATTGCCGGTTTCCTCGCGGCCGTGAGCCTGGCGCCGGCCGGCGTGCTGCGCGGTGACCGCACGGCCACCCGCATGCTCATGCTGCGCTACGGGCGGCTCGTGATGCCCTACCTGGCGGCGCTGACCGTCAGCGTGCTGGTCGCGGCAGCCGTGCGGCCCTGGCTCGACGACGCTTCGGTGCCGGACGCGCCGAGCCTGCCGCAGCTCATCGCGCACGGACTCTTGCTGCAGGATTTGCTGGGGTACGAGGCGCTGTCGGCCGGCATCTGGTACGTGGCCATCGACTTCCAGCTGTTCGCGCTCACGCTCGCGGTGTTCGGGCTGGCGGGCTGGATGCAGCGACGTTGGCGTTTTTCGCCGGCGCGTGCTCGTTGGCTCGCCGTTGCGCTGGTGCTGGGGCTGGTCGCGATCTCGCTGGCAGTGTTCAACCGGCGCCCGGCACTCGATGCCACGGCGATCTATTTCTTCGGCGCTTACGGGCTCGGCATGTTGAGCTTCTGGATCGGCCGCGCCACGCGCGCGAGCAGCTGGCGCATCGCGGTGGCGCTGCTCGGCTTGCTCGGCGTTGCGGCCCTTGCGCTCGACTGGCGCAGCCGCATCGTGGTGGCGCTGGTCACGGCGCTCGCGATCGTGCTGGCCGACCACCGGCACTGGCTGGCGCCCGCCCGCTGGCCGACGCTGGCGCTGCCGCTGCTGCAGGTGGGGCGCATTTCATATGCACTGTTCCTGATCCACTTCCCGGTGATCCTGGCGGTCAATGCGGTCGTGGACTACTGGGCGCCGCAGTCGGCCTGGATCGATGCGCTGGGGCTGCTCGCGGCACTGGTGCTGTCTGTCGCCGCTGCGGTCGTGCTGTACCGTCAGGTCGAAACGCGCCCTGCGTCGTGGCGGCTCGTGCTGGGCCTCTTTGCCGGCTTGCTCGCCTGCGGCGCCATCGTGGCGAGTTAGCGCGGGCGCATGGCGGCGCTGGCGTCGGTGCCGGCCAATGCCTGCGCATAGTGCTCGGTGAATCGCCGCGCCACCGAGTCCCAGTCATGGCGCCGGGCCTTCAACTGCGCGGCAGCCGACATCGCCCGGCATCGTTCCGCGCTGAGGCCGGTGACCTCGCGCAACACGGCCAGATCCCGTTCGCCAGCCTCGAAGTCGAGGAAGAAGCCCGTGGCACCGCGGTCGACGAAGCCGTTGATCGGCGCCACGTCGCGGCAGAGCACGATCTTGCCGGCGGCCATGGCCTCGATGATGCCGATACCGAAGCCTTCGTATTCGCTGCCGGTGATGAACACGGTGCGCTGGCGCAGCTCCTGCAACAAGGCGGCATCGTCGATGTAGGGATGCATGCGGATCGATCCGCCCAGTCCGAGCCCGTCGATCTTCGCCTGCAGCCCGGCGCCCAGCTTGTCGAAGTCGGGCCCGGCGATGAGCAGGTCGATCGCGATGCCGCGATCCCGCGCCATCGCCACGGTGTCGATGACGGCGTCGATCCGCTTGTTGCGCGACCAGCGGCCCCAGTAGATCCAGCGGGTCGGATCGGGCGCGGCGGTGAGGATGCCGGCCTGGAATTTCGAACAGTTGACGCCGGGTTCGCACTTCTCGATGTTGTCCGAAAAGCCGCTGAAGTACGCCAGATCGGAGTCGCTGCCCGGAAGAACCTTGCGGTAGTGCGACAGCAGCCGGCGCAGCAGCAGGTGCTCGTGCAGCCACTTGAATGCGCCATGCTGCCGTGTGTGGCGAAACCCGCCGTGCGGGCTGACCAGCGCAGGAACGCGGCGGCACTGCAGCAGCACGTTGCCGGTGAGCATCATCAATTGCGGGTCGTGTACATGCAGCAGGTCGTATCCGGCGGCCAGGCGGCCCAGGCCCCGCGCGTACCCGACCAGGCGATTGCCGGCCACCGGCACCCGGTATACGCTGAGGCCGTCCTGTTCGCTCACGGAAAACGCCTCATGCTTTGCCGAGACGTGCGCAACGTCCATCCGGAAGCCGTGGCTTGCGGTTCGCATGGCCAGTTCCCGCACGAGCGACTCGATACCCCCGACTTCAGGAAAGTAGGTCGGCGTGATGGAAAGGATCTTCAACTTCTCTGCTCCGTCGGCTGGATCGCCGTGACGGCATAGCTTAGCGCCGGCGTCGCTCGCGTTGGAGCGGCGTGGCCTCAAGCCAAGCGCGGCGGTATCGGTTAAAATTCCGAAAAGTTCAGTAATTACTGAAAATACACGAATTCAAAAATGAAGCATCCGCCTTCGCCTGCCGCGTCCCTGCGTTCGCTTGCGCGGCCGGAGGCCGGCAGCGTGGTGCAGGGCGCTGCGGCGCTGCTCTGGCTGCCGCAGGCCGCGCTGCTGGCGTGGGCAGTTCAAGGACTGGCGTCTGGCGCCGGCTTCGCCGGCGTGCTGATGCCGGCCGGCGGCATCCTCCTGCTCGGCCTGTTGCGGGCCGCCTGCGAGGCCTGGGGTGCGCGGCGCGTGTTCACGCGTGCCCGTGCCCATTTGTCGTCGGTGCGCGCCCAGGTCGTCGGCGCGCTGTCGGCAGGCTCGCCGCTGGATCGCGGCCGGGCGCCCTCGGGGCTGGCGGCGAGCGTGCTGGCGGAGCAGGCCGAGGCCATCGTGCCGTACCTGGTGCGCTACCAGCCGGCGCGCTGGCGCGTCATGGTGGTGCCTTGCGTGATCCTGGCGGTGGTGGCGAGCCTGTCGTGGGTGGCGGCGCTGGTGCTGCTGCTGGCGGCGCCGCTGATTCCCGTGTTCATGGTCATCGTCGGCCTGCGCGCGCAGGCGGCGAGCAAGGCGCAGATGGTCGAGATGGGCAGCATGAATGCGTTCCTGCTCGACCGCTTGCGCGGCCTTGCCACCTTGCGTGCGCTCGACGCGGTCGACGCCACGGCCGACCGCCTGGGCGATGCAGCGCAGTCGCTGCGCCGGCGCACCATGGCCGTGTTGCGCATCGCGTTCCTGTCGTCTGCCGTGCTGGAGCTGTTCTCGGCGCTCGGCGTGGCGATGGTGGCGGTGTACATCGGCTTCCACCTACTGGGAACGCTGCATTTCGGCGCCTGGGGAGATTCGCTCAGCCTGGGGCAGGGTCTTTTCGTCCTGCTGCTGGCGCCGGCGTTCTTCGAGCCGCTGCGCGAGCTCGCTGCGGTATGGCACGACCGCGCGGCCGGCGAGGCAGCATTGCAGGCACTGGCACAGCTCGGGCACCCCGCGGTGCCGCTGCCCGGCGGGCATGCTGTCGTCGTGCGCACCGACCCCGCCCTCGGCACGCGCCACCCGCGTTCGGCGCCGTCGGTCGCCGTGCGCGACCTGCACTTCGCCCACCCGGGCGAAGCACCTTTGTTCGAAGGCTACGAGCTTCGCATCGCGGCCGGCGAGCATGTCGCGCTGATGGGCGCCAGCGGCTCGGGCAAGACGGCGCTGCTGTCATTGCTGGCCGGGCTGGTGCCGGCCGCGCGCGGCGAGATCGAGATCGGCGGCGTGCCGCTGACCGAACGCAGCGTCGCGGCGCTGCGCCAGCGCATCGGCTGGATGGGGCAACGGCCGCATGTGTTCAGCGGCCCGGTCGGGGCCAACGTCGCGCTCGGACGCACCGGCGTCGGCCCGGCGCAGGTCGAGGCGGCGATGCACTTCGCCCAGTTGCAGGCCGTGGCACAGGCCGAGCCGGGCGTGGCGCTGGGCGAGGGCGGCCATGGCCTGTCGGGCGGCGAGGCGGTGCGGCTGGCGCTGGCCCGCGTGGTCGTGCATCCCCAGGCCGACCTGCTGCTGGTCGACGAGCCCACCGCACACCTTGACACCGAAACCGCCGAGCGCGTGGCCGATGCGTTGATGGTGCTGGCGCGTGGCAAGACGCTGATCGCCGCGACCCACGACCCGGTGCTGGCCGCGCGCATGGGGCGCGTGATCGAACTCGATGCACTGCCCCTGAAGGAGGCCGCATGAGCGAAGGCACTCCAATGACCACGTGGCGTGAACTGCGGCCAGTGCTGCGCCCCTTCCTCGCCGCGCAGCCGCGCGCGCTGCTGTGGGGCGCCTTGCTCGCGGCGCTGACCGTGCTCATGGGTATGGCGCTGCTCGGCCTGTCGGGCTGGTTCATCACGGCAACCGCGCTGGCCGGCCTGAACCTCGCCACGGCCTTCATGTTCGACGTGTTCGCACCGTCTGCCGGGATCCGGTTGCTCGCGGTCGGCCGCACGCTGTCGCGCTATGCCGAGCGGCTGGTCACGCACGACGCGACCTTCGGCGTGCTGGCCGCGTTGCGCGTGCGGCTGTTCCGCGGCTGGGCCCGTGCCGAAGCGGCCCGCGCGCTGCTGATGCAGCCGGCCAAACTGCTGTTTCGGCTGACCTCGGACATCGATGCGCTCGAGACGCTTTACCTGCGGCTCATCGTGCCCGCCGTGGCCGCGCTCGGCGCCGCACTGCTGGCCGGCGTGATCCTCGGTGTCATGCACGCAGGCATGGGCATCGGGCTCGCGCTGTGGCTCGTCGCCAGCGGCTGGGGCATGGCGGTGCTGGTCGCGCGGCGCGCGCGCCGGCCAGCCATCCTGCGCGCGCATGCGATCGAAGCCTTGCGTGCCCGCGCGGTCGACCTGGTCGCAGGACAGACCGACCTGGTGATGGCCGGCCGCATCGACGCGCAGCGCGAAGCCCTGGCCCAGGCCGACCTTCGTCTGGCCCAGGCCGACTGCGCGCTGAACCGGCTGGAGACCGCGGCCGGCCTCGGCTACGGCAGTGCCGGCACGCTGACCCTGGTTGCCGTGCTGCTGGGCGTTGGTGTGCTGGCGGATGTGGGCACCATCGGCGCGCCGGCCGCGGCGCTGGCGTTGCTGGTCGCGCTCACCGCGGTCGAGCCCTTTGCAGCGCTGCGGCGCGGTGCACTCGATGCGGGTCGCACCTGGCTTGCGGTAAAGCGGTTGGCGCCGCGGATGGCTGCTTCCGAAGAGGGGGAGGTGCCATCGTTCAACGACGCAACGGCTTTCGCCCTGCGACTGGTCGACGTTACTGCCGCGCACCCCGGCAGCGCCGCGCCGGCGCTGCAGCAGCTCTCGCTGCACATGGCGGCCGGCGAGCGCGTGGCGCTGATCGGCCCGAGCGGCGCGGGCAAGTCGACACTGCTGGCCGTCATCACCGGCGAAATGGCGCCGCGCACCGGCTCGGTGGCGCGGCAGGTCGCTTGCCTGCTGACGCAGCGCACCGAACTCTTTCAGGACAGCTTGCGCGACAACCTGCGGCTGGCGGATCCTTCGGCCGACGATGCGCGCCTGTGGGCCGTGCTGCAGGCGGCGGGTTTCGCCGACGAAGTGCGCGCCATGGCCCGGGGCCTGGACACCGCGCTGGGCGAGGGCGGGCTCGGCCTGTCGGCCGGGCAATCGCGTCGGCTTGCGCTGGCCCGGCTCTTTCTGCGCGACACGCCCCTGTGGGTGATGGACGAGCCGACCGAGGCGCTCGATGCGGCAACAGCCAACGACGTGCTGGCGCGGCTGCGTGCGCGGGCGGGCGGGCGCAGCCTGCTGATCGCCACCCATCTGCGGCGCGAAGCCGAGGTGGCGGATCGGCTGGTCTGCATGCGGGAGGGCCGCATCGTGGCCGACCTGCAGCGCGGCAGCGACGCCTTCCAGGCCGCGCTGCTCGCGCTGCGACCCGATTGAACAAGGAATAAGGACTCCCCATGGATCTCGACATCGTTGCACTCTCGCGTTTGCAGTTCGCCGTCACGGCGCTGTACCACTTCCTGTTCGTGCCGCTCACGCTCGGGCTGTCGATCATCCTGGCCATCATGGAAACCGTCTATGTGATGACGGGCCGCGTGATCTGGCGCGACATGACCAAGTTCTGGGGCGTGCTGTTCGGCATCAACTTCGCGATGGGCGTAGCCACGGGCGTGGTGATGGAGTTCCAGTTCGGCATGAACTGGAGCTACTACAGCCACTATGTCGGCGACATCTTCGGTGCGCCGCTGGCCATCGAGGGGCTCATGGCCTTCTTCATGGAAGCCACCTTCGTCGGCCTGTTCTTCTTCGGCTGGGACAAGCTCTCAAAGCTCGGGCATCTGCTCACCACCTGGGCGGTGGCGATCGGCTCCAACTTCTCGGCGCTGTGGATCCTGATCGCCAATGGCTGGATGCAGAACCCGGTCGGCTCGGCCTTCAATCCGCAGACGATGCGCATGGAAGTGACGGACTTCTTCGCGGTGCTGACCAACCCGGTGGCCCAGGCCAAGTTCGTGCACACGGTGTCGGCCGGCTATGTGTGCGCCGCCGTGTTCGTGTTGGGCGTGTCGGCCTGGTACCTGCTCAAGGGCCGGCACATCGAGCTGGCCAAGCGCTCGATGACGGTGGCGGCTTCGTTCGGCCTGGCGGCCTCGCTCTCGGTGGTGGTGCTCGGCGATGAGAGCGGCTACCTTTCCACCGAGCACCAGAAGATGAAGCTCGCCGCGGTCGAGGGCATGTGGGAAACCAAGCCGGCGCCGGCCGCATTCACCGTGTTCGGTTTCCCGGACCAGACGGCGCGCGAGACGCACTATGCGGTTCACATTCCCGTCGTGATGGGCCTGATCGGCACGCGCTCGCTCGACACCGTGATTCCCGGCATCGATGAACTCGTGAAGCGCGCCGAAGTGCGCATCCGCCTCGGGGTCAAGGCCTACGACGCGCTGCAGCAGATTCGCGCGGCCGGCAGCACGCAGACCGTTTCGCAGGGCGTGCGCGACACCTTCGAGAACAACGGGCCCGACCTGGGCTATGCGCTGCTGCTCAAGCGCTATGTCGACGACCCACGCCAGGCCACCGACGAGCAGATCGCCAAGGCCGCGTGGGACACGGTGCCGCAGGTGGCGCCGCTGTTCTGGCTGTTCCGTGTCATGGTGGGCATCGGCATGCTGCTAATCCTGCTCACGGGCACCTTCTTCGTGCTGTCGGCGCGCCGCCGGCTCGACCGCTACCACTGGCTGCTGAAAGTCGCGGTGTTCGCGATTCCGCTGCCGTGGATTGCGATCGAGGCCGGCTGGCTGGTGGCCGAGTTCGGCCGGCAGCCTTGGGTCATCGAAGGGGTGCTTCCGACGGCGGTGGCGGTGTCGAACCTCGGCGTGAAGACGCTGCTGCTCACGCTCGGCGGCTTCATCGCGATCTACACCGTGCTGTTCTTCATCGAGATGAAGCTGCTGCTCAAGGCCATCCGCAAGGGGCCGCAGCAGGAGCACGCGCCGCATGTCGGTGCCCCTCACCCGCGCACTGCGGCGGCGGCGCGCCTGCCCATTTCCGCAACGGAGTAAGCCATGACCCTGCATGAACTTCTGGGCTACGACACATTGCGCCTGATCTGGTGGGCGCTCATCGGCGTGCTGCTGGTGGGCTTTGCCATCACCGACGGCTTCGATCTCGGCAGCGGCATCCTGCTGCCTTTTGCGGCACGCACGGATGTCGAGCGCCGCGTCGTCATCAACAGCGTCGGCCCGGTCTGGGAAGGCAACCAGGTGTGGTTGATCGTCGGTGGCGGCGCCATCTTTGCGGCCTGGCCGCAGCTGTATGCGGTGTCGTTCTCGGGCTTCTACCTCGCGATGTTCGTGATCCTCACGGCGCTCATCCTGCGGCCCGTGGCCTTCAAGTTCCGCAGCAAGCGCGAAGAGCCGGCCTGGCGTGCGCGCTGGGACTGGGTGCTGTTCTTCAGCGGCTTCGTGCCGGCGCTGATCTTCGGCGTGGCGATGGGCAACGTGCTGCAGGGCGTGCCGTTCCGCTTTTCGGGCGACATGCACATCTTCTATGACGGCAGCTTTTTCGGCTTGCTGAATCCGTTCGCCTTGCTGTGCGGGCTGGTGTCGGTGGCGATGATGGTGATGCACGGCGCGGCCTGGCTGGTGCTCAAGACCGAGGGGCCGGTCGCTGCACGCGCGCGCCAGTACGGCATGGTCGCCGCAGTGCTGACGGTCGCGCTCTATGCGCTGGCCGGTGTGATGCTGTGGGGGTATATCGGTGGCTATCGCATCACCAGCCCGGTCGATGCGATCGGCCCTTCCAACCCGATGCTCAAGACGGCGGAGCTGCATGCCGGTGCGTGGTTCCTCAACTACGCGGCGCACCCGTGGACGCTGGCGGCACCGGCGGCGGGCTTTGTCGGCGCGCTGGGTGCGCTGCTGGCCCTGGCACTGCGCCGCGGCGGGCTTGCGCTGCTGGCCGCCGCGCTCGGTATCGCCGGCATCATCCTGAGCGTGGGCGCCTCGATGTTCCCGTTCATCCTGCCCTCGTCGATCGACCCGCGCGCGAGCCTCACGGTGTGGGACTCGTCATCGAGCCATCTCACGCTGTTCATCATGCTGGTGGTCACGGGCATCTTCATTCCGCTCATCGTGGCCTACACCACCTGGGTCTACCACGTGCTGTGGGGCAAGGTGGACGAAGCTGCGATCCGCGAAGAGAGCGGACACGCCTACTGATCAGCGCAAACAGGACAACAACATGTGGTACTTCTCGTGGATCCTCGGCCTGCCGCTGGCAGCCGCTTTCGCCGTGCTCAACGCCATGTGGTACGAGCTCATGGACGACGACGCCATCCGTCGTGAAAAGCTCGGGACGCCCGAGTCGCCGCAGGGCCAGGAGCGGCTCTGAGGCTTGTTCGCGGTCTGTTCGGGGGTGTGCGCAGGCCACCGGGTGTCCCCCTCCGCGAATGTCCCCCATCGGCGTGATCGCGCCCCGAACAAAGCTCCCCAGCGCTACCCGCCCGCCGGTTTTTTCTTCTTGGCGGAACCGCCCGTGATGCGGTCCTTGAGCGTCAGCACCTTCGTCACCGTCGCACCCATGCCCATGAGCTGCATTGCGGTTTCGGGCGCGAGCCGCTGCACGTCATCGAACCACTTCATCAGCCGGTCGATCAGGTCGTGCATCTCGCGCATGCGTTCCTGCGCATGACGCTCGGCCTCGCTGGTCGGTGACTCGAGCAGCGCATTGCGCAGCATCGACAGTGTCGGCTCGATCTCGCGACGGCGCCGCTCCTCGGCCAGCACGCGAAAAATCTCCCACACGTCTGACGGCGCCTCGAAGTACTCGCGCCGGTCGCCCGGCAGGTGCCGCAGCCGCACCAGCCGCCAGGCCTGCAGTTCCTTCAGTCCCATGCTCACGTTGGAACGCGAGAACTCCAGCAACTCGGCGATCTCGTCGGCGTTGAGTGCACGCTCCGACAGGTAGATCAGCGCATAGATCTGCCCCACAGTGCGGTTGATGCCCCACTTGCTGCCCATCTCGCCGAAGTGGGCGACAAACTGGCGGTTGAGGGGAGGGAGGGCGGGTGCGGTGGCCATGCGGCCATTGTCGCTTGGCTTGCGGAGTTTTCAAGAAGTGCTGAAAACTCGCAACCCAGCGCGCACGCCGCTCACTTCCAGGGCGTGGGCGCCGGAACCTCGCAGACCGGGTCGACGTCGATGCTCTTGAAGTCGGCCGGCGAGACGATCTCCAGGTACTCCATGTCGGGCGAGTAGTCGAACAGGTAGTGGCGAATGCCGGGGCGCTGGTGCACCACGTCGCCGGCCTCGACCAGCGTGACCTGGTCTTCGTACATGAACTTGGCCCAGCCCTTGGTCATGATGACGATTTGGAAATTCGCCTCATGTCGGTGCCAGCCCGTGCCCTCTTCGGGGGGCATGTTCGCCTTGACGAGGTGCGCGATCACCTGGCCGTTGGTCGCTTCGGCCACGCCCAGGTCGCGGTAGAGAAAGAAATCGCGCAAACCGCCCGACACGAATTGCGTGTCGCCGGGTTTGACGTGGGAGAACTTGGTGGCGGTTCGATCCAGCATGGGGCGCTCCTTCGCGGGTGGGGGTGATGCTGCGCCGCAGCATGCATAAAGCATTCCCGATCGCGGAGCGCCGATGGCTCGACGCGGGCTACGGCAGCGGCAGTGCCGCGTCCTCCGGGCGCCTGTGTTCCCGGATGAGCTTCTCGCGCAACTGGCTCGCCACCGCCATCGCGTTGCGCTGCACCAGGCCGACCGCGAAGCTGCCGAGCAGCCGGCCTTCGATGCTGATCTGCACGCTGGCGAAATAGGCACCCAGGGAATCGCCCGCATCGCCGAGACAGCGTTCGAGGGATTCGAGCGTGGTTTCTTCGACAAGCTGTGTTGGCGCACCGCCGGCACTCAGGCTGTAGGCATAGAGCCGGGGAGCGATGCAACGAATCTGGAGATGGGGCTGCATGAAGACCTTTGTGCGGGCGGGCCGGGAATTCGACTGGGTGCAACGTTATTCAGCGTCGCGGCGACTGTCCATACGCCGTTCGGCCACGGCCGGTCGGATTCGGTACAAGCTCCGGGAGATAATTCCGCCCCATGAGCGGCAACACCTTCGGCACCCTTTTCGCAGTCACCAACTTTGGTGAATCCCATGGCCCTGCGATCGGTTGCGTGATCGACGGTTGTCCGCCCGGCATGGCGTTGACCGAAGCCGACATCCAGGGCGACCTGGACCGGCGCCGTCCCGGCACCAGCCGGCACGTGACGCAGCGCAACGAGCCGGATGCGGTGCAGATCCTCAGCGGCGTCTACGAAGGCAAGACCACCGGTACGCCGATTGCGCTGCTGATCCAGAACACCGACCAGCGCAGCAAGGACTACGGCCAGATTGCCCAGCAGTTTCGCCCCGGCCATGCCGACTTCACCTACTGGAAGAAATACGGCATTCGCGACCCGCGCGGCGGCGGGCGCTCGTCGGCGCGGCTCACGGCGCCCATGGTGGCGGCCGGCGCGGTCGCCAAGAAGTGGCTGTTCGAGAAGTACGGCACCGTGTTTCGCGGCTGCATGGCGCAGATCGGCGAGATCGTGATTCCGTTCGAGAGCTGGAAGCATGTGCCGAACAATCCGTTCTTCGCACCGATGGCCGACGTGGGCGCGCTCGAGGCCTACATGGACGCCTTGCGCAAGGCCGGCGACTCGTGCGGTGCGCGCATCCGCGTGACTGCATCGAAGGTGCCCATCGGTCTTGGCGAGCCGCTGTTCGACAAGATGGATTCCGACATCGCCTACGCGTTGATGGGCATCAACGCGGTGAAGGGCGTCGAGATCGGCGCCGGCTTTGCCAGCGTCACGCAGCGCGGCACCACGCACGGCGACTCGATCACGCCACAGGGCTTCACCACCAACAATTCGGGTGGCACGCTCGGCGGAATCACGTCGGGACAGGATCTCGAAGTGAGCATCGCGATCAAGCCGACCAGCTCGATCATCAGCCCGCGCCAGTCGATCGACGTTCACAACCAGCCGGTCGAAGTGGTCACCAAGGGTCGCCACGACCCGTGCGTCGGCATCCGCGCGACGCCCATTGCCGAGGCCATGCTCGCGCTGGTGGTGATGGAGCATGCACTGCGCAACCGCGCGCAGAACGGCGACGTGCATGCGCAGGAGCGTCGCCGTGCGTCGGCCGGCGGCGCGGATGCCGGCACTTCGAGCGAGGCCGAGGGCCCGCAGTCCTCGTTTCTGTGAGCGGGGGCGCGCCTGCGCCCGGTGGCCGCGGCCATCTGCTCGCCTTTGCGGCGCTCTCGGCCAGCTACTTCGCGCACATCGGGTTCTTCAACCCGTACCTGCCGCTCTGGCTCAAGGACCAGGGCCTGCCGATCTTCACGATCAGCCTGCTGGCGGCGGTGCAGTCGCTCACGCGCGTGTTCGCGCCGTACGCGTGGGGCGCGTTGTCCGACCACACCGGCGAGCGCGTGCGGCTGCTGCGCATCAGCGCGGCCATCGCGCTCGCGGCGTCGTTCGGGCTCTGGTTTCAGGGCGGCGCATGGTGGATCGCGCTTGTTCTGCTGGTGCTGTTCACCCACACCAGTTCGATGATGGGGCTCACCGAAGCCGCCATGGCCCACCTGGTGGCCGGCGACTGGGGCCGCTACGGCCGCATCCGCCTCTGGGGCTCGGCCGGCTTTCTGGTGACCGTGTTCGTCGCGGGCGAGTGGTTCGAGCGCTTCGGCATGCGCCACTTTCCGATGTGGGCCGGCGCCACGCTGGCGCTGGTGCTGTTCGCGGCGTGGCGTCTGCCCGACGTGCGCGAGCCACCGGCCGCTGCGCACCAGCAGCGGGTGCCGGTGGGCCCGGTGCTGCGGCAGCCGGCGGTGCGCTGGTTTCTGGCGGCGCTCTGCCTGCACGTCACGGCGCATTTCGCGGTCTATGGCTTCCTGTCGCTCTACCTCGACTCGCTCGGCTACAGCAAGGGCATGATCGGCTTTCTCTGGGCCGTCTCGGTGTTGGCCGAAGTGGTCTGGTTCTTCGGCCAGGGCCGCTTCATCGCGCGCTTGCCGATGGCACGCTGGCTGCTGGTGTGCGGTGCGGTCGGAGTGGCGCGCATGGCCATCACCGGTGCGGCCGGGCAGTGGCTTTGGGCGATCCTGCTGGCGCAGGCACTGCATGCACTGAGCTTTGCCGCGCACCACACCACCTGCATCGCACTGGTGACGCGCTACTTTCCGGGGCGCCTGCGCGGCCGCGGGCAGGCGCTGTTCACCGTGGTCGGCTACGGCATCGGCGGCGTCGTGGGCGTGCTGCTCGGCGGTGCGATCGCCAGCCGTTTCGGCTTTGGCATCATGTTCGGCGTGGCCGCACTGCTGTGCCTGCTGGCCACCGGCTGCGCGTGGCGGCTCGGGCGCATCGAGCGCGCGGAGCGCCTGGAGCGCATGCAGCCAGGCACGGAACCCTGAGACGCGACATGAGTCGCACGCTGGCGCCGCGACGGCGCCACACCCCCTGACCCGAGAACGGAATCCCGATGTTTCGCATGCCGCCTGCCACCCAGGCCCTGATCCTGTCCTGCGTGATCGTGTACTTTGCCCAGACCGCGGTCGGGCTCGATGCCTTCGCGCTCTGGCCGATCGGCTCCGGCGAGTTCCTGCCCTGGCAACTGCTGAGCTATTCGTTCCTGCATGGCGGGCTCTCGCACCTGGTGTTCAACATGTTCGGCCTTTACATGTTCGGTGCCGAACTCGAGCGCGTCTGGGGCGCGCGGCGTTTGCTGGTTTTCTACTTCGTGAGCGTGCTGTGCGCGGCGCTGGCGCAGCTTGGCGTGGCCGCCTTGAGCGGCAGCATGGTGCCGACCATCGGCGCCTCGGGCGGCCTGTTCGGCTTGCTGCTCGGCTTCGCGATGCTGTTTCCCCACCGCAAGATCGTGCCCCTCATTCCGCCGATCCCGATGCCGGCCTGGCTCTTCGTGCTGCTCTACGGCCTGGTCGAACTGGGGCTTGGTGTCACCGGCAGCCTGAACGGCGTCGCGCATTTCGCGCACCTGGGCGGCATCGCCGGCGGCTGGCTCACGCTGCGCTACTGGCGGGGACAACCGCCGTTCGGCTGGGGCCGGCGCTAGCGTTCGCGGGCGCGCAACTCAGCGCGGCAGTTCGGCGCGCCTGGGCATGTCGGCACCGCGGCGCGAGCAGGTGATGGCGGCGGCCTGGGTGGCGAAGCGCAGCAGCGCTTCCAGCTGTCGGACATCGAACGCGGCCAGGGCGGCGGGCGTCAGCGCATCGTGCTCGTCCAGCCAGGTCAGCAGGGCGGCCTGGAAGGTGTCGCCGGCGCCTACGGTGTCAATCACCTGCACCGGCTGCGCCGGCGCATCGGCCTGTGCGGCGGCGGTCCACGCGCTCGAGCCCTTGCTGCCGCGCGTGACCGCCACCAGCGCCGTGCCGCCGGCCAGCCAGCGGGCCGCAACCTGCTCGGGCGTTTCGGCGGGGTAGAGCAGGCCCAGATCCTCGTCGCTCACCTTCACCAGGTGCGCGAGCGAGGCCATCAACTCGACCACTTCGCGCCAGTGCGCGAGATCCGGCTCCACGTTCAGGCGAACGTTGGGGTCGTAGGCGATCAGGCAGCGTTCGCGCTCGCGCGCGGCGAGGGCGCGCAGCGTGGTGCCGACCGGCTCCACCGCCAGTGCATAGGAGCCGAACTGCAGCACGCGCGTCGCCGGCGGCAGTGCCGGCAGGTTGGCGGGCGTGAGCTGCCGGTCGGCCGCGCCGTTGCCGTGGAAGGCATAGCGCGGCACGCCGCCCGCATCGACGCTCACCACGCTGAGCGTGCTCGGCGCGTCGCTGCGCAACAGCAGCGAGGTGTCGACGCGCTCGGCCTGCAACGAGGCGACCAGTCGCTCGCCCAGTGCGTCGGTCGACAGGCCGCAGAGGAAGGCCACCGGCCTTTCCAGGCGGGCCAGCCCCTGCGCCACGTTCAGCGGCGAGCCGCCGATGCGCGCATCGAGCAGCATGCCGACGGGCGTGGACTCGCCCATGTAAACGTCCATCAAAGCCTCGCCACAGACCACGAACATCCTGCGTCTCCTTCGGGTTATTACTAACTATAACAACTTGATTTAGTTAGTCGACCGCAACTATAGTTGCCTCGCCCCCCGTTGCAAAGACCTCGCCGAGCGGCGCAGTTCTTTTTTTCAAGCATCGCAGGCGATCCGCCTGCCCACTGGAGACAAACAATGTTCAGCAAGCGTTCCACCCTGGCCCTGGCCACCCTGTCACTGGCCGCGTCGATGGCCGCACCGTCGGCCTTCGCGGCCGGCGAGCCGGTGATCGGCCTCATCACCAAAACCGAAACCAATCCGTTCTTCGTGAAGATGAAGGAGGGCGCGACGGCCGAGGCCAAGGCCAAGGGCGCGAAGCTGCTCAGCGGCGCCGGCAAGGCCGACGGCGACAACGCCGGCCAGGTGGCGGCGATGGAAAACATGATCGCTGCCGGTGCCAAGACCATCCTGATCACGCCGAGCGACTCCAAGGCCATCATTCCGGCGATCAAGAAGGCCCAGGAAAAGGGCGTGATGGTGATTGCGCTCGACAGCCCGACCGACCCGCAGGAAGCCACCGACGCGCTGTTCGCCACCGACAACTACAAGGCCGGCGTGCTGATCGGCGAGTACGCCAAGGCGGCGATGGCGGGCAAGCCCGTCAAGATCGCGACGCTGGACCTGTTCCCCGGCCACCCGGTCGGCGCTCAGCGCCACAACGGTTTTCTGAAGGGCTTCGGCCTTGCCAGCAACGACGCGAAGAACAACGAACTGGCCAAGCCGGCCGAAGTGGTCTGCATGGCCGACAGCTTCGGCGATCGCGCCAAGGGCCAGACCGCGATGGAAAACTGCCTGCAGAAGAATCCCGACATCAACCTCGTCTACACCATCAACGAACCGGCCGCTGCCGGCGCCTTCAACGCGCTGCAGAAGTCCGGCAAGGACAAGGGCGTGATGATCGTGTCGGTCGACGGCGGCTGCGACGGCATCAAGGACGTGGTCGGTGGCAAGATCGCCGCCACCTCGCAGCAGTACCCGCTGAAGATGGCCGCTATGGGCGTGGCCGCGGGCATCGAGTACGCCAAGACCGGCAAGAAGGTCAGCGGCTACACCGACACCGGCGTCACGCTGATCGCTGGCAAGTCGGTCACCGGCATCGACAGCAAGGACACCAAGGTCGGCACCGAGTTGTGCTGGGGCAAGAAGTAAGCGGCTGACCGGCACGCCATCACTGTGGAAAACTGGAAACAGAAACTCCCGCCGCTCGGTCAGCTCGGGCCCTTCATCGCGCTGCTCATCGCATGCGTGGTGTTCGGTGTGACGACCGACCGGTTCTTCAGCGCGGAGAACTTCTCGCTGATTCTTCAACAGGTGATGGTGGTGGGCGTGATCGCCATCGGCCAGACCCTGATCATCCTCACGGCCGGCATCGACCTGTCGTGCGGAATGATCATGGCGCTCGGCAGCATCGTCATGACCAAGCTGGCCGCGGACTCCGGCGTGCCGGCACCGCTGGCCATCCTGGCGGGCATCGCCGTCACGGCGCTGTTCGGGCTGGTCAACGGCCTGCTGGTCACGCGCATCAAGCTGCCGCCGTTCATCGTGACGCTGGGCACCTTCAACATCGCCTTCGCCATCACGCAGCTCTATTCGGGTGCGCAGACCGTGACCGAGGTGCCGCCGATGATGACCTGGCTGGGCAGTACGTTTCCGATCGGCGGCGCCAACATGGCCTATGGCACGGTGCTGATGATCCTGCTGTACCTGGGTGTCTGGTTCTGGCTGCGCGAGACCGGCGCCGGGCGCCACGTCTATGCCGTCGGCAACAACCCCGAAGCGACGCGCCTGGTCGGCATCCCGCCCGAGCGCGTGCTGCTCGGCGTCTACGTGCTGGCCGGCGTGTTCTACGGCATCGCCTCGCTGCTGTCGGTGGCGCGCACCGGTGTCGGTGACCCGAATGCCGGGCAAACCGAGAACCTGGACGCCATCACCGCGGTCGTGCTCGGCGGCACCAGCCTGTTCGGCGGCCGCGGCTTGATCCTGGGCACGCTGGTCGGTGCGGTCGTGGTCGGCGTGCTGCGCAACGGCCTGACGCTGATGGGCGTGTCGTCGGTCTACCAGGTGCTGATCACCGGCATCCTGGTGATCGTGGCGGTCACGGTCGACCAGCTTTCACGTCGGGGAGGCCGCTGATGTCCGCTCCTCGAATCGTGATGCAGGCCAAGGGCCTGGTGAAGCGCTACGGCCAGGTCACCGCACTCGACGGCGCCGACTTCGAACTGCGCGCCGGCGAGATCCTGGCGGTGATCGGCGACAACGGTGCCGGCAAGTCCTCGCTGATCAAGTGCCTGTCGGGGGCCACGGTGCCGGACGAAGGCCAGATCGTGCTGGATGGCCAGGTCATCCACTTCAAGGGCCCGATCGATGCCCGCCGCGTCGGCATCGAGACGGTCTACCAGGATCTCGCAGTGGCCCCGGCCATGACGATTGCCGAGAACCTGTTCCTCGGCCGCGAAATCCGGCGCGAAGGCTTCCTCGGCAATGTGCTGCGCATGCTCGACAAGAAAAGAATGCTGGAGCTGAGCGTCGCGCGCATGAACGACCTGAAAGTCGGCATCCGCTCGATGACGCAGGCAGTCGAAACGCTGTCGGGCGGCCAGCGCCAGTGCGTGGCGGTAGCGCGCGCCGCGGCCTTTGCCGAGCATGTGGTCATCCTAGACGAGCCGACCGCAGCGCTCGGCGTCAAGGAAGGCAACATGGTGCTGGAGCTGATCCGTCGGGTGCGCGACAAGGGGCTGCCTGTGGTGCTCATCAGCCACAACATGCCGCACGTGTTCGAAGTTGCCGACCGCATTCACGTGGCGCGGCTGGGCAAGCGTGCGGCGGTGCTCAACCCGCGCAACATCAGCATGAGCGACACGGTGGCGGTCATGACCGGCGCCATGCTGCCCGAGCAATTGCCGCCAGAGGCTCTTGCCTGAGCATGCCCGACACGGTAGGCGCGCCCGACCTGTTGCGGCCGCGCGGCTCCAACCAGGTCGGCATGCGCCAGTTCAACGAACGCGTGGTGCTGCAGGCGCTGCGCGTTCATGGCAGCCTGCCCAAGGCCGACCTCGCGCGGCTGACGGGGCTGAGCGCGCAAACCATCGGCCTCATCACGGCGCGGCTGGAGGAAGACCAGCTGGTCGTCAAGCAGAGCCGGGTTCGCGGGCGCATCGGCCAACCCTCGGTGCCGCTGGCGCTCAACCCCGACGGGGCCTTTGCCATCGGCATCAAGATCGGGCGGCGCGGCTGCGAGTGGCTGCTGATCGACTTCGCCGCGCGTGTGCGCGAGCAGCACGCGCTGAGCTACGCCTTTCCCGATGCCAGGAAGCTGTTGCCGGCCGTGGCGCGGCATATCCAGCAACTGCGCGACGGGCTGGGGCCGCTCGCGAGCCGCACCGCCGGCGTCGGCCTGGCGGCACCGTTCCAGTTGGGGGGGTGGCATCGCATGCTGGGCGTGTCGCAGGCGCAGTCCGAGCTGTGGAACAAGATGGACCTCGGCGCCGAGATCCAGGCGCGCACCGACCTGCCGGTGAGCTTTGCGCGTGACACCGCGGCCGCCTGCGTGGCCGAACTGGTGAGCGGCCGCGGGCACGACCTCAAGAGCTTTCTCTACATCTTCGTCGACACCTTCGTGGGCGGTGGCCTGGTGGTCAACTCGCACCTGCACACCGGCGTGCATGGCAATGCGGGCGCGTTGGCCTCGCTGCCCCTGCAGCCGGCGCGCGCAGGCGAGGCCGGCACCCAGCTGATCAGCGAGGCTTCGCTGTGGGAGCTGGAGCAGGGCTATCGCAGCGCGGGGCTGGATGCGACGGCAGCCTACGACGAGCGGGCCCTGCAGCCGCCTTTCGCGTCCGCCACGCAAGCCTGGCTGACCCGTGCCGCACCAGCCCTGGCGCACGCCATCGCCAGCGGCACCGCCGTGCTCGACCTGGGCCATGTGGTGATGGACGGGTCGATGTCGCGCGCGCTGCTCGATGCACTGCTGGCGCAGACCCGCGTGGCGCTCGAGCGCTGCAACTGGGAGGGCTTGTGGCGCCCCCAACTGCATGGCGGCAAGGCCGGCGCCCGGGCCAGCGCACTGGGCGGCGCCATGCTGCCGCTGCACGCCAGTTTCGCGCCCGACCACGACGTGTTCCTGAAGGCGGCCTGAGCCGCCGGCAGCGGGTCCGGTCGCGCCGCCCTCCCGGTGGCTCTCGGGGCCTATGATGCAAGCCGCAATGCAGTTCGAGCGCAGTGAGGTTTTCTTCGAGGAGTAGCTGGATGTTTTTTTCCGCCCGGATGTTGGGCTTGGCCGTCGTCGCGGGGTTGGCGGCTTGCAGCGCGTCCGTACCGCTGCCCCCGATTGCTCCCTTGCCGCCACCGCGTGCCGCGGCGGTCGAGCCGGCCATCGTCGTGCCGGCGCGCCCGTCGGGGCCGCCAGCCCGGGTGCCCGGCGCCAGTTTTGCGCGACCCGCGCAGGGCGCGCTGATCGCGCGGTTCGATGGCCGTCTCAATCCGGGCATCGACATCCGCGGCAATCTGGGCGACCCGGTGTTCGCATCGCGCGAAGGCCGCGTGGTGGTGGTGAGCAGCGCGCTGCCTGCCTACGGCACGATGGTCGTGCTCAAGCACGGCGACACGTTCATCACCGCCTATGCCCACCTCGACAAGGTGATCGTCAAGGAAAACGAGATGGTGCGCGAAGGCCAGCAGATCGCGGAGATGGGCCGCAGCGGCAGCGATCAGGTGAAGCTGCATTTCGAGATCCGCAAGATGGGCACAGCGGTCGACCCGGAGCCTTATCTCCAGGGGCTTGCGCAGTAGGGCGCAGCGCCGGCGTCAGATCAGGTTGCGCATCGCCTGCGCCGTTTCGCGCAGCACCGGCAACACCCGCTTGACAGCGTCCTCGCTGCTCTCGTGCCCCATCGGCATCGTGATGTTGAGCGCGCCGACCAGGTCGCCCCGGCGGTCTCGCAGTGGCACCGCGATGCCGCGCGAATTCAGGTCGAGCTGCTGCTCCGAAATCGACCAGCCCTGCGTCCGGATGCGCGCCAGTTCCAGTCGCATCCGATCCTTGCTTGCAATGGTGTGCGAGGTGAACACGCTCAGTTCGTGCGTTTCGAGCCAGGTGGCCAACTCGGCATCGCTGCGCAGGGCGAGCATCAGCATGCCGGCAGCCGTCACCTGCGCCGGCACGCGCGCGCCGAGCACGTAACCGGTGCTCATGCTCCGGTTCGGTCCGTTGCGTGCGATGTAGACCACCTCGTCGCCGTCCATCACGCTGAGGTAGACGATCTCGTGCGTGCCGGCGGCAACGCGTTGCAGGAAGGGCTGCACGATGCGCGGCAGGCGCGCTGATTCGAGGTACGACTGCCCGAGCCGCAGCACGCGCGGCGTGAGCCAGAACAGCTTGCCGTCGCTCGCCACATAGCCCATGTGCTGCAGCGTCAGCAGGTAGCGCCGGGCCGCGGTTCGCGTCATGCCGGTGCGCTGGCCGGCCTGGCTGGCGGTCAGGCGTGGATTGGCATCGTCGAACGCCTCGATCACGCCGATGCCGCGCTCCAGGCCCGCGATCCAGTCGCGCTTTTCGAGGCCGGGCGGCGGACTGCTGTCATCTCTCTCCATAAGCTCCTTCAGGTAAACCCCGAAAACGTTCGCTTATCATTTTGCATCGATCGATCATCGATCGAAATCAGGATTGACCCTCCACCGGCTTTCTGATTTGCCCACTACAGTCCGCGCACGCATCGCCGCGTCAGAAGCGCGATTGTCGAACCCCCGGAGCGAGACATGCAACCCATCGACGGCAACACCGACCTCTACCTGATCCCTGGCGATCCGGTGGCGAACGTGCGCGTGCCGCGCATGTTCAACGCGGTGTTCGAGCGCTACGGCATCAACGCGGTGCTGGCGCCGACGCGCGTGGCAGCGCGCGATCTGGCGGTGTTCTTCAAGGCGAGCTTTCTCGCCAGGAACCTCAAGGGCATGGTGATCGCGCCGCCGCACAAGCCGCTGGTCGTCGGCCTGCTCGACGGCTGCGGCCTGTTCGGCCGGGTGGCCGGGTCGGTCAACGTCGTGCGCCGAACTGCCGAAGGTGAACTCGAAGGCGATCTGTTCGATGGCGAAGGCTTTGCCGGTGCGCTCGACTACTTCAACATTCCGTTTCGCGGCAAGCGCGTGCTGCTCTTGGGCGCCGGGGTCACCGGCGCAGCCATCGGCGTGGCCCTGGCGGACGGCGGCACGGTCGACGGCGCCGAGCACATCGCCTTCTACGACCCGATGGCCGGCAAGGCGGCCGGACTCGCCGCGCAGCTCGACGCCTTCTTCGACGCCACCGTGGTGGCCGTCGGCTCGAACGATCCGGCCGGCTACGACGTGGTGATCAATGCCACCCAGCTGGGCCTGGCGCCCGGCGATGCGCTGGCCTGCGACGTGGGGCGCATGGCCAGCCATGCGGCCCTGTTCGACGTCCTGCTGCGCGGCCAGCCGACGCCGCTGGTACAGGCTGCGCGAGCGCGCGGGCTGTGCGCGCAGCCGGGCTTCGAGATGCTGATCCAGCAGATGCCCTATTACCTCGACTACTTCGGATATGCGGCGGCCGCTGCAGGCGTGCGCAAGGACGCGACCTTCCTGCGCGAGCTGATCTATCCCGAAGCCATGGCCGGCGAGATCCGCGCGCCGCTGCGTTACCACTCCGACAGCGTCGCCTGACGCGACAGCAACCGATTCATCAACGAAAGAACAAGGGAGACAGTCATGAACAAGCTGGTCGATGGCTACTGCAAGCTGCTCGATGGCCTGATCGCACTGGCGCTGGCCGCCATGGTGGTGCTGGTGTTCGGCAACGTGGTGTTGCGCTATGCCTTCAACACCGGCATCACCATGTCGGAGGAGGTCTCGCGCTGGCTGTTCGTGTGGCTGGTGTTCCTGGGCGCCATCGTGGCCCTGAAGGAACACGCCCACCTGGGCAGCGACATGCTGGTATCGCGCCTGCCCGTGATGGGCAAGAAGATCTGCCTGGTGCTGGGCCAGATCCTGATGCTCTACATCACCTGGTTGATCTTTTCCGGCAGCCTGGCGCAGGCCAGGATCAACTTCGACGTCGAGGCACCGGTCACGGGCGCGTCGGTGGCGATCTTCTATTCCGCCGGCGTGGTATTCGCCGTGTCGGCCGGCCTGCTGCTGCTGCGCGAGTTGTGGCGCAACCTCTCCGGCCAGTTGCGAGAGGACGAGCTGGTGATGGTCAAGGAATCCGAGGAAGCGGGCGAACTCGAGGAACTGCAGGCCCAGCTGGCGCGTGAGAACGCCCAGACGCCTCCCGGCATCGATACCCGCCCCGGGAGCAAGTCATGACCGTCGCCATCTTCCTCGGCGCCCTGATCGGCGCGATGGCGCTGGGCATTCCAATCGCCTATGCGTTGCTGGCCACCGGCGTCGCACTGATGTGGCATCTGGACATGTTCGACGCGCAGATCCTGGCGCAGAACGTGATCAACGGCGCCGACAGCTTTCCGCTGCTGGCCGTGCCCTTCTTCATGCTGGCCGGCGAGATCATGAACGTGGGCGGGCTGTCCAGGCGCATCGTCGATTTCGCGCTGGCGCTGGTCGGCCACGTCAAGGGCGGCCTGGGCTACGTGACCATCGTGGCGGCCATCCTGCTGTCGGCCCTGTCGGGCTCGGCGGTGGCCGATGCGGCGGCACTCACCGCGCTGCTGCTGCCGATGATGGTGGCCGCCGGCCATAACAAGGCGCAGGCAGGCGGGCTGATCGCCGCCTCGGGCGTGATCGGCCCGGTGATTCCGCCATCGATCGGCTTCGTGATCTTCGGCGTTGCCGCCAATGTGTCGATCTCCAAGCTGTTTCTGGCCGGCATCTTTCCCGGCATCCTGATCGGCGCCGCGTTGTGGCTGACCTGGATGTACCTGGTGCGCAAGGAAACGCTTGTTCCGCCGCCGCGCAAGTCTGCCGCCGAAATCCTGAAGGCGCTGCGCCAGGCGACCTGGGCGCTGATGCTGCCGGTGATCATCCTGGTGGGCCTGCGCTTCGGCGTGTTCACGCCGACCGAGGCGGCCGTGGTGGCCGCGGTGTATGCCTTCTTCGTGGCCACGGTGATCTACCGCGAACTCAAGCTCAGCCAGCTGTACGCGGTGTTCGTGAGTGCGGCCAAGACCACCGCGGTCATCATGTTCCTGGTGGCTGCGGCCCTGGTGTCGGCCTGGCTCATCACGGTGGCCGACCTGCCGAGCAAGGTGATCACGCTGCTCGAGCCCTTCATGGGCAACCAGACGCTGCTGCTGATCGCCATCATGGTGCTGTGCATGCTGGTGGGCACGGCGATGGACATGACGCCGACCATCCTCATCCTGACGCCTGTGCTGATGCCGGTGATCAAGCAGGCGGGCATTGACCCGGTGTACTTCGGCGTGCTGTTCATCATCAACAACTCGATCGGCCTGGTCACGCCACCGGTAGGCACCGTGCTCAACGTGGTGGCGGGCGTCGGGCGCATGAAGATGGACGAGGTCACGAAGGGTGTGCTGCCTTTCATGCTCGCCGAGTTCGCGATCATGTTCCTGATGGTGCTGTTCCCGCAGCTCGTCACGGTGCCGGCCAAATGGTTCGGCGGCTGAAATGACGCCCACCCCCAGTCTTCGCGCAACACCAGCGGCCCGGCAAAGCCGGTTCCGCGGTGTTTCCCGAAGGGGCTGCGTTTGCCGTTTGCTTTTTTTTCCCGTTTGACTTACTTGGAGACAACCATGCATTTTTCATTCGCTCGCCGCGCCCTCGTGGCTTCCCTGGTCGCCGCGCTGCCGTTTGGTGCTGCCCTGGCACAAGACATCAAGGAGCGCACTTTCAAGTACGCGCTGCAAAACCCGAAGGGCCATCCGCTGGCCACCGGGGCCGAGAAGTTCGCCGAACTCGTGGCCGCCAAATCCGGCGGCAAGATGAAGGTCAACGTTTTTCCCGGTGGCACGCTGGGTGGCGATGCGCCCAACGTGTCGGCGCTGCAGGGCGGCACCATCGAGCTCGTGGCGCTGAACTCGGGCATCCTGGCTTCGCAGGTCAAGGATTTCGAGGTCTATGACTTCCCCTTCATGTTCGCCAACGCGAAGGAAGCAGACGCCGTGGTCGACGGCCCGTTCGGCCAGAAGCTGCATGCCAAGCTGGCCGACAAGGGTATCGTCGGGCTGGCATACCTCGAGCTGGGCTTTCGCAACATCACCAACAGCAAGAAGCCGATCAACACCGTCGAGGACATCGCCGGGCTCAAGCTGCGCGTGATTCCCAATGCCATCAACGTCGACTGGGTCAAGGCGCTGGGCGCCAACCCCACGCCGCTGGCCTTCCCCGAGGTCTATGCAGCGCTGGAGCAGAAAGCCATCGACGGGCAGGAGAACCCGCTCAACGTGATCCTGTCTAACAAGTTTGCAGAGGTGCAAAAGCACCTGGCCATCACCAACCACCAGTACAACCCCCAGTCCCTGATCTTCAGCAAGAAGGTGTGGGATCAGCTTTCCGGCGCCGAGAAGAAGGTCCTGCAGGACGCCGCGGTTGAAGCAGCCAAGTTCCAGCGCCAGACCTCGCGCGACGCCGCAGCCAGCACGCTCGCCGAACTGAAGAAAGCCGGCATGCAGGTCACCGAATTCAGTGCCGCGGAGCAAGGCAAGCTGCGCGAAAAGCTCAAGCCGGTGATCGACAAGCACGGCGTGGCCATCGCCGCCACGGTGGCCGAGATGCAGGACGAACTGGCCAAGGTTCGCAAGTAAGCTTCGCTTCCATGAGCATCTTCGAAGGCTTTCTTTCCACCTCCGAAACCCTGGCCGCGTTCAGCGACGGCAACTTCGTCGCGGCCATGCTGCGCTTCGAGGCCGCGTTGGCGCGAGCGCAGGCGGCAGAAGGACTGATTCCGGAGGCCGCGGCGCAGTCGATCGTGGGCACCTGCAAGGTCGAACTGTTCGACGTGGCAAAGATCGTGCGCGAAAGCGGGCGTGCCGGCAGCGTGGCCATTCCGCTGATCAAGGCGCTGAAGGAGGCGGTCGGGCTTTTCAACGCCGACGCGGTGCCTTTCGTGCATTTCGGCAGCACCAGCCAGGACGTGATCGACAGCGCGATGGCGCTGGTCACGCGCGAGGCGCTCACCCTGATCGAGGCGGATCTTGATCGCTCCGTGCAGGCGTTGTTGCAGCACGCAACGCGGCACGCGGCCACGCCGATCCTGGCCCGCACGCTGATGCAGCCAGCCTCGGTCACCAGCTTCGGATTCAAGTGCGCTGGCTGGGCCGCGCCTCTGGTGCGATCGCGCATCCGCCTGCGCGCCGCGGCGGCTCGCGCACTCAACGTGCAATTGGGCGGCGCCGTCGGCACCCTGGCGCAAATGAAAGAGCAGGGCGCGGCCGTTCGGCGGCGCGTTGCCGAAGCGCTGGTGCTCGGCGATGCCGGTGCCACCTGGCATACGCAGCGCGACGAGTGGGTCGGCCTCGGCTGTGAATTCGGCCTCCTCGCCGGCAGCCTCGGCAAGATCGCGACCGATATCGCGCTGATGGGCCAGTACGAAGTGGGCGAGGTCGCGGAACCGAGCGAGCCGGGGCGCGGCGGTTCATCGGCGATGCCTCACAAGCGCAACCCGGTCGCCTCGATGGTGGCACTGGCGGCTGCGCACCGCGCGCCGCAGCGCGTGGCAGCCCTGCTGGCGGCGATGCCGCAGGAGCACGAGCGCGCGCTCGGCGCCTGGCAGGCCGAGTTGGCCGAATGGCCGCAACTGCTGATGTCGGCGCACGGCAGCGCGCGCGCGCTGGCCGGTGCCTTGCCCGGCCTTGCGATCGATGTGGCGCGCATGCGTGCCAACATCGACACCCTGCGCGCCGAATTGCCCAAGGCGGCGGCCGACGAGTGGTTCGACCCGGCGCTGGCGCAGCATGCAGCGGGCGCGACACTGGCGCAGGTCGACGCGCTGCGCGCGCAATTGAAGGGCATCCGATGAGCAACGAAGACACCACCTCCTACGAAAGCGGAATGGTCAACCGCCGCCGCGTGCTGGGCGATGCGTGGGTCGACAAGTCGCTGGCCAACCGCAATGACTTCAACGCCGAGTTCCAGGCGCTGATCACGCGCCACGCCTGGAACGACATCTGGGGCCGGCCCGCGCTGGGCGACAAGACGCGCCGCTACATGGTGCTGTCGATGATGCTCGGCATCCACGCGTACGAGGAGTTCGCGATGCACGTGCGCGCCGCGCTCGATGGGCCGCCCGAGTCGCGCCTGACGCCGGAGGACATCAAGGAAGTGATCATGATGGCCGCCATCTACTGCGGCGTGCCGGTGGCCAACCACGCCTTCGGCATCGCGACCGGTATCCTGCGCGAGAAGGGCTTGCTGGCCGCGCCGGCATCCCCCAACAAGGAAACCCGATGACCATCCAACTCAACGTCGTTCGCGAAGGACACGGCCCGATCGTCGTGCTGAGCCACGCGCTCGGCTGCGACCTGCACATGTGGGACGCGCTGGCGGCGCAGCTGGCGCGCGCCCACACGGTGCTGCGCTATGACCACCGCAACCACGGCGCCTCGGAGCGGGCCGCCGGCGCCCTGCACATGGTGACGCTGGCCGACGATGCCGCCGAGCTGATCGAGCGCGAGGCGGCCGGCGAGCCGGTGCACTTCGTCGGCCTGTCGATGGGCGGCATGACGGCGCAGGCGCTGGCGCTGCGCCGGCCCGAGCTGCTGCGCAGCGTGGTGATTGCCAATTCGTCGTCGCACTATCCCGACCAGGCCCCGTGGCGTGCGCGCGTGCAGACGGTCGCGTCGCAGGGCGTGGCCGCGATCGCGCAGGGCGCGGTCTCGCGCTGGCTCACGCCGGCCTGGGTGTCGACCTTCGAAGGCGAGGCTGCTGCCGAGGCGTTGCAACAGACGCTGGAGGCCACCGACGCGGACGGCTACATCGCGAGCTGCAACGCGGTGGCCGCGATCGATTTCCGCGAAAGCAACCGCCGCATCACCGTGCCGACGCTGGTGATCGGCGGCGTGCAGGACGAAGCCACGCCGATGGAGATGTCGCAGGCCATCGCCGATGCCATTCCGGGCGCGCGGCTGGTGACCATCGACGCCGCGCATCTGAGCGCGGTCGAGCAGCCGGCCGAGTTCGGTGAACTGCTGATCGACTTCTGGCGCAGCCTCTGAGCGCTCAGCGCGGTACCTTGCCGGCTGACTTCGGCGCGCGCAGAAAGTCGAAGTCCACTCCCTGGTCGGCCTGCGTCACGGTCTGCAAAAAGAGCTTCAGGTAGCCGCGCTCGGCGCTCGGCTCGACCACCGGCATCGCTTCAGCGCGGCGTGCCAGTTCTTCGTCGGACACCAGCAGCGCGATCTCGCGATTCGCCACGCTGAGCCGAATGCGGTCGCCGCTGCGCACGTACGCCAGCGGCCCGCCGATGGCGGACTCCGGCGTCACGTGCAGCACGATGGTGCCGAAGGCCGTGCCGCTCATGCGGCCATCCGAGATGCGCACGATGTCTTTCACGCCGGCGCGCGCCAGCTTGCGCGGGATCGGGATGTAGCCGGCCTCGGGCATGCCCGGTGCGCCCTTGGGGCCTATGTTCTTGAGCACCAGCACGTCTTGCGGCGTCACGTCGAGGTCGTCGCGGTCGATCCGGGTCACCAGATCTTCGATGTTCTCGAACACCACCGCGCGGCCCTCGTGCTCCATGAGCTTCGGGTCGGCGGCCGACTGCTTGATGATCGCGCCGCCCGGCGCCAGGTTGCCGCGCAGCACCGCAATGCCGCCTTGCGGGTAGATCGGATCGGCCATGCTGCGCACCACGTGCTGGCGGAAGCCGGGGCCTGCGCGCTCGAGTTCTTCGCCGAGCGTGCGGCCGGTCACGGTCATCGCGTCCAGATGCAGCAGCGGCTTGAGCTCGCGCAGCAGCGTCGCCATGCCGCCGGCATGGTGGAAGTCTTCCATGTAGTGCTGGCCGGAAGGCTTCAGGTCGAGCAGCACCGGCGTGTCGCGGCCCATGCGGTCGAGCGCGGCCAGATCGGTCTCGAGGCCCATGCGGCCCGCGATCGCGGTCAGGTGCACGATGCCATTGGTCGAGCCGCCGATGGCCAGCAGCACGCGCATCGCGTTCTCGAAGGCCGCGGGCGTCAGCACCTTGTCGATGGTCAGGCCGTCGCGCGCCATTTGCACGGCTTGCGCGCCGGTCTGCTCGGCGATGCGGATGCGGTCGGCCGTCACCGCTGGTGGCGAGGCGCCGCCGGGCATCGTCATGCCCAGTGCTTCGGCGATGCAGGCCATGGTGCTTGCCGTGCCCATCACCGAGCAGGTGCCGACACTGGCCACGAGCTGGTTGTTCACGTCGGCGGTTTCCTCGGCTTCGATCTCGCCGGCGCGGTATTTGCCCCAGTAGCGGCGGCAGTCGGTGCAGGCGCCGACGCGCTCGCCGCGGTGGCTGCCCGTCAGCATCGAGCCGGTGATGAGCTGGATCGACGGAAGGCCGGCCGAAGCGGCGCCCATCAATTGCGCCGGCACGGTCTTGTCGCAGCCGCCGATCAGCACCACCGCGTCCATCGGCTGCGCACGCACCATTTCCTCGGTGTCCATCGACATCAGGTTGCGCAGGTACATGCTGGTCGGTGCCGCGAAGCTTTCGTGCACCGAGATCGTCGGAAAGGCCATCGGCAGGCCGCCCGCCAGCATCACGCCGCGCTTGACCGCCTCGATCAGTTGCGGTGCATTGCCGTGGCACGGGTTGTAGGCGCTGCCGGTGTCGGCGATGCCGACCACCGGGCGGTCGAGGGCCGCGTCGGTGAAGCCCGCGCCCTTGATGAACGCCTTGCGCAGGAACAGCGAGAAGCCCTGGTCGCCGTAGCTGGTCAGCCCGCGGCGCATGCCGGAGGTGCCGGCCGAATCATCGGGTTCGAAAGGAGTCTTGTCGGCCATGGCGTATCTCGTCAATCTTGACCGGGGAGGTTAAGTCAGTTCCGCTGGCTATGCTCGGAGCCCTCATGACATCTGCTCCACCCGAGGCATCCGCCACCGACCCGCGCCGCGGCACCCTCATCGCATGGCTCGTGGCCGCCGCGTTCTTCATGGAGAACCTCGATGCCACGGTCATCACCACGGCGGTGCCGGCGATGGCGCAGAGCTTCGGGGTGGCGCCGGCGGCGCTGGCGATCGGCATCAGCGCGTACCTGCTGGCGCTCGCCGTCTTCATTCCCGTGAGTGGCTGGGTGGCCGACCGCTTCGGGCCGCGCCATGTGTTCGCCGGTGCGGTGCTGGTGTTCACGCTGGCCTCGGTGGCCTGCGGCCTTGCGCAAAGCCTGCCGACGTTCGTGATGGCGCGCATCGCGCAGGGCATCGGCGGCGCGCTGATGGTGCCGGTCGGGCGTCTCGTCGTGTTGCGCAGCACGCCCAAGAGCGGGCTGGTGAAGGCCATCGCCACCATCACCTGGCCCGGACTGGCCGCGCCGGTGCTGGGCCCGCCGCTGGGCGGCTGGATCGCCAGCACCTGGAGCTGGCACTGGATCTTTTTCCTGAACGTACCGCTCGGCGCGGTCGCGCTGCTGCTCGCGCTGCGCTGGATCGACGACGCGCCGGGGCGGCAACGCCCGTTCGACGCACGCGGCTTCGTCGCTAGTGGAGCCGGGCTGGCGGCGCTGATGTACGGGCTCGACCTGCTGAGCCACTCGCGCATCGACTGGCTGCAAGCGGGCGCTTTCATCGGTGCCGGCGCGGTGGCGCTCGGCTATGCGGTGTGGCACCTGCGACGCACGCCGCATCCGCTGGTCGATCTGTCGGTGCTCGGTGTGCAGACCTTTCGCGTGTCGGTACTGGGCGGCTCGCTCTTTCGCATCGCGATCAGCAGCGCACCGTTCCTGTTGCCGCTGATGTTCCAGCTGGCCTTCGGCTTCAGCATGGTCGCTTCGGGTTTCATGATGCTGGCGCTGTTCGCGGGCAACCTGGGCATGAAGCCGGCCACCAGCTGGGTGATGCGGCGCCTCGGCTTTCGCGGCACGCTGGTGGCCAACGGGTTGCTGGTGGCGTTGGGCTTTGCCGCCTGCGCCGCGCTCTCGGCCGACACGCCGCTGGCGCTCATGGCGGCGGTGATGGTGTTCTGCGGCATGTGCCGGTCGATGCAGTTCACCGCCTTCAACACGCTGGCCTTCTGCGACACCACGCCGGCGCAGACCAGCGGCGCGACCACCTTGTTCAGCATGTTCCAGCAACTGAGTGCCGGCATCGGCATCGCGTTCGGCGCGATCGCGCTCAGCGTGGCCGAGCGCTTCACCGGCCACGCCGGCCATCCCGGTGCCATCGACTTCCGCATCGCGCTGGGGCTGGTGACGCTGCTGGCCCTGGTGGCCTTGATCGACGCGGTTCGGCTGCCGCGCGATGCCGGCAGCCGCGTCAGCGGGCATCCGACCCGTGCCGCCTAGAACCGCAGCGATCGGCGCCAGTTGCGCAGTCGCGTTGACCAGTCGAGGGGCGTGTCCTGCTCGATGCCGTTGGCTTCGCGGGCGGCGTGGAGGGCCTGCGCCAGCGCTGCCTGGGCCGCGGCGCTGTTGCGCCACACGGCTTCGAGCGCGAAGTGGCCATCGCCGGCCTCGCCCAGCCTCGGGATGATCTTGATCTCCTCTGCGCCCATGCTCTTGAGCAGGCGCGATCGCAGGCTCGCCAGCGCCACGCCGTCGCGCTGCGTTTCGAGCCGGTGATCGAGGTCGAACCACACCTCTGTGATGCATGGGAAGCGGGTGACCAGAAAGGTCGTGACCTCGAACATCGCCAGCTTGCGAACGGTCACGCGCCGCGCCGCCGGCGTATCGGCGTATGCGAACTGGCCGAGCCGGATCCGGCTGGCATCGTCGTCGGCTTCGACGCGCTGCACCGTTCCCACATGCTCTTCTTCCTCCCAAATCCAGAGCGGCTGACCCAGGACATAGGGTGCGCGGCCGGCGCCGGCGAGGCTCAGACCCCTGGAAGTCATGCGCGCGCTGGGTGGTGCGAGGCGATCTCGACGAACGCCCGGCCGGGCGTGTCGACGTGCAAGGTCAGGGTGGTCTGGCGCAACATGCCGGCAGCATAGCCGAGCGGCGCCAGGCCGCAACCCGATCAGGCCGCCTTGCGCTGCGTGCCTGCCATCACCTGGCCGCACACCGCACGGGTGACCTCCGCCGTGGTGGCTGTGCCGCCGAGGTCGCGCGTATGCAACGACTTGTCGGCCGTGACCTGCTCGATCGCGGCCATTGCAATCCGGGCGGCTTCGGTCTCGCCGAGATGCTCCAGCAGCATCACGACGGACCAGAAGGTGCCGACCGGATTGGCCAGGCCCTTGCCCATGATGTCGAAGGCCGAGCCGTGGATCGGCTCGAACATCGACGGATAGCGGCGCTCGGGATCGATATTGCCGGTGGGCGCGATGCCCAGGCTGCCGGCCAGCGCCGCGGCCAGGTCGCTGAGGATGTCGGCATGCAGGTTGGTCGCGACGATGGTGTCGAGCGTGGCGGGGCGGTTCACCATGCGCGCCGTCGCGGCGTCGACCAGTTCCTTGTCCCAGGTCACGTTCGGGAATTCCTTGCTGATCTGCAGCGCGATCTCGTCCCACATCACCATGGCGTGGCGCTGGGCGTTGCTCTTGGTGATGACGGTCAGCAGCTTGCGCGGGCGCGCCTCGGCCAGCTTGAAGGCGAAACGCATGATGCGTTCGACACCGGCGCGGGTCATCATCGACACGTCGGTGGCGGCCTCGATCGGATGGCCCTGGTGCACGCGTCCGCCCACGCCGGCGTATTCGCCTTCGGAGTTCTCGCGCACGATGACCCAGTCGAGGTCGTCCGGGCCGCAGCGCTTGAGCGGACCGTCGATGCCGGGCAGGATGCGGGTCGGCCGCACGTTGGCGTACTGGTCGAAGCCCTGGCAGATCTTCAGGCGCAGGCCCCACAGGGTGATGTGGTCGGGGATGTGCGGATCGCCGGCCGAGCCGAACAGGATCGCGTCCTTGTCGCGCAGGGCGTCCAGGCCGTCGTCCGGCATCATGACCCCGTGTTCGCGGAACCAGTCGCCGCCCCATCCGAAGTTCTCGAACTCGAAGCGGAAGCCGTTGCCGGCCGAGGCCAGTGCCTCCAGCAACTGCTGGCCGGCGGGCACGACTTCCTTGCCGATGCCGTCGCCGGGGATGGTTGCAATCTTGTAGGTCTTCATGGGATGTCCAGCTCGGTTTGTTGAAGGGATGCAGTACTGTAAAAACCCTGGAGTGCTTCGGCACGCCGCCGAAGTGAATCCATCCTTAACCTCAACTCAACAATAGGAGCGCCATGAGCAGCGGAATCCAGCCGGCCGACCTGGGCTTCTTCTCGACGCTGGCGAGCGCCGGCAGCCTCAGCGCGGCGGCGCGCGAGCTCGGCGTGACCACGCCAGCCGTGAGCAAGCACCTGGCACTGATGGAGTCGAGGGTGGGCGTGGCGCTGGTCAACCGGACCACCCGACGCATGAGCCTCACCCCGGAGGGCGAGCTGTACCTGGAGCATGCGCGCCGCATCCTCGGAGAGATCGACGGCATGGAGGAACTGCTGGGCGTCTCGAAGGCCACGCCCAAGGGGCTGCTGCGCGTGAACGCGACGCTGGGCTTCGGGCGCAGCCATGTGGCGCCGGTGATCTCGCGCTTCGTGCGCAAGCACCCGCAGGTCGAGGTTCAGTTGCAGCTTTCGGTCAATCCGCCGCCCCTGACCGACGACGCCTTCGACATCTGCATCCGCTTCGGCGCGCCGCCGGACTCGCGGGTGATTGCGCGGCGCATCGCCGGCAATCGCAGACTGCTGTGCGCTGCGCCGGCCTACCTGGCGAAGCACGGCATGCCGAAGGTGCCGAACGACCTCACCAAACACAACTGCATCGGCATCCGGCAAGGCGAGGAGGCCTACGGCGTGTGGCGCCTCTCCAGCGGAAGAGGGCGCAATGCCAGCGTCGAGGCGGTCAAGACCCGGGGCAACCTGACCACCAACGACGGCGAGATCGCCGTCAACTGGGCGCTCGATGGCCATGGCATCCTGATGCGCGCCGAGTGGGACATCGAACGCTACCTGCGCAACGGCCGGCTGGTGCCGGTGCTGCCGCAGTACTTCACGCCCGATGCGGATATCTACGCGGTGTACCCGCAGCGGCATCAGCTGGCCGCGCGGGTTCGGGCGTTCGTGGACTTCATGGCGCTGTCGTTCGAGCAGCAGGCGGCCCCCGACAAGGCCTGAGGCGCCGGTCAGTCGATCGCGACCTTGGCGTCCTTCACCAGCTTTGCATACTTCGCCGTGTCGTCCCTGATCTGTGCGGCCATCTCGGCCGGCGTGTTGCCGACCGGCTCGGCGCCGGCTTCTTCCATGCGCTTCCTGAAGTCGGGCGACTGGATGATCCTGACCATCTCGGCATTGAGCTTTGCAACCACCTCCTTCGGCGTGCCCACGGGCGCGAGGATGCCGAACCAGGTGCCCTGATCGAAGTCCTTCAGGCCGGCCTCGGCCAGCGTCGGCACGTCGGGCAGGGTGCTCGAGCGCCTGGCGGTGGTCACGGCGAGCGCGCGCAGCTTGCCGCCCTTGATGTGCTGGACGACCGGCGGCAGCGTGTCGAACGACATGTCGACCTGGCCGCCGAGCAGGTCGGTGGTGAGGGGCGCGCTGCCCTTGTAGGGCACGTGCAGGATGTCGATGCCGGTCTGGCTCGAGAACTGCGTGCCGATCAGGTGCTGCACGGTGCCATTGCCGTTCGATCCGTAGGAGAGCTTGCCGGGCGACGCCTTGGCCAGCGCGATCAGGCTCTTGACGTCGGTCGCCGGCGACTTCGCGTTGATCACCAGCACGTTGGGCACCAGCGCGACGGTGGTGACCGGAGCGAAACTCTTCTCGAAGTCGTAGGGCAGCTTCTTGTAGACGCTGGTGGCGATGGTGTGGTGCACGGCACCCATCAGCAGCGTGTAGCCGTCCGGCTTGGCCTTGGCCACATAGTCCGCGCCCAGCGTGGCACCGGCGCCGGGCTTGCTCTCGACGATGACAGGCTGCCCGAGGCTCTGCGAAAGCGGCGTGGTCAGCGCGCGGGCCAGCACGTCGGAACTGCCGCCGGGCGGGAACGGCACCACCAGCGTGATCGGCTTGGCGGGCCAGCCTTGTGCGGCGGCAGCGCAGGTGGCGAGGGAGAGAGCGAGCGCGGTCAGTGCCGCGCGGGGATGGAACCCGGGTGTCTGCATGGTCTGTCTCCTTTGGAAGTGGGGCGACTGTAGGTTTCGCGGGAGACGTTGATTCGAGGTTGAAGTGAAACCGTCGTTAACCTGAACTCAACAATGCGCGCGGAGCGGCCTCCAGGCGCACTGGGCAGTGCGGCCTAGGTGAAACCCCAAGTACGTCCGAATAACGCGCGCAATTGATCGATGATCGATCGCACCCCATGTCGGCAGCGTTGTGAGAGGGATGGCGCGCTCCTAAAGTCGCATCGCGCTGTCGATCAGGACCGCGCGATCCAGGAGACAACGCACCATGAACAACCCGAAATCCCGCTGTGTGGCGGTGGTCACCGGCGGCATGCACGTCCACCCGTACTGACCATGCACCGCTCCATCGCTACGGTGTCGCTCAGCGGCACGCTGCGCCAGAAGCTCGAAGCCATCGCGGCCGCCGGCTTCAACGGCATCGAGTTGTTCGAGAACGACTTCATCAACTTCAACGGCACGGCCGCCGCGTTGGGGCGCATCACCGCCGACCTCGGCCTGTCGATCGACCTGTACCAGCCGTTCCGCGACTTCGAGGGCATGCCGGAGGAACAGTTCCAACGCAGCCTGGAGCGCGCCGAGCGCAAGTTCGATCTGATGCAGGCGATGGGCGCGTCGCTGATGCTGTGCTGTTCGAACACCTCGCCGCTGACCCTTGACGACCCGGCGCGCGCTGCCGCGCAACTGCACGAGCTGGCCGAGCGCGCCGCACGGCGCGGCATGCGCGTCGGCTTCGAGGCATTGGCCTGGGGCCGTGCGACCTCGTTGTACGGCCAGGCCTGGGACATCGTGCGCCGCGCCGACCATCCGCAGCTAGGCCTGATCCTCGACAGCTTCCACACGCTGTCGCTGAAAGACGATCCCGCGGGCATCGTCGACATCCCGGGCGACAAGATCTTCTTCCTGCAGATGGCCGATGCGCCGCTGCTGGCCATGGACGTGCTGCAGTGGGCGCGCCACCACCGCTCGTTTCCGGGGCAGGGCGACTTCGATGTCGTGACCTTCTTCGAGAAGACATTGCTGGCCGGCTACACCGGGCCGCTCTCGCTCGAGATTTTCAACGACGTGTTCCGCGAAACGCCGAACCGACGCACCGCGGTGGATGCGATGCGCTCGCTGCTGTACCTTGAAAGCGAAGCGCGAAACCGGTTGGCGGCCGCGCAGGCCGAACGCCCGCAGCGTGTGCTGGAGACGGTGGAGCTGTTCAGCCCGCCGCCGGTGCCGGCGCTGTCGGGCTTCTCGTTCCTGGAGTTCGCGGCCGACGAGGCGGCGGCCGAAACGCTCGGCGCGCTGCTGCGGCAGCTTGGCTTTCGCCGCGTCGGGCGCCATCGCTCGAAGGCCGTGGTCTTGTACCGGCAGGGCGACATCCACCTGATCGTCAATGCGCAGCCGGATTCGTTTGCACGCGGCCGTTTCGACGCGCACGGCGCATCGGTGTGCGCGCTCGGCCTGCGCGCGGCCGACCCGGTTGCGGCGGTGGAGCGCGCCACCGGCATGCGCTCGCAACGCCACGACAGCCCGCTCGGGCCTGGTGAACTGCCGGTGCCCGCCATGATCGCGCCGGGCGGCAACCTGGTTCACTTCGTCTCGGCGGCGCTGGGTACCACGGGCCTGTACGAGGCCGACTTCATTCTGGAAGACGGCGGCGCCGATGCCACCGACGCTGGCCTGCAGGCTATCGACCATGTGGCGCTCGGCCTGGCGCCGGACCAGCTCGACACCTGGGTGCTGTTCTCGCGTGCCGTGCTGGGCCTGGAGCCGGGCGAGAGCCTGGAGCTGGCCGACCCGTTCGGCCTGATCCGCAGCCGCGGGGTGGCCAATGCCGAGCGCAGCGTGCGGCTGGTGCTCAACGTGTCGCAAAGCCAGCGTACGCGCACCGCGCGCACGGTGAGCGTGACCGGCGGCGGCGCGGTGCACCACATCGCGCTGCGCTGCGAAGACATCTTCGCCACGGTCGCGCAGTTGCGCGCCAACGGCACGCGATTCGTGCCGATCTCCGACAACTACTACGACGACCTGCCGACGCGGCTGGACATCGACGCTGCACTGGTCGCGCGCATGCGTGCGGCCGGCGTGCTGTTCGACCGTTCGCCGGCCGGCGTCTATCTGCACAGCTACACCGAGAGTTTCGGGCAGGGACTGTTTTTTGAAATCGTGCAGCGTATCGACGCGTACGACGGCTATGGCGCCAGCAATGCACCGGCGCGCATGGCATCGCAGGCGCAGGAATGACTTTTCACCTCACCACCAACGGAGACAACAATGGCCAATACAGCCACGCATGAGCCTCACGGCAGGCACCAGTCGAAGAAAGCCACAGCCAGCGGCTGGATCGGCTCGGCGCTGGAGTACTACGACTTCTTCATCTACGCCACGGCAGCGGCGCTGATCTTTCCGCAGATCTTCTTTCCCAAGGGCGATCCGCAGATCGCCATCATCGCGTCGCTCGCGACCTATGGCGTCGGCTACGTCGCGCGGCCGATCGGCGCCTTCGTGCTGGGCCACTGGGGCGACACGCACGGCCGCAAGAACGTGCTGATCATGTGCATGTTCCTGATGGGCTTTTCGACCGTGGCCGTCGGCCTGCTGCCGACCTATGACCAGGTCGGCCTCTGGGCACCCGCGCTGCTGGTGCTGATGCGCCTGATCCAGGGCTTCGCAGTGGCCGGCGAGATCTCCGGTGCCAGCTCGATGATCCTCGAGCACGCACCGTTCGGCCGCCGCGGCTTCTTCGCCAGCTTCACGCTGCAGGGCGTGCAGGCCGGGCAGATCCTGGCTGCCGCGGTGTTCCTTCCGCTGGCGCACTACATGCCGGCCGAGCAGTTCAATTCGTGGGGCTGGCGCATTCCGTTCCTGCTCAGCTTCCTGGTCATCGTGGCGGGCTACATCATTCGCCGCGAGGTCGACGAGACCCCCGCGTTCGCCGAAGTCGACAAGGCCGGCAAGGTGCCGAAGGCACCCGTCGTCCAGGCCGTCATGGAAAGCTGGCGCGACATGCTGCGCGTGATGTGCTGCTCGCTGATGAACGTGATTCCGGTGGTCACCACGATCTTCGGCGCGGCGTACGCGGTGCAGCCGGGCTACGGCATCGGCTTCGAGAAGGACGTCTACCTCTGGATCCCGGTGATGGGCAACATCGTGGCCGTGATCGTGATTCCGTTCGTGGGCAACCTGTCGGACAAGATCGGCCGCCGGATCCCGATCATGGTGGGCGCCATCGGTGCCGGGCTGCTGTCGTTCGGCTACCTGTACGCCATCAGCATCCACAACGTACCCATGGCGATCATCATGTCGCTGCTGATGTGGGGCGTGGTCTACCAGGGCTACAACGCCGTGTTCCCGAGCTTCTACCCGGAAATGTTCCCGACCCGCACCCGCGTCTCCGGCATGGCGATCTCGCAGAACCTCGGCACGCTCGTCACGGCGCTGCTGCCGGCGCTGTTCGTGGCCGTGGCACCCCCCGGCGCGACCAACATCCCGATGCTGATCGGCTCCATCACGCTGGGCGTCTGTGTGGTTGCAGCCATTGCGGCCTTTACCGCCCGCGAGACCTATCGCGTGCACATGAACGACCTGGGCGATGCCGATGCGGTGCCCGTTCCCAAGCCGGAGTACGACCGGCTGCGCGAGCAGACACTCGCGGGCGCCGCCCACGCTGCCTGACGCAAACGCCCCGGCGGCAGCCGGGGAGGGCAATGCCTTGCAAGCCCTTGCAATGGCAAAGGTCGCCGCCACTGTGAAGAATCAGGGATTCCTGTTTCTTCACAGCCTGCGCGGCGACTGCCATGACCTCTTCACTCCAGATCGATTTTGTGTCCGACGTGTCCTGCCCCTGGTGCGCCATCGGGCTCGGCGCGCTCGAGGCCGCACTGGCGCGCGTGGCGCCCGATGTGAAGGCCGAGCTGCACTTTCAGCCCTTCGAACTCAATCCGGGGATGGCGCCCGAGGGCCAGGACATCTTCGAACACCTGAACCAGAAGTACGGCTCCTCGCGCGAGCAGCAGGCACAGGCGCGCGAAATGATCCGGCAGCGCGGCGAGGCGGTCGGCTTCGTGTTCGGCGAAGGCCAGCGCAAGCGCGTGTGGAACACCTTCGACGCGCACCGCCTGCTGCACTGGGCCGAGCTGGAAAGCGTGGAGCGCCAGCGCGCGCTGAAGAAAGCGCTGTTCAAGGCCTACTTCACCGATGGCGAGAACCCGTCGGATCACGACTTGCTGCTGCGCGTGGCGGGCGAAGCCGGCCTCGACGTGGCCCGTGCCCGCGAGATTCTGTCCGGCGACGAGTATGCCGATGCGGTGCGTGCGCGCGAAAAGCTCTACACCGACGCCGGCATCCACTCGGTGCCCGCGATCATCATCAACAACCAGCACCTGATCTCGGGCGGGCAGCCGGTCGAGGTGTTCGAGCGGGCGCTGCGGCAGATTGCAGGGGCGCAGCCGTCGGCGGTTGTCACCGCCTGATCGGCTTCAAACCGGCTTTACATGGCCGGAGTGAAATGTGTCAACCGCGCGCCCCGTGCGCGGGTTCAACACAACATGACTTCCGGCTTTCGTCGTCCTGGATTCATCCTTGCCGCCTGCCTGCTTTGGCTTGCAGGCTGCGCGCAGCCGCTCACCCGGCCGGAGCTGGCCGGTCTGCAGCAGCAGGCGGCGCGCGAGCCGGTCTTGCAGATCGCTTGGCTCGATCGTGTGAGCTGGGGCGCCACGGCGGCCAGCCAGGCTGAACTCGCGCGGCAAGGACTGGCCCCATGGCTGCAGGGCCAGCTCGATGCCCGGCCCGCGCCGTTGCCGGCGGCGGCCCAGGCGCAGATCGACGCCATGACGATCTCGCGCACGCCCGTGAGCCAGCTCGTTGCGGCGCTCGAAGCGCAGCGCAAGGCGGCCGATGCACTGCCCGACGTCGAGCAGAAACGCGTCGCGCGGCAGGCCTACCAGCAGGAGCTGACGCGGCTGGCGCGCGAGGCGCAGCAGCGTTTTCTGCTGCGCGCCCTCTACTCGCCGAACCAGCTGCAGGAGCAGATGACCTGGTTCTGGATCAACCACTTCAACGTGAACGCGCGCAAGGCCAACCTTCGGGCGCTGATCGGCGACTACGAAGAAACAGCCATCCGCCCGCATGCGCTTGGCAGGTTCCGGGATCTGCTAGGTGCCACGTTGCGGCACCCGGCCATGCTGCGCTACCTCGACAACGCGCAGAACGCCAACAACCGCCTGAACGAAAACTACGCACGCGAGCTGATGGAGCTGCACACGCTGGGCGTGGATGCCGGCTATTCGCAGGCCGACGTGCAGGAGCTGGCGCGCGTGCTCACCGGGCTGGGCGTGCGCGAAGGCCAGTTCGAGTTCAACCCGCGGCGGCACGACTTCAATGCCAAGACCCTGCTCGGCCAGCCGATCACGCAACGCGGGCTGGCCGAAGCCGACGAGGCGCTCGACCGGCTGGCGCGCGCGCCCCAGACCGCGCGCTTCATCTCGCGCAAGCTGGCCGTGTACTTCGTGGCCGACGAACCGCCGCCGGCGCTGGTCGACCGCATGGCCGCGAGCTTCACGCGCAGCGACGGCGACATTGCAGCCACGCTGGCCACGATGTTCGGCTCGCCCGAGTTCGCGGCGTCGCTGGGCCATCAGTTCCGCGACCCGCTGCACTACGTGGTGGCGGGCGTGCGGCTGGCTTACGAGGGCCGGGTGGTGACCAACGTCGGCCCGATGATCAACTGGCTCAACCGCATGGGCGAGCCGCTCTACGGCCACGAGACGCCGGACGGCTACCCGCTCACGCGCACGGCGTGGGCCAGCGCCGGCCAGATGACTACGCGCTTCGAGATTGCGCGCGCCATCGGCGCCAATGGCGCGGTGCTGTTCCGCACCGAAGACGGCGCCCCGCTGGAAAGACCCGCGTTTCCGCCACTGGCCGGGTCGCAGGTGGTGGCGGCACTGCAAACCCGGCTCGGTGCCCCGACCCGCGAAGCGCTCGCCGAAGCGAAGTCGCCGCAGGACTGGAACACCTACCTGCTGGCGTCCCCCGAGTTCATGAACCGGTAGTGGAGAACCACCATGCAACGCCGTGACCTTCTGAAGACCCTGGCCGCTGCGCCATTGGCCGGCGTGGCCGGCCGGTTGGTGGCGGCGCCTGCTGCGGGCGGTGCCAAGCTGCTCGTGGTGTTCCTGCGCGGCGGGTACGACAGCGTCAACCTGCTGGTGCCGTTCGCGAGCCCGTTCTACTACGAGGCGCGGCCCCGCATCGCGGTGGCACGGCCGGGCGAGGCCAACGGCGCGTTGCCGCTCGATGCGCGCTGGGGCCTGCACCCGGCGCTGGCGGCGACCGTGATGCCGCTCTATGCCAAGGGGCAGGCCGCGTTCCTGCCGTTTGCCGGCACCGACGACCTGAGCCGCAGCCATTTCGAAACGCAGGACTCGATCGAGCTTGGCCAGGCGCTCGACCACGGCCGCGACTACCGCTCGGGCTTTCTTAACCGTCTGACGGCGGTATTGAACGGCGGCGCGCACGCCGAAGCGATTGCCTTCACCGACCGGTTGCCGATCTCGCTGCGCGGTGACGCCCGGGCTGCCAACATGGCGCTCGGCGCCGTCGGCCGGCAGGCCATCGACGAGCGGCAGAGCAAGGTGATCCAGGCGATGTACCGCGACACGCCGCTCGGCCCCACAGTGGCTGAAGGCTTCGAGGTGCGCGACGAGGTGCTCCGAGCCGTCAAGTCCGAAATGGATGCCGCAAGCCGCAACGCGATGACGCCAAGAGGATTCGAGCTGGTCGCGCGCCGCATGGCACGGCTGATGCGCGACCGCTTCGACGTCGGCTTCGTCGATGTCGGCGGCTGGGACACGCATGTGGGGCAGGGCGCCGGCACCGGCTATCTCGCCAACCGGCTCGAGGAGCTGGGCCGCGGTGTTGCGGGCTTTGCGCAAGAGATGGGCGACGAGAGCTGGCACAACGCGGTGGTGGTGGTCATCAGCGAATTCGGCCGCACCTTCCGCGAGAACGGCAACGGTGGCACCGACCATGGCCATGGCACCGTCTACTGGGTGCTGGGCGGCGGCCTCGCGGCTCAGGCCGGTGGGCATGTGCTCGGCGAGCAGGCCGAGATCTCGCAGCCTGCGCTGTTCCAGAACCGCGATTGGCCGGTGCTCAACGAATACCGCGCGGTGTTCGGTGGCCTGTTCCGGCGCATGTACGGCCTCGCGCCAGCGCAGCTCGACCGCGTGTTTGCCGGCGTGGCGCCGAAGGATCTGCAACTCCTGTAGAAAAAGGGCCGGCAGCGCCTGTGGCGGGGGCGCCTGGCGCTATGGCTTTTGCAGCATCTCGGTCAGCCGCAGCAGCGCCACCGATGGCGTTCCGCGCCACACCAGGTGCGTGCGGCTGGTGCGGATGCGCTCGGGCAGCGCGTGCTGGCGCACATCGGCAGTGGCGCGCAGCGCCTTGAGCACCGAGACCGGCACGATCGAAAAACCGGTGCCGGCCGCAACGCAGGCGATCATGGCCTGGTACGACGAGAACTCGAGCGAGCGCGCCGGCGCCACGCCACCGCTGCCGAGCCATTGCTCGAGCAGGCGGCGGTACGAGCAACCATTGGCAAAGGCGATCAGCGTGGATTCGGCCAGGTCGGCCGGCCGCTTGACCGCCGCCACGCTGCGCGCCGTGATCAGTACCAGCTCTTCCTCGAACACCGGCTGCGTTTGCAGGCCCGGCGCCGAGAAGGGCTCCGACACGAAGGCGGCCTCCACCTCGAAGGCGTTGATGCGCTGCAGCAGCGCGCCGGTGGTGCCCGTGACCAGTTCGACCACCACGCCCGGGTAGCGCTGGTGAAAGCGCGAGAGCACCGGCGCCAGCCGGCTGCCGGCGGTGCTTTCGAGCGAGCCGAGCCGGAAAGTGCCCAGCGGCAGGCCGCTCTTGAACCCGCTCTCGGCTTCGTCCGCCAGGCGCAGCAGCCGGTCGGCATAGGGCAGCAGCGCCGCGCCGGCCGGCGACAGCGCCAGCGAACGCCCCTCGCGCCGAAACAGCTTGTGGCCCAGGCGCTCTTCCAGTTGCTTGATGCGCGTGGTGACGTTCGACTGCACCCGGTTGAGCTTGCCGGCCGCGCGGATCACGCCGCCCTCGCTCACCACGGTGCGGAAGATTTCGAGCGAGTCGAGGTCGATGATTCTCATAAACAGAATGATTGTTCTGGATTATTCATTTGTGCCGTATGACGATTGTGCGTCCAATGGGGCGCCATGTCGAACAGCTCCAACAACCCCGCTTCCTCCCGGCCGATGGTCGGGCACACCTCCTTTCTCGCGGTGTGCGCTGCCGGCGCGCTGGCGCTGGCCATCGCGATGGGCATCGGCCGCTTCGCCTTCACGCCCATGCTGCCGCTGATGGTTCGTGAGGGCAGCCTCGATCTCGCGAGCGGCGGCTGGCTTGCCGCGGCCAACTACGCGGGCTACCTGGTGGGCGCGGTCACGGCGGCGCGCATTGCGCTCACGCCGCAGCGGCTCGGGCTGGCTGCGCTGGGCGCCATCGCGCTCACCACGGCGGCCATGGGCTGGACCTCCTCGGTCGAGCTGTGGCTGCTGCTGCGCTTCGTGGCCGGCGTGGCGAGCGCCTGGGCGCTTGTCAGCACCAGCGTGTGGGGCCTGGCCTGGCTGGCGCGTTTCGAGCGCCCGGCCGGGGCCGGCATGCTGTACGCGGGGGTTGGTTCAGGCATCGCGCTGGCCGGCCTCTGGTGCTGGCAGGCCGGTGTCGCGGGCGTGCGTGCCGACACGCTGTGGCTGCAGCTCGGCGCACTGGCGCTGCTGCTGGGGGGCGCGGTGGCGGTCTGGATGCCGCGCACCACCCCTGTATCGCCTGCGGCCGCAAGTGCTCGGGCCGAAGCCGGCACCGGCCGCGCCGACTGGAGCCTGGTCATCTGCTACGGCGTGCTCGGCTTCGGCTACATCCTGCCGGCCACCTTCCTGCCGGTGCTGGCGCGCGCCGTGCTGGACGACCCTGCGGTGTTCGGCGCGGCCTGGCCGATGTTCGGCGCAGCCGCGGCGATTTCCACATGGCTCGCCAGCGTGTTGCTGCGCGGTGTCGGCCGGCTGCGCGTGCTGGCCCTGTGCCACCTGCTGATGGCTGTCGGCTGCCTGCTGCCGGTGCTGCACCTGTCGGCGGGTTCCGTGCTGGCGGCGGCCCTGCTGGTCGGTGGAACATTCATGGTGGCGACCATGGCCGGCATGCAGGAGGCGAGGGCGCGCGTGTCGGACAATCCCACCGCGGCGCTCGGGCGCATGACCGCGGCATTCGCGATCGGACAGATGGCGGGGCCGATGTTGTCGTCGCTGCTGAGCACCCGCAGCGCCAACGACTTCACCGGCCTGTTCATTGCGCTGGCCGTCGGCGCGCTGGCGTTGCTGGCCAGCGCAGCCTGGCTCTGGCGCGACCGGCCCACCCCCTCTTTTTAAAAGGAAAAATCCCATGCTCCAGCAAGGCCACACCCAACCCTGGGCCGAACGCATCCCGATGCCGGCGGCCGACGCGATGTCGGCCGAACAGCGCGCCGCCGCGCAGGCCCTGATCGACGGCCCGCGCAAGGCCGTGTTCGGCCCTTTCCTGCCGCTGCTGCAGAGCCCGGTGTTGATGGATCGCATCGGCAGCACCGGCGAATACCTGCGCTTCGACAGCCAGATCGATGCGCGCGTGCGCGAGCTCGTCACCTGCGTGGTCGCACGCCACACCGGCAACCAGTTCGAGTGGGCGATGCACGCACCGGCAGCGGTCAAGGCCGGCGTCAGCGCCGATGCGATCGAGGCGTTGCGCCTTGGCCGCCGCGCTGCGCCGCTGGCCGACGACGAGCAGCTCGCGGTCGACCTGGCACTCGAGCTGCTGCTGCAGCATGGCATCAGCGAGCCGACGTGGCGCGCGGCCGATGCGCGCTTCGGCACCCGCACGGTGGTCGAGCTGAGTGCGCTGATCGGCTACTTCACGATGGTGTGCTGGGTGATGAACGTGGCGCACACGCCGGTCAAGGCGGCCGAGGGGCAGACCGGGCTGGTGCCGTTTCCGCTCTAGCGTGCGCCAGCGTGCGCCAGCACCATCGCCTCGATCTCGCTCACCCAATCGTCGGCGCCGTCGGGTTGCACCAGCAGGTGGTAGCGCCGCGCGCCCCAGCAGGCCAGCAGCATTGCCTGCACGGCGGCCGGGGAGGGTGGCGGCAGAAGGTCAGGGCAGGCCGCGAACGTGCGCGCCCAGGCCGTGGCCAGTTCGTCGTACACGCGCCGGTGGTGCTTGGGCTCGGCGATGCGGTGCTCGAGCATCAGCATCTCGTGGTCAAACACCGGCAGGCCATCGAGCCGTGCGTTGCAGGTGATGCGCACGAGCCGCCCAATACGCTCGGCCGCGTCGAGCTCCTGCGGCGTGATCGCCTCGGCCTCGATGCGGGCCAGCAGTGCCTCCACGCAGTGGCGCACGTAGCCTGACAGCAGGGCTTCCTTGTCGGGAAAGAAGTCGTAGAACGTGCCGACGGAAATGCCGGTTTCGAGCGCCACCGCACGCGTGGTCACGCCGGCCCAGCCGTCGGCGCGCCAAATCCGAACAAAGGCGTCGTAGATCGCCTGCACGGTGAACTTGCTGCGCGCCTGCACGGGGCGTTTCAGCGGTTTGGGTTTCCCGAACCCGTCTTCGGCAGTGTCTCGGTAGAGTTTCGGCATGGACAACACCTTCACTCTAACCCGCCTTCAAACCCGCAAGAACGCCCTTGGCAGCACCCGCGTCGTGGCGGCAGCCGACGACGGTGCGCTGCAACCTGGCGAGGTGCTGATGCGCATCGACCGCTTTGCGCTCACCACCAACAACATCACCTATGCAGCCTTCGGCGATGCGCAGATGAAGTACTGGTCGTTCTTTCCGACCGGCGATGCCGACTGGGGCCACATGCCGGTCTGGGGCTTCGCCGATGTGGTGGCGTCCACGGTCGAGGGCGTCGAGGTCGGCGAGCGCTTCTACGGCTACTTTCCCATTGCGAGCCACTTCCGCATGCAGCCGGTGCGCGTGACGCCGCGCGGCTTCTACGACGGCGCGCCGCACCGGGCCGAACTGGTGTCGGCCTACAACCAGTACATGCGCTGCAGCACCGACGCCGGCTATGCGGCCGCGCTGGAGGACTACCAGATGCTGGTGCGGCCGCTGTTCATCACCTCGTTCATGCTGGCCGACTTTCTGCAGGACAACGCGTTCTTCGGCGCACGGCAGATCGTGGTGTCGAGCGCGTCGAGCAAGACGGCCTACGGCACGGCCTTCTGCCTCGGCCGGCAGGCGGGCATGACGCTGATCGCCGCCACGTCGCCCGGCAACCGCGCCTATGTCGAGGGGTTGGGCTGCTACGACCGGGTGATCGGCTACGACGAGTTGATGTCGCTCGACGCAAGCGTGCCGACGTTGTATGTCGACTTCGCAGGCAACGATGCGCTGCGCGCCACCATCCACCACCACTTCGGCGATGCGCTGGTGTACGACTGCTATGCGGGCTCGGCACAGAACACCGCGTTCCTGAGCCAGACCGGCTTACCCGGCCCGCAGCCGCAGCTTTACTTTGCGCCGGTGCAGATCAAGAAGCGCAATGCCGACTGGGGCCCGCAGGAGGTGAATCGCCGTTTCAACGAAGCGCAAGGCCGTTTCATTGCCGAGTTGAGCCGGCCCGGCAACCGCTGGATGGCGCTGGCGCAGCACCAGGGCTTTGCCGCAGCGCAGGGCGTGATCGAAAACCTGCACGCCGGCCGGCTCGACCCACAGGGTGCGCACATCGTTGTGTCGGGCTGAGCGCTACATCTCGTCGATCGAGGTGCTGCGCACTGCGCCATGATCCCCGAGCGAATAGCGCTCGCGTGTCTTCACGTAGAAGCTGGCACCGAAGCGCCCCACCGGAAAGTAATGCTGCAGCCGCACGCGCCAGGTGTCGGTGTCGATGAGTTCGTCGCGCGCGTGCATCCAGCGCACCTGGCCGATGAAGATCTGGCGGCTTGCGGTTTCGAGCGTTTCCCACAGCGTGCATTCGAAGGCCACGGGTGCTTCGGCAATGCGCGGCGGCTTCACCGCATTGCTCGGCAATGCCGTGAAGCCGACCACGTCGAGCTCGCTCACGTGCGGCGGATGCCGGTCGCCGCAGCGGTGCATCTGCTCGGCCGTGTCTTCGTCGGCCAAGTGCACCACGAACTCCTTGCTGCGCACGATGTTGGCCGCCGTGTCCTTGAGCACGCCGTCCTGCAGGCGATTGACGCTGATCATCACGATCGGCGGCTCCTCGCCCAGCATGTTGAACATGCTGAAAGGTGCGGCGTTGACCACGCCATCGGGCCCGAGCGTTGTCACCAGCGCAATCGGCCGCGGCACGATCAGGCTGGCCATGAGTTTGTAACGCTGGTGTTCGGTGAGGGTGGCGAAGTCGATGTCCATGGCTCCACGATACCGTGCCCGACGGCGCTTCAGGTCAGTGAACGCGGCCGTGCCTGGGCGACAGGTGGATGCCGGCGATCATGCAGCGCACCGAGCCGCCAGCCATCTCGATGGTCGGCACCGACAGCGGCACCAGGCGGGCGGTGCGCCCGATCGCCGCTTTCTGCGCGGGGCTCAGGCTGTCGGCGGCGCGCTGCGACAGCGCAAGAATGCGGCCTTCGCGGCCCGACAGCTCGATTGCGTTGCCGGCGAACTCGGCGATCTGCTGTGCGCTCAGCGCGATCACCTCGCGGCCCGACTCCTCCAGCCGGGCCCGTACTTCGGCGGCACGGCTGCGGTCGGGAATGAGGTCGAGGCCGACCATCGCGAACGCCGTGGCCACGCACATCAGCACGTTGGTGTGATAGATCGGCCGGCCGGCCTCGTCGGCCGTGTCGAACAGCATCGGCTCGAAGTTGAAGTGCGTGCTGAAGCGCTCCAGCGCCACCGGATCGGCGCGGTTCGAGCGCGCCGTGTAGGCGACGCGCGCCACGTGGTCGAGCACCATCGCGCCGGTGCCTTCGAGAAACAGGCCGTCGTGCTCCAGGCCGGAATAGTCGATCACGTCCTGCACGCGGTACTCGGCCTTGAGCATCTCGATCACCTCGCCGCGGCGCTCGCGGCGGCGGTTCGGCGAATACATCGGGTACAGCGCGACATGGCCGCCCGGATGGGTCGAGAACCAGTTGTTGGGGAACACCGAATCGGGCGTGTCGCGCTCGCCGCGGTCTTCGAACAGATGCACCCGAACGCCTTCGTGCTCGAGGCGCTGCGCGGCCGCGCCGACCTCGGCATGGGCCGCCTCGGCGACGGCTTGTGCAGATGCCAGGTCGGCCGCGTGCTGGAAGGCGTTGTCGGCGGCGGTTTGCGGGTTCGGCGTAAAGCGATGCGGACGGATCATCACCACCGCGCTGGGCGCCTGGATCGACGGAAGGCGGGACAACACGGTGCCGTCCTCAGGCGACACGGCGCATCACGGTGCGCGAGGCGCCGGCGCGGGTGTAGCGGAACAGGTCTTTCGGGTCATCGGCCCACGGCACCAGTTCGACCTCGACTCCCATGTTGCGCCGGGTGGCCTGGTCGAGCACGTAGCGCAGCGTGGAATAGTCCTCGAGCGCGAAACCGACCGAATCGAACACCGTGACCTGCCCGCCATGCTGGCGCCCGGCTTCGGTGCCGGCGAGCACGCGCCACAGGTCGACCACCGGAAAGTCTTTCGGCAGTTGCTGGATGTCGCCCTCGATGCGGGTTTGCGGCTCGTACTCCACGAACACCCGCGCGCCGCGCAGCACGTCGGCATGTAGTTCGGTTTTGCCGGGGCAATCGCCGCCAACGGCATTGATGTGCATGCCGGGCTCGATCATTCCGGGGGTGAGGATGGTGGCATAGGCCTTGTCGGCGGTGACGGTGGTCACGATGTCGGCTCCGCGCACCGCCTCCGCGGTGGATCTGGCGCGCACGACCTTGAGCGACGGCCAGGCCGACAGGTTGCGCACCAGCTTGTCGGTGGCGCGGGCGTCCACGTCGTACACCGCGATTTCCTCGATGCCCAGATGGCTGTGGAAGGCGAGCGCCTGGAACTCGCTTTGCGCGCCGTTGCCGATCAGCGCCATGCGGCGCGCATCGGGCCGCGCCAGTGCGCGTGCTGCCATCAACGACGTCGCGCAGGTGCGCAAGGCGGTTGCCACTGTCAGCTCCGACAACAGCACCGGGTAGCCGGTTTCCACATCCGCCAGCACACCGAAGGCCATCACGGTGTAGAGCCCTTGCGCAGTGTTGCCGGGGTGGCCGTTGACGTACTTGAACGCGTAGCTCTTCGCGTTCGACACCGGCATCAGCTCGATCACGCCGATGTCGGAATGGTTGGCGACGCGCGCCGACTTGTCGAAGTCGGCCCAGTGGACAAAGTCTTGCTCGATGGCGTGCGACAGCTCGCCGATGAAGGGTGCGACGCCTATGTCCTGAACAAGCCGGGACATGGTGGGAACGTCTACGAAACGAGTCATGGGATGCTCCTGATTTGCCTCCATTGTTCCTGCCCGTCATGCCAAAGTGAAGCATGCAACTTGCCAGATTTAACGGTGTTAATTACATTTAGCTCGATAAAACTGGCAAATTGATTAATCGTGGACGATACCGACCGGCAACTCCTCGCACTGCTACGCGACAACGCCCGCATGCCGGTGGTGGCGCTCGCGAAGAAGCTGCGCGTGGCGCGGGCCACCGTGCAAAACCGCATCGGCAAGCTGGAGGCCGACGGCACCATCGTCGGCTACACGGTGCGGTTGCGGCCTGAAGCGGAAGGGCACCGCATCCGCGCGATCACCAGCATCGCCATCGACGGCCCGCGCGGCGATGAGGTGCGGCGCGCGCTGCGCGGCAACCCGAACGTGGTGGCGCTGCACACGACCAACGGGCGCTGGGATCTGATGGCCGAGTTGCGCGCCGACACGCTGGAAGCGTTCGACCAGGTGCTCAATGCCGTCCGCGCGATTCCCGGTGTTTCGAACACCGAAACCAGCATCCTGCTGTCGACGCACAAGGTCTGACGCCTCGCCTGCGGCCGTCCGGTTCACACGAGGTTACGTGCCCCGTGCGGCGCGGGTTTCCAATGGACGCTTCGAAGCAAATGCGGCAGCAAGGAGCGAATGAAGATGTCAGAGCGAGATCCCGCAGAGTTCAGGCCCGTGCAGCGCGACGCCACCGCCTCGCGCACCATCATCGGCCTGCTGGTCGTTGTGGCTGTCGCTGCCGCCGCATGGTGGTGGTACAGCACGCAGCGGCAAGCGCCGGCCCCTGCCGTCGCCCCTCCGGCTGCCAGCGCTCCGCCCACCGACGGCACGCCGCCGCCCACGGCGCCCGTGGCGAGCGGCCCGCAGTTCCCGATCGACGCGCCGGCCGACACATCGCCGCCGGCCGATGCCGACGCGCAGGTGGCGCAGGCGCTCGCCGCGTTGCTGGGGCAGCCGGCCGTCGCATCGTTTCTGCAGATCGACGGCTTCGCGCGGCGCCTGGTCGCCACGGTCGACAGCCTGCCGCGCGAACAGGCCGCAGCCCGCATGTGGCCGGTGCAGCCGACGCCCAAGCGCTTTGCAACCACGGGCGAGGGCGCCGACCCGCAGCGCATCAGCCCCGACAACGCCAGCCGCTACGCGCCCTTCGTGGCGTTCGTGGACAAGGTCGATACGGCGAAGGCCGTGGCGGTCTATATCCAGCTCTATCCGCGCTTCCAGCAGGCCTATGAGGAGTTGGGCTACCCCAAGCGCTACTTCAACGACCGCCTCGTGGCTGTGATCGACCATCTGCTGCAGGCGCCGGAACCGGCCGGGCCGCTGCAGGTCAAACTGACCGAGGTGAAAGGCGAAATCCCCTCGGCGCAGCCTTGGACGCGCTACGAGTTTGCCGACCCGCAACTGGAGGCGCTTTCTGCCGGGCAGAAGATGCTGGTGCGCATGGGGCCGGCCAACGAGAAGCGGCTGAAGGCCAAATTGATCGAGTTCCGGGCCGGTGTGGTGGCCGGCGCGGTGGGCAAGAGGTAGTGTGTGCGGTACCGTACACAACGGGGGTGCCATCACTGCCATACTGGGCCGGCGTAGCGCAGGAGCCGGCCCGGCATCCTGCAAGCCCGCGCTGACTGGAAGTTGCTTGATGGCCGTTGCGCCCACCCCCCCAAAAAATCACCTGCTGGCGGCGCTGCCGGAGGCCGACTGGCAGCGTTGGCTGCCGCAGCTCGAGGAGGTCGAGATGCCGCTCGGGAAAGTGCTGTACGAATCGGGCAGCACGCTGAGCCACGTCTACTTTCCGACCACCGCCATCGTCTCGTTGCTCTACGTGATGGAGAACGGTGCATCCGCCGAGATCGCGGTGGTTGGCAATGAAGGAGTCGTCGGCATCTCGCTCTTCATGGGTGGGGAATCGACACCGAGCCGCGCCGTGGTCCAGAGCGCAGGCCACGGCTTGCGGCTCAAGGCGAAGACGATCAAGGAAGAGTTCGTCCGTGCGCCCGTGCTTCACCTGCTGCTGCGCTACACCCAGGCACTCATCACGCAGATGGCGCAAACGGCGGTGTGCAACCGCCACCACTCCCTGGACCAGCAACTGTGCCGCTGGCTGCTGCTGAGCCTGGACAGGCTGCAGGGCGACGAACTGGTGATGACGCAGGAACTGATCGCCAACATGCTCGGCGTTCGGCGCGAGGGCGTGACGGAAAGCGCACTCAAGCTGCAAAAGGCCGGGCTGATCAGCTATTCGCGCGGCCGCATCTCGGTGCTGGACCGCCCCGGCCTGGAAGAGCGCACCTGCGAGTGCTACGCGGTGGTGAAGAAGGAATACGACCGGCTGCTGCCCGAGAAGTGCGCAACCTAGTGAAATCCGCCATTTGTGCGCTGCCGGACGGTTTTTGCCCGGGATAGGGAACACACTGTCCGAACCGACCGGAACTGCGCACGCAGGCAGGGCGATCGGTGCGAGCCTCATCACCCGAGCGGCAGCAACCTGACGACTGCCCAATTGGCCAATGCCGAGAATCAACTGATCGCACGACTTCCCCGCAAGGATCGATTGAGCATCCTGTCGGTGTGCGAACCGATCGAGCTGGTCCTGGCGAAAGTGCTTTGCGAGCCCGGCGAGCCGACCCGCCATGTCTACTTTCCCAAAGACGGATTCATTTCGCTGGTGGCGCGCACCGACGGCGGTGCCGGCGTGGAGGTCGGCATGGTGGGGCGCGAAGGCATGCTGGGTGCGCAACTCGTGCTGGGTGTCACGACGGCGCCGTTGCATGGGTTGGTACAGGGTGCCGGCGCGGCGTGGCGCATCACCGCACGCGACTTCCGGAAAGAGCTGTTGCGAAGTGCTCCGCTGCAACGCAGTTTGCACCGCTACGTCTATGTGTTGATGGCCCAGCTGGCGTCGTCTGCCGCCTGCCTGCGCTTTCACCAGGTCGGCCCGCGTCTCGCACGCTGGCTCCTGATGAGCCAGGATCGCGCGCACGCCGACCATTTCCACGTCACCCACGAGTTCCTCGCCTACATGCTGGGTGTTCGGCGCGTGGGCATCACCACGGCCGCCAGCGCATTGCAGCGCGGCGGGCTGATCGAATACCACCGCGGAGAGGTGTCCGTGCTGGATCGTCATGGGCTCGAAGAGGCCGCGTGCAGTTGCTACGCCGCCGACAGCAAGGGCTACGCCGACATCTTGGGCTGATAGACGATGTCTGGTTGGGTCGCCGGAGCGCGGATTGTTGCGTCGGCCCGTTCGCACGCCAGCGCCGCATGCAGCTGTTCGAGCGCCTCCGCGCACTCGAGCATGACGGTTCGCATGTCGGCGACGGTCTTGTGCTCTGTCGACGTGCATAGGGTCAACTTCGGCTGCGCGGTGCTGCGTATCCTTGCTGCAACCGCGAGGAAGAGCGCGTCCCAGTCTTCGGGATCCATGGCCGGAGCGGTCGCACGCGTGGGGGCGAATGGCGATGTGGTGTCGTCGGGCTTGAGCAGGCGACCGAAGGGAAGGGCACCGATCCGCGCCAGGCTCAGAACCAACTTTGCCGTTCCGGCCCTGCCCGAAGCAGTGGGCAATGGAAACGTATGGATCATGGCGGCTTCCTCTCGCTCAGGTCGACAGGTTGCAGATGGGTTGTCTGCCGGTCGGCGCGGATCCGTTCGGGATCCTGCATCGGCCTACCTCCTTATACGAGGGCGAAGCCGGCCAGTCTGTGCGCCACCGCACGTTCGGTGATCCTGGAAGGGGCCTGCCCCGGTCTCAGACAGTCTCGTAATCGCTCACCGGTACGCAACTGCAGAACAGGTTGCGGTCGCCATAGACGTTGTCGACGCGGCCCACCGGCGACCAGTACTTGGCCTGCTTGAGCGAGGCCAGCGGGAACGCGCCGAGTTCGCGCGAATAGGGGTGCGCCCATTCGGTGCCGAGCAGGCTGGCCGCGGTGTGCGGCGCGTGCTTGAGCGGGTTGTCGTCCGCCGGCCAGACACCTTCCTCGATGCGGCGGATCTCGCCGCGGATCGCGATCATCGCGTCGATGAAGCGGTCGAGTTCGGCCAACGGCTCGCTCTCGGTCGGCTCCACCATCAGCGTGCCCGGCACCGGAAAGCTCAACGTCGGCGCATGGAAGCCGTAGTCGATCAGGCGCTTGGCCACGTCCTCGGCGGTGACGCCGCAGGCGTCCTTGATCGGGCGCAGATCCAGAATGCACTCGTGCGCCACATGGCCGTTGGCGCTGGCGTAGAGCGTGGGGTAGTGGTCTTTCAGCCGCGCGCTGATGTAGTTGGCGCTCAGGATTGCGGTTTCGGTGGCGGCCTGCAGGCCCTCCGCGCCCATCATGCGGCAGTACATCCAGCTGATCGGCAGCACCGCCGCGTTGCCAAGGGGCGCCGCCGACACGGCGCCGACGCCGTGCGATGCGACGCCAGCCGTGGCGTGGCCGGGCAGAAACGGCACGAGGTCTTCCACCACGCACACCGGGCCGACACCCGGGCCGCCGCCGCCGTGCGGAATGCAGAAGGTCTTGTGCAGGTTCAGGTGACTCACGTCGCCGCCGAACTCGCCCGGCGCCGCCACGCCGACCAGCGCGTTCATGTTGGCGCCGTCTACATACACGCGGCCACCGTGCGAATGCACGAGTTCGCAGAGCGCCTTGACGCCGGTCTCGAACACGCCGTGCGTGCTGGGGTAGGTGATCATCACCGCGGCCAGCTTGTCGCTGTGCTTTTCGCAGGCGCGCTTCAGGTCGTCGAGGTCGACGTTGCCCTGCGCGTCGCAGGCCGTCACCACCACCTGCATGCCAACCATCTGGGCGCTCGCCGGGTTGGTGCCGTGGGCCGACGAGGGGATCAGGCAGATGTCGCGTCGCTCTTCTCCGCGCGAGGCGTGGAAAGCCTTGATTGCGAGCAGGCCCGCGTACTCGCCCTGCGAGCCGGCGTTGGGTTGCAGGCTGATGCCGGCGTAACCGGTGGCTTCGCAGAGCCAGTCGCGCAGTTGCTGGTCGAGCTCGGCATAGCCCTTGAGTTGCTCGGCCGGTGCGAACGGATGGATGTTCGCGAACTCGGGCCAGGTGATCGGGATCATCTCGCTCGTGGCATTGAGCTTCATGGTGCAGCTGCCGAGCGGGATCATGCTGCGGTCGAGGGCCAGATCCTTGTCCGAGAGGCTGCGGATGTAGCGCAGCATCGCGGTTTCGCTCTTGTGCGTGTTGAACACCGGGTGCGTCAGGAACGCGCTGGTGCGGCGCAGGTCGGCCGGGATGCGCGGCACGGCCTTGTCGGCCAGTTGCTCGAAGCGTGGCATCGGCGTGCCATGCGGCACGAACAGGGCCCACAGCGTTTCGATGTCGCTGCGCGTGGTGGTTTCGTCGAGCGAGATGCCCAGGTGCGTCTGCAGCCGGTGCCGCAGGTTGACGCTGGCGGCCTGCGCGCGATCCAGGATGGTCTGCGTGTCGTCGCCGCTCTTCACGGTGAGCGAGTCGAAGGCGGTGCTGTTGACCAGCTCGCGGCCCATCTGCTCCAGCCCCTGCGCCAGGATCGCGGTGAGCGCCGCCACGCGCTGCGCGATGCGCGTGAGCCCCTGCGGCCCGTGGTAGACCGCATACATGCTGGCCACCACCGCGGGCAGCACCTGCGCCGTGCAGATGTTCGACGTGGCCTTTTCGCGGCGGATGTGCTGCTCGCGTGTCTGCAGCGCAAGGCGGTAGGCCGGCGCACCGTGCGCATCGACGCTCACCCCCACCAGTCGGCCCGGCAGCGAACGCTTGAACGCGTCGCGGCAGGCCAGGTAGGCGGCATGCGGGCCGCCATTGCACATCGGCATGCCGAAGCGCTGCGTGGTGCCGCAGACGATGTCGGCGTCCCATTCGCCCGGGGGCGCGAGCAGGGTCAGCGCGAGCAGGTCGGCCGCGACGCAAAGCGCTGCGCCGATCGCGTGGGCATGGCCGGCCAGCGGCCGCAGGTCGTGCACCTGGCCGGTGGTGCCGGGGTACTGCGCGAGGGCACCGAAGAATTCGCCGCTCGCCATCAGGTGCGGCAGGGTTTCGGTGGCGGTGCTGACCTTGATCTCGATGCCCAGCGGCGCGGCGCGCGTGCGCAGCACTTCGATGGTCTGCGGATGGCAGTCGCCCGCCACCAGGAACACGTTGCTCTTGTTCTTGACGCTGCGCTTGGCCAGCGTCATGGCCTCGGCCGCGGCGGTGGCCTCGTCGAGCATCGAAGCGTTGGCGATCGCCATGCCGGTCAGGTCGCACACCATGGTCTGGAAGTTCAGCAGCGCTTCCATGCGGCCCTGCGAAATCTCGGCCTGGTAGGGCGTGTAGGCGGTGTACCAGGCCGGGTTCTCGAGAATGTTGCGCAGGATCACGCCGGGCGTGTGGGTGCCGTAGTAGCCCTGGCCGATGAAGTTGCGCGCGACCTTGTTCTTCGCGGCCATGGCCTTGAGCTCGGCGAGCGCGCCGGCCTCGGAAACCGGTGCCGGCAGGTTCATCGGTTTCGCGCGCCGGATCGCTGCCGGCACGATGCCGTCGATCAGTTCCTTGCGCGTGGCCGAGCCGATGACGGGCAGCATGCGCGCCTCGTCCGCGGCCTCGATGCCGATGTGGCGCGCGATGAACTCATCGGCGTTTTCAAGTTCATGGAAGGAGGGCAGGGCGTTCGGCATGGGATCGATCAGGCTTCTTCGGCGAATTTGTCGTAGGTGGTTGCGTCCATCAGCGCATCGAGCTGCAGCGCGTCGCTGAGCTTGACCTTGAAGAACCAGCCGGCCGCGAGGGGGGCGCTGTTGGCGAGCGACGGGTCGGCGCGCAGCGCCTCGTTGACTTCGGTGATCTCGCCCGACACGGGCATGAACACATCGGCTGCAGCCTTGACCGACTCGACCACGCCGGCGACTTCGCCCTGTGCGAAGGTCTTGCCGACTTCGGGCAGGTCGACGAACACCACGTCGCCCAGCGCATCCTGCGCGTGCACGGTGATGCCGACGGTGGCGGTGTCGCCGCTGGTGGATTCGACCCACTCGTGGTCTTTGGTGAACTTGACGGTCATGGGGGCTCCTGAAGAAAGAAGAGAAGAAAGGAGGGAAGAAAAAAGAGATCAGCCGCGGAAGTATCGGGTGGGCACGAACGGCATCGTGGTCACCTCCATCGGCACGGGCTTGCCGCGCACGATGGCCTGGATGCGCGTGCCGGGCGCCGAGAACGCGGTGGCCACATAGCCCATCGCGACCGGCCGGTCTGCGGTCGGGCCGAGCAGGCCGCTCGTGACCTGCCCGATCGGGTGGCCTTCGAAGGATTCGAGCGGCGAGCCGTCGCGCACCGGCACGCGCTCCAGCGCGACCAGGCCGACCCGCTTGCGCGTCAGCGTCTTGTGATCGGTGGTACCGGCCGCGCCGGTGCTGGCCACCGCCAACTGCGCCAGCACTTTCTCGGCGCCCGGAAAATCGCCTGCGCGCGCGCCGCCGGCACGGCGCACCTTCTGCATCGCCCAGTTGAGCGAGGCCTCGACCGGCGTGGTGGTGGTGTCGATGTCGCTGCCATAGAGGCAGAGGCCGGCCTCGAGCCGCAGCGAATTGCGCGCGCCCAGGCCGATCGGCTTGACCGCCGGTTGCGCGAGCAGCAGCCGCGCCAGCGCCTCGGCGTCGGCGGCCGCGACGGAGATCTCGAAGCCATCCTCCCCCGTGTAGCCGCTGCGCGTGGCGAAGGCATCGATGCCGCCGATCTTCACGTTGCCGCCCGTCATGAACACGAAGCGCTCGATGCCCGGCGACAGGGCCGAAAGCAGGGCCGCCGCTTGCGGCCCCTGCAGCGCCAGCAGCGCATGGTCGGGCAGCGGCTGCACTGCGCAGCGCGCGCCGATCTTCGCCGTGATGTGGGCGATATCGTCGACCTTGCAGGCGCCGTTGACGATCACGAAGAGCGAATCGTCGCCCTCCCGGAAGAACATCAGGTCGTCGAGGATGCCGCCCGCGTCGTTCAGCAGCAGGCCGTAGCGCTGCTTGCCGACCGGCAGATCGATCACGTCGACCGGCATCAGGCTCTCGAACGCTGCGGCCGCGTCCGGACCGCTGAGGCGCAACTGGCCCATGTGCGAGATGTCGAACAGGCCGGCCGCCTCACGCGTGTGCCTGTGCTCGGCCATCAGGCCAGCCGGGTACTGCACCGGCATCGAATAGCCCGCAAAGGGCACCATGCGGGCGCCGAGCTCGACATGGAGGCCGTGGAGCGGGGTCTTCAGAAGCGTTGCGTTGTCGGACGGAGCGGCCATGGGGCTTTCCAGAGGGGCAGTCGAATTCCATGGCGCGACGCCATGGGCCACCCCTGCTGTCCCTGGTACCTGAGAGATTCGCCCCACGATCGGGGTTTGCTCCTTCGGTGGGCCGACGTGGATCGGCCTCTCTCCAGCAAGGAAACGCCCGATTGCGCGGGCGTCTTGTCAGTCCTTTTGCCTGAGCGTTCGGAGGGTTCCTGCGCCTTCGGCGGCCCCGGCTGGCGGGGCGCTCTCCTGACCCTGGCGAGTGTAGTGGATCGCGAAGCGAGGGGGTTTCGCGTCAGTGCACCAATTCGGCCGGCGGCAGCAGCCGGTCGATGCGCTCGCGCAGCGATTCGGCGCGCTCCGTGCCGGCGGCCTTCTCGATCTCGGTGAGCATCAGCGCAGCGATGGCCAGCATGGCCTCGCGGTCGCGGGCCTCGCGCAGGGCGTCGCGCATCTGCAGCGCGAACCCGGGGTCGCGCCGCACGAACATGCGCTCGCAGATGTCGAACAGGAACATGCGCGTGGTGGCCAGCGAGCGCTTGCCGTCGAATGTGTCGGTCGAGGTCGCGCGGTGGACGGGCTCGGGCTCGGCCGCGGGTTGCGGTGCGGCCGGCGGCTCGTGCAGGTAGCCGCGCTGCGCCAGGGCCCGGATCGCGTCCCTGGCCTCGCCCCGGTTGGGGAACAGGGGGCTGAAGTCGGTCAGCGAACGCCGGCCATCGGCCATCAGCAGCAGCGCGCGCTCGCGCTGGCTCAGGGTGCGCTGGCCGCCCTGCAGCTCGTTGCGAGCCTTGTCGGTCTTGGTGGGGAACATGGCAGGCGGCTCTTTCGGAAATGGAAGGCCGCAGCATGGCGCCCGCCGGTTACATCTTCGTGAACCGCCCGCGCCGCGATCACCCGGGCGGCGCCAGCTGCGCCCGCAAATACTCGAGGAAGGCGACGATGCCCTGCGGCAGGGTGCGCCCGGCCAGGGTCTGCACCTCGATCGCGCGGCCATTCATGCCGCGTTCGCGGATCGGCGCTGCATGCAGCTCGCCGCGCTGCACGCGGTCGCGCACCGTCACTTCGCCCGAGATCGACAGCCCGCCGCCATGCAGCACGAAGTTGGTGAGCGACTCGAAATGGTCGCTGACCAGCACCGGGTCGAACACCAGGCGGCGCTGGCTGCAGCCGATGTCGAACAGCTGGCGCACGGTGTTGTCGCGCTCGGGCAGGGCGATCGGGTACGGGTGCATCTGCGTCAGCGTGACCGTGGGAAAGCGCGCCAGTGCATGGTCGGGCCGCATGATGGCGTACACCGGCGCCACCTGCATGTGCTGCACCTGGATGTCGCGTTCGGCGGCGCGGCTGTAGGTGAGGCCGATGTCCACGTCGCCGTTGAGCACGGCGGTGGTCACCTGGGCCGGAGCGACCACCCGCAGGTGAAACAGGATGCCCGGGTAGTTCGCGCGAAACCCGGCCATCACCCGCGGCAGGAACTCGATCGCGAAGCCCGACGAACTGCCCAGGCGCACCAACCCGCGCCGCAGCCCCTGCAGCGCCTGGATGTCGGACACCACGCGGTCGGCCTCCATGGCACCACGGCGTGCATGCGCGGCCAGCAGCTCTCCGGCCGCGCTGGGCGCCATGCCGCGCGCGTGGCGCTCGAACAGCGGCACGCCCAGCAGCTCTTCCAGCGCCGCGACCTGTCGGCTCACCGCCGAGGGCGACACGTTGAGCCGCCCGGCCGCCTCGCTGACCGATCCGCTGCGCACCACCTCGAGAAAGTAGCGCAGGGCGGTGTCCTGAAGTCGGCTGGAACGCATCGAAGGCCCTCGGAGGTTTGCGTAAAACGCAAAGGCACGTGAAATAAACGGCGATTGTGGTCAGGCTGGCGGCAGCTTATTCTGACTTCCTCCCGTCATATTTCCCTTGGAGACGCATGCAGATTTCCCCTTCGGCCGCCGTTGCAGCCCCCGCATCGGACATCGTGGACCTCACGGCCACCGCTTTATCGCGCGCCATCCATGCCCGCGAGGTCTCGTGCGTCGAAGTGCTCGACGCGTTCCTGGTGCAGATCGACCGCTTCAATCCCGTGGTCAATGCCATCGTGGCCGGTGCCGACCGCACGGCGCTGCACGCCCAGGCCGTGCAGCGCGACGCGCAACTGGCGCAGGGTCGCAGCCTCGGCCCGCTGCACGGATTTCCGCAGGCGCCCAAGGACATCATGCCGGTGGCCGGCATGGTCACAACCCGGGGCTCGCCGATCTTTCGCGGCCAGGTCACGCGGGCCGATGCGGTGGTGTTCGAGCGTATGCGCGCGGGCGGCGCGTTGTTCGTCGGGCGCACCAACACGCCGGAGTTCGGCCTGGGCGGCCACACCTACAACCCGGTGTACGGCGCCACGCGCAACGCTTTCGATCCGGCGCGCTCGGCAGGCGGCAGCAGCGGCGGCGCAGGCGTGGCGGTGGCGCTGCGCATGCTGCCGGTGGCCGACGGCTCCGACATGATGGGCTCGCTGCGCACGCCGGCGGCCTTCAACAACGTGTATGGCCTGCGCACCTCCATCGGCTGCGTGCCGCACGGGCCGACCGAGGAGGTGTTCTTCCAGCAGTTCAGCGTGGCCGGGCCGATGGCGCGCAACATTCCCGACCTGGCGATGCTGCTGTCGGTGCAGGCCGGTTTCGACGCGCGCCTGCCGCTCACGCACCGGAACGCCGAGGTTGGCGGCTTCCTGAAGCAGCCGCTGGGGCGCGACTTCCGCGGCATGCGCATCGGCTGGCTCGGCGACCTGGGCGGCCACCTGCCGACCGAGCCCGGCGTGCTCGACACCTGCACGCATGCGCTGCGGCATTTCGAGACGGTGGGTTGCACGGTCGAGGCGGTGCTGCCGCCGTTCGACCTCGAGCAGATGTGGCGCGCCTGGATTGACCTGCGCAGCTTCGCGGTGGCGGGCGCCAACGGGGGGCTCTACCGCGACGCCGCGACACGCGGGCTGCTCAAGCCCGAGGCGGTGTGGGAGATCGAGCGCGGCCTGCAGCTAAGCGCCATGCAGGTGTACGACGCCGCACGCACTCGCTCGGCCTGGTACCAGGTGCTGCACGGCCTGTTCGCGCAGTACGACTTCCTGGTGATGCCCTCGGCGCAGGTGTTCCCCTTCGACGTGGCGCTCGACTGGCCGCACGAGGTGGGCGGCCGCACCATGGACACCTACCACCGCTGGATGCAGGCGGTGGTGCCCGCCACCATGGCCGGCCTGCCGGCGCTGGCCGCGCCCGCCGGCTTCGGCGCGGGCGGGCTGCCGGCCGGCCTGCAGATCATCGGCCCGGCGCAGGCCGACATGGCCGTGCTGCAGCTCGGCCATGCCTACGACCAGGCCAGCGGCCATGCGCGGGTGCGCAGCCCCTTGCTCGGCTGAACGCCCCGTTTCTTGCTTGTTTGTCTTGCACCGTTTGCCAACCTGGAGCTTCGCACCATGCCGCTGACCCGTTCCCGCTTTCTCTCCTGCCTGCTGGCAGCCGCTGCGGCATGTGCCGCGCCGTCCGCCGTGCTGGCGCAGGGCTACCCCGAGCGCCCCATCAAGCTGGTCGTGCCCTTCGCGCCGGGTGGCGCCACCGACATCCTGGGCCGGCTGCTGGCCAGTTCGATGGGCGAGAAGCTAGGCCAGCCCATGGTGGTCGAGAACCGGGCGGGCGCCGGCACGGTGGTGGCGGCCTCGCTGGTGGCCAAGGCGCCGGCCGACGGCTACACGCTGCTGCTGGGCTCCAGCACGACGCTCACGCTGAACCCCGCCATCCGCACGAACCTGCCCTATGACCCGATCCGCAGCTTCACGCCGCTGGGCCTGGTGGCCGACATGGGGCTGCTGCTGGTGGCCGGCAAGGACACGCCGGGCACCTCTCTCAAGGACCTCGTGGCCCAGGCCAAGGCCGCGCCCGACAAGTTCTCCTACGGCTCTTTCGGCACCGGCTCCTCGGTGCATTTCGGCGGCGAGATGCTCAAGTCCGCCGCCGGCATCCAGATGGTTCATGTGCCGTTCAACGGCAGCTCGCCCAGCCTCACGGCGCTGATGGGCGGGCAGGTGCAGGTGGCGGTGGACACCGTGGTCGCCTCGGCGCCGCTGATCAAGGCGGGCAAGATCCGGCCGATTGCCGCGCTCGGCGCGCAACGGCTGGCGCTGCTGCCCGCCGTGCCGACCGTGGCCGAGAGCGGCTACCCAGGCTTCGACATGGGCACCTGGTTCGCGTTGCTCGCACCGGCCGGGCTGCCCGCGCCGGTGCAGGCGAAGTTGGAGGCGGCGTTGGCCGATGCCGCGCGCGCCCCCGCGTTCAAGAAGAAACTGGTCGATTTGGGCCTGACACCGTTGTGGGGACCTGGCAGCGCACTGCGCGAGCGGGTCGAGCGCGAACTGCCGCAGATGCGCGCAGTGGCCGCGCGCGCCGACATCCGGGTCGATTGAGCCTGGCGCCGCGCGCGCGGCGCCAGCGCTACTTGAACCCGAGTGCGCGCGGCAGCCAGGTGCTCAGCGCGGGCACGAAGGTCAGGATGACCAGCACCGCGCCGTGCGCCCACAGAAAGGGCACCAGCTCGCGCACCAGTTGCGACATCGGCACCTTCGACACGTTGCAGGTGACGAACAGCAGCCCGCCGACCGGTGGCGTGATCATGCCGAGCGTGAGGTTGTAGATCACGATCATCGCGAAGTGCACCGGGTCGACACCCAGCTTCATGGCAACGGGTGCCAGGATCGGCGCCAGCACCATCACGCCGGGCAGCGGTTCGATGAAGATGCCGAACAGCAGCAGGAACACGTTGACGATGATCAGGAACATCCACGGCGACAGGTTCATGCCCACCAGCCATTCGGCCATCTGCTGCGGCACGCCCTCGATGGTCAGGATCCAGGCGAACGAGGCCGACAGGCCGATGATGATCAGCACCGAAGCGGAGAGCAGCGCCGACCGCTCCAGGATGTTGGGCAGCGCCTTCCATTCCAGCGTGCGGTAGACGAACTTGCCGCAGACCAGCGCGTAGAACACCGCAACCACCGACGCTTCGGTCGGCGTGAACCAGCCGGCGCGCATGCCGCCCAGGATGACTACCGGGAGCAGGATCGCGGGGATCGCCTTCCAGGTGGTTTCGAGAATCTCGCGCAACGGCGGCGTGCGGCCGTCGCCCTTGTAGTTGCGCTTTTTCGAGACGTGGAAGTTGACGATGCACATCGCCACCGCGATCAGCAGGCCGGGCAGCAGGCCGGCCACGAACAGCGTGCCGACCGAGACGGATTCGTCCTGCAGCGCGTAGATGATCATGATGATCGAAGGCGGGATGATCGGGCCCACGATCGCGGTGGAGGCGGTCAGCGCGGCGGCGTACGAGCGGTCGTAGCCGGCCTTGTCCATCATCTTGATCAGCATCGAGCCCGGACCGGCCGCGTCGGCCAGCGCCGAGCCGGAGATGCCCGAGAAGAAGGTCAGCGACACCACGTTGGTGTAACCCAGGCCACCCCGCCGGTGGCCGACGAACTGCCCGGCAAAGCGCAGCAGCACCTCGGTCAGCGAGCCGCCGCTCATGAGCTCGGCGGCCAGGATGAAGAAGGGCACCGCCATCAGCGGAAAGCTGTCGATGCCGGCGAAGGTTTCCTTCAGCAACACCATCAGCGGATAGCTCTCCGCAAGAATCAGCGTGGTGACGGTCGAGAGCCCGAGCGCGAACGCGACCGGCACGCCGATGGCGAGAAAGAAGCAGGCGGAAACGATGAGAACAACACTGGCGTCCATGACCGTTCCCTACAGCGACGCGCTGGCGTTGGCATCGAAGTGCGCGTCGGACGCGAACTCTCTTCGGAGCACATAGCCCTTGACCACCAGCAGGAAGTGCACGATCAGCAGCACGCCGCCGATCAGCATGGCGCTGTAGATGTAGGCAAACGGAATCTGCGTCACGGCCGTCAGCTGGAACATGGTGCGCTGCATGTAGAGCCAGCCGTACCAGACCATGAAGCCGAAGAACGCGAACAGCAATGCCGCCACCGCCGCACGCACGGCCAGCGCGGCTTTCGGCGGCAGGGCGTCCTGCAGGTTGTCGACGGCGATGTGGCCGCCATAGCGCAGCACCGGCCCGGCGCCCAGAAAGGTGAGCCAGATCATCATGTGGCGCGACACCTCTTCAGCCCACTCGAGCGACTGGTTGGTGAGGTAGCGCAGCGCCACGTTGGTGAAGATGATGACCGACATGGCGGCCAGCAAGAGGATCAGCGCCCAGCGGTTGGCGAAGAGGAAAGAGCGCTCGAAGGCTTGCACGTTTACTGGACGTCCGCGATTTTCTTGATGTTGTCGGCGCCGAACTCCTTGGCATAGCCCGCATAGGCCGGCTTGAGCGCTTCGCGGAAAGCCGCGCCGTCGACCGTGCGCGTGACCTTCATGCCGTCCTTCTCGAGCTGGGCGATGCCGTTGTTCTCGTCGTCGTTGACCTTCTTGCGCTGGGCCAGGGCAGCCTTCTTGGCCGCATCGACGAAGACCTTCTTGTCGGCATCCGAGAGCTTGTTCCAGACCTTGGGCGACAGCAGCAGCAACGCCGGCGAGTAGACATGGCCAGTGAGCGACAGGTGCTTTTGCACCTGCGAGAACTTGGAAGACAGGATCACCGGAATCGGGTTCTCCTGCCCGTCGACCGTGCCTTGCTGCAGCGCGCCGAACAGTTCCGGGAATGCCATCGGCGTCGGCAGGATGCCGAAGGTGCGGTAGCCGTCCATGTGCACCTTGTTTTCCATCGTGCGCATCTTCAGGCCGGCGGCGTCGCTCGGCTTGACGATGTCGCGCTTGCTGTTGGTCATGTGGCGGAAGCCGTTCTCGGTCCAGGCCAGCGCGATGATGCCCTTGCTCGGGAACTTGGTCAGGATGTCCTGGCCGATCGGGCCGTCCATCACCTTGCGCGCATGGTCGTAGTCGCGAAAGAGGAACGGGATGTCGACGATCTTGACCTCGGGCACGAAGTTGCCGACCGGGCCGGTCGAGGTGTTCACCAGGTCTTGCGTGCCGAGCTGGACAGCTTCGATCTGGTCGCGCTCGCCGCCGAGCGCCGAGTTGGCGAAGTGCTGGCACTTGAAGCGGCCCTGGGTGCCTTTTTCGACTTCGTCGCAGAACACCGTGGAGCCGACCCCATAGTGCGACTCCTTGGAGGTGGCATACCCGATCTTGAGCGTGGTGGTTTGCGCGCATGCGCCGGCGCTGAGGGCGAGCGAAAGGCAAGCGGCGGCAATGTGGCCGAGTTTCATGGTGTCTCCGGGAGTTTTGTGGCGCGCGCGGAATGCGCGGCGAACGACCCGACGACTATGCCGCAACGGGCAGCATCACAGCGTCGGGATTTTCACGGACATAGTCGCGCACGATCGCGTCGATGCTCTCGTCGGCGTAGAGGCCGAGTTCGCGCGCGCGTGCCCATTCGAAGTTGCCGGGCCAGCCCGCCACGATCTGCGTAATCGCCGGGTCGGGCGTGCAATCGAGCAGGCTCATGGCCGCACTGCCGGCCACGCGCTCCAGCGCATCGGCCATTTCGCCCACGCTGACGCACAGCGAGGGCAGGTTTACCGCGGTGCGCGGGCCCCAGTTGGCATGGGGCGTGGTGGCGGCGCAAATCAAGCCCTCGATGGTGCGTGCCGGTGACGAGAGCGCCACCAGCGTCTCGGGCGGTACCGGGCAGCGGCCGGGCAGTCCGGCCAGCGGCTCGCGGAACATGCCGCTGAAGAAGCCCGAGGCCGCGCCGTTCGGCTGGCCCGGCCGCACGCTCACCGTCATGAGCCGCACGCTGCGGCCGTGCACGAAACCCTTGCGGCAATAGTCGGCCACGAGCTGTTCGCAGATGAACTTCTGGATGCCGTAGCTGGTTTGCGGCGTCGGCAGCGTGTCGTCCTCGATCACGCGCGGCAGCGGCGGCCCGAACACGGCCAGCGAGCTCGAGAACACCACCATCGGGCGCGTGTGCTGGGCCCTGCAGGCCTCCAGCAGGGCCTGGGTGGCGGCCAGATTGCTGCGCATGCCGAGGTCGAAGTCGGCCTCGCATTCGGCGCTGACGGCGGCGGCGAGGTGGAACACCACCGCCGTCTCGGCCGGCAACGCACGCTGTGCGCTGTCGGGCTCGAGCAGTTCGCCCAGGTCACCAGTGACCACATCGACCTTGGGATGCAGCGCCAGGTCGTCCGGCGGCGGTACGCGATCGACCAGCGTGAGCATGGCGATGCGGCGCTCCTTGCCGCCAGCCACGCCCAGGCCGCCTTTTGCGAGCAGCGCGCGCGCGAGCCGCACGCCCAGAAATCCGGAGCCGCCGGTGATCACGATGTTCATGATTTGTCTCCTGTGCGACCGAAGGGTACGTGGACTTGCAGTCCCGTGGTGTTACATGCCCACGTAATTCGGCCCGCCGCCGCCTTCGGGCGTGACCCACACGATGTTCTGCGTCGGATCCTTGATGTCGCAGGTCTTGCAGTGCACGCAGTTCTGCGCATTGATCTGCAGCCGCTCCTTGCCGGTTTCGGCCGAGGGCACGAATTCGTAGACACCGGCCGGGCAGTAGCGCGCCTCGGGGCCGGCGTATTTGGCCAGGTTGATGTTGACCGGCACCGAGGCATCCTTCAGCGTCAGGTGCGCCGGCTGCTGCTCTTCGTGGTTGGTGTTGCTGATGAACACGCTGGAGAGCCGGTCGAAGGTGAGCTTGCCGTCGGGCTTGGGGTAGACGATCGGTTCGCACTCCGAGGCCGGCTTGAGCGCGGCATGGTCCGGCTTGGTGCGGTGCAGCGTCCAAGGGATGTGGCCCTTGAGCAGCCATTGCTCGATGCCGTTCATGAAGGTCGCGATGCCAAGGCCCTTCTTGAACCAGCTCTTGAAGTTGCGCGCCTTGTACAGCTCTTCATGCAGCCAGCTCTTCTCGAACGCGGCCGGATAGGCCGTGAGTTCATCGTGCTGGCGGCCGGCCTGCAGCGCATCGAATGCGGCGTCGGCAGCCAGCATGCCGGTCTTGATCGCGGCGTGGCTGCCCTTGATGCGGCTCACGTTGAGGTAGCCGGCCTCGCAGCCGACCAGCGCACCGCCCGGGAACACGGTCTTGGGCAGCGACATCAGGCCGCCCGCGGTGATCGCGCGCGCGCCGTAGCCGATGCGCTTGGCCGGCTCGATGCCATGCGCCTCGTCGCCTTCGAGGTACCAGCGGATGTTGGGATGCAGCTTCCAGCGCTGCATTTCCTCGAACGGGCTCAGGTACGGGTTGCTGTAGTCCAGGCCGGTGATGAAGCCGAGCGTGACCTTGTTGTCTTCCATGTGGTACAGGAACGCACCGCCATAGGTATCGCTCTTCATGGGCCAGCCGGCGGTGTGCAGGACGAAGCCGGGCTGGTGGCGCTTGGGGTCGATCTCCCACACTTCCTTCACGCCGAGGCCGTACGCCTGCGGATCCTTGCCGGCGTCGAGCTTGTACCGGGCGATGAGCTGGCGGCCCAGGTGGCCGCGCGCGCCCTCGGCGAACACGGTGTACTTGCCGTGCAACTCCATGCCGAGCTGGAAGTTCTCGGTCGGTTCGCCGTCCTTGCCTACGCCGAGGTTGCCGGTGGCGACGCCGCGCACCGAGCCGTCTTCGTTGTAGAGCACTTCGGCGGCAGGGAAGCCGGGGAAGATTTCGACGCCCAGGCCTTCGGCCTGCTGGGCCAGCCACTTGGTGACGTTGCCCAGGCTCACGATGTAGTTGCCGTGGTTCTGGAAGCAGGCCGGCAGGAACATGCTGGGGGTGCGCAGGCCGCTCTTGCGACCGAGGAACACCATCGCGTCGTCGGTCACCGGCTGGTTCAGCGGGGCGCCGAGTTCACGCCAGTCGGGGAGGAGTTCGGTCAGTGCGCGCGGATCCATGATCGCGCCCGAGAGAATGTGCGCGCCCGGCTCGGAGCCTTTCTCGAGCACCACGACCGAGACTTCCTTGTCGTTGCGCGCGGCCAGTTGCTTCAGCCGGATCGCGGTGGCCAGCCCGGCCGGCCCGCCGCCGACGACGACCACGTCGTACTCCATGGCTTCTCGGGGGCCGAACTGGGCGAGGATTTCGTCGTGCGTCATGGGGGTCTCGTCGATAATGATTTGAACTGCAGGGCAGCGCGGGGTGCGGGGCATTTTATGCGGCGCCTCGACCGGCTCCTGTCACCCTTGTCATCATCTTGTACCGTCAAGCACGGCACCAGGGCCGCCGCATGAAGATTGAGATTCCCGAGAAGAAGAAGCTGGTCTACGAAATGTCGATCCCGATCCGCTGGGGCGACATGGACGCGATGGGCCACCTCAACAACGGCACCTACTTCCGCTACATGGAAACGGCGCGCATCGACTGGATGCATTCGATCGGTTTCGAGCCCGACCCGAAGGGCGAAGGCATGGTGATCGTCAACGCGTTCTGCAACTTCTACCGCCAGATCGAATACCCGGGCAACGTGCTGCTGCGCATGTACGTGAGCGACCCCGGCCGCACGACCTTCGAGAGCTGGGCCACCATGGCGCGCGCCGAGGCACCCGAGGTGATCTGCGCGGCCGGCGGCGCGACAACTATCTGGGTCGACTTTCCGAAGCAGAAGGCCGCGACGCTTCCGGACTGGCTGCGCGCCCTGGTCGGCGGCTAGGCCGGCCGAAGAACGATCCGCGCCTCGAAGCCCGAGGGCGCGCCCGGCGGCGGCGACGCCAGTTCGAGCCGCGCGCCGTGCTTTGTGACGATGGTCGAGACGATCGACAGCCCCAGCCCGTAGCCAGTGCGCCCGTCGGTGTGGCGCACGTGGCGCAGTTGCAGCGTGCGCAGTTCCGCCTCGGTGACGCCCGGGCCGAAGTCGCGCACGACGAGGCGGCAGTCGGCGGTGACCTCCAACTCCACCCGGCTGTCGCGCGCGTAGCGCAGGCCGTTCTCCACCAGGTTGCGCAGCGCGATGGCCAGCGCATCGAAGTCCCCCATGGCGACCGGAGCGGGCTCGGTCTCGGGCACCTTCAGGTCGAGCCGGTCGATCGCGCGCGCTTCCTGCCAGAACTCCTCGGCCACCGTGGCGGCAAGCTGCACCAGGTCGACGCGGGTGCGCGCGAGCGACGCACCCGATTCGGCGCGTGACAGCTGCAGCAGCTTTTCGGCGCGGTGGCTCAAGGTTTGCAGCGCGGTCAGCGCGGCTTCCACGTCGCTGCGGCGCAGGTCATGGTCGAGTGCGGTTTGCAGGCGCAACCGGGCCGCCGCCAGCGGCGTGCGCAACTCGTGCGCTGCATTGGCGGCCAGCGCGCGTTCCACGTCGAGCGACTGGGCCAGGCGTTCGAGTAGGCGGTTCACATGGTCGCCGACCAAGGCCAGTTCGCGCGGCAGGCCGGGGAGCTGGATGGGGCGCAGGTCGGTGCCGCTGCGCCGGCCGATCTCGCTCGCCAGCTCCCGCAGCACATGCAGTTCGCCGCGGGCGATGCGGCGCAGCAGAAACGCGAGGAGCGGCAGCACCGCCACCAGCGGCAGCAGCAGCCCGAACAGCGTGCGGTTGAGCGTATTGCGCCGCTCGCTGAGCGGGTCGGCTACCTGCAGGAACAGCGGCCTGCTGGGATGGCGCACCGTGTAGATGCGCCAGGCCTCAAGGTTGGCGAAACCGGGCGAGACCGGCACGTCGAAGGTGTTGGGGGGTGTTTCGGCCGATCGCAGCAGCACGCGTTCATTGCCGTCCACCACCTGGTAGATCACCGCGGCATCGTTGAACAGCGGCGTTGGCGCAATCAGGGGGCGGCCTGCCGGCAATTCGCTCTGCCGCCGGTCGACCTCGTCGACCGCGATGTCGAACATGCGGTGCGACACCTCGACCAGTTCATTGTCGAAGTTGAAGTTGATCTCGCGATCCACATACCAGACGACGGCGAGCACGCACAACAGCCAGACACCGCCGATCCACAGTACCAGCGTGCGGGTAAGCCGCCCGGCCAGGGTCTCAGAGGGCCTCATTCCTCGTCCAGCGAAAACGCGAGCCGGTAGCCCAGGCCGCGCAGCGTCTGGATGTGCGCGCGGCCGAGCTTGCGCCGCAGCCGACTGATGAACACCTCGAGCGTGTTGCTGTCGGTGCCGTCGTCGAAGCCGTAGAGCGCGTCCTGCAGCAGCTCGCGTGTGTGGATGCGCTCCGGGCGCGTGGCCATCACGCGCAGCAGGGCCCATTCCTTTTGCGTGAGCGCGACCGGCGCGCCCTTCTTGCGCACCAGCTCGCGCGCCAGGTCGATCTCGATGGTGCCCAGCTGCAGCACCGGCGTGTTGCCGGCGCTGCGGCGCCGTTCCACAGCGCGCAGCCGCGCGAGCAGCTCGCCGGGGTCGTAGGGCTTGATCAGGTAATCGTCGGCGCCGGCATCGAGCCCGCGGATGCGGTCGGTGACCTGGTCGCGCGCCGTCAGCACGATCACGATCGGCCGCTCTTTCAGCGCGCGGATCGTCGGCAGCAGCGACAGGCCGTCGCCGTCGCCCAGATGCAGGTCGAGCAGCACCGCCGCGTACTGCGCAGAGAGCAGGGCGCCGCGCGCGCCGGCCAGGCTCGGCACCGGATCGACCACGAAGGCCTTGGCGCGCAGGTAGCCGCACACCGCTTCGGACAGGCCAATGTCGTCCTCCACCAGCAATACGCGCACGCAGACCCCTTGTAAGTGAAACCGCGAGTCTATCGAGTCGGCTTCAGGCTGCGTTCAGTCCGCGCCGCTAGGCTTGCGACCCGCATGATCAGATCCTCCTTGCGCGGCCCGCTGGCCGCCACCTTCATCGCGCTGGTTCTGGTACTGGCCTGGGATGCTTCCGGGCTCGACTTCGCGGCAGCGCGGCTGTTCGGGCTGCCATACGGCTTTCCCTGGCGCAGCAGCCATCCCTTGATTCTGTGGATGCACGAAGTGCCGCGTTTCACCAGCTGGGTGCTCGTCATCGGCCTGTTCGCCGCGATCCGCTGGCCGGTGTGGGTGCTGCGCCGCCTCGATCGGGGCGAGCGCGTGCAGCTGGCCGTGACGGTGCTGGCCTCGGTGCTGGCCGTCTCGATGATCAAGACCTACAGCCGCACCAGTTGCCCCTGGGATCTGCAGGCCTTCGGCGGCATGGCGCGCTACGTGTCGCATTGGCAGTGGGGCGTGGACGATGGCGGGCCGGGCAAGTGCTTTCCGGCCGGGCATGCCTCTGCGGCGTTCGCCTGGGTTGGTGGCTGGTTCGTGTTCCGCCGCAACGCGCCCGCTATCGCCCGGCGTTGGCTTGCCGTGGCCATGCTGGCCGGCTTGGCGCTCGGCCTCGGCCAGCAACTGCGCGGTGCCCACTACATGAGCCACACGCTCTGGACGGCCTGGGTTTGCTGGAGCGTGGGTTTCGCGATCGACGCGATGGCGCAGCGATGGCGCGCGATGCGAGCACCTGCACGGCTGGATCTCAACCTGAACCGTTCCTGAGGAGCGTGTTCAGGGAGGTTTCAGTCCCGGCGCCTAACTTCGCCAGATGCCCCGCTCCCTTGCCCATCCTGCGCCCTCTCCCATCGGCGCGGCGCCCGGCCATGCCCTCCCGATCCCCGCTTCTGCCGTACCGACCTGGCTGGCGGCCATCGATGAATGGATGGCGCAGCCGCGCACGGCACGCGCCGTCATCCTCTGGCTGAGCGTCTATCTGGCGGTTGCGGCCAACTGGCCGCTGTGGCTGGAGCTCGCCCGCATCGGCGGTGCGCCGAGCGTCTACATGCGCTCGATCGGTGCCATGTCGCTGTTGTTGGTGGCCGGCACGGTGGCCTTGCTGTCGTTGACGGCCTGGTCCCGCTGGTTCAAGCCGCTCTGGTTCGCGGTGGTGCTGCTGGCGGCCGTGGTGCAGCACTACATGCTGGCCTACCGCATCGTGATGGATCCCAGCATGCTGGCGAATGCCGCGCAGACCGATCCCAACGAGGTGCGCGACCTGCTGAGCGGGCGCATGCTGCTGAACGTGCTGCTGGTGGCGGTGCTGCCGGCCTGGTGGCTCTGGCGCGTGCGCATCGTGCGTGCGGGTTTATGGACACACGCCTGGCGCAACCTCGCGCTGTTCGCGGCGGCGATGGCCGCGGCGGCCGGTGGCGGCATGGCCATGAACCGCGAACTGGCGCCGCTGATGCGCAACAACGTGCACCTGCGCTACATGCTGAACCCGCTGGCCACCGTCTACTCGGCCGGAGCCGTGGCGTTGCGGCCGTTGTTCAAGCACAGCCGCAAACTCATTCCCATGACCGGCGGCGCGGCACTGGGCGCAAGCTATGCAGGCCAGGCCAGGCCGCCGCTGTTCGTGATCGTGGTGGGCGAAACGGCGAGATCCGATCACTTCGCATTGAACGGCTATGCGCGCGACACCAATCCGGAGCTGTCCCAACGCGAGGTGTTGAGCTACCGGAACGTGCATTCGTGCGGCACCAACACGCTGGCTTCGGTGCCCTGCATGTTCTCGCCGATCGGCAAGGTGGCGTTCGAGGCGCGCAAGGACGACTACGAAAACCTGCTCGACGTGATGCAGGCCGCTGGGCTGGCCGTGTTCTGGATCGAGAACCAATCGGGCTGCAAGGACGTGTGCAACCGCGTGCCCCACGCCGCGGCCGTCGACAGCCTGCCGCCCGCCGTGAAGGCTGCGCTTTGCGACGGCGACGAATGCCTGGACGATGCGCTGCTGAACGGCCTCGATGCGCGTCTGGCGGCACTCTCGCCCGAGCGGCGCGCCAAGGGCGTGGTGCTGGTGATGCACCAGATGGGCAGCCACGGCCCGGCCTACTACAAGCGCTCTTCGCCCGAGGTGAAAGAGTTCAAGCCCGAATGCCAGACCAACGCGCTGGCCGAATGCGGCCACGCCGAACTGCTGAACGGCTACGACAACTCGATCCGCTACACCGACCGCTTTCTGGCGCGCACGATCGACTGGCTGAAGAGCCAGTCGAAGGACTACGACACCGCCATGCTCTACCAGAGCGACCACGGCGAATCACTCGGCGAATATGGCCTGTTCCTGCATGGCGTGCCGTACAGCTTTGCGCCGGAAGTGCAAAAGCACATTCCGCTGGTGGCCTGGTTCAGCGACGGGATGCGCCAGCGCGAGAAGCTGTCGAACCACTGCCTGCAGGGTGACCTGGACAAGCCGTACACCCACGACAACCTGTACCACACGGCGCTTGGCGTGATGGATGTGAAGTCGCCGAGCTACAAGCCGGCGCTGGACATGTTCGCGGCCTGTCGCAACGGCGGCGCGGCCTGATTTCCTTGCACAGGGGCGCCGCCTATTTTTTCTCGCGCGGCAGCCGTCCCATCAGGAAGAACTCGTTGTTCGGCTGCATCCCGCTGAAGCTCGCCATGCGGTTGGAGAGGCCGAAGAACGACGTTATTGCCGCGATGTCCCAGATGTCCTCGTCGTCGAAGCCGTGCGCGTGCAGCGGCGGAAAGTCGGCCTCGTCGATCTCGTGCGAGCGGCCTGCGACCTTCATCGCAAAGTCGAGCATGGCGCGCTGGCGTGGCGTGATGTCGGCCTTGCGGTAGTTCACGGCCACCTGGTCGGCAACCAGCGGCTTCTTCTCGTAGATGCGCAGCAGCGCACCGTGCGCCACCACGCAATAGAGGCACTGGTTGGCCGCGCTGGTTGTGGTGACGATCATCTCGCGGTCGCCCTTGGTGAGCGAGCCTTCTTCCTTCAGCATCAGTGCGTCGTGGTACGCGAAGAAGGCGCGCCACTCGGCCGGGCGGCGCGCCAGGCCGAGGAACACGTTCGGCACGAAGCCGGCTTTCTCCTGCACCGCGAGGATGGTGGCGCGGATGTCTTCGGGCAGGTCGGCCAGTTCGGCCAGCGGGTAGCGCGTCGGGGTCTGCGTCGGGGTCTCGCTCATGGCATGTCTCCGTCAGGAAAGACGGCCATTCTGGCGCACGACGCGCGCCGGCCTACTTGAGCGCCTTGCCGGTCTTGGCGCCCAGCGGCGTGTGCAGTTGCGATGGCACAAACAGGCCGGTGTTGTCGTCGCGGCCCTGCAGCAGGTAGCGCGTGTCGGGCTTGCCGTAGTTCTGCACGGCGATGGCCGAAAACTTGCCGATGTCGGTCTTGGGGTCGCGCAGCCGGTTCACGATCAGCACCTTCTGCGTGTCGGCAAAGTCGGCCATCATGTTCTGGTCGCCCTCGCTGTCGCCCGCGACAAAGCTGGGGCCGTAGCCATACTTGCTGACGAGGAAGCGCTTGATGTTCGCGGTCTTGCCCTTACCCTGGGTCTGGTCGTAGCCACGCCGGAACTCCGGCTGGATCACGCCGGCGGCATCGCGCTCCAGCTCCATCGCCAGTACCCGATCGGCCGGGTTGTTGTAGCCAAAGGCGGGATTCGACGAGATCTCCTTGATCACATCGACAAACGAAGCCGAGCAGACCCACACGTCGAAACCGGCGCTGCGGAACCGGGCGTACAGCTCCTGCATTTCAGGCACCAGGCGCAGGCCGTTCTTCCAGCTGACCGACACCACGCCGGCCTGCCCAGGCAATGCGGGCGGCGAAGTCCATTTCACCTTTTCGACCGGCTGCTTTTGCTGCCACGCGACCGTGTCGACGGTGAGCTTGCGCACCTGCGATTCCGTCATACCGACGAACAGATAGGTGACCCACGGGTACGCGGTGTCGTGGTCGAAGGTGTCGCCGATGGCCTCGTAGAGGTAACGCACCTTGGTGATGAAGGCCTGGTAGTTCGGGTTCTGCTTGATGGCGGCGAGCGGCTGGCTGCCTTTCAGGCCACTGTAGTTCTGGTAGAGCCAGGTGTAGCTGGCCACGATGTCCGGCGCGACCTTGTCGATGTTGACCGGCTCGCCGGCGCCGTTGTTGTGATCCTTCAGGAAGTTCGTCTTCGGGATGTTCTTGCGCAGCGCAATGTCGAGCTGGGCCGGCGTGGCGCCGACCACGAGGTTCTCGAGCTGGTAGATCAGCGAAGCTTCCTCGATGTCGAGAAAGACGCTCGTGTTGTCCCAGTCGAACACCACATAGGGCGGCCGGGCCGCGTTGTAGCCGGGGCTGCCCTTGCCGAGGCGGGCGATCAGCGCGTCGATCTGCTGGCGGTTGAAGGTGTCCCAGTTGCTGGTCGAGAGCGGCTGCACGCCGCCGCCGAACATCGTGCTGCTGCCGGCACAACCGGTGACGGCCAGTGCGGCGGTGGCGGCCGAAGACAAAAGAACCAGTCTGCGTTTCATGTTTTCCTTGGATTGCGATTGAAGAAGTGATCAGGGTGGCAGCGGCCGTGTCTGGCGCGACTCCAGCACCGACAGGTCGCTCTCGTCCTTGAGATCGACCCCGCTCAGGCCGCGGCGCAGCGCTTCGCGCATGAGCCAGGCCAGCTTGAACGCGGCTGCGCCGTACGAAAGGCCTTCCGGCCGCACGTTCGAGATGCAGTTGCGCTCGGCGTCGTGGCGGCCTCGGCGCGGCGCGTGGGTGAGGTAGATGCCCAGGCTGTCGGGCGAGCTCAGGCCGGGGCGTTCGCCGATCAGCATCACCGAGAGCCGGGCATCGAAACACTCGGCAATCTCGTCGGCCAGTGCCACGCGCGCCTGCGTGGCGACCACCACCGGCGCGAAGCGCGTGTCTGGCGGCAACTGCGGGCGCAGCGCTCCGAGCAGGGGGGCGGCATGGCGCGCCACGGCCAGCGAAGACAGGCCATCGCCGACGACGATGCAAACGTCGATGTCGCGCGCTGCGCCGCCCCGCTCGTGGTTGCGCAGCCGCGCCGCATCGTCGGCATCGAGCTGGCGGCCCAGGTCGGGGCGGCGCAGGTAGGTGACGCGGTCGTCGGCGCGGCTGCGCGCGTGCATCGTTTCCCAACCCTGCTCGTGCAGCGCATTGGCGAGGGCGTCGGCGTCGAGCGCCGCATGGATGGCATCGCGCGCCATCGCATGGGCCCAGCCGAAACGCAGCGTTTCGTCGGTCGGCATGCCGGCACCGGCGCGGCCGAGGGCCAGCCGCGCCGGCGTTGCCGCGCGCCAGGCGCCCCAGGGGCTGGCAGTGACGGGGGAGGGCGGCTCGCCGGCCATCAGCGCCCCAGCGCGGCCAGGCCGCCCATGCCGCTCAGCAGCCGGTTCGCGCCCGGCGGCAACAGGTGCGCACCGGCGTCGGTGATCTGCATGCGCTGCAGCCAGGCCTCGAATTCAGGCGCGCGTTTCAGGCCGAGCGTTTCGCGCAGGAACAGCGCGTCGTGGAACGAGGTGCTCTGGTAGTTGAGCATCACGTCGTCGGCGCCGGGCACGCCGATCAGGAAGGTAAGGCCGGCGGTGCCGAGCAGCACCAGCAGCGTGTCCATGTCGTCCTGGTCGGCCTCGGCATGGTTGGTGTAGCAGACGTCGCAACCGATCGGCAGGCCCAGCAGCTTGCCGCAGCAATGGTCTTCCAGGCCGGCGCGGATGATCTGCTTGCCGTCGTAGAGGTATTCGGGCCCGATGAATCCGACCACCGTGTTGATGAGCAGCGGCTTGTAGCGCCGTGCGAGCGCATAGGCGCGCACCTCGCAGGTCTGCTGGTCGACGCCGAAGCTGGCATTGGCCGACAGCGCGCTGCCCTGGCCGGTTTCGAAGTACATGACGTTGTCGCCGACCGTGCCGCGCTTCAGCGCGAGCGCCGCGGCATAGGCCTCGTCGAGCAGCGCGGGCGTCACGCCGAACGAGAGGTTCGCCTTCTCGGTGCCCGCGATCGACTGGAACACCAGGTCCACCGGCGCGCCGGCTTCGGCCAGCTTGAGCGTGTTGGTCACGTGCGTCAGCACGCAGCTCTGCGTCGGGATCTCGAAGCGCTGGATCACCTCGTCGAGCATGTGCAGCAGCGAGTCCAGCACCGGCATGCTGTCGGAGACCGGGTTGAGCCCGATCACCGCGTCGCCCGCGCCCATCATGAGGCCGTCGAGCGTGGAGGCAGCCACGCCGCGCAGGTCGTCGGTCGGGTGGTTGGGCTGCAGCCGCACCGCGAGGTGGCCCGGCAGCCCGATGGTGTTGCGAAAGCGCGTGACCACGCTGCATTTGCGGGCCACCGCGATCAGGTCCTGGTTGCGCATGAGCTTGGACACGGCGGCCACCATCTCGGGCATGAGGCCCGGTGCGAGCGCGGTCAGCGCCTCGGTGGTGGCCTGTTCCGACAGCAGCCAGTTGCGGAAGTCGCCAACCGTCAGGTGCGCAACCGGCGCGAAGGCCGCGGCATCGTGGGTGTCGATGATGAGGCGCGTGATGTTGTCGTCTTCATAGGGCACCAGCGCCTCGGTGAGGAATTGCCTGAGCTGCGTTTCTGCCAGCACGTGGCGCGCGGCCATACGTTGCTGCGCGGTGGCAGCGCCGACGCCGGCCAGGTAGTCGCCCGAGCGCGCCGGGCTGGCGACCGCCATCACCTGCTTGAGGTCGTCGAACGAGAAAACCTGGTTGTCGATCGTGGTGCGGTAACGCATCTCAGCGGCTCCACGAGGGGGTCTTTTGCGGCTTGCGTTGGGGGCGCGTGCACAGGGCACCGGGTACTCCCCTCCGCGAATGTCCCCCGGCTTCGCCTCCTCCTTTATTTCGCTGCGGGGAGTACCCGGTGCCCTGTGCACGAGGGCACGCTGCTGGTGTGCGGCCGATCAACCACTGCTCTGACGGATCACGTCGATGGTGTGCTCTGCGCAGCGAAATAAAGGAGGAGGCCGCAGGCCGGGGGACATTCGCGGAGCAGAGTACGCCGTCGGCGTGATCCCGCCCCCGTTGACCCAAGTCACGCATCAGACACGAAGCGGCCAAGCCAAGGGCGTAGTTCATGCCGAGAGCATCGCGTCAGGAGCCGCCGCCTTGCGTTGCGCGCCGGTGGCCAGGAAGTAGCCATAGGCCAATGCCATCAGAACGAGAAACAGCAGCGTCAACATGGCGTTGAACCAGACCATCGCACCCAGGCACACCACGCCGAGCACCAGGGCGATGGCCGGGAACACCGGATAGAAGGGCGCGCGGTAGGTGCGCTCCAGGCCGGGCTCCGTGCGGCGCAGCTTGAACAGCGCGGCCATCGAAATCAGGTACATCACGATCGCTCCGAGCACCGCCATCGTCACGATGTTGGCCGTGAGCGTCTGCCCGCCGAACTGCACCCACTCGTCGCTGAAGATCGCGGCCACGCCGATCACGCCGCCGGCCAGCAAGGCACGGTGCGGCGTATCGAAGCGCGGGCTCAGGCCCGCGAAATAGCGGGGCAGGTAGCCAGCGCGGGCCAGCGCGAAGATCTGGCGCGAGTAGCCCATGATGATGCCGTGGAACGAGGCCACCAGGCCGAACAGCCCGATCCACACCAGCATGTGCAGCCAGCCGCTGTTGTCGCCGACCACGGCCTTCATGGCCTGCGGCAGCGGGTCGTTGATGTTGGCCAGCTTGCGCCAGTCGCCGACGCCGCCGGCCATGATCATCACGCCGAAGGCCAGCACCACCAGCGTGACGATGCCGGTGGTGTAGGCGATCGGGATCGTGCGGTGCGGGTCGCGCGCCTCTTCGGCCGCCATGGCGGCGCCCTCGATGGCCAGGAAGAACCAGATCGCGAACGGAATCGACGCGAAGATGCCCGAGATCGCCGCGCCATTGAGCACCGCGCCGCCGGCCCAGCCGTTGGCCGTGAAATTGGCCCACGACCAGCCCGGCGTGACCACCCCCATGAACACCAGCAGCTCGAAGATCGCAAGCACGGTCACGAACAACTCGAAGGCCGCTGCGATGCCGACGCCGATCCAGTTGAGCGCAATGAAGATCACGTAGGCACCGAGCGCGAACCACTTCGGATTGATGCCCGGAAACTGCACGTTGAGGTAGGCGCCGATGGCCAGCGCAATGGCCGGCGGCGCGAACACGAACTCCACCAGCGTGGCAAATCCGGCCACGAAGCCGCCGGTCGGCCCGAAGGCGCGCCGCGCGTAGGCAAAGGGCCCGCCGGCGTGCGGAATGGCGGTCGACAACTCGGTGAAGCTGAAGATGAAGGTGGTGTACATCGTGGCCACCAGCACCGTCGCGACCAGAAAGCCGAGCGTGCCGGCCGTGTTCCAGCCGTAGCTCCAGCCGAAATACTCGCCCGAGATCACGAGGCCGACGGCAATGCCCCAGAGCTGCACCGGGCCCAGTACCTTCTTGAGATGGCCCGACGGGGCGGCGTCCGATGAATTCATTGTGTTTACCTTGGCGGATGGCGATGCGCGAATTCGACCAAATCGAGGGCAACGGCACTATCCGGATTCGGAAAAACAACGCAGCATGGCGGCTGGTCTGGCACTTGTCTTGCTTGTGCAATGGCTCCAACCCCTCGTTCACCGGAACTGGTCTTGCCCATCGAAGCATCCGCGCTCCTTCGCCATCCGCCGGTTCTGCCGGCGGGCGGGCAGCACCTGCGCTATGCCGAGCGCCAGAGTTGCGATGTCGACGAGCACGCGACCCACATCTCGGCCTGGCGCCAGGAGTACGACCAGCTTTCGTGCGGGCGCTTCGAGGGCGCGGTGCGCGAGCTCTGGATCGACGGGCCGCGGCTGCAGTTGTTCCATGAGCACACAGGTCAGCAAACCAGCCAGCAATGCCTGCCCTGGCGCGGGTCGGTCTGGTTCGGCGTGCCCGATGGCCACAGCCTGGCGCCGGTGCACTTCTCGGGGCGGCTGCAGCCGGCCGACCGCACGCGGCTCGTGATGTCGGCGCGCGCGGACGACGGCTTCGTGCTGCGCACGCCGCGCAACTTCGGCATCTATGGCGTGGTGGTCGACGAGGAGTGGCTGGGCCGGCGCATGGAGCAGCTCGGTTTACGCAGCCCGCCGATCGGGCAGGGCACGATGGTGCACGTGGCCGAACTCGCACCCCATCTGCATGTGGCGCTGTGCCAGACCATCGAGTCGCTGCTGGGGCTGGGCGCGAGCGGCGAAAGCGAGCACGGCTGGGGCCGCGCGGCGCTGCAGGCGCTGCTCGACCAGTTGCTGGGCCTGCTGGCCGGCGCGACGCAGGGCGACGTGCATGGCGCCCCGTTGCAGGCGAGCCGGCGCCGGCTCGCCGCCGTGATGGCAGCGCGCGCACTGGTCACGCATCCGCTCAACCACGCGATGACGGTGGAAGACCTGTGCCTGCAGCTGCACATCACGCCGCGCACCCTGCGCAACCATTTCCGCAGCGTGATGGGCGAGTCGCCGGTCGAGTTTCTGCGAGCGGTGCGGCTCAATGCCTGCCGGCGCAGGCTGCGGCGCCAGCAGACGGCTTGCACCGTGCAGGAAGTCGCCGCGCAATGGGGCTTCTTCCACATGGGCCGCTTCTCGCAGGAGTACAAGGCCATGTTCGGCGAACTGCCGTCGGAGACGCTGCGGCAGGCGCGGATCGCGCACTGAAGGGGCACTGCCGGCATGGCACTATTCGGTGGTTGTCCATTCACCGAAGGTCTCCCATGCGATTTTTCTTCTGCGCCGCGCTCGCTGCTTCTGTTTCCGTGTTGGCGCTGCCGACGGCCTGGGCCCAGGGCAAGCCCGTCACCACCGCCAGCGGCCTGGTCTATGAGTCGCTGAAAGAAGGCACGGGGGCGTCGCCGGCCGCCACCGACGTTGTCAAGGTGCACTACCGCGGCACCTTCCCCGACACTGGCAAGGAGTTCGACAGCTCCTACAAGCGCGGCGAGCCGACCGAGTTTCCGCTCAATGCCGTGATCCCCTGCTGGACCGAAGGCGTGCAGAAGATGAAGCCGGGCGGCAAGGCCAAGCTGACCTGCCCGCCGGCCATTGCCTACGGCGCACGCGGCGCCGGCGGCGTGATTCCGCCCAACGCCACGCTCAACTTCGAAGTCGAGCTGGTGTCGATCAAGGGCAAGTGAGCTCCTGACGCGTCAAGCCTGCCGCACCAGCTGCCAATGGTTGGCGAAGTGCATCAGGTGGGCGCGTTCAAAGTCCGGCTTCGACAGCGCGCCGTAGGCGAAGTGCGGCGCCAGCGGCCCGCTGTGCCGGTCGAAGCGCTGCAGGGCTTCGATGGCGTGCTCCACCGCCGGTAGCAGGGCCTGGCCGGCGGCGATCGCAGGCGCGCCGGGAATCGGCTCGTGCAGGTCGTGGTTCATCCGGCCGCGCGCCGAGAACACCGCGAACGCCGCTGGCCCGACCGTGGCGCGAAACCACGCGGGTTTCGGCGCCGGGAAACCGTCCATCGAGTACTCGATGCTCTGCGCCGCATGGTGCAGCACCTGGGCCATGTCCCAGCCCGAGGCGGTCTGCAGCGGCTGGGCGCGCAGCGCTTCGAGCGTGCGCAATGCGTTCGACAGCCCGGCGAACGATTCCGGGGCGATGGCGGGGCGGCTGGTGCCGACCCAGTAGCCGCCGGCGGCCACTGCAGCGGCAGCCAGGCTGCCTCCGATCAGCAGCGCGCGGCGTGAGCCGTGGGTGGGCGGGGTTGGAGATGAGTTCATGGGGCGAGAGAGATCGTGTTTCCAGCCTCCATTCTCGGATGAAGCGACCCGGCTGAATTCAAAAGCAAGCACCGGAGTGCCGATCCGGCGGTCGATCCCTAAAGTCAAACCCATCGATCCACACAAAGACCAAAGGATGGGCAAGATGAACATGATGAGCCACACAGAACTGCTGGCAGCCGCCACCGTCAGCGACCCGCGCTGGGCCGCCGTGGCGGCGCGCGACGCACGTTTCGACGGGCAGTTTTTCTATTCCGTGAAGACCACCGGCGTCTACTGCCGGCCCTCCTGCGGCGCACGCCCGGCGCGGCCGGAGAACGTGACCTTTCACGCAAGCGCTGCAGAAGCGGAGCGTGCGGGTTTCCGGCCCTGCAAGCGCTGCAAGCCCGACCAGGCACCGCTGGCCGAGCAGCAGGCCGCGCTGGTTGCCGGACTTTGCCGCTTCATCGAAACGGCGGAGCAGGCACCGACGCTCGACGCGCTGGCACAGCGCGCCGGCATGAGCACCTGGCACCTGCACCGCGTGTTCAAGGAGGTCACGGGCCTCACGCCCAGGGCCTATGGCGCGGCGCACCGTGCCCAGCGCGTGCGTGCTGCGCTCGGCCGTAGCGACACGGTGACCGATGCGATCTACGACGCGGGCTACAACTCCAACGGCCGCTTCTACGAAGAGTCCGACGGCGTGCTCGGCATGACGCCCACCGCGTTCCGCGCGGGCGGCGTCGACACCGACATCCGCTTTGCCATTGGCCAGTGCGCGCTCGGCGCGATCCTGGTGGCGCGCAGCGAACGTGGCGTGTGTGCGATCGCGCTGGGCGACGACCCCGATGCGCTCGCGCGTGAGTTGCAGGACCGCTTTCCGCAGGCGCGGCTGACCGGCGACGACCCGGCGTTCGACCGGCTCGTGGCGCAGGTGGTCGGATTCGTCGAAGCGCCCGCGCGCGGGCTGGACTTGCCGCTCGACGTGCGCGGCACCGCGTTTCAGCAGCGCGTATGGCAGGCGCTGCGCGCGGTGCCCTCCGGCGAAACGGTGAGCTATTCCGACATCGCCGCGCGCATCGGCGCACCGAACGCGCAGCGCGCCGTGGCGCAGGCCTGCGGCGCCAACCCGATCGCGGTGGTGATCCCGTGCCACCGCGTGGTGCGCAACGACGGCGCGCTGTCGGGCTACCGCTGGGGCGTGGAACGCAAGCGCGAACTGCTGCAGCGCGAGGCCGCGGCATGACGATGAAGGCGAACGTCGATTGGGACGATGTGGCCAACGCGCTCGACGCCGAGGGCCACGCCATCATCGAGCGCCTTCTGACGCCGGCCGAGTGCGAGGCACTGGCCGCACTCTATGCCGACGAGGCCCTGTTCCGCAGCCGTGTGGTGATGGCGCGGCATGGCTTCGGTCGCGGCGAGTACAAGTATTTGGCCTATCCGTTGCCGGCGCTGGTGGCAGGGTTGCGCGAGGCGTTGTATGCCGCGCTGGTGCCGACCGCCAACCGCTGGCAGCAGGCCATGGGCATCGAGGTGCGCTTTCCGCCCACGCATGCCGAGTTCATCGCGCGCTGCCATGCAGCAGGGCAACTGCGCCCGACGCCGCTGCTGCTGAAGTACGGCGAGGACGACTACAACTGCCTGCACCAGGACTTGTATGGCGAGCACGTGTTTCCGCTGCAGGTGGTGGTGCTGCTGTCGGAGCCGGGCCGCGACTTCACCGGCGGCGAGTTCGTCATGACCGAGCAACGTCCGCGCATGCAGTCGCGTCCGATGGTGCTGCCGCTGCGGCAGGGCGATGCGGCCGTCATTGCAGTGCACCACCGTCCGGTGCAGGGCACGCGCGGCACCTACCGCGTGAACCTGCGGCACGGCGTGAGCCGTGTGCGCTCGGGGCACCGGCAAACGGCCGGCGTCATCTTTCACGATGCGGCTTGAGCACGATGCGTGACCTGTTCGAAGCCGAGGAGGGCGCGCAGATGCCGCTGCAGCCGGGTGCCGTGCTGTTGCGCGGCTTTGCAACCGGTGCAGCGCCGCAGCTGCTGGGCGACCTGGACGCCGTGCTCGCGGTATCGCCGTGGCGTCACCTGGTCACGCCCGGCGGTTTCCGGATGTCCGTGGCCATGACCAACTGCGGTACGTTGGGCTGGCTGTCCGATCGACGCGGCTACCGCTATGACCCGATCGACCCCGACACCGGCCGGCCGTGGCCGGCGCTGCCGGCGTCCTTTCGCGAACTTGCAGCAACGGCTGCAGCGCAGGCAGGCTTCCAGGGTTTCGAGCCCGACGCCTGCCTGGTCAACCGCTATGACCCCGGCGCGCGCCTGTCGCTGCACCAGGATCGCGACGAGCGCGACTTCCGCCAGCCGATCGTGTCGGTGTCGCTGGGCCTGCCCGCGGTGTTCTTGTTCGGCGGCATCGAGCGCGCCGAAAAAGCGATGCGGGTGCCGCTGGCGCATGGCGACGTGGTCGTGTGGGGCGGCCCCGCACGGCTCAGCCATCACGGCATCCTGCCGCTCAAGGACGGCGAGCATCCGCTGACCGGACACTGCCGCGTCAACCTGACCTTTCGCAAGGCCGGCTGAACAACCGCCTCAATGCGGGGTGGCTTCGCGCTCTTTCATGCGCCGCAGCGCGCGCGTGCCGGCAGCCAGTGCGGCCTCGTAGGAGTCGGATTCCATGTCGGCGGATTCGAGCTCGCGTTTGAGCACGGCGCCGCGTTCGTCGGACTCCATCAAGGCCCAGAAAAACGAACCCGGTGCAGGTTCGCGCACGATGAGTTTGGTGTGTGTCATGCAAACCATATTGGTCCGACGCCGGGCGCATTTCTGTAGGTGATCACCCCATGCTGGCCATACGGTCATCGGCCCGTCGGCCGGGGTGCGGAAGAGGGCTCCCACGAGTCCGGCGTGGTTGCAATCAGTTGCTTCAGATCGGCCCAGGGTTTGGCGCCGGGCACACTGTCGGCGCCGGTGACCGCGGCCCGGGCGAACACCACCATGCGCTCCCGCAGGTGGCGCAGGTCCGGCTCCGGCCAGGTCTCGATCGAGTGCGGCCCGCGCGCCACCACGATCTCCTTCGGGCCGCGGATGCGGTCGTAGGCGGCAATGGTGCCTTCCACCGTTTCTGCGCGATCCCAGAGGCCTTTGCCGAAGAACGCCGCCGGCCACTTGTCCATGCCGGCGAGCGTCGCGGAGTTGGGATAGAACACGATGTGGTGGTCCGCCGCCATGCCGCCGAGGAACAGGTTGCGGTCGCCGAGGTCGGGCGACACGCCGATGTAGCCCGCACCGCTCGCGAACGACGACAGCAGAATCGCGCCCTTGATGTTCTTCAGCCCTTTCGCAGGCGTGCACGTGGCAGTCGGCATGTCGTAGCTGCACGAGGCCGAGAAGTTCTTCGTCATGGCCCAGGCAGTGGACATCGAGCCGCGCGAGTAGCCGCCGAGCACGATCGGGATCTGGTTCGCCTTCATGCCCGCCAGCAGCCGGCCGCCCGCGGCCGGGCCTTCGAGCAGTTGGCCGGTGGGCGTGAGCAGGCGCAGGCCGTTGCCGCTTTCGAGCTGCTCAAGCACGCGGAACACGTCTTCGCCTTGTTCCAGCGTGTTGGTGTCGCTGAAGCCGCCCGACAAGCCCTCGCCGCGCCGGTCGTAGGCCAGCACGTCGAAGCCGGCCTGGTTCAGCGCCTGCAGGTTCTCGCGGTACCAGCGCTGGCCCATGGTTTCGGTGGTTGCGTTCGGGAAGCGGATGCCGACGGTCTTGCCGGTGGCCGCATCGATGCGGTAGCTCTTCTCGTCCGGATGCTGGATGGCCGTGAGCTGCCCGCCGCCGCCCGGCGCGAACAGCACCAGTGCGCGCACCTTGCCGCCCTTGCCGTCGTCCACACCTGCGCCTTCGATGTACCAGCCGCGCAGCTTGATCAGGTCGCGCATGTTCAGGTCGATGCGTTCGAAGGCATCGCGCGGCGCGGTGAACTCGACGATCGAGGTGCGCGCATCGGCCTGCGCGATGGCCTCGTTGTAAGGCGCCTTGGCAAAGAAGGCCGGCCGCCGGATCTGCTTCAGGTCGACCAGGCCATCCGGGTCGATCTTGCCCGACGGGTCGACCACCCCGGTCGAGCGCGTCGCGCGCTCCTTGTTGGGCGGCAGCCAGCGCTGCATCTGCGCATCGATGCGCTTGAAGCAGGCTGCGTCGGCCTTGCAGGCGGCCCAGCGTGCCTTGAGCTTGGCGTCGGTGAACTCGTCGACGTAAAAGTCGCTGCCGGCGTAGCCAGCCGGCGCCTGGTTGGCGGTCTGCAGGAACGGCACGCACACGGTGCCACCGCCGCTCTTCGCCAGCAGGTAGCCTGGGATCTCGGCATCGCGGTCCGTGCCGACCCAGGCCGTGCAGTCGGTAGGCGGTGGTGCGGCGCGCGCCACGCGGGGCGGAGCGGTGCCGGGCAGCGAGCAGGCGGTGAGGGCGAGCGCCGCGAATGCAGCGGCCGTGCCGCGCAATGCGGCAGGGAAGTTCGGCATCGATGTCTCCTTGGTGCGGTCAACCGGTCAGCAGCTTCTGCACGAGTTCGGCCGTGGTGTTCGCACTGTACTTGCGCATGAGCTTGGCGCGGTGCAGTTCGACGGTGCGGTGGCTGATCGCGAGCGCGCGGCCGATCTGCTTGGAGGTGAGGCCCTGCATCACCTGCGCGGCAACTTCGCGCTCGCGCGGCGTGAGCTCGGCCTTGACCGAGCGGCGCGAACCCAGGTCTTCGAATGTCCAGATGCCGGCCTCGTGCGGCGCGGCGCGGTTCAGCGCGTGGCCCGTCACGTGGCACCAGAAGGTTTCGCCCGCGAAGGCACCGTGCAGGCCGCCGAGCCGCCTCATCATGCGGTTGTCCGCATAACGTCCGCTCGCGTTCAGAATCGGCTCCATCCGCTTGCCGATGCGTTCGAATTCGGCGACGCTCGGGTACAGCACGCGAAACGACTGGCCGACCAATGCATCGCGCGCCGCACCGAACATCTCGCACAGCCTTGCATTGCAGTCGACCATCGTGCGGTTGCGCGACAGCACCATGCCGACGGGTGCATGCTCGAAGGCCAGGCGGTAATCGATGTCGGGTGTGTCCATTACGAAATACTACGTATATGACTACGTAGTATCGTCTCTGTCTCTTTCCATCAACCATCACCGAGCGAGGATCACAAGCCATGGTGAACAAGATTTATCCCTCCGCCGACGCGGCACTGAAGGGTGTCGTGGCCGACGGCCAGACGCTTGCGGTCGGCGGCTTCGGCCTGTGCGGCATTCCCGAGGCGCTGATCGATGCGCTGCACGATTCGGGCGTCAAGAACCTCACCTGCATTTCGAACAACGCGGGCGTCGACGGCTTCGGCCTCGGCAAGCTGCTCGAAACGCGCCAGATCAAGAAGATGGTCGCGAGCTATGTCGGCGAGAACAAGGAGTTCGAGCGCCAGTACCTCGCAGGCGAACTCGAGCTCGAGTTCACGCCGCAGGGCACGCTGGCAGAAAAGCTGCGCGCCGGTGGCGCCGGCATTCCGGCCTTCTTCACGAAGACCGGTGTCGGCACGCAAGTGGCCGAAGGCAAGGAGCTGCGCGAGTTCGATGGCGAAACCTACGTGATGGAACGCTCGCTGGTGCCCGACGTGGCGCTGGTCAAGGCCGATGTGGCCGACAAGTCCGGCAACCTGCGCTTTCGCCTGACGGCGCGCAACTTCAACCCGGCCGCTGCAATGGCCGGCAAGGTTTGCATCGTCGAGGTCGAGAAGATCGTCGAAGTCGGCGAGCTGGCGCCCGATGACATCCACCTGCCCGGCATCTACGTGCACCGCATCGTGCTGAACGCCACCCCCGAAAAGCGCATCGAGAAGCGCACCGTGAGCGCGGCTGCGCCGGTGGATGCCGCCGCAGCGAAGGTCGAGGCGCAGGCCGTAATCGCGCAGGCTGCGGTCATCGACGAAGTGCCTGTTCCCAAAGTGCCCGCGGGCAAGAAAGAAGGAGTCTGAGATGCCCTGGACGCAAGACCAAATGGCCGCCCGCGCGGCGCAAGAGCTCGAAGACGGCTTCTACGTGAACCTCGGCATCGGCATCCCGACGCTGGTGGCCAACCACACCGGCGACAAGGAAGTGTGGCTGCAGAGCGAGAACGGCATGCTCGGCATCGGCCCGTTTCCGACCGAAGACATGGTCGACGCCGACCTGATCAACGCCGGCAAGCAAACCGTGACCACGTTGCCCGGCAGCGCGATCTTCGGCAGCCACGACAGCTTCGCCATGATCCGCGGCGGCAAGATCAACCTCAGCATCCTCGGTGCGATGCAGGTCAGCAGCAAGGGCGACCTGGCCAACTGGATGATCCCCGGCAAGATGGTCAAGGGCATGGGCGGCGCGATGGACCTCGTGGCGGGCGTCAAGCGCGTGATCATCCTGATGGAACACGTCGCCAAGAAGAAGGACGGCACCGAAGACATGAAGATCCTCGAGGCCTGTACCCTGCCGCTGACGGGCGTGGGCGTGGTCGACCGCATCATCACCGACCTGGCCGTGATGGACGTGACGCCGCAAGGGCTCAAGGTGATCGAGCTCGCCCCGGGCGTGAGCTTCGATGCGCTGCAGGCCAAGACAGGTGCAAAGCTGATCCAGTGATGGAAGCGCTGGCCGGGTTGTGGCAACGGGGTGGCATGCCCTCCGAGGCACTTGCCTTCGCACAACTCGCCGGCGCCGATCCTGTTTTTCCTTCGTCCTTCGCGGTCGGCACTGCCGCCCAAAGCACCATCGCCGCCGCGGCGCTGGCGGCCTGCGAACTGGGCCATGTGCGCGGCATGCCGCGCCAGCAGGTGGCGGTCGACATGCTGCACGCCGCCGTCGAATGCACCGGCTGGTTCAGCCTCGATGGCCGCGTGCCTGATCCGTGGGATGCGTTCTCGGGCCTGTACCGCTGCGCCGACGGCCATGTGCGCATCCATGCCAACTTTGCGCACCACCGCGAGGGTGCGTTGCGGCTGTTGGGGCTCGACGCCGCCACTGCGAAGCGCAGCGATGCCGAAGCCGCGTTGCTGAACTGGCGTGCGCTCGACTTCGAGGAAGCCGCGGCGCAACGCCAACTGGTGACCACCGCATTGCGCCGGTTCGACCAATGGGACGCCACGCCGCAGGGCCAGGCCATAGCCGCGCAGCCCTTGTTCACCATCGACCGCATCGGCGATGCACCGCCGCTGGCGCTGCCGCCGTTGCGCGAGGACGCGCGCCCGCTGACCGGCGTGCGCGTGCTCGATCTCACGCGCATCCTGGCCGGCCCGGTGGGCGGCAAGGCGCTCGCCGCCCATGGCGCCGATGTGATGCTGGTCAATTCACCGGTGTTGCCGAACATCGAGGCGATTGCCGATACCAGCCGCGGCAAGCTGTCGGCGCACGTCGACCTGAAGACCGACGCCGGGCGCGCGACGCTCCGGCACCTGGTCGGCGATGCGCACGTGTTCACCCAGGGCTACCGGCCGGGCGGCCTTTCCGAGCTGGGCTTCGGGCCCGCAGCGTTGGCACAGGCGCGGCCGGGCATCGTGTACGTCTCGCTCACCGCCTACGGCACGCAGGGCCCCTGGGCCACGCGCCGCGGCTTCGATTCACTGGTGCAGACCGCGATGGGTTTCAACCATGCCGAAGGCGAGGCAGCCGGCGATGCGGCCAAGCCGCGCCCGATGCCGATGCAGATCCTCGATGAAGCGACCGGCTACCTGATGGCCTTCGGCGCGGCAGCGGCGCTCTGCCGCCAGCAGCGCGAGGGCGGCAGCTGGCATGTGCAGGTGTCGCTGGCACAAACCGGCCAATGGCTGCGCGGGCTCGGGCGTGTGGCCGATGGGCTGACGCAGGCCCGCCCGCCGGTGGAGCCCTGGCTGGAGCCGTCCGACTCGGGCTTCGGGCGCCTGCTGGCCGTGCGCCACAGTGCGCTGCTCGCGCGCACGCCTGCTGGCTGGCCGCGGCCGTCGATGCCGCCCGGCAGCAGTGCGCCGGTCTGGCCCTGAGCGGGCAGGCCGCCCCTAGGCCTGGTCCCGGATCAGCACATCGCGTTGCGCTGCCGCCGTTTCCCGCAAGAACTCCCACACCGCCCGCATGCGCGCCAGGTGCTTGGTCTCGGCCGGCATCGACATCCAGAAGGTGCGCGTGAAATTGGCTTGCGTCGGCAGCAGTGGCTTCAATGACTTGTCGCGGTCGGCAATGAAGGCCGGCAGCACCGCGATGCCGGCCCCTGCTGCTGTTGCCTGGTACTGCGCCAGCACGCTGGTGCTGCGCAGCGCAAAGGCGTCGGGGCGGTACAGCTCGTCGAGGTACTGCAGCTCCTTGCTGAACAGCAGGTCGTCCACGTAGCTGATGAAGGTGTGGCCGCGCAGGTCTTCGCGCGTCCTGATGGCGCTGTGCTGCGCCAGGTATTGCTTCGACGCATAGAGGCGCAGCGTGTAGTCGGTGAGCTTGGTCACCACCACCGGGCCGCGCGCCGGGCGCTCCAGCGAGATCACGATGTCGGCCTCGCGGCGCGACAGGTGCACCAGCCGCGGCATCGCGAGCAGGTCGATCACGAGCTTGGGGTGCTGTCCCGCGAACAGCGCGAGCCGCGGTGCCAGCACGATGGTGCCGAAGCCCTCGGTCGCGCCGATGCGCACCAGGCCCGACAGGCCTTGCTCCGACGCAGGCGTGGTGCTTTCGACGGTGAGAGACGCCGCTTCCATCGCTTCGACCTGCGGCTGCAGGCGGCGGCCCGCCTCGGTCAGCCGGTGCCCGTCGGCTTCGCGCGAGAACAGCGGCGTGCCGACCTGCTTTTCGAGCGCCTGGATGCGCCGCGCGACCGTGGTGTGGTCGACCTCCAGCCGGCGCGCGGCGCTCTGCAGCGTGCCGGAGCGCGCGAGCTCGAGAAAGAAGCGCAGGTTGTCCCAATCCATGGTTTGCAATTATGCAGATTGACGGTGCGTATTTGTCTATTGCTAATGCAAATCTGCAAAGCTAGGATGCCCGGCTGCATTGCCATTTCGACATACGCGACATACGCGACCCACCCCCCAGGAGACAAATTCATGGACGCCACCACCACCCCCGCGACAACCGTCGCCACCGTCAAGCTGCTGATCGACGGCAAGTTCGTCGAATCCAAGACCACCGAATGGCGCGATGTCGTCAACCCGGCCACGCAGCAGGTGCTGGCCAGGGTGCCGTTCGCGACGCCGGCCGAAGTCGATGCGGCCGTGGCCTCGGGCAAGGAAGCCTTCAAGACCTGGCGCAAGACGCCGATCGGCGCGCGTGCGCGCATCTTCCTGAAGTACCAGCAACTGATCCGCGAGAACATGGCCGAGCTGGCCGCGATCCTCACGGCCGAGCAGGGCAAGACCCTGCCCGATGCCGAAGGCGACGTGTTCCGCGGGCTCGAAGTGGTGGAGCATGCATCGGCCATTGGCAACCTGCAGCTGGGCGAGCTGGCCAACAACGTGGCCAACGGAGTCGACACCTACACGCTGCTGCAGCCGCTCGGCGTGTGCGCCGGCATCACGCCATTCAACTTCCCCGCGATGATTCCGCTGTGGATGTTCCCGATGGCGATCGTCACCGGCAACACCTTCGTGCTGAAGCCGTCCGAGCAGGATCCGATGGTCACCATGCGCCTGTGCGAGCTCGCGCTCGAAGCCGGCATCCCGCCCGGCGTGCTCAACGTCGTCCACGGCGGCGAAGCCGTGGTCAATGCGATCTGCGACCACAAGGACATCAAGGCGATCAGCTTCGTGGGCTCGACCAAGGTCGGCACGCACGTCTACAACCGCGCCATCCCGACCGGCAAGCGCGTGCAATGCATGATGGGCGCGAAGAACCACGCCATCGTCATGCCCGATGCCAACAAGGAGCAGACCCTCAACGCATTGGCCGGCGCAAGCTTCGGTGCCGCGGGCCAGCGCTGCATGGCGGTGTCGGTTGCGGTGTTGGTGGGCGACGCGCAAAAGTGGGTGCCCGAACTGGTCGCCAAGGCGCAGACGCTGAAGATCGGCGCCGGCACCGAGAAGGGTGTGGACGTGGGGCCGCTGGTGTCGTGCGCCGCCTACGACCGCGTCAACAGCCTGATCGAACGCGGCGTGGCCGATGGCGCGACGCTCGCGCTCGACGGCCGCAAGCCGACCGTGCCCGGCTACGAGAAGGGCAACTTCATCGGCCCGACCGTGTTCGCCGACGTGAAGCCCGGCATGACGATCTACGACCAGGAAATCTTCGGCCCGGTGCTGTGCCTGTCGAATGCCGAAACCATCGACGAGGCGATCGAGATGATCAACGCCAACCCGAACGGCAACGGCACCGCGATCTTCACGCAGTCGGGTGCGGCGGCACGCCGCTTCCAGGAAGACATCGACGTCGGTCAGGTCGGCATCAACGTGCCGATCCCGGTGCCGGTACCGATGTTCTCGTTCACCGGTTCGCGCGCTTCCAAGCTCGGCGACCTTGGGCCCTACGGCAAGCAGGTGATCATGTTCTACACGCAGACCAAGACCATCACGGCGCGCTGGTTCGACGACAGCACGGTGTCGCACGGCGTCAACACCACCATCAGCCTCAAGTAACCTCGGCTGAATGGACTTCGAACTTTCTGAAGAGCAGCGCGCCTTTGCACAAACCGCCCGGGACTTCGCTTTAGCCGAGTTCGCGCCGCATGCAGCGCGCTGGGATGCCGAGGCGATCTTTCCGAGAGAGGCGATCGCCAAGGCCGGCGAACTGGGGTTCTGCGGCCTCTACGCGCCCGAAAGCATCGACGGCCTCGCGCTGCCGCGCCTCGATGCCACGCTGGTGTTCGAGGAGCTGGCGGCGGTCGACCCGTCGACCACCGCCTTCATCACGATCCACAACATGGCGACCTGGATGCTTGGCACCTGGGGCAGCGAAGCCGTGCGAGCGAAGTGGGGCGCAGAGCTGACGAGCGGGCGCAAGCTCGCCTCCTATTGCCTCACCGAACCGGGCGCAGGCTCCGACGCGGGCTCGCTCAAGACGCGGGCTGAACTGCAGGGTGGCGAGTACGTCATCAACGGCGGCAAGGCCTTCATCTCGGGCGCGGGTGCGACCGATGTGCTGGTGCTCATGGCGCGCACCGGCGGTGGCGGCGCGGGCGGCATCTCGGCACTCGCGGTGCCGGCCGATGCGCCGGGCGTGAGCTATGGCAAGAAGGAACACAAGATGGGCTGGAACAGCCAGCCCACGCGCACCGTCAACTTCGACAACGTGCACGTTCCGGCCGACCACCTGCTCGGCAGCGAAGGCGAGGGCTTCCGCATCGCGATGAAGGGGCTCGACGGCGGCCGAATCAACATCGCGACCTGCTCGGTCGGCGCGGCGCAGGGCGCGCTCGATGCCGCGCGTCGTTACCTGCACGAGCGCCAGCAGTTCGGCAAGCCGCTCGCGAGCAACCAGGCGCTGCAGTTCAAGCTGGCCGACATGGCGACCGAACTCGTGGCGGCGCGCCAGATGGTGCGGCTGGCGGCGAGCAAGCTCGACGCCGGCCATGCCGATGCGAGCACCTATTGCGCGATGGCCAAGCGTTTTGCCACCGACGCCGGCTTCACCGTCTGTAACGACGCGCTGCAACTGCACGGCGGCTATGGCTACCTGAGCGAATTCCCGCTGGAGCGGCTGGTGCGCGACACGCGCGTGCACCAGATCCTCGAAGGCACCAATGAAATCATGCGTGTGATCGTTGCGCGCAAGCTGCTAGAAGGCGAGAGTGACATTCGATGAGCGATGACGTGGTTGTGTTTTCCGAGATCAAGACGGCGGGCGGCCAGCGCTTCGGCGTCGCGACGCTCAATGTGCCGGCTTCTCTCAACTCGCTGTCGGTGGCGATGGTGCGGCTGCTCACGCCGAAGCTGCGCGAATGGGCTGCCGATGCGGGCATCGTCGGCGTGCTGTTGCACGCGGCCGGCGACAAGGCTTTCTGCGCGGGCGGCGATCTGCGCCAGCTCTACCGGACGCTGCTCGATTGCGGCCCCGAACGCAACGAGTACGCCGAGCGCTTCTTCGGCGAAGAGTACGAGCTGGACCACCTGATCCACACCTTTCCGAAACCGTTCCTTTGCTGGGGCCACGGCATCGTGATGGGCGGTGGAATCGGTTTGATGGCCGGCGCTTCGCACCGCGTGGTGACGGGGCAGAGCCGACTCGCCATGCCCGAGATCAACATCGGCCTGTACCCCGACGTGGGCGGTAGTTGGTTCCTGCGCCGCATGCCAGGCCGCGTCGGCCTGTTCCTCGCGCTCACCGCCGCCAACTTCAACGCGGCCGATGCGATCTTCTGCGGCCTGGCCGACGTTCTGGTGCCGCAGGAGCGCAAGGCGCAGGTGCTCGACGCGATCGGCGCCGCGACGTGGACGGGCGAGGCCAAGGCCGACCGCGCGGCGCTGTCGCGCATCCTCGCGCAGGCGGGCGAGGGCGCCCCGGCACCGGCATCGAAGGTGCGTGAGCATTTCGATGCGATCAATGCGCTGATGGCCGGCGACGACCTGCTTGACATCGCAAACCGCCTGCGCACGCTGCAAAGCGACGACGCCTGGCTGCAGACGGCTGCCAAGACCTTCGTGAAGGGCGCCCCGAGCTCGGCAGCCTTGAGCTTCGAGCTCTGGCAGCGCGTGCACCGCATGTCGCTGGCCGAAGTGTTTCGCCTGGAGTACTGGGCCTCGCTCGGCTTCTGCGCCCACAAGGACTTCGCCGAAGGCATCCGCGCGGTGCTGGTCGACAAGGATCGCAACCCGAAGTGGAGCCCGGCCACGATCGAGGAGATCACGCCGGCCTTCATCGAAGACCACCTGCGCCCTCGCGGCGCGATGGCGCCCGAACTCGTATCGCTGGTCTGAACAACATCCAAGACAACGGAGACAAACACATCATGAAGATCGCATTCATCGGCCTCGGCAACATGGGCGGCCCGATGGCCCTGAACCTGCTCAAGGCCGGCCATACGCTCAGCGCGTTCGACCTCTCGGCCGAGGCCTGCAAGAAGTTCGCGGCCGAAGGCCTGCCGATCGCAGCTTCCGCCGCTGCCACCGTGGCGGGCGCCGAGGTCGTGATCAGCATGCTGCCGGCCAGCGCGCATGTCGAAGGGCTCTACCTCGGTAGCGATGGCTTGCTTGAGAAGATCACGCCCGGCACGCTGGTGATCGACAGCAGCACCATTGCCGCCGCGACCTCGCGCAAGGTGGCGGAGGCGGCTGCCAAGCGCGGCATTGCCGCGATCGATGCGCCCGTCTCGGGCGGTACCGGTGGCGCCGTCGCCGGCACGCTGACCTTCATGGTCGGCGGCAGCGAGGCGGATCTGGCGCGCGCCCGTCCGGTGCTCGAAAAGATGGGCGCCAACATCTTTCACGCGGGCGCGGCCGGTGCCGGCCAGACGGCCAAGATCTGCAACAACATGCTGCTCGGCATCCTGATGATCGGCACTTCCGAAGCGCTCGCGCTTGGCGTGGCCAACGGGCTCGATGCGAAGGTGTTGTCCGAGATCATGCGGCGCAGTTCGGGCGGCAATTGGGCGCTCGAGAAGTACAACCCGATGCCAGGCGTGATGGAGACCTCGCCCGCGTCGAAGAACTACGCCGGCGGCTTTGGCACTGATCTGATGCTGAAGGATCTTGGGCTTGCGCAGGAGAACGCCGCGGCCGTGCGCGCGTCGACGCCGTTAGGTGGCATGGCGCGCAATCTGTATGCGGCGCACAGCCTTGCGGGGCATGGCGGGCTGGACTTCTCCAGTGTGTTGAAGCTGTTTCAGAAGCCTTGAAGCCTTGAAGCCCTGAAGCCTTGAAGCGGTGGGTAGGCCGCTGGCGGCGGGTGGCCCCTTCCGCGAATGTCCCCCGGCCTGCGGCCTCCTCCTTTATTTCGCTGCAGGGGCCACCCACCGCCATCGGCCAGGGCACGCTCTGAATGTTCAGCGCGAACAGTCACGCCGCGTCCAGGATCAGGGCGGTGGGGCACGCTGCGCAGCGAAATAAAGGAGGAGGGCGAAGCCCGGGGGACATTCGCGGAGCAGCGTGCCCCGCCGCCCTGATCCCGCCAGAGCGCAACTCCTAAGCCGTCGCACCCGGCAGCGTGAGCAGATAGTTCTGCAGCGCCGCGATCACGTGGCGCACCTTGGCCGGCTGCGCATCACGCTGCGGCGTTACGGCCCACAGCGGCATCGGCGGCACGTGCCATTCGGGCAGCACCCGCACCAGGCGCCCGGCCCGCAGATCGTCTTCCGCATCCGTGCTCACGGCAAAGGCCAGCCCGAGGCCCGATGCACACATCTGCTGCAGCGAAATCTGGCTGTTGCTCGTGATGCGCGGTGCGATCTCCACGGATTCGCGCACGCCGTCGGGGCCGGTCATCTGCAATGGCAAGGCCCTGCCGCCACGTGACGGAGTGAGCCACTCGTGCTCGGGCAGATCGCGCGGCGACCGCGGCGCGCCGGCACGCACCAGATAGGCCGGTGCGGCGCACAGCAGGTAATCGATGTTGCACAGTCGGCGCGCACTCCAGCTGGAGTCGGCCAGCTGGCCGGCGCGGATCGCCAGGTCGATGCGCGCGTCGATCAGGTCGATCATCTGGTCGTCGATCTCCAGATGCAGCTTGAGGGCCGCATGGTCGGCGAGCAGCGGCGCCAGCGCCGGCGCGACACAGCGCGCAAAGCCCACCGGCGCCGACATGCGCAGCTCGCCCTCAGGCGCATCGCGCGCCAGCATCAGTTGCTGACGGGCCCGTGCCGCCGACGCGACCAGGGCCTCGCAATGGTCGGCCAGGTTGCGGCCCGACTCGGTCAGCGTGAGCTTGCGCGAGGAGCGGTGTAGCAGAGTCACGCCGTGGCGCTGCTCGAGCGCGCGCAGTTGCTGGCTCACCGCCGAAGTGCTGATGCCGAGATGCCGTGCCGCCGCGCTCAGCGAACCGGTGCGCACGACCTCGGCAAACAGGGCAAAGCGTTTCAGGTCGTCCATGGTGAAGTGCAGCTTAACAAAGCTTTCGCGATCTGCAGACTTACAAGAGGGATGCGTTCTTCGTATCGTTGCGACCTCGTTCAGTCCTGCTTCAATCCTGAAAGGTTTGTCATGAAGAAAATTCTCGTGTTGGGTGCCACCGGCACCGCCGGCATTCCACTGGTGGCCGATCTGGTGGCGCGCGGCGAAAGCGTCAAGGCAGCCTCGCGCGGCGCGCGCGAATTCGAAGGGGCCGAGGCGGTGCGGTTCGACTACACCGATCCGGCCACTTTCGCGCCGGCCTTCGAGGGCGTGAACCGCATCTACATGGTGATGCCCTCCGACAGCCTCGAGGTCGAGGCCTACCTGCTGCCGGTCATCGCCTTCGCGGCGGCGCGTGGCGTCAAGGTGGTGATGCAGTCGGTCATGGGGGTGGCGGCCGACGAGCACAACCCTTATCGCAAGGTCGAGCGCGCGCTCGAAGCCTCGGGCACGCCCTGGGTGATCCTGGGGCCCAACTGGTTCTCGGACAACTTCCACATGCTCTGGGGGGCGGCGGTCGCGCAGGGCGAACTTGCCCTGCCGGCAGGCGAGGGCGCGTCGAGCTTCATCGATGCGCGCGACATCGCCGCCAGCGCTGCGGCCGCGTTGACCACCGATCGCTTCGACGGCCAGGCCTTCACACTGACCGGGCCACAGGCGCTCGGCTACCGCGAGGCGGCCGCAGTCTTGTCGCGCGCGGCAGGGCGGCCCATCCGCTACACGCCGATCAGCGACGACGCGTTCGTCGCGATGCTGCAGGGTGTCGGGCTGCCCGAGGTCTACGGGCGCATGCTGGCGGGACTGTTCTCGGCGGTGCGGGAAGGGGCCACTGCGCCGGTGAGCGACGGCGTCGAGGTGCTGACCGGCCGGCCGCCGCGCTCGCTCGAGCGTTACGCGTCGGATCACGCCAGCGCGCTGGCCGGCTGATTGCCCGGCGCCGGCCTGTCTCCTATGGCGTCCGTCGTATAGGCACGGCGGCACCGTGCCGCCATCATGGCGGCCCGCCGCCGCTTGGCGTGGGAGGAGGAAAGATGGCCACATCGAATCGATCCCGTTCCGGGCCACGCGCCCGCACTGCCAAGGCACCCGCAGCGGCCGGCACATCCGCAACCGTGGTGGCCTCCAACGTTCCGGCCGTGCCCGGCCGTCTGCTCGATGCGCGGCCCGACCGGCTTGACTTTCGCGACCTGCCGTATCGCCCACCCCTGCGTTCGCTGCCGGCCTGCTTCCCCGCACAAGCCGATGTGACGCGGTTCATTTCGAGCTATGTCCAGGAGGGGCTGGTGCTGGACCAGGGCCGGGAAGGCGCCTGCACCGGCTTTGGCCTGGCCTGTGTCGCCAACTACCTGTTGTGGGTCGGGCACCACGCCAGCGGGAGCAAAAAACCCTTCCTGCCCGTGAGCCCGCGCATGTTCTATGAGCTGGCCAAGCGCTATGACGAATGGCCGGGCGACGACTACGAAGGCTCTAGCTGCCGTGGCGCGCTCAAGGGCTGGCACAAGCACGGGGTGTGCAGCGCAGAGAACTGGCCGTATTCCGGAGCCGGTTTCGTGCGTCCGCTGGCCGGCTGGGATGTCGATGCGGCGCGGCGGCCGCTGGGCGTTTACTACCGGGTCGCCAGTGCATCGGTGGTGGATCTGCAGGCCGCCATCGTCAACATCGGTGCAGTCTATGTCTCGGCCGGCGTGCACGATGGGTGGACCACGCTGGCGCGGAGCCGCGCAACGGCGCCGCCCACGAAGCACGACGATCTGCCCGGGATTCCTGCGCCGGCCGATCCGCGCAAGCTCGGCGGGCACGCCTTTGCGCTGGTCGGCTACAACGAGCGCGGCTTCGTGGTCCAGAACTCGTGGGGCGGGCGCTGGGGCGCAGCGGGATTCGCGGTGCTGCCCTACGAAGACTGGGTGGCGCACGGCACCGATGCCTGGGCCTGCGCGCTCGGCGTGCCGCTGGCGTTGACGCGCGACAAGGGACGGCGGCTGCGTCCCCTGCATGCCTCGGCCTTTCGCGTGGCTTCGGGCCAGTCGCTCAATGCGCTCGACCGGTTCACGCGCGCGCCGAATAATCCGGCCGACGATCCCTGGCCGGTGGATCACAGCTTCCTGCAGCCGGCCTACGAGCCGCTGACCACGGCGCAGGCCTACGAGCTCACATTGGTCACCGGCAATGATGGCGAACTGGTGCCGACCGACTTCACGCGTGCCGCCAGCGACCGCGATGGCCTTGCGCAGGAGATCGTGTGCGAGCGGCCGCTGGCCTGGCTGGCCGGGCAGCAACCGGCGATGCGCAAACTCAAGCTGGCGGTCTATGCCCACGGCGGCCTCAATAACGAAGAGGAGTCGATCCGCCGCATCCGCGTGCTGGCGCCGTACTTTCTGGCCAACGGCGTCTATCCGCTGTTTCTGACATGGAAGACCGGTGCCGGCGAAACCCTGGCCGGCATGGCGCAGGACTGGATGCGCAAGCTCTTCGGCGTCGAGGCCGAGCGCGCCGCGGGCCTGCTCGATGCACTCGGCGATGCCAAGGATCGCGCCATCGAGGCCCTGGCCTTCGTGCTCGGCAAGGGCGTCTGGAGCCAGATGCGGGACAACGCGGCCGCCAGCGCATCGGCCGGCCACGGCCTCGACTTGCTGTCGCGCCAACTGGCGGCGCTGGCCACGCGACTGCAGGCACAGGGCAGTGCGCTGGAACTGCACCTGGTCGGCCACTCGGCCGGCGCGATCCTGCTCGGCCACCTGCTGGACCGCATGGTCGCGCTCAATGCGCAGGCCGGTGCTGCCGCAGCGCTGCAGGCCGCAAGCTGCACGCTGTTTGCGCCCGCCTGCTCGTCGCAGTTCGCGGTCGGGCACTACCTGCCGGCCGCGCTGGCCGGTGCACTCGATCTGCGGCAGTTGCGCCTGCACGTGCTGTCGGACGCCAACGAAAAGAAGGACGGCCTGCCGACGCCGCGCGTGCCGGCGTATGGCAAGTCCCTGCTGTACCTGGTGTCCCGCGCGCTCGACGATCTGCGCAAGCAGCCCCTGCTGGGCATGGAGCGCGCGTTGAATCCGGCCTACGCGAACGACGACGAGCAATGGGATGTGGGCGCGCTGCCTTTCGTGCAGCAATGGCTTGCCACCTGGCCGGGCGCGGCGCAGGGGCTGCTCGATGTTCTGCAGCCGCCGCGTGTGCGCAATACGCGCGAGGGCAACCAGGTGCAGGCCACGCATGGCTCCTTCGACAACAACATCGACGTGCTCACGGCACTGCTGGAGCGCCTGGCGGGCGGCGCGCTGATCGGCCCCATGGAGTGGCTGGACTACTGACCTGCCTGCTACAGAAGCTCCAGCCCGGGCAGGCTCTTGAAGCTGCTCTCGCGCGTGATGCGCACGAAGTCGGCCAGCCAGGGCTGCGCCGACGTTGCGGCGGTGCAGGCCATGTGCAGCTCGCCGGTCAGGCCCTTGCGGCCGACCGGCCGCGCCGTGATGTAGCCACGCTCCAGATAGTTCTGCACGGCCCACAGCGGCAGTGTCGCGATGCCGCGGCCACTGGCCACGAGTTGCAGCATGGCCACCGTGAGTTCGGTGGTGCGGCGCTGCGCCGGCGCGATGCCCGCGGGCGCCAGCACCTGGCGCACGATGTCGAGCATTTCGTCGGGCACCGGGTAGGTGATGAGGGTCTGGTCGGCGAAGTGGCGAGCCGTGAGGTAGGCCTTCGCGGTGAGCGGGTGGTCATTGGCCAGCAGCGCCATGATCTCGAAGCGGAACAGCGCGTGGTAGTCGACCGCTTCGTCGGCATCCTGCTCCGACACGATTGCGACCTCGGCGCGATCCTGCAGCAGCAGCGCGATCGGATCGGGGTGGAAGCCCGAGACGATGTCGAGCTCGATCTCGGGCCAGCGCTGCCGGAACGCGTCCATCGCCGGCATCAGCCAGTCGAAGCAGGTGTGGCACTCGACCACGATGCGCAGCTTGCCGGCGCCACCCTGCGCCAGGCGCGCCACGTCGCGCTCGGCTTCTTCGATCAGCGGCAGTGCGCCATCGGCGAGCTGCAGCAGCCGTTGCCCCGCCGCGCTGAACTGCGGCGGCACCGACTTGCGCTCGAACAGCGGCAGGCCGTAGCGGTCTTCCAGCAGCTTGAGCTGGTGCGACAGCGCCGACTGCGTGAGGTTGAGCAACTGGGCCGCCCGCACCAGGCTGCCGGTGTCGCGCAGCGCGGTGAGCGTGCGCAGGTGCCGCAGTTCGAGAACGGATTGAGACATGAACAGGATTCAAGTTGATCGGCAAAAGGTTTCGTTTGAATCATAGGGCCGAAACGCCGACCATCGCTGCATGACAGCAATCCATACCCTCGGCTTTCCGCGCATGGGCGCGCACCGCGAACTCAAGTTCGCCCTCGAACAACACTGGCGCGGCGAACTCGATCGCTCGGCGCTCGAAGCGGTTGGCGCCGACCTGCGCGCGCAGCACTGGCAGGCGCAGCGCGATGCCGGCCTCGATTTCGTGACGGTCGGCGACTTTGCGTTCTACGACCAGGTCGCCAACCACATCCAGCTGCTGGGCTGCGAGCCGCCGCGCTTCGACTTTGCCGGCGACGAGCCCGAGTTGTCGCGCTACTTCACCATGGCGCGCGGCGTGGCTGCCGAGGCCGGGCACGACCATGCCGGGTGCACGCACGGCGACCACGGCAGTTTCGCGCTCGAGATGACCAAGTGGTTCGACACCAACTACCACTACCTGGTGCCCGAGTTCACCTCGGCCACGCGCTTCGGGCTCGCTTCGGTGCGCCTGTTCGACGAGGTGGCGCAGGCGCAGCAGGCCGGGCACCGGGTCAAGGCAGTGCTGCTCGGCCCGTTGAGCTTTCTGTGGCTCGGCAAGGAGAAGGAGGGCGGCTTCGACCGCTTCTCGCTGCTCGACCAGCTGGTGCCCGTGTACGAGCAGGTGCTCCGGCGACTCAAGCAGCAGGGCGTGGAATGGGTGCAGATGGACGAACCGATCCTCGGGCTCGATCTGCCGGACGCCTGGCGCCATGCGTTCGAGCGCACCTACTGGCAGCTTGCACGCAGCGCGCCCAAGCTGCTGCTGGCAACGTACTTCTCGCCATTGGCCGACAACCTGCGCCTGGCCTGCCAGTTGCCCGTGGCCGGCCTGCACGTGGACGCAGTGCGCGCACCCGAAGAACTCACCGGCATCTGCGACTGGTTGTCGGCGCACAAGGTGCTGTCGGTCGGTATCGTCGACGGCCGCAACATCTGGCGTACCGACCCCGACGCGGCGTTGGCGCGCCTGGCAACGGTCGCGGCCAAGCACAAGGGCGAACTGTGGCTGGCGCCCTCGTGCTCGCTGCTGCACGTGCCGTTCAGCCTGGCGGCCGAGGCCCGGCTCGATGCGGAACTCAAGTCGTGGCTGGCCTTCGCGGTGGAAAAGCTTCATGAACTGCGCGTGCTGCGCGCCGTGTTCGATGGCGACGAGGCCAGTGTGCAGGGCGAACTCGCGGCCGCGCGCGCGGCCATCGCCAGTCGCCGTGCCAGCCCGCGCGTGCACCGCGCCGATGTGGCGCTGCGCCTGGCGCGCCGGGTCGAAAGCGACGATCGCCGCAACGCGCCTTTCGTCGAGCGCCAGGCCCTGCAACGCCTGCGCTTTGCCCTGCCACCGTTGCCGACCACGACCATCGGCTCGTTTCCGCAAACCGCGGCGATCCGTGGCGCCCGCGCGGCCTTCAAGCGCGGCGAACTCGATGCCGACGGCTACCGCGACCGGATGCGTGCCGAGATCGAACTCGCGGTGCGCAAGCAGGAGGCGCTGGGCCTCGATGTGCTGGTGCACGGTGAGGCCGAGCGCAACGACATGGTCGAGTACTTCGGCGAGCAGCTCGACGGCTTCGCCTTCAGTGCCAACGGCTGGGTGCAGTCGTACGGCTCGCGCTGCGTCAAGCCGCCGATCCTGTACGGCGACGTGGCACGCCCGGCACCGATGACCGTGGCATGGACGGCGTATGCGCAGAGCCTCACGCCGCTGCCGATGAAGGGCATGCTGACCGGGCCGGTGACGATCCTGCAATGGTCTTTCGTGCGCGATGACCAGCCGCGCAGCCTGACCACCGAACAGATCGCATGGGCCATTCGCGACGAAGTGGTCGACCTCGAAGCCGCAGGCATCGGCATCATCCAGATCGACGAGCCGGCGATCCGCGAGGGGCTGCCGCTGCGCCGCGCCGGATGGAAGGCCTACCTGGCCAGCGCCACGCGCGCCTTCCGCATCAGTGCCTCGGGGGTGGCGGACCGCACGCAGATCCACACCCACATGTGCTATTCGGAGTTCAACGACATCCTGCCGGAGATCGCCGCCATGGACGCCGATGTGATCACCATCGAAACCAGCCGCTCCGACATGGAACTGCTGCGCGGCTTTGGCGACTTCCGCTATCCGAACGAGATCGGGCCGGGCGTCTACGACATCCACTCGCCGCGCGTGCCCGACACCGATGCGATGGTGCGTCTGATGCGCAAGGCCGCGGCCGTGGTGCCGCCGGCCAACCTCTGGGTCAACCCCGACTGCGGCCTCAAGACGCGCGGCTGGCCGGAAACCGAGGCGGCGCTGGCCAACATGGTGGCGGCCGCCAAGGTGCTGCGCCGGGAACTGGCCGCCGCGTGAGCCTTCAGTAGGCCATCAGCGGATTGCGGCGGGCCTCGTCGCGCCGCCGGTCGGCGCGCACCGCGTCGCAGCGCGGGTGCTGGCTGTAGCCGGGCCGGTCGCACTGCGCCGCCTCGCAGCGCGCCGCAGCGATGAAGTTGAGGTGGCCGCAGCCGCTGCGCGGATCGGCCACCGCCGTGTGGGCAACTGCCGCCGTGCGCACCGGGCGCCGGGGCTCGGTGTAGGGCGAAGGCGCGGGCAGCGGGGTGGGCGCCGGCAGCAGCCTTGCCGCCGGCTGCACCGGCTGCGGGGGATCTATGAATTCCACCGGCTCGACCGGCGTCAGCAGCGTCAGCGGCAAGCCTCTGGGCGCGGATGCGGACACAGTGGTCGCAGCGACCACCGGCCCGGGTGGCGGCGGCGCCTTGCGGGTGACATACATGTACCAGCCGACAAAGCCGACCGCCATCATGACGATCGCCAGGCCGAGGCGAATCCAGAAGACGGGCGCTTCGATCGGGCGCAGCGCCTGCCTGGCCGGGCGCTGCGGCGCCGTGGGCCGCGCGGATGCAGGTGCAGATGGCTCGGCGCGCAGCGCAGCCAGCGCCGACGGGCCGGTGGCTGCGAAGCCGGGCAACTTGCCCGCGCACCCCCGGCAGAACATCGCGTTGTCGCGGTTATGGGTTTTGCAGGTGTCACAGACCACGGCCATGGAAACCTCGCAAGTTCAAAAGTAACAGTCTGCACGCACGCGGCCGCCGTGTATGCCGGCCGGCGCCTACGCGCGATGCAGCCTGCGGTTTACAAGGCAGTTGACGTCTATTCCAACATGATGGACATTTCATCCACCATGAAAGAAGAGCAACCACCCAACCTGAACGACCGCATCGCGCAGCGCGTACGCGACCTGCGCGCTGCGCGCGGCCTCTCGCTCGATGCGCTGGCGGCGCACTGCGGCGTCAGCCGTTCGATGATCTCGCTGATCGAACGGGGCGAGAGCAGCCCCACTGCCGTGCTGCTCGAACGGCTGGCCACCGGGCTCAGCGTGCCGCTGGCCTCGCTGTTCGACGCGCCCGAACCCGCCGCGGAACCCGTGGCGCGGCTGGCGGACCAGCCCGCGTGGCGCGATCCCCATTCGGGCTACGTGCGCCGCAACGTCTCGCCGGCCGGCGTGGCTTCGCCGATCCAGATCGTCGAGGTGTCGTTTCCACCCGGGGCGCGCGTGGCCTATGAAACCGGCGCACGCGAGCCGCAGATCCATCAGCAGGTCTGGGTGCTCGAAGGTGCCATCGAAGTCGCGCTCGGCGACGAGCGCCACCGGCTCGGTGCCGGCGATTGCCTTGCGATGCTGCTGGATCGCCCCATGAGCTACCACAACCCCACCCGCAAGGTCGCGCGCTACGCCGTCGTGATCGCCACCCTGCCTGCTTCCCGGAGATGACATGTCGAACCAGACCCACCGCATCCGCCGCCTGACGAACGTGACCGACGCGCAATTGCAGCAACTGGCCGATCTGTTGGTCGACTGCGTGGAAGGTGGCGCCTCGGTGAGCTTCATGCAGCCGCTGACCCCGTCCAGGGCACTGGGCTTCTGGCGTGGCATCGCAGAGGGCGTCGCGCGCGGTGGCCGTGCGCTGCTGGTGGCCGAGGACGGCCTTGGCATCGTCGGCACCGTGCAATTGCTGCTCGACCAACCCGAAAACCAGCCGCACCGCGCCGACCTCGTGAAGATGTTGGTGCACCGCCGGGCCCGCCGACACGGCCTGGGCGCCGGCTTGATGCAGGCGGCCGAGGCGCTGGCCCTCGAATGCGGCAAGTCGCTGCTGGTGCTCGACACCGCGGGCGGCGACGCAGAACGGCTCTACGAGCGGCTCGGCTGGCAGCGCTGCGGCGTGATCCCCGGCTATGCGCTGTGGCCGCAGGGCGGGCTGTGCGACACCACGTACTTCTATCGCGTGCTGCAGCCGGTGGAGGCCTAGACGCCGCGTTGCAATCCGTGCGCGCGCAGCATCGACTTGAGTCGCCGCACTTCGTGCTGCAGGTCGAGGATCAGCGCGGCCGCGTCGAGCCCGACGCCGAAGTCGCGCTCCAGCCGGCGCGCATCGAGCGCCCGCTGCAGCGCGTCGCTTTCGAATTGCCAGCGCTCGGGGGCGGCATCGGGCACGCTGACCTGCACGATGCCGACCTCGACCAGCTCGATCACCCAGGCGGTGTCGGCGCCGCAGGCATGGGCCAGCTCGCGCAGCGCCAGCGGCTGGGAGGCGCTCACCACGGTGCCGGTCGTCACGGAAACAGTCGCCATGATCAAACTCCCAGGTGGCGGCGCGGGTTGAACGATGAAGCGGCCTCTGCCAGGGTCTGGTAGGCCTTGCGCACGGCGTCGCTGTCGGCCGGTGGCAGCGCGATCTCGAGCAGCAGGTGCAGGTCGCCCGGCGTCTTGCCGGCGAGGCCGCGCCCCTTGAGGCGCAGCTGCAAGCCGTTGCGCGCGTTCGCAGGCACGGTGACCTCGACCACGCCGCCGGTGGGCGTCGGCACCTTCACCTGCGCGCCGAGTGCAGCCTCGCTCGGGGTCACCGCCAGCGCCATGTAGAGGTTGCGTTCCTCGATGCGGTAGAGCGGGTGGGGCGCAATGCGCACCTCGAGGTAGAGGTCGCCGGCCGGCTCGCCGCCGTGTCCCGGCATGCCCTGGCCCGCGAGGCGGATGTACTGGCCCGGATGCACGCCGGGCGGAATCTTGACGCTGAGTGTGCGCGTTTCCCACTGCGGCATGCCTTGCGCGTCGACGGTCTGGGCGCGCAGCGTGATCTCGCGCTCGGCACCGTTGAGTGCATCTTCGAGCGCGATCTCGATCGCTGCATGGTGGTCTTCGCCGCGTGCGCGCATATGCCGGCGCGCGGCGCCGCGCCGCTCGGCCGCGCCGAACAGCGAAGAGAAGAAATCGCTGAACTCGGCATGGTCGGCCGGCCCGGCGCCGGGCCCGCGGTGGAATTCGTAGCCGGCGTCCCAGCCCGGCGGCGGCTGAAAGTCGCCTTCGGGCGAGCCGCCGCGCGCCACGCGATCGGCCAGCGCGTCGTAGGCGGCGCGCTTTTCCTTGTCGCGCAGCACGTCGTTGGCTTCGTTGATGTCGCGCATCTTCGCCTCGGCATCGGCTTCCTTGCTGACGTCGGGGTGGTACTTGCGGGCCAGCTTGCGGTAGGCCTTGCGCACATCGTCCTCCGAGGCGCCGCGCTCGAGCTCGAGGGTCTTGTAGTAGTCCTTGAATTCCATGATGGCGGGTCAGGCGATGCCGGCGGCCGCGTCGCCTTTGGGCTGCAGGGGAATGACCGTCCACAGAGCGCTGCGGCGCTCGAAACGCAAGGGCTGCGCATTGCCCAGCACGCCCATGTCGATCGGCACGCCGAGCAGGGCGGCCAGCACGAACAGCGTGCCGCCGTGCGCCACCACCAGCACCGGCGCGGGCCGGGCCAATGCGGCCGCAAGCGCAGGGCGCTTGCGGTCGACGAACTGCGCCAGCGTCTCGCCGCCCTCGGGCTCGCAGGCCCAGTCGATGGCGGCCGACGAAGTGCCGATCAGCGCGCCGAAGTGCCGCTCGCGCAGCGCGGCATCGGCCATGGGAATGAGCCCGTGCGGCGCGGCCACGGTTTGCGCGGTGACATGGGCACGGCTCATGTCGCTGCAGACGATGGTTCGGATCGTCTCGCCTGCCAGCAGGGTGGTGGCCTGCGCCGCCTGGGCCAGGCCCAGCTCGCTCAGCGGCTCATCGGCCGACTGGAAGATGCGGCGCGCGTTGCAGCCGGTCTGGCCGTGGCGCAGAAAGTAGAAGTGGTCGCAGTCCGGCGCAATCGGCTGCGCGGCAGCCAGCTGCACCAGCAGGTCGAGCCCGCCGGGTGTGAAGTGGGCGGGTGTGACGAGGGAGGCTGGGGCTGGCATGTGCATGCGGGCCGGGATTCAGAACTTCGGGATCCGCAGGGTCTTGCTGATCATCAGCGTGCCCGACAGCCCGAACAGCAGCGTGATCGGGTGCAGTACCCAGGGGCCGAGTGTCCAGGCGCCGCCCCACAGCGTGCTGCCGATGGCGCCTTTCCAGGCGGCGAAGGCCAGCACGCCGACCAGCACCACGCTCGTGGGAATGGGCGTCCCTTCGAAGTACTTGACCTTGTCGGCGCCTTCGGAGAGCGCTTCGGCCGTGACGTTGTAGCGCGCCAGCCGGCTCACGCCGCAGCAGACGAAATAGATCAGCAGCAATGCGTCCCAGCCGCCATCGGCACCGGCCGCAAAGGCCAGCGCGGCCGGCGCCACGCCGAACGAGATCACGTCGGCTAGCGAATCGAGTTCGCGCCCGAGCGCGGAATGCGTTTGCCGCCAGCGCGCGATGCGGCCGTCGAACACGTCGAAGATGAAGGCCGCCGGCGCCAGCGCCGCAGCCCAGAGATACACCGAGAGATCGTTCTTCGCCACGTAGGCCATGGCAAGAAACACGCAGCCGACGCCGCAGGCCGCATTGCCGAGCGTGAACGCATCGGCCAGGTGGAAGCCGCGAATCATCGAGAAATGCTTGCGCGGAGGCGTGGCGGCGTTGGGCAGGGGCATGGCGCAGTTCCGGGGAGTGGGAATGCACCTTAACGCATGGGCCGCGGCGGGCGTGTCAGACCAGACCGGCGACTCAGCGCCCTGCGGCGTCGTGTTCTTCGGCCAGATGTGCGAAGCGGCCCAGCAACTGCGCCGCGGTGGGCGTTGCCTCGACGCCGTCGCGCAGCGCGACCGGGTCCTTGCCTTCGGCACGCAGATCGTCGGCCACTGCATCGATGTACCCGCACATCGCGGCCGCGTCGAACTCGGGGTGGAACTGCACGCCCCACGCGCGTTCGCCGACGCGAAAGGCCTGGTTCGGCTCGAACGCATTGCCGGCCAGGCGCACTGCGCCATCGGGCAGGCGCAGCGCGCTCTGGCGGTGCACCACGTGCGCGGAAAATTCGTGTGGCAGGTCGTGGAACAGCGCGTCGTCGGCCGCTGCGTCGGTGAGGTGCACCGTCACGGTGCCGATCTCCAGGCCAACCGGGTGGTCGTCTGCCTCGCCGCCCAGAGCATGTGCGAGCAGCTGGTGGCCGTAGCAGATGCCGAGCACCGGCGTGCCGCTGGCGACGATGCCGGCCAGCCAGGCGGCGGTGGCCTCGCTCCAGTCTTCGCGGTGCGACACCATCGAATGCGAGCCGGTCAGCACCACGCCCGAAAGCGCGCCGGGCGCGGGCAGGGTGTCGCCGCGGCGTGGGTCGAGCACCACCACCGGCAGGCGCGTGTCGCCCAGGCCGCGGGCGACCCAGTGTTCGAAATCGCCATTGGCGTCGCGCAGGGCATCGAAGGTGTCGCCGGCCTTGAGGATGACGAGCGGATGGGGAACGAGGTCTTCCATGCCGGTGATCATGCCGCAGGGCGCACGGCCGCGTCGATGGCCTCGCGCATCGCTTGCGCGACTTGGTCGACCACCGCCTGGCGCTGCGGCGATGCGATCCAGCGGGTGCGCAGGCCGGCTTCCCAATCGGGGTGCCCGCGCGCCGGTCGGGCCGCGCGCAGGATGTCGGCGATCTGCCGCTGGCTGGACGCGCCGTCCTGCGGTTCGCCGGCCGCGATGCGCTGCATCGCCGCATGGCCGCGCTGTTCGAGCGCGCGCACCAGCTGCAGCTGCCATGCGAGCAGCCCATGGAGCACGCGGTCTTCGACCGTGAGTTCCTGCACGTCGCGCAGCCGGTTGGCGAGCTTGCGGCCCACCGGGCCCCAGCCTTGCGACACGGCGCCGCCGATCGATGCGCCCAACGCCGTGGCCGCGCCGAGCGAGAGGCCGGCCAGCGCGAGATCGGCCACGACGCCGACTGCGGCGCCGACGGCCGCACCCTTGCCGAGCCGCACGCCTGCATCCTTCATTGCCTCGGGACTGAAGAAGTCCATGCTCCATCGGCCTTCGAGTAGCGGCAGCGGCGCCTCGTCGGCGTCGCCTTCGCGAAAGCCGTAGAGCGCCAGCAGGTCGTCGGCGCAGCGGTGGGCCTTGGTCGACACGGCTTTCTGCAACTCGGCAATTGGCGCCTGGCGGCGCACGGGATCATTGAAGGTTTCCGATGGCACGCCGCGGCGCAGGGCCGAGGTATCGACTGCGAGTTCGGCCAGCCGGGCGGCGGCGGCGGCGCGGCGCTGCACGGCCTCGGCTTCCAGCGCTTCCACCACGCCGCGCAATTGCTCGCGCCGGTCGCGCAGCAGTGCGCCCAAGTCCTGGTACAGCTCGCGCTCGGCGCCGACGAAGGGCGCCGCCGCGTCGAAACGCACCACCGCGTGCAGCCCGTAGGCCGAGAGCAACTCGCGCCAGGCGGGCTCGCGGCTGGAGCCCTCGCGCACGAAGTTCAGCACAGGGAGCACCGGGCGTGCACAGGAGTTCAGCAGTTCGATCTCGGCGCGGAACTTGGGCAGCACCGGCTCGCGCGCATCGATGACCAGGAACGCGGCGTCGACCTCCAGCAGCGCACGCAGAACCTTGGCTTCCTGCTCGAACGCGCCATGCGCTTCAGGGCCTTGCAGGAATGCGCGAATGCGCTCGGGCGGCGTCTGCGCGGCGACCGCGAAGGCCTCGAGGTGCTCGCGCAGGCTGACCGCGTCTTCGAGGCCAGGCGTGTCGAGGAAGGTCACGGCGGCGCGGCCCTGCACCTTGAGTTCGATGCGCTCCACGTGGCGGGTGGTGCCGGGGCGCTCGGACACCTCGCCGAAATGCACGCGCCGCGTCAGCGTGCGCAGCAGCGAAGTCTTGCCGGCATTGGTGTGGCCGACCACGGCGATGCGGATGGCGGGCGCGTTCATGCCCACCCCTGCAGCGCCGAGGCGAGATCGTCATGGGCCGTGACGCGCTTCAGCCCTGCGTCGACCAGCCAACGCCGCCAGCGCTGGCCGGCCGCAGCGTCGCCTGCCACCAGCCAGAGCCGGCATTCACCGCAGTGGGCGAGCAGTTCGCGCAGCAGGCGGCCGGTGCCGCGATCCGGGCTCGATGCTGCATGGCAGGCCATCAGCAGCGCGCGCGGGCGCAGCCTGGCCACCGTGTCGAGCAGTTCGTGCCGCTGAGCGGCGCTGCCATCGATGCGCAGCACCGGCGCGGCGGCCGCGGGCAGGCCAGACGGCGGCCATGCCGACTCCGGCGGCAGTTCGAATCCGACCACCACCAGCACATCGCTGGTTTCGCCGGCGGCCAGGCCAGCAGGTGCGTGCAGATGCTCGGGGCCCGGATCGCCATCGACGATCGTGGCCGGCGCCATTGCCTCGAAGCGGGCGAGCAGCTTGCGGTAGTAGGGCGCCGCAAGATCCGGCTGCAGCGCCGGCTTGCGCCGCTGCCACACCAGCGCACTGACCAGCGCGAAGAACACGCGCGGCAGCAGGCCGTAGGCCACGATGCACCCGGTGAGCCACAGGGCCCAGGCGCGTTGGTCGGCTGCTTTCGTCACGGGCGACAGCACGGTCGCGGCGTCCGGCACCGGAAACCCGAGCCAGCCCGGCGCCCAGCCCAGCAGCCGTACGCCTTCGACGAAGACGCCGGGATCCAGAATCGTGGTTTCCCAGCCGAGCGTGTAGCTGCGGAAGGCCAGCGCAAACAGCAGGGCGCCGAGCACCACGGTGAACGACAGCGCCCAGATGCCGTGGCTCACAAAGCCGAAAGCCCACGGCAGCAGTCGGGCCCGCGCCAGCAGTTGCGTTGCGGCGCGGAGCAACACCGGTGCCTGGCCCTGTTTGCCGCCGGCCACGCGCGCAGTCAGCGCCAGCCAGAGCCATCCGAAAGACGCATTGAAGGAATTGAGCGGCACGACCAGGCCGACCAGCCAGAGCAGCAGCGTGAGCGCGTGCACGCCGAGCAGGCTGACCAGTGCCACCATGATGTTGATGCGCCGCTCGCTGCCGCCGACCACATTGCCCGCCAGCGCGAGGCCTGCGAACACGATCAGCAGCACCAGCGCGAGCGCGATCCACGGCGCCCAATGCCGTGCGCGTGCCAGTTCGGCTTGCAGTCCGATGCGCCGGCCAAGCGCGCTGGCGCGCTGCGCGATGCGGGCCGCGGGTTCGTGCTGCTGGACGACCGCCTCGCGCATGGCGGCCGCATCATCGAGCGATCCGGTCTGCTCGATGAGTTGCACTGCTTCGGTGATCACCGCGTTCGACAACAGGTCAGTTTCGCGCAGGGCGGTGTTCAATGGCTTCCCTCGGGCATCAGAGCGCTGAAATTATGCCCGCGCCCGTGCCAACGAAACGGGGCCGCAGCAGCGGCCCCGAGGGGATTCGACCCGGCGTGGCCGGGATCGGTGCATTCAGGCTCAGCGCATTCCGAAGAAAGACAGCACTGCAACCACGACCACGACCAGACCGACGATATAGATGATGGAATTCACGGCGAAGACTCCTCTTTGTTGAAGACCAGCACAGTGTTGCCGGCTGCATCCGCCCGGCCTGTCGGAAGGGGGGAGCGGCTGCTGTAGGAATCAGGCCGCTTCGTCGTCCGAGCCGTCGCCCAGGAAACCACCGCTCTGGTGCGCCCACAGCCGTGCATAGAGGCCGCCTTGCGCCAGCAGCGTCTTGTGGTCGCCTTCTTCGACCACGCGGCCCTCGTCGAGCACGATCAGCCTGTCCATCGCCGCGATGGTCGAGAGCCGGTGCGCGATGGCGATCACCGTCTTGCCTTGCATCAGGCGGTACAGGCTGGCCTGGATCGCGGCTTCGACTTCCGAGTCGAGCGCGCTGGTGGCTTCGTCGAGCAGCAGGATCGGCGCGTCCTTGAGCATCACGCGCGCGATCGCGACGCGCTGCCGCTGCCCGCCCGAGAGCTTGACGCCGCGCTCGCCCACATGCGCGTCGTAGCCGCGCCGGCCATTCGCGTCGCCCAGGGTCTGGATGAAATCGTGCGCTTCGGCGCGCTCGGCCGCGGCGCGGATCGCGTCCGCGCCCGCATCGGGCCGGCCGTAGGCAATGTTGTCGGCGACCGAGCGGTGCATCAGCGAGGTGTCCTGCGTGACCATGCCGATGTGGGCACGCAGCGAGTCCTGCGTGACATGCGCGATGTCCTGCCCGTCGATCAGGATGCGGCCGCTCTCCAGGTCGTGAAAGCGCAGCAGCAGGTTCACCAGCGTCGACTTGCCCGCGCCGGATCGGCCGACCAGGCCGATCTTTTCGCCGGGCGCCACGGTCAGGGTCATGTTGTCGATCACGCGCCGGCCCGCATCGCCATAACGGAAGCTCGCCTGCTCGAAACGCACCTCGCCGCGCGGCACCGTGAGCGTCGTCGCATCGGCCGCGTCGAGCACGGCACGCGGACGCGACAGCGTCTTCATGCCGTCCTGCACCGTGCCGATGTTCTCGAACAGGCTCGTCATCTCCCACATGATCCAGTGCGACATGCCCTGCAGGCGCAGCGCCATCGCGGTCGATGCCGCCACCGCGCCGATGCCGACGGCGCCGTGCGACCAGAGCCACAGGGCCGTGCCCGCCATGCCCGCGGTGAGGCCCATGCTCAGCACGTGGTTGCTGATCTCGAACGCGCTCACCAGCCGCATCTGGCCGTAGCCCGTGTGCATGAACTCCTTCATGGCCGAGCGCGCGAAGCCGGCCTCGCGGTGTGTGTGCGAGAACAGCTTGACGGTCGCGATGTTGGTGTAGGCGTCGGTCACGCGGCCGGTCATCAGTGCGCGGGCATCGGCTTGCGCCTTGCCGATCCTGCCGAGCCGCGGCACGAAGAACCACAACTGAACGAGGTAAAGCAGCAGCCAGACGAGGAAGGGCAGCATCAGTTGCCGGTCGAGCACGGCGGCCAGCACGATCATGGTCGCGACATACACGCCCATCGCCACCAGCACGTCAGCCAGCACGAAGACCACTTCGCGCACGGCCAGCGCGGTCTGCATCACCTTGGCCGTGATGCGGCCGGCAAACTCGTCCTGGTAGAAGGCCATGCTCTGGCCGAGCATCAGGCGGTGGAAGTTCCAGCGCAGCCGCATCGGCAGGTTCACCGCCAGCGTCTGGTGCTTGACGATGGTCTGCAGCGCGACCACGCCGATGCTGGCCACCAGCGCCGTGCCCAGCCACATCAGCGTGGTGCCGCGTTCCTCCCAGAGCCGGGCCGGCACCTGGCCGCCGAGCCAGTCGACGATGCGCCCGAGCATGGCGAACAGCAGCGCCTCGAAGGCCGACATGGCGGCGGTGAGCAGCGCCATCGCAGCGATCTTGCCGCGCACGCCGTCGGTGCAAGACCAGATGAAGGCAAAGAAGCCGGAGGGCGGCAGCGCGGGCTCGGTGGCGGGGTAGGGAGGGAGCAGTTTCTCGAAAAGGCGGAACAAGGCAGGGTGTCTCCAGCGCCTGGTGCGCGAAGCGGAATTCTGGACCATTCGCAGTAACCGGTCGGTCAGCGCGGCGTTGTTTTTATAATTATGTATCTCATTTTGATCAAAATAATGAAATGGTCTAAAATGAGATGCATATGCCTGCACAAGCTCCGAAACTCGATTCAGCCGCGGCGGCCACCCTCGGCGCGCTCGGCGCTCGCATTCGCGAGCGGCGCAAGGCGTTGCGCGTCAGCGCCACGACGGCCGCTGAAGCCGCGGGCATGTCTCGCGTGACCCTGCACCGCATCGAGCAGGGTGGGGCCTCGGTCACGATGGGGGCCTACGCCAATGCGATGGCGGCGCTGGGCGTACAGATCCAGTTCGTCGATGTACCGCAGCCTGCGGGTTCGGCGCCCGATCCGGCGACGTCGGCCGGTGGCGAAGCCGTCGCGCCGCAGCGCATCCGCCTGGCCGACTATCCGCAACTCAAGCAACTCGCCTGGCATGTGCCGGGTGCGACCGATCTCACGCCGGAGGAAGCGCTGAGTCTCTACGAGCGCAACTGGCGTCATGTCGAGCAGGGCAAGGTCGAGGCTCGCGAACGCGCGTTGATCGACACCCTTGTGCGTACGCTGGGCAAGGGGCATCTTCTTGTTTGAGCGCCCGCACCATCGTCGTGTCGCCGAAGTGCTGACGGCCCTCAACGCGCCGCTGCTGCAGGCTCACTACTGTCTGTTCGGCGGGGGCACGGCCATCGCGCTGCGCTATGGCGAATACCGCGAGTCCGTTGACATCGACTTTCTGGTGTCTGACATGGCGGGCTATCGCGCGCTCCGGCAATTGCTCACCGGCCCGACAGGGCTGGCATCCATCGTGCGCGCGGGCGCAACGCTCAATCCACTGCGCGAGGTGCGCGCGGATCAGTACGGCATTCGAACCGTGATCGGTATCGACGGTGTGGGCATCAAGTTCGAGATCGTGCGCGAGGCGCGGATCGAACTGGCCCGGCCCGGTCCCGAAGATAGGCAATGCGGTGTCGCCACGCTGACGCCGCTCGACATGGCCGCGAGCAAGTTGCTTGCCAATTCCGACCGGTGGGCCGACGACAGCGTGTTCAGCCGTGACCTGATCGACCTGGCGATGATCCATCCCGGTGCCCGGCTGCTGAAACAGGCGCGCGAAAAAGCGATGCAGGCGTATGGCGAAAGCATCGACACCGACCTCGCAATGGCCGCGGAAAAACTGCTGGCACGCGAAGGACGGCTGGAGCGCTGCATGCAAGCCATGCAGTTGACAGTACCGCCTGCGCTGCTGCGTCAGCGCATCAAGGCGCTGATGCCGAGAGCGAATGGTCGCGCACCGGGATCCCGCCAGGGCGGCACTGCGCCGGAGTCAAAGCCAGACTAGGCGCTGTCGGTTCAGGCCGCCGAGTGTTTGGCGCGCCGTTGCGCGGCCTTGTCGTCCACGACCAGCCGCTCGGCCAGAAAGTCGATGAAGCTGCGCAGCTTGGGCGCCATGTACTGCCGGCTGGTGTACACCGCGAACAGCGTCACCGGCGGCGCCGCGTAGTCGGGCACCAGCCTGATCAGGCCGCCCTGTGCCAGGTCGTTGTCGACCAGCCATTCGGGCAGAAAGGCCATTCCCATGCCGGCGCGCACCGCGTGCAGTGTGAGCGTGGTGTCGTCCGAGAACATCACTGGCTGAAAGCGCAGCGGCGCGTGGCGACCGCCCGCGCCTTTCAGCGAAAGCCCTTCGAGCTTCACGTAGCTCGGCACGATCGCGCCCAGCCTTGCCAGATCGGCCGGCGTCGCGGGCATGCCCATGCGCCCGGCATAGGCGGCGGCCGCGACCAAATGAAACTGCACCCGGCACAGCGGCCTCGCAATGAGCGCCGGCGAGGGTTCCTGCGTGGCACGCAGCGCCAGGTCGTAGCCATCGGCGGCCAGATCGATCTTGCGGTTTTCGAGGTGGATGTCGACCAGCACTTCGGGGCAGCGCGCGCGGTAGTCGGCCAGCACGCGCGCGAAGCGCGGCGTGGCGCACCACACCGGCGCACTCACCTTGAGCCGGCCGCGCGGCGTGTCGTTGCGCCGGCCAATGGCGACTTCGGCCGCGTCGAGCAGATCGAGTGCCTGCGTGCTCTGCGCGTACCAGGCGGTGCCGGCCTCGGTCAGGCTCAGATGCCGGCTGGAGCGGTTCAAAAGGCGCGCACCAAGTGATTTCTCGAGTTGCGCGACATGCTTGCTTACCATCGGTGTCGAGATCGCGAGCCGATCCGCCGCGGCCGTGAAGCTGCCCGATTCGACGACCTCGCGGAACACACGCAGGCTGGTCATGCGATCCATGGATGGTTTCCTCTGGAGAAATGAACCATTGAATGTAGCGCTCTCGAATTCCACATGGGAAACCCCTACATTCGTGGAAAGGAGTTTTTCTCACCATGAGCGACAACCACACCCCGCGCCTGCCCACCTACTTCATCTCGCACGGCGGCGGCCCCTGGCCCTGGATGAAAAAGGAGATGGGCTCGGCCTACAGCCAGCTCGAAGCCGCACTGGCGGACATGCCGCGCCAGATCGGCCGCACGCCGCGCGCCATCCTCATGGTGTCGGCGCACTGGGAGGCACCGGCTTTCACGCTGCAGGCCAGCCCGAAGCCGCCGATGATCTACGACTACGGCGGCTTCCCGGCGCACACCTACCAGGTGCACTACGACGCACCGGGCTCACCCGAGCTGGCGCGCCGCGTGCAGCAACTCATCGCGGCCGCCGGCTTGCCGGCGGCACTCGATGAGGAGCGCGGCTTCGACCACGGCGCTTTCTCGCCGATGGCCGCGATCTACCCGCAAGCCGACGTGCCGATGGTGCAGTTGTCGCTGAAGCGCGGGCTCGACCCGGCCGAGCATCTGGCGCTGGGCCGCGCGCTCGCGCCGCTGCGCGACGAAGACGTGCTGATCGTCGGCAGCGGCCTGAGCTATCACAACCTGCGCAATTTCGGCCCGCAGGCGCACGACGTGTCGAAGGCCTTCGACGACTGGCTCGACCAGACGGTGGTGCAGGGCGCTCCCGGCGAGCGTGCAGCGCGCCTGAACGACTGGTCTTCGGCGCCTTCGGCACGCATCGCCCACCCGCGCGAGGAGCACCTGATTCCGCTGATGGTGGCGGTGGGGGCGGCCGAAAGCGAAGCCGGCGTGCGCGTCTATCACGAAGACGCGTTCATGGGCGGACTGGTCGTCTCGAGCTTCCGCTTCGGCGCGGCGCAGGCCTGAGTCTTTTCGCAGCCCGTCGTCAGGCGCGCCGCAACAGCGTCTGGCGTGGCGTTTCGTTGAAGGTGCGGCGGTAGTGCTGCGCAAACTCGCCCAGGTGGCAAAAGCCGAACCGAAAGGCGGTATCGGCCACGCGCGGAGCCTTCCCGTCTGCCGAGAGCAGTGCTTCGCGCGCGGCATGCAGCCTCCTGGTCCGAAGCCATTGCAGGGGCCCCATTCCTTCGGCGGCCTGGAAGGCGGATTGAATGGTGCGCGCCGGGACATCGATGCCGTGGGCCAGCGTGGTCAGCGTCAGCGGCTCCTCGAGCCGCTCGAGCATGTAGGCCTTGGCCTTCCTCAGTGTCGGCGACACCGCGGCGCCGCCCGGCGGGCGCATCTGCAGATGGGAGTGGGGCTGACGCAGCAGCAAGCTCGTGACCAGCAGGTCTTCCAGCCGCGCGTGCAGGTGCGGCAGCGCGGCCAGCGCCGGATCGCCGCGCGCCGCCTCCGCCATCATCCGCAGCGCCGGCTCTATGGCGCACCATGTCGGGCCATCCGTTGGCACATCGCCGCGAAAGCAGATCGCATCGCGGGGCGGCGCTCCGGCCAGCGCGGCCCACGCGGCATCCACGGCCGTTCTTTCGATCCGCACCACGATCTGTTCGTAGTTCTCGCTGGCCGCGAAGTGGAAGCGCTGCCCGCCGCCGACGATGGAGAACTGACCCGGTGTGGCCTGGTAAGCGTGGCGGCCGTGCCAGTAGTCGATCCCGCCTCGTGTCGGCAGGCACAGCAGGTAGTAGTTCTCGAGAGTCCCCGGATCGACCGCCACCGGCGCCTGCCATGACAGGCGACTCAACGACAGCGCGCCCATCGGCAGGTTGTCCATTCGTGCGTGCAGCGCGCCGCCCGGGGCGAGCAGACGAAGCCGGTGCGGACTGAAGACGCGTCCGCAGAGGAACTGCGCTTCGTCCGCATCCCGCGTTTCGAACAGGCGGCCTCGCTCGAAGTCCACGCCGGCGAAAACCGGCGATGCAACCGGCGAGGTGTTCATGGGTGGGGAAGCAGTCGCTGCGCGGGGTGATGGGGTTTGCAGTTTCATCAACCTGAACGCCCCGTCAATTGGGTTTTCCCTGCCGGTCGACCTGCGCAATTCCGATAGCGGCTGCGCGGGGCCGATTGTCCGGAACAGGCCGACGACCCAGCATGGCGCCTGTTCTTCTTCCGACAGCGAGACAACCATGAATCAGCAGCACGACAACCCCGAACTACTGCAGGGCGACATCCTCAACGCGCTGGAAGACGCGCTCTACCGCGGCAAGCTGGGGCGGCGCGACTTTCTCCGCCTGGCCGTGGCGGCCGGTGCCGGCATGGGGGCGGCCCAGTCCATGGCGCAGGATGGCAGCGACGCGGCCATCACGCAGCTCTACAACGCGGCCAACCTGCAGCCCGAGTACGACTACATCGTCGTCGGCTCGGGCAGCGGCGGCGCGGTTGTGGCCGGCCGGCTTGCTGCCGAGAGCGACGCGCGGGTGCTCGTGCTGGAGGCGGGCGGCACCGATCGGGTGGAGGCCGTGCTCAACCCCGGCCTGTGGCCGACCAACATCCGCAGCGAGCGCGACTGGGGCCACTCCGCCGCGCCGGGCGCAGCAGTGAACAACCGCGCGCTGATCCTTCCCATGGGCAAGGTGGTGGGCGGTGGCTCCTCCGTCAACGTCATGGTCTGGTCGCGCGGACACAAGAACGACTTCGACGCCTGGGCAGCCGAGACCGGTGATCCCGGCTGGAGCTACGCGCGCGTGCTGGACATCTACAAGCGCATCGAGGACTGGCAGGGCACGCCGGATCCGGCGCGTCGCGGCAAGGGCGGCCGCCTGTGGGTCACGCCGCCGCAGAATCCCAACCCGATCGCGCCTGCGATGCTCGATGCGGCGGCTTCGGTCGGCATCCCGAAGTTCGCCGACCAGAACGGGGCCATGATGGAAGGCGCGGGTGGCGCGGCACTCGCCAATCTGCGAATCCGCGATGGGCGCCGGCGCAATATTCCGTCCGACTACCTCTACCAGGCGCTCAAGCGCCGCAACATCACCTTGCTGACCGGCGCAGAAGTGCAGACGCTGCAGATGGAAGGCAACCGGGTCAAGGGCCTGACCTTCGTTCGCAACGGCCAGGTGCACACGGTTGCTGCGGCACGCCGGGTGGTGCTGAGCGCGGGAGCGATCAATACCCCGAAGATCCTGATGCTGTCGGGCATCGGCGACGAGGCCGAACTCAAGCGGCACGGCATCAAGACCGTGGCCAAGCTGCCGGGCGTGGGCCGCAACTTCCAGGATCACGTGCTCGTTGCGGGCTGCGTCTGGGAGTACAACAAGGCACTGCCGCCGGCCAACAGCGCGGCCGAGGCCACGTTCTTCTGGAAGAGCGATGCGTCCTTGCCCGGGCCGGATCTGCAGCCATTCCAGATCGAGGTGCCCTATGCCTCCGAGGTGACGGGCCCGCAGTTCAATGCGCCTGCAGGTTGCTGGTCGATCGCCCCCGGACTGGTTCGCCCGAAGAGCCGCGGCCGTGTCACCCTGGCGTCGTCCAACCCGGCGGCGATGGCGCAGATCGACGGCGCGTTCCTCACCCATCCCGACGACGTCAAGGCTCTGCTGCGTGGCATCGAGCTGTGCCGCGAGATCGGCAATTCGGCGGCCATGAAGGAGTTCGTCAAGCGCGAGGTGATGCCCGGCCAGCTGCCCCGGCAGGACATGACCAGCTTCCTGCGCAACGCCGCTGGCACCTACTTCCACCAGAGCTGCACCTGCAAGATGGGACACGACGACATGGCGGTGGTCGACGGCAGGCTCTCCGTGCGCGGCGTCGAAGGCTTGTCGATCGCCGACGCCTCCGTGATGCCCACGGTGTCGACCGGCAATACGATGGCGCCCACGGTGATCATTGGCGAGCGCATGGCCGACATCCTGCTGAAATGATCCAGGATCAATTTACCGAAGTCGATTCCATCAGGACGCGCTATCGGGAGGCAGGAACTTCGGGCTCCGCCGTGCTCCTGCTGCACGGCATCGGATGTTCGGTGCTCGAGTGGGAAAGCAATATCGAGGCGCTCGCGACCCAGCATCGCGTGTTTGCACTGGACCTGGTGGGCTTCGGCCTTTCGGACAAGCCCGCCGATCACACCTATAGCCTGCGCCGTCTCGCCCAGTTCGTTCTGGACTTCATGAAGGTGAAGGGAATCGCCCGGGCCCATCTCGCCGGCAACTCGCTGGGCGGACGCCTCGCGCTGGAGTGCGCCGCCATGGCCCCGGCGCAGGTCGCGTCGCTCGTGCTGGTGGATCCCGCCGGCATGGCGCGGCGCGGAACGCTCTTCGAGTTTCGCCTCGCAACGCTGCCGATCGTCGGCGAGCTCTTCACCCGGCCCAGCCGGCTGGGAACCCGGATGCTGTGGCGCAAGGCATTCGCCGCGCCGTCTTCGTTCGTCACCGAAGCGCTGGTCACGACCAAGCTTTCCCTGGCGCGCCAGCCGGGCGCCCAGGCGGCCTTCCTCAAGACGCTTCGCGGCTTTGTCGACTTCCGGGGTTTTCGCCCCGGACCCGTCGAGCAGCTCGCTGCCGCGCTGCCGGGCATCCAGGCGCCCACGCTGGTGCTGTGGGGCCGGGACGACCGCTTCGTGCCCAGTGCCCACGCCGAGGTGCTGCGTCGAAGGCTGCCGAACGTGCAGGTCGAAATCTGGGATCGCTGCGGCCATGCGCCGCAAGTCGAATGCGCGCAACGCTTCAACGAAACCGCGCTCGGCTTCTGGCACCGACTCGACAAGGCCAGCCCGCGCTAGCCGCCGCAGGCAGGGGCAGCAGCCTCGTGCATCGGCAACCCGGTTGAAGCGATGGCACTTTCTGTGTCAACCTGCGTCGCTGGGCGCAGCCGCGCCGACAACACCCCGAAGGAGATCACCATGGCCATTCCCCATGTGCAAGCCGGCGAAATCGCGAACGTGATGCCGCTCGGCGCGGATCTCGTCGGCACGCGCACGCACGCACTCTTCAAGTCCGAGGATCTGGAGGTGATGCGGATCGTCATGCTGGCCGGCGACACCATGCCGTCGCATGCGGTGGCTGGGGAGATCACCCTTCAATGCATGGAGGGCCGTGTCGTGTTGACGTATTCGGCAGGCGAGTGCGAGTTGACCGCAGGCCAGTTGATTCACCTGGCAAGGAATGATCCGCATGCCTTGCGCTGCGTCGAGAACGCATCGCTGCTCCTCACCATTGTGCTGCGGCCCGATCCGCACAATGGCCGCAAAAGCTGAGATTCCGGGGTGGGCTCAGGGCGGCCTACCCCGAAACGTCTCTGAACGCGATCCGGTATCAGTCGCCCTCGCGCGCCAGCAGCCCGGCACGCGACTGCCGGCCCCAGGTGCCGCGCCCGGTGAGAAACATCCACCAGCCCAGCGCCGCGCCGGTGTGCCGCAGGATCTGGAAAGTGAAGGGCTCGATCAGCGCCGCCAGAAAGGCTTGCACCATGCTGGCCCCGCTGGCCTGGCCGATCCAGCGCCGGTAGAGGTGCACCGACCACAGGTGAAACAGCAGGTCGAGCGCGATCTTGGCGCCAATCACGCCGGCCACCGGCGCCAGGATGCCGAGCTGGCCGCGCACCAGGTACACCAGCAGCAGTGCGAACGCCGCCAGGCCGTAGAGCGGCTGCAGCGTGTCGATCGCCTTGACCGGCAACATTGCGGTGCCGAGCCAGCCATAGCGCCGGTCGCCGACCATCGCGCGGTACCAGTACTGCGTCTGCAGAAAGCCACCGAACCAGCGGCGCCGCTGGCGCAGGAAGGCCGGCACGCTGCTGGGCGCATCGGTGTGGGCCTGCGCGTCGCCCAGCACCCGCACCCGCCATGGCAGCTGGTGGGCCTCGGCGTGGCGGTGCAGGCGGTGGATGAGCTCGTAGTCTTCCACCAGGCAGTCGGGGTCGAAACCGCCGACGGCACGCACCGCGTCGAGCCGGAATGCGGCGAAGGCGCCCGAGATCAGCAGCAGCCCGTTCAGCCGCATCCACGCGTAGCGCGAGAGGAAGTTGCGGATGTACTCATAGGTCTGGAACCACTGCAGGCAGCGGCCGCTCAGCGTGCGGCTGCACACCGGGGTGATGACACCCGTGGCCGCCACCAGTTCGGGCTCGGCCGAGAAGGCACGGCGCACCGCCGCGATGGCATGGGGGTCGAGCAGCGTGTCGCCATCGACCGTGAGCACGGTCTCGGTGCGGACGCACAGCATCGCGGCGTTGAGCGCGCGGGCCTTGCCGGCGTGCGGCAGGCGCAGCCAGTACAGCGCGGGATGCAAGGGGCTGGCGGCGCTGAGTTCGCCGGGCGCGGGCTCCGTGAAGCCGTAGCGCGTGGTCAGCAACGCAGCGGTGCCGTCGCTGGAGCCGTCGTCGGCAATCACGATCTGGTCGGGCACATCGGTCTGGCCGAGCAGGGCGGCCAGCGTGACGGGCAGCACGGCGGCCTCGTTGTGCGACGCGATGATCACGCCGAGCGTGGCCGGCCGCAGCTCGGCCGCGGGCCGGCGGGCCGGTCGCAGGATCGGCAACGTGGCCCAGGCCACGAACAGCAGCAGCACGGTGTCGTAGGCGATGTAGGCAACGCCCACCGACCAGCTCCAGACGCCGCCGACCATGAAGGCCATGCTGAAGAGCCCGAGCCACAGCAGCAGCACGCCACCGTGGATCAGCAGGCTGCGTGCAGGCGTGGGCGGTGGAGAGAGGCGTGGCGAGGCGGCCGTGAAGGCTGCGGAAAGGGCGCGCTGTTGGGAATCTTTCAAGAGAATGTCCGGTCGATCAAGGGGTACGCAGTCCGCGCGATTTTGGTTTCGATGGCCCGAACCGACCCGGGACAATGCTGACAGACTCGATTCCCCTGCAAAAATTCCGCATGCCCATGATTCCCGACCGCTACACCCGCCCCGCCATCCTGCTGCACTGGCTGATTGCAGCGCTGATGATCCTCAACATCGCCCTGATCCTGACGGTCGAGCGGTTTCCCGACGAATGGGTGCGGCCGGTGGTCGACACGCACAAGTCGCTCGGCATCACGGTGCTGGGCCTGGTGATTGTCCGCATTCTCTGGCGCGCCACGCACCGCCCGCCCGAGATGCCCGGCAGCTACGGCCGGCTCGAACGCTGGGCCGCGCATGCGGCGCACGGCGCGCTCTACCTGCTGATGGTGCTGCTGCCGCTGTCGGGCTGGATGCACGACTCGGCCTGGAAGGACGCGGCCACGCATCCGATGCAACTGTTCGGCCTGGTGCCCTGGCCGCGCATCGGCTGGATCATGGGCATCGAGCCGGTCATGAAGGAAACCCTGCACACCGTTTTCGGCGCCGTCCACGAATGGGCCGGCTACGTGCTGTATGTGCTGTTCGCCCTGCATGTGCTGGGCGCGCTGAAGCACCAGTTCATGGACGGCGAACCCGAACTGCAACGCATGCTGCCCCGATGAACTTTCCGCCCGATTCCGACGCCGGCGCACGCGCCGCCATCGAGCGCATCGATGCGCTCGCCACCCCTCACGACCCGGTGCACGAAGGCGTGCGCGTGCGCTGGCGCCGCTTCGGCAAGGCCGACACCGCGCTGCCGCCGATCGTGCTGCTGCACGGCGGCCACGGCAGTTGGATGCACTGGTTGCGCAACGTCGAAGCGCTGGCGGCAGAACGCACGCTGTGGCTGCCCGACATGCCGGGCTTCGGCGATTCCGGCACGCCGCCGCGGCCCGGGGCGGGCGACGCGGCGGTCGGCCCGCTGCTGAAAGCGCTGGGCGGCACGCTCGACATGCTGATCGGTGCCGGCACGCCGATCGACCTCGGCGGTTTTTCGTTCGGCGGCCTGGTGGCCGCGAAGTTCGCAGTCGGGCGCGGCGCGGTGCGGCGGCTTGCGCTGATGGGCAGCGGCGGCCACGGCACGCTGCGGCGCATGACCGTCGAGATGATCAACTGGCGCGCCGCCGCAACCCGGGCGGAAGAACGCGCCGCGCTGCAGCACAACCTCGGCGCGCTGATGCTTCACGACAAGGGCTTCGACCCGCTGGCTTTCGAGATTCACGACATCAGCTGCCACGGCACACGCTTTCGCAGCAAGGAGGTGTCGCTCGCCGGCGGGCTTCAGGCCGCGCTCGACGTGATCGCGGCGCCGCAGTTGCTGGTCTGGGGTGAGTACGACGTCACGGCCGAGCCGCGGTCGCTGGTGCCGCAACTGACTTCGGGCCACCCGGGGCGTGCGGGCGCGGTGATCGATGGCGCCGGGCACTGGGTGCAGTACGAGCGGGCCGACGAGGTCAACGCGCTGCTGCTGCGCTTTCTGGCCTGAGCCGATCAGACCGGCACCGACGCCGCATGCCGGCGCCAGAACGCGGCATCGGGCACAGGGCCCGACCCCGCCGCTGCGTTGTCCGCCATGTGCTCCGGCCGGCTCGTGCCGGGAATCGTGCAGGTCACGGCCGGGTGGCTCAGCACGAACTTCAGCAGCACCTGCGCCCAGCTCGTGCAACCGATCCCGGCGGCCCAGCCGGGCAGGGGCTGGTCGCGCAGCTTGCGCAGCAGGCCGCCACCGCCGAACGGCATGTTGACGATCACCGCCACGCCGCGCTCGGCCGCCAGCGGCAGCAGGCGCTGCTCGGCCGCGCGGTCGTCCATTGAATAGTTGATCTGCAGAAAGTCGAGCTTCTCGGCCCGCAGCACGGCCTCGACCTCGGCATAGGCTGAAGCGGTGTAGTGCGTGATGCCGACATATCGCACGCGTTTTTGTTCTTTCCAGCCACGCAGCGTCGTGAGGTGGGTGCGCCAGTCGACCAGGTTGTGCACCTGCATCAGGTCGATGCGTTCGGTGCGCAGGCGTGCAAACGACTGCTCCATCTGCGCGATGCCGGCCTCGCGGCCGCTGGTCCAGACCTTGGTGGCCAGAAAGGCCTGGTCGCGCTGCTTCGCCGCGGCCAGCAGGTCGCCGGTCACGGCCTCGGAGCGGCCGTACATCGGCGAGCTGTCGAGCACCTTGCCGCCGGCGGCGAACAGCGCGTCGAGCACGCCCGGCAGCCGCCGGTATTCGGCGCTGTCGGGCGCCACGTCGAAGCCGATCCAGGTGCCGCAGCCGATCACGGGCAGGGCTTCGCCGGTGGCGGGAATGGGGCGGGTGTTCATGCGGGTGGGCTGGCTGGGTTGGGCGAGGGTGGACAACGGCAGCGTGGCGCCGAAGGCGAGCCCGGCGCCGAGACGCAGGAAGCGGGATCGACGCAGGGAAGGAGGGTTCATGGCGGGTTCCCGAATGATCGCTGCGGTCATGCAAAAAGAAAAACCCATGCCGCCGGAATACTGTATAAAAATACAGTTACTCGATTGCACCATGGGCCTTCCTTCCCTCGACCCCTTTCTGACTTCCGGGCGGCACAACATGTGGCGCGGCGACGAGCTGGGCGGGGCCGACGCGCAGGTTGTCGGCTCCGGCCATGCCGCGCTCGATGCGCAGTTGCCGGGGGGCGGCTGGCCGGTCGGCGCCATGACCGAGGTGCTGCAGTCGACTCCCGAGGCGCATGTGTGGCAACTGCTGCTGCCTGCGCTGGCGCAGGCGGTGGAGACCCGTGGCGGGCCGGTGGTGCTGATCGGCGCCCCGCACGAACCCTTCGGGCCTGCGCTCGCGGCGGGTGGGTTGCCGGTGGAGGCGTTGATGTGGGTGCGTGGCGCGCCGGGCGGCGGCGCTCAACGCTTGTGGGCCTGCGAGCAGGCGTTGCGCTGCGCCGATGTGGCGGCCGTGCTGGCGTGGCTGCCGCAGGCGCGCGTGGGTGAATTGCGGCGGCTGCAACTCGCGGCCGCGCAGCACGAAGGCCTGTTGTTCGTGTTCCGGCCCGAATCGGTGGCGCAGTCGGCCTCGCCGGCCCGGCTGCGGTTGCAGGTGGTGTCGGCCGAAGCAGGGCAGATGGACGTGCACCTGCTCAAGCGCCGCGGCCCGCCGCTGGCCGCGCCATTGACGCTGCCGGCCCGCAATGCGCGCATGACGGCGCTGCTGGCCGCCAGCCAGCTGCGCCGCAAGGCGCGGCTGCAGCAGCAAGGCGTTGTGCTGCCCGCAGCGCCCGGCGGCATCGTGGTGCGCCTCGATCTGCGCAGGAGGGAGCGCCATGCACTGGATCGCCTTGCAGTGGCGTGACGAGGCCGAGGACGCTGCTTGCGCCATGCCATCGAGAGAGGCCCTGGGCTGGTGGGCGCTCGGCTACACGCCGCGCGTAGCCTGGCTCGATGAAGCGCTGCTGCTCGAGGTGTCGGCCTGCGAGCGGCTGTGGGGTGGGCGGCTGCCTTTGATGCGCCTGCTCTCGGCATCCACACCCGCGCAGCGACTCCAGCAGGCGCAGGGTGCCACCAGCCTGATCGCGCTGGCGCGGCTGCGTCTCTATGCGGCGGGCGTGAAGCCGCCGGCCGACACACCCGCCGCCTTGCCCCTGCACACGCTCACGGCCGCGCGCGATCACCTCGACGTGCTGGAGCGCCTGGGCTGCCGCACCTGGGGCGACGTGGCGGCGCTGCCGCGCGGCGGGCTGGCGCGGCGCTTCGGCAAGGCCCTGCGCGAGGCGCTCGACATGGCCTGGGGCCTCCGTCCCGAGCAGCACCGCTGGCTCACGCTGCCCGACGTGTTCGAGCAGAAGCTCGAGTTGCCGGCACTGGCCGAGACGGCGCCCGAACTCATGTGGTCGGCCAACCGCCTGCTCGCGGCGCTGCAGATCTGGCTGCGCGCGCGCCAGCGCGGGGCGGTCGCGCTCGAACTGCAGTGGACGCTCGACTTGAAGCGCTACAACGGCGTCAACCTGCCGCCGCACCAGAGCATCACGGTGCGCACGGCAGAGCCGACGCAGGACATGGCGCATCTGCGCCGCTTGATGAGCGAGCGGCTCGCGCTCGCCCAGCTCGCCGCACCCGCAAGCTGGCTGCGCCTGCGCTCGCTCGAAACCTCGCCCTGGGCCGGCGCCAGCACGAGCTTTCTGCCCGAGGACAACCGCAAGGGCGACAAGCTGCATGAACTGGTCGAGCGGCTCAGCGCGCGGCTCGGCGCGCAGCAGGTGGTGGTGCCGGTGGCGCAGGCCGACCATCGGCCCGAGGCGATGCAGGCGTGGCGGCCGGCTTTGGCCTCCAGAGCGGAGATGCGGTCGCCGCCGGACCGCCCCAAGGCGGGCCGCGCCTCCCCCCCGGGGGGTGGCGAAGCACACGAAGTGGCAAGCCGGGGGGCTGACATTTATCCGCCCTGGCTGCTGCGCGAACCTGTGCCGCTCGAAATGCGCGATGGCCACCCGCATTACCACGGCAAGCTGCGCCGCCTGGTCGGCCCGCAGCGGCTGGAGGCCGGCTGGTGGGGCGGCACGGCCGAAGAGGGCGGCCACCCTGCGGTGCGCGACTACTACATCGCCGAAAGCCCCGAAGCCGGCCTGGTGTGGGTGTACCGCGAGCGGCTGTCGGCGCCGCTCGCTTCCGACGAAGCGCCGCGCTGGTATCTGCAGGGCCTCTATGCCTGAACTCAGCGACAAGCAACTGCAGGCGCGCCGGCCGGCCCGGCTGCATGCGCTGCCGCAGCCGGTGGCGCAGGCCCTGGCCCTGCCGGACTACGCCGAGCTTCATTGCCTGACCAACTTCAGTTTTCAGCGCGGTGCCTCGCACCCCGAGGAGCTCGTGGCGCGCGCCTACCAGCTCGGCTACCGCGCGCTGGCCATCACCGACGAATGCTCGGTCGCCGGCGTGGTGCGCGCGCACGTCGGCCTGCGCGAGCATCTCGAAGCGCTCGACGAGTACGACCAGACGCATCCCGACGAAGCACCGCAGCCGCGCAACCCCGGATTCCGCCTGCTGTTCGGCAGCGAGTTCCGGTTCGAGCGCTTCAAGCTCGTGGTGATCGCGCACAACCTAGAAGGCTGGGGCAACCTCTGCGAGTTCATCACCGCGGCGCGCACCACCGAAGCCCCCAAGGGCGACTACCGCGTGAGCTGGGATGCCAGCGACGTCGCCTCGTTGCGCCATTGCGAAGTGCTGCTCGTGCCACAGCGTGTCTTTGGCGGTGCTGTCGATCTGGCGGCGCTGCGCGACGATGTGGCGGGCGCTGCAGCCCGGTTCGGCGCGAGCCTGTGGATCGCGGTCGAGTTGTTCAACGAACTCGACGACGACCTCTGGCTCGCCACGCTGGCACAGTTGAGTGCCGACACCGGCGTGCCGCTGGTGGCCGCAGGCGATGTGCACATGCACGTGCGCTCGCGCAAGCCGTTGCAGGACGTGATCACCGCCATCCGCGAAGGCAAGGCCGTGGCCGACTGCGGCTTTGCGCTGCAGGCCAATGCCGAGCGCCACCTGCGTTCGCGCCTGCGCCTGGCCGACCTGCATGCGCCGCAGTTGCTCGCCAACACGCTGGTGGTAATGGGGCGCTGCCGCTTCGACCCCGATGTGATCCGCGAGACCTACAAGTACCCGCTCGAGAACGTCGGCGGCGGCGAAACGCCGACGCAGACGCTGGTGCGCCGGACCTGGGAGGGCGCGGCCAAGCGGTATCCGGCAGGCGTTCCGCAGAACGTGCAGCACCAGGTTCAGCACGAGCTCGACCTCATCGTCGAGCTCGAGTACGAGATGTTCTTCCTCACGGTCGAAGACATCGTGCGTTTCGCCCGCTCGAAAGAGATCCTGTGCCAGGGGCGCGGCTCGTCGGCCAACTCGGCGGTCTGCTATTGCCTAGGCATCACGGCGATCGACCCTGAAATCGGCAACATGCTGTTCGAGCGCTTCCTCAGCCGCGAGCGCCGCGAGCCGCCCGACATCGATGTCGACTTCGAGCACCAGCGGCGCGAAGAGGTCATCCAGTACATCTACGACAAATACGGCCGCGAGCGCGCTGCCATCGCCGCGGTCGTGATCCGCTACCGCACGCGCAGCGCCCTGCGCGACGTGGGCAAGGCGCTCGGCATCGACGCGCGACTGATCGATGCCTTTGCCAAAGACCATCACTGGTTCGACACCGAGATCCTCGATGCACGGCTCGAGGAAGCCATGGCCAGCGCCGGCGTGCGCGAAAGCACGCTCCGGCTGCGCCAGTGGCTCGAGCTCACGCAGCAGCTCAAGGGCTTTCCGCGGCACCTGAGCCAGCACGTCGGTGGCTTCGTGCTCACGCAGACCAAGCTCACGCGGCTGGTGCCGGTCGAAAAGGCGTCCATGAAAGACCGCTCGGTCATCCAGTGGGAGAAGGACGATCTCGAAGCGATGGGCATGCTCAAGGTCGACGTGCTGGCGCTAGGCATGCTGAGCGCCATCAAGCGGTCGCTCGACTTCGTCAACCAGTGGCGCGGCAGCGCGCTGGAGATGCACCAGATCCCGAACGACGATGCCGAGGTCTACGACATGATCTGCGACGCCGACACCATCGGCGTGTTCCAGATCGAGAGCCGGGCCCAGATGTCGATGCTGCCGCGCCTGCAGCCACGCGAGTACTACGACCTCGTGGTCGAGGTGGCCATCGTGCGGCCTGGGCCGATCCAGGGCGGCATGGTGCACCCCTATCTGAAGAATCGCGAGAAGGAGCGCAAGGGCCAGCCCGTCGTCTACAAATATCCGGCCTTGTTCGAAGCGCTGGGCCGTACGCTCGGCGTGCCGATCTTCCAGGAGCAGGTGATGCAGATCGCGATGATCGCGGCCAAGTTCACGCCCGACCAGGCCGACCGCCTGCGGCGCGCCATGGCAGCCTGGAAGCGTACCGGCGGCATCGACAAATTCCGCCAGCAACTGGTGGGCGGCATGGAAGCCAATGGCTACGACCGACCGTTTTCAGAGGCCATCTTCAAGCAGTGCGAAGGCTTCGGTGAGTACGGCTTTCCCGAGAGCCATGCGGCGAGCTTTGCGCTGCTGGTGGTGGTGAGCTGCTGGCTCAAATACCACGAGCCCGCCTGCTTCCTCGCGGCGATGCTCGACTCGCAGCCGATGGGGTTCTATTCGCCCTCGCAACTCGTGCAGGACGCGCGGCGGCATGGCGTCGAAGTGCGGCCGGTGGATGTGATGGTGAGCCAGCTCGATTGCACGATCGAGGCGCGCGCGCCCGCTGCGGCAACGACGGTCGACCCGCGCTTCCTCGACCGCTCGGGCAATCCCGGCCAGCCGGCCGTGCGGCTCGGCCTGCGCCGCATCGTGGGCCTGAGCAAGGCCGGTGCCGAACGCCTGGTCCAGGCCCGCGCGCAGGCCCCGTTCACCAGCACCGAAGACCTCGCCGTGCGGGCCGAACTCGAAGGCAAGGACATGGCCGCACTCGCCGGTGCCGACGCGCTCATGGCACTGTCGGGCCACCGCCGCCAGCAGGTCTGGGATGCGACCGCGCAGCGCCGCGCGCCCGCGCTGCTCAAGGGCGTGCCGATCCACGAGCACGCACTGCAGCTGCCCGCTGCGCCCGAGGGCGAGGAGATCGTCGGCGACTATGCTGCGCTGCGCCTCACGCTGCGCCGCCATCCGCTCGAACTGCTGCGCCCGCGGCTGGCGCGCATGAAGCTGCTGAGCGCGCAGGAGCTGCTGGCGCTGCCCGACGGCCGCACCGTGCGCGCCTGCGGCATCGTGATGGGCCGGCAACGCCCGCAAACCGCCAAGGGCACCATCTTCGTCACGCTCGAAGACGAGACCGGCAACGTCAACGTGATCGTCTGGAACCACGTGGTCGAGGCCTGGCGCGATCCGCTGCTGCAGTCGCATCTGCTGGCCGTGCAGGGCACCTGGCAGCGCGATGTCGACAGCGGCGGCAAGGTCTGCCACCTGGTCGCCACCGGCTTCAGGGACTTGACCCCGCTGATGGGCCGGCTGGCGCACAACCACACGAGCCGCGACTTCCATTAGCCCTTAATCTGTCGCCATGCACGCTGTCGAAATCACTGCCCACGAGGTGCCCGTCGATCCGCCGCCGACCGGCGTGCCGCCGATGCCGCCTGCGATGCCGCCCGGCCCGCCACCCGAGGGCGACCCGCCCGCGGTCGAGCCGCCCATCATCGATCCGATCATCACGCCGCCAGTGGCCGACCCGCCGTTCAACGCCCTCATGCTGGGCCGCGTGCATGCGCGCCGGCTGCGCGAGGTGTACCGCTCGGCCGGCTGGCCTTGCTGCGACGCCATCGAAGTCGACCTGCTCGCAGCCGGGCTGCTGGCGCGGGTGCGATCGGCGCAGGGCCACGAGACATTGCGCGTGACCGACCGCGGCATCGCGCACATCGCGGATTCGCTCGTGGTCAACCGCGGCGCCTTGTCCACGCACGAGGCGCTGGTCGAACGCGTGGCGCGCGAGATGACGCGCAACGGCCGCATCGCCTGGCGGGGCCTGAGCCTGCGGGCCCGGCTCGCGCCGACAGAGGAGGGCGGCAAGCCGCGCTGGTGCATCGCGCGGCCCGACGTGTTCTCGATCCGCAACACCAGCGTCGAGGCCTATGCACAACCGGTCGTGCACGAGGTGAAAGTGAGCCGCGCCGACCTGCTCGGCGACCTGCGCAAACCCGACAAACGCGCCGCCTACCTCGACCTGGGCGGGGAGTGCTGGTACGTGCTGGGCAACGACGCCAGGGGCCGCTGCATCGCGTCGCCCGACGAGGTTCCCGAAGGCTGTGGCGTGCTGGTGCTCGAAGAGGGCCACCTCGCCGTGGCCCGTGCCGCCCTGCATCGGCCGGTGCAGCGCATTCCATTCGGCGTGTGGATGGCGCTGGCCAAGGCGCAGCCGGTGCCCGGTTTCGACGACGAAGCACAGGATTTGCTGGGTTCGTAGCCGGATTCGGAGTACCGGCGCCGGCCGCATCTGGGCGTAGGACGCATCCTACAAAACCTTCCTCGATTTGCCGTCCTCCACCGCTGTGGCAGAAGCATCAGATATCGACGCCCAAAAAGTAGGAGACAACCTGAGGAGACAGCTGTGAGCGAAGCGATATTTTGTTTTGATACCGCCAGCGTGCGGTTTGCGATCTATCCACCGGGCGGAGTTGGCGCGGCCCGGGTCATCGTGGAGATCGGGGAAGATCCGTTGCGTGATCATTTCGGCGCGACCGGCGGCGGCGAATCGCTGCTGGAAGCGTACCAATCGCACAGCGATGAAATCGGCGAGAAGGCCATGACGCGCTACCTGGCGGCGCCGCACAAACCCGTTTTCCTGACCAGTGCCGACTTCGACTGGATCGATCAGGTGGAAGAGATCCTGCATCTCGCACAGACCACTGCGCTGCAGGCAACCGGCGAAGAGCGGCAATCGCGCGAGCCAGCCCACGCGTAAGTTCGAACCCGTGCAGTGGGGCAGGGGCTTGCTGCGCTACGGTGGGGGCGGGGCTTCGAGCCTCGGCCCGATGCCGTACACGGCCCTCATTTGATCGAGCCGCCGCTGCACCTGGTCGAAGTACGCCACGATGTCGTCCCGGTTGCTGGACGGCAGGCCCTTGTAGGGCGGCACCAGCGCGTTGCCGAGCTTTTCGCAAGCGGCCTCCCATTCAAGCTTGGTTCGTGTGCGCTGCGATGCATCGTCATTCACCTCTGCTCCTCTTGGTTGTTCTCGCGACGATTGTGCGGACGCCGCCCGAACACGCAAGAACAAGAAAGTAGTACCGGGCGCCGAACGCTCACGCAAAGGCGGTCGGCCGCAGCCGCGCGCTGTCCTACGGGGCGAGACGCACGCTGACGGCAGCGCGCGGGGTGAGGGCACGGACACTGCCGGAAGGAGAACCGGCATGCACAAGCAAAAACTCATCACCTACCTGGCAGAAGACAACGCGGTCATTCTGGAAAACCTGATCGAGACCCTGCAGGAAATCGCGGAGGTGCGCGTGGTCGCGCATTCCGCGACCCAGGCGGAAACCGACCAGTGGCTGGCCGCGCACGACGGCAGCTGGCATCTGGCGATCGTCGATCTGCAGCTCGAAAGCGGAACTGGCCTGGGCGTGCTGGCGGGCTGCCAGAACAGGCAGCCGTACCAGAAGATCGTGGTGCTGACGAACTACGCAACGCCCGAGGTTCGCCTGCGTGCAGCAGAACTCGGTGCCGACAGGGTGTTCGACAAATCTACCGAACTCGACGAGCTGCTTGCGTACTGCGCGGAGCAGGTGGGCAACCTTCAGCACGCAGACGTGCAAAAAGCCCAAGGCGAGGCGATGAGCCGGAGCGTCATCGCCGGGGATGCGGGGGCGTGAGCGGCCGTCACTCGGCCAAATCCCGCTCGATCATGTCCACCAGCGCCGCCGCCGCCGGCGACAGCAGTGCCCGGCTCCGCATCGCGACCAGCAGCCGACGCTGAACGTCCAGTCCTTCGAGGGCGACGATGTGCAACCCCAGCGCCCCGGCATAGAGCACAGCCGCAGCGCGCGGGAGGATGGCAAGGCCGAGCCCGCACGCCACCATTCGGCACATCGAATCGAAGCTGCGCACCTGCACGCGGATTCGCACCGTGCAGCCAAGGCCCTCGGCAGCAGCCATCACCTTGCGGGTGAGCGACGCCGTGCGCGCGAGCGTGATCAGGTCGTGGTCGAGCACCCGCTCCAGCCGGACGCTCGGGGCGCTGGCCATTGCATGGTCAGCCGGGACGAGCAACACCAGGTGGTCGACATTGCAGGCGAAGGTTTCCAGATCTTCGCAAGGCACGTTGTCGCCGATCACCGCAAGCTCGGCGACGCCTTTCTGAACCGCGCGCACGGCGTCTTCGCTGAGTGCGTCCTCCAGATCGATGCGCACGTCCGGGTGCTGCTCGGCGTAGGCCGACAAGAGCCGCGGCAGGAAGCCGCCGAAGGCCGAGGGGTTCGCCCACAGGCGCAGATGGCCCGCGGCGCCGGTGCGCAGATCGTCGATCTCCAGCACCAGTTGCTCGAGGCGCGCGACAACCTCGATCGCAAGGCGGTGCAGGACTTGTCCGTTGGCGGTCGCGATCACGCCGCGCTGCCCCCGCTGCAGCAACGTGAATCCGCAATGCCGCTCCAGTTCGGCAATGCGCTTGCTCGCGGCCGCCAGCGAGATGCCGAAACGGCCCGCGCCGGCGGTCAGGCTTCCGGCATCGACCACGGCGACATACAGGCGCAGCGAGACGAGGTCGAATCGGTTCAGGTTGATCACGGTGCGCTTCCTCAATGAACGCCGAAGGTGGCCTCAATCAAAGGCGAATGGCACAACACGGTGCGATGGCAAATGATCGCCGACAAATTCCGGAGACAAAAAAATGAAAAGACTGGCAACCCCGGTATGGGGCCTGTGCGGGCGAATCGCGATCATGGCGGCGCTGCTTGCCGCACTTGTCGGGTGTGCACAGCTACCCACTTCGAGCGGTGCACCCGCGGTGGTCGAGCAGCTGCTTGTGCGCGAGCGGCAGCCGGCCTTTGCAGGGCGTGCCTTCGGCGATGCCGGGCCGTACGAGCGCGTGGTGGCGCAGGCCCAGGTGGCCCTCGACCCGTCGCACCCGGCAAACCGCGGCATCGTCGACGCAGCAGCGGCCGCGTCCGCCGACGGCAAGGTTCGCTATCAGGCCGACGTCGTCATCCTGCGGCCTCGCGACAGTGCCAAGTCCTCGGGAACATGGGTGCTCGATGTCGCGAATCGCGGCCGCAAGCTGATGCTCGAAATCGTCAATGGCGGCAGCCTTCAAACCGACCAGGCCGAGGAGGCCGGCACGGGCTGGCTGATGCGCCAGGGCCATACGTTACTGTGGGTCGGCTGGCAAGGCGATATGCCGGCCGACCCGACCGGCAAGACCGTCGGCATGGTGCTGCCGGTTGCTACGCAAGGCGGGCAACCGATCACCGGCATGGCGTTCGAGGAGAACGTGTTCGACGCGCCGGGCCAACGCGGCGTCCTGCCGCTGAGCTATCCGGCCGCCTCGCTCGATCCCTCCGCGGGCGAGTTGACCGTGCGTGCGCGGCCCGAAGCGCCGCCAACCGTGATCGGCCCGGCGCAGTGGCGCTACAAGGATGCGAAGTCGATTGAACTCGAACGGCCGGCCGGCTTCGACGCCGGTGCGATCTACCAGTTCAGGTACACGGCCCGCGACCCGCGCCCGATGGGCCTGGGCATGGCGTCGTTGCGGGACATCGTGTCGCATCTCAAGACGGGCCTGCCCGACGCGAGCGGGCAGGCGAGCCCGCTGGCAGACCTGAAGCCGAGGGTCACGGTCGCGATCGGTATCTCGCAATCGGGACGCTTCCTGCGCGACTGGGTGTGGCAGGGCTTCAACGCCGGCCCGGGCGGCCAGCGCGTGTTCGATGGCATGGTCGCAACCATCGCCGGCTCGCGCAAGACCTACACCAACGTGCGCTGGGCCCAGCCCGGCCGCTACTCGCGCCAGCATGAGGATCACTTCTTCTACGGCGACCAGTTTCCGTTTACCTACGCGACAACCACTGATCCGCTGAGCGGCCGGCGCGACGGCCTGTTTGCGCGCTGCGCCGCCGACAGCACGTGCCCGAAGGTCTTCCACCTCGACAGTGGCCTCGAGTACTGGCAAGGCCGCGCCGGACTGGTCGCCACCGATGGGGCAGGGCACGACATCGCACTGCCCGAAGACGTGCGGGTGTATCTGATGTCGTCGACGCAGCACGTCACCGCACGCACGCCGACAGCGCCCCTCTGCGAAGTGCCCATCAACCCGGCGCAACAGCAGCCGGTGTATCGCGCATTGCTGACGCGCATGGTCGAGTGGGCACGCGACAGAAAGGCGCCACCCGCCAGCCGCTACCCCACCGTGCGCGACGGCACGCTGGTACCGGCGACTGCCGCGGCCATGCGGTTCCCCGATCTCTCGCCGCTCGGCATGACGCTGCCTGCGCCCAATGCCCTCGCCGTGACCGACCACGGCGCCATGCCCGCGCGGCCCGATCCCGCGCGCACCTACACCGTGCTTGTGCCAAGAACCGACGCTGATGGAAACGACGAGGCCGGCATCCGCCTGCCCGACATTGCAGTGCCGTTGGCCACCTACACCGGCTGGAACCGGCGCAAGACCGGTTTCGCGCCAGGCCAGTTGTGCGGCCTCGACGGCAGCTACCTGCCATTTGCGGCGGATGCCCGCGAGGCCGCTGCCAGGCGCGACCCGCGGCGCTCGATTGCAGAGCGGTACCCCAGCCGCGAGGCCTACCTGACGAAGGTGCGAAGCGAGGTGCAGCGTCTGCGGGCGGACGGTTTGATGCTGGCCGAAGATGCCGAGCGCTGGATGGACAACGCGGGGAAGGATGCGCGCATTGCGGGGCTGCCGTAGGGCAGCGCCTGCGATGGAGTCTTAACGCGCTGCCGCACCCAGCTTGTCGAAATCCGAATTCAGTCGTAGCAGCGCCGACGAGATGTACGTCCGGCGTGCGTTGATCCAGGCTTCTTGATCAGCTATGCGCTTCGTCGATTCCCTGAGCATCCGCTCCATCTCCCTTGGCTGCGGGCCGCCAGCGGTCTGGCGGTTCCTGACGATGGCGATCGGATCCAGCGTTGAGCGGAACTCTGCCTCGGACATGGGCAGCACGGCCGCGGCGCCAGTGCCCTTCACCGTCTCGGCATAGATGCGCTGCGCTTCCACGTAGGGAAAGTCCAGCGGTTTGATGTTCTTGGCCTTGGCGTACTCCACCACTTCCGACGCGAAATGGTGCCCCACACGGAAGGGCAGTTTGTATTTGCGCATCAGAACGTCGGCGAGTTCCTGCGATGCCGTCCAATCGCTGTTGAGTTCTTCCAGCGCCCGATCCGGATCGACAACCAGCGCGGTCAGGATCTTGTCCCAGTTGCCCAGTACGCCGATGGCGCTGCGCACCATCGCGCTGGTGGTTCTGGACTCCTTTGCATCGCTCATGCCCGGCGGAATGTTGTGCGCCTGAAGGGCTGCTCCCAGGCCCAGGGTCAAGGCGGTCGATGCATCACGGCGAGTGCTGTTGAGCAGGCCCGGGTTGCGCTTCTGTGGCATGGCGCTGGACACGTAGGTATTGCCGTCGCCCTCCCGCAGCAGAATCCACGGGCGGGCCTGCGCGTACTGGGTCATGACGTCTTCAACGAAGGTGCCGGCATGCAGCGCGATGGCGCTGACGATGGCGCCGGCCTCGACCGGCTCGTCTACCGACGAGACCTGAGAGGCGTCATACGCGTTGTCCACCGTGGCGGCAAAGCCCAGGTAGTCCGCCATGCGCTTGCGGTTGAGCGGCCAGCTGCTGCCGTTGAGCACTGTGGTGCCCATGGACGAGCGGTCGATTCGCGCATAGGCCTCGCGGATGCGCTGCGCGTCACGGTCCAGGCCGGCCGCGATACCCAGCAGGTAGTGGCCGTAGCTATTGGGCTGGGCAGCTACACCGTTGGTGTAGTTGGGAACGATGGTGGCCTTGTGCTGGCCCGCCAGCTTCACCATGGTGCCGGTCGTCTTGTTGAGCTGATCGGCCAGGGCCAGCATGTCGTCGCGCAGGATGGCCGAGCGCAGGGTCGCCAGCATGTCCTGGCTGGAACGGCCGGCATGCAGCAGGGTGATCTCGGGGCCGGCAGCTTCGATCAGCAGCGGCTCGAAGGTGATGACATTGGTGGGCCGCTTGCCACCCGGCTTGTCGCCGTCGGCCAGCACTTTTGTGATGCCGGAGTAAACCAGCGACGTCATCGACCGGTCGAGCAGTCCTTCGTCGGTATTGATGACCGCCGTGGCCTTGTTGATCTCGCCAAGCCAGAAGAACTCGTCACGCGTCTGTCTTGCCTGCGCACCGACCTGCGGCGAGATGAAAGAGAGCGACAGGGTCACCGCGAAGGCAGCAGCGGAAAGCTTCATGCGAGTCTCTTGTCTCCGGCATTGAGGTCGCCGCGCGCGATACCTGGAGCGGGTGAAGGGAATCGAACCCTCGTATGAAGCTTGGGAAGCTGCCGTTCTACCATTGAACTACACCCGCATGCGGTGCAGATTCTACCGGCAGTCCCGATGGCTATCCGCGCACTGTCCGGTCACGCCAGGTTGAAGGGCAACTGCCGCAATGGCTTCCCAGTCACTCGCGCGATGGCGTTCGCGAACGCGGGCGCCAGCGGCGGCAGGCCGGGCTCGCCCATGCCGGTGGGCGCATCGGCGCTGGGCACGATGTGGACAGCGAACTCCGGCATGTTGGTGATGCGGGCCACGGTGAAATCGCCGAAGTTGCCTTGCTGCACTTCGCCATCCTTCAATGTGATGGCGCCGCCGGGCAGGCACATCGACAGGCCCATGACCGCCGCGCCCTGCACCTGGGCCTCTACGCTGCGCGGGTTGACGGCCAAGTTGCAGTGCACACCGCTGGTAACGCGGTCGAGCACCGGCTGGCCGTCCTTGACGGAGGCTTCCACCACGTAGGCCACCACGGAGTCGAAGGACTCATGCACCGCCACGCCCCAGGCACGGCCGGCTGGCAACTGCTTCTTGCCGTAGCCGCTCTTGTCCACCGCGAGCTGCAGCGCGGCGCGGTGGCGCGGGTGCTTGTCGCCGAACAGCTGCATCCTGTAGGCCACCGGGTCCTGCTTGGTGCTGCGGGCGATCTCGTCGATCAGGGTTTCCATCACGAAAGCGGTGTGGGTCGAACCCACGCTGCGCCACCAGAGCACCGGCACGTTGACCTGGGGGTGGTGCACGGTCAGGCGCATCGGCACCGGGTACGGGTCGCGCATGCCCTCCGTGGCCGTGGCATCGATGCCGTTCTTCACCTGGAATTCGCCGAACACCGTGCCCGTGGTGATGGACTGGCCGACGATGGTGTGATCCCACGCCAGGATCTTGCCGCGTTCGTCGAAGCCGATGCGCGCGCGGTGCAGGTGCATGGGGCGGTAGTAGCCGCCCTTGATGTCGTCCTCGCGGCTCCACAGCAGGCGCACCGGCACGTTCAGGCCGGCGCTGCGCGCGGCCTTGGCAATCTCGCAGGCCTCGACCACGAAATCGCTGGTGCCGGCAAAACGCCGACCGAAGCCGCCACCTGCCATCTGCACATTCACCATCACCTGCTCAGGCTTGAGGCCCAGCACGCGTGCCGCCGCGGCCGCGTCCAGCCCGGCGCACTGGGTGCCGACCCACAGCTCGGCGCGCCCCTCGGACAGCTTGACGGTGCAGTTGATCGGCTCCATGGGCGCATGGGCCAGATAGGGGAACACGAACTCGGCTTCCAACTGCTTGGGCGCTGTGGCCAGCGGTGCCATGTCGGCCTCGAACTTGCGCGGGCCCGGCTTCGTGGCCAGTTCACGGTACTGGGCCAGTTGCTTTTCGCTGTCCACCTTCTCCACGGCCGAGGTATCCCATTGCAACTTCAGCGCGTCGCGGCCCAGCTTGGCCGGCCAGTAGCCGTCGGCCACCACGGCGATGCCTTCGGCGCCGCGATCGAGCGGCACGCGCAGCACGGCCTTCACGCCCTTGATGGCGCGCGCCGCGCTGTCGTCCACCGACTTCAGGCGGGCACCGAACACGGGGGGATGGGCCACAACCGCGGTGAGCTGGCCGGGATGCTTGACGTCGATGCCGAAGTCCTGGCGTCCGCTGCTCTTGGCACGGGCGTCCAGCCGCGTGGTGGGGCGGCCGATGATCTTGAAATCCTTGGGATTTTTCAGCGTGATCTTCTCGGGCACTGGCAGGGCCATGGCGGCTTCGGCCAGCTCGCCGTAGCCCAGCTTGCGGCCACCCGGGCCGATCACCGTGCCGGCCTGCGTGCGCAGCGTGGCCACGTCGACCTTCCAGCGTGCCGCTGCCGCCGACAGCAGCATGGCCCGGGCGCGGGCGCCGAGCTCGCGGTACTGGGTGAAGCTGTTCTTGATCGAGTTGGAGCCGCCGGTAAGGTGCATCCCGAAGGCGGGGTCGTGGTACGCGGCGTCGTTGGTGCCGCTCTTGCTTCGCACCAGGCTCCAGTCGGCATCGAGCTCCTCGGCCAGGATCATCGGCAAGCCGGTCTGCACACCCTGGCCGAACTCCAGCCGGTTGATGGTCACGGTGACTTCGCCGTTGGTGGCGATCTGCACGAAGGCCAGCGGCTGCTGCGTCGGTTTGAGGGCGCTCGCCGCCGGGCCTGCGCCATTGGCCTGCGCCATGGCGAGGTGCGGAAAGGCGCCGAGCGCCAGGCCGCCGACGCCGGCCAGCTTCAGGAAGCTGCGGCGGGGCAGTGTTGCGGCTTCGGCTTCGTCAGGTTGGCCTGCGGCCATCAGACGCTGCAGGATGCGCGGCATTTCGCTGGGGTCGATCGAGGTGGGCAGCATGTGGCGATCCTTCAGGCGAGGGTTTTGGCGGCATCTGCCACCGCGGCGCGGATGCGGGCATAGGTGCCGCAGCGGCAGATGTTGCCGGCCATGGCCGAGTCGATCTCGGCGACCGAGGGCTGCTTGCCCTTGGGCTGCGATTTGAGGAAGGCCGTCGCGCTCATGATCTGGCCGCTCTGGCAGTAGCCGCACTGCGCCACGTCATGCTTGACCCATGCCGCATGCACCGCGGCGCCCACCGGGTCGCTGCCATTGGTTGCCGCTTCGATGGTGGTGATCTTCTTGCCCTCGGCCGCGGAGATGGGCGTGATGCACGAGCGGATGGCCTGGCCGTCCAGGTGCACGGTGCAGGCGCCGCACAACGCGGCGCCGCAGCCGAACTTGGTGCCGGTCATGCCCAGCGTGTCGCGCAGGGCCCAGAGGATGGGGGTGCCGGGGTCGGCGTCGACCGTGTGGTTCCGGCCGTTGATGTGGAGCGCGCTCATGTTCGGATCTCTGCGGTTGGATTGATGGATATCACTTGGCGCCGTCGAGCAGCCATTGCGCGAGCGACTGCACGTCGGCATCGGGAACCTGGGCCTGCGGCGGCATGGGCATCGGGCCCCACTTGCCCGAGCTGCCGCCCTTGATGCTTGCCGCGAGTTGCGCGGCGGTTCCCTTGCCGTCGCCGTACTTGGCCCCGATGTCCTTCCAGGAGGGGCCCACCACCTTGGCCGTGGGCTGGTGGCATGCGACGCACGTGTACTTCTGCGCCAGCGCCAGGCTGGCCACTGCGTGGGTCGGCCACGCGACGCTGACACCGATGCCCAGCACTGCAACGAAAGAGGTCGCCAGCGAGCGCCGGACGGCTTTGATGCGACTGGTGCTGATTTGCGGCTTTCGGGCTTCGGTCATTTTTCTGTTTCATCCTTTGCGGGTGGTGCCGACTTTAGAAACAGGGATAAGAAAGAAAAATGGGTCAATGCCGAACGCCTTGTGAAGTTAAGCTTCAAGGTATGAAGCTGAGACAACTCGATGGATTGATGGCGTTCTGGAAAGTGGCAGAACATCGCGGGTTCACCTCGGCGGCTGCGGATCTGGAGGTGTCACCCTCTGCGCTGAGTCAGGCGATCCGGCAGTTGGAGACCCGGCTGGGCGTGCGCCTGTTGAACCGAACGACACGAAGCGTCAGCCTGACGGAAGCCGGTCAGGCCTACCTCGCCCGGATCGGCCCCGCCCTGGGCCAGGTCATCGATGCGGGTGAGGAGCTACACGTGCTGCAGGGGCGGCCCGCCGGCACATTGCGCCTGAATGCCGCGCGGATTTCAACCGCGCTGGTCTTGCAGCCCATATTGGCCGGCTTCCTGCAGGAGCATCCCCATGTTCAGCTTGAACTGACCAACGACGAGGGCTTCGTGGACATCGTCGAGAAAGGCTTCGACGCCGGCGTCCGCTTTGGCGAGAGCATCCACAGGGACATGGTCGCCGTCCCCCTCGGTGGTCCGGTCGCCGTTGCGGTGGTGGCTTCTCCGGAGTACCTGCGGCGGGTTCCTGCGCCGCGCCATCCGGACGAACTTGTGCGGCACAACTGCGTGCGCTTTCGCTTTGCCGCCACGGGCGCGATCTACAAATGGGAATTCGAAGTGGAGGGCCGCCCGGTGGAGTACGAGATCCAGGGCAACCTCACCATCAGCGACACGATGTTCGGCATCGATGCTGCACTCGAGGGCGTCGGGCTTGCCTATACCTTCGAGCAGCTTGCGCGACCCTACCTCCGGGCCAAGCGCCTCAAGCGCGTATTGACGTCGTTCTCACCGACGTTTCCCGGCTTTTACTTGTACTACCCCAGCAGACACGATCAACCGTCGAAATTGAAAGCGCTGATTGAGTACGTGAGCCGGCGCAACCCTTAGCAAACGTTCGAGGGGCAGAAGTCCCGGAATCGGATCACGGGAGCCGTCGCGAATGTTCAATCGGGTTCGGCCGCGTCTATCGTGTCTCGGCAGCCCGCGACCTTGTGCAGAAGTTCAGCCAACAGAACGCGCTCACCGAAGCTGAGTCGGGACAGCATTGCCTCTTCGGTCTTGAGGATCGCCAGTGTTGCGCCAACGACGATCTGCTCGCCATGAGGGGTCAGGCGCAGGTGGTTGGATCGACGATCCGTCGCACTCGGTACTCGATCCACCAAACCTTTGCCTGTGACCCGATCGAGCCACAGCGCCATGTTCGGCGTGGATATGTCGAGGGCCTTTGCCAGACTCGACGCCGTGCAGCCGGTGTTCTCGCGCACCAGCATCAAGATCGTGTACTCCAGGCGATGCAGGCCGGTCTTGCGGCCGACGGCTGCATCGTAGATGCGGCTTGTCGCCACCGACGCTTGGGCCATCTGGTAGCCGATGACTGATTTCAGCTGAGCCTCGGACAAGTTGCCACGGGGGGTGGTGTCAGGTCGAGCTTGTTTGTGTGCCATCGGGGCATTGTCGGTCACTGCCACTCGCCCTCCAGAGGTACTCGGCTTGACCCGATGTATCTCCACAATGGAATCAAAATGTAAATCGGGCCATGGAAAACACTGACGCAAAGTAATTCCAGTGTGGAGTTAAATCTCGCCGCGGACGGTTGTTCGGGCGCCCGCGACTCACCAACAGGAGACAAACAAATGCGCACTGGAATAACGGCCGCTGGCGTGGGCCTGGCAACGCTGATTGGGCTGACGGCTTGCGGTGGCGGTGGAGGTGGTGGAGGAGGGGGCGGCGTCATTCCGCCCATTGCTGCTACGCCAGCCACGCCAGCCACACCAATCACGCCAGCCACACCGGTGACGCCGGCTACGCCAGTCACACCAGTCACGCCAGCCATTCCGCAGCTCTCCGCCGCACAGCCCGGCACACTGGGCGTCTGCGGCGCGCTTGCCAGCACGTTCTCCGCACCCAACACCACAATCGACACGGCCGTCGATGTCGCCGCTGGCGTGCTCAGCGTCGGGGGCAACTCGGTGGCCGCACATTGCCTCGTCACCGGCAAGATGTACAGCCGAACCGGAAGCGATGCCCAGACCTATGCCATCGGTTTCGAGATGAGGCTGCCGCAGGCGTGGAACGGGCGCTTCTACTATCAGGGCAACGGGGGCTTGGACGGCACGGTGGTCACTGCGGACGGTGCTGGCACCGGTGGAGGGCCCCTGACCAACCCGCTCCTGCAGGGGTTTGCGGTGGTTAGCTCCGATGCCGGGCATACCGGAGCGCAGTCGGCAACCTTCGGCTTCGAACCGCAAGCTCGGCTCGACTACGGCTATCAAGCCGCGCAGAAGATCACGCCAATGGCCAAGGCGCTGATCAAGTCGGCCTACGGAAGACAGCCGGACCGTTCCTATTTCGGTGGATGCTCCAACGGAGGGCGCCATACGCTCGTCGCCACCGCCCGTCTGGCCGAGGAGTACGACGGTTTCCTGGCGGGCGCGCCGGGCTACAACCTGCCCAAGGCGGCGGTGTCGCAGGTCTGGGGTACCCAGCAGTACGCGAAGGCGGCAACACCGGGCGCGATGACAACGGCGCCCCCGTTTCTCGGTGGCTTCCCGATCCCGGATCTGTCCACGGCCTTCACTGCAGCAGAGCGCACGACAGTTGCCAACAAGATCCTGGCCAAATGCGATGCGCTCGATCTGGCCACCGACGGTATCGTGTCGGACACCGCCAAGTGCCAAGCAGTGTTCAGCCTGAATGACGACGTTCCCACCTGCAGCGGCGCGCGCGACGGAACCTGCCTGACGACACTGCAGAAGCAGGTGGTGGGCGACATCTTTGCCGGCGCCAAGACCTCGACCGGTGCGGCGATCTACAACACGTTCCCGTTCGATCCGGGCCTGGCGGGCGCCGACTGGGCGGGATGGGAATTCGTCCTGTCGCAGGTGCTTGATCCGTTGGCCGTGGGAACCGTGTTTGGCGTGCCACCGGGGCCTCCTGTCGATGCGCTGACCGCTTCGATCGATGCGCTCACGGCATCCATCACCGCGACCAACGCAACCTTCACTGTGTCCGCGATGGATTTCATGACGCCTCCCAACCCGTCGGATCTGTCGAAGCTCAAGAATCGCGGCGCCAAGGTCATGGTTTGGCACGGCGTGAGCGACCCCGTCTTCTCGTACGACGACTCCGTCACCTGGTACAAGAACCTGACAGCGGCCAATGGGGGGGATGCATCCAACTTCGCCAGGCTGTACGGTGTGCCGGGTATGAACCATTGCGGCAACGGGCCGTCCACGGATCAGTTCGACATGCTGAGTGCGCTGGTCAAGTGGGTTGAACAGGGGGCCGCGCCAGACTCGGTCATCGCGAGTGCAAGAGGGCCTGGGAACGCCGGTGGTGTCAACCCCGAGGTGCCATCAACCTGGTCGGCCACTCGCACGCGGCCTCTGTGCTCCTATCCGAAGGTGGCTCGCTACACGGGGACGGGCAACCTCGAGTTGGCGGAGAGTTTTGCGTGTCAGTGACACGAAAGCTCACGAACGCTACGAGGTGCTGCGCGTGTCAAAAGTAAGTCGGTAGTTCGCTATTCCGGCCTGACCCGCGAGAGGGCTCGGGGTATCCTCCTGCACGGCAACGAAAAGCGGGGAGGCAGAATATCCCGATGAAAAAATCTGCAGTCGAAGCAAGCCTGCTTCTTGTCGATGACGACCCCTCGATCATCCAGGTGCTGAGCCGGATACTTTCGGACTACACCACCGTTCGATTTGCGACCAGCGGATCAGATGCCTTGCGGCTCGCAAAGGAGGCGCTGCCCGATCTGATCCTGCTCGACGCGCAGTTGGGCGACATGAGCGGCCTGGAGGTGTGCGAGGCCTTGAAGGCCGACCTGTCGATCGCCGACGTTCCGGTCATCTTCGTCAGCAGCCACCAGGAGGCCGAGCTGGAGGTGGCCGTGCTGCAGATGGGCGCGGTCGACTTCATCCGCAAGCCGTTCAATGCATCGCAGGTGACGGCGCGCGTCAACACCCAGCTCAAGCTCAAGCGGCTGTCGGACGACTTGCGCAAGTTGTCGCGAGTCGATGGCCTGACGGGCCTGCCCAACAGCCGCGCCTGGGAGGACACCCTGACGCGCGAATTGCTGCGTGCCTCGGAATCGAACCAGGCTGTTTCACTCGTCATGCTCGACGTGGACTGCTTCAAGTCGTTTGAAAACCTGTACGGCCGCAAGGCTGCGGATGCCTGTCTCGCAGCGGTGGCCGAGGTCGTGCGCCGCGGCGTTCGCCGGCCCGGTGATTTCGTGGCCCGGCTGGACAACGACCGCTTCGCCGTGATCCTTCCCGATACGCCGCCCGAGGGCGGCTTTCACGTTGCCAACCGGCTGCTTGGCGAAATTGAAGCCTTGAACATCTCGCATCAAGGCTCGCCCGTTTCGCGGCATGTGACGTGCAGCGCCGGCGTTGCCTCTTTCGATGCGGCCGTGCCTCGCGAACCCGACGCCGCCGTTGACCACGAGCCCCTTCACCGGGCGGCCGGCAGCGCGCTCGCGCAGGCCAAGCAAGCCGGCCGGGCCCAGGCCTGCCTCATGTCCGCTACTGGCTGAATGTGAGCAGCTTCGTCCGCCTGGGCCGTTCCCTTGTCGTGTTGGTGGTGGGCGTAGGCGCGGCCGTGGTCGCCGGGCTCTGGCAGGCCGAAGACAACGAGGCACGGGCGAAGACCCGCTTTGATGCGTTGACCCGCCGCGCGGTCGAGCAGGTCGCCGCCCGCATGCATGTGTACGAATACGGCCTGCGCGGGGCGCGAGGCGCGGTCATCGCCGCCGGCGGCGAGACAGGCATCACGCGGCTGGGATTCGCCCGGTACAGCGCCTCGCGCGATATCGATCGCGAGTTTCCGGGATCCCGTGGCTTCGGCTTTGTCCGGCGGGTGCCGGCCGATCATGAAGCGGCATTCATCGCCGCGGCGCGGCTGGACGGCAAGCCCGATTTCACCCTGCAGCAGCTGGGTCCGAACGACGGCGACCGCTATGTGGTCCAGTACGCCGAACCTGCCGACCGCAACGCCCCCGGCTTCGGGATCGACATTGCATCGGAGCCCAATCGCCGCGCTGCCGCCGACCGTGCGATGCTGAGCGGCGAAGCGACCCTGACGGCACCGATCACGCTGGCGCAGGAGCAGCGGCCGGTGCGCGCCTTTCTCTTGCTGTTGCCGGTCTACAGGATCGATGCACAGCTCGCCAGGTTTCAGCAGCGCTTTCGCGAGGCCATGGCGCCCGAGGTTGCGCGCGCAGAAACCGTCGGCTGGGTCTTGACGCCCCTTGCCATCGACGAAGTGCTGAAGGGGTTCGATTTTCAGGACGGCGCGTTTTCCCTTGCGCTGGCCGACATCACCCGCGCCGACAAGCCCGAGCACTTCTTCGTGTCGCCGGGCAGTGCGTCCGCTGCGGCCGGCGCGCGGATGACCGCATCACCGCTGCAACTGTTCGGACGTGTCTGGCAGGTGGAAGTGACCGCGCAGCCCCTGTTCACCACCCAGCTGAACCTGCGCGATCCCTGGGCGGTCTTCGCGGCCGGGGTCGCGTTGGCTGCAGTGCTGGCGCTGCTGTCGTATGTCTATCAGGTGACGCGACGCCGGCAGGAACTTGCCGACGAGCAGCGCTCGCGACTGGCGGCCATCGTGACCAGTTCCAACGACGCCATCATCGGCCGGCGCCTGGACGGAACCATCACCGACTGGAATGCTGCAGCAGCGCACATCTTCGGCTACACCGCGGAGGAGGCCGTTGGCCAGGCCCTGCCGGACCTGCTGGTGCCTGCGGCGTACGAGCCGGAGGAAAAGGAAATGCTGCGCCACATCGCAGAGGGCAAGTCCGTCGCCGCATTCGAGACCTTTCGCCGGCACCGCGGCGGGGCGATGGTCGCCGTTTCCGTTGCTGCGGCACCGATCCGGGCGGCCGACGGCCGGGTGGTCGGCGACGCGCAGACCGTGCGGGACATCACGCACGAAAACGCGAACAAGGCGCACATCCTCGAGCTGAACGCGATGCTCGAGCAGCAGGTGAGCGAGCGCACGGCCCAGCTGCTGGCGCTGTCGACGCGCGAGCGCGCGATCCTGACGGGGGCGGGCAGTGCCATCATCGCGACCGATGTCAACGGCGTGGTGACCTTGTTCAATCCTGCAGCGGAGGCCCTGCTGGGCTATGCGGCGTCGGAGGTGGTGGATCGCGTCGAGATGAACCGGTTTCACGACGCCCACGAGGTTCATGCGCGCGCCACGGCGCTGTCGGCCGAACTGGGCCGGCCGCTGGCGCCGGGCGAAGTGTTCGAGCCTGCACCGGGCGCGGGGTTGGCGGCCGCCAGCGAGTGGACTTACGTGCGCAAGGACGGCACCCGGGTTCCGGTTCATCTGAGTGTCAGCGCCCTGTACGACGGCGAGGCGAACGCCGTTGGCTACATCGCGATCGCGGCCGATCTCTCGGAGCGCAAGCTGGCGGAAGAGAAGATGCACGACAACGAACGCATCATGCGCATCGTGACCGACAACATTCCCGGCGTCGTCGCCTACTGGACGCCGGAGATGCGCTGCACTTTCGCGAACAACGCCCATCTGCGCTGGATGGGCCGCTCGCCCGCGCAGATGATCGGAATCACGCACATGGAGCTGATCGGCGCCGAGCAGTTCAGCAAGAACGAACCCTTCATCCGCACCGCGCTCGCCGGCCAGGAGCAGCGCGTCGAACGCACCCGCACGCTCGTGGATGGAACCACGGTGCACTACTGGCTCCACTACATTCCCGACCGGGACGGCGATGTCGTGAAAGGCTTCATCTCGGTGGCGGTCGACGTGACCGAAATGAAGCGCGTGCAGACCCAGCTCGAGAACCTCAATCTCGCCCTGAACGAGCGCCGCGACCAGGCGGAGTCGGCAAGCAAGGCGAAGAGCGAGTTCCTGGCCAACATGAGCCACGAGATCCGCTCGCCCCTGAACGCGGTGATCGGGCTGACCTATCTGCTGCGGCAGACGCCGCTGGACGCCAGGCAGCAGTCGTTCCTCCAGAAGATCGATGCGGCCGGCAATTCGCTGCTGGGCGTGATCAATGACATTCTCGACATCTCGAAGATCGAAGCCGGCGAGATGGCGCTGGACGAGTCCGAGTTCGGCCTGCGCGAGTTGCTGAAGGACGTCGCGGCCATGATGACCGTGAACGCCAACCACAGGGGCATTGCGCTGCGGCTCGACGCCCCGGAAGACCTGCCCGGCCGGGTGCGCGGCGACGTCACCCGCATCCGGCAGATCCTCGTCAACCTGCTGAGCAACGCCATCAAGTTCACTGCACAGGGTTCCGTGCGGCTGAGCGTGCAGGCACAGGAGCCCATCGGGGACCGGCTGCGCCTGCGCTTCGCGGTGACCGATACCGGCATCGGCATCGAGGCCGATGTGCTGGCCCGCCTCTTCAAGCCTTTCACGCAGGCCGACACGTCGACCACGCGCCGCTTCGGTGGCACCGGGCTGGGCCTGTCGATCGTCAAGCAGCTTGCCGAGTTGATGGGGGGCGAGCTCGGTGTCAGCAGCACGCCGGGCCGCGGCAGCGAGTTCTGGGTTGTCCTGCCGCTCGAAGTCGTAGCCGACGGCACAACCCGGCCGTCTGCGCTCGGCGCGCTGGTGGACGATGTGTCGTGGAGTACTCCGACCGAACAGCGCCTCGCATCCGTCCGTGTGCTGGTGGTGGACGACAGCCCGGTCAACCTGGAGGTCTGCCAGCACATTCTCGAGCGCGAGGGCGCACAGGTCGCCCTGGCGAACAATGGTCGCGAAGCGGTCGAACTGCTGCGTTCGACCCCTCGGGCTTTCGACCTCGTCCTGATGGATGTCCAGATGCCGATGCTCGACGGCAACGAGGCAACGCGGCTGATCCGGCGCGAACTCGGACTCACGCTGCCGGTGATCGCATTGACCGCCAGCGCACTCGTGGCGGAGCGGGAGCGCGCGTTCGAGGCGGGCATGGACGACTTCGTCAGCAAGCCCTTCGATGTGGAAGCCCTGATCCGCTGCGTGCGTGGCTATGCGGATCGGGCCCAGGGCCGGCGCGTGCCGTCGGCGGCCGAGGTGGCTGCCGATGCGGTGCATCTGCCGCTGGGCTGGCCATCGATAGAAGGCATCGACGCGACGGACGCGGTCAAGCGCCTGGGGGGCGATGTGGCGCTGTTGCGAAGCGTCCTGCGCCGTCTGCTCGCCGAGTTCGGTGATCTTGCCCGCGTGAATGCCGCATCGTCGAAGAGCGAATCGTCAGCCGTCCTGGCTGCGCGTCTGCACAAGCTCCATGGCAGCGCCGGAATGATGGGCGCCAAGGCCGTTGGCCATCTGGCGGCCGATGCCCAGGCCGCCCTGAAGGCGGGCGACCGGGGCCGGGCCGACCAGATGCTGCGTGCGCTGAGTGGCGAGCTGCACAAGTTGCAGATGGCGGCGAAACCGTTTCTCGATGCCGAGGATGCCAGGACGGTCGGTGCGGGTGCGGTCTCCGCGGCCGGTGCGGCCACGGCGGCCCAGCTCGATCCGGAGGATCTGGCGCTTTTCATCGACAGCCTGCGCAAGCAAAGCCTGGGCGCTATGGCGCTGTTCGACGAACTCGCCGCCTCGCTCACGGTTTCGCTCGGCAGTGATCGCTTCGAGGCACTGCACCGTGCCATGCAGGACCTTCAGTTCAAGCGCGCCATCGAGCTCCTGCAGGAGCCGGCCTGACCCACCTTGGGGTCGGGTCAGGCGCCGTGCGTCACTTCAGGATGTCGCCCAGGCACAGGTACTTGATCTCGACATAGTCGTCCATGCCGTGGTGCGAGCCTTCGCGTCCCAGGCCCGACTGCTTGACGCCGCCGAAGGGCACATGCTCGGTGGCGATCACGCCGGCGTTGATGCCCACCATGCCGTATTCCAGCGCCTCTGCCACGCGAAAGATGCGGCCGACATCGCGGCTGTAGAAATAGCTGGCCAGGCCGAACTCGGTGTTGTTGGCCGCATCGATGGCCTCCTGCTCGGTCTTGAAGCGGAACACCGGGGCAAACGGGCCGAAGGTTTCTTCGCGCGCGCACAGCATGTCGGCAGTGGCTTCTGCGATCACGGTCGGCTCGAAGAACTGGCCCTTGATCTTGTGCCCGCCGGCAACCACCTTGCCGCCCTTGGCCACCGCATCGTCGACGTGGCGCTGCACCTTGTCGATGGCGGCGTCCTCGATCAGCGGGCCCTGCATCACGCCGTCCTCGAAGCCGTTGCCGACCTTGAGCGCCTTGACCTTGGCAGCGAACTTCGCGACGAAGGCGTCGTAGACACCGTCCTGAACATAGAGGCGGTTGGCGCACACGCAGGTCTGGCCCGCATTGCGGTATTTGCTGGCCATTGCGCCTTCGACGGCCGAGTCGATGTCGGCATCGTCGAACACGATGAAGGGCGCATTGCCGCCGAGTTCGAGCGACAGCTTCTTGACGGTCGGCGCGCTCTGGGCCATCAGGATGCGGCCGACTTCCGTGCTGCCGGTGAAGCTCAGGTGCCGCACGATGTCGCTCTCGCACAGTTCCTTGCCGATCGCGATGCTGTTGCTGCTGTCGGCCGTGAGGATGTTGAGCACGCCGGCCGGGATGCCGGCGCGCACCGCGAGCTCGGCCACGGCCAGCGCGGTGAGCGGCGTGAGCTCTGCCGGCTTGATGACGACGGTGCAGCCGGCGGCGAGCGCGGGCGCGACCTTGCGCGTGATCATCGCCAGCGGAAAGTTCCACGGCGTGATGGCGGCGCACACGCCGATGGCCTGCTTCATGACCAGCAGGCGGCGGTTGTTGTCGAACTGGGGCAGCGTCTCGCCGTTCACGCGCTTGGCTTCTTCGGCAAACCATTCGATGAAGCTGGCGCCGTACGCCACCTCACCCTTGGCCTCGGCGAAGGGCTTGCCCTGTTCGGCCGTCATCAGGCGGCCGAGGTCTTCGGTGTTGGCGATCAGCAGGTCGAACCACTTGCGCAGCACGATGCTGCGTTCCTTGCCGGTCTTGCCGCGCCAGGCGGCCAGTGCCTTGTTGGCTGCGGCGATGGCGGCTGCCGCATCGCTGCGGGTGAGGTTGGCGACGTCGGCCAGCTTCAGGCCGGTGGCCGGGTCGTTCACCTCGAAACGGCTTGCGCCCTTGAGCCACTGGCCGTCGACCAGTGCATCGGTCTTGAGCAGGGTCGGGTCGTTGAGCAAGGCGAGGGGGGAGGTCTTCATGTCCATGTGTGTCTTCCAGGTGTGCGGAGAGGGGCTGGCTGCAGCCAGCCGGCTATCCTAGATCAGCGGCGGCGGCCACGCAGCCACTCAAGTACCAGCAGCAGGCTGGTCGTGAACACGATCAGCAGCGTCGCGACGGCCGCGATGGTCGGCGAGATGTTCTCGCGGATGCCGGTGAACATCTGGCGCGGCAGCGTGACCTGGTCGGGCCCCGCCAGGAACAACGTGACCACCACTTCGTCGAACGAGGTGGCAAAGGCGAACAGCGCGCCCGAGATCACGCCCGGCGCAATCACCGGCAGCGTGATGCGCATGAAGGTGTTGAACGGCGTTTCGCCCAGGCTCAGCGACGCGCGCACCAGGTTGTGGTTGAAGCCGGCCAGCGTGGCGAGCACGGTGGTGAGCACGAAGGGCGCGCCCAGTGCCGCGTGCACCACGATCAGGCCGAAGTAGGTGTCGGCCAGCCCGATCGGCGCGAAGTAGAGGTACGCCGCCACGCCGACCACCACGATCGGCACCACCATCGGCGAGATCAGCACGCTCATGAGCAGGCCCTTGAACGGGAAATCGGTGCGCGAGAGACCCACTGCCGCCAGCGTGCCGAGCACAGTGGCGACCACCGTCGCGGCCGGCGCGACGATGAAGCTGTTGCGCGCCGCGCGGCCCCATTCCGGCGACTGGAACAGGTTCTCGTACCACTTGAGCGACCAGCCCGGGATCGGATAGGCCAGGAAGGAGCTGCTCGAAAACGACAGCGGGATCACGACCAGGATCGGCGCCAGCAGAAAGGCCAGCACCGCGACGCAGAGCGCGCGCACCGCCCACCAGCCGAGCTTGTCGGCAAAGGTCGCGTAGGCGGGAAATTCGGGGAGAAGCTTCGGCATGTGGGTCTTTCGTGCGGCTTCAGCCCAGGCTCAGGTCGGCCTTGCCGATGCGGCGGTACACCGCATAGAGCACCAGCGTGGCGGCCAGCAGCAGGGCGCCGAGGGCGCAGGCCATGCCCCAGTTGATTTCCACATTGGTGTAGCGCGCGATGTAGTAGCTCAGCATCTGGTCGTCGGCGCCGCCCAGCAGTGCCGGCGTGACGTAGTAGCCAATGGCCAGGATGAACACCAGCAGTGCACCGGCGCCGATGCCCGGGTAGGTCTGCGGCACATACACGCGGAAGAACGCCACCAGCGGCGGGCTGCCGAGCGACACGGCCGCGCGCAGGTAGGTCGGCGGCACGCTCTTCATCACGCTGTAGAGCGGCAGGATCATGAAGGGCAGCAGGATGTGCACCATCGAAATGATCACGCCCGTGCGGTTGAACAGCAGTGCCAGCGGCTGGTCGATCAGGCCGATGCCGATGAGGCCGCGGTTGACCAGGCCTTCGGACTGCAGCAGCACGATCCAGGCCGCCACGCGCACCAGGATCGAGGTCCAGAACGGCACCAGCACCAGGATCATCAGGATGTTGGCCTTGCGCGCCGGCAGCGTCGACAGCCACCAGGCCAGGGGATAGGCCAGCAGCAGGCAGAAGAAGGTCACCACGGCGCTGATCTGGAACGTGCGCAGCAGGATGCCGCCAAAGGCGCGCTGGTCGGGCGGCATGCGCTCGACGCTGCCCGCCGCATCGCGCCGCAGGTCGACCGAGGCCAGCAGGTAGTCGGGTGTCCAGCGCGATCCGTTCTTGGCGATCGCCTGCCAGAAGGGCGGCTCGGCCCAGCGCGGGTCGAGTTCGAGCATGCGGGTCTTGACCTCGTCGGGCGTGCCGGCGATCGGCAGCGCCCGAAAGGTGTTCATCACCAGCGAGCGGGCGCCGGCGATCTCGGTGTTGAGGCGGCGCGCCAGCGCGCCGGCGTCGGAGCTGTCGGCCAGCTGGCCGAGGTCGGCCGCGATGGCTGCGAAGGCCTGCGGCGGCGGCGTGTCCTTGCGGTTCCAGTCGTCGAGCGCCCGCACCGTGCGCGGCAGCGCGTTGGCCACTTCCGGGTTTTCCACGGCACGCTGCAGCAGCGCCACGATCGGCACCAGCATCGTCAGCAGCAGGAACACCAGCAGCGGCAGCGTGAGCGAGAAGGCGCGCCATTTGCGGCGCGACTCGGCACGCGCCAGCGCGCGCCGGAGTTCGCCCGGCGGCGCGTCCGCCGGAGTCGGGGTGGTCAACGTTGCCGAACTCATTGAAAGACCTCCACGCTACGCGCTGCGCTGCTCATGCCGCTTACTGCGTGGCCCAGGATGCGAAGCGCTTCTCGAGCGCCTCGCCCTGGTCGGCCCAGAACGCGACGCTGAACTGCAGCGCTTCCTTGGCGTTCGACGCCGAGGTCGGCAGGTCGTCCAGCACCTTCTTGTCGAGCGACGCCAGCGCCTTGGTGTTGGTCGGGCCGTAGGCGATGTTGTTCGCATACACGGCCTGGTTTTCGGGCTTCATCGCGAACTGGATGAACTTGAGCGAAGCGTCCTTGTTCGGCGCGCCCTTCGGGATCACCCAGTAGTCCAGGTCATAGATGCCGCCGGGCCAGTAGATCTTGAGGTTGCGGCCTTCGCGGTTGGCAGCGTCGATGCGGCCGTTGTACACGGTGGTGAGCACCACGTCGCCCGCCACCAGGAACTGCGGCGGCTGCGCGCCGGCTTCCCACCACTGGATGTTCGGCTTGAGCTCGGTGAGCTTCTTGAAGGCGCGTTCGGCACCGTCCTTGGTGGCCAGCACCTTGTAGACGTCGGCCGGCTTCACGCCGTCGGCCATCAGCGCGAACTCGAGGTTGTAGCGCGCACCCTTGCGCATGCCGCGCTTGCCCGGGATCTTCTTGACGTCCCAGAAATCGGCCCAGCTGGTGGGGGCGGTCTTGAGCTTTTCGCCGTTGTAGGCCATCACGGTCGACCACACGAACACGCCGACGCCGCATTCCGTCACGGCGGCGGGCAGGAAGTCGGCCTTGTTGCCGATCTTCGAGTAATCGAGCTTTTCGAACAGGCCTTCGTCGCAGCCGCGCGCCGCGTCGGGCGACTCGACTTCCACCACGTCCCAGGTCACTTTCTTGGTCTCGACCATGGCCTTGATCTTGGCCTGCTCGCCGTTGTACTCGACCGGAATCACCTTGGTGCCGGTCTTCTCGTAGGGCTCGTAGTAGGCCTTCTTCTGGGCGTTGGCGTTGGCGCCGCCGAAGTTGACGACGGTGATCTGCTGCTGCGCGAGTGCCGGCAGTGCGAACACGGCAGCGAGGGCGCAGGTGAGAAGTGTCTTTTTCATGATGGAAGAGTCCTTGTGGGTTGGCGAGAAAAAATCGATCAGGGCAGGTAGATGCGCGCATGCGCGACTGGCAGCTCGAGCGAGACCCGGTCGCCGCCCTGCGGCGGTGCGGCGCCCTGCAGGCCGGTGAGCGGCAGCTTGACGGTGGCGTCGGCCTGGCCGCCACCCAGGCTGCAGAGCAGCCGGAGGTGGTCGCCGTAGTAGATGACGCGCGTCACTTCGGCCGCGAGCATGTTGGGCGTGGCGGCTTCGGGCTGCCGGTGCAGCACCACGCGCTCGGGGCGGATGCACAGCTCGACCGCGGTGCCGGCCGCTGCGCCGCCGACGTTCAGCCCGGCCAGTACGCGGCCGTCGGGCAGCGCCATGGTGGCCACTTCGCCACCGGCCTGCAGCGTGCCCTTGAGCACCGTGTTGTCGCCGACGAAGCCGGCCACGAAGCGGTTGGCGGGCATCTCGTAGAGCCGGTCGACGGTGTCGAGCTGCTGGATCACGCCCTCGTTGAAGACCGCGACGCGGTCGCTCATGGTCAGCGCCTCGCCCTGGTCGTGCGTCACGTAGACGAAGGTCACGCCCAGCTGGCGGTGCAGTTCCTTGAGCTCGAGCTGCATGTGTTCGCGCAGTTGCTTGTCGAGGGCGCCGAGCGGCTCGTCCATCAGCACCAGTTGCGGCTCGAACACCAGCGCGCGCGCCAGCGCCACGCGCTGTTGCTGGCCGCCCGAGAGCTGGCCCGGCAGCCGGTCGGCCATGCCCTTCAGCTGCACCATGTCGAGTGCGCGCTGCACCCTCTTTTGCTGCTCGTCCTTGGCCACCTTGCGCACCGTGAGCGGATAGGCCACGTTCTGGCCCACGCTCAGGTGCGGGAACAGCGCGTAGTTCTGGAACACCATGCCGAAGTGCCGCTTGTGCGGCGGCGTGCGGGTGATCTGCCGGCCCTCGAGCAGGATGTCGCCCGAGGTGGGCGACTCGAAGCCCGCGAGCATCATCAGCGTGGTGGTCTTGCCCGAGCCCGAAGGGCCGAGCAGGCTCAGGAATTCGCCGCGATGGATGTCCAGGTCGAGCTGGCGCACCACCAGGTGCTCGCCGTCATAGGTTTTCTGGACGCGCTGGAATCGCACCAGGGGTTCTTCGGTCATGGGGGTGTTCACAGAGGAGGAGGTCGATCAGCGCAGCGCGGCGAAGCTGTCCGCCAGAAGCGCAAGGCCTTCGTCCACTAGCAAGTCGGATGCCGTCAGTGGCACCAGCACGCGGATCACGTTGCCATGGGTACCGCACGACAGCAGGATCAGCCCGCGCCGGGCCGCCTCGGCGACCACCTTGCGGGTGAGGGTGGCGTCGGGCCGGGCCGTGTCGCCTTGCTCGAACAGTTCGATGGCCACCATCGAACCGAGCCCGCGCACGTCGCCGATGGCCGGCTCGTCGGCCGCGATGCGGCGCAGGCCTGCCTTCAGCCGCTCGCCCAGCGCCTTGCTGCGGGCCAGCAACTGCTCGTCGTCGAACACCTTGAGCACCGCGAGCGCGGCGGCGCAGCCGATCGGGCTGCCGGCATAGGTGCCGCCCAGGCCGCCGGGCGCCGGCGCGTCCATCACCTCGGCGCGGCCCACGACGCCCGAGATCGGGAAGCCGCCGGCCATCGACTTGGCGGTGGTGATCAGGTCGGGCGCCACCGGCCACTGCTCGCTGGCAAACCAGGTGCCGGTGCGGCCGGCGCCGGTCTGCACCTCGTCCGCGATGATCAGGATGCCGTAGCGATCGGCCAGCGCGCGCAGGCCTTCGACGAAGTCGTTCGGCGCCACATAGAAGCCGCCTTCGCCCTGCACCGGTTCCAGGATGAAGGCCGCCACGCGCTCGGGCTCGATGTCGTTCTTGAACAGCAGCTCGACCGAGTGCAGCGCATCGTCCACGCTCACGCCGTGCAGCGCGTTCGGGTACAGCGCATGGAACACCTCGCCCGGGAAGGGGCCGAAACCGACCTTGTAGGGCGCGACCTTGCCGGTGAGGCCAAGCGTCATCATCGTGCGGCCATGGTACCCCCCGGTGAACGCGATGACACCGGGGCGGCGCGTGAAAGCGCGCGCGATCTTCACCGCGTTCTCGACCGCCTCGGCGCCGGTGCTCAGGAAAATCGACTTCTTCGGAAAGTTGCCCGGTGCCAGCGTGTTCAGCCGCTCGGCCAGCTCGACGTACGGCTCGTAGGCCAGCACCTGGAAGCAGGTGTGCGAATAGAGATCGACCTGGGCCTTCACGGCGGCGCTGATCGCCGGATGGCAATGGCCGGTGTTGAGCACCGCGATGCCGCCGGCGAAGTCGATGTAGCGCCGGCCCTCGACGTCCCAGACCTCGGCGTTGCTGCCGCGGCTGACGAAGATTTCATGGGCCTGGCCGACGCCGCGGGCGACGGCGGCGGTGCGCCGTGCCATGAGGGCGGCATTGCTGAGGTGGGGTTCGCGCTGCATGGGATTCTGTGTCCGGATGGATGGGATGCCGGCACTGTAGGTTTTGCAGGGTGGCGCTGCCATGTACACCCGGCACGATCGGCCGGTGGACTGTGCTGGTCTTGTATCCTGTACATACTTTCCTCAATATGGTGCACGCCGGTTTGCCGAGGCCCTCTCGATGCTCATTCTTCGCCCCGAATCGCCGACACCTCTGGTCAGCCAGATCGTGGAGGGGCTGCGCGGGCTGATCGGCAGCCAGAAGCTCAAGGCCGACAGCAAGCTGCCTTCGATCCGCGCCTTCGCCGCGGCGCACAGCGTCAGCGTCTTCACCGTGGTCGAGGCCTACGACCGGCTGGTGGCCCAGGGCCTGCTGGTCTCGCGGGCCAACGCGGGCTTTTTCGTCAAGCGGCGCAGCGACGAAGGCGGCGGTGCCGCCAGCGCACCACGCGCCGACCCGCGCTTCGATGCGCGCTGGTATCTGCAGCAGATCTTCGAGAACAGCAACCTGCCGCTCAAGCCGGGCTGCGGCTGGCTGCCGCACGACTGGCTGTTCGAGGACGGCGTGCGCCGCAGCCTGCGCCAGCTCGCCTCCGACGGTGCCGACATCGGCGGCTACGGCCTGCCGTTCGGCCACATGGCGCTGCGCATGGCGGTGTCCGAATCGCTGTCGGAGCGGCAGATCCAGGTGGACGCGGCGCAGGTGCTGCTGACCCAGGGCTCGAGCCAGGCGCTGGACCTGGTCGCACGCCGGCTGCTGAAGCCGGGCGATGCGGTGCTGGTGGACGACCCGGGCTACCCCAACCTGATGTTCATGCTGCGCTTCCTGGGGGTGGAGCCCATCGGGGTGCCGCGTACCCCCACGGGCTACGACCTGCCGGCGCTGGAAGCGCTGCTGGCGGTTCATCGGCCCAAGGCCTTCTTCACCCAGCCGCGCCTGCAAAGCCCGACCTGCTCGATGGCGGCGCTGCCGCAACTGGTGCGGCTGCTGCAGCTGGCGCAGGCGCACGATTTCGTGCTGGTGGAGAACGACATCTATGCCGACATGGACGCTTCCATGCGGCCATCGCTCGCAAGCCTCGCCCAGTTGCGGCAGGTGGTGTACGTGAGCAGCTTCTCCAAGAGCATCTCGCCGAACCTGCGGGTCGGCTATGTCGTTGCCGAGCCCGAACTGCTGGGCGACTTGGCCCAGCTCAAGATGGTGTCGGGCCTCACCTCGTCCGACATCACCGAGCGACTGGCCTTCGGCGTGGTGACCGACGGCCGCTGGCGCAAGCATCTCAAGGCGCTGCGCGACCGGCTGGCGCATGCCCATGGCACCGTGGCACGCCGGCTGGAAGCGCGGGGCTTCGAGCTGTTCCACGAGCCCGCGGCGGGCATGTACCTGTGGGCCCGCCATCCGGACATCGCCGACAGTGCCGAGCTCTCGCAGCGCGCCGCAGGCGAGGGCATCATGCTCGGCCCGGGGCAGTTGTTTCTGGTGAACCCGCGCCCGACCGGGTGGCTGCGCTTCAACGTGGCCTTCAGCGAGGACGAGCGCTTGTGGCGCTTCCTGGAGCGCAGCGTCGAGCAGCAGAGCGGGGAACTCGCGGCGCAGGGCGAAGACTGAGGGCTTCGGCCGCCCCGGGGCCTTGGAACAGGCCCCAAACCTATAATCGAATGTTCAAGCAAATCAAGCATTTAGGCGCGTTCCCGCGCCTGCGCAGAACCAGATCCCGATGAGCCAGCCCACCTTCACCGTCGCCGACATCCGCAAGACATTTCTCGACTTCTTTGCCTCCAAGGGTCACACGGTGGTGGCCTCGAGCCCGCTCGTGCCCGGCAACGACCCGACCCTGATGTTCACCAACTCGGGGATGGTGCAGTTCAAGGACGTGTTTCTTGGCGAAGACAAGCGCCCGTATGTGCGCGCGGCCTCGGTGCAGGCGTGCCTGCGCGCCGGTGGCAAGCACAACGACCTGGAGAACGTGGGCTACACGGCGCGGCACCACACCTTCTTCGAGATGCTGGGCAACTGGAGCTTCGGCGACTACTTCAAGCGCGAATCGCTCAAGTGGGCCTTCGAGCTGCTGACCGAGGTCTACAAGCTGCCGGCCGAAAAGCTCTGGGCCACCGTCTACATCGAAGACGACGAGGCCTACGACATCTGGACCAAGGAGATCGGCCTGCCGCCCGAGCGCGTGGTGCGCATCGGCGACAACAAGGGCGGCCGCTACATGTCCGACAACTTCTGGATGATGGCCGACACGGGGCCCTGCGGCCCGTGCTCCGAAATCTTCTACGACCACGGCCCCGGGATCGCCGGCGGCCCGCCCGGTTCGCCCGATGAAGATGGCGACCGCTACATCGAGATCTGGAACAACGTGTTCATGCAGTTCGACATGCAGCCCGACGGTTCGGTCAAGAAGCTGCCTGCGCCCTGCGTCGACACCGGCATGGGCCTGGAGCGGCTGGCCGCGATCCTGCAGCACGTGCACAGCAACTACGAGATCGACCTGTTCGATAAGCTGGTCAAGGCCGCATCCCGCGAAACCGGCGAGAAGGATCTGAACCACAAGAGCCTGCGCGTGATCGCCGACCACATCCGCGCCACCGCGTTCCTCGTGGCCGACGGCGTGATCCCTTCGAACGAAGGCCGCGGCTATGTGCAGCGCCGCATCATCCGCCGCGCCATCCGCCACGGCTACAAGCTGGGCCAGAAGAAGCCGTTCTTCCACAAGCTGGTGCCCGACCTGGTCGCGATCATGGGCGAGGCGTACCCCAAGCTCACGGCCGACCAGCAGCGCATCACCGACACGCTGAAGGCCGAGGAAGAGCGCTTCTTCGAAACGCTGGCCAACGGCATGGAAATTCTGGATGCGGCACTGGCCAACGGCGCCAAGGTGCTGCCGGGCGAAGTCGCGTTCAAGCTGCACGACACCTTCGGCTTTCCGCTCGACCTGTCGGCCGACGTTTGCCGCGAGCGCGACGTGGCGGTCGACGAGGCCGGCTTCAACGCCGCCATGGAAAAGCAGAAGGCCGCGGGCCGCGCCGCCGGCAAGTTCAAGATGGACCGCAACGTCGAGTACGCAGGCGCCAGCAACACCTTCACCGGCTACGAACACCTCGAAGAACAGGCCAAGGTCGCTGCGCTGTACTTCGAAGGCGCATCGGTTTCCGAACTGAAGGAAGGGCAGCCCGGCATCGTGGTGCTCGACAACACGCCGTTCTATTCCGAGAGCGGCGGCCAGGTCGGCGACCAGGGCCTGCTCACGGCCGAGGGCGTGCAGTTCGGCGTCGACGACACGCAGAAGATCAAGGCCGACGTGTTCGGCCACCACGGCACGCAGACGCAAGGCACGCTGAAGGTCGGCGATGTGGTCAAGGCCGCGGTCAATGGCGCTCTGCGCGCCGCCACCATGCGCAACCACAGCGTTACCCACCTGATGCACAAGGCGCTGCGCGAAGTGCTCGGCGGGCATGTGCAGCAGAAGGGCTCGCTGGTCGATGCCGACAAGACCCGTTTCGACTTCGCGCACAACGCCCCGGTCACGCCCGCGCAGATCCTCGAGATCGAGAAGCGCGTGAACGCCGAGATCCTGGCCAACGTGGCCACAGAGGCGCGCGTGATGGACATCGAGTCGGCCCAGAAGACCGGCGCGGTGATGCTGTTCGGCGAGAAGTACGGCGAGACCGTGCGCGTGCTGGACATCGGCTCCAGCCGCGAGCTGTGCGGCGGCACGCACGTTTCGCGCACCGGCGACATCGGCCTGTTCAAGATCACGAGCGAGAGCGGCGTGGCGGCGGGTGTGCGCCGGGTCGAGGCGATCACCGGCGCGAATGTGCTGGCCTATCTGCAGGATCTGGAATCGACCGTGCACACGGCCGCGCAGACCCTGAAGGCGCCTGCCGCCGAGCTGCAGGGCCGGCTCACGCAGGTGCTCGACCAGGTGCGCGCGCTCGAGCGCGAAGTGGGGTCGCTCAAGGGCAAGCTCGCTTCGTCCAAGGGCGACGAGCTCGTGGCGCAGGCAGTCGACGTCAACGGCATCAAGGTGCTGGCCGCCAAGCTCGATGGCGCCGATGCCAAGACGCTGCGCGACACCATGGACAAGCTCAAGGACAAGCTCAAGACCGCCGCCATCGTGCTGGCCGCCGTCGACGGCGGCAAGGTGCAGATCGCGGCCGGCGTCACGGCCGACACCATGGGCCGCGTCAAGGCCGGCGAGCTGGTCAACTTCGTGGCGCAGCAGGTCGGCGGCAAGGGCGGCGGCAAGCCCGATATGGCGATGGCCGGCGGCACCGATCCGGCCGGCCTGGCCGCGGCGCTCAAGTCGGTGCAGGGCTGGGTCGCCGAGCGCGCCAACTGATCTCATGACCGCCGGCGCCGTACTCGTGATGGGCGCCGGCAGCGTCGGCTGCTATGTCGGCGGCTGCCTCGCGGCGGCGGGCGTGCCGGTCACGCTGGTGGGGCGGCCGCGCGTGCTCGACGCCATCGCGCAGCAGGGCCTCACGCTCAGCGCGATCGACGCGGCGGCGCACAGCGTGCCGGCCAGCGCGCTGCGCTTGGCTGGCGCCGTGCCTGTCGATGCGGCACCGGCCCTGGTGCTGCTGTGCGTGAAGAGCAGCGCCACCGCCGAGGCCGCGGCCGAACTGGCGGCGGCGTTGCCGCCCGGCACGCTGGTGCTGTCGCTGCAGAACGGCATCTCCAATGCAGCCGCGGCATCGGCCGCGGCGCCGTCGCTCAAGGTGCTGCCCGCGATGGTGCCGTACAACATCGCCGAGCTGGCACCGGGCGCGTTCCACCGCGGCACGGTCGGGCGTCTCGCGGCACAGGACGACGCGCTGCTGCTGCCCTGGCTGCCGGTGTTCGAGCGCGCCGGCGTGCCGCTGGACCTGCGCGCCGGCCTGGTGGCGATCCAGTGGGGCAAGCTGCTGTTGAACCTCAACAACCCGGTCAATGCGCTGTCAGGCCTGCCGCTGCGCGACGAGCTGCTGCAGCGCGGTTACCGGCGCTGCCTTGCCGCGCTGATCGACGAGGCCATGGCCGCGCTCGATGCGGCCGGCATTGCGCCGGCCCAACTCGCCGCGGTGCCGGCGCGCCGCCTGCCGACGGTGTTGCGCCTGCCCACCTGGCTGTTTCGCATGGTCGCCGCGCGCATGCTGCGCATCGACGCCAAGGCCCGCTCCAGCATGGCGGACGACCTGGCGCTCGGCCGCCGCACCGAGATCGACGCGTTCTGCGGCGAGGTGGTCCGGCTCGCGCAGGCCAACGGTCTCACCGCACCGCGCAACGCAAAGATGGTGGCACTGCTCGACGTGTGGCCAGCGCAGCCGCAGCGACTTGGCGCCGACCAGCTCTGCCGGCTGCTGGCGCTCTGAGCCCTGAGCCCACCCCGAAACCGCAGCGCCCAGATCAAGACCGTATCAGGCGGCCCGCCGCGCACGGTCACGCAAAGAACTTGCAGAGCGACGCGGCAGTGCGCGTGTCCATGTTGCGGCCGCGGTTCAGGTGGTCGTCGATCTCCGCTGCGCAGCCCAGCATCCGCGGGTACAGGAAAATCGTGAAGGCCGCCGTTTCCAGATCGCGCTCGCCGATCTCGCCGGCCTGCAGCGGCTTCCACAGCATCTTCAGCAACAGCGCCGCGATCACGGCGTCGATGTTCACGCAGTAGACATTGCGCGACACGCCGGCATCGAACAGCTGCTGCACCAGCGCGCGGTAGAACTGGTGGAACACGTTGGTCTCGCCGCGCCGCTCGAACAGCTCGGCGATGAAGACTTCGCGCGGGTCGTGGTTGACCGGCTTGTCCTTGAACACCGGATGGTTCACGCCGGGCAGCTTGGCAATGTCGAGGCTGCCGAGCGTCTTTTTCTGCTTCTTGTAGTGCGCGTACTGTTCGACCGCCTTCACCGCCAGCGCCGGTAGATCGATGCCGTGCTCTTTCGCGCTCGGGTCCTTCAGGCCGCTGCCCTTGAACTGCTCGACCAGGTAGGCAATGCCTTCGTAGCCATTGCCACCGTGCGCATACCCCGTGTGCGTCAGAAAACCGACCAGCGCCTTGTTGAGTTGCACGCGCTCGGGCTGCTCGGGCCCGTCGGCCGACACCGCGCCCTTGGCGCCCTGCGCTGAGATGGCGCCCGGGCCGTTGGTGAGCAGCAGGCCCACCAGCGTCTGGAAGGCGAACAGGTCGTCCTCGCCCGGCGTGTGGCCAAGCAGCGCGGCGAAGGCGATCTCGCCGAGGCTCAGCGAGTTCAGCATCTGCTGCTGCGGGATGCCGCAGAAGGCATCGGGCGTGTGCTTCGACGCACCGGCCGACGCACCGATCAGCGTGCCGAACAGCTGCAGCCACCACGGAAAACTCTCGGCCGTGATGCGCGAGATGCGCTTGCGCGACAGCGGCCCCCAGGCCAGCGTGGCCGAGATCGCCGCGAGTACCGCGGCTTCGGTCGGATGGCCGCCAAGGTGCTGGAGCCAGCGCAGGAACACCGAGCGGCCGCCGCGCGCCGCGACGCCGGCCATCAACGCCTCGGCACGCGCGTCGGGCACGTTGGTGGTCATCGCGGGCAGGTTCGAGGTGTCGACCTTGCCCAGGTCGAAAGCCTCGTTCAGCGACGCGCCGAACTCGTTGCCGAGGCCGGCCGCATGGAAGCGCTCGATCATCACGTGCAGCGCCGCACGCGCGGCCTCCTGCCGCTTCGGCCCGACGATGGACGCCGCTGCGGCCAGCACCGCGTTGGGCGCATTGCCGGCCTCGCGGCTGGCCTCGGCCGCCGCAAGCTCGGGCCGGCCGTACAGGTTGATGTAGGCCGCGACCGTCGGCGCGATGAGTCGGCGGTCGTTCTCGCCGCCGGCGTCGTGCACCAGCGCCAGCGCCACGTTCGATTCGAGCGGCAGTGTGGCCGCGTCGAGCATGCTCATGCCGTGCAGGCTGCTCACCTGCGTCTTCGCGTCCATCTGCGAGGCGCCCGACGCATCCTTCATGGCCTGGCGCGGCACCACGCCGCCGATCTGCGTGTTGAGCACCGCCACCTGTTCGTTGTAGGGTGCCAGCGCCTCCACCACGGGCAGGCGCAGTTCATCGGGCAGGTCGAGCCCTTCGTCGGAGCCGAACCACGGCTTGAGCGCGAGGTTGCCCTCGGGGGTGAAGTCGGGCAGGGTGGCGTTGGCCCGCATCACGGCAGTGAGCGCGGCCGGGATGTGGGCGATGTTGGCCACCACTGCACCCTTGGCCGAGACCACCGGGTTCTCGGGCGTGAAGAGGGCATCGACGCCGAACTTGTCCATGAACCAGCGTTCCTTCGCCTGCGCGTCGTCGCTGCCGCCGGCCATCGCGCCTGCATGGCCCACGGCGCGCGTCAACTTGCTCTTCCAGCGGCCGACCACGCAGGCCACGATCGGCTTGGTGAACTTCGCCTCGAGTTCGTAGAAGCCGCCCGGCTCGCAGTACAGCACCGCCGCCTTGCTGCGCGCATCGTTGGCCAGTGCAAACGCGAACTCCGGCGCGGCGTAGTGGATGTAGACGTCCTTGCCGCTGCTGACCACCGTGGTGGTGCCCCAGCCCGCCATGCGCAGGTACTGCGCGATGGTGGTCGAGAAGCCGCCCGAGTTGGAGAAGATCGCGATCGAGCCCGGCCGCAGCGAGTCGCCCGGGTTGTCGCCGCCGAGCGCACCGCCAATGCGCACCTGGTTCCACGAGTCGGCCACGCCGAGCCCGTTGGCGCCGAAGATGTCGATGCCGTGCTGCTGGCCCATGGCGCGGATCTCGCGCGCGTCGTGCACCGAAATCTTCTCGGTGATGATGAAAATCTTGCGCAGGTCGGGGTTCACGCGGATCAGCTCGGCCACGCCGTCGCGCGCCGCCGAGGGCGGCAGGTAGACCACGCCGCAGTTGAAGCGGTGGCCAGCGGCCAGCGCGTCGCGCACGTTGTTGAACACCGGGATGTTGCCGATGCTGGTTTCGAGCACCGCGCCGCCCTTGCCGGGCGCCGTGCCGCAGACCACGTTGCCGCCCGAGTAGACGTGGCTCACCGGCGTGACTTCGCTCGATTCGCCACCCAGGATGTTGAGTACGCAGACGCGGTCGTCGCGCGATGCGACCTGCGTGAGCGAGCTGATGCCGACGTGGTACTTGAAGCCGCCCACGCCCTTGTTCTGCCAGTTGTTCTGCATGATGTGTCCTCGTGCTTCAGGCGGTGACGGGAGCTGTGGCGGGGGCGGTGATGCCCAGGCGTGCCGCGACTTGTTCGCGGCCACCGGCCTTCATCCAGGTGTCGACCTTCTTGGCGAACTGGATCACTTCGCTCATGTCGGAGTCGAAGCCGAACAGCCGGTAGGGCAGGCCCAGAGCATCGCAGGTGTCGCGCAGCGCGCCCATGCCGCGCACCAGGTTCGGCCCGCCGCGGCCCACCACCACGTAGAGCGGCGTCGGCCCGTGCGCACTGAAGTGTTCGCGCAGCGCGTCGGCCATGGCGCGCAGCGTCTCGAAGATGTCGGTGTTGTTGCTCTTGCCGCCGATGATGAACAGCACGTTGGCCTGCCGCAGCCAGTGCTTGAAGCAGATGCGCGCCACCTCCTTCATCTTTTCGTAGGGCGGGTTGCCGCCGAAATCGGAACTGATGATCGCGTCGTCGCCCAGCATCTCGGTGACCAGCGAGTTGGCGCCGCCGCCGAAGGTCGGCGCCAGTACCGTGCCGCGGTCGTTGATCACGTACACGTCGCTCTGGCCCTGGTGCGTGCGCAGCGTGTTGATCTCCTGCTCGAAGCTGGAGTAGTCGGCGGCGAACAGGTGCGGCGGCAGCTTGAGCCGCAGCCAGCGCGGGTCGTCGCGGTCGAAGCCGCACTTGAAGTCGCAGGCCACCGGCGTGAGCCGGCCCTTCTTGTCCTCGCGCATGCGGATCGGGTTGAGCTCCAGCGTGGTCATGCCGAAGTTGTGGAACAGCTCCCACAGCTTGGGCAACTGCTGCACCAGCGGCGAGATGATTTCTTTCGGTGCGCCGATCTCGGTGAGCGCGTTGGCCACCACGAAGGCCTTGAGCCCGGTGAGCGGATCGAACGGCACCATCGCCACCTGGCTCTTGTCGAGCTCCTCGATGTCCATGCCGCCCATGTGCGTGAGCGTCATCATCGGCGCGCGGAAACGGGTCGAGTCGCTGATCGAGAAATACACCTCGTGCTTGGCCGGCACACCGGCCTCGAAGGTCACGCCGTTGGCCTTGGCCTTGACGTGGCCGACCTGGTGCTCGGCGAAGTAAAGACGCTCTTTTTCGGCCAGTGCGGTCTGCAGGTCTTTCGCGCGACCCAGCAGGCCGGCCTTGCCCTTCTTGCCGATGCCGCCCTTGAACACGGGCTTGATGAAGATCAGGCCGTACTTGTCGATCAGGGCCTTGATCTCTTCTTCACTCGCGCCGGGCCCCAGCACTTCGGAGGCGGGGAAGCCCGCGAACTCGAGCAGGCGGGCGCCCTGCAACATACCGGTGATCTGCATGGCTGATGTCTCCTTCGATGGTGGAAGAACAAGGCACGGTCGCGTGCCGGACATGCAGCCCGGATGCCGTGCTGCTGTTCATCGTAGAAACCGAAACTGACGATCAGCCGTCCAGAAAATCAGGGAAAACGCGCGGTATTCAGGCGGAAGGAGGGGCGACCGTACCGCCCACGATGCCGTGGCGCCGGAGCGAATCCGCCACGAAGCCGCTCGCCTTCATGGCTTCCACGAAGTCGGCGAGCACGGCGGCCGCGTCGGCGCCGCGATCCGCGGGCAGGCCCATGGCCTGCTGGATCACCATGAAGCGGCCGGGCAAAAGGCGAAGCGCAGCGTGCTGCTGCGCCCAGTCTTCCAGCAGCTTGCGGATGCCTGCGGCCACTTCGACCTGGCCGGCCAGCAGCGCCGCGAGCACGGCCGGCGCGCTGGCCACGCGCTCGATCGTTGCCTGCTTCAGTTCGCGGGTCAGGAACAGGTCGTAGGCGCTGCCCGAGCCCACGGCCACGCGCGTTCCGGCGCGGTCGACTTCGTCGTTGTGCTCCAGGGCGGAGCCTTGCGGCACCAGGTAGCTGCCTTCGATCAACACGTAGGGCGCGCTGAAGCGCAGGCCCTCGCCGCGCGCCGGATCGATCGCGAAGAAGCCGATGTCGGCCGCGCCGTTCTTCACGGCATCGACTGACTGCGCGGCCTTGTCGAACACCACGAGTTCGATCGGCAGCCCGAGCCGCCCGGCCAGTGCTTGCGCCAGATCGATCGAGACACCGACCGGCTCGCCGCTGGCCTTGTCGCGGTTGGCAAGGATCGGGTTGCCGAGGTTGATGGAGGCGCGCAGCACGCCGGCCGGTGCAAAGGCGCGTGCGATGTCGGGCGAGATGGGTGCGGTGCTCGTCATGCGCTTGCGCCGCTCAGTTGCGCCAGGTGCCGCGTTCGCGCAGCACGGTCTTGCGGCCGTCGTGCACGATCAGCCAGCCGTCGCTGCCGACGAAGTAGCTCACGTTGCCTTTGTAGAACTGGTAGCCGGTTGGGTCGCAGCCTGGCGGGCAGGCGCGCATGCCGGGCTTGCCGGTCAGGTTGATGCGGCTGCCGTTGCGGTTGTGCGTGCCGGCGTACGCGAACTGCTCGCAGTCGGTCACGCGCTCGCCGCACAGCGGCGTGATCTCGACGGTGTAGCTGCGCGTCTCGAGCGTGGCCGCATGCAGCGGCGTTGTGGCGCAAGCCGCAAACAGGGCGAGGGTGGCAGCGAGTCGCTTCATGCAGGCTCCAGGTGGGGTCGGGGAGCGGCCAGTGTATGCCGCTGCGCGCCTGCTGTGCACCACCACGGCCCGCGTCCCGCGACCCGGTTGTCATTCATTCGGCGCCCAGGCCGATCGGGCTGGGCCGGCGTTTTTCGATGGCGTGGCGCAGCAGCGACGCGGTGCGGAAGATGCCGTGCGCGAACTTGCCGTAGGGCAGGGTGGCGAACAGCGCCATCACCGCGCCCAGGTGCAGGCACAGCAGCAAAGCCAGCGCCGGCGTGCCGCGGCCCAGCCAGAGCGCGAGGCCGCTCGCGCTGGTCAGGAACAGCAGCGCGATGAAGCCCATATCCATCGGCTTCTGCGCGGCGTCGCCGTGCAGCGGATCGCGCCGGCGGTTCAGCCACCACAGGCCGGCCGTGCCGGCCATCAGGCTCACGCCACCGGCCACGCCTAGCAGCTTGGGCAGGCTCGGCAACTCGTAGGGTGCGACCCAGCCGAACACATAGTGGTAGAGCGTGGCCACGCTGGTGGCCGCAAAGCACAGTAGGAAGCCGTAGAACGTGAGGTGGTGGAAACGCCGGCGCGCCAGCGTGAAGGCGTCGTCCGCCTCGTTGCAGCCCTCGCCGTGGCCGCCGCCGAGGTACTTCAGGCGCAGCACTGCATCGGCGGCCTCGGCCGCGGCGGGCGGGCTGAGCGCGGCTCCGCCGGTGGCGGGCGTCACGTCGCGCCAGAAGCGGCGCACGCCCATGGCCAGCGCGAGCGCGGAGAACAGGAACACCGGCGCGAACAGGCCGACCAGCAGGTTGTGCGGAAACAGCCGGTAGAAGTTGCCCTGCAACGCGTTGCCCCACAGCGAGCCGTTGGCGGCCACGCCCAGGATCAGGAACAGCGCCAGCCCCGCGGCCAGCGCGAGCGACAACGTGAGGCCGTTGCGCTGGTAGAGCTTTCCGAGCGCTGGCGGCCACGCGTAGTCGGCGTAGGTCTGGCCGCGCACCTCGGCCATCGCCTTCGGCACATTGACGGCGAACTCGTGCGGCGGCGCGTACTGGCATGCGTGCAGGCAGGCGCCGCAGTTGTGGCACAGATTGGCCAGGAAGTGGATGTCGGCCTTGCCGAACTCGAGCCGGCGCGTCATGGCCGGGAACACCGCGCAGAAGCCCTCGCAGTAGCGGCAGGCGTTGCAGATCTGCATCTGGCGGCCGACCTCGGCCTCTCGTGCGCTCAGGATCGGGATCACCGCGCCGCCAGTGCGCGTGCCGTTGGCCAGTGCGCTGGCTTCGCGCGTCAGGGCTTCAAGCGCTCGCATGTGCGGCCTCGGTCTTTGCTGCCAGTGCCGCCTGCGTGCCGGCGATGCGGCCGAAGGCCGTGCCGATCGCCATGCCGACGCCGGCGGTGTAGCCCTTGCCGAGCACGTTGCCAGCCATCATCTCGCCAGCCACGAAGAGGTTGGGGCTGGGCCGGCCGCCGAAATGCACGGCGGCCTCGTCGTTCACCTTGAGCCCGAGGTAGGTGAAGGTGATGCCGGGCTTCAGCGCGTAGCCGTAGTAGGGCGGTGTGTCGAGCGGGCGCGCCCAGTGCGTCTTGGCGGGGGCGAGGCCCTCGGTGCGGCAGTCGTCGAGTGCGGTGTGGTCGAAGTGGCCGGGACGGCAGGCGGTGTTGTAGGCCTCCACCGTCTGTACGAACGCCTGTTCGGGCAGGCCGAGCTTGCCGGCGAGTTCGGCGAGGGTGTGGGCCATAGTGCCGGGAAACACCGGCGGCATGAAGCGGCCGATCGCCTTCTGGTCGATGATCGAATAGCCGACCTGGCCCGGCTGCTGCGCCACCAGCCGGCCCCAGATGGCGTAGCGCTTGGGCCAAAAGTCCTCGCCCTCGTCGTAGAAGCGAACACCTTCGCGGTTCACCACGACGCCGAGCGAGACGCAGTCGATGCGGGTGCAGATGCCGCCGTCGTACAGCGGTGCGCGCGCATCGATCGCCACCATGTGCGCCTGCGTCGGATCGCCGATGGCATCGGCGCCGGTCTCGATCATGTGCTTGAGCAGCACGCCTTCGTTGAAGCGCGTGCCGCGGATCAGGAAGTTGTCGGCCGGCCATTCGCCGCGCTCGTTCTGGCCCCAGGCTTCGCGCAGCCATGCGCGGTTCGACTCGAAGCCGCCTGCCGCCAGCACGCAGCTCCTTGCCGTGATGCGTTCACCACTGGCCGTGCGCACGGCCACGAAGCGGTCGCCGTCGCGTTCGATCGACGCGACCGGTGTGTCGTAGCGGATCTGCACGCCGAGCCGCTCCGCGCTGCGAAAGTAGGCATTGACCAGTGCCTTGCCGCCGCCCATGAAGAAAGCGTTGGTGCGTGCCACATGCAGCGCGCCGGACAGCGGCGGCTGGAAGTGCACGCCGTGGCTGCGCATCCAGTCGCGGCAGCCCGACGAGGCGCGGATCGCGAGCCGGGCCAGGTGCTCGTCGGTGAGACCGCCCGTCACCTTGAGCAAGTCCTGCCAATACTCTTCTTCGGGGTAGGCGTCGATCAGCACGTCCTGCGGCGCGTCGTGCATGCAGCGCAGGTTGCGGGTGTGCTGCGAGTTGCCGCCGCGCCAGGCGCGGGGCGAGGATTCGAGCAGCAGCACGCTCGCGCCGGCCTCGCGCGCCATCAGCGCCGCGCACAGTGCAGCGTTGCCGCCGCCGACCACCAGTACATCGGTCAATCTTCTTGTCTCCGTGGGATTCCAGGAGACTGTAGGCACGTCCTGCGCCGGCCGAAAGGCCGGTTGAGGCAACGGGTGTTCAGTTTTCGAGAAGACGCGCGCCGATCCAGAGCCCGTCGCGCACCAGCCGGCGAGCGGTGTCGGCCATCACCACGCGCGCGGCGAGCGCCGCCGGCGAGAGTTCGTCGTCCGACAGGCTGACGAGCAGGTTGCGGCGCCCGACGTGCGCGTCGGTGATCTGGCAGCGCACCACGTCCTCGGCCGAATGCCGGGCGGTGGCTGCACCCGGCTGGATGGTGGCGCCCTGGCCGGCCCGCACCGCGTCCATCAGCAGCGCGAGGCCGTCAACTTCGGCTACCACGTTCGGCGCGACGCGCACGCGTGCGAACGCGGCCGTCAGCGCCGCGCGCAATCCGTGGCTCGCGCTCGGCATGATGAGCGGCACGTCCGCGAGCTGCGACAGCCGCACCTTCGCGCCAAGGGGGCGCTGCGCCAGCGTCGGCGCGGAGATCACGAACAGCTTCTCGTCGAGCAGGGGCGCGACGCTCCAGCGCCGCGGCGTGGGGGTCTGGAACAGCACGGCCAGGTCGAGCTGGCGCGCCTGCAGCATGGTCGACAGATGGCCCGACAGCGCCTCCACCATGTGCAGCCGCACGTCGGGGTAGCGCTCGCGCATGGCCTGCATCAGCGGCACGCCGAGCACCGAGGCCGTGGTCGGTGCCAGCCCGACGCTCACGTGGCCCGACAGCCGCGCCTGCTGCGCGGCGTGCACCGCGCCTTCGGCATGGCGCAGCGTCAGCTGGGCCTGGTGCAGGAAGGCCATGCCGGCATCGGTGGGCGTGACGCCGGTCGACGCGCGCTGCAGCAGGCGCGTGGACAGCTCGCTTTCGAGCCGGCTGATCTGCTGGCTCAGCGCCGAAGTGACGACGCCCAGCTCAACCGCAGCGCGCCCCATGCTGCGCAACTCGCACACCTTGACGAAGTAGCGCAGCTGGCGCAGCTCCATGCCGCTTCAGCGAGCGCGGGCCGGCTCCAGCCCGCTCTTCTTGATCACCGGCTCGGCGGCCGGCGAGATGAAGTAGGCGATCATCTTCTTCGCCGCTTCGGGCTCCTTCGAGGTGGTCGCGATGCCGGCCGAGAACACCGTCATGCGCTGCACCTCGGGCGGCAGCACGCCGACGAAATCGGTACCGGGGATGGGCAGCAGCTCGCTCACCTGCTGCATGCCGAGTGCGGCCTCGCCGCGCGCCACGATGGTGCCGACCCGCTCGCTCAGGATGCGCTTGCTCTTGGGCTTGACCTCGGCCTCGATGCCCAGGTTTTTGAGCATCTCGGTCTCGTAGTAGGTGCCGCTGGCGCTGGCCGAATACGCGATCGACGGCGCTGCCAGCAAGGTGCGCTTGAGGGCCTCGACGGTGCTGATGTCGGGCTTGGGCGCGCCCTTCTTCACCGAGAAACCGATCAACGAATGAACCAGGTCGACCTGGCTGCCCGCCACCACCTTGCCCTGCGCCACCAGCGCGTCGAGCGCCGGGCGCGCGAGGATCACCACGTCGACCGGTTCACCTCGGGCCATGCGGCTCGGAATGGAGTCGGCGGCACCGCCCATCGAGGAGCCGTAGGCGGTCTTGACGGTGTCGCCGCTCAGGCGTTCGTAGGCAGGGCGGAGCTCGTCATAGGCGGCGGCAAAGCCGCCCGAGGTCATGACGTTGATCTCCTTCGGCGCCGGCTTCGCGCCCATGCCGGCACAGCCGGCCAGGGCGAGCGCCGCGGCCAGCAGCGCGGCGCGACGGGTAAGGGCGAAAGCGGTGGTGGAGAGAGGGTGTTGCATGCTGCGCATCAGTCCTTGTAGCCCGGGTCGATCCGGTCGAGCTTGCGGATCAGCGACGGCCAGACGAAGCTGCCGCCGAGCCCGCCGGTCTGCACCTTCATCGCATGGCCGACGCCTTCGACGATGCGCGGATCCACCTGCGTGAGTTCGCCGCCGCCCGACTGCGCGGCGATCTGGATCTGGCAGGTGTTCTCGAAGGTGTACATCGAGAGGAAAGCATCCGCGATGGTCTTGCCGCAGGTCAGCAGGCCATGGTTGCGCAGCATGAGGAAGTTGGCCTCGCCCAGGTCGGCCTGCAGCCGCACCTTCTCGTCGTCGCGGATCGCCACGCCTTCATAGCCGTGGTAGGCCAGCGAGGCCAGCACGAAGGTCGATTGCTGGCTGATCGGCAGCACGCCGTTTTTCTGCGCGCTCACGGCGATGCCGGCCTTGGTGTGGGTGTGCAGCACGCACTGGATGTCTTCGCGCACGGCATGCACCGCGCTGTGGATCACGAAGCCGGCCGGGTTGACGGGGTAGGGCGAGTCGATCACCTTGTTGCACTGCTGGTCGACCTTGACCAGGCTCGATGCCGTGATCTCGTCGAACATCAGGCCATAGGGGTTGATCAGGAAGTGGTGTTCCGGGCCGGGCACGCGCGCGCTGATGTGCGTGAAGACCAGGTCGCTCCACCCGTACAGCGCAACGAGGCGGTAGCAGGCGGCGAGGTCGACGCGCAGTTGCCATTCTTCGGCGGAGACGAGTTGCTGGACTTCGGACTGGGTGGTGGCGTTCATGGGTTGCTCCTTGGGGTGTCAGGCGGTGGCGGGCTGTTGCAGCGCCGCCTTGTAGATGCTCTGCTTGGGCTGCGCCATCACGCGCTGCAGCATCGGCATGAATTCTTCGATCGGGAGGGTTTCGGCTTTCGCATCGAACGCCGGGTTGTCGTAGAGCTCGCAGAACTCGGCGGTGGGCTCGTAGCCCGGATGCGCCTTGAAGTTGTCGCGCAGGTTGCGGTCCAGCCCGATGTGGTGAAAGAAGTAGTGGCCCTGGAAGATGCCGTGGTTCTGCACCATCCAGTGGTTGGCCTCGCTCACGAAGGGCTTGAGGATCGCGGCGGCGATGTCGGGATGGTTGAAGCTGCCGAGCGTGTCGCCGATGTCGTGCAGCAGCGCGCACACCACGTACTCCTCGTCGCGGCCGTCGCGCCAGGCGCGCGTGGCGGTCTGCAGCGAGTGGGTGTAGCGGTCGATCGGAAAGCCGCCGTAGTCGCCTTCGAGCAGCTGCAGGTGCTTCACCACGCGCTGCGGCAGGCCGCCTGCGAACTGCATGAACTCGCCGCCGATCGTTTGCCAGTCTTCACGCGTGCTGTCCTGCATGCGCACGAAGGTCGCTCTTGCGTTCATCGGGATATCTCCTGTGGGGTGGCCCACTGTAGACTCCGGCTCGTTGCCAAACTGTCCGAAAAATGACAGTTGAGTGCCCGCGTAAACCCCCGGTTACGAATCGAATGCCAACGCCACCCAAGCCCCAGTTGCCGGCCGCATTGCGTGACGCGATGGGTGCCAACCCGTGGTTCGCCAGCCTGCCGCGCCCCCAGCGCGAGGCGCTGCTCGGTGCCGCGGAGCTCACGCACTGGCGCCGCGGCGCGATGGTGTTCCGCCAGGGCGACCCGGTGCATGCGGCGGGCAGCGGCCTGTATGGGCTGGCGGCCGGCATGATCAAGATCTCCACCCTGCGGCAGGACGGGCGCGAAGCGATCCTCGCGGTGCTCGAGCCCGGCAACTGGTTCGGCGAGATCTCGCTGATCGACGGCTCGCCGCGCACCCACGATGCCACTGCGCTGGGCGCGCTCGACCTGCTGGTGGTGCCGCCCGAGGCCTTTGCGCAACTGATGCGCGACGTGGTGTTCGCCAACGCGATGGCCGCGCTGCTGGCAGCGCGCGTGCGCGGCCTCTATGCGCTGATGGAAGACGCCACGCTGCGGGGCCTGCGTGCCCGCGTCGCGCGGCGCCTCATCACCCTCTCTCGCGGCGACGCGACGCAGTCGTCCGAACCGCGCCGCCGCGTGTTTTTGTCGCAGGAGGCACTGGCCATGATGCTGGGCGTGACGCGCCAGACCTTGTCGCGCGAGCTCAACGCGCTGGCGCAGGAAGGCATGATTTCCCTGGGCTACGGCCAGATCGAGATCGTCGCGTTCGAGGCGCTGGAGCGCTGCGGCACGGGCGGCTGATCAGCCTTCGATGGCGGCGCCGCGTTCGGCCAGCAGGCCGCGCAGCAGCGAGCGATGGCAGCGTGCCTCGTGCTCGCAGTAGCAGCCGACCGCCAACGCACTCTGGTGCGACAGCGCCGCCAGCAGGTCGAGGCTGCGGCTTGCGTCGGGCTCGGCCATCTCGCGCTTGTAGGCGCGCGTGAAAGCATTCCACTGCGCGGGTGTTTCTGCGTCCTGCCCGAGCTTCATGGTCTCGGCCGAAGGCGCGAGATTCGGATACCAGACGTCGTACCAGTTCTGGCTGGCGAACTCGGCTTTGGGCACGCCGCGCGGCGGGCGCCGCACCGTGCCGATGCGAAGGCCTTCGCCGGCGGCGCGTTCGCTGCCGAGGCGGACGATGCGGATGCTCATGCCTGTCTCCTCAGGTGCCGACGATACCGCCGTCGCGTCGCTGCACCGCCAGCGTGGCCGAGCGCGGGCGGGCGCTGCCCGGCAGTTTGCCATCGGGCCAGGCGCTGTTCGGCGCGGCGCTGCCATCCTCGCGCGTCTCGCCCGGATGCTGGATGTTGACGAACAGGGTGCGGCGATCCGGCGTCACCACGCAACCGGTGACCTCGCAGCCGTTCGGCCCCACCAGGAAGCGCTTGATGCGCCCCGTCGCCGGGTCGGCGCACAGCATCGCGTTGTTGCCGAGCGCGGCCATCGGGCCCTTGCCGATGCCCGGGCCGCCCATGTCGGTCTGGATCCAGAGCAGGCCGCCGCTGTCGAAAACCAGGCCGTCCGGGTTGCCGAAGGCATCGGCGTCGGCACTCGGGTAGCGCGCGCTGGCATCCGGGCGCTTCGGATCGCCGGCCACTACGAAGTGATCCCAGGCAAAGCCCGTGCTGGCCGCATCCGCGTCGTCTTCGCGCCAGCGCAGGATGCCGCCGTAGATGTTGCCGGCGCGCGGGTTGGCCGCGTCGGCCGCGGGCCTGCCGGGCGCGCCACGCTGGTCGTTGCCGGTGAGGGTGGCGTACACCTCGCCGGTTTGCGGATGCACGGCAATCCACTCGGGGCGATCCATCCGGGTGGCGCCGACGATGTCACCGGCCAGCCGCGCGTGAATCAGCACGTCGGCCGGGTCGGCGAAGCCGCCGGCAGCGTCGATGCCGCCCTGGCCATGCCGCAGTTCGAGCCATTGGCCCCGGCCGCCGGCGTCGTAGCGCGCCGCGTAGAGCGTGCCGTGGTCGAGCACGCTGCGGTTGGCGCGGCGGGCGGCTGCGTCCTGGCCCGGCACCACCTTGTCGCGGCTCACGAACTTGAAGATGTATTCGAAGCGCGCGTCGTCGCCCATGTAAATGGCGACGCGGCCGTCTTTGGTGAGCGTGCAGGTGGCGCTTTCCTGGCGCTTGCGGCCCAGCGCAGTGCGCTTGAGCGGCACCGAATCAGGGTCGAACGGGTCGATTTCGACCACCCAGCCGAAGCGGTTCGGCTCGTTCGGGTGCTTGCTGACATCGAAGCGCTCGTCGAAGCGCCAGTAGTCGACCCATTGCCCGCCGGGAATGGCGCCGTAGCGTCGCTGCGCTTCGGTCAACTGCGCGGCCGCCTCTTTCGGCCCGCCGAAATAGCCATGGAAGTTTTCTTCGCAGGTGAGGTAGGTGCCCCAGGGCGTGACGCCCATCGCGCAGTTGGCGAAGGTGCCGAACACCTGATCGCCCGCCGGGTTGGCGGCGGTACGCATGCGCGGCGAGCCGGCCGCCGGGCCGGTGATGCGCATCGGCGTGTAGCCGTGCACGCGGCGCGCGTAGCGCGATGGCAGCACCTGGCGCCAGCCTTGCGGCTTGCGTTCGACCTCGATCACCGAGACGCCCATGGCATGCAGCGACTTGCGCACCCGCTCGGCCGTCCATTGCGTGGCGCCCGCGGGGTTGAGCAACTGCTCGTCGGTGTACTCGTGGTTCATCACCAGCAGGCCGCGGTCGGCGCCGAGCGCGAAGAAGTGCATGCCGTCGTGGTGCATGCCGGCCTGCACGGCCTGGTCTGCCGCGCTGTTGGAACCGTCGGGCGCAAAGGCCGGCATCGATGCCGCGACGCCGGTCGGTGCGCCCCACGGGTACAGCAACTCGTAGCGGTATTCGGGCGGCACCGTGATGCCATCGGCCAGCGTGGCGGGCACGCCCGTGAAGCCGAGCACACGGCCGGGCGTCGCAGCCAGGCTGGTGCAGCCCTCGCCAAGCAGGGCGACGACCGCGGCGGCAGCGCTGGTCTTGAAGAGATGGCGTCGATCGAGGGTCATGAAGCGGCATCATCGCCGACCCGTGGAGCCGCGCCATACTCGCAAGGAGCAAGGAGACCTCCCATGACCCACCGAATCGAATCGATCCGCCACGCCGACGGCGTGGTCGAACTGCAGTTGGACCGCGCCGACAAGATGAACGCGCTCGACCCCGCGATGTTTGCCGCGTTGATCGAGGTCGGCGAGAAGCTCCAGCACGACACCACCGTGCGCGCCGTGGTGATCGCGGGCCGCGGCGACGCCTTTTGTGCCGGGCTCGACATGCAGTCCTTCCAGGGCATGGGGGAGGGCATCGGTGCCGACCTGCTGGCGCGCTCGCACGGGCTGGCCAACGCCCCGCAGCAGGTCGCCATGGTGTGGCGCCAGGTGCCGGTGCCCGTGATCGCGGCGGTGCACGGCGTTGCGTTCGGTGGCGGGCTTCAGGTGGCGCTGGGGGCCGACGTTCGCATCGTCGCGCCCGACACCAGGATGTCGGTCATGGAGATCAAGTGGGGCCTGGTGCCCGACATGGCCGGCATGGTGCTGATGCGCGAACTGGCGCGAACCGACGTGGTGCGCGAGCTCACCTTCACAGGCCGCATCTTCTCGGGCGAAGAGGCGCTGCGCATCGGCTTTGCGACGCGGCTCGCGGCCGACCCGCTGGCCGAAGCGCTGCAGATGGCACACGAGATCGCGGGCAAGAGCCCGGATGCCATCCGCGCCGGCAAGCGTTTGCTGAATGCCGCGATGAGCCTCGGCGCGGCCGAACTGCTGATGGCCGAGTCGATCGAGCAGCAGGCGCTGATCGGCAGCGCGAACCAGGCCGAGGCGGTCAACGCCAACATGGCGCGGCGCGCGCCAAGTTTCGCCGATCCGGTCGCCTGAGGCTCAGACGCCCCTGAAGCACACCGTTTCTTCGAGCGGTGCGCGATCCGTTTCCAGCGCATTGACCGGATGCGCCGGATCGGCCCAGCCGATCGACATGCCGGTGAACAGGATCCGCTCAGGCGGCAACTGCAGCGTGCGGCCGATGGTCTCGGGGTAGCGCGCCCAGCATTCCTGCGGGCAACTGTCGAGCCCTTCCTCGCGCAGCAGCAGCATCACGGTCTGCAGGTACATGCCGCAGTCGGACCATTGCGGCGGCCCCATGCGCCGATCCACCGAGCAGAACAGCGCCATCGGCGCGCCGAAAAAGGCGTAGTTGTTGGCGAGCCAGCGGCGCCGGGCGGCCTTGTCGTCGCGCGGAATGCCAAGCCTCGCGTACATGGCTTCCGCCACCTGAAAGCGCCGGTCGCGCCATGGCGAGGGCAGGGCGGGCGGATAAATGTCGTAGGCGGGCGTTTCCTGCACGCCGGCCTCCAGCCGTTGTTGCATCAGCGCCTTGAGCGCATCGAGCGGCTCGCCGGCCAGTACGTCGATGTGCCAGGGCTGCAGGTTGCCGCCCGAAGGTGCGCGTGCTGCGAGCGACAGCACCCGGCGGATGGTCTCGGCCGGCACGGGATTGGGAAGAAACGCCCGGGTCGAGCGGCGGGAGGTGACGGCTTCGTGGACGTGCATGGCGCGTCATTCTGGCCGAGATGAGAGACGAATCTGGCAGACTCAGGCCATGTCGTTCAAACTGCTCCATCGCCTCATGCAAGAGAAGCTTCCGGTTCACCTGACCGCGGGGGCGGACATCGACATGCTGCGCGTGCTCATGCTGGCCGGACTCGCCAAGGGCGAGATCGCGCCGCCGGTTCGCACCCTGTCCGGGCATGTGCAACCGCCCGCCGCCGTCACCGAGATCACGCAGATGGGCCGCATGATGGCCAACCGGTTTCCGGTGGAGCAGCGCAGCCGCTGACGGCGCGCCGGGACGGCGCCCGGCCTACCAGCCGAGGATCGATTTGAGCGCCAGCAGGAAGCCGAACATCAGCACCACGACGACGGCCGCCTTGACCCACATCGGGATGCCCGTTGCCGGGCGCACCGCGTCCAGGGTCTGAAACGAAGTCGTTCGGTCTTCGCGCTCGGGCCGGTCGCGCCACATGTCAGGTTTTGTATCCATGTAGCTAAATGTACTTACTTTTGAGGGCGAGTGGCCGGCTTCGCATCGAAGGCGTCCCCGGTTCGTGATAGCGTTCACCGCATGAAATCCCTTGACGACCTGATCAGGAAGCTCCCGCCGGGCGGGACGATCGTCGTCAGGGCAGAGATGATCGGCCTGAGCGCCAAGGCTTTCCAGGATCTCGCGCGGGAGATCCAGGCCGACGGCGGCGCCGACGACTGCGATTTCGTGAAAGCGCACCGTCTGGGCGAAACCAACTGGGCCCAGCTCGAGAAATCGCTGGAGGATTCCGGGCTGCCCGTGGACGCCATCACCCTGAGGCGGCACCGAAACTGACCGGTGTCAGCCGGTCGGCCAGCGCAGTGGCCGAACTTGAGTACTACCCACAAAGGAGTACTAAAGTGTGAAAAATTGTCTTGCAAGGTAAGCAATTGGTAATCACAATTGCTTACATGACACACCCAGCCCAGACCTCCCACGAATGGTGGAAAGACAAAGCCGACCCAACTGAATTGGCGGCTTTCACTCGATCCTACCGAGCCACCCAGCGCGAACTGAACGCCGCCGGTTGGCGCCGAAACGTGCTGCTCTGCATCCTGGCGGTTGCCATTCCGGTCGTAATCCGGCTGGTTACATCATGATGCACGATCCGTTGCCATTGCCGCGTCTGAGCACCTGGCAACTCAGGGCGCTGGCCAAGTCGGTGCGTCACCAGGCTGGTGCAAACGACCGGACCGCAGATTCTGTCGCCGCTGCGCTCGAGTCCGTCTCGCGCAGACGCACCGCCCGCCAGCCGCTGCTGCTGGCGCGCCGTGCGTTCACGGGGTTGCAGCGCCGGGTGTTGATGCTGGCCGGCGCTGGCGTCGATCTTGCTCATATTTGCCTTGCGGCCCGTGCCCTGCAGGTTGCGGCGTACGGAGAGCAGAAAGCCAACCGCAATCTTTCGAGCCAGGCTGCCCAGGGTGGGGCACCGGCCTCAACTCCGGGGAGCAAGGTCATGTCGTTGAGTCCGTCCGTTGTCAAACAGGCGTTCCTTGCGGTGGAAAACGGCAACGGGCTGTCGCCCGACGTCTGCAATGCGCTCGTTGAGCAAGGCTGGCTCGAGTGGGTCGACTTCGTCCATGGCACACCGATCGACGCGAACAGCCCCCGGTCGCTGCTCAGAATGACGCGGGAAGGCCGCAGGCTGTTCAGGGTAGAACGCGTTTCGCTGGACGAAGGCTCGGGCAGCGCGAATAGTCTGGCGGCCTGAGTCGCTCAGCGGGAGGCAGTTCGCGGCTGCGCTCGGCGCGCGCTCACTTGCGCCAGAACGAGGGGGTCAGCAACGCAATGAAGCTCAGCATCTCCAGCCGGCCGAGCACCATCGCGAACGTGCAGACCCACACCTGGAAGTTTGTCAGGCCGCCGAAATTGCCGGCCGGACCGATGGTGCCGAGGCCTGGGCCGGTGCAGTTCACGCTGGCCAGCACTGCACTGAAGGCCGTGACCGGGTCGAGGTCGGTCAGCACCAACAGCATGCTCAGCGAGATCGTGGTCACGCCGTAGACCAGCATGAAGGCCAGCACCGAGAAGATCACGCGGTGGTCGACCACCGTATTGCCGAGCGTCACCGGTTGAACCGCGCGCGGATGTACGAGGCGCGTCATCTCGCGCCGCGCCTGCTTCACAAGGATGAGAACCCGCACCATCTTGATGCCGCAGCCGGCAGAGCCTGCGCTGGTCGCCACGCTCGAGAGCAATAGCATGAAGAGCGGCGCGAACACCGGCCAGGCCAGGTAGTCGACGGTTGCAAACCCGGTCGTACTGCCGACCGAGATGGCGTGGAACACGCCATAGCGCAGCGCATCCACCGGCCCGTAGACGCCCTTGACCCACAGCACCAGCGCCACCAGCAGACCGCCGCCGACAAGCGCGATCAGCGTGGCACGCAACTCCGGATCGCGCCAGAAGCCGCGCCAGTGACCCTTTCGCATCGCAACGAAATACAGCGCAAAGTTGCAGCTGGCTGCGAGCATGAAAACCACCGCCACGCCTTCGAGCAGCGGCGACGCGAAGTGCGCAAAACTCGCGTCGTGCGACGAGAGCCCGCCCAGGCTCACCGTGGCAAACATGTGCATCACCGCGTCGATGGCCGTCATGCCACCGGCCCAGTACGCGAGGAAGCAGACCGCCGAGAACGTCGCGTAAATGCCCCAGAGCCCCTTGGCGGTTTCCTTCACGCGCGGCGTGAGCTTGCTGTCCTTGATCGGGCCGGCCACCTCGGCCTTGAAGAGCTGGCTGCCACCCACGCCCAGCAGCGGCAGGATGGCCACCGCCAGCACCAGGATCCCCATGCCGCCGAGCCATTGCAGAAAGGTGCGCCACACGTTGATCGACACCGGCAGCTCGTCCAGTTTGACGAGCACTGTCGCGCCCGTGGTCGTGAGGCCCGAGACCGCTTCGAAGTACGCATGCGTGAAGTTGATCGGCCGCCCGATCGCGTCGAGTGCCCACATCAGTGGCAGCGTGGCAAACAGCGGCAGCAGCACCCAGGTGAACGACACCAGGAAGATGCCGTGGCGCGGTTGCAGCTCGCGCTTGTGGCGGCGCAGGCCGCCCCACAACGCGGCCCCGCAGACAAACGAGATCGCGGAAGAAACAGCCCACACATGGCGCAGGCCGTCCGCGTGCGTCCACGAAATGACCCACGGTACGAACATGCCGAGCGAGAAGAAGGTCAAGAGCGCGCCGAGCACGCGCAACACCGGAAGGAAGTCGCTCATGGGACGAGGCCGGTCGTGTCAGAAGAAGGTGGCGCTCACGCGGAACAGCTTTTCCACCTCGCGCAGCTGGCGCTTGCGCGGCACGAAGATCACGACGTGGTCGTTGCTCTCGATCACGGTGTCGCCGCGCGCGATGATCACTTTCGCCGGCGTCGGCGGCGCCCCGCCGGCCGGAACCGCGCCGATCTCCGGCAACCCGCGCATGACCAGGCCGAACTGCGCGCCCTTGGGAAGCTGGATGTCCGAGATCTTGCGCCCGACCACGTGCGAGGTCTTGCGGTCGCCGCGCGCCACGATCTCCAGGGCCTCGGCCACGCCGCGTCGCAGGCTGTGTACCGCCTGCACGTCACCCTGCCGCACATAGGCCAGCAGCTCGCCGAGCATGGTCTGCGCGGGCGACAGCGCAATGTCGATCTGCGTGCCGTGCATCAGCTCTGCATAGCTGCGCCGGTTGATCAGCGCCAGCACGCGCCGCGCTCCCAGGCGCTTGGCCAGCAGGCTGGCCATGATGTTGTCCTCGTCGTCGCTGGTGAGCGAGAGGAACAGGTCGATGTCCTCGATGCCCTCGTCTTCCAGCAGGTCTTCATCGGTGCCGTCGCCGTGCAGCACCAGCACGCCGGTTGGCAGCTCGGAGGCGAGCAGCACGCAACGTGCGTGGTCGCGCTCCAGCAGCTTGATCTGGTATTTGCGGCCGGTCTCGATGAGTTGTCTTGCGAGGCGCAGCCCCACGCGGCCGCCGCCTGCGATCATGATGCGCTCGACGTCGCGACGACCGGTATGGTCGTCGCGGTGCAGCGCCGACAGGACCGATTGAAGGTGCTCACGCGCCGACAGCACGAACACCTCGTCGCCGGGCTCGATGAGCGTCTGGCCTTCGCACATGATGAAGCGGTCGGGCTCGTTCTCGAGCCGGCGGTAGATTGCGACGATGCGCATGTCGGCATCGGGCACGCACTCGCGCAGCTCGGCGATGCTGTGGCGTACCAACGGCGCGCCGGCCACAGCGCGCACCGCCACCAGACAGGCCAGCCCGTTCGCGAACTCGCGCACCTGCAGCGCCTCGGGATACTCGACCAGCTTGCCGATGTAGCGCGTCAGCGATTCCTCGGGGCAGATCACGCGATCGACGGCAAAGCCTTCCTTGCCGAGGAGCGGGCTGTCGTCCTTGAATGCATTGGAACGAACGCGCGCAATGCGCGTCGGAATGCCGAACACCTGGTGGGCGACCTTGCAGCAGACCAGGTTGGTTTCGTCCTGTGCAGCGCAGGCGATCAGCATGTCGGCATCGCGCGCACCGGCTTCGGCCAGCACGTCGGGCTCGATGCCGCTGCCCACCACGCCGCGCAGTTCGATGCGTTCCTCGAGTTCGCGCAGGCGCGCCGCGTCGGTGTCGATGACGGTGATGTCGTTTCGCTCCGACACCAGCGTGCCGGCCACGCTTTCGCCGATTCGGCCTGCGCCGAGGATGATGATTTTCACGTGATGTACTCCCCCAAGCCGTCTTATACGCCCCAAGGGAATCGCATATTCAAGGCACCCCTGGCGCCAGCACCTGCTGCATCGCCAGGCGGATCTGCGGCAGACGCTCCAGCGCCGTGCGCCGGCCACAGTCGACCATGGCCTCGGCCGCCGCAAAGTTGAAGCCTTCGCCGACCGGGATCGGAACGGTCAGCGACAGGTCGGCGCGATCGGCCTGGGCGGCGGCGTCCCACCAGCCCTGCAAGCGCCAGGCACCGCCCATCGCGGCGCGCAGGCCGAACGGGCGACGCAGTCGCTGTTCGAAGCGATCGGCGGCGCGCGCAGCATCGGGGGCCGCCTCGGGATAGGTGGGTCGGACCAGCGCGGCGAGCCTGAAGCCGCAGCCGCGCGCGGCGAGCAGGTCGACCGGCAGGCGCGACACGACTGCACCGTCGACGAATACCGAGTCGCCGAGCCGGACCGCGGCGAACACCCCCGGGATCGCCGCCGTGGCCTGTGCCGCCGGCGCCACGGCGCCGCTGTCGAGCACGGCACGCTTGCCCATCGTCAGGTTGGCCGCGACGACCGCGACCGGCAACCGCAACTGCGCAAACGTGGCATCGCCATACAGCTCGCGGGTGAGCGTCGTCATGCGCGATGCGGAGATGAGCGAGCCGCGTGGCAGCCATTGCATGCCCCTGGCGCGCGCGAAGTCCGCCACCACGCGCAGGACGTTCTCGGTCGCAGCGCGCGCGCTGCCGAATCGGGCAAAGGCCAGTGCCACGGCACCCCCCATGCTCGAGCCGCAAAGGAAGTCGATCGGCAGCCCATCGCTTTCCAGGACCTCGAGCACCCCCAGGTGCGCCAGCCCGGCAGCTGCGCCCACGCTCATGGCCACGCCCACCTCCCGGCCGCAAAGCCGCCGCACGAGGTGATCGAGCGCCGGCTGGCGCGCCCGCGACCAGTCGCCGCCCGATGCCGCAGCGTCGATCTCGTCGCGCGGCACCGCGTGGCACCAGCGCTGCAGTGCCGCCGCCGCGGAGAGCGCACCCGGGCGCCAGACGACGGGGGCGGCGTGCGTATCAGGGAGGCGACGCAGATCGTCCGCGGTGACCAGCAACGCGTCATCGGCATCGAGCTCCGCCAGCAACGCCGCGCTGCCGGCCAGGCCGCTACCGAGCAGCAGCACTGCGTCGCTCGGCCCAACGTCCCGCCAGCGGCGAATGCGCTGCGCGCCGCTTGCCGCGTCGTCGCGCGACTCGTCGTGCTCGGAGCCGGGCGCGTAGTGCTGCAAGCCGCGAGCAAGCGCCACCAGCAGGATCGGGTCGCCTTCCTCCCCCGTCGGCACCAGCACGACGCGCGGCCGTGCCGCCGCCGCACGGCGCGTCCGCTCGCGAAGGCGCAGCCCCAGCAAGGTCGCGACGTTGCGGAAGAACGCGACCTCCTGCGCCATCGCCTCCAAGAGAACGGGGGCCGAGAGGACCCAGGTTTGCACATCGCGCTGGGCGACGACGTTGGCCGAGACCGGATCGCCGGTCAGCGCCGACAGCTCGCCAAAGCACTGGGGCGGCAACAGCAGCAGCCGCCGGCCACCCCCGGCCAGCTCGACACGCACAGCGCCGTCGATCAGCCCGAACAGCTCGGCCGACGGCACGCCGGCGCGCAGGATGATGTCGCCCGCTTCGAAGCGACGCGTTTGCAGGTGTGGTTCAAGGGAGGCGAGCGCCTCTGACGAAATGCCGGCGAACAGCGGGTGCAGGGCGAGCGAAGGCGTCATCGCGCCAGGCCGAGCAGCAGGAACCCGCAACCTTCGGCGAGGACTGCGAGCGCCTCGGCCGGAAGCCGGCGGTTGCAAAGGGGCGGCGGTTCGGCGAGCATGGCCGTCAGTATGCCGCGGCGCGACGGCGCCTCGGTGCCCGACACCCATGCCGAAGATCGCCAAATCCGCCATCGTCATCCCGAGCAAGCTCGCCCCCGCCGCGCGGGAAGAGTTCATCGATGCGCTCTACAAGGTCCATTGCGAGGTGTTCGACGGCGTCAGCCGCGACTCGTTCGCGAAGTACGTGGTCGAGTCCCGGGCCGAGCACACCTGGATCAACGTGCACCGCAACCACGCAGGCGAGATCGTCGGCTACTTCGCGCTGCACATCTTCGAGCGTGAACTGGCCGGCAAGGCGAGCGCCATCTTTCGTGCCGAGGCCGGTTCGCTGCGCGCTTACCGGGGTGGCAATACCAACACGCGCTTCGGCCTCAAGCTCGGCGTGCCTTACCTGCTGCGCTACCCCGGGCGGCGCGTCTACTACCTCGGCTCGCTGGTGCACCCTTCGAGCTATTGCCTGTTTGCCAAGCACTTCGACGTGATCTGGCCGAGCACCCGGCATCCGCCGCCGCCGGCCGTGGTCGAGGTCATGGACGAGTTGGCAAACTCGTTCGGCCTCGAGCGCGTGACCTCCGACAACCCGCTTACTCGCCAGGTGCACTGGATCACGCGCGACTCCGAGGTCGAGCGCCACTACTGGCGCCAATCCAACAAGCCCGCGGCGCGCTTCTTCATCGAGGCCAACCCCGGCTACGGCAAAGGCGACGGACTCGTCACCCTCGCCAGGATCGACCCGCACAACCTCTGGCACATGATCTCGACCTTTTTCGGCGAGCGCTACGCGCGGCGCAGGGAGGGATTGACGGCGATGCTGTACCGCCTGCCCATCGGCCGCCAGTTGCTGCGCCCGGCCGAGGTCGTCCGGCGCCTCGAGGCGACCGCACTGTTCGGCTCATTCGGCGCACCCAGCCTGGCCACGCTGGCACGCAGCGCGCAAATCGTTGCGCTTCCCGCGGGAAGGATCGTCTTTCGTGCCGGCGACCCCGGCGACGAGCTCTACGTGATTGCGCGCGGCGCCGTCTATGTGCTGGCCGATCTCGGGGGCGCAGGCGAAGGCGAAGACGAAGACGCCATCATCGACGAGCTGGCCAGCGGCGACATGTTCGGCGAGATCGCCATGCTCAGCGGCGAACGGCGCAGTGCCTCGCTGCGCACCGCCACCGCCACGCTGCTCATCCAGATTTCGCGCGCGGCGTTGTTCTCCATCCTCGAAGCGCACCCGAAACTGAGCGAGATCCTCTGGAAGAACTTCGCGGCGCGGCGCTTCGACGACTGCGTGCGTGGCCTGCCGACGTGGAAGACGATGGAGCGCGCGGCGCGGCTGGCGGTCGTCGACACGGGGCAGCACCGGCCGCTGGCCGCCGGCGAGCGCGCCGAGGTGAGCGCCGGCGAGCTCTTGCTCGTGCTGCTGGGCACCGTGCAGGTCGAGCAGGTTGGCACATCGACCGTCGTGCGCGCGCCCGCCTTCTTCGATACGAAGCAGGCGCTGGCAGTGACGGCCATTGGCGCGGCGCGCATCGTGCGCATCGCGCGTTGATGGCTACAAGTCGTTCTCGGACACGAACACCGATTGCAGCCACAGCGAAACGCCTTGCCACAGGCTCGCGTGCGGCTCGTCGTGCCGCACCTGCGTCTTGCCGCTGTCGTCGCGCAGATGCCATTCGACCGTCTGGCCGTCTTCACCAAGCTGGAGCCGGTACATGCTTGCGAAGGCATCGGCGCGCAGCAGGCTGAGCGCCTGAAGCGTGAGCGCCGCGCAGTCGATGGTGACGCCCAACTCGGTGTTCAGCACCGCCGAGCGAAGATCGAGGTTGACCGAGCCCACCACCATCCAGCGCCGGTCCACGCCCACCACCTTGGCGTGCAGGCGCGGCGTGGACTTGCCGAAGGCTCCGAATCTGTCCGACCGCCGCACCAGTTCGGGACCGAACTCGTACAGCTGTACGCCCAGTTTCAGCATCTCGGGGCGGTAGCGTGAGTAGGAGCGGTACACAAGCGGCTCGTCGGTGGAGCCCAGTGAGTTGGTGACGATGAGCACCCGCGTGCCGCGCTGCTGGGCCTCCCGCATCATGCGCAGGCCGACCGGGCCGGGCAGGAAATATGGATTGACGACGACCACCTCCTCGCGCGCGCCGGCGATCACGTCGAGCTTGGCGCGCATCGCCCGGGTGGCCTTGTTCGTGTCCACCGGGCCGACCACCTTGTCGGGCGGGTCGTCGTGCACGCGGGCCGTGCCGGGCAGCAACTGCAAGCGGCCCTGCGCGATCTGCGCGCGCACCGTGCTCTGGCCCAGGTGGTCGCGCGGCGGCACGTTCGGCGGAGGGCCGGCGATCTCTTTCAGCCGCATGTCGAAGTCGGCGCGCCGCTCGGCGGGTTTCATGACGCGTTCCAACGCATGCAGCCGCTGCTCCAGCGCCCACACCTGTTCGCTGTTCCAGTAGCGGTCGAAGCTCGCCGACAGCTCGGGCACGACCGCGCCGGCGGAGAGCACGTCGAGGTCGATGAAGTTGGCTTGGCCGTGGCGCGTGAAGTATTCGTCGGCGATGTTGCGCCCGCCGTAGACGGCAAACTGGTTGTCGGCGACGAAGAGCTTGTTGTGCATGCGGTGGTTGACACGCGCGTAGTCGTGCAGCGACATCAGCATGCGACCGATCGGCGTGCCGTAGCGCGCCGGCAGCGGGTTGAACAGGCGCACCTCCACGTTCGGATACGCGGCCAGCCCGCGCAGCAGGAGGTACAGCTCGCCGGCGTAGTAGTCGTCCACCAGCAGCCGCACGCGCACGCCGCGCAGCGCGGCATCCCGCAGCGCCGCGAGGAACGCGGCGCCGGCCGTATCGGCATGGATGTGGTAGTACTGCGCATCGATGGAGCGTGTGGCCGCCTCGGCCAGCGCAAGGCGTGCATCGAAGGCCATCTCGCCGCTGGGTAACAGCCTGAAGCCCGTGTCGCCTCCGGGTGCATCGGCCAGACTCGCCTCAGCGATGCGCCCGAGGGGCGTGACGTCGGTAACGGCGATGGCGTTGCTGGCAGGCTGCGCGATGCGCGGCGGCAGCGTTGTGCAGCCGGCGAGCAGCAGCACGAAGAGGGCGGTCAACCAGCGTTTCATGGCCTCGGTTCCCAACCGCATCGCCTGGAAGCGAGCGTTTGCCGCAATTCTGACCCCATCCACGGGGCAGCGGAAGGTCCGTAACAGAGATGACTTGTTGCGTGGATAGATTGCGCGACCATGTCGTCCCTCCTGTCATCTGCCCGTCCGTTCGCCATCTCCCTCGTCGCAGCACTCTGCCTTTCGGCATGCGGTGGTGGCGGCAGCAGCGGCGGCGCCTCGTTTCCCATTGTCAGCACACCGCCCGCAGCCACCAATCCGCCTGCGGTCGTCGAGGTGGCCGGCCCGCCCAAGGATCTGGGCTTTACCGACACCGCGCCCGCACCCGACCCGGCCGCGACACCGCCCTTCGTCGACAACGTGGCGACCAACCAGCGCGGCGATGCGCGCTACGCCACCAAGGAAACCAATGCGGGCGTGCGCGTGGTGGCCGGCTTTCTCGACTTCTGGCAGCCCAGCACGTTGATCGTGGATGCGGGCGTGTCGGCCTCGGCGCAAGCGGGCTTTCCGGCCGTGGTGGCTTCCACCTGGAGCGGCATTCCCGGCGATTCCAGCGACGGCAAGGTTCTGAACGCGGCGGTGTTGAACAGCAACATCCAGTACGTTGTAGACGCCACCAACGCGCGCACCGCCGCCCAGGAACTGGCCGCCTACCTGGACGACCGCCGCGGCAAGGGCTACAGCATCAGCGATGGCATGGGCCCGCTCACGGCCGCCTGGCGCACCGCCACGCAGCAAAGCACCACCATCACAAGCATCGCCTCCGACGCGACCACCGTGCTCTACAACGATGGCGGCAGCGACATCGGCGTGCCCGGTGCGGCCAACCCGAGCTTCGGCACCGTGGTGGATCTGCTCAACAACATCGGCGAGAACGGTTCCACCGAGCCCGCCAAGCGCTACTACAAGTACGCGCGGCCATGGCGCTGGAGCAGCAGCGTCAAGGTGGTGCCGGCGCTGGAGCCCGCCAAGAGCAGCACGCCCACGACCGACGGCGGCTTCGTGAGCGGCCACACGGCCGAGGCCGTGCGCAAGTCCGTCGCCTTCGCCTACGTCGTGCCCCAGCGCTTCCAGGAGATGGTGGCGCGTGGCCTCGAGCTCGGCGAGAACCGCATCCTCTCTGGCATGCATTCGCCGCTGGACGTGGTCGGCGGCCGGGTGCAGGGCCATGCCGTCGCGGCCGCAAGCCTGGCCACCGGCGCCAACGTCGCGCGCAAGAGCGCGGCCTACGCGCAGGCACAGGCGGTGCTCATGGCCGCGGTGGGTGCAGCCGATGCGGCCGCGTTCAACGACTTCGCACACTCGCAAGATGCCGCGACCGATCGTTTCGCGGACCACGCTGCCAGCAAGGCCGCCTACCTGCGTCGCATGACCTTCGGCTTCAAGCAGGTCGGCGACGCCACCAAGCCGGCCGTGGTGCCCAAGGGCGCCGAGGTGCTGCTTGAAACGCGGCTTCCGTACCTCGACGCGACACAGCGCCGCGTGGTGCTCAAGACCACGGCCGTGCCCTCGGGCTACCCGGTGATGGACGACCCCGAAGGGTGGGGCCGCCTGAACCTGTTCGATGCGGCAGATGGCTACGGCGTCTTCAACGGCGACGTGGTCGTGACGATGGATGCCAGCCTCGGCGGCTTCAACGCCATGGACAGCTGGCGCAACAACATCTCCGGCGCCGGCAAGCTCAGCAAGCGTGGCAGCGGGACGCTCAGGCTCGGTGGCGACAACAGCTATGCCGGCGGCACCCAACTGGTGGCCGGCACGCTGCAGGCCGATTCGGCAGCCGCCTTCGGCGCGGGCAATGTCTATGCGGGCGGCGGCACGCTGATCTGCAACGCGCCTTCGCTCGTGACGATGAAAGGCGCCTACACCCAGCTGGCCGATGCCACGCTGCAGCTGAACATCGGCAGCAACGGCGCCGGCCGCTTGAGTGTTGCGGGCGTAGCGGCCCTGGGCGGCACGTTGAACGTGACCTTCAAGCCCGGCGCCGCGCCTAGGGTGGGCGATACGCTCACGCTGGTTTCCAGCGGTGTGCTGACGGGCAGGTTTTCGGCTATCAATGTGCAGGGGTTCAAGGTCACGCCGACTTATACGGGCACGGAACTCCTTTTGCACATCGATGCTTGACGCCATACCGATGGCGGCGGCGACTCGGAGGTGGACAGGGGGAATTTCCCGTTCGGTTAAGGGTTGTCCAACACCTGCCCTCAGGCCATTGTCATGCTCGGCATCGCGGTCTCACACTGGCAGGTGTCGGACAACCCTTAACCAAAGCGGAACTGGCTGAATCCCGACAGCAGACGTTCAACGTTTGAGTTAACCGTCGCTGCGCGCGAACTACGAGCGTTCATCGTCAAGGACTTTTGAGACCCCAACTAAGTAGGCCATGGAATTCTTGCGTGCAAGATTTCGCCGCTGCACGTAGTAATCGACCACCGACGGAACTGCGGGAGCTAGCGCGCCCGCAAATGCGGCCAACGCAGTGGGAAGACTCAAGCTACTGAAGTATGCAAGCGACATGGTCGGTACTTCCCACTTGGTCACCGTCTTTAGTAGATCTCCAAAGAGCTTGTCGCGCGCACAAGCCATTTCGGATCGAAGCTCCAGCATTCGCGGTCTAACTTCACTTACGATGAGTCGGGCTGCCTCGGCACCAAACCGCTCTATCGGAACATCGACAAGCTTCTGTGCCAAACGCTCGACTTCTAGGGACCATGAACCATACGCCTCCTTGGCGGTGGTCCTGTACTCGAACAAGTCCTTCATTTTTAGGCGCGCGAGCGTTTCGTCTGGGAGAACAGACTTGGTGATCGCGAGCCCAAGTAGCGACGCGGTCGCGGCGGGCTGTGAGACATATGCAGCGTCAGAGGCACGTAGAGCAATCAGGCGGCAGAAGTACGGATCGTCAGCGACCGGACTCAGTCCAGTGGCTTCCGCAACAATTAGCGCGTTAGTCACTTGAATGGATGCCTCGATTAGCAGGGTCGCAAACGTCTGACGGCGACCTTCTGCCGTGTCCGGTACATAGAGCAGCTTGGGCTCCGTTGGAGCTCCGTACTTTCCCTCATACAACGCGGCGTCTTTGACTAGCTCGTCAAGTACTTGCCGCCCTGTGCCCCAACCGTAGTTCGCCTCAAGTTGAACCAAGCGCTGCTGGAACGTGACGTCGGCTTTCAGCCCGTCAAGCACGATCCGCAAGAAGTTCGCGTCCCTCAGGTCCGTCTCAACGTATCTAAGGTATAGATCACGTCTTTGGCCCTCTGGAGGTGCGTGTACGGAGAACTTGACCGGAGCGGCCTCGATCTGAAACCGTCGAAACTCGGAGTCGCGACCTACCGTTCCAAAGTTGCCAACTTTGACTGAAGGACGATCCATGAACGCGATCTCGTCCGCCAGCAGCACCAGACGCTGCAGCGTCTCGAAGCTGCAGATAGTTCCTCCAGAATACAGGACGCGCATAGGATCTCTTTTGCGAAGGCTAATGTTCGAGTTGAGCCGCCCGCGGAGGAAGGCTTTGTAAGCCTGGACTGAGAAAATGTACCGCGTACCTCAGGCCGAGCTTACAAAGCCTGCCGTAGTGGGTGGGCTCGAACGAGGGGTTAGGCGTCACTCGTGTCCGTTTGCCGATTCTTCGGCATCAGCTTGCAGGGGCGGAAACCTTTCGAGCAATTTAGACCAGTCTGCGACGCGGCCCGACGTATCCGAGAATCGCTTGAAAGATGGCGCGAGACGCTCCCCAGCTCGTTTCAAGGAGCGTGAGGCCTTGCCGATTTCAATCGCATTAACGCGCATTGCATTTGAGCCTTCTATGCTGGATCGGGCGGCATCGCAGAGATTCTTGACCTGAAGGGGAAAATCTGGGACTGCTGCAAGCTGATCTGGCTCCTCCGCAAGGCGCCCAAGCAGGTACTGAATACCTGGTTCGATGCGATCTACGGTGCGAGCAAACTCACCAGATACAACCTCAAGACGGGCAGCCTGTTCGTTGAGCTTCGTTGCTGCGAGCTCAGCAATCGCTAGACGCACCGAGGCTCCACCTCCGCGCGCCTCTGCCTGACGAATGCTCGCTGTCGCTTCCGTGTAGACGGCGATAATGTCTTCAATGATGGAAGCTGCTGCAACCATTGTCTGCACCAGGGACTGTGTTCCCGTTTCCATTTCAGCAAATAGTTCAAGGAAACCTGGTGCGTCTTCGTCGCTGGCCGGGCTCGCGACGCCAGTTGTTTGAGGGTCGGGCTCCTTTTGTTCTATTGAGGGCGCCTCGAACCAAATGCGGGTTGCCGTGACTGGGTCGCCGCCCGTATCGAGGTTTGCGGCCAGGGATTTGGAAAGATCCTTTCTCGCTTGAACAATTCCTGCTTCGGTTCGCTTGAACATGATGGTCCTGATCGCCGCGACGTCGAATGGAAGCCTACCCTTCTCTCCAATCTGAATTGTCACGCGACCCGTGGTGTGGCGAAGTCCGAGCTCATACATGACATTCGGATTCGCACCAGTCAGATCTGCAATGACAACGGGGCAATCGCGGAGCTGCCGAAAAATCTGCTCAGGTATCTCTCCCGTCCGAGTGATCATGTCAGCTCGGACAGCTTCAAGACCGAACGCCGTGCACGCGGGAGCTATTACGTCTTCGAAAACTTGGATACCCTCTTCATAAGATGTGCGGGCGGGACTTCCATCCTCCGCATCCTTATCTCCGATTGGTCCGATGACGAAGGCCTTCATTGCGGGCGTACTGATTTGTGTATTCATGGGCAGGGTAGCGAAAGCGCTTGCATGTGTGGATGTTATCGGTGAGGACACGACACCCTTCGTCATTGGCACGCACCACCACGACTGCGCGCGAGCCTCGGCTCGATGCCGCGGAAGTGAAGGTCGGCACCACCGAAGAGTACGCCAGAGCAGCCGTTTACCAACTAAAGCGCACGAATACTCACCGCTTCCGAGATCGCGTTTTGGCCTTCAAAGACATCGAGATTTTCAGACAGTTGGTAGTCGGCTATGCATCTGTCGCCATGCAACCCGCGTAGTCGCTGTCCACGCCGGATCGAAGAAGTGCGCACAGGTTCGGCTACAGAGGGGTCGGGATTCTGCAATCGTGTTGACAGTTCAATGTGATCACCACCTTTGAAGTCTGACGGCAGGCGTCCGGGCGCAGGAAGCGCTGCATGCCAGGCCAGGCACTCGTGATATGCGGAATAGTAGGCGCGACCAATGATCGCTCTAACGCGCGCCTCTGAAGGACGCGGATGGTTCGCAAGCTCGCGGGCCAGCGACAGCACATCTGAAGGATGTAACGCCATTTCAGTTCGTCTCCACTGCGACGGCAGTACCTAGAAAGCGGATCGAAAGTGGAACGTCAGTCAGACCTTCTCCGATAACTTGGTCGATAAGCTCGCCATTCAACCGCGAGGCTTCATCTGGCGATACTTCAATTCGATACCGAATGCCGACACATTGCATCTCATGGTCGTAAGTGAATCGTGGCGATTCCTCTAGCCAGAACATCTGTTGCTTTCGCAAGAGGGCGCCAGCAATGTCCAAGACATGTGAGAACCGCGAGTCCGGGACTGCGATTCGTGTAGCGATACCCGCAATCTGTCGAATCTGTGAAATCTGCCGGACACTGCTGAGATCAATGCCCGCCGCCTCTGCGCGCGCCAATAAATGTGCAGCGAACTTGAGCCCGCCACTTCCCACGACCATGGGCAAGCCAACGCCGATATTCATGCGCTCGACAGAGACTAGCGTTTCGCACTCCGCGAGGGCTCGGCTTGCGTACCCGAGGTTCATAAAAATCGGAATGCGAGCGCCGGCCATCTCAATCTCGCTAAAGCCCGACGTTTCCGCGCGAGCGAGAAAACGCTCTGCTCCTTCCAGATCACCGGTTAGATGGGCCAAAATCGCAAATCCAGCGAACGCCCGTGCTCGTCCTGCAGTCATGGCTTTCTGGAGCTCGTCCGACCAGGCCAGAATTCGCTCGTCATCGGCCGGAAGGTAGTGCGGCAGTGCATAAAGGGTTCGGGCTACCTCGGACTCCACTCTGCTAGTCACGGTCATGGAAATGGGGGCACTCATCCTTGGATTGTGGGGCATTGGCGCAATCAGATGCCGCACCACAAGTGTCCGCCGTTCCTGATCTGCGCCGTACGAACAGGCCGATGGGTCGCCATGGCGATGGTGCTTCGGCGCGCCGGGAGTGTGACAAAGGCCGCTGACAGCGGCGGGCATTGCGGCGATGATTTGCCATGACTCCCGAACTCCACATCAGCAAGGTTCACCGCGGCCTCTATGAAGCGCGGCTCCTCGACGGCCACGAGGAGCTCTTCGAATCGACGCTTCACGAGTCGATAGCCGATGCCATCAAGGAAACTGGCTCGACTTTCCCGAACGAGATCTCAGCGTTCCTTGAGGTTCGCTATGTGGACGTGTCGATTGGCACCCAGTCTCTGGCGAAGATGCGAGGCGAGTCCGGCGCGCTTGCTGATCGCCTGGTGGAACTTGCGGCCGCGGTGTGGCACTCCGAAGAGGAGCGCGACGCGAAAGCCAGGGCGGCTGAGTAGCTACCGGCAATGACCGAATTCCCGTTTCTGTTCTGGTTCGCCATCGTGATTGCGGCCGTCGTCGTGATCGTGGTCGCGCGCAGCAAGGCCTCCGCACAACGGAGCCCCAAACCGCGCCCCGTCGCCAGAGCCAGCGCGGGGCGCGAGCTCGTCAACAGCAACTCGCCGCCGCACCACTGGGCATCAATCGGCGAATTTGCATTCAGCGTCGTCGGCGAGTCCCACTATCAAGATGCGCTCAAGAAAATCGCGGGCGACCACGGCAAGGCCAAGGCACGCGTCGAATGCATTGCCCGATTGATGCCCGACGACGCGAACAAATTCGACGACAAGGCGGTCGCGGTGCTCGTCGGCGCTGCACAGGTTGGAAACCTCAGCCGGGAAGATGCTCGACGCTTTCGCCGTCGTCTCGGCCAGAAGGGTCTGGGCAGTCAAATCACAAGCTGCGACGCCGTCGTGCTGGGAGGTGGGGAGTGGAGGGGAGAGCCGCGCATGTATGGCATGCAGCTTGATCTGAAGCCATTCGATTGATGGAGCCGCGCGAATCATCCCAGCCCATAGGCCGCCTGCCGAATCAAGCGGAGCCTCCGCCGCGATCTGCTGACGGGTTCGGCGATGAATCTGGCCTTCCACGGAGATGTGGAGGTTGCCAGCTCTGATCACGGCAACGCCCATACATGACCGAACATGGCTGATTGCTTACGCCAAATCATTGATCTATATCGAGAAAATGACCGCACACGGCGCATCATGATTTCTTGATATGGCCTGTCCGGAGGGGATCGAACCCCCGACAACCTGCTTAGAAGGCAGGTGCTCTATCCAACTGAGCTACGGACAGAAGTGGCTTCAAGGATAGAACGAACCTTGGCGCGGGGTTCGTTCAAAGAGAAAAAGAAAAAAGTGGTCGGGGCGAAAGGATTCGAACCTTCGACCCTCTGGTCCCAAACCAGATGCGCTACCAGGCTGCGCTACGCCCCGACGAGCCTTCGATTCTAACCTGCCGAATCAGCGCTTCTGATATTGCGTCTTGCCGAAAAGAATGTCGCGTTCCTTTTCGCTGGTGAGCGGCTTGCGCAGGTCGGCCAAGACTTTCACGCCGCGCTGCACGGCGGGGCGGGCTGCGATGCCGTCGAACCAGGCCTTGAGGTGGGGGTACTCGGTCAGCGTGATGCCCTGGTTCTCCCAGCTGCGCAGCCACGGGAAGATCGCGATGTCGGCAATCGAATAGGTCTTGCCGGCGATGAACTTGTTGGCCGACAGCTGCTTGTCGATCACGCCGTAGAGGCGCTTGGCCTCGTTGCTGTAGCGGTCGATGGCGTAGGGGAGTTTTTCGGGCGCATACATGCGGAAGTGGTGGGCCTGGCCGAGCATGGGCCCGACGCCGCCCATCTGGAACATCAGCCACTGCAGCACGTCGTAGCGCGCGCGGTCGCCGGTGGGCATGAGCTTGCCGGTCTTGCCGGCCAGGTACACCAGGATCGCGCCCGACTCGAACAGCGAGATCGGCTTGCCGTCCGGGCCGGCCGGGTCGGTGATCGCGGGGATCTTGTTGTTGGGGCTGATCTTCAAGAAGGCCGGCTCGAACTGGTCGCCGCGGCCGATGTTGACGGGGTGCGCCACGTAGGGGAGGCGGCATTCCTCCAGCATGATGTGGATCTTGTGGCCGTTGGGCGTGGGCCACGAATAAACGTCGATGGGGGCTTGTTGGGTCATGGCGGGCAGCATATCCGCGGCCCGGATTTCCTGCTGGCTGGCTGGCTCAGTCAGGCCGTGGTCGTCGCACCCGACAGGTGCTGGTGGATCAGCGCCACCACGGCCGCCCCCTCGCCAATGGCGCCACCGACGCGCTTGACCGAGCCCGAGCGCACATCGCCCACCGCGAACACGCCGGGCACGCTCGATTCGAGCGCGGCGGCCGGCCGTGCCGGGAAGCCGCCGCTGGCCGGCTGGCCGGTCAGCACGAAGCCGTGCCGATCGACCGCCACGCCGCAGCCGTCGAGCCAGGTGGTTTCAGGCTCGGCACCGACAAACAGGAAGATGTTGCGCGCCGCGCAGTCGTGTTCCGTGCCGGTGCGGTGGTCGCGCCAGGTGGCGCCGTTCAGGCCCGTTTCGGGGTCGCCGTGCAGGCCGCTCAACTCGGTGTGCGGGTGCAGTTCGATGTTGGGCGTGGCTTCGATGCGGTCGATCAGGTAGCGCGACATGCTGGCCGCGAGCGACGGCCCGCGCACCAGCACGTTGACCTTGGCCGCGTGCTGCGACAGGAACACCGCGGCCTGGCCGGCCGAATTGCCGCCGCCGACCAGCCCGACCTCCTGCTGCGCGCACAGCTTGGCTTCGAGCGCCGATGCCCAGAACCAGATGCCGCGGCCTTCGAAATCGGCCAGACGCGGAACGGCAGGGCGCCTGTAGCGCGCGCCACTGGCGATCACCACGGTTCGGGAGCGCAGTTGGCGGCCGTCTTCGAGCGTGATCGACAGCTCGCCGCTACGGTGCGCCTTGCTGCAGTCCATCGACACCACCTTGGTCGGGATCAGCATCTCGGCGCCGAACTTCTGCGCCTGTACATAGGCCCGGCCCGCAAGCGCGCCACCCGAGATGCCGGTCGGAAAGCCGAGGTAGTTTTCAATGCGGGCGCTGGCGCCCGCCTGGCCGCCGTAGGAGCGGCAGTCGAGCACGATCACGCGCAGGCCTTCTGAGGCTGCATAGACTGCCGTCGCGAGGCCGGCGGGGCCGGCACCGACCACCACCACGTCGAACAGTTCGGCGTGCTCCTCGCTGTCGATCATGCCGAGGCAGCGCGCCAGCGCGTCTTCGGTCGGGTTCATCAGCACCGCGCCGTTCGGGCACACCACCAGCAGCCGGGCCTCGCCGTACTGCTCGAGCAGGGCTGCGGCATCGGCGTCCTGCGTGGCGTCGACCACGTGGTACGGATAGCCGTTCCGGCTCAGAAAGTTTTGCAGGCGGCGCACGTCGGGCGAGTCGGGCGGCCCGATCAGCACCGGGCCGCTCGCGCCGGCTTCGATCAGCGCCACGCGCCGCAGGATGAGTGCGCGCACCAGTCGCTCGCCGAGATCCGCCTCGGCAATGATCAGCGCCCGCAACTGGTCAGGTGGCACCAGCAGCGTTTCGACTTCGCCCATCGCATGGCCGTCGACCAGGGCAGCGTGGCCCGACAGCTGTCCCACCTCGGCCAGGAAGTGCCCGGGGCCCTGTTCGGCGATCGGCGTCACGTTGCCGAGGCCGTCGCGCTGCGTGATCGCCACCACGCCCTTCAGCACGACGTACATGCCCGGGCCGGGTTCGCCGGCGCGGAACAGGCAGGAATCGGCAGGGTAGTGCCGCTGCGTGCCGAAGCGCGCGATGCGCGCGATATCGGCGGCGTTCAACACCGGAAACATCTGGTGCCGGCGGGTTTCGACTTCGATCGGGGCTTCGTTGGGCATGCGCTATTAGACGATGTTCACGCATTTGCCATGGTGCTGACACGGGCTTTTCATGTGCCGTCACCAGACTCCGGTGCAACCAATGCCCAAGGATCATGGATGAAAGAGTTGCCCAACCCGATGTTCGCCATTTCGCAACTGGGGCTGCGCGGCGTGCTGCAGCCTGCAGTGCCGGTGCGGCCGCAGATGCCGTTGCCGGTGGAGGCGAACGGCATCACCGTGCACTGGGCCCGGCACCAGGATGAAGTGCGCGCCGCACAGCGTCTGCGCTTCGAGGTTTTTGCTGGCGAAATGGGCGCGCGCCTGAACACGCCGATCGCCGGCCACGACGTCGACCTGTTCGACGATTTCTGCGAGCACCTGCTGGTGCGGGACGCTGCCACGCGCATGGTCATCGGCACCTACCGCGTGCTCACGCCGGCCCAGGCGCGCCGTGTCGGCGGCACCTACAGCGACACTGAATTCGACCTCACGCGGCTGCGTTCGCTGCGCGAGCGTATGGTCGAACTGGGGCGCAGCTGCGTGCACGCCGAGCATCGGCAGGGCGGCGTGATCATGGCGCTGTGGGGCGCGCTGGCGGGCTTCATGCACCGCAACAAGCTCGACACCATGATCGGCTGCGCCAGCATTCCGATGTGCCACCACGGCGTGGCCGGTGGCGATGCGGCGGCCAGCATCTGGCGGCAGCTGTCGGCCACGCACCTGGCGCCGATCCAGTACCAGGTGCAGCCGCGCCTGCCGCTGCCGGTGGATCGGCTCGATGGCGCGCTGCAGGTCGAGCCGCCGGCGCTGATCAAGGGCTATCTGCGGCTCGGCGCCAAGGTGCTGGGCGCACCGGCCTGGGATCCCGATTTCAACACCGCCGACCTGCCGATGCTGATGCGCATCGAAGACCTTCCGGCACGCTACCGCAAGCATTTTCTGGGCAATTGACGGGGCGGATCCTGTCATGAGATCGTCATATGTTTGTCATATGGTCGGTTTCCGCGTGCCCCCGGCGCCTTGTTCCAGAATCCATACCATGCAGCTTGCCGCCAACGATCCGGTTCATCAAGAAGCCGCCCCGCTACCCGTTCTCACGCTGCTCGACCGCGACCACGCCATCCTGGCCTTCAACGAGCGCGTGCTCGACTGGGCCTACCGGCCCGAAGTGCCGCTGATCGAGCGGCTGCGCTACCTGTGCATCGTGTCGTCCAACCTGGACGAGTTCTTCGAGGTGCGTACCGCGCCGCACCTGATCGCGGCCGGCACGGGCGACCACACCGGCAGCTACACCGTCCAATCGTTCGAGGCGCTGTCGGCCGCGGCGCACAGCCTGGTGGCGCGCCAGTACGCGCTCTACAACGACGAGCTGATGCCGACCTTTGCCGAACGCGGCATCCAGATGATCTCGCACGGCGAGCGCAACCCGGCGCAGCGCAAGTGGGTGCATGAGTACTTCGAGCGCGAGGTGCGGCCGCTGCTGATTCCGGTCGGGCTCGATCCTGCGCATCCGTTTCCGCAGGTGGCCAACAAGTCGCTCAACTTCATCGTGCGGCTGGCCGGCAAGGACGCCTTCGGGCGCGAGAACCCGATCGCCATCGTCAAGGTGCCGCGCGTGCTGCCGCGCGTGATCCGCATGCCGGCCAAGCTGTCGGGCGGCAAGACGCTGTGCGTGGCGCTGTCGAGCATCGTGCGTGCGCACCTGTCGAGCATGTTCACCGGGCGCGAGGTCGGCGACTTCTCGCAGTTTCGGGTGACGCGCCATTCCGACCTCGCGGTCGACGAAGAAGACGTCAAGAACCTGCGCACCGCACTGCGCCAGGGGCTGCAGCACCGGCACTACGGCCAGGCCGTGCGGCTCGAGGTGTCGGCCAGCTGCGCCGAATCGCTTGCGGGCTTCCTGCTGGCGCAGTTCAACCTGCCGGCACAGGCGCTGTACCGCGTGCATGGGCCGGTGAACCTGGCGCGCCTCACGCAGATGATCGACCTGATCGACGAACCCGCGTTGCTGTTCCCGCCGTACCTGCCGTCGTACCCGGTCACGCTGTCGCCGGGCCAGTCGTTCTTCGACCGGCTGCAGCGCGGCGACGCACTGATCCACCAGCCCTTCGAGAGCTTCGACGGGGTGCTGGCCTTCCTGCGCGAGGCGGTCTACGACCCCGACGTGCTGGCCATCAAGCAGACCATCTACCGCACCGGCACCGATTCGGCGCTCATGGACTTGCTACGCGAGGGCGTGCGGCGCGGCAAGGAGGTCACCGTCGTGGTCGAGCTCAAGGCGCGCTTCGACGAAGAAGCCAACATCAACTGGGCCGAGATGCTGGAATCGATCGGCGCGCAGGTGGTGTATGGCGTGGTCGGGCTCAAGACGCACGCCAAGATGCTGCTGGTCACGCGCCGCGAGGGCAAACAGCTGCGCCGCTACGGCCACCTCTCCACCGGCAACTACAACCCGCGCACCGCGCGGCTCTACACCGACATCAGCCACCTCACGGCCGACCCGCTGCTCACCGCCGACATGGAAGCGGTGTTCGTGCACATGGCCAGCCAGAGCAAGCTGCCCAAGCTCAACCGCATGTGGTTGGCCCCGTTCGACCTGCACAAGAACCTGGTGGCGCAGATCGATGCGCTCGGCGTCGCCGCCACGGCGGGCCGCCAGACGCGCATCGTCGCCAAGATGAACGCGCTGACCGACGAGGCGCTGATCGCCGCGCTGGTGCGGGCCGGGCAGAAGGGCGTGAAGATCGACCTGATCGTGCGCGGCGCCTGCACGCTGCCCGCGCAGGTGCCGGGGCTCACCGACAACATCCGCGTGCGTTCGGTGATCGGCCGCTTCCTGGAGCATTCACGCGTTTTCTACTTCCGCAACGGCGAGGACGAAAGCCTCTACCTGTCGAGCGCCGACTGGATGAACCGCAACATGATGCGGCGCGTCGAGATCGCCTGGCCGGTGACCGACCCGAGCCTGCGCCAGCGCCTGATCGACGAATGCCTGGTGGCCTACCTGCACGACGGCCGCGATGCCTGGGATCTCGGCCCGGACGGCCGCTACCACCGCGTCGATCGCGACACCCACAGCCACGAGGCGGGCGCCTCGCGCTCAATCGAAGCCCACGGTGCGCAAAGCGCGCTGATGGGCCGCTATGCCTCGCGCGGCCTGCGTCGCGCCGCGGCAAGGGACTGATGATTTTTATTCGAGGACTGGACTGATGGATCTGATCTTCTGGCGCCATGCCGAAGCCGAGGACTGGACGGAGGGCTGCGACGACATGCAGCGCTCCCTGACCTCCCGCGGCGAGAAGCAGGCCAAGCGCATGGCGTCCTGGCTGGACCGCCAGTTGCCCGAGGGCACGCGCATCATTTCAAGCCCGGCACGGCGCTGCGAGCAAACGGTGCTGGCGCTCGGGCGCAAATACAAGCTGCGCGCCGAGCTGAGTCCCGACACCACGGCCGATACGCTGCTGGCGGCGGCCGGCTGGCCGAACGGCAAGTCGGTGGTGCTGCTGGTCGGCCACCAGCCGTCGCTCGGCCAGTCGATCGCCATGCTGCTCGGCTTGCAAAGCGACAGCTGCCAGGTGCGCAAGGGTGCGGTCTGGTGGATTCGCACGCGCGAGCGCGATGGCGACGTGCAGACCGTCGTGGTCGCGGTGCAGTCGCCCGAGCTGCTCTAGCAGCCTTCAGCCGCCGCGCAGTTCGACGGCCCAGTTGGTCTTCTGCCAGGCCAGCACTTCTTCGCGCAGCAGGTGCGCCGATTGCGGAAAGCGTTCCGACCAACCCGGCCGGCAAACGATGCTGAAGCTGCGGCCGTCGGGCGCGTCGAGCTTGAGCGCATTGGCCTCCGGGTCGCGTCGCGCGTGGCAAAGGATCACCGCCAGCCGCAGCGCCAGCAACTGGCGCGCGAAGGTTTCGTCGTCCAGCAGGGGGCCGAGCTTGCGCAGCTTGCCGCGGTGCCCCAGCACCAGCTGGCCCAGCGCATGCAGCTCGTTCACGGCAAAGCCGGGTGCGTCGGCGTTGTCGAGGATGTAGGCGCCGTGCTTGTGGTACTCGCTGTGCGAGATCTGCGTGCCGATCTCGTGCAACTGCGTGGCCCAGTCGAGCTTGCGCAGCGCCCGGCCAGCGCGGTGGGTGGTGCGGGCGCCGCGGGCGGTCGGGTCGAGCTGCACGAACAGCGCGGCAGCGGTTTCGCCGACGCGCTGCGCCTGCGCCGCATCGACCGTGAAGCGGGTGGCGAGCCGCGCCACGGTGGCGGCTCGCAAATCGGCCACGCCCTCGTCTCGTTCCAGCAACTCGTACAGCACGCCATGGCGCAACGCGCCCTGGGCCACGCGCATCTGGTCGATGTCGAGCAGATCGAACACGGCGCGCAGCACGCTCACGCCACCGCCGATCACGGCCTTGCGGTCTTCGCGCATGCCCTCGATGCGCAGCTTGTCGGCGCTGCCGGCCTTGAGCAGCCGGTCGAGCAGCCAGTCGAGCCCGGCGCGCGTCACCAGGCCGGGCTCGTTGCCGGCCGCGGCCAGCACGTCGCCAACCGCGCCGATGGTGCCCGACGCGCCATAGGCCACGTCCCACTGGTCGCGCGTGTAGCTGCTCAAGGCCTCGTCGAGCACCGCCTTGGCCGCGACTTCGGCGGCGCGGAAGGCGGCGACGGTGAACTGGCCTTCGGCAAAGTGCTTCATCGACCAGGCCACGCTGCCGACGCGGTAAGACTCCATCACCTGCGCCTGCAGCGCCTGGCCGAGGATCATTTCGGTGGAGCGGCCGCCGATGTCGACCACCAGGCGGCGCTCCCGGTCGGACGCATCGGTCTGCGGCAGCGCGTGTGCGACGCCAAGGTAAATGAGCCGTGCTTCTTCGCGGCCCGGAATCACGTCGATGCCGAAACCGAGCACGGTGCGCGCCCGCAGCAGGAATTCGTCCCGGTTGCGCGCTTCGCGCAGCGTCTGGGTGGCGACGGCCCGCACCTGAGAGCGCTTGAAGCCGGCCAGCCGCTCGCCGAAACGCGCAAGCGTGTCCCAGCCGCGTTGCATGGCTTCGGGCGTGAGGTTGCGTGCGCTGTCGAGGCCGTTGCCCTGGCGCACGGTTTCCTTCAGGTATTCGGTGCGGTGGATCTGGCCATGGTCGAGTTGACCGATTTCGAGGCGAAAGCTGTTCGAGCCGAGATCGACCGCGGCGAGACGGGTACCGTTTTGCATGGAAAAGAGAGAAAAGGAGGCACCCGCATGGTAGCCGCCGCAGCGGTGCGATCCTGTGACGGTTGTGTGACACGGTCACGCAGCGGAGCACCCGGCCGACCTCCTTTTCCCTCTGTGGCGGGGTGTCATAGAGATGTCACACAAGCTTCCTAGAGTCGCCGGCATGCCCTGTAACGGGGTTTTGCTGTACGTCAAAAGGAAGCTTCATGAAAACGACCCTCCAATTCGCAACCGCCGGCCTCGTGGCCGCCGCTTTCGCCCACGTCCCCGCCTTTGCCCAGAACGTGACCGGTGCCGGTGCCAGCTTTCCGGCGCCGCTGTATGCCAAGTGGGCCGGCGATTTCAACAAGGCGACCGGCACCCAGGTCAACTACCAGTCGGTCGGCTCGGGCGCCGGCATCAAGCAGATCGAAGCCAAGACGGTCGATTTCGGTGCTTCGGACATGCCGTTGACCGACGACGAACTGAAGGCCAAGGGCCTGATGCAATTCCCGACCGTGATCGGCGGCGTGGTGCCGGTGGTCAACATCGCCGGCATCAAGCCGGGCGAACTGAAGCTCAGCGGTGCAGTGCTCGGCGACATCTACCTCGGCAAGATCACCAAGTGGAACGACCCGGCGATCAAGGCGCTGAATGGCTCGCTGGCGCTGCCTGACGCAGCCATCGCTCCGGTGCGCCGCGCCGACGGCTCGGGCACCAGCTTCCTGTTCACCAACTACCTGAGCAAGGTCAACGCCGACTGGAAGAGCAAGGTCGGCGAAGGCACGGCCGTGAACTGGCCGATCGGCACCGGCGGCAAGGGCAACGAAGGCGTCGCTGCTTTCGTGAAGCAGTTGCCCAACTCGATCGGCTACGTCGAGTACGCGTACGTCAAGCAGAACAAGATGGTCTACGCGCAGATGCAGAACGCAGCCGGCACGACCGTGTCGCCCGACGACAGCGCCTTCAAGGCCGCCGCCGCCAATGCCGACTGGAGCAAGACCTTCTACCAGGTGCTGACCAACCAGGCCGGCAAGGAAGCATGGCCGATCACCGGCGCTACCTTCATCCTGATGCAGAAGGTGCAAGACAAGCCGGCCAACGCCACCAGCGTGCTGAAGTTCTTCGACTGGGCTTACAAGAGCGGCGACAAGACGGCCGACGACCTCGACTACGTGCCGATGCCCGACAACGTGAAGACGGTGATCGCCAAGTCATGGGGCGAGATCAAGGACACGTCGGGCAAGTCCGTCGCGCCCGCCGCCGCCAAGTAAACCCGCCCGCCAAGTAAACCCGGACAGGCGCGCGCATGAGCAGCATTTCCCCGCTCGACGCGTCGCCGTCTTCGTCCCTGTCGGAGCGACCCGTGTCATCCACCTTTCCCGCCAATGGCACCACGCTCGACCTCTCGGCCGAGCGTGCCACGCCTTCCACGCCCCCCCCGGCCAAACGGCCGCGCACCGGCGCCCTCACTGACAAGCTGTTCGGCATGGCCGCGATGGGCGCCGCGCTGCTCACGCTGGCGCTGCTGATCGGCATCCTGCTGTCGCTGTTCGCCGGCGCCTGGCCGGCCATCTCCAAGTACGGCCTGAGCTTCCTGACCAGCACGACCTGGGATCCGGTGCAGGAGGAGTACGGCGGCCTCGTGATGATCTACGGCACGCTGGCGACCTCGCTGATCGCGCTGGTCATCGCGGTGCCGGTGAGCTTCGGCATCGCACTGTTCCTGACCGAGCTGTCGCCCTCGTGGCTCAAGCGCCCGCTGGGCACCGCCATCGAATTGCTGGCCGCCGTGCCGTCGATCGTCTACGGCATGTGGGGCCTGCTGGTGTTCGGCCCGATCCTCGCGCAGTACGTGCAGCAGCCGCTGCAGAAGCTGTTTGCCGGCGTGCCGTACCTCGGCGCGCTGGTGTCCGGCCCGCCTGTGGGCATCGGCATCCTGTCGGCCGGCATCATCCTCGCGATCATGATCATTCCGTTCATCGCTTCGGTGATGCGCGACGTGTTCGAGGTGACGCCGCCGCTGCTGAAAGAGTCGGCCTACGGGCTTGGCTCCACCACCTGGGAAGTCGTTTCCAAGGTGGTGCTGCCGTACACCAAGGCCGGCGTGGTCGGCGGCATCATGCTCGGCCTCGGCCGCGCGCTGGGTGAAACGATGGCCGTCACCTTCGTGATCGGCAACACCAACCAGCTCAATTCGCTGTCGGTGTTCGAGGCTGCGAACAGCATCACCTCGGCGCTGGCCAACGAGTTCGCCGAAGCCGGCGCCGGCCTGCACCAGGCGGCGCTGATGTACCTCGGCCTCGTGCTGTTCTTCATCACCTTCGTCGTGCTCACGCTGTCGAAGCTGCTGCTGCAACGCATGAAGAAGAGCGAGGGCACCAAGTCATGACCACCGCAGAAAAGCCCCTGGCCGTGAAGGCCCTCAACGAAACGCGTGCGGCGAGGTTCGCCAGCCGCAAGCGCGTCAACCAGATCGCGCTGACGCTCTCGCTCGCGGCGATGGCGTTCGGCGTGTTCTGGCTGGTGTGGATCCTCTGGGAAACGCTGCGCCAGGGCATCGGTGGGCTCGCGCTCGCGACCTTCACCGAAATGACGCCGCCGCCGAACGAGGCCGGCGGCATCGCCAACGCGATCTTCGGCTCGCTCGTGATGGTCGCGATGGCCACCTTCGTCGGCACGCCGATCGGCATCATGGCCGGTATCTACCTGGCCGAGTACAACCCGAAGGGCTGGCTCTCGAACGTGACGCGCTTCGTCAACGACATCCTGCTGTCGGCGCCGTCGATCGTGATCGGGCTGTTCGTGTATGCAGTGGTCGTGGCGTACTTCAAGAGTTTCTCGGGCCTGGCCGGTGCGCTCGCGCTGGCGCTGATCGTGATCCCGGTCGTGATCCGCACCACCGAGAACATGCTGCAACTGGTGCCGCCGGGGCTGCGCGAAGCAGCCTATGCGCTCGGCACGCCGAAATGGAAAGTGATCATCAGCATCACGCTGCGCGCCGCGCGCGCCGGTGTGGTCACGGGCATCCTACTGGCCGTGGCGCGCATCGCGGGTGAAACCGCGCCGCTCCTGTTCACAGCGCTCAACAACCAGTTCTGGACAGCCGACATCTCGCAACCGATGGCCAGCCTGCCTGTGACCATTTTCAAGTTCGCGATGAGCCCGTACGAAAACTGGCAGCAGCTGGCCTGGGCCGGCGTGTTCCTGATCACCGTCGCGGTGCTGGGTCTCAACATCCTCGCGCGGATCCTCACGCGCAACAAGCTTTGAAAGACAACAACATGGTCGCCACCCTCGCACAACCCGCGCGCTCGAAGATCTCCGTCAAGGACCTGAACTTCTACTACGGCAAGTTCCACGCGCTGAAGGGCATCAATCTCGAGATCCCCGAGAACAAGGTGACAGCCTTCATCGGCCCGTCGGGCTGCGGCAAGTCGACCTTGCTGCGCACCTTCAACCGCATGTTCGAGCTCTACCCCGAGCAGCGCGCCGAAGGCACGATCGCGCTCGATGGCGAGAACCTGCTGACCAGCAAGCAGGACGTGGCGCTGATCCGCGCCAAGGTCGGCATGGTGTTCCAGAAGCCGACGCCGTTTCCGATGTCGATCTACGACAACATCGCCTTCGGCGTGAAGCTGTTCGAAAACCTGAGCTCCAGCGACATGGACGACCGCGTGGAGTGGGCGCTCAAGAAGGCTGCGCTCTGGACCGAAGTGCGCGACAAGCTCCAGCAAAGCGGCTCCGGCCTCTCGGGCGGGCAGCAGCAGCGGCTGTGCATTGCACGCGGCATCGCGATCAAGCCCGAAGTGCTGCTGCTCGACGAGCCTTGCTCGGCCCTCGACCCTATTTCGACGGCAAAGATCGAAGAACTGATCGCGGAGCTCAAAAGCGAGTACACCGTGGTCATCGTGACCCACAACATGCAGCAGGCCGCGCGCTGCAGCGACTACACGGCCTACATGTACCTCGGCGACCTGATCGAGTTCGGTGCCACCGAGCAGATGTTCTTCAAGCCGCAGCGCAAGGAGACCGAGGACTACATCACCGGCCGTTTCGGCTGATCCGGAGCAACGACATGACTGAAAAACATCTCTCCAGCCAGTTCGACAGCGAACTGAATGCCGTCTCCTCGCGCGTGATGGAGCTCGGCGGCATGGTCGAGTCCCAGATTCACCAGGCCGTGTATGCGCTCTCGCAGTTCGATGCCGAGGCCGCCGACCGCGTGATGCAGGCCGAGCACAACGTGAACGCGATGGAGATCGAGATCGACCGTGAGCTGTCGTCGATCATCGCGCGGCGCCAGCCGACCGCGCGCGACCTGCGCCTTTTGATCGCCATCTCGAAGACCACCGCCAACCTGGAGCGCGTGGGCGACGAGGCCAACAAGATCGCGCGCATGGTCAAGTCGATCATCGAGAGCGGCTCGGCCCGCGCCTTGCCGTCGACCGAGATCCGCATTGCGGCCGACCTGGCATCGGGCCTGCTGCGCAAGGCGCTCGACGCCTTCGCGCGGCTCGACACTGTGGCGGCGGTGTCGATCCTGAAAGAGGACGACCTGATCGACAAGGAGTTCGACGGTTTCGTGCGCAAGCTGGTCACCTACATGATGGAAGACCCGCGCACCATTTCCGCCAGCCTCGACCTGCTGTTCCTGGCCAAGGCGATCGAGCGCATCGGCGACCATGCCAAGAACATCGCCGAGTTCATCATCTACATCGTCAAGGGCGCCGATGTACGGCACACTTCGATGGAAGAGATCGAATCCGCACTGCAATGAAGAAGCCCAGAGTCCTGATCGTTGAAGACGAGTCCTCGATTGCCGAGCTGATCGCGGTCAATCTGCGCCACAACGGCTTCGATCCGATCTGGGCCGAAGACGGCGTCTCGGCGCAGCGCGAGATCGACAGCGGCCTGCCGGATCTGATCCTGCTCGACTGGATGCTGCCGGGCCAGAGCGGCCTGGTGCTGGCACGCCAGTGGCGCAAGGACGCGCGCACCAAGGCGGTTCCGATCCTCATGCTCACCGCACGCGGCGACGAGCCCGACAAGGTGGCCGGGCTCGATGCCGGGGCCGACGACTACATCACCAAGCCGTTCTCCACGCAGGAAATGCTGGCACGCATCCGCGCCGTGCTGCGCCGCCGCGCACCCGAGGTGGTGACCGAGCGCGTCGAGATCGGCGAGCTCGCGCTCGACACCGCCACGCACCGCGTGACCTGGCAGGGCCAGTCGCTCAAGGTCGGGCCCACCGAGTTCAAGCTGCTGGCCTACCTGATGCAGCACGCCGAGCGCGTGCACAGCCGCTCGCAGCTGCTCGACAAGGTGTGGGGCGACCACGTCTACATCGAAGAGCGCACGGTCGACGTGCATGTGAAGCGGCTGCGCGAATCGCTCGGCGCAGCGGCGGCCATGGTCGAGACGGTGCGTGGCGCCGGCTACCGGCTCACCGCACAGATCACGGCTTAGCCGTTCCGGCCTCCAGCAGGCCCGCCGCGCCGCACCTGGCGCGGATAATCCCTCGCCATGCCCTTTCGAATTGCTACGTTTTTGATAGCGTCCTGCGCAGGCGCAGCGGCCGCTTCCGCCATTCTGGGTTTGAAGTTTGCGTGGGCTGGCGCCTGGCTTGGCGCGTTGCTGTGGTTGTTGCTCGATGCCTGGCGCGCCGGGCGGCTGCTGGCCGTGCTGCGCAGCGACGTGGCTGGCCTGCCTTCGCGCGGGCCGGGTATCTGGGGCGAGCTGTCGGAGCGCATCCGCAAGCTGCTGCGCGAGCGCGAGCAGCAGACGCGGCAGGCCGAAGACCGTCTCCAGGAATTTCTGGCCGCGATCCAGGCTTCGCCCAACGGCGTGGTTCTGCTCGACGAACAGGGCCGCATCGAATGGTGCAACCAGACGGCCGCCACGCAGTTCGGCATCGATGCCGAACGCGACATGCTGCAGCACCTGGCCAACCTTGTGCGCGACCCGGCCTTCGTGGCCTACCTGGCCTCGTGGAACTACAGCCGCGACGTGCTGATCAATGGGCAAGGCGGCACGCAGCGCCGCCAGCCGGTTCGCCTGTCGGTGCAGGTGCATCCCTATGCCGGCAACCGCCGCATGCTGTTGACGCGCGACATCACGGCGCTGGAGCAGGCCGAAACCATGCGGCGCGACTTCGTCGCCAATGTCTCGCACGAGATCCGTACGCCGCTCACGGTGCTGGCCGGGTTCGTCGAGACGCTGCAGAACCTGCCGCTCGATGCCGAGGAGCGCGCGCGCTACCTGCGCCTGATGGGCCAGCAGTCGAGCCGCATGGAGATGCTGGTGAACGACCTGCTGACCTTGTCGCGGCTCGAAGGCAGCGCAGCCCCGCCGCCCAACCAGTGGATTCGCATGCGCGCGCTGCTGGTGCAGTGCGAGGACGAGGGCAGGGGCCTGTCGGGCCGGCTTGCGCCGCAGGGCCACAGGCTGTCGTTCGCGCTCGATGCCGATTCCGAAATCGCCGGCGCGTCGACCGAACTGCAGAGCGCAATGTCGAACCTGCTGAGCAACGCCATCCGCTACACACCCGGCGGTGGCCAGGTGGCGGTGAGCTGGAAGCTGCTGCCCGACGGGCGCGGCGAATATTCGGTACGCGACAGCGGGCCGGGCATCGCGGCCGAACACATTCCGCGGCTCACCGAACGCTTCTACCGCGTCGACCGCAGCCGGTCGCGCGAGACCGGCGGCACCGGGCTTGGACTGGCCATCGTCAAGCACATCGCGCAGCGGCATGGTGCCGAACTGCAGATCGAGAGCACGCTGGGGCAGGGGTCGAAGTTTGCGCTGGTGTTTCCTGCTGCGCGGGTGCGCGAGGCCAGGGAGCGGGTGAGTTGATGCCGGTTCGGTGAGCCGGTCTACCAGGCGAAAGGCCTGAACCTGCAGCGCGCGCAGAAAAGGACAACGGGCTCGCCGTCGCCGAGCGTCAGCGTGCCGGAGCGGAACTGGTCGATGCGCCAGCGACCGCTGCGCCCATCGCTGAAAGTCACGTCGCCAGCGGCGTAGCAGGGCGACCAGTCGAGTGTGAAGTGCGCGGCGCGCGCGGTTGTCGTCTTGGCGCGCGCGAGATAGCGCCTGACGTGTGCCTCGCGCAGGCGGAAGCCATCGCAACGGATCGCCGGATCTTTCTCCGCGGCCGACTTTGCTGCGTTTTCAGTGATGGCGATCCGGCGGATCGCGGGCAGTTCCAGTGGGCAAAGCGGCGGTTCGAACTCCGAGCCCGCAGTGCAGCCGGCATTCGCGTGAGTGGCCGACGCGGCCACGCACAACAACATCGATGCGGCGACGCGGATCATCATCGGGTGGCGGCCGGGACGCGAATCGTCCGCCAGAGCAGCGCCATGAACAGCACTGCCGTTACCGCCAGTGCGGCGGCGCCCATGAGCCAGAACGCCAGTGGCGACTGCATCGCAGCCCACGGCCCGAGGCCGCGGTAGGCCAGCAGATAGCTGCCGCCGAGCCCCACGCCCCACAACAGCGCGCAGTAGAGCAGCAGGGGCAAAACGGTCACGCGGTAGCAGCGCAGCACGAACACGCACATCGTCTGCAGCACGTCGGCGATGTGGTAGCCAGCGGTCACGACCAGCAGCGCCGCCGCCAGCGCCGCCACTTCCGGGTTGGCCGAGTAGATGCCAGCCAGCCAGCCGCGCAGCAGCAGCATCGCGGCTGCGATCAGCAGCGCCATGGCGGTCGCAAGCTCGAAGCCCCTGCGGCAGCTATGCCGCGCCAGTGCGGGCTCACCAGCGCCGAGCCAGAAGCTCACCCGCGCGCTGGTCGCGATCGAGAGCGACAGCGGCATCATGTAGGCCACGGCAGTGAGGTTGGACGCGATCTGGTGCGCCGCCGCCGCAGCAGTGCCCAGCCGCGCAATGAACAGCGCCATCAGCGTGAACGAAGTCACCTCGACCAGCACCGCGAGCCCGCCCGGCCCGCCGAGCCGCAGGAACCGGCCGAGCTGGTGCCAGTCCGGCGGCTCGATGCGCTGCCAGAAGCGGTAGCTGCGGTAGAACGCGGCCTGGCGCAGCAGCACCAGCGCGCAGGCCAGCATCGTCCAGTTCACCACCAGCGTGGCCAGGCCGCAGCCGACCAGGCCGAGTGCCGGCACGCCGGCGCCGCCGAAGCAGAACCACACCGACAGGGGCAGCTTGATCACGAGCGAGGCGAGCTGCAGCCAGGTCACGAGCTGGGGTTTGCCGAGGCTCTGGTTCAGCGTGCTGAACAGGCGGAACAGCAGTGCCGGCGGCAGCCCGAACGCAAGCACCGCAAGGTAGCGGCCGACCTCGTCCTGCATCGCTGCGGGCACGCCCGTCCAGCGCATCAAGGCATCCGGATGCAGCAGCACCGCCATGCCGAGCGCGATGGTGAAGCCGCACAGGTAGAGCGACTGCCGCACCGAGCGGCCCACTTCGGCCGTGCGGCGCGCGCCGTGCAACTCGGCCCAGACCGGCAGCAGCGCCTGCAGCACGCCCATGAGCGAGACATACACGCTGATGAAGATGGCCGAACCGACCGACAGCGCCGCGAGGGCGCCTTCGGCATAGCGGCCTGCCACGATGGTGTCGGTCACGCCGAATGCCATCACGGCGAGCTGGCCGACCAGCACGGTGCCGGCGTGGCGCGCGATGACGCGCCATTCGCCGACCGCGCCCGCCGGGCTCACGGGACGATGCGCTGGTACAGCAGCAGGTCGTCGCTCGGGCTGGTGGGCCGCCGCAGGGTGCCCATGAAGCGCCACTGATCGAGGCTCACGATGTCGTGCAGCCGGGCGATCACCTCGGGGTTGACCAGCAGCCAGCCGCAGTCGGTCTTGCCGTTCAGCGGCTGCAGCTCGAAGTGGCCATGGTGCTGCAGCGCCGCCAGGTGCGGACGCTGCAGGCCCAGCTCGGAAATGCACTTGGCGCTGCCCACGCGCTCCGAGATCGCGCGCACCTGGGGCACGTAGCTGCGCGCGTAGTCGAGCAATGGCAGCCACAGCGTCATCAGCAGCATCCAGCAAAGGGCCGCGCCGCCGGCCGGCAGCACGAGCGTCTTCCAGAGCGCGGTGCGATGGCGGCCGGTGCGCCAGCGCACCAGCCAGCACCATGCCAGCGTGGCTGCCAGCGCGAACACGAATGCCGGCACCGAGAACTGGGGCACGAAGCCGGGCGCGAGCTTGGCAACGTTGGCGGCCGGCTTGGCCGGCACGCCAGTCTGCATCGCGATCCAGATCACCCAGATGATCACGGCCGAACCGCTGAAAAAGAGCAGGGTGAACCAGTCGATCAGCGCCGCCACGCTGCGCCGGAAGGTGGGCAGCGCAAAAGCCGCGAGCGTGGCGAAGGCCGGCAGCCCGAGCAGCAGCGAGCGCTCGGAGAAATCGGTGGTCAGCGTCGCTGCCAGCGGCACCAGCGCGAACCAGAACGGCAGCGCCACATGGCGTGCGGTGAGCTGCCGCCGCCAGCGCCAGAGCGTCCACACGGCCAGCGGCCAGGCCGGCCAGGTGAACCAGAGCAGCAGCTTGGCCTGGCTGCGCAAATCCTTGATCACCGACACGTTGACGGCGCTGCCCGGCAGCACGATGTGCCAGCGCAGCAGCCCGAGCGAAATCGCGAGCACTGCGGTCAGCACCGTGATGGCGAGCATCGCGGCCAGCGCGTGCCGCGGATAGGCCGGGCCTTCGGCGTCGTCTTCCCCAGGGTCGATCGACCGGCGCCGGTGCCGCTCCCAGCCCAGGAACAGCACGCAGCCGCTGCTGAGAATCAGTGCCAGCGTGGGCGCGCCGCTGAGCGCCATGCCGAACGCGCCGAGCACCAGTGCGAACCACCCGCTGCCATGCCGGTGCGGCAGGGCGGCAATGCCGTAGAACAGGTTCGCGGCGAAGTACAGCTGCGCGAGCGCCGGCGTGGTTTCATGCCCGAGCTGTGCGAGCCCGAGGCAGGCCAGCAATGCCAGCAATGCCCCGTCGGCCATCGCGCGGGCGTAGTCGGTTGGCCTTGCCTCGCCGCCGAAGGCAAACGCCAGCGGCTGGGCGCGCGGCGTGCGCGCAAGGTGGTACACCGCGTACCACGTCGCCGTGAAGCTGCCCCAAAGCAACAGGGCAAATGCGATGCGCACGGCCAGGTCGGGGTTCACCCACGCCGGCGCGATCTTGATGGCCCAGGCACCGATCCAGTAGGGCAGCAGTGCCGGCGTCTCGGGCCGCAGGCCGAACAGCAGCGGATCGAACCAGCGGGCGATGCCTTCGGTGCTGCGCGCCAGCTCGGCCATGTAGCCGAAGGCCGTGATGTCGGCGCTCTTCCAGGGGCCGCGGCCGAGCAGGCCGGGCATCAGGTAGGCCGCGCACAGCAACAACAGGGCGACGCGCGGCAAGCGGCGCACGGCGGCTTGGGCAACGATGGCAGGCGTCGGCTGGCTCAACGGAGGACGGAAGAAGGGGCGTTGGGAATGAAAAAGGGCAGCGCGGTAAACCGGGCTGCCCTCGACCTGGAAGCGGCGAGCTTACTTGGAAGCGGCGCCGGTGGTCTTGCCGAAGCGGTTGCGGAACTTTTCCACACGGCCGCCCATGTTGTCGACCGACTTTTGCGTGCCGGTGTAGAACGGGTGCGATTCGCTCGTGGTGTCGAGCTTGAAGAGGGGCAGCTCGCGACCGTCGTCGGTCTTGCCCATTTCCTTGGTGTTCGCGCACGAACGGGTCACGAACTTGAAACCGTTCGACATGTCGACGAACAGGATTTCGCGGTAATTGGGGTGGATGCCTTCTTTTGCCATGGTTTTTCCTTTTTGCGCCCTGGAATCTGTGCGCGATCGATGCGAGAGCCACGTGCCCGGCGATCCTGCCCGGCCGCACTTTTCGCGGAGCCCATGATTATCGCATACTGCCCCGTTTCCGAGCAAACATCGCCATCCCATGACCTCCACAACGTTGCACGCCGGCCTCGTCGGCTACGGTTTTGCCGGCCAGACCTTTCATGCGCCGGTGTTATCTGCCGTGAACGGGCTCGAACTGGGCGCGATCATGACCTCGCAGGCCGACAAGGCGCAGGCCGACTGGCCGGGCGCGGCAGTCGTGCCCGACTTGGCCGCACTGCTGGCACGGCCCGACATCGACCTGGTCGTGGTCGCGGCGCCGAACGACGCTCACTTTCCGGTGGCCAAGGCCGCGCTCGAGGCCGGCAAGCACGTGGTGGTCGACAAGCCGTTCACGCTCGACGCGGCGCAGGCACGCGAACTCGCTGCCTTGGCGCTGCGCCAAGGGCGGCTGCTGTCGGTCTACCAGAACCGGCGTTTCGACGCGGATTTCCTCACGCTGCGCGATGTGCTTGCGAGCGGGCGGATCGGCCGGCCGGTGTACTTCGAATCGCATTTCGACCGTTTCCGTCCCCAGGTGCGCGAGCGCTGGCGCGAGCAGGCGGTGCCCGGCGCCGGCCTGTGGGTCGACCTCGGCGCGCACTTGGTCGACCAGGCGGTGCAGTTGTTCGGCCGGCCCGACACGCTGCAGCTCGACACGGCTGCGCTGCGCGACGGCGCACGGGTCGAAGACCATTTCCACGCGTTGCTGCGCTATGAGAGTGGCCCGCACGCGCCGCTGCGCGTGGTGCTGCACGCCAGCACGCTCGCGGCCCATGCGGCGCCGCGCTACATCCTGCACGGCACCAAGGGCAGCTACGTGAAGCACGGCACCGATCCGCAGGAAGACGCGCTGCGCGCGGGCGGGAAACCTGGCAGCGAAGGGTGGGGCGTCGACCCGCTGCCGGGTGAGTTGAAGGTGGCGGCAGTCGATGACTGGGTGCAAAGCAGCACATGGCCCAATCGTGCCGGCAACTATGTCGACTACTACGCCGCGGTGCGTGATGCGATCCTCGGCAGCGGCCCCAATCCGGTGCCGCCCGAGCAGGCCGTGGCGCTCATGGAACTGCTCGACCTCGGCGCCCGCAGCGCCCGCGAAGGCCGGGCGCTCCCCACTTAAAAAAAAGCCCGTCAAAGACGGGCTTTTGTTCGTGAACACCGCGGAACCGGCTTTGCCGGGCCGCTGGTGTTGCCCCCTGAAAGGGGGTTGGCGAAGCGACACGAAGTGCGCGAAGACTGGGGGTCAGCCACCTCTGCGCATCATGTCGAAGAACTCGACATTGGTCTTGGTCGCCTTCATGTTCTTGAGCATGAGCTCCATCGACTCGATCTCGTCCATGTTGTACATGAGCTGACGCAGGATGCGGGTCTTTTGCAGAATCTCGGGGGCGAGCAGCAGCTCTTCGCGGCGCGTGCCGCTGCGGTTCAGCTGAATCGACGGGAACACGCGCTTTTCGTACAGGCGGCGGTCCAGGTGGATTTCGGAGTTGCCGGTGCCTTTGAACTCTTCGAAGATCACTTCGTCCATGCGGCTGCCGGTGTCGATCAGCGCGGTGCCGATGATGGTCAGCGAGCCGCCTTCTTCCACGTTGCGCGCGGCACCGAGGAAGCGCTTGGGCCGCTGCAGCGCGTTGGAGTCGACACCGCCAGTGAGCACCTTGCCCGACGAGGGCACGACATTGTTGTAGGCGCGGGCGAGGCGGGTGATCGAGTCGAGCAGGATCACCACGTCCTTCTTGAGTTCGACCAGGCGCTTGGCGCGTTCGATCACCATTTCGGCGACGTGCACGTGGCGCGCAGCGGGCTCATCGAAGGTCGAAGCGATGACTTCGCCCTTCACGGTGCGCTGCATTTCGGTCACTTCTTCAGGGCGCTCGTCAACGAGCAGCACCATCATGTGGACGTCGGGGTAGTTGGCGCTGATCGCGTGGGCGATGTGCTGCATCATCACCGTCTTGCCGCTCTTGGGCGGCGCCACCAGCAGGGCGCGCTGGCCTTTGCCGATCGGCGCGATGATGTCGATGATCCGGCCGGTGATGTTCTCGTCGCTCTTGACGCCGTCGCGCTCCAGCTTCATCTGTTCCTTGGGGAACAGCGGCGTCAGGTTCTCGAACATCACCTTGTGCTTGTTGTTCTCGGGCAGGCCGTCGTTGACCTTGTCGAGCTTGGTCAGCGCGAAGTAGCGTTCGCCGTCCTTCGGCGTGCGCACTTCGCCTTCGACCATGTCGCCGGTGTGCAGGTTGAAGCGCCGCACCTGGCTCGGGCTGATGTAGATGTCGTCGGTGCTGGCCGTGAAGCTGGTATCGGGGCTGCGCAGAAAGCCGAAGCCGTCGGGCAGGATCTCGAGCACACCGTCGGCAAACACCTGTTCGCCCGCTTTCGCGCGCTTCTTGATGATGGCGAACATCAGCTCCTGCTTGCGCATGCGGCCGGTGTTTTCGATCTCAAGGGCTTCGGCCTGCTTGAGGACTTCAGACACGTGGAGTGCCTTGAGTTCGTTTAAGTGCATGGAATGACCCCTGGTGGGGTTTTTCGACTGGAAACTGGGGGGAGGTTTGATGTGAGGCGAGAGGTGCCTCACAAACCGGGGAACTCGAACCGGGGCGCTTGTGGCGAGCCGGTGATCTGCTGCGGATTATGCAGCAAATCTGGCGGGTGGCGCGTTGCGCGCCGCCCGCCGGGTGGAATCAGGCTGCAGGAGCGAGATGCTTGTCGATGAAAGCGGCGAGTTCGGTCTTGCGCTTGGCGCCGACTTCGGTGGCCACCAACTGCCCGTTGTTGAACAGCATGAGCGTCGGCATCGCACGGATGTTGAACATGCCGGGGATCTCGCGGTTCTCGTCGACGTCCATCTTCACGATCTGCACTTTGCCTTCGTAGGTGGCAGCGACTTCGTCGAGGGCGGGCGCCATCTGCACGCACGGGCCGCACCATTTGGCCCAGTAGTCCACAAGCACCGGCACGCTCGATTTGAGTACGTCGGCTTCGAAAGAGGAATCGGTCGTATGTTTGATGAGTTCGCTGGCCATGTTGGAATCCTTGAGCGCTGAGTGAAACCCGGGGTCGGGTGCAGCTAAAGTTCGGGTCATTGTGACAGAGATCAAGGTATCGCGTGCCATGGGCACAGGCTATCGGCGTCATAGTCAAAAGCCCCCTGCAGCCTCTCTGAAATGGCCTCGTTTTCCCTGATGAACCCCGTCGACGCCCACGCCCCCCACGCGCTCTGGTGCGACCCTGCCACCGGCGTGGTCGCGCGCATCGTCGCTGCCCTGCGCCAGCGCGACGCGCACCCGGCGCGTGCGGTGGTCCTGGTGCCGTATGCGCAACTCATGAACGTGGCGCGTGCGATGTGGGGGCGCTGCGGCCACGCCGGCTTCGTGCCGCGCTTTGAAACCACGCGCAACTGGGCCCGCAGCGCGGGCGGATTCCTGCCTGCCGGCTACGACATTGCCTTCGACATGGCGCGCGATCTGCTCACGGCCCAGTCGCTGCTGTCGCAGGCCGGCTTCGGTGCCGAGCGCCAGGCCTGGGCCGGGCGCGTGGTCGAGCTGGCCATGCAACTGGCGCCGCTGGCTGCGGCCGAGTTGCCTGACGCCCGCAGTGCCTGGGCGCAGCGGGCGACGCGCGCGGCCGAAGCCGGCAACGAGTCGCAGTGGTTCGACATCGAGCGCGCGCTGGTGCGCATCGCCGTGTTGTGGGCCGCGACCTCGGCCTATGCCACCGACGTGCTGTTGACCGACACCACGCGCGGCCAGGTCGACGCGTTGATCGTGCTCGACGGCTTCCAGACCGATCCGCTGACGCAGAAGCTGGCCGCGTTGTGGGGCGAGCGTGCGATGCATCTGCCACTGGTGGCCGCGGACGGGCCGGCAGGCGACGCCACCCTGCATGGCGCCACCGACCCCGAAGACGAAGCCGACCTCGCTGCCGCGTGCGTGCTGCGCCACCTGGCCGAAGGCCGCGCGCCGGTTGCGCTGGTCGCTACCGATCGCGCGTTGACGCGCCGGATCAGCGCGCAGCTTGTGGCGCAAGGCGTGGCGCCGCACGACGAAACCGGCTGGAAACTGTCGACCACGCGCGCCGCCGCCACGCTGATGGGTGCATTGCGTGCCTGTGCCCACGACGCGAGCAGCGACCAGGTGCTCGACTGGCTGAAAGGCACGAGCGCGCAGGCCTCGCTGGTGCTGTCGCTCGAAGCGCGCCTGCGCCGCGACGGCCAGCGCGACTGGCTGGCCTGGTGCTCGCACATCGCACGCAGCGAGCGGCCGCAAGACGCGGCGCTGCTGTTGTTCACCGAAGGCATCGAGGCGCGCCGTGCGCAGTTGATGCACGCACGGCCGCTGGCCGACTGGCTGCCCGCGCTGCGCGCGCTGCTGCAGGCCGACGGTTCGTGGGATGCCTTGGCCGCCGACCTGGCCGGCGCCAACGTGCTGGCCGCGCTCTGGCTCGACGCCGAAGGCGGCGAAATCACCGGAGGCCGCCACACCCTGGCGGAGTTCACCGCCTGGGCGCGCGATGTGCTCGAGGCGGCGAGCTTCGTGCCGCCGACCGGCGGACAGGCGCCGCAGGTGGTGGTGCTGCCGCTGCACCAGTTGCTGGGCCGCGCGTTCGGTGCCGTGGTGATTCCCGGCTGCGACGATCGCCGCTTGCCGGCCTCGCCGGAGCCCCCCGGCAACTGGAGCGCGGCGCAACGCCTCGAGCTCGGCCTGCCTGCGCGCGAACTGCTTGAATCGGCGCAGCGCGCCGCCTGGGCCACCGCGTTGCGCAACCCCTTCTGCGATCTGCTGTGGCGGCAGTCGGACGCCAGCGGCGAGCCGGTCCAACCCAGCCCGCTGGTGCAGGCACTGCAGTTCGACCATGCGCTGCACCCCGGCACCGAGCCGCGCAGCCTGCGCGAAGTGCCGCTGCAGCCCACGCTGCGGCCGCTGCCGAGCGGCGCGCTGCTGCCGCTGCAGAACGTTTCGGCCACGGTGTACGAAGACCTGCGACGCTGCCCGTACCGCTTCTTCGCGCTGCGCCAGTTGGCCCTGCGCAGCGCCGACGAGCTCGACGCCGAAGTCGACAAGCGCGATTTCGGCAACTGGCTGCATGCCGTGCTGGGGCACTTTCACGAGGCATTGCAAGAGGCGCCGACGCCCGATCTGCGGGCGCGGCTGGCGATGATTTCGACGGCAGAGCAGCGGGCCACGCGCGAGTTCGGATTGTCCGAAGCCGAGTTCCTGCCGTTCGCCGCCGCATGGCCTGCCGTGCGCGACGGCTACCTGGCGTGGCTCACCGACCACGAAGCCGACGGCACCACTTTCGTGGAAGCCGAGCCCTGGAAGGAGCAGCCGCTCGGTGCGCTCAAGCTGGTCGGTCGGCTCGACCGCATCGACCGCACGCCCGACGGCCGCGCCTTCGTGATCGACTACAAGACCGAATCCGCCGCGACCACGAAAGAGCGCATCAAGGAACCCACCGAAGACACGCAGCTCGCTTTCTATGCCGCGCTGGTGGCCGACGACACCTTGCGCGCTGCCTACGTCAATGTCGGCGAGAAGTCCTCGGGCACGCAGACCTTCGAGCAGGCCGAGGTGGTCGATGCGCGCGACGCGCTGGTGGCCGGGCTGATCGACGACTTCACGCGCATCGGCGAAGGCGCTGCGCTGCCGGCACTCGGCGAGGGCATGGTCTGCGAGCACTGCGCCGCGCGCGGCCTGTGCCGCAAGGACTTCTGGGAGCTGTCCGAATGAACGGCGCAGCCTACGAACACAACGGCGCCCACGTTGCGCGCGAAGCCTTCTACACGATCGCCTGCGACCCGCGGCGCTCTGTCGCGGTCGAGGCCTGCGCCGGCGCGGGCAAGACCTGGATGCTGGTGTCGCGCATCGTGCGGGCCTTGCTGGAGCAGGGCGACAACGCCTGCGAGCCGCACGAGATCCTGGCCATCACCTTCACCCGGAAGGCAGCCGGCGAGATGCGCGAGCGGCTCGACCAGTGGCTCGAGAACTTCGCAACGCGCGCGCCTGCAGACCTGGTGGGCGAGCTCACGATGCGCGGCCTTTCGCCGCAGGCCGCCAGCGAGGCCGCGCCGCGCCTGCAGGGCCTTTACCGGCGCCTGCTCGAGGGCGGGCGCCCGGTGCAGTTCCGCACCTTCCATGCCTGGTTTGCCGGCCTGCTGCGCAATGCGCCGCTGGCGGTGCTGCAGCAGCTCGGCCTGCCCGCCAACTACGAACTGCTCGAAGACGACGCCGAGGCGCGCGCGCGCACCTGGCGCCCGTTTTTCGAGGCATTGGCCGAGGACAAGGAGGCGCTGGCCGACTATTACGCCGTGGTCGCGACGCATGGCCGCTCGCAGACCACCAAGGCGCTCGGCGAGGCGCTCACGCGGCGTGTCGAGTTCTCGCTGGCAACGCCGGAGACGGCGGTGCAGCCGTTCGGCGTGCTCTACCCGGCGCTGGCCGGTCTGGACGAGCCGACGCACGGCCTGCGCGGCGAAAACGTACGGCAGCGCTGGCTGGCCCACGCGGCCGCGCTCGGTCGCGAGTCCAACAAGACGCCGCAGAAGGCGGCCGAAGCGGTCATCGATGTGTTCGGCACCGGCTCGCCCGATGACGATGCCTTGCCCGCAGCGCTCGCGCGCCTGCGCAAAGCCTTCTTCGTGGCCACCGAAGACCGCCTGAACAAGAACCTGCAGAAGTTTCCCGCCGCGCAGGAGGCCGAGGCCGAGCTGCAGATGCTTTGCGCCGCGCAGGCCCAGCACGGCGCATGGTGCTACCAGCAGCGCATGACGCGCCTCACGCGCCTGCTGCTCACTGCCTTTGCGCAGGTCAAGCGCGTGCACGGCTGGGTCGACATGAACGATGTCGAGCAGGCCGCGCAACTGCTGCTGGGCGAGTCCGCGCTGTCGGGCTGGGTGCAGGAGCGGCTCGATGCGCGCATTGCGCACCTGCTGATCGACGAGTTCCAGGACACCAATCCGCTGCAGTGGCAGGCGCTCTACGGCTGGCTCAGCGGCTACACGGGTGCCGGCGGCCGCGCGCCGCGCGTGTTCATCGTCGGCGACCCGAAGCAGAGCATCTACCGGTTTCGGCGTGCCGAGCCGCAGGTTTTCATCGCGGCCAAGGCCTTCGTGCGCGATGGGCTGGGCGGCGACGAGCTCAACTGCGACCACACCCACCGCAACGCGAAGGGCGTGATCGCCCTGGTCAACCAGGCCATGGGTGCCGCGCAGCAGGCCGGCGAATTCGAGGGCTACCGCGCCCACACCACCGAGCGCAAGGACGATGGCGAGGTGCTCAAGCTGCCGCCGATCTCCCGTGACGCAGTGGTGGGCGCGGGCGTGTCGGCCCCGGCGGACGACGGCATGCTGCACTGGCGCGACAGCCTCACGACGCCGCGCGTGCTGCCCGAGGAGCAACTGCTGCAAAAGGAATGCGAGCAGGCCGCGCGCTGGATCGCGCAGCGCATCGCCGACGGCACGCCGCCGTCGCAGATCATGGTGCTGGCACGCCGCCGCAGCCGCCTGGCCGCCATGCAGGACGCATTGCGCCAGCGCCACATCCCGACGCAGCAGCCCGAGAAGAACGACCTGCACGATGCGCCGGAGGTGCAGGACGTGGTCGCGCTGGTCGATGCGCTGGTGTCGCCCGCGCACGATCTCTCGCTGGCGCGGGCCCTCAAGTCGCCGCTGTTTGGCGTCGACGATGCCGCGCTGGTGCAGATCGCGCTGCGCCAGCGTGCGCAGCCCGGCGCAAGCTGGTTCGCGCTGCTGCAGGCAGACGACCTGCCCGAGTCCATCGCCTCGATTGGCGCGGTGTTGCGGCGCTGGCAGGGCTGGCTCGCCGCGCTGCCGCCGCACGATGCGCTCGACGCGATCTTTCACGACGGCGACGTGCTCGCGAAGTTCGGCGCGGCCGCGCCGGTCGCACTGCGCCAGAGCATGCTGGCCAACCTGCGCGGCCTGCTGGCGGCATCGCTCGAGATCGAGGGCGCGCGCTTTGCCACCCCCTACGGCCTGGTGCGCGCGCTGCGCGCCGGCGGCGTGCGGGCGCCGACGGTGACCGCGCCCGACGCAGTCCGCCTGCTGACCGTGCACGGGGCCAAGGGCCTGGAAGCCGACAACGTGCTGCTGTTGGATTGCGACGCGGCCGCACCGCGCTCGCAGACCATGGGCGTGCTGGTCGAATGGAAAGGCAGCGACCGCGCGCCGACGCGCTTCGTCTTCATGGCGAGCGAAAAGACGCCGCCTGCCTGCGCCGCCACGCTGCTCGAAGAAGAGCAGCGTGCGCGCCATCGCGAAGAGCTCAACGGTCTCTACGTCGCGACCACGCGGGCGCGCGAGCGGCTGGTGTTGTCGTCGGTGCAACCGGCCCGCGCCAACGAAGGCAGCTGGTGGGCGCGGCTCGAAGCCGCATGCGAGGCGACCGAGGCCGACCAACCGTTGGCGCCTGCTGCAGTACCCGGCACGGTCGCCAGTTTTCACATGAAAAAGCTGCCCGCAGCGCCCGTCCAACCGGCGCTGGAAGCGATCAAGACCCCGGCAGACACAACCCTCGATGCGCGCACCGCCGCGTTCGGCCAGGCAATGCACCGGCTGCTCGAATGGGCAGTGCCGGGCGAAGCGCTGCCGGCCGCGCACGTGCGCGCCGCAGCGCGCGAGTTCATGCTCGATGCCCGCCAGGCGCGGGGTGCCGCGCTGCTCGCCGAGCGCATCCGCGCGGGTGCGGGTGCCTGGGTGTGGGATGCGCGCATGATCGACTGGCACGGCAACGAGGTGACGCTGCTGCACGAAGGCGAGACGCTGCGCATCGACCGCCTGGTGCGCCATCGCGACAGCGGTGCCTGGTGGGTGCTCGACTACAAATCCGCGGCGCGGCCCGAACGCGACGCCGCGCTCATCGCACAGCTGCAGCGCTATCGCGCGGCCGTGCAAACCGCCCATCCCGGTGCCACGGTGCGCGCCGCGTTCCTGACCGGGCAGGGCGAACTGATTGACCTTGAATGACTGACAAGAAATCCGTCGCCGTGATCGGCGCCGGCCCGGCCGGCCTGATGGCCGCCGAAGTGCTCGGCAACGCCGGCGTGCAGGTGCACCTGTACGACGCCATGCCCTCCGTGGGCCGCAAGTTCCTGCTGGCCGGCCGCGGCGGCCTGAACCTCACGCACTCGGAACCGTTCGATGTCTTTGCCAGCCGCTTCGGCGAGCGCCGTGCGCAGATCGAGCCGATGCTTCGGCAGTTCGGGCCGCAGCAACTGCAGGAATGGGCGCACGGCCTCGGCATCGAAACCTTCGTCGGCACCTCGGGCCGGGTGTTTCCGAAAGACATGAAGGCCGCACCACTGCTGCGCGCATGGCTGCACCGGTTGCGGGCCGCGGGCGTCCAGTTCCACATGCGGCATCGCTGGCTCGGCTGGACCGACGATGGCGCCCTGCGTTTTGCCACGCCCGCAGGCGACGCTGTCGTGCAGGCCGATTCGGTGCTGCTCGCACTCGGCGGCGCGAGTTGGTCGCGCCTTGGTTCCGACGGTGCCTGGGTGCCCTGGCTGCAGGCGCGAAGTGTGGAGGTCGCGCCGCTGCTGCCAGCCAACTGCGGCTTCGACCTCGGCTGGAGCGCGCATTTTGCGGGTCGCTTTGCCGGCCAGCCGTTCAAGTCGGTCGCCATCTCGTTCACGGATTCAGCCGGCCGCAGCTTTGCGCGCAAGGGCGAGTTCGTTGCGACGGAAACGGGCATCGAAGGCAGCCTGGTCTACGCGGCTTCGGCCCTGCTGCGCGACGAGATCGCGGGGCAGGGCAGCGCGACACTGCTGCTGGATCTGCTGCCGGATCGCAGTGCCGAACAGGTGCTGGCAGCCGTGCGGCATCCACGCGGCGCCCGTTCGCTCAGCAGCCACCTGAAGAGCCGGTTGGGCATCGACGGCATCAAGGCGGGCGTGCTGCACGAGGTGCTGTCGCGCGAGCAGATGCAGACGCCAGAACTGCTCGCCGCCACGCTCAAGGCCGTGCCGCTGCGCCTGACCGCAACCCGGCCAGTCGACGAAGCCATCAGCACAGCGGGCGGCGTTCGCTTCGACGCATTGGATGACGGCCTCATGGCCACCGCACAGCCCGGCGTGTTCTGCGCCGGCGAAATGCTCGATTGGGAAGCGCCGACCGGTGGCTACCTTCTCACCGCGAGCATGGCCTCGGGCCTGGTGGCCGCGCAGGGTGTGCTGCGCAGGCTGGCGGCAGCGCGCTGAAACTCTGCGTCGCGCGAAATGCAGCCAAAAATAGAGATCAGGAAGATCCGCGAACGTTATTTCAACTATGGCGTGAGCTTTGCGCATGGAGACGAGTTGTATGCCCGTCAGGGGCTGCGCTCGATGGCAGAGTGCCTGCACGATGCGGCCACCGCGCGGGGCCGCAATTTCCTGCCGGCCGGGTAGATGATCCGCGCCAATCGGATCTAGAAGAGCAACTCGGTCGAAGCTACCCCGTAGCGCCGAAGCAGCGGAGTCAAGTAAAGTCGCTGCAAAACCCCTTCGAAGTAATCAATGTTTGTTCAAAGCGTTAAGATCGAAAACATAAACGGAGTCAAGTCTTTGCACTTGCCGCTCCAGCGGCATATGAATCTGATTTGCGGACCTAACGGTATTGGCAAGAGCACCGTATTAGATTCGATTGCTGCAACCTTTTCACATGGGGCCAAAGCTGAAATCAAGCGCTTTCTTGATTCCGGCCAAGGAAAGATCACCGTTGAAGCTGGGGGCAAGGAAGGAGGAAAATACCACCTTGATGTGAAAAACTTTCACCCGACGCAGGAGGTCTTGACGGGCACCCACGGCCTGAGCACTTACATATTTTCCTTAAAAACAAATCGAACATTTACTTATGAAGCCCTAGATTCAATTAGCAAAGATCCTACTGGAAATCCTAGTAGATTTTATCAAGCGGCTCAGGTGGGGATTTCTTTGAGGGATACCAAAAATTGGTTTGTGAATCGATTTTTATACTCTGCGCATCACGGCTCTCTCAATGAAGCGCAACTTGGAAATCTTGAACTTGCCAAGCGTTGTTTTTCGCTTCTAAACCCGGCTTTTACATTTGCAACTGTTCAGGCTAGTTCAAATGAGATCATGGTGGATACGCCGACAGGTCAGATTTACTATGAGTATCTGTCTTCCGGCTTTAAGTCGTGTCTATCGATCATGTTTGGCTTGATGAAAGAGATTGAGTACCGCTTTCCAAATGCCAAGGCTGAAGATTTTGAAGGCGTTGTCCTTGTTGACGAAATTGAACTGCATCTTCACCCGGAGTGGCAAGCTAAGATCGCCGGTGTTTTGCATCAGATTTTTCGTTCAATGCAATTTATCGCATCTACACATAGCCCTCATGTCATTCAGAATGCAGAACCTGACACCGTAATCGCACTTGAGTCTGTTGATGGCAATGTATCCAGGCGTGACTTGAGCCTGTATACCGGCACGTTTAAAGGGTGGACGGTTGAGGAAGTGCTTGAGGAAGTGATGGGAATGCCGGATACCAGGACGGCTCTATTTAATGAGTTGGCCTCGGAGTTTGGTGAGGCAATTGATAGAGAGGACGTGGAAAGCGCGTTACCCCTTTATGGCCGCCTAGATTCTCTACTGCATCCGCGAAATGCCTTTAGAAAAATCGCGCGCTTGCAATTAGCCTCGATTGGGGTGAAGCTTGATTAAGTTGGAGCGTTCCAATCCGCCAGCAGAATTGACTCCTGCTGTTGCTCAAAAATTGACCGCAACCTTCAAAGCCACGGGCGAATCAGTCTGGCAGATTGATTACATAAAAAGAGCATTGGCAGAGCAAAGTCACAACAAATGCTCATTTTGCGAATGCGAACTCGGCATCGAAAGTAAGTATCTTGAAGTAGAGCATTTTGCGTACAAAGGTAGCTACCCGGAAGAGGTTGTCGCTTGGGATAACTTGATCGCTGCATGCAGGCGGTGCAATGGAAAAAAGGGAGTTCATGACGTTCGTGTAGAGCCAATTGTGAACCCTTACGCGAACAATCCTCGTGACCACATCCGGATGCAGGCTTACAGGTTGCAGTCCCTTACTCCTGTTGGCGACCTCACGATTTCTGTGCTCGGCCTCAACGATATCCAACGTGCAATGACAGCGCGCTTTAAAATTGGGGCTCAGATTGGTGAGACCCTAGAACAACTGAAGGAAAAGATTGAATTTTATAAGGAAAAGCAATCGGCATTGAGAAGAGCAAAAGTCGCCAACTGTCTGGATGCTCTGCTGAACGAATGTCTCAAGCGCTCACCATATGCCGCGACTGCAGCCACCGTATTGCATAGGGAAAGCATTTATCCGGAGTTAAAGGAGCAGCTGATTGTTCTTCAGATTTGGACCGTTGAATTTCAGGAACTCCACGACAGTTCGTTGGCTCTTGTTCTGCAAAAACCGGCGCCTTGATAAGAACACCAACTGAGACAAAATAGGTGCAGCCCGAAGGCCACACTCCTCAGTATCGCCATGGTGACAGCCTTCCAAGCCTTCGCAAATTGGTCCGCATTCCCCACTGAGTAGGCAATATCGGTCATCACAGCTTGTTGGTTGGGCGTCATCTTGTTCCAGAGCCCGTCTGCTCTGCTTCAGCCCCCTACGGGCGGTCTCTTCGTACTTCGGCATTGCCCCCAGCAGGAGGCCGCGGGCCTGATCCTGCGCGAGTTGTGCTTTGCCTGCGATGACATCCTGCACGCGCTCCTCCGGGACACCAGCACGCACGAGGTCAGCCGGAGCATTCTTCGCATTGGCCTTCAGGTTGTAGCCCATGCCGATGTTGTTCCCTGCATCCTTCGCTGGGTCCGGGGGGGCTGCAGAACGGTGCCCCGCCCATCGTGATGAGCGAGCCCGCTAGAGAACTGCCCGCGCTTCCCACAGAGCCAACAGCCTGCGTCATGAAGCCGGATGCAGTCTGAGTCGTGAGCTTGTTATCGACCTTTGCACCACGCTGCGAGATGAACTGAAGTTGGCTGCTGTCCGCGGAGCCTAGAGCCATGATGGGGATGGCCTTTACTCGGGCCATCATTTCCGTGACCTTCATCTCGTTGAGTTTCGCTAGCTGGCTAGGAAGGAAGACCTTGACGCGCGTACCCAAGGCGATTCACCCGTAGAGTTCGAGCGACGTCATTTCCAACGGCTCAAAAGTGTCTAGGGAAGCCGGGGCGATTCAGTTGATGTACCAGCGCGAGCCTCTTTGATTCAAACCCGTGAGGGTGCCTGCCATGTCCTTCTCCAAGGTCAATGGCTGTGCGAGGTTTCACCGTCAAAGGCTCGCAATTCCTTGTCAGCCCGCAAGTTATTGAGAACTCAAGGCTTTTCGATGTGAGGTTGACGAGCCTTACCCCCGGCACTGGCTACGCAGTTAGGGCTGCTTGGTTCCCCACCTGACCCGGTTGGCCACTTCACCATGCGGGGAGGCCCGTCAACCGTCATTCTAAACCCCCGCGCCGGGCGCACTTCGTGTCGCTTTTGTTTCCCCTTCGCGCTGCCGGGGTGCAGTGGCCGGCCTTTTAGAATGGGGCGATGTCCTATCTCGTGCTCGCCCGCAAATACCGTCCCCGGAACTTCGAGGAAATGGTGGGCCAGGAGCACGTGGTGCAGGCTTTGTCGAACGCGCTCACCACCCAGCGGCTGCACCATGCGTATCTGTTCACCGGCACGCGGGGTGTCGGCAAGACGACCGTTTCGCGCATCCTCGCCAAGTCGCTGAACTGCCAGGGGCCGGATGGGCAGGGCGGCATCACGGCCACGCCGTGCGGTGTGTGCCAGGCCTGCAAGGACATCGATTCGGGCCGCTTCGTCGACTACACGGAGCTCGACGCGGCCTCGAACCGCGGTGTGGACGAGGTGCAGTCGCTGCTCGAGCAGGCGGTCTACAAGCCGGTGCAGGGGCGCTTCAAGGTCTTCATGATCGACGAAGTGCACATGCTGACCAACACCGCGTTCAACGCGATGCTCAAGACGCTCGAAGAGCCACCCGAATACCTCAAGTTCGTGCTCGCGACGACCGACCCGCAGAAGGTGCCGGTCACGGTTCTGTCGCGCTGCCTGCAGTTCAACCTGCGGCCGATGGCACCCGAAACGGTGCTCGAACACCTCACGCATGTGCTGCAGACCGAGCAGGTGCCGGCCGAGCCGTTGGCGCTCAAGTTGCTGGCGCGCGCCGCGCGCGGCTCGATGCGCGATGCGCTGTCGCTCACCGACCAGGCCATTGCGTTTGGCAACGGCACGCTGGTCGAAGGCGGCGTGCGCCAGATGCTCGGCACGGTTGACCGCGGCCATGTGTTCGGGCTGATCGAGGCCCTGGCAGCCGGCGACGGCAAGACCGTGGTCGAAACCTCCGAGGCGTTGCGGCGCGATGGTCTTTCGGCCGCATCCACGCTGGAAGAAATGACGAGCGTGCTGCAGGCCATGGCCGTGCTGCAGGCCGTGCCGTCGCGCGCCGAGGCCGTGCTCGACACCACCGACCCCGATGCGGCCGAAACCGCGCGGCTCGCCGTGCGCATGCCGGCCGACGAAACGCAACTGCTCTACAGCCTGTGCCTGCATGGCCGCGGCGAACTCGGCCTGGCGCCCGACGAGTACGCGGGGCTCACGATGGTGTTGCTCCGGCTGCTGGCGTTCAAGCCAAACCCGGAAAAAAAAACTCTGAATGAGCCGGTGCGGGCAGCCGCACCCGCCTTCGAACGACAGGCGCCGCCGGTTGCACCCGTGAGCCTGCCCGTGGTGGCCGTGAGTTCGCCCGTGTTGGCCGCAGTTGCTGCGCCGGTCGCACCGCCACCGGGCCATCGCCTCAGCGTCGTCGAGCCGCCCGCGCTCGCGGGCTCGGAGCCCAGAAGGCCAGTCGCACCTGTGGCGCCGGCCCAGGACGCTGCCAAGGTTGTCGCCATGCAGGTGCGCGTGCAGCCGCCGCCCGGCGCGCGTGACGCAGCCCGCAGCGACGAACCGAGTGCGCCCATCGTGCCCAGCGAAGACGGCGATTTCTGGTACGAAACCGTGACGCAACTGGTGCTGGCCGAGGCCATCAGCGCACTCACGCGCGAACTGGCGTTGCAGTCCCAGCTGGTGGCGCGCGATGTCGACCAGTGGCTGCTGCGGGTGGAGCGGGAGTCGCTCAATCAGACCGCCAGCCGCGAGAAGCTGCAGACGGCATTGGCCACGCTGGGCCATGGCGTGAAGCTCGCAATCGAAATCGGCAGCGTGGTCGACAGCCCGGCGCGCCGCAACAAGCTCGCGGCCGAGGCACGCCAGCGTGCCGCGGAGGAGGCGATCCACAACGACCCGCTGGTGCAGAGCATGATGCGCGACTTCGACGCGCGCATCGTGCCGGGCACCTTGCGGCCGGTTTAGCATTCGCCCATTCATTCTTCTTTCAACGATTTCAGGATCAATACGATGTTCAACAAAGGACAACTGGCCGGCCTCATGAAGCAGGCCCAGGCCATGCAGGACAACCTCAAGAAGGCGCAGGACGAACTGGCGACCATCGAAGTCGAGGGCGAGTCGGGTGCCGGCCTGGTCAAGGTGGTGATGACCTGCAAGCACGACGTGAAGCGCATCACGATCGACCCGAGCCTGCTGGCCGACGACAAGGACATGCTCGAAGACCTGGTGGCCGCCGCCTTCAACGCCGCCGTGCGCAAGGCCGAAGAAACCAGCGAGCAGAAGATGGGCAAGCTGACGGCCGGCATGCCGGGCCTGCCCCCCGGCATGAAGCTCCCCTTCTGATGCAAGTTCCTGCTTGGGCGGGAGCATCGGTTGGCTGATTCGAGCTCGCTCGACGCGCTGGTGGAGGCATTGCGGCGTTTGCCGGGTGTGGGCGTCAAGTCGGCGTCGCGCATGGCCTTTCATCTGCTGCAGCACGATCGCGAAGGCACCCAGTTGCTCGCGCGCGCGTTGCAGCAGGCGGCCAGCCAGGTGCGGCATTGCGACCGCTGCAACACCTTCACCGAAGGCGAGATCTGCAACGTGTGCAGCGATGCGCGGCGCGACGCAAGCAAGCTCTGCGTGGTCGAGACGCCGGCCGACCAGGCCGCGCTCGAGCGCACCGGTGCCTTTCGCGGCTATTACTTCGTGCTGATGGGCAAGCTCAGTCCGCTCGACGGCATCGGGCCCAAGGACATCGGGCTGCAAAAACTGTTCGACCGCGCACTCGACGGCAAAGTGGTCGAAGTGATCCTCGCCACCAACTTCACCGCCGAGGGCGAGGCCACCGCGCATGTGATCGGCGAGGCGCTGCGCCAGCGCGGCCTCACGGTGACGCGGCTGGCGCGCGGCGTGCCGGCCGGCAGCGAACTCGAATATGTCGACCTCGGCACCATCGCGCATGCGCTGGTCGACCGGCGCTGACCTGCCAAGGAACCCACATGACCTTTTTCTCGCTCACGCTGGCCTACTGGTGCGTGTTGTTCGCCGCCTTGCTGCCCTACGTTTGCGCGGTGTTTGCCAAGCGCGGCGCCTTCGCGCCGCGCGACAACGTGCAGCCGCGCGACTGGGACAGCCGCCAGACCGGCTGGCGCGCACGCGCCAACGGTGCCCAGGCCAACAGCTTCGAGGGCCTGCCGTTCTTCATCGGCGCGGTGGTCATTGCGCATCAGCTCGGCGCGCGCCAGGGCTGGATCGACCTGCTGGCGCTGGGCTACGTGCTGCTGCGGCTCGTCTACATCGTGCTCTACGTGCGCGGCCTCGGCAGCGCGCGCAGCACGGTGTGGACGCTGGCGTTTGTGCTCAACGTCGCGATCCTGTTCATTCCGCGATAGGCGGTCTTCATGCTTACGTGAAAACCCGCACGGGATGTTCCCGATGCAGTTGGAGGGGCGGCTCCCTAAGCTCGACCGAACTTCCAACATCAGAATCGATGGCCTCCGCGCCCGTTTTCATGCTCAACCGCCGCATCTTCACTTCCGCTGCCGCGCTGGGCGCCGCCGCCATCGCCGTTCCGCACATCCACGCACAACCCAAGCTCGAGAAGACCAAGATCTCCATCGCCGTCGGCGGCAAGGCCGCGTTCTATTACCTGCCGCTCACCATCAGCGAACAGCTCGGCTACTTCAAGGCCGAAGGGCTGGAAGTCGAGATCTCCGACTTCGCAGGCGGCTCGCGTGCGTTGCAGGCCGTGGTCGGTGGCTCGGCCGATGTCTGCTCGGGCGCGTTCGAGCACACCATCAACCTGCAGGCCAAGAACCAGTTCTTTCAGTGCTTCGTGCTGCAGGGCCGTGCGCCGCAGATCGCCGTGGGCGTGTCGACCAAGAACATGCCCAACTACAAGACCATTGCCGATCTCAAGGGCAAGAAGATCGGCGTGTCGGCACCGGGTTCGTCGACCAACATGGTGGCCAACCTCGTGCTGTCGCGCGGCGGGCTCAAGGCCAGCGACGTGAGCTTCATCGGCGTGGGCGTTGCTGCCGGCGCGCTGACCGCGCTGCGCGCCGGCCAGATCGACGCCATCAGCAACACCGACCCGGTGATGACCATGCTCGAGCAGAAGGGCGACGTGAAGATCATCAGCGACACGCGCACGCTCAAAGGCACGCAGGAGGTGTTCGGCGGCATGATGCCGGCCGCCTGCCTCTACACCTCGGCCGAGTTCGTGCAGAAGAACCCCAACACCTGCCAGGCGCTCGCCAACGCGATCGTCCATGGGCTCAAGTGGCTGCAGACCGCCGGGCCGGGCGACATCATCAAGACCGTGCCGGAAACCTATCTGCTCGGCGACCGCGCGCTGTATCTCGCATCCTTCGACAAGGTGCGCGAGTCGATCGCGATCGATGGCCTGGTGCCCGCCGAAGGCCCCAAGACCGCGCTGAACGCCATTGCCAGTTTCGACCCCACGGTCAAGGCCGACAAGATCGACCTGGCCAAGCTGTACACCAACGAGTTTGCAAAGCGCGCGAAGGACAGGTTCAAAGCCTGAATTTCAAGTGGATTGCGACCCGGCTTCGGCCGGGTTTTTTCTTTGGGCCTTGTCACAATCCCGCCATGTCCGAATACGCACTCGAACTCCTCGACATCACCTGCACCTTCCTGGCCAAGGACGATCCCAACCAGCGCTACACCGCCGTCGCCGACACCACGTTGCGCATCCGGGAGGGCGAGTTCGTGTCGGTAGTGGGGCCGACCGGGTGCGGCAAGTCCACACTGCTGAACGTCGGCGCCGGCCTGCTGGAGCCGTCGAGCGGCACGGTCAAGGTGTTCGGCCAGCCGCTGGCGGGCATCAACGCGCGTGCGGGCTACATGTTCCAGACCGAGGCGTTGATGCCCTGGCGCAGCACCCTCGACAACGTGATGGTCGGCCTGCAGTACCGCGGCGTGCCCGACGCCGATGCAAGGGCGCAAGGCGAGGCGTGGCTCGCGCGGGTCGGGCTTTCGGGCTTTGGCGACCGTTATCCGCACCAGCTCTCGGGCGGCATGCGCAAGCGCGCGGCACTGGCGCAGACGCTGGCGCTCGACCCCGACATCATTCTCATGGACGAGCCCTTCAGCGCGCTCGACGTGCAGACCCGTCAGCTCATGGAGAACGAGGTGCTCGACCTCTGGGCCGCGAAAAAGAAGGCCGTGCTGTTCATCACGCACGATCTCGACGAGGCCATTGCCATGAGCGACCGCGTGGTGGTGCTGTCGGCCGGGCCGGCCACGCATCCGATCGGTGAGTTTGTGATCGATCTGCCGCGCCCGCGCGATGTGGCCGAGGTGCGCACCGATGCGCGCTTCGTCGAGCTGCACACGCAAATCTGGAACGTGCTGCGCGACGAAGTCCTCAAGGGCTACGCGCAGCAACTGAAGAAGGCTGCGTGATGACCCTGAAGCCCAACGAGCAGAACGCCCGCTTCTGGCAGATCGCGCTGCTGGCCGTCATCCTGGTGGCCTGGCATGTGGCCTCGCGCAACCAGCAGTTCGCGTTCTTCGTCGGCGAGCCGATCCAGGTGGCAGGGCGCATCTGGAGCTGGTTCCTGCCGTTCGACGTGCCGGCCAATGTGTTGTTTCCCGAAGGCATCAAGGGCAACGCCGATGTCTACCTGCACCTGGGCACCACCCTGCTCGAAACCGTGCTGGCTTTCGGCATCGGCACCGTGCTCGGCCTGGCTTGCGGGCTCTGGCTGGCGCTGGCGCCGACCGCGAGCCTGATCCTGGACCCCTACATCAAGGCCGCAAACTCGATGCCGCGCGTGATCCTGGCGCCGATCTTCGGGCTGTGGTTCGGCCTTGGCATCTGGAGCAAGGTGGCGCTGGCGGTCACGCTGGTGTTCTTCATCGTGTTCTTCAATGTCTACCAGGGCGTGCGCGAGGTGAGCCCGGTGATCCTGGCTAACGCGAAGATGCTCGGCGCCAACCAGCGCCAGCTGCTGCGCACCGTGTACCTGCCGAGCGCGACCAGCTGGGTGTTCTCGAGCCTGCACACATCCGTTGGCCTGGCGTTCGTCGGCGCGGTGGTGGGCGAGTACCTCGGCTCGGCGCGCGGGGTGGGCTATCTCATCCTGCAGGCCGAGGGCACCTTCGATGTCAACACCGTCTTTGCCGGCATCGTGGTGCTGACGGCCTTTGCGCTGGTGCTCGACAACATCGTCGGCATGATCGAGCGGCGCCTGATGAAATGGCAGCCGCGCAGCGGCGAAACCGAGAAGCTCTGAAGAAGCTCAGCGCTTCTTCTTCGACGGCGTGCCACCGCGCTTTTCGCGCACCACCTGCTGCTTGCTCGAAGCGGGCGTCTTCGACACTTTGCCCTCTCTGCTCCTGCCGCCGGCACTCGTGACAACGGCGACCGGCTTGGTCGTGCCGCCACCGCGGTGGGCCGTGACGATCTGCACGCGGCCGCGCGCTGGCGCCTCGCCGGTGCCGACACTGGCCGTATGCGCGGCGCGCACCGGCAGGTAGACCACCACGCTGAAGCCGCGCGGGAACGCATGGTTGGGCTTCACGTCGTTCCACTCCGCCACGTTGGCAGTGCTCACGCTGTAGCGCCGCGCGATGCTGGCGACACTGTCGTTGCGGCCGGCCTTGACCGTGGTGCGGCGCGTCACGATCTCGGGCTGGAAGCTCAGGTGCCCGGTGTCGGCCACCAGCGCGGCCACGTCTTCCTGCACCTTGGCCGAGCGCGGCACGATCAGCGTGGAGCCGGCCTTGATCAGCATGCGCGGCGGCACGTTGTTGATGGCGCGCAGGTCGACTTCGCTCATGCCCGAGCGTTGCGCTGCGTCGGCCACGGTCATGGTGCTCGGCACCGTCCAGGCTGTCCAGCTCGCGTACTGGCCCTGGCTGTAGGCCTCGAAATTGCGCTCGAAAACGGCGGCGTTGTCCCAGGGCAGCAGGATCTGCGGCGTGCCGGCGGCCAGGATCACCGGCTTGTGCGCGGCCGGATTGAGCGCGCGAAAATCTTCGATGCGCACGTCGGCCAGCTTGGCGGCCAGTGCCACGTCGAGGTCGCGCGTCAGCGTCACGGTCTGGAAGTAGGGGTGGTTGGCGATCACCGGCAGTTCGGCGTTGAACGCCTGCGGATTGGCCACGATGTTCTTCACTGCCTGCAGCTTGGGCACGTAGAGCCGTGTTTCGGCCGGCATCGTGAGGTCGCTGTAGGTCGTGGGCAGGCCGGCGCGCTGGTTCTTTGCGATCGCGCGGCTCACGCTGCCTTCGCCCCAGTTGTAGGCGGCCAGAGCGAGCTGCCAGTCGCCGAACATGTTGTAGAGCTTCTGCAGGTAGTCGAGCGCGGCGCGCGTCGACTGCAGCACGTCGCGGCGGTCGTCGCGGAAGATGTTCTGCTTGAGGTCGTAGTCGGTGCCGGTGGCCGGCATGAACTGCCACATGCCGGCCGCGCGCGCGCTCGACACGGCCTGCGGGTTGAACGCGCTCTCGATGTAGGGCAGCAGTGCCAGCTCGGTCGGCATGTTGCGGCGCTCGAGCTCCTCCACGATGTGGAAGATGTACTTGTTCGAGCGCTCGGTCATGCGCTGGATGTAGTCGGGCCGGCTGGCGTACCACTGCTCGCGGTCGCGCACGAGGTCGCCCTCGAGGTTGGGCATCTTGAAGCCGCGCCGGATGCGGTCCCACATGTCGGTGGGCGGTGCGAGCTGCACCACGCTTTGCGACGTGGCGCGGCCCGAGGTGATGGGGGTCAGCGGGCCGTTCGGGTAGAGCGGCGCGGCGCCGCCGGTGGAGGCCGCCGGGGCAGGGGCATTGGGATTGGTGCCGGTCGCGCAGCCTGCGAGCAGCAAGGTGCCCGCAAGGCAGGCGGCAATCAGGAATTTCATCGGAAGTCGTTTTTCCATTGGCGCAGCGCGGCGAACACCTGGGTGTCGGTCGCCGAGGCCGAAAGCTCGGCATGGGCGCGCACTGCTCGAAGGACAGAGGCTTCGCGGCTGCGAAGAAAGGGGTTGATCCTGCGCTCGGTGGCCAGTTTCGAAGGCAAAGTGGGCTGGCCGAGCGCGCGCTGTGCCTCGCACTGCGCCGTATAGGGAGTCAGATCGGGGTTGCCGGGTTCCACGGCGCGGGCGAAACGAAGGTTCGAAAGTGTGTATTCATGGCCGCAGCACACGCGGGTGTCGCCCGGCAACGCGGCCAGCGCGTCGAGCGAGGCCAGCATCTGGGCCGGCGTGCCTTCGAACAACTTGCCGCAACCCGCCGAGAACAGGGTGTCGCCACAGAACAGCAGAGGTGCCGTGGCACCCTCGGCCGGCAGAAAGAAAGCGATGTGCCCGGCGGTGTGGCCCGGAATGTCGATTACCTCGAAGCGCAGGCCCAGCGCCTCGGCGTGGTCGCCCTGTGCCAACGGCGTGAACGGCTCGGGAATGCGCTCGCGCGCCGGGCCGAAAACCCTGGCGCCGGTGGCCGCATGCAATGCCGCCACTCCGCCGGTGTGATCGGCATGGTGGTGCGTGACTAGAATCGCGGCCAGTTGCAGCTGGCCGCGTTCGAGTGCTTCGAACACCGGCTTGGCATCGCCCGGGTCCACCACGATCGCATGGGGCCCGTGCTGCAGCATCCAGATGTAGTTGTCAGCAAAAGCAGGCAGCGGAACGAGGGTCATGAGCGGTCAAATTATAGGTTTGCAGGATTGGTTCCAGACCCCGCCCGGCCGCTACCTGCTGGCGTGGGAGCAGCGGCAGTTCGACCAGGCGGTGGCCGACATCTTCGGCTACCACGCGCTGCAGCTTGGGCTGCCGGCGGTTGATGCGCTGCGCGCCAACCGCATGCCGCATCGATGGCTGGCACTGCCGCGCCCCGAAGCAGCGGGCAAGCGCACGCCGCGCGTCGCGCTGCTGGCCGACTCCGTCGCCTTGCCATTTTTCGCCAACAGCCTCGATCTGGTGCTGTTGCCGCACACGCTGGAGCTCAGCGACGACCCGCACGCGACCTTGCGCGAAGTCGAGCGGGTGCTGGTGCCCGAAGGCCGCGTGGTGATCTGCGGCTTCAACCCGCACAGCCTGTGGGGCCTGCGCCAGCGCCGCGCGCGGCTGTGGCGCAGCCTGGGCTTCGGCGAGCTGTTCCTGCCCGATGCCGGCGAGTTCATCGCCTACCGCCGCATGCGCGACTGGCTGCGGCTGTTGAGCTTCGAGGTCGAATCCGGCCGCTTCGGCGCCTACCGTCCGGCGGTGCGCAGTGAAGCCTGGATCGAGCGCTACCGCTGGCTCGACCGTGCCGGCGAGCGCTGGTGGCCGATTTTTGGCGCCGTTTATTTTCTGGTGGCGGTCAAGCGCGTGCGCGGGCTGCGGTTGCTGAGCGCCGACTGGCGCCGCGCCGCATCGCTCGCAAGCGCGCCGATGCCGGTGACCGGCAAGGTGCACCGCCGGCCGGCGGGCGACAGCCGAACGGCCTGAACCGTGACCGGATCGCGTCATCGGCTGCTGCTGGTGCTGACCGAATTTCCGCCCGCCGTTGGCGGCATGCAGACCCATGCGCGCCACCTGGCAGCGCATCTGGCGCAGCGCGGCCACGTGGTGGAGGTGCTCACCTATCGCGTCACCGACGCGGTGCTCGCGGCCGAAGCGGCGCACTTCGATGCAGGGGCCAGCTACCCCGTGCGCCGCATCCTGTCGCGCCTGGGCTACTGGTTCAATGTGCAACGCATCCTTGCCCATATCCGGCAGTTCGGGCCCGATGCGGTCTACGCGTCCACCGTTTTCTATGGCCTGCTGAAGCAGCATGCCGGGGTGCCGGTGCTGTGCCGCTCGGTCGGCAACGACGTGTTGCGGCCGTGGCAGGGCTATCCGTTCGCGCTGTGGAGCACACTGGCCGCTTCGCCGCGGCTTCAGCATGCGATGCGTCGCTGGATCGAGCATGGCTGGCAGCCGGACTGGGTCGACCACCTGTTCCGCCGCCAGCGCGAACGCCTGATGCGACAGGCCGCTGTCGGCCACACGCGCATCTTCGCCAACAGCCGCTACACCGCGAACCTGCTGAGTGGCATCGGCGTGCTGCCCGAGCGCATCGAAATCGTCGCGGGCGGTGTGGACGCGCGCCACTTCGGTCGCACGCGCCGCCGCGGCGTCGAGGCCCGGGCCGAGCTGGGGTTGGCGGCACACGACGTCGTGGTGCTGACGGTCTGCCGGCTGGTCGCCAAGAAGGGCGTCGAAGTGCTGCTCGATGCGGTCGCGGCGCTGCGCGCCAGCGTGCCGGGACTCAAGCTGGTCGTGGTCGGCGACGGCCCGCGACGCAGGGCATACGAAGCGCGCGCCGCTGCACTGGGCCTGGGCCAGGCGGTCGTGTTTGCGGGCCGCGTGCCGCACGAGCGGGTGCGCGACTATTTCTGGGCCAGCAACATGTTCGTGCTGGCGAGCTACGAATCGCGCCATGCCGGCGGAGCGGCGCGCGACGTGGAAACCATGGGCCGCGTGTTGTGCGAGGCCAATGCCGCCGGCGTGCCGCTGATCGCAACCGACAGCGGCGGCGTGCCGAGCGTGATCCGCGACGGCGTCAATGGCCTGCTGGTACTGCCGGGCGACAGCGCCGCGCTGGCGCAGGCGATGGAGCGCCTCTGGCGTGAGCCGGCGTTCGGCGAACAGCTTGTGCGCGCCGGCCTGCGTCGCGCCCGCAACGAGTTCGACTGGTCTGTCATCATGCGCCGCCATGAACAGGCGATCGGCGAAGCGATCCGTCCGGCGCTGCAGTGCAGCGCCACCCAACGAGAGGAAAAGATAGTTTGAACGAAGTCGTGATCTACACCGATGGCGCCTGCAAGGGCAACCCAGGGCCGGGTGGCTGGGGCGCATGGCTCAAGTCGGGCACCACCGAAAAGGAGCTGTTCGGCGGCGAACTCAACACCACCAACAACCGCATGGAGCTGACGGCGGTGATCGAAGGCCTGGCCGCGCTCAAGCGGCCCTGCAAGGTGATCCTCTACCTCGACAGCCAGTACGTGCGCCAGGGCATCACCGAATGGATCCGCGGCTGGAAGGCCAAGGGCTGGATGACCGCGGCCAAGCAACCGGTGAAGAACGTCGAGCTCTGGAAGCAACTCGACAAGCTGGTGCAGGAGGGCGGCCACACCATCGACTGGCGCTGGGTCAAGGGCCATTCGGGCGACCCCGGCAACGAGCGCGCCGACATGCTCGCCAACAAGGGCGTCGAGCGCGCGCTGGGCCGCCTTTAGACGCGTGGCGGCGCGGTGAGCGCCTCGCCCATGCGGGCGCGGAACAGCAGTTGGTCGGTTTCCCGCAGGCGTCGGCTCAGTTCGCGTCCGATGTTCATCTGGATCACCGCGAACTCCGCCGCATCGCGCTCGAACAGGCGGTAGAGATTGGCGGAGCTGAGCTCGATCGCGCTGCAGTCCTCGTCGGCGCGCACCGATGCGCTGCGCGGAAACAGGTCGAGCAGCGCCATCTCGCCGAAGCAGTCGCCCTCGCCGAGCCGGCGCAGCAGCAGATCGTGGCCTTGCCAGGCCTTGGACACCGTGACCCGGCCGCGTTCCAGCACGAACATCGCGTGCGCCGGATCGCCCTCGCGGCAGAAAAAGCCCCCGGCCGGTACCTGCACCAGCGGGGCCGGTTCGAGCAGGAACTCGAGCGTCTCGGCCCCGATCGCGCCGAAAATCGGCATCTGTTGCAGCAGTTCGACGCGGGCGGCGAGCATGGTGGTGGCTACATCACGCCGTCGAACATCATCACATCGACCTCGTCGCCCGGCGCAACGCTGTCCTGCGCGTGGTGCAACACCACGAGGCCGTTGCCCTCGACCATCGAACTCAGCACGCCCGAGCCCTGGTTGCCGGCGATGCGCACCTCGGGCAACGCGCCGGGCACTGGCGTGACGCGGCCGCGCTGGTATTCGGTGCGGCCGGGCTTCTTGCGGATGGCGGCCACGCTGCGCGCGCGCAGCAGCGGTGGCGGCGCGGCGTTGGCGGCGTTGCAGCCCATCAACTGGAGCAGGGCAGGCCGCACGAAAGCCAGGAAGGTCACCATCACCGCGACCGGGTTGCCGGGCAGGCCGAACAGCACGGCCGGGCCGGCGTGCGGCGCGCGCGGGATCAGGCCGACCGCCATCGGACGCCCGGGCCGCATCGCCACGCGCCAGAACGCCATGTCGCCGAGTTGCTGCATCACGGCGCGGGTGTGGTCGGCCTCGCCGACGCTGACGCCGCCGCTGGTGATGATGGCGTCGGCGCGGCCCGCGGCGTCGTGCAGCGCTGCCGCCAGCGCGGTCGGGTTGTCGCGCACCATGCCGAGGTCGACCACCTCGCAGCCCAGCCGCGTGAGCAGGCCGAACACGGTGTAGCGGTTACTGTCGTACACGGCGCCTTCGCGCGGCGCATCGCCGAGGCTCAGGATCTCGTCGCCGGTGGAGAAATACGCCACGCGCAGGCGGCGCAGCACGGCCACGGCCGGCAGGCCCAGGCTCGCAAGCAGGCCGAGCGCGGCGGGCGAAATGCGTTCGCCCTGCAGCAGCGCCGGGCGGCCCTGTATCAGGTCTTCACCGGCGAAGCGGCGGTTGTCGCCGCGGCGCAGCGCGTTCGCAGGAAACCGCACGCAGTCGCCGTCGACGCTGCAGAACTCCTGCGGAACGACCGTGTCGAGGCCGGCCGGCATCACGGCGCCGGTCATGATCCTGAGCGCGTCGCCGGTGGCCAGCGTGCCGCGCCAGGCCGCACCGGCGAGTGCGGTGCCGGCCACCCGCAGCGTCAGCTCGGGCGGCGGCGTCTCGAGCAGCGCGCCGTCGAAGGCAAACCCGTCCATCGCCGAGTTGTCGTGCGGCGGCACGTTGAAGGGCGAGATCACATCCTCGGCCAGCACCCGGCCCAGCGCCTCGAACAGCGGAACGCTTTCGCGCTCGCGCACGACGGCTGGCGCCACCAGGCTGGCCAGGAAGGCCTGCACGCCGTCGACGCTCAGGGCCTTGGGGTCATAGCCGGCCAGGGCGGCGGCGATCTCGGCGATGCGGCTCATCGCGCACGGGCGCCTTCGAGTGTCTGCAACTCGGCCAGCGTGTTCGCGTTGAAGAATGCGTCGGGCGCATCGCTGGCGCGGTCGAAGGGAACGAGCACGGTGCGATGCTGTGCCGTCCAGGCGTCGATCTTGCGGCCGCCACCCTGCGTGAAGCGAATCAGGCTTTCGAGCAGCGTGGTCGGCAGCAGGCAGAACACGGGCTGGGCGCGCAGCACGGCGGGGCCGCCGTCGTCCTGCGGTTCGGGCGCGCTGACCATGGCGATCTCGGCATCGGCCTCGACCAGCGCAGCGGCGAGCCGCTCGGCCAGATCGAGCGGAAACATCGGCGTGTCGCAGGGCACGGTCAGCAGCCAGGGTGTTTCGCAGCGCTCGAGCCCGGTGAGGAAGCCAGCCAGCGGACCCGCGTAGTCGGCCAGGCCGTCCGGCCAGACCGGCACGCCGAACGACTCGTACGCCGACAGGTTGCGGTTGGCATTGACCATCATCTCGCCAACCTGCATGCCGAGCCGCAGCACCGCGTGCAGGGCCAGCGGCGTGCCGTTGAAGTTCTGGAGGCCCTTGTCGACGCCGCCCATGCGTGAACCGCGGCCGCCGGCCAGCACCAGGCCGGTGATTTCAGAGGCAGCGATCGAAGTACGGGTTGGCATCGTCATCCGCCGATGTAGCTCATCTCGACGCGGCGCGGCGCGCTGCCGTCGGCTGCGGCATCCGGTCCGCGCAGGGCGCGCAATTCGGAATACCGGTCGGCGCGGCCTTGCCAGATGTGGCCGATGGCCGAGCTCAGTTGCTCGTCGGCCGCATCGCCGCGCAACAGCGGCCGCAGGTCGTGGCCGCGGCTCGCGAACAGGCAGGTGTAGAGCTGGCCTTCGGTCGACAGGCGCGCGCGGCTGCAGTCGTGGCAGAAGGCCTGCGTCACGCTGCTGATGACGCCGATCTCGCCGCCGCCATCGACATAGGCCCAGCGCTGCGCGGTTTCGCCCGGCGCAGTGGGCTCCAGCGGCCGCAGCGGAAACTCGGTCGCGATGCACGCGATGACCTCGGCCGAAGGCATCACCTCGTCCATGCGCCAGCCGTTGGTGGCGCCCACGTCCATGTACTCGATGAAGCGCAGCACGACACCGGTGCCGCGGAAGTGGCGCGCCATGGGCAGGATCTCCTGCTCGTTGGTGCCGCGCTTGACCACCATGTTGACCTTGATCGGGCCGAGGCCCGCAGCGAGCGCGGCATCGATGCCCATCAGCACGTCGGCCACCGGAAAATCGACATCGTTCATCTGCCGGAACACAGTGTCGTCCAGGCCGTCGAGGCTGACCGTCACGCGCTGCAGGCCGGCCGCCTTGAGCGCGGCGGCCTTGCGCGCGAGCAGCGATCCGTTGGTGGTGAGCGTGAGGTCGAGCGGCTGGCCGTCCGTCGTGCGCAATGCCGCGAGTTGCCCGACCAGCACCTCGATGTTCTTGCGCAGCAGCGGCTCGCCGCCGGTGAGCCGGATCTTGCGCACACCGTGCGCGGCGAACAGGCGCGCCAGGCGCGTGATCTCCTCGAAGCTCAGCAGTGCGCTGTGCGGCAGGTAGGTGTAGTCCTTGTCGAACACTTCCTTCGGCATGCAGTAGCTGCAGCGGAAGTTGCAGCGGTCGGTCACGCTGATGCGCAGGTCGGTCAGCGGGCGGCCAAGCTGGTCGGCCAGGTGGCCGGTGGCCTCCAGCGGCAACTGCGCCACCGCGGCGGCATACGGCACGACGCGCTGATCGACAAGGGGAATCACACGGCTGGACATGCTGCAATTCTGCGCCACTTGCCTGCACCCGATCGAGGGGTGGACATTGGCCGCGGGCTGCCCCGGCTGCGGCGTCTCCTCAAACGCAGCGTGCGCCGTCGACCTCGATGCAGACGCCGCTGATGAACGACGCCTCGTCGCTCGCCAGGTAGAGCGCCGCGTTGGCCACGTCGAGCGCGGTCGAGAAACGGCCCAGCGGAATGGTGGCGCGGAACTTCGCCTTGCGCTCTTCGGTGACCGGACCGCCGGCGAACTCGGCGGCGAGGCCGGTGTCGGGGTTGAACACCGGGTTGATGCAGTTGACGCGGATGTTGTCCGGGCCAAGCTCGGCCGCGAGCGACTTGCTGGTCGTGATGACCGCGCCCTTCGAGCCGTTGTACCAGGTGAGGCCGGGCCGTGGCCGCACGCCCGCCGTCGACGCAATGTTGATGAACGAGCCGCCGCCGTTCGCGCGGAGGGCCGGCACGGCGTGGATCGTCGAGAGATAGATGCTCTTGACGTTGACCGCGTAGCAGCGGTCGAACTCGTCTTCGCCGACCTCGAGCGCAGGGCGGTTGCGGTGCGTCCAGCCCGCGTTGTTGACCATCGCATCGAGCTTGCCATGGCGCTCGATGGCGGCGTCGACCAGCGCCTTCATGTCGGCCGACTTCGTGACGTCGGCCGCGAAGAACGAGGCGCGCCCGCCATCGCGCAGGATCGCATCGACCACCAGCTGGCCGGCCGCCGGATTGATATCGTTGACGATGACCTGGGCGCCTTCGGCCGCCAGCCGCTTGGCGATGCCTTCGCCGATGCCGCCGCCGGAGCCGGTGACGATGATGGATTTGTCTTTGACGCGCATGGCGTTGTCTCCTGGGAAAAAAAGGGGTGGCTGCGGGCTCAGCCGTGCCGCACGGCCACGGTCTTGAGGGTCGTGAAGCCGTACAGCGCCTCGAAACCCTTCTCGCGCCCGTAGCCGGAAGACTTCACGCCGCCGAACGGCAGCTCGACGCCGCCACCGGCACCATAGTTGTTGATGAACACCTGGCCGCTGCGCACGCGCTTGGCCATGCGGAACTGGCGGGCACCGTTCTGCGTCCAGATACCGGCGACCAGGCCGAACTGGGTGGCGTTGGCCAGGGCGACGGCTTCGTCCTCGTCGGCGAACTGCATCGCGGCCAACACCGGGCCGAACACTTCTTCCTGCGCGAGCCGGTGCATCACGGGCACGTCGCGCAGCAGCGTCGGCGCCTGGTAGAAGCCGGTTTCGGGGGCTTCATCCACCACCACGCCCTGCGCCACCATCGGAATGCCGGCGTGCTGCGCATCGCTCAGGAAATCCCACACGCGCTGCTGCTGCGTCTGGCGGATCAACGGGCCGACATCGAGATCCATGGCCGCAGGGCCGACCCGCAGCGCCTCGAAGGCGTGGCCGAGCCGCTCGAGCACCGGTTCGTAGATCCCGCGCTCGATCAGCACGCGCGAGCCGGCCGAGCAGGTCTGGCCGGCGTTCTGCACGATGGCATTGATCAGCACGGGGATGGCGGCGCCGATGTCGGCGTCGGCAAAGATGATCTGCGGGCTCTTGCCGCCGAGCTCCAGCGTGACCGGGCAGTGCCGTTCGGCCGCAACCTGCTGGATCAGCGTGCCGATCTTGGGGCTTCCGGTGAAGCTGATGTGGTCGATGCCTTCATGCCGCGCCAGTGCGTCGCCGACCTCGTGGCCATAGCCTGTGACGATATTGAGCGCGCCCGCCGGAAAGCCGACTTCGGCTGCGAGCTGCGCCACGCGAAGGAGCGAGAGGCAGGCATCTTCGGCCGGCTTGACCACGCAGACGTTGCCGGCCGCCAGGGCGCCGCCGACGCTGCGCCCGAAGATCTGCATCGGGTAGTTCCAGGGGATGATGTGGCCGGTGACGCCGTGCGGCTCGCGCCAGGTGAAGACGCTGTAGCCGTCCTGGTACGGAATGGTCTCGCCGTGCAGCTTGTCGCAGGCGCCGGCGTAGAACTCGAAGTAGCGCACCAGCGCCAGCGCATCGGCGCGCGCCTGCTTGACAGGTTTGCCGCAGTCGCGCTGCTCGAGCAATGCGAGTTCGTCGGTGTGCTCGGCGATCTTCTGCGAAAGCTTGTAGAGCAGCCGGCCGCGATCGGCCGCGCTGACCTTGTGCCAGACCGACTCGAAGCAATCGCGCGCCGCGCTCACGGCCGCGTCGATGTCGTTGGCATCGCTGCGCTGCAGTTCGTCGAAGGGCTGGCCGTCCGAAGGGTCGAGAACGGGAATGGTGCGGCCGGAGGCGGAGGCAACGCTGGCGTTGCCGATGTAGTTCAGTTGCATGGGCGGCATTTTCACGCAAGGCGCGCTCGGCGCGCTGGCGCACCGAGCCGGCGCGGCCGGGCTCGCTTATCCTCGGGTCGATCCGCAAGCCATGGCCCAAACCTTCCAGTCCCTCTCGATGCTCCAGGTGATGGCTTGGGGCGTGCTGTTTTTCGGCGGCATCTACCTGGGTTTTGGTGCGCTGAACTGGTTGATCACGCGGCATCTGCTGCCGGCGCTCGGCATCGGCCGCGTGCTCGATCCGCGGCCAGTCGGGCCTGAGCAGCTGCGGCGCGAGCTGCTGCAATCGGGCGGCTCGGTGCTGATCTTCGGGCTCGGCATGGTGTTTCCCTGGGGGCTGCTGCAACTCGGCTGGGCGCGCCTGGCCGTGAACCCGGGCGGCTGGCAGATCGCCGTCGAGATCCTCGTGCTCGCGGTGTGGAACGACATCCACTTCTGGATCAACCACCGCCTGCTGCACACGCGCTGGCTGCGGCGCTTCCACGGGCCGCACCACCGGTCGGTGGTGAGCACGCCGTTTTCCACCTACAGCTTTCACCCGGTCGAGGCGCTGATGCTCGGCAACGTGATCCTGCCGCCGATGCTGGTGCACGATTTCAGCTTCTGGGCGCTGGCCGCGGTGCCCTTGTTCAGCCTGTTCTTCAACAATGTCGGGCACTCCAACTACGACTTTTTTCCACGCGTGTCGTACAGCCACTGGTTCGCGGCCAGCCGGCGGCACCATCTGCATCACGCGGCACATGGCGGCAACTACGGCTTTCAATTTACCTTCATGGATCGGCTGTTCGGCACCCGGCTGCCGGCCGACGCGGCCGATGTGCAGCTCGACGCGTTCCGAAAGAAGCAGAAGGTCGCGCATGAAGCATCGGCTTGACGGTCTGCCGCGCCTGCGCCACCGGCGCGACTGGCAGAGTCTTGCTTACCTGGCCGCTTTCCCGGCGCTGGCGGCCTGGCAATGGGTTCACGGTTTCTGGTGGCCGCTCTATGCGCTGATGCTGTTCCTCACGCTCGGCATCGGCGTGATCCACCACAACCACACCCACCAGCGCATGTGGCGGGGGCGCCGGGCCAACCGGCTCACCGACTTCGGCATCACGCTGCTGCAGGGGCATCCGACTTTCGTGTTCTGGCCGGCGCATGTGGCGAACCACCACCGGCACCGGCATGGGCCCGACGACCTGGCGCGCACCTACCGCTTCGGTGGCGATACCAATCATCTGGCCGGCTACCTGCTGCACCCGCTGCAGGCCGCCTGGGTGCTGTACCCGCTGTTCGTCGAATGGCTGGGCCAGTTGCGGCGCAACGGCTCGGGCGCGTTCCGCTATTGCGTCGCACAGTACGCGGTATGGCTGGGCTCGTGGGCGCTGCTGCTCGCGCTCGACTGGCGCCGCGCGCTGCTGTTCGTCATCGCGCCGCAACTGCACGGCCTGCACTGGCTGCTGGCGACCAACTACCTGCAACACGCCCATGCCGATGGCCGCCCGGCTGCAGCCAAAGGGGCGCCGGGCGATACCCAGGAGGGCGCGCTGAACTACGCGCGCAACTTCGAAGGCTTGCTCAATCCGCTGTTGTTCAACATCGGGTTTCACACCGCACACCACGAGAATCCGCATGCGCACTGGTCTGAGCTTGCAAGTCTGCACCATGCGCATTACCGCAACCGGGTCGATCCGGCGCTGAACGAACGGGGGATCGTGGCCTACATGTTGCGTGTGTTCGTGCTCGGTGCCCTGGTGCCGCGCTTTCGCAGCCGCTCGCTGATGCCGGCGGGTTCGCTGCCAAAACCTTGAGTCTTGCGATGCCTGTTTCTTTCGACCGTGTCTATCTCCAGAGCGCCGGCTACTTCATGCCGGGCGCGCCGGTGAGCAATGAGCAGATGGACGCGTACATCGCGCCGCTGAACCGCATGTCGTCGCGCATCCAGCGCCGCATCCTGGCCGAGAACGGCATTCGCGAGCGCTACTACGCGATCGACACCGAGGGCGCCACGGTGTTCAGCAACGCACAGCTCGCCGCCCATGCGATTCGAGACTGCCTGCAGCGCGGTGGCAGCGATCTTGGCCGCGTCTCGCTGCTGGCCAGCGGCAGCTCGGGCGGCGACACGCTGATGCCGGGCTTCGCCAACATGATCCAGGGCGAACTCGCGGCGCCGCCGATGGAGACGATCTCGGTACACGGCATCTGCGCCGCAGGCGTTTCGGCGATCCAGGCGGCGGCGCAGGGCATCGAGCTCGGTGCGCACCGCGCTGCCCTCGCGGTCGCGGCCGAGATGCCGTCACGCCTGTTCAAGCGCTCGCGCTTCGCGGCACGCGGCTACGAGACCGATTTCGACTCGCACTTCCTGCGCTGGATGCTGTCGGACGGGGCAGGGGCGCTGCTGCTGTCCGACGATGCCGTGCTGCCCGGCGCGCCCGGCCTGCGCCTGAAGCTCAAGTGGATTCATCAGCGTGCGTTCTCGGGCGACTACCCGGTCTGCATGCAGCTCGGCCTGACCGAAGACCGGCAGCGCGGCCATCTGGATTTCGGCTCCTGGGGCGAGGCCGAGGCTGCCGGCGCGCTGTCGCTGCGGCAGGACATCCGGCTGCTGCCGCACCTGTTCGACATCGGCATCCACGAGTACGCGCGGCTGGTGCACGACGGCTGGGTCGACCCGCGCAAGATCGACCATTTTCTTTGCCACTACTCGTCTGAGAAGTTCATCCCGGTGGTCGAGGGCCTGATGGACAAGGCCGGCCTCGCGATCCCGCGCGACCGCTGGTACAGCAACCTGGCCTGGCGCGGCAACACCGGCGCGGCGTCGATCCTCATCATGCTGGCGGAGTTTCTGCAGACGCGCACCGTGAAGCCCGGCGAGCAGATCTTCTGCTACGTGCCCGAGTCGGGGCGCTTCATGGCGGCGTACATGCTGCTCGAAGTGGAGGAGGCCGGCAAAGCGCCAGCGGCCTCCGGCGCCCGTGCGCCGGGCGCGAGCGTCAAAGTCGATCCTGCGGTTGCCGAAGATGTGATTGCACCGCCGCACGATCCGGCCGACGCGCCTGCGGCGTTGCGCGACCTCCTCACCGAGCTCGCCTCGATCTGGCACGACTACCGCTCGCAGGTCTGGCGCACGCCGCTGGTTCGGCAGATTCGTGAGCGCCGCTTTGCCTTGCCCGACTACCTGAACTGGATGGAAAACTGGATTCCCCAGGTGCGCGAGGGCAGTCTCTGGATGCGCGAAGGTGCCGCCTCGCTGAGCGGCCCGTTCCAGTCGCTCGCCGCGCTGATCGGCGTGCATGCGGGCGAGGAGCAGAACGACTTCAAGATCCTGTTCGACGACTACCGCAAGGCCGGCGGGCCCGTGGCCGACATCGACCAGTTGCGCCGCAACCCCGGCGGCGAGGCTCTCAACGCCTACCTGCACCGGCTGGCCGCGACGCGCGACCCGTTCGGACTGCTGGGCGCGATCTACATCATCGAAGGCACCGGGCAGCGCATCGTGCCGGCGCTGCTGCCGCTGCTCAAGAGTGCGCTGCAACTGCCGCCTGACGTGTTTCGTTTTCTGGAGTACCACGGCCACAACGACGAGAACCATCTGGCGCGCTGGCTCACTGCGGTCGAGATGGTGATGGCGTTCGACACCGACGGCCGCGCTGCGCAGCAGATCCTCGGCACGGCCCGCCACACCGCGGCGCTGTACCTGATGCAGTTCCAGCACGTGACGGTAGCATGACCCGGCCCGAGTCTTCGGCCGCGCCCGACTTCCTGTCCCGCCCCTGGGACGAGCGCGACCCCAGCCCCTGGCTCGCGCTGTATCTCGACCAGAGCACGCCGCTGCCGGACGAGGTCAAGAGCGCCTGGCTCACCGATTCGAGTTCGGCCTCGCGCCAGTACCTGCTGCCGTTCCTGCGGCCGCTGGCGCGCCTGTTCATCATCCTGTTCCAGGTCTGCAAGGTGTTCGTGCCGCGCAACTGGGCCCACTCGGGGCTGCTGCACCAGTTTCTGGCCTGGGGTCTCAAGCGCTTCGTGTCGCCCGAGGCGAACTGGCTGATCCTGCGGCATTTCCATCTGGGATCGCAGGTGCTGACCTTCATCGGCCGCAACTCGCCGGCGCCGGTGGACACGAACCCGCTGGAGCCGGCCGACATCGACGCGCTGAAGGACCACATGTTCCTGAAGCACGACCTGAACCTTTTCAACTTCGTGATCCGGCTGAACAAGGCGCTGCGCGAGCAGGGGTTGGCGCTGCGCAAGCCCGAGCACATCGACTTTTCGATGATCCGTGAGCCGGGCCTTAAGCTCGAAGACATGCCGCAGGGCCGGCTCAACTTTCTGGATCTGCAGAGCGCGATCGAACTCTTCACGCCGCTCTACCAGCTGATGCTGACCGACAACGACTTCTGGCGTGCCGCCAACTCGCTGCAGCTCGACGAGACCATCGGCATCTATGCGGCCACGCTGCTGGCCGCGCCGGAGCATCTGGTGCTGGTCAACAACAAGCATCCGCTGGTACCGCTGTCGACCTTGCGGGCCGGGCACCGGCTCGTGATCCACGGCCTCTCGACTGAAATGCTTCACAGCCTGTTGCAACGCTTTCAGCTGGCACAGGCGCAAGGGGTGGCCGTCGACACCACGAGCGGGCCGACCGAGGCATGATGGGGGCATGAACAGATCCGTTATTGCCTCGCTCGCTTTGGCCGCCTGCTGTGCGGCCGCGTCCGCGCAGGAAGTCAAGGTGCCAGTTCAGACCAGCGACAAGGGAACCGTGTACGTCGCCCCGAACGTGACTTCGACCGAAGATTCGGCCAATACCAAAGGCGCCGTGATGGGTGTGGAGCGGCCTGACGGAAGTGGCGTCTATGGCGGTGTCGACACTTCGGGCCCCCGGCCTGCGTACTCGGCCGGCGCCAGCACGGGCGGCAATGTGTCGTTCTCGGCCGGCGTCAAGTCGGACGGAAAGAACAGCGCCGGCGCAAAGGCCGGCGTCACGATCAAATACTAGGACGAGGCGCACTAGGCGCCGACGGGCAGGTACTGGTCGCGGTGGGCCGCCAGCCAGCGTGCCGACAAATCGCTGTCGTGCTGCGCCGGGTGAAAGTCTTCACGCAGGTAGTCGCGCCAGGCGCCGATGTTCTGCCGTACCAGACCCTGCCGCCCGAACAAAAGCCGTGCTGCGCTGCGCCAGGTGCCGAAACGCCACAACGTGCCATCGCGCCTCAGGTTGGCCAGCGTCTGGCGTGCCACGTCGAGCAGAAATGAGGTCGTGATGCGCCGGAACCAGCGCACCCGCCAGGCATGGTTGCCGTCGAGCGCGCGGTAGAGGTCGAAGGCGGCGGCCTTGTGCTCGGTTTCTTCGGCGCTGTGCCAGAGCCAGAGCGTCTGCAGCCGCGGCTCGGCGCCGGCCAGCGCCTCGGGGTGGGCCAGCAGCCATTCGCCCATCATCGCGGTGAAGTGCTCGGTGGCGGCGGTGACCGCGATCGCATGGCGCGGGTCGGTGCCCGCGAGCAGCTTCTGCTGCTCGAGCATGCGTGGCGTCCATTGGTCGACCAGGCCTTGCCGCGCCAGATGCTCGTTGAAGCGCACATGGATGCGCCGGTGCGCCGCCTCCTGGCCGATGAAGCCCTTGATCGCCTCGCGCCAGCTTTCTTGCCGGTCGGCCGGAAGGGCCTGCACCCCGGCGCGCACCGCGTCGATGAAGAACTGCTCGCCGGCCGGAAAGCTCATCGACAGCGCGTTGAGCAGCGCGGTCCGGAAGGCGTCGCCGCCGCACCAGTGGCGCGCCACCGGCGCCTCCAGGTCGATCAGCAGGCGGCGGACGGCGAGGGTGGCCACCTTATTTCTTGTTCTGGGGCAACTCCCTGACCGCGGCCAGCATCTTCTCGACATGCTTGAACGGGTTCAGGCTCTGGTAGTACGACGCCACGGCGCCGTTGGGCGCAATCACGTACGAGATACGGTTGGCATAGTCGGGCCGGGTCTGCATGATCGCGTCGAACGACTTGCTGATGTTCTTGGTTTCGTCCGAGGCGACCGGAAACTTGCCCTGGCAGGCCTGGTTCGAGAATTTCGACAGCGTGTCCATGTCATCGGTAGAAACACCGATAACCGTGGTGTTCAGTGCTGCGAACTGATCAATGGCGTCGGCGAAGGCATGGGCTTCGATCGAGCAACCCACCGAAAACGCAGCCGGGAAGAAATACACCACGACCGGGCCCTTGGCCAGCGCCTGGGAGAGCGAATAGGTGAAGGGCTTTCCCGCCAATGCCGCCGGCGCCGTGAAGGGAGCCACCTTTTCGCCGACATCGAGTGCTGCCAAAGCTGGCGTGGCAGCGCCGAAACAGAGCATCATCGGCACCCACGCAAGCAACTGATTGAACCGTATCGTCATGGCCAATTCCTTCGAACAGATAGGCGCTATCTTATGCCTGCCCCGGCTTCGGCGTGGCCTGCGGGCCATGCTCGCGCTGGGCCTGGCGGCGCTGCTCGGCGCCTGCGGCACCTTGCCCCCGCGCACCGTCATGAACGAGACCGCCGCGCTCGCGCCCGACCCCGCCACGGCCCTCGCGAAGATCGTTGCCGCCTCGACGCCGCCGGGCGAGCATTCGGGCTTTCGCCTGATGCCGCTGGGCGTCTATTCGCTCGACGCGCGCATCGAGCTCGCCCGCCGGGCCCAGCGCTCGCTCGACGTGCAGTACTACGTGATCGAGAACGACGGCGCCGGCGGATTGCTGCTGCGAACGCTGAAGGAGGCTGCGTTGCGAGGCGTGCGGGTGCGGCTGCTGGTCGACGACCTGTACACCGCCCACACCGACCAGCTGCTGCTGGCGCTGGCCGCCACGCCCAACATCGAGGTGCGCCTGTTCAACCCGTTCTGCTGCGCGCGCGACCAGCTCGCCGGCCGCTTCATTGCCTCCGCCTTCGACATCCGGCGGCTCAACCACCGTATGCACAACAAGCTGTTCATCGCCGACGGCGTGATGGCCGTGGCCGGCGGGCGCAATATCGCGGACGAGTATTTCCTGCTCAACAGCGCGCAGAACTTCGTCGACATGGACGCCGTGGTGGTCGGCAAGGTCGTGCCGCAGCTGGCGGACATCTTCGACACCTACTGGAACAGCGAAGAGGTCTATCCGATCGCCAACATCGTCAAACCCCACACCGGCCGCGCCGCGATGACCGAGGAGTTCGACGAGCGCGTCGGCATGGCCGGCCCGCCGCCCAAGGTGGTGCTGCCGCCGACCGACGTGCTCGGCTACGGCCCGATCGGCGAAGAACTCGACGCCGGCCGCATGGGCCTGCTCTGGGGCCCGGCCAATGCGGTGGCCGACCCGCCGACCAAGCTGCGCTACATGACCGCCGACGAGGCGCTGGCCACCAGCGTCACCATGCGCTTCTGGACGCAGTTGCTCACCGCCGAGAGCGACGTTCTGCTGACCTCGCCCTACCTGGTGCCCGGCGAGCGCGGCATGGAGGCCTTCGAGGCGCTGCGCAAGCGCGACGTGAGCGTGACCATGCTGACCAACTCGCTCGCCGCCAACGACGAGCCGCTGGTGCACAGCGGCTATGCACGCTACCGGGAGCGGCTGCTGATAGCGGGCGTCGAGCTGTACGAGCTGAGCCCGGCGCGCACCACGCGCAACCAGCGGCTCGGCATGTTCGGCAAATCGCTGGGGCGGCTGCATGCCAAGACGGCGGTGGTCGACAAGCGCAAGCTGTTCATCGGCTCGGTCAACCTCGACCCGCGCTCGGCCACGCAGAACACCGAGCTCGGCATCGTGGTCGACAGCCCGCAGCTCGCGCGCGAACTGCTGCGCATCATCAACATCAGCAAGCTCGAGAGCGCCTACCGCCTGCGGCTGCTCGCCAACAAGAGCACGATCGAATGGCTGACGATGGACGACGACAAGGAAATGATCCTCACCACGGAGCCCGAGTCGACCTGGCTGCAGCGCTTCAAGAACACCGTGCTGGGGCCGCTGGTGCCGGAAGACCTGCTGTAGCGGAGCGGCGCGCCATCTGCGCCGGGTCGTAGAAAACGCTTCCTCGGCGGCGCTCGCCCTCCCAGCCGCTTTCGACAGCGGCCGGGCTCGGCATGCTCAGGTCTTGACTTTCACTTCGACGCGGCGTGCCTCGGCCGCCGGCCCGTCGGCCTGGGTCTGCGCCGGCTTGGCCAGCTCGATCTTGTCGGCCGGCGCGCCCGCCGCCTTGAGTGCTTCGCCGACGGCCTCGGCGCGCTGCTTGGCCAGTTCGGCGTTTTTCGCCGGATCGCCGCTGGCATCGTGGTAGCCGCTCACCAGCACCGTGCTGCCGCTCTGCACCGCCTTGATCACGTCGGCCAGCGCTTCCTTGGCATTGGGTGCCACCTCTGCCTTGCCGGTCGCGAAGTAGAACTTCACGATGCCGTTCTCGACCTTGACCATCGCGGCCTCGGCCGGGGCCATCGCCGCAGGCGCCGCCGGCGCTGCAGCGGCGGGTGCGCTCACTGCAGGCGCAGGCGCGGTTGGCACCGCCGCGGCCTTGCCGCCATGGAACTGCACCACCAGTGGCACGATCAGCAGCGCCACGATGTTGATGATCTTGATCAGCGGATTCACCGCCGGGCCGGCAGTATCTTTGTAGGGGTCGCCCACGGTGTCGCCGGTGACGGCGGCCTTGTGCGCCTCGGAGCCCTTGCCGCCGTGGTGGCCGTCCTCGATGTACTTCTTGGCGTTGTCCCAGGCACCACCGCCGGTGCACATCGAGATGGCAACGAACAGGCCGGTGACGATGGTGCCCATCAGCAGGCCGCCGAGCGCCTTGGGGCCGAGCAGCAGGCCGACCAGGATCGGCACCACAACGGGCAGCAGCGACGGGATCATCATTTCCTTGATCGCCGCGCCGGTCAGCATGCCCACGGCCTTGCCGTACTCGGGCTTGGCCGTGCCTTCCATGATGCCGGGGATGTCGCGGAACTGCCTGCGCACTTCCTCGACCACGGCACCGGCGGCACGGCCGACGGCCTCCATCGCCATCGCGCCGAACAGGTAGGGGATCAGACCGCCGATGAACAGGCCGACGATCACCATCGGGTCGCTCAGGTTGAAGTCGATCGACAGGCCGTAGCCCTCGAGCTTGTGCGTGTAATCGGCGAACAGCACCAGGGATGCCAGGCCGGCCGAGCCGATCGCGTAGCCCTTGGTCACGGCCTTGGTGGTGTTGCCGACCGCGTCGAGCGGGTCGGTCACGGCGCGCACGCTGGCCGGCAGATCGCTCATCTCGGCAATGCCGCCGGCGTTGTCGGTGATCGGGCCGTAGGCGTCGAGCGCGACCACGATGCCGGCCATGCTCAGCATCGCCGTGGCGGCCACCGCAATGCCGAACAGGCCGGCCAGCGTGTAAGAGGCCAGGATCGCGATGCAGACGAAGATCACCGGCCAGGCGGTGGAACGCATCGACACGCCGAGGCCCGCGATGATGTTGGTGCCGTGGCCGGTGGTGGAGGCTTGCGCGATGTGCTGCACCGGCTTGTACTGCGTGCCGGTGTAGTACTCGGTGATCCACACCAGGGCGGCGGTCAGCACCAGGCCGACGGCACAGGCGCCGAACAGCTTCATCACGCTGCCGCTGGGAGCGATCGCGTTGTCGGGAATCAGCCAGGCGGTGACGAAGTAGAACGCGATCAGCGAAAGGATGCCCGCGACGGCCAGGCCCTTGTAGAGCGCCGGCATCACGTTGACCATGCCGGGCGAGGCCTTGACGAAGAAGCAGCCGATGATCGACGCGATGATCGACACGCCGCCCAGCGCCAGCGGATAGAGCACTGCGTTCACGGGTGCTGCGGTCACCATCAGTGCACCGAGCACCATCGTGGCGATCAGCGTCACTGCGTAGGTTTCGAACAGGTCGGCCGCCATGCCGGCGCAGTCGCCGACGTTGTCGCCCACGTTGTCGGCGATCACGGCCGGGTTGCGCGGGTCGTCTTCCGGAATGCCGGCCTCGACCTTGCCCACCAGGTCGGCGCCGACGTCGGCACCCTTGGTGAAGATGCCGCCGCCGAGCCGCGCGAAGATCGAGATCAGCGACGAGCCGAAGGCAAAACCGATCAGCGGGTTGAGCAGCGTTGCCAGGCTCTTGTCCGGCGTCAGCGCGCCATTGCCTGCCAGGAACCAGTAGAAAACCGACACGCCGAGCAGGCCCAGCCCGACCACCAGCATGCCGGTGATGGCGCCGCCGCGGAACGCCACGTCGAGCGCGGGGCCGATGCCTTGCGTCGCGGCCTGCGCGGTGCGCACGTTGGCGCGCACCGACACGTTCATGCCGATGAAGCCGCAGGCGCCCGAAAGTACCGCTCCGATGATGAAGCCGACCGCGGTCGTGATGTCGAGGAAGAAGGCGATCAGCACGGCCAGCACCAGGCCGACGACGGCGATGGTGGTGTATTGCTTGGCCAGATAGGCCGACGCGCCTTGCTGGATCGCGGCGGCGATCTCCTGCATTCGCGCGTTGCCGGGGTCTTTGGCCAGGATCCAGCTGCGGGCCCAGAAGCCATAGCCAACGGCCACGAGGCCGCAGGCGATGGCGAGTATCAGGGGGGTGTTGCCGATCATGCTTTGCATCTCCAGTAGTTCGTTGCGACTTGTGGAGACGAAAGCCCTGGCCCTGCGTGCAACGCATACGGGGTCTGAGCTTCCGTCGCGTTGCTTCCTCGAAGCCCACCGCCATCAAAGACAGGGAACCGATTGGCCAACGGCGGCAATTTACAGGCAAAAGTCGGGTTTGGTGCGACCGGTCTGTGACACGGGTCTTAAACTTCGGGTTTGTCCGAATCCGGCGCCTTCCTTTCAATCAACTCCTAAAAGACATGTCCTTCGACAAAGTTTCCCCCGGCAAGAACATCCCCGATGCATTCAATGTGGTGATCGAGATTCCGATGAACTCGGACCCGATCAAGTACGAAGTCGACAAGGAATCGGGCGCGCTGTTTGTCGACCGTTTCATGACGACGGCCATGTACTACCCGGCCAACTACGGCTACGTGCCGCAAACCCTGAGCGGCGACGGCGATCCGGTCGACGTGCTGGTGATTGCGCCGTACCCGCTGCTGCCCGGCGTCGTGGTGCCGTGCCGCCCGCTCGGCATTTTGATGATGGAAGACGAAGCCGGCGTCGACGGCAAGGTGCTGGCCGTGCCCACCACCAAGGTGCTGCCGATCTACAGCCACTGGAAGTCGATCGACGACGTGAACCCGATGCGCCTGAAGGCCATCAGCCACTTCTTCGAGCACTACAAGGATCTGGAAGAGGGCAAATGGGTCAAGGTGCTCGGCTGGGAAGGCATCGACGCCGCCAAGAAGGAAGTCGTGGACGGCATCGCCGCGTACAAGCCGGCCGGCAAGGCCTGAGCTCCTGAGCGTTCCGGGCCCGTCTATTCGGCCACGATGCCGGCGCGATGGGCCAATGCACGGTAGCGTGCAATTTCGCTCTCCATCTGCGCCCGGAACGGCTGCGGGCCGATCACGACCGGCTCCATGCCCTGGGTGCGCAGCTGCGCCTGCAGGCCCGCATCGGCCATCACTGCGCTGACTTCGCGCAGCAGCACCTGTACCACCGGGGCCGGCGTTCTCGCCGGTGCCGCCAGCGCGTACCAGGCGTCGAAGGTGGCCTCCGGCAGCTTCAGTTCCGCGAGCGTCGGCACATCGGGCAGCAGGCTCGAACGCGTCGCGCCGACGATGCCCAGCGCACGCAGCTTGCCGGCGCGCACCTGGGGCGCAACGCTGGCCACGGTGTCGACCCCCATCTCGATTTCCCCGCCGATCAGCGCCACCGTGCTCTGGGCGCTGCCCTTGTACGGGATCTCCTGCAACTGCACGCCTCCCGCCAGTGCGAACAGCTCGGCGGCCAACTGCGGGCCCGAGCCGGCACCGAAGCTCGCGTAGCGGACGCTTTTCGGCTTGGCTTTCGCTGCAGCGATCAACTCGTTCACCGTGCGCCATGGCGCATTGCCGCTCACCACCAGCGCCAGCGGGGCGCGCGCCACGATGGCGATCGGCGCCAGATCTTTCACCGGGTCGTAGGGCAGCTTCGCGCGCAGCGCGGGGTTCACGCTGTAGCTGGTCGAGCCCGACAGCAGCAGCGTATAGCCATCGGGCGCAGCCTTGGCCACGGCATCGGTGCCGATGATGGTCGAGGCACCGGGCCGGTTGTCGATGACCACCGGCTGCTTGAGCCGTTCCGACAGCTTCTGGCCCATGGCACGGGCCACCAGGTCGGTACCGCCGCCGGGCGGAAACGGCACCACCAGCTTGACGGGCTTGGCCGGCCAGGCGTCCTGGGCCAGCGCAGGGGTTGCGGCGAAGACGGCGAACAGGGACAGCAAAAGAAGATGGCGGGTTTTCATGCAACGGACTCGGTAGGAAGGGAAGAGGAAGAGCGATCAAGCGCACCGGCCTGCCAGGGCGCCTGCCCGGGCTCGCCGAGATCCCAGTACAGGCCGGCCATGATCTGCAGCCCTTCGCGCGCGACCGGCGCCAGCAGGTGCTCGTTCGGCGCGTGCTGGGCGCAGGCCGGGTAGGAGTGCGGCACCCACAGCGTGGGCAGGCCGAGCAGGTCGGCAAACACGTCGTTGGGCAGCGAACCGGCCAGGTTCGGCAGCACATCGGGGCGCTGGCCGCTGCTCGTCTCGATCGAGCGGTCGGCCCAGGCCACCCAGGGGTTGTCCAGTTCGAGGCGCGTCGCGGCGCCGCTCAGCGTGATCGACACCTCGATGCGCCCGAAGCCGCGCGCGTCGAGGTGCGCCCGCACGATGTCCTGGAGCTGCCGCCATGGCGTGCCGACCACGAAGCGCAACTGGCAGTGCGCCACGGCCTCTGCGGGAATCGCGTTCACGGGCCGCTGCGGCGCGCCGGCGCCGAGCGCCAGCACCTCGATCGTGTTCCAGCCCATCAGCCGTTCGGCTGCGCTCAGGCCGGGTTCGCCCCATCCGTCATCGAGCGCCGGGTCGTCGGCGCCGGTGCCGATCGCGATGTCGGCCAGCGCGCGGCGCACCGCGTCGCTGACCGGCGGCGGACGCAAGGCGTCGACCAGGATGCGTCCCCGGGCGTCGGCCAGCGACGCGACGGCGTGACTCAGCACCGTGGCCGGGTTCTCCAGCACACCGCCCCAGTTGCCCGAGTGGTAGCCGCGCGGCCGGCTCCTGAGCCGCAGCGTGAAGTTGACGGCGCCGCGCGAGCCCAGGAACAGCGTGGGCCGCTGTGCGCTCACGCGCGGGCCATCGCAGGCGATCAGCAGGTCGGCACGCAGCTTGTCGCGTTGCTGTTCGCACACCGCATGCAGGCCGGGCGAAGCGGCTTCCTCGCCCATCTCGATCAGCCAGGTGACGTTGTAGCCAAGGCGCCCCTCGCGCACGTCCAGCACCGCCGCCAGCGCCGCGAGGTTGATGCTGTGCTGGCCCTTGTTGTCGGCGGTGCCGCGGCCATACCAGCGCATGCCCTCGGCAGTCAGGGTCCAGGGCGAGAGGCCCTCGCGCCAGTGCGCGTCCTGTCCGCTGACCACGTCGCCGTGGCCGTAGCCCAGAACGGTGGGCAGGGCAGGGTCTTCGATGCGCCGCGCAATCAGGAACGGGCCGCCGCTGGCCACCGGGTTGTCGATCTGTTCGCAGACGAAGCCCAGCGCGGCGAGCGCCGGTGCGAGTTCTTCGCCAAGGTAGGCGCCGAGCGCGGGCGTGGCGGCGCCGGTGTCGCTTTCGGTGCGGAAGGCAATGCGCCGCTGCAGGTCGGCGAAGAAGCGGCCGTCGTCGAACGGGGCGACGGCGGCGGCGAGGGCTCGGGTGCGTGACATGGTGCGTGATCCTTGTGCGTTTGGCAGCATGCAAGTTGAAAGCCTGAAGCGCGTTGCTTCCAGTACCGATTTGGCAAGCTACCATTGCCTTTAGAGCAATACATTCCATTCCATGACCACGCCGCTGCTCAGCATCCCGATGCGCTACTTCCTCGAAGTGGCGCGCAGCGGCTCGGTCAACCAGGCGGCGGCGCGGCTCTTTGTGGCTTCGTCGGCCGTCAGCCGCCAGATCACCAAGCTCGAAGAGAGCCTTGGCACGCCGCTGTTCGAGCGCCGCGCCCGCGGCATGGCGCTCACCGCCGCCGGCGAGCGGCTGGCCGCGCACCTGCGCAATGCGGTGCTCGACGCCGGGCAGGTGATCGACCAGGTGCGCAACCTCGGTGACGAGCGCGCTGGCCGCATCCGCGCGGCCTGCACCGAAGGCTTTGCCGGCAGCCTGATGCCGGTCGTGATGCGCACGTTCGAGCTGACCCATGCGCGCAGCCAGTTCGAACTGCACGTCGGCGCACCCGACGAGGTGAGCGCGCTGCTGGTGCGTGGCGAGGCCGACATCGGCCTCAAGTACGTGGTGGCGCCCGAGCCGGGCCTGCGCATCGAGCACTCGGCCGTCGCGCCGGTGTTCGCCGTGATGTGCCCCGACCATCCGCTGGCGCGCCAGCGCGTGGTGACGGTGGCCGAGGTGGTGCGCTATCCGCTTGCGGTCGGCAGCCGCGGCGGCACGACCACGCGCCAGTTGTTCGACCTGGCTTGCAGCGAGCAGGGCCTGCAGTACCGCGCCAACTTCGTGAGCAACTATTCCGCCGCGCTGCTGCCGTTGATGCGCAGCCCCGACATCGTGCTGGCGGGGCATCACACGGTGCTGCACCTGATCGATGCCGGCACGCTGGTGGCGCGCCCGTTCGCCGACGCGCAGTTGCAGCAGCGCCGGCTCCAGGTGCTGTCGCTCGAGGGCCGAACGCTGCCGCCGCTGGCGCAGGCTTTCGTGCAGCACCTGGTGGGCGCGATCGCGTCGACCGGGCGTCGCAAGCTGGGCCGCGCGCAGGCAGCGCGGCCCGGGCCGGCTCAGATGCCGAGGTAGCGCCCCGGCCGGTGGTTGATGGCCAGCACCAGATTCAGCGCCACCGCCCCCAGGATCGAACAGGCCACGCGCCAGGGCTCAATGGTCAGCAGCGCCAGCAGCACGACCATGCAGTCGAGACCCATCTGGACATGGCCGGCCCGCCAGCCGAAACGATCCTGCAGCCAGAGCGCGAGCACGCCGAACCCGCCCAGGCTGCACTTGTGGCGAAACAGGATGAGGAAACCGGTCCCGGTGATCAGCCCGCCGGCCACGGCCGCGTACACCGGCTGCAGGCTGCCGAACTGCAGGAAATGCGGCTGTAGTTCGGTCAACACCGAAACCAGCGCGACGGCCACGAAGGTTTTCAGCGTGAAGGCCACGCCCATCTTGCGCAGCGCCAGCCAGTAGAAGGGCAGGTTCAGCAGGAAGAAGACCTTGCCGAAGCCCCACCCGGTGGCGTAGCGGGTCAGAAAGGCAAGGCCGGCCGTGCCACCGGTGATGAGGCCGGCCGTGGTGAAGAAGGCCACGCCGACCGAGATCAGCAGCGTGCCGCTGGCGATGGCGAGCGCGTCTTCGAAGCGCGTGTGCTGTTGTTGCGGCGGCGTGGCTTCGGGTTCGCTCATCGCGTGGGGTCGGCCGGGGTTGTCGTCTTGAACGGACTGCGCTCGTCCAGGTGTTCCATGTAGTTGGTGATGCCTTCGCCTTCGCGTTCCAGAAAACGTTCGATCGCGTCGGCGAAGGCCGGGTGCGCAAGCCAGTGGGCACTGGTGGTCTTGACCGGCATCAGCGCTCGCGCCATCTTGTGCTCGCCCTGTGCGCCGCCTTCGAAGCGCTGCACGCCGTGTTCGATGCACCACTGCAGCGGTTGGTAATAGCAGGCCTCGAAGTGCAGGCAGTCGACCCGCTCCAGCGCGCCCCAGTAGCGGCCGTAGGCCACTTCGGGGCTCGAGGTGCCGCCGGCACCGGGCACATCGGCGGAGAGCGCGATCAAGCTCGTCGCGATCGGATGGCCGTTGCGTTCGGCCACGAACAGCAGCCAGGCTTCAGGCATGGTGTCGGCCATGCGATGAAAGAAGTCGCGCTTCAGGTAGGGTGGGTTGCCGTGCTCGCGGTAGGTGCGGGCGTAGCAGCGGTAGAAAAAGTCCCAGTCGTCGACGCTGATGTCGGCGCCCCGCGCCCAGCGGAAGGTGACGCCCGCCTCGGCCACCTTGCGGCGCTCCTGGCGGATCTTCTTGCGCTTGTCGTGGGCCAGGCTGGCGAGGAATGCGTCGAAGCTGGCGTAGCCCGCATTCGTCCAGTGGAACTGCACCGTGTGGCGCAGCATCAGGCCTGCATCGGCGCAGGCACTGATGTCCTCGTCGGCGCCGAACAGCAGGTGCAGCGACGACAGCCCGGTCTGCTTGCACCACTGCACGAGCCCCTGTACCAGCAGCGCGCGGCTGGCGGTGTCGCGTGCCAGCAGGCGCGTGCCGGGCACCGGGGTGAACGGCACGGCCGCCACCGCCTTGGGGTAGTAGGCGAGGCCATGCTGTTCGTAGGCATTGGCCCAGGCCCAGTCGAACACGTATTCGCCGTACGAGTGATCCTTGACGTAGAGCGGGCAGGCGCCAGTCAGCTGTTCGCCTTGCCAGAGTGTGGCGATCGACGCCGTCCAGCCGCTGGCGGGCGTGGCGCTGCCGCTTTCATGCAGCGCGTCGAGGTACTCGTGGCGCATGAACGGGCTGGGCGCCGCCTGCTGCGCGAGCAGCGCGTTCCAGGCCGCCGCGTCGATCTCCGCCGGCGCCTGGTGAATGCGGAGGATGGTTTCGTCAGCCACAGGGTGCTTTTTCACGGTTTGCGTGCACCCAGGTACTCAGCAATCCATATGCCACCCAGCACGAGCGCCAGCGCCACCGCGTGGTAGGCCGACAGCGGCTCGCCGAGCACGAGCACCGCCAGCAAAGGGCCGAAGATCGGCACCAGGTTCAGGTACACGCCGGCACGGGCCGGGCCGATCAGCGTCACGGCGCGGATGAAGGTGAGCTGCGACACGTAGGAAGGCAGCAGGCCGATGAAGACGATCAGCAGCACGCCCTTCAGCGTTGGCACGATGAAGTTGCCCATCGCGATTTCGGCCGCCAGCAACGGCAGCGAGACGATGCTGGCCACCGCTGCAGTTGCGGCGAAGAACACGATGGCCGGCACGGCCGGACGCCGCCGCAGGCCGAGCGCGTAGAAGGTGTAGAGCAGGCACGCAATAACCATCCAGACATCGCCGATGTTGAAAGCGAACCGGGCCAGCTGCGCGAACTGGCCTTGCGACGCGACCACCGCGATGCCGGCCAGCGTGACCGCCACGCCGACCACCTGCAGTGCCGTGATGCGGGTGCGGTAGGCCCACACGCTGCCGAGCAGCACCAGCACCGGGATCGTGCCCTGGATGATGGCGATGTTGATCGCGGTGGTGTGGTGCGCGGCCGTGTAGAACAGCGCGTTGAATCCCGTGAAGCCCAGCGTGCCCATCAGGGCCACGAAGCGCCAGTGCGGCAGCAGCGCGCGCCAGTGGGTGGCGATCTCCCGGCGCGAGGTCAGGCCCAGCGCGACGCAGCAGACCAGCCATCGAGCCGTGGTCACGAGCATCGGCGATGCCTCGCCGACTGCCAGCCGTGCCGCCACCGCGTTGGCGCCCCAGATCAGCGTGGTGAACACCAGCAGCAGCCAGGCCCGGCTGTTGAACCATCGCGCCAGCGGCGCGAACAAGGAAATTGCAGGGGGGCTGGCGCTCATCGGGCTTCGAGCCTAACAGCGCGTGAATGACATAATCGTTCGAGCCCTTTTCCCGCCTTGTATGACACTCAAAATCGCGATCGCGCAATGCAATTTCGTGGTCGGCGACACCGCCGGCAACGCCCGCAAAATCATCGAGGCGGCGCGCGGCGCATACGACGAAGGCGCCCGGCTGCTGCTGACCCCCGAACTCTCGATTTGCGGCTACGCGGCCGAAGACCTGTTCCTGCGCCCGGCTTTCATCGAAGCCTGCGACGGGGCCGTGAAGACGGTGGCGAGCGAACTTGCCGGCCTTGCCGGAATGACGGTGGTGGTCGGCCATCCGAGCGGCGGCAGCCTGCGCAGCCGTTCGGTGGCGGTGCAGTTGCGGCACAACGCGGCCAGCGTGATCCGCGAGGGCCGCATCCTCGACACCTATGCCAAGCGCGAACTTCCGAACTACCAGGTGTTCGACGAGCGCCGCTACTTCACGCCGGGGCAGGGCGTGTGCGTGTTCGAGGCCGATGGCGTGCGCGTCGGCCTCCTGATCTGCGAAGACGCCTGGTTCGATGCGCCGGCCCAGCTCGCGAAGGACGCCGGCGCCGAGTTGCTGGCGGTGATCAACGCCTCGCCCTACCACGTGGGCAAGGAGGGTGAACGCATCGCACGCATGGCGGATCGGGCGCGGCACGTGGATTTGCCGCTGGTCTATGCGCACCTAGTGGGCGGGCAGGACGAGGTGGTGTTCGACGGCGCCTCGTTCGCGCTGCAGGCCGACGGCACGCTCGCGATGCAGGCCGAAAGTTTCAGGGAGAAAGTGGCTTTTGCGCAGATTGAGCGGGTGCAAGGCGCCATCAGATTCACGGCAGAACCGTCTGCCATCGCTGCGCCGCGCGAGGCCGAGGCCCAGCTGTGGGATGCACTCGTGGTTGGCGTGCGCGACTACATCGGCAAGAACGGCTTTCCCGGCGTGCTGCTGGGGCTGTCGGGCGGCATCGACTCGGCGCTGGTACTGGCCGTGGCGGTCGACGCGCTCGGCAAGGACAAGGTGCGCGCGGTGATGATGCCGTCGCCCTACACGGCCGACATCAGCTGGATCGACGCCCGCGACATGGCGGCGCGGCTTGGCGTGCGCTACGACGAGATCTCCATCAAGCACACCTTCGAGTCGTTCAAGTCGGCACTCGCGGACGAGTTCAGGGGCCGCGCCGAAGACACGACCGAAGAGAACCTGCAGGCCCGCATCCGCGGCACGCTGCTGATGGCGCTGTCGAACAAGTTCGGCAGCATCGTGCTGACCACCGGCAACAAGAGCGAGATGGCCACCGGCTATTGCACGCTCTACGGCGACATGGCGGGCGGTTTCGCCGTCATCAAGGATCTGCTGAAGACCACGGTGTTCGCGCTCGCGCGCTGGCGCAATGCGCACGACCCGTACTGCACCGGTGCGGCGCCGATTCCCGAGCGCATCATCACGCGCCCGCCGAGCGCCGAATTGCGCCCCGACCAGACCGACCAGGACAGCCTGCCGCCCTACGACATCCTGGACGGCATCCTGGCGCGCTACATGCAGGACGACGAGAGCGTGGCCGAGATCGTGGCGGCCGGCTACGAGCGCGCCGTGGTCGAGCGCGTGGCGCGGCTCATCAAGATCAACGAGTACAAGCGGCGCCAGGCGCCCGTGGGCATCAGGGTCACCCATCGCAGCTTCGGCAAGGATTGGCGTTACCCTATCACCAGCAAGTTCAACGAAACCGCCGGGAGCACCACCGCATGAAGCAGATCACCGCCATCGTCAAACCCTTCAAGCTCGAAGACGTGCGCGAGGCGCTGGCCGTCGTCGGCGTGACCGGACTCACCGTCACCGAGGTCAAGGGCTTCGGGCGCCAGAAGGGCCACACCGAGCTCTACCGCGGCGCGGAGTACGTGGTCGACTTCCTGCCGAAGATCAAGGTCGAGGTCGTGGTCAACACCGCCGATGTCGAGCGCTGCATCGAAGCCATCATCGGGGCCGCGCGTACCGGGAAGATCGGCGACGGCAAGATTTTCGTCACCGCCGTCGAGCGCATCGTGCGCATTCGCACCGGCGAGGAGGACGAGGCGGCGATCTAAAGCACCTCGGCCAGCTTGTCGCTGCCTGGATGGCGGCGTGCTTCGTCGAGCAACTCCGCCAGCAACACCACCGGCTCGGTGCCGCTGCGGATCAAGCCCATCTGCCAGTCGCCCATGAAGCCTTCGCGCACGCTGTGGGCCAGGAATGACAGCAGGCCGTCGTAATAGCCGGCGGTATTGAGAATGCCGATGGCCTTGTCGTGGTAGCCGAGCTGCCGCCAGGTCCAGATCTCGAACAGTTCCTCGAAGGTGCCGATGCCGCCGGCCAGCGCCACGAAGGCGTCGGCGCGCTCGCCCATCATGGCTTTGCGCTCATGCATCGTGTCGACGATGTGCAGCTCGTCGCACAACGGGTTGGCCAGTTCCTTGTCGACCAGGGCCTTGGGAATGATGCCGACCACGCGGCCGCCGGCCGCGCGGGTGGCCTCGGCCACCGTGCCCATCAGGCCGGTGCGGCCGCCGCCGTAGACCAGCTGGCCGCCGTGCTCGCCGATCCATTGGCCCACGGCCCGGGCCGCTGCAATGTGTTCGGGTTGCTCGCCGGGGCGCGAGCCGCAATACACGCAAATGGAAAAATCAGGGTTCATGACCCCGATCATGCCGCGTTCAGGTGACGAATCTCTGCCAGAGCGCGGTGAGCCAGATGCCACCGGAAAGGACGAGGGCAAGCAGCACCGCAGCGCTGCCCATGTCCTTGGCGCGCTTCGACAGGTCGTGCCATTCGGGGCCGATGCGGTCGATTGCGGCTTCCACGGCCGTGTTGAGCAGCTCGACGATCATCACCAGCAGCACGCTGCCAGCCAGCAGCGCGGTTTCGACCCAGCTGCGGCCCAGCCAGAAGGCGAAGGGCACCAGCACGATCGCGGCGATCGCCTCCTGCCGGAATGCCGGCTCGCCCCAGCCGGCGCGCAGCCCGTTGAGCGAAATCAGCGTGGCGTGGAAAACCCGCGTGAAGCCGCTGCGGCCCTTTTGCGGGTTGACGACAGGATCCGGGGCGCTCATCGACGGCTCAGGGGCTTCGAGGCGATCAGCCGGGTGCCGGCCCAGGCGTCGTGCCAGAACTGGCGTTGCGGGTGAAAGCGCGCGAGCAGAGCCCAGACCACCACCCAGCCCGCAATCAGCAGCGCCGATTCGCCCCCTGACAAGCTGAACGGCGCAATGGCCGCCAGCGGCGGCAGAAACCAGACCCAACTCAGCAGGTAGCGCAGCAGGGCGCGGCCTTGCCGGAGCGGTCGACCGGCGCGGTCGACGATGCGCAAGCCCCAGGTTTTCATGGCCAGGGTCTGCCCATGAATCCAGAACCAGACGAAATAGACGCCGAAAACGACGAAAAGAAAGGCCTGCAGCAAGTGCCGGCGTTCGTCCATGGCATCGCGCATCTGGCCCAGGGTGCTGAACAACCAGCCGGCGACGAACACCACTGCGAACAGCAGCATGCCTTCGTAGACCCAGCAGGCCATGCGGCGCCACAGGCCCGGGGCAGTCAGGTCGGGCAGGTTGGTGGCGGGGGAAGCAGTGTCGGGAGGGGCGGAGGCGCCAGCTTGCATGGATCCGGCGCCTCGGGGCGCGGAGAAGGGTTACTCGGTCGGGCGGGCCGCAGGAACGGCGGCCGGCGCCGGCACCTGCGATTCGGCCGGCACCGGCGGCATGGTAACGGGTGCCACCGCAGGCGCGCCTGGCGCGGGCGTGCTGGTCACGACCGGGGTCGTCGCCGGTACGGGCGCCGCCGCAACCGGTGCCACCGGCGCTACAGGTGGCGCCAACTGGATGCGGGGCGTGTGCTCTCCCTTGGCCGAAGCAGTCGGAATGGCGGGGACGGGCGCCAGTTTGCGAGCCGGCACCGGTCGGATGGGCAGTGCCGCGCTCGCTGGCCGGACGCTGGCGCTTGCGGCCAGCTTGCGTCTTTCTTCTTCGCTCAGGGCCTGATAGGCCTCCCACTTGGCCTTGCGCTCATCGACCGGTAGGCGTTTGACCTCGGCAAAGTTCAGTCGCGCCAGTGCGCGCTCCTGCGCGCTCAGCCCGGCCCATTCGGTCATCCGGCTGTGCAGCGTCACCTGGTCTTCGGGCTTCATGCTGTCGTAGTTGCGCGACAGCGCAAGCCATTTGCGCTTGTGAGGCTCGGAAATGCTGTTCCAGTGCGGCGCCAGCGGTTTCAGCGCGGCTTGCTGCTCAGCCGTCAGCGTGGCCCAAAGTGGCTTGGAAACCGTCACTTTGGCGGTCGGGGGCGCGGAGGCTGGGGTCGAGGGAGGCGTGGCCGCGCCTGGCTGCGCCGCGGCCGGCAAGGCCTGCAGGCAGAAAATTGCCGCGATCAAGAGCCCGGCGGCTCCGGACAGTGGGCGAGCGGGCATGCGTATCAATGCGCGGTGCTGCCGTCGGTCTTGAGGAACTGCGCGAAGCCGGGGTCGGTGAACGCGGCCGGCGGCAGGTCGTCGGTCAGCAACGCGGCATCGACTTCGGCGAGGTCGTTGGCACGGTTTTCGTCCTGCAGCGCGCTGATGGTGACCAGGCCGACCACCAGCGCGACCAGCGGCACCAGCGCGCCGACGCGTGTCCACCAGCCGCCGCCGAGCAGCGCAGCACCACCACCCGACGAGACCACCACGGAGGCGGAACTGCGGGCCGGCGCCAGCTTGCGGCGGGCCAAGGCTTGCTGCCGTGCAACCCGCAGGCGCTCGCCGATGTCGTGCGGCAGCTCGGCGCTGCCAGCCGACAGACGAGTGGCCAGACGGCGGGCAAACTGTTCTTCGAGGGCGGCGGAAGTTTGAGAAAGTGTTGCGTTCATAGCGAAATACCTTTGGCCTTGAGCGCTTTGCTCAACGCATGCACGGCACGCGAACAGTGGGTTTTGACGCTGCCTTCGGAGCAGCCCATTGCTGCGGCCGTTTCGGCGACGTCCATTTCCTCCCAGTAACGCATCAGAAACGCCTCCCGTTGACGACCAGGCAGCGCGGCGATCTCTTCTTCGATCTCGTGGAAGATCTGGGCGCGCCGGGTGGTGTCCTCGGCGCTCTCGGTTTCGCGCGAATCGGTCGGCGCGTTGAAATTCTCCAGCAGATCGAAATCCCCGTCATCGTCGGCGGGCTCGAAGTCGCTCAGGTTCGAAAAAAGAGCACGCCGTGTCTTCTGCCGGCGGAACCAGTCGAGCGTGCAGTTCGACAGGATCCGCTGGAACAGCATCGGCAGCTCGTTGGGCGGCTTGTCTCCGTAGTGTTCGGCCAGTTTCATCATGCTGTCCTGCACGATGTCGAGTGCCGCCTCCTCGTCTCGCACGTGGTAGACCGACCGCTTGAAGGCGCGGCGCTCGACACTTTTGAGGAAGTCGGAAAGTTCTTTGTCAGTGGCCAAGCGAAGTCGGCGCGGTCAAGCGCTTCGTGGGTGTTTTTGTCTCTCGAAAGAGTTCTGTTTTGGACGGCGCGGATTATCGCATCGGCTTTCGCAAGGGGTCGGGCGCTTCAAGGCGGCTCGCCGCAATGTCATAATGCGCCCTGCAAGTCAAAAGGCAAACGGGTCACTGTCCGGCGGAGCATCAAGTCCGCCCATGGCTTTGGCCTCAAGTCCCGACGCGGCCTCACAAGGGTTGGCAAGGGGCACCCAAGGTTTTTCGTTCCCGAAAAAACACAAAGGTTCATCATGGAAATCTCGAAGGCGGAACTCACTTCCGCAGCAGCCGCATCCTCCGGGATGGGCAATCCAACTCAAGAGCTCATGGGCGCTGAAGTGCTGGTCAAGGCACTGCAGGCCGAAGGCGTGCAATACATCTGGGGCTACCCCGGTGGCGCCGTGCTCTATATCTACGACGCGCTGTACAAGCAGGACACCATGCAGCACGTGCTGGTGCGGCACGAGCAGGCGGCGGTGCACGCGGCCGACGGCTATGCCCGCGCGACCGGCGAAGTCGGCGTGGCGCTGGTCACCTCGGGCCCTGGCCTGACCAATGCGGTTACCGGCATCGCGACGGCGTACATGGACTCGATCCCGATGGTGATCATCTCGGGCCAGGTGCCGACCGCTGCGATCGGCCTCGATGCGTTCCAGGAATGCGACACGGTCGGCATCACGCGCCCCATCGTGAAGCACAACTTCCTCGTCAAGGATCCGAAGGATCTGGCAATGACGATGAAGAAGGCCTTCCACATCGCACGCACCGGCCGACCGGGCCCGGTGGTGGTGGACGTGCCGAAAGACGTCTCCTTCAAGAAGGTGGCCTACACCGGCTATCCCGAGAAGGTCGAGATGCGTTCGTACAACCCCGTGCGCAAGGGCCACGGCGGCCAGATCCGCAAGGCGCTGCAACTGCTGCTCAACGCCAAGCGCCCGTACATCTACACGGGCGGCGGCGTGTTGCTGGGCAACGCCACCAACGAACTGCGCACGCTGGTCGACATGCTCGGCTACCCGGTCACCAACACGCTGATGGGCCTGGGCGCCTATCCGGCGAGCGACCGCAAGTTCCTCGGCATGCTCGGCATGCACGGCACCATCGAAGCCAACAACGCGATGCAGAACTGCGACGTGCTGCTGGCCGTGGGTGCGCGCTTCGACGACCGCGTGATCGGCAACCCGAAGCACTTCGCGCAGAACGAACGCAAGATCATCCACATCGACATCGACCCGTCGAGCATCTCCAAGCGCGTGAAGGTCGACATTCCGATCGTCGGCGACGTGAAGGACGTGCTGACCGAGCTGATCTCGATGATCCGCGAAAGCAGCACCAGGCCGGATGCCGGCGCCCTGTCCGAATGGTGGAAGACCATCGAAGCCTGGCGCGCCAAGGACTGCCTCAAGTACGACCGCGGCAACAAGGACGTGATCAAGCCGCAGTTCGTGGTCGAGACCCTCTGGAACATGACCAAGGACGCAGATGCCTACATCACGTCCGATGTCGGCCAGCACCAGATGTGGGCCGCGCAGTACTACCGCTTCGACGAGCCGCGCCGCTGGATCAACTCGGGCGGGCTGGGCACCATGGGCGTGGGCATTCCATACGCCATGGGCATCAAGCTCGCGAAGCCCGATTCGGAAGTGTTCACGATCACGGGCGAAGGCTCGGTGCAGATGTGCATCCAGGAACTCTCCACCTGCCTGCAATACAACACGCCGATCAAGATCTGCTCGCTCAACAACCGCTACCTGGGCATGGTGCGCCAGTGGCAGGAGATCGAATACTCCGGCCGCTACAGCCACAGCTACATGGACGCGCTGCCCAATTTCGTGAAGCTGGCCGAGGCCTACGGCCACGTCGGCATGCTGATCGAACGCCCGCAGGACGTGGAGCCGGCACTGCGCGAGGCGCGCAAGCTCAAGGACCGCACCGTGTTCATGGACTTTCGCACCGACCCCACCGAGAACGTGTTCCCGATGGTCAAGGCGGGTGCCGGCATCACCGAAATGCTGTTGGGTTCCGAAGACCTCTAAACAGAAGATAAGCCGGCTCGCTGCGCGACCGGCCACTTGTTCAACCTAATTCAGACGAATCTATTGCCCGCCGAGCCCGCGCATTACCGTGCGCGGGGGAGGGCGGCGAAAAGAGGAGTCTTTCGCCTATGAAACACATCATTGCCGTGTTGCTCGAAAACGAGCCCGGCGCACTCTCCCGCGTGGTGGGCCTGTTCTCGGCCCGTGGCTACAACATCGAATCGCTCACGGTCGCGCCGACCGAAGACGCGAGCCTGTCGCGCATGACCATCGTCACGGCCGGCTCGGACGAAGTCATCGAGCAGATCACCAAGCACCTGAACCGCCTGATCGAAGTCGTGAAGGTGGTCGACCTGACCGAAGGCGCCTACACCGAGCGCGAGCTCATGATGGTGAAGGTGCGCGCGGTCGGCAAGGAGCGCGAAGAAATGATGCGCATGGCCGAGATCTTCCGCGGCCGCATCATCGACGTGACTGACAAGAGCTACACCATCGAGCTCACCGGCGACCACGGCAAGAACGACGCCTTCCTCGAAGCCATCGAGCGCAGCGCCATCCTCGAAACCGTGCGAACCGGCGCCAGCGGCATCGGCCGCGGCGAGCGGGTTCTCCGCGTCTGATTATTTTTAACACCCCCGAACGAATTACCGAAGGAGCTATGACATGAAGGTTTATTACGACAAGGACGCGGATCTGAGCCTGATCAAGGGCAAGACGGTCGCCATCATCGGCTACGGCTCGCAAGGCCATGCCCACGCACAGAACCTGAACGACAGCGGCGTCAAGGTCGTGGTGGGCCTGCGCAAGGGCGGGGCTTCGTGGCCCAAGGTCGAGAAGGCGGGCCTCAAGGTCGCCGAAGTGGCGGACGCCGTGAAGGCGGCCGACGTGGTCATGATCCTGCTGCCCGACGAGCAGATCGCCAACGTCTACAAGAATGACGTGGCCCCGAACATCAAGGAAGGCGCCTCGCTCGTCTTCGCGCACGGTTTCAACGTGCATTACGGCTTCGTGCAGCCGCGCGCCGACCTCGACGTCTGGATGGTCGCGCCGAAGGCCCCGGGCCACACGGTTCGCAGCACCTACACGCAAGGCGGCGGCGTGCCCCACCTCGTGGCCGTGCACCAGGACAAGACCGGCAAGGCGCGTGACCTCGCGCTGAGCTACGCCACCGCCAACGGCGGCGGCAAGGCCGGCATCATCGAGACCAACTTCCGCGAAGAGACCGAAACCGACCTGTTCGGCGAACAAGCGGTTCTGTGCGGCGGTACCGTCGAGTTGATCAAGGCCGGTTTCGAAACGCTGGTGGAAGCCGGCTACGCGCCCGAAATGGCGTACTTCGAATGCCTGCACGAGCTCAAGCTGATCGTCGACCTGATCTATGAAGGCGGCATCGCCAACATGAACTACTCGATCTCGAACAACGCCGAATACGGCGAGTACGTGACCGGCCCGCGCATCGTGACCGAAGAAACCAAGAAGGTCATGAAGCAGGTGCTGAAGGACATCCAGACCGGCGAATACGCCAAGAGCTTCGTGCTGGAAAACGCCGGTGGCGCGCCGACGCTGATCAGCCGCCGCCGTCTGAACGCCGAGCATCAGATCGAAGTCGTCGGCGAAAAGCTGCGCGCGATGATGCCGTGGATCAAGAAGAACAAGCTGGTCGACCAGACCCGTAACTGATCTTCTGGCTACCGAGTCGAGGCCACCCGTGCGGGTGGCCTTTTTCTTTCCGGGCGCGCAGGGCGCCTGAACTACACTGCCGACGATGCGAACACCACTCCGTTTTGCTATGAATTTGATAGCTGCCTGCGTTTATTCCGCGGGCGCTGGAGGCATATTTCATGCATGACGACATGCTGCCCGACGAAGTCGCGCCACGCAAGCGCCGCAAGGGCATCTACATCCTGCCCAACCTGTTCACGCTGGCAGCGCTGTTCGGCGGCTTCTATTCGGTCGTGATGGCGATGAACGCGCGCTTCGACCTGGCGGCGCTCGGCGTGTTCGCTGCGATGATCCTTGACAGCCTCGATGGCCGCGTCGCCCGCATGACCAACACGCAGAGCGCGTTCGGCGAGCAGATGGATTCGCTGTCGGACATGGTGTCGTTCGGCGCTGCGCCGGCACTGATCGCCTACGAGTGGTCGCTCAAAGGGCTTGGGCGCTGGGGCTGGATCGCGGCGTTCGTGTACTGCGCCTGCGCTGCGCTGCGGCTCGCGCGCTTCAACGTCAATACCGGGGTGGTCGACAAGCGCTGGTTCCAGGGGCTGCCGTCGCCTGCCGCGGCGGCACTGGTGGCGGGCTTCATCTGGCTCATGACGGAGTGGGGCAAGCGCGGCGGCGAAGTGCTGTACCTGTCGTGGAACCAGATCACCTGGATCACGTTTGCCTTCACGCTGTATGCGGGCCTGTCGATGGTGACCAACGCGCCGTTCTACAGCTTCAAGGACATCCAGATGAAAAAGAGCGTGCCGTTCGTCGTGATCGTGCTGATCGCGCTGGGCATTGCCGTGATCAACATCCATCCGCCGACCGTGCTGTTCGGCGTGTTCGTGGCCTATGGCCTCAGTGGCTATGTCGTCTACGCCTGGCGCAAGGCCAAGGGTCAGCAGGCGAGCGTGATCAGTGTGTCCACCGAAGAGCCCGACGAACGCGGGCTGCACAACTGAGCGATTTTTCGTCTACACTCTGCCTTCTCATGCAAAAGATTTCGCTGGCCCTACTACTCATCCCCTTCGGGCGGAGACGGTAGCGCACGCGCAAACCTTTTCACACGGCCCGTTCGCACCAGCAACGGGCCGTTTTGTTTGGGGTTGCTGGTTCACCTCCCAACCTCACCGAGAAATCACATGTTGAAGCAACCGCAAGCCAAGTACCGTGCCTTTGCACCCATCGGCCTCAAGGATCGCACCTGGCCCGACGCCGTGCTGACGAAGGCGCCGATCTGGCTGTCGACGGATCTGCGCGACGGTAATCAGGCACTGGTCGAGCCGATGGACATCGCACGCAAGATGCGCATGTTCGAGACGCTCGTGGCCATCGGTTTCAAGGAAATCGAAGTCGGCTTCCCTTCGGCCTCGCAGACCGAGTTCGACTTCGTGCGCAAGCTCATCGAGGAAGACCGCATCCCCGACGATGTGACGATCCAGGTGCTGACGCAGGCGCGCGACCACCTCATCACGCGCACGTTCGAGGCGCTGCAGGGCGCGCCGCGCGCGATCGTGCATCTGTACAACGCGGTTGCCCCGGTCATGCGCCGCGTGGTGCTCGGCATGGACGAAGACCAGATCGTCGAACTCGCCACCACGCACGCGGCGATGTTCAAGGACTGCGCCGCGCAGCAACCGGCCACGCAGTGGACGTTCCAGTATTCGCCCGAAATGTTCTCGGGCACCGACCTCGCGTTCTCGAAGCGTGTGGTGGATGCGGTGACCGCGGTCTGGGCGCCCACGCCGCAGCACAAGTGCATCGTCAACCTGCCGTCCACCGTCGAGCATTCGACGCCGAACATCTTCGCCGACATGATCGAGTGGATGCACCGCAATCTGGCGCGGCGCGACTCGATCGTGCTGTCGGTGCATCCGCACAACGATCGCGGCACCGGCACCGCCGCAGGTGAGTTCGCACTGATGGCCGGCGCGGATCGCATCGAGGGTTGCCTGTTCGGCAACGGCGAGCGCACCGGCAACCTCGACCTCGTCAACGTTGCGCTCAATCTGTACACGCAGGGCGTCTCGCCTGAACTCGATTTCTCGCACATCGACGACATCCGCGCCACGGTCGAGCATTGCAACCAGATTCCCGTGCATCCCCGCCATCCCTATGTGGGCGATCTGGTCTACACCTCGTTCTCGGGCTCGCATCAGGACGCGATCAAGAAGGCCTTCTCGGCGCGCAAGGACGGCGATATCTGGGACATGCCGTACTTGCCGATCGACCCCAAGGACGTGGGCCGCAGCTACGAGGCCGTGATTCGCGTCAACAGCCAGTCTGGCAAGGGTGGCATGGCCTACCTGCTCGAAAGCGAGTACGGGCTCGAGATGCCGCGCCGCCTGCAGATGGAGTTCATGCAGACCGTCCAGCGCGTGATGGACGTGGCCGGCAAGGAATTGAGCGCGGCCGACCTCTACGCCCTGTTCGAGCGCGAGTACGGATTGAAGGCCGTCCATGCCCTGCAGCACCGCATGCTCGAAGAGCAGGGGGAGGGCGCCAGCGCCTCGGTGCTCTTGCGCGGCGACCTGCCGTGGGACGGCGGGATTCGGCCGATCGAAGGGCGCGGCAACGGCCCGATCGATGCTTTCATCCATGCACTGACCGACGCGACCGGCCATACCGTGCGCGTGATCGACTACCACCAGCATGCGATCGGCGCGGGCGCCGACGCGCAGGCGGTGGCCTATCTCGAACTGCGGGTCGACGAGTCGCAGACGCTGTTCGGCGTCGGCATTGACGCCGACATCATTTCGGCTTCGCTCAAGGCCATCGTTTCGGGCCTGGAGCGCGCGCGGGGACAAGGCGCCCGCAGCGCACAATCGATGGCTGAGCCGGCCTGACGCGCAGACCGCAACGCCACAAAGACGGAGATCCACGATGACCGACCAACTGATCATTTTCGACACGACCCTGCGCGACGGCGAGCAATCGCCCGGCGCTTCGATGACCCGCGACGAGAAGCTGCGCATCGCCAAGCAACTGGAACGGCTCAAGGTCGATGTGATCGAGGCCGGTTTCCCGGCAAGCTCCAATGGCGACTTCGAAGCGGTGAAGGCGATCGCCAACGCGATCAAGGATTCGACCGTGTGCGGCCTCTCGCGCGCCAACGACCGCGACATTTCGCGCGCGGCCGAGGCGCTCAAGGGTGCTGCGCGTGGGCGCATCCACACCTTCATTGCAACCTCGCCGCTGCACATGGAGAAGAAGCTGCGCATGAGCCCGGACGAGGTGTTCGAACAGGCCAAGCTGGCGGTGCGCTTCGCGCGCAACCAGATCGGCGATGTCGAATTCAGCCCCGAAGACGGCTACCGCAGCGACATGGACTTTTTGTGCCGCGTGCTCGAGGCCGTGATCGCCGAGGGCGCCACCACCATCAACGTGCCCGACACCGTGGGTTATGCGATCCCCGAGCTCTATGGCACCTTCATCAAGACGCTGCGCGAACGCATTCCGAACAGCGACAAGGCGATCTGGTCGGTGCATTGCCACAACGACCTCGGCATGGCGGTGGCCAACTCGCTGGCCGGCGTGAAGATCGGCGGCGCGCGCCAGGTCGAGTGCACGATCAACGGCCTCGGCGAGCGCGCGGGCAACTGTTCGCTCGAAGAGATCGTGATGGCCGTGAAGACCCGCAAGGACTACTTCGGCCTGACGATGAACATCGATACCCAGCACATCCTTGCGGCCAGCCGCATGGTGAGCCAGACAACCGGCTTCGTGGTGCAGCCGAACAAGGCCGTGGTCGGTGCCAATGCCTTTGCGCATGCCTCGGGCATTCACCAGGATGGCGTGCTCAAGGCGCGCGACACCTACGAAATCATGCGGGCCGAAGACGTGGGCTGGAGCCACAACAAGATCGTGCTCGGCAAGCTCAGCGGCCGCAACGCCTTCAAGCAGCGCCTGCAGGATCTGGGTGTGAGCATGGAGAGCGAGACCGACGTCAACACGGCCTTCGCGCGGTTCAAGGAACTGGCCGACCGCAAGAGTGAGATTTTCGACGAAGACATCCTCGCGCTTGTCAGCGACGAAGACGGCTCCCACGTTGGTGAGCAGTTTGCATTTGTGTCCCTGTCCCAGCACAGCGAAACCGGCGAGCGCCCCCATGCGCGGGTGGTGTTCCTGGCGCACGGGACGGAAGTCACGGGCGAGTCCGATGGCAATGGTCCGGTTGATGCTTCACTCAAGGCGATCGAGTCGCACGTGAAAAGCGGGGCAGAAATGGTGCTTTATTCCGTGAATGCGATCAGCGGATCGACAGAAAGTCAAGGCGAAGTGACGGTACGGTTGCAAAATGCAGGACGAGTGGTCAACGGCGTCGGCGCCGACCCCGATATCGTGGTTGCGTCGGCCAAAGCATATCTGAGTGCTCTCAACAAGTTACAGAGCCAAGCTGAGAGAATCGCGGCCCAAGGCTAGGTTTTCATGCGTTCTTTTGTTTTAGATTGAAGAAGAGGACGCAAGTAACTGATATTGCGTGTTTTTTTGTATTTCGATAAACTACAGTTCTCATTCGTCGCCGCTGGAGAGTTTTTAATGCCCGAAGCCCGTCTTCATCGAGTTTCCCGCCAGCGGCTCCTACCCGCGTTTCGTCTGATCGCCGTCGCGCTGTGCGCCACGGCGTTTTTCTTGCCGGCAGCGCAAGCCGCCAAGAAGCAGGCACCGGCCGCCAAGAAATCCCAGGCCGCCGCACCCGTCAAGCAGAAAGCCGGCGCCGGCAAGAGCGCGGCAACCAGCAAGGCCGCGAGTGGCGCTGCCAGTGCCCGCATGGCCAAGGCAGACCGCGGCGACAAGGCCGACAGGTCGGTGCGCGGTGGCCGCAACGTGGTGGCCACGATCCGCACGCGCAACGGCAAGACGGTCGTTGCGGTGCAACGTCATTCGGTGGTGCGTGTGGTCGAAGCCGCTCCGCCGCGGTTGTCGTATGGCCAGATCGCCGGCCTGCACGGCGCCGACGACGCGCTGGATCTCAAGTCCAGCGTGGCCCTCGTGATCGACCAGGACACCCGCGAAGTGTTGTTCAGTAAGAACGACCACGCCGTGCTGCCGATCGCCTCCATCACCAAGCTCATGACCGGCCTGCTCGTCAGCGAAGCCCGTTTGCCGATGGACGAGCCCATCACCATCACCCAGGACGACGTCGACACCGAAAAGGGCAGCCGTTCGCGCCTGCGGGTCGGCACCACGCTGTCACGCGGCGAGCTGCTGCACCTGGCGCTGATGTCGAGCGAGAACCGCGCGGCCCATGCACTCGGCCGCACCTATCCGGGCGGGCTCGTCACCTTCGTGAGCATGATGAATGCCAAGGCCAAGCTGATCGGCATGAAGGACACCCGCTACGTCGAGCCGACCGGCTTGTCGAGCCTCAACCAGTCGAGTGCGCAGGATCTGGCGCTGCTGGTCAATGTCGCATCGAGCGACGCCACGGTGCGCCAGCTGTCGACCTCGCCTGACTACCAGGTCGAAGTCGGCAACCGCATGCTGCAGTTCAACACCACCAACCGGCTGGTGAAGAGCCCTGACTGGGAAATCGGCCTGCAAAAGACGGGCTACATCTCCGAGGCGGGCCAGTGCCTTGTGATGCAGACCAAGATCGCCGGGCGCAAGCTCATCATGGTGTTCCTCGATTCGGCCGGCAAGCTGAGCCGCATCGGCGATGCCGAGCGCGTGCGCCGCTGGGTCGAAGCAACCCAGGTGATGTCCCCGGCTGCAGCCCATCACCCGCAGAGCGTGACGGTCGGCGTTGCCGGCTGATATCGAAACAGTCTCTGGCGCGGGCTAGGCTACTAGCTAGGTCAGGGCGGCCAGGCCGTCAGGCTGGCGCGTTGGTGTGGTGGCCGAGCGCGCCTGAAATCTCGTTGGCCGTGGCCTGAAGCTTCGGCAGCCAGCCATCGTCCAGCCGGTCTGCTGGCGCCGAAATCGACAACCCTGCAATCAGCTTGCCCTGGTCGTCGTAAATGCCGGCGGCCATGCAGCGCACGCCCAGTTCCAGTTCTTCGTTGTCGCGTGCGATGCCGTACTGGCGCGCCTTGGACAACTCGCGCTCCAGTGCCGGCAACTGCGTGATACTGTTGCGCGTATGGCCGGCCAGCCCGGTGCGCGTGGCATAGCTGCGCACGCGCTGCGGGTCGTCGGCCGCGAGGAAAAGCTTGCCGGTGGAGGTGAGGTGCAGCGGTGCCCGCCCGCCGATGGCCCGTACCACCTGCATGCCGGAGCGCTCGCTGTAGGCGCGCTCGATGTAGACGATTTCGTCGCCTTGCCGCATGCTGAGGTTGACCGGCTGCTGCGTGAGCTTGTGCAGCTCGCGCATCGGCGTGAGCGCCGCGTCGCGCACGTTCAGCCGGCCCTTGACCAGATTGCCCAGTTCGAGCAGCCGCATGCCAAGCCGGTAGCTGCCGGCCTCGGGGCGGTCGACGAAACGGCCAACGGCCAGATCGTTCAGGATGCGGTGCGTGGTCGACGGGTGCAACCCCGTCTTCTCGCTGATTTCCTTGAGCGAAATCGCCTCCTCGCGCGAGGCCAGCACGTCGATCAGCGAAAACATGCGTTCGATCACCTGGATGACAGGCGTCGCAGGAACGTCGGATTGGGGTTTTCTCATGGACGGCAGGCGAGTTGAGCACCTGCCATTTTACGTTGTGAAATCGTTGTGCGCTTGCCAGCGCCCGTCGACGAGTACTTCATGCGGCGTGTAACGCGCCTTGTAGTTCATCTTGGCGCTGCCTTTGATCCAGTAGCCAAGGTAGACATGCGGCAGCCCCAGCGTGCGCGCCTGCGCGATCTGCCACAGCACGCCATAGTTGCCATAGCCGGCGCCTGCATCGGGTTCGTAGAACGTGTAGACGGCCGACAGCCCGTCGTTCAGCACATCCAGGATCGACACCATCTTGAGCGCACCCGGACTGCCGTCCGGCAGCGTCTCGCGAAACTCGACGAGGCGCGAATTGACCCGGCTTTGCAGCAGGAACTGCGTGTACTGGTCGATGCTGTCGTGATCCATCCCGCCGCCTGCGTGCCGGCCGTTCTGGTAGCGCAGATAGAGCTGGTAATGCTCGGGCACGAAGCACAGCTTGAGCACGCGCGCCTGCAGGTTGCCATGTTTGGCCATCGCCCGGCGCTGGCTTCGCGTCGGCACGAACTCGTCGACCCGCACCCGCAGCGGCACGCAGGCGTGGCAGCCGTCGCAGTAGGGGCGGTAGGTGAACATGCCGCTGCGCCGGAAGCCGGCCAGCACCAGGTCGGAGTACGCGTCGTTGTGAATCAGGTGGCTCGGCGTCGCGACCTGGGAGCGCGCCTGCCGATCCGGCAGGTAGCTGCACGGGTAGGGCGCCGTTGCATAGAACTGCAGCGTGTGGAGCGGGAGATCCTTGAGGTGCGTCACGTCGGTTCGGAGGTTCGCGCGGACAGGAGTTCGGCCCAGTATACGGGCGCGAATTGCCATGCGGGGCCGGGTTGTGCGCGGGCGCGTGTCACGTGCGCCACGAAGTCCGCGCGCCGCATTTCCTGCGCGCCGAGGCTGGCCAGATGGGCGGTGTTCTGCTGGCAGTCGATCATCGGCATCCCGTGGTGCCGGCAGAAGCTCACCAGCCCGGCCAGCGCGATCTTGGACGCGTCGGGCCGCCGCGTGAACATCGATTCGCCAAACACTGCGCGGCCGATCGAGACGCAGTACAAACCGCCCGCCATCTTGCCGTCGATCCAGGTCTCGACGCTGTGCGCATGGCCGGCTTGGTGCAGCGCGATGTAGGCATCGACCATTTCCGGCACGATCCAGGTGCCCGACTGGCCGGCGCGCGGTGCCGCGGCACAGGCCCGGATCACGGCTTCGAAGTCGTGGTCGAAGCGCAGCTCGCAGCCGGCGGCCTGGCGGAAATGCTCGAGCGTCTTGCGCAGCGAGCGGTGCAGCCGAAAGCGCGCCACGTCGAGCACCATGCGTGGGTCGGGGCTCCACCAGAGAATCGGCTGGTTGTCGCTGAACCAGGGAAAGATCGCGTTGCCATAGGCTTCCAGCAAGCGCTCGACGCTGAGTTCGCCGCCCGCCGCCAGCAGGCCGGGCACCGGCGCATCGGGCCCCCAGGCGGAGGCTGCGTCAGGAAGGGGTTCGCCAGCGGCGAGCCAGGGGATTTGCATGCTGCAGGTATACACGCGTTTGCGTCTGCACTGCTGCGCCCGGCATCGGCGGGCGGCCCTGTTCAGAACGATTCGAGCGGCAGCCCAACGTAGTTCTCGGCCAGCGAAGTGGAAGCGGCGCGCGAGTTCACAAGGTAGTCGAGCTCGGCTTCCTGAATCTTCTGGCCAAACTCGCCGTTGTCCGGAAAGCGGTGCATCAGCGAAGTGAACCACCACGAGAAGCGCTCGGCCTTCCACACCCGGCGCAGGCACAGCTCCGAATAGCGGTCGAGCGCCGACGCGCTGTGCTCGCGGTAGAAGATTTCGAGTGCCCGCGACAGGTAGCCGACGTCGGCCGTTGCCAGGTTGAGCCCCTTGGCACCGGTCGGCGGCACGATGTGGGCGGCGTCGCCGGCCAGCAGCAAGCTGCCGAAGCGCATCGGCTCGGCCACGAAGCTGCGCAGCGGCGCGATGCTTTTCTCGAGCGAAGGGCCGGTGACGAGATGCTCGCGCGCTTCGGGGTCGAGGCGGTTGCGCAATTCGTTCCAGAACGCGTCGTCACTCCAGTTCTCGACACGCTCTTCGGTTCCCACCTGGACGTAGTAGCGGCTGCGCGTTGCGCTGCGCATGCTGCACAGGGCAAAGCCACGCGGCGTGTTGGCATAAATGAGTTCGTGCGACAGCGGCGGCACATCGGCCAGCACGCCGAGCCAGCCGAACGGGTAGACCTTTTCATAGAGGTGCAGCGCATCGGCCGGCACGCTCGCGCGGCTGATGCCGTGGTAGCCGTCGCAGCCGGCGATGAAGTCGCAGGCGATCTCGTGGGTGGCGCCGTCCTTCTGGTAGCGCACGCGCGGGCTTGCCGTGTCGAAATCGTGCAGGCTGACCGGCGCGGCGTTGTAGATGGTCGTGAGGCCGGCCGCCGCGCGTGCGTCCATCAGGTCGTGCGTCACCTCGGTCTGGCCGTAGACGGTCACCTGCTTGCCGCCGGTGAGTCCGTTCAGGTCGATGCGATGGCGCGCGCCCTTGAACAGCAGCTCGATGCCGTCGTGCGGCAGCCCTTCGGCCCGGGCACGCTTGTCGACGCCGGCCTGCTTGAGCAGATCCATCGTTACCTGCTCGAGCACGCCGGCGCGGATGCGGCCCAGCACATAGTCGCCGCTCTGGCGTTCGACGACGATGTTTTCGATGCCTGCGCAGTGCAGCAACTGGCCGAGCAGCAGGCCGGAAGGGCCCCCGCCGACGATGACGACTTGTGTTCTCACGGATGTCTCCTGGTGAGCCACGAGCGTAGGCGGCCTGCCTGCAGCATGGAAGGTGCACAGTCGCGGCATTGTGCGATCATGGAAGCACTTGCGCGATGATCGCGCAGCATGTCTGCCTCAGCATTCCCATGACCATCGCCAAACCCGACTTCATCGAAGGCATCGCCAAAGGCATGGCCGTGCTCGAAAGCTTCGACACCGAGCGCCAGCGCCTCAATGCAACGCTGGCGGCGGAGCGCGCCGGCCTCACGCGCGCAGCCGCGCGCCGGCACCTGCTCACGCTCGCGCACCTGGGCTACCTGGAGACCGACGGCAGCTATTTCTGGATGGCGCCGAAGGTGCTGCGCTTCTCGGGCAGCTACCTCGCATCGTCGCGCCTGCCGCGTGCATTGCAGCCCACGCTGAACCGCCTGGCCGCACAGACGCAGGAGTCGTTCTCCGCCGTGGTGCTCGACGGCGAGGAGGTGGTGATCATTGCGCGCAGCGGAAGCTACGGCGCGCCCACGCGTGTGCTGGCCTACGGCCTACACCTCGGCGCGCGCCTGCCCGCGCACGCCACGTCGACCGGCCGCGTGCTGCTCGCCGCGCTGAGCGCGGCCGAACTCAATACATGGCTCAAGGGGCGCTTGTTGCCGCGACTCACGCCGCACACCCTCACGCAGGCGAAGGCCCTGCGCCAACGCATCGCGCAGGTTCGGGCCGACGACTACTGCATCGCCACCGAAGAACACGAGCTCGGCGTGCAGGCACTGGCTGTGCCGCTGCGCAACATGCAGGGCCGGACGGTGGCCGCACTCAACGTCGTGCTGTCAGGCGGGCCGCGGCCGGTGCAGCAACTGGAGCGCGATCTGCTGCCGCTGCTGTTCGAGGCCGCACGCGAAGTTCGCGCGTTGTTGTGAGGGCTGGAACGGGCGCCAAAAACCACGCTATAATTTGAGGCTTCACATATTCCTCGATAGCTCAGTTGGTAGAGCGCCGGACTGTTAATCCGTAGGTCCCTGGTTCGAGCCCAGGTCGAGGAGCCAGACATGGCCCACAAAGCCAAAAGAAAAGCCTGCTACTTCATCGGTAGCAGGCTTTTTCTTTTGGCATTCGCGACCAGCTCGTCCATGCGATTGCTGGGATGCGGTGGCAGCCTCTCGAGGACGTCCTGGAGGTAGCCGCATGGGTCTGGCCGTGCAACTTGTCAGAGTGCGCCAAGCTCATGACGAGGGCAGCGCGCCGGGAATCTCATGATTGCGTGGCGCGACACCGGAGGCGCTACCGATCAGAATTTCTTGAAGCATGACACCCCAGCAACAGCCTTCAGGACTTTGCAGCTCAGTAGTTTCGTCGACCCGCGCGAGTCGTTGTTGATCTGAACGGCAAACGATTCGCCAGTGCGAGGGCCATGAACGACATACATAGGCGCTTTGCATTCATCGTGTCTTTCAGCACCCGCTGTAGTTCTTCCGCCCGCTCGCGGTGATTGTGTATGTGCCTCCTCGAGGGCCGGTGTAACAAATCTGCCCACCATTGGAGCGCGGTGTTGGCTTTGTAGCCTGATATGCGGAGAGCGCTTGAGAGGTCGTCCGATCCATAGCCTGTTGAGGGGGCGTGCCTGCATGCCCTGCAGTGGGCTCACGCCGCGCGCCGGAGGCAGCCTTGAGGCATTCCAGGCGTCTGCTGGCTGGCTCCATCGCGTTGCATGCCTCAAGAAGCACTGCAGGAGTCTGGGCATGGCAGAGAACAGTGAGCACAAGGCAACTTGCCCCTCCAGCTACTCGCGCGAATGCCCGCCCCTGGAACCCGCCGGAACTTGTGTCGGTCGTCATGTACTTTCCTTCCAATGAGGCGCCCCGCCTGAAACGTGGCCCTGCCGATGCCCCTCCCGGTTGGTTCAGTTGCAGACGTATTGCCCGTTTCGGTTGGTGCCACAGCGTTGCTGAGGCGCCTGGTAGCTGGGTTGCCGGTATGGATCAACGGTGCCAACGTGGCCGGTGTACGGGTTGACGTTGCCCTGCGAGCTGTAGTTGTCCGTCTTTGTGTTGTTCGGATTGGTCGCATGGCTCGGCGCAACGTAGGTGCCGTTTTTGTTGACGTAGCCATTGCGATAGTGGTCTTGCGCGAATGTCGATGCACTCAGCAGTGCAAGTGCTATGAAAACGATCTTCTTCATGTTTTTCTCCTCGCCCATATCGGGCCGAGCCAGTTTCAGAGGGCGCCGCCCCGTCGAGCTAGGGGTATCCACCCGTCCGCTGCCAACTAGTGCCGGTTCAGCGTACTGAATGTGACTAAATGTCACCAGACCCTCTAAACTGAGCAGATGAAAGCCTTGCTGATCATCTTGTTGGCCCTGGTGGCGGGTGCCGCCCATGCCGGGACGATCTACCTATGCAAGGCCTACAACGGCTCGACTTTTTGGGCGAGCGCTCATTGCTCCAAGCACAACGCTTTGATCGATCGGATGGAAAGTGTTGCGGACGGCATCCCTTGGGATCAGCAGGTACAGCAGGCAGAGCGGGGCAGGGCAGCCCGAGCACAGGTCGCTCAAGCCCCAAACGTCGGAGAGGTTCAGCGTGTGCAACGTTGCGGGCAACTCAACGCGGAGCGTCATCAGATCGAGAGCCGCTACACCAACTGGCAGTGGCAGCCGCCAGAGGTGATCAATCCGGACCAGCAGCGGATGCGAGGTCTTCGGGCCGAGCTTTCACAGAATCGCTGCGCCTCTCAGTAGAGACTTCCACATGAAGCAGGTCATCATCATCGCGATAGTCGCCGTGTTGGCGTGGCAGGGCTACTCGCGCTATCAAGAGCGCGCTGCGAGCACCTCGAAGACTCCACGGAAGGCGTGGAGCCCCTCCGCGCAACCGAACACAGCTACAGCAGAGACATTCCGCTGCGACGGGCGCACGCACTGCTCACAGATGACATCCTGCGCAGAGGCGACTTACTTCTTAAAGAACTGCCCAGGAACGAAGATGGACGGCAACAACGACGGCGTTCCTTGTGAGCAGCAGTGGTGCCGTTAGGTACTGGCCCAGACGGGTGAGCAGAATGAGCGGTTAGCGCTGCGCCACACCACTTAACACCTATCTCAAAACTTGAGAAATATGAATCGCAAGAAGATCACAACAATCGCGGCGGGAATCTTTGTTTTCGTTGTTGGGCTTTGGCTTGCATGGCTGCTCTGGATTGCGAACCCCGTCGCAAGAATCGTGGCCTCCAAGAACGCCCCCGACACCGCAGGCACGGTATCGATTTCGAGTGAGGTGCTGGGCCAAGCTGGCGACATGTTCGGCGGCCTGAACACTCTCTTCGCCGGGTTGGCGTTTGCATTCGTCGCGCTAGCCGCTTATATCCAACGCCTCACCTTAGACTCCCAAAATGCGCAACTGAAGGCGGCGCGTGAACAACAAAAGCTTGCTGAGTTTGAGCCATTGTTCTTTCAGTTGTTGGCACTTTTTCGATCGCTTCATTCTGAAGCCAGGCTCGAATATGTTGGCGTCAGCAGCAAGTTCGGTTTGGATCACCCCAACTTCAGACTGTGTCTCGAAGAAATTGCGACGGTGGCGATAGATGGATCAGGCGTTAAGCCGGATGCCTCCAAACGCTTAACGGCCGATATGTATGGGAGTCGCGGAGCGCCAAAAGATGCGCTATGCCAACATTGCACGCGGCTTGTTGAGTGCAGACTTTCTGCTGCTGCTGCTGCTGCTGCTGCTGCTGCTGATGATCAACTGCGTCTCAAAGCCCGGGCTTGGATTTGCGCCATATGTTGAGTACTTCGGCCTCCTTAAACACGTTCGTGTGGGGACTGAGGACAACGTTGACGAGATGCTGGCCAAATTCTTTCAGCCGTTCGCCCGCATGGATCATCAGTCTAGGTTAGCGGCGTGGAATGGCAATCCACCTACGCTGCCCGCCTGACCATGGGTTGGTCATTGGTGCGTCACGCGCAAGAAGCGCAAAGGTTTGCACGGTCTATCGTCTTCGGCACCTCGGCTCCCTGATGAGACCAGGTGATACTTTTTACATGCGTGGACATGACGGCATGCTGCTGTTCGAACGTGACCGGCACCTCGACATGCGAGCCTCGCTCTTTCATGTCGAGCCGGGTGAAGCGGGGGCGTGGACTTGAACTTTCGAGGGCTCAAGTCCAAGGGCGAGGCCTACCAGCAGTCTTGGTGGTGCGTGTCGGTGACCAAGGTGGTTGTATCTGCTCCTGTGACAGACGTTGAGAACACGCGCCCTCCGTGATTTTGTTCACTACCGCTGGCCACATTGCGCCTTCGATCGGCCGAGTAAGTCGCGGCCACTTCGACAACGATCGAGGCACTATTCCCCTATTCGCGACACACCCGAAAAAGACTTCGTGGGGGGCGTATACATCTTGTGACAATGGGCCAAGTCGAAGTTCCTAGTCAGTCTCGTCTACCTTCGTCGGCAAAGCGACTCAGACCAAGCTGCGCCACAACAACAACAACGATTGGACAAACGATGCAGACGAATTTCGGTCTCAAGTTTCTGCGCTACGCAAAAAGCGTTGCGCTTGCCGGGCTCTTCTCTCTAAGTGCCTGCGGAGGAGGTGGGGGCGGTGGCATCCCCGCGGTCTTCCCCAGTCTGCCTGCTGCTCCGACCTTGCGCTCTGTGGAGGTCAGCCCGGCCAACTCGACTATCGCATCAGGCACTTCGGTTCAACTTGCGGCCACTGCGATCTATAGCGACAACACGCACGCCGATGTCACGTCGCATGTCACCTGGACTTCAGCCACTCCAACGGTGGCGACGGTAGACCAGGCCACTGCAGCAGCGCGCGGCGTCGCGCCAGGCACCGCCTTAATAAAGGCCAGTCTTGACGGCCAAAGTGGCAGCGCGAACGTGAAAGTGATCGCGGCCACAGTCGTCAGCATTTCGATCACGCCCGCCACATCCGACATCGTCGTAGGCACCACTGCAGCGTTCATCGCAACCGCGACGTTCACCGACAATTCCACGCAGAACATCACCAACGACATCGTCTGGACCTCCTCCAGTCCTGTGGTTGCAGCGCTAAGTGCATCCGGAATTGCGTCAGGCATTGCGCCCGGCAAAGTCACCGTGACGGCGACCTGTGCTGCGGTAAGTCTGTGTCCGGCGGCGCAAACCGCCACCGCGACGCTGAACGTGAGCGCAGCAACCCTGCTGTCGATCGCGCTGACCCCTGCGACTCCCAGCATCGCGCTTGGCACCACACAACAGTTTTCAGCCGTTGGCATGTACAACAACCAGACGACACAGGATCTCACGACGCAAGTGGGCTGGATGTCCGGCACCCCTTCGGTCGCAAGCGTCGATATCCTTGGCGTGGCGACTTCAGTTAGCGCAGGTTCGACGAATATCACTGCCAGCTTTGGCTCGGTGACATCCACTGCAGTTGCATTGAACGTCACCCCGGCGACGCTGGTTTCCATGGTTGTCACGCCGGCTACGGCCACAGTCTTGAGCGGTAGTACTCGGCAATTCACTGTCACCGGGACGTACACGGACGGGTCAACGCAAGACATCACCTTGACCGCGACTTGGGCGTCTGCCCAGCCCGCTGTGGCGACCATAAGCAATGCTTCGGGCACAAACGGCCTGGCCATGGGCGTTGCAGCAATCGGCAGCACGACAATCACCGCCAGTGTCGGAACCGTGAGCGCGGATGCGACGCTGCAGATTCAGCAGCAGGCGGTTTTCAGTGTTGCAGGCGCTACTACTTGGACGGTTCCTGCCGGAGTCACGTCCGTGCGTATCGAGGCAACCGGCGCTGGCGGTGGTGGTGGCACCTTCGCAGGGGGCAATGGAGGGCGGGTGACAACAACTCTCATCGTCAACAGCGGCGACCTGTTGAACCTGTTTGTTGGCGGCGGCGGTGCTGGCGGCACGTACACGGGCGGCGGCGGTGGGGCAACTAGTGTCAACGCAGGTGCAGTGAACCAGATCATCGCGGGTGCCGGCGGCGGATCTGGCTACGGCATCGGTGGGGACGGCACCGGTGGCGACGGCGGAGGCAATGGCACCGCCGCTGGCTCAAAGGGCGGTCACACATCTGGTGGACTTGGGGGAAATGGCGGTACAGGCGGAGCCGGAGGCACCACCAGGAGCGGAGCGCCCGGCACTGCAGGCGGCAATGGCAACGGCGGTGCCGGTGGCGCTGGTGGCCAACGCGATGTCGGCGGTATTGGATCAGGTACAGGCAATGGCGGCGCGGGCGGCACTTCCGCGGCGGGCGGCGGTGGCGGGGGTGGCTACGGGGGCGGCGGCGGCGGGGGCAGTGGCTCGTCCGATGACGGCGGTGGCGGCGGCGGCGGCAGCGTTGGTCCGACCGGTGCGGTGTATTCGGTGGCAGCCAACAAAGGCGCATCTCGGACCGCAGGGGGCGGCGGCTCGATCACGATCGACTATTGATCTGCTCCACCTGATGGGCACGCCTCGGACAGACACGAAACGCGGACAGAGTCGTTCCGAGGAGATCCTGGGGCGATTCGCGAGAGCAGTGCGAACGCCGTTGCCAGGACCTTTTGTCGGTTTTGTCAGTGCACCAGAGGCGTCCTTTTTGTTTTCCGTCCTGCTGGATGCTTCGCAGTGACTCGCTTCACCGCCGGCATGGAGCCACGGCGGACGAATGGAACACGGGCTTGCTCCAACATCCAGGCCTCGATCCGCTCGTGGTGCACGCGCAGCAGATCGAGCGGCCTTACCGTGCAGTGCTTCTCCGCCGTGGCTGATGGCTTGTGGCCCATGATCTGAGCCACCACGCCCGCAGGTGTCTCAAGCCCCACTCTGTGAGGCTCTTGAAAGACCTCCGCAGGCCATGAAGGGTCAGCCCGTCAGTCTTCGCCGAAGCGTTCGCTGTCTCCAGGCTTCCGGAAGGGTCTGCAAGATGCGCTTTCTTGCCTTCGATGTGCGATGCAAACACGTAGTCATTGACCCGGGGTAGGGTGCTCATCAGGTGCCACACGTAGGGCGTCAAAGGAAAGGTGCGCCCGCCTTCCACCTTGTCCCGGATCGTTATGCCGCACCAATTCAGATCGAGATCCGACCACTTGAGCGCAAGCAACTCGTCACGGCGCGACCCGATCAACAGGAGGCATTGCAGGTAGGCTGAAATCGTCGGGCTCGGTAACGCCTCGAGCCCAGGTCGCGGGCCAGACATGGCCCACAAGGCCAAAAGAAAAGCCTGCTACTTCATCTGTAGCAGGCTTTTTCATTTGGCCGCAGAGGCCTGGTGCAGCTACCAGGCGAGCGCCTTCAGTTCTTCTGCCGCCGCAGCGTGATCGCATCGATCGGCCGCTCCACGACAACCTCGTTTGACGGATCCAGGTTTTGCCAGCCGGTGTCGCCCAGCCGGTGGGCCTTGACGAAATCGAAGTCGTCGATGCCGTCGTCGTCCTGGATCTCGGCGGCAAGCCGGTGGAAGGCGCCCTCGCTCAATCCGAGCGCAGCGGCTTTGATGACGATGATTCCACCGGGGGGAACGTTCCAGAGCAGGTTATCGAGAGCTTTCATGATGTTGGCGAGTAGTAATGGGGTTGACTGGCTTGCATCGACAAAAAATGTCAGATGAACTACTTACCGCAATCTTTGTTCCAGGTTGTTGCCAGCCCGGATTTGTCAGTACTTGGGCGCTGAAACAACTCAGCCGCGGCGCTGCGGATCGGGATAGACCAGCGCGCCGAGCCCCTTGCGGTTGAACGGCTTCCAGGCGCCTTCGGGCTGCGCCAGTCGGTCGGCCACGGCGTAGAGCACCGAAGGGTTGGCGCCCAGGCCGATGTGGCTTGCAAAAACCTCGATGTTCTCGCTGGTCGGGCCCGGCTTCTCGACGCTGCCGCGCCAAGCCACGATGCCGTCTGTGCGGCTGAAGATCGAAGTGGTCGGCACGGGTGGGGTGGGGCGGATATGCCGCATGCGCGCAGAGTCGTTTGCGCTCTGGCCGCTCACGCCTTCATAGACGCGCCAGGCGTTGGTCGAGCGCGGGTTGCCGGCGAACGGGCTGCCGAGCGTGATCACGCTGCGCACGAGCTCGGGCCGCTTCGAGGCGAGCAGCCGTGCATAGGCGCCGCCGAGGCTCCAGCCGATCAGGCTGACCTTGCGGCCTTCTTTTGCATGCAGGGTTTCGAGCAGCTTGAACATGCCCGCCTCGACGCCCTCGCGCGGCCCGAAGTTGCGGCCCAACCCCCAGCCATGGGTGTCGTAGCCGCGTCCGCGCAGGTAGCGGCGCAGCAATTGCGTCGAGAGGTCGCTGGCCACCAGGCCGGGCAACACCACCACCGGGTGGCCGTCGCCGCGTGGCGCCAGCTTGAGCAGCGGCCAGAGTGAAAGGGTGGCGCCCAGTTCCCAGCCGGCGCGCAGTTCGGCAAGTTGCAGAAGGCGCGATGGGGCTTCGATCGGGGCGTGCGAGGCGGTGGTTGTCATGGAAAGCGTGTCTCTGTTATGGGTGAGGTGGTTGTGACAGCGAAAGAATCGGAGCGTTTGCAACGGCTACGGCTGCACGTACTTGGCGCGCAGGTAGTCAAGATAGGCCCGCGACGGCGGATCCACGTAGGGCGCGAGCAGTGTCAGCGTGTAGTACGCCGCGAGCCCCGTGTCGGTGCGACGCGATGCGGCGTCCTGCGCCACCAGCCGCTCGAACGAGAGCCAGCAAGTGGTGGTGAACACGATCTGCAGCGCCAGCATTTCGGCTTCGTCGGCGCTGGCCCTGATCACGCCCTGGGCCGCGAGGCTTTCGCACAAGGCGCGGGCGTTCAGGAGGTTGCGCGCCATCAGCGCGCGCGACTTGGCAGCAGTTTCGGGGTATTCGCTCTCGAGGTGGGCCATGTCGCGGTAGACAAAACGGTACTCGTTGACCGCTTCGAAGCCCAGGTGCAGGGCAACCCACAGGTCGTCGATCGCGCGGACGCTGCCGGCGGCTTCGCTGAGCGTCGAGAGTTTTTCCTCGAAACGCCGGAACAGCCACTCGACGATCAGTCGCTTGGCCTTGAAATGGTAGTGGAGGTTCCCGGTGCTGATGCCCATCTCTGCCGCAATGCGATGCGTCGATACCGATGGCAGCCCTTGCGCGTTGAACAGCGCGAGACTCGTTTGCAGGATCCGCTCACGGGTGTTGGAACTGGCCACAGGCAAAGGCGTGGAGGGCGGGTCGCAGGCGCTTCAGCGCTTGCGGCGGGTCGTCGGCGGGGCCGCAGCCTTGTCGCGTTCTTCGAGCAGCGTACGGACTTGTTCGCGCAGCGCGGCAAATTCTTCGGCAGAAGGGGTGCCGAGCCGTCCCAGCGCAGCGGCAATGCGCTGGTCGAAAACGTCTTCGAGCTTGCGAAAGCCGAGCGAATCGCCCAGTGAGTCGAGCGCGGTTTTCGGCGCGCCCGGCTTGGAGGGGATCGCGCTGCCGGGCGGAATGCCCAGCAGCGTTTCGACCACGCGGGTCTGGCGCTGCACCACACCGTCCCGCACCTCGCCAAGCGCTTTGAGCCCGGCGCGCAGAAGGGCCTCGCCCTTGTTGCCTTTCGGGGCAGCGACCGGTTCGGCTGCCGCCCCGGTGCGGCGCACAGCCGGAGCCTTGGCGGCCTTGGGCTTCACCGCCTTCTTGGCGGCTGCGGTTTTGGCGGGTGAGACGGCCATGCTGTCAGGCGATCAGGCCTTGCGGACGGCGCGACGGGCCGGCTTGGCCACCACGACGGCGGTTTCGGCGGCTTCTTCGCTCACGCTGCCGATGCGGGTTTCGACCGCCTTGGCACCCTGGGCGATCTTGTCGGCGAGTTGTGCGGCGAGCGTGGCGGCCGGCATGTTCAGGGTGCGGACGGTTTCGAGCGCGGTCGAGTCGAATGCGGTTTCAACGCGGGTGGCGGTGCTGGCGAGGGCCTGGATGCCGCTGGTGGCACGCGTGCTCACGCTGTCGATGGCGAGCGCGGCGCGGTCGGAACCAGCGTGCACGCCCTTCAGCAGGAAACCGGCCAGCACTTGCTGCGCATTGATCAGGTCCGACTTGACCTGTTCGTTCACCAGCGGGATCGAACGGTTTTGCAGGAAGCTGGCGTAGCGGGCGTTGGCGCCGCCGACCAGGCGTTCGACGCCGGTACGGTAGGCCTTGGTGAGATGCTTGCCGGCGCTGCTGTACTGGTCGACAACGTGGATGGCAACGGCGCTGAGGGTTTGGCTGGACATGGTGAATTTCCTGAAGAAGTGGTTGGGATGGCCGCAATGGTCGCCGCAAAGCACTGGTCGGAAAAAGCTAGATCTGTACGAAAGTTAGGCCAAGTGCCCCAGAAACCGGGGCAGGTGATCCAGGCCCGAATCGTACGGCCTGCGCGGGCGGCTTCCCTGTGCGGGCTTACCCGCTAGCCCAAGGTATCAATTCTTCGCACCATTCGACCCCATGTCCAGCCACAACCCGCTCCATCCCATTCCCCACCCCCCCAAGAAGCCCTTCGTCGGCAACCTGCTGTCGATCGGCTCCGACTCTCCCGTGCTCGACATGTGGAAGATCGCGCAGGAGCTGGGTGGCATCTACTGGCTCGACATGCCGGGCATGCCGGTGATCGTGGTGTCGTCGCCCGAACTGGTGGACGAACTCTGCGACGAAAAGCGCTTCGACAAGAGCACGCGCGGCGCGCTGCGCCGGCTGCGGGCGGCGTCGCACGGCCTGTTCACGTCGGACACCGACGAGCCCACCTGGTCCAAGCCGCACAACATCCTGCTGGCCAACTTCAGCCAGCGCGCGATGCAGGCCTATCACCCGATGATGCTGGACATCGCCGAGCAGCTGGTCACCAAATGGGAGCGCCTCAACTTCGACGACGAGGTGGACGTGACGCGCGACATGACGGCGCTCACGCTCGACACCATCGGCCTGTGCGGCTTTGGCTACCGCTTCAACTCGTTCTACCGCGAGGGCTTTCATCCCTTCGTCGATGCGATGGTGCGCACGCTCGAGACCGTGCAGGATCGCCGCGGCCTGCCGCTGGAAGAGCTCATGATGAAGAAGCAGCTGTCGCAGCAGCGCAAGGACATCCGCTTCATGCACCGGATGGTGGAAGACATCATCCGCGAACGGCGCCAGAGCGGTGCCGACATCGCGGCCAAGCCCGACCTGCTGAGCTACATGATCGCGGGCGTCGACAAGAAGAGCGGGGAAAAGCTCGACGACAAGATGATCCGCGACGAGTGCATCGAGTTCCTGATCGCGGGGCATGAAACCACCAGCGGCCTGCTGTCCTTTGCCACCTACTTTCTGATCAAGAACCCGCATGTGCTGGCCGAGGCGCGCGCCGAGGTCGACAGCGTGCTCGGCACCGATTTGTCGGCGCGGCCGACCTATGCGCAGGTCAACCGCCTGCAGTACATCCAGCAGGTGCTCAAGGAGGCGCTGCGCCTGTACCCGACCGCGCCGGCCATTGCCAAGCGCGCACTGGAAGATACGGTGATCGGCGGCCAGTACACGATCAAGAAGAAGAACATGATCATCATGCACGCGCTAGCGCTGCACCGTGACAAGCGTGTCTGGGGCGAGGACGCCAACGAATTCAACCCCGAGCATTTCAGCCGCGAGGCCGAGCGCGCCCTGCCGCCGAATGCCTTCAAGCCCTTCGGCAACGGCCAGCGCGCCTGCATCGGCCGGCAGTTCGCGATGCAGGAGGCGGTGCTCACGCTGGCCATGGTGCTGCAGCGCTTCGACCTGGTCGACCACGCCAACTACCAGCTCAAGGTCAAGGAGGCGCTGACGATCAAGCCCGAGGGCTTCAAGATCAGGGTCAAGCCGCGCGACGTCAGGCATCGCGCACCGGCCGCCGGCCAGGCCGGCGCGGCGGCAGCCACCGCGGCTGCGCAACCCGCTGCGGCGGTGGCCTCGGCGTCGAAGCACGGCACGCCGCTGCTGGTGCTGCACGGCTCCAATCTCGGCACCGCCGAAGACCTGGCGCGCCAGATTGCGGAAGAGGGCGAAACCCGCGGCTTTGCGGTCGAGCTGGCGTCGCTAGACGACTTCACGGCCAACCTGCCGGCCAATGGGGCGGTGGTGGTGGTCAGTGCGTCGTACAACGGCGTGGCGCCTGACAACGCGGCCGGCTTCTGGAGTTGGGTCAAGTCCACCGACGCCTCGATGGCCGGCGTCAAGTTCAGCGTGTTCGGCTGCGGCAACCGCGACTGGGCCTCGACCTACCAGGTGGTGCCACGCAGCATCGACGAACGGCTCGACGCGCTTGGCGGCCAGCGCGTGCATCCCCGCGGCGAGGGCGATGCGCGCGAAGACATGGACGGCGCCTTCCAGGGCTGGTCAACGGCCCTGTGGCCGGCGCTCGCAGGCGCGTTGAAGCTCAAGCTCGACGCCGATGGCCCGCGCACCGAGCCGCTGCTGGCATTCGACTTGGTGCCGCCGGCCGGCGTGCCTTCGCCCGCCGTGGCGCAGGGCTTCACCAAGCTGGAGGTGGCGGCCAACGAGGAACTGCAGAACGAGGTCGAAGGCCTGTCCGACACGCGCTCGACGCGCCATGTCGAGTTCCTGCTGCCCGAGGGCGTGAGCTACCGCGCCGGCGACCATCTGAGCGTGGCGCCGCGCAACAGCGCCGCGCTGGTCGAGCGCGTGATGCAGCGCTTCGGCTTCGCCAAGGATGCCTACATCAGCCTGCGCACCACGGCCGGCCGCAAGACCTTCCTGCCGCTCGACCAGCCGATCTCGGTGATCCGCCTGCTGGGCGAGTTCGTCGAGTTGCAGGACGTGGCGAGCCGCAAGCACATCGCCACGCTGGCCGAGCACACGCAATGCCCGTTCACCAAGCCCAAGCTGCTCGCGCTGACCGGCACCGACGAGGCCGCCTCGGCGCTCTACAAGGCCGAGGTGCTGCAGAAACGCAAGTCGGTGTTCGATCTGCTCGACGAGTTTCCGGCCGCGCAGCCGCCGTTCGAGGTGGTGCTCGAGATGCTGGCGCCACTGGCGCCGCGCTACTACTCGATCTCGTCCTCGCCCGAAGTCGACCCGCAGCGCTGCAGCCTCACCGTGGGTGTGGTGCAGGGCGCCGCGCGCTCGGGGCAGGGACACTATGAAGGTGTCTGCTCCAACCACGTGCTGCGGCTCAGGCCCGGGGAAACGGTGCATGCGCTGGTCAAGGAGCCCACGGTCAATTTCCGCCTGCCATCGGATGCCAAGCGTCCCGTGATCATGATCGGCCCGGGCACCGGCCTGGCGCCATTCCGCGGCTTCCTGCAGGAGCGCGCCGCTTTGCGCCAGCGCGGCACAGAGCTTGGAGATGCGATGCTGTTTTTCGGCTGCCGCCATCCAGCGCAGGACTTCATCTATGCCGACCAGCTCAAGGGCTGGGCCGACGGTGGCGTGGTCGACCTGCATGTGGCCTTCTCGCGCGACGGCGACCGCAAGACCTATGTGCAGGATCTCGTGCGCGAGCAGGGCGCGAAGGTCTGGAAGCTGATCGAAGGCGGCGCCGTGATCTACGTGTGCGGCGACGGCTCGCGCATGGAGCCCGATGTGCGGCGCACCCTCACCGAGATCGCTCGCACCATCGGCCGCGACGGCCAGTCCGACGAATGGATCGAGCGCATGACGAGCGAACAGCGCTACGTGACCGACGTCTGGACGGGCAGCTGAGCTTCTACTTCTTCGGTTCGGTCAGCGCCGCGTCGAGGTAGCTCGCCGACCGGCGCGTCCAGTCGGAGCGCAAGTGGCCGGAATCCTTGTAGATCGGCGTGCCGTCGGGCATGGCGCGAGTGCACTGGTCGTTCTTGTCGCACAAGGCCGGCACCGGATCGATGACGGTCGCGCCGGCCCGTTCGGCCAGTTCGCGCATGCGCTGATGCAGCGCCTTCTGTTCAGGTGGCCACGCCGCGGTGGGTGACATCCGGTCCACGCGCAGGTTGCCCAGACGGCTTCCCTTGATGAGGTATTCGGGGCCGAAATTGTCACCCACCGGATTGTCCAGAACGAGGTAGACCTTCTTGTGCGTTGCCAGATTCTTCATCGTGAATTCGAGCATCCGCAGCGCATAGTCGACGCCGTCGCCTCCGAAGAACCGGTGCTCGGTCTTGCCGTCGACGTAGTAGAAGCGGTCAGCCCCTTCGTTCGGAACGCCGGGTGAAACCGGCGCAGTGATGAAAATGCAGTTCCAGCAGGCGCCGAACACCACGGTATCGACTTCGTTGCTCAGCGCAAACTTCATGATCTCGTCGCGCCGCTTTGCGCACACGCTGTTCTGCCCGTCGATCACATTCGGTATGGGCGGGCAGGAACCCCACGTGGCGAAATAGATGTCCTGCAGCCGGTCGGGCGCTGTCTTGCTGAGTTCAAGCGCGCGCGGGCTGTATTGCTCGATGTGGCTGTCGCCGAACATCAGCACTTTGCGCCGGCCTTCTTCCCCGAGCCGATACACCAGCTCGCCGTAGACATTGCGGTAGTCCAGTCCTTCGGGATAGCTCCAGTCGCGCGCGGCGGCGGCCGTCTTGTCGAAATACGGGTCGCTGTGGCGGCCCTTCAGATGCCCGGTGAAAGCGAGCAGGCCCAGCAGCACGAAGGCCACCAGCGACGCCGCCAGCCCGACCATCACCGGCCGGCGCGTGGTCTGGCGCGTGTAGCGTTCCACGAAGCGCCAGGTCAACCAGGCCAGCACGATGGCCGCAACCATGGCCGCGGCCCGCACCGCGTCCGACGGGGTCTTGCCCTCGAAGATGCGCGCAAACGCGAGCAGCGGCCAGTGCCAGAGATACAGCGGGTAGCTGATCAGCCCGACCCACACCAGCGGCTTCGAGCCCAGCACATGCCGGTTGAGCCAGGCCTGCGGCCCGGCCGAGATGCAATAGAAGGTGCCGAGCACCGGCAGCAGCGCCCACCAGCCGGGAAAGGCCTTGCTGGAACGCAGCAGCACCAGCCCCAGCGCGAGCAGCACGAAGCCGGCGATGGCCTGGACGTTGCGGTGCTTCACCAGCATGTGCGGCTTGTGCAGCCGCATGTACGCCAGCATCCCGCCCGCCATCAGCTCCCAGAAGCGCGACAGCGGCGAGTAGAACGCTGCGGTGCGGTGGCTGTGAATGGTGCCGACGTTGAGCAGGAACGACGCCGCCACCACGCCGCCGACCACGGCCAGCACCCGCCACTTGCGCCTCCACGCAAGGCCCAGCAGCAGCGGCCAGAAAATGTAGAACTGCTCCTCGATGGCCAGCGACCAGAGGTGTAGCAGCGGCTTGGTTTCGGCCGCGTTGTCGAAGTAGCCGGCCTCGCCCCAGAACGCGAAGTTGGAGACGAAGCCCGCGCCCGCGGCCATGTGCTTGCCGAGTTGCTTCCATTCGTTCGGCAGCAGCGTGTACCAGCCGAACGCGAAGGTCGCGCCCATCACCAGCCAGAGGGCCGGAAAAATGCGCTTGATGCGGCGCGCATAGAACTCGCCGTAGCTGAAGCCTTTGCCCTCCAGGCTGGCGAAGATGATGGTGCTGATCAGGAAGCCGGAGATGACAAAGAAGATGTCGACGCCGATGAAGCCACCCTTGACCCATTGCGGAAAGGCGTGGAAGCCGAGTACCGACAGCACGGCAACGGCGCGGAGGCCGTCGATGTCCGGGCGGTACTTGGGGTGGATCAGGTGTTGTTGATCGGCGGCGGGCGCCATCGGAGTCGTCATCGTTCTGGTCGTCGCTTCCTGCGACTTGTGCTTGATGCCTTCGATTGTCCCCGCAAATCTGCGGGTATCCGGCGACGCTACTGCGGCCGGATGAGCGCCACGTCCAGCCAGTTGCCGAACCTGCGCATGTACCCGGCGCGCAGATGATCCGAATCCTTGTAGATCGGGGTGCCGTCGGGCAGCGTGCGGATGCACTGGTCGGCGCGGCACAGGTTGGGCAGCGGATCGATCACCGAGGCCCCCGCGCGTGTCGCCAGCGCCCGCAGCCGCTCGTTCAGCGCCACCTGCGCCGCCGGGAGCGGTGCCGTCGGCGACATGCGACCCACACTCATCTGGCCCATGCGGCTGCCGCTCAGCAGCTTTTCGGGCCCGAAGTCGGGGCCGACCGGGTTGTCGAGCAGCAGGTAGACCTTCTTCTGGACCGACAACAGCCGAAGCAGCGCTTCGAGCGATGCCAGGGATCGCTCGACGCCATCGCCGCCGCGAAACCTGTGCTTCACCTGTCCGTCCTGGTAGTAGTAGCCCTCGTCCTCGCGCAGCGCCGCGTTGGGCTGCGCCTGCGCGATGAAGTAGCAGTTCCAGCAGCCGCCGACCACCACCGCATCGATCTCGCTGCCGAGTGCGTACTGGATCATCGCGTTGCGGCGCGCGTCGCAGCGCACGTTGCGATCCTCGAAAACGCCGGGTATCGGCGGACAGCCGCCCCAGGTTGCGAAGTGCAGCGTGTTGAGCTGTTTCGGCACCGTGCGCCCGAGTTCGACCGCGCGCGGGCCGTACTGCTCGATGTGGCTGTCGCCGAACAGCAGCACCTGGCCACCGCCGGTGCCGATGCGCCAGGTTCTCTCGCCGCGCACCGTCTCGGAGGTGAGCCCGTCGGGATAGCCCCAGTCGCGCACCGCGGCGGCCACCTGGCTGATGTACGGGTCGCTGTGGCGTGCCGGCAGACGGGCCGTGGCCGCCAGCACGCCCAGCAGCGCTAGCACCACCATGGCGCCGGCCAGCAGCGGCACCACGCTGCGCCGCTCGCTGTGGCGCGCATGGCGCTCGACGAAGCGGTAGGTGAGCCAGGCCAGCAGCGTCGCGATCAGCAGCGCCAGCGCGCGGATGCGCCGGTTCGGTGTGCCGTCCTCGAGGATGCGCGCGTAGGTCAGCAGCGGCCAGTGCCACAGGTAGAGCGGGTAGCTGATCAGGCCGAACCACACCATCGGGCGCGAGCCGAGCACGTGCCGGTTCAGCCAGGCCTGCGGCCCGGCCGCGATGCACAGCACGGCGCCCACCGTCGGCAACAGCGCCCAGCCGCCGGGGAACGCGTGGTGGCTGCGCACCAGCAGCAAGCCGAGCAGGATCAGTCCGAGCCCGGCACCGGCCTGCAGATCGCGGTGGCGGCTGAATGCGTGCGCCTGGCGCAGCCGCAGCCAGGCCAGCCCGGCGCCGAGCAGCAACTCCCAGGCGCGCGAGGCCGGCGAGTAGAAGGCGGCGCTCGGATGGTTGTGCACGGTCGCCAGGTTGACGGCCAGCGACAGCAGTGCGACCACGCCGATCACCAGCGCGATACGCCAGCGCCGCCGCCATGCAAACCCGAGCAGCAACGGCCACACGATGTAGAACTGCTCCTCGATGGCCAGCGACCACAGGTGCAGCAGCGGCTTGGTTTCGGCCGCGCTGTCGAAGTAGCCGGCCTCGTTCCAGAACGCGAAGTTCGAGACGAAGCCCGCGCCGGCCGCCACATGCTTGCCAAGCTGCTGCCATTCGTGCGGCAGCAGGGCATACCAGCCGAACGCCAGCGTGGCCGCGATCACCAGCAGCAGGGCCGGGAAGATGCGCCGGATGCGGCGAGCATAGAACTCGCGGTAGCTGAAGCCTTCGCCGTGCAGGCTGGCGAAGATGATCGTGCTGATCAGGTAGCCCGAGATGACGAAGAAGATGTCGACGCCGATGAAGCCGCCGGGCACCCAGTTCGGAAAGCCGTGGAAGCCCAGCACCGAGAGCACGGCCACCGCGCGCAATCCATCGATGTCGCTGCGGTACTTGGGGTGGGCGAGGTGAGGGTGGGCGGCGGCGGGCGTCGTCATGCGGGCCCCGATTCTCCCTGCAAACACGGAACGCTCAGAGCGACGCGGTCAGCCCCACCCGCAAGGTGCGCGGCGCGCCCGGGAACAGGTAGACATGGCCGAACTGGTAGGGCGATTCCTTCCAGTAGCGCCGGTCGGTCAGGTTCTCGACGGCGACCGTCCAGGCGAGCCGGGTGCCGTTCCACTGCGTCTCGTAGCGCAGCGCGGCATCGAGGCGCGTCCACGACGGCAGGGTGATCGAGCCGTCGGCCAGCACATTGCGCCGGCCTTCGTGCGAGAGCTGGCCCTGCACCTCGAGGCCCGGCACCGCTGCGATGCGGTAAGCCGCCTGCGCGCGCAGCACCTGCTTGGGCACGTTGGTCGGGTGCTGGCCGTTGGTGGCGGGCTCGAGCTGGCTGCCTTCACGCTTGGCGTCGACGAATGTCACGCCGCCGGCCAGGCGCCAGGGCCCCTGGCGCCACTGGGCGCTGGCCTCCAGGCCGCGATGGCGCGCGCTGCCGTCGTAGGCGCCTTCGCACGGCTCGATACCGAGTCGGTTGCAGGCATCGAGATTGGTCATGGGGCGACGGATGTCGAAGTACGCCACCTGCCAGCTCAACGCTTCGCGGCCACCCTTGAGGCCGATCTCCCACTGGCGCGACGCCAGCGCGGGCAGCGCGACGCCGGCGTTGCTGTACTGGTCGCTCTTGTTCGGCACGATCTGCGACTCGACCCCCTTGCCCCAGCTCGCGTAGGCCATCAGGTCTGGCTCGATTGCGTAGCTCGCGGCCACCCATGGCGTGGTGATGCCGTCCTTGTAGCCGGTCGGGCGCGAGCCGTCGGTGCGGACGCTGTCGCGATCCAGCCGCGTGTGCCGCACGCCGAGCCAGGTGGTGAACCTGTCGTTCCAGCGGATCGCGTCCTGCACCGACAGTTCGGTGCTGCGTTCATCGCGGTTGGTGTTGAAGTCGGTGAGCGTCGGGTCGGCCGGCACCACGGCCGTGCCCCATACGTTGCCGGTGCCGACATAGTTGTAGGCCTGATCCTGGAAGCGGTTGCGCACGCGGCTTTCGGTGAGGCCGAAGCCGAGGTCGTGCCGCACGCTGCCGGTGTCGAGCCGGCCCTTCACGCCGAGGTTGCCGGCGGTGAGGCGGCGGCGCTCGTTCTCGCTGCGGAAGTCGTAGAAATCGAAGGTGCCGTCGGAGCAGTAGCGGTCGTAGTTGCCTTCGGCGCCGCAGCCGAAAGCGTAGGCCAGGCGGTCGTCGGTCTTCAGGCGTTGCTGGCCGAGTTGCGCGCTCCAGCGCCAGTCGGCATTGAGTGCCTGGGTGAAGCGCACGGTGCCGGTGAACGCGTTGAACACCGAGGGCTGCGACCAGGGCTGGTTGTTGAGGTTGATGCGCGGGTTCACCGGTGCCGGCAGCACGTTGCCGAGCAGGCTGTAGCCGTTCTGGCTCGGCTGGGTCTTGTGGCTGGTCTCGAACTCGGCCTCGAGCAGCGAGTCGCGCGTGATGCGCCAGTCGGCCGCAAGCGACAGCAGGTTGCGGTTGCCGTCGAGGTTGTGGGTCAGCGGCTTGAGGTTTTCCTGCACCGCGTTCAGGCGGTAGCCGAACTGGCGCTCGGCGCCGAAGCGCCCGCCCAGATCGATCGCGCCCAGCGTGCTGCCGCGGCTCGTGGTCTCCAGGCGGATCTGGCGCAAGTCCTGCTCGGTCGGGCGCTTGACGACGTAGTTGACGAGGCCGCCGGGTGCACTGGTGCCGGCCTGGATGCCGCTGGTGCCGCGCAGGATCTCGACGCGCTCCTTGTTGTCGAGCGGGATCGAGGTCTCGGCGCTGATCGGCAGTCCCTCGCGCCGGTAGTTGAAGCGGTTGTCCAGCACGAAGCCGCGCACCGTCAGGTAGTCCCAGTAGCCGGCCGAGTTGTAGGCGTCGGTGACCGAGGCATCGAACTGCACCAGGTCGGCCAGCCGCCGCGCGCCGCTGGCCTGGATCTGTTCGCTGGTGATCACGGTGGCCGACAGCGGCACCGTGCGCAGCGGCATGTCGCCAAAGCCGCTGACGTCGGCCTGCGGTGGCGCACTGCGTGCGTCAACGTTGATGGCCGGCAGGGTGGTGTCCTGCGCCTGCGCGGCGGCGCCGGCGAGCACAAGGAGTGCGGCAACGGCCAGGTTCGGCCGGAAGCGTGGGATGGTGTTGTGAAGCGTCACTGGGTTCTTTCTGAGGTTGCGCTTTTTTTCAGCGCGCCATGGCCTGCTGGAAGCGCGCGACCTCGGCTTCGGGAGAGGCGGCTGCCACCAGCGCGCGCACCACGGCCACCGAGCCGACGCCGCTACGCAGCACCTCGGGCAGCTTCTCCAGGTCGATGCCGCCGATGGCGACCAGCGGGTAGTCGCGCAGCAGGCGCGCATAGGCCTGAAGCCGCGCGGTTCCCTGCGGCGCCGTCGCCATGCGCTTGAGCGTGGTCGGAAACACTGCGCCCATCGCGATGTAGCTCGGGCTCAGTGCATCGGCGCGCAGCATTTCGGCGTAGCCGTGCGTACTGAGGCCGAGGCGCAGGCCCGCGCTGCGGATCGCGCCGAGGTCGGCCGCGTCGATGTCTTCCTGGCCGAGGTGCACGCCATAGGCACCGGCATCGATCGCGGCTTGCCAGTGGTCGTTGATGAACAGCAGCGCGGGTGTACCGGCCACCGCCCGGGCGGCGGCGCGCACCTCGCGCGTGACCGCCGCTGCGTCGTCGGACTTGAAACGCAGCTGCAATGTCTGCACGCCCGCGCGCGCCATGCGGCCGACCCAGGTGGCGTCGGGCAGCACGGCATAGAGGCCGAGCGCCTGGGGGCAGGGCGCAAACGCACCCTCGCGCGGCCACGGGCGCAGGCCGAAGTCGGCCGGATCATCGGGCCAGGCGGTGGCGTCGAAGCCGAGCCGCTGGCTGCGCGCTGCCCAGGCCTGGGCAAGGCATTCGGCATCGATTCCGATGAAGCCGAGGCGCAGGCAGGCGGCCTTGGCGGCGCGGTAGACCGCATCGTCGCGCGTGTAGGCCGTGTCGGTCGGCGCATCTACGGATGCAACGCCGAAGCGCGCGGTGTGTGCATCGAAGATGGCTTGTTCGGAAACTGAGGTCATGACTGGTGCCAGAAAGGTGTGCCGAGCACGGGCGTGCTCGGTTGGGCCGATTCCTGCGCGGCCATCGCGCCTGCGCGGTGCGCTGCGCGGCCGGCCTGCACGGCATCGGCAAAGGCACCGGCCATGGCCACCGGGTCTTGCGCGAGCGCCACGGCGGTGTTGAGCAGCACGCCGTCGTAGCCCCACTCCATCACCTGGCAGGCGTGCGAGGGACGGCCCAGGCCGGCGTCGACCAGCATCGGCACGTCGAGCCGTTCGCGCAGCAACTGCAGCGCGTAGGGGTTGACCGGGCCACGCCCGGTGCCGATCGGGGCGGCCCAGGGCATCACCGCCTGGCAACCGACGTCGACCAGCCGCTGGCAGAGCACCAGGTCTTCGGTGCAATACGGCAGCACCTGGAAGCCGTCGCGGATCAGTTGTGCGGCGGCGTCGACCAGGTTCAGCGTGTCGGGCTGCAGCGTGTAGTCGTCGCCGATCAGTTCGAGCTTGATCCAGGGCGTGTCGAACAGCTCGCGCGCCATCTGCGCGGTGGCGATCACCTCCTGCACGCTGTGGCAGCCGGCGGTGTTGGGCAGCACCGGCACGTCGAGGCGGCGCAGCAGTTCCCAGAAGCCGTTGTCGCCGGCGCCGGTGCCGCCGGTCGCGGTCTGGCGCCGCAGCGAGGCGGTGAGCATGGCGGGGCGGGCACGCACGACTGCGGCTTCGAGCAGATCGGGCGAGGGGTAGCGCGCGGTGCCGAGCAGCAGCCGGCTCGTGAAGCTCTGGCCATAGAGCACCAGCGGATCGTCGTTGTTGGTCATGTCTGTCTCTTTCTGGTTCAGCCGCCGGTGACGGGGCGGATCACTTCGACGAGGTCGCCGGGTTGCAGCGCATGGGCCGCATAGGCGGAGCGCGGCACGAAGCTGCGGTTGACCGCGGCCGCGTAGGGCGGCACGGGTGCGAGGGCGGCGATGGCATCGGCCAGCGTTGCGCCCCCGGGCAGCTCGTACGGGGTGTCGTTGATGAGGATGTTCATGGTCGTTCGTGCGCCAGTCGGGCCATCGCGTCGTCCAGCAGTGCCGGCGCGATCAGGAAGCCGTGCCGGTACAGGCCGTTGACCTGCAGCACGCGCGGCTGCAGCCAGCGGATCGCCGGCAGGTTGTCGGGCAGCGTGGGCCGGCATTGCGTGGCGATCTCGAGGATGCGCGCCTCGGCGAATCCGCTGTGCACCGAATAGGCCGCGCTCAGCAGCTCCAGCGTCGAGCGCACGCTCGCGGGCGACATGTCGTCCGACTCGATCTCGGTCGCGCCGATCACGAACACGCCGTCGGGCTTGGGCGCGATGTAGAGCGGATAGCGCGGATGCACCAGCCGGGTCGGCCGCTGGAGCGTCACCTCGGGTGCATGCACCCGGATCACCTCGCCGCGCACGCCGCGCAACGCCGCCCACTGCGGCCTGGCGCCGAGCCCGCGGCAGTCGATCACGCGCTCTGACGCGCCTGGCGCAAAGTCTGCGGGTGCGCGCGGGCTGTGCCAGTGCAACTGCACGTTCGGCAGCGCCTGCAGCGTCGCCAGCAGCGCGGCGAGCAGCGCGCGGTTGTCGAGCTGCCCTTCACCGGGCAGCCACAGGCCCTGGGCGAAACGCCCGCTGAGCGCGGGCTCCAGCGCCGCGATGCCGGCCGCGTCGATCCTTTGCATCGCAGGCAGTTCCGGCACTTGCTGCGCGCTGCGCGCCAGCACGCCGGCAAAGCGCGCGGCCTCGGGTGCGTCCTGCCGGTGCCAGAGCACCAGCGTGCCCTCGCGCTGGAAGAACACCGGTGCAGCCAGCGTGGCCAGCAACTCGGGCCAGCGCGTGAGGCCGTACTGGCCCATGCGCACCACCGATGCTGGCGCCACGGCCGATTCGGCCAGCGGAGCCAGCATCGCCGCCGCCACGCGCGCGGCCGCGCCATCGGCCTCCGGCCCGGCGGCGTCGTACAGCGCCACCCGGCAGCCACGCTGCGCCAGCGCGAGTGCCATCAGCCGGCCCATGAGGCCGGCACCGAGCACCGTTGCATCGTCGAAGGGCAGGGGCGCGTGCATCGTCGTCATGCGCGTGGTCGATAATTTTGCGGATGACCAACGCTTCCCTGCGCTACGCGCGCGTGCTTTCCATCGCCGGCTCCGACAGCGGCGGCGGCGCCGGCATCCAGGCCGACCTCAAGACCTTCGCGGCGCTCGGCTGCTACGGCATGACGGCCATCACGGCGCTGACTGCGCAGAACACGCTGGGCGTGAACGGCATCCACGCGGTGCCGCCGGAATTCCTCAAGGCGCAGATCCAGGCCGTGGTGGAAGACATCGGTGTCGACTCGGTCAAGCTCGGCATGCTGCACGCGCCCGAGGTGGTTGAGGTGGTGGCCTGGGCGATTGACCGCTACAAGTTGCCCAACGTGGTGCTCGACCCGGTGATGGTCGCCACCAGCGGCGACCGGCTGATCCAGAGCGACACGGTGCAGCGCCTGGTGGGCGAACTGTTTCCCCGCGCGCTGGTGATCACGCCGAACCTCGACGAGGCGGCGCTGCTGATCGGCCGCTCGATCGACGGTGTCGACGGGCTCGACCGCGCGGCCAGCGACCTGCTCGCGCTCGGCGCGCGCGCGGTGCTGCTCAAGGGCGGGCACCTGAAGGGCGAGGAAGTGGTCGATGTGCTGGCCGAGGCCGGCCTTGCGCCGCAGCGCTTTGCCTCGGCCCGCATCGCGAGCCGCAACCTGCACGGCACCGGCTGCACGCTGTCGTCGGCCATTGCCGCCTGCCTGGCGCTCGGCCACACACTGGCCGATGCGGTGCCGCTGGCGCGCGCCTATGTGCTCGGCGCGATGACGGCGGGTGCCGGCGTGCAGGTCGGTGCAGGCCATGGCCCGCTCAACCACGGTTTTGCGCCAGTGCCGACGCACCGGCTGCCGGCGACGGCCGGCTGAACCAGGCCACCACGAACGTTGCAGCCAGCGTCGGCAGCGCCGAGCCGAACTGCGGCGCCCACTTGGCGCAGGCGTGGTAGAGCGCGATGCCGGCGATCCAGATCAGCGCAGCGCCCAGGTCGACCCGGCGCGCGGCCGTGCCCGCCGGCGCCGCACCGGTTCCGAGGCGCCCCAGGATCACGCCGTAGAGCGGCACGAACACCGAGCTCAGCAGCAGCAGGAACGGCTCCAGCGCATGCATCGGCAGCACCAGTGCGAACGCGATGCACAGCACCGCCAGCAGCAGGCCCCAGCGCTTCACGCTCCAGCGCGGCAGCAGGCTGTGCGTGGAGACCGAGCCCGAGTAGACATCGCCGTAGGCGTTGTCGAGTTCGTCGATGAGGATCAGGCCCAGCGCCAGCAGACCGCCTTGCGCGAGCAGCAGTGCCGTGACCAGGCTTGCGCCCGGCGCCGCGGCGCTCACCACCATCACGCCCAGCGCGTAGCACCAGATGTTGGCCAGTGCATAGCCGACCCAGGTGCCGCTGAACGCGCTGCCGAGGCCACCGCCGGCATTGCGCCGGCCGTGCCGGGCGTAGTCCGCCACCAGCGGCAGCCACGACACCGGCATCGCGATCACCAGATCGAGTGCGCTGAACATGCCCATGCTGCCGTCGCCCGGGCGCGACCAGAACGCCTCGAAGCCCTTCGCATGCAACTGCGTGCCGAACTGCCAGGTGAGCCACAGCAGCGACAGCACCACCAGCGGCAGCCCGAAGCGGCTCACGAAGCGCCGCACCAGCTTGACCATCGAGCCGGCCAGCAACGCGAGCAGCACGGCGCCCCAGAGCAGGGTGGTGAGCGCGGTACCGAGCGGGCCACCCAACTCGACGCCGAAGGCCTGCTGGCCGATGGCCTGCGTGCCCTCGCGCATGATCACCAGCTCGAAGGTCGTCCAGCCGATCAGCTGCACGATGTTGAGCAGCACCGGCAGCCGGGCGAACGCACTGCCGTAGGTGGCATGCATCAGGCCCGCGCTCGCAAGGCCGCTCTCGCAGCCGAGCCGGGCCGTCCAGGCCAGCAGGCCGGCGCCGATGCAGGAGCCGAGCACGATCGCGATGACCGCGTCGCGCGTGCCCACGGCAGGCACCAGATAGGCGCCGATCTGCATCACGAGCAGGCCGACGCCGAGGCTGAACCACAACGACGCGTGGTCGTGCCAGCGGAACGCGCGTGCCGCGTCGGGCAGGGCCGTCAGCGCCTCGTTGGGCGACGATGAAAAGTCAGAAGGCTGTGCCATCCATTTGCTCCAGTGCAAAGTGATTGGCAGGTTGCGGCCCGATGGCGACAGGTGTGCACGCGAGAAACGTGAAAGCCACCGAACCAGCTTCCCTGCGCGAGGATTACCTCAATCAGGTTCAAAGGGACTCTCTCAGCCGACTGTCCTGGCGGACGGGCGGCACCCCTAGCGAATGGCTATTTTAGGCTCGATGAGGCTGGCCCCGGACGTTCCATCCCTTCGCATCGTGATCGCATGGAAAGGGCAGGTCACGGCGCAATCGCTGCAGCCCGTGCACCGGTCCGCGTCGTGCAGCGCAGCAGACTTCTTCCATTGCACCGATTCGAGGCTGAGCAGGTGGAGGTCGCAAGCGGCGACGCACCAGCCGCAGCCCGTGCAGCGCGCCACGTCGACGCGGGGCAGCCAACCGGGTCGCTCCGGGCGTGCTGGCTGGTGCAGCAGTCCGGCGGCGTCTTCGGTGGGCTTGCTGGTCATGGGCCGAGCGTAGCGTATGCGACTGAAGGGAAGGACATGTCGCGACCGTCCACAAACCCCGCATATATGTGCGTCATCGCACAGACTGTTCGTCCCCGAACCGCAGACCATGGTGCAGTACGCCTTCGAAGCAAAAGCGGGCGGCATTCATTGGATGAACAGGCGAAAGCCGTCGGGCCCCGGACTATGCACAACTTTCTCACCAACAACCGGGAGGAGTTGATTTTGCGATGCAAGTCGAAGGTCGCACAGAGACCCCGGCGCGCTGCAACTGAACAACAGCTGGCGAACGGCATACCGCTGTTCCTCGGCCAGCTGATAAGAACCCTCGCGGCGGAAGAAGCCGACAAACCGGCGGAGGGCATCAGAATTTCGGGGCCAGCCGGCGGGGATCTGCCGGCCTTGTCGGAAATGGGGGTGAGTGCCACTGCCCATGGCAAGGAACTGCTGAAGCTGGGCTACACGGTGGATCAGGTCGTTCACGACTACGGCGACCTGTGCCAGGCGATCACGGACCTGGCCTTCGAACGCGACGCACCCTTTGCTGTGGCGGAGTTCCGGACGCTGAATCGGTGCCTGGACAACGCCATTGCGGACGCTGTCACCGAGTTCAGCTTCCAGCGGGATACACAAATCGCCCGTCAGCAGAGCCACGACGCGAACGAGCGTTTCGGATTCCTGGTCCACGAGCTGCGCAATTCCCTGGGTACGGCAACGCTTGCGATCCATGCCCTCGAGCTCGGCGGCATGACAGTGGGCGGCGCCACCGGGGCTGTGCTGAAGCGCAGCCTGTCCGCGATGGGCAACTTGATCAGTCGGGCAGTGGCCGAGGTGCGCAGCGGCTTGCCGGAACAGCGACAGACATTTTCCGTCAATTCGTTCATTCACGAGGCTGAAACCGCGGCCCAGCTCGTTGCGAGCGCAGCAGGTTGCGTCTTCGAGGTGCCGCCTGTCGATGCGCTCCTGGCCATCCGTGGAAATCGCGAAATGCTGCTGGCCGCGTTGGCAAACCTGCTGCAGAACGCGTTCAAGTTCACGCATCCCGACACCGAGGTCGTCTTGAAGGCCTATCTGCTTGACGAGCACGTACTGATCGACGTCGAGGACCATTGCGGAGGGCTGCCGCCCGGCAGCGCCGCCAGGATGTTCTCGCCCTTCAACCAGCGCAGCCATGACAAGTCCGGTCTCGGCCTGGGTCTTTCCATCGCCCGCCAGAGCATCGAGGCCGACTTCGGCACCCTGGCTGTTCGGGATGTGCCGGGCACGGGTTGCGTTTTCACGATTCGCCTGCCGCGCCACGCGCTCCCTTGACGGTTGTCAAACCGGTCACGCGGCGTCGGGCAAGGCCCCGCTTTCCGGCATCGCGGCGGCGCCGGCTGCCGGTGGCGCACGCCGCGTGCTTGCCCTCAGCGTTCTCATCAACATTCCCGTCAAGGCGGTGACGTATTCCGTCGAGCCCAAGGCGCCGCGCGCAACAGCCTCCTGGTCATGCTCGGGACGCTGATCCGCAGAAAAGATGACGAACGGGATCGGGTTGCCGGCCTTGCGCAAGGCGTCCAGCAAGGTGTAGCCGGCACGGCGGTCGGGTGGTCGGCCCATGTCCGAGATGACCAGCTCATAGCCTTTGCCACCGAGCATTTCCAGCGCTTGCTCCGTCGATACCGCTGTCTCGATCTGGATGCCGCGACGCTCCAGATCCTTGCGCTCCCTCTCATTGTTCTGGGGCTGGTCGTCGACCCAAAGAACCAGCGGACGCCGCGGCGGCTGGCGAAGCCTCAGCCGCACCGCATCGACAACGGTGCGCCCCAATGCTTCGATGAGCATGCAATAGGCCTGCGGGCCGACCGCCCAGGAATGCTGCGGTTGCCCGTCGGGCGAGTGGCTGGAAAGCTCCCCGATCTGCATCGCATCATCTTGCAAGGCCAGCGTGCTCTGAACCAGTTCGAGGTGAGACTTCGGGACGGTGTAGCGCATGGCGATCAGGGTTCCGGTCTGCAGGCCCTCGGCCCGCTCGAAGAGCCGGGTGCTGAGATCTTTCCAGAATGTCACGAAGCGCTCGAGATAGCTGGCGTAGTCGCTGCAGCGGGCAAATTCACAAAGACCCTGACTGCCGAAATACTCGTAGAAGCTGCTGCAGTAGCGCGTGACCCGATGGTCAGTCGAGACGCGCTGCAGCCGGGGCAGCAGATCGGCCGCCAGTTCCAGGGCCTCGGCGGAGGGCGGGCTTTCGGCGTCGCGCCATCCGGGATCGGTCTCCATTTGCTGCCAGATCCCCCTGTGCAGGTCGATGTAGCGCTCGAGGCGTGAACCGCCGATCGCTTCCAGCAAACCCGGGTCTCCTGCCTCGATCCGGTCGAAGATGGTCAGAAGCCACGCGCTTTCCCGTGCAAGACCGCGTGATGACCGTTTGGGCGACTCGATCTCCGCCTGCCAGCTGTCCATGTGTTTTTTGAACATCTCGGCATCGGCCTCGGGCGAGCCACCGAGAACCGGGTCTTCGCCGGTGATCAATACCTCGCTGACGGGCCCCGCAAAAACCCATTCGGTCATGAACATCAGGTGATTCAGCATGGCGCGTGGTTCGCCTGTCTCGACACCCAGAAATGCACCCAGAGCCTGCCGGTCGAGTGATTGCGTGGCCGTCGCCAGTTGCCGCACGTGAAAAGCCAGCGCCATGGACTGCAGCACCGACAAGGCGGCCTCCAGCCACAGGCCCTCCGGCTCGGCGGAGATGTCCGGGCCCGGTTCGGGCACCTTTGTCGCGAGCCCGGCTGGATCAATGCGCAGCAGCTGGACTTCGTCGCCGTAGCCGACGCACAGTTCCTCGAACGCGTCATCGAGCGGCATCGAAGAGAAAGCAAGGGAAACCCAGCTGTCGGAGTTCGGCGGGCCCGCGCGCCATGCCGCGACCTGGCTGAGCGACGGTGGCAGATCGGCTGAACAACGCCAAAGCCGGACGTCGCCGTCCACCATGCCGCAGGCCAGGTAGCTTCCGTCTCTCGACCATGCGAGCGATTCCACGACATGCGGCAGGTCATGCAGCCCTTCGGTGCGGGCACTGACGTCGACGAGCATCAGCTGCGTGTCGCGACCGAATGCCAGCACTTTGCCGTCCGGGCGCCATGCCAGCGATGGATTCCCCGATTCGAGCGGGTGCGAAGTTGTGTACGCATCCTCGAGCAGGCGCGCATCCTGAATGCTGGCTGGCCCGTCCAGCCACGCCAGCGCGAAGTGGACTCCGGTGGGATCCCATGCGAATGCCGGACTTCCGCTGCCTTCGAAGGACGCCGGGTCGTCGGGCCGGCCGGGGGTTTCAGTCCAGCACACCCTGCCGTTGCCCGTGACTGCAATCGCGTCGCCGGCAGCGTTCACGTGCAGGGTTTCAGCGCGCACTCCCAGGTCCGACGGCACCACGCCGTGTGGCGTCGGACTTCCCTCGACGACGAGTTGCCGGGTTTCGGCATTCAATGCCAGAAATCGCGGGTTGGGGTTGGCAGAGGTCGACGGCAACCACGCCATGCCTGCGGTGGCGCCGTCGAAGGGCATCTCGGGAAGCCATCGCGAGGCGTTCTGCCGGATTGCGAGCACCAGCCTGGCTGCGACGAATGGCGCGTTGCCTCGAACGCTGCGAACCGTTTCTTGGGGAAGCGTCCTGAGCGACCAATCATCCACACCATCTGGCTCCGAGCCGGTATGGGTCGCTTCGAACATGAAAACCGGTGTGGCCTGATCGTCGTCGAGCTCGCGTCGAAGCGTGCGCAACCACGACGAGCTGCGAAAACTCTCGTCGCCGAGCAGACAGACGATCGACGAAGTGTGGCGGATGAGACGGGCGACCGAACGGATCTCCGCGGCGGAGCTGCGTTCGCCGGGGAGCGGGCGGACGCAGCTGTGGAAGCGCGCCTCCCACTCGCCGCTGAAGTGACTTGCCAGCAGCGCGCGGGTGCTGCTGATGACCCGCTCCTGCAGCAGCTCATCGACCCCCCAGCCCTTGATGAACAGGATGTCGGCACTGCGCGCCAGCGTCACGCGCTCGCGCGCAGGCCGTTCCGACAGCGAGGCGGTTCGCGCCACCGAAAAGAAGGTCACGCCCGACAGGCTGCGCACCGCCAGCCGAACGCCGTCCGGCGCGTAGGAGACGGCCATGACGAACTCTTCCATGGCCAGTCTTGCGCGGATCGTGACCCCCGGCGCGACCCCTTCTTCTGCGATGCGTCGGCGGCCTTCGTCGCCCGGGTCGGGGGAAAAGAGCCAGTCCAGGCGCCTGCTGATTTCGGCGAACGGTTGGGCCCAATCGGGCAACGGCGTGTCCCCTTCGGCATCACCCACCAGTGCGGAGAAGCTGACGGCCATCCCCACCCGTTCGGAGATATAGGCAGTCACCGCGGCCCTGACACGTTCCACGTCGCCCCTGAGCAGGGATCGCTGGAGCAGTTCCCTGACGCCATCCGGAAACTCGAAATGGACGTCGTCGCGTGCGGCAGACCCGGCGACGTTGCTCCGGTTCAGCAGGCCGCTGAGCAGCAGCAAAGGCAGATCCTCACTCGGGGCATGCGGCAACATGATGCGCTGGATCAGCCGGACGACCGGCAAGGTCAATGGCGCGGCCGCGGAGAGATAGACCGCTGCCTGCAGCACGCGGGGCCCTGCCATGCTGCGCAGGCGTGACACCAGTTGCTCCGGCGTGGCGTTGCGGGATTGCAGGGTGGGGTCCGATGGCTGCCCTTCGTCAACAGCCGCAACCCAGACCATTCCCGCGGGGCTGCGGGCATCTGCGCGACCCGAGAGCATGCGTGCCCAGCGCGCGACCGGCTGCGGTCGCAGCCCGATCGTCGGCACCAGCACGCCAGGCGGCTCGTCTGCCATCCAGGCTGGCTGCACGCTGCGCAGATCCTTGTTGACCGCGCCCATCGATGGCGATGACACGAGCCAGTCCGCGCTCCCCAGCGCCGTGTTGCCCCACAGCCGCTCCGGAAGCAGTTGAACGAGTGCGACCGATGCGTCCGCACCCAGCGCTGCGAATGTGCTGGCCATCGTGCCATCGCGCCACGCCGCGGACGTGCCGTCGCTCACCAGCAGCGCCAGCGGCTTGTCGCCTTCGAGCAGTCGCTTCGGAGGGGCTGCCCGCACGGATCGCCCCCGCGCAACCAGCCCTTCGGGCGAAGCAGACAGTTCGAAACGACGGAACGAACGCAAACCGATGCGGCGCGACAGAAGAACCGCCAGTTCGTCAACCACGCTGCTCCACAACGGCAGCGTCGGCGTTTGTTCGACCAGGAACAGGACATCGAAAACCGGCTCGCGCCGCGGCACGTAGCAAGGCACGAGGGCGCCCGTTTCCGCAAAACGTTCGACAGTAAGGTCCTCATCGAGCCGGCTCGATCGCCGGGACGGGAGTCGCCGGCCGAGCGGGCGCAGGGCGCGGGCCAGGCCCAACGCGTCACGCAGGGCCGGGACGCCCGCCACCCGGACGGCGCTTGCACGCCCGCTGCCGCTGCCTCCGCCGGCAGCGTAGAGGCCGCCGGATGGCTGAGTGGGGGTTCGGCCGGGCAAGACGACCTCCTCCAAGTCGCCCGGAGGGGGAGGCGGTGGCTCGCCAGACACCAACCCATCCGGCGCGAACCGGGCCATCGCTGGAGCCTTCAGTTCCGGTTGCAGTGTGGCGCGGTCGGGGATGGAATCCGGGTCGACTGGTGTCAGATGCTGAACCAGCCAAAGCGCGTCCATCAGGTGGTCGACGTCATCGGCCAGGGACGCCGCCCGCAGAGCCTTGATGACCTCGCGCATGACTGGATCCCCACAGGGCTTTAGGCCAGCGAGCGGGTGATGGAACGCATCAGGGCGTTCTTCTCTTCTTCAGGCACGCCGTGTTTCCCGACGATGAGGAAGATGGCGTTCAGCAGTTGGTCGGTCGCAAGCGATTCCTTCTGGGCGCGTTCCACGAACTCGCGGATGCGATCCTTCACCGCAGCAAGGGTAGGGGGTGCGAAGAACTCCGACATGTGCGCTTCCACGATGCTGGTGAGACGTTCTTCGCTGCCGCATGGATCCGGCATGTCGAGCCGCAGGCACCGGCGCAGGAACGCCTGCGGAAACTCCCGCTCGCCGTTGCTGGTGAAGACCATGAACGGAAACTGCTTGGTGCGCACGATGCCGCCGACAACCGGATAGGTATCGCCCGGGTGCCCTCGGTGAGTGCGCACCTCGACGACCTCCGAGCCGGACTCGGCGCTAAGGCGCGCCAGTTCCGGAATCTCGAACTCGCCTTCCTCCAGAATGTTCAGGAGGTCGTTCGGAAGGTCGAGATCGGCCTTGTCGAGCTCGTCGACCAGAAGGGCGCGGGGCCGGTCGGTTGGCAGCAGCGCAGTGCCCAGAGGGCCGAGCCGGAGGAAGTTCGTGATCGGAAGATCCCGGTTCGCAGCAGCAGCGGCTGCCGGGGTCGCGGGAGCCACCTTGTCGCGCCGCTGCTGCTCCTGCAGCCGGCCGACCGCATCGTAGACGTAGAGGGCATCGCGCAGCACGCTGCGCGAAGTCACGGCCCAGCGAAGCGGCTCTCCCAGATTCAGTTCATAGGCGACTGCATCGATCAGGGACGACTTTCCGCTCCCGGGCTTCCCCGTCACCAGCAGCGGCCGGCGCAGGTAGAGCGCCGCGTTCACGATTTCCAGGATCTCGGGCGTCGACTGGAACGTTCTGCCGCGCTGCTGCATCGAGGGGGGCAGGCTGCGCGCCAGCGGTATGTCGCGCTCGCGCACTGGCTCGTTCACCCGGAAGGGCCGCCATGCGGGTGGTGCAGGGAGCTTGTCGATGCGATGGTGTGGCTTGCGAGTGCCAAGGAAGATTTTCCAGTCGTCTACCTTCGTCATGGTGCAGCCCCCTTCGCGCCGAGTTGTTGCGCATACGGATCGTGTGATGGGTCATCCCACAGAATGGAAAGGCCTGCGGAAGGATGTTTCGCGCCCTGCGTCCGCTTCAATGTGAAGACTTTTTCCAGGGCCGCGTCGTCGGCGCAATTTGCCATGTCTGCCTCCCATGTTTGCCTGTCGATTTCTGTCCAGGGGGCGCGGGGCCAGCACGCGAACGGAACTGCGCCACCCATGAGGCTTTGGCGTGCACTCTCGGTCAGGGTTCCGTCCACCACCGCCATGGCCAATCCGACGCAGGATCCCGTGGGGTTGTTCTCGAAGTTCAACGCCAGATCACCGCGGTGAAGATGCTCAGGCTCCATCCACACCAACCGAAGGCCGTGAACGCTGAAGCGCTGCTTCAGAAATTCGGCGGCGCGTTTCCATGCATCGAGGGCTGGCAGAAACTTCCGGCCCTGGCGGCTCTGCGCCCGCTGCAAGGCACGCATCCGATCCGCAATCCGCCTGACGACCGCGTAGCGCTGCCCGACCGGAACGCGGCTCATGCCATCGTCGAAAAGCTGCGTTTCGACATCCTCGTCGATCCGTGCCAGCGGCAGGGCGAACTCGAGAATGAAGAACGGCCGCGCGATCCCGGCGCTGTTGGCGTGCGAGATCGCGAGCCCGATCAGCGAGCCCAGCGCCTCGGCCCGGGTCGCTTCGGTTTGCGCATCTGGCTCTTCGTCGTCGTCCACCAGGAAGATCGGCACGGAGCTCTTGCCGATGAACAACCATCCCTGCAGCGTCGAGGCGCCTTCGCCCGCGGCTGGGGCGCACTCGTCGACCAGCAGGAAGCAGATGCTCGAGCGTGGCGCTGCGAGTTCGTTGCGGCGCCGATCGAGTTCGCTCTGGATGATGTCTGCGCCAAGGCTTCGGCCGAGCCATGTGACCACTCCCGCGCGGATCGGTTCGGACTTCGTTCGTGCAGCGACTTCCAACGCGAAACGCTCGAGCGCGTCGGGTTGCCCGGGCAGGTGCGCCGTCTCGCCCAACAGTTCAATCATTTCAGCCAGCCCGTTCCGCAGCGCCCACTCGTGCGTCTCGGCAAGGGTGCTGACCTGCAACGCCGCAGAAAAACACGCCCGAAGCGTCGTGATGTCGACTTGAAGCTTGTTGATTTCCCGCGCAAGTTGCGTCGTCCGTGTTCTGGTCAGCACGATGCCATCGTCGTCGGTCAGGTCGTCCGGTGAGCCGATGGCAAAGCTCACTGGCATCTGCTCGTCGCCGAAGAAGGATTTCCGGGTCGCACTGAACGCTGCCTGGAAGTTCGGCCAGGGCTTTTGGGCTGCCGCGCCGGTCAACTGGTCGAGCAGGCGGTTCATGCACTTGGACCCGGCTGTCTCGGTCGCGCCGGGTTTCGCGGCCTCCGTGTACGCGGTCTCGCCGGGCGATGCAGCCATCAGCGCCAATTGCAGGATGTTCACGTCCGGATTGTTCCTGCGGCCAAAGTTGGTCGACGGCCCCAATGACTGCCCGCCGAACTGGCTGCCTGAGTACGTAGCGCAGGCGTCGACCACCAGAATCTGCTGGCGGAAGCCGGCGAAGTCACGCTCCTTGAGCAGTTGCATCAGGGAAGTGACGTCGCAGTGGATCGGCACGCGGGCTGCGGAATCCTCATAGAACAGCAGGCGGGAGCGCCGCTCGGCGCGTTGGTCGATCAGTCCGTGGCCGGACCAGGCGACCAGCAGCAGCCCATCGCCGTCCTTTGGAACAAACTTGGGCAGCTCTTTCGCGAAGAAGTCCCTGATGGCCACCTCCGTCGCGGCAGCGCGGATTGCCTTGGGGTGGTGCGCGTCCCAGTCGGCGAGCAGATTTTCGCTGCCGGACTTGGCAGAGACGAACAAGCGGATGCGGGACGGGTCCACGCCACATTTGACGGCCCACTCGAAGACCCGGATGGCGTCCGCGACCGGCCCCAGAAGCGGGTCCGACGGCAGGATGCCGCTCTTCTCCACCGCAACGATGACGGCGAACGCGCGCTTGGGATCGCTGACCGGGGTCATGCCATGAAGGCCTTGATCTCGCGCCAGAGTTTCTGGTCGGACCAGTAGGAGCTGTGCGACTGCGGAAACGGCTGACGGCTGCTGAGCTCGACGTCGCGGATGCGCTTGGGAAAGATGCCCGAGCCGACATAGCTGAGCATGTCGTTGAGGTCGTAGAAGTTGAGCCAGGGTGGAAAGCTGTCGGGAAGCTTGGCGCCTTGGCGCAGCGTTGCCAATGCATCCATCTCGTAGAGAAAGGGCGCCTGCGATCCGGCCGTGATCAGTCCGGCGACGCGCGTCTCGCTGCCTTCGGCCAGCAGTTCGAACGAGGCAATTCCGCCCAGGCTGTGAGCCAGGATGTAGACCGGCGGCGCCAGGTGCGTCAGCCGGGCCGCAATGAAGTCGCGCAGCCGCTTTCCGCGGACCTGGTACAGCAGGACGTCAGCCGCTGCCGGAAAGGTCGCATCGGTGAGAACCGTACGCTTGCGGCGTGCGATCGGCGTTGCAACCCATGATGCAAGCCCGAGGAACATGTCGCCCAGTGCGTCCGAGATCGCCTTGGGCGCGCCGCCGAGCTCGATCACGACTTCGGCATACAGCTCGTCGCGCAGTTCGCCCGAGATGACGGGAAGTTCCGAGTTGGTTGCTGCATGCATCCATGCCGCCACGAAGGCGCGGCCGACCGCAGGGCGCCAGACGGCCGGGGCGGACATGGCGCGTGCCGCCAGCGCGTCCTCGAAGACCGGGGCGTCGAGCAGCCGCACCGCCCTGTCGATCTGGACGGCCGGGTCATGTTTTGTGCGAGCAAGCTCTTGCTGGACGCGATCCGACAATTGAAGGTTGCGCAGTTGCTTGAGAACCCCTTTCGGCGACGGTGCAGCAGCGGCAGCGGCTTCCCCGGTCTGGTCGGCTTCTTCGGCCGATCGCAGCGCAGCCATGGAGCGCAGCTCATAGAGCGGATCCCGATAGAGCAGCCCCCAGCGCACATCTTCGCGCTCGCGCACCTCTCGTTCGCCCGCGCCGGGGTCGGGCAGGTTCGCGTCGTAGGTGGGGACGGACAACCCGTCATTTGCAAGGGTGGCGCCCAGGCTGTCACCCCAGAGGCATGGCGCGAGCGTGACGCCGGGCAGGTGCTTTTTGACCTGTTCCGCCATCGCCTGGAAGCAGAGATCGTAGGTATCGCCCCGGACGCCCGTCCCGTGCACGAAAAGCAAAGTTGCCATGGCGAACTCCCCGTTCCGTCGACCTGATCGCTGCCCCCTGCTTCGGGCGTGAATGTTAGCTCGCGCCCCTTGCCTTGGCGATTGCGCTGCCTCCCCCTTTTGGGGGAGCCGCGAGCCGGCGATTGACATACAGCCGTTCGGAGGATGGACGCTCGCGCCGCACGCGCCTACTGTGGCAGTCCCCACGAAAGGAGCTTCCCATGACATTGGAAGAAGTTGCCTCAGGTACCCAAGCGATGCCCATTCCAGCCATTGGTGCAGACGTGGCGCTGACGTTGCAGCTCCAGAACCGGCTCAGTGAGTTCGGTCTTCTGGATCCCCCTGCGGATGGGAGCTTCGGCCCGGTTTCAGCATGGGCGCTCGGGGCTTTCCTCGAGCGCACGACGGGCGTCAGCGCGGGAACGTCGTTCGGGGCAAGAGAGGCCCGGGCAATCCTGGAACCGCCACAGCCTTCGCCGTACCCATTGAAGCCCGGCGATGACTTTGCGGGCCGGGTGGTACGCGCGGCGACGGCGCGCGGCGACTGGGTCTGCCGCCATCCGGGCTGCATCAACATCGTGTACGTCGATGGAACCGATGCCGATGGCACGCCCAACGCCAACATGCACAACAAGTTCGAGGATGTCCGGCTGGCGATCCGCGTTCGCGCGGACGGCATCCCGAGTGTCGAGGCAGCCTGGGAGGCCACGACAGAACCGGGAACGTTCTATGTGCGAACCAAGAAGCTCCACGCCGAAGGCGCCGCGCACATCGTCGCGGGCCAGTACAAGTCATGGTCGATCGGCATCCACAAGGCCGGCAGCCCGAGCGCGCACGAGGCACTGGTGCAGACGCTGCCCATCAAGATCACGCGCGACGGCAATGAGGATTTTGATCCGGTCGGCGACAAGACCTTTACGGGCATGTTCGGCATCAACCAACACTGGGGCTTCGATTTCAGCCGCGAGGACGTGCGCACCGCCAGCGCGGGCTGCCTGGTAGGACGCACGCGAAACGGGCACCGCCAGTTCATGGCGCTGTGCAAGTCGGACCCGCGCTACCTGGTCAATCACAGCTACCGGTTCATGACCTCGGTGTTGCCCGCGGAATCCATGCGATGACATGCGGGGCGCCTGGGCCGCTGCGGGATTCCACCAAGGTTTGCCACCCGCCGGTGCGGCGCATACTGGTGGCAGAGCCGCTCGCCGGCCCCTCCGGGGTTCCGGGCGACTGTCAGGAGACACGCATTGCAGCGAACCGACATTGCCAACCCGGCCTATTTCCACAAGGTCGTCGATTGCCAGTACGCCTGCCCGGCGCACACGCCCGTCCCTGAATACATCCGCATGATCGCGCAGCGCCGCTACAGCGACGCCTACATGATCAACTGGGTCTCCAACGTCTTTCCAGGCATTCTCGGGCGCACCTGCGACCGGCCGTGCGAGCCGGCCTGCCGGCGCGGGCGGGTGGAGGAAAGCAACGCCCAGCATCCTGAACCCGTGGCGATCTGCCGGCTCAAGCGCGTGGCGGCCGACATGAAGGACGACGTGCGCGCACGCATGCCGAAGCTCGCGCCGAAGAACGGCAAGCGTGTGGCCTGCGTCGGCGCGGGGCCGGCCTCGCTCACCGTCGCGCGCGACCTGGCGCCGCTGGGCTACGAAGTGACGGTGTTCGACGGCGAAGCCAAGGCCGGCGGTTTCATCCGCACGCAGATACCGCGCTTTCGCCTGCCGGAATCGGTGATCGACGAGGAGACCGGCTACATCCTGGATCTGGGCGTCGAATTCCGCAGCGGCGAGCGCATCGGCTCGATGAAGGCGTTGATGGCCGAGGGGTGGGACGCGATCTTCGTCGGCTGCGGCGCGCCGCGCGGACGTGACCTCGATGCGCCCGGCCGCAAGGAAGCGGCGGCCCACATCCACATCGGCATCGACTGGCTCAATTCCGTTTCCTTCGGCCACGTCAGCAGCATCGGCCAGCGCGTGATCGTGCTGGGCGGCGGCAACACGGCAATGGACTGCTGCCGATCGGCCCGCCGTCTGGGCGGCACTGACGTGAAGGTGATCGTGCGCAGCGGCTTCGAGGAAATGAAGGCCTCGCCCTGGGAGAAGGAGGACGCCCAGCACGAAGGCATTCCGATCATCAACTTCCACGTGCCCAAGGCCTTCGTCCACGAGCAGGGCAAGCTGCTGGGCATGCGCTTCGAGATCGTCCGGGCCGAGTACGACGAGCACGGCCGCCGCACGCTGGTGTCCACGGGCGAGCCGGACGCGTACTTCGAATGCGACGACGTGTTGGTCGCGGTGGGACAGGAAAACGCCTTCCCCTGGATCGAGCGCGACTGCGGCCTCGGCTTCGACAAGGGGGGGCTGCCGACGCTCGACAAGAACACCTTCCAGTCGACGGTGCCCAACGTGTTCTTCGGCGGCGATGCGGCCTTCGGCCCCAAGAACATCATCACGGCCGTGGCCCATGGTCATGAGGCTGCGGTCTCCATCGACAAGCTGCTGCGTGCCGAGCCGGTCTACGTTCGCCCGGCGCCCATGACCAACCTGGTGTCGCAGAAGATGGGCATCCACGAGTGGAGCTACGACAACGACACCTCGAACGACCTGCGCTACAAGGTGCCCTGGGCCAAGGCCGAGACGGCGCTGGCCAGCATCCGCGTCGAGGTGGAACTGGGCTTCGACGCCGCAACCGCCTTCAAGGAGGCCGAGCGTTGCCTGAACTGCGACGTGCAGACCGTGTTCGTCGAGGCCGCCTGCATCGAATGCGATGCCTGCGTGGACATCTGCCCGATGGACTGCATCAGCTTCACCGCCAACGGCGAAGAGGCTGAATTACGCAGTCGCCTCAAGGCGCCGGCGCTGAATCTGGCGCAGGACCTGTATGTGTCCGGCGGGCTCAAGACGGGCCGGGTGATGGTCAAGGACGAAGACGTCTGCCTGCACTGCGGCCTGTGCGCCGAGCGCTGCCCCACGGGCGCCTGGGACATGCAGAAATTCCTGCTGAAGATGACGCCGGCGGGGCAGGGGGTGGCGCAATGAGCGCCGCGCCGGGCCGCCCCAAGCAAGCTCGCTCCCGCTTGGCGGGAAGGCGCGTAGCGCCAAGGGTGCACCAATGAGCGCGGTGCGGCCGCCCGAAGGCGCGAAGGCTCTCTCGGCGGGCAACGAAACACACGAAATGGCGAGCATGGGCGCCATCCCGCAGATCGAGGCGGTGAACGATTTCGTCATCAAGTTCGCCAACGTCAACGGCTCGGGTTCGGCCTCGGCCAACGAGCTGTTCGCCAAGGCCATCCTGCGCATGGGCGTGCCGGTGAGTCCGCGGAACATCTTCCCGAGCAACATCCAGGGCCTGCCCACCTGGTACGAGGTGCGCGTGACTGAGGCGGGCCACCTCGGCCGGCGCGGCGGCACCGACATGATGGTGGCAATGAACCCGCAGACCTGGGATGCCGACCTGGCCGAACTGGTGCCGGGCGGCTATCTCTTCTACGACAGCACGCGGCCGTTGCCGCCCTCGAAATTCCGCACCGACATCCGCGTGATCGGCATGCCGCTGACGGAGATCTGCAACGCCGTCTACCACGACCCGCGCCAGCGCCAGCTGTTCAAGAACATCGTCTACGTGGGTGCCCTGGCCATCCTGCTTGGCATCGAGCCGAAGGTGGTCGAGCAGCTGTTCGGTGAGCAGTACAAGGGCAAGGAGAAGCTGCTGGCCTCCAACGTGCAGGCACTGCACCTGGGCTGTGACTTCGCGCGGGAGAACCTGCGCGAACCCCTGGGGCTCCGGGTGCGGCGCGCCGATCGGGTGGGCAACCGGATCTTCGTGGATGGCAACAGCGCCGCTGCGCTGGGCTGTGTGTATGGCGGCGCGACGGTCGCGGCCTGGTATCCGATCACGCCGTCGTCCTCGGTGGCCGAGGCCTTCCAGAAATACTGCACCAAACTGCGCGTGGACCCGGCCACCGGCCAGCATCGCTTTGCCATCGTGCAGGCAGAAGACGAGCTTGCGTCGATCGGCGTGGTGGTCGGCGCCGGATGGAATGGCGCGCGGGCCTTCACGGCCACCTCGGGGCCAGGCATTTCGCTGATGGCCGAGTTCATCGGCCTGGCCTACTTTGCCGAGATCCCGGTCACCCTGATCAACGTGCAGCGCGGTGGCCCGTCCACCGGCATGCCGACGCGCACCCAGCAGGCCGACATCCTGTGCTGCGCCTATGCCTCGCACGGCGACACCAAGCATGTGCTGCTGTTTCCCGAGGATCCACACGAGTGCTTCGAGCACGCGGTGGCGGCGCTGGACCTGGCCGACCGGCTGCAGACGCCGGTGTTCCTGATGACGGACCTGGACATCGGCATGAACCAGCGCCTGTGCGAGCCCTTTGCCTGGGATGACAGCAAGGCCTACGACCGCGGCAAGGTCATGAGCGCCGAAGAACTCGAGGCGGGCCGCGACTTCGGCCGCTACAAGGATGTGGACGGCGACGGCATTCCCTGGCGCACGCTGCCGGGCACGCATCCGACCAAGGGCAGCTACTTCACGCGCGGCACCACGCGCGACGCCTACGCCCGGTACTCGGAGCGCGGACCGGACTACATCTACAACATGGAGCGCCTGCTGAAGAAGTTCGCGACCGCAGCCACCCTGGTGCCGCAGCCCGTGCTGCGCCCGGCTGCCGGGAAGACCGACCTGGGCGTGATCTATTTCGGTTCGACCAGCCCGTCCATGCACGAGGCGCTGGAAACGCTGGAAGAACGCGGCGTCCACCTGGACGCGCTGAGGCTGCGCGCCTTTCCCTTTCCCGAGAGCGTGGTGCAGTTCCTGGCGCAGCACACGCAGGTGTTCGTGGTCGAGCAGAACCGCGACGCCCAGATGCGCAGCCTGCTGGTCAACGAGCTGGACGCCGATCCGGCCCGGCTGGTCCGGGTGCTGCATTTCGATGGCACGCCCATCACGGCGCGCTTCATCGTCGAGGCCATCAGCGCGCATCTGCAGACGCAAGTGGCCGGCGTACCCGCCACGAAGGAGCGTGCATGACCTACCTCGCCAAGCCCCGGCTGCGCCATCCGACGCTGGCCACCAACAAGGTCGGCTACACGCGGCGCGACTACGAGGGCAAGATCTCCACGCTGTGCGCCGGCTGCGGCCACGATTCGATCTCCGCCGCCATCATCGAGGCCTGCTGGGAGCTGGACATCGAACCGCATCGCGTGGCCAAGCTCTCGGGCATCGGCTGCAGTTCCAAGACGCCGGATTATTTTCTGGGGGCGTCGCACGGCTTCAACACGGTGCACGGCCGCATGCCCAGCGTGCTGACCGGCGCCAACCTGGCCAACCGCGACCTGCTGTACCTCGGCATTTCGGGCGACGGGGATTCGGCTTCCATCGGCCTGGGCCAGTTCGCCCACGCCATGCGGCGCGGCGTGCGGATGGCGTACATCGTGGAAAACAACGGGGTCTACGGCCTGACCAAGGGCCAGTTCTCGGCCACGGCCGACCAGGGCTCCAAAAGCAAGAAGGGCGTCGTCAACACCGACAGCCCGGTCGATCTGGTCGCCATGGCGCTGCAGTTGGGCGCCAGCTACGTGGGGCGGGGGTTTTCGGGTAACAAGGCGCAACTTGTGCCGCTGATCAAGGGCGCCATCAGCCACGGTGGGGCCGCCTTCATCGACGTCATCAGCCCCTGCGTCGCGTTCAACAACCACCCCGGCAGCACCAAGAGCTACGACTACGTCCGCGAGCACAACGAGGCGGTGAGCCGCATCGACTTCATCGGCGGGCGCGACGAAATCACCATCGACATGGGGCCGGGCGAGGTGATGGACGTGCGCCAGCATGACGGCACATTGCTGCGGCTGCGCAGCCTGCACCCCGACTACAACCCCGGCGACCGCTTCGCCGCCATGGCCTACATGCAGCGGCACCACGAGATGGGGGAGGTGGTGACCGGGCTGCTCTACGTCGATCCGCTGGCCACCGACCTGCACACGGCGCTCAACACCACCGACCGGCCGCTCAACGCGTTGGGGCCGGCCGAGCTGTGCCCCGGCGCCCGGGCGCTGGAACGACTCAACGACGCCTTGCGCTGAGCGCAGGCCCGCGGCACCATTGGCACCACTTTCCGGAGGCGCACCATGGCCGAGCGCACCGTTTTTCAATCCATCTCCCGCAAGCACGTGATCAGCCTGGGCCCGCAGGCCAGCGTGCGGGATGCCGCCTGCGTGATGACGCGCGCCAATTGCGGCAGCGTGCTCGTCATGGAGTTGCCCGACACCCTGCTGGGCATCCTGACCGAGCGCGATTTGATGACCCGGGTGCTGGCCCGGGGACTCGACCCTGATCGCACGGCGGTGCGCGAGGTCATGACGCCCAACCCGATCTGCGTGCCGCCCGAGACGCTGGTATCCGACGCGGTGGTGCTCATGCTGGAGCGCGGTTTCCGCCATCTGCCGCTTGTGGCGGGGGCCAAGATCCTCGGCGTGTTCTCGGTGCGCGATGCGCTGCCGCGCGAAATCGGCACGGCTCTGAGCCAGACCGAATTCAACGAGCAGGTGAACGACGTCCTGGGCTGAGGTTTCAGCCCACGCCGAGCAGCGTGTGCAGCCGCGTGCTGGTGGTCGTGTACTGCAAGGGGATCGCCTTGCCCGGGAACACGATGGCCGTGGCGGCCCAGGCGGCCAGCGTGGCTTCGTGGAAGCCGCAGACGATGAGCTTGCGCTTGCCCGGATAGGTGTTGATGTCGCCCACCGCGAACACGCCGCGTTCGCGAGTTTCGAACTTCTCGGTGTCGACCGGCACCTGCTTGCGCTCGAGTTCGAGGCCCCAGTCGGCGATCGGCCCGAGCCGGGGCGAGATGCCGAGGCAGGCGACCAGCGCATCGACGGGTAGTTCAAGGGTCTGCGCGTCGGGCGTGGACACCTGCAGGCGGGTGCCATCGAAGGCGGCCGGCTGGCCCACGACGAAGCGCATGCGGCCTTCGGCCACCGCGGCGCGCATGCGTGCCACCACCGCCTCGTCGGCCTGGAAGCCGTCGCGCCGGTGCAGCAGGGTGACCTGCTTCGCGATGGCGGAGATCGACAGCGCCGTTTCCAGCGCGATGTCGTCGCCGCCGTTCACCACCACCGTCTGGCCTGCGAAGCCGTCGAGCGATTCGGGGTGATGGAACAGGCGCGTGCCCTCGAAGCGCGCGATGCCGTCGAGGGCGATGTGCTTCGGCACGAACGCGCCAACCCCTGCGGCGATGAAGACGGTCTTGGCCAGGAAGGTCTTGCCGCCGGAGGTCGTGAGCCGCAGACGGTCGTCCGGCTCGCGCGCCAGCGTGGCGACCTGCTCGCCGAAATGGAACTGGGGCTTGAAGGGCGCGATCTGCGTCAGCAGCGCCTCGGCCAGGCCGCGGCCGCTGGTGTGCGGCGTGCCGGGAATGTCGTAGATGGGCTTGTCGCCATAGAGCTTCACGCACTGGCCGCCTGCCGCGGGCAGGGCGTCGACGATGTGGCAGGAGATTTCGAGCAGGCCGAGCTGGAAGGCCTGGAACAGCCCGACCGGGCCGGCACCGACGATCAGCGCGTCGGTTTCAATCGGTGCGGGGGTTGCGCTCAGCGCACCAACTCCCCGATCTTGTCAGTCTTGTCTTTCCAGTCGTCGGCATCGGGCAGCGCTGGCTTGCGCTTGGTGATGCTCTTCCAGCCGTCAGCCAGCGCCAGCTCGGCGTTGAGCTTGATGAAGGCCAGCTGGTCCGCCGGCAGGTCTTCCTCGGCATAGATCGCGTTGACCGGGCATTCGGGGATGCAGACTGCGCAGTCGATGCACTCGTCCGGGTCGATCACCAGCATGTTGGGGCCTTCGCGGAAGCAGTCCACAGGGCACACGTCGACGCAATCGGTGTATTTGCAGCGGATGCAGGATTCGGAGACGACGTGGGTCATGGTCTTGGCAGCAGGCGGAAGGTGATCGGGGAAACCCGTAATTTTAGGCGTTTGCGGCGGCGGCCTGTACCAGCACGGCTGCCGCGGTCTTATGCGAGGCCGTGTCGACCAGAACCAGCGAGCCCAATGCGCGCGATTGCGCGAACGGCAGGACGGCCAGCGGCTGCTGCAGTGCCAGCACCACGTCGCCGATGGAATTGGCCTCGAGTTGCGATGTCGGCTCGGATTCGAGCGTCGTGATGTTCACGCGATCGATGATGCGCGCTACCTTGGCCTTGACCCAGCGATGACCCTGCAGCGCCCAGTAGACACGGCCGGCGACGAGCGGCTCGTCGTCGAGCCAGGCAATGGTGGCGGTGATCTCGCGCACCGGCTCGAAGGCCTCGGGCTCCAGCAACCAGTCGCCGCGCGACACGTCGAGTTCGCGGTCGAGCACGATGCCGGCGCTGTGGCCCGCGTGCACGGTCTGCGGCTGGCGAACATGGTTCAGCACCTGCGCCACCGTGGCCGTCTGCTTGCTCGGCAGCACCGTCACGCGCTGGCCGGGCGCCACATGGCCGCTGGCAACGCGGCCCCAGAACACGCGGCGGCCCTGCGAGGTATCGGCCGAGGCCGAGAACTTCTCGATCCACTGCACCGGAAAAGCGAAAGGCACGGCTTCGTCCTGCGCCGTGACGGGCAGGGCTTCGAGCAGTTCGAGCAGGCTGGGGCCCGCGTAGCCGGCCCAGTCGGCCTGCGCGGTGCAGCGCGAGGCGACGTTCCAGCCCTTGAGCGCCGAGATCGGCACGATGGCCGCCACCTGCACGCCGGCCGCTTCGGCAAAGGCTTCGAGCGCCGTCGAGATGCGCTCGAAGGCCACTTCGGCATCGTCCATCGCGTCGAGCTTGTTGACCGCGAACACGATCGACTGCACGCGCAGCAGGTTGCACAGCAGGGTGTGGCGACGGGTTTGCGGCAACAGGTCCTGCTTGACGACTTCGCCGTCAGCCACTTCGCCGGCCCAGGGCAGCTTGGTCGCGTCGACCAGCACCACCGCCGCGTCGGCGGCCGAGGCGGCGGTCACCATGTTGCGGGTGTACTGCTCGTGGCCCGGGGCGTCGCCGATGATGAACTTGCGCTTGGCGGTCGAGAAGTAGCGGTACGCCACGTCGATCGTGATGCCTTGCTCGCGCTCGGCCGAGAGGCCGTCGGTGAGCAGCGCCAGGTCGGTTTCGCCGCCGCGCTGCACGCCGGCCAGCTGGTCCTGCAGCACGGTCTTGCTGTCGACCAGCAGGCGGCCGATCAGCGTGCTCTTGCCGTCGTCGACGCTGCCGCAGGTGATGAAGCGCAGGGCGGTGCCAGTGTCGGCTGCGATGGCGGGTGAGAGAGTGGTGGCAGTCATCAGAAGTACCCGTCTTTCTTGCGCTTCTCCATCGAAGCCTCGGAAGTCATGTCGTCCATGCGTGTGGCGCCGCGTTCGCTCACGTCGACCTTCAGCGTTTCGACCACCACGTCACCGGCATCGGCGGCCAGGCTTTCGACCGGGCAGGTGGTCGTGATGTCGCCCACGGTGCGAAAACGCACGTCGCGCACCTGCACCGTTTCGCCGTCGCGCGGCGGTGTCAGTTCGGTCACCGGCACCAGCAGGCCACGGCGTTCGACCACTTCGCGCTTGTGCGTGTAGTAGATCGACGGCAGGCCGACATGCTCGCGCTCGATGTACTGCCACACGTCGAGCTCCGTCCAGTTGGAGATCGGGAACACGCGGAAGTGTTCGCCGGGTGCCAGGCGCGTGTTGAACAGCGTCCAGAGTTCGGGGCGCTGGTCCTTCGGTTGCCACTGGCCGAACGAATCGCGGTGCGAAAAGATGCGCTCCTTGGCGCGCGCTTTTTCTTCATCACGGCGGGCGCCGCCGATCAGTGCGTCGAAGCGGAATTCTTCAATGGCCTCGAGCAGCGTGACCGACTGGTGTGCGTTGCGCGATTCGCCCGGATGGGCCAGCCGCACGGTGCCGCGGGCCATCGAATCCTCGACGCTGCGCACGATCAGCTCGGCGCCGAGTTCCTGCGCGCGCTGGTCGCGATAGGCCGTCACTTCAGGGAAGTTGTGGCCGGTGTCGATCATCAGCAGCGGGTAGGGGATGCGGCCGCTGCCGAAAGCCTTCTCCGCGCACTTCAGGAGCACCAGCGAATCCTTGCCGCCGGAGAACAGCAGCGTGGGGCGCTCGAATGCGGCGGCCACTTCGCGCAGGATGAAGATCGTTTCTTCCTCGAGCGCATCGAGATGGGTGTTGGAAAGGCGCGCAGGGGAATGCATCGGTTGCAGCAGTTCGGTGTCGGTACGGGCGTTCATCGGATGGGTGGAGGTCGGGTGCGGCGTTGGCCGTCAGTGCGCGAGATGCAATCCGCACTCGCGGTTGTCTTCGCCTTTTGTCGGGTCCACGTAGTCGAAGTTGTTCGGAAGGCCGTGCGCCTCGCAGTACTCGTACAACTCCTTGGACGACCAGTGCAGCAGCGGCGCGACCTTGACCAAGCCATCCGGGTTGAGGCTGACCGGGTCCATCTGGGCGCGCACGGCCGTGTCGGTAGCCCGCAGCGCCGTGAACCAGACCTTCGGGGCCGTCTCGCGCAGCGCGCGGGCAAAGGGCTCCAGCTTCACTTCTTCCGTGAAAGCGGCATGGCGTGGATCGTCGAGCCCGGGCGTCGAACCCTCCACCGCTTCGCGATGCGCACGCGAGCGCCGCGGCAGATAGATGTGCAGATTCAGACCCAGCAACTTCGTCACCTCGTCGGCAAAGCGGTAGGTGGCCTCGGTGTTGTAGCCGTTGTCCATCCAGACCACGGGCACGTCAGGCTTCGCGCGCGTGACCATGTGCAGGATCACGGCTTCGAAAGGGCGGAAGTTGGTGGTGACGATCGCGGGCTGGCCCAGGCCAATGGCCCAGTCCACGAGGCCCTGCGGATTGCGGCCAAGTTCGGCGTTGGCGTGTGCGAGGTCGATACTCATGTGGCGAAGAATTCGGTAAACAAACGATCTTTTGGATCGCGCTTTATGCGGACAGGCGCAGCGCGGCTAGGCGTTGCTGGCCGCGAAGTGCGGCGCAGTTTCGACGGCGTCGCCCTGGTAGAAACGCGGAAAGCGGTCGAACTGGCGTTGCGCATCGGAGGCGTCCACGCCTTCCTTCAGCACGGCGCTCGAAAAACCGGTGCGTTCCATCTGCACCAGCTGGTCGATCAGCACGTCGCCGGTGGCGCGGATGTCGCCCTTGAAGCCGAGGCGGCGGCGCAGCAGGAAGGCCTGGCTGTAGGCGCGGCCGTCGGTGAACTTCGGAAAGTTCAGGTCGATGCGCTCGATGTCGGCCAGGCAGACTTCGATCGCCTGCGGATCGGCGTCGTTGGCGAGCTGCAGCACCTTCGGGTCGCCGTCGTCGATGTGGTCTTCGGCCGCCACCAGCTTGAGTGTCTTGTTCATTCGGAAACCTCCGCGCTACGCGCTGCGTTATTCGCCTTGGGAGCGGCGCGGCGGCTCATGCCGTGGCCTCCACCTTGATGCGCGCACCGTTGGCCGAGGCCTTGAACGGGTCGTGGCCGACACGGCGCAGCGTGTCGATGAAGGTCTCGCCGGCATTGCGGGTGTCGCGGTAGGTGCCGAGCACGGCCTCGATCACATCCGGCACTTCGGCCGCCGAGAACGAGGGACCGACCGCCTTGCCGGCCTGCGGCGTGCCGCTGAGCGCGGAGCCGTCGGAGCCGCCGAGCGAGACCTGATACCACTCCTTGCCGTCCTTGTCGACGCCGAGGATGCCGATATGGCCGCTGTGGTGGTGGCCGCAGGAGTTGATGCAGCCGCTGATGTGCAGGTCGATCTCGCCGAGGTCGTCGAGCTCGTCCAGATCCTGGTAGCGCTCGGTGATGGCCTCGGCGATCGGGATCGAGCGCGCATTGGCCAGCGAGCAGAAGTCGCCGCCGGGGCAGGCGATCATGTCGGTCAGCAGGTGCACGTTGGCGCTGGCGAAGCCGGCCTCGCGCGCCGCATACCAGAGCGCATGCAGGTCTTCGGCATGCACCCAGGGCAGCACCACGTTCTGGTCGTGTGTCACGCGAGCTTCGCCGGCCGAGAAGCGGTCGGCCAGCTGCGCGATGGTGTCGAGCTGGTTGGCATCGGCGTCGCCCGGTGCCTGGTGCAGGCGCTTGAACGACAGCGTCACGGCGCGCAGGGCCGGGTTCTTGTGCGGCGCCACGTTGCGCGCCAGCCAGCGCGCGAAGCGCACGTCGTCGGCCGCGTACTTGCGCAGGTCGGCATCGGTCTGCTCGGCGCTTTGCAGCACGCGGGTGGCGAGCTGCGGCGGCACGAAGGAGGCGGCCACGCGGTCGTATTCGGCCTGCGTGATGGTGTGCGGCGCGCCGTCGTGCTCGAGGATCTGCTTGTACTCGGCCTCGACATCGTCGATGTAGCGCTGGCCTTCGGCCTTCACCAGGATCTTGATGCGCGCCTTGTAGATGTTGTCGCGCCGGCCGTAGCGGTTGTAGACCCGGATTACCGCTTCGAGGTAATTCATGATCTGCTGCCAGGGCAGGAACTCGCGCAGCACGGTGCCGATGATCGGCGTGCGGCCCATGCCGCCGCCGACCTGCACGCGAAAGCCGATGTCCCCCGCCTCGTTCTTCACCACGTGCAGACCCACGTCGTGCCAGCCGGTGGCGGCACGGTCCTCTGTGGCGCCGGTGATCGCGATCTTGAACTTGCGCGGCAGGAACGCGAACTCGGGGTGCAGCGTGCTCCATTGCCGCATGATCTCGGCAAAGGGGCGTGGGTCGGCGATCTCGTCGACCGCGATGCCGGCACGCTCGTCGCTCGTGATGTTGCGGATGCAGTTGCCGCTGGTCTGGATGCCGTGCATGTCGACCGAGGCCAGCAGGTCCATCACGTCGGCCGACTTGGCCAGCGGAATCCAGTTGTACTGGACGTTCTGGCGCGTCGAGAAGTGCGCATAGTGCGTCGGCAGCTTCTGCGTGCCGAGCTTGCCCTGGGTCTTGAGGGCGTTTCTGTAGACCTCGGCTTCGGGCTCGTCGTACTCGCGGGCGATCTTCGCCAGCACGCGGATCTGCTTGCTCGACAACTCGCCATACGGCACTGCGACGCGCAGCATCGGCGCATAGCGCTGCACATACCAGCCGTTTTGCAGCCGCAGCGGACGGAACTCGTCTTCGTGCAGCTTGCCGGATTGCCAGCGTTCGAGTTGGTCCCGGAATTGCGCCGCGCGCTGGTGCACGAACTGGCGGTCGAAATCTGTGTATTGGTACATCGTGATAAAGGTTCTGGGGGCGGCGCGTCCGTAGCCAGCCAGGGAGCCGAACTGTAAAAGCGCGCCTTATGGAAGCAAACTATTTTTTGGTTCGCGCCTTATGCGGATAAGCTTATTCACCAGCATCCATGCGGGTTGCGGGGCGGTTGGATGCATATTCTGGATAAGGGGAGAACCCTTGCATCGTGTGCGGATCAGGTGGCCAGCGCCTTGTCGACGATCGCCTGGGCCTCGGTCACGATGCGCTGCAGGTGGTCTTCGCCCTTGAAGCTTTCCACGTAGATCTTGTAGATGCTCTCGGTGCCGGAAGGCCGAGCCGCGAACCAGCCGTTGGCGGCCACCACCTTGATGCCGCCGATCGCTGCGCCGTTGGCCGGCGCGTTCGTCAGCACCTGCTCGATCTTCTCGCCGGCCAGTTCGGTGCTGGTCACCTGCTGCGGCGTGAGCTTCGACAGCCTGGCCTTCTGTTCCGGCGTGGCCGGCGCCTCGACGCGGTCGTAGGCCGGGTTGCCGAAAGCCTGGGTCAACTCCTTGTACAGCTCGCCCGGGTCGCGGTCCATCACCGCGGTGATCTCGGCCGACAGCAGCGCCGGCGCCAGCCCGTCCTTGTCGGTGGTCCACACGGTGCCGTCGCGCCGCAGGAACGACGCCCCCGCGCTTTCCTCGCCGACGAAGCCGAGGCTGCCGTCCATGAGGCCGTTGACGAACCACTTGAAACCGACCGGCACTTCCTGCAGCGGGCGCCCGAGCCGCGCCGCCACCCGGTCGATCATCGAGCTGCTCACCAGCGTCTTGCCGATCGCGGCCTGTGCGCTCCAGTTCGGCCGATGGCGGAACAGGTAGTCGATCATCACGGCGAGATAGTGGTTGGGCTGCATCAGCCCGCCGCTGCGGGTGACGATGCCGTGCCGGTCGTGGTCGGTGTCGCAGCCGAAGGCCACGTCGAAGCGATCCTTCAGGCCGATCAGGTTGCGCATCGCATGGCCCGACGAGGGGTCCATGCGGATGCGGCCGTCCCAGTCGAGCGGCATGAACTGGAAGGTGGCGTCGACCTCTTCGTTGACGACGGTGAGGTTCAGCTTGTACTGCTCGGCGATGCGGGCCCAGTAGTGCACGCCGGCACCGCCGAGCGGATCGGCGCCCATGCGCACGCCGGCCGCGCGGATCGCGTCCATGTCGACCATGCTGGCGAGGTCGGCCACGTAGTGCGTGAGGTAGTCGTGCCGATGCGTGGTGGGAGCGCGCAGCGCCTGCGAATACGGCATGCGCTTCACGCCCTGCAGGCCGGCCTTGATGAGCTCGTTGGCGCGGTTCTCGATCCACTTGGTGACATCGGTGTCGGCCGGCCCGCCGTTCGGCGGGTTGTACTTGAAGCCACCGTCTTCGGGCGGGTTGTGCGAGGGTGTGATCACGATGCCGTCGGCCAGCCCCGCGGTGCGCCCCCGGTTGTAGACCAGGATCGCATGCGAGATGGCGGGCGTGGGCGTGTACTCGTCGCCCGCGGCCAGCATCAGCTCGACGCCGTTGGCGGCCAGCACCTCGATCGCGCTCGCCGCCGCCGGCTCCGACAGCGCGTGCGTGTCGATGCCGAGGAACAGCGGCCCGTCGATGCCCTGCTGCGCGCGGTACTGCGCGATCGCCTGCGAGATCGCCAGCACATGCCATTCGTTGAAGGCGGCGTTGAATGCCGAGCCGCGGTGGCCCGAAGTGCCGAAGGCCACGCGCTGCGCAGCGGCCTCGGGATCCGGCACCTGCGCGTAGTAGGCGGTGACGAGGCGAGGCAGGTTTGCCCGCATCGATGCGGGTGCGGGCTGGCCGGCGAGGGGGCTGTCTGCCATGGTGGGGTCTCCCTGGGTGGAATGGTTCAGGCTGCGGCCCGCAGCGACGCCAGGTCGTGGCGGGCCAGATCGCCGATGGCCTCGATTGTCACGTCGGCCGGCGGCAACGACTGGACGACCTGCGCATCGAATGCGTAGTGGCCCTGGCGCACGAACACGGTGGTGAGTCGGCTGCCGAGCACCGCCTTCATGGCGGTCAGGATGCGCAGCTTGTCGTCGACCATCACATAGTGCTGCGCGGGGTGGCAGCGCTGCAGGTCGTCGAGCATCAGTTCTTTGTGGATATAGATCAGCACGCGGCCCTCGACCACGTGCCAGAGACCCGAGCGCTGCACCTTGCGCGGCTGGAACACCACGTCGCCATCGGACAGGATCACGGTCGGGCCCGATTGCCGCGCATGCGCGAGCGCCTGCAGCGCGCCGGGGTACACACGGTCGGCGAACGGGTAGTCGATCAGGAAGGCCGACATCAGCAGCAGCCGCGGGTCGTTCAACGCATCGAGCCGGTAACGCTGCAGCGCGCCGAGGTAGTCGACATAGCCGAGCTCGACGCGCAGCTCCTCGAGGATCGCCCAGTAGCGGTCGGCGGCGGCCGGCCCGAACGCGCTGGCCAGGTGTGCCGCGAGGTCGGCGCGCACGCCGTCGTTGTCGAGCAGCGTGTTGTCGACATCGAACAGGAAGACGGTCTCGGGGATGGCTGCCATGGCCAGAGGTTAACGGGGCTCCGTTGGAAGCCCGCCAGCATAGGCGCCTGCCGTGAACCTTGCTGGCGGATCAGTCCGCCGGCCACCAGCTGCGCGCGGTGACGCTCAGCACGCGTGCGGCTTGCAGCGCGATCGATTCACTCGCGGCATCGCGCGGCGAGAGCTGGAAAGGGCGGACACCGCTGTTCGCCACGCTTTGGCGAAGGGGAAAGGGAATCACCAGCGAGCGCGCCGGCACCGGGGTGGAAAGCTGCATGACAGGCGCCTCGTGTTCTTTTTGGAAGGCAGCCAATGGTACCTGTATATCCATACAGTTATCGGCAAAATTTCTGCGGGCTTCCATGACGCCAAAGTAGCGAGCAAGTGGCGTGCCCGCCATCGCGCTTTGGGCGTATTCAGGACGAAATGCGTCGCACCTGCACCGTCGCGACCATGCCCTCGTAGGCCTCGGCATCCCCGAACCAACTGCCGGAGATCGGCGCCGCCTGCGACGGGTCGCGCGCCACGCCGACGCGGATCAACTGACTGCCGCCCATGATGTTGTTGGTCGGGTCATAGGCCACCCAGCCGGCGCCTGGCAGGTAGGCGTGCAGCCAGGCGTGGGTAGAGCCGGCGCCGACCGTCGCCGCACCTGCGTCCTTGACATCCTTCGCGGCCTTCGGCCGGGCCGTGGTGTCGAGCGCGGCGTCATACAGGTAGCCGGAGACGAAGCGCGTTGCGACGCCGAGGCGCCGCGCCGCTTCCATCATCAGCAATGCGTAGTCGCGGCAGCTGCCGCTGCCGAGGTTCAGCGTTTCGAGCGGGCTCTGCGTGCCTTCCTCGTCGCGCGCCTGGTACTTCAGGCTCTTGCCGATGTGCGCATTCATGCGCGCAAGCACCTCCCGGGTGCTGTTGGGCTCGTCGCTGTACAGAAACTGGTGCGCCCAGCGGATCAGCGTGCCGTCCGGGTCGGGGTGGTGCGGACGCAGATAGTGTTCGAGGTCGAGCCGATCCTGGATCGAATAGGCAAACGGCAAAAATTCGGCGGCGGGGTCGATCTCGAGCAGCAGGTCTTCCGACGGCGGCACCTGTTCGATGGTGAAGGAGCACACCACCTTGAGCTCGGTCGCCTTGCCCATCGGCTGCACCAGTGCGACCGAGTTGGAATGCGGATCCTGGATCAGCCGCACGTTCGCGGTCGGGCTCACCTGCAGGTCGGTTGCCAGCACGCGCAGGTCGTGGCTGTCGCGCGGGCGAAACATGACGCGGTGCAGCCCGAAGCTCACGGGCCGCTTGTAGCGGTAGACGGTGGTGTGTTTGATGTCGTAGCGGATGGCCATGGCGGATTCTCCCCGTTCCCTGCGTCAGAGACGGCGCGTGTCGAGCGACCTGGCGAGCGCAGCCGGCAGCGGCAGCGGTTCGCCATGCCAGTGCGCCGCCAGCAATTCGGCGCAGAGCGCAGCAAACGTCAGGCCGCGCGAGCCGAGCGCGGTGCAGACCCAGAGGCCGGGCTGATTCGGCGCCGGCCCCACCAGCGGCCGGCGGTCGCCGGAGGCGCATCGGACGCCGACCCATGGCGCGGCGGCATCGAACGCGGCGGCCAGCAGTGCGGCCGCGTCCGGATGCAGGCGCGCGAGTCGTTCGCGGTTGGCGGCGGTATCGGCGGCTCGCGGCGTGGTGTCGATGCTGTCGCGGTCGAAGGTGGCGCCGCTGAGCCATAGCGCGCCGTCGCTATCAGGCACTTGCGCGACGAGGTGGCCGTCGCCGTTGACGGGCGCCTGCGGCAACGCGGAATTCGATGCCACACGGCCCCATTCGACCTGCCCGCGGACAGGCTGCAGCGGCAGCGACGCAGCAAAGCGGCCGCTTTCGAAGCCGGCAGCAACCACGACGCGATCCGCATCGCCCAGCAGTGTGTCGTCGGCCCCGAACAGCTGCCAGCCTGCACCGGAAGGCACGATCCGGGCGACCTCGCAGCCCGCCTGCAGCCGGATACCTGGTTGCGCCAGCCACGCGTCGACCAGTGCGCGCGGTCGCACCCAGCCCGCACGCCGGTGCCATATCGCTGCGGTGTCGGCAGGCAATTGCGCCGACGCAAGCTGTCCGGCATCGGCTGGCCATGACAGGTTCGGCCCTTCCGAAGTCCAGGCTGGCGGCAGACGCAGGTCGCCATCGGGCCGGCGTTCGATCACACCGCTCGCGCGCCAGTCGCGGCCTTCGGCCAGCAACACCGCGAGTTGCTGCCAGGTCGCGCGGATGCCGGCGCGCGTCAGGCGCGAGAGCAGGGCGTCGTCCGGCGAAACATGCGGGGCCAGCACGCCGACCGGCAGGCCGGAAGCCCCTGCGGCCGGCCGGTCGGCGCGATCGAACACATCGACCTGCCAGCCGCGCCGCGCCAGGCTCGCCGCCACGGCCGCACCGGCCAGGCCGGCACCGATCACCGCGCAGCGCCCCGGCGCGATGCGTTCAGCTGCCGGAGCGCGGCGCCGCGGCGTCCACGCGGGGTCGAACACGCCGCGCAGGCAATCGCGCTTGGGCGGCAGGCCGGGCGCCTTGCGCACCTGGAAGCCGCATTGCGTCAAGGCATCGCGCACGGCCCGCGCGATGGTCCAGGTAGCAATGCCGGTACCGCGCCGCGCAAAGCGCGAGACGCTCTTGAGCGTGTCCGGCGACCACATCACAGGGTTGCGATCGGGGCTGAAGCCGTCCAGAAAAATGCTGTCCGCCTCGAAGCGCTGGGCGCGCAGCATGGCCTGCACGTCGCCCACGCACAGCGTCAGCAGCACGCGGCCATCGTCGAAGCAGAAGCGGTGAAAGCCGGGTAGCAGCTCGAGCCATTGCTCCGCCAGCAGCTCGGCCAGCTCGCGCAGCTCCGGGTAAGCCGCCGCGGCGCGCAGCAGGTCGTCAAGCGCGACCGGATGCGCCTCGATCGAAACAAAGTGCAGCATCCATGGCCGCGCCGGATCGGCCCGCCAGGCCTGCCAGGTTGTCAGAAAATTGAGGCCAAAACCGAATCCGGTTTCGAGAATCAGCCATTGCGGCTGTCCGGCCCACGCCTCGCGCAGGTTGCACCCGCCCAGGAACACGTGCCGCGACTGCGCCAGCGCGCCGGTTTCGGTGTGGTAGATGTCGCCGAAGCGGGCACTGCGCGGCACGCCATCGGCGCGCCAATCCACTGGCTCAACCATGGGATGGACCTGCTTCGTGAAACACCGCGGAACCGGCTTTGCCGGGCCGCCGGTGTTGCCCCCGGCGAGGGGGTTGGCGAAGCGACACGAAGTGCGCGAAGACTGGGGGTGAGCCTAGTTGGTTGGGGGAACGTAGCCCTGGGCCACGTCGGCGCCGTCGCCGAAGAAATGCTTTTCCATCTGGCGCTTGAGGTATTCGCGGGCGCGCTGGTCGGCCAGGTTCAGGCGGTTCTCGTTCACCAGCATGGTCTGCTGCTTGAGCCAGGCGGCCCAGGCTTCCTTGCTCACGTTCTCCCACAAGCGCTTGCCGAGCTCGCCGGGATAGGGGGGGAAATCGAGGCCTTCGGCTTCTTTGCCGAGCTTCACGCACTGAACCATTCGCGTCATCTGGGGTTGCCTTTAGTTAGTTTGGCTATTTAGAACTTAGAAAACGGTAGTTCCAGTTATTGAGAGGGGCTTCCAGAATCCACAGCTTCTTACTGCAGATTGCTTTTCGAAAGACCCCCATGAGCCTTCGCCGCGACTTTATCAAGCTTTCCCTCGGTGCCACCCTGGGTGCCGGCATGGCCCTGACAGCACTGCCGTCGTTCGCACAGACCATCAACCTGCTGAACGTGTCGTACGACCCGACGCGGGAGCTTTACGTCGACTACAACAAGGCCTTCGCGGCCTACTGGAAGGGCAAGACCGGCCAGGACGTGGTGATCCGGCAGTCGCATGGCGGCTCGGGCAAGCAGGCCCGCTCGATCATCGACGGCCTCGATGCCGACGTGGCCACGCTGGCGCTGGCCGGCGACGTCGATGCACTGCACAACAACGGCAATTGGATCCCGGCCGATTGGCAGAAGCGCCTGCCGCTCGGCGCGGCGCCGTACACATCAACCATCGTGCTGGTGGTGCGTGCCGGCAACCCGAAGGGCATCAAGGACTGGGACGACCTGGCCAAGCCCGGCGTAAGCGTGATCACACCCAACCCCAAGACCTCGGGCGGTGCGCGCTGGAACTACCTCGCAGCCTGGGAGTACGCCAAGCGCAAGTACGGCGGCGACGACAAGGCGCGCGACTTCGTGCGCAAGGTCTACGGCAATGTGCCCGTGCTCGACACCGGCGCCCGCGGCTCGACCATCACCTTCGCGCAGCGCGCCCAGGGTGACGTGCTGATCGCCTGGGAAAACGAGGCCTATCTGCTCGAGAAGGAGTTCGGCAACAAGGTCGACTTCGTGTACCCGAGCCTGAGCATCCTGGCCCAGCCGCCCGTGACGGTGGTCGACAAGAACGTCGACAAGAAGGGCACCCGTGCCGTGGCCGAGGAATATCTCAAGTACCTCTACAGCGAAGAGGCGCAGGACATCATCGGCAAGCATTTCTACCGCCCGACCTCCGCCAAGGCGCAGGCCAAGTACGCCAAGCAGTTGCCCAAGCTGCCGCTGTTCACAATCGACGAAGCCTTCGGCGGCTGGGCCAAGGCCGACAAGGCGCACTTCGCCGACGGCGGCTCGTTCGACCAGATCTACACGGCGAAGCTGAAGTAAGCCGTGACCGTTCTCCTTATTTCCGGCAGCCCGTCGGCGCCGTCCCGCTCGACCGCGCTGCTCGAGGCGGTGGGCGAGCGGCTCGCACGCCGCGGCGCCCGCGTCGAACGCGTGGCCGTGCGCGAATTGCCGGCACAGCCCCTACTGCTGGCCGAGTGGGCCCATCCGGCCATCGCGCAGGCCATCGAGAAGGTGGCGCAGGCGCGCGTGGTGGTGGTGGCCACGCCGGTCTACAAGGCCGCCTACAGCGGTGTGGTGAAGGTTTTCCTGGATCTGCTCTCGCAAGGCGCGCTCAAGGGCAAGACGGTGCTGCCGCTGGCCACCGGTGGCAGCCCGCACCACATGCTGGCGCTGGATTACGCCTTGCGGCCGGTGCTGCAGGCGCTGTCGGCGCGGCACATCCTGCCGGGCGTGTATGCCACCGACGCGCAGATCAGCCTGACGCCCGACGGCGCCTACCGTGTGCATGACGATCTTTCGCTCCGGCTCGACGAGGCCGCCGAAACGCTCGCGGCCGAGGGGCTGAAGCTGCCGGCCACGCACGGCTTCGAACCGGTGCATTTCTCGCGCGTGCGATGTAGCGTCTGAGCGCCGGCAGCCTGCCCGCCACCGCCGCTCGCCGAGCGGCATAGATCCCCCATTCCTGTTCGTTCCGCTTTTCGCCGCCACTGTGCGGTGCGGGACAACGCACGCCTGAAAGACCTTGCCATGACCCGTATCCAGATTTCACGCCGACGCCTGATCCAGGGCGCCGCCGGTGCCATTGCCTTGCCTTCGCTGGGCGTCCTGGCGCAAACGCCGCGCACCTTGCGCGTTGGCAACCAGAAGGGCGCGTTGAGCGTGCTCAAGGGCCGCGGCACGCTCGAGAAGCGCCTCGCGCCGCTCGGCGTGTCGGTCACCTGGACGGAGTTCAACGCCGGCCCCGTTCAGCTCGAAGCACTGAACGTCGGCTCCATCGACTTCGGCGATGTGGGCGAGGCGCCACCGATCTTCGCCCAGGCCGCCGGCGCGCCACTGGCCTATGTGGCCGCGACCGTGCCGCGCCCGGCTGCCGAGGCGGTGCTGGTGCCGAAAGACTCCGCGATCCGGAGCGTGGCCGATCTCAAGGGCAAGAAGATCGCGCTCAACAAGGGTTCCAACGTTCATTACTTCATCGTCAAGCTGGCCGAGAAAGCCGGGCTGCGCTACAGCGACCTGAGCGTGGTGTTCCTCGCACCGGCCGATGCGCGTGCCGCATTCGAGAAGGGCTCCATCGACGCCTGGGTGATCTGGGATCCGTTCCTCGCCGCCGCCGAACTCGCGCTCGGCGCGCGCGTGCTGGCCGACGGCCGTGGCGTGGTCGGCAACCGCGGCTACTACTTCTCGTCGCTGCCCTATGTGGCGAAGAACGCCGACGTGCTCAAGCTCGTGGTCGAAGAGATCGACAAGCTCGACCAGTGGGCCGTGGCGAACAAGAGCGCCTATGCCGGTGAACTCGCCACGCTGTGGGGCTTGCCCAAGCCGGTGGCCGACCTGTCGGTGAGCCGCGCGGCCTACGGTACCGGGCCGATCACCAAGGCGATCCTCGGCGAGCAGCAGCGGATTGCCGACACCTTTTTCGAGCTCAAGCTCATCCCGAAAAAGATCAACCTGCTCGAAGCAGCAGGCGCGGGGGTGGCGTGAAGCGCAGGAACCTTCTTCAACTGCTCGCGGTGACGGCGGGCGCGTGGAATGTCGGTGGCCCGATTGCACTGGCGCAGCCGGTGGCTGCCAAGCCGGCTCTGCCCTTGCAGCAGCTTCGCATCGGCTACCAGAAGGCCGCTGCCAACCTCGTGATCGTCAAGCAGTCGGGCTGGCTCGAAAAGCGCTATCCGGCCGCGAAGATCGCCTGGATCGAGTTCCCGGCAGGCCCGCAATTGCTGGAGGCACTGGCCGTGGGCAGCCTGGAGTTCGGCCTCACGGGCGACTCGCCGCCGGTCTTCGCACAGGCGGCCGGCAAGGATCTGGTCTACGTCGGCGCAGAGCCCTCCAAACCCGACAGCTCGGCCATCCTGGTGCCCAAGGACTCGCCGCTGCGCACGCTGGCCGACCTGCGCGGCAAGAAGGTCGCGCTGCAGAAGGGCTCCAGCGCCCACTACCTGCTGGTGCGCGCGGTCGAGAAGGGTGGGCTGAAGTGGAGCGACATCCAGCCGATCTACCTGACGCCGGCCGACGCACGCGCTGCCTTCGAGCGCAAGAGCGTGGACGCCTGGGCGATCTGGGATCCGTTCTATGCCGCGATCGAGCTGGCCATCCAGCCGCGCGTGCTCAGCAACGGGCGCGGCCTTTCGGGCAACAACTCGTTCTACCTGGCCTCGCGCGCGTTCGCCGATTCGCATGGCGGAGTGATCACCGCGCTGTTCGAGGAACTTACGCGCGCCGACCGGCTGGTGCAGCAGGACCGCGCCGGCGCGATCAAGCTCATCGCCGATTTCAGCGGACTGGATGCCGGCGTCGTAAGCCTTTTTCTGCAACGCCGTCCGCCGTCGCCGGTCGGCCCGATCCGGGACACGACGGTGCGTGACCAGCAACGCGTGGCCGATGCCTTTCACCAGCTCGGGCTCATTCCCAAGCCTGTCGACGTAGCGCAAGCGGTCTGGCGACCGGCCCAACCCTGAGGAGTCTCTTCGATGAATGTTTTCTGGTTTCTTCCCACGCATGGCGACAGCCGTTACCTGGGCACCGCCGAGGGCGCACGGCAAGTGGATCTGGCCTACCTGCAGCAGATTGCGGGCGCCGCCGACCGGCTCGGCTACGAGGGCGTGCTGATCCCGACGGGGCGCTCCTGCGAAGACCCGTGGGTCATCGCGTCGAGCCTGATCGGTGCGACGACCCGGCTCAAGTTCCTGGTGGCGGTGCGGCCGGGCCTGCACCAGCCGAGCCTGGCCGCGCGCATGGCGGCGACCTTCGACCGGCTCTCGGGCGGGCGCCTGCTGGTGAACCTCGTGACTGGTGGCGACCAGGCCGAGCTCGAAGGCGACGGCGTGTTCCTCGACCATGCGTCGCGCTACGAACAGTCGGCCGAGTTCATCCGCATCTGGCGCGAGATCATCTCGCGCAGCCATGATGGCCAGGCCTTCGACTACGACGGCAAGCACCTGAGCGTGAAGGGCGCCAAGCTGCTGTTTCCGCCGGTGCAGACGCCGTATCCGCCGGTGTACTTCGGCGGCTCTTCGGAAGCGGCGCACGAACTGGCAGCCGAACAGGTCGATACCTATCTCACCTGGGGCGAGCCGTCGGCCGAGGTGGCGAAGAAGGTTGCGGATGTGCGGGCGCGCGCGGCGCGCAAGGGGCGCACCGTCCAGTTCGGCATCCGCCTGCACGTGATCGTTCGCGAAACGGAAGACGCTGCGTGGCAGGCAGCCGAAGACCTGATCAGCCGTGTCAACGACGACACCGTGATCCGCGCCCAGGCCGCGTTCGCACGCATGGATTCCGAAGGGCAGCGTCGCATGGCTGCGCTGCATGCGGGTGGCACGAAGCGCACGCGTGCCGACCTGGAAATTGCACCCAACCTCTGGGCCGGTGTCGGCCTGGTGCGCGGCGGCGCGGGCACGGCGCTGGTCGGCGACCCGAAGACCGTGGCGGCGCGCATCGAGGAATACGCGGCGCTCGGCCTCGACAACTTCATTCTCTCGGGCTACCCGCACCTTGAAGAGGCCTACCGCTTTGCGGAGCTGGTGTTCCCGCTGCTGTCCCTCGGCGCGCGCAAGCAACTCGCCGGCGGCTCGCTGAGTGGCCCATTCGGCGAAGTCGTCGCCAACCTCGACGCGCCCTCGCGCCTTCATTCGCAAAGCTAAAGATGTCGCACACCCCCAGTCTTCGCGCACTTCGTGTCGCTGCGCCAACCCCCTTGCAGGGGGCAACACCTGCGGCCCGGCAGAGCCGGTTCCGCGGTGTTTCTGGTCTTTTGGGCTCCTTCGTGCCATGGCTCGTACCGGTCACGTTGATCGTTGCCTGGCAGATCGCCTCGTCGCTTGGCTGGCTTTCGACACGGGTGCTGCCGGCGCCGGTGGATGTGGTCAAGGCCGCCTGGACCCTCACCGTGTCGGGCGAGCTGTGGACGCATGTGAAGGTGAGCGCGGGCAGGGCGCTGGCCGGCCTCGCCATCGGCGGCGGGCTGGGCCTGGCGCTCGGGCTGCTCACCGGCTCGGTCAGGTTCTTCGAAACACTGCTCGACTCGACCATCCAGATGGTGCGCAACATCCCGGCGCTGGCGCTGATTCCGCTGGTGATCCTGTGGTTCGGCATCGACGAGACGGCCAAGCTGTTCCTCATCAGCGTGTCGGTGTTCTTCCCGATCTACCTCAACACCTTTCACGGCATCCGCAACGTCGATCCGCAGCTCATCGAGATGGGTCGCACCTACGGCCTCAGCCGCTGGCAGCTCTACAAGGAAGTGATCCTGCCGGGCGCGCTGTCGTCGATCCTGGTCGGCCTGCGCTTCTCGCTCGGCCTCATGTGGGTGATCCTGATCGTGGCGGAAACCATTTCGGCCCAGGCCGGCATCGGCTACCTCACGATGAACGCCCGCGAGTTCCTGCAGACCGACATCGTGCTCGTGGGCATCCTGCTCTACGCGCTGCTCGGCAAGCTGGCCGACCTGTTCGCACGCGGACTGGAGCGCTGGTGGCTGCGCTGGCACCCCGGCTACCAGAAGCGCACAGCCTGAACGAAGGAACACCCATGACCGAACCCACATCCATCATCGGCGGCGTCAAGCTCGAAGCGCGCGGTTTGCACAAGTACTACGGCGAGCGCGAGGTGCTGCGCAACACGCAGCTCACCATCGAGCCGGGCCAGTTCATCGCGATCGTCGGGCGCAGCGGCTGCGGCAAGAGCACCTTGCTGCGGCTGATCGCGGGCCTCGAAGAGGCTTCCGACGGCGCGCTCTACATCGACGGCCGGCCGATCGACGGCCTGCACGACGACACGCGGATCATGTTCCAGGAGGCACGCCTGCTGCCCTGGCGCCGCGTGCGCGACAACGTCACGCTCGGACTGCCGGCCGCGGCGCGCCATCGTGGCAGCGAGGTGCTGGCCCAGGTCGGCCTGGCCGACCGCGAGAACGAGTGGCCGGCGCGCCTCTCGGGCGGGCAGCGCCAGCGCGTGTCGCTGGCCCGCGCGCTGGTGCACCACCCGCGGCTGCTGCTGCTCGACGAGCCGCTGGGTGCGCTCGACGCGCTCACGCGCATCGAGATGCACCGGCTGATCGAAGACCTGTGGCAACGCCACCGCTTCACCGCGCTGCTGGTAACGCACGACGTGCAGGAAGCCGTGGCGCTGGCCGACCGCGTGATCCTGATCGAGGACGGCCGCATCGCGCTCGACGAAAACATCGCACTGGCACGGCCGCGCTCGCAGGGCGACCCGGCGTTCGCAGCGATCGAAAAACGCATCCTCGACCGGGTGCTGCAGAAGCCCGAGCCGCAAGACGCGGAGCCCGCCAACGACACGCGCTGGACAGACGGCCCTGCACACGTCCTGCGCTGGGCGCTGTAGGAGCTCGCGCCCAGTCTTCGCGCACTTCGTGTCGCTGCGCCAACCCCCTACCGGGGGCGATACCGGCGGCCCGGCTGAGCCGGTTCCGCGGTATCCCTGGCAATGCGGGACCCATCCCTTTTTCACTGATCCTTTTCTTTTTCTTTTTTACTCAGGAGTTCACCATGTCCATTCAAGCCATCAACGTCCGCAACCAGTTCAAGGGCAAGGTCAAGGAAATCATCCGCGGCGACGTCGTGTCCGAAGTCGATGTCGAAACCGCCTGGGGCATCGTCACCTCGGTCATCACCACGCGCTCGGTCGACGAGCTGCAACTCAAGCCCGGCTCCGACGTGGTCGCACTGGTGAAGTCGACCGAAGTCTCGATCGCCAAGCTCTGAGTTGCAGCCAACGGTTGCGGCGCCGCACGGCGCGCGGCGCCTGCTGCGTTATTCGGCCGTGATGTTGGCCTTCTTCACGATGCGCGCATAGCGCTCGACCTCCGTGCGCAGGAACTGCGCCGAGGCCTCCGGCGTCATCGGACTGATGATGTTGCCCTGCTTGCCCATCGCCTCCACGGCTTCGGGCATCGCAAACGCAGCGACCACGGCCGCATGCAGGCGCTTGACCTCGGCAGCCGGCAGCTTGGCGGGGCCGATCACCGCGAACCAGCCGGCCACGTCGAACTCCGGGAAGCCCTGCTCGGCGATCGTCGGCAAGTCGGGCAAGGCCGGCACGCGGGCCTTGCCCATCACGCCGATCGCGCGCAGCGCGCCGCTCTTGAGATGGCCCTGTGCTGCAGGCAGGGCTACCACGCCCATTTCGACCTGGCCGCCAATGATGTCGGCCACCATCGGGCCGGTGCCCTTGTACGGAATGTGCCGCACGTTGACGCCCGCAGCGTCCATGAACATGGCACCGGCCAGGTGGATGATGGTGCCGTTGCCGGACGATGCGTAGTTGTAGGTGTCGGGCTTGGCCTTCAGCATCGCCTGCAGTTCCTTCGCGTTCTTTGCGGGCACCTTGGCCGGGTTCACCACCAGCAACAGCGGCGTGGCGCCGACCACCGAAATTGGCGTGATGTCGGCGATGGCATCGAACGGCATCTTGGCGAACACGCTCGGATTGACCGCGTGGTTGTTCGACACGACACCAACGGTCAGGCCGTCCGCGGGCGCCTTGACCAGCGCGCTGGTGCCCGTGATGCCACCGGCACCTGGCAGGTTCTCGATCACCACGGGCTGGCCGCCCAGTGCCTTGGTCAGCGAGGGCGCCACGGCACGCATGATGGTGTCGACGCCGGATCCGGCACTGATCGGCAGGATCACGCGCAGCGGCTTGTCGGATGCGCGGGCCGCGCTGGCGCCGAGTGCGCCCAGCACGAAGGAGGTGGCGAGGAACGCGGTCATGCCGCGGCGCTGGATGCTGTGGGTGGCGAGTTTCATTTTTTGTCTCCTGGGCTTTTCGGGATGGATACGGGGTCAGGCGGCGACCGGCCGGGCCAGTCCGGCCAGCACCTCGTCGGTGTGCTGGCCGACGCGGGGCAATGGCTGCCGCACGCCCGGGCGGCGGCCGCCCATCAGGAGCGGCAGCAGCACGACGTCGGTGGTGCCGCCGTCGTCGGTCTCCATCGGCACGAGGCCGCCGCTGGCCCGGAGATGCGGATCGTCGAGCAGCTGGTCGGGCCGCATGATCGGGGCGTAGGGGATGCCCGCCGCCTCGAGCTTGGGCGAAAGCTCGTCGACGCGATGGTGCGCAAGGATCTCGCCCAGGCGCTGCAGCAGGGCCGGCCGAACCGCGACGCGCTTCGCGTTGTCGGCCAGCGAAGGATCGGCGGCGAGGTCGGGCGCTTCGATCACGCGGCACAGGGTCAGAAACTGCTTGTCGCTGACTGCGCCGATGAAGAGCTGTTCGCCATCGGCGAGCGTGAACACGTCGTACACGCTCCAGGCCGACACGCGCGAGGGCATCGGTGGCGCCGGCTCGCCGGTCATGGCGCATTGCTGCATGTGCTGCGACGAGAGGAACACGCAGTTCTCGAACAGCGCGCTCTGCACCTCCTGCCCGCGGCCCGTGAGTTCGCGTTCGCGCAGCGCGGCCAGCACGCCGATGGCGCCGAACATGCCACCCATGATGTCGTTGACCGAGGTGCCCGCGCGCAGCGGGCGCCCGACGGGGCCGGTCATGTACGACAGCCCGCCCATCATCTGCACCACCTCGTCGAGCGCGAGCCGCTTTTCGTAGGGGCCGGGCAGGAAGCCCTTGTGCGTGACGTAGATCAGGCGCGGGAATTTCTTCGACAGCGTTTCGTGGTCGAGCCCGAAGCTCGCCATCAGGCCCGGACGGAAGTTCTCCAGCACCACATCGCACTGGCCTGCCAATTCGGTTGCGGTGGCGCGGCCTTCTTCGGTCGCAATGTCGATCACCACGCTCTTCTTGTTGCGGTTGAAAGAGCGGAAGAAGCCGATGCCCAGCCCGGGCAGCTTGCGCGTCTTGTCGCCGCCGGGCGGCTCGACCTTGATGACCTCGGCGCCGAGATCGGCCAGGATCATGCCGCAGGTCGGACCCATGACCATGTGGGTGAATTCGAGGACGCGCACGCCTGCCAGCGGCAGGGGGGCTTCGCGGTGGGCGCCGGCGAGGGGAGGTGTGTTTGACATGAAGGCTTTCAGGCGGTGAGCGCAGCGGATGAAGAGACGGGAAAGGTCTTGGGCAGGCCGGCCTGCCAGAGCGCGCCGTGCAGCGTCTCGCCCTTGAGCCATTCCGCGACGCGCGCACGCAGCGCCAGCAGTTGCGCGATGTCGATGCCAGTCGCGATGCCCATGCTGCCGAGCATGTAGGCCAGGTCTTCGGTCGAGACGTTGCCGCTCGCGCCGGGTGCGTGCGGGCAGCCGCCGATGCCGGCCAGGCAGGCGTCGAAGCGGGCCACGCCGACTTCGAGCGCGGCGTACACGTTGGCCAGGCCAAGGCCGCGGGTGTCGTGGAAGTGGCCGCACCAGAAACGGTCGCCAGCGATCTGCAGGGCTTCTTCGAACAGCTCGCGCACCATGGCCGGATCGGCATAGCCGACGGTGTCGGCCAGGCTCACGCGGTCGGCGCCGGCGTCGAGCAGGGCCTGCATCAGGCGCAGCACTTCGCGCTTGTCCACATCGCCTTGCAGCGTGCAGCCGAAGGCGGTGCCGACGCCGCCTTCGATCAGCGTCTTGCTGCCGGCGGCATCGCGCGCGGCGCGAATCTTCGCGACCTCTGCCACCACGTCGTCGGGGGTCTTGCGCAGGTTGGCCAGGCTGTGCGCATGGCTGGCCGAGAGCGGCACGATCATCAGGTCGGCCTGGGCGGCGAGGGCGCTTTCGGCGCCGCGCAGGTTGGGCACCAGCACGGAGACGAAGAGGCCGGGCAGCGTCTTCGCAAAGGCCACGAGTTCGGCCGTGTCGGCCAGTTGCGGCAGCAGCCGTGCCGGCACGAAAGAGCCGACCTCGATCTCGCGCTGGCCGGCGGCATGGGCCGCGCGGATCCACTCGCGCTTGTGTTCGGTGGGGAGGATCGTTGCAATGCTTTGCAGGCCGTCGCGCAATCCGACTTCGCGGATCACGGCGGCACCGGGCAGGCGGTGGCTGGCGGGGTTCATGGTCTTGTCTCCTGGAAGCTGCACTTTAGAGATTCCCAATTCGATGTAAAAGCGGTAATCTGGAATGCCTGACGTTCCAATCCGGAACGTTAAAATCCGTGGATCCATGCGCGACCTCGACCTCACCTCCCTGCGCCTGTTCGTTAGCGTCTGCGAAAGCCGCAACATCGCCCGCGCCGGCGAACAGCACCACATCGTGGCCTCGGCCATCAGCAAGCGCCTCGCGCAGCTCGAAGCCGTGGTCGGCAACACGCTGCTGGAGCGGCGTCGGCGCGGCGTGGTGCCCACGGCGGCCGGCGAAATCCTGCTGGAGCACGCGCGTGCCATGCTGGCCGGCGCGGATCGCGTGGCGCGCGACATGGCGGCTTACGGCAAGGGCATCAAGGGGCAGGTGAGGGTGCTGGCCTCGGTGTCGTCCATCGCCGAGTTCCTGCCCGACGACATCGCAGACTTCCTGCAGGTGCCTGCGCACCGCGACATCCGCATCGACATCGAAGAGGCGGTGAGCCGCGACCTGGTGCGCGGCATCCGCGAGGGCATTGCGCCGCTCGGCATCTGCTGGGATGCGGCCGACCTGGAAGGCCTGCAGACGCGCAGCTACCGGCGCGACCAGCTCGCCATCATTGCCCACCCATCGCACCCGATTGCCCGCCTGAAACGTTGTTCGTTCGAGCAGACGCTGCCGTTCGACCATGTGGGGTTGCCGGCACCCACGGCGGTGCACACGATGCTGGCGCGTGCGGCCGCCATCATCGGCAGCCCGGTCAATTACCGGGCGGTGGTCAGCACCTTCGACGCATCGATCCGCTGCGTGCGCGCCAGGCTGGGCATCGCGGTGGTGCCGCGCGAGGTGGCGGAGCCGGTGGCCGCGAGCTTCGGCGTGAAGGTGCTGCCGCTCACCGACAAATGGGCACAGCGGCGCTTTGCGATCTGCTTCCACGACGAGAAGAAGCTGTCGCCCGCCGCGCGGATGCTGGTGGCGCACCTGGAGGCTGTGGCGGCCGGCACGCGCTAGGCAACGGATGGCGTGATCAGTCGGGGACGCGGATGACGATGCGGCCCGTGGTGCGCCGGTTCTCGACGTGCTCGTGGGCCTGGGCGGTCTGCTCGAGCGGATAGACCTTGTCGATCGTGAAGCCAGGCCAGCCGGACGAGAACAGCGCCTCCACCTCGCTCGCGGCCGCGAACTTGGCCTCAATGGGGAAATCGTCGCTGCCCAGGAAAAAGACGCGCACGTTCTGGAAGACCAGTGGCCAGAACGGGATGCTCGGCGTCGGCTGCCCGGTGGCATAGGCGGCAATCGAACCACCGACAGCGAGCACCTCGGCGTCGATCTCGACATTGGCGTCGAAGGCCACCTCGACCACGTGATCCACGCCGGCCGGTGCCAGCTTGCGCAGGGCCTGAACGATGGTCTCGCCGCCGAGGCCGGCGACGCACAGTACCTCGTGGGCTCCGGCACTGCGGGCCTTCACCACGTCGTCGGGCGAGCGAACCACCGCGATGACCTGCGCGCCGGCCAGGCGCGCCCAGCCGATCGCGCACAAGCCGACCGTGCCTGCTCCCCCCTGCACGAGCACCGTGCGGCCTGCAACGGAGCCGAACGCATGCACGGCCCGATGCGCCGTGATGACGGGAATGCCAAGGCACGCCCCTTGGTCGAAGGACACACCTTCGGGCAGCGCCACGGCCTGCGCCGCGGGAACCACGGCGTATTGGGCAGCGGTGCCGAAGGGGCGGTAGCTCTGCGCGCCGAAGCACCACACGCGTTCCCCGATACGCGACGCGGGAACGCCCGTGCCCACGCGATCGATGACGCCGGCGCCGTCGCTATGGGGGATGACGCGCGGGAACGGCATGCCGACGCCGAAGGCGTCCTGGCGCTTCTTCACGTCGCCGGGGTTGATGCCCGATGCATGGAGGCGGATGCGAACCTCACCCACCGCAGGCTCGGGGTCGGGCATGGTGCCGAGCACCATGACGTCGCGCGCCGACCCTTGTCTTTCGTACCAGATTGCTTGCATGGCGGGCTCGGCGTCAAGGATGCGGCAGGCCGCCGATTTGCTGCATCAACCCCAACAGGTCGGGCTGGCCGACCTCGGAGACGATCTTGCCTCGCGAGAGGCGGTAGATGTTCAACGCCTGCACGGCGATCTTCTTCCCCGTGGGCGGCACGCCGAAGAACGGGCCACGATGGGTGCCTCGCATCGTGTAGCGCGCCGCGATGATGTCGCCTTCGATCACCGTTTCCTCCAGCGTCCACTGGATGTCCGGGAATCCGCTGCGCATCATCCCGATGATCTCCAGGTAGCCGGCAGGCCCGTGCACCGGTTGAGCGCGACCCGGCACGTGGAAGACGGCATCGGGGGAGACCAGCTCGGTGGACATCCCGGGATCGGCCGTGTTGATGAAGTCGACGAACCGTTTCATGAACTGCCGGTTCGCGTCGGAGGTCGCTCGTCGTTGGGCTTGCATGGGTATCGCTTCGGTGGTGTTGTTGGTCGGCAGAAAATCGATCTTCGAGTTTCGGGCGTCGCCACCACCCGTGGGCGATCAAATTCAGTAGGCCGATGGTGAATATCGGACAATCTCCGAATGCGGAAACAGGCGAAGGCGGTTCAGATCGAGCGCGTCGGGTACCGGCCGAACACGCGCCAGGCCCTCGACCTCGAGGTCTTCACGATGTCCGATCTGCGGCAACGTGTGAGCGCGGCCCATCTTCGGCGCCACCACCGTTACGACTTCCACATGTTTGTCTGCGTCAGTCGAGGCAGCTGCCGCGCCATAGTGGATTTCGGCCAGATCGAATGCCGGACCGGTTCGGTGCTTATGGTGCGGCCGGCGCAGGTGCACCGCTTTGACATCGAGAGCCGCTGGGACGGGTGGATCCTGCTCTTTCGTCCCGAGCTGCTGCAGGTCGGCCAGGAGGATGGTGCGCATTCCGCCGTCGACCTCGTCGAGGCCCTCCCTGCGCACTTGGCTCTGCAGAGGCAGGCAAGGCGCTGCGTGGGCGAGGCGCTGGCGCGCATGCAGGCGGACTGTCGCCTCGATGCCGAGCGGCCGCTGCTGCAGAGGTTGCTGCAGAGCGAGCTGGTCGCACTCGTGACGCGCCTGCACGTCGTCCATCAAGGGCAGCAGCGCCCGGCTGGCGGATCTCAGCCCGTGCCGGAACGTTTCCGTAGATTCAGGCGGCTGGTGGAGACGCACTTTCAGGAGTGGCACCATGTCTCGCGCTATGCGCAGGCGATGGCGTGCTCGGAGCGCACGCTCTCACGCGCCTGCGGCGATGCGGCCGGCGTGGCGCCCAAGGCCTTCATCGCCCTTCGCATCGCGTTGGAAGCCAAGCGGCTGCTCGTGCACACGGAACTGCCTGTCGCCGCCGTTGGCGCGCGGGTGGGCTTTGACCAGGCGACCAACTTCGTCAAGTTCTTCCGCGGTGCCGAGGGGTGCACGCCCGGCGAATTCCGCAGGCGACAGGCGGGGGTCTTGCAGGATTGAGTCGGCGGCGCTGCGAACGATTGCAGCAGGCCATCGAGGGCGCCGTATTGATCGCATAAGGCCCGCCATGGCAAGGCCGCTCGAACAGTGCGATGCTTCGCGCATCCGAACTGAGACGAGAGGCAAGGTATGGCGGGTTTCCAGGTTGACGAGATCGTTACCTCGCTGCAGCAGGTGCGGCGCGAGTGGCGCGAGGGGCAGCAGCGGGCCCAGGAGGGCGGTGAACGCGAATTGCCGTCGCGCGACGTCATGGCCGAGGTGGTGGAGTCGCTCACCGGCGCGCTGTTTCCGATGCGGCTCGGGCCGACCGATCTGCGCCAGGAAAGCGAAGACTTCTATGTCGCCCACACGCTCGATGCGGCGCTGCACCACCTGTTTGCGCAGGCCACGCTCGAACTGCGGCACGAGCGGCGCCGCACGGCGGCCGAGCTGGCCGAACTGAGCGCCGACGCGCAGCAGCGCGTGCGAGCCTTCGCCGAGGCGTTGCCGGGCATTCGCCGACTGCTCGACACCGACGTGATGGCCGCGTTCCATGGCGACCCGGCTGCGCGCAGCGTCGACGAGGTGCTGCTGTGCTATCCCGGTGTGCTGGCGATGATCCACCACCGCATGGCACACCAGCTCTACAAGCTGGGCCTCACGTTGCTGGCGCGCATCGTGGCCGAGCGCGCGCACGCACAGACCGGCATCGACATCCATCCGGGCGCACAGATCGGCGCCGGCTTCTTCATCGACCACGGCACGGGCGTGGTGATCGGCGAGACGGCCGTCATCGGCGAGCGCGTGCGGCTCTACCAGGCCGTGACGCTCGGCGCCAAGCGCTTTCCGATCGACAGCGACGGCCATCCCAAGAAGGGGCTGCCGCGGCATCCGGTGCTGGAAGACGAGGTGGTGATCTACGCAGGCGCGACCATCCTCGGGCGCGTGACCATCGGGAAGGGCGCGACCATCGGCGGCAACGTGTGGGTCACGCAGGACGTGCCGGCCGGCTGCAGCGTCACGCAGGCGCTGTCGCGCGAGCTTGCGCGCGACATGGCGGCCCCGGCGAAGTAGCCGCCGGAGACATACTCTGGCCCTGCCGTTGTCGTTGTTGTTTTGAAAGATTGCGCATGAATACCCCCTTCAATCCAGCCACCGTGCTGGCCGTGGACCCCGCCACCGACCACGCCCGCGGCCCGGCCGCAGCCCGTGTCACGCTGGTCGAGTACGGCGACTTCGAGTGCCCGTCGTGTCGGCAGGCGCATTCGGCGCTGAAGATCCTGTTGGCGCACTACGGCGAGCAGGTGCGCTTCGTGTTCCGGCACTTCCCGCTGCGCGAAGTGCATCCGCATGCAGAGCTGGCGGCCGAGGCGGCCGAAGCAGCCGCCGCGCAGCACAGGTTCTGGCCGTTCTACGAGCTGCTGTTCGCCCATCAATTGCAGCTCGACGAGAAACACGTGCTTCGCTACGCCGAAGAGGCCGGCCTCGACATGGCGCGCTTCACCAACGAAATGCGCGACCACGTCTATCTGCAGCGCGTGCAGGAGCAGCTCGAAAGTGGGCGCCGCCTCGGCGTGCGCGGCACGCCGGCCTTCTATGTCAACGGCGACTTCTGCGACGTGTCGTTCGGCGTGAACCACCTGCACACCGTGATCGACAAGGCGCTGGGCCAATGAGCGAGGCACCCCCCACACAAGACTGCGACGTGCTGGTGATCGGCGGCGGTCCGGCCGGCTCCACCATCGCCGCCCTGCTGGCCCAGCAGGGGCGCGACGTGGTGCTGGTCGAGAAGGCGCACCACCCGCGTTTTCATATCGGCGAATCTCTGCTGCCGGCCAACGTGGAACTGTTCGAGCGCCTCGGCGTGCGCGACCAGGTCGATCGCATCGGCATGCCCAAGTTCGGCATCGAATTCGTTTCGCCCGAGCACGAACACACCAGCGCGGTGGAGTTTGCCGACGCCTGGAACAAGACCATGCCCTCGGCCTGGCAGGTGCGCCGCTCCGAGCTCGACGAGATGTTGTTTCGCAACGCGGCCACGCGCGGGGCACGCACGCTCGAGGGTTGCCGCGTGCGCGATGTGGCTTTCGACGCCGAGGGCGCCACGGTTCAGGCCGAACTGGACGACGGCGCACGCCGAAGCTGGCGCACGCGCTTCGTGGTCGACGCGACCGGCCGCGACACGCTGCTGGCCAACAAGCTGCGCAGCAAGCACAAGAACCCCGACCACAACAGCACCGCGCTGTTCGGCCATTTCACGAACGCCGAACGGCTCAAGGGCAAGCTCGAAGGCAACATCAGCATCTGCTGGTTCGCGCATGGCTGGTTCTGGTTCATTCCGCTGGCCGACGGCACCACCAGTGTCGGTGCGGTGTGCTGGCCCTACTACCTGAAGACGCGCGACAAGCCGATGAAGGAGTTCTTTGCCGACACCATCGCGCTGTGCCCCGAACTGGCGCGCCGGCTCGAAAAGGCCACGCTGGTCGACGACGCGGTGCATGCCACCGGCAACTTTGCCTACAGCAGCGACCACGCGAGCGGCGACCGCTACCTGATGCTGGGCGACGCGTTCACCTTCATCGACCCGATGTTCTCGTCGGGCGTATACCTCGCCATGCACAGCGCCTTCGATGGCGCCGACGTGGTGGCCACCCGGCTCGACCGGCCGGCCGAAGCCGACAAGGCACGCGCGGCCTTCGAGGCCATGATGCGCAAGGGGCCGCGCGAGTATTCGTGGTTCATCTACCGCGTGACCAACCCGACCATCCGCGACATGTTCATGTACCCGATCAACCCGCTGCGCGTGAAAGAGGCGCTGATGTCGCTGCTGGCCGGCGACATCTTCGGCGGCACGCCGTACTGGGGCCGGTTGCGGGTGTTCAAGATGCTGTACTACGGCATTTCCATCGCCAACCTGCGCCGCACCATCGCCGGCTGGAAACAGCACCGCGCCAACATCCGCGACATCGGCAAGCTGCAGGACGAAACCATTCAGCCCACCCCCTGACCCCACCGCAACGGAGATCCCATGAGCACCACCTACAGAATCGGCGTCGTGATCGGCAGTATCCGCAAGGACTCGTTCAACCGAAAGCTCGCGCTCGCGCTGGCAGCGCTGGCGCCCGAGGGTTTCATCTTCGAGCACCTGCGCATCGACGATCTCCCGCTCTACAACCAGGACGACGACGGCAACCAGGCGGCCCCGGTCAAGCGGCTGAAGACCGAGATCGCGGCCTGCCAGGGCCTGCTGTTCGTCACGCCCGAATACAACCGCTCGATGCCCGGTGTGCTGAAGAACGCGATCGACCATGCTTCGCGTCCCTACGGCCAGAGCGCCTGGGCCGGCAAGCCGGCCGGCGTGATCGGTATCTCGGTCGGCGCCATCGGCACCGCGCTGGCGCAGCAGCACCTGCGCAACGTGCTGGCCTACCTGGACGTGCCGACGCTGGGCCAGCCCGAAGCCTTCGTTCAGGTCAAGGACGACCTGTTCGACGACAAGGGCCACATCGGCAACGCGGGCACGAAGAAGTTCCTGCAAGGCTGGGTCGACAAGTACGTGGCCTGGATCAAGACGCACAACGCTTGACTCGCCAGCTGTCCGGTGGTGGCCTGCTGCGTGCGCTAGCGCACAGAAGGTAAGCCGGGTTTTGCGCACACTGCGGATTCCAACCAGCCTGGATGGAGTCGATGATGAGCATGGATGCGCAAGTGCCGACGGCCAACGTTGCGAAGAGCAGCGACTGGTTTTGCCTGGATTCGACTTTTCGCCCCCGAGCCGAGGAGATCGAGGACGACGAGGAGCAGGCGCAATACCACCTCGCCCGGTTGAGCATCGACGACCTGAGCGTGCTGGCTCTGGCCTGGCGCATCAGGGCGCAGCGGGGCGACAAGACCACGGTCGCCATCGCCACGGCCCTGACCCTGGTCGCACGCAGGCGCCGTGCCGCTGCAGTCGCCCGGCTCCGTATTCTGGCCGCGTATCGCGCATGGCCGCCGTTGCGCAAGCTGGCCGAATGGGCGTTCGCGCCGCGATAGGGCTTCAGAGATAGTCCTCGTCCACGACCAGCGACAGCACCGACCAGCGCAGCCGTTGCGCCCAGTTCGAATCGGGCTCCCGGTTCAGGGTCCATTGGCGGCCGTCGCGCGCATACGTCCACTGCAACGGGCCGCCGCCGGGTGCGCGGTCGACGCTGAAACTGTTCGGCATGCGCTCCCTGCGGATCAGGTCGGCCAGTTCGCCCGCCAGCGCCGGACTATCGACCACCAGGCCGAGTTCGGTGTTGCAGTGCGCCGAGCGGCGATCCATGTTCATCGAGCCGACATAGAACCAGCGCCGGTCCACCACCGCCAGCTTGGCGTGAAGGCGGCCGAGCGAGCCGTGCCCCGAACCGGTTTCCGCTGAACGCGATTCGCTCGCCGGCATCAGCTCGTAGAGCGAGACGCCCAGGTTCAGCAGCGCCGAACGGTGACGCATGTAGCCGTGATGAACCAGTGGCTCGTCGGTCGTCGCCAGCGAGTTCGTCATCACCGAGACCTGGGCGCCGCCCGAACTTGCGTGGCGGAACGCATCGATCATGCGGGCCATCGGCACGAAGTAGGGCGACACGACCAGCACCTCGGAGCGTGCCGTCCGGAGCAGCTCGAGGTTCGCGTTCATCACTGCGCCCTCGGAGCGCCCCGCGGCCGCCTCAGGCCATTCAGCGGGGTCGGCAACCACGCGGACGCCGGCCGGTTGCAGTTCAACATGTCCCTGCGCGAGCTGGCTGCCGATGCCGCTGCGGCCCAGGGAATCGCGCGCACCTTCGGGCAGCACAAAGCGGGCCAGGCCGCTCATGAGCGCGCCGAAGCGCGCGCGCGCGACAGCGGGGTCGGCGCGCGCACCGGCGATGGATTCGACCGGGTAGGCGTTCGGCCCGTTCCAGAAGGCATCGAAGGCGGCGGACAGTTCCCGAACTGCAGCGCCCGCGACCAGCACGTCCATGTCGATGAAGTGGGATGGCTCGCTGCGGCCGAAGTACGCGTCGGCGATGTTGCGTCCGCCGCAGATCGCGAAGCTGTTGTCTGCGACGAAGAGCTTGTTGTGCATGCGCCGGTTCACCCGCTCCAGCTGGTGCAGCGAAAGCAGCACCCGGGCGAATGGGCCGCCGGTGCGAACCGGCAATGGATTGAACAGGCGCAGCTCCACATTGCGGTGTGCGGCCAGGCCGTCCAGCAGTCCGTCGTCGCCACCGGCGTAGAGGTCATCGACCAGCAGGCGCACGCGCACGCCGCGCGCCGCTGCGTCGTGCAGCTCGCGCAGGAACTGCCGGCCCGACAGATCGTTGGCGATCACGTAGTACTGCGCGTCGATGGAGATCTCGGCGCTGCGCGCCAGTGCGATCCGGGCATCGAAGGCCTGGTCGCCGGCCGGCAGCAGGCGCAGGGCGGACGACTGCCCGGCCGCCAGCGAGGCGGTGGCGACGCGCGCGAGCGTGCTCTGCTCGACATCGGTTCGGGCCTGCGATGCCGTGCGCAGCACGTCATGCGGCAGCACCGCGCATCCGGCCAGCAACGAGGCCAGCAGCGCGGCAAGCGCCAGGATCGCGCCGCAGCACTGGCGCGCGGCGCGGCGGCATGCCATGCAAAAGGGGGAGAGAGGCTTGGTCGTCATGGCGCTGTCCTTGCATCGAATGGCCTGCGTGAGCCGATGCCAGCAAGTCTTCCGCGTTGCCCGCGGCGCAACCATTGCGCGCCACGGCTAGGCGGCGCCGGGCAGCGCAGCGGCCGGTCGGACTAGGCCTTCGGCGTAGGTCTGCGCCATCGCTTGTTCAACGGCTTTGCGCTAACCTGCCGTCGAAGGCAAGGGGGTTCGCGCTGCGATGTCTGGAGGACCCTATGAAGGTTCTGCTGGTCGATGACCATGAGATCGTCTGGAACGGCACCCGCCTCCTGCTGGAGCGGATGGCCGCCGAGATCGAGCCCGGTCGGCCCTTCGTGTTCGACGCCGTGCGCGACGTCGAGGCCGCGTGCAAGCTCGCGGCAACCGACCTCGATCTGGTTCTGCTCGACTACCACCTGCCGCAGCTCTCGGGCGTTGCCGCACTGCGCGCGATCAAGGCGCAGTACGAGGCCACGCCGGTGTGCATGCAATCGGCCGAAAGCTCCCCGCAGCGCGTGCGCGAAGTGATCGAGGCCGGCGCCGCCGGCTTCGTCCCCAAGTCGTACCGCCTCGAGGACATGGAGGCCGCGCTGCGCGTGGTGCTGCGCCATCGCGTCTACCTGCCGGCGGAGTTCGTGCTGGCCGACGACGTGACGCGGGCCCGCGACCAGGATGAGCTGCCGCGCGAAGACCTCGCCCGCTTCCTGCGGGTCGAGCTTTCGCCACGCCAGCGCGAGGTGCTGGCGCTGGCGATCCGCGGGACGCCGGTCAAGCTGATCGCAAGGCAGCTGTCGATCGCGGAAGGCACGGTCAAGGTGCACCTGTCGATGGTCTATCGCGCGCTGGGCGCGCGCAACCGCACCGATGCCCTGTGCCGCGTGTTCGACGCGCAGGCCGCCTGGGCGCTCGAGCCGGCATGAACGCCCCGGCCGCACCGCTGGCAGAGGCGTCCGCCGAGCTGGACGAGCGTCGCCTCCAGGTGGTGGCGGAGCAGGCCGTGGGCTTGCGCTGGCAGATCCTGCTGACCGCGACCGTCGTCGCCGCCATTGCCTGGCAGGCCGTGCCCGCGCCGTTGGTGGCCGGCTGGTTCGTGGCGGTGATCGCGAGCCGGGAGTGGCGCGCCGCTGCGCTGGCGCGCATGGCGCGAGACCGTGCACAGCCGATCGCCCGGCGCCTGCGCGCCACCGTGCGCTGGAACGTGCTGATCGGTGCCTGCAACGGGTCGGCGGCATTCTTCATGGCCTGGCTCGATCCGACGCTCGACGCCGTGCTCACCATGATTCTGGTTTCCTGGGGCGCGGGTGCCGTCTCCACCAGCGCGACCGTGTTGCCCGCTTTCCTCGCCTATGCGGGCCTGCTCTTCGTGCCCACCGCTGCGATGTGGATGCTGGCCGGCAGCTGGCTCGGCTGGGGCGTCGGGGCGCTGGTGCTGATGTTCTTCGGCGTGCAGATCCGGTTCGCGAAGCGCAACCTGCAGACCTTCGACGAGTCGTTCGGCATCCGGCTCGAGAACCAGGCGCTGGCCACCACGCTGGAGTTCGAACGGGCCCAACTGGCCATCGCGCGCGATGCCGCGGTGCAGGCCAACAACGACAAGAGCCGCTTCCTGGCCACCGCCAGCCACGACCTGCGGCAGCCGCTGCAAGCGATGGCGCTCAACGTCGGTGCGCTGCGCCATGTGCCCATGGCGCCGGACGCGCAGGCGATCGTCGAGGTCGTGGACATCAGCCTGGAGCAACTGCGCAGCATGCTCGACGCGCTGCTCGATGTGTCCAAGCTCGACGCCGGCGTGGTCGTGCCCCAGCCGAAACGGGTGCGGCTCGATCGGCTCGTTGCCGCCGTGACGGGCGGCTTCGGCGCCACCGCGGCGGCACGCCGGATCGAGGTGCAGACGGCATGCCCGGTGGGCCTGGCCGTGTACACCGACCCCGACCTGTTGCGGCGGATGCTTGCCAACCTGGTCGACAACGCGATCAAGTTCACGCCCGAAGGCGGCAAGGTCGAGGTGCGGGTCGACGAGCGCGATGCCGAGGTCGGTGTCACGGTGCGCGACAGCGGTCCGGGCATCGCGCCCGAACACCACCGGCTCGTGTTCGAAGACCTGGTTCAGTTGCAGGGCCGCAGCGCTGTGCCGGCGGCGGGGCACGGGCTGGGCCTCGGCATCGTGCGCCGCATGGCGGAACTGCTGAAAGTGTCGGTCGCGCTCGAATCAAGCCCGGGCATGGGCGCCAGCTTTCGCCTCGGCTTGCCGCGCGCCTCGGGCGCCGACGCGGAGGGCGAAGACGCGCGCCTGCCGTGGAACCTGGCCGGACGTTGCGTGCTGGTGCTCGAAGACGACCCGATGGTGCGCGGCGCCTACCTCAATGCGCTCGGCGCGATGGGGTGCCGCGTACTGTCGGCCGCCACGATCGCGGAGGCGCTGCGCCACCTCGGCGAAAGCAGGCCCGATGTCGCGGTGGTCGACCACCGGCTGGGCGAAGGGCACTCGGGCTTCGAGGCGGTCGAGTCGCTGCGCGGCGCGCAGTCCGGGCTGCCGGTGGTCATCGTCACGGCCGACACCGATCAGGCCCTGATCGAGACGGCCCGGCAGCAGGCGCTGCCGCTGTTGCGCAAGCCCGTCGACGACAACGCCCTGGGCCGTGCGCTCGTTGCGGAGATCGATCGGGGCCTGAGGGTGGCTGGCCACCCGGTCGGGAGCTGCACATGAAGAACGGCAACGGCCGCGCCGATGGCGGGCATCGGTGGATTTCGGAGGCGGCCGAAGTGCTCGTCCAGGAAGTCGAGGTGGCACCGCCCGGTGCGCTGCATTGCGAGGTGCTGGTGATCGGAAGCGGTTACGGCGGCGCGGTCGCGGCGGCGCGGCTGGCGGGTGCACGGCCTTGCAGCTCCCCGGCCGACGAAACCCCGAAGCCACCGGTCCGGGTCTATGTGCTGGAGCGCGGCAATGAATACCTGCCGGGCGAGTTTCCGGCCACCTTCGGCGAACTGCCGGGGCACGTGCGCTTCAGTCGCGGGGACGGACAACCGGCGCGCGGCAATGCGTCGGGATTGTTCGACATCCGGCTTGGCGGCAAGGTCAACGCACTGCTCGGCAGCGGGCTGGGCGGCGGCTCGCTGATCAATGCAGCGGTGATGGAGCGTGCGACCCAGGACGCATTCGCCGGGTCGGCATGGCCCGCCGGCATCGACCGGCAGTCGCTCGCGCCGCACTATGCCCGGGCCGAAGCCATGCTGGGCATCGAGCAGATTCCCGACAGCGTTTCCAAACTGGATTCGCTGCTCGCGGCTGGCCGGCAGATGCGCGCCAGAACCCGGCGCAAGGCATGGGTGGCCATTGCCTTCAAGGAGCACACGCGTACTTCCGCCAACGTGGCGATGCATCCCTGCCTGCAATGCGGCGACTGCGTGAGCGGCTGCAACCACCGGGCCAAGAAGTCGCTCGACACCAACTACCTGGCGCTGGCCCGGGCCCGCGGTGCGCGCCTGTTCTGTGGCGCCACCGTGCACCGGATCCTGCCGCTGCCCGAGGAGGACGGCTACGCGGTCGAGTTTTTCTTCACCGACCGGCGCAAGGCGCGCACCGACAACGCCAGACCCTACGTGCTGCGCGCGCAGCGGGTGATCCTGGCTGCGGGGACGCTGGGCTCCACCGAGATCCTGCTGCGCTCGAAGAGGCAGGGCGGCTTGCCCGTCGCCGACAAGGCACTCGGTGCCGGTTTCTCGACCAACGGCGACATGATCGCCGTGGCCTGCGACCAGAAGCAGGAGGCACTGTCTAGCGCGCTGGAGGGCGATGCGCCCGCGGAACGCCATATCGGGCCGACCATCACCGGCCTGTTGCGGACGGCCCCGAAAAAAGGGGAGCGTCCGCTGGTCATCGAAGAGTTCGCGATCCCGGCGCCGTTGCGGCGCCTGCTCGCCGAAGTGGTGGCAACGACCGACGCCCTGCAGGGCCTGGCGCGCATGGATCTCGACCTCCACGCGCCGGACGAGCAGAAGCCCGACCCGCTCGGCGTGGACGACGAGGTTCTGCGCCGCACGCCGGTCTACGGAATGATGGGTGACGACGGGGCCGGTGGCGCGATCCGCTTCACCGGGGACGACATGCCGTTGGCCGATGCGCAGGTTCGCATCGAGTGGGACGAAGTCGCGGAGCACCCGGTGTTCCAGGCGCAGATGACTGCCCTGCACGCCGCGCACGACGCCTTTCACGGGCTGGGTGGACGCGTGCTGCCGAATCCGTTGTGGAGCCCGCTGCCGCCGTTCCAGGTGCTGGGCGATCCGCCGCCGGCGCTGGGCGCGGTGACGACGGTTCACCCGCTGGGTGGCTGCCGCATGTCGGATCACCGAGAAACCGGCGTGGTGGATGGCTGGGGCCGTGTCTACAGCAGCGCGGGCGCCACGCAGGTGCCGCTGTGCGGGCTGGCCGTGCTCGATGGCTCGATCGTGCCCGTTTCGCTCGGCATCAACCCTTCGCTGACGATCGCGGCGCTGGCCGAACGCGCGATCCCGATGCTGGCCGAAGACTGGGATCTGGAACTGCTCGAGGCGACGCAGCCGGCCGCGTCGGAGCGCCCCTTGCGGCGCGACCTGACCCGTCCGCGCGCGCCGGCAAAGACGGTCGTCTCGATGCAGGAGCGTATGACGGGACGCGTCCGCATCGCCGGCAGCGACTTCGATCTCTCTGCCGAGGTGCTCTTCGAACCGGCCGAGATCCAGTCGCTTCGCACCCTGCCGAGGGCACTGAAGCAGACCGCGGTCGTGCGCCTCGGCCGGGGTGACGATGCTCCCGAGGCGCATTGCGAAGGCGTGGCCTCGATCCTGGTGCGCGAGAAGTCCGATGGCGTCGTGCGCATCCTGCGCACGCATCAACTCGCGCGCAGCAAGCTGGGCAAGCTGATCGGTACCGGCGACCTTTCGAGCGAGAGTACAAGCGACCTGCTCGCGCTGTGCTCGCATCTGGGCGCGGTCCGCCTGATCCAGTACGACTGGACGGTGCTGGCGGCCCCGAGCGGCGCGCCGCTCCGCCCGGGCGATCGCCTGCGCCTGACCAAGCGCATCGAATTTGTCGAAGGCGGCAACCCATGGCGGCAGTTGAGCGAGGGCGAGCTCGAGCTGATGCGACCCGCCGGCCCGGAGCAGCTCGGCCGGCTGGTGCTCGATCCCTCCTATTTCGTCGAGAAGCTGCAACCGCTGCTGCGCATCGAGCAGCAGGAGGATCAACCGAACCAGCTCGGTGACCTGATCGAACTCGCGCTGTGGGTGCTGCGCGTCGTGCTGCAGATCCACTTGCTCGACTTCCTGCCGCCGCCCGACCAGAACAAGCGCGTTGAACAGCGGCTGCCGGGAGCGGTCGGCGCGGTTGAGCCGGTCCGGTTCCCGGTCGAGCCGGCAGCGGCCGCAGCCGCAGCCGCAGTTGCGGACGCCCGTCCGCCGGTGCAGCGGCTGTTGTCGCGCTACCGGCCGCCGCTGCGGCGCACCGGCACCCGGCCCATGCTGCTGATCCACGGCTACGGCGCGAGCGGTTCGACCTTCGCGCACGAGAGCATTCCGGGCAACCTGGTGGCGGCGCTGCTCGATGCGGGGCGCGACGTGTGGGTGCTCGACCTGCGAACCAGCATCGGATTCACCGGCCCGCGGCGCTACTGGTCGTTCGACGAGGTCGCGATGGCCGACATTCCCGATGCCATCGAGACTCTGCGCCGGGCCTATGCGGATTCCGGCGACGGCAAGGTCGACGTGGTGGCCCATTGCATCGGGGCGGCCATGTTCAGCGTGGCCGTGCTGCGTTCGCCGGATCTGCACGAACGCATCGGTGCGGTCGTGCTCTCGCAGGTCGGGCCGCTGGTTCGCGCGACGGGTTTCAACCGCTTCCGCGGTTTCGTCGCCAGCTACCTGCAGCAGTACATCGGCGTCGAGCAGTTCGACACGCGGCCGGCCGGACTCAGCCCGTCGATGAGTTTCCTCGTCGACGGGTTGCTCGCGACCTTTCCCTATCCCGACGGCGACGGCGAGGCCGGACGCCTCAAGAGCGTGCCCGGCTTCGCCGTCGTGCGGCACCGCGCCGATGCCATCTTCGGCCAGACCATGCGGTTGCGGAACGTCGGCGACGCAACGCTGCAGGCGCTCGACGCAATCTATGGCTTCGTGATGGTGCGGGGTCTGGCGCAGGTGGCCCACTACGCGCGCGAGCAGGTTCTGACCGATGCCGGTGGGCAGAACCAGGCCGTCGCCTTCGAGCGCCTCGCCGAACGCTTCGGTTTTCCGTTGCTGCTGCTTCATGGGCGGCAGAACGCCGTGTTCGACTGGCGCGGTTCGTACGACAGCTTCTGGCTGCTCAAGCGCGTGTTCGGCAAGGACGGCGGCCTGCCCCAGAAGCCGCCCGAGCCGCCCGAGGGCGATCTCGCGCTGGGGCAGGGCACACCGCGCCGGTTGCTGGTGCTCGGCGAGTACGGTCACCAGGACACGCTGATCGGCGAGAAGGCCTGCGAAGACGTGTTCCCGCGCATCGTCGGCTTCCTGGACGACTTCCGCACGTTGCCGGGATCCGGCAGCCCGAACCCGCCCGACTGGGTTGCGCGCTTGCCCGCGACCGGCCCCTGGCTCGGCCATGTGGCCCGGCACGCCGACCAGCCGGGCAAGCTGCACTGCCGGCTGGCGCTGCGTCCGCCACCGGCCCATGCCACCGCCCGCTGCGTGGTGTTCGTGCCGGCACGGCGCGAAGGGGAGCGGTGGAACTTCGATACCGCGTCGATGGTGGCGATGGAGGCCACGCGCGAGACGCTGCTGCACGAAGCACTGCATGTCGAGCTGTTCGACGCGCGCCTGGGCGACTACCAGGGCTTTGCCGTGCTCACCGCGCACGACGACCTGCCGGTGGACCGCACCGCGGTCGACATCCTGGGTGCCAGGCTGGCCGGCACGCTGTTCGCGCAGCCGGATCGCGCGCCGATCGACGAGATCCGCGAGCAGGTCGAGCGCAGGCTCGCCAGCGCGAGCGTGCAGCAGCTTGCGTCTGCGGTGATCCGCCTCGATGCCGCATGGACCGGTGCGGCACAGCCGGCCGAAAGCCCCGCGCAGGCATCGCTGTGCTTCGCGCTGGCGAGTTGCCAGTACGTGCCCGGGCTGGTCGACCGGCTGCCCGCGCAGGCCTCCATGGCACGGCTGGCCAGGCGGCTGGAGGCTTCGTCCGCGACGGCCAAGCCGCAACTGCTCCTGCTCGTGGGGGATCAGGTGTACGTGGATCAGTCCGCGGGACTGTTCGTGCCTGCGGGCGGCGACGACGTCGGCCAGGCGTATGCACTGAACTTCGGGTTGCAGGCGCTGCGCGAGGTGGCGGCGTCGATGCCTTGCTACCCGCTGCTCGACGACCACGAGGTGATGGACGATTGGGAGCCGGGGGACGACCCGTACGGCGAGCCGGGAACCGCCGCCGCGCTTGGCGCCTATGCCGCGCAGCAGCACAAGCTGGTGCACGGTGCGAGGCCGGACTCGACCGACCAGCGCCCGTTCGACTACCGGATCGCGCCCGCCGGTTTTCCGTTCTCCATGCTCGACACGCGCAGCCTGCGCGAGCGCCGCGCGCTGCGCAACACCGGCAGCGCAAAGCCGCTGCATCGGGCGGCCATCCGCACTCCCTCCAGCATGGACGACCTCCGGACGTGGCTGGAGGCATCACCTGCAGACTTGCCCAAGTTCGTGGTCTCGCCAGTGGCGCTGTTCCCGCTGCCGCGGGCGGCAGCATTCGGCGACCCCGCCGAGCGGCTCGGGCTGGACGACTGGAGCGGCTACCCCGCGTCGCAGCAGGCCCTGCTGGAGCTGCTGCGCGACAGCAGCGCGCGCAACGTCGTGATCCTTTCGGGCGACCGGCACATGTCGAGCGTTTCGAGCCTGTGGCTCGAAGGCGCGTCCGGTCCGGTGGAGGTGATCTCGATCGTGTCTTCCGGCCTGTATGCACCCTGGCCCTTCGTCAATGCGCGGCCCGACGAGTTCTGGCTCGACGGGCTGCTCGAGGTGCGCTTCCCGACCGCCACGCTGCGGGCCACGATGGTGACGGCAGCAGTCGGCGCGCGGGATGGCTATGCGGTTGTGCTGGTCGACCGTGACCGCGGCGCGCACTGGCAGATCAGCGTCACGCTCGACCTCGAGGGCGGCACGACCCGCTGCACGCGCAGTCTCGACCCGGCCGGCGATCGAAGCTGGAAGGTCGAAGGGCCTGCCCGCTTTGCGCGCGCGCCATCGGCGCGGCCGTGACGCGCCACCCTCGCGGGCGCAAGGCGCTGCCGGCCGTCGTCTAGCGTCAAGCTGCCCGCGCGGCTTCCTCGCGCGAACGTCGCGCCTCGTAGGTCTGGAGGTGCGCATACGCGATCCGCAGCACCGACCGGTCCGGCTGCTGACCCTGCGCGCCCCGGCTCAGCAGGTCGCCGAGGATGTGGTCGGCTTCGGTCGGCGCGCCGCGCTCGATGTCCTTGAACATCGAGGCCGTGAGGGGCGAGGCCGGCGCGCTCACCATCGCGCGGCCGCGCTCGAGCGACGCTGCGCTCGGCGCAAAGCCGTTGTGCGCGGCGATGGCAGCACATTCGTCCAGCAGCGCCAGCGCCAGGTCCTTGCCGCCCGCGCTCACGATGTCGCCGACGCACGAGCGCATCAGGGTCGTGATGCCTGCGAGCGAGGCGATGAACATCCATTTTTCCCACATCGCCTGCAAAATGCTGTCGCTCGCGGTGCTGCTGAAATTGGCGGTCGCGAACGCCGCGGCGATCGCGTCGACACGGGCCGAGCGGCCGCCGTCGAGTTCGCCGAAGTTCAGCGCGTGCATGTCGTTCAGGTGCAGGACGGTGCCGGCGTCGTCGAGCACCGCCGAGATCAGGCAAAGCCCGCCCAGCACTTTCGCGCGGCCGAAACGTTCGGCCAGCGCGTCGAGGTGCTGCATGCCGTTGAGCAGGGGGATGATCACGGTGTCAGGCCCGACCGCGGCGGCGAAGGAGTCCATGGTCTGCGCGAGGTCGTAGGCCTTGCAGCCGACGATGACGACATCGAAAGGGGCCTCGATGTCGTCGGACAGCACATGGGGTGGCGCGGGGATGTGGGCATTGCCCGCGGGGCTCTTGATGACGAGCCCGCTTGCGGCCAGTTGGGCGGCGCGGCGGGGGCGCAGCAGAAAGCACACGTCCTGCCCGGCCTGCAGCAAGCGGCCGCCGAAGTAACCACCGAGCGCGCCCGCGCCCACGACCAGAAATCTCATCTTCACTGCTCCTGCGGGCGTTGCGCTGCCCGTTCAGTGCCGTTGTAGTCGATCGGCGCGAACGGCGCAGAAACACCAACGCAAAAGCCCGCATGCGCGGGCTTTTGCGGGAGCGGGCGGGCGACGCTCAGGCGGCGAGGGCGGCCACGTCCTGGTTGGCGGCCTTGTCGACTGCCCCACCGATGTCGCCGCGCGCAGCGGCCAGCGCCGCGGCCTTGGGCGCGTCGCCCATGGCCAAGCCTTCGGCGCGAACGAAGCGCACGTCGGTGATGCCGAAGAAGCCGAAGACCACCTGGAGGTAGCTCTCCTGGTGTTCCATCGCACGGCCGCCTTCGCTGGTCGAGTAGGCGCCGCCGCGGGTCGACACCACGATCACGGTCTTGCCGCCGGCCAGGCCGACCGGGCCCTTGTCGGTGTACTTGAAGGTGCGGCCGATCTGGGCCAGGCGGTCGATCCAGGCCTTGAGCTGGCTTGGCACGCTGAAGTTGTAGAGCGGGGCGCCGACCACGATCACGTCGGCCGCGAGGAACTGGGTCACCAGCTTTTCCGACACGCTGTTTTCAAGGCGCTGCGCTTCGGTCGGCTCGGCTTGCACCCCGACCTTGATGGCGAGCGCATCGGCGCTGAAATGGTTGGGGGTGTCGACCGCGAGGTCGAGATAGTCGACCGTGGTGTCGGGATGGCTCTTGCGCCATTCGGCGACCACTTCGGCCGTCAGCAGGCGGGAAACCGAGTTGGTGCCCAGGACACTGGAATCGACGTGCAGCAGTTTCATGATCTTTCGCTCTCTTTCGATGAAGGTGCCGGCAAAGGCGTCGGCTTGGGGTCAATTCTATTTTTGTGGCGATTGATCGATAAGTAGGCAAAAATAGGCCATGTCGTTCCACTGATAGGACAATAAGCCGTGCAAGATCTCAACGACATGGTTCTTTTTGCCGAAGTCGCCGAGCACGGCGGCTTTGCCGCGGCAGGCCGCGCACTCGGCGTGCCGAAATCGCGCCTCTCGCGCCGCGTGGCCGATCTGGAGGTCCGGCTGGGGGTGCAGCTGCTGCAGCGCAGCACCCGCAGTCTCTCGCTGACGCCGGCCGGCACCATCTATTTGCGCCATTGCGCCGCCATGCGCGACGCCGCGCAGGCAGCGGCCGAGGCGGTGGCCCAGATCCAGACGGAGCCGCGCGGCACCGTGCGCATCAGCTGCCCGGTAACGCTGGCGCACAGCAGCGTGGGGCCGCTGTTGCCGACCTTCCTGAAGCGTTTTCCGCTGGTGCGCATCGATATGTGGGTGCTGAACCGGCCGGTCGATCCGATCGAGGAGGGCGTCGACATCGCGCTGCGGGTGCGGGCCGTCATCGAGGACAGCGCCACGTTGGCAGCACGGCGCTTCGGCGAAAGCCGCACCCTGCTGGTTGCAAGCCCCGAGTTGCTGCGGCGCCACCCGGCGCCCCGGACGGTGGACGATCTGACCCAGCTCGACACGCTCGCGATGGGCAGCAGCGACGGCACGACCAGCTGGCAGCTGTTCGGCCCCGATGGCGCCGCGCACCGGCACGACCATGCGCCGCGCTACGTGGCAGACGACCTGCTGAGCCTGCGCTTCGCCGTGCTGCAAGGCATCGGCGCCTCGATACTGCCCGACTACATGTGCCGCAACGACCTGAAGGCGGGCCGTCTGGTGGAAGTGCTGCCCGGCTGGCGGCCGGCCGCGTCCATCACGCACGCGATGTACCCCCCGCGCCGCGCGCTGGTGCCCGCGGTGCGCCAATTGATCGAGTTTCTGGCCGAAAACCTCAATGCCGACGAGCCGCATGACTTCGTCATCTGAAGCCTGCTTATTCGATAAACACCATATTCAAACAATTAGATATTCGTTTGAGTTCCAAGCGCTTGTTCTGACAATGGCCAGCCGTACTGTTATCAGGATCGACCATGGCCACCCTCCGACTCGGCGACACCGCCCCGAATTTCACGCAAGACTCCAGCGACGGCCCGATTGACTTCTACCAGTGGGCCGGTGACTCGTGGGTGGTGCTGTTCTCGCACCCGGCTGATTTCACGCCGGTGTGCACCACCGAACTGGGCAAGACGGCCGCGCTCTCGACCGAGTTCGCCAAGCGCGGCGTGAAGCCGATCGCCGTGAGCGTCGACCCGGTGGACAAGCACCGCGAGTGGATCAGCGACATCAACGAGACGCAGAACACCACGGTCAACTTTCCGATCCTGGCCGACGCCGACCGCACGGTGGCGAACCTCTACGACATGATTCACCCGAACGCATCGGCCACCGCCACGGTGCGCAGCGTTTTCATCATCGATTCGAAGCACGTGATCCGCACCACGCTGACCTACCCGGCCAGCACCGGCCGCAATTTCGACGAGATCCTGCGCGTGATCGATTCGCTGCAGCTCACCGACAGCCACAAGGTCGCGACGCCGGCCAACTGGAAGGACGGCGACGAGGTCGTCATCATTCCCTCGCTGCAGGATCCGGCCGAACTCGCACAGCGCTTCCCCAAGGGCTTCAATGCCGTGCGGCCGTACCTGCGCTTGACGCCGCAGCCGAACAAGTGAGCAGCAGGCTGGTCATCGTTCCGGGCTGGCGCGACTCGGGCCCGGGCCATTGGCAGAGTCTCTGGGCCGAGCAGTTGGCAGGTGCCGAGCGGGTGGTGCAGGACGACTGGGTCACGCCATCGCGCGAGGCCTGGGTCGGCAACCTCGAGAAGCTCATTCTTTCGCGACCGGAGCCGGTGGTGATTGCGGCGCACAGCCTGGGCTGTATCGCGACCGCACACCTGGGCCACGCGGCCGTGGCGCGCATCGCCGGTGCCCTGCTGGTGGCGCCGGCAGATCCCGAGCGGCGTGCGGTGCTGTCGGATTTCGCGCCGGTGCCGTTCGCGAAGCTGCCGTACCGCAGCGTCGTGGTGGCGAGCAGCAACGACCCCTTTTGCCCGGTGCGGCTGGCAGGCGCCTATGCCCGTGCCTGGGGCAGCGAATTCGTCCGCATGCAGAATGCGGGCCACATCAACATCGACTCCGGACACGGCGACTGGCCCTTGGGCCTGGCGCTGCTGCAGTCGCTGACCGACACGCCGGCGCAGCGGCCGGCACGTCGGGATTCCATCGAACCTTTGGCCACCCTATGACTTCCAGAACAAAGATCCTTCTCGCCGGCCTTGCCTTGTTCGCCGGCTCCGCCGCCTTCGCGCAGAGCAGCACGCTGCTGAACGTGTCGTACGACGTGGCACGCGAGTTCTACAAGGACTACAACACCGCGTTCGTCGCGCACTACAAGAAGACCACGGGCAAGGACGTCAAGATCGACCAGTCGCACGCGGGCTCCAGCGCCCAGGCGCGCGCCGTCGCCGACGGCCTCGATGCCGACGTGGTGACGATGAACACCACCACCGACGTGGAGTTCCTGGCCGAGAAGGGCGTGGTCGCCAAGGACTGGGCCAAGCGCTTCCCCGACAACGCGGCGCCGACCACCTCGACCATGCTGATGCTGGTGCGCAACGGCAACCCGAAGGGCATCAAGGATTGGGACGACCTGATCAAGCCCGGTGTGCAGGTGGTGATCGTCAACCCCAAGACCGGCGGCAACGGCCGCTACGCCTACTTGGCCGCCTGGGGCTACGTGAAGAAGAAGGGCGGCACCGACGCGCAGGCGGCCGAGTTCGTCGGCAAGCTGTTCAAGAACGTGCCGATCCTGGCGCGCGGCGGGCGCGACGCGACCACCGCATTCCTGCAACGCAACATCGGCGACGCGCTGATCACCTTCGAATCGGAAGTCGTGTCGATCGACCGTGAGTTCGGCGCCGGCAAGGTCGATGCGGTCTACCCGTCGATCAGCGTGCTGGCCGAGAACCCGGTGGCCGTGGTCGAACGCACCACCGCCAAGAAAGGCACCGGCGAGCTGGCCAAGGCCTATCTCGACTGGCTCTATTCCGAAGAGGCGCAGGAACTCGCCGCCAAGCATGCGCTGCGCCCGCGCTCGCAGGCCGTGCTCAAGAAGTACGCCGCCACCTTCAAGCCGGTGCAGCTGTTCACCGTGGCGGAACTGTTCGGCAGCCTCAGCGAAGCGCAAAAGATCCACTTCAACGACGGTGGCCAGTTCGACAAACTCTATACGCCCGGCGCCAAGTAAAAAATCATGAGTGGAGTCGTCTCTTCGGCGCTGCCGTCCGTGGCAGCGCCGCTTTCGCATGGCGGCGCCGCGCGGGCGTCGCGCCGCGTTCTGCCCGGTTTCAATCTGACCCTGGGCTACACGGTGCTGTACCTGAGCCTGATCGTGCTGATCCCGCTGTCGGCGCTGGTGTTCAAGACCTTCACGCTCACCTGGGAGCAGTTCTGGACGGCCGTGAGCGCGCCCCGCGTGGTGCACTCCTACAAGCTGACCTTCGGCGCCTCGCTGATCGCGGCGCTGGTGAACCTGGTGTTCGGCCTGCTCGTGGCCTGGGTGCTGGTGCGCTACAAGTTCCCGGGCAAGCGCATCGTCGACGCGCTGGTCGACCTGCCGTTCGCGTTGCCGACCGCGGTTGCCGGCATCTCGCTGACTGCGCTACTGGCCGGCAACGGCTGGATCGGGCAGTATCTCGAGCCGCACGGCATCAAGCTCGCCTTCACGCCGGCCGGCATCGTGATCGCGCTGATCTTCATCGGCCTGCCGTTCGTGGTGCGCACGGTGCAGCCGGTGCTCGAAGACACCGAGAAGGAGCTGGAAGAGGCCGCCACCTCGCTCGGCGCCACGCGGCTGCAGACCTTCACCAAGGTGATCTTCCCGTCGATCGCGCCGGCGCTGCTGACTGGCTTTGCGATGGCCTTCGCGCGTGCCATCGGTGAATACGGCTCTGTGATCTTCATCGCCGGCAACATGCCGATGGTGTCCGAGATCACGCCGCTGATCATCATCGGCAAGCTCGAGCAGTACGACTACGCGGGCGCCACGGCGGTCGCGCTGGTGATGCTGTTCTTCTCGTTCGTGCTGCTGCTCGTGATCAACGGATTGCAGGCCTGGCAGCGCCGACGTTCGGGAGGTGTGTGATGAGTGCGCCTTCCAAAGTCATTCGCCGTGCCACTTCCGGCACCACCGAATCCGCCTGGGTGCGCTGGACGCTGATCACCGTCGCGCTGCTGTTCATGCTGCTGTTCCTGGTGCTCCCGCTCGCGGCCGTGGCGGCCGAAGCCCTGCGCAAGGGCCTGGGTGCCTACATCGAGGCGCTGCAGGAGCCCGATGCCTGGAGCGCGATCGAACTCACGCTGATCACGGCCGCCATCGCGGTGCCGCTGAACCTGGTGTTCGGCGTGGCCGCCGCCTGGGCGATTGCCAAGTACGAGTTCCGCGGCAAGGCCTTCCTGACCACGCTGGTCGACCTGCCGTTCGCGGTGTCGCCGGTGGTGGCGGGCCTGATCTATGTGCTGGTCTTCGGCGCGCAGGGCTGGCTCGGGCCCTGGCTCTCGGAGCACAACATCAAGATCATCTTCGCGGTGCCCGGCATCGTGCTGGCCACCGTGTTCGTGACCTTCCCGTTCATCGCGCGCGAACTGATCCCGCTGATGCAGGCCCAGGGCAGCGACGAGGAGCAGGCCGCGATCGTGCTCGGCGCGACCGGCTGGCAAACCTTCTGGCGCGTGACGCTGCCCAACATCAAGTGGGGCCTGCTGTATGGCGTGATCCTTTGCAATGCGCGCGCCATGGGCGAGTTCGGTGCGGTGTCGGTGGTGTCGGGCCACATCCGCGGCCAGACCAACACCATTCCGCTGCATGTGGAAGTGCTCTACAACGAGTACCAGTCGGTGGCGGCCTTCGCCTGTGCGTCGCTGCTGGCGATCCTGGCGCTGGTCACGCTGGTAATCAAGTCGGTGATCGAGTGGCGCCACGAGCGCGAAATGAAGGCGATTGCCGAATTGCCGCCCGAACGGCCCCCGGCGGCCTGAAAGAGAGAACAAGATGAGCATCGAAATCCGCAACGTCAGCAAACGCTTCGGCGACTTCCGCGCGCTGAACAACGTCAACCTCGACATCGCCTCGGGCGAACTGGTCGCACTGCTCGGCCCCTCGGGCTGCGGCAAGACCACGCTGCTGCGCATCATCGCGGGGCTGGAGACGGCCGACGCCGGCAACATCCTGTTCTCGGGCGAAGACACCACCGACGTGCATGTGCGTGAGCGCCAGGTCGGCTTCGTGTTCCAGCACTACGCGCTGTTCCGCCACATGACGGTGTTCGAGAACGTGGCCTTCGGCCTGCGCGTCAAGCCGCGTCGGGAGCGTCCGGGCGAGGCGCAGATCAAGAAGAAGGTGCTGGACCTGCTGAAGCTGGTGCAGCTCGACTGGCTGGCCGATCGCTACCCCTCGCAACTCTCGGGCGGGCAGCGCCAGCGCATCGCTCTGGCGCGCGCGCTCGCGGTCGAGCCCAAGGTGCTGCTGCTCGACGAGCCCTTCGGCGCGCTGGATGCGAAGGTGCGCAAGGAACTGCGCCGCTGGCTGCGCCGCCTGCACGACGAGCTGCACGTCACCTCGATCTTCGTCACGCACGACCAGGAAGAAGCGCTCGAGGTGGCCGATCGCGTGGTCGTCATCAACAAGGGCCAGATCGAGCAGGTCGGCTCGCCGCAGGAGGTGTGGGATCACCCGGCGAGCCCGTTCGTCTATGGCTTCCTGGGCGACGTGAACCTGTTCCACGGCCGCGCGCACGAGGGCGAGGTGCAGGTCGAGGGCATCCGCCTGCATGCGCCCGAGCACAACCTGGTGCAGGACAGCAAGGCGCTGGCCTATGTGCGGCCGCACGATCTCGCGATCACGCGCCATGTACCCGGCGTCACCAGCGGCATCGTGGCAACGCTCACGCGCGCCATCGTGGTCGGCCCGATCGCGCGGCTGGAACTTGAGCCGGTCGAATCGAATCCAGATAATCCGGGCTCCGGAACCATCATCGAAGCGCAACTCCCTGCGCAACAGTTCCGGGATCTGGGTTTGAACGAGGGCGACACCGTTGTCGCCACGCCGCGCAAAGCCAGAGTGTTCGTTGAAGACTGGGTTTCTCCTTGATCGATTGGTACTTTGGCGCTCCGCGCCGTGCGTTCGCGCTGATCTGCGTCGCCTGCCTGGCGATGCTCGCCTTCGGCATGTACCTGCAGCATGTGGTCGGGCTCGAGCCCTGCCCGATGTGCGTGGTGCAGCGCTATGCGCTTGTTCTGGTCGCGCTCTTCACCGGACTGGCGGGCGCTACCGGCAAAAGAGGCTGGCAGGTCCCGGCCGCACTGCTGGCACTGGTGGCGGCCGCGGGCGGTGCCTTCACTGCCGCGCGCCAGAGCTGGCTGCAGTGGAATCCGCCCGAGTTCGTGAGTTGCGGGCGCGACATCTACGGAATGATCGAAACCTTCCCGCTGCAGCGCGCGCTGCCGATGATCTTCAAGGGCAGTGGCGACTGCTCCAAGATCGACTGGACCTTTCTGGGCCTGTCGATCGCCAACTGGTCGTTCATCTCGTTTGTGGTGTTCGGCCTGCTGCTGATCGGCTTGCTGTTCAGCCGCCGCAGCGACGCGCCCAGGTCACTGAGCGCCGCCACGGGCGCCTGAGCGCCGCTCAAACGGCGTTGAGGCCGGCCGCGGCCGGCGCGCTGCCCTCTGTCAGCGGCGGATGGGTCACGATCGATTTCAACTCGGGCCGGGGCATGCTCAGCGCCTGCAGATCCGGCCGGGGTCGCGCCAGCGCAGCCGTCGAGGCAAAGGCCTGTTCCAGGCTCTGGGCGGCAGCGAGCAGGGCCGCATCGCCGCGCAGCCGGCCCACCATCTGCAGCCCGAACGGCATGCCGTGCTCGTCGACGCCGCACGGCAGCGACAGCGCGGGGTTGGTGGCGAGCGTCACCACGTAGGTCAGGCCGAGCCAGTGGTAGTAGTTGCGCATCGCTTGGTCGTCGATGCGCTCGGCATAGAGTTCCGTCCACGGAAAAGGCGTCACCGGCGTGGTCGGCGCAATGATCAGGTCGAACTGCTCGAACGCGCGTGCGAACTGCCGCGCTACGCGGGTCTGCTCCAGATGGGCCCATGCGCGGTCGGCCAGCGTGATGGCGGCGGCCATCTCGACATTGGCCCGCACGTTCGGGCCCAGCGTTTCGGGTGCATCGCGATAGGTGTCGGCAAACGCGGCAACGAAGCTCTCGGCACGCAGCGTGTCGAACGCGCGGTCGGCGTCGCCGAGTTCGAGCGCCACCGGCTCGCAGCGCGCCACCAGCGGACGGATCGCTTCCACGCGCTGGCGGAACACCCGCCGGATCTCCGGGTCGACGATGCACAGGCCGAAGTCTTCGGTGTAGCCGACGCGCAGGGTCGACAGGTCGACCGGCTCGAGCGGCCAGATCGAGGCGCCGTCCACCGGGTAGGAGAGCGGATCGCGCGCATCGAAGCCGACACTCGACGCCAGTTGCAGCGCGACGTCGGCCACGCCGCGCCCCATCGGGCCGAGCACCGAGATGACGGACCAGCCGAGAGGCCTTGCATCGTTGGCCACCAGGCCGGGCGAGGGCCGCAGGCCCACCACGCCGCACAGGGCGGCCGGGATGCGCAGCGACCCGCCGGTATCGGAGCCGGTGCACATGGGCAGCATGTCGACCGCCAGTGCCGCCGCCGAGCCGCCCGAAGAACCGCCCGCGTTGCGGGTCGGGTCGAAGGGGTTGCCGGTGGCGCCCCACACCGGGTTGCGGGTGTTGGCGCCCGCGCCCATGTCGGGCACGTTGGTCTTGGCGGTGACGATGGCGCCCGCGGCCCGGAGCCTGGCCACCAGTGCGTTGTCGGCCGCCGGCACGTTGCCACGCAGCCGCACGTTGCCGTAGGTGGTGAGCAGGCCGGCAGTGTCCTGCAGGTCTTTCACGCCCAGCGGCAGGCCGTGCAGCGGGCCGAGCGGCGCACCGCGCATGATCTGCTGCTCGGCCGCACGCGCGCTGTCGAGCGCACGCCCGAAATCGGTGGCGCAGACGGCATTGACGGCCGGATTCAGCGCCTCGATGCGCCCGATGCAGGCCTGCATCAGTTCGACCGGCGACAGCTGGCGGCTGCCGATCAGCCGGCGCAGCTCGACCGCGGAGAGTTCGGGCAGGGCGCTGTCCACGGCTACTCTGCCTTGATCTGCGATTGCTCGGCGATCTTGCGCATGCGTGCCGTATCGGCCGTGACCATGCCGGCCCAGTCGGGAATTGCCTGGTAGCCGGGCTCGAAACCGGCGTTCTTCATCCGGTCCTGCGTGTCGGCCGTTGCCATCGTCGTGGCCAGCGCTTTCTCGAGGCGCGCCTTGACGTCGGCTGGCAGTCCGCGCGGCGCGACCAGCGCGATCCAGGCATTGAGCTCGTAGCCCGGGTAGCCGCTCTCGGCCACGGTGGGAACGTCGGGCATCAGGGCCGAGCGCTTGGCTGTGGTGACGGCCAGCACCTTGACCTTGCCGTTCTTGCGCTGTGGCCCGGCCGCCACCACGGTGTCGAAGGACACCGGGATCTGGCCGCCGATCAGGTCGGTCATCAGCGGCGCGCTACCCTTGTAGGGGATGTGCGTCATCGACAGACCGGTGCTGGCATTGAACATCGCGCCAGCGAAGTTCGAGCTGGTGCCGTTGCCGAAGCTGCCGTAGACGTATTTGTCGGGGCTGGCCTTGGCGGCCGCCACCAGTTCCTTCACGCCGTTGGCCGCGACCGAGGGGTTCACCAGCACCGCCAGTGCGACCGAGCCGACCATGCCGATCGCATCGAACCCCTTGGCCGGGTCGTACGACAGCTTGGATTGCAGTGCAGGGTTCAGCGTGAAGGTGGAGTTGGAACTGATGAGCAGCGTGTAGCCATCGGGCTTGGCATTGGCGACGGCGGCCGCGCCAATGGCGGTGCCGGCGCCGGGCTTGTTCTCGACCACCACCGGCTGCCCGAGTTGCTCTTCGAGCTTCTTTGCAAGGATGCGGGCCAGCACATCGGCCGCGCCGCCGGCCGAGAAGGGCGCCACCAGAACCAGCGGTCGTTCCGGGTAACCGGCTGCGGACGCGAGCCCGGCGATGAAGACGAGGCTGCCGGCGAACAGCGTGCGGCGCAATGCCTTGAAGGGAATGTGTTGCATGGTGAGCTTGCTTGATAAAAAGGGTTGAAGAATTTCAGCCGACCGTCGGCAACAGGCCGCGGCGCGCGGCGACGACTGCTTCCAGTGCCGCCACGAATTCATCGGCCTGTGCGTCGCCGAACGGCAGCGACAGGGCAACCAGACCGCGCCGCGCCAGAAAGACGCCACGCTCCAGCAGATCGAAGAACAGCAGCGCCTTGACGCGATCGTCGGCGCCGGCCAGGTCGGCCGCATTGCGCAACGGACGCGCGGTGGCGTGCAGCTGCATCACCGAGCCCAGGCCAGTGAACTGCAGATTCACCGCGTGTTGTGCGAACACCGCATTGAGCCCCTCGCGCAATTGTTCGCCGCGCTGGTTCAGCGCATCGAGTGCGGCCGGTGTCAACACCTGCGTCAGGCCGGCCAGGCCTGCCGCCATCGTCAGCGTGTTGTTGTTGAACGTACCGGCGTGGGCCAGCGCATCCGGCCGGCGCGGATCGAAGCGCGACATCACATCGGCGCGCCCGCCGAAGGCGCCGAACGAGAGCCCGCCGCCGAAGTACTTGCCAAGCGTGGTGAGATCGGGCGCCAGATCCAGTTGCGCCTGACGGCCGCCGCTCGACAGCCGCGAGGTCATCACCTCGTCGAGGATCAGCAGGGCGCCGCATTCGTCGGCCAGCGCACGCAACCCGTGCAGAAACGCCGGCTGCCCCGGGATGCAGCCGCCCGCGCCCAGCATGGGCTCGACCAGGATCGCTGCCAGATCCGCGCTGTGTGTGCGCACCAGCGCCTGTGCGGCTTCGAGGTCGTTGTAGCGTGCGACGAGGAAGGCGTGCGGCACGTTCACCGGCGAGCCGCCACCGCCGAAGGACAGTACGCCGCCGTGGTAGGCGCCGTCGAACACCAGCACCTTGCGCCGCCCGGTGTGCACCGCTGCTGCGGCCAGCGCCATCAGGTTGGCCTCGGTTCCGGAGTTGGTGAAGCGCAGCAGGGCCATGCCGGGAAAGCGGCGCTGGATCTCGTGCGCGAGCAGGCCCTCGCGCGGTGTGTGCGAAGACAGGCTCAACCCGTCGTGCAAGGCGCTGACGATGGCCTGCTGGATCACCGGATTCGAGTGGCCGTAGATGCCCGCCGTGAATTCGCCCAACGTATCCAGGTAGCGATGGCCATCGACATCCCACAGGTGGCAGCCTTCGCCGCGCGCCATCGCCAGCGGAAAGGGCGTATGGAACAGCACGCTGCGGGTGTTGCCCGCGGGCAGCACGTCGGCCGCTTCGGCCAGCGCCTTTTCGCTGGCGGGATTGCGGGCACCATAGCGCGCGGTGGCTTCCGCCAGGGCGTCGTCGAGGACTGACGAGCGGGAGGCGGTGGTGTTGTTCATGGCTGGCAATTCCGGTTCAACGCAGGCGCGCCGGCGACAGCGCTGAAGGCTCGACGCCGTGTCGAACCAGTTCTTCCGGCAGGGGCACGTCGCGCAACAACGCATCGGCCAACGCGCTGGCGGCGGCCGCACTCTGAATGCCATAGCCGCCCTGTGCCGCGAGCCAGAAAAAACCGGGACAGGCGCCATCCTCGCCGATCACCATTTCGCCATCGCGCACGAAAGAGCGCAAGCCTGCCCAGGTGCTGGTCGGGCGGCGGATGCTCAAGGTGGAGACGCTTTCGATCTGGTGGATGCCCATCGCGATGTCGATCTCCTCGGGCACCACGTCGTGCGGCACCGTGGGGTCGGCGTTGCCGGGCGAGCCCAGCAATTGGCCGGCATCGGGCTTGAAGTAGTAGCTCTCGTCGACACCGACCACGGCCGGCCAGCCGGAGGCATCTGTGCCGTCGGGCGCCTTGAAGGTGAAGGCACTGCGCCGGTGCGGCACCAGGCCGATCGGCGCCGCGCCGAAAAGAGCGGCCACTTCGTCGGCCCAGGCGCCTGCCGCATTGACGACGCTGCGTGCTCGAACCGTCTCGCCATCGGGCAGCTGCAAGTCCCAGTGCGTGCCGGATCGCATGGCGGCCCGCGGTTGCACGCCGGTGCGCAGTTCACCACCGAGCTGGCGAAAGCCGCGCAGAAAGCCCTGGTGCAGGGCATGCACGTCGATGTCTTGTGCGCCCGGCTCGAACAGCGCGGCGTGGACCATCTCGGGCCGCAGGCAACTGACCCGGGCCAGCGTCGCGTCGGCATCGAACAGTTCCAGGTCCGGGCAGGCGGGGGCCAGTTCGCTGCGCGTTGACTGCAGCTGGGCCTCCTGGCCGTGGGTGGCTAGGTAGAGCACGCCACGCGGCGTCAGCAGGGGTTCGGACGTGAAGCCGGCCGGCGGCTGCTCGTAGAACGCGCGGCTGGCCCGCGTGAGGGCACGCACCGCCGGCGGGCCGTAGCTTTCCATGAACATCGCCGCAGAGCGTCCGGTCGAGTGGTAGCCGGGTTGTGATTCGCGCTCCAGCAGCAGCACGCTGCGGTGCCCGGCCAGGCGGAATGCAGCCGACGCGCCGGCGATGCCGGCTCCAAGGATGATGATGTCAAATTCTCTCATACGAGAATTCTCTCATGCGAGAATCGTGCCAATCATGGGGAAAGCGATGCCTGTCAAGCCCTCCGGAAAGCGCAGTGCGGCGCCGCCGGATCGTGCGCGCATGGGTGAGCGCTTGCGCGAGATCCGCAAGGGCCGGCGCCTGACGCTGAAGGCGCTGTCCGAGCGGTCGGGTGTCGCCCTGTCGACGCTGTCAAAGATTGAACTGGGCCAGATCTCGGTGAGCTACGAGAAGTTCGCAGCAGTGGCGCGGGCGCTCGAGGTGGACATTGCCCAACTGTTCGACCCGCGCGCCCAGGCAGCGCCGGTCGACGGGGGGAAGAGGCCCGTGGTGGTGCGCTCGACGCTGGACGCCGCACCGGGCTATGACAGCCAGAACTACGACTACCGCATGCTCGCGACCGACTTTCCGGGCAAGCGCATGACGCCGCTGCACGGCACCATCGTGGCGCGTGCCCTGAGCCAGTTTCCGGACTTCATCCGCCATGCCGGCCAGGAATTCGTGATGGTCCTGTCGGGCAGCGTGCGCATCCACTTCGAGACGGGCGAAGCGATCGAACTCAAGCGCCAGGAGTCGGCGTACTTCGACAGCGGCGTCGGGCACATCTACCTGTCGACGGGCAAGGCCGACGCGCAGGTGGTGGTCGTGATGGCCGAGCGCTAGGCCTTACAACGGCAGCGTGTCGAATGCCGCGTAAGCGGTTGCCAGCCAGGTCTTGACGCGCTGGCGCTCGAGCAGGCCGAGCGCGTTCGGGCCTTCCTTGTCGTGCACGGCCTTCCAGAAGCTGGTGTTCTGCGCATCGATCTTGCGCATGCTGGTGTCGTGCAGGCGCGGCATCGCGATCACCTGGGCGCCGTTGGCAGTGGCCTTGGCCAGCGACTGCGAGCCGAGCAGCATCGCAAAGTCGCTGCCGCGGCCGTAGTTCTGCACCACGATGTAGTTGGGCCGGTCGCCGAAGGTGTCGATCAGGCGGCCGAGCAGGTCGGTGGAGTCGCGGCCGTCGTCGAGCACGTGCCAGAAGTTGACCGCGATGCCGAGTTCCTTGAACACGTCGAACAGGTCCGATTCCTTGATCCAGCGCGACAGCGGGGCCAGCGTTTGCGCGGCAAGGTCGACGATCACGCTCTGGTGCGGGTTGGTCTCGAAACCGTTCACGATGGTGTCGAGGCCCTCGAAGCTGTCCACCACCACGGGCGAGGCGAAGCCTTCGTAGAAGCGCGTGAAGGAGCTGTGCGACCGGTCGGTGTCGTAGCCCGTGAAGGGACGGCTGCGATCGATGAAGTATTGCGCCAGCACCCGTGCCGTGACCGACTTGCCGACACCGCCTTTTTCGCCGCCGATGAAATTGATGGAACTCATGAGATGCCCGGAAAGAGTGGAGGGGGAGAGGTCGCGGGGCATTTTAGGTGCCGCGCCGTGCCCGTTGCCCTGGTTCGTCAGGGCTTGACCATTGCAAAGAACGGGCCGAGGCTGCCCAAAAACAGGTTCTGGCTGAAATCGAGCGCGGCGCGCCGGTACTTCTCGTCGGCCTGGGCCGCCATCAGGTCGAGCCGGGCCACCACCTTCGACAGCTCGCGGTCGGTCACCAGGTTGCGTCCGCGATCGCTGATCTCGGTGGCCAGCAGCAGCGGCTGGCCGTCCGGGCCGGTCTTCGAGCTGATCAACCACAGCGAGATCTCGACGTTGCGCGCGGCGCGGTAGCTGTTCTCGGCATTCACGCCGTCGATCATGGTCTGGTCCCAGGTGTTGCCGTTGGCCTCCTTGAGCATGCTGGCCCAGCCGACCACGAGTGCTGCAACCCGGTCGCCCTGGAAGGTCTGCGGTCCGGTGTCGAAGGCCATGCGGATCGCGTCGATGCCGACCGCGCCGCGCAGTTCCGGCAGCGGCGTGCCCTGCATCACGGCGTCCCAGGTGCGCTGGATCGCATCTTCGGGGCTCTTGGCCCATTTGCGCCATTCGCGCGGGTTGCGGCGGTAGAGCGACAGCTGGACGCGCCGGATCGACTGCAGGTTGTCGCGCAGCGCGAGGTTGGCGATGCGGTTGGCACCGGACTGCAGCCATTCGTTGTTGGCATACGGCTGGGCCCGCTCGGTCGAATTGATGACGCTGCTGCAACCGGCCACCCCGAGCAGCCAGGCCGCCGTGCCGCACAGCATGGCGTGACGGCTGCGGGAGGGGAAAAGGGGCAAATGGCGCATGGGCCGCACGTTATCATCGTCGCCTCGGGTGGCAGCCGCCAGGTTGTGCATTTTTCCTTACAAATCAACACCTTGGCATCCAGCCGAGGGGGCCGACAAGTCGTGCGTCTCAACTCCATCAAGCTCTCCGGCTTCAAATCGTTCGCCGAACCCACCAACTTCCTGCTGCCGGGCCAGCTGGTCGGCGTGGTCGGGCCGAACGGTTGCGGCAAGTCGAACATCATGGATGCCGTGCGTTGGGTGCTCGGCGAATCGCGCGCTTCCGAACTGCGCGGCGAGTCGATGCAGGACGTGATCTTCAACGGCACCACCACGCGCAAGCAGGCCAGCCGCTCCAGCGTCGAACTGGTGTTCGACAACGCCGACCACCGCGCCGGCGGCCAGTGGAGCCAGTTCACCGAAATCGCGGTCAAGCGGGTGCTCACGCGCGACGGCACCTCGAGCTACTACATCAACAACCAGCCGGTGCGCCGGCGCGATGTGCAGGACGTGTTTCTCGGCACCGGCCTCGGGCCGCGCGCCTACGCCATCATCGGCCAGGGCACGATCAGCCGGATCATCGAATCCAAGCCCGAAGAGCTGCGCCTGTTCCTCGAAGAGGCGGCCGGTGTCTCCAAGTACAAGGAACGCCGCCGCGAGACCGAGAGCCGCCTTGGCGACACGCGCGAAAACCTCACGCGCGTCGAAGACATCCTGCGCGAACTCAACAGCAACCTCGAGCGCCTCGAGAAGCAGGCCGAGGTGGCCGCGCGCTACAACCAGCTGCAGGGCGATGCCACGAAGAAGCAGCACCAGCTCTGGTTCCTCAAGCGCAGCGAGAGCGAGAACGACCAGTCGAAGATCAAGGCTGACGCAGAGAAGGCGATCAACGACCTCGAAAGCAGGACGGCCGACCTGCGCCACATCGAGTCCGAGCTTGAAACCGTGCGCCAGGCGCACTACGCGGCCGGCGACCAGGTGAACCAGGCCCAGGGCAAGCTCTACGAAGCCAGCGCCGAAGTGGGTCGGCTCGAAGGCGAAATCCGCTTCGTGGTCGAAGGGCGCCAGCGTGTCGAACAGCGCCTGGTTCAGTTGCGCGAGCAGGTCGCACAGTGGGGCACGCGCCGCGAAGACGCCGAGGCCGAAATCGAAACGCTCGCCGGGCAGGGCGTGGACGCCGAAGAACAGGCCGTGCTGCTGGCCGCGCAGCTCGAAGAACACGACGCGCGCATGCCCGAACTCGAAGAGGCGCAGCAACGCGCGCAGGACGAGGCCAACGCGCAGCGCACCGGCGTCGTCCAGGTGCAGCAGCAGATCCAGGTGCTGGCGGCGGACCAGCGCAACATCGACGAGCAATCGCGCCAGCTGCAGCAGCGCAGCGAACGGCTGCGCACCGATCAGCGTGCGCTCGACGCCCCCGACGAAGCGCGCCTGGTCGCGCTGCAGGAGCAACTGGCCGCTGGCCAGGAAGCCGCCAGCGAAGCCGAGGCACGGCTGCACGAGCTGCAGGAATCGGTGCCGCAACTCGACGACGACCGCCGCGCGCGGCAACAGGCTGTCAACACCGAGGGCGCGCGCCATGCCGAGCTGTCGGCCAGGCTCGAGGCGCTCAGGGCGCTGCAGGAAAAGGTCAAGACCGACGGGAAGCTGGCGCCCTGGCTGGCCAAGCACGGGCTCGACGGCCTACAGGGACTGTGGAGCCGCATCCACATCGAGCAGGGCTGGGAGAACGCGCTCGAATCGGCGCTGCGCGAACGCATGGGCGCGCTCGAAGTCAGCAGGCTCGACATGGTGCGGGCTTTCGGCGCCGATGCGCCTCCGGCCAAGCTGGCGTTCTACACGCCGCCGAGTGCCGGCCCGGTGCAAGGCGCGTCCGCCTTGCCGCGTCTTTCGGATCTGCTGCGGTTGAGCGACGCCGGCTTGCAGGCCCTGCTGGTCGACTGGCTGCATGGCTGCTACACCGCCACCAGCTTCGAGGAGGCGCTGGCGCAGCGCGGCAAGCTGCAGCCAGGCGAAGTGATCTACGTGCAGAGCGGCCACGCGGTCGCGGCGCACAGCGTGGGCTTCTACGCGCAGGATTCCGAGCAGGCCGGCCTGCTGGCGCGCCAGCAGGAGATGGAAAACCTGGAACGCCAGTTGCGCGCGCAGGCCCTCATCAGCGACGAGGCGCGCACGGCGCTCATGCGCGCCGAAGCGGCATATGGCGATGCGGCCTCGCGGCTCGTCGGCGCGCGGCGCGAAGCGGCTGAAACCCAGTCGCGTGCGCATGAGCTGCAGGTCGAAACGCTGCGCCTCACCCAGCTCGCCGAACAGACCCGCGCCCGCAGCGAACAATTGGCCACCGACCTCGGCGAGGTCGATGCGCAACTCGAGGAGCTGCAGGAACGCCGCATTGCCGCCGAAGCGCGCTTCGAAGAACTCGACATGCAGCTGGCCGACAGCCAGGAGCGGCACGCCCAACTCGACGAACGCGTGATCGAGGCCGGCCGGCTGCTCACGGCCAGCCGCGAGCAGCACCGCAGCCTGGAACGGCAGGCGCAAGAGGCCACCTTTGCCCAGCGCACCCTTGAAGCACGCCGCGGCGAGCTGAGCCGCGCAATCGAAACCGCGGCGCAGCAATCGGTGGCCTTGGCCGACGAAGAAGAGCGTGCCCAGGGCGAGCTCACCCGGCTGTCCGATGCCGCCGCGAAGGCCGGCCTGCAGGACGCGCTGGCGCTCAAGCTCGAGCGCGAAACCACGCTCGGCGCCACGCGCAGCCAGTACGACGACCTCACCATCAAGCTGCGCGCCAGCGACGAACGGCGCCTGCAGCTTGAACGCGAACTCGAGCCGCTGCGCCAGCGCATCACCGAGTTCCAGCTCAAGGAACAGGCCGCGCGCCTCGGCTTCGAGCAGTACGCTCAGCTGCTGGCCGATGCGAAGGCCGATCTCGAGGCGCTGGCGCTGTCGATCGAAACCGACAAGGTGCGCCTGACCGGCCTGCAGAGCGAGATCGACCGCTTGAACCGCGAAGTGGCATCGCTCGGCGCGGTCAATCTGGCCGCGCTCGACGAGCTTGCCATCGCCAGTGAGCGCAAGACCTTCCTCGACGCCCAGTCCGCCGACCTGAACGAAGCGATCGGCACGCTGGAAGACGCGATCCGCAAGATCGACGGCGAAACGCGCGACTTGCTCGGCGGCACCTTCAAGATCGTCAACGAACACTTCAGCCGCATGTTCCCCGAGCTGTTCGGCGGTGGCACCGCCAAGCTCATGATGACCGGCGACGAAATTCTGGATTCCGGCGTGCAGGTGATGGCACAGCCGCCCGGCAAGAAGAACCAGACCATCCACCTGCTGTCGGGTGGCGAGAAGGCCCTGACCGCCATCGCGCTGGTGTTCGCGATCTTCCAGCTGAACCCGGCCCCTTTCTGCCTGCTGGACGAAGTCGACGCGCCGCTGGACGACGCCAACACCGAGCGCTATGCCAAACTCGTGACCGCCATGAGCCGCGAAACCCAGTTCCTCTTCATCAGCCACAACAAGATCGCGATGGAGATGGCCGAGCAGCTCATCGGCGTGACGATGCAGGAGCAGGGCGTTTCGCGCATCGTGGCGGTGGACATGGAGGCAGCGAAGTCGCTGGTCGAGGCGGCATGAGCGCCGCGCAGGGCCGCCCCACGCAAGCTCGCACCGCAGCGCGCAGCGCGGAGGTCTTCCAATGAGCAGCTTGACCGTTGCGCTGGCGATTCTGGGTGGGCTCGTCCTTGCGACGGTCGTCGGCTACAACGCCTGGATGTCGCGCCGCAACGCGCCGCGCCAGCCCGATGCCACGCAGCCCGCGCCGCTCGAAGCGTCGCCGCCGCCGGACGGCTCGGAACCGGTGCTGCACATCGACCCGCACTCGGTGCCCGGCAACGAGCGGCATGAGCCGTTGTTCGATCCCGACCTGCCGGCGCCTGCGGCGCTGGCGCCGCCCGTCGGCGACCGCAGGGGCGGCCTCGACCCGCTGATCGACGTGATCGCACCCGTTTCGCTCGACGGCCTGGCTTCGGGCGATGCGGCGCTGGCGGCCATGCCTGCGACCCGCCGCGCCGGCAGCAAACCGGTGGCGATCGAAGGCCTCAACGAATACACGGCCGAATGGGAGCAGCCCGCACCCGGCCAGCGCTATGGCGCGTTCCAGGTGGGCGTTCAGCTCGCCAACCGCACCGGCGCGCTCAACGAGATCGAATACTCCGAGTTCGTCGTCAAGGCACAGGCCTTTGCCGACGCGGTCAACGGCGCCCCCGAATTTCCCGAGATGCTCGACGAGGTGGCGCGCGCGCGCGAGCTCGACCAGTTCGCCAGCTCGCACGACGCCCAGCTCGGCTTCGTGCTGCGCGCGCTGCATGCCGCCTGGAGCCCGGGCTATGTGCAGCAGAACGCGGCCCGGCATGGGTTCGTGGCCGGCATGATCCCCGGCCGCATGGTGCTGCCGACCGGCGAGCCCGGCATGCCGCCGATCCTGGGCCTGTCGTTCGATACGCAGGCCGCACTGGCCGACGACCCGGCCCAGTCGGCCATCCGCGAACTCACGCTGAGCCTCGACGTGCCGCAGGTCGAGCGCGGCGAGCGCCCGTTCGAGCGCATGCGCGAGGTGGCTGCAGCGCTCGCGCGCGAGATGGACGGCGTGGTGACCGACAGCGACGGCAAGTTGCTGCGCGACGAAACCATGGACGTGATCGGCGCCGACCTCGAGCAGCTCTACGACACGCTCGATTCACGCGACCTGGCGGCGGGTTCGCCGCTGGCGCGCAGGTTGTTCAGCTAACCGCTTTCCGGAGACACAAGATGACGAAGCCGGAGGACGCGGCACGCGAAGCCGCCGCATTGGGCGAGCAGTTGCGCCGCCACGCGCACCTGTATTACGTGCTCGACACGCCCGAGCTGCCCGACGCCGAGTACGACAAGCTGTTCCAGCGTCTGCAGGCGCTGGAAGCAGAACATCCCGAGTTGCGAACGCCCGATTCGCCGACCCTGCGCGTCGGCGGCAAGGTGCTCGACGGCTTCGTCAAGGTTCGGCACCGGGTGCCGATGCTGTCGATCCGCACCGAAACCGACATCACGGCCAGCGGTGCCAGCGCTTTCGATGCGCGCGTGCGGCGCGAACTGGGGCTGGCCGAGGACGCGCCTGCGATCGACTACGTGTGCGAACTCAAGTTCGACGGCCTCGCGATGAGCCTGCGCTACGAGGACGGCGTGCTGGTGCAGGCCGCAACGCGTGGCGACGGCGAGATCGGCGAGGAGGTGACGCAGAACATCCGCACCCTGCAGCAGATCCCGTTGCGGCTCAATGGCAAGGCGCCGCCGGTGGTCGAGGTGCGCGGCGAGGTGTACATGCGGCGCGACCAGTTCGAGGCGCTGAACGAACGCCAGCGCGAGAAGATCGCGGCAGGCCAGAAGAACGAGAAGGTGTTCGTCAACCCGCGCAATGCGGCAGCCGGCGCGGTGCGCCAGCTCGACCCGGCGATCGCAGCGGCGCGGCCGCTGAGCTTCTTTGCCTACGGCCTGGGCGAGGTCACGCCGCCCGAGCAGGGCGGGCCCGACTGCGCGACGCAGTTCGACTGGCTGCAACAGTTTTCCGCGTGGGGATTTCCGGTCGCGGCGCAGACGGCGCGGGCCAGCGGCGCCGCCGAGCTGATTGCCTTCCACGAGGCGATGGGCCGCCAGCGCGATGCGCTGCCCTACGACATCGACGGCGTGGTCTACAAGGTCGACAGCATCGCGCTGCAACGCCAGCTCGGATTCGTCTCGCGCGAGCCGCGCTGGGCCGTGGCGCACAAGTACCCGGCGCAGGAGCAACTGACCGAGGTGCTGGGCATCGAGGTGCAGGTCGGCCGCACCGGCAAGCTCACGCCGGTGGCCAAGCTGGCGCCGGTGTTCGTGGGCGGCGTGACCGTCACCAATGCCACGCTGCACAACGAAGACGAAGCGCGGCGCAAGGACGTCCGCATCGGCGACACGGTGATCGTGCGGCGTGCCGGCGACGTGATTCCCGAAGTGGTTGGCGTGGCGCCCGCGAGCCTGGCCAAGGCCGACGATCAGCGCGGCCCGCAGTTCACCATGCCGCGCAAGTGCCCGGTCTGCGGTTCCGATGCGGTGCGCGAAGAGGGCGAGGCCGACTACCGCTGTACCGGCGGCCTGTTCTGCGGCGCACAGCGCAAGGAGGCGATCCTGCACTTCGCGGCGCGCCGCGCGGTGGAGGTCGAAGGCCTGGGCGACAAGCTGGTCGAGCAGCTGGTCGACGCCAATCTGATCCGCACCTTGCCCGACCTCTACAAGCTGGGCTTCACGACCCTGGTCGGGCTGGATCGCATGGCCGAGAAGTCGGCGCAGAACATCGTGGCGGCGCTCGAAAAGTCCAAGAAGACGACCTTGCCGCGCTTCCTGTTCGGCCTCGGCATCCGGCACGTGGGCGAAAGCACGGCGAAGGATCTGGCCAAGCACTTCGGCAAGCTCGACGCGATCATGGACGCGACCGAGGAACAACTGCTGGAGGTCAATGATGTCGGCCCGGTGGTGGCGCAGAGCCTGCGCACATTCTTCGACCAGCCGCACAACCGCGAGGTGGTCGAACAATTGCGCGCCTGCGGCCTGCACTGGGAAGAGGGCGAGCCGGCCTTGCGCGCGCCCAAGCCGCTCGCGGGTAAGACTTTCGTCATTACCGGCACTCTTCCTACGCTCGGCCGTGACGAAGCGAAGGACAAACTGGAATCGGCCGGTGCCAAGGTGGCCGGCTCTGTGAGCAAGAAGACGAACTATGTCGTGGCGGGCGCCGAGGCCGGCAGCAAGCTCGACAAGGCGCGGGAGCTGGGGGTCGAGGTGATCGACGAGGCACAGATGCTGGCACTCCTTGCCGCCGCGGACTGACGCTTACCGCAGGTTACGCGGCTTCACACAAGCGCAGTCAACAAGGCTTGCCGCGGGCCGTTTAACAGGGTGAAACAGGAGTCTTTGCCATGAACACACTTCGCTCGCTCGGCCTTTTGGCCGCTGTTGGTGCCGCAACGGTGCTCACCGGATGCGTGGCTCCCGGCCCGTATTACGGCGACGTTGGTTATTCGCAGCCTTATTACGCCGAACCCGCGCCGGTGGTGGTCGGCCCGCCAGTCGTGCTGGGCATCGGCGTCGAGTCCGGACCGCACTATTACCGTGGCCGGCCCGGCTACTACGGCCCGGGTTATGGCCCGCGACCGGGCTACTACGGGCCACGGGGCGGCTATGCCCCCCGTCCGGGGTACGTGCCGCGCCCTGGTTTCGTCCCGGGTCCCGGGGCCGGGCGACAGGGCCCGGCCGTGCAGCCGCCGCGTTTCGGAGGCCGGCCCAACCTGGGCGACGGTTCCCGCCAGCAAAGGCCTGACGGACCCTGAGCCGGTTTGGTGAAGGCGCTCGCGATAATGGCAGCATGACCATTCGCGAGATCCTGAAGATGGGCGACCCGCGGTTGCTGCGCATTGCGCAGCCGGTCGCCGCCTTCGACACCGACGAACTGCACATGCTGGTGCGCGACATGTTCGAGACCATGCATTCGGTGAACGGCGCAGGCCTTGCCGCACCGCAGATCGGCGTCGACCAGCAACTGGTGATCTTCGGCACCAACACCGTCAATCCACGCTACCCCGACGCGCCGATCGTGCCGCGCACCGTGCTGCTCAACCCTGTCATCACGCCGCTGGGCGATGAAGAGGAAGAGGGCTGGGAGGGGTGTCTGTCCGTGCCCGGACTGCGCGGCGTGGTGCCGCGCTTTGCGAAGATCCGCTACACCGGCTTCGACCCCTACGGCGACCCGATCGACCGCACCGTGGACGGCTTTCATGCTCGTGTGGTGCAGCACGAGGTCGATCATCTGCTCGGCAAGCTGTACCCGATGCGGGTGCGCGATTTCTCGCGCTTCGGCTTCACCGAGGTTCTGTTCCCGGGCCTTGACGCGAGCGCTGACGACTGAACGTCAGTTGTGTCAGTTGTACTTGCCCGAGGTTCCGCCAACGCTGAACCGTCCGGCACCGAGAAAAGCGACTGCCAGCGCAGCGAACAGGAACATGCCCTGCAGCTCGAGCGCCCAGCCACCGTTCTTGTCGAGCATGGTCAGCTGCTTCATGTGAACCAGCCCGACCGCGAACAGCATATTGATCACCATGACCCACGCTGCGGGCCGCGTGTAGATGCCGACGATGATCAACACCGGTGCAATGATTTCGCCGATGTAGACCAGGTAGGCCAGCGCGGCAGGCAGGCCGTGCGCCACCAGCTGGCTGGACACGAAGCCGACGCCCGAGCTCAGCTTGGCCACGCCGTGCAACAGGATCAGGATACCCAGCGCGAGGCGCAGGACGAGTTTGCCGGTGTCATCGGAACGGATCATGAGCTGAACCTTTTTCTGTGAGTTGAAAGAGGCGCGATTGTCCACGAGTCGGCGCATATTTTCCCGATAGGCCGGCAGCGCATGAGTCTTTCGCTGCCTCGGCGAGGCAACGGTGGCGGCGCGGGCGCAGGGCTCAGGGCTCAGGGCGCCAGCGCTTCCAGCAGTTCCGTCTCGATCGCCAGTTGTGCGCGCTGCCCCTGCAACTCCGGCCCGCTGATCAGGAACGTGTCTTCCACCCGTTCGCCCAGCGTCGTCACCTTGGCGAGCTGCAGGCTCAGGTTGTGCCGCGCCAGCACGCGCGCCACCGAATAGAGCAGGCCCGCGCGGTCGCTGGCCGAGATGTTGAGCAGCCAGCGCTGCGCCTTCTCATCCGGTAGCAGGCTGATGCGCGGCTTGATCGGGAAACTGCGCACCCGGCGCGACACCCGGCCCTTGCTCGGCGCGGGCAGGGCACCGGCTTCGTCGAGCGTCTTGCTCAGGCCCGATTCGACCATGCTGATCAGATCGCGGTAGTGCTCGGGAATGAAGGTGGTGATGACCTGGAAGGTGTCGAGCGCATAGCCGTTGGTCGTGGTGTGGACCTTGGCATCCAGGATGCTGAACGAGGCCTGGTCGAAGTAGCCGCAGATGCGCGCGAACAGCTCGGCCTGGTCGGGCGTGTAGACCACCACCTGCAGGCCTTCGCCGACCGGCGACAGCCGCGCCCGCACCAAGGCGGCCGCCTTCGGGTCGATCGGCACGCCCGGCAGCGGCACGCGGCGCGACAGCTGCTTGGCATGCCAGGCGATCTCGCCGGCATCGTGGCGCATGAAATAGCCGACATCGAGCGTATCCCACAGCGCCTTGTGTGCGTCGGTCGGTTGCGCGTGAAGCGCCAGCTGCACCAGCGCGTCGCGCTTGCGGGCCTCGATCTCGGCGCTGGCGTCGGGCATGCTGCCGCCGAGCGTGCGGAGCGTGGCCTTGTAGAGGTCTTCGAGCAGCTTGCCTTTCCACGCATTCCACACGCGCGGGGAGGTGCCGCGGATGTCGGCGATGGTCAGCAGGTACAGCGCGGTCAGATAGCGCTCGCTGCCGACGCGCTTGGCAAACGCGCCGATCACTTCGGGGTCGCTCAGGTCCTGCTTCTGGGCCACGGTGCTCATGGTCAGGTGCTCGGCCACCAGGAATTCGATCAGCCGGGTGTCTTCGCGCTCGATCTCGTGCTGGCGGCAGAAGCGGCGCACGTCGAGCGCGCCCAGGCGCGAATGGTCACCGCCCCGGCCCTTGGCGATGTCGTGGAACAGCGCCGCCACGTACAGGATCCAGGGCTTGTTCCAGCCGGCCGCCAGCTGCGAGCAGAACGGGTATTCGTGCGCGTGCTCGGCGATGAAGAAGCGCCGCACGTTGCGCAGCACCATCAGGATGTGCTGGTCCACCGTATACACGTGGAACAGGTCGTGCTGCATCTGCCCCACGATGCTGCGGAACACGCGCAGGTAGCGGCCCAGCACCGAGGTCTCGTTCATGAGCCGGAATGCATGCGTGATGCCGCGCGGCTCCAGCAGCATGCGCATGAAGGTGACGTGGTTCACCCGGTCGTTGCGGAACTTGCTGTCCATCACGTGGCGTGCGTTGTAGAGCGCGCGCAGCGTGCGGGCCGACAGCCCCTTCACGCCGATGGTCTTCTGGTAGAGCAGAAAGGTCTCGAGGATCGCGTGCGGGTCGCGCAGGTACAGGTCGTCGCTCTGCACCTCGATCAAGCCGGCCTTCTCGAAGAAGCGGTCGTTGATGCGCACCGGCTCCTCGCCCAGCGGCTGCAGCCGCTCGGAAATGTTGAGCAGCAGGATGTGGCTGAGCTGGCTCACTGCCTTGGCGGCCCAGTAGTAGCGCCGCATCAGCGCCTCGCTGGCCTTGCGCTGCGATTCGCCCTCGTAGCCGAAGGTGGCGGCCACCGCATTCTGGAGGTCGAACACCAGGCGGTCTTCGCGGCGGTGGGCAATGACGTGCAGCCGCGCGCGGATCAGGCTCAGCAGCGCTTCATTGCGCTTGATCTGCTGTACCTCGAACGCGGTGGCCAGGCCATTCTTCGCCAGATCGTCCCAGCGCTGGCCGAAGCCGGCCGCCTTGGTCATCCACAGGATGGCCTGGAGGTCGCGCAGGCCGCCCGGCGACTCCTTGCAGTTGGGCTCGAGCGCATAGGGCGTGTTCTCGAACTTCTGGTGCCGGTGCCGCATTTCCTGCGACTTCGCGGCAAAGAACGCCTGTGGGTCGATCCCGGCCAGGAATCGCTTGCGGAACGCGGCGTAAAGCTTCTTGTCGCCGGTGACCAGGCGCGCCTCGAGCAGCGACGTTTGCACCGTTACATCCTTGGCGCCTTCGGCCAGGCACTCGTCGACCGTGCGCACGCTGGAGCCGATCTCGAGCCCCGCGTCCCAGCAATGGCCGATGAAGGCCTCGATGCGCTCCGGCGCCACTTCACCGGGGTGCGGCTCGGGCAGCAACAGCAGCACGTCGACATCGGAGTACGGAAACAGCTCGCCGCGGCCGAACCCGCCGACCGCCACCAGCGCGAACTCGTTGCCGAAGCCGGCGTCGTTCCACAGGGCGCACAGGGTTTCGTCGGCCAGCGCAGCGAGCTGGCGCAGCACCGCGTGCACGCTGCGCGTGGGCGCGCGCGCGAAGCGAAGGGTGTCGAACAGCGCCATCTTGTGCGCGCGATAGGCGTCGCGCAGCATCGGAACGTCGACCGTGGCGGCTTCGATCACGACGATGGGTCGCCGGTCAAGTTCGGGTCGCGGTGACGAAAGAGGGCAGGGGCGGGCTGCCGGCCGACAGCGTCAGCACCTCGTAGCCGGTCTCGGTGACAAGCACCGAGTGCTCCCATTGGGCCGACAGCGAGTGGTCGCGCGTGACGATGGTCCAGCCGTCGTACTGGCCGCCCTTGGCGTCTTCCTTGATCTCGCGCTTGCCCGCGTTGATCATCGGCTCGATCGTGAAGATCATGCCGGGCCTGAGCTCTTCCATCGTGCCCGGGCGGCCGTAGTGCAGCACCTGCGGCTCTTCGTGGAAATGGCGGCCGACGCCATGCCCGCAGAACTCGCGCACCACCGAGTAGCCATTGCCTTCCGCGAATTTCTGGATCGCATGGCCGACGTCGCCCAGGTGCGCGCCGGGGCGCACCTGCAGAATGCCGTGCCACATCGCCTCGTAGGTGACGCTGCACAGGCGTTTGGCCGCGATCGAGGCGTCGCCGACGATGTACATGCGGCTGTTGTCGCCGAACCAGCCGTCCTTGATGACGGTGACGTCCACGTTCAGGATGTCGCCCTTCTTGAGCGGCTTGTCGTTCGGGATGCCGTGGCACACCACGTGGTTGACCGAGGTGCAGAGCGACTTGGGGTAGGGGGTGCTGCTGGCGCCCATGTAGCCGACCGTGGCCGAGGTGGTGCCCTGCTTGACCATGTACTCGGCGGCCCAGCGGTCGATGTCGTTGGTGGTGACGCCGGGCTTGATCAGCGGCGTCAGGTAGTCCAGCACCTCGGAGGTCAGCCGGCCCACCAGACGCATCGCGGCGATGCCTTCGGCGTCGTTGTAGGTAATGCTCATAGCCCCGAATTATCCCATTGCGCCCGTTTAAAATCGCGGGCTGATGCGGATGGCCCCAGTCAGCGGCCAGTCGCCCCGTTTCCCTTTCAGTCCCATTCCAAACGCGGCCTTCGAGGCCATCCCGACCCGTGACGCAGCCAGTGACTCCGCCCCATCCCCTTGTCGTGACACGTTTCGAGGGCGGCGACGCACTCAGCGATTTCCGGGCGCGCCAGCTGCTGCCGCGGCTGCAGGCGGTCGACGCGCGCATTGACGGCGTTTCGGCGCGTTTCGTGCACCTGGTGGCGACCGACGCCGCGCCCGACGCGGCCCGGCAGGCCCAGCTGCAGGCGCTGCTGAGCTACGGCGAGCCTTTCACCGCGCCGCATGCCGGCGCCTCGCTCGTGGTCGCACCGCGGCTCGGCACCGTCTCGCCCTGGGCCTCCAAGGCCACCGACATCGCCCACAACTGCGGTTTCGCGGTGCGGCGCATCGAGCGCGTCACCGAATTCCAGCTGTCGCTGAAGAAGCCGTTGCTCGGCAAGCCGCCGGCGCTCGACGCGGACGCGCTGGTCGGCGTGGCCGCGCTGCTGCACGACCGCATGACCGAATCGGTGCTGCCGACGCTCGATAGCGCCGCCTCGCTGTTCGCCGAGCTGCCGGCCCAGCCGATGGCCCATGTCGACGTGCTGGCCGGCGGCCGTGGCGCACTGGTGACGGCCAACACCCAGTTCGGGCTGGCGCTGGCCGAGGACGAGATCGACTACCTGGTGGCCGCGTTCACGCGGCTCGGCCGCAATCCGAGCGACGTCGAACTCATGATGTTCGCGCAGGCCAACAGCGAGCATTGCCGCCACAAGATCTTCAACGCCGACTTCGTGGTCGACGGCGTGGCGCAGCCGCAGAGCCTGTTCGGGATGATCCGCCACACCGAGAAGCAGAATCCGCAGCACACGGTGGTGGCCTATGCCGACAACGCGTCGATCATGGAGGGCACGCAGATCGAGCGCTTCGTGGCGCGCGGCGAGGGCGGCTACGCCAAGGAAGAGGCGCTCAGCCATGTGCTCATGAAGGTGGAGACGCACAACCACCCGACCGCGATCTCGCCGTTCCCCGGTGCCTCGACCGGCGCCGGCGGCGAAATCCGCGACGAGGGCGCCACCGGCCGCGGCTCGAAGCCCAAGGCCGGGCTGACCGGCTTCACCGTGTCGAAGCTCTGGCCGGACGAAGGCCACTACGGCAAGCCGGCGCACATCGCGAGCCCGCTGCAGATCATGACCGAAGGTCCGCTCGGCGGCGCCGCGTTCAACAACGAGTTCGGCCGTCCGAACCTGCTGGGCTACTTCCGCGAGTACGAGCAGGCGATCGCCAGCGACGTCGACACCGTGCAGCGCGGCTATCACAAGCCGATCATGATCGCCGGCGGCCTTGGCAGCATCGATGCGACGCAGACCAAGAAGATCCTGTTCCCGGCCGGCTCGCTGCTGATCCAACTCGGCGGCCCCGGCATGCGCATCGGCATGGGCGGCAGCGCCGCCAGCTCGATGGCGACCGGCGCCAACGCGGCCGAACTCGACTTCGATTCGGTGCAGCGCGGCAACCCCGAGATCGAGCGCCGTGCGCAGGAGGTCATCAACCACTGCTGGCAGCAGGGGGCGGCGAACCCGATCCTCGCTATCCACGACGTGGGCGCGGGCGGCCTGTCCAACGCATTCCCCGAGCTGACCAACGACGCCGGCCGCGGCGCACGCTTCGACCTGCGCGCGGTGCCGCTCGAAGAGTCGGGCATGGCGCCGAAGGAAATCTGGTGCAACGAGAGCCAGGAGCGCTACGTGCTCGCGATCGCGCCCGAGTCGCTCGACCAGTTCACCGCGTTCTGCGAGCGTGAGCGCTGCCCGTTTTCGGTGGTCGGCGTGGCGACCGAAGCGCGCCAGCTCGAAGTGGCCGATGTCGGTGCAGAGACGCCGGTCGACATGCCGATGGACGTGCTGCTGGGCAAGCCGCCGAAGATGCTGCGCGACGTGCAGACGGTGGCGCGCCGCTTCAAGCCGCTCGACCTGACCGGTGTGGAGTTGCAGAAGGCCGCGATCGACGTGCTCTCGCACCCGACGGTGGCGTCCAAGCGCTTCCTCATCACCATCGGCGACCGCACCGTGGGCGGCCAGAGCCACCGCGACCAGATGGTCGGCCCGTGGCAGGTGCCGGTGGCCGACTGCGCCGTCACGCTGGCCGACTACAAGGGCTTTGCCGGCGAGGCCATGAGCATGGGCGAGCGCACGCCGCTGGCCGCGCTCGACGCGCCGGCTTCGGGCCGTATGGCGGTGGGCGAGGCCATCACCAATCTGCTGTCGGCGCCGATCGAACTCTCGCGCGTCAAGCTGTCGGCCAACTGGATGGCGGCCTGTGGCGAACCGGGCGAAGACGCGGCGTTGTACGAGACGGTGAAGGCCGTTGGCCTCGAGCTCTGCCCAGCGCTCGGCGTGTCGATCCCGGTCGGCAAGGATTCGCTGTCGATGCGCACGCAGTGGTCGGACGGTGCGGACAAGAAAAAGGTCACCTCGCCGGTGAGCCTGATCGTGACTGCCTTTGCCACCCTGGCCGATGTGCGCGGCACGCTCACGCCGCAGCTCGACGCACAGGAGCCCGACACCACGCTGGTGTTGGTGGACCTCGGCCGCGGCCAGCACCGCATGGCCGGCAGCATCCTCGCGCAGACGCTCGGGCAGAGCGGCGACACGGTGCCCGACCTCGACGACCCCGTGCAGCTGGTGAAGCTGGTGCAGGCCGTCAACGCACTGCGCGCCGACGGCAAGATCCTCGCGATGCACGACCGCAGCGACGGCGGCCTGTTCGCCGCGGCGTGCGAAATGGCCTTTGCCGGCCATGTCGGCGTGGCACTCAACGTCGACATGCTGGTCACCGAAGGCGACGGCATCTCGGACAGCCGCATGGAAACCGGCGATGCCAAGAACTGGGCGCAGCAGGTCAGCGCGCGGCGCGAAGAACTCACGCTCAAGGCCCTGTTCAACGAGGAGCTCGGCATGCTGCTGCAGGTGCGCACGGCCGAGCGCAACGACGTGATGCAGGTGCTGCGCGCCCATGGCCTGAGCGCCCACAGCCACTTCGTCGGCAAGACCCGGCCGGCGGCGTCGGCCATGGAGGCCGGCAAGGGCAAGGTCGAAGTCTGGCGCGACGCCAAATCGGTGTTCAGCGCGAGCCTGCATGACCTGCACCAGGTCTGGGATTCGGTCAGCTGGAAGATCGCCCGCGAGCGCGACAACCCGGCCTGCGCCGACGCCGAACACGCGGCGGCCGGCCTGCTAGGCGACCCCGGCGCGCACGTCGTGCTGGCACCAGGCGCTGTCGAAACCGTGGCCGCGCCCTACCTCAACGCGGCACGGCCCAAGGTCGCGATCCTGCGCGAGCAGGGCGTCAATTCGCACGTGGAGATGGCCTATGCGTTCACCGAGGCCGGCTTCGAAGCCTTCGATGTGCACATGACCGATCTGCAGACGGGCAGGGCGGATCTGGCCAACTTCCAGGGGCTGGTGGCCTGCGGCGGCTTCAGCTACGGCGACACGCTCGGCGCCGGCATCGGCTGGGCCCGCAGCATCACCTTCAACCCCAGGCTGTCGGCGCAGTTCCAGGCCTTCTTCGGCCGCGGTGACACCTTCGGGCTCGGTGTGTGCAACGGCTGCCAGATGTTTGCCGAACTGGCCGACATCATTCCCGGCGCCGAAGCCTGGCCGCGCTTCACGACCAACCAGAGCGAGCGCTTCGAGGCGCGGCTGTCGATGGTCGAGGTGCTCGAATCGCCGAGCATCTTCTTCGGCGGCCTGGCCGGCAGTCGCCTGCCGATCGCGGTCTCGCATGGCGAGGGCTATGCCAACTTCAAGCACCGCGGCGACGCGACCCGGGCCATCGCCGCGATGCGCTTTGTCGACAACCACGGCCAGCCGACCGAGCAATACCCGTTCAACCCGAATGGCAGCGCCGGCGGGCTGAGCTCGGTGACCACCGCCGATGGCCGCTTCACCGCCGTGATGCCGCACCCCGAGCGCGTGTTCCGCAACATCCAGATGAGCTGGACGTCGGGCGCCAAGAGCGATTTCAGCCCGTGGATGCAGATCTGGCGCAACGCCCGGCGTTGGATCGGCTGATGCTGAATCGTCGTCATCTCCTCGGCGCAACGATGATTGCACCTCTGCCGCTCGCCGGCGCATTCGCCGCCGAGCCGTTCCGGTCGCTCAAGAAGTCGCCGCGGCTGCCGGTGCTGTTCGTCGGGCACGGCAGCCCGATGAACGCGATCGGCGACAACGCCTACCGCCGCAGCTGGCAGGCGCTGGGCGCAGAGTTCGGTGCCAAGTACCCGGCGCCGCAACTGATCCTCTGCGTGTCGGCGCACTGGCTCACGCGCGATGGCTGGTACCTCACGGGCATGGCCAAGCCCAGGACGATCCACGACTTTGGCGGCTTCCCGCAGGCGCTGTTCGACCAGCAATACCCGGCGCCGGGCGCGCCGCAAACCGCGACGGACATTGCGAAAACGCTGCGGCAGCCGTTCAGCGGCGCGCCCGTCGGCCTCGACGCGTCCGAATGGGGATTCGACCATGGCACCTGGTCGGTGCTGAAGCCGATGTTCCCCAAGGCCGATATCCCGGTGCTGCAGCTCAGCATGGACTACAGCCGCTCGCCGGCCGAGCACTACCAGCTGGGCCAGCAACTCAGGATGCTGCGCGAGCGCGGTGTGCTGGTCGTCGGCAGCGGCAATATCGTCCACAACCTGCGCGCCTCGCGGCGCGAGGCGGCACCGAACCAGGCTTACGACTGGGCGATCGAGTTCGACCGCGTGGTCGGCGCGCAGATCGAAAAAGGCCAGCTCGCCGCGTTGCCCGACTTCAAGTCGCTCGGCTCGATGGCTGCGCAGGCGCATCCCACGCACGAGCACTACCTGCCGCTGCTCTATGCGGCCGCCGCCGTGCAGGCGGGCGAGGCGCCGCGGTTTTTCAACGCCGACTTCCAGTCGGCCTCGATCTCGATGCGCTCGGTGCTCTGGAGCTGAACGCGGCGCGGGGCCGGGCGACCGACCGGGCTGCAGCGCCTTCGCAGAGCGGCTTTTTCTACCAGAGGCGCCACCACGGGCGGCGCTTTCCCGTGGCATAGCTGGATGAAGCAGGCTCGCACTCGGGCACGCCTGTTCGGCGCCGAAGTTCTCCCTCGAGGCGCTGCGTCACGGTGCGCGCATGCCTGTCCCCATGAATCGCTCTTCGGCGCCAGGCGTGTGCTGAAGCGGCCAATTGCTCGTCGGTCAGATCTTCCATGTCCATCGGACAATTCTGGCGAGAGGCACCCGTTTCCGCCTCCGCCGTTTGGGGGAGGCCGCATCAGACGACAGTCGCTACCAAGGAAAGGTCGCGGGCAGCCTGCAGCATCAATTCGCGTGCGCGGTCGAGCGACGGCGCTGGATGGCGATCGATGCGTCGGATGTAGGGTGTGGTCAGCACGGCGAGCGCGTAGCCATGGGGCCCGAGGATCGGGCAGGAAATATCTATCACTCCAAAATACTGCAGGCTTTCACGCTGGCGGTAGCCCGCAGTCCGAATCGTTTCCAGCATGGTTTCCAGCTCGCTCGGCGGTATCTGCACTTCGCCGTCCAGGGCCACATGCTCAGCCACCATCCGGCGCCGTCGCTCGTCTGCTTCGCATGCCAGCAGAACCTGGCCGGAACCCGTATCCAGCAGATTGACTCGCGTGCCCGGCCGCACCATCAAGCTGCTGGCAGAAGGACTGCTGACCTGGGCAATGATCTGCACGTTGCCACGGTCATACACACCCAAGTGGCATGACTGCTCGGCGTCCTTGACGAAGCGGTCCATGATCGGAAGCGCATGCGCCACCAGCCGGCTGGTTGGCGGATACCGATGCGCCAGGTCAAACATCTTGAGGCTCAGGCTGTAGCGGTCTCCGGCCAGCGATCGCACCACGTACTGCCGTGCGACCAGCCGCTCCAGCATCCGGTAGATCTCGCTGGGGCCGCGGTCCAGCGCCTTGACGATCTCGCCACGCGTCAAGCCGTCGGGCTGATCGGCCAGTAGTTCGAGGATGTCGAGGCCTTTGTCCAGGGCAGGGGCTCGATAGCGATCACCATCGTCTGCGGGTGCTGGCGGCGCGGTGTCGGAGCGAGGCAATTTGGGCATCGGGATTCAGAAAAAAGTGGGCGAGCTTTCCCCTGCGGAAAGCACTAAGGGAAAGCCACTATGAAAGTCACGCCCGGCAAACTGGTTTGTATATGAATAATCAGTGCATTGGTGAATTATGAGGCGAATTGCTGCAACAGTGACCATGATCCGGCGCATCGACTCGCATCAGCACTTCTGGCGGCCCGCACGGGGCGACTACGCGTGGCTGCGCGCCGATGTGCCTGCCCTCGCGCCGCTGGTGCGCGACTTCCTCCCCGAGCACCTCGCACCCACACTGCAAAACCACGGCGTCGGGCGGACGGTGCTGGTGCAGGCTGCGGAGTCGGAAGCCGAAACCGATTTCATGCTCGAGCTGGCCAGCGCGCACGACGTGATTGCCGGCGTGGTCGGCTGGGTCGACCTGGGCACCCGCGATGCCGTGGCCTCGCTCGAACGCATGGCCCGGCACCCCAAGTTCAAGGGTGTGCGGCCGATGCTGCAAGACCTTCCCGATGACGACTGGATCGCGCGCATGCCGCATCCCGATGCCGTTCAGGCACTCGTGCGCCTGGGCCTGCGCTTCGATGCGCTGGTAAAGCCGCGGCATCTGGCACCGCTGATGCGCTTCCTGAAAGACTGGCCGCAGCTGCCCGTGGTGATCGACCACGCCGCCAAGCCGCCCGTGGGCGCGCATGACAGCGAGGCCTTCGCAGCATGGCGCCGGGAGATGGCCGAGCTCGCCGCGCTGCCGCAGGTGTGCTGCAAGTTCTCCGGACTCTGGGGCGAGGCACCGCCGTCGACGCATCGGGATGTCGAGGCGGCGGTGCGTGCCGTGCGCCCCGTGTGGGATCAACTGCTCGAAAGCTTCGGCCCCGCGCGCCTGATGTGGGGCAGCGACTGGCCCGTGCTCACGCTGGCTGGCGACTACGCGGACTGGATCGCGGTGAGCGAGGCCTTCATCGGCAGCCTGTCTGCCGGCGAGCGGACGCAAGTCTGGCGCGGCACCGCCCAACGCTTCTACGGCCTCTCGACGGACTGAACGCGCGCCATGCAGCAACCCATCGTCACCATCCGCGACCTCTGCAAGTCATTCGCCGGCGTGCGTGCGCTCGACAAGGCCCAGTTCGACCTGTTGCCCGGCGAAGTCCACGCGCTGATGGGCGAGAACGGCGCGGGCAAGTCGACCTTGATGAAGGTGCTCGCAGGCGTCTACCGCAAGGACTCCGGCGAGGTGATGTTCGACGGCCAGCCCGTCGATATCGCAAGCCCGCGCGCGGCGCAGGCGCTGGGCATCGGGATCGTCCATCAGGAGCTGAACCTGATGAACCACCTGAGCGCCGCGCAGAACATCTTCATTGGCCGCGAGCCGCGCGGGCGCTTGGGCGTTTTCATCGACGAGGACGCGATGCACGCCCAGGCGCAGCGCATCTTCGAGCGCATGCACCTTCGACTCGACCCGAACACGCCCGTGGGCGAGCTCACGGTGGCCAAGCAGCAGATGGTGGAGATCGCCAAGGCGCTCTCGTTCGATTCGCGCGTGCTCATCATGGACGAGCCCACCGCCGCGCTCAACAACGAAGAGGTGGCCGACCTGTTCCGCATCATCGGCCAGCTCAGGTCGCAGGGCGTGGCCATCGTCTACATCTCGCACAAGATGGATGAGTTGAAGCGCATTGCCGACCGCGTGACGGTGATGCGCGACGGCCAGTACATCGCCACCGTGCCGATGGCCGACACGCCGATGGACACCTTGATTGCCATGATGGTGGGGCGCCAGCTCACCGAGGTGGAGAACGATTTTCCGGACACCTCGGGCAACGAGATCGTGCTCGAGGCCAAGGGCATCAACCGCGGCTCGATGGTGCGCGATGCGAGCTTCGTGTTGCGCCGCGGCGAGATCCTGGGCTTTGCGGGGCTCATGGGTGCGGGCCGCACCGAGCTTGCGCGTGCGGTGTTCGGCGCCGACGCCATCGATTCGGGCGAGGTTCGCGTGCGCGGCAAGAAGGTGTCGATCAAGTCGCCCGAGGACGCGGTGTCGCACGGCATCGGCTACCTCTCCGAAGACCGCAAGCACTTCGGCCTGGCCACCGGCATGGACGTGGAAACCAACATCGCGCTGCCGAGCATGAAGAAGTTTTTGTCGATGGGCGTCTTCGTCGACCAGGCCGCCATCGAGGCGGCCGGCGAGCGCTACGTGAAGCAGCTCAACATCAAGACGCCCTCGGTGCGCCAGCAGGTGCGGCTGCTCTCGGGCGGCAACCAGCAGAAGATCGTCATCGCCAAGTGGCTGCTGCGCGACTGCAGCGTGCTCTTCTTCGACGAGCCCACGCGCGGTATCGACGTCGGGGCCAAGGCCGAGATCTACCGCCTGCTGAATGCGCTGGCAGAGCAGGGCAAGGCCATCGTGATCATCTCTTCGGAGCTGCCCGAGATATTGCGCATGAGCCACCGTGTGCTCGTGATGTGCGAAGGCCGCATCACCGGTGAACTGGCGGGGCGCGAGGCCTCGCAGGAAAAGATCATGCAGCTCGCCACCCGGCGTGAAACCACCGCTGCTACTGCCGCCGCCACATGACGACTGGAGACACCCCTTTGACAACCCCCGCCGCCACTACCACTGTCACGCCCGGCTTCTCGCTGAAGGCGCGGCTCTTTCGACCCGCCACCCGACAGAAGCTGCTCGCATTCGCCAGCCTGATCGCACTGATGGTGTTCTTCAGCTTCGCTTCACCGCAGTTCCTGCAGGCCGACAACCTGGTGAGCATCCTGCAGTCGACCGCGGTGAACGGCGTGCTGGCCATTGCCTGCACCTTCGTCATCATCACCGCGGGTATCGACCTCTCGGTAGGCACGCTGATGACCTTCTGCGCGGTCATGGCGGGTGTGGTGCTCACCTACATGGGCATGCCGCTCGCGCTGGGCATCGCGGCTGCGATCTTCTTCGGCGCGCTGGCCGGCTTTGTCTCGGGCGTGCTGATCGCCAAGCTCAAGATCCCGCCCTTCATCGCAACGCTTGGCATGATGATGCTGCTCAAGGGCCTGTCGCTCGTGATCTCGGGCACCAAGCCGATCTACTTCAACGACACGCCGGACTTCCCGGCGATCTCGCAGGATTCGCTGATCGGCTACTTCATTCCCTCAGTGCCGATTCCGAATGCGGTGCTGATCCTGTTCCTGGTGGCGATTGCCGCGAGCATCGTGCTCAACAAGACCATCCTCGGCCGCTACACCTTCGCGCTCGGCAGCAACGAGGAGGCGGTGCGCCTCTCGGGCGTGAACACCGATTTCTGGAAGGTCGTGGTCTACACGGTGAGCGGCGGCATCTGCGGCATCGCGGGCCTCTTGATCGCCTCGCGCCTGAACTCCGCGCAGCCGGCGCTCGGGCAGGGCTACGAGCTCGACGCGATCGCGGCGGTGGTCATCGGCGGCACCTCGCTCAGCGGGGGTACGGGCACCATCGTCGGCACGATCATCGGCGCCTTCATCATGAGCGTGCTGACCAACGGCCTGCGCATCCTCTCGGTCGCGCAGGAGTGGCAGACGGTGGTCACGGGCGTGATCATCATCCTCGCCGTGTACGCGGACATCCTGCGCCGCCGCAGCGGCAGCAAGCACTGATCAGATTTCTACAACCACAGGAGACATTGCATGATTCACAGAAGAGCAGTCACATACACGCTGGTCGCGTCCGTCATCGGCCTGTCGGGGTTTGCGCAGGCACAGCAAACGCAGGAGATCTACATACCGCTCGTGTCCAAGGGCTTCCAGCACCAGTTCTGGCAGGCCGTGAAGTCGGGCGCCGAGCAGGCCGCGAAAGACCTGAAGGTGAAAGTCACCTTCGAAGGCCCCGAGACGGAGGCGATGGTCGACAAGCAGATCGACATGCTCTCCGCCGCGCTCGCGAAGAAGCCGCAGGCCATCGGCTTCGCCGCGCTGGACAGCCAGGCCGCCATTCCGCTCCTGAAGAAGGCGAAGGCCGCGAAGATTCCCGTGGTGGCTTTCGACTCGGGTGTGGACAGCGACATTCCCGTGACCACCACCACGACCAACAACAAGGCCGCCGCCGCGCTCGCCGCCGACAAGATGGCCGAGATGATCGGCAAGTCGGGCGAAGTCGCGCTGGTGGTACACGACCAGACCAGCCGTACCGGTGTGGATCGGCGTGATGGCTTCGTCAACCGCATCAAGTCGACCTACCCGAACATCAAGATCGTGAGCGTGCAGTACGGGGGTGGCGACCAGTTGAAGTCCACCGAGATCACCAAGTCGATCCTGCAGGCCTACCCTAACCTGAAAGGCATCTTCGGCGCCAATGAAGGCTCCGCCATCGGCGTGGTCAACGGCGTGAAGGAGATGAAGCGCAACGGCAAGGTCGTGATCATCGGCTACGACTCCGGCAAGCAGCAGAAGAACGCGATCATCGACGGCAGCATGGCCGGTGCCATCACGCAGAACCCGGTGGGCATGGGCTACAAGACCGTGGAAATGGCGGTGAAGGCGATCAAGGGCGAGAAGCTGCCCAAGATAGTCGATACCGGGTTCTTCTGGTACGACAAGACGAACATTGCCGATCCGCAGATCGCTGCTGTGCTGTATGACTGACCCCCAGGCTGCGCGCACTTCGTGTCGCTTCGCCCACCCCCTTTCAGGGGGCAACACCAGCGGCCCGGCACAGCCGGTTCCGCGGTGTTTCACGAAGGGGCCAATTCTTCGTCAATCGCTCTGGCCATGACCCTTGTTCGTTCCATGCGCGTAGTGGACGTGCGCTTTCCCACTTCGCAGCAGCTCGACGGTTCTGATGCGATGAACCCCGACCCGGATTACTCCGCGGCGTATGTGGTGCTGGAAACCGACCAGCCGGGGCTCGAAGGCCATGGCCTGACCTTCACCATCGGCCGTGGCAACGAGATTTGCTGCGCGGCCATCGAGGCGATGCGCCATCTGGTCGTGGGGCTGGACCTGAAGTGGGTGGCGCAGGACATGGGGCGCTTCTGGCGGCACATCACCTCCGACAGCCAGCTGCGCTGGATCGGCCCCGACAAGGGCGCCATCCACCTTGCGACCGGTGCCGTGGTCAATGCGATGTGGGATCTGTGGGCCAAGTCCGAAGGCAAGCCGGTGTGGCAGCTGGTGGCGGACATGAGCCCCGAGGAACTGGTGCGCTGCATCGACTTTCGCTACATCACCGACTGCATCACGCCCGAAGAGGCGCTCGGGCTGCTGCGCAATGCAGCCGTCGGCAAGGCCGAGCGCATCGCCACGCTGCAGGCCGAGGGCTACCCCTGCTACACCACCTCGGCCGGCTGGCTCGGCTACTCCGACAAGAAGCTGCGGCGCCTGGTGCAAGAGGCAGTCGATGCGGGCTTCAATCACATCAAGCTCAAGGTCGGCCGCGACCTGCAGGACGACATCCGCCGCCTGAGGGTGGCGCGCGAGGTGCTCGGTCCCGATCGCCACCTGATGATCGACGCCAATCAGGTCTGGGAGGTCGACCAGGCGATCGACTGGGTGCGGCAGCTGGCATTCGCCAAGCCCTGGTTCATTGAAGAGCCCACCAGCCCCGACGACGTGGAGGGCCATCGCAAGATCCGCGAAGGCATCGCGCCGATGGTGAAGGTGGCCACGGGCGAGATGTGCCAGAACCGCATCATGTTCAAGCAGTTCATCATGCGCGGCGCCATCGACGTGGTGCAGATCGATGCGTGCCGGCTCGGCGGCGTCAACGAGATACTGGCGGTGATGCTGATGGCCGCGAAATACAAGCTGCCCGTGTGCCCGCACGCCGGTGGCGTGGGCCTGTGCGAATACGTGCAGCACCTGTCGATGATCGACTACCTCTGCATCGCCGGAACGCGCGAGGGCAGGGTGGTCGAGTATGTGGATCACCTGCACGAGCACTTCGTCGAGCCCTGCGTGATTCGCGATGCGGCCTACATGCCTCCGAAGGCGCCGGGCTTCTCGATCACCATGAAGCCCGAGTCGCTCGAGCGCTATCGTTTTCGACGTTAAAAGAAAAGGCATCGCACGACATGGATCTGCATCTGAAAGACAAGGTGGTGCTGGTCACCGGTGGTGGCAGCGGCATCGGCGCGGCCATTTCGCTCACGCTCGCGCGCGAGGGCGCGGTGCCGGTGATCTGCGGCAAGAACCCGCTCGATGCGTCGTTCGAGGCGGAACTGCGCGCATTGCAGCCGCGCGCGCGATTCCTTCAGTTCGAGTTGATGGAAGAAGCGGCATGCGCCAAAGCCATCGAGAGCACTGTTGCGGAGCTGGGTCGCATCGACGGTCTCGTCAACAACGCGGGCGTGAACGACAGCGTGGGGCTGGAGGCGGGGCGCGAGGACTTCGTCCGTTCGCTCGAACGCAACCTCGTCCACTGCTACGTGATGGCGCACTACTGCCTGCCTCACTTGAAGGCCAGCCGCGGCGCGATCGTGAACATCTCGTCGAAGACCGCGGTCACGGGGCAGGGCAATACCAGCGGCTATACCGCAGCCAAAGGCGGACAGCTTTCACTGACGCGCGAATGGGCCGCTGCGCTCGCGCCGGACGGCGTGCGCGTCAATGCCGTCATACCGGCCGAAGTCATGACGCCGCTGTACCAGCGCTGGATATCGGCATTCGACGAGCCCGACCAGAAGCTGGCCGCCATCACCGACAAGATCCCGCTCGGTCGCCGCATGACCACACCGCAGGAGATTGCGAGCACGGTTGTGTTTCTGCTGTCCGAGCAGGCCTCTCACACCACGGGGCAGTGGGTGTTCGTGGATGGGGGGTACACGCACCTGGACCGGGCGTTGACCTGATCCTTCACCTTGTCTGATCTACCGGAACGAACGAGCCATGCGCTATTGCCTAGCCCTCGACCTGAAAGACGACCCCGTGCTGATCGCGCAGTACGAGGCGCACCACCGCAGCATCTGGCCTGAGGTGCGCACGCATCTGCATGCACATGGCGTGACGGGCATGGAGATCTACAGGCTGGGCACGCGGATGGTGATGCTGATGGAGACGGACGACGTGTCGTACGACGCCGAGGCAATGGAACTTGCCGCGCGGAGCAATCCGAAGATTCGGGAGTGGGAAGAATTGATGTGGAAATTCCAGGCGCCGACGCCCTGGACGCCAGCGGGGCAGAAGTGGGTGGGGATGGATCGGATATTCGAGTTGTAGGTGCTCGCAGCGTCGGCCTATCGATAGCCCGCGAGCTCGTGCTTGGCGATCGCGTTGCGGTGCACCTCGTCCGGCCCGTCGGCCATGCGCAGGTGGCGCGCGTAGGCCCAGAAGTTCACCAGCAGCGTGTCCTGGCTCAGGCCCATGGCGCCGAAGGCCTGCATCGCGTCGTCGATCACCTGGATGCAGTTGTTGGGCGCGATCACCTTGATCATCGCGATCTCCTTGGCTGCCACCTTGTTGCCCACCGTGTCCATGCGCCAGGCCGCATGCAGCACCATCCAGCGGGTCTGGTCGATCAGCATCCGGCTCTTCGCGATGCGTTCGCGCCATACGCCCTGTTCGGCCAGCGGCTTGCCGAAGGCCACGCGCGACACGACGCGCTGGCACATCATCTCCAGCGCCGACTCAGCCATGCCGATCATGCGCATGCAATGGTGGATGCGGCCCGGGCCGAGGCGGCCCTGCGCGATCTCGAAGCCGCGGCCCTCGCCCAGCAGGATGTTGTCGACCGGCACGTGCACGTTCTCGAACAGCACCTCCGGATGACCGAAGGGCGCGTCATAGTGATTGACCAGCGCCATGTCGCGCAGCACCTTGATGCCAGGGGTGTCGGCGGGCACGATGATCATCGACTGCTGGCGGTGGCGATCGGCGTTGTCGGGGTCGGTCTTGCCCATCAGGATGAACAGCTTGCAGCGCTCGTTCATTGCGCCCGTGATGTACCACTTGCGCCCGTTGATGACGTATTCATCGCCCTCGCGCCGGATGCTGCAGGCGATGTTGGTGGCATCCGAAGATGCCACCGCGGGTTCGGTCATCGCGAAGGCGGAGCGGATCTGGCCATCGAGCAGCGGCTGTAGCCAGCGCGCCTTCTGCTCAGGCGAGCCGTAGCGCTCGATCACCTCGGTGTTGCCGGTGTCCGGCGCGCTGCAGTTGAACGCCTCGGCGCTCCAGTAGCGCCGGCCCATGATCTCGCACAGCGGCGCGTATTCCAGGTTCGTCAGCCCGGCACCGTGCGCGGTCTCGGGCAGGAACAGGTTCCAGAGGCCGGCGGCCCGGGCCTTCTCCTTGAGTTCCTCCAGCAGCGGCAGGCCGGTGTAGAAGCCGCTGCTCTTCTGCGCGTTCAGGTAGGACTGATGCGCTTCCTCGGCCTGGCGCTGCTCGTTCGGGTAGATGTGCGCGTCCATGAAGGCAAGCAGGCGGGTGCGCAGATCCTGGACCTTGGGTGTGTAGGCGAATTCCATGCGCCCATGGTGCCCGGATCGGGCCCGCCAGGCTGTCTCCTGCATGACGGAGCGCGGGTCCTGGAATCATCGATAGGCAGCCCAAAGATGCACATCGAGACGCGGAAGAACCTCGACGGAGAGACCGCTTCCTGGCGGGCGTGGCGGCCCTGCCGTGCCGAGGCCATGAAGTATATTCATGGCCATCACCGAAGGCATGGATGGCAACCGATAGAGCAGCAAGGACGAGGGCGAGCGGCAGCGGCGCGATCGAGGATCGCCCGACTCAGTTGATCGAGATTGCGTCCCGCCTGTTTGCCACGCATGGCTACTCCGGCACCTCGCTGCGTGACATCGCGCAGGAAGCGAACATCACCAAGGCCGCGCTCTACTACCACTTCCCGAACAAGGAAGCGCTCTATGAGCAGATCGTCGTCGGCAACCTGCAGTCGCTGATCGATCGTGTCAGTGACGAGGTAGCGCAGGCCGACAGCGCGACTGAAAAGGTGCGTGCCTTCATGCTCACCGCGGCGGATGTCTTTGCCGAAGGGCCCGACGCCTGGATCGCCGGATCGAATGTCTTCTGGTCCAGCACGGGGCCGCAGATCCGTGAAGCTGCTGTCGGCCGCCGCGACAGGTTCGAGAAGTTGCTGCGCGATTGCATCGCCAAAGGCGTGGCCTCGGGCGAGTTTCGCGACCTTGACCCAGCGACCGCGGGGCGCTTGCTGCTGTCGACGCTCAATCAGATGACGCGATGGATCAAGCGTGACGGACGGCTGACCCCGAGGCAGGTGATCGAGCAGTATCTCGACATCATCCTGATCGGGATGAAACCGTCAGGAGCTGCCAAAAGCGTGAAGGCTACGGCGCGCCGGGCGGCGACGAAATCCTGACGCCATGGCCCCTGGCATGCGGGTTGCCGCATGGCGCTGCGCGCTCAGACTGCGCCCTCAGATTGCGTGCTCGGCGCCGTCTTGGCTCCCTGGCTGCCCCATTGCCGCCAACAGCGCATGGATCGGATCGTTGCCCCGCACCCCACCGATCGGTTGCCGCGGACCGAAGCGCTCTGCCTCGCTTCCCTCGGGCGTTCCCAGATGGCGCACCCAGTCGTACACCACGGTGCGCTCGGCGATGCGCCACTCCTGTGCGCGTTTCTCGAAGCGATCGACGTAGCGGCCGGCCAGGAAGACCTCGCGCACCGTGCCCTGCGCATCGCGGTCGCGTTGCAGCGCCATGAAGTAGGTTTCCACTGCCGCCTGCGTGCCGCGCAGGGTGATCGACAGATTGGCGACGTTATGCACCGAGCGCTCGCCCTGGGTGCTCAGTTTCTCCAGGGCCCAATCGATGAAGCCCGTGGCGCTGCCCTGGTAGGGGCCATGGCGGTCGATTGCGTCTGGCCAATAGGCACTGCGCAGGGCCGCCTCGTCCTGGCGGTCGATGCCGCGGCAATAGCGGAACATGCACTCGCGGATGGCTTCGCGATCCATCAATTCGCCCACGCTTCGGGTCATCTCGATGCTGTCCATAGGGTTTCTCCTGATCAATAAAGCGATGTCAACTTACTAGCCGGCCGGTAGAATTTTCCGGGAACGCAGCACGGAAGACAAGCATGGCACTACGTATGGAAGGCAAGGTCGCCCTCGTGACCGGTGGCGCACAAGGCATCGGGCGCGCCATCTGCGATCGCTTCGCGGCCGAAGGCGCGGTTGTCGCCGTGCTCGACATCAAGGCCGAAAATGCAGAGCGCGCTGCGCAGGCGATCCGCGACAACGGCGGCCAGGCCGTGGCCTGCGTTGGCAACGTGGCAGAGCGTGCCACTTTCGAATCGGCGGCAGCCACCCTCGAGCGCCTGTACGGCCGACTCGACGTGCTGGTCAACAACGCCATCTGGGTGCGCTATGGTCCCATCGACGCGATCTCGCCCGAGACGCTCGATCGCATGGTCGGCACCGGTTTCAATTCCGTGGTCTGGGGCACGCAGGTCGCCGCGACCCTGATGGCGAAGAACGGCGGCGGCTCCATCATCAACATCGCCTCGGCTGCCGGCTTCCTCGGCATGCCAAACGGACTGATCTACTGCGGCGTCAAGGCCGGCGTATTGGGCCTGACGCGCGCCGCCGCGGTCGAGCTCGGGCCGAAGAAGATTCGCGTCAACGCCATCGCGCCCGGCACCATCATGACCGAGGGTGTGAGCATCAACGTCGACGAAGCGGGCATGGCGAAGCGCATCGCCCGCACGCCGGTCGGGCGCCTGGGGCAGGTTGAAGACATTGCGAATGCCGCCGTGTTCCTGGCGGGCGACGACAGCGGCTTCATGACCGGCGAATCGATGCTGATCGACGGCGGTGTAACGCACGCATTCCTCTGATCACGCGCTGCCCCATGCATTCGCTCCACCCTCTCTTCTTCCCGTCGTCGGTGGCGATCATCGGCGCGTCCTCCGATCCCGAGCGCATCGGCGGGCGGCCACTTCGCTTCCTGGTCGAGGCGGGCTTCGCCGGCGCGATGTATCCCATCAACCGCAGCGGTGCGACCGAGATCCAGGGCCTGCCCGCATTCGCCAGCCTGGCCGACGTGCCCGGCACGGTGGACCATGCCATCGTTGCGGTGCCCGTGCCCGGCGTCGAGGCCGCACTGCAGGACTGCGCACGCAAGGGCGTGAAGGTGGTGCAGGTCTTCACCGCTGGCTTCGCAGAGGCAGATGCGGCGGGTGCCGAGCTCCAGGCTCGCCTGGTGCGCATCTGCCGTGAAGCGGGGATGCGCATGGTCGGCCCGAATGCACTCGGGCTGCTCAATCCGTCGGCCAGGTTCTACGCCACCTTCTCCACCGCCCTCAACGGCCTGCGGCCCAAGCCGGGCGTGATCGGCATGGCAACGCAGAGCGGTGCCTTCGGCTCGGCCGCGTACGGAATGGCGACCTTGCGCGGCATCGGACTGAGCCGAGTGATCGCGACCGGAAACGAGGCCGATGTCGACGTGGCGGAATGCATCGACTACCTGGTCGACGACGCCGACACGCGCGTGATCTGCGCCGCGCTGGAAGCCTGCAAGGACGGAGCGCGGTTGCGCGCCGCACTTCGCAAGGCCGCCGCAGCCGGCAAGCCGGTGGTCGTCATGAAGATCGGCCGCACCGAGATCGGCGCCGCCGCTGCCGCGACGCACACCGGCTCGCTGGCCGGCAATGACGCGATCTACGACGCCGTATTCGCCGAATGCGGCGCGCACCGCGCGGCATCGATCGAAGAGATGCTCGACATCGCGCACCTGTGCGCCGTCACCGGCCAGCTGCCGGCGAACGAAAACATCGGCATCCTGACCGGCTCGGGCGGTATCGGCATCCTGATGGCGGATGACGCGTCCGACCTCGGCATGGCGCTTCCACCGCTCATTCCCGCGTCGGCCGCAGCGCTGCGGGAACTGCTGCCCTTCGCGGTGCCAGCTAACCCCTATGACACCACCGCCCAGGTGACTTCGGTGCCTGACGGCGTGGCCCAGGCGCTCGACTCGATGCTGCTGCCAGGCTCGCCGTTCGGCACCTTGTTCGCCTACCTGGCGCATGTCGGCCTGTCGCCGTCGCGCTTCGAGTCGACCGAGCGCCGGATGATGGAAATGCGGGCGGCGCATCCGGACCAACCGCTCGTGCTGGTGATGCTTTCCGAACAAGGCGTGACCGAGCGGCTCGAGGCCGCAGGCGTGGCTGTGTTCGCCGATCCGTCGCGCGCGGTGCGCGCGGTGGCCGGTGCGGCCCGCATGGCCAGACTGCGCCGCGGGATGCGCAGCGACGTCCCATTCGCCAGCGGCTCGCAGCCCCTGCCACCGGCCGCGACGGAAGCCGATGCCAAGGCGCTGCTCGGCGCGGCCGGCATCCCGGTGCTGCCTGAACAGACCTGCACCAGCGCCGAATCGGCCGCGCGCGCCGCGGACGGCATGGGCTACCCGGTTGTCGCGAAGATCGTTTCCGCCGACATCCCGCACAAGACCGAGGTCGGCGGCGTGCTCGTGAACCTGCCGGATGCCAGCGCGGTTTCTGCCGCCTACGACACGCTGATGTCCCGTGCGGCCGAGCGCGCGCCGCAGGCCCGCATCGACGGGGTGCTGATCGCACCGATGGTGCGAGGCGGCGTGGAAACCATCATCGGCATCCACATGGATCCGGTGTTCGGCCCGATGGTCATGTTCGGCCTGGGCGGCACCGCGGTGGAGCTGTTCAAGGACGTGGCCTTTGCCTCCGCGCCGCTCAACCCCGCGCAGGCCATGTCGCTGATCGACGCGGTGCGTTCGTCGGCCTTGCTCAAGGGCTGGCGCGGCGGGCCGGCCTACGACACGCAGGCCTTGGCCGATGCGCTCGGCCGCCTGTCGGAATTCGCGGTGCGCCATGCCGACCATCTGGCCGGCATCGACATCAACCCCTTCGTCGTCAACCCTCGGGGCGCCGTCTGCCTGGATGCCCTGATCTCCATGCGCCACGCCCCCGTCAACACCAGCCCGAGAGAACACACATGATGGACCTCAAGACACTCCTTCTGACGATCGAGGACGGCATCGCCGTCGTCACGCTGAATCGCCCGCCGGTCAATGCACAGAATGCCGAGATGCGCGCGGAGATCACGGAGCTGTTCGACACGCTCAGCGACATGGACGAGGTCGCGGCCATTGTGCTGACCGGCACGGGCAAGCTGTTCTCGGCCGGCGCCGACATCCGCGAGCGGCCCAACCTGGCTGGCACGCCAGGCGCCTATGGCCGGCACAACCGGCTCGTGCGCGAGTCGTACTACGCGGTGGTCGAATGCTCCAAGCCGGTGATCGCGGCCATCAACGGCGCCGCGCTCGGCGCCGGCTTCGGCCTGGTGATGGGATCGGACATCTGGGTCGCCTCCGAGGACGCCTATGTCGCCATGCCCGAGATCAATGTCGGCCTGGCCGGCGGCGTGACCTTCCTGCAGAAGTTCTTCAGCCAGTCGCGCGCACGCCGCATGTTCTACACCGGCATGCAGGTGTCGGCGCAGGAGCTGTACCGACTCGGGCTGGTCGAAGCCTGCGTGCCGGCCGCCGAGCTGATGCCCTATGCGATGGGTATCGCGCGAGAGATTGCGTCCAAGAGCCCGATCGCAGTGCGCCTGGCCAAGGAAGCCGCGCGCATGACGCTGACGATGCCGCCGCGCGACGCCTACCGCTACGAGCAGAGCAACACAGTGGCGCTGTCGAAGACCGAGGACACCAAGGAAGCCCAGCGCGCGTTCTTCGAAAAGCGCAAGCCGGTGTTCACGGGGCGCTGAGCCAGGCATCCCACGGTTGCCCACCCGCATCGCCTTGTTGCCATGTCCCAACGCCGGCTACCTTCTTCGCCACCCGCTCGCGCGGCGGCACCTGGTGCGTCGGACACGCGCGAGAACCAGCTGCTGGCCATCGCGCGCCGCATGTTCGCGCGCGATGGCTACGAGCGCACCTCGCTGCGGGACATCGCGGAAGCTGCGCACATCACCAAGGCGGCGCTGTACTACTACTTCCCGAACAAGGAGGCGTTGTACGAGCGGACGGTACTGGAATCGATGCAGTCACTGGTGGACGATGTCTCCGCCGCCGTGGCCGCCGAGGAGTCGCCGACGGCACGCATCAGCGCCTTCATGCAGTCCTCGGCCGGCGTGCTCGACCTGGCGCGCGACCGGTGGATCGCCGGCTCCCGGGCCTTTCGCGAAGCCGGCGGGGGAGGGCAGCACCTGGCCGCGATCGCGTTGCGCGACCAGTACGAGAACCTGTTGCGGCAGTGCATCGCCGAAGGCGTTGCCAGCGGCGAAATACGCGCGGTCGATCCCGCCATCGCGGGCCGCTTTCTGCTCTCCGGCCTGAACCAGATGACGCACTGGCACCGGCCCGATGGCCGCCTGGGCGTCACCGAGGTGATGCAGCAGTTCCTGGACATGGCGCTGCACGGCCTGCTCGTCGAGGCTTGAGTCATGAAGACCGTGCGCTCCACATTCTTGAGCCTGCTCACTGACCGGCCGGCCGGTCATGTGCCGCGCATTGCCGCGACGGCGCGGCGGGCTGTTGCTGTCGCTGCGCTGGCCGCTTCGGCCGCGCTGTCGGCCACGGCACAGACCACGCCCAACGTCCCGGGCACCCCATTTCCCGGCGGGCCGACGACCTTGATCGTGCCGTACGCGGCCGGTGGTCTCACCGACAACCTGGCCCGTGCCCTGGGTCAGCGCCTGGCGGAGCGCTGGGGCCAGCCGGTGGTGGTGGACAACCGCGCGGGCGGCGGCACGGTCATCGGCACGGCGACTGCGGCCCGTGCAACGCCGGACGGCCGGACCCTTCTGGTAACCAGCTTCGGCTTCACGGCCAACCAGTTCATGGTGCCCAACCTGCCCTACAGGCAGAGCGCATTGGAGCCGCTCGCGATGATCGCCGTCGCGCCCGCGATCCTGTTCGTGCATCCCTCGGTGCCGGCCGACGACGTGCCGTCGCTGGTGAGATACATGAGGACTTCGGGCAAGCCGTTCAGCTTCGCTTCGTCGGGCAACGGCTCGAGCCCGCACATCGGTGCCGAACTGTTCGCCTCGCGGATCGGCGTCAGCATCGTGCATGTGCCCTACCGCGGCAACGGGCCCGGCCTGAACGACCTCGTCGGCGGCCAGGTGCAGGGCATGTTCGACTCGAAGGCGGCGCTGTCCTTCGTCAAGGCCGGCAAGCTCAAGGCGCTCGGCATCAGCTCGCTGAAGCCGTCGGCGCTGGCACCCGATCTCAAGCCGATCGCGCAATCGGGCGTGCCCGAACTGGCCACCTTCACGACCGCGAGCTGGTTCGGCGTGCTGGTGCCCGAGGCCACGCCGAAGCCGATTCAGAACCGGCTCTACGCAGACATCCGCGCCGTGCTGGACATGCCGGACATGCGCGAGGCCATCGACCGCGCCGGCGTCGAGCCGCTGCCCCTGACCCAGCCCGAATTCGCCGCCTACCTGAAGTCCGAGGCAGAACGGTGGGGCCCGTTGATCAGAGAAAAGAACATCAAGGCGGATTGAGACGATGCAAGCACACGCACCCCTGGCGCCCGCTGAGCTGAAGGTCGAGGATCGCCTCGTCGGCCGGCGCATCATCGTCACCGGTGCGGCGTCTGGAGTCGGCCGCTCGGTGGCCGAGCTGTTCCTGCGCGCCGGCGCCCGCGTTGCGGCGCTGGACCGGCACCGGCCCGAGGACCTTCCGGGCAAGGTGCTTTGCCTCGAAGCCGACGTGACCGATCCCGACGCAGTGGAACGCGCGGTAGCCGCAGCCGCCAGTGCCTTCGGCGGCCTCGATGGCCTCGTCAACGCGGCCGGCATTGCCAACACGGGCGCCTACGCAGCCTCGAAGGCCGGCGTGATCTCGCTCACCCGATCGCTCGCGATGCGCGAGCAGGTCGGCCCGCGCTATGCGCTCGGCCGCATTGGCGAGCCCCTCGAGATCGCACTGGCTGCGCTCTACCTGAGCAGCGCTGAATCCTCTTTCGTCACCGGCATCGTGCTGGCGGTCGATGGCGGTCGCAGCTACCACTGACCTGGATCGGACAAAGGACATCCCATGAACGGCCTCATGCAACAGCATTCCCTGCTGCTGTCCGGACTCATCGACCATGCCGCCGCGTACCACGGCGACCGCGAGATCGTCAGCCACATGGTGGACGGCAGCATGCACCGCAGCAACTGGCGCGAGGTGCAACAGCGGGCCAAGCGGCTGGCCAATGCCCTGACGCGCCTGGGTGTCAGCGCGGGCGACCGGGTCGCCACGCTGGCCTGGAACACGCACCGACACCTGGAGCTGTACTTCGGCGTGTCCGGCATGCAGGCCATCCTGCACACGGTCAACCCACGGCTTTTTCCGGAGCAGATCGCCTACATCGTCAACCACGCCGAGGACGGCTATGTCTTCTTCGACATCAGCTTCGCCGCGACGCTGGCCGAGCTGGTGCCGCAGCTGGGCCAGGTGAAGGGCTTCGTCGCGCTTTGCGAGCGTTCGCAAATGCCGGAAGTGAACCTGCCCAATCTGCTCTGCTACGAAGAATTGCTGGCCGACGCTTCGCCCGATTTCGACTGGCCGGTGTTCGACGAGAACACGGCTTCGTCGCTCTGCTACACCTCGGGCACCACCGGCAACCCGAAGGGCGTGCTGTACAGCCACCGCTCCACCGTGCTGCATTCCTTCACCGCCTGTGCGGCCGACGGCCTGGCCATTTCGGCGCGCGACAGCGTGCTGCTGGTGGTGCCGCTCTTTCACGTCAATGCCTGGGGCGTGCCCTATGCGGGCGCGATGTGCGGCGCCAAGCTGGTGCTGCCCGGCCCGCATCTGTCGGGCGAGAACATCTATCGCCTGCTGCGCGAGGAGCGCTGCAATTTCTCGCTGGGCGTGCCCACGGTGTGGCTGGGGCTGTTCGACTACATCGAGCGCAACCGCGCCTCGCTCGACCTGTCGGAGATCGCGCTCAAACGGCTGATCGTTGGCGGCTCGGCGGCGCCGCGCGCCATGATCCAGAAGTTCGACGAGCTCTTCGGCGCTTACGTGATCCATGCCTGGGGCATGTCCGAGACCAGTCCGCTCGCGACCATCGGCACGCTGCTGGACAAACACCGCGACCTGGCGCTGCCCCAGCGCTACGACGTTCAGGCCAAGCAGGGTCGCGCGATCTACGGCGTGGAGATCGAGATCTTCGGCGAGGACGGCCAGCCGCTGCCGCACGACGGCAAGGCCTTCGGCGACCTGAAGGCGCGCGGGCCCTGGGTCGCTTCGGGCTACTACCGCGCGGACACCGACGCGACCGATGGCCAGGGCTGGTTCCCGACCGGCGACGTGGCCACGCTCGACGGTGACGGCTTCGTGCAGATCACCGATCGTTCCAAGGACGTCATCAAATCCGGCGGCGAATGGATCTCGTCGATCGACCTCGAGAACGCTGCCGTCGCCCACCCCGACGTGCACGAAGCCGCCGTGATCGGCGTGGCGCACGAACGTTGGCAAGAGCGGCCGCTGCTCCTGATCGTGCCCAAGCCCGACACGCGGCCCACCCGCGAGGACATCCTGGCCTACATGGAGGGCAAGGTCGCCAAGTGGTGGATGCCCGACGACGTGGTCTTCGTGGACGCGCTCCCGCACACCGCCACCGGCAAGCTCCAGAAGCTCAAGCTGCGGGAGCAGTTCCGGTCCTATCGGCTGCCGACGGACATGACCCCGAGCGGCCCCGCCGAATGAGGCGCGATCTCCCGCCCAGCACCCAAAGTTGCCAACCCATGACCCATCTTGACGAAACCCAGACGATGCTGCGCGACAGCGTGCAGGCATTCCTTGAAGGACATCCGGCCCCCGCACGCGTGCGCCGCCTGCGCGAGCAGGCCATCCCGGTCGACCGAAGCATCTGGAACGACATGGCCGAAGCGGGCTGGAGCGGCGTGCTGGTGCCCGAATCGCTCGGCGGGCACGGCCTGGGTGCCACCGAGGCAATGCTGATCGCCAGCGAATTGGGGCGCGGCCTGGCGCCGGAACCCTATGTGGCCTGCGGCCTGATGGTGGTACAGGCGCTCGTTCCGATCGCCACGGAGTCGGCGCCTGCCCGTGCGCTGCTCGAGCAGGTGCTCGCCGGCCGGACGCTGGGCGCGCTGGCCTGGCAGGAAGAGGCCGGCAGGCTGTCCATCGATGACGTCCGGATGCGGGCCGTTCGCAAGGGGGAGGGCTGGCAACTGGAAGGGGCGGTCAAGCGCTTCGTGCCGCTGGCCGACGCCGCCGACGGCTTTCTCGTCTATGCGCTGGAGGAGGGCGATCCGGCATTGTTCTGGATCACGCAGCCTGCCGCGATTCACACGACCCGCACCGTCGATGGACTGAACTTCGGCGAAGTGGACGTCGAGGGCGTCGCGCTCCCGGCCGGTGCCCGGTTGGCGCGCGGGCCGGCCGTGCGCGACGCTGTTGCGCAGGCCATCGAGCTGGCCCGCCTGGCCAGCGCCTTCGAACTCGTGGGCGTGGCCGAGCGCGCGCTGGAGGCCACCGTGGCCTACACCTCGCAGCGCGTGCAATTCGGCAAGCCCATCGCCTCGTTCCAGGCGCTGCAGCACCGGATGGTCGACATGTGGATGCATTGCCAGCTGGCGCGCGCCTCGGCCGAGAACGCACTGCTGGACTGGACGCGGCCGGCCGACGAGTCCACGCGCATCCAGTCGGTGCGCGCGGCGCGCGCACGCGCCGGCAGCACGGCGCTGCTGGTCGCCAAGAGTGCCATCCATCTGCACGGCGGCATGGGCATCGCCGACGAAACGGACATCGGCCTGTGCATGAAGCGTGCGCTGGCGCTGTCAGCCTGGCTCGGCAATCCGCTTTGGCAGCGCGCCCGGTTCCTGGACGAACTGATGAAGGGCGGCCGCGTGCGTCAGTCCGACAATTCGCCCCGGGTGGTGGCCGACGACGTGGACGTGGCCGAGCTGCCGGACGAGGAGTTTCGTCGCGTGCTGGCGACCTGGATCGCCGCCAACTATCCGCCCGAAAAGCGCTTCATGAAAAAGCGCGCCTTCTACGCCGACATCTCCGACTGGTACCAGGCGCTGTCGAAGAAGGGCTGGCTCGCACCTTCCTGGCCCAAGACAGCCGGCGGCATGGGCCTGTCTGCGATCAAGCAGGTGATCTATGCAGAGGAGATTGCACGCCACGGCTGCGCGCGCATCCCCGATCACGGCCTGGCCATCGGCAAGCTCCTGCTCATGCACGGCACGCCGGAGCAGATCGACTACCACCTGCCGCGCGTGCTGAATGGCGAGATCATGTGGTGCCAGGGCTATTCCGAGCCCAATGCGGGCTCCGACCTGGCCAGCCTGCGCACGCGAGCCGATCGCGAGGGCGACTTCCTCATCGTCAATGGACAGAAGACCTGGACCACGCTGGGACCGGGCGCAGACTGGATGTTCGCGCTGGTGCGCACCAGCAAGGTCGAGGGCGCCAAGCAGCGCGGCATCACGTTCCTGCTGATCGACCTCAAGACGCCGGGCGTGAAGGTCCGTCCCATCGTCAACCTCAAGGGCGAGGGCGAGTTCAGCGAAGTCTTCTTCGACAACGTCCGCGTGCCGGTCTCGAATGTCGTGGGTCGCATCGACGAGGGTTGGAGCGTGGCCAATTCCTTCCTTCGCGAAGAGCGCATCTTCTTCGGCACGCCTCGCCAATGCGAATACGCGCTGGCCCAGCTCGATCGGCTCGCCGAGGGCACCAATGCACTCGCGATGGGCGACTTTCGCGACCGCTACGCACAGCTCGTGCTCGATGTGCGCGATCTCAAGTCTGCTTTCGAACTCTTCATGGGTCGGCTGCGCGGCGGCGAAGAGCTCGGGCAGGAAGTGTCCTATCTCAAGGTCTGGGGCACCGAGACCTACCAGCGGATCACGGACGAACTCGTGCAGCTCGCGGGCGACCACGGCGGCCAGATCGACGACGTGGTGATCGGCGGAATTGCGGCCGACGTGATGAACCAATACCTCGACTCGCGCATGCCCGCCATCTTCGGCGGATCGAACGAGATCCAGCGCAACATTCTCGCCAAGCAGATCCTGGCGCTGCCTTCGGGCCGCGCCTGATACCCCCCGTCAACAACAGCACAGGAGACACAGCTATGAAGAACTTTCGGCACTCCCTCGCGGCCTTGCGTGCCGTGCTCGCCACGGCCAGCCTGGCCACGGTCGCCGGCCTGGCCCAGGCCCAGATCTCGGACGACATGGTGCGCATCGGCCTGATGGCTGACCTGAGCGGCCCCTACTCGGGCAACGGCGGACCCGGCTCCGTGCTCGCTGCCAGGATGGCCATCGAAGACTTCGGCGGCAAGGTCAACGGCAAGCCGGTCGAACTGCTGACGCTGGACGATCAGAACAAGCCCGACGTCGGCTTGAATGGCGCGCGCAAGTGGCTGGAGACGGACAAGGTGGATGCGATCGTCGGCGGTTCGGCCTCGTCGATTGCGCTGGGCGTGCAGACCCTGATGAAGGAAAAGCAGAAGCCCTACCTGATTGCCGGCACCGTCACCTCCGACCTCACCGGCAAGGCCTGCTCGCCGATGGCCTTCCAGTTCCTGGTCGACACCTATTCGCTTCCCAAGGCCGGCGTGAAGACGCTGGTCGACAAGGGCATCAAGACCTTTTTCTTCGTGACGGTGGACTACGCCTTCGGCGCAGCGCTGCAGACCGAGGCCACGCGCTTCATCGAGCAGGCAGGCGGCAAGGTGGTGGGTTCGGTCAAGCATCCGCTGGGCACCACCGACTTCTCGTCGTACCTGCTGCAGGCGCAGTCGAGCGGCGCCAAGGCGATCGTGATCCTGAACGCGGGGCTGGATCTGTCCAACTCGCTCAAGCAGGCGGCCGAGTTCCGCATCACCAAAGGCGGCCAGAGCGTGAGCGTGTTCGGCATGACGATCAACAGCGTCGGCGCGATGGGGCTGGAAACCGCGCAAGGCCTGAGCATCACGGTGCCCTTCTACTGGGATCGTGATGAAGCCTCGCGCGCCTGGAGCAAGCGCTTCATGGACCGCAACAACGGTGTGGTGCCGACCTACATCATGGCAGGCGTCTACAGCGCAGTGACGCACTACCTCAAGAGCGTGCAGGCAGCCGGCACAGATGCCGGGCCGGCGGTGGTGGCGAAGATGAAGGCCACGCCGGTGAACGACTTCATGTCCAAGGACGTGAAGATCCGCGAGGACGGCCAGGTGATGCGCCCGGTCTATCCGGTCGAAGTGAAGACCCCCGCGCAATCCAAGGGCAAGAACGACTTCTACACGGTCGGCGCCGCGATTCCCGGCGAGCAGATCTTCCGTCCGCTGTCCGAGGGCGGCTGCGATTTCGTCAAGAAGTAGGCACGACCGGGACAGGGCGCGACATGAGCGTACGACACGAAATCATCGGCGACACGCGCGACCGGCTGGGCGAATGTCCGGTGTGGGACGTGCGCGACCAGTCGCTGTACTGGGTCGATTCCAAGGCGAAGCTGGTGCGACGCATGTCGGAAGGCCGGTACAGCGAATGGCGCACGCCGAGCGACGTGGGCTCGATCGCGCTGACGCGCAGCGGCCGGCTGGTGCTGGCGCTGGAGGACGGCTTTCACCTGATGGACCTGTCGACAGGCGCGATACGGCGGCTGGCCGAGGTGCGGCACAAGGGTCCGGCCATGCGCATGAACGACGGCCGCACCGACCGCCAGGGCCGCTTCGTCGCCGGCTCGATGGTCATGGGCCGGCACGATCCCGATGGCGGCTACTACCGGTTGGAAGCCGACGGCAGCGCGACGCCGCTTTTCGACGGCATCGCGCTGGCCAACACCACCTGCTTCAGCCCGGACGGGAGCCAGCTCTATCACGCAGACAGCCTGAGCGGCAACGTCAGCGTGGTCGACTACGACCCGGCGACCGGTGCGATCGGGCCGCGCCGCACGCTCTTTTGCACACAGCCCTACGGCTCCGCGCCCGATGGTGCGACCGTGGATGCCGAAGGCTGCCTGTGGATCGCGCTGGTGCAGTGCGGCAAGCTCGGCCGCTTCCAGCCCGACGGCAAGCTGCTCACGCTGCTCGACGTGCCGACACCGTTCCCGACCTGCCCCTGCTTCGGCGGGCCGAACCTGGACGTGCTGTACCTGACCAGCATCCGCAACACAGGCAACCTGCTGCGCAGCGACCATCCGGATGCGGGCGCGCTGTTCGCCTTCCACGGGTTGGGCGTGCGCGGGCTGCCCGAGGTGCTCTTCGACGACGGGAGTCTCCTGTGACCACACAAGCGCGCACCAGCGACTACATCCTGCGCACCGAAGGGCTCAGCAAGCAGTTCCTCGGCTTCCATGCCGTGAAGAACGTGTCGCTGAACATCCGGCGCCACAGCATCCATGCCTTGATCGGCCCGAACGGCGCCGGCAAGACCACCTGCTTCAACCTGCTGACCACTTTCATTCCGGCCAGTGCCGGGCGCATCTACTACAACGAGCAGGACATCACGAAGAGCGACCCGGCCAGCGTCGCGATCGGCGGCATGGTGCGTTCCTTCCAGATCTCGGCGGTGTTCGGCCAGATGAGCGTGCTGGACAACGTGCGCGTGGCGCTGCAGCGCAAGGCTGGCGGCACCTTTGCCTTCTGGCGCAGCATCCGGGTGCTGGAGCGCCACACCGGGCGCGCGCGCGAACTGCTGGCCGCGGTCAACCTCGAGCCCTACGCAGATCATGCCGCCGCCGACCTGTCGTACGGGCGCAAGCGCGCGCTCGAACTGGCGACCACGCTGGCGCTGGAGCCCGAACTCATCCTGCTCGACGAGCCGATCGCCGGCCTGGGCCACGAGGACATCGGGCCGGTGACGCGCCTGATCGCGCAGGTCGCCCGGGATCGCACGGTACTGATGGTGGAACACAACATGAAGGTGGTGGCCGAACTGTGCGACCGCATCACCGTGCTGCAGGCCGGCGAGGTGCTGGCCGAAGGCAGCTACGACGAAGTCTCGAACGACGCGCGCGTGCGCGAAGCCTATGTGGGAGGCGCCCATGCCTGAGCAAGACGTGCCCTGCCTGGAGGTGCGCGGCCTCACCGGCTTCTACGGCGAGACGCAGGCGCTGCACGGCATCGATTTCGTGGTGCAGCCGGGCGAAGCAGTCTGCCTGCTCGGGCGCAACGGTGCCGGCAAGACCACCACGCTGCGTGCGGTGATGGGCCTCCTGATCAAGCGCCATGGCTACATGGCCATCAACGGCAGACCGACCGAAGGCATGGCTCCCGAGGACATCGCGCGCCTGGGCGTGGCCTATTGCCCCGAGGAGCGCGGCATCTTCGCGAGCCTGGACGTGGAGGAGAACCTGCTGCTGCCACCGGTGCTGATGCCCGGCGGCATGACGATCGACGAGATCTACACGCTCTTTCCGAACCTGAAGCTGCGTCGCAAGAGCCCCGGCACCCGGCTCTCGGGCGGCGAGCAGCAGATGCTGGCGATCGCCCGCATCCTGCGCACCGGCGCCAAGCTGCTGCTGCTGGACGAACCCACCGAAGGCCTGGCACCGGTGATCATCGAGAAGATCGGCGAGGCCATCGGCATCCTGCGCCAGCGCGGCTTCACCATCCTGATGGTGGAGCAGAACTTCCGCTTCGCCTCGGGCGTCGGCGACCGCTTCTACGTGATCGAGGAGGGTCGGGTCGCCGAGCATTTCGACCGGCAGGCACTGGCCACCGACCGTACGCGGATCGAGGCGCTGCTCGGCGTCTGACGCGGCACGACCAAAGAAGAACCCAAAGAGACAACCTATGCCGGACACCTTGTTTGGATTCCCACTCGCCGCCGTCGCGGGCCAGGTGCTGGTGGGCATGATCAACGGCTCGCTCTATTCGTTGATGAGCCTGGGCCTGGCGATCATCTTCGGGCTGTTGCGCGTGGTGAACTTCGCGCACGGCGCGCAGTACATGCTCGGCGCCTTCGTGGCCTGGGGCCTCCTGGAGTACATGGGCCTGAACTACTGGTGGGCCCTGGTGCTGGCGCCGCTGGTGGTCGGCCTGAGTGGCATCGCGCTGGAGCGCACCCTGCTGCGCCGGCTCTATCACATCGACCACGTCTACGCACTGCTCCTGACCTTCGGCTTCGCGCTGATCCTCGAAGGCGTGTTTCGCTACAAGTTCGGCGCCACCGGCCAGCCGTATCCGAATCCGATCGCAGGCGGGCTGGAAACGCCGATGGCGTTCTTCCCTTGGTATCGGCTGTGGGTCATCGCCGCGTCCATGGGCATGTGCATCCTGACCTGGTTCGTCATCGAGCGCACCAAGCTCGGCTCCTACCTGCGCGCCGCCACCGAGAACCCGAATCTGGTGCGGACATTCGGCGTGAGGGTGCCGCGCATGCTGATGCTGACCTACGGCCTGGGCGTGGCACTGGCGGGCTTCAGCGGCGTGATGGCCGCGCCGATCTACCAGGTGAATCCGCTCATGGGGTCCCAGTTGATCATCGTGGTGTTCGCGGTGGTCGTGATCGGAGGCATGGGTTCGATCGTGGGCGCGATCGTGGCTGGCTTCGGGCTGGGCGTGATCGAGGGCATCACCAAGCTGGTATATCCGGACGGCGCCGGCATGGTGGTGTTCGTCGTGATGCTGATCGTGCTTGCGGTGCGTCCGCAGGGACTCTTCGGCAGCTTGCGTTGAAACCGGTCGAAGGAGACAACGTGACCGCAACCCCCCCGTTCCTCAAGCGCTACCAGATGGCCATTCTGGTCGCCGGCGCGCTCGTGCTGCTGCTGGCGCCCTTCGTGGCTTACCCGATCTTCCTGATGAAGCTGATGTGCTTCGCGCTGCTCGCGGCCTCGCTGAACCTGATGATCGGCTACGTCGGGCTGCTGTCTTTCGGGCATGCGATGTTCTTCGGCTCGGCCGGCTACGCAACGGCGCATGCGGTCAAGGTGTGGGGCTTCGACCCCGCGCTGGGCGTGCTCTTCGGCGCGGCCGTGGCGGCGGCGATCGGCGCCACCACCGGTGTGCTGGCGATCCGTCGTGCGGGCATCGCCTTTTCAATGATCACGCTGGCCTGCGCGCAGCTGGTCTACTTCATCGCGCTGCGTTCGCCTTTCACGGGCGGCGAGGATGGCATTCAGAACGTACCGCGGGGAAAGCTCCTCGGCCTCCTGAGCCTGCAGGACAACCTCACCCTCTACTACGTGGTCATGGTGACGGTGGTGGCCGCCTTCTGGCTGATCTGGCGCGTGGTGCATTCGCCTTTCGGCCAGGTGCTGACCGCAATCCGCGACAACGAGCCGCGCGCCATCTCGCTCGGCTACCGGGTCAATCGCTACAAGCTGCTGGCCTTCACGCTCTCGGCCGCGCTGGCCGGACTGGCCGGCGGCATGAAGAGCATCGTGTTCCAGATCGCCACGCTCACCGACGTGAGCTGGGTCACTTCGGGCGAAGCCTTGCTGATGGGCATCGTCGGGGGCCTGCAGACCATGCTCGGCCCGGTGGTGGGCGCGATCGTGGTCGTGACCATGGCCAATCAGCTGTCCGCATTCGCGGAGGCGGTGCTGATCGTGCAGGGCGCCGTCTTCGTGGTGGTGGTCATGCTGTTTCGCCGCGGCATCGTCGGCGAGATCAATGCCTTCCTGGCCCGAAAGTAGTCCATGCCTGAACATTCCGACGCCATCTCGTTGCAAGGCCGGCTCGCTCTCGTGACCGGGGCCGGCGGCGGCATCGGGCGCGCCATTGCGCTGCGGTATGCACGCGCCGGTGCTCGCGTCGTGCTGACCGATCTGCGCATCGAGGATTGCGAGGCGGCCGTGCGCGAGATCACCGAGTCGGGTGGCAGCGCCTGGGCCTTCGCGCTGGACATCACCGATGTGCCGGCCTGCGCCGCGCTGGCCGAACGGATCGGCCGCGAGATCGGCGTGTTGGACGTGCTGGTCAACAACGCCGGCGTTCTCCTGCGCGAAGGCATCGACACGCCCGATGCGCATCGCAAGATCCGCCACGTGTTCGATGTCAACGTGCTGGGCGGCTTCAACGTGCTGCATGCCTTCCTGCCGGCGCTGCGCCAGACGCGTGGCTGCGTCATCAACATCGCCTCGGGCGCGGCCTTCATCGCGCAGGCCGGCTGCATCGGTTACTCGGGCTCCAAGGGCGCGGTGAAGATGCTGACGCAATCGATGGCCGTCGACCTCGCGCCGGACGGCATCCGCGTCAACGCGATCGCACCCGGCGTCATCGAAACGGCCATGACCGATGCCACCCGCGCCGATCCCGTGCGGCTGCAGGGTTTCCTGCGTCGCACGCCCCTGGGCCGCGTGGGCCAGCCCGAAGAAGTCGCCGAGCCGGCGCTGTTCCTGGCTTCGCGGATGGCCAGCTACATCACCGGCGTTACCTTGCCGGTGGATGGCGGGGTGCTGGCTGCATGACGCGACCTCGTGCCTGAACCAAAGCTGCGCTGGTGCAGAACTCATTTGTTGATCAGAAACTACATGGAGATGCGTATGAACGCCGACACATCAAAGAACGCCAACACCCCTCTGGCCTCGACCGGACCCGGCACCCGACGCGTCGACGTCCTGGTGGTCGGCGGCGGTTTCGGGGGCATGTACGCCGTCTACCGCTTTCGCGAGATGGGCCTCAGCCTGCAGGCCTTCGAGGCTGGTGGCGACGTGGGTGGTGTCTGGTACTGGAACCGCTACCCGGGCGCACGGGTCGACTTGCCCAGCATCGACTACAGCTATTCCTTCTCTCCGGAGATCGAACAGGAATGGACGTGGTCCGAGCAGTTCGCCGCCCAGCCCGAACTGCTGCGCTACATCGACTTCGTCGCCAGGAAGCTCAGCCTGCGCCCGCACTTCCAGTTCAACACGCGTGTCAACCAGGCCCGTTGGGACGAGGCGCGCGCCCTGTGGGTACTCAGGACGGACCGCGGCGAGACCTGGGAGGCCCCGTATTGCGTGATGGCCACCGGTCCGCTGTCGATCCCGAAGGAGCCGGACATCCCTGGCGTCAAGCGCTTCAAGGGACGTCTGCTCCATGCCGCCAAGTGGCCGCACGAACCTGTCAGCTACAAGGGCCAGCGGGTGGGCGTCATCGGAACCGGCTCGACCGGCATCCAGATCGTGCAGGAGGTCGGGCCGCAGGCCGGCCAGCTCTTCGTCTTTCAGCGCACGCCAAGCTTCACCATGCCGATGCGGAATGTCGAACTCGACGCGGAGTACATGTCGGAGGTCAAGCGGAACTACGCGGGCATCCGCGAGGCTGCACGCAACAGCGCCGTTGGAGGCACGCGACCGCAATCGACCCGGGCTTTCTTCAGCGTGACCCGCGCCCAGCGCCAGGCCCTGCTCGAAGACGCGTGGAAGCAAGGTGGTCTGGCCATGCTTGGCACCTTCTCGGATCTGATGCTCAACGAAGAAGCGAACGAGCAGGTGGCTGAATTCGTGCGCAACCGAATCCCCGAAATCGTGAAGGATCCGGTGACCGCCGAGAAGCTCAAGCCCAAGGGCTATCCGATCTTCGCGCGCCGGCCCTGCCTGGATTCCAGCTACTACGAAACCTACAACTTCCCGAACGTGCACCTGGTGGATTGCCTCACCGACCCGATCGTCGAGATCACCGAGAAGGGCGTGCGCACCGAATCGGGCGAGGTCGAACTCGACATGCTGATCCTTGCCACCGGCTATGACGGACTGACCGGCGCCTTGATGGCCTTCGACGTGGTCGGGCGCAACGGCCGCAAGGTCAACGACAAGTGGAAGGACGGCGCGCGTTCGTACCTGGGGCTGATGATGGAAGGCTTTCCGAACCTCTTCATGACCACCGGCCCCAACGGACCGGCGGCGCTCGCCAACATCATTCGCATCAGCGAGCACGATGTGGACTGGATCGCCGGGGCCATCACCCACATGCAAAAGAACGGGCTCACCACCATCGAGCCGACCGTGAAGGCAGAAGAGGACTGGATGGGCGTCGTGCGCAACCTGGCCAAGCGCTCGCTGATCAACAAGGCCAAGACCTGGTGGGTGGGCGCGAATGTGAAGGACAAGCCGCAGGGGCTCACGCTCTTCACCGGCGGCTTCCATGCCTACCGCCAGTACACGACGGCAGCCGTGCAGGACGGGTATGCAAGCTTCAGCTTCGGGCCTTCGAAAGCCGAGGCGGAGCGCGAACCGCGGTTCGCGGCGGCGGATCCGGTGGCGGGCGTCTAGCGCCAGTAAGGAAAACCATCCCATGAAGGCTGCGCATCCCATCACCGTTGCTTCAAACGCTGGTGTCCTCGACGAACTCGATTTCGGCGATCGGCGTGACTTCGATGACGCCCGGCGCGGCTTCATCGACACCGTGCCGGATGCCCACATCGAAGCCGACACCGGCGGCACATCCTGGAGCATGAAGCCATACGGCTTTCTGGCCGGGACGAGCCCCGATACCGTGAATCCGAGCCTGTGGCGCATGGCGCAGCTCAACGCGATCCACGGTCTCTTCCGGGTGAGCGATCGGGTCTATCAAGTACGAGGGTTCTCGCTCGCAAACGTCACCTTCGTGGAGGGAGAAACCGGCGTGATCGTGGTCGATCCGCTCCAGTTCACGGAACATGCGCGCGCGGCACTGGCGTTGTATCGCAAGCACCGCGGCGATCGCCCGGTGGTCGCCGTGATTTACACGCACAGTCACCGGGATCACTACGGCGGCGTGCGCGGCGTGATCGGGCCCGAGGACGTCAAGAACGGGGTCGAGGTGATCGCACCCTTCGGCTTCACCGAGGAGTCGTTCTCCGAATCGATCCTCGCGGGCGTGCCGATGCGTCGACGCGCGTTGTTCCAGTTTGGCTGGTCGCTCGAGCCCGGTGCGATGGCCCACGTCGACAGCGGTCTGGGCAAGGCGGTGGGTCGTGGTGGCGACGGTTTCATCGCACCTACGACGCTCATCACCCAGCCAGTGGAGCGCCGCACGGTCGACGGAGTCGAGATCGTTTTCCACCTCACGCCGGGGACCGAGGCTCCGGCAGACATGAACATGCTGTATCCCGGCCTGCGCGTGCTCAACCTGGCCGAGAACGCCTGTCACACCATGCACAACCTGTGCCCTTTGCGTGGGGCCAAGACGCGCGACGCACTGGCATGGGCGCACTACCTGAACCAGGCGCTGGATCGCTTCGTACCACAGGTCGATGCGCTGATCGTCCAGCATCACTGGCCGGTGTGGGGGCAGGACCGGATCCACGACTACGTGGCAGGCCAGCGCGACATGTACCGCTATCTGCACGACCAGACGCTTCGCCTGATGAGCCATGGCCGCACGCCGAAAGAAATTGCGGCGGAGTTGATGATGCCGAGCAAACTTTCCCGCCAGTGGTTTGCGCGCGGATACTACGGCGCCGTGGCGCACAACGTGAACGCCGTGTACGCGCATTACCTCGGCCCCTACGACGGCAACCCGGCGCACCTGAATCCCCTGCCGCCTGTGCAGGCGGGGACAAAGTACGTCGAGTACATGGGCGGGCCCGACGCCGTCGTTCAACGCGCCCTGGCGGACTATGAGGCTGGCAACTTCCGGTGGGTTGTGGAGGCTCTGAACCACGTGGTGTTCGCGGCTCCGGGCCATCGCGCTGCACGCGAACTCGCTGCCGATGCAATGGAACAGTTGGGCTACCAGGCGGAATCAGCCACCTGGCGCAACGCTTACCTGCTGGCGGCACGCGAGCTGCGCAGCACTTCGCAGGCTTCTGTGCCGCGCGGCGTGGGGATCAGTCCCGATGTGGTTTCGATATTGCCTTTTGGCAGTTTCCTCGAATATCTCGGCATCCGAGTCAACGGCCCCAAGGCGCAGGAAATCGAAGCCCGCTTCGATTGGCGCCTCTCGGATGCAAAGGGCAGCGACTGCCATCGCCTCGTCATCTCGAACGGCGCTCTCAACCATCTGCCGGGAACCCATGGCGAACGTGCAGACGCGGTGATCGACATGGAGCGCAGCGTGCTCTCCACGCTTTCGGCAGGGCGATCCGCCTTGCTGGCGGGGCTCGACGCCGGCGATCTGCGAATCACCGGTGATGCGGCGCTCTTCCGGCAATTCCTGGAGGCGCTCGACGAGTTCGATCCAATGTTCAACGTCGTCGAGCCCTAGATGACAGCCTTGCTTCGCGTCGGCCATCGCCTGTCACCACGTCACAACACAAGGAGATGACATGATCTATTCCAAGTTTTTGTTCGGCACCCTCATCGCTGCATCGATGGCTTTCGGTTCGGCCGTCGCGCAGCCGATCACGAAGATCGTCGTGCCGTTCGCCGCGGGCGGCGGAACCGACGTCTATGTGCGCATGCTCGCGCAGGAGATGACCAACCGCGGAACGCGCGTAATTGTCGAGAACAGGCCCGGCGGGAGCGCGGTCGTGGCCGCCGACTACGTGGCCAAGGCAAAGCCTGACGGTCAGACGCTTGTCGTTTCATTCCTGGGCATGCTTGGAACCAACGTCCTCCTTTTCGACAAGCTGCCGTACGACCCCAAAAAGGATTTCACGTCGGTGTCGCAGATTGCGTACCAGCCGACCATCATGGTCGGCCGCTCGGAGCTGCCGTATCGCAACCTCAAAGAGATGGTGGAGTACGCCAAGGCCAACCCCGGGAAGATCAATCGCGGATCTCCGGGTGCCGCGATCCTGAGCAATCTCGCCCCGATCACGTTCGAGAGGTCGCTTGGCATCAGCACCAATCACATTCCGTTCAATGGCGATGCGCAGGCGATCCAGGCGATGCTCAGCGATTCGATTGATATCTACGGGACGTCGATCACGAGTTCCTTGCCACACATCAAGAGCGGCAAGTTCCGGGTCCTTGGCGTCATGGGCGGCGAGCGCCTGCCGCAGGCGCCGGATGCGCCCACGTTCAAGGAGCAGGGCTACAACTTCGAGGCGCCGCTGCGCTACTACCTATCGGCAACGGGCGGTTCACCCAAGGAGGTGGTCGACAAGCTGAACCGCGCCATCAACGAAGTCCTGGCGGACCATGCCTTCATCGAGCGCGCTCGTGCCATCGGCATGGAGCCAAGGGGAGGGTCGCCCCAGGAAATGGACACGCTCCTGAGCGCAGAAATCGAGCGCTGGAACCCGGTCGTGAAAAGCCTCAACCTGCCCAAGTCCGACAAGCAATAGGCGAGGGATCTCTCGTTTCAGGATCCGGAGGCGCCGCAGGCAATGGCGCAGCTGGAAGGGCCGGCGGCACTGTCAGGCGAGACCTGCCTCGGAACTTCGTTGAGCGGGGTGCGTACCAGTTTCTCCAGATCAAAAGGGCGCAGACAGGCAGCTGCTTCCTCGACGGGGCAATGAAGCCAGTCGTCGATCCACCCGTCACGCAGGAACACGACCCGGCGTTCGTTTCGCTGTTCTTCGGACGGCAGCGTGAGCAGCGCGAAACTCTCGATGCATTCGCCTTGCGGGGAACGCCATCCGTTCCACAGCGCGGCAAGCGCGAGCGGCTGGCCGTCTGCCCGGGTGACCTGTACGAAGCGATGATCCTGCTCGCCTCGACGGAACAGCGCATCGGCGAGAACAACGCAGCGATGACCGCGCTTCCAGGGCTGATAGAAATCGCGCTCACCAGCGGCGCTCTCGCCTCGCGCCTCGAACGTGTCGGGGTATTCCCGTTCCTTGGCGAACAGCGGAATGAGGCCCCAACGTCCACTCGCCGCTTCATACCGCGCTGTGCCCGCCGGACTGGCGCGATCAGCTCGCGGTCGGCGGACAAACAAGCCCTGGTCGCCGGGCCGGACGAGGGCAGCATGCCCATCCCCGGAGACCTGGAAACGCTGTTGAAAATGCCGCGCGTCGCGCGCCGGGGCATAAAAAACTGTCATGGAAGCTCCCTCAACTCTTGCGCGGCCACGCCCGCACATTGACTGAGCGGCATTTTGTGCTTCGCCTGCCTTGGAGCGGGTCGCGCCACCGCAGGGCGGGCCAGATTTTGGCGCGGATCGTGACGAATGGCCGCACGAGTGCAGCGAACCGGGAGCGCCTTTTTGAGCGGAGCCGTCCGCGATCAGGGGATGAGTGGCGATCGGGGCAGGTACTCGACCGCACGCTCTTCCAGGCCCACAAGCCAGAAACGCGCGTCCGTGGCATCGCCGTGATATGCGGCAGGCAGCCACGCGCCTGATCTGCCGTACGCTGCCTGCAACTCGTCAAGCGGTGGGCACGACGTCGCGCCGGCGCGCTCGTCGAGCGCTCGCGTCAGCACTGACCGCCAGGTGGTGGGCAACTGGATGGTGGGCAGATAGGTCGCCGCCATCCTTGCTGCCGTGCGCGGCAGGCGTTCAGCATCGGCACGAAGCACGCGCAGCACCGCGAACTCGTGTGGGGTGGGGGATTTGGGCGAACTCATGGCGAGGTTCGGCAAGGTTGATAGGTGTCGATGTTAGGCGTGGCTGGAGGTGCATGCCGATTCGTGGCCTTCGCGGCCGCCAACCCCCAGGTTGACGCTCGCCGGACGCAGTAGGGTAATTCGCCGACTTCGCTCCCTGACGCCGGCCTACGGGGCGGCCGCTTCGCTCGGCTTGCAATTCCGCCACCCTTCGACACGAAGAAGCGCGCGCAGTGCGGCTTCCATGTTGGGTAAGGAGCGAGACATGCACGAAGCCAACAACGCACACCTGCCCGAACCCGACGCGGATTCAGAACGACGATCCCCCATCGAACTCGAGTCCTCCCGCCGCTCCTTCATACGCGGTGCGATCCTCTATGCGATGTTCGTGGGCACGGGCGTCAGCGTGTCCGGCTGTGGAGGCGGCGGCGGGGGCGGTGGTTTCGGCGGCGGTGGCAGCGGCGGTGGCGGCGGAGGGGGAGGAGGAGGGGGGACGCCCGGCGGAACGACGAGCCCGTTTGTGCACGGGGTGGCAAGCGGTGATCCGCTGTCCGACCGCGTCATCCTGTGGACCAGGGTCACCATGGCGAGTCCCGGCACGCTGAACCTGCGCTGGGAAGTCGCAAGCGATGCGAACTTCGGCGCGATCGTGGCGAGCGGCACCGCCAGTACGGGCCCGGACCAGGACTACACCGTCAAGGTGGACGCCACCGGCCTGCAGCCCGCCAGCGCGTACTACTACCGCTTCTATGTCGGAGCGGAGCCGTCGCCGACTGGCCGCACGAAGACGTTGCCCGTGGGCAATGTGTCGCTGCTGCGGCTGGGGGTCGTTTCCTGTTCGAACTTCCCGGCCGGCTATTTCAACGTGTGCGCGGAACTGGCCAAGCGAACGGATGTCGATCTGGTGCTGCACCTGGGCGATTACATCTACGAGTATGGGCCGCTGGGCTTTGCGTCGCAGTTCGCCATTGCGATCGACCGCGAATCGCAGCCGCCGAAGGAGCTGTTGACGCTCGACGATTACCGGCGGCGCCATGCGCAGTACCGCACCGACCCGGACCTGGTCGCGTTGCACGCGAAGATGCCGGTGATCGCGGTGTGGGATGACCATGACGTGGCTAACAACGCATGGTCGGGTGGCGCTGCGAACCACGATCCGGCCACGGAAGGCACTTTCGCCGCCCGACGTGCCGCCGCCATCCAGGCGTATCGGGAATGGCTTCCCATCCGGATGCCCGATGCCGCCAATCCGCTGAAGATCTACCGATCCTTCGACTTTGGCACGCTTGCCTCGCTGCACATGCTGGACACCCGGCTGGTCGGGCGCGACCAGCAGGTCACGCTGGGTGAATACCTCGACGGCGCAGCCACCAGCGCGTCGCGCCAGCTCCTGGGCGCCGAGCAATCGGATTGGCTGTCGGCGCGGATGGCCGCCTCCGGTGCCACTTGGCAGGTGCTTGGGCAGCAGGTCCTGATGGCGCGCATGGAGATACCGCTGAGCGTCGCGAGCGCGTTCACTGCGGAGACCATTGGCGAATTCCTGCTGGCGCAATCCACTCCGGAGCAATTGCGCAGCGACAGCCAGCGTGCGCTGCTGGCCCAGCGCCGCGTGCCCTACAACCTCGATGCATGGGATGGTTATCCCGCCGCGCGCGAGACCGTTCTAGCCAGCGCCCGGTCGATGGGCAAGAACCTCGTCTCACTGGCTGGCGATACGCACAACGCATGGGCCAGCAACCTGACGGATGCCACCGGCCAGCGCGTCGGAGTCGAGTTCGCGTGCGCCTCGATCAGCTCTCCCGGGCTCGAAATCCTGCTGCCACTGATCTCCGGGCCGGCCCTGACGGAGGCATTTCCCAAGATGGTGACGGACCTGCGCTATGCGGAAACCAGCAAGCGTGGTTACCTGGTGTTGACGCTCACGCCGGCCGAGGCGCGCGCCGACTGGACGGAGGTCAGCACCGTGTTCAGCCGCTCCTACACCGCGCGCGTCGCGAGGAGCCTGCATGCCTTGCCGGGTGCGGCCAATCTCGACGTCGTGCCTGTGTGAGCGCCACCGCACGACCCTATCAAGCTCAGTGACCAAACAACAACTCAAGACCGCCTTCTGGACCTTCCTGTTGACCGTCGCGGCCATGCTCGTGGCGCTCAACTTCACCAGCGGCGAAAAGAAGCTCGACGAGCAGATCCAGCGCGAGTACGCGCTGCACGATGCCCAGTATCAGCGCGCCCTCGGGGTGCTGCTGGGCCCGCCGATCCTGCCGGGCAATCGATTCGAGGCTCTGCACAATGGCGACCAGATTTTTCCGCCCATGCTGGCGGCCATCCGCAGTGCAAAACAGAGCATCACCTTCGAAACCTATATCTATTGGTCGGGCGAGATCGGCAAGTCGTTCGCCGATGCGCTGTCCGAGCGCGCCGGCGCCGGCGTCAAGGTGCATGTCCTGCTCGATTGGGTGGGCAGCTCGAAGATCGAGCAGGCGTTTCTCACGGAGATGGAATCGGCCGGCGTCGAGATCCGCAAGTTCCACAAGCCGAGTTGGTACGACATCACACGCCTGAACAACCGCACCCATCGCAAGCTGCTCGTGGTCGACGGCCGCATCGGCTTCACCGGCGGCGTCGGCATCGCGCCCGAATGGACCGGCCACGCGGAGGATCCGCAGCACTGGCGCGATTCGCACTTCCGGGTCGAGGGACCTGCTGTGGCGCAGATGCAGGCCGTTTTCATGGACAACTGGGTCAAGGCATCGGGCGACGTGCTGCACGGGGAGCGCTACTTTCCGGCCCTGGCTGAAGCGGGCCAAGGACGCGCCCAGGTGTTCAGCAGCTCGCCTTCAGGCGGCAGCGAGAGCATGCGCCTGATGTACCTGCTGTCCATCGCCGCGGCCACCAGGAGCATCGACTTGTCGAGTGCCTACTTCGTGCCCGACGACCTGACCGTCGACACGCTCGTCGGCGCGATGCGCCGCGGGGTACGTGTTCGCATCATCACACCGGGCCCGATCATGGACTCGAAGACGGTGCGGGCGGCCTCACGCGCCAGCTGGGGGCCGCTGCTCGCAGCCGGGGCCCAGATGAGCGAATACCAACCGACGATGTTCCATTGCAAGGTGTTCACGGTCGACGGACTGCTGGTCTCAGTGGGCTCCACGAATTTCGACAACCGGTCTTTCAGGCTGAACGACGAGGCGAACCTGAACATCTACGACGCGGATTTCGCCGCGGCGCAGACGGCGCAGTTCGAAGTCGACCTAGCGCAGTCCAAACGCGTCACTCTGGAGGACTGGCAGAACCGCCCCCTGCGCGAAAAAGCCATGGAGCGGCTGGCCTCGCTGCTAGCCATGCAACTCTGAGTGCGCGGAGCAGCAGACGGCTCGCTCTCGTGGCCTTCGCCGGGCCATTGATCCACGTCTGCAGGTCGTCTGAGAACCATGCGAAAGCTCTTGGTCCTATTCGAACCTGCGGTGGGAATGTGCCTTGGGCGGTGCGGCGATATACCTGTCGTTCGGCTAAGAGCGCAGAGCCGAACCACATCACGAGCCGGTAGAACGCCGGCGCAGCAGGCTTTTCAGACGGAGAGCCTCTGGTCTGGCGTCTATCGAGCTTTATGAGTTTTTCTCACATTAGAAATATTAATATATCAATTCCCATCACAGGCTTGCCGGTCTAAATTGACGCTACCCCGCGCCAATACTCGAGGCGGCCCGAACGACCGACGACTGAAAGTTCATGAGCAGTTTCAATTCCTCGACCGTAGTCGATCTCCGAAGCGACACCGTCACCTTGCCAACCGAGTCCATGTATGCGCGGATGCGTGTTGCGTCACTCGGCGATGACGGCTTGGATGGCGATCCCACGGCCAGGGAGCTGGAGCAGTACACGACCAAGCTGCTTGACAAACCTGCAGGGCTGTATGCGCCGAGCGCGACCATGGCCAATCTATTGGCCATCCTTGCGCAAGTGGATCGGCAAGAAGTCGTGTTGGCCGGCGCTGGCTCACACATCTACACCGCGGAGCGCGGAGCGGCCACGTTCACTGGCGCGTTCTATCAACCAATCCCGGACCCCGAAGGCGCGCTGGACCTGCAGGCGCTGACATCCGCATTGGCATCGACGAAAGGCAATCTTCAAGCGCGTCTGGTCTGCATCGAAACCTCGCACAACAATGAAGGCGGTGCCGTAGCTTCGTTGGACCACATGCGCAAGGTGTTCGAGGTGTCCCGAGCCTCCGGCGTGCGGGTGCATCTGGACGGTGCGCGCCTTTTCAATGCCGCGTTGGCCCTCGGTGAGTCCACAGCCAGCATCTGCAAGCAGGCTGACACCGTCTCGGTCTGCCTATCGAAAGGCCTGAGCGCCCCGATGGGCGCGGTGCTGGTGGGGCCCGAATCCGTCATCCAACGGGCCCGGTGGCTGCGAAAGCTCGTCGGTGGGGCGCAGCGTCAAGTCGGAATTTGCGCGGCGGCCGGCCTCGAAGCCTTGAGGTCACAGGTCGCGCGCCTCGCTGAAGACCACGCCACTGCGCAATTGCTGGCAGACGGCCTGAGCGCCATCCCGAAACTCCAGGTAAAGCGGCCCCAAACCAACATCGTGCAAGTCAACGTGGCGGCAACCGGCATGACAGCCAAGCAATGGGAGGCGCATCTTCGCGAGCGGAGCGTGCTGGTTCGGCCCTGGGGACCCCATCTGATGCGATGCGTGACGCACCGCCATATCGACAAAGCCTCCGTGGAGCAGGCCATCGCCGAGTTCAGGTCAGTGGTTGAAGCCACCGCTCCCGCTCCGACCATCTGAGTTCCACACCTTCCATCACCACTCACCGGTAGCCAATGTCATGAACAAGGAAATCAAGTTTACAAAACAGTCGCCTAGCTTCTACGCCGGTGATGCCCTTCACGCCATCAAGCAAGAAAAGCTTCAAAAGGCGCTGGAGCAATCCGGCTTCGATGCATTCCTTTTCTGCAAGGCCGAGGCGGTGCGATGGGCCACGGACTTTTATGTCAAAGGTTTCCGCCCCTTCCTCGAACCCGAATACGTCGCCTTGGTGGTGAAGGGCAAGCCACCGGTGGTGGGCTACATCTCTGGCAGCGACGATTTGCGGATCAAGTTCAAGTCCGACATCCAGGACGCCCGCCGCTTGCCCCACGTGTCGAAGTGGCACGAAGTCATCGAGAAAATGCTGTCCGACTATGGCGTCAGCCGCGGCCGGATCGCGACGGACATCATGCCGCACATGGTGTACAGGAATCTCACCAAAGCCTGTCCAGATCTCGAGATCGGGGACGTCACGCCCATGTGGTTGCAACTCACGGCCGTCAAGCACCCGATCGAAGTGGATCTCATCCGCGCCTCGTTGCGCGTCGCGGATCTCGGCGCCTTGGCCGCGATCGAAGCCATCCGGCCGGGTGTGACCGAACAATCGGTTTCCGCCGCTGCCGTCACTGCAATGCGGCGCGCAGGTTCGGAGTTCGAGCCGTTCATTCCTTTGATTGCTTCCGGCCCGAATGCTTCGATGTTCGAACGCATCGCCACGGAAAAGGTCATCCAGGACGGTGAGATGGTCATTCTCGACCTCGGGGCGGTCGTGAAGGGCTACACCGCCGACCTCGGCCGGACAGTGATTTGCGGCGGAAAGCCCACCGACACGCAGCGTGAGATCTACCAGGCGACTTACCTTGCTCTGCAAGAGGCGAAGAAGATGATCCGCCCCGGCGTCACCGGCAAGGCCATCGATGCACGCGCCCGGGAAGTCATCGCCGACAGCGGCTGGGGCGACTACGTGTACACCGGCAATACGGGGCACCAGCTTGGCTACGGACTGCACGGCGAGCCGCTCGTCGATCGTCGTGTGGACTTCGTGGTCGAGGAGAACATGGTCATGTGCCTGGAGCCCCGTATCGTCCTGCCTGACCAGCCGGAAGTTGGCGGCGCGCACCTTGAAGACGTGGTCGTCGTCACATCGGACGGCTTCGAACAACTGAACACGACGCCCTACGACATGCGTCTGCTTGCTTGATTCTGATCAGTCACACCGGAAAACACCTATGACTCATCTCTCGACCAACCGTCGCCACCTTACCTTTGCATTGGGTGCCGCAGTCGTGACTGCAGCCATTCCTCGAATTGGCCTCGCCCAGAGCGACAAGCCGCTGCAAATCATCGTCGGCTACCCGCCGGGTGGTAGCACGGATACCTTTGCGCGCCTGCTCTCCGCGCCGCTTCAGGGCGCCCTGGGCCGCAGCGTCCTCGTTCGCAACCAGCCGGGAGCAGGTGGCCAGATCGCAGCCACGGCGCTGCTGCGCGAAGGAGCAGATGGGTCCGCCATCCTCGCCATCAACCAGCCTGACCTCAATCTCGCTATAGCCCGCGGGAATGCCGGGTTCAAGGCGAGCGATTTTCGGGTCGTCATGGCCGACTTGCACGAGCCTCGGGTGTTCCTGGTCAAAAACGATTCGGGGATCCCGAACTTCCTCAAGTTTGTCGAGCAGGCAAGAAGCAAACCCGGGAAGCTCTCCATCTCTGTGGCAGGCGGGACTGCCCAGGAGGTGATGGCGAAGTGGCTGGTCGACAAGCTCAAAATCGATGTTCTCGTCGTCAACTACAAGGGCGGCTCTGAATCGATCAACGCGCTGCTCGCCGGCGATGTCACGGCCAATCTCGGCGACGACTTCGTGCGCTCAAGTATGCGCTCCAGGACCACCGCACTTTTCATCGGCTCGGACAAGAAGAGCCCCCGTTGGCCGGAGGCTGAGACCTTGCAGAGCCAGCTGAAGACGCTAGGTGTCTCAATGCCATCGCCTGAGTTTCTGGGTCGCTATGGCGTCTACGTTGTCTCCGCGGGCTTCGCGCAGAAGAACCCCAAGGGATACCAGGAACTGCAGCAGGCGATCCTGAAGGCTCGCACGGGACAAGTCTTCACCGACTACATCAAGGCCAACAATCTTGCCGACCTGTCGCTTGGTCTGCCCGGCGAGCAGTTCGAACCCGTGTTCGCAGCCGAGATGCCAGAGATCGAGCGCATATCCAAGTAAACGGCTAGGTCTGACATCATGATCGAGATCAAGAACGTCTCCAAGTGGTACGGCCCCGTGCAAGTGCTGCAGAACTGCTCGACCACGGTGCAAAAAGGGGAGGTTGTCGTGGTGTGCGGACCCTCCGGATCCGGCAAGTCAACGTTGATCAAAACCGTCAACGGACTGGAGACGATCCAAGGCGGCACCATCTTGGTAGAAGGTCTCGACGTTCACTCGCCGAAGACGAAATTGCCCGCCCTGCGCGCCAAGGTAGGCATGGTGTTCCAGCACTTTGAACTCTTTCCTCACCTATCCGTGACTGAGAACCTGGTCATCGCGCAGGTCAAGGTTTTGGGGCGCAGCGCCGTGGATGCTGAGCAACGAGGTCTGCGTATGCTGGAACGCGTCGGGCTCATGCAGCACAGGCACAAGCATCCTGGACAGCTTTCGGGCGGCCAGCAGCAGCGCGTGGCGATCGCCCGGGCACTGAGCATGGACCCTGTCGTGATGCTGTTCGACGAGCCTACGTCGGCGCTTGATCCGGAGATGGTGGGTGAGGTGTTGGATGTCATGGTGCGCTTGGCCAAAGAAGGCATGACGATGATGGTTGTCACGCACGAGATGGGCTTCGCTCGCAAGGTCGCAGATCGCGTGATATTCATGGATGTAGGCGGGCGAATCCTCGCAGACTGTGCGAAGGACGAGTTTTTCAGCCCCTCGTCGGCGCGGCACCCCCGTACGAAGGACTTCTTGGACCGCATCCTTACGCATTAGGCTTGGCGTTTCGCGTCCCGTATGTTCTTCCATGACCGGCCGTCGAGCGGTCTACGCTTCCGCGTCCCAGTAAAGGCGTGCTGGGTTCGATACAAGGATTCGATCAAGACAGGCCTGGTCATCAACCCACGAAAAAAGCTTTTCCAAAAAAATAGCCGTGCTCGGAGGACTCCTCAACGACGTATGGGGCCAATCGCTTCCCCAGACAACCTGATTGGGCGCTACTGCAATCCAGTGCCTGGCGACTTCGTCAACGTCTTCATAAGTGCTCTGCCTGCCTTTGCCGGAATCCAGATAAGGAGCCGAAAGCTTCACCCAGGCTCGGTTCTCACGCATCAACCTTTCGATGATTGCAGCGGCAGGGTGATCAAGGCCTACGGAAACAGGCAGCCTCCCCAAATGATCGAAGACGACTGACACTGGAAGCCGCTCAAGCAGGCCCTCATGCGCCACGATCTGGTCTGCGGTCCAGTGGAGTTGCAGATGCCAACCGAACACCTTTATCCGGGCGGCCAGCGGTTCAACCATGTCAAATGAGGTTGGTGCATGCTCTGGCGTATAAAGGGTGAAACGGATGCCGCGAATACCCTGCTCGTGGAGCAGAGCAAGCGTCGAATCACTGACGTCCGGGCGCAGTACCGCCACACCGCGCGCACGGTGGAGCCCCATTTGCGCAATGGCATCTACCGTGACGGCGTTGTCCGTATCGTAATTTCTGGGCGTTACCACGACGGCGCGGTCGATTTGCAATGCCCGTTGGACCTCCGCGTAAGCCGATGCCGTGCAAGGAACCGCGCTCATGTCGTCAGCAGGAAGGACTTCACGGAAACGAGGATCAAATATGTGGAGATGGGAATCGCAGGCGTTGGGAGGTATAAAAAGCTGGGGCGCCATGAGTTGCATCAAGGTTGAGTGGATCGGCTTCTCAGAAGCTGACTTTGCGCTGCAGATACTTGACGCCACCCGATGCAGTGACACAGATGACGAGATAGACGGCCGCGGCGAAAATATACAGTTCCACCACGCGGCCGTCCCGCGCGCCAAGTTCAGATGCAGCGCCAAAAAAATCCGTGAGCGAAAGAACGTATACCAGTGACGTATCCTGAAACAGCACAACGATTTGCGACAGGATCGCCGGGGACATGTTCCTCAGCGCTTGCGGCAGTACGACCAAAATCATTGCCTGCCGGTAATTCATACCGAGGGCGAAAGCAGCTTGGATCTGAGTCTTTTTCACCGAACCTATGCCTGCTCGCATGATCTCGCAGAAAAAGGCACTTTCGAATAACACGAAGGTGACCATCGCCGATGTGTAGCCGCCTACCTGAACCGGCTGCGCCGATCTCGATACCCATCCCAAGAGATAGGGCGCTAGAAAGTAGATCCAGAAAATCACGAGCAGCAGGGGGATCGAGCGCATCGCATTGACATACAGCGCCGCCATGTTCGAGAAAACTCGAATCTGCGCCACGCGTGCAACAGCCAAGCAGGTCCCGAATAGCATCCCCATCAGCGTAGCAACGATTGTCAGTTCGAGTGAAAACCGCATCCCGGTCAGGAATAGATATTTCAACTCGCTGCGGGAAGCCAGACTCTGCAAGATTTCCATATTCAATCCGGTAGCCAACGGTTTGACGTAATCATGTTTTCGGCGTCAATGATGAAGCCGGTCCAGGCGGCGCACGCTCTGCACCACCGTCACATTCAGCACGAGATAGATCAAGGTGGCCGCCGAGAATGCTTCAAAAACATGGAAACTGAATTCCTGCATTGACCGCGCTGCGCCAGTCAGCTCGAGGAGCCCAATCGTCATCGCGACCGATGATGACTTGACCGTCGACATCATCTGAGAGGTCAATGGCGGAACGACCAATCTGAACGCCTGCGGCAGGATGACGTATCGATATACCTGGGCAAAACTGAAGCCCATGGCAACAGCGGCGTTCTTCTGGCCTCGCGCAACGGACTGCACCCCGGACCTGACGATCTCGGTGACGTGCGCGCCTTGGTACAAGCTCAGGCACGCAAGCGCAGGCAGAAACTGCGCCCATGGCGCCGGAAGCCCTTTGACGGCGTTGCCCAGCTGTGAGGGAATGACTTCCGGCATCACGAAGTACCACAAGAACATCTGCACAAGCAGTGGAATGCCCCTGAAGAACTCCACGTATATGCCGGACAGGAGGCGCAGTGCTTTGTTGGGAACGGTTCGTCCAATACCAAAAAGCAATCCCAATCCGAGGGCGAAAATCCACGCGCAGAGGGCCAGGGCGAGGGTCCATCCTGTCCCGATCAGGATGGACTCAAGGAAAGTATGAACGCCATCGAGAGAGCGCTGCCCAAAAATCGACCAACTCCAGTCGTAGTTCATCGCTGGTTACCCTGCATGGTTCATATCGTTCACCCGTCCAGCTTGCGTCAACGATCATTCGTACGCTTTGGGGTCTGGTGTGTCGGTCGGGTTGGAAAGAGCTTTTTTGAGTTCAGCACTCATGGGATATTTGAGGTTGATGCCGTGAGGGGGAATCGGCGAATTGAAGTACTTGTCATAGATCTTCGCGACGTCTCCGCTGCGAATCAATGCAACTACCGCGGCATCGACCACTTTCTTGAACCGCGGGTCGTCTTTCGGCATGACTATTCCGTACGGTGCCACCATGAGCGCTTTTGTTCCGATCAGGTAGTCTTGGGGCGCCCCCGACGTGGCAACCAGGGCATAGGCCATTCCATCGTCAGCTACCGTCGCGGCTGCGCGCGATGTCTTTACTGACAGGAACGATTCGGGCGCGTCCTTGACGGCAACGATCGACATCCCCAGTTTTTGCTCGCTGTTGATTCTCTGTATGACAGCCAAGTTCAGCCCGCCCGACAGGCTTGTCACGGTCTTGCCTCTGAATGCCTGCACATCGTTCATGTCGAGGTTGCTGTCCTTCTTTCCCAACAGCACGATTTTTGCGACAAAGGTGGTTGGCGCGAAGTCGACAAACTGATGCCGTTCGGCCGTATTTGTGGTGTTGCCGCATTCCAGATCTATCGTGCCATTCGCCAGCAACTGAAGGCGGGTGGCCGATGTCACGGGAACATAGCGAATATCTACCTTCTGAATACCGAGAGCAGTCTTGATGTAGTCAGCGACGCGTTGACAGATTTCGATGGAATAGCCGACCATTTTCTGGTCGCCGTCCATGAAAGCGAACGGCACCGAACTGGTCGGCGACCCGATGGCGAGGGTTTGTTCGGACTTGACCTTGTCAAGCCGACTGGTGGTCTGCGCGTACGCAGAAGTGGTGGCGACAAACGATGTGGCGGCGGCGCAGGCAACTGCGGCAAATGCAAGCAGACTTTTGCTTTTCATGAATCTCTTCCCAGATTAGTCAACCACAGAATCCGAACAAGCTCGACCTCGACGGGGGTATTGCGGCACCAGGTGCCGTCGGACGTAATCTAGGCGGACTCGCTTACGATGAGAATTGATATATTCAAACTTTTGCTTTGAGTTAGTCTCATGAATCTGTCCGCCTTGCAGACACTTCGCGCCATCATGGTCCACGGAAATTTCACGGCCGCTGGCGCCGCCATGGGCTGCACACCAAGCGCTGTCAGCCTTCAGGTGAAACAGCTGGAACAGTACTTCGGGCAACCGCTTTTCGATCGGAGCACCAGGGTCGTCAGGCCCACGCCTTTCGCCGTCGAAGTTGCGTCCGCGGCTTCAGAGTTCACGGATCGTCTTCAGGCACTTCGGTCGAGACCCTCATTGCGGATCGAGGGAAAGTTCCGTCTCGGAGTGATTACAAGCATGCAAAGCGATTTGCTGCCCGACGCACTTCGGATCCTGCGCGATCGCCATCGTGCGCTGGAGGTCCGCATCCCTCCCATGAATGACACAGATGAGTTGCTCGCCGAGCTTCGGGCCGGACGAATTGATGCGGCGTTGGTTGTCCGACCGGATAGCGGTGGGTCGACCCGATTCGTCTGGCATGAGGTGAACCGCCAGCCGTACGTCATGCTGGCGCCGCCGGACTCTGCCGATGCTGACCCCAGAAGCCTGTTGAAGACCCGCGACTGGATTGCCTATGACACCGGCTTGCCTGGCGGCAGGGTCGCCGCTCGCCATGCCCGGCTGTTGGTGCCAAACGTGACGAGCAGCATGGAATTGCGCTCTGTGGACGCCATCGTGTCGATGGTCGGCACGGGCTGGGGAGTGGCCATCGTGCCTTGCCCTCGCATTCGCCTTCTGTCGGCGTACGGCGTCAAGGTCATCAGCTTGGGCCGCAAGGCGCCGTTTCGCCGGATCTCATTGGTTTGGCGTCGCGCTGATGATGGCGATCGCAAAATTGCTGCGGTGGTTGAGGCCTTCGACGAGCTCAAGATTGGAGCAGCATAAAGTGGCGCGGAACAGCGCAGAGCAGAGAAGCTTGCTTGGCGGACGGACTGGCTAAACGATCGGCGCGACCGAAGAAGCGCGCTCAAGCAGTACAAGCAAGGCATTGTTCTGGTGCCGAAGGGACTGGCAGAACTCAAAACAGCGATTGCCGATGACGCCGTGGTGAGCCGCGAGCTCATCAAAGCCATCAGGTTTTGAGGATTCGCTCTTGATTGGGCGGGGCCATCTCGCCGGATCCAATGCCGACCAGGTCCTCAAGGTAAAGTGGATGCTTGAGGACCGTCGAGATCGTCACGCCGTTCGAAGCCCGCGCGATGCTAGGGCTAAAAGGTCCAGACCGTGCGCGGTTCTGACATCTCAAGGTCAGCAGCGTGCTGTCGCGGAAGTTGCTATCCCTTGCCATGCGACGCCGCATTGCTGGCGCCCGGGAGCCGCCCGATCTGAAAGACATTGTCTGGCGATACCTGGACATAGTCATTCAGTCCGCCGGACCGCATGATCGGATAGGCCTCGGCTGTCTGATAGACGCCGTCCTTCAGGAGTGTCTTGTCGATGTACACGGCCACCACCTCGCCCAACACGAGCCAGCCACTGACCTTCTCGCCCGCGGTGTTCCGGAACTGCACGATGTCGATCACCTTGCATTCCATGGCCGCGCGGCTTTCGCCCACCCGCGGCACGTTGACCTTGCGACCGGCCACAGCCGTGAGGCCGGCGAACGGAAACTCGTCCTCGCCGTGCGCAAGCGGTGCCGAGGTCTGGTTCATCTGGTCACCCAGTTCGCGGGTGACCAGGTTCCATGTGAACTCACGCGTTTCCGATGCGTTTTGAACGCTGTCTTTCCACGCGATCGAAGAAAATCCGATGATCGGCGGGTCGTAGTTGAACGCGTTGAAGAAACTGTAAGGCGCGAGGTTGACCCGCCCTTGCGCGTCGCGCGACGAGATCCAGCCGATGGGCCGCGGGGCGACCAGCGCATTGAGCGGGTTGTGGCTCAGCCCGTGGCCCTGGGCGGGCTCATAGTAGTGAAAGTCTCGAACGGTCATGGTATGGGCGCCGCGCGGGCGTGTTACTGCGCCACCAGATTGAGGGTCTTGGCGATGTTGATGAACTTTTCGTTCTCTGAACGAAGGAAGCTTGCCGCCTGCTGCGGCGTCATCGAGTCCAGCTTGCGCAAGCCTTGCGCGGTCGCGAGCGCGAGGAATTCCGGACTGTCGTTCCACTCGTGGAAGGCCTTGGTCAGGCGCGCGACGACGGCATCGGGTGTGCGCGCGGGCGCGAACAGGCCGGTCCAGATGCCGAACTCGAAGTTCTTGAATCGAGCGTGCTCGCTCAGGGTCGCGAGGTCCGGCAGGAGCGCATGCCGCTTGCCGCTGGCGATGGCGATGGCCTTGATCCGTCCTGTCTGAATCATTCCCAGGATCGGCCCTGCAAGAGGAACAAACGCGAGGTCCACCTCGCCGCCGCCCACGGCCGTAGCAATGGGAGCGATGCCCTTGTACGGCACCTCCAGCAACTTGACGCCGACCCGCCCCTGCAATTCAGCAGCCGCAAGATGAGCGAGCGTGCCCTGGCCCCAATGGGCAATGGAGAGCTCCTTCGCGGCAGGCTTTTGCATCTGCTCGATGAGCGCGCTTAGGTTGTTGAAAGGGCGATCGGGATGACTGACGAGGACCATGTCCGCGCTCCCGAACGAACCGATGAGCTTGAAGTTGTCGGACGTGTACTTGGCCGAGGCGACCGTGAGCGGCGCCACCACCAAATCCGGACCGGCAGTGGCGAGCAGCGTGTAGCCATCGGGCGCCGCGTTCAACACGTTCATCGCTGCAATGGAGCCGTTCGCCCCGGGCATGTTTTCGATCACGAGAGCCTGCCCAAGGGCGCGCTGCAGCACGGGTGCGGATGGGCGCACCGAAGCGTCGACCCCGAAGCCGGCCGGGTAAGCAATCTTGACCAGGATGGATTTGTTCGGATAGGGCTGCGCGGTGGCGGCAGCGCCGCAAAGCGCGAGCACGACAACCGCGGCATCAAAGAGTCTGCGTGTCAATGTTTTCATGTTTTGTCTCCGTGCACCGGTCGGAACCAGGCCAATTGTTGTGAAGAGAAGCGTTACTCGTTGATGAGATCGCGCGCTGAGTCAGCGCATATGCCGACCAGCTCAGCCCACGGCGACACTCTGCGGCCGCAGCTCCTTTCGCAGGATCTTGCCCACGGCTGACTTCGGCAAAGCCTCAACGAAGGTGATGTGCCGTGGCACCTTGTAAGGCGCAAGGAGCTTGCGGCAGTGCGCCTCGATCTGTTCAGCCAGCAGGCCGGGTGAGCGGCGCACCACGAAGACATGGGGTGCTTCGCCCGAACGTTCGTCCGGCACGCCGATACACGCGCACTCGAGCACGTCCGGGTGCATGGCGACCACACCCTCGATCTCGTTGGGATAGACGTTGAAGCCGGACACCAGGATCATGTCCTTCTTCCGGTCCACGATGTACATGAGTCCTTGCGCATCCATCGTGACGACATCGCCGGTCTTGAACCAGCCGTCGGCGGTGAATGCCTTGCGGGTCTCCTCTTCCCGATTCCAATAGCCCGCGAACACCTGGGGCCCCTTGATAAGCAACTCACCGGGCGTGTCGAGCGGGACTGGTTGGCCGGCGTCGTCAACGATCAGCACGTCGGTCGAGGGCACGGGCGCGCCAATGGTGCCATTGCGACCCGGGGCGTTGAAGCTGACACTGGGCGAAGTTTCGGTGAGTCCATATGCTTCGGTGATCGGCGGGCCGCCTGCGTCCACCCACTTCTTGGCGACAGCGGCCTGGATCGATGCCCCCGCACCCACGGCCAGTCGGCAGCGTGAAAAGTCGACTTTCGAGAGTTCGGGCAAGGCCACCATGGCGTTGAACAACGTGTTCACGCCGATCAGCATGTCGAAAGGTGCCCGCTGCAACTCTTCGCACAGCGCCTTCGTGTCGCGCGGATTGACGACAAGGCGGTTGTGGGCGCCACTGGCCAGGGCCGCCAAGGCCATGCCCAGCGGGTAGATGTGGTACAGCGGCAGGGGCGTGATCAGTTCGAGGTTTTCCAGGTCCACCGTGAGCCGCAGCCAAGACTGCATCTGCAGCACGCTCGCGAGTTCACTGCGGTGCGTCAGGCACGCGCCTTTCGAAACCCCGGTGGTGCCGCCGGTGTACTGCAGGAAAGCAAGGTCCGAAGGCTCGACTTGCGCGGCGGTGAAATCGGATGGCGGCAAGGCCGAGATCGCATCGCGCAACGGTACGATCCGGGCCTGGTGGCACCCGGCCTGCGCCATCCGTTCGCCGGCAGGAGCGAACAGCGCCTGCCTCACGCCTTGCATCGGCACTGTCAGGACATGCCGCACCTGCGTCTGGTCCAACACCTCGGTTACGAGCGGAATGAACGGCTCTCCGGCGAGCAGCGCGGCGGCGCCGGAGTCGCCAAGCTGGTATTGCAGCTCGCGCGCCGTGTAGAGCGGATTCATGGTCACTCCCACCATGCCGGCACGCAGGATCGCCGCAAGCGCTACTGGATAGAGCAGGTTGTTGTGCAACAGAAGTGCGACTCGATCGCCGGGCTGGAGACCGGCCTCCTGCAAGGAGCGCGCGAGCAGCGCCGACGCGCGCTCCACCTCCGCGAAGGTCAGTGATTCGCCTGCGCAGCTGATGGCTGTGCGGCTGGCGTACCGCGCAAAGGCGCGCTCGAGCAAAGTCACAAGCGTTTCGCCTTCATCGAGGTCCAGATCTCGAGAAAGGCCGGCCGGGTAGGCTAGATGCCAAAGTCGTTGTTCCATGGTGTGTCCTGTAGACGCCGACGCTCAGGCCACCAGCGCTTCGCGCACGAAGTCCATCCGGTCCTGGCCGAAGAACATCTGGTCGCCGACAAAGATCGTTGGTGCGCCGAACACGCCGCGCTTCACGGCTTCCTCCGTGGTGGCCTTCAGCGCGGCCTTGGTCTCAGGGTCCTGCGTCAGGCGCTCGATCTCGGCCGGGTCGAACCCGCCCGCTTTCAGGATGTCTGCTGTGAGCTGCGGCTCGTTCAGGTTGAGCGCGTCAATCCAGAGCGCCTTGAAAACGCAGCCGAGCAGTTGCTGCAGCTGCTCGGGGCGGCGCAGCTGAATACCGGTGACCGCGCGCATGAGAAACAGTGTGATGACGGGAAAGTGCGGATTCCCCTGGAACGGCACGCCATAGCGGCGTGCATGGCGCTCATAGTCCATTTGCGTATAGCGCCCCTTGACGGGGATGGTGGCCGGAGAGGCGTTACCGGTGGCTTGGTAGACGCCGCCCAGCAGCATAGGCCGGTAGACGAGGTCGGCGCCATGGCTGGCGCACAAGTTCGGTAACTGCGTCCATGCGAGATACGACGACGGGCTGCCTACATCGAAGAAAAAATCAACTGACTTGCGCATCAAGAGCTCCTTTACATTAACGATCGTTTGGTTAACGAAAACTAAGTGATCGCCGCGGTCTCGTCAACGGGGTTTTACTGGGTTTTTATTCGATTGACAAACGATCGTTTACTGACTAACGTCTAATAACGTAACGACCGTTTCTTAAAGGAGAACGCATGAACCCATCTACCACCCCCCGCGGCGTGGCGCTCGTCATTGGTGCCGGTGACGCCACTGGCAGCGCCATTGGCGCGCGCTTTGCCCGCGAGGGCTACGTGGCGTGCCTCACGCGCCGATCGGCGGACAAGCTGGAACCGGCCGTGGAGCGAATCCGCGCCGCTGGCGGCGAAGCCTTCGGCTACGGCAGCGATGCGCGCAAGGAGGAGGACGTGGTCGCGCTGATCGACCAAGTCGAAAAGGAGCGCGGCCCGATTGAGGTGATGGTGTTCAACATCGGTGCCAACGTGCCCAGCAGCATCCTGGAAGAAACAGGACGCAAGTACATGAAGATTTGGGAGATGGCCACATTCAGCGGCTTCCTCAACGCGCGGGAGGTCGCCCGCAGGATGGTAGCGCGCGGCCGCGGCACGATCCTTTTCACCGGCGCGACGGCGGGCATCCGCGGCTCGGCCAACTTCGCTGCTTTCGCCGGCGCCAAGCATGCTCTGCGAGCGCTAGCGCAGAGCATGGCCCGCGAACTCGGGCCCAAGGGCATCCACGTTGCACACATTGTGGTGGACGGTGCGATCGACACGGATTTCATCCGCACGCAGTTCCCCGAACGCTACGCACTGAAGGAACGGGACGGCATTCTGAACCCCGAGCATATCGCGGAGAACTACTGGTACCTGCACACGCAGCCGCGTGATGCCTGGACTTTCGAGATGGACCTGCGCCCCTACATGGAAACCTGGTGAAAGACGACACATGAAAACACGCATTACTGAACTCTTCGGCATCCGCCACCCCATCATCCAGGGCGGTATGCACTACGTCGGCTTCGCTGAACTGGCCGCGGCAGTGTCCAACGCCGGCGGCCTGGGGCTGATTACCGGCCTGACCCAGAAAACGCCAGAGTTGCTGGCGAAGGAGATCCGCCGCTGCCGCGAAATGACGGACCAGCCGTTCGGGGTGAACCTTACGTTCCTGCCCACATTGGCCTCGCCGCCGTACCCCGAATACATCGCTGCGATCGTCGAGGGCGGGGTGCGCATCGTCGAGACAGCAGGACGCAGTCCTGAGGCCTACATGCCCGCGTTCAAGAAGTTCGGCATCAAGGTCATCCACAAGTGCACCTCCGTTCGGCACGCGCTGAAGGCCGAAGCGATTGGATGCGACGCCGTGAGCGTCGACGGCTTCGAATGTGGCGGCCATCCGGGCGAGGATGACATGCCGAACATGATCCTGCTGCCTAGGGCCGCAGAGGAGCTGAAGATCCCATTCGTAGCCTCTGGCGGGATGGCGGACGCGCGCAGCCTGGTGGCGGCACTCGCTTTGGGCGCGGAAGGCATGAACATGGGGACCCGGTTCGTGGCCACCCAGGAAGCGCCGGTGCATCAGAACGTGAAGGACGCGATTGTCGCGGCAACCGAGCTGGACACCAGGCTCGTCATGCGCGGCCTGCGCAACACGGAGCGCGTCCTGACGAACTCGTCGGTCGAGGAATTGATCCAGATCGAAAAGGAGAAGGGCGCCAATCTCAAGTTCGACGACATCATGGAGCAGGTCGCTGGCGTCTACCCGCGCGTAATGGTGGAAGGCAAGATGGATGCCGGCGCCTGGAGCTGTGGCATGGTGGTGGGTCTGATCAACGACATCCCGACCGTGCAGGAGCTGATCGACCGCATCATGGGCGAAGCGGAGCAATTGATCACGGCGCGGCTTGCCGGATTCCTGGAGCCTGTTGCGGCTTAGGGAACGTCTTATATGGGCGCCTCACGAGCATCGCTGGCAGCCGCATCTTCGCGTCGCACATGGCATCGAGCAACGCCTTGAGCAGCCCCCGCAGCTCGTTGGTCTTTCGACCGAGTGGCGGGCCGGGCCGGAGTTCGTTCAGCGTACGAATGAACTTCTATGGACGCTGAGGCCATTCCCGTTCGGAGTTCTAGATTTCGCGGCCAGGTTCAGGAACTCGCTTCAAGTCGTTCGCTGAAGGTCAGAAGCATTTCAGCGCAGGTCCTTGCGATCAGCGCGGCCTCAGGGGCGCGTTGGACAAGAATCTGCGCCATCGCGCCGTCGTAAAGCAGGTTGAGTTGTGCGGCAGTCTTCGCCACATCGGGCCAATCTGGCGGAAGTAGCGCAGCGAAGAGTTCGAGTACCGCTTTCTTGTGAGTACGCGCGATCTGGCGAACTTGATCGGATGATTCGTTCTCGGCCACGGCCAGCATGAAGGCACAGCCGCGGAAATCTGGCGTTTCCGCCTTCTCGTGCAGCAGATCAAAAAGCGCCAGGATACGTGCGTGCCTCCTGGGCTTCACTTTCTCCAGGCCTGACTGCAGTGCGGCCATGACCTTGTCATGGCGCCGCTGGAGACATGCAGCGACCAGCGCGTCCTTGCCTGAGAAGTAGCGGTACATCGTCGCCTTCGCGATTCCCGCCTCGACGATGATCCGGTCCACGCCAACCGAGCGGGTCCCTTCCCTGTAGAAAAGGGCTCCGGCGGTGTCGATGATGTGGTCGAGGATGGTTGTCGCTGTGGTGGTTTTCATGAGGCCGGGACCGGGGATGCAGTGTGCTCAAAAATCATAGGCCTGCCGCCAGAAGCCGACGGGTGTAGGCATGCGCAGGCTGGTCGATGATCTGATGCACATCGCCAGCCTCCAGCACTTCGCCGCGATACATGACGGCGACGCGGTCCGCGATGTACGAGACCACCGACAGGTCATGCGTGATGAACAGTAGTGCGAGTCCGCGTTCTCGCTGAAGGTCAACCAGCAGATTCAGGATTTGTGCCTGCACAGACACATCCAGTGCCGAGACCGCCTCGTCGCAAATTAGCAATTGCGGCTCACCGGCCAGCGCGCGGGCGATGCCCACGCGCTGGCGCTGCCCGCCCGACAGCTCATGCGGGCGTCGCGGCAGCACCGTGGGCGACAGGCCGACGGCATCGAGCAGCGCCGTCGTGGCGGCGGAGGCAGGGGTGCCGCGCACCGAATTCGAGTCACGCGCAAGTAGCTCGAGCGGCTCGCGCAGGATGCGTTCGACAGTAAAGCGCGGATTGAAGGCAGCACCGTTGTCCTGGAAGACCATGCCGACACGCCGCCGCTGCGTGAGCGAACGGTCCGATGCGGTCAGGGCCACGGGCTCGCCCTCCAAGGAGAGCGTTCCTTGATGCACCGCCACCATGCCCATCAATGCCCGCGCGAGCGTTGATTTGCCCGACCCGGACTCCCCCACGACCGCGAGCACTTCGCCTGCCTTAACTTGCAGCGAGACGCCCCGCACAGCGTTTACCCGGCCGTGGCGACCGTCGAATGTGACATGGAGGTCTCGCGCCGACAGGAGGGCGGGTGCGTCGCGCCCGGTGGCATGCGGCGCTGTCATGCCAATGCCTTCATTGCCAGATCCAGCCCCAGTCGGCCTTCGTTCACTGCATGGCACCACACCACGCCTCGAGCCACGCGTAACGATTCGGGGCTAGCGGCTTCGCAGCGGGGGGTGGCGAACTCGCAGCGACCAGCAAATGCGCAACCCAACCCGATCTGGTCGGCCGACGGCACGCGACCTTCGATCTCGGCGAGTCGCGGACGTGGTGCCCCCTTCGGTCGGCGATGCGGTCTGGCTACCATGAGGGCGCGCGTGTAGGGATGCAATGAGCCGTCAAAGAGCGAATCCGCAGATCGGTCCTCGACGGCCCTGCCGGCATACATCACCATGACCCGGTCGGCCCATCGTGCCACCAGGTTCAGATCGTGGGTAATGATGACGAGCGCCATGCCACTGTCGCGCTGCAGACTCTGCAGCAGTTGCAGAATCTCGGCCTGCACGGTGGCGTCAAGTGCGGTCGTGGGCTCGTCGGCAATCAGTATGTCGGGCCGGTTGGCAATGGCGATTGCGATCAGTGCGCGCTGGCGCATACCCCCAGAGAGCTGGTGCGGGTACGCCGAAAAGGACTGGGCAGGATCCGGTAGTTTTACGCGCTTCAGCAGCGCCAACGCCTCTTCCCGGGCTTGCTGGGCACTGAGCTGCTGATGAGCGTTGAGCGCCTCGACGATCTGCTCGCCGACACGGAGCACCGGGTTGAGTGCCGCCATCGGGTCCTGGAACACGAATGCGATTCGACGCCCGCGCCGCGCGCGCCAGCCGTTGTCGTCCAGCGCGGTGACGTCTTCTCCCAGGAGTTCGACCGCGCCGCTGGTGACCTTCACGCCGTCGGGCAGCAGACCCGCCAGCGCCAGCGCGGTGAGCGTTTTGCCGCAGCCCGATTCACCCACGATTGCCAGCGTCTCGCCGCGAGCGACCTGGACGTCCAGTCCGCGCACGGCCGCCACAGGACCGCGATCCGAGGGCACAGAGATCACCAGATCGCGGGTGCGCAGCACCTTGAAAGCCGCGCTCATGCCGCACCGCCGCGTCGCAGGTGCTGCGCCAGCCCATCGCCAATGAGGCTCAGCGACATCACGACGAACACGATCGCTGCTCCGGGGATGAGGGTCATGTAGGGTGCGTCGAGCAGCGCCTCACGCGAGGCACCGATCATTCCGCCCCAGCTGATGCGGTTGCTGTCGCTCATGCCCAGGAATGCGAGGCCCGCCTCGGTCAGCACCGCGAGGGCCGTGAGGATCGACGCGGCCACAATCACCGGAGGAAAGGCGTTGGGAAGGATGTGGGTGAGGATCACCCGCACATGGCTTCCGCCCATCACGCTGCAAAGCTTGACGTAGTCGCGCTCGCGCAATGCCAGCGTTTCCGCGCGCACCAGCCGCGCCACCATGGTCCAGCTTGTGACGCCGATGGCCAGGACGATGTTCTCCAGCTTTGAGCCCATGATGGATACCAGGATGATGGCAAAGAGGAAATGTGGAATCACCTGGAAGAGCTCGGTGATGCGCATGAGCAAGTGATCCACCCAGCGGCCGAAGTAACCGGCCGCCAATCCGACCGACGTGCCCAGCACGGTCGCGATCAAGGTGGCCGACAAGCCCACCAGCAGAGAGACGCGCGCGCCGTGCATCACGCCCGCAGCGATGTCGCGCCCCATGATGTCGGTGCCCAGTGGAAACTGGGAGTCGGTTCCCGGCCGGACGAAGGGGGAGCCTGCCAGGTCGAACGGATCGCCGGGGTACAGCCATCCCGCGGAGATTGCGACCAGCACCTGGATGACGAGCAGCACCGTGCCGGTCTGCAGGGAGATGGGCCAGGCGCGAAATGACCGCCAGAGGCGGCTGCTCGCGCCGCGAGGCACTGCGACTCTTGCGGCCATCACGGCCTCTTGGGTACCTTCGCGCCTTTCGGCAGGCGATGGCTTCGTCAACGTGGAAATGGTGGTGCCGGTGTGGGTTTTCATTTCAGGGTCACCCTTGGGTCCAGGACGGCATAGAGCAGGTCGACCGCCAGATTGACCAACACGACCAGTGTGCCGCTGCACAGGATCAAGCCGGCCAGGAGGTTGTAGTCGCGCTGCTGCATCGCCTCGAAGGCAAGCCGACCCAGCCCGGGCCAGGCAAACACTGTCTCCACCAGGATGGCTCCGCTGAGTAGCGCGCCGGTCTGCATGCCGACGACGGTCACCAGCGGCAGCAGCGCATTGCGCAGCACGTGGCGCACCGTGATGCGCCGTGCCGTCAGCCCCTTGGAACGCGCGGTGCGCACGAAGTCCTGTCCGTATACCTCGAGCATGGCGGCTCGCGTGAAGCGCGCATAGATGGCGGCGTGCAAGGCGCCGAGCGTGATCGCAGGCAGCACCAGGTGGCGGGCCACGCTCAGCGCGCGCTGCCAGTCACCCGCGAGGCCATGGGATTCCATGAAGCCGCCGACGGGCAGCCAGGGCAGCGCCACCGCAAACATCAGCATCAGGCCGATGCCCAGCAGGAAGCCAGGCGTCGCGTAGACCAGCAGTGCGGCAATGCCGATGAAGCGATCGAGGGGCCGCCCACGCCGTGCGGCGGCCAGGGTGCCCGCCGCGACGCCCACCACCACTGCCACGACCAGCCCGGCCACGGCAAGCAGCAGCGTCGGGCCCAGTCGCGCGCCGATCAGCGCCGTCACCGTCGCGTTGTTGCGGAAGGAAAATCCGAGGTTTCCCGACAGCACGTTGCGCGCGTAGAGCAGAAATTGCATGTGGATCGGTTGATCAAGCCCGAAGCTCTGGCGCAGGCTCGCCAGGTACTCGGGCGAACCGCCGCCGGCCTCGCCCGCCAGCACCTGGACCATGTCGCCCGGGGCCAGTTGCAGCAGGACGAACGCCGTCAGCAAGATGAGGAACAGCGTCGGCACCATCTGGACGATGCGCCCGAGGACGTAGCCACGCCCGCGCGCGCGAGCGCCAGCCGCGGACACCGTCGATCCGGGCTCGACCACTGCCGTCAGGGGGCGGGCGCCAGCCATACGTTCTTCAGTGACTCATAGGACCCGTCCGACCCCGTGCTCAGGCCCCGCACGCGCGCTGACGCAATGGTGTACATCCGGTTCTCGAGCAGGGTGAAGTTGGGGATGTCGGTCTGGGCCTGGCGCTGCACCTTCTTGTAGAGTTCGATGCGGCGATCTTCGGTTGGTGCCTCATGGGCCGCCTCGATCAGGCCGTCCATTGCCGGGCTGCTGTAGCCCGAGCCGTTGGACCATGGCACGTCCTTCAGGATCGTCTTCGACCAGTAGAGCCGGTCGGTGCCGATCTGCGGGTCGCCGAAACCGGCGCGGTGTGTGACGATGAGGTCGAAGTCGTTCTGGCTGTAGACCCGCCGCATGAATTGGGGCAGGTCCTGCCCACGGATCGTCACGTCGATGCCCACGCGGCGCAGCGATTGCTTGACGAACTCGCCATAGCGCAGGAAGGTCTCGCCGAAAGGCAACCAGTCGAGGGTGACGGCAAAGCGCACGCCGTCTCCCTTGCGGGGAAGGCCGGCCTGGTCCAGCAGGCGATCGGCCTGTTTCACGTCGAAGGGATAGATGGGCAGATCAGACGTGAAGAAGCGTGTCTGCGTCGACAGCACCGGCGACGTGCCCGGCTTGGCAAACCCACGTGCCGTGACCTTCGACATGGCCTGGAGGTCGATCGCATGCGCCACTGCGCGCCGCACACGCACGTCGTTGAATGGCGGCTTGCGCACGTTGAACTCCAGCACGTTGCTCGACGCGAGCCATTCGTAGCCGCGGAACTCGACCTGCAGGTTCTTGTTCTTCTGCGCGCGTTCGAGGTCGTTGATCGATATGGGGCTGAGCACGCCATACTGAACGGCGCCGGTCTCGAAGGCCGCATAGCGCGCGGTGGCGTCAGGAATAGTGCGATAGACCACTTGGTCGAGATAGGGCTTTCCAGCGTCCCAATAGTCGGGGTTTCGCTCCAGGACGATGCGATCACCACGCACCCACTCCTTGAAACGGAACGGCCCCGTGCCCACCGGCTTGGCGTTCCAGGGATTGCGCACGATGTCCGTACCTTCATAGAGGTGCTTAGGAAGGATCTGCGACTCTGCACTGTTGAGTGCGCTCAGGATCACGCCCGACGGGTTGCGCAGCTTGAGCACCACCGTCAAGGGATCGGGTGTCTCGATCGATTCGACCGCGGCGAAGGTGGAGCGCGCGCGCGGATGCACCTTGAGCCAAACTTGCTCGAAGGTGAACTTGACATCGGCAGAGGTGAAGGGCTTGCCGTCGTGCCACCTGACGTTGGGGCGCAGCTTGAAACGCATTTCCTTGCCGTCCTTGCTCACATCCCAACTGGTCGCGAGTTCGGGCTCGAGCTTGAAGTTCTCCCCGAAACGCACGAGGCCGTCGAAGATCTTGGTGGAAATGGCGGCGACAGCGCCCTGCTGGTTGAAGGCTGCCGTCAAGACGGCGGGTTCACCGGGGTTGGAAACCACGACCAGCGTGCCGCCGCGGACGGGCGATTGTGCGGAAGCGGCGAGCGGGCCAGCAAACAGCGCCGCTGCCGCGAGGGAGAACAAGAGTCGACGCAGGGCGCAGGCAGGAAGGAGAAAGGGCATGGGATGACTTGGTTGAAAGTGCAGGGCGTTCGGCGGCTCGGTTCAGACGCCGAGCGCAGCCTTGCCGGCATTGAGCAGAACGGTGTCGGATTGCGGCGCGTGCACGCGGCCGCACAGCGCATCGCGGTAGTGCCGCTCCAACGGATTTGCCCGGTCCAGTCCGTGATTGCCGGTGATCGACAGCGCCAGTTCCAGCGCACGCACGGCATTGCCCGTCGCAAGCTGCTTGACCTGCTGGGCATGCAGCGGATCCGGCGTCTGTGCGGCGTCGGCGCGGCGTGCAGCATCGTCGATCAAGGTGCGGTTCACCAGTAGCAGCGACTCGATCTCACCGACGACGCCCTGCAAGCGCGGCACCGTCGCGAGCGACGCGCCCAGATTGGAGGGTTTGCGCTCGTGCAGGAAGCGCAGCAACCAATCGCGACCGGCGCGGGCGATGCCGTCGTAGAGTGCGGCGATCAACACACCGTTCCAGACCTCCACCACGGCGCGCCGTGCCTTCGCTGCCGGTGAACCCGGTGGATGGAAGCCGAGCGCATTCGCCGCCGGCACGACGACATCGTCGAGGCGGATGTCGTGACTTGCGGTCGCGCGCAGGCCAGCGTGGTTCCAGCGGGGTTCCACCGTCAGGCCGGCGGCGTCGCCGGGAACCAGCACAGTTCCCACCAACGGCGCATCGTCAGGACCGGTGCGCGCGAAAACGAGCCACCAGCGCACAATGGGACTGCCCGTCGCATAGGCCTTGCGGCCGCTGACACGCCAGCTGCCGTCAGCCTGCTGGGTCGCGATGGTGCCCGGCAAGCCACCGCGGATCGCGGAGCCAAGGTCGGGCTCGGCCTGCAACGCGTTGAGCACGCCGCGGCCTTCAACGGCGGCGCGCGCGATGGTGTCGTAGCCCTCGGGAGGATTGCGCCCCAGCGTGTGATGCATCAGGTAGCTCATGGCCAGCAGGAGGCCTGTCGATGCCTCGCCCCCGCCGACGGCGCTAACAACCCGCGCGGCGTCGGCCAACCCACCGCCGAGACCACCATGGGTGACCGGCACTGTCAGCGCGAGCAGGTTCAATGCCCCCAGGCGTTCGAAGTTCGCATGTGGAAAGCTGGCGCGCTCGTCGTGTTCAGCGGCAGTCGCCGCGAACTCGTCGCGCAGGCTCGCAAGAAGCTCGTCGCTGATTCGCGCGAGCGGCAGGGATTCGGAATGGCCCATGGCGTGGTTTGCTTTCGGAAAATGACCGGCGCGATTCGAACTGCGACTAGGCGACGACAGCCGCCGCCCGCTGTTCGTTCAGGGTTGGGTAATCGATGTAGCCCCGGGGGCCACCGCTGTAGTAGGTGGATGGATCGGCCTCAGTGAGCGGCGCGTTCTGTCGGAACCGCTCGGGCAGGTCGGGGTTGGAGATGTAGAGCCGCCCGAAGGCCACGGCATCAGCCAGCCCTTGCGTGATCACCTGCTCGGCTGACTCGCGCGTGTAACCACCGTTGAGGATCAGCGTGCCCTTGAAGAGCCGTCGAAGGATCGGGGCCAGGAAGGGATCTCCCGGAACCGGGCCCGGACCGGTACTGGCCGACGACGGCTTCCTTGCAAGTCTCAGGTACAGCGGGACGAAGGGTTCGTCGTCATGCGTGGTTCCCTCGAGCATGTGCAAATAGGCAATGCCACGCCGGTCGAGTTCTTTCGCGACGTATGAGAAGGTGCGTACGGGATCTGAATCTCCGATTCGGTCGGAGCGAAAGTGAGGAGAGATGCGCACGCCGACACGCGCTGCACCAAGCTCATCAATCGCAGCGTCAACCACCTGAAGGAGGAAGCGCGCGCGGTTCTCCACTGAACCACCATAGACATCGGTGCGCTTGTTGGTCTCGTCGCGCAGAAACTGATCGATGAGGAAGCCATTGGCTGCCAGGATCTCCACACCGTCGAAACCTGCTTGTCCGGCACGACGAACTGCCGCCCGAAAGTCATCGACGATCGCGGGGATCTCGTGGGTTTCCAGCGCGCGCGGCACGGGAAATGGCTCGAGTTGCCCCGCCGTCAGAATGCCCCCGATCGCTTCGATGGCAGAGGGCGCCACAGGCAGCTCTCCCGCCGGTAGCGTCGAGAGCAGTGCCTTGCGGCCCACATGGTAGAGCTGCTGAAAGATCGTCCCACCTGCAGCATGTACGGCCGCCGCGACACGCGTCCACGCTTGGTTCTGCACGTCCGTGTGGTGCGCCGCTGCGTTCGCGCGCGTCGTGCTCTGGTGCGAAATGTGGCATCCCTCCGTCACGATCAGTCCTGCTGTGGCTCGTTGTGCGTAGTAAATGTCTACCAGTTCGGTCGGGGCGCGATTTGCATCGGACCGTGCTCGCACCAGCGGTGCCATGACGACACGGTTGGGCAGTACGCGAGAGCCAAATTGGAGGGGCTCGAGAAGCTTCATGAGTTTGGGGGCACTTCGCCGATCTGGTTGCTGATGCGTCGAAGATAAGACAGACCTGTCTGTCTCGTTAGAAGGAAAATGTTCTTTGATATGCGGATTTGGATGTCGGCGCAGGATTCAGGAGGTTCAATCTCCTGCGTCTCCGCTGCGAAGACCTGCTCGTGCTGCTCGCCGGGCTCACCAAGCGACAGGTCAGCAAGACGGTGCATCTTGCCGGGCCTTGCGGCGACCGCATTCCTCGCCACTCGCCCCGAGGCGCCAGTACGCTGCATCGCGCGACGCATCCGACGACTGACTAAGCTATTGGATGCCGGCGCGGTTTGAGTTGACGCATGGCAAGACTGTCACCGTCGTCTCGACACGCTTCAGGACCCCAGGCGGGCGTCGCGCCTGAGCGACTGAGGCGGCTTGCCGAAGCCCCGCATGAACGCCTCGCGAAGATGGCGTCGATCGCGAAAGCCCGTTTCGCGAGCAACCACCTCCAGCGGGTGGCGGCTGCGCTCGATCATCAAGCGGGCCGCCTCCACGCGCAGACGCTCTACCGCCTTGGCCGGCGACTGGCCGGTCTCGGCCGTGAACACACGGCTGAACTGGCGCGGGCTGAGATTCGCGGCCTCAGCGAGTTCTTCCACACTCAGCGACTGCGCCAGGTGGTGGCGTGCGTACTCCAGCGCCCGCGCGATGCGGTCCGAGCGCGGCGCGAGACTAAGGATCTCCGAATGCTGCGACTGGCCGCCCGAACGGCGCTGATGCATGACCAGCCTGTGCGCCACCGATCGCGCCACGTCGTCGCCCAGGTCCTTCTCGACGAGGCCGAGCGCCAGATCGAGTTCCGCCGTCATGCCAGCCGAGGTCCAGATCGGGTCATCGGCAATGAAGATGCGGTCCGGCTCGACCTGGACATCGGGATACCGCTGTTGCAGTGCGTCCGCATAGGCCCAGTGCGTCGTGGCGCGTCGCCCTGCCAGCAAGCCGGCCTCGGCCAGTACGAAGGCTCCGGTGCACAGCCCCACGGTCCGACGCGCCCGAGCGCTGCACTTTCGCAGCGCATGCAGCAGTTCGGCTGGCGAGGGGCTGGCCAATGGGTCGATCACGCCCACCACCATCCAGGTGTCCGCGGTGCTGCGTGCGGTGAAGGGCCTCGTCTGCAGGGACATGCCCAGCGAAGCCTTCACGCCGCCGCCGGGCATCGAGTGGCAAGTCACCTCGTAGAAGGGCTCGCCCGCCACGAGGTTGGCGAACTCGAAGACCGCCTGCGTGGCCAGCGCCATCACCTGAAAGCCGGCCGGCAGGACGTAGCCGATCTTGTGCATTTTCGATCTCCGGAGCAGATGGCATAAAACGTGACTATATGCGTCATTTACGCCATCCGCCAGCTGGCGCAACATGCGCTCCATCCCAACCCCAAAACGGAACACCACCATGACACAGACGAAGCCGGGCACCGCCCTCATCACCGGAGCCTCCTCCGGCATCGGGGCGCTCTACGCCGACCGTCTGGCGCGGCGCGGCTACGACCTCATCCTCGTTGCCCGCAGCCGCGAGCGTTTGAATCCGCTGGCTGCGGACATCAGCAGCCGCCACGGCCGCGCGGTGGAGGTTTTCCCCGCCGACCTGAACAACCCGGCGGCGCTGCGCAGCGTGGAAAACAAGCTCAAGCAGGATGCCAGCATCACCCTGCTGGTCAACAACGCAGGCATCGGCACGCACACGTCGCTGCTGGAGAGCGACGTGGACCAGATGGCGCGCATGATCGACCTCAACGTGACGGCGCTGACCCGGCTGAGCTACGCGGCGGTGCCCGGCTTCGTTGCACGCGGCAACGGTGCGTTGATCAACATCGCCTCGATCGCGGCCGTCTCGCCGGAAACCTTGAATGGCGTGTATGGCGGCAGCAAGGCTTTCGTGTTGGCTTTCAGCCAATCGCTGCAGCACGAACTGGCCGGCAAGGGCGTGCGGGTGCAAGCCGTGCTGCCGGGGGCGACGGCCACCGAGTTCTGGGCACGCGGCGGCCTTCCCGTGGAGCACCTGCCGGCGCAGATCGTGATGCGTGCCGAAGACCTGGTGGATGCCGCCTTGCAGGGCTTCGAGCGCGGCGAGTCGGTAACGCTTCCTGCGCTGCATGACGGCGCCCTCTGGGATGCCTACGAAAGCGCGCGCAAGGCGATGGCGCCCCACCTGTCGAGCAACGAAGTGGCGTCGCGCTACCAGCCCTTGCGCTGAGTGGCCGCATCGCATCCACGCCCCCCAAAAATTCAAGGAACCCACCGTGCCGCTGACCAGCAATGATTCACTTTCCGCAATCAAGATTCCCGGGACCGAGGAACACTTTCTCGATCCGCTCGGATCAAACGAAGGAAGCCCCGGGCGTTTGCGCTATCTCTCGGGCGGAAAGGGGCCAGCGTTAGTCCTGCTGCACACCGTGCGCACCCAGGCCGAGCACTTTCGCCACCTCATCCCGCTGGTCCAGGAGCGGTACACGGTGTATGCCCTCGATCTCCCTGGAATGGGGTACTCGGAGATCGTGCCGGGCGCTTCCTACGAGGAGCCGGCCATGCGCGAGGCGGTCAAGAGCCTCATCACCCGACTCGACTTGCGCGACGTGACGCTGCTCGGCGAATCGATGGGCGCCACGCTCGCCCTCACCACCGCAGCCGATCTGCCCGAGAGAGTGCGGCGTGTCGTGGCGATCAATGCCTATGACTACGCGGACGGCATCAAGCGGTCCAGCCTGCTGGCCCGGTTCGTCGTGACCGGCGCGCTTGCGCCGGTTGTCGGCGAGACCATCGCGAGCGTCCAACCCAAGCCGATCGTGCGTGCCGTGCTGCGTGGAGGTCTCGGCGACACGGCCGCCCTGCGCGATGACTACCTCGATGAACTGTTGGAGGTCGGACGTCGGCCCGGCTATCCCGTCGTCGCCCGCGCGGTGTACGCCAACCTGCCCAGCCTCATCGCGGCACGCGCCCGCTACCCCGAGGTCCGGGCACCCGTTCATCTCATCTACGGCGAGACGGATTGGTCAAAACCGTCGGACCGGCGAGCCAACAAGCAGCTCCTCCCCGCAGCCGAGTTTGTCCAGGTGCCTGGCGCCGGTCACTTCATCGTCCTCGAGCGGCCGGACGTGGCTGCCAAGGTGTTGAACGACGCTCTGCGAATCGCGAGCGTGCCGAAAGCCGCGGCCTGATGCCGCTCGACGCGGATCCCCTCTGACCTTCGATCAACCCGCAACAACCTGAGGTACTCTCATGCCCAACCCTGACATCGTTCTCTGCGCCCCGGTCCGAACCCCCATCGGCAGCTATGGCGGCTCGCTCAAGGAAACGCCCGCGTCCGCACTGGGCGCCGCGGTGATTCGGGAGACCCTTCACCGCTCAGGTCTGGCCGCGGAAGCCGTCGACACCGTTGTGATGGGACACGTGATCCAGGCCGGCACTCGGATGAATCCGGCACGACAAGCCGCCATCGGCGGCGGACTGCCGGTGCAGGTGCCCGCCCTGACGGTGAATCGGGTGTGCGGATCGGGTGCACAAGCGATCGCAACGGCGGCGCTCGAGATCGCGGCGGGCTATGCCGCGGCTGCGGTGGCCGGCGGCACGGAGAACATGGACCAGGCCCCCTATCTGGTGCCCGGCGCGCGCTGGGGACAGCGCATGGGGGACGCTCAGATGCTGGACAGCATGCTGCGAGACGGCCTCCATGATGCCTTCAGCGGTCAACACTCAGGCTGGCATACCGAAGATCTCGTCGCTCGGTACGGCATTACGCGCGAGGACCAGGATCGCTGGGCCGTGCGTTCACAGCAACGGTTCAGTGAGGCCCAGGCTGCCGGCAAGTTCGCGGAAGAGATCGTCGCCATCGAACTCTCCGGCCGCAAGGGACCGGTGAGCTTCTCCAGGGACGAAGCCAATCGGCCCGACACCACGGTCGAATCACTGGCCAAGCTCAAGCCGGCGTTTCGAAAGGACGGGACGATCACTGCCGGCAACGCGCCAGGGCTCAACAGCGGCGCAGCGGCGATGGTCGTTGCGGAGCGCAGTTTTGCCGAGAAGCAAGGGCTGCGGCCGTGGGCGCGCCTGGTCTCGCACGGCGTCGCGGCGGTTGAGCCGGGCATGTTCGGTATCGGGCCGGTGCCGGCGGTCAAACTGGCCCTGGAACGCGCCGGCTGGAAGCACACGGACATCCAGCGCATCGAGATCAACGAGGCATTCGCCGCGATCACGCTGGCCTGCCTGCGTGAGCTGGACCTGCCGGAAGACATCGTCAACGTCGAGGGTGGCGCCATCGCCCACGGCCACGCCATCGGCGCAACGGGCGCCGTGCTGACCACGCGCTTGCTGCATTCGATGCGACGCGACGGCTTGAGGCGGGGCATCGTGACCTTGTGCATCGGCGGCGGGCAGGGCATCGCGCTGGCGCTCGAAACGCTCTGATGGAAAGGATGGCAATGGGCCTGTACTACCTGGACTCGCACGCTGTCTATCGTGCGTCACCGATCCAAGAAGATCGACCTCGTAGCAGAAGGCTTCACATGGCACTGCACAGGCTGAGCGACGCTTTGGAATTCGCAAGGTGTCTGGCTTGGCCGATCGAACCTGTGATGAGTACCTGACGATAGGCCGTCAAAGTGGCGGCGCCGAATGGGTGCGAAATCAGCACCTTGCGATGCCGTGACCGAAGACGGCCGATCTTCCCAGCCGCGGTCCCTGAGAACTGTTGTTAGCCGATTCCCGCAAGACTTGTCTGGCAAATGAGCAAATGCTTGCTATGCCTTAGGGTCTCCATGCAATCATCTTTTCATTTACCCCAGGAAATCCCTGCGGCATCACGAGGCGCTTGCCTTGTCTCGGGCCTGGGCTCCGGCGACGGAGAGCAGGAAGCGACCCTCGCGCTGCTGCACGTGCTAAGGCGAGAGGGGCTGCGGGTTGCGGCAATGACGCCGGTCATTTCTGACGCGCGACGAGTTGGGGGCAGATGGATCAGCCCGCTTCTTAGCGAACTTTGCCAGGCAAGTTCGTTTCTTGATCTACCCGTTCAGGCACTCTGTCCGTATCTGCTGCGAAACGGCATTTATCACGAGAGTGCAGGGGGAGGAGACGGTCGTGTGCAGATCCGGCCGATCGCAGAGACATTCGCCGCGCTCTCCATGTGGTCCGATGCTGTTGTCGTCAAGGGGATGGATGGGTTGTCTAAAAGACTCGGTGCACGGCTATCGACGTGCGACGTTGCCAGCCGCTTGGCTTTGCCGTTGGTGATATGCCTGCGTCACGGGCCGTCCATCCAATCCCGCTTGTCCCAAGCATTGAAACAGGCGAGGCGCCGAGACATCGCGGTCGTCGGATGGATCGCGACGGGATGCGATCCGAGCGTGGTGACCGTTCTGGAGGAACTCTCTCAGGGGGCGGGCCTACATTGCCTCGGCGCGATCACCAAGGTACCCAGGTCAGAGCTCGAGCTCATATACGGTTTGAATCTGGATGTCATCTACCGGCGTCTGCGGCTCCGATCCACGACGACAAACCGTCTCGCCTGTCACTAGCAGGATGCAGAAATTTCGTCTGCACAAATTTGCGCTGGCCTGGGAACAAAAATGTCTGGACGATTGGACGTGCTCACTGACAGAAGGGGTCCTTCAGGAAGTTAGGATCACGGACGGCCTTTTCTTGCCTGTATTGCGATGCGGCGTGGAACGAGGATCCCGATGTCCAGCAGCATCTGCGCCATGCCCTTGCCCAGGGGATCCATACGCATGGAAGAGGGGCCGCCACCATCCAGTGCATCGTGGACGAGAAGGTTCATCGAAGCAGTTCCGGGCAGATAGAAGCGACTGACCTTGCCTGCAGGAAGATGCTTGAAGTAGCCCTCGACGACTTCGGGTTGCAGCCTTGCCCAGAGCAATGGCAGCCATTCCGCACGTCGAGCAATCAGCCCAATGTTGGAGATGTTTCCCTTGTCGCCGCTACGGCCGTAGGCCAATTCGATGAGACGGACCTCCTCTTGTGGCTCGTTGGCATCGCTCCAGCTTTCGGGAGACGGGGGCGGCGACCATTGTGGATCTCTTGTAGTGGCCGCGATATCGACAGCATGCCGCGAGCCATCGAGAACGAAGGTCGGTTGCACTGCTGCCGTATTCAGGAGGAACGAAAACGGCTTGATCAGCGGAGACACCGAAGGGCGCCCCCCGCCGGGACTGGTGGTTCCCGGAGCCCAAGATGTGCCCGAAGGCGCAATCTCGCGCGCGAACATCGCCAGAGCAGCCTTCTGCGGGTGGTTGGCCACCACGCGCATCGTGACTTCACGCACCTGGCGGGTACGCGAATGCGGCCCGTACAGAGTTTCGGAGCCAATGACTTCAATGTACGTCGAGGTGAAGGGGGGCTGATTGCTCTGACGCAGGATTTCGCTGGTTCGCTCGATGATGGCTTCGGCTGTGCGGCGAGCCTTCTTCTCAGCATCGATGCCGATGATCACCATGCTCCCAGCGCAGCGAAAGCCATCCAGTTGAGTGGCCGATACCTTGTATTGCGATGTCGGTGCGCGGCCCTTGGCAGCGCTCACGCGCACGCGATTCTCTCCCATCTGTTCGATCGTCACGTCTCGGAAATCGCAACTCACGTCAGGCAGCAGGTAGGCTCCGGGATCGCCGATCTCATAGAGCATCTGTTCTGCCACATTGGCGCGGATCACTTTTCCGCCCGTGCCTTCAGGCTTCGTAACGATGAAGCTGCCATCGGCATGACACTCCACGATGGGGTAACCGATGTGTGCCCAGTCGGGAATGTCTTCCCAATCGGTGTGCAGGCCACCCGTAGCCTGACATCCGCATTCGATGATGTGGCCTGCCAGGCTTCCCGAAGCCAGCAGGTCGTAGTCGTCGATCTGCCACCCGAACTCATGCATCAGCGGCCCGAGCGTGACAGCGCTGTCCACACAACGGCCGGTGATCACCACCTCCGCACCGGCTGCCAGTGCGGCGGCGATCGGAGCTGCGCCGAGATAAGCGCTGGCACTGAGTACCTTGTCGGGGAGAACCTCGCTGGTGAACATGTCACGCGCGCCGCGTTGGCGCAGTTCTGGCATCAGGGCGCTCACGTCGTCGCCTTCGACCACAGCGATGCGCAGCATGATTCCCTGCGCATCTGCCAGTGCCTTGAGGGCGGCGGCGCAACCGTGTGGATTAATGCCGCCCGCATTGCTCACAACCTTGATGCCCTGCTGTTTGACCTCTGCCAGGACGGACTTCATCGCGATGTCCACAAAGTCCGTCGCGTAGCCCATTTCAGGGTTCTTGGCGCGGGCTGATGCCAAGATGGCCATCGTCGTCTCTGCCAAATAGTCGAAGACCAGATAGTCAAGTAGTCCGCTCTTCACCAGCTGCGGCGCGGCGACCATGCTGTCGCCCCAGAAGCCGGATGCGCCGCCGATGCGGACGGTGCGGGCCGTTGTGTTTGGAGTGTCTGTCATTGGGTGTCCTCTGCTCGGCCCAGCTTAGCGAAGCGGTCGCCGCGGCGCTTGCGCCGACTCGCTGCGCGCAGCAGCGCCTCCACGCAAGACAGGCAGGGCAGGGCGCGCCAAGATGCTCCGACCGGCCCTGTTCCGCTCCCGGAAGAAACGCCCCATGCCCCTGTCCCCTCCGCGCGCCGAGCGCAAGCTGGCGCACACCCGCACCCTCACGATCCGCGGCCACGAGCGCAGCGACGGGCTGTTCGACATCGAGGGCCACCTGGTCGACGTGCGCCCCAAGGCCGTTCAGTTCGCGGGCGGCGGCCGGGGCGCGGGCGAGCCGATCCACGTGATGTGGCTGCGCCTGACCGTCGATGCGCAGGCGCTGATCGTCGACGCGGAGGCCGTCACCGATGCCGGTCCCTTCGACGAGGTCTGCGGCACCATCGCGCCCGCCTACCGCGGCCTGATCGGTCTGCGCGTGGGCGCGGGCTTCCGTGGCCACGTGCGGCGCCTGCTCACCGGCGTGCGCGGCTGCACCCACATGAGCGAGATGCTCTCGACCATGGCCACGGCCGTGATCCAGACGCTCGAGGGCAGCCGGCCGCAGCCCCAGGACCAGCGGCCCTTCCAGCTCGACGGCTGCCATGCGCTGGCCAGCGACGGACCGACGGTCGCGCGCTACTACCCGCGCTGGCACCGGCGCGGCGAGCCGCCTGCCGACTAGGCTTCGCTGCGCAGGTGAGCCTTGAGGATCTTGCCCGCCGGCGTAAGCGGCAGCTCGCTGCGCAGCACCACCTGGCGCGGCATCTTGTAGTCGGCGATACGGCCCGAGCAATGCGCGAGCACCTCGGCCGCCGTGAGGCCGCTGCCTTCGCGGGCCACCACGAAGTAGCGGCCGATCTCGCCCAGCACCGGGTCGGGCACGCCGATCCCGGCCACCATCACCACCGCAGGATGGGTCGCGATCAGCGCCTCGACCTCGGCCGGGTACACGTTGAAGCCGCCCTGGATGTACATGTCCTTCATGCGGCCCTTGAGCGTGATGAGCCCGCGCGCATCGACGCAGCCCAGGTCGCCGGTGCGCAGCCAGCCGCCCTCGAACGCGCCCTGGCCCGCGGCCGCGCCGACGTAGTCGCGCACCACGCCCAGGCCGCGGAACTGCAGCTCGCCGATCTCGCCCGCGGGCAGTGCCGTGCCCTCGGGCCCCTGCACGCGGACCTGTGCGCCGTCGAGCACCGTGCCGATGCTCTGCATCAGGTCCTGGTCGCTGCATTGCCAGGGCGTCATCACGAGCGCGCCCGAGGCTTCGGACAGGCCGTAGAGGTTCATGATCTTCGCCGCCGGCATGCGCTGCTGCAGCTGGCCGAGCAGCGTGGCATCGACGTTGGAGCCGCCGGTGATCACGAGCCGTACCGAGCCCAGGTCGACGTCCGGCGACTCCGGGTGCATCAGCAGCAGCGTCATCATCGTCGGCACGCCGACCAGGATCGCCGGCGGATGGCGGCGGATCATGTCGAGCACGGTCTTGGCCTTGAACACCGGAACCAGCTCGCAGCTGCCGCCCGCGAGCAGTTGCGAGAGGATGCCGCAGGTGATGCCGCCGACGTGGTTGAAGGGGTTGGCCAGCTGCATCAGGTCGCCTGGCCGCGGGCGCGTGTGGCGGTACTGGCCGTGCGCCGACGCGAGCAGGCTGGCATGCGTGAGCGCGCAGCCCTTGGGCCGGCCGGTGGTGCCCGAGGTGTAGATCACCATCGCCAGGTCGGTGGCCCGCACCGCGGGCGTGGCCTGGCCGAGCGCCGCGTCGTCGATAGGCGAGGCCGCCATCGCGGCGAACACGTCGCCATCGAGCGTGACCACCTCGCGCAGCGCGGGCAGGGTCGGCGCCAGCCGCTCGAGCATCGCCTGGAAGTCGAAGCCGTCGATCTCGCGCCTGGCGAACACAGCCTTTGACTGGCTGTCGGCCAGCATGAAAGCGATCTCGGCCTCGCGGTAGCGCGGGCTCAGCGCGACCACCGCCACGCCGATGCGCGTGGCCGCGAAGAAGAGCTGCAGCCACTCGACCTGGTTGTGCGACAGCAGCGCGATGCGGTCGCCGCGTACCAGGCCGCGGCGCAGCAGCGCGCCCGCCAGCCGCCGGCTCGCGGCCTCCATGTCGGCGAAGCCGAAGCAACGTTCGCCGTCGAGGTAGGCGACGACGTCGGGATGCTGCGTCGCCGCGGCGTGGAGCGCGGCGTGCAGCAGCGTGGGTGGCGAGTCGGCAGGGTGGGCGGGGTGGGTGGCTTCGGTCATGGTGGGGACGCGGTGTAACGGGTGCCTGCAGCCTAAGAAAAGCGCACCCTCCCTGGCTTGCGTGCAGTCGCTGTCCGCAGCCAGTTCGCGCAAGACCGTCCGCGGGCCCGCGGCTAGCCTCGTGGCAGAACCAGGAGACACCGCATGGAATTCTTCGAAGCGCCGCCGCTTCCCTTCTATTTCACGCCCGAGCACGAGCAGTTCCGCGCCGGCGTGCGCGACTTTATCGCGCGCGAGATCACGCCGCACGTCAACGAATGGGACGAGGCCGAGACCTTCCCGCGTTCGCTCTACGGCCGCGCGGCCGAGCTGGGCGTGCAGAGCCTGGGCTATCCCGAAGAATACGGCGGCACGCCGGCCGACATCTTCTACCAGCTGGTGGTCGCCGAGGAGTTCGCGCGTTGCGGCGGCGGCGGCGTGCAGGCCTCGCTCAACTCGCACAGCATCGCGCTGCCGCCGATCCTCAAGGCCGGCAGTGACGAGATCAAGCGCCGCGTGATCCCGCCGGTTCTGGCCGGCGAGAAGATCGCCGCGCTGGCCGTGACCGAGCCTTCGGGCGGCTCCGACGTGGCCAACCTGCGCACGACCGCGGTGCGCGACGGCGACCACTACGTGGTCAACGGCGAGAAGACCTTCATCACCTCGGGCATGCGTGCCGACTTCATCACCACCGCCGTTCGCACCGACCCCGCGATCAAGGGCGCGGGCGGCATTTCAGTGCTGCTGATAGACGGCGACACGCCGGGCCTTACGCGCACCGCGCTGCAGAAGATGGGCTGGTGGAGCTCCGACACCGCGCACCTGCGCTTCGACAACTGCCGCGTGCCGGTGGCCAACCTCGTGGGCGAGGAGAACAAGGGCTTCAAGACCTTCATGAACAACTTCAACAGCGAGCGGCTCTTCATGTCGGCGCTGGCCTGCGGCTATGCCGAGGTCTGCCTGCAGGAAGCGCTCGACTGGACGCGCCAGCGCACGCTCGCGGGCAGCACACTGTCGCAGCGGCAGGTGGTGCGCCACAAGCTGATGGACATGACGCTGCGCATCGACGCCGCGCGCGCATTGCTCTACGACCTGGCCTACCGCATCGAGCACGGGCTCGCGCGGCCCGAGCACCTGGTGGCCCGCGTCTGCCTGGCCAAGGTGCAGGCCACGCAGGCCATGCAGTTCTGCGCCGACCAGGCGGTGCAACTGCTGGGCGGCATGGGCTTCATGCGCGGCACGCGCAGCGAGCGCATCTACCGCGAGGTCAAGGTGATGATGATCGGTGGCGGCTCGGAAGAGGTCATGAAGGACCTGGCCGCGCGGCAGCTCGGCGTTTGAGCACGACACAACGAAGACAGGAAAAGACCCCCGATGGAACAGACGATAGACGACCTGCGTGCCGAATACGCGCAACTGGCCGACCTGGCCCGAACGTTCACGCCCACTCAGTGGGCCGAGCGCAGCGCCTTCTACGGCTGGACGCCCTGGGATGAAATCGCACACCTCTGCTTCTTCGACCAGACCGCGCTGCTCTCGGCCACCGACGCCGACGCTTTTGCGCACGACACCGCCGCGCTGATGGCCGAGCTGGCCACGGGCCGCGAAATCAGCGCCATCGCGCGCGCCAAGTACGCGCCGCTCGACGGCGCGGCGCTGCTCGCGCACTGGGAGCCGATCTCCGCGCGGCTGACCGAGGCGCTGGCCGTGCTCGACCCCAAGGCCCGGCTGCCCTGGTACGGCCCGTCGATGAGCGCGCGCTCCTTCGCGACCGCGCGCCTCATGGAGACCTGGGCCCACGGCCAGGACGTGTGGGATGTCGCGCGCCGCCGCCGGCCCGCGAGCCACCGGCTGCGCCACATCGCGCACATCGGCGTGACCACCTTCGGCTGGAGCTTCGTCAACCGCAAGCGGCCCGTGCCCGTGGTGGTGCCCTACGTGGACCTGCAGGCGCCGCAGGGCGGCGAGCGCTGGACCTGGGGCGACCCGGCCTCGCCGGAGCGGATCACGGGTCCGGCGCTCGACTTCTGCCTACTGGTCACGCAGCGCCGCAACCTGGCCGACACCGCGCTGGCGTTCACCGACGGGTCGGCGCGCGAATGGCTGTCGATCGCGCAGTGCTTCGCGGGCGAGCCCGCCGACGCCCCCGGGCCCGGCGTGCGCCAGGTGGCGTACATCGATTGACCGGCGAGCCGATCACGCTGGCGCTGCAGCCGCGGATCGAGGCCGCACTCGATGCACTGCGCCACGGCACCGGCGCGCAGTGCCTGTCGGACCATGCGTTCTCCAACCTCTACCTGTTCCGCGAGGCGCACGGCTACCGCTTCCTGCCCGGCGACTGGCCCGGCGTGGCGGGCCACACCTACGACGGCACGCGACACTTCTTGCCGCTGTTCGACGTGGCTGCCGCACCCCCGGCGGTGCTGGCCGGGCTGATCGAGGCGCACGGCTGCCTCTACCCGGTGGCGAGCGCGCAGGCCGAGGCGCTGCCGGCGGACCGCTTCGCCGCCGCCTCCTCGCCCGACGACGCGGACTACCTCTACGACGCCGCCACGCTGCGCGACTACCCTGGCCGTGCGCTGGCCAAGAAGCGCAACCTGGTGCGGCAGTTCCTCGCGCAGCATGCGCCGTATGCCGTGCCCTTCGATGCGGCGCAGGCCGAGGCCGCACGCGCGGTGCTGCGCGGCTGGATGCTGCACAAGGGCAAGGCCGAGGGCGAGGCCGACGAGCGCGCCTGCCTTGAGGCCATCGGCCATGCGCAGCGCTTCGGCTTCGAGGGCTTCGTGCACTGCGTGGGCGCGCTGCCCGTGGCCTTCCTGCTGGTGCAGGCGCTGCAGCCCGGCGTGTTCGCGGTGCGCTTCGCCAAGGGGCTGGATAGCCACGTGGGCGTCTACCCCTACATGTTCCAGCACTTCTGCCGGGCGTTCGAGCAGCCCGTGCACTGGCTCAACTTCGAACAGGACATGGGGCTCGCGGGCTTCCGGCGCAGCAAGCGCTCGTACCGGCCGAGCGCGCTGCTGCCGAAGTGGCGGGTGGCATTGCGCGACTGAGGCCGCGCCTTCTCGGAACTCGCAGCGTGCTTCCCTCGCGGCACCGCCATCGGCTGGGCGCGCCCGCAGCCTTCGCTCCTGCCCACCCGAGGGTCGTTCGCGGCACACGCAGATTTGGCCGCAGCCAGTTCGCGCAAGACCGGCCCCGGACCTTTGCCTAAGCTGACCTCCATACAACAGTCCGCAAACGCCACCCGGCACCTGCAGCACCACAGCAATGGCAATCATCGAATCGAACGTTTTCCCTGGCAGCGAGGCCTTCGAGGCCAACCGCACCGGCATGCTGGCACTGATCGACCGCGTCCGCGGCTACGAGAAGCGCAGCATCGCCACGTCGGGCAAGTCCCGCGAGCGCTTCGAGAAGCGCGGGCAGCTGCTGCCGCGCGAGCGGCTGTCGCTGCTGCTCGACCCGGGCACACCCTTCCTCGAGATCAGCTCGCTGGCCGGGCTCGGGCTGGACAACCCCGACCTCGAGAAGAGTGTGCCCGGCGGCGGCGTGATCGGCGGCATCGGCTGGGTCTCGGGCGTGCGCGTGATGGTCAACGCCTCCGACTCGGGCATCGATGCCGGCGCGCTGCAGCCCATGGGCATCCCCAAGCAGCTGCGCATGCAGGAGCTGGCACTGGAGAACAAGCTGCCCTACGTGCAGCTGGTCGAGAGCGCGGGCGCGAACCTCATGACCTACAAGGTCGAGGAGTTCATCACCGGCGGCAACCTGTTCCGCAACATCGCGCGCATCTCGGCTGCGGGCCTGCCCGTGGTCACGGTCACGCACGGCTCGTCCACCGCGGGCGGTGCCTACCAGACGGGCCTGTCCGACTACATCATCATGGTGAGGGGCCGCTCGCGGGCCTTCCTCGCGGGGCCGCCGCTGCTCAAGGCCGCGACCGGCGAGATCGCGACCGAGGAGGAGCTGGGCGGCGCGGTGATGCACACCTCGATCTCGGGCTTGGGCGACTACCTGGCCGAGGACGACCGCGATGCGATCCGGCTGGCGCGCGAGATCCTGGCCAACATCGACTGGCAGCGCGGCATGCCCGCCGAGACGGCGCGCAGCTTCAAGCCGCCGCGCTACGACGCGGAAGAGCTGCTGGGCGTTATGCCCATGGACCACAAGCGCCCGGTCGACATGAAGCAGGTCATCGCGCGCATCGCCGACGACTCCGAGTTCCTCGAGTTCGGCGCGAACTACGGTGGCGCGACCGTGGTCGGCCACATCAAGATCGAAGGCATGCCCCTGGGCGTGATCACCAACAACGGCCCGATCGACCCGGCCGGCGCGACCAAGGCCACGCACTTCATCCAGGCCTGCTGCCAGTCGAAAACGCCGATCCTCTACCTCAACAACACGACCGGCTTCATGGTCGGCAAGGACTACGAGGAGGCCGGCATCATCAAGCACGGCTCCAAGATGATCCAGGCCGTGACCAACGCCACCGTGCCGCAGATCACCATCTACTGCGGCGCCTCCTTCGGCGCCGGCAACTACGGCATGTGCGGCCGCGGGTTCCATCCGCGCTTCTGTTTCTCCTGGCCCAACGCCAAGACCGCGGTGATGGGCGGCGAGCAGGCCGCGCAGACCATGGTCAACGTGGCCGAGGCCGCGATGAAGCGCAAAGGCGGCGAGGTCGACCGCGAAAAACTCGCCGAGATGGAGCGCCGCATCATCGACCGCTTCGACAGCCAGATGAGCGTCTTCACCACCAGCGCCCACATGCTCGACGACGGCGTGATCGACCCGCGCGACACGCGTGCGGTGCTGAGCAAGGTGCTGTCGATCTGCCGCGACGCCGAGCAGCGCGCGCCGCAGAAGATGCAGTTCTCGGTGGCGCGCCCCTGAGCCGAAGAAAAAGAAGCGAGACACACGAGCCATGCAACTCACACCCGAACACGACACGCTGCGCGACACGCTCAAGCGCTTCATCGACAAGGAGGTCAACCCCTACGTCGACGAATGGGAGCGCGCCGAGGTCTTCCCGGCCCACCAGGTGTTCAAGCGCCTGGGCGAACTCGGCATGCTGGGCCTGACGAAGCCGGTCGAGGACGGCGGCGCCGGCCTCGACTACTCTTACGGCGCGGTGATGGCCGAGACGCTCGCGCACATGAACTGCGGCGGCGTGCCGATGGCCATCGGCGTGCAGACCGACATGGCGACACCCGCGCTCTCGCACCGGGGCAGCGCCGAGTTGCGGGCGGAATTCCTCGCGCCCGCGATCGCCGGCGACTACGTGGCCTGCCTGGGCGTGTCGGAAGTCGGCAGCGGCTCCGACGTGGCCTCGATCAAGACCACCGCGCGCAAGGACGGCGGCGACTATGTGATCAACGGCGGCAAGATGTGGACCACCAACGGTACGCAGGCCGACTTCTGCTGCGTGCTGGCCAACACCTCCGAAGGCGCTTCGCACCGCAACAAGTCGCTGATCGTGGTGCCCATGAAGACCCGAGGCGTCGAAGTCGCGCGCAAACTGCGCAAGATGGGCATGCACTCGTCGGACACCGCGCAGATCCACTTCGACGACGTGCGCGTGCCGCAGCGATACCGCATCGGCGAGGAGGGCATGGGCTTCATCTACCAGATGGAGCAGTTCCAGGTCGAACGCCTCTGGGGCGCGCTCAACAACGCCGGCATGGCGCAGCGCGCCATCGACACCACCATCGGCTACACGCGCGAGCGCCGCGCCTTCGGCCGCTCGATCCTGGACAACCAGTGGGTGCACTACCGGCTGGCCGAGCTGCAGACCGAGGTGGCCGCCTTGCACGCCCTCTGCTGGCAGGGCGTGGAGGAGGTGGTGGCCGGGCAGGACGCCACGCGCACCGCGACCATGGCCAAGCTCAAGGCCGGTCGCGTGATCCGCGAAGTGGCCGACGGCTGCCTGCAGTTCTGGGGCGGCATGGGCTTCGTCGACGAGAGCCCCATTTCGCGCATCTTCCGCGACGGCCGGCTCACCTCGATCGGCGGCGGCGCCGACGAAGTGATGCTCCAGATCCTCAGCAAGTACATGGGCACCTTCCCGTCCGCTCACTGAAAAAACCATCGACGTACGCTCCATGACCGCCTCGACCTCCACGCTCACGCCCTTCCGCAAGATTCTGATCGCCAACCGCGGCGAGATCGCCTTGCGCATCATCCGCAGCGCGCGTGCGCTCGGTTACCGCACGGTCGCCGTGTACTCCACGGCCGATGCCGGCGCGCGCCATGTGCGCGAGGCCGACCAGGCCGTGTGCATCGGCGAACCGCTGCCCGCGCAGTCCTACCTGCGCATCCCCGCGATCATCGAGGCCGCGAAGCTCAGCGGCGCCGACGCGGTGCACCCGGGCTACGGCTTCCTGGCCGAGAACGAGGACTTCGCGCAGGCCTGCCAGGACGCGGGCCTGGTGTTCATCGGCCCCTCGGCCGAAGCCATCGTGTCGATGGGCAACAAGGCCGGCGCCAAGACGCTGATGCAGGCGGCCGGCGTGCCCTGCATCCCCGGCTACCAGGGCGACGACCAGGGCGAGGAACGGCTCGCGGCCGAGGCCGTGCGAATCGGCTTTCCGGTGATGATCAAGGCCACGGCCGGTGGCGGCGGGCGCGGCATGCGGCTGGTGCCCTCGGCCAAGGAGTTCCCCGAGCTGCTGCGCAGCGCGCGCTCCGAGGCGCAGAGCGCCTTCGGCGACCCCGAGGTGATCCTCGAGCGCGCCATCGTCGAGCCGCGCCACATCGAGATCCAGGTCTTCGCCGACCGCCACGGCAACGCGATCCACCTGGGCGAGCGCGACTGCTCGGTGCAGCGCCGCCACCAGAAGCTGATCGAGGAAGCGCCCTCGCCGGCCGTCGACGCCGAGCTGCGCGCGCGCATGGGCGCCACCGCGGTGGCCGCGGTCAGGGCCATCCGCTACGAAGGCGCGGGCACGCTCGAGTTCCTGCTCGACGCCGAAGGCAACTACTACTTCATGGAAATGAACACCCGGCTTCAGGTCGAGCATCCGGTGACCGAGGCCATCACCGGCCTCGACCTGGTCGCGCTGCAACTGCGCGTGGCCGGCGGCGAGCCGTTGCCGATCACGCAGGAGCAGGTCAAGTTCAACGGCCATGCGATCGAGGTGCGGCTGTGCGCAGAAGACGCCGACAAGGGCTTCATGCCCCAGAGCGGCACCATGGCGCTGTGGGCCATGCCTGCGCAGCTGCGCGTCGAGCATGCGCTGCGTTCGGGCGGCGAGATCCCGCCTTACTACGACTCGATGATCGCCAAGGTCATCAGCCACGGCGACACGCGCGAGGCCGCGCGGCGCCAGTTGATGGCCGGCCTCGAGGATGCGGTGGCGCTGGGCGTGACCACCAACCAGGCCTTCCTGCACCGCTGCCTGAGCCATGCGGTCTTCGCGGCCGGCGGCGCCACCACCGCCTTCATCGCGCAGAACCAGGACGCGCTGCTCGCGCCCGACACCGAGGCCCGTGCGCGCGCCGCCGCCATCGCGGCCGTGCTGCTCTACGAGACCACCGGTGCGCGCCGCGCGCCCGCGATCGGCCGGCGCATGACGCACAGCCTGCCGATCTCGCTGCGCTTCGAGGTCGAAGGCAGCGCGCTGAGCGCGAGCATCGTGCTGCGGCAGCAGCGCCATTTCGAGGTGTCGATCGGCGACGCGGCGCACGTCATCGAGCTGGCCGAGATCGGCGAGCACGCCGCGCGCTTCGTCTGCGACGGCCTTTATGAAAGCGCGGCCTTCCACCGCGACGGCGCCACGCTGCTGCTGCACTTCCGCGGCATCCCGGTGCGCATCGAGGACAAGACCCGCGCCGCGACCACGCGCCAGGGCGAGGCCGGCGGCGACGGCAAGGTGCGCGCCTCGATGAACGGCCGCGTGGTCGCGGTGATGGCCGCGGTCGGCGACATGGTCGAGGCGGGCCAGCCGGTCGTCACGCTCGAGGCCATGAAGATGGAGCACATCCACGCCGCGCCGGTGGCCGGCAAGGTGATTGCGCTTCACGTGAAGACCGGCGACCAGGTCGCGGCCAGCCGCGTGGTGGTCGAGATCGAGGTGGCCGCCAAGGACGCGGTCGCGGCCTAGGCCCACACAGGGCGCGCGGCCAGCGCCCGGCGAACAAGGAGCGAGACAAGATGAGCGAGACGAACGAGCCCGCGGTGCGGGTGGACAAGCGCGGCCACGCGATGTGGGTCACGATCAACCGGCCCGACAAGCGCAACGCGATCAACAAGGAAGTGGTTGCCGGCATCCGCGACGGCTGGCGCCGCGCCCATGCCGACCCCGAGGTGCGCGTGATCGTGCTCACCGCCGCGGGCGAGAAGGCTTTCTGCGCGGGCGGCGACCTGCAGCCGGGCGCGGGATTCGCGTTCGACCTCTCGCAGCCCAACATCGACTACGCCGACATGCTGCGCGACGTGCAGAACGCCACCTTGCCGAGCATCGCGCGCATCAACGGCGTCTGCATGGCCGGTGGCGTGGGCCTGCTGTGCATGACCGACATGGCGGTCGCGGCCGACCATGTGCAGTTCGGCCTGCCCGAGGTCAAGATCGGCCTGTTCCCGATGCAGGTGCTGAGCCTGCTGCAGGACATCGTGCCGCGCCGCACGCTGCGCGAGTGGTGTCTCACGGGCGAGCCCTTCGGCGCGGCCGAGGCCCTGGAGGCGGGGCTGCTCAACTATGCGGTGCCCGCCGACGAGCTCGACGCGAAAACGCAGTGGCTGGTCGACCGCCTCGCCGGCAAGTCGCCCACGGCGCTGCGCCGCGGCAAGTACGCGATGCGCGCGATGGCCGCGATGTCCTTCGACGAAGGCATCGCCTACACCGAGAGCCAGATCGCGCTGCTCGCGATGACCGAAGACGCGCGCGAGGGCCTGGCCTCGTTCAACGAGAAGCGCAAGCCGGTGTGGACCGGACGCTGAACCGCATCCGTCGCGCGAGCCAATCGAGCAGCAGCGCGTTTACCACCTCGGGTTGCTCTTGCTGCGTCCAGTGGCCGCAGTCGGCCAGCGTGTGGCGTTCGAGGTCGGGCACGATGCGCTCCATGCCGCGCGTGGTCGCGGGCGGCAGGAAGAAGTCGCGGTCCGCGCTGACCATCAGCGCCGGCACGCCGACATGGTCGACGGTGGCGGCGGTGTCGAGCCAGTTGCGGTGCAGGTTGCGATACCAGTTCAGCGCGCCCTCGAAGCCGGTGCGCGCGTACGCCTGCGTGAACACGCGCAGCGTGTCGTCGTCCAGCAGCGGCGCACCCATTACCGCGGGCTCGCCGGTGAACATCGTGGCGGGCAGCGCCTGCACGCGCGCGGGCAGTTGCGCGAACTGCGCGAGCGTGAGCGCAGGGCGCCGCATCAGGCCGCGGAAGGTGGCCTCGACGTCTCGGCCCAGCAGCGCCTCGCCCACACCCGCCGGCTGGAACGCGACCATGTAGTGCGCGGGCCCGCGCGCCTGCAGCATGGTCTGCACCAGGTCGACCTCGGTGCGGCGCGTGTAGGGCGTGTTCAGCGAGACGACGCCCTGCACGCGCGCAGCATGGTCGCGCGCCAGCGTCCAGGCGAGCGCGCCGCCGAAGTCGTGGCCCACGACCACCGCGCGCGCGATGCCGAGCGCATCGAGCAGCCCGACCACGTCGAACGCGAGGTTCTGCATGCGGTAGGCCTCGAGCGGGCCCTGGGGGCCGGTGTCGCCGTAGCCGCGCAGGTCGGGTGCGACCACGCCGTAGCCTGCGGCGGCCAGCGCGCGGACCTGGTGGCGCCACGAATGGGCGAGTTCGGGAAAGCCGTGCAGCAGCACGACCGTGGGACGCGCTGCATCAGCCGGCGGCACCACGCTGGCGGCCATCGCGAGGCCGGGGGTGGCGATCCGGCGCCAGCCGGGCAGGGTGGGGGAATCGATGGCGAGCATGTCCTCGTCCTGATGCAGTTCACAGCGAGGCCGCGAGGCGCACGCCTTCGTCGATGGCGCGCGTGGCGTCGAGTTCGGCCGCGAAGCGCGCGCCACCGATCGCGGTCACGGGCACGCCGGCCGCTTCGAGCGCGGGAGCCAGCGCGTTGTCCGGGTCCTGGCCTGCGCAGAGCACGACGGTGTCGACCACCAGCACGCGCGGCTCGCCGCGCACCCGCAGGTGCAGGGCCAGCGCATCGCCCTGGGCCTCGATGCGTTCGTAGGCCACGCCCGCCCATTGGTGCACCCCGCGCCGGCCGAGCAGCGCGCGGCGGATCCATCCGGTGGTTTTGCCCAGACGCTTGCCCGGCGTCTCGTCCTTGCGCTGCAGCAGCCACACATGGCGTGGCGACTGCGGCGGCGCGGGCGGCACCAGGCCGCCGCGCGCGGCCACGCTGAAGTCGATGCCCCAGGTCGCGGCGAAGTGTGCGCCCTCGTCGGCCGCGCCCAGGGCCTCGTGCGTGAGCAACTCGGCTACGTCGAAGCCGATGCCGCCCGCGCCGATGATCGCAACGCGCGCGCCGGGCTCGCAGCGGCCCTCGATCACCTCGGCATAGCCGACCACGCCCGGAAGGTCGACGCCCGGCAGTTCGGGCGTGCGCGCCCGCACGCCAGTGGCCAGGATCACGTGGTCGAAGCCGCCGGCCGCCAGCGTGGCCGGTTCGGCCCGGGCGCCGAGCACCTGGCGCACGCCCGCTCGCTCTAGCCGCGTCGCGTAGTGGCGCAGCGTCTCGGCGTATTCCTCCTTGCCCGGGATGCGCTGCGCCAGGTTGAACTGGCCGCCGACGCGCGGCGCCGCGTCGAACAGCGTGACATCGTGGCCGCGCTCGGCCGCGGTGGTGGCCGCGGCCAGGCCGCCCGGGCCCGCGCCGACCACCGCGATGCGCCGGCGCTGGGCCGCGGGCTCGATCACAAGCTCGGTCTCGCGGCAGGCGCGCGGGTTGACCATGCAGCCGGTCAGCTGGCCCGACAAGGCCGCGTCGAGGCAGCCCTGGTTGCAGGCGATACAGGTGTTGATCTCGTCGGCGCGGCCGGCGCTGGCCTTGTTCACGAAGTCGGCGTCGGCGAGCAGCGGGCGGGCCATGGACACCAGGTCGGCGTCGCCGCGCGCGAGGATCGACTCGGCCAGCGCGGGGTCGTTGATGCGGTTGCTCGCCACCACCGGCACGCGCAGCTCGCGCTTGAGCCGGGCCGTGAGCGCGACGAAGGCCGCGCGCGGCACCAGCGTGGCGATGGTGGGCACGCGCGCCTCGTGCCAGCCCACGTAGGGGTTGAGGATCGAGGCGCCCGCGTCCTGCACGGCACGCGCGAGCTGCACCACCTCGTCCCAGGTGCAGCCGCCCTCGACCAGGTCGAGCATCGACAGCCGGTAGATCAGCAGGAAGCGCGGCCCGGTCGCGGCGCGCACGCGACGCACCGCCTCAACTGCGAAGCGCATGCGGTTCTCGGCGCTGCCGCCCCAGGCGTCCTCGCGCTGGTTGGCGCGCGGTGCCGCGAACTGGTTGATCAGGTAGCCCTCGGCACCCATCACCTCGACGCCGTCGTAGCCCGAGCCCTGCGCCAGCACAGCGGCGCGCGCGTAGTCATCGAGGGTGCGCTGGATGTCGGCCTCACTCATCTCGCGCGGCGTGACGGCCGACAGCGGCGATTTGCGCGCAGACGGTGCCACGCCCTGGTCGTGGTGCGCGTAGCGGCCCGCGTGCAGCAATTGCATGGCGACCAGCGCGCCGTGCGCATGCACGGCGTCGGTGATCTCGCGGTGCGGTGCGGCGTCGGCCGCGCTGGCCAGCGTGCGCATGCCGGCCCACATGTTGCCCTCGGCGTTGGGCGACAGACCGCCCGTGACGATCAGCGCCGCGCCGCCGCGCGCCCGCTCGGCGTAGAAGGCCGCCATGCGCGCGATGCCGTCAGGCTTTTCCTCGAGCCCGGTGTGCATCGAGCCCATGAGCACGCGGCAGCGCAGCAGCGTCTGGGTGCCGTCGGCATGCGGGATGGCCAGCGGCGAGAGGAGGGTGGGATAGGTGTTCATCGTCCGGCGATTCTGGGACGGCTGTGTTGGCGGGTCTTGTGCCGACCCGCTGCGCGCGCCGTCCCGCGCGACCTGGGACTTTCCCGAGGAAACGGCCAGCCCAGCGACTCGGCACAAGACCGTGGAGATGCGCGCGGGAAGACTGCGCGGGTGGCCGGTCGCTTCCGATCGCCGAAGTCCCAGGAGTTTGCGAGATGAAGACGAGACGTACAGGCCTCGCAGCCGCATGGCTGGCCGCCGCCCTGCCATTGGCCGCCGGCGCCCAGGCCATGCAGGGCGTGAGCAAGACCGAGGTGGTGGTCGGCACCATCCAGGACCTGTCGGGCCTTAGCCAGGAGCTGCCTTGGAATTCATCCAGTTGCTGATATCCGGTGCCGCCCTAGGCTGCATCTACGCGCTGATCGCGCTGGGCTTCGTGCTGATCTACAAGGCGACCGAGACCGTCAACTTCGCGCAGGGCGAGCTGATGATGCTCGGCGCCTGCACCGGCTACCTGCTGATGCTGTGGTTCAAGCTGCCCTTCCTGTGGGCCGCGCTGGTCAGTGTCGCGGGCATGGCGGGCTTCGGCGTGCTGCTCGAGCGCGCGGTGATCCGGCCCATCCTGGGCCAACCGCAGTTCACCGTGGTGATGCTGACCATCGGGCTGGGCTACATCACGCGCGGGCTGGTCACGATGCTGCCGGGTATCGGTACCGACACCCACGTGCTCGACGTGCCCTACCGCGGTGAGGTCTGGAAGCTTGGCACGCTGGTGCTGAGCGCGGAGCAGGGCGCGGTGATCGGCATCACGCTTGCGCTGTGCCTGGGGCTGTTCCTGATGTTCAAGTACACCAAGCTCGGCGTGGCGATGCAGGCCGCATCGCAGAACCAGCTCGCGGCCTACTACATGGGCATCCCGGTGCGCCGGCTCAACGGCATGGTGTGGGGACTGTCGGCGGCTGTGGCCACGGTGGCCGGGTTGCTGCTCGCGCCCATCACCTTCGTGCATGTGAACATGGGCTTTATCGGCCTCAAGGCCTTCCCGGCCGCGGTGGTCGGCGGCTTCGGCAGCCTGCCGGGCGCGGTGGTGGGCGGGCTGATCATCGGCATCGTCGAGGCGCTCGCGGGCTTCTACCTGCCCGAGGGTTTCAAGGACGTGGCGGCCTATGTGGTGGTGCTGCTGATGCTCATCGTCAAGCCCAGCGGACTGTTCGGTGAAAAGCAGCGAAAGAAAGTATGAGATTCATCTTCAGAACCAGCTACCGCCAAGACTACCGCCTCGCGCAGCACAACGGCCATCTGTTCTGGTACGGGCTGCTGCTTATGGCACTGGTGGCCGCGCCCTGGGTCGTCGGCCCGTACTGGACCTCGCAGCTCACCTTCGTGCTGATCTACGCGATCGCGGGGCTGGGCCTGATGGTGCTCGCGGGCTACACCGGCCTGGTGTCGATCGGGCATGCGGCCTTCCTGGGGGTGGGCGCGTACACGCAGGCGGTGCTCACGGGGCAGGGCTGGTCGTTCCCGGTGGCGCTGGCCGCATCGGCCGGGCTGTCGGCCGCGGTGGGCGTGGTGGTCGGGCTGCCCGCGCTGCGCGTCAAGGGCATTTACCTCGCGGTGGCGACGCTGGCCTTCGGCTTCATCGTCGAGGAAGTGATGGCGCGCTGGGAGCACGTCACGGGCGGCAACGCGGGCTTGTCGGTGAAGGCGCCCGCGATGTTCGGCTGGACGGCGAGCAGCGCGCCGGCCTTCTATCTGGTGGTGCTGGGGGTATGCCTGCTCGTGACGCTGGCGGTGCTGAACCTGCTGCGCAGCTCGACCGGCCGGGCCTTCATCGCGATCCGCGACTCAGAGATCTCGGCGCAGAGCATGGGCATCCACCTGGCGCGCTACAAGACCACGTCCTTCGCGCTCTCGGCGGCCATCGTGGGTGTGGCGGGTGCGCTGTACGCGCACAAGCTGCGCTTCATCTCGCCCGAGCAGTTTGGCATCTCGCAGTCGATCGACCTGCTGCTGCTGGTGGTCGTGGGCGGGCTGGGCTCGGTGCACGGCGCCTTCTTCGGCGCCATCTTCCTGATCACCATGCCGCAGTTCATCGCGCTGTTCAAGGACTGGCTGCCGCCCGCCATCGGCCAGGCCGCGGGACTGCAGGCCGTGGTGTTCGGCATCGTGCTCATGGGCTTCGTGCTGTTCGAGCCCACCGGCCTGTACGGCCGCTGGGTCAAGCTGCGGACCTACCTGGAGCTGTTCCCGACCTACCGCCGCGGCATGTTCAGGCGCCAGAAAACCTTCCAGAAATCGGAGCGCGTCCGATGAGCGACATGCTTCTTTCCGCCAGGGACCTGAGCGTGCGCTTCGGCGGCGTGCTGGCCGTCAACAAGGTCAGCTTCGACGTGCACAAGGGCGAGGTCTTCACCTTGATCGGGCCCAACGGCGCGGGCAAGACCACGGTGTTCAACCTGATCAGCCGGATCTACATGCCGACCACCGGCACGCTGGCCTTCGACGGCCACCCCATCGACCGCACGCCCGCGCACGGCATCGCCGCGCTAGGCATCGCGCGCACCTTCCAGAACATCGAGCTGTTCGAACACGCGACCGTGCTGCAGAACCTGTTGATCGGCTTCCACACGCACCGGCGCTCGGGCTTCTGGAGCGACCTGCTGTTCGCGCCGGCCGCGCGGCGCAACGAGATCGCCGCGCGCCGCAAGGCCGAAGAGGTGATCGAGCTGCTGCGCCTGATGCGCTACCGCGACCAGCGCGTGGCCGGGCTGCCATACGGCGTGCGCAAGGTGGTCGAGCTCGCGCGCGCGCTGTGCAGCGCGCCCAAGCTGCTGCTGCTCGACGAGCCTTCGTCGGGCCTGAACGCCGAGGAGACCGAGGACATGGCGTGGTGGATCCAGGACATCCAGCGCGAGCTGGGCATTACGGTGCTGATGGTCGAGCACGACATGTCGCTGGTGTCGCGCGTGTCCGACCGCGTGCTCGCGATGAACCAGGGCGAAGTGCTGGCGCTCGGCACGCCGGCCGAGGTGCAGGCGCACCCCGGCGTGATCGAGGCCTACCTCGGCACCATCGACGATGTATCGAGCCTGCGAAGGGAGACCGCATGAGCGCGCAGATCGCCGCCGACCCCGCGGCCGCCGACGTGGTGCTCAAGCTGTCGAACCTCGAGAGTTCGTACGGCCCGGTCAAGGCCATCCGCGGCGTGAGCCTGCGCGTTCGCCGCGGCGAGATCGCCACGGTGCTGGGCTCCAACGGCGCGGGCAAGAGCACCATCCTCAAGACCATCTCGGGCGTGCTCGACCCGGCCAAGGGCAGCGTCGAGTTCAAGGGCGCCGACATCACGGGGCAGGATCCGGCCGCGATCGTGCGCGCCGGCCTGAGCCACGTGCCCGAGGGACGCGAGATCTTCCCGCTGCTGTCGGTGCGCGACAACCTGATGATGGGCGCCTTCACACGCAAGGATCGCGACGGCGTGGCGCGCGACATCGAGGCGGTCTACGGCTACTTCTCGATCCTGCGCGAGCGCGCCGCGCAGGACGCGGGCCTGCTCTCGGGCGGCCAGCAGCAGATGCTCGCGATCTCGCGTGCGCTCATGGCCGAGCCCGAGCTGATCCTGCTCGACGAACCCAGCCTGGGCCTGAGCCCGCGGCTGACCAAGGAGATCTTCGAGATCATCGTGCGCATCAACCGCGAGCGTGGCACCACCATCCTGCTGGTGGAGCAGAACGCCAACATGGCGCTCAACGCAGCGGACTTCGGCTACGTGTTGGAGAACGGCCGCATCGTGATGGAAGACCGCTGCAGCGTGCTGCGCGAGAAGGACGACATCAAGGAGTTCTACCTCGGCGCCAAGGACGACGGCGTGCGCGGCGAGCGGCGCTGGAAGAAGAAGAAGACCTGGCGCTGAACGCGGCCACCCCCCGACCCCAGGAAACACGACATGGCGACAACCCCTTCCTTCGCGCCCGTTCCGGCGGACATCGACACCGTGCCGCGCCTGTTCCGCCATGCGGTGGCCACGCGCGGCGACGCGGTGATGCTCCGGCAGAAGGAGCTCGGCATCTGGCATGCCTACACCTATGCCGAGGTCGGCCTGATCGTCGACGAACTTGCCCGCGGCCTGGCCGCGCTGGGGCTGCGGCCCGGCGACGTGATGTCGGTGCTGTCGAACACCTGCCGCGAATGGCTGTGGATAGACCTCGCGGGCCTCACGGCGGGTGTGGTGGTCAATGGCATCTACCCGACCGATGCGGCCACGCAGATCGAGTACCTGTGCCAGGACTCGGGCTCGACGTTGCTGGTGGTGGAAAACGAGGAGCAGCTCGACAAGTTCCTCGAGGTGCAAGAGGGGCTGCCCGCGGTGCGCCACGTGATCGTGTTCGACATGGAGGGGCTGGCGCGGCTCGACGATGCACGCGTGCTCTCGCTCGACGCGCTACGCGACCTGGGCCGCACGCACCGGGCTGCGCAGCCCGCGCTGCTCGACGAGCGCATCGCGAGTCGCGGCCCGGCCGATCTCGCGGTACTGGTCTACACCTCGGGCACCACCGGCCGGCCCAAGGGCGCGATGATTTCGCACGCCAACGTGATGGCCGCGAGCCGAACGCTGCAGGCCTTCCTGCCGCGCACCTCGCTGCGCGAACGCGCGGCCTTCCTGCCGCTGTGCCACGTGTCGGAGCGCATCTTCGGCGAGTACTACGCACTGCTGGCGGGGCAGACGCTGAACTTCGTCGAAGACCCCGAGACCATCTTCGACAACATCCGCGAGATCCAGCCCGACGTGTTCATGGCCGTGCCGCGCATCTGGGAGAAGCTCTATTCGAGCGTGTCGACCGCGATGCGCGAGGCCACGCGGCTCGAGCAGTGGGCCTATCGGCGCGCGCTGGCGGTGGGCGAACGCGTGGCGGGGCACCGCGAGCGGCGCGAGGCAGTGCCGGCGCTGCTGCGCGCGCGCCACTGGCTGGCGCGCAAGCTGGTGCTGGACAACCTGCGCAGCCTCATGGGCCTGGGCCGCGTCGAGTTGGCCATCACCGGGGCCGCACCGATCTCGGCCGACCTGATCCGCTGGTACATGGCGCTGGGCATCGAACTCAACGAGCTCTGGGGCATGACCGAGGTGACCGGCGCCGCCACCTGCAACCCGCAGGGCCGCAGTCGCGCGGGCAGTATCGGCGTGCCGCTGCCGGGCTCGGAGGTCCGGCTGTCGCCGCAGGGCGAGCTGCAGGTGCGCGGCGGCCAAGTCTTCATGGGTTACCTCAACCTGCCCGAGAAGACGGCCGAGGCCTTCGAGGACGGCTGGCTGCGTACCGGCGACGTGGGCCGCATGGACGACGACGGTTACTTCTACATCACCGACCGGATGAAGGACATCATCATCACGGCGGGCGGCAAGAACATTACGCCCTCGGAGTGGGAGAACCAGCTCAAGTTCAGCCCCTACGTGACCGACGCGGTGGTCATCGGCGACAAGCGCGCCTACCTGACCTGCCTGGTGATGATCGACCAGGAAAACGTCGAGCAGTGGGCACAGGAGCGTTCGGTTGCTTTCTCCGACTACCGCTCGCTCACTCGCAGCCACGAGGTCGTAAGCCTTGTTGCCGAGGAGATCGAGAAGGTCAACCGGCACTTCGCGCGGGTCGAGCAGATCAAGCAGTTCCGTCTGCTCGAGAACCGTTTGAGCGCCGAGGACGAGGAACTCACGCCGACCATGAAGCTCAAGCGCTCGCTGGTCAACCGCAAGTACGCCGTGCTGATCGATTCGATGTACGAGGAGCGCGCGGCCTGAACGGCGTACACCACGCGCCGGGCGTTCACTCGAGTTGCCCGTGCAGGCGCCGCATGCCGCGCAGCCAGCGTTCGGGGTCTTCCACCTTGCGACAGCGCTGCGTTCGGACGACGGCGTGCGTGAGGATCAGAAAGCGCTGCGCCGGCCCACCACGCAGATCAAGCTGCTGGTGCGGCCCAGGTCAATCTCGAGCCGATCAGCGAGTTGACGCAAGAGACGTGAAAACCCCATTGCTAGCCTTCCCCGATGACTTCGCAGCGCCTTTTCCATGACTGAAATCGTCTCTCTCGAGCGGCACGGCGATATCGCGGTGCTGACCATCTCGAACCCGCCGGTGAACGCGTTGTCGCCCGCCGTGATCGCCGGCCTGGACGCGGCGGTGAAGGCCTTCGAGGCCGATCGCGCGTACCGTGCGCTGCTGCTGCACAGCAGCGGCCGCACCTTCGTGGCGGGCGGCGACATCCGTTCCTTCGACGACCCCGATTTCTCGGCTGCGCTATTCAACGGCACGCTCGCGCGCATCGAGGCGCTCGACCGCCCGGTAGTAGCGGCGCTGCACGGCACCGTGCTCGGCGGCGGGCTCGAGCTAGCGCTGGCCTGCCACTGGCGCGTGGCGCTGCCGTCCACGAAGCTGGGCCTGCCCGAAGTCAAGCTCGGCATCCTGCCGGGCTCGCTGGGCACGCAGCGGCTGCCGCGCCTCACGGGCGTGAAGCTCGCACTCGACCTGATCGCCTCGGGCCGCAGCATCGGCGCCGAAGCCGCGCGCGCCGCGGGCATCGTCGACGAAGTGCACGAGGGCACGGCGCTCGAGGTCGGCCTGGCCTTCGTGCAGCAGCTGCTGGCCAAGGGCGCCGGCGCGCGCCGCACCAGCGAGCGCGCGGTGCCCGACGAAGGCCTGCCCGCGGACTTCTTCGCGCAGGCGCTGCACGAGGCCGAGACGCGCAAGCGCTTCTACCCCTCGGCACGCAACATCGTGCGGGCGGTGCAGGCCGCGGCCACGCTGCCCTTCGCCGAAGGCGAGGCGGCCGAGGCGCGGCTGTTCGAGGAACTGCGCGTCTCGCGCGAGTCGCAGGCCATGCGCCACCTGTTCTTCGCCGAGCGCCAGGCCGCGAAGATCCCGGGCCTGGCGCGCGAGGTGGCGCTGCGCCCGGTGCGCAGCATCGGCATCCTGGGCGCGGGCACCATGGGCGGCGGCATCGCGATGAACTTCGCCAGCGCCGGCATCCCGACGGTGCTGGTCGAGGCCACGCAGGCCGCGCTGGACCGCGGCATGGGCCTGATCCGGGCCAACTACGAGGCCAGCGCGGCCAAGGGCCGGCTCACCGATGCACAGGTCGCGCAGCGCATGGCACTGCTGCGCGGCACGCTCGACGATGCGGCGCTGGGCGCCTGCGACCTGGTGATCGAGGCGGTGTTCGAGAACATGGAACTCAAGAAGCAGGTCTGCGCGCGGCTCGGCCAGGTCTGCCGCCCCGGCGCGATCATCGCGACCAACACCTCGACGCTCGACGTCGACGTGCTGGCCGCGGCCACGGGACGCCAAGCCGACGTGGTCGGCATGCACTTCTTCAGCCCGGCCAACGTGATGCGCCTGCTCGAGGTGGTGCGCGGCGAGCACACCGCGCCCGAGGTGCTGGCCACGGTGATGCAGCTGGCGCGCACCATCGGCAAGGTGGCGGTGGTGTCGGGCGTGTGCTACGGCTTCATTGGCAACCGCATGGCCGAGGTCTACATGCGCGAGGCCGAGTTCCTGATGATGGAAGGCGCGAGCCCGTCGCAGATCGACGGCGCGGTCGAGGCGCTGGGCATGGCGATGGGCCCGTGCCGCATGCTCGACATGGCCGGCATCGACGTGGGCGCCAAGACCGTCATCGAATACGGCAAGGCCGGCGGCCTGCCGCCCGACGACAGCTACCGCGCGATGGTGCGCCGGATGTTCGAACTGGGCCGCTTCGGCCAGAAGACCGGCGCCGGCTACTACCGCTACGACGGCCGCAAGCCCGTGGATGACCCCGAGACCGCGCGCATCGCGGCCGAGATGGCCAAGGCCCACGGCATCGCGCGGCGCATGGACATCGGCGCCGAGGAAATCGTCGAACGGCTGCTTTATCCGCTGGTCAACGAGGGCGCGAAGATCCTGGAGGAGGGCATCGCCTACCGGCCCGGCGACATCGACATCGTCTGGACCGCGGGCTACGGCTTTCCCGACCACCAGGGCGGCCCGCTCTGGATGGCCGACCGCATCGGCCTGGCTGCCATCGTCGACCGGCTCGCGCACCAAGGCCGCACGCGCGGCAATGCCTTCGGCTACTGGACCGTGTCGCCGCTGCTGGCTTCGCTGGCGCGCGATGGCCTGCGCCTGTCCGACTGGGGCGCCTGAGCGGCCCGCTGCCTTCGTACCCACCCGACATCACAGAAAGAATCCCATGAAAGAAGCCGTCATCGTTTCCACCGCACGCACCGGCATCGGCCGTGCCTACAAGGGCGCGCTGAACCACACCAGGTCGCCGTCGATGCTGGCCCACGCCATCTCGCACGCGGTGCAGCGCGCCAAGGTCGACGGCGCCGAGATCGAGGACGCGGTCATCGGCTGCGTGCTGACCGGCGGCACGGCCGGCATGAACCTCGCGCGCAAGGCGGTGCTCGCGGCCGGGCTGCCCGTCACGGTATCGGGCCAGACCATGGACCGCCAGTGCGCCTCGGGTCTGATGGCCATCGCCACCGCGGCCAAGCAGGTGATGGTCGATGGCATGGACATCGTGATCGCGGGCGGCCACGACAACATCTCCGCGGTGCAGGAGGCCTACATGGCCTGGGTCGCGAAGGAGAAGGACCCGCGCTTGATCGCGCGCGCCCCCAACGCCTACATGCCGATGCTGCAGACGGCCGAGGTCGTCGCGAAGAAGTACGGCATCTCGCGCGAGTCGCAGGACCACTACTCGCTCGCTTCGCAGCAGCGCACGGCGGCGGCGCAGGCTGCCGGCCGCTTCGATGCCGAGATCGTGCCTTTCACCACCACCATGGCGGTGGTGGACAAGGCGACCAAGGAAGTGTCGTACCGCGAAGTCACGCTCGACCGCGACGAGGGCAACCGTCCCGAGACGACGCTCGAGGGGCTGATGTCGCTCAAGCCCGTGATCGAGGGCGGCGCGGTGACCGCGGGCAACGCGAGCCAGCTGTCCGACGGTGCCTCGGCCTGCGTGGTGATGGAGCGCGGCCTGGCCGAGCGCCGCGGCCTGGCGCCGCTGGGCAGCTACCGCGGCATGTCGGTCGCGGGCTGCGCGCCAGAGGAGATGGGCATCGGGCCGGTCTACGCGATCCCCAAGCTGCTCAAGCAGCACGGGCTCGCGGTCGACGACATCGGCCTGTGGGAGCTCAACGAGGCCTTCGCCTGCCAGGTGCTGTACTGCCGCGACCGGCTGGGCATCGATCCCGAGAAATACAACGTGAACGGCGGCGGCATCTCGATCGGCCATCCCTACGGCATGACCGGCGCACGCGTGGTCGGCCATGCGCTGATCGAAGGCAAGCGCCGCGGCGTGAAGTACGTGGTGGCCACGATGTGCGTGGGCGGCGGCATGGGCGCGGCGGCGCTGTTCGAGGTGGCCTGAGCCATCGGGACCCAGAAGAAAAAAGAGACGGAGACAGAACATGCAGCAGGACCAGACCCTGATCGACAGCCTGAAACGGCAACTGGCCGAGCGCCCCCACGCGATCGCCTACCGCAACGGCGAGCGGCGCCTGAGCTACCGCGACGTCGAGGCCCACACCAACCGCATCGCCAACGCGCTGGCCGCGGCAGGCGTGCAGCGCGACACGCGCGTCGCGCTGCTGACCAAGCAGCACATCGAATGCATCCTCGTCACGCTGGCCGCGTGCAAGTTGGGCGCGGTGTGCATGCCGGTCAACTGGCGGCTGTCGGCGCGCGAGATCGAATACATCGTCAACAACGGCGAGGCGCCGTTCCTCATGGCCGATGCAGAGTTCCTGCCGGCGGTGGAGAAGGCCGACATGCCGGGCGTGAAGACGCTGGTGTGCACCGGCGCGGCCACGGGCGGCGTGCTCTCGCTGGCCGACTGGTACGCAGGCGCATCCGATGCGTTCACGCCGGTGGCGGCCGGCACGCACGATGCCGCGCTGCAGCTGTACTCCTCGGGCACGACCGGCCTGCCCAAGGGCATCGTGCTCTCGCATGCGGGGCTGCTCTCGACCTCGCGCGTGGTGTCCAAGGAGTGGAAGTTCGACCACCGCCACGTGCTGGGCAACCCGCTGCCGGTGTTCCACGTCGCGGGCATGACGATGCTGCTGCTCACGCTCTACACGGGCGGCCAGACCTCGGCCTACGCGGAGTTCGATCCCAAGGCCTACCTGCGGGCCTTCGCGCAGCACGGCATCACGCACACCTTCGTGGTGCCCGCGATGATCCTTTTCATGCTGCAGGTGCCCGATGCGAAGTCGCACGACTTCGGCACGCTGCAGCTCATGGCCTATGGCGGATCGCCGGTGAGCGAGACGGTGCTGCAGCAGGCCTTCCAGGTCTTCGGCTGCGACTTCCTGCAGGTTTACGGCCTGACGGAGGTTTCGGGGCCCGCGACCTTCCTGTTTCCCGCGGACCACCGCGCGGGGAACGCCGAACTGCTGCGCTCGGCGGGCCGGCCCATCGGCGGCGGGCGGCTGCGCATCGTCGACCCGACCGGCCTGCAGGACCTGCCCGACGGCGAGGTCGGCGAGATCTGGATCGAGTCCGACCGCAACCTGAAAGAGTACTGGCGCAACCCGCAGGCCACGGCCGCGGCCTACCCCGAGGGCCGCAACGCCAACGGCAGCTGGTTCCGTTCGGGCGACGCCGGCTACCTCAAGGACGGCTACCTCTACATTAACGACCGCATCAAGGACATGATCCTTTCGGGCGGCGAGAACATCTACCCGGCCGAGGTCGAGAACGTGCTGATGCAGCACCCCGCCGTGGCCGACGGCGCGGTCATCGGCGTGCCCGATGCGACCTGGGGCGAGGCGGTCAAGGCCTGCGTGGTGCTGCGGCCCGGCGCCACCGCCGATGCGCGCGACATCATCGATTTCATGCGCGCCAACCTCGCGCACTACAAGTGCCCCAAGAGCGTCGACATCGTCGAGGCGCTACCGCGCAACCCCAGCGGCAAGGTACTGAAGCGCGTGCTGCGCGAGCCCTACTGGAAGGGGCAGGAGCGCGCCGTGGGCTAGGCACTGGGGCGCCGCGGCCTTCGCGCAGAAGCGGCCCGCGCAGTGGCAAGGCCGCTGAGCGCTCAGTTCAGCCTGAAGTCCGACATGCGCGGCAGCGTGCGCTCGCCCGACTTCTGCAGGTGCCGGCGCATGCGCTTTTCGGCCTTGTCCTGGTCGCCCTCGAGGATCGCCTCGGTGATGGCGCGGTACTCGGCCACCATCGAGCGCAGGTCGGCCGTCGTGAGCGAGTGGTAGAACTGCGCGCGGAACAGGTGGGCGCGCGCCTGCGGCAGCACGCGGTCGAGCTCGCTGCTGTTGGCGATCTCGAACATCACCTTGTAGTAGTTGGCGCGCTCGTCGAGTATGCGGTCGAGCGCCTCGGGGCTCTCGGCGTGGATCAGCTTCTGCGCCGCGGCCTCGAAGCGACGCGCGTTCTGGCCGACGCCGATGTTGGCCGCAGCCAGCCGGGCCGCAAGGCCTGATAGCACTTCCAGCACGCCCAGTAGGCTGGCCGCGTCCTCGCGCGAGAGCGAGCGGATCACCGCGCCGCGGTGCGGCGTGAGGTCGACCACGCCGCTCGAGGCGAGGATGCGCAGCGCCTCGCGCACCGTGCTGCGGCTCACGCCCAGGTCGCGCGTGAGGTCGGCCTCGATCAGCCGCTGGCCGACCGTGAAGCGGCGCATCAGGATGCCCTTGCTGATGGCGTCGGCCACGCGGTCGGGGGTGCTGCGCGGATGCGCGGTCTTCTCCTCGGCCGCCTTCTCCCTGGCGGCCTCGGGCCGGAAGGCGGATGCTTTCTCTGTGTTGTTCATGCGGCTCGCGCGGTGCGGATGAGGAACGGCCGGAACGCCGAAGGACGCCTCGATTTTAGGAGCAGCCGACCCGATGCCTCAAAGGGAAAGCACGGTGACCAAGCATTGATTGTCGGGCAATAAGTCCAGACAATCCAGGGTCAACAGGCGTCGTTCGGCCACTGCCGTTGCATCGAAGGAGACACCCCGCTTCGTAAGCCACAAGACGTCATGGACCTGCCACCGCTGGCACGGCGGCCGCAGCTTCGACGCCGATCTCTGCGTGGCCTACCAGAAGCAGGTGAACGCGGCACCTGTGCCGGCCGAGAAGCGCGAGCAGCTGCTCGCGCTGCATGCGGCCGGGCATTTCGGCATCGACGACGTGATCGATCCGCGCGGCACGCGCTCGGTGATCGCCGCCACCTCCGCGCGCTGCCTGCCGCGCAAGGCCAGCCGCGGCCGCCCCGACAAGCGGCACGGCATCTCGCCGATCTGACATGGTGTTTCTCCGGGGGAGGGCGGCGCAGGCCGCAGCGTCTGGACACAAGACGCTCCTCCGGACCCCGCCTACGCTGCGGGCATGTCGCCGAAGTCGCGATCCGAAAGGTCTCCCCGATGTCTTCCGCCGTGCTGCTGGACCGTCGCGACGGTATCGCCGTCATCACGCTGAACCGCCCCGAGCGCGCCAACGTGCTCGACCTGGAACTTGCCGCCGCGCTGATCGCGGCCGTCGAGGCGGTGGCCGAGGACGCCACCGTGCGCGCGCTGCTGCTGCGCGCCGAGGGCCGGCATTTCTGCGGCGGCGGCGACATCGACGACTTCGTGCGCTCGCGCGACGACATCGGCACGCTGCTCGACTCGCACATCCCGCCGCTGCACCGCGCGATCGAACGCCTCTCGGGGCTGCCGATCCCGGTGGTGAGCTCGCTCAACGGGCCCATCGGCGGCGGCGGCATCGGCCTTGCGCTGTGCGCCGACATCGTGCTGGCGGCGGAATCGATGAAGCTGCGCGGCGGCTACTCGGCCATCGGCCTTACGCCCGACGTGGGCGCCTCGTGGTTCCTCGCACGCCGCGTGGGCGTGGCGCGCGCCAAGGAGATCTTCCTGACCAACGAGCCGCTGTCGGCGCAGCGCTGCCTCGACTGGGGCATCGTCTCGGCGGTCTGGCCCGATGCAGAGTTGGGTGCCCGCGCTGCCGAACTGATCGCGTCGTTGGCCCGCGGCGCCACGGGCGCGCTCGGGCGCACCAAGCGGCTGGTCGACACTGCGCCGCTGCATTCGCTGGCCGAGCACCTGGACCACGAACACTGCGCCATGGTCGCATCGGGCCGCACGGCCGATGCGGTCGAGGGCGTCACCGCATTTGCCGAGAAGCGGGCGCCGGTCTTCGGTCGCAAGCCTTCCTGAGCCGATCACCACCCAAAGAAGGAGACATCGATGTTGCGTAGAAACCTGATCACCACGGCCCTGCTGCTCGGAGCAGCCGGCCACGCCCTTGCCCAAGGCAGGGGAGTGAGCGACAGCGAGATCGTGCTGGGCACGATCACCGACCTGTCGGGCCCAATCGCCAACTACGGCAAGGAGTCCCGCAACGGCATGAACATGGCCGTCGAGGAGATCAACGCCAAGGGCGGCATCCAGGGCCGCAAGATCCGGCTGGTGGTCGAGGACCATGGCTACGAGCCCAAGCGCGCGGTGCTGGCCGCGCAGAAGCTGATCACACAGGAGAATGTGTTCGCGATCCTCGGGCATCTGGGCACCGCGACCAACATGGCGGCGCTGCCCTTTCTGATCGAGAACAAGGTCTTCAACTTCATGCCGCAGGGCGCCTCGAAGGACCTGTACGAACCGCCGAGCCCGTACAAGGTCGCGCTTGCGCCGTCGTACTTCTCGATGTCGGCCTCGACGCTCGACTTCATGATGAAGAAGAAGCCGTACAAGCGCGTCGGCGTGATCTACCAGGACGACGACTACGGCCGCGAAGCCTTCGAGGGCGTCGAGGCCTACCTCAAGGCCAAGGGCATGGCGGTGGCCGAGAAGACCACCTACAAGCGCGGCGCCACCGATTTCTCGTCGCAGATGGCGCGGCTCAAGTCGGCCAACTGCGACCTGGTCTTCAACGCCTCGACCCTGCGCGAATTCATCGGATCGGTGGGCGAGGCGCGCAAGATCGGCTTCAGCCCCGACTTCCTGGGCACGGCGGCCAACTACTCGCAGCAGGTGCCCACCCTGGGCGGCGCGACCATGGAAGGCGTGTACGGCGCGACCTTCATTCCCTTGCCCTATGCTGACGATGCCAACCCGGCGGTGCGCGAATGGTCCGCGGCCTACAAGAAACGCTTCGGCGACGACCCGGGCCTGTACTCAATGTATGCCTACTACGCGATGACGACCTTCGCCAAGGTGGCGGACAAGGCCGGCAAGAAGCTCACAGCCGAGAGCTTCAACGCCGCGATGGAAGCCACCAAGCTTGGCCCCGACGCGCTGGGCAACCCGGGCTTCAACGTCTCGAAGGACAACCGGCTGAGCAACCAGAAGGTGCGCATGACCCAGATCGTCAACGGCAAGTGGGTGCTGGCGAGCGAGTACCTCGAACCGGTCGGCATATCGAAGTGAAAGCCCTGGACCTGGCGCCGCGGCGGCGCATCGGCCGCGTGGCGCTCGGGGACGTGCTGCACCGCGCGACACGCCGCTTCGGCGCGTGCGCCGCGTTGGTCAAAGGCGGGCACCGCACCAGTTTCCGCACGCTCGACGAGGATGCCAACCGCAAGTCGCCGCTGTGCCTGCGCGGCACCAAGGAAATGATTTCCTACGTACGCGATCGGCCGGTGGCCGATGGCCTCAACTACATCGCCACCTGGAACGCCGCGATGCTGTATTCCGAGGACCTGGACGAGGCCCGGCGCGCCGCGCGCCCACCTTCCGCGACTGAAACCGGTGCCAGGGGCGGGCCCGCTCTTGCACTGTCGCGCAGGCGATCGTCGGCGTAACCCTCTGGTAGATTGTCAGACAATAATGCCATACCATTCTTCGCACGAGAGGTCGTGAATGTTGAATGAAGCGGCTGTGATTCCATCCCCCGACACCCCCAGGGCCATCGACCTGCAGGCGCTGTCGACGTGGCTGCAGGCCCACATCCCGGGCTTTCGCGGCACTGCGACGCTGCAGCGCTTCAAGGGCGGCCAGTCGAACCCGACCTACCTGCTGACGGACGCGGCCGCCACGCGCTACGTGCTGCGCAAGAAGCCGGACGGCGAACTGCTGCCCTCGGCCCACGCGATCGACCGCGAGTACCGCGTGATCGCCGCGCTGGGCGGCAGCGAGGTGCCGGTGGCGCGCGCGCTGGGCTACTGCGCCGACGCCTCGGTGATCGGCACGCCCTTCTACGTGATGGCCTTCGTCGAGGGCCGCGTGCTCTGGGACCCGGCCCTGCCCGGTTGCGGGCGCGCCGAGCGCGGCGTGATCTACGACGACATGAACCGCGTGGTGGCCGCGCTGCACGGCGTGGACCCGGCCGCGGTCGGGTTGGCAGACTACGGTCGCAGCCGCGGTTTCGTCGCGCGCCAGATCGGCCGCTGGACCGCGCAGTACCAGGCCTCGGTCACCGAGCCGATCCCGGCGATGGAGCGGCTCATCGAATGGCTGCCCGCGCACGTGCCGCCCAGCGACGAGACCTGCATCTTCCATGGCGACCTGCGCATCGACAACATGATCTTCCACCCGAGCGAGCCGCGCGTACTGGCTGTGCTCGACTGGGAACTGTCGACGCTGGGCCATCCGCTAGCGGACTTCGCTTACCACGCGCTGCCCTGGCGGCTGACGGCCGCGCAGTTCCGCGGCATGGCCGGCGTCGACCATGCCGCGCTGGGCATTCCCGACGAGCGCAGCTACCTCGACGCCTACTGCCGACGCACCGGCCGCGCGCCGGTCGATCCCGCGCACTGGGAGTTCTACCTGGCCTACAGCATGTTCCGGCTGGCCGCGATCCTGCAGGGCATCCTGAAGCGCGCGCTGGACGGCACGGCCTCGAGCGCCGAGGCGCGCGAGACGGGCGCCAAGGCGCGGCCCATCGCTGAGGCCGCCTGGCGCCAGGTCGAAGCCCATTTCCCATGCGGCGAGCGCTAGCGGCGCACCTCCTTCTTTCCGCGCACCGCGCCATCGGCAATACGCCACCCAGAAAGGTTCATGTGTTCGAGTTCTCGCCCAAGGTTCAGGATCTGCAGAAGCGCCTCGTCGCGTTCATGGAAGAACATATCTATCCCAACGAGGAGCGCTACTACCGCGAGGCCGAGACGCTGGGCCCCTGGAAGGTCGCGCCTGTGCTCGACGAGCTCAAGCCAAAGGCGCGCTCGGCCGGCCTGTGGAACCTGTTCCTGCCCGAGTCGGCGCACGGGGCGGGCCTGACCAACTTCGAGTACGCGCCGCTGTGCGAGATCATGGGCCGCTCGCACCTCGCGCCCGAGGTCTTCAACTGCTCGGCGCCCGACACCGGCAACATGGAAGTGCTGGCGCGCTACGGCACGCCCGAGCACCAGGAGCGCTGGCTCAAGCCCTTGCTGGCGGGTGAAATCCGCTCCTGCTTCGCGATGACCGAACCGGGCGTGGCCTCGAGCGACGCGACCAACATCGAGTCGAGCATCGTGCGCGACGGCGACCACTACATTGTCAACGGGCACAAGTGGTACACCACGAACGCCACCGACCCGCGCTGCAAGATCGGCATCTTCATGGGCAAGTCCGACCCGGACAACGCCGACCGCCACAAGCAGCAGTCGATGATCCTTGTGCCCATGGACACGCCCGGCGTGAAGGTGGTGCGGCCCATTGCGGTGTTCGGCTTCTACGGCGTGCCGGACCGCGCCTCGGAGGTGCTGTTCGAGAACGTGCGCGTGCCGGCCTCGAACATGCTGCTGGGAGAGGGCCGGGGCTTCGAGATCGCGCAGGGCCGGCTCGGCCCGGGGCGCATCCACCACTGCATGCGGCTGGTCGGCCTGGCCGAGCGCATGCTCGAGCGCATGTGCAAGCGCAGCCTGTCGCGCGTGGCCTTCGGCAAAACCATCGCGCAGCAGGGCGTGACGCTCGAGCGCATCGCGCACTCGCGCATCCTGATCGAGCAGTCGCGCCTGCTCACGCTCAACGCCGCGCACCGCATGGACACCGTGGGCAACAAGGTCGCCAAGGCCGACATCGCGATGATCAAGGTGGCGGCGCCGCAGATGGCCTGCCAGGTGATCGACTGGGTGATCCAGGCGCACGGCGGCGGCGGCACCAACAACGATCTGGGCATCGCCTCGGCCTACGCGACGGCGCGCCTGCTGCGCTTGGCCGACGGCCCGGACGAGGTGCATTGCGCGCAGCTTGGCAAACTGGAGCTCGCCAAGTACCGTTGACCACTTGACGCAAGCCTTGACGCGGGGCGGCCGATATAAACAGGAGACAACACCATGCAGATTCAGATCGATCCGAGCCAATTGCAGCCCTCGCGGGGCACCTCTCCAGCGCTCTCTGAGCGCGTGATGTGGCTGAACGCCGATCGCGTGCTCTATGTCGGTCTGCTGGGCGTGCCGTCGGTGCGCACCTTCGGCGCCTTCAGCATCTACGTGTCGCTGCGCAGCCCGCACCGCATCTGCGTGGACGGCGGCGAGTGGGAGGAGACGCTGCTGTCGGTCGTGCCGCCCTACGTGGGCCACCGCATCGAGTCCGAGGACCGGATGATCTGCAACATCCTGATCGAGTCGGAGACCGTGCGCCTGCGCGACCTGCCCGAGCACATCCGAACCGGCCGCGGCGCGGTGCACGACGCCGAGGCGCTCGCGACCATGCGCGATGCGCTGGACAGGTTCAAGCGCTGCGCCACGCGCCAGTACGCGCGCACCGAGGAATTCGACGAGAACTTCTTCGGCGGCGCGCTGCCGGCCCGCGCGATCGACAAGCGCGTGGACGCGGTGGTCGACAAGATCAAGTGCGACCCTAACAGCCACACCTCGGCCGAGGAGTGCGCGGTGGCCTGCCACCTGTCGGTGTCGCGCTTCCTGCACCTGTTCAAGGTCGAGGTGGGCTCGCCGTTCCGCAGCTTCCGCACCTGGCAGCGCGCGCGCAGCGTCCTCTACTACGTGACGCAGAACGCCAACCTCACGAACATCGCGCTGGACGTCGGCTATCCCGACGCGACGCACTTCAGCCATTCGATCCGCCAGATCTACGGCCTCACGCCCAAGTCGATCTTCGCGGGTTGCCGCCGGTTGGCGCTGTACGGCAGCGGCGCGGCCGCATCGCCGCGCTCGGGCTTCAACTGACGGCGGCACGCCCCTTTCCTTCACCGACACAGAGCACCCATGCAGCTTGGCATTGATTTCACGGACCGTCACGTCGTCGTCTTCGGCGGCACCACGGGCATCAACTTCGGCATCGCGGAGGCCTTCGCGCGCCAGGGCGCGCGCGTGACCGTGGCCAGCCGCAAGCGCGAGAACGTGGATGCGGCCGTGGATTCGCTGGGCCGCCACGGCGGCGCCGTGCATGGGGTGGTGGCGGACGTGCGCGACTTCGACGCGGTGGGCAGGGCCTTCGCCGAGTCGGTGGCCAGGTTCGGCCCGATCGACGTGTTGATCTCGGGCGCCGCGGGCAACTTCCTGTGCGAGGCCAAGGACATGTCGTCCAACGGCTTCAAGGTGGTGGTGGACATCGACCTGGTCGGCACCTTCCACGTGCTGCGTCAGGCGCATGCGCACCTGCGCAAGCCGGGCGGGGCGGTGATCAACATCACCGCGCCACAGTCCTTCGTGCCGATGCGCTACCAGGCGCATGCGAGCGCGGCCAAGGCCGGCGTCGACCAGTTCACGCGCGTGCTCGCGCTGGAGTGGGGCGGCGAGGGCGTGCGGCTCAATTCGATCTCGCCAGGCCCGATCGACGGCACCGAGGGCTTCCGCAAGCTCATGGCGCCGACCCCCGAAGACCGCGAGTTCGCGCGCACCCAGGTGCCGCTGCAGCGCTTCGGTTCGCTCGACGACATCGCCAATCTAGCGCTGTTCCTGGCCTCGCCCTATGCGGCTTACATCTCCGGCGCGATCGTGCCCTGTGACGGCGGCGGCGCGTTTGAGAGCGTCAAGCCTGCACTCGAAGCGGCGGGCAGATCGCTTTCAACTTCATGGGTCGCATAGCGTTCACTTGAATCGCCCTGGCATTGAACTGGCCCCCAGACGTTGGACAGTCACGATCCCGCCTATCAGGCGGTGCTTCGCAGCCGGTATTCCGCGGGGCTGAGCTCGCGCAATCCGCGCTCCAAGAGCAAAGTACTCGGCTTTTGGCGTACCGAAGAAGCGCTCGATCACCTCATTGTCAAAGCAGTTGCCCTTGCGGCTCATGCTTGCGGCACTCCGCGTCATCCACTTCCCGCACAGGCAAGGCCCCGATCGTGGGCAGGATGTCCTTGTCGAAAGTTCGACGGAGTTCGGCGTTCCCGTCGTGCCGACTGACGTCGCGGCCGCTCAGAGAGAACATTCGACCGTCACATAGTCTGCGGGCGTGTTGATCTCTATCAGCTCGAGGTCGTCAGACTGTCGAATGACGTTGTGCGCCACTCCGGCGGGCTGACTGAGGCAAGAGCCGGCAACGACGGTCACCGGTTCGGGTATGCCGTCAAACCTGAATTCGACCCAACCTTTCAGCACGTAAACGAAGTGCGCGGTCATGTCGTGCCAATGCCAACCGGTCTCCTTGCCGAACGGCTGGACAGCGCGGATGTGCTTGGCGCTGATGCGACCACCTGAAGCATCCGCCATTCCGAGATCCCGGTACTCAACATTGGCGCGAGGACCATCCCGATGAAAGCGGTTGTCCTCGAGAGGGGTGAGAACAAATTTGGATTTCGCCTGGTCAAGCGGCAATGGACCTGGGTATCGCGCAGTCTTGCTCATCGAATTTCCTTTCAGTTGATTGCTCAGCGACTGCGATAGAGATGCGCGGCGCTGGCGTAGGTGGCGAGGGGTGGTTGGTCGGATCACACAGCAATCGGCACAAGAGTCTGGAGCGCACCCCCTTGCCGCGCCGAAGCGTAGGCCGCGTCCATGACCTGCATCATTGCCTCGGCGTCGCGCAATGACGCGATCGGTTTTGCACCGGTGCGACATTCAGAAAGCACCCGTTTGACGAACAGCGGGTAGTAGGCGTCGGTTTCCAGCCCGAGACGCAGGCTCCGAGTGCCGGCGGCAAGATTGGTTCGGTCGCGGATCTCGATCCGATCGGGGCCCGATTTCGCGTACATGCGATCGGACGAAAGGGTGAATGAGAATTCGCGCTGTTCGTCTGAAGTGCTGGGGAAGCTGTATCCGGTCTCCACGAGTCCGATCACGCCATCCTCGGTTTGCATCGTCAGCAACGAGTAGTCCTCAATCGCGCCCCGGTGCGTCCGAGAGTTCATGGTGGCAGAGACGCGCGTGATCTCCTTGCCGGTCAGCAATCTAAAGAAGTCTATGAAGTGCGTCGCGACATTGATCGTGGACCCGCCACCTGAAAACGCGGGATCGAGCGCCCAGCCTGCGCCCGCGGCTTCATAACGACCGGGCGGACCTACGATGAAACGGAAGGACATGTAGTTGAAGTCCGACGGGACACGGCCCTCGGCACCGTTGACCGCGCTGAGCAGGTCGCTCATGCGAAAGATGAGCGGTACCGCGCAATAAAGATCGGCTTCCTCGGTCAGTTTCCGCAGCCGGGTAACCTGCGACATGGCGACACCGCAGGGCTTCTCCAGCGCAAACGGAATTCGCCGCGCGATCACCGCTTCCGCGAGCGTCGGCATTTCGGAATGCCGACCGAACACAAACGCGAAATCGACTTCCTCGCGCTCGAGCAGCTCATAGGCCGACGAGTACAGCCTGCTCCCGAATCGCGCGGCAATTGCCTCTCCCTTGGCATGCTCCGCATCCGAAACGGCAACCACCTCGATCCCGGGCGTCTCGAGCGCATCAAGATAGAGCGGAACATGCCAATGGCTGGCTTCCAGCAATGCGACTTTCATGCGTGTTTTCCCCTCGTGCAGCCAGCCGCACAGCATGCTGCGGCAACCCTGGCAAGCCTATTCATGACATCTTCCTTTCATTCAGATGGCCACAACTGCGTGGTTTCGGGCCCGTTCGGTAGTGACTTACCGTCAGGTCGGTAATCGAATCCAAGAAAGCGAAGGGCATGCAGTGCCTGCCCTTCATGCATCGGGCGTCCGCCTTGGGTACGACAACCGCGTGCATCGGCGGCGCGGCAAAGCGGCGTCGGCTCGGGCGCATTGATGATGTCTACGACGATGCTGCCGGGATCCAATCGCTCGGGATTCACGGGCAAGGGGTCGTGCGTGCGCATACCCAGCGGCGTGGCATTGATGACGATCTCGAATCCGCATGGATCGGCTGAACCGGAATTTGTGGTGCAACCGGTTGCGGCGGCGACGGATGTGGCGAGTTCATCGGCGCGGCGCTCGTCGATATCGAAGATGGTCAACGCCCGGGCCCCCGCAGAAGCGACTGCAAATGCGATAGCTCTGCCTGCACCTCCGGCGCCTACGAGAAGAACGGACTTGTTCACCGGGTCATTGCCTTCCCACTGCATGCCAAGCACACAACCGAGGCCATCGAAGATGGCCCCGACCCAACGCCCATCCTTGTCGCAGCGGATGACGTTGAGTGCGCCAACCTGACGAGCAGTCGGATGCAGTTCGTCGACAAAGGACAGCATCCGTTGCTTGTGGGGCATCGTGACCAGCACGCCGGAGAGATTCCCCAACGCCCGTGCACCGGTGACAAATGCGGGCAGGTCATCGTCCTTGACCGCGAATGGCACGCAAACCGCGTCTGCGCGCTGTTCGATGAAGAGCCGGTTCAACAGTTCGGGCGACTTGGCTGTCGTCAGCGGATCCCCCACCAATCCATAGAGGCGGGTGCTTCCTGTGATCTGGGCCATCATGCTTTGGACAGCGCTTCCGCGTAGCGCGTGCGCACCTCGAGCGCCACGGCGGCCGGCTGCAGGTCTTTCAGGATCATGCGCTGGAAGGCTTCGCCGCAGATCTGATTGAAGGTGGACTGGATGATGGAGTAGTTCACCATGCGGCCGCGTTGTTCGACCAACGCTTTCCAGCCCAGCTGGTCCTGCGCTTCCGGCGTCTTGAAGTAGGCATCGTTGTAAGCACTGGCGCGCGCCACCACTTCGCCGCCGCGTGCCGCAAGCGCCTGCGCCGCCGGGCTGGCCATGAACTTGACGAATTCCCATGCGCCAGCCTGACGCGGCGAATAGCGGTTGATGCACATCTGGAAGCCGTACACCGCGTGCTTGGCGTTTGGCTCCACCGAAGGGGCCGGTGCCCAGGCCAGGTCATTGGAAACGGCCGCCTTCAGGCCGCGATAGCGGTACAGCCCGAAGGTGGCGGAGGCGACCGTGCCCGCACGCATCCCATCCTGCAGCTCGTTGTAGGCGAACTGCAGGCTCACGGGTGTCGCAGCCTTCTTCTGGAACAGATCCTTGACGATGCTGGCGGCCAGCAGCAGCCGCTTCTCGCTAAAGCCGATCTCGCGGCCGCTCGGCACGAAGAAGGGGTCGCTGTTGCCCGCCACGATGGAGCTCACGATGAATTCCATGAAGGCCTGCGCACCGCCGATGCCGCCGCTCAGGCCGATCGGGACCCCGTAGGCCATCTGGTTCTGCTTCGTCAGCAAAGGGCCGAGGGCGCTCACCTCTTCGTACGTGCGCGGGGGCGTCGCGACCTTCGCTTCATCGAACTTGCTCTTGCGATAGACGTAGATCGGAATCCGGTAGTCCTGCTGCAAGCCCCAGATCTTGCCGTTGACGCGGGTCTGGTCAATGTTGATCAGCCAGTCCGTGATGTCCACTTTGTCGCGCGCGATCAGCTCGTCGATGGACAGCAGCGAGCCGGTGGACACGAACTCCGGCATCTGGAAGTTGTTCACCCGGATCACGTCTGGACTGTCCGACTTGGCGCGCGCCGCGCGCACGCCGTTCTGGCCCGCCGGATCCACGACGACTCGCACCTTCACGCGCGGCTGGCTGGCCTCGAAGGCGGCGATCATCTGCGTCTGCGCCGCCGCGCGCGGATCGTTGGTGTTCGCCGGGTCGAGGAAGGTGTCGTAGGCGATCGTCTCGGTGGTCTGCGCGAAGGCCCGGCCAGCCGGAGCGCCCAGCACGGCGGCCATGCCTCCCAAGAAGATGCGCCGGCTGGTGCGGGGTGCGCTCTGTTGTTCGGTCACGCAGATCGGGGGGTGTTCGTTCATGATGTCTCCTGTTATTGAAGTGGGCATGGGGCGGACTAGCCCTTTACGGCACCGGCGGTCAGGCCGTTGATGAACCATCGCTGCGCGAGAACGAAGATGGCGACGATGGGAAGGGAGGAGATCACGGCATAGGCCATGACGTAAGACCACGTGATGCCGATGCTGTCGAACACCTGGTTGACGAGCGCGACCTGCATCGTGCGGTGGGCGACCTCGGGGGCGAACGCGGCGACGGTGATGTAGTCGTTCCAGGTCGTGACCAGGCCGATGACAGCACTGGCGGCGATGCCGGGCCGCACCAGCGGCAGGATGATGCGGGTGAAGGTCTGCCAATGGTTGGCACCGTCCACCTGGGTGGCCTCGTCCAGCTCGCGCGGCACGGCGTCGACGAAGTTCTGCATGAACCACACCGTCTGTGGCACCAGTCGCGCCGCCTGCACAACGATGATGACGGCGGCGTTGTTCAGCAGGCCCAGGGCATCCAGCAGGAAGTAGGTGGGCACCAGCAGCGCGACGCCCGGAATCATGGAGGTGGCCAGGATCATCAGCATCACGGTGCGCTTGCCGCGAAACTCGAAACGCGACGCGGCGTAGCCTGCGGGTGCGGCCAGCAGCACAGCAAGCAGCACCGCGCCCACCGCATACAACACCGAGTTGAAGAGGTCGGAGCCGAAGGTCTGATTCCGGAACACGGCTGCATACGCGGACAGGCTCGGATCGGTCGGCAGGAAGGTCGGCGGGTAGGCCATGACGTTGGCCTCGCTCTTGAGCGAGGTGAGCACGGCCCAAGACAGCGGAATCATCACGGCCAGGACCAGGACGGCGAGTACCGCCCAGGACAGCATCTTTTCGGAGCGGCGGATATGCATGGTGTTCAGCCCGAAACGCGTCCGGTGAGGCGCGAGTAGAGGTAGCCAAGGAAGAGGTTGACGAGCAGCACGACGACCGAGATGACCGACGAGGGCGACAGGTCCACCGAGCGAAAAGCGCTGGAGAACACTTCGAAGCTCCAGGTGGCGGTGGAGCCCAGTGGCCCGCCGCCGGTGAGCACCAGGATCATCGTGATGAGCGTGAGGTAGAGGATGCCCAGGGTGAGCGCGGTGCTGCCCAGCGTGGGTGCGATGTGCGGCCACACGGCATGGCGCAGACGTGCGCGCAGCCCGCCGCCATCGATTTCGATGGCCTCGTAAAGCTCGGCCGGGATGCTTTGCAGCGAGGCGCTCATCATCACCATCACATAGGGAAACGACCACCAGGCCGTGACGGCGATCACCAGTACGAGAGCCAGCGACGGGTCGCCCAGCATCAGGCCGGGTTCCAGGCCCAGGGAGCGCAGCAGGAAACTGATCGGGCCATAAGAGGGGTTGAGCAGCCACAGCCAGAAGCAGCCCACCACGCCCATCGAAAGCGTCCAGGGCAGCAGCAGCAGGGTGCGCACCAGTGCCGCGCCACGCGCCAAGTTCTGCAGGGCCAACGCGCCGGCCAGCCCCAGCGGCAGCACCAGCGCCAAGGCACCAAACACGTACAGCAATGAGTTGATGCTGAGTTCGATGAAAGCGGGCGAGGTGATTACCGAGACGTAGTTGGCCAGGCCCACGCCTTCGATGACTTCATACAGCCGCGTGCGGTGCACGCTCAGCCACAGTACCACCGCAGTCGGGTAGAGGGTGACGGCCAGCAGCACGACGACGGCTGGCGCAAACCAGGCGAAACGCGACCAGAAGCCCGGCGGTCGGGGGTCCGCCTGCGCCACAGTCGCGGCCTGCGCGTAGGGAATGGCATTCATAAAAACGACCTCACATAGAACAGTGTTCCAATGTAGTTACTTGAATGTGCCTCGTCATGCGGGATATCCCTCGGTACCGGGTCAGGTTGCGGTGCTACATTGGAACTCTGTTCTAAATAGATGGAGATTTTGGTGGCCACTGGCGACATGATCGAGCGCGTGTTGGACATCCTCACGCTGCTGGCCGACTACCCCCAAGGGCTGCCGATCAGCGAGGTCGCGCGGCGACTGGAACTGCCCAAGAGCGCCGTGCACCGCCTGCTTTCCATCCTGGTGGGGCGTGGGCTGGCGGTGCAGGACGAGTACAGCCAGCGCTACCGCATGACAGTGAAGCTGGCCGCCATCGGCTTTCGCTTCCTCGCGGCCTCCGGCATCACGGAGATTTGCCAGCCCTCCCTGGACCGTCTGGCCGCGCGTACCGGCGAACTGGTGCGCCTGGCGTTGGTGGAAGACGATGCGCTGATCTGGATTGCCAAGGCTCAGGGTGCGCTCTCCGGCCTGCGTTACGACCCCGATATGGGCCAGCCCGTGGTACTGCACGCCACGTCGACCGGCAAGGCCTGGCTCTCAACCCTGGACGACGCACACGCCGTGGCCCTGGTGAAAGCGCGCGGCTTCGTCGTGCCTTCCCGGTTCGGCCGGCCAGTCGTGCGTGACGAGGCCAGCCTGCTTGCCGAACTTGCGCTGACGCGCGAGCGCGGCTATGGCACGTCCATCGAGGAAGGGGAGCCGGGCACGTGCGCGGTGGGGTGCGCCATCGTGGATCCGCAAAGCCGCCGCGCCATCGGCACCGTCAGCGTGGCCGGTCCCGTGGCGCGACTCCCGCCGGAGCGCATCGCCGCCATCGCGCCCGACGTGCAAGCCACCGCGGCGGAGATCGCCGACCTGTGGCCTAGCCGCAAGGTGATGGAGGCCATGATGGGGATTACGCCGCTGAAAGTCTCCAATGGATAAAGGACTTCCCCATCGGCAGCTCGCCGGAGCCGAGCTGCCCTGCGCGGCCGTCGCTCCAGGCGTCGTGCCCCTCACATTCAAGGAGCAAAACCATGCTGGCAGGTGAAGGTGCAGTGGCTATCTGGAACGACATCGCCGAGGCCGGCCGCGCAGAGTTTTACGCGTGGCATCTGCACGAGCACATGCCCGAGCGCGTGGGCATTCCCGGATTTGTGCGGGGGCGCCGCTATCGCGCTGCCGATGCAGCGACCCAGCCGGAGTTCTTCACCCTGTATGAAACCGCGAGCTTCCAGGTCATCCAGGGCAGCGACTATCTGTCGCGCTTGAACGAGCCCACGGAGTGGACGCGTGCGACCACCGCACATTTCCAGACGACCACGCGATCACTCACGCGCGTGGTGGCCAGCCACGGCGTTGGCTCGGGTGGCGCGATGCTGACCGTGCGCTTCGACATCGCGGAAGACACGGTGCGCGACGTGGTGCCGCGTCTCACCTCGGCGCTGGAAGCCGCTGCACGGCTGCCGCGCATCAGCGGTGCGCACCTGCTGGGCTCGGATCCCGGCATGTCGGGCCAGCGCACTGCCGAAAGCAAGGACCGCAAGGACCTGCAGGCCCCGGCTCGCTGGGTGCTGTTGCTGGAAGCATGTGATCCCGGCGCGTTTGACGCAGCCCTTGCGCTATTGCAGCAGTCCACCGAACTACGTGACGCTGCCGTGGGCCGCTATCTGCATGAATACACGCGGCTAAAAACCGCCTGGCAAGCGGGATGAGGGAGTGCGCGCAGCAGCACGCGGCCGGCTTAGCGCGACAACAGCTTCACTTTTTTTTGAATTGAGGAGACACCAAGATGGCAACAGTTGAGATCCAGGACGTAGCCAAGTCCTTCGGCAGCACGCAGATCATCCGCGGCGTGAGCATCGACATCCGCGACGGTGAATTCGTCGTGCTGGTCGGCCCGTCGGGCTGCGGCAAGTCCACGCTATTGCGCATGGTCGCGGGCCTGGAAGGCATCGACGGCGGCGAGATCCGCATCGGCGGGCGCCGCGTGAACGGCCTGCTGCCCAAGGATCGCGACATCGCCATGGTGTTTCAGAACTATGCGCTGTACCCGCATCTGACGGTGGCGGACAACCTCGCGTTCTCGCTGAAGCTGCGCCATGCGCCGCAGCAGGAGACCGAAGAGCGCGTGGCCCGGGCCGCCAAGATCCTGGGGCTGGAGCCACTGCTCACGCGGCTGCCCAAGCAGCTCTCCGGCGGCCAGCGCCAGCGCGTCGCAATGGGCCGAGCCATCGTGCGCGACCCGCAGGTCTTCCTGTTCGACGAGCCGCTGTCCAACCTGGACGCCAAGCTGCGCGTGGCAATGCGCGCTGAGATTCGCGAGCTGCACCAGCGCCTGAAGGCCACCACCGTCTACGTCACGCACGACCAGATCGAGGCCATGACGATGGCAGACAAGATCGTGGCCATGCACGATGGCATCGTGGAACAGGTGGGCACGCCGCTCGACTTGTTCGACCGGCCGCGAAACGTCTTCGTCGCGGCCTTCATCGGCTCGCCGTCGATGAACCTGCTGCCCGTCAAGGTGAACGGCAAGGGCGTTGTGGACAACGCGGGCAACCACTGGACCGTGCCCGGCGTGCCGGCCACAAGCGGGCAGGCCCTCACGCTGGGCGTGCGGCCCGAGCACCTGCGGCTGGACGCCGAGGGCGTGGAGGCGCAGGTGCTGGTGGTGGAGTCCACCGGCTCGGAGACGCATCTCATCGTCGATGCGGGCGGCACCAAGCTCACCTGCGTGCTGCGCGAACGGGTCAGTGTGCGCCCCGGCGACCAGGTGCGCCTGGGTGCGGACAGCGCGCATGTTCATCTTTTCCGCGCGGACTCGGGCGAACGGCTCGAGACGTTGCACTGATCCCTGCAAGGATCACAAGAGGAATGCGGCTCGTCCGATTCAGTGCTCGCGGCAGCGAGAAACTTCGGATGGCCGGCGTTCGCGGCCAAGTCAAAGACTACATCACCGCACCAAGTTGCCACGGCACGAATTCATCGGTGCCTATGCCGAGTGCTTCGCTCTTGGTCTTGCCACCGGAGGCCGTCTCCAGCATCAGCGCGAACAGCTGCGCACCGGCATCCTCAATGCTGGCCGTACCATCGAGCACCTCGCCGGCGTTGAAATCCATGTCTTCATTCATGCGCCGGTAAAGGCCTGAATGGGTGGCGATCTTCAGTGAAGGCGAAGGCTTGCAGCCATAGACCGAGCCTCGTCCGGTGGTAAAGCAGAGCAGGGTGGCGCCGCCGGCAACCTGGCCGGTTGCAGAGACCGGGTCATAACCGGGCGTGTCCATGAACACCAGCCCATGCGCTTGAACAGGCTTGGCATATTCGACAACCGCCATCAAGCCGCTGCTGCCGCCCTTGGCCACCGCACCGAGAGACTTTTCAAGAATGGTCGTCAAGCCGCCCGCCTTGTTGCCCGGCGATGGGTTGTTATTCATCTCGCCGTGGTTGCGCGAGGTGTAGTCCTCCCACCAGCGCAGGCGCTCTTCAAGCTTCTCGGCCACTGCCGGCAAGGCGGCGCGGGCCGTCAGCAGATGTTCCGCACCATAGATCTCTGGCGTTTCCGACAGGATCGCGGTTCCGCCATGACGCACCAGCAAATCCACCGCAGCGCCCAGCACCGGATTGGCCGAGATGCCCGAATAGCCGTCAGAGCCGCCGCATTGCAGGCCGACAACGAGATGTTTGGCAGCCACCGGCTGTCGCTGTACTGTGTTCGCCTCAGGCAACATCGACTCGATGGCCGCCACTCCGGCATCGATCGCCGCGCGCGTGCCCCCGCTGGACTGAATGCCCAGGGTGCGCAGCATCGGGCCTTCAGAAAGTTCACCGGCCACTTTCAAGGCATCAAGCTGGTTGGACTCGCAGCCCAGTCCAACGATCAGCACGCCAGCAAAGTTGGCATGCCGTGCATAGCCTGCCAGCGTGCGGCGCAGCAAAGCCAGCCCTTCGCCGTCGGGGTCCATCGCACAGCCGCTGCCGTGTGTGAGCGGTACAACGCCATCGACATTCGGATAGGCGGCGAGAGCCGCACCCTTGAAGCGCTCGGCAATCGCGTGCGACACATTGGCAGAGCAATTGACCGTTGACAGAATTCCGATGTAGTTGCGCGTTGCGATGCGGCCGTCGGCACGGACTATGCCCATGAAGGTTGCGGCGGGATTGATGAAACTTGTTGGCCGATAGGCCTCGCCCACACTGGAGCTGCGCGTGAACTCACCCATGCCGAGGTTGTGCACATGGACATGAGCACCGGCGCTGATGGCCTGCGTCGCCATGCCAATGACCTGGCCATAGCGGCGCACAACCGCACCTTTTGCGATGTCATGAAGGGCCACCTTGTGGCCGGCGGGAACGGGACCGGCACATACCGGCCCAAGGGGGGCGAGCGATTCGCCAGCAGCCAGGTCGCGCCTGGCAATACCGACGTCGTCTTGCGCAGCCAGCCTGATCAGCGGCGCCACGTCATTCACGGCTTTGGATGCAACGGTCGATTGATTCATGGAACTGTGGTCTCGCCTTGGTGTTGATCAGAGCAGCCCGCGCTGCGCCAGATTGCCCATCAGCGCGGTGATGCCGAAGGTCCAGGGCGCGATGCTGCTGCAGTGGTTGACGCGGTTGACCAGCATGCCGAGCCGGGGCGTGGCCACGCGCACCACATCGCCTACTTCATGGGTAAAGCCAAGACCGGGGCCGTGGCGGTCTTGCGTCGGCGCAAACATCGTGCCCAGAAACAGCATGAAGCCGTCGGGGTACTGGTGGTTCGGGCCGATCACCTGGGCCACGATGTCGAGCGGATCGCGGCTGATCTTGGCCAGCGAACTTGCGCCGTGCATGGTGAAGCCTTCGGGGCCGTCGACCCGCATCGCGAGGTCGGCGCGGCGCACATCGTCGATCGTGAACCCCGCATCGAACAGCCGGATGAAGGGGCCGATCGCGCACGACGCGTTGTTGTCCTTGGCCTTGCCGAGCAGCAGCGCGCTGCGCCCTTCAAAATCGCGCAGGTTCACATCGTTGCCCAGCGCCGCGCCGACGGCCGCGCCGCTGCTGTTGATTGCAAGCACCACCTCGGGCTCGGGGTTGTTCCACTTCGACTCCGCATGGATGCCGACCTGCGCGCCAGTGCCCACTGCCGACAGCACCGGTGCCTTGGTGAAGATTTCGGCATCCGGGCCAATGCCAACTTCGAGGTATTGCGACCAGACACCCTGCTCGATCAGGACCTGTTTGACACGCGCAGCCTCGTTGGAGCCGGGCACGATGCCGGCCAGGTTGTCGTCCAGGATGCCTGACAGCGCCGTGCGGATCGCCTGAGCACGCGAAGCATCGCCGCGCGCCTGCTCTTCGATCACGCGTTCCAGCAGGCTGGCGACAAAGGTCACGCCGCTGGCCTTGACGACTTGCAGGTCGCACGGGGCCAGCAGCCACGGATGCGATTCGTCCCGCAGTGCCTCGTCGGAGTTGGCCAGCACCGTGGCGAGCGGCGCCAGCGGGGTTGCCGTCGGCAAGGCGGCGCGCACGGCGCTCGCCACATGGGGCAGTTCCAGCAATTGACTGGCGGTGGCGCCCAGTCCCGACAAATCGAGCAGCATGCCGCCATGACAGGCCACTACCGTCGGACCGATGCCGGGCTGCCAGAGTCTGCCAATCAGCAGCGCATCGGCGGCGTCGTCCGGCAAGGTGCAGGAAAGATCGAGGGACATGGAAACTGTCTCTTGCGAAAGGATTGACACTTGTCTTGCGTGTCGTTAAAGTAACTCTGTTCCAACAAGAATTCTGTTTCTTCAAATGCGGCTTGTCAAGGGTTTATTGGAGAGATGTCTTGAGGTCATCGAGCTGCTGGCGGTAGAAGGTCAATGGCGACGCCTGTCTGACATCGCGACTGCACTGGACCTGCAAAAAGGCCCGGCGCATCGGCTGCTGACGGAAATGGCCACGCTCGGCTGGATAGAGCAGGATGCCGAAACCGACCGCTATCGCCTGACGCTGAAACTCGCCTTGCTGGGCCAGCAATATCTGCGCGGCACTGGCTTGCCTGGCATCGTGCAGCCCGTGCTCGATGAGGCGGCCAGGCGCTGCGGTGAGCTGGTGCGCCTGACCGTTGTGCAGGGCGACGCGCTGCACTGGTTCGCATCAGCTCAAGGCGCGCCGCCCGGCCTGATGTACCAGCCGGCACTCAATGGCCGGCCAGTGCTGCACACCACTGCCAACGGCAAGGCGTGGCTGGCCACCATGAGCAACGAAGCGGCGACCCGGCTGGCATTGCAAAACGGCTTGGGCCAGCCGGCCGCTCCCGGCAAACTCGCCGGTCCGCGTGCGATGCAAACCATTGATGAACTGCTGCGTGAACTGGACGCGACCCGCGCCCGCGGCTACGGGCTGGCAGTTGAAGAGGCAGAGCCCGGCGTGAAAGCGATTGCGGCAGCTGTGCGCGAGCCCGAAAGCCAGCGCGTGCTGGGAACGATCAGCATCGCCGGCCCGCTGCTGCGCATGGGCACCGAGCGCGACGCGGAGTTTCACGCCTTGCTGCAACAGGCCAGCGGCACGCTGGGCTTGGTCTGGCCCAGGGATGACAGCCCGGCGGCAAGTGCAGCATGAGATTCATAGACGGGCCAGACAGGTCATTTCGATCGACACAAGGAAACAGACAAATGAACGGCATCCAGATCGAGGGCGTCAAAAACATGGAGCCGAGCGCGATCGAGGCCGCAGCACGCTACCTGCACGCACTTCAGTCGTCGGGTCGCTTCGGTGCAAGGCTGGAAGCCGGCTTGCGCCCTGCCACACCGGAAGACGGTTGGCGCATCCAGCGGCGAATCAGCGAACTGCGCGGCAGCCCCGCCATCGGCTGGAAATGCGGGTTGCCCCCGGGCGATCGCTGGGTCGTCGCCGCGCTGCATGATGCAAGGCCATCGGGCGGCATGGCTGCCGCACCTGCCGGACCGACAGGCGCAGCACGCATCGAACCCGAACTGGCATTCGAGCTCAAGCAAAGCCTGCCGCCACGGGCCACCCCCTACACCCGCGCCGATGTCAACGCCGCCATCGGCAGCGTGCGGCTGGCGGTCGAGGTGCTTGGCTGTCGCTATGACGATACTGCAGACGCCAGCGGCCCTGAACTGATGGCCGACAGCCTGTGGCACCAAAGCGTGATGCTGGGGCCAACTGTCGCCGTGGACTTTGCGCAGGAGCCATTTCCGGGTCCCTTCGAGATTGCACTTTCGGTACAGGGCCATGACGACATCACATTTGCAGCCAGCCACCCCAACGGCGACCCGCGCTTGCCTCTTTACTGGCTTGCCGAGTTTCTGCGCAGCCAGGGCACGGGTCTAGAGGCCGGGCAGGCAGTCATCACCGGCTCATTTGCGGGGGCGATTGACCTGCCGTTCAAGCGTCCCGCCGTGCTTCGCTATGGCGACTTCGGCGAGCTTGCGCTGACGCTCGAGCAGCTTTGACAACGCGGCCTCAAACCTGAATACATAGTCTTAAAAGCCAAAAGGATTCCCCATGCGTCTCGTTCGATTCGGCCCCCGTGGCTCTGAAAAACCCGGCCTCATTGATGCACAAGACATCTTGCGCGATTTGTCTTCCGTTGTGAGCGACATTCACGGGCCAACACTTTCGCCCGAGAGCCTTGCCAGGCTGCGCGCGCTCGATACGTCGAGCTTGCCTGCCGTGCCCGCCGATACACGGCTCGGCCCCTGCGTGGGCCAGGTTCCGAATGTGGTTTGCATCGGCCTCAACTATTCCGACCATGCGGCAGAGACCAACACGCCGATTCCCACACAACCGATTGTCTTCAACAAGCACACCAGCGCGCTGGCTGGCCCCAACGACCCGGTCGTCATCGCGCCCGGCTCCGGCAAGCTTGACTGGGAGGTCGAACTCGCTATCGTGATCGGTCGTCCGGCCTGGCATGTCAGCGAAGCAGAAGCGTTGCAATATGTGGCCGGCTACTGCCTTTGCAACGATGTGTCAGAGCGTGCCTGGCAAATCGAAATGGAAGGCCAGTGGACCAAAGGCAAAAGCTACCTTGGCTATGCGCCTATAGGACCCTGGTTGCTGACGGCTGACGAAGTGCCGGACCCGCAGAATATCGACCTCTGGCTCGACGTGAACGGAACTCGCCGGCAGACCGGCAACACCCGCACGCAGATTTTCGGCGTTGCAACCATCGTGTCTTATCTCAGCCGCTTTATGGCGCTTCGGCCCGGCGACGTGATCCCGACCGGTACGCCGCCGGGTGTCGGTCTCGGCCAGAAACCGCCTGTGTTCCTGAAGGACGGTGATGTGATGACCTTGGGCAGTGACCTGCTCGGTACGCAGCGCCAGCAAACCATTGCCTACAGCGACGCCATGGGCGCCGCCTGGCGCGCCGGCCAACTGCCAGCGCTTTGAGGGGACAGCAAAAGGCAGCTGCCACCCAATGACGCGGACGACGTGAAGCGATATCGTCGTCTGCTGGTTCATATGAGCAAAGCCATTGAACCTTCTTGAACACGCCAATCAACTGTCGAGGGTGCTCAAGTTCGATCTCGCGCCCGCCTCTGACGCCGGGGGGACAATGCCAGCAAACTGATTGAGTGCTGGAACGTCAAGTACTCTCACCCCGCCATACTCGAGGGAAACGACCCCGGCGAGTTGCAGGCGCCTCAATGCGCCGCTTACGATCTGACGAGACAAGCCGCACAGCTTTCCGAGTTCTTCCTGGGAGATTCGCACCTTGCAGTCGGCGGCCGGGTTGAGAAGCGGGTTGAGCAGACTCGCCAAACCGAATGCGACTTGCGCCGGCGTCTCCGCCATCCGTGTTTTTTCAACCAAGGAAATGAACTGCCCCAGCCGCGCATTGAGCTGCTCGATCAGGAAATGGTTGAAGGAGAGACTGTTCTCGTACAGCCATAGGAAGGTCGAGCGAGGCATGAAGGCAATCCGGCTCTCCTGAAGAGCCACGATCTCGTACGGACGGGGTTCGCCTTTCAGCACAGATCCTTCGCCCAGCCAGCCGCTCTTCGATACCCCGATGAATGTGGTGGTGCGGCCATTGACCTCCATGGTGTCGACCTTCACCATGCCGCTTACCACGCCGATCCAATGATCGGCAGGCGCCCCCTTCGTCGTCACGATCGCGCCCGCGTTGAAGCATCGGTCAACGAGGCTTCGCTGCACGAGCAGCAACTCTTGAGGCCTGAGTCCCTGCGCCCATCTGGCGTCACGCAAAAAGATCGAAAGCTCGGCATCGGCAGACATGTTCGGACTCCCAGCAAGCGGAACCATTCTGCCTCGCCCGATGCGCTCCTGCGGGAAGCTCCGGCGATTTGGCCGCATCTAACACATAGGACTTACCCTCGAACTGTCAGCGTGACAACAGACGGCAGATGTGTAGATCACTTCAATGCTGGTAGCGACGCGTCTGAGCGTTGCCAACCTATATGGAGACGCTGATGAATCGCAACTTACTTGCTGGATGGACAACAATGCTTGCCGCGGCAGCCGCGCTGCTAGGCGGTTGCGGCGGGGGCGGCGGGGGAGGCTCGGGTGGCTTCTTTCCGCCGCCGAACCCGCCGGCGTCATCGACCGCCATTCCCTCTGCCGTCAAGACACTTTCCAATCGTGCCGACCTCGTCAGCGACGGCGACGCCTACGTTGAGGTGGTCTTGCCCTCGGGTTCGAGTGCCGCCGGCATCAAGGTCGAGCTCAACGGCGCGGACGTGACATCGAGGTTCGCCATCCGTTCGAACGGCAGAATGCTTGGGGTGCTGACCGGGCTGAAAGACGGCAGCAACACCGTGACCGCCACGGGTGCAAACGGCAAGGGCGCCAGGCTTTCGCTCACCAACCATCCCCGTGGCGGGCCGATATTCGCCGGCCCGCAGGTCAAGCCGTGGATCTGCGGCACGAAGGATGGCAAGGCAGTGATGCTTACCGTCGAAGGCACAGGTCTCTCTGACAGCGTGCCCACGCGAGTCAACGGCCTCGATTCCGACCCTACAGATGACCAATGCAACGCGCCGGCCAAGTTCATCTACTACTACGTACCCATGGCGAAGCAGGGCTCCGGCTGCACGCTGACGATTTCGGGGCCCAATCCCTGCTTCGTCGAATACCAGCCGGCCGCACGGCCTTCCAACGCGGAGATCGCCGACTTCACGAATGACCGCGGCGTTGTCGCGAAGCGGCTTCTTCGACTCGAAAAGGGAACTGTCGGCCGCGGCACCTACGCCGTGCTTGCGTATTTCGATCCCGCACAACCCTGGGCACCCTGGGCTCCGCAGGCGGGCTGGAACGGCAAGCTTTTCTGGAAGTTCGGGGCATCGGCATCCGGCAATCGATTCCAGCAGGACGCAGCGCTGAGCCCGTTCGGCGGATTGGTATGGGATGAAAATGCACTCGCAGCGGGTTTCATGGTCGCCAGTGCCCAGCTTACGAATCACAACGACAACAACAACGAACTGCTGGCGGCAGAGAACATGATGATGGTGAAGGAGCACATCATCGACACCTATGGCGAGATCCGGTACACGATGTCTGATGGCGGCTCCGGCGGATCGATGATGCAGACGGTCATCGCCTCCGTGATGCCCGGGCTGCTCCAAGGCATTCAAACAGGAGTGAGCTATCCGGACGCTGTGTCTACCTGGATCGAGACCAGAGACTGCGGACTGCTGGAACGCTATTACCAGACTACGAGCGGCAGCGCTCTGGCCGATGCGGCACGTGCCACCATCAATGGACACCCTTCGACTTATTGCAAGACCTGGAACAACGCGTTCATCAGCCCGCAGAACCCGACGCTTCCAGCGAACTGCGGGGCCGGCTTTCCGGCATCGCTGGTCTATATGCCGGGGACGCGCCCCAACGGTGTTCGCTGCTCGATTCACGACATGATGATCGCGATCTTTGGCACCGTGACGGACATTGACGGCAGCATCAAGCCGAAAATGCCCTACGACAATACCGGTGTTCAGTACGGGCTCAAAGCGCTTCGAGACGGCGCCATCACCGCGGAAGAGTTCGTTCAATTGAATGAAGGCGTTGGCGCCTTCACCGCCGACATGGCATGGACCGGGGGCGTGGTCACCGCGCCGACAGTTCCCGCCGCTCGTTTCAGGTCACTGCCTGATGTCTTTCCGCAGATCTATCGGAGCGGCCTGCACAGCAATGCAAGAAATCTCGCCAAGGTTCCAATCATCGACCTTCGTCCTGAACTAGGAGCGGACATCCACATGACGTGGCGCAGCTACCAGGCACGGGCGCGTCTGGATCAGGCAAATGGCGGGCATGGCAACCACATCCTTCGTGGCAGCAGCGGTTTCGGCGGGGCGGCACTTGCGGCTCAATCGTTCGGGATGATGGATCGCTGGCTCGCCTCTATCGAGGCGGACAAGAGCCCCGCGCCCCTCGAGACAAAGGTTCTTGCCAACAAGCCTGCTGATGTCAAGGATGGCTGCTTCGCAACACTGGGCAGCACCGATGCGGAGCTCGCGGCAGAACTTGCATTGAATGATCCGGCTTGCCCATTGAGGCCCACGCTTTCGCCGCGCCAGGTGGCAGGAGGCCCCGTGTCCGAGGACATCTATCAGTGCCAGCTCAAGCCCCTGACCTTTACCGGCCCTGACTACGGCGCCACCGTGTTTGCACCGGCGCAGCAGGCCAGGCTGGCAGCTGTCCTGCCGCTCGGCGTTTGCGACTGGTCAAAGCCGGGCGTCGGCCAGACCTCTGAATGGCAGTTCACCAACTTCAACGCTGGATCGGCTGGCGTGCCGATCGGTCCCGAGCCGAGTTCGGTGGCCTTCTGACTCAAAGGGGCCTGAAGCCGTCCGGGAACTCGCCGACGAAGTCGGCGAGTTCGTCGTTCTTGCGATCCCTTCCGCAACCATCCTGACCTCGCCAGCTTGTTTCGACCGCCACGGGCCTGCCACGCCCGAGGCCCTTAAGCGTGCTCGCAAAAATGGGATTTGTCTGACATTCAGCAGCCAAGGCGTTATCGTAAATTTCCGGCTCCTGCGGTCTACCCGCAGGCTTGCTGTAAACCTCCGCCCGGCCTTGTGGCCGGGCTTTTTTTCGTGCGCGCCGCAGGCCTGTGGAGCGATGGTGGCTGTCAAAACTTTCCCTCTTGAAATCGGGCAGCGAGACTCCTATCTTCTCTTCCGTCGGAAATTGGTCGACCGAAAAGGAGGTACTGAAATGACCATGAACTTGCTCAAGCAAATTGCCGGCTCTCGCCTACCTGTCACGTTCTATCGCTCGGGGGACATCGATCAGGTCAGGGTGTTGCGGGCCGCCGGGCTCGTGATCGCCCTAGTGCCCTCGCCCTCGAAACCGTTGTCGCTGTCCGGCCCACCCTCGGCCGCGCAGGTGCTCGCCGTCACCCAGAAAGGACGCGAGGAGCTGGCGAAATTCAACTATCCGGAATCGCGCCCTCCGCGCTGGCGAAACCACTCGTCCCGGATCACCGCAAGGCGCCGCTCGAATGCCGCGAGCGGCCCTCCGCCTCCGTCCAGCGCGTGCAGCCTGCTTCAGTGAGGGCCTCGGCCCATCCCTTGTTTCCTTCATTTCAGATTTGGAGATTCAGTCATGTACCGATCTTTCTTCCCACGCGACATGCTTGCAGAGATGGATCGCCTGCAGCGGGATATGCAGCAGGCGTTCGATCTGGCGCCCACCATCCGCGGCGTTGGCAGCAATGGCTTTCCCGCCCTGAATGTCGGCGCGACAGCGCAGGCGGTGGAGATCTATGCGTTTGCGCCCGGCGTCGATCCGGCCACTCTGGAGGTCAACCTCGAGCGCGGCCTCATGACCATCGCCGGCGAGCGCAGGAGCGTGCTGCCGCAACCGGATACCAAGGCCGCCGTGCACATCAACGAGCGCTTCGATGGGCCGTTCCGGCGAATGCTTACGCTGCCCGACGATGCCGACCCTGAAGCGGTCGACGCCAAGCTGCGCGACGGCGTGCTGCGCATCACCGTCCGCCGCCGCGCATCGGCCCACCCGCGCCGCATTTCCATCCAATGAGGTCAAGGAGATGAACACCATGAGCAACGACATCCAAACCCGTTCGGCCGGTGCGCCCGAAAGCACCGACGCGAAGCAACAGACGCCACGTTATGGCAACGCGGCACTGACGCCGCCTGTCGACGTGGTCGAGGACGAGGGCGGCATCACCCTCTACGCGGATCTGCCAGGGGTCTCGCGCGAGAACCTGAACCTTCATGTCGAGGCAGAAACCCTGACCATCGAAGCCGAGTCGAACCTGACGGTGCCCGACGGCCTGAAGACCAGCCACACCGAGGTGGGACTCGGGCGCTTCCGTCGCGTGTTCACCCTCAGTAAGGAGTTGGACACGGAGAAGGTTTCAGCCGAGCTCGCGCAAGGCGTGCTGAAGCTGCGGATTCCCAAAGCCGAGCATGCCAAGCCACGGAGGATCGACGTCAAGGTTGCCTAGGCGGCGCGTCGAGGGCGGGCACCAGCCATGGCAGCACGCTCTCGACCAGCGCCTGCGAGCGGCGCTACCTGACGACGCGGCAGCGGGCTGCTATCAGGCCCGGCTCCAACGTGCCTCTGGCGCGAATCGAGCAGGCGGGCGAAAGAATAGGAGCCGAGGTGCCGCCAAGGGTCGGGTGGGGTTCGTTGGGTCCTGGCGGGTGGCATTCCACCGCCGCGCGGCTGGAGTACCTGATGATGCCGATCGCCTTCGGTCTGGGGGCGCCCATGGTCGCTCTGGTGGGGGGCCAATCTCGGAGCCGGCCAGCCCGAGCGCGCGCGGAACATCGCGTTTGTCGGTGGCGCCATCGCTTTCGCGGCCGCCGAGATTGTGGGCTCAGGGCGTTTGAAATGGCCTGTTGGCGGGCGCGATGCGTTTGTCCTTGTACGCCGGATTGGGATGGGCGGTGCTTGTCGTGACGGGGTCTCTGACGTCATTTTTTGCGATAGGTGCGGCTGCAATGACCGTCTACGGTCTGCTCATTCTCTGGTCTGTCGCCTCTGGGCGTTGGTTTGGGAGCGAGCCACAGTCGCGATCGGTTGCTGAGTAGTTGCGGGGGCTGGCGTTTACTAAACGATATGTATGCTACCGTTTAAGTCCTGCGAACAAGATTCCCGAGGACAGCTCATGCGCTATCTCAGTCCGCGCGAGGATGACCGACCTGCGTCGAATGCGGTGATCGAGCCCGCGCGAGTCACCCGCGAAGAGCTCCTCGACGACGCCTTCATGGCCCAGGTCTATGCGCAGCTCCCGGCGGGAGTGCGGTTGCGTACGGCAGAGGAACTGGAAGAGTCGATGGAAAGCGTCCTCTCGCGGCACGATGGCGATACAGCCGTTCATGTGTTCGGGTATGGATCGCTGATGTGGAATCCGGCGATAGAGCACACCGGTGCACTTCCGGCAAAAGTCCACGGCTGGCACCGCTCGTTCTGCTTGCGCTCGATCATCGGGCGTGGGTCGCAAGAGTGTCCCGGACTAATGCTCGCCCTTGACCGAGGTGGTGCATGCCAGGGGGTGCTGCTGCAAATCGGTCCGCGCAAGGTGCGTGACGAGTTGCGGGTGCTCTGGCGAAGGGAGATGCTGACCGAGGTGTACCAACCACGATGGGTGACCGCCGACGTGGGTGGCCGGCCGGTGAGCGCCATTACCTTTACGGTCAACCGGGCGCATCCGCGCTACACGAAGACGCTCTCTCTTCACGAAATGGCCCGCATGATCAACACGGGTGCGGGCAGCCTCGGCACCTGCCGCGAGTACTTCGACGCCACGATTCAAAAGCTCGAGATGCTCGGCATACGCGACGCCGGGATGGAGCGCCTGCGCTTCGCAGCAGGCTGAAGCGCCCCATGATCGCACCCCCCGCGTAGCGAATGCAAACCTGCCTCGCCACATTCATGCCATTGTTCTTCTAGGCCGGCACGATGGTCGAAAAGTCAGGTTTGCGCTTTTGCAGAAAGGCGCTGAATGCTTCCTTGGCGGCGGGTTCCACCAGCATGCGCCTGAAAGTTGAGCCTTCCTCGTCCATTCTCTGCAGCACGGCAGCTTGCTGTCGGCTTTTCATCAGCCGCTTGATTTCCACCAGGCTGCTGAGGGGCTTCGCCGCCAGCTTGGCGGCTTGCCCTTGGGCATAGGCATTGACTTGAGATGGGGGAAGAACCTTGTTGACCAACCCGGCGTCCAAAGCGGCATCAGCGCTCAATGGCTCGCCGAACAACAAGGCTTCAGCGGCTCGGTGGTAGCCGAATAGTTGTGGCAACAAGAGACTCGAGGCAGCCTCTGGGCACAGCCCCAGGTTGACGAAAGGCATCGTGAAGGCGGCGTTGTCGCCAGCGTAGACGAGGTCGCAGTGAAGCAGCATGGTAGTGCCGATCCCCACGGCAGGTCCACACACGGCAGCCAGCAGGGGCTTGGGGAACGCGGCGAGGGCGCGCATGAATGGAAAAGCCGGTGCCTCGGAGTCCGTTGGCGAAGTCTTTGCGAAATCGCCCAGATCATTGCCGGCTGAAAATATGGTTTCGTGACCTTGCAGCACCGCAACATGAATCGAGGGATCTGTCGCGGCTGTGTTCAACGCTTCGGCCAGGGCCGCGTACATCGGCCCGGTGATCGAATTTTTTCGCTCGAGCCGGTCGAAAGAGATCGTGTAAACACGCGCTTGCGCGCGCGTGAGAATGCCGTTGTTCATGAGGATGTTCCTTATGGAAGGTAGCGGTTGCGCAGCAACTTCTCGAGCGCCAACCTTGCGGGCTGGTGGCGGCGCGGGTCTTACAACAGGTCGAGCGCGGGCTCCATGAGTGCGGACGATCCGGCCCGAATTTCCGCGCGAAGTGCCGCAGCCTGCGGCAGTAGGCGCTGGAAGTAGAAACGGGCGGTCGCAACCTTCGAAGCGTAGATCGGGTCCGTCGATTCGGGCTTGTTGAGCGACACTTCGGCCATGCGTGCCCAGGTCCATGCAAGGGCCAGGTGCCCGACCAGGCGCAGGTAGGGCACTGCCGCTGCTCCGCTTGCATGGGCGTCGTTGGCGGAGGTGCTCACGAGCTCGGCCGTAAGCTGCCTGACGTCGGCAACCAGTTGGGCCAATGGCTCGGCGAACTCGCGCATGGCTTTGCGCGGACTGCAAGCGTCGGCGAAGGCGCCCGCCATATCCAGAAAGGCGTTCATGCGGTGGCCCTGGTCCCCCAGCACCTTGCGTCCGAGCAAGTCCATGGCCTGGACGCCGTTGGTGCCCTCATAAAGTCCAATGATTCGCACATCACGCAGGTGCTGCTCGACTCCGTTTTCGCGAACGTAGCCGTGGCCACCGAACACCTGCATCGCGAGCAACGTGGACTCGACCCCGAGATCGCTGGCCAAGGCCTTCACGACGGGAGTCAGCAGGCCCAGCATCTCGCCAGCTTCAGTTCGTTTGGCGGCGTCGGGATGGAGGCGCTGCAAATCGCTGAGCTGCGAAGTCCACAAGGCAAGTGCGCGCGCGCCTTCCACATTGGCCTTCTGCGTCAGCAGCATACGCCGCACATCGGCATGGCCGGCAATCGGGTCCGCGCCCTGGTTAGACGGTTTCGCGCCCGCCACACGGCCCTGCAGGCGCTCCTTGGCGTAAGCCAGAGCCTTCTGGTACGCGGCTTCCATGACACCGATGGCGGTGACTCCGACCAGCACGCGCATGTAATTCATCTGCACGAACATGCCGGCCAATCCTCTTTCGGCCTCGCCGAGCAGCCAGCCGGTCGCCCCGTCAAAGTTCATGGTGCAAGTCGAGTTGCCGTGAATGCCGAGCTTGTGTTCCAGTGAGCCGCAGGTCACGGCATTGCGCGGACCCACGCCTCCGCTTGCGTCGGGGATGAACTTGGGCACGATGAAGAGCGAGATGCCCTTGACACCTTGTGGCGAATTGGGCATTCGCGCCAACACAAGGTGCATGACGTTCTCGGTCAGGTCCTGTTCGCCGCCGGAAATGAAGATTTTCGTGCCGCTGATGCTGTAGGTCCCGTCGGGTTGCGGGACGGCGCGGGTTCGAAGCAAGCCCAGGTCGGTGCCAGCGTTCGGCTCTGTGAGACACATCGTGCCAGCCCACTCTCCGGACGCGATCTTTGGCAGATAGAGCGCCTTCTGCTCGGCTGAGCCATTGGCAGCCACGTTGACGTATGTGGCATGCGACATGCCGGTATAGGCCGACCACGCCATGTTGGCGCCGCCGAGCATCTCCGTGACGGCGCTGTCGACCACCGACGGAAAGCCCTGGCCGCCGAACTCCTCGCTGCAAGCCAGGCCATGCCAGCCGTTCCTGGAGTACTCGTCGTACGCTTGCTTGAATCCTGGCGGTGTCTGCACCACGCCCGGGGCGGCCATGATGCACCCGTGCTGGTCACCCGCCGCGTTCAGGGGCGCGATCACCTCGGACGCGAACTGGCCGGCGGCGCTGAGTACCTGGTCGATCGTGTCGGCGTCGAAATGCGACTGGCCGCACGACTGCATCATGGAGGGGACCTGCAGCAATTCGTGCAGAACAAACTGGAAATCGCGCAAAGGGCTTTGGTAGTTCATCGTGCTGCTTCTTGCTTCAAGCGACTTCGAACAAGCCTGCGGCACCCATGCCGCCGCCGATGCACATGGTCACGACAACGTAGCGCGCGCCGCGCCGCTTGCCCTCAATGAGTGCATGGCCCACCAGTCTGGAGCCCGTCATGCCATAGGGATGGCCGATGGTGATGCCCCCGCCATTCACGTTGAGGAGGTCGGGATCGATGCCGAGTCGATCACGCGAGTAGATCACTTGGCAGGCGAAGGCTTCATTCAGTTCCCACAAGCCGATGTCGCTCACCTTCAGGCCATGGGTCTTCAGCAGTTTGGGCACAGCGAACACCGGCCCGATGCCCATCTCCTCAGGCGCCAGCCCCGCGACGGCGATGCCGCGATAAATCCCCAGGGGCTTCAGCCCGCGGCGTTCGGCCACGGCACGCTCGACCAGCACGCAGGCCGATGCGCCGTCAGAAAGCTGACTGGAGTTGCCCGCCGTGATCACGCCGCCCTCGACCACCGGTTTCAGATTTGCGAGTCCTTCCAGTGTCGTGTCCGGCCGGTTGCCCTCGTCACGGTCGAGCCGAACATCCCGGTAAGTTACGACGCCCGTGGCCTTGTCAGCCACAGCCATGGACGCGGTGATCGGCACGATCTCGGCGTCGAACAGTCGCTTGTCCTGGGCCATCGCTGTGCGGCGTTGCGCCTCAAGCGAATAGGCGTCCTGCGCTTCGCGCGAGATGCCGTACTTCTTCGAAACGATCTCTGCTGTCTGCAGCATCGGAATGTAGGCGTGCTGGACTTGCGAAATGAGGTTCGCATCGGCGGATTCCCCGACCCACTTGACGAACGGATTCTGGACGGCCGAGATGTTTTCCTGCCCCCCGCCCACGGTCACATCCATGCCGTCGACGATGATCTGCTTGGCCGCCGTTGCGATGGCCATCAGGCCGGACGCGCATTGCCGATCCATCGTCTGTCCGGGAACCGACTGCGGCAGACCCGCCGCGAGGGCCGCGAGACGCCCGATGTTCATGCCCGCGGTGCCGGCGGCCATCGCGCTGCCGACAACCACATCCTCGACTTCTTCAGGATTGATGCCCGCCCGCTGGACGGCGTGGTGAATCGCGTGGCCCATCAGGGTGGGCGACTTGATGTTGTTCAATGCGCCGCGGAATGCGCGGCCGATGCCCGTGCGTGCGGTGGAAACGATGACAGCTTCTCTCATGATCAGACTCCAAGGGGTTCGGTAAAAAGGTTGGCGTATCGGCTCGCCACGACGCTGCGGTTCAGGCGCAGCGCGGGCGTAAGTTCTTCGTCGCCTTGATGCAGCGAGCGCGGGATGACGCGAATGGTCCGCACGCGATGGTTCTCGGGCAGGCGCCCGTTCGCGATGTCCACTTGCGCCGCGATGAGCGCAGTGATTTCGGGAAGGCCGAGCAGGCTGGCGTAGTCGGTGAAGGGCAGGCGCTGTTGCTGCGCATACTTCCTGATCCGCTCCTCGTCCAGAGAGAGCAGCGCCGCCGAATGCCCGCCTTGCGCCGGTACGACGATCGCATCGGCAATGTAGGCACTGAGCCGGAACGCATCTTCTGCAATCTCCGGGCTGATGGACTCGCCGCGTGTTCCGATGGCCCGCGCGCGCACGCGGCCGAGCGGTTGCACGCGGCCGTGTTCGTCGACACGCCCGAGGTCGCCGGTGCGCAGCCAGCCGTCCGCAAGTGTGGCAGCGCTCAGTGTTCCGCGCACCCAGTAGCCCGGGCGCGGGATTGCACCGCGCACCAGCACTTCGCCATCGCGGGCCAACTTCAGCTGAGTGCCTGTTTCGAACGGCGCGGAGGCGGTTTTCATCGAACCGCTGGCGGGAGCGATCCTGCAGAAGCCAGCCTCGGCCATGCCGTAGCAGTCGAGCAGGGGAACGCCGATGGCGTCGAACCAGTCGGCCACCTGCGCGGGGCTGGAGGCTCCGCTCGCGAGGGCGACCCGCACGTTCCGCAAACCCAGGGCGGAGCGTATGCGCGCCTGCGTCCTGCGCTGCAGCCAGCCGGGCCGGTGCGCCGAAAGGCACGAGGCGTATGCGGTCCGGGCGACAGGCACGGCTTCCTGCATGAACAGCTCGGTCGTTCCTTGCAGCTTCTCGAAGAAGCGCGGGGCTGCGAACAGGAAGTGCGGCTCGACCTCGCTCATGTCGTTGAACACCGTGGCGCCGTTCTCCGGCAGGTGGAGCAAGGTTTCGTGCATGAGCATGGCCTTCTGGGCCAGCATGCGTTCGCCGTAGTGCGCCAACGACATGATCGACAGTGTCCGATCGCCCGGGCGCAGCTGCAGCCAATGACTCAGGGCGCGCACTTCCCACAAGAAGTCGTGCTGGCGCCGGGCCACCAGCCGCGCCGGCCCGGTGCTACCCGCCGTGCATGCGAGGAATGCGATCTGATCGCCGGTGCCGGCGTCGATGCGGCTGTCGAACAGTACCGGCTCTCTGGCCGCGGCTTGAGTGCCGCGCGCAAGCCATTCGTCGTATGCGCTGACCTGAGGGTCCGTGAAGCGCGAGAGCCCACGTGTCTCGAGGACCACGATGTGGCGCAGATCGGGACAGGTGTCGCGTACCGCGAGTACCTTCACCAGCTGGTCGGCGTTCTCGACGAAGACCACCCGAGATCCGGCTTCGACGAGCGCATGCCCGACTTGTGCGGCCGTGCTGCATGGATACATGCCGTGGGACACGTAACCCATGGCCTGTGCCCCCATGTCGACGATCAACCATCTGGGCCGATTGTCCGAAAGGACTGAAACCACATCGCCGGCCTGCAGCCCGGCATCGGCCATCGCGAGCCCGATGGCCCGTGCCTCGCTGAAGTAGCTGTTCCAGGACAGTCCCTGCCAGACGCCGCGTTCCTTGTGCCGCAGCGCGGGCCGATCGCTCCATTCCGCACATCGGCGCCGCCACAACTGGGGCAGGGTCGCGATGCGCGCCTCGTCTGCGGCCAGGGATGCCGACACGTGGATCACAGGGCGCTCTTGGCCGGATCGACCACGCTCGACCGTGCGGTCCAGCGGCCCTGCACGACCTGCTCGACCCGGGTCCATTCCGGGTCGATGTGGTTGTTGGCAAAGCGCTGCGTGTCGTACGAAGCCACGCCCTTGAAAGTGGATGCCTGCAACGCCTTGACCAGCTTGTCGGTCGTCAGGTCACGGCCCGCATTGCGCACTTCCTGCAGGAACCAGCTGGTGTAGTCGTAGAAGGCAGCGGCCACGTCGTCGGGCTCCGCCTTGAAACGCTTGCGGTAGGCCTCGGCCCACGACTTCTCTGCGGCGCTGGCCTGATCGGGCGTCGCGATGCGCCAGGTGCCGACGCCGTACACGCCTTCCATCGCATCTTTGCCGAGGGCCACGGTGAGGCCGGCGCGGCCCGGGCTGGCGGTCAGCACGTTGACGCCGGTCAGGCCGAACTTCTTCACTTCGGCCGCGACGGCAATGGTTTCGCGCGTCGTGGTTGCGCAGACGATGAGGTCGACACCCGCGGCCTGCATGCGCGCGACGTGCGAGGAAAAGTCGAGATCGCCGACCTTGTAGCTGGCTTCGGCGGCGAGCGGCATGCCCTTGGCTGCGAGCGCCGCTTTCACACCCTTGCCGACCAGGTCGCCGAAGGGGCCTTCCTGGTAGACGAAGCCGACCTTCTTGCTGCCCAGGTTGCCAATGGCCCACTTGACGGCAGACGAGGTCGTGCTGTCGTAGTTCAGGTTGGTCGTGAAAAGCAGCGGCGTCTGCCCGGCCGCCTGGCGCACCAGGCCCGAGGCCGCGTACGGCGCGAAACAGACCACGCCGGCATCCACCGCCTTCTTGACCGTGGCCACGTTCGGTCCGGAGCCGAAGGGACAGAGCAGGGCGAAGACCTCGTCCTTGCGGATCAGCTTGTCCACGGCGCGCACCGCCTGCGACGGCTGGCTCGCGTTGTCCTCGATGACCAGCCGCAGCTTGCGGCCGTTGATGCCGCCCGCCTCATTGGCCTCGTCGATGCCCATCTGGATGCCGTTGCGGATCACGGGCATGGCAATTGCCACCGGTCCGGAAAGGTCCAGGTGCGTGCCCAGGACGAGTTCCTTGTCGCCCACGCCCGCGGCGCGCGCGGATGTCGCGGTCCACAGAGCGCCCGGCGCCACGGCGGCGAGGCTTGTCTTCAGAAGGGTTCGGCGGTCGAGTGTCATGGCAGGGTCCTTTTCTCAGTTCCAGGAAGGGCGTCGCCGTGCCGGCCGGATCCCGCCAGCGACACCTTGCGGCAGGTGGTGCGAAGCGCCACCCAGGTAAAACTCCTTGATGTCTTCGCGCTGCGAGAGGGCCTCGCAGCTCCCGGCGGCAGCCACGCGCCCCAGTTCGATGACATAGCCGTGGTCGGCGGTGGCCAGCGCGATCGCCGCGTTCTGCTCGACGACCAGTACGGCGGTCCTGGTCTGCTCGCGGATGCGCCTGATGATGGCGAAGATGTCCTTGGTGAACAGCGGCGAGAGTCCCAGCGAAGGCTCGTCGAGCAGCAGCAGGCGCGGCCGCCCCATCAGCGCGCGGCTGATCGCCAGCATCTGCTGCTCGCCGCCCGAAAGCAGGCCTGCCTGCTGGCGCTGGCGTTCGCGCAGGCGTGGAAACCAGTCGTACATCTGCTCCATGTCCCGCGCGATTTCCGTATCTCGCCTTGCGAACGCACCCATGCGCAGGTTCTCCGCGATGGTGAGGAACGGAAATATCTGGCGGCCCTCGGGCACCAGCACGACGCCGCTGCGAGCGACTTCATCGGCGTCCTTGCCGCCGATGGGCCGGCCCTCGAACTCGACGCTTCCGTTGGAGGGTGCGAGCACGCCCGCGATGGTGTTGAGCAGGGTCGTCTTGCCTGCGCCATTGGCACCCAGCACGGTGACGATCTGCGCGGCATGCACTTCTAGACTCACGCCATGCAGCGCGCGCACGGGGCCATACCAGGTCTCGAGATTGCGGACGGAGAGCAGAGAAGTCATGAGGTCAGGTCCCCAGGTAAGCCGCAATCACGCGCGGATCGGCCTGCACTTGCGCCGGCGTGCCATCGGTCAGCACCTGGCCCTGATCCATCACCACCACCCGGTTGGCCACGGCGGCGACCAGCGACATGTCGTGTTCCACCATGACCACGGTGACGCCCAGTTCGGCCTGGATGTCTTCGAGCCAGTACGCGAGCCTGCGCGTCTCCTCGGGGTTCAGCCCCGAGGCCGGCTCGTCCAGCAGCAGCAACCTGGGCTCCGCAGCGAGCGCGCGGCCGAGCTCGACGACCTTGCGCACGCCGTATGGCAGTTCCGCCACCGGCCGGTGGCGAAAGGGCGCGAGATCCAGCAGGCGCACGACGTCTTCGACGCGTTCACGCGTGTGGGCTTCGGCCCGCTGCACCGATGGCAGGTTGAACATCTGCGAAAAGAAGTTGCCGTGGTTGGCCCGATGCCGGCCGAGCAGCAGGTTCTCCAGCACCGTCGCGCCTTCGAACAGCTCGATGTTCTGGAACGTGCGCGCAATGCCCTGGCGGACCACGTCGTGCCGCGCCAGGCGCAGGATGTCCTGGCCGTTGAAGCGGATGCTGCCGCTGCTGGCGTCGAACACGCGCGTGATGAGGTTCAGGAGCGATGTCTTGCCCGCGCCGTTCGGTCCGATCACCGCGAGGATCTCTCCCGCGCGAATCGAGAAGCTCACGTCGCGCACGGCCTTGACGCCGCCGAACGACAGGCTCAATCGCTCGACTTCGAAGAATGCGGGGCTCAATAGGGCCCCCACGCTCGTCACTTCGTGTACTGCGCTGCCCCCCAAGGGGGCCTTCGCCCCTTCGGGCGGCCGTGCGGCGCTCATCGGTAGCGCTCCGATTTCATGTAGACCTTGGTCTTGTGGACGCTGCTCTTGCGCACCCAGGGGAACTCGGCCAGGACCTTGCGCATGCGAACCCAGCGTGAGTTCAGGCCGCCCGGTTCGAGCAGGACGAAGAAGGTCAGCACGGCGCCGTAGACGAAAAGCTCCAGCCCGAACTGCGCGCCGAGTCTGGCGGGCAATGCCTCCTTCAGCGAGGATATGAACGAGGGCAGGAGGCCGATCAGGATGGCGCCCAGGATGGCTCCGCGCAAGCTTCCCAGTCCGCCGATGAACACCATCAAGACGAGCTGCAGCGACAGCGCCAGGCCGAACGCTTCCGGTGTGATGTGCTGCATCTGGTGGGCGAGCAATGCACCGGCAAGCCCGGAGCACGCCGCCGAAAGGCTGAAGGCCAGCACCTTGGTGCGCGCGACGTCGATGCCCAGGCCTTGCGCCGCCGCCTCGGAGTCGCGGATGCCGATGAAGGCTCGGCCGGTGGCGGAGCGCATCAGGTTGACCAGCAGGATCAACACCACCGCCAGCACCACCAGGCAAAGGAAGTAGAAGGCGCGCGGACCGCCGAGGCTGAGCCCGAACAGCGTCGGGTCCGGCACGGCCATGCCGCTGTGCCCCGCGGTGACGCTCTTCCAGCGGCCGAGCACATGCTCGCACACGATGGCGAACGCCATGGTCACCATCGCCAGGTGCAGCCCCGACACGCGGATGGCCGGCATGCCGACGAGCAGCCCGCCGAGCGCCGCGCCCGCGGTGGTCAGGAGCAGCGACACTGGCAGCGGCACGCCCTGGGTCAGCAGGATGGTGTGGATGTAGGCACCGATGCCGACGAACGCGGACTGGCCGAGCGACACCTGGCCGGTGAAGCCGGTCAGCATCATGAGGCCGAGGCTCGCGACGCACATGATGAGGATGAAGGTCGCCTCACCGATGTGATAGGCCGGCAGCACCCATGGCGCGGCCACCAGGGCCACGGCGAGCAGGCCGTACGCGAGCCGCTCGTGCTTGCCGCGCAGCAGCCGCCGGCCGTCTTCGAATCCCGTTTCGTAGCGAGCCATGGTGTCAGACCCTCCGGCCGTGGCTTTCGCCCAGGATCCCGCGCGGATACAAGACGAGAACCGCAATGAGCACGAGGTACGGGGCTACGTCCTTCACGCCGTCGGGCAGATAGACGCCCGCAAACTGTTCGATGAGGCCGATGAGGAGCCCGCCGATGACGGCGCCCGGCGCGCTCCCGAAGCCGCCGAGAACCAGCGCCGCCAGCGCCTTGAGCATGACGAACCACAGGCCCAGGTCGACCAGCGTGATGGGCGCGAGCAGCAGCCCGCACAGTGCCGCAATGGCACCGGAGATGGCCCACACCAGCGAGTTGAGCCGTTTCACGCGCACGCCGCAGAGATAGGCCGCCAGCTGGTTCTGCGACGTCGCGTGGATGGCGATGCCGAGCGTGGTGCGGCGCAGGAAGTAGTACAGGAGCGCGGTCACGCCCATGGCGGCGCCGACGATCACCAGGTTGAGCTCGGCCACCACGCTGCCGCCGAGCTGCATGGATTGGCCCGTCCACGGCGTGGGATAGCTGCGCGACTCGGGCCCGAAGAACATGCTGACGCCGCCGCGGATCATGAAGCCGATCCCGATGGTGAGCATAACGCCCGAGAACTGCGGACGGCCGACGATCCTGCGCATGATCTTCGCTTCCAGCAGGAAGCACAGCGCGGCCGAGATGCACAGCACGGCGACGAAGCTGAGCCAGAACGGGAGGCCCGCCGCGACGACGAGGCCCCAGCCGAGGAATGCGGAGAGCATCACCACGTCGCCCTGCGCGAAGTTGAGGACCTCGGTTGCCTTGTAGCTGAGCACGAGGCCGAGTGCGACGAGACCGTAGATCGCACCGCTGGAGATGCCTTGAACGATCAGCTGGGTCAGTTGCGTCATCACATCATTCGGTTGGTGGTAATTAACGATCGTTTGGTAAACGGTTGTGAACTATAGGTTTGCGCTGGGGGCAGCGTCAACACGGCAGAGCGGGTTTGCCGCAGGGGAAAACCCTCGGCCAGTGAGCCAAGCACCCCAGATGGAAGTTCGTTCGTTTACCAAACGATCGGAATGCTATGATGGCTGCTCCACGATCTGCGGAGACCCATTCATGCGCTATCCGACCACCCACAAAGAGGAAACCCGCAAGAAGCTGCTCGCGAATGCCCGTGGCATCGCCAAAAAAAGTGGCTTCGGAACCACCGGGGTCGATGAATTGATGGCGAGCATCGGCCTGACCGGGGGCGCGTTCTATGGACATTTCCCGTCCAAGGAAGCGCTGTTCGCCGAGCTCGTTGAACTCGAAATCTCGAACAGCGCAGAGATGCTGGCCGGGGATCGGGACTCGCCTCCCGACCACGTCGCGAAGCGGTTGCGCAGCTATCTGAGTTCTTATCATGCCCTGCACCCGGAAACCGGATGCGTCTTGCCGGCACTGGGGCCGGAGATCGCGAGGGCGGGGCCAGAGGTTCGTGCGGCGGTAGAGGAGGGCTTGAAGCGATTGCAGAAGAGCTGGAGCTCGCGCATCGGCGATCCGGATGCGGCATGGGCGCTGCTTGCTCAATGTGTTGGCGCACTGGTCTTGTCTCGCATAGTTGAATCCGAGCGCACCCGCAAGGAAATCCTGGCTTCCAGCCGTCGCTTCATCGACCAGACGCACGCGTTGGATGAGCCCCCGGCGAAGCCGTCGAAAGCATCGTGACGGCGACGGCCAACGTGCCCGGGCGCATCGCTCAGACACGTGCGCCAATGCATACGTTTTCCGCACCGAAGACGCACGCCGTCGCTGCCGAGGTAGCAGCGAGATCTGGGCTGAAGCCATCGGCCTGCACCGACACAACGCTCCACCAACTCGCGCGCCTGGTGAGGCGGCGCTATGACGTCGAACTCGGCAAGGTGGGTCTGCGAACCACGCAATACGGGCTGTTGACGGAAGTCGCTGCAAACGGGCCGATGCGTCCCTGTGACCTGGCTGACGCGATGGCGCTCTCCCCGTCAACGCTGACGCGCAATCTCAAGCCCCTCATCTCTTCGGGATTGCTGGAACTGGGCCCCGGCACTGACGGGCGTACGCGCAGTGTGAAGATCACCGCTTCGGGAAGGAGCAAGTGTGCCGAAGGCCTGCTTCACTGGACCGCGGCCCAAGCCAGAGTGCATCAGTTGATCGGGAGCCGAAATGTAAGCACGTTGCGTGCACTCGTTGAGGACTGCCTGGCAAGCATGTCAGCATCGGCATGACGTCGCGCCGGAAGAGGGCGCCTTGCTTGATCCCTCTTTCCGTCAGAACGGCGAGCCAGTCCTGCATGGCGGCCGCCACGCTGCCCACCAGTGGCTTCACATCCTCCCCGCCGACTTCAGGGTTCGAGCATTTGATTGGCGCGCAAGAACTCGCTCATCCGTTTGGCCGCATTGCTGACGCCTGCCTTTGGCTGCAAGATGCCGATCGGCTCCAGAGTCAAGGCCTCGCTTGACCACAGTTCTACCAGTGTCCCTTCGTCCAGAAGAGGGCGCACGAGGTTCAAGGGCAGCAGAGCGAGCAGCGGGCGCTGCCTCAGCAGGCGCCACAGCATCGCCACGGAGCGCGTGACCACAGGGTAGGCGCGTGGCGGATGCGGGAACTGCCGCGCAAATTCGTCGAAGCGCCGGCGCGCCCCCACCCCGGCGGGCAGCAAAAGCCAAGTCGGTTCTGCCAGTTCCGCCCATCCCAGCGGGCGTGAGCAAGCCATGGGATGGCCGGTACGAGCCACCACGACAAAGCGGTCGTCGCGCAGTGCGAGAAACTCCCAGCCTTCGGGCGTCACCGCAGGGCGGCGGCAGACGACCAGATCCACCTCACCGCGTGCAATGGCCAGCAACTGGTCATCGCCCTCGGCTTCCGCCAATTGCACCTGGGTGGCGGGAAAGCGGTCGCAGAAGTCTGCCAAAGTGTCAAGCAGCAGCCCGTTGATGGCGCCCACCGAACCCACCATGCGGACCACCCCTTCGCCTTGTTGCTGCCGGGCAGTGACGACCTCGGCGCTGTCCGCGATGCCCAGCATCAGGCGGCGGGCGACCGGCAGCAAGTCCGTGCAGGCAGGAGTGGGCCGCACACCGCGGGCGTGCCGCTCGAAGAGACGGACTTCCAGCAATCCTTCCAGATAGGCCAGGGTCTGCGTCACCGAGGACTGGGTCATGCCGATCGCGTCGGCGGTGCGCTGCACGCTTCCAAGTTCGGCAAGCTGCAGGAGTACCTGCACGTGGCGGAACTTTCCGCGGGCGAGCAGACGGTGTAGGAGAGCGGTAGCGGAGTCCGGCAAGGTATTGGTGAGTCTAATGGGTGGGGCGCCAAATTAATTTGGCACTGATAGCTAAGAAGTCGAAGATGCGCGCTCCAACAAGGAGACAAACGTGAGACCTCTGATTCGATGGGCCGCCGCCGTGGCCGTCCTTTCCGTGACGGTGACCGGCCCTGCGCTCGCTCAGGCGGACTGGCCGGCCCGCGCCGTTCGCATCATCGTCCCCGCGCCCGCCGGCGGCCCCTACGACCGGACGATCCGGCCTTTGGCGCAGCAGCTATCGCTCTCGTTGAGGCAACCTGTTGTCGTGGACAACAGGCCGAGCGCTGGCAACATCGTCGGCACCCAGGCCGGCGCGACCGCCGCCCCCGATGGGTATACGCTGACCATGACAGGCATGCTCAACACGATCGCTCAGAGCATGTACGACAACGTGCCGTTTGACATCGTGAAGGACTTCGAACACGTCGGCAGCATTGGTGAAGGCGCGCAGTGGCTCGTCGTGCGACCGGACGCCAACGTCAGCAGCTTTCAGGACCTTGTGGAGCAGGCCAAGCGTGAGCCGGGCAAGATCAACTATGCAAGCTCCGGCGCAGGCAGTAGCGGGCACCTGGTGATGGAGCTGCTGCAGCGCGCAGCGGGCATCCAGTTCACCCACGTCCCTTACAAGGGCGGCGCGCCGGCCCTGCAGGACGTGCTCGCTGGCGTGGTGCCCCTGACCATCCTGCCGATCAGCGCGGCGTTGAGCAGCGTCCAGGCCGGCAAGCTGAAGGTGCTGGCAGTGACCAGCGGGCAGCGCAGTCCGCTCGTCCCCAACGTGCCCACATTCGCTGAGCTGGGCTACAAGCAGCTCGCGGTGAATTCCTGGGTGGGGTTGTCGGCGCCGAAGGGCACGCCGGCACCGGTGGTACAGAAGCTGAATGCGGCGCTGCAGTCCGCGATGAAGGATCCGGCGCTTCTGAAGCAACTGGACGCTGAAGGCCTGATTCCGCTCGTCTCCACGCCCGAACAGTACACGCAGCTGGTGCGCAGCGACACGGAGCGCTGGGGCCAGCTCGTACGCAGCCTCAACATCAAGGCAAACTGAGCATGCCATTCATCGAGTCGCGCGGCCGGCGCATCTACTATGAGCGCCACGGCCAGGGCCCCGCCGTGCTGTTCTGCCACGGCGCCGGTTCCAACGCGGCCACCTGGTGGCAGCAGTTGCCCGCTTTCGGAGCGCGGCACAGCTGCATCACCATGGACATTCGTTGTTTCGGCCGGTCAGCCGCGCCGCTTGACGAGTTCTCGCTGGAGAACTTCGTGGCTGATGTCGTGGCCATTCTCGATCGCGAGGAGGTGCAGCGGGTCACGCACATCGGCCAATCGCTGGGCGGCTTTATCGGGCTGAAGCTGGCGCTGACGCATCCGGAGCGCGTGGCAGCGTTCGCGGCCTGTGATAGCTCGCTTGCCCTCGAGCACCCCGTCCTGCTGGACTCGATCGCGAAGCGGCAGATCACCCATCAGGCTGTGAGCATCGAGCAGCGCTCGTTGGGCCGCTGGTTTCTGGAGAACTGCCCGGAAAAGGCGTTGCTGTACGCGCAAATCAACCACTTCAACCCGAGTGCGTACGCTATTCCCGCGGAGGAGTGGGGCGGTGCGTTGGCCGCACTGCTGCAGCCCGCACGCCTGATCCCGATGGGGGCGCTGCGCGACGTCGCCTGTCCGACGCTGCTGCTTGTGGGCAGCGAGGATCCGATCGTGCCAGTGTCGGTGATGGAAGAGGTGCAGACGCTGGTGCGCGGCAGCGAGCTCGTCGTCGTGCAGGACGCGGGTCATTCGGCCTACTTCGAGAAACCGCGGGAATTCAACAGCATCGTCCTGGACTTCATCGCGCGCCGCGCGCAGTACTGAACTCACCCATGCAGATACTTCACCTTTCCCTTGTTGCACTGGCGACCGTGATGGCTGGCTGCGCCGCCATGCGGCCAGCGGGCACGCTGCCCGCGGGCCCCGCTGCCGGCGATCGCGTGCTGTCGCCTTTCTACGCCTGGACCGGCGCTCTTCCTTCGCGTCCCGGGGCCATGCTGCGCATGGAATCGCAGCCGCCCCAGCCGGAGATCACGGCCGCAAGCGTGCAGCAACGCATCCTCTACACCTCGACCGACGCGCGGTGGCGTTCCGGTGTCCTGCCGGTGACCGGGACGCTGTACCTGCCCAAGGGCGAGCAGCCGCGCGGAGGCTGGCCGCTGGTAGCGTGGGCGCACGGCACTCTGGGGGTGGCCGACGCTTGCGCACCCTCGTGGACTGGCCATCGCCCGCGGGACGCCACCTACCTCAATAGGTGGCTGGAGGAGGGCTTCGCTGTGGTGGCCACGGACTATCAGGGCCTTGGCGGTCCGGGCCCTCACCCCTACACCTTCTGGGAGGCCGAGGGCCGCTCCATTCTGGACAGCGCGCGAGCGGCCATCGCGGCATACCCTGGCCGCATTGCCAACGACCTTGCGATCACGGGCCAGTCGCAGGGCTCCGGCTCCTCGATCGGCGCAAGCCGCATCGCCGCCGCGTATGCGCCGGAGTTGAACCTGCGTGCGACTATCGCCACGGGCCTGCTTTCTTCCTTCCCGGAAGCCCGCTACAAGGCGCCGGAGGCTGTGCCCAGCCCTAGCGGCCCAGTGCGGTTCTCCATGCTGCGCCTGGTAGGCGGTTCCATCCCTGACGACGGGCCGCCGGCGGAATCCCTGGTGACGCCACAGGCCCAGTCCATGCTGAAAATGGCGCGCGAGACCTGCGTGGACGAGATGCGAGGCTATGAGCAGCAGCAGGGGCTGAACGCCGCAAATGCGTTCAAGCTCGAACCCGCTGCGCTGCAGACGCTGCTGGTGAAGACCTCAGACATGAGCCTCGTAGCCCTGCCGGCGCCGCTGTTCCTGGGGACTGGCCTTGCGGACCGCACGATCCCACCGCGCCGGCAATACGCTGCCGCCGCCGCGCTGTGTCAGGCCGGTAATCCGCTGGTGTGGAAGACTTACGCGGGCATCACACACAACGGCATCGTGAACGCCGCGTTCGAAGACGAACTTCGGTTTGTGCGCGCTGTTCGCGCGAATGCGCCGACGGAAAGCAACTGCGGAACAATGACTGAGCCCGGCCTGCCAGAACCTGCAACCGCGGGGATCCGATTCAACGACTAAGCCTCCTGCCGATTAACCTGGTGGCGGTCTCGAGGCAGCGAGGCCGATCGGTCGAAAAGGGGGGATGCAAGAACCGGCGCTGCGTGCTTCTTTCCAACCTCACGACGGAGCGCGACCTACATTTAACATAATATACATTGTATTATTTTAGTGCGTGGGAGGAAAGCAGACCGGATGGCGCGCGTCGGTCAGCCCAAACCTGCATGTTGCGTGAGGGCTTGGATCTGCGTGTCCACCCCGATGCCCCCGATTGAACTCATGCTGACACCGCCGAATTGCTTCCCTTGGAAAGGACTCCTCGATGAACGAAACGGAGATGGGCGCGGCGGCTACTGCTACGAGCTCAACCGCCTGTACCTGGCACTGCTTCGACGGCTGGGATTCGATGCGCGGGGCATCACCGGACGTGTCGTTATGGGCGGCCCCGAGGACGCATCGACGCCACGCACTCACATGCTGGTGACGGTTCTGCTCGACGGCTGCCGCTACATCACCGATGTAGGTTTCGGAGGCATGGTACCCACAGGACCTCTGCGCGTGGACACCGAAGAAGAACAGGCCACTGCGCATGAACCCTATCGCCTGACCCACCACGAGGGCAGCTATACCCTTCGGGCACTGGTCGCCGGCAGCTGGCGCGCCATGTATGTATTCGACCTGCAGCCGCAGACCGACATCGACTACGTCGTGGGCAACTGGTACGTGTCGACGCACGAGGACTCCCCGTTTCTCGGCCAACTGGTGGCGGCTCGCACTGGGCCCGGGCTGCGCCGGACGCTCGGCAATGGCAGCTACGCCATCCACCGATTGGGTGTGGCCAGCGAGCGACGGCAACTCACCGAGGTCGACGCCGTCATCGACGTGCTGCAGAGCGACTTCGGCATTCGCTTGCCTCAGCATCCGGACCTGCGGCACATCGTTGCGCGGCTTATCGCGGACCCTTGAGGCGTCCGCGCGCAACTCCGATCACGATGTGACGCCGCACGCATCGCCGCCGCTCAAGGGCACTCCTGAGCTTGAAGCGCTGCGTCCTGCCTCCGGCTGGCCAGGAATGCGACATTTGAGCTTGGCGTTGACATGTTCAGAACAGCGCCTCGGCCCGACCAATGCCCGGAAATTCGACTACAACCCTCTGTCCAGAGACTACCGGCAGGATGCCAACCCACGAGCCCGTGGTGACAACGGTGCCGGCCGGCACGCTGGCGCCATCCCGTGTCGCGTGCTTCAGCCACACCGGCAGCAGCCATGCGGGATCGCGCATGGGATGGGTGCCGATGCGGATCACCGGCTCCTGCGCATCGATGCACGCCTCGCACCGCTGAGCCGCCCAGTCGAGCTCGGCATACGGTACCCACGCGCCTAGCACCAGGGCGCCGTGCGACTGGGAATCGGCCAAGCGCAGCAGAGCCGGCGCGCGCGGCCCCTCTTGCCAGCGCGAGTCCACCACCTCGATCGACACGGCCATCGCATCAACCACCGAGCACGCGTTCTCCGGCGTCAGTGCGGCAGCGCGCTCCGGCGTCACGGCATCGCCTAGTCGCAAGGCAATCTCTGCCTCGATGCCGGGCCCGTTGAAACGCAGATCGGCAAAGTTCGCTGGGCTGATCCGCACGCCGACCGGTGGGAGCGGTGCATGGGTAAGTACCGCCTCGCGCGAGGGGCCACCCGACTTCCAGTGCTGCGGCATGGCGGCATCGAACCATCCCATGGCGCGCGCAACGTCGTCTTGCGCCCGATAGGCCTGCGCCGCGTCGGCGAGGCTGGCCTGCCATGCGGATGCGGCAACGGCGCGGCCGTCTTTGCGCGCCGTTACCAGCGCGCCCACGAGTTCGTCCAGGGTATTCGTATCCATCGCGGCAGCCTACCCGTCCACCCTGACCTTGCCGTCCTTGACCACCTTGGCCCACTTCGCGATCTCGCTCGAAATGAACTGCCTGAACTTCTCGCGCGAGCCGCCGCCGTCTTCGGCGCCGTAGGTGTCGAGCCGCTCCTGCACGTCGGGCATCGCCAGCACCGTGTTGACGTCGCGGTTGATCTTGTCGGCGATGGCCGCTGGCAGCTTCCCAGGGCCGGCCAGGCCGTACCACGTGGTGGCCTCGAAGCCCTCGAAGCCCTGCTCCTGCATGGTCGGCACCGAAGGGTGGCCCTTGGCACGCTTCAGGCGTGTCTGGGCCACGGCGATCACCTTGCCGCTCTTCACGTGCGGTGTGGCCGCGGTCATCGTTTCGAAGCTGTACTGGATCTGGCCACCCATGAGATCGGCCAACAGCGGCCCACTGCCTTTGTACGGCACGTGCAGCGCGTCCACCCTGCCCTGCAGCTTGAACATCTCGAGCGCGAGATGCTGCGCCGAACCGGCGCCGGCCGACCCGAAGCTCACTGTGCCGGGCGTCGCATTGCACAGGGTGACGATGTCTTTGACCGTGGCCGCCTTCTGCGCCGGGCTGGCTATCAGCAGATTGGGCGTTACACCGACCAACACGATCGGAACAAAGTCGCGCTCCACGCTGTAGCGAAGCTTGGGCTGCAGGCTGGGGGCCAGCGCGTGGCTGTTGATGTGCGCCATCAGCAGGGTGCTGCCGTCGCTCGGCTGCTGCGACACATACTCGGCCGCCAGCACGCCAGCCACGCCGCCCTTGTTTTCAACAATGACCGGCTGGTTCCACATGACGGTGAGCTTTTGCGCCACCACGCGCGCCAGCGCATCGGTTCCGCCGCCCGGCGGAAAGCCGACCACGATGCGAACCGGCGACGTGGGCCATTCCTGGGCGAACAGGCGAGGGACGCCCAAGGTGGCCGCGGCGGCGCCGGCGGCTTGGATGAGAGTGCGTCGTTGCATGGTCGATCGCACCTCAGGCCGCACGCTGCAACGCGACGGATGCTGCGTGACTGGCAAAGTGATCCATGGTCGCCTGCACACCGCTGCCCGCGAGCTTCACGCCTGCGAGCTTCAGGCCCATCTCGACGCCCGCCACCATGGCCACCAGCGTCAGGTCGTTGCTGTCGCCCAAATGTCCCATGCGGAACATGCGGCCCTTGAGCTTGCCAAGGCCGGTGCCCAACGAGAGATCGAAGCGCTCGTAGATCAGTCGGCGCAGCGCGTCGGCATCTACGCCCGGCGGCGTGATCACGCCGGTCAGTACAGGCGAATAGACGCTGGCATCGGCGCACTGTATCGGCAGGCCCCACGCGTTGACTGCGGCTCGCACGCCGGCGGCCCATCGCTCGTGTCGAGCGAACACGTTGTCCAGCCTTTCGCCGAGGATCATGTCCAGCGCTTCCGACAGGCCGTACAGGAGGTTGGTGTTGGGGGTGTATGGCCAGTAGCCGGATTCGTTCATCTCGACGATCTCGTCCCACGCCCAGAAAGCGCGCGGGAGCTTGGCGGACTTCATGGCCTCGAGTGCGCGCGGCGATATGGCGTTGAAGCTGATGCCCGGCGGCAGCATGAGGCCCTTCTGCGAGCCGCTGACCGTCACATCCACGCCCCACTCGTCGTGGCGGAAGTCGGCACTGGCCAGGCCCGAAATGGTGTCGACCATCAACAGCGCCGGGTGCCTTGCCGCGTCGATCGCCTTGCGAACCGCAGCGATGTTTGAGGTGACGCCTGTGGAGGTTTCGTTGTGAACCACGCACACTGCCTTGATGCGGTGCTCCGGATCCTTGCGCAGGCGCTCTTCTATCAGGTCTGCCTGTACGCCGCGGCGCCAACTGGGCGCATTGGGCAAGTGCTCGTCGCTGCCCTTCCAGGCCAGAAACTCGCTGGAGATGCCCAGCCGCGTTGCCATCTTGCTCCATAGCGTGGCGAAGTGGCCGGTCTCGTACATCACGACGTGATCGCCCGGGCTCAGCGTATTGGCCAACGCGGCCTCCCAGGCGCCGGTACCCGACGCGGGATAAATGATGACTGGATGCCTGGTCTTGAAGATCTCGCGCACGCCCGCTAGCACCTTGAGCCCCAGCGCGCCGAACTCAGGCCCTCGGTGATCGATCGTGGGCAGGCTCATCGCCCGCAGAATCCGATCGGGTACCGGGCTTGGACCGGGGATCTGCAGAAAGTGGCGACCGGTCGGATGAAAGTCAAGGTTGAGCATGGGCGGCGTCCTTTGAAAACCACGATTTTTGCATTCAAAATACAAACATGAATGCTCGATAACACTTAGACCTCTCTATTGTGTCTGCCATAATTTGTATGCAAAATCCGTTTTTGTGAGAACCCATGGCTGAAATTATTGAAATCTCGCGTCTCTCCCTGCACGACCAGGTGGCCGCGCGGTTGCGCACCATGCTGATCGAGGGGCGCATCGCGCCAGGCGCCAAACTCAACGAGCGCGAGTTGTGCGAACAGTTGCGCGTCTCGCGCACGCCGCTGCGCGAGGCCATCAAGCTTCTGGCGGCCGAAGGGCTTGTCGACCTGCTGCCCAATCGCGGGGCCGTGGCGGTGCGGCTGACGGAGGCCGACGTGCTCAACACCTTCGAGGTGCTGGCGATGCTCGAAGGCATGTCCGGCGAGCTGGCGGCGCAGCGCATCGGCGACGGCGACCTGGCCGAACTGCGCGCGCTGCACTACGAAATGCTGGCCTGCTACGCGCGCCGTGATCTGTCGGGCTATTACCGCCTCAACGCGCTGATCCACACTGCCATCAACAACGCCGCCGGCAACCCGGTGCTCACCGCTACCTACCGATCCATCAACGCGCGCGTGCAGTCCCTGCGCTTTCGCACCAACCAGAACGAGGCGAAGTGGAAGAGCGCGGTCAAGGAGCACGAACAGATGCTCGAGGCGCTGGATGCCCGCGACGGCGCGGCGCTGCGCAAGGTGCTGGTCGAGCATCTGCTTCGCAAACGCGACACCGTGCTCGACCTGCTGCGCGCCGGGGAGATCTATCCGAACGCCATCAAATCCTGAGCCCACGCTCCACACCGCACACCATGCTGATCGAATCCGCCCACGCCCTGCAGCCCGCCGGCACCGCCCTGCCCCCCAACGACATCTGCGAGGCACTGGCGCGCCGCCTGCGCGCCGAGACCGAAGGCGAAGTGATGTTCGATGCGGCCTCACGCGGACGCTATGCCACCGACGCTTCGATCTACCAGATCCAACCAGTGGGCGTTCTGGTTCCCAAGACCGAGCGTGACATCGCCACCGCCATCGACATTGCGCGCGAGCTCAAGGTGCCAATTCTGGCGCGCGGTGGCGGCACCAGCCAGTGTGGCCAGACCACCGGCGCAGCGCTGGTGATCGACAACAGCAAGCACTTTCGTCGCGTACTCGACATCGACGTGCAGGCGCGCACCGCTACCGTCGAGCCAGGCCTGGTGCTCGACCACCTGAATGCGCAGCTCAAGCCACATGGCCTGTGGTATCCGGTCGATGTGTCGACCAGCGCCCAAGCCACGCTGGGTGGCATGGCTGGCAACAACTCGTGCGGCTCGCGCTCTATTGCCTACGGCAACATGGTGCACAACGTGCTGGGCGCGAGCGCCTGGCTGTCCGACGGTGAGTTGGTGGACTTCGGGCCGGTGTCGACACTCGGATCCCGTGCCACCGACATCGCCAACCATGTGCGTCAGCTGGCCGCGCAGCACCGCGGCGAGATCGCCACGCGTTGGCCCAAGGTGCTACGCCGGGTGGCCGGCTACAACCTTGACATCTTCGACAACCAGAACGAGAAACCGTACACCACCGACGGCACCGTCAACCTGGCACACCTGCTGGTCGGCGCCGAGGGCACGCTGGCCTACACCCGCAGCCTGACGCTCAGGCTCAGCGAGGTGCCACGCGCCAAGGTGCTTGGCATCGTCAACTTCCCGACCTTCCACGCCGCGATGGATTCGGCGCAGCACATCGTAAAACTAGGCCCGACGGCGGTGGAACTGGTCGACCGCACCATGATCGAGCTGAGTCTGACCAACCCGGCATTCAGGTCGACTGTCGAGACGGCGCTGATCGGCAAGCCGGCAGCGATCCTGCTGGTCGAGTTTTCGGGCAATGACAAGGCGGCTCTGCTGCCGCGGCTCAAGCAGCTGGTGGAACTGATGGGCGACCTGGGCCTGCCCGGCAGCGTGGTGCAGATGGCAGACGACGCGCCGCAGAAGAACCTGTGGGACGTGCGCAAGGCCGGACTCAACATCATGATGAGCCTGAAGGGGGACGGCAAACCCGTGAGCTTCATCGAGGACTGCGCCGTGCCGCTGGAACACCTCGCCGAATACACCGACGGCCTGACCGAAGTCTTTGCCAAGTACGGCAGCCGCGGTACTTGGTACGCGCACGCCTCAGTCGGCACGCTGCATGTGCGCCCGATCCTCGACATGCGCACCGATGGCGGCGCCAAGATGCGCGCCATTGCCGAGGAAGCCAGTGAGCTGGTGCGCAAGTACAAAGGCGCCTTCAGCGGCGAGCATGGCGACGGCCTGTGCCGTGGCGAGTGGATCGAATGGCAGTTCGGGCCCGCCATCAATGAGGCCTTCCGGGCCATCAAGAACAAGCTGGACCCGATCAACCTGTTCAACCCCGGCAAGATCATCGACCCGCCGAGGATGGACGATGGCGCATTGTTCCGCTTCTCGCCGTCCACCGCACCAAGGCCTTACAAGCGCATTTCGCTGACGCCGATCCTCGACTGGTCGGCGTGGAACGTGCAGGCCGATCCGGTGACCGAAGTGACGACGGCGCCCGGTACAGGAGGCGACACCACGGGCGGCTTTGCCAAAGCCGTGGAGATGTGCAACAACAACGGCCATTGCCGCAAGTTCGACGCCGGCACAATGTGCCCGAGCTACCGCGTGACGCGCGATGAGCAGCACCTGACGCGTGGCCGCGCCAATACGCTGCGGCTGGCGGTCTCGGGGCAGTTGGGACCCGACGCCTTCACCAGCGCGGCGATGCACGACACCATGGACCTGTGCGTCGGCTGCAAGGGCTGCAAGCGCGACTGCCCGACCGGCGTCGACATGGCCAAGATGAAAATCGAGTTCCTCGCGCACTACAAGGCCAGGCATGGACACACCATCAAAGACCGGCTGGTTGCGCACCTGCCCGAATACGCCCACTTCGCGAGCCGCTGGCCCGGACTGCTGAACCTGCGCAACACGGTGCCGGGCGCTGCCTGGCTGGGGGAGAAGCTCCTGGGCTTTTCCGCCAAGCGTTCGTTGCCGGCGTGGCGCCGCGACACCTTCTGGCGCGCCCGCGACGCCGCCATGTTCGCCAGCCGCGACGACACCCTTGCAGCAGCCGGTGCTGGCCGCAAGGCGGCGGTGCTGTTCGTCGACACATTCAACGGCACCTTCGAGAGCGAGAACGCACTGGCGGCCGCGCGCGTGTTGAAGGCGGCCGGCTACACCCTGCACACGGTCGAGAAGGCCGGCGGCCACCATTGCTGCGGCCGCACTTACCTCGCCAGCGGCATGGTGGCCGAGGCCAAGGCGAAAGCCGGCGCGCTCATCGATGCGCTGCTCCCGTTTGCGGAAGCGGGCATCGCGATCGTCGGCCTCGAGCCCTCATGCCTGCTGACACTGCGCGACGAGACGCTGGTGATGGGCCTGGGCGACAAGGCTTTCACTGTGTCCAAGCAAGCGCTGATGTTCGAGGAGTTCGTGGCGCGCGAAGCCAAGGCCGGCCGCTTCGAGATCGTGCTCAGGCCCGCTGGCAAGCCGATCCTGCTGCATGGCCATTGCCACCAAAAAGCATTTGGCGCGGTCACGCCGATCCTCGAGGTGCTCAAGCTGATTCCCGGCGCCCGCCCCGAGTTGATCGAGAGTTCGTGCTGCGGCATGGCCGGCAGCTTCGGCTACGAGGCCTCGCACTATGCGGTGTCGATGCAAATGGCCGAAGCCAGCCTGCTGCCCGCAGTGCGCAAGAACCCGGATGCGATCGTAGTGGCCGACGGCACCAGTTGCAGGCACCAGATTGCCGACGGCGCCCAGCGCAAAGCGGTTCACGTGGCGCATCTGCTTGACACACTGCTGGCCTGACTCTGCCCCCTTGCCTTTCGTTCTGGCTCGCTCAATCGATCGGAGACCTTCCCGCCCGAGTCGGCAAGATCAAGGCTGATTGCCTTCGATCGGCAAAGATGCTGCCTGAACGTTGTTGCGGCCAGATCTCTTGGCTTGATAGAGCATCTCGTCGGCCCGCTTGATGAGCGCGGCAGCGGTCGCTGTGCCGCCTTGGTAGAACGCCAAACCGATACTCGTGGTGATGACGATCGTCCGCTGTTGGATGGCGAACGGCACCCGCATGGCGTTGATCAACTTCTCGGCGGCGGAAGCTGCAACGTCGGCATTGGGCAAGCCTTCCATGATCACCGTGAACTCATCGCCGCCCAGGCGTGCGCGGACATCGCTCGAGCGCAACGCCTGCGACAACCTCCCGGCGAAGCCTCGCAGCAGTTCGTCGCCCGCCTGGTGCCCGTACTGATCGTTGATCTGCTTGAAGCCGTCGATGTCCAGGTACATCAACGCCATCAACGCGCCTGTGCTGCGGCCGTGTTCCATCGCCTCTGTCAGGCGCACGTCGAACCCTGCGCGATTGAGCAGACCAGTGAGAGGATCGATCTGCGCCAGATTCACCAGGCGCTTCTCCTCGAGCTTTTGGCGCGTGATGTCGGTGATCACCGCATGGAAGCCGACGATGGTCTCGTCGTTCACCGCTGGCTGGGGGATGTACTGGGCTTCGTAGCAGTAGTAGCTGTCGCTCTTGGTGATTTCGCTCTGGAAGGTGACCGCCTCGCCGGCCAATGCGGCGAGTATGTGTTGCTGCACGGTCTGGTAGGCCGGCTCGCCCAGGAGCTCTTTGACGGTGTGCCCCTCAATCTGATCCCGGGAGAGTCCAAAGCCGCGCTCATAGGCCAGATTGTTGAATCGATAGCGCTCATCCGCATCGATGTAGGCCACACGCATCGGCAGCGCGTCGGCCACCGTGCGCAGGCGGGCCTCGCTTTCCTGCAGTGCCTCTTCCGCCTCGTGATGCGCGGTGATGTCGCTGTCCAGCGTATAGAGGCCCATCACCTCCCCATGTTCGTCGTACTCCGGAACCAGGGTCGCCTGGATATCGCGACGCCCGCCAGGCGTCACCAGCCTGCGCTCGTACGTGATCTGGCGCCCGGCCAGCGCCGCGCGCATGTGCGGCTCCATCTGCGCCCACGCCTCGTCACCGTAGAACTCATGAAGGCTCCGGCCGAGCAGCTGTTCAGGCTCGACGCCGAACCAGTCCTGGTAGGCCTTGTTGACGAACCGGAACCGCAGGTCGCGGTCCAGATAGGAGATCAGCGCCGGCAGGTGATCCGTCACCATGCGCAGGCGATGCTCGCTGTCGCGCAGCGCACGCTCCGCAATCTTGGCCGCCGAGATGTCGCGCATCAACCCCGAGAAATACTCCACCTTGCCGTGCTTGTCGCGGTGCGCGATCACCATGTGGCTGACCGGGAACTCCTGCCGCTCGGCATTCCACACCATCGACTCGCCCACCCAGACGCCGGTGCTCACCGCGGTAGGCACCACCTCCGACTTGAATCTCTCCATCGTTTTCGGTGGATTGAAGTCGGTGATCTTCAGCTGTTCGATCGGTGCGTTCATGTCCAGCCCCGTGCGGCGCCGCGCTGCCGGATTCATGTAGATGAGCCGCCCGGTCGCATCGAGTTGGACGATGTAGTCGGTCGTCATGTCGAAGATGGCGGTCAGCGTGCGAAGGGCCCGTTCGGCCTGAGTGCGCTCGGTGATGTCGGTCACGGTTCCGACATGGCCCATGACGCGGCCTTCGGCGAGTACAGGCCGGCTTCGCAATGTCACCAGTACCTGGGTTCCGTCCCTGCGGTGGAGCCGGCGCGTGGCGTTCATCGGGTCGGCTGCATTGACGATGCGAATCCATTCCTGGCGAACCTTTTCCCGAATCTCCTCGCGCACGAGGCTGAGCCAGCCCTCCCCCGCATCCTTCCGCTCGAGTCCGTGAATCGCCAGATACTCGTCGTTCACGTAGGTCATGCGACCGTCACTGTCGCAACGGAACAATCCCACCGGTGATGCATCGGTGACCGCCGACATCTCGAGCCGTTTCTCGCGCAGGTCGGCCATCAAAGCGTCGAACTCGCGTGCCAGATCGCCGCGCTCGTCGTTGGCGACGACATCGAGCTTTACCTGGCTGCCCGGCGAATGGCGGAGAGTGCGGATCGCGCTGCTCAACGCCTCCAGGGGGCGCATGAGCCAAGTGGTCCCCAGCCAGACCAGGAGCGCGCAGCCCAGGCCCAGCCAGAGCAATTGCAGCAGCAGGTTTCGCCTCGCCTGCTCCAGCGGCGCGTAGGCGATGCGGGCCGGCACGATCAGGCGCAGATCCCAGTCGGCACTGCGTACGGTGGCGTGCGTTGCCAGGTCGTTCTCGGTACCGCCAGTGAAGGCGACGGCGGCTGCGGCTGCGGGCTTGAGCAAAAGGTTCGCATCGGGGTGCATGACGACCTGCGGCGACTCGCCGCGCGTGACGATCTCGTAGTAGCCGCCCCGGCCGACGGTGGCGCGACTCAGATCGCCGAGCACGTTGGCGCGCTGCAGGTTCAACGCCGCACCCAGCACGCCGACGAGGCGGCCGTCCGATCCCGCGACGGGAACGGCCATGACAACGGCAGGCTGGTGCGAGCCCTTGGTGAGCAAGGGTGCCGAGATGGCGGGCTGGCCCAGGTCGCGCACGCGCCGGAAGTAGTCGCGGTCGGCGACGTTCGGGGGCTGGGTGGCAGGCGGGTTGATCGCGATGATGGCGCCGTCCAGCGTCGCGAGCGCGGCGTTGTCGAACATCGCGCGCAGATCCTTGTCCGCCAGGAAACGCTGCTGCGCCGCGGCGTCCGCGAAGCCCTGCGTGCCGAGCTCCCGGGCCGCACGCGTCAGAGCGGCCAGATGAACGCCAAGCTTGTAGTCGAGATCCGCCGCAGCGCTCTCGGTCAGCGCCTGCTGCTGCTCGCGCATCAGGTTGACGTACTCGCTGGACAGATTCCGGTACTGCCACCAGCCCGTCGCACCGACCAGGGCGAGGACGAGCGACGTGATCAGCAGCGCTGTCTTCGTTCTCAGCTTGAACCGCATTTGGTCTTCTTCGCTGGCACGGTTGTTCCTGGCTGCATCTTTCCATGATAGCAACCGCCATCATGTGTCACGGCATCGACAGCGACCTAGGGATGGGTGTTCTGCGCCTCGGGCATCGCACCCACATAGCGCCCGCGCGGACGAATCACCTGCCCCACGCCGAGTTGTTCCAGGCTGTGCGCCATGAGCCCCACGCCGCGCGCCGTTGCAAAGAGGCCGAAGGCCGCATCGGCGGGTAGCCGATAGTGGGCTACCAAGGCGGCCAGGGCCACGTCGATGTTGGGCTGCAGACCGGTCAGCGTCTCTACCTTTTCGATGAAACGCGCGATCACCTCCGGCGGCTCGAACAGCGCCAGCAAGGCAGCCGCGCGCGGATCGCCATCGGGATAGAGGTGATGTCCGAAACCCGCCAGCGGTAGACCAGTCGACAGGTAGTGGGCCACGACATGGTCTTCGCCCATTCGTTCCACTTCGCCGAACAGCGCCTGGACGCGACCTGAGGCATCGCCATGCAAAGGCCCCGACAGCGTAGTCAATCCGGCCAGAAGACATGCCGGCAGCGAGGCGCCGGTGGACGCTGCAATGCGCGCCACAAACGCCGAGCTCGTCAGCTCATGATCCACCAGCAGCACCATGGCCGTTCGCAGCAAATCAGCCACTTGGGTCGATTGCTTCCATCCTTGCGCGAATCGCAAATGCAGGGGCTTGCGCCCTTGCCGGGCCCCGAAAGCATTGGCCAACTGACCTACCAGGCCCTGGGCCTCGTTGTGCAACACCCGCGTCAGGCGTCCGCGGGTGGAATGTCCGACGGCCGCCAGGCCGGCCAGGGCAGTGAAGGCAGCGATTCGGCCGGGTTTGGCCAACGCCGTCGGCGCAGATGTGACAGGTGAAGAAAAGTCGACGGGCTGCTCGGCAGCCCACAACAGTTGCGCCACGTCTTCCAGTTCGGCCGACCTGGCCAGGCTCACGGCGTCCTGCCCCCTGTAGTACGGGCGCCCGCGAAAGAAGGCACAAAGGGCAGTCGGGATGCTGGGCTCCGAGCCGAACAGCGTGTTGGCGGCCAGCGTCTCGTGCTTGCGGCCGGCCTGCTTGCGCTTGGCCAGCCCCGCCACATCTTCGGCGCGGTAGAGGCTGCGACGCGTATCGGCCGGATCGGGCATCACTTCGAGCTTGCCGCGGCTCACGTACGCGTACACCGTTTGGGGTCGAACCCCGAGGAGGCGGCACGCCTCGTCCATTGAAATCCAGGAAGCCATGGCCGGTTGCAGAAAGTTTTATATATTGATTTTATACGTCAATATTGACTGATATATCAATCCATTTTTAACATGCACACATCCCTGAACACGCAGGCTCGAACGCAGGCCACGCTGCCTCCTCTCTTTGAACGCTCGACATGAAACCCCAGATCCTCCAGCTCAATCCGATCCTGATCCCCGAGATCAATGAGAAGCTCGCATCGCTCTACACCGTTCACAAGTTCTTCCAGGTGGCCGACCAGGAGGCCTGGCTGCGTGAACACGGCGCATCCATCGACGCCGCCATTACCGGCGGGCACACCGGCATCTCGCGCGCCATACTGGACCAGTTGCCGGGCCTGAAGGTGGTGGCCGTCAATGGCGTGGGTACCGACGCTGTCGATCTGGCGTACTGCCGCGACCGTGGCGTGCCTGTTACCGCAACCCTCGGTGCGCTGACCGAGGACGTGGCCGATCTGGCCATCGGCCTGTTGATCGCGGCTTGCCGCAACCTGTGTGCCGGCGACCGCTTCGTGCGCGACGGCCAGTGGGAGCTTCACCCTCAACCCAGCGCGATCCCGCTCGCCCGGCGCTTCAGCGGCATGCGCGTTGGCATCGTCGGCATGGGACGGGTGGGCCGAGCCGTCGCGGTTCGGGCGGCTGCGTTCGGCTGCCCGATCAGCTACACCGACTTGCGCCCGATGGACGACATCGCTCACCGGTTCGTTGCAGACCTGGTCGACCTCGCACGCGACGCCGACGCGCTCGTGCTGTGCGCTGCGGCCGACCAGGCCGAAGGCATCGTCGACGCGGCAGTGCTCGAAGCGCTGGGCCCGCGCGGCTTCCTGGTCAACGTCGCCCGTGGTCGCCTGGTCAACGAGGCCGACCTGACGGAAGCGCTCTTCGCCGGCCGCATTGCCGGCGCGGGGCTCGACGTGTTCGTGGACGAACCGCGCGTGCCGCCAACGCTGCGCCGGTCCGACAGCGTCACCCTTCAGGCGCACCGCGCCAGTGCCACCTGGGAGACCCGGACCGCCATGGGCGAGATGGTGTTGGCCGGCATCGCCCAGGCCCTGGCGGGCGAGCGCCCGACGATGAGCCTGACCACCTGAGCCCATGTCAAGCGCGACCATGACGGAATTCGTGTTCCCGGCGCTCGCGCCGACCACCTTGCCAGTGGCCGGCAGCACGGCGGTTTTCCCCGTGGGCCGCGTGTACTGCATCGGCCGCAACTACAGGTGGAGCCAGGACGAAGCGACACCTGTGGAAATGCCGGCCTGGTTCATGAAGCCTGCCAACGCGGTGGTTCCGGCGCGCGGCGTGCTGCCCTATCCCCCCGGCACCGGCGACTTCTGTCACGAGATCGAACTGGTGGTGGCCATCGGTCGTGGCGGGCGCGACATCGCCCCGGCGCGGGCGCAATCGCACCACATCTGGGGCTACGCCGCGGGGCTCGATCTCACGCGGCGTGACCTGCAGCAACAAGCCAAGCAGGCCGGTGGTCCTTGGGAGGCTGCCAAAGCCTTCGACCAATCGGCGCCCTGCACTCCCTTGTTGCCGGCTGCGGTGTTCGGCCATCCAAGCCAAGGGGCGGTGTGGCTGACGGTCAACGGCATTGAACGGCAGCGTGCCGACGTTCGCGACCTTTCGTGGCCTGTACCCGAACTGGTGGCCATGCTGTCCAGATCCGTGACGCTCGCGCCAGGCGATCTCATCTACACCGGGACACCCGCGGGCGTCGGCCCGCTGCAGCCCGGCGATGTCGTCAGCGGGGGCGTCGCGGGCATCGGGCAGTTCTCGATGACCGTCGGCAGCGCTTCATGACGATTTACCACCCACAAGAGGAGACTTCCATGCAACCCACATCCCTGTTCAAGATCCTTGCCGTCTCGGCATCCTTGGCCATGGTGCCGTCCCTGGCATCTGCGCAGGCCTACCCGACCCACGCGATCAAGATCATCGTGCCCGCCCCTCCCGGCGGCGCCATCGACACCATTGCCCGCGTCGTCGGGGACAAGCTGGCGTTGTCGATGGGCCAGCCGGTGGTCGTTGACAACCGGCCTGGCGCATCGAACAACCTCGGCACGGATGTTCTCGCCAAATCGCCGCCCGATGGCTACACGATCGGCATCGTGGGAGGCAGCCACAACACCAACAAGTTCCTGTTCAAGAACCTGGGCTGGGATCCGGAAAAGAGCTTCGAGCCCATCGTCTACACCCACGAGGTTCCATTGGTGTTCGCGATCTACCCCAAGATCCCCGCCAAGACCTTGCCCGAGCTGGTGGCCTGGATGAAGGCCAATCCGGATCAAGCCAAGGTCGCCACCTCCGGCCGCGGCAGTGCGCAGGAAATGGCGGCCGAGATGTTCCGCATGGCAAGCGGAGCGCAGGTGCTGCTGGTCCCCTACAAGGGCTCTTCCGCCGCCCAGCCGGATCTGCTGGCCGGGCGCACCGCGCTGTACATCGACACGATCAGCGCCATCCAGTCGCAGGTGAAAGCCGGCAACGTACGAGCCGTTGCGGTGTCGACGCGCAAGCGAACAACGCTGCTGCCGGATGTGCCGACCGCCGACGAACAGGGTCTCAAAGGCTATGACGCCAACACGAACGGCGGGTTTCTGGCACCTGCCGGCACGCCCAAGGCGATCGTCGCAAAGCTCAATGCCGAGATCAACGCAGCATTGAAGCTGCCCGACGTGCGCGCCAAGCTGGAGGCTGTCGGCATCGAAATCCAGGGCGGCACGCCGCAGGACTACGCCGCGCTGATCAAGTCCGACCTCGCCAAGTGGGGCAAGGTCGTCAAGGAGGCGGGAATCCCGATGGAGTAAGTCCTAAGGACGTGGACAGGCTCCAGGCGTCACGACACGGTCACCCACGATGGCGATAGTCAGCGCGAGCGCGGGCCCCGCGCCCTGCCCTTCGAAGCCGATGGATGAACCAGGAGTCCGCCATGCCGACGAACCGCTTCACGCTCGCCTGTGCATTGACCGCCGCTGCTGTCTGCGTCGGCGCTCTTCCGGCGCATGCCCAGCCCGGCCCGGCCGGGCTGCGGCAGTTCGTCGCAGCCAACGACGACCATCGCGACAGGGATCGCGACGATGCCCGTGGACGGGACCGGGACCGCGATGACGACCGCCACGGCCGTGGGCGCGAACCGATCAAGATCAAGATCATCGGTTTCAACGACTACCACGGCAACCTGCAATCGCCCGGCACCTTCGGCGTCAACACCCTGGTTCCGGCTGCGCAGCGGCCCGCCGTGGGCGGCGCCGAATACCTTGCGGCCTACGTGGCCCGATTGAAATCGCAGAACGTGATGAATGCGGTGGTCGGCGCAGGCGATTTCATCGGTGCGTCGCCGCTGATCTCGGCCTTGTTCTTCGACGAGCCTGCGATCGAAACGCTCAACAAGATCGGCGTCGACTTCAACGCTGTCGGCAACCACGAGTTCGACAAGGGTTCTGCGGAGCTCAAGCGCCTGCAGAATGGGGGCTGCAAGCTCACCGATGGCGTGCCGGATCCCAACAGCTGCAAAGGCCTGGGTTCGAATGCACCGGGCACCTTCGACGGCGCGAAGTTCAAGTGGTTGTCCGCCAACGTCGTCGAGACGGCCACGGGTCGCACCCTCTTCCCGCCCTACGGCATCAAGACTTTCCATGGTGCGAAGGTCGCCTTCATCGGCATGACCCTGAAGGGCACGCCGAGCATCGTCACGCCGACCGGCGTAGCCGGCCTCGAGTTCCGCGACGAGGCGCAGACAGTCAACGCCCTGGTGCCGCACCTGCGTGCACAGGGCGTGCAAGCGATCGTCGTGCTGGTGCACCAGGGCGGGTTTCAGACCAGCCCCAACGTCGGCGACATCAACGGCTGCGATGGCGACCTGAAGAACGCCGACGGCACCGACTCCGAGATCGCGAAGATCGTCAAGGGCCTCGGAAACGGCGTCGACCTGGTGATCAGCGGGCACACGCATGCCGCGTACAACTGTTCGTCGAACACTGTCGACGTGAAGAGCGTCAACGGCGCGACTGTGAGCACGCCGCGCCCGACCGGATTGCCGAACAGGCAGGGTCGGCTGATTCCGGTCACGAGCGCGAGCGCTTTCGGCCGCGTCTTGACCGACATCGATCTGACGCTGCATCCGCGCTCGCACGAGGTGATCGCCGTTTCAGCGACGAACCGGCTGGTGGATCGCACGGACGTGGCGATCAACCAGGCGATCGTCACCGACCCCAGCGTGAAGAACGTGGTCGACGGGTACAACGCACTGGTGTCGCCGCTCGCCAACCAGGTGATCGGCACCATCACCGCGCCGCTGCCCAATGCAGCAAATGGCGCTGGCGAGATGCCGGCCGGCAGCCTGATCGCCGACGCCCAGTTGCAAGCCACTCAGCCGGCGGCGCTTGGCGGCGCCGTGATGGCGTTCATGAACGCCGGCGGCGTGAGAAATCCTGGCTTCGCGGTCGCTGGGGCCAGCTATCCCTACAACGTCACCTACGGCAACGCCTTCACGGTGCAGCCCTTTGGCAACAGCCTGGTGACCTTGACGCTGACCGCGCAGCAGCTCAAGGACGTGCTGGAGCAGCAGTTCACCGGGTGCCGGGGCCAGACCGCGCAGCGCGTCATGCAGGTGTCGAACGGCGTCAAGTACGCATGGAGCGCGTCCGCCGCGCCTTGCTCCAAGATCGTCAGCATGGTGCTGACACCGACCGACGTCACTGTCACACCGCCCGTAGCGACAGGTGCCCCGGAGACGATCGTGGCCAACGGCGTGGTGCTGAACCCGACCAGGACCTACCGGGTCACCGTCAACAATTTCATGGCCACCGGCGGTGACGGCTTCACGGTGCTATTGGGCGGCACCAACGTGCTCGGTGGCGCCCAGGACATCGATGCACTCACCGCCTATCTCAACGCCGGCTACAAGGCGCCGAAGCCCGCCTATGACCCGACGCTGCCAGCGCTGGCGATCCCCCGCATCACGCAGTTGCCTTGACGGGCTCGACAGTTGAAGGCAAGCCTTCGAGATGTGTCCCTGGTCGCGCTCGCGGTGGTCGCATTGGGCGTGCCCGGCGCGCCTGTCGACGCACAGCCCGCGGCGAGCGGAGTCGCGCCACGCTCTGCCGCAGCGATCACGGACATGCGCGTGCTCGACCCGGCTGTGGTGGCCGCCCGTCTGGCGCTGCTGACACGCGCAGAAGCAGAACTCGCGCGCGGCGATACGGTGGCCGCCACGGATACATTCGACCGCGCCGCGATGATGCTGCACGCCCCCGACACCGAGATGGGGCTGGTGCGGGCCTACATGCAGGCCGGGCAATACCGGCGCGCGCTGGCGTTCTGCGCCCACGTTGCCGGCGCCCACCTCGAATCCGCGCCGGCGGGTGCCCTGTATGCGTGGTTGTTGCGCGCGGGTGGGCAAGCGGCGGTCGCCGAACGCTCGCTGCAAGGCACCCTGGAGCGCTCGCCGCATGACCCCGTGGCGTTCGAGGTGCGCCGGGCTTTCTCGGCGCCGAGGCAACTCGCGACCGGTCTGCTGCTGCAAGGCCCGCATCGGATGGCCCCACAGGCGTTGATGGAAGGTATGCAGGCCGCGGTGCCGGAGGCGGCGCGAGTCGTCTCCAGCGGCGTGCTGATCAACGATGGAACGATGGCTCTGGTACCCAGCGCAGTCGCGGGCCTCGCCCCATCCGGCGAGCTCTGGGTACGCAACGGGCTCGGGCGAACCACGCGGGCGCGGATCGATCCAGTGAAGCAAGGCTTCGAAGCCCTGGGCCTGAGCTTGCTGCGCCTGGATGCCGCGCTCGATGGCAGTGGAACGCAGCCCATGCCGGGTCGTGATCCTTTCGCCGGGAGTGTCGGCTTTGCCGTGGAATACGCGACATCCGACACCGCGGTGCCCGCTTGGCCGTCGCTGAGCCAAGGCTTCTTCGGCCTTGTCGAGGGCAACGCCAAACTCCGGCGATTGGGTATCGAGGTCGCCGACGGGCCGCACGGGGGACCGGTCCTCGATGCCAGTGGTCGTCTCGCAGGCATCGTCCTGCAAGGGGCCGGCGGCGAGGCCCTGATGCTGCCCGCTTCGCGGTGGCGCGAGCTGGTGGCAGCCACGCCAGACAGTTCGACGCGCGATGCACTCGACGCGAACCAGCCAGGACGGGCCGCTCGTGCGATATCGGTCGATGAGGCGTACGAGCACGGGCTGCGACTGGCTTTGCAGGTCATGGTGCTGCCCTGAATCACGCCATGACCGAAGCCGGCAAGTCCCACCTGCCGCCGCCAGCCGTCGCCCGGTGACGAAGGGCGGCTGCGCGGTGGCGCAGTGCTATCTCATGGTTCCCAAATCCCGGACATCGGCTCGGAGAGACGTCCGGTCACCTTTGGCCAGTGGCAGGTTGATGAACAACTCGAGTCTGCGTCGAAGGGCGTAGAGGGTTTGGATGGCGCCGTAGGCCGCCTTTTCCGGATCTTCCAATGCAGCAACGTCCGGCATCGACCAAAGTGCGGTATCTGGTTGCCCCGGCCAAGCCGGCTGTTCCCCGATAGTCTCATCGTCCAGCGTGATGATGAACGTGGCTCTGCCGGCACCTTGCTCCCTCAACTTCCCCCAACTTGTCGGGATACTGAGAGGCGGTCGCATCCGGGCGCTCGCCAGCGCACCAAGCGCTGCTGGATGAATTTCGCTGGCGAGGTGCTTTGGAGAGCCGCACGACAGGGCTGCAAAACGCTCACCGCCGATATGTTCGAGACATGCATGCGCAAGAACGCTTCGCAGCGAGTTGCGCTTCGAAACAAAAATGACCCGGACCTTGCCCACTGTTGACATATGGAGTTGAGCTTAGCGCAGGGGTGATGGTTCAATCCCGCCGGGCATTCCCCCGGGGCAGGCCGATTCAATGCGCAGTTTGCAGTTGGTCGAGATCCAGCAGAAGATAACTCGCTGATCGTCCTGCCTTCCGATTCCCATCGTCGCTGACGATGATGATTCGGGCGACCCCGTCGATGACGGCCGGGCTCACCCCTTCTGCGTGCTCCAGGCCCTGAAGACCCGGGACCGTGACACGGCGCGCCGCGCCGTCTTGCTGACCATTCCAGAGCCAGAGGGCGAACTGGCCTGGCTCGCGCGAAACCGGCCCACTGATGACCAGGTACTCGCCGATGGAGGGGACGTAAGACAACCCGCGAATTCCATGGCCGCCCAGGTCCAACTCGTCGAGATCAGCCGCCACCCCGGGTGCTTCGTCTGCCTCAAAGAGGCCACGCGGATTCTCGACGCTGGCAATGATCGCGCGGCCGTCGTGCAACGGGCTGCGAAAGCCGATCAGCAGTCGTTGCTGGTCCGGGCTGATCTCCAACGCTTCAATATTGAGCCCGCCGCCGACTTTGACATCCGGAATCCTGGCTGCCGAGGCCAGTACAGGATGCTTCGCCGTCAAGGCGCGCTTCAAGCCATCGACGACTTTTGTATCTGCAACCCGGCTCCCATCGATCCGGAATCGAACCAGTCGTTCACGGGACTTTTTTTCGTCGCCTTCGCCATCTCGAGAATGCGATGTGATGGCGTAGACGAAGCCTGCGCGATCCAAAGCAAGTCCTTCCAGATCATCGAGTTTCCAGAAGTCACTGAAGATCTGAAACAGTCCGGCAGTGATCTCGGTACTGTCGACACTTCCATCGGCGCCGATCACGACCAAACTGAAGGGATGGCTCTTTTCGTCCTCAACCACAAGAAAGCGCCCGTCCGGCAACTGCTGGATCGCCGACGGCTCATAGATGCCGGTCAAGGGCTGGAAAGCGGGAGGTTGTTTCTGCACCATCGAAGCATTGTCGACCCACCCGCATCTTCCCTCTTGCCTTTGCTCACGCGCATCTGCACTGTCGTCCAAGCGGCCAGCGGCTTATGAGCAATTTGGATCCTTCATCCCCTCTCCCGGAACCGGGCCGCATTGCGCTGCGGACGAAGGCCGCCGATCAGACCGGGTGGACCCGCTGGATGCCGGGACTTCGCACGCTGCGCGGGTACCAAATGGCCTGGTTGCGGCACGACATCGTTGCCGGACTGGTGCTGACCACGATGCTGGTGCCCGTCGGCATCGCCTACGCGCAGGCGTCGGGCGTACCCGGCATCTATGGGCTCTACGCGACCATCGTTCCGTTGCTCGCATACGCCGTGTTCGGACCCAGTCGGATTTTGGTGCTGGGCCCGGATTCCTCGTTGGCTGCCGTCATGCTCGCCGTCGTCCTTCCACTGTCTGGCGGCGACCCGCATCGCGCGGTCGCCCTTGCGGGCATGATGGCGATCGTTTCGGGGACGGTGTGCATCCTTGCCGGCGTCGCGCGCCTGGGCTTCGTCACCGAGCTTCTCTCCAAGCCGATTCGCTACGGCTACATGAACGGCATCGCGCTGACGGTATTGATCAGCCAACTGCCCAAGCTTTTCGGGTTTTCGATCGAAGGCGATGGGCCGTTGGGGAACCTGAGGGCCATCGCCAATGCGGTGATGGATGGAAAGACCAACTGGACCACGTTCATGGTCGGCGCGGGCACCCTGGCGGTCATCCTGCTGCTCAAGGGCAGCAAGCGCTTGCCGGGCACCCTGATCGCCGTTGTGGGAGCGACCGTGGTCGTTGGCGTGCTGGGCCTTGCGGCACGCGCCGGGGTGTCGGTTCTCGGCGCCCTCCCCCAAGGTCTTCCTGCCTTCGCCATCCCATGGATCACTACCGCCGACATCGTCCCCGTCCTGATCGGCGGTTGCGCCGTCGCTCTCGTCTCGTTCGCCGACACCAGCGTGCTCTCTCGTGTCTATGCGGCGCGGACCCACACCTATGTCGACCCGAACCAGGAGATGGTGGCGCTCGGCGCCGCCAACCTCGCGGCCGGATTTTTTCAGGGATTTCCTGTCAGCAGCAGTTCGTCACGCACGCCGGTGGCCGAGGCCGCAGGCGCCAAGACCCAGCTGACCGGAGTCGTCGGCGCGCTTGCCGTTGCCCTGCTGCTGGTGGTGGCGCCGGATCTGCTGAAAAACTTGCCCACCAGCGCATTGGCCGCGGTCGTGATCGCATCGGCCATCGGCCTGATCGAGGTCACCGACCTGCGACGGATCTATCGCATCCAGCGCTGGGAGTTCTGGCTGTCGATCGCATGCACCGTTGGCGTGGCCGTGCTGGGCGCGATTGAAGGCATCGGCCTGGCCATCGTGATCGCGGTCATCGAATTCCTGTGGGATGCCTGGCGCCCCCATTTCGCGGTGCTGGGACGCGCCGACGGCGTCAAGGGCTACCACGACATCACGCGCTATCCCGACGCGCGTCTCATCCCCGGTCTGGTTCTGTTTCGCTGGGATGCGCCGCTGTTTTTCGCCAACGCCGAGCTGTTCCACGACCGGGTGCTCGACGCTGTGGCTTCGTCGCCTACGCCAGTGCGCTGGCTGGTCGTTGCCGCGGAACCAATCACCAGCGTGGACGTGACCTCCGCCGACATGCTGGCCGAGTTGATCGAAACCCTGCACGCGGCTGGCATTCAGCTGTGCTTTGCCGAGATGAAGGATCCCGTCAAGGACAAGCTGAAGCGGTTCGGGCTTTTCGCGCAGCTTGGGGAAGCGGCGTTCTTTCCGACCATCGGCGCCACCGTCAGCCGATATCTCGAAACCCATCCGGTGGATTGGGTGGACTGGGAGGACAAGGGTCGCTGAGTGCACTCCAGATGCTCGACCCTGTGGGCGCCATTTTGGTGGAAACCCTGGAAGCGATCGATCATCGGTTGCCAGCGAACGATCATCGTGTTCCAGGCTCGCTCCCTGCCCTCCTCCTGGACGGGTCGATGACTACAGTCCACCATGAAATTCCAAACCCTGTGCGTGTTGTTCGCGGGCGCGTTGCTGCTGCCTGCCTGCGGTACGGTGGCGACCCCGCCGAGCAAGCCGCTTGCCTGCGACGATGGCCTCAAGTCCGCATTCAAGCCCGACGCCCTGACGACCGTGGTGGCCGTGCGCAACATCCGGAAGGGCACGCCGCTGGTGGCGGTGGACTCTCCGCAGCCGATCACGGCCGCCACCGACATGTGCCTGGTCAAGCTGCTTGTCGGCCCGGGCGCCACCGCGGAAAAGGACACGACGGCTCGCTCCTGGTCGCAAGGCATCGGCATCGAGGTCTGGCTGCCGGCGCCCGCTGTATGGAACGAACGCATCCGCAACTATGGCGGTGGCGGCTGGGTGGGCGGCGGGCACCGCTACCCTGAGCCGATCGGCAGCAAGGTGCCGGCCATCGTCAACGCCAACATGGGCTATGCCTCGGGCACGCACGACGGCGGCCAACCGCACTACCAGGACGCCTCATTCGCGTTCCTGTCGAACGGCCGGGTCAACGAGGAGAGCTTTCGCGACATGAGCAGCCGCGCCATCTACGAGCAGGCGATCAAGACACGCGCGCTGGTCGAGGTCTACTACGGCAGGACGCCGCGCTACAGCTACTACGATGGCCACTCGCAGGGCGGCCGCCAAGGCCTGAAGGTGGCCCAGGAACGTCCCGACCTGTATGACGGCTACCTGATCGCGCAGCCGGCCGTCAGCGTGACCCGCTTCAGCCTGGCCGGGCTCTATCCGCAGATCGTCATGAAGGAGGAACTCGGCATCACTGCGCTGGACAGGCCTGCGGCCGACGCCTTCGCGCGCAAGGTCGCCGCCGCCAATGCGCGCGCCGTGGCCAACTGCGACAAGGAGAAGCTCGGCTTCCTGGTCGACCCGTTCAGTTGCAGCTATGACCCGCTGCGCGATGCTGGCGCCCTGTGCACCGGCGTCACCGGACAGGGTGTGACCGGCAGCAACGCCGACGCGGCCACCTGCATGTCGGCCAAGGAAGCAGTGGCGCTCAACAAGATCTGGTACGGCCCGACCCGTGACGGCAGCTACGACCCTGCGCAGACCACCGACGGCCGTGCTGGCCGCGTGTTGGGCAGCAAGCAGTTGTGGTGGGCCCCCACGCGCGGCTCCAGCCTGAGCACCCAGATCACCAGCGTTGCCGGCAGCGACACGCTGGCACTGGCAATGCAGGACGTGGCCTATGCCGCCGCTGCGCCCGCGGCGTCGGGCATCCCGATCACCAACACTTCGACCACCGTGCGCAACCGCTGGCGCGAACTGACGCTGCCCGGCTATGCCGAGGCATTCCTTCGCATCGACACCCTGCCCTTCCTGCGCGACTACCTGACCGACAACGCCGACCTCGGCCGCTTCCGCAGCGGCAACCGCAAGATGATCCTGTGGAACGGCCTGGCCGAGGACGTGATTCCGGCGCAGGGCGCGGTTCACTGGTATGAGCGGGTGAAGGCGAGCGCAGGCGGAGAAGCGCAGGTGCAGCAGTTCCTGCGCATGTACAACATTCCCGGTATGGCACACAGCTCGCAGGGCCGTGCCTTCACGGTGGCCGGCAACAACAACGTCGTTCCCATGCCCTGGCTGCCGGGCAACGCCAACCAGACGCCGACGCGCGACAGGGACTTGATGTTCAGCGCGCTGGTCGACTGGGTGGAGCGCGGCGTGGCGCCGGGCGAGATGGTGATCTCTTCGCGCGACAACAGCGTGAGTTACCCGATATGCGTATATCCAAAGAGGATCACGTGGAAAGGGACGGGGACGGCGAAGGCAGCGGCGGACTACGAGTGCCGCTGAGCGCGGTCTCAACGCGCCACCACGATGGCAGCAGGCGGCGAATCTCGGGCCGCGCAAAACGATCGTCCATCAGATAGACCACGCCTGCATCCTGTTCCGTCCGGATAACGCGGCCCGCGGCCTGCACGACCTTGCGCAACCCCGGGAACAGGTAGGTGTAGTCGTAGCCCGTGCCGAACAACACTTCCATTCGGGCGCGCATCACCTCGTTCATGGCGTCGTGCTCGGGCAGGCCGAGACTGGCGATGAACGCTCCGATCAACCGGTCGCCGGGCAGATCCAGCCCCTCCCCGAAAGCACCGCCAAGCACGGCGAAGCCGATGCCTTGGCCACCCGCCACGAACCGTGCGGCGAAAGTCTCCCGTTCCGCCTCCGGCATGCCGCTCGACTGTGCCCATGTGGCGACGTCGGGATGGTGCCGCCTGAACACGGTGTGGGCCTGTTCCAGGTAGGCGAAGCTGCTGAAGAACGCGAGGTAGTTTCCGGGCTGCTCGCGGAACTGCGAGCCGATCAAGGCGGTCAGGGCATGCAGCGATTGGGCCCGGTCGCCGAATCGCGTGGACAGATCCAACGCGACGCGCACGTGCAATTGATCCGCCCGGAAGGGTGAGACCACATCGAGTTCAGCGCTGCCGTCAGGCAGGCCGAGAACGTCGCGATAGAAGCCGAATGGCGCGATGGTGGCGGAGAAGCAGACGGTCGTGATCGACCCGGAGAATCTGCCCTTGAGAAACGGTGCCGGCACCAGGTTGCGCAGCGAAAGCGTGCCCTCTTGCTCGGCTCCCAGCGAGCTCTCGAACACCGAATGCAGGCCGAAAGATTCGGCCATGCGCGCGAAATGCAGCATGTCGAAGAAGATGCGCAGCAGCGGCCCTTGCGCAGGAGGCGGACCCGCCGCCAGATGTTCGGCGATCGCGCTCACGGCAGCCTCGAGCGAATGATGGAATCGCTCGGGTATCGCATCTCGCGCCTCGTAGGTGCACTGCTGCGCGTTCTGGACGCCCTGCCACTCGCGTTGCACCGCTGCCAGCACGCGCCTGATGGGGCCCGGGGCCGCCTGCTGCGCGGTCGCGAGCAGCCGCTCGTCCAGCGTCGCCGAATACATGCCGCGCGCGCGTTCGAGCAGGTTATGCGCCTCGTCCACCAGAACCGCCACGCGCCACTCTTCCTGTTGCGTCAGTGCGAACAACAGCGCACTGCTGTCGAAGTAGTAGTTGTAGTCCGCGACCACCACGTCGCTCCAGCGCACCATCTCCTGCGCCAGGTAGTACGGGCACACCGAATGCGTCAGTGCGATCTCGCGCAGGCGCGCACGGTCCAGCCGGCGCGCAGTTGCTGCCGTGTCGCGCGCGGCCGCCAGCCGGTCGTAGAAGCCGCGCGCCAGGGGGCAGGTCTCGCCGCTGCAGGCACGGCCCGGGTACTCGCATGCCTTGTCGCGGGCGGTGAGTTCGAGCACCCGCAGCGCAGCGGCGCCGGCGCCGATCAGGTCGAGCGCCTGCAGCGCCACCGCGCGGCCGGGCGTCTTCGCGGTGAGGTAGAAGATCTTGTCGGTCTGGTGGGTCGACCATCCCCGCAGCAGCGGGTAGAGGGTCGCGACCGTCTTGCCGATTCCCGTGGGCGCCTGTGCGATCAGGCAGCGTTGTGCGCTCGCCGCGCGGTAGACACCCTGCGCCAGTTCGCGCTGGCCCGCGCGAAAGCCGGCGTGCGGGAAGGCCAGCGTGTCCAGTTGCGCGGCCAGCACGGCGCGCCGGGTGTCCTCTTGCTTGGCCCAACCCATGAACCGCGCGCAAAGCGCCTCGAAGTCGGCACGCAGCGCTTCGCGCGTGCAGCGTGCCTCGAGCACCGTCTCCTCGCCCGTCGCGATCTCCAGATAGACCAGCGCAACCGTGATCGAAGCCAGCGACTCCTGCTCGCACAGCATCCAGCCATAGCACCAAGCCTGCGCCCAGTGCAGCGCGCGGTGGTTCGAGCGCATGGCCTCCAAATCGCCGCGGAAGGTCTTGATTTCTTCCACGCGACCCTTGTCCGCATCGAACCCGTCGGCGCGCCCCCTCACCTGCAGCGAGTCGCAGCGGCTGGCCAGCGCCACTTCCTTCTGGTAGCCAAGGCCACGTCGGGCCTGAACCAGCCTGTGGCCGGCCATTCCCTCCAGCGCGCTTGGCGCGGGCACGAACCGGATGTCCAAATCGCCAGCCTTGGCTGCGAACGCGCAAAGCGTGCGCACCGACACCGTCATGGCGGCCACGGAGGGCCCGGCTGATGGCACCAAGGCTGTATGCATATCCAGTCATTGTGCCAGCGCATGAAGTCCTGGATGCACTGCTTCGCCGCGGACGCTGGTCTCGGATAATCGCGCCCGACAACGCGAGCTCCATGGACATTGACTGAAATGAACCGACGACACCTTCTCATGCTGGCTGGTCTGCAGTCGGCCTTGATCCTGATGGCCTGCGGCAAGCGCAAGGCAGCCGTTGCTGCGCTGAAATCCGATGCGCGCGTCCTGGCGCTGGGCGACAGCCTGACCGTGGGCTATGGTGCGGCGCCCGGGCAGGCCTGGCCGGCGCTGTTGGCGCAGCTGACGGGCTGGCGGATCGACAACGAAGGTGTCAATGGAGACACCTCGGCCGGCGCGCTGAAGCGGCTGGAGGCTTTGCTGGCGGCGGGCAGCTATGACGCGGTTCTGGTCGGCATCGGCGGCAACGACATGTTGCGCGGCGTGTCGCAGCAGGCGACGAAAGACAACGTGGCGGCCATCGTGCGTCAGGCGCTTGGGCATACGCCCTACGTGGCCGTGATCGCAACACCGGCACCCGAGCCGCTGCGGGCGACGGTCGGTGCGCTCAGCGATGCCGGGTTCTATGAAGAGGTGGCGGCGGCCGAGAAGGCACTTCTGATCCCGGACGTGTATTCCGCCGTTCTGTCCGATGCGGCGCTGCGTTCGGATCGCATTCATGCGAACGCGCAGGGCTATGCAGTCGTGGCGCAGCAGCTGGCAGACAAGCTCAAGGCGGCTGGCTGGCGCTGAGAGAGGCAAGAAGCCGGCCGTTTCAGGGCTAAGCCTTTCTTGAGAATCTATTCTCGATAGTATGATGCCAGCCCTTCGCCTCCCCCATGCGCCGCATCCTGCTCCGACTCCTGCTGCTCGCCGTGTTCTTCAACACGGCCGTCGGCATGCCCCTGCACGATGCGGAGCATCTGCGGCAGGTCGGGACGGACATCGCGCAGGAATGGCGCCTGCTGGAAGCGGACGAGGACACCGCATCCTCCGGGCACGACGATGAAGTCCCAGGGCTGTGTGCGCGGTGCCTGGCCTGCGCGCATCAGGCCGGCATGCCGGCAACCGCGCCGGCTCTCCTTCCTGCGTTGGCCGCGCCGGCCGCGCCCCTCGGGCTGCAGCCAGCGGCCGCCTTCGTTCCCAGTCCGGGCCGTTGGCCCTTCGCTTCGCGCGATCCCCCTGCACCGACCTGACACCCGCCGCTGAGGCGGGCTGCCGATTCCTCCTCCTGCCGCCCGGTGCTTCGCAGCCGCCCGGTGGCGTACCAGCTTTCGTGCCTTGCCGCGCCTTCGCAGCGCGGGCGGGCCGTCTTGTCGAGTGCCGTTCATGATCCCCATCTACTTCGCAGGGAACCGGGTTGCCGGGTTCCGTCTGCTCCCGCTTGCCCTGGCCATGGCGCCCTTGTTCGCCGGGCCTGCCATTGCTCAAACCGCTGAAGCTCCGGCCGCGGCCCAGCTGTCCACGATCGAGGTCGTCGGTCGCACCGAGTCCGGCGCCTACCACTCGGAAGAAGCCGCCGGCGCCAAGACCGCCCTGCCCCTGCGCGAGCTGCCGCAGTCGGTGCGCATCGTCACGCGCCAGGCCATCGACGACCTGGGCGCGACCCGGCTGGACGACGTGCTGGACTATGTCGGCGGCGTCTCACGCCAGAACAATTTCGGCGGCCTCTGGGACAACATCGCCATCCGTGGCCTGCCCGGCAACGAGAACACCGGCATGGCGACACTGCTCAATGGCTTCTCGTCTAATCGCGGCTTCAATGCGCCGCGCGACCTCGCGGGCGTCGAGCGCATCGAGTTCCTCAAGGGCACCGCCGCTGCGCTCTACGGCAGCAGCGAGCCGGGCGGCACGCTCAATATCGTGTCCAAGCGGCCACTCTGGAAGGCCGCGCACTCGGTCGAGGGCTACGTCGGCAGCTACGGTTTGAAGCGGGGTGCCTTCGACAGCACCGGCCCCATCGGCGAGAACTTCGCCTTCCGCCTGAACGTCGCGGTGGAAGACCGCGACAGCTTCCGCGACCATGTGGGCGCCAGCCGCCAAGTGATCGCGCCGGCTTTCACCTGGAAGCTGGGGCGCGATACGGTGCTGGAGTACGCGGGTGAGGTTCTGCGCCACAAGACCCCGCTGGATCGCGGCGTGGTCGCTGTCAACAATCAATTGGGCGCCATCCCGCGCAGCCGTTTTCTCGGCGAACCCACCGACGGCGACGTGACCGTCGACAACCAGACCCACCAGTTCATCCTGTCGCACGAATGGAATTCGACCTGGCGCAGCCGGCTGGGCCTGTCGTGGCGCGAAACCTCAGTGACCGGATTCTCGACCGAGGCGTCGGCCCTGCGCGCAGACAACGCAACGCTCACCCGCCAGCGGCGTTTCCGCGATTTCGACTCCAGCGATACCGCCTTGCAGGCGGAGCTGCAAGGCAACGTGAAAACCGGTGCCGTCGAGCACGAGTTGCTGATCGGCCTGGAGAGCTTCCGCTTCAGCATGGACTCGCTCATGCTGCGCGCCAATCCGACGACCGCACGGCCGTACGCCATCACCATCTACAACCCGGTTTACGGCCAGGCTCAGCCCACGCCAACGGCCAATACCGACACGCTGGAGCACCAGCGCGGCACGGCGTTCTATTTCCAGGATGCGATCAGGCTCGCCCCCGAATGGCGCCTGGTCGCCGGCGTGCGCGTGGACGACAACCGTCAGTCGCTGCTCAACCGCAGGACGAATGCCACGGCTCGCCAGGATCCGTCGTCCACCTCGCCGCGCGTCGGCCTGAGTTGGCTGCCAACACCGCAGTGGACCTTCTACGCCAACGCGGGCCGCTCCTTCCGACCCAACGTCGGCTCCGACTTCGCGGCCAACAGTTTCGAGCCGGAGACCGGCCGCGCGCTGGAACTCGGCACCAAATGGGAAAGCGCGGACAAGGGCATCGGGGCGACCGCCGCGCTGTTCGACATCCGTAAGCGCAACGTGCTGACGTCCGACCCGGTCAACACCGGCTATTCGGTCTCCGCGGGCGAAATCCGCAGCCGCGGCCTCGAACTCGACTTCGCGGGCCAGGTCACGAAGCACTGGCGCGTCAACGCAAGCCTGGTGTTCAACGACGTAGAGATCACGAAGGACAACAGTCTGGAGGTTGGCGGCCGCCTGCTCAACGTGCCCAAGGTCAACGGCAGCGTGCTCGCGGTCTACGAAGATGCTTTCGCCAACGGCCAGCGCTACGGCCTCGGCGGCGGCGTCACGCACGTGGGCAAGCGCCTGGGCCAGGCCCGCACCCAGGCCGAAGCCAACGCAGGCACGCCCGCCTTCGAACTGCCGGGCTACACCACGGCCAAGCTGGTTGCCTACTGGCGCCTGAACCCTGCGCTGCGGCTCACGCTGGATGTCGACAACCTGTTCGACAAGACCTACTACACCAGTTCCTACAGCCGCCTGTGGGTGACGCCGGGCACGGCGCGCACCCTCACCGTCGGCTTGCAGGCCCGGTTCTGAACACGAACGAATGCCACGCATGCCTCTGCCCCACCTTCCACCACCGCGCACCGCGGCCTCACCCCATCCTGCCCTGGAAGCCTCCGGCGTGGTCGCCGGCTATGGCGGGCACACCATCCTGCACGGGCTGGATCTCACGGTCAAAGCCGGTGAAATCTGCGCGCTGCTGGGTGCCAACGGCGCCGGCAAGACCACCACGCTGAGCCTGTTCCTGGGCTTCGTGCAGCCACGCAGTGGCCGCGTGCGCGTCGACGGCGCCGACCCCGTGGCCGACCCGACGGCTGCGCGGCGCCAGCTGGCATACATCCCCGAGAACGTGGCGCTCTATGAGCACCTGAGCGCGCGCGAGAACGTGGCTTATCTGCTCCACCTTGCGGGCCAGCCCGCCGGCGCGTCGGCCATCGACGCGGCCCTGGCGTCCGCCGGCCTGGACGCCGCGGCGCACCGCCGGCGCGTGTCGGGGTTTTCCAAAGGCATGCGCCAGAAGGTCTCGATCGCGCTGGCGCTCGCGCGCAAGGTGCCCGCGTTGTTGCTCGACGAGCCCACCTCCGGCCTGGATCCGCAGGCCACGGCCGAGTTCAACCGCCTTCTGGGGCTGCTGCGCGCACAGGGTGTCGCCATCCTCATGGTCACGCATGACCTGCTCAGTGCCGCCGACGTGGCCGACCGCATCGGCTTCATCGACGGCGGGCGGTTGATCGAAGAAGTCGCCGCTTCCGGCGCCGAGCGCTTCGACGTGCGTGCGCTGCACCGGCGCTACGCCGGCCAGGAGGCGGTTCAATGAGTGCCGCATGGCGCATCGCGCGCGAGGAGTGGCGCCTGCTGCGGCGCGACCGCGTGGCGGTGCTGGGCCTGGCATTGCTGCTGCTATTGACAGCCGTGGCCGCCTTCACGGCCTGGGATCAGCGCAGCACAACGGATGCCGAGCGCACGCGTCACCAGACGCAGGTGGATCACGAGTTCGAGACCCAGCCCGACCGACACCCGCACCGCATGGTGCACTACGGGCACTTCGTGTTCCGGCCGCTGAGCCCGCTGGCGGCCTTCGATTCCGGGGTCGACGCTTACACGGGCCATACGCTCTTCCTCGAAGGACATCGACAGAACAGCGCGAATTTCGGCGACGTGCGGCAGTCCTCGCTGCTGCTGCGCTTCGGGCAGCTCACGCCCGCCTTCGTGCTGCAAGTGCTGGCCCCCCTGCTGCTCGTCTTCGTGGGCCATGCGGCCCTGGCGCGGGAGCGCGAATCCGGCACGCTGCGCGTGCTGCTTGCCCAAGGCGTTCGACCGCGCCAGATCGTGGCGGGCAAGCTGCTGGCCCTGAGCGGCGTGGCCGCACTGGTGCTGCTGCCGGCACTTCTGGCGCTGGCCTGGATCGGCGCGGCAACACCGGCCCCGGCCAGCCTGGCCGTCGCGCTGGCGGCGGGCTACGGGCTGTGGCTGCTGATCTGGGTCGTCGGCATCGTGTGCCTGTCAGCACGGTTCGCGCGCGGGCGAGACGCGCTGGTGGCATTGCTGGCGGTCTGGGCGGTCAGTGTCGTGCTCGTGCCGCGGCTGGCGCCGGAACTCGTGGCCTCAGCCCTGGTGCTGCCCACGCGCTTCGAGACCGACATCGCGGTGGCGCGCGACCTGGCCGCGCTCGGCGACAGCCACAACCCGGACGACCCCTACTTCGCCGACTTCAGGAAGAAAGTGCTCGCACAGTACGGGGTCTCGAGGGTGGAAGACCTTCCCGTCAACTACAAGGGCCTGCTGGGCATGGAGGGCGAGCGGCTGACCAGCGCGCTCTTCGAGCGCTACGCCGACGCCAGCTTCGAGCGCCAGGATGCACAGTTGCGCCGCGTCGACGGCTTTGCTTGGCTGAGCCCGGTGATCGCGCTGCGCCGCCTGTCCATGGCAGCGGCAGGCACCGACCTGCACAACTACCGCCGCTTCGTCGAGCAGGCCGAGCGTCATCGCTATCGCCTGGTGCAGGCGCTCAACCGGCTGCAGGCCGAGAAGCTCAGCTTCGCGGGCGACCGTTCCAGCCGCGACAGTCGCATCGGCCACGCGCACTGGCACGGCGTTGCCGACTTTCGCTACGAGGCCGCACCGCCCGTCGAGGCGCTGCGCCGTACGGCACCTGCCGCGGGTGTGCTGCTGCTCTGGCTGACCGCGCTCGCGGGGCTGTTGGTGCCGGCCACGCGCCGGCTGGGGAGGATCACGCGATGAGTTGGCTCGCCCACGAATGGCGTCTCCTGGCGCGCTCAAGGCTGGCCCTGGCTGCGCTGGCATTGCTGCTGGTGCTGTCGACCCTGGCCGTGCTTTCGGGCACGCGCGAGGTTGCGCGCCAGCGGCAGACGATTGCGCGTCTGGCCGGGCTGCAGCAGCAGGATCTGACTGCGCAGGCACGCAAGTACACCCACGGCGGCGATCCCGGCTCGGCCGCGTACTACACCTTCCACAGCACCTGGGATGCACCGTCTCCCGCAGCCTTCCTTGCGCTCGGCCTGCGCGATGCCGCACCCTATGTGCTCCGCGTGCGCGCATTGGCGCTGCAGGCTCAGTTGCACGAGGGCGAGAGTTTCAATCCCGAACTGGCGCTGGCCGGACGCTTCGACTTCGCTTTCGTGCTGGTGTACCTGGCGCCGCTGTTCCTGATCGCATTGCTGTACGACCTGGTTTCGGGCGAACGTCGATCCGGCCGGCTGGGCACGCTGCTGGCCATGCCCGGCGCCGGCAGGCGCCTGTGGCTGCGCCGCGCGGGCCTGCGCGCGGCGCTAGTCTTCGGCGGCCTCGTGCTGCCAGTGCTGGTCGGTGCGCTGGCCAATGGAACCACGATGGCAGCCCTGGCCACCGCGCTGCTGGTCACGGCGGCCTATCTGGCGGTCTGGAGCGGCCTGGCGCTGATCGTGGCGACACGAAGCGCAAGCTCCGCCGCCAACGCAACGGCGCTCATGGGCTGCTGGGCCGTGCTGACCCTCGTCGTGCCCACACTCGCCAACGCCGTGCTTGCGCGCGCCGTGCCGGTGCACCAGGGCGTGGAGCTGATGCTGGCACAGCGCCAGACCGTGCATGGCGCGTGGGATCTGCCACCGCCGGCCACGATGGAGAAATTCTTCCGCACACACCCCGAATGGCAGCACACCGCGCCACTGCCTTCGGGCTTCCACTGGAAGTGGTACTACGCCTTCCAGCAACTCGGCGACGAGAGCGTGGCGCCGCAGGTGGCGGCTTACCGTGACGGCCTGCTCGCGCGCCAGCGCTGGACTGCGCGACTGGGCTGGCTGCTGCCGGGCGTCGGCGTGCAGGCCGTGCTGCACCGACAGGCCGACACCGACCTGCAGGCGCAGCTGGCCTATCAGGATCACACCGCCGATTTCCACGCGCGGTTGCGCGCCTTCTACTACCCCTACCTGTTCAACGACGTTCGCTTCGGCCCGCAGGACTTCGCCGCCCAGCCGCGCTTCATCTCGCCGGCCCGGTCGATGGAGACGCCTGTCGGTCAATTGTTGGGCCTGGTGTTGATGGGCGCGCTGGCCCTCTTGCTGGGTGCTGCCGCAGCCGGTCGAGTGCGCCCGACGGGCTGCGGAGGGCCCGGCTGACGGCACCTATGTTGTCTGCCCGGTGATGAACTCGTACCCCAAGTCCAGCCTGAGTGGTGGAGCGTTCCCGGCCAACCTCGCCAGGATGTGTTCGGCTGCGAGTTGCCCGATGCGATACCGCGGCGACCTGATGGTCGTCAGCCGCTGTGGTACGGCTTCGCCTATTTCCAGTCCGTTGAATCCCGCGAGCGCCAGGCGCCCGGGCACCTTCACGCCCGCGCCCATGCAATGCATCAGCCCACCGACAGCCATGTCGTCGTTCGAGAAGTAGACGGCATCCAGGTCCGGATGGCGTTCGAGCAGTTGCGCCAAACCGGCTCGCCCGAGCAGGAACGACGAGGCCTGCTGCGCCGTGAAGCTGGCCTCGAGTTCCAGGCCGTTTTCTGCCAGTGCCTGTTCAAAGCCCTTTCGCCGCTTGGCGGCGCGCAGGTCGCGACACAGGTCACCGCCAACGTAACCGACTCGGCGGCGCCCCGTGTCGGCAAGAAACTGACCCGTATCGCGGCCCGCTTGAGTGTTCGAGAACCCGACGGCCATGTCGATCGGCTCTCCGTCAGAGTCCATCACTTCAACCACTGGACTGCGAACCTCGCGCAGCATCTGCAGGGCGCGAGGCGTGTGCTCGAGGCCGGCAAGAATCCAGCCTGACGGACGCCAGGCCCGCATCGCGGCAATGATCCGTTCTTCCTTCTCGAGGTCGTAGTCCGAAACACCGATGACAGCCTGGTAGCCCGCGGCTTCGAGGCACTCGTTGGCGCCTCGAAGCACTTCCGGAAAGACGATGTTGCTGAGTGACGGGACTATCACTGCAATCAACCGCGTCTTCGCCGTGGTCAGTGCGCCGGCCAGGCGATTTGGCACGTAGCCGAGGGCAGCCACTGCGGCCTGGACCTTTGCTCGGGTCTGTTCGGAGACGTTGACGTGGTCTTGCAGCACGCGCGACACCGTCATGCCGCTGACGCCGGCGAGGCGCGCCACATCCTCCAGAGTAATGGAGGGAGTCTGTTCGGATTGCTCTTTCATTGGTCTCCTGGTTGCTTATTGCTTTAGGCAAGCATAGCGGGCCGATCGGATCAGCCCCTATCAGCGTCCTGGATCGATTCCAGGGTTTGTACCTATTTGTTGGCGCAAACATTACAACAAAAATCGCTTGTTTGCGCAAACAACCAAGATGGTTACGCAAACAAACTGATTGAACACACACAAGGAGACCCTATGACCGCATTGACCGCGACCTCCGGCGAGGAGGCTGGCCCCGTCGCCGAAACCGACAAAACCTACGCCAAGGTGTTTTGGCGCATCGTTCCGTTGCTGATGCTCTGCTACGTGGTTGCGTACCTCGATCGTGTCAATGTGGGTTTCGCAAAGCTGCAGATGTCCCAGGATCTGGGCTTCAGCGAAACCGTCTACGGTCTGGGGGCCGGCTTGTTCTTCATCGGCTACTTCCTGTTCGAAGTGCCGAGCAACATCCTCTTGCATCGTCTGGGCGCACGAGTGTGGATCGCCCGAATCATGATTACCTGGGGGTTGATGTCGGCCGCCTTCGCGTGGGTGCAAACACCAATCACCTTCTACGTGATGCGCTTTCTGCTCGGGATTGCCGAGGCAGGCTTCTACCCAGGCGTGATCCTCTACCTGACGTACTGGTACCCGGCCCAGCGCCGCGCAAAGATCATTGCCCTGTTCATGTCCGCGATTCCCGTGGCGGGCATTTTCGGCAACCCGCTGTCTGGCTGGATCATGGATCTCTTTCAAGGCGCCAGCGGCTTCCACGGCTGGCAGTGGATGTTCATCATCGAGGCCCTGCCTGCGCTGGTGATGGGGCTGGTCGTGCTGGCCTGTCTTGACAACGGCATTCGCAGCGCGAAGTGGCTCGATGAGCGCGAAAAGCAACTGCTCGAGCGCGAGATCGCCGCCGATCAGAAGGGCACCGAAAGCAAGCACGCCATCGGCGCCATCTTCAGCGACCGGCGCGTTTGGCTGATGTGCCTGATCTACTTCTGCTTCGTGATGGGCCAGTACGGCCTGACGTTCTGGATGCCGACGTTGATCAAAGCCACCGGCGTCACCGGCAACCTCAACATCGGGCTCTTCAGCGCGATTCCTTTTGGCTGCGCCATCGTGGCGATGAACTTGATCGGTCGCAGCGCCGATGCCCGACGCGAACGCCGTTGGCACCTGGTTGTGCCAGCCTTGTTCGGCGCGCTTGGCTTCGTCATCGCGGCTTCGTTCGTGCACAACACGGTCGTCTCCGTCGCGGCACTCTCGTTGGCCGCCGCTGGCGTGCTGACCTGTGCGCCGCTCTTTTGGTCGCTGCCGACTTCGTTTCTTTCGGGTGCAGCCGCTGCCGTAGGCATCGCGGCAATCAATTCGGTGGGCAATCTGGCCGGCTTTGTAAGCCCCTACCTGATCGGCTTCCTGAAGGATGCAACGCAAAGCACGCAAAGCGGCATGTATGTGCTGGCTGGCATGTTGGTCGTCGGGGCCGTCGCGGTGCTGAGGACGCCGGCCAAGTTGGTAAATCGTTGAGGAGAGAGTACGTGAGCAATATCGGAGTCATCGGTCTTGGCGCAATGGGTTCGGGCATGGCGAAATCACTGCGGCGTGCAGGTCACACCGTGCATGTGTGCGATGCGCGCCCGGGTGCAGCCGAGGCATTCGCCCGGGAAGGCGGCGTCGCGTGTGCCTCGCCCGCCGAGGTAGGCAGGACCTGCGCGGTCGTGGTGTCGGTGGTCGTCAATGCGCAGCAGACAGAAACAGTGCTGTTCGGTCCCGACGGCGCCGCCGCGGCCATGGCCACCGGCAGCCTGTTCGTGATGTGCTCCACGGTAGACCCCAACATGTCGATTGCCTTCGAAGCGCGGCTCGAAGCCCTTGGTCTGCACTATCTGGATGCGCCCATCTCCGGCGGCGCCGCCAAGGCGGCATCCGGCGACATGACGATGATGACTTCCGGAAAAGCCGCCGCCTATACCTGCTGCGAGGGACTGTTGGAAGCGATGGCCGCCAAGGTCTACAGGCTGGGCGACACCGCAGGCAACGGCAGCAAGGTCAAGATCATCAACCAGTTGCTGGCCGGTGTTCACATCGCCGCGGCCGCCGAAGCAATGGCCCTTGGCTTGCGCGAAGGCGTGAATGCCGCGGCCCTGTACGAGGTCATCACGAACAGTGCGGGCAACAGCTGGATGTTCGAGAACCGAATGGCCCATGTCCTGAAGGCCGACTACACGCCGCTCTCCGCCGTCGACATCTTCGTCAAGGATCTCGGGCTGGTGCTCGATACCGCGCGCGCCAGCAAATTCCCGCTGCCGCTCGCCAGCACGGCGCATCAGATGTTCATGCAGGCATCGACCGCCGGCTATGCCAAAGAAGACGATTCGGCAGTGATCAAGATCTTCCCCGGCATCGAACTGCCGAAAGGCGAGGAATGAACCAGCCCCAACGAAAACCCTTGCTCGGCTGCATTGCCGACGACTTCACCGGCGCCACCGATCTGGCCAATAACCTGGTGCGCGCCGGCATGCGCACCGTACAGATCATCGGTGTGCCCGAGGACGAAGCGGCAGCGGTCGAAGCCGATGCGATCGTGGTCGCGCTGAAATCGCGCACCATTGCGCCCACCGACGCAGTGGCCCAGTCCCTGGCCGCGCTGCGTTGGCTGCGTGCTCAGGGCGTGCAGCAGGTCTACTTCAAGTACTGCTCGACCTTCGACTCCACGCCCGAGGGCAACATCGGTCCCGTCACCGATGCGCTGCTCGACGCGCTGTCCGATCTGCCGCAGAGCGGCTTCACCATTGCCTGCCCGGCGTTTCCCGAGAACCAGCGCACCGTCTTCAATGGCCATCTGTTCGTCGGCGAACAGTTGCTTAGCGACAGCGGCATGCGCAACCATCCGCTGACGCCGATGACGGATGCCAACCTTGTGCGCGTGCTTCAGCTGCAGACGAAACACAAGGTCGGCTTGGTGGCCCATGACGTGGTTGCGAAGGGTGCACACGCCATTCGCGAACGCTTTGCGGTGCTGCAGGCCGAAGGGATTCGGATCGCAGTCGTCGATGCGGTCTCGAACGCGGATTTGATGCACCTTGGGGCGGCGCTGCAGGGCATGCCGCTGGTGACCGCCGGTTCCGGCGTGGCGATCGGCCTGCCGCAGAACTGGCCTTCCATCGAGCGGCGTGCTGCGGTCGCAAGGGCCGACACGCTGCCGCCAGCTGCCGGTCTTCGGGCGGTCGTGTCGGGAAGCTGCTCGCAGGCGACGAACGCGCAGGTGCTGCATTTCAAGCGCAGTGGCCGGCCGAGCTTTGCGGTCGACCCGCTGGCGATCGCTGCTGGCGACGACCTGGTCGGCGAGGCTTTGGCTTGGGCCGCCCGGCATGTCTCCGATGGGCCGGTGCTGGTGTATGCCACCGCCGAGTCGGCCGCCGTCAAGGACGTGCAGGCGCAACTCGGTGTCGCCCGGGCCGGTGAGATGGTCGAACAGGCGTTGTCGAACATCGCGCTGGGCCTGGTCGAGCGCGGCGTACGGCAATTGGTCGTGGCCGGCGGTGAGACCTCGGGGGCCGTGGTGCGCGAGCTCAACGTCCGCCAGATGAGCATCGGCCCGCAGATCGACCCAGGCGTACCGTGGACTGCCGTTCAGTCGCCCGCTTGTGCCGGCGAGACGCTGCATGTGGCGCTGAAGTCCGGCAATTTCGGAACTGCGGACTTCTTCACGAAGGCCTTCGATAGGCTGGAGGCGGCGTGACCCGCGCCCTGCGCGAGGAAATCTGCCGCGTCGGCGCGTCGCTGTTCGCTCGCGGATACGTGCACGCCACGGCGGGCAACATCAGTGCGCGCACCGACAGCGGCTTCCTGATCACACCGACCGACGCCTGTCTCGGCAGCCTCGACCCCGCGCAACTGGCGCAGGTGAACCACGAGGGCGTGCAGACGGGCGGCGACCGCGCGTCCAAGACGCTGACGCTGCATCGCCGCATCTATGCGGCCGATCCAGAGGCGCGTTGCGTGATCCACACCCACTCGACCCATCTGGTTGCATTGACGCTCGCGGGCGTCAGCGATGCGCATGACGTGGTTCCTCCCATCACGCCCTACTTTGTGATGAAGGTCGGCCACGTACCGCTGATCCCCTACCGCCGGCCGGGCGACCCTGCGATGGGTGACGAGGTGGCCCGGCGCATCGAGCACATGCGTGCGGCGGGCACGCCAATCCGCGCCGTGATGATGGATCGCCTCGGTCCCAACGTGTGGCACTCCGATCCGGCGCAGGCCAGTGCGGTACTCGAAGAACTCGAGGAGACCGCGCGGCTTTGGCTGATGGCGCGCCCCACACCCCTGACAGGGGCGCAGATAGATGAACTGCGCATGCACTTCGGTGCGCAGTGGTGAGCACGCCCTGCACAACGATTGAGGAGAACGACGAGATGAAATCCATGATTTTTCGGCTGAGCCGGATCGCACGACTGGGCTGTGGCCTGTTGCTGGGGCTGACGGTCCTGAGCGGCAACGCCGCGGACTTCCCCACGCCCCGCGAGGGGCATTGGGTGGCCCGGGACTTCCGCTTCCAGAACGGCGAGGTGTTGCCCGAACTGCGTCTGGCCTATACGACGGTGGGTGACCCGAACGGCGAGCCCGTGTTGATCCTGCACGGCACCACCGGGTCTGCAGGCAGCTTGCTCACGCCGGATTTCGCAGGTGAGCTCTTCGGTCCGGGTCAGCCCCTTGATGCAGCAAAGCACTTCATCATCCTGCCCGACGCCATCGGCACCGGGGCGTCGTCCAAGCCTTCCGACGGGCTGCGGACCGCGTTTCCGCACTACAACTACGACGACATGGTGACGGCCCAATACCGGCTGCTCACGGAACACCTCGGCGTGCGGCATCTCAGGCTGGTGCTGGGCAACTCCATGGGCGGCATGCAGACCTGGATCTGGGCCCAGAAGTACCCCGGCTTCATGGATGCGGCCGTCCCGATGGCGTCATTGCCCACCGAGATGTCCGGCCGAAACTGGATGATGCGGCGCTTGATCATCGACTCTATCCGCAGCGATCCGGCTTGGAAAAATGGTCAGTACACCGAGCAGCCTCCCAGTCTGCGGTTGGCCTCCGTTTTCTTCGCCATCGGGACCAATGGGGGCGATCAGGGCCTGTACAAGTTGGCGCCGTCCCGCGAGAAGGCTGATGCGGTGCTCGACCAGCGGCTGAACGCGCCGTTTCGCGGCGACGCCAACGACCACCTCTATCAGTGGGAGGCGTCGCGCGACTACAACCCGTCAGCCGGCCTGGAACGCATCGAGGCCGCCCTGCTGGCGATCAACTCGGCCGACGACGAACGGAACCCGCCAGCGCTTGGTGTGCTGGAGCGAGAGATCCGACGTGTCAAGAATGGCCGTGCCCTGTTGATTCCGGGCCAACCCGACACCTTCGGGCATGGCACCGTGGCGCGGGCCAGGTTCTGGAAGCAGGAATTCGAGGCGTGGCTGCGCGCCGTGCCCAGCAACGCGCGCTGAAGCGCGCATCCCATCTTTTTATGCCGGAGTTCACCAATGCCACGTTTTGCTGCCAATCTCAGCATGCTCTATCCCGAGATCGCCTTCCTCGATCGTTTCCGGGCGGCCGCCCAGGACGGTTTTACCGCGGTCGAGTATCTGTTTCCCTATGCCTTTCCGGCTGAAGCGCTGGCTCGGCAACTGGCCGACCACGGATTGCAGCAGGTCTTGTTCAATGCCCCGCCAGGTGACTGGGAGGCTGGCGAGCGCGGCATAGCCTGCCTGCCTGGTCGTGAGGCCGAGTTCCGCACGGGATTTGCCCTGGCGCTGGAATATGCGCAGGTGCTTGCGTGCCCTCGCGTCCATGTGATGGCAGGGCTTGCGCCTGAAGGCGTGGCGCGCGCGAGGCTCCAGGCGACCTATGAGGCCAACCTGGCTTGGGCCGCCGGGTTGGCCGCGAGCGCCGGCCGCGATGTTCTGATCGAGCCGATCAATCCGCGCGACATTCCCGCGTTTTTCCTGAACCGGCAGGACGACGCCCACCGCGTCGTGCAAGCGGTTGGCGCGCCCAACCTCAAGGTGCAGATGGATCTGTACCACTGCCAGATCGTCGAGGGCGATGTCGCGATGAAGCTGCGCCAGTACCTGCCGACCGGCCGCGTCGGCCATCTGCAGATCGCCGGCGTGCCCGAGCGGCACGAACCCGACATCGGCGAACTGAACTACGACTACCTGTTCGATGTGATCGATGAACTCGGATTCGACGGATGGATCGGGTGCGAGTACAGGCCCAAGGAAAACACGTCCGCTGGCTTGCGTTGGCTCACGCATCGCCTTGAACGCGAGTCTTGAATCCTCCGGCTCCGGAAAAGAAGCTAAATGCAGCGGGTACGTGCATTTCTCCACAGTTGTGGCCCGATCATGACGGGGGAGTGATTTTTTAGCTGGCGGGCGCTCGCGTTAAGATGAATTGTCAACAAATTATTACCATGAGATACAAAAAGATTCATCTTCTGGCTTCGGCCTTGACCGCCTTCGTACTGGGATATTCGGCGACCGCGCAGGCGCAAACCCAGCCGCTCGTGATCGGGCAAACCTATGTGCAGACCGGCCCGCTGGCGTCTTTGTCGACCGAGCCCCTGATCGGCATCCGTGCCATGTTCACGACGCTGAATGCGAATGGCGGCATCCATGGCCGGCCGGTCGAACTGCGCCAGCTCGACGACGCCTACGACCCCGCCAAGGGCTCCGAGAACGTCAAGACCTTCGTCAAGGACGGTGCCGTCGGCATCCTGATGCCCATCGGCACATCGTCCACGGCCGGCGCCCTGAAGGCGGCCAACGAACTCAAGGTTCCCGTCATCGGCCCTTACACCGGCGCGGGCCCCGTGGTGAAGTTCTCGGAATACGGCTTCCCGGTGCGCATCAGCTTCGACGAGGAATACAGCCGCATCGTGAATCACCTGTTCACGATCGGCATCTCAAGCATCGCCTTCGCGCACAACGACAACCCCGGCGCCCGCTCGGCGAGGGACAGTACGGAAAAGTTCATTGCCGAGCGCGGCGAGAAAATGGTCGGCAGCGTGGCGATCAAGAACGATGGCTCCGACGCCGCCGAGCGCGCCGCGGAGTTGGCCAAGCTCAAGCCCAAGGCGGTGGTGCTGGCGGCGACCAACGAAGTGGCGGCGAAGTTCATCACGGCCTACCGCGCGACTGGCACCCAGACGGCCTTCTATTCGTTCTCGTTCCTGAACGGGCAGAAGCTGTTCCAGGACATCCAGAAGGACGTGGCCGGCGTGGTCATCTCCCAGGTCGTGCCCTCCCCCTGGAACAGTGCAATGCCGGTGATTGCCGAGTACCAGGCGGCCATGAAGAAGATCGGCGCAACCGAGTTCAGCTATGCCAGCCTCGAGGGCTACGTGGCGGCCAAGGTCATGGTCGAGGGGCTGAAGCGGGCCGGATCGAAACCGACGGCAGAGTCGCTGCAGAAGGGCCTCGAATCGTTCAAGACGCTCGACATCGGCGGCATTGCGGTGTCGTACCGCCCCGGCGAACACCGCGGCCTGACGTTCTCCGAACTGTCGATGCTCAAGGCCGACGGACGCTACCTGCGCTGAGACCACGCGGGCCCGGGCTCGGCGCGGGGAACTGCGGCCGGCGTGGGGGTCAAAATCCCGGAGATGCATTCAGCCAGCACTCCTTCCCCGCGCTCCTCCGGCCTTGCCTTCATGGCGCTGGCCGTCGCTCTCCTTGCGGGCTGCGCGTCCGCACCCTCGACGGCACCGTCGCAGCCGACGCCCGGTTCAGCTTCGGGCGTCCGACCCGCAGTGGCCCCCGCCGCGCCGACGCCCGCCGGTGGCGACGAAGCAGCGCTCCAGCAGCGGTTTGCGAAGTGGATTGCCGACTTTCGCGCTACTGCGCGCGCAACCGGCATCAGCGAGGCGACGCTCCGCGCTGCCCTGGACGACGTCCAGTACCTGCCGCGCGTCATCGAACTGGACCGTGCGCAACCCGAATTCACGCGCACCGTCTGGGACTACCTCGACAGCAGCGTGTCGCCCCAGCGCGTCGCGACCGGCCAGGACAAGCTTCTGCAGGTTCGCGGCGAAGCCGACACGGCCGCTGCCCGCTACGGCGTTCCGCCCAGCATCGTGGTCGCCATCTGGGGCATGGAAAGCAACTACGGCAGCAACTTCGGCAACACCCGGACCATCGACGCGCTGGCGACGCTGGGCTTCGACGGGCGCCGCGAGGATTGGGCGCGCCGCGAATTGCTCGCTGCGCTGAAGATCCTCGACAACGGCGACATCGACCGCCAGCACATGGTCGGCTCCTGGGCGGGTGCCATGGGCCAAACCCAGTTTCTGCCATCGAACTTTCTGGCTTACGCGGTGGACGCCGACGGCGATGGCCGGCGCGACATCTGGGGCAGCATGGCCGACGTGATCGCCTCGACCGCGAACTTTCTGGCGCGCTCGGGCTGGCAGGCGGGCAAGCCCTGGGGCCTCGAGGTGCGGCTGCCGACCGGTTTCGACTACGGTCGCGCCGACACCGTCGTGCAGTCCACCGCGCAATGGGCCGCCGAGGGGTTGCAGGCTGTTGATGGCCAGCCGCTGCCGGCGTTCGACGGCGGCACGATCCTGCTGCCTGCAGGTGCCCGCGGGCCGGCGTTCCTGGTGGGGCCGAACTTCCGTGCGCTCCTGCGCTACAACAACTCGACCAGCTACGCGCTCGGGGTCAGCCTGCTGGCGCAGCGCCTCGGCGGCGGCCCCGACGTGCAGACACCCTGGCCGCGCGACTTGGCCGCCCTGCCCCGCAGCCAGATCATCGAGTTGCAAACCGCGTTGAACAAGCGTGGCTTCGACGCCGGCACCGCCGACGGCGTAATGGGGCCTGCTACCCGTGAAGGGCTGCGACGCTACCAGCGCAGCGTCGGCTTGCCAGCCGATGGCTATCCGAGCGCGGAGTTGATCCAGCGCCTGCAACAGCCCTAGACCGGACCTTGGTGCTTCCGGAGGTATTCGGCGAGCAACGGGTCGTCCACCGCGATCGGGGCGTTGGCCATCCTGCTCACCAGGTTGATGCGCAGCAGCCGATCGATGGCCGAGCGCACCTTGGCCACGGTGGCCGGCCCCGTGCCGAGCTGCCCGAGCTGCTCGAGCGTTTCACGTCCCAAGGGAGGCAGGCCGCGGGCGATCACCACCAGCACTGCGCGATCGAATGCATCGAGGGGCTGCAGCAGTGCGTTCCAGATCGTGCCTTGCGTGGCAAGAAACTGGTTCACGCCGACCTCGACATCGGTTTCTCCCTCGGCGGACATGCCCTTGACCACGTCCTTCAGAAGGCCTGGCTTGTGGCCGATGCGGACGTACAGCTTTCGAAGTGCCTCGAGTGGCAGGATCTTGCCGGGATGAATGCTGCCGAAATGATCGACCAGCAGTTGCAGGTACTCGTCGCCCAGCGGCGGGAAGTCGAGCAGTTGCGCGAACTGGTACATGGGCGCGCCTGCCGTCGAGAACATGCGCGCAAGTCCTTCTTGTGATGAACCGGTGAACACGGACTTGAGTGCGTCCCGCCGCTTGTGCAGCACCGCCCGCAGTGCGGCGATGGCGCTATCGCCCCCTTCTGCATCGCCCAGGGTCTGCACCTCGTCGAGCATCAGCAGGACGGGTCGTTCGGCAGCATCGACCAGACGCATGACCAGCGCGTCGAGCCGCAACTGCGGCACCGTCGGCAGCGCGCGACGCGCTGGCGCGTCACCGAGATCGAGCGAGGCGCCGATCAGGCCTATCTTCTTGACCGGCGTCTTGCCCAGGCGTGCGACCCGGCTCTTGGGCACGTTCAGGTCGTCGAGTGCCTCTTCGAGCGCGTGATTGATGGCTTCGAGCGGACTGGCCTTGTGGTTCCAGAGATCCGCATAGACCGGCAGCAGGTGGTGCTGCACCGCGGCCGGCGTGAGGTCGTGGTCCAGGAAGTGTGTCTTGCCGATGCGGCGGGCCGCGAACATTGCCAGCGGGCGGCCTGGCTGCGCATCGAGCAGCGCGAGGTAGCTTCTGGCCAGTTCGGGCCGACGCACTTGAAGGTCGTCAAACGTCGCCATTGTTGTTCGTTGTCGTAAAAGCAGCAATTGTCGCATTCACAGCAATTGCAGACAACAGATGCGCGTGGCGCAAACCACTGAACTCAACGGCTATGCGGCCGCATCGTCGCTCGTTGATCTGAGGAAAGCCTCGATTTCCGCGGCATAGAGTTGCTGCGCCCAGGCGGGTTGTGCCGCGGCGGCGGCGGTCACCCGGCCCTGGGTGAATGCCAGCAGGCGCTCTGGCGCCATGTTGAGCCTGGAGTTGTCGTAGACGAATGCGTAGTCGGCCTGCAACGCGGCCGCGCGGATCAGCGGCTGGTTGCGTTCGTAGCGTTCCCGGATCTTGTCCTCGGGCACATCATGGCCGCCCTCGCCCACCCGCTGCGCCACCCGGGCCACCGAAAGCTCGGGTCGGCGCACGTTCACGTGGTACAGAACCACCCGGAAACCGGCGCGCCGGGCTTCGGCCACGAGTTCAAGTTTGGAGGGGTGCGAGAAGGTGGATTCGGAGACGAAACTGATGCGCTGTCGCAAGGCCTGCTGTCGCCTGTTCTCGGCGATGCCGGCGGCCTTGTAGGCGGCAGCCATGGAAGGGTCCCGCAACTCCTCGCGCTGGATCAGATCGGCGTTGATGAACGGCGCCTTGATGCGCGGGGCGATGACGATCTCGTAGAGGGTGGACTTGCCGGCGCCGTTCGGGCCAGCCAGCAGGATCATCGTGGGCCGGCTCACCGGCGGCCGGGTGCCTTGACCGCGCTGCCCAATACCAGGTTGTCCTTGTCATCGAGGCCGACGCCGACGCCCCGGCGCTGGCGGTCGCGCCAAAAATCCTGTTCGACGGTTGTGGGTTGCGCCTCACCCATCTGTTCGAAAAAGGCGTTCTGCGCGGCCTCGTCGAGCGAGTCCAGCACCAGCGGCTCCAGCCCTCGCAAGGCCATCTCGATGCGGGAGTAGCCGATTGCAGGATCGCGTTCGATGGCACGTCCGATCCGGATCCAGTGCTCTGCCTGCCCGGAAATCGATCGGCTGCTCAACCGCGCCGCGTCGCGCAGTGCATTCATTTCAACGTCGGAAATCTTGACGGCTTGGGCCATGGCTGCTCCGGGGAGGTTCCGAAATGAAACCCATGGTTGTCATTATGCAACCGGCCGCGATTTTATGCACCTCGCCTGCCCGGCCTGTTCAGTCCGCAAACTCCACGACAACCCGCCGCACCTCGCTCGGGAGGAACGGCTTCTCGATCAGCGGGCGACCGCTGCATGCAACGAATTCGCGCAATGCGGTCGTCAACATGTCGCCCGTGACGAAGACAACGCGCTCGGCCTGGTGCGGCCAATGCTTCTGGATTTCGCGGTAGAGCGCACGGCCGTCGAGGTCGGGCATTCGCATGTCGGCAAAGATGACGTCGTAGCGCTGCGAAGCCATGCGCTCGAGAGCCTCGCGCCCCGAGGCGGCGGTGACGACTCGATGGCTCGCGCCTGCCAGTATCTCGGCCAGTGTCTCGCGAACCTCTTCCTGGTCGTCGACGACCAGGATCGTGCGCGCATGCGCGATGGGGTGGGCGGGCGGATCATCTGCCGGCTCGCCCGTGCCGCCTTCGCCGACCGGCAGCGAGATCAGGAACGCGGCGCCGGTTTCTTTCGGTTCCAGAGTGAGCGTGCCGCCGTGCGCTTCGACGAAGGCCAGGCTGACCGCAAGCCCCACGCCTGTGCCCACGCCGGTGGGCTTGGTGGTGAAGTACGGCTCGAACACGCGCGCACGTGCTGACTCGGGAATGCCCGGCCCGTTGTCGGCCACGGCAATTAAGACCCGGTGCGTCGCGCGGTCGAAGCGGCCGGAGATGTCGATGCAGCGTGACCCCTTGAGATCTTGCAGCGACTGCTGCGCGTTCAGGATCAGGTTGAGCAGCACCTGGTGAAGCTGGTCGGCATCGGCGTCGATCATCGGGATGTCGGCGGCCAATTCGATGGTCACCTTGATGCCGGTGGCGCGGACGGCGTAGCCTGCGATGTCGAGCGCTGCGGTGATCACGTCTTCGATGGCGACCGGGCCGCGCTGGGGCGGCTGCTGTCGGGCCATGGCGAGGAAGGTGCGCACGATGCGCGCGCAGCGCTCGGCCGCTGCACGGATCTTTGCCGCGGCGACCTGCGTATCCGGGTTGCCCTGTTCCTCGAGCAGCACCGCGCGCGCGACGACCACCGACAGCGGATTGTTGAGTTCGTGCGCCACGCCGGCCAGCAGCGAGCCCAGCGCGGCAAGCTTCTCCCGCTCATACGAAGACTCGCGCTCGCGTGCGAGGTCGGCCTGCGCGCGCTTCTTGTCAGTGATATCGCGCGCAAGTGCGAGCACCCGGTCGCGGCCATCGATGGTGACGCGCTTGCCGTGCAGCTCATGCCAGCGCAGCTTGCCTGAGCGGGTTCGGCACTGCCACTCGATGTGCATCGGCTCGCCGGCGACGACGCGCGCGAAATGGACCATGGCCTCTTCTTGCGTGTACGGGTAGGTGCCGGCACTGAGCGCGCCGATCGAGAGCTCCATGAATTCCTCGCGCGTGTAGCCAAATTCCGCGCAGGCCCTGGCGTTGACGTCGACGATCGCCGCGGTCTCGATGTCATGCAGGAAGATCGCGTCCTCCGTGGCGTCGAAGATCGCCCGGTAGCTCGCCTCGGAAGCGCGCAGCGCCTCGTCGGCGCGCTTGCGCTCGGTGATGTCGGTGGCGATCCCGCAAACGCCATGGGCCCGGCCCTCGGCATCGTGCAGCGGGAACTTGATCGAGATATAGGTGTGCAGCCCGTCTTCGCGCGGCAGGGTCTCTTCGAACTCCATCGTCATGTTGCAATCGATGACCAGTTGGTCGTGGGCGCGGTACGCCCGCGCGCGTTCCTCGCCGCGCACGTCGCGGTCCAGGCGCCCGACCACGTCGGCCGATTTGATGCCGAACACCCGCTCCCACTGGCGATTGACGAACAGGAAGCGGCTCTTCGCGTCACGGGCGAAGATCACCGCTGTCGAGTTGTTCAGGATCTGCTGCAACCGCTCGTCCGTGGCTTCCAGCTCCCGCTGTACCCGCGCCCGCACGGCGATGTCGTCGCGCAGGTGGGTCTGGGTCTCGGCGACCTGCAGCGCCATGGAGTCGAATGCACGGCCGAGCCGTCCGAGCTCGTCGTTGCCGCGCAGCCCGCTGCTCGCATCGAGTCGCCCGGCTGCCAGCTGTTCGGCGGCGCGCACAAGCCGCGCGGTGCGGCGCGTCAGCAGAAAGTGAAATACCGCCCACATCGCGAACGCGAGCATGGTCACCCAGCCAGCCCAGTACAGCGACTGGTGGATCACCTGCTCGCGCGCTTCCGCCTTGTAGCCTGCCAGGTCGTAGGCCACCATCAGACCGCCACTGCGCGACGGGCGCAGCGTATCGCCCTCGCTGCCGACCAGCACGGCAGCGTGCCCGATCAGCGAATTGCCGCCGGGCCCGATATCGATGCCGGAGCGGCCTTCGCGCAGCGCGCCGGCCACCTGTTCGAGCCCTACCTGCGGCAGCACCTCGGCGATCGGCCGCCCGAGCCATGCGCGTCGCGTCGCGGTGATCACGCGCTGGTCATCGTCAGTCAGCGCAGCGACGATGACGTCGTGGTTGTGGGCCAGCACCGAGATCTGGTGCTGCGCCGAGGCGAGATCGCCCTTGAGCAGCAGATACTCCAGCGTGCTCTGCAGCCGCGACATCTCCTGCGCGAGGCGCTTGCGGCTGTCCTCCTGTGCCACCTGCTCGGCCTGCGGCACGTGGTAGAGCAGGTTCACCGTCGACAGCACCGCCGCAAACACCAGCAGGATCAGCGGTACCGTCACTTTCAGGGAGGTCATGGCGACAGCTTCGACAACGGCTCCGGCGCCAGCAGGCTCTCGACGTCCACCGGCGCCCGCAGCAGTTTCGCTTCGAGCATCAGGTTCATCAGACGGGCGCCGCTCTGGGCCAGCGCCGGTGCCGAGCCGCCGAGCATGGCCAGATTCTCGGCCTGAGTCGGTATGCGCAGGCCCTGCAGCGCCTGCAGGAATTGATCGGCGCCGGTCTGCAATCGGATGCCCATGCGTCGCGCAGCGTCCTTCGGGTCATTGCGCATGAAATCGACGGCCGCGAACCAGCCGGTCAGAAGCGCTGCAACCGCGGGCGCGCGCTCGTGCAGCAGGCTCTTGCGCACCGCGACGAGGTCGACAATCTCGCCCGGGATATGCGTGCTGTCGAACAGCGTCTGGCCGCCGGCACGCAGCATCTGGACGCGATAGGGATCAAACGTCACCGCTGCGTCGACCTGACCTTTCGCGAACGCAGCTGGCTGCTCATTCGATTCCAGGTGCACCACCCGCACGTCGCCGGGCTGCATGCCCGACAGGGCGAGCGCGCGGCTGAGCACGTACGCGCCGAGCGCGCCGCCCTCCACTGCGATCGACTTGCCGGCCAGATCGCGCATTGATTTCATGCCGGCGCGGCCGATCACCGCATCGGCGCCGTGCGAGATGTCGACCACCAGCACGGCCCGCGGATCGAACCCGTCGGCGGCGAGACCGAACAGCTCGTCAAGGCTGATCACCATGCCATCGATCGCCTGGTTGCGAAATGCGCGCAGGACTTCGCTGGCCGAGGGGTACTCGACAAGCTGCACAAGCGCCGGGTCGAGCTTTCCCAGTTCGCGCGCGAGGTAGAGCGGTTCGCAGCCGATCCAGACGTTGGTGCCGATGCGTAGCCCCGGCTGCGCCTGGCGCGTGCAGCCGCCGAGGGCGGCCAGGGTCATCAAACCGGCGCCAGCGAGCGCCCAGCGGCGTCGCGCAAAGTCGAGCGGGTCGGCCATCACGTCAGTTCCCTTCGGGCACGAAAACGTAGCCCTCGTTGCGCACGGTGCGGATGAAGCGCGGGTGGTCGGGATCGGGCTCGACCTTCTTGCGCAGGCGCATGACGCGCAGGTCGACGCTGCGGTCGAACGGATCCCACTCGCGCGGCCTTCCCAGGTTCAGGATGCGCTCGCGCGACAGAGGCCGGTTCGGGTGCTGCGCCAAGGCCTTCAGCAGATCGAACTCGAGCGGAGACATCGCGACCTCGGCACCGGTCTCGTCGGTAAGCCGGTGCGCGGCCACATCGAGCACGCAGCGCCCGATGCGCACCCGCTCGGCGCCAATCTCGGCACGGTGGGCAGCGGCGGTGCGCCGCAGCACGCTCTTGACGCGTGCTACCAGCTCGCGCGGGTCGAACGGCTTTGGCACGTAGTCGTCTGCCCCGACCTCGAGACCCACCACACGGTCGACCACGGTCGCCGCGGAAGTGAGCATGATGATGGCGATGGCGGCATAGCGCTCGCGCAGATGGCGCGCCAGACTGAGGCCGTCCTCGCCAGGCATGTGAATGTCGATCAGCGCGAGGTCGACCGCGCGCTCTGCCGCGTGCGTTCGCGCAGCCGCCGCGCAATCGGCGCCGATGGTCGCGTAGCCGTGGGCAGCGAAGTACTCCTCGAGCACCTCACGCACATCGGGCTCGTCGTCAACGATCAGGATCGTGGGCTTCGCGGGTTCTGCGGCTTGCATCTGCATGACATCTCCTCGCTCTCCTGGAGCATATGCCTGCGCGGCGCGGCAGAAAAGGTGCGCGCTTTCCGCCCGAAACGAAAGAAACAAAACGTCCGAGTGCCCGGCGGACCCCAGCGAGGGCGCTTGAAACACAAGAAACAAGAGGCGTGGTCCTGCGAAATGTGGTTGCGACACGGTCTGCCTAGATTCACTAGACCCCCAACAACCCGAGGAGCCCCTCATGCACATCGCAACCTTGCCGAAAACCCTTTCCTTCACCACGCTGAACCGGGACACCGGGCAAATGCCGGCATCCGATGCCCAGGCATTCGCCGCGCAGATCTCGGGCGACGTGCTCGCCCCCGGCGACGCGCCCTACGAGGAAGCGCGCAGGGTGTGGAACGCAACGGTCGATCGGCGGCCGGCGCTGATCGCGCGCTGCCTGTCGGTGCGCGATGTCCAGACAGCCGTGCGCTTTGCCGCGGCGCATCGCATGTTGCTAAGTGTCCGCGGCGGCGGCCACCACATCGCCGGCCATGCGGTGGCCGACGGCGGCCTGATGGTCGATCTGTCGGGCCTGCGCGAGGTCCATGTCGACCCCGCGACACGTATGGCACGCGTGGGCGCCGGAGCGCTGCTCGGTGACTTCGACCGCGCTGCGCAGGCGCACGGCCTGGCCACGCCGCTGGGCATCAACTCCACCACCGGTGTGGCCGGCCTCGCGCTGGGCGGTGGCTTCGGCTGGCTGACCCGTCGCCACGGCATGACCGCCGACAACCTGGTCGGTGCCACCGTGGTCACCGCCGACGGGCGCGAGCGCACCGTGTCGGCCGAATCGGAGCCGGATCTGTTCTGGGCCCTGCGCGGCGGCGGCGGCAACTTCGGCATCGTCACCTCCTTCGAGTTCCGGCTGCATCCGGTGGGCCCGCAGGTGTACGCCGGCCTGGTTGTCTACCCGTTCTCGCAGGCCACCAAAGTGCTGCGGGCCTGGCGTGATTTCTGCGCCAGCGCGCCCGAGGAGTTGAGTGTGTGGGCGGTCATGCGAAAGGCGCCGCCTCTGCCGTTCCTGCCGGCCTCGGCGCACGGCAGCGAGGTGGTGATCTTCCCGCTGGTCCACTGCGGCGCAACCGATGCCGGCGAGAGCGCGGCGGCGCCGGTGCTCGCATTCGGCGAGCCGATTGGCGCGGCGCTGGGCCCACAGCCGTACAGCGCGTTCCAGACCGCGTTCGACCCCCTTCTTGCGCCAGGAGGCCGCAACTACTGGAAGTCGAACAACTTCAGCCGGCTCGACGACGCTGCGCTCGACCTGCTGGTGGACGCCGCCGGACAGCTGCCGGGGCCGGAATGCGAGATCTTCGTGGCCCAGCTCGGCGGCGCGATGTCACGCGTGGATGCGGCCGCAACGCCTTTCGTCGGCCGCGATGCGCGCTTCATCATGAACGTGCACGGCCGCTGGTCGGACCCCCGCGACGACGGGCGAGTGCGCGCCTGGGCGCGCCGCACCTTCGAAGCGGCGGCGCCGCACGCCACCGGAAGCGGCTACGTCAACTTCTTCACCGAAGACGAAGCCGAGCGCGTGAGCGCGAGCTACGGCGCCAACTACGCCCGGCTGCAGGCGCTGAAGCAGCGCTATGACCCGACCAACCTGTTCCGCATGAACCTGAACATCACGCCGCGGCACATGACACAGGGGGCCGCAGTGCCCTGGAAGGCATCACCATGACCCAGTTCGACTCCCGTGGCTGTCGCGTGTCCGGCGCTACGCCGGCTGCGCTCGCGGCCTACGAACACGCACTCTCGGATTTCCTGTCCTGGCGCAGCGGCGCCGCCGAGCCGCTTGATCTGGCCTTGGCGGAAGCGCCCGGATTCGCGATGGCACGGGTGCTCCAGGCCTACATGCGGCTGGGCAGCCGCGACCCGCGGCGCGTGCGCGAGGCGGGGGCGCTGCTGGCGGCGACCACCGGGCTGCCGGCCAACGCGTACGAGCAGCGCCATCTTGCGGTCATCGCGCGCGTGCTGGCCGACGACTACCGCGGCGCCGTGGGCCTGCTGGGCGAGGCGCTCGCGGCGCAGCCGCGCGACCTCCTCGCGCTGGCGGTAGCCCATGGCTTCGACTATCTGACAGGTGAGATCGCGCACCTGCGCGACCGCATCGAAAGCGTGCTGCCGGCCTGGCCCACCGACCTGCCGGGCTATCACAGCGTGCGGGCGATGCACGCATTCGGGTTGGCCGAATGCGGGGACTACGAGCACGCCGAAGAAGCGGCGTGCGCCGCGCTGGGTCTCAACGAGAACGACGCACGTGCCCACCACGCGATGGCGCACGTGTTCGAGATGACCGATCGGCCCGACGCAGGCGTGCGCTGGCTGAATGCGCACGCGCAGCGCTGGAGCGTCGAGACCGTCGTGGCTACGCACGGCTGGTGGCACCTGGCCCTGTTTCACCTGGCGTGCGGCGAAGTCAAGAGCGCAATGGCCTTGTATGACGGCCGCATTCGAGCCGGTGGCTCGCTCGACGTGGCCGACCTGATCGACGCAACCGCGTTGTTGTGGCGCCTGCATCTGCGCGGTGTGGATACCGGCACGCGCTGGAACGAACTGAGCGCGGCCTGGGAGCCGCACATTGAAGATGGCTTCTGCAGTTTCAGCGACTTGCATGCGATGCTGGCCTTCGTCGGCGCGCGCGACTGGACGCGGGCGCAGCGCCTCGAGCATGCGCTGGTGCTCGGCCAATTGAAGCCGACGCGCTACGGCGAGACCACGCGCCAACTCGGCCTGCCGGGGTGCAGCGGACTCGTCGCTTTCGGCCGCGGCAACCATCCGATGGCCATCGCGCTGCTGGGCAGCCTGCCCACTCAAGTCCATCGCCTGGGCGGGAGCCACGCCCAACGCGACGTGCTGCACCTCACGCTGCTGCAAGCGATCGAGCGCATTCGGCGTCCGGCGCACCGGCCGTCGACGCTGCGCCTCCCGGGCGCAACACATGAAACAAGACGGGCCGCTTCGCGAAATGAGGCGGCGACACCGGCGCCCTAAATTCGTTCTTGCCCCTTTCGTACTGATCTGAAAGCCCTGCCATGAAGCTCCACCCAATGCTCCTCACGCTCTCGACGCTCGTCGTCGCACTCGCGTCTGCCGTACTGCCAGTCATCACCCAATCCGGGGTGGCCGGCATGAAGATCCTCGCCGTTGCCGACCTCGGCGACTTCCGCCCAGCCTCCATTTTTTGAGGCTTTTCTTCCCATCGCAAATGCGTGGGCATGACTGGTTCATCATGTTGGAAAGATTTGTTTACCCGCTCTCGCAGCGGATCTCGATGGCCCTGTGGGGTATCGGATCCGCCCCACGACTTTCAGTGCGCTGGGTCTGCGCTGTTGCAGGCCTGGTCGGGGTGCTGCTGGGCGGTTGTGCGAGCCTTCCGGATCAGGTGGTGCGGCGGTACTCCGAGGCGCATCGGGATGTCGCCGATTCCGCGCTGGCGCGCATTGCCGCTGCGACGCTGGCCGAAACGGATGACCCGTCGACGCCGGCGCAGCGCGGTGCCGTGTCTGGCCTGCGCTTGCTGCCGGGCGGCGATGACGCTTTCGAGGCCAGACTTGCGCTCGTGCGCGCGGCCGAGAAAAGCATCGACGCGCAGTACTACCTGGTGGCCGACGACCGCTCAGGCCGCCAGTTCTTGCGCGGCTTGGCCGATGCGGCCGCGCGCGGCGTGCGCGTGCGGCTGCTTGTCGACGACCTGAACGCCGGCGCAACCAAGGGACTGCTGGCGGAATTTGCGAGTCGCGACAACGTCGAGTTGCGCATGTTCAATCCGCTGCCGGTGCGCACGGGCTCATTGCACTCCCGGGTGCTGCTGTCATTGCACAAGTTCGACCAGGTCAACCGGCGCATGCACAACAAGCTGCTTGTGGCAGACAACAGTTTCGCCATCACCGGAGGCCGCAACATCGCCGATGAGTACTTCGGCCGCAGCAAGCCCGCCAACTTCATCGACATGGACGTGTTGATAGCCGGCTCGGCCGTGCACGAGCTCTCCGAGGTGTTCGACGCCTACTGGAACAGTGCGCTGGCCTATCCGTTGCAAAGCCTCGTGGATGTGCAAGGAATGGCGAAGAAGCGCCCCGCCGTAGAGGCGGGCCTGCCCATCGAGTTCGTCCCGCGCGCCGCGCAGGAAGAGGTGCAACGCGACGGCCTCGGCGCGCAACTCGCGCGGCAGCGCGTCCAATTGCGAGCAGCGCGCGTGCGCGTGATTGCCGACGCGGTCGTCCATCCGGAGCCGAGCAGCCCGGACGTCGCCATGCGCGAAGGTTCCGTCATGCGCGCCAATCTGGAGCTGTTGCAGTCAGCGCGCCAGGAGGTACTGGTGGTTTCGCCCTACCTGATTCCAATGCCGAGCATGCTGGATGCGTTCGACGCCGCAAGTGCGGGCGGCGCCCGGATCTCGGTGGTCACCAATTCACTCGCCACCACGGACGAGCCGCTCGCGCACTATGGCTACGCACGCTATCGCGAGAAGCTGGTGCGGATGGGCATCGCGCTTTACGAGCTGATGCCGGTGAACGATCCGCGCATCGACAACTACAGCGGTGCGCATCAGGGGTCGTTGGCCCGCCTCCACGCAAAACTGGCAGTGGTGGACCGGCGCTGGTTCTACGTCGGTTCCATGAACATGGACAGGCGCTCGGCCCACTGCAACACGGAGTTGGGCTTGGTCGTCGAGAGCACGGCCATGGCGGGCGACCTTGTCGACATGATCCACCGCGAGCACTTCGACGCGAGCTACAGCGTGCGCCAGAGGCTGGAGACGGGCGGAATCGAATGGACAGTCCCCGATGGTGGGCAAGACCTCCGGATGACGCGCGATCCGGTGATCGGCTGGGCACAGCGCATCGGTTGGTCCCTGCTTTCGTCGTTGATCGACGAAGACTATCTGTAAGCGCGCAGCACGCTATGCGCGCCTCGCACTCACCACTTGCCGTCCTTGGGCAGCTTCTTTTGCATGGCCGCACCGATCAGCGTGGCCGCATCCGTGCGGTTGGCACGTCGGGCGAAATCGGCGGCGGTCAGGCCCTGCTCGTTCTTCATCATGGGATCGGCGCCTTCGTCGAGCAGCAGCTTGACGCTGTCGATCGAGCCGTACATCGCGGCCATCATCAGCGGCGTCGTGCCGTTCGGCGACTGGGCGTCGATGAAGGCGAACTTGTCGAGCAGCAACTTCATGATCGCGACCTGGCCGCTGCTGGCTGCGTAATGCAGCGGCGCCCAGCCGGTCTTGTTGACATCGGCATCGCGTGCCAGCAGGCGCACCACGATGTCCTGCTGACCCTTGATCGCGGCCAGCATCAGCGGGCTTTCGTCCTTGCTGGTGCGCGCCTCGACATTGGTTTGGGGCGAATCGAGCAGCACCTGGATCACCTTGGGTGAGGGCTCGCGCAGGGCGATCAGCAGCCCGGTCTGGTTGTGCTCGTCGGGCGTGTTCGGATCGAATCCGCGCGCGATCAGGTCGCGCACCGCACCGGCATTGTCGCTGCGCACGGCGCGGAAGAAGTCGTCATATGTTCCGGCATTGACTGCGCAAGAAACAAGAGCAAAAACAAATAGATATGAAAGCTTCTTAAACAAATACTTCATGTATTGATGGCACTGAAAAGGGTTTCGAAATTGCGGCTGGTGGCCTCGGCCACGGCCTCGACCGGCATTTGCCGCAGTTCGGCGATCTGCTTCGCCACGAAGGGCACGTAGGACGGGTTGTTGGTCTTGCCGCGGTAGGGCACTGGCGCCAGATACGGGCTGTCGGTTTCGATCAGCATCCGATCCATCGGCACGAAAGCCGCCACATCGCGCAGATCCTGCGCCTTCTTGAAGGTCAGGATGCCCGAAAACGAAATGTAGAACCCCAGATCGAGCGCCGCGCGCGCCACCTCGGCTGTTTCGGTGAAGCAGTGGAAGACGCCGCCGGCCGCATTGCCGGCGCCGGTTTCGCCCTCTTCCCTGAGGATCGCGAGCGTGTCGGCCGAGGCTTCGCGCGTGTGGATGATCAGCGGCTTGCGCGTCTGCTGCGCAGCGCGGATGTGCACGCGAAAGCGGTCGCGCTGCCACTCCATGTCGGCCACGCTGCGGCCGCCCTTGCGCTCTTCCATCTGGTAATAGTCGAGGCCGGTTTCGCCAATTGCCACCACCTTGGGCAGCGCTGCGCGGCGCACCAGGTCGTCGACGCTGGGCTCCAGGATGTCTTCGTTGTCGGGGTGCACGCCGACGCTGGCCCAGAAGTTGTCGTACTGGGCGGCCAGTGACTGCACCGCATCGAATTCCTCGAGCTTGGTGCAGATGCAAAGGGCCCGGTCGACCTGCGCGGCGGCCATCGCGGCGCGGATCTGCGGCAGGTCTTCGATCAGTTCAGGAAAGGTGAGGTGGCAATGGGAGTCGGTGAACATGCCCCATTGTCGCCAACTCCGCAGACCCGGCCGGGCGTGCGGACGGGCCTCAGATGGTCTGCGTGGGCCGGTCGGAAGCCATCGTGCTGCCGAGCGCTTCTTCAATGCGCGCCTTGAGCTGGCGCGATTTCTCGTCGGACGGAAAGCGGATGCCGACACCCGGCGCCCGATTGCCGGCGGCGCGCGCCGGCGTGATCCAGGCAACCTTGCCGGCCACCGGATAGCGCTGCGGATCGTCGGGCAGCGTGAGCAGCACGTAAACGTCGTCGCCCAACCGGTACTCGCGCGAGGTCGGGATGAAGATGCCACCTTCGGCAAACAGCGGAATGTAGGCCGCGTAGAGCGCGCCCTTTTCCTTGATTGCCAGCTGGATCACGCTGGGCCGCGGGGCATTGGGGGCTTGGGGTGCGGTGGTGGTGTTCATGGACGGCGTGGGGACGAGTGTAGGGTGGTTCGCGCCTCGCTCACAAGCGCCTCCAGCATCAGTCCCGCGTTGAACGGATGCTCCGCGGTTCTGGCCGCGTTCGCGAGTGACTTGGACCAGCGGGCAAGCGCGATACCGGTCGGTGCCGGCGGCAGATCGGCCGGCTCGAAAAAGCGCGGCGCAGCGCCCTGGCCTACCGCCATCAAGTCGTGGCAGAGCTTTTGCAGCGCATCGATGGCCTGGGCCGGCGCCTGGTCGGCCAGTGCCGCAACGTCGCCGCGCGCCATGGCTTTGGGCAGCAACGACCACGCCTTGGGCGAGCCACCGGCGCGCGCCTGGCGCAGCGCGTCGCTGGGCCGGCCACCGGCGGCGCGCAACAGGGCGCTCGCATCGTTCGCGGCAACGCCATGTTCCACCAGCCAGGCTTGGCCCTGCTCGGCTGCGGGCCAGGGCAGCGTGAAGCCGATGCAGCGGCTGCGAATGGTCGGCAGCAACTGCCAGGCCGCTTCGCTGGCCAGCACGAAGCGCACGTCGCCGACCGGTTCTTCGAGGGTCTTCAGAAGTGCGTTGGCAGTGATCGAGTTCATGCGCTCGGCCGGGTACACCAGCACGACCTTGCCGCGGCCGCGCGCGCTGGTGCGCTGGGCAAAGCCAACCGCCTCGCGCATGGCTTCGACGCGGATTTCCTTGCTGGGCTTGCGCTTCTTGTCGTCGATGTCGGCCTGCGATTTCTCGTCGAGCGGCCAGCCCAGTTCCATCATCGCAACCTCGGGCATCAGCACGCAGAGGTCGGCATGGGTGCGCACCTCTATCGCATGACAGCTGCCGCAATGGCCACACGCGCCCTGCCCAGTTGGCTCTTCGCAAAGCCAGGTGGCGGCGAGCGCAAGTGCCAGTTCGTACTGGCCCAGCCCCGACGGGCCCTGCAGCAGCCAGGCGTGGCCGCGCTGGCGCAACAGTTCGACCAGCGGTGGGTTCAGCCAGGGCGACAGGGTGCTCATGCGAAGCCCCGCGCCGCAAGGGTGGCTTCGATCTGCTGCCAGACCTGTTCGCGCGGGCGGTTCGCATCGATGCGCGCAAAGCGCACGGCGCCGGCTGCGCGATCGGCATAGCCCTGCGCCACGCGGCGGAAGAACTCGACCGGCTGCGACTCGAACTTGTCCGGCAGGCGTGCACCGGCAAGCCGTTCGGCCGCGATTTCGGGTGGCAGGTCGAACCACAAGGTGAGCGCAGGTTGCAGCAGCGCATCGGGCTCCGGTGCCCGCCCTGCCTGCACCCAATGCTCGAGCGTCGACAGCACATCAAGGTCGAAACCACGCCCCGCACCCTGGTACGCGAAGGTCGCATCGGTAAACCGGTCGCACAGCACGACGTCGCCGCGCGCCAGGGCCGGCTCGATCACCTGCAGCACGTGCTCGCGCCGCGCGGCGAACACCAGCAGCGATTCGGTCAGCGCGTCCATCGGCTGCGTGAGCACCAGCGTGCGCAAGGTTTCGCCGAGCGGCGTGCCGCCCGGTTCGCGGGTGCGCGTCACCGCGCGGCCGCGGGCCCGGAACAGCGCCTCCAGCGCATCGATATGGCTCGACTTGCCGGCACCGTCGATGCCTTCAAGCGTCAGGAACAGGCCTCGGGTCATTGACGGTTGCGCTGGTAGCGGTTGACTGCGGCGTTATGTTCGTCGAGCGAATTGCTGAACTGGCTGGTGCCGTCGCCGCGCGACACGAAATACAGCGACTTGCCCTGCGCCGGCTGCACCGCGGCCAGCAGCGCGGCTTTGCCGGGCATCGCGATCGGGGTCGGCGGCAGGCCGCTGCGGGTGTAGGTGTTCCAGGGCGTATCGGTCTGCAGGTCTTTCTTGCGCAGGTTGCCGTCGAAGCGCGTGCCGAGGCCGTAGATGACGGTCGGATCGGTTTGCAGCGGCATCCCGACGCGCAGGCGATTCGTGAACACCGAGGCGATCTGGGCCCGATCGCTGGCCTTTCCTGTCTCCTTTTCGACAATGCTCGCCAGAATAAGCGCCTCATCGGCCGATTTCAGCGGCAGATCGGAGGCGCGGGCGGCCCAGGCGGCTTCGAGCTTGCGATCCATCGCCCGCATGGCGCGCTGCAGCAGCGCCAGGTCGGTGGAGTTCTTGGAGTAGGTGTAGGTGTCCGGGAAAAACCGGCCTTCAGGGTGCTGGCCCGCACGGCCGAGCTTCTCCATGAGGGCTTGGTCGCTGAGCCCGACCGTTTCCGGCTTGAGCTGATCGGCCTTGGCCAGCGCCGCGCGCACCTGCCGGATGTTCCAGCCTTCCACCAGCACCAGGCTGCGGGTGGCTTCCTCGCCGCGCACCAGCACATTGAGCAGCGTGCGGGGCGTGATGCCGCGTTCCAGTTCGTAGCTGCCGGCACGGATCTGCCGATCTTGCCCGGAGAAGCGGAACCACCAGTAGAGCAACTGCGGCTCGACGGCCGTGCCCGTTTCGGCCACCGCCTGGGCAATGGCGCGCGGCGTGCTGCCGGGCTCGATCGACAGGTCCACATTCGGGGCCGGCAGCTTGAGCGGCTGGTTCACCCACCAGAGCCCGAACGCGCCCGCGCCGAGCACAGTCAGCGAAACGAGCAGGAACAGGGTGAGAAAGAAGCGGCGCACGGTGGAGGATGGAAAGCGGCTGGAGCGGCTCGATGGCAGATGCCGGCAAGGTAGCCCTGCAAGCCCAAAGGAACGAGGCCGACCATGATAATTCAGCGATGAGCTCCCCCGTCCTCCAAGGTGTCACCCCCCTCCTCTCCCATCTCGGCGTGATCCGCGCCGAGGGGCCCGACGCAGCCAGCTTCCTGCACGGCCAGCTGACGCAGGACTTCGCGCTGCTGGGTGCCGGCGAGGCCCGGCTCGCGGCGCTCTGCACGGCCAAGGGCCGCATGATCGCCAGCTTCATCGGCATCCGGCCCGAACCCGACCGCGTGCTGCTGGTCTGCAGCCAGGACATCCTGCCGGCCACGCTGAAGCGCCTGTCGATGTTCGTGCTGCGCGCCAAGCTCAAGCTGAGCGATGCGAGCGCCGAGTTCGCGCTGTACGGCCTGGCCGGCAGCGCATTGACCGCGAACGGCATCGACGCGATGGCCGCGCCGGGCCAACGCACTGCCATCGGCGACGCCAGCGTCGTCGCGCTCTATCCCGCCGACGGTGTGCCGCGCGCCCTGTGGATCGCACCGGCCGGCAGCGCCGCCCCGACCGGTGCCGCGCTCGACCCCGCGCTCTGGCAATGGAGCGAGGTGCGCAGCGGCATCGTGACGCTGACCACGCCGGTGGTCGAAGCCTTCGTGCCGCAGATGCTCAACTACGAGTCGGTCGGCGGTGTCAATTTCAAGAAGGGCTGCTACCCCGGCCAGGAGATCGTCGCGCGCAGCCAGTTTCGGGGCACGTTGAAGCGCCGGGCCTACCTTGTGACGGCCCAGGCGCCGCTGAGCACGGGCCAGGAGGTGTTCGCCCTCAACGATGCCGAGCAGCCAGTCGGCACAGTCGCGCAAGCAGCCCCCGGCCCTGATGGCCAATGGGCCGCGCTGGTGTCGATGCAGATCTCGGCGCTCGACGCGGGCGGCCTGCAGGCCGGCGGCACCGTGCTCACGCTGGAGCCGCTGCCCTACCCGCTGCTCGAAGACATCTAGGCCGCTAGGCCGGGTTGGCCAGCGACCGGCGCATTTCCTGGTGCGCGATACCGGCCTCTTCGAACGGCGCCCCGTGCGGCAGATAGCCCAGCCGCGCGTAGAAGCGCTCGGCCGAGCGCTGGGCGTGCAGCATCACCGCGGTGTCGCCGCGCGCAGCCGCCGAAGCTTCGAGCGCGCGCAGCACCGCTTCGCCATGCCCGCCGCTGCGCAGTGCGCGATGCACCGCCATGCGCCCGACGCGCGCCAGCCCCGGCGCCTCGCTGACCAGGCGTCCGGTCGCGATCACCTGCCCCAGCCGGTTGCGTGCGACCGCATGCACGGCCGTCAGATCGTGCTCGTCCCATTCGAGCTCGGCCGGGATGCGCTGCTCTTCGATGAACACCGCGCGCCGCAGTGCGCCGGCATCCTCGCCCAACGCGGCCCAGTCGCCGGTGGTGACATCGCGCAGGGTTTCGCCGGCCTCGTAGGCCGCGAAGATCTCGCGCAGCGCGGCGGGCACCGGCCTGGAGGTCTGCGTGGCCGGGTCGGCGAACACGTAGACCAGCTCACAGCTCACGAGCAGCTCGTCGCCACGGAACAGGCCGCCATGGAACACGATGGACGAGTTGCCGACGCGCATGCACTTCATGCCGACATCGAGCACGTCGTCGACGCGTGCCGAGGCAGCGAACTCGATCGTGGCCTTGCGCACGTAGAGGTCGCCGCCCAGGCGCTCCATGGCATCCTGGTAGGGCAAGGCCAGCGCGCGCCAGTAGTCGCTGATGGCGGTGTCGAAGTACATGAGGTAGTGCGCGTTGAACACGATCTTCTGCATGTCGACTTCGGCCCAGCGCACGCGCAGGCGGTGGAAAAAACGGAAATCACTGCGGGGCATCGATGTCTCCAGAGGCTCGGGGTTGTGGCAAAACGCGGCCGATTTTCGTCGAGACCACAATCGGCGGCACGACCAAGGAGACTACCCACATGCGCAAGAAGATCATGGCCGCGCTCGACCTGCTGTTGCTGGCCGCCATCGCCTATCTCGCGCTGTGGCCGGTGCCCGTGAAACCGGTCGCTTGGGTTGCGCCTGCTGCGCCAGGCTATGTGGGCGTGCATGCCGTCAACGACCGGTTGGCGCATCTCAACATGATCGATCTGGGCCGCGAGGAAGGCCCGGAGCACATCGTGATCGGCCCCGATGGCAAGCTCTACACCACGGTGGCCAGCGGCAACATCCTGCGCATGAATACCGACGGCAGCGGCCAGGAGGTGTTCGTCAACACTGGCGGCCGCGTGCTGGGCTTCGACTTCGACGCCGCGGGCAACCTGGTTGCCGCCGACGCCGTCAAGGGCTTGCTCTCGGTGAGCCCGGCAAGGCGGGTCACGGTGCTGGCCGACAAGGTGAATGGCCAGCCGATCCGCTATGCCGACGGCGTCGTGGTGGCGCGCAACGCGGGCGGCAAGATGTATTTCAGCGACGCATCGACGCGTTTTGCGCCGGCCGACTGGGGTGGCACCTTCGAGGCGAGCGTGCTCGACATCCTCGAACAAGCCGCCACCGGCCGCATTCTCGAATACGACCCGGCCACCAAGGCCACGCGCATCGTGGCCCGCGGCCTGGCGTTCGCCAACGGCGTGGCGCTGAGCGCCGACGAAAAAAGTGTGTTCGTTGCCGAAACCGGCAAGTACCGCATCTGGAAAATCGACCTGCAGGCCCGCGATCTCGACCTCGGCGCCGGCACCAGTCCTCAAGCCGTTGTGCTGCTAGACAACCTGCCCGGCTACCCCGACAACCTGATGCGCGGCCTGGACGGAAAAATCTGGGCCGGCCTGGTGAAACCCCGCAACCCGACCATCGACGGGATGGCCGACAAGCCCTTCCTGCGCAGCATGACCCTGCGCCTGCCGCGCGCGCTGTGGCCCGTGCCCAAGGCGTATGGCCACGTGATCGCGTTCAACGAAGACGGCAAGATCGTGGCCGACCTGCAGGACGCGACCGGCGCCTATCCCGAGACGACGGCGATCACGGAAACGCGCGAGCGGCTCTATGTGCAGAGCCTGCACGCCAAGGGGCTGGGCTGGTTGAAGCGCTAGGGCGCGAACGGCCCGAGACCCGGCGTCATCGCACGGTCCTTCGCCTCCAAGGTGGTGGCGCAAGAGATTGGCGCAGCATCGCCAGAAAGGCCGTTGCCCGCGCACTTCGCCCGAAGCGGGTGCCCAGCATGGCGACGACGTCGGCGGCAGGAACCTCCCAGCTCGCAAGCACCCGTTTGAGGCGACCGGCTGCCAGATCGGCAGCGACATTCCACTCCGACCGGATCGCGACACCCAGGCCTGCCACCGCCCAATCGCGCACCACCGCGCCGTCGTTGCTGCACATGGTGGGACGGATCCGGACGGTCTCCGGCTCGCGCGAAGCGTGCACGAAGCGCCATAGCGTGACGTCCTCGTCGTTCTCTCTGACCACCAGGCATCGATGCCGCAGCAAGTCTGAAGGCGACTGAATCGGCGAAGCACTGGCGAGATAGTCCGGGCTGGCGCAGAGGATGCGTCGGTTCGGTGCCAACGTGGTGACGATCTGGTTTTGGGCACCAGGCGGTCCGATGTGGACGATGACGTCGCTGCTCTCGACCAGGTGCGCGCCGGGATGGTCGGCAAGGTCCAGGGTGACCGTCACACCGGAATGCGCCTTTGCAAACGCCTCGACCACGGGTGCGACATGCAGCCGGCCGAAGCCATGTGGGGCGGCGATGCGCAGATGCCCGCTGACGGCCTTCTTGCGATTGGCCAATGCCTCGGACAGCGCCTCCATCGCATCGGCCACGATCGTTCCGTGGGATGCGACCAGATCGCCTTCATCGGTGAGGACCATCCTGCGGCCGGAACGGTCGATCAGCCGTATGCCAATCCGTGCTTCCAGCGCTTGCAGGCGCTGGGTGACGGCCGGTGGCGTGACATCCATCTTCCGGGCAGCTTCAGCGAGCGACGCGGACCGGGCCAACACGTTGAAGAAGCGCAGATCCTCAGAGCTGATCATTTAGTTGAGCCTTAACTCTCCATGCAGGTTCGATAAATTGTAGGTTCAATCGATCAGGCGCAACATCCGGCCATCTCACTTGCTCGGTTGCAGGTCCGCATCCAGCAGGCCGCATCGGACAAGCACAACTCGGAGCACGACATTGAGCCAGGCCATAGCCATGAAGCAGGCGCAAGCCGAACAGATCGCAACGACGCTGGGGGAACTGGCGACGCCTTGCCTCGTCCTCGACGCTGAGCGGATGGAGCGGAACATCGCACGCCTGAAAGGCAGGCTGGACGGCCTGGGCGTGATGCTGCGTCCCCATCTCAAGACGTCCAAATCGGTGGAAGTCGCGCGCCGCGTCATGACGTCGCCGTCGGGTCCGGCAACCGTTTCGACGCTTCTTGAAGCCGAGCAATTCACGGCGGCCGGCGTGCGGGACATCGTCTACGCCGTCGGCATTGCACCATCGAAACTGCCACAGGTGCTGGCGCTGCGCGCCCGGGGAGCCGACGTGACCGTGGTGCTGGACACAGTGGAGCAGGCGCAAGCCGTTGCGAAGGCCTCGCGCCAGGCCGGCACGCGCATTCCCGCGCTGATCGAGATCGACTGCGACGGCCACCGCTCCGGCGTGCTGCCGACCGACCGGCAACTGCTGCTCGACATCGGCCACGCCCTCGAAGACGGCGCGGAACTGCGGGGCGTGATCACGCACGCCGGGGACAGTTATTTGGCCCGCGGGGCCGAAGCCTTGCGTCAATGTGCCGAGGTCGAGCGCCGCAGCGTGGTCGACGCCGCCACCATCCTGCGCCAAGCCGGGCTGCCCTGCCCGGTGGTCAGCGTCGGCTCCACACCGACTGCGCACAACGCCGCCGACCTCACCGGCGTCACCGAAGTCCGGGCCGGCGTGTTCGTGTTCTTCGATCTCGTGATGGCCGGAATCGGTGTCTGCCAGGTCGACGACATCGCGCTGTCGGTGCTGGCGACGGTGATCGGCCACCAGCGCAACAAGGGATGGATCCTGGTCGACGCTGGCTGGATGGCGCTATCGCAGGACCGCGGCACGCGCAGGCAGGCAGTCGACCAAGGCTATGGGCTGGTGTGCGACGCCGCCGGTGTGCCCTATCCCGACCTGATCGTTGCCGACGCCAACCAGGAGCACGGGATCATCACCGTGCGTCCCGGCTCGGGGGGCAAGCTGCCCGATCTTGGGATTGGTGATCGTGTGCGGATCCTGCCGAACCACGCCTGCGCCACAGGCGCCCAGCATCGCGCCTATCACGTCGTGCGCGGGGCTCGCGACAACGTCGAAGCCGAGTGGTCGCGTTTCGGGGGCTGGTGATGAGCTCGGGCATCACCGGCATCCTGACGGACCGCGCACCGAAGCCGGCAGGTCACTACACGCAGGGCATTGTCTCGGGCGCCCACGTCTTCGTCTCCGGCCAGTTGCCGATCCGCCCGGATGGACGTCCGCTGGACGACGATGGATTCGAGGCGCAGGCCAGGCAGGCCATCCACAACATGCTGGAGATCGTGCGCGCCGCGGGCAGCTCGCCGCAACAGATCGTCAAGGTGACGGCGTACATCGTCGGTATCGCCAACTGGGCCCGCTTCAACGCGGTCTATGCGTCCATGGTCCCTGATGCGTGCCCCGCGCGCAGCGTGGTTCCGGTGCCGGAATTGCACTACGGATACCTGGTCGAGATCGACGCCGTCGCGGTGCGCGAACCATGATCGCCACAACGACCCGGCCCGCCGACCACCACAACGACGACGTCGTGCTGGTCCCGTTTGCCCCGGAACATCTGGAAGGCGCCCTCCAGCTTTCGCAGGAGATGTCCTGGCCCTATCGGCTTGAGGACTGGGCCTTCGCGCTCGAGCTCGGCCAGGGCTTCGTGCTCCGCAACAGCGCCGGTACGGTGATCGCGACCGCGGCCTGGTGGGCCTACGGCGAGGACGATGCTTCATGCGGGATGATCATCGTCTCCAAGGCGGCCCAAGGCCGTGGCCACGGTGCGCGGCTGATGGATGCGCTCCTCGCAGCGGCGCACCCGCGAACCATCACGCTGAACTCAACGGCCGAAGGCCTGGCGCTTTATGAAAGGCGCGGCTTTGTCCGCACCGGCGTCATCCAACAGCATCAAGGCGTTCCCCACGAGCGCCACCAGGCGCTGCCGGCCAGCCTTGTCAGGGTGATGGCGCCATCGGATGTCGAGGCGGTCGCGCATCTGGACCGCAAGGCCACCGGCTGGGCCAGGCGGCAGATGCTGGATCGGCTCGTCCAGGCTGGTGACGGCCACGTGCTCGTGCGTGATGGCGAGCCGCGCGGCTATGTCATTTCACGCCTGTTCGGCCGCGGGCACGTCATCGGTCCGGTGGTCGCCGAAAGTGCGGCCGATGCGCGCGTCCTGATCGAAGCCGCGCTCGCACGTCTCGGCCAGGTTTTCGTGCGCGTCGACACCGCTGACACCTCGCAGCTCGGGGAGTGGCTCGAAAGCATCGGCCTGCGCCAGGTCGGTGACGCCACCACCATGGTCAAGGGGCCGCACATCCCGCCGGCGGGGCCAGCACGCATGTTCGCGCTGGCCAACCAGTCCTTCAACTAGGAGACATCGCGATGCTGAGCTCGAAGACGCCGGAAAGGCAGCCATGAAGCTGACCTCGTATTGGCTGGACACCTCGGAACCCTTCCGCAGCGCCACTGCAGGACCGGTGCAGGGCAGCTGCGACGTGGCGGTGATCGGTGGCGGCCTGACCGGCTGTTCGGCTGCGCTGGCGCTTGCCAAGAAGGGGGCACGCGTCGTGCTCCTGGAAGCCGAGACCATCGGGCACGCCGCCTCCGGCCGCAACGGCGGCATGTGCAACAACGGCTTTGCCCAGGACTACGGCACGATGTCGGCCCAACTCGGCAAGGATGTCGCTGACCGGCTCTATCGGGCCTTCGACGCCGGAGTCGATACGGTCGAGCGCCTGGTGGCGGAAGAGAAGATCGACTGCAGCTTCGCGCGCGTTGGCAAGATCAAGCTCGCGGCCAAGCCCGAGCACTACGACAAGCTGGCGCGCAGCCAGGAACTGCTGGCGGCCAACGTCGACCCCGATACGGAGATGGTGAGCCCTGCGGACCTCGCCGGCGAGGTCGGGTCGAACCGCTTCTACGGCGGGCTGATCTACCGCAAAAGCGCCGGCATGCATGTCGGGCGCTTCGTCCGCGGCTTGGGCGTAGCGGCGGCGCGGCGCGGCGTGGAGATCCACGAGCATTCGCCGATGACCGGCCTGCGAGCCGCCCCCGGCGGAGGGCACCAGATCGAAACGCCGAAGGGTCGGCTCCACGCCAGGCAGGTTCTGCTGGCGAGCGGAACCTCGCAGACGGGGCCGCTGGGTTGGATTCGACGCCGCATCGTGCCGGTCGGCGCGTTCCTGATCGTCACCGAGCCACTGCCGAAAGAGACGCTTGACCGGCTGTTGCCACGGCGCCGGATGGCGGTCGATACGAAGAACCTGGTCAACTACTTCCGAACGACGCCCGACAACCGGCTGCTCTTCGGTGGTCGCGCCCGCTTCGCCGTCTCCAACCCGACCTCCGACGAGAAGAGCGGCGCGATCCTGCAGGCGGCATTGCACGACGTCTTTCCGGACCTTCGCCACGTGCGCATCGACTATTGCTGGGGCGGCATGGTCGACATGACGCGTGACCGCCTGCCACGCGCCGGCGAGCGCAATGGCATCTATTACTCGATGGGCTACAGCGGCCACGGCACCCAGATGTCGACCCTGATGGGGACGATCATGGCGGAAGTCATGGACGGGCGCGCCGAACTCAATCCCTGGAAAGACTTCCACTGGCCCGCGATCCCGGGCCATGTCGGACCACCGTGGTTCCTGCCGCTGGTAGGCGCCTATTACAAGCTCAAGGACAAGCTCGCCTGAGTGAAAGCCAAGGCGACCTCAATGTGTGCAGGTACGACGGGCGCTATGGCAGCGCTGGTAAGCGTTAGGGCGCGAGCGCCTCGCGCAGCGCCCGCGCCGCGTGGGCCTGCGCGGTCAGCGCCTCGGGAATGGCGCGGCCCATCTTGATGAACTCGTGGATCACGCCGCGATAGATCTCGAGGTCGACCGCCACGCCGGCGGCGCGCAGCTTGTCGGCATAGGCAATGCCTTCGTCGACCAGCGGATCGCATTCGGCCAGGCCGATCCAGGCCGGCGCGACGCCCTCCACATCGTCGGCATGGAGCGGCGCGAAGCGCCAGTCCTCACGGTCGGCCCGACTGCGCACATAGCCGGCAAAGAAGTAGCTGATCAGCGCTTCGGTCAGCAGGGGGCCGTTGGCAAAGAGGCGGTGCGAGTGGGTGTCCTGGTGCGCCGCCAGGCCCGGATAGAGCAGCAGCTGCAGCGCGACCGGCAACCCGGCGTCGCGCGCCATGATCGCGCCCGCCGCGGCGAGCGTTCCGCCGGCGCTGTCGCCGCCCAGCGCGAGCCGGCGGCTGTCGAGCCCGAGCGTTGCGCCCTGCGTTGCGATGAACTGCACCGCATCCCATGCATCGTCCGACGCGGTCGGAAACTTGTGCGCCGGCGCAAGCCGGTAGTCGACCGAGACCACGGCGCAGCCGCTGTCGCGGCTCAACACGCGGCACAGCGTGTCGTGCGTGCGGATGCTGCCCACCGTGAAGCCGCCACCATGGAAGTACACCAGCACCGGCAGTGCGGCGCGTGAAGGCGCGTAGAGCCGGGCCGGGATCGCGTGGCCGTCGCGCGCCCTGATGCTGAAGTCGTCGACCCGGTCCAGCGCGGGCTTCGGAACCTCGAGCACGCCCGCGCCCTTCTCGTAGGCGGCCTTGGCCTGGTCGGGCGTGAGCGCGTCGAGCGGCGGATGGCCGGCGCGCGCCATGCGCTCGACGACGCCGGCCATCTTCGGCGTCAGCGGCGGAATGCGGCCGCTCACCTGAAGTTCACCACCACCGGTTGCGCGCCCGGCAGGCCGTCGTAGGTGGCCTGCACGCTGAGCCCGGCCCTGGTCGGCGTGAGCGGCGAGAACGAGCCCAGGCTGATCAGGTCGCCCGGCTTCATCGCCAGGCCTTCCTTGCCCAGCGCGTCGGCCAGCCACACCACGGCGTTGAGCGGCTGATCGAGGATGTCGGAGCCTTTGCCGCGCGAAATCTCGGCGCCGCTCTTGCCGTCGGTCAGGCGCACCGTCATGTCGCGCAACGCATCGAGCAGGAAGGCCTGCGCGAAATCGGCCTGCGGCACCAGGATCGGCAGCCCCTTCACGCCGAGCCGCGCGCCGACGTTGATGGCCGCCACGCCGGGGCCGTTGAGCTTGGGCGGCGCCTGCACGACGAGATCCGGCAGTTCGATGAACGGAATGATCTGGTCGATCGCGGCCAGCACCTCGGCCGCAGTCCGGGCGCGGTTGATCGCCTCGCTTTTCACGCGCACCAGCAGGTCGGCCTCGAACAGCGGCCGCGCGCCGAAGCCGGCATCGACCACCGCGCCGGTGTCGAGCAGCATGCCCTGGTAGAGCACGCCCCAGACCGGCTTGTCGTAGTTGAAGCGCTTCTGCACGGCAGGGTTCGTCAGCCCGGCCTTGTAGCCGATCACCGCGCCGTAGCGCGCGGCCAGCAGCTTGTTGAGCTTGGCGCGCGTGCAGGTCGCGTCTGCCTCGCTGAAATCTTCGGGCGGGTTGGTGGCCGGCGTCTTCGCAGCCAGGGACGCCGCCAGCTCGCCCACCGCGGCATCGCTCAGGCATTCGGCCCGGGCGCCTGCGGCAAGAAGTGTTCCGAGCGCGACAGCGGCAAGGGTATGTTTCAGGTTCACGCCAGCCTCCTCTTTGTTAGATTGGACGGCCCGCATCGTACCGTTCGGCTCCCCCCACATTCCCATGGCCCTCATCCAGTACCTCACCCAGATCCAGTTCGAATTCGGCGCCATCAAGCTGCTGTCGTCCGAATGCGCGCGCATCGGCATCAACCGGCCGATGATCGTGACCGACGCCGGCGTGCGTGCCGCGGGCGTCCTGCAGAAAGCGCTCGATGCACTGGGCGATCTCGAGGTGGCGGTGTTCGACCAGACGCCCTCGAACCCGACCGAAGCCGCGGTGCGCGCGGCCGTCGAGTTGTACCGCAGCCAGCGCTGCGACGGGCTGATCGCGGTTGGCGGCGGCTCGGCCATCGACTGTGCCAAGGGCGTGGCGATCGCGGCCACGCACGAAGGCCCGCTCACCACCTACGCCACCATCGAAGGCGGCTCGCCGAAGATCACCGAGCGCGTGGCCCCGCTGATCGCCGTGCCCACCACCAGCGGCACCGGCAGCGAGGTGGCGCGTGGCGCCATCATCATCGTGGACGACCACCGCAAGCTCGGCTTCCACAGCTGGTTCCTGATGCCCAAGGCCGCCATCTGCGACCCCGAACTCACGCTCGGCCTGCCACCCCGGCTGACCGCCGCCACCGGCATGGACGCGATCGCGCACTGCATGGAAACCTTCATGTCGGCCGCCTTCAACCCGCCGGCCGACGGCATCGGCCTCGACGGCCTGGAGCGCGCCTGGCTGCACATCGAACGCGCCACCAAAAACGGCAGCGACCGCGAGGCGCGCATGAACCTCATGAGCGCGTCGATGCAGGGCGCGATGGCATTCCAGAAGGGCCTGGGCTGCGTGCACTCGCTGAGCCACAGCCTCGGCGGCGTCGACCCGCGCCTGCACCACGGCACGCTGAACGCCCTCTTCCTGCCTGCGGTGATCCACTTCAACGCGGGCGCCGAGTCGGTGCAGAAAGAACAGCGCCTGCAGCGCATGGCGCAGGCGATGCACCTCGACTCGGCCGGCGATCTGGGCGACGCCATCCGCGACATGAACGCGCGGCTCGGCCTGCCCGGTGGCCTGGCCGAAGTCGGCGTGACCAGCGACCTGTTCGAGAAGGTGATCGACGGCGCGATGGCTGACCACTGCCACAAGACCAACCCGCGCCTGGCGACGCGCGACGACTACCGGCAGATGCTCGAAGCGTCGATGTAGCCGATCAGGCAGCCACCCCGAGGCCGATCGGCGCCGGCACCATGTTCACGATGCGCGTGAAGAGCGCGCGATAGTCGGTTTCGGGTTCGCAGCCGGTCATCGGATCCCGGTTGGCAAGGAAGGCAGCGTCGACCTCCGACCAGTCCGCCTCAGTCAGAACGCGCTCGGCCAGCGGCAGGATCTCGCGCTCTTCCAGCGCCATGTGGGCGAGGTAGAAATCGGTGTAGCGCTCCATCGCCTCTTCGAACGCCGCGCGGCGCGGTTCCCCGAGCATCTCGAAGCCCAGCAAGGCGTGTTCGACGTTGCGGATCTTGCGCTCGCCGCGTTCGTGGTCATCGTCCAGGCGGTCGAGCAACTCGCGCGAGAGCGGCGTGCGCGCGCGCAGCTTCGGAAACAGCAGTTCCGATTCCTTGCGGTGATGGCGCTTCTCGGGAAATTCGTCGACGTAGAACAGCATGGCCCGCAGCGCTGCGAAGTCGGGCAGCGAGCCTTGCCGGCGATGCTGGTCCAGCAGCAGCAGGATGGAACGCAGCATCGCCGCCAGGGCGGCATGCTCCTCTCGGATGATGGTCGTGGCGCGATGGGTCATGGTGGGTCTCCGGGTGTAGACCACAGCCTCGCAGATCCATCGTTGCCCGGTACTGCGGTAGATCAACAAATGAGCTTGTGGCCGGACACAAAAGCCGGCATGTTCCACGACACTGTCGATGGCGAGTATTCGCCCGTGATTGCCATCAAGGAAAAGCAGTGCGTCAACTTCTCGCGGCCGTTGCGCTTGCCTGTTTGCTGGGTGCGTGCAGTACCGGCACGGTACCCTCGGGGCGCGATGCGCCCCGATTCGCGGCGCTGGTCGAAAGCCGCAGGGCCTCGGTGGTCGACATCACGGCCCTGCGCTTCGCCCGTGGCGCAGGCGCGCCGGACACCGACCTCGAGATCGCGCCGGAAAGCGACTTCGCCGACCGGCTGGCGTCGCCCTTGCCGGCCAGCCTGGCGCCTGGCCAGATCCGCGATCTCGCGTCCGGCGTCATTCTCGCCAGCGATGGGCTCATCCTCACCAGCGCCCATGTGGTGGCCGACATCGACGAGGCGCAAGTCCGGCTGGCCGACGGCCGGCGGTTCACCGGGCGGGTGGTCGGCATCGACAGGCGCACCGACGTGGCGCTGCTGAAGATCGCGGCGACCGGCCTGCCGACCGCGCCGTTCGGCGACTCGGCCCGGCTTGCCGCGGGCGACTGGGTCGCGGCGATCGGTGCGCCGTTCGGCTTTCGCGGCAGCGTCACCGCCGGCGTCGTCAGTGCCACGAACCGGTATCTGGCCGGTGGCGGGGACATCCCCTTCATCCAGACCGACGTGGCCATCAATCCGGGCAGTTCCGGCAGTCCGCTTTTCAACGAGCGGGGCGAGGTCGTGGCGATCAACTCGATGATCTACAGCGGCAGCAGCGGCGGCTACATGGGCTTGTCCTTTGCGGTGCCGATCAACCTCGCATTGAAGACGGCCGGGCAGTTGCGAAGCGACGGACGGGTGCGCCGGGCCTGGCTCGGCGCCGAGTTGCAGGAAGTCACGCCCGCGCTGGCCGGCGCGTTCGGGCTGCCCGACGCGGCCGGTGCACTGGTGGTGAAGGTCGATGCACGCAGCCCTGCACAGGCGGCCGGGCTCGCGCGAGGCGACATCGTGACGGCGCTCGACGGCGTGCGCGTCGACCGGTTCGCCGAGCTCGTGCAACGCATCGCCGATCGCCCGCCCGGCAGTCGCGCCACGTTTGGCGTCTGGCGCCGGGGATCTGCGCTCACGCTCATCGCAACGCTGGCCGAGCAAACGACGACCCGGAGTACGGCGCGCCCGGACGCCATGCGTGTCGGCGGCGACGACGGCCTGGGCCTGACCCTGGGTGAACTCTCGAAGGCGCAGCGGCTGCTGCTTGGCGTCGAAGCCGGCCTGCTCGTGCGCGAGGCATTCGGTGCGGCGCGCAGCGAAGGCTTGCGCGCTGGCGATGTCGTGGTGGCGGTCAACACCGCGACGCTCGAACGCGTGGATGACTTCGTCCGCGCCGTCGCACTCACTCCGGTCGGGCAGTCGGTGGCGCTGCTGGTGCTGCGCGACCGGCGGCTGGCCTATGTGGCTGTGCGGGTTCCGCCGCGGTGAGCCGTGAGTCAGGCGCCGGTTTCAGGCGGCCCGGCGCGCTGCACGAACCGGCGCCCGAACCGGCGCGTCGGACGTGCGGCCCGTCATCACCCAGAAGATCAGGATCAGCACTGCGCCCGACATGCCGAACACGCCTAGCGCGATGTTCGAGCCGCCGATGACGAACGGGTTGAGCGGGGCTTGCGCGGTGCAGACCATGTTGGCCGCCATCATCCCGACGAAGTGCATCGAGCACACCGCCACCCCCATGACGGCGGCGGCGACCACCTGGTCGATCACCTTCGTGAGGTTGAAGGCCAGCCACAGCGCGGCACCGGCCGCGCCGACGGCGATGACCGCCGAGCCCGCGACGATCATCGGGTCGAGCGTCATGGTCGCCCGCATGTTCATGGCGAACATGCCCATGTAATGCATCACGCACACGCCCACCCCGGCCAGCAGGCTGCCGAACAGCCAGCCCTGGCGCCGCCCGAGGCCGTGGCCCGACGCCAGGTACAGCGCGATGCCGGAAATGACGATGGCCGCCACCAGCGACAAGGCGGTCAGCGGGATGTCGTACGCGATCGAGATGGGCAGGCGATACGCGACCATGCCGATGAAGTGCATCGACCAGATGCCGATGCCGCCCAGTGACACCGCGGCGCAGGCCAGCATGCCCTTGTCGAGGGATCCGTCGCTGCGCACCAGCCGGTGCGCGCACAGCAGCGCAACCAGCGAGCCGAAGAACGAGATCACATACGAGAGAACAGACGTCCCGATGGAATATTGAGGCGTCAACACTTGACCGATGAGAGAGTCCACGGGCGTTCCTTTCGAGGGTGGCAGAAGCAAGTCAAAGCGAGTCTGTAACACTTGTAAATGAAAGGCAATTAAGCCGTTGGAACTCAAACCGGCACCAATGTGTGACGTATTCCTCGCTTTTGCTGGTGCGCCGCGCCCTACAGCGGAAGAATTTCACCGATGTCGTTGCTTTGCAGACGCTGCGCGAGTTCGTCGGCAAGCCGTTGGGCCTCGCGCGTGGCACGCCCCCAGGCGCTGATGCGCGCACCGGCGTCGTTCGCAAAGCGGATGAAGTCGTTGCGATCCGGCAGCTTTCCGTTGGGCAAGGTGCGGATCCATTCGGGGTCGGGCGCCAGCACCACCATGCGGTTCAGGAAACCGGTGGGGCGGTGCCGCCATTTCAGGCCCTTGTCGAGCCAGCCGGGCACCACGGCCTTCTGGAAGTGCGGGTAGAGCACGATGCCGTCGGCATTGTCGTAGTCCAGGTGCAGGTGGTAGTCGGTGATGCCGCCATCCCAATAGGCACCGGGCGGTGCGCCCGGAATGTCGTGCACGGCTTCGAGCATGAACGGGATCGAGCACGACGCCTGCAGGGCCGGCGCAAAGTTGGCCTCCTGCAAGGCAACCTGCCGCGTGCGGAAGTCGCTGGTGCCGAACGGCAACGCTGCGCCGGGGCTGGAAAACACCACGCGCTCCAGCCAGGCGCCCAGGCTGCGGCGGTGCACGCTGTTGGTCGCGAACGCGCCGAGGTAGCCCACCGGCGTGCGCACCCTGCCCTCGCGCCCGAGGATGTGGCGCCCGCGCGAAGCGATCACGTGCAGGCGAAAGCGCGGATGGCCCAGCACCTCTGCGGCGCGGCCGCCGTAGAAGCCGCGCAGTCCTTCGCCGAACTGCACGCTCACCTGCCTGGCTGTCATGCGCTTCTGGCCCTCCGGCACCTCGAAGTGCTGGTGGATGTAGCCATGCTCGAACTGCTCGAACGCGGTCTTCGCATCGTTCAGGCAGGCATTGGCCAGCCGCCAGGCGCCGATGGACGCGCCCACCAGGTGGATGGGCTGCGTCGATTGCGGCAGCCATTCACCGAACAGGAAGCGGTCGATCGGCCCGAGGATCAGGCCCTTGGGCCCGCCGGCCGCCCCGGGAATGGTGCGCACGTGTTGCGGCTGCAGGCCGTGCCGGGCAATGTGCTCGCGGGCCAACGGGCCGGCGTAGATACGAAGCGCTTTCATGCGAGTCTTCTAGCAAGAATCGGCCGCAGTGTCGCGGCTGTTCACCAACCCGAGCCCGCCCGGGCGCTACTTGCGCAGCCCCTGCAGCTTTGCGAACGCGCTCGCCATCTGCCCCGCGGGCTGCGGCGCATTGTCGCGGCGCGAACCCTGCTGCTGGCCGCGGCCAGCGCCTTCGAAGCGGTTGTCGCGTGGGCCGTCGCGGCGCGCCGGCGTGGCGTCGAGCTTCATCGACAGGCCGATGCGCTTGCGCGCCACGTCGACCTCCATCACCTTGACGCGCACGATGTCGCCGGTCTTGACGATCTCGCGCGCATCCTCGACGAACTTGTTGGCGAGCTGGCTCACATGCACCAGGCCATCCTGGTGCACGCCGATGTCGATGAAGGCGCCGAACTGGGCGACGTTGCTCACCGTGCCTTCGAGCACCATGCCTTCGACCAGATCCTTGATGTCTTCGACGCCGTCGTTGAAGCGCGCCACCTTGAAGTCGGGGCGCGGATCGCGGCCGGGCTTTTCGAGTTCGCCGAGGATGTCCTTGACCGTGACGACGCCGAACTTCTCATTGGCGAACAGTTCGGGCTTGAGTGTCTTGAGCATGTCGGCGCGGCCCATCAGCTCGGAAATCGGCTTGCCGGTCTTGACGATGATCTGCTCGACCAGCGGATAGGTTTCGGGGTGCACGCCGGTGATGTCGAGCGGATCGGCGCCGCCGCGGATGCGCAGGAAGCCCGCGCTCTGCTCGAAGGCCTTGGGGCCGAAGCCGGTGACGTCGAGCAGCTGCTTGCGCGTGGCGAAGGCGCCGTTGGCCTCGCGCCAGCGCACCACGGCTTTCGCCACGCTGCCCGACAGGCCCGAAACGCGGCTCAGCAGCGGTACGCTGGCCGTGTTGAGGTCGACGCCCACCGAGTTCACGCAATCCTCGACCACCGCATGCAGCGTGCGGGCCAGTTCGCTCTGGTTCACGTCGTGCTGGTACTGGCCGACGCCGATGCTCTTCGGATCGATCTTCACCAGTTCGGCCAACGGATCCTGCAGGCGGCGCGCGATGCTCGCCGCGCCGCGCAGGCTCACGTCCACGTCGGGCATTTCCTGCGAGGCGAACTCGCTGGCCGAGTACACCGAGGCGCCGGCTTCACTCACCACCACCTTGTCGATCTTCATCTCGGGCGCGCCGGCCTGCGCGGCCATCTTGCCGAGCAGCTTGATCAGGTCGCCGGCCAGCTTGTCGGTCTCGCGGCTTGCGGTGCCGTTGCCGATGGCGATCAGGTTCACGCCGTGCTTGGCGCAAAGCTTGCCCAGCGTGTGCAGCGATCCCTCCCAGTCCTTGCGCGGCTCGTGCGGAAAGACGGTCGAGGTTTCGACCAGCTTTCCGGTGCCGTCGACGACCGCCACCTTGACGCCGGTGCGAATGCCCGGATCGAGTCCGAGCACGACGCGCGGGCCGGCCGGTGCGGCCAGCAGCAGGTCGCGCAGGTTGTCGGCGAACACCTTGATCGCCACCTTCTCGGCATCTTCGCGCAGCCGCGTGAACAGGTCGCGCTCGGTCGAGAGCGACAGCTTTACGCGCCAGGTCCAGGCCACTGCCTTGCGGATCAGGTCGTCGGCCGGCCGCGCCGCGTGGCTCCAGCCTAGGTGCAGCGCGATCTTGCCTTCGGCGATCGACGGCTTGCCCGGCTCGGGCTCGACCGGCAGCACCAGCTTGGCGTCGAGGATCTCGAGCGTGCGCCCGCGGAACACGGCCAGCGCCCGGTGCGACGGCACGCGGCCAATCGGCTCGTCGTAGTCGAAGTAATCGCGGAACTTGGACACGTCGGCGTTGTTCTCGTCCTTGCCGGCCATCAGGGTGGACTTGAGCAGGCCTTCGTTCCAGAGCCACTGGCGCAGGCTTTGCACCAGACCAGCGTCTTCAGCCCAGCGCTCCGAGAGGATGTCGCGCACGCCATCGAGCACGGCCGGCACGGTGGAGAAATCGGGGCCTGGCTTGCCGTCGTCCAGGGTGGTCGCCGGTTTCAGGAAGGCCTGCGCCTCGGCAGCCGGGTCGAGCGTCGGGTCGGCCAGCAGCTTGTCGGCCAGCGGCTCGATACCGAACTCGCGCGCGATCTGGCCCTTGGTGCGGCGCTTCTGCTTGAACGGCAGGTACAGGTCTTCCAGTTCCTGCTTGGTCGGCGCGAACTCGATCGCGGCGCGCAATTCGGGCGTGAGCTTGCCCTGCTCATCGATGCTCTTCAGAACCGCGGCACGGCGGTCTTCGAGCTCGCGCAGGTACGACAGGCGCGCCTCGAGCTCGCGCAGCTGGACGTCGTCGAGGCCGTCAGTAGCCTCCTTGCGGTAGCGGGCAATGAACGGAACCGTGGCGCCGCCGTCGAGCAAGTCGATGGCGGCCTTCACCTGGTGCTCGCCGACCTTGATCTCGGCCGCGAGCTGGCGAATGATTTTCTGCATGTCTGAGGCGTGTCCCTGGGCGCGCGCCGCCAAGCGCAGCGCGGGTAAAACGCAGAAGTTTGCCATACCCATCCTGCGTGGCGGCGCCCCCTGTTCAGGGTATGAATGAGTTCACCGGCAACTGCTTCCGAGCGCTAAAGTGTTCGTCCGACCTTCTGAAGGAGCGCGCGATGAGCAAGATGACCGGGCTTCGTGGCGAGCGTGTGGTTGCGTGGGCTGGCACCGGTGCATTCGTTGCGCTGCTCGCGCTGGCGGGATGCGCGGCCAAGAAGCCGGCTCCTCCTCCACCGGCACCGCCGCCGCCGGTGGCTGCTGCAGTCGTCACGGTCGCGCCGCCGCCGGCGACGCCAGCCGCCCCACCGCCGCCGGTCGCAGTGGCTTATGAGCAGGCGGTGGCGCAGGCGGCCCGCGAGGTCTTCGGCAACGCCCAGCTCGCACCCGGCCAGACCTACACCGTCGTGGTGGATCCACTGGTCGACGGCACCACCGGCATGCAGACCGTGGGCACCGCGGCGATGGAAAAACGCGTGGCGACCATCGTCGCCAGCGACTATCCCCGCTACGAGATGAAGCCCTTCAATGCGGCCAACGTGGCCGCCGCGCCGCTGATCTTCATCGGCACCTTCACGCCGATCAACCTGCTGGGCAAGAGCGATGGCGAGAAGGATGCCTACCGCATCTGCTTTGCGCTGGCGGATCTCAAGACCGGCAAGATCGTCAGCAAGGGCTTCGCACGTTCGCAGACGGCGGGTGTGGATGCCACGCCGCTGCCCTACTTCAAGGATGCGCCGGTCTGGGTGGCCGACAAGATCGTCGAAGGCTATGTCAAGACCTGCCAGGGCACCAAGGCAGGCGACCCGATCAATGCGGCCTACTACGACAAGATCAGCGCCGCGACGGCCATCGACGGCGCCATCTCGGCCTACAACAGCAGGCAGTACCGCGAGTCGCTCGCGCTGTTCACCGCGCTGTTGCGCAACCCGGCCGGCGATCAGCCGCGCGTGCACACCGGCCTCTACCTCAGCAACTACCGGCTGGCCCGGCGCGAGCCGGCCATGCGCTCGTTCTCGCGGCTGGTGGAGTACGGCGTCGTCAACAACCGGTTTGCGGTGAACTTCAACTTCGAGGCCGGCGCGGCCAGCTTTGCGCGCGACCGTGTGCCCTATGACAGCTGGTTGCGCGAAGTGGCCCGCCAGACGACGCGATCCACCCCGAGCTGCTACGAAATCGGGGGCCACACCAGTCGCACGGGTTCGGCGGAGCTGAACCAGCGCCTTTCCCTGCAGCGCGCCGAGTACGTCAAGCAGCGCCTGGTGCGCGAGCGCAGGGATCTTGCAACGCGCTTCAACGCCCAGGGCTATGGCTCGCGGCAACCGTTGGTCGGCACCGGCAAGGACGACGGCTCTGATCTGCTCGATCGCCGCACCGAGTTCAAGCCGCAACCGTGCACAGCGACATGACGTGACCCACATTGCCTCCAGGTCATCCCCGTTTCGCCATTGGCTGGTCGGGGCATGGCTGGCCGGCACGGTAGCCCTCGGCCTGGCGCAGACGGGCAGCAGTGCCGGGGCGCCGCCCCAGTTGCGCATCGAGACCGGCGCGCATTCGGGCGCCATCCGGGCCATCGCCTCCGACGCCGCCGGGCGCTACGTGGTGACCGCGGGCGAAGACAAGACGGCCCGCATCTGGGAAAGCGAAACCGGGCGCCTGCTGCGAACCCTGCGACCGACGTCGGCGGCGGGCAACGACGGCAAGCTCTTTGCCGCCGCCATCGCGCCGGATGCGGGCGTGGTCGCGGTGGGCGGCTGGTCGGCCACCAACGATGTGTATGTGTTCGACCGCGCCACGGGCGCGCTGGTGCAGCGCATCACCGGGCTGCCGGACGTGGTGACCCGCCTGGTCTTCGCGCCGGATGGGCGCGCACTGGCCATCAGCCTGTGGGGCCGCAACGGCGTGCGCCTGTATTCGAGTACGGACGGCTGGCGCACCAGCCGCGAAACGGCCAGCGACACGGGCTACGGCGCTGAATCCTATGGCAGCGCTTTTTCCGCCGATGGCCGCCAGTTCGCCACCACCAGCTTCGACGGGCAGGTGCGCAACTATGCCGTCACGGGCGGTGCCGAGCGGCGCCTGGCCCTGGTCAAGGCGGCGCGGGTGGAAGGCGGCATGCAGCCCTTCGGGATCGCGTTTTCCCCGGATGGCCAGAGCCTTGCGCTGGGCTTCGGCGACGCGCCGGCCGTGCGGCTGCTGGCGTCATCGACGCTGGCCCCGCTGCCGCCTCCTTCTGCCGCCGGCAGCGCCGAGGGCAATGCCGGCGGCGCGCTGAGCACGGTGGCCTGGTCGGCCGACGGCCGCACGCTTTACGCGGCCGGCACCTGGAAGCGTGGCGACGGCCGGCATTTGCTGCGGCGCTGGCCCGTGGCCGGCGCGGGTGCGTTCGGTGCGCCGGCCGATACGCTGATTGCGAAGGACTCGGTGGCCGGCCTCGTGCCGCTGCGGAACGGCCGTATCGCATTCGCTGCGACGGACGCTTCCTGGGGTCTGCTGGGCGCCGCTGGCGAGCCTGTCGCGTTCCAGGCGGCAACGGCCCTTGCCGGCGCCCCGCCGCAGGCGGGCACGGTGGCGAGCGGCCTGACCGATCTGCGCGGCCCGCGCTCGGGCTTTCGCATCGCCCGCGACGGCGGTGCCCTTGCCTTCCCGGTCGGCGCTGCGGGTACGCGCGCCTTCGACCTGCGCAATGCCGAATGGTCCGAAACCGATCCGCAATGGAGCGCGCCGCAGGCCAGCGCGCGCGGCGTTGCGCTCGAGCAGTGGTTCGAAAGCCAGCAGCCCATGGTGAACCGCAAGCCGCTGCCGCTGGCCGACAACGAGCTGTCGCTGAGCGCCACGGTGGCGGGTGACGGCAGCGCCTTTGCCCTGGGCACCAGCTTCTTCCTGCGCTACTACAAGGCCGACGGCACGCTGCAGTGGCGCACCCCCGCACCCGGCAGCACCTGGCAAGTCAACCTCAGCGCCGATGGCCGCTGGGTGGTCGCGGGCTTCGCGGATGGGACGGTGCGCTGGTATCGCACCAGCGACGGCAGCGAGCAGCTGGCCCTGCTGCCGCACGCCGACGGCAAGCGCTGGGTCGCATGGACGCCGCGTGGCTTCTATGCCGCCAGCCCCGGCGGCGAGGATCTGTTCGGCTGGCAGGTGGACAACGGCCCGTCGCGCGCCGCCGATTTCTTTCCGGGCTCGCGCTTTCGGGCGAGCTATTTCCGGCCCGACGTGATTGCCAAGGTGATCAGCACCAGCGATGCGCAAACCGCGGTCGCCACCGCCAACCAGGACGCCGGCCGCAAGCAACCCGTGGTGATCGCGCAGACACCTGTGGCCGAGGTGCCACCCGTGGTGACGGTGCTGTCGCCTGGCGACGGCGGCGTGTTCAACAGCCGCGAAGTCGTGCTGCGCGTGGAAGTGCGCACGGTGCCCGGTGCGCCGGTGCTGGAACTCGCCGCGCGGCGCAATGGCCAGATCTTCAAGCTGCCGGAGGCGAGCGCTGCGGGCTGGCTTGACAAGGCCGTCGATGGCGATCCGCTGCTGCGGCGCTACGAGCAGCGCATCATGCTGCCGCCCGAAGACGCAGAACTCATGCTGTTCGCCGAGAACCGCAACGGTTTCTCGACTCCAGCCACCGTGCGCCTGCGCTGGAGCGGCGCGCGCGCGCCTGCCGAGCCGGTTGCCGCTGCCGCGCCGCCGGCGGTGGTCGCGGTGGCACCTCCGGCTGCAGCAACCGCTGCACCTGCTGTTGCAGCACCCGTTGCGCCGTCTCCGGCGGCCGCGCCTTCTGCTGCACCGGCACCGCCCCCGCGTGTCGCACCGTCCGGCGACGGCGACCTGCGACCGGCGCTCTACGTGCTGGCCATCGGCGTCAGCAAGTACGCCAGCCCCGACTATCAGCTCGACTACGCGGCGAAGGACGCAACCGACTTCAGCCGCGTGTTCCAGCAGCAGGAGGCCCAGCTGTATCGCAAGGTGGAAGTACGCCTGCTCACCGACGGCAAGGCGAAACGCGACGATGTGCTGGAAGGCCTGGAGTGGATCCGCCGGCAGGCCACCGCGCGCGACGTCGCCGTCGTGTTCCTGGCCGGGCACGGCGTGAACGACGACGACGGCGTCTACTACTACCTGCCGCAGGACGCGGATGCAGATCGCCTCAAGCGCACCGGCGTCATCTTCACCGAGATCCGCAACACCGTCACGGCGCTGCCGGGCAAGGTGCTGTTCTTCATCGACACCTGCCACGCGGGCAACGTGTTCGGCACGGCCCGGCGCGCGATGCCGCGCGATCTGACGGCGATGGTCAACGAGCTCTCGAGCGCCGAGAACGGCGTCATCGTGTTCGCCGCCTCAACCGGGCGGCAGTTCGCGCAGGAGTCCACGCGCTGGGGCAACGGCGCCTTCACGCTCGCCGTGGTCGAAGGCATGAACGGCAAGGCCGACTTCGCCGGCTCCGGCCGCGTCACCCACAAGATGCTCGACCTCTACGTGTCCGAACGGGTGAAAGAGATGACCCGCGGCAAGCAGTCGCCGGTGACCATCGTGCCGCAGGGTGTGCCGGACTTTCCGGTGGCGGCGGTGCGGCCTCGCGCCGGGTAGCGGCGTACCGTCCGCTTGGAGCTTGCGGCAACGCCTGCGGTCGCGGCTGCTCAGAATCCAGACTGTTGAATGACAACGGACAGGGCGCTGTCGAGCCAGCCATGCGCGAGGCTTTCGCGCACTCCCTCGAAATGAACGCGCACCTCGCGCACGGCGCTGAGCGGCTCGTCGGTCTCGCCCTCGACCGTCACGCGGAACCATGCTTCGGCCGGCCGCAGATCCTTCTTCGGCAGGGTCGGGTTCAGGGCGATCGGGCCGCCGTGATCCTGTGCCAGCAGCATGTGGGGCAGGCGCTTGACGGGGCTGTTGTCGATCGCAACCACCTTGCCCTCCAACTTGCGTGTGCGACCTTTCACGATGACGGTCGCCGGCATCGTGGTCGACAGACGCTGGCGGTCGCGCTCGGGCACCAGCGCCTCGACGCGCCAGCGCCGCCCGTCCACCACCATCGCGACCAGCTGCGACGGGCCGACCCAGGTACCCGCGCGCACCAGCGGATCGACATCCCGAACCTGGCCCGCGTAGGTCGAGACGAGGCGCAGCCTGAGCAGTTCGGCCTCGCGCGCGCGGCTCTCGGCATCCCATCGCACCGCGAGCTGTTCGGCCACGGCCAGTTTCGCCGCAGGGCCGTCGTCCAGACCCAGCGCCCCACGTGCCGTGCGCGTGTAGGCGGCCGCAAGTGCGCGTGCCTTGTCGCGCTCTTCGGCCTGGTTCGGCGCATCGAGCGTGAGCAGTTCGCTGCCGGGCGCGATGGCCTGCCCGTTCGTCATGTCGAGTGACACGAGCCGCGCGGCAAAGGGCGAGTAGACAGGCTGCTCCGCACCCGCCTTGACGACCCCCGCGGCCGAGATGCCGGCATGCCATGGCACCAGCACGAACAGAGCCGCCGCGGTCAATGCCAGCAGCCATCCGAGCCTGCGCCGGCGCGGTATTTCCGCGCGCCGTTCGCGCCAGACGCGCAGTTCGGCGAACACAGGGCGGCCGACGAAAACGCCCAGCTCCACGATGAACAGCAAGACGCCGAGCGCCTTGAAAAAGGCGTGGTAGACCACCACCGCGATGCCGACGAACAGCACCAGCCGATAGATCCAGGTGGCGAAGGCGAAGGCGATGAGGAAGCGCCGGAATCCGGCCGAGAGCGTCTCGGGCACCGGCTCGTTCAACCCGAGCAGCCAGTGCCGCAGGCAGCGCCGCGCCTGTTGGCCCGCGCGTTCGTGCAGGCCTGGGAAATCGAGCGCATCGGTGAGCATGTAGTAGCCGTCGAAGCGCATGAAGGGACTGGCATTGACCAGCAGGGTCAGCACCCAGGCCGTGGTCGCCAGGAAGAAAAGCGCGTTGCGCAGATCGCCGTCAGGCAGAAACGCCCAGAAGAAGGTGCACCAGGCCGCCAGTACCAGCTCGGACGCGATGCCGGCGGAGGCAATCGCAAACCGATGGCGCGAGCGCTCTAGCTTCCAGCTTTCGCCGGTGTCGGTGTACGCCATCGGCCACATCACCAGCAGCGCGACGCCCATGTGCCCGACCCGCACGCCGTGCCGTGTCGACACCAGGGCGTGGCCCACCTCGTGCAGCAGCTTGGAGAAAATGAGCGCGCCTGCGAAGCCGAGCACCCCTTCCCAGCTCAGCGCGCCGCGCAGGTTCGCCTCGACCGTGTCCCACTGGCGTGCCGCCAGCACGAGGCCGACCAATGCGGCGGCCGCGCTGAGCCCCGCGAACCAGCGCGTGAACAGCCAGCTCACCCACGGCAGCAGCCTGGCCAGCAAGTGGGCCGGACGTACCAGGGGGATGCGCACGAACAGGTAGTTGTTGAGCAGCCAGCGCCAGGCCGGCATCGGCGCCTTCTGGCGCACGGCGCGCAGCAGCTGGTGGCGCGCGAGAAAGCCCTGGAACTGTGCAATGTCCTGCGGCTCGGGTGCGAGGGTGGTGGCTTCGCCCACCTGCCTGGCGATCGCCTCGGCATCGGCGGCGGGCCAGCGCTGCAGGATCTCGAATTCGAGCCAGCCGATGCGGAAGAACAGGTTGCGCACCGGATCGCAGATGTGCCAAGCCGGCGAACCGTCGCGGTTGGCGCCAGCCGGGTGAATCTGGAGTTCTTCGCGCAGCGCCGGCCAGGGCGCCGTGCCGGCTGCCGCCGCGCCACTGCCGCTCAGCATCCGCACCACTCCCGCGCCGCGGAGAACGGCCGGCGGAACATCAGGTAGCCCAGCACGGTCCAGTCGCCCGAGATGCGTGCCGTGCCGCGCAGGCCGATCCGGGCGACCGTCGACGCTGCTTCGAGATGCCCGCGCAACTGGTAGCTCGCCACGCCGTTCGGCGCTTCGACCGCCTGGTACCCAGCGTAGTCGAGCTGTGCGGCAACCGGGTCGAGCGGCGCCACGCGCATGAACAGCGTCATCGGCGCGCCGATGGCCAGGTTGACCGCCTCGTTGACCGGTGCCCAGGCCTGCACGCCGAGCGATGCCGGATCGGCAAGAAGGCCGACACGCTCGCCGGTCTGAACTGGCCGGCCGGCCCAGTCGTCCGGGTCGGAATAGACGAACACGCCCTTGGCGGGCGCCTTGATCGACAGCTGGGCCACCTCGCGCTGCAAGGCGTCGACGTCGACCTCGCGCTCGCGCAGCTTGCCGTCGGCCAGGTTGAGTTCGGCCTTGGCGCTCTGCGATTCGATCGCGCGCTGGGAGGCCTGGTGCAGCTCGAGCCGTGCGCTCGACAAAGCAGCCTGCGCCACCGCCAGGCGGTTGAACAGCGTCGTGTCATCGAGCTCGGCGATGATCTGGCCGGCTTCGACCGGCGTGTTGGGCGGCACCACCATGCGCTTGATGACGCCGTCGCGCGGCGATGCAATCACCTGGCTGCGCAGCGAGATCACCTCGGCCTGCACCAGCGCGTATTCGCGCACGGGGATCAGCAGCACGAGCGGCAGCAACACCAGCGACCAGCGCAGTGCCTTGCGCGCCCACAGGGAGCGCCAGAGCGTCCCGATCGAGCGGCGTCGGGCGGTCAGCGCCCACCAGGCGTGGCCATACATGCCGGCAGCCTGCAGCAACAGGTATTCGGGCGCCTGGCTGTCGAAGTCGCTCGGCCAGGGGGTCTCGCGCGCCAGCAGCAGCAGCGCGTGGGCATGATCGTCCGGGCCGGCCAGCGGCAGCACCCAGACGTGATCCGGCAGCCAGTCGGCCCACGAGGCGGCGAGCGCAGGCGGCAGCATGGCGGGCGACAGCGCGAGCACGCGCGCGGCCGGTGGCAGCGCATCGAGCTGGGGCCGCAGGTGTTCGGCCAGCTCGGCCAGCCACAGCGCGTAGGGCGAATCGGCCTCGACATCCGCCAGTCCGGAATGCGCGACCAGCCGCGTGCGTCGTGCGCCGAAGTAGCCGACCAGCGCCGCCTGTCGGTAAGGCGCGAGCGCCTGGGTCTCGTTGCAGATGATGAAGGCCAGGTCGGCGGCGCGGCGGGCCGCACGCACCTTCGCGCCCAGCGCGTGAAAAGCCATATCGCTCATGGCGATCCTTTGCGTCGGCGCGCGCTCAACTCGGCGCGGGCGATCGAACCTGCCCGCTCATGCCGGGCAGCACCTGCCCGGTCGTGCTCGCGAGCTCGGTTTCGATCTCGACCGTCTGGCTCACCGCATCGACGCGGCCGGACACGCGCGTGACCTTGAGCGCGCAGACGCTGCCGGTCTCGTCCACCTTGCCCTCGAGGCTGTCGCCGATCTTGAGCCAGGCCAGCCACTGCGACGGCACATTCATGCGCGCCTTCAGCGGGCCGTTGCCCACCAGCTCCACCACCGGTGCGCCGGGATTCACGCCCTGCCCCACCTTCACGTGGACACGGGCGATCTTGCCGGCGAACGGCGCCACGAAAGCGCATTGGGCGACCTGCGCATCGAAGATGCGGATCTGGCTCTGCGCCTTGTTGACATTGGCGGCAGCAAGTTCGACCTCGACCTCGGCCGCCGACTGCAGGCCTTGCAGCTTCTGCTTGGCCTCGTACTGGACGCGGGCCGACTCGGCTTCGGCACGGGCGGCATCGCGCCGGGCCTGGATTTCGGCGCAGTCGAACGCAGCCAGCACCTGGCCGGCACGGACGGTGTCGCCGAGGCTCGCCGGCACCCTGGCGATGCGGCCAGCGACCGAAGCCGACAGGATGCTCTCCTGGCCGGCCACGACCAGGAAACGCACCGGTGCGCTGTTGGTCGCGTTCTGTGCCGGCGCCGGCTGTGCGGCGGCCGGCAGGCCGGCACCCAGCGCGGCCAGCACAACTGCGAAGGCGGCGGTACGGCGCAGGCCCGAAATTCCCGATGCGCGGCTCACGGCTTTTGCGCCACGGATGCGCTCTCGCGGGCCAGGCGCCGAACGTCCGAGATCACGGACAAGGCCGCCGCCTCGGCGAAGGCGCCGAGCGATCGTTCGGACGGCGTGTCCGGCAGGAAGCTCACGTAGCTTTGCGACAGCAGTTGCCGTCCGCCCGGCTCCGCCAGCGTCACGCGCCATTGCGCGCGCGCAGTGGCACGCGAGTCCACGCGTTCGAAGCTCAGCGTCAGCACCAGTGCATCGCTGCCTTGTGCGGTCCGCAGGTCGTTGCGTGTGACGATGCGCTCGACCGCGCTGCGGACAGCGGGTTCGCCCACGCCTGCGGGCAGGTTGACCACGCGCACTGCGATCGGACGCGAAAGGGTCTGTGCCGCGCCGGTCTGAACGAACACCATCTTCTCGCCTTCGAGCAGGCTCTTGTCGATCGCGCTGGCCAGCGTCGGGATGTCGGTTCCGGTCACGGTGTCGGGCAACAGGTCGATGCCGACCGAGTTCAGCACCCGGGCGTAGGAGGCCTGCGTGGCGGCGTAGGCCGTCGCAAACTGGAAGCGCGAAACCAGTGCACGCGAATCGGTGCGCAGGGTCTCGAGTTCGCTCTCCAGACGATTGCTGCTACCGGCGCGCGAAACGCTGGCCAGGCGCTGGTCGACGCGACTCGACTCGGCTGCCAGTTCCTGGTCGACCACGGCCAGCTTGTAGCGTTCGACGGACACGCGCACCTGCGTGATCACCGCCATCGCGAGCGCCTGGCGACGTGCCTCGTCGGTGCGCTTGCGCGCCTCGTTGGTCCGGTTGATCGCGGGAATGGCGGCCAGACGGAACAGATCCATCGACACGCTCAGGCCGGCATCGGCCCAGTTGCTGTTGTAGAGAAAGCTGTTGGAGTCGTAGCGCGGCCCGGCATAGAGGTTGAGGCTCGGGAACAGCGCTGCGATCTGCTTGCGCGTCTCGTTGATGCCGACGCGTGCCTTGTAGTCTTCCTCGCGCAGTTCCGGCCGGTTCTCCAGTGCCGAGCGCTCGAGCTTGTCGATGTCCAGCGCTGCGGGCGCGAGGCGATCCTCCGGCTTGTCCACCAGCGTGAACTCGGTGCCCGGCGGCAGGCTCATGAGGGCAGCAAGTTCGCGCTTGGCGAACTGCATCTCCTGGCGCTTTGCATTGACCAGCGTCATCGCGTCGAGCAGCGCACGCTGGTAGGCCAGGCCCTGGGTCGGCGGCAGCACGCCGGCGCGCTCGGCTTCACGCGACTTGCCCAGCGCATCGTCGATGCGCGTCGACAGCTGATCCGCCTCGGCCAGCAGGCGCTGCGCGCCGAGCGCGCGCCAGTAGGCGTTGCGCACGTCCTGCACGATGTTCTGCAGGATCTTGCGGCGGCGTTCCTCGGCAATGTTGACCTCGTCGGCGGCCTGCTTTGCACGGAAATAAGCCAGGCCGAAATCCAGCGCGTTCCACGACAGCGTGGCGCGGCCGTAGTAATGCGAGCGCTCTTCCGAGGTCGAGGGCCGCAGGCTCACGACGCGATCTTCGATGCCGACGCTGATGCCGCCCGAATCGTTGTTGCGCTCGTTGTAGCCCGCATCGGCGACCAGCTTGGGCAGCATGTCGGCGGCCGAGACATCGAGCAGGCCGCGCGCGAGCGAGCTCTCCATCATCTTGAGCCGGTAGTCGAGGTTGTATTTCAGCGCGCGCGCCAGCGCATCGGAGTAGCTGATCGGGCCGCCGAGCGGCACCTGATCCTTGTACATCTGCGTCTGGTCGTTGGTGACGCGCTGGGCGATCTCATCCTTGCTGAGCTGGACGGGGTTGACGCTGCAGCCCGCCAGCAGTACGGCGATGGCAGCGGCAGCCCAGGTGGGTGCGCCAGCGAGTTTCGATTTGTTCACGGTAAGGCTCTTGCTCATGTTGCTCTGCATTTCAAAAATGGATCTGTTCAAAGGGGGGCGGCAGGTACCTTGACGCGCACGGCGTCGCGCTGCTGCACCCGCACCACGTCGCGCACGGTGCCGCGCTCACCGGCGCTCGCCGCCAGCCGTGCCGTGAACGATCGCGCGGTGTCGGTTGATACCGGACGCCCCGCGGTTGGTGCGCGCGGTGCCGTTGTGGCACCCGGAACCACGATGCGCTCGCCCTCGCGCGGCGCTGATGCGTCCTTCGATGCCTCCGAGGCCTTTGCTTCCGGAACCGGCGCGGCGAAGTCCGCGAAATCACCGAAGAGCGCATTGCTGCCGTCAGGCAGTCCCGCGCCCAGGCCGCGCTGTGCCAGCGATTGCTGCACGTCGCCCAGCATGCGCAGCGAGAACCCGACTCCGTCGCGGCCCACGTGCTCGACGTTGGTCATGTCCTGCCTGATTCCGAACAGGTCGATGTCGTCGATCAACGTGCGCGATGCGCCGCCCGCCACGCGCGTGGCGATGCGCGCCGACATCGACTGGCTCGTGTGTTGCGATTCGCGTACCGAGAGTTCGATGAACAGCGCGGGCGTCATGCCCTGCGAGATGTGGCGCTGCTCCGAGGGGTACTGAACCGGGAAGATCTGGTCGCCGGCGAGAGGCCTGAACTGCGACGCGCCGCGGATCGTCACGACCAGTTGTGCGGTGCTGGTGCTGCCGTCGGCATCGGTGATGGTGTAGCTGAAAACGTCGGTCAGGGTCTGGCCATCGCCCAGCGAGGCGACCCGCGTATTGCTGTCGTTGACGGCGTAGGTGTAGCTGCCGTCCGCATTCAGGCGCAGGCTGCCGTAGGCACCGGCCAACGCCGGCCCGCCCACCACGCCGGCCCGGCCTTCGAACGAGAAGCCGATCACCGGTTCGGCGACCGCATCGGCGCCGAGGCGGTCTGCCACGTCGCCCGTGCCCTGCCCGGCCAGACCAGGCAGGTTGCCCTTGACCGTGGCACCCGGCAAAGCGGTGCCGAGGCTGGCCGCGTCGTCGCGCGCGGTCGGCACGTCGTCGAGCACCAGCACGCGCAGGGTGCCCGATGTGGTGTCGCCGTCGCGGTCGCGCACCGTGACGGCGATGTCGTCCGTAACTTCACTGCCACCGTGCTGCTGGTGACCGGTGAGCGTGTAGCTGTAGCTGACCGTGCCGGTGGCTGGATCGAAACCGGTCAGCGTGATCAGGCCCTTGTCGGTGGCGATCACGATCGGGCTCGATCCGAGGCTGGCCAGTTGCGCCGGCGTCAGCGTGGTACCGCCAACGTCGATGCTGCCAAGGCCGTCCGGCGTGCGAACCACGAAGGTGCCGGTGGTCGTCTCGCTGGCATCGCCGCCGTCGCCGAGCCCTCGCTCGCTCACCGTGGCCTGGCCGGTGGTGCCCGCGCCATTGCCGTCCGTCAGCGACAGCACCACGCCATCGTTGCGGCCGCCGATGGAGATGGTGAGCGTGGCGGCGGCGGTGTCGCCGTCGGCATCGGTGATGGTGTAGTTGACCGTCTCGGTCAGCGTCTCGCCGGGCAGCAGATGCTGCACCGCCGGATTGGCGTTGTCGAGCGTGTAGGTGTAGCTTCCGTCGGCGTTGACCACGATGCTGCCGTACGCAGTGGTGAGCGGGCTGCCCACGCTGCCCATGCTCGCGCCGAAGCTCACCGCGGTGACCGGCACGCCGTTGGCGTTGTCGGCACCGTCCGTGTCGTTGGCCTTCACGCTGCCGCTCACCGTGTTCGGCGTTCCGTCCTCAGTGATCGCTGCACTGTCGTTGCCCGCCTGGGGCGTGTCGTCGACGATGCGCACCTGCAGCGTTCCCGTGCTCGTTGCGCCGCCCGCATCGGTCACCTGCAGCGCGACGGGATCTGCGCTCTCGGTGGCGCCGGGCTGGCCGATCGGGTTCTTCAGCGTGTAGGTGTAGCTGAGCTCGCCTGCCGTGGGCACGCCGCCGACCGTGCTGGTCGCGGTGAAGCCGGTCAGCACCAGCGTGCCTTCGCCGGTGTCGATGGTGCGCGGCGTGGTGCCGAGCGCCTGCAGTTGCGCGACTGTCAGCGTGCTGCCGCCGACCGTCACCGAGGCGAGTCCGTCGGCCGCGCTGATGGAAATGGTGCCGCCGGTGCCTTCGCTGGCATCGGTGCCCCCTGCCCCGTCCGTGAGGCCGCGCTCGAAGACTTCGGCCTGGCCGGTGGCAGCGCCGTTGCCGTCGACCGGAACAATCGACGGGCCGCTGGCCACGTCCGTATGGCCGTTGATCGTGATGGTGAGCGTGGCGATCGACGTGTCGCCGTCCGCGTCGGTGATGGTGTAGCTCACCGTCTCGGTCAGCGTCTCGCCATCCTTCAGCGCATTGACGGTCGCGTTGTTGTTGTCGAGCGTGTAGGTGTAGCTTCCATCGGCGTTGACGACGACGCTGCCGTACGCCAAGGCGAGCGGTGCGCCCACGGTGCCTGCCGTCGCGCCGAAGCTCACAGCCGTCACCGGCACGGTGTTGCTGTTGTCGGCGCCGTTGCGGTCGTTGATCTTCAGGTCGCCGCTGACGGTGCCGGGTGCGGCGTCTTCCGTGATGCTCGCGGTGTCGTTTGCCGCGACCGGCACGTCGTCCACGATCAGCACGGTGAGCGTGCCGTTGGCAACGTCTCCGTCGCGGTCGGTCACGACCAGCGCAAATGGGTCGGTGACCTCGCCGCCGGCGTGGTTCTGCGGCTGCACCAGGGTGTAGCTGTAGCTCACGTCCCCGGCCGTCACCAGCGCGCCGACGGTAGCCGTTGGTGTGAAGCCGGTGATGCGCAGTTCGCCCGCGGCGCTGGTGATGATCACCGGCGCGCCCGGGGTCGCTGCCTGGAGCTGTGCGAGGCTCACCAGGGTGCCGTTGACCGTGATGCTGCCCAGGCCATCGGCCGCGGCGACAGCGAAGGTGCTGCCGGCGGTTTCGCTGGTGTCGCCGGGGCCGGTGAGGCCGGATTCATTCACCGTGAGGTGCCCGGTCGCGCCCGCATTCTGGTCGGGAACGGTGATCGACGGCACGTCGTCACCGCCACCACCGTTGGCAGCGCCGGTGATGGTGATCGTGAGCTGCGCCGTGTCGGTGCCGCCGGCACCGTCGGAAACGGTGTACGTGTAGACCTCGGTCAGCGTTTCACCGGCGATCAGCGCCTGCACGCGCGGATCGGCGTTGTTGAGCGAGTAGGTGTAGCTGCCATCGGCGTTGAGGACGACGCTGCCGTAGTTGCCCGCCAGCGGGCTGCCGACGGTGCCGGCCGTGCCGCTGCCGGCCTCGGGGCCGGTGCGCACCGCGCCGACGGTCAACGTCAGGTTGTCCAGGTCGGTGTCGCCCTGCCCGGCCACCCGGCCGGTGATCACGTTGCTTGCCACGCTCGCCACGTCTTCTGCGATGGCGTGGGTGTCGTCGTTGGCGGTCGGTGCGTCGTTGGTGGCGACTATCGTCAGCGTGCCGGTCAGCACGTTGCTGTTGAGCGCCGGGCCGCCTGCATTGCCGCCGGCCTGCACGTTGTTGCCGTCGTTGACGATGATCGTGTAGACGCGATCGGTGTCGGCGCCGTAGTTGGTCGGGTTGTCGCTGGTGCTGCGATAAGAAAGCGCATTCAGCACCGCCTGTACTTCGGCCACCGTGGTGTCGGCGTCGAACTGGACGAGCAGCGCGGCGCCGGCGCCACCGGAGACGGTCACGCCTGCAGGCAGGCTGCCATCGACCAGCAACACGTCGCCGGGCTGGTAGCCGTCGAGGCTGACCGTGATGCTGCCGGCACCGAAGGTGCCGGTGGCAAGGCCCGGGGTGGTGGCCAGGTCGAGGTCGGCCACGCTGGCGCCGGTGAGCAGCGCAGTCGGCGGGATGCTGATGCCGGTGCCGGTCTGGCCGTTCTCGGTGGCCGTTGCATTGGTCGGCGTTCCGGCGAGCACCGGCGCGTCATTGCGCGGCGCGACGCTGGTGGCCAGGGTGTGCACGGTCGACCAGTTGCTGGTCTGGCTGGCGACGGTCGCGCTGATGTCGCCGGTGCCGGCCACCACGGCGGTGTCGGACACGCGCACGGTCAGGGCACCGGGTGCGCCGTTGTAGTCGGCCGCGGGGACGAAGCGCAGTTGGGCGTTCGGCGCCAGCAGCGTGGCGCTGGTGTCGGATGCGTCCAGCGGCACCGCGGTCCAGCTGGCGCCGTTGTCGGTCGAGTACTGCCATGCACCCTGCGCGCTGGTGGACGCGTTGCCGACGATGGCAATGCCGCCGAACGGCGATGCCGCATTGCCGCCACCGGCAATGCCGGTCTGGTTGTCGGTGGCGTCGCTGTAGCCGCCGCCGAACAGGCTGCTGGCAGTGGCGGCAGGCGCCGGCTGGCCCTGCTGGTCTTCGACGCCGGCAGCCAGCGTGGCATTGCCCGCGGTCGGACGGTCGTTCACGTTGGCCACGCTGGTCGACAACACCACGGTGCCTGTGCTGTAGACCGAGGTTCCACCGGTGCCGCTGGTCAGGTTCACGGTGCTGCCCGAGGTCGGGTCGGCGGTGGCGCTGTCGTTGTTGGTGTCGGTCTCGACCAGGCGCACCGTGAGGGCGTTGGGCGTGCCGTGGAAGTCGGCGGCCGGCACGAAGCGCAGTTGCGCCGTGGCCGCGAGGACGAGCGCGTTCCCGTTGCCGCGCGCGCCGACGGCGAACCAGTTGCTGCCGTCCAGCGAGTATTGCCAGGCGCCCTGGGCCGGGTTGAGCGCGACGCCGGTGATGGCAACGCCGAAGAACCCGTCCGCCGAAGTGCCGCCGGTTGCACCTGTGCCGCTGTTGTCGATCTGGTCGGCCGCATCGCTGAAGTGGCTGCCGAACAGCGTTGCGACGGTCGCGCCCGCAGCCCCGCTGCCTGCGTCTTCGTTCACGGCTGCGAGCGTCTCGGTGCTGCCGTTGACCCTGACCGGTGCGTCGTTCACCGCGTTCACCGTGAAGTTGATGGTGCGCGTGGTGATCAGGTCGGCCGCAGCGCCGTCCTGGTAGGCGAAGGTGCCGGTCGTGCTGTTGTCGCCGGGAGCCAGGGAGCCGGGCCGACCGCCCGTGTTGCCCTGGTCATCGACCACGATGGTGACGGCGAACGCGCCGTTCCAGTCGGTTCGGGCGGGCGTGCCCGGCGCATCCGGCAGTTGCACCGCGATCGTGTTGATGCGGCTGTTGATCTGAGCCAGCGTGCCGGTGATGCTGACGGAAAGGCCGTCGCCGGCAATGCTGGCGCTGCCGCCAGTGCCGGCACCGATGCCGGTGATGGTGAAGCCGGCCGGTACCGACACTGTGGTGGTGAGCACGCTGGTGGCCAGCGCATCCTGGTCGGTCACGGTGATGCCGCTGAGCGTGACGCTGCTGCCGCCTTCATCGATCGCCAGGTTGCCGGCGGCAATGTGGGCCGGGTCGTTGATCGACGACGGGAACAGCGTGCGGTAGGTCGAGGCAACGTTGGCCGCGAGTCCGCCCGGCGTTGCCGCGTAGGGATTCACCGCCGTCTGCGCGGGCAGCGTGGTGCCGTTGCCGGCGTTGTCGTTCTGGCCGCCATTGGCGCCGGTTACCACGCCGCCGCCGTCGCGCACGCGGTCATCGGCGATCACCTCGACGCGATACATCACGTCGCCATTGGTCAGGTTGCCATGAAGGGCGACCGCCAGGCCGTCCAGATAGGCCTGCACCTGCGCCCGCGTGCCGCTGATCACCAGCGCGCTGCCGGTGCCGTCGTAGGTGCCGTCGATCGTGACGCCCGATGCGCCGTTGCTCGAGGTGATGGTGATGTCGCCGTTGGTGCCGTCATATGAGGTGGACGGCAAGGCATTGCCAGCCGCATCGGTGATGCGCACCGTCACCTGCAGGAAGTCGACCTCGCCATCGGTCACGTCAGAGGCCGCGCCGTTGGTGGCGATGTCGCCCTCGATGTCGATGTCGCCGAGCTGGAAGCCCGCGACCGCGGTCGGTGTGGCACCACCGGTCAACGTGACCGGTGTGGCGGACGTCACACCCCCGGTGAGCGTGACCGTCGGCGCGTCGTTCACCGGCGCGATGGTGAGGGCGACGTTCACGTCGGCCGGATTGTTCGCGACGCTTCCGGCGCCGACATCGTCGCCGATGCGCGATCCGGTGTCGTCGAACGATACGGTGAGCGTCACGTCGCCTGCAGCCGCGCCATTGGTGTCGTCGTTGACGTTGGCGGCGCTGCGATAGGTCAGGCCGATCGAGGCGCCGCCGTTGAGCAGTGCCTGGATGTCGCTGGCACGGCCGGTGAGAACCAGTGCGCCGGTGTTGTCACCGGTGATCGAGACCGCCTGGCCGCCGCCTGGCGTCACGCTGCTCTGGGTGCCCGCGCCACCGATGCCGAGCGTGCCGCTGGGCACGTTCAGGCGCACGGTGATCGGCGTGTCGAAGCCGGCCGACTCCGGATCCGCCACGACGAAGCCGCCACCGATGTAGGTGGCCTGGTCTTCGTTGACCGTGGCCGATGCCGGGGCGCCGAGTGTGCCCGGATCGTTCTGGCTCGACGCGTGGATGCGCACGGCCGCGGCCGATACGTTGCCCGTGATGTCGCCCGTGGTCGGCACGGCAGCGCTGTACCAGTTGAACTCGGTGGCGGGAACGGCAATGCCCGGCGCACCGGCCGGCTCGGCCTCGTTCACCGGGCCGCCGTTGGCACCGCCCAGCAGCGCGCCCGTGCCGGCGTTGCGCAGGCGGTCGTCCGCGATCACCTGCACTTGGTAGGCCGTGTCGCGATCGGTGCTGAACGTCACGTTCAGCCCGGCCAGCGCGGCATTGACCTGGGCGCGCGTGCCGCGCAGCGTCAGGTAGTCGCCGGCGCCGTTCTTGTCGCCATCGACCGTGACGCCGCCGAACGTGCTCGAGCTGATGGTCACGCCCGCGTACGCAGCGGCGTTGAAGGCATTGCCGGCGGCGTCCTGCAGGCGTACGGTGACCTGCAGGAAGTCGGTCTCGCCGGCGGTCGGTGTGTCGAAGTCGGTATCGGCCACGCTGAAGCCGGACACCGGGTTGCTGGTGCCGGTTGCACTGTCGATCGCGATCGGCCCCGCGGGCCCTGTCACCACCGGCGCGTCGTTGGCAGGCGTGACGTAGATCCAGAACTGGTTGCCCGGTTGCTCCTTGTCGCCATCGCCCAGGCTGAAGCTGAAAGAGTCGCCGGGCGGATTCGTGGGATAGCTCGCCCCGTTGGATTCGTCGCCCGAATGAAGGTAGTAGATGCGCCCGAGCGCGACGTCGGCCTGGCTGAACGAAGAGCCTACCCCCAGCGACAGGAAGGTGATGCCATCGGTCGAGTAGGCGATGTTGCCGTGCGCCGCGGCGCCGGTGATGGTGTACTGCACCTGCGTCGTGCTGCTGTCGGGGTCGAAGGCCGTGAGCATCGACGTGGAGATCTGGGCATAGCCGCCTTCTGCCACCGTCAGGGGGTTGTTGACCGAGGTCGCCGGGTCGGCCTGCGTCGGGTCGGGCGCGATCTGCGGCGCGTCGTTGACGTTGGTGATCTGGATACCGACATTCGCGGTGTTCGAGGTTGCGCCCCAGCGATCCACGGCCCGCACGGCGAAGGTGGTGCTTCGCACTTCCGACCCGTCGCTCACGAAGCGCAGCCCGGTGGTGCCCGCCGCTCCGGTGATCAGGGCCGCGTCGAGGTGCTGGCCGGCTGTCACGTCGATCCAGCTTGCGCCGCCATTGGTCGAATACTGCAGCGTACCGCCGGTCGGCAGCGTCATCACCTCGAACTGCAGCGCGCCCGCGCCGCTCGCCGCGTTGTTGAAAGCGTAGTCCGGGTCGCCGCTGCCGGGCAGCGTGGCGGCGGCTTCCAGGTAGCCTTCGCTCACTGCATCGTCCGGATCGGTGATCTGCAGCTGGCCGGTCGTGATGTAGGCCGTGCCGCCTTCCGGAATCACGGTGCTGGAAGAGCCCACCGTTTCGGGCGCGTCATTGATCGGGGTGGCATAGAAGGTGAAGCTGGTCACCCAGGCGTCGGGGCGCAGTCCGCCCGCGCCGTCCGATACCAGCACGCCGGCCGATGCCGAAAGCTGCACATTCGACTGGAAGTCTTCGCTGGCACCGTCGTGTACGAAGCGGATGCTGCCGGCGTTGAGGTCGGCCTGGGTGAACGTGTCATAGACGCCCAGGTCGACCCACGCGGTTCCGTTGAAGCGCTGCAGCGCGCCGTTCCACTCGCCGCTGCCGGAGCCTTCGAAAGCGAGCACCGTGTAGATCACCTGCGAAGGTGGCACGCCATCGGCCGTGTAGCTCAGCCCGGGGGTAATGCTGAAGTCGCTGCCGGTGCCAGCCAGCGTGAGGGTGCCGCCCTCCACCAGGGTTCCGCGCGAATTGCCCGTGGCGTCGGTGCCGCCATAGGTCGATTCGCCACGTGCCGTGACGGTGCCGATCGGTGTGAACGTACCGCCGTTGCCTGCCGGTGTTTCTGCCAGGTTGATCGTGAAGTTGAAGGTGCGCAGGCTGTCGTCGTTGTAGTTGCCCGGCGTCGCGTTGTCGCTGTAGACACCCCCGTTGCGCTCGACGCGTGTGCCGTCCGCGTTCCAGTGCACCGCCACCGTGCCGTCGAGCACCTGGAACTGGAAGTTGTCGGTCTGGTTCGGCCCGGCGCCGACCACCTGCACATACTGCACTCGGCCGGCCTTGACGTCGGCCACGGTGAAGGTGCCGCCGTTCGGCAGCCGCTGCCCGTTCAACAGCAGCTGGCCCTGGTCGAGTCCGGCCTGGGAAGTCACGGCAATGGTGAGGCGGTCATCGGCCGAATCGACGTCGAACGCGTTCAGCATCGCGGCTGTGAGCGTGACCGTATATGGCCCGGTCGCCGTGCCCACGGCTGTGACGGTGGCCTGCAGCGTGCTGAGCGGATCGAATGTCGGGTCGTCATCGACCGGCCGGACGTTGATTGCGATGGTCGTGCTGGCGGTCTGCACCGCGCCCGCTCCTGCGCCGCCGCCGCCATCTGCCAAGGTCACGCCGAAGCCGTCGGTGAAGGGATAGGTGCTGACCGGGTCGACATCGCTGTCCCGGTTTCCGGTGTTCGAATAGGTCAGGCCGCTGCGTGCGGTGTAGGCAAAAACGAAGCCGGCATTGATGTCGGCCTGTGTCACGGTCCGGTTGCTGACCAGCTGCGACACGCCGCCGATGGACACCGTGCCGCTGAAGAACAGCGTGCCATCCGTCGGCAGGCTGGTCAGCTGAACGGTGAGCGTGCTGTCAGCATCGTCGCCGCCACCTTCGGCCACAATGAAATTGCCGACCACCGAAGCAGGCAGGCCGTTCACGTCGAGCGCGTTGGCCGGCTGGCCTTCGAACACATTGCCCGCACCGCTCACGCTCGGCGCCTGGTTCAGTGGCGTGACGTTGAGGCTGATGGTGGCCGTGTCGGAGCGGGCAGTCGGCGTTGCGCCGTCGTTGACCCTGACGCCAAAGCTGTCGGGCGTGTTCTGGTTGGCTTCGGTGGCGGTATGGACATATGCCACCCTGCCGTCGATCACGTCCTGCTGGGTGAAGACCGCGCCGATACCGAGCCGGTTGCCATCGAGTGCGAGGTAGCCGTACGTTGGCGCAACCGCCAGCGAGTAAACCACCTGGCTCGGCACCTGTGTCCCGAACGACACCTCTGCGTCGAGCGCGTTCAGGGTGGCCACCGAAAGCACCGTGCTCCCGATTTCGTTCACGCTCTGCGTGCTGTCGGCGACGCTCGTCGGATCGTTGGACGGCGTGATGGTCACGTTCAACGCCCGCGTGGCCGTCAGTGCCGGCGTTTCGGAGTCGGTCACGGTCACGATGATCCGGGTGGACGCAGCCGAGTTGCCCAGCTCCACGTCGGCCGACGTGAACACCAGTTGATTGACCCAGGCATTGGCATTTGCCACGGTTCCGGTGAAGCGATAGCCGCCGGCCACCGAGGTCACGCCGGTGGTCGATGCGGAAGACAGAGTGCCCCGGCTCGGGTCTTCCACCACGACGTCCACGGTCACAATGCCGGATCCATCGTCGGTGATCGTCCAGCCGGTGAGCGTGGCACGGTCGGCGCCCGCGGCGTTCAGGCTGCTGGTCTCGGCCACAGTCAGTCCGGTCGCGGTGGTGTTCACCGTGGGTGCGGCCAGCACGCCGTCGAAATTCGCGTCGGCGAAACTGCGTGCCTCGATCGTGCCCGTGGCCGATTCGAGCGCCCAGTCCGCGCCGCGGCTCGCAGCGCCTGTTGCATCCGACGAGGAAGCCACGTCGGCGCCCGTCAGGTTGCCCAGCGCATGCGAAAACTGCTCGCCGTCGGCGGCAACGTCGCAGCCGTAGAGCAGGATGTCGCCATCCGCGCTCAGGCTGGCGCCGATGGCCTGCCAGGCTGCGGCGGATTGCCCGAGGCTGGCTGTGTCCACGCGCTCGTTGCCCAGCGTGATTTCCCCGGCGCTGCCGTGGCTCAGGATGTGGATTGCGGTGATGCCGGTCTGGCCCTGGAGCGCATCTGCCAGTTGCTGGACGCCGGACGAACCCGGGTCCAGCAGCACGAGTTGGGCGCCCGCCGGCACGGCTGCAACGAGCTGCTGCCAGTCCGCGACGTTCTTGTCGACGACATAGACCTCGTGCGACACGGACGGCGCCGGCAGCGCTGGTGCCCCATGCCCTGCTTCGGTGGCGACGTCCCGCTGCGCAGCGCCGGGTGTCAGCGGTGCCAGTTGCGCGACCGGCGCGTGGTGCGCTTCAGCGGGCGCTGCATCTGCGTGGGGAGCTTCCGCCTGGGAGGCCGCTTCGACGATGGCAGCGCCATCGAACAACTGACGACTTTCAAGTGCAAAACGGTGTGAGCGGGGCCGGAGAAACGCAGGCGTGGAGAAAGTCATTCAGAGCAGCTCAGGGAAAGTCTCGATGGAGTGCAATATGCAAGAAACGCATACCGCGCGACGCGAGGCGCATTGTTGTCTGACGACTGGCAATCGTTAACAAACGTGTCCCTCTAACTGTGACGTTGTTAACGATCGCAACAATTTTGGTTGCGATAACGCAACGGAGCAATTCCGAGCCTCCGGCGCGCTTGACGGGGGACCCATGTCGGGCCCGAATCCGCAGCCTGCGGCGCGGCTAAGCTGCACCCATGAAACCCGCGCCCCGCCCGCCGCTGCGCAGCTTGCTGCGCGCCGTGCTCACTGCCCTGCTGGTGCCGGTGTTGCTGTTCGAGGAATGGGGCTGGGCACCCCTGGCGGCCCTGGCGGCGCAGCTTGGGCGGTTGCCGCTGTGGGCGCAGCTCGAACGCAAGGTGGCCGGGTTGCCGCCCTGGGGCGCGCTGCTGCTGTTCTTTGCGCCGGTGGTTGCGCTGTTTCCGGTCAAGCTGTTGGCGCTCTACCTGTTTGGCCGCGGCCACTACACCAGCGGCCTGGTGCTGCTGATCGGCGCCAAGCTCGCGGGCACCGCGGTGGTGGCGCGGCTGTTTCAGCTCACGCTGCCCGCGCTGATGCAGATTCCGCTGTTCGCGCGCTGGTATCCGCGCTGGAAAGACTGGAAGGACAGCGTGCTGACCGCCGTGCGCCAAAGTGCGCCCTGGCGCGCGGTGCGCGCACTCAAGGCGGCCGCGCGACGCTGGTGGCGCGTGTTGCGCAGGCGCACCGACTGAATCCAGGTCGCATCTATTTTTACCCGGGTAGATTGAATTTCATGTTTTGCCCGGGTAAAATTCGGCGCATGCTGATCGAACCCGCTTCCCCCACCCTCACCGCCTTTGCAGATTTCCAGCGCATTGCCGCCGGAACGCGCGCCGAGGTCATCACACAACTGCGGCATCGCGCCGACACGATGCCGGTGTTCGTCTTCGATGACGCCACCGGTGAACCCCTCGATCTCGATCTGCGCGACAACGCGCCTGCTGCGGCCGCCGACAACGCCGCCGAGCCCTCTGCCCGCGCGGTCGGCCGGCCCAAGCTGGGCGTGGTGCCGCGCGAGGTCACCCTGCTCCCGCGCCATTGGGACTGGCTGAATCGCCAGCCCGGCGGCGCCTCGGTCGCGCTGCGCAAGCTGGTCGAAGATGCGCGCCGCGTGCATGCCGACCGCGACACGGTGCGTGCCTCGCGCGAAGCCACCTACCGCTTCATGAGCGCCATCGCGGGCCACCTGCCGGGCTTCGAGGAAGCCTCGCGGGCCCTGTTTGCCGGTCAACACGAACGCTTCGACACGCTCGTTGCCGACTGGCCGGACGATGTGCGAACGCATCTGAACAAACTCTCGGCCGCCGCCTGGGGCGAAGCCGCATGAAGCGCCGCGATGAACTCGAGCCCGTCGACCCGCGCGTTGCCGGAAAAATCGCCGAGCCGCCGCGCGGCCGTGGCGAGGTGCCAGGCCGTCCGCTCTGGAAGACCTTCCTGGTGTTCCTGGCGCCGATGCTGGTCAGCAACATCCTGCAGTCACTCTCGGGCACGCTGAACAACGTCTACGTCGGCCAGATGATCGGCGTCGGCGCGCTGGCGGCGGTGTCGAGCTTCTTTCCGGTGATGTTCTTCTTCATCGCCTTCACCATCGGCCTGGGCGCGGGCGCGTCGGTGCTGATCGGCCAGGCCTGGGGCGCACGCGATACGGCCAAGGTCAAGGTCGTGGCCGGCACCACGCTCTCGGTCGGCATTGCTTTCGGCCTGCTGGTGGCGGTGTTCGGCGGCGCCTTCACCACGCCGTTGCTCGCCGCGCTCGGCACGCCGCCCGACATCCTGGCCGACGCGACGCGCTACGCCCGCATCATGCTGATCGCGATGCCGGGCTTGTTCGTGTTCCTGCTGTCGACGGCCATGCTGCGCGGCGTGGGCGACACGGTCACGCCGCTTTTCACGCTGCTTATCTCCACCTGCATCGGACTGGTGCTGACACCGGCGCTGATCCAGGGTTGGGGTGGTTTGCCCAAGCTCGGCGTGGCGAGCGGCGCGGCGGCGACGGTCGTGTCGTTCGTGGTGGCGACCACCTGGCTTGGCTTTCGGCTGCGCGCCCGCAAGAGCCCGCTTGCGCCCGATGCCGAGTTTGCGCGGCACTTGCGCATCGATCCGAAGATCCTCAAGACGGTGCTGAAGGTCGGCGTGCCGACCGGCGTGCAGATGATCGTGATCTCGCTGGCCGAAGTGGCGCTGCTCTCGCTGGTGAACAGCTACGGCTCGAATGCCACGGCGGCCTACGGCGCGGTCAACCAGGTGGTGGCCTATGTGCAGTTCCCGGCTATTTCGATCGCGATCACCGCGTCGATCCTCGGCGCGCAGGCGATCGGTGCGGGCCGTGCCGACAAGCTCGGTGCCATCGCGCGCACCGGCCTGATGATGAACCTGGTGCTGACCGGCGGGCTGGTGCTGCTCGGCTACCTGTTCTCACGCCACCTGATGGCGCTCTTCATCACCAGCGAGCCGGTGATCGAGCTCGCGCAGACGCTGCTGCACATCATGCTGTGGGGCACCGTCGTGTTCGGCATGGCCTCGGTGCTCTCGGGGATCATGCGGGCCAGCGGCTCGGTGCTGATGCCGACGGCCATCGCGATCTTCTGCATCGCCTTCGTCGAGGTGCCGGTGGCCTGGTTCGCCAGCCACCGCATCGGCCTCAATGGCATCTGGGTAGCCTACCCGGCCGCGTTCGTGGCGATGCTGGCCCTGCAGACCGCCTACTACCGGCTGGTGTGGCGCAAGAAGGCGATCACAAGACTGGTCTGAGGCGGCAACAGCCTGCCCTCGATCGGCCGGGGAAGTCAGGGCAGCGCGCGGTCGAGCGGACGGCCGGCGAGCTGCGCGACCTGGGCGATGGCGCTTTCGACCGCGGCCGCGTCGTCGAGCTTCGCGGCCAGCACCAGCACCAGTTGGGCGAGCAGTGCGTTCTGCTGCTCGGGCGGCAGTCCATGCGTGAGCGCGATCAGCGATTCGAGCAGGTCGTCAAGCTGTTGTTGGGTGCAGGGCATCGGAATACGGCGCAAGCGCCTGTTGCAGATCGAACGAACCCGCATCGGCGCGGCGTGCCGCCAGATGCTGATCGGGCCGGATGAGCCAGGCCTCGCCACCGCCGGCATCAACGCCGAGCTGGCGCAGCAGCGCGGCGCGGCCGGAGGTGTCGCAGTGCGGGCCGACCGCCACCACCTGCAGCAGCGGATGCTGCAACGCCTGAGGTGCGCTGTCGCCGAACACCAGCAAGGTGAACCAGGGGCCGAGCAGGCGGTGCAGGCTTTGCCCGCCGCCCGCGTCGAGCAGCACGTCGGGCAAGGCGGTGCCGGCGTCCGCGCCCTCGATCAACGGCGAGTTGCGGTACACGCTGGGCGCCGACAGCCGGCCGGTGTTGATGAGCCGCGCGGCCCACGGCAGCGTGGGCGCCAGCGCCATGATCGCGTCGCGCCACAGCTGCACCGAAGCCTGGCCACGCGGATAGACGAAGCGCGACGAGCGCCGCGCCTGCCGGATGTTTTCGAGCGCGCCTTCGCGGCGCTCCTGCGAATAGCTGTCGAGCAGCAGGTCGACATCCGCACCCGGCTGCTGCAGCACCAGCGCGAGCTTCCAGCCGAGGTTGTCGGCGTCCTGCACGCCGCCGTTACCGCCCCGCGCGCCGAACGGCGCCACCAGATGCGCGGCGTCGCCCGCGAACAGCGCGTGCCCGTGGCGCATCGACTCCAGGCATTCGTGGCGATAGGCCCAGGCGCCTGACCAGGCCACGTCGAAGTCGAGCTCGTCGCCCAGCAGCGCCTGCACGCGCCGACGCATCGCCTCGGGCGTGGCGGCTGCGTGCGGATCTTCGTCCTCGCGCAACTGGAAATCGAGCCGCCAGGTGTCGTCGGCCATCTTGTGGCGCCATACTGCGCGGCCGTTGTTGCCGCTGGCGTCGAGCCAGGTCCAGCGCTCTTCGGCCCAGGTGCAGTCCTTCACCGTCACGTCGATGATGATCCAGCGGTCTTCGGTGCGGTCGTGCACCTTCGGCGCCAGGCCCATCAGCGCGCGGCAAGGGCTGAAGGCGCCGTCGCAGGCGACCAGCCAGTCGGCTTCCAGCGCGTAATCGCCCGCGGGCGTGTGCACGGTCAGTTCGACGTGGTCATCGCGTTGCGCCAAACCGGTGACTTCGCTGCGCCAGCGCAGGTCGGCCAGAGGCTCGGCCTGCAGCGCCTCGACCAGGTACTGCTCCACGTAGTACTGCTGAAGGTTGGCGAAGCCGTTGTGGCGCAGGTCGGGTTGATCCTGCAGCGTGAACGAGGTTACCGGCAGGTCGGCGCAGAGCACGCGGCCGACGTTCCAGCGCACGCCCTTGGCCACGATGCGCGGCGCCACGCCGAGGCGCTCGAAGATGTCGAGCGTGCGCTGCGCCCAGCAGATGCCGCGCGAAGCCAGCCCGCGCACGCCCACGGTGTCGTCGTCGTCCAGCAGCAGCACAGGTACGCCGCGGCGCGCCAGGTCGAGCGCGAGCGTGAGCCCGGTCAGCCCGCCGCCGACCACCACCACGGAATGGCGCGGCGCCGGCCCGCCGTCGAGCTCGCGCGGGCGACGAAACGGGTAGTGCGGCAACGCGTGCATGCGGCCACTTTAGGCAGCCGCCAGCGGCTTGTCTGCCCCTGCAAACGAGGACATGAAAAAAGCCGCTGGCAGCGGCTTTTTGCGGGTTGGCGGACGGATCAGGCCTTGTTGGCTTCGTCCAGCGCCTTGCACGAGGGCGAGCACACCGCCTGCGACTTGCCGAGCAGGCGCTTCATCTGCAGCGAGGCGCGTGCACGGTGCTTGCCGCACATGTAGCACGACATGGTGCTGCCGCCGAAGGACGAAACCTCGGCATAGGGCGAGCCCGAAGGCTTGGATTTGTAGCGCAGGCCGCCTTCGACCACGGCAGTCTTCGTATCAGCTTTGGCCATTCATGGCTCCCGGGTTCAGGGGGCGCATTGCGCGGGCAATGGCTTCCCTGGCTTTCAATTCAGCGCCAAGCGCCATGTCCAGCCCGCTGCGGCAGAGGCCCGCGTGCTGGTAATTCAGGTTTTCGTACAACTCGGCCGCAGCCGGGTGGGTGTCGAGCAGCACGCCCAACGCCGGATCCGGCGTGACGTCGTTGAACTCGTGCACCAGGTGCGTCACCACCGAGCGGTACTGATCGGCAGCGACCGGCACGGCGCTGTGCTCCAGTCGCTCGAGCAGTTCGGCGAGCGTGACCAGGTTCGTCATGTGCGCGGCGGTGGTGTGGGATGCGTTCATGCGGGGGAGTTGGGGCCGATTGGCGAGATTCCAAGCGGCGAACCCCCGATTGTAGCCGGGCTGCTATCGTTTTAAGAGCGCGGCGGGCCTGCGCGGCGTATCCACCACCAGGCGCTGAGTGCGCTCAGCAGCGCCAATACCGCGCTGATGCCCATGATCCAGCGAAAGCCCGCCACGAAGGCGCCTTGCACCACCTGCCGCAGTTGCGCCGCCGTCGCCGCCTCGGTGCCCGGCGGCAATTCGATGCCGGCCAGCTGGCTGCGCCGGGCCTGCAGGTAGCCGATGGTCTCGGGGGTTGCGCCAACCGCCTGCAAGCCTTCGGCCAGCCGCGCATCGAAGGCCCAGGCCATGACCACGCCGAACACCGCGATCGCCAGCACCGCCGCCGCCCGCGACACCGCGTTGTTGACGCCCGAGGCCGTGCCGGCCAGCTCCGGCCCGACCGCGTTCATGACCGTGGTGGTGAGCGGCGCCACGGTCACGGTCATGCCGAAACCGAGCACCAGCACGCCCGGCAGAAACCCCGTCCAGTAGTTGACCTGCAAACCCGGCAGCGCCAGCAGCGCGAAGCCGACGCCGGCGATCGCCGGCCCGATCACCAGTGGCAGCCGCGGCCCGAACCGGTCGACCAGCTGGCCCGCCCAGCCCGAGAGCAGGAACATGAGCAGGATGAACGGCAGCAGCGCCGCACCGGCCACGGTCGCCGAGTAGCCCTGCACCTGGATCAGGTTCAGCGGCAGAAAGTAGAGCCCCCCGCCCAGCGCCGCGTAGAGCAGCAAGGTCAGCAGGTTGGCCGCGCCGAAGTTCGCCAGGCGGAACAGGCCGAGCGGCAGCATCGGCGCCCGGCTGCGCCGCTCCACGGCCACGAAGGCCGCGCCGGCCACCAGGCCGAGCACCAGTGCGCCCGCCACGAGCGGAGCGCCCCAGCCCTGCGTCGGCGCTTCGATGAAGGCATAGACGATGCCGCCGAGCGCCAGCGTCGCCAGCACGGCGCCGGGCCAGTCGAGCGGGCTCGATGTGTCGGGGCCATGGCTTTCCGGCACATGGCGCCAGACGATGCCCAGCACCAGCAAGGCCATCGGCACATTCACCAGGAAGGCCCAGATCCACGAATAGTGGTCGACCAGCCAGCCGCCCAGCACCGGCCCGATCGCGGCCGTGATGCCGCTGAAGCCCGACCAGGTGCCGATCGCCTTGCCGCGCTCCTTCTCCGGAAAGGCCGCGCTGATCAGCGCCAGGCTGCCCGGCACCAGCAACGCCGCGCCGACGCCCTGCACTGCTCGCGCCGCGATCAGGTGCTGCACCTCGGTGGCGAGTGCGCAGCCGGCCGACGCCAGCGCGAACAGCGCAACGCCGGCCGCAAAAACGCGCCGCCGCCCGAAGTGGTCGCCGAGCGAACCGCCGACCAGCAGCAGCGCTGCGAGAAACAGCGCATACGACTCCACCACCCACTGCGCCTGGAAGGCGGTTGCATGCAGATCGCGCTGGATCGCCGGCAGCGCCACGTTGACCACCGTGCCGTCGATGAAAGCCATGCTGGAGCCGATGATCGCGGCGGCCAGCACCCAGCGCTTGGAGCCCTCAGGGCAAGGCGTCGCCGGGGCAGCATGCTGGATCAGCGTGTTGTCGCAGGGCGCCTTGCCGATCCCGATCATGCCGACACGCTATCGAATTAATAGCAATCAACGCCCGTCGCACGGGCGCTGGCGGCGCAGATTGCTTAAATCGGACAGGCCGCGTCCGGATTCTGCTGCAGCGCGGCCACGCTGCGCGCGATGGCCGCCGAGGCATTGGCCGTGAGCCGCTGCGCGCCCTGCGCGACGGCATCGATGCCTGTGCCGGCGACCGGCTCGCTGAGGGTGATGCGGCACACCATCGAACGCGGTTGCTCTGCGCGCCGCAGTGTCCAGCCCAGGTCGGCCTCGACCTTGCCACCCTCGACCGCGTCGAACTGCCGCACCTGCACCGCGATGCGCGTGACCGGCGCCGCGGCCGGCCGGCCCCCGCGGGTGCCGTCGAGCGCGCCCAGGCGTGCAGCGATACCGCTGGCCAACGCATCGCGCAATTCGTTCTCGAACGACGAAGCCCAGCGGTGCTGCTCCAGAATCTCCACCTCCGCCCGGCTGCCGTCACCGGCCGGGCGCACCACGAGTTGCGGCCGCGCCAGCCGCTCGGGCATGCCCAGCGGTGCGAGCTCGATCCACAGCGGCGCGGCTGCGGCAGGCGGCGCAGCCGGCGGCGCCACCGCCGACACCGGAGCGGCCAGCGTGTAGTAGCGCGTCGGCGGGCTCGCACAGCCGGCCAGTACCAGCATGCCCATGGCCGCACAGAAGGCGGTGGTGGTGATGAACTTCATTTCTTCTTGTCGTCCGGTTTGCCGCGCAGCAGCGACTCGGGGTGGCGCTCAAGGTAGTCGGTCAGCACGCGCATCGAACCGGCGGCCCGGGTGAGTTCCTGCAAGGTCTGGCGCACGTCCTGCTGCAACGGCGAATCGTCCGACAGCGTGCGGTTGGCGCTGTCGACGGTCTTGCGCACGTCCTTCAAGGCCGCCGTGATTTCGGGCGATACATCGTTGTTCAGCGTCTTCGCCAGCTGCTCGGCACCCGTGAGCGTCTTGTTGAGCGTGGCGAGCGAAACACGCATGTCCTTGCCCAGTTCCTCGAACGGAATCTTGTTGACCTTGGTCGCGATCTCCTGCACCTGCGTCTGCAAGTCTTCCAGGCTGCCCGGGATCGTCGGCAGCTCGACCGGCGTCTTCGACACGTCGACCTTGACCGGCCGCGCCTTCGGAAAGAAGTCGAGCGCCACATACATCTGGCCGGTCAGCAGGTTGCCGTTGCGCAACTGGGCGCGCAGGCCCTTGCCGATCAGGAACTGCAGGCGCTGCTCCTGCGAGTAGCGCGATTCGGGCGCCGTCTCGCCCGCCGGGCGGCGCAGCCGGTCGGGGTAGATCTGCACCAACACCGGCATGCGGAACTCGCGCTCGGTCCGGTCGAACTCGACGCCGATCGACTTGACCTCGCCGATCACCACGCCGCGGAAGTCGACCGCCGCACCCGGCGCGAGGCCACGCAGCGACTCGTTGAAGTACATCAGCATGGGCTGCGAAGGCCCGTCCGGCGCCTTCATGGCGAGCGACTCGTCCTCTGCCAGCGCGTACGCGGTGTTTTCCTTGGCGACCGGGCCCATCTCGCCTTCGGGCGCCTGGAATGCGATACCGCCGAGCAGGATGGTGGCGAGCGACTGGGTGCGCAGCTTCACGCCGCTGGCGGTGATCGACGCATCGAGCCCGCTGGCATGCCAGAAGCGTGTGTTGACGCCGACGAACTTGTCGTACGGCGCGTTGACGAACACCCGCAGCGTCACGCCGCGCCCGTCGGCATCGAGCTCGTAGGCCGCGACCTGCCCGACCTTGATGCGGCGGAAATACACCGGCGAGCCGACGTCGAGCGAGCCGATGTCGGCGGCGCGCAGCAGGTACTGCTGGCCGGAGGCGTCGCGCGTGACGATCGGCGGCACCTCGAGGCCAGTGAACTCGCTCGCGCTGTCTTCCGAAGTGCCGGCATCGGCGCCGATGTAGGCGCCCGACAGCAGCGTGCCAAGGCCAGAAATACCCGAGGTGTCGAGCCGCGGCCGCACCACCCAGTAGCGCGTGTCGCTGGCGGTGAAGCCGTCGGCTTCCTTGGTGAGCTGCACGGTCACGCGCACGTGCGAACGGTCGCGCGCAAGCCGCAGCGACTGCACGATGCCGATCTGCACGTCCTTGTACTTGACGGCGGTCTTGCCGGCCTCCAGGCCTTCGGCAGTCTTGAAGGTGAGCACGATCTCGGGGCCGCGCTGCATCAGGATGCGCGCAACCAGCGTCATGCCGACCAGCGCGGCCACGATCGGGATCAGCCAGATCAGCGAGGGCAGCCAGTCGCGCCGGCGCACCACCTTCGGTGCGGGCGGTGCGCCCGGTTCGGGTGGCGGAGGTGGCGTCGTTTGTTCACTCATGCGGTTGCGGTTTTCTTCTTTTCGACTTCATTGTCACCGGCTGGTGTTACCGGCCTGTCGTCCCAGGTGAGCCGCGGGTCGAAACTGATCGACGCCAGCATGGTCAGCACCACCACCGCACCGAAGGCCGCGATGCCGACGCCGGCCGTGATCACCGCAAAGCCCTGGATCTGCACCAGCCCGGTGAGCAGCGACACGACGAACACATCGAGCATCGACCAGCGGCCGATGATCTCGATGATGTGATAGAGCCTGGCCCGCTCGGGGCGGCGCCAAGCGGTGCGGCGCTGCGCCGTGATCAGCAGCAGCATGAGTGCGGTGAGCTTGAACAGCGGCACCAGGAAACTCGCGACGAACACGATCGCAGCCAGCCCGTAGGCGCCCGACACCCAGAAGTAGATGACGCCGCTCAGGATGGTGTCGTTCTGCGTGCCGAACAGCGTCTTGGTGATCATCACCGGCAGCAGGTTGGCCGGTATGTACATCAGGCAGGCCGCGACCAGCAGCGCCCAGGTGCGGTTGAGGCTATCGGGCTTGCGGCGCTGCAGGTGCGTGCCGCAGCGGCCGCAGGCGGCGCCCTCCTCTGCCTGCGCCCACACCGTGCCGCAATGGTGGCAGGCCAGCAGGCCGAGGCCGGCCACGGTCGGCACCGGGGCGTCTTCGTGGTGGCCGTGGGGGATCATGCGCCTTCCTGCCGCTGGAACACCAGTTCCCAGAAGCCGCGCGGATCGAACGACAGCACCGACGTCAGCAACACCGTGAGCGCCATGAAGGCATAGAGCGCCGGCCCGGCCACCACCGTGGCCATGCTCGACAGCTTGACGATCGCGACCAGCACGCCGAGCAGGAACACCTCGATCATTCCCCACGGCCGCAGCGACTGCATGGCCCGCACCAGCCAGGCGAAGCCGGGCGCCTGCCGCTCGCGCGCCAGCGGCACCAGCAGCCACACCAGGATGCAGAGCTGCAGCAGCGGAAACAGCAGCGTCGTGGCCAGCACCAGCATGGCCACCACCGACATGCCCTCGGCCATCAGCGCCATCACCGCACCGGCCAGCGTGGTCTGGCTGCGCAGGCCCTGCAACTCGATTTCGACGATCGGAAACAGGTTGGCAATGGCGAACATGATCAGGCTGGCCACCGTCAGCGGCAGGATGCGGCGGCGCTGGTTGCCGGCATGGCGCTCGAGCTCGGAACCGCAGCGCGGGCAGCGCGCCACGTCGCGTGGCTGCAGCGGTGCGCGCTGGTACACGGCATCGCAGCCTTCGCAGGCGATGGTGTCGGGCACCTCACGCACGGTGCTGCGGCACCGCGGGTGCCGTCGTCCGGAGGCGCAACGTGCTGAACACCGCGGCCGCGCCGGCGCAGCAGGCCGCCAGCACCAGCGCGATGACCGGGCCCTTGCCGCTCAACGGACTCCAGACGCTGAACACCGCCGCCACCATCACCGCGCCCGCGGTCTGGCCGGTGAGCCGCGCGGTGCCCAGCATGCCGCTCGCAGCGCCGCTGCGGTGCGCCGGCGGCGCGGTCACGATCGTGTGGTTGTTGGGTGACTGGAACAAGCCGAAGCCGAGCCCGCACAACGCCATGCGCCAGACGATGTCGGCATTGGCCGGATGCGGGGGCAAGGCCGCCAGCAGCGCCAGCCCGCTGGCCAGCAGGCCGAGGCCGATGCCGCCGAGCAGCCCGTCCGGGTAGCGGCCGATCAGCCGCCCCGCCACCGGCGCCATCACCACGATGGCCAGCGGCCAGGCGGTGATCAGCAGGCCGGCCTCGATGTGGCTGCGGCCATAGGTGTCGAGCAGCAGGAACGGCAGCGCGATGTACGACAGCATCTGCGCCGCGAAGGCCGCGACCGAGGTGCCCATCGACAGCGCGAACACCGGAATGCGCAGCAGATCGACCGGGAACAGCGGCAGTGCCAGCTTGCGTTGCCGCCGGATGAACACAAAGCCGACCGCGATGCCGGCCAGCAGCAGGCCCCAGGCCAGTGGCGACGCGCCCTGCGCGGCCTGCTGCTCCTCGCGCACGCCGAGCCGGTCGACGCCCACGAAGATCAGCGAGAACATCAGGATGTTGAGCACCACGTCGACGAGCGAGAACCGTGCCCCGGCCGGCGGCGGCGCGCTGTTGGCCGGCAGTGAGCGTGTGGCCAGCGCCAGCACGACGATGCCCAGCGGCACATTGAGCGCGAACAGCCAGGGCCACGACGCGACCGACAGGATCGCCGCTGCCATCGACGGCCCCGCCACCGCCGAGGTGGCGACCACCATCGAATTGAGGGCCATGCCGCGCCCGAGCTGCGCCCTCGGATAGATCAGCCGCACCAGCGCCGAGTTGACGCTCATGATGCCGGCCGCGCCCAACCCCTGCAGCGCACGTGCCGCGATCAGCGTGCCGAGTGAGTTGGAGAAGGTGGCGCCGAGCGAGGCCACCGTGAACAGCGCGATGCCTGCGATGTAGATGCGCCGGTAGCCGACGATGTCGCCCAGCGTGGCCAGCGGCAGCAGCATCACCAGCGTGGCGATCTGGTAGGCATTGACCACCCAGATCGAGTGCGAGGCGGTGGCCTGCAGCTCGCGCGCGATGCCGGGCAGCGCGAGGTTGACGATGGTGCCGTCGAGCACCGCCACCGTGATGCCGAGGATGATGACCGCCATCGCACGGCCGCGTGCCGGCCACGGCAGGCCATCAACGGCCACGGGAAGTACGGAAGAAGGAGGCGCCATGTTCTGCTTGTTCTGCCGTGAGCCTAGCGCGCCAGCGACGGCTCTGCGCGCCGGCCGCCGAGCGTGAACCAGGTCAGCACCAGCGCCACTAGCGCGCCGGCCGCCATGCCGACCACCATCGGCAACGGCCGCCCGTCGGTGAACAGGCCCACCAGCGCCATCATCAGCGCACCGGTGAGCATCTGCAGCGTGCCCATCAGCGCCGATGCGGTGCCGGCGATGGCACCGTGCTGCTCAAGCGCGAGCACGCCGGTGGTCGGAATCACCAGGCCCATGAAACCGCTGGCAATGAAGTACAGCACGATCAGCACCGCCAGGCGGTCACCGCCCATCGCGTAGTAGGCGAGCATGGCCAGCATCACCACGCCGCTGGCCAGCACGCCGAACTGCACCAGCCGCACCAGCCCGTAGCGTTCGCCCAGCGTGCCGGTGAGCTGCGCAGCAGCAAAGAACGCCGCCGCGTTGACGCCGAATGCCACGCTGTACATCGTGGGCGACAGTCCGTAATGGTCGATCAGCACGAACGACGAGTTGGCCAGGTAGGTGAAGAAGCCGGCCATCGCGAACGCGCCGATGAACACCAGCCCGAGGTAGTGCCCGTCGCGCAGTAGCAGCCAGTAGCCGGCCAGCGCACTGCGCAGGCCGCTGTCGACCCGCTGCGCCGGCAGCCGCGTTTCCTGCAGCGACGCGAACATCATCACGAGCCCGGCAATGGCCGCCAGCGTCACGGCCCAGAACACGCCGCGCCAGCCGGCCAGGGCGATCACCCCGCTGCCCGCCAGCGGCGCCAGGATCGGCGAGATGCTGAACACCAGCATCAGCAGCGACATCAGCCGCGCCGCGTCGGTGCCGGTGTGCAGGTCGCGCACCACCGCACGCGGAATCGCCATGCCGGCCGCAGCGCCCAACCCCTGCACGAAGCGCAGCGCGATCAGCGTCTGCACGTCGGTCGCCAGCGCACAACCGACGCTGGCCAGCGCGAACAACACCAGGCCGAAGTAAAGCGGCGGCTTGCGCCCCACCATGTCCGACACCGGCCCGTACAACAGCTGGCCGGCGCCGAGCGAGAGGAAGAAAGCAGTAAGGCTCATCTGCACCGCACCGATGCCGGCCCCCAGGCTTTGTCCGATTTCCGGCAAAGCCGGCAGGTACATGTCGATTGCGAACGGGCCGATGGCGGAAAGCAAGCCCAGCAACAGGGCCATCTTGAAGAAGCGGGAACTCATTGGCTTGATTGTGGCGACGGATGGATGGGCGTGCTGGTGGGTGGATTTAGTTCTGCTGGGCTGGCAACTCGGGCTCCACAGGCGGTGCTCATTTGCCGCATTGGAGTTGAGCGTCAAGCCGAGCGCTCATACCCCTTTCCTGATGCAGTCATTGCACGACGGCTCAGTGTTGTATGCCTGCTCTCATTCGCCTCAGCGGCTCTCGCGACGATTCCTCAGTCAACCGTGGCCTATTCGCTCAGTCCGGAGGGCGCAGCTTCTTCGTTTGGGTACCTGGAATTTTCCACGGATGTGGTCAGTTCCAGTCCGCGCTTGTGGGTTCAGGCGGTTAGCCCGGCCTTGCGCAGGCCCGCCACAAACTGCTCAAGAGGCGCGGGGTTGCTGTAGGGCAGGACGCGCAGCGTGAGTTCGATTGCATATTCGGGATGGATGTCCATTAGTTCGCTCCAGATCTGGTGCGCCTCCTCATGGCGACCGGTGTGACCGTAGAGCGAGGCTAGGTAGGCACGGGTAACGTCCGAACCCGGCATGTGGATGAGGCGCCGCTTAAAGCTCGCTTCGGCTTCTGCATATCGCGCAATGACGAATTGAGCCCGCCCCTGCGCATGCAGCCAAAGGCTGAACTGCGGGTCGAGGCGCAACGCCTTCGCGAGCGATTCGATCGCCTCCTCGTGGCGCCCGGCGAAATCCAGGATGACGCCGAGCGTCCCATAGCTCTGGGAGGAGTTCGGGTCGAGCGCGACCGAGCGACGTGCGGCGCTCTCGGCCTCGTCCAACCTGCGCAGCCACATCAGCGCGTTGGAAAGCGCATGGTGTGCCATGGGCTCAAGGGGATCGCATTCGCACGCCTTGCCTGCCAACGCCAGGTTCTCGTGCAGATCGTCGGCTGTCCGGCCATTCCAGGCGTTGGCGTATTCGATGCCGCCGGCGATCGCCAGGTAGGCATAGCCCAGCGCCATGCTCGGGTCGATCGCCAGTGCGCGCTCTAGCATCTCTCGCGTCTCGACCAGCGCCGGCGCCGTGAACTGAACGATGCAGCTCTTGGCGCGAATCAGGTAGTCGTAGGCCTCGCCGTTGACCTTGCCGCGTTCCTGCCGGCGGGCTTCCTCGTTGCCGGTGAGCCTGACCTCGAGCGTCTCGACGATCTTGCGAGTGACCTCGTCCTGCACCAGGAAGATGTCCTCGATCTCGCGGTCATAGCGGTCAGCCCAGATGTGCCCGCCAGACTCGGCATCGATGAGCTGCACGTTGATACGCACTCTCATGCCGGCGCGCCGCACGCTGCCCTCGAGCACGTGACGCACGCCCAGTTTGCGCCCCACCTCCTGGATGTCGACACTTTGCTTCTTGTAGACAAACGTCGAGTTGCGAGCGATGACGAACAAGCCCGAGATCTTGGAACAGTCGGTGATGATGTCCTCGGTGATGCCGTCCGCGAAGTACTCCTGCTCCGAGTCTCCACTCATGTTCGTGAACGGCAGGACGGCCAGCGAAGGCCGGTCCGGCAAGCGCAGTGCCGGCGCTCGCAAGGACATTGGCGCGGCGCGCGTCAGTTTGAAGGCGTGGACCGGGTGCGAAATGTTCTTCATCGGCTGCTCGCCCTGATCGACGAAGCCCTCGCCGATCCTGTCCCGCACGGCGCCGTACACCGCGTCGGACACGAGGATGCCGCCCGGCTCGGCCACGCCGCACAGCCGCGAGGCGATGTTCACGCCATCGCCGTACACCGTGCCGTCCGCTTTCTCGATAACGTCGCCCATGTGGATGCCGATGCGAAAAGGCATGCGCCGGTCTTGCGGCAGGGCGTCGATGGACGCGCCCAAGTCCTGCTGGACGACCATCGCCGCCGCCACCGCACCGGCCGCCGTCCTGAATACGGCGAGTACCGAGTCGCCGGCCATGTCGATCACGCGGCCATGATTGGCCTCGATGCGGCTGTGGAACACCGCACGAGCCGCGTCGAGGGCAGCCACGGTGGCGCGGTCGTCGACGGCCATCAGGCGCGAATAGCCCGCGGCGTCCGCTGCGAGGATCGCCACCAAGCGCTGCCTGAGATCAGCCGAGTTCACGTGCGCCGACTCCGTAGGGAAGGATGGCTGGCGCATATTAACCCTCGTCGCGGACATTTTGCGGTGCTCTATTCGCCAGGACTTCGTCTGAAAGACGTGCAACTCCAGCTATCGACGTGCATCGGCGAGGTTGCAAGCCATACCCGGTCCACGACGTGGGCTGGGGTGAGAGACCTGAACTGGAAGGCGCTGCTCAAAGTCATCGAGCCCCACTATCCAATGGCAGGCCGAGGCCGTCGGCCCTACCCGCTGCAAGCCATTCTGCGCGTTCACCTGATGCAGAACTGGTTCGCCCTGAGCGACCCAGCGAAGGAAGAAGCCCTGTATGAGATCGCCTCGCTGCGCACGTACCTGTTCAGACCTTCCCTAGCTGGGCGAATGCCCAGCCGATGACGCAGCACGCCCAAGCCGATAGGCCAGTTGCGCGCGGGTAAGCCCCAGCCGGCGCGCGGCAGCCGCCAGATTGCCCTTGGCCTGTGCGACCGCTTCGTCGAGCAGTTGCCGCTCGACCTCCGCGAGGCTCAACGTTTCGCTCCCCAGGCGCTGCTCCAGCAGCGCCAGCAGATCCGGCGCGACCTGGGTCGGCTGAACCGTCAGGCCGCCGTGTGCGCCGATGGCCAGCAGCGTCTCTTCGGACAACTGCTCGCGCCGGAACATGTGGGGCACGTCGATCGCGCTGCCGTCTTCGGCCGAGATGACGCCGCGCTCGACCAGGTTCTGCAGCTCGCGGATGTTGCCGGGAAAGGCGTACTGCAACAGTGCCCGCACCGCGCGCGGCGTAAAGCCCGCGACCTGGCGGCCGTGGCGCCGTGCCTCGCGTTGCAGGAAGTGGTTCATGAGCAGCGGCACGTCGTCGCGCCGTTCGCGCAGCGGCGGCAGGTGGATGGGGAATACGTTGAGCCTGAAGAACAGGTCTTCGCGGAACCGCCCTTCCCGCACCTGCGCCTGCAGGTCGACATTGGTGGCCGCGACCACGCGCACGTCGACTTGCAGGGTGCGCGTGCCGCCCACCCGCTCGATCTCCCCTTCCTGCAGCGCGCGCAGCAGCTTGCCTTGACTCACCGGGCTGAGCGTGGCGATCTCGTCCAGCAGCAATGTGCCGCCGTTGGCGCGCTCGAAGCGCCCCGGGCGCGAGGCGGTCGCGCCGGTGAAGGCGCCGCGCTCGACGCCGAACAGTTCCGACTCGATCAGCGTGTCCGGAATGGCGGCGCAGTTCACGGCCACAAAGGCCTGGTCGGCACGCGCGCTGATGCGATGCAGGCGGCGCGCAAAGGCCTCCTTGCCGACGCCCGACTCGCCGGTGAACAGCACGGTGGCCTGGGTGCGCGCCACCCGCTCCAGCTGGTGGCAGACCGAGTTGAAGGCAGACGAGGCGCCGACCATCTCATGCCGATCGAAGGGCTCGGCAGCACGCGCAGACAAGGCGCTTGGCGGCGTCGCGGCAGGTCGGACGACCGCGGTTGGCTTGGGCGCTTCGGTCAGATCACCCACCTGCAGATAGCGCAGATCCTCACTCACATCGCCCCAGGCTTCGGCATGTCGCCCGATGACGCGGCAGACGTGCGAGCCCATGGAGCGGCATTCGACCTCGCGAAACACCACGAGCTTGCCGAGCAGGCTGGTCACGTAGCCGGTGGCATAGCCGATCTGGGACCAGCAGGCCGGCTCCGTGCCCAGGCCGTAGGCCGCGATGTGTTCGTCGTCTTCGCTCGAGTGTTCCCAGAGAAACTCACCTTCGTAGATGCCACGGTCGATGTCGAAGTCGAAGGCCTTCGGCGTGACCTTGACCATGCCCTCGAGCGCGTGCAGCCGCGTGCCGGCCATGAACACCGACGCGGCGTCGCCCTGGGGCCAGCGCTCGCGCACCAGCTGGGCGTCGCGTGCACCCGAAACGTAGCCCGAGCGCGTCAGGAGCCCGCGCGCGCGCTCCAGTCCGAGGCTGTCGATCAGTTCGCGCCGCAGATGGCCCATCGACGAGCTGTGCAGCAGCAGCATGCGCTGCTCGTTGAGCCAGATGCGCCCGTCGCCCGGCGAAAAGAACAGCGATTCGGTCAAGTCGGCCAGGGTCGGCGCCTGCCCATCATCGAAATGGGCGCTGTCGCCCCGACGCAGCATGGCACCGGTCTTCAGCGCGACATCGGCCAGGGAAATGCGGGCGGGCTTTTGCATGCTGGATGTCTCCATGTAATTATTGTTTATAACCTTTTAAGAACTTTCCGGCTCTGAAAATTGCTCAAATGAGAAGTTTGCTGCCGTGGGGAAACCGCCTGTGCAGTGCAGCAATCGCCCTCCGGGAAAGTACCGACTTTCCCCGTGAAAAAAGCCAATGCTGCGAGGCAGCAAATGGAGCCTGGCGCAGCTTCTGGAATATGGATTGCGATGGGTATGCCATCCGCGAAAGCCGCGGCCATGCCATTCACCCACAACCATTCCGGAGATTCCAATGGGCGCTTTCGATGCCGTTTCCTTCCTCGACGCCACGCGCTGGCTCAGCCGCGTCTACGCGCCGACCTGGGTCGACGCCCTGGGCGGCACCTGCGAGGTCAAGGAGCCAGCCACCGGCGAGACCCTGACCACCGTCGGCCTGGCCAACGCCACCGACATTGCCGCGGCCACACAACACGCAGCCGAGGCGCAACCGGCCTGGGCCGCGATGGCGCCGCGCGAGCGCGCAGCCATCCTGCGCCGCGCCGGCGAGCTGTTCAGCCGGCACATGGTGGAGCTGGCGGTCTTCGTCGCCCGCGAAACCGGCGGCATCATGGCCAAGGCGGAGCACGAGGTGCGCGAGGCCGCCACGTTGTGCCACCTGGCGGCCGGGATGGTGTTGCAACCGCAGGGCCTGACGCTGCCGACCACGCCGGGGCGCCTGAACATCGCGCGCCGCGTGCCGCATGGGGTGGTGGGCGTGATCTCGCCGTTCAACTTTCCGTTGATCCTGTCGCTGCGTGCGGTGGCGCCGGCGCTCGCGGCCGGCAACGCGGTGGTGCTCAAGCCCGATCCGCAAACGCCCGTGAGCGGTGGCTTCATCATGGCGCGCGTATTCCAGGAAGCCGGCCTGCCGGCCGGCGTGCTGCAGGTGCTGCCCGGCGGCCCCGAGGCCGGCGAGGCGCTGGTGACCGACCCGCATGTGCGCATGATCCAGTTCACCGGCTCGACCGCGGTGGGCCGGCGCATCGGCGAACTCTGCGGCAAGCATCTGAAGAAGGTGTCGCTGGAGTTGGGCGGCAAGAGCTCGCTGATCGTGCTCGACGACATCACGAGCGAGGCCGACCTCGACCGCGCGGCCAGCAACGTAGCCTGGGGCGCATGGCTGCACCAGGGCCAGATCTGCATGGCCTCGGGCCGCATCCTGGTACACGAGAAGGTGGCGCCGGCGCTGATCGCGCGGCTGGTGGCCAAGGCCACCCATCTGCCCATGGGCAACCCCGCCACCGCGCAGGTCGCGCTCGGGCCGATGATCAACGCCAGGCAGGTGGCGCGCGCGCTGGCCATCGTGCAGGACTCGGTCAAGGCAGGAGCGAAGCTCGAAGCCGGCGGCACGCATGACGGCCTGTTCTTCAAGCCGACCGTGCTGAGCAACGTGCGCCCCGGCATGCGCGCCTTCCAGGAAGAGGTGTTCGGGCCGGTGGTCAACCTCACCACCTTCAGCACCGACGACGAGGCCGTGGCGCTCGCCAACGACACCGAGTACGGCCTGTCGGCGGGCGTGATTTCCAACTCGATCGCACGCGCCATGGCCATCGGCGACCGGCTCAAGACCGGCATGCTGCACATCAACGACCAGACTGTGAACGACGAGTGCACCAATCCCTTCGGCGGCATGGGCTGCTCCGGCAACGGTGGCCGCGTGGGCGGCCCGGCCGACCTCGACGAATACACCCAATGGCAATGGGTCACGGTCAAGGGCGAAGCCCCGCAATACCCGTTCTGAACTGAGGAGACACCATGAGCTTCCACGGCAAGACCATCGTCATCACCGGCTCGAGTTCGGGCATCGGCGCCGAAACCGCGCGGTTGCTGCGCCAACAAGGCGCGCGCGTGATCGGCGTCGATCGCAACGACCCGATGATCACGCTCGACGGCTTCGTGCGCGCCGACCTGTCCGAGCCATCGGCCATCGACGCGGCCGTCGCGCAACTGCCCGACCGCATCGACGCGCTGTGCAACATCGCCGGTGTGCCGGGCACTGCCAACGCGGATCTGGTAGCCCGGGTCAACTACCTGGGCCTGCGCCACCTCTGCCAGCGCGTGCTCGAACGCCTGCCCGAGGGCGGCGCGATCGTCAACATAGCCTCGATCCTCGGCGCCGAATGGCCGCTGCGCCTGGCGCAGCACAAGGCGCTGGCCGAGACGGCCAACTTCGAAGACGGACTGGCCTGGCTCGCCGGGCAGCCGGTGCCGCAGGAGACCTGCTACCAGTATTTCAAGGAGGCATTGATCGTCTGGACCGTGACGCAGTCGCAGAAGTGGTTCCTGGAAAAAGGCGTGCGCATGAACTGCGTGGCGCCGGGCCCGGTCTTCACGCCCATCCTGGGCGACTTCGTTGCCATGCTGGGCCAGGAACGCGTGCAAAAGGACGCCCATCGCATGAAGCGTCCGGCGCTGGCCGACGAGATTGCACCGGTGGTGGCCTTCCTGTGCTCGGACGCATCGCGGTGGATCAGCGGCGTCAACCTGCCCGTGGACGGCGGACTGGCATCGACCTACCTCTGAGTCCACCAGCGCGCCAGGCGGCGCAGCAGCGCAAGCGGATATCCCCCGGTCCGGACTTCGGGGCAATCCTCGCGATAGCGCGCACGCTGCGTGGCCGATGCTGCGCGCAGGGCGGCCAGGTTGTTTTCCGTGTACCTCCAGACGCCCCGGACCACGAAATTGCCCGGCCGACTCGGATCCGGCTTCAGCTGGACATGCACGCCCGTGGCACCGATGCTCCGGAGCAGCTCGGAGCGTGCCGTCGCAACCATCATGCCGTCGCCGTAGATCTCGATCTCGCGCGTCAAGGTAAAGCAAACGGTCTGGATGCTGGGGAAACGCTCCGCCAGGAACAGCGTGACATCGACCAGCAGCAGCGGGCCGAGGCTGCGCCGCTCGCTTCCCACCGACGGTGAAACCAGGAAGCGGCTGATGTGAACCGTCGACCCGTCGGCGTTGACTTCGATCGGGTCGAGCGAGCCAAGAAAGCGGCCGCGGTCATAGACGAGCATGGGCTCGCCCAGTTCGTAGCTCGACCGTCCGGGGCCCACAAGGTGCAGTTTCTCAAAGATCAAAATTAACCAGGATCGATTTACGGTCATTCTGCGGCTGGGGGAACCTTCGCGCCCTGCCCCACCCGAACAAAGCCTTTCAACTCTCAGGAACCCCCGAACGTGATCACCCCTTCCGAAAGCCGTGCCATTGTCACCCTGTGCCTCATGGCCGCCTATGTCGATGGCGACAAGCATGAGCGCGAGCGCGACGAGGTCAAACGCATTGCCGAAGGGCTGGCGCAGGCGGGCCAGGACATCAACCTGCAGTCGCTCTACCAGGATGTGCTGATGAAGCGCGTTTCGCTGGCCGACCAGAGCACAGCGCTCACCAGCCCCGAGGCACGCCAGCTCGCCTACGAGATGGCGGTGTGCGTCTGCGATGCCGACGGCGCCCAGTCGCAACCTGAACAACTGTTTCTGAACGATTTGCGCAGCTCGCTCGGCCTCGACGCGCGGGCCACGCAGGCTTTCGACACGCAGGCCGCAGCGATCGCGTCGGCACCGCTGGCCACCACCGCCGCAGCAGGCGCAGCAACCACCGCTCCACCCGCAGTCGACAGCGCCGAACTCGACCAGGCGATTCTCAACGCCGCAATCCTCAACGGCGCGCTCGAGCTGCTGCCCGAGACGCTGTCGACCATGGCCATCATTCCGCTGCAGATGAAGCTGGTGTACCGCATCGGCAAGGCGCAGGGCTACGAGCTCGACAGCGGGCACGTCAAGGATTTCATCGCCACGGTCGGTGTCGGCCTGACCTCGCAGTACCTCGAACAGGCCGGGCGCAAGCTGCTGGGCGGCCTGCTCGGCAAGGTCGGCGGCGGGCTGCTGCGCGGCCTCGGCAACCAGGCAGTGAGTTCGGGCATGAGCTTCGCCACGACCTACGCGCTGGGCCATGTGGCCAAGCGCTACTACGCAGGCGGCCGGACGCTGTCGACGCAGATGCTGAAAGAAGCCTACGCCAGCGTCACGCAGGAAGCCCAGGGCCTGCAGTCGCGCTACCTGCCGGCCATGCAGGAAAAAGCCCGCACGCTCAATCCGGCCAGCGTGCTGGCGATGGTGCGCGGCGGCGCCTGAGCTTGTAGGCATTGGCTGGCGCCGACGTGCGCCAAAAACTGATGCATTGAGGCGGCCGGAGGTTCATTCTTGGGGCAAGCCCGGCCCATGTCGTGATGCCGGTTCACCAATTCTTTAGTGAGCCACTCCCATGCCTGCCCTCGCGCCCCTGCACTCCCGCGCAGCCGACGTCGTCGCGCTGACCGCCAGCCACCGGATCTACGACAGCGACCAGGAACATGCCACGCGCGCGGAGGCCGCCCGGCGCCTGGCTGCGCTCAAGGGCGTCGCGTTCCGGGGTGAATACGTGCACGACCACCCGTACGACGCTCCGCTCTACCTCGTGCCAAGCGACACACTGACCGCCGATGTGGCACATGGCTTGGGCGTGCGCAGCGCCACCGACCTTTTCGGGGGCGTAGTGCCGTGGGGCTTCGTCGGCACCAAGGTCATCACGCACCCACTGGTGGATGCGGCCGCGGTGGCGCCGATTGGCTGGACGCCGGCATTTCCGGAACGGGTGGCGGATGCCGTGCTGCGCGGCTTCTCGGTGTTCTCGCACGACGACGCGCGCAAGGCCGGCGCGCTCCTGCTGGCCGACGGGCCGGTGCGCGCTAAGCCGGCCTGTGCCACGGGTGGCCGCGGCCAGACCGTGGTGCCGGACGCCGCGGCGCTGGATCGCTGCCTTGCGGAAATGAGCTCGGAGGAACTGGCCGAACATGGCCTGGTGCTCGAAGAAAACCTCTGCGAGCCGGTGATCACGCTGAGCGTGGGCCAGGTGACGGTCGGTGACTTGTGCGCGAGCTACCACGGCGTGCAGCGCACCACGCGCAGCAACCACGACAACATCGTCTACGGCGGTTCGGATCTGACGCTGGTGCGCGGCGGCTTCGATGCGCTGCTGCAGCAGCCCGATCTGGACCCCCGGGTACGGCTGGGGATCGAGCAGGCGCAGTGCTATCACGAAGCCGCACTCGACTGCTTTCCGGGCTTCTTCGCGTCGCGCATCAACTACGACGTGGCGCAGGGTCGTTCATCGGCCGGTGCCGAGCGCTCGGGCGTGCTGGAGCAGTCCTGGCGCATGGGCGGCGCCACCGGCGCCGAGATCGCCGGGCTCGAATGCTTTCGCGACCGGCCCGACTGCCAGCGCGTCGAGGCCTCCTGCTTCGAGGTGTACGGCACGCAGGAAGCGCCGCCTGGCGCCACCGTCTATTTCCGCGGCGTCGACAAGCAGACGGGGCAACTGGTCAAGTACGCGGTGGTGCGGTGAAATGAGGATCGATGCCCACTCGCCATAGCACCATCGACATTGCCGTTGGCACCCACCACATCGCCGGCACCCTGGTTGCGCCCTCTGCCGCCGTTCCCGGCGTGCTGCTGGTGCACGGCTGGGACGGCAGCCAGGCCCAGTACCTTGCGCGGGCGCACGAGATCGCAGCGCTCGGCTGCATCTGCCTGACGATCGACCTGCGCGGCCATGCACGGCACGAGGCGTTGCGCGAAGCAGTGACGCGCGAGGACAACCTGCAGGACGTGCTGGCCGGCTACGACACGCTGGTCGGCCACCCGGCGGTCGATCCGCAGTCGGTCGCGATCGTCGGCAGCAGCTACGGCGGCTACCTGGCGGCGCTGGTGAGCGCGCTGCGGCCGGTGCGCTGGCTGGCGCTGCGCGCGCCCGCGCTGTACCGCGACGAAGCCTGGGACACGCCCAAGGGCAAGCTGGCGCGCGAGGATCTGATGGTCTACCGCCGCAGCGTGATCGCACCGGCCGACAACCGCGCGCTGGCCGCCTGCGCTGCCTTCAAGGGCGATGCGCTGGTGGTCGAATCGGAGCACGACAAGACCGTGCCGCACCCGGTGATCGAGAACTACCTGACGGCCTTGAAGCGCGTGCACTCGGTCACCTATCGCGTGCTGTCCGACGCCGACCACGCGCTCTCGCAGGAGGCCTCGCGCCAGGCCTACGGGATGCTGCTGGTGAGCTGGATGACCGAGATGGTGCTCGGCGCCAAGGCCGCCACCGGCCTGCTGCGGCCGGCGCCGCACAGCCCGGCCTGAGGGCCCGGATACTCGGCGCATGAACGCACTTCCCACCGCGCACGACGTCGTTGACTTCTGGCGTGAAGCCGGTCCCCAAAAATGGTTCGCCAAGGACGAGGCCTTCGACGCCGCGTTCAAGAACCGCTTCGAAACCCTGTACCATGCCGCGGCGGCGGGTGCGCTCGACGGCTGGGCCGCCGATGCGGAAGGTGCACTGGCCCTGCTGGTGCTGCTCGACCAGTTTCCGCGCAACGCCTACCGCGAGACCGGTCACATGTTCGCGACCGACGGCAAGGCCCGGGCCATTGCGCGCGCCGCGATCGCGGCCGGCCTCGACGCGCAGGTCGAGGCGGCGCTGCGCCCCTTCTTCTACCTGCCCTTCATGCACTCCGAAGCCCTGGAAGACCAGGAGCGCTCTGTGGCGCTGAATGCCGCGCTCGATGCCAACACGCAGCGCTTCGCGCTACTTCACCGCGACATCGTGGCGCGCTTCGGCCGCTTCCCGCACCGCAATGCTGCACTGGGCCGCGCCAGCACGCCCGACGAGCAGCGCTTTCTGGACGAAGGCGGTTTCTCCGGCTAGGCAGACCGCGCGGCGAGCAGGCCGAGCACGCCCATCGCGAGTGAAAGCACGAGGATCAGGACACCCGTTTCACCGGCACCCGCGAACGCGCCGACCAGCACGCCAGCGAGCGGCTGCGTCAGGTTGTTGAGCATCACGATGACGCCAGTGGTCTTGCCGTAGTCGGCCGGCGGAATGATCTTCTGCCGGCGGCTGCGGATGTAGACGTTGAACATCTTGTCGAAGCCGATCACGAGCAGAAAGCCGAGCGCGTACACCGCAGGGTGCACGCCCAGCCCGGTCAACACGCCGCCGAGGAAGATCAGCGTGTACGACACCACGCCGAGCGTGCGCTGCGCGAACGCGAAGCGCGCAATGGTCAGCAGGATCACGATGGTGGCCACGGCGCCCATCGTCTGCAGCACGGCGTAGTCGCCGGTCGAGCGCTGGTAGAAGCCCGTGACCAGTGCGGCCGACGAGGCCAGCGTGACGCCGATGATGAGGTTCACTCCCGCGGCCAGCAGCACCAGCCGCTTCAGGCCGGGCAACCGCCAGACATGCGCGAACGCAACGACGATCGGCCGCAGCAGCGGCCCGCCGCCGGCCTCTGGGTCGCGCAGCCGAAGATGCGCGATGCGGCGCCACCACACGGTGGTCGCGTCGGCCAGCAGGAACAGCGCGGCGGCGGCGCCCACCACGCCCTGCCAGGGCCAGAGTTCGAGCAGCGCGGCCGCGAGCAGCGGCCCCAGCACGAAGCCGGTCTGGTCGGCCGCCTGCGACAAGGCCAGCACGCGGTCGAAACGCACCGCTTCGCCCTGCGCCGCGATCTGCGGCAACAACACCTCGCGCGCCATCATCCCCTGCGTGGTGAGCACGCCGCAGACGGCCGACAGCGCCACCAGCCAACCCACCCCGCCCGCCCATTCGTTGCCGAGCACGCCGGCCACGCAAACCGCAGCGCGCAGCAGCTGGCTCCACTGCAGCAGCTTCAGGGGCGAGCGGCGGTCGCACAGCGCTCCGCAGACCGGAAACGACAGGAAGCGAGGCAGCGCCTCGACCGCGAACGCAAGGCCCGACCAGGCCACGCTCTGCGTCGCCTGGAACACCACCAGCGGCACCAGGAACAGCAGGATCTGGTCGGCCAGCTTGGAGACGAACAGCGAGGCGAGAAAGACGCGGAAGCTCACGCTGCGACAGGGTCGATCGGCATCGGCGGCACGCCGCGCGCCTCGATCGCCTCGCCGGCCGCCAGGCACAGGTCTTCGCGGAAGCGCCCGGCCACGAGCTGCACCCCGACCGGGCTCTTGCCGACCATGCCGGTGGACACCGTGAGCGCCGGCAGGCCGGTGAGCGGCAGGCCGATCATCGTGAGCTGCGCCTGCCAGACCCGCGCATAGGCCACCGGCCCCTGCAGGTCCAGATCGGCCGCGAACGGCAGCTCGGCGCAGACCGGCAGCAGCACCACCGGATAGCGCTCCAGGAACATCTGCCACAGCCGCGTGATGGTGGCGCGCTTCACCAGTGCGGCCGAGAGTTGCGCCGCCGTGATGCCCTGCGCCAGCCCGGCCTGGCCGGCCAGCGCGGTGATCGCGCCCCGGTCGCCTTCGCGCTCGGCGGCACGCACCATTGCCTCGTAGCCATCGCCCATCCACAGCACCACCTGGCTGTCGAGCGCGTCGCGGATCGGCGGCAACGCGTCGACCTCGTCCACCGTCCAGCCGGCATCGCGCAGGCGGTCGGCCGCATCGCGCAAGGCGCTGACGATCTCGGGCTGTGTGTCGAGCCCGTCCGGCCGAAGGCACAGCGCCACGGTGCGCGGCGCATCGGGGCCGACGAGTGGCGCCGGGCACCACCACGGGTCGCGCGCATCGGGCGCCGCCATGGCCGCGAGCCCGAGGCGCAGGTCGTGCACGGTGCGTGCGATCGGGCCCGACATGGCCATGACCTGCCCGCCGATGCTGCGCTCGGGCAAGGCCGCATTCCACGCCGCCACACGGCCGAGCGAGGGCCGCAGCCCGTGCACGCCGCAGGCATAGGCCGGGTAGCGGATCGAGCCCGCGATGTCGGTGCCGTGCGCCAGGTGTCCGATGCCGGCGGCCACCGAAGACGCGGCACCACCCGACGACCCACCCGGCGTGAGCGTGGCGTCGCGCGGGTTCAGCGTGGTGCCGTGCAACTGGTTGCCGGTGAACCAGCGGTAGCTGAACGCCGGCGTATTGGTGCGGCCGACGATCACCGCGCCGGCTTTCAGCAGGTTGTCGACCACCGGACTGCTCGTGGCCGCGATCAGGTCTTTCTGCAGGTTGAGCCCGTTGCTGGTGGCAAAACCGGCCTGGTCGATGTTGATCTTGACCGTGACCGGCACGCCGGCCAGCGGCCCCGGGTCTTCGCCGCGCGCCAGGGCCGCATCGATCGCGCCCGCGCGTTGCAGCACCTCGTCCGGCCGCCAGTCGACCACCGCGTTGAGTTGCGGATTGACCGCATCGAGCCGCGCCAGCGCCGCCTGCGCGGCTTCGGTGGCCGAGAGCTTGCGCTGGCGGATCGAAGCGGCCACCTGCGAAGCGGACAAGCGCCAGATTTCGGACATGCGGTTTCCTTGGGTTGGTTGTTTGTTTCAGTCGAACAGCGACGGCGTGCCGCCGGGTGCGGCACCTTCGATGGCCAGCATGCGCAGCTTGGTCAGCGCACCACCGCCACCCGAGAAGCCACCGGGCTTGCCGTTGGCCGCGACCACGCGATGGCACGGAACGATCGGCGCGAAGGGGTTGCGGCCGAGCGCCTGCCCGACCGCGCGCGACAGGCCCTTGTCACCGAGTTCTTCGGCCACATCGCCATAGGTGCGCAACTGGCCGGGCGCGATGCGGCGCGCGATGGCATACACGCGCTGGTGGAATTCGGGCACGCCAGTCATGTCGAGCGGCACTTCGCACAGGTCGCGCGGGGCGCCCTGCATCAACGCCTGCACGCCTTCGATGGCGGCCTGCACGAAGGGCGGCGGCGTGCTCTCCGGCAGCGCGCCGGTCGAGCGCAGCATGCGCTCGCGCGTGCCAGCGGCCGTCGCTTCGGGCAGTTGCACCGCAATGACGGCTTGTGCGTTCCAGGCGATGCCGCAGGTGCCGATGGCGGTGTCGAACACTGCGCAGCCGCCGCTTTCCATTTCGCTCATGCCAGCACCACGTTCGCGACCAGGAAATCGAGCAGCGCCCGCACGCGCGCCGGCAGCCGGCCTGGCTTGCCGAGGTAGACCGCATGCATGGGCTCGCGCTCGTGCGGGTTGAATTCTTCCAGCACCGGCACCAGCCGCCCGGCATCGATGTCGGGCTGCACGTGGTAGAGCGACAGCCGGGCAAGGCCGACCCCATCGAGCGCCAGCCGGCGCAGGGTGGCGCCGTCGCCGGCGCGTGCATTGCCGGCCACCGGCACCAGCACCGCCCGTCCGTCGACCTGCAAGGGCCAGTCCGGCAGGTTGCGGCGGTAGTTGGAGCCCAGCCGGTTGTGCGCCTCGAGTTCCTGCGGCGTGCGCGGGGTGCCGCAACGCGCCAGGTAGGCCGGTGATGCGACGATGGCCTGGCCCGTGTCGCCAAGCCGGCGCGCGACCAGATCCGATGCCGGCAGTTGCCCCCAGCGCACGGCCACGTCGGTGCGCTCGTCCATCAGGTCGACCACGCGGTCGGTCAGGGTCACGTCGAGCGTCACCTGCGGATGCTGTTCAAGAAAGCGCGGCACCAGCGGCAGCAGCACCAGCTCGCCGAACGGCACGCTGGCATTGATGCTTACGCGACCGCGCGGCGCCGCACCGGCCGCCGCGCAGCGCTCGGCCTCGTCCATGTCGGCCAGCACCTGCACGCTGCGTTCATAGAAATGCTTGCCCTCGGGCGTGAGCTGCAGCTTGCGCGTGGAGCGGTGCACCAGCTGCGTGGCAAGCCGCGCTTCGAGCCGGCCGACCAGCTTGCTCACCGCCGAGGGCGTCATCCCGAGCTGCCGCGCAGCGGCCGAGAAACCGTCGCGCTCGACCACCTGCACGAAGGCTTCCATCTCGCCGGAACGGTTGACGTCGATGCGGGGCATGGCGGCGCGACCTCGTCTCAGGCGCCGTCGCCGAGCACGATGCGCAAACCCTCGAGGCGCGAGAAATCTCGGTCGTGCGTGACCAGGGCTACGGCGCCCACTTCCAGTGCAGTGGCCGCTTGCAGCGCATCCGGCAACCGCAGGCCGGTGCTCACGCGCAGGCGGGCAGCGGTGACGGCGATCTCCTGCGAGACCGGCACCACTTCGAAGCCGCTGAGCGCTCTTTCATAGCGCTTGGCCAGTACGTCCCGGCCGTGCTTGAAGGGGCCGGCCAGCACTTCCGCGATGGCGATCGTCGAAATGGCGATCTGCAGGGCACCCCGCTCGTACGCCTCGAACAAGCCTTCGAAACGAGGGCCGAATTCCGGATGGTCGTCGAGCAGGTAGATCAGCGGTGCCGAGTCCACCACCACCAGATCGCCCTCGTTCAGGCCACCCCAACGCATCGACCGGACGGCGGCAGGCCGGCCTGCGGTCTTCTTGCGGGTCGCCATGTCAATCCCATTCGTTGCGCAGCGCTGCGACATCCGTGGCGGGCGACTCGCTCCACAGACCCTTGCCACTGCCCCGCAAGACCAGGAAGCGCGCACGCGGGCGGGCCTTGTTGAGCATCTCGGGCGACACGATGGCCGCATAGGGCTTGCCGTGCCGCGTGAGCAGGCTCGGCTCGCCCGCGTGCGCGCGCGACGCCAGTTGAGGAAGTGTGCTGCGGCCCTGTTCGAGCCCTATCGTGCGCAAAGCCATGCTGCTGCTTCTTTCTGTACGGTCTGTACATTATATGTCTCTCCCCGATGTGGCGCATTGATGACTTCAGGTCACAAGTGCTTGTCCGAATGGCGGACTGGTCGAAAGCCAGCCTGAGCCGCACAGTAACAAGCATGCCCATCGCCCTCTTCGCCCTCACCGCCGGTGCCTTCGGTATCGGCACCACCGAGTTCGTCATCATGGGCCTGCTGCTGCAGGTGTCGACGGATTTCCATGTCTCCCTCCCGGCCGCCGGCCTGCTGATCTCGGGCTATGCGCTCGGGGTCGCGGTCGGCGCGCCGGTGCTGACCCTCGCCACCCGCCGCATGGCACGCAAGACCGTGCTGCTCGCGCTGATGGCGATCTTCACGCTCGGCAACATCGCCTGTGCACTCGCGCCCAGCTACGAGGCGTTGATGGCCGCCCGCGTGGTCACCTCGCTGGCGCACGGCACCTTCTTCGGCGTCGGCGCGGTGGTCGCGACCGGGCTGGTGGCGCCCGAGCGGCGCGCTTCGGCCATCGCGATCATGTTCACCGGATTGACGGCCGCCACCATCCTCGGTGTGCCGGCGGGCGCCTGGTTGGGCTTGCACTTCGGCTGGCGCTCGGCGTTCTGGGCCGTGGCCGTGATCGGCGTCGTCGCCTTCGCGGTGCTCGCGCTGTTCGTGCCGCGCGATGCCAAGATCGGTGCCCCGGCCACCGCGCTGCGCGACGAGCTTGCCGTGCTGGCCCGGCCGCAGCTGTGGCTCGGCCTGGCCATCACGGTGCTCGGCTTTGCCGGCCTGTTCGTGGTGTTCACCTACATCCAGCCGCTGCTCACGCGCGTCACCGGCCTGTCCGACGCGGCCGTGTCGCCGGTGCTGTTGCTGTTCGGCGGCGGCCTGGCCATCGGCAACCTGCTGGGTGGCAAGCTGGCCGACCGGGCGCTGGTGCCTGCCCTGCTCGGCACGCTGGCGGCGATGGCGCTGGTGCTCGGCGCAATGGATCTCGTGATTCGCATGCCGGTGCCCACCATGGTGTTCATCGTGCTGCTCGGCATCGCGTCCTTCGCCACCGTCGCGCCGTTGCAGTTGCGCGTGCTGGAGAAGGCGGCCGGCGCAGGCCAGAACCTGGCCTCGAGCCTGAACATCGCGGCCTTCAATCTCGGCAATGCCCTCGGCGCCTGGGTCGGTGGCATGGTGATCGAGCGCGGCCCGGGCCTCGTGGCGCTGGGCCGGGCCGCAGCTCTGCTGACGCTCGCGGGCCTCGGTATCGCGCTCTGGAGCCGTGCGCTGGACAGGCGCAGCGCATCGCCGCAAGGTGTCGCGGTTAACGCCTGAACCTCGGCCTGACTTTCGGCCTGAAATTCATCAACTCAAGGAAACTCCATGGAACAACGCCTGCTCGGCAACTCCGGCTTCAAGGTGCCCGCCCTCGGCTTCGGCGCCGGCACCTTCGGCGGGCAAGGCCCGCTCTTCAGTGCCTGGGGCAACACCGACGTGGCCGGCGCGCGCAGCATCGTCGACATCTGCCTCGAAGCCGGCGTGAGCCTGTTCGACACGGCCGACGTTTATTCGAACGGCGCATCGGAAAGCATCCTCGGCGCCGCACTCAAGGGCCGGCGCGGCCAGGCCATCATTTCGACCAAGCTCTCGCTGCGCATGGGCGACGGGCCGAACGACGTGGGCGCGTCGCGCCACCACCTGATCGAGGCGACGCACGCCGCGCTGAAGCGGCTCGACACCGACCACATCGACATCCTGCAGCTCCATGCCTTCGACGCGATGACGCCGGTCGAGCAGGTGCTGCGCACGCTCGACGACCTGGTGCGCGACGGCAAGGTGCGCTACATCGGCGTGTCGAACTTCTCGGGCTGGCAACTGATGAAGTCGCTCGCGGCCGCCGACCGGCTCGGCCTGCAGCGCTATGTGGCCAACCAGACCTACTACTCGCTGATCGGGCGCGACTACGAATACGAGCTGATGCCGCTGGGCATCGACCAGGGCGTGGGTGCCATCGTCTGGAGCCCGCTCGGATGGGGCCGGCTCACCGGCAAGGTGCGGCGCGGCCAGCCGCTGCCCGAAGGCAGCCGCCTGCACGAGACGGCCGGCTTCGCACCCCCGGTGGTCGACGAGCATCTGTACCGTGTGGTCGATGCCATGGACATCGTGGCCGAAGAAACCGGCAAGACCCTGCCGCAGATCGCGCTCAACTGGCTGCTGCAACGCCCGACGGTGGCGAGCGTGCTGATCGGTGCGCGCGACGCGGTTCAGTTGCGGCAGAACCTGGGCGCGTTGGGCTGGCAGCTCACGGCCGACCAGGTGAAGCGGCTCGATGCGGCGAGTGCCACGACGCCGCCCTACCCCTACTACCCGTACTGGAACGGGCAGTTTTCCGAGCGCAGTCCGGCGCCTGTTTGAGCCGGCACGGCGGCTAGAACGAGGGCGCGGCAGGTGTGCCCTCGACCCGGCTGAGGAGCAGCTGCTTTTCGACCTCGGCGAAGCGGTCGCCGATGTACATCGTCAGGTCGTCGCCCGCGGCGGGAAACTTCTCGGCATCCGAGATGATGCCCATGACGTTCTGGTATGGCGTCGGGTCGGCAGAGGTGGTGGACGCAGCCGTCGGCTGACCGCCCGAGGGGCCGCAGCCAGCGAGGCTTGCCGCCAGCAGCAACGCGAGCGGTGGTGCGAAAAAATAACGTGTGACCATGGTGAATCCGAATGTGGTTCGGCCGGGTCGGAGTGAGCCGGCATAGATGCGTCGATGGTTCACCTTGTGCGCCCAGCGCGCCAGTCCTCGGACGGCCTACCGCCGATGGGGCTTGTGCTTCTCTCTTGGCGTTTCGGGGTAGGGCCTGTGGGGTAGGCCGCCCTGATCCCACCCCGGACCCTCCAAGTCACGCCAATCGGGCCCATTCCTGACAGCGTCGGCCACGGGCACACCGCATCATGTGCCCATGGCCCGCGACGTTCTCCTGAGCTTCAATCCCGGCTCGTCGACGATCAAGCTCGGGCTGTTCGCGGTCGAGAGCGGTGCGCCGCGCGCTTTCGGCCGCTGCCTGATCGATCTGCGCCATGCGCCGCTGTCGCTGCACCTCGAGCAAGGGTCGCGCGTCGACGATGTGAAACTCAAGGCCGCCGTTACCGAAGACCTGCATGAGGTGCTCGAGGAAACGCTGGGTTGGCTGGCCCGCCATTTCGCGATCGATGAACTGGCGGCGGTGGCACACCGCGTGGTGCACGGCGGCGACCGCTTTGCCGGGCCGACACTCGTCACTGACGAAACGCTGGCTGCCATCGAGGCCCTGGCACCGCTGGCACCCCTGCACCAGCCGCAGAGCCTGCGCCTGATCCGCGCGCTGCGCCGCCTGCGGCCGAAGCTGCCACAGACCGCCTCGTTCGACACTGCCTTCCACCGCACCCAGAGCGATCTGGTGCGGCGCTTCGCGTTGCCGCGCGCGCTGTTCGACGAGGGCATCAAGCGCTACGGTTTTCACGGCCTTTCGTACAAGTACATCGCCGCGCAACTGCAGCGCCGGCATCCGCAGGCGGCCGCCGGCCGCGTGGTGGTGGCGCATCTCGGCAGCGGCGCCAGCCTGTGTGGCCTGGAAGCCGGCAAGAGCCGTGACACCAGCATGTCGTTTTCGACACTCGATGGCATTCCGATGGCCACGCGCGCCGGCGCGCTCGATCCCGGCGTGCTGCTGCACCTGCAAAAGGAACGCGGCATGTCGGTCGACGCGCTGGAAGACATGCTCTACCACCGTGCCGGGCTGCTGGGCGTGTCGGGCCTCTCGGCCGACAGCCGCGAGTTGGTGGCCAGCGACGCACCCGAAGCCGGCGAAGCGCTGGCGCTGCTGGCGCTGCGCACGGCCCGCGAGATCGCAGCCACTGCGACCACGCTCGGCGGGCTCAATGCGATCGTCTTCACGGCCGGTATCGGCGCGCACCAGCCGACGGTTCGCGAAACGATTTGTACGCATCTTGCCTGGCTCGGCGCCCGCATCGACACTGCGGCCAACAGCGCGCAGCGCGAACGCATCGACGCGGCCGACAGCCGGCTCGCGCTGTTCGTCATGCCCACCGACGAGGAGCAGGTGATCGCAGAAGAAGCCTGCGAAGTCCTCTGCACCCCACCTCAACGGATCCGACCCTCATGACACCTTCTCCCAACCCTTCGCCGCCCGAAAACTTCGACCTGCTGGATGCCTGGTGGCGCGCCGCCAACTACCTTTCGGCAGGCCAGATCTACCTGATGGACAACCCGCTGCTGCGCGAGCCGCTGACGCTGGCGCACATCAAGCCGCGCCTGCTCGGTCACTGGGGCACCACGCCGGGCCTCAACTTCGTCTACGCGCACATGAACCGCGCGATCAAGGCGCGCGACCTCGATGCGATCTTCATCGCAGGGCCGGGCCACGGCGGCCCCGGCGTGGTGGCCAACACCTGGCTCGAAGGCAGCTACAGCGAGGTCTATCCGCACGTCGGCTGCAATGCCGAGGGCATGAAGCGGCTGTTCACGCAGTTCTCGTTTCCGGGCGGCATTCCGAGCCACGTCGCACCCGAAACGCCGGGATCGATCCACGAAGGCGGCGAGCTCGGCTACTCGCTGCTGCATGCCTACGGCGCCGTGTTCGACAACCCCGACCTGCTGGCCTGCTGCGTGATCGGCGACGGCGAGGCCGAAACCGGCGCATTGGCCGCGAGCTGGCATTCGAACAAGTTCCTGAACCCGGCCAGCGACGGCGCGGTGCTACCGATCCTGCACCTCAACGGCTACAAGATCGCCGGCCCGACAGTGCTCGCGCGCATCGGCGACGAGGAGCTGGCCCAATTGATGCGCGGCTACGGTTACGAGCCGCATTTCGTCTCGGGGCATGAGCCCGAAGCGATGCACCGGCTGATGGCCGCGGCGCTCGATACCGCCCTCGACGTGATCCGCGCGATTCAGGTGGAGGCGCGCCAGGACGGCTTCAGCCAGCGGCGGCACTGGCCGATGATCGTGCTGCGCTCGCCCAAGGGGTGGACCGGGCCGAAGGTGGTCGACGGGCTGCCCATCGAAGACACGCAGCGCGCGCACCAGGTGCCGTTGACGGGCTTTGCCGACAAGCCTGCGCACGTCGGTCTGCTCGAAGACTGGATGCGCAGCTACCGGCCCGAAGAACTGTTCGATGCGGCAGGCACCCTGCGCCCCGACATCGCTGCGCTGTCGCCCGAAGGAACGCGCCGCATGAGCGCGAACCCGCATGCCAACGGCGGCCTGCTGCTGAAGGCACTGGCACTGCCCGACTTTCGCGAGCACGCGCTGGCGGTCGACCGGCCCGGCGCCACGCGTGGCGAAGCGACGCGCGTCACGGGCAACTATCTGCGCGAGGTGATGCGGCTCAGCGCCGGCGACCGCAACTTCCGGATCATGGGGCCGGACGAGACCACGTCGAACCGGCTGGGCGCGGTGTTCGAGGTGACCGACCGCACCTCCACCGCCGAGATCCGCGCCAGCGACGACCACCTCGCGCCCGATGGCCGCGTGATGGAGGTGCTCAGCGAGCACCTGTGCCAAGGCTGGCTCGAGGGCTACCTGCTGACCGGGCGGCATGGCTTCTTCTCGTGCTACGAGGCCTTCATCCACATCATCGACTCGATGTTCAACCAGCATGCCAAATGGCTGAAGGTGACGCGCGGCATTCCGTGGCGGCGGCCGGTCGCATCGCTCAACTACCTGCTGACCAGCCACGTCTGGCAGCAGGATCACAACGGCTTCAGCCACCAGGACCCGGGCTTCATCGACCACGTGGTCAACAAGAAGGCCGAGGTGGTGCGCGTCTACCTGCCGCCCGACGCGAACACCCTGCTCTCGGTGACCGACCATTGCCTGCGCAGCCGCGACTATGTGAACGTGATCGTCGCGGGCAAGGCGCCGGCGCCGCAGTGGCTCGACATCGATGCGGCGATCCGCCACTGCAGCGTGGGCCTGGGCATCTGGGACTGGGCCAGCAACGACGCCGGCGTGGCGCCCGACGTGGTGATGGCTTGCGCCGGCGATGTGCCGACGCTCGAGACCCTGGCGGCAGTGCAGCTGCTGCGCGAGCAGTTGCCGGACCTGAAGGTGCGGGTGGTCAACGTGGTCGACCTGATGGCGATGCAGTCGCCTTCGGCGCACCCGCACGGCCTGCCGGATGCGGTGTTCGATTCGATCTTCACCACCGATGCACCGGTGATCTTCGCGTTCCACGGCTACCCGGCGCTGATCCACCGGCTCACCTACAAGCGCACCAACCACGGCAGCTTCCACGTGCACGGCTACCAGGAAGAAGGCACGACCACCACGCCGTTCGACATGACGGTGCTGAACGAGCTGGACCGCTTTCACCTCGCCGCCGACGCGATCGACCGCGTGGCACGCGTGCGCAACAGCGCAGGCCATGTGCAGCAGCACCTGCGCGACCGCCTGCTCGAGCACCATGCGTACATCAGGCGGCACGGAGAAGACATGCCGGAAATCCTCGACTGGCGCTGGGCGAGCTGAGCGCGCCGGCCAGGTTGCAAGGCCTGTGTGAAAGGAGCCAAACCATGCGCAAACACAAGGAACCCGCTGCGTCCACGAGTGATGCGTCTCGCGACGACGCGCCGGCCAGAACGGTCGCGCGGCATATCGCACAGCGCACCCACATCGCGCGCAACATCGCCCGGGAACTCGAATCCGGCCAGAGCGTGGGACAGCGCGCAGCCGACGCGGTGGCGCGGTTCGGTGGCTCCTGGACTTTCGTCGGGCTCTTCGCGGCCACGATGCTGGTCTGGGTCGGGCTCAATGCCGTGCTTGCCGCAACGCGCGGCAGCAGCTTCGACCCCTACCCCTACATCCTGCTGAACCTGTTCCTCTCGATGCTGGCCGCCATCCAGGCGCCGATCATCCTGATGTCGCAGAACCGCCAGTCTGAAAAAGACCGCGTCCAGGCCGAGCACGACTACGAGGTCAACCTCAAGGCCGAGCTGGAAATCATGCTGCTGCACGACAAGGTCGACCAGCTGCGCGAAGCGCAGTGGCAGCAACTGCTGGCGCTGCAGACGGAGCAGCTCGCGCTGCTGACCCGGCTGGTCACAGCAACGGGCAGTGCGCCCCGCTGACGGCGCCCGAAGCCGGAATCAGCTCGCGCGCAGCGCCGCGCGCAAGCCGGCGCCGATGTCGGGCCGCTCCAGGAACGGATCGGCCGGGTTGGTCATGGACACGATGTTTTCCATGCGGCTCTTCACATTGCCCAGCGCCTTGGGGTGGCTGAACACGTAGAACTGGTTGGCAGTGATCGCGTCGAACACCTTGTTCGCCACTTCGACGGCGGTGACCTTGCCGCTGCTCACGGCCTTGTTGCTCATGGCCTGGCCGATGAGCTGGCTGCGGGTGAGCTCGTCGTTCTTCGGCGCGTTCGGTCGGTTGCGCTCGCTGCTGGTGATGCCGGTGGGCACGAAGTAAGGGCACAGCAGGCTGGCGCCGATCTGGTCGGTGACGAGCGTCAAGTCCTGGTACAGCGTTTCGGTGAGGCTCACCACCGCCGCCTTGGCCGCGTTGTAGATGCCCATGTTCGGCGGCGTCAGCAGGCCGGCCATGCTTGCCGTGTTGGTGATGTGCCCGCGGTACGACGGATCCTTGGCGGCGGCCTCCAGCATCATCGGCGTGAACAGGCGCACGCCGTGGATCACGCCCCACACGTCGACGCCCAGCACCCATTCCCAATCGGCCACGGTGTTTTCCCACACCAGGCCGCCCGCGCCGACACCGGCGTTGTTGAAGACGAAATGCGGCGCACCGAAGCGCGCCTTGACGTCGGCGGCGAGCTGCTCCATCTGCGCGGCATCGGCCACATCGACCTTGCGCGCCAACACCTGCGCACCGGCGGCCTCCATCTCGACCCGGGCCTTGTCGAGCGCGTCCTGCTGCACGTCGACCAGCACCAGGTTCATGCCGCGGGCGGCGCCGATGCGCGCGCATTCGAGCCCGAAGCCCGAGCCTGCGCCGGTGAGTACGGCGGTCTTGCCCTTGAAATCCTGAATCATGAAAGCTGTCCTTCGTCGGTTGATGTCTCTGGCATGCCGGGTATTGAACCCGCACCGGCCCCGATTTGCCTGTCTTGCGGGCGACGCCTACAGCTCGCGCACGTACACCAGAGACCCTTGGTGGCTGGCCACCTTGTCGTAGAGCAGCCGGCCTGCCGCGTTGCTTTCATGGGTCTGCCAGTACACCCGCGTCGCACCGGCCGCCGCGGCCTGCGCGTAGACGCCCTCGATCAGCGAGCGTCCGATCCCGCGGCCGCGCAGGGTCGGGAGCGTGAACAGGTCGCTCAGGTAGCACACGTCTTCGACCCGGATCATGCTGCGGTGGTACAGATAGTGCGCGAGGCCAACGACCTGCCCCTCGTCCTCCGCGACCAGCGCAAACACCGGTTCGCCGGGGTCGAAGAAGCGTTGCCATGTCGACAGCGTGACGTGCTCGGCAAGCGCCGTTTCGCCATGCCGGCCGTAGAAGGTGTTGTAGCCGTCCCAGAGCGGCCGCCAGGCGGCGTAGTCTGCGGGGGCGGCAGGTCGAATGGTGATCGAGCGGGTCATGAGTGCTTTTGCTAAAGCCGCGTGAAGCCGTTGGGACTCCATGCTTCGCTGCCCACGCCGTGGTGCACGAAGAACAGGCCGGCGGGGTCGTATTGGCGCTTCGCCGCCAGCAGCCGCGGATAGTTCGCGCCCCAGAAGGATTGTTGCCAGTTGGCCTCGAAGTAGTTGCTCTCCGACACATAGGAGCCGGCGTCGGGCACCAGCCGGCGCAGCTCGGCCATCGCCCGTTCCAGCGCCTGTGCCTGCTCGCGCGCCAGTGCCACGTCGGGCTCGCGGCCGGCGACGCCCGGATAGGCAGGTTGCCCCTGTGTCCCAAGGATGACCAATGCGAAGGCATCGAGCACGGCAGGGTTCATCGCCGTGTCGCGCGCGGCCGCAATCGCGGCGGGCGGTGCGCCGGCCAGTCCCTTGTTGAAGTGCAGGGAAACCGGCCAGTGGCGGGTCGCGGCGAACAGGGCATCGGCCAGCGCCTCCCGCCGATCCTCGCGCAGCAGCGCGGCCGGCAGCCAGGCCGACTGGAATCCGTGCAGCACCTGGCCCGCCTGCCCCTCGTCGCCGGGCCAGAACAGGTTGGTCTTCGGCGCGCCCGGGCGGTCGTCGGTGCTCATGAAGCCGAGCACCCGCTTGACCAGCGAAGGCGCCCAGAAGTCGCGCGCCGAGGTGGACACGATCGCCAGCGGCGCGAACTCCACGCTGAACTCATCCGGCGCGCGGGCCAGCGCGTCGCGAAACCGTTGCCAGACCGCCTGCGCCTGGCTGCGGGTGAGGCCCTGGAACACCATCGATACCTTGACCACGTTGTCGCGGCGCAGGCGGATCTGTTCACCCCAGTGCGGGTTCATCAAGGCCTGCCGGTAGAAGTCGAGCACCATCCCGATCAGGCGGCGAAACGCGGCCGGCGAGCTGGCCTTGATCGTCAGGTTCACCGCCCCGAAGTCTTCTGGCAGCTCGTGCACGCGCAGCGTGACGCGCGTGACCACCCCCAGGCTGCCGCCACCGCCACCCTTGAGGCCCCAGAACAACTCGGGGTGGGAGCAGGCGTTGGCGATGCGCACCTGGCCGTCGGCCGTGACGACTTCGGCTTCGAGCAGGCTCGCCGATGCCAGGCCGTAGGCTTTCGAAAAGCTGCCGAAGCCGCCGCTTTGCACCAGGCCCGCCACGCCGACCGTCATGCAGCCGCCGCCCTGCACGTAGCCGCCCGCCTGCGTGGTCACCGCGTCGTACACCTGCGACCAGATGGCACCGGCCTCGACGCTGACGGCGCGCTGCCCCGGCCCGGTGCAACCCTCGCCCACGAATGCATCGTGCAGGCGGATGCCGTTCATCCTGCGCGTCCAGACCAACAGGGAATCCGCCGCGTTCGACGTGCCCTGGTAGCTGTGCCCGCCGCCCTTGACCACCAGCCGCAGCCGGTGCTCGCGCGCGAAGTTGACCGCCGCGACCACGTCGGCCGTGCCGCGCGCCGCCACCGCCCAGGCGCTGGGCATCGATGTCCAGGCGTCGACCCAGCCCAGCGTCTGCGTGAGGGCCACGTCGTCGCCGATGAAGTACGGGTTCTTGAGCGACTTGAACAGCTGCGCGCAGGCTTCGCTGGCGGGCGCTGTGCGGCAGGCGACGACCGGCGATTGCACCTTGATCAGCGCCCCGTCGACCGCCATGCCGAGCTGGCGCCATTGCGCCTCCGGCGGCCACCCGGCCTCGCCGGGTCGAACCCGCGAACGCACTTCGGCCGCGCCGGCGAATCCGCTGGTTGCCGACAGAAAGGGGGCCGCGGTTGCGGCCTGGAGCAAGCGTCGCCGTTTCATCCCGTCACGCCGTCAACCGAAGCCGCTCAGGCCTCTGCCTTGCGCAACACGTAGCCGATGCGCGGGAAGTGCACGTGCACCGTGCCGACGCGATCGGCGCTGCGCTCCAGCGTGTAGTGCGTGCGCGTCGCGGCCACCAGCGTGCCGGCCGTCTCTTCCAGGCCGAAGCTCTCGGCGCGAACCGTGACCGGGCTGCCGAGCGCGATGCCATGGTCGTCCTGGAAGGTGCTGTCGGTCAGCAGCGTGTGCGGCTTCGCGGCCTTGGCCACCGCGATGGCCTCGTCGGCGCTGAACTTCTCCGGCACGCCATGGCCGATGGCTGCCATGCGGTCCATCCAGTCGACCACCGCGGGGGTGAGATCGAGAATGCGCCGCACCGCCTCGATGCGGCGCGTGTACCAGAGCGGGTGGTAGGCCGAGAAATCGGCGATGCACGGCACTTCGCCGAGCAGGTAGGGCTTGTCGTCGAGCATGTCCGACAGGCGGCGCAGGTACGACTTGTAGGCGCTCGTGGCATCGGCCGGGCGCAGGCGTGTCATGTTGCCGGCACTCATCTTGCCCCGGTCTTCACCGAAGGCCTTGGCGGCTTCGGGCGGCGCCTTGGCGAACACTTCGGCTGCGCCCACGGGCTGCAGGCTCCAGGCCATGGCGGCCCAGAACAAGGTGGTGTCGGCCCATTGCGCGAGGATGCGCGACATGCCCTTCTCGGGCTCGGGATACAGCGTGGCTTCGGGTTGAAGGTGCTCCAGCACGTCGGCGATCAGCGCGGTGTCGCAGTACATGTCGGCGCCGATCTGCAGGAACGGCGTCTTGCGGTAGCCGCCGGTGAGCACTTCCACATCGGGCTTGGGCATGATCGGCGGGATGAAGACCGACTTCCACGGCAGCTTCTTGGCGCCGAGGATCAGGCGCACTTTCTCGGAGAACGGCGAGGTGGTGTAGTGGTGGAGGATCAGGTCGGGCATTTGTTGTTCCTGTGGGTGCTTGACTGTAGTGTTCAGCGCGGCTGCGCGCGCTGGACGATCGAATCGAAATCGGTGCCGGTTCCCAGCGTGCCGAAGGCCTGGCCCCAGTCGCCGTCCAGGCGCGAAGCGCAGAAGGCACCGACCACTGCGGGCGGCGCGGTCTGCGCGAGCAGCGCGGCCTGCACGGCCAGCGCCACGTCCTGCGCGAGCCGGCGCGATTCCATCTCGGTGGCCATGGCCTCGACCCGTGCCGGCAGCGCGTCGGCAAGCCGGTCGAGTGCCACGTGCTGGCCGCGCGCCGGGGCCAGTTCCTTCGCAAGCGCCGCGGCGGCGTCGCCCTTGCGCAGGCCACGCAGCAGGTCGAGCGCCATGATGTTGCCGGCCCCTTCCCAGATCGAGTTGAGTGGCATCTCGCGGTAGACGCGCGCCATCACGCCTTCACCGCCCTCTTCCACGTAGCCGTTGCCGCCAAGGCACTCCATCGCCTCCTGCGCAAAGTGGCTGCCGCGCTTGCAGATCCAGAACTTGGCGACCGGCGTGAGCAGCCGCGCCATCACGCGCTCGTGTTCGTCGCCGGGGTGGTCGAAAGCACGGGCAAGGCGCAGCACGAGCGCTGTCGCGGCTTCGCTCTCGAGCGCGAGATCGGCCAACACGTTCTTCATGAGCGGCTGCGCGATCAGCGGTTTGCCGAAGGCGCTGCGCTGTGCCGTGTGGTTGAGCGCCAGGCTCAGCGCCTGCCGCATCAGGCCGCTGGTGCCGAGCGCACAGTCGAGCCGCGTCATCGTGCCCATTTCGAGGATCTGCGGAATGCCGCGGCCCTCTTCGCCCACCGCCCAGGCGGTGGCGCCGTGGAACTCGACTTCGGAACTTGCATTGGCCTTGTTGCCGAGCTTGTCCTTCAGACGCTGGATATGGATGGCATTGCGTTCGCCGTCGGGCAGCACGCGCGGCAGGAAAAAGCACGACAGCCCGGCCGGCGCCTGCGCGAGCACGAGGAAGGCATCGCACATCGGCGCGGAGAAGAACCACTTGTGGCCCGTGATCTCGTAGCGCTCGCCCCATGCATCGCTGCCGGTGCGCACGGCGCGGGTCGTGTTCGCCCGCACGTCCGATCCACCCTGCTTCTCGGTCATGCCCATGCCCATGGTCACGCCGGGCTTGTCCTTGAAAGATTTGAGTTCGGGGTCGTACCAGAGGCTTGTGAGCTTCGGCCCCCAGTCGGCGTAGATCGCGGCATTGCTGCGCAGCGCCGGCGTGACCGCGTAGCTCATCGAGATCGGGCACAGCATCGACGGCTCCAGCTCAGTGAAGAGCATGAAGCCAGCGGCGCGCTTGACGTGTGCGGAGGCATTTGCTCCCTCTCCCTCCGGGAGAGGGCTGGGGTGAGGGCTGCCCCAAGGCGTGCCATGCAGCCCAGCCCCCACCGCCGCCTTCATCAGCACGTGATAGCTCGGATGGAACTCGACCTCGTCGATCCGGCGGCCGAAGCGGTCGTGCGTGTGCAGCTGCGGCGCGTGCACGTTGGCCAGCCGCGCATGCATCTGCATGTCGGGCGAACCGATGGTTTCGCCGAGCTCGTGCAGCGCAGCCGTCTGCAGCGCGGGTGCGTTGAACTTCAGCGCATCGCGCAGGGCTCGGTTCGTCTCGAACAGGTTGTAGCCCGCGAGGGGTGCGGGCTGGTTGAAGACTTCGTGTGTCGTTTCCATCGCCAACCCCCTTCGCGGTAAAGACTAGATCAGCTTGACCAATTGCTTGCCGAAGTTCTTGCCCTTGAGCAGGCCCAGGAAGGCCTCCGGCGCCGCCTCGATGCCCTGCGCGATCGACTCGCGCGGCCTGAGCTTGCCGGTGGCCACCAGCTTGCCGAGCTCCGCCAGCGCCTCGGGCCAGACTTCCATGTGCTCGCTCACGATAAAGCCTTCGAGCTTGATGCGGTTGATCAGGAACAGCGCCGGGTTGGCGAGCGGCATCGGCGCGCCGTCGTAGCCGGCGATCATTCCGCACAACGCCACGCGCGCAAACGCATTGCAGCGCAGCAGCACCGCGTCGAAGATGTAGCCGCCGACGTTTTCGAAATAGCCGTCGATGCCATCGGGGCAGGCTTCTTTCAGCGCCGTGCTCATGCTCTTCACGTCCGGGTGCGCGCGGTAGTCGATGCACGCGTCGAAGCCGAGCTCGTCGGTCACATACTTGCACTTGTCCGGCCCGCCTGCAATGCCGACCACGCGGCAGCCGCGCGCCTTGGCCAGCGCACCGAAGGCGCTGCCGACCGCGCCCGAGGCGGCGGTGATGACGACGGTTTCGCCCTCTTTCGGCGCGATGATCTTGACCAGGCCGTACCACGCCGTCACGCCCGGCATGCCGACCGCGCCGAGGTAGTGCGACAGCGGCACATGGGTGGTGTCGACCTTCTTGAGCGCACCGGGCAGCGAGGCATCGACCACGCTGTATTCCTGCCAGCCGCCGAAGCCGACGACCTTGTCGCCAACGGCATATCTGGGGTGCCGGCTCTCGACCACCTCGCCGACCGTGCCGCCCTGGAACACCTGGCCGACGGGCTGGTTGGCGGTATAGCTCTTCGAGTCGTTCATGCGGCCGCGCATGTACGGGTCGAGGCTCATGTAGTGGTGGCGCACCAGCACCTGGTTGTCCTGCAGCGCAGGGGTTTCGCCGGTCACCAGCTTGAAGTTGCCGGTGGTGGCTTCGCCTTCGGGGCGGTTGTCGAGATGGATCTGCTTGTTGACTGGCATGGTGGTTTGTCTCTTGAAAAATCAGTCGGTGGAGAGCGGCTGCATGGCGTGCACTTCGGTGCCGCCAACCGGCAGGCGCTTGACGTACTTGAAGGTGCCGGTGCTGTGGGAGCAAAGGCGCCCGGCGCTGTCGTAGATCTTCGCTTCGGTAAAGGCCATGGTGGCAGTGCGGTGCAGCAGCCGGCCCTTGCCCACCAGGGGGCCGCGTGCCGGCTGCATGAAGCTGGACTTCATCTCGATGGTGACCACGCCCATATCCGGCTGCACGCTGCGCGCCGCCGTGGCCATGGTCACGTCCATCAGCGTCATGCAGGCGCCGCCGTGCGTGACGAAGAAGCTGTTGAGGTGCTCGGGCCGCGCCGTGTAGTGCAGCTCCGACTCGCCATTCTCGAAGCGCTCGAGCGTGAAGCCTAGGTGGTCGACGAACGGGATCGCGACACCGAATGAAAGGCTCACGCAGCCCCCAGAACCACGCTTACGCCACCGTCCACCGCCAGCCACTGGCCGGTGATGTGCTTGCCGGCATCGCTCGCGTACAGCAGCGTCAGGCCCTTCAGGTCTTCGTCGTCGCCCAGGCGCCTGAGCGGCGCGGCGTTGGCCATCTTTTCCTCGCCGATCGACTTGATCAGCGTGGCCGCCATCTTGGTCATGAAGAAGCCCGGGCAGATCGCGTTGACGTTGATGTTGTACTTGCCCCATTCGGCCGCGAGCGTCCGGGTGAAACCGATCACCGCCGTTTTCGAGGTGTTGTAGGCCAGCGTGCTCATCTCGGGCGGGTTGCCGTTGAGGCCGGCGATCGACGCGATGTTGATGATGCGGCCGGTCTTCTTCGGGATCATGTAGGCGTTGGCGATCTGCTGCGACAGGATGAAGTAGCCGCGCACGTTGAGGTTCATCACCTTGTCCCAGGCCTCGACCGGGTGGCTCTCGGCCGGCGCGCCCCAGCTGGCGCCCGCGTTGTTGACCAGGATGTCGACCGCGCCCATGCGCTCCAGCGTCTCGTCGGCCAGGCGGCGCGTGTCTTCTTCTTTCGAGCAGTCGGCGGCGATCCAGCGGGCATCGATCCCGGCCGCCTGCAGCTCGGCCGCAGCCTGCTCCAGGTCGTCGGCCTTGCGCGAACTCAGCATGATCTTTGCGCCGGCTTCGCCGAGCGCATGCGCCATCTGCAGGCCAAGGCCGCGCGAGCCGCCCGTGATGAGCGCGGTCTTGCCGGTGAGGTCGAACAGTTGCTGGACGGTGCGGGGGTTCATGGTGTCTCCGAAGATTGAGAAAGGAATGGGATCGAACGGCCGTCAGGCGGCCTTGTCCTCTGTCACGAAAGCGGCAAAGCGGCCCGCGGTCACGGCGGCAGCAAGCTGCTGCCAGTCGGCCAGGTTCACATCGGCATAGGCCTCTGCAAAGCCGGCCAGCGCCGTGTTGAAGCGTTTCGAGCGGCCGAGGTAGCCGGTGATGGCCCAGGCGTCGCCGCCCTTGGCATGTGCGCGTGCCAGGCCGTAGCCACAGGCTTCGGCGAACTCGACCAGGTCGGCCGGGGTGAAATCCTCGAGCTTGTAGGCGGCTTTCATGTCGCGCAGCTGCCGCACGTAGAAACCGCTGGCACCCGGCACGTCGGCCCAGCCCAGGAACACGTCGCTGGCGGCCTGTGCCAGCCGTTGGCCTTCCACGACGCGCTGGCCGGGCGAGCCGGCCGACGACGCGCCAAGGTGCGCTTCGAGGACCGAGGCGCCGGCCTCCTTGCATTGCAGGAACAGCGGATGGCGCTGGTCGGCCACCAGCAGCAGCAAGAAGCAGCGCCGCCCGACCGAACCAACGCCCGGAGTGAGCACGGCCACGTCGTGCAGCTCGTAGCGGTCGAACAGGCGTTGCCGTTCCGGCGGGAGGCTGGCGCGGTACTGCGCCAGAAAGGCCGGCAGCCCGGCGCGAAAACGGCGGATCTCGCGTTGCGTGGCAGCCGCGTCGTGGTAGACGAACGGCGGCTGGTCGCGAATCATCAGGCGGCCGTCGACTACCTCCGTGGCCTCCTGCGCGAACACGCGCGCGGTGCTGTGGCGCGCCTTCTTGATGACGGCCAGCTCGGCCTCGTCTTCGGCCCCTAGCTTCAGCAGCGTCTGCGAAGTGAGGCGCAGGTACCAGGCTTCCAGCGTGTCCATGCGGGCGAAGCGGCGCATGCGCTCGCGGTAGGCATCGACCAGCCGGTCGACCGCATCGCGGCCGACTCGCGGCTTGAAGCCGAGCTCGCGCGCCGCCACCACGAACGAGGTGGCCAGGCGGCGCAGATCCCAGTCGAAGGGGCCTTGCAGCGTTTCGTCGAAGTCGTTGATGTCGAACACCAGCGCGCGTTCCGGGCTTGCGAAAAAACCGAAGTTCGCAAGATGGGCGTCGCCGCAAAGCTGTGTCATGACACCGCTGTGCGGCAGGCTTGCCAGGTCGTTCGCCATCAGGCTGGCGGCGCCCCGGTAAAAGGCCAGCGGGTTGGCCAGCATGCGGCCATGGCGCACCGCCACCAGCTCCGGCACGCGGCCGCGGTTCGAGGCCTTGAGCCAGCCGAGCGGGTCGCGCCCCGCGGCGTTCGGCACGGGCGCCTGCGCGAGTTGCTCGCGCTCGAAGCGCTTGCGCTGGCCGCGGCCGAAAGCCTGCCGCTCCGCGGGCGACGGCAGTGGCGTCGGGCGCGGCCGGCGGGTGGTCATGAAGGCAGGCGCGAGCGCACGTAGATCAGCACGATGCCGACCGCGGCCGCCACCGCGCCGGGGATCGCCAGCAGCCAGCCGATCGTGGCGTCGGTGCGGCCGCTGGCGAGGCCGAGGATCACGAGGAACAGGCCGCCGTAGATCAGGATCCAGATCCAGTTTTCGAGCCGGGCGTGGGGCTTGGGTGGCTTGCTTGAATTCAGTTGGGGCATGTAGCTTCCGGCGTTCATCAGAACGCTTCCTCAGACAGTTCGGTGCAGGTCGCGTCGCGGCTTTCCACCACGTTGAGCCAGGCGCCGATCTTGGGCAGTTCGTAATGGAAGAAATAGGCTGCAGCGCCCGTTCTTCCGGCGGTGGACGGGTTGGATTTTGCGCCGTCGAGCGCCAACGCGCGCGCGGCCACGTCGAGCCAGATCCAGGCCAGCACAGTGTGGCCGAAAGCCTGCATGTACGGCACGGCATTGGCCAGTGCGGCCTGCGGGTCGCCGGTCGACCAGGCGGCCTGCGTCGCGCTGCCCAGGCGTTGCAGCGCTTCGCCCAGCGCCCGGGCATGCGGCGCCAGCTCGGGCACCTGCGCGGCGCGCGCGATGGTGTCGGTGATGCGGCCCGCCAGCAGCTTCAGGCCGCGGCCGTTTTCCATCAGCACCTTGCGGCCCAGCAGGTCGGCGGCCTGGATGCCGTGCGTGCCTTCATGGATCATGTTCAGGCGGTTGTCGCGCCAGTACTGCTCCACCGGGAAATCGCGCGTGTAGCCGTAGCCGCCGTGGATCTGGATCGCGAGCGAGTTCGCTTCCAGGCACCACTCGCTGGGCCAGCTCTTGGCGATGGGCGTGAGCACTTCGAGCAGCAGGCGGGCATCGTCGGCTTCCTCGGCATTGCCGGTTTTCTGGACGTCGACCAGCCGCGCGCAATACAGCTCCAGCGCCAGCGCGCCTTCGCAGTAGGCCTTCTGCGCGAGCAGCATGCGGCGCACGTCGGCATGCTCGATGATGCGAACCTGCGGGCTGGCCGAATCCTTGACCACGCCGCCGCCGGCATCGGCCTTCTGCACCGCCCTGCCCTGCGGCCGCGATTTGGCGTAGTCGAGCGAGGCGTAGTAACCCGCCATGCCGAGCATGGCCGCCGCCGTGCCCACGCCGATGCGGGCCTCGTTCATCATGTGGAACATGCAGTGCAGGCCCTTGCCGGGCGCGCCGACCAGGTAGCCCACGGCCCCGGCCTTGCCGTCGACCGGGTACTTGCCCTCGCCGAAGTTCAGCAGCGTGTTGGTGGTGCCGCGCCAGCCCAGCTTGTGGTTGAGGCCCGCGAGCGCCACGTCGTTGCGCTCGCCGGTGAGCTCGCCCTCGGTGTTCACCATGCGCTTGGGCACGATGAACAGCGAGATGCCGCGCGTGCCCGGCACGAGTTTGCCGTTCGCGTCGGGGATCTTGGCGAGCACGATGTGCACGATGTTCTCGGTCAGTTCATGGTCGCCCGACGAGATCCACATCTTGTTGCCGGTCAGGCGATAGCGCGGGCCGAGCGGGTCGTCCTGGTAGTCGGCATCATCGGGCACGGCGCGCGTGGCCACGTCGCTCAGCGACGAGCCGGCCTGCGGCTCCGACAGGCACATGGTGCCGGCCCAGCGGCCCGAAAATTCGTTCTTGGCGAACACCTCTTTCTGCGTCCCGGTGCCGTGCACCATCAGCAGGTTGGCATTGCCGCTCGTCAGCATGCCCGACCCGATGCTGACCGACGCCATCGCGAAGAAGCTGTTGGCCGCTGCCTGCAGCGTGTAGGGCAACTGCATGCCGCCGATGTCGTAGTCCTGCGCGGCGCTCAGCATGCCGGACTCGACGAAAGCCTTGTGCGCGTCGTGCGTGGCCTGCGGCAGGATCACCTTCTCGCCGTCGAAGTGTGGCTCCTGCGTATCGACGATGCGATTGGCCGGCGCATACTTTTCGCGCGCGATGCGCTCGCAGGTGTCGAGCACCGCGTCGAAGGTTTCGCGCGAATGGTCCGAAAAGCGTTCACGCTGGCTCAGCGACGCGGCATCGAGCCAGTCGTAAAGCAGGAAGTCGAGGGTGGAACGCAAGCTCATGGTCGGTCTCGATCACAACGCCGGCAGCCGGCAAAAATTCGTGGAACGCCGCAGAACCGGCTTCGCCGGGCTGCTGGCGTTGCCCCCGGAAGGGGGTTGGCGGAGGCGACACGCAGTGCGCCGCAGCCTGGGGGAGAGTCAAAGAACTTCGAACACGCCCGCGGCACCCATGCCGCCGCCGATGCACATCGTGACCAGCACCTTCTTCGCGCCGCGGCGCTTGCCTTCGATGAGCGCATGGCCGGTCAGGCGCTGGCCGCTCACGCCGTAGGGGTGGCCCACGGCGATGGCGCCGCCGTCCACGTTCAGGCGGTCGGCCGGGATGCCGAGCTTGTCGCGGCAATAGATCACCTGCACAGCGAAGGCTTCGTTGAGTTCCCACAGGTCGATGTCGTTGACCGTGAGGCCCAGGCGCTTGAGCACCTTGGGAATGGCGAAGACCGGGCCGATGCCCATTTCGTCGGGCTCGCAGCCGGCCACCGCAAAGCCGAGGAAGCGGCCGATTGGGTTCAGGCCCTTTTGCTGCGCGTACTTCTCGTCGACCAGCACGCAGGCGCCGCCACCGTCCGAGAACTGGCTGGCATTGCCGGCCGAGATCAGACCGCCGGGCATGGCCGAGCGGATGCCGCTGATGCCTTCCTTGGTGGTGCCGGCGCGGATGCCCTCGTCGTTCTCGATCGTCACTTCCTTGGTGCGCAGGCCCATCACCGGGTCGGCCACGCCGGCCAGCACGGTGATCGGTGCGATCTCGTCCTTGAAGCGGCCGGCTTCGAGCGCGGCGGTGGCCTTCTGCTGGCTGGCGGCGCCGTACTCGTCCATGGCGTCGCGGCCGATGTTGTAGCGCTTGGCAACCTGTTCTGCCGTCTGCAGCATGTTCCAGTAGATCTCGGGCTTGTGCTTCACCAGCCAGGGGTCGGCCAGCATGTGCTTGTTGGCTTCGTTCTGCACGCACGAAATGCTCTCGACGCCGCCGGCCACATACACGTCGCCCTCGCCCGCGATGATGCGCTGGGCTGCGGTGGCGATGGTCTGCAGGCCCGACGAGCAGAAGCGGTTGATGGTCATGCCCGAGGTCGTCACCGGCAGGCCGGCGCGCAGTGCGATCTGGCGCGCGATGTTCGAACCGGTGGCGCCTTCGGGCGTGGCGCAACCCATGATCACGTCGTCGACCGATGCCGGGTCGATGCCGGCCCGCTGCACGGCATGCTGCACAGCATGGCCGCCGAGCGTGGCGCCGTGCGTCATGTTGAAAGCGCCTTTCCAGCTCTTGGCGAGCGGGGTGCGGGCGGTGGAGACGATGACGGCGCTGGTCATGGTGATGTCCTTTGAGAAAGAGGAAAAGAAGGAAGGGTCAGTCCGGCTGCGCCGTGTTGCGCAGCAGCTGGTGATAGAAGCCGATCATCTCGGCGTAATTGGCGATCGACACGCGCTCGTTGTTGCCATGAAAGCGCGGCAGATCCTCGCTCTTCACGCGGATCGGCGAGAAGCGGAACACCGCCCTGCTCACCAGGCTGAAGTGGCGCGAATCGGTGGCCGCGGTCATCAGGCCCGGCGCGACCACGGCGTCGGGGAACACCTGGCGCACCGCCTGCTGCACTGCGCGGTAGCCGGTGCTGTCGATCGACGACACCGGCGAGGGCTCGGAGTTGCCGGGGTAGGCCTTGACCTGGATCGCGTCGTTGCCCAACGACTTGCGCAGATGCGCTTCGACGCTGGCCAGCGTGTCGCCCGGCAGCACGCGGAAATTGACGGCCGCCTCGGCCCGGCCCGGCAGCACGTTGTCCTTGTTGCCGGCGCGCACGATGGTCAACGCGGTGGTGGTGCGCAGCATCGCGTTGCTGCTCGGGCTCTTCGCGAGCTGACCCGCCACCAGTGGGCCGGTGAGCCAGAGGTTGGACAGCATCACGCGGTTGATGCCGCCCATCTCGGGTGCCAGCGTGCCGAACATCTCGCCCGCAACGCCCTGGATGGCGCCCGGCATCTGGTTGGCCTCGAGCCGGGCCAGCGCGGCGCTCATGCTGCCGATCGCGCTGTGTTGCGGCGGCATCGAGGAATGGCCGGGCGCAGTGTCGAACGAGAGGAAGAACGTCGCGTAGCCCTTCTCGGCCAGGCCGATCAGTGCAGCCGGCTTGCCAAGGCCCGGCAGCACGCCGTCGAGCACCAGCAGGCCTTCGTCGAGCACCCAGTCGAGCTCGACGCCGCGCGACTTCAGCAGTTCGGCAATGGGGCGCGCGCCGCGCAGGCCACCGACCTCCTCGTCGTCGCCCATCACGAGGTAGACGGTCTGTTTTGGCTGGAAGCCGCTGCCGATCAGCAGCTCGACGGCTTCCATCTGGGCGAACAGGTTGCTCTTGTTGTCGAGCGTGCCGCGGCCCCAGATGTAGCCGTCCCTGATCTCGCCGGCAAAGGGGTCGACCGTCCAGGCCTTCTCGGTGCCCGGCGCGATCGGCACCATGTCCTGGTGCGCCATGAGCGCGATCGGTTTGGCCGCCGGGTCGGTGCCCGGCCAGGTGTAGAGCAGCGCCTTCTGGCCGACCACTTCCTTCTTGAGCGTGGCATGCACCTTGGGGAACTGCTGCGCGAGGTAGGCGTGCAGCTTGTCGAACTCGGCGTCGTTGCCCTTGGCATCGTCGAAGCTCGACACCGTGCGCATCGGGATCGCGCCGGCCAGCCGTTTGGCGGCGGCCTGCGCATCGATGGCGAGACGGGGCGCGGGCGCCACCGCGACCTGGCGCGACGGCGTGCGCAGCGTGTTGACCGCAACCGCAGCCGCCAGTGCCACAAGCACCAGCAGCAGCGCGAGAAAAACGCGTTTGATCACGGTTGCGGCCTGTCTCGGCTTCAGCTGAAGTTCTTGCCTTCGGCCACCAGCTTCTGGATCAGCGGTGCCGGCTGCCAGAAGCTCGCGTCGTCGTGCGGGTTCTTCGCAAAGCGCTTCATCGACTCGGACACGTTGTAGAGGCCAACCTGGCTGGCGTAGTGCATCGGGCCGCCGCGGAAGATCGGAAAGCCGTAGCCGGTCAGGTACACCATGTCGATGTCACCCGACTTGCTGGCGATGCCGTCTTCGAGGATGTGCGCGCCTTCATTGACCAGCGCGTACACCAGGCGCTGCACGATCTCTTCGTCGCTGATCTTGCGCGGCGTGATGCCTTCGTCCTTGCGGTGCTTCTCGATCAGGTCGAGCACGACCTGGCTCGGGATCGCATCGCGCTTGCCAGCCTGGTAGTCGTACCAGCCGGCGCCGGTCTTCTGGCCGAAGCGCCCCAGTTCGCAGAGCTTGTCGGCCGTGCGGCTGTACTTCATGTCGGCGCGCTCGGTGGCGCGACGCTTGCGGATGGCCCAGCCGATGTCGTTGCCGGCCAGGTCGCCCATGCGGAACGGGCCCATGGCGAAGCCGAACTTCTCGACGGCCTTGTCGACCTGCTGCGGCGTGGCGCCTTCGTCCAGCAGGAAGCCGGCCTGGCGGCTGTACTGCTCGATCATGCGGTTGCCGATGAAGCCGTCGCACACGCCCGAGACCACCGAGGTCTTCTTGATCTTCTTGCCAATCGCCATCACCGTGGCCAGCACGTCCTTGGCAGTTGCCTTGCCGCGCACCACTTCGAGCAGCTTCATCACGTTGGCCGGGCTGAAGAAGTGCATGCCGACCACGTCCTGCGGACGCTTGGTGAAGGCGGCGATCTTGTCGACGTCGAGCGTCGAGGTGTTGGAGGCCAGGATGGCGCCGGGCTTGGCCACGCGATCCAGCTCCTTGAACACCGCTTCCTTGACGCCGAGCTCTTCGAACACGGCTTCGATGATCAGGTCGCAGTCCTTCAGGTCGTCGTAGCTCAGTGTGGTGGTCAGCAAGGCCATGCGCTGGTCGTACTTGTCCTGCTTGAGCTTGCCCTTCTTGACCTGGGCTTCGTAGTTCTTCTTGATCGTGGCGACGCCGCGGTCGAGCGCCTCCTGCTTCATCTCGAGGATCTTGACCGGGATACCGGCGTTCAGGAAATTCATCGAAATGCCGCCGCCCATGGTGCCGGCGCCGATCACGCCGACCGACTTGACGGCGCGCTGCGGCGTGTCGTCCGCCACGTCGGGGATCTTGCTGGCCGCACGTTCGGCCATGAACAGATGGCGCAGCGACAGCGATTCGGGTGTGAACATCAGCGCGGTGAACAGGCGGCGCTCCTCGGCCATGCCTTCGTCGAACTTCATCTTGGTGGCGGCCTGCACGGCATCGACGCACTTGAGCGGTGCCGGGTAGTTCTTCGACATGCCGCCGACCATGTTCTTGGCGAACTGGAAGTAGGCATCGCCCTGCGGGTGCTTGCACGGCAGATTGCGCACCAGCGGCAATTCGCCGCCCTTCGCCGCCACCGACTTGGCGAATTCGACCGCTTCGTCGAACACCGACTCGGGCGAGGCGGCCAGTTTGTCGAACAGCTTTTGCCCCGGGGCCGAAGCCAGCAGTTCGCTCTTGACGGCCTCGCCGCTGACGATCATGTTCAGCGCGGTCTCGACGCCCAGCACGCGCGGCAGACGCTGCGTGCCGCCGGCGCCAGGCAGCAGGCCCAGCTTGACTTCGGGCAGCGCGACGCTGGTGCCGGGCGAGACCACGCGATAGTGGCAGCCCATGGCCAGCTCGAGCCCGCCGCCCATGCAGACCGAATGGATCGCCGCCACGATCGGCTTGGGCGAGGCTTCGAGCGCCAGGATCACGCTCAGCAGATTGGGATCCTGCAGCGCCTTGGGCGTGCCGAATTCCTTGATGTCGGCGCCGCCCGAGAACGCCTTGCCGGCGCCGGTGAGAACGATCGACTTGACGGCTGCGTCGCTGTTGGCCTTGGCCAGGCCGTCGGTGATGCCGATGCGGGTCGAGTGGCCGAGACCGTTGACCGGGGGATTGGTCATGGTGATCACGGCGACATCGCCGAGCACTTTGTATTCAGCCGTCATGCTGCGTTCCTTAAGTAGGGAATTGAAAAATGAAAGAGCCGATGAGAGAGCGCAGGACACCGGCGGCGCATTGCGCACCCCCGGTTGCCTCCAAAAAGCACGAGTGTTCTTTTTTGTGAAATTCTAGGCGTTTTGCATGACCGCGCAAAACGCCCCAGTCGCTGCCGGGACAACGACCGAAGCCGTCAGACTTCGAGCCACTCTTTGCGGGTGGCCGCATCGGCCCGAAGGCTGTCGGGTGTGCCGTCGAACACGATGCTGCCGTGCCCCATCACCAGCGCACGGTCGGAGATGTGCATGGCGATGGTGAGCTTCTGCTCGATCAGCAGCACCGAGATGCCCTTGGCCTTGAGCGTTTGCAGGTACTGGCCGACCAGTTCGACGATCTTGGGCGCCAGGCCTTCGGTCGGCTCGTCGATGATGATCAGGTCAGGGTCGCCCATCAGGGTGCGGCACAGGGTGAGCATCTGCTGCTCGCCGCCCGAAAGCACGCCGGCCTCGGTGTGCTCGCGCTCCTTGAGCCGCGGGAACATCTCGTACATGTCCTTGAAGGTCCAGCGGCTGCCCTTGCCGGCGCCCTTTTGGCCCAGCAGCAGGTTCTGCGACACCGTGAGCTTGGGAAAGATGTCGCGGTTCTCGGGCACGTAGCCGATGCCCAGGTGCGCGATCTCGTAGGCCTTCTTGCGCAGGATGTCCTGGCCTTTCCAGTGGATCTGCCCTTCGGCATGCACCAGGCCCATGATGGCCTTGGCCGTGGTCGACCGGCCGGAGCCGTTGCGTCCCAGCAGCGCGACGATCTCGCCCTGCCCGACCTCGAACGAAACGCCGTGCAGCACATGGCTCTTGCCGTAGTAGCCGTGAATGTCCTGAAGTTTCAACATATCAGTGCCCCGCCTGCGCATCTGCCACCGAGGAGCCCAGATAGGCCTCCTGCACCTTGGCGTTGGCACGCACCGCATCGGGCGTGTCGAAGGCGATAACCTCGCCATAAACCACCACGGCGATCTTGTCGGCCAGCCCGAACACGACGCCCATGTCGTGCTCGACCGTGAGCAGCGTCTTGCCGATGGTCACCTGCTTGATCAGCGCGATGAAATGCGAGGTTTCCGTCTTGCTCATGCCGGCCGTCGGCTCGTCGAGCAGGATCACGCCGGCGCCGCCGGCGATGGTCACGCCGATCTCGAGCGCGCGCTGCTCGGCATAGGTCAGGTTGACCGCGTGCACATCGCGCTTCTTCTCGAGGCCGACCTGGCGCACCAGTTCTTCGGTGCGCTCGTTGGCATCGTCGAGGTTGGAGAGAAAGCGCAGGAAGGTGTACTTGTAGCCCAGGCTCCACAGCACGCCGCAGCGCAGGTTCTCGAACACGCTGAGCTTGGGAAAGATGTTGGTGATCTGGAAGCTGCGCGACAGGCCCAGCCGGTTGATCTCGTAGGGCTGCTTGCCGTCGATGCGCTGGCCGTTCAGCAGCACCTCGCCGCTGCTCGGCATGAGCCGGCCGCTGATCAGGTTGAACAGCGTCGATTTGCCGGCGCCGTTGGGGCCGATCACCGCGATGCGCTCGCCCGCGCTCACGGCGAGGTCGACGCCGCGGATGATGTCGGTCTTGCCGAAGCTCTTGCGCAGAGCCTTCAATTCCAGTGCGTAAGGCATCAAGCCGTCTCCCGCCGTTTGATCTCGGCTTCTATTTCTTCCTGCGCCTGCCCCCAGACCCGCGCGAAGCGCCGGCGAACCACTTCGACCAGCGCCACGCCGATGGCCAGCAGCGCGGCGACGCCGATCCAGCTGGTGGCACGGGTCGTGTCGAGCTCGACGCCCATGAAGTTGACGGTGTCACCGAGGGCCGCATTGAGCTGCATGTGATAGACCATTTCGACGATGGCGGCGGCGGCAACGACCATGACCGCACCGGTCAGGAGCAGCCCGCCATAGAGGCCCCAAAGGCGGTTGAACTTGCCGAACCGGGCAACCCGCAGGTTCATCATGATCAGGCTGGCCACGCCGCCCGGCGCGTACATCACCATGAACAGGAACACCAGCCCCAGGTAGAGCAGCCAGGCCTTGGTCATTTCCGACAACAGCACCGACGCCAGCACCAGCAGCACGGCGCCGATGATGGGGCCGAAGAAAAAGGTGGCGCCGCCGAGGAAGGTGAACAGCAGGTAGCCACCGGAACGCAGGCCGCTCAAGCTGTCGGACGCGTTGACGATCTCGAAGTTGATGGAAGCCAGCGCCCCCCCGATGCCCGCGAAAAAGCCCGCGATGATGAAGCCGAGGTAGCGCACCCGCTGCGTGTCGTAGCCGATGAACTCCACCCGCTCGGGGTTGTCGCGCACCGCATTGAGCATGCGCCCCAGGGGCGTGCCGGTGAACGCGAACATCAGCGCGGTGCAGATGAAGCAGTAGGCGGCGATCAGGTAGTACACCTGGATCTGCGGCCCGAATGTCCATCCGAAGAACGAACCGTAAGTGCGGTTGGTCGTCACGCCGCCCTCGCCGCCGAAGAACCCCGGAAACATCAGCGACATGGCGGCCACCAGCTCGCCGATGCCCAGCGTGATCATGGCGAAGGTCGTGCCGGACTTCTTGGTCGTGACATAACCCAGCAGGATCGCGAACAGCAAGCCTGCAAGGCCGCCCACCAGCGGTATCGCCACCAGCGGAATCGGAACGCCCCCCTTGGCGGCGGCCAGGTTCATCGCGTGGACGGCAACGAACGCGCCCAGCCCGGTGTAGACGGCGTGCCCGAAGCTCAGCATGCCGCCCTGCCCCAACAGGATGTTGTAGCTCAGGCAGATGATGGTCAGGTAACCCATCTGCGACAGCATGGTGAGCGCCAGGCTGCTGCGAAAGATCAGCGGCGAGACGATCAGCATCAGCGCGAACAAGGTCCAGATCAGCACGCGCCCGATGTTCCAGGGCTTGAAACGGTAGTAGTTGGTAGAGGTCATCTCAACCTTCCCGCTTGCCGAGGAGACCCTTGGGCCGGAATATGAGGATCAGCACCAGCAGCAGGTACGGCAGGATCGGCGCCACCTGTGCGACGCTGAGCTGCAGCAGTTCGTAGCCAAAGGTCTTGTCGGTCACGGGGATGCCGATCGCCTGGAGGCCCGACGCCATCGACTGGTCGATCGCCACGGCGAAGGTCTGCAGCACGCCGATGAGCAGCGACGCCAGGAAAGCACCCGCGAGCGAACCCATGCCACCGACCACCACGACCACGAACACGATGGATCCCACCGCGCCCGCCATGGCCGGCTCGGTCACATAGGTGTTGCCGCCGATCACGCCGGCCAGCGCGGCGAGCGCAGCGCCGCCGCCAAACACCAGCATGAAGATACGCGGCACGTTGTGGCCCAGTGCCTCCACCGTTTCGGGATGAGTCAGCGCAGCCTGTATCACCAGCCCGATACGGGTGCGCGTCAGCAGCAGCCAGACCGACAGCAGCATCAGCATGGCGAGCAGCATGATGAACGAGCGCGACTTGGGGAACTGCGTGCCGTACAGCGAGAACAGCGGACCCTGCAGTTGCTCCGGCAGGCCGTACGGAACCGTTGCCCGCCCCCAGATCAACTGCACGAGCTCCAGGATCAGATAGGACAGGCCGAAGGTGACGAGCAGTTCGGGCACATGTCCGAACTTGTGAACGCGTCGCAGGCTGTAGCGTTCGAACAGCGCGCCGAGCACGAAGACCACCAGGGGCGCGATCACCAATGCCGGCCAGAAACCCAGCACGCCGGAGATCGTGTACGCGAAATAGGCGCCGAGCATGTAGAAGCTGGTGTGCGCGAAATTGAGCACGCCCATCATGCTGAAGATCAGGGTCAGGCCCGAACTCAGCATGAACAACAACAGCCCGTAGCTGAGCCCGTTCAGCAAGGAGATGACAAAGAATTCCACGGTATTTGTTCGTTGTTGGCGCTCGCAAAAGCCGGTGTACAAAAAAGCCGGTGAGCGACTCCCGTCACTCGCCGGCCTGCTGTGTTGTGGTGCGCCTCAGAACGGGCGCTTCATGTCGCAGCTGGTGGGCGTGCTCGCGATGTAGGGCTCGAGGTATTTCACCGGTGCAAAGGTATAGCCGGTGTTCTCGACGCTGTATTTGTTCTTGGCGTCGACCTTCTGCCACTTCGAGATCCAGAGCCCCTGCTGCAACTGGTGATCGGACTTGCGGATTTCGCTGTCGCCGTTGAATCCCTTGAACTTCAGGCCTTCCATCGCAGCCGCGACCTTCATCGGATCGGTGGACTTCGCCTTGGCCATCGCCTCGCCCAGAACCACGACGCCGTTGTAGATCGAGAACGTGTAGAAGTCGTCGTTGAACTTCTTCTTGAAATCTGCCATCAGCCGGCCCATTTCGCCGGTGTAGTTGGAGTGGTTGTAGGCGATCTGATAGACCTCCAGCTCGCCACCCGCGGCCAGCGCCGTCGGGGTGCCGGAAACGCCGGCGTAGTACGCGTAGATCGGAATCTTCAGGCCCGAATCGTTCAGCGCCTTGATCAGCAGGGTCATGTCCTGACCCCAGTTGCCGGTGACGATGGTGTCGGCGCCCGACTGCTTGATCTTGGCCACGTAGGGCGCGAAGTCCTTGACCTGCCCCAGCGGATGCAGGTCGTCGCCCACGATCTTGGCATCCGGCCGGTTGCGTGTCAGGCCTTCCTTGAAGAACTTGGAGACCTGCTGCCCGTGCGAATAGTTCTGGTTGATCAGGTAGATCTTCGAGATCTTGGGCTGGTCCTTCATGAACGCCGTCAGCGCTGCCATCTTCATCGAGGTGTCGGCATCGAGGCGGAAGTGCGCGAAGCTGCATTTCTCGTTCGTGAGCACCGGATCGACCGCGGCGTAGTTCAGGTAGACGATTTCCTTGCCCGGGTTGCGCTCGTTGTGTTTGGCGACGGCATCGGCCAGCGGAACGGCCACATTGGATCCGTTGCCCTGCGTGACGTAGCGAAAGCCCTGGTCGCTGGCGGCTTTCAGCAGATTCAGCGCTTCCTGCGGCGAGCTCTTGCTGTCCATCCCGACGATCTCGAACTTGACTCCGGCCGGATTCTTCGCGCCGCTCAGTTCCTGGGCCATCAGTTGCCAGCTCTTGAGCTGGTTCTGCCCCACATTGGCGAACGGACCCGAAAGCCCCTCGATCATGGCGATCTTGACGGTTTCGCCCTTCTGGGCGAGGGCACCCGCAGCGGCGGCCATCATGACGCCGGCGGCTACAAATTTGAGTGTGAATTTCATGGGAATCGGTCTCCTGATCATCAGTATTCGAACGCGAGGTGAGAGTACAAGTCTTTACTAGACCCCCCCTCAGGGAATGCCCGTAAGAAAGGCAGCACCGAAGTCGTTTCTATCACCCATGCGACAGACGATGCTACCGGTCGGTAGGGCGTTTCAGAGGCCGGGCAACTTGTAGCCCTTGAGCTGCTCGCGCAGCTTGGTCTTCAGGATCTTGCCTGTGGCGCCGAGCGGAATGGCTTCGACGAAGACCACGTCGTCCGGGATCTGCCACTTGGCGGTCTTGCCTTCGTAGAACTGCAGCAGTTCTTCGCGCGTGACTTCGCCGCCCGGCTTTTTCGCCACCACCACGATCGGGCGCTCGTCCCATTTGGGATGGAACACGCCGACGCAAGCCGCCAGGGCGACGGCCGGATGCGCGACCGCGATGTTCTCGATCTCGATCGAGCTGATCCATTCGCCGCCGGACTTGATCACGTCCTTGCTGCGGTCGGTGATCTGCAGGTAGCCCTCGGCATCGATGGTGGCGACGTCGCCGGTGGGGAACCAGCCGCGGCCCTGTTCGTCGGGAATGAGCGGGTCGCCGCCCTCGCCCTTGAAGTATTCCTTGACGATCCACGGCCCCTTGACCAGCAGGTCGCCGTAGGCCTTGCCGTCCCAGGGCAGCTCCTTACCGTCGCCGTCGACGATCTTGAGGTCGACGCCGAAGATCGCGCGGCCCTGCTTCATGCGGATCTGCAGTTGCGCATCGGGCGGCAGCGACAGGTGCTTGTTCTTGAGTGTGCACAGCGTGCCCAGCGGGCTCATCTCGGTCATGCCCCAGGCATGCAGCACCTCAACGTTGAATTTCTGCTGGAACGCAGTGATCATGGCCGGCGGGCAGGCCGAGCCGCCGATGACGGTGCGGTTGAGCTTGCTGAACTTCAGGCCGCCAGCCTGCATGTGGCCGAGCATCATCTGCCACACGGTGGGCACGCCGGCGGCGAAGGTCACGCCTTCGGATTCGATCAGCTCGAACACCGACTTGCCGTCAAGCGCCGGGCCGGGGAACACGAGCTTGCAACCCACGAGTGCGGCCGAGTACGGAATGCCCCAGGCGTTGACGTGGAACATGGGCACCACCGGCAGCACCGAGTCGCGCGCCGACAGGCGCATGACGTCGGGCAAGGCCGCCGCGTAGGCGTGCAGCATGGTCGAGCGGTGGCTGTAGAGCGCGGCCTTCGGGTTGCCCGTGGTACCGCTCGTGTAGCACATGCTCGAGGCCGAGTTCTCGTCGAAGGTGGGCCAGTCGTAGTCGGCGGACTGCTTGCCCATCCAGCTCTCGTAGCTCACGAGATTGGGAATGCCGCTGTCGACCGGCAGCTTGTCGGCATCACACAGTGCAATCCATTTTCGGATCATGGGGCACTTGGCATGCACCGCCTGCACCAGCGGCAGGAAAGTGAGGTCGAAGCACAGGATCTGGTCTTCGGCATGGTTGGCGATCCAGGCGATCTGGTCAGGGTGCAGCCGCGGATTGATGGTGTGCAGCACGCGGCCGCTGCCGCTCACGCCGTAGTACAGCTCCAGGTGGCGATAGCCGTTCCAGGCCAGCGTGGCGATTCGGTCGCTGAAGAGCAACTGCTCGCCGTCCAGCGCATTGGCCACCTGCCGGGCACGCGATGCGATTCCACCCCACGTGGTGCGGTGAATGTCGCCTTCGACCCGGCGCGAAACGATCTCGCCATCGCCGTTGTGGCGCTCGACGAACTCGATCAGCGACGAGATCAAAAGCGGTTGGTCTTGCATCAAACCCAGCATCTACGGACTCCTAAAGAAAATGACTTCATGAAAGCTTGCGAACAACAGATTCACGCAAGCTTCGGCCACTTGCACAATGACACAAACCCGCACTGCACGATGGAACGACGCGGCTCTTCAAGGCACGTTCACCGGTGTGATCCTGGCTGCCGAGGGCGTTGCATCGAGCAGCATCTGCGAGGGCCACGGTGCCCAGGTTGCACCAAGTTCGGGCGTGTTCGGATCGCCCTTGCGCATGAAGGCGCCGATGCTCGCCATGACGGCGTTGGACAGGGCGATTCGCCCCGACTGGTTGACCTTGCCGCCCATCACGTTGCTGAGCAGCGAGCCGCCGAAGTTGCCGAACACAAAAGGCAGATCGAAGGCGTGCGAGGCACCGTAGACATCGTTCCACGGCGAGGGCTCCTGCGCCCAGTCGAGGCGGTAGTGCCAGATGTTCGACTGGCGCGTCTTCATCGTGTTGAGCAGGTTGTCGCGGTTGGCCTCGAAGAGGCCCTTCGTGATGAACGCCGTGGCCGCGTTGTAACCGGTGCCCGGCTTGTCTACCGGAAGGTAGAACGGGTCGATGATGTCGGCCACCGTGAGCGCAGGGGCGGCATCCGGGTCGAAGTTGAACATCATCGAGAAGCGCTGGGCGTCGGCGACGATCCAGCCCGGCTTCGGAAAACCGATCGAACCCAGCAGCGATGCGAAGAGCTTGCCCTCGTCGCGCGTGTTGCCCGCGAGCATGGGCACCTTGACGTACTGGTCGGCCGCAACGGCGCCGATCGGGTCGGTCGGGAGCACCGTGCCGTCGGGAATGGGCGCGACGCTGCCCAGCCCGGCGGCGACCACCGTGGTCAGCAGCGCGCTGCCATCCTGGGCACGCAGGTAGTCGGCAATCTGGGCCGGCGTGCGGGTGGCGATGTAGATCTTGGCGGCGGCCGCATCGGCGGCGGTTCCGTCGGCCACGAGCAGCTTCTCCAGGATGGCGGCGCCCTGCGCGAGCGAGACCGATGCCGGAGAAAGCGTGGGGAGTGAACCCGGTGGCAGGTTGCTCGCGAGCGAGATGCCCCCGCTCATCTCGAAGGCCTTGTGGAACAGGCCCTTGGCCATCGGCGAGGTCATGACCGCCAGCAGGTTGGTCGCGCCGGCCGACTCGCCCGACAGCGTGACGTTGCCCGGGTCGCCGCCGAAGTTGGCGACGTTGTTCTTGATGAAGCGCAGCGCCGCCATGTTGTCGAGCAGCGCGAAGTTGCCCGAGTCGTCGCCCGCGCTGCCGCCCGGCCGCAGTTGCGGGATGTTCAGGAAGCCCAGGATGCCCAGCCGGTAGCTGGCGGTGATGACCACCGCGTTGGCTGCCTTGGCCAGCGTGGCGCCGTCGTACAGCGGGTCGGCCGTGTAGCCCGAAATGTTGCTGCCGCCGTGCACGAACAGCAGCACCGGCAGGTTCTTGTCGGTCGTGGCCGGGCGCCAGATGTTGACGAACAGGCAGTTCTCGCTGCCGACCGGCTTGCCCAGCATGGCGCCGATGGTGGCGTCGTAGGTGTTGTTGGCGCCGGGTCCGAACAGGCGGCCGATCTGCAGGCAGGCATTGCCGAACTTCACGGCCGGGCGGATGCCGCTCCAGGCGGTGGGTTCCGCCGGCGCGCGCCAGCGCAGCGCACCGACCGGCGGCTGCGCGAACGGAACGCCCTTCCAGAACCAGGTGCCCGACCTGGCGCTGTCATCCACGCCTTCGATCTTGCCGACCGTGATCTGGCGCACCATGGGGCCGTCGACGACCGTGGCTGGCGCCGGCGGCTCTGCCGCGGGCGGCGCGACCGGCGGGAGAAGGAAGCCCGAGCCCGATGAGCCGCCGCCGCAGGCCGCGAGGGCCATGCAGGCCGCTGCCGCCATGGCCCTGGCCACCGTTGCCTTTGCCTTTACCTTTGCCTGCCGTACCGCGCCCTGGTTTTCCGTTGTCTCTGCTGTATTCATTCTTTGTCTCCACACCGGGTTAATCGGAATTCCTGCATCGGTGTCCGGTGGCCATACTCCGGCCCGCCGAGCCCGCAAAAATTCTAGGAACGCACGCCGTTTCCCCCGCTATCGCAAGCGCGCCAATTCAATGACTTCAGGAACCTCCATGTCGCATCACCAGCGCCGGTCGCAACGTCGGCCGGGCTGCGCGCAGCAGCCGGAACTGCGGACCAGCTCCGCAGCCTGGCTCGAAGGCGTGCTCTCGATGTTCGAGGCCGAGGGGCTCGACGTGCCCTCGCTGCTGCGCGATGCGGGCTTCGACCCCGACTCGCTGCATCGGCAGAACACGCGCGTGCCGGTGGATGAGATCTCCGTGCTCTGGCAGCTCGCGGTGGCGCGCGGCGGCAAGCCCACGTTGGGCCTGCACCGCGACCTGGCCGCCACGCACAGCAAGCTGGGCACGGTTGGCCACGCCATGGCCTGCAGCCCCGACCTGGGTGCCGCGCTCGCACGGCTGGCGCGCTACATGGCGGTGATCTCGGATGCGACCGCCTTCTCGCTGCAGCCCGAGGCGCGCGGCTGCTGGATGGTGATGGAGCACACCGGCGGCAGCCTGCCGATACCGCGCCAGCGCGTCGAGTACGCCTTGCTGACCGTGCTCATGCAGTGCCAGTGGCTCACGCGGCGCGAGCTCCAGCCGCTGGCGATGGAGTTCGTCCATCCCGCGCCGGCCAACGACCGGCTGCACCGCGAGGCCTTCGGCTGCGAAGTGCGCTTCAACGCCGTCGCCAACCGACTGCTGCTGTCGACCGCAGACATGACGATGCCGCTGCCCACCTTCCACCCCGCCCTCGGCGAGATGCAGGAGCACCTGCTGGACGACCAGCTCGGGCTGCTGGGCCAGACCACCACCAGCAGCCTGGTGTGCGCCGAGATCGCGCGCCGTCTGCAACTGGGCGAGCCGCGCCGGCAGGACGTGGCGGCCGGTCTGGGGCTGGCGGAGCGCACGCTGCAACGGCGGTTGCAGGAAGAGTCTGTGTCGTTCCAGTCGCTGCTCGACCGCACTCGCCGCGAGCTGGCGCAGCAGTACCTGGCGGAAGACCGCCACACGCTCACCGACGTGGCGGACATGCTCGGCTTCGTCGACAGCAGCAACTTCTTCCGGGCCTGCAAGCGCTGGTTCGGCCTGCCGCCCGCGCAGTACCGGGCGCGGATCTGGGACACCCAGGCACTCGCCCATTAACCCGGCTGGGGCCGCGATGGCCCCCTCGGCAAGGGGTTTCGCGCTCTGCCGGACAATCCGGGCATGAGCCTGCTTGCTGAAGACACGGACGTCGCGGACCTGGGGTTGCGCTGGAAACCTGGTTTCCAGACCCTCGGCACCGCCTTTCTCACCCACCTGCGACCGACGCCACTGCCCGATCCCTACTGGGTGGGCCACAGCGAATCAGCCGCCCGCGAGCTTGGATTGCCGGCCGACTGGCGGCGATCCGACACCACGCTGTCGGCGCTGACCGGCAGCCTGCCAATCGCTGACACCAATCCTTTCGCCACCGTCTACAGCGGCCACCAGTTCGGTGTCTGGGCCGGCCAGCTCGGCGACGGGCGCGCGATCCTGCTCGGTGAAACGGAAAGCGGCTTCGAAGTGCAGCTCAAGGGCGCCGGACGAACACCCTACTCGCGCATGGGCGATGGCCGTGCGGTGCTGCGCTCGAGCGTGCGCGAATTCCTTTGCAGCGAGGCGATGCACGCGCTCGGCATCCCGACCACGCGTGCGCTGTGCGTGACCGGCTCCGACGCGCGTGTGCGCCGCGAAGAACTCGAAACCGCCGCGGTGGTGACGCGCACCTCGCCCAGCTTCATCCGCTTCGGCCATTTCGAACACTTCTCGGCCAATGAGCGCTACGACGAACTGCGTGCGTTGGCCGACTTCGTGATCGATCGCCACTACCCGGAGTGCCGGGCCACCGAACGCTTCGGCGGCAATGCGTACGCGGCGCTGCTGGAAACCGTGAGCGAGCGCACCGCGGCGCTGATGGCGCAGTGGCAGGCGGTCGGCTTTTGCCACGGCGTGATGAACACCGACAACATGAGCATCCTGGGGCTCACGATCGACTACGGCCCGTTCCAGTTTCTCGACGGCTTCAACCCGCGCCACATCTGCAACCACAGCGACAACGGCGGCCGTTATGCCTACAACCAGCAACCCAACGTGGCCTACTGGAACCTCTATTGCCTCGGCCAGGCCCTGCTCCCGCTGATCGGTGAGCAAGAGGTGGCGATCGCCGCGCTAGAGTCGTACAAGACCGTGTTTCCGCGCGAGTTCGAGCGGTGCATGGGGGCCAAGCTGGGCCTTGCCGACACGCGCGATGGCGACCGCGGGCTCATCGAGGGTGCGCTGTCGCTGCTGGCAAAGGAGCAGACCGACTGGACGATCTTCTGGCGCCGCCTGTCGCAACACAGGGCCGGCGCGGATGCGCAAACCGTGCGCGACCTGTTCGCCGACACGGCCGGCTTCGATGCATGGCTGCTATTATTTTCAGAGCGGCATGCGACTGTCCCGCAGGCGTTGGCGGCCGATTTGATGCTGGCAACCAACCCTAAATTCGTGCTGCGGAACCACTTGGGCCAGCAGGCAATCGAATCGGCGCACCGCAAGGACTTCGCGGGCGTCGCAACCTTGCTGAAACTCCTCGAAACCCCATTTGAGGAACACGCCGGGCAAGATGCCTACGCCGGCTTCCCGCCCGACTGGGCATCCTCCATCGAAATCAGCTGTTCATCATGACCTCCCCCGTCCAGAAAACCGACGCCGAATGGAAAGCCCTGCTCGCCGAAAAAGGCGCTGAGCGCGGCGCCTTCGAAGTGACCCGCCATGCCGCCACCGAGCGCCCCTTCACCGGCAAGTACGAAGCCCACTGGGCCGACGGCACCTACCACTGCGTCTGCTGCGGCGCCAAGCTGTTCGAATCGGGCACCAAGTTCGACGCCGGCTGCGGCTGGCCCAGCTTTTCGGAAGAAGCGGTGCCGGGCGCGATCAGGAACATCGTCGACCGTTCGCACGGCATGACGCGCACCGAAAACGTCTGCGCCAACTGCGGCGCGCACCTGGGCCACGTGTTCCCCGACGGCCCGACCGAAACCGGCCTGCGCTACTGCATGAACTCGGCCTCGCTCGATTTCACACCCAGCACCAAGACAAACGAATGAAACTGCTGCTCGACTTCTTTCCGATCCTGCTGTTTTTCGGCGCCTTCAAGCTGTACGACATCTACGTCGCGACCGGTGTGCTGATGGCCGGCACCGTGCTGCAGATGGCGATCATCTGGTTCACCACGCGCCGGCTGGAGCCGATGCAGAAGGCCACGCTGGTGCTGATCCTGCTGTTCGGCTCGCTCACCCTCGCACTGCACGACGACCGCTTCATCAAATGGAAGCCGACCGCGCTGTATGGCGCGATGGCGCTGGCGCTGGCCGTCGCGTACTGGGGCTTTCGCAAGAATTTCCTGCAGGTGATGCTCGGCAAGCAGTTGCAGTTGCCCGACCGCATCTGGACGCACCTGAACGTCGCCTGGATCGGCTATTGCGTGTTCATGGCCACGGTCAACGGTTATGTGGCGATGTACTTCAGCACCGACGCCTGGGTCAACTTCAAGCTCTGGGGCTATGCCTTCCCGATCGCCTTCCTGATCGCGCAGGGGCTCTACATTTCGCCCCATCTGAAGTCCGACGACACGCCCGCCGCATGAGCATGACCACCACGCCACTGCCGCGAACGGCCGACCTCGAAGCCGCGCTGCGCGAGGCGCTGAAACCGACGGTGCTCGAAGTCATCGACGAGAGCGCCGCGCACGCCGGCCATGCCGGCGCCGGCGACGAGGGTTACGGCACGCACTTCCGGGTGCGCATCGCCAGCCCGTTGTTCGCCGGCAAACCGCGTGTTGCGCAGCATCGCCTTGTGTATGATGCGTTGCACATTTTTATCGCACAGGGCCTTCACGCCATTGCCATCGAGACGCTCTGAGCGTCACGTCTTGCGGCCGTCGCGCCCCTCTTTACTCCCCCGTTCATCCATGAAAAAACAACTCCTGCAGGCCATCGCGGCCGCGGCGCTCATCGGCGCCATTCCCGTGGCTGCCTTCGCGCAGAACGCCGCCATCGTCAACGGCAAGGCCGTGCCCAAGGCCCGCATGGACATGCTGGCCCAGCAGCTCGCCGCTGCCGGCCGCCCGGTAACGCCTGAAATGCAGACGCAGCTGCGCGAGGAAGTCGTCACGCGCGAAGTGTTCATGCAAGAAGCCCAAAAACAGGGCATCGACAAGAGCGACGAGTTCAAGGCGCAGCTCGAACTCGCACGCCAGGCGATCCTGATCCGCACGCTGTTCGACAACTACCGCAAAACCAGCCCGGTGACCGATGCCGACGTGCAGGCCGAGTACGACAAGTTCGTGGCGGCCAACGGCGGCAAGGAATACAAGGCGCGCCACATCCTGGTCGAGAAGGAAGACCAGGCGATCAAGATCCTGGCCGACCTGAAGAAGGGCGCCAAGTTCGAAGACCTCGCCAAGAAGCAGAGCAAGGATCCGGGCTCGGGTGCCAACGGCGGCGACCTCGACTGGGCCAACCCGGCGAGCTTCGTGCCCGAGTTCTCGGAAGCCATGATCAAGCTCAAGAAGGGCGAAACCACGCCGGCACCGGTCAAGTCGCAATTCGGCTATCACATCATCCGCGTCGATGACATCCGTCAGGCCACGCTGCCGAAGCTCGAGGAAGTCAAGCCGCAGGTCACGCAGCAGCTGCAGCAGCAGAAGCTGCAAAAGTACCAGGAAAGCCTGCGCGCCAGCGCGAAGGTCGAGTAAGCGGCAACGCCCCTAGCGGGCGTTCTTGCGCCCCAGCAGCACGTTGTTGCCGGTGGTATTGAACGAGATGGTCGGCGCACTGAAGTCGCTCAACGGTGCGCCCAGACCGATTTCTCCGCTGCCGTGCAGCACGCACTCGTCGCGCCGCAGCGCGATTTCGCCACTGGCCCCGGCGGTGCCGTGGAAGCGAACCCAGGTACCGTAGGTGCTGACATCCACCAGCACACAACTGCCCTGCCGCGCCTCGATGCGTGCATGCAGGCGCGACACGCGCGGGTCGTTGACCACGAACTGGGCTTCGTCCACGCGCCCCAGGTGGATCGGCAGTTCATCCGCCCGAAACAGCGAGCGCACATCGAGCCACGACAGCTCGATCTGGCCGAACGACGAGTCGGACGGCCGTGGCTGGTGTGCCAGCGACGCTGGCATAGTGAGGAACTCCGACACTTCGTCCTGCCAGTCGATGCGGTGCACGATCGGCGTTTCACTCTTGCCGCGGATATTGATCGGTCCCAGGTTGCGATGCCGCACGCCGATTTCACCGAGCTGGTCGATCACCGATTCGGTCGCCCAGATCTGGCCCGGGCCGGCCAGATCGCTCAGTCGGGATGCCAGGTTGACCGCGTCGCCATAGGAGTCGCCGTCGACCTCGAGCACCTCGCCGCTGGCCACCCCGATCTGGAGATCCATGCGCAGCGGCGCCGGCCAGACCATCAGCCGCTTCTGGTGGTTGCGCTGCAGTTCAAGCACAGCGCCGACAGCGGATGCTCCGTCTGGAAATATCGCAAACACGCCATCGCCGAGTGTCTTGACGACGCGCCCATGGTGCGATTCGCAAACCCCACCGATCCACTGGACCAGCCGGGTAACCGTTTCCGTCGCACGCGCATTGCCCATGGCCTCGAACACGCGAGTGCTCCCGGTCAAATCAGCAAACACAACGGTGGGTGGGGCGGCCATTTTTATGAACTTGGTATCGATCGCACTGAAATTATGGCAAAGCCGGCCTCATCGCTGTCGATGTGCTCCTACTGACAACCGCTGTTGACCAGTTCAAAAAGACTCTGTGCATGTGAAGTACAGGGTACGCGGGCTTTGCCATATTGGTTTCACCAGTTTCGCATTCTCACGAACAAGGTAGAACTTAGGTATCCATTCCTCAGAAGACGCATAAGGACTTTCGTGAAGTATGTTGTTTTTAAACATTAAAAAATGTGCCCCCGCTTGTGCCGAGGGTGCGTTACCCGTAACGTAGCGCCATCAACTGCTCCGGCACTTCGCCTTTGCGCCATGATTTCACTCAGTGGTTTCTTTCGACTTCTGTCTATTCCGGGCCTCGGATCGCGGGGTTCGGAGCCACGCCACACAAGTCGCATCCGCAATGCCATGCTCTCCCTGCTCCAGGTGCATGGCGGCCATGGCGTTCAGCGCGTGGCCCAGCGGGTGCGCTTCGCCGATGACCTCGAAGCGCTGTGGTACCTGCGCCAGGACGTGATGTCCGCGCTGGTCGAACTCGACGGCGAGGCAGCGGCGCGTCGGCAGCTTCGCCCCATCAACGTCATGTTCAAGGGGCGCCTGCCCGAAACAATGGGGCCACGCACCCACCATCGCTTCGGCGTCTGACGCCAGACGCCTCTGGCACCGCTCAATGGTGATGAGCGTGCCGATGTCCCCACACCATGAACACATCGCGGCCCTCGGCCGCGATTTCCACTTTTGCGCCGACAGGTAGCAGCACCTTGGTCGGCACATGGCCGAACGGCAGGCCGGTCAGCACCGGCACCTTGATCTGGCCGCGCAGGCGCTCCACCACCCCCTGCAGACTGAAGCCGCGGTCGTTCGGCACCTTGCGGTAGCCGGTGAACTGGCCCATCAGGATCGCTTTCTGACGCGCCAGCACGCCCGCATGCCGCAGTTGCTCGAGCATGCGTTCGATCCGGTAGGGATGCTCGCCCACGTCTTCGAGAAACAGCACGCCCTTGTCGATCACCGGAAAGTAGGGTGTGCCGAGCAGGCTGGTCAGCACGCAGAGATTGCCGCCCCACAGCTGCGCGCCATGGATGCTGCGCATGCCGCTCGCGGCTTCGGCGTCGCGCGCGGGCAGGCGCCAGCCGGTGCCCTCGCCCTGCCCGGACAAGAGGTCGTCGAAGCAGGCTTCCATGATGTCGTCGGGACCGGCCTCGGCACCGAAGTCTTCGCCGACAGCCGGACCCGACCAGCTGACGGCACCGGTCTTGGCCAGCAATGCTTGCTGGAACGCGGTGAAGTCGCTCAGGCCGACGAACTCGGTGCCATGTGCAATCGCCTTGGCCACGGCCTTGTACGGCAGTGCATCAAGGATGCGCGTCAGGCCATAGCCGCCCCGCGAGATCAGCGCAACGTCGGCACCGCTGGCTGCGGCGCGGGCGATGGCGGCAAGCCGCGTGGCGTCATCGCCGGCAAAGCGTTGGTGGGTGGCGAGCGCGGCTTCGTCGATCTCCACGTCATGGCCCAAGGCCTTGAGTCGAGCCACGCCGCGCTTGAATGCAGCCTTGTCGCGCACTGCGCTCGACGGCGAAAAAATGTAGATGTGTTTGGTCACGGCGCGAAGTATCCCATTGCGGCCTGGGCCACCTCGGACGCCTGCGCGGGCGCGAGATCGAACACCTGGCCCCGGGGCGCCTTCCATGCACGCAGACCGGCCTGGTAGCCGGCATCGACGAATGGCAGGCGCCAGGCCGCTTCGCTGGCCGCGTCAGGCTGGCTCCCGGCACCGAGGCGGCCAACGATCCGCTGCGGCAGGGACGCGGCGAGCAACGCAGCCAGCACGTCGTCTCCGGCGCCATGCACCAGCAGCACCCGCGGCAATGCCAGTTGTTCGATCCACTCGCGCAACACGCCGGCATGCCATTCGGGCCGATGCACCGCTTCGCGCTTGGGCTTGTCGCTGCGCCCGAAGCCGATCAGGTCGGGAACCAGCACGCGTGGCCCGTCGAGCGCCACGAGCCTGTCGATCAGGTGCCTGTACAGGTAACCCCACTGGCCGGGCCCATGCAGCGCGACCACGGCCAGCGGCGCATCCGCCGGCCCCTCGTCGACGAAGTGCAGGCGCCAGCCATTCAGGCTCGGCAGCTCGCTCAGGTAGTGCGGCGTCCAGGGCCAGTCGGCCAGCGCGGCAAAACGGTCGTCGGGCGTGCGCAGGGCATCGTCACGCAATGGCTGCGCCTGCTCGCGTGCCTGGTCGCGGCGTGCACGAAAGAACTGCTGCAGCAGCGCCGCGCATTCGTGCGCCAGCACCCCGCCCTGCACCACCGTTCGATGGTTCAGTTGCGGCTGGGCAAACAGGTCGAGCACCGAGCCTGCAGCGCCGGTCTTCGGATCGGCCGCGCCGAACACCACGCGCGCAAGCCGCGCGTGCAGCATTGCGCCGGCGCACATGGCGCACGGTTCGAGCGTCACATACAGCGTGCAGCCGTCGAGCCGGTAGTTGCCGAGCGCGGACGCCGCGGCGCGCAGCGCATTGATTTCGGCGTGGGCACTCGGGTCGTGCTGCGCCACCGGCGTGTTGCGGCCGCTCGCGATCTGGACGCCGTCCTTCACGAGCACGGCGCCGACCGGCACCTCGCCCGCGTCGGCCGCCAAGCGCGCTTCGCCGAGTGCGCGCTGCATCCAGTCGGCATCTGTCATGGAGGGGTCGGCTACTTGGCGTCGTCCGGCAGGGGGCGGGCCTGCATCGCGGCATCGACCTGCTCCCGCACCTGCTGCTGGATCTGCTGGCTTTGCGCACGCGCGGTGGGCGCCGGTGCGCCGGACTGCGGCGCCGCCGCAGGCACCACGCTGTTCATCTGCTTCTTGACCAGCACGCCGACGATCAACAATGCCAGCACCAACCCGATCAACCCCAGGCTACGCATGCTCGGTTCCTTTTTCGATGGCCATGCCGAGCCGCTGCATCCAGACGGCCAGCGCCCGCTCGTCGGGCGTGCCCTGGCTGTAGGTGGCGTGCATCGCGGCATGCGCCTCCTTGCGGTGCTGGTTGAGCTTGACCTTGCACTGGAGTGCCGTCACGCGCAGCTCGAAACCGACGATGCCGGCCAGCATCTTCTGTTGAAAGTCCTCGCCCAGATCGCGCCACTGCTGTGCATACGCCGGTTCGTGCTGGCCGATCAGGCGCTTGAGCAGCGCGTCTTTTTCGGCCGGTGCCTCGACCAGCCTGGCCTCGACCGTGCAATGCACCGCCAGGTAGTTCCAGGTCGGAACGCGGGCCAGATCCGGGTACACCGACGGCGACAGGTAGGCGTGTGGGCCGAGGAACGTGACAACGGCCCGGGGCCGTGCCTGCAGGTAGCGCCAGTGCGGATTGGGTTTGGCGCAGTGGCCCCAGAGCACCAGCTCGCCGTCGCCGCCCTCCCCGCGTTCTTCGAGCACGAGAGGCAGGTGCGTCACGCTGGGCACGCCTTCGTCGTCGTTCGAAATGAGACTGGCGAAAGCGTGATCGCGCATCAGCTCGACGGCTGTGGCGCGATCCTTCATGTTGAATTGGGGTGGCAGGTACATGGTCCCGCAATTGTCGCCTCGCGCCCCGACCGACGGGCGCTGCGGCCCTATTTGGCTTGATCCAGAATCGGTGTCACGCAGCCCCCTCATGCAAGACGCCCTCTTCGACGACCCGGACATGCCGCCCGCGCCCGTTGCGACCGCGGGCACTGTGCGCAAGCGTGCCGGCGCGCCGAAGGTGTTGCCGGCGCCGATCGATCCGGCACAGCAGACATTGGCCACCGCATTGCCGCCGCAGTTGCGACTCGGCACTTCGTCCTGGTATTTCCCGGGATGGGCCGGCCTGGTCTGGGACGGCGAGTACGGACAGCCGGTGTTGTCGAAGCACGGACTGGCCGCCTATGCACGGCATCCGTTGCTGCGCAGCGTGAGCCTGGATCGCACGTTCTACCGGCCGCTCTCGGCCAGCCAGTTCGCCGCCTATGCAGCGCAGGTGCCGGACGACTTCCGCTTTGTCGTGAAGGCGCCGAGCCTGGTGGCCGATGCGATGGTGCGGGCGGAGGACGGGCGGGGCGAGCAGCCGAACCCGGCCTTTCTCGACCCCGCGCTCGCAGCGCAACAGTTCGTGCAGCCCGCGCTGGACGGCCTTGGCGACAAGGTCGGTGCGCTGGTGTTCCAATTGAGCCCGTTGCCGGGATCGATGCTGGCGCGGATGCCGGAGATCCTGCAACGCCTGCGCGCGATGCTGGCCGCCCTGCCCGCGCTGCGGCCCTCCGCGCCCGACGGCGTGATCGCGGTCGAAGTGCGCAACCCGGAATTCCTGACGCCCGCTTTCGTGGAAGTGCTGCGCGAGGCCGGCGCCACCTACTGCCTCGGCCTGCATCCCAAGCTGCCGCCGATCGCCGCGCAACTGCCGCTGTTGCGCGCACTGTGGCCGGGGCCGCTGGTCTGCCGCTGGAACCTGAACCGCCTGCACGGAGGCTATGGCTACGAGCAGGCCAAGGCGCTCTACGAACCTTTCGACAAGCTGGTCGACCCGGACCCGGAGACACGCGAGGCACTGGCCCGCGTGATCGCCGGCACCACGGGTGCGGGCCACAACGCCTACATCACGATCAACAACAAGGCGGAAGGGTCGGCGCCGCTGTCGGTGCTGGCACTGGCGCGCGCGGTAGAGCGCCTGGGCGGGTGACCACGCTCAGCGGCGCAAGGGCCAGCGCGCCAGGGTCTCGTGCCCGTGCTTGCGCTGATTGATCGCACTGTGAACCAGCACGAATTCGCGCGCAATCCAGGTGATCGGCGCCACGTCGTGTTCGGGCACCGCCTGTTCGTCGTACAGCAGGCTCAGGTGCGGCACGAAGTTGCCGCTCGCGCGCCCACCGATGGCGGCCAGCAATGCCTGCTGAAACGCCACCAGCCCCGCCACGCCGCTGCCATGCCCGCCCAGAACCACCGGCCGTCGCCCGACCTTGCCGAAGGTCATGACGCGATCCAGCACCACCTCAAAGGGCGGGAAGCGGAGCGCCGACAGGGCCGGGCCAGCCGCCGCCACGATGTCCTGCGGCAGGCCTGCGTAGTCGCCCAGGTGATGCAGCGTGACGTGAAGCCGCTCCGTTGCGAGCGGCGTGCCGCTCAAGCCGTGTGCAGCGGTGATTTGCTGCGCGAGCAGCCCGGCGTGCACAGCGGCATCGGCGTCCGGAAGGATCGCGAAGAACAGCCGATCGGTCGGCAGCGGGGCGGCGCCGATACCGTCCAGTGAAAGCTGTGTCGGGTGTCTCATGTCGCACTCCACGCGGGTCTTGCCGCGGTCACTCCCACTCAATGATTTCCGAAGGCCGGAAACCCGGATGGATGCTGGCTTTGTGGGGTCGAAACATCGTACTTTACCGAGGCGCTGAAGCTGTTCTGTCGACCCCGCCAATCGCTGCGATAACCAAGGACGTTGAAAACTGTCAGAAACTACGTCATACTTCTACCAACGCTAAAGTTATCGCCATGCAGACCCTCGCCAAACAAGTTCTAGAGCTCGCCGCCGGCCTGCCGGAAGGCACGCCCTTGGTCGCAAAGGAACTGCTGCACCTAGGGAATCGGGCCGCCGTGGACCAGGTTCTGTCTCGGCTTGTGCAGCGCGGCGCCCTGCTTCGCGCGGGCCGCGGCATTTATGTCCTGCCGGTCGAGAGCCGCTTCGGTTCCCGTGCGCCCTCGACCGCGAAGATGGTCGAGGGGCTGGCCAGCCAGCGCGGGGAAACCATCGTGTCGCATGGTGCGTCCGCCGCCAACGCGCTCGGGCTCACGACTCAGGTGCCGATGCGGTCCGTCTATCTGACGTCCGGCCCCAGCCGCCGCTTGAAGCTGGGCGCTCAGACCGTGGAGTTGCGGCACGCGCCGGTGTGGCAGCTGATCTTTCCTGGCCGCGCTGCCGGCGATGTAGTGCGGGCGCTGGCGTGGTTGGGGCCCGAAAAGGCCGGCGCCGCGCTGCGGGCGCTGCGCGCCAAACTGCCGCCGGCCGAGATGAAGGAAGTGGCGTCGGCACGGGCGCGCCTGCCGACGTGGATGGCGCAGGAGGTGAGCGCGCTGGTACCGCATGGCTGAGTTCTTCGACCTCTCTGCCGACGAACGCCTGGAGGCCCTTGCCCAGGCCGCCGACGCGTCTGGGCGCCCGCCCCACCTGCTGGAAAAGGACGTTTGGGTGGTGTGGTCCCTGCGGCATCTTTTTGCCGCACCCTATGCGCCCCATCTTGTCTTCAAGGGTGGCACCTCCCTGTCAAAGGCCTATGGCGTCATCCAGCGGTTCTCGGAGGACGTAGATCTCACCTACGACATCCGCGCCATCGCCGCTGATCTGATCGGCGATGCGGGTGTGCCGCTCCCGGCCAGCAAGAGCCAGGAAAAGAAGTGGAGCAAGGAGATCCGCGCCCGTTTGGCTGACTGGGTGGCCACCAATGTCGTTCCGCTGCTCCAGCAAGACCTTGGACAGCATGGCCTGCCCGCCACGGTCCGGGCCGAAGACGACAAGGTATTCATCGACTACAGGCCCCTGGCCTCGGGAACGGGTTATGTCCCGTCGACGGTCATGCTCGAATTTGGCGCGCGATCCACCGGCGAGCCTTGCGAACTGCGCTCCGTTCGCTGCGATGCAGCCGCACACCTGTGGGGCGTCGAGTTTCCGGAAGCGACGCCACAGGTGATGCGTGCCGAGCGGACCTTCTGGGAAAAAGCTACCGCGATTCACGTTTTCTGCGCGCAAGGTGCGTTTCGAGGCGGGGATAGGTTCGCTCGCCATTGGCACGACGTGACGCGGCTGGATGCCGGCGGCTTCGTTGACTCGGCGATTGCGGACACGGCGCTGGCGAACGCGGTGGCCGATCACAAGAGCGTCTTCTTCTCGGAGAAGAACCTGGATGGTGGACTGATCGACTACTACGCCGCAGTCGCGGGCGGTCTTCGCCTCGTTCCCGACGACGGCGCCCTGGCCAAGTTGGCCGCTGACTATCAGCACATGATCGACGATGGCTTGTTCCTCGATGAGGTCGAGTCGTTCGACACCCTTCTCCAACACTGCCAGACCATTCAAGAGAAGGCGAATGCAGCATGACGCCTGGACTACCAGACACCCTGGACAGCATCGACCTGCGATGGACGCGCCACGGCTGATCTTTCGTCCATTGAACGGCGCAAGCTTGAACGGCTGTTCGAATGGGCGGCGGCTATGTAACCATGTGGCCAACTCGGTGCGGTTCATCAAATCGCTCGAGGCCAGGGCCAAGCCAACGATGCCCCCGAAGTCGAAGGTTGGGTTCGACGGCGACTTGCCGTTCTAGAGATCGCGTCAACCAACAACCTATATCAGTAGCTCAACGACGCTTGACTACAGGGCATTGAGGTGACAGCAGTCGTGTCCGTGGAACGTCAGTGGCTTTGCCCGGGTGATATTGCAGTCCTCCGGTCTCGGTCGGTGCCTTAACTGGGCATAGCCGAGCATGTCAAAGAAGCGGCCCGCATCGACGAGCTCGATGGGCATAACCGCTTGTGTACTGCGGCGCGCCGCCTTGTGCGCGCCGCGGCTAAAGCGCGATGCGGACACATACACGCCGCGGGTATAGCCCCCCAGCACGAGGGCCCCCAGAAATGCCCTGACTTGCTCCACTTCCACTGCCTCCCTCCGCCGCTTGACTTGAACGCCAATCCTCGCGCCCGAACCATCCTCCAGGATCACGTCGACCCCGCCGTCGTTCGAATAGCCGGTCGCATGCGCTAGGTACCCGAGATCACCGAAAACGCTGGCCACAGTCAACTCGAACAGCCGTGGGTGCATCGACGCACGCGCCTCGAACTTCTGCATCAGGTAGCGTCGCACCTGCTGAAGAGGCGCGCCGATGTCGTTGAGTGCAAGTTCTTCTAGGACTGGTGCCGAAGCCAGCGTCACGGCCCAGTGCTGCCAATGCATCGCTGGCAGAACCGCTCGATCCTCGGCGATCCACCAGCCGCAAGCAGGGCAGATATGCAGGCACACCTTCCTCTCCACGATGTCCCCTCCCAATACCACATGAGGATGTCCGAAGGGAGGGCCATTGAAGTAGGGATCCCGAATCATTACTTCGTGGAAGGCCGCGAAATCCTCGAAGGCGACATCCCACAGGTCAAGGTCGTAGTAGTCATCCATCCCGGCACCGCAGTAGATGCAATGAACCGGGTCCTCCTCCTCGATGCTTCCACGCCAGAAGGGAAGCTCGCAACGCGAGGGAATGTTGGATGGAATGTGCCGCCTGGGTTGGTTCATGCGCTACCCCACTTAGTCAGTGCCCGCAAAGCGGCTTCCACAGCAAGTCCGCTAGACGATGTCGGAGCAGACGGCCGCGATCGTCGACGTTCCGGAGAATCCGCTGCTACCGCTCGATCCCCTCACTCCCACTCGATCGTCGCCGGCGGCTTGCTCGACACGTCGTAGGTCACGCGGTTGATCCCGCGCACCTCGTTGATGATGCGGCCCGACACCTTCTTGAGCAGCGCATACGGCAGCTCGGCCCAGTCGGCCGTCATGAAGTCGCTGGTCTGCACCGCGCGCAGCGCCACCACGTAATCGTAGGTGCGGCCGTCGCCCATCACGCCCACGCTCTTGACCGGCAGGAACACGGTGAAGGCCTGGCTCGTGAGGTCGTACCAGCTCTTGCCGGTCTCGTCCTTGAAGTTGCGCAGCTCCTCGATGAAGATCGCGTCTGCGCGGCGCAGCAGGTCGGCGTATTCCTTCTTCACTTCGCCGAGGATGCGCACGCCCAAGCCGGGGCCCGGGAACGGATGGCGGTACACCATCTCGGGCGGCAGGCCGAGTGCCACGCCCAGTTCGCGCACTTCGTCCTTGAACAGGTCGCGCAGCGGCTCCAACAGCTTGAGGCCGAGTTGTTCAGGCAGCCCTCCCACGTTGTGGTGGCTCTTGATGGTGACGGCCTTCTTGCTCTTGGCACCGCCCGACTCGATGACGTCAGGGTAGATCGTGCCCTGCGCGAGGAACGTGGCACCCTTGTGCCCGCCGTCGCCGGCCTTGAGCTTGGCGGCTTCCTGCTTGAACACGGTGACGAATTCGCCGCCGATGATCTTGCGCTTGGCTTCGGGGTCGCTCACGCCGGCGAGCTTGCCGAGGAACAGGTCGCTGGCGTCGACACGAATCACCTTCGCGTGCAGCTTTCCTTCGAACATCTCCATGACCATGTCGCCTTCGTTGAGACGCAGCAGGCCGTGGTCGACGAACACGCAGGTCAGCTGGTCGCCGATGGCGCGGTGGATCAGCGCAGCGGCCACGCTCGAATCGACACCGCCCGAGAGGCCGAGGATGACCTCTTCATCGCCGACCTGCTCGCGGATCTTCTGCACGGCTTCGGCGATGTGGTCGCGCATGACCCAGTCGGGTTTCGCTTCGCAGATGCCGAGCACGAAGCGTTCGATGATCGCCTTGCCCTGCACCGTGTGCGTGACTTCGGGGTGGAACTGCAGCGCGTAGTAGCGGCGCGCTTCGTCGGCCATGCCGGCGATCGGGCAGCTGTCGGTCGAGGCCATGAGCTTGAAACCTGGGGGCAGCGCGGTGACCTTGTCGCCGTGGCTCATCCACACGTTGAGCATGCCGTGGCCTTCGGGCGTGGTGAAGTCGGCAATGTCCTTCAGCAGCGCGGTGTGGCCATGGGCGCGCACGGCGGCAAAGCCGAACTCGCGCTTGTGGCCGCCTTCGACCTTGCCGCCGAGCTGGTGGGCCATGGTCTGCATGCCGTAGCAGATGCCGAGCACGGGCACGCCGAGGTCGAAGACGGCCTGCGGGGCCTTGTCGGTGGTCTCTTCATAGACGCTGGCGTGGCTGCCCGAAAGAATCACGCCCTTGAGGTGGCCATCGGCCGCGTATTCGCGCACCCATTCGTCGGTGACGTCGCAGGGGTGCACTTCGCTGAGCACATGTGCTTCGCGCACGCGGCGTGCGATCAGCTGCGTGACTTGCGAGCCGAAATCGAGGATGAGGATCTTGTCGTGTTGCATGGGCGAAGACTCAGAGCGTTGAAATGTCGAACAGCTTCACGCCCGCCTTGGGCGCTGCCTGGATGAGTTGCTCGTCGAAGGTGGCGAGCGGGAGATTGAGCGACTTGGCGAGCCAGAGATAGCCCGCGTCGTAGAGCGAGACGCCGACGTCGATGGCCACCGCGAGCACGGCCTTGTGCTGGGCGGGTGCGAGTTCGTGCAATTCGACGCGGTGGCGGATGGCATCGAGCACACTCCACAACCCCTCGACCGCGGACGATGGAATGCGGCCGCTGCGCACGCCATTGGCGAGGATGTTGGCGCACTCCCATTGCCAGGCATTGGGCGCCTGCGGCTCGACCTCGTCGCGCCGGATGGCGGCGTAGAGCCTGCGGGTGTGTTCGCTGGCCTGGTCGGGCAGTAGCCAAGCGGCGGTGACGGAGGCGTCCATGACGAAGGCTGTCATGACTGGCGCCCTTCTCCCCGCAATGCACGCGGAGAAAGGCCTGGCTTGATGGTGGCGTGGAGCGCGTCGATCTGGCCGAGTTCGCGCTCGATCTGCTCGTCGGTGATGACCGGCTTGCGCCGCACCGGCAGCATGCGCACGACTTCCTTGCCGTGGCGGGTGATGCGAACCTCTTCGCCCTTTTCGACCAGGTCGATCAGGGCCGAGAAGTTGTTCTTGGCTTCAGCGATGCCGATGGATTGCATTTGGGCCAGAAAAATTGAATCTGGCCCAAATTCTAATGCCAATCTGGCCCGACTTTCAAGGTCTGGCCAGATTGGATCGAGGCCGGCGCCGGGCCGCCCCAAGCCGGCCTGCGGCCCCCTCGGGGGGCAGCGACCCACACGCAGTGGGGGAGCGTGGGGGCCACTTACTCGGCGCGGTAGTTCGGCGCTTCCTTCGTGATCTGGACGTCGTGCACGTGGCTCTCGCGGATGCCGGCCGTGGTGATCTCGACGAACTCGGCCTTGTTCTTCATGTCCTCGATCGTGGCGCAGCCGCAGTAGCCCATGCTGGCGCGCACGCCGCCGGCCATCTGATAGACGATGGAAACGATCGAGCCCTTGTAGGGCACGCGGCCTTCGATGCCCTCGGGCACCAGCTTGTCGGTGTTGGGGTTGCCAGTGCTCGACTCCTGGAAGTAGCGGTCGGCGCTGCCCTGCTGCATGGCGCCGATGCTGCCCATGCCTCGGTAACTCTTGTAGCTGCGGCCCTGGTACAGCACGATCTCGCCGGGCGCCTCTTCGGTGCCGGCGAACATGCTGCCCATCATCACGGTGCTGGCGCCTGCGGCGATGGCCTTGGCGATGTCGCCCGAGTAGCGCACGCCGCCGTCGGAGATCAGCGGCACGCCGGTGCCCTGCAAGGCGGTGGCGACGCTGTCGACCGCCATGATCTGCGGCACGCCGACACCGGCCACGATGCGCGTGGTGCAGATCGAGCCGGGGCCGATGCCGACCTTGACCGCATCGGCGCCAGCGTCGGCCAGCGCACGCGCCGCGTCGCCGGTTGCGATGTTGCCGCCGATCACGTCGACCTGCGGATAGTTCTTCTTGACCCAGCGCACACGTTCGATCACGCCGGCACTGTGGCCGTGCGCGGTGTCGACCACGATGGCGTCGACGCCGGCCTTGACCAGCGCCTCGACGCGCTCCTCGGTGCCCTCGCCCACGCCGACCGCAGCGCCCACGCGCAGGCGGCCGTTGGCATCGCGTGCGGCATTGGGGAAGCTGGTCTGCTTGGTGATGTCCTTGACGGTGATCAGGCCCTTGAGCTCCCAGTCGCCGTTGATGACGAGCAGCCGCTCGAGCTTGTACTTGTTGAGCAGCGCCTTGGCGTCGGCCAGCGTGGTGCCGTCGGGCACGGTGATGAGCTTGTCGCGCTGCGTCATGATCTCGCTGACCGGCACGTCGTAGCGCGTTTCGAAGCGCAGGTCGCGCCCGGTCACGATGCCGACCACCTTGCCGCCGTCGATGACCGGAAACCCCGAAATGCCGAGCTGGTCCGACAGCGCCATCACCTGCCGCACAGAGTGCGTCGGCGTGATCACCACCGGGTCGCGCAGCACGCCCGATTCATAGCGCTTCACGCGGGCCACCTCGGCGGCCTGCTGTTGCGCAGTGAGGTTCTTGTGCACGATACCGATCCCACCCTCTTGTGCGATCGCGATCGCGAGGCGCGCTTCGGTCACGGTGTCCATCGCCGCGGACACCAGTGGCAGGTTCAGCGCGATGTTGCGGGAGAGTCGGGTGGCGAGGGAGGTGTCCTTGGGCAGGACCTGGGAGAACGCTGGCACCAACAACACATCGTCGAAGGTGAGCGCTTTGCCGAGAAGGCGCATGGGTGAAGCTCCAAAAGACGGATTGTAACGATCGCTCCGTAGTTACCCGGACGACCCGGGCCTTGCCCCCGCGCCGAATGCCCCCTACGTCTTCCGCAACTGTTGCCGAATGCCCGCGTTACACGGTAAATGCGCCGTCGACGGCGTTACAAACCCTCACACAGCGCTAAACTTCCTGCCATGAAATTTTTGCACGTCTTGATTCTCGGATTCGCCTGCGCATTGCCGCTGGCGGCCAGCGCGCAATGGCAGTGGATCGACAACACCGGCAAGAAGGTTTTCAGCGACCAGCCGCCGCCGCTCGACGTGCCCGAAAAGAACATCCTGCGTCGCGCAGCCGGCGCTTCGCAGCGCGCGAGCGTCGCGCCCGCGCCCAGTGCTGCATCTGCCCCGGACGCAGCTGCGGCAGGTGCCGCGCCTCCGGCCGGTCTCCCGAAGCCGGCCGGCGTCGACAAGGAACTCGCGGAAAAGACACGCAAGGCCGAGGAGGCCGAAAAAGCCAAGCAGGCCGCCGAGGCCCAGAAGGTTGCGCAGGCCAAGTCCGACAACTGCGCCCGTGCCAAGCAGGGCAAGGCCACTTTCGACAGCGGCATCCGCGTCGCGCGCGTCAACGCACAGGGTGAGCGCGAGATCATGGACGACAAGGCGCGGGCTGCCGAAGCACAGCGCGTGCAGTCGGTGATCGACAGCGACTGCAAGTAAAAAAGCGCGCTATCGAAAAGATAGCGCCCTTTGCCTTTCGGCTTTCGGAAGGCTCAGTAGCCAGCCTTGCCGCCGTCGCGCCGCCGGGCAAACAGCCCCGTCGCACGCGCACCTTGCCGGCGGAAACGCTCACGCCGTGCCACTTTGGGATCGACGACAAGCGGCCGGCACAGCTCGATGCGGTCGCCGTCGCTCAACGCACGATCCCACGCGATGGCGCGGCCCCAGAGACCAGCGGGCAATGCCGCCCAGTCCAGCGCCGGAAACTGCGCCGGCAGTGCGCTGGCAAGCACCGCATCGCGTGCAGTGGCCCCTTCGGGCAGCGTCAGCAGCGCTTCGAACACTTCGCGCGGTGCCGGCGAATAGACCAGCGTGATCTGCATCAGGCGGGCTTGCCGTAGACCTGTTCCGCGCGCTTGACGAAGGCTTCGACCAGGCTGGAGGCGATCGTGTCGAACATCGGGCCGATGAGAGTCTGCAAGCCGAAATTGCTGAACCCGTAGCTCAGGTTCAGGTCGATGCGGCAGGCGCGCTCGGCCTTGCCGCCCACCGGCAGGAACTTCCAGACGCCGTCAAGCGTGGAGAACGGGCCGCTCACCAGTTTGAGCCGCACTTCGCGGCCGGGCACGTGGGTGTTGCGCGTGGTGAAACTCTGGTGAATGCCACCGAAACCGAGGCCGACTTCGGCCGTCATGCCGGCCTCGTCCTCCTCGATGACTCTGGAGCGGTCGCACCAGGGCAGAAACTCGGGATACTTCGCGACGTCCGTGACGAGCGCATACATCTCTTCGGCGCTGTACCAGATCAAAACGGACTTGTGAACTGTTTTCATAGAATGGGCACGAGCGTGCGCGACGGATTGTATTGAAGCCATGCAGACCCCAAATCAAGCGCCATGGCCACCAAGAAAAAACAAGACCCCTCCACCCGCATTGCCGACAACAAGAAGGCGGCCTACAACTACTTCTTCGAGGAACGCTTCGAGGCCGGAATGGTGCTCGAGGGCTGGGAAGTCAAATCGCTGCGCGAGGGCAAGGTGCAACTGACCGACGGCTACGTCATGATCCGCGACGGCGAGATGTTCATCGTCGGCTGCCAGATCAATCCGCTGCGCAGCGCTTCGACCCACACCACGCCTGACTCGATCCGCACCAAGAAGTTGCTGCTGCACAAGGAACAGATCCGCCGCCTCACCGGCAAGGTCGAGCAAAAGGGCTACACGCTGGTGCCACTCAACCTGCACTGGAAGGCCGGCAAGGTGAAGTGCGAGATCGCGCTCGCCAAGGGAAAGGCCGAGCACGACAAGCGCGACACCATCAAGGACCGCGAAGGCAAGCGCGAGGTCGAGCGGGCGATGAAAAGCCGCAGCCGCTGAACCATCCATACCGTCCCTCCCCCACCATGGCACTCCAACCCCTCGATGCCCGGCAGGTGCGACCGCACCAGGGCGGCCCCAGCTTCACGCTGTCGAACCGGCTGTTCCGTGCCGCATGGGGCCTCGCGTGGGCCGTGCTCGCCTCGTGGACGCCGCCGCCGCTGCGTGGCTGGCGCCGTTTCCTGTTGAAGCTCTTTGGCGCGCAGATGGGCGAACTCGCCGACGTGCGCGGCAGTGCCACCGTCTGGTATCCGCCGCACCTGCAAATGGCCGACCGGACGTTGCTGGCCGAACGGGTCAACTGCTACAACATGGCGCCGATCTCTCTCGGGGAAGGCGCACTGGTGTCGCAGGGCGCACACCTTTGTGCCGGCACCCACGACATCTCCACGCCCGAGTTCCAGCTGTTCGCCAAACCGATTGCGATCGGCGCCAAGGCCTGGATCGCAGCCGAGGCTTTCGTCGGCCCCGGCGTGACGGTGGGCGAAGGCGCGGTGCTGGGGGCGCGGGCCGTCGCCTTCAGTGCGCTCGAGCCCTGGGGGGTCTACACCGGCAACCCCGCCGTGCTGCTCAAGCGCCGCGTCCTCCGAACAGAAACTTCCTGAGGACGAGGGAATAAACGGGGCACCGGCGGCGTTTGTGCTCTTCATGGACACCGCGCCCCTCGTCGACCACATCCCGAGCCTGCGCCGCTACGCGCGGGCGCTGACGGGCGACGCCTGGGCGGCCGACGACCTGGTGCAGGACACATTGGAGCGCGCCTGCAGCAAGTGGCGCCTCTGGACGGTCGGCAGCGACCTGCGCGCCTGGCTGTTCACGATCATGCACAACCTGTTCGCCAGCCAACTGCGCCGGTCGCCTCCGCGCGCGGTGGTCGACATCGCCGATGCCGCGCACGAACTGCGCAGCGTCGACAGCCGGCACGACGACGGCATCGACCTGCAGCGCTGCCTGCTGCTGCTGCCCGAAGACCAGCGCGCCGTGCTGCTGCTGGTGGCCCTCGAAGACCTCTCCTATGCCCAGGTCGCCAAGGTGCTCGGCATCCCGGCCGGCACCGTGATGTCACGCCTGTCGCGGGCCCGCCGCCGGCTGCATGAGCTGATGGACGGCGGCCCGGCCCCGATGGCCGCCAACCGCCCGGGCCTGCGCCGGCTCAAATGACACCCGCACCATGAACCGCCCTCCGCTGCCCCCCGACGACGACGCGCAAACCTGGCACGCCCAACGCGACGCGCTGCGCCGGTTGCATGCCGAGGTGCTTGACGAACCCGTGCCTCCCGCGCTGCTGGCCGCGGCCCGCATGGCGGCACGTCGGCAAGCCGACCGGGCGCGATGGGTGCGTTGGGGCGGCATGGCTGCGGGCGTGCTGATGGCCTTCGGCGCCGGCTGGCTCGCCAATGCCCAGTGGTCGGCCATGCCCGCAGGCATGCAGCTCGCGCGAACCGGTGCCACCCGCGAGTTCGTGCATGCGGCCGCGGTCGCCCACGCCGTCTATGCGCCCGAAAAACGGCATCCGGTCGAGGTTGCCGCCGCCGAACAGCAGCATCTGGTTCAGTGGCTGTCGAAACGGCTCGACAAGCCGCTCAAGGTGCCCGACCTCGGCGCCCTCGGCTACACGCTGGTGGGTGGGCGTCTGCTGCCGGGCGAGGCCGGCGCGCGCGCACAGTTCATGTTCGAGGATGCGGCAGGCGAACGCGTGACGCTCTACATCGGCACGCTGGTTCGGCCGTCTGATCCGGCCCGGGCCGGCGAGTCGGCATTCCGCTTTTCGTCGGACGGCCCGGTGCCGAGCTTCTACTGGGTCGATCAAGGCTTCGGATATGCGCTGGCCGGCAAACTGCCGCGCGAAACCTTGCTGGGTCTTGCCACGGTGGTGTACCGGCAGCTCGAGGGGCGCGCCGGTTAGTCGGGGCTAGACTGTCCGTCGCGCATTTGTTTATCGTTTTTTTAACTGAAGGAGAAATCTTCATGAAATTGCTCAGCGCTTCCATCCTCGCCGTCGCCCTTCTCGCAGGCTGTGGCGGCATGAAGACCGCCACGGCACCGGACACCCCGACCCGCACGGTCGATGGCGTGTTGATCGGCCCGACCGGCATGACGCTCTACACCTTCGACAAGGACGCTGCAAACAGCGGCAAATCGGTCTGCAACGGCCAGTGCGCCACCAACTGGCCGCCGCTGATGGCGCCCGAAGGCGCCAAGCCGATGGGCGGCTACAACATCGTGACCCGCGACGACGGCAAGAAGCAGTGGGCCTACAAGGGCTGGCCGCTCTACTACTGGATCAAGGACACCAAGGCCGGCGACAAGACCGGTGACGGCGTCGGCGGCGCTTGGAAACTCGCAAAGCCCTGAAAGGCCTCGCCCTGAAAAAAGCCGGCTCCAGCGCCGGCTTTTTTTCGGATGCTCAAGCGTCGCGGCGCCGCCAGCCCAACCATTCGTTGACCACCAGTGCGCCGACCACCAGCGCCCCGCCGGCCAGCACGCTCGGAGCCGGCTTCTCGTCGGCGCCGATCCATGCGAAGGCGATGCCGAAGATCACTTCGAGCAGCGCCAGCAATGCCACCTCCGGCGCCTTGAGCACCTTGGCGCAGACCATCGAGAGCACGCAGGGAATGGCGAGCTGGAACAACCCCAGAAACGCCAGCAGGCCGAGGTCGTGCGCATTGGCGTGGAACGGCCAGGCCAGCGGCAGGGTGAGCAGCGCCGACAGCGCAGCCCCGATCAGCACCGCCGGCACCAGGTCGATGTCGTGGCCCTGCGCGTGGGCGTGTTGCACCACCGTCCAGTTGCAAGCCAGCGCCAACGGCACGCAGAGCGCGACGAAGGTGCCCGTCATCGGGCCCTGCCCGAACTGCTGGCCGTACATCCACGCGATGCCTGCGCCGGCCACTGCGATCGCGCCCCAGGTGCGCGCGGCCAGCCGATGGCCGATGAAGATGCGCGCCGCCAGCGCCGTGAACAGCGGCCCGACGGCCATCGTCACCAGCACGTTGGCGGTCGAGGTCATCGTGAGCGCGACCATGAAGGCGGTGAACATCACGCACCAGCAGACACCCGACACCCAGAGTGCCGTGCCGCCATGGCGGATCTTGCCGAACACGGCCCGCCCCTGCCAGGCCGGCAGGATCACGAGCAGCGCCAGCACCGTGAACAGACTGCGCCAGAACGTGACCTCGAAGCTGCGCGCCGCCTCCAGATGGCGCGTCACCACGCCGGCCGTGGCCCACAACAAGGTGATGCCGACCATCAGCCAGACGGCCCGGTGATGCGACAACTTCATGGAGCGGTGCCCAGGAGGCACAGTGCGGTGCACCGGTCGTCGCTCATCGCGTCGACGATGCGCTGCACGGCCTCGCGCTGCGGGCCCGCGGGAAGCTGCTGCAGCGGCGGCAGCAGACGGATTGCCATGGTTCGCGACGCCAGTGGCAGCGCACGCGCGTGCACCGGCGCCAGTTCGGCCATCAGGTCGAGCAGGCCGCAGTAGGCCGGGCCGAAGCGCGGGTCCGAAAAGCAGGTGGCAATGCCGGCGTAGAGCTGAAGCAGCGAGGTCTGGCTGCGCTTCAGGCCCCCGAGCCGCAGCTGAGAGGCCTGGCGCTCGCCCATCTGCCGCAGCATGGCCTCGGCAATCGGCACCTGACGCGCGATGCAGCGCGCCAGGAAGGGTTGCAGCACCGCCAGCTCATCCTGAAACTCCAGCACATTGCGCACTACCACCGAGGCGTCGATGCCGCTCGGCTGAACGGCGCCGAAGCTGATGTAGGCCGTGATCGCCGCCTTGTTGCGGTCGCACAGATCCGAAAGCACGCCGAGCTCGGCCGGCGTGTAATTCATGTCGTCCAGGAAGCGCGGCGCGTCGCCCAGCACCCGCAGCAGGGTGCCGGCTTCTGCCTCGGCCAGACGCGGCATGCGCCCCGGCTGCGCCGCGCGCAACGCATCGAACGCGCGGCCCGCTTCGGCGTGCGCGGCCAATGCCGGTGCGGAAGCCGCGCCGGCGAAAGACGGTGCCAGGGCCGCGAGAACCATCGCACCGATGGCCAGCCCCGACCGCCACCGCAGCCCCATGCTCACGGCTTCACGCCCTGCGAGTCGTGCTGCGACTCAGGCGGCGACGGTGTCGCGGCCTGCCCGCTTGCGCTCGTGTTCCTTCAGGAAGCGCTTGCGCAGGCGCACGCTCTTGGGCGTGATTTCGACCAGTTCGTCGTCCTCGATGAATTCCACGCCGTATTCGAGCGTGAGGTCGATCGGTGGGGTGACCTTGATCGCGTCTTCCTTGCCCGAGACCCGGAAGTTGGTCAGCTGCTTGGTACGCGTGGCGTTGACCACCAGGTCGTTGTCGCGGCTGTGGATGCCGACGATCATGCCTTCGTACACCGGGTCGTTGGCGCGCACGAACATGCGGCCGCGGTCGTCCAGCTTGCCCAGCGCGTAGGTGAAGATTTCGCCGTCGTCCATCGAGATCAGCACGCCGTTCTTGCGGCCGCCGATGTCGCCCTTGTGCGGCTCGTAGCTGTCGAAGATGTTGCTGATCAGGCCGGAGCCGCGGGTCAGATTCAGAAATTCATTGGTGAAGCCGATCAGGCCACGCGCCGGAATGCGGTACTCGAGGCGCACGCGACCGCGGCCGTCCGGTTCCATGTTGACCAGCTCGCCCTTGCGCTCGCCCAAGGCCTGCATGACGCCGCCCTGGTGCTGGTCTTCGATGTCGGCGGTGACCAGTTCGATCGGCTCGTGCTTCTCGCCGTCGATGGTGCGGAACACCACACGTGGCTTCGACACGGCCAGCTCGTAGCCTTCGCGGCGCATGTTTTCCAAGAGGATGGTCAGGTGCAGTTCACCCCGGCCCATGACTTCGAAGATGCCTTCCTCGTCGGTTTCCTTGACGCGCAGGGCCACGTTGTGCTGCAGCTCTTTCTGCAGGCGATCCCAGATCTGGCGGCTGGTGATGTACTTGCCTTCGCGGCCGGCCAGCGGGCTGGTGTTGACGCAGAAGTTCATCGTCAGCGTCGGCTCGTCGACCTTGAGCATCGGCAGCGGTGCCGGATTGGTCGGGTCAGTGACCGTCACGCCGATGCCGATGTCGGACAGGCCGTTGATCAGCACGATTTCGCCCGGGCCAGCTTCCGTCGCCTGCACGCGCTCCAGACCCTGGAAGGTCAGCACCTGGTTGACGCGGCCCTTCACGACCTTGCCGTCCGGGCCTTCCATCACCACCACGTCCATCATGGGCCTGATGGTGCCGGCGCTGATGCGGCCCACGCCGATGCGGCCCACGAAGGTCGAGAAGTCGAGTGCCGAAATCTGCAGTTGCAGCGGCGCTTCAGGGTCGCCCTCCTGCGCCGGCACGTGCTTGAGCACCGTGTTGAACAGGGCCGACATGTCGGGGCCCCATTGCTCGCCCTGTTCGCCCTCTTCCAGCGACGACCAGCCGTTGATGCCCGAGGCATAGACCACGGGGAAATCGAGCTGCTCATCGGTCGCGCCGAGCTTGTCGAACAGGTCGAAGGCGGCGTTGACCACGTAATCGGGGCGCGCACCGGGCTTGTCGACCTTGTTCACCACCAGGATCGGCTTCAGGCCCAGGGCCAGCGCCTTCTTGGTCACGAAACGCGTCTGGGGCATGGGGCCTTCCTGCGCGTCGATCAGCAGCACCACGCCATCCACCATGCTCAGTGCACGTTCCACTTCGCCACCGAAGTCGGCGTGGCCGGGTGTGTCGACGATGTTGATGTGCGTGCCTTCCCAGGTTACGGCGCAGTTCTTGGCCAGGATCGTGATGCCCCGCTCTTTTTCGATGGCGTTGTTGTCCATCACGGTGTCGACCACCTTCTCGTGCTCGGCAAAGGTGCCGGACTGGCGCAGCAGCTGGTCGACCATGGTGGTCTTGCCATGGTCCACGTGGGCAATGATGGCGATGTTGCGGATTTGCTTGGGAGTGCTCATGGTGTCGCTTCAGTCGAAAGTAATGTTTGCTGGATTTCGATGGGGTTCAGCAAGCGCCCCGGGATCAGTTCGCCGGACACGACGTGCGCCGTGCCCAGAAATGCATGCGGCTCGGCGCCGAACACGGCCACTTCGGCCGCGTCGGCCCATTCGCCGCGCCGGCGCAGGCCGGACAGGAAACGTGCCGCATCTTCCGTGCCGAGCATGACGTGGCTGTGGCCGGCGACGAGCGATTCGACCGGCAGCAGCTGCGCCAGGCGTTCTTCTTCGCTCATGGCTTCGAGCGCCTCGAGCGTCACGCACTGCGACACGTCGAAATCGCCGGTCGCGGTACGGCGCAGCGCCGTCAGGTGCGCGCCGCAGCCGAGCGCCTCGCCGATGTCTTCGCCGAGCGTGCGGATGTAGGTGCCTTTGCTCACGGTTGCGGTCAATCGGATGGCCGACTGCCCGGGCAGCGCGGGCGCTGCAGCCACTTCGAGCTTATAGATCACGACGTCGCGCGCGGCGCGCTCGATCTCGATGCCTTCGCGCGCGTACTCGTACAACGCCTTGCCGTCTTTCTTGAGGGCGCTGTGCATCGGCGGCGTCTGGCGGATCGGGCCGGTGAACTGCGCCTCGACACGGGCAAGGTCATCGGCATTCACATTCACCGGGCGCCCGGCGATCACTTCGCCCTCGGCGTCGCCGGTCGAGGTCTTGACGCCCAGGCGCGCAGTGGCCTCGTAGGTCTTGTCGGCATCGAGGTGCAGCTGGCTGAACTTGGTCGCCGCGCCGAAACACAGCGGCAGCACCCCGGTCGCGAGCGGATCGAGCGTGCCGGTGTGGCCGGCTTTTTCGGCGCGCAGCAACCACTTGGCCTTCTGCAAGGCCTGGTTGCTGGAGAGACCCAGCGGCTTGTCGAGCAACAACACCCCATGCACAGGGCGCCGCTGCACCCGTGTGCGTGGCGCGTTCATCGCTATTCGTCTTTCGAACGGGAAGCGACGGCTTGCGCGATGAGCGCATTCATGTCGGCCGCACGCTCAGTGGTGCGGTCGAACAGGAAGTGCAGCGTGGGCACGGTGTGGATGTGCAGACGCTTGAACAGGCCGTTGCGCAGAAAACCTGCAGCCTGGTTCAGCGCTTCGGTCGTCGCGGCCGGGTCGCCCGTGAGCACGCTGAAGAAGATCTTCGCGTGCGCATAGTCGGGCGTGACCTCGACCGCCTGGATGGTGACCATGCCCACGCGCGGGTCCTTCAACTCGCGCGCTATCAACTCCGTCAGATCACGCTGGATCTGATCGGCGACCTTGAACGCACGGTTGGGGGCTGCGGCTTTTCTCTTGGGCATGGACTCTCTCGCATCGAACGCTTACAGCGTCCGCGCGATTTCCTTGATCTCGAAGAATTCGAGCTGATCGCCTTCTTTGATGTCGTTGTAGTTCTTGAGCTTGATACCGCACTCGAAGCCTTCGCGGACTTCGCGCACATCGTCCTTCATGCGCTTGATCGAGTCGACTTCGCCGGTGTAGATCACCACGTTGTCGCGCAGCAGGCGGAAATGCGCGCTGCGGTTGACCGAACCCGAGGTGACGTAAGAACCCGCAACCGTACCGATCTTGGAAGCCACGAACACCGTGCGAATCTCGGCCGAGCCGATGATCTCTTCGCGGCGCTCGGGTGCCAGCATGCCGGACATCGCGACCTTGATCTCGTCCACGGCGTCGTAAATGATGCTGTAGTAGTTCAATTGCACGCCATTGCCTTCGGCGAGCTTGCGCGCGCCGGCATCGGCCCGCACGTTGAACCCGATCACCACCGCCTTGGAAGCGATCGCGAGGTTGATGTCGTTCTCGCTGATGCCGCCCACGCCTGCGTAGACGATCTGCACCTTGACCTCTTCGGTCGCCAGCTTGAGCAGCGACTGCGCCAGCGCTTCCTGCGAACCCTGCACGTCGGCCTTGATGATCAGGCGCAAGGTCTGCACCTCGCCCGCCGACAGGTCGGTGAACATGTTCTGCAGGTTCGACGCCTGCTGCTTGGCCAGCTTGGTGTTGCGGAACTTGCCGGCACGGTAGGTAGCGATTTCGCGCGCACGGCGCTCGTCGGACATCACCATGAACTCGTCGCCTGCCTGCGGCACTTCGGTCAGACCCTGAATTTCCACCGGGATCGACGGGCCGGCCGTCTTGATGCTCTTGCCGTCTTCGTCCAGCATGGCGCGCACGCGGCCATAGGTCGAGCCGGCCAGCACCACGTCGCCGGTCTTGAGCGTGCCGGACTGCACCAGCACCGTCGCGACCGGGCCGCGGCCCTTGTCGAGTTGGGCTTCGATGACCAGACCCTTGGCAGCGGCATCGACCGGCGCCTTGAGTTCGAGCACTTCGGCCTGCAGCAGCACCTGCTCGAGCAGCGCATCGATGCCCTGGCCCGTCTTGGCGGACACCGGCACGAACGGCACGTCGCCGCCGTACTCTTCGGGCACGACTTCTTCGGCCACCAGTTCCTGCTTCACGCGGTCCAGGTTGGCGTCGGGCTTGTCGACCTTGTTGATCGCGACCACGATCGGCACACCAGCCGCCTTCGCGTGCTTGATGGCTTCCTTGGTCTGCGGCATGACGCCGTCGTCGGCCGCCACCACGAGGATGACGATGTCGGTGGCCTGGGCACCACGGGCACGCATGGCGGTGAACGCCTCGTGGCCGGGGGTGTCGAGGAACGACACCATGCCGCGCTCGGTTTCGACGTGGTACGCACCGATGTGCTGCGTGATGCCGCCGGCTTCGCCCGCAGCGACCTTGGCGCGGCGGATGTAGTCCAGCAGCGAGGTCTTGCCGTGGTCGACGTGGCCCATGACGGTCACGACCGGTGCGCGGGGCAAGGCTTCGGCCGTCGATGCAGTGACGTCGTCGTCGGTAAAGGCTTCCGGATCGTCCAGCGCGGCAACCACCGCGTTGTGACCCATGTCCTCCACGATGATCATCGCGGTGTCCTGGTCGAGCGACTGGTTGATGGTTGCCATCATGCCGAGCTTCATCAGCTGCTTGATGACTTCCTGCGCCTTGACGGCCATCTTGTGCGCCAGTTCGGCCACAGTGATGGTTTCGGGCACGTGCACTTCGAGCACGCGCGCTTCCACCGGTGCGGCCTGCGTGTGGTCTTCATGACCCCCGCGGTCGTTGCTGCCGCGGCGGCCACGCGGGCCTCCACGCCAGTTGCCGCGGCCGACACCGCCGCTGGCATCGCCGCGGGTCTTGATTTCCTTCTTCTTGGCCGGATCGCCAGCCCAGCTCGACGAAAGCTTGGCCGACTTGACGTCCTTGCTTGCGCCGGGCGCAGTGCTGCCCGGAGCTGCGGGGGCGCCGGGGCGTGCGGCCGGCGTGGCCGGCTTGTGCAGCGTGCCCTTGACGGCCGGCTTCGGCACTTCCTTTTCGGGCGCCTTGTGCGGCACCAGCACGCGCGCCGGTGCATTCATCATTGCGCGGATGGCTTCGGCTTCGGCCAGCGCCTTGCGGCGACGCTCGTCGAGATCCTTGGCGCGCGCGCTTTCCTCGTCGGCACGTGCCTTCGATTCGGCGGCCGCCTTGGCCTTGGCGTCTTCCTTGGCCTGCGCCACCGTGGCCTCGGCCGCGGCGCTTTCAGCTGCGGCGGCGTTGGTGGCTTCTTCGGTTGCTACTGGGGCTTTGGCAGCACCCTTTGCGGGCGCTGCGGGCGCTGCAGCCTCTTTTTTCCGGGCAGCTTCGGCCTTGGCCTGCTGCTCTGCCTGTTCGGCGCGCTCGGCCTGCTCGCGCTCGCGGGCTTCCGTTTCCTCGCGAACACGGCGCTTTTCGACCAGCTCTTCTTCCTGGCGACGGATCAGCTCGGCCTGGCGGCGCGCATCTTCCTCGCGGCGGGTCAGCTCGGCTTCATCGATCTGCGGTGCGGCCGGGGCCTGTGCAACCGGTGCCTCGACCGGTGCCGCTTCGGGCGTGGCCGGGTGGCCTTCGTCGCGCTGGATGAAGGTGCGCTTCTTGCGCACTTCGACCTGGATGGTGCGTGCGCGACCGGTGGCGTCAGCCTGCTTGATCTCGCTGGTCGACTTCTTGACCAGCGTGATCTTCTTGCGCTCGGGCTCGGCCGTGCCGTGGCTGGCCTTCAGGAAACCGAGCAGGCGCTGCTTGTCCGACTCGGTGAGCGCATCGGTTGGTGCGGCTTTGGCCACACCTGCGCTCTTGAGCTGGTCAAGAAGGGTTTCGGGGGTCTTTTTGAGTTCGTTCGCGAACTCGGCGACTGTGGTGCTGGACATATGTGCTTTGAGCCTCCATGACCGTCAAGCCTGGCCGGCGAACCAATGTTCGCGGGCTTTCAGGATGAGGGTTTTGGCGTCATCGGCGCTCTGGCCGGTGATCTCGGTGAGTTCGTCGACCGCGAGGTCGGCCAGGTCGTCACGGGTGTGGACACCCGCCTCGGCCAACTTGGGAATGAGTTCGGCGTCGAGGCCTTCGAGGTCGCGCAGATTCTGCGAAACGGTTTCGACGCCCTCTTCCCTGGCAATTTCCATCGTGAGCAACGCATCCTTTGCACGGGTGCGCAGCTCGTTGATCGTGTCTTCGTCGAAGCTTTCGATCTCGAGCAGCTCGGAGATCGGCACATAGGCCACTTCTTCGAGGCTGGTGAAGCCTTCGGAAATCAGGATGTCGGCGATTTCCTCGTCGACGTCGAGCTTTTCCATGAACAGCTTGCGGCTCGCATCGGTTTCGACGGCCTGCTTCTGGGCCGACTCGTTCGCGTCCATGATGTTGATCTTCCAGCCCGTGAGGTCGGAAGCCAGGCGCACGTTCTGGCCGCCGCGGCCGATGGCGATGGCGAGGTTTTCCTCGTCGACCACCACGTCCATGGCGTGCTTTTCTTCGTCCACCACGATCGACGACACGTTCGCCGGTGCCAGGGCACCGATCACGAATTGGGCCGGGTCCTCGCTCCACAGCACGATGTCGACGCGCTCGCCGGCCAGCTCGTTGGTGACGGCATTGACGCGGGTGCCGCGCACGCCGACGCAGGTGCCGATCGGGTCGACACGCTTGTCGTGCGAGAGCACGGCGATCTTGGCGCGCGAACCCGGGTCACGGGCGCAGCTCTTGATTTCGAGCAGGCCCTGCTCGATTTCGGGCACTTCCTGGCGGAACAGCTCGATCATGAATTCGGGTGCCGAGCGCGACAGGATGATCGGCGCGCCGCGCAGCGTCAGGTCGACCTCCATGATCATGGCCCGCACGCGGTCGCCGTTGCGCAGGTTTTCCTTGGCGATCATCTCGCTGCGGCGCAGGCGCCCTTCGACGCGGCCGGCTTCCACGATGATGTCGCCCTTGTCCAGGCGCTTGACGGTGCCCACGAAGATCTTGTCGCCGCGCGACATGAAGTCGTTGAGCAGCATCTCGCGCTCCGCGTCGCGGATCTTCTGCAGGATCACCTGCTTGGCGGCCATCGCGCCGATGCGGCCGATCGGCACAGATTCCACCGCTTCTTCGATGTACTCGTCGACCTCGATGTCGGGCATTTCTTCCTTGGCTTCGAACAGGAGGATTTCCTGGTCGGGCAGCTGCAGGCCGGCCTCGTCCGGGACGACGTGCCAGCGGCGGAAGGTTTCGTAGACGCCGCTGTCGCGGTCGACCGAGACACGGATGTCCACGTCACCTGCGTGAAGTTTTTTGGTGGCTTGCGCCAAAGCGGATTCGACCGCGCCGAACACCACGTCGCGTTCGACGTTCTTCTCGCGCGAGATCGCATCCACCAACATCAACATTTCGCGATTCATGCCACCTAGCTCCTCAATCAATCCGGCAAACCGGTATCAGCGGTCCTGGCCTTGCGGCCCTTGAAATCCACAATCGGCGCGAGCCGCGCATCGCGCAGCTCGTCCAATGCGAAGCCGAGCGCCTGCAACGGGGCGGGCTCTCGCTTCTTGCTCACTTTTTGTCCTGGCTTGGGTGCGGGGGCATCGCTCCAGACGATCTGCCATCCACCCGACTCGGCACGCTCCAGCGTGCCGCGAAACTTCTTGCGGGTGGCCGACACCAGCGTCCCCGCAGCGGCACCCATCGGCGCCTTGAGCGTCAGGTCGATCACCTCGCCGACGAAACGCTCGAAATCCTTCTCGTGCCGCAGCGGGCGGTCGATGCCCGGCGACGAAACTTCCAGCCGCTTGTATTCGGCGCCGTCGACCTCCAGCGCAAATTGCAGCTGCCGCGTGACCTTTTCGCAGTCCTCGACCGTCACGAACGGTTCGGGCGCGCCGGCCACAGCTCCCGAATTGGGGCCGTTCCAAGGCAAATCAATCGTGACGCGCAGCAATCCCCCGGCCGATCTTTCGATCTCGACCAGGTCGTAGCCGAGACCGGCCACGGTTTGTTCCACTGTCTGCTGCAATGCCACGTGTTTGAAAAAGCCCCATCAGAAATGCATAGACCAAAAAAAACGGGCGGTTGGTACCCGCCCGTTTGGTCGTGAGCCTCGGATTATATGCTTTTCCTGTGACAAATAAAGGGTTTACCTGCTCTCAGGCCGCCGCGGGACGCCGCGATCGGGCCCAGACCACGGCAAACAGCGCCGAGCCGAGCGCCAGCGCGGCCGCAGCGACCAGCAATGCGATCCCGAACGAGCCGGTGCGCTGGGCCAGCGGTGCGGCAAACAGCGGCCCGAGGATCTGGCCCACGCCGTACGACGCGGTGGCGTAGCCGATCAGCCCGGCCGCCGCATTGCCGCGCAGCCGGCGGGCTTCGCGCACCGCGAACAGGGTGATGGCGGTGAACGGCATGCCGAGCAACAGGCTGCCGATCGCAAAACCGGTGATCGTGGGCCAGACCACCGACAGCACCACGCCCAGCGCCTGCAGTGCGTAGGCGGCGGCCAGCAGCAGTCGGTTGTCCCAATGGCCGGGGGCGCGCGCACCGATCAGCGCGCCCGGAATGATCGCCGCGCCGAACAGCGGCCAGAAAAAGTCCGGCCAGGGCGAGCCCGGCAGCGCCTGCCGCGCGATCACCGGCAAAAAGGTCGCGGTGATGATGTAACCAAAGCCGGCCAGCCCATAGAGCACCACCAGCCAGATCGCATCGTGGCGGGCCGAGCCTGATGCGGCCGCGCCCGGTACTGCCGCAGCCGCCGGTGCGACGGTGCCGGCGGGCGCCGCACCGTCGTCGAACACCCGCCAGATCACCGCAATCAGCACCAGCGCGACGATGCCGAAACCGATCCAGCCCGCGCTCGATCCCCAGCGGCCGACCGCGCCGCCCAGCAGGCCCGTGACCGCAATGCCGATGCCGGGCCCGGTGTAAATGACGCCACCCAGCGCCGGTGAATGGGTTTCGGCGAGCCGCCGCAGGCCCCAGCCCGACGCGAACACGAACACCCAGGCGCTCATCACGCCGGCCGCCGCGCGCAGCATGCCCCAGGCAGTGAAGCCGCTCAGCAGGCCCATGCCGAGCAACAGAGCCGCGGTGGCGATCAGCCCACCGCGCACCATGGTCGGCGCCTTGACCCGGATCGCCGCGCAACTGACCGCGCCGAGGAAATAGCCGAGGTAGTTCAGCGAAGCCAGCAGGCCACCGCCCTGCAGGTCGAGCTTGCCCTCGTGCAGCATGATCGGCAGCATCGGCGTGAAGGCGAAGCGGCCGAGCCCCATCGCCACGGCCAGGGTGACCATGCAGGCGAGCGCTGCGCGCCAGGCACCGCGCCGCCGGGCAGCTTCAGGGGTCGTCATCGTGTTCAATCGGCAAGAGCGGCTGCGACGAGCTTCTGCGTGTAGGGATGCTGCGGCGCGTCGAGCACCTGCTGCACCGGGCCGGCCTCCAGAATGGCGCCGTCTTTCATCACGATCACCTGGTGCGCCATGGCGCGGATCACCTCGACGTCGTGCGTGATCAGCAAGTAGCTCAGCCCGCGCTCGCGCTGGAGGCGCTGCAGCAGGCCCAGCACCTGCTTCTGGATCGTTACGTCGAGCGCGCTGGTCGGCTCGTCGAGCACCAGCAATTGCGGATCGACGATCAGCGCCCGCGCAATCGCCAGGCGCTGGCGTTGGCCGCCGGAAAACTCGTGCGGATAGCGGTCGAGCAGCGCCGGGAACTGCGCCTCGGTCAGGCCCACGTCGTTCAGCGCCGCCAGGCTGCGCACGCGCCGCGCCGCCGTGTCGAGCCCGGGCTCGTGCACCTGCAGGCCTTCACCGACGATCTGCTCGACCGTCAGGCGCGGCGACAGCGACGAGAACGGATCCTGAAAGACAACCTGCATCACGCGCCGCAGCGCGCGGTCGGCGATGCCGGCGCCAGCCCACTGCCGGCCGTCGATGCGCAAGGCGCCCTGGTGTCGCAACAGGCCGAGCGCCGCGAGCGCCAGCGTCGATTTGCCGGAGCCCGATTCGCCGACCACGCCCAGCGTCTGGCCTGGCGCGAGCGCGAAATCCACGCCCTGCACCGCCACGAAAGCGCCCTTGCGGAACCAGCCGCGCAGGCCCGGCTGGGCGACCGGGTAGCTCACGCGCAGCGCTTTGGCCTCCAGCACCGGCGCAGCGCCCTGCTCGCCCGTGGCGGGCACTACATTGCGCTCGGGGCGGCTGTCGATCAGCTTGCGGGTGTAGGCATGCTGCGGTGCCTCGAACACGGCCTGCACCGGTCCGTGCTCCACGATGTGGCCGTTCTCCATCACGGCCACGCGATCGGCGAAGCGCCGAACCAGGTTGAGGTCGTGCGTGATCAGAAGCACCGCCATGCCGTGCTTGCGCTGCAAGTCGTCGAGCAGCGCGAGGATCTGCGCGCGCACCGTCACGTCAAGCGCGGTGGTCGGCTCGTCGGCCAGCAGCAGGCGCGGTTTGCAGGCCAGCGCCATCGCAATCATGGCGCGCTGGCGCTGGCCGCCCGACAACTGGTGCGGAAACGACTGCGCACGCCGCTCGGGCTCGGGAATGCCGGTTTCGGCCAGCAACTGCACGGCGGCCGCCTGCGCCTGGCGCTTCGACAGGCCCTCGTGCAGTTCCAGCACCTCGGCGATCTGGTCGCCGACCGGGTACAGCGCGTTGAGCGCGGTCATCGGCTCCTGGAAGATCATCGCGATCTCCTTGCCGCGGATGCCGCGCAGTTGTCGCTCCGGAATGGCGAGCAGGTCGCGCCCCTCCGCCGGCCCCTCCGCCGGACCCTCCGGGCCGAAAAGGCTGGCAGCGCCGGAGAGCTCGGCGTTTTGCACGAGGCGCAGCAGGCCGAGCGCCGTGACCGTCTTGCCCGAGCCCGACTCACCCACCAGCGCCAGCTTTTCGCCTGCCGCGATCCGGAAGTCGATGCCGTGCACCACCGCCTTGCCGCCGAACGCCACGCGCAGGCCCTTCACATCGAGCAGCGGTGTTGTCGTCACTTGTCCATCTTTCTGGGATCGAGCGCATCGCGCAACGCGTCGCCCATGAAGGTCAGCAGCATCAGCGTCACCACGAGCACGCCGAAGGTGGACAACGAGATCCACCACGCGTCGATGTTGGCCTTGCCCTGGCTCAACAGCTCGCCAAGCGACGGCGTGCCGGGCGGCACGCCGAGGCCCAGGAAGTCGAGCGACGTCAGCGCCAGGATCGCCGCGCTCATGCGGAACGGCAGGAAGGTCACCACCGGCGTCATGCTGTTGGGCAGGATGTGCCGCCACATGATCTGCAGGTTGCCGACACCCAGCGCGCGCGCGGCCCGAACGTAGTCCATCTGCCGGTTGCGCAGGAACTCGGCGCGCACGTAGTCCGACAGGCCCATCCACCCGAACAGGCTCAGCAGGATCAGCAGCAACGACAGGCTGGGCGCAAAGATGGCGCTGAAGATGATCAGCAGGTACAGCTCCGGCATCGCCCCCCAGATCTCGATGAAACGTTGGAACGCGAGGTCTGTCTTGCCGCCGAAGAAGCCCTGGATCGCGCCGGTGATGACGCCCAGCACCACGCCGATGAAGGTCAGCGCCAGCGCGAACAGCACGCTCATGCGAAAGCCGTAGATCAATTGCGCCAGCAGATCGCGCCCGCGGTCGTCGCTGCCGAAAAAGTTCTGGCCGGACGGCGCCGCCGGATTGGGCGACTTCGCGAAGTAGTTGAGCGTCTTCGGGCCGTAGGGGTTCGGCGCGTAGATCGCCCAGTTGGCACCCTGCGTGATGCGCTCGCGGATGAAGGGGTCGAGGTAGTCGGCCGGTGTCTCGAAGTCGCCGCCGAAGGTCTTCTCGGAGTAGTCGCGCAGCACCGGGAAGTAGGTCGTGCCCTCGTAGCGCACCACCAGCGGCTTGTCGGTGGAGAGCACCTCGGCAAAAAGGCTCAGCACCACGAGCACGCTGAAGACCGCAAGGCTCCAGAAGCCGAGCCGGTTGCGCTTGAAGCGCAGCCAGGCGCGACGGCCGGGACTCAGCGAAACGGTCGGCGCGCTGCTAGTCAAACTTCACCCTTGGATCCACCCAGACGTAGCAGAGGTCAGATATCAACTTGGTCACCAGCCCGATCAGCGTGAACAGGTACAGCGTGCCCAGCACCACGGGATAGTCGCGCCGGATCACGCTCTCGTAGCTCAACAGGCCCAGCCCGTCGAGCGAGAACAGTGTTTCGATCAACAGCGACCCGGTGAAGAAGGCACCGATGAAGGCCGCCGGAAAGCCGGTGATGATCGGAATCAGCGCGTTGCGGAACACATGCTTCCACAGCACCTGCCGCTCGGCCAAGCCCTTGGCGCGCGCGGTCAGCACATACTGCTTGCGGATTTCCTCGAGGAACGAGTTCTTGGTCAGCATCGCCGTCACCGCAAAGCTGCCGAGCACCATGGCCGTGATCGGCAAGGCGATGTGCCACAGGTAGTCGACCACCTTGGCACCCCAGCTCAGCGTGTCCCAGTTGGACGAGGTCAGCCCGCGCAACGGAAACCACTGCAGCTGCCCGCCGAAGATCACGAGCAGCGCCACGCCCAGCACGAAGCCGGGGATCGCGTAGCCGACCAGAACGAACAGCGTCGTCAGAAAGTCGAAGCGCGAACCGGCGCGCACCGCTTTCGCGACCCCGAGCGGTACCGCGATCAGGTAGCTGATGAAGAAGGTCCAGAGGCCGAGGCTGACGGAGACCGGCAGCTTGTCCTTGATCAGCGTCCACACATCCCGGCTCTGGAAAAAACTCTTGCCGAGATCGAAACGCGCAAACTGGCCCAGCATCTGCCAGAAGCGCTCGGGCGCCGGTTTGTCGAAGCCGTAGAGCGCCTTGATTTCGGCGACCTGCTTCGCATCCAGGGTGCGGCCGGTCGGGCCGCCCGAAATACGGTTCTCCTTGTTGGTCAGTTGCGAAAGCAACTGCTCCGCCGGCCCGCCGGGCACGAACTGGATGATGGCGAAATTGACCACCAGCACCCCCAGCAAGGTGGGGACGATGAGGAGCAGTCGTCGAAGCAGGTAGGCGAGCATATGTTGCGTGGGTGGCTACTTCGGGTCGATCCACCACATCGTCAGCAGCCACGAGCCTGCCAGCAGGCGTTGTGGCAATGCAGCGGCCGGATGGCGCAGGCGCTGCTTATGGGCGACGAAGTATTGCTTGCCGTAGTACATGGGAACCACATAGTGCTGGTGCAGCAAGTAGCGATCCAGCAGGCGGGCGCCCGCTGCCAGCGTTTTGCGATCGGGGCTGTCGACGATCTCCTCGATGATGTCGTCCACCACCGGGTCGCTGATGCCGCTCAGGTTCTGGCTGCCTTTTTCGGCGGCCGACTTCGACCCGAGGTCGTCGTACAGCTCGTTGCCCGGGCTCGACGAGCCACCCAGGATGTTGATGGCCATGTCGAAGTCGAACTCGTCCTGCTTCTTCTTGATCAAGCTGGCGTCACGCAGACGGTATTGGAGCGCGACGCCAAGCTTGGCCAGGTTTCTGGCATACGGCGCCAGTACGGCCTCGGACGCGCGATCCGCAATGTCAAGGTTGATCACGAAGGCATCACCGGCACCGTTGCGCAGCGCGCCGTCGCGATACGTCCAGCCCGCCTCCCTGAACAAGGCCTGGGCCTGGACGAGGTTGCGCCGCAATCCGTCGGCCGTATCGCCGGTGGCAGCAGGACGCGGCAGCTCACCGCGGACATTGGCCAGATAGAGCGCCTTGTGCTTCAGGCGCTCCATCAGCGCGGTCTCTTCGGCGCTGATCTCGGGCCGTGCCATGAGATCGTCGCTGTTCTGGAAATAGCTCTGGGTGCGTGCCCTGCGGTTGTGGAAGAGATGCTGGTTGAGCCAGTCGAAGTCGAAGGCCAGCGCCAGGGCCCTGCGCACGCGGATGTCGGCAAAGCGGGGCTGTCGCAGGTTCATCACCAGGCCCTGCATGCCGGTGAAGCGCCGGTGCGAGATTTCCTCCTTGACCAGCTCGCCGGAATCGAAGCGGCGGCCCTTGTAGCGCCGGATCCAGGCATTGAGCGACGCTTCTTCCAGCGCGTCGAGCGCACCGGCCTTGAGGGATTCTTCCTCCCCCAGCTTGTCCTTGAAGTACTGGTAGGACACTTCGCCGAAATTGAACATGCCCTTGCGCACCGGAAGATCGACGGCCCAGTAGTCGGGCCGCCGCCGGTAGGAGATCGACTTGCCGAAATCCACCTTGTCCATGACATAGGGGCCGCTCGCGATGGGCGGCTCGGTGGTGAGCTGGTCGAAGGGCTTGCCCTTGCCCCACGCCCGCGAGAACACCGGGAGCTGGCCGATGATCATGTGCAGCTCGGAATTGCGGCGCCGAAAATCGAAGCGGATGGTGCGCTCGCCAACCACCACGGCCTCCTTGATGTCCACCCAGTACGAGCGGAAAGTGGGCGCAGCCTGCTTGCTCATGAGCGTGTCGAACGAGTACTTCACGTCCGCTGCGAGTACCGGCGTACCGTCGGAGAAGCGCGCCTTGGGGTTGAGGCGGAAGGTGACGCTCAGACGGTCGGCCGCGAGGTCGATGTCCTCGGCCAGCAGGCCGTAGTTCGAGAACGGTTCGTCCTCGCTGTGCGTCATCAACGAATCGAAGATCAGTCCGTACTCCGCAAAGACAAAGCCGTTGCTGCTGTACCCCATGCCCACCGCAGGCGTTCCCTTGAGCGTGAACGGGTTGAGCTTGTCGAAGCTCCCGCTGGCCGACAGCGTCAGGCTGCCGCCCTTCGGCGCATCCGGGTTCACGTAGTCGAAATTCCGGAACGAAGCGCCGTACTTCGGCTCGTAGCCCATGCCAAGCCCCGGCGCTGCCCAGGACGGCATCGCCAGCAAAACCAACACCGTGAGCAGCCAACCTCGCATGCGAGAATTCTGCCCAAGATTTCTAAGAGGCAACTTCATGGGCTTTCTCACCGGCAAAAAACTCCTGATCACCGGCGTATTGAGCAATCGCTCGATCGCCTACGGCATTGCCAAGGCATGTCATGCGCAGGGCGCCGAGCTTGCATTCAGCTATGTCGGCGAACGATTCAAGGACCGTATCACCGAATTCGCCGCCGACTTCGACTCGAAGCTGATTTTCGATTGCGATGTGGGCGACGACGCACAGATCGACAAACTCTTTGCCGACATCGCGCAAACCTGGCCGAAGTTCGACGGCTTCGTGCACAGCATCGGTTTCGCCCCGCGCGAGGCCATTGCGGGCGACTTTCTCGATGGGCTCTCGCGCGAAGGCTTCCGCATTGCGCACGACATCAGCGCCTACAGCTTCCCGGCCATGGCCAAGGCGGCCCTGCCCTATCTCAACGACAAGTCGGCCCTGCTGACGCTGACCTACCTCGGCGCCATCCGCGCCCTGCCCAACTACAACACCATGGGCCTGGCCAAGGCCAGCCTCGAAGCCTCGGTGCGCTACCTGGCCGGCTCGCTCGGCCCCAAGGGCATGCGCGTCAACGGCATCAGCGCCGGACCGATCAAGACGCTGGCGGCCAGCGGGATCAAAGGCTTCGGCAAGATCCTTTCGGCCGTGGCGGAGGTCTCGCCGATCCGCCGCAACATCACGATCGAGGAAGTGGGCAATGTCGCCGCCTTCCTTTTGAGCGACCTGGCCAGCGGCGTCACGGCCGAAATCACCTACGTCGACGGCGGCTTCAGCCAGGTGGTCGGCGGGATCGACGAGCCTGCCGAAGCCTGAAACCCGGGCGGGCAGCCATTCGTTTCACCGCATCTTGCTGAAGCGCCGAAGTTTTCTTGCCGCGAGCCTGCTGGCCTCCTGCGTGGCTGCGCCCGCCCGCGCGGCCGCGCCCGGGCTGATGCTGGCCGAGGTGTACCGGCGCGGCATGCCGATCGAAGGCTACTGGGTCAGCGAGAAGTACGACGGCGTGCGCGGCTATTGGGACGGCCGGCAGCTGTGGACGCGTGGCGGCGAGCGCGTGATCGCACCGCCCTGGTTCACCGCGCCGTTGCCGGCCACGCCACTCGATGGCGAACTGTGGGCCGGCCGTGGCCGCTTCAACCTGGCGGTGTCGACCGTGCGCAGCCAGACGCCGAACGACGCGGCCTGGCGCGAGATGCGCTTCATGGTGTTCGACCTGCCCGCCCAAGCCGGCGACTTCGATACCCGGCTGACGGCACTCAAGAAGCTGCTGCCGATCACGCAGGCGCCCTGGGTGCTGCCGGTGGCACAGCAACACGCCACCACGCATGCCGATCTGCAGGCGCTGCTCGACAAGACGATCAAGCTCGGCGGCGAAGGGCTGATGCTGCACCGTGGCGGATCGCTCTACCGCGGCGAGCGCAACGCCGATCTGCTCAAGTTCAAGCCGTTCGACGACGCGGAGGCGCGGGTGGTCGGCCACGTGTCCGGCAAGGGCAGGCATGCGGGGCGGCTCGGCGCGCTGCTGGTCGAGACGCCCGAAGGCCGGCGCTTCAAGCTGGGCAGCGGTTTCACCGACGCACAGCGCGAAGATCCGCCGCCGGTCGGCGCCTGGGTGACCTATCGCTACAACGGCCAAAACCCCGGCGGCGTGCCGAGGTTCGCGCGCTTCATGCGCGTGCGGGAAGAAGGTCGAAGCTAGCAAGCCCCCGCCCCCCGACCCGGTGGCCGGCCTACTTGGGCAGCAGCACCTTGTCGACCACATGGATCACGCCGTTCGACTGGTACACATCGGCAATGGTCACCGTCGCGCTACCGCCCTTCTCGTCGGTGATCATGACCTTGCCGCCCATGGCCTTGGCCGTGAGCGTGCCGCCCGATGCGGTCTTCAACGTGGCCATGCCCTTGCCGTCCATGATCTGCTTCGTCAGCGCGGCCGCATCGAGCTTGCCGGGCACCACGTGGTAGGTCAGGATCGTGGTCAGTGTGCCCTTGTTCTCGGGTTTGAGCAGCGTGTCGACCGTGCCGGCCGGCAGCGCCGCAAACGCGTCGTTGGTCGGTGCGAACACGGTGAACGGGCCCGGGCCCTTGAGCGTGTCGACCAGGCCGGCGGCCTTCACTGCGGCCACCAGCGTGGTGTGATCCTTCGAGTTGACGGCGTTGTCGATGATGTCCTTGGTGGCCAGCATCGGTGCGCCGCCGACCATCACCTGCGCGGTGGCAGCAACCGCGCCAGCGGCCAGGGCCACGGCGAGCGTGATGGAAGCGAGGCGGTGAAATTTGCGGGAAGTAGACATGGAAGGCTCCTGTAGTGGATGAAACCCTGCGAAATGCGCAGTGGTGCCTTCAATACGGGTGCCTTGCTGGCGCAGATTCGTGCGCCGACCGCAATGCTGTGTTTCAGCTCAGGGCTTCAAGCCTTTGGCGAGCCTGGCCTCGATGTCGTCAAGCACCGGCAGCAGATCGGCCACGCTGTCGATCACATAGTGGGCGCCGGCTGCCTTGAGCTTGGCCGTGGCGATCTGCCGCAGTGCTTCCTGCTTCGCGGGATCGAGTGCTGCCCATTGCGCGAGCGGCAGGCCCACGGCGTTGCCGCTGATCGCCAGGCCCACCGTCCAGGTGCCCGCGTTCAGGCCCTCTTCGATGCCCACGCCGGTATCGTCGACCTTGACCACGCTCGAAGGTGGCCAGACGCCGATGTCGGCGAAGGTGCGGTACATCATCAGCGGCGAGGGCCGCCCCGCCACCAGATCGCCCGCACAAACGAGGTTGTCGGGCACGTAGCCGCCAGCCGCGGCGATCGGCGTGACGACCTCCATGATGGGTCGGTTGTAGCCCGTGGTGGAGCCGATCTTCAGGCCCCGCGCGCGCAGCGTGTCCACCATCTCCACGGCGCCCGGAATGAAGTCCGCGAAGTCGGCCACCACCGCCGCGTTCATCGGCGTGAAGACTTCGTAGAGATGGTCGACATCGGCATCGCTGAACGGCTTGCCATGCACGCGCTCCCATTGCGCCGCGATGCGCGGCAGGTTGCCGAGCACCTGGATGTGATCCCACTTGGCCATGCCCATCGGGCCGCGGGCCTCGTCGATGGTGAGGTCGACGCCGAATTTCTCGAACAGGCGCACAAATGCGCCCATCGGCGCGCAGGAGCCGAAGTCGAGGATGGTGCCGGCCCAGTCGAAGACGACGGCGCTGAGGTGTACGGGTTGTTGAGGCATGTCTGTGTGTTTCTGAAAAGGGTTTACCAGCCAGCGAACACGTCTTCGGCGATTCCGAAGGCCGTGCTGGCGCCCGTGCCGCTGGTGACGAGCACGAGCCGGGTTGCCTCGTCGGGCGCGTCGATCAGGCAGTCGGTGCTGGCCGACGAGGGATAGATGCCGACCCAGCGCTCGGTGACGCCGCATTGCTGCAACTTGAGCGTCTTGTGCAGGTGTTCGAGGATCAGTTCGTCGACGCGCTGGTCGGCGAAGGGCTCGGGCGCATCGCCGTAGAGGTGCGAGTCGCCCACCACCAGCGAGCCGTCGGCGCTCTGCACCACGATCAGGTGGATGCCGTTGTCGAGCGACTCGCCCTCCTCCCGGCGCATCTGTTCCAGCAGCGGCACGGCCGCGGGCAGCTTGCTGTAGCCGTGGTAGCGCACCAGGCTCAGGTCGGCCATCACCGAACCCGGCAGCTTGAAGCCCGGCTCCGGCTGCACGCGCAGCATCTGCAGCAGGCACAGCCGCAGCTTGTGCGGGCTCAGGCGCTCGGCGAAAAGGCCGTTCAAATCGGTGTTGGTGCAGACCGCCACGCGTTCGCCATGCAGCACGCCGCGCGAGGTGCGCACCCGTGGCGTCACCACCTCGAGCACCGCCTCGCTGAAGCGGAACACCACACCCATCGCATCCGACAGCCAGCGTGCGAGCAGGGCGATGGCCGTGCGCGATTCGACCCGCATCTCGTGCGGACTGTAGAGCACCGCCTGTGCGCCGTCGAGTTGCAGCACCGGAGCGCGCTGGGCCGCCTCGGCCGTGTCGATCAGTTCGCAGCCCGCGCCCATCTCTGTGGCCATGAACTCCTCCAGGACCTTCAAGGCCTGGGGACGAAAGGCGGTGAGGTACAGGCCGTGGTGCACCGCCGCGATGCCGGCGCGTGGCGCCACCTCGCCCCAGACCTCGCGCGCCCGTCTGGCGCGGCGCCAGGTGTCGCCAGCGCCCTGGCCGGTGACGGTGATGAAGCCGAAGTTACGGATCGAGGCGCCAAGGCAGGCCGCATCGCGCTCGACCACGCACACGCGCAGGCCGCGTTTGGCGGCGGTGTATGCATGCGCCAGGCCGACAATGCCGGCGCCGACAACGATGAGGTCGAAGTTCGTGGGGTTCGTGATGCTCATGGTGTGAAGAAAAGTGGTGGCCCTGCCAGCAGGTACTCGACCCGGAGCACCTCGCTGTCGCCGGTGAGCAAGGTGTTGTCGAGATCGGACAGCGCCAATGTCATCAGGGCACCCTTGCGCTTCGCGTGGGACCGCCAGGCGGGAGCGAACGCACCTTCGGGGGGCCGTGCGGGGCGTTCATCGCCCCGGCGCCCGCCAGCGCTGCGTGTGGCGGTCAACCCATTTGCCGAGCGCCAAGTAGAGCAAGGTGACCACGGCCGAGGTGGCGGCGATCAGCACGGCCATGGCTGCGGCCGGGCCGGTGTCGCCGGCTTCGTCGAGGTTCAGGATCGCGACCGACGCGAGCTTGGTGTCCGGCGAATAGAGAAACACCACGGCCGAAATCGTGGTCATCGCGTTGATGAAGAAGTAGCGCGACACGTCCAGCAGGGTCGGCAGGCAGATCGGCAGCGTGACGCGCCAGAAGGTCGTGTAGAACGGCACCTTGAGCGAGGCCGACACGGCTTCGAATTCCGCGTCGATCGACTTCAGCGCCGTCACCATCGTGAGGTGGCCGGTGGTGTAGAAATGGATGATCGTGCACAGCACCAGCAGCGGCAGCGTCTGGTACATCACGTTCAGCGGGTTCGACGGCGCGTTGAAGAAGAATATGTAGCCCAGGCCCAGCACCAGGCCGGGCACGGCCATCGGCAGCATCGCCATCAGGCGCACCAGCGGCCGCGCCCAATCGAAGCCGCGCGTCTTCTCGAGCAAATAGGCGCCGATGAACACGATCACGGTGCCGATCACAGCGGTGCAAGCCGCGAGTTTCAGGCTGTTGAGCATCGCGTCGCCCAGTTCGGCGTCGACCAGGCCCGACACGTAATGGTTGAAGCTGGGCGCGAGGTTGTAAGGCCAGAGCGTCGCGAACGAGGCGAACACCGCCATGAAGAACATGGCGAGCATCAACGCGACGATGAGCACGCAGTACAAAGTCATCGCTGTGTCGAAAGCTTTGGCCCGCTTCGGCACCAGCGCCACGGCACGGGCTGTGAGCGTCGCAGTCTGCTTGCGCTGCACCAGATAGTCGACGCCGAAGGTCAGCACCGCCGGCGCCAGCAGCAGCAGCGCCACGACCGCCCCGCGCTGGAAGTCCTGCTGGCCGATCACCAGCTTGAACACGTCGGTGGCCAGCACGTTGAAGTTGCCGCCCACCACCTTGGGAATGCCGAAATCGGTGATGACCAGCGTGAAGCACACCATCGCGCCTGAAATCAGGCCGTACTTGGCGCCCGGCAAGGTGATGGTGAAGAACTTGCGCAGGGTGCTGGTGCCGAGGGCATCGGCGGCCTCGTACAACCGCGCATCGGCCAGCGTGAGCGCGGTCACGAGGATCATCAGCACATGCGGAAAGGCCGCGAAGCATTCGGCCAGCACGATGCCCGGCGCGCCGTAGATGCCCGTGAAACCGAGCGCCAGCCAGAAGTCTTTTGCGATGCCCTGGTTGCCGAACCAGTAGATCAGCGAGATCGCCGACAGCAACGAAGGTGCGAGCAGCGGCAGCAGCGTGATGGTGCGAAACAGCGGCTTGAACGGCATGCAGCTGCGCGTGAGCGCATAGGCGAAGGTGAAGGCCAGCGGCACCACGATCACCGTGACCAGCACCGACACCCAGACGCTATGCCAGAGGCTTTGCAGCAGCGCCGGCGAGGCCAGGTAGGCGCCGAAGGCGCCGAGGCCCGAAACAGCATCGCCCTCGGGAGCGTCGAGCGCTTTCGACAGGATCAGCAGCAACGGCGCGATCAGGCCGATGCAGAGCAGCGCGACGGTGCCGAGCAGCATCAGATTGCCGACCCGATCCGTCCAGTGCACCTGCTGGCGCAGCGGCGGCACCAGCACCACAGCCGTCGTGGGCGCCATGTCAGGCAGCGGCAACGGGAAACACCCGCAGCCGGTCGGCCCGCAGCGCAAAGCGCACGCTGGCGCCCTCGCGCACGTCGAACTCGTCCATCTGGTTGAGCGAGTACTGCAACTGCAAGGGCTGGCCCGGAATGCCCTCGACATCGACCTCGGCCAGGCAGTTGCCGCCAAGAAACTCGATGTGGCGCACCGTGCCGGCGCAGCGCATCGGGTCGTCGTCGCGCACGTTGCCGACGACACGGTCTTCGGGCCGCAGGTAGAGCGCGACCTCGCGGCCGGGCCGGAAGTCCGAACCGTGGCCTGGCGTGGTTTGCAGCCGCATGTTGCCGCAGCGGAACCAGTGATCGCCCTCGGCCACGGCCTCGAGCCGGTTGACCTTCCCAACGAAGTCGGCCACGAACGGCGACGCCGGCTCGCGGTAAACCTCCAGCGGCGTGCCGACCTGCTCGATCACGCCATGGTTCATGACCACGATTCGATCGGCCACCGACAGGGCCTCCTCCTGGTCGTGCGTGACCATCACGGTCGTGACGCCGAGCTTGCGTTGCAGGTCGCGGATCTCGTTGCGCAAGTGCACGCGCACGATCGCGTCGAGCGCCGACAGCGGCTCGTCGAGCAGCAACAGCCCGGGCGAGGTCGCGAGCGCACGGGCGAGCGCGATGCGCTGCTGCTGCCCACCCGACATCTGCGCCGGGTACTTGGCGCCGCTTCCGGGCAGGCCGACCAGCGCCAGCAATTCTTCGACGCGCGGCGTGATCTGCGCGCGTGTCTGCTTGCGGTTGACAAGACCGTAGCCCACGTTCTGCGCCACCGTGAGGTTGGGAAACAGCGCATACGACTGGAACATGATTCCGTAGTCGCGCCCGGCCGGCGGCAGCACCGAGATGTCGCGCCCGTCCTGCAGGATGTGCCCGGCCGTCTGCGTCTCCAGCCCGGCGATGATGCGCAACAGGGTCGTCTTGCCGCATCCGGAGGGCCCGAGGAAGCACACGAACTCGCCGCGCCGGATCGACAGGTCGATGTTGTCCAGTGCGGTGAAGCTGCCAAAGCGCTTCTGGATGCCGCGCAGTTCGAGGTAGGCGTCGGTCACGCGAGGCCCCGGCTCACTTCTTGGGTTCGCTCTTGGCGTCGTAGCGTTTCGACCACTCGACCAGCGTGCGTTCGCGACCGGCAGCGGCCTTGTCGAAATCGAGCTTGATCAGGCGCGACTCGTAGTCGGCCGGGATGCTGGCCAGCTTGGGGGCGACGCCGGGCTGCGCGGTGATCGCGAAATTCTTGCCGTACAGGATCATCGCGTCCTTGGACGAGGCCCAGTCGGCCAGCTTTTTCGCCGCGTCCAGCTTCTTGGTGCCCTTGTAGATGGCAAAGCCTTCCAGATCCCAGCCCAGTCCCTCCTTCGGGAACACCAACTCGATGGGTGCGCCCTTGGCTTTGTTGGTATGGCCGCGGTATTCGAACGACACGCCCGCCACGTACTCGCCGGCTGCAGCCATGTTGCAGGGCTTGGAGCCCGAATGGGTGTACTGGCCGATGTTCTCGTGCAGCGCATCCATGTACTTCCAGCCGCCGCCCTTGCCGGCGTCGTCGCCCCACAGCTGCAGCCAGGACACCACGTCCAGGTAGCCAGTGCCAGACGACGCCGGATTCGGCATCACGACCTGGCCCTTGAACTCGGGCTTGGTCAGGTCTTTCCAGGTGGTCGGGATCGCGATGTTCTTCTTCTTCGCCTCGACCGTGTTGAAGCACACCACGGCGCCGAACACGTCCATGCCGAACCAGGCCGGCGGCGACTTCTTGTCGCGGTAGGCCGGCATGATGGCGTCGAGGTTCAAGGGTGCGTAAGCCTCAAGCATGCCGTTGCGCTCGAACAGCGCCAGGCTGGTGGCCGCCACGCCCATGATCACGTCGGCCTGCGGATTGCCTTTCTCGGCCAGCAGCTTGGCGGTGACGACGCCAGTGGAATCGCGCACCCACTTGATTTCGATGTTGGGCTCGACCTTGTTGAAAGCCTCCTGGTACGCCTTGAGCTGGTCGGTTTCCAGCGCGGTGTAGACGATGAGCTGGGTTTTCTGCGCAAGCGCACCGGTAGCGAAAGCCATGCCGAGCAGGCCGGCGATAAGGGATTTGGCGAGATGCATGGGGTGCTCCTTGTCGAAAAAGAAAGGACTGTGCCGGCACGAAACGACATGTTCGTGACACATGCGTCAAGCAAAATCGGGGCCTGATTCGCCAAGTTGTCTATTGTTTTTTGTAAATTGTAGACAATCCAGAATGCGGCGCTTAGTATTCGGCATGGCCTCCAGGATCTCCAGCAACCCTGCCATCGCGCAACTCCAGTCGCATTCGCTCGCCGATCTGGTGCAAGCCGAGATCGAACGCATGATCCTGGACGGCGTGCTCCCCTCCGGTGCCAAACTGACCGAAGCCACGCTGGCCGAGCAGATCGGCGTGTCGCGCGGCCCGGTGCGCGAAGCGTTCCGCATGCTCGAGGAAGCCGGGCTGGTGCGCACCGAAAAGAACCGCGGCGTGTTCGTGCGGCATGTGCCGATCGAGGAAGCCCTCGAGATCTTCGAAGTGCGTGCCGTGATGGATCTCTACGTGGGCCGCAAGCTGGCCCAGGGCCTCCGCACCGCAGAGGTTCGCGAGCTGCGCCAGCTGGCCGACGCGATGGATCAGGCCGTCAAAGCCGACAACGCCAACGACTACCACCGCTTCAACCTCCAGTTTCACGATCGGTTGCTCGAACTCGCCGGCAACGCCAAGCTCACTGCCACCTACCGCAAGCTGGTGAACGAACTCTCGCTGTTCCGGCGCCAGAACCTGACCAGCGAGTCGATGGCCGTCTACTCGCGCGAGCATCGCCAGATCGTCAAGGCGATCGCAGGCGGCGACCCCGATGCGGCTGGCCAGGCGATGTACCAGCATGTGATGAACAGCCGCGAACGCACACTGCGCAACTACGAACTGAAGCAGGTCGCGAGCGCCGGTGTGGCACGGCCCGCGACCGCGGTGGAGGCCTGAGCCATGGCGCTCACCCTTGCCGACATCGAAACGCTGTTTGCGCGCCACGGCGGCGCCCGGTACAGCGGCGAGCCCGTCACTCAGCTCGAGCACGCGTTGCAAACGGCGTACCTGGCCGAACAGGCCGGGGCCGACGACGAACTCGTCACTGCGGCGCTGCTGCACGACCTTGGCCACCTGCTCAACGACCAGGGCGAATCGCCCACCTTGCGCGGTGTCGACGACGTGCACCAATACTTCGCCCTGCCCTTTCTTCGCCACGTATTCAGCGACCGCGTGCTCGACGCGATCAAGTGGCATGTCGATGCCAAGCGCTACCTGTGCGCAACGCGGCCCGACTACTGGCAAGGCCTGTCGGCCGACTCGAAACGCAGCCTTGACTTGCAGGGCGGCGTTTTCGCAGCAGACGCTGCCGATCGTTTCATCGCGCAGCCCAATGCCGCCAAAGCCGTGCAGTTGCGCTTGTGGGACGACCAGGCAAAGTCACCTCATCTCGCGACGCCGCCGCTCTCGCACTACCTGACGCGCGCACAACGCTGCATGCTGACGTCCGCGTGACGCTGACTGGTCCGATCGTCCTGGCGGTACTGATCGCGCTGCGCTTTGGCTGAAGAAGCTCAGCTGGCGCGCACGCAGTCTGCGTAGTAGCGCTTCTTGCCCGTCTCGTCGATCTTGGCCACAAGGCCGTGGATGTCGGTCTCGAAGCCCGGGCAATCGGTGTTGAACTCGCGCGCGAACTTCAGGTAGTCGACGATCTTCTTGTTGAACACCTCGCCCGGGATCAGGAGCGGAATGCCGGGCGGATACGGCGTGATCAGGCTGGTGGTGATGCGGCCTTCGAGCTGGTCGATCTCCACGCGCTCGGTCTTGCGGTGGGCGATGTGCGCGTAGGCGTCGCTGGGCTTCATCGCGGGCGTCAGGTCGCTCAGGTACATCTCGGTGGTCAGGCGCGCCACGTCGTAGCGCGCGTAGAGCCTGTGGATGTGCTGGCACAGGTCGCGCAGGCCGAGCTTTTCGTAGCCGGGATGCTGCTGGCAGAACTCGGGCAGGATGCGCCACATCGGCTGGTTGCGCGCATAGTCGTCCTTGAACTGCTGCAGCGCCGTCAACAGCGTGTTCCAGCGGCCCTTGGTGATGCCGATGGTGAACATGATGAAGAAGCTGTAGAGCCCGGTCTTCTCCACGATCACGCCGTGCTCGGCCAGGAACTTGGTGACCACGCTGGCCGGGATGCCGGTGTCGGCAAACTTGCCCTGCAGGTCGAGGCCCGGCGTGACGATGGTCGACTTGATCGGATCGAGCATGTTGAAGCCGTCGGCCAGCTTGCCGAAGCCATGCCAGTTGCGCGCCGAGCTCTTGGTCTTCTTGTCGCTGCTGCCCTCGCCCTTCATGATCCAGTCGTCGGCCCGCCCGATGCCTTCCTCGACCAGCTTCTCGGGCCCCCAGACCTTGAACCACCATTCGTCCTTGCCGAACTCTTCTTCGACCTTGCGCATGGCGCGCCGGAAGTCGAGCGCTTCGAGGATGCTTTCTTCCACCAGCGCGGTGCCGCCGGGCGGCTCCATCATGGCGGCGGCGACGTCGCAGCTCGCGATGATGGCGTACTGCGGGCTGGTCGACGAGTGCATCAGGTAGGCCTCGTTGAACAGGTCGCGGTCGAGCGCGCGGTTCTGCGAGTCCTGCACCAGCACATGGCTGGCCTGGCTGATGCCGGCCAGCAGCTTGTGGGTCGACTGGGTCGCGAACACCAGCGACTCCTTCGGCCGCACCCGGCGCTTACCCATGGCGTGGTAGGCGCCGTAGAAGGGGTGGAAGGCGGCATGCGGCAGCCACGCCTCGTCGAAGTGCAGCGTATCGACGTAGCCGTCGAGCATGTTCTTGATGGTCTCGGTGTTGTAGATCACGCCGTCGTAGGTCGACTGCGTGAGCGTCATCACTCGCGGCTTGATCTTGTCGTGATCGACACCCGCCAGCAGCGGATTGGCCTTGATCTTGGCCTTGATCGCGCTCTGCTCGAACTCGCTCTTGGGGATCGGGCCGATGATGCCGAAGTGGTTGCGCGTGGGCTTCATGAAGACCGGAATCGCGCCGGTCATGATGATCGCGTGCAGGATCGACTTGTGGCAGTTGCGGTCGACCACCACCACGTCGTCCGGCGCCACCGTGTGGTGCCACACCATCTTGTTGGACGTGCTGGTGCCGTTGGTGACGAAGAAGCAATGGTCGGCATTGAAGATGCGCGCCGCATTGCGCTCGCTGGCCGCCACCGGGCCGGTGTGGTCGAGCAACTGGCCGAGTTCCTCGACCGCGTTGCAGACGTCGGCGCGCAGCATGTTCTCGCCGAAGAACTGATGGAACATCTGGCCGACCGGGCTCTTCAGAAACGCCACGCCACCCGAGTGGCCCGGGCAGTGCCAGGAGTACGAGCCGTCTTCGGCGTAGTCGATCAGCGCCTTGAAGAACGGCGGCTGCACGCCTTCGAGGTAGCTCTTGCACTCTCGGATGATGTGGCGCGCCACGAACTCCGGCGTGTCCTCGAACATGTGGATGAAGCCGTGCAGCTCGCGCAGGATGTCGTTCGGGATGTGGCGCGAGGTGCGCGTCTCGCCGTAGATGTAGATCGGTACCTCGGCATTCTTGCGGCGCACCTGCTCGATGAAGCTGCGCAGGTTGAGCACGGCGGGGTCGAGGTCGGGACCGGGCGTGAACTCCTCGTCGTCGATCGAGAGGATGAACGCACTGGCGCGGCTTTGCTGCTGCGCGAACTGGCTCAGGTCGCCGTAGCTCGTCACGCCGAGCACCTCGAAGCCCTCGCTCTCTATGGCCTGCGCCAGCGCGCGGATGCCGAGCCCCGAGGTGTTCTCGGCGCGGAAGTCCTCGTCGATGATGACGATGGGAAAGCGGAATTTCATGGGCAGGGCTCCGGACAGGGCAAATAGCCGCGCAGTGTACGGAATTCACATGAAGGTCACCGGCGCGGTTTGACCCAAAATGCAGGACTGACGACCAACGAGGAGTAGACATGGCAAGTTCCACCATCTGGTGGCTGATCGCGGCGGGGGCCGTCGTGCTGGAATTGCTGTCCGGCACGGTGTACCTGCTGCTTCTGGGCGTGGGGTTCGTGGCCGCGGCGCTGGCGGCCCACATGGGCGCAGGCCTGACCGTGCAGCTCCTGTGTGCGGCAGTCGTCGGCGTGGGGGCCATGCTGGCCTGGTATCTCGTGCGGCGTTCCCGGCCGGCGGAACCACCCTCGCAGGCGAACCGCGACGTCAACCTGGATATCGGCGAGACGGTTCAGGTCGACGCCTGGAACGCCGACGGCACCGCCAGCGTGCGCTATCGCGGCGCCCAATGGACCGTGGTGCCACGCGCTGGTGCAACGCCCTCCGTCGGCGCGCACCGCGTGGCCGAAGTCACCGGCAGCCGCCTGGTGGTCGACAAGATCTGAACAACCGTACCGCAACAGGATCCCATCATGGAAATCGCAGCCGCCATCCTCGTCATCGCCGTCATCTTCGTGTGGCTCACGATCAAGATCGTGCCGCAACAACACGCCTGGGTGCGCGAGCGCCTCGGCAAGTACAACGGCACGATGACGCCGGGCGCCAACTTCCTCATCCCCTTCGTCGACCGCGTTGCCTACAAGCACAGCCTGAAGGAAATCCCGCTCGACGTGCCGAGCCAGATCTGCATCACGCGCGACAACACGCAGTTGCAGGTCGACGGCATTCTCTATTTCCAGGTGACTGATCCGATGCGCGCGAGCTACGGCTCGTCGAACTACATCGTGGCCGTGACGCAGCTCGCGCAGACCTCGCTGCGCAGCGTGATCGGCAAGCTCGAGCTCGACAAGACCTTCGAGGAGCGCGACATCATCAACGCGCAGGTGGTCGCGGCCATCGACGAAGCCGCGCTGAACTGGGGCGTGAAAGTGTTGCGCTACGAAATCAAGGACTTGACCCCGCCAAAGGAAATTCTGCAGGCGATGCAGCGCCAGATCACGGCAGAGCGCGAGAAGCGCGCGCTGATCGCCGCGTCGGAAGGACGCCGCCAGGAGCAGATCAACATCGCCACCGGCGAACGCGAGGCCTTCATCGCGCGCTCCGAAGGCGAGAAGCAGGCGCAGATCAACAACGCCCAGGGCGAAGCCGCCGCCATCACCGCGGTGGCCGATGCGACCGCCGGCGCCATCTCGCGGGTGGCAGCCGCCATTCGCGAGCCGGGCGGCGAACAGGCCGTGCAGCTGAAGGTGGCCGAACGCGCGGTCGATGCCTACGGCAAGGTGGCGGCCGACGCCACCACCACCCTGATCGTCCCCAGCAACATGACCGAGACCGCGGCCCTCATCGCCTCTGCCATGCGCATGGTGCAGGCCGGCAAAACCGGCCCCGCAGCCGGTTAGAATCGCGGGCTTCGGAGCGGTGGATGAGTGGTTTAAGTCGCACGCCTGGAAAGCGTGTGAGGGTTAATAGCCCTCCGCGGGTTCGAATCCCGCCTGCTCCGCCAACCATCAGTAAAACGGGCCCCTCGGGGCCCGTTTTTGTTTTGTGCGGCGCATTCCTTGCCCGGACAAAAAGAGGCCTGCCGTGAAGCAGGCCTAAGGATCTTTGGTTAGGAGACCCATGGAGAAACCACTATCGGTATCGACAATGAGCCTAAAAACCTGAATTTGCAAGTGGTGTGTGCAAAGAAAAAGGGCCCGAAGGCCCTTTTTTAATTCAAACTGATTAACGAAGAACCAGTTCAGCGCACCACGGCGAGTTGCTCGCGCTTGCCGGCCTTGTAGGTGTACAGGGTCAGCGCGCCGTTCTTGATGTCGCCCTTTTCGTCGAATGCGATCGGGCCGGTCAGACCCTTGTATTGGATCTTGCCGATTTCAGGCAGGTACTTGACGGGATCCGAAGAGCCTGCCTTTTCCATCGCAGCGACCATCACGTTCACGGCGTCATAGACGTACGGTGCATAGATCTGCACTTCGACGCCGTTCTTTTCCTTGAACTTGGTCTTCCAGGCTTCGAGCGGTGCCTTGAAGTCACCGTCAACGCCGCCGGCTTCGGCACAAACGACCATTTCTTCGCCCACGGCATCGCCGGCCAGCTTGGCCAGTTCGCCGGTGCACATGCCGTCGCCGCCCATGAACTTGACGCTCATGCCCAGCTGCTTGACCTGCTTGAGCATCGGGCCGGCAACGGCGTCCATGCCACCGAAGAACAGCACGTCGGGCTTGGCGCCCTTGAGCTTGGTCAGGATGGCGTTGAAGTCGGTGGCCTTGTCGGTCGTGAACTCGTGGCCGACGATGGTGGCGCCGGCAGCCTTGGCGGCCTTCTCGAATTCTTCGGCAACGCCCTGGCCGTAGGCCGTGCGGTCGTCGATCACGGCAATGTTCTTGCCCTTCAGCGTTTCGACGGCGTACTTGCCCAGCGTGCCGCCGAGTTGCGTGTCGTCAGCCACCACGCGGAACGTGGTCTTGAAGCCTTGGCGCGTGTACTTGGGATTGGTGGCCGAAGGCGAAATCTGGGGGATGCCAGCGTCGCTGTACAGCTTGGAAGCCGGGATGGTGGTGCCGGAGTTCAGGTGACCGACCACGCCGTTGACCTTGCTGTCGACCAGCTTCTGGGCCACAGCGGTGCCTTGCTTCGGGTCGCCGGCGTCGTCTTCAGCCAGCAGTTCGAACTTGGCAACCTTGTCGCCGATCTTCACGCCCTTGGCGTTCAGGTCTTCGATGGCCATCTTGGCGCCGAGTTCGTTGTCCTTGCCCAGGTGGGCGATGGCGCCGCTGGTGGGGCCCACGTGACCGATCTTGACGACGATTGCATCGGCAGGAGGTGCGGCGGGCGCGGGTGCAGCAGCAGTTGGCGCCGGCGTGGCAGCAGGGGCGGCAGCTTCTTCTTTTTTGCCGCAAGCCACAAGCGTGAGAGCAGCCAAAGCGACCGCAGTCCATTTCAATTGCATGGGAACCTCCAGAACATGGATGAATTAGATAAACAACAAAAACCGGTCGGTTGATCCGGGCAAGACAACAGAGCAAATTCCGCGCCGTGCCACGCATCGCCGCGCCCTCGCGCATCGACCCGGCGCGGAGTTTAGCCGAAGGATTCAGGGCCCAATCCTGTCGCAGACCCTGTGTTTTCGGAAAGTTCATGGGCCAATGCTTCGACCACGAGCTCCCGCAAAATCGTTTCGATTTCAGCGCGCAGGCGCGGCAGCATGCTGTCGAGTTGCTGCTGGACAGCGGCCGACACGGTGTCGGTCATGCGGGCTTCGAGGGAAAGGTCGACCCGCTGCAACACACGGTGAACCAGGCCCTCCTCGAAGCGGAACGCCTCGGCATCCGACAGTGTCAGCCCGGGCGCCATGGCGGCCTTCTCTTCCTCGGGGCTGTGGAAAGCCGCCTGCGACACGACGGCTTCTGTTTCGGCCACGGCCTCGGGCGTCTCGGCCGGCGGCACGGGCAACTCGACCACGGCAGTGAGCGTGGGGACAAAACGGGGCGGCGTGCGCAGCGTGCTCACCATCAGGCGCCACCTCCGGACAGGTCATGGCGCTTCAGTGCGTAGCCGCGTTCGGCATAGTGACGCCAACGCGCCCGGCCCGCCATGCGGTCGGCCTCCTCCCCCGTGACGACCTCGATCAGTCGCTCGAAGCGCTCGAAACCGGCCGGCACGGCCTCGCCCAGGTTCACCAGCACCTGCTGGTGCGGCAACCCGACCGCGTCCGAAGCGGCCAGCACCACCGGCGACCGCGCAAGCATCTGCGGCTCGCCGTCGCTGCGGCAATGGCCGATGAAGTCGGTGGCCGAAAACTGCCAGAGCGCGGCGTCGACGGCATCGAGCGTCGCGGCATCGGCCGTGACCACGACGCGCGCGCCGCTGACCACCACCGCCTTGCGCAACAGCCTGCAGGTGTGGCTCACCTTGTCGGCGGCGTTGAAGTGGAAGTCGATCTCGGTCATGGGACGGCCAGCCGGCCTACCGGGTCTTGCGCCTGGCGGACTTGGCGGGCGCTGCGGCTGAGCCAGTTGCGGCGCGCGCCATCAGATACGACAGCAGCAGGCCCACCGGCCGCCCGGTCGAGCCCTTGGCCGCCCCGCTCTTCCAGGCCGTGCCGGCAATGTCCAGATGCGCCCACGGGAAGTCACCCGCAAAACGCTGCAGGAACTTGGCTGCGGTGATTGCGCCGCCAGCCCGGCCCGCGATGTTGGCCACGTCGGCGAAATGCGTCTTGAGGCCTTCTGCATAGTCGTCGTCGAGCGGCATGCGCCAGCAGCGGTCTTGCGATTGCTCGCCCGCCGTCTCCAGCGCCGCGGCCAGCGCATCGTCGCTCGAGAACAAACCGCTGCGCACGCCACCCAGTGCCACCACACAGGCGCCAGTCAGCGTCGCGATGTCGATCACTGCGGCCGGCGCGAAGCGCTTGGCGTAGGTCAGTGCATCGCACAGGATCAGGCGGCCTTCTGCATCGGTGTTGAGCACCTCGATGGTCTGGCCGCTCATGCTGGTGACGACGTCGCCCGGCTTGAGCGCAGCACCGTCGTTCATGTTCTCGCACGAGGGAATCAGGCCGACCACGTTGATCGCGGGTCTGCAGTCGCCGAGGGCGCGGAAGACGCCCAGCACGCTGGCCGCGCCGCACATGTCGAACTTCATCTCGTCCATTTCGGCCGCCGGTTTCAGCGACACCCCCCCGGTATCGAAGGTGATGCCCTTGCCGACCAGCACAACGGGCGGCTCGTCCTTGGCGCCGCCCTGGTAGCGCAGCACGATGAAGCGCAGCGGCTCGGACGATCCCTGCGCCACGGCGGCGAAAGAGCCCATGCCAAGCTTGGCCACTTCCTTGGGGCCCAGCACCTCGCACTTGATGTGCGGCACTTCGGCAAGACTTTTCGCGGCTTCGGCCAGCAAGGTGGGCGTGGCGTGGTTGGCGGGGCGATTGCCCCATTCCTTGGCGAACTCGATGCCGGCCACCGTGGCCTTGGCCTCCTGGAAAGCCGGGTTCAGCGTGGCCGCGTCGGGCACGCCCAGCGTGACATGGCGAACCGTGCGTGCCTCCGCCTTGGGCTTGGTCGTCGTGTACACATACGTGGTGTCTGCCGCGGCAAGCACGGCGAGGCGCAACGCGGCCGCGTCGGCGGACTGCGCGAACACGATGGCAAGTCGCTTCGGATTGCTGCCCTTGACGGCCTGAACGCCGGCGCCGACCGCGGTACGCACCGCACTTGCCGCTCCGTCGCCGATCGAAACCAGCACCACGCGCGGCGCGGCGATACCCGCCGGACGATAAAGCTGCAACAGCTTGCCGGCCTTGTCCGGAAGGTCGCCGGCGTTGCGGGCCTGGGCGATCAGTTCGGCCAGCGGGCCGCCTGCCTTGTTGTCAGCGGAGCCCGCAAGCACGATCAGTGCGTCGGTCTTTTCGGTCGCGGCCTGGGCCAGGGAGAGGGTCTTGAGTTGAAAGTCCATAATCCTTCTTTTCCCCGACGATGTTATTCCATTCCTCCCTACGCAAGGAGCTGTCCCGCAGCTTCGGAGCCACCCTGGTGGTTCTGGTCACGATCGTGATGACGATGATGCTGATCCGCACCCTGGGCCTGGCGGCCAAGGGTAGCGTCGATCCGGCTGAAGTGTTTCTCGTGATGACCTATACGGTGCTCGGCTACATGCCGACCATCCTGAGCCTGAGCCTGTTCGTCTCCATCGTCGGCACCCTGTCGCGCATGTACCGCGACAGCGAAATGATCATCTGGTTCTCCAGCGGTCGCGGCTTGACCGATTTCATCCAGCCGTTGTTCCGCTTTGCCTGGCCGGTGCTGCTGCTGATCGCGGTGTTGTCGCTGGTGGGCTGGCCGTGGGCCAACTCGCAGACGCAGGGCATGCGCGACCAGTACGAGCGGCGCGGCGACATCGACCGCGTGGCGCCCGGCGAGTTCCAGGAGTCGTCCGGCCGCAACCGGGTGTTCTTCATCGACAAGGACACGGCCAACGGAACCGTTGCGTCGAACGTGTTCATTTCTTCGATCGAACGCAACCGCCAGATCATCACATCGGCCCGCAGCGGCAAGGTTGAATCGATCAACGACACCCGCTACCTGATGCTGAGCAACGGCCAGCGGCTCGAGCGCCCGCTCGACAAGACCGGACTGAAGATCAGCGAGTTCGACACCTACGGCGCCAAGACCGGCAGCAACGTGGCAGCCTCGGCCGACAACACGCCGGCGCGCGCGCGCACCACGATGGCGCTGCTGGCCAACCCGACGCCGGTCTTTCGCGCCGAACTCGCCTGGCGCATTGGCATGCTGCTGGCGGCCATCAACTTCGTGCTGCTGGCGCTCGGCGTGTCGAGCGTCAACCCGCGTGTCGGTCGCAGCGGCAACCTGCTGTTTGCGTTGTTCGCGTTCGTCATCTACTACAACATGCTCAATCTCGGCCAGGGCTGGGTCGGGTCGGGCCGCGTCAGCGCCAGCATCTTCCTGCTGATGCTGCACGGCGGCGTGTTCGTGCTGGCGCTGCTCTGGCTTGCCAAACGCCACAACAACTGGGGTCTGAGGGCGCCGCGCCCTGCCCCCGCATCCATACCGACCGCGTGAAAACCATTCGACGACTGATCTATGGCGAAGTGCTGAGGTCCGTGGCCTTCGTGACCCTCGGCTTTCTGTGCTTGTTCTTCTTTTTCGACTTTGTGGACGAACTGCAGGCAATCAACAAGCCCAACGCGCTCGGCTACGGACTGCCGCAGGCACTGCTCTATGTGACCATGCTGGTGCCCAGCCACATGTACGAGTTGCTGCCCATCGCAGTGCTCATCGGCACCATCTTCGTGATGGCGCGGCTCGCACAGAGCTCCGAATACACCATCCTGCGCACCAGTGGGCTCGGGCCCTGGCGCGCGCTGCGCACGCTGCTGCTGCTGGGAGCCGGCTTCGTGGTGCTCACGTTCGCGGTCGGAGACTACCTGGCGCCCTTCAGCGACCGCACCGCGCAATTGCTCAAGGCGCGTTACCAGGGTGTCTACGCCATGGGCGGCAACACCGGAGCCTGGCTGCGCGAGAAACAGGGCGACAACTCCTATGCGGTGAATGTGGTGTCGATGGATCGCGACGGAACGCTCAAACATCCGCGCATCTTCGAATTCGACGACAAGGGCTTCCTCGCCTCGCAAACCTCGGCCGAGTTCGCGGTGATCGAAGGCAGTGGCACGTGGATGCTCTATGGGGTCGAACGCCAGCAATACGAAACCCGCAATGCCGACAAGGCGCATGTGCAGACCACGACGATTGCCGGGCTGCGCTGGCCCAGTTCGCTGACCGGCGAAATGGTGTCGGTTGCGTTGCTGAAACCCGACCGCATGAGCACCTTCGACCTGTTCGACTACATCCGCCACCTCGATGCCAACGGCCAGAAGGCCCAGCGCTACGAAATCGAGTTCTGGCGCAAGGTGTTCTACCCGCTCTCCTGCCTGGTGATGGTGGTGCTCGCCCTGCCTTTCGCCTACCTGCACTTTCGGCAGGCCGGCATCACCAGCTATGTGTTCGGCGGCGTGTTGATCGGCATCAGCTTCTTCCTGCTCAACAACGTGTTCGGCTACATCGGCAACCTGCGCACCTGGTCGCCGTGGATCACGGCGGCGGCGCCGGGGATGATCTATTCGGTGATGTCGCTGGCAGCCTTCAGCTGGCTGGTGTTGAGACGCTAGCGATGGGGGGCGAGCGCGGCATCCTGCTGTTTGCGCACGGCTCGCGCGACGTGCGCTGGCGCGAGCCGGTCGAAGCCGTCGCGCGCAGGATTGGCGAGCGCGACCCGGCAGCCCAGGTGGCCTGCGCCTACCTCGAGCTGGTCGAGCCCGACCTGCCGACGGCCGCTGCACAGATGGTGGCCGGCGGCGCACGCAGCGTGCGCGTGGTGCCGCTGTTTCTCGGCATGGGCAAGCATCTGCGCGAAGACCTGCCGCTGTTGCTGGAGCAGCTTCGCACTGCACACCCGGCGGTCGATTTCTCGCTGCGCAAGGCGGTGGGCGAAGAGCCGGAACTGATCGATCTGATGGCCCGGATTGCGCTCGCGCAAGGATGATCCGCCGACATCGATAGATTCAGAAGGCATAATGAATCCCGTAAAAGGACGGAATTTGTTATGAATCTGCACCAATTCAAATTTGTGCAGGAAGCGGTGCGCCGCAACCTGAATCTGACCGAGGCGGCCAAGGCGCTGCACACCTCGCAACCCGGCGTCTCCAAGGCCATCATCGAGCTCGAGGAAGAACTCGGCGTCGAGATCTTCGCGCGCCACGGCAAGCGCCTGAAGCGCGTGACCGAGCCGGGCCAGCACGTGATTGCGAGCATCGAACTGATCATGCGCGAGGTCGGCAACCTCAAGCGCATCGGCGAGCAGTTCAGCGCGCAAGACAGCGGCACGCTCTCGATCGCCACCACCCATACGCAGGCGCGCTATGTGCTGCCGGTGCCGGTGGCGAAGCTGCGCGAGGCCTACCCCAAGGTCAATGTGAGCCTGCACCAGGGGTCGCCGGACCAGGTGGCGCGCATGGTGATCGACGAGATCGCCGAGATCGGCATCGCGACCGAATCGCTCGATGGCTACGCCGAACTCGTGACGCTGCCCTGCTACGAGTGGCAGCACGTGCTGGTGCTGCCGAAAGACCATCCGCTGGCGGACAAGGAGCGCGTCTCGCTCGAAGACATCGCGCACGAGCCGATCATCACCTACCACCCGTCGTTCACCGGGCGCACGCGCATCGACCATGCCTTTGCGCAGAAGAAGCTCACGCCGCGCATCGCGCTCGAAGCGATCGACTCCGACGTGATCAAGACCTATGTGCGGCTCGGCCTCGGCGTCGGCATCGTGGCCGAGATGGCGGTGCGCGACGACTCCAACGCCGACCTCGTGGTGCGCCCGATGGGCCATCTCTTCGGCACCAACATCGCACGCGTCGCCTTCAAGCGCAGCGCCTACCTGCGCAACTTCGTCTTCAAGTTCGCCGAGTTGCTGAGCGACCGGCTCGACCGCAATCTCATCGCCAAGGCCCTTGCCGGCCACAACCAGGACTACCAGCTGTGAGCGCCGTACTTTCATCTTCTGCCGCTGCCGGCACCGCGCCGCGTACGCCGGCATTGACCACCAAGCTGCCGGCCGTCGGCACCACCATCTTCACCGTGATGTCGGCGCTCGCCGCCGAGAAAAATGCGGTCAATCTCGGCCAGGGCTTTCCGGACTTCGGCTGCGATCCAGCGCTGCTGCAGGCCGTCACGGACGCCATGGCCGCGGGCCACAACCAGTACCCGCCGATGCCCGGCATCCTGCCGCTGCGCAACGCGATCGTGTCGAAGATCGAGGCGCTCTACGGTCACCGCTACAGCGCCGCCGACGAGATCACCATCACCGCCGGCGCCACCCAGGCCATCATCACCGCCGTCCTGGCCGTGGTGCGCCCGGGCGACGAGGTGATCGTGCTGGAGCCTTGCTACGACAGCTACGTGCCCAACATCGAGCTGGCCGGCGGCACCGTGGTGCGCGTGCCGCTCACGCCGGGTACGTTCCGGCCCGACTTCGACAAGATCGCTGCCGCGCTCACGCCGAAAACACGCGCGATCATCGTCAACACCCCGCACAACCCGAGCGCCACCGTATGGACGGATGCGGAGATGCGCCGGCTCGACGACCTGCTGGCGCCCACCGAGGTGCTGGTGATTGCCGACGAGGTCTACGAGCACATGGTCTACGCGCCGCAACGCCACGAAAGCGCCGCGCGCTACCCGGGCCTGGCTGCACGCAGCTTCATCGTCAGCAGCTTCGGCAAGACCTACCACGTGACCGGCTGGAAGGTCGGCTACGTGGCCGCGCCGGCGCCGCTCACCGCCGAGTTCCGCAAGGTGCACCAGTTCAACGTGTTCACCGTCAACACACCGATGCAGCATGCGCTGGCGCAGTTCATGGCGGACCCGGCGCCCTACCTCGAGTTGCCGGCCTTCTACCAGCACAAACGCGACCTGTTTGCAGCCGGCCTGGCGAAAACGCGCCTGAAACTGCTGCCGAGCGAAGGCACCTACTTCCAGTGCGTGGACATCTCGGCCGTGAGCAGCCTGTCGGAATCCGAGTTTTGCCTGTGGCTCACCGGCGAGGTCGGCGTGGCGGCGATTCCGCTTTCGGCTTTCTATGGCGATGGTTTCGACCAGCGCGTGGTGCGCTTCTGCTTTGCCAAGAAGGACGAAACGCTCAACGCCGCACTGGAACGACTCGCCCGGCTCTGACACCGGTCGTAGGTGCTTCCTGACCACCGAAGGGGCTGCTTTCCCTAGGCGATTGGCCTGCCGGAGCCGACCATGGACTCCTTTGCAATGCCTTTAGGAGAAGTCCATGTCGCTTTCGTTGATCCTGCTGATCGTCGTGGTCCTGTTGCTGATCGGCGCGCTGCCGAGTTGGGGCTACAGCCGCAGTTGGGGCTACGGCCCGAGCGGCGGCCTTGGCCTGGTGCTGCTGGTGGTGATCGTGCTGCTGCTGATGGGCCGCATATAGCGCCCGGCCGAAACCCCTCGAAAGCCCGCTTCGGCGGGCTTTTTCATGCGTCGAGCTGCGCCCAGGCCTTGTCGAGCCGCTTGACGCTCACCGGCTGCGGCGTACGCAGTTCCTGCGCGAAGAAGCTCACGCGCAGTTCCTCCAGCAACCACCGGAACTCCAGCATGCGGTCGTCGACCGCGCCCTTGCGTTCGGCCACCAGGCGCCAGTAGCGCTGCTCCTGCGGACGCAGTTCGGCCAGCTTGGCCGTATCGCGCGCGGCATCGGCGCGCAGCTTGTCGAGCCGCAGCACGATGGCCTTGAGATAGCGCGCGAAGTGCTGCAGCTGCGGCCAGGGCGTTTCGGCGATAAAACGCTTGCCGACCAACCGCTGCAATTGCTGCGAGGCGTCCTGCACCGATTCCGGCTGCAGCCTGGTGTCCTTGATCTTGCGCACCGCGGCCGCGTAGTCGACGAGGATCACGCTGGCCAGCCGCGCGACCTCGTTGGCGATCAGCGTGAGCCGGCCGCGCCCTTCCTCGATGCGGCGCTTGAATGCGAACTCGTCGGTGGGCAACGGCTCCTGCAGGAACGCCCGGTCCAGCGCCACATCGATGATCTGCGCGCGCAGCTCTTCCACCGTGCCGAGCGGCATGAAGGCCACGGCCATCTTCTGCAGGTCGGGGATGTTCTTCTCGAGGTACTTGAGCGCATCCTTGAGCTGCAGCGCGACCAGACGACGCAGCCCGGCGCGGTGCTTGGCCGCCGCGACGGCCGGCTCGTCGAACACCTCGATGGTCACGCCATCGGGATGCCCGTCGTTCACCAGTGCGGGAAAGCCGACCAGCGACTGCGCGCCGCGCCGCACTTCCATCAGCTCCGGCAGCTCGCCGAAGGTCCAGGCCACGTAGCGTTGCCCGGCCGGCAACGAGGGCTCCGCCGCCGCGTTCTTGACAGCAGCCTGCGCGCGTCCTGCGGGCGCAGCGGCCGCTTTCTGTTCCGGATCCGGGGTCTTCTTGACATTGAGCCCCGCCAGCGCCTGGAACGCGCCGCGCGCCTGCGCCCCGAGTTCGGCCTTGAGTGCACCGAGGTTGCGCCCCATCCCGAGTTGGCGGCCATGCTCGTCGACCACGCGCAGGTTCATGAACAGATGCGGCGGCAGCATGTCGAGCTTGAAGTCGGCACGCTTCACATCGAGGCTCGTGAGGTCGCGCACGCGCTTGAGCAGCGCGTCCGTCAGCGATCCGGCGCCGAAAGCCTCGGGCGTCGACATCGCCTCGGCCAGCTTCGAGGCCGACTCCGGCAACGGCACCAGACGCGAGCGCGGCCGCTGCGGCAGGCTCTTGAGCAGCGCCTGCAACTTGTCCTTGAGCATGCCGGTGACCAACCACTCGCTGCGCTCCTCGCTGACCTGGTTCAGCACGAACAGCGGCACTGTCACCGTCAGGCCATCGCGCGCGTCGCCAGGCTCGTGCAGATAGGTCGCCGCGCAATCGACGCCACCCAGGCGGAGGGTCGGCGGGAACGAATCGGTCGTGATGCCGGCGGCCTGGTGCCGCATGAGCTCATCGCGCGTCAGGAACAGCAGGCGCGGCTCGGTATGCGAACGCTCCTTGTACCAATGCTCGAACGATGCACCGCTGGCCACATCTGGCGGGAGTTGCGCGTCGTAGAACGCATAGATCAGCTCGTCGTCGACCAGCACGTCCTGCCGGCGCGACTTGTGCTCGAGGCCCTCCACCTCCTTCACCAGCTTGCGGTTGGCGGCCAGGAACGGGTACTTGCTGTCCCACTGCCCACCCACCAGCGCTTCGCGAATGAAGATCTCGCGCGCCGCGACCGGGTCGACCCGGGTGAAGTCGACACGCCGCCCGCTGTAGACCACCAGGCCATACAAGGTGGCGCGCTCCAGCGCCGTGACCTGCGCGCCCTTCTTCTCCCAGTGCGGATCGAGCAGCTGCTTCTTGAGCAGATGGCCCGCCACCTGCTCGAGCCACTGCGGCTCGATGTTGGCGATGCCGCGGCCGAACAGGCGCGTGGTCTCGACCAGCTCGGCCACCACGATCCAGCGGCCCGGCTTCTTCTTCAGGTGCGCGCCCGGATGGCGGTAGAACTTGATGCCGCGCGCGCCGAGATAAGCTTCGTCATCCTCCAGTTTCCAGCCGATGTTGCCGAGCAGGCCGGCCAGCATCGACAGATGCAGCTGCTCGTAGTTCGCGGGCTGCGTATTGATCTTCCACTTGTGCTCTGTCACGACCGTGAGCAGTTGCGAATGGATGTCGCGCCATTCGCGCACGCGGCGGATGTTGACGAAGTTCTGGCGCAGCAACTGCTCATATTGCCGGTTGGTGAGCTTGTGCGTGTCGCCATGGCCGCCGCGCGCGGCATGGATCCACTTCCAGAGTTGCAGGTAGCCGCTGAACTCGCTCTTCTCGTCGTCGAACCTGGCATGCGCCTGGTCGGCCTGTTGCTGCGCGTCCATCGGGCGGTCGCGCACGTCCTGCACGCTGAGTGCCGACGCAATCACCAGCACCTCTTCGAGCGCGCTGCGCGACCGCGCCTCCAGGATCATGCGACCCACGCGCGGGTCGAGCGGCAGCCGCGCGAGTTCGCCGCCGATGGCCGTGAGCTCGTTCGCGTCGTCGACCGCGCCCAATTCGTTGAGCAACTGGTAGCCGTCGGCAATGGCGCGCGGCGACGGCGCCTCGAGGAACGGAAAACGCGACACGTCGCCCAGGCGCAGCGACTTCATGCGCAGGATCACGCCGGCGAGCGACGAGCGCAGGATCTCGGGGTCGGTAAAGCGTGGTCGCCCCGCAAAGTCTTTTTCGTCGTAGAGCCGGATGCAGATGCCGTTGGCCACGCGGCCACAGCGGCCGGCGCGCTGGTTCGCCGCCGCCTGGCTGATCGGCTCGACCAGCAACTGCTCGACCTTGCTGCGGAAGCTGTAGCGCTTGACCCGTGCCGTGCCGGCATCGATCACATAGCGCGTGCCGGGCACGGTGAGCGAGGTTTCGGCCACGTTGGTGGCCAGCACGATGCGGCGACCGGTATGGCCTTCGAAGATGCGATCCTGCTCGGCCGGCGACAGCCTTGCGAACAGCGGCAACACTTCGGCGCCGCGGTACAGCGGCTGGTGCGCAAGGTGCTTGCGCAGGTGGTCGGCCGCCTCGCGGATCTCCCGCTCGCCGGGCAGAAACACCAGGATGTCGCCCGCGTTGTGCGGATCGCGCCAGAGTTCGTCGACACCGTCGGCGATCGCATTGTTGAGGTCGTATTCGCGCGATTCCTCGAACGGCCGCCAGCGCTGTTCCACCGGGAAGGTGCGGCCCGACACGTAGATGATCGGCGCAGGACCGCTCCTCGATGCGAAATGCGTCGCAAAGCGGTCGGCATCGATGGTCGCCGAGGTCACGATCACCTTCAGGTCCGGCCGGCGCGGCAGGATCTCTCGCAGGTAGCCCAGCAGGAAGTCGATGTTCAGCGAGCGCTCGTGGGCCTCGTCGATGATGAGGGTGTCGTAGGCCTTGAGCAGCGGGTCGGTCTGCGTCTCGGCCAGCAGGATGCCGTCGGTCATGAGCTTGACCGAGGCGTCGCGGCCGAGGCGATCCTGGAAGCGCACCTTGAAGCCGACCACCTCGCCGAGCGGCGTCTTCAGCTCCTCGGCAATGCGCTTGGCCACCGAGCTCGCGGCGATGCGGCGCGGCTGGGTGTGGCCGATCAGCTTGCCCTTGCCGAGTTCGGCATTGAGCTTGCCGCGCCCTAGCTGCAGCACGATCTTCGGCAACTGCGTGGTCTTGCCCGAGCCGGTTTCGCCGCACACGATCACCACCTGGTTGTTCGCGATGGCGGTGGCGATCTCGTCGCGCCGGGCCGACACCGGCAGGGCTTCTGGGAACTCGATTCGAAGGGGGGACAAGGACAAGGCCGTCAGTTCAGGGAAAATCGTCGATTATCTTGCGCCCGACATCCCTGCCCTCCTCACCCCTGCCAATGTCCACCGTCTTCAATTTCACCTTCGTCCCCTGGTTCCGCTCGGTGGCGCCCTACATCCACACGCACCGGGGCAAGACTTTCGTGGTCGGGCTGGCGGGCGAGGCGATCGCCGCCGGCAAGTTGCAGAACATCGCGCAGGATCTGGCGCTGATCCAGTCGATGGGCGTGAAGATCGTCCTGGTGCATGGCTTTCGCCCGCAGGTCAACGAGCAGTTGCGCGCCAAGGGCCACGAGGCGCGCTATTCGCACGGGATGCGCATCACCGACGAGGTTGCGCTCGATTCGGCCCAGGAAGCCGCGGGCCAGCTGCGCTACGAGATCGAGGCCGCGTTCAGCCAGGGCCTGCCGAACACGCCGATGGCCGGCTCCACGGTGCGCATCATCTCGGGCAACTTCATCACGGCACGGCCAGTGGGCGTGCTCGACGGGGTCGACTTCAAGCATTCGGGGCTGGTGCGCAAGGTCGACAGCGCAGGCATCCGCCGCACGCTCGACTTCGGCGCGATGGTGCTGATTTCGCCGTTCGGCTTCTCCCCCACCGGCGAGGCCTTCAACCTCACGATGGAAGAGGTGGCCACCAGCGTCGCGATCTCGATCCAGGCCGACAAGCTGCTCTTCCTGACCGAGATCCCCGGCATTCCGCTCGACACCAGCCTGCCGGTGAGCGAAGACAACCCGATCGACACCGAACTGCCGCTGGCTGCCGCCGAGAAATTGCTGGCCAAGCTGGCACCGGCGCAACGCCCGACCGACAGCGCCTTTTACCTGCAGCACTGCGTCAAGGCCTGCAAGGGCGGCGTCGAACGCAACCACATCCTGCCGTTCGCGGTCGACGGCGCGCTGCTGCTCGAGGTGTACGTGCACGACGGCATCGGCACCATGGTGATCGACGAAAAGCTCGAGTCGCTGCGCGAAGCCACGGCCGACGACATCGGCGGCATCCTGCAACTGATCGAGCCTTTCGAGCGCGACGGCACGCTGGTCAAGCGCGACCGCACCGAGATCGAGCGCGACGTCGGCCACTACACGGTCATCGAGCACGACGGCGTGATCTTCGGCTGTGCCGCGCTCTATCCCTACCCCGAGGCGCGCACCGCCGAGATGGCGGCCCTGACGGTGTCGCCCAACGTGCAGTCGCAGGGCGACGGCGAGCGCATCCTCAAGCGCGTCGAGCAGCGCGCAAAGGGGATGGGCCTCGAGAGCATCTTCGTGCTGACAACGCGCACCATGCACTGGTTCATCAAGCGCGGCTTCGTGCAGGTGGATCCAGAATGGCTGCCCGAGGCGCGCAAGCGCAAGTACAACTGGGACCGCAAAAGCCAGGTTCTCGTCAAGAAACTCTGATCCGCACGAAAGGCCGGTGCCCATGACGTTCACGACCGCCCTCCTGTTCTCGATCGTCGCGCTGGCCGCCATCGCCACGCCCGGGCCGACCGTGCTGCTGGCCCTGAGCAACGGCTCGCGCCACGGCGTGCGCGGCGCGCTGCCGGGCATGCTGGGCGCGGCGCTGTCTGATTTCGTGCTGGTCGGCGCGGTGGCGCTCGGCCTGGGCGCATTGCTCGCGGCGTCGGAGTTCTGGTTCTCGATGCTCAAGTGGGCGGGTGCTCTCTACCTTGCATGGCTCGGCATCCGGATGCTGCGCTCGCGCGGCGGTTTCGATGTGCCTGTGGCGGGCCCGGGCGGCGGTGGACGACGTACCGGCCGGCAGGTCTTTTTCAAGTCCTTCCTGGTCGCGGTGACCAACCCGAAGGGCTATCTGTTCTGCTCGGCACTGCTGCCGCAGTTCATCGATCCGGCAGTGGCGCAGACGCCGCAGTACATCGCCATCGCGTTGTTGTTCGCGTCACTGGACGTGGCCGTGATGTGCATCTACGCATTTGTCGGCGCCCGCGCCATGCGCCTGCTCACCGCATCGGCCACGCGCTGGCTCGATCGCACCTGCGGCGCCATGCTGCTGGCGCTGGCCGCATCGCTGGCCTTCTATCGCCGCGGCAACGCCTGAACGGGCGCGCGAGCGCTTCGGCCCTGCGGGCCGTCCCCGATAATCGCGGGCATGAATCCCCTGCTCGCCAGACTGCAGCCCTACCCGTTCGAGCGGCTCAAGCAGCTTTTTGCAGGCGTCACACCGGACGCCGCGTTCCCGCCCATCAGCCTTGGCATCGGCGAACCCAAGCACCCCACGCCGCAGTTCATCAAGGATGCGCTCACCGAAGGCCTTGGTGCGCTGGCCATGTACCCCGCAACGGCAGGCACCCCCGCATTGCGCGCCGCCTTCACCGGGTGGCTGCAGCGACGCTATGGACTGGCGCTGGATCCGGCGACCCAGGTGCTGCCGGTCAATGGCTCGCGCGAGGCGCTGTTTGCATTGGCCCAAACGGTGGTGGACGCGAGCGCCAGGCCTGGCCCGGTGGTCGTCTCGCCCAATCCGTTCTATCAAATCTACGAGGGCGCGGCGCTGCTGGCCGGCGCCGAAGTGCACTACGCGCCCAGCCTGGCCGAGCGCAACTTCGCGGTAGATTGGGACAGCGTGCCGGAAGAGGTCTGGGCCCGCACCCAACTCGTGTTCGTCTGCTCGCCCGGCAACCCGACCGGCGCGGTGATGCCGCTGGACGAGTGGCGCAAGCTGTTCGCGCTGTCGGATCGGCACGGCTTCGTGATCGCGGCCGACGAGTGCTACAGCGAGATCTATTTCCGCGACGAGCCGCCGCTCGGCGGCCTCGAAGCGGCCGACAAACTGGGGCGCCACGACTTCAGGAACCTGATCGCCCTGACATCTTTGTCAAAGCGCAGCAACGTGCCGGGGCTGCGCAGCGGCTTCGTCGCGGGGGATGCGGCCATCATCAAGCGCTTTCTGCTCTACCGCACCTACCACGGCAGTGCCATGAGCGGCAGCGTGGCGGCCGCCAGCATCGCGGCCTGGAACGATGAAGCCCATGTCGTGGAGAACCGCGCGCTGTACCGGGCCAAGTTCGCCGCGGTCACGCCGATGCTCGAGGCCGTGCTGGACGTGGCCCTGCCCGACGCCAGCTTCTACCTGTGGGCCGGCATTCCAGCCGCCTGGAACGGGGACGACGAGGCTTTCGCCCGCGCCCTGTACGCTCAATACAATGTGACGGTTTTGCCCGGAAGCTACCTGGCACGCGATTCGCAAGGTCGCAACCCGGGCCGTGGGCGGATTCGCATGGCCCTGGTGGCCGACACCGCCGAGTGCGTCGAGGCCGCCGGGCGCATCGTTCAGTTTATCCAAAGAGACCTTTCTTCATGACCCAACAACTCCAGCAGACCATCGACGCCGCGTGGGAAGACCGCGCCAACCTTTCCGCCACCCAGGCGCCCAAGGAAGTGCTCGAAGCTGTCGAACACGTCATCGCCGAGCTCAACAACGGCCACCTGCGCGTGGCCACGCGCGAGAGCGTCGGCCAGTGGACGGTGCACCAGTGGATCAAGAAGGCCGTGCTGCTGTCGTTCCGCCTGAAGGACAACGAGCAGATGCAGGCCGGCTCGCTCGGCTTCTACGACAAGGTGCCGACCAAGTTCTCGCACCTGTCGGCCAGCGAGCTCAAGGAAGCCGGCGTGCGCATCGTGCCGCCCGCCGTGGCGCGCCGCGGCAGCTACATCGCCAAGGGCGCGATCCTGATGCCCAGCTACGTGAACATCGGCGCCTACGTCGGCGAAGGCACCATGGTCGACACCTGGGCCACGGTGGGCTCGTGCGCGCAGATCGGCGCCAATGTGCACCTTTCGGGCGGCGTCGGCATCGGCGGCGTGCTGGAGCCGCTGCAGGCCGGCCCGACCATCATCGAGGACAACTGCTTCATCGGCGCGCGCTCCGAAGTGGTCGAAGGCGTGGTCGTCGAAGAGAACTCGGTGCTGTCGATGGGCGTGTTCATCGGCCAGAGCACCCCTATCTACGACCGTGCCACCGACAGCGTGAGCTACGGCCGCGTGCCCGCCGGCTCGGTGGTGGTGAGCGGCAGCCTGCCGAAGCCCGGCGGCAAGTACAACATGTACGCTGCGATCATCGTCAAGAAGGTCGACGCCAAGACGCGCTCGACCACCTCGCTGAACGACCTGCTGCGCGACTGATCCTTTTCTTTTCTACAACCCGCCGGAGGAGTCCCGATGACCGGAACGATGGAGCGAATTCTTCGCCTGATGGCCGAACGCAAAGCGTCGGACATCTACCTCTCGGCGCACTCGCCGGCCCTGATCCGCATCAACGGGACCTGCCTGCCGATCAACGCGCAGATCCTGCCACCCGATGCGCCGCTGCACCTGCTGGCGGAGGTGGTGCATGAGAGCCGCATCGCCGAGCTCGAACGCATGGGCGAGCTCAACATGGCCATTGCGCTCGAAGGCGCGGGCAACTACCGGATCAGCGCGATGCGCCAGCGCGGCACCTACGCCGTGGTGGTGCGCCACATTGCGTCGGTGATCCCGACCTTTGACGACCTGAACCTGCCCGAGATCCTGAAGACGCTGATCATGGAAAAGCGCGGGCTGATCCTGATGGTGGGCGCCACCGGTGCTGGCAAGACCACCACGCTGGCCTCGATGCTCGACTACCGCAACGAAAACGCCAGCGGCCACATCCTGACGGTCGAGGAGCCGATCGAGTTCACCTACACCAACAAGAAATCGATGGTGAACCAGCGCGACGTGGGCAGCGACACGCAATCGCTGCAGATTGCGCTGAAGAACGCGTTGCGCCAGGCACCCGACGTGATCCAGATCGGCGAAATCCGCGACCGCGAGACCATGACGGCCGCCATCGCCTACGCGCAATCGGGCCACCTCTGCGTGGCCACGCTGCATGCCAACAACAGCCACCGTGCGCTGAACCGCATCTTGAGCTTCTACCCGGTCGAGGTGCGCGCCACGCTGCTGGGCGACCTCGGCAGCGCGTTGCGAGCGATCGTGGCGCAGCGCCTGCTGCGCACGCCGACCGGCAACCGGGTGCCCGCGCTCGAAGTCCTGCTGAACACCGCGCTCGTGGCCGAGTTCATCGAAAAGGGTGACTTCTCGGCAGTAAAGGAAGCCATGGAGCAGTCGATGGCCGAAGGCTCGCAGACCTTCGAGGAAGACATCGCACGCCTGATCAACGACGACGTGGTCACGCGGGCCGAAGGCCTGCTGCAAGCCGACTCGCCGACCAACCTGATGTGGCGCCTGCAGAACCGCAACAAGCCCGCGGCGAAAGCGGAAGAGCGCAGCCTGATGGACCAGGTCGAAGAGCCGACCTTCACCGACATCACACTGGATGTGAAGTTCTAAGCCCCTCGCCTCCCTCATGTCCCGAACGCTGCATCTTGCCGAACAACTGATCTCGCGCCCCTCTGTCACACCCGACGACGGGGGCTGCCAGCAGATTCTCGGCGAGCGGCTGGCACGGCTGGGCTTCGCACTGGAAACCATCGAAAGCGGGCCGGCCGATTTCCGGGTCACGAACCTCTGGGCCAAACGGGCTGCGGCGACCGCGCATGGCGCCACCCGAACCATCGCGTTCGCCGGCCACACGGACGTGGTGCCTACCGGCCCCCTCGCGCAATGGACGAGCCATCCGTTCACGCCCACCCACCGCGGCGGCCTGCTCTATGGCCGGGGCGCCTGCGACATGAAGACCTCGCTTGCCGCCTTCGTCGTGGCCATCGAGGAGTTCCTGGCCGCCACGCCCGACCCGCGCCTGTCGATCGCGCTGCTGCTCACGAGCGACGAAGAGGGCCCGGGTATCGACGGCACCGTCGTGGTCTGCAACACGCTGGCCGCACGCGGCGACGTGGTCGACTTCTGCATCGTGGGTGAACCGACCTCGGTCGAACGCTGCGGCGACATGATCAAGAACGGGCGCCGCGGCACCATGAGCGGAAAGCTCACGATGAACGGCGTGCAGGGCCACATCGCCTACCCGCACCTTGCGAAGAACCCGGTGCACGCGTTCGCGCCGGCGTTGGCCGAGCTGGTGGCGATCAACGCAGCCGGCGGCTGGGACGCCGGCAACGCGTACTTCCAGCCGACCAGCTGGCAGATCAGCAACTTCCACGCGGGCACCGGCGCCAGCAACGTGATTCCGGGTGCTGCGGTGATCGACTTCAACTTCCGCTTTTCGACCGAATCGACGCCCGAGTCGCTACAGCAGCGCGTGCAGGCCGTGCTCGATGCCCATGGCCTCGACTACACGCTCGCCTGGACGGTCGGTGGCCTGCCCTTTCTGACCCCGCCCGGCGAGCTGGTGGCGGCCGTTCAGGCCGCGATCCACGACGAGACCGGCATCACCACCGAACTCTCGACCAGCGGCGGCACCAGCGACGCACGCTTCATCGCGAAAATCTGCAAGCAGGTGGTCGAACTGGGCCCGGTCAACGCGAGCATCCACAAGATCGACGAGCACATCGCCGTCGATGCGATCGAGCCGCTCAAGAACATCTACCGCCGCACGCTGGAACGACTCGAGCGGTCGCTGGCCTGATGGGCACCGTCATCGAATTGATCGAGGCCGGCGCGAAGCAGCTGGCCGAGGCCGGCGTGGCCTTCGGGCACGGCACCGACAACGCCTTCGACGAGGCAGCGTGGCTCGTGCTGTGGCAGCTCAAGCTGCCCGTCGATGACCTGGACTCGGTGGCCGAGCGGGTGGTGGCGCCTGCCGATGCCGCGCGGGTCGCCACACTTTTGACGGCACGCATCGAAACCCGCAAGCCCGCGGCCTACCTCACCAAGGAGGCCTGGCTGCAGGGCGTTCCCTTCTACGTCGACGAGCGCGCGATCGTGCCGCGCAGCTTCATCGCCGAGTTGCTGGTCGATGGCAGCATCGACTACTGGCTCGGCGAGCACACACAGCAGGTGCTCGATCTCTGCACCGGCAACGGCAGCCTCGCGGTGCTGGCGGCGATGACCTACCCGGACGTTCGCGTGACGGCGGCGGACATCTCCACGTCGGCGCTCGAGGTCGCGGCCATCAACGTCACGCGGCATGGGCTCGACGCGCGCATCACGCTGGTCGAATCCGATGGCCTCGCTGCACTGCCGGGCCCATACGACCTGATCCTGTGCAATCCGCCCTACGTCAATGCAGGCAGCATGGCCGCCTTGCCAGCCGAATACCGCGCCGAGCCCGAACTGGCGCTGGCCGGAGGCACTGACGGCATGGACTTCATCCGCGCCCTGCTCGCGGCGGCGCCTGCAACCATGAGCGAGCGCGCGGTGCTGGTGCTCGAGATCGGCAACGAACGGGAGCATTTCGAATCGGCCTTCCCAAGTCTCGAAGCCGTCTGGCTCGAAACATCGGCCGGCGACGACCAGGTGCTGCTGCTGACGCGCGAGACGCTGATGCGGGACTTGCACTAGCCACGGCCCCAGGCACCCCGCGCGGGCAGCGAACCCTCCTGACGACCCATGCGCCCCCTCCTCGACCTCTCATTGCCGCGCACGCTGGACGCGTGGGTGGACGAGTTGCGGGCGGCGCAAGCGCCCGGCGTCGTGGTCGACGGTTGGCTGTTCGAGGGGCTTGCCGCGCGCCGCGCCGCCGAGCAGCGTCTGCGCGCGACGGGCGTCGAGGCAAGTTTGCACAGCGCCTACAAGCCGCTGGTGCATCACTTTCTGGAACAGGTCGACACTGCCGGGCTGGCGCAGGTGACGGTGCACTACCCGGTGCATCCGCATGCATCGCCGCGCCGCTTCGCGCTCGAGGCCTATCCGCTGGTGTCGATGGTCGGTGGCGCCGCGCTGGTGCTGGCGCCGAAGCCGGTGGACGACGCGCCGCCCTGCTACCAGGTCGACCTGCGTTGGCACGACGGGCGGCTGCGTACCGACGCGGTGTTCGCGCCGAACCGCGTGCACACCGACCACCTCGGCGAAACGCTGCTGTCCCCGACCGGCTGGTTGCGCGTGCGCAAGGGCAATGACGTCGTGGCCGATGGCGCGCGCGAGTCCGACTATGAAGCGCTGTTCCGGCATGCGATGGCCTTCCTTCAGAGCCATCCCTGGCCCGACACCGAGCCCTACTTCGAGCGGCTCGACATCCGCGTCGACTTTCCCGGCATCGCATTGGAATCACCACTCGAAGCCGGATGGATCAACAGCCACGAGGCGCTGCACGAAGACCTTTACTTCTCGCTGCTCGAGGTGTTCCAGCGCCGCAGCGGCCGGGCCACCGGCGACCGCCGCCTCCAACCGGGACAGATCGTGCCGGATGTGCGGCCCAGCGAAGGTGCGGTGCGTCTGCGCATCGCGCTCACCCCCCATGGTTCGCCAACCCGCTGCGACCCCGCGCCTGCCGACAACGGGCCACTGGCCCTGGCCGGTGCGCCGCTCTCCCTCGCACGCACGGCGAGCGAACTGGCGCGCATTCCCGGCCAGCGCTTCGAAACCGCGACCCGGCAGGGTCGTGTGGTGCGCGGTGTCTACCATCCCGGCGACGGGCCGGCACTGCTGATCAGCGGCGCGCAGCACGCGAACGAAACCTCGGGCGTGGTTGGCGCGCTGCGCGCCGCGCAGCAGCTCGCACAGCGACCCGGCGCGCACTTCGCGTTGATCCCGCTCGAGAACCCCGACGGCTATGCGCTGCACCGCGAGTTGTGCGCCCACGCACCGTGCCACATGCACCATGCGGCGCGCTACACCGCGCTCGGCGACGATCTCGAGTACCGCGACCAGCCGCCGTACTACGAACGCGAGGCGCGCCAACAGGCGCTGGCGCTCTCGGGCGCGCAACTGCACGTCAACCTGCATGGCTATCCGGCACATGAGTGGACACGGCCACTGACCGGCTACATTCCGCGCGGATTTGAACTCTGGACGGTGCCCAAGGGCTTTTTTCTGATCGTCCGGTACCACACAGGCTGGGAGGCACGCGCCAGCATGTTGGCCGAGCATGTCTGCCGGCAACTGGCTCTGCGGCCGGCCCTGATGGCCTTCAACGCCGCACAGCGTGCAAGTTACAATGCCCACGCCGGCGATCTTCCGTTCGAAGTCATCCATGGCACGGCCTGCATGATCAGCGAGGTCAACCGTCCGGGCTCTCCCGCCCTGACCTTGATCACCGAGTTTCCTGACGAAACGATCTACGGCGACCCCTTCATTCTTGCCCACGACACCCAGGCCGCGACGGTACTGGCCGCAGTCGAAGCCCTGGGCCTTATTGCGCCGAGTCCATGATCACTCTCAAAAATGTCGTCCTGCGTCGCAGCGCCAAGAAGCTGCTCGACGGCGCGACCGTCACCCTCAACCCCGGTGAAAAAGTCGGCCTGGTCGGGCGCAACGGCGCCGGCAAGTCGACCCTGTTCGCGCTCTTCAACGGCACGCTGCACGAAGACGGCGGCGACTTCTACATCCCCAAGCAGTGGCGCATGGCGCAGGTGGCGCAGGACATGCCCGAGACCGAAGAATCGGCCACCGACTTCGTGGTGGGCGGAGACACCCGGCTGGTCGGCTTGCGCACCACGCTCGCCGCCATCGAAGCCGCGTACGAAGCCGATCCCGAGGACGCCGACATCGGCATGGAGCTGGCCCACGCCTACACCGACCTGGCCGATGCCGGCGAGCACGACGCGGTGCCGCGCGCGCAGGCGCTGATTCTGGGCCTCGGCTTCAAGTCGCACGAGCTCGACGGGCCGGTCAACAGTTTTTCCGGCGGCTGGCGCATGCGCCTGCAACTGGCCCGAGCGCTGATGTGCCCGAGCGACCTCCTGCTGCTCGACGAACCCACCAACCATCTGGACCTGGACGCGCTGGTCTGGCTCGAAGCTTGGCTTCAGAAGTACGCCGGCACCATGATCGTGATCAGCCATGACCGCGAGTTCCTGGACGCGGTGACCGACGTCACGCTGCACATCGCGAACGCGCAGCTCACGCGCTACGGCGGCAACTACAGCGCCTTCGAAACGCTGCGCGCCGAGCAGATGGCACTGCAGCAAACGGCCTTCGCCAAGCAGCAAGACAAGATCGCCCACCTGCAGAAATTCATCGACCGCTTCAAGGCCAAGGCCAGCAAGGCCAAACAGGCGCAAAGCCGTGTCAAGGCGCTGGAGCGCATGGAAAAGGTCGCGCCGCTGCTGGCCGAGGCCGACTTCACCTTCGAATTCAAGGAGCCCGGCAACATCCCGAATCCGATGCTGTCGATCACCGGCGCGAGCTTCGGCTACCAGGTCGAAGACGAGGCACCCAAGACTATCCTGACCGGCGTGAGCCGCTCGGTGCAGGGTGGCCAGCGCATCGGGATCCTGGGCGCCAACGGCCAGGGCAAGTCGACGCTGGTGAAGACCATCGCGCGCGAGATGGGCGCGCTGGCCGGCACCGTGACCGAGGGCAAGGGCCTCAACATCGGCTACTTTGCGCAGCAGGAGCTCGACGTGCTGCGCCCGCAGGACAACCCCCTGGAGCACATGGTGCGCATGGCGCGCGAACTGGGCAGCGCCGTCAAGGAAAGCACCGGCGAGCAGGCGCTGCGCGGTTTCCTGGGCAGCTTCAATTTCAGCGGCGACATGGTCAAGCAACCGGTCGGCACCATGAGCGGCGGCGAGAAGGCGCGGCTGGTGCTGGCCATGATGGTCTGGCAGCGCCCCAACCTGCTGCTGCTCGACGAACCCACCAACCATCTGGATCTGGCAACGCGCGAAGCGCTGGCCGTGGCACTCAACGAGTTCGAGGGCACGCTGATGCTGGTGAGCCATGACCGCGCGCTGCTGCGCTCGGTGTGCGACGAGTTCTGGCTTGTCGGCCGCGGCGTGGTCACCGATTTCGACGGTGACCTCGACGACTACCAGCGCTACCTGCTGGACGAGGCCAAGCGGATGCGCGAGGAGGCGAAGGAAGCCTCCCGCTCGGCCGCAGCGGTTGCGGCGGCGCCGGCCGCGCCTGCAGCCCGATCGGATGTGCAGCAGCGCGGCGAACAGCAAAAACCGCTGAAACGCGAGATCGCGCAGATCGATGCGCGCCTTGCAGCGGCCAGCGCCGACAAGACCGCGCTCGAGGCCCGCCTGGCCGGGTCGCTGGCACCCGCCGAGATGGCCGAGGCCGGCAAGCGGCTCAAGGCGCTCAACGCCGAGATCGCCACGCTGGAAGAGCGCTGGCTGGCGCTGTCGGATCAACTCGAAGCGCTCGCCAGCTGAGCCTGCTACGCTGGCGGCATGCCTTCCGCCATCGAGCTTGCCCAGGGCGATCCACGCCTGATTGCTGCAATCCAGCGCAGCCGACGCCTGCTCGGGCGCAAGGCGCTGATCGGTGCGGCCGCCAGCGCGATGCCGATCCCAGGGCTGGATTGGGCAGCCGATGCCGCGCTGCTGTCGCGGCTGGTGCCGCAGATCAGCGCCGAGTTCGGCCTCTCGTTGACGCAACTCGACCGACTCGGCCCGCAGCGCCGGGAAGGCGTGCAAAAAGCGGCCGCCGCCGTGGGCGCCCTGCTGGTCGGCAAGCTCGTCACCCGCGAACTGCTGATCACGCTGGCAAAGCATGCCGGCATCCGCCTGACGGCCAAGCAGGCGACCAAATACGTGCCGCTGGCCGGCCAGGCCATCTCGGCCGTGCTGGGCTATGCGGCGCTGCGCACCCTGGGCGAACAGCACATCAAGGACTGCGTGCGCGTTGCCAAAGCAGCGCAGCACCTGCTTCCGGCCCCTCCTGCCACAGGCGCCGCACCCCTGCGAAAGCTGGAAACGCCTGCGCCCGCCGGGCGCTCACGGCTGCGCGGCGTGGTGCAGCAACTGTTGCGGCGGTGACAAAAATGTACAAATGGTGACGCGCCATGTCCGGGGAAGCTTCTGACTTCCCGTCAGGCTTCGGTATAGTGAATCGAAAGATATTGGTGTTACCGATAACGCAATTTCGCGCCAAATCGAATACCCTCTTGCATGTGGGTTTCGCCGAAAAGGATCACACTGAGAGAGGGCCAGCCTGATTCAGCTGGCGCCGTGCAGGGAGGTCAAGAAACAGCGCCGACGCAGGCGCGTTTCTCCCGAGAGGATGAGGATGAACGAGACAGACCTTGCGGCGGCCATAGAGCGCCTGATGGGACGGGTTGATTATTACCTTCATTGCGAACTGGATGAAGAGTACGAACACGACCGCCCCGATGCCGCTCGCCACCAGCTCGAGGCTGCCCTGCGAGCCGAATTGCTGCGCGCCACTGCGGTTGGCCTGGTTTCGACTGGCGCAGCCGAATCTGTTTTGCGCAACGGCAAGCACATGGCCTGATTTTCGCTCTGTTCGCTTGCTCTGTACGCCGCCGTACAGAGCTCCCGGAGTGCCTGAGATATGGTCGGGATCCCAGCTTTGACCGGGGAACGCCTATGACCACGCCTGCCAAGGCATTCACAGTCGACTTGCGCGGCAGCATCGCAGCACAGCCCCTGCGCGCGCCGCCATGAACATCTATGTCGTCGACGATCACGCCATGATGCGCGACGCCATCGCCATGGTGATGCGCCGACTGCACCCCCATCGGAAGGTGGTCGAACTCGGATGCCTGGCCGAACTCATGCCGAGCGTGGATTTGACGGGATCTCCCGGCCTGATCCTCCTGGATCTGAACCTGCCCGACGCGAGGGGCTGCTCCGGGGTCAAGAAGGTCAAGCGGCATTTTCCCGGCGTGCCCCTGGCGGTTTATTCGGCATCGCCCGCAGCTGACGTTGCCGACGAATGCATCGATGCCGGCGCCGACATCTACATCGAAAAGACGGCAGGCTCCCGCGAACTCTTCGCCGCGCTTCGCAGCCTGCTTTTGGTTTTTGACCTCCCGCTCCCGAACCTGCGAGCCACTCGCGATCAGGGGCGATACCCAATTGGTTTGATCAGGGAAGCCATGGAACCGCGTGGTTCCAATCCCGCTGCCTGTTGACGGGCAACAATCAAGCAACGCAGCGGAAAAGCAAAAAGCCTGCTATCTTTTCGATAGCAGGCTTTTTATATTCCACGCGGGTTCGGTGGTAGGACGTACAAGATTCGAACTTGTGACCAACGGATTAAAAGTCCGCTGCTCTACCAACTGAGCTAACGTCCCACTCTGATCTCATCTCGCCAGGCAGCTAGCCCGGCAAAGCCAATGATTATAGCGTGCCGGCCCGTGCAATCTGGTCGAGAACCCAGCCTGCGGCGCATTGTCCGAAGGTGGCGGTGACGCTGACGACCGAGCCGTAGCCATGGCAGTTCAGGCTGCCGTCGCCCTCGTCGATGGCGCAGCTCGCATCGGGCGGCGCCACGGCCTCTCGGCTGAACACGCCGGGCACGCCTATCTTCTTGCCCTCGCGCGGGGCGCCATGCAGCTTGCGCAGGCGGTTGCGCATCTGCGCCAGCAACGGGTCGTGCGTCGCCAGCGCGATGTCGTCGATCTCGACCTGGTGCGCGAGCCGCTTGCCGCCCGCAGCGCCCACCGTGATGAAGCGGCTGCGGCTCGCGCGCGCCCAGACCGCCATCGAGAGCTTGGCGCGCCCGTCGTCGCATGCGTCGATCACGGCACTCAACGGCCCGTGTGCGTCGACCGCCGCCTGCACCAATGCAGGCCAGTTGTCGGGCTCGACGAATTCGTCGATGGCCAGCACGCGGCAGTCGGGGTTGATATGGGCAATGCGCGCCGCCATGGCCTCGACCTTGGCCTGGCCGACCGTGTTGTCGAGCGCGTGGATCTGGCGATTGATGTTCGACTCGGCGATATGGTCGAGGTCGATCAGCGTCAGCCTCCCCACACCGCTGCGGGCGAGCGCCTCGACGGCCCACGACCCTACCCCACCGATGCCGGCGACAAGCACGTGCGCGTTGCGGATGCTGTTGGCCCCCGGCACGCCGTAAAGGCGCTCCAGTCCACCGAAGCGCCGCGCGAGGTCGGCTTCTTCGGGGAGCGGTGCGGCAGGCAACGCGAGAGCGTCCACCGCGACGCCTGCTACTTCAGACGGGAGAGGCGCTCGCGACCTGCCTGGGCCGCTTCGGACTGCGGGTAGGCCTTGACTAGGTCTTCCAGCGTGCGGCGCGCAGCGCGCGTGTCCTTCAGCTCGATCTGGCAGTTCGCAATCGACAGCACTGCTTCGGGCGCCTTTGCATGGTCCGGCGCAAGCGACAGCATCGAACGGAAATTGGCGATCGCCTCGTTGTAGTTGCGCGTCGCGTACTGCGCGTTGCCCAACCAGAACAAGGCCGACGGGTTGTAGCCGCTCTGTGGATAACGTTTGACGAACTCGGCAAACGCGGTTTGCGCCTGCGCGAACTGGCCGGCGCGGAACACGCCCAGCGCTGCATCGAAGTCGGACTTCTCGCGCGGGTCGGCCGTGAACTCGCGGCCATCGACCGCGACCTGCGAGGGCTCGCTCTTCTTCAACCGATCGTCCACGGTCGACTGACGTTGCTGCAGATCCGACACGGTCTTGGCCAGCTGTTCGTTCTGGCCCGTCATGCGGGCCAGATCCGCCCGCAGTGCTTCGATCTGCGACTGCAGTTCGAGCACCGAGCGCGCGTTCTGTTCGCTGGCCCGCTGCGCGGCGCCTTCCGACTGCACCCGCATGGTCTCGACGCGTTGACGCAGGTCGAGGATGGCGCGGCGCGCCTCGTCATCCTCGAACAAGGCCGCGTTCGCGCCCATCGAGACACACAGCACGGCGGCGGCGCAGGCCGCACGCCGCAGGCTCAGCCTGGCCATCATCATCAACGGTAGGAAATCTCGGCGCGACGGTTCTGTGCCCACGCCGCTTCACCGCCGCCCTGCACTGCCGGCTTTTCCTTGCCGAAGCTCACAGCTTCGACCTGGCTGTCGCCGACGCCGAGCAGCGCGAGTGCGCGGCGCACGGCTTCAGAACGCTTCTGGCCGAGTGCCAGGTTGTATTCGCGGCCGCCACGTTCGTCGGTATGGCCTTCGATCGAAACACGACGTGCAGGATTCGTCTTGAGGAAACGTGCGTGCGCATCGATCAGCGACTGGAACTCGGGCTTGACCGTGTAGCTGTCGTAGTCGAAATACACGATGCGGGCGACGCCCACCGGGCCTTGCGCATTCAGCGCGCTCTGGTCGATGGTGACAGGAGCCACACCGCTTTGCGCGCCCTGGCCCATGCCGCCAGCGCGGCCGTCTGTGACCGGCGTGTCGTTCAGCTTGGTGCCCGACGAGCAACCGGCAATCAGCGCCACGATGGCGAGCGAATAAATCGTACGTTTCAACATTCTCGAACTCCTCAAGTTAATCATTGCTTTTGAAACGGACCCCAGTCCGGTTCCCGTATGTCGCCTGCCTGCCCCGCCAGCCGTGCCTTGATTTTTCCATCGAGCGTGGTCGTCATCAGCGCTTCCCTGCCTTGCAGCTGGGTGGCGTAGACGATCAGCTTGCTGTTCGGTGCAAAACTCGGATTTTCATCGGCGCTGGTGTCGGTGATGGCCGTCACATTGCCGGTGGCCAACTCCATCACGTGGAGTTTGAAGGCTCCGCCCACCCGCGAGATGTAGGCCAACCACCGGCCATCTCCGCTGATTGACGGCGAAATGTTGTAGGTGCCGCTGAAGGTGACCCGCGTCGGGTTGCCGCCGCTGGCGCCCATTTTGTAGATTTGCGGCGCACCACCGCGGTCGCTCACGAAGTAGATGGTGCTGCCATCAGCCGAAAACACCGGCTCGGTGTCGATGCTGTTGCTTTGCGTAAGCCGCCGCGGTTCGCCGCCCGCAGCCGGGATCGTGTAGAGCTGCGAACCACCGTCGCGGCTCAGCGTCACCGCCAGCGAATTGCCATCGGGCGCCCAGGCCGGCGCGCTGTTGGAGCCGCGGAAGTTGGCCAGCAGGCGCCGCTGTCCGTTGGCCACGTTGTGCACGTAGACCACGGGCTTGCGCGACTCGAACGACACATAGGCCAGTTGCGATCCATTGGACGACCACACCGGAGAGATGATGGGCTCCGGGCTCGCGAGCGCAGCCTGCGCGTTCTCGCCATCGGCATCGGCGACCCAGAGGGAATAACGGCTGCCGGCCTTGGTCACATAGGCAATGCGGGTTGAGAAGATGCCTTTTTCGCCAGTCAGCTTTTCGTAGACGAAGTCGGCGATGCGGTGCGATGCCAAGCGCAGGTCGCCCTGCGGCACGGTGTAGCTCTGGCCGCCCAGATCCTGGCCACGCACCACGTCCCACAATCGGAACAGCACCGTGTAGCGGCCGTCGGCAAGGCGCGTGACGCTGCCTGCCACCACCGAATCGGCAGTGCGCTGGCGCCAAAGCGTGAGATCGGGACGCGAGGTTTCATCGAGCGCCTGGCCCGATGCATCGACGCCGCGGAACTGGCCGCTGCGTTCAAGATCGGCCTGCACGATGGCAGAAATCTTTTGGGGCGACGCGTCCTGCCCCTTGAACGGGACGAGCGCGATCGGCAACTGCGTGAGCCCCACGCCCGACACCTCGACCCGGAACTGGGCCAGTGCAGGGATCACGGGGGAGGCAGCGAGAGCCGCGACAAGGCCGCGGCGGGTGAAAAACGATGAAGAAGGAGTTGGGAAAGAAACGGGCAACGGCTTGTTCATGCAGATCGGAGATGTTTCCGGGAAGAAAGTTTCTGGCCCGGGCGTAACGAGGCTACATGGTACACATTGCGCCGCAGGCAACGTCACAAACTGTGTATGGCCTTCCGGTGCAAGGGCCTGGTGCAAGTGCCACCCGTAGAATGCGCCGCCATGCAGTCTTCCCCCGCCGACGCGAGCGCGCGCCCTCCCCTGATGCGCCGGCTGGCAAGGCTGATGACATGGTTCGGCGGCTCCCGCCGGTGGTGGACGCTCGGCATCGCGACCGCGATGATCGCCGCGCTCACCGAACCACTGATGCCCGCGCTGCTCAAGCCGCTGCTCGACCGCGGCTTCACGCGCGGACAGCTCGCGCTGTGGACGGTGCCTGCCGCCATCATCCTTTTGTTTGCAGTTCGGGGCGTCGCGCAATTCATTTCGCAGTACGCGCTGGCACGCATTGCCAACGAGGGCATGCAGCGGTTGCGTCGCGTACTGTTCGAGCGGCTGCTCGCCGCGGAACTGGCATTGTTCTCGCGCCAGTCGGCCAGTGCGCTGTCGAACACCGTGGTCTACGAGGTGCAGACAGGCGCCATGCTGCTGGTGCAGGCGCTGCTTGGGTTGTCGCGCGACGGCTTCACGCTGATCGCACTGCTCGCCTATCTGATCTACCTGAACTGGAAACTCACACTGATCGTCGGCGTGCTGGTGCCGGGCGTGGCCTGGATCATGAAGGTGCTGTCGAAGCGGCTGTACCACCTCACGCGCCTCGGCCAGAAGGCCACCGACGACCTCGCCTACGTGGTCGAAGAGAACGTGCTGGCGCACCGCATGGTGCGGCTGCATGGTGCCGAAACCGGCCAGCTCGCCCGCTTCGAGCAGTTGAGCCAGAGCCTGAACCGGCTCGCCGTCAAATCAACCATTGCTTCGGCCGCCATGACGCCGCTCACGCAGTTGCTGGCCGCCGTGGCGCTGTCGGTGGTGGTGATGATCGCGCTCTGGCAAAGCGGCGAACAGGGCCTGACGGTAGGCGGCTTCGTGGCCTACATCACGGCCATGCTGATGTTGATCGCACCGATCCGGCGGCTGGCCGACATGGCCAACCCGATCACGCGCGGCCTCGCAGCGCTCGAGCGCGGACTGGTGCTCATCGACGATGTCGGCGCCGAACCGCAAGGCGGTTTCGAGGCCGCCCGCGCGGCCGGCCACATCGAACTGCGCAACGTCCAAGTGAACTATCGCGGCGCCGACGAAGCCCGGGCGCTGGACGGCGTGAACCTGACGATCGAGCCCGGCGAAGTGATTGCCTTCGTGGGGCCCTCCGGCTCCGGCAAGACCACGCTGGTCAACCTGCTGCCGCGCTTCGTGCTCCCGAGCGGCGGCGCCGTGCTGCTCGACGGCCATGCAATCGACCAATGGAAACTGGCCAGCCTGCGTGCCCAGTTCGCGATGGTGAGCCAGGACGTCGTCATGCTGAACGACACGCTCGCGGCCAACGTGGCACTCGGTGCCACGATCGACCGTGCGCGCGTGATCGCCTCCGTGGAAGCCGCCAACCTCACGATGCATGTGCAGAGCCTGCCGCAGGGCATCGACACCGTGCTCGGCCACAACGCGACCGAACTTTCAGGCGGCCAGCGGCAGCGCCTCGCCATCGCCCGCGCACTCTACAAGGACGCACCGATCCTGTTGCTCGACGAAGCAACCTCGGCACTCGACACCGAATCCGAACGGCTGGTGCAGGAAGCGCTGAACCGCCTGATGCAGGGCCGCACCACGCTCATCGTGGCGCACCGGCTCTCAACCATCCAGCATGCGGATCGGATCGTGGTGATGGAGCATGGCCGCATCGCCGAGCTCGGCAGCCACGACCAGCTGATGGCGCTCGACGGCCTCTATGCGCGCTTGCAGACGCATGCCGTGCGCACCGCTCCGGCGGGCCAGGATCCGACCCTCTGAGCGGTTAGAGCAGCACTATGTCGTATTGCCCTTGGCCCATCGACGCCTCGGATTGGAGCGAAATCGGCTTGCCGATGAAGTCGCTCAGCCCCGCCAGGTGCTGGCTTTCCTCGTCGAGGAACAACTCGATCACCTGCGGCGACGAGACGATGCGGAACTCGCGCGGCGTGAACTGGCGCGCCTCGCGCAGGATCTCGCGCAGCACGTCGTAGGCCACGCTGCGCGCGGTCTTCACGATGCCCTGCCCGCCGCAGGCCGCACAGGGCTCGCACAACATGTGGGCCAGCGACTCGCGGGTGCGCTTGCGCGTCATCTCCACCAGACCGAGCTGCGAGAAGCTGCCGGCCGTGGTCTTGACCCGATCCCGCGCGAGTTGCTTGCGGAACTCGGCCAGCACCTGCTCGCGATGGTCGTCGCGCACCATGTCGATGAAGTCGACGATGATGATGCCGCCCAGGTTGCGCAGCCGCAGTTGCCGCGCGATCGCCTGGGCCGCTTCGAGATTCGTCTTGAAGATGGTGTCGTCGAAGTTGCGTGCGCCCACGAAGCCGCCGGTGTTCACGTCGACCGTGGTCAGCGCCTCGGTCTGGTCGACCACCAGGTAGCCGCCGGACTTGAGCTCGACCCGCCGCCCCAGCGCACGCGCGATCTCTTCGTCGACCGCGCATAGATCGAAGATCGGCCGTTCGCCCTTGTAGAGCTGCAGCTTGTCGACCGCTTGCGGCATGAACTCGCGGCCGAACTTCACCAATGCATCGAACTGCTCGCGCGAGTCGATCCGGATCGCCTGCGTGTCTTCGCTGGTCAGGTCGCGCAGCACCCGCTGCAGCAGACTCAAATCCTGATGCAGCAGCGACATCGGCGGCAGCCGCGTCGACAGCTCGCGGATGCGCGACCAGGTCTTGCGCAGGTAAGCGATGTCTTCGGCCAGTTCGGCATCGCTCGAATCCTCGCCATTGGTGCGCAGGATGAAGCCGCCGGTGCTGGCGGGCACCACCCCGCCGCTGTCGGCGGCTGCTGCGGCTTCGATCAACGCCTGCATGCGTGCGCGCAACGCGTCGCGCAGGTCGGACGGAATCTTCTGCGACACGCCGATGTGGTTGTCCTGCGGCAGGAACACGAGCAGCCGGCCCGCGATGCTGATCTGCGTGGACAGCCGCGCGCCCTTGCTGCCGATCGGATCCTTGATCACCTGCACCAGCAGCGACTGGCCTTCGAACACCTGCTTCTCGATCGGGACGATCGCGCTGCCATTGCCGCCGCGGTGGTCGCGCTCGGGCGACGCCGTCATCGGCCGCGAGCCCGGCGTGAACGGCGCGACGATATCGGCCACATGCAGGAACGCGGTGCGCTCCAGCCCGATGTCGATGAAGGCAGACTGCATGCCCGGCAACACACGCGAGACCTTGCCGAGGTAGACATTGCCGACCAGGCCGCGCTCGAGCGTGCGCTCCACGTGCAGTTCCTGCACCGAGCCGTATTCGACCAGCGCGACGCGGGTCTCCTGGGGTGACCAGTTGATCAGGATGTCTTGCATGGGGGTGTGGCCTGGCGCTTGAATCCGGCCGACTTCAGCAGCGCGTTTGTCTCGTACATGGGAAGGCCCATGATGCCCGAATACGAACCGGTCATGTGCGCGATGAAGGCGGCAGCGCGGCCTTGCACCGCATAGGCGCCGGCCTTGCCGAGCGACTCGCCGCTGTCCACGTAGTCGGCGATTTCGCTGCGGCCGATCGGCCCGAAGGTCACGCGCGAGACGCTGAGCGCGGCCCACCGGCGCTTGCCGTTCTGCAGCGCCACGGCTGTCAGCACGCGGTGGGTGTGGCCCGACAGCAGCGCGAGCATGCGCCGTGCGTCGCGCGCGTCCTCCGGCTTGCCGAGGATGGCGCGGCCCAGCGCCACCGTGGTGTCAGCGCAGAGGACCGGTGCCGGCGGCAAGCCCAGCCGTGCATGGCGCGCCACGGCCGCATCGAGCTTGAGCGCAGTCACTCGCTGCACGTACGCGCTCGGCGACTCGCCGCCGTGCACCGCCTCGAGCGCCTCGGCATCCTCGTCGGGTGCGGGCAGCAGCAGTTCATGGTGCACGCCGAGCTGCCCGAGCAGTTGCGCACGACGAGGACTCTGCGAAGCCAGATAGATGAAGGAAGGCGAGGCAGAAGAAGTCATTCGCGGTGATACGGATGGCCCGCGTTGACCGACCAGGCGCGGTACAACTGCTCGACCAGCAGCACCCGCGCCATCGCGTGGGGCAGCGTCAGATCCGACAGGCGAATGCGTTCGTGCGCGGCCGCCTTGAACGCCGGGTCGAGCCCGTCAGGCCCGCCGATCACCAGCGCCACGTCGTCGCCCTCGCCCTGCCAGGCCTGCAGCCTGGCCGCCAACGCCTTGGTCGTGAGCGCCGTGCCGCGCTCGTCGAGTGCGACGATGCGCATGCCCTTGGCAATCGCGCCCTCGATGCGCTCGCGTTCGGCCGCATAGAGGGTCTCGAGGGTCTTGGAGCCGCGTGGCTCGGTCTTGACCGCGCGCAGTTCGAGTTTCAGTTCGGGCGGGAAGCGCTTGGCATAGTCGTCCCAGGCGGTCTGCGCCCAGTCGGGCATGCGTTGCCCGACTGCGACCACCAGCAGCTTCATTTGCTGCGCGACGAGGTGGTGGTCTTGCGCGCGGCTTTCTTCTTCGCGGCAGGCTTGCCGGCCACCACGGTCTTGATGGGTGTTTTGCTGGCGGTTGTCTTCTTCGCAGGCGCGGCGGTCTTCTTCGCCGCCGGCCTTCTGGACGACGAGGGCTTCGCCGCCTTGGCCGCCTGCTCGATCTCGCGGATCGCGGTCTTGGAGGCGCTGGAACGGCGCAGCGTGGTCGCCGCCTTCTTCGCGGCGGGTGCCGGAGCAGCCGCGGCCGATGCAGCCGCCGGCTTGGCGGCGCCGAACTTCAGGCGCACCGGCTTCTCGCCCCAGATCTCTTCGAGGTGGTAGTACTGGCGGATCGCCGGCTGCATGATGTGCGCGACCGCAGCGCCGCAGTCCACGATGATCCACTCGCCGTTGTCCTCGCCCTCGATGCGCGGCTTGCCGAAACCGGCCTCGCGCACGGCGTCGCGAACGCTGGCGGCGAGCGCCTTGGTCTGGCGGTTGGAGGTGCCCGAGGCAACGATCACGCGCTCGAACAGCGGGGAGAGATGCTCTGTATCGAAAACCTGGATGTCCTGCGCCTTGACGTCTTCGAGCCCATCGATGATGGCCCGCTGGAGTTTCTGGGTGTCTTTCTTGGCGGCGGCTTCAGTGGTCATCAGGCAGGTGAGTAGAGGTGGTGTCGGTCAATATAGCGTGCAACGGCAGGGGGAACCAGACCGGAGATGTCCGCCCCACGGGCGGCGCGGCTCCGGATCTCGGTGGCGCTGATGTCCATCGGCGCCAGCTCGAGCTGTTCGAAGCGCGCACCGGCTGGCAACGGCGCCAGCGTTTGAGGGTCGAATCGGATCGCAGCGCCCGTGGGGTCTGCGCGATGTGCTATCGAAATAATAGCAATCGAGAGAATCTCCTCAAACCCGTGCCAGCTGCGCAAGGCAGCGGCCTGGTCGGCGCCGATCAGCAACACGGGTTGCATGTCCGGGCGCTCATTTTTGAGTTCGCGCAGGGTGTCGAGTGTATAGGTCGGGCCGGCCCGGCGGATTTCGCGGGTATCGACCACCGCATCGGCCACGCCGCCGAAGGCCAGCCGGGCCATCGCGAGCCGGTGTTCGGCGCTGCTCAACGCACGCGCCTTGTGCCAGGCCTGGCCGGTCGGAAAGATGCGCAACTCGGCCAGGCCCAGCTGGGCAAGCGCGGCCTGCACCAGCGCCACGTGTGCATTGTGGGGCGGGTCGAAGGCGCCACCGAATACACCGACGCGCGGCATCGCTTTGCTCAGACCCACTCGCGCCGCACCAGGAAATCGCGCGTCAGCGCCGCCTCGGGCGTGCCAGCCTCGGGCTCGCGCCGGTAGGCCCAGCTTGCCAGCGGCGGCATCGACAGCAGGATCGATTCGGTGCGCCCACCCGACTGCAGCCCGAAATGCGTGCCGCGATCCCACACCAGGTTGAACTCCACGTAGCGGCCGCGCCGGTAGAGCTGGAAGGCGCGCTCGCGCTCCCCATATGCGATGTCGCGTCGGCGTTCGACGATCGGCAGATAGGCCGGCAGGAAGGCATCGCCGACCGACCGCAGCATGGCAAAGCTCTGCTCGAAGCCCGGTTCGGCGAAATCGTCGAAGAAGATGCCGCCCACACCGCGCGGCTCGTTGCGGTGCTTCAGGAAAAAGTAGTCGTCGCACCAGGTCTTGAAGCGCGGGTACTTGTCGTCGCCGAACGGCGCCAGCGCTGCGCGGCAAGTCTGGTGGAAATGGCGCGCATCGTCTTCGAAGCCGTAGTACGGCGTCAGATCCATGCCGCCGCCGAACCAGCAGACCGGCTCGCCGCCCGCGGGCAAGGCGGCCAGCATGCGCACGTTCATGTGCACGGTCGGCACGTACGGGTTGCGCGGATGGAACACCAGCGACACGCCCATTGCCTCGAACGGCGCGCCGGCCAGTTCGGGGCGGTGCTGGGTGGCCGAGGGCGGCAGCTTCGGGCCACTCACCTGCGAGAAGCCACAGCCGGCGCGCTCGAACAGCGCACCGCCTTCCAGGATGCAGGTGAGCCCGCTGCCCTGCAGCGGCTCGCCGGGTGCTTTCTGCCAAGAATCGCGAAGCGCCGCGCTGCCATCCGCCTGCTCGACCGCATCGACGATGCGCTGCTGCAGCCCGCGCAGGTATGCGCCCACCGCCTCGGGCGTCGAGACGCTCATCAGCCGGCCTGGTCGCGCAGCGGCAGCGCCCGGAAGCCGATGTCGCGCCGGTACTGGGCGCCGTCGAAATGGATGCGCGCTGCCACTTCGTAGGCGCGGTGCTGAGCCTGCTTGACGCTGTCGGCCAGCACGGTGACGCAAAGCACGCGGCCGCCGCTGGTGCGAATCTCGCCGTCCTCCATCGCCGTGCCGGCGTGGAATACCACTGCATCGGGCGCTTCCGGCGGCAGGCCGTTGATGAGGTCTCCCTTGCGCGGCGACAACGGATAGCCGTGCGCGGCCATCACCACGCCCAGCGCGGTACGCCGATCCCATTCCAGCTCGACCTGGTCGAGCGTGCCGTCGGTCGCGTGCCACAGCACCTCGAACAGATCGGACTTCAGCCGCATCATGATCGGCTGGGTTTCAGGGTCGCCCATGCGGCAGTTGAATTCCAGCGTCTTGAGCTGCCCCTGCGGGTCGATCATGAGGCCGGCGTACAGAAAGCCGGTGTAGAGGATGCCGTCGCGCTCCATGCCACGAATGGTTGGCAGGATGATCTCGCGCATCGCACGCGCATGCACGGTGGCGGTGACCACAGGCGCCGGCGAATAGGCGCCCATGCCGCCCGTGTTGGGGCCCTGGTCGCCGTCCTGCAGACGTTTGTGATCCTGGCTGGTGGCCAACGCCGTCACGTTGCGGCCGTCGCACAGCACGATGAAGCTGGCTTCCTCGCCCTGCAGGAATTCCTCGATCACCACGCGCGCCCCGCCCTCGTTGTGGGTCACGCCGAACTTGTTGCCTTCGAGCATGAAATCGACTGCCTCGTGCGCTTCGGCCGCGGTCATCGCCACCACCACGCCCTTGCCGGCGGCCAGGCCATCGGCCTTGACCACGATCGGCGCGCCCTTCGCATCGATGTACGCATGCGCCGCCACCGGGTCGGTGAAGCTTTCGTACTCGGCCGTCGGGATCTTGTGCCGCTTCATGAAGGCCTTGGAGAAGGCCTTCGAGCTTTCGAGCTGGGCCGCCGCCTTGGTCGGGCCGAAGATGCGCAGGCCATGCGCGCGAAACTCGTCGACCATGCCGGCCGCCAGCGGCGCCTCGGGGCCGACCACGGTCAGCGCGATCTTTTCAGCCGCGGCCCAGGCACGCAACGCAGCCGGCTCGCTGATCGCCACGCCCTCGAAGCGCGGATCGAGCGCGGTGCCGCCGTTGCCCGGCGCCACATAGATCTTCGACACGCGCTGCGACTGCGCGAGCCGCCAAGCGAGCGCATGTTCGCGTCCACCACCACCGATGACGAGCACTTTCATTCGGACAACTCGGCGTTGTGATAAACCTCTTGCACGTCGTCCAGATCTTCCAGGACATCGAGCAGCTTTTGCATCTTCGCGGCGTCTTCGCCGGTGACCTCGACCGGGTTCTCGGCGCGCATCGTAACTTCGGCGACTTCGGGCTGCAGGCCGGCGGCCTCCAGCGCGTTCTTGACGGTTTCGAAGTCGGCGTAGGCCGTGAGCACTTCGATCGCGCCGTCATCGTGCGTGATCACGTCCTCGGCGCCGGCTTCGAGAGCGACCTCCATGACCTTGTCCTCGCTGGTGCCGGGCGCAAAGATGAACTGCCCGCAATGCTTGAACTGGAACGCGACCGAGCCTTCGGTGCCCATGTTGCCGCCGTACTTGCTGAACGCATGCCGCACCTCGGCCACGGTGCGCACGCGGTTGTCGGTCATGGTGTCGACGATGATGGCGGCGCCGCCGATGCCGTAGCCTTCATAGCGGATTTCCTCGTAGCTCACGCCTTCGAGGTTGCCCGTGGCCTTGTCGATGTTGCGCTTGACGGTATCGATCGGCAAATTGACGGCCTTGGCCTTTTCCACCGCGAGCCGCAGCCGGGGGTTGATGCCCAGATCACCGCCCCCGAGGCGCGCCGCCACCATGATTTCGCGGATCACCCGGGTCCAGGCCTTGCCACGCTTCTCGTCCTGCCGGCCTTTTCTGTGTTGAATGTTCGCCCATTTGCTGTGTCCGGCCATAGCTCTATATCTCGCGATCTCGTGTTTGCAAAGCAGACAGCGAGTTTACTGTCCGGCGCACACAACGCCCGCGCCGGAACTACGACCTGCCAAATGTGTTTGGGGATAATCACCCGATGACACAGATGCCTTCCGCCCTGACCGCTCCCCGGCCGACGCGCCCGCAAAGCCACGATGCGCTGGCGGCCGCCAACGTCGCCGAGGCCAAGTGACGCTCGCTGCCGCGGCAGAAGCGCCGTCCCTGCGCGTCGAGCGTCTGACTTTGGGCCAGGGCCTGGCTCGCGCGGCGGGCGGTGCCAAGCCGTTCGCTGCCTTGAGCTATGGCGTCGGCGGCGACAACGCCTGGATCACCGGCGTCTCGGCTCGGGTGCTGCTCAACAGCGAGCCGATGGTCGACCTCTGGCATGCCGGTGCCGCCGTGCAGTCGGGCACCACCGGCGTGGTGCGCTGGCGCAGCGACGGCCACTGGCTGCTCGGTGTGGTCGATCTCGACGAGAACGACCACGGCGAAGACTTGACCGCGCTGTCTCAGCGCGCCTACCGCAACCTGTTCGAGGCGATGAAGCAGGCCGGTTGCCCGCATCTGCTGCGGATCTGGAACTATCTGCCGCGCATCAACGACGACGGCGGCGGCATGGAACGCTACCGGCAGTTCAACGCAGGGCGCCAGCAGGCGTTTCTCGAGGCCGGCCAGGCCGCCTTCGAAGGCGCGCCCGCGGCCTGTGCGCTGGGCGTGCACGAAGGCGCGCTCTGCATCCGGTTTCTTGCCGGCCGCGTGCCGCCGCTGCCGGTGGAAAACCCGCGCCAGGTGTCGGCTTACCACTACCCCTCCGACTACGGGCCGCGTTCCCCCACCTTTTCGCGCGCAGCGCTGGCACCGCTCGGCGGCGGCCAGGTCGCGTTGTTCATTTCGGGCACGGCCAGCATCGTTGGGCACCAAACGGTACACGTTGGCGACGTGCGGGCGCAGTTGGACGAAACGCTTCTGAATCTGCGCGCGGTGATCGCCGCCGCCAACGAGCGCTCAAGTGCCATCTTCACGCTGGAGCGCAGCGACCCGGTGGTCTATGTGCGCCATCCGGCCGACGCGCCCGGCATCCGCCGGCAACTCGAGCACGCGCTCGGCGCCGGTTCGCGCTTTATGCGGCACGCGGTGTTTCTCCAGGCCGACATTTGCCGCAGCGAACTGCTGGTCGAGATCGAGGCGCATGCCACCGAACCGGGCGAACTGCGCGGCTGAGCCTTCGATGATGCGGCTTTTCTCACTGCTGAAGACGGCCCTGCTGGCCGTGCCGCTCTACGCGTTGCTGTTGCTGCTCGGCACCATCTCGCTGGCGTGGAACATGGTCGCGATGCTGCTTCAGCCGGTGCTGCCGGCCCGCCTGGCACGTCCGCTCGGGCGCGCGACCATTGCGCTGGCGTACCGTTGGTTCTGGGCCACCGCATCGCTGACCGGCATGATGCGCATCGACGCCGAATGCCTGGACGCGCTGCGCGACGAGCGCGGCCTGATCTTCGTGGCGAATCACCCGACCATGCTCGATGCGCTACTGCTGGTTGCGCGGCTGCCGCGCAGCGCCTGCATCATGAAGGCCGACCTGATGAAGAACATCTTCCTCGGCGCCGGTGCGCGGCTGGCACACTACATCCGCAACGACTCGGCCCGCGCCATGGTGCGGCTGGCGGTTGACGATCTGCGTGCCGGCGGCCAGCTGGTGCTGTTTCCCGAAGGCACGCGCACGGTCGAACCCCCGGTCAACAGTTTTCGCCCCGGCGTCACGTTGATCGCCAAGCTCGCACAGGCGCCGATCCAGACTGTTTTCATCGATACCGATTCGCCGTACCTCGGCAAGGGCTGGCCGCTGTGGAGGGTGCCGCCGTTGCCGGTCGTGTTCAAACTGCGGCTGGGCCAGCGCTTCGCCCCGGAGCAGGACAGCAATGCCCTGCTGAAACAACTCGAACAATACTTTCGCCAAAACATGGAACAGCGCGCCACAGACGCGCAGCCCGCATGCCCATCGACGCCTCGCGCACACACCTCGTTCTGATCCCGAGCTACAACACGGGTGAGCGCCTTTTTTCCACCGTCAGCGCGGCCCGTGCGCAATGGAACCCGGTCTGGGTGGTGATCGACGGCAGCACCGACGGCACCGGTGAGCGCCTCGCACAGATCGCCACCGACGACCCCGGCCTGAAGGTGGTGCTGCTGCCCCGGAACCAGGGCAAGGGCGCTGCCGTGTTGCACGGGCTGCGCATGGCGCAGGAGGCCGGCTTTACCCACGCATTGACGATGGACTCCGACGGCCAGCATCCGGCCGACCTGATCCCGACGTTCATGCAGGCCTCGGTCGCGCGACCCGACACGATGGTGCTGGGCCGCCCGGTGTTCGATGCCAGCGCCCCGCTGCTGCGCGTGCGCGGGCGACGCGTGTCGAATGGATGGACGCAGCTCGAGACCCTGTTCGCGGGCGTCGGCGATTCGCTCTATGGTTTTCGCGTCTACCCGGTCGCCTCGCTGATCCGCGTGATGGCGCGCCAGCCCTGGATGCGCCGCTTCGACTTCGACACCGAGGCCGTGGTGCGTCTGGCCTGGCGCGGCGTGAAGCCGATCAACATCGACGCGCCGGTGAAGTACCTCACTGCGGCCGAGGGCGGTGTGTCGCACTTTCGGTACGTGCGCGACAACGTTCTGCTGACGTGGATGCACACACGGCTGATGGTGGAGTTCGTGCTGCGGCTGCCCTGGTTGATTGCAAAGCGGGTTTTGCGGTTGCCGCCGTTTCAGGACTGAACCTTTCTCCCCTTGCTTAGAGCGCCCGGTGTGCGGTACGGGCTGTCTGGATGCAACCCCTTCCTGTCCACGTCGGTCGCCCCAGCGCATACCGCCCGCCGACGCACCCCCGCACATCCCGGTGCCCCAGGATGCCGCCTAAATCATCCCGCCATTGATGGAAATAACCTGCCCCGTGATGTAAGCCGCTTCATGGCTGGCGAGAAACCCCGCCAGCGCAGCCACCTCATCCGGCGTACCGGCCCGCTTCACCGGCACCATCTGCTGGATCATGGCCGGGTCGAACGCCGCATCGGCCATCGGCGAGGCGATGATGCCCGGCGCGATCGCGTTGACCGTGACACCGCGCGCGGCAACCTCGAGCGACAGCGCCTTGGTCGCGCTGTTGAGCGCGCCCTTGGCCGCGGCGTAATTGACCTGGCCCTTGTTGCCCATCAACGACGCGACCGACGAAATATTCAGGATCCGGCCCCAGCGCGTTCGCAACATCGGCAACAGCAGCGGCTGCGTGACGCGGAAAAAGCCGTTGAGCGACACGTCTATCACCTTGTGCCACTGCTCGGCTCGCATGCCCGGCAACACCGCGTCGTCGTGCACGCCGGCGTTGTTGACGATGATCTGAACCGGCCCGCCCTGCAGCATCGCAGCGCAACCGGCGGCCGTGGCCTCGTCGCTACGCAGGTCGAACACATGGCACTCGGCGCTGCCGCCTGCCGCCCGGATGACAGTGGCGAGTTGCTCGACCGCGTCGGGCCGGGAGCTGGCGTGCAGCAGTACCGTGGCGCCGTCGCGCGCGAGGCGTTGCGCGATCGCGGCGCCGAGCGAACCGCTGGCGCCGGTGATCAGCGCACGCTTGCCCGAAAGGTTTGTGATTGCTGCAGTCGTCATGTCACGGCAAAGGGGTGTTGAGCACGACCACCGCGCGGCCATCGGCCAGCGTGGCGCCGTTCACGTCGGTCAGGTTGAACTCGTAGAGCACCTGGCGCGCGTCGCCCGACAAGCGCCTGGCACGCACCTGCAGCGTGCCCTGCACTTCGTCGAGCCGGGAGATGGCGAAGCGCACGTTGCGCGCCGTGGCCAGGAATCCGGCCGAGGGCGGCGCGCCTGGCGCAGCGAGCAACCCGCCATGCAGCGCCATGGCTTGCGCGGCGTACTCGATCGCGTTCGGTGCCATCAGGCCGCCGGCCGTGCGCAGCGGGTTGTCCGGCTGCAGGTGGCTCGTGGTGGTGCAGTGGATCGTGTCGGCGTCCCAGCTTTCGAGCCGCTCCAGCAGGCACATGGTGCCGCTGTGCGGAATGCGCGCAGCGATGCCCTCCCGATCCATGGTTTGCGGCGCGGCCACTGGCGCGCTCATGGCTTGCGATCCGCGACCAGCAGCACGTTGGCGAACGGCGTGCCTTTGCTCATCGGGATGCTCTGCACGGTGAAGCCAAGCCGCTGCAACAGCGCAATCCAATCCTGCAAGGTGCGGCCCCAGGTCGGCGACACCTTGTGGCCGCGGATGCGCGTGACGGTGCGATCCACCCACTGGCTGATCGCGAAGCCGCGCCGGCTGGCCGCATCGCCCACGCGCAGCAGCATGCGGCCGCTGCCGGGCGTCAATGCGTCGCGAACCCGGCGCAGCACGCCTTCCTGTGCATCGAGATCGACGTAGTGCAACACGTCGAGGATCACCACCAGGTCGCTGGCCGGCAGCGCCGCCTTGCACATGTCGGCGCAGACAAAGCGCGGCGTGGGCTGCAAGTGGCCGATGGACGACTCGGCACGCGCCACGTCGCGCGGCATCAGTTCGATGCCGGTGTAGTCGGCCACCGGCGGCGTCGCGGCCCAACCGGCGGGCCATTGCCCCTTCACCTGCATCGCGGCCATCGACGAGAGCAGGCTGGCAAACAGCCCCTGGCCGCAGCCGATATCGACCACCCTGCGCCGGTCGGCGCCGATCAGCCCGCGCTCGACCAGACCGCGAAACACCGGATCGCGCCCGAGCTTGCCGCGCGCGAAGTGGTAGGTGAACTGGCCGGCCTTCTGGTACGGCGCCGAGGCCGCGTCATGAAGCTGCCGCCAGGCGGCATCGGTGTGGGTTGCAGCGCTCATGCTGCGAGGCCTTCGGGCAAGGTGACGGCACGCAGATTCGCTCGTTCGATTTGCTGCAACAGCAGCGGCAGCACTTCGAGCACCACGGGTTTTCCGCCCGCCGTGCGTGCCGCGTTGCCGTCATGCAGCAGCAGGATGTCGCCAGCGGCAAGCCCCTGCGCGAGCCGCGCAAGCACCTTGGCCGGCTCGCGCTCGCGCGTGTCGAAGCCGCGCCGCGTCCAGCTCACGAGCGTGAGCCCGAGCCGGTGCAGCACCGGCGCGAGGAACGGGTTGCGCAGGCCGGCCGGCGCGCGAAAGCAACTCGGACGCGTCCCCGTGATGTCGGTGAGCATGTCCTGCGCGCGCGCGATCTCGGCCGCATAGCCGCGTGGCCCCAGAAACGAAAAATTGTGGCGGTGCTTCGCCGTGTGGTTCTGGATGCTGTGGCCGCGCGCGACGATGGCGCGCGCCAGCGCGGGATGGGCCGCCACCCGTTCGGCAATGCAGAAAAAAGTGGCGCGCTGGCCGGCGGCATCAAGCAGGTCGAGCACCCGGGGCGTCACCTCCGGATCGGGGCCGTCGTCGATGGTCAGCGCGACTTCGCGGCGGTCGATGGCCGACTGCGGCAGGCGCGTGACGTTCGGCCCGAGCAAATGGCTGCGCGGTGTCAGCCCGGCACCGGTGATGAGCGCATGGTTGAGCACCACCGCGCCGATGGCCCATGGCACGGCGCCTGGGATCAGCAACGCGGCACCCAGTGCGGCCAGATGCAGGCCAACGCTGGCTCGCACGATCGGTGGCATCGGCCAGGTGGTCGGCATCGCGGGAGCGGAAGGAACAGTGGAAGACATCGATCGCTATTTTGCTTGCAACTCAGCCGACTTTGCGCGCACGAAAGCGGCCGACAGCAGCAGCGCCAGCAGAGCGCCCGGCGCCACCACGCGGCCGATCGCCGACAGCGCCGGAATGTCCGAAATCGCAATCAACCCGAACGACACCACGGTCGTGAGGTTGGCCAGCATCAGCGAGGCCAGCGTGTCCTCGTCGGCCCGGCCGGTTTCCTGCAGCTGGTCGAAGAACAGCGCGTAGTTGGAACCGACCGCCACGATCAGCAGCAAGCCGACCAGGTGCAGGATGCCGAGCGGCACGTTCAGCAGCGCCATGCCGCCGAGCGTGAGCAGCACCGCCAGCGCCAGCGGCTGGCACACCGCCAGCAAGCGGCGCCCCGAGCGCAGGTAGAGGCCCAGCAGCATCACCACCGCCAGCGCACCCAGCATCACCTGCACGAAGGCCTCGTGCAGGTAGCGCGTGTAGAGGCTGTCGAGTTCGTGCTTGACGTCGACCACCTGCACCTCGGGCATCGGCGACAAGGCCGCTGCGAGCCGCACCGGATCGAACTTGTCGCCGGTGTGCAGCGCGATCAGGGCCGACCAGCCGCCACCCGGCCGCTCGTACATCAGCGCATTGATCACGGCGCCGAGCGGGCCGTCGGCCAGGTCTGCGCGCGTGATCGGTTGCAGCGTGCGCGCTTTTTCCACGTCGGCGATGAAGGGTTCAAGCCGCGCCGCCGGCAACGGCCCGCCCGCGGTGGCTTCGGCCAACCGGGTGCGCAGGGTGGCCGCGTCGGGCAGGCTGGCGATGCGCTGGCGCTGCGCCTCGATGCTCGGCAGCATGCGCGTCACGGTTTCGTAGCCGGTCAGTTCGCCGCGTTCGACCAGCGCCTCGAGCCGCGCGCCGGCAGCCTCGGTGGCGCGCAGCACGGCCTGCTCGTCCGGCGCCTGGATCACCACCAGCGTGCGGCCATCGCTGGCGCCGATGTCGTCACGCAGCTTGGCGTCGAGGTCGCTCGCCGCCTGCTTGATCGGGCTCATGGCCGACAGGTTGGCGCGCCAGAGCGTGCCGCCCTGCCAGGCCACCAGCCCGGCCGCGCCGAGGCCCAGCACCACGAACACCCAGCGCAGCCGCGGCAGGCCGCGCACGATGGCTCCGGCAGCCTTGGCCATCAGGCCCCGCATGCCCATGCCGGTGGCACCGTCCGGCGCCAGCACCGGCAATCCGTAGCGCGTGGCCACAGCGGCCGCGACCAGCCCTGCGATCGAGAACACGCCGAGCTGCGCCAGCCCCGGAAAACCCGAGAACACCAATGCCGCGAAGCCGCACACCGAAGTCAGCAGACCGAGCCGCACCGTCGGCCAGTTGAGGTCGCGCCATCGCTGCCAGCCGGTGCCGGGCACCGCGGCGCCGCGTGCCTGGATAAGGTAGTAGATGGCGTAGTCGACGGTTTCGCCGATCAACGTGCTGCCGAAGCCCATGGTGAGCCCATGCACCTCGCCGAACACCAGCGCCACTGCGGTCGTGCCGCCCACCACGCCGGTGGCCACCGGCAGCACGGCGATGACCAGCGCACGCGGCGAAGCGAAGGCCAGCAGCAGCAGGCCGCTCATCACGATGCCGCCGATGGTCGCAAGCTGGATGGCCTCGCCCTTGATCTGGTCACGGCTCGTCACCGAGAACACAGGCGCGCCGCTCATCAGCAGTTTGGGTGCGTCAGCACCGAGCGCCTGGGTGGCCTTGGCGAACTCGGCCTGCACGCGCGCAATCGCAATGGCCTGCGCATCGAGGTCGCTGCCCGACGCCTTGGTGCCGGCAAGCAGCATCGCGCGCGGCGCATCGCGCGACACCCAGACGCCCTGCTCCGTGCGCGGCGAACTGGCCGGGATCAACCCTTCGGCGATGCGCTGCGTTTCGCCCGTCGGGTCGCGCTCAAGCAGTGGCTTGACGATATTGCCGGCCGGTGTGCCGAGCATCGAGAGCGTGTCGCCGATGGCATCGCGCAAGCCCTGCACGGTGAAGCGCTCGGGGGTGATGTCTGGCGCGAGCTGGTAACGATGGTCGAGCACGAAGCTGCCAGCCTCCTGCCAGTCGCTGTTGTCGCCGTTCTGCACCTGGTCGAAGAGGCCACTCGCCCGCATCGCCTTGCCGAGCGCGCGCGACACGTCGGCACGCTGCGCGGCGTCCTTGCCGCCTTCAATGCCGATCATCAGCGTGCGCGAAGCCACGCCGGTCTGCAGCTGCTCGATCAGCACGCGCTGGCGTGCGTCCGGGCTGGCCGGCAGAAAGGCAGTGAGGTCGGCGCTGAAATGGGTGCGCGAGATGACGGCGATGCCAGCCAGCAGCGCAGCCAGCCAGACCAGCAACACCAGCGCCCGGCGCGAGCGAGGTGGGCCAGTTCTCATGAGCGTCCACCCCTTCGCAGGGGCCGCCGCGCCCGGCCGCCCGAAGCGGCCGGCCCGCCCCCGGCAGGGGGTTGGCGGACGGACACGAAGTGCCGGTAGCCTGGGGGGGAGCTCATTTACCCGGCACGATGGTCATCACCGAGCGGTCGCCGCCTCGGAACTCCATCTCGACGCCAAGCACTTCGCCAGCGCGGCCGCTCAGACGCATCGAGGTGACCTGGGCGGCCAGCCGCTCGTCGACCGGTTGCAGGTCGAGCGTCCAGTTGTCCTTGCTGCCGCTGAGCGTGCTGCGGAAATAGCGCTGCAGCATCGGGCCGTTGCCGCTGAGCGTGCCGCGCATCGCCTCCACCATGCCGAGCAGCTCAGGCATGCTGTCGAGCGTCATGTTGCGGCTGCGGCCGCCGCGCGTCAGCGTGAGATTGTTGCCGTCGACCACCATCGACTCGGGCCGCGGCGACAGAGTGCGGCGCGTCATCTGATCCGGCGCGGTGAAGCTCAGCGTGCCGCTCGCGTACAGCGGGCCATCGAGGCCGCGCACGAAGCGTTGTTCGGTGAAGGTGCCCTCGCCCTGCTTCTGCTTCGCCAACAGGCCCATGAGCTCGCCCAGATCGAAGGCCCAGGCCGGCGCGGCCGCGCACAGCAGCGCCAGCAACAACGGGCGCAGCAAACGGTCAATGCACATCTTCAAGCCAGAAATCATGGAAATTGAACCAGTTGTAAGGGTACTTGCGGCACAGCGCTTCGAGCCGTGCCACGTAGTCTTCGACCGCTGTACGGATGCGTCGTTCCCGCTCGGCCGGATCGCCGATGCGATCGGTGAAGTCGGCCAGCGGCTCGAACAGCACGTCGTAGCGGGCGCCGCCCACATAGAGGCCGGCCATGAAGAACACCCGGCGGCGCAGCAGCGCGGCAAGGCGGAACGGGCCGTCGTTGAAAGTGGCCGGGTGCCCCAGAAACGGCAGCTCGAGCGAATTGCCGCGCTGGCCGGCGGCTTCGCTCTCCTGCCCGGGCAGCGTGCGGTCGACCAGCAGGCCGGCCATGCCGCCGGTGTCGAGCCAGTCGCGCAATGCGAGCATCGAATGCGAACGGCCCAGCGCGATCACGTGCGGACGCCGCTCGGGCAGGCTGATGGCGTCGAGCACCGCGTTGATCTGGCGCGCGTTGTCCGGGAACATCAGCATCGCGGCACGCAGCTTCGGATGGTCGGGGCTCTGGAATTTGCAGGCACCCAGCGCCTCGAAACTGCCCATGTGCGCGCCCAGCAGGAAGGCGCCGCGCCCGCTCAACGCCTCGGCCTCCACCGCCTCGTTGCCGACCACCCGCACATCGAACATGTCGAGCCGGCCGCGCAGCAAGTACACGCGGTCGAGCACCGTGGAAGCGAAGGCATGCAGCAGGCGGTAGCCATCGCCCCAACCGGCCCCGGGGCCGATGGCGCGGAACAGGTAGCGCTTGATGTTGCGCCGCGGGGTCGGCGAAAACAGCAGGAAGTAGAGGCTGATCGGATGCAGGATCAGGCGCGCGACGCGACGTCCGCACTTGATCGCGATCCAGCAGATCACGCGCAATGCAGCCATGTTGCTGCGCTCGGGTGTATGCGACCAGTCGGCCGGACGCTTGGCCGCATCGTCGAGCGCGCGCGTTTCGGGTTGGCTGTGGTTCATGCGCCCCCCTCCGCGCCTGCTGTCCAGCGTCCGCTGACGGCCACCTGTTCGCCGCATCGCACCTCGAAGCGCACACCGCGTGCAGCGCCGGTCTCGGGTTGCAGCTCGATCATCAGTGTGCTGCCGGGCCGCACCGGCGCGAGGAACTTGGCCGCCCCGAGCGTGGGACGGGCACCGAGGCGCGTGACCAGTGCCGGTACACCCTGCATAGCTTCGAGCACTTCGGACAGCAACAGCGCGCCGGGCACCAGTGGTTGACCAGGGAAATGGCCGGCGAACGAAGGATGGTCGCGCGGCACCTCGCGCGTGACCTGCACCACGGTGCCGTCGACCGCGAGCTGCGCCAGCGCGAACTCGCGCAACGCGCGCACCGTGAGCTTGCCGGTGCCTTCGCGTGGCAGCGCGGCCACCTGCACCACGCGGCGCGGCACGAACACCGGCTCCAACCGCTGGCGCAAGGCCGCAATGATGTCGCTGGAGCCGAGCGAAGGGGCGACCACGAAGGCCACCGGCCGCACCACGCCGTCGGTCACGTCGTCGGGCAACCAGAACGCGCCATCGAGCACACCGGCGACGCTGTTGAGGTGATAGTTGAGATGCCCGAGCGAGCTGCGCCGTCCGGCCACGTGAATCAGGTCGTTGGCCCGCCCGAACAGGCGGAAATGCCGGGCGTCGATGAGCTCCAGCACATCGGCCATCGGCGTCGGCTGCGGCACGAAATCGCCGCTGAACACAAAGCGCTCTTCGCCACCGGCGTCGCGCTCGGCCACCACCTGCACATCACCGAAGGTTTGCCAGACCTCGCTGGCCGTGGTGTGGCGCGAAGCGACCTGGCCCGACTCGGTGCTGCCGTAGATTTCGAGCAGCACCGCGCCCATGGCCTGCTCGGCCTGCGCGGCGAGCTGCGGCGACAGCGGCGCCGTCGCCGAAAGGATCAGATCCACCGGCGGCAATGCAATGCCCGCGAGCATCAGGTTCTTCAGATGGAACGGCGTGGTGACAAGTGCACGCGGGCGCGGCACGGCGGCCAGCGCCGCGGCCACGTCGGCCGGAAAGAACGGGCGCCCGCTGTCGAATGCCGCGCCACCCAGAAGCGCCAGCAGCACCGACGATTCGAGCCCGTAGCTGTGCTGCACCGGCACGGTGGTCACCAGGTTCAGCCCGGCCAGCGACGGCAATTGCATCACCTCGGCCAGGCGCGGCACTGCGGCCGCGACATCGCCGACCAGCGTCTGCCAGGTCTTGGCATGGGGCTGCGGCAAGCCGGTCGAGCCCGAGGTCAGCAGGCTCACTGCATGCGCGGCGGCGTCGACATCGGGCATGCCTGCGGCATCGACCAGGTCGGCATGCTGGCGTGGATCGATCCATACCACCGGCATGCCATGCGATTGAAATTGCCGGTCGTCGGCTACCGCAAACACATCGGGGTTGCCTTCGCGCAGCCGTGCCAGCGTGTCGGGGCGTGCATCGGGCGGCAACAGGCTGGGCAAGCCCCTCGCCAACGCGGCGCCCAGGCCCACCGCGAAGGCATAGCGGTCGACGCAGAGATTGAGCACCGGGCCGGCCGCCGGCAACCGGGTTGCAAGCAGCGCCACATCGGCCAGATACTGCCGCGCCGAAATGGCGGTGCCAGCCTGCCAGGCCAATGGTGCATCGAGGTCGCGCGCACCCAGCAGCGGCAGCACAGGGGCGGATTGGTGGTTCAGCCTTGCGTTCATCACCGGGCGCTGCGATCGATCGGCGCGCCGGAAAAGGCGCGCACCGCGTCGATCATGCGCACGCGCTCGAACTCGGGGTGCAGGCGGTAGCGCATGAAGTGCTCGCCGACGAACAGCGCCGTGACGCCGATCGGCGTCACGACGTTGGACAGCAGCGACCAGGCCGCGAACGGCAAGGTGAGGTAGACCACGATCGAGGCGACAACGACCACTGCGAAGTACAGCGTCCAGGCCAGCGTCACCTGGTGCGTGTAGCGCCGCTGGCCGGGCCCGATGGCGTGCACGCGCTCGGCGAACTGGCCGATCAGCGAGAGCCCGTTGCCTCGCAAGGTGCTGCCGAACCAGCCGCACAGCAACGCATTGATGCCCACGTGCTGCAGCACGTAGAGCCGGTTCGGGTCACCGGCCTCGCCCCGCATCACCAGCCACAGCAGGCCAAATCCCGCGGCCGCCACGATCAGCAAAGCCCAGCGGCCGAAACGCGCGCCGGCCAGGCCGAGCGCGGTGAGCCAGAGCGGCACCAGCAGGACAGCCACGGCCCAGGGTTCGGTCGCATGGAACAACATCATCCAGTGCGAAAGCCCTGCATACGCAGCGCCTCCGAGCAGCATGATCACCAGGCGCCATCGCGTCATGCGGGAGCGGCTCAGACAGCGCCGCGGTTCTGGGCGACGTGGGTCGCGAGACTGCGCAGCGATTCGAAGATCTGCTGGTTGCGCTCGTCGTCCGAGCGCAACTGGAAGCCATAGGCGCGCGACACTTCGAGCGCGACTTCGAGGATGTCGATCGAGTCGAGCCCCAGGCCTTCGCCATACAGCGGCGCCGCGGGATCGATGTCCGCCGGAGCGATCTCGAGGTTGAGGGCCTGAACCAGCAGCACCGCCAACTCGGTTTCGAGCGGGGTTTGCATGGACGGATCGCCGGTGGCGGGAATGGAAGACGAGGCGGTCGATGACAAAGCAAACTCCGGGAACGATTTCGGGGACTTTTCGAGAGGCGAGGTCAATTATAGGAGGGCAGCTTGGATAGACTGCCGCATCCAAATGCCCCCGGAGCACCCATGGCCGACCCCCTGCTGATTGCACGACACGACACCACCGAATGCTTCTTGCTGCCGGGCCTGACCAACCGCCACGGCCTGATCACCGGCGCCACCGGTACCGGCAAGACCGTGAGCCTGCAGACCCTCGCCGAGAAGCTGTCGAGCATCGGCGTGCCGGTGTTCCTGGCCGACGTGAAAGGCGACCTCACCGGCATCAGCCAGACCGGCAGCATCGGCAACAAGATGGCCGCGGTGCTCAAGGAGCGCGGCATCGAGGCCCCTGCCCCGCTGGCCTGCCCGGTCACGCTGTGGGACGTGTTCGGCGAACAGGGGCACCCGGTGCGGGCCACCGTTTCCGACATGGGCCCGCTGCTGCTGGGCCGCATGCTGGATCTGAATGAGACGCAGGCCGGCGTGCTGAACATCGTGTTCAAGATCGCCGACGACAACGGCCTGCTGCTGCTTGACCTGAAAGACCTGCGCGCGATGCTGCAGTACGTAGGCGAGAACGGCAGCCAGTTCACCACGCAGTACGGCAACATCAGCGCGGCCAGCGTGGGAGCGATCCAGCGCGGGCTGCTGCAGATCGAAACCCAGGGCGGCGACAAGTTCTTCGGCGAGCCGATGCTGAACATCGCCGACTTCATGCAGACCGTGGGCGGCAAGGGCGTTATCAATATCCTGACCGCCGACAAGCTCATGAACTCGCCGCGCCTCTACGCGACCTTCCTGCTCTGGCTGCTGTCGGAGCTGTTCGAGCAATTGCCCGAAATCGGCGACCCCGAGCAGCCCAAGCTCGTGTTCTTCTTCGACGAGGCCCACCTGCTGTTCAACGAGGCGCCCAAGGCGCTGGTCGAGCGCATCGAACTCGTGGTGCGGCTGGTGCGCTCCAAGGGCGTGGGCGTGTATTTCGTGACGCAGAACCCGCTCGACATTCCCGACACGGTGCTGGCCCAGCTCGGCAACCGCGTGCAGCATGCGCTGCGCGCCTTCACGCCGCGCGACCAGAAGGCGGTCAAGGCGACCGCCACCACCATGCGCCCCAAACCCGGACTCGACATCGAGGCCGCCATCACCGAACTGGCCGTCGGCGAGGCGCTGGTCAGCCTGCTGGATGCCAAGGGCCGCCCAAGCGTGACCGAGCGCGTATTCGTGGTGCCGCCGGGCAGCCAGATCGGGCCGATCACGCCGGCCCAGCGCCAGGCGCTGATCGCCAACTCGCTGGTGGCAGGCGTCTACGAAAAGGCAGTGGATCGCGAATCGGCCTACGAGAAGCTCAAGGGCCGCGCCGAGTCCGCACCCGGCGCGCCGCCGGTGGTTGCAGGCGGCAAGCCCGGTGCGGCACCAGCCGAAGCGTCGGGCGGGATGATGGGCGGCCTGAACGACCTGCTGTTCGGCACCACCGGCCCGCGCGGCGGCAAGCGCGACGGCCTGGTGCAAACCATGGCCAAGTCGGCCGTGCGCACGGTGGGCACCAGCGTGGGCAAGGAGATCCTGCGCGGCGTGCTGGGCGGGATCTTCGGCTCGAAGAAGCGCTGAGAGCTGAGGGCGCCGGCATGGCGCCCGTCGATCGGTGAATCGTCAAGGCGGCGGCGAAGCTTGGCGCCGGCACCAACATCCGGTTACGATTGGCGAAAATCACAATTTGGAGGGAGCGGAAATGGCAGTTCGTGTCATGCTGGTTGCGGCTGCCATGACGGCGCTCGCAGCCTGTGGTGGGGGCGGTGACGGTGCGGGGACAGCACCCTCGACAGCCGCTACGTCTGCCGGTGGCGTCACCGCAACTACAACGGCTTCCGAAGTTTCGGCGAAGATCATCAATGCAAGCAGCGCCGCCGACGAGTCGGGGCCGGCATTGCGCCCCCTGGCATTGAGCCCGCGGGGGTCGCGCATCACAACGGTCACGCCGAATTCGGTCACCTTGCAAAGTGATCCAGGCGACTACATTGGTAGAGGCAAGAACTACACCTATTCCAATGCCAACGCATCCTTTTCCGTCACCACGAACCGGGGCAAACTCTCGTTTGTCGTGACTGGCGACCAGAACTGGCGCGGTGATTTCGCGCTGCCCAGCACGCTGCTGAAGCTGCAGCCGGGCACCTACGGCAACCTGACCCGCTTCGGGTTCCACGTGCCGACGGCGGGCGGGCTCAATTGGTCCGGCGAAGGACGTGGTTGCAACACGCTGACCGGATCGCTCACCATCGACAGTGTCTCTTTCCGCGTCGGCTCCGATGCACTCGAGGCCATCGACCTTAGCTTCGAACAACATTGCGAAGGCGATAGCGTCGCGCTGCGAGGGCAGATCCATTGGTCGGCCGACGACAGGTCCTCCGCCTCGGGGCCGGTCAACCCACCTCCCGCTGGATTGTGGGCGCCGGCTCCCGGCGTGACGCCGGCGAGCGGGAGCTATGTCTACCTGGTGAGCGATACAGGGGACTTTGTCGGCCAGGGCAGGAGCTACACCTACTCACGCGCCAACGCTTCGCTGGTCGTCACCGCCAATGGCGGCGGCCTCGCGTTGAACGTCACCGGTGACCAGAACTGGCGTGGCGATTTCATCGCGATGAACACGGTGCCCCAGCTTCGACCGGGCTACTACGGCAACCTCCAGCGCTTTCCCTTCCACAACCCGAGCAAAGGGGGGCTCAACTGGTCCGGCGACGGACGCGGTTGCAACACGCTCCAAGGTTGGTTTGTCGTCGATGCGGTCGTCTATAGCGGTAGCCAGTTGAAATCGATCGACCTCCGGTTCGAACAACACTGCGAAGGAGGCGCACCGGCGCTACGCGGCCAGATCCATTGGACTCTCGACGACGAAAACACCGTCGTGCCAGGCCCCGTGAACCCACCTCCGACCGGCCTGTGGGCACCGCCGGACGGCGAAACGCCAGCGAGCGGGAGCTATGTCTATCTGGTCAGCGACGCCGCGGACTTCGTCGGTCGAGGAAGGAAGTACGTGTATACGCGCACCAATGCTTCGCTGGCAGTGACCGCGAACGGCGGTACTCTTTCCGTGAATGTGGCCGGCGACCAGAATTGGAATGGAGGGTTCGCCGCGATGAGCACGGTCGCGCCACTCCAGCCCGGCTATTACGGCGACCTCCAGCGGTACCCCTTCCACAACCCGATCAAGGGCGGACTGAGTTGGTCCGGCGACGGGCGCGGATGCAACACGCTCAAGGGATGGTTTGTCGTAGACGCGGTCAGCTACAGCGGCACCCAACTGAGGTCGATCGACCTGCGGTTCGAACAACACTGCGAAGGCGACGCGTCGGCATTGCGCGGCAAGATTCACTGGATCGCCGATGACACCTCCACTGCGCCAGGCCCGATCAACCCGCCGCCAGCTGGCCTGTGGGCCCCTGCAGCTGGCGCGACGCCGTCCTCCGGGAGCTATGTCTACCTGGTCAGCGAGCCCGGGGACTTCGTCGGCGAGGGCAAGAGCTACACCTACTCTGGTGCCAACGCGTCGCTGGGGGTGACGACGAACGGCGGCAAGCTTTCGCTCAACGTGACTGGCGATCAGAACTGGCGTGGCGATTTCGCCGCCATGAACACATTGACGCTGCTCCAGCCAGGCTACTACGGCGACCTCCAGCGCTATCCGTTCCACAACGCCGTAAAGGGGGGGCTGAGTTGGTCCGGCGAAGGGCGCGGATGCAACACGCTAAAGGGATGGTTCGTCGTGGACGCAATCACCTACACCGGCAGTCAGTTGAGGTCGGTCGATCTGCGTTTCGAACAACACTGTGAAGGCGAAATCCCCGCCCTGCGCGGGCAGATTCATTGGACGGCGGACGACAACACCACTCCCCCGGGCCCGGTCAACCCGCCTCCGGCCAACTTGTGGGCGCCCGCCGCCGGTGCGACGCCGTCCACCGGCAACTTCATCTACCTGGCCAGCGACTCGGGCGACTGGGTCGGTGGCGGCCAGAGCGCGCTGTACACGCCGGCCAGTTCCACCGTGACGGTGAACGCGAACGGCGGTCATCTATGGGTGACCGTCGGCGACGTCGGCGGCTGGCGAGGTGACTTCGTCACGATGAACTCGTTGACCCAACTCCAGCCTGGATACTACGGTGACCTCCAGCGGTATCCGTTCCACAACCCCGTGAAGGGGGGGCTGAGCTGGTATGGCAATGGTCGCGGCTGCAACACGCTTCGAGGATGGTTTGCCGTGGATGCGGTCACATATGTCGGCAGCGAGCTGAAATCGATCGACCTTCGGTTCGAACAACATTGCGAAGGTGGAAGCGCCGCACTGCGCGGCAGGATTCGCTGGGGCTTCTGAGCGAGAACTTCAAACCCCGTCATTGCGGCGATGCAGGACCGCAATGGCAGCTTGCCTCCGGCAGCACCACCGTGGCCCATGCCTACGATGCCAATGGTGACCTGATGGCGGGGATCGACCTACCAGCGCAGCAGCCGCCAGCCGATCGCAGCCCCCGCCACCACCGGTACTGCAATCCCCCCCACATACCAAACCGCAAGAAACGGTGCCGCCAGCTCGGGACAGTGCAAGGCATAGACCGTAGCGCCCGCACCGCCTGCGAGCGCGCCCGCGGCTGCACCGGCCCAGGCGGGCCGCGTGGTCGCCAGGCTGCGCAGCGCGACCAGCGCCGCCACGAACACCGGCAAGGCAATGAGACCGATGCTTTCGATGCATGAGCGCCAGGTCTGCCCCATGAGCAGGTGCATGCGCGCATCGGCCGGTGCGCCGAACCACGCCACCGCCGCCAGCACCCACACCAGCACCACCGGCAGCACGGCCCCGATCCACGACTGGCGCATCGGCACGCCCGGCCGCGCCAGCCGCTGCAGCATTACCAAGCCGGCGACCGCGATGCAGGCCGGGAACAGCAGCTTGACCCAGAACATGGGCCAGAACATGACTTGCAGCAGGTCGCGCCGGACGCCGTAGCCGAGCATCATGATCGCGACCGAAACCGGCAGGCTTACCGCGAGCGCCAACGCAATGCGCCGCGTAGCCGCGCGGCGCGGCGCGCGGACCACACCGGTGGCCAGCATCGCGACGAGATCATCGGTCTTCATGCGGAGCCTCCCTTCAGTCGCGCGGCCAGCGCCTTGAGCCCGCGGTGGATGCCGACCTTGACCGCCGACTCCGACATGCCCGTCACCGACGCCGTCTCGGCCACCGACAGGCCTTGCAGCTTGACGTGCACGATCGGCAGGCGTTGGCGATCGGGCAGGGTTTCGAGCAGGCCCGCGAGGTCACGCTTCGCATCGCTGGCGTCGGTGTCGGACTCGGCGAACACGGCCAGGTCATCCTCGAGCGGGTCGTGCAGCGCCTCGCGCACCGACTTCGAACGCAGCAGGTCGATCATCTTGTAGCGCGCAATCGCCTGCACCCAGGCCGTCAACGGCTGGTCGGGCTGATAAGTGTGGCGCTGGTTGTGCATGGCGAGCAAACATTCCTGAACGAGGTCTTCCACTTCATCGGGCCAGCCGAACAGACGCTTGCCCAAAAAGGCGCGCAGGTGTGCGCTGAGCTTCTGCAGGAACTGGTGGTACGCCGCGGCATCGCCGTCGAGGCCGCGCAAGAACAAGCCGCGCAACATGGCTTCGGCATCGTTGCCTTGCATCGGGCTCCCTGCTGTTATTCGTGCCATCGGGTCGAGCGGTTACAGCCTTGTTGAGAAAAAGAAATCCGGCGGATTGTGCAGTGTGCTGTAGCAAGCACGGTTTCTCGCGCAGCCATCCAGTCCGATGCTGGCTTGCCAGCAGGGAGGTCGGTCGCTACATTGCTGTTTTTGAGGGACTGCAATGTCTGTTGACACCGTTTCGACTTCTTCGCCCGCCACCCCTGCCCAGCCCGCTGCCCCCACGCCCCCGCCTGCGCCCACCGAAGCCGTCGTGGTGGCCGATCTGGTGTCGATCCCCCCGGTCTATCCTCCTGCCGTCGCTGCGGCGCCGCGCCACATCCGGCTGACCTCGCATGCGGGTGGCTTTGGCGCGCTGCCGATCCACTGGGGCGCAGCCACCGCCACCGAGCGCGGCCCCGTGATCGGCACCACCACCAAGCGCGCACACCGCAACGTGATCGGCACGCACAGCGGCTCGTACAGCGTGTACCGCGCGCTCGCCGTCGCGGCCGGTGCGCTCGATCCGCAGCACAAGGCCGACCTCACCAACACCTCCCCGACTGACATCATCGGCCCGTACCCGCAGTGGAGCGAGCCAGGCAAGATCGTGTCGCTCGACCCGTGGGGCGCGACCATCGCCAACGTGTTCGCGAACGAACTCGCGGCCGGCTACGACATCCGCCCGACCATTGCCGTCACCAAGGCCCACGTGATCCTGCCCGAGGTGATCGAAGCGCTGCAGTCGGGCCGGCTCAAGGCCGACGGCAAGTTCCTGACCGCCAACGGCGCAGCGGTCGTGACCAAGGCGGCGCTCGAACCCGTGTGGTACCTGCCCGAGGTGGCCCGGCGCTTCAAGTGCTCCGAGACCGACCTGCGGCGCGTGCTGTTCGAGGAAACCGGCGGCATGTACCCCGAATTGGTCACGCGCTCCGACCTTGAAGTTTTTCTGCCGCCGATCGGCGGGCAGACCGTCTACATCTTCGGCAACCCGGCCGACCTGGCGAACCCCGAGGTCGAACTCACCGCGCGCATCCACGACGAGTGCAACGGCTCCGACGTGTTCGGCTCCGACATCTGCACCTGCCGTCCCTATCTCACGCACGCCATCGAGGAATGCATCATGGGCGCGCAGCGCGGCGGCGTCGGACTGGTGGCCTACTCGCGCAAGGAAGGTCGCGCGCTGGGCGAGGTCACCAAGTTCCTGGTCTACAACGCACGCAAGCGGCAGGTCGGCGGCGACACTGCCGACCAGTACTTCGCACGCACCGAGTGCGTAGCCGGCGTGCAGGACATGCGCTTTCAGGAACTGATGCCCGACGTGTTCCACTGGCTCGGCATCCGCAAGATCCACCGCCTGGTGTCGATGAGCAATCTCAAGTACGACGCCATCACAGGCTCCGGCATCGAGATTGGCGAGCGCGTGAACATCCCCGACGACCTGATTCCGGCCGACGCGCGCGTCGAGATGGACGCCAAGATGGCAGCCGGCTACTTCACGCCGGGCCTCGTGCCCGATGCCGAAGAGCTCAAGAAGGCAAAGGGACGGGGCCTCGCGGAATGAATGCAAGCAGCCATCGCGACATCGACCCGGCCATCGAGCTGGTCGCCGACACCGCCCATCCGGCGGGCGCTGCCGCCGTCTTGCGCACCACCGCCGAGGTGCGTGCGCGGGCCCATGCGCTGCTCGCGCGGGCGCGCCGCGGCGAATCGAAATGGTTCACCATCGGCGCCGACGCGGCGCTCGAGGACACGGCGCGCACCGTGGCCGAGATCACGAGCGACCGCTACACCTGGGGGCCGATTCCGTACCACAGCCGCTGGCGCCACTTCGAGGCCGGCGGCATCGACCGCCGCAAGCAGCTCGACGCGCTGCTCGGCAGCGAAATCCATGAGCGCGAACGCGCCCGCGCGCGCATCGACCTGGTGCTGGTCAGCGTGCTGCTCGACGCCGGGGCCGGCCCTGACTGGCACTACTTCGAATCGGCCAGCGGCCAGCGCTTCACCCGCTCCGAGGGCTTGGGCGTGGCGAGCTTCCATGCGTTCACCAGCGGGCTGTTTTCGTCGGACCCGAACCATCCGCTGCGCGTCGACGCGGCCGGGCTGCGTGGCCTCATCACCGACCGGCTCGGCGATGCGTTCCAGGTCAGCGAGAGCAACCCGCTCGTCGGCCTGGCCGGCCGCGCCATGCTGCTGCGCCGGCTCGGCGAAGCCATGGCCGACCAGCCCGAGGTGTTCGGCGAAACCGGTGCCGGCCGGCCCGGCGGCGTTTTCGATGCGCTGGTCGGGCCGTACGGGCCCGCTGCACCGCCCACGGCGGAAGTCACGGCGCACCAGATCCTGTCGCTGCTGCTCGATTCGCTCTCGCGCATCTGGCCTGCGGCCAACGCGGTCGACAGCATCGCGGCCGATGGCAGCGACATGCCCGGCGGGATCGCCTCCAGCGACCCGGCCTTTGCGCTCGGCGACTGCTGGCGCCACAGCGCCGTGCCGGGGCCGGGCCTCACCAACGGCTGGATGCCGTTCCACAAGCTCTCCCAGTGGCTCACCTATTCGTTGCTGGAGCCCTTCGAATGGGCCGGCGTGCGCGTGAGCGGGCTCGACGAACTCACCGGCCTGCCCGAGTACCGCAACGGCGGCCTGTTCATCGACAGCGGCGTGATCGTGCCGAGAGACGCCGCACTGGTGGCGCGCAGCTGGAAGGCCAGCGACGAGTTCATCGTCGAATGGCGCGCCCTCACGGTTGCGCTGCTCGACGAAATCGCACCGCGCGTGCGCAAGGTGCTCAATCGCAGCGCCGAAGACATGCCGCTGGCCTGCGTGCTCGAAGGCGGCACCTGGGCCGCCGGGCGGGCACTGGCACAGCGCTTGCGTGACGGTTCGCCACCGCTGCGCATCGAAAGCGACGGCACTGTCTTCTAGGCTAGGCTTCACGTATCCATAACGACAAAGACTTCCCGAAATGAGCAACGTCCACCTGGTCGACCATCCGCTGGTTCAGCACAAACTCACCCTGATGCGGCGCAAGGATGCGTCGACCAACAGCTTCCGCCGCCTGCTCAACGAGCTCAGCATGCTGATGGCCTACGAGGTCACGCGCGACATGCCGATGCAGGACATCGAGATCGAGACCCCGCTCGAAACCATGACCAGCCGCGTGATCGATGGCAAGAAGCTGGTGCTGGTGTCGATCCTGCGCGCGGGCAACGGCATCCTCGAAGGCATGCTTTCGGTGGTGCCGGGCGCGCGCGTCGGCCACATCGGCCTGTACCGCGACCCGAAGACACTGACCGCAGTCGAGTACTACTTCAAGATGCCCGGCGAAATGCAGGATCGCGACATCATCGTGGTCGACCCGATGCTGGCCACCGGCAATTCGGCCGTGGCAGCGGTCGAGCGCCTGAAGGAGCTGGCACCGAAGTCGATCAAGTTCGTCTGCCTGCTGGCCTGCCCCGAAGGCATCAAGACACTGCAGACTGCGCACCCCGACGTGCCGATCTACACCGCCGCGATCGACCGCGAACTCAACAGTCACGGCTACATCCTGCCCGGTCTCGGCGATGCGGGCGACCGCATCTTCGGAACCAAGTAAGCGATGACGAGGCCGATCGAAGCGCGCGGCGGTATCGGCAACTGTGTCAATGCCGCCTGGGCCGCGCAGGTGTCGGGCCGGCCGCTGCGCTGGCGCGCCACGGGCGCGCTGCGGCCGGACGACTTGTTCCTCAATCCCGAAGCGCTCCAACTCACCGATGCGGAGGGCGAATACATCTGGCTGTTTCCGAACATCCAGCCGGCGCTGCTCGGCACGGCCGGCCATCACCCTCAGCATGAGGGCGTGGCCGAGCACGAGTTGCTGGCCTGGCATTGGCACTGGAGCGGAACTGTCGTGCAGGGCAACCAGCCTTCGCGGCTGCAACTGCGCGAAGGCGGCCAGCCGCTGCCGCCCGGCACGATCGGCGTGCACGTCCGCACGCACCATCCGGAGATCGAGTGCGACCTGATGCTGGCAACAATGGCCGTCAACACGCTGACCGAAACCGCCACCGTGTTCCTGGCCAGCGACACCGAATTGCCCGGGCTCTCGTCGGCCGTGATCCGCAGCGCGCTGCAACGCCCCGAGCACGACGACGACCGGGCCCGGCCCGCTATCGAATCGGCGCTGCACGACTGGTTCACGCTGGGCCGCTGCGCAGAGATCCACCGCATCCATGCATCCAGCACCTTCGTCGACCACTGGTGCTTCGCGCACGGCATCCCGATGAAGCGCCTGCTGTCCGCGGCGGTCTGCGACGCCTGACCGTCCGCCCGAAAGTCCGGCCGAAATCCAACACCACCGACTTCAACGAGGAGAACCCACCGTGTCCCAGCAACGCCGCCAACTGATCGTCCGCTCCGTCGCCATCGCGGCCGCCCTGACCGCCTCGGCCCTGCCCGGCTTTGCGCTGGCACAGGCGGCCAAGCTCAAGGTGGCGGGTGTCTACACCGTGCCCTTCGAGCAGCAATGGGTCAGCCGCCTGCACAAGGCATTGAAGGCGGCCGAGGCGCGCGGCGAGATCGAGTACAAGGCCAGCGAGAACGTCACCAACGCCGACTACGAACGCGTGATGCGCGAGTACGCGACCGGCGGCAGCCAGCTCATCGTGGGCGAGGCCTTCGCGGTCGAAGCGGCGGCGCGCAAGGTGGCGAAGGATTTCCCCAAGACCTCGTTCCTGCTCGGCTCGTCGGGCAAGCCGCAGGCGCCGAACCTCAGCGTGTTCGACAACTACATCCAGGAGCCCGCCTACCTGAGCGGCATGATCGCCGGCGGCATGACCAAGACCAACCGGATCGGCATGGTCGGCGGCTTCCCGATTCCCGAAGTGAACCGCCTCATGAACGCCTTCATGGCCGGCGCGAAAGAGACCAACCCCAAGGTCGAGTTCAGCGTGAGCTTCATCAACAGCTGGTTCGACCCGCCGAAGGCCAAGGAAGCCGCCTTCGCCATGATCGACAAGGGCGCCGACGTGATGTACGCCGAGCGTTTCGGCGTGAGCGATGCGGCCAAGGAAAAGGGCAAGCTTGCGATCGGCAACGTGATCAACACGCAGGCCCAGTACCCCGACACGGTGGTGGCCTCGGCTCTCTGGAACTTCGAGCCCTCGGCCGACCGCGCCATCAAGCTCGCCAGGGAAGGCAAGTTCACCGCCGAGGACTACGGCCCGTATTCGATGATGAAGCACAAGGGCTCGGAACTGGCCCCGCTCGGCACCTTCGAGGCCAAGGTGCCGGCACCGATCGTCGCCAAGGTCAAGGCCAAGGAAGCCGACATCCTGAGCGGCAAGGTCGCGGTCAAGGTCGACGACAGCCAACCGAAGTCGACCGCGAAATGATGCGCTGGCGCTCCCTCCTCGCGGCCTGCGCGCTGGCCGCCGGCCTCGCCGGGTGTGCGGGCCTGCCCGCTCCGAGCGGCGCCGTGCGGCTCGACGAGACGCCGCGCATCGCCGTGATCTCGGCTTTCCAACCCGAGATCGTGCTGCTGTCGTCGAAGCTGCTGGACGCGCGCAAGTACAGCGTCAACGGCAACGAGTTCACCACCGGCACGCTCGCGGGCAAACCGGTCGTGCTGTTCCTTTCGGGCATCAGCATGACCAATGCGACGATGAACACGCAACTGGCGCTCGACCGCTTCAAGGTCAGCCACATCGTGTTCAGCGGCATCGCCGGCGGCGTCAACCCAAATTTGCATGTGGGCGACGTGACGGTGCCGGCCCAGTGGGGCCAGTACCTCGAGGTGCTGATGGCGCGCGAAACCGCACCGGGCCGCTACACCGCGCCGCCCTTCATCAAGGATGCGACGCTGCCCGCGTTCGGCATGATGCATCCGAGGCCGGTCGAGGTGCGCTCGGCTGCCAATCCGCAGATCACGCGCAAGTTCTGGTTCGAGGCCGACCCGAAGATGCTCGACCTGGCGCGCAGCATCCGCAACGTCGATCTCGCCAACTGCAGTGCCGGGAAGTGCCTGCCGCGCAAGCCGCAACTGGTGATCGGCGGCAATGGCGTGTCGGGCCAGGCCTTCATGGACAACAAGACGTTCCGCGAATACACCTTCAAGACCTTCCAGGCCAACGTGCTCGACATGGAAACCGCCGCGGTCGGCATGGTCGCCTACAGCAACGGCGTGCCGTACATCGCGTTCCGCTCGCTCAGCGACCTCGCCGGCGGTGGCGACGGCGAGAACGAGATGGGCACCTTCATGGGCATCGCGGCGGATAACTCGGCGAAGGTGCTGCTGGCCTTCCTTTCGGCCTGGAAATGACATCGGCCGAAGCCCCGGTGCTGCGCCTCCACGGCATCACCAAGCGCTTCGGCCCCCTCGTCGCCAACGACGCGATTTCATTGACCCTCGCGCGCGGCGAGGTGCTGGCCCTGCTCGGCGAAAACGGCGCCGGCAAATCGACGCTGATGTCAATCCTGTTCGGCCACTACCGCGCCGACGAGGGACACATCGAGGTCTTCGGCGCGCCGCTCGCGCCTGGCAACCCCAAGGCCGCATTGGCTGCGGGCATCGGCATGGTGCACCAGCACTTCACACTGGCCGACAACCTCACGGTGCTCGACAACGTGATGATGGGCAGCGAGCCGCTGTGGCAACCGTTCACGCGGCGCACCGAGGCGCGCAGCAAGCTGCTCGAGGTGGCGCAACGCTTCGGCCTGCCGGTGGTGCCGGAGGCCGGCGTCGGCACGCTCTCGGTCGGTGAACGGCAGCGCGTCGAGATCCTCAAGGCGCTGTACCGCGGCGCCCGGATCCTGATCCTCGACGAGCCGACCGCGGTGCTGACGCCGCAGGAAAGCGAGGCGCTGTTCGACACGCTGGCGCAGATGGTGCGCGCAGGCCTGTCGATCATCTTCATCAGCCACAAGCTCGGCGAGGTGTTGCGCGTGTCGCACCGCATCGCCGTGCTGCGCGGCGGCAGGCTGGTGGCCGAAGTGCCGGCGGCCGGCACCACGCAGGCGCAACTGGCGAATGCAATGGTCGGCCATGCGGTGAAGCCACCCGAGCGGCATCCGGCGCAACGCGTCGGTGCGGCGGTCTGCGTGCTGGACGACGTGCGAACTGAAGGCGATTCGCGCGATGCGCTGCGCGGCGTGTCGCTCGCACTCAACGCCGGAGAAATCGTTGCGATTGCGGGCGTGTCGGGCAATGGCCAGGTGGCGCTGGCCGAGCTGCTGTGCGGCACCCGCCGTGCCACGGCCGGCACGGTGCGGCTGCTCGGCGCGCCGCTGCACGCGTCGCCGGCCTGGCTGGTGCAGCAAGGCGTGGCGCGCATCCCTGAAGACCGGCACGCGGTCGGCGTGGTGGGCGATCTCCCGCTCTGGGAGAACGCCGTGTCGGAGCGGTTGCGCGGCGCCGCGTTCCGCTTCGGCCCGCTGGTTCGGCGTGCCGCCGCGCGGGTGCAGGCGCAGCGCATCGTGAAGGCTTTCGATGTGCGCGGCGGCGGTCTCGATGCCACGGCGCGCTCGCTGTCGGGCGGCAACATGCAGAAGCTGATCCTGGGCCGCGCGCTGCTCGCACCCGATGGCACGGCCGCGACGCCGCGACTCATCGTGGCGCACCAGCCGACCTGGGGCCTCGACATAGGTGCCGTGGCCTACGTGCAGCAACAGCTGATCGCGGCGCGCGACGCCGGCGCGGCGGTGCTGCTCATTTCGGACGATCTCGACGAAGTGATGGTGCTGGGCGACCGCATCGCCGTGATGCATGAGGGACAGCTTGGCGACGCCCGCGCGGCCACCGGGTGGACGCGCGAGACGATCGGCCTGGCCATGGCCGGCGTGAAGGACGAGGCCACGGCATGAGGCTCGAAAAACGCCCTGCGGTCTCACGCGCCGCCCTGGTGTTCGCGCCTTTCGGCGCGGTGCTGTTCACGCTGGCGATCACCGCGCTGCTGGTGCTCTGGGCCGGGCAGCCGGTGGCGCAGACCTATGGCCTGCTGCTCAAGGGCGGATTCGGCTCGGTGTTTGCGCTCAGCGAGACGCTCACGCGCGCCATTCCGCTCACGCTCACCGGATTGTCGGCGGCCGTGGCTTTCAGGGCGCGGCTTTTCAACATCGGTGCCGAAGGCCAGCTCTACGCCGGCGCGCTGGCGGCGATCGCGGTCGGCGGCATGCACGGCGGCACGGGCCTCGCGCTTTCGCCATGGCTGCTTTTCCCGCTGATGATGGCCGCCGCCGCACTGGCCGGCGCGCTGCTGCTGCTCGGCCCGGCGTTGATGAAGGCGAGGCTGGGCGTCGACGAGGTCGTGACCACACTGCTGTTCAACTTCATTGTGCTGCTGGGCGTCGGCGCGCTGCTCGACGGGCCGATGAAAGACCCGTCCGCCCTGGGCTGGCCGCAAAGCGTGGCGCTCCAGGGCGACCTGGAGCTCGGCAAGCTCGTCGCGCAGACCCGCGTGCACACGGGTCTGCTGTGGGCCATGGTGTTGTCGGCCGGCGTGTGGGCACTGCTCAAGCACACGGTGCTGGGCTTCGACATCCGCGCCGTCGGTGCCAACCCCCGCGCCGCGGCCTTTGCCGGCGTTGGTACCACGCGCACGGTGGTCGCGGTTGCACTGCTGTCGGGCGCGCTCGCCGGCCTGGCCGGTGCGATCGAGGTGGCGGGCCGCACCAGCTACGTGACGCTCGACATGTCGCCCGGCTATGGGTACAGCGGCATCGTGATCGCGATGCTCGCCGGCCTGCATCCGCTCGGCGTGTTGGCTGCGAGCGTGTTCGTGGCGGGCGTGCTGGTGGGGGCCGACAGCATGAGCCGCGCCGTCAGCGTGCCGACCTACATCGCCGACGTGATCGTCGCGACCTCACTGCTCTCCGTGCTGGTGGCCATGCTGCTGGCCCAGTACCGGGTAAGGTGGAAATGAGCGACCTACTCGACATCCTCGCCAATCCGGCCTTCTGGGTCGCGGTGCTGCGCATCGCCACGCCGCTGATCTTCGGCACGCTCGGCGTGTTGCTGTGCGAACGCGCGGGCGTGCTGAACCTCGGCATCGAAGGCATCATGGTCGCGGGCGCCTTCACCGGCTGGCTGACGGTGTATGCCGGCGCACCGCTCTGGGCGGGCGTTGGCGTGGCGGCGCTCACCGGTGCCGCATTCGGGCTGCTCCATGCCTGGCTCACGGCCGGGCTCGCGCTCTCGCAGCATGTGTCGGGGCTCGGCATCACGCTGCTGGCAACCTCGCTGAGCTACTACGGCTATCGCGTGAGCTTTCCGAAGGTCAACACGCCGCCGACCATCACGCCGTTCGCGCCGATGGACTGGCTGCCGATCCCGGTGCTCAACGCGCAGACCGCGCTCACGCTGCTCGCCCTGCTGCTGGTTCCCCTGATCGGATGGGTGCTGTACCGCACGCCGCTCGGCCTGGCGGTGCGCATGGTCGGCGAGAACCCGCAGGCGGCCGAAGGCCAGGGCGTGTCGGTGGTCGGCACGCGCACCGGTGCAATCGTGGCCGGCTCGGCGCTGATGGGCGTGGCGGGTTCGTTTCTCACGCTCTCGGCCTTCAACGCCTTCTTCTTCAACATGGTCAACGGCCGTGGCTGGATCTGCGTGGCGCTGGTGGTGTTCGCGTCCTGGCGGCCCGGCAAGGCGCTGCTGGGCGCGCTGCTGTTCGCGTTTTTCGACGCGCTGCAATTGCGTCTGCAACAATCGGGCGACGCCCTGCTGCCCTACCAGATCTACCTGATGCTGCCCTACCTGCTGTCGATCCTGGCGCTGGTGCTGGTGGCGCGCAAGGCGGCCTATCCGCAGGCACTGATGAAGCCCTACCGCAAGGGCGAGCGCTGAGGCGCGGCTCGCACGGCTTTTGCATGCCCACTGTGTCACCACCGATCCGGGGAACATCATGAGAAGGCTCTGCTACGTGTTGTCGATCGCCGCGCTGCTGGCCTTGCAGGGCTGCGGTGTCCTCGGGCAGAGCGCCAGCGACTGCGCGAGCAGCGCTGCCAATGCGAGCTACGCCGGGCCCTACAGAGGCGCGGAAAACAACCTCAGCGCCCAAGACCTGGCGCGCGACGTCGCCTGCGCCTATCGCTTCAAGGCCGAGAAATATCCGCGCGGCTTCGTTGTCATCTACGGCAGCAGCCGCATCGGCGAGAACAACACCACGCAGGCCGATCCCGCCGTGCGAGCGGCCAACAACCAGCTCTACCAAGGCGTTCGGCAATTCGCCAGTCGCTGGACGCGGTTGTATGGTGGCAAGTACCCCATCATGACCGGCGCTGGCCCCGGCCTCATGGAAGCAGGCAGCCGCGGCGCCACCGAGGCCGGCGGACCCAGCATCGGTTACACCACCTACTACGGGCCCTCGCGCGACAAGGGCGGCGACGCGCGCCTGGCCTTCCAGCAGTACAAGGACAAGGACGGCAAGCTCAACGACATCGTCAGCGACGGCCTGATCTTCAGCAGCGTGGCGGTGCGCGAGTCGATGATGATCGCGCACTCGGCGGCCATCGTCATCGCGCCAGGCGGCAGCGGCACCGAATGGGAGATCTTTCAGATCCTGGAGTCGATGAAGAGCCAACAGCTCAACCCGGTGCCGATCTTCCTGGTGGGCAACAAGGAGCGCTACTGGAGGAGCTTCGAGCAGCGCCTGCGCGAGATGGCCGCCGTCGGCACGCTGCGCATGAACGAGGTGACCGACCTTTTCGTCTACGTCGAAAACCCCGAAGACGTCCTTGAGATGCTGCAGCGCAAGATGAGCCTGAACTGAAGCGGCACACCACCATGCTCGACCTCCTCCTCACCCATGCCACCCTGCCCGACGGCCGCAGCGACATGTCGATCGCGGTGCAGGACGGCCGCATCATCGAAGTCGCCGCGGGCCTGGCCGCACCCGCGCACGAAACGCTGGACGCCGGCGGCCTGCTGGTGTCGCCGCATTTCGTCGATCCGCACTTCCACATGGACGCGACGCTGAGCTACGGCCTGCCGCGTGTCAACGAAAGCGGCACCCTGCTCGAAGGCATTGCGCTCTGGGGCGAGCTCAAGCCGCTGCTGAAAGCCGAAGCACTGATCGAGCGCGCACTGGCGTATTGCGACTGGGCGGTGGCCAAGGGCTTGCTGGCGATCCGCTCGCATGTCGACACCAGCGATGCGAGCCTGCTCGCCGTCGATGCGTTGCTCGAAGTCAAGCGCCTGGTCGCGCCCTACCTGGATCTGCAGCTCGTGGCCTTTCCGCAGGACGGCGTGCTGCGTTCGCCGGGCGGCGTCGACAACCTGAAGCGCGCACTCGACAAGGGCGTGGACGTGGTCGGCGGCATTCCGCACTTCGAACGCACCATGGCCGACGGCGCCGCGAGCGTGAAGCTGCTCTGCGAGATCGCGGCCGAACGCGGGAAGCTGGTCGACATGCACTGCGACGAGTCTGACGACCCGCTTTCGCGCCACATTGAAACGCTGGCCTTCGAAGCGCAACGCCTCGGCCTGCACGGCCGCGTGACCGGCTCGCACTGCACCTCCATGCACAGCATGGACAACTACTACGTGAGCAAGCTGCTGCCGCTGATCGCGCAAAGCGGCGTCAGCGTGATCGCCAATCCGCTCATCAACATCACGCTGCAGGGCCGCCACGACACCTACCCCAAACGGCGCGGCATGACGCGCGTGCCCGAGCTGATGGCCGCGGGCGTGAACGTTGCCTTCGGCCACGACTGCGTGATGGATCCCTGGTACGGCATGGGCTCGGGCGACATGCTCGAAGTGGCGCACATGGGCCTGCACGTGGCACAGATGACCAGCCAGGCCGGCATTCGCAGTTGCTTCGACGCGGTGACGGCCAACGCGGCGAAAGTCATGCATCTGGATGGCTACGGGCTCGAGCCGGGTTGCGACGCGAGCTTCGTGCTGCTGCAGGCGCGCGATCCGGTCGAAGCGATCCGGCTGCGGGCCACGCGGCTGAAGGTTTTTCGCCTGGGCAAGGTGGTGGCAGAAACGCCAGCAGCGACGGCCGCGCTGCATTTGCCAGGGCGGGCACCAGCGACTTCCTTCATGCCGGTGCGCGCGGGAAAGTGATGCGACAGGCCACGGCGGCGGGCCTGTGCGCCGGCTGCCTAGAATGCCGCGATGGACACTCGGCAGATGCGCTGCGTCATCGCGATCGCGGATTCCGGCAGTCTGACGCGGGCTGCAGAGCAGCTCGGACTGGCGCAACCCGCACTCACGCAGACCATCAATCGCCTCGAGGCGGAACTCGGGGTCAAGCTGTTCGTGCGCAGCCGGCGCGGCGCGGAAATGACGGACGCCGGCCTCGCGATCGTCGATGACCTGCGCGCGAGCCTGGCGCATGGCGACGCTGCGGCCGACCGGGCGCGCGCCATGGGCGCCGGGCGCGCGGGGCGCCTGACCATCGGCTTCGTCACCCATGCGGTTTATGCGGTGCTGCCGCTCGCGCTGCGCCGCCTCCATGCCGAACATCCGCAGGTCGATGTGGTGCTGCGGGAAATGAGCAACGCGGAACAGGTGGAGGCGCTGGAAGGTGGTCGCATCGACATCGCACTGCTGCATCCGCCGGTTTCGGTCAATGCCCGCGTGCACGAGCTGCGGCTCGGCGAAGAGCCGATGATCGCCGCGCTCCCGAGTTCGCACCCGCGCGCGGCGGACGGGCAGGTTTCGCTGGCCGAGGTCGCGCAGCACGGCTTGATCTGGTTTCCGGAACGGCAGATGCCGGCGCTTCGCAACCGGATGCTGGGCGCGATACGCAGCGCGGGGCACGAGGTGCAGGTGATCCAGGAAGCGAATCGCACGCTCACCGTGCTGGCCTGCGTGGCCGCAGGACTCGGATGGTCGCTGCTGCCGCGCTCGGTGCGTGCGCTGCGGCACGAGGGGGTCAGCTACGCCGAGGTGTCCGACGGAGCCGGCCTGCCGCCCTTCGAGCTCGCCGCCATGTGGCTGGCGCGTTCGCGCCCCACCTTTGCGGATGCCTTCGCCGCCCTGTTGAAGGCGTAGCGGCGCGTTCAGTCGAGCTGGATCCGGTTCTCCTTGGCGACCTTGCTCCACTTGGCCATTTCGGCCTTGCGGAACGCGTCCAGCTCGGCCGGCGTAGAGCCGATCACTTCGGCGCCGATGGCTTCGAGCCGTGCGTGCACGTCCGGATCCTTGAGCACCGCGGCCAGTTCCCGGGACAGCCGGTCGACGATCGGTGCCGGCGTGCCGCTCGGCACGAACACGCCATTCCATTCGTAGACCTCGTAGCCGGGCAAGCCGGATTCCGCGACGGTCGGCAACTGGGGCAGCACGGGGGTGCGCGATTTGCCGGTGACGGCCAGCGCGCGGAGCTTGCCGCTCTGGATGTACGGAAGCCCCGAGGCCACGCTGGCAAAAAACACCGGCACCTGTCCGGCCATCACATCGGTGAGCGCGGGCCCGCCGCCCTTGTAGGCCACGTGCGTCATGCGCACGCCCGCCATCGACGAGAACAGTTCGGCCGCCAGGTGCTGCGCCGAGCCGTTGCCCGACGACGCATAGTTGACCTCGCCGGGCTTGGCTTTCGCGAGGGCGACCAGTTCCTTGACGCCGGCGATGGGTGCACCCGGATTCACCACCAGCACATTGGGCACCTTGACCAGCAACGAGACAGGCGCCAGGTCGCGCATCGTGTCGAAAGGCATCTTCGTGCGAAGTGCCGGGTTCTGCGCGTGGTTGGAGGCGTCCAGCATGACGGTGTAGCCATCCGGGGCGCTCTTGGCCACCAGATCGCCACCGATCGCGCCGCCCGCGCCGGCCCGGTTGTCGATCACCACCGGCTGGCCGAGCCGCAGGGAGAGCTTCGGCGCGATCACGCGGGCCACTGCGTCGACCGTTCCGCCCGGCGGGTAGGTCACGACCCACCGGATCGGCTTGGCGGGCCAGGCCTGTGCGTGAACCAGCACCGGGGCCGACAACAGCGCGCACACGGCGGCGGCATGGGTCAGCCATCGGCGGCGGCTTGAAGAATCATTGATCATGGTGTTTGTCTCCAGTTTCGAAGTCATAAAAATCTGCCGGCGTCTCGACCAGGATGCGATGGCGCGCCGAGGGATCCGGCACCCACTCGGTGAGCGCCGCCTTTGTGTTGCCGTAGCTCGCGGCATCGCGATGCTCCGTGTGCGGCCAGTCGCTACCCCACATCAGCCGCTGGGCGCCGAAACGCTCCAGCAACAGCCCGGCAGCGTCGGTCGCCTGCGATGACGAAGCACCGGGCCAGTTCCGGTATGCCGCCGACAACTTGACCCAGGTTCGACCGCCTCCAGCGGCGTCGAGCAGCCATGCCCGGCCCACATCGGGGACAGCGCCGGGCCGTCCGAAATGGTCGACCACAAGCCTGCAGCCCGCATCGAGCACGGCTTGGCCGGCGAATGGCAAATACCGCGATTCGACATGCAATTCCACATGCCAGCCGAGCGCCCGCACGCGGGCGAACCAGCTGCGCCAGACGGGTTGCCCGAAATCGGGCATCGGGAGCCCGAGCAGGTTGAGGCGAACGCCGCAGACGCCCGCCTCGCGCAGGGCAAGCAGTTCGCCTTCCCCGGCGTCCGGAGCGGTCACCGCGACGCCGCGCAGGCGGGTCGGGCATGCGCGCAGCGCGGCGAGCATGAAGCTGTTGTCGGTGCCGAGAAAGCTGGGCTGCACCAGCACGCCGTGCGAGATGCCGTGCGTGTCGAGCAGCGCCAGGTAGCTGTCGAGGCTGGCGTCGTAGTCCGGCGCGTGGCGCCGCTGCGCCGCCAGCGGAAGGCCGCGCACGAACACATGCGCGTGGGTGTCGATGCCGCTGACGGCCAGCCCCGGCTCAGCCGTAGCGGCGATCGAGTGCATCGAACTCGTCCTTGCGCACCAGCGCCTGGCGCTGCGCAAAGGTCGTGATCAGGCCGCTGCTCTCGTCGAGGCGGCCGTTGTCGCGCAGGCTCGTCAGTGCCATCGTCATTCCGTGCACCGCGCCCTGCAGCGCGGCGTTGGCATAGAGCACGAGGCCGAAGCCCATGGCGCCGAAGTCGGCCGCGGGCAGCGTCGGCGTCTTTCCGCCGATGACGATGTTGACCACCTGCGGGCAGGCAATCTCGCGCGGGATGCGATGCAATGCCTCGAGCGATGACGGTGCCTCCACGAAGGTGATGTCCGCGCCGGCTTGGGCATAGGCGGCTGCGCGGGCGATCGCGTCGTCGATGCCTGCCACGGCAGCCGCATCGGTGCGGGCGATCACCAGCATGTCGGCATGGATGCGCGCGTCGACCGCGGCCTTGATCTTGCCGACCATTTCCTGTTGCGTGACCACCGCCTTGCCTTCGAAGTGGCCACACTTCTTCGGCATTACCTGATCCTCGAACTGGATCGCGTTGGCGCCGGCGCGCTCCAGCGTGCGTACGCAGTGCCGCACGTTCAGTGCGTTGCCGAAGCCGGTGTCGGCGTCGACCACGATCGGCAACGCGACCGCGTCGCGGATCGCGGCAGTGTGCTGCGCGATGTCCGCCAGGCTGACGAAGCCCAGGTCAGGCAGGCCGTAGAACGTGTTGGTGAGGCCTGCGCCGCTCAGGTAGACCGCCTCGAAGCCGAGCTGCTCGATCACGCGGGCCGCCAGCGCATTCGCTGCGCCCGGCATCAGCAGCCCACGCCGGGCCTCGACCTTTTGCCGCAGCAGCGTGCCGGCGTGGACGGTCGTCATCTCACTCGTCCTTCATGCCGGTGGCCTTGACCACGGCGCCGAGACGCGCGCGCTCTTCATCCACGAACTTGTTGAAGGACGCGCGCGTTCCGCCGATGGGCTCGATGCCCATGCCCTTGAGGCGATCGGCGATCGCGGGCATCTTCATTGCCGCATCGATCGCCGCGGCCATCTTGTCCATGATGGCGGGTGGGGTGCCGTGCGGCGCATGCACGCCGGCCCAGTGCGCGATGCGCAGTTCGCCGAAGCCCTGCTCCGTCGCGGTGGAGAGTTCGGGATAGGCCGAGATGCGCGACGTCCAGGTATCGGCCAGGGCCTTCAGCTTGCCGCTTTTCAGGTAGGGCAATGCCACGATGCTGGCCTCGGAGGTGGCCTCGACCTGCTTGCCGAGCACCGCGGTGATCGATTCGGAGCCGCTCTTGTAGGGAACGATGTCGAGCTTGGCGTTGTACTTCGTCTGCAGCACGCCTGACACGAAGTGCGGCGTGCTGCCGGTACCGGCGGTGGCCCAGTGGAAGCCTTCGCCTTTGCTGGACGCAGCAATGAACTCCTTGAGATCCTTGTAGGGCGCGTCCGCCGGCACCAGGATCACAGAAGGCGCCAAACCGATCATGGCGACCGGCGTGAGGTCGGAGTCCTTGTACGGCATGGACTTCTTGATCAGGCTGTTGGAGATCACACCCGCTGCACTGATCAGGAAGGTGTAGCCATCGGGCGCCGACTTGGACACCAGGTCGGCGCCCAGCGTGGTGCCGCCGCCCGGCTTGTTCTCGACCACGATTGGCTGGCCCAGCGACCTGGAAGCGCCTTCCGCGGCAGCACGTGCCATCAGGTCGTTGGCACCGCCGGCCGAGAAAGGAACGACCAGCCGGATCGGCTTGGTGGGCCACGCGGGCGCCGTCTGGGCGGCGGCCTGGCCGCTGAAACCGAGCGCGATCGCTGCCGCAAGGCCGAGGCTGAAAAGCTTTTGCATGGTGTCTCCTGGCATTTGTTGCCGCCGTCATGCGGCGGAGGCGCCAAGTATCTGCAGGAGCTGCACAAAGCGGAACGGCAGGACGGGTTACGTTTTCATAAGCGGTGCTTATGCCGAAGACTCGGCCTCGCGGATTCGCGACCTGATCGCCGCGGCGACACGTGGCGCCTCCAGCGCGATCTCGCGCAGCGCGCCGGTGGGCGGATTCCGGAATCCCACGAAGAACAAACCGGAGATGGCGGTCTCCTGCCCGAAGCAGTGGGGTCGCCCGCGTGCATCGGCAATGGCGTCGAAGCCCCCGACGATGCGCTCCAGGCCCGGCCTGTAGCCGGTGGCCAGGATGATGGCCTCGAACGGGTGCGTGGCGCCGCCGGCGAAGCGCACGCCGTCTTCCAGCACCTGCTCGACGGCGGGCAACACGCGGATGCGCCCGGCCTTGATTGCGGCAACGGTTCCGATGTCGAGGATGGGCACGCGCCCGACGGTCTCGATCATCCGGTTGAGCCCGATGTCGGGCCGCACGATGCCCCATCGCGAGAGGTCTCCAACCGCGAAGCGCATTGCCGCGGCGGCGATCGCATCGCGCAACCCCAGCGGCAAGCGTGCCAGCATCACGCCCACCTGCTGGCTCGGCATTCCGAAGAGATCACGCGGCACCACATGCACCGGCCCGCGCACCACCATCGCCACGTCGACGCCCTGCTCCGCCAGGTCGAGCGCGATCTCGGCGCCCGAGTTGCCACAGCCCACCACCAGCGTGCGCAGGCCGACGTAGGGCGCCGGGTTCCGGTAGGCACTGGCGTGCACCACGCTGCCCGTGAATCCTTCGAGGCCGGCAAGCGCGGGCCGGTTGACGACGCCGTTGTAGCCCGTCGCAACCACCACGAAGCGCGGCGTCAGCGGCCCGCTGCTGGTGTCGACCGCGAAGCGTTCGCCCCGGCGCTTCACTTGCTGCACGTCGACACCGAAGCGCGGCGCAACCGCGCGCTCCGAGGCATAGCGCGAGAGGTAGTCGAACACCTGCGCGCGCGACGGATAGCGCGGTGCTTCGTCCGGCCACGGCGCCAGCGGCAGCCCGGAGAAGCGCTTGGCGGTGTGCAGATGCAGCCGGTCGTAGTGGTGCCGCCACACCGGCGCCGCTTCTGCTTCGCGCTCCAGCAGCGCGTGGGGCAGTCCCTGTTCGCGCAGGCAGGCGGAAACCGCCAGGCCTGCAGGGCCGGCGCCGATCACCACGATGTCGTCGCTGTTCATCCTGGACGTCTCCTGCGAAAGGATCGTACGCCGCAGTGCTCAGATGCGGTGCGGCTCCGAGGGCGCTGGCCAGCGGCGGCCCGCCAGTTCCGCCAGTGCCTCACCCACCGGCCGTTCGACCTTGAGCGCCAGCAGTTCATCCGCCCGCGTCCGCCCGAGATTCACCGCAGCGACCGGCTTGCCCGCCTGCGCCGCCGCCTGCACGAACCGATAGCCCGAATACACCATCAACGACGAGCCGACAACCAGCACCGCGTCCGCCGCCTCCAGCGCTGCAAACGATGCAGCAACACGCTCCTTCGGCACGCTCTCGCCGAAGAACACCACATCGGGCTTGAGCATGCCGCCGCAACGCGGGCAATCGGGCACATCGAAACTGGCGAAGTCGCGGCCGTCGAGGTCGGCATCGCCGTCCGGTGCGGCGCGGGCTTCCAGTTCGGCCCAGCGCGGATTGCGGCGGCGCAGCTCGACCTGCAGCTCGGCGCGCGGCGTGCGCGTGTCGCAGGCCATGCAGCGCACGGTGTCGATGCGGCCATGCAGGTCGACGGTCGACCGGCTGCCGGCAGCGTCATGGAGCCCGTCGACATTCTGGGTCAGCAGCAGGCCGATGCGACCTGCTGCCTCCAGTTGCGCCAGCGCGCGGTGCGCTGCGCCGGGCCGTGCATTGGCCATCGTCGGCCAGCCGATCAGGCTGCGCGCCCAGTAGCGGCGGCGCGTGGTTTCTTCGCCGGTGAAGGCCTGGTAGGTGACCGGCGACGGACGTTTCCACTCGCCGTTGGTGTCGCGGTAGTCCGGGATGCCCGAATCAGTGCTGCAGCCCGCACCGGTCAGTACAAAGAGCCTGGGGTGGCGCTGGACGAAATCGGCGAGCGCAGTGGAAGTGGCATCCATGCGCCAAGCATACGGCGCCTGCAAATTCAAGGCATCAGAGGGCCGCGGGCGACACCGCTTCGGCGTTGTAGATCTGGATCGTGGGCGGTTCGGCGGCGAGTGCGCCGGCGGTCTTGGCAAAGCCGCGCGACGCCGGCACCCCGAAGTGCGCTTTCAACGCGGCGGCGTCGGCCCACTGCTCGATGAACACGAGCCGCAGCGGGTGCTCGGCATCGCGGTGTACTGCGTGCGAGATGCAACCGGGTTCCGAGCGCGAACGGTGGACATGCTCGACGCTGAGCGCGAGGATCTCGTCGAACGCGTCGGCGGTGGCGACGATGGTGCCGGTGACAAGAATCATGGCTGTCTCTCCTGGGTTGTGATCAGGGCAATGACGCGGGGGCCTTGCTCAGCCTTCGGGCGCAATCGCCTCGGCGTATTCGTAGAGCGCGCCGAGGATGGTCTCGGCCCGCTCGTCGGCGGTTTCGGCCAGCGTGTCGATCTCGGCGAAGAACTGGTCGACGTTGACCACCCCGCCCTCGCCTTCGAGCAGCCGCGCGGCACGGTGCGCTTCCCAGCGCGCGGCCTCTTCGGCGCTCAGCGTGTCGACGAAGTTGCGCGCGCGGTAGCGGAACAGCAGCTCTTCGAGCCGGCCGTCGTCGAAGCCGCTGCGCGCATGGGCAAGCTCGGCGCCCGAAAGGCCGCGCAGGTGATTGAGCCGCCGCCGATCGGCATTGCCGACAAAGCCGCCGTACAGGTCTTCATCGACATCGGGCTTGCCTTCGGCCGGACGTTTGAAAACCTCGGGCCAGATGGCGCTCATGTCGGGCAGGCCCGCCGCAATGCCGGCATGGCGCAGCGCCGTTTCCAGATCGATCTGCCAGCGTTCCTGCATTGCGGGCACCAGTGTCTTGAGGTTACCCACCACCATCGGCGACTTGTTGAGGTGGATCGATTTGACGGGCAGGCGCGCCATGCCTTCGGGCAGATCGGCGGTCTTGGTGAAAAGGCGGGTGCGCAGCGTTGCCACATCGATCAGCGGAAGCTCGCTCGGGTCGTGCGCCAGATCCCAGGCGATCAGCTCGTTCTTGTTGGTCGGGTGGGTGGCCAGCGGCCACATCACGGCCAGGCAGCCGCGCTCCACCGGGAACATGCCCGAGACGTGCAGAAAGGGCTTGGCAGTCACCCGCGTGGCCGGCAAGCCGAGTTCGGCAGCGACCTGGTCTTTCTTGTGCAGCCGCAGCGCGAAGTCGAACAGGCGCGGCTGCCGGGTGCGGATCAGGCGCGCCAGCGCGATGGTGGCGCGCACGTCCGACAGCGCATCGTGCGCGGCTTCGTGCAGCAGGCCGTTGGCGCGCGCCAGGTCTTCGAGCTTGAAGCTGGGCCGGCCGTCGTCCTTCTTCGGCCATTCGATGCCTTCGGGCCGCAACGCGTAGGTGAGGCGCACCACATCGAGCAGATCCCAGCGGCCGCAATCGTTTTGCCATTCGCGCGCGTACGGATCGATCAGGTTGCGCCAGAACATGAAGCGCGTGATTTCGTCGTCGAAGCGGATGGTGTTGTAGCCCACTCCGATGGTGCCGGGCTGAGAGAAAACCTGTTCGATCTGCGCCGCAAATTCGTGCTCGGGGATGCCGCGCTCGAGGCAGAGCTGCGGCGTGATGCCGGTGATCAGGCAGGCCTCGGGGCTCGGCAGAAAGTCGGGCGCGGGCTTGCAGTACAGCATCAGCGGCTCGCCGATCTCGTTGAGTTCCGCATCCGTCCGGATGCCGGCGAACTGGGCCGGCCGATCGCGCCGCACATTGGCCCCGAAGGTTTCGTAGTCGTGCCAGAGAAAGGTGTGGGTCATGTCAAAGCAAGGGGGAAAAGAGGCGTGCGGTGGCGTCGGCCAACCGCTGCAGAAAGCGCTGCGGCCGGTGCGCGCGCACCGCGGCCGAACTGTGCAGGTCGGTTTCGAACTGGGACGCCAGCGGCTTCGCAAGTGCCGGGCCGTACACCACCGCCATCACCTCGTAATTGAGGCGAAAGCTGCGGTTGTCGAAGTTGGCGGTGCCGATCATCGCGCAGTTGTCGTCGACCACCAGCGTCTTGGAATGCAGCATGCGCGCCTTGTATTCCCAGACCTTGACGCCCGCGGCGATGAGTTCGTCGAAGTAGGACCTGGCCGCCGCGCTCACGATGAGCGAGTCGCTGCGGCGCGGCACGAGCAAACGCACGTCGACACCGCGCAACGCCGCGCTGGTCAGCGCCATCAGGGCCGGCTCGCCGGGCACGAAGTACGGTGTGGTGAGCCAGGCGCGATCGGTCGACGAATTGATGGCCGACACATGCATGCGGTGGATCGCCTCGAGTGGGCTGTCGGGCCCGCTGGTGACGATCTGCACCGGGATGTCGCCCGCCTCCATGGGCGGGAGCAGCTTCGGCAGCGTCGGATCCATCTCGCGCGGGTTCTCGCCGGTGGCGTAGGTCCAGTCTTCGAGAAAGGTGGTCTGCAGCCAGCGCACCGCGCTGCCTTCGATGCGCACATGCACGTCGTGGTAGGCGTCAGGGCGGGTGCGCTTGTCTTCCTCGTCGGTGATGTTGACGCCGCCGGTGAAGCCGATGCGCCCGTCGCAGACGACGATCTTGCGGTGGGTGCGGTAGTTGGTCACCGGGCGCAGCCGCCGGCCGATGCGCGTGTCGTGGAACAGCGCAACCTTCACACCCGCGGCGTGCAGCGGCGCCATGAACCTGCGGCCGATGCGTTTGGAGCCCAGCGCGTCGAGCAGCAACCGCACCGCCACGCCCTGCTGTGCCTTCTGAACCAGCAGATCGCGCAGCGCAGTGCCGATCCGGTCGGGTTCGAAGATGTAGTACTCGACGTGCACGTGGTCGCGCGCATCGCGAATGGCCTCGAAGATGGCGTCGAACGTGCGCGCCCCGCCGGAGAGCAGTTCCACGCTGAGCGCGCTCGACACCGGCAGTCCGCAGGCGGCCGCGCCGAGCCCCGCCATCTGCCGCAACGCCGTCGGCGCGTCTTCGGCCACCTGCCGCAGCAGCGCCAGGTCGGCCGGCGCGTGCGCGCTGGCACGGCTGCGCAGCCGCTTGAGCCGCTGCTTCTTCATGCGTTGCGGCCCGAGGAAGTAGTAGATGACGAAGCCGGCGAACGGCAGCAGCGCGAGCGACAGGATCCAGCTCATCGTCGACACCGGCGCCCGCTTCTGCATCACGATCCAGACCGACAGCACCGCGATGTAGCCGCTCCAGGCCAGCGACAGCCCGGTTTTCCATTCGTGGCTGAGTTCGGGGAGGATCAAGGGGAACGTCAAAAAAGAAAAAGGCCGGCAGCGTGATGCTACCGGCCTTTGCACGGGGCTTGAACAAATCAGCCTGTGGCGGCTTCCTCGGCTTCGGGCTTGGAGCGCCCTTCCTTCTTCTGCAACGGCTGGATGTCGAGCAGCACTTCGCCCTTGTCGTCGACATCGACCGACAGGCGGCCACCGTCGATCAGGCGCCCGAACAGCAACTCGTCGGCCAGCGCACGACGGATCGTGTCCTGGATCAGGCGCTGCATCGGCCGCGCGCCCATCAACGGATCGAAGCCCGTCTTGGCGAGGTGCTTGCGCAGCGTATCGCTGAACGTGACGTCGACCTTCTTCTCCGTCAGTTGCTGCTCGAGTTGCAGCAGGAACTTGTCGACCACGCGCAGGATGACCACTTCGTCGAGCGCCTTGAAGCTCACGGTCGCGTCGAGGCGGTTGCGGAACTCCGGCGTGAACAGGCGCTTGATGTCGGCCATCTCGTCGCCCGCCTGACGCGGGTTGGTAAAGCCGATGGTCGCCTTGTTCATGGTTTCGGCGCCCGCGTTGGTGGTCATGACGATGATCACGTTGCGGAAGTCGGCCTTGCGTCCGTTGTTGTCGGTCAGGGTGCCATGGTCCATCACCTGCAGCAGCACGTTGAAGATGTCCGGATGCGCCTTCTCGATCTCGTCGAGCAGCAACACCGCGTGCGGCTTCTTCGTGACGGCTTCGGTCAGCAGGCCGCCCTGGTCGAAGCCGACGTAGCCCGGAGGCGCGCCGATCAGGCGGCTCACCGCATGGCGCTCCATGTACTCCGACATGTCGAAGCGGATCAGCTCGATGCCCATGATGTAGGCCAGTTGCTTCGCCGCTTCGGTCTTGCCGACGCCGGTGGGGCCGCTGAACAGGAACGAGCCGATCGGCTTGTCGGCACGGCCCAGGCCCGAGCGCGCCATCTTGACCGCGGAGGCCAGCACTTCGAGTGCCTTGTCCTGGCCGAACACCACGCTCTTCAGGTCGCGTTCAATGGTCTGCAGCTTGCCGCGGTCATCGTTGCTGACGTTGGCCGGGGGAATGCGCGCGATCTTCGCGACGATGTCCTCGACCTCGGTCTTGCTGATGGTCTTCTTGCGCTTGCTCGGCGGCAGGATCCGCTGGGCGGCGCCGGCCTCGTCGATCACGTCGATCGCCTTGTCGGGCAGATGGCGGTCGTTGATGTACTTGGCGCTCAGTTCGGCCGCGGCCTGCAGGGCCGCCACCGCGTACTTGACGCCATGGTGTTCCTCGAAGCGCGACTTCAGACCCTTGAGGATCTCAACCGTTTCCTGCACGGTCGGCTCGACCACGTCGACCTTCTGGAAACGACGCGACAGGGCCGCATCCTTCTCGAAGATGCCGCGGTATTCGGTGAACGTGGTGGCGCCGATGCACTTGAGCTGGCCGCTCGAGAGCGCCGGCTTCAGCAGGTTCGATGCATCCAGCGTGCCGCCCGAGGCCGCGCCGGCGCCGATCAGCGTATGGATTTCGTCGATGAACAGAATGGCGTTCGGCTTGTCCTTGAGCGACTTGAGCACACCCTTCAGGCGCTGCTCGAAATCGCCGCGGTACTTGGTGCCGGCCAGCAGCGCACCCATGTCGAGCGAGTAGACACTCGACTCGGCCAGGATCTCGGGCACATCACCCTGCGTGATGCGCCAGGCCAGGCCCTCGGCGATCGCGGTCTTGCCGACGCCGGCCTCGCCGACCAGCAGCGGGTTGTTCTTGCGCCGGCGGCAAAGGATCTGGATCACGCGCTCGACCTCGTACTCGCGGCCGATCAGCGGATCGATCTTGCCTTCCCTGGCGGCCTGGTTGAGGTTTTGCGTGAACTGCTCGAGCGGCGAAGCCTTCTCGTTCTTTTCGCCGCCGCCCTCATCGCCTTCGCTCGACGACGACTCGCTGCTGCCCTTGGCGGCTTCCGGCGGATCGCTTTTCTTGATGCCGTGGGCGATGAAGTTGACCACGTCGAGCCGGGTCACGCCCTGCTGGTGCAGGTAGTAGACCGCGTGCGAATCCTTTTCGCCGAAGATCGCGACCAGCACGTTGGCGCCGGTGACTTCCTTCTTGCCGTTGCCGGTGGACTGCACATGCATGATGGCGCGCTGGATGACGCGCTGGAAACCCAGCGTCGGCTGGGTGTCTACATCGTCGGTACCCGCCACCTGGGGCGTGTTGTCCTTGATGAAGTTGGTGAGCGACGCCCGCAGGTCGTCGACGTTGGCCGAGCAGGCGCGCAGAACCTCTGCGGCGCTCGGGTTGTCCAGCAAAGCGAGCAGCAGATGCTCCACGGTGATGAACTCGTGGCGCTGCTGCCGGGCCTCGACGAAGGCCATGTGCAAGCTGACTTCCAGTTCCTGGGCAATCATGTGATTTCCTTTTTGCCTTGCTGTAAATATGTTGCAGATGGGTTGGAGTGCGCTTTATTCAACGGGTTCACTGACGCACTGCAACGGGTGGCCCGCCTGGGCCGCCGCTTCCATCACCTGATTGACCTTGGTGGCCGCCAGATCGCGCGAGAAAACGCCGCAGACACCCCGGCCGTCGAGGTGGATCTTGAGCATGATCTGGGTCGCGGTCTCACGGTCCTTGTTGAAAAATTCCTGGATGACGACGATCACGAACTCCATCGGCGTGTAGTCGTCGTTCAGCATCACGACCTGGTACATCTGCGGGGGCGCTGTTTTCTGGGGGCGCCGCTCCAGGACGACCGCGTCGCCGTCATCCCGCGCCGGCTTGCGGACCGGCGGCGTTTTCGGGGTCGTTGGGATTCTCGTTGCCATGAAAATCATTCTATAGATCGAGCAAGCGCCATGCCGGCGCCAAAGGATTTGGTGGCGGGTTCCAGACAAAACAAGTGGACACCCGTGAAAGACGGCACACGGCGCGCAACAAAAAACCCCGGCGCCTTGTGGTCACCGGGGCTGGAGCGATGCCGCCGGCACTCGGCCGGCCTGCCAGATCACATCTGGTCGATCATCACCTGGCCGAAGCCCGAGCAGCTCACCTGCGTGGCGCCGTCCATCAGGCGCGCGAAGTCGTAAGTGACCTTCTTGCTGGCGATCGACTTTTCGATCGAGCTGATGATCAGGTCGGCGGCTTCTTTCCAGCCCATGTGGCGCAGCATCATTTCGGCCGAGAGGATTTCGGAACCGGGGTTCACGTAGTCCTTGCCGGCGTACTTGGGAGCCGTACCGTGGGTGGCTTCGAACATCGCGACGGTGTCGCTGAGGTTCGCGCCCGGCGCGATGCCGATGCCACCGACCTGGGCGGCCAGCGCGTCCGAGATGTAGTCGCCGTTCAGGTTCAGCGTTGCAACCACCGAGTACTCGGCGGGGCGCAACAGGATCTGCTGCAGGAACGCGTCGGCGATGCTGTCCTTGACAGTGATTTCCTTGCCTGTGCGTGGGTTCTTGAACTTCATCCACGGGCCGCCGTCGATCAGCTCGGCGCCGAATTCCTTGGCCGCCAGGCCATAGGCCCAGTCACGGAAGCCACCTTCGGTGAACTTCATGATGTTGCCCTTGTGCACGATGGTGACGCTGGGCTTGTCATTGTCGATCGCGTACTGGATCGCCTTGCGCACCAGGCGCTCGGTGCCTTCGCGCGAGACCGGCTTGATGCCGATGCCCGAGGTGTTGGGGAAGCGGATCTTCTTGACGCCGAACTCGTCCTGCAGGATCTTGATGAGTTTCTTGGCCTTTTCGCTTTCGGCTTCGAACTCGATGCCGGCGTAGATGTCTTCCGAGTTCTCGCGGAAGATCACCATGTTGGTCTTCTCGGGTTCCTTGACCGGGGAAGGAACGCCCTTGAAGTACTGGATCGGGCGCAGGCAGACGTACAGGTCGAGCTCCTGGCGCAGCGCCACGTTGAGCGAGCGGATGCCGCCGCCCACCGGCGTGGTCAGTGGGCCCTTGATGGAGACCACATAGTCGCGCACGGCGTGCAGGGTTTCCTCGGGGAGCCAGACGTCCGGGCCGTAGACCTTGGTCGACTTCTCGCCGGCGTACACCTCCATCCAGTGGATCTTCTTCTTGCCGCCGTAGGCCTTGGCCACGGCCGCATCGACCACCTTGATCATCACCGGCGTGATGTCGAGGCCGGTGCCGTCACCCTCAATGAAGGGGATGATCGGCTGGTCGGGCACATTCAACGAGTTGTCGGCATTGACCGTGATCTTTTGGCCTTCGGTCGGGACTTTGATGTGCTGGTAGCTGGGCATGGGGGCTGGGGGCTCCGGGAGTGGGAAGTGGTGGCAAGGAGACAATGTGTATCTTGCCGGCTGAATAGCCTTAGAATTTTAGACGCAACCGGAGAAGGCGAAGGATCTGTCAACCGCAGACGCCGGGCCTTCGTTGTTGGCAGACCTTCTGCTGGCCGGGAGGCGTTTTCAATCCATTCTCCACAGAGGAATCCGTAATGAGCAAAGTTCTCGCAGTCATGATCGCCGGCCTGTTCGCAGCTGGTGCCTACGCACAGACCAAGCCGGGCGAGGTGGACCCCACGGGTCAGGGCAAGCCGGCTGCCAAGGCCGAAGCCAAGGTTGCGGCCAAGCCTGCTGGCCAAGTCAAGGCGCCCGCTGGCGACATCGCCAAGACGCCCGAAGGCGGCGCCATCGGCACCGACAAGGCTGCTGCGTCCGGCGAGAAGCGTGCTGAAACGCGCGATGCCCGCCGCCGCAACAAGGATGGCAGCCTGAAGCGCCGCAGCACGCAAGGCGGCACGCCGCAGTAAACCTTCGGCTCACGCCGCTTGGTCGAAGCGCCCTCCGGGGCGCTTTTCTTTTTTCCGAGTTCCTCGAAGCACTGTCAACCACCGGGAAGCACTGCCGTTGAATGCTGGCCTTTCCAGTTCATTGGGGGGTTTCAGATTTATAACCAAAGAGGAATCTTCATGAAAAAGCTTTTCGCAGTCCTGGTTTCCGGTTTCTTCGCCGCTGGCGCGTTCGCCCAGGCTCCTGCAGCGGTCGTCGTGCCGACGCACTCGGTCCATTCGGTCAAGCATGTGGTGAAGCATCACCCCAAGCACATCAAGCGCGTGGTTCATCGCCCCGTTCATCACAAGGCGCCGCTGCGCCACAAGATGTAAGCTTCGCGGCTTGCAGGAATGCCCGCTTCTGCGGGCATTTTTCATTGGCCTCACGGCCGCCTTCTTTCCCCAAGAGTTGCTCATGTTCAAGCGTCTGGTCGCCCTGCTTTCCTTCTGTCTGATGGGCCTGTCGCCCGCCTGGTCGCAAGATGCGCAGATGGATCTGCAGCGCGTGCCGCTCGGCGCGGGCATGTACAAGATCGATGCGCAGGTCGCGCTCGCGCCGCGCGAACGCGAGATCGGACTGATGTACCGCAAGGAAATGCCCCAGCAGGAGGGCATGCTGTTCGTGTTCGAGGAGCCGGCCACGCAGTGCTTCTGGATGAAGAACACGATACTGCCGCTCACGGCTGCGTTCGTGGCCGACGACGGCCGCATCGTGAATCTGGTCGACATGCAGCCGCAGACCACCAATTCGCATTGCTCCGAAGAACCGGTGCGCTACGTGCTCGAAATGAACCAGGGCTGGTTCGCCAAGAAGAACATCAAGAAGGGCCTCAAGCTCACCGGCACGCCTTTCGCAGCGCGTCGCTGAAGAGCGAGCGAAGGCGCCACGAAAAAGCCGACCCGCGGGTCGGCTTTTTCGTGGCAAGTACGACGTATCAGCCGAAATTCTTCGCAGCGAAGTCCCAGTTGACCAGCTTGGCCAGGAAGGTCTCGACGTACTTCGGGCGCAGGTTGCGGTAGTCGATGTAATAGGCGTGCTCCCAGACATCGACGGTCAGCAGCGCGGTGTCGGCAGTCGTCAGCGGCGTACCCGCAGCGCCGGTATTGACGATGTCGACCGAGCCGTCGGCCTTCTTCACCAGCCACGTCCAGCCCGAACCGAAATTGCCCACGGCTGACTTGGTGAAGGCTTCCTTGAAGGCGTCATAGCTGCCCCACTTGGCATCGATCGCCTTGGCCAGTGCACCGGTCGGAGCGCCGCCGCCTTGCGGCTTCATGCAGTTCCAGAAAAAGGTGTGATTCCAGATCTGCGCCGAATTGTTGTAGATGCCACCGCTGGATTTCTTGACGATTTCCTCGAGCGTCATGGCTTCGAACTCGGTGCCTTTCTGGAGGTTGTTCAGGTTCACGACGTAGGCGTTATGGTGCTTGCCATAGTGGTATTCAAGGGTTTCCTTCGAATACTCGGGCGCCAGCGCATCCAATGCATACGGCAGGGGAGGAAGAACGTGTTCCATGTTTTTGACTCGCGGGTTGGTTGTGGGACGGAGCATTCTAGAAAGGATTCGAATGCCGCACGTCGGACGCGGGCGCTTCCGCCTCAGCCCCGATCGACCGTCATGTCGACCGCGCCATCAGCCAGCCGCGCGCGCACCGCATCGCCCGGCGCAAGCTGGCGCGCGCTGGTGATGGCGCGCCCGGCCGGGTCGGCCAGCCACGCATAGCCGCGCTGCAGCACCAGGGCGGGGTCAAGCAGTTGCAGGCGCATGGCAACGCGTTCGAGCCGCTCGCTCCGCTGCGCCAGAGAACGCCCCAGTTTCAATGGCAAATCGGTCTGCAGAACCAGCCGGGCCTGCGAGAGACGCTCGGTTTTCGATAGCACCGCGTAGTGCAGACGCTGCGCCTGATGCGCCAGTCCGAGCCGTTGGCGCGCGACCATTCCGGAAGGCCGCCCGAGCCGGCCGGCCGCGAGGTCGAGCCGTTGGCCGAGCACATCGAGCCGCGCGCCGAGCGCATCGTTCAGGCGCTCGCCGATCAGACCGAGCGCTTCGAGCCAGAGCGCCTGCGGCGCTGCCACCAGTTCCGCCGCCGCGGTCGGTGTCGGTGCGCGCAAATCGGCGCAGAAGTCCGCGATCGTGAAGTCGGTTTCGTGGCCGACGCCGCTGACCACCGGCACCGGACTCTGCGCGATCGTGCGCGCCAGGGTTTCGTCGTTGAAGGCCCAGAGGTCTTCGATCGAGCCGCCGCCACGCACCAGCAGGATCGCATCGGGCACCGGCTGCAGCACATACAGCGCGCGCAGCGCCGCAACCAGCTCGGCCGGCGCCTGCGCGCCCTGCACGGCTGCCGGCGCGAGCACCACCTCCACATGGGGCGCGCGCCGGCGCAGCGCGGTGACGACATCGTGCAGTGCGGCTGCACCGAGCGATGTCACCAAGCCGATGCGTCGCGGCATCGACGGCAGCGCACGCTTGCGCGACGGATCGAACAGGCCCTCCGCCTCGAGCCGGGCCTTGCGCTGCAGGAACTGCTCGAACAACGCGCCCTGCCCCGCGCGCCGCAGGCTTTCGACCACCAGTTGCAGGTCGCCTCGCGGCTCGTACACCGCAAGGCGACCGCGCACCTCGACCTGGTCGCCATCGCGCGGGCTGAAATCCAGCAGGCTCGCGGCGCGGCGGAACATGGCGCAGCGGAGCTGGCCGGCTTCGTCTTTCAACGAGAAATAGCAATGCCCGCTGGCAGCGCGCGAGAAGCCCGAAATCTCGCCGCGCACCGTGACCGGATTGAAGCGTGCATCAAGCGCATCGCCCACCGCGCGGCACAGCGCGCCGACTGGCCAGACGCGCGGCCCTGAAGCCGCTGGTGCCAGAAATTCGCTCATACCGCACTCATGGGAGCGGATGCTCCGACGCCGATTCGTCCACAGCCAAATGCACCAAGGCGGGGCTTAACGTCGAACCACCCCTGCACGCGCAGGCTGTCGTGCAAGTTGTTGATTTGATAGGGAAAACTGCTGCTCAAAATTCGATCGATCCAACCGGACGCCCAGCCCATGCGGCTTCTGGCAACTTGCCAACGCGGTTAATCACAAAGTTATCCACAGAAACTGTGGGCCGTGTCCGACAGCGCAAGACGTGCGGCATGACGGGTATTGCTCGGAGATAATCGCGCCGCATTTGCACAGTCCACACGGCCGGAGAATCATTTGTTATCGATCATAGTTGCTGCGGGTTGGCCGATCTGGCCGCTGCTCGCCTGTTCGGTGCTGGCGCTTGCGCTGGTGATCGAGCGTTTCGTCAGCCTCAAGACCGTGCGCGTGCTGCCGCCGAAACTGCTCGACGAGGCCATCACCGTTTCCCATGCCGCGATCCCGGGGCCCGATGTGGTGACCAAGCTCGAGCAGAACTCCGCGCTCGGCCAGGTGCTGGCCTCCGGTTTTCGGGCGCTCAACGCCAACCCGCGCTGCACCGAGGATGACTTGCGTGCCGCAATGGAAGCGGCCGGCCGCACCGTGGCACACCAGCTTGAGCGCTGGCTCCCGGCATTGGCGACCATCGCATCGGCCGCCCCGTTGCTGGGACTGCTGGGCACGGTGATCGGCATGATCGAGATCTTCGGCTCGCAATCGCCCGCCAGCGGCGCTGCAGGCTCCGGCAACCCGGCGCAGCTGGCGCACGGCATCTCGATCGCGCTCTACAACACGGCCTTCGGACTGATCGTCGCGATCCCGACGCTGATCTTCTGGCGCTACTTCCGCACCCGCGTCGACGAGTACCTGCTGAATCTCGAACTCGCCGGCGAACGCTTCGCCCGCCATCTCAACGCGTTGCGCAGATGACAAGAGGCCGCATGCACTTCCGCCACGGCGCGCGCGACGAGCCGGAGATCAACCTGATCCCGTTCATAGACGTGCTGCTGGTGGTGCTGATCTTCCTGATGCTGTCGACCACCTACAGCAAGTTCACCGAGATGCAGTTGCGCCTGCCGGTGGCCGATACGGATGCGCAGCGCGACTACCCGAAGGAAGTGATCGCAGCCGTTTCCGCTGATGGCCGCTACTCGATCAACAAGACCCTCCTGCCCGACCGCAGCGTCGAGACCGTGGCCGCCGCACTGGCCGCCGCGGCCAGCGGCGGCAAGGACACGGTGGTGGTGATCAGTGCCGACGCGAACTCGCCGCACCAGTCCGTCATCACCGTGATGGAGGGCGCCCGCCGCGCGGGCTTGATGCAGATCACCTTCGCCACGCAGTCGGCTGCGCAGGCCGGGCGCTGACTTGTCGTTGCAGCGGGCCTGGCTGGGACGCGGGCCGCTGGCGCGGCTGCTGTGGCCGATCTCGCTGCTCTATGGCGCACTGACGCTGCTGCGGCGCGGGCTCTACCGGGCCGGTGTCTTCAAGACCGAGCGAGTCGGCGTGCCGGTGCTCGTGGTCGGCAACGTGATCGCGGGCGGCGCCGGCAAGACGCCGGTGGTGATGGCGCTGGTTCAGCACCTGCGCGCACGCGGCTTGCAGGTTGGCGTGATTTCGCGCGGCTACGGTCGCCGCACCCGCGACTGCCGCGAAGTGCTCCCCGCCGCCGACACTCGCGATGTCGGCGACGAGCCGGCCCTGATTGCCCGCGCGACCGGTGCGCCCGTGTTCGTGGCGGCGCGCCGCGTCGAAGCCACGCGCGCCCTCCTCGCGCGCCATCCGCAAACCCACGTCATCGTGAGCGACGATGGGCTCCAGCACCTGGCGCTCGCGCGCGACATCGAACTGTGCGTGTTCGACGACCGCGGCATCGGCAACGGCTGGCTGTTGCCGGCCGGCCCGCTGCGCGAGCGCTGGCCGCGTCGCTGCGACCTGGTGCTGCACACCGGCGCCAACCCCGCGTTCGGCGGCTATCGCGCACAACGCACGCTGGCCGACCACGCATTGCGCAGCGATGGCCGCCGCGTGCCGCTGGCGGAACTGGCAGACCAGCCGGTGATCGCGCTGGCCGCGATTGCCCGACCCGAAGCTTTTTTCGACATGCTGCGCGCTCGGGGGGTCACGCCGGAACGCTGTATCGCACTGCCCGATCACTATGATTTCGATAGCTGGAAACGCCCGCCCGACGGGCGCTACAGCCTTGTTTGCACCGAAAAGGATGCAGTCAAGCTGTGGCGCATTGCACCCGATGCGCTGGCGGTGCCGCTGGTGTTCACGCCCGAGCCGGCGTTCTTCGCAGCGCTGGACGCAAAGCTATCATCGGTCGATGGACACCAAGCTGCTTGAATTGCTGGTCTGCCCCGTGACCAAGGGGCCGCTGACCTGGAACCCGGAGAAGCAGGAGCTCTCCTCCCGCTCCGCGCGTCTCGCCTATCCGGTGCGCGACGGCATCCCGGTGCTGCTCGAGAACGAGGCGCGCACGCTGTCTGACGAAGAGCTGGGGCTTTGAGCTTCACTGTCTTGATACCGGCGAGGCTGGCGTCGACGCGCCTGCCGGACAAGCCGCTTGCCGATCTGTGCGGTGTGCCGATGGTGGTGCGCGTGGCGCAACGCGCCCAGTTGTCGGGCGCGGTGCGCGTCGTGGTCGCGGGCGATCACGCGCGCATCGTCGACGCCTGCAAGGCCCATGGCATCGAGGCGCTCCTGACCCGCACCGACCACCTGAGCGGCAGCGACCGTCTGGCCGAAGCCTGCACGCTGCTCGGCCTGGCGGACGATGCGATCGTGGTCAATGTGCAGGGCGACGAGCCGCTGATCGACCCGTCGCTGATCGACGCCGTCGCGACGACGCTTGCGAACGAGCCCGAAGCCTCGATGAGCACCGCGGTGCACGCCATCGACTCGACCGAAGATTTTCTCAATCCGAACGTGGTGAAAGCCGTACTCGACGCACGCGGCTACGCGCTCTACTTCAGCCGCGCGCCGATCCCCTGGTGGCGCGACGGCTTCGCAGCGCAAGGCATGGGCGCGCTGCCCTCTCCCGCGCCATTGCGCCACATCGGCATCTATGGCTACCGGGCCGGCTTCGTGCGGCAGTTCCCCCGGTTGCCGGCAGCGCCGGTCGAAGCGATCGAGGCACTCGAACAGTTGCGCGCCATGTGGCACGGCCACCGCATCGCGGTGCATGTGAGTGCGCATGCACCGGGCCCGGGCGTCGACACGCCGGACGACCTGGTGCGCGTGCGCGCGCGCATCGCCGGAATGCTTTCGGAAGACCCGCTTTCCGAGTGAGCGCGGGCAAAAGCCCATGCTATCCTCGAAGCAGCTTCGCGCTGTCCGGCCCTCGCGGCATGCATGGCGCGTCAAGAAATCCAAGAACCTTCCGAGGACACCATGAGACTGATTTTGTTGGGCGCCCCCGGGGCAGGCAAAGGCACGCAAGCCACTTTCCTGTGCAAGAAGTACGGCATCCCGCAGATCTCGACGGGTGACATGCTGCGCGCCGCCGTCAAGGCCGGCACGCCGCTCGGCCTGCAAGCCAAGGCCATCATGGAATCGGGCGCGCTGGTGAGCGACGATCTGATCATCAATCTGGTGAAGGAGCGCATTGCGCTGCCCGACTGCGCCAACGGGTTTCTGTTCGACGGATTTCCGCGCACCATTCCGCAAGCCGATGCGATGAAGGCGGCGGGCGTCAAGATCGACTACGTGCTTGAGATCGACGTGCCGTTCTCCGACATCATCGAGCGCATGAGCGGTCGCCGCTCGCACCCGGCATCCGGGCGCACCTACCACGTCAAGTTCAACCCGCCGAAAGTCGAAGGCATCGACGACATCACGGGCGAACCGCTGATCCAGCGCGATGACGACAAGGAAGACACCGTGCGCAAGCGGCTCGAGGTGTACGGCCAGCAAACGCGTCCGCTGGTCGAGTATTACGCCAGTTGGGCCAAAGCCGACCCGGCTGCAGCACCGAAGTACCGTGCCATCGCAGGTGTCGGCAGCGTCGACGAAATCACCCAGCGCGCGCTCGCGGCGCTGAACGACTGACCCTCGTCGGCCGTCAGGCCGGACTTGAACGCAGTCCGTAGGTCTTGCCGCCGACGAACAGGTATTCGACGCGCATCACGGCCTCGCCCTTCTCGTCCTTGAAGGTGAAGCCGATGGCCGACAGCGTGGTGCCGGGCTTGATCTCTTCCACGCTCCACGCCGACATGCGCGTGAGCGGCGCGAGCTCCAGTTCCCATCGACGATCCTTGCGCGTCGGCACCACGGCCCTGGCCAGCAGCGCCTTGCCATCGACCGCAGCGCTCTGCGCGGGCAGCGCACGTTGTGCCAGGTCGGCTGGCACCTTGAGGTCGGCCGGCAACTCGATCACGAGTTCGGCATGCGGGTTCTGCCAGCGCGAACTGAGCACCTTGCCCTCGAGATAGATCGGCCGTTCGGCGTCGAAACTGCTCCAGCCGTGGTGCGCCCGGACGCCGGGCGCAACGAGCGATGTGGCTGCCAAGGCGAAAAAATGGCGGCGTTGCATGACGGGCTCCTTCGCGTTCAGTAGTACGCAATCCAACGGCCGCAGAACACGACCGCAACCCAGATCACAGTGGACAGCAACATCTGGGCGCGGGCAAGCCCGTCCAGCCGGGCCAGCGAGCCACGCCCGTGGAACCATGCCGCATTGCAGCCTGCCGCCACGAGCAGCAGCATCTTGAGCACGAAGCTGCGGTTGGCGAGCAACTCGGCCGGCTGCGTCGAGAACATCAGGAGGCCGCTCGCCGCGGCGAGTGTGAACCCGGCCAGCGCGACGCCGAGCGACAACCGGGCCAACGCCTCGACCGGCAGCGCCGCGCCGCGACCGAACACGCGCAACTCGAACAGCACGAGATTGCCGAACAACAGTCCGATACCGAGGATGTGCACCGCCTCCAGTACCGGATAGGCCCAGGGATGGGTCTGCAGCGCGGCGAACATTACGTCCTTCAGCCGGACGCGTCAGCGCCGATCAGCTCGAGCATCAGCGCGATGCGCGCCTTGACCGGGCTCAACCCGCCTGCATCAGGCAGCGCATCACCCGCCTTCGGCAGGATCTGCCCGCTGGTGCAACGCGTGGCGCGCAGCACCGCGATGCCGGTGGCCTGCGCGCGCAATGCCGAAGCCTCCAGTTCGCGATGCAGCGTGCCGTTGCCGGTGGCAGCCAGCACCAGGCCCCGCACGGCATCGGCAACGCCGGCCTCCCGTTCACGCACCAGTGCGTCGACGATGGCGCCGCGCGCACCGGCGTGGCTTGTCAGGATCTCCACGCGCGGCGCGGCGCCGACGCTTGCTATCAAATCAATAGCTGTCTGCGCGCTTCCTTCTGACGCCGCAGGCCAATTTCGCAGTGAACGAACGACGCCCTCCTCGACATAACCGTGCGGGCCGGCATCGCCGGACGCGAAGGCGTCGACCCGGTAGGTGTGCACCTTCTGCACATCGAGCGCGCTGTGAATCACGCCCGCGCAGACCGCCACCACACCGCTCGCGCCTTCAGTGGCTGCGACCACGATCGCATCGCGCACGTTCTGCGGACCGTCGGGCGACAGCGCGGTTGCGGGCCGCATGGCGCAGGTCAGCACCACGGGCTTCCCGGGCGCCAGCACCGATTGGAGAAAAAAGGCCGTTTCTTCGAGCGTGTCGGTGCCATGGGTGATCACGATGCCTGCCACGTCGGGCTGTGCCAGCCAGTGCGCGCAACGCCGCGCGAGCTGCTGCCAGAGGGCGAACTCCATGTCCTTGCTGTCGACCTGCGCAACCTGCTCGGCCTCCAGCGTCACGCCGTCGGGCGCTTCGATGGCGCCGAGCAGCTCGGCCACGCCCACTTCGCCCGCGGTGTAGCCGATGTTGTCCCCGGGCTGCGCGGCTCGCCCGGCGATGGTGCCACCAGTGCCGAGCACCAGGATGCGGCGCGGCGTTGCTGTTGCAGATTGCGTGACCATCGCTTGCCAACTTTCAAAAACTGGTTAAAAATACAGTTACTGGATATGCAGCCAGTATCGCAAGGAGTCAACGCATGCTCAACCTGTCGACTTTCGCCGTCAAGCTTACCGCCCGTCAGCAACAGATTCTGGATCTCATCCAGAGCGCCATTGCACGAACCGGCGCCCCGCCCACCCGCGCCGAAATCGCAGCCGAACTGGGCTTCAAGTCGGCCAACGCGGCCGAAGAACACCTGCAGGCGCTGGCACGCAAGGGCGTGATCGAACTGGTCAGCGGCACCTCGCGCGGCATCCGCCTGAAGAGCGATGCACTGCGCGCCATCAACGAAACCCGCTCCAGCCAGTATTCGCTCGGGCTACCCGGCATGGCCCAGCTCGCACTGCCACTGATCGGCCGCGTCGCAGCCGGCTCGCCAATCCTCGCGCAGGAGCACGTCGATCAAACCTACTACGTCGAGAACACGCTGTTCCAGCGCCAGCCCGACTACCTGCTCAAGGTGCGCGGCATGTCGATGCGCGACGCCGGCATCATGGACGGCGACCTGCTCGCAGTGCAGGCCACCAAGGAAGCGCGCAATGGCCAGATCGTCGTGGCCCGGTTGGGCGACGAGGTCACCGTCAAGCGCCTCAAGCGCAACAAGCATGTGATCGAGCTGCATGCCGAAAACCCCGACTATCCAACCATCATCGTGCAGCCCGGCGAGCCCTTCGAAATCGAAGGCCTCGCCGTCGGCCTGATCCGCAACACGATGCTGATGTAGCCATCACCGGCAGCAACAGGTGGCGGGCGTATGGCGCAAGGCCATCACCCTGTTGCAGCCGGACAAGACGCAATCCTGCCTGTGTTCAACCTCTGACTTTCTGGAGTTCACATGGGAATCGCTCTTCTGACCTTGGCCGACCTGTTCATGCCGCTGCAATCGCTTGCAAGCCGCTGGATGCCGGCGCGCCGGGCCCACCGCAATGCGGGCCTGCGCTATGTGGCCGTGCGCCCCGCTTGCACCGTGCGGCCCGCTGCAGCCAACGTGGCACCCGCCGCACGGCCGCTGCGCGTGGTGCGCGTGCTCGATGGCCAGCGCGCCGGCCGCGCTTCCGGCCGCGTCGTGATCTCGGGCCGCATGGCCGATGTCTGTGCCGAACTCGACCGCCTCGTCGCGCTCGAGGCCGCCGACGACTCACGCCATCTGATGCACTGACCAGCGGCCGCCTCACGGCGACGAGGAGCGCAAGGCACAATAACGTGCCATGAACATCGTGATCCTCGACGACTACCAGGATGCCGTGCGCAAGCTGCGCTGTGCCGCCAAACTCGACGCCTACGCGGCCAAGGTCTACACCAACACCGTCAAGGGCATCGGGCAGTTGTCTGTTCGGCTCAAGGATGCCGACGTGATCGTGCTGATCCGCGAGCGCACGCAGATCTCGCGGCAACTGGTCGAGAAGCTGCCCAAGCTCAGACTCATTTCCCAGACCGGCCGCGTCGGTGGCCATGTCGACATCAACGCCTGCAGCGAACTCGGCATCGCGGTGGCCGAGGGCAGCGGCTCCCCGCTGGCGCCGGCCGAGCTGACCTGGGCCTTGATCATGGCGGCGATGCGGCGCCTGCCCCAGTACATCAGCAACCTCAAGCACGGTGCCTGGCAGCAGTCGGGCCTCAAGTCGGCGTCGATGCCGGCGAATTTCGGCCTTGGCTCAGTGCTCAAGGGCAAGACGCTGGGCATCTGGGGCTACGGCCGCATCGGCCAACTGGTCGCGCGCTATGGCCAGGCCTTCGGCATGCAGGTCGTGATCTGGGGCCGCGAGGCCAGTTGCAGCAAGGCCCGTTCCGATGGGTTCCAGATCGCTGCCAGTCGCGAGGCCCTGTTCGAGACGGCCGATGTGCTGTCCGTCCACCTGCGCCTGACGGACGAAACACGCGGCCTGGTCAGCCTGGAAGACCTCTCGCGCATGAAGCCGACTGCTTTGTTCGTGAACACCTCGCGCGCCGAACTGGTCGAGCCCGATGCGCTGCTCGCGGCGCTCAATCGCGGCCGACCCGGGCTGGCTGCCATCGACGTTTTCGAAAGCGAACCGCCGCTGCAGGGCCATGCACTGCTGCGTCTCGAAAACTGTATCTGCACGCCGCACATCGGCTATGTGGAACAAGAGAGCTACGAGCTCTATTTCGGGCAGGCGTTCGACAACGTGGTGAGCTTCATCAAGGGCAACCCGACCAACATCGTCAATCCGGGCGCGCTGCAGGTCCGGCGGTGAGCCGGCCGCCGCTGCCCGCCGCGCTGTGGGCGCTGCTGGTGGGCAATTTCGTGATCGGCACCGGCGTCATGGTCGTGGCCGGCACACTCAACGAGATCAGCGCTTCCTTCGGCGTCAGCGCCGCAGCGGCGGGCCAGCTGATCACGGCGGGCGCGGTGGTCGTCTGCCTCGGCGCCCCGCTGCTCGCGGCACTGGTGGCTAACTGGGATCGACGTGTGCTGCTGGCGCTGTCGATGGCTTGGTATGCGGTCGGTCACGCGCTCGCGGCGCTGATGCCCAGCTACACGGGTCTGCTCGTGGTGCGGATGCTCACGATGATCGCACCCGCCATCTTCACGCCGCAGGCCGCTGCCTGTGCCGGCTTGCTGGTGCCGCTCGAGCAGCGCGGCCGCGCCGTGACCTTCGTTTTTCTCGGCTGGTCAATGGCCTCTGTGCTGGGGCTACCGCTCGGTGCGCTGATTGGCGGGCACTTCGGCTGGCGTACTGCGTTCATGGCGATTGCCGTGGGGTCCGTGCTCAGCGCGATCTGGGTCTGGGCCACGCTGCCGGTTGGCATCCGGCCCGCGGCGTTGACGCGCGCCGCGTGGGCCAGGGTTCTGAAGAGCCCGGTGCTGATGGGCGTCGTGGCAGTCACTGCACTGCAGGGCGCCGGCCAGTTTGTGCTGTTCAGCTATTTCGCACCGCTGGTCAAACAACAGCTCGGTGCCGACGCGACGATGCTGAGTCTGCTGTGGGCCTGGTTCGGCGTCTGCGGCCTGATCGGCAACATGCTGGTCAGCCGGTACATCGACCGCATCGGTGCAGGCCGGATGGTGTTGTTGACCACCTCGCTGATCGCGCTGAGCCTGTTGCTGTGGCCGCTGGGCCGCAGCTTCGCCGTGCTGGCGCTGGTGCTGGCGCCCTGGGGACTCGGCTGCTTTGCCGCCAACTCGGCCCAGCAGGCGCGGCTGGTGGGCCTGGCGCCCGCAATGGCCTCCGGCTCGGTGGCGCTCAACAGTTCAGGGATCTATATCGGGCAGGCCATGGGCGCCGGGGCCGGTGGCTGGCTGCTCGCCAACGGCGCGGCAGGCTGGATGAGCTGGGCGGGCCTCGCGGCCCTGCTGCTGGCCATGGCGTTGAGCGCCGCAGTCGAGCGCCTGCCGCGTCCGGCCTGACCGCCTCAGCGCTTCTTGATGACGCGCGGTGCGATCTCGGCCTCGGTGGCCGGATCGAACAGGTCGAAATCGATGGTGTGCGAATCGCCGGCTGGCGGCGGCGCCCCCCGTTCGATCGGCGCGGCGATCGTTTCGAAGGCAGTCTTGTCGAACTCGGCCAGATCCATATCGATCTGCGGCCTGGCGGGCATCGGCCGGGCCTCGGCAGCCTGCACCGGCGACTCGGGGATCAGCACCGTATCGGCCTGCAGGCCGTCGTCGATGCCGCCGTAGATCGAAGGCGGCGGCATCCGCTGGTCGGGCGCGTTGCCGTCGAGCAAGGTGGCGGGCGCTGTGGCCGGCTCGTCGTGAGAGAAGGTGTCGACGAACGACAGTGGCGTCACCGGCGCCGGCGGCGCGCTGTCGGGGTCGATCACTTCCTTGGCCACCGCATACAACAGCAACAGTTCCTGATAAGCGGCAAGGTCGAAGGCTTCGTCCTCGTGCACGCCTGGTTTGCGGAACACCAGTTCCTCGATCAGCGCCAGCGTGCCCGAGGCCGGCCATTGCGATTCGATGCGGGCGAGCGCGCCTCGGTAGTGCTCCAGCCCGCGCCCGCCGAGCGAGAAATCGTCGAACGCAGGCACCTCGGCGTTGAAAGCACGCTCGAAGCCGCCGCTCAGACGGGCGTACTCGTCACGACGGCCCAGCGCGTGATAGATCTTGAACAGGTCGAGGTATGCCAGCGCACTGGTGTCGGGATTGGCGGCAATGTGTTCGACCAGAACCGCGATGGCCTGGTCGTGCTGGCCAAGCGACAGGAAGAAGTCCGATTGCTGCTGCACATCGAACAGCTCCTCGGTATTGACCGGTCGCACGGCTGCAGGCTCCGGCGCGCGCGTGGCAGCGGGCTCTGGCACGTCTTGGTCGTAACGCGTGTCGGCATTGGTGGAGGCCAGCAGCGCCGCATGGCGCGGATCCAGCTCCCCTGGTGGCAGCGCGTCGGGCTGCGTGGCCGGGTGATCCACCAGGTCGTCGAACTGGCTGTCGGGCGTCGGCCCCGGGCGTGGCCCGCCTTCCCGCGCATCAGGCCCATCACCCCACCAGGCCGGTGCCACGGCGCGGCGTGACAGGCGCCACAACAATCCAATCGCGACCAGTGCGAGCAACAGCAACAGCCCGAGGGCATACACCAGCGGATTGTTGTAGCGACTGTCGCGCGCCTCGGCCAATTCGCTGCGCATTTCGAGCAGCGTGCGCTGGTTCTGGGCGGTCTGCTCGCGCAGTGCGGCAAGCGTGGCTTCGAGCGACTGAATGCGCTGTGCCTCGCGTTGCGCGTCTTCCGGCGGTGCCGAGAGTGCACGCCACTGCGCTGCGGCTTGCGCGCGCTTTGCCAAGTCTTCACTGCCGGGCAATGCCAGCGAAGACGAAGTTTGCAGACCCACTTCCCGCAACGACAACGGTTCGAGCGCATCGACCTGCAGCCGAGGGCCGGTGGCAACCGCTTCGCGTTGGGGTTCAGGTGCCGTCACCCGTGCGACGGGTGCGGCCGGCGCGGGCACGCGCACGGCGGGCGCAACGCGGGCCGGCGCTTGCGCGACCGCGGCGCGGCGCGGCGCGGGAGGCGGCGTGCCTGAGGTCCGCTCGCCGGATTCAGCATTGCGCGGACGCGGCAGTGCGCTGCGTCGTGCCGTGCCGCCCGAACCAATGGCGGCAGAACCGGCGCCGGCGCTGCCTCGCGACGAACGCGTGCCGCGTTCTTGCGGTGCAAAAGCGGGCGCGCCGCTGTCCGCCCTGGAAGCCGACGACGCTGCGCGGGGCAGACTGACCGCCTCAGGTGGCACATCAGCCAACAGGACATAGGTGCGGATCGAGCGTGCGTCGCAACCGGCGCGCACCGTCACATTGACCACCGGTTCCTCGATTGCCACCGTCGACCGGACACGTAGACGCGAGCCGCCGGCCGAAGAACCCGGTTCCAGCGATACAGTCACGCGTCGATCATCGAGGCGCGCGTCGCCCTGAACCACTTCGGCTTCGAGGCACAGGCTGTCCCCTTTTTCCGTATCTTCGAGTGCCAGCGGGATCACCAGATCGAGCGGCTTGCCGATCCAGGTCACCCCTTGAGGGCGGCCGATCGTCAAGGCGAGCGATGGTAGTGCGAACCCCAACAGGGCCAGGGTCGCCGCAATGCGTCGAAGTTTCAAAATGGGATGAAAAAATTGCAATCTAAAGTAAACAGATTCTGACATGCAGGTACAGCACATTCTTCCATCTGGAGACATTTAACCAATGAACGTGAACTTTTCCAAAATCGCCGTCGTCGGTGCCGGCGCCATGGGCCGCGGTATCGCCCAGATGGCAGCGCAGGCCGGCAGCGAAGTATTGCTGGTCGACAGCATGCCAGGCGCCGCAGAACGGGGGCTGGCGGCCCTTGCCGAACAATGGGACAAATTGCACGCCAAGGGCCGGCTCGACGCGGCCGAGCGCGACGGGCTGGTTTCGCGGATCCGTGCGGTCACCACGATGCAGGAACTGGCCGCTTGCGATCTGGTCATTGAAGCCATCATCGAAGACCTTGAGGTGAAACGCCAGTTGTTTCGCGAACTCGAGACGATCGTGGCGCCCACTGCCGTGCTGGCCACCAACACCTCGTCGCTGTCTGTAACGGCCATTGCCCGCGCGCTGCAGCATCCGGGGCGCTGTGCGGGCTTCCACTTCTTCAACCCGGTACCGCTGATGAAGGTGGTCGAAGTCGTGGCCGGCTTCAAGACGGAACCGGAGGTCTGCACCCGCCTGGCCGACTACGCCGGGCAGATGGGCCACAAGGCGGTGCAGGCACGGGACACGCCCGGCTTCATCGTGAACCATGCGGGCCGCGGTTATGGCACCGAGGCGCTGCGCATCGTCGGTGAAGGCGTGGCCGATTTCGCCACGGTCGACCGGATCCTCAAGGACCAGGCCGGCTTCAGGCTCGGCCCGTTCGAGCTGCTGGACTTGACCGGGCTCGACGTTTCGCACCCGGTGATGGAGTCGATCTACCACCAGTACTACGAAGAGCCGCGCTTCCGACCCAGCGTGATCACGGCCCAGCGCCTGGCGGCCGGCGCGCTCGGCCGCAAGACCGGCGAAGGCTTCTATCGCTATCCCGACGGGGCAATGCAGCAGGCTCCCGAAGCGCCTGCGCCCCTGGTGGAAAAACTGCCGATCTTCTGGATCTCGCCCCGCGCCGCCCGGCGTGCCGAATTGATCAAGCTGGTACACGACCTCGGCGGCCAGATCGAAACCGGCGCCACGCCGTCGACGGCCGCGTTGATCCTGGTCGCACCACTGGGCTTCGACGTGACCACGGTGGCCGCCGTCGAGCGCCTGGACGCCACGCGCACCGTCGGCATCGACATGCTGATCGACGATGCCGCCACCAAACGCCGCGTGCTGGCCACCAACCCGGCCACACGGGTCGACATGCGCGACGCAGCGCATGCGCTGTTCGCGCGTGACGGCAAGGCCGTCAGCGTCATTCGCGACAGCGGCGGCTTCGTCACACAGCGCGTGGTGGCCACCATCGTGAACATCGCGGCCGACATGTGCCAGCAAGGCGTGTGTTCGCCGGCCGACCTCGAAACCGCGGTGACGCGCGGCCTCGGCTACCCGCAGGGCCCGCTTGCGATGGGCAACCTGTACGGCCCGACCAACATGCTCGAAGTGCTATTCAACCTGCAGACCGTCTACGGGGATCCGCGCTATCGCCCCAGCCCCTGGTTGCGCCGCCGTGGCGCGCTGGGCCTCAGCCTGATGCACGAAGAAGAAGCATGACCGCAGAACTCAAGAGCCGCACCGAAGGCCAGACCATGGTGCTGACACTGGCCAACCCGTCGCAGCGCAACGCGCTCGGCCCCGAGATGTACGCAGCCGGCATCGAAGCGCTGAACGGCGCCGAGAACAGCAACGACGTGCGCAACGTGGTGATCGTGGGCGATGGCGCCTGGTTCAGCGCGGGCGGATCGCTGCAGCGCCTGGCCGCGAACCGCGAGCGCGAGCCCGCGGCACAGGCCGAAAGCATCGACGGGCTGCACAACTGGATCGATTCGATCCGCGCCTTTCCGAAGCCGGTGATCGCCGCGGTCGAAGGTGCTGCGGCAGGAGCGGGCTTTTCCCTCGCGCTGGCCTGCGATTTCGTGATCGCGGCACGCGATGCGGTGTTCGCCGCGTCATACAGCAACATCGCGCTGTCGCCCGACGGCGGCCTGAGCTGGCAACTCGCGCAGGCGTTGCCGCGCCAACTCGCCAGCGAATGGCTGATGGGTGGCGAACGCATCGCGGCGCCGCGCCTGCATGCGCTCGGTCTGGTCAATCAACTGACCGAGCCAGGCCAGGCGCTGCAGGGCGCGCTCACAATGGCCGCCACACTTGCAGGCCGTGCGCCCAATTCGCTGGCGAGCATCAAGGAGCTGCTCAACGACGCGCGTGGCGCCACGTTGGCGGCCCATCTCACGCAGGAGCGCGACCACTTCGTGCGCAACCTGCACCATGCGAATGCCGGCATCGGCATCGCGGCCTTCCTCGCCAAGACACCACCGCGCTACGAGTAGCGCCGGGTCGCGCCAGCGACATCCCCCACCCCTTTCAGTCTCCGACAGGACAGACCAATGGACGACCCCATTCTTACCATCGAAGAACGAGAAGCGATCAATGCCGGTCGCTGGTTTTCTTCCCTTTCCCCATCACTTCGCCACGACATCCTCCGATGTGCTTATGTCAAACGCTACAAGGACGGCGACCTGCTGTGCGCGCGCGGCGACCCGCCCGAGCAGTGGATCGCCTGCGCCAAGGGTGCGGTGCGCGTGAGTTCGACGGCTGTGTCGGGCAAGCAGGTCACGCTGACCTACGTGGAGCCGGGGATCTGGTTCGGCGACGTGGCGATGTTCGACGGCGAGCGTCGCACGCACGATGCCTATGCGCATGGCGACACCACCACGCTCAACGTGGCGCGCGCCGACTTCCAGAAGATCCTGGCTGCGCACGTGGAACTGTACGAGGCCCTCATGCGCCTGCAGGCTCGGCGCATCCGCACGCTGTTCGGGTTGGTGGAAGACCTCAACACCCTGCCCTTGCGCGCACGCCTGGCCAAGCAACTGATTCACCTGGTGCGCAGCTATGGCGTGCCGAACCTTGCCGACGGCAGCCAGATGCGCATCGGCCTGCATCTGGCGCAGGAAGAACTGGCGCAACTGCTCGGCGCCTCGCGCCAGCGCGTGAACCAGGAGCTCAAGGCGATGGAGCGCGAGAACGCGATCCGCATCGAGCCGGCCGGGCTGGTGGTGCTGGACCGCGCTGCGCTCATGCGCATTTCGGAAGCAGACATCTGACATGACGGATTTCCAGAACTTCGTCGGCACGCGTGCCGTTTCGCCGCAGCATGCCTTCGACATCGGCGCGCTGACGGCCTGGCTCGAACAGCACCTCGATGGCTTCAGCGGCCCGCTGACGGTCGAGATGTTCAAGGGCGGGCAGTCGAACCCGACCTACAAGCTCGTCACGCCGGCCCGCAGCTATGTGATGCGCGCCAAGCCCGGCCCGGTTGCCAAGCTGCTGCCGTCGGCCCATGCGATCGAGCGCGAGTTCAAGGTGATGAGCGGCCTCGCCGGCACCGATGTGCCGGTGCCGCAAATGCATTGCCTGTGCACCGACGAAAGCATCATCGGCCGGGCCTTCTATGTGATGGAGTTCATGGCCGGCCGCGTGCTGTGGGATCAGTCGCTCCCCGGCATGAGCAACGCCGAACGCAGTGCCATCTACGACGAGATGAACCGCGTCATTGCAGCGCTGCACACGGTCAAGTTCGCCGAGCGGGGCCTGGCCGACTACGGCAAACCCGGCAACTACTTCGAGCGCCAGATCGGCCGCTGGAGCAAGCAGTACGTGGCCTCGATCACCCAGCCCATCCCCGAGATGGACAAGCTGATGGAATGGCTGCCGGCCCACATGCCGGCGAGCGCGCGCGACGAAAAAATGGTGTCGATCGTGCATGGCGACTACCGCCTCGACAACCTGATGTTCCACGCCACCGAGCCGCGCGCGATAGCCGTGCTCGACTGGGAGCTCTCGACGCTGGGCCATCCGCTGGCCGACTTCAGCTACCACTGCATGTCGTGGCACATCCCGCCGGGCACGTTCCGCGGCATCGGCGGGCTCGACCACAAGAGCCTCGGCATCCCGACCGAGAGCGAATACATCCGCAAGTACTGCGAACGCACCGGGCTCACCACGCCCGAGGCGCTGGTGCCCGACTGGAACTTCTACCAGGCCTACAACCTGTTCCGCATGGCCGCGATCCTGCAGGGCATCGCCAAACGGGTCGAGGCCGGTACCGCATCGAGCGAGCAAGCCGTGGCCTCCGGTCGTGGCGCGCGGCCCATGGCCGAAATGGCCTGGGCCTTCGCGCAGCGCACCTGACCCATTTACCCCGAGGAGACACCAGATGGATTTTGAATATTCCGCCAAGACGAAGGATCTGCAAAAGCGCGTGGGTGCTTTCATGCAAGAGCACATCTACCCGGCGGAAACCGAGTACACCGCCGAGTTGGCCGCCAACACGGCAGCAGGCAAACGCTGGAGTGCGCTCAAGACCGTCGAGAAGGTCAAGGAAAAGGCCAAAGCCCAAGGCCTCTGGAACCTGTTCCTGCCGGTCGACAGCGCCTCAGCCTCGGGCTACGAGGGCGCCGGCCTCACGAACCAGGAATACGCGCCGCTGGCCGAGATCATGGGCGCGGTGCCATGGGCCAGCGAAGCGTTCAACTGCTCGGCGCCTGACACCGGCAACATGGAAACCATCGCGCGCTACGGCTCCGAAGACATCAAGGCGCGCTGGCTCAAGCCGCTGCTCGAAGGGCAGATCCGTTCCGCCTTCGCGATGACCGAACCCGACGTGGCGTCGAGCGATGCGACCAACATCGCGACGCGCATCGAACGCGACGGCAACGAGTACGTGATCAACGGCCACAAGTGGTGGATCTCCGGTGCGGCCGACCCGCGTTGCGCAGTTTTCATCACCATGGGCAAAAGCGACCCCGACGCCCCCAAGCACTCGCAGCAGAGCATGGTGATCGTGCCTGCCGATGCCAAGGGCATCCGCATCGTGCGTCCGCTCAATGTGATGGGCTATGACGATGCGCCGCACGGCCACGTCGAGATGTATTTCGAGAACGTGCGCGTTCCTGTCGACAACATCCTGCTCGGCGAAGGCCGTGGCTTCGAGATCGCCCAGGGCCGCCTCGGCCCGGGACGGATCCACCACTGCATGCGCCTGATCGGCCTGGCCGAGCGCGCTCTCGAGCTGATGTGCAAGCGCGCCTCCTCGCGCGTGGCCTTCGGCAAGACCGTCGCCTCGCAGACCGTCACGCAGGAACGCATTGCCGAAGCGCGCTGCAAGATCGACATGGCGCGCCTGCTCACGCTCAAGGCCGCCTGGCTGATGGACGTGGCCGGCAACAAGGTCGCCAAGAACGAGATCGCGATGATCAAGGTGGTCGCGCCGAGCATGGCCTGCCAGGTGATCGACTGGGCCATGCAGGTGCATGGTGGCGGCGGCATGTGCGACGACTTCCCGCTCGCCTACGCCTACGCCGGTGCGCGCACCCTGCGGTTTGCCGATGGCCCGGACGAGGTGCATCGCAACGCGATCGCCAAGTGGGAGCTGGGCAAGTACGCGGCCGACAAGCGCGAAAGCGAGCCGCCCGTCACCCGCTTCTGACCGACACTGCTCATCGGCTGTTTTTCTGGCAGCCGCTGCCGCCCGCGCCACAAGCGCCGGCGGCATTTTTTATCTATAGCTTCTTCTGCAGGAAGAGCGCCGAGCCAAAGGCCGGATCGAGCTGATAGGCGGCGAAGCCCTCACGCTCGTAGGCACGCAGCGCACTTGCATTGCCCGACAACACCTCGAGCGTGAGCTTGCAGGCGCCGCGCGCCCTCGCCTCCTGCTCGACGCGCCCGAACATGCGCTGCGTGAGGCGCTGGCCGCGGTGGCTGGCCAGCACCACGACGTCGTGCACGTTCACGAGCGGGCGGCAGGCGAAGGTCGAGAAGCCCTCGATGCAGTTGACCAGTCCGACCGGTGCATCGCCGTCGAACGCCAGCACGCTGTAGGCCTGCGGCCGTCGGGCGAGTTCGGCTGGCAGACGCTCCAGCAGTTCGGGCGCAATCGCCGTTCCGCCGCCTGCCGGATCCTGCGCATAGACGTCGAGCAACGCGACGAGGGCAGCGGCGTCGTCGGGATTGGCGTAGTTCGCGAGCCTGATCTCGATCGACACGGTCAGGCCGCCTCGACCGTCGCCACGAGCCGGCGCGCGCACGCCTCGGCCTGTGCCGCTTCGCGCGCCTCGACCATCACGCGCAGCAGCGGCTCGGTGCCGCTGGCGCGGATCAGGACGCGGCCGCCGTCACCGAGTTCGGCCTCGGTGCGCTTCGTTTCCTCGGCGAGCGCACGGTTGCTGCGCCAGTCCTGGCCTTCGCGCAGCCGGATGTTGATGAGCGTCTGAGGGAACAGCGTCACGTCGGACAGGAGCTGCGCCACTGTCTTGCCGGAACGCACGCAGGCTTGCAGCACCTGCAGTGCACTCACGATGCCGTCGCCGGTGGTGTGACGGTCGAGCGCCAGCAGGTGGCCCGACCCTTCGCCGCCGAGCAGCCAGCCGCGCTTGTGCAGCTCTTCGAGCACATAGCGATCGCCCACCCTGGCCCGAACGAACTCGATGCCTTTGGCGCGCAGCGCGACTTCCACCGCCTTGTTGGTCATCAGCGTGCCGACCACACCTTCGATCCGGTCGCCCTTGGCCAGGCGCTCGGCGACCATGAGGTAGAGCAGCTCGTCGCCGTTGAACAGGCGCCCGCTGGCGTCGACCAGCTGCAGCCGGTCGGCATCGCCGTCGAGCGCGATGCCGTAGTCGGCGCCCTGCGCCTTGACCATCTCGATCAACGCTTGCGGATGCGTCGCGCCGACGCCCTTGTTGATGTTGAGCCCGTCGGGTGCACAGCCGATGCTGACCACGTCGGCTCCCAACTCGTGGAACACCTGCGGCGCAACCTGGTAGGCCGCGCCGTGGGCCGCGTCGACCACCAGCCTGAGGCCACGCAGCGTAAGGTCGTTGGCGAAGGTGCTCTTGCAGAACTCGGTGTAGCGGCCGGCCGCGTCGTCGAGGCGGCGCGCCTTGCCGAGCTGGGCGGACTCGACCCACACGGGCGCCTCCTCCAACGCGGCCTCGACCGCCAGCTCCCACTCGTCGCTGAGCTTGGTGCCCTGCGCGCTGAAGAACTTGATGCCGTTGTCCGGAAAGGCGTTGTGGCTGGCGCTGATGACCACGCCCAGGCTGGCGCGCTGTGCGCGCGTAAGGTAGGCCACGCCAGGTGTCGGCAACGGCCCCAGCAGCAGCACGTCGACACCGGCCGAATTGAAGCCGGACTCGAGTGCGCTCTCCAGCATGTAGCCCGAGATGCGCGTGTCCTTGCCAATCAGCACGCGTGGCCGCGCTTCGGTCTTCTTGAGCACACGGCCGACCGCATGGGCCAGGCGCAGCACGAAGTCGGGTGTGATCGGCGGCTGGCCGACTGTTCCTCGGATGCCGTCGGTGCCGAAATACTGACGTGTCATGATGGGATTTCGCTCCTTTGTTGTTGTGCTTCTTCGGCGTGCATGGCCTGCCAGACCTGGAGCACGCTCACGGTCTGGGCCACATCATGCACGCGCACGATACGGGCACCCCGCTCTACCGCGAGCAGCGCGGCGGCCACGCTGGGCATCAAGCGTTGCGAAGCGGGTTCGATACCGCTGACCGCGCCGAGTGAGGACTTCCGCGACCAGCCGGCCAGCAGCGGATAGCCTGGCGCGAGCAACTCGGACTGGCGTGCCAGCAGCGCGAAATTCTGCGCCACGGTCTTGCCGAAGCCAATGCCGGGGTCGAGCACGATGCGGGTCGAATCGACCCCGAGCGCCCGCAATGCCTGCGCCGATTGCTCCAAAAACGATCGCACCTGCTGCACCACGTCACCCGTCATCGGCGCCACCTGCATGGTCTGCGGATCGCGATGCATGTGCATGAGGCAGACGCCGCAAGCAGGATGCGCCGCCACGGCCTCCCTTGCGCCGGGTTGGCGCAGCGCCCAGACATCGTTGACGATGTCGGCATCGAGCTCGAGCACGGCACGCATGACTTCGGGCTTGTAGGTATCGACCGAGACCGGCACGCCGAGCCTGACGGCCTCGCGCACCACCGGCAGCACGCGCGCCAGCTCGATCTCCAGCGGCACCGCCGGACTGCCGGGCCGGGTCGATTCGCCGCCGATGTCGAGGATGTCCGCGCCCTCTTCGACCAGGCGTTCGCAATGGCGCAGCGCTGCCGCCGTGCTTTCGTGCGCACCACCGTCCGAGAACGAATCGGGCGTGACGTTGACGATGCCCATCACGCGCGGTCGCGCGAGATCGATCCTGAACCGCGTGGTTTGCCAGATCGTCGTCATGCGGCGGCGATTCCACAAAAAAACGGGGCCCGAGGCCCCGTTGATTGCCGATGCGTCACGCTCAGGCGGCGGTCGGCGCCGGATCCGGCTTGACGGCGGGCGTGCCGCCCGTGCCGCCACCGCTGTTGCCCGAAGGTGGCACGCGCGGCGTCCAGTCCTTGGGCGGACGCGGTTCCTTGCCGGCCATGATGTCGTCGAGCTGCTCAGAGTCGATGGTTTCCCACTCGAGCAGCGCCTTGGCCATCGTGTGCATCTTGTCGCTGTTCTCTTCGATCAGGCTGCGCGCCAGTGCGTATTGCTGGTCGATGATGCGGCGCACCTCGGCATCGACCTTTTCCATGGTCTGCTCGCTCATGCTGGTGGTCTTGGTGACCGAGCGGCCGAGGAACACCTCGCCCTCGTTCTCGGCATAGACCATCGGGCCGAGCGATTCGGTCATGCCGTAGCGCGTGACCATGTCGCGTGCGATCTGCGTGGCGCGCTCGAAGTCGTTGCTCGCGCCGGTGGTCATCTGGTGCATGAACACTTCTTCGGCGATGCGGCCACCGAACAGCATGCTGATCTGGTTCAGCATGTAGTCGCGGTCGTAGCTGTAGCGATCCTGCGCCGGCAGGCTCATGGTCACGCCGAGGGCGCGGCCGCGCGGAATGATAGTGACCTTGTGCACCGGGTCGCACTTCGGCAGCAGCTTGCCGAGCAGCGCGTGGCCGGACTCGTGGTAGGCCGTGTTGCGACGCTCTTCTTCGGGCATGACCATGCTCTTGCGCTCGGGGCCCATGAAGATCTTGTCCTTGGCCTTTTCGAAGTCCTGCATCTCGACCACGCGCGCATTGCGGCGCGCGGCCATCAGGGCGGCCTCGTTGCAGAGGTTGGCCAGATCGGCGCCCGACATGCCGGGCGTGCCGCGCGCGATGACGCCCGGGTTCACGTCCTGGCTCACCGGGATCTTGCGCATGTGCACGTTGAGGATCTGCTCGCGGCCACGGATGTCGGGCAGCGTGACGTAGACCTGGCGATCGAAGCGGCCCGGGCGCAGCAGCGCCGCGTCGAGGATGTCCGGGCGGTTGGTCGCAGCGACCACGATCACGCCGAGGTTGGTTTCGAAGCCGTCCATCTCGACCAGCATCTGGTTGAGCGTTTGCTCGCGTTCGTCGTTGCCGCCGCCGAGACCAGCGCCGCGCTGGCGGCCGACCGCGTCGATTTCATCGATGAAGATGATGCAGGGCGCGTTTTTCTTGGCGTTCTCGAACATGTCGCGCACGCGGGCCGCGCCCACGCCGACGAACATTTCGACGAAATCGGAACCCGAGATCGAAAAGAAAGGCACCTTGGCCTCGCCGGCGATCGATTTGGCCAGCAGCGTCTTGCCGGTACCGGGCGGGCCGACCAGCAGCAGGCCGCGGGGAATGCGCCCGCCGAGTTTCTGGAAGCGCTGCGGATCCTTCAGGAAATCGACAACTTCCTTGACCTCTTCCTTGGCCTCGTCGCAACCGGCGACGTCTGCGAAGGTCACCGTGTTGTTGTTCTCGTCCATCATGCGGGCTTTGCTCTTGCCGAAGCTGAAGGCACCGCCCTTGCCGCCGCCCTGCATCTGTCGCATGAAATAGACCCAGACGCCGATCAGCAGCAGCATCGGCCCCCAGCTGACCAGCAGCGTCATGAGCAGCGAGCCCTCTTCGCGCGGCTTGACGTCGAACTTGACGTTGTTGTTGATCAGGTCGCCAACGAGGCCACGGTCGAGGTAGGTGGCGGTGGTGCGGATCTTGCGGTCGTCATTGGTGACTGCCACGATCTCGCTGCCGCCCTGGCCTTCCTGGATGGTTGCACTCTTGATCCGGTTGCCGCGCACTTCCTCGAGGAAATCCGAGTAGCCGACATAGCCGGCCCCTGCTGCGCCGCGGGTGTCGAACTGCTTGAACACAGTGAACAACACCATCGCAATGACGAGCCAGACGGCAATTTTCGAAAACCACTGATTGTTCAAACGAGGCTCCAGTCGTAGGGTGCGCGTGACAAAACAATGAAAGCCGCGCACCAGGCAGGCAATTGACGCCCATTTTAGGCTTTTCAAGCTGCGAAATAGCCTTGTTTGCACCCATCAGCCACAGGGCCTGCACGGTTTTGCGCCAAACCGCCCCGTTTGGCGGCAACGGTATCAAGGCGTATCCGATACCTTCAGGCCGATCCCGACCAGAAAAGTCTCGGACGACTTGTCGCGCGATGCCTTCGGTTTGACCTTCTTTACGACCTTGAAGGTGTCCTTGAACAGCTTGTTGAGCGGGTCGTAGCCGCTGCCGTGAAACAGCTTGGTCACGAGCGCGCCCTCGGCCTTCATGTGGCGACCGGCAAAGTCGACCGCAAGCTCCACCAGGTGGGCGATGCGCGCCGCATCGGCCGAGGCGATGCCGGAGAGGTTGGGCGCCATGTCGGACACCACCACGTCGGCCTTGCGCCCCTGCAAGGCCTCCTCGAGGCGCGCGAGCACGTCCGGCTCGCGGAAGTCGCCCTGCAGGAAGATCACGCCCTCGATCGGCTCCATCGGCAGCATGTCGAGCGCGATGATGGTGCCGTGCAACTGACCCGCCGCAGCCCCGCCAGGCGCCATCCGGCGCCGCGCGTACTGGCTCCAGGCCCCCGGCGTGGAGCCCAGGTCGATCACGAGCTGCCCGGGCTTGATCAGGCCCAGCGTCTCGTCGATTTCCTTGAGCTTGTAGGCAGCGCGCGCCCGGTAGCCCTCTTTGGTCGCGAGCTTGACCCACGGGTCGTTGATATGGTCGTGCAGCCAGGCCTTGTTGACCTTCTTGCCGGTTGTTTTGGTGCTCATCCGTAGGGTCGTTTCACAGTGGTTCGATAATACGGGCATGCCCGCTATTCATTTGACCCCCGCCCAGCGCAAGGTGCACCGCTCCGAAGCGCACCATCTGAACCCGATCGTCATGATCGGCGGTGACGGGCTCACGCCGGCCGTCAAGAAGGAAACCGACGCCGCACTCAAGGCGCATGGCCTCATCAAGATCCGCGTCTTCTCCGACGACCGGGTCGCGCGCGACGCGATGCTGCAGACGCTGGCCGACGAACTCGATGCGGCCCCGATCCAGCACATCGGCAAGCTGCTGGTGCTGTGGCGCCCGAAAGCCGAGAAGGTCAAGGAAGTCGACGAAGACCGCATGCCCGGCCCCCGCGACATCAAGGTCGTCAAGTACAGCAAGCGCTTCGGCCAGCGGCCCGAGATAAAGACCCTGCGCGTGCTCGGCAACCAGCGCCTCACCCCCGGCGGCAACATCAAGCGTGCCAAGCCGCGCAAGTCGCTGTCGGTGAAAAAGCAGCGCCAGGCGGATTGAGCGATGGCGCTGGAGGCTGGAGCGGCGCCGCCGATGCGCCACATCTTGTGCATGAAGTGGGGCACCAAGTACGAGGCCTACTACGTCAACAAGCTCTATGCGATGGCGCGCCGCCATCTGAGTGGCGAGTTCCGCTTTGTCTGCCTGACCGACGACGCCGCCGGAATACGCAAAGAGGTCGAATGCTTTCCGATTCCGCGGCTCGACATCCGGCCCGAGGCGGCCGGCGTGCGCGATCGGGCCTGGCGCAAGCTCACCACGCTGAGCCGCGACCTGCCTGACGTCTACGGACTGCACGGCCAGGCGCTGTTTCTCGACCTCGACATCGTGGTGGTCGGCAGCCTCGACGAATTCTTCACCGAGCCCGGCGAGTTCGTGATCATCAAGGACTACCGCCGCCCCTGGCGCGTGACCGGAAACTCGTCGGTGTACCGCTTCACGATCGGCGCGCATGCCGATGTGCTGGATCATTTCCGTAGCCACGAGACGGCGCTGCGCGAGCAGTTTCGCAACGAGCAGACCTACCTGTCGGACTACGTGCACAAGCAGGGAAAGCTCAGCTATTGGCCGAGCGCCTGGTGCCCGAGCTTCAAGTACCACGGCATTCCGGTGTGGCCGACCAACTACTGGCAGCCACCCTTTGTGCCTGAAGGTGCGCGCGTGGTGATCTTTCACGGCGAGTGCAACCCGCCCGATGCGCTGGCCGGACGCCGCAACCGCCGGTTCCGCTTTATCCGCCCGGCGCGCTGGGTCGCCGAGCACTGGAAAGAGTAAGCGCGCCTTCAGGCGTCTCAGCGAAGCGCGGGGCCTTGCATCCGCCACAGGACGACTGCGGCGCTCACCCACTGCAACAGGTACATGCCGCTGCCAACCGCGTGCCACAGCGGCAGGTTGTCGCGCGCCACGATGCGCGGCGCGACGCCGAACTCGGCCAGCAGTGCAAACAGCAAGCCCGCCAGGATGAACGGCAAGGCCGCCCGCACCCGGTCGGCGGTTTCGGGCGCGCGGGCCGATCGGCTCACCATCAGGAGCAGCAGAGCGCACGCGATCGAGACCCAGGTCTGGGCCGTGAAAAGCCTGGCCGCCATGCCGCCCGCGATCGTGGGGGTTGCCAGGTGCTTGAACAGCAACGGCACGACCAGGAACCCGATCGTGCTCAGGCTGCCCCACCAGAACGCCGCAACGATGCCGGGCAGGCGCGCGACCAGGGCCCGCATCAGAGGTAGCGCACCGCCACGATTTCGTAGCGCTTGAGGCCGCCCGGCGCCTGCACTTCGGCCGTATCGCCCTCTTCCTTGCCGATCAGCGCGCGCGCGATGGGGCTGGAGATGTTGATCAGGCCCAGCTTCAGGTCGGCCTCGTCCTCGCCGACGATCTGGTATTTGACCGCCTCGCCGGACTCCTCTTCCTCGAGTTCCACGGTGGAGCCGAACACTACCTTGCCGCCGGCGTCGAGCTCGGTCGGGTCGATGACCTGCGCGGCCGAGAGCTTGCCCTCGACCTCCTGGATGCGGCCCTCGATGAAGCCCTGGCGATCCTTGGCGACTTCGTACTCGGCGTTTTCGCTCAGGTCGCCCTGGGCGCGTGCCTCCGAGATCGCGTTGATGACCCAGGGGCGGTCGACGGTCTTGAGGCGGTGCAGTTCTTCGCGGAGCTTCTCGGCGCCGCGCTTGGTAATCGGAATGGTGGTGGCCATGGTTGCCTGTCTCAAAAAGCGAAACCGCCGAACGTCGCCGTTCGGCGGTATCTGGGTAGTGGAAATCAGACGAGGGTTCGTCCGGTCAGCCGGCTCAAAATAGCCAGCGGACTTGCAGAAGGATTGTATTGGCTTGCGGCCGGCAGATGAAGGGTCTGCTCGGCCATGAACTGGCCCGACATCACGGCGTGGGAGGTCTGGTCCGAAAAACAGACCCACACCGAACCGGGCGGAAACGGCACGGTTTCCTGCTCTGCTGTCTTTTGATAGTCCAGGTCGGACTTCATCGCGTCGTGCAGCTGCAGCATCAGGTGGTCGTACTCGCTGCGCAGCGACTTGGTCACGCGCAGCGTGCGCAGCAGCCTGGCCTGCAGGCGTGAATACGGCTTGGCGCGCGGCAGAAAGCGTTGTGCCACCGTCTCGAACGGCTCACCCACCCGCCAGACGCGCGGCGCGCCCTGCGGATTCAGATTGGTGAACACGCGCAGGATGCGCTCACCGTAGTTGGGCCGCGAGGGAAAGGAGTCGACATGCAGGCGCCTGTCGTCGGCGCGCCAGGATTGCACGCGCGTTTCGACCTGGGCCGGGCGGAAGCTGGTCGGCGCCATGCGCAACGACGGGCTGTAGTGCGGCAGCAAGCCGTCGATCAGCTGGCGCGCCTGGCTGCGAAAGCGGCCGATCATCGCGGCCGCCGTCTGCTGCGTCGATTCGTCGCCCGCCACGCCCTTGAGCTTGCCCTCCCCGGACGCAGTCACGTCGAGGCTGATGTTGCGCACGCCCTCGGCCAGCAGCGCCGGGTCAAGCAGCTTCTGCTCCGACGGCAGCAGTTCAAAGCCCAGGCGCGGGAAGTACAGCACCTTGCCAGCCTCGAGGGCAGCGATCCACGCTTCGTTGGGCGTGGCGCCGCCCCAGTCGGCCAGGTCGAGTTCGACGAGCTGGGAGGCCATGGCTTCAGGCGAGCTGCGCGTGCATCTCCTGCACGGAAATCACGCCCAGCTCGTCCATGTGCTGCATGCCTTCGACCGCGGCTTCGGCGCCGAAGATGGTGGTGTACGTGGTCACACGCGCCAGCAGCGCCGAGGTGCGGATCTGGCGCGAGTCGGTGATCGCGTTGCGGCGCTCCTCGACCGTGTTGATCACCAGCGCGATCTCGTTGTTCTTGAGCATGTCGACGATGTGCGGGCGACCTTCGGTGACCTTGTTCACCTGGGTGCAGGCAATGCCGGCCGCCTGCATCGCGGCCGATGTGCCCTTGGTCGCGATCAGCTCGAAACCGAGCCTGGCCAGGCCGCGCGCGACTTCCACCGCGCGCGCCTTGTCGTTGTTCTTGACCGAGATGAACACCTTGCCCGATTTCGGCAGCACCGTGCCGGCGCCGAGCTGCGACTTGACGAAGGCTTCGCCGAAGGTCTTGCCCACGCCCATGACTTCACCGGTCGACTTCATCTCGGGGCCAAGGATCGTGTCCACGCCCGGGAACTTGACGAACGGGAACACGGCTTCCTTCACGCTGAAGTAAGGCGGCGTCACTTCCTTCGTCATGCCTTGCGACTTGAGCGACTGTCCCGCCATACAGCGCGCCGCGACCTTGGCAAGCTGGATGCCGGTGGCCTTGCTCACGTAGGGCACGGTGCGCGAGGCACGCGGGTTCACTTCGAGCACGTAGATGACGTCCTTGCCGTCCTTCTGCTGGATCGCGAACTGCACGTTCATCAGGCCGACCACGTTCAGCGCTTCGGCCATGGCGGCGCTCTGGCGCTTGAGTTCGGCGATCGTATCGGCGTTCAGGCTGTAGGGCGGCAGCGAGCAGGCCGAGTCGCCCGAGTGCACGCCGGCCTGTTCGATGTGTTCCATCACGCCACCGATCAGCGTGCCGCCTTCGGCGTCGCGGATGCAGTCGACGTCGCATTCGACCGCGTCGTTCAGGAAGCGGTCGAGCAGCACCGGCGAGTCGTTGCTCACCTTGACCGCTTCGCGCATGTAGCGCTCGAGGTCGCGCTGCTCGTGCACGATTTCCATCGCGCGGCCGCCGAGCACGTAGCTCGGGCGCACGACCAGCGGATAACCCAGTTCGGCCGCTTTCTCGAGCGCCTCGGGCTCGGCGCGTGCGGTCGCGTTCGGCGGCTGGCGCAAGCCCAGCTTGTGCAGCAGCTGCTGGAAGCGTTCGCGGTCTTCTGCCGCGTCGATCATGTCAGGCGAGGTGCCGATGATCGGCACGCCGTTGGCTTCGAGGTCGAGCGCGAGCTTGAGCGGCGTCTGGCCGCCGTACTGCACGATCACGCCGAGCGGCTTTTCCTTGTCGACAATCTCGAGCACGTCCTCGAGCGTCAGCGGCTCGAAGTACAGGCGGTCCGAGGTGTCGTAGTCGGTCGACACGGTCTCCGGATTGCAGTTGACCATGATGGTCTCGTAGCCGTCCTCGCGCATCGCCAGCGCGGCATGCACGCAGCAATAGTCGAACTCGATGCCCTGCCCGATGCGGTTGGGACCACCGCCGAGCACCATGATCTTTTTCTTGTCGGTCGGCGCGGCCTCGCACTCGTCCTCGTAGGTCGAGTACATGTAGGCGGTGTTGGTCGCGAACTCGGCCGCGCAGGTGTCGACCCGCTTGTAGACCGGGCGCACGCCCAGCGCGATGCGCTTTTCCCGGATCGCGGTGTCGGTGGTCTTCAACTGGCGCGCGAGGCGGCGGTCGGAGAAGCCCTTCTTCTTGAGCGCCAGCAGCGTGTCGCGGTCGATCTCGTCGATCGACTTGGTTTCGAGCTCGAGCTCGATCTTCACGATCTCTTCGATCTGCACCAGGAACCACGGGTCGATCTTGGTCAGCGCGAACACTTCGTCCACGCTCAGGCCCATCGCGAATGCGTCGCCCACATACCAGATGCGCTCGGGACCGGGCTCGCCGAGTTCCTTCTCGAGCACTTCGCGATCCTGCGTTTTCTCGTTCAGGCCGTCGACGCCCACTTCGAGCCCGCGCAGCGCCTTCTGGAACGATTCCTGGAAGGTGCGGCCCATCGCCATCACCTCGCCCACCGACTTCATCTGCGTCGTCAGGCGCGAATCGGCCTGCGGGAACTTCTCGAAGGCAAAACGCGGAATCTTCGTGACCACGTAGTCGATGCTGGGCTCGAAGCTCGCCGGCGTAGCGCCGCCGGTGATCTCGTTGCGCAGCTCGTCGAGCGTGTAGCCGACGGCCAGCTTGGCCGCGACCTTGGCGATCGGAAAACCGGTCGCCTTCGACGCCAGCGCCGAGGAACGGGACACGCGCGGGTTCATCTCGATGACGACCATGCGGCCGTCCTTCGGATTGATGGAGAACTGCACGTTCGAGCCGCCGGTGTCGACGCCGATCTCGCGCAGCACGGCCAGCGAGGCGTTGCGCAGGATCTGGTATTCCTTGTCGGTGAGCGTCTGTGCCGGCGCCACGGTGATCGAGTCGCCGGTGTGCACGCCCATGGGGTCGAGGTTCTCGATCGAGCAGACGATGATGCAGTTGTCCGCCTTGTCGCGCACCACTTCCATCTCGTACTCTTTCCAGCCGAGCAGCGATTCTTCGATCAGCAACTCGTTGGTCGGCGAGGCCTCGATGCCGCGCTTGCAGATGGTCTCGAACTCTTCCGGGTTGTAGGCGATGCCGCCACCGGTGCCGCCGAGCGTGAAGCTGGGGCGGATCACCGTGGGGAAGCCGACCGTCTTCTGCACGGCCCAGGCTTCGTCCATGGAGTGCGCAATGCCCGAGCGTGCCGAGCCCAGGCCGATCTTCGTCATTGCGTCCTTGAACTTCAGACGGTCTTCGGCCTTGTCGATAGCCTCGGGCGTGGCGCCGATGAGTTCGACGTTGTACTTGGCGAGCACGCCGTTGCGCCACAGGTCGAGCGCGCAGTTCAGCGCCGTCTGGCCACCCATGGTCGGCAGGATCGCGTCGGGCTTTTCCTTGGCAATGATCTTCTCGACCGTCTGCCAGGTGATCGGCTCGATGTAGGTGACGTCGGCTGTCGCCGGGTCGGTCATGATCGTCGCGGGGTTGCTGTTGATCAGGATGACCTTGTAGCCCTCCTCGCGCAACGCCTTGCAGGCCTGCACGCCCGAATAGTCGAACTCGCAGGCCTGGCCGATGATGATCGGGCCGGCGCCGATGATCAGGATGCTTTTGAGGTCTGTGCGCTTAGGCATTCTTGTGTTTCTCCATCAATGCCGTGAAGCGGTCGAACAGGTAGCCGATGTCGTGCGGGCCCGGCGAGGCTTCCGGGTGGCCCTGGAAGCAGAACGCGGGCTTGTCGGTGCGGGCCAGGCCCTGCAGCGTGTTGTCGAACAGGCTGATGTGGGTCGGGCGCAGGGTTGCGGGCAGCGTTTTCTCGTCGACGGCGAAGCCGTGGTTCTGGCTGGTGATGCTCACGCGGCCGTTGTCGAGATCCTTGACCGGATGGTTCGCGCCGTGGTGCCCGAACTTCATCTTGAAAGTCTTCGCGCCCGAAGCCAGCGCCATGATCTGGTGGCCCAGGCAGATGCCGAAGGTCGGGATGCCGGTCTCGATCAGTTCCTTCACGGCGCTGATCGCGTAGTCGCAGGGCTCCGGGTCACCGGGGCCGTTGGCCAGAAAGATGCCGTCGGGCTTGAGCTTGAGCACATCGGCCGCGGGCGTTTGCGCCGGAACCACCGTGATGCGCGCGCCGCGCTGCGCGATCATGCGCAAGATGTTCTTCTTTACGCCATAGTCGAAGGCCACGACGTGGAACTTCGGCGTGATCTGCACGCCGTAGCCGGCGCCGAGCTTCCACTCGGTCTGCGTCCATTCGTAGGTTTGCTGAACCGACACCACTTTGGCCAGATCCAGCCCGGCCATGCTCGGCGCGGCCTTGGCGGCGGCGATGGCCTTGTCGATCAGTGCCTGGGTGGCGGCCTCGCCTTCGGCCAAGCCGAGGATGCAGCCGTTCTGTGCGCCGTGCGTGCGCAGGTGGCGCGTGAGCTTGCGGGTGTCGATGTTGGCAATCGCGACCGTGCGGCCGGCCACCAGGTACTCGTTGAGCGTGGCGGTCTTGCGGAAGTTGGACGCGACGAGCGGCAAGTCCTTGATGATCAGGCCTGCGGCGTGGATCTTGTCGGCTTCGACGTCTTCCTCGTTGACGCCGTAGTTGCCGATGTGCGGATACGTGAGGGTCACGATCTGCTGGCAATAGCTCGGGTCGGTCAGGATTTCCTGGTAGCCGGTCATCGCGGTGTTGAACACCACTTCACCGACGGTGGCGCCAGTGGCGCCAATCGAGTTGCCGAGAAAGACCGTGCCGTCTGCAAGCGCCAGGATGGCGGGCGGGAAAACTCCCTTGAGAGACAAAAGCAACTGGGTTCTCCGGATGGATGACGCCCAAAGCGAACCCAAGAAGCGACTCGGGGGTTGCGGCTTTCGTCGAGGAGGTGGCTTGCGTGCGCTGTGGGCGGGGTGGGTGCGGGAAAGCCCTTGATTATAGCCGGTGGCGCCCCGCGAAATTGATTCAGGCCTGGCGCGCTGCAGCACTCGCGTGCAGGCAAATCGCCGCCGCAGCTGCGACGTTGAGCGATTCTTCGCCGCCGGGCTGGGCAATACGAATGCGATGAGAGGCGCGCGCCTCCAACTCGGCCGACACGCCCTGCCCCTCGTGGCCCATGAGCCATGCACAGGGATGCGGCAACCTTGCCTTGTGCAGCCAGTCGCCGTGGTGCGAGCTGGTCGCGACCAGCGGCACCGTCAGGCCATCGAGCGCCGACGCATCCACACCCTCGATCAGCCGCAGGCCGAAGTGCGCGCCCATGCCGGCGCGCAATACCTTGGGCGCCCACAGTGCGGCCGTGCCCTTGAGCGCCACCACCTGAGAGAAACCGAAGGCAGAAGCGCTGCGCAGGATGGAACCCACATTGCCCGCGTCCTGCAGCCGGTCGAGCACCACGGTCGGCGCGTCGGGCAGCAATTCGGGCCGGTCCGGCAGGTCGAGAACAAAGCCCATCGGCGCCGGCGACTCGAGACCGCTCACAGCAGCCAGCAATGCATCTGCAATCACGATCTTTTTGACAGCAGCCTGCGCCAATTCGACTGGCGCTGCAGGCCAGAACGACGCTGAAAAAACCGCAATGGCCGGGCGCACGCCACGCGCCAGCGCCGCACGGCACAGGTGGTCGCCCTCGAGCCAGAGGCGGCCGAGCCTGCGATAGGCGCCCGGGTCTTGCGCAAGCTTGCGCAGGTCTTTCAGCAACGGGTTGTCGCGCGAAGTGACGTGCTGGACGTCGGAAACGCTCATGGCGCGCTTTCGCGCTGCAGGAGCACATCCGGCGCCACGGCTTGGTCGGCCATGCGCGCATAGGCCGCCGCCACGGGACTGAAGGAACGCCGGTGGTGCACGCAGGCGCCGTGGCGCTGCAGCGCTTCCATGTGCTCGGGCGTGCCATAGCCCTTGTGGCTGGCAAAGCCGTAGTTCGGAAACTCCGCGTGCAGTTGATCGCACAACCGGTCGCGGTGCACCTTGGCCAGGATCGAGGCGGCGGAAATGGCCTTCACGCGCGCGTCGCCCTTGACGATCGCTTCAGCCAGCACGTCGAGCGTCGGCAACCGGTTGCCGTCGACCAGCACCTTGGCCGGCTTCAGGCGCAGGCCCTCGACCGCGCGGCGCATCGCGATCATGGTGGCCTGGAGGATGTTATGCCGGTCGATTTCCTCGACGCTGGCCAGCGCGATGGAGCAGCAGAGGGCCTGCGCCAGGATCTGGTCGTGCAGCCGCTCGCGCTGCAGCGCCGTGAGGGTTTTGGAATCCGCCAGCCCGCGGATCGGCCGCAGGTCGTCGAGGATCACGGCCGCGGCCACCACCGGTCCGGCCAGCGGGCCGCGGCCCGCTTCGTCGACCCCGGCCAGCAGACCCGGCGCATCCCAGACCAGCGCGGCCTGCTCAGCTTTGAAGAACTTTCTGGATCGCATCGGCACAGAGTGTGGGGGTGTCGCGGCGCAATTCGTCGTGCAGGGTCGCAAAACGCTGCTGCAGCGCCGCAACGCGGTCGGGGGCGGCAAGCCAGGCCAGCGTGGCCTCGGCCAGCGCCTCGGGCGTGGCGGCATCCTGCAGCAGTTCGGGCACCACGAACTCGCCGCACAGGATGTTCGGCAATCCGACCCAGGGTTGCAACTGCTGCCGGTGCATGAGGCGCCAGGAAAGCGAATGCATGTTGTAGGCGATCACCATCGGCCGCTTGAACAGTGCAGCCTCCAGCGTGGCGGTGCCGCTCGCAATCAGCGTCACGTCGCAGGCGGCCAGCGCGGTGTGCGACTGGCCGTCGAGCAGTTGCACCTGGCCTGCCATCGGGCTGGCTGCCAACAGCTGCTCGACTTCGGCGCGCAGCGCGGGCAACACCGGCGCTATGAATTTAAGAGCGGGCTGCGCCCGCTGCATCAGCGCTGCAGCCGAAAAGAACCTGGAAGCAAGGTAGCGCAGCTCGGAGCGGCGACTGCCAGGCAGCAGCGCCACCACGGTCGCGTCGGCCTCGATGCCGAGCGCTGCACGGGCGGCAGCGCGATCGGGCGTGATCGGGATCACGTTGGCGACCGGATGGCCGACGTAGCTGGCCGCAATGCCCTGCTTCGCGAGCAGGGCCGGCTCGAACGGGAAGATGCACAGGACATGGTCGGCGGCTGCCCGGATTTTCTCGACCCGGTCGGCGCGCCAGGCCCAGATCGAGGGACAGACGAAATGCACGGTCTTGAGGCCGCGGCCGCGCAGGCCGGCCTCGAGGTCGAGGTTGAAATCGGGCGCATCGACGCCGATGAACAGCTGCGGCCATTCGCGCAGCAGGCGCGCCTTGAGCTGTCGTCGGATGCCTGCAATTTCAGCATAGTGGCGCAGCACCTCGATGTAACCGCGCACGGCGAGCTTCTCCTGCGGCCACCAGCTTTCGAAGCCGCGCGCCAGCATGCGCGGCCCGCCGATGCCGGCTGCGTGCATGTCGGGCCAGCGCGCCTGAAGGCCTTCGAGCAGCAGGCTGGCCAGAAGATCGCCTGACGCTTCGCCTGCGACCAGTGCGAACTGTCGCGGTGTCGTCGTGGGAGCGGACATGTCTAGCGCGCGATGCCGCGCGTGCTGTTGGCGAGAAACCCGCTCATCAACGCGACGTCGGCAGCGGCTTCCGGCAATTCGGTCGCCAGCGCGTCGACGGCGCCGCGCGCATCGTCGAGCGTGCGGCCCTGCCGGTAGATGAGGCGGTGCATCTGCTTGACCGCCGCGAGCCTTGCGGCCGAGAAACCGCGGCGGCGCAAGCCCACGATGTTGAAGCCGCGCACCGCCATCGGGTTGCCGTCGACCAGCATGAACGGCGGTACGTCCTGCGACACCGCAGTGGCGAAACCGACCATGGCGTGCGCGCCGACCTTCACGAACTGGTGGATGCCCACGAGGCCACCGACGGTGACCCAGTCGCCGAGATCGACATGGCCGGCCAGCGTGGTGTTGTTGGCCAGCGTGGTGTGGTCGCCGACCCGGCAATCGTGCGCGATGTGGGTGTAGGCCATGATCCAGTTGTCATGGCCGACGCGCGTGATGCCACCAGCGCCCGGCACGCCGAGGTTGAAGGTGCAGAACTCGCGAATCCTGTTGCGGTCGCCGATCACCAGCTCGGTCGGCTCGCCCGCGTACTTCTTGTCCTGCGGCACGGCACCGATCGAGGAGAACTGGAAAATCTGGTTGTCGACGCCGATGGTGGTTCGGCCCTCGATCACGCAGTGCGGACCGATCGTGGTGCCGGCCCCCACCTTCACGTGCGGGCCGATCACGGTGTAGGGGCCAACCGTGACGGATGCGTCGAGTTCGGCCTTCGGGTCGACGATGGCCGTCGAATGAACCTGGGTCATGCGGTCGACAGGATCAGTTGATCTGGCGCATTGCGCACATCAGCGTGGCCTCGCACGCCAGTTCGCTGCCAACCAGAGCGCGGCCCCTGAACTTGGAAATACCGGCCTTCATGCGGTCGATTTCGACCTCGAGCGTGAGCTGATCGCCCGGCTCGACCGGCCGCTTGAAGCGAGCCCCGTCGATCGCGGCGAAGTAGTAGACCGTGTTGTCGTCGGGCACGATGTCGAGCGAATGGAACGACAGCAGCGCAGCAGCCTGTGCCATCGCCTCGAGCATCAGCACGCCAGGCATCACCGGGCGGTGCGGAAAATGGCCATTGAAGAACGGCTCGTTCATCGTGACGTTTTTCAGCGCGGTGATGCGCTTGCCCTTCTCCATCGACAACACCCGGTCCACCAGCAGGAACGGGTAGCGGTGCGGCAGCAGTTTGAGGATCTGGTGGATATCGAGCGTCGTCGTCATGAATTCTTGTCCTGCATCGTCGTTTTTTCGAGGGCCTTGAGCCGCTCGCGCAGACCATGCAGCTGCTTGAGGGTGGCGGCGTTCTTCTCCCACGCGGCATTGTCGTCGATGGGAAACATGCCGGTGTAGTGGCCGGGTTTGTGGATCGAGCGCGTGACCACGCTGGCGGCCGAGATGTGTACGCCGTCGGCCAGCGCCAGGTGGCCCAGCACGATGGCGCCACCACCGACGGTGCAATGCGCACCGATCACTGCACTGCCCGCCACACCGACGCAGCCGGCCATGGCGGTGTGCTTGCCGATGCGGACGTTGTGGCCGATCTGGATCAGGTTGTCGAGCTTGACGCCGTCCTCCAGTACCGTGTCTTCGAGCGCGCCACGGTCGATGCAGGTGTTGGCACCGATCTCGACGTCGTCGCCGATGCGCACCGCGCCGAGCTGCTCGATCTTGACCCATGCGCCTTCGTGCGGCGCCAGCCCGAAGCCATCGGCGCCGATCACCACGCCCGGATGAAGCAGGCAACGCGCGCCGATGACACAGTCTTCGCTGACCGTGACGCGCGACTTGAGCACCGTGCCGGCACCGATGCGTGCGCCACGTTCGACCACGCACAGCGCGCCGATGCGCGCCGTCGGATCGACCCGGGCCTCCGGATCGATCACGGCGCTGGGATGGATGCGCACGCCGTCAGGCCGGGCATGTTCGCGCTTCCAGAGCTGGGTCAGCCGCGCGAAGTAAAGGTACGGGTCAGCGGCGACGATGAAAGCGCCGCGTGCGGCAGCCTGCTCGCGCAGCGCTGGCGACACGATCACGCAACCCGCGCGGGATGCCGCCAGTTCCTTGAGGTATTTGGGATGGCTCAGAAAGCTGAGGCCATCGGGGCCGGCATCCTGCAGCGGCACAAGCCGCGCGATGCTCAGCCCGGGATCACCCTGGAGTTCGCCTCCGAGGGCTTCGACGATCGCTCCGAGCCGCAGCGCCACACCGGTCGCGGCCTTACTTGGCGTTGCCTGCGGACGTCGACGCGTTGAGCGCCTTGATCACCTTGTCGGTGATGTCGTGCTTGGGATTGATGTAGATCGCTTCCTGCAGGATCGCGTCGTACTTCTCGGCCTCCGCAACCTGCTTGACCACGCGGTTGGCGCGCTCGTAGACGGCCTGCAATTCTTCGTTCTTGCGCGCGTTCAGATCTTCCTGGAACTCGCGGCGCTTGCGCTGGAATTCGCGATCCTGGTCGACCAGTTGGCGCTGGCGCGTCGCACGCTGGGTTTCCGACAGCGTGGGCGCTTCGCGTTCGAACTTGTCGGAGGCAGTCTTGAGCGCTTCGCCCTGGCCCTGCAGATCCTTGTCGCGCTTGGCGAACTCGGCTTCGAGTTTGGCCTGCGCGGCCTTCGCGGTCTGGGCCTCGCGCAACACGCGATCCGGATTCACAAAACCGACGCGAAACGTCTCTTGCTGCGCCTGGGCAGGCGCAGCGCACAGCGCAAAAACGGGGATCAGGAACGCGCCTGCGACACGAAACAGGAAAGTCATCAAAAAGAGGTTCCGATCTGGAATTGGATGCGCTGAATTCTATCCCCGGCCACCAATGGCAGGTACGGGTTGTTGGGATCCAGGACTTCCTTTTGCTGCTTGACCGGCACCGCATAGGCGAGCCGCAACGGGCCGAGCGGCGAGATCCAGCTGATGCCAATGCCGACGGAGGCGCGGATCTTTTTCTGCGCCTTCCATTGCGCGTCGGAGGTGTAGGGCGAGCGGTCACCGAACACGTTGCCGGCGTCGAAGAAGCCGTAGAGACGCAGCGTGCGGTCGTTGCCGGCGCCCGGGAACGGCGTGCTGAGCTCGGCGTTGAAGATGGCCTTCTTGTTGCCGCCGATGGCTGCGCCCTGCGTCTGACCCAGGAGCGGCACGTCCTTCGGACCCAGCGAGTTCTGCTCGAAGCCCCGGATCGAGCCGAGACCACCGGCATAGAAGTTCTTGAAGATCGGGTAGACATTGCTGCCGTAAGCCCGGCCGTAGCCGACTTCGCCATTGATGGCGAAGGTGTACTGCTTGGTGATCGGAAAGAACTGCTGGTACTGGTAGTTGGTCTTGACGTACTTCATGTCGCCGCCAACGCCCACTTCGAGGTTGGCGCGCTGCAGCCGGCCCTTGGTCGGCACCAATGCGCTGTCGCGGTCGTCGCGTGACCAGCCCACGGTAAGCGGAATGCCCCACACGCTGTCCTTGCTGCACGAAACAATGCTGTCGCTGCCCGTGGTGCAGCCGAAATAGTCGCGGTACGACTGCGGCGTGGGCGACTGGAAGAGCACGAAGCCGGACAGCGGATTCAGCACATAGCTGCCACGACCCGGATCGAAGCGGTAACGCTCGAGGCCGGCGCCGAAGAAGATCGTGTCGACCTCGCTGAACGGCACACCGAAGCGGATGCTGCCGCCTTCGTTGACCAGCTTGTAGTCGCCGTCCGTCGTGTAGTACGGGCGGGTCGTCGTGTGGTACAGGCTGATCGTGCGCGAAATACCGTCCTTGGTGAAATAAGGATCAGTGGTCGTGACCGAAACCGTGCGCGAGTACTTGCTGGTATTGACCTGCAGGCCCAGGTAGTTGCCCGAACCGAACACGTTCTCCTGCGACACGCCGAACGACAGCGACACCTTCTCGGAGCTCGAGAAGCCAGCGCCGAGCTGCAGCGTTCCGGTGGGTTTCTCGGTCACGTTGATGGCCAGGTCGACCTGGTCGGGCGTGCCGGAGATTTCCTGCGTGTCGACAGTGATCTCCGTGAAGAAGCCGAGCCGGTCGACCCGGTCGCGCGACAGCTTGATCTTGTCGCCGTCGTACCAGGAGGCCTCGTACTGGCGGAACTCGCGGCGGATCACTTCGTCGCGCGTGCGGTTGTTGCCGCCCACGATCACCCGGCGCACGTACACGCGCCGCGACGGCTCGGCCACCAGGTTCATGGCCACCGTGTTGTTGGTGCGGTCGACCTCGGGCTTGGCCTGCACCTTCGCGAACGCATAGCCGAAAGTGCCGAAGTAGTCGGTGAAGGCCTTGGTGGTCTCGGTCACCTGCTCGCCGTTGTAGGGCTCGCCCGGCTTGATGGTCACCAGCGACTTGAACTCGTCGTCGCGCCCCAGGTAGTTGCCGTCCAGCTTGACGCCCGAGACGGTGAACTTCTGGCCTTCGGTGATGTTGACGGTGACCGACAGGTCCTGGCGATCGGGCGAGATCGCGACCTGGGTCGAGTCGACCCGAAACTCGAGGTAGCCGCGCGTGATGTAGTAGGAGCGCAGCGTCTCCAGGTCGGCATTGAGCTTGGCGCGCGAGTACTGGTTGGACTTGGTGTACCAGGCCAGCCAGCCGCCCGAGTCCTGGTCGAACAGGCCCAGCAGCGTGGATTCGCTGAAGGCCTGGTTGCCCACGATCTTGACTTCCCGGATGCGCGCGGAGTCGCCTTCGGTCACCGAGAAGGTGAGGTTCACGCGGTTGCGCTCGGACGGGGTGACGGTGGTGACGATCTGGGCGTTGTAGAGGCTGCGGCTGATGTACTGGCGCTTGAGCTCCTGCTCGGCGCGGTCGGCCAGCGCCTTGTCGTAGGGGCGGCCTTCGGCCAGGCCCACTTCGCGCAGCGCCTTTTGCAGGGCCGCCTTGTCGAATTCCTTGATGCCGGCGAAGTCGACCGCGGCGATGGTGGGGCGCTCCTCGACGATCACCACCAGCACGTTGCCGCTGACGTCGATGCGCACGTCCTTGAACAGGCCCAGATCGAACAGCGCACGGATGGCGGCCGAGCCGCGTTCGTCGTTGTAGGTGTCGCCCACGCGAAACGGCAGCGAAGCGAAGATGGTGCCGGGCTCGACCCGCTGCAGGCCTTCGACGCGAATGTCGCGCACCGTGAAGGGCTCTACGGCCCATGCGGCGGTGGCGGCCAATGCGCTCGCTACCAGAGCGACCACGCTACGCATACGGAAGCGACTGTTTGTTGTGTTCATCTGTGAATTGAGCCGGCGCGCAAAGGGCCGGCAGATAGTTAACCAAAGAGCCGCGTGACGTCGTTGAAGAGTGCGATCGACATCATGACAAGCAGCAATGCGACCCCTCCGCGCTGAAACCGTTCCATCCATGCGTCGGAGACGCTTTTGCCGGTCAGGCCCTCCCAAAGATAATACATCAGGTGTCCCCCATCGAGGACGGGCAACGGCATCAGGTTCAGCACGCCAAGGCTGACGCTGATCAGGGCCAGAAACACCAGGTATTGCGTGAGGCCCATGCTGGCCGACTTGCCGGCGTAGTCGGCAATCGTGAGCGGACCGCTGAGGTTTTTCAGCGAAGCCTCGCCGATCACCATCTTGCCCATCATGCGCACCGTCAGCGCCGACACTTCCCAGGTTCGCACGACACCGCGCCAGACGCCGTCCACCGGGCCCTGGCGCACGGTCACCATGTCGGGCGGGGCGCCGACGTAGGCGCCGATGCGCCCGACCTTGAGCTGGCCCTCCTCGCGGACCTCGGGCGTGACCTCGATCGTGAGACTGCGGCCGCGGCGCTCGATCAGCCACGGCTGCGTGCGTGCCTTGTCTGCGTCGACCGACGCGCGGATGACCTCGCGCAACTGCTGCCCGTCGACGATGGCAGTGCCACCGACCGAGCGCACCAGGTCGCCGCGCTGGAGGCCGGCTTTTTCGCCGGCACCGCCCGCCACGAGTTCGCCGATCTCGGGCCGCGTCAACGGCGCAATGACGCCGATCTTTCGAAACAGCTGGGCATCGGCGTCACGGGTCTCGATGCGGCTCAACGGCAGCACCAGCATGCGGGAAGGCCGACCGCCCTCGCCTGCGATTTCGAGCTGCAGATCGTGGCCGTCGAGCGCGGCGCGGGTCATGCGCCAGCGCAGATCCTCGAACGACTGAACGGGCTCCAGCGCATCGCCGGTGTAGGCGGCCGCATCGATTTGTTCGCCGCCACGCAGGCCGGCTTGCTCGGCCAGCGAAGCCGCAACCGGCCGCGCGAGCCTGGCGACCGGCTCCTGCACACCGATCCAGTTGACCAGTGTGTAAAGCACCACCGCCAGCAGCAGGTTGGCGATCGGCCCGGCGGCCACGATGGCCGCGCGCGAGCGCAGGCGCTGAGTGTTGAAGGCACGGTGACGCTCTTCAGGCGGGACCGGCGCCTCGCGCTCGTCCAGCATCTTGACGTAGCCGCCGAAAGGGAAGGCACCAATCACGAACTCGGTGTCCTGCCCCGGCCGTGGCCGCTTCGGCCGCCAGGTCAGCAACGGTTTGCCGAATCCGACCGAGAACCGCAGCACCTTGACGCCGCACGCCACCGCCACGCGGTAGTGACCGTATTCGTGCACCGCGATCAGCAACCCGAGTGCAACGATGAAGGCAACTATGGTGAGCATCCGGGTTCCCCTGTAATGCGAAGAAGCGGCTCAGGCGGCCAGCCGCAGCGCCGCCGCATTGGCTGCCGCGCGCGCGTCGGCGTCGAGCGCCAGCAGGTCGGCCAGCGATGTGGGCTTGGAGGGCGTGACCGCCGCCAAAGTTTCAAGGTTGACCGCATGAATGCGGTCGAAGCGAAGGCGGCGCGCCAGAAAAGCCTCAACCGCGATCTCGTTGGCCGCGTTCAACACGGCCGTGGTGCCTGGCGCAGCGCGCAACGCGGCCCAGGCCAGCGCGAGGCCGGGAAAGCGCGCGTCATCGGGCGGCTCGAAGCTCAGTGCCGCCATGTTGCGGAAATCGAGCCGTGGTGCGCCGCTTTCGACGCGCTCGGGCCAGGCCAGGCCGACCGCGATGGGGACGCGCATGTCGGGCGTGCCGAGCTGCGCCATGACCGATCCGTCGCGAAACTCGACCATCGAGTGCACCACGCTCTGCGGATGGATCACCACCTCGATCTGCTCCGGCGTCACGCCGAACAGATGCCGCGCCTCGATCACCTCGAGCGCCTTGTTCATCATCGTGGCCGAGTCGACCGAGATCTTGCGGCCCATCACCCAGTTCGGATGGGCGCAGGCCTGTTCGGGCGTGACGGCGCCGAGCGTGCCCGGGGCGCGCGAGCGGAACGGCCCGCCCGACGCGGTCAGGATGATCTTGTCCACGCACAGCGGCCAGCTCGCCGGGTTTTCGGGCAACGACTGGAAGATCGCCGAGTGCTCGCTGTCGATCGGCAGCAATGTCGCTCCCCCCTCGCGCACGGTGCGCATGAACAGCTCACCGCCGACAACCAGCGCTTCCTTGTTGGCCAGCAGCAGACGCTTGCCGCTTCGCGCGGCCGCAAGGCACGGGCCCAGACCCGCCGCGCCGACGATCGCCGCCATCACCGCGTCGACGTCCTCATGCGACGCAATCGCCTCCAACGCATCGTGCGCAGTGAGAACCGTCGTGGCGAGGCTGTTCTGCTTGAGCTTTTCAGCCAGTCGAACCGCATGCGGTGCGCTTGCCATGACGGCGTAGCGCGGCTCGAAGCGAGCGCACTGGGCCAGCAATTCGTCGACCTTGGTCGCAGCCGAGAGCGCAAAGATCTCGAACCGCTCCGGGTGCCGGGCGATCACGTCCAGCGTACTGACGCCGACCGAGCCGGTCGAGCCGAGCACGGTGATGCGTTGCCTGCGTGCTTCGTTCACAACGACACCAACATCATCGCCAACGGCAGCGCGGGCAGCAAGGCGTCGATCCGGTCCAGCACGCCGCCGTGACCGGGCAACAGGTTGCTGCTGTCCTTGGCGCCGGCGCTGCGCTTGATCAACGACTCGACCAGGTCACCGACCACGCTCATTGCGGCCAGGAAGATCACTCCGAGCACCAGCAGCCACCAGCCGCGTGCGGCGAGCCGGCTGTAGAGACTGGGCACCGAAGCCTGCAGCGCCGCGTCGGCCCAGGCCCAGGCCAGGGCCAGCACGACGACGCCCGCCATGCCACCCCACACCCCTTCCCAGCTTTTGCCGGGACTGATCGCGGGCGCCAGCTTGCTCCTGGTGAACTTGAGGCCGAAGGCCCGCCCTGCGAAGTAGGCGAATATGTCGGCCACCCATACCAGTAGCAGGATCGAGAGCAGGAAGTTGATACCGACCATGCGCGCCTGCACGGCCGCCAGCCAGGCCACCCAGAGCGCCAGCAGGCCACCGACCAGGCGCAGCGCCTTCGGAATGCGCGGCCACCCGGGCACCGCAACCCGCAACAGCGCAGCGCCGCCGAGCACCCAGGCGACACCGGCGAGCGCCCAGGCCAGGGTCAGTTGCATTCCAAGCAGGCCGACCCACCAGGACAACGCGCACAGCAGCACCATCTCCAAGCCGAGAAACAGCGACACGCGCGAGCCATAGCCGTTGAGGCGCCCCCATTCCCACGCGGCGGCGCCGATCAGCACCAGCATCACGACCGCAAACGGCACGTAGCCGGGATAGAACAGCGCCGGCAACAGGATCGCCAGCAAGGCCAGCGCGGTGATGATGCGTTGCTTGAGCATCCGGATCAGGCGAGCTGGCGTGGTTGCTGCGCACTCGAAGCAAGCTGCGCAGAAGTCTGGCCGAAGCGGCGCTCACGTCGCCGGAATGCCGCAATCGCTTCGTCGAGCGCGGCTTCGTCGAACTCTGGCCACAGCTTGTCGCTGAAGAACAATTCAGCATAGGCGCTCTGCCAGAGCAGGAAATTGGACAGACGCTGCTCGCCGCCGGTGCGAATGAACAGGTCGGGATCAGGCACGTGGGCCAGTGCCATCGCGCGGTCGAGGTTGGCCTCCGTCAGTGCCTCACCGCGCGCGGCAAGCTGCGCTGCAGCACGGGCGATGTCCCAGCGGCCACCATAGTTGAAGCAGACGTTGAACACGAGCCGCGTGTTGTGCGCGGTGGCCGCCTCGGCCTGCACCAGGCCGGCGATCATCTTCTCGGACAGCCCGCCGCGCTCGCCGATGAAGTGCAGGCGCACGCCATCGTCGCGCAGACGCGGAACCTCGCGGCCCAGCGCGCCGACCATCAATTCCATCAGGCCCGAGACCTCTTCGACGGGGCGATTCCAGTTCTCCGACGAGAAGGCGAACACCGTGAGCACACCCACGCCACGGTCGGCGCAGGCCTTGACGCAACGGCGCAGTGCTTCCACCCCCTGCTTGTGACCCGCCACGCGCGGCAGGAAGCGCCGTGTCGCCCAGCGGCCATTGCCGTCCATCACGATGGCAATGTGATGGGGGACGGCAGGTGAAGCGGTCATGCGCAACAGATCAGACGGCCATGATCTCGGCCTCTTTGGCCGTGACCATCTTGTCGATGTCCGCGATGTGGCGGTCGGTGACTTTCTGGATCTCGGCTTCGGCGCGCTTCTGGTCGTCCTCCGACGCGAGCTTGTCCTTGACGAGCTTCTTGACCGCTTCGTTCGCATCGCGGCGCAGGTTGCGCGTGGCGATCTTGGCGGCTTCGCCTTCGTTGCGAACCAGCTTGGTCATTTCCTTGCGGCGCTCTTCGCTCATCGGCGGCATCGGCACGCGGATCAGGTCGCCCATCGACGCCGGATTCAGGCCGAGATCACTCTCGCGAATGGCTTTTTCGATCTTTGCGCCCATGCCCTTTTCCCAGGGCTGGATGCTGATCGTGCGGGCGTCGAGCAAGGCCACATTCGCGACCTGGCTCAGCGGCACCTGCGAGCCGTAGTAGTCGACATGGATCGAATCGAGGATCGCGGGATTGGCGCGACCCGTGCGGATCTTGGTCAGGTTGTTCTGGAAGGCTGCGAGCGACTGGGTCATCTTGGTGTCGGTCGCAGTGCGGATGTCTGCAATGGTCATCTGTCAATTCTCCTCAGGCGTGCACCAGCGTGCCTTCGTCCTCGCCCATCACGACGCGCTTGAGCGCACCGTTCTTGAAGATCGAGAACACCTTGATCGGCAGTTTCTGGTCGCGGCACAGCGCGAAAGCGGTGGCGTCCATGATGCCGAGATTCTGCGCAATCGCTTCGTCGAAAGTCAGCGAGGCGTAGCGTGTGGCGGTCGGGTCTTTCTTGGGGTCGGCGCTGTAGACGCCGTCGACCTTGGTGGCCTTGAGCACGAGTTCGGCACCGATCTCGGCACCACGCAACGCGGCCGCCGTATCGGTCGTGAAAAACGGGTTGCCGGTGCCGGCCGCGAAGATCACGACCTTGCCCTCTTCAAGGTACTGAAGCGCCTTGGGCCGCACATAGGGCTCGACCACCTGCTCGATGGCGATGGCCGACATCACACGTGCAGTGAGGCCCTGCTTGTTCATGGCATCGGCCAGCGCCAACGAATTCATCACCGTGGCAAGCATGCCCATGTAGTCAGCGGTCGCACGATCCATGCCGACCGAGCCACCGGCCACACCGCGAAAGATGTTGCCGCCGCCGATCACGACGGCCAGCTCCACGCCCATGTTCACCACTTCCGCCACCTCCTCCACCATCCGCACGATGGTCGCGCGATTGATGCCGAAGGCGTCGTCGCCCATCAGCGCCTCACCCGACAGCTTCAACAAGATGCGCTTGTGGGCTGGACGGGCGTTGGGCATGAAAGACTTCCTTTTGTTGTTGGCGGGGGCGAGTGTACGGGGTGAAAGCGACGACGCCGCGATGGCGGCGTCGTGCTTCAGGCGGGCGACTTCTCGCCCTTGGCGGCAGCCACCTGCGCCGCGACCTCGGCAGCGAAGTCGTCGACCTTCTTCTCGATGCCTTCGCCCACGATGAACATCGTGAAGCTCTTGATCGAGGTGTCGGCCGCCTTGAGCATCTGCTCGACGGTCTGCTTGTCGTTCTTCACGAACGGCTGGTTGTGCAGCGAGACTTCCTTCAGGAACTTCTGCACGCCGCCTTCGACGCGCTTGGCGACGATTTCGGGTGGCTGCACCGGCTTGCCGGCGGCTTCGGCAACCTTGCGGTCTTCATCGGCCTTGCCCACGGCCACGGCGCGTTCTTTCTCGATCAGCTCGGCCGGCACGTCGGCCGTCGACAGCGCGACCGGCTTCATCGCGGCGATGTGCATGGCCACGTCCTTGGCAGCGGTGTCGTCGCCCTCGAACTCCACCAGCACACCGATGCGGGTGCCGTGCAGGTACGAGGCCAGCTTGGCGCCGGAGTTGAAGTGCTTGAAGCGGCGGAAGCTCATGTTCTCGCCGATCTTGCCGATCAAGCCCTTGCGCACGTCTTCCAGCGTCGGGCCGAAGCCGTCCTGCGTGTACGCGATGGCGCCGAGCGCAGCCAGGTCGGCCGGGTTGTTCTTTGCGACCAGTTCGGCGGCGGCCTTGGCCATGGCCAGGAAGCTGTCGTTCTTGGTGACGAAGTCGGTTTCGCAGTTGATTTCGATCATGCCGCCGGCGGCACCGTCGACGTATGCGGTGACCACGCCTTCAGCCGTCACGCGGGCCGAGGCCTTGCCGGCCTTGTTGCCGAGCTTGATGCGCAGCAGCTCTTCGGCCTTTTCCATGTTGCCGTCAGCCTCCGTCAGGGCCTTCTTGCATTCCATCATGGGCGCGTCAGTCTTCGCGCGCAGTTCGCCAACCATGCTTGCGGTGATTGCAGCCATTTGATTTCTCCGGTTTTCTCAGTATTCAGGTTAAAAAAAAGGGGCAACAAAGCCCCTTCTTCAGGCGCGCGGGCGCGTCAACTCAGGCGGAAGCGCCTTCTTCGACTTCGACGAATTCGTCGCTGTTGCCTTCGGCGATGGCCTTGACCACATCACCGGTGGCGCTGTTGCGGCCTTCGATGATCGCGTCGGCGATGCCGCGGGCGTAGAGCGTGACGGCCTTCGACGAGTCGTCGTTGCCCGGAATCACGTAGTCGATGCCTTCCGGCGAGTGGTTCGAGTCGACCACGCCGATCAGCGGAATGCCGAGCTTCTTGGCTTCGGCCACGGCGATCTTGTGGAAGCCCACGTCGATCACGAAGATGGCGTCGGGCAGCGCGGTCATGTCCTGGATGCCGCCGATGTCCTTTTCGAGCTTTTCGATTTCGCGCGAGAAGGTCAGTTGCTCCTTCTTGCTGAGCGCGTCGAGGCCGCCTTCTTGCTGGGCCTTCATGTCCTTCAGACGCTTGATCGAGGTCTTGACGGTCTTGAAGTTGGTCAGCATGCCGCCGAGCCAGCGGGTGTCGACGAACGGCACGCCGGCGCGGCGCGCTTCGGCAGCGACGATTTCACGGGCCTGGCGCTTGGTGCCGACCATCAGGATCGTGCCGCGGTTGGCCGTGAGTTGCTTGGCGTACTTCATCGCATCCTGGAACATCGGAAGCGATTTTTCCAGGTTGATGATGTGGATCTTGTTGCGATGGCCGAAGATGAACGGGGCCATCTTGGGGTTCCAGAAGCGGGTTTGGTGACCGAAATGGACACCGGCTTCCAGCATTTCGCGCATGGTGGTCGACATAGGAATAACTCCAAAGGTTAGGTCTTAAAGCCAGTCCGTTTTTGCGGCCACCCAACGCAATTCGGGCGACGCGCAACACCTTGAATGGACTGGTTTGCGGATGTGTTTCACTGGGAAAGGCACCGGATGGCGACCTGTCAGCGAAACCCAAGGAGTATAGCATGCAGGCCATGCAAGACCTCCACGCCACCCGACTCGCACTGCGTGCGGGCCAGACCTCCGCGCGCACCGAAATGGCGCATTCCGTCGCCGTAGCCGGATCGCCCGCCTGCGCCCATGCCTTCACCCGGCCGCTGTTCGAGGCGGCCGGCACCGAGGCCGAGCGCGCCGGATCCGGCCTGCCGCTGGCCGGGCTCGCCTTTTCCGCCAAGGATCTGTTCGACATCGAAGGCCAGCCGACCCCGGCCGGCTCGCAGGTTCTGAGCCATGCGCCGGCCGCCCGCGCCGACGCCGTGGCGGTGGCCCGCCTGCGCGCCGCCGGCGGCGCACTGATCGGCCGAACCAACATGACCGAGTTTGCCTTTTCGGGCGTCGGCGTGAACCCGCACCACGGCACGCCGGCCAATGCGGCCGATGCGACCACGCCGCGCATCCCTGGCGGCTCGTCGTCGGGTGCTGCCGTTTCGGTGGCTACGGGTGCGGCCTTCATCGGCCTGGGCTCCGATACCGGGGGTTCGATCCGCATTCCGGCCGCGCTCAATGGCATCGTCGGCTTCAAGAGCACTGCGCAGCTGGTGCCGGCCGACGGCGCGCTGCCGCTGTCGACCACGCTCGACACCGTCTGCGCCATGACACGCTCGGTGCGCGACGCGGTGACCGCGCATGAAATTCTGGCGGCGCGCCGGGTCGGCCTCACCGATGCGCCGCTGGCAAGCTACCGGGTTGCGGTGGTCACCAATACCTTCTTCGACGGCATCGAGGCGCCGGTCGACACGGCCTTCCACAACGCCTTGCGCCAGCTGCGCACGGCTGGCGCCCGGATCGAGGAAATCACCCTGCCCCCGCTGGCCGATCTGGCCTCGATCAACGCGACCGGCGGCTTCTCGGCCGCCGAGGCCTATGCCTGGCACCGGCTGTTGCTGGAGCGCAGCGGCGCCGGCTACGACCCGCGCGTGGCGCAGCGCATCCTCAAGGGCGCCACCATGAAAGCGCACGAGTACATCGACCTGCTGCAGGCGCGGCGCGGCTGGATCGCGCGCATGGAAGCGGCGCTCGCACCGTTCGATGCGGTGCTGTCGCCCACGGTGCCGATCACCGCGCCGCCGATCGCCAACGTGGCGCCGGGTGCCGAGCGCGACGACGAGTTTTTCCGCGTCAACGGCCTGCTGCTGCGCAACCCCTCGGTCGTCAACATGCTCGACGGCTGCGCGATCTCGCTGCCCTGTCCGGTCGACGGCGGCCTGCCCGTCGGCCTGATGCTCTGGCATGCCGCACTGCACGATGACGTGGTGCTTTCGCTGGCGCTGCAGATCGAACAAGCGCTCCAGAACGCATAGTGCCCACGCCCGCGTACGGGCGACGCAGGCCTGGTCTATCCTCGACCCATGGCGCGCGAAACCGCGCGCCCTCTTCTGACTTTCCGAATCCAATGAAAATCGCGATCGTGGGCGCCGGCATCGTCGGCGTCACCACTGCCTGGGAGCTGGCCTGCGACGGCCATGAAGTCGTGGTGTTCGAGCGCCGCGGCGCCGCAGCCGAAGAATCGAGTTTTGCCAATGCCGGCGTCGTTGCACCGGGCTACGTCACCCCGTGGGCTGCGCCGGGCATGCGCGCCAAGGTACTGCGTTCGATGCTGTCGACACACGGCGCCATCAAGGTGCGCTGGCCGCTCAGCGGCCGCGACATCGGCTTCATGGCCCGCTGGCAGCGCGCCTGCAAGCTCGAAACCTATCTCGCCAACCGCGCCCGCCTGCAGCGCCTTGCGTTCTACAGCCGCACTCGCCTGCACGAAATCACCGAGACGCGCGAACTCAGCTACGAGCGCAGCGACGGCTACATGGTGCTGCTGCGCTCCAGACGCGAACTCAAGCTGGTGCAGCCCGGCCTCGACGTGCTGCGCGCGACCGGCACCCCGTTCCACGAGCTCGACCCCGACGAGGCGCGCAAGATCGAGCCCGCACTGAGCACCGACACCGAGCTCGGTGGTGCGATCCATCTGCCCGACGACGAAGTCGGCAACTGCCGCCAGTTCGCGCTGCTGCTCAAGCGCGAGGCCGAGGCGCTCGGCGCGCAGTTTCATTTCAATTGCGACATCGCGCCGCTGAGCCGTATGGCACCACGCTCGATCTCGCTGGCGGCCGGCTCGGAGCCCCACGCCTTCGACGCGGTGGTGGTGTGCGCCGGCATTGACTCGGCCCGCATCCTGAAGCCGCTGGGCCTGCGCATTCCGCTGGCTCCGGTGTACGGCCACTCGATCAGCGCCACCATCCGCGAGCCGCTCAACGCGCCGCGCAGCGCCGTGATGGACGAACGCTACAAGGTCGCGATCTCGCGCCTCGGCCTGCGCGTGCGCGTGGCCGGCGGCGCGGAACTCGGCGGCTCGCCCGACACGATCAACCCGGCCGCCTTGCAAACGCTCTACAAGGTGCTGCACGACTGGTTCCCGGGTGCAGCGACGCTGCAGGCAGGCGTGCAGCAATGGAAAGGCGCGCGGCCGATGCTGCCCGACGGCCCGCCGGTCATCGGTCGCAGTGGCGTTCCCGGCGTCTGGCTCAACCTGGGCCACGGCTCGAGCGGCTGGGCGCTCTCGTGCGGCAGCGCACGCGTCTTGGCTGACCTGGTCGGCGGACGCGACCCGGGCGTCGATCTCGAAGGCCTGGGCATGGAGCGCCTGCTCGGCCAAGGCTGAAGGCCGGGCAGAATGGGCCGATGCATCGCATCACCCCGGCGACCACGGCATCGCTCTTCGGCATCGAAGCCACGCGCCGTGTCGAGCACGCTGCCGCGGCGACGCTGCCTCCCCATACCCTGATGCAACGCGCCGGGCTTGCGGTTGCGCGCCTGGCGATGGCGATCGCGCCGCATGCGCGCACCGTGTGGATCGCCTGCGGGCCGGGCAACAACGGCGGCGACGGCCTGGAGGCTGCGGCACAACTGAAGCAGCGCGGGTTTGCGCCGGTAGTGACCTGGCTGGGCCACGAAGGCAACGCGCCGCCCGACGCACTGGCATCGCTTCAGCGCGCACGCGCCGCCGGCGTCGCGTTCGCCGAAGCGCCGCCCGAGCGCTGGGATCTGGCGGTCGATGCGCTCCTTGGCATCGGTGCCAGCCGCGCGCCCGAAGGCACGATGGCCGACTGGCTACAACGCATGCATGCTGCCGCGTCACCTGTGCTCAGCGTCGACGTGCCCTCCAGCCTGAACGCCGAAAGCGGGGCAGCTGCGATGGAAGCCACGGCACCCGGTGCCCGGGGGACGGGTGCTGCTGCCCGTTTTTGCCTGAGCCTTCTGACACTGAAGCCGGGTCTTTTCACGGCGCAGGGCCGCGACGCAGCCGGCGAGGTGTGGCTGGACGACCTCGGCTGCAGCGCCTTCGATGCGGTGCCTGTCGCCTGGCTGGCGGGTGCACCCGCTGCGCGCACGCGGTTGCAGGCTGCGCACAAGGGCAGCTACGGCGACGTGGCTGTGATCGGCGGCGCCCCCGGCATGGCCGGCGCTGCGCTGCTGGCGGCTTCGGCGGCGCTGCACGCGGGCGCAGGCCGGGTGTTTGCCGGCCTGCTCGACAGCAAGGTGGCCCTCGACACTTCGCAACCTGAACTCATGGTGCGCGACCCGGCCACGCTGGATGTCGGCGCGATGACGGTGGTGTGCGGCTGCGGCGGCGGTGCGGCCGTGCGAGGCGTGCTGCCGCGCGTGATCTCGACCGCGCAACGGCTGGTGATCGATGCCGACGCGCTCAACGCGATCGCGCTCGACCCCGGCTTGCAAACGCTGCTGGCGGCGCGCGGACGGCGCCGCCAGCCTACGGTGCTCACGCCGCATCCGCTCGAAGCCGCGCGGCTGCTCGACATCGGCACTGCAGCCGTTCAGGCCGACCGGCTGGGCGCGGCGCAAAAGCTTGCCGACCGTTTCGGCGCGGTGGTGGTGCTCAAGGGTTCAGGCACGGTGGTGGCCGCGCCGGGCGCCCTGCCCTCGATCAACCTCAGCGGCAATGCGCGCCTGGCTTCGGCGGGCACCGGCGATGTGTTGGCCGGCATGGTCGGTGCCGCCCTCGCAAGCGGGTTGCTGCCCGCGCTCGATGCAACGCGTGATGCCGTCTGGCACCACGGCGATCTGGCCGACCACTGGCCGGCCGATGCGCCGCTCACCGCCGGCGCACTGGCGCGCGGCGGCCGCTGAGCGGCAGCCTCAGCCGCGGCCGACGAACGGCATCTTGGTCGCCATCACCGTGTGGAACAACACGTTGGCTTCGAGCGGCAGGCTCGCCATGTAGAGCACCGAACGGCCGACGATGTCCACGTCCATCACCGGCTCGATCGCGATCTCGCCACTGGCTTGCGGCACGCCTTGCGCCATGCGTCCGCCCATCGCGGTCATCGCGTTGCCGACGTCGATCTGGCCGACCGCGATGTCGTACTTGCGACCGTCGAGCGAGGCGGTCTTTGTCAGGCCTTCGACCGCATGCTTGGTGGCTGTGTAGGCGGCCGAATTCGGACGCGGCGTGGTGGCCGAAATCGAGCCGTTGTTGATGATGCGGCCGCCGCGCGGGCTCTGCGCCTTCATCGTGCGGAAGGCCTGCTGCAGGCAATAGAACATGCCGTTGAGGTTGATGTCGATCACGCCCTTCCACTGCTCGGGCGTCCAGTCCTCCATCAAGCCGGGCGGGTTGCCAGTACCGGCGTTGTTGAAGAGCAGGTCAACGCGGCCGAAGCGATCGACCACCGCCGAGAACAGGGCCTGCACCGAAGCCGGGTTGGTCACGTCCGTCGGCACCGCGAATGCGCGCGCGCCCGCACCCGATTCGTCGGCCACGGTTTCGAGCGGCTCGGGGCGACGCCCGGCCAGTGCCACGCTCCAGCCATCGGCCAGCAGGGCCAGCGCGGCGGAGCGCCCGATGCCGGTGCCGGCACCGGTGACGATCGCAATGCGCGAGTTCGGGTTTGCTGCTGCAGTCATTCTTGTGTCTCCGTCAAAGGGGTTCAGGGGCGGCGCGGTTTGCGCCCTTTCATCTTGTTGGCGGCCTTCTTCACGGCCGACTTGAACGCTTGCATCGCGCTTTGCTGCGCAGGGCGCTCGGCGGCGGCCACCGCGGCGGTGGCTTCGGCCTTGTCTTTCTCCTTGTGCGCATGCGGCGGCCGCGACTGGCGCTTGCCCGAGGCCCTGGGCGAGGCGCCCGCGTTGCCGGGCGCAGCGCCCTTGTCCTTCGCCGGACGCGCCGCCAGGTCGTCGCCCTCGCGGATCAGACGGAAATCGATCTTGCGGCCGTCGAGGTCGACGCGGCTCACCTGCACGCGAACGCGCGTGCCGATGGCGTAGCGGATGCCAGTGCGCTCGCCGCGCAGTTCCTGGCGCATCTCGTCGAACTTGAAGTACTCGCCGCCGAGTTCGGTGATGTGGACCAGGCCTTCGACGTACATCGCATCGAGCGTGACGAAGATACCGAAGGTCGTGGCCGAACTGACCACGCCGCCGTATTCCTCGCCGAGGTGCTCGCGCATGTACTTGCACTTGAGCCAGGCCTCGACGTCGCGGCTGGCTTCGTCGGCGCGCCGCTCGTTGGCGCTGCAATGCAGGCCGGCGGCTTCCCAGGCGAGCGTTTCCTTGGTCGGCGCGACGGTGGCCTTCTGCGGTTTGCTGGTCGGCGACTTGACACGCGAGGCGAGTCGCTTGGCCAGCTTGGCATGCGCTTCGCCCGGCGTCGGCAATATCGGCAGCGTGTACTTCTGCTTGTTGAGGATCGCCTTGATCACGCGGTGCACCAGCAGGTCGGGGTAGCGACGGATCGGGCTGGTGAAGTGCGTGTAGGCCTCGTAGGCCAGGCCGAAGTGGCCGCTGTTGATCGGCGTGTAGATCGCCTGGCTCATCGAGCGCAGCAGCATGGTGTGGATCTGCTGCGCGTCGGGCCGTTCCTTGGTCGCCTCGGCGATCGCCTGGAATTCGCCGGGCTTCGGATCGTCGGTGATCGAGAGGCCGACACCCATCGCCTTGAGGTAGCCGCGCAGCACTTCCTTCTTCTCGGTCGTCGGGCCTTCGTGCACGCGGAACAGGCCCGGGTGCTTGCCTTCGGCGATGAAGTCGGCGCTGCAGACGTTGGCCGCCAGCATCGCTTCCTCGATCAGCCGGTGCGCCTCGTTGCGCGTGCGCGGCACGATCTTCTCGATGCGGCCGGCGTCGTCGCAGACGATCTGTGTTTCGGTGGTCTCGAAGTCCACTGCGCCACGACGCGAACGCTGCTTGAGCAGCGCCTTGTACACGTCGGAGAGGTTCAGCAAGTCCTTGACGCGTTCCTTGCGCTTGGCCGCCTCGGGGCCGCGCGTGTTGCCAAGGATGGCTGCCACTTCGGTGTAGGTGAAGCGGGCGTGGCTGAACATCACGGCCGGGTAGAACTGGTAGGCGTAGATCTCGCCATCGGCCGCCACGAGCATGTCGCACACCATGCAGAGGCGCTCGACCTCGGGGTTGAGCGAGCACAGGCCGTTCGACAGCTTCTCGGGCAGCATCGGAATCACGCGGCGCGGGAAGTACACGCTGGTGGCGCGGTCGTAGGCATCGATGTCGATCGGCGAGCCGGTCTGCACATAGGCACTGACGTCGGCGATCGCGACCAGCAGTCGCCAGCCCTTGCCGCGGCCGACCTTGGCCGGCTCGCAGTACACGGCATCGTCGAAGTCGCGTGCGTCTTCGCCGTCGATGGTGACCAGCGGCACGTCGGTAAGGTCGACACGGCCGCGCTTGTCAGCCGGCCGCACCTTGTCAGGCAGCGCTTTCGCTTCGGCGAGGCCAGCCTCGGAGAATTCGTGCGGCACGCCGTACTTGCGCACCGCGATCTCGATTTCCATGCCGGGGTCGTCGATCTCGCCCAGCACTTCCTTCACGCGGCCCACCGGCTGGCCGAACAGTGCCGGTGGTTCGGTGAGTTGCACCACCACGACCTGGCCCGCCTTCGCAGTGCCGGTCGCGCCCTTGGGAATCAGGACGTCCTGGCCGTAGCGCTTGTCTTCCGGGGCGACGAGCCAGATGCCGCCTTCATGCAGCAGGCGGCCGATGATCGGCTGCTCCGGCCGCTCGACGATTTCGACGACACGCCCCTCGGGCCGGCCGCGCCGATCCTGGCGTACGACGCGCGCCTTGACGCGATCCTTGTGCAGCACCGCGCGCATCTCGTTCGGGGGCAAATAGATGTCGGCTTCGCCATCGTCGCGCTGCACGAAGCCGTGCCCATCGCGATGTCCTTGAACCGTTCCTTCAATCTCGTCCAGCAAGCCGCTGGGGTGGCCATTATTTTTGATATGATCTCTCTCTTTCCTGAAATTCAAAACGCGTTGCAAGCTTCTTGCAACATGTGGGCCCAGATGGCGGAATTGGTAGACGCACTAGTTTCAGGTACTAGCGAGTAACATCGTGGAGGTTCGAGTCCTCTTCTGGGCACCAAGTTTAAATAGATCCCTTGTCGGGATTTCTCCATCAAAGCCACCGGTCTCCGGTGGCTTTTTTGTTGTCCGGTCAGCAGTGTCAATGCACTCTCACACCGGCACCGCAACGAGGTCGTGGCCCTCGGCGCCGACGATGCGGGCGCGCGTGAACTCACCGACCTTCAGCGTCTTGCTGATCTTCTCGGGCGGCAGCAGCCGCACCACGCCGTCGATCTCTGGTGCATCGGCATAGCTGCGGCCAACCCCGCCCTTGCGGCCCATGCCCGGCGCCGAATCGACCAGCACCTGCATGCTCGCGCCGATGCGTCGCCGCAGCCGCGCGATCGACACCGACTCGGCCACTTCCATGAACCGTGCGCGCCGCGCTTCGCGCTCGGCTTCCGGCAACATGCCCGGAATCTCGTTCGCCGCGGCACCGGAGACAGCGCTGTAGGCGAAGCAACCGGCCCGGTCGATCCCGGCCTCGCGGATGAAATCGAGCAGGTGCTCGAACTCTTCCTCGGTTTCGCCGGGGAACCCCGCGATGAACGTGCTGCGGATCACGAGTTCGGGACACAGCTCGCGCCATTTCGCGATGCGCTCGAGATTGCGTTCGCCGCTGGCCGGCCGTTTCATGCGCTTCAACACGGCCGGGTGGCTGTGCTGCAGCGGCACGTCCAGGTAAGGCAGCACCCTGCCGCTCGCCATCAGCGGAATCACGTCGTCCACGCTCGGGTAAGGGTACACATAGTGCAACCGCACCCAGGCGCCGTAGGGTTCGGCGATCTCGCCCAGTTCGCGCACCAGATCGAGCATGCGCGTCTTGACCGGCTTGCCGTTGAAGAAACCCATGCGGTACTTGGTGTCGACGCCATAGGCCGAGGTGTCCTGGCTGATGACCAGCAGCTCCTTCACGCCGCCTTCGAACAGTGCCCGGGCTTCGTTCAGCACATCGCCGATCGGCCGCGACACCAGGTCGCCGCGCATCGACGGGATGATGCAGAAGGTGCAGCGGTGATTGCAACCCTCGCTGATCTTCAGGTAGGCGTAGTGGCGCGGCGTGAGCTTCAGGCCTGCAATGCCGAAGCTGTTGGGCACCAGGTCGACGAAGGGGTCGTGCGGCTTGGGCAGGTTGGCATGCACGGCATCCATCACCTCCTGCGTCGCATGCGGGCCGGTCACGGCCAGCACGCTCGGGTGCATCTGGCGCACCATGTTGCCGCCGTCTTCGCCGGCCTTGGCACCGAGACAGCCCGTGACGATCACCCGGCCATTGGCGGCCAGCGCCTCGCCGATGGTGTCGAGGCTTTCCTTGACCGCATCGTCGATGAAGCCGCAGGTGTTGACGATGACGAGATCAGCGCCCTCGAAAGTCTTCGAAGTTTCGTAGCCCTCGGCGCTCAGCCGGGTCAGGATCAATTCGGAATCGGTCAGGGCCTTGGGGCAGCCCAGGCTCACAAAGCCCACTTTGGGCGCCGCAGCGGTGGCGGTTCGTTCGGGGGAGGCAACTTCACTCATATCCCCGTATTGTCCCAGCTATCGCCGCCGGAGCCGGCCTCAGGGTCGCTTGAGGCCAAATGCGCCCAGAACCTGTTCGGTGTTCTTCTTCATTTGCTCCTGCATCTGCAGGAACACGGTCTTGGATTGCTCGACGTAGTTACCCATCAGGCCCTGCAACACCGGCGACTGCGCGGTCATGAAGTGCGACCACATTTCCGGCGTCAGGCCTTCGGCCTTTTCGCTGAGCTGGGCCTGCACCTCGGTCATCGCCTGGATGTTCTTTTCGAGGTAGGGGCCCATGTAGCTCTGCATCGCCTGGCCATAGAAACGGATGATGCTGGCCAGCACCTGCTCGGTGAACATCGGCGCGCCGCCGGCCTCTTCTTCCAGGATGATCTGCAGCAGGATGCTGCGCGTCAGGTCGTCACCGGACTTGGCGTCGCGAACCACGAACGCCGCCTTCGACATGACCAGTTGCTTGACCTCGGCCAACGTGATGTAGGTCGAAGTGTCGGTGTCGTACAGCCTTCGGTTCGGGTACTTCTTGATCACCCGGAGGGCCGGCTTGGCGCCGACTTTCTTGCTCTGCAATGGGACTCCTTCACTTGGGGACGCGATCGCGCCCGAGGCATTCTAGGGAGCGGTTTTGCTGCACCGCGCCAAGGTTTACCCTGACCGGTGCCGCGCTTGCGCGCCGGGCGGCGCCCGCGCTATTCCAGCGAACTGGTGTATTCGGCGCCACAGACCTTGCAGGTTGCAGTTTCGGGGCGCTCGTCGTTCGCATCGCGGTAATGCAGCGGACTCTTGATGCCATTGAAAACCCAGCAGCGCGGGCAGTGCTCATGGCCCGCCACGGGCAAATACGCCCGGGCGCGCTGTTCGGCACGTTCCCGCGTGACCGGCGAGCCCTGGCGCACCGTGCGCGCCACTTCTTCGGCCGCCATGGTGCCGGCGCGCCCGCTGGCGCGGTCGTTCAGCCCATAGACCACGCGCGCAAACTCGAGCGGCGCCTGGCGCAGCAGGGACGCCAGCCGCAATTCTTCGACCGCCGGATCGAGCGGCGGCGGATGCAGGAGGTCGATGGGGGTCGGGGTTGTCACGGCAGGCACACAAGTTAACACATTTGAATCAACTGTCGCCTCCTACGGATGGCGTAGCCCGATCGTCGAGCCAAGAAAAAAGCCACTCTAACGAGTGGCTTTTGTTCACGTTGTTCACGCGTATTTGGTAGGCCCAGACGAATTCGAATCGCCGACCTCTTCCATGTCAAGGAAGCGCTCTAACCAGCTGAGCTATGGGCCTGATGTGTGCAGCCTCAGATTATAGCAGTGGTTTGGCGGCATTCCGCTCAGCGGCGGCGGGCATGGCGTACGCCCTCCACGGCGCCCACGATGCGCAGAACCTGCGCCAGCCGCGCCGCGTCGGCGATTTCGATGGTGAAGGTCATCCACGCGGTGCCCTTGACCGACTGGGTCTGCACGCCGATGACGTTCATCTTTTCGCGTGCGAAAACCTCGGAGATGTCGCGCAACAGGCCCTGACGATCCAGCGCCTCTACCGCCACGTCGACCGCGTAGACCGCGCCTTCCTCGCCCTTCTTGGCGCCCCATTCGACCTCGATCACGCGCTCGGCGCTTTGCGAAACCATCGTGCGGAAGTTGCTGCAGTCGACACGATGGATGCTGACGCCATGGCCGCGCGTGACGAAGCCGCCGATCGCGTCGGGCGGCGCCGGTCGGCAACACTTGGCCAGCTGCGTCATCAGCGACGACACGCCGACCACCAGCACGCCGCCCTGCACCCCCTTTTCGGTCGCGCGGGATTTGCGGATCAGCACCCCGTCATCGGGGCCTGGCGCTGGTTCGGGCGGCCGCAGCAGCGTCTCGATATTGCGCAACGAGAACTCGTCCTTGCCCACCACCTCGAACAGGTCGTCGGCCGACTTGAAGCCGAGCCGCGACGCGAGATCATCGAGCTTGAGCGCCGTCTTGCCTTCGCGCTGCAGCAACTTTTCGACCGCCTCGCGTCCGCGCGCCACGGTTTCGTGCGTGACCTGCGCATTGAACCAGGCACGTACCTTGGCACGTGCCCGGTGGCTCACCAGGTAACCCAGCTCGGCATTGAGCCAGTCGCGCGACGGGCCGCCTTCCTTGGCCGCGATGATCTCGACGGTCTGCCCGTTCTGCAGCGGCGTGTTGAGCGGCACCATGGCGCCGTCGATGCGTGCGCCGCGGCAGCGATGGCCCAGGCTGGTGTGCACGGTGTAGGCGAAGTCGACCGCAGTGGCGCCCTGGGGCAACTCCACGATCGCGGCGTCCGGCGTCAAGACATAAATTCGGTCGTCGAAAAGCCCCTGGCCCTGCTGGCCGTCCGACAGATCGCGCTCCCAGGCCAGCAACTGGCGCAGCACCGCGATCTTGGCGTCGTACTCGCCGCCGGCCCATACGCCGGCGTAGCCCTTGGGCCCGGCTTCCTTGTAGGCCCAGTGCGCGGCCACGCCGTGCTCGGCGTGATCGTGCATCTGTTCGGTGCGGATCTGGATCTCGATCGGCTTGCCGGCCCGGCCATCGGCCATTTCGCGCACCACGGTGTGCAGCGACTGGTAGCCGTTCGCCTTGGGCCGGGCGATGTAGTCGTCGAACTCCTCGTCGATCGGCTGGAAGTGCGAATGCACCCAGGCCAGCGCGGCGTAGCAGTCCTTCACGTCCTGCACGATCACGCGCAGCGCGAGGATGTCGAACACCTGCGCAAAGTCGAGCGACTTGCCGCGCATCTTCTTGACGATGCTGTAAATGTTCTTCGGGCGGCCCTGCACCGTGGCACGCACGCCCTGGCTTGCCAGATCCTGCTCGAGCTGCGAGCGCAACTGCTCGATGTGGCCTTCGCGCTCGGTGCGCTTTTCGTCGAGCAGCCGCGCAATCAGCTGGTAGGTTTCGGGTTCGAGAAAGCGGAACGAGAGGTCTTCGATCTCCCACTTGACCTGCCAGATCCCGAGCCGGTTGGCGAGTGGCGCGAAGACCTGCAGCGACTCGCGAGCCACGTTCTCGGCCACCGGCTGTTTGGCCGCGGCCGCGTGACGCAGCGTTTGCAGCCGCGAAGCGAGCCGCAGCATCACCACGCGCAGATCGCGCGAGAACGCCAGCAGCATCTTGCGCACGTTCTCGGTCTGGTTGCCGGCACCGTCGGTGTGCGAGCCGGCCGCGGCGGTGCGCGTCTGCTGCTGCACATAGACCAGCTTGGTGGTCTCCACCGCCAGCGCCGCAAAGTTGTCGCCGAACACCTTGGCGATCACCTCCTGCGGTCGGTTCAGGTGCTGGCACGAATAGACCAGGTAGCTCGCCGCCTGCATTGCTTCGGAGCCACCCATCGCAGCCACGATCGCGGCCACCGCGTCGGCATGGCCCAGTGTGTTTTCGCCGGTGTCCAGGGTTTCATCGGCGATCAGCGGCTCCGCGAACGCACGTGCGCGCGCCAGCATGTTGGCCTGCACCGGCGTGCTGTCGGCCGTGGCGGCCGACAGCGGGTAGTCGACCACGGGCTCCGACAATTTCAAGGACGAGGGGCTGGAGAGTTCACGCTTCACGGGGAAAACAAAAATGAGGTGATTGCGCCGTATTGATCCGGTACGACCAGGGTCGGCGCGTGGCCCACGCCTTCGAACTCGACCAGGGTGGCGCGTGGCCCGCGCTGCGTCATGGCCACCGCCGTGGCCGGTCGCAGCAAGTCCGATTGCGCGCCGCGCAGCAGCAGGGTCTGGGCCGTGATCGCGTCATACAGCGCCCACATCACGGTTTCGGCCTGGGCCGTCGATTCGGGGGTGAACGCGCGCAGGGGCACGGCAATCGCCGGGTCGTAGTGCAGCACGAACGGGCCATCGCCCGGCGCAGCGTCGGCGTCGACCTTGCCACTGCCATCGGCATTGCGTTGCGCGGACGGCGCCACCATGTGGCGCGAGAGTTCGGCCCATTGCGCGGAAGTATGCGGGCCGAACGTGGCCGAGAGCGACCACAGCGCAGCAGCCGCATCGGCCATCGACGCATAGCGACCGCCCTGCCCCACATAGGCGCCGATGCGGCGCAGCGCATCGGGATCGAGCGCCGGGCCGACGTCGTTGAGCACCAGCCGGCGGATCGGGGCCGGCAGCGGCAGCTCGCGATTGCCCGCGAGCACCATGCCGATCAGCCCGCCCATGCTGGTGCCCACGTAGTCGAGCGTGGCTATCGGCTGCTCCCGGTGCAATTGCGCCAGCAGCGCCAGCATGTCGGCCGCATAGAACGGGATCTGGTAGCCGGCGGGATCGCGCAGCCAGTCGCTCTGCCCGCGCCCGACCACGTCGGGGCACACCACGCGCACGCTGCCGCCGGCGCGCACCACCAGTGCCTTGGCCAGTTCGTCGAAATCGCGGCCCTGCCGCGTCAGCCCGTGCACGCACACCACCACGCGTGAAGCGGCCGCGTCACCCCACTGCCACCAGGCCATGCGGTGGCCGCCGGCGGCATCTTCGCAGGGGGTGAAATGAAGGGTGGGTTCAGTCATGGAAAGAAGCCGATCCGGCTGCGAGGGGCGCCGTTGCGGCTGCGGATAATGGTCGCATTGCATCCTAATTCATTCGGAGATTCATCCATATGCTCAAAGGCAAAACCGCCCTCGTGACAGGCTCCACCAGCGGCATCGGCCTGGCCATTGCCAAGGCACTTGCACAACAGGGTGCAAATCTTGTTCTCAACGGTTTCGGCGACGCCGAAGGGCCGCAGACCGAGATCACCGCGCTCGGCGTGCAGGCCGCGTACCACGGTGCCGACATGAGCAAGCCCGAGCAGATCGAGGACATGATGAAGTTCGCGGCCTCGAAGTTCGGCCGCGTCGACATCCTGGTCAACAACGCCGGCATCCAGCATGTGGCGAAGGTGGAAGACTTTCCACCCGAGCGCTGGGACGCCGTCATCGCGATCAACCTCACCAGCGCCTTTCACACCACGCGGCTCGCGGTGCCGGCCATGCGCGCGGCCAACTGGGGCCGCATCATCAACGTCGCCTCGGCTCACGGCCTGGTCGCTTCGGCCCAGAAATCGGCCTACGTCGCGGCCAAGCACGGCATCGTCGGACTCACGAAGTCGGTCGCGCTCGAAACCGCGACCACGGGCATCACGAGCAATGCGATCTGTCCGGGCTGGGTGCTGACGCAACTGGTTCAAAAGCAGATCGACGACCGCGCCGCGCGTGAAGGCATTTCTGCACTGCAGGCCCAGAATGAATTGCTCGGCGAGAAGCAGCCTTCGCTGCAGTTCACGACCGTGGAGCAACTGGGCGGCCTGGCGGTCTTCCTATGCTCGCCTGCCGCCGATCAAGTCCGCGGCGTGGCCTGGGCCATGGATGGCGGCTGGACGGCGCAGTAGTTGCTCGCCCCCAGGCTTCGCGCACTGCGTGTCGCTTCGCCTTCCCCCTGACCGGGGGCAACACCGGCGGACCGGCGGAGCCGGTTCCGCGGTGTTCCACGAAGGGGTCCGGTGCCAGGTGCTTACTTCAGTTGGACTGAGCCGGAGACGGTGACGACCACGCTGGTCTTGCCGGCCTCGACCGGCACTGCCGCATCGGACGAGAACGACTTGGCCTGCGCCGCCATCATGCGCGGCCGGCCGGGGTCTCCCTGGTTCGAATTGACCGACACCTCGCGCAGCGTGTAGCCGCCGAAGCCGAAGCCCTTGGCAAGTTCGCCGGCTTTCTGCTTGAACGCGTCGATCGCGATCGTCTGCGCTTCGACCTCGACCTTGGTGCGCTGCTCCCGGCTCAGGGCGAAGCCGACGTTGCCGACATTGAGCGTGGTGATGCGCCCGGCCGCCTGGGTGATGCGCGGGAAGTCGCGGCCTTCGAGCACCAGTTCGGTCGAGCCCTGCCAGCCGTTGATCTTGCCCTCACGGGTGTAGCGCGGTACCAGGCTGAAATTGCCGGTGCGCACATCGAGCTGGCCGGGCTGGGCGGTCTTGCGTGCCTCGGTCAGTGCGGTATCGAGCGCAGCCTTGAGTTGACTCTGCACGGCAGCGGCGTCGGTGCCGTCGCGCGTGGTGGACAACGTCATGCTGAGCAGATCCTGTTGCACCTCGACCGTGCCGCTGGCCGACAGCTGCAGCACGTTCTGCGGCGGGGGATTCTGGGCAAGAACAGCGCCCGCGCCTGCCAACAGCGCGCAGGACGCTATGAATTTAATAGCATTCAAATCAAGTCTTTCGATGAAAGGGAAGGTGCGGGTGCCCCAAGGGCACCCGACTCACGGGCGCTGGCTGCGTGCCGCGGGCCGCGTCGGCAGGGCATCGGCAACGGGCACCGGCACCATGCGTTCGGCCGGTTGCGATTCTGCCGAATGCAGCGCGGCCGACGATTCCCGCCATTGGCGCCGCAATTGCTCGCGCAACTCGAGCCGCTCGGCTGCCGTCAGACGCCGACCGGCTGCGGCGTCTTCGCGCTGCACCTCGTCACGCCTGGCGGCGCGATGCCCCTCGACTGCACCGCGCAGTTCGTTGCGCTGCTGATCACTGATTCGCAGGTAGCCCTCGGGCGCTGCCCACAACGGTGCGCAGACACTGGCAAGCACTAAAGGCAGGGTACGGAGGATGGATCGCATTGCAGATGGCAGTCGTTACCAATGCACTCTGCCACCTCGCCATGGCGCTATGGTGGCGCTAAAGCGAGCGGCCGCAAGTTTTGTAACTTAGTGTCAACGCGGCGGCGAAACCCGCTCAATGGCGTACCAACGCATTCAGAATTGGCGTTGTTACAAATTCAGTGTTGTTGAAATGAATCAAGTTCCTGCCCGCACCGACAAGATCGTCATCGTCGACGACGACGCCCGCATCCGCGACCTGTTGCGCCGCTACCTGACGCAGGAAGGTTTCGAGGTGATCGTTGCGGAAGACGGCAAGGCGCTCAACCGCATCCTGCTGCGCGACACGGTTGACCTGATCGTGCTCGACCTGATGATGCCGGGCGAAGACGGCCTCTCGGTCTGCCGCCGCCTGCGTGCCGCCAACGACCGAACGCCGATCATCATGCTCACCGCCAAAGGCGAAGACGTCGACCGCATCGTCGGCCTCGAGGTCGGCGCCGACGACTACCTCGGCAAGCCATTCAATCCACGCGAACTGCTGGCGCGTGTGCACGCCGTGCTGCGCCGCCGTCCACCCCTCGAAGCGCCGGGTGCCCCTTCAACCGACAACGAAACCGTGAGCTTCGGCCCCTTCAGCTTCGACCTCGGCTCGCGCACCTTGCGCAAGGACGGCGAAGAGCTCTCGCTAACCACCGGCGAGTTCGCGATGCTGAAGGCGCTGGTGCGCCATCCGCGCCAGCCGCTGTCGCGCGAGAAGCTGGCCCAGCTGGCCCGCGGCCGCGAGTTCGAACCCTTCGACCGCAGCCTTGACGTGCAGATCTCGCGGCTGCGCAAGCTGGTCGAGTCCGATGCCGCGGCGCCGCGCTACATCCAGACCGTTTGGGGCGTCGGCTACGTGTTCGTGCCGGACGGCACGACCTGAACCCGGTGTCCACTGCGTTCGGCCCCCAGACGACGCAGCCGAGCCCGCTGGCCGAGGACAGCTCGCAGCTGACGTTGCCGAGCCCGCTCGAAGGCAGCAGCCCCAGCAGGAACCGCAGGCGGCTCAAGCTCGGCTTCAGCCTCTTCTGGCGCACCTTTTTCCTGCTCGCCCTGCTGCTGGTCGGCAGCACGGTGGCCTGGCTGCAGACGTTCCGCCAGCTCGAGTACGAGCCGCGCGCGATCCAGACCGCGCACCAGATCGCCTCGCTGGTCAACCTGACCCGTGCGGCACTGGTGTACTCGGACGCGATCACCCGCGTGTCGCTGATCAAGACGCTGGCCGACCAGGAAGGCGTGCGCATCCTGCCGCGCGAGCCGAACGACCGCTTCGAGGCCTACACCACCGGCGCCCTTGACCAACGCGTGACCGAAGAGCTGATCGACCAGCTCGGTGAAGGCACCAACGTCGCGAGCCGCGTAAACAACGAGCCGGGCCTCTGGATCGGCTTCACCATCGAAAGCGACAACTACTGGCTGCTGCTCGACCCGACCCGCTTCAGCCGCGTCGGCGGGCGCACCTGGCTCGTGTGGCTGATCACGGCGATGGCGCTTTCGCTGACCGGTGCCGCGCTGATCACGCGCTTCATCAACCGACCTCTGAGCCAGCTCTCGCGCGCCGCGCGCGAGGTGCGCGACGGCGAGTACGAGGCGCACCGGCTCGACGAGCGCGCGCGCACCAACGAGATTCGCGCGGTGAACATCGGTTTCAACCGCATGGCCGACCAGTTGGCCAAGATCGAGCAGGACCGGGCCATCATGCTGGCCGGCATCTCGCACGACCTGCGCACGCCCCTGGCGCGGCTGCGGCTCGAAACCGAGATGAGCGTGGAAGATGAAGACGCGCGCAACCACATGGCGGCAGACATCGCGCAGCTCGACGCCATCATCGACAAGTTCCTCGACTACGCGCGCCCCGACCATGTGGACTTCAAGCCGGTGCTCCTGCGCGACGTGATCGACGCCTGCACCTACGCGGTGCAGGACCACGAAGACGTAAAGATCAAGGTCGACGTGGCGTCCGACCTGGCCGTGATGGCCGATGAGGTCGAACTCACGCGCGTGATCTCCAACCTGGTCGAGAACGCGCGGCGCTATGGCAAATCGCCCGCCAGCGGCGTGGCCGACATCAACATCCAGGCCCAGGCGCACAACGACGCGGTGCTGATCAAGGTGCGCGACCACGGCGCCGGCGTGGCGCCTGCGCTGCTGTCGCAATTGACCAAACCGTTCTTTCGGGGCGACGCAGCGCGGACTTCGGCCGCGGGCGCCGGGCTGGGCCTGTCGATCGTGGCCAAGAACATCGACCGCATGGGCGGCACCTTCGCGCTCACCAGCACCCCCGGCCGCGGCCTCGCGGCGCACATCCGGATGCCGCGTGCGGCGGGCGTCAAGCCCTCCGCGCCCCAAGGCAAATAGCAGCAGGCCGCTAGCGGAACAGCAGCACGGCGGCGCGTGCTTCCATCGCCCGACCCTCGCCGACCGGCCCGAGCTTCTCGGCGGTCTTGGCCTTCACATTGACCTGGCCCGGCTCGATGCGCAACGCCTCTGCAATGCGCGCGCACATGGCCGCGATATGAGGCGCGAGCTTCGGCGCCTGCGCGATCACGGTGCTGTCGACATTGCCGATCTGCCAGCCCTGTGCGCGAACGCGGCGCGCAGCCTCCGCCAGCAACACGATCGAGTCGGCGCCGCGGAATTCGGGATCCGTGTCGGGAAAGTGCCGGCCGATGTCGCCCAGCGCCGCCGCCCCGAGCAGCGCATCGGTGATCGCGTGCAGCAGCACATCGGCGTCGGAATGGCCGAGCAGGCCGGTCACGTGCGGAATCTCGACGCCGCCGAGGATCAGCTTGCGGCCGGCCACGAGCTGGTGCACGTCCCAGCCCTCGCCGATGCGGAATGGAAAACCTGTGGTCATGGTGCGGTGCGCCCCTTCAGCACGGCCTCCGCCAGCGCGAAGTCTTCCGGGTAGGTGAGTTTGAAGTTCTGTGCGCTGCCCGGCACCAGCAGCGGTGCCAGGCCGATCGCCTCGATCGCGCCGGCCTCGTCGGTCACGCCCTCGCCGGCGCGTTCCAGCGCGTCGATCAGCGCGCCGATGCGAAACATCTGCGGCGTCTGGGCCAGCCATTTGTCGCCGCGATCGAGCGTTGCGGCCACACGGCCGTCCGGGCCTGCGGACTTGAGCGTGTCGGCAAGCCGGTGCGCAAGCAGCCCGCCCACGGCATCGTGCTCGCAGGCGGCGATCAGCGCCTCGACCTGCTCCGGCGTGACCAGGCAGCGCGCCGCATCGTGCACCAGTGCCCAGTCGGTATCCGCGGCGCCCTCGGCGCGCAACGCGCGCAAGCCGGCCAGCACCGTCGCGGCCCGCGTGGCGCCACCCTCGGGCAGCAGTCGCTCGCCGACGCGCGGAAAGTCGGGCAAGGCGGCGTGCACCGCTTGGTCGCCGGGGGACACCACCAGCGTCAGGCCGGCAAGCTGGCCGGCCAGCGCGCGAAACACCGCGACCGTGTGCGCCACCATCGCCAGGCCGGCGATCGGCCGGTATTGCTTCGGCTCGCGGCTGCCCGCACGGCTGCCGGAGCCCGCACAGGGAATCACGACAAACAGGCGGGCACGGGATTGAGGCATGGACGAAGCGGCGAATGGGGCGCCATTCTAGAATTGGCCTTGCACACCCCTCGCCAGCCGGCGCGGGGTGTTCTGCATTGTCTGCACAAAGCCATGGTTCTCCCTCCCCTCGTCGCCGGCAAACGATTCACGCTGCCGCGGCCGCCCTCTTCCGCCGATGCCCTGCTGCTGGCCCGCCTGGCCGAACGCGAAAAGCTCGCTGGCCGCGCAGTGGCGGTGTTCACCGCCGATGCCAACGACGCGCAACGGCTGCTCGACGAGCTGACCTTCTTCGCGCCCGGGCTGCGCTGCGCGCTGTTTCCCGACTGGGAGACGCTGCCCTACGACAGCTTCTCGCCGCACCAGGACTTGATCAGCGAGCGCCTCGCCACGCTGTGGCGTATCAGCCAGCACGATGCAGACCTGGTGCTGGTGCCGGCCACGACCGCGCTCTACCGGCTCGCGCCGCCCGCCTTCCTGGCCGGCTACACCTTCCACTTCAAGACCCGGCAGAAGCTGCAGGAATCGAAGCTCAAGGCCCAGCTCACGCTGGCCGGCTACAGCCATGTCACGCAGGTGGTGAGCCCGGGCGAGTACGCGGTGCGCGGCGGCCTGATCGACCTGTTTCCGATGGGTTCGACCCAGCCGTTTCGCGTCGACCTGTTCGACGACGAGATCGATTCGATCCGCACCTTCGACCCCGACACCCAGCGCAGCCTGTACCCGGTGCCCGAAGTGCGCCTGCTGCCGGGCCGCGAGTTTCCGATGGACGACGACGCGCGCGCCCGTTTCCGCGGCCGCTGGCGCGAACTGCTCGAGGGCGACCCGACCAAGAGCCGCATCTACAAGGACATGGGCAACGGTGTCGCCACCGCCGGCATCGAGTACTACCTGCCGCTGTTCTTCGAAGAAACGGCCACAGTGTTCGACTACCTCGGCACCGACGCCACGGTGGTGCTGCACGGCGACCTGGAACCCGCGTTCCGGCATTTCTGGCAGGACACGCGCGAACGCTACCGGCTGGTGCAGGGCGACCCCGAGCGGCCGGCGCTGCCGCCCGAGGCACTGTTCCTCAATGCGGAGCAGTTCTATGCCTGCGCCAAACCGCATGCCCAGCTCGCGCTGCGCGGCGCCACTGCCGAAGCTGCACCCTTCGCCGAATTCGACGTGCTGCCGCCGATGGCCGTGGTGCGCGGCGCCGAAGACCCGCTGACCCGGCTGAAGGACCACCTGCGCAACACCCAGCAGCGCGTGCTGCTGCTGGCCGAAAGCGCCGGGCGGCGCGAGAGCCTGCTCGACTTCCTGCGCGCGAGCGGTGTCAGCCCGCCGGCCTTCGATTCGCTGGCCGAGTTCGAAGCCGATGGCAGCGAACGCATCGGCATCGCCACCGCGGCGCTGGCCTCGGGCTTCGCCTGGCTCGAAGGCGGCATCGACCTGGTCACCGAAACCGAGCTGTTCGCAAGTGCGCCCACCACGCGGCGCCGCAACAAGAAGCAGGAACAGGTCAGCGACGTCGAGGCGCTGATCAAGGACTTGAGCGAGCTCAACATCGGCGACCCCGTGGTGCACTCCGCGCACGGCATCGGCCGCTACCGTGGCCTGATCAACATGGATCTGGGCCAGGGCAAGAACCCCGATGGCACGCCCGTGCTGCAGGAAATGCTGCACCTCGAATACGCCGACAAGGCCACGCTCTACGTGCCGGTAAGCCAGCTCCACCTGGTGAGCCGCTACACCGGCGTGAGTGCCGACGAGGCGCCGCTGCACAAGCTCGGCTCCGGCCAGTGGGAAAAGGCCAAGCGCAAGGCTGCCGAGCAAGTGCGCGATTCGGCCGCCGAGCTGCTCAACATCTACGCGCGCCGCGCGGCGCGCGAAGGCCATGCCTTCCGCTACTCGCCGCACGACTACGAGACCTTCGCCAACGACTTCGGCTTCGAGGAGACGGCCGACCAGAAGGCCGCCATCCATGCCGTGATCCAGGACATGATCTCGCCGCAGCCGATGGACCGGCTGGTGTGCGGCGACGTGGGCTTCGGCAAAACCGAAGTCGCATTGCGCGCCGCCTTCATCGCCGTGACCGGCGGCAAGCAGGTCGCGTTCCTCGCGCCGACCACGCTGCTGGCCGAGCAGCACTACCAGACGCTGGTCGACCGCTTCGGCAAGTGGCCGGTGAAGATCGCCGAGATGAGCCGCTTCCGCTCGGCCAAGGAGATCACCGCGGCGGCGAAGGGGCTGGACGACGGCACCATCGACATCGTGGTCGGCACGCACAAGCTGCTTTCGCCGTCGATCCGGTTCAAGAACCTCGGCTTGCTGATCATCGACGAAGAGCACCGTTTCGGCGTGCGCCACAAGGAGGCGATGAAGGCGATGCGCGCCGAGGTTGACGTGCTCACGCTCACCGCCACGCCGATTCCGCGCACGCTGGGCATGGCGCTCGAAGGCCTGCGCGACCTGAGCGTGATCGCGACCGCGCCGCAGCGTCGCCTCGCCATCAAGACCTTCGTGCGCACCGAGGGCAACGGCGTGATCCGCGAGGCCGTGCTGCGCGAGCTGAAGCGCGGTGGACAGGTCTACTTCCTGCACAACGAGGTCGAGACCATCCAGAACCGGCGCCAGAAGCTCGAAGAGATCCTGCCCGAGGCGCGCATCGCGGTGGCGCACGGCCAGATGCCCGAGCGCGAGCTGGAGCGCGTGATGCGCGACTTCGTCGCGCAGCGCTACAACATCCTCCTGTGCTCGACCATCATCGAGACCGGCATCGACGTGCCGACCGCCAACACCATCGTGATGAGCCGCGCCGACAAGTTTGGCCTGGCGCAGCTGCACCAGCTGCGTGGCCGGGTCGGCCGCAGCCATCACCAGGCCTATGCCTACCTGATGGTGCCGGACATCGAAGGCCTGACCAAGCACGCCTCGCAGCGGCTCGAAGCAATCCAGCAGATGGAAGAACTCGGTTCGGGCTTCTACCTCGCGATGCACGACCTCGAGATCCGCGGCACCGGTGAGGTGCTCGGCGAAAGCCAGAGCGGCAACATGATGGAGATCGGCTTCCAGCTCTACAACGAGATGCTGGGCGAGGCGGTGCGCGCGCTCAAGGCCGGGCAGGAGCCCGACCTGCTCTCGCCGCTCAGCGCGACGACCGAGATCAACCTGCACGCACCCGCCCTGCTGCCCGACGACTACTGCGGCGACGTGCACCTGCGCCTGTCGTTCTACAAGAAACTCGCAACCGCGAAGACGCCCGACCAGATCGACATCCTGCTCGAAGAGATCGTCGATCGCTTCGGCAAGCTGCCGCCGCAGGCGCAAACGCTGATCGACGTGCACCGCCTGCGCGTGCTGGCGCGGCCCTATGGCGTGGTCAAGGTCGATGCGGCACCGGGCGTGATCCACATCACCTTCAGGAAGGATCCGCCGATCGACGCGATGAACATCATCAGCCTGATCCAGAAGAACAAGCACATCAAGCTGGCCGGCAACGAGAAGCTGCGCATCGAGCGCGAACTGAAAGAACCCAAAGACCGGGCACAGATGGTGCGCGACGTGCTGCGCAGCCTGGGCCAACCCAAAGTACAGGAACCGATGCCCGCATGAGCCCCTCTGAATTCGCACCCGGCCTGGTCGTCCAGCGCTTCACCCCGCCGCTGAAACTCGCCGACTTCAAGCTGATCGCATTCGACATGGACTCGACGCTGATCAACATCGAATGCATCGACGAGATCGCCGATGCGGTCGGCAAGAAGGCCGAGGTGGCGGCCATCACCGAGGCCACGATGCGCGGCGAGATCAAGGATTTCAAGGAAAGCCTGCGCCGGCGTGTCGCGCTGCTCGAAGGCGTGCCGGTCGCGTCGCTGCAGCAGGTGTACGACGAACGCCTGCGCCTGAACCCCGGCGCGGCCGAACTGGTCGCGGCCTGCAAGGCGGCCGGACTCAAGGTGCTGCTGGTGTCGGGCGGCTTCACTTTCTTTGCCAATCGCGTGAAGGAACGCCTGGGCATCGACTTCGCACGCTCCAACCTGCTCGACGAGGCTGATGAAAAACTCACCGGCCGCGTTGTCGTGCAGTCGTGGGGCGACATCTGCGACGGCGCCGAAAAGCGCCGCACCCTGCTCGAAGTGGCTTCGCTGCTCGGCATATCGCCGGCCGAGACCATTGCCGTGGGCGACGGCGCCAACGACCTGCCGATGATGGCCGAAGCCGGCCTCTCGGTCGCCTATCACGCCAAGCCGAAGGTGCGCGAACAGGCCATGGTGGCCATCAACGAAGGCGGCCTCGACCGCCTGCTGGAGATCGTGCGATGACCGAAGAAGCCGCTGTGCTCTACCGCCCCGATGCGCTGATCGACTATGCCGAGGCGCTGCTGCAGAAGGCCGGCCTCGCCGCATCGATGGCCGGTGCCGTCGCCCGCACGCTGGTCGAAGGCGACCTGCTGGGCCACGACACCCATGGCCTCGCGCTGCTGGCCGGCTATGTGAAGGAACTCGAATCGGGCGGCATGACGCGCGACGGCGCGCCCGCGGTGCTGTCCGATCGGCCTGCTGCCGTGCTCTGGGACGGCATGCGCCTGCCCGGGCCCTGGCTCATCGAACAGGGCATGGACATGCTCATTCCGCGTGCGCGCCAACTGGGCACCGCCGCGCTCGTCATCCGCCGCAGCCACCACATCGCCTGCCTGGCGGTCTACATGCTTCGGGCGCTGCAGGAAGACATGCTGATGCTGCTGGCCTGCTCTGACCCCAACACGGCCAGCGTCGCACCGTTCGGCGGCACGCAGGCGGTGTTCACGCCGAACCCGCTGGCCATGGGCTTTCCGCTCAGCGAGGGCGGCGTGCTGGTCGACATCTCGGCCTCCATCACCACCAACGGCATGAGCAACCGCAAGCGCGCGGCCGGCGAAACCTTTGCCGAAGAGTGGCTCATCGATGCGAAAGGCCGGCCCAGCAACAACCCTCAGGTGCTGTTCGACCAGCCGCCCGGCACGTTGCTGCCGGTCGGTGGCCGCAGCCACGGCCACAAGGGCTACGGCATGGCGCTGCTGGTCGACACGCTGACCGGCGGCCTCGCCGGCCACGGCCGCGCCGATCCGCCCGAGGGCTGGGGCGCCACCGTCTACATCACGCTGCACGACCTGAACGCGTTCGGCGGCAAGGCAGCCTTCCTGCGCCAGATGGACCACGTGGCGCAGCAATGCCGCAGCAACACGCCGGTCGACGCCGCGAAGCCGGTGCGCCTGCCCGGCCAGGCCGGCCTCGTGGGGCGCGAGGCGCAGAAAAAGAACGGGGTGCGCCTGCACCCCTCGATTGCGGCCGCGCTGCAGCCGTTGGAAGCACGGCACGGGCTGGCGCTGGCCAGCGCGCGCCTCCAGGCCGCCTAGGTAGCCGTGCCCGGATCCGCCTGCAGCGGGTCGGCAGCGGCCTCTGCGGGCCGAGCCTTGCGGTGCCCGTGCTTGGCCAGGATCTCGACATAGAACTGCGGGCCGGCAGCCTTCGCTACCGCATCCATCAGTCCGGTGAGCTCGTTGAGATGCACCGGGGCGGCGGCTTCTTCGGCGGTACCGAACCTGCAGTCGAAGTCCCAGTAGTCCACGCCTTCGGGCAGCACGCGCCGGCGCTCACGCTTGATGTACTTGCGGATCTCGTGTTTGACCGCTTCGAGCACGCGGTCCGGGTTCTTGCCTTCAGGGCGGAGTTGAAAGGTTTTGCGCATGGTCGATCCTAACGCCGTGTGTACAGTCGATGCTTCAACGGAAAGCAGGTGAATACATGGCACGCGCAAACGACTGGGCAGGCAAGGTGATGGCGCTCATCAACGGCGGCAACACGAGTGCCGCGATTGCGCAGATCAAGGTCGCGCCAAGCGTGAAAGACCTGAAGGCCCTTCAAACCATCATGACCTTGTCGCGCCTCACCGGGAAATATCGCAACGTCGATACCGCGATTGCCGACAACCTGGCGCTGCTGTCGGCGCCGCGCCTGCACCGCTCCCCTTAAAGCGCCTTGCCCAGCCGGGCGATGCCCTCTTCGATCTTCTCGACGTTGGCCGTCGCAAAGCTCAGGCGAAGCGTCGACACATCGGGCTTCTCGGCGAAGAACGGCGCGCCGGGCACGAAGGCCACGAGCTGTTCGATCGCCTTCTTGGCGAACACGTTCGCATCGGCCAGCTTGCCGTTCGCACCCGTGAGCCGCGCCCAGAAGAACAGGCCGCCACCCGGTTGCTCGAACGCAATCGCATCGCCGAGCTCGCGCTTGAGCGCCGCGCCCATCGCCTTCGCGCGCTCGCCGTAGACCTTGCGCACGTTGGCCAGCGTGGCCGGCATGCGGCCGCTCTTGAGGTACTGCGCAGCGGTCGCCTGCGCGAAGGTGCTGGTGTGCGCATCGCTGAACTGCTTGCACATGGTGGCCTTGGCCAGCAGCGCGGGCGGCGCGATCATCCAGCCGATGCGCAGGCCCGGGCTCAGCACCTTGCTGAGCGAGCCGCAGTGCGCGACCAGCTCGCGCGCGCCCGGCACGTCCTTGGCCAATGCCATGATCGATGGCGGCGGCGCCTCGCCGAAGTACAGGTCGCCGTAGGGATCGTCTTCCACCACCAGCGTCTGGTACTTGACGGCCAGCTCGAGCACCTTCTTGCGGCGCTCCAGGCTCAGCATCGCGCCGCTCGGGTTGCCGAAGGTCGGGATCAGGTAGACGAACTTCGGCTTGTGTTCGGCAATGAGTTTTTCGAGTTCGTCGGTCTTCACGCCGTTGGCATCGATCGGCGCGCTGATCAGTTGCGCGCCGTACAGGCGAAAGCACTGGATGGTCGCAAGGAAGGTCGGGCCTTCCACAATGACCTTGTCACCGGGCGAGATCAGCGTCTTGCCCAGCAGGTCGAGCGCCTGCTGGCTGCCGGTGGTGACGATCAGGCCGCCCGGCTCGACATCGACGCCCTTGCCCTTCATGAAGGCGCTGAGCTGCGTGCGCAGCGGCTCGTAGCCTTCGGTGGCACCGTACTGCAGTGCGCCGCCCGGTTCCTCGGTCAACGCCTTGTTGCTGGCTTCTTTCAGGCCCTCGACGTCGAACATCGCGCTGTCCGGAAAGCCCCCGGCAAAGCTGATGATGCCGGGCGTGCCCAGCAGCTTGAAGAGTTCGCGGATGGCGGAGGTTTCGACGTTGTCGAGGCGGGAGGCGAATTGCATGGACATCTCACTTTCTGGAGCCGTATTGTCCAATGAAGCGGCAACGCAGAATACGGGCCCATGAGCTCCCCCAAAAAAAGCCGCGGCGCGCGACATCCGCAACCACTGGTCGCCTGGAGCAACGGCAATGTTGTCGGCGAATGGTCTGTGCGCGAAGGCGTGCACCGCTTCCAGTACGCAGACGCCTGGGCCGGCTCGGCCGAAGCGACGCCGTTGTCGCGCTCGTTGCCGCTGACGCAAGGCAACGTTGCCCACGCCGGCCAGGTCGTGCAGAGCTACTTCGACAACCTGTTGCCGGACAGCGAAGACATGCGGCGCAGGCTGCAGAGCCAGATCGCCATGACGGGCGCCGATTCCTTCGACTTGCTGAGCACGCTGGGCCACGAATGTGTCGGCGCAGTCCAGCTGTTGCCCCCCGGGCTGCAACCCACCGGCTTTGAACGCATCGACGCCGAACCACTGGACGACGCGGGTGTCGAGCGCGTCATTGATGCCTCGCTGACCACCGATCGTGACGGCCATGCACCCCGCATCGCCATCGCCGGCGCACAGGAAAAAACCGCACTGCTGCGGCGCGAGGGCCGCTGGTTTCGCCCGCTGCACGCCACGCCGACCACACACATCCTCAAGCTGCCCCTCGGCCGGGTCGGCAACATGCAGGCCGACATGCGCGACTCGGTCGAGAACGAATGGCTCTGCTCGCGCGTGATGAGCGCCTTCGGCCTGCCCACGGCGCATTGCGAGATCGCGACCTTCGGCGCGCGCAAGGCGCTGGTGGTGCAGCGCTTCGACCGGGCGCCGCAAGCCATGGGCAGCGACGCCGAATGGATCGCCCGGCTGCCGCAGGAAGACTTCTGCCAGGCGCTCGGCGTGCCGGGTTCGCAAAAGTACGAAGCCGATGGCGGGCCCGGCATGCGCGACATCCTGCGCGTGCTGGACGCCAGCAGCAACGCCGCGGCCGACAAGCGCGCATTCGTCAAGGCGCAGATGGTGTTCTGGCTGCTCGCCGCGACGGATGGCCACGCGAAAAACTTCTCGATCTTTCTGGAGCGCGGCGGTGGCTATCGGCTCACGCCGTTCTACGACGTGCTGTCGGCCTGGCCCGTGATCGGCCAGGGCGCCAACCTGATCGCGCCGCAGAAGGCCAGGCTCGCGATGGCCTTGCGCAGCAGGAGCGCGCACTGGGGCCTGGCGGATATCGAGGCCCTGCATTGGGACGGCGTCGCCAAACTGGCGGGCCTGGGCGATGCGCAGGCGCTGTGCGACGAATTGATCGCGCAACTGCCGGGCGTGCTGCAGAGCGTGCAGGCGCAGTTGCCGGCCGGCTTTCCGGAGCACCTTGCCGGCACGATCTTCGACGGCATCAAGACCACCGCTCGACGCCTGGAAGCAGCGCACTGAGCCCATGAAAAAAGCCGACATCACACCCTTTTTCGCGACCTTGCAGGCCGCCAACCCGACGCCCGAGACCGAGCTCGAATACAGCACGCCGTTCGAACTGCTGGCCGCGGTGCTGCTCTCTGCGCAGGCCACCGACGTCGGCGTGAACAAGGCCACGCGCAGGCTCTACCCGGTGGCGAACACGCCGCAGGCCATCTTCGACCTGGGGGTCGAAGGGCTGGAGAGCTACATCAAGACCATCGGCCTCTACCGCAGCAAGGCCAAGCACCTGATCGAGGCCTGCCGCATGCTGATAGAGCAGCACGGCGGCGAGGTGCCGCGCACACGGGCCGAGCTGGAGGCCCTGCCCGGCGTCGGCCGCAAGACCGCCAACGTGGTGCTGAACGTGGCCTTCGGCGAGCCGACCATGGCGGTCGACACGCACATCTTCCGGGTGAGCAACCGCACGGGACTGGCGCCGGGCAAGACGCCGCTCGAGGTCGAGCTCAAGCTCGAAAAGCGCGTGCCGCCCGAATTCCGCCTGCATGCGCACCACTGGTTGATCCTGCATGGCCGCTACGTGTGCATCGCGCGCAAGCCGCAGTGCTGGCAATGCGCCGTGGCGCCGTACTGCGACTACAAGCCCAAGACGCCGGCGCCCGCTAAACCCGCTCGATCGTGATGATCTCGCCGAAAGCGATCGGCGCGGCCGGCCACTGATCGGCGCGCTCGACGCTGAGCACCCCGCGCTGCAGCAGCTGCACCGAGCGCATCACGCCGGCATGCGTGACCCAGACCGCATCGCGCCCCGAGAGCTGCCATTCGTCGAAGGCATCCCGCACCCGCTGCATCAGATGGCGCGTGCTCTCGCCGGTGCCGCCCGGTCGACCATCGGCAAAGTTGCCGATCCAGCCGTCGAATTCGGTGCGCGCAATGGACTCCCACTCGCAACCCTCCCAGGCACCGAAGTCCATCTCGGCCAGCCTCGTGTCGGCGCGCGCGAGCAGTTCGGGCCGCAGCGCCTCGATGGCCTGGGCCAGCTCGGCGCACCGCCGCAAAGGCGAGCAGCTCAGCGTGCTGCCGGCCGGTATGAGCGGCGCGATGCGCTGCGCCAATGCCAACGTGGCGTCGGCCGGCACCCCCACATCGGTCACGCCATAGCAGATGCCGGGAGCGGCGTCGGTCTGCGCATGGCGCACCAGCCAGAGCTTCATGCCTGCCACGCCAGCGCGAGGTAGATAGACAACTCGCACACCTGCTGCGTGGCGCCGAGTCCGTCGCCGGTAAAACCCTGCAGCCGGCGTCGCAACAGGCGCGCCATGAAGGCGGCGGCGAGCGCGCAGGCCAGCACCATGGCCGCCGTCTTGACCCCGCCTTGCGCAAGCAGCACGGGTGCCGCAGCCGGAATCGACCACGAGACACCAACCCACAGGGCGCCCGCGCCGATCGCGTCGGCCAGCGGCTTGGCCTTGCTCGCGCCACTGTCGCCCACATACGGCAGCCAGCGGATCAGGAACAGAGGCGCCAGCCGCGACAGCACATGCGCGCTGACGATGGCGCAGGCCGCCACCTCGACGCCCTGCCCCGCCAGCATGGTGAGCAGCGCGATCTTGAGGCCCAGCGCCAGCACCAATGCGATCGCGCCGAACGCGCCGATGCGCGAGTCCTTCATGATCTCCAGCGCCCGCGCGCGGTCGGCCGAACCGCCCAGTCCGTCGGCCACGTCGGCCAGCCCGTCTTCGTGAAAGGCGCCGGTCAGCAGCACCGTGGCAATGGTGCTCAGCAGCGCCGCGACAACTGCGCCTGCGACGCCGGGCAAGCCCGCCTGCGCGACGACGAACACGGCTGCCGCGACCCCGCCCACCAGCCAGCCCACGCCTGGAAAATGCGCTGCGCTCGAGCGCAGCATCTGCGGACTGAAGCCGACCCATTGCGCGAGCCGCCCGGTCACCGGCACGCGCGTGAAGAACTGCAGCGCGAGCAGGAAGTGACGCAGGCCGCTGGTCAGCATCTCACCCGTCCGAACGGGAAACGCCGGCCGCTTCGAAGCTGGCCATCTCGCGCAGGATGCGGCAGGCCGATTCGAGCAGCGGCCAGGCCAGCGCAGCGCCCGAGCCTTCGCCCAGCCGCAAGTCGAGCCGCAGCAGGGGCCGCAAGCCCAGGTGCGCGAGCAGCAACGCATGGCCCGGCTCGGCCGACTCGTGCGATGCGATGCAACGCTGCACCACATTGGGCCGCAGCGTGTGCGCCACCAGCACGGCCGCGCCGGTGATGAAGCCGTCGACCACGATCACACGCCGCTCCTGCGCAGCCTGCAGCACGGCGCCGACCATCGTCGCAATCTCGAAGCCGCCGAAGGCCGCGAGCGCGTCGAGCGCCGAGGTGGCGCCGCGGTGCAGTTCCAGCACGCCGGCCAGCACGGTGCGCTTGCGCGCGAGGCCGGCCGCGTCGAGCCCGGTGCCGACGCCGACACAGGCATCCAGCTCGAGTCCCGCCAGCCGTGCCAGCAACATCGATGCGGTCGAGGTGTTGCCGATGCCCATCTCGCCGAGCAACAGCGCGTTGCCAGGCAACGCCCGCACCAGCTCGCGGCCATTGGCGATCGCCTGGGTGCATTGGTCGGCGGTCATGGCTGCCCCGGCCGAAGCATCTGCCGTGCCCGGGCCGATCTTGCGAATGACCAGGCCGGCCTGCGGTGCAAACTCGTGCCGCACGCCGCAATCCGCCACCGTGAGCGCCAGCCCGTGCTGGCGCGCCAGCACGCTCACCGCCGCGCCGCCGGCCAGAAAGTTCTGCACCATCTGCCAGGTCACGTCGCTCGGATAGGCCGAAACGCCGCGCGCCGCCAGCCCATGGTCGGCCGCGCAAACCAGCATCTGCGGCGCGGCCAGTGCGGGCGCCTCGCTGCCGAGAATGGAGCCGATGCGCAGCGCAAGCGCCTCGAGCTGGCCCAGCGCGCCGACCGGCTTGGTCTTGTTGTCCAGGATGTGCTGCAGCCGCTGCGTCAGTGCAGCGTCGCTCAGGTCGGGAACCTCGGGAACAGCGGGAGAAAGCTCGGAAAAGGTCATGCGGTCAGCGAGCGCAGTACGCCCGGTTCAAAGTGTTGATCAATGTAGTCGGCCAGGCCGTCGAACACGCCATCAAGTGTGGGTGCCCGGGCGCCGAACAACGCATGCAGCGCGGCCGGATCCTCGAACAGGCCGTGCAGGTAGATGCCGAGCACGTTGCCCGCGTCGTTCTGCCAGGCCAGGCCGTCGGGCATGGCGGCGTGGGCATGCTCGCCGGCTGCAGCCATGGCGCTGTGTTCCAGCGTCTGGCCGTGGTGGATTTCGTAGCCCTCCACGGCAATGCCGGAGAGGGCAGCCCAGGCCCCGGTCAGCGCACCGAAGCGCGCGACGCGATGCTGCACCGTCTTGTCGCGCTCGAAGCGCGTGACCAGCGGCAGCAGCCCGAGCCCCGGCCCGTTGCCGTCGATGCCGTGCGGGTCGATCAGCGCCTCGCCGAGCATCTGCAGCCCGCCGCAGACGCCGAGCACCCGCCCGCCGCGGGCCGCATGTGCTGCGATGGCGCGATCCAGCCCCTGCTGGCGCAGCCAGGCCAGGTCGCCGCTGGTGTGCTTGGAGCCGGGCAGGATCAGCGTGTCGGCATCGGCCAGATCGGCCGCAGTGCGCACCCAGCGCAACTGCACGCCGGGCACGTTCTTGAGCGGCTGGAACTCGTCGAGGTTGCTGATGCGCGGGTACACGACGACGGCAATGGTCTGGCATCTTCCCCCGCCGGGGGAAGGCTGGGATGGGGGCGAGCGGTCGTCGAACACCCCGTCTTCCTCGGGCAATCCGTGCTGCCACCACATCGGCAGGGTTGCCACGGTCGGCACACCCGTCATCTGCTGCAGCATCTGCGGCGCCGGCGCGAGCAGCGCGGCATCGCCGCGAAACTTGTTCAGCACGAAGCCTGCGAGCAGCGCCCGGTCTTCTTCGGGCAGCAGTGCCCAGGTGCCGTAGAGGTGCGCAAATGCGCCGCCGCGGTCGATGTCGGTCACCAGCAGGCAGCGGGCTCCGGCATGGCGTGCCACGCGCAGGTTGACGATGTCGCTGGCCATCAGGTTGATCTCGGCCGGCGAGCCGGCGCCTTCGATCACGACCACGTCGTTCTCCGCGCGCAGTTCGTCGAGCGCCTGCGCGATCAGCGGCCAGACGCGCTCGCTACGGCCACGCCACGGCAGCGCGGAGAGCGACTCGCTCACCTGCCCCATCAGCACCACCTGGCTGTGCGTGTCGCGCTCGGGCTTGAGCAGCAAGGGGTTCATGCGCACGTCGGGCATGGCGCGGGCCGCCAGTGCCTGGAAGTACTGCGCGCTGCCGATCTCGCCGCCGGTGACCACGCGCGCGTTGTTGCTCATGTTCTGCGCCTTGAACGGCGCCACCTTCAGGCCCTGGCGCGCATGCCAGCGGCACAGGGCGGTGGTGAGCCAGCTCTTGCCCGCGCCGCTGGTCGTGCCCAGCACCATCACACATTTCGCCGTCATTCGGGGATTGTCGTCGGCGCCTTGCCAATCCGGCGCAGTGCGTCCGCGAGCGCCTGGCCGCTGGCCGGCGGCAGCGCGGCCAGCCGCACATGGCCCGGCAGGCCGAACGAGGTGGTGTCGCGCAGCTTGATGCCTTGCGTTCGCAGGCCGGCGCACAGACCGGCGATGTCGTCCATCGGCGGGCGCGCGCAGAAGAAATTGGCCGCGCCGGGCAGGCAGCGCCAGCCGAACTCCTGTTCGCACAGCACGATCTGGCGCGCCTTCCATTCCCGCAGCGTGACCAGGCTGGTGGCGAGCCATTGCTGCGTGGCGGCCGAGGTCCAGCCATCGAGCAGCGCCACGCCATGCGTGCCGACCGGCCATGACGGCGCCATCGCATCCACCGTGTCGACCCAGTCCCCCGCATCCACGGGTGCGATCGCGTACGCAGCGCGCACGCCCGTGAGGCCGAGCGCCTTGTTCGGCGTCCAGAGCTGCCAGACGCGGTCGCGCTGCGCGCTGCCCAGCCCCAGCGCACCATCGAGGCGCAACGGCTCGTAGGCGAGGTCGAGCACGCAGACGGCGTCGGCCGCGAGTGCGTCGATCGAGGCCGTCAAGCCGGATTGCGCCTGGCCCAGCGGGCTGGACGGATCGCAGCACCACACCAGCCGCGCTTCGGCCGGCGGTGCGGGCTGCAGACCCCAGGCCTGCGCCGCCCGGGCGTAGTCGCCATAGCCATGCGCGGGCAGGCACACCGACTTCGCACCGCGCCGCGCCGCAGCCGCCGTGAGCCGGAAGATCAATTCACTCGCGCTCGCGGCAAAGACGATGCGCTCCGCCGCCACGCCATGGAACTCGGCCAGCCGCGCGCGCAGCCCGCCGTAGCGCGGATCGGGGTAACGCGAGGCATCGGCTTGCCGCACCGCTTCGAGGATCGCCGGGCATGGGCCGCACGCGTTGCTGTTGGTCGAGAAATCATGCAGTGGCACCCCCTGCGCGTCGGGGCCGCCGTGGCTGTCGCGCAGGTCTGCGTCGGAGGAATTCGGTAGAAGGGTCATGGCATCAGAAAGCAAGCATGAGCGCAGCAGCGAAGATCGCCAACACGCCGACCACGCGCGCAGCGCAGGTCGCCGCCCGCTGCGCATCTCCGGCCACAGGCGCTCGTCCGGCCGCGTTGAGCACGTACATCCCCGGCTTGCCGAGCCGCACATCGAGCAGCAGCGCCATGGCCGCCATCGGCCATCCGCTGTTGGGCGACGGGGTTCGACGTGCTTCGCGCCGCAGCCCGCGCGGCCAGCGCCAGGCCACCAGTGCGAGCAGCAGCGCCGTGATGCGTGCCGGCAGCCACGACAAGCCATCGTCCACCCGCGCTGCCCACTTGCCGGCCCATTGCCAGTCGCGCCCGTTGCGCTCGCCCGGGTAGCCCCACATGGCATCGGCGGTGTTGGCATAGCGGTAGAGGGCAGCACCGGGCAGGCCGAGCAGCACGAACCAGAACACGGGGGCGACGACGGAATCGTTGAGGTTTTCGGCCAGCGATTCGATCGCGCTTTCACGCACTTCGGATTCGCTCAACGCGCTCACGTCGCGGCTCACCAGGCGCGCGAGCTGCGCGCGGCCGGCGTCGAGCGACACATCCAGTGCCGCCTCGACGGCCAGCACCTCGTCGCGCAGCATGCGCCAGGCCAGCAAGGGCTTGAGGGCGACCGCGACGAGCAGCACGGCAGCAACCGAGTGAACCTGCGCCGCGCACGTCGCGACGGCCCACGCGGCGGTCACGACGATGGCTGCGCCTGCCCACCATGCCAGCGTTGCGGTCATGAACGGCTTGAATCTTTCAGCGGGAACGGTGCCCATCAGTGGGGCGGCATGGCGCCCGGCCCAGCCGAGGTAGCGGCCCATCCACACCACGGGATGCAGGCGGGCGGGCGGCTCGCCGAACAGCGCGTCGATCGCGAGCGCGAGCCAAAGGGCCAACACCGGGGTCAGCGTCGCGTCCATGGTCATGCGGCGGTGGACGCGCGCCGCGCCTGCCGCCAGGCACCGGCCAGCAGCAGGGACAGCACGGCAAGCAAGGCCACCAGGCTCGCGACCAACGGTCGCGCGCTTCCTTCGGGCGTGCGAGGCGACTGCGGCTCCAGCCTGAGTCCCTGCACGCGCGTCGGGGCTGCCGGATCGGCAGGGTCAATGAGGCCTGCTGGCGCGGGCGCCTCCACCGGGCGCGGCGCGGTACGCTGAGCGACCGGGCGCGGCGGCGCGCCGGCCACGGTCGGCGCGGCCTGGGCCGCCGCGAAGCGCTGTACCGCCGGGTTGCCATCGCGCTGGCCGGTCGCCTTCAGCGTCTCCTGGTAGGCCTGCATCAGCTCGCGCTTGGTCGCCCCATCGGGCTGCCAGTAGTTGAGCCGGATCGCGTCGAGCATGCGCTCGAGCGTCTGCGCGAACGCGGCGCGGTTGCTGCCCTCGAGCCATGCACGCGTGCCCAGCTTGTACCTGTCGCGCACGTAGACCTCGTGCAGCGATTGCCACTGGTCCTGCCGCACCGCCTGCGGCGCCGTCACCTGCCAGCCCCAGAGGAACTGCGCGGTCTTGAGCACCTGCAGCGTGCCGCTGTAGCCCTCGGCCTTCTGCGCCTCGATCCATTGCGGATGGAGGTAGCGCGTCTGCATCTCGCGCGCGATGGCGCCGGCGGCGGTGTCGGTGCGCACCGCGCTGCCGTCGCGCAAGTTCTGCACGTAAAGCGCCGGGTTCTTGCCCGTGAGCTGCCGCACGGCCTGCGCGATGCCGCCCAGGTACTGGAACGGGTCGTCGTTGGTGAGCACGCCGTAGAGATTGGAGGTGCGCGCCATCAGCGCCGCATCGACCTGCGCGAGATTGCCTGCAAAAGCGCCGGCGCGGCTGGCGCCGTCGAGCCCCTTTCCGTAGGCATGGCCCATGCGGTCCATGTAGAGCTGCGCCATCTGCGCATCGCCGCCGCCACGGCGCTGCGAAGTCCACACGTCGCTCGCGAGCGCAGCCTCTTCGAGCCCGGCGCCGTAGCTGCCTTGCTCGTTCGAGAACACGCGCGCGGTCGACCAGCGCTTGGCGTCGGCCGGCGTCGCGCCTTCCGCGCGAAGCTTCCGGGCCAGCGTCTCGCTGTGCTGCGCGACGGCGTTGCCGGGCTCCGGCAAGGCGGCCACCTGCTGCACGGCCTCGTCGAGCCAGCGCATCACATTGGGGAACTGGTCGCGGTACGAGCCCGTGACGCTGATCAGCACGTCGATGCGCGGCCGCTTCAACGCGGATGCAGGCAGCACCTCGATGCCGGCGATGCGGCCGGCGTCGTCCCAGCGCGGCTTCACGCCCATCGCATAGAAGGCCTGGCTTTCCATCACGCCTTGGTGGCGCGAGGCTTCGCCGGCCCAGAGGGTGAAGGCGATCTTTTCGGGTGGCTTGCCGGCGTGGCCCTTGGCGTGCCCGGCGATCCAGGCGTCCATCGCCGCAACACCTGTCTCCCACGCGGCGCGCGTCGGCACGCGGCTCGGGTCGAAGCCGTAGAGGTTGCGCCCGGTGGGCAGGCTGTCGGGGTTGCGCACCGGATCGCCGCCGTAGCTGGCCTTGAGGTAGCGGCCGTCGAGCGCGGTCAGCAGGCCTTCGATTTCTTCGTTGTGCACGAGCGTGGCGTCGATCTTCTGCGCGCGCAGGGCCATGGTTCGCAGTGCTTCGGCCTTCGCGGCATCCGCACCCATGGCGCTCGCGGCTTCGGCATCCTTGATCGCTACTTCGACCCAGCGCGCCGGGCGCGAAGCCGCAATCTTCTTCGCATCGATCAGGAAGGCCTCGTCGATGTCTTCGCCCAGTGCCTCGGCCAATGGCTTGCCGAGGATCTGCAGAATCGTCATGCGGCGCCGCTCCGCATCGGGCGCCTGCCCGAAAGTAGCCAGGCCCAGCGGCTGCGCGGTCTGCGCCAGTTCGTCGAGGTAGGGATGCAGCACCGCGATGAAGCCCGCGAAGTCGGCGCGAATCCGCGCGGGCGTCCATTGCAGGTCGCGGTCGTAGTGCTGCGCGGCGAACTCCGCGGCCAGTTGCCTTTCCATCGCAGCCTTCACCGGCCCGGGCGACAGCGTCTCCCAGTCGTGCATGCGCTCGTGCATCGCTTGCACGCCGGGCCGAAAACCGGCGGGCGCGAACATCGGTGTCGAGTGGCTCACCATGGTCGCGCGGCCGCGGCGCTTGGCGGTGGTGGCCTCGCCGAGGTTGTCCATGATGTACGGATAGACGTTGGGCAGGTCGCCGAGCGCGAGCAGCGGATCGTCTTGCACCGACAGCCCGCGCTCCTTGCCCGCCGACCATTCGACCGTGCCGTGCGTGCCCACATGCACGACCGCGCTCGCACCGAACTGCGTGCGCAACCAGAGGTAGGTGGCAAGGTAGCCGTGGCTCAGCGGGATGGCCGAGCGGTGGTAGACCTGCTCGGCCTTGCCCGCCACCTGCGTGCCGGGCTCGAAGCGCGGCGGCTGGCGCAGCACGACGACGTTGCCGAACTGCACGCGCGGGATGACGAAGGCTTGCTCACCCGCGATCGGCCGCAGCATGGTCGATTTCTCCGGCGGCCCCCAGTAGGTTTCGATGCGGCGCTGCGTCTCGGCGGGCAGTGCACGAAACCATGTGACGTAGCGCGACAGCGGCAGCGAATCGGCCAGCCCCTTGTCGAGCAGCGGTTGCAGCGCATCGGCGCCATCGACCGGGTAGTAGGCCTTCATCGTGGCCTGCACCTGCGCGATGAGCGCGTCCGCGCCGGGTACCTCGGTACCGTAGCCGGCCGACTGCATCGCCGCGAGCATGTTGCTCACGCTGCGCGGCACATTGAGAAAGGAAGCGCCGAAGTTGGCCTCGCCCGGCGGGTAGTTGTAGACCAGCATCGCGACGCGGCGGTCCGCGGCCGGCGCGCGTTGCAGCCGCAGCAGCGCGGCCGCCTTGCCGGCCACCGCATCGATCTGCGCGGGCAGCGGCTGCAGCGTGCCGGTCGCGGCATCGCGGGCGCTGACCAGTATCGGGTCGGTCATGCCGGCCAGTTCGCTCGGGCTGTAGTACGACGCGATGTCGGTCTGCGCCAGGCCATCCTTGCTCTGCGCCCACTGCGTGGCGTCCATGGCGAGCGAGGGCAAGGTCTGAAGCACAGGAACGCCGATGCGTTCGAGCTCGGCCTTGCGCTCGTTCGGGCCGAAGACCAGCGAGGCGTTGACGATCAGGTCGGCAACACGCCGTTCATCCGCACTCGCAGCGTGGGTCATGCGAAAGAACAGGTCGTTCTGCTGGCGCGGGCCGTAAAAGGCATAGGCGCGCAGGCCGCGCTGTTCAAGTGTGGCAATGAGCCGGTCGAGCCAGCTGGTGTCGTCGCCGGTCACGGTGGCGCTGTTGATGGCGATGGCGACGGTTCCAGCAGTACCTGGCAGGCGGTCGAGCGCCGCGATGTCGGTCTCGATGCGCGGCCAGCCCGGGCGATAGAGGCCCGCGAGCGGCAAAGGCACGGGCGCCGGCAATCCATTCAGATCACCGACTCGCGCCAGTGCCTTCATCGCCGCACCGAGGTTGGCGGTGCCCGCAAACCGCCAGTACTCGCGCAGCCGCTGCGCCCAGGCCGCGTCGACGCCGCGTTCGGCGGCGAGCGGCGGCGCGCCGGAAGCCTGCCCCTTGGCCACGAGGGCGAATTCGCCGATCAGCGCATAAGGCGCAGTGCTTCGTGCGATCACGTCGCCGAAGCGCGCCGAGGCCGCCTGTGCAACGCTGATGTGCGGGGCATCGATCACCAGAAGCCGTGCGCCGTCGAGCGCGGCGGCCAGCGCTTCGGGCGAGTCCTTCGCAGTCGATACCACCTGAAGCGGCAGACCTGCCTCGCGCGCCGCATCCTGCAGCCGCACGACGCGCGCGGGCGACACCAGCGATGTACTCAGGACGACGATGCGCGAAGGCGCGTTCGGCTGGGCCTGCGCGCAAAGCCCGAGCCCCACGAGCAGGAGCCAGATAAAGAACCGCCTCACTTCCCACCCTGCGCCGGAACCGCATCCGCCGGCACATAGACCATCGTGCCGTCCTTCAGCCGCCACGCGGTGCCGGCCTTCTCGCCGTCGCCCTGCCCCGTCGCGCCGCTGGCCTTGAAGCGCGTGATCTTCCGGCCTTCGCGCGTGATGATCTCCATGTTCGGCTGGCCTTCGTTGCGGATGATGGTCAGCTTGTCCTGCGCGAAAGGGTTCATCGGGTTGTTGATGACCGCGATCATCAGCATGCCAATCACCACCATGAACACGTCGATCAGGTTGATGGTGGAGAGCACCGGATCGTCGTCATCGCTGTCGAGACTGCTCAGGATCGAGAACTGACGACGGCTCATGACAACCGGTCTCGCGCGTCGAGCACCACCACCAGCTCGCGCATCAGCCAGCGGCGGCGCACGGTATAGACCACGAAGGTGATCGAGGCCGAGGCCAGCGCGACGATCACGGCGGCGAACGCGGGTGCGAGGCTCTGCGCCACGCCTTGCGATTCGCCCGATGCGACGGCCACCAGCGCCGGCCCCATCGGAATCATAGTGGCGATCAGCCCGAGCATCGGCGCCACGCGGCTGCACAGGCGCACGCCTTCGAGCTGCTTGAGCACCACCAGTTCCATCTGCTCCTGGCTGGCATCGGCATGGCCCTGCAGCACCAGTGCGCGCAGCGGGTCACGGCGCCGCTGCAGGTACTCGATGCCAAAGGCGCCAAGGCAATACACCGCGTAGCCAAAAGACAGCAGCACGCCAAGCGTCACGGGCCAGAGGAACAGGCGCGCCAGCTCGAACAGCACGGTATCGAAGGCCAGCATCAGGCGGGCTCCACAAAGGACGGGGTTGGAAACAGGTCCGACGGCCGGCCCCAGCACTCGTCGAACACCAGCGCCGACAGCGGCTCGCGCCGGGCCCAGCGTTCGCGCTGGAGCATCGGCTCTTCGTAGAAATCGTGCACCGGGCCCAGGCACAGCAGCGCGATCGGCTCCGCGCCCTCGGGCAGGCCCAGCAAGGCGCTCACCTCGGCCGGATCGAACAGCGAGACCCAGCCCATGCCCAGCCCTTCGGCGCGCGAAGCGAGCCAAAGGTTCTGGATGGCGCAGGAGGCCGAGGCCAGGTCCATCTGCGGCAGCGTGCGGCGGCCAAACACGTGCTTGTCACGGTCATCGGCGAGCGACACGGCCAGCAGCTCGGCCGCATCGAGCAGGCCCTGCACCTTGAGGCGCATGAACTCGTCTTCGCGCTCGCCGAGGGCGCAAGCCGTCAGCACGCGTTCGCGCTCGACCACGTCATGCAATTGCCGGCGCAATGCGGCGTCGCGGATGCGGATGAAGCGCCACGGCTGCATGAAGCCGACGCTGGGCGCGTGGTGCGCCGCTTCGAGCAGCCGGCGCAGCACCTCGGGCGCGACCTCGCCGCCCGCGAAGTGCCGCATGTCGCGCCGCTCGTGGATGGCACGGTACACCGCCCTCACCTCTTCCTGGGGAAAAGCATGATCCACCATGGGGTTCAGCGACTGCATTCTTCTCCAGGAATACCGTGGAACCGGCTTTGCCGGGCCACAGGTATTGCCCCCTGCAAGGGGGTAGGAGGCCACACGAAGTGGGCAAGCCTGGGGGTGGGCAACATCTAATCCTCGATGCCGCGCTGGGCAGGGATGCCGGCCTTGAAGGCGTGCTTGACCATGGTCATCTCGGTCACGGTGTCGGCCAGCTCGATGAGTTCGGGCGGGCAGCGGCGGCCGGTCAATGCAACGTGCACTTCCTTCGGCCGGTTGCGCAGCGTGTCAAGCACGTCGTCGAGCGGCAGCCAGCCGTAGATCAGCGGGTAGGTGATCTCGTCGAGCACCACCAGGAAGAACTCGCCCGACAGGATCGCCGCCCTCGCCTTCTGCCATCCGTCGCGCGCGAGCTGCGCCGAATGTTCGAGATCCTGGCTCTTCCAGCTGAAGCCGTCGCCCAGGCCTTCGATCGGAATGCCGATCTGCTCGAACATGCGGTGTTCACCGAAGCGCGCGCTCGGCACCTTCATGAACTGGTAGATCTTGACGGCCTTGCCGCGGCCGTGCGCACGCAGCGCCAAGCCGAAGGCCGCGGTGCTCTTGCCCTTGCCATCGCCGGTGTTGACGATGACGATGCCGCGGCGTTCGCCTTCGGGCTTCTCGTAGGGTTTGGCGGAAGGTGGGGTTTCGATTTGCATTTGAAGGTTTCCTCAGCGCGGGAGCGCAATCCATTGGTCGGCAACGTGGTGCACGTGAATGCGGCCATCGAAGACGTTTTCGAGTACGGCATGCGTTGCCGTGTCGTCGCAGGCACCGTGGTGCAGTACGCGGCCGTTGGCCATCACCACCAACTCGTCGGCCGCAAGCGCCATCGACAGTTCGTGCAGCACGCTGACCACAGTGGTGCCCGCAGCGACCAGAGCGCGCACGGTGCACATCCAGTCGGACTGGTGCGGCGGGTCGAGGTTGGCGAGCGGCTCGTCCATCAGCAGCAGGTCGGCCTCGACCGCCAGCGCGCGTGCCAGCAGCACGCGCTGCCGTTCGCCGCCCGAGAGCTGGCCCAGCGGGCGATCGCGCCAGTCCCAGGCCTGCGTGCTGCGCAACGCGCGCTCGACGGCCGCGCGGTCGGCCTCGCTCGGCGCCGCCAGCCAGCGCTGGTGCGGCAGGCGACCCAGCATCGCGACGTCATACACCATCAGGTCGTCCGCACTGCCCTCGCCCGCACCGCCCTGGCCGAGCCACGACAGTCGCTGCGCACGCACACGGCCCGGCAGGCGGCCGAGCGCGTCGCCGAACAGCAGCACCTCGCCGCGGTGCGGCAGCAGACCGGCCAGCACCTTGAGCAAGGTCGACTTGCCGGCACCGTTCGGGCCGACGATGCTGGTCCAGCGCCCCGTGGCGATCGACAGGTCGATGCCGTGCAGCACCTCGGCCACGCCCAGCCTGGCAGCAACGCCGCGCGCGACGATGGCCGTCACGGCCCCGTCCCCCGTGTGCTGCGCCGGTGCATGAGCCACAACAGATAGCTGCCACCCAGCACCGCGGTCAGCACGCCGACCGGCAGTTCCTGTGGCGCGATCAGCCAGCGCGCTCCGAGATCGGCCGCCATCAACAGCAGCCCGCCCATCTGCGCCGACAGCACGATGAGCCAGGCATGCGTGGACTTGACCATCGAGCGCACCAGGTGTGGTGCAGCCAGGCCGACAAAGGCGATGAGGCCGGTCTGCGCCACGGCCGTGCCGGTCGCAAGCGCCAGCACCGCGACCAGCGCGGCACGCATGGCACCCAGCGGCAGGCCCAGGCTCTTCGCGGTCGCCTCGCCCAGCGCCAGGCCGTCGAGCACCGGCGCCAGCGCCCAGCCCAGAAACAGGCACACCGCGCCCAACGCCGCCATCACGCCGCAGCCGCTCCAGCCAACCAGCCCGGTGCTGCCGAGCATGAAGCCCTGGATTGCCTGCAGCACGTCGGCCGAGGCGATGGTGATGAGGTCTTTCATCGCGCCCAGCACCACGCCGACGATCACTCCGGCCAGCAGCAGCCGCAGCGTCTGCTGAACGCCGCGCGCGAGCAGCAGCGTGAGCAGCACCGCGACCACCGCCCCCAGGAAGGCCGCGCCGGTGAGGCCGAGCCGTGTGACCCACTGCGTGGTGCCGGGCGACGCGCCGAACAGCATCAGCGCCACCGCCACGCCGAGGGAGGCGCCCGAGGCGCTGCCCAGCAGGTACGGGTCGGCCAGCGGGTTGCGAAACAGCCCCTGTGCCACCGCCCCCGCGAGCCCGAGCAAGGCCCCCGCCAGCCAGGCGCCCAGCGTGCGCGGCAGGCGGATGTCCCGGACGATCTGCAACGCCACCGGGTCGTGCCGCGCGGCCAGCACACTTTCGAAACCGGTGCTGCCGACGCCCGCGCCGAGCGCCATCAGCGCCACGGCCAGCAGCAGCAGCGCGAAGCCGATTCCCCACGCGCGACGCCTCTGGCTATTCATGCGGCTTTTTCCTGGAGACACTTCGCCATGAGGCGCGCGGCTTCGCCCATGCGCGGCCCGGGCCGCACCAGCACATCGGACTCGGCGGCCTTGAAGCGGCAGATGCGGGCATTGCGCACCGCGCGGATGGTGGCCCAGCCGGGCCGCTGCTCCATGCCCTGCGCGCTGCGCTCGCTGACCATGATGAGGTCGGGGTTGGCGCGCACCACGTACTCGGGGTTGATCTTGGGGAATGGCCCGAGCGCGGTCGGGACGATGTTCTTCACGCCGAGCCGCGTGAGCGTTTCGCCGATGAAGGACGACTCGCCGGCGGCATAGGGTCCGCTGTTCACCTCGAAGTAGACGCGCGTGTCTTTCACGCTGGCCGGCAGCGACTGCGCCGCGGCCGACACGCTGGCATTGATCACGCGCCACACGCGCTGCGCATCGTCGACCGCCAGCACCTGGCCGAGCTTGTCGAGCACGCGCCGCACGTCGGCATGGCTCTTCGGCTCGAGCACCAGCACCTTCATGCCGAGCTGCTCCAGCCGTTCGGTGACGCGCGACGACTTGGCGAGCAGCACCACGTCGGGCTTGAGCGCGACGATGGCCTCCACGTTCGGGTCGATCCCGCCACCGACCTTGGGCAGCGCCTTCACCGAATCCGGCCAGTTCGAATAGCGGTCGGTGCCGACCAGCCGCTCGCACGCGCCCAGCTCGCAGACCGATTCGGTGAGCGACGGCAGCAGGGTAACGATGCGCTGCGGCGGCTGCGGCAGGCTCACGGCCACGCCGCGCTCATCGACGACGTCGTAGGCGTGGGCAGCGGCAAGGCATGTCGTCAGCAGCAGGGCCGCCAGCAGGTTCTTCATGAAGGCGCCTTCAATGTGAGTGGCAGGCCCGCCGCCATCAACGTGACGCGATCGCACGCGGCGGCCACCTCCTGGTTGAGCCGACCGAGGGCGTCGACGAAAGCACGCACCTCGCGCCCCATCGGGATCACGCCGAGGCCGATCTCGTTGCCGACCAGCACGAGGGGCCCGCGCCGCTCGCGGATGGCGATCGACAGCATCGCCGCCTGTGCAGACGACGATGCCGGTCGAGCGGCATCGGTATCCGCCGGCATCAGCAGGTTGGTGAGCCAGAGCGTGAGGCAGTCCACGATGACCAGTGTGTCGGGATTGTCATGTGCGGCGATGGCTTCGGCCAGCGCGATCGGCTCCTCCACGGTCGCAAGGCCTGGCACGCGTTCGGCACGATCCGCCCGGTGGCGCGCGATGCGTTCGCGCATCTCGTCGTCCCAGGGCTGCGCGGTCGCGATCAGCACCGCGCGGTGCTGCGGCGACCGAGCCAGCCAGTCGGCCGCACGCTGCTCCGCGTGGCGCGACTTGCCGCTCTTCTGGCCGCCGAGGACGAATTCGCGTTCAGCCATGCGCCACCTCGATGGGATGCCGGTCGAACAGGTGCGCGGTCGCCTCGGGGTTCGACGCGAACCACGCGTGGAAGTAGCTGGCACGCACCGAGCCGTGCACGTAGAAAGCCTCGCCGGCCCGTGCGCCCACGGCCGCATCGACGCCCGGCCTGGCCGTGCGGCCCGCCGGCGCCAGCGGCGTGTCGCAGGTCGAGTAGTGGAAGGTGTGGCCGCGCAAGGCATCGCCCGCAATGGCGAGCTGCTGCGGTCCCAGGCCCGCCAGCCGCTTCTGCATGGTCACCCGGCCGGGCAACAGGCTCCACATCGGCTGCACCTCGCCGTCTTTCGTGACCAGTTCATCGAACAGCGCCATCATGCCGCCGCACTCGGCCCAGACCGGCTTGCCTGCGGCCGCATGCGCGCCGAGGGCATCACGCATGTCGTCGCGGTTGGCGAGCGTCGCGGCGTGCAGCTCGGGGTAGCCCCCGGGCAGCCACACGGCGTCGCACGCCGGCAAGGCGTCGCCGGCCAGCGGCGAGAAGAACACGAGCCGTGCGCCCAGCAGGCGCAGCGTGTCGAGATTGGCCGGGTAGATGAACGAGAAGGCCGCGTCGCGCGCGATGGCGATGGTTCGGCCGGCCAGCAACGGCTTGATCGCGGCGGCGGTCGGTCCTGCCGCGAAATGCACCTGCGGCAACTGCGCGATCGTCCGCTGCCCAAGCGGCGTCGCCGCCAGCGCGTCGGCGGCGGCATCGAGCCGCTGCATCGCATCGCCGAGCTCGCCGCTGTCGACCAGCCCCAGATGCCGCTCCGGCAACGCGAAACCGGGTCCGCGCTGCAAGGCGCCGAGCCACTGGTCGGGCTCGCGCAGCGCGTCCTGCAGCATGCCGGCATGGCGGTCGCTGCCCACGCGGTTGGCCAGCACGCCGGCCCACGGCAGGCCGGGGCGAAAGTTCTGCAGCCCGAAGGCCAGCGCGCCGAAAGTGCCGGCCATGGCCTGCGCGTCGATCACGGCCAGCACCGGCAGGCCGAAGCGCTCGGCCAGGTCGGCCGCGCTCGGATCGCCGTCGAACAGGCCCATCACGCCCTCGACGATCACGAGGTCGGCCGTGGCCGCCGCCGCGTGCAGGCGTCGCCGGCAATCGGCCTCGCCCGTCATCCAGAGATCGAGCGAATGCACCGGCGCGCCGGTGGCGAGCGCAAGCCAGTGCGGATCGAGAAAGTCCGGCCCGCACTTGAAGGCGCGCACCGTGCGGCCCTGCCGCGCATGCAGCCGCGCAAGCGCGGCCGCCACGGTGGTCTTGCCCTGGCCCGAGGCCGGCGCCGCCACCAGGACGGCGGCGGTGGTTACAGCGACGGCGTCCACTTGAGGCCCACGTAGCCGCTGCGGCCGGCCGTGGCGTAGCCGCGCGCCAGCGTGTAGTCCTTGTCGCCCACGTTGTCGATGCGCACCAGCAGGCTGAGCGACGGTGTGATCTGCGTGCTCGCCGACAGGTTGAGCAGCGTGTAGCCGCCGAGCCGCACGGTGTTGGCCGCATCGTCGAAGCGGCTGGCCGAGGTCTGCACTTCGGCGCCCAGGGTCCAGCCGGCCACGCGCCAGTCGGCGCCGAGGGTCGCGTGCTTGCGGGCACGGCGCGCGAGCTGCTTGTCGGTGCCGAGGTCGCGCGGATCCTGGAAGTCGAGCGAGGCGCGCAGGGTGACGTCGCCGATGCGGTGGCCGGCCGACAGCGTCACGCCCTCGTACTCGGCACGCGCCGTGTTGCGGTAGCAGCCAAAGGCCGATGCGCAGCCGCGCGCGTTGCTGTCGAAGGTGATCAGGTTGTTCACCCGGTTGCGGTAGAGCACGATGCCGGCGCTGGTGGGGCCGTCGGTGTAGCGCAGGCCGACCTCGGCGTTGCGGCTCGATTCGGGCTGCAGGCTCGCCAGGCCATATTCGCTGAAGCGCTGGTAGAGCGTTGGCACGCGGAACGCGGAGCCCACCGAGGCGGTGGCACGCCACTGCGGGGTGATGGCGAAGCCGTAGGCTGCGCTGCCGGTGGTCTTGCCGCCGAACTCGCTGTCGTCGTCGCGGCGCACGTTCAGCTGCAGCGAATGCGGGCCTTGCACGAAACCGTAGCCAAGCGACAGCGCATCCTGCGAACGGTCACGCTTGAGCAACGTGGCGGTGGAAGTGGCAGGCGGGTTGGTCAGGCCGTCCTCGCGGCGCTCCAGCGTGGCGGTCACGAGGTGCGGGCCGAAGCGGAACTCGTTCTGCAGCAAATAACCGCGCAGGTGGGTCCGCGTGGCGTAGTACGACGGCTCGGTCTCGTAGGCGTTGACGGAGTCGGTGATCTGCACGCGCGTGCTGTAGACCTCGTTCCACTTGGCGGTCCATGCCAGCCCTGCCGTGCGCAGGCGCTGGTAGCCGATGTCGTCCGGAAAGAAGGTTCGCGGCGGCCGTGGCAGGGTGCGCGACGTCGAGTCGTAGCGCGCCTGCTGGTCGTTGTAGAGCACCGTCGCCTCGACGCGCTGGTCGGGCGTGATCTGGTAGCCCAGGCGCACGTTGGCCGAGTCGGTACGGTAGCCATCGCGGTCGGGGTTGGTGTAGCCGTCCCTGCTCACCGTTCGCTTGTTCCAGGGCTGGATGTTGAAGCCCTTGTTTTCCTCGTGGGCGACGCCGAGCGAATAGTCGAAGGCGCCTGCGGCACCGCTGATGCCCGCTTCGGAGCGGCGCAGCCCGTAGCTGCCGAAGCCGACGCCGACGTAAGGCAGCGGGCGTCCTTCGCCGCGGCGGGTGAAGAGCTGGATCACGCCGCCGATGGCATCGGATCCGTACACCGCCGCGGCCGGGCCGCGCAGCACTTCGATGCGTTCGATCTGCGCGAGCGGGATGCTTTCCCAGGTGGCACCACCGGTCGACTGCGAATCGACCCGCACGCCGTCGATGTAGACGGCGGTGAAGCGCGTCTCGGCGCCGCGGATGAACACGCTGGTGTTGCTGCCCGCGCCGCCGTTGCGCGAGATCTCGATGCCGGGCAGGCGCGCGAGCAGGTCGGCCACGCCGACCGCGCCGGCGCGCTCGATGGTGTCGCGTTCGATGACGGACATGTCGCCGACCAGTTCGGACAACGGCTGCGGGGTGCGGTTGGCGGTCACGACGATTTCGTCGAGGGTGGCGGATGTCTGCGCGAAGGCGACGAGGGGCAACTGCAGCAGGGCAGCCAGGAATGGAGCGCTGGTTTTCATGACAAGGGACCGGATCAGCAATGCCCGTCACCGGCCTCCCCGCCGGTGTTTGGGCGTCATGGCTGCCTCGTGCTTGACGCATGCGGCAGCCGCCTCGTTGGCCGGTATCCGGGCTGGCAGTCCTGCTTTCATCCGCCTTCCCAGGCACCTGTTTCAGGGCGCCCAGTGGCTTGATGGGATGAAAGTGGCGCCGAAAGCGTGAGCTTCGGGCGCCGTCTGCTTGACCGTTGCGGGGGCAGCGCAGGTGGCTTCGGCCTTGTTGGGGGCCTCGACTCCTGCTTCCCGTTGAACTGTGCCGCGTGAACCGCGGCGCGAGCACCAACGGGTTCGATTCTAATTTGAAAGTGTTTGAAAGCAGGGGAACCTACAATCGCCCACCATGTCCGCCCCCAGCCCCATCGACCAGATCGCCGAGCGAGTGGAACGTCTGCTCGTGCGCCACGAAGAGGTGCAACGCACCAATGCGCTGTTGCAGGAACAGGTCGATGCGCTCACGCGCGAGCGTGACGCGCTGAAGTCGCGGCTCGCGGCGGCGCGCACGCGCATCGACGCGATGCTCGAGCGGCTGCCGGCCGAACCACCCGCCACCGAATAAATCCAGACGATGAAGCAGATCGAAGTTCAGATCATGGGCCAGAGCTACCTGCTCGGCTGCCCCGAAGGCGGAGAAACCCAATTGCGCAGCGCAGTCGAGCGGGTCGATGCCGCCATGTGCAAGATCCGCGACGCCGGCAAGGTGAAGGCACGCGACCGCATCGCGGTGCTGGCCTCGCTGAATCTGGCGTTCGATCTGGTGCAGGCCGAAGCGGCGCCCGCTGCCGTGGTGGCAGCGGCACCGGTTGCAATACCCGCGGCGGTGGCCGTGTCAAGCGATTCCGACGCGAACGACCCACGTTTGTCGCAATTGCTGCACCGACTCGACAGCGCCCTCGCCGGCGACGGACATTTGCTCTGATCACCGGCATCCGCGGCACGTTGCCGGCGTAAAATCCGACCTGTCTGCAGTGCGTGTCGGGCTTTATATTTCCTTGTTCCAATGCTCTCCGGAGCCGGGCTTGGTACATTGCTTGACGGGCGTGATCATCTCGCGTCAGATGAACCCGAAGTCTTGCTGCCCTCGCCCACCTGAACCCTGGTTCAGGATGCGGGTTCGGCACCCACCTGCAGACACCTATTCATGAAACGACGGCCCCCTCACCCGGGGCCGTCTTTTTTTCAGAGGCGCGTTGCCACCATGATGCTCGAACCCCTGCTGATCGCCGAACTCGCGGCGCTCGGCCTCGCCACCGGATTTCTCGCAGGCCTGCTGGGCATCGGCGGCGGCATGCTGATGGTGCCTTTCATCACGATCATCATGGGCCAGCGCGGTGTGCCGGCCAACCTCGCCGTGAAGATCGCGATTGCCACGTCGATGGCCACGATCATCTTCACCTCGATCTCGAGCGTGCGCGCCCATCACAAGCGCGGCGCCGTGCGCTGGGACATCGTGCAGCGGCTGTCGCCCGGCATCGTGATCGGCAGCCTGGTCGGCAGCCTCGGCGTTTTCGCGCTGCTCAAGGGCACCGCGCTGGCGATCTTCTTTGCGCTGTTCGTGGGCTTCTCGGCCACACAGATGTTCCTCGACAAGAAGCCCAAGCCCACGCGGCAGATGCCCGGCACCGGCGGCCAGCTCGCCGCGGGCGGTGCGATCGGTTTTCTCTCAGGCCTGGTCGGCGCCGGCGGCGGCTTCATCAGCGTGCCGTTCATGACCTGGTGCAACGTCGCTATCCACAACGCGGTGGCCACGAGCGCGGCGCTGGGTTTCCCGATCGCTGTGGCCAACGTGGTCGGCTACATCGTGAGCGGCCAGTCGGTGCAGGGGCTGCCGTCCGGCTCGTTCGGCTACATCTGGCTGCCGGCGCTGGTGGTCATTGCCATCTGCAGCGTGTTCACCGCACCGTTGGGTGCAAAAGCCGCGCACAGCCTGCCCGTGAAGAAGCTCAAGCGGGTGTTCGCGAGCATCCTGTATGTGCTGGCGGCCTACATGCTCTGGAAGGGCTTGCGCGGCTGATACGGTCTTGCATTCACAGAGTCCTGCGTTGATTGTGGGCGCTGAGGGTCCGGGGTGGGATCAGGGCGGCGGGGCCGGTTCGCGCTGAACATTCAGAGCGTGCCCAGGCCGCTGGTGGTGGGTGGCCCCTGCAGCGAAATAAAGGAGGAGGCCGCAGGCCGGGGGACATTCGCGGAAGGGGCCACCCGCCGCCAGCGGCCCGCCCCAATCCCCCTTCCTTGACGCGGATCAAGACCCCAGGGACGGGTCATTTCATACTGATGCTCCCTGTTCTTGCGACAAAGAGGAGCACGCCATGTACCAGAAGATTCTTGTTCCGGTCGACGGCAGTTCGACCTCGAACCTCGGCCTGGACGAAGCCATCCGCCTGGCTCAACTCACCAAGGGGCGGCTGCGCCTGATCCACGTCATCGACGAGCTGTCTTTCGCGCTCGCCATGGACGCCTATTCGGGCCACGCCGGCGACTGGCTCGGCGTGCTGCGCAAGGAAGGCGCAAGGGTTCTCGAGGAAGCCCGCGAGAGGGCGACGACTGCGGGCGTCGACGTTGAAACGGCGCTGCGCGACAACTTCTCGAACTCGGTACACGAGCTGGTCACGGCGGAAGCGGCGCAATGGCCGGCAGACCTCATCGTGCTCGGCACCCACGGGCGCCGCGGCGTCGGCCGGCTGGTGCTGGGCAGCAGCGCCGAGCACATCCTGCGCTATGCGCCGGTGCCCGTGCTGCTGGTGCGCGCACCCGAAGCGAAGTCGCGCGCCAAGGCCGTCGCTGAGTCCATTCGCGTGAGCCTGCCGTCGGCGGCGTTGGGACTCGAGTAGGCGGCCATCCGCCCCGCGCTCACCGGCACCAGATTTCGATCTGGTGTCGCAGGTCGATCCAGAGTGCCTGCGACGCGACGCCCGCCAGCAACACGCCCGCCACGCGGGTGCCCCAGACCTGCCGCAGGGACCCGACGCCGTGGCGCAGGCGCTGCCAGAGCCAGGGGGCCAGCATCAACCACAGCCCGCTGCCGACACCGAACAGCGCCATGACGAGTGCGCCCTGCGCCGGCCCGTTGCCCAGGCTCGCCAGCATCAACGCCGAATACAGCAGCCCGCAGGGCATCGCGATCCACAGCGCGCCGGTGGCAAGCAGCCCCGGGGCCGAACCGTTCAGGGGCCGCAGCCGCGTTGCGAGCCAGCCCCCGGCGCGGTGCGACCAGCGCGGCTGCCGCCCCGCCACGGCCAGCACCACGCCCCACGCGAGCACGGCCACATGCAGCATCGTCCAGACCGGGCGCAGCAGCGCCACGTGCTCGCTCGCCACGGCAAGACTGCCCACCGCTGCAGCGGCCAGTGCCCCGCCGGCTGCATAGCCCGCGATGCGCCCGATCTGCAGCAGCAGCATGCGGCCCGCACCGTCGTCCGCGGAAAGTGCGGCCACGCCACCGTTCGGCGCTGCGCGCACGATGCGAACCACGCCGGCGCAAGCCGCGCCGCACATGGCGACGCAATGCGGGCCGCCGGCCAGGCCCATCAGAAAAGCCGAAGCGGCCAGTGCGGTTTGCATGGTGGCGGCCGGTCGAGTTAGATGATGCGGGAGAACCGCGTGCGGTTGCGATCGGCCTGCTGGTAGCGGTCGAACAAAACGGCGGTGGAAATCGAGGGCATGACCCATCGACTGTGCGGCCGGCCCGCCGAAGATCCATTGACCTGAATCAACTCAGCTGCAGACGCAGGGGCTGAAAATTGCTCAAAGAGAGCCTCCATTGCCATGACCCCTCAAACCATCAAGGTCGCCTGCTCGAACTGCAATCTGCGCGAACTCTGCATGCCCGTGGGCCTGCTGCCGTCCGAGCTCGATCGCATCGACGACATCGTGGCGACGCGCCGCAAGGTGAAGCGGCGCGAGACGCTGTTTCACAGCGGCGAGCGCTTCACCTCGCTCTATGCGATTCGCACCGGGGTGTTCAAGACACGCGTGGCGACCGAAGACGGCCGCGACCAGGTCACCGGCTTCCAGATGGCCGGCGAGATCATCGGCCTCGACGGCATCGTGAACGACCACCACACCTGCGACGCTGTGGCGCTGGAAGACTCCGAAGTCTGCGTGATGCCGTTCGACCGCATCGAGGAACTCTCGCGCGAGATCACCTCGCTGCAGCGCCATGTGCATCAGATCATGAGCCGCGAGATCGTGCGCGAGCACGGCGTGATGCTGCTGCTGGGCGGCATGCGGGCCGAAGAGCGGCTGGCCGCCTTCCTGCTCAACCTGGTGCAGCGGCTTCATGCGCGCGGCTTCTCGCGGTCGGAACTGGTGCTGCGCATGACGCGCGAAGAGATCGGCAGCTACCTCGGCCTGAAGCTCGAGACCGTGAGCCGTACGCTGTCGAAGTTCGTCACCGACGGCATCGTCGAGGTCGACAACCGGCATGTGCGCATCGTCGAGCCCGACGCACTGCACCGCATCGTCACTCCGGCGGCTTGCTGAGATCCCGCGCAGGCATCGACACCAGCACCATGGTCAGCGCGCTCGAAGCCGCGGCCAGCACCCAGAACACAAAGAAGCCGATCGTGTAGACCGCCTGGCGCGACAGGCCGAGCGACTCGCTGCCCCAGCGCAGGTCGGCCGGATCAACCAGCGCGAACACCAGCAGCTCGAAGCTGCAGGCCAGCAGGAAGCCGGGCCACAGGATCCAGAGTGCCGCGCGCGCGGTCACGGCGCAGCGCGCTTCGGCGCGGGCATGTCGTTGCCTGGCGTCGCCGCGTGGTTGCGCCCGACCAGCGCCGGCACCAGCTTCTTGTCGGCCAGCGTGCGGTTGATCTGGATGCCCTGACGGTAGTAGTCCTCGGCGACCACGGGATCGGGGATCGCCAGCGCGATCCACAGCGTGCCGAAGCCGGCGACGACCACACACGCCGGCCCCGCGATCACCATCCACACCAGCGGGAACTTCCACCAGGGTGCAGCCGGCACCGGCGGTGCGGGTTCTTGCTCGTTCATTTTTTTCATCTTTGTCTCCTCCGGGTCAACGGGGCACCAGGAAAGCGGCCTTCTCGGACACCTGCGCACTGCCATCGGCCGAGCGCACGCCGAAGTGCACGGTGTGGGAGCCGGGTGCCGCGCTGCCATACGGGATCTGCAGGCGCACTGCCACCCAGCGCGACTGGGCGCTTTCGATTTCCACCGGCTCCGCCGGGAGCACGGACAGGCCCTCGAGGCCAGTTGCCTCGATGCTGTAGCGCTGCGGCTGCTCGGTCGCGTTCATGATCTGCAGGCGGTAGACGTTCTCGAGCCGTCCACCCTCGGCGATGCGGGCCAGCGACGCGCGATCCCGCACCACGTCGACCTTGAGCGGCATGCGCACTACCAGGCTGGCCAGCAACCCGAGGCACAGCGCCGCCAGCACGCCGGTGTAGATCAACACGCGCGGCCGCAGCACGCGCCGACGGATCTCGCCGTTGGTCCAGTGCCCGGCCATGCTGTTCTGCGTGGCATAGCGGATCAGCCCCAGTGGCCGGTGCTGCTTTTCCATGACGGTGTTGCAGGCATCGACGCACAGGCCGCAGCCGATGCATTCGTACTGCAGGCCCTGGCGGATGTCGATGCCGGCCGGGCAGACCTGCACGCACAGGTCGCAATCGATGCAGTCGCCGGATCGGGCTTCCTGCGGGCCCTTGGCAGGCAGGCCGCGCGGCTCGCCGCGTTCCACGTCGTAGCTCACGATCAGCGTGTCGCGGTCGAACATGGCACCCTGAAAGCGCGCATAGGGGCACATGTACTGGCACACCTGTTCGCGCATGAAGCCCGCGCTGCCGTAGGTGGCAAAGCCGTAGAAGAACACCCAGAACACCTCCCACGAGCCCATGCGGGTCTGCAGGAATTCCATGCCGAGTTCGCGCACGGGCGTGAAGTAGCCGACGAAGGTGAAGCCTGTCCACAGCGCGATGCCCAGCCAGACAATGTGCTTGAACCACTTCTTGACCAGCTTTTCGAGCGAGAACGGCTCGCCGTCGAGACGCATGCGCGCGACGCGATTGCCTTCGATCTTGTGCTCCACCCACAGGAAGATCTCGGTATAGACGGTTTGCGGGCAAGCGTAGCCGCACCAGAGCCGACCCGCCACCGCCGTGAACAGGAACAGCGAGAGCGCCGAGATCACCAGCAGTCCGGTCAGGTAGATCAGATCCTGCGGGTACAGCACCAGGCTGCCCAGGTAGAAGCGCCGGGCGCCGAGGTCGAACAGCACCGCCTGGCGGCCGCCCCACTCGATCCAGGGCAGGCCGTAGAACACGAGCTGTGTCAGGAACACCATGGCCCAGCGCCAGCGCGCGAACAGCCCGCTGATGCTGCGCGGGTAGATCTTCCTGTGCGCCGCGTAGAGCCCGCTGCCCTGCTCCGCCGCGACGATCGGAATCACCTTGCGCGGGCGCAAGGGCGAAGTGGCGGGCAGCGGTTCGGCCATGGTTGTCAGGGCGCCGCTGCGGCCTTGTTGGACATGCCCCAGACATAGGACGCGAGCACCTGGATCTGCGCTTCGGTCAGCCGGCCCTGCTGCGGCGGCATCTGGTTGGTCTTGCCGTTGTTGATGATCGCGATGATGGCTTCCTGGCCGTAGCCATGGAGCCAGATGTTGTCGCGCAGGTTGGGTGCGCCCATCGCCTGGTTGCCGACGCCGCCGATGCCGTGGCAGGCCGCGCATGCGGTGAACTTGCTCTTGCCAAGGCCGGCGCGCAGCGAGTCGTGCGGACTGCCCGACAGGCTCAGCACATAGTTGGCCACGTTCTTCACGTCGTCGGGCGTGCCGACCGCGGCCGCCATCGGCGGCATGACGCCGGTGCGGCCCTGCGTGATGGTCTCCCTGATCTTGTCGGGTGTGCCGCCGTGCAGCCAGTCGTTGTCGGTCAGGTTCGGAAAGCCCTTGCTGCCGCGCGCGTCGGAGCCGTGGCATTGCGCACAGTTGTTCAGGAACAGGCGCTCGCCGATGGCCATGGCGCCCGGTTCACCGGCGACCTGTTCGGGCGCCATCGCGGCGTATTTCGCGTAGACCGGCTCCAGCGCACGGTCGGCGGCTGCGACGTCGCCCGCGTACTCGCTGCGGGTGCTCCAGCCGAGCTCGCCGCCATAGCTGCCCAGGCCCGGATAGGCCACGAGATAGCCCAGCCCGAACACGATCGTGAGCACGAACATGCCCACCCACCAGCGCGGAAGCGGGTTGTTCATCTCGCGCAGGTCTTCGTCCCAGACGTGGCCGGTGGTGTTGTCGCTGCCGGTCGGGGCGCGCGTGCGGGCCGTGACCCACAGCAGCAGCGCGCAGGCCAGGATGCTGGCCAGCACGACCACCGTGACGTAGTGCGACCAGAAGTCGCTGATGAAATCGCTCATGGTGCGGCCTCAGTCCTGTTCGAACGGCAACCGGCCCGCTTCGTCGAAGGCGCTGGCGTTGCGACGCCAGTAAGTCCAGACGACGATGCCGATGAAAGTGGCGAACGAGGCCAGCGTGGCCGCGATGCGCAGGGTGGTGACGTCCATCGTGCTTCCTTTACTTGAGTGCGAGGCCGAGCGACTGCAGGTAGGCCACCAGTGCATCGAGTTCGGTTCTGCCGTCGACGTCGGCCGGCGCCGCCGCGATCTGCGCGTCGGTGTAGGGCACGCCGACGCGGCGCAGCGCGGTCATGTGGGTGGCGGTCGTGGCGCCGTCCACCATCGCCTTGTCGAGCCAGGCATAGCCGGGCATGTTCGACTCGGGCACCACGTCGCGCGGGTTGTTCAGGTGGATGCGGTGCCACTCGTCGCTGTACTTGCCGCCGACGCGGTGCAAATCAGGGCCGGTGCGCTTGCTGCCCCACTGGAACGGATGGTCGTAGACGAACTCGCCCGCCACCGAGTAGTGCCCGTAGCGCAGCGTCTCGGCCCGGAACGGCCGGATCATCTGCGAGTGGCAGTTGTAGCAACCCTCGCGCAGGTAGATGTCGCGCCCGACCAGTTGCAGCGACTTGAGGGGTTCCACCCCTTTCACCGCTTCGGTGGTCGACTTCTGGAAGAACAGCGGCACGATCTCGACCAGCCCGCCGATGGCGATGACCAGCAGAATGAGCACGATCATCAGGAAGTTGTTGGTCTCGATCTTCTCGTGCGAGAAGCCGGTCTTGGGGGTTGTGGTCTTGTCGGACATGTGGCTTCCTCAGGCGTGCGCGGCCACAGGCTGCGGAATGACGGCGTTGACCGAGCGGCCGAAGCCCACCGTCATCCAGACGTTCCAGGCCATCACAAGCATGCCGCCGAGGTACAGCAGCCCGCCGACGAGGCGCACCACGTAGTACGGGAAGGTCGCCTTCACGCTTTCGACGAAGGTGTAGGTGAGCGTGCCGTCGGGATTGACCGCGCGCCACATCAGGCCCTGCATCACGCCGGCGATCCACATCGCGGCGATGTAGAGCACGATGCCGACGGTCGCCATCCAGAAATGCAGTTCGATGGCCGGCACGCTGTGCATCTCGGTGCGGCCGTACATGCGCGGGATCAGGTAGTAGAGCGAGCCCATCGAGATCAGCCCGACCCAGCCCAGCGCACCTGCGTGCACGTGGCCGACCGTCCAGTCGGTGTAGTGGCTCAGGGCGTTGACCGTCTTGATCGACATCATCGGCCCCTCGAAGGTCGCCATGCCGTAGAACGACAGCGCCACGATGAGGAAGCGCAGGATCGGATCGGTGCGCAGCTTGTCCCAGGCGCCCGACAGCGTCATCACGCCGTTGATCATGCCGCCCCAGCTCGGCGCCAGCAGGATCAGCGAGAACACCATGCCGATCGACTGCGTCCAGTCCGGCAGCGCGGTGTAGTGCAGGTGGTGCGGGCCCGCCCACATGTAGGTGAAGATCAGCGCCCAGAAGTGCACGATCGAGAGCCGGTACGAATACACCGGGCGGCCGGCCTGCTTGGGGATGTAGTAGTACATCATCCCGAGGAAGCCGGCGGTGAGGAAGAAGCCGACCGCGTTGTGGCCGTACCACCACTGCACCATCGCGTCCTGCACGCCCGCGTAGGCGGAGTAGCTCTTCATCCAGCCGGCAGGTATGGCCGCGCTGTTGACGATGTGCAGCAGCGCCACCGCGATGATGAAGGCGCCGTAGAACCAGTTGGCCACGTAGATGTGGCGCACCTTTCGCATGCCGATGGTGCCGAAGAACACGACCGCGTACGCCACCCACACCAGGGTGATCAGGATGTCGATCGGCCATTCGAGCTCGGCGTACTCCTTGCCGGAGGTATAGCCCATCGGCAGGCTCAACGCGGCAGCGACGATGACGGCCTGCCAGCCCCAGAACACGAACGACGCCAGCTTCGGCGCGAACAGCGGAACCTGGCAGGTTCGCTGCACCACATGGAAGCTGGTCGCCATGAGCGCGCAGCCGCCAAAGGCGAAGATCACCGCATTGGTGTGGAGCGGACGCAGGCGCCCGTAGCTGAGCCAGGGAATGCCGAAGTTCATTTCGGGCCACGCGAGCTGCGACGCGATGAGCACGCCGACCAGCATGCCGACCACGCCCCATACCACCGCCATAAGTGCGAATTGCCGTATGACGGTGTCTTCGTAGACCGCAACAGGAGGGTTGTCAGCGTGCATCGTCTGGCCTTTTGTTAACTGCGGCCAGTGTCGGTGCGTGCCCGGCACGTCGCCTTGATGCAGATCAATCGTTGCGCAGAATGCGCTCGCCTTCGCGCTCGACGTCGTCGAACTGGCCACGGTCGACCGCCCACCAGAGCCCGGCCAGGATCAGCAGCACCAGCACCACGGAGAACGGGATGAGCAAAAAGAGGATGTCCATCAGCGCCCGCCCCCGCACGGCACTGCGAGGCGCGCCGCGTTGAGCACCACCACCAGCGAGCTGACCGCCATGCCGAGGCCGGCCAGCCAGGCCGGCAGCAGCCCGGCGAGCGCCAGTGGCACGCACAGCGCGTTGTAGCCGGCCGCCCACCAGAGGTTCTGCCGCACCACCCGCAGCGTGCGGCGCGCCTGCGCGATCGCCTGCGGGATGCTGGCCAGCGACTCGCTCAGCACGATGAAGTCGGCACGCGCCCGGGTCAGCGGAACGGCCCGGCCGAACGCGAACGAAACATCGGCCTGCGCCAGCACCGGCCCGTCGTTGAGGCCATCGCCGACCATCGCGACACGCCGGCCCTTCGCCTGCAGTTGCCGCAGCGCATCGAGCTTGTCTTCGGGCAGGCAGTCGCCCTGGGCCTGCGGAATGCCGACGCGGCCCGCCACATCGCGCACCGCGGCGCCCCGGTCGCCGGAAAGCAGCCGCACGGCCAGCCCTTGCGCCCCGAGCGCGTGCACTGCGGCCACCGCGTCATCACGCAGGTCTTCGGCCAGCACGAAGCTCGCGACCCAACCGCCTTCGTCGCTGAGATGGACCTGCGCCGCCTCGACCTGCAGCGGCGCGACGCCGCAGAAGGCCGCCGCCCCCAGGCGCATGCGGCGCGGCAGCCGTGCCCCCGCGGCTCCCTGCCATGCCGCACCTTCGAGCCCCTGCCCGGCGTGCTCCGTCAGGTCGGAAACCATCCACGTCGGCGGCATGCGGTACTGCGCGTTCCAGGCGCCCACCACCGCACGCGCAGCTGGGTGCAGCGACTGGGCGCCGAGCGCCGCGGCAAGCTCAACCGCATCGCCTGGCCGAATGCCGCGCCGGCAGTAGACGCGCTCGAGCCGTGGAGTGTCGCGCGTCAGCGTGCCGGTCTTGTCGAACACCACCGTATCGACCGAGGCCAGTGCCTCCAGCGCCTGCAGGTTGCGCACCAGCATGCCTCCCCGCGCCAGCGTACCGGCGCTCGCGAGCATGCCGGCCGGCGTGGCGAGCGAAAGTGCGCAGGGGCAGGTCACGATCAGCACCGCCACCGCCGCCATCAGCGCCTTGCCGTGATCGGTCGGCCACCAGACCACGAAGGCCAGCGCCGCCGCCGCGAGCACCACGCCCAGAAAGGGGCGTGCAACGCGATCCGCGAGCTGCGCGAGGCGCGGCTTGTCGATCGAGGCGCTTTCCATCAGCGCCACGATCTGCGCGAAGCGCGTGCCAGGCCCGACGGTGTCGATGCGTACCAGCACCGCCGCGTCAAGATTGTGGCTGCCGGCCAGCACCTGCGCGCCGCACGGACGCGGCACCGGACGCGACTCGCCGGTGAGCAGCGCCTCGTCGGCCGAGGTGTCGCCCTCGATCACCGTGCCATCGGCGGGAAAGGCCTCGCCCGGCAGCACGCGCACCACATCGCCGGCCGCAAGCCGCCGCACCGCGACCCGGCTGAAGCTGCCGTCGACATCCCGCCGTTCGATGCTGTCGGGCAGCCGGTTCATCAGCGCCTCGAGCGCGCCGGCCGTCCGGTCGCGCAGCCGTGCCTCGAACCAGCGGCCGGTGAGCAGGAAGAACACGAACATCGTGAACGCGTCGAAGTACACCTCGTGGCCAAACGGCCCGGCCGGATCGAAAGTGGCGGCGCTGCTGACGACGAAGGTGATGGCCATGCCGAGCGCCACCGGTAGGTCCATGCCGATGCGGCGGGCCCGCAGGTCGCGCCATGCGCTCGAAAAGAAAGGCCCGCACGAAAACAGCAGCACCGGCAGCGACAGCACCCACGAGGCCCAGCGCAGCAGTTGCGCGGCATCGGCCGTCATGTCGCCGGGCTGCGCGATGTAGGCGGGGTACGCGTACATCATCACCTGCATCATGCAAAAGCCCGCTACCAGCCAGCGCCACAACGCCAGCCGCGTCACCTGCGCGCGCCGCGCACGCGCCGCGATGTCGCCAGCCGGCACCAGCCGGTAGCCCACCGCGGCAGCCGCCGCGAACCAGCGCGAAGGCTTGACCCGCGCGGCCGACCAGACCACGCGGGCACGCCGGCTCGCGGCGCTGACCTGCACCTCGAGCACGCCGGGCACCTGCATCAGCGCAACTTCGACCGTGAAGGCGCAGGCCGCGCAGTGCATGCCCTCGATCACCACCTGCGACTGCCAGCGCCCCGCCGGCGCGGCGGCGTCCAGCGCATGGCCGAACGCAGGCCACTCGGCCGGATCGTCCAGCAGCGCATGCGCGGGAAGGTCGACCGGGCTCGACGGAAGAATGGCTTGCATCCGGCGAGGCTAGCGGTGCTTGTCCCTTGAACCCTTGATGTGAATCAACACATGGCGCGGCGGGCGGCCTATGCTGGTTCAAATTCCCAGGAGAACCCATGTTCCAGCGCATCCTCGTCGCCACCGACGGCTCCGTCCTCTCGAAGAAGGCCGTGAAGAGCGCGATCGCGCTGGCCGCGCAAAGCGGCGCCGAGCTGGTTGCGCTGACGGTCGTGCCGCGCTACCCCACCAGCTACCTCGACGGCGCCATGGCGTTTCCGCCGGAAGACATCGCCCGCATCGAGAAGCAGTGGGCCGATGCGTCGCGGGTCACGCTCGATGCCATCGTGGTCAAGGGCCGGGCCAGCGGCGTTGCGGTGAAAACGGCGACCGTGAACTCCGACCTCGTGGCCGAGTCGATCATCGCGGCCGCACGCAAGCACAAGATCGACCTGATCGTCATGGCTTCGCACGGGCGCAAAGGCCTCAAGCGCCTGTTGCTGGGCAGCGAGACGCAGCACGTGCTGACGCATTCGGAGCTGCCCGTGCTGGTGCTGCGCTGAGATCGGCCACAAGCCCGGGTCAACCCGGTCTGTACGCGCTTCGCGAGGGGCCGTATAAGCAATCGCGTCACATTCGAAAGAGGAACACCATGAAGATCCTGATTGCCGTCGACGGCAGCAAGCACACCCGCAAAGCGCTCGACTACCTGGCCAAGCACCGCGCCTCACTGGTCGACGGCCACGAGCTCGTGCTGGTCAACGTGTGCAGCGGCATTCCGCCGCACGCGGCGCGCCACGTCAGCAAGGACGTGCTCGACAGCTACTACGCGGAAGAAACGGGCAAGGTGATCGAGCCGGTCAAGCTCGGTCTGGCCGAGCGCAACATCAGCGGCTACACGATCGACGTGCGCCACGGCAATGCGGCCGAGGAAATCCTCAAGTCGGCCAACGCCGCGAAGGCCGACCTGATCGTGATGGGCACGCACGGCCACGGCATCTTCGGACGTGCGCTGATGGGGTCGGTTGCCACCAAGGTGGTGGCCGAGACCGACATCTCGGTGCTGCTGGTTCAGTAAGCGCTATTGCACGCGCTGCTGCCGCCACTCGCGCGGCGAGCAGCCGAAGCGCTCGCGGAACGCGCGGCTGAAGTGGGCGGCATCGTTGAACCCGCGCCCATACGCGATCTCCCCCACCGGCCGGCCCGCGAGACGCGGCTCCAGCAGGTCGCGGCTGCAGGCTTCGAGCCGGCGCTCCCAGATGTACTGCGAGGGCGTCAGCGGCTCGCTCTTGAAGACGCGGTGGATGTGGCTCGCCGACACCCCCAGCGCTGCCGCGAGACTGCCCACCGACAATGACGGATCGGCCAGCTGCTCTTCGATGCGCCGCTTCACACGCGCGAGGTGATACGCCGTGAGGTTGCTGAGTGCGGGTGCGCGCGCCGCGGGCAGCGTCTGCAGCCCGGCCACGAGGATGCTCTGCACGCCGTTGGCCACCGCCAGGGCCGACGCCGGCTGCAGCGTGTCGATGTCTTCGCGCAGCGTGCGGATCATGCCGAGCAGCAGGTGGCCCGCGCCTTCCCTGCCCGACACCGTGGTGGCCGTCAGCGCCTCGGTGTCGCGCAGCTCGCTGCGCAGGCGCTCGCCGGGCAGTTTGAGCACGATTTGCTCGAAGGCGTCGTCGAACAGCAGCTGATAAGGCCGCGTGCTGTCGTACAGCGCGAAGTCGCCGGCCGAGAGCACCGCATCGCGCCCGTCCTGCCGCACCACGCCATGCCCCTGGGCCTGGATGCTCACGAGGAAGTAGTCGTCGCTCGAACGCGAGATGTGGCCACTCGTGCGCATGACCTTCTGTGGCCCTGACCGGACCACCGACACGTCGAGGCTCGGCAGGGAATGCTGGCGAATGCTGCCCTCGAAGCTGCCGGTATCGCCCTCGCGCACCGGGTCGCAACCGAGCTGCACGTAGACGTTGCAGATCAGGTCAGTCCAGTAGGCAAGCCGCTGGTCTCGCCCAACGGCATCAGTGCTGAGCAACTGGTTCATGGGGTTTCCCGGAAAGTGCATGCAACGCTGGAACAAGAACGCCGCAAGTTCGGGTCAAAACGTTCCGCGGCGGCGAATTTACGCTTCAAGCAACCCGCATGCCACAGCGCAAACCCGGTGCGCAAGTGTGCGAAGTTGTTTCATCCACCGCTTCTGAAGGCCCTTCATGCCCACCACCGTTCATCCCAAGCTCCGCGTCGCCGCCGTGCAGGCAGCGCCCGTGTTCCTCGACCTCGACGGCACCATCGACAAGACCATAGACCTCATGGCCCAGGCCGCCGGCCAGGGCGTCAAGCTGATCGCCTTTCCAGAAACCTGGGTGCCCGGCTACCCCTGGTGGATCTGGCTCGATTCACCGGCCTGGGGCATGCAGTTCGTGCAGCGCTACAGCGACAACGCGCTGGTCGTCGGCTCCGCCGAGTTCGACCGCGTCAGGGAGGCGGCGCGCAAGCACAGGATCTGGGTCTCGCTCGGCTACAGCGAAAAGGCCGCCGGCAGCCTCTACATCGCGCAGGCGCTGATCGACGACCAGGGCAACACAGTGCAGACGCGCCGCAAGCTCAAGCCCACGCACGTGGAGCGCACCGTGTTCGGCGAAGGCGACGGCTCCGACCTCGCCGTGGTCGAAACGCCCCTCGGCAACATCGGATCGCTCTCGTGCTGGGAGCACCTGCAGCCGCTCAGCAAGTACGCGATGTATTCGCAGAACGAGCAGATCCATTGCGGCGCATGGCCCAGCTTCTCGCTCTACCGCGGCGCGGCCTACGCGCTCGGCCCGGAGGTCAACAACGCCGCGAGCCAGATCTACGCTGCCGAGGGACAGTGCTTCGTGGTCGCGCCGTGCGCAACCGTGTCCCAGGCGATGAGCGACCTGCTGTGCACCGATCCGGCCAAGCAGCAGATGCTGCGGACCGGCGGCGGCTATGCACGCATCTACGCGCCGGACGGTTCACCGCTCGGCACGCCGCTGGCCGAAGACCAGGAAGGGCTGGTGATCGCCGACATCGACCTCGGCATGATCTCGCTCGCCAAGGCTGCAGCCGACCCAAGCGGCCACTACTCGCGGCCCGACGTCACGCAACTGCTGCTGAACAAGACACGCCGCGAACCCGTGGTGGTGCAGCGCGCGCCCGAACCCGAGAGCAGCGTGCCGGAAGCGATCGCCGCCAACACCGAGACGCGCCTGCCGGTCGCGGCCTGACCGCACGGAGCCACGCCATGGAATCCGCCATCGCCGAACATCTGAAATGCCCTCGCACGCGGCACCGCCGCGTCGAGGACGACTACACGCCGCCCTACCCCGTCTGGTCGGCCCGCGCGCCGGCCTCGGTGAAGCGGGTCGTCATGGGTTATTTCGGGGTGCAGTCACGCGGGGCCGAGATGCAGGGCCGCGCCTGCGCCACGCTGATGAAGATCGTGCGCGACTTCGCGCTGCCCGATGGCCCCGGCCACCATGACCTGGCGCACTACGTCGATGCCGATGGCTACGACAACATGATTGCCATCGCGTACTGGAGCGAAGCGGCCGCCCATGAACGCTGGTGCGCAACGCCGGAAATCGACGCGTGGTGGCGCTCCGACGATCGGCTGTCGGAGGGCCTCGGCCACTTCCGCGAGATCGCCTCGCCGCGCGTCGAGCACTTCGAGACCATGTTCAACACGCCGAACCGCTTCGAGGGCGTCGGCGTGGTCATGGGCGAAGTCAGCGGCGAGTTGCAGGAGCACGGCTACTGGGGTTCGATGCGCGACCGCATCCCGCTCTCGCAGACCGATGCGATGGCACCCTCGGGCACGCGGGCGGTGATTGCGGGCACGCCGGCACCGGGCCAGCGCGTGCGCGTTGCGGGTCACGAGAACATCGCGATGATCCGCTCCGGCCAGGAATGGGCCGAGACCACCGGCCAGGAACGCACGCTCTACCTCGAAGACATGGAGCCGGTGCTGCGCGAGGGCATGGAGTTCCTGCGCGACGAGGGCCTGGGCATCGGCTGCTACAGCAACCGCTACATGCACCACCTCGATGCAGCCGGTGCGCCCTTGCAGAAGTCCTTCGGCCTGAGCTTCTGGCGCTCGCTCGCCGACATGGAGCGCTGGGCCGAATCGCACCCCACGCACGTCGCGATCTTCGGCAGCTTCATGCGCTATGTGCAGGCGCTGAACTTCCAGCTGCAGCTTCGCGTGTACCACGAGGTCTCGGTGCTGAAGGCCGACGAGCAGAGCTACGAATACATCAACTGCCATGCGCGCAGCGGGCTCATGAACGGCCTGGGCCTGACGGAAAAGAGCTAGGCGAACAGCCCCTTGTGCTGCTCGCGCAGCAGCGCCTTCTGCACCTTGCCCATGGTGTTGCGCGGCAACTCGGACACGACGAAGCAACGCTTCGGAATCTTGAAGTTCGCGAGCTTCGACTTGAGCGCCGCGACGATCGCGTCGGCATCGAGCGCCGCGCCGGCCTTGGCGATCACGATGGCAACGCCCACCTCGCCGAAGTCCGCATGCGGCACGCCGACCACGGCGCTCTCGGCCACGCCGGGAAGGTCGTTGATGTAGCCCTCGATCTCGGCCGGGTAGACGTTGTAGCCGCCGCTGATGATCAGGTCCTTGCTGCGGCCCACGATGGTGACGTAGCCGAGGCCATCGATCTTGCCGACGTCGCCGGTCTTGAAGAAGCCATCGTGCGTGAACTCCTCGCGCGTCTTTTCGGGCATGCGCCAGTAGCCGGCGAACACGTTGGGCCCGCTGACCTCGATGCCACCGATCTCGTCGGTGGTGCATTCGCGGCCCTCTTCGCCTTCCTGCGTCGACACCACGCGCAGTTGCACGCCGGGCAGCGGAAAGCCCACGGTGCCGCCGCGCCGCTCGCCCTGCACCGGGTTGTACGGATTGGACGTGAGCATGGCAGTTTCGCTCATGCCGTAGCGCTCGAGGATGGTGTGGCCGGTGCGCTCGCGCCACTCGTTGAAGGTTTCGATCAGGAGCGGCGCCGACCCGGCGACGAACAGGCGCATGTTGCGCACCGCCTTTTTCGTCAGGCCCGGCTCCGCCAGCAGGCGCACATAGAGCGTGGGCACGCCCATGAACACAGTGGCCTCGGGCAACCTGGCGACGATGCGCTTCGGGTCGAACTTGCCGAACCAGAGCATCTTGCTGCCATTGAGCAGCGCGCCATGCATCGCGACGAACAGGCCGTGCACGTGGAAGATCGGCAGCGTGTGGATCAGCACGTCGCCCCTCGTCCAACCCCAGTAGTCCTTCAGCACGGCGGCGTTGGACAGCAGGTTGCCGTGCGTCAGCATTGCACCCTTGCTGCGGCCGGTGGTGCCGCTGGTGTAGAGGATCGCGGCCATGTCGCTTTCGGCCTTCTGCGCGATGGTGTGCCGGTCGCTGCACTGCGCCGCCACTTCGAGCAGCGTGCCGGTGCGGTCGTCGTCGAGCGTGAACACGTGGCGCGTGCCGGCCGCCTGGGCGATCGGCCCGACCCAGCCTGCATTGGCGCTGGTGCACACCACCACGGCCGGTTCTGCATTGCCGATGAAGTATTCGATCTCGGCGCTCTGGTAGGCCGTGTTCAGCGGCAGGAACACGTAGCCCGCGCGCAGCGTGGCGAGGTACAGCAGCATCGCCTCGACCGACTTCTCGACCTGCACCGCCACGCGCGCACCAGGCTCGAGGCCGAGCGCATCGAGCAGGTTGGCGATCATGGCGCTGGCGCGATCCAGGTCGCGCCAGGAATAGAACAGCCCGTTGTCGGTCTCGACCGCGATGCTGTCGAGGTCGGCTGGGAAGGCGGCGCGCAGTGCCGCGAACAGGTTGGCGTTGGTCTTCTTCATGCGGGCCTCAGAAAACAGGGGAGCGTTTGGCAAGAAAGGCGGCAATGCCTTCGCGGTGCTCGGCCGAATCGGCATAGCGATAGGCCAGGGGCAGCGCCGGTGGGACGGGTACTGGAGCCCGATTCAATGCGAGAAACGTGGCCTTGTTGAGACGTGCTGCAGCGGGTGCCAGCGCAGCGATGCGGGCGGCGTGGGCCAGCGCCGCATCTGCGACGGTGTCGTCGGGCAACACCTGCAGCAGGAAACCCGCGTCGTACAGCCGTGCCGCCCCATGCACGCTGGCGGCCAGCAGCATGTCGCGCGCCAGCGTGTCGCCAATCGCGCCCCGCACCAGCGCCGCTTCGCGTGGCGCCATCGGGAAGCCTAGCCGGGCGATCGGTGCGCCGAATTTTGCAGAGGCGCCGGCCAGCCGGATGTCGCAGCAGCTCGCGATCTCGATGCCGGCACCCATGCAGGCGCCTTCGATCTGGGCCACCAGGGGCACCGGGCATTCGAGCATGGCCTGCAGCGCGGCCCACACCTCGTCTTCGTGAAACGCGCGCAGGCTTTCTTCGGCAAAGCGGAACGACGGATATTCGGAGATGTCGCCACCGGCGCAGAAGGCCCCGCCCTCCCCGCGCACGACGACGCAGCGCAAGGCCTCGTCCTGCGCCAGGGCTTCGAAGGTGGAACGCAACACGAGCCACATCGCGCGCGACATGGCGTTGAGCCGGCCGCTGTGCGAGATCGTGACGAAGGCGATGGCGCCTTCGCGCTGCAGCTGGACGGAACCGCTCATTCCAGCTTGGCGCCCGAAGCCTTGACGACGGTGGCCCAACGCTTGATCTCGGCGCTGACGAAGCTGCCGTAGGCGCCCATCGTGAGATTGGGAATCTCGGAACCGTTGGCTGCCCAGATGGTCTTGAGATCGTCGGTGGCCATGCTCTTTTTCATGTCGTCGACGATGCGCGCCTGCACTTCGGCCGGCGTGCCCTTCGGCGCCCACAGCCCGTACCAGGTGGTCACCGTGTAGCCGGGCAGCCCAACTTCGGCCGCGCACGGCACATCCGGAAAAGCGGGGTTGCGCTTGGCGCCAGACACCATCAGCGCCTTGATGCGACCGCCCTTGATGTGCTGCGCCGAGGAGCCCAGGCCGTCGAAGCACACGTCCACGTTGCCGGCGATCAGATCCTGCAGCATCGGACCGGCACCGCGGTACGGAATGTGAGTGATGAAGGTGCCGGTTTGCTGCTTGAACAGTTCACCTGCCAGGTGGTGCGAGGTGCCGGCGCCGGCCGAGCCGTAGTTCATCTTGGCCGGGTTCTTCTTCGCGTAGGCGACGAACTCCTGCAGCGTGGTTTGCGACACGCGCTTGGGGTTCACCACCACGACCTGCGGCGCATTGGCCAGCAGCATGAGGGGCACGAAGTCCTTCTCGATGTCGTAGTCGAGTTTGGGATAGATCGAAGGTGCGATCGCATGGTGCACCGCGCCCATGAACAACGTGTAGCCGTCGGCCGCCGCCTTGGATGCGATGCTGGCGCCCAGCGTGCCGCCGGCACCGCCGCGGTTGTCGATGACCAGGGTTTGCCCCGTGGCCTTCGAGAACTGGGCCGAGAGCGGCCGCGCGAAGGCATCGGTGCCGCCACCGGCCGGGAACGGCACGATCATCGTGACGGGTCTGGTGGGCCAGGTCCCCTGCGCCTGCGTCGTGCCGGCCGCTGCAACGGCCGCACCGGCTGCAGCCCACCGCAACATGTCGCGGCGATGAAAGAGGGTGTTCATTGTTTGCTTGTCTCCGTTGTCGTTGAGGAATGCGTCAACTCTTCTTCCTGGGAAGCAGATTCTCGATGTCGCCGGATATCGGCACCTTGCCCTGCGCCAGCAGCGCGCGGTGCTTGTCGAGCCGCTTGAGATCGTAGAGGTAGTTCACCATCAGTCCATAGGACTGCCTGAGGCCCTTGGTTGACGGGTCGCCGGCCCAGTTGAGGCGTTCCACGCGGGCACCGTTGCCAAGGTGGAACCGCGCCACCGGATCGGCGGGTTTGCCGTCCGTCATTTCGCTGCCCAGGTAGCGTGCCGCCGCAGTCAGCAGCAGATGGCGCAGCGGCGACGCCGGCGCCAGCCCGAGGGGCTTGTCGATCGCCGCGAGAACGTCGGCGGGCGCCGGCGTGTCGACGCCGACCGCTCGGGCGAGTTCGCCCCGCTGCCGGTCGTCGAAATGCGCCAGATGGGTCGCCATGTTCTTGCCGAGCCATGTCCGGAACCCGGGAATCGGCGACAGGGTGGCAAAGGTCTTGAGCTTGGGAAACTCGTCCTTCAGCGTTTCGACCACGCGCTTGATGAGCGAATCGCCGAAGCTCACGCCGCGCAGCCCGCTCTGCGTGTTGCTGATGGAATAGAAGATGGCGGTGGTGGCACGGTCCAGGTCGGCCGCTGCAGCCGATTCATCGAGCAGGGGCGGAATGCTGTCGGCCATCGCGTCGACCAGTGCCACCTCGACGAAGATCAGCGGCTCGCCGGGCAGGCGCGGGTGAAAGAAGCCGTAGCAACGACGGTCGGAGTCGAGCCGGTTGCGCACGTCGGCCCAGCTCTGGATGTCGTGCACTGCCTCGTACTTGATGAGCTTCTCGACCAGCGATGCCGGCGAATCCCAGCTGATGCGGCGCAGGTCCAGAAAACCCACGTCGAACCAGGTGGAGAACATGTACTCCATCTCCACGTCCAGCGCGCGCAGGCGCTTGTCGGTCTTGAGGTGCGACTGCATTTCCGCACGCATGCCGACCAGGAACGGAATGCCCTCGGGGTAGACGCTGAAGCGCTGCAGCAGCCGACGCCGCGGCGAGACCGTGGCGCGGCGGTAGTTCACTTCGGCCACTGCCTCGTCCGGCGTGCCAAGTGCCGCCGCGAACTGGGCCTGCGCGGCCTTTGCCTTGCCGGGGTCGGCCACGAAGATCTCGCTCATCAGGAGCCAGAGGTCGCGCCGCTCTTCCGGGCTGGCCGCCTCATACCAGCCCTGCAGCACCTTGGCGCGGCGGCCGCCTTCGACCTCGCTGACGGACGGATCGATCACGGCCTTGAGCTCGGCCAGCGTGCGGCGCAGCGCACGCGGCGACAGCGCCTCGTCTTTCTGGCGCAGCGTGGCGTCCAGGCGTTCGCGCGTCGAGCGCGGCGGCGACGCTGCCGCGTCTGCCCGATCGCCCTCGCCTTGCGTGGGCGACTTGCGACCTGGCCGAAGCCTCGACACGCTGCGTTCGAGCCACGTTGCCGTACCGTTCATGACATCAACCTCAGTTTCTGTTGTTGCGCCACCTCGCGCAAAGCCTCGCGTTGCCGCGTCAGGTGGGTGCGCATGGCCGCTTCGGCGCCGGCGCTGTCGCGCGCCTTGAGCGCTGCGAACACGGCCAGATGTTCCGACAGGCTCTGCTCCAGCCGGCCCGGCGCGTGCAGTTGCTGCAGGCGCGCGAGCTTCAGGATCTTGCGCAGGTCGCCGATCACCTGTGCGAGCCAGCGGTTGTCGGCCAGCGTGATGATGGCTTCGTGGATCACATGGTTGGTGGCGTAGTAGTCGGTGATGCGCCGGGCTTTCGCGTGGCGCGCCAGCTTGTCGTGCAGCACGTCGAGCTCCCGCAGCTCGGCGTCGCTCGCATTGCGCGCCGCCTCGAAGGCGCAACGGCCCTCGAGCAGCGCAATGACCGGAAAGATCTCGTCGAGGTCGCGCTCGGTCACCTCGCTGACGAAGCAGCCGCGCCGCGGCTCGTGCCGCAGCAGCCCCTCGGCCGTGAGCACCTTGAGCGCCTCACGCAAAGGCGTGCGGGAAATTTCGAGCCGCTGGCACAGCGCGCCCTCGTCGAGGAAGCTGCCCGGCGCCAAGGTACCCGCGAAGATCTGCTCGCGCAGCGTGGCGGCGACTTCGTGGTGCAGGGAGTTGGCCACCAGGCGCATGACGTTGTATCTCGTAATTTCCTGTAATTACGCGTAATTGTGAGCGCTGAAGACATCGCGCACAAGGCTGCGCGCCACGCAGAAACTCCGGATTTACCCTGCAGCCTGCGCGCGTCGCGCGGGCTGGCGCGCAGCCCAGAGCCACAAGCCGATGCCGAACAGGATCATCGGCAGGCTCAGCCACTGGCCCTGGCTCAGGTTGAGCGCCTGCAGGCCGAGGAAATCGTCGGGCTCACGGAAGAATTCAGCCACGAATCGCATCACCCCGTAGCCGGCACAGAACGCCGCCGCCACCTGCCCCGTCTTGCGCTCCTTGCGCGCATAGAGCCACACGATGACGAACAGCAGCAGCCCTTCGAGCAGGAACTGGTAGATCTGCGACGGATGGCGCGGCAGCATCGAGCCGCTTTGAGGAAACACCATGCCCCACGGCAAGTCAGGGCTGCTGAAACGGCCCCACAGCTCGCCGTTGATGAAGTTGCCGACACGCCCCGCTGCCAGTCCGGTGGGCACACAGGGCGCAACGAAATCCATCACTTGCCAGAACGGCCGGGTGCGCGAACGCGCGAACCACAGCATCGCGGCCATCACCCCGAGAAAGCCGCCATGGAAGCTCATGCCGCCCTGCCAGACAAAGAAGATCTCGAGCGGGTGAGTGAGGTAGTAGCCCGGCTTGTAAAACAGGCAGTAGCCGAGCCGGCCGCCGACGATGACGCCGACCACGCCGAGGAACAGGATGTCTTCCACGTCCTTGCGGCTCCAGGCGCCCGGCCCGGTGATCGAGCGGAAAGGCTCGTGGCCGAGGCGGCGTGTGCCCAGAAAGAAGAAAAGCCCGAAGGCAGCCAGATAGGTCAGGCCATACCAGTGGATGGCGACCGGCCCGAGTTGCAGTGCGATCGGGTCGATGTGGGGGTACATGAGCATGGGGCGATTGTGCCGCGCTCGGCCGAAGGCGAAGGCGCGCGATTGGCGTTTGCCGGGGGCATCGCGCGCGTGTGCTTCGTGCTTGGCGTTTCGGGGCACGGCCTGTGGGTAGGGTCGGTGCGGGAAGGCGTTGGGGTGGGTCGCTGGCGGTGGGGCACGCTGCGCAGCGAAATAAAGGAGGAGGCCGCAGGCCGGGGGACATTCGCGGAGCAGCGTGCCCCGCCGCCCTGAGCCCCCCCCGGCAACTCAGCCCCCCGCCGCACGCGCCTTCGCGGCAGCGGACACCGCGCGCGC
>NZ_JASZYU010000002.1 GCF_030316825.1 Variovorax fucosicus | reverse complement strand
GATGCACTGGGGCGAGGAGCACCTGAGCGGGCGCTCCAGCACGGGCGAGCGCCTGGCCGGCATCAACGCGCTGACGAGTCCCGCCTTCTGCCCGGATTCCAAGCAGCCCGAACTCAAGCATGCGGCGGTGAAGATCCTCAAGGCCGAGCTGCCGTGGAGCTTGCTGGCGGCGGCTTGGCTGCCGCAGGATCGGGCACTGGCGGCGGCCCAGGCGCTGCGCGCCCTGATGCCTTCGTTTGCCTTTGCCAGTTGCGTGCCGTTCGGCACCGGGGCAGCCCTCTCCAGTGGGGTGGTCGAGCGCACGGGGGTGCTGTTTCGCGCCGCGGCCTACGAGCCCCCGCCTGATGCAGTGCTGGCGCAGATCGAAGGCTTGCTGGCCCTCGACGGTGCCGATGCCTTGCGCTATGCCGACCCGAAGCGCGGCCAGCGCCGCGCGGTTCGACTGGTGCGCGATGGCGAGAACGCCCTGCTCGAAGCCTTCCTGCTGGGCGGCGACACGCGCGCCGAGGCGTGGATCAAGGCCTTGCTGCAGGATCAGTTGCCCGCGCAGGCCTACGGCCGCCAGTTGCTGCGCCCGGGTGCGACCGCGCCGGTCGGCATTGCCGCGCGCGGCAAGGTCGTCTGCAGTTGCTTTGGCGTGACGCAAACCGCGATCGGCGAGCGCCTTGCCAGTTGCTCGGGCTCCGAAGACGAGCGTCTCGCCGAGCTTCAGGGCGCGCTGAAATGCGGCACCAACTGCGGCTCCTGCATTCCGGAACTCAAACGCATGGTGCGCGCCAGCACGGCTGGCACGCTTGTCGCAGTGCCATGAACAACTTCCACACCCACTTCGCCAGATGAAGCGCCACCTCGATACCCTCGGAACCTGCACGTTGGTCGGTGCCGGCCCCGGCGACCCGGATCTCCTGACGCTGAAGGCCGTCAAGGCGATCCATGCGGCCACGGTGCTGTTCGTCGACGACCTGGTGAACGACGCGATCCTCGGCTATGTGCGTCCGGATGCGCGCATCGTGCACGTGGGCAAGCGCGGCGGCTGCAAGAGCACGCCCCAGGCCTTCATCGAAAAACTCATGATCACGGCCGTGCGCGAAGGCGAGACCGTGGTGCGCCTCAAGGGTGGCGACCCGTTCATCTTCGGGCGCGGCGGCGAAGAGGTGGAGCACCTGCGCGAAGCGGGCATCGAATGCAGCGTGGTCAACGGCATCACCGCCGGCCTGGCGGCCGTCACCTCGCTCGGGGTGCCGCTCACGCACCGCGACCACGCGCAGGGCGTGGTGTTCGTCACCGGCCATGCCAAGACCGGCGCGGGCGCGGCCGAAGACCCGACCGACTGGCGCGCGCTGGCCGCCACCGCGCGCGACGCGCGGCTCACGCTGGTGATCTACATGGGCGTGGCCGGTGCCGGCCACATCCAGGGCGAACTGCTGCACGGCCTGCCGGGCGCCACGCCCGTGGCCGTGATCCAGCATGCGAGCCTGCCGCACCAGCGCCACATCGTGACCACGCTGGCCCGGCTGCAGGCCGGCATCGCCGAGGCCGGGCTCGCAAGCCCCTCGGTGATCGTGGTGGGCGATGTGCTGCAAGGCCTGGCCGCCGCGCAGCTGCCGGCGGGCCGCTTCGGCACCTGAACCTCCGGTTCAGCCCTCGGCAGCAGTTGCGCAGACGGCAACTGCATCACGCCGAGCCCGACATCCCGGGCGGTTGACTATCAACCGGAACTTGTTAGTCCTTCAAGGTTGCACCGCCTATTCGGCGCGAAGGTTCAGACCTAGAGTTGGTCGAGGCCGAGCGCCAAGCCGGCCAGCCACCACGACGAAGGAGCGACAAGCGACATGAAGACGCCCGACGAGTTCACCATTTCCCGACGCGGCCTGCTCAAGGCCGGCGCCGTGTCCGCATCGGTGCCGGCAATGGCCGCCGCGGCGCCAGCGGCCGCCGCGCCTGCCCGCGCGGCGAGCGGCCCGCAGCCCTTGCCCGTGACGCTGAGCGTCAACGGCAAGACGCAGCGCCTGGTGCTGGACACCCGCACGACCTTGCTCGACGCGCTGCGCGAGCACCTGCACCTGACCGGCACCAAGAAGGGCTGCGACCATGGCCAGTGCGGCGCCTGCACGGTGATGGTCGATGGCCGCCGTATCAACTCGTGCCTGACGCTCGCCGTGATGCACGAGGGTGCCAAGGTCACCACAATCGAAGGCCTCGGCCAACCCGGCAACCTGCATCCGATGCAGGCCGCCTTCGTCAAGCATGACGGCTACCAGTGCGGCTACTGCACGCCGGGACAGATCTGCTCGGCGGTGGGGATGCTGGGTGAAATCGCCCAGGGCGTACCGAGCCACGTCACGGCCGACCTGGCCGCGACGCCGCAGCTCTCGACCGTCGAATTCCGTGAACGCATGAGCGGCAACATCTGCCGCTGCGGCGCCTACAGCAACATCGTCGACGCGATCTCCGAAGTCGCGGGGGTGAAAGCATGAGGGCCTTCAGCTACGAGCGCGTGACCTCGCCCGCGCAGGCGGTGGCGGCGGCTGCACGCGCACCGGGCGCACGCTTCATCGCAGGCGGCACCAACCTGCTGGACTTGATGAAGCTGGAGATCGAGACGCCCGGCCATCTGATCGACGTCAACGGCCTCGGCTTCGACAAGATCGAGGCCACGCCCGACGGCGGCCTGCGCATCGGTGCGCTGGTACGCAACACGGATCTGGCTGCCGATGCGCGCGTGCGGCGCGACTATGCGCTGCTGTCGCGCGCATTGCTCGCAGGTGCTTCGGCCCAGTTGCGCAACAAGGCGACCACCGCGGGCAACCTGCTGCAGAGAACCCGCTGCGCCTATTTCTATGACACCAACCAGGCCTGCAACAAGCGCCAGCCGGGCAGCGGCTGTTCGGCGATCGGCGGCGTCAACCGGCAGCATGCGGTGGTGGGCGCGAGCGACGCGTGCATCGCGACGCACCCGAGCGACATGGCCGTTGCGATGCGCGCGCTGGACGCGAAGGTCGAAACCGTGCGCGCCGGTGGCGCGCGCCGCACGATCCCGATCGCGGATTTCCACCGGCTGCCCGGCGCCACGCCGCAGATCGAGACTTCGCTCCTGCCGGGCGAGTTGATCACCTCGGTCACGCTGCCGGCGCCGGTGGGCGGCAAGCACGTCTACCAGAAGGTTCGCGACCGGGCCTCCTATGCGTTTGCACTGGTGTCGGTTGCCGCGATCGTGCAGCGGGACGGTTCCGGCCGCGTGGCATTGGGCGGCGTGGCGCCCAAGCCGTGGCGGCTCGAAGCAGCCGAAGCGCAGTTGCCCCGCGGCGCCCGGGCCGTGACGGCGGCATTGCTGGCCGGCGCCCGGCCGACCGAACAGAACGCCTTCAAGGTGACGCTGGTCGAGCGCACGCTCGACGCGGTGCTGACGGAAGCAAGGAGCTGAACCATGAAGTTCGACAAACCCGCCACCACCAACCCGATCGACCAGCTCAAGGTGATCGGCAAGCCCGTGGACCGCATCGACGGCCCGCTCAAGACCACCGGCACGGCGCCCTATGCCTATGAGCGCCATGACGTCGCGCCCAACGCAGCCTTCGGCTACATCGTCGGATCGGCGATCTCCAAGGGCCGCATCACATCGATGGATCAAAGCCGTGCCAAGGCCGCGCCCGGCGTGATTGCCATCGTCACGGCCGAGAACGCAGGCAAGCTCGGCAAGGGCGAATGGAACACCGCCCGATTGCTCGGTGGCCCCACGATCGAGCACTACCACCAGGCCATCGCACTGGTCGTTGCGCAGACCTTCGAAGAGGCACGCGCGGCCGCGCAATTGATCAAGGTCGAGTACGCCCGTGCGGAGGGCAGCTTCGACCTCGCGACGGCCAGGGCTTCGACAGAGAAGAAGACCGCCGACCGCAACAGCGCGATCGGCGACTTCGCCGGCGCGTTCGCGAAGGCGGAGGTCCAGCTCGACGAAACCTACAGCACGCCAGACCACTCGCACGCCATGATGGAGCCGTTTGCGACGACTGCCGCGTGGAACGGCGACAAGCTCACGGTCTGGACATCGAACCAGATGGTCGACTGGACCACGAACGAGCTGGCCACAACGTTGGGCATTGCCAAGGACAAGGTTCACCTCATGTCGCCCTACGTCGGCGGCGGCTTCGGTGCGAAGTTGTTCCTGCGTGCAGATGCATTGCTGGCTGCGCTGGGCGCGCGCATTGCGCGCCGTCCGGTGAAGGTGGCGATGCAGCGGCCGCTGATGGCCAACAACAGCACGCACCGGCCGGCCACGATCCAGCGCATCCGGCTTGGTGCCAACAAGCAAGGCAAGCTCACGGCCATCGGCCACGAGAGCTGGTCCGGCAACCTGGTCGGCGGCAAGCCCGAGAACGCGGTGCAGCAAACGCTGTGGCTCTATGCGGGCGAGAACCGCTTGACCGGCACGCGGCTGGCCCAGCTCGACCTGCCCGAAGGCAATGCGATGCGCGCGCCGGGCGAGGCGCCGGGGTTGATGGCGCTGGAGATCGCCATCGACGAAATGGCCGAGCGGCTCGGCATGGATCCGCTGGAGCTTCGCGTGCTGAACGACACCCAGGTCGACCCTGCCAACCCGGCCCGTCGTTTTTCCGAGCGCCGCCTGATCGAATGCCTGCGCACCGGTGCGCAGCGTTTCGGGTGGGCGCAGCGCAGCGCCAAGCCTGCGCAGCGCCGCGAGGGCCGCTGGTGGATCGGCACCGGCATGGCCGCGGCGTTCCGCAACAACCAGGTCACCAAATCGGGCGCCCGCGTGCGGCTCGATGGACGCGGCGTGGTCACCGTGGAAACCGACATGACCGACATCGGCACAGGCAGCTACACCATCATCGCGCAGACCGCCGCGGAAATGATGGGCGTGCCGCTCGAGCGCGTGGTGGTGCGGCTCGGCGACTCGTCCTTCCCGGTGTCGGCGGGCTCGGGTGGGCAGTGGGGCGGCAACTGTTCGACTGCAGGCGTGTATGCGGCCTGCGTCAAGCTGCGCGAAGCGGTCGCGCAACGCGCCGGCCTGCCGGCAGACGGCGCGAGCTTCACCGACGGCATGCTGCGTGCGGGTGGGCGCAGCGTGTCGCTCGCGGAAGCCGCTGGAGAAAGCGGCATCGTGGTCGAGGACACGATCGAGTTCGCCGAGCTGAGCAAGCAGTACCAGCAATCGACCTTCGGCGCGCACTTCGTCGAGGTCGCGGTGGATGCCTTCACCGCCGAAGTCCGCGTGCGACGCATGCTGGCCGTGTGTGCGTCGGGCCGCATCCTCAACCCCAAGTCGGCACGCAGCCAGGTCATCGGCGCCATGACCATGGGCGTCGGCGCAGCGCTGATGGAGGAACTCGCGGTGGACAAGCGCCTGGGCTTCTTCGTCAACCACGACCTGGCCGGCTACGAGGTGCCCGTGCATGCCGACATACCGCACCAGGAGGTGATCTTCCTGGACGAGACGGATGCCATCTCGTCGCCGATGAAGGCCAAGGGCGTGGGCGAACTGGGCATCTGCGGCGTCGGCGCTGCCGTGGCCAACGCCATCTACAACGCGACCGGCGTGCGGGTGCGCGACTACCCGGTCACGCTCGACAAGCTGATCGACCGCATGCCTTCCATGACCACCTGATACCCCGCAAGGAACACGCATGAAATCCATGGCAATGACCGCCATCTCCCTTTCGATGGCCGCGTCGGCGCTGGCGCAGGGCGACAGCAACGGCCTGCAGATCGCCCGCAACGGCACCCAGCCGTCGGCCAGGGGCCCGGCTGACTATTTCACCGGGACGGTGCGGGTGGATCCGCTGTTCCCGCAGCCCAAGGGGCCGACCCGCGCGACCGGCTCGTATGTGACCTTCGAGCCCGGCGCCCGCACTGCCTGGCACACCCACCCGATCGGCCAGACGCTGGTCGTCACCGCCGGCGCGGGCCGGGTGCAGCGCTGGGGCGACCCGGTGCAGGAGATCCGTCCGGGCGACGTGGTCTGGATTCCGCCGGGCCAGAAGCACTGGCATGGCGCCTCCCCGACCACCGCCATGACGCACATCGCGATCACGGAGCAATCGGATGGCAAGGCCGTCGACTGGCTCGAGAAGGTCAGCGACACGCAGTACGGGAGCGCGCAATGAAGTCCGTCGCAAGTTCATTCGCCACCCTCGCGGTGGCGCTGTCCGCCGCGACGTCCGCGTCTGCGCAAACCCCGGCGCCCGCCCCCTCCCAAGCCGCCACGCGGGCCCAGCAGATGTTCGGCGACATCTCGCCGAAGTTTGCGGAACTCACGGACAACGTGCTGTTCGGTGACGTATGGGCGCGCCCGGGCCTCTCGCCGCGCGACCGCAGCCTGGTGACCGTCACCGCACTGATCGCCATGAACCGTCCCGACCAGCTTCGCCCTCACCTCATCCGGGCCCGCGACAACGGCGTGACACAGGAAGAGCTGATCGAAACCATCACGCACCTCGCGTTCTACGCCGGCTGGCCGAGCGCGGTGACTGCGATCTCCGTGGCCAAGGAAGTGTTCCAGAAGAAATGACCGCAGCGCAAACCGCAACGGGCGTCGACCACAGCTCGCGCGGGCGCGAGGCCGTGCTCGCCATCATCGTCGCGAGCTACCTGATGATCGTGATCGACATCTCGATCGTCATCACGGGCCTGCCGAAGATCCAGGCCGGCCTGCGCTTTTCGCCCGTGGGCCTTTCGTGGGTTCAGAACGCCTACACGCTGACCTTCGGCGGCCTTCTGCTGCTTGGTGCGCGCGCGGGGGACATCCTCGGCCGCCGGCGGATGTTCATCACCGGTCTCGCGATTTTCACGCTGGCATCGCTGGCGATCGGCCTGGCGCAATCGCCCGCCTGGCTGCTGGCCTCGCGTGCGGTGCAGGGCATGGGTGCTGCGATCCTGGCGCCCTCGACGCTGGCGTTGCTGTCCACCCATTTTGCAGAGGGGCCGGAGCGAACCCGCGCGCTGGCGTACTACGCCGCCGCGGCAGGCGTGGGCGCGAGCCTGGGCCTGGTGCTGGGCGGGCTCGTCGCCGACCTGCTCTCGTGGCGCGTCGGCTTCTTCATCAACCTGCCGATCGGGATTGCCTTGATGCTCGGCGCGCGCCGCTGGTTCGCAGAGACGCCGAAGCGGGCGGGCCGCCTGGATCTGACGGGCGCCGTGACTTCGACGCTCGGCATGAGTGCGCTGGTGTTCGGCCTTGTGCGTTCTGCCGAAGCAGGCTGGGGCGACGCGGTTGCGCTCTGCTCGCTGACGGCCGGGCTCGCACTGCTGGCCTTCTTCGTCTTCAACGAGTCGCGTGCGCAGCAACCCATTCTTCCGCTGCGCCTGTTCGCCAGCCGCGAGCGCAGCGCGGCCTACGCCACGCGCGTGCTGTTCCTGGGCGGCATGGTCGGCTTCTGGTTCTTCATGACCCAGTATCTCCAGGGCGTGCTCGGCTTGCGGCCGCTCGAAGCCGGCCTCGCCTTCCTGCCGGCCACCATTCCCAACTTCATCGCAGCGATGATGGTGCCGCGCCTCACGCGCAAGTTCGGCAACGCGCGCCTGCTGGCTGCCGGCCTGGCCATCGGTGTCTGCGGTATGGCCTGGCTGGCACTGGTCTCGGCCCATACGCCGTACTGGACCAGCATCGCGTTGCCGATGATCCTGATCGGCATCTGCCAGGGCGGCGTGCTGGGCCCGTTGACCCTCGCTGCCGTGGCGGGCGTGAACAGCGAGGACGCGGGAGCCGCCTCCGGGCTCGTGAACGTCGCGCACCAGCTGGGCGGCTCGCTCGGGCTCGGCGTGCTGGTCGTCGTGTTCGCCGCGGCGGGTTCCGTTTCTTCCCTCGGGCCCGAGCAACTGGCGCACCGCGTGGCGGCCACGTTCGAAGCCAGCACGGTGATGCTGCTGATCGCGCTTGCCATCGTGCTGGTCTTCATCGTGCGGCCAGCCCGGTTGCGGCGGGCTGTCGCCTAGGCAGGGCGGCAGGCAGCGCTCCGGGTTTGCTGCGCATTTTTCCGGCGCAAGTCGGGCGGGCCGTATCATGGCCGCCGATGTCTCCTACCCCCTTGCACGGTACCGCTTCCGGCGGTGCCATCACCGATGTTTCCGGCATCGAAGTCGGCCACTTCAGCGACACCCGCCGCCCGACCGGCTGCACCGTGATCCTCACTCGCGAAGGCGCCGTGGCTGGCGTCGATGTGCGCGGCGCCGCGCCCGGCACGCGCGAAACCGATCTGCTCTCCCCTGGCAATCTCGTGGAGCGAGTCCACGGCATCATGCTGGCCGGCGGCAGCGCCTGGGGCCTGGCCGCGACCGACGGCGCGATGCGCTGGCTGGAAGAACGCGGCATCGGCATGGACGTGCGCTTCGGCACGCTGCCGATCGTGCCCGCCGCCGTGCTGTTCGATCTGCCGATGGGCGATGCGCGCTTCCGACCCGATGCGCAGTCCGGCTACGCGGCCTGCGAAGCGGCGTCGAGCCAGCCTCCGGCCGAGGGCAATGTCGGCGCCGGCAGCGGCGCGCTGGTGGGCAAGCTGTTCGGCGTCGATCGCGCGATGAAGGGCGGCATCGGCACGGCCTCCGTCACGGTCGGCGGCGTCACGGTCGGTGCGCTGATCGCCTGCAACGCACTGGGCGATGTGATCGACCCCGATACGGCACAGGTGGTGGCCGGCGCGCGCACGACGGACGGCAAGGCCCTGCTCGACACGCGCCGCGCGCTGCTGCGCGGCGAGCGCCCCAAGCCCTTGCTGGCCGGCACCAACACCACCCTCGGCGTGATCGCGACCGATGCAGTGCTCACCAAGGTGCAGGCGAACCGGCTCGCGATGGTGGCGCACGACGGCCTGGCGCGCAGCATCAACCCGGTGCACACCATGAGCGACGGCGACACGCTGTTCGCGCTGGCCACCTGCCGCGTGCCACCGACCGACGACACGCCCGGCATGACGGTGCTGAGCGCCATGGCGGCCGAGGCCGTGGCGCGCGCCACGGTGCGCGCAGTGCGTGCGGCGCGCTCCGTGACGGTGGGCGACCTGCACATCCCCTCGGCAGCCGACCTGGCTGCGCCACGCGGCTGAAACTCAAGGAAGACAACCATGGCGTTCCCAAGAACCCTGAAGCTGATCCTGCTGTCGATCCGCGACCTGATCGTCTCGGCCGGACCGATCGTCTTCCTCGTGATCGGCCTCCTGATCGCGGCCTACTGGTGGCTGCAGCCACAACCGCCCAAGCACGTGACGCTGGCCACCGGCCCCACGGGCAGCGCCTATGCGCAGTTCGGCAAGCGCTATGCGACCGCGCTCAAGGCCAACGGCATCGAGGTCGAATTGAAGGCCACCTCGGGTTCTTCCGAAAATCTGCAACTGCTGCGCAGCGGCGGCGCCGACGTGGGCTTCGTGCGCGGCGGCAGCGCCGACCCGGTGGCAGACGAAGAGGCGGGGCTCAATTCGCTCGGCAGTCTCTTCTTCGAGCCGCTGTGGCTGTTCTACCGCGCCGACACGGCGCACAGGATCGACCGCAAGACCGGCACGCTGACCTCGCTCGCCCAGTTGCGCGGCCTGCGCGTGAACGTCGACATGCCGGGCAGCGGGCTGCCGGAAATCATGGAACGGCTGTTCAAGGCCAACCGGCTCGGCCCCGATGAGGTGCAGCTGTCGAACCTCGAGCAGGCCGCCGCGGCCGAGGCGCTGCAGGCAGGTCTGCTCGATGCCATCGTGCTGTCGTCGGCGCCGCAGTCACCGCAGGTGCAGCGCCTGCTGCGCACCGGCGACATCAAGCTGATGGACTTCGGCCAGGCCGATGCCTACACCCGGCGCTTTCCGTTTCTCTCGGCCGTGTCGCTGCCGCGCGGCGTGGTCGACCTGTCGAAGGATCTGCCGCCGGCCGATGTGTCGCTGCTCGCGGCCACCACCTCGCTGCTGTCGCGCGACGAAACCCACCCTGCCCTGCGGCAGCTGTTCGCGCAGGCGGCGCAGACGGTGCACAGCGACGCGGGCTGGTTCAACCGCGCGCGCGATTTTCCGAACACCCGCACCAGCGAGCTGCCGGTGAGCCCCGAGGGCGACCGCGCGATCAATGGCACGCCGCCCTTCTGGCAGCGCTACCTGCCCTTCTGGGCCAGCAACCTGGTCGAGCGCATGTGGCTGGTGCTCGGTGGCCTGCTGGTGCTGATGCTGCCGCTGAGCCGAGTGATCCCGCCGCTCTACCAGTTCCGCGTGCGGCGGCGCGTGTTCCGCTGGTATGCGCGGCTGCGCGACATCGAGGGCAAGGTGGACAGCAAGCAGGGCGAGCGCGACGCGCTGCTCAAGGAGCTCGACGAGCTCGATCGCGTGGTCAACAAGGTGGCCGTGCCACTGTCGTATGCCGACGAGCTCTATGCGCTGCGCAACAACATCTATGCGGTGCGCAAGCGGGTGCTGGCGGGCGCGGCGGCGGCCAGGCCGGCAGGATCTGCCTGACGGTTCGGTCTTGCAGACGCTGATCGATTTCGCCGAACCGCGAGGCGACGCAACCGCGCGGCTGCGCGTGGCTTTCGGGGCGCCTTCGCGCGTGCTCGTTGCGCGCACACCCGACGAAGTGCGGCCGGTGCTGGAGACGGTCGAGGCGCTGGCCCGTGAAGGGCACTGGTGCGTGGGCTACCTGCGCTACGAGGCGGCGGCGGCCTTCGACCCTGCATTCGCGGTACACGCGGGCGAAGGGCCGCTGGCGTGGTTCGGCGTGCACGATGCCGCACAGCCCTGGCCCGAAACGGACACGGCTGGCGACCGCGTGCCCGCTGTCGATTGGCAAGCCGGCCTTTCGCGTGCCGCGTTCGACCGGAACATGCAAGCCATTCACCGTGCGATCGGGAACGGCGAGCTCTACCAACTGAACTACACGGCGCCGTTGCGGGCCGAATTCCATGGCCATGCGCGCGCCTGGTTCGAGGCCCTGCGAAAGGCGCAACCCGACGGCTACGCCGCCTTCATCGACACCGGCGAAGAGCAGGTGCTGTCGGTGTCGCCCGAGCTGTTCTTCGATTGGCACGGCGACCGGATACTGGCCCGCCCGATGAAAGGCACGGCGCCGCGCGGCGCCACGGCCGCCGAAGACGAAGCGCTGGCGCTGCGGCTGCGCACCGTACCCAAGGAGCGGGCCGAGAACGTGATGATCGTCGACCTGATCCGCAACGATCTCTCGCGCGTGGCCCAGCCCTTCTCGGTGCGCGTGCCCCGGCTCTTTCACACCGAAGCGCTGCCCACCGTGTGGCAGATGACCTCCGATGTCGAAGCGGCGGTGCGCGACGGCGTCTCGCTGGTGGATGTTTTCGCGGCGCTGTTTCCGTGCGGCTCCATCACCGGCGCGCCCAAGGTCAGTGCGATGCGCATGATCCGCGAGCTGGAGCCCGAGGCGCGCGGCGTGTACTGCGGCGCCGTGGGCATGGTGCGGCCGGGCGGGCACGCGACCTTCAATGTGCCGATCCGCACCGTGACGCTGCGCGGCACCGAGGCACGATGCGGCATTGGCAGCGGCATCACGGCCGATGCGGGCGCCGACGCGGAATGGGAAGAGTGGCGCCACAAGCGGGCGTTTCTCGGGCAAGGCAACACGGCAGTATCGTCTGCGGCCATGAGTCCCTTCGAGCTGCTCGAAACCCTTGCACTGGTCGACGGCGCGCTGCGCGATGCGCCGGCGCACCTGTCGCGCATGCGGAACGCAGCCGCGCACTTCGGCTACCCGTGGAACGAAGCGCTGCTGGCGGCATGCCTGCAGCGGCTGAGCGACGACCATTCGACGGGCGCGTGGCGCGTGCGCCTGCTGCTCGATGCGCAAGGGCAGCCGCGTGCGCAAGCCTTTGCCATGGACGCCGCACCGGCGCGCGTGCGCCTGCAACTGGCCGCTCGCGCATTCGCCGAAGCCGACAGCGAGTTCTCGCGCTTCAAGACCACGCGCCGCGCGCACTACGAGGCCTTCGCACCCACCGCCCCGGGCGTGTTCGACACCCTGCTGTGGAACCGCCGCGGCGAGATCACCGAGTGCACGCGCGGCAACATCGCCCTGCTGCTCGACGGCCGCTGGCTCACGCCGCCGCTGCGCTGCGGCCTGCTGAAAGGCATTGGCCGGACAAACCGCCTGCGCGACGGGCAGCTTGCCGAAGCCGTCGTGCGGGTGGACGATCTGCCTCGCGTGCAGGCACTGGCCTTCGTGAACAGCCTGCGCGGCTGGATCGACGCCGATCTTTGCGACCCGCAAAAATAGTTCAACAAGGCGCTTGACTTAGAGCGCGCTCCAACTTCGAGAATCAACGCCATGGAAACCGGTTTGACCATTGCGGAAGTCGCACAGCGCACCGGCCTCACGGCCCACACGCTGCGCTACTACGAGCGCATCGGACTGATCGCCGCGGTGTCCCGTGCACCGGGCGGCCAGCGCCGCTATGCGAGCGCCGACATGGACTGGCTGGCTTTCCTGTTGCGCCTGCGCGAGACCGGCATGCCGATTCAAGGCATGCAGGCCTTCGCCAGGCTTCGAAGCCAGGGGGACGCCAGCGCCAGCGAACGGCGCGAGGTGCTCGAGCAGCACTTTGCCGAGGTTCAGGCCAGGGTGGCGGCACTGCAGCAATCCATGCAGGCGCTTGCGCTCAAGATCAGGCACTACCGTGCGATCGAAGCCAAGGCGAAGCGTCCCTCGCGTACTCCGTTATCGGGCACTGCCCCGGAAAGAAAGACGAGCGATGACGAACACACAGCAAAGCCCAAGCAACAGCAACAGCAACGGCAACCTGCGCTACGAACGCGGGCTGGCCAGGCTCCGGGAAATCGACGGTGAAGGCGGCATCAAGGTAGTCGAGAGCCTGGCCGACATCGCGCCCGACTTTGCCCGCCTCGTTATCGAGTTTCCCTTCGGCGACATCTACTCGCGCCCCGGCCTCGACCTGCGCTCACGCGAGATTGCGGTGGTGGCGGCGCTCACGGCAATGGGCAATGCGGCGCCACAGCTCAAGGTGCACATCCAGGGCGCGTTGAACGTGGGCGTGACGCGCACGGAGATCGTCGAAACCATCATGCAGATGGCGGTGTATGCCGGGTTCCCCGCGGCCTTGAACGGACTGACCGCGGCCCGGGAGGTGTTCGCCCGCGCCGAGGTTGCGACCCGCGCCACGGCCACAGTCACCGCCACAGCTTGATCTTTTTTTGAGAAAACGGCTGTCGCGCCGTCAGCGCTGAAGGCGCAGCAGCTTGCCGTTGTCGGTCAGCACGTAGAGCCAGCCGTCCGGGCCCTGGCGCACATCGCGCACGCGCTCGCCGCGGTTCGCGAGCAGCCGCTCGCGGCCGGTGACGGTATCGCCGCTCAGCGTGAGCCGCCAGAGCGCGGTACCGGCCAATGCGCCAACGAACAGGTTGCCCTGCCACTCCGGGATGTTGGCCGCGGTGTAGAAGGCAATTCCGCTCGGCGCGATCGACGACTTCTGCGTGCCTGGCGTCCAGACCGAGCCGTCGATCTTTTCCCACCAGGTCGCGGGCTGCTCCATGCCCGCCTTGCTGGTGCCCTCGCCCACCTGGGTGAGGGTGCCGTATTCCTGGCCATAGCTGATCACCGGCCAGCCGTAGTTGCGGCCGGCCTGTGTGAGGTTGATCTCGTCGCCGCCCTGCGGGCCGTGCTCGCTGGTCCAGAGCTGATCCGTGCCCGGCCGCATCGCGGCACCTTGCGGGTTGCGGTGACCGTAGCTCCACAGCCCCGGCTGCGCGCCAGCGACGCCGAAGTCCGGATTGCCGGGTGCCGGGGCGCCGTCCGTCGTGATGCGCGCCACCTTGCCGTTGCCGCGCGACAGGTCTTGCGCGAGCGGCGCGTAGATCTGGCGGTCGCCCATGGTCACGAACAGGTAGCCCAGCCGGTCGAAGGCCAGACGCGAGCCGTAGTGCGCACTGCTGCCGCTCACCTTGGGCGTCTGCCGGTAGATCACCGTGACGTTGCTCAGCGTGCGATTGGCGGTATCGAGTTGGGCGCGTGCCACGGCCGTGCCATTGAGCGCGGCGTTCGCGCTGTCGCGCTCGGCAAAGCTCAGGTAGATGCGGCCGTTGCTGGCAAAGGCCGGATCGAGCGCCACGTCGAGCAATCCGCCCTGGTCGGCGCTATCGACCGCTGGTGCACAACACACCGTGTCGGCGCCGCCATTGACGGGCGTGCCATCGGCGTTGCGCAGCCTCAGTTGACCGCCGCGCTGCGTAACGAGAATTCGGCCATCGGGCAGAAAGGCCATGCCCCAGGGGTTCGACAGGTCGGTGGCCAGCTCAGTCACGCTCAGCGGGCCGGACGGCGGTGCAGGCGCGGCGCCGGGAACGGGTGGAGGCGCCGGGGGCGCTGCAGCTGCCGGGGGTGGCGCGGGAGCCGGTGCCGGGGATGTGGTCGTGACCGTGGCCGAGGTGCCCAGCGCGGCGAGCGAAAAGTTGGCACCACCGCCGCCCCCTCCTCCTCCGCAACTGGCCAGCCATACCGGTGCGGTGACCCAGAGGATGCGCGTCGACATCGTCATGACCGGCCTCTTTCGACAGAAGGAACGGCACCATGGTGACACCGCGACCCGCCGGCGCAAAGAAAAACCGCCCGAAGGCGGTTTCATTTGGTAAGCGCCGCGGCAGCCTTACTTGAGCGCCTTGTAGCGCATGCGTTTCGGCTTGGCGCCTTCTTCGCCCAGGCGCTTCTTCTTGTCGGCCTCGTACTCCTGGTAGTTGCCGTTGAAGAAGGTCCACTGGCTGTCGCCTTCGGCCGCGAGGATGTGGGTCGCGATACGGTCGAGGAACCAGCGGTCATGGCTGATGACCATGACGGTGCCTGCAAACTCGAGCAACGCGTCTTCCAGGGCGCGCAAAGTTTCCACGTCGAGGTCGTTCGACGGTTCATCGAGCATCAGCACGTTGCCGCCGGCGATCAGGGTCTTGGCCAGGTGCAGGCGACCACGCTCGCCGCCCGACAGCGTGCCGACCTTCTTCTGCTGGTCGGCGCCGTTGAAGTTGAAGCGGCCGGCATACGCACGGCTGGCCATCTGGAACTTGCCGACATTGATGATGTCCAGGCCGTTGGAGATGTCTTCCCACACGGTCTTCTGGTTCGCCAGTTCGTCGCGGTGCTGGTCGACAAAGGCCGCGCGGACGGTCGACCCGATGACAACTTCGCCACTGTCGGGCTGTTCCTTCCCCGCAATCAGCTTGAACAGCGTCGACTTGCCAGCGCCGTTCGGGCCGATGATGCCGACGATCGCGCCCGGTGGAATCGTAAAGCTCAGGTTGTCGATCAGCATCCGGTCGCCGAAGGACTTGCTGACGTTGTGGAACTCGAAGACCTGCTGGCCCAGCCGCTCCGCCACAGGAATGAAGATTTCCTGTGTTTCGTTGCGCTTCTGGTATTCCATGTCGCTCAGCTCTTCGAAGCGCGCGAGACGCGACTTGCTCTTGGCCTGGCGCGCCTTGGGGTTCTGGCGCGACCATTCCAGTTCTTTCTTCAGCGCCTTGGCATGGGCTTCTTCGCCCTTTTGCTCCTGCGCCAGGCGCTCGCCCTTTTGCTCCAGCCAGGTGCTGTAGTTGCCCTTCCACGGAATGCCGCGACCGCGGTCCATTTCCAGGATCCATTCGGCCGCGTTGTCCAGGAAGTAGCGATCATGGGTGATGGCGACCACGGTGCCGGTGAAGCGTTGGAGGAACACTTCCAGCCACTCGACCGATTCGGCGTCCAGGTGGTTGGTCGGCTCGTCGAGCAACAGCATGTCCGGCTTGGACAGCAGCAGGCGGCACAGCGCCACGCGGCGCTTTTCCCCGCCCGAGAGCAGGCCGATCGTGGCGTCCCAGGGCGGCAGGCGCAGCGCGTCGGCGGCAATCTCCAATTGGTGTTCGGAGTCGGTGCCCGCCGTGGCGATGATGGCCTCGAGTTCGGCCTGCTCGGCCGCCAGCGCATCGAAGTCGGCGTCTTCGGCACCGTAGGCGACGTAGACCTCTTCGAGCCGCGCCTTGGCCGCAAACACGGCACCCATGGCTTCCTCGACGGATTCCCGGACCGTGTGCTCGGGGTTGAGCTTGGGCTCCTGCTCCAGGTAGCCGATGGTCATGCCGGGCATCGGCAGCGCCTCGCCCTCGAACTCCTTGTCGACGCCGGCCATGATCTTGAGCAGGGTGGACTTGCCCGAGCCATTGAGACCAAGCACGCCAATCTTGGCGCCAGGGAAAAACGAGAGCGAAATGTCCTTCAAGAGCTGCCGCTTGGGCGGCACGGTCTTGCTGACGCGGTTCATCGAATAGACGTATTGGGCCATCTGTGGATCTGCCTGCTGGTAGGGAGTGGGAGTGGTGCGCGCACAACCGGATTCGGCGGCGGCAAACCGTCGATTATCGTCTCGTGCGACAATTCACCCCGTTGCCGGGTCCAGTTGCCCGCAACAGCGGCTCTTCTGCCGGGGACAAGATGGCTTTACACAGGCCCTCGCCTCCCACCCCTGATCTCATCTGCCTTTGACTGGCCGGGTTGCTCCCAAACAAAAGAGCACTGCGGCGGGCCGATGCCACTGCGCCATGGAAGGCGCTATTTGCTCCCAATGAACTTTGATGAACTGAAGTTGGCTCCGGCCATCCTGAAGGCTGTGCACGAGCACGGCTACGACACGCCCACGCCGATCCAGGCCCAGGCGATCCCCGTGGTGCTCGACGGCCACGACCTGCTGGGCGGCGCACAGACCGGCACCGGCAAGACGGCAGCGTTCACGCTGCCGATGCTGCACAAGCTCAGCACCACTCCCGCCGCCACCAACAAGTTCGGCGGCATCGGCATCCGTGCCCTGGTGCTCACCCCCACGCGCGAACTCGCGGCCCAGGTCGAAGAATCCGTGCGCACCTACGGCAAGTACCTCGAGCTCGACTCGACCGTGATCTTCGGCGGCGTCGGCATGAACCCCCAGATCAGCAAGCTCAAGAAGGGTGTCGACATCCTCGTGGCCACGCCCGGCCGCCTGCTCGACCTGCAGCAGCAGGGCATGCTCGACCTGTCCCAGGTGCAGATCCTGGTGCTCGACGAAGCCGACCGCATGCTCGACATGGGCTTCATCCATGACGTGAAGAAAATCCTCGCACTGGTGCCGCGGGACAAGCAGAGCCTGCTGTTCTCGGCCACCTTCAGCGACGAGATCCGCGACCTGGCCGCCAACCTGCTGAAGAACCCGCAGAGCGTGCAGGTCACGCCGCGCAACACCACGGTGCAACGCATCACGCAGGTGATCCACCCCGTGGGCCGCGGCAAGAAGAAGGCGCTGCTGGCGCACATCATCAACGAGAACAACTGGAGCCAGGTGCTCGTGTTCACGCGCACCAAGTTCGGCGCCAACAGCGTGGCCGAGTTCCTGACCAAGAACGGCATCGAGGCGATGGCGCTGCACGGCAACAAGAGCCAGAGCGCACGCACGCAGGCGCTGGCCGGTTTCAAGAGCGGCGACATCCGCGCACTGGTGGCCACCGACATCGCGGCCCGCGGCATCGACATCGACGAGCTGCCGCACGTCGTGAACTACGAAATCCCGAACGTCAGCGAAGACTACGTCCACCGCATCGGCCGCACCGGCCGCGCCGGCAACAGCGGCGAAGCCGTGAGCCTGGTGTGCCTGGACGAAGAAGGCTTCATGCTCGAGATCGAACGCTTCACCAAGCAGCAGATCCCGGTCAAGATCGTCGAGGGCTTCGGCCCGGAAGAAGGCGAACGCGCCGAGCCGATCGCCATGGGTCGACAGACCATCTGGGGCGGTGCCGGCCGTCCGCCGAGCCGTGAAGTCATGCAGGCCGCAGCCAAGGCCGCGCGCACCGAGATGCTGCAGCGTGTTCGCGAGAACAAGGCGGGCCAGGGCGGTGGTGGTGGCGGCGGCGGTGGTCGCTCTGCCAATGGCGGCGGCGGTGGCGGTGCGCGCCGCGGTGGTGGTGGTGGCGGTGCCGGCGCCAGCAACGGCGGCGGCTTCAAGGGCAACGGCAACGGTGGCGCAGGCCCGCGTGGCCAACGCGCACCCGGTGGCGGCGGCGGTGCACCGCGCGCCCCGCAAGGCCAGCGTGAGCAGCGTGCCCCGGCCCATCACGGCCAGGGTCATGTGCAGGGCGGCCATGCGCTGCATGAAGAGCGCCAACCGCGCCACCATGGCAACAGCCACAGCCCGACCCAGGCCAACCAGGTTGCGCACCTGCGTGCCGAAGCTGCGGGCATCGGCGGCGGCGTGGCGGGCCAACCCGATCCGTTGCGCACCAGCGTCGACAGCATGAGCGCGGGCCGCGGCCGGCGTCCGAATGGTGGCGGCGGCGGTGGTGGCGGCTACGGCGGCAAGCGCTCGGGCGGCGGTGGTGGTGGTGGTGGCAACCGTTCGGGCGGCGGCCGCTCGTTCTGAGCGCAGCCGGCATCGAAAATCGAGGGCGCTTCGGCGCCCTTTTTCGTGGCCGCGGTAGATTGCGGGCATGCCCGATATCCCACCCAACTACGCCACGCTGTTCCTCGCCACCGGCAACCTGCTGAACCTGGCGCTGCCGAACCGCATCTACTACGAGAACCAGGACGGCTACTCGCAGCGCGAGTACGAGCGCAAGATCGCCTGGACGGGCGAGCGCATCCAGGCGCTCAATGCCGATGTGCTGGCGGTGCAGGAGGTGTGGGACGAGGCCGCGCTCAAGGACGCCATTGCGGCGAGCGGCGTGCGCTACGACTTCGTTTCGGTGCCGGGCGCAGAAAACACCCCGCCCGCGCAAGGCGCACGGGGCACGCCGCGCGTCGGCTTTGCGACGCGGCTCAAGGTGGACGACGTGCAGTCGTTTACCGAGTTTGCGCCGGGCTTCGGCGTCGAGGTGCCGGGCCTCGGGGCCCACACGCGCTTCGAACGCCCGCCGATGCTGATCACGCTGCGCATGAAGCACGGGCAGCCGGTGCACGTGCTGACGGTGCACCTCAAGTCGAAACGGCCCAAATTTCTGCAGGATGCCCACGGCAATGCCATCGAAGACCGTGACGATCGCAAGGTGGCGGTGCGCGCATCGCTGCGCTCGCTGCTGATGCGCGGCGCCGAGGCGGCTGCGTTGCGCTGCATCGTGATCGACCTGCTGCGTGGCTCGGGCACGCCGCTGGTGGTGATGGGCGACTTCAACGACAACCCGCACAGCGTGACGACGCAGCTCATCGCCGCCACCTCGGACGTGGCCTACGACAAGGCGGCGCGCGACGTCGCGCTGTTCAATGCCTACGAGATGCAGGGCGAGTCGGCGCTCAAGAAGGACGTGGCGTACTCGCACATCCATCAGGGCTACCCCGAGGTGCTGGACCAGATCTTCGTGAGCGAGGAGTTCGTGCCTGGCAGCCGCCACAGCCTTGGCGATGTGCGCCGTGTCGACTACTTCAACGACCACCTGCACGAGGGCCGCGACCGGTCGCGCTCGGACCACGGCTTCGTGCGGGCGCTGCTGCGATTGCGCACGGCCTGAGGGCCGCGCCGCGCGGCTCAATCGAAGTTGAGGATCACCTTCATGGCCTGCGACCGGTCAGCCGCCAGGGCAAAGGCACGCGCCGAATCGCGGTACGACAGCGTGGCCGAGATCAGGGGCTTCACGTCCACCAGCCCCTTGTTCAGCAACTCCACCGCCACCGCGAACTCCTCATGGAAGCGGAACGCCCCGCGCAGCTCGAACTCCTTGGCCACGATGGTGTTGATCGGCAGCGTCATCTCCCCGCCCAGCCCCAGCTGGACGATGATGCCGCGCGGGCGCAGCGCATCGAAGGCGCCCACCAGCGCACGCGCATTGCCGCTGGCCTCGAACAGCACGTCGAAGCTGCCCTTGTCCGCGCTGAAGCGCCCCAGCCCCTCGGGCTCCTCGGCCACATTGACCACCTCGTCGGCACCGACCTTGAGCGCCTTGCCCAGCGTGTGGGCACCGACGTCGGTGGCCACGATGTGCGCCGCACCGGCGCGCCGCGCCGCAATGATCGCCAGCGCACCGATCGGCCCGCAGCCGGTCACCAGCACCCGCTTGCCCAGCAGCGAGCCGGCCCGGCGCACCGCGTGCAGCGCCACCGACAGCGGCTCGGCCATCGAGCCCTCCCCGTCGCTCACCGAATCGGCCAGCCGGTGCGCCTGGTGCGTCTCCACCACGATCTGCTGGCGGAAGGCCCCCTGCACGTGCGGCGTGCGCATGGCGCTGCCGTAGTAGCGCATGTCCAGGCAGTGGTTCTGCAGGCCCTGCTGGCAGAACTTGCACAGGCCACACGGCCGGCTCGGGCTGATCGCCACGCGCTCGCCGGCCGCAAAGCCGCTCACGTCGGCACCCACCGCCTCGATCACGCCCGCCACCTCGTGGCCCAGCACCATCGGCTCCTTGATGCGGATGGTGCCGAAGCCGCCGTGCTGGTAGTAGTGCAGGTCGGAGCCGCAGATGCCGCCGCAGCGCACGCGCACCTGCAGCTGGTCGGGCCCGAGCGCGGGCGTGGCCACCTCTTCGACGCGCAGGTCGCCGGGGGCGTGGATGACGAGGGCTTCCATGGGGAGGGTCTCTCTCTCTATCTCTATCTCAGAGGGTTGCGGTCACGCCGCCATCCACGTAGAGGATGTGGCCGTTGACGAAGTTGGAGGCGTTGCTGGCCAGGAACACGGCCGCGCCGACCAGGTCCTGCACGTCGCCCCAGCGCCGCGAGGGGGTGCGCCCGACCAGCCAGGCGGTGAACTCGGCGTTGTCGACCAGGGCCTGGGTGAGTTCGGTCTTGAAGTAGCCCGGGCCCAGGCCGTTGACCTGGATGCCGTGCTGGCCCCAGTCGATCGCCATGCCCTTGGTGAGCATCTTCACCGCCCCCTTGCTGGCGGTATAGGGCGCGATGCCGGGGCGGCCCAGCTCGCTTTGCACCGAGCAGATGTTGACGATCTTGCCCTGCTTGCGCGGGATCATGTGGCGCGCCACCGCCTGGCCGACCAGGAACACGCTGTCGACGTTGGTTTTCATGAGCTCGTGCCAGTCGGCCTCGGCGAACTGGTCCAGCGGTGCGCGGCGCTGCATGCCGGCGTTGTTGACCAGGATGTCGATGGCGCCGATCTCCGCCTCGATGCGGGCCACGGCGGCGGTCACGGCTTCGCCGGAGGTGACATCGAATGCGGCGGTGAGCACCTCGAGGCCTTCGGCGCGCAGCACCTCGGCTGCGGATTCGAGCTTGCCAGCGTTGCGTGCGTTCAGGATCACGCGGGCGCCGGCCTGGGCCAGCCCGCGCGCCAGGGCGAAGCCGATGCCGGCGCTGGAGCCGGTGATGAGCGCCGTGCGCCCGGCGAGGTTGAAGCTTTCAAGAACGGGGTTCAAGACAGGATTTCCTTCAATCGTTGGCGAGTCGGGTTCTCGCGCGGTCAGCCCCGCACGAACATGGTCACCAGCGGCGAGTCGCCGACCTGCCGGCTCCAGTGGCCATGCACCGCGGCATCGAAACTGGCGCCTGCGGGCAAGGTGTCGTCCGAATAGAAATGATCGCCCGGCTTGAATACGCGCGAGCTGCCGTCCTGCAGGCCGATCTCCATCTGCCCCTGCAGGATGATCACCCACTGCGGCGTGATGGTGCAATGGAACTCGCTGCGAAAGCCCACCGGGCTGTACCGCAGCTGGCAGCCGGGCGATGCGAACAGCTTCGACAGCTGCGCGGCCGGCGTGCCCTCGGGCAGCGCGATGGCATCTTCCCGGAAGCGCGCCTTGCCGTCGGCGTCGGTGAACAGGACAACCTGGGTGAACGACGTCATGCCCCTCCCCCTAGACCAGGCGCGCGGTGCTGGCACCGTCGAACACGTGGGCCTTGGCCGGGTCGAGCGTCAGGTGCACCGTGTCGTCGGGCCCGACATCGGCACGGCCATGCATCACGAGAACCAGTTTTTCCTCGCCCACCTGCAGCAGCAGCTCGGTCTCGGCGCCAGTCGGCTCCACCACCACCACCTGGGCCGGAATGCCCTGCCCTGTGGCCGACAACAACAGGTCGGTTGGGCGCACACCGTAGTAGACGGCCTGGCCATCGACAGTCTTTGCGTCGGCCGGCAATGGCCAGCGCGCGCCCTGAGCCTCGACCCATTGCTGGCCATCGGCCCGCCGCGCGGTGCCGGCCAGCACGTTCATCGACGGCGAGCCGATGAACTGGGCGACGAACAGGTTGCCGGGCCGGTCGAACAGTTCGAGCGGCGTGCCGATCTGCTCGATGATGCCGTCGTGCATCACCACGATGCGGTCGGCCATGGTCATGGCCTCGATCTGGTCATGCGTCACGTACACCGTGGTGGTCTTCAGGCGCTGGTGCAGTGCCTTGATTTCGGCCCGCATCGCCACGCGCAGCTTGGCATCGAGATTGGACAGGGGCTCGTCGAACAGGAACACCTTGGGGTCGCGCACGATCGCGCGGCCCATGGCCACGCGCTGGCGCTGGCCGCCCGAGAGTTCGCGCGGATAGCGCGCCAGCAGCTTGTCGAGGTTGAGGATCTTGGCGGCCTTGTCTACGCGCTCTGCCATCACGCCCTTGTCGGCGTCGCGCAGGCGCAGGCTGAACGCCATGTTCTCGCCCACTGTCATGTGCGGATAGAGCGCATAGCTCTGGAACACCATCGCGATGTCGCGATCCTTCGATTCCAGATCGTTCACGACGCGGCCGTCGATCAGGATCTCGCCGCCGGTAATGTCTTCCAGGCCGGCCAGCATGCGCAGCAGCGTGGATTTGCCGCAGCCCGAAGGGCCGACCAGCACCACGAACTCGCCATCGGAAATGTCGAAGCCCAGCCCGCGCAGGATGTCGACCTTGCCGAAGGATTTCTGGATATTGCGGAAAGTGACGGAAGCCATGAAGTCTCCTCCTTATTGTTCAGCTCTTGACGGCGCCGGCCGTGAGGCCGCCCACCATGTAGCGCTTGAAGGTGTAGTAGATAGCCGCCGGTGGCAGCGCATAGATGAGGCCGGTGGTCATGAGCAACTCCCACGGCGAATCATCGGCCGAGAGAAAGTTGCCCAGCGCCACTGCCAGCGTGACCTGCGTGTCGTTGGACAGGAGCAGGAAGGCATACAGGTACTCGTTCCAGGCCAGCAGCAGCGCATAGGTGCCCACGGCCACCAGCGAGGGCACCATCAGCGGCAAGTACACCAGGCGAAACAGCTGCAGCGGCGAGGCGCCGTCCATGCGCGCCGCCTCATCGAGCTCGTACGGCAGCTTGTCGGAGGCCTGCTTGAGCACCCAGATGCAGTACGGCGAGGCGATGGTCACCATGGCCAGAATGAGCGACCACTGGCTGTTGAGCAGCCCGTAGTTGCCCATGGTCTTGTACATCGGCACCGCCAGGAACGCGGCCGGGATGAAGTACGTGAACAGTGCCATGTTCATCACCGTGCGGCCGCCGCGCACGCGCAGCCGGCTGATGGCAAAGGCCGCCGTGGTGGCGACGAACAGCGTCAGCGCCCCGACCGACACGGCAATCAGCAACGAGTTGCCGAGCTGGCGCCAGAAGTGGTCGAGGTAGAAGTGCTTCTGCTGGAACACGATGCTGAAGTTCTGCAGCGTCGGGTGATCCGGCCACAGGCGGCCGGAGGTGGCCGAGTCGCGCGGCGAGATCGCGAACAGCACCATGTGATAGACCGGAATGAGGGTCCACAGCACCACCGGGATGCCGATCAGCAGCAGCTTGGCCTCGGTGGCGATGGCCTTGGGAGTCCAGCGCTTCATTTGGAGAGCCTCTTCATCATGAAGTACACGAGTGGCAGCACCAGCGGCATGGCGACGACGATCGACGCCATCGACAAGTCGACCTGGTCGAGCCGAAGGTAGCGGATGCCGAGCGTGGCGAGCACGTGGGTCAGGTCGGCCGGGCCGCCGCCGGTGAGCAGGTAGACGCTGTTGAAGTCGCCCAGTGTCCAGATCATCGACAGGATGGTGGACGTGAGATAGAGCGTCTTGAGCGCCGGCCAGCTGATGAACTTGAATTTCTGCCAGGAGGTGGCGCCGTCGACGGAGGCCGCCTCGTACTGCTCGCTCGGAATAGCGAGCCGGCCGGCCACCAGAATCAGCGTCCAGAACGGCAACGATTTCCAGACGTGCATCAGCATCGCGAAGCTCAGCGCCAGCGTCGGGTCGTTGAGCCAGTTGGGGCCATCGAGGCCGGTCAGCCGGAAGATGGTGGCGTTGATCACGCCCCACTCGGGGTTGAGCATGAAGCGCACCGAGAGGATGGTCGGGATCGAAGGCATCGCCCACGGCAGGATGAACAGCGCCGAGACGATCTTGATCCACCAGCGCGCCGTGACGAAGAAGCCCGAGAGCACCAGCGCCAGCAGCATCTTGATATTGATGGCCACCACCAGAAACACGAAGGTGTTGACCACGGAGCGGAAGAAGATCGGGTCTTCGACCAGCTTGACATAGCTTTCCGGATGCCGTGCCAGCCAAAGCCCGTAGCACACCGGATACAGCACGAAGATCAGGAAGATCAGCAGATAGGGCACGACCATCAGTCGGCCCCAGAATTGCCAGCGGTCACGCCGTTGGAGCGGCGGCGCGCTGGCGACAGCGGTTGCGGCGGTAGTCATGGGAGCTCCCCGATATGGTTCATGGCGGATCGCCGGGCGCCGGCCCCGCATCGCGCCTGCAAGTTGCGCGAAGCGGGGCCGGCGGGCCGGTCAGCGGGCGACGGTCTTGATGCGCTCGATCAGTTCATCGACCGCCTTGTCGACCGGCACCTTGTCGGTCACGACGCGGTTCATGGCCTTGGCCCACACGTTCTCGTTGTTGAGAATGGTGAACTTGTAGTTCTTGGTGAACTCGAACGGCACCGTGCCGTTGGCGTACTGGTTGAACACCGACTGGCGGTGCGGATCAGCCTTCCAGAACGGACGCGCCTGGCCGGCCTTGGTCACCGGGAACCAGCGGCCGAGCGAACCTTCCACGTAGGGTGTGAGGTTCTCCTCCTGCATCAGGAAGGCCACGAACTCCTTGGCCCGCGTCTTGTTCTTGGCTTCCTTGAAGACCACGCCGGTCTTGACCGCCGTGCGGTAGACCATCTTGCTGCCGTCCGGCTTGCTCGGGAAGCCGGCGGTGCGGATGCGCTCGGTGAAGTTCTTCTTGGCCTCTTCGCGCTGCTCGGGCGTGAGCGTCGCGTTGTTCATGTCGTCCAGCCATTTCGCGGCGATCGAGATGGTGGCGTTGTGCGTCATCACGGTCGTCTTGTTGTGGAAGGCGACGTTGTTGTCCGGGTCCTTCCAGCTGGTCGACGATGGCGGGGTGCAGCCCTTGGTGTAGGGCGTGGTGTAGTCGGTGAGCGCTGCCACCAGGCCGGCCTTGACCTTCGGGTCGTCGACCAGCAGCTTGCCGCTGTCGTTGACCAGCTGCACGTTGTAGGCGTCCATGAAAGTCAGGAACGAATAGAACGAGTCGCTCGAGTCCACGCCCATCGGCATGCCGATGCCGAAGCTGCGCTTGCCGCTTTTCTGGCGGCTGGCGGGCTGAACCTTTTCGCACCAGAACGACCAGTATTCCTTCCAGGTGGCCGGAATGTCCGACTCCTTGAAGCCCGCCTCGGTCAGCATGTCGATCCAGTATTCGATGTGCATCGTCTGCTGCTTGATCGGAAACGCGTAGTAGGCCTTGGCCTTGGTCTGGTCGTTGTAGAGAAAGGTGGTCTCGACCGTGTTGGGCGCAAAGCGCGCCTGCATCGGACTGATGATGCTGCTGATGTCTTCGAGCTTGCCTTCGAAGGCCCACTTGCCGGTGACCTGGAAGTCGTACACGTCGGCATACGCCACATCGGGCGGGCTGCCGGAGTCGAGCGCCGACACGGTCTTCGGAATCATGTCCTGGATCGGGTACTGCGACAGCTCGACCTTGACGCCCTTGTGCTTTTCCTCGTACTTCTTGATGGCGGCGAAGAGCGCGTCATCTTCGGCCTTGTAGAAGCCCTTGACCCACCAGACGGTGAGCTTCTCCTGCGCGTTCGCCTGGCCGGCGACCACGAGCCCCAACGCCATCAGCGTCGGGGCAATCAGTGATTTGATTTTCATAGTGAGTTGTCTCCTTGTATTGGAACTGCGGGAACACGGTTGGGAACGGAATCGGAACAGATGTTTCAGGCGGTGGCCTTGAGTCGGGGCGGTGGCCGGCCCAGGCGCGGCAGGCGCCGGCGCGAGCCCAGCACGTCTTCGATGTCGATGCGGGCGCTGTCGATCAACTTGAGAATGGCGCGCTCTGCCTTGGCAGGCTCGTGCGCCTTCACCGCGTCGAGCACCGCGCGGTGCATCGGCAACGACAGCGCAGGGCCATTGCTGCGCGCGGTGGAGATTTCGAAGCTGGTGCGCAGCAGCGCATTCAGCGCCTTGCTCATCTGCGTCAGCATGCGGTTGCGCGCCGCGCGCAGCAGCGCGTGGTGAAAGCGAAGGTCGCTCGTCACGTAGTCGCCGCCATGCTCGATGGCGTTCTTCATGCCGGCATACGCAGCCTCGATCTCGGCGATGTCCTCGGCGCTCGCGCGCTCGGCCGCGAGCCGCACCGCAGCGGGCTCGACCACGCGACGCAAGTCCTGAAGATCGCGCAGAAATTCCGGCGTGAGCCCTGCCTTGGCTTGCCACGCAATGACGTCGGGATCGAACCAGTTCCACACCTCCTGCGGCAACACGCGGCTGCCAACCTTGGGGCCGGTAACGATCAGCCCCTTGGCCGCCAGCGCCTTGATCGCCTCGCGCACCACCGTGCGGCTGACACCGAGCTCTTCGCCCAGGATCGGCTCCGGCGGAATGATCGCGCCCTCACCGTAGCGGCCGGAAATGATGGCGCCGCCCAGCAGATCGACGGTGTGGCCGTGGGCGTTCTTGATCATGGGGTGCTCAGGAAGCTACCGGGGTCAGCAGCGGCTGGCCCGCGAAGTGCGCACGCAGATTGTTGAAGGTCAGCATGGCCATGGCCTCGCGCGTCTGCCGGGTACCGCTGCCGACGTGCGGTGTGAGCACCACGTTGGGCATGTTGCGCAGTTCGGCCGGCACGTTGGGCTCGTCGACGAACACATCGAGTGCGGCGCCGGCGATCACGCCGTTCTGCAGCGCCGCAACCAGTGCGGGCTGGTCGACCACGCTGCCGCGCGCCACGTTCACGAGATAGCCCTGCGGGCCCAGTGCCTGCAGCACCTTGGCATCGATCATCCCCCGCGTCGCTGCGCCGCCGGGCGTGATGACAACAAGGAAATCGACCGCCGCGGCCAGCGCTGCGGCATCGGGGTAGTAGGTGTACGGGACGTTGGCGCGCGGTGAACGCGCGGTGTACGAAACATCCATCTGGAAAGCGAGCGCACGATGGGCAATGGCCTGGCCGATGCGGCCCATGCCGACGATGCCCAGGCGCGCACCGGTAACCTTGCGCGACAGCGTGAATGGCCCTTTCGTCCATTCGCCCTCCCGCACGAAACGATCGGCCTGCGGGATTCGCCGCGCGATCGAGAGCAGCAGCCCCAGTGCGAGATCGGCCACATCGTCGTTCAGCACCTCGGGCGTGTTGGTGACGGGAACGCCGCGCTCATGCGCCGCAGGCACATCGACGCCGTCGTAGCCGACGCCGAACACCGAGATCATTTCGAGTGCCGGCAACTGGGCCATCAGCTCGCGCGGCACCTTGGCTTCGCCATTGGCAACGACCGCGCGGATGCGCGGCGCCACTGCGGCGAACGCCGCCGGGTCGCTGACGTGGATGCGGTCGTGCACGGTGTACTCGGCGCGCAACGATTCCATCAGGAAAGGCATCAGCGGCGCAACGGCAAGGACTTCGGCCTTGTCGCTCATGACTTGATTCCCACTTTCTGAACGAGCTGCTTGAAATACTCGTGGTCGCGTTCCATCGCCTGGCCGAACTCGGCGGCATCGAGGTACGAAAAGCCGAGGTTGAGCTTCTCGAGCACCTCGCGCATCGCCGGCTCTTCGGCGGTCTTGCGCGTGGCCGTGCGCAGCACGTCGACCACCGCAGTCGGCGTGGCCTTGGGGACGGCAAGGCCGCGCCATGTGCCGATCGACAGGTCGATCTTGCGTTCCTTGAGCGTGGGCACCTTGTCGAAGGCCTTGAGGCGCTGATCCGCCATCACGGCCAGCATCTTGAGCTTGCCGGCCTGCACGTGCGTGGCGACCTCGCCCGGGCTCACGGCCACCGCATCGATGTGACCGCCGAGCAGCGCCACCACGCCAGGCGCGGCGCCCTGATAGGGCACATGGTTGAACTTGACGCCGGTCTTGTCTTCCAGACCGGCAGCGGCGAGATGCCAGATCGAACCGTTGCCCGAATTGCCGACCTTCATCTCTCCCGGCTTGGCCTTGGCGGCCGCGAGGAACTCTTCGATCGTGTTCCACGGTGCATCGGCCTTCACGGTGATGGCCGAAGGGTCGGCATTCAGGCGTGCGATCGGGCGGAAGTCGGCATAGGTGAACTTGGCCAGGTTCAGGTGCGGCAGGATCACGAGTTCGGCAATGACCACCGAAACCTTGTAGCCGTCGGGCTTGTTGTTGAGCACGTCGCTCATGCCGACCACACCGCTGGCGCCGGGCTTGTCGTTCACGATCAGCGGTTGCGGCAGGTGCTTCTTGGCGAGTTCGGCAAAACCGCGCGCCAGCGCATCGGTGCCGCCGCCGGCGGACGCGGGCACCACCAGCTCGACGGGCTTGGTCGGATAGTCTTCGGCGAAAGCGGCGAAGGGCAACGGCAACAGCATGGCGCCGAGTCCCTGGAGTACCAGGCGACGCTGCGCCCGGGAGGTGTCTTGCATGGGGTTGTCTCCGGATGAATTCAGGCGAAAACCCTGAGCGCAGGGCGTTCGCGTCGGGCTATCATATGATGATTGAAATCGCCGGCCCCGCAGGACAAACCCTGATGACCGACGCCCGAAAACGATACATGCGGAGACATTGCAGATGCGTTTGGTCGCAGTGGATTGGGGCACCAGCTCGCTGCGCGGCGCGCTGCTCGACACAGATGGCAAGGTGCTCGAAGAGCAGAGCCATCCCCGCGGCATCCTGAGCGTTGCACCCGGCGGTTTTGCCGAGGTGTTCGCATCGCTTTTCGCCGAATGGATGCGGCCTGCGGGCACGCGCTGCCTGATCTCGGGCATGGCGGGCAGCCAGCAAGGCTGGGTCGAAGCGCCCTATTGCGAATGCCCGGCCGGGCTCGACGAAGTGGCCGGCAAGATCATCGACATCGAGCCCGGCTCGCAGCACCGCATCGCGATCGTGCCCGGCCTGTGCGTCGAGCACGATGGCGTGCCCGACGTGATGCGCGGCGAAGAGGTGCAGATCCTCGGCGCGATGGCGCTGACCGGCCTGCGCGACGGCCTGTTCGTGCTGCCCGGCACCCACAACAAATGGGCACGCACGCAGTTCGGCCGCGTCACCAGTTTCCGCACCTTCATGACGGGTGAGTTCTACGCGCTGCTGAGCCAGCACTCCATCCTTGCGCGCACGCTCGACGCCAGTGCGCCGCTGGACGAAGCGGCCTTCCTGACGGGCGTGGCGCAGGCCGACAACGGCCACGGCCTGCTGCACAACGCGTTCGGCACGCGCACGCTGGCATTGTTCAGCCGCATGTCGAAGGCCGAACTCGCGAGCTATCTTTCGGGCCTGCTGATTGGCGAAGAACTCCGCACCCAGTCGCTGCAGGCCGCAAGCGAGGTGGTGCTGATCGGCGCCCCCGCCCTCACCCGGCGCTACGCACTCGCGCTCGGCGCGGCCGGCACCACTACGCGCACACTGGGCGCCGAAGCAACCTGGGCCGGGCTGCATGCCCTGGCCACCATCCGCACACCATGACACCGATCTCCATCTTCCACGCTGCGATGCAGCAGCTCCCGCTGGTCGCCATCCTGCGCGGCCTCACGCCCGCCGAGGCGCACGCCGTCGGCGATGCGATCGTCGAGCCCGGCTTTCGCCTGCTCGAGGTGCCGCTCAATTCGCCGCAGCCGCTGGAGAGCATCGCGCTGCTGCGTGCGCGCTTTCCGCAGGCGCTGGTAGGCGCCGGCACGGTGCTGAGCGTGCAGCAGGTGCGCGAGGTTCACGCAGCCGGCGGGCAACTGATCGTGTCACCGAATTTCAATGCCGAAGTGATCGCCGAAGCGGCGCGCCTCGGCCTCGTGAGCCTGCCCGGCGTGATGACGCCGACCGAGGCCTTCGGCGCGCTGGCCGCCGGCGCCACCGGGCTCAAGCTGTTCCCGGCCGAACTGGCTTCGCCGGCCGTCGTGAAGGCGTTGCTCGCGGTGTTGCCGAAAGGCACGCCGTTGATGCCGGTCGGCGGCATCGCCCCGCACAACATGGCCGAATGGCGGGCCGCCGGTGCCGCCGGCTTCGGCATCGGCTCGGCGCTCTACAAGCCCGGCAAGAGCGCGCAGGCCGTTCGTGAAGCGGCCATGGCGTTCGTTGGTGCCTACACCCATGGCTCGACCGCTGGAGACTGAAATGCCTGAACAGATGACCTTGCCGCGCAGCACAGCCACGCCCGATGCCGAGTACGCGAGCCCGCGCGTTCGGCGCCTGCGCGAGGACCTTTCACTGGCACTGCGCGCGGCCGCGCACCACGGCCTTTCGGAAGGCGTTTGCAACCACTTCAGCGTGCTGTTGCCGGGCGCGCAAGACCGCTACCTGATCAACCCCCGGGGACTGCACTGGAGCGAGATCGGCCCGAACGACATCGTGCTGATCGACGTGCATGGCAACGTGCTCGCAGGCCGGCATCGCGTGGAGCCGACCGCCCTCTTCATCCATGGCGCCATCCACCGCATCACGGGCCATGCGGTGGTGCTGCATTGCCACATGCCCTACGCCACCGCGCTCACGCTCACCGTCGACCGGGCGCTGGATCCGACGCTGAGCCAGAACGCGATGCGCTACATGAACCGCATCGCCATCGACGGCACGTACAACGGGCTTGCACTCGACGATGCCGAGGGGGAGCGCATCGCCAACGCCATGGCCGGCAAGGACATTGCCTTCCTCGCGAACCATGGCGTGGTGGTGGCGGGCGCCACCATCGCCCATGCGTACGACGACCTGTACTACCTGGAGCGGGCCTGCCTGCACCAGGTCATCGCCCAATCGACCGGCCGGCCGCTGGTTCCGGTGGATGCCGCGCTGGCCGCCCGCGTGGCAGCGCAGATCCAGGGAGAACGCGAACAATCCGACCTTTTCTTCGATGCCTTGCGACGATTGCTTCCCCCTGCTGGCTGAGCAGCGCCTGACGGCTTACAGTTCTTCATGACACTTCGCTCGCCGTTGACACAGGCTTCACGTGGGCCCGTGACGATGGAGGCTCCTTTCACCCACCTGGAGTTGCCATGAAAAAGCTCTCTTTCGCAATCGCCGCAGCCGCCCTGCTCTCACTCGGCACCCTTGGCACCACCGCGCAAGCGCAGCCCTTCGGGCCCTCGGTTCACGCCCAGGTGTATGTGGTGCCAGCCCCGCCCCACCACTACCAGGGCCCGGAGCGCCGCTACTACGCGCCGCCCCCGCCGCCGCGCCACTATCGGCATGACCGCCACGATCGCCGCTGGGACGACCGCCGCGGTGGCTACCGCCGCGACAGCGACGGCGACGGTGTGCCGAACCGCTACGACCGCCGTCCCAACAATCCGTACCGCTACTGAGCGGGCGGCGGGTCAGCCGGGCTGCAGACGACGCAGCAAGCCGGTCGTCGTGCGCGGCCAGCCGACCCGCCCGAACCAGGCACCACCGGCGATGGCCGACGCGATGACCAGTCCGTAGACCACCATGGCCACGGCCTGCGCCGCGAACACATGGCTCAGTTGCCCGCCCCAGCGCAGCGCAAGCCAGCCGCCGATGGCCGCCACCGCGAGGCGCGCCAGGTTGCCGATCACCGGCCAGAGCAGCCGCCCAGCCCCTTGCGACGCGAAGTACAGCACCAGGCCGACCCCGAAAAAGCCGTAGAGCGGGCCAACCGCCTGCAGGTACTGCGTGCCGGTCTCGAGCATGGCCGGATCGCTGCCGAAGAGGCTGAGCCACGGCCGCGGGAACAGCGCGGCGGCGACGCCGATGATCTCGGTCAATGTGAAGGCCATCGCCGCACCGACCCAGGCGGCACGCAGCGCACGCTCGCGTTGCCCTGCGCCAATGCAGGTGCCGACCATCGCGACCAGCGGTGCGCCGAGGCCGAACACCAGCGGCACCAGCAGGTACTCGAGCCGCGACGCCGTGCCGTAGCCGGCGATGGCGCCGGCACCGAAATGCCCGGACAGCGCGGTCGCGACGCCGATCGACAGATTGGTCGACAAGGTGGCGACCGAACCGACCAGCCCGATCCGCAGAATGTCCCGGAACAGCGGCCATCGCAGTGCGACGCCCGCGAACTTCGGCTTGAGCAGGCTGCGGCTGGAGCGCAGGTACGCCAGCAGCGCGAGCGTGCCGAGCAGGTAGTACAGCAACAGGGCGATCGCGCCACCCGCGATGCCCATGCCAGGGATCGGCCCCCAGCCGAAAATCAGCAGCGGCGACACCGGGATCAGGAAGAGCACGCCGACGACGGTGACGTTGGCCGGCACCGCCATGTTGCCGGTGCCGCGGATCACGGCCGCCAGCGAGTTGAATAGCCACACGAGGATGGCGCCTGCGAACACCCAGTGTGAATACGTCAGTGCCGCCTCGAGCGCAGCCCCACTGCCGCCCATCAGCGTGTAGAGCCAGCGCCCGCCGAGCAGCAGCGCGAGCGAGAACGCGACACCGAAGCCGAGCGCGATCACCATTGCATGAAGCACCAGCGCATCGGCGTCGGCACGCCGGCCCGCACCGAGCGCGCGCGCGATGGCCGAGGCGATGCCGCCGCCCATCGCGCCGGCCGAGGTCATCTGCATCAGCATGACGATCGGGAACACCAGCGCCATGCCGGCCAGCGCATCGAGGCCGAGCTTGCCGACGAAGTAGGTTTCGATCAGCCCGACCGCGGCCTGCGCCACCATCACGAGCACGTTGGGTGCGGCCAGGCGCAGCAGGGTCGGCACGATCGGCGCCTCGAGCAGCAGCCGCGTGCGGGGATCGAGTTCCCGGCTCATGCGCCCGCCTTCGCGGTGCGCGACGGCAACAGCGCCTCGCGGATCGGCAGGTTGACCAGCGCGGCGCCGACGGCCAGCAGGATGTCGATGTACCAGACCCAGTCGTAGCTGCCGGTCACCTGGAAGATGTAGCCGCCGAGAAACGCGCCGAGAAAGCCGCCGACCTGGTGCGCCAGCATCACGATGCCGAACAGCATGGCCATGTTGGCCGGGCCGAACATCTTGGCGACCAGTCCCGCGGTGGGCGGCACGGTCGACAGGAACGTCACGCCCATGACCGCCGCGAACACCAGCATCACACCGGTGGTCTTGGGCGCAATCAGGAAGATCAGCACGGCGAGACCACGCGTGGCGTAGAGCAGTGACAGCAGCGACTTCATGCGCCAACGGCCCACGGCCCAGCCCATCGCAAGGCTGCCGACGATGTTGAACAGCCCGATCATCGCGAGCGACCAGCCACCGACTTCGGGCGGCAGCCCGCAGGCCGCGACCACGCTCGGGAGATGGGTCGCAAGAAACGCAACGTGGAAGCCGCAGACCAGGAAACCCAGGCTCAGATAGCGGTAGCTCGGCGTGGCCAGCGCCTCGCGGATGGCCTCGCGTGCGGTGAGCGCTTTCTTGCCCGATGCCGCCGCGGCCTGTGCCGCGATCGCGTTGGAGTTGCCCTTGAGCAGGAACGCGGCCGGCAGTGCCAGCAGCACCAGCACGCCGAGCCACTGCATGGCGCCGGCCCAGCCGACGGCGGCGGTGAGGCCGATGGCGATCGGCGCCATCGCGAACTGGCCGAACGAGCCGCCCGCGTTCACGATGCCGGTCGCGAGGCCGCGCTTCTCGGGCGGCACCAGGCGTGTTGTAGCCCCCATCAGCACCGAGGGGCCGGCCATGCCGGCACCGCCGGCGGCGAGCACGCCGATCGCGAAGATCAAACCGGCCGTGCTGGTCATGAGCGGCGTGATCACGGTGCCGATGGCGACCAGCAGCACGCCGAGAAAGATCACCCGGCCCGTGCCGATGCGGTCGGCCACCGCACCGGCAAAGGGCTGCGTCAGCCCCCACCAGAGCTGGCCGAACGCAAAGGCCAGGCTGATGCTGCCGACGCCGAGCGCGGTTGAAGTGTTCAGCGCCGACAGGAACAGGCCCATGGTCTGCCGCACACCCATCGTGAGCGCGAATGCGCCGGCGGCGCCCAGCAGAACCAGCCAGAGCGCGCGGTAAGCGGGCGCGCCAGCTGCCTTGGCAGCTCCGGATTCACTCATGGCTTGCTCCTTGATCTTCCGCCAGGCCGGCGCGTTGCAACACTTCAAGGCTTTCGTCGAGCAACGCGTGCAGCGCCAGCACCCGCTCGACACCCAGCAAATCATTGAGGCCCAGTTGTGCATCGCGCCAATGGGCCTGCGCCTCCGCGCGCTTCGCGCGGCCGGCGTCGGTGACCGCGATCATGCGGCTGCGGGCGTCGGGCCCTTCGCCCTGCGTAAGCCACCCGGCTGCGACCATGGGCTTGAGGTTGCGCGTGAGCGTGGACGCCTCGACATTCATGGCTCGCGCCAGATCCACCGGGCGCAGCGGCCCGAGCTGCACGACATGCGAGAGCAGTGAATACTGCGTAGTCTTGAGCCCGCTCGCCGCCACGTGGGCGTCGTAGTGGCGCGAGACCAGCCGGCTGAGCCGGCGCAGCCTCAGATTGGTACAGCCTTGCGGCTTGGCGAGTGTGGTCATGCGCAAGATTGTAGCTACAATTATTGTATATGCAACCTTAAAGGAAATTCCCGTGACGCAAAGCTCCCTGCTCGAACGCTGGCTGGCGGAAGAAAGCGAAATCGCTGCCCGTCTGGACGCGGGCCCCGGCCCCGGCCTCGCGCGGCCCGAACAGCTCGAAGGCAAGAGCGGGCTCGAAACGATGCAGATGATGCTGGCCGCCGAGATTCCCTATGCGGCGATCGCCAAGACACTGGACTTCACGATCATTGAAGTCGCACCGGGCGTGGCGATATTTCAGGGCCAGCCGCTGCCGCAGCATCTGAATCCGCTCGGCACCATCCACGGCGGCTGGGTCGCGACGATGCTCGACTCGGCGCTGGGCTGCTCGGTGCACACCATGATGCCGCCCGGTCGCGGCTACACCACGGTAGAGCTGAGCGTGAACTACGTGAAAGGCCTGACGCCCAGGGTTCCCCGCGTGCGGGCCGAAGGCAAGGTCATTCACTGCGGCCGCCAGCTCGCCACGGCCGAAGCGCGGCTGGTCGGCCCTGACGGCACGCTCTACGCGCATGCCACCACGACCTGCCTCGTGTTCGAAATGCCCAAGCGCTGAGCGATCCACCCGCAGAAGTCCTTGGCCCGCGTGGGCCGATGTACCGTTACGGGGTGCAACACGGTTGATAATGATTCGCATCAGCGCAGACTGCGGCGCCGATGCCTTTCACGACAACCGCTTCCCCGGAGGATCCGATGACCGCTTCTTTGCGCCCCGCGCGCGCGTTGACCTGCCTTGCCCTCGCCGTTTCGGGCGCGTGGCTGGCCACCCCGGCCCTGGCGGCCGACGAGCTCACGCTCTACACCACGCGCGAAGCCGGCCTGATCCAGCCGCTGATCTCGGCCTTTACCGCGCAAACCAAGATCAACGTCAACACCGTGTTCGTGAAAGACGGCCTGCTCGAGCGCGTCAAGGCCGAAGGTGCCCGCTCGCCGGCCGATGTGCTGATGACGGTGGACATCGGCAACCTGCTCGAACTGGTCGACGGCGGCGTGACCCAGCCGGTGAAGTCGGCGGCGCTCGAGTCGGCCATCCCGGCCAACCTGCGCGGCGCCGATGGCCAGTGGTACGCGCTCTCGCTGCGCGCGCGCGTGCTGTATGCCGACAAGAACCTGCCGCTGACGACGTTCCGCTACGAAGACCTCGCCAATGCCAAATACAAGGGCAAGGTCTGCATCCGCGCCGGCCAGCACCCCTACAACACCGCGCTGGTCGCCGCGATGATCGCGCACGACGGCGAGGCCAAAGCCGAGCAATGGCTGCGCGGCGTCAAGAGCAACCTGGCGCGCAAGGCCACCGGCGGCGATCGCGACGTGGCGCGCGACATCCTCGGCGGCATCTGCGACGTCGGTCTGGCCAACTCGTACTACGTCGGCCAGATGAAGAGCTCCAAGGAAGGCAGCGATGGCCGCAAGTGGGGCGATGCGATCAAGGTGATCCGCCCTACCTTCGCCAACGCGAAGAGTGGCGGCACGCACGTCAACATCAGCGGCGCAGCCGTGGCAAAAAGTGCGCCGAACAAGGCCAACGCCATCAAGCTGATCGAGTTCCTGGTGTCGGAGCCGGCCCAGGTGCTCTACGCGCAGACCAACTACGAATACCCCGTGCGCAAGGGCGTGGCGCTGGACCCGATCATCGCCAACGCCATCGGTGAACTCAAGGTCGACCCGCTGCCGCTGACCGAGATTGCCAAGCACCGCAAACAGGCCAGCGCGCTGGTCGACAAGGTCGGATTCGACCAGTGACCACGCTGCCGCGGCCCCTGCCTGCGTGGGCCGCGCTGGGTTTCTTCGCACGCCCGCTCGCGGGCCTGCAGCCTGTTGGCGTGGCCTGGCGGTCGGCTGCCTGGCTCATCGCCTTGGGTGTGCTCGCACCCGTCGCCACGCTGTTCTGGCTCGCGCTGCGCGGCGACTTCGCGCACTGGGCCCACCTCGCGCAGTACGTGCTGCCCACGGCTGCGCTGCAAACCGCCCTGCTGCTCGCAGGTGTGGGCGTGCTGGTGCTGGTGATCGGCACCGGCTGCGCCTGGCTGGTGTCGGCCTGCGACTTTCCGGGCCGCGGCGTGCTGCACTGGGCGCTGCTGCTGCCGCTCGCCATGCCGACCTACATCGTGGCCTTCGCCTACCTCGACCTGCTGCACCCGATCGGCCCCGTGCAGGGCGCGATACGCTGGCTGCTCGGCTACGACAGCCCGCGCGAGTTCCGCCTGCCCGATCTGCGCTCGCTGCCGGGCGCGATTTTCGTGCTCGGTTTCGTGCTGTACCCCTACGTCTACATGACGGCGCGCGCCATGTTCATGACCCAGCCGGCGCACCTGCTCGAAGCCGCGCGCACGCTGGGCGCGAGCCGCAGCGGCGCCTTCTTTCGCGTTGCGCTGCCGCTGGCACGACCGGCACTGGCCGTGGGGCTGAGCCTCGCGCTGCTCGAAACGCTCAATGACATCGGCGCCTCGGAGTTCCTCGGCGTCAACACGCTCACCGTGGCTGTCTACACCACCTGGATCACGCGCTCCGACCTGGCCGGCGCGGCGCAGATCGCCTGCGCGATGCTGCTGGCAGTGGTGCTGCTGGTGCTGCTCGAGCGGCACGGCCGCCGCCACCAACGCTTTGCATCGGGCCAACGCATGCGGCCGATGCAACCGCGCCGGCTGCACGGCGCTGCGGCCTGGGCCGCGACCGCAACTGCCGCTGCACCCGTGCTGATCGGCTTCGCCGCCCCCGCGCTCTACCTGGTGTGGGAAACCGCCAAGCGACTGCGGCTGGGCCATGGCGTTTCATCGGCACTGGTCACGAGCTTCGGCAACACGGTGGCGCTGGCGGGCGGCGTCACCGTCGCGGCGGTCGTGGCCGGACTCGTGGTGGCCTGGAGCGCCCGTGCACTGCGCGCCGGCAGCGCCCCTCGCCTTGGCGCTGGCCCGGCTCGGCTGGCAACACTGGGCTATGCGGTGCCGGGCACGGTGCTCGCCATCGGACTGCTGACGCCGGCCCTCGCATTCGACAACGCACTGGCCGATGCCTTCGGTCTGCGCCACCTGCCGCTGATGGGCGCCGGCATCGTGCTGGTCACCGCCTGCACCATCCGCTTTCTCGCGATGCCGGTCGGCGGCATCGAGGCCGGCCTCAGCCGCATCCCGCCCACGCTCGAGCAGGCCTCGCGCCTGCTGGGCGAAACGGCCGGCGGCACGCTGCGCCGCGTGCACCTGCCGCTGCTGGCGCCGGCGCTGGCCACCAGCGCGCTGCTGGTGTTCGTGGATGCGATGAAGGAACTGCCCGCGACGCTGCTGCTGCGGCCCGCGAACTTCGACACGCTGGCCACCTGGCTCTATGCCGAGGCGGCGCGCGGCACCTATGAAGAAGGCGCCATCGCCGCGCTCGCCATCGTGGTGGTGGGCCTGCTGCCGGTGGTGTTGCTGGCACGCAATCAACTGGGCACGGCAGCGGCCCTGCCCGGCCCGGATACAGCATGAGCTCCCCTCTTTTCGTCGAATCGATCCAGCTCGACTACGAAACGCCACGCGGTCTGCACACCGTGGTGAACGACTTCTCGCTGTCCCTGCCCGCGGGCGAAATCGCCTGCCTGTTCGGCCCCTCGGGCTGCGGCAAGACCACGGTGCTGCGGGCCATTGCGGGCTTCGAGCCGCTGCGCGCCGGCACGATCCGGCTCGGCGACGTGCCGCTCTCCTCGCCCCAAGTCCACCTGCCGCCCGAGCAGCGGCGCGTCGGCATGATGTTTCAGGAATACGCGCTGTTTCCCCATCTGTCCGCGAGCCGGAACGTGGCCTTCGGCCTGCGCCGTTCGAGCCGTGGAGTACAGCAGGCACGCGTGGCCGAAATGCTGGCGCTGGTCGGCCTGGCCGATGCCGGCGAGCGCTTTCCGCATGAACTTTCGGGCGGGCAGCAGCAACGCGTTGCGCTGGCCCGCGCACTGGCGCCCTCTCCCGCGCTGCTGTTGCTGGACGAGCCTTTTTCGAACCTCGACGGCGGCACGCGCGAACGCCTCACAGCGCAAGTGCGCGCCATCCTCAAGCGCGCGGGGCAGACCGCCATCCTGGTCACCCACAACGAGGCCGAGGCCCGCGCCATGGCCGACCGGATCGGCGTGATGCACGGCGGCCGGGTCACGCATTGGCTGGACACCGCCAAATAGCACAAGGCGCCCATCGGGTGAATGGACTTTCCGGGAAAAGGTTGTTCGGGGCCGCAAGAATTGCGGCACATCCACCCCGCTTTTTCCGCAGCCCGAACGCCATGTCCAAGCCCCTCACCCTCGTCAGCCACTTGCTGTGCCCCTACGTGCAGCGCGCAGCCATCGCCCTGGGCGAGAAGGGCGTGCCCTTCGAGCGCGTTGTGATCGACCTTGCCAACAAGCCGGACTGGTTCGTTGCGATCTCGCCGCTCGGCAAGGTGCCGCTGCTGCGGCTTCAGCGGCCCGACGGCAGCGAAGCGGTGCTGTTCGAGAGCAACGTGATCTGCGAATACCTCGAAGAAACCCAGCCGGGCCCGCGCCTGCATCCGGAAGACCCGCTGGCCCGTGCCGAACACCGCGCGTGGATGGAATTCGGCTCGGCCATCCTGGGCGACCTGTGGGGGTACGAAACCACGCGCGACGCCGAAGTGTTCGAACAGAAGCGCCTGGCACTTGCGGCCAAGTTCGAACGCATAGAAGCCGCGCTGGGCGCGGGGCCGTACTTTGCCGGCCCCCACTTCAGCCTGGTCGATGCGGTCTTTGCGCCGATCTTTCGATACTTCGAAGTGTTCGACGACATCAGCAATTCGCACATCTTCGATGCCCTGCCAAAGGTGAATGCATGGCGGCATGCGCTGGCGGCGCGGCCCAGCGTGCGCGATGCGGTGGTGCCGGAATATCCGCAGCACCTGCGCGAGTTTCTGCGCAAGCACGAGGCGCACTTGCTCGAGCTCGCGCAAAACAGACAATAGAAGTTCTTCCCCACAACAACAGACACCCACACGAGATGCGACTTCTCCACACCATGCTGCGCGTTGGCAACCTCCAGCGCTCGATCGACTTCTACACCCAGGTGCTCGGCATGCAATTGCTGCGCACCTCCGAAAACCCCGAATACAAGTACAGCCTGGCCTTCGTCGGCTACGAGGGCAACCCCGCGCAGGCCGAGATCGAGCTCACCTACAACTGGGACACCGACAGCTACGAGCTCGGCACGGCCTACGGCCACATCGCGCTGGGCGTGCCCGATGCCTACGCGGCCTGCGACAAGATCAAGGCGGCGGGCGGCAACGTCACGCGCGAGGCCGGGCCGGTCAAGGGCGGCAGCACCGTGATCGCTTTCGTGACCGATCCCGATGGCTACAAGATCGAGCTGATCCAGCGCGTCGAAGGCGGCGCCGGCGGCGGGCTGCGCTGAGCCTGGGCCCCTGATGCGCTGCGTCGCATTGCTGCGCGGGGTGAATGTGAATGGCATCACCCTCCGCAGCGCCGACCTGAAGAAGCTGTTTGCCGACGAACTCGGCCTGGGCGAGGTGCAAACCGTGCTGGCCAGCGGCAACGTGTTGTTCGACGCGCCGGGCGTCACGGCGGCGCTCAAGAAACGCATCGAGAGCGCCTTGCGCGAACGCTTCGGCTACGACGCGTGGATCGTGCTTGAAACGCAGGCCCAACTGGCAAAGGTCGCGACCGCCTGGCCGTTCGAGCGCATCGACGACGAACGACATCCGTATGTGGTGTTCAGTTCCGACGCCGCGGTGCTGAAGGAATTGCTGGAGCAGGCCGGCACGGTCGATGCGAACGTCGAGCAACTGAAAGCAGGCAAAGGCGTGCTGTACTGGCAATGCCCGCGCGGCAGCAGTACCGACACGCCAGTGGCCAAGCTCCTTGCGAAGCCCCGCTACAAGGCCGGCATCACCACGCGGAATCTGCGTACGGTTGAGAAGTTGATCGGCGCGTAAGGATGACCTGAACCGGGCCGATGCAAACTGCCACCAACGGCCGAAGGCGATGCCTTACCCGGGGACGCAAACGATCTGCATTTCGACCGCGTTGGGAGTTACTTGACTGCGCAAATACATGGGCGGACGTCCCAAGTCGAAGGTCTCTTCATAGATCCGCTGTGGTGTGACACCCAGTTGAATCAATGCGCGACGGACGGACTCATTTCGGTCGACTGCAATGGTGCGGCGCGCCGGATCGATGGCTGCCCCCAAGACGGCCACCTCCACGCCGTAAGTCGCGCACTTCTGAGCGACTTGTTCGAGAGCTCCAACCAGACTGCGAACTGCTGACGCCGCAACAATTGACGAACGTGACTCAAACAAGAGTGTCACGTCTTGGCTAAACCTGATGCTCGTCGCACCCGCATCCGAACAAAGCACAGCAGAGAGAAGGATGATTTTCCAGCTCATGGGGTCTTATCCTAGGTCAGTCCATGGTCTTGGGCTCAAGCAAGGTGCGCGGTAAGCGAGCCAAACCAAGCAGGCGTGGCGCGCAAACCTTCTTATGCAGAAAATAACTCGATCGCCAACTGGAAGACTCTTTTAACCGTTCCTTGAGGCGAGATCAGTTGCTTAACTTGACCACCATCGTCGGCATAAACAATCCGCTCCGTGCCATCATCATTAAATGCATGAAAAATATACTTCCCATCGTCAATCAAAGATCATGGAGAAATTAGATGGAAGCTTTTGGCATCCTCGCCACCCTCACAATATTCCCGACTAAAACCACGAAAAACCTCGATTTTACAAACACTCGCCGACAAGATCACGTCTGCATTGGCAATTTTCTCGACCACTCCACGCATTCTCAATAGCTCAGGCCCTAAGGTAGCGCGATAAAATTGCCCGCCCACCATTTCGCCACCCATCAAAACCAACAACAACCCATTTTGTAAACTTGCAGTCGACCACGAAGGCACTTCGTTCCAACAGAGCGCAAACGTATTGGGATCCCCAGCAATCATCAGTCGCCTCAAAATATTTGGAATTGGTGCACGAAGAAAGTCAAATACCGTACGGGCACCATTCGGTCAATCGTTGCGCTTCAATTCTCGACTCACTAGCGAATAATTTCCCCACAACGCTGAAGAAAGTGACTGATTAATTTCATAATTGAAGGCCATCCAAGTATAAATTATTTCTTCGGTCAATATTTTCCTGAGCATATCGGTTGCCACGAACTGAACGCCCATCCACAAAGCATCCTCGTCGATAGAGGTGTTTTTGTAAATATTCTCAATATTGGCAGAATCTGCATCGTCATCAAAATACCCGAGGCCATTTTTTACCGCCATCAATTTGACCGATAAAGCCAGCCTCACGAATTTTGAAACTGCAAATCGCCACTCATCCAAAGCATCTCCGTATCGCCCTCCAACGTAGTCGGGAAACAAATCCAATGCCGAAGCATCTTCCAATCCCAAGTTAATTAATGCGTTTTTATGAGATTGACGTAGAGATTTTCCAGCATCACTCATATTAAATTCTCGATATTTGGCAACATTGCTAGCGCGCACAAATCTTGTGTAATTCATACTAGCGTCCGGCTCCAGCATCCAAATTATTTAGGTTTTCGCTGGCAAACCAGTTGCACGGCAACAAGGTCTGAAGTCAGCAGTTGACCGGTACTGTTGCCTCCAGCGGCGACTCTCTCGTTCAGTGCCGCCAGACTTGTGCGCTTGCCAACACTTGCATTAACGTACTGGCGTCCCGTCACGCCACGGGCTGCCGATTGTTGCTGCTCCCGACTGTCATGCTGCTGTAGTTGGTGCCGCTAAGAACGGTCCCTTCCTGGCCGGTGACGTTCAGATCCTGGCCGGCGCCGAGGTTGCTGGCGTACACGTTGACCTGCTTGCCGACCGTGACGCTGAGGTTGCCACCCGCCGTGACGTTGGCGGCGCGCTCGTTCTGCACTGTCTGCTGGATCCTGTCGGATTAGAAATTTCTGATAATTGCAACAGATCGGACAATTTCATTGTTATCCCATTCGACAATCAAAGCATCTGAGCCACGCGAATAATAAGCGCCCTTGAAATAAATTGGGGAGACTGTGTCGCGACGAAAAACCCATCCCTCGCGCATTGCATCGTCGGCCAATTCTTTTAGCGGCATAGAAAATCCCTCACAAATTACCGTAATAATTTGCTTGACAACATGCGACAACTCATTGTTGTTGCGTCATGCGCGACAATGATCGATATAGATTTTTCGAGCTCAATACCCACAGGCCCAAAGGGGGCCGGGGCCTTTCTCGTTGAAATTCCTCTATTAGACAGCCAAATTAAAAACAAAACAACTATTAGAACGACCGAAGCCCCAAGAACAATCAAAGCCCGCTCTCTTATGAATTTTTTCATCAATCAATTCTTGGAAATTCTAGATGCACCACGGCACGCGGCTTATGGCGCTGCGCTCGGACGCTCTGGACGCAGCCACAGCCCGACTAGCGCGTGGTCAGCCACTGCAGCGATGCAATCTGTCAAAAACTCCACGACGTCAACCGATACTGCGCTTTCTGAACCAATAAAAATCCATCCGGATATGTCGTCAACAACTACAGGCCATATCCGTCCAGCCCCATTCAGACGTATCGAGACCCCAGGTGTCAGTTGATCAGTGGTTTCGATTACCCCAGTGCGCGCGCCAGGTGGGCGAACTACGCCAGCAATCCATGTTGTGTGCGGCATCATTCCTCGCACGGAAATTGCTCGTCCTGATAGCGATAGTTCAATCTGAAGATCATTTATAAGCGCTGCTGCCACCGCATCGCCTTGGCCTCCAACTGTCCTGATCGAGTATTCAGAGGGCGCGTAGCGTAGATGGCCTCCAGATTTCGATGCTTCGGTTCTGATTCGAAATCTCATCGTTTGCTACTCACCACGCCATTAAACCTGCTGCTACTGACGAAGTACGCCTGCGCGGTCACACTGGTGATCTGGGTCTGATAGTCCGAGAATCGCCTACTCATGAAGCCAGGGGTTCACTAGCAGATTTATCTGCTCATCCGAGAGCTCGCCGCCTAGACCACTCCAACTCATCACGGCCTTTGCCCGAGCGAGCGGCCAGCCGAAACTCTCCATAAAGTACCTCATCGCATCGAGACCATTTGCGACATGGGCCTCATCTCTAAGGTGCAGCAGCAACTTCGCAGCGCTATAGCCGGCAGCTCGATTTCGCCGCGCAGCCTCAACTATCTTTTTATCTAGATGATCCATTTTAAAAACGTCGATAAAGATGTGGTGACCCGGCGTGCCGACATCCACCTATTCGACCGTTCGTGTACTTATTGCGAGACGGATTTTTTGCACTTGATATGCTTCAAACCAACTCCATGCTCGTTGTGAAAACTCTCCGTCCGAATTATGAGAAATATATCCAATGAGTCTCGAGGTTCAGTGCCGGCGATTTCAGAACACCAAAGATTGCCTGGAGCGTACTTGGGATTTGATTCAATTGAAAATCCGTTGCCCACTTGTGCAACGCCGCCGGGGACAGCCGGCGAGCCACCGAAGCCCTAAGAAGATCACTAGCTCGGTTTGCCGCCGCCGCGTCCTTGGCAACTATGGAGTGCGTTTTTCGCGGGGAGTATCCGGGCTCTTTTCAAATCCTGGCGCAACGCGCCATGACACATTGGATGAATAGGACCTCGCATGCTTGAAGCACAGAAAAATCTCAACGACCGTGTCAACCATGAACCACTCATCTGCCATGAGACGAAGTTTCCCCGCGCCGAAGGCCAGAATAGTTCCGTCCGGATAGATAGGACTTGGTTTATCGTGAAATGCTCGATATCGGCAGCCGGACTTGAAATTGAAACGCTCGACCATGCAAGTGACGCCTCCTCCGGCAACTTGAACGTAGTCGCCTTCTACATTCGTTAGTGACGCATAGGAATGCTTGCCAAAACTGCGGAGGGCCACTAGTCGTTTTTGAATCTGAGCGTCTGTTGGCTCTATCAGATCGACAAAATTTTCGCCTTGAAGTTGCATATCTCAACGTAGATAAACGGTAATCCCGAAATGCTCGTACGGCATTTACCGCCAAAGGCTTCGCAACGCTCCACTGAACTGGCGTTCCGTTCTCACGGCGCCTGCACCGGCAGAAACAAGCGTCCCCGACCCAGATCACGCATCACGGTGTCGCTTGGCAAGTCAGGCGAAAACGCCATGCCCGACTGAAGGTAGAGAGCCTTGTGGAGGAATGGGCCATCCGTTTGCCGCGTAGTACTGACGGCGGAAGAACAGACCACGGCCCATTCCGGCTCCCACGGAGCGACGAGCGCGGCCACGAGTTTTTCCACCAATTCCGCTGAGTTCACGTCGAGGCTTTTCGGGAGATCAAGCACAACCGCGTTGCTTATGCTTACGCTGCCAACAGCGTTATATCTGGAGCCTAAAGTCATAAAACTACTCAGACTCAGGTCGCAACAATCGGATTGAATTGTTAGATTTGCAGACTGGGCAAGTCATATTTCGCTCAACCACGGATCCGGTGCGTCGATCGTCGACGACCAACGAAGCTTCACCGCAGACTGGGCAAATCACCTCTGCGGTTGCGTTTGAACTTAGTATTTTTCCCGCTTCAATCCACGCTTTTGTGACGCTCATCATCTTGATTACCTCTTCATCTGACCAACGGCACGCGCCGCGAATGTGGCGGCATCCGCCGTTTCGCGCGTGGCGAGTGTTCCCGAAACCCCCGCAGATGCTGCGCTGGTGTTGAGCCGATACAACTCGTGCAAGATTGTCTGCTGAAACTCTTGCGCTGAAGCGAAAGCCTCTCGACCAATCAAGAATCCGTTCTCCCCAAACAACGTCATTCCTGATGCGGGCAATCCGGGTTCGTACTGAATAAGCCGTCCACCAACCACGACGGCCGCCGGTTGACCAGTGGCATGGGCTGCTTCAATTTGCACAATGGCGGTAGAACTCAAGATTGATTGGGCTTCACGAATAGTTGCTGACTCTATCGCGGTAAACCCCGGAATGTTTGCTACCGGCCTCGGGCCGCTCACATACTCCATCGAGATTCCCAAGGTGGCGAAATCTCGGTAAACAGAGAACGACTGCGCGTTTTGTTGCTGGATGAACTGATAGCAACGTGCGTCACCAGCAGCGCAGTAATCTCCAGGATTGGCCCCCATGGCTCCCGCCGTATCCGCAAGGACTTGACCCAAGGCGGATGCTTGGCCGGTCGCGACCCAATTGGCGATGGCGTCCCTTGCAGATTGTTGCTGGGTATTCCCAACGCTCGACCAGTAAGCGTAGACGCCTTCAACATCGCACCCTACAGTGGCTTTGCATCGGGCTAGATCTTCTGCAAAACCACGGAGTTGGCTGCTGCGTCCATTGTTCGGGTTGTGCGCGAGGTAATTGTTTTCAACAGCGTTACCGGCCGCCTGTGAAGCAATGTCCGCGCTCGCTTGATTCCCTCCAACCAGCGCGCCCGCCAGACCGCCGATCAACTGGCCGAACTGGACTGTTGCGGCACCACCTGTTCGATTCGGATCGTAGAACTGCGCAGCGAGATCCCCCACCACTGCACCGATGGCACCTGCACTGCATCCGTCGCCCCCGCTGATTGCACCGCCAAGATTGGCTCTGCCCGCTCCGACCACGCAACCGGCGATGGCATGTGCAAACGCGTTGGCGAAGCCCTGCGCGTTGCCGCCGATCCACTGGGCGCTGCCTGACGCTGCGGTATTGAGCAGGCCATTCAGCAACCCATTGCGGATCGCATCCTCCGCGCTCGTGCCATTGACCGCTGCGTATACCAAGCCGCCTGCGACCCCGTCGAGCAGATTGCGTCCAAGCACTTGCGGCCAGGACGCGGTTCCCGCCGCAGCACCATTGGCCGTCCATCCTCCAATTCCAAGTCCGGCATCCAACCCTTGCACCGCCCCCGCTGTGGCCATCGCCGTCACGATGCGCCGGATGCCCTGGCTCGACGTGAGTTCTTCGATCACGGCGCCGACGTTGCCGTTGTTGTTGATCAGGCTCACCGCAGCCTGGCTGGCAATGCTGCTGATGCCCGCGGCAACTGCGCCGGCGAAGGCTCCGCCCGCAGTGCCGGCTGCCGTGCTCGTGAATCCCACGCCTTGTGCTGCACTTGCACCCCAGGCTGAGGCCGTGCCCCAACTCAGCACGCTCACGACGATCGTGACGATCGCCCCCCCGCCTGCGTCAACCCACCCTGGCCCTCTGCCCAATGCCGATTCGCCAGCGGCACCGAACTCCAGTTGATCGGCACATTGGCCAGCGCCGGGTCGTTCTGGATCTGGCTGAGCCAGTTCATGCCGGGTTGGCCGATCTGCTGCGCCAGCGCGTCCTGCACCGACTGCACGTAGCCCAGTTGCCCCTTGGCACCGCTGCCGCTCGCATTGCGCCCCACCTCGACGTTGATGCCCTGCGCATTCAGCGTCAGCTGGCCGGCGTTGATCTGCGTGTAGTTGGCCGCCTCGGTCTGCAGGCCGTTGTCGCGGTTGCGCGCGTACACCAGGTCGCCCTCGCCGCGGGTCTGGGTGAGCTCGGTGCCGGTGCGCACGATGTTGAAGTTGATGTCGCCCTGGGTTGCGTTCAGCGTTGCCACGTCGGTGGCGTTGATATGGGCCGCCCCCAGCGTGATGTCGCCGTCGGTGGCAGTGATGTTCACGTTGCGCCCGCTCAGCGTGGCCGCAGCAAGGGTGGTCGAGGTGCTGGTGTTGGTAACGCTGTTGTCGTTGTTGAAGCCATGCCCCATGCGCACCGGCACCCCCGTTACGGCCGCGGTCTGCCGATCGTTGCTGCTCCCGACCGTCGTGCTGCTGTAGTTGGTGCCGCTGAGCACGGTCACTTCCTGGCCGGTGACGTTCAGGTCCTGTCCGGCGCCGAGGTTGCTGGCGTACACGTTGACCTGCTTGCCAGCCGTAACGCTGAGGTTGCCACCGGCCGTGATGTTGGCGGCGCGCTCGTTCTGCACTGTCTGCTGGATGCTGTCGGAGTGGCTGCGCTGCACATCCCGGTTGTGATCGAGCGGCCCGGAGGTGATCAGGCCGTTGGTGGTGCGCGAGCTTTCCACGTTCGTCGAAGCCTCTTCGAGTGCAGACACGACGTTGACGTTGCGCACCGCGTTCAGCGTCGCATTGCCGCGGGCATTGACGTCGCTGCCAACAATGTTGATGTCGCGGCCTGCATCCATCGCGAGGTTGTTGCCGCTGAAGGTGCTGGCGATGGCCGTGTTGGTATGGGCCTCGCCTGCCACGGTGTTGGTGGTGCGCGTGACGATGCCCTTGGTGCCCCAGGTGGCCGTGAACCCGAAGTCGGAGGTTTCCCGCCCCGACTCGATGGTGATGTCATTGCCCGCGCGCACGCTCAGGTCGCCTCCGGCGCTCACCGTCGAGGCTCGCGCCGATACGTCATGGCCTGCATCCAGCGCCACGTTGCCGCCGCCGCTGATCTGCGTGCCGATCTCCTTGCTCCACGAAGGGTTGGGGGGTGGTGGGGGATTGCTGGGCGATTCCCAGCAAAGGAGCAGACAGCGCAGCGGCTGCCAATAAATGGCGTTTCAAATTAATTACTCCCTTATCTTTTTATAAGAGGCAGGATTTACTCCTCTGCCGCTTCAACTAGTTGCTTAGCGTAACCTTCCGCCCACTGGGAAAGAATGCGAAAAGCTACAACTGCTTCCGCAAAACTCGTCTATCTCTTCTTCTCGCTGCGGAGTAAGAGGCTCGCCGGCTAAGAGCTCAGGCTCTCCGCCCGGTCGATGTTGCTATTACCGACGGAGTCTGAGCCGGCGGTGGTGCGGATGTTGATGTCGCGTCTGGTGGTTAGCACAGCGGCATCGCTGGCCGTGATGCGTGCTCCGATCTGTTGATGTCGTTCCAAGCGTTGATGCCGATTTCATTGTTTGTCCATACTGCCAAAATAAACCCGACCGCTCGTGCCGCTCTGGGAAACAACGGGGCAACTACGGGTTGGCCAACTGATAGAACCGAGTCACTGCAGGGTATTCGTTGGGCTCACCAAGCATGCCGCTCGAAAAGGAAATAGCCCTCTGACGCCTTCGCTCCGTGATTATCAATGAGGCGTCTGAACCTTTTCTCAATTCGAACTCTCCATATGAGGCAGTACGCGGAACGAAGTCGTTGCCCCCGTTGTATTCTAAATGCCTAAGGATTAAAGCCCCCCCACTGCAGCCAGACATTTCAGTTCCAAGTTTTGTCACCACCCTGGCCTCATCTTGCCTCCCTTGAATTAAAGTAGTTGCAGTCTGTTCCAGATGCAGGGTTCCGTAAGTTATATTTTTCGAATCAATATTAGTCGTTTCTTTCTTTTTTACGCGAGGTTCGATGTAATAAGATTGAGAATCCAAAATATCTGTCGAATAATTGAGTGGTGTTTGAGGTCGTCCCGTTGTGGGGCTATTGTTTGCGGTTTTCCATAGCACGTATATAGATCCTGCATAGACATGAATCAGATCGGATTCATATGCTCCGCTGTAGTTTCGCATTAGCTTGTACGTGTAATTACCATTCAGATTGGGACACTCTTGCATTGTCAATTTTGGGGGCTTCCAATCCATTTCACTTGCAGTCACTATCCGCTCAACACTACATCCACCCAAAATAAATACAATAATCACAGATAATAAAAATACAAACTTCATCGAAAGCTCCTGCACCACTGGAATATTACGGCCGTCCATTCTGCTCATTTTGCTTACTATTGTAAGCATTTACCATCGCCTGCCAAACACTAGGATATTGGGTCGCGAGGGTTGCTAAGCCGACTGGCATAGCTGGAAGTAAATCGATAATATTCCAGAATTCTGACGCACCGTTTCTAACATTATTTCCCAATTCATCGTAGTAATGTACGGCATTGAGGAAATCATGCGGCCCGGCAAAGGATTCAACCAATTTATCCAAAAAACTTCCTGGCATATAGGGCATGCCGCCAATAGACGGTAAACCTCCTTGCAAACCACCCAATGGACTGGGCGTCAGGCCAGGGTTGGAAGTAATAACCGATTCAAGACTAATGCCAGCTCTTAAATAAACACGGCCATCGACTGGATTTATCCAAGTCGCAGGGACGGGTTGATTCTCGGTAAAATTGGTGCAAATACCTGAAACACCGCACAACTCACCAACGTCAACTCGGTTGCCGCCGATCTTTATTCCATCCCCATTAATACCAGCGCTTAATCCTGATGTGTTGGTTAGAAGGTTGCCGTTTTCGTCTACGACCCCCTGAAAAAGCTGTGAGCTTTGAATTTGGTCTTGCCTTAGGTAATACCCCGCAGCTTGCAAACCAGAGATCAATCCCGACGTGGCTGCTCCCTGCGTGCAACCCTGCCCGGTCAATGCTCCGGCCGCACACCCCACGGTGGTTTGGATGGCCACGCCAGTCAAGCCGCTGCTAGCTGGATAGGCAGCGCCGACTCCGGCCGATAGCATCGACGCGACAATCGACCTTACGCCTCGGCTAGACGCTAGATCCTCTAATACCGCGCCGATGTCGCCATTGTGATTGATCAGGCCCACTGCAGCTTGGCTTGCAATAGAACTGACGCCAGCAGCCACAGTTGCAGACATGACGGTGCCGGTTCCAGTCAAGAAATAGCCGCCACCATTGAGTGCCACGCCTTCGCTGGCGCTGGTTGCAACGGCGCCACCCACTTCGCTCGCTACGCCCCAAGTCAGGACAGTAACCACGATGGCCACTACGGCCGCCCCTGCCTGCGTCAACCCACCCTGGCCCTCTGCCCAATGCCGATTCGCCAGCGGCACCGAACTCCAGTTGATCGGCACATTGGCCAGCGCCGGGTCGTTCTGGATCTGGCTGAGCCAGTTCATGCCGGGTTGGCCGATCTGCTGCGCCAGCGCGTCCTGCACCGACTGCACGTAGCCCAGTTGCCCCTTGGCACCGCTGCCGCTCGCATTGCGCCCCACCTCGACGTTGATGCCCTGCGCATTCAGCGTCAGCTGGCCGGCGTTGATCTGCGTGTAGTTGGCCGCCTCGGTCTGCAGGCCGTTGTCGCGGTTGCGCGCGTACACCAGGTCGCCCTCGCCGCGGGTCTGGGTGAGCTCGGTGCCGGTGCGCACGATGTTGAAGTTGATGTCGCCCTGGGTTGCGTTCAGCGTTGCCACGTCGGTGGCGTTGATATGGGCCGCCCCCAGCGTGATGTCGCCGTCGGTGGCAGTGATGTTCACGTTGCGCCCGCTCAGCGTGGCCGCAGCAAGGGTGGTCGAGGTGCTGGTGTTGGTAACGCTGTTGTCGTTGTTGAAGCCATGCCCCATGCGCACCGGCACCCCCGTTACGGCCGCGGTCTGCCGATCGTTGCTGCTCCCGACCGTCGTGCTGCTGTAGTTGGTGCCGCTGAGCACGGTCACTTCCTGGCCGGTGACGTTCAGGTCCTGTCCGGCGCCGAGGTTGCTGGCGTACACGTTGACCTGCTTGCCAGCCGTAACGCTGAGGTTGCCACCGGCCGTGATGTTGGCGGCGCGCTCGTTCTGCACTGTCTGCTGGATGCTGTCGGAGTGGCTGCGCTGCACATCCCGGTTGTGATCGAGCGGCCCGGAGGTGATCAGGCCGTTGGTGGTGCGCGAGCTTTCCACGTTCGTCGAAGCCTCTTCGAGTGCAGACACGACGTTGACGTTGCGCACCGCGTTCAGCGTCGCATTGCCGCGGGCATTGACGTCGCTGCCAACAATGTTGATGTCGCGGCCTGCATCCATCGCGAGGTTGTTGCCGCTGAAGGTGCTGGCGATGGCCGTGTTGGTATGGGCCTCGCCTGCCACGGTGTTGGTGGTGCGCGTGACGATGCCCTTGGTGCCCCAGGTGGCCGTGAACCCGAAGTCGGAGGTTTCCCGCCCCGACTCGATGGTGATGTCATTGCCCGCGCGCACGCTCAGGTCGCCTCCGGCGCTCACCGTCGAGGCTCGCGCCGATACGTCATGGCCTGCATCCAGCGCCACGTTGCCGCCGCCGCTGATCTGCGTGCCGATCTCCTTGCTCCACGAATAGCCGCCCTGGAAGTTCGCGTTCACGCCCTGGCTGGTGGACGAGCCCGCTTCGGTCACTGTGCCGAGGTTGATGTCGTTCTTGGCCGTGATCGAGGTCTTGCCGGTTCCTGCATTGGCAATCACCGCGCCGATCAGGTTCACATCGTGGCCGGCGCTGGCGACCAGGGTGCCACCCGGGTTGGTCACGTACAGGCCCGCCACCCGGTCGATGTTGGTGCCGCTGGCCACGCCCATGTTGGTCTGGGTGGTGGTACGCACGTTGATGTCGCGCCCCGCATCCAGGGTGAGCTTGTCGCGCGCGGCGATGGTGCCGCCGATGTTGTTGATGTCGAGCTGGGCCTTCAGGCCCACGCTGGCGCCTGCGATGCGCCCGCCCAGGTTGTCGATGGTGTTGGCATTGATGCTCACCACCTGGCGCCCGGCCACGGTGCCGGTGTTGGTGAAGTTGCTGTTCTTGCCGTCGATCTTCACCTCGTTGCCGGACAGCAGGGCGCCGGAGCCGTCGATGTCGCCCGGCTGCACCCGCACATACACCTGCGGCACCAGCACGCGCTGGGTGCTGCCGTCGGGCAGGGTCACGGTCTGCTCCACCAGCCAGACGATGTCGCTGGTGAGCTGCGCCATCTGCGCGGCCGTGAGCGCCACGCCGGGGCGCAGACCGTATTGCTGCGCGAAGGTGACGCCGGCGTTCATCAGCGCGGTGTATTGCGCGTCGTCGCTGGTGTAGCCGTCCAGATAGCGGTAGCCGGTCAGTTGAGCGATCTGCTCGCGGATGAGTTGCTGCTCGTAGAAGCCATCGCCCAGGCGCTTGAGGGTGTTGTTGGGATCCAGCCCCAGATGGTTGAGCAGGTATTCGCTGCTCAGCCACGGCCGGTAGCCCGCAAAGCGCGGATCGGTTTCGATGAGGTAACGCCCGCCGCTCGTGGTGCGGAACAGGCTGGCCTGCGGAATGCCCAGGTTGGGCGTGCTGGTGCGCACCACCATCGGAACTGACTGGCCGGTACCGCCGGCCGCGCCGGCCACCGAGCCCACATTGGCTGCCACCTCGACGATGGTGGCGTTGCGCGTGCCGCCACTGGCGCCAGCGGCACCGCCGCTCGCGCTGGCAGTGCCGGTGGGTGCGGTGCCGCTGTTGTAGCCGCTCGTGCCCTGGGTGTTGGGCGTGTATTCGAAGGCGCCGATCGGAACCGTCTGCGTCGTGGTCGGCGTGCTCACGATGTAGGTGCCGCCTTTGTAGTCCACCACGAAGGTGCTGCCCGTGGTCACCCGCGAGCCCTGCAGCGCTTCGTTGTTGACGCTGGTGGCCGAGAGCGTGCCGCCCGCCACCACGCGACTGTTCTTGTTGTGCAGGTTGCCGTTGATGGTGAGATCGCCGCCTGCAACGATGCGCGCCGGGTCGGCATTGATGGCTGTGTCCTGCGTGACCTGGTAGGTGGTGTTCCAGATGCCGTAGCCGTTGCTGCTGAGCAAGGCACCCTGCGAGCCATCGGGATTGCGCTGGAACACGTACGGCGAGCCGGGTGCGTAGATGACCTCGTTCAGATCGTAGAAACCTGCACCCACCGGAGCAATCTGCACCAGGTTGCTGGTCGTGGTGGTGGGAGGCCCGACCTGGAGGTGGGTGTCCCAGTTGTTGACCTGCGCCATCGAGATCGACATGTCGCCGAGCGATTCGATGCTGGCGCTCAGGTTGTTGAGCACGCTGCCCTGGCCGGTGGCCAGCCGGTTGGCATCCAGGGCTCCGCCGATGGCCATGGTGTTGCCGCTGAAGAGCAGCGCATGCTCGCGGTTGTTGATCGTGCCTGCGCCGATGTTGAGCGTGCTGCGCGCCGCGATGGTGCCCGCCCGGGTCACGCCGCCGATGGTTTCCGTGTCGTTGTTCAGCGTACCGGTTGCCACCGAGATGTCGTTGCCGTAGATGCGGCCGGTGCCTACGTTGTTGACGCTACCCGAGGGGCCTCCCGCTGCACCGGCATTGATCTGGGTCTTGCCGTAGCTGTCGATCAGCCCGCGGTTGTTGAGGGTGCCCGCGTTCACGACGGTGTCGGTGCCAGACATCTCCGCGTTGACCGTGTTCTCCACCACGTTGCCGCTCACCGTGAGCGTGTCGCCCGCGATCAGCTTGCCGTTGTTGGTGAAGTTGCCAGTGGTGCCGTAGCTCAGGTTGCCGTTGGCGATGACTTCGGCGTTGTTGACGATGTCCTGCGTCAACGCGATCGACAGGTCCTTGCCGGACTGCAGCAAGCCGTCTCCGCTGAACCGGGCGGCATCGATCTGTACGCTGTTGTTGGCGATCAGCGTGCCACCGGTGTTGACGACGTTGAGCGTCTTGGCGCCCGGATTGGCCGCGTTCGGATCCTTGAGCGCGAGTGTGCCGCCCGCAGACATGAGGCCGTTGGTGTTGTCCACAAGGCCACTGGCATTGACCGTGACGTCCGTATTGGCCCGGATCGCGCCTGCATTGTTGTTCAGGTCAGAGGCGGTGATCGCGACCTTGTCGCCTTCGATGCCCTGGTCCGTGCCCTGCGTGCTCGCGTTGACGACGGTCGCCGCGTTCAGGGTGGTGGTGGCCGTCGAGCGCAGCAGGCCGCCGGTGTTGTTGATGCCGGCAGCTGCCACGGTGAGCGCACCGACGACCTGCACCTGGCCGCCGCTGTTGTCCAAGGTGTTGCCGTTGGCGTTGAGGGTGACGCTCGACTGGCCGACGATCTGGCCGCCGCCTGTGTTCGAGAGCCCCTGCGTGTTGGCCACCACCGCGCCCGTGGCACCGATGAAACCACCGGTGTTGTCGACACCGCCGGCATTCAGCGTGAGCGTGTCGCCGCTGGCGATCCCGCCCTGGCCGTTGGAATAGCCCGCCGCATTGTTGTTGGTGAGGCCCTGGCCGTGGGTGTCAATGACCATGGCACCACCGGACTGGATCAGACCCGCCGTGTTGACGAGCGCACCCGTCTGCAGGTTGACGGCCTGTGTGGCCGCCAGCGTCCCCTGGCTGTTGGTGAGTTGCTGGCCGTGGGTGTCAACGCTCAGACTGTCGCCAAAGACTTTGCCGCCGGTGTTGTCCAGGCCACCGTTGCTCAAGGTGGTGGCGCCACCGGCTTGCAGCGTGCCGCCTGCATTGGTGGTCGCGCCGGTGGTGGTGACGTTCAGGTTGCCGTTGACCGCGGCGGTTGTGCCGCCGTTGTTGCTGAAACTGCCCGCGGTGACGGTCGCGTTGCCATTGGCCGCCAGGGTGCCGCCCTGGTTGCTGGCCGCACCCGTCACGGTTGCCGCGAGATCGCCCACCGCAATGATGGTGCCGCTGTCGTTGACGAGGCTGCCGGCGCTCAGCGTGCTGTTGCCGCCGGCGAGGATCTGGCCGGCCGCAGTGTTGTCGAGTTGGTTGGCGACGCTGAGGCTCAGGCTGGAGCTGCCAGCCGCCTGCAGCTTGCCGCCCTGGTTGCTCAGCGAACCGGCGCTGGCAGCGATGTCGCCCGCGCTGGCGATGGTGCCGGCGTTGTTGTTGAGGGTGCCGCCAATGGTCAGCGTGGTGGTGCCCGTGCCGGTTTGCACGATCTCGCCACCGTTGGTGTTGGCGATGTTCGAGGCGTTGATCTGCAACTGGCCGGCGTTCAACGTGCCGGCGCTGTTGACCAGCGTCTGGCCGGACTGGCTGTTGGCGGTGATGGCCAGCGTGCCGGGGGTGGCTACGGTCGCACCGCTGGTGGCGACGTCGCCTTGCGTCGCGGTGATGGCGATGTTGGTGCCGCCGGTCTGGCTGCCGGAGAGGTCCACGAACGCGCCTTGCAGGCTGGCGTTGCCGCTGGCGATGTTGGTACCGGTCGAGGTCAGGCCTTGCGCGGCTGTGACGGCGAGGTCGCCGGTGCTTTGCAGCGCGCCCTTGCTGCCCGTGACGCTGCCGGCCTGGATCGTCAGGTTGGCGCCGCTGGCGATGCGGCCGTCGGTGTTCTGGATCGCACCGGTGACCTGGGCCGTCGTGGCCCCCACACTGGAGACGGTGCCGCGCGTGTTGTCTAGCTTGCCGCCAACCGCGAGGCTGGCATCGGCGTCGCTGGTGAGCGTGCCGTCGACGTTGATCAGATCCCCGGTGGTGCTGATCTGCAAGTTGCCCGCGTGCAGGGTGCCGGCCGAGTTGTCGAAATGATCGACGTTGGCACTGAAGGCACCGCTGACGTTCAACGTGCCGCCAGCATTGGAGAAGCTCGGCTGGTTGAGCGTCATGCTCGCCACGCTCAAGGTGCCGCCGTTGTTCACGAGGTTGGCGCTCTGCAGGGTGATGGGGCCGCCTGCGTAGATCTTGCCGCCGTCGTTGAGGAGCGCGCTGCCCGCGGTGATGGCGCCGGGTGCGGGTGGGGTGGAGGCAGCGACGGTGCCCGTGCCTGTGCTGGTGGCGCCAGCACCCGTGGTGGTGCTACCAGACGTGGTGGTTCCCGACGTGGCGCCAGTGCTGCCGCTGGTGGTTCCGGTGCTTCCCGTCGTACCCGTGCTGCTGCCCGTCGAGGCGGCGACGGGTTCGCTGCCGATCCAGCCACCCGCGGTGTTGCTCAGGGTGGGCGCCGCGATGGTCAGCGCCGCGGTGCTGGTCTGGCGGATCGTGCCGCCGCGGTTGTCGATGTCGGTGGCACTGCTGAGCTGGACGCTCTGGCCCTCAAGCGTGCCGGTATTCTCCAAACGCCCCGCCGCCGTGACGACCAGGTTGCCCGCGCTCGCGCCGATGCTGCCGGCGTTGCGTACACCCAGGCCTGCTTCACTTCCGACCAGGACGATCTTGCCGGCGTACATGCCGCCGAGCCGCGAAACGTCCAGGGCAAAGGTGGGTGCCGCGCCGGTACCGGCCGTGGGCGTAATCTGGCTGTGGTCGGCGCTGACCTGGTTGGCGCCGGTGACGACCTTGAGGTCTGTTGCGTAGATCGCCGCATTGACGTTGACGGCGCGCGCCAGGATGGCCGCGTAGTCGGTGGTGCTGGCGTCGAGCCCCGCACCATCGATGGTGACCGTGCCTCCGCGCACGAGGAAGCTGTCGAGGCTGCCGAGTGCGCCGAACTGCGGCGTGCCGGTCGTGAGCGTCGCGCGGCTCGCATTGATGAAGCCGCCGCCGTCGACGCTGATGCCGGCTGGGTTTGCAATGATCACCTCGGCACGCTGGCCTCCGACCTCGACATAGCCGCGCAGTTGCGTCGGGTTGCCGCTGTTGATTTCGTTCAGGATGATCCGGGCCGGCCCGTTGGCAAGCCACGGGTTGCCCTGCACCCAGCCGCCAAGCTGCGTGGAGACGTTGGTTCGGCTGTTGTTCAGGATCACGCCATTCGCCATGACGTCAAACTGGCTGAACACATTGCGTGACACGCCCGCAGCCGACGGGGTCTGAATGTTGACGAGCGGAACGCCGTTGGGCGCCACCAGCACAGTGGGGCGCTGGGTGTTCGGCACGTTCAGCGCCCCGGCAATCTGGGCATGGCCGGGTGTCGCCAGCAGCACGGCGGTCAATGCAGCCGCCGCGATGGCGGGTGTCGCCCCGCTGGCCTTACCGGCACTCATGGCCGTTTCCTGCACGACCATGCGCATGCCGCGCGCGGCGTTGAAGACGATGCGGTGAAGATGCTTGTTCATTTTTGTTCTCTCCCCGGGGAAACTTAGAAACTGAAATTCAGATTCAGGCCACCCGTCACCCTCGCGGTGCGGTAGCCCTCGGGCTTGCTGATCGGTGCGCCCATGAAGACGTCGTAGCTGAACTGGCCGCCCGCGCCCTTGAAGGCCCCGCGCACCCCGATGGCGCCGCCGGCCAGGTGATTGCCGAGCGTTTGCAGGGTCGATCGACCACTGACCTGCCCGTAGTCCAGTCCCACATAAAGCTCGGCACCGCTCTGGCCCAGGGCCCAGCCGATGTCATTGCGAATGAGCCAGCCGCGGTCGCCCATCAGGCTGCTCTCGCCGTCGAAGCCGCGCACGGTGTAGCGCCCGCCGATGGCGAAGCGGTCTTGCGGCGTGAGCTGGGTGCGGTTCCACTGGGCGCGCCACAGGCCTGAATAGCGCAGCTTCTGGTCGCCCAGCTTGAACGGCACGTTGGCACTGAGCTCGGCCGTGAAAAGCCGCATGTACGAGGTGCCCTCGTCGAAGGCGTCTTCCGGTGCCACGAGCGCACCGAAGGCATGGGTGCCGCGCTTGTAGGCCAGCGTGCCCTCGAGCGTCGATTCGCCGATGAACTCCTTGTGGTTCACGCTGGCCTCCCAACCAGCGACGATGCGGCGTTGCACCTCGATCTCGGTGTCGTCGACAAAGTTGTTGGAGGCGCGACGGAAGGCGCGCACAGCCACCGTGGTCTTGCGGCTGGCATCGCGGTAGACCAGGCGCGAGAGCTTGAGCTCGGCGTTGCGGCTCTCGCCGGAATACACGTAACTCTGGTTCAGGCCGGCCACGCTCTGGTGGTACTTGCTTTGCGAGGCGGTCGCGCTCAGCAGCCAGTAGCCATAGGGGATGGAGTAATGAACGGTCTGGCCGCTGGTGCCGGAGCCCTTGTGGTTGAAGGCGTCGTGGTTCAGGCTGACGTAGAAGAGATCGTTCAGGCCGAACGGGTTGTCCCAGGCGACGGTGGCGCCCGCCTGGGTCTTGCCGGTGGCCTTGGTGCCGCTGTCGTCCAGGCTCAGCGTGGCGCGCAACGGAAGCTTCTGGCTGTACTTGACGACCAGGTCACTGTCGCCGGGTTTTGCGTTGGCTGCCCTGGAAGGCTCGATCTGGATGTCGGCTTCGGCGGTGGGCAGGCGCTTGAGGTTCTCAAGCGCCTGCTCGATGTCACGCAGGTTGAGCAGGTCGCCCGCGCGGGCCGGAACCGCATTGCGCAAGGATGGCAACCAGGCCTTGGCGCTTGCATCGTCGGCAAAGCGGATCGTTGCGATGCGCCCGGGCACCAGGGTCAGGGTGAGCGTGCCCTGGCTCAAGTCCTGCGGGGCGGCCAGCACGCGGGTGGTGACCCAGCCGCGCGCGATCAGGGCCTGCTGTAGACGGGCCAGCACCGTGTTGACGCCCTGGGTGCCAAGGCAACGGCCGATCGGCGTGTCGTCGCCTTCCGGCCCGGTGGCAGCCGCAGCCAGCGCCCACTGGAAGTCTTCTGAACGCTCCCCGGTCAGCAGCAGGCGGCCGATGCGAAAGCACGGGGACTCGTTGACCGGAAGGCGCTTGTCTTCGGTCTTGGCGGCTGCGGGCAGGCGCTCATCGACCGTGCGTTCCTGCTGCTCGCGCAGGGCGCGTTCGCGCTCTTGCTGGCGCAGTTCTTCGACGAAGGGTTTGGGGGCGCTGGGATTGACCTGGGCCTGCGCGCTCAAGGAAGCAGCGAGCAGCACGCAAGCGAAGGCGGTTGCTTGCAGCGGGCAAGCCGGAACACGGATCTGACGAAACACGAAAACTCCCTGACCGCGGTCTGGCGCCGCGCGGAAAGGAGTGTCGTGCTATCTCAACCTACAGAACAGGAACTAGTGCTCGGTTCGGCTCCAAGTCTGTGCGATACCGCACACTGCAGTTTCGTTGCGTTGCAACCCGCCAACGCCCCGGCTCAGCAGCCCAGCGCATCCGCCAGCGCGCCGATGTCGCGCGCATGCAGCGTGTTGTCCGCGCGCGGCGACACGTCCTTCGGCCGGCTGGCCCCGAACTCGGTCGGCCGCTCGATGTAGCCGGTCTGCAGTCCGCAATTGCGCGCTGCTTCGAGGTCGTCGTGGTGCGCGGCCGCCAGCATCACCTCCGAAGGGCTCAGGTCGAACACACCCGCCACGCCGAGGTAGGTGCGCGGATCCGGCTTGTAGGCCTTGAACACTTCGGCCGAAAGGATGCAGTCCCAGGGCAGGCCGGCCCGCTTGGCCATTTCGGTGAGCAGGCCGATGTTGCCGTTCGACAGCGTGCAGATCGTGAAGCGGGTCTTGAGCCGGCGCAAGCCGTCGACCGCATCGGGCCAGGCCGGCAGCCGGTGCCATGCACGGTTGAGGTCGCGCTTTTGCGTCTTGTCGAGCCGATCGACGCCGAAGTCGTGCAGCACGTCTTCGAGGATCGCCAGGTGCAGTTCGTCGATCAGCGTGAAGCCGCCCTCGCCCGCCGCCAGCCGCTCCATCACGCGGCGCATGGCCGGCTGGTAGCCGGCGCGCCAGGCAGTGGCGAACGCATCGGCATCGACCTCGGGCAGCGCCTGCGCCACCTCGGCCGAGATGCCGCCATGCCAATCGACCACGGTGCCGAACACGTCGAAGGCGATGACCTTCAGCGTGCTGCTGTCGAAACCTTCGCTCATCGGGCGAGCTGGCTCGCCTCGCGTGCGAGCGTTTCGATGCGGGCCCAGTCGCCCTTGGCGATCGCGTCGGTCGGCACGATCCATGAGCCGCCGACGCAGGCCACGTTCGACAGCGCCAGGAACTCGTGCGCGTTGGCCAGACTGATGCCGCCGGTCGGGCAGAAGGTCACGTCGCCGAACGGACCCTGCCATGCCTTGAGCATCGGCAGGCCGCCGGCCTGCATTGCCGGGAAGAACTTGAGCTGCGTGTAGCCGTCTTCCTGCGCCATCATGATCTCGCTGCCGGTCGCCACGCCGGGCAGCAGCGGCAGGCCGATGTCGTGGCAGGCCTTGCCCACCGAGCGCGTGTAGCCCGGGCTCACGCCAAACTTCGCGCCGGCCAGCGCCGACGCCTGGGCATCGGCCGCGCTGCGGATCGTGCCGGCACCGGCCACGGCCTCGGGCACTTCCCGGGCGATCGCCTCGATGCATTGCAGCGCCTGCGGCGTGCGCAGCGTCACTTCGAGCATGCGGATGCCGCCGGCCACCAGCGCGCGCGCCAAGGGCACGGCATGGGCCACGTCGTGCAGCACGATCACCGGGATCACCGGGGCGTCTCGCATGACGTCCAGTGCGGTCAGTTTGTCTCTCATTTCATGGCTCCATTCAGTTCTGTCGAAGATCGGCGGCGCTGGTTACAGCCAGGAGCAGGCGCCCTCTTCCGCAGTGAGCGCATTGCGGCGCATGCCGGCGAACAGCTCGCGGCCGAGGCCGCGGCCGTCGGCGGCGCGTTGGGATTCGGGTTGCACTGCATTCTCGCGCGCGGCCCATTCGTCCTCGGGCAGCAGCACGGCCAGCGTGCCCGCCACGGCGTCGAGACGGATCAGGTCGCCGTCGCGCACCTTGGCCAGCGGCCCGCCGGCGGCAGCTTCGGGCGAGACATGGATCGCGGCCGGCACCTTGCCCGACGCGCCGCTCATGCGGCCATCGGTGACCAGCGCCACGCGAAAGCCCTTGCCCTGCAGCACCGACAGCGGCGGCGTGAGCTTGTGCAGCTCGGGCATGCCGTTGGCCTGCGGGCCCTGCCAGCGCACCACGCACACCACATCGCGATCGAGCTCACCGGCCGTAAAGGCCTTGTGCAGTGCCATCTGCGAATCGAACACGCGGGCCGGTGCCTCGATGATGTGGCGGTCGTCGGGCACCGACGACACCTTGATCACGCTGCGGCCCAGATTGCCGCCGAGCAGCTTGAGGCCGCCCGTGGCGCTGAACGGTTTGGCGACCGGGCGCGTGATCGCTTCATCGGCCAGCGGTGCAGCCGGACTCCATTGCAAGGTAGCCGCTTCGGCATCGGCCAGCGCCGGGATGCCTGCGAACTCGCGGATGCCGCCTGCACGCACCGTCAGCACATCGGCATGCATGAGGCCCGCGTCGACCAGTTCACCAATAACGAAGCCGGGGCCACCGGCCTGCTGGAACGCGTTGACGTCGGCACTGCCGTTCGGATAGACGCGCGCCAGCAGCGGCACCACATCGGACAGGTGCGAGAAATCGTCCCAGTCGATGACGATGCCGGCCGCGCGCGCCACCGCGACCCAGTGGATCAGATGGTTGGTCGAGCCGCCGGTGGCCAGCAGTGCAGACATGGCATTGACGATGGCGCGCTCGTCCACCATCACGCCGATCGGCGGGCACTGGAAGGCTTGCGTGGAAGCGCGCCCCAGCACCGTTCGCACCGCTTCGCGCGTGAGCGCTTCGCGCATCGCGTCGCCAGGCTGGATGAACGCGGTGCCCGGCACATGCAGTCCCATGGCTTCGAGCAGCATCTGGTTGCTGTTGGCCGTGCCGTAGAAGGTGCAGGTGCCCTGGCCGTGGTAGGCCGCCATCTCGGCATCGAGCAGCCCCTTGCGGCCGACCAGGCCTTGTGCTGCCTGCTCGCGCACCTTGGACTTGGCCGTGTTCGACAGGCCCGACGACATCGGCCCGGCCGGCACGAACACGGTCGGCAAATGGCCGAAGTGCAGCGCGCCGATCAGGAGGCCGGGCACGATCTTGTCGCAGACGCCGAGCAGCAGCGCCGCATCGAACATGTCGTGCGTGAGCGCGACGGCGGTGCTCATCGCGATCAGGTCGCGGCTGAACAGGCTCAGCTCCATGCCGGGCGTGCCCTGCGTCACTCCGTCGCACATGGCGGGCACGCCGCCCGCGACCTGTGCGGTAGCGCCGAGCTTGCGGGCCTCGTTCTTGATGATGTCGGGGTAGTGCTGGTACGGCGCGTGGGCCGACAGCATGTCGTTGTAGGCGGTCACCAGGCCGATGTTCGGCGCACGCTCGGCGACGATCTTCAGCTTGTCGTTGGCCGGCACGCCTGCAACGGCGTGCGCCACGTTGGCGCAACCCATGCGATCGGAACCGCGGTCTCGGTCGGCAATCTCGGCAAGCTGCTGCAGGTAGGCGCCGCGCGTCGGCGCGCTGCGCCGGCGGATCCGGTCGGTGACCTGTTGGACTGTGGGGTGTGTGGTCATGCCCGAGCATCGTACCAAGCGAAAATGAAAAAGCCCGGCAGAACCGGGCTTTCGGGCAATACGGATTTGCGCTCAGTCCAGCAGCTTGACCTCGACCCGGCGGGCTTCGGCATTGTTGCCCGTGCCGGTGGTCACGGCCGGCTTCTGCAGATCGACCTTAGCGGCCGGCACACCGAGGCCGGTCAGCACGTCGCGCACCATTTCGGCCCGCTTTTTGGCGAGCTGCTCGTTGAGGGCCGCGTCGCCCGTGGTGTCGTGGAAGCCCGAGACTACCGCCTTGCGACCGCCTTCGACACCCTTGATCACCGCGGCCAGCGCCTCGGCGGCACCCGGCGCGAGGTCAGCACTGCCGGTGGCGAAGTAGAAATTCACGATGCCGTTCACGACCCGGATGCCGGCGCCATCGGGAATGGTGACCGACACCGTCTCGGTCACCACGGCCACCACCGGTGCCGCTGCGGCAACCACCGGTTTTGCGGGTGCGCGGGCAGCGCCGCTCTTGTAGAGCGCGATGCCGACCACGAGGAAGATCACGAGTGCGATCACACCGACAGCGATGCCGAGAATGAGGTTTTGCTGACTGTCGTCGTCGCTGGGGGAAGCCATCGGGCGAACTCCGTAGGTAAGGGGCCGGTAAATAATGGTGCGGTGAACCATGAGTCTCAAATTGTAGGTGGTGGGGAAAAAGGCCCAGGCCCGCCCGGACTGGATCCGCTGCCCCGGCCGCTGCGCGACCCCAAGCCCATGCTCGACCGCGTGATCGAGGAATGGGGCGGGCACGAGGATCTCTGGGTGTTCGGCTACGGCTCGCTGATCTGGCGGCCGGAGTTCGACCATACCGAGCGGCGCCCGGCCCGCGTGCATGGCTGGCACCGTGCGCTCAAGATGTGGAGCCGGGTCAACCGCGGCACGCCGCAGAACCCGGGCCTGGTGTTCGGGCTGCTCTCGGGCGGCAGCGTGCAGGGCATGGTGTTTCGCATTCCGGCCGCCGACGGGCTCGAAGCCTTGGGCCGGCTCTGGCTGCGCGAGATGCCCACGGGCGTGTACGACCCGCGCTGGCTCGACTGCATCACGCCCGGCGGCACGGTGCGCGCGCTGGCCTTCACGCTGTCGCGCCGCAGCCCCAACTTCACCGGCGAACTGAGCGAAGCGCGCTACCGCGAAATATTTGCGAGCGCCACCGGCCGCTTCGGAACTTCGATCGACTACGCGCGCCAAACCCTGCTCGAACTGCAGCGCCATGCGATCCACGACGCCGCGCTGGCGCGACTGGTTCGGCTGGCTGCAGCCGATCTTGCGGCCGCGGCCGACAGCGACACTGCGGCCCCCGGGCTATCCCCTTCGGACGCGCCGCCCGATACTTGCCAAAACTTCCTGGAGAAACCATGACCATCCGCTTCACTACCGCTGCATCCACCGCCGCCCTGCTCACCACCGCCTTGCTTGCCGGCTGCGGCAGCATGAGCATGGGCAAAGCCAGCGCGGTCGCCGCCCTGGCGCCCACCGCGGCGATCTCGCCCAATCCCACGATGGGCCGGGTGACCTTCACCGCGCTCGACCACGGCGTGCGGGTTGCGGGCGAAGTGCGCGGCTTTGCGCCGGGCAGCGAGCACGGTTTCCACATCCACGAAAAAGGCGACTGCAGCGACAACGCGATGGCCTCGGGCGGCCACTTCAACCCGACGGGCGGCACCCACGGCAAGTTCGGCGCGCCGGGCAGCCACGCGGGCGAGCTGCCGAGCCTGGTGGCCGACGCGAACGGCGTGGCGCGCTTCAGCGTGGACGACCATTCGATCTCGCTGACCGATGGCGCCGCCAACAGCGTGCTCGGTCGCGCGCTTGTGGTGCACAAGGATCCGGACGACTTCAAGACACAGCCGGCCGGCAACTCCGGCCCGCGCACGGCCTGCGCCGTGATCACGAAGGGTTGAGGCGCAACTGGAGCAGCGCTTCGGCGCGCGCGAGCGCCTCGACGGTGTCGATATCGGTGACCACGCCAATGTCGTCGACCGCGATGTCTGCGACTGCATCGACAGCGCGCAGCGCCTGAAGGACGGGCGCTGCGCCCTTGTTCCCCTCCAGCGCCAGCAGGCCGTCCCGGCATTCGCGCGCGAAGCCCACCGGATGGCCGCGCTCGCCACGGTAGTGCGGCTGCGCCGCCTGGATCGCCCCGCCCAATGCCGCCGCCACTTGCCGCAAGGTGGCCGGCTGGACCAGCGGCAAATCTCCCGGCAGGATCAGCCAGCCGTTCGCCTCGGCGGTATGGCGCACCGCTGCCGCGATCGAATCGCCCATGCCCGGGTGGCCCGCGTCTTCCAGATGCCAGGGCAGTCCGCTGGCCTGCACGGCGGCCAGCGTGTGCGCCAGCACCGGCTTGCCGGCCAGCAGTGCCTGCAGCTTGGCGCCGCTGCCGCCCGACGCGCGAAAGCGATCGCCGCGGCCGGAGGCCAGCACGATGATGGTGGGGAGCAGCAGGTCGGCCATGAATCCAGTATCCACCGACAATGCCGGCATGAGCTCACCGAACGATTCCCTGGCCGCGCTGCGCAAGAGCTACGAGCGCGCCGAACTCGACGAAACCCGCAGTGCCGAAGACCCGCTGCAGCAATTCGAACGCTGGCTTACCGAAGCCATCGACGCGAAGGTGCCCGAACCCAATGCGATGACGCTGGCCACCGTGGCCGGCGACCTGCGGCCCTCGACGCGCATCGTGCTGATCAAGGGCTACGACGCGCGCGGCATCGTCTGGTTCACCAACTACCAAAGCCGCAAGGGCCAGGAACTGGCCGGCAACCCGTTCGCGGCGCTGCAGTTCCACTGGGTCGAACTCGAGCGCGTGGTGCGCATCGAGGGCCGCGTGGAACAGGTCGATGCGGCGGAAAGCGACGCCTACTTCGCAAGCCGCCCGCTCGACTCGCGCATCGGCGCCTGGGCCAGCCCGCAGAGCGAAGTGATCGACGGCCGCCAGGTGCTGGTGAAGAACGCGGCCATTGCGGCCGCCAAGTTCCTGCTCTCGCCGCCGCGGCCGCCGCACTGGGGCGGCTACCGGCTGGTGCCGGATCGCTGGGAATTCTGGCAGGGCCGCGCGAGCCGGCTGCATGACCGGCTGCGCTATCGCCGCGAAGACGACGCCTGGCGGCGCGAGCGCCTGGCACCGTAATGTGCTCGCCCCCAGGCTTCGCGCACTTCGTGTCGCTGCGCCAACCCCCTGCCGGGGGCAACACCAGCGGCCCGGCGAAGCCGGTTCCGCGGTGTTCGCTCGAACACAGGGTCAAAGGTAGCCGGCGAGTGCCATGACCAGTGACAGGGTGACCAATGCCAGCACGGTCGACACCACGACGCTGGCGGTGACCAGTTCCTCGGCCGTCCGGTAGCGCTGCGAGAACAGGAACACGTTGGCGCCGATCGGCAACGCTGCGGCCACCACCATCACGGTCAACGGCAGCCCGCGCAGGCCGAAGGCCCATCCCAGGGCTGCCGTGAGCAGCGGATGCACGAGGTTCTTGACCACGGCCTGCACCAGCGCGCCGCGCCAGTGCAGCCCGACGGGCGTCAGCGCGAGCGTGATGCCGACCATCACGAGCGCGACCGGGCTGAAAGCCTGGCCCATCAGACGGATCGGCGTGTCGATGGCCTCCGGCATCGTCCAGCCGGTTTGCGCGAACAGCAGTCCGGCGAGGATCGGCAGCGGTACCGGATGGACGATGGCGTTTCGCAAGGCCTTGCCGACGGTGCGCGCCATGGCCTTGCGGTCTTGCCCGCCGGCGCCGCTACGGGTCGCGTGCTCATGCGCCACCGCGAGTTCGAGCACCACGGTGGCGCTGGTGAGCAGCACCAGCGAATGCAGCGAGATGAGCGTCAGCAGCACCACCGTGCCCTCGGGCCCGTAGGCCAGCCCGACCAGCGCGATGCCGATCATCACGGTGTTGCTGTAGGTGTTGGCCAGCGCCAGCACGGCGGCCGTGCGGTTGAAGCCGCGCCAGAGCAGCGTGGCCGCAAAGATGAGGCCTGCCGCGATGAAGTACGCCGCCACCGGCCGCAGGCTGAGCTGCTCGACATGCACCGTGCTCATCGCGCGGAACAGCAGTGCGGGCGCGAGCAACAGAAAGATCAGGTTCGACAGATCCTTGACCGACGCGCCACTAATCCAGCGGCGCCGGCCTGCCAGGTAGCCCGCTGCGATCAGGAGAACGACGGGGAGCAGTGATGAGATGACGGAGGCGTTCACTGCTTTGAGGATAGCCCACGCCGTTTTCTCTGGAAGCACGCCCGGTGAGCGGTACGGGCCGGCCGACCCTGCTGCGCCGGCCCTTCGGGCTGCCCTGCGGTGCTCGCGCTTTGCGGGGTCTCGCAGAACTCGCTTCGCTCAAACAGCTGCGAGCCCTGATCCGCAAAACGCTGCGCTCCTCGGCGGCGCAGAAGGGATCGGCCAGCCCGTACCGCACACCGGGCTTCGGGGTGGTGCGGAGGTCGCGCCTTCCGGATGCAACCCCAATGTGTCCACGTCGGTGGGTGGTATGCGCTGGGGCGGCCGTTGAGGCACCGCCGAGCAGCGCAGCGGCAGGCGGATCAGGGCCGCGTGCTGTTTGAGCGAAGCGAGTTCACGCGGACCCCGCCTGACGCGAGCAGCGCAGGGCAGCCGCGAAGCGGCCGGTGACGTCGGCCGCCCCAGCGCATACCGCCCACCGACGCACCCCCGAAACGCCGCAGACTAGAAATTCACCCGCAACCCAACCTTCAAAGTCCGCCCCGGCAGCGGCGCATCCGGATACACCGTCGTCGTCAGGATCGACGTCGCCGTGTAAGCCAGCTTGTTGGTGATGTTGTCGACACGCGCATACCAGGTCAACGCCGCGCGCTGCACCTTCATGCGGTAGCTGATCGATGCGTTCCACAGCGTGTACGCATCGGTCTCGCGTGCGCCGACCAACGGCACTCGATGTTGCGCGGCGTTGTGATCGAAACCGAAGCGCGCACTCCATGGGCCGTTGCCGTAGACCAGCGTGGCGCCCACCCGCACCGGCGCGATGCGTGGCAGCGGCTCGCCAGTGTCGGTGTTGGTCGCCCGCACCAGATCGCCGCGCCATTCGAGGTCGAGCGTCGAGCCGTCGCTGGCGCGGGCGAAACCATCACGGCCGAGCAACTGCAGGTTGCCGCTGGCCTCGATGCCGGTGAAACGCGCCCGCACGCCGCTGTAGACGTACTCGGCCAGCGTGTCGGTGGCAGCAGGGTCGGTCACGACATTGCCCTCCTCGTCGCGCTGGTTGCCGCTCGCGGTCAGACCGATGTAGTTGCGAAAACGCGTGACGTACGCGTTGACGCCGGCGCGGTTGGCGCCCGACTTCCATTGCGCGCCCAGATCGAACCCGACCGACCTCTCCTTCTGCAGCGACGGATCGCCCACCTCCCACGCCGCAGTCGCGACGTGCGGGCCGTTGGCGAACAGCTCATAGTCCTTCGGCGCCCGCTCGGTGTAGGCCAGGTTGGACGTCAGTTGCCACTGCGGCGTGAGGTTGACCAGGGCGCCGAGTGCCGCGCTGTGCGGGTTGAAGCTGCGCTCGCCGACCGCGAAGCGCGTGATCTCCGGATCGGCCGGGTAGCCGAGCGACGTGACCTTGACCTGCTCGGTGCGGGCGCCGAAGCTCAGCTTGCCCCACGGCATGCCGAGCTCTTCGTGCACGAACAGCGCGTTGGCCCGCGTGCGGCTGTGCGGCGCAAAGGCTTCTTCGCCATCGGCCGAAAAGCGGTTGCGCTCGCTCGTGAAACCGATCAACCCTTCGAGGTTGCCGATCTTCTGGTGCCGCGCCTCGATGCGCAGGTCGCTGCTCTTGTTGGCGAAGGTAGTGCCGGCGGTGCCGCCCTCGTATTCGGTGTGGCGGTAGTCGGTGCTGCTGAGCTTGGCATGCACGCTCGTGAAGAAGCCGCCCGGGCGCCACTCGCCTTCGAGCGCATAGCGATCCGACTTCATCCCGATCGTCACATCGTCCTCGGCCACGGTGCCGTAGGTGCTGCGGTAGGTGCTGGCCGACGCGCCGATGTAGCCCTGGTCGAAGAACAGCGAGCCGCCGATCGCCCCGCCGCGTGCCTCGTTCGCCGAGTTGCAGATGCGGCGCGCCAGCCAGGGCGAGCCGGGCTTGCTGCAGCCGAGCTCGATCGGGACGGCCACGTCGTCGGAGCGGCGGTCGAACGCATCCACATGCAGTGCATAGCGGTCATTGCCGCCTTCGAGCACCACGCCGCCGTTCTTCTCCTTGTTGCCGGTGGCATAGCCCAGGTCGGCACGGCCGCCGAAGCCGTTGATCGGCTCGCTCGGAATGCGGTTGTCGATGATGTTGACCACACCGCCGACCGCGCTGCCGCCGTACTGCAGCGCCGACGGGCCGCGCAGTACCTCGACGCGTTCCGTGACCAGCGCGTCGACCGGCACCGCGTGGTCGTAGCTCAGCGCCGAGGCATCAGGCGCGCCGCCACCGTTCTGCAGGATGCGGATGCGGTCGCCGTCCTGTCCGCGAACGATGGGCCGGCTCGCGTTCGGGCCGAAGTAGCTGCTGCTCACACCGGGCAGTCCGTCCAGCGTCTCGCCGAGCGTGGACTGCGAGCGCAGCAACAGCGCCTCGCCCGACAGCGAGGTGGTCGGCGCGATCAGTTCGGCGCCACCGAGCGGGTTGCCGGTGACGGTGATTTCCTTCAGGGTGGGCGCCGCATCGGCTGGTGCGGGTTCGGCTTGCTGGGCGCCGGCGGCCAGCGAGGCGAGGGACAGGATGGCAACGCCCACGGCGTTGCGATGGAAGACAAAGGGGGTCATGGTGAAAACTCGTTGAATCAATACGCCGCCGGCCGCGGCCCCAGACAAGGAGGCGCAGCAACCGGAAAGTCAGAGGGGATTCAGCGAGAAGAAGGCGGGCCGCGCGCGTCGAACAGCGCAACCCATCGGGCCAGTGCCTGGCCCTCGAGAAAGTCGAAAACGGCCACCGGCAGCACCAGCGGCAACACCATCATCGGCACGCCGAGCGCGGCCGGGCCGTGGGCCAGTTGATCGTAAAGCCGGCAGTCGGCATCTTCATGATGCTGGCCGAACAGCGCGGCGACCCAGTTGCCGTGACTGTGCGTCTTGGCGGTGGCGGAAGCCTGCTGCACCGTCGCATGCGGCGCACCGGGCACATGCACAGTTCGGTGCACCAGCCCCAGCGTGCCGGCCACCCACAGCGCCACCGCGAGCGCGACGAGCAGTGCGGCCTGGCGGCTGCGGGACATGAAGAGGCTGGCTTGCAAGGGAACGCTCAGTCCTTGACCCTGGCGGCGAAAGTCTTCCTGAACTTCTCGACCTTGGGTCCGACCACGAAAGCGCAGTAGCCCTGGTTCGGGTTGTTCAGGAAGTAGTCCTGGTGGTAGGCCTCGGCGGTCGAGTAACCGGCGAGCGGCACCACCTCGGTGACGATCGGCGAATGGTAGGTCTTGCTCTCGACCATCTCGCGGATCACCGACTGAGCCACCTCGCGCTGCGCCTCGCTGGTGGTGTAGATACCACTGCGGTATTGCGTGCCGGTGTCGTTGCCCTGGCGGTTCAGGGTAGTGGGGTCGTGCACGACGAAGAAGATCTCGAGGATCTCGCGCAACGTGATCTGGGCGGTGTCGAACTGGACCCTGACCACTTCCACCGCACCGGTGCGGCCGCTGCAGACCTGCTCGTAGGTCGGGTTGGGCACCTGGCCATTGCAGTAGCCCGATTCCACATCGGTCACGCCCTGCACCCGGTCGAACACGGCCTCGGTGCACCAGAAGCAGCCGCCGCCGAGGACGATGGTTTCAGTGGCAGGAACAGGGGACGACATGACGAAACTCCGGAGAGGGTAAAAAGCGCGGGCCCGGTATTGTGGCGGCTTGACGGCTGGGATGGCGCTCACTACATTACTAACCCGTCAGTCATTAACTTTCATGCCCACTCCCCGCTTTCTTGCCGACAAGCTGTGCCCCGTGCGCGCCAAGCGCGAACGCCGCAAGGAGGCGCGTCCCGGCGAGCTGCTGGAAGCGGCGCTCGACCTGTTCGTCGAGAAGGGCTTTGCCGCCACGCGCTCCGAAGAGGTGGCGGCGCGGGCCGGGGTTTCCAAGGGCACGCTGTTCCTCTACTTCCCGAGCAAGGAAGAACTCTTCAAGGCCGTGATCCGCGAGAACCTCTCGGGTCGCTTTGGCGAGTGGAACCAGGAGTTCGAGGCCTTCGAAGGCAGCACGCCCGACATGCTGCGCTACGTGATGCGCGTCTGGTGGGAGCGGGTCGGCTCGACCAAGGTGTCGGGCATCACCAAGCTCATGATGAGCGAGGGTGGCAACTTCCCGGAACTGGCCAGGTTCTACCAGACCGAAGTGGTGCAACCCGGCCATGAACTGCTGCGCCGCGTGATCCGGCGCGGCATCGAGCGCGGCGAGTTCAAGGGAGTCGACGTCGACCTCGCGATCTACACCGTGCTGGCACCGATGATCTTTCTCATGCTGTCCAAGCACTCGGGCAACATCTGCATGGATCCCGGGGTCGAGCTGGATCCCGAAAAGTACATCACCCTGCAGGCCGAAACCCTGCTGGGCGGCCTTTGCACCCCGGACGGGAGCGGCGCATGAAACGAGCCTGGTGGCGCTGGATGCTGGCGGCGCTGCTGCTGCTGCTGATTGCCGGCGCGGTGCTGCGCGCGGTGTCGGCGCGCAGGGCGCAGCAGGCAGCAGTGGCCACCGCTGCCGCGAAGCCGGCAGAAACCGAAGTGGTGCTGAACCCGGCCGAAGTCGTGCGCGCGGGGCCGCGCGCACTGGCGCAAACGCTGCCGGTGTCGGGCACGTTGCGGGCGGTCGACTGGGCCGTGGTCAAGGCCCGCGTTGCCGGCGAGCTCATGGATCTCACGGTGCGCGAGGGCGACACGGTCACGGCCGGCCAGGTGATCGCACGCATCGACCCGGTCGAATACACCTCCCGCGTTCGACAGGCGCAGGAACAGGCCGATTCGGCCGCCGCCCAGGCCGACGTGGCGCAGCGCACCTTCGACAACAACCAGGCGCTGGTGGACCAGGGCTTCATCTCGCGCACTGCGCTCGACACCTCGCAGTCCAACCTCAATGCCGCGCGCTCGACCCACCGCGCCGCGCTCGCGGCCGTGGAGGTGGCGCGCAAGTCGCTGAACGACACCGTGCTCAAGAGCCCGATCACCGGCCAGGTGGCACAACGCCTGGCGCAGCCGGGCGAACGCATCGCCGTCGAGGGCCGCGTGATCGAGGTAGTCGACCTGAGCCGCATCGAGGTCGAGGCCACGCTGGCCGCGGCCGACTCGGTCGCGGTGCGGGTCGGCCAGCGCGCCACGCTGCAGATCGAAGGCAGTGCGCTAGGCGCCACGCCCGCCGAGCGCCGCGTCGATGCCAGCGTGGTGCGCGTGAACCCGAGCGCGCAGGCCGGCAGCCGCAGCGTGCTGGTCTACCTGCGGCTCGACAGCGCCACCGGCTTTCGCCAGGGCCTGTTCGCGCAGGGCAGCATCGACGTCGGGCGCAGCACGGCGCTGGCCCTGCCGCTCACCGCGGTGCGCATCGACAAGCCGGCGCCCTATGTGCAAGCGGTGGTCGATGGCCGCATCGTGCACCGGCCGGTGCAGACGGGGCTGCGCGGCCAGCTCGACGGCCAGACCTTCGTGGCGGTGAGCGGCATCGAGGACGGCGCGCTGGTCGTGGCCGGCAGCATCGGCCCGCTGCGCGAAGGCACGCGGGTGAAACTGGCCGCGGCCGCTGCGCCCGGGCCGGCGCGCACGGCGCCCTGAGCGACACCCGCCCCCATGTGGTTCACGCGCGTCAGCCTCCGCAATCCGGTGTTCGCGACCATGCTGATGCTGGCGCTGGTGGTGCTCGGCATCTTTTCCTACCAGCGGCTGCAGGTCGACCAGTTTCCGAACATCGACTTTCCGGTGGTGGTGGTCATCACCGAGTACCCCGGTGCGTCGCCCGAGATCGTCGAGAGCGAAGTCACCAAGAAGGTCGAGGAAGGCGTCAACTCGATCGCCGGCATCAACGCCCTCACCTCGCGCAGCTACGAAGGCCAGTCGGTCGTCATCATCGAGTTCCAGCTGTACGTCGACGGGCGCAAGGCGGCCGACGACGTGCGCGAAAAGGTGGCCGCGGTGCGTCCGCTGTTCCGCGACGAGGTGAAAGACCCGCGCGTGCTGCGCTTCGACCCGGCGTCGCGCCCCGTGTGGTCGGTCGCCGTGCTGCCCGATCCGGCTGTCAAGCAGCAGCCGAGTGCGGTGGAGCTCACCAACTGGGCCGACCAGGTGTTGAAGAAGCGGCTTGAAAACGTGCGCGGCGTCGGCTCCGTCACGCTGGTGGGCGGCACCAAGCGCGAGATCAACCTCTACCTCAACCCGCAGGCGATGGAAGCGCTCGGCGTCAGCGCCGACCAGGTGGTGAGCGCAGTGCGCAGCGAAAACCAGGCACTGCCGGTGGGCTCGGTGCGCTCGCTCGAACAGGATCGCGTGGTGCAGATCGATGCCCGCATGGAGCGGCCGGAAGACTTCGGCAAGATCATCGTCACGCGCAAGGGCGGCGCACCGATCCGCGTCGAGCAGGTTGCGCGCGTGGCCGACGGCGCACAGGAAATCGACAGCCTCGCGCTCTACAACGGCCAGCGCACGCTGCTGCTGTCGGTGCAGAAGGCGCAGGACGAGAACACCATCGGCGTGGTCGACGGGCTGGTCAAGGCAATCGCAGAGATCCGGCCGCAACTGCCGCCGGGCGTGCTGCTGGAGCCGATCGGCGATGCCTCGCGCCAGATCCGGGTCGGCGTGAAGAACGTGCGGCAGACGCTGATCGAAGGCGCGCTGCTCACCGTGCTGATCGTGTTCCTGTTCCTCAATTCGTGGCGCTCGACCGTGATCACCGGGCTGACCCTGCCGATCGCGCTGATCGGCACCTTCTGGTTCATGCAGATGTTCGGCTTCACCATCAACATGGTGACGCTGATGGCGCTGTCGCTGTGCGTCGGCCTGCTGATCGACGACGCGATCGTGGTGCGCGAAAACATCGTGCGCCACGTGCAGTTGGGCAAGGCGCCGTTCCAGGCCGCGCTCGACGGCACCCAGGAAATCGGCCTCGCCGTGCTGGCCACCACGCTCTCGATCGTGGCGGTGTTCCTGCCGATCGGTTTCATGGGCGGCATCATCGGCAAGTTCTTCCACGAGTTCGGCATCACGATCGTGGCGGCCGTGCTGATCTCGATGTTCGTGAGCTTCACGCTCGACCCGATGCTCTCGAGCATCTGGCACGACCCCGCGATCGACAAGCAGGGCAAGCGCGAAGCGCCCGTGACCTTCTACGACAAGACCATCGGCCGCGTCACCGGCTGGTTCGACGACGCGACAGAGAAGCTGGCCGAGGCCTACCAGGGCATCCTGCGCTGGTCGCTCGGCCACAAGCTCGCCACGCTGCTGGCTGCGCTCGGCATCTTCGTCGGCAGCGTGTTCATGGTGCCGCTGCTCGGCACCGAGTTCGTGCCCAAGGCCGACTTCTCCGAAACCGCCATCAACTTCTACACGCCGGTCGGCTCGTCGCTCGAAGTGACCGAAGCCAAGGCGCGCCAGGTCGAAGGCATCCTGCGCGAGATGCCCGAGGTGCGCTACACGCTCTCCACCATCAACACCGGCGACGCGCAGGGCAAGATGTACGCGAGCATCTACGTGCGGCTGGTCGATCGCAAGGATCGCAGCCGCAGCGTCGATGCGATGTCGGCCGTGCTGCGCGAGCGCCTGCGCACGGTGCCCGGCATCACCGTCACCCACGTGGGCCTGCGCGATTCGGTCGGCGGCAACAAGGCGATCGAGTTCTCGCTGCAGGGCCCCGACCTGAAAGAACTGGAGCGCCTCACGCAGCTCGTGACCGAGCGCATCCGCGGCGTGCCCGGCCTGGTCGACCTGGACTCCAGCCTCAAGCCGAACAAGCCGACGGTCAACATCGTGGTGCGGCGCGACGCGGCGTCCGACCTCGGCCTCGGCGTGGCGCCGATCGCGAGCGCGCTGCGCACGCTGGTGGCCGGCACCACGGTCGGCAACTGGCGCGCGCCCGACGACCAGACCTACGACGTGAACGTGCGGCTCGCGCCCGAAGTGCGCAACGCGCCGGCCGACCTGGCGCGGCTGCCGTTCGCGAGCACCACGATGGGCGCCAACGCCGACGGCAGCAGCCGCATCGTGCGCCTGCAGCAGGTGGCCGACGTGCGCGAAGCAACCGGGCCGAACCAGATCAACCGCCGCGCGCTGGCACGCGAGGTCTCGATCAATGCCAACACCGGCGGCCGCTCGGCCGGTGAAGTGTCGGCCGACATCCGCGCAGCGCTCGAAGGCATTGCCTTTCCGCCCGGCTACGGCTGGCAGTTCAGCGGCGCCACCAAGAACATGCAGGAGTCGTTCGGCTATGCGGTCTCGGCGCTGGCGCTGGCGATCATCTTCATCTACATGATCCTGGCCAGCCAGTTCAAGAGCTTCCTGCAGCCGCTGGCGCTGATGACCGCGCTGCCCCTCACGCTGATCGGCGTGGTGCTGGCGCTGCTGATGTTCCGCTCGACGCTGTCGATGTTCTCGATCATCGGCATCGTGATGCTGATGGGCCTGGTCACCAAGAACGCGATCCTGCTGGTGGACTTTGCGATCCGTGCGCGCGAGCCGGGCATCGCGCCGGACGGCAGCAGCGTGCCCGGCCTGCCGCGCGCCGAGGCCCTGCTGCTGGCCGCGCGCGTGCGGCTGCGCCCGATCCTGATGACCACGCTGGCGATGATTTTCGGCATGGTGCCGCTGGCGTTTGCGCTCAGCGAAGGCGCCGAGCAGCGCGCACCGATGGGCCAGGCCGTGATCGGCGGGGTGATCACCTCGTCGCTGCTGACGCTGGTGGTGGTGCCGGTCGTGTACTGCTATCTCGACGACCTTGGCGCCTGGGCCAAACGGCATTGGCACCGTGCGCCGGCGCTGCCGCTGGGCGCGCCACCTAAAATCAAGGGTTTGTCCTGACCCGACGGAGAAAGACCATGAACCCCAACGCCAACCCCACCCTTGCGCACCTGCGCTTCAACATGATCGAGCAGCAGATCCGTCCCTGGGACGTGCACGATCCGGCGATCCTCGCGCTGCTGGGCGAGATCCGGCGCGAGGACTACGTGCCCCAGGCCCATCGCGCGCTGGCCTTCTTCGACATGGAACTGCCCCTGGGCGACGGCAGCGTGTCCGGCGAAACCATGCTGGCGCCCAAGATCGAGGCCCGCACGCTGCACGATCTGCAGGTGCAAAAGGATGAAACGGTGCTCGAGATCGGCACCGGCTCCGGCTTCATGGCCGCCCTGCTCGCGCACCGCGCAGCCAGCGTGCTGACACTCGAAATCAACCCCGCGCTGGCCGCCAGCGCCGCCGAAACGCTGCGCCGCAACGGCGTGAGCAATGTCGAGGTGCGCAACGCCGACGGCTCCAAGCCGCTGCCGAGCGGCCCGAGCTTCGACGTGATCGTGCTCAGCGGCTCGGTCGCGAAGATTCCGCAAAGCCTGCTGAGCTCCCTCAACGTCGGTGGCCGCCTGGTGGCGATCGTCGGCGAGGAGCCCATGATGCGCACCCACATCGTCACCCGCACCGGCGAAGGCCAGTGGAGCACCGCCCAGCCCTGGGACACCGTGGCGCCGCGCCTGCTCAATTTCCCAGAGCCGTCGCGCTTCAGTTTTTGATCGCAACGCCGTGATAGATCAAGTCGCCCCCGCCGATCTGGCCGCATGGTTCGCCGTAGACCCAGCCGCCGCGCCGGTGCTGCTGGACGTGCGCGAGCCCTGGGAACGGCAGACCGCCAGCGTCACGCCAGCCGGCTTCACGCTGCTGGCCATCCCCATGAACGAAGTTCCGGCCCGGCTGGCCGAACTCGATGCCGGCCAACGCGTGGCCTGCCTCTGCCATCACGGCGCGCGCAGCCAGCGCGTGGCCATGTTCCTGAACCAGAACGGATTCGATGCACTGGCCAACGTGGCCGGCGGCATCGACGCCTGGTCGATGCTGCACGACCCTGCCGTGCCGCGCTATTGAATTTTTTTTCAAGGACTCTTTTCATGACCGTGTTCCGGCTTCTCCCCCTTGCGGCAGCGCTTTCGATGGCGCTGGCCCTGCCGGCCCACGGCCAGAGCCTGGTCGAGCTGTATGAAGCAGCGCGCGGCTACGACGCCACCTACCAGGCCGCGCGCGCGCAATACGACGCGAGCCTGGCGCGGGCGGCCCAGGCCAAGGCGGGCATCCTGCCGGCGGTCGGCCTCTCGGCCGGCGCCACGCACACCAACCTCGACATCGACACGCCGTCGGCCGATATCTCGCGCAAGCTCAACACGCAGACGGCCGGCGTCAACGCCACCCAGCCGCTCTACCGCCCGGCCAACTGGGCGACCTACGAACAGGGCAAGCGCCAGGCCGACATCGCGCAGGCCGTGCTGATCGCCGCCGACCAGGACATCGTGGTGCGCGTGAGCCAGGCCTACTTCGACGTGCTGGCCAGCCAGGACAGCCTGGCCCTGGTACGGGCGCAGAAAGTCGCGGTGGCCGAGCAGCTTGCTTCGGCCAAGCGCAACTTCGAGGTCGGCACCTCCACCATCACCGATTCGCGCGAAGCCCAGGCCCGCTACGACCTCGTGATCGCGCAGGAGATCGCGGCCGAGAACGACCTGCAAGTGAAGAAGATCGTGCTCGACCAGCTGGTCGGCCGCGTCGGCACCGTGCCGACGCCGCTGGCCGCGCCCGTCGCGTTGCCGGTGCTGCTGCCGGCCGACATCAACGCATGGGTGGCGCAAGCCGAGGCCGCGCACCCCTCGATCCAGCAGGCGCGGCTCGCGGTCGACGTGGCCGGGCTCGAAGTGCAGAAGGCCGAGGCCGGCCACAAGCCGACGATCGACGCACAGCTTGGCTACAACGTCACCAACAACCCGCAAGGCACCAGCACCAGCACGGGCAAGTCGCGCATCGGCGCGGCCAGCGTGGGCGTGGTGTTCAGCATGCCGCTGTTCGCCGGCTTCGCGACCGAAAACCGCATCAAGGAAACGCTGGCGCTCGAAGAGCAGTCGAAGCAGGTGCTCGAATCCACGCGCCGCAGCGTGACGCAGGCCACGCGCGCCGCCTATCTCGGCCTCGTGTCGGGCGCCGGCCAGGTCAAGGCACTGGAAGCGGCCGAGTCGTCCAGCCAGAGCGCACTCGACGCCAACCGGCTCGGCTACCAGGTCGGCGTACGCATCAACATCGACGTGCTCAATTCGCAGAGCCAGCTGTTCCAGACCAAGCGCGACCTGGCACAGGCGCGCTACAACGTGCTGCTGGGCAACCTGAAGCTGCGCCAGGCCAACGGCACGCTGACCGAGAACGACCTGCAGGCCATCAACGCCACCTTGGCCGCACCCGGTAGCGCAGCGGCGGCGGCCTCGGCCGATGCCCCGTCGGCCGCGACGCAGAGCCCGGTGCCGGTGGTGCCCACCACCATTCCGACCGTGCCGCCCGTGCCCCAGCAGCCGTTCAACCCGACGCCGCCGGTGATGCCCTCGCCGCCTCCGCCGCCGGTGATCGTGAATCCGCCGGTGCGCTGACCTACTGCGCCGGCCCGGCCGGCACCGCAATCGCCAGCAGCGCCGCCGCCGTGCGCTGCGCGGCGCCGCGGTTGGACGACGAAAAGGCGAGCGCGGCCTGCACCATGGCGTCGTGGCGCGCGGGGTCGGCCACCAGCGCGAGCGCAACCTTCACGGCATGTTCCATGTCGGGTACGCGTTGCGCGGCGCCGGCCGCGAGCGAGAGCTCGGCGGCTTCGGCGAAGTTGAAGGTCGACGGGCCCATCACCACCGGGCAGCCGCAGGCGGCCGCTTCGATCAGGTTCTGGCCACCGAGCGGCTCGAAACTGCCGCCGAGCAACGCGACGTGCGCCAGGCCGTAGTAAAGCGCCATCTCGCCCAGCGAATCGCCGAGCCAGATTTCGGCGTCGCCGGGCTCTTCGCCCGCCGTGCTGCGGCGCGCCACCGCGAAGCCCTGGGCCTCGACCAGCGCGGCGACCTCGTCGAAGCGCTGCGGGTGTCGCGGCACGATCATCCATTGCACGTCGTGCACCCGCTTGGCGATCGAGTTGACGGCCACCTGCACCGGCGGCACGGGCACGGTGGCACCGAAGCGCTTGAGCACCTCGAGGAACTGCTGCTCCTCGCCATCGCGCGAACTCGCGAACACCACAACCGGCTTGGGCAGCCTGGCGCGCAGGTTGGCGGCGGCCACGAGTTGGCGCGTCTCGGGCGCTGCGTCGAACTTCATGTTGCCGAACACGCCCGCAACCTTGGCGCCGAGCGACACCAGGCGGTGGGAATCGGCTTCGGTCTGCGCCCAAACGGCGGCCAGCGCCGAGTAGGCCGGCCGCGCAAGCCAGCCGAGCCGCTCGGCGGACGCGAGCGACTTTTCGTTCAGCCGCGCGTTGGCCAGCACCAGCGGAATGCCGCGCTCGGCGCAGGCGGCCGTCATCTCGGGCCAGACCTCGGTTTCCATCAACACGCCGATGCGCGGCGCAAAGCGATCCAGAAAGCGCGCGACGGCCGAAGGCGTGTCCCACGGCTGCCAGACCTGGATGTCGCCGGTCTGGAGCAGCTTGGCGCCCTCTTCGCGGCCGGTGGCGGTGCCGTGCGTGAGCAGCAGGCGGATGCCAGGTGCCTGGCGCCGCAATTCTTCGATAAGGATCGCGGCGGCGCGTGCCTCGCCGAGCGACACCGCATGGATCCAGCACCAGTCGGTGCCGGCCGGCGTGGTCGGGTAGTGGCCGAATCGCTCTTCCACCGCCATCGCATAGCCGGGCTCGGCCACGGCGCGGCGCCGCAACTTGCGGCGAACGAGCGGCTGCATCAACCAGGTGACCACGCCGTAGAGGCGCAGGGACAGCGAACGCATGCGGCTCAGTGGGCGGCCTCTGCGAGCGTGGCGTCGGGTTTGACGGTCTTGAGAAGCGTCAGCATCCGATCCTGGATGCGGTGCAGCGCGGCGTCGGTCTGGCCTTCGAAGCGCATCACCAGCACCGGCGTGGTGTTCGACGCACGGATCAGGCCGAAACCATCGGGCCAGTCGACACGCAGGCCGTCGATGGTCGAGACCTTGGCCGGCGCGTCGAAAAGTGCGGTCTTGACCAGCGTATCGACCAGGCCGTGCGGCTCGCCTTCGGCGCACTGCACGTTGAGCTCGGGCGTCGAGAAGCTGGTGGGCAGGCCGTTGAGCACCGCGTTGGCGTCGGGGCTCTTGCTGAGGATTTCGAGAAGGCGGCAACCGGCGTAGGTGCCGTCGTCGAAGCCGAACCAGCGTTCCTTGAAGAAGATGTGGCCACTCATCTCGCCGCCGAGTGGCGAGTCGAGTTCCTTCATCTTCGCCTTGATCAGCGAATGGCCGGTCTTGTAGATCATGGCCACGCCGCCGGCGGCTTCGATCGCCGGGCCGAGGCGCTGGGAGCACTTCACGTCGTAGATGATGGTGCCGCCCGGCACGCGCGACAGCACGTCCTGCGCAAACAGCTGCATCTGGCGGTCCGGAAAGATGTTCTGGCCGTCCTTGGTGACGATGCCGAGCCGGTCGCCGTCGCCGTCGAAGGCCAGGCCGAGTTCGGCATCGCCCTTCTGCAGTGCAGCGATCAGGTCCTTCAGGTTGTCGGGCTTGCTCGGGTCGGGATGGTGGTTGGGAAAGTTGCCGTCGACCTCGCTGAAGAGTTCGGTCACTTCGCAGCCGATCGCGCGGAAGATGGCCGGCGCCGAGGCACCGGCGATGCCGTTGCCCGAATCGACCACGATCTTCATGGGGCGCGCCAGCTTGATGTCGCCGACGATGCGTTTCACGTACTCCGGCAGCACATCGACCTCGCGCACGCTGCCGCCCTCGGCCAGCGTGGCGCTGCCGGCCTCCATGACACGGCGCAGGCCCTGGATCTCGTCGCCGTAGATGGCACGGCCGCCCAGCACCATCTTGAAGCCGTTGTAGTCCTTCGGGTTGTGGCTGCCCGTGACCTGGATGCCGCTGCGGCACAGCGTGTGGGCCGCGAAGTAGAGCATCGGCGTGGTAACCGCGCCGATGTCGATCACTTCGACGCCGGTCGCCACCAGGCCCTTGATCAGCGCAGCAGCCAGCGAGGGGCCTGACAGGCGTCCGTCGCGCCCCACTGCCACCGTCTTTTCGCCGGCCGCGCGCGCGGCGCTGCCGAAGGCCCGGCCGAGCGCCTCGGCAACGTCGATGTCGAGCGTGGTGGGCACCACGCCGCGAATGTCATAGGCCTTGAAAATCGATGCGCTGAGCTGCATGAAGCGTCCCTTCTGAGTCGGAAAAAGCGAAAGGCATTGTAGGCGGCGCATCTATCAGCCAGATGTCCGGAAACGGCTAGTTGCAGAATGGCGCAGGCCTATCATCCAGCCATGTCCAACGCCACCGCGCCGAGTCTCGAAAGCGATGCCTGCTACCTCGCGATGAAGACGCACGACGCACGCTTCGACGGTACGTTCTTCACCGCCGTCACGTCGACCGGCATTTACTGCCGCCCGGTGTGCCGGGTGAAGCTGCCGCGGCGCGAGAACTGTCGCTTCTTCCGCCATGCGGCGCAATGCGAGGCCGAGGGCTTTCGCCCCTGCCTGCGTTGCCGGCCCGAGCTGGCGCCGCGGGCTGCCAGCTGGTCGATCGAGGATGCCTCGCGCATCCTGGCGCTGCAGGCGGCACGGCTCATCGACGAGCCTGACGCCTGGACCGAGGATGGCCCGGGTGCCGCGCAGATCGCCGCGCGACTCGGCGTGAGCGACCGGCACCTGCGCCGCATCTTCGAAACGCAGTTCGGCGTGTCGCCGCTGCAGTACCTGCAAACGCGACGGCTGCTGGCGGCCAAGCAACTCATTGCCGACACGCGCCTGCCCATGACGCAGGTGGCGCTGGCCAGCGGCTTTGCGAGCGTGCGGCGCTTCAACGCGGCCTTCGTCGCGCACTACAAGCTCAACCCGAGCGCGTTGCGACGCGCCGGCACACGCCGCGAAGGCCAGCCGATCGAAGTGCGGCTCGGCTTTCGGCCGCCCTACGACAGCGCGGCCATGCTCGGCTTCTTCGAGCGTCGCGCGCTGGGGGGCGTTGAAATGGCGGGCACCGGTACGCTGGCACGCACGCTGCGCATCGCGCAAGGCGCACGCAGCCACGCGGGCTGGCTGCAGCTGCGTTTCGATGCCGGGCGCGAGCAACTGCTGCTGTCGGTGAGCGATTCGCTTGCGGCCGTGCTGCCGGTCGTGATCAGCCGCGTGCGGGCGATGCTCGACCTCGATGCCGACCCGATCGCGATCAACGCTGCGCTGCACGCGCACTTTCCGCAGGGCGACGGGCTGCGCGTGCCGGGCACGCTCGACGGCTTCGAGCTCGCGGTGCGCGCGGTGCTGGGCCAGCAGATCACGGTGGCGGCGGCGCGCACGCTGGGCACGCGGCTGGTGGCGGCCTTCGGCGAGGCGATCGAAACACCGGTCACGGGCTTGACCCGCCTCTTTCCCACACCGGCCGCCATTGCTGCCGCCAGCGGCGATGCGCTCGGCCAGCTCGGCATCGTGCGACAGCGCCAGGCCGCGCTGCAGGCCATCGCGCGCGAAGTCATGGCCGGCCGCCTCGCGCTGCATGCCGGGGCCGACGTGCCGGCCACGCTCGCCGCGCTGCAGGCCCTGCCCGGCATCGGGGACTGGACGGCGCAATACATCGCGATGCGTGCATTGCGTTGGCCCGATGCCTTCCCGGCCGGCGACGTTGCGCTGCAGAAAGCGCTGGGCGCCAGCAGCGCAAAGGCTGCGCACGAGGCTTCGCTCGGCTGGCGCCCCTGGCGCAGCTACGCCGTGCTGCGCGCCTGGCATGCCACCCCTACAACCCCTGAGCCCCTTGAGACACCATGAAGTTCAAGAACCCCGCCGCCATTCGCAGCACCCACATCGACAGCCCGCTCGGCGGCATCACGCTCGCCGCCACCGATGACGGCCTGGCCGGCCTCTGGTTCGACGCGCAGCGCCACGCGCCGGACATGACCGGCTGGCGCGCCGACGCCGACCACCCGGTGCTGCGCGAAGCCGCCCAGCAGGTGCGCGACTATTTCGCCGGCACGCGCGCCGCGTTCGATCTGCCGCTCGACCTGACGCACGGCACCGCGTTCCAGCAGGCCGTGTGGCAGGCGCTCTGCGCCATTGCGCCCGGCAGCACCACCAGCTACGGCGCCCTGAGCGCCGGCATCGGCAAGCCGGCTGCCGTGCGCGCGGTGGGTGCGGCGGTCGGGCGCAACCCGATCAGCTTGGTCGTGCCGTGCCACCGCGTGCTCGGCGCCGACGGTGGCCTCACCGGCTACGCGGGTGGGCTCGAGCGCAAGAGCGCGCTGCTCACGCTCGAGGGCGCGCTGTGAGCGAGAACGTCGAAGCCGCCAGCCCCACCACCGCTGCGCCGCCCACACCGCCACGCCGCTGGGTCATCGACCTGCTCTTGCTGGCCGCGCTGTGGGGCGCGTCGTTCCTGTTCATGCGCATCGGCGCGGCCGAGTTCGGCGCGCTACCGACCGCAGCCGTGCGCGTGGCGATCGCCATGCTGTTCCTGCTGCCCTGCCTCTTCATCAGTGGCCATGGCCCGGCACTGCTGCTGCACTGGAAGGCGACCACCATCATCGGCGTGTTCAATTCGGGCCTGCCGTTTGCGCTGTTCTGCTTTGCGCTGCTGGTCGTGCCCACCGGGCTCGCGGCGGTCATCAATGCCACGGTGCCGATGTTCGGTGCGCTGGTGGCGTGGGCCTGGTTTCGCGACCGGCCCGACGGTTCGCGGCTGGTCGGCCTGGTCATCGGTTTTGCCGGCGTGGCGATGCTGGCGAGCCGCAGCGCCGGGCCGCACCCCGGCGACGCCGGTTCGGCGCCGCTGTGGGCCGTGCTGGCCTGCCTGGGCGCCTGCTTGAGCTACGGCATTTCGGCGAGCGCGGCGCGGCGCTATCTGGGCGGCATTCCATCGCTGGCAACGGCCACCGGCAGCCAGATCGGCGCCACGCTGTTCCTCGCGCTGCCGGCCATCTGGTTCTGGCCCACGCACATGCCGAGCCTGCAGGCGTGGCTTGCGCTCACGGTGTTGGGCGTGGCCTGCACCGGCATCGCCTACATCCTGTTCTTTCGCCTGATCGAGCAGGCCGGCCCGGCGCGCGCCCTGACCGTGACCTTTCTGGTGCCGGTGTTCGCGGTGTTCTACGGCGCCGTGTTCCTGCACGAACCGATCACGCCGTGGATGCTGATCTGCGCAGCGGTGATCGTGTGCGGCGTGGCGCTGTCGACCGGCATCGTCAAGCTGCGCCGGCCCGCTACTGCATCGCGCCCGCGACCACGTTGATGCTCAGGGCCAGCACCAGCATGTTGAAGCAGAACGACAGCACGCTGTGCACCAGCGTGATGCGGCGCATCTCGGCCGAGAGAATCTGCACGTCGGACACCTGCGAGGTCATGCCGACCACCAGCGAGTAGTACAGAAAGTCGAAGTAGTCCGGCGGCGCAGTGCCGGGAAAATCCAGCCCGTGCTCGTCCGCCTTGCGGCCTTTTTCGAGGATGTAGTAGCTGTGCGCGTAGTGGAACGCGTAGATGGTGTGGATCATGAGCCACGAGCCGGCCAGTGCCACCAGCGCCAGCGTGATGTGCCCGGCCCGCGCCACCCCATCGAGCTGCTTGACCTGCTGCAGCAGCATCGCAATGGCCGCCACGCTCACGCCAATCACCGCCAGCATGCTGCAAAGGATCAGCACGTTGGGCTGGTCGAGCGACTGCGCGCGCTCGCGCGTCTGCTGCGCCGTGAAGGCGGCGGTGAGCCACCATGCCAGCGCCAGGTACACCGCCACGCCGCAGCACCAGCCCAGCAGCCCGCGCGCCATGCCGTTCAGCGGCAGGGGCAGCAGCCCGACCGCAAGGCCGACCGCGCCGCCGTAGAGCAGACGCTGGGTGCCGGTGGTGGTGGAAAGGTGTTTGCGCATGGTGGGGACTGTATCGCTGCGCCTTGCAGTCGATATCAGCAGCACAGTGGCGCTGTCGACCGACCCTGTACGTGCTTTGCGAAATAATGTATGATGCACATCATGCGGAATTCAAAGCCCAACGTCAGAGCAGCAGCCAAGGAAGCCTCGCACGAGCGCATCGTGTCCGTCGCTGCGCGGGCGATCCGCCGCAGCGGCTACGACGGTACCGGCGTCGCCGACATCATGAAGGAGGCCGGCCTGACGCATGGCGCCTTCTATGCCCATTTCGCGTCGCGCGAGGCCATGCTGGCCGAAGCAGCGACTCGGGCGTGCGCCGAGTCGGCCGCCGCAGCGGCCAGCGTTGTTGCCAGCGTGCCTTCCGAGCAGGCTTTGGCATCCATGCTTCGCTCCTATCTCTCGCGGGAGCACCTGGCACAGGTCGAGATGGGCTGTCCCCTGGCCGCGCTGGGCTCGGAGACCCCGCGCCAGGCACCCGAAGTCCGCCGGGTGACCACCCGGCACATCAAGGAAATGATCGATCTTGTCGCCCGCCAGTCGCCTGACTGGGGGCAGCCCGGTGCGCACGAACGGGCACTCGTGACCGTCGCCGCCATGGTGGGCACATTGCTGTTGGCGCGGGCGGTCGACGACCCCGCGTTGTCGGACAGCCTGTGCGGGGCCACACTGAAATACCTGGCCCCCGCCTGAATCCCCTGAAACACGCTGCCTGCTCGCACGCTCAACAATATGATGATTGTCATGCGAACTCCGCATTCCACACGCTGAAGGAAAAACATCATGAACACGAAAAGCAAGGTTGCCATCGTTACGGGGGCCTCCTCGGGCATCGGCGAAGCGACTGCACAGCAGCTTGCGAAGGCCGGCTACAAGGTGTACGGCACCAGCAGACGCGCAGGCCAGGCGGGCCAACGACCATTCGAGATGCTGCCACTTGACGTGACCGAGGACGCGTCGGTCGAAGCGGCGGTTCAGAAGGTGATGCAGTTGGAAGGCCGCATCGACCTTCTCGTCAACAACGCCGGCTTCGGGGTCGCTCCAGCCGGCGCGGAAGAGAGCTCGATCGAGCAGGCCCAGTCGATCTTCGATACCAACTTCTTCGGGATGGTCCGGATGATCCGGGCCGTCGTGCCGCATATGCGCAGTCAAGGGGACGGGCGCATCATCAACATCGGCTCCGTGCTGGGTTTCCTGCCCATGCCCTACATGGCGCTGTATTCCGCCACCAAGCATGCGGTTGCGGGCTATTCGGAATCGCTCGACCACGAGCTGCGCACGCAGGGCATCCGCGTCTCGGTGGTCGAGCCCGCCTACATCAACACGCCATTCGATGCGAACCTGATGAGGCCCGACGCGCCCCTCGATGTGTACCGCGAGATTCGCGCGGGCGTGGAGAAGCGGGTCAAGGAAGTGCTGGTGGGCGCGGACGGGCCCGATGTGGTGGCCGAAATCGTGTTGAAGGCGGCCACGGCGATTCATCCAAAGCTCCGCTACGCCCCTGGGCTCGCCAGCCGCATGCGCCTGCTGCGCAGGTTTGCGCCCGCTGGCGTACTCGATGCAGGGGTTCGAAAAGACCTGCGGCTCGAAGCATAGGCACGACAAACAAGGAAGATCCATGAAAGCATTTGTTCTCGAGCGATATGGCAAGAAGCGCGCGTTGCGGTCGGCCGACATGCCGACCCCCGAGTTGCGCGATGACGAGGTCCTGGTCGAAGTTCATGCCGCCGGCGTGAACCTGCTGGACTCCAAGATCCGGGACGGAGAGTTCAAGCTCATCCTGCCCTATCGCCTGCCCCTCATCCTGGGCCACGACGTGGCGGGGGTGGTCGTCAAGGTCGGTTCGCGCGTGCGGCAGTTCAAGCTGGGCGATGAGGTCTATGCGCGGCCGGATGATTTCCGGATCGGTACGTTCGCCGAATTCGTCCCCGTCAAGGAAGCTTCGCTGGCGCTCAAGCCCAAGGGCCTGACGATGGAAGAGGCCGCTTCCATTCCCCTGGTCGCGTTGACGGCTTGGCAGGCACTGGTCGAGAAGGCCGGCCTGAGGAAGGGACAGAAGGTCTTCATTCAGGCGGGCTCCGGTGGCGTGGGCACTTTTGCCATCCAGTTGGCCAAGCATCTGGGCGCAACCGTTGCCACGACGACGAGCACGAACAATGTCGCGCTCGTGAAGAGCCTGGGCGCAGACATCGTCATCGACTACAAGACGCAGGACTTCGAGGATGTCTTGCGCGACTACGACGTGGTGCTGAACAGCCAGGACGGCAAGACGCTCGAGAAATCCCTTCGCGTTCTCAAGAGCGGCGGCAAGCTCATCTCCATCTCCGGGCCGCCCGATCCCGAATTCGGCAAGGAGATCGCAGCCCCCGGCTTCGTGAAACTGGTCGTGCGGCTGCTGAGCTCCGGCATCAGACGCAAAGCAAAGAGCCGCGGGGTCCGCTTCTCGTTCCTCTTCATGAAGGCGAACGGGAGCCAGCTGCGCGAGATCACCCGTCTCTTCGATGCCGGCGTCATCCGCCCCGTGATGGACCGGGTCTTCCCGTTCGAATCGACCAATGAGGCCCTGGCCTATGTCGAAGCAGGCCGTGCCAAGGGCAAGGTCGTCATCAAGATCAAGTGAGTCAAGTTTTCCACCCCACCTTTTGGAGATTCCCATGAAGATTGAAAACGCTGTTGTCCTCGTCACGGGTGCCAATCGCGGCGTCGGCCTGGCATTCGCGCGCGAGCTGCTCGCCCGCGGTGCGCGCAAGGTCTACGCCGGCGCGCGCGACCCCGCGGCCATCACCCAATCCGGTGTGGAGGCCCTGCGCCTGGACGTCAACAAGCCGGAAGACGTGGCGGCCGCCGCCGCGCTGGCCTCCGATGTGACGCTGGTGATCAACAACGCCGGCATTGCGCAGCCGGGCGGCTTTCTCGCAGTCGATAGCGAAGACGTCGCACGACGCATCTTCGAGACCAATTTCTTCGCCGTGTTGCGCATGAGCAAGGCCTTCGCGCCAATTCTCAAGGCCAACGGTGGCGGCGCGCTGCTCAACGTCCTGTCGGTCGCCTCATGGGTGAACGGCGGTGAGCTGGCGGCCTATTCGGCCAGCAAGTCCGCAGCCTGGTCGCTCACCAATGCCCTGCGCAATGAACTGGCGGCGCAGAAGACCCAAGTGCTGGGGCTGCACATGGCGTACGTCGACACCGACCTCACGCGCGGGTTCGATGTGCCGAAGTCCAGCCCTGAAGACATCGTCAAGCGTGCACTCGACGGACTCGAATCGGGCGTCGACGAGGTGCTGGCCGATGAACTCACCCTGCAGGTCAAGCACGGGATGACGGCGGCGCGGCCGAGCTACCTTCCGCAGGCGTCCTGAGATCGCCATGCTCTTCGAAGCTCTGGTCACCAGTGCCCCTCGGGCGATGACCTCCACCGACATCGCGCTGCACCATCAACAACCGGCGGTTGGTCAATCTTCATTTGAGCCCTCAACCTTTTTGGTTGAGCACGCAATTTCATTGGAAAGCTATTAATGACAAATCCCAGTTCCCGAAAAGTCGCCCTTGTCACCGGGGCTTCCTCCGGCATCGGAGCCGTGTATGCGGATCGCCTCGCTGCGCGTGGCTACGACCTCATTCTTGTCGCCCGGCGCGCTGATCGCCTGGAAGCCCTCTGCGCGCAGGTCTCGAAGGCGCACGGGATCAAAGCCGAGCCGGTCGTTGCCGACCTGACCAAGGACGAGGACCTGGCGCGGATCGAGACGATTCTGTCCACCAACGCCGACGTGCGCGTCCTGATCAACAACGCCGGCATTGCGCGACTGGGACCATTGGCCCAGAGGTCCGCAGGCGACGCGCTCTCGCAGATCGCCCTCAACGTCACGGCGCTGACGCGCCTGACCCAGGCGGCAGTGCCGGCCTTCATCGCGAGAAACGACGGAGTGATCATCAACATCGCTTCGGTGCTGGGCATCCATGCTCTGCCCATCAGCGCCGTCTACAGCGGCACCAAAGCCTTCGTACTGCAATACAGCCGGGGCCTGCAGGAGGAACTGGCCGGCACCGGGGTGAAGGTTCAGCTGGTCCTGCCAGCCTCGACGGCCACCGAGATCTGGGATCTGTCGGGCGTTCCGCTGGCGGCCCTCAACAAGGACGCCTTGATGACGACCGAGCACATGGTCGATGCGGCGCTTGCGGGATTGGATCAAGGCGAAGCGATCACCTGGCCGTCGGTCGCCGATGCAGCTCTGTGGGAGAAGTACGAGGCAGCGCGCTCCGCACTGTTCGCCGCCACCCAGGTTGGAACGCCGGCCCCGCGCTACCGCATCGGCTGAGCCCTCAGGCCACGATCCCGGCTCTCTCTTCTTCTCTTTCCTCTTCCAACTCCTCCAGGACAGCTCAATGCTTTTCGACGCCTTCTCCCTGCGCACCACCCCGCTCAAGAACCGCACCGTGATGTCGCCGCTCACGCGCAGCCGCGCGGTCGACAACAACACGCCCAACAGCCTGATGGCCACCTACTACGCCCAGCGCGCGAGTGCCGGCCTCATCATCACGGAAGGAACCTCGCCGTCGCCCAACGGCTTGGGCTACGCCCGCATCCCGGGTCTGTTCAATGACGCCCAGGTGCAAGGCTGGAAGCTTGTGACCGACGCAGTCCATGCCAAGGGCGGCAAGATCGTCGTGCAGCTGATGCATACCGGCCGGGTGTCCCACCAGGCCAACCTGCCGGCCGGCGCCGAAGTGCTTAGCTCTTCATCAGAGACCTGCCCTGGCGAAATGTGGACCGATACGCAAGGCAGCCAACCGCACACGCCGCCGCGCGCCATGACCGAGGCCGACATCCAGGTCGCGATCGGCGAGTACGCAACGGCCGCGCGCCTTGCCATCCAAGCCGGCTTCGATGGCATCGAGCTGCACGCGGCCAACGGTTACTTGCTCGAGCAATTCCTGAACGCCAACGTCAACCGCCGCACCGATGGCTACGGCGGCACGCCCGAAGGGCGCAACCGGCTGGTGCTCGAGGTCGCCCGTGCTGCCGTGAAGGAGATCGGCGCTGAGCGAGTCGGCATCCGCCTGTCGCCTCACGGTGTGGTCAATAGCACCGGCGCATTCGAAGGCGTGGACGAACAGTACCTGGCGCTGGTGAAGCAACTCTCCGCACTCGACCTCATGTACGTTCACGTTCTGGACCATTCGGCCATTGGCGCCCCGCCCGTCTCGGCGAAGCTGAAGGCCGATTTGAAGGCTGCGTTCGACGGCCCCTTCATCCTCGCCGGTGGACTCAATAAAGCCAGCGCACAACAGGCGCTGAGCGAAGGCCGCGCGGATCTGACAGCCATGGGCAGGCCTTTCATCGCCAACCCTGACCTGGTTGAGCGCATGCGCCAAGACGCGCCGTTGAACGCTCCTGCCCCGGACACGTTCTACACGCCCGGTGCCAAGGGCTACACGGACTATCCGGCGCTCGCCGGTTAAGCATGGGTGCGCCGTGGCCATGAAGAGGCACGCCAGCTTCTTCGGACTTCGTTGCCTGTTGATTGTGGCGGCGCTTCTGGGAGGTTGCGCGTCGCTGCCGGCGCCCAGGCCGGTGCCACCCACCTATGCCATTCAGGATGTAGCTTCAACACGGCTTGCGCGCATCGCAAAGCAAAATGCTCTGCCTGGTGCTGCAGAGCTTTCGGGGTTCCGCTTGCTGCCGGAGGCGCCCTTCTCGTTCAATGCCCGCATTGCTCTGGCAAGCCGGGCTGAGAAGTCGATAGACGCGCAGTACTACGAACTGCGCAACGATGGCGTGGGGCGGCAGCTCCTGCGTGAACTGCGCGATGCCTCGCTGCGTGGCGTGCGGGTGCGGCTGCTGGTGGACGATCTGTACATGTCTGACGCGGATGAGCTGTTCAGCTCGCTGGCGGCCTACCCCAACGTGGAGGTGCGCCTGTTCAACCCGTTGCCGGCGCGATCGGGCTCATTGCTGTCGCGCATCGTTTTCTCGATTCACGAGTTTGGCCGCATCAACCATCGCATGCACAACAAACTGTTCATCGTCGACAACAGCTTTTCCGTCTCGGGTGGCCGCAACATAGCCGATGAATACTTCATGCAGGACGGGCAGGCCAACTTTATCGACATGGATGTGCTGGCCAGTGGGCCGGTGGTGCGTGAGCAGTCCGCCGCATTCGACATCTACTGGAACAGCGAGCAAGTGCGCCCCATTGGCCAGGTAGCGTCGTTCGATCTATCCCCAGAGCAAGCGCAACGGCGCTTCGATCAATGGGTTGGCGGAGCAGGACATGGGCTTCCGGAGAATGAGCGAGATGCTCTGGGAAGAACCTCGGTCGCGCGTCAACTCGACGACGGAAAGCTGGATCAATTCCATGCGAAGGCGCAAGTTCTCGTTGACGACCCAGCGAAAATCATGCGCGGGCGCATCGAAGAACGCTTTCAGGGGAGTGTCTCGCAACGAACGCTCGCCGTTCTGGAGACGGCCCGATCGCATCTCTTCATCACGTCGCCGTACTACGTGCCTGGCCAGGTTGGCCTCGCCCAAATCCAACGTCAACTTCAAGGCGGCGTCAAGATCATTGTCGTCACCAACTCTCTCGCTGCTACCGACGAGCCGCTGGTCTATGCCGGATACGCTCGCTATCGCAAGGAAATATTGAAGCTGGGGGTCGTCATCTACGAACTCAGTCCCATGCTGAGCCAGCGCTCGGGACGATTGGGCGAATTCGGCAAAACCACGGGACGTCTGCATGGCAAGACGGCCGTTATCGACGACAAGCGGGTGTTCGTGGGATCGATGAACCTGGATGGGCGCTCTGCCAGCCTCAACACCGAGATCGGCCTGGTGATAGACAGTCCCGAGATCGCCGCAGACATCAATCGCATCATATCGATCGATCGATATACCAGTGCTTACCTGGTGCGAATAGGGGCTACGGGTGGCGTTGAATGGGTCGAGCAGGACAGCAACGGCACGACGACGGCTGTTCACGAGGACGAACCGGAGACCAGTTGGTTCATCAAGAGCAAGAACTGGCTGCTCTCCCCTTTCGTGGCCGAAGAGTTGCTGTAGCGCCGGGCCAAGGCGGCTCTATTCATCCAATATTCATGTGTGCGTCAGGTGGCATTCATGGCGAGACGGAAGAATGAAGTCCTGTATCGCAAACGCGATACAGCACCGGAGAGTTGGAGAAGCTTATTCTGGCCAACCCTTCCCGGCCCTTCCCTGCTGAAAGAACCTCAATGCTCGAACTCCTGACCGATCCTCAAGTCTGGATCGCCTTCGCCACGCTGACCGCGCTGGAGCTCGTCCTGGGCATCGACAACATCATCTTCATCTCCATCCTGGTCGACAAGCTGCCTCCCGCCCGGCGCGAATCCGCACGGCGGATCGGTCTGTTCATGGCCATGTTCATGCGCATCGGCCTGCTGCTGGTGCTCGCCTGGATCGTCGGCCTGGTGGCCCCGCTCTTCTCGGTGCTCGACCAGGAGATCTCCGGCCGCGACTTGATCCTGATCCTGGGTGGACTGTTCCTGATCTGGAAGAGCACGAGCGAGGTTCACCAATCGCTGGAAGGCGGGCACGAGCAGAAGTCCAGCGCCGTCAAGGCCAGCTTCTCTTCCGTGCTCCTGCAGATCATGGTGATCGATCTCGTGTTCTCGCTGGACTCGATCATCACGGCCGTCGGGATGGTGGATGACGTGCGGGTCATGATCGCCGCGGTGATCGCCTCCGTGCTCCTGATGATGTTGTTCGCCAGCCCGATCGGCCGCTTCGTTTCCAACCACCCCACCATCAAGATGCTGGCTCTGGCCTTCCTGGTGGTGGTAGGGGTGGTTCTGGTCGCGGAGGGCTTCGACCATCACGTGCCCAAGGGCTACGTGTACTTCGCCATGGCCTTCTCGGTGGCAGTGGAGATGCTCAACATCAGGATGCGCAAGAAGTCAGCCAAGCCGGTGGAGTTGCGCCCGCCCCATATACCGGGCGGCTGAAGGCAGCGGCGCGGCCGGGTCTATTCGTGAGCGACCACCTGAACGCGCGCGTGATTGAGCAAGGTGCGGTGCAATCCACCCTGCAGATCGAGTGCCCCGACGAGCTCCAGGAGAATGCCTTTGACGACCTGCGCGGGCTCGGACAGAGGCAGGTGATCCGACACGCACATCGCCAGTGGCACTTCGATCGTGGGCGAGACAAGTCGGCAGACGTTCACTGACGAAGTCGCGGCGACGGATCGCGCTACCGAAAATGGCAGGATCGTCGCGCCGACGCCGGAAGCGATCGCTGCGGCGAGCGTGCTGGCGGACTCCATCTCGGCCACCACGCGGGGCACCACGTGGGCCGCCGCGAACGCCTGGTCGACGTACCGTCGAAGCTGGTTATTGGTACAGGGCAACAGGAGATCCACGTCGCGAAGGTCGCGCAGCGCCAAGTCCCCGGGTTTGCTCACCATCTCCGCGGGCGCAACGACGCAAAGATCCTCCGTCAGCAATGGATCGAAGGAGAGCCCTTGCACCGGGCTCTCTCCACCGTACAGAACCGCCATGTCCATGAGGCCGCTTCGAACCACGTCACACAGCGTCGTGCCGAAGTTCTCGTTGATGTGAAGCACGATCTGGGGATGGCGGCCCTGCACCGTCTGCAGCAGCTTGAGCGCCAGCGTCGAGGCTGCCGTGCCCGGCGCCAGCCCCACCGACACCTGCCCCGCCAGACTGCGGCCCGCGTTGAGCACGTCCGCACGCGCCTGATCGAACTGCCGCAGGATCATCTGCGCATGCCGGTACAGCACCTTGCCCGCCTCTGTGGCCACCACACCTTTTTGAGTTCGCAGCAGCAGCTTCTGATTGAACTCGCCTTCGAGCGTTGCCAGTTGCTGGCTCAGCGCGGGCTGCGCAACATGCAGAATCTCGGAGGCCAAAGTCAGGCTGCCAACGTCCACGATCTTCACGAAATACTTCAAACGCCTGAGATTCACGAGGGCCTCGTTGTTGCTTGCAAGATGGGGAGCAAGCAAGCATCAAGCCACCGTCGTGCGTCGTCAACCGGGGTTACGATCAGCGCGCCGAACCGAAGCAAGCGGCACTCGCCGCGGGCGGAATGGACTTCTGCATGACAGTCAATTTCAAGACACTCAAAAGTTTCGTGACGGCGGTGGACGCCAAGAGCCTCTCGGCGGCAGCGCACCAGCTGAGCGTGGCGCAGCCTGCCCTGAGCCAGCACATCGCTTCGCTCGAAGATCATTTCAAGCGCAAGCTGCTGGTTCGGTCCAACGCCGGCGTGACGCCGACGCCCGCAGGTGCCCAGCTGTATCGGCAGGCGCAGATCATGCTGGGCCACCTCGATCAACTCGAACGCGATCTCGCCAACCGCATCGATGCCAGCGCCATCTCGGGCCCGGTTTCAGTCGGGCTGGCCACCTACAGCACGGCATCCATCCTCTCGATGCCGCTGCTCAAGGCTGTGCGCAGCCGTTATCCCGAGGTCAATCTGTTCATCAACGACAACTTCGGGCTGGTGCTCAGCGAGATGGTGATGACGGGGCGCATGGACATGGCCATCATCTATGCCGGCAGTCCCATGAAAGGCGTGACGCTGCAGCCGCTGTTGACCGAGGAGCTGTTTCTCATCGCGCCCGCTGGCCTTCAATTGCCGCACACGGACGACCAGACGATCGCCCTTCGTGCGCTCGCCGGCATCGACCTGCTCCTGCCGAGCCGAATGCATTTCCTGCGTAGGGCGGTCGACGAGGCATTCGCGCGGGTTGGCGTGGTTCCGAACATCCGGGCCGAAATCGAATCGTCGGAAACGCTGCGCCAGGCCATCGAGGCCGGCGTCGGCGCCACGATTCTTCCGGCAGCGCTGGCCGATTTCTCTTCACCGGCCAACCCTCCGATCATCCGCCGCATCGTGGAGCCCGGCCTGCAGGCGACCGTGTCGCTGTGCGTGCCGAATCATCTGCCGATGTCCGACCAGGCCAGGGCCGTCCTCGACATCCTGAGGGCGCAGATCGACGATCTATTCGCGACGGGCCGGCTCCCCGGGATCAGCGCGCCCCCGGAACAGGTGCCGTCGGCCTGAAGCTCAGGTCACGGCCGCGGCGGACGGCACCGACGAAAGCTGGCGCATGACCGCGACGCCTTCATTCACGAACGGATCGGCGTGGTAGTACAGCAGCTGCGCGCCAACCGACACGAGATGCTGCACATCCTGTCGCACGACGAGCGTGCCCGCGATCTTGCCGGCTGCGCGAATGCGTTGCAGCGTCTGATCCACGAGGTCGAGCACCGGCTGGGGACGGCGCTTGCCCGCGCCCACGGCGGGTGAATAGCCCATCGATTGCGAGAGGTCACCGGGGCCGACGAAGAACACGTCGATCCCGTCGACCGCAAGGATCTCGTCGAGATTGCGCACCGCCTCGACCGATTCCACCATGCCAACCAGCAACCGGGTCGCATGGTCGTCTGGACAGGCGTAGCGGAAGGTGTGCACCACCTGCCGGGCGATCTCGGCCGTGTGGATCAGCGGCACCATCACCCCGTCCGCGCCGGCATTCAGGCAGCGGGTGATGGTCGAGCGTTCCTGGTTCTGTGGCCGCACGATGCCCCAGCCGCCGCCGTAGCGTGCGGCCTTGGCCATGTGATGAATGTCCTCGAAGCTGGCGAGGCCATGCTCGCAATCGATGAAGACCGAATCGGCACCCGAGCGCACCAGCTTCTCGCACAGCGTGGGCGATACGTGGTTGGGGTTGACCATCAGCACGGAGTCGCCGCGTGCCAGGCGTTGATGAAGAGTCGTGCTCATCGTTTGCTCCGGTTCAGGGTTTGCCCAAAGTGCCTTCGGGCGCGCCAAGCCAGCGGCTGGTCTCGACATCGGGCCCTTGGTCGCGCGCCAGGGTCGGACTGATGACCAGCTGCTCGATGGTGGTGCCTTGCGGCAACGTGCAGGCCAGCAGGATGGCGCGCGCCACGTCGTCGGGCGCGACCATCGCCGCACGTTCGGCCGCGGTCGGCGGCCGAGCGCGGGTGTCCATGATCGGCGTGTTGACCTCGCCGGGCAGGATCGTCGTGGAACGGATGTTGTTGTTGCGGAACGTGGCGTGCATGAACCCCATGAGATTCGTCACGGCCGCCTTCGCTGCGCCATAGGGCGCGCCGCCCAGCAGGTTGGGCCGCACGGCCGCCAGGGACGACACGGTCACGATGGTTCCCGCGCCCGCTGCCAACATGCCCGGCAGCACCGCCTGGATCAGAACGTAGACCGCCGTGAGGTTGACCGAAATCGCGGACTCCCAATCGTCCGGCTCGATCCATCGGATGTTGCGCACGCGGCTGGTGAGGCCCGCGTTGTTGACCAGGATACCGACCTTGCCGACTTCCGCTTCCGTCCACCGCACCAGTTCCTGCAGCTGTTCGCGGCTCTGCAGGTCGGCCTGCCGGCACCATGCTTCGCCGCCGGACGCGCGTATCTGCTCTACGACGGCTTGCAGGGGCTCGATGCGGCGTCCCATCACCACCACCCGCGCGCCCTCGGCAGCAAGCATCAGGGCCGTCGAGCGACCGATGCCGGAGCCGCCGCCCGTGACGAGGGCGACCTGGCCCGCCAGCGCTTTGGCGGCCATTACGCGGCCACCTCCACGGGCTTCCTGACGACGGGGGCGTCATAGCCGTAGTGCGCGCGCGCGCCTTCCACGCTGATGAGGCCTTGCTTCAGGTCGTCTTCGATGAGCTCGCGCGAGCGCTCCTGCGCGTCGCCCCAGCCGCCCCCGCCGGGCAATTCGATGGTCAGGCGCTCGCCCGTCGCGAGAACCAGCCGCCCCTTGGCGAACACCGGTCGGTCGTCGTGCAGCACCGCGCCGTTGCGGCCGGCCTGGCCTCCCAGAACGCCCAGGCACGGATACTTCACGTGCTCGGTGCTGAGGTAGATGTTCATTTCGCGGTCGGACAGGTTGCGGATGATCCCGCGCTGGCCCAGGCCCCCTCTGAACTTGCCCGGACCGCCGGAGTCGGGAATGAGTTCCTTGCACTCAATCAGCACCGGCACCGCCAGCTCGTACATCTCGATCGGTGTCACGCGGCAGTTCGACGGAAAGCTCAGGGTGTCGAGCCCATCCATCGACGAGCGGCCGCCCTGCCCTCCATGGAAGTTCTGCGCGCTGCCGTAGGCCGTGCCGTCAGAGCGCTGGCCCTGGCAGTTGATGCCCCAGATCGGCGCGCCACCGCTGTCGCCCATCGCGCCTTCGGGCACGACGTGCTGGAGCGCCTTGAAGATCAGGCTCGGAATGCAATGCCCGACCAGGTTGCGGGCCGCACCGGCCGCATGCGGCCTCGGGTTGAGGATCGAGCCCGCGGGCGCGGAGTCGGTCAGCGGGATCATGCAGCCCTCGTTGTTGGGCGTGTCCGGATCGAGCAGGCACTTGAGCGCATACACGCTGTGCGCCACCCGATAGTGCGGCACCACGTTGATGCCCCTGGCCACCTCGGGCGAGGTGCCGGTGTAGTCGACGTGGATCGAATCGTCCCTCACCTCGACGCTGACGCACAGCTTCACCTCGGTCTCGAAGCCGTCGATCGTCATGTCGGCCTTGTAGCTGCCGTTGGGCCAGGCGGTGATGGCCTTGCGCATGTGCCGCTCGGAGCGGCTGAAGATGGCCTGGCCCAGCGCGTCGCAGTCGTCGAGCCCGTACTCGTCCATGAAGCGGCTGAACTCGCGGCTCATCACTTCGTTGGCCGCGACCATGCTCTGGATGTCGCCACGGACTTCGTGCGGAAGACGCACGCTCGCCTCGATCACGGAAAACACGTCGGTGTTCGGCTTGCCGGCCTTGAAGAGCTTCAGCATCGGAATGCGGATGCCTTCCTCGAACATGTCGGTCGAGTCCGGCGATTGCGGGCGCCCGCCGATGTCGGGCAAGTGCGCGATGCTGCCGGCGTAGGCCACGATCTTTCCATTGCGGAAGATCGGTGTCAGCATGACCATGTCCGGCAGATGCCCGGTGCCGATCACAGGGTCGTTGGTGGCGAGCACGTCGCCCGGCTCCAGCGACTCCGGTGGGAAGGCCTTGAGAAAGTAGTTCTGCGCGGCCATCGGCAGCGTCGTGATGAAAACCGGGATCGACCAGGTGCACTGTGCGAGGGCGCGCCCCTGTGCGTCGAGCAGCACGTTCACGTAGTCGTGGTTCTCGCGCACGATCGGCGAGAAGGCGGTGCGGCCGAGGGCGGTGTCGGCCTGGTCGGCGATGAAGACCAGGCGATCCCACATCACCTGCAGCGTGATCGGGTCGTTGAAATCGGGTTTGAGGATAGACATGGCGTGACCTTCAGGACAAAAGCATGATGAGGTTGTGCTGGTCGTCGAGCGAGGCTGTGGCGTTCGGTCCCATCACCACGGTCGACTCGCGCTGCTCGATGATCGCGGGGCCTTCGATCGGCACACCGGGAAGCAATGCATAGTGGTCGTAGACCGGCGTTTCAACGTACTTGCCGAGTTCCGAGAAGAAGACCGGTCGCGATCCCTTGCGCGGATCGCGCACCGCGCCGGCTTCTCCGCGCAGCCCGGCGAGCGACACCGTGCTCTTGGGCCCGCTGGCACGAATGCGCCAGGTGATGATCTCGGCATCCGTGCCCGTGACCGCGCGGCCGTAGAGCGCAACGTAGTTGGCATGGAATCGTGACACCAGCTCCGCGACGAAGGCCGGGTCGGCCGGGTCGAGATCCGGCAGCGGCACCGAGATCTCGTAGCCCTGCCCCACGTGGCGCATGTCGACGGTATAAGAAAAGCGGATGCGATCGGCGGGCACCTTGCTGGCCAGCACCACCTCGCGGCCTTGCTCGGCCAGCGTGGCCTTGACCACCTTGACCGCACTCGGATTCCATGCCGAGATCCGCATCGGCAGACTGGTGGAAAGATCCGCCGCCACCGGCGCACCGAGCAGGCCGATGGCCGAGGTCACGCCCGCACCGGTCGGGCAGATCACCTTGCGAATGCCGAGCTTGCGCGCAACGCCGTAGGCATGCACCGGGCCCGCGCCGCCGAACGCGATGAGCGGCAACGCGCGCGGGTCGACGCCGCTGTCGGTGGCCTGCATGGAAGCTGCCTCCGCCATGCTTTCGTTGACCATGTCGTGAACGCCCCAGGCGCAGCGCTCCGGCGTGATGGAGAGCTCCTTGGCGAGGCGGGCCATCGCCGCCTCGGCCGCGGGCTTGTCGAGGGCGAAGTCGCCGCCGAGGAAGGACTTCGCGTCCAGGTAGCCCAGCAGCAGATCCGCATCGGTCACCGTCGGCTCGGTGCCGCCGCGGCCGTAGCAGGCCGGGCCCGGCGCCGCCGCAGCGCTGCGAGGGCCGACGCCGAGCAGGCCCAGCTTGCTGCGCGCCGCGATGCTACCGCCGCCGGCGCCGATCTCGATCATGTGGATCGACTGGATCTTGAGCGGGAAGCCGCTGCCCTTGCGGAAGCGCTCGTGGCGCGCGACCTCCAGGTCGTTGGCGACCATCGGCTCGCCGTTCGGAATGAGGCAGAGCTTGGCCGTGGTGCCACCCATGTCGAAGGAGAGCACGCTCGCCTCCCCCGCCTGGCGGGCGTAGTCGGCAGCCGCCACCGCACCCGCCGCCGGGCCCGACTCGATCAGACGCACCGGCGTGCGGGAAGCCGAGGAGCTCGGCACCACGCCGCCGCTCGATGTCATCCAGAGCAGTTGCCCCTCGACGCCCCGCTTCGACAGCTCACGCTCCAGGTGGCCCACGTGTCCGACCATCATGGGCCGGGTGTAGGCATTGACCACGGTCGTCGATGCGCGGTCGTACTCGCGCACCTCAGGGCAGACGGTCGACGAGAGCGACACCGAGATTCCCGGCGCCACCTCGGCAATCAGTTCGCCCACGCGCCGCTCGTGCTGCGCGTACTTGTACGCGTGCAGCAGGCACACCGCCACCGATTCGACCTTCCGCTCGAGCAGCGTTCTCGCAATCGCGCGAACGCCCTCCTCGTCCAGCGCCTTGATGACGGTGCCGTCCGCTGCGATGCGCTCCTCCACGCCGAAGCACAGGTCGCGGGTGACCAGTGGATCGGGGTACTTGATGCGCAGGTCGTACAGGTCGTAGCGTCCTTCGGTGCGGATGCGCAGCATGTCCTGAAAGCCATCGGTGGTGATGAAAGCCGTGTGCACGCCGCGCCGCTCCAGCACCGCATTCGTCACGACCGTGGTCGCGCCGAGTATCTGCAGCGTGCCGGCGCCCGCGGCCTTGCCGCCGTTCTTCTCGCGAATCTTGGCCAGCAGCTCGTCCACGCCCTGCAGCACGGCGCGCGCCGGTGCGTCGGGCGTGCTCAGTACCTTGTGCAGCAAAATGGTTCCGTCGTCCTCGGTCATGGCGAAGTCGGTGAACGTGCCGCCTGTGTCAAATGCCAGTTTCATGCCTTTCAGCTCCTTCGGTGTTCATTCAGATGCAGCGATCAGGCGGGCTGCGCGTCGGACGCGCGCCTGCCTGTCATGAAAAGTTCGCCCAGATCCGCAGTGCTCAGATCGCCGACCGGGCTGTCCCAGATCACCTTGCCCAGGCGCAGCACGACTGCGCGTTCCGCGGCTTCCATGGCCTTGCGGGTGTTCTGCTCGACCAGCAAGATGGTCCGGCCGCCCTTGTGCAGGCGCTTGAGTTCGTTGAAGACGAGCGTGATCGCCTGCGGCGACAACCCGACCGAGGGCTCGTCGACCAGCAGGATCTCCGGCCGGCGCAGCACCGCCATCGCCATCTCGAGCAACTGCTGTTCGCCGCCGGACATGTTCCCGGCCAGCTCATTGCGGCGCTTGCGCAGGATCGGGAAGAGGTCGTAGACGTATTCGCGCTCGCCCTTCAGGTCGCCGTCCTTGAGGGTGTAGGCAGCCATCTCGAGGTTCTCGTCGATGGTCATGAGCTGGAAGTTGCAGCGTCCCTGCGGCACATAGGCAATGCCCTGCGCCAGCATGGCCTGCGGCCGCAGGCCGGCGATGTCCTTGCCCTTCCATCGGATCGCGCCGCCTTTGTGCGTCGTCATGCCAAAGAGCGACTTGAGGAGCGTGGACTTGCCCGCGCCATTCGGCCCCAGCAGCGTGATGAACTCGCCGTGCCGTATCTTCAGGTTCACCCCGTGCAGGATGTCCAGGTGGCCATAGCCCGCATGCAGGTTGTCGATTTCGAGTTCCATCTTCGCGTCCGCCATGTCAGCCTCCAAGGTAGGCCTCGACGACCTCCGGGTTGCGCACCACTGCTTCGGGTGTGTCGTCGGCCAGCTTCATGCCCTGGTGCAGCACCACGACACGGTGGCTCAGGTTCATGAGCACGTCGGTGTTGTGCTCGATCACGACGAAGGTGACGCCGAGTGCCTGGTTCGCATGCTCGATGCACTGGATCACCTTCTCGATCAGGATGGGGTTGATGCCCGCCAGCGGCTCGTCGAGAAGAATCAGCTCCGGATCGGGCATCAGCATCGACGCGAACTGCAGCAGCTTCTGCTGGCCGCCCGACATGTTGCCGGCCGGCAGGTGCGCCACGCGCGCCAGGCCCGACACCTCGATCAGTTCCCGCGCCCGCTCGCGCAGCGCCTTCACGCGCCGTTGCGCGGCCGGGCCGATCCAGAAGGTGGACAGAACGCTTGGAAAGCGCGACATCTGTCCGGCGAGAACCAGGTTCTCTTCCGAATCCAGCGTCGGGAACACGACCGTCTTCTGGAAGCTTCGCAGGAAGCGGCCTTCGCGGGCGATCCGGTTCATCGGCCACGCCGTGATGTCCACGCCCTTGAGCAGCACCCGGCCCGCATCGCTCTTCTGCAGGCCTGTGCAGCAATCGAAGAGTGTCGATTTGCCTGAGCCGTTCGGGCCGATCAGCCCCATCACTTCGCCGCGGCGGACATCGATGTCCACGCCTTGCAGAGCGGCCACGGCGCCGTAGTTCTTGCGCAGGCCCTCGATGCGCAGCATGACGTCATCGGCCGGCATGATGCGTCTCCTTGCCATGGTGGCCGAAGCGGGCGATGCGTTCGGCCGCTTTCTGGAACAGCGGCGCCAGGCCCTGGGGAAAGAGGAACACCAGGCCGAGAAGCACGAATCCGTAGATGATCATGCGCAGCTCGGGGGTGATCCGCAGCGCTTCGGAGACGGCAACGAAGACGAAGCTGCCGATGATTGCGCCCGGCACCTTCCCGACGCCCCCGCCGAGCACGATGATCAGGATCGTGTTCGAGTAGTAGGACTGGAACACCAGCGGGCTCACCACCGTCGAGAAATGCGCGTAGAGGCTGCCGCCCAGTCCGGCGAACACCGCACTCAGCATGAAGACGATGAGCTTGTAGGTCCAGGTCGGCACGCCGAGCGATTCGGCCAGCGTCTCGTTGTCGCGGATCGCCACCATGCAGCGGCCCGCCGGCGAGCGGATCAGTGCGACGAACGCCGCCACCGCCAGTGCCGCGACGGCAAGCACCAGGTAGAAGTACTCCGGCGCCTTGACGACGGTGAACACCATGTCGCCGAAACCCAGCCTCGGCCTGGCAATGCCCGACAGCCCCATGTCGCCGCGGGTGAAGTCCACCCAGTTCTTCGACACCATCTGGGCAATCACGACCATGCCCAGCGTGCACATCACGAACGAGGTGTCGCGCAGCCTGAGCGCCGGAATGCCCAGCGGCAATGCCACCAGCCCCGCGAACAACCCGGCCACAAGGAAGTTCACGAGGAATGGCGTGCCGAAATGGATGGACATCAGCGCAGACGCATAGGCACCCAGTCCGAAGAACACGCCCTGCGCGAGCGAGAGCATGCCGGTGTAGCCGAGGATAAGGTTCAGGCCCAGCGCGGGCAGCAGGAAGATCATCGCCAGCACCATGGCGTGCAGGTAGTAGTCGCCAAGAAAGAGGGGCGTGGCAAGCAGCGCGGCGAGCGCCAGTGCGCAGACGCTCCAGTTCACCTTGGCGACCCTTGCAGCCGGAAGAAGCGGTGCGTCCAGTGTGGTGGATGACATGGGGACTTGCTCCAGACGAAGGGTTTTCAGAATCGGGCCTTGCTGCTGAACAGGCCGTGCGGCCGGAACATCAGCATGAGGAGCAGTGCAATGAAGCCTACCGAGTCGCGGTACTGCAAGCCGATGAAGCTGGCCACCAGGCTCTCGACCACACCCAGCAGGCAGCCGGCGATCAGCGTGCCGCGCACGTTGCCCATGCCGCCCATCACGATCACGGCAAAGGTCTTGAGCGTGATCGCCTCGCCCATGCCGCCATAGATGCTCACGTTGACCGGGCCGGTCAGGATGCCCGAGAGCGCGGCCAGGCCAACGCCGATCAGGAAGGTGCGGCGCACCACCTGCTCGACGTCGATGCCGTTGACCTGGCAGCACTCGATGTTCTGCGACACCGCCCGGATCGACCGGCCCAGCCGGGTGCCGCGCACCATCCATTCGAGACCGGCGAAAACGACGAGCGTGACGACGACCAGGATCACCCGCTGCTGCGACATGCCGAAGTCGCCCATCTCGATGGGCTCGATCCAGCCGCCGGAGAACACCTTGTAGCCGCCGCCGAAAGCCAGGATGACGACGTTCTGCAGGATCAGCGACAGGCCCAGCGTGGCCAGCACGCCCGCCTGGAAGGGCTGGCCGATGAGCCGCTGCATCACGCTGCGGCCAATCAGCACCGCGATCAGCGACACGATCGCCACCCCGCCGACGATGGCGAGGCTGTAGTCGGCCATCAGCCTGGTCATGACCCACCAGGCCGCGAACGTGCCCAGCATGTAGTACTCGCCGTGCGCGAAGTTGATGGCCCGCAGCACGCCGAAGATCATCGTCATGCCGGCGGCCACCAGGGCGTACATCGACCCGGTGATGATGCCGTTGACGATCTGCTCGAGGATGAAGGAACTCACGGCGGCGTCCTCTTCAAGGGCTGCTGCTGCGCCACCTTACTTGGCCGCCGCGTAGTCGACCCGGGTGGTGATCGTTCCCTTGATTTCCGGCTTGCCGTCGACGATTTCCAGCAGCACCATCGGCATCACGGCCTGGTTGTGATCGTCGAAGGTGACCACGCCCATCGGGCTGTCGTACTTGATCTTCGCGAGGGCATTGCGCACGTCCTCGCCCTTCAGGCTGTTGGCGCTCTTGATGGCCTGCGCGACCAGTTGCAGCGTGTCGTAGTGGGTGTAGGCATGGTTGTTGGGCATTTCTCCGCCATTGGCCTTCTTGTAGTCGTCGACGAACTTCAGGCTGCGCGGCGCCGGCACCTCGGGCAGCCAGGCTGCGGCCTCGACCGCACCGTTCATGACCTTGGGCGCAGCGGCGATGGTGTCCTTGGTGTTGAACTCGCCGTTGCCCACCAGCGCCACCTTGCCGGCCAGCCCCAGTTCGAGCATCTGGCGCGCGATGATCGGGGTGGTGTCGGCCTGCCCGTAGAGGATGATGGCCTGTGCCCCGGAGCGGCGGATCTTGCTGAGCACCGAGCGGAAATCGGTTTCCGAGTCCTTGTAGTAGTCCTCGCTGAGGATTTCGGCGCCCTCGTACTTCGGCAGGTAGCGCTTGGTGAACTTGATGGCACCGCGGCCATAGTCGCTATCGACCGAAAGCACCGCGTATTTCTTGAAGCCCTTGGTCTTGGCTGCGTACTCGAGCACGGTGGCCGCGCGCACCTCGTCGGTCGGGTAGTTGCGGAAGGTCCACTTGAAGCCGCCGACACCGGCCTTGTAGGTGATGTCGGGGTTGGACGATGCGGCGTTGACCAGCAGCACCTTCGACTCTTCGACCATGGGCTGCATCGCCAGCGTGACCGAGCTGCAGACGTCGCCAATGATGATCGCCGTCTTCTCGAGACTGATCATGCGCTGCGTTGCCGCCACGCCTTCGGCCGGCACGCACTGGCTGTCGCCGCTCACCAGTTCGATCTTCTTGCCGAGCACGCCGCCAGCGGCATTGATCTCCTTGGCGGCCAGCGCGGCACCCTTGTTGGCGAAGGCGCCGTAGCGGGCATTCGGCCCGCTCATCGGGCTGATGATCCCGATCTTGAAGGTGTCCGCGCTTTGCGCGCGTGCCGCCGTGAACATGCAAAGAGAGCCAAGCGCCGCGATCGTCATCGCCGTGATGCGGTAGGGCATGGAAGTCATCGTGAGGTACCTGTTCATCGCTGGTCTCCGAAAGTGGAAGGGTTGAAGGAATGATAGGAAGCGACTTCCGGCGCAGCCAATATGGAATGCACCTTCGCCTATAAGCGTTCTTGATACGCAGGAACCCGTGCGGCCGCCCGCGCAGCCGGTGCAGTTAGCTCAGCTCGGCGACCGCCTTGGCAATGCGCCGGCAGCCTTCCTCGATCTGCTCGACGGTGGTCGCAGTCGACATGCGGAAGTAAGGAGAAACCCCGTAGGCAGTGCCCGCAAGCACCATCACGCCGCCCGCCTCGAGCAGGTGGATCACGACGTCGTTGTCGGTCTCCAGGAGCTTGCCGCTCTGTGTGCGCTTGCCGATCAGGCCCCCACAGTGAGGGTATAGATAAAAGGCGCCCCCAGGTGACCTGGCGCGGATGCCCGGGATCTCGTTGAGCATACGGACAGCGGTGTCGCGGCGCTGGCGGTAGAGGCCTACCCATTCCGGCAGGAAGCTGGCTTCGCTGTTGAGCGCCACGGCCGCGGCTGCCTGGCTGACCGAGCTGACACCACTCGTCGATTGGGATTGCAGCATGTCCAGCGCGGCGATGATGTCCTTGGGGCCTGCGGCATAGCCGATGCGCCAGCCGGTCATCGCATAGGTCTTAGAAACGCCGTTCACCACCAGCGTTCGGTCTCGAAGCGCCGGTTCGACGGCGAGCAGATGCTGCGGGGCAGCACCGTCGAAGCGGATGTGCTCGTAGATATCGTCGAGCAGCACCATGACCTGCGGGTGCCGCAAGAGAACGTCCGCCAGCGCGCGCAGTTGCGCTGTCGTGTAGGTCGTCCCGGTCGGATTCGTCGGCGAATTGAACACCAGCCAGCGCGTGGCGGGCGTGATGGCGGCTTCGAGCGCCTCGGGGGTCAGCCGGAAATCGTCTTCTTCCCGGCAAGCGACCATGACCGGCGTACCGTCGCAGGCGAGCACCATGTCCGGATACGAGACCCAGAAAGGCGCCGGCACGATCACCTCGTGCCCTTCCTCCACCGTGACCGACAACGCGTTGAACAGCGCGTGCTTGGCGCCACAGGTCACGATGATCTCGCCCGCGCTGTAGTCGAGACCGTTTTCGCGCTTCAGTTTGGCGGAGATCGCTTGCCGCAGCGCCAGGGTTCCAGCCACGGGCGTGTAGCGCGTCTCGCCGCGCTCGATCGCCTCGCAGCCGGCCTGGCGGATGTGCGTGGGCGTGTCGAAGTCGGGCTCGCCGATTGCGAGGTTGATGATGTCCTTGCCCTCCCGGCGCAAGGCTGCGAAGCGCTCGGCGGCGGCGCTGCTCGGGGATGGCTTGATGCGGCGGATGCGCTTCGAGATGCGGGACGGGCTCACGTGATCTTTGCTCTTGTTGAAGACGAACCAAAGTTAGGCCCGGGCCGGCTTCAACGCAAAGACGGCATCGTTCTAGGGGTGCCGCATTTCGTTATGGCGGCCTGGCATAAGCGTTCTCGATGGTGGTAGATCGATCTCGTCTTGGTCGATCGGGCCGATCTGCATAACGTCGCAGGCGACGCTCAGATCGAGCAGGAGACTTCATGCGACCATCCGTCCTGGCCACCCGCGCCACCTTTCCAGACATCGCCGTTCGGCTGCGCCAGCATTTCGATGTCGAAGACAACCCCGCCGACGAAATCTGGAACCGGGACGAACTGGTTCGCCGTTTGCAGGGAAAGCAAGGGGTGATGAGCACGGGCAGCGAGCGTATCGACGCCGAGCTCCTCGACGCCTGCCCGCAGCTCAAGGCGGTTTGCAACGTCGGCGTCGGCTACAACAACATTGACGTCGCCGCCTGCACCACGCGGGGCGTCCTGGTCACTAACACGCCCGACGTGCTGACCGAGACCACCGCCGACTATGGCTTCGCGCTGATGATGGCCACCGCACGCCGCATTGCGGAGTCGGAACGCTTCGTGCGGCGCGGCGATTGGCGCAAGACCGGCATCTACGACATGTTCGCCGGCGGCGACGTGTACGGCGCAACCCTCGGGATCCTGGGCATGGGCCGCATCGGCCGTGCGATCGCACGGCGCGGCGCACTGGGTTTCGGCATGCAGGTGATCTACCACAACCGCTCGCGCCTGCCGGCAGACCTGGAAGACATGACCGGCGCCCGCTATGTGGACAAGGCGACGCTGCTGCGCGAATCCGACCATCTGATCCTGGTGCTGCCCTACTCCCCCGACTCCCACCACGCGATCGGCGCGGCCGAGCTGGCGCAGATGAAGCCCCAGGCCACGCTGACGAACATTGCCCGCGGCGGGATCGTCGACGACGCAGCCCTCGCGCACGCGCTGCGCGCCGGAACGATTGCGGCCGCCGGTCTCGACGTATTCGAAGGTGAACCCGCCATCCATCCTGACCTGCTCGCGGTGCCGAACATCGTGCTGACGCCGCACATCGGCAGCGCATCGGTGAAGACGCGCCACGCGATGGCAGCATTGGCCATCGACAACCTCATCGCAGCGCTCGGCTTCGGGCCACGGGCCGGCAGGCCATCGACGCCGGTCAATCTCGAAGCGCTGGGCGCGCGCTGACCCCTCCGACCGGTTGGGCCGTTCCGGCCTCGCCTCGCCTGTATCTTGATTGAGAACCTCGCCTTGAACCCTGTCCTTGAAAGCTTCAACCTCGCCGGGCGCACGGCGCTCATCACCGGCTCCAGCGCCGGCATCGGCTTCGCCCTGGCGCGTGGCCTGGCCCAAGCCGGTGCCCGTGTGATCCTGAACGCGCGCAACGCTGGCAAGCTCGAAGCGGCAGCCGAGGTGCTGCGCGCCGAAGGCCTTGAGGTGCTCACCGCCGCATTCGATGTCACCTCCGGCGAAGCCGTGACCGCCGCCGTGGCCCGCATCGAGGCCGAGATCGGCGCCATCGACATCCTGGTCAACAACGCCGGCATGCAGCGCCGCGCACCGCTGGACCAGTTCGCCGAGGCCGACTGGCACGAGCTCATGAAAACCAACGTCGACAGCGTGTTCCTGGTCGGCCAGGCGGTGGCGCGCCACATGATCCCGCGCAAGCAAGGCAAGATCGTCAACATCTGCTCGGTGCAAAGCGAGCTGGGCCGCCCCGGCATCGCGCCCTACACCGCCAGCAAGGGGGCCGTGAAGATGCTCACCAAGGGCATGGCGATCGACTGGGGCCAGCACGGCATCCAGGTCAACGGCCTGGGCCCGGGCTACTTCAAGACCGAACTCACCCAGGCCCTGGTCGACAACGCCGAGTTCACCGCCTGGCTGGTCGGGCGCACCCCCTCGCGGCGCTGGGGCGACGTGCAGGACCTGGTCGGCGCAGCCGTGTTCCTGGCCAGCAACGCCTCCAACTTCGTCAACGGCCACATCCTCTACGTGGATGGCGGCGTGACCGCAACCCTCTGAGATAGATAGAGAGAGACCCTCCCCATGGAAGCCCTCGTCATCCACGCCCCCGGCGACCTGCGCGTCGAAGAGGTGGCCACGCCCGCGCTCGGGCCCGACCAGCTGCAGGTGCGCGTGCGCTGCGGCGGCATCTGCGGCTCCGATCTGCACTACTACCAGCACGGCGGCTTCGGCACCATCCGCATCAAGGAGCCGATGGTGCTGGGCCACGAGGTGGCGGGCGTGATCGAGGCGGTGGGGGCCGACGTGAGCGGCTTTGCAGCCGGCGAGCGCGTGGCGATCAGCCCGAGCCGGCCGTGTGGCCTGTGCAAGTTCTGCCAGCAGGGCCTGCAGAACCACTGCCTGGACATGCGCTACTACGGCAGCGCCATGCGCACGCCGCACGTGCAGGGGGCCTTCCGCCAGCAGATCGTGGTGGAGACGCACCAGGCGCACCGGCTGGCCGATTCGGTGAGCGACGGGGAGGGCTCGATGGCCGAGCCGCTGTCGGTGGCGCTGCACGCGGTGCGCCGGGCCGGCTCGCTGCTGGGCAAGCGGGTGCTGGTGACGGGCTGCGGGCCGATCGGGGCGCTGGCGATCATTGCGGCGCGGCGCGCCGGTGCGGCGCACATCGTGGCCACCGATGTCGGCGCCCACACGCTGGGCAAGGCGCTCAAGGTCGGTGCCGACGAGGTGGTCAACGTGGCCGAGGAGCCCGAGGGGCTTGGGCGCTTCAGCGCGGACAAGGGCAGCTTCGACGTGCTGTTCGAGGCCAGCGGCAATGCGCGTGCGCTGGTCGGTGCCTTCGATGCGCTGCGCCCGCGCGGCATCATCGTTCAACTCGGGCTGGGCGGCGAGATGACGCTGCCGATCAACACCATCGTGGCCAAGGAGTTCGAGCTGCGCGGGGCGTTCCGCTTCCATGAGGAGTTCGCGGTCGCGGTGGAGCTGCTGAACAAGGGGCTGGTGGACGTCAAGCCCCTGATCTCGGCCACGCTGTCGTACCGCGATTCGGCGCGTGCCTTTGCCCTGGCGGCTGACCGGTCGCAGGCCATGAAGGTGATTCTGAACTTCGATTGAGCAGGGGCGGCAAGGTCTACCAAACCAGGGAACAGGCCCGCGCCGACGTGTTCGACTACAAATCGGACAACCGCTCCTCGGGCACGCGCCAATGTCCTCCTGCAAGACTGCTTCTCACAAACAAAGTCAATCTTTCAACAGCCCGACGGACCGAAGCGTCTGGAGCACAGCCGGCCATGAAATTCGCTCCTGCTCCAGCCGCACTTGCTCGCCCCAGCGATTGGTACGCAGGCCTGCATAGACTGCCAACTCCTCGGGCGTCAGGCCGTCGGGGCTTTCCACCTTGCTGGGTTTGTCTTCGCGAACCCACATCGATTCGTGAGCCAGGAGGGTGACTTCGTCCATGAGGGCGGAGACCATGCGGGGAAAGCGCCGGCGGGCCCGCGCAAGCGCCGCGAATCCATGCGTGTCCAGGTCACCCCAATACACCTGGCGGTCGGCGTCACGCAGCCACGCAATCGGCTCGAGCTGGTCGACCGCCAGGCCCAGCCGCATGAAAACGACAGCACCGGGCATGTCGGGCAACGCGATGCCTGTGTTCTGGTTCTCCACCACCAGACAGGTTTGCGGTCGAATCGGCAGGGCAGCAATCTGCGCCGTCGGCGACTCGATATCGCACAAGCCGCCTACAAGGGCACGAAGTTGCGGACAAAGCACGCGCACTCGCATCCTGGAAGGCTCGATGCATAGGCCGCATACGGCATGGAAGCTCGCATCTTCTGGCCCGCCCAGAATTTGACGGGCCAGGTCGCCCACGGCGCCCTTTCGCCGCTCGACCCATTTGGTGTCCACGTCAGGCACCGGAAGCTGTCTCAAGTAGAGGCCTGACTGCGGGTACTCAGCGAACCAGTTCAGCAGGCGTGAAAGGCGGTCGAAATCGGCATCCGGGTAATCCGCCAGCACCCCGTCGCATTGCCGGGCAGCCGCCCGGGACCCCGCCAGCTGAGGGAAAGCCGCGCACAGGTGAGCGTACCTGCTCTTCGCCCGTTCCCAGGCAGCTCGCTGGCCGAGGAGTTCGGCCGCCGCTTCAGCACTGGGGACGACGAGGCGGTCCGGCAGTTCCTGGTCCCCAGATGACCACCGGCGTCCCGTCCACTCCACGGTGCAGGTGCCAGGGTTCCAGGCGCGCCACGACTGCACCCATTCGCGCGTGACAGCGAGACTGCGAAAAACATCTTTCTCGGTCAGATCGTGCAGCCGGAATGCGAGCGGCCAGGACGCGTCCGTCGCGGCGCCGACCAGCCAGTTGGGATGGTGGGCATCCCATTTCTTGCGGACAAGAGCCTGGATCTGGGCGATGGAAAGTCGCTTCGGCTCGCTCATGCAGCCGACTCACCCGCGTCAGCTTCCGCGGCCTCGGCCGCGAGCTCCTCGGCGAGCACCTCCTGCGCTTCCAGGGGCAAGTTCAGTCGACCGCTTTGAGCAACGTAGGTGATGGCCAAGGCCTCAGAATGCCTCCGGTCCCTGATGCTGATGAAGGTTCCCCCACCGATGAACGGTTCCAGGGCCATGACGTTCTTCACCGGCGTCGCCGCGACCACCTGGAAGCCGAACTTCTTAAAGATGTTCATGACCATCGCAGTGAACTCGTTGTCGGCGCGGTCGAAGGCTTCGTCCATGACCACCGTGGAATAGGTGGGCCACACGCCGTCTTCACCGGCAAGCTGATAGCGAAGCGCCGCGGCCAGTACCGTGGTGGTGAGCTTCTGCCGCTGGCCGCCGGACTTGCCAGCACCGCTGTCGTAGGTCTCCACTTCGATGCTCGTGTCGTCGAACTCAGTGGCAGAGAACACCACGTGCTGGCGCACATCGAGCACCAGATTGCGCCACTTCATGTCCGCCGGCTGCTGGCTGCCCAGGCGCTGGACCACCGCATTCAAGGCGGCGAAGCGGCGCTCGGCCTCATCGTCGTCATCGCCCTTGAAGCTGTGGCTGAGGGCCGACCGGAGCTGGGCGCGGAACTCGACCACCTCCTGCGTGGGCTTGTCCTCGAAGTTGATTTTCAGGTACGTGTTCTCGTTGAACGCGCAGCGGCGCAGGCTTTCATTCACCTGCTCCATGCGCTCACCTATGCTGCGGCGCTCCTGGTCCAGCTTGGCGTGCAGCACGGCCAAGTTTTGGTCGCTTTGCTCGCTCAGCAGGCCCTTGAAACGGGCCACGTATTCGTGCAGGCCGTCCGTCTCGAGCCGCTCCAGCTTCGCCATGAAGTCCGAGGCTGCCTCCAGCGTCGGGTCCAGGCCCTTCGCCTCGGCTTCCCACTTCGTGCAGAAGACGAACAGCCTGTGCTCGATGTCTTGCTTCATTTCGGAAGCCTTGCCCAAGGCAGTGCTTTCAGCCTCGCCGATGGCCCTCATCATCGCAGTGCTGGCCGAATCGATGTGGTCCGGCACCTGCTTCTTGCCCGTCGCCTCAAAGCGAGTGGTCAGGCGCTGCGTCACCGCCGGCGACAGGGGAAAGGAGAGCTTCTCGGCTGGAATTTCCTCCAGCCGATTCTTGGCGCGGACCAGCTCACGCGTGCAGTCGGCCGCGTCGGCTTCCGCGCTCTGGCGCGAGTGCGCCGCCTTGTCCCACTCCCTCTTCTGAGCTTCGACCTTTTTGTCGAGCTCGGACAGATGAGGCCGGGTCTTGTGTTCATCTTCGATGCGCTTCTTCAGTCCCCTTACTTCGTCCAGCACCGCAGCGATGTCGGTGTTCTCCCAGGTGAGATTGACCAGCGCCTGACCGTGATAGACCCGCTCCCGCTCGTGGGTGGCGCCCTTGCGAGCATCTTCCAATGCGCGCTCGGCTTCGCCCAGGGCTTGTGCCACGCCGCTGGCCTCGTCTTTGTAGGCCTGCAGCTTCTCGACGTTGGAGAAGCCGAGGATCCAGTTGCGCCGGTCGTCGATGCGCTTGCGGTCGTCCTTCTCGTGCCGACTGCGGCTGTGCTTCACCTGGCCCGCAATGGTGACGGCCTTTTCCTCGGTACGCAGTTCATCCGCCGTCATCACGCAGGCGTAGTCGAACCGGCGCAATTCCTCGCTGACCCACTCCTTGTGCTTGGGCGCGACATCCAGCTTGCGAATGAGCGAGTTAGCAGCAGACTGGCAGAGCGGCCCTTGCGAAGTACGGGCAGACATTCGCAGGTAGACCAGCCGATGACCCAAGTGGGTAGCGTCCACCCAGCCGGCGACTTTGCGGTAGTGCTGCTCTTCCACCAGCAAGGAGGTGGCAAAGCCGCCCATCACGCGCTCAATGGCCCCCGTCCACTGGTACTCCTTGGCCTTTACCTGCAGCAATTCGCCCACGAATGGCAGGTCTTCCTCAGGAATATTCAGCTCCTGCGACATGCGCTCGCGGATTTCCAGCAGGTGCGACGGCATGTTGGAGGCGCGCTTCTCCATCGCCCGGATCTCCTGCATCAGAAAAGCGAACCGCTCCTCGGCCTTGCGCTTGTCCTCCTTCAGGCGGTCGCGCTCGTCCTCGTGGCGCGCATTCATGCTCTCGCGGCCTTCCACGATGACCTTGGCTTCAGCCTGTGCTTCGGCGAACCCCTGCGGAGTCGCCGGCAAGCCCCAGCCCAGCGCAACGCAGGCCTCACCCAAGCGTCGATGGTTTGCAGAGACTTCGGGAACCCGGACGCGTTCCAGCCGCTCGACCTGGTCCTTCAGCGATGCCATCAGGCTGCCGCCAGCCCCTGCGCGCATAGAAAGGATGGCGTTGTAGTTGCCCTCCTCGTGCCTTTCCTTGCTCTTGGCCCGGTCGATGTCCGCGGCCAGCCCTGCCGCTCGGGTAGTCTGTTCTTCGACCAGCTCGGTGAGGAGCTTGTGGCGAAGCTGCTCGCCCCAGTAGCTGACGCCCAGGCGCTCCTCGGACAGCAGCGACAGGACGTTGCGGGTAGCTTCGTACTCCATCAGCGCATCACGCACCGGACGCAGTGCCTCGATTTGTAGCCGGGCCGTGAGCACCGCCTCGTGCGCGGCGTTGAGCACCTGGAACTCGTTGACCAGCGTTTCGGCGACGGTGAAGGTCTCCGGCGGGTCCAGCATGAAGTCGCGCAGGAACTTGTTGAGGTCGCCCAGGTCCTTGGCCGATTGTGTCTTGTGGAGCAACCGCAGCGCGCGGTCGCTCTTGATATCGAACAGGCGCGTGAAGCGGGTTTGGTAGCCGCTGAACTCGTCCGTGAAAAACACATCCGGCAGCTTCGCCTTAAGGCGCCGCACCTCGAAGCCGGTACCGTCATCCGGAAAGAACTCCAGCTCGCGCAGCGAGAATTCGCGCTCAGCGACAAAGAACAGGCGATGCACGTCCGCCTCAGAGGAGCCGTTGCCTTTAATCCAAAGGATGCGTCCGATAACCACCGTGCGGCCGGTGTGATCCCGGTAGGTTTCCGCCAAGCTCGACCAGGTGGTGCCCGAGCGCAGGTACTTCTTGACCTTCTCGCCCTCTTCTCCGGTCTGGGTGGCCCACGCGCCGCGCACATAGGTGGCCAGGCTGCGGTCGCCGGTGCCCTTCTCTGTGCTGCGCGCTGCAGTGTTGAAGTCAAGCCAGCGCGGGGGCGTCAGCAACGATGTGTGCCCATCCAGCAGCGTCGACTTGCCGGAGCCGGACGGCCCCAGCACGATGTGGCCTTCCGGTGCAACATGTATTTCGCGCAACTTGTCGAACGTGCCCCAGTTGTAGGTCTGGACCACACGGAGTTGGAACTGGAACTCCTGCCCCGGCGCCAAGGCCAAGGCGGCCTGGACGGTGGCCGCCAGAGCCGTCAGTGCGAGCGGCGCCTGCATCAGTGGGCCTCTTGGGACTGGGCGACCGCGTCGGCGGGCAACTGACGGCGGTAGGCCTCAGTGAGTGCTTGGACTTCCTCCACCGGGAACAGCAGGCGCAGGGTGGCCGAGATTTCGAATCGGTCCACGCCGCCGGGCAGTCGCGACAGGATGCCCAGCTTCTTGGCCTTTTCGATGGCCGATTCCATCTGCCGTCCGAAGCGCGACTGGTCCAAGTTGTCGCTGCGCTCGTAGGCCCGGAGGTACTCCGTCATTTCCAGCTGATCGACAACGGCGCGTTCGGCCTGCGCGTCGGAGTGCGTGAGCTTCTGGCGTAGGAACAACAGCAGCACCGACTCGATGAAGCTCAGGCTCTGGCGGCGCAGCAGGATTGGGACGTCCACTTCGTCGGAAACCACCTGGCGGCAAAAGGCCACTTTGCTCTCGTTGTCCACCAGCAGTTCCAAGAAGACGTCGTGCAGCCGCGAGCGCAAGTCCTTCTCGTAGCGCTTGAGAAGCGTCCACAACTTCTCGTGCCGCCGGGCGTCGAGCGACGGCCCCTGGAGCAGGCGCACCAATACTCGTCGCGCCGGCACCGGCAGCGTTCCCGTGTCACCCGCAAACCGGGCTTCGCTCTCCAAGGAAGCGTCGTCGGGTGTATCGCTGTCGGTGTCAATGTCGAAGTCATCGGAGTCGGTGTCAACGGGCAAATTCACGCTCTTTTTCCTTCATGAAGTACACCGCCGGGACGGTGGCGCTGCGCTCCACCGAATCCATGCCGGTCCAGCTTACCTGGACGTTGCTGGGAGTCACCTGCCCGTGGCGCAAGGCAAGGTAGATGTAGCCGACGACGGAGCCCAGCCCCTGCGTGGCCGGGTAGACGCGCAGCAGTTCCTCGATGCTCACCACGCTGGACTGCTGCAGCAACTCGTAGATGTTGCGTCTGAGCAAGCCGAAGTCGATTTCCGAATTGCGCACCATGCTGGCGATGTCATGCAGGCTCATGCTCGAATCGGGCGCATCCTCCATCCCGCGGGATGCCATCCGCTCCGACGGGTTGTACAGGTGCCACTGCGAAGCCGAGCGCAGCTTTGCGCTCGTGAGCCACAACTCGAATCCCACGTCCTGGTTCGGGCGCAGGTAGTCCTTTGCGGTCAGGGCGTCCCGCTGCGACTCGCGCAGGACCGCGTTGAACCGCCGCTGTTCAAGGTATTCCCTGCTCTGCACAAAGCTACGCAGGCTCCGTGAAAACGTCTGCAGCACCTCGTGAACGCTACCGCCCTCATCCAGAAGTCGGTTGGTGAGATGACGCAGAAACCGCTTCTCGCCAGCGCTCAACTGGCCAGCGAAGTCCCGGCCCAGGACTTCCGTGAGCGATTCGGAGAAGATGGTGGCCTGCTCGATGTCTGTCAGCAAGCGCCAGAAGGCGTAGAAGGTTTTGCCGGCGGCGGTTTCGCCGATAAGGTCCATGCCCGCGAACAGTTGCTCCAGAACTTGACCACGGCTGCCCTCGTTGTTCAGCAGGTCGGCGCGCAGCTGGCGATTGAGTTGGTCGAAGTCCCCCCGCACCCGGCGGAAGTCGGCCACCAGTTCGTCCGCGAGCCCGATGATGTCCCGGGCTCGCTCCACCGCACGCTCCGGCGGCAGCGTCTCGACGATGCCCTTCCCAAGTTGCTCCAGTTCCCGGTCGATGCGCTCGCGCTCTGCCAGCAAAGCGGCGCGTCGGCTGGTGGGGTCGGGATTTGTGTCCTCGGCCAGCTTGGTCAGCTGCTGCATGACGGTGGCGAGCCGGCTTTCCGTGGCCGTTGCACGGGGCTGGAGGACGCCTTGCAGGAAACGAATGGCCGTGATGGCGTCGGTCGTGAGCTCGTACTGTTCCTCTTGCGCGCCCGGGGGCAGCCGCCGCGTGAGCCAGCCCTCATTCAACCAGAGCGCCAGGTAAGCCTGGGCAGGTTGCGGCATGTCTTCGCCGGCTTGCTTCAAGGCCTGAAGTTCCTGCCGGAGCCGTTCCAGCAGGGCCGACGCTGGCAAGACCTTCTCATCGCGCAGCAGCAATTCCTGCAGCACGCCCAGCACCGGTGGTGCATTAAGCGAAGCGAGCAGCTTCCAAAGCGGCTGCTCCCGAAGCTGCCGCAGTTCTGCAATCCTCTTGACTGCTCCCACTTGTTGTTCTTCTCACAGTTCAAACTTACGGTCGACCCGCTTGATGAGATGCTCCAGCGGGGCCAGTCCCGAGCTTGACAGAATGGTTAGAGGCCCAATCGGTCAAGTAACGTCCTACCCGGGACACCCGGAATGTATCCTTTTGCTGCAGGACCAAGCGTCAACGGCGATGCTCTTCGCTTCCAGTCGAGAAAATTCGCAGTGGAACCGCCGTCCAGAGCTGATCGGGACCATTTGACACGAGGCCCTGGCGAGTTTCGGGTAGCTGGGTGAACTGAGGACGGGGTCAGCTCGTTTATCCAATCGAGGGGGATGCGATTGCCTTGGGAAAACACATGGCCGACCCCGTCCGCATCGTTAGCTCCGCCCGCGCCCGATGAGTGCCTTCCTAGACAAGATGGCTTGACTTCTTGAGGAGGCCCGCCTCCAGGACTACCGTGGGTTGCGCACCCCGGGGTGCGCCGAGCCACAAGGCAGTCCGCTGTAGCGGCTGCATGCATGGCAGCCAGCGTCGCAATCCTGATCTGCGACCGCAGTCAACGCGAGATCGCCGCGCGCTCACAGATCAGCGCCGGCCGGCGCTGCACATCGTCTACCAAGCCGGCGCTTTCCGTTTCGTGCTGGCGCGCCACTTCACCGCATTGATCAACGGCGTGCTGACGAACGACCGCAGCCTCACGCCCGCGCAGGTGCTGACCGCCCACAAGGCGGCGCCGCGCATCGAGAAGCGATTCGAACAGCTGAAGACGGTGCACGAGATCGCTCCGGTGTTCCTGAAGAAGGAGGCGCGCATCGAGGCGCTGTTCACCGTGTACTTCCTCGCGCTGATGGTGCACGCGCTGATCGAGCGGGAGCTGCGCCAGGCGATGGCCGTGGCCAGCATCGAACAGGTGCCGATCTATCCGGAGCAGCGCGCGTGCCGACGCCCGACCACCGAACACATCTTGCGGCTGTTCAGTCTGGCCGAGCGAATCACCATCTCGGCCCGTGACCAGATCGTCCGCATCTTCCCGCTACAAGTCGATCCTTTCCGGCACCTTGAACGAACGAGAGCACCGCTGCTGCAAAGTCGCGCGGCGCCTCCTGGGGCAAATTGTGGCCCGCAGCCGGAATCAGCCGGCGCACACAGGAGCCCGTGAAGAACTGCTTTTCGTGCTCTGGGCTGGCAAACAGCGTGAATCCGCTATTGCCGCCGTGCAACACGACGGTAGGCACCTGGATCGGCGGCCGCTCGGCCAGGCGGCGCTCGGTGGCTTCGACCGTCGGATCTCCCGGCACCAACGCGAAACGATGGCGGTAGGAATGAATGACCACGGCGACGAAGTCCGGGTTGTCGAAAGAGGCTGCAGTGCGGTCGTACGTCGCCCCGTCGAAATGCCAGCCAGGCGACCAAAGTTGCCAGATGAACCTGCACAGTTCGCGCCGATTTTGTGCCAGGCCCGCCCGCCCACGCTCGCCATGAAAATAGTACTGGTACCAAAGCTGATGCTCAATCGCGGGCGATTGCGGCTGCATGGCACCGGGGATGTACTGGATGTTGTAGCCGCCACCGGTTACCAAGCCGCTGACGCGTTCGGGCCACAGCGCAGCGACGATACAGGCGGCACGGCCTCCCCAGTCGTAGCCCGCCAGCACGGCGCGTTGTATCTGGAGGGCATCCATGAACGCCAAGAGATCGTGGCCGAGCACCGCCTGCTGTCCTGAACGCGGAGTCTCGGGAGACAGGAAGCGCGTGGGGCCGTACCCGCGCAGGTAGGGCGCAATGACACGACACCCCGCGGCAACCAGAAGAGGTGTGACGTCGTCGTAGGCGTGAGCATCGTAAGGGAACCCGTGCAGGAGGAGGACTGGTGCGCCGTCTCCGGCACCGCTCTCTTCGTAGGCAACGCTGAGTACACCCGCTTCCACCTTCTTCAGCATGCGAGCTGCTTTGTGTGGGCTTTGGCAGCGGCAAGCCACTCGTCTCGCAACTGAGTCTTTTGGACTTTGCCGACGGCCGAGAGCGGTAGCGGCTTGCTGCGGATGTCATAGCTGCGCGGGACCTTGTAGCCGGCGATCAGCGCGCGGCAGTGCGTGTCCAAATCAGAAGGGCTCAGTGTCGAGCCGACCCTCGGCACGACCACAGCATGAACCCGGTCCCCCCAGCGCTCATCGGGCAGACCGATCACAGCGCAAGAGTCGACGTTCGGGTGGGAGGCCAGGGCGTTCTCAACCTCGGCGCAATAGATGTTCTCGCCCCCGCTGATGATCATGTCCTTGATGCGATCGATAACGTACAGGAAGCCGTCATCGTCCAGATAGCCTGCGTCACCGGAGCAGAGCCACCCGTCCACCATGGTCTTCGCGGTTTTCTCGGGCTCCTTCCAATAGCCGCGCATGATGGCAGGACCGCGCATCTGGATCTCGCCGGTTTCCCCAGGACCGCACGGGCGAGAGTGAACATCGACGACACGAATCTCGAAGCCCGGCATCACCTGCCCCGCAGAACCCAACTTCCCCGCTTTGGGGCCACTCAAGACGTGGCTGTCAGGTGCCAACGTACTACTCGCACCGCACGCCTCGGTCATACCGTAAAACTGGTTGAGGCGGGCATTTGGGAATCCCTGCACCATTCGCGCAAGCAGTGCTTGAGATATCGGCGCGGCGCCATACGCGATAGAGCGAATCTGCGAAAGAAGCCGATCGTCACGCTCCGGCGCATCGAGAACCATCGCAGCCATTGTCGGAACGAGTTGAATGTGTGTCACACCTTCTTCCCGGAGCCGCCGGTAGAACACCCCCGGCGTGAACTGATCTATGAAGCTGTGCGTGCCGCAGCCAAATGTCACGGCCAGCCCGTTCGCGAGATCGGCCAAATGGAACAGCGGCGTCGAATGAAGGTATACGGTTTGCGTGTCGTGGCCGAGTTCGCGCTGTATACCCATTGCGCTGAAAGCGAAGTTCAAGTGGGTGAGTTCGACCCCCTTGGGCAACCCTGTTGTCCCTCCCGTGTAGCAGATCCCGGCTAGCGCATGGAGGTCCTCGCAAGCGTCATCGATCGGCGGATGCTCGATCATTTCCGCATACCGTTCGCCATCGAAGCAGACGAATGCCTTTAGCGTCGGCACCTCGTTTCCGATTTGGATTCCAACCTCCTTGAAGGACTCATCGCCGAAAAGCAGCAACGACTGCGAGTGTCCCGTGATGTATCGGAGTTCCGGATAGGCCAAGCGGGTGTTGAGGGGCACGATGACGCCGCCCGCCCACCAGATAGCCATCAACAGTTCGTAGTAGCTAGGCGAGTTCTTGGAAAGCGTTGCGATCCGATCGCCGGGCTTGAGTCCCAGAGACCTCAGCGCGCCCGCCATTGCGGACACGCGCCGCAGGTGTTCCGGCCAAGTGCGCCGCTCCTCACCACTCGAAATTGCCAAACCCTTAGGGTTGATGCTGGCCGCTCTGCGCAGCGCCGCCGTTGACGTCATGAATGTGCTCCTTGGCCGCAAGATTGGAACGAATCACTTTCGGATCCGGCCCGGCATGATCTGCAATGCATTAGACGACAGCGATCCTTAAAAGTAAATGTCCATTCAGTTCTGGAAAACCCTATGGGCCGCCACATAAACGAGGCCAGTCCTCGACATAAATCTAAGCTGACGCTACATTCACCTCCCAATGCAGACCGAAGCTCCTCCCCTCCGACGCAAGCGCGCGACCCACAAAGGGGACGCCACGCGAGAGGCGATCAAACAAGCCGCCAAACGAACAATCGCCATCGACGGCTTCGCTGCCGCAACGATTGCGGACATCATGGCGCAGGCGGATCGCTCGCCTGGCGCGTTCTATCTGTACTTCAAGACCAAGGAACAACTGCTGCACGAACTGCTGGAAGACTTCCGTCAGCGACTCAAGAACGAAGTCAACCGACCCGTCAGCAATACCGAAGGCCCCCTCGAAAATCTCTCAACGCGATTGACGGCTTTCTGGAAAATCTATCGGGAGGATTGGCCGATCGCCACAGCGGCCTTCCAAATGGCGATGGTCGATCAGCAGTTCTCCCGCGCTTGGCGCAGCGTCCGCCAGCAGGGCATACGCGGGCTCTCCGTCATGATTCAACTCGCGCAGAAGGAGGGCTACAGCCCGGGCATGGACACCGAACTGGCCGCGTCCGCACTTTGCTCCATGCTCGAATACACCTGCTACAACTGGACGGCGAAGGGCGGCGACTTCCCGGACCGCTTCATCGACGATGCCACCGCCGTCAAAGTATTGACCGAGCTCTTCGTGCATGCCGTCGGCTGGCAGTCGCTCACCAACGCCGACTACGCCGCAGCCAAGCAAACCTTGAGTGCAAAGTGACGCACTCCTTTGGAAGTCCAGCACCGGCATCGCGATCGGAATACCGCGCACCGCGCGTTGCATCAATCCTTGAGAATGCAGCGGCGCAAGCCGTTTCCGCGCTGGGCGGCAAACCGCTCTTAGTTCACTGCCGAAGACGATTTCAATAGCGAGCTACTTCGATCAGGTTGTTGTCCGGATCACGAAAGTAGACGGAAGTCATTTCTCCGCGGGCCCCCGTCCGCGCTATCGGGCCGACTTCGACCTCGACATTGCACTCTTTGAGGTGGCGACAAACTTCTTCGATCGGCCGTTCTGTGATGAAGCAAACGTCGGCAGAGCCTGGCGTGGGATGCGCCGCCTTTGGATCAAAGGTGCGCCCGGTTTCATGCACATTGATTTTCTGTTGACCGAAGTGCAAACCGGTGGGCCGCCCTTGCACATCGATGCGCCGGAACCCGAGCACCCGTGCGTAGAACTCGCACGTGACGTCAAGGGAACGAACCGTTAGAACAATATGGTCAATGCCTATGATCACAATCTGGCCCTCGCAGTGCTGTTGTCCCCGTGTTCATCCAGGAAGCTGTTCTTGTTTAATCTCAGCGCGACACATACTTGTTGAGTTCGAGCTTCGCAAGCGTGTTGCGGTGGACCTCGTCCGGGCCATCTGCAATTCGCACCGCCCGCGCCGTGATGTAGCTTTGCGCTAGCGGAAAATCCGGGCTAAGGCCGGCGCTGCCGTGCAGCTGAATTGCCCAGTCGATGACGTCGCATGCCATCTGCGGTGCGACGACTTTAATCATCGCAATCTCAGCCAACGCCGCCTTGTTGCCGACCACATCCATCATCCATGCTGCTTTGAGCGTCAAGAGCCGCGCCATGTCGATCTTGCAGCGCGCCTCGGCGATGCGCTCGCGCGTCACGCCTTGATCCGACAATGGGCGACCGAAGGCGATCCGCGTCGTTGCGCGCTGGCACATCAATTCGAGCGCGCGTTCCGCGAGGCCGATCAGGCGCATGCAGTGGTGGATGCGCCCAGGGCCAAGGCGCCCCTGCGCAATTTCGAAGCCCCGCCCTTCGCCGAGCAACATATTCGACGCCGGAACGCGGACATTCTCGAAGATCATTTCCACGTGGCCGTGGGGCGCGTCGTCGTAACCGAATACTTGCAGCGGACGTACCACCTTGACGCCCGGGGTATCAGCCGGAACGAAGATCATCGACTGCTGGGCATGACGCGGCGCGTCCGGGTCCGACTTGCCCATGAAGATATAGACCGCGCATCGTGGGTCGGCTGGGCCCGAGGTGAACCACTTGCGTCCGTTCAGAACGTAGTGGTCCCCCTCGCGCTTGATACGCGACTCGATATTCGTGGCATCCGACGACGCAACGCCGGGTTCGGTCATGGCAAACGCGCTTCGAATCTCACCCGCAAGAAGCGGCTCGAGCCAGCGCTTCTTTTGCTCTGGCGTGCCGTAGCGCACGATGATTTCCATGTTCCCGGTGTCTGGGGCCGAGCAATTGAAGACTTCACTTGCCCAAACGACGCGGCCCATGATTTCAGCCAGCGGCGCGTACTCCTGGTTCGTGAGTCCGGCGCCGTATTCGCTCTCGGGCAGGAACAAATTCCACAACCCAGCGTCGCGGGCTTTGGCTTTGAGCCTCTCAATCACCTGCAGCGGGGTCCAGCGCTTGCCTGCGGCGGTGTTCGCCTGCAGCTCTTCGAGCACCCCGGTCTCGGCCGGGTAGACGTACTCGTCCATGAAGGCGTTCAGCCGCGTCTGTAGCTCGATCGTTCGTAGGGAATAGTTGAAGTCCATGCGTTTCGTCTCCTGCATCTGGGAACGGGTGCGCCATGTGCGGCGCTTGTTATCCTGCCTGGGCGAACCGCCAGCCGAGTGCGGCAATGCGCTTGACGCCCTCCCCCGCCTGTCCAGCTTGCGCGCTCGACGCGGTGCCGTCGAGCGAACGCTTTGCGATGCCTTGCACGATCGCAGCGATGCGAAACAGGTTGTAGGCGAGGTAGAAGTTCCAGTCCGCCATCACCTCATCTACGTTGTTGCGCCCGGTGCGTTCGCAATACCGGCGCACGTATTCGAGCTCAGACGGGATGCCGAGGGACGCGATGTCGTGACCCTCCAGGCTGGGCCCCGTACCATTCGCGATATGCCACGAGATGCAGTGGTAGCTGAAGTCGGCAAGCGGGTGGCCCAGTGTCGAGAGTTCCCAATCCAGCACGGCCAGCACCCGCGGCTCGGTCGGATGAAAGATCAGGTTGTCAAGCCGGAAATCGCCGTGCACGACAGCTGTTTGCGATTCGTCCCGCGCCGCCGCCGGGATATGCGCCGGCAGCCACTGCATCAAGCTGTCCATGGCGGGGATCGGCTCGGTGATCGATGCGGCGTACTGCTTGCCCCAGCGGCCAATCTGGCGCTCGAAGTAGTTGCCTGGCTTGCCGAAGCTGCTCAGGCCGACGGACTCGATGTCGACACAGTGCAGCGCCGCCATGACGCGGTTCATCTCATCGTAGATTGCCCCGCGCTCAGCGTTGTCCATGCCTGGCAGCGACTGGTCCCACAATACGCGACCATCGACGAACTCCATGACATAGAAGGCGCGACCGATGACGGACTCGTCTTCGCACAGCAGATAGACTTGTGCGACCGGCACGCTGGTTGCGCCGAGTGCGCTCATCACGCGAAACTCGCGATCGATTGCGTGCGCCGAGGGAAGCAAATTCGCCGCCGGCCCCGGCTTGGCGCGCATCACGTAGGCCTTGCCGGGCGTGATTAGCTTGTAGGTCGGGTTCGACTGCCCGCCCTTGAACTGCTCGACCGCCAATGGCCCGGCGAAACCCGCCAAGCGCGCGGCGAGAAAGTGCTCCAGCTTCAGAGCGTCAAATGCATGCCGCTCGGCGACGGGTTTGGTGCCAGTGAAGGAATTCATACCGGAAAGTCACTTTCGTTTGGTGCGCCGTCGTACCTCGATCCGGCTTTGGGTTGCGACGTGCTCTACCCGCCGTCGCCAGATCCTCTGCAGTCGCGCCTTTTATTCGGGCACTTCGATGAACCTCGCGAATTTCGCCGCTGGCGTGCGTTCGCTGACCAGCGCGTTGACCGGCGCCCCGGTGTCTTCAAATCCCATGGACATGCCGCAAAGGAGCATTTCCTCGGATGGCGCGCCGATGTGTTCCATGACGACCCGATGAAACTTCAGGAATGCCCCCTGCGGGCAGGTGTGCAGTCCGCGCGCGCGCGCCGCCACCATCACGTTCTGCAGGAACATGCCGTAGTCAAGCCAGCTGGCAGGGGCCATGATGCGGTCGATCGTGAACATCAGCGCCACCGGTGCGTCGAAGAACTCGTAATTGCGGCCGCGCTGCTCGTGCATCTTCGCCGCGTCGCCTTTTGCGATGCCAATCAGGTTGTACATTTCCCAACCGACCTTGCGACGCCGATCGATATAGGGCGAGACCCATTCCGTCGGGTGATTCTGAAACTCCTCGCTTTGCTGCGCGAGCGCGGCCGGATCGTTGTAGACATCGAGGATCTTGCGCGACAGGGACGCCTTCGCCTCGCCGCCCAGGACATAGACTTTCCACGGCTGGATGTTGGTGCCCGACGGGGCGCGCGAAGCGACGTCGAGAATTTCCTCTACCGTCCGGCGCGGCACCTGCGTCGGCAGGAAGGCGCGCACCGCGCGGCGCGACGTGATCGCGGCGTCAACCGTTGCGATGGATTCAGGAGTGGGCAGCATGCGAATCTCCAGGCATCAATCGGCAGGAATGACCGGCACGAGCACATGCGAATCGAATTTGCCTCCGGTGTGGATGACATGCATCCCACGGTTGGCAGTTCGCACTGCGGTGTGTTTCCAAGCTTCGTGCGCATGGAGATCGCTGCCGAGGACCGTCACCCGCAGCGTTTCCCCTGGCTCGAACAAGACACTTGCAGGCCAGAGCTCGATTTCGACCGGCACGATTTCGCCCGGGCTCAGCTTGATCTCTCTCTGATGCTTGAGAACAGGTTGCTGGGGCGTCGATCGCTCTTCGTCAAGTTCGCGATGGGAAACGCGCAACCACCCATACGCCACCGGGCCATGATCAAAGCCACTCTGCGAGGGGAATGGCACCCGGTCGCCGGTCCGATCGAACTTGTCGAACACCACGAACAAGTCCATGTCGTCGCTGCCGACAGCCTCCACCCAAAGCTTCAGTTTGCTGTAGCCGGTGAGTTCCGTTCTCTCTTTGAAGTCGAATTCGAAGAATGCGTTTTGAGTCTTGTCATTCAGGTCGTCAACGCTGTAGCGGCTTTGCTCAGCTTTCGTCGACGGGGAGGTGCTCATGGAACTGTTGCTCGAACTCAGGAACAACTTCGTGTAGTTGGTGCGAGCGAGTGGCCATTCATTCTCTGCTCGGTAGTTGCCGACGTTGTACTTTTGGCGCACCTCCAGGTTGACCGCAGGCCAGTACTTCACTTCATTGTCGATGCCCTTCAGGAACCTGTCGAAGAACTGCCTCTGCATGTCCACGTGGTCGTAGTAGTCGACCCACTTCTTGCGACCATGGACCCTGAGCCACTTTTCCTTCGAAGAGATCTTCTTGAAGCCTTCGAATGTGCCTCGTGTATGCAGGCCATGGTCCGACCAGCTCGCGACGACGAACGCAGGGACGGTGATCTTCGACAGATCGGCGTTCTTGCTGGCCCAATAGTCGTCGAACAGCGGATGCTCCTTGGCCATTGCCAGCAGATCCTCCGCGCGTTTGCGAGGGCGGCACATCGTGCCCGGAAACATCGCGGTGAAATTGCTGCGGATGCCGCCGTGGAAGACCAGTTCGCGATAGAAGTCGCTCACGCCTTCCCAGGGATTGATCGCTGCCAGATGCGGGGGATTCATCGCGGCAATCTTCCACTGGCTCCAGCCCAGATAGGAGACGCCGTTCATGCCGACCTTGCCGTTGCTCCAGGCCTGGGTTCCCGCCCACTCGACCACGTCATACCCATCCAATTGCTCTTGCGGGCTCATGAACGTCAAGTCGCCCTCGGAACCCCAGGCGCCGCGCGGATCGACGTAGACGATGATGAAGCCATAGGGACACCAGTCCGCCGGATCCGGCCCTTCGAAGCGGGCGTATTCCGAATGCAATGCCTTCGATCCGCCGCAGCCCGGGAGCATCGCGTAGTAGTCATCCGCGCCTTCGTGCTTGCCGTAAGGCGCCCACGCCAGGACCACCGGGTACTTTCCCTCTGCCTTGGGACGGAAGATGTTGACGTAGATCTTCACGCCGTCGCGCATGGGGACCGGCACGTCGTACTCGCAGACCATGCCCAGCTTCTCGTCGACCCGATACCCGGGCCGAAGACCGACGTATCCGCCCCCGGAGGGGTGCTTTCCGCGAGTAAAGCGCAGTTCGAAATCAGTCTTGTCCATCTTCAACTCCACCTTCAACGTTGTTTTCCGAATAGGTCGGGCGGGTCAGCGGCCAGCCAGTCCCATCGCTCTGGAGATCACCTCTTTCATGATCTCGTTGGTGCCACCGTAGATGCGATGCACGCGCGCATCGGCGTACGCACGGGTGATCGGGCAGTCCCACATGTAGCCGTAGCCGCCGTGCAGCTGCACGCATTCGTCCAGCACCTTGCACTGCAAGTCTGTGGCCCAGTACTTGGCCATGCTGGCGGTCGCGGCGTCGAGCTTGTCCTCTCGCACCAGGTCCATGCACTTGTCCACGAACACACGGGCGATCTGCACCTCCGTTTGCAGTTCAGCGAGGACAAACCGGGTGTTCTGGTAGTCGGCGACTGCGCGGCCGAACACCTTGCGATCCTTGACGTATTGCACCGTCTGGTCGATCGCGGTCTGCGCGGTGGCCACGGCACCGATCGCGATCTGGGTGCGCTCCCAGGGCAGTTGCTCCATCAGGCAGATGAAGCCCTTGTTCTCCAAGGCCTCGCCGCCCAGCAGGTTGCTGGCGGGGACGCTGACATCGTCGAAGAACAGCTCGCCGGTGTCTTGCGCTTTCAAGCCCAGCTTCTTGAGCGGCTTGCCGTACGTCAAACCCTTCATGCCGCGTTCGACCAGCAGGAGGCTCGTGCCCTTTGCGCCGGCAGTGGGGTTGGTCTTGGCGACGACGATGACCAGGTCCGTGTGCCAGCCATTGGTGATGTACGTCTTGCTGCCGTTCAGCAGGTAGTTGCCATCGGCCTGCTTGATCGCGGTGCTCTTGATGCCCTGCAGGTCGCTGCCAGCGTCCGGCTCGCTCATGGCGATGGCGCCGATGATCTCGCCGCTCGCGAGCCTGGGCAGAAATCTCTTCTTCTGATCTTGCGTGCCGTAGCGCAAGATGTACGGGCCGACGATCTCGCTGTGCAGGTTGAAGCCGATCCCGCTGTAGCCGCCGCGCGCCAGCTCTTCCATCTGGATCACCGAGTAGAGCTTGTCCGCGCCGGAACCGCCATATTCCTCGGGCAGCGACATGCATAGATAGCCGTTGTCGCCCGCCTTCTTCCATACCGCGCGATCGACGTAGCCCTGCTCCTCCCAGGCGGCGTGGTAGGGCGCAATTTCCTTGTCCAGGAAGCGGCGGAAGCTGTCGCGGAAAGCCTCATGCTCGGGGCCGAAGAGAGTGCGTTCAATCATGGGTACCTTCTCGCTTGAACTTGATGGCGGACGGGAGCGCCTTATGCCGGCAGGCTGAATATGGCCATTGCGGAAGCGACATCCTTGCCCGAATCGGCCAACACCATCGAAACCTTGCAGAATGAAAGTGTGCGGCCCGACCGAACGATTTCTGCCTTGGCCAGCAGGTCTTCCTTGCCGCCGCCACTCAGGAAGGTCATGTGCAGATCCACCGTGGCCACGGGCCGGCGGCCGCGGCCGTCGGTCCAGATGGCAAAGCACATGGCGGTGTCGGCCAACGCCGACAGCGCCTGGCCGGCGTAGATACCACCTTCGCGGCAGGCCATCGGCGTGGGCCGCATCCGCAGCGTCGCGCTTCCCTTCCCCAGGTGCTCCACGGTGAGGCCGAGCTCACGCACGCAACCGGGCATGGTGGCGTCGGCCAGCACCTGGGCGCCTTGCTCGAGGGTGAATTTGGCTGTCATGCCCGCCCCTTCGCCTCAATGCACATGGAAGGTCTCGCCCGTCTCAGCGCGGCGACGCAACGAATCTGGGCTGAGGAAGCGGCGGCCGTGCCGCTCGGCCAGCACGTCGCACTGGTGCACGAATTCCTTGAGGCCCGTGTCGTCCACATGCGCCAGCACCCCGCCGCGCCAGGCCGGATAGCTCCAGCCGAGCACCGAGGCCAGATCGATCTCCATCGCGTCTTCGGCGATGCCCTCGTCGATCGCATGGATCGTCTCCAGCGACTGCACGTGCATCAAGCGCTGCACCACTTCGTCCGCCTCAGGCTGCCGCCGCAGCGGCGGAAACACCTCGCTGAGCCCCGCCCACAAGACCTTGCCGCTTTCGGGATAGTCATACACACCGCCTGGCCCCTTGCGACCCACGCGTGCAGCCTCGACCAGCTTCTTCGCCGCGGCCAACGCCTTGTCGGATTCGCAGGCCGTGCCGCGACCCTCGCGCTGCAGGCTGGAAAGAATGTCGGTCAACAGGTCGTAGGATGTGAGGTCGGCCATGGCCAGCGGGCCAATGGGCATCCCCGCGATGAACGCAGCGTTGTCGATGAGCGCCGGCGAGACACCTTCGTCGAGCATGGTGAGGGCTTCGCGCGTGTAGGCAGCCACCACCCGTGAGGTGTAGAAGCCCGGCCCGTCATTCACCACGACGGCCGTCTTACCCAGCAGCTTGACGAAGTCCAGCGCGTGCGCATGTGTGCGCGGCGATGTCTCGCCGCCCAGAATGACCTCGACCAATTGCATGCGGTCGACCGGCGCAAAGAAGTGCAGCCCGATGAAGTTGGCAGGCTGAGCCAAGCCCTTTGCAAGTGCGTTGATCGACAGCGACGACGTATTGGATGCGATCAGCACTTGCGGACCCGCCGCCTCGGCGATCTTGCGGAAGACCTGGGACTTCACCTCGACCGATTCGACGACCGCCTCGACGACCAGGTCGCAGCCTGCGAGCGCCGCCATGTTGTTACCCGCTTCGAGGCGAGCCAGAGCGGCATCGCGCGCTTGAGGCGTCATCAGCTTCCGCTCGACGGCGCCATCAAAGGTCTTGGCGATTCGAGCCTTGCCGCGCTGCGCGGCTTCGTCCGTCGTGTCAATGAGTACCGTCTGCAGTCCGGCGCGCGCGCAGACCAGTGCGACGCCCGCGCCCATCAGGCCGGCACCGATCACGCCAACACGGCGCGGCTCGAAAGTGGCCTCCCCCGCGGGCCGACGCGCCAGCTTGCGCGCGGCGTTCGCAGCCATGAAGCTGGTGCGGATTCGGTTCTTCGCCGACGGCGAGGCTGCCACCATGCCAAAGTAGCGGGCCTCAATCTCCAGGCCGGCGTCGATGCCGCGCTCCAGGCCCTGGGCCAGCACATGCAGCAAGGCCCCGGGCGCCAAATCGCCCGCCGGCGACTTGCCGCGCAGCTTTGGCCAGCCATAGAAGAAAAACCAGCGCCCTTCACGCGATTGCGGCTCGAAGTCGCGGTAGCGGAATCCCTTGGCATCCCAGGGCTGTACGACGTTCGAGTGCGACAACGCCCAGACCCGTGCGGCCTCAAGCAGCTCATCGGCGGGCACGATCGCGTCGATGATGCCCAGCGACTTCGCCTCGAGAACATTCACGGCTTTCCCATCGAGCATCAATTTCGACGCAGGGGCAATGCCGATCAGCCGAGGCAGTCGCTGGGTGCCGCCCGCGCCGGGAATGAGACCCAGGGTCGACTCGGGCAATCCGATGCGCAACCGCTGGTCATCGGCCGCCACGCGATAGTGGCAGGCGAGCGCGAGTTCCAGTCCACCGCCCAGTGCGGAGCCGTTCAGCGCAGCCACGACGGGCTTGCCCGCGCGCTCCATGCGCCGCAGACATGCCCCAATGTCGCGCACGTTGGCGATGACTGCTTCCGGGCTGGCCGCAGAGTAGATCTCATCGATGTCCCCGCCGGCCAAGAAGTCTCGTTTGGCTGAGCTGATGACGATGCCCGTGACGGCTGGGTCCGATACCGCGGCGTCGACGGCCTTCACAAAAGCGGCCCGCGACTCGGCATTCTTGATGTTCACCGGCCCGTTCGGGTTGTTCCAGATGATTTGAGCGATGCCGTCGCTGCCTACAGAATAGTCAATCACTTTTTGCTTCCTGTACTGGTTGTTCAGACGCGCTCGACGATGGTCGCGACCGCCATGCCCAGGCCGGTACACATGGTCACCAGCGCGCGCTTTGCGTTTCGGCGCTCCAATTCGTCGACCACGGTCCCCACCAACATGCCGCCCGTCGCACCCACCGGGTGGCCGAGCGCAATGGCCCCCCCTACCACGTTGACCTTTTCGTGGGGCACCTTCATGTGGCGCATGAAATGAAGTACGACCGATGCAAAGGCTTCATTGACTTCGAACAGGTCGATGTCGTCTACCGTCAGCCCTGCACGCTCGAGGCACTTGCGAGTGGCCGGCACCGGGGCCGTGAGCATGATGCAGGGGTCAGTGGCCGCGCTGGCGGTAGCCACTATGCGCGCGCGCGGTGTCAGGCCGAGGCTACGTCCAGCACGTTCGCTACCGAGAAGCACGGCCGATGCGCCATCAGCAATGCCTGACGAATTGCCTGCGTGATGTATGTGGTCGATGCGGTCGACCTGCGGATAGCGATAGCGGACCGTCGCATCGAAGCCCATCTTTTGCCCGCTCTCGGCAAATGATGCCTTCAGCTTTCCCAGACTTTCGGCTGTGACGTCGCTTCGCACGAGTTCATCTTCGGCGAGTAGCAGGCGGCCGACCCGATCATGGACCGGCACCAGGGAACGCCGGAAAGCGCCAGCGCGCTGCGCGTCAAACGCGCGGCGGTGCGACGCAGCCGCAAACGTGTCCACATCCGTGCGGGAGAAGCCTTCGAGCGTGGCAATCAGATCGGCGGCGACGCCCTGGGGTGTCTGCAAGACACGGTCGTTGAAGAACACATCGCTGACGGAGGGGCCGCCCGTGCCCACAAGCATCGGCACGAGAGAATTCATCTCGACGCCGCCCGCCACGATGCAGTCGGCCTGTCCTGACATGACCTTGGCGGCGCCGGTGTTCACCGCATCCAGGGCGGAGCCGCAGAATCTCGCGACCATGAAGCCTGGAACCGTGTCGCCCCAGCCGGCTTCCAGCACGGCAGAGCGCGCCAGATTGGCCCCCTGATCGTCCACCGCCTCGACGCAGCCGAATATGACCTCGTCTACCAGGTCAGGTGAAAAAGCGCCGCGCTGCGGCAGCGCCCTGAGGACGGCAGCGCCTAGTTCGAGCGGCGCGATCGTATGCAGCGCTCCGTTGACCTTGCCGCGTCCGCGCGGGGTCCGCACGGCGTCGTAGATGAAAGCTTCCAAGATTGTTCCTTTTCCGACCGACTGCGAACTGGCTTCGCACCAGACGAGCGCCTTGGCCGTTGCTCCGTTCGTTACCTGTATTAAACCTGCAAACGAAATAAAAGTAAATAGCAATTCATATTTACAGGGCGCCTTCATGAAGTGCAGATGTCCCCTGCGAGCCGCCCCCGACAAGAGCTACCTTTCGCCTAAATAAGACGTCATTTTTCTTCTGATTCACCACTACCGCCGGCTCCCACTCCTAGCTTCCGCCGGTAATGCGCTCCGCGCGCGCATCCGCATAGGCGCGCGAGATTGCGTACTCGCGCATGCAACCCCAGCCGCCATGCAGCTGGAGACATGCATCGACCGTTCTGCCAAGCGCTTCGGTCACCATGCCGTGCACTAATCTGATTCGAGGAGCTCGTCGATTTCCCCCGGGGCGAAGCCGACCTCTTCAAGAACCGCGCGGCCGTCCACCCCGGTCTGGGGCGGCGCGGAACGCACCCCGCCGGGTGTTCGCGAGAAGCGCGGTGCTATTGCTGGCTGCACGACACCGTTCACTTCAGCAAAGGTGCCGCGTGCTTGGTTGTGTGGGTGCTGGGGCGCCTCGCTCAGGGACAGGACAGGCGTGACGCAGGCGTCGGAGCCTTCGAACACTCCCTCCCATGCAGCACGCGTCTTCTGTCGGAATGCCGCTTGGATCAGGATGCGATGCGCTGGCCAATTGGCTGGATTCATGCGCTCAGCGAATTCATCCTCAGGCAGACCGAGCCGCTGGATGAACTCCACGAAGAACGCGGGTTCGATGGGACCGACCGCCATGTGCCCACCATCGCGGGTTTCGTACACGCCGTAGAAGGACGCGCCGCCGTCCAGCAGATTGACGCCGCGCTTGTCCTGCCACAGGCCGGCGTTGTGGAGGCCGTGGATTGGCGTCATCAAGCTCGATACCGCATCGGTCATGGCCGCGTCGATCACCTGTCCCTTGCCGGATGTCTTCGCTTCGAGCAACCCGCACACCAGTCCGAACGCCAGATACATTGCACCCCCGCCGTAGTCGGCGATCAGGTTGAGTGGTGGCACCGGGGCTCCGCCGCTTGGACCGATGGCGTGCAGCGCTCCGGTGAGTCCGAGGTAATTGATGTCGTGTCCCGCTCGCGCCGCCAGCGGACCGGTCTGTCCCCAGCCGGTGACTCGTCCATACACGAGCCGAGGATTGGCAGACAGGCACGCCTCGGGACCGAGACCCAGCCGCTCCATAACACCAGGGCGGAACCCTTCGATCAATCCGTCGGCCGACGCTGCGATACGCAAGGCGGCGATCCTGGCCTGCGGCTGCCGGAGGTCGAGCACCACGGAGCGGCGGTTTCTGTGGACGATATCGAGCGCCTCGTCCGATTGCCGGCCGCCGGTGCGTTCGACCGGCCTTTCGATGCGTATCACTTCTGCGCCCATGTCTCCAAGCAGCATGCCGCACAAAGGGCCTGGCCCTTTGCCTGCAAACTCGACAATGCGATAGCCGTGGAGTGGTCCAGCGCAGGTCATGCGAAGTCCGATTCCCTTAGGCCAGGATCGTCAGGAATTCGGACGCGGGAGCCCGGTCGCTACGCCAAGAGTTGATGGGATGGCTGCTGTCGGCATAGCCGAGCGCCATACCAGCAAACACCATGAGATTCTTGGGAAGATCGACGAACTCTTGGATGGTCTTGTGCCACAACGCCCAGGCCTCCTGCGGGCACGTACTCAAGCCATGCTCTTGAGCAAGCAGCATCACGGATTGCATGTACATGCCAAGATCGGCCCACTGACCCGGCTCCATCTCGCGGTCGATCGTGAATATGAGCCCGACGGGGGCGCCGAAGAACCCGAAGTTCTTAGCGAATTGCCCGAGACGCGCCGCCTTGTCTTCGCGTGGGATGCCCAGGGCGCGATAGAGATCTTCCCCGTTCTTGAATCGGCGCGTCCTGTAAGGCTCTCCGAGACTGTCAGGATAGATCTTGTATTCGGTACCCTCCCCCATCGGCTGAGCTCGCGACTTCTCCGCAATGGCGGCCTTGAACCGACTCAGGTGATCGCCCGTGAACGCCCACACATGCCAGGGTTGGAGGTTCCCTCCCGAAGGGGACCGGGCCGCAGTAACGAGAATTTCCTGGAGCAGGTCCGAGGGAACAGGCTTATCCAAATACGCGCGCACGGCAGTACGCGATTCCAGGGCTTTCGAAACGTTCACAGGTTCTCCTTGATACACAAAAATAATGCGCCTAGCGACTCAGGATCACGAGGCTTCGAACTCGCAAGAGCCGTTGTCCAGCACGACCACGCCTCTGGGCAGGGAGGTGGTTCGGAAAGCCGCTTTCCCAGGCCCCGTAAGCCACACCTCCACCTTCAGGCGGTCACCGGGGAAGACTGGGGATGTAAAGCGCGCGTCCATCGCCAGCAATCGGTCGCCGTCGTAGTCGCACAACATTGAAATGAGGCCATGGGCGGTCACACCGAAACTGCAACCTCCCTGCAGCACCGGCCGCTCGAAGCCAGCCTGCCGCGCAAGAGTTGGGCTTGCATGTAGGCCCGTGCTGTCCCCCGCCGCCAGCCGGTAAAGCAAGGCGGATTGAGGCAACGTGGCGAGCTCGACGGACTGGCTGCAAGGTGTCGGTGGCACGGGTGCAGGGGCCGTTGATGGCCCAGCGGTTCCCGTGCCCGGCGAGAAGCCGCCGTTGCCACGCAGCAGGTACACACCCGTTTCCGTGACGATGAGGTCACCGCTGGCACGGTCGCGCAGCGTGCGGCTGAAGCGAAGTACCGCCCCCTTGTCCAGGCCACGATCAGTCACGCTTTCGACAGCAAACCTGCTGGTCATCTCGGCGGCCGCGGCCAAGGGCTTGTGCCAGCGCAAGCCAGTCTGCCCGTGCAACATGCGGGGGAAGTCGATCCCGATTCGCTCGTCATGCAAGTAGCCGGCGTCATCGGTCAAGCCGATCGCCAGCGCAAGCGTGGGAAATGCCTTCAGTTTTGGCTCGTACACGTAGCGCAATTGGCGCTCGTCAACAGGATCGCCGCCTAAACCGACAGACAGCGCATGAAGCATGGCCCGCTCCTCGCCGTACGCCACGTGAACGTCGCGAAAGGGCCAGGCAACGAGTGCGTCGACATCGAGGGGTCTCACGCCGGCCCCCGGGGAAGGACGCCCTGATGGGCCTGCAGCTCTGCCAACCACGCTCTCATGTCGTTGCCCCGCTTAACAATAAAGGCCAGTCGTAAAAACTGGTAGATCAAACAGTATCTCAGTTAGATTAATCAGTCTTATGAGGGTTTTTACTTAGATTTACTGGCCATCTGGAAAGTAATGAATTGGCCACCGAACAGCTAAGCTGGTCGGTCTCGCTATGATTGCTGCTCAGCCCTCTTTGGCGCGCTGAGGCCTGAGCTTCAGTTCGGCGTCGGTCGGTGCATACCACTCAGCCTAGGAGCCTTCATGCCTGAACGTAAACTCGCCGCGTCGCGCACCCGCAAACCGCCAGCGAGCGCCCATTCGACCGCGCCGCGCAAGTCGCCCGATGCGGGCAAGGAGCCGTCGGGCACAGCGAGACAGCGCATCCTGCTGATTGCCAGCACGAAGTTTGCGCAGCACGGATTTGAAGCGGTTTCCACGGGAGAGATTGCCCGTGCCGCCGATATGTCGCAGGCAATCATCCACTACCATTTCGGTACGAAGGAAGAACTCTGGCGAGAGAGCATCACCTTCATGATGGCGGACTTGGACCAGCGCTTTCCCCTTCACATGAGCGAGTTGCGGGACCTCGACCCGCTGATGCGGCTGAAAGTGATGATCCGGCGATTTATCGCGCTCAGCGCCTACCAGCCGAATCTCGCGCGAATCCTCGTACATGAAACCCTGGCTGAGAGCCCCAGACTGAAGTGGCTGGTAGACACCTTCGTGCGGGCCCGCCTGCTGGCCCTGGACGAAACCCTGCGCCAGGCAAACGCGACAGGAACGACCAAGCTTATTCCCACCTACATCGCCACCAACGCCATCGTTAACGCCTGCTCGTTCATCTTTTCCTTGGCGCCGCTTATCCGCATGGTCCACAACGTCGAGGTGCAGACCGATCAGGCCGTGGCAGAGATATCGGACAACCTGCTCGAGATGCTCTTGCACGGCCTCTCTCAGAGGTGATGAGCCACCGCCTCTTCTGAGCCGGAGTCTGATCGTCGATCTCGCCTCCCCGCCGCGAGCCGGGGATTGCTTGGCTCGGTCCATTTGCTGGCGTACACACCGCGCGGGCGATCACGCTCGGGAAACCCCTAATCCGTTCCGTCTTCGGTTCGCCTCAAACTGTTCATACAAGTAGTCGTTCTATTAGATAAAACAGGACCGGCTTCAACAGTTCTTCTAGGAGCCCTGATGAAACTGACCCGCCGTGAACAAGTCTGCGCTCGGGACCTGGGCAACACAACCAGAGCGAGCGCTGCGGGCATGAACGATGAGAATTTGATGTCCGCGCAGCGCCGACTGCGCCTGAGCCTGCTGGACACTCCTGGTGCCATCCACTGGCGGCCGGCACGCGACCTCGCTGCGCATCTGCTGCTGCACCTCGACGCGCCCAACGACTGCTTGAGTATCGCTGCCGACTGGTTGCGCGAGGCATTCGACGCCGACCGGGTGGACTGTGGTTTCGGCCGCCCCGACGATGCGTGGTTCCGACCGCAGGCTGAGGCCTTGCGGCGTGACCGCGACGTTCCTTCGGTAATCGGCATCGAAATGAACGTCGCCGACTGGGGCCTGCAGGCCCTGTGGTATGCCCGTGGTGTGACGGTGCTGCGCGACTTCGAGCTGGAACGGCTGCTCAGCCAGCGCAACCGCGCCGAATTGCTACGCATGGGTACGCGGGTGAAGATGGCGGCACCGATCATGGACCACACGGGCCCGTTGGCTCTGATGTGCGTAGACTGGCTGGACCTTTGCGAACCGGCCCGCGACGAGCGCCGCGCTCGCTTCGAGGAAGTGGCGGCGGTCGTGCTCGGGCCAGTGATGAGCACATCACTGCGCATCGAAGGCACTACGCGGCGGGGAACGCGCCCGACGCAGGACGAGGAGGTTCCTATGCTGCTCGAAACACTAACCCCGGCCGAGCGCACCGTGGCGCGGCTCGCGGTCAATGGGCTGAGCTACAAGGAAATCGCGCGTCAGCTCGATCGCTCGTTCTCTACCGTCGATCACCAGTTGCGCAGCGCGCGTAGCAAGCTGGGCGTGAGTTCGACGGCGCGGCTGGTGAACCTCGTGTCGGGACAGCGCCAGCATTGACTGGCGATCCGGGGCCGCAGGCGATCCGTGCGGCCCTATGGCGAACCTGATTTGGCTAAGCCCTGGCTTAGACCGTGCCTCGTCGCGAATGTTCGCGATGCCGGATGCGCGGAAGGCTCGCACACTGCCGTTCCATGAACCTTCAAACCTACCCCAACATCGTCGATAACCGCCCGGTCACCTCCGAGCGCAGCTTCGAATCCAAGAACCCCGCGACCGGCGAGGCCATCGGCCTCGTTCCGCACTCAACCAAAGAGCAGGTCGCGCAGGCGGTGCGCGCGGCGCGCAAGGCGCAGCCCGCCTGGGCCGCGCGGCCCGATGCCGAACGCGGTGCGCTGGTGATGAAGGTGGCCGATGTGCTGCGCGACAACGCCGAGCTATTGGCCGGCTGGGTGACGCGCGAGCAAGGCAAGCCACTGGGCGGCGTGGGCCCGACCGATGTGCCCGGCGCGCGCCTCGAGGCCCTGGGCTGCGAAGCGTGGACCCGGGTGCCGGCCAGCCTGGAAATGCCGGTGGAGGTGGTGTTCGAGGACGAGACGCGGCGCGATGAGATGCACCGTAAACCCTTCGGCGTGATCGCGGCCATCGCGCCGTGGAACTGGCCACTGCTGATCGCCATGTTTCAGATCGCGGCGCCGCTGCGCGCAGGCAACACGGTGGTCATCAAGCCCTCGGAATATGCCAGCATCGGCACGCTCGAGATGGTGCGATTGATCAACGAGGTGCTGCCGCCGGGCGTGCTCAACACGGTCACCGGCACCGGCGAGGTGGGTGGCTGGCTGGTCGAAAACACGGATATCGACAAGATCATGTTCACCGGCTCGGAGACCACGGGCGCGAAGGTCGCAGCGGTGGCGGCGCGCAACCTCACGCCCACCACCATGGAACTGGGCGGCAACGACGCGGCGATCGTGCTCGCCGATGCCGACCCCGATGCCATCGCCATGGACCTTTTCTGGGGCGCCTTCATCAACATGGGCCAGAGCTGCACCGCCGCCAAGCGGCTGTACGTGCCCGATGCGCTGCACGATGCACTGGTGGCCAAGCTCAAGGCCATCGCCGAGATGATGCCGATGGGCGATGGCGCCCAGCCCGGCATCGCGATGGGCCCGATCCAGAACCGCATGCAGTTCGACAAGGTGCGCAAGCTGGTGGACGAGGCGCGCGCCGGCGGCGCGACCATTGTTTGCGGCGGCGAACCGGGAGCCGGCAACTTCTACCCCATCACGCTGGTCACCGACATTGCCGAGGGTGCCGCCCTTGTCGACCAGGAACAGTTTGGTCCGGTACTGCCCGTGATCCCCTACCACGACGTCGAGGACGCGATCGCCCAAGCGAACCGCGTCGAGGTCGGATTGAGCGCTTCGGTTTGGAGCCCTGACATCGAGAAGGCCAGAGCGGTCGCGTCGCGCCTGGAGGCCGGCTCTGTGTATATCAACCACCACGGCGTCATCCATCCCATGGTGCCGTTCGGAGGCGTCAAGAAGTCGGGCTGGGGCGTGCAGTTCGGCGCCGAAGGCTTGAAGGCGGTGACGCAGCCGCAGATCATCAGCCTCAAAAAGAAGGCGCAATGAAGAGGCTGAAAGGAATGCTCAAGGGGTGAGGCGGGCCCGCACCATGGCGATCCGATCTGTCCTGTTGCTTTAAACAGCCTTATCGATAGCCCTATTGACACAGAAGATTGCGAAATCTATATTCAGATCAAGAAGGGCTGAGAGAGCTGCAATGTGCGAGGCACTCCTCTCCTTCTCCCCCCACATCGGCGGCATCGCCGCGCAGGAGCTTTCAGTGAAACTCAACCGTCGACAAGCGACTCTTTGCCTGACGTCCCTTCCTCTATTGGCTCAACAGGCCTTGGGGGCGGAACCGGAATATCCCAACCGCCCGGTGCGGCTGGTCGTGCCATACGGCGCAGGGGGAGGCATCGACGCTGCGGCGCGACGTCTGGCGCGCGAACTTGAAACGATGTGGGGACAGTCGGTGGTCGTTGACAACAAGGGAGGGGGCGACTCGATCATTGGCACCGCCGAGGTCGCGCATGCCAAGCCCGATGGCTACACGATACTGGCGCAGATCGCGACCATCGCTCAAAACCCGCACCTGCGCGCGAAAATGCCCTTCGACACCTTGGCTGACCTGACGCCCGTCGTTCGCGTATCCACGGAGCCCTTGTACTTCGCCGTTACCAAGTCCCTTGGTGCGAACACAATAGGCGAATTCATCGAACTGGCGCGCCGCAAACCTGGAAAGCTTTCTTTCGGGTCGTATGGCAATGGCTCCACCTCGCACTTGCTCCTGACCGCCCTGCAAAAAAAGGCCAAGGTCGAAATCCTTCACGTACCCTACAAGAGCACGGCCCTCGTCGTGCAGGGACTGATGACCGGCGAGATCGACTCGGGCCTGATGCCCTACACCACCACCCGCATAGGTTTGGACAGCGGCAAGGTTCTGGCGATCGGTTCCACGGGCGCCACGCGCTCTACGGTGTTGCCGCAAGTGCCCACGCTGGAGGAAGCGGGGCTGGATGGTTTCACGCGGGACCAATGGATGGGTCTGTTTGCGCCGGCAAAGACACCCAGGTCGATCGTCGACAAGATCGCCAGGGACGTTACCACCGCGGTGAGCAAGCCCGAGTACGCAGCATGGCTCAAGGGATTCGGCGTCACTCCGGCGGGTGGCACGCCCAACATGTTTGATATGTACTTCCGGCAGGACTACGAGTACTACCGCGACCTGATCAAGGCCGCCAATGTGCGCCTGGATTGACACCCGCACCCATGCAGTCCCGGGCACGGAATGCTGTTGTCGTCGCCGATATGCGCCCAGCCATTGGGCGCGCGCAAAGCGCCGGCGGCTTTGGCGTCGCACGGTCCCGCCAGGCTCACACCCAGCAGCACGCCGCTGCCGATCACTGCAGCCTTGAGAGAGTCGCGGTGTGAGCTTGCGGTGGAGTTGTTCAGTCTCTTCGGCCGGCTCAGGCATCGCGCAGCATGATGGCGTCGCCCGGGTGCGGTAGCCGCACTGCCGCACGGTCGTGCTTGGCTTTTTGCAGCGCATGGCTTTTGTCGCCCGCACACGCAAAAGAGCCATCACGGTGACGCCCCCCAGGTTGACCTGCAACTGTCCCGCTCGCAGCTGAAGGCAGCGCTGCCGCCAACCGGCCGTCCCCCGCAGGACTGGGACCGAGGTTCACTTGGGGCGAATGGCATCGGCCGTGCCCTGGATGAAGGCCTTGATCATCTCCACTTCGTCGGCGCTGAGCTTGCCGGTGAAATCGGGCATGCCGCGCGACATGGCCGGGCCCTTGAAAACGAACTTGTCCAGGTTTTCGATGTAGGCCTTGTTCATGTAGCCGAGGTTGGGCACGTTGCCGCCGCGGTCCACGCCGGGAAAGCCATGGCAGAACAGGCAGTTGCTGATGTACAGCGCGGTGCCCGCTGGCACATCCCCGGCCTTGTACTTCACGCCGGACACCAGGGCGCCCTGGTTGTAGGCGACGAAGGCGGGCATGGCCGCTTTGCCGCCGACTGCGAAGGTGTACACCGTGCCCGTGGCCTTGCGATCGGTGTAGCGGCTGTAAATGCCTTGCATTCCACCCCAGCCCACGGCGATGGAGACGTACTGCTTGCCATCGACCATGTAGCTCATCGGCGCGGCCACCACGCCGGTGCCAGTGGGCGCCTCCCACAACTTCTTGCCGTCGCGTGCGTCGAAAGCCATGAAGCGGCCGTCCGCCGTGCCCTGGAACACCAGGTTGCCGGCGGTGGTGAGCGTGCCGCCGTTCCAGGGCGCCACGTGCTCATACGTCCAGGCGGCCTTCTGCTGTACCGGATCCCAGGCCACCAGCTTGCCGAAAGGCTTGCTCGTAGGGGGCTCCACGTTGGCGTAGATGCCGAGATTCCAGCCCATGTTGCTGTACGGTGCGCCCGGCTCGGGCACATTGAACTTCCAGTTCTTGTTGTCCATGATGGTCATCGGGATGCTTTGCACCGGCATGTACGTCAGGCCCGTGCCCGGGTTGAACGACATCGAGTGCCAGCTGCGCGCTCCCATCGCGCTGGGGATGATTTCGCGCGGCCGGTCGCCCGTGCGGGCGATGGCGGTCTCGATCGGCCGTCCCTTGGCGTCATAGCCGCTGGCCCAGTTCACATCGACGAAGTTCTTCGCTGAGATGAACTCGCCGCTGGTGCGGTCGATCACGAAGAAGAAGCCGTTCTTGGGCGCATGCAGGATCACCTTGCGCGGCTTGCCGGCGATGGTCAGATCGGCCAGGATCATCGGTTGTGTCGACGTGAAGTCCCACTCTTCGCCAGGCGTCTCCTGGTAATGCCAGACGTACTGGCCGGTGTCGGGGTTGAGCGCAACAATGGATGCCAGGTACAGGTTGTCGCCACCCGCCGGGCTGCGCTTTTTGCGTGCCCAGGGCGAACCATTGCCCGTGCCCAGGTACATCAGGTTCAGCTCGGGGTCGAAGGTCATCGAGTCCCAGGCGGTGCCGCCGCCGCCGGCTTCCCACCATTTGCCTGCCGGATCCCAGGTCTTGGCCGCCCGCGCCATCGACTCGTCCTCGAATGGCTTGGACGGATCGCCCGGCACGGTGAACCAGCGCCACTTCTGCTCGCCCGTGCCAGCGTCGTAGGCGGTGATGTAGCCGCGCACGCCGTACTCGGCGCCGCCGTTGCCGATGATCACCTTGCCATTGAAGACACGTGGCGCGCCGGTGATGGTGTAGCTACGCTTGCGGTCCACGATGGTGTCCTGCTCCCATACCTTGCGGCCCGTACCCGCGTCCAACGCGATCAGCCTGCCGTCATAGGAGGCCACGAAGACCTTGCCCTGGTAGATCGCGACACCGCGATTGACCACGTCGCAGCAACCCCTGTAAGCCTTGTCGCGAGGTACGAGCGGGTCATAGGTCCACAACCGCTTGCCGCTACGCACGTCGACGGCGTGCACGATGCTCCACGAGGCGCTGACGTACATGACGCCGTCCACCACCAGCGGAGTCGCTTCCACACCGCGCGTGGATTCGAGGTCGTACGACCACACCAGGCCCAGGTCCTTGACATTCGACGTGTTGATCTTCTTCAGGCGGGAAAAACGCGTCTCCGCATAGTCCAGGCCGTAGCTCGGCCACTCCTCGGTGGTGGCAGCGTTGCTGCGGATAAAGGCGGTGTTGACCTTGCCGGCGGGCGCGCCCGCGCCCGGAGCCGCCAATGCGCAAAAGGTCAACGTAGCCAGCAGCGCGGTGGCAAGCCGTGGCTTGAATATGAGTTTCATCGGGAATCTCTTGTTGTTCATTTCTTGCCTCTTGTGCTGCAAGCCGCCGTCGCGCACGAACGACTTTTCGGCGATACGCAGGACTCGCCTGCCCTGCCGAATTCTGGAATCGGGGCAGGCCGGCTGGCTATCGCGAGCTTTCGCGATAGGGTTTGCCTAGGCTCCAAACCAGATAGTCCTATTGACATTACCAATAGCTCAATCTATATTTCGCCCACGAAGATTCGGAAGGGCCGCAACGTGCGTGGCGCCTCCCCTCATCAACCAGAACACGGACATGCGTGACCGTCCTTCTCCGCTTCAGAAAGAGACATCCATGACCACCCGCTTCGCAACGTGCAACTCGCTCGCGGACCTGTACGTGCGTACTTGCCGCTGGAAAGGCGCGAACACGCTGTTCTCCGACGACCAGGACACCCACTACACCGGCGAGCAATCTCTGGATCGCTCCCTGCGCTTCGCCTCCGCGTTGCGCAGCGCCTCATTGGCGCCGGGCGATGTGGTGGCCTTCCTGTGTCTGGGTTCGGCCCCGCATGCCGTTTCATGGTTCGGCGCAATCGCAGGGGGCTACGTGGCTTCCAGCCTGCACGTACGCAACGACTCGGTTGAACGAATCGCCGAAACGTTGAAATGGTTGGGCGCCAAGGTCGTCGTGCACGATGCGGCCTTCACTTCGCTTATCCATGCCGCAGTGCAGGAATGCGGCCTGCCGATCCGCACGCTTGCGCTCGATGACGAGGCCGGCACCTGGGAGTCGTTCATCGACAGCGCCTCCCCGCTCGACTACGAACGTGAACGCCCGGACGCAGCATCGCTGGCGTCCATCGTTCTCTCATCGGGCAGCACTGGCCAACCAAAGGGCGTCATGCACAGCCAGGCTACGCTGCTGGCCTGTGCTGTCGCAGGCCCAGGAATCCTGGAGGGCATCCGCAGGCACGACACGCTCATGCTCACCATGAACCCATCGTTCGCCGGCTGGGTGATGTTCGCGCTGCCGGCGATAGCCGGCAAATCCCGCCTCCACTTCGTCCGCCGCTTCGATCCCGCCCAAGTACTCGAGCTGGTCGAGCGTGAGCGCGTCACGATCCTGCCCATGGTGCCGACCATGTGGCGCATGGTGCTCGATCTCGATACGACGAAACGGGACTTGACCAGTTTGAGACTGATCGGCGTGGGCGGTGAATCACCTACCGCGGAAGACGTCACACGTTTGACGACACGCATCTGCAAACGCATTGCCCCAGGTTACATGGCGGGCGAATCAGGCAACGGCTGCGCGGTCATGATCACCGCCGAAGATCTGGTGGACGGCCGAAAAATCGGTTCGACGGGTCTGCCGGCGGTAGGTGCTGAGGTGCGCATCGTCGATCCCGACGGTTCGATCGACGATGTGCTTCCCCCAGGCCACACGGGTGAGATCGTCGTCACTGGATCGTCGGTGGCGCTCGGCTACTGGCGTGACCCAGTGTTGACCGAGAAGAAGTTCATCGACGGCTGGTGGCGCAGCGGTGACCTGGGTCACCTTGACGAGGATGGCTATCTTTGGGTCAACGGTCGTTCCGACAACGTCATCAATACCGGCGGCATCAAGGTCCATGCGGAGGAGATCGAGGCGGAAATCATGACCCATGAAGGGATTTCGTCATGCGCGGTCGTCGGACGCATAGATGAGAAATTCGGGCAGCGGATTGTGGCCTACATCGTTCCGAAGAGCACTGAACTGACTTCAGAAGATCTCAAGTCGTACCTGAAGGACACCCGCCGGCTCAGCGGCTACAAAGTGCCCAAGACATTTCACTTCATCAGCGCCCTGCCGACCGGCCTGACCGGCAAGCTCGATCGGCGCGCCCTGCGTGACAGGAGCGAGGCGGAATGAGCTCGGGTCCTTTGACTGGCCTCACGGTCGTCGAGTTTGCGGGCCTGGGTCCCGGGCCGTATGCGGCCATGCTGCTGGCCGACATGGGCGCTACGGTGATCCGCATCGAACGCCCCGACGCGCAACCGGCGTCGCCCACAGCCATCTCGCAGCGGGGCCGTGCCCAGCGGTATGCGGCCGACCTGAAGAACCCGCAAGATCTCGCCCATGTGCGCAGCCTTGTCCGCACCGCGGACGCGCTGATCGAGGGTTTCCGCCCCGGCACGATGGAACGCCTGGGCCTGGGTCCGGACGTGCTGTCGAAGGAAAATCCACGCCTGGTGTATGGACGGGTCACCGGCTGGGGTCAAACCGGCCCCTTGAAGTCCACCGCCGGGCACGACATCAACTTCATCGCCGTGACCGGTGCGCTTGGGGCCATCGGCCCCCGCGATCGTCCCGTTCTTCCGCTCAACCTCATTGGAGACTTCGCCGGCGGATCCATGTTCCTGGTCGCCGGCATGCTCGCCGCCTTGATGGCCGCGCAGCGCACCGGACAGGGCCAGGTGGTCGACGCGGCGATGTGCGATGGCGTCATCTCGCTGATGACTGCCATCCACGAGCAGGTCGCAGATGGGCAATGGACCGAAACGCGCGAGTCGAACCTCTTCGATGGCGGCCTGCCGCATTACCGCAACTACGAATGCGCCGACGGCAAGCACATCTCGATTGGGCCGCTCGAGGAACCGTTCTATGTGCGGCTGTGCGAAGCCATAGGGCTCGTACCGCCACCGCAACGCGACGATCCTTCGCATTGGCCCGCCCTGCGCGCATCGTTCGAGCAGATTTTCAAGACGCGTACGCGCGATGAGTGGGCGACGCTGCTGGAGAGCGGCGACCACTGCCTCTCTCCCGTACTGGGTATTTCAGAGGCACCTCGGCACCCTCACCTCGCGGCCCGCGGCTCGTTCATCGATGTGGACGGTGTCGTCCAGGCCGGTCCGGTGCCGCGTTTTTCCAGGGATGCCGCGCCGCCGCGCGCAGGTGTGCGCGACCCGGTGCCGATCGCACACGCGATGGCCGCCACGGCTGCAGGCTGAGTTTTTCTCGGGCGGCGCCGTCCGCCGTTTTTTCTTATCTAACAGGAGCTTCCCATGAGCAAATCGCGAAACGCAAAATATTGGCATGACTTCCAAGTCGGCGAAGTCATCGAGACTTCGGGCCGAACCATCGAGAGCGGCGACGTCAACTTGTTTGCCGGTCTGTCGGGCGACTTCAATCCCGTCCACGTGAACCAGGTCTATGCCGAGAAGGGGATGTTTGGCGTGCGCATCGGCCACGGCTTGCTCACCCTTGCGGTGACTTCGGGCCAGATGAACCAGACCGGCATGTTCGAAGGCACGACGATTGGCTTCCTCGGCATGGACAACGTGCGCTTCTCCAGCCCGGTTCGATTCGGCGACACGGTCCTAACGTCGGCGACTGTCACGAGCACGCGCGAATCGAACAAACCCGGTCGTGGCGTGGTGGCCATGACGATCACCACCAAGAACCAGCGCGGCGAAACCGTGCTCACTTACGACCAAGCGCTGCTGATGGCCGGCAAGCCGGCCTGACGGGTTCCGCCGCGATGAACACCAGTCGCCCGCTGCCCGTACCCACGCCGGAGACCGCCCATTTCTGGGAGGGCACCCGACTGGGTGAACTTCGCCTGCAGACCTGCCGGGACTGCGGCCATACCTACTTCCCTCCCCGCCCCTTTTGCCCAGGGTGTGCTTCAAGGAATGTTGGGGTGATTCGCGCCAGCGGGCGCGGGTCGCTGCACAGCTACGTGATCTCGCATCTGCCCGCGCCGGGCTTCGAGCCGCCCTACACCATTGCCGTGGTGAAGCTGGACGAGGGGCCGAAGATGATGACGAACATTGTTGGAACGCCTTGTGATCCTGCCTTGTTGCAGCTTGATCATCCGGTGGAGGTCACCTTCGAGGCACTCAGCGACAAGATCACGTTGCCCATGTTCAAACTCACCGGGAGCTCGCAATGAAGCGGGCTCGCGCAGCGGTTATCGGCGCCGCCGAAACAACTGAAATGGGGAAGCTACCCCATATGTCTCAATTGCAGCTGCATGCGGATGCCGCGCTGAACGCGCTCGCTGACGCGGGCCTGAAGCCGTCCGACATCGATGGCATCGCTACCGCGGGCGAAACTCCGGAGTCGCTCGCGCTGTACCTGGGAATCACGCCAACGTGGATCGACGCCACGGGCGTGGGCGGCTGTTCCTTCCTGATGCATGTGCGGCACGCAATGTCGGCCATCGAGTCGGGGCTGTGCCGGCATGTCTTGATCACTCACGGCGAAAGCGGGCGGTCCCGCGTCGCGGCGGCCGGGTTTCCACATCCGATTCCCGGGAGTCTGCCGCAGCAGTTCGAGACGCCCTATGGCACTTTCGGGCCGCCGACGATGTTCACCCTGCCGGTGCTCCGCTTTCTCAAGGATCGCGGTTACGAGCAGGAAGACCTCGCCCGCGTTGCCGTTGTCCAGCGCGAATGGGCCGCGCTCAACCCGCGTGCCAGTCAAAAGGCCCCGATCACCGTCGACGACGTGATGTCTTCCAAGATGATCGCGTACCCCTTCCGGATGTTGATGTGCTGCCTCGTCACGGACGGCGGCGGTGCCATTGTCCTGTCGGCCGCCGATCGCGCGGCCGACCTGCACGCACGGCCGGTCTATGTGATCGGCACCGGCGAGAGCGTCGAGGGCAACATGATCAGCCAGATGGAGGACTTCAGCTCGTCCAAGGCATTCCGTGTGTCCGGCCGCAATGCGTTCGCGCAAGCCGGCATCACCCATGCCGACGTGGACCACCTGATGATCTATGACGCATTCGCGCATTTGCCGCTCTACGGACTCGAAGACCTCGGGTTCTGCGCACGTGGGGAGGCTGCAGCCTTCATCCGGGAAGGCCACACGCGCCCTGGCGGGCAGCTGCCGCTGAACACCAATGGCGGTGGGCTGAGTTACATGCACTCCGGCATGTATGGCATGTACGCGTTGCAGGAAAGCATCCGGCAGATGCGGGGCATTGCACCCGCGCAAGTTGAGGGGGCGAAGATTTCCGTCGCTCACGGTGTGGGCGGCATGTTCGCCGCCAGCTCCACGATCATCTTTTCCAACGAAAGAGCTTAGCGAAGGGTTCGCTCCGGCGTGGCCTGTCGTTCAGGCTGGTGGCGCGTACGAGTCGCACCTCCTCCCTCGTGCCGGTCATTCCGGCATTGAGGCGGGATCAGGGCCTGGACTTCGCTTCCAGGCCCTTGAACAGGACCTCAAGCAGCGTGTCGCTGAGCGAGGAAACGGCGTCCGCGCTGGTGGGCAGCTCGCCGTAAACCTCCTTGAGCAGCCTGCTGAGCGTGAACGTCAGCACACACGCGCCAACGATGATGTTCGTGACGTCCCGCACGGGCAGCCGACGGACCACCCCCGATTTGATCGCCGACTCGATCGCCGCATTGAAAGTTGCATAGCCACGGATCATGTAGCGCTTCGCGAGCCACTTGAGGCGCGGCGAGTCGTTCATCCCCTCATGAATCAGGATGCGCGTTAGATCGGGATCGGCTGCGTTGGCTGATATGAAGCGCCGGAGCATGACCTTTAACCGTGAGAGGTCGTCCACGTCGCGCAGGTCTTCCAGGTTCAGCGAAAACATGTTTCCCCGGACGTGCATGAGGTGTTCAACCGCTGCTTTCCAGAGCTTTTCTTTGGTGCCGAAGTGGTAATGCACCATCGACTGGGTCAGCCCGGCCGCGGCCGCGACCGCCCCCGTACTGACCGCATCGAAACCATGCTGCGCGAACAGTGACACGGCGGCTTCGAGCAAGCGCTCAGCCGGCACTTCCGACACCGGCGCAGCTGGAGGCGCAGCACGCCGTGAGGCGGATTTCACAGGAACAGGGGCGGCAGTGGCGGTCCGTTTCATTTCTGGGGATTGTAGATTATCAAATCGAATTTCCAGATAGATAAACCTACTCAGTCGGTCAACGTCGTAGACGAGTGTGACCGCGACCTAGTAGCTGGCTCTCTCCGCCCGCCGTGCTGAGCGCCGCGCCGAGCAGTCTGCGCGGCGTTTGCAGATGGGGCATTTCTAAAACGTGGAGAAAAGCTGCCCGCCGTCTATCACGATGCTTTGTCCGATGATGAAGCTCGCGTACTGGCTGCACAACAGCGCGCAAAGCGCGCCGACGTCCTTGGCGTCGCCAAGCTTGAGGGCCGGGATGCCCACCTGGGCGATCCACTTGTCCTCTTCCTGCTTGTATGTCGTTCCGTTCTCTTTTGACTGGGTCTCGAACCTTTGCTGCATGGCAGCGGTATCGAACATGCCCGGCAGAATGTTGTTGATGGCGACATTGCTCTTCGCAAGCCCACTGGAGATCGCGGCCGTGTAGTTGCACAAGGCGGCGCGGGGCGGCCCTGAAAGAAGGCGGCTCTCGTGCGGCCGTTTTGCCGCAATCGTGCCGATGTTGACGACGCGGCCGAAGCCGCGTTTCGCCATACCGCCGACAGTCGCCCGCATGAGTTCCACCGGGCCCAGCAGCGTGGTTGAAAGCGCGCTCATCCACTCGTCCGGTTCTGGATCCAGATAGCTCTGGAGAAACCGCGGCGGCGAACAGGTGATAACGAGTATGTCGGGCTCGGGACAGGCCGCGAGCAGGCGTGAGCGGCCTTCAGGGGTACCATGGTCGGCGACCACGGGAACAACACGGACGCCGGTGGCCTGCGCAATCTCCCGAGCGGCCGCTTGCAATCGAGCCTCGCCCCTCGCCGATATGCAGACCTCGACGCCTTCCCTGGCAAGCGCCAGGGCGCTTTCTTTTCCCATCCCGGCGCTGCCGCCCGCGATGATGGCCTTTTTTCCTTTGATCCCGAGTTCCATCTTCTATCCTTTCGGTGCATTGCGTGGGCCATCACTATTCAGGCTTGATACCGGCCTCCTTGAAGGCCTGCGCGCCACGCGCTACGTCCTCCTCGATTCGCTTGGCGAGATCTTCCGCATTGCCGCTCAACGGCCTGATCCCGCGGGACGCGATTTTTGTTTCGACAAATTCCTTGCTGGCGAGGACTGCCTGGATGTCGGCACTGATCTTGTTCACGACGGGACTGGGTGTACCGGCGGGCACAAATACGCCGTACCACAGTCTCGAGATGAGATAGGGGAAGCCTTGCTCGGCGGCCGTCTTGACATTGGGGAACTGCGGATGGCGTGAAGAACCCGTCATTGCGAGCACCTTGAGCTTTTTCGCCTGGATGAGTGGTTCGGCGACGTTGGTGCCCCCCATCCCCAACTGGATCTCGCCGCCGGCCATCCCGCTTAACACGGGCCCGATGCCCTTATAGGGTATGGCAAGCAAGTCGATTCCTTCCCGCTTGTTCAATGCCAGGAAAGCGAGGTCGGCCTGGCTGCCCTTCGAAAACGAACCGAAACTGAGTTGCTTCGGGTGCGCGCGAGCGTATGCCACGAGTTCCCGAAGGTCGTTCACCGGCAAGCTCTCGCTCGCGAGAAGGAACATTTCCGTCTGTGCCACGAGCGACACCGGCACAAAGCTCTTGTCAGGGTCGTACGGCAGCTTCGCATAGAGAAATCGATTGGCGACGAGCGTAAAGTCGCCCGTTGCCAAGATCGTGTATCCGTCTGGCGGGGCTTTGGCCACGAACTCGGCGCCTATCAGCGAATCTGCACCTGCACGGTTCTCCACGATGACTGGCTGCCCCCATTTGTTCGATAGCTCAACGGCAAGCGCTCGATACAGGATGTCCATGCCCCCGGGCGGATACGGCACCACGATTTTCACCGGCTTTTGCGGAAACGGCTGCGTCTGCGCATTCGCACAAAAGCATGAAAACACCAACCCGATCAAAACAAGCATCCACTTCATATCGTCTCCTTGGTTCTAAGGCAGTCCAACTAGTCCTTGACTGGTGTCAATAGACTTTTGTTTTTGCAGCTCTCGGGCAGCTTTCCATCCAGCAGCGCCAAGATGTTGGCGACCGCCGTACGCGGGATCTGCTCAATCGTTTGCACCGTATGGCCGACTGAGTGCGGCGTCAGGATGACGTTGGAAAGCTGCCGGAACGGGTGGCTGGTGGGCAGCGGTTCAGTTTCGAACACGTCGAGGGCGGCGGCGCCCACCTGGCCGGACTGCAAAGCTTCCAACAACGCGTCCTCGTCCACGAGCCCGCCCCGGGCGGTATTGACAAGGAGCACACCACGCTTCATCAGTTGCAGACGGCCTCTATCCAGCCAATGCCTGTTGCCATCGTCCAGCCGGGTCATCAGCAGCACCACGTCGCTGGCGGCTAAAAGGTGATCGCTTGACACCAAGGAAATGCCGTCCTCGTTTTCCTGTGCCCCGCGGGTGTGCACCAGGATCGTGGCCTGCCAGCCCTTGAGGCGCTGAACGATCTCGCGCGTGATGCCGCCATAGCCCACGATGCCGACGGTGCGACCCTTCAACATGTTGCGGTGCTGGACACGTTCGCCACCTGCGCGAAGCTCGGCTTCCGTTTCGCGCAACCGGTACAGCAACGCAAGCACGAGCATGATGGTCGCTTCGGCCATGCTCTCCCTGCTCTCGCGAATCTCCCCGTTGACCACCGGGATGGACCTGCGTGCGGCCTCCTCGACATCAATCCAGTCATAGCCGAGCAGCGGCGACACGATTCCTCGCAGCGCCGGCATCGCATCCATTTCCCTGGCCCCGCAGGGGATCATCAGGCAGACGAGCACGGTGGCTTGCGCCAACTCCGGAAAGTCCAGCAGGTCCTGGCTTTCGGTTGCAATGACGGCGGCCGAACGACCAGCGTCCTCGAGCAATGACGCGATTTTCTTCATGAGCGGCCCGGCCCGCGTCGGCCCGATGATGAAGAGCATGTGCTTGCCCGAACGTGCTAGTTTCGAAACGATGGATCAACCCGGTCCAGCATTCGCAGCAGGGGCGGCCAGTCGCGGTGATCGGCTTTTCCACGGTTCTCGTGAAACAGGTTCGCGGTCTTTTCAATTGCGTCCCGCGATGGCATCAGGGGTTTGACCCCGCTGCCGAGCGCCGCCACTTGTGCCTGGCAGGCGCGTTCGAGGTAGTACATCGTGCCGAAGGCTTCGGCAACCGTGCGGCCGCAGGCCAGCAGGCCGTGGTTCTCCAGAATCATGGCGTTGTGTTCGCCCAGGTCCTTCGCCAACCTCTCCCGCTCGGCGAGGTCGATGGCGATACCTTCATACGCATGCCGGGCAATGCGATTGTGGAATCGCATTGCATGCTGCGTGATCGGAAGCAGCCCCTCGGGATGCGTTGACACCGCCATCCCTGCCGCCGTATGGGTATGCATTACGCAGCGCACATCGGGACGCGCGGCGTGCACGGCACTGTGGATCACGAAGCCGGCGGCATTGATGCCGACTCCGGTCGGGTCGTCCAGAACTTCTCCGGATGCGCTGACCTTGACCAGATTGGATGCGCAGACTTCTTCAAACAAGAGCCCGAAAGCGTTGAGCAAAAACTCTTCCCCGCCGTCAAGCCGTGCGGAGATGTGCGTGTAAGTCATGTCCGTCATGCGGAAATGCGCGGCCAATCGGTAGCACGCAGCCAGATCCGTGCGTATCGCTTGTTCACTTACCGCGTGGGACGACTTCGGATTGGTGTGGGAGGCAACTTCTGTCAGCATGTCTGGAGTCCTTCTCGCCGTGGGATTCGATCGCTCAGAGACCAAACAGGCGGCGCGCATTCCCGGATGCCACCTGTCGCTTGTCGTTCGGGCTGATCGGGCAGTTGTCAAACCATTCGGTGATTTCGCTCATCGACTCGTAGGGATAGTCGACCGCGAAGAGCACGCGGTCGACGCCGATCTCGCTGATCGTATGGAGCAGCCCCTGCGTGCGAAACGTCCCGGAAGTCGTCACATAAAAGTTGTCGCAGAAGTACTCCATCGGCGTGCGCAGATGCGTTCCGTGCGAGCCCGGCAATTGGTGGCGAAACCGATGCTCAACCCGGGGCAGCGAAAGCGCCAGACCTTCACCGAGGTGTCCGAGCATCACATTAAGTTTTGGAAAACGATCGAAGAGCCCGCTCAACATCAGCCGAAGCGCGTGGGTGGCAGTTTCGTGGCCGAAACCCCAGGCGGATCCGACGAGGCCCGGGTAACCTTTGTAGGCTTTGCGTTGACTCGTGAGTGGCATGCGGGGATGGAGGTAAACCGGCACCCCCAACTCACTGACGGCCTCCCAGAAGGGCAAGACTTCCGGCTCGTCCAGGTATCGCGCGTTGTCGTCGCCCAAGTCGGTGAATCCGTTGACAAGAACGCCGACGCACCCGAGTTCTCTGCACGCCCTCTGCGCTTCCAGTGCCGCCTGTTCGGGATCTTGCAGCGCGACACAAGCAAAGGTCTTGAGGCGCGCGGGATCCCGCCTCGCCAATGTCTCGGCCGCATGGTCATTCATGCGCCGCGCAAAATCGACGGCCGTTGGCGTGTCCTGAATACCTTGAACACCGGGCTGCGTCAGCGAGAGCACCGCGATGGAAATGCCGGCAGCATCCATTTCCGCCAGCCGGCGATCGACATCCTGCAGCCGCTGGTTCAAGTGGGCCAGGTAATCGGCGTTGACAAACCCGAAGGTGGCGGGCGTATCGACTTCGGGTGACTCCCAATGCTCTTCGATCGCGATCTTTCCTTGCATGTCGGTCCTTCACTCTGGTTTGATCCCGGCGGAGCGTACGAACTCCGCCACTGCAGTTACATCGCGCGCTATGCGCTGCCTGAGTTCTTCGGGCGAACTGCCCACCGGTGTCAGACCCACCTGAATCAGGTTCTTCTCTGCGAAATCCTTGTTTCTGACGACGTCCGCGAAGTCCTGGCTCAATTTCTTGACGACAGCCTCGGGCGTGCCTGGCGACCATCGCCACATCTCTGACAAGATGGTCATTGTGAATAGACTAATCTGTTTTGTCAATAGATGTATTTAATACGCTTCCTCCGTGGGATGGCCTCGATCTCCACCGCCATGGAACAACAACGCTTCGCGGAGATTCAATTCGCGCCCACCTCTTCGTGGTGTGCAAGTGGGCGAGTTCTGCTCAACGGCGGCTGGCCCGTACGGCGCGATGCCGCTCGCGGACATGGGAGCGGAGATCGTCAAGAGAGAACCGCGATGACGGCCTGGGGCAGCGGCCACCACTCAATTGCGGTTTCGCGAGTACCGGCCGAACCGATTCGCTCGGGCAACGCCCGACAAGCCGGTCGAGCGCTTCTTGGAAAGCGGCAGGACATTCACCCTCGCGCAGTTGGAGGGCCAAAGCAAGCGCAGCGCACGCTGAGCGCATGCGCGGAACACTGCATTGGCGCAGACGCAACCCGTAGCGGTCAGGAACCCACTTCGTGGCACTTCCAAGCAAGTGGTGGCGCCGCGCTGCAATCAGCAACGGCCATGTTCCGAGAGACTGGGGGCCTCAATAGCCCACTTTCCACGGAGACACAAAATGCCCGTCATTGTTTGCGAATGCAAGGCCGGAATCCAAGCTGGCGTCAAGGCCAAGATGGCCGCCGAGTTCACCAGCGCGATCAGGGAAATCATCCTCTCGCCGCTCGACCTGATCAGCGTCGTCTTCCATGAAGCCACTCCCGAGAACACCTACCGTTCGGGAGAGGCCACTTCCGAAACGCTGATCTTCTGCCACATACGTGATGGGCGCAGCGATGGCGCCGTGCTGTCGCTGGCCAAAAGGGTGAGCTCGATCTGGAGCGCGTGCACCGGAGCGTCAGAGGACGAAGTCGAGGTGCTCGTCGCACTTTATCCCGCCAAATACGTCGTGCGTGGCGGTGAGCGCCTGCCCGAAGCCCCTCGCGTGTGAGGTCAAGGCAGTCTGCGCTGCATCCTGAACCTCGTACTGAAAAAATAAAAGGAGACAAGTCAATGAAGCCAACCCGCCCCATAGATGCTCACAACCTGGCCGACGAGGCCAAGTTCAACAGCTTTCACTGGTCCGTGCTGCTGTGGTGTTTCGTGGTCCTAGTGCTCGACGGCTATGACCTGGCGGTCGCTGGCATCGCGCTTCCATCGATCATGAAGGCGATGAATGTCGAGGCCGCGACCGCCGGATTCATGGCCAGTTCAGCACTGTTCGGCATGATGTTCGGTGCGATCGCGCTCGGCGCGCTGGCCGACAGGATTGGCCGCCGTTGGGCGATCTCGATCTGCGTATTCATGTTCAGCGTCTTCACCGCGGCGGCCGGGTTCACCAACGATCCGATTACCTTCAGCGTGATGCGCTTCCTCGCCGGGCTCGGCATTGGCGGCGCGATCCCGACAGCGGCCGCGCAGATGACCGAATACTCACCTAAGAAGGTGCGCAGCTTGATGGTCACGCTGATGTGCTGCGGCTACGCGGCCGGCAGCATCCTCGCCGCGCTGCTCGGAAAGCAGTTCATCGAGACCTACGGCTGGCAATCGGTGTTCATTGCCGCGGGCGCCCCAGTGGTGCTGATCCCGTTCATCCTGAAGTACATGCCTGAATCACTGCCGTTCCTGATCAAGCAGCACGACGACACGCGGCTGCGCGAAGTGGTCCGGAAGATGCGGCCAGACATGCGGCTCGAGCCGCACGAGGAGTTTCTCGTTCCCGCTGAGGACAAGGCCGAAGGTCCGACCGTAGGCGGGCTGTTCCTGGACGGCCGCAGCTTTAGCACGTTGATGTTCTGGCTCGCTTTCATGACCTGCCTGTTCATGCTCTATGCGCTCAGTTCCTGGCTGGTCAAGCTGATGGGCATGGCCGGCTACAGCCTCGGTTCCGCGCTGAACTTCCTGCTCGCCTACAACGCCGGTGCGGTCGTGGGCGCCGTCGGTGGCGGATGGCTGGCCGACAAGCTCAACATCAAGTGGGTGACGAGCGGATTCTTCGCGGTCGCCGCCGTCTCGCTGACGCTGCTCGGCTACGGCACTCAACCGCTGTTCCTGATCATTGCCATCGTCGGCGCGTCGACGCTGGGCACACAGATCCTGCTGTACGCGTATGCCGGGCAGTTTTACCCGACTTCGATCCGCTCGACGGGACTCGGCTTTGCTTCGGGGGTCGGGCGCATCGGCGCGATCGCGGCGCCGATCATGATTGGACTGCTGGTCTCGATGAAGCTGCCGCTGGTGCAGAACTTCCTCGCGATTGCAATTGCCGCGGTGATCGGCGGTGTCGCGGTTGCTCTGATCAAGCAAAGGCCATCGATCTCTTCGCACAGCCACGACACGAGCGCCGTCGGCCAGCGGCCTTGATGCTCGACCTGCTGAGGGCGGGCAATTCGATGGCGACCTCTACTCAACGGCCTACTCTCTGAGAAGCGGCGCGGCGACGGACTGGCGCCGATGACTTACGTCCGCTGTCGAACTTCGGCAGCGACAGTCGCGCTCGGACCCGTTAAAGCGGGACTTGGCGGATGCCGTTCCGCCATTGCGCCGCGCTCCGGCGTAGAGGGTCTGATCGCGAGTAATCACCGCAGCGGCTACGCCGGCCGTGTCGCCGGATGCCACGACACGGGCCAGCACGAAATCGGCACCGGCCTTCAGTGCTTTGGTTTCGTCTGATGGCGCGCTGCAAGCCGCAGCCGGCAAGGTTGCCAGTGCTGCGGCGGACCTGAGAAGTGTTCTGCGAACCGGGAATCGGTGAAGCACTGAGCGCATGCGCGGAGCACTGCATCGGCGCGGACATGACCGTGCGGCCACGAAGGTTTCAAGTACACGAGGCTCCAAACGCGGCGCCTCGGACAAAGTCATTGGCGCAGACGCAACCCGTAGCGGTCAGGAACCCATTTCGTGGCACTTCCAAGCAAGTGGTGGCGCCGCGCTGCAATCAGCAATGACTATGTTCCGAGAGACTGGGGGCCTCAATAGCCCACCCTCCCACGGAGACACAAAATGCCCGTCATTGTTTGCGAATGCAAGGCCGGAATCCAAGCTGGCGTCAAGGCCAAGATGGCCGCCGAGTTCACCAGCGCGATCAGGGAAATCATCCTCTCGCCGCTCGACCTGATCAGCGTCGTCTTCCATGAAGCCACTCCCGAGAACACCTACCGTTCGGGAGAGGCCACTTCCGAAACGCTGATCTTCTGTCACATACGTGATGGGCGCAGCGATGGCGCCGTGCTGTCGCTGGCCAAAAGGGTGAGCTCGATCTGGAGCGCGTGCACCGGAGCGTCAGAGGACGAAGTCGAGGTTCTCGTCGCACTTTATCCCGCCAAATACGTCGTGCGTGGCGGTGAACGCCTGCCCGAAGCCCCTCGCGTGTGAGGTCAAGGCAGTCTGCGCGCATCTGCACACAGCCGATCCTCGCAGCATCCGACCCCACTCCACTCACAAACAATCAAGGAAACTTTCATGTCACGCAAACTTGAAGGCAAGATCGCAATTGTTACCGGAGGATCCACCGGAATCGGGCTCGCTACGGCCAAGCGGTTCGCCGATGAGGGAGCGCATGTCATCGTCACCGGACGCCGACAGGCTGAACTCGACGCTGCGGTGTCTGCAATCGATAACGCTACCGGCATCCGGGTCGACTCATCGAACATGGCCGAACTTGACAAGCTGTTTGCTTGGGTGAGATCGGATTTCGGTCGGATCGACGTATTGTTCGTCAACGCTGGCGGCGGCTCGCTGCTGCCACTCGGGAAAATCACCGAGGAGCAGTATGACGACACCTTTGGCAGTAACGTCAAGGGCGTACTGTTTACTGTACAGAAGGCTTTGCCATTGCTTGCGGACGGCGCATCAGTGATCTTGACTGGCTCCACCGCCGCCAGCGGAGGCGCCGAGGGGTTCAGTGTCTATGCCGCCTCAAAGGCCGCCGTACGCTCATTCGCTCGCAACTGGATTCTCGATCTCAAGGGTCGCGGCATCCGGGTCAACACGCTCAGCCCCGGACCCACCAAGACGCCAGGCTTCTTTGGCCTGGCCGGCCCCGACGCCGCACGGCAGCAGGGAATGCTCAATGCCCTCGCCTCGCGGATCCCCATGGGCCGCGTCGGTGATGCGGACGAAATTGCCAAGGCGGCGGTCTTCCTTGCTTCCGATGATTCAAGCTTCGTCAACGGTATTGAACTGTTCGTCGACGGCGGCAAGGCCCAGATTTGAAGATGGCGACGGCAGGAAGAAACTGGCCGTCCAACGCGGGTTTCCCTTTCGCAATATGAGCAAAGTCATCATCACATGTGCTGTCACCGGTGCGATCCACACGCCCTCAATGTCACGGCATCTACCGGTTACACCGGAAGAGATCATCGAAGCTTCGGTCGGCGCGGCCCAGGCTGGTGCCGCGATCATTCACCTGCATGCGCGTGATCCTGTCACAGGCAAGCCGGATCAAAGCCCCGATGCATTCGCCCGATTCTTGCCGCAGATCAAGGCACGCACCGATGCAGTGTTGAATGTCACCAGCGGTGGCTCGCCCTACATGACGATCGAGGAGCGCATCCAGCCGTCAATGCGCTTCGCGCCCGAGGTGGCCTCACTCAACATGGGTTCCATGAACTTCGCACTGTTCCCGATGCTGGCGCGTTTCAAGAAGTTCAAACATGCCTGGGAGCGCGAGGCGCTCGAAGCCAGTCGTGACCTGATCTTCCGCAACACCTTCAGGGATATCGAATACGCCCTGGCGCAATGTGCTTCCAACGACACGCGCTTCGAATTCGAGTGCTACGACGTGAGCCATCTTTACAACCTGGCGCACTTCGTAGAGCGTGGTCTGGTCAAGGCGCCGTTCTTTGTTCAGACCGTGTTCGGGATCCTGGGCGGTATCGGGTCGCATCCTGAAGACGTGTTGCACATGAAGCGGACGGCCGATCGCCTGTTCGGCGATGACTATCGCTGGTCGGTGCTGGGGACAGGCAAGGATCAGCTTCGCCTTGCAGCAATGTCTGCCAGTATGGGCGGCAATGTGCGCGTCGGACTAGAAGACAGCCTATGGCTTGGACGCGGCACGCTGGCCGAGAGCAATGCGGCGCAGGTGCTGCAGGTGCGCCAGATAATCGAAGGGCTCGGTCTCGAAATTGCCAGCCCAGACGAAGCTCGGGAAATCCTCCAGTTGAAGGGCATCGGGAAAGTCAAGTTCTGAGAGGGAACAGGTCGACCGTGTTTGCAAAAGCAAACGGCGGGGGCTCGTTGCCCTGGGCTCACCGCATCGCCGTTGCTGCAGAGCAGCACAAGGAGCCAAGGTGTAGGATAGAGACGCAAGCGATACGGTTGCGGTTCGCTTGCGAGATCAAGGGAGAGGACGCGCCGCACCATGACAGGCGCAAGGCCGAAGCGGAGGCAAGCAATGCATGGCCACCTAGACGCACAAACTGAATATCGCGAGGTTGGGGGCGAATTCGTATCCGGCACCATTGTTGATTCGCGCACCACGCATCTTGAAGTCCTCGCGCGCCGAGCGACCGGCCCCATTTCCTGGCGCTTTCGCCAACCGCGGCTCGCGCTGTTCTGGTTTCGCAACGGCCTCAAAGAGTTGAATCTGGAGCTCGACGGCCGCCGCATCCACTCCGGAATAAAACAAGGAACAAGCCTTGCGCTGTTCCCCGCCTCGACTTCGGTCGAAGGCGAATTCGACGTCGCGCCACAGTTCGACTACACGGTGGTCTTCCTCGACCCGACCGTTGCGTCCGGCGCCGGCTGCCACTTCGATAGGCCGCTGATTGCCTTCGGCAACGAAGATCTGCAACGTGGCCTTTCGGTTCTATGCCGTGAGGCGCGCAATGCAGACAGCCTTTATGGGCTGTTCGCCGAAGGCTGGGCAATGCAGGCACTCGCCCTGCTCGGGCGCGTCAACGGCACCCCCCCAGCCACCGTTCGCCCGTCCGGGGGCCTCGCACCTGGCAGCTTGCGCCGCGTCATCGACTACATCGAGGCCGACTTGTCGAGACCGTTCACGATCGATGGCCTGGCGGAAATCGCCGGCGTCAGTCCCCGGCATTTCATGCGGGCCTTTCGGGACAGTTCCGGGCAGACGCCATTGCGCTTTGTGTACGGCCTGCGTCTCCAGCGAGCCAAGGAATTCCTTTTGGATCCTCGCCGCACCGCAACTGAAGTCGCGCTGGAATGCGGCTTCAGCCATGCTCAGCACTTCAGCACTGCATTCAAGAAGGCGACCGGCGTGACGCCGTCCGATTTCCGCAGGGCTGCAATGCGCTGATGTGTCGCACGGACCGAGGCAGGTGCCGTTTCGGAGACCGCGCCAGTTGACCAGCTCGGGAGCCGGCGCACCTGCGAACGATGCTTCGATTCCTTGGCGGCGGGGAACGGAGAGCTCAGGCTCGAAATTCGCTTAGGTTCTCGGTCAGCCACTCGGTTAACGAGCGAGGAACCTTTCCGGTCAGTTCCTCGACCGTCGACGTTGTTTCGGCGATCGTTGACTCGCGGAACATCTGGTCGAGGCCAACCAGAAGATCGGCTACCAATGGAGAAAGTCCGGCGCCGAGCAGCGCCTCTCGCTGCTCAGCAGGCGAACGGTCGATATAGATAACCGAATGCCCCAGCAGGCGGGCCAACTCCTCTGCCACCTGCGTCATGGTCCATGCGCGTGGACCAGACAGGTGATACGCACGTTGCGACGTTGGCTCGATCTCCTCAAGCAATGCGATGCGGGCCACCTCGGCAACATCGCGGGTATCGATGAAGTTCACCCGGCCATTCCCTGCCGCGCCAGCCCAGGAACCGGCGGCGATGTGTGGCCCCACGCGCTTGAGCACATGGGTGAACGTTGTCGGCCGCAAGACCGTAGATGCGATCGGCTGCTGTGCCAGATGCGCCTCGATCTGCATGTGCCAAGCGAGGGGAAGAAGTCGGGTCGCAGGACCGAGGGCAGACAGTTTGACGATGTGCCGAACGCCTGCTGCGACTGCTGCATCGATCAACGCGATTTCGTTGGCGACCTGTTCGAGGGAGGTGCCATGCGCGATGAAGAGCCGGTCGACGCCGCGCAGGGCCGTCTCGAGCGTCTCCGCGCGGTTGAAGTCAACCTTGAACGTGGCCACCCCTTCGGGCAGTTTCGCTGGGCTGGATTGGCGCGTTAGTACGACGAGATCAACCGGGTCGTCGGCGAACAACGCCGTCAAACTGACGCCAACGCGTCCTGTTGCACCCGCAATGGCAATCCGAGGTCTTTTGGCATTGGAGTCGAGCATTGTCTGCGTCTTCGAGAAGTATCATGGAACGAACGATCCACATATCTTGGAACGAGTATTCCATCTTGTCAAAGGTTCTTTTCAAATGGGCGGAAAGCCACAGTACGACGAAGGTTCCGTCATTGATGCCGCCGTGGATGCCTTCTGGCGTCACGGATACGCGGCTACGACGATCAATGTGCTGACGGAAGCGACCGGACTGTCGCGTTCAAGCCTTTACCAACGTTTTCAGGACAAGGATGGCCTGTTCCAGATCGCACTTGCAACTTATACGGATCGGGTGCTGCGCAGGATGAAGTCATACGAGGGCGGCAGTGCGCGTGCGCGGCTCGAAGCACTGCTGCGCGGGCTGCTGCCCACGGGGTCCCGTCGACCGCCGGGTTGCCTGCTCGCAAGAAGTTGTGCCGAGCTGGTCGATCTGCCGCCGGAAGGACGGAAAGCAGCAATCTCGGGGATGAGCCAGCAGCGCACTCTGCTCGAAAGTCTGCTTCGGGAAGCAATTGCAGTTGGGGAGCTGCCCCGTGGGGCAGATGTCGCCGCGCTGGCTTGGTGTTTTCTCGGGGTGATGCAAGCGATTTTGGATCTACCGCAGGCGGGTGCTACCAGGAGCGAATTGGACCGGATGATCGCTGTTGCAATGTTGGCGTGGCCGGCGGCCGATATCGCGCAAACGAGAACCTAAGCACATACGGGCTCGAAGGTCCCCGACGGGTGAACGCGATTGCCATCATCGCCGGCGCGCTCTCCAAACGCGGCGAAGCCTTTACATCGCGGACAACACTGACTTGACCGATGCCAGAAAAGCTTGTGCCACCCTTGGTCGATGCGGTCTCGCGCGTGCAGTGAGTAGCACTCAAAGAACAACGGCGGATCGAACGGGAGCGCCACCACGCCCGGCGGCCCAAGTGCGCGAAATGCTAGCGGATCCATCACACTGACCCCCAGACCGCGTAAGACCATCATTCACACAGTCGCTGCGTGGGTGGTTTCGATGTCGACGCTGCGCAAGTCGGGCTTGAACGCGTCGATCAACTGCATAGCCGGGTCGTTTGGGGGTGAGTGAAATGAACGACTTGCCTGCGAGATCGGACGAACGAATCATGCGTTTTCCGGCAAGGCGGTGACCTTCCGGCAGGAGGCACACCGCGCGGCCTCGATGGAGCAGCAGTCGCTCGACCGGGTGGGGATCAGGGACGAACGAGGACAGGGCGAAGTCGCAGTAACCCGCGGCTGTCCACTTCGTGATCGTGCTGGTGTCGTTGATCTGGACCGTCACGTGCACGGACGGATGCGACTGACTGAACAGGCGCAACGCGTCAGGCACCACACCTACGCTCATTCCTGGAGAGGCGGCCAACCGGTTGTCGGGCTCCGTCGATCACTCTCGGTAGTAGACCAGTTGGTGCGTGCTCGCGAGCAGCCGCTGCTGGGCGTCCCAAAGTTTCGCGGATTGATCAAAGTAGCCGTCGCGGAAGTTGAGCGCGCGGGCGACGCCGAGCAACGGTCGATCGCCTTGGGCAATCAGCATCTGCGCGTCGGCGTGGAAATATGTGGTCATCGTTACCGTGGCGATCGGCACCGCCGTCCGGCGACGGATGAAGATGCGCGGCATGAAGGTGTCGCACAGGGCCGCCAGCGATGCGTAGTCCAGCGGGCGCGGCGGGTCGTCGCGCACCCACAGGCAGCTCGTCGAGCTCTCCCCTTCGCCACCGTCCCAGTCGCTCGGCATGCCGCCAGCCATCGAGCGCGTCTCGTAACGGCTCACCCAGGGTGGGCCGCCCGCCGAGGGTGAGGGCGCCAGCCGATCGAACGGGACGACTGAGGGCGGCGGCTCCGCCTCGGATCTCGACCAGGTTGGGCGGCGCTTGGCGAAAACAGCCGTCGCTGTCGCGACGACGTCGCCAGATTGCGAAGCGACGATCGACCAGTGCTGGGTTGACCGGTTGGTGCGCGCCGGACGGGCCACGATCTCGTAGGCCCCGTCGGCAATCGGGCTGGCGAAGTTGACCGTGAACGCGACCGGATCGCCGAGGCGCGCCGGGTGCCCCAGCACGGACTGCATCAGCACCGCTGCGATCGTGCCGCCGAAGGGGCCGACCATGTTCGCGTACTCGGCAGTGGTGCGGGCCACGAATCGTTCGTCGCCGAGGCCGTCGAGGGCGATCGCACTATCGAATGGGTGCTCGAGTCTGGCCATGGAATGAGGTCGTTAGATGAACGATCGGCAAGCATAGTCGGGCGCGGGTACTCCTCGCGACCAGAGTTCCACCGTTGACAAGTGAACGAAGCATGGAATATGGCTCGTTCACCAAACGATCGTTATCAGAAGAAGGCGTTCCTCTCCGTGGCTGACGCCCGCACGTGTCAAATGCTCGAGTCTTCACGGTCATCAAGATCCTCGACCTCGAGCAGGCAGCTATTCAGGCGAGCGAATCCAATATCGCTGCCAGCTCCGTCGCCTTGGACAGAAATGGTGAATGGCTACTGTCGAGCGTGAAGTGCCGCTGGCATGGCGTACCCGCTTGCATTGCTCGCTGCGTCTCGATCGATATCGCTCGATCCTGCAGACATTCCACATAGGTACGGTCGACTCTCCCAAACCGATCGCTGCTCAACGACATGCGGGCGGTCCCCATGGTCGCGGGCTCCCCGCAAAGCAGTTGAAGCGCCGTTCGCACCTCGTCTTCCGAACAGTCTGCGTAGAACACATCTTTCGCACGCTCTGGGATGACAGTAGAAACGCGCGTCGAGGGATCCCGGCGAGTCGAGACCGGGATCAACGTGCCTTTGTCCGACATCGCAATGGAGCCAACCGTTTGCCCATGGGGCACCAAGAATGCGGAAACGTATACGAGCCGCGCAATACGGTCCGGATAGGCTTCCGCAGCGAGCGATATGGTAGCGCCCCCCAGGCTGTGGCCGACCAGGATCACAGGCACGGGCGACGCACGCAGCACTTGGCCAACGCTTTCGACAAAGTCTGCAGGCGTGGTTGCCGCAGCAAGTTCAGGGCGGGCCCAGCGACCGGGCAAATCGACCGCGGTCACCATGTGCCCTTTGGCGCGCAATAGGGGAATGAGCTTGTTCCAACACCACGCGCCGTGCCAGGCACCGTGAACAAGCACGTAATGCGCTGCCTTGGATTTTGCAGATCCTACTCCGGCACAAGCCGTGAGGCCAGGCAGGGTGAGCGATGCGGCGCCCGCGAGCATGGTGCGACGGGACATGTCAGATTTCATACGTACTCCTGGTTGTTAGCACTAGCGTGGATAAGTCGAAGGGCTCGACGCTTGCCTGAACTCAATGCAGACACGATCGGCCAACTTTCAATGCTGCAGAATTTTTTCCAAGAAGTCCCTGGTGCGCGGCTTGCGGGCGTCGGGATTGCCGAAGAAGTCTTCCTTCGTGCAGTCTTCGAGGATGCGGCCGCCCACGTCGATGAAGATCACGCGGTTGGCCACCTTGCGCGCGAAGCCCATTTCGTGGGTCACGACCATCATGGTCATGCCTTCCTTGGCCAGGCTCACCATCACGTCGAGCACCTCGCCCACCATTTCAGGGTCGAGCGCCGAGGTTGGTTCGTCGAATAGCATCACGATCGGGTCCATCGACAGCGCGCGCGCGATGGCCACGCGCTGCTGCTGGCCACCCGAGAGCTGGCCGGGGAACTTGTCCTTGTGCGCCATCAGGCCCACGCGGTCGAGCATCTTCAGGCCGCGAGTCTTGGCTTCGTCGACGCTGCGGCCCAGCACCTTGATCTGCGCGATCGTGAGGTTCTCGGTCACCGACAGGTGCGGGAACAGCTCGAAATGCTGGAACACCATGCCGACCTTGGAGCGCAGCTTGGGCAGGTTGGTCTTGGGGTCGTGCAGCGCGATGCCGTTGACCGTGATCTCGCCCTTCTGGAAGGGCTCGAGTGCGTTGACCGTCTTGATCAGCGTGGACTTGCCGGAGCCCGACGGGCCGCAGACCACGACCACATCGCCCTGCTTGATGCTGACCGAGCACTCGTTGAGCACCTGCACCGGGCCGTACCACTTCGACACATTCTGAATCTTTATCAAGTTTCTGCCTTTGAAATCGGAATGGCTAAAAGCCCGATCCGGGTATTTCATGCGCCAACCGTAGATTTGTGAAGTTTAAATATCAAATCAATTGATATCCGATGCTAATCAATGCTCCCTCTGTACACGAGTGCTTCTCGCCATCGTCCGGCTGCGGCATAGTGGCTCCCTTCACCGCTCCTGGCCACGCCATGAATCTGCAGCAACTTCGTGACTTGAATGCCGTGATCACGTACGGCGGCTTTCGCTCAGCAGCCCGCGCGCTCGATGTCTCTCAGGCCGGCCTGACCAAGAGCGTCGCGCGGCTCGAGAACGAGCATGGGCTCTCGTTCTTCGAACGCACGGCCAAGGGCGTGTCACTCACGGCTGACGGGCAGGCCTTTCTTCCCTACGCGCAGGCAGCGCTCATCGAGGCCACGCGGGCCGAGGAATGGCTGCGCGGCATGCAGGGCCGCCGGGCAACGCGTATCGCGCTGGGCGTGTCGGTCGAGCCGTCGCTGCGGCTCGTGCCCGCCGTACTGCAGGACTTTCGCCGAGCGCTGCCGGACGTAGCCATCCACCTGACGCAAAGCGCTAACTCGGAGCTGCTCTCAGCGTTGCGGGACAACAGGCTGGAGCTTGCTGTCATGCGACTGCCCCACATGCTTGACGCGGCGGATTTGCGGGTGGACGTACTCTACGAATCGGAGGCGGTTATCGTTGCGCGCGCCGGCCACCCCAGCGCGGGCGCGCGCACCATTGGCGAGCTGGCCGGCCTCCAATGGGTGATAGTGGGCGCGCCGGGGCGCCCCGGACAGGACGACGAAAGCATCCAAGAGCTGTTCCTGCAGCCACAGATGGGACGCCCGCGCATCGCTGCGGTGTCCGACTCGCTGTTTGGCGCCGTTTCGATGCTGATCGACTCCGACTGCGTGTCGCGCATGCCAAGATCCATCTTGGACCATCCCCTGACGGCGCGGCAGCTTGTGGAGATTAAACTTCCGCACCCATCGCGACGCTACGAGGTTGGCATTGTGTCCAGGGCTAGCCGCAGGCTGAGCCCCGAGGCGAAGACGCTGGTCGCGATGCTTCGCTCTTTCTCGCGCATCAGCCAGGCTGCGTATCGGCGCCCCCCGCCCTGAGCGTGCAATTGCGTTCAACAGCCCGCGCGTACGCGGCGTAAAGTCTTGCAAAGACAGCGCCCGGCGTGCCGTCCCCAATCTGCCGGCCATCGAGCTCGACCACCGGCACCAGTTCCTTCACCGCGGACGACAAGATCAGCTCGTCCGCATCGAACACTTCCGCGCGCGACAGCTCTCGCAGCTCGAAGGGCAATCCTTCATCGCGGCAAAGCGACTCCAGCAGCCCGTAGCGCACGCCTTCAAGCACCCGGTTGCTCCTTGGTACCCCGACCACCCAGCCCTTCTTCACCATCCAGACATTGCTTGCAGAGGCCTCACTGAGCTGGCCGTTGCGGAACATGATGGTGTCGGCAACGCCCGCGTCCACGCTCAACTGCTTCGAGAAAACAGCGCCCAGCAGGCTGGTGGACTTGAGATGCGCCTTGCGCCAACGAAAGTCCTCCGCCGTGATGCAGGCGACGCCGTAGCGGCGATGCGCTTCAGTCGGTACAGGCATCCGATTGACCATGGCGAACACGTTGGGCGCAAGGCCCTTCAGCATGGCATGCTCGCGCATCGCAACACCGCGCGTGATCTGGAAGTAGACCAGTTGATGGCGCACGCCACCCGGGTGCGGGTCGGCTTCTGCATGCATGGCCAGCAACCTCATCGTGAGGCGGTGCCATGCGTCGCGCTCCATCGGGTTGGGAATCCTCATTTCGGCTAGGCCGCGCGCCAGGCGCGCCATGTGGGCTTCGAACATGAAGGGCTGGCCCTCGTAGGCCGGCACGACGTCGTAGATCGCATCGCCAAAAAGAAAGCCCCGGTCGAGGACGGACACCTGCGCCTCGCGCAGGTTGGTGAACTCGCCGTTGAGGTAGCAAGGCCACGGCGGAATGCTCTCGGGGACCGCCGGCCTGGCGTCAATCGAACCAGAGATAAAGGCGGGGGACGGTTTCGGGGACGGCAAGGCGGTGACCTCCTGAAGTGACCAGCCATCGTGTGCGCAGTGACACTGCGCGTCCACAGCTTCGGTGTCATCGAGATTGCCGTTGCGCATCGCCCGCCGGCTCATGAGTACTCACACCACGCCGCGTTCGCTTCCGACTGATAGCGATGTGGAATCGCGATGCCGACGGCGGCATGGACAGCCCGCATCGCGGCATAGACCATCCGTTGGTCTCCCCTCCACTCTTTCTGAAGGAAAAAAGATGCGCAATCCTCTCCCCACATGGATCGTCGGCGTCGCTCTGGCAACAAGCTTTTCGACGAGTTCGGCGCAGACGCTGGCAGCGCCGCTGTCAGGCACGCTGAAGAAGCTCGCCGACACAGGCACGATCGCGCTCGGCGTGCGGGAAAACCAGGTTCCCTTCGCCTACGTGGACGACAACCAGAAGGTGATCGGCTTCACGGTCGACATCTGCAAGGCCCTGGTCGACAGCCTGAAGGCCGATGCCGGTATCAAGGCACTCCAGGTCGAGCTCAAACCTGTGACGGCGCAGACCCGCCTCGCGCTGCTAGGCAACGGCACCATCGACCTCGATTGCGCCAGCGTCAGCAACAACGCGGAGCGCCAGAAGCAGGTCTCGTTCAGCAACACATTCTTTCTGACGGCCACCGCGTTCGCTGCCAAGAAGAGCAGCAACCTCAAGTCGATTGCCGATCTCGCGGGAAAGACCGTCGTAGCCGTGCCAGGCACGAACCACATGGTCATCCTCAACGAGATGAACCAGAAGCAGAACCTGAACATGCGCATCGTCAGCGCCAAGGACCAGCCCGAGGCGTTCCTGATGCTCTCGACAGGCCGGGCGGCGGCGCTGGTCAGCGACGATGTGCTGCTCGCCAGCGTCATCGCCAGCGCCAAGAATCCGGAAGATTATTTAATCTCGCCCGATATCCTCACCCCGCCCGCGCCGTATGGCCTCGTGATGCGACGCGATGACCCTCAGTTCAAGGCTGCAGTTGACAAGGCGCTGACCGCGTACCTCACGTCGCCGGCCGCAAAGGCCAACTACGACAAGTGGTTCGTACATCCCATCCCGCCACGCGGGCTGCGAATGAACTTCCCGATGGGTGCCGCGCTCAAGAAGGCCTACGCCAAGCCCACAGACTCGATCGACCTCACCGCTTACTGATCACGGGGCATCGCGTGAACTACCAATGGAATTGGCGGGTGTTCCTCGAACAGTCGCCCAACGGAGGCGGCGCCTATGGCTACCTGCTCGCCGTCGGCCTCGCGAACACCGTGGCTGCCACGCTGTTGATTTTCGTGTTGGCGCTGACGCTCGGCACCGCGGTCGGTGTGCTGCGCACGCATCCTTCCAGGAAGGCGCAAGCCGCAGGCCGCATCTATGTCGAGGTGTTTCGCAACATTCCGCTCATTGTGCAGCTCTTCATCTGGTATTTCGTGCTTCCCGAACTGCTTCCGAAAGCACCCGGAGAATGGGTCAAGCAGTGGGAGGCGGCGCCGTTTTTCACCGTGGTGATCGGCATCGGCTGCTACATGGCGGCGCGCGTGGGCGAGCAGCTGCGCAGCGGCATTCAGGCCCTCGCGCGCGGCCAGCAATTAGCCGCGGCGGCGCTGGGCATGACCCTCTCTCAGTCGTACAGGTACGTGCTGCTGCCGCGCGCGTTTCGCATCACCTGGCCGATGCTGACCACCGATGCCATGGGCACCGTGAAGGCCACGTCCATCGGCCTGACGATCGGCTTCGTCGAGCTGACCGCGCAGGCGCATTCGATGCAGGAGTTCTCCTTCCGGGTGTTCGAGGCCTTTCTGGCAGCGCTCACCATCTATGTGATCCTGAACTTCGTGATCGTCACGGTGATGCGCCGCTTCGAGCGCCGCCTCGAACTGCCCGGCTTCGGCGGGAAGTAAGCGCCATGTTCTCCGGATTCGACTTCGCCGCCATCTGGGTTTCCCTGCCCTACCTGCTCACGACGGGCCTTGCATTCACCGTGAAGCTCACGCTCGTGGCCGGCTTCTCGGGCCTGCTGCTCGGCTGTGGGATCGCGATGGCCCGGCTCAGCAAGAGCAGGCTGTTGCGCGCCTTCGGCGACGCGTACGCCAACGTGTTCCGCGCCATTCCGCTGGTGCTCTGGCTCTTCGCCTTCTATGTGCTTGCGCCCTACGTCGTGGCATGGGTGGTCGGCTCGCCCACGCCCGTGCCGTTCAGCGCCCCCGTGTCAGCCTACCTGAGTTTCGTGCTCTTCGAAGCGGCGTACTTCTGCGAGATCATCCGTTCCGGCATCCGCACGATGCCGAACGGGCAGGTCGCCGCAGCACAAGCCCTCGGCATGAACCGCATGAGCGCCTTTCTCTACATCGTGCTGCCACAGGCGCTGCGCAAGATGCTGCCGGTACTGCTCATGCAGTTCATCGTGTTGTTCCAGGACACCTCGCTGGTCTACGTGCTCTCCCTGGACGATCTCTTCGGTACTGCCTCGAAGGTCGCGCAGCGCGACGGCCGCCTGGTCGAGATGTACCTTTTCATCGCAATCTTCTACTTCTGCATTTCCTTCGCGCTCTCCAGCTATGTGCGTGCGCTGCAGGAACGAATTGCCCGCGCCGGCTGATGATCTTCTCGCGCCCGGACTTCCTCTTCATCCAAAACATCGAAAGACAACACCCGTGAGAACTGCACCCGTCTATCCCCCGCACATTGAGCAGCTCAAGTCGTACTCGCCGGGCTTGCCAATGGAAGACCTCGCCCGCCGCATCGACATGCCCCTCGCGCACATAGTCAAGCTTGCATCGAACGAGAACCCACTCGGTGCCAGCCCCCGCGCATTGGAGGCTCTGGCCGCGTCGTCGATCGACCTTTCCCGCTACCCGGACAACGACTGCACCGACCTCGCCCAGGCGCTAGCTCGACAGCTCGATGTGCCGCCGGACTGGGTGGTGACCGGCGCCGGCTCCGAGAGCGTGATCGGCATGGCGACAACGGCCCTTCTGAGTACAGGCCGCTTCACGCTCTACGCGCAATACTCGTTCCAGGCCTACGTGAACGCGGCGCAGCGCGTGGGCGCGACGTCTATCGTGGTGCCGTCGCCAGACTTTACGGTCGATCTCGGCGAGATGCTTCGCCACGGCAAGCGCCAGCCCATCTCGCTCGTGTACATCGCGAATCCGGGAAACCCGACCGGTACCAGCGTTGACCCCGATACGCTAGAAGCCTTCATCGGAGCCCAGCCTGACGGAACGGTGGTCGTGCTCGACGAGGCCTACCTGGAATACCTACCCGCCGCGACTCGGGGCGACGCCGTCGCCTGGGTGCGCCGCCACCCCCACCTACTCGTGACGCGCACCTTCTCCAAGGCGTACGGGCTGGCCGGTCTTCGCGTGGGCTACGGCATTGCGCAGCCCGCGCTGGCCGGCATGCTGCGCCGGGTACGCTCGCCGTTCCAGGTTTCGCAGCCCGCACAGGCCGGCGCTGTGGCCGCGTTGACCGACGCCGACTTCCTCGCGCGCACGCTTGCCGTCAACAGCGAAGGCCACGAACAGCTGTGCACAGCCTTCAGTGCTCGGGGACTGCGCCATCTGAAGTCGTCGACCAACTTCGTGTCCGTGCAGACTGGGGACAGCGCCGCACTGGCCGGCCGGCTAGAACAGCACGGCCTCATCGCGCGGCCGCTTGGCTCCTACGGGCTCAAGGACTGGTTGCGAGTGAGTATTGGCACCTCGATCGAAAACTCGCGCTTCCTCGACGCACTCGCACAAGAACTAAGACCCGCTGCATGACTACGAGCACCCGCAGGGCATTGATCGACGCCATCGTCGCCCGCACCGAGACGAACGCCAAGCTGAGACGCGACATCCATGCGCACCCCGAGCTGCGATACGAAGAATTCCGCACTTCCGACTTGATCGCAGCTGAACTGGAGCAATGCGGCATCGCCGTGCATCGTGGCCTCGCGCGCACCGGCGTGGTGGGCTCGCTCCGCCAAGGCAGCGGGAAAAAGGCCATCGGCCTTCGAGCCGACATGGACGCGCTGCGCGTGACGGAGCTCAACACTTTCGGCCACGCGAGCACGCACCCCGGCAAGATGCATGCGTGCGGACACGACGGTCATGTCGCGATGCTGCTGGCGGCCGCACGGCATCTGGCGCAGAACCGCCTGTTTGATGGCACCGTGCACTTCATCTTTCAGCCCGCCGAAGAGGGTGGCGCGGGCGCGCGCGCCATGATCGAGGACGGCTTGTTCGATAAGTTTCCTGTCGACGCCGTGTTCGGCATGCACAACTGGCCGGGTATGGCCGAAGGCCAGTTTGCCGTGAGCCCGGGCGGTGTGATGGCATCGAGCACTGAGTTCACCGTGATCATTCACGGCAAGGGCGGCCATGCAGCGCTGCCGCACACGGCCGTCGACCCGATACCCGTGGCCTGCGAGGTGGTACAGGCCTTTCAGAATATCCTTTCGCGCAACAAGAAGCCGGACGAAGCCGCCGTGTTGACTGTGACCGTGCTTCGGGCCGGTGAGTCGAACAACGTCATTGCCGACAACTGCGAGTTGAGGGGCACGATCCGCACTTTCTCGTTACCGACGCTGGACCTCATCGAGCAGCGTATGACGCAGATCGCCAGCCATGTGTGCAGTGCACACGACGCGCGCAGCGAGGTGCGCTTCAACCGCAGCTATCCTCCCACCATTAATTCCGTGGCCGAAGCCGCCTTTGCCCATGGCGTGATGACCGACATCGTCGGCGCGAACAACGTCCTGGTGCAGGAGCCCGCGATGACGGCGGAAGACTTCGCTTTTATGTTGCAGGTGCGGCCCGGCGCCTATGCTTTCATCGGGAACGGCGACGGAGCGCATCGCTCAATGCCGCACGGGCCGGGCCCCTGCAGCCTCCACAACCCAAGCTACGATTTCAATGATGCATTGATTCCGCTGGGCGCCACCTACTGGGTTCGGCTTGTGGAGCGCTTTCTGGCCCCGGGACCCTAATCGACGGTGATGTTTCGTTCCTTGATCAGTTTCGACCAAGTAGCGCCTTCGTCGCGAACCATACGGGTAAGTTCCTGAGGCGTGCTTGACGTGGCTTCGAAGCCCAACTCCTGCAGCTTGTTCACGATGTCCGGGTTCTTAAGAACCTTTTCTGTCTCGATACGCAGGCGCGCTACCACGTCGGCAGGGGTGTTTGGAGGCGCGACAAGGGCCGACCAGCTCTGAAGCGTCAGCTGGGGCATCCCTTGCTCGGCCACGGTTCGCACGTCGGGGAGTGCGCTCATGCGCGTCTTGCTGGTAACAGCGAGCGGACGAATCTTGCCGGCAGCTATCTGCGGTAGCAGCGTACTGGGCGCCTCGAAGAAGAGATCAACCTGGCGGCCCAGCAAGTCATTCAGCGCTGGCGCACCGCCCTTGTACGGCACGTGCGTAATCTCGATCGCCGCCTCGCGCCTGAATGTTTCTCCGATCAGGTGCGGGGTGGTGCCATACCCCGGAGACGCGAAGCTCAGCTTGTCGGGTCGGGCCTTTGCAGCCGCGATCACATCGGCGAGCGATCTGTAGGGCGACGCGGCATTGACAACCAGCACGAGCGGAAACTGGCTTACGGTGGTCACTGGTGTGAAGTCAGTCGGCTTGACGTTGACGCCCTTCTGCAGATACGGCGCAATTGTCAACGTGCTAGCGTTCGCCAGAAACAGCGTATACCCGTCGGGCGCGGCGCGCGCCACGTTGGCAGCGGCAATCATTCCGCCCGCGCCGGGAATGTTTTCGACAACCATCGGTTGGCCGAGGCCGGTCGACAGACGGGCCGCGAGGAGCCTGGCCACAACGTCCGATTGGCCACCGGTCGCGAAAGGCAGGATGACCTTGATTGGCTTTGAGGGATAGGCATCGGCCGCTAGGCCGGGCTGGTGGGCGACTCCAAGTGCCAGGGCAGCGCCCAATCCATAGAGCAATTTGCGTTTTGCCATGCGATGTCTCCGTTGTGTTTAATGATTAAAAGTGTCGGCGCGCAGCGACTCAGTAGCCCAGGGATCTGTCGACTTCGTTGATCAACGGATCTCCACGCTCCAGCCTTTGCAAGTTCTCGAGGAATTGCTCGACCACTGGGCCCACCGATGGCTGGGCCGCAATGTGCGGCGTCACCAGCACCTTTTCATGGCCCCAGAACGGGCTGCTGGCGGGCAGAGGCTCGGTGGCGAAAACGTCGAAGGCCGCCCCGCCCAGATGGCCTTCATCGACCAGGGCCAGCAGATCTGCCTCAACCACGATCCCGCCACGCGCTGCGTTGATTACATAAGCGCCCTGCGGCAGCTTCGACAGAAAGGCACGGTTGATCAGTCCGGCGGTCTGGGCTGTGCTCGGCAGGAGGCACACGAGGTAGTTGCACTGGCCGAGGAATTCATCCATGCCTTGCTCGCCCACGAATACCGGGACCCGGGCCGCCCGGCCTTCAGAACGCGTCCAGCCGATGACTTTGAAGCCGAGTGCGGCCACTACATCGGCGACCACAGAACCGATCGATCCGAGCCCCATGATGCCGACCGTGTACTCGCGCGAATCCGGCACGGCCACGCGCTTCCATTCGTGTGCGGCATACTGGGCCTGCAGCGTCGGCAACGCGCGGAAATGCTGCAGGATCTGCAGCGACACATATTGCGCCATGCTAAGGCCGAGGCCGGGCTCCACGGCGCGGGTGACCTTGACGCTCGCCGGCAAGTCGGGCGCCCCGAGGATGCCGTCGGCGCCGGCGCCAACCGAAGCAGCCAGCTGAAGATTCGGCAGCCGCGGTAACAGACCGGCCGGCAACTTGAAAGCGAAGAGCGCGGTGACATCCGGGTCTGTGTCCCCATCGATGCGCGTGACGACGTTCAGTTCTGGGGCGCGTGCGCGCAGAGCCTCATAGCGGGCCGTGACGAAGTCCGAGGTCAACAGCATCAGGACCTTAACGGGACGCTGGGTGGAAGCTACTTTCATGCAAAGGTTCTCTCATAGTTGAAGCGGGGGTTGTGTCTGCGGGCCTGTCGAACCAGCAGCTGCCAGCGCAGGTCCACCACGTCGGTGCGGCGCAGGAAGGCCTTGGTCTGGCGCGCCTCGGCGGGCGGCAGCTTCTTGGGCGTTCCGGCCGCCATAGCCTGCAGCTGAACGCGCGCAGCGAACTCGAGCACCGTGGCGGCGATGGTGGTCTCCGCAATGGATTCACCGACCACCACCGAGCCATGGTTGCGCAGCAGAATGGCTCGGTTGGCGCCCAGGCGCGTCGCGATGCTGGCGCCTTCCTTCTTGTCGAGCACGATGCCGTCGAACTCGTCGAACAGCACGATGTCTTCGTAAAAAAGCGCACCGCTTTGTGTCACCGGCTCGAGATTGCTGCCCACAATGCCCAGGGCCAGCGACGCCTCGGAATGCGTGTGAAGGATGCAGCACACCTCTGGCCGCGCCTCATAGATCTCGGTGTGGATGTTCAGCGTGGGGTTGCAAGGCAAGGTGCCGGTGACCGTGCGCAGGTCGAAGTCGGATTCGATCAGTTCCTCGGCCGTTGCCTCCTCGAAGCCGTAGCCGTAGGGGATGCTCCAGAAGGTCCTCGCATTGGGCAGGCGCGCGGTGAGGTGACCCGAGATCCCGCTGCCCTGTCCGTCCATGGCGAGGATCTGGAAGGCGTGGATCAGGTCGTGAATCAATACCGGCAAGGCGTCTTTGTTCATGGCTTGAGTTGTGAAGATTTCAGAGGGCGGAAGGAGCGGTCGCTTTGCTGACCACATCGACCGCAGTGGCGTCGTAGCTGAACAGCCACTCGTAGCGCTGCCGAACGCTGTCTTCGCTCCATTCGCGGTCCACGTAGCGACCCGCCTCGACGGCGTCCGCCAGCAGGGGGTTGTGAAAACGCGCCGCGTTGGCCGCGGAGCCCAGCACGATGCGAGAGGTGCGCTCCATGCGCAGCGCCTGATAGCGCAGCAGTCCGGCGGCGGGGTCGTCCTTGTGCGCTTCCAGGCAGCGGGCGAGCACCACGCCGTCTTCCAAGGCCATCACGGCGCCTTGAGCGAGGAAAGGCAGTGTGGAGTGGCAGGCGTCGCCCAATAGCGTGGCCCGGCCCTGCGTCCAGTTATTCATGGGCTGACGGCTCAGCAAAGCCCACTTGTAGGGCTGGTCGATGCCCTGGATCAGGCGATGCACATCGTCATGCCAGTGCCTGAAGTCGTTCATGCATTCTTCCACGCTGCCGCGCTCGGTCCAGGATTCGACCTGCCAGTCGCTGCGCTCGACGATGCCCACAAAGTTGACGAGAGCGCCCTCGCGCAAGGGGTAGTGAATGACGTGGGCGCCGGGGCCGATCCAGTTTGTGGCCAGGTTGGCGTGCAGGTGCGGTGGCAGCTTGTCGCGCTGAACCAGTCCACGCCAAGCAACGCAACCCGTGAACTGGGCATCGCTCTGGCCGAACATGGCGCGGCGGATGCGCGAGTGCACGCCGTCAGCTCCGACGAGGACGTCGCCACGAATGCGCTCGCCGCCCTCAAGTTCTACCTCGACACCTTCTGCGTCCTGCGTCAGACCCACCGCCTTGGCGCCCAGGCGAATCGCGCCTGGCTGGCGCTGACGCACGTGGCGAGCCATCAGCGCATGCAGGTCTGCCCGGTAGATCAGGTAGTACGGAAACCCATACTTCTGCACCGATTCAGCACCCAGGTCGAACAACTTCCACGTCTGCCCAGTGTTCCAGAGCCGGACCTGCTTCCCCGCCGCCTGCGTCGCCAGCTGCTGCAGTTCGTCACCCAGCCCGATGTCCGCCAGGCACCGCGAGCCGTTCGCGCTCACCTGGAAGCCGGCACCGACTTCGCCGAGTTCGGGCGCCTGCTCCAGCACGGTCACGCGAATGCCGCGCCGCTGCAGGGCCAGTGCGCAGCACAACCCGCCTATGCCGGCGCCGGCGATCAATACATGCAAGGGTTCAGCAGCCATGTCTCCATCCTTTGATACATCTGGCCCCATCGGCCAGCACTGAATTGCATCGCAGTGAGACAAATTTGTGAAGTTAAATTATCAAATCAATTAATATCCTTCAGCAATGAATATAAACACCCGGCAGCTTCAGGCCTTCCTGGCCATTGCCCGACTGGGCAGCTTCACGCGCGCCGCCGAAGAGACCTTCGTGACGCAGGCCGGGCTGAGCCTGATGCTCAAGGATTTCGAAGCGCAGGTCGGTGCCCGCCTGTTCGACCGCACAACGCGTTCGGTGCGCCTGACGCCGGCAGGAGAGGCCTTGCTGCCGACCGCGCGCGGCATGCTGGCCGACTGGGACCGGGCCACATCCAACATCGGGCAGCTGTCGGCCGAGGCCGCGCAGCAGGTCTCGCTGGCCGCAACACCGCTGATCGCCTCCAGTGTGCTGCCGCAGTGGCTCAATGAGTTTCGCTTGGTGCAAGCCAGCACCCGCGTGAATGTCAGCGACCTGGATCGCCAGCAGATTCTGCTGGGCATTGACGCAGGTGAAGTCGACCTCGGTCTGGGCGCCTTCTTTAAGCCAGCATCGGGCATCGAACGGCAGTTGCTAGCCACTTTTCCGATGGTGCGCGTCAGTCCGAAATCGGGTCGTCGCACCCTGGCCGGCACGCGCACACGGCCGGCCAGCGCAGGCAAGCGCGCCGCGTGGGCGGAGTTCGCGGGTCAACGCCTGCTTGCGTTGCCCATAGAGAACCCGATCCAGAAGCTCGTGGACGCTCAGCTGCGCGGGCTGGCCGTGGCACCCGCGTTCAGTGGAGCACTGCAGAACATCCAGGCCATCATCGCGATGGTGGAGGCAGGGCATGGGGTCGCCGCCCTGCCTGGGTTTGTGCTTCCAGCCTGCGCGCGCTACGACGTGGAAGTGCAGACGCTGGTGAATCCCGTGGTGCCAATCGACTTCTTCGTGGTGAGCAGGAAGGGGCGCCAGAAAACCGAGCTGGCCACCGAACTCATCGACGACCTGGGCCGTCACTTTAGGAAGTTGAGCCAGCTCGCAGTGGCCTGAACGCCGCCGACGCGGGCGCCATCCAGGCAAATCCACAAATTCGCCAAGGTCGAGCGTGGTCGCGAGGAGTGGGAAAACATTCCCTCCGTGCCAGGTGCTTAGGCGCGCGCAAACGGCGCGATCGGCATGTGACGGTCGAATGTTCTCTCTAAGCTGCCGCGAGGCATCTGCGCCGCCGCAGGCACTGGGTGAGCGCTTTCTGCGTGATGCCTTCCAGTTGCCGCTCGATCATGGCTCGGTTTCCTCGGATATACCTGGGCACTTTAAAGTGCCTAATTGACACTAGGTTTACTCTGTATACCATTCGCCAGGTCTTTACAACTGAGAGTTACCCATGTCATCCGTCGACACCAGCGCGCTGTTCCAGCCACTCACCGTCAAGAACCTCCAGCTCAAGAATCGGCTTGTCATGGCGCCGATGACCCGCACCTTCTCGCCCAACGGTGTTCCCGTCGAGGCGAATGCGGCCTACTACCGGCGCCGTGCAGAAGGCCAGGTCGGGCTGATTCTTTCGGAGGGTACGGTGGTCAATCGCCCTGCCTCCCGCAACGATCCCAACATCCCGTTCTTCCACGGCGAAGCCGCGCTGGCCGGCTGGAAGGGGGTGATCGATGCCGTGCACGCAGCGGGCGGCCGCATGGGTCCACAGCTCTGGCATACCGGTTCGGCGCGCTACACCGAGTGGGAACCCGATTCGCCCGTGGAAAGCCCGTCGGGCCTGGACGCACCGGACAAGCCGCGCGGTGAAGCCATGACCGAGGAAGCGATCGCGGACACCGTGGCGGCGTTCGCCGCAGCCGCGGAAGATGCCAAGCGCTTGGGCTTCGATACCGTGGAAGTTCATGGTGCACACGGCTACCTCATCGACCAGTTCTTCTGGTCCGGCACCAACAGGCGCACCGATCGGTATGGCGGCGCCACACTCAAGGAGCGTTCGCGGTTCGCCAGCGAGATCGTGGCTGCCATCCGCAAGGCGGTGGGTCCCGACTTTCCGATCATCATGCGCGTCAGCCAATGGAAGCAGCAGGACCTGACCGTGCGTCTCGCACCCACCCCCAAGGAAATGACGGATTGGCTGCTGCCGCTCGTGGAAGCTGGCGTGGACGTGTTGCATTGCTCGCAGCGGCGTTTCTGGGAGCCGGAATTTCCGGAGCTCGACGGCGAAAACGGCCTGAACTGCGCGGGCTGGGCCAAGAAGCTGACCGGCGCGACCACGATCAGCGTGGGCTCTGTCGGCCTGGACGGCGACGTCCTGAACGCCTTTGCCGGCAAGGGATCGAAAGCGGCGAGCGTGCAGCGATTGGTCGAGCGCATGGAACGCAACGAGTTCGACCTGATTGCCGTCGGCCGTGCATTGCTCGGCGACCCGCACTGGGTTTCAAAAATCCAATCGGGCGATCACAAGAACCTGCAGGGCTTTGATGCCGCCGCACTGGGTGCGCTCGTCTGATGCAACTGCGACGCTGATCACAGATCGCTAGTCGGCCACTTTCAAATAGTGGCCGAAGCCTTCTTCAGTGCCTAAATCTGGACACCTTAGACGGCTCCCAGTGGCGGCAGGACGCAACCAGTTTCTGCGTGCATGGCGGGATGCGAACTCGAGGTCGCTTGGCTGCGGAGCGCCCAACAGCCAAAGGTCAGGACAGATTTTTTGGCGTGGGCAAGGAATCGATTGAGCGAGCTCGTGATCCATGTTTCTGGTGTTTGTGCAATACGCAAGTCGCGATACGGATCTCCTCTCTTTGCGTCGTTTGCCCGTCGCGCGGGAGCTACCAAGGTACACAAAGTAGACTTGACTTCAATCAGACACTTAGGATCGCCTAGGTATCGCGAAGGAAACCGCCCAATGCCAAAGATCACGCCGGAATGCTTTTCTTCAGATTGTCCGAGTCGAGCTTTGTTCGACCAGATCGCGGACAAGTGGTCGATGATGATTTTGGCCGTGCTGGAGGACGAGCCGCACCGGTTCAACGCCATCAAGCGTCGCCTGGAAGGCGTCACCCAGAAGGCGCTGACCCAGAGCCTTCGCCGCCTCGAACGCAACGGCTTGGTCTCCCGTCGCGTCATTCCGGTTTCGCCCGTTGCAGTTGAGTACGACATCACACCGCTTGGGCGCACCTTGCAACAGCCGTTGCGTGCACTGCACGATTGGACGATGGTCAAGCTGCCGTCGGTCCAGAAGGCACGCCAAGCATTTGACCAGCGAGGGCTTTGATCTGCTCGTGAGTGACTGCTAGATGCCAACGGTCCGGCTCTTGCCAAAACTCCATGCTGCTGAGGAGCCTCGCAAGACGACCGAAACCTGCGGCCCAAGATACTCGTCCGCGATCGGCGGCCACGGCACCAGATTGAACGCTTTCCCATCGTCGAGCATGGCAAATCGGCCGCTGAATGCCTCCGGACACGATTCGCCCAGTTCCCCAAAGAAAAAGGGCGTCCGGAGGATGAATCCGGACGCCCTTGGACGTTTTGTTGGTCGGTGTGAAAGGATTCGAACCTTCGACCCCTTGCACCCCATGCAAGTGCGCTACCAGGCTGCGCCACACACCGAAGCCCGCAATTATAGCGGGCAGATTTCAGTGTCCTGCGCTGAGCAGCTCGCGGATTTCAAAGAGTTCGCGGCGCAACTGAGCCAGCAGCGATGGGGCAAGCCGTTGCGACGATGCGGCATGCATGTGCAGTTCTTCGTCCTGCACCGCGGCGTCGAACTCTTCCTGGTCGATCTCGATGGCCTCGACGCCTTCCAGCGGCACCTCGCCGGCCTTGCGGCGGTCGCGTTCGTGCTGCACCAGTTCCTGCAGCTTGTTGCGCGCGCCGCTGATGGTGAAGCCCTGGTCGTAGAGCAGGTCGCGGATGCGGCGGATCATGAGCACTTCATGGTGCTGGTAGTAGCGCCGGTTGCCGCGCCGCTTCATCGGGCGCAGTTGCGTGAACTCCTGCTCCCAGTAGCGCAGCACATGCGGCTTGACGCCGCAAAGCTCGCCCACCTCACCGATCGTGAAGTAGCGTTTGACGGGAATCGGGGGGAGCGTTTTCTCCATTGAAATCAAGACAGTGCGCGCGAAACCTCAGAGGTTACTCTACGCACCTTCCGGGCGCCAAGCACTATTCGGCACCAATGCTCCACTCGACCTCTTGTGCACCATCTTCCGTGATGTTTCCGTGAATCTGTTCCTTGAGCTTGGCGCTCGCATGGAACGTGGCAACGCGGCGCGCACCGATCGGAATGGCTTCGCCAGTGCGCGGATTGCGCCCCGGGCGCGGGGCCTTGGTGCGGATCTGGAAATTGCCGAAGCCCGAGATCTTGACGTCGGTGCCTTCGATCAGGCTGGTGGCGATGAGGTCGAAGAACGCTTCGACCATGTCTTTGGACTCGCGCTTGTTCAGGCCGATCTGCTCGAACAGCAGGTCGGCCAGGTGCGCCTTGGTGAGGGCCGGCGTTTCGAGGGCTTCGAGCGTGAATTCCATGATCATCGTCCTCTGTTATCCGCGCAGCCGGGCGCCGAGCCGGGCACCGAGCTGGTCGATGATGGCGCGCACGGCGGGTTCGATCTGCTCGTCGGTCAGCGTGGCCGCGTCGCTCTGAAAGCTCAGGCGCACCGCCATGCTCTTCTCGCCCTGCGCCAAACCTGCCGATGAAACCGCAGCGCCGTCGCGCGCCGGCTGCGGGCGGTAGATGTCGAACAGGGTCGCGCCCTGAAGCAAGCCGGCATCGGCCGAGGCGGCCTCGATCGTTTCCATCAACGCGTCGTGCGTGACGGCTTCGGCCACCACCACGGCAATGTCGCGCTCGACGGCCTGGTGGCGCGGCACCGGCTGCGCGACCGGCACGGGCCGTGCGCTGACCGCATCGAGGTCCAGCTCGAACAGCACCGGCGCCTGCGCCAGCTCCCACTTCTGGCGCCAGCGCGGGTGCAGTTCGCCGACCACGCCGATGTCACAGCCATCGACACGCACGCGCGCCGCCCGCCCCGGGTGCAGCGCGGGGTGTTCGGTCGGCTCGAAGGTGGGCAGCAGCGGCGCCAGCAGCGCCTCGACATCGCCCTTGACGTCGAAGAAGTCGGTGCGCTGCGGCTTGCCGTCCCAGCGCGATTCGTCGGCGTCGCCCCACGCAAGGCCGGCCACGCGCATCGGCTGGCGGACGCCCTTGACGGTGCTGTCGGTCGTGGCCACGCTGTCGTCGCGCACGAACACGCGGCCCACCTCGAACACGCGCACGCGCGGCGCCTTGCGGTCGAGGTTGAACTTGAGCACCTGCAACAGCGAGCCGAGCAGCGACGAGCGCATCACGCTCATCTGGCTGGCAATCGGGTTCAGCAGCTTGACCGGGTTGGCATTGCCTGCAAGGTCTTGCTCCCAGTGCGCTTCTACAAAGCTGAAGTTGATGGTTTCCTGGTAGCCGAGCGCGGCGACGCGATGGCGCAGCGCGAAAGAGCCGCGTTGCACTTCGGGCCTCACACGCGCGGTGATCGGTGCGAGCGGCGGCGTGGTCGGCAGGTTGTTGTAGCCGATGAGGCGTGCAACTTCCTCGATCAGGTCTTCCTCGATCAGCAGGTCGAAGCGGTGCGGCGGCGGCGTCACGCGCAGCGTGCCATCGCCCTCCTCGATCGGCAGGCCGAGGCGGCCCAGGGCATCGACGCACTGGGCCTGGGTCAGCGGCATGCCGATCACACGCGCGGCACGGGCCACGCGCAAGGTAACGGGCTTGGCCTCGGGCAGCTTCAGCGTCTGGTCGTCCATCGCGCCGGCCTGGCCGCCACAGATCTCGAGCACCAGCTGCGTGATGCGCTCGATGACCCCGACGGTGCGGCTCGGATCGACGCCGCGCTCGAAGCGGTGGCCCGCATCGGTCGAGAAGTTGAAACGGCGCGAGCGCCCCTGGATCGCCTCGGGCCACCAGAACGCGGCCTCGACATAGATGTTCTTCGTGTCGTCGGTCACCGATGTGGCGTCGCCGCCCATGATGCCGGCCAGCGACTCGACCTCGCGCTCGTCCGAGATCACGCCGACCTTTTCATCGACCGTGACGGTGTTGCCGTTCAGCAGCTTGAGCTGCTCGCCCGCCTTGCCCCAACGTACCGTGAGGCCGCCGTGGAGCTTGTCGAGGTCGAAGATGTGCGAGGGCTGGCCCAGCTCGAACATCACGTAGTTCGAGATGTCGACCAGCGCCGTCACGCTGCGCTGCCCGCAGCGCGACAGGCGCTCGACCATCCAGGCCGGCGTAGCCGCCCGGGTGTTCACGCCGCGCACGATGCGGCCCGAGAAACGGCCGCAGAGTTCGGGCGCGTCGACCTTGACGGGCAGCACGTCGGCAAACGATGCAGTGATCGCTGGCACGGCCGGTGTCTTGAGGGGCGCGCCCGTCAGGGCGGCCAGCTCGCGTGCGATGCCGTAGACGCTCAGGCCATGGGCCAGGTTCGGCGTGAGCTTGAGCGTGAGCAGTGCGTCGTCGAGCTTGAGCACATCCCGCACGTCTGCACCCACCGGCACATCGGCCGCGAGTTCGAGCAGCCCACCGTGGTCTTCGCTGAGCTGCAGTTCGCGCGCCGAGCACAGCATACCCTGGCTCTCGACGCCGCGCAGCTTGCCGAGTTTGATGAGGAAGGGCTTGCCGTCTTCGCCGGGCGGCAGTTCTGCGCCGACCAATGCGCAAGGCACCTTGATGCCGACGCGCGCGTTGGGTGCACCGCAAACGATGTTGAGCAAGGCGCCCTGCCCCGCGTCGACCTGGCACACGCGCAGGCGATCGGCGTTCGGGTGCTGCACGGCTTCCTTGATTTCGCCGACCACGATCTTGCTGAAGGGCGGCGCCACCGGGCGGCGTTCTTCGACCTCGAAACCGCCCATGGTGAGCGTCTCGGCCAGTTGTTCGCTCGACAGCGGCGGGTTGCAGAACTCTCGCAACCAGGACTCGGGGAATTGCATCTCGTTGTTCTCGTTCTTGTCGGTTTACTGGAACTGGCTCAGAAAGCGAAGGTCGCCGTCGAAGAACAGGCGCAGGTCGTTCACCCCATAGCGCAGCATGGTGAGCCGATCCGGGCCCATGCCGAAGGCGAAGCCAATGTAGCGCTCGGGGTCGAGGCCCATGTTGCGCACCACGTTCGGGTGCACTTGGCCCGAGCCCGCGACTTCGAGCCAGCGGCCGGCCAGCGGGCCGCTCTGGAACTGGATGTCGATCTCGGCGCTTGGCTCGGTGAACGGAAAGAAGCTCGGGCGGAAGCGCAGCACCAGGTCGTCGCTTTCGAAGAAAGTGCGGCAGAAATCGGTGAAGACGACCTTCAGATCCTTGAAGCTCACGTTCTCGCCGAGCCACAGGCCTTCGCACTGGTGGAACATCGGCGAATGCGTGGCGTCGCTGTCGACGCGGTAGGTGCGGCCCGGTGCGATCACGCGGATCTCGGGTGCGCGCGTGGCGCCGGTGGCATCGGCCGCCGCAGCCTCGAACGCGGCCGCGTGCTTCTTGATGTGCTGATGCGCATAGCGCACCTGCATCGGGCTGGTGTGCGGGCGCAGGTTGTAGGGGATACCGTCCTCGCCGTCGATGTCGACGTAGAAGGTGTCCTGCATCGAACGCGCCGGATGGTTCGGCGGGTTGTTGAGCGAGGTGAAGCTGTGCCAGTCGCTCTCGACCTCGGGGCCATCGGCCACGTCGAAGCCCATGCTCGAGAAGATCGCTTCGATGCGCTCCATGGTGCGGCTGACCGGGTGCAGGCCTCCACCCACGCGGCGGCGGCCGGGCAGCGTGACGTCGAGCGCCTCGGCGCGCAGCTGCACTTCGAGTTCTTCGTCGGCCAGCGCCTGGCGGCGGTGGTTGAGCGCGGCCTCGATCGCCTGCTTGGCGACGTTGATGGCGGCGCCACGCGACTTCTTCTCGTCGACGCTGAGGGCCGCCATACCCTTCATGAGTTCGGTGATGCGACCGGCCTTGCCGAGGAAGCGGGCCTTGGCATTCTCCAGATCCGCCGGCGCTTTCGCGAGGGCGAAGTCAGCGCGTGCGGTGTCGACCAGGGAGTCCAACTCGTTCATAGGAATTCGGAGAGAGAAATAAAAAAGGGCTGGAGCCTTTTCAAGCGCCAGCCCTCATGCCGTGGGCGCAGGCAGCCGTCCAGAAAGACTGCGGCCTGCTCTGCGGGATCAAGCAGCCAGCTTGGCCTTGACCTGCTCCACGATGCCGGCAAAAGCGGCCTTGTCGTGCACCGCGATGTCCGCAAGCATCTTGCGGTCGATCTCGATGCCCGCCTTGCGGATGCCGTTGGCGAACTGGCTGTAGGTCAGGCCCAGTTCGCGCGAGGCGGCGTTGATACGCGCGATCCACAGTTGACGGAAAACGCGCTTCTTGGTGCGGCGGTCACGGTAGGCATATTGGCCTGCCTTCATCACCGCCTGTTTGGCGACGCGGAAGACATTGCCGCGGCGACCGCGGAAACCCTTGGCGAGTGCGAGAACTTTCTTGTGGCGGGCGCGAGCCGTTACACCACGTTTGACGCGAGGCATGTGTGTACTCCTTGTTCGTCGGGGTTAAATGCCACGGCCGGGCATCATGGCGGCCATCGAAACCATGTTGGTTTCGTGAACCGTCACTGCACCGCGCAGATGGCGCTTGTTCTTGGTGGTCTTCTTGGTCAGGATGTGACGCTTGAAGGCTTGACCGCGCTTGACGGTGCCACCGGGACGAACGCGGAAACGTTTTTTCGCGCTGCTCTTGGTCTTCATTTTGGGCATATTCATGCTCCTTTAAATTGTGCTCGTGAGGCGCCGTGGATGTTCCACGGGCTTGTTGGCCCCGAGACACTTCTTTATCCCGCGGCGGCTTTTGCAAGCCGCCGCGAAATCCCTTCAAACCTTCTACTGCCGCCGGATCAGGCCGCTGCCGGCTCCGTCGTCGGCTTCGGCGCCGCTCCACCGGCCTTCTTGCGGCCCGGCGCGATCATCATGATCATCTGCCGGCCTTCGAGCTTCGGAAACTGCTCGACGACGATCAGGTCGGCCAGCTCGTCGCGAATGCGCTGCAGCAGTGCCAGACCGAGCTCCTGGTGCGTGATCTCGCGGCCGCGAAAGCGCAGCGTGATCTTGCATTTGTCGCCCTCTTCAAGAAAGCGCTTGATGTTGCGCATCTTGATGTTGTAGTCACCATCGTCGGTACCGGGCCGGAACTTGATTTCCTTGACCTCGATGACCTTCTGCTTCGACTTCGCCTCGGCTGCCTTCTTCTGCTCGTGGTACTTGAACTTGCCGTACTCGATCAGGCGGCAGACCGGAGGATTTGCCGCCGCAACGACCTCCACCAGATCCACGTCGGCCTCGCCGGCCAGGCGCAGGGCCTCGGAGAGACTCATGACACCCAACGGCTCGTTTTCCGGGCCGACTAGGCGGACTTCCGGGGCCATGATTTCCCGGTTCAGGCGGTGTTGGCGTTCCTCGCGGTGGCGGCGGTCGCGAAATGCAGTAGCGATGGTCAGAATCCTTCAAAATTTGCTACAAAATCTGTAGCGAACGCCGGGCAGTCCTCGCGGACAAGCGGCGTGATTTGGCAAGGAAACATATGGGGGTGTTCCGGAGACAAATCAACGCTTGTCAGCAATATCCTGGACGAGCCGTTGCACGAACGATTCGAGGGACATTGCACCGAGGTCTTGATTGCCCCGGGCGCGCACTGCGACGGCACCTGCTTCCTTTTCCTTGTCGCCTACGACGAGGATGTAAGGGAGCTTTTGCAACGAATGCTTGCGTATTTTATACGTAATCTTCTCGTTGTGCAGGTCGAGCTGAACCCTAAGCCCTTGATTCCGCAGCGTTTTTGCAACTTCCGCAGCGTAATCGGCCTGTCCTTCGCTGATATTGAGCACCGCCACGTGCACTGGCGCGAGCCAGGCGGGCATGGCGCCGGCGTGATGTTCGATCAGCATGCCGATGAAGCGCTCCAGGCTGCCGACGATCGCGCGGTGCAGCATCACCGGGTAGGCGCGGCCGCTCGTTTCCGTCACGTATTCGCCGCCCAGGCGCTCGGCCGTGTTGAAGTCGACCTGCATCGTGCCGCACTGCCACTGCCGGCCGATGGCATCGCGCAGCGTGTATTCGATCTTCGGGCCGTAGAACGCGCCGTCACCCGGCGAGACCACGAAATCGACGCCGGAGCGGCGCAGCGCCTCCATGCAGGCGTGCTCGGCCTTGTCCCAGATCGCGTCGGAGCCGACCCGGTTGTCGGGCCGCGTCGCCACCTTGTAGAGGATGTCGGTAAAGCCGAAGTCGGCGTAGACCTTCTGCAATTTGGTCGTGTAGGCAACGCACTCGTCGAGGATCTGGTCTTCGGTACAGAACACATGCCCGTCGTCCTGCGTGAAACCACGCACGCGCATGATGCCGTGCAGCGCGCCCGAAGGCTCGTTGCGATGGCACTGGCCGAACTCGCCGTAGCGGATCGGCAGGTCGCGATAGCTGCGCAGATCGCTCTTGAAGATCAGCACGTGGCCGGGACAGTTCATCGGCTTGATCGCGTAGTCGCGCTTTTCCGACTCCGTCGTGAACATGCTTTCCCGGTAGTTCTGCCAGTGGCCCGTTTTCTCCCAGAGGCTCCGATCCAGGATCTGCGGGCCCTTCACTTCCTCGTAGCCCGTGTCACGGTAGACGCCGCGCATGTACTGCTCGACCGCCTGCCAGATGGCCCACCCCTTGGGGTGCCAGAACACCATGCCGGGCGCCACCTCGTCGATGTGGAACAGGTCGAGCTCCTTGCCGAGCTTGCGGTGGTCGCGCTTCTCCGCTTCCTCGATGCGCTGGATGTACTGGTCGAGCTGCTTCTTGTCGGCCCAGGCCGTGCCGTAGATGCGCTGCAGTTGCTCGTTCTTGGCATCGCCGCGCCAGTAGGCACCCGCCAGCTTGGTGAGCTTGAACACCTTCAGGAAGCGCGTGTTCGGCACGTGCGGGCCGCGGCACATGTCGACGTATTCCTGGTGGTAGTAGAGGCCCATGGCCTGCTCGTCGGGCATATCCTCGACCAGGCGCAGCTTGTATTCTTCGCCGCGCGACTTGAAGACCTCGATGACTTCGGCGCGCGGCGTCATCTTCTTGACCACGTCGTAGTCCTGCGCGATCAGCTCGCGCATGCGCGCCTCGATGGCAGCCATGTCTTCGGGCGTGAACGGGCGCTCGTACGCGATGTCGTAGTAGAAGCCCTCCTCGATCACCGGGCCGATCACCATCCGGGCCGTCGGGTAGAGCTGTTTCACCGCATGGCCGACCAGATGCGCCGTCGAGTGGCGGATGATCTCCAGCCCCTCATCGTCGCGTGGCGTGATGATCTGCAGCCTGGCGCTGCGGTCGATGATGTCGCTGGCATCGACCAGGACGCCATCGACCTTGCCGGCCAGGGTCATCTTGGCCAGGCCGGGGCCGATGGACTGGGCCACTTCGGCCACCGAAACCGGGCCAGGAAACTCGCGCTGCGAGTTGTCGGGGAGCGTGATCTGGATCATGGAAAAAACCTCGGGAGAAAAACAAAAAGCGCGGTCGGTACCGCGCTTTGCCATGGTTTTGATAGCTGGATACGTCCAGCCCACGCGCGCTACCGGCCGGTTCGGCCTTGAAATCCTTGCGGTGTAGTTCGCGGTGTCATAACCAGATTGCCTTTCTCGCCCTTGTTGACGGAGGAAGCCTGGATTCTAGCCGCGCAGTCACCGCGGCGAGGGCGCCCCGGCTGGGGCGACAGGCGCCCACAAAAAAGCCCGGCACGCGGCCGGGCTGAAAGTGACAGCGAAATCGTTCAGTGGAACTGTTCTTCTTCGGTCGAGCCGGTCAGCGCCGTGACGCTGGACTTGCCGCCCTGGATCACCGTGGTCACTTCGTCGAAGTAGCCGGTGCCGACTTCCTGCTGATGCGACACGAAGGTGTAGCCGCGGTCGCGCGCAGCGAACTCGGGCTCCTGCACCTTCTCGACATAGGCCGACATGCCGCGGGCCACGTAGTCCTGTGCGAGGTCGAACATGTTGAACCACATCGAGTGGATGCCGGCCAGCGTGATGAACTGGTACTTGTAGCCCATGGCACCGAGTTCCTTCTGAAACTTGGCAATGGTCGCGTCATCGAGGTTCTTCTTCCAGTTGAAGGAAGGCGAGCAGTTGTACGCGAGCATCTTGCCCGGGTGCACCTTGTGCACGGCATCGGCGAACTTCTTGGCGAACGCGAGATCCGGCGTGCCGGTTTCGCACCACACCAGGTCGGCATAGTGGGCATAGGCGACGGCGCGGCTGATGGCCTGGTCGATGCCCTTCTTCGTGCGATAGAAGCCTTCGGCGGTGCGCTCGCCGGTGATGAAGGGCTTGTCGTTCTCGTCGTAGTCGCTGGTGATCAGGTCAGCAGCTTCCGCGTCGGTGCGGGCGATCACGAGCGTCGGCGTGCCGCAGACGTCGGCTGCCATGCGCGCGGCGATGAGCTTCTGCACTGCCTCGGTGGTGGGCACCAGCACCTTGCCGCCCATGTGGCCGCACTTCTTGACCGAAGCGAGCTGGTCTTCGAAGTGCACGCCGCCCGCGCCGGCGTTGATCATGGCCTTCATCAGTTCGAAGGCGTTCAGCACGCCGCCGAAGCCGGCTTCGGCATCGGCCACGATCGGCGCGAAATAGTCGGTGTAGTCCTTGTCGCCGGGGTTGGTGCCCTTCGACCACTGGATCTCGTCGGCGCGACGGAAGGTGTTGTTGATGCGCTCGACCACGGTCGGCACCGAGTCCACCGGGTACAGCGACTGGTCGGGGTACATCGATGCGTAGCTGTTGTTGTCGGCGGCGACTTGCCAGCCCGACAGGTAGATCGCCTTCACGCCGGCCTTGACCTGCTGCATCGCCTGGCCGCCGGTGAGCGCGCCGAGGCAGTTGACGTAGGGCTCGGTGTTCACGAGGCTCCACAGCTTCTCGGCGCCGCGACGGGCCAGCGTGTGCTCGATCGGGAACGAGCCGCGCAGGCGCACGACGTCGGCCGCGCTGTAGCCACGCTTGATGCCCTTCCAGCGCGGGTTGGTAGCCCAGTCCTTTTCGAGGGCTGCGATTTGTTGTTCACGGCTGAGCTGTTCGGTGAAGTTTTGGGGCATGGTCACTCCGGAGTTGGTTAAGGGTGAGGCGCTGCGGCCTTGGGCTTTACTGTAGCCAAATCTCCAACTCTTATGTCTTATAGAAGACATATTTTTCGTTCAACAAAATCAACGGCTTACGTGACATTTTCTCAATGCGAAATTATTTTTCTTATATTGAGAAAAAATATTGCGCCGCAGCAGGCGCATTTTTCATGATGCGCAATGCACTTCTCAGCCATGAAACTCGCGCCGGAACCAGTCGCCGCTGGCGATCACGGGCCGGTCGTGCACGCGGTCGGGATGGACTTCGTACACAAGGCATTGCAACCGAACTGCATTCACCACGACCAGCAGCTCGCGCTTGATGTATTCCCCGCTGCCGTCGTCCACCACCTCTTCGAGCCGATCGAGTGCGGCCTCGACTTCCGGCGTGATGCGATAGATCTCGCCGTGCACCCGTCCTGCGCCACCAAGCACCGCGCCCGGATAGGCGCCCAGGTCGTACAGGGTGCCGGCAATCGCACCATCGCCGACGCGCTCGGGCGGTGGCCGCAAGCGCGCAATGTCGTTGCTGCCGCCCGCGCGCAGGGTGCCGTAGACGAACACATGACGCGGTGCGCTGGCCTGATGCGGCATCATCGAATCCGTTTTGTTTGAACGGCTCGCAGTCTATTGAACCCCGTCCGCACCACCACCCAGCGCATGCTGGCCTATGGTTGCCTCGCCCTCAGCATGTCGCTCGTGGGCAGCTATGTGGCTCTCTCCAAACCGCTCGTCGCAACCTTTCCGGTGCTGCTGCTGGCCTGGCTGCGCTTCGGCATCGCGGCGCTCGCGATGCCGCACTGGCTCAAACGCCCGGCAGACGAGCCGGCCATGACGCCGCGCACACGCGGCCTGGTGTTCCTCGAATCCTTTCTCGGCAACTTCATGTTCTCGGTCTGCATGCTGTTCGGCGTGAGCATGACCAGCGCGGTCTCGGCCGGCGTGGTCATGGCGTCGATCCCTGCAGTGGTCGCAGTGATGAGTTGGCTGTTTCTGCGCGAGCGCATCACCGTGCGCATCGCGGCGGCCATCGGCTGTGCTGCGCTCGGTATCGGGGTGCTCGCACTCGTGCCCGCCCACACGACAGCACCCGGCACGCCGCGCGTGGTGATGCCGTGGCTCGGCAACCTGCTGGTGTTCTGCGCGGTGCTTTGCGAAGCGGCTTACGCAGTGATCGGCAAATCGCTGACCGGCCGGATGGGGCCCAAGCGCATTTCGTCGCTGATCAATCTCTGGGGCTTCGTGCTCTCGACGCCCTTCGGCATCTGGTTTGCGCTGCAGTTCGACTTTGGCGCGGTGCATGGCGGCATCTGGCTGCTGCTGGTGGTTTACGCGATGGCCGCGAGCATCTGGACGGTCTGGCTCTGGATGACCGGTTTGCACCATGTGCCGGCCGCGCAAGCGGGCGTATTCACCGTGATGCTGCCGGTCAGCGCGGCGTTGGTGGGTGTGCTGGTGCTCGGCGAACCGCTCTCGGGCATGCAGGTGTTGGCCTTCGCTCTGGCCCTGCTCGGTGTCGTGCTTGCGACGTGGCCCGCGCGCCGCGCCTGAAAAGAGGCGCTTCTCCCCTCTGAAAAAACAACAGCTCCCAATGAAAAAGTCTCTTTTTCCCTTGGAAACGCGTTTTTTCTCCTTTAGCATCCGCAGTGCCAGTGGAGACGCGGTTTTTCATTGGTGAATGTCCAATCCAAAAAAAGGAAATCAATCATGGCAACTGCAAAGAAGGCTCCGGCCAAAAAGGCTCCCGCAAAGAAGGCCGCTCCGGCCAAGAAGGCGGCAGCTCCGGCAAAGAAGGCTGCACCTGCGAAGAAGGCTGCTCCCGCAAAGAAGGCTGCTCCGGCCAAGAAGGCTGCTGCGAAGAAGGCTGCGCCCGCCAAGAAGCGCACCCCCAACGCTGCGTTCATGAAGGCGCTGACGCCAAGCCCAGCACTGGCTGCCGTGGTCGGCTCGACGCCGCTGCCGCGTACGGCTGTGGTGAGCAAGCTGTGGGACTACATCAAGAAGCACAACCTGCAAGACAAGGCCAACAAGCGCAACATCAACGCCGACGCCAAGCTGAAGGAAATCTTCGGCAAGCCGCAAGTGTCGATGTTCGAGCTCGCTTCGCTGATCGGCAAGCACGTCAAGTAAGCATTCGGGCGCCTCGCGCACCCGCTCGGAAAGCCGGCTTTCGCCGGCTTTTTTTTGTCCCCTGCAAAGCCGTAGCTTGCTGAAAGCTCAGCTGTGCGCCTGCTGCGCCGCGCGCGTGATCGACGCCAGCGTGCCGCGCGTGGTGATCACCTCGGGATCGAGCGGAATCTCGATCAGCGTGCCGGTATCGGCCGCCAGCGCGCGCAGCAGCGCCGCTTCGAACTGCGCGGTGGCCGTCACGCGCTCGGCCGCATAGCCATACGCCTGGGCCAGCGCGCAGAAGTCCGGATTGCGCAATGACGTGCCGCTCACGTTGTTCGGGTATTCGCGCTCCTGGTGCATGCGGATGGTGCCGAACATGCCGTTGTTGAGCAGCACGATGATGCTCTTGCCGCCATGCTGCGCGGCCGTTGCAAGCTCCTGGCCGTTCATGAGGAAGTCGCCGTCACCGGCGATCGTGAACGCGACGCGCCCACTCACGATGTTGGCGGCGATGCCGGCCGGCACGCCATAGCCCATCGCGCCACTGGTCGGCGCCAGCTGCGTCTTGTGGCCCTTGGCAAGGCCGTGGTAACGGAAGAAGCGATGCACCCAGCTCGCGAAGTTGCCGGCCCCGTTGGTGATGGCCGCGTCATGCGGCAGATGCTTTTGCAGCAACGCCACCACCTCGGCCATGTCGACCGCGCCGCGCGGCGCGTCAGCCGGCAGCCCGGGCAGCGGTTGCGGCTTGAGGTTGTCGAGGTAGTCGGCGTTCGCGGCGGCCGTCCAGGCCTCCCACGGCACCTCGGGCGGCGCGGTCAGCACCTCGAGGCTGCGCGCCGCGGCACTCATGCCGGCGTTGATCGCAAGATCCGCCTGGTAGACGCGGTTGAGTTCTCCCGCGCTCGCATGGATGTGCACCAGCGTCTGCTTTGCTTTCGGCGCTTCGAGCAGCGTGTAGCCGCCCGTGGTCATCTCGCCGAGGCGCGGGCCGATCGCGATGATCAGGTCGCTCTCCTTCACGCGCTGGGCCAGCTTCGGATTGATCGCGATGCCCACGTCGCCCGCATAGAGCGGGTGGTGGTTGTCGAAAGTGTCCTGGTAGCGAAAGGCGTTGCCGACCGGCAGGCGCCAGTTTTCCGCGAAGCGCTGCAGCGCCTGTGCGGCCTGCGGCGTCCAGCCGCCACCGCCCGCGATCACGAAAGGGCGCTGCGCCTTGAGCAGCAATTCGCGCAGCGTGCGCAAGGCGCCCGGATCGCTCCACGGCTGCACGGCCTCGACGCGCGGCAGCGGTTGCGCGTCGGTCAGCGAACGCAACATGTCCTCGGGCAACACCAGCACCACCGGGCCGGGCCGGCCGTTCATCGCGGTGGAGAAGGCGCGCGCCACGTACTCGGGAATGCGGTTGGCATCGTCGATGCGCTCGACGCGCTTGGCGAAGCCCTTGGTGCTCGGCCCGAAGAAGCTGCCGTAGTCGACTTCCTGGAAGGCTTCACGGTCGCGGAAATCGCTGCCGACGTCGCCCACGAAGAGCACCATTGGCGTCGAATCCTGGAACGCGTTGTGCACGCCGATGGACGCATTGGTCGCGCCCGGTCCGCGCGTCACGAAGCAGATGCCGGGCCGGCCGCTCAGCTTGCCGTGCGCCTCGGCCATGAAGGCGGCCCCGCCCTCCTGCCGGTTCACGATGAAGCGGATGCGATCGCGCTCGGCATGAAAACCGTCGAGCACCGCGAGAAAGCTCTCACCCGGCACACCGAAGACGGTGTCGACCCCCTGCTCGATGAGGCACCTGACAATCAGGTGCCCCGCTACTTGATGTTCCATACCGTGCCCGCCCAGAAGTGAAAGAAGTCGCGGTCGATTATCGACATGGAATGCGGATCGCCAGTGCCTCAGGGAAAAAGCGGATGCATTTAATTCACTAACTAGTTACAACGGAACCATGGAAGCCACCTCCCTCGAGCCACGCCTGCGGGATGCCGACCGCTCGCAGCAGGCCATCCTCGCGGCCGCGCGCGACGAGTTCGCGCAGCATGGCCTGGCAGGCGCGCGCGTCGACCGGATCGCAGAGCGCGCGGCCCTCAACAAGCGGCTGATCTACTACTACTTCGGCAGCAAGGACGACCTGTTCATGGCCGTGCTGGAGAGCGTCTACGCCGACATTCGCGAGGCCGAAAAGGCACTGCACCTGCTCGACCTGCCACCCGCGGACGCGGTGCGCCGACTGACCGAGTTCACCTGGAACTACTACCTCGCGCATCCGGAATTCATCACGCTCCTCAATAGCGCCAACCTGCACCAGGCGCGCCACCTGACGAAGTCGTCGCGGGTGCGGGAGATGAATTCGCCGCTGATCCTGACGCTCGGCGACATCCTCGAAAAAGGCCGCCGGGAGGGCGTATTCCGCGGCGGCATCGACCCCGTGCAGCTCTACATCTCCATCGCAGGGCTGGCCTACTTCTACCTGTCGAACAACCACACGCTCTCGGCCATCTTCGGCCGCGACCTGATGACGCGAAAAGCGCACAACGAACGCCTCTCGCACATGGGCGACGTGATCCTAGGGTATGTACTGAGGGACTGAACAACCCGCTCCGTTGACGCGGCATGGCCCGGTTTCTACAATTCACCCGTTAGTGAATTAAACCGGAGACCTGACATGCACACCGTGATGAACCTGGCCCGTCGCGCTTTTGTCGTGACCGCGCTCTCTGCCGCAGCGACCGGCGCCCTGGCGCAGAACACCTACCCGAACAAGCCGATCCGCGTGATCGTGCCGTTCGCGGCCGGCAGCACCACCGACATCATTGCGCGCGCCATCGCCGACAAGATGTCGGCCAGCCTGGGCCAGACGCTGGTCATCGACAACCGCGGCGGCGCCAGCGGCACGATCGGCCAGCAGGCCGTGGCCACGGCCGCGCCCGACGGCTACACGATCATGATTCACTCGTCGTCGCACACGGTGAGTCCGTCGACCTTCGCCAAGCTGCCATTCGACACTGTCAACGACTTCGTCGGCGTCACGCCGATCTCGTCGCTGCCCAACGCACTGGTGATCTCGCCGAGCAAGAACATCAAGACGCTGCAGGAGCTGCTGGCCGCCGCGCGCGCCAAGCCAGGCAGCATCAACTTCGCTTCGGCCGGCCAGGGCAGCGCCACGCACCTCAACGCCGAGAAGTTCAAGATGGCCGCGAAGATCGAAGCGACCAACATCCCGTTCAAGGGGTCGGGCGAGGCAGTCACCGAAGTGCTGTCGGGCCGGGTCGACTACTACTTCTCGCCGATCGCGCCAGTAATCGGCCAGATCAAGGAAGGCACGCTGCTGGCGCTGGCCGTCGGCTCGCCCAAGCGCGCGGCCGCGCTGCCCAATGTGCCGACCACCGCCGAAGCGGGCGTGCCGGGCTCGGAGTTCAACTTCTGGATCGGCATGATGGCGCCCGCCAAAACGCCGCGTGACGTGGTGAACCGCCTGCACGACGAAGTCGAGAAGGCTCTGGCCTCGCCCGAAGTCAAGGAACGCTTCCTGAAGCTCGGCGCCGACGCCTGGACGCTCAAGCCCGAGCAGTTCGACGCCTACATCAAGGACGAAATCAAGAGCAACGCCACACTGGTCAAGGCGGCGGGCCTGCAACCCACGCAATAAGCAACCCCGGAGAGCAAACACACATGGCACAACAACGACTCGGCCTCATCATGCACGGCGTCACCGGACGCATGGGCATGAACCAGCATCTGATCCGCTCTATCTGCGCGATCCGCGCACAAGGCGGCGTCACGCTGTCGAACGGCGACAAGGTCATGCCCGACCCGATCCTCATCGGCCGCAATGCCGAGAAAATGGAAGCGCTGGCCAAGGCCCACGGCATCGCGCGTTGGGGCACCGACCTGGACAAGGCGCTGGAGAACAAGGACGACACGATCTTCTTCGACGCGGGCACCACGCAGATGCGCCCCACCCTGCTCGCCAAGGCGATCCGCGCCGGCAAGCACGTCTACTGCGAGAAGCCGATCGCGACCAACCTCAACGAGGCGGTCGAGATCGCCCGCCTGGCCGAAGGCTCGGGCCTGAAGCACGGTGCCGTGCAGGACAAGCTGTTCCTGCCAGGCCTGCGCAAACTCGACATGCTGCGCCGCGCCGGCTTCTTCGGCCGCATGCTGAGCGTGCGCCTGGAGTTCGGCTACTGGGTGTTCGAGGGCGACCTGCAGCCGATCCAGCGGCCCTCGTGGAACTACCGCAAGGAAGATGGCGGCGGAATGATCCTGGACATGATGTGCCACTGGCGTTACGTGCTGGACAACCTGTTCGGCGAAGTGAAGTCGGTGTCCTGCCTGGGCGTGACGCACATCCCCAAGCGCTGGGACGAGAGCGACAAGCCCTACGAGTGCACGGCAGACGACGCGGCCTATGCCACCTGCGAACTGGTCGGCCACAACGGCGAACCGGTGGTGGCGCAACTCAACATGAGCTGGGCAACGCGCGTGCGCCGCGACGACCTCGTCACCTTCCATGTCGACGGCACCGACGGCTCGGCCGTCGCGGGGCTGTCGAGCTGCCGCGCCCAGTCGCGCGTGGCGACGCCGCGCCCGGTGTGGAACCCGGACGAGAAGCAGACCATGAACTTCTTCGACCAGTGGCAGGAGATTCCGGACTCGCAGGTCTACGACAACGGCTTCAAGATCCAGTGGGAGCACTTCATTCGCCACGTGGTCGAGAACGAGCCCTACAAGTGGACGCTGCCCGAAGGCGCCAAGGGCGTGCAGCTGGTCGAGGCCGCACTGGAGAGCTGGAAAGACCGGCGCTGGGTCGACGTGCCGGCGCTGCAGGTCTGAAACCACGCAGCAGCGCCAGCATCATGCCCCTGACCCTCACCCTTCCCACCGCGAGCGGCGCGCTCGCCCCCTACGCATTGCGCGGCAGCGTGCCGGCCAAGCCACCGGCCGGCGTGGCGTTCAACCGCATCGCTTACTCGGCCGCACACGTGGTCGCCGATCCGCTCGCGGCCGTCGATCCGTGGCTGCAGGCTGCCGTCGACTGGGACACCACCATCGCCTACCGCCAGCACCTCTGGTCGCTCGGCCTGGGCGTGGCCGAGGCGATGGACACGGCACAGCGCGGCATGGGCCTTGACTGGCCGACCTCGCTGGAGCTGATCCGCCGCTCGCTCGATGCCGCAAAGGACGTTCCCGGCGCCCTGGTCGCCTCCGGCTGCGGCACCGACCACCTGAACCTCGACGAGGTGAAGAGCGTCGACGACGTGATCCGCGGCTACGAAGAGCAGATGGCCGCGATCGAAGCGCTCGGCGGCAAGCTGATCGTGATGGCCAGCCGCGCGCTGGCCCGCGTCGCGAAGAGCCCGGCCGACTACGAGCGCGTGTACGACCGCATCCTGTCGCAGGCCAGGCAACCGGTGGTTCTGCACTGGCTCGGCGAGATGTTCGATCCCGCGCTGGCGGGCTACTGGGGCACTGCCAACGTCGATGCCGCGATGGACACCGCCATCGGCATCATCGCCGCGCATCCGGAGAAGGTCGACGGCATCAAGATCTCGCTGCTCGACAAGGACAAGGAGATCGCGATGCGCCGCCGCCTGCCCAAGGGCGTTCGCATGTACACCGGCGACGACTTCAACTACGCCGAGCTGATCGCCGGCGACGGCTTTGGCGACGAGCCGATGCACGGCAAGAGCGATGCGCTGCTGGGCATCTTCGACGCCATCGCGCCGGCCGCCAGCGCGGCGCTCGGCGAGCTGGCACAGGGCAACGTCGAGAAGTTCCACGCGCTCCTCGGGCCGACGGTGCCGCTGTCGCGCCACATCTTCGCGGCGCCCACGCGCTTCTACAAGACCGGCGTGGTGTACATGGCCTGGCTCAACGGCCATCAGAAGCACTTCACGATGGTCGGTGGCCAGCAGAGCACGCGCTCGCTGCAGCACTTCGCCGAGCTGTTCCGCCTCGCGGATGCAGCCAACGTGCTGGAGCAACCCGAGATCGCCGTGCAGCGCATGAAGACGCTGCTCGCACTGCATGGCGTCGACGCCTGACCCGCGCCCGCATTCCTCGAACCGAAGGAGACACGACATGAAGAAGATCCTGATGAAGACCCTGCTGCCGCTCGTGCTGGGTGTTGCCACAGCGAGTGCGATGGCGCAGGCCTGGCCCACCAAGCCGGTGCGCGTGGTCATTCCGTTCCCGCCCGGCGGCACGCTGGACACGGTGGGCCGCCTGCTGGCGCAGAAGCTGGGCGAGCAGACCGGCCAGACCTTCGTCGTCGACAACAAGCCGGGCGGCAACGGCACCATCGGCGCCGATGCCGTCGCCAAGGCGCCGGCGGACGGCTACACGTTGCTGTTCAACGCATCGACCTTCGTGACGGCGCCGATGACCATGAAGTCGGTGCCCTACGGCGTGGTCGCCAACTTCACGCCCGTGGCGCTGGTCGCCAAGGCGCCGCTGTCGGTGGCGATCAACAAGAACCTGCCCATCACCGACGTGAAGTCGCTCGTGGCCTATGCCAAGGCCAACCCCGGCAAGATGACCTTCGCCGTGGGCTCGATCGGATCGGCCGGCCACCTCTCCACCGAGCTGCTCAAGCGCGCCGGCCAGCTCGACTACCTGATCGTCCCTTACAAGGGCACCGCGCCTGCATTCCAGGATCTGATCGGCGGGCAGATCGATGGGTTCATCGATCCCATCCTCGGCTCGCTGCAGTACCACAAGAGCGGCATGCTGCGCGTGATCGCGGTGACCTCCAAGGCGCGCGCGAGCAGCCTGCCCGACGTGCCGACCGTGGGCGAAACGATCAGCGGCTACGAGTTCTACAGCTGGTACGGGCTGTGGGGCCCGGCCAAGCTGCCGGCAGACGTGACGACGCGCCTGAACACCGAGGTCAACAAGGCCCTGGCCAGCGCCGAGATGCGCGACAAGCTGACGCCGCAGGGCCTGCTGCTGACGCCGGGCTCGGTGGAAGACTTCACCAAGTTCCAGCGCGACGACATGGCGGCTTCGCAGAAGATCATCACCGAAGGCAACATACGTGTTGAATGAGCGGCGGTGCGCGGTGGTCACGGGCAGCAGCTCGGGCATCGGCCTTGCCATCGCGCAGCGACTGCTGGCCGACGGGTGGCATGTCTTCGGCTTCGACCTTGCACCGCCATCACTCTCGCATGAGGCCTTCAGCGCATCGGCCGTCGACCTGCGCGATGGCGCCGCCACCGAGGCGGCGACCCGTGCCGCGACGGCCGCGGCCGCCGGCCCGATCGATGCGCTGGTTCACGCAGCCGGCGTACTGCGCGTCGGCGCGCTGGGCACGCTGGGAACACTCGAGGGCCCTTTGATGTGGCAACTGCACGTTGACGCGGTCGAGCGCATCGCCAACATCCTCGTGCCGGCCATGCGCGTCGCCGGGCGCGGCCGCGTGGTGATGATCGGAAGCCGTGTCGCGCGCGGCATGGCCGGCCGCAGCCAGTACGCCGCGACCAAGGCCGCACTCGTCGCCATGGCGCGCAGCTGGGCGGCCGAGGTGGTTGCGAGTGGCGTCACGGTCAACGTGGTGTCGCCCGCTGCGACGGCCACCGCCATGCTGGAGGATCCGGCGCGCACGACGGCGACGCCGCGCGTGCCGCCGCTCGGCCGGCTGATCCAGCCGCAGGAGGTGGCTGCACTGGTGGCCTACCTGCTCTCGCCCGATGCGGATGCGATCACGGGCCAGGACATCCAGATCTGCGGAGGCGCATCGCTGTGACGCACGACCGCACGAGCGCTCGACCTGCATCCGGGCCGCTGGGTCTCATCGGCCTCGGCCTGGTCGGCACGGCGCTGGCACAGCGGCTGACCGCGGCCGGCTTCGAGGTCGTGGGATTCGACGTGCGCGAGGAAGCGCGGGAAGCGCTGCGCGCATCGGGCATGCGGGTCGCATCCTCACCGGGCGAGATCGGACGCGAGTGCCGGGTCGTGGTGCTGGCCGTGTTCGACACGCAAGGCGTGATCGATGCGACCGAAGGCCCGCAGGGCCTGGTCGCCGGCGGCATTGTGCGCACACTCATCGATTGCTCCACCGGCGTGCCCGAGGCGCTGGAAGCGCTGGCCGGCCGGCTGGCGCGGCGCGGCATCGACTTCATCGAGGCGCCGCTGTCGGGCTCCAGCAGCCAGATCGCCGCGGGCGAGGCCACGCTCCTGCTCGGTGGCGATGCCGATGCGATCCGGCATCATGAAAGCGTGCTCGCCGCACTGTCGACGCGGCGCATCCATGTCGGCGGTGCCGGTGCCGGCGCGCGCGCCAAGCTGGCCACGAACCTCGTGCTCGGACTCAATCGCGCCGCGCTCGCGGAGGGCATCGTTCTGGCCGAAAGCATGGGCATCGCACCGGCGCGTTTCGTCGAGCTGGTGCTGGCGACGCCGGCGCGCTCCGATGCGGCCGTTGCCAAGGGCGCCATGATGGTGAGCGGCGAATTCGCGCCGCAATCGCGCATCCGGCAGCACCTGAAAGATGTCGACCTCATGCTCGACCACGGCCTGCGCACCGGCCAGCGCCTGCCGCTCTCAGAGACCCATGCCGACCTGATGCGCGCCGCCGTCGCGGCGGGCGACGGCGAACTCGACAACGCCGCGATCCTGCGCCAGATGCGCCGCGAACGGCACGCCCCGACGCCTCCCGACAAGACCTGAACCTCTGAACCTTTCACCCATGCGCGATTTCTCCCAAGACCACGACTGGCTCTCCATCAACACGGCCACGGTGCGCAAGCAACGCGGCGCCGAGGTGCCGCTGGATCGCATCATCGACCAGTGCGCCGAGCGCGGCGTGCGCGCCATCAGCCCGTGGCGCGACCAGGTCGCTGCGGTCGGCCTCGACAAGGTGGCCAAGCAGCTGAAGGCGCACGGCATCGGCCTGTCGGGCTACTGCCGCGGCGGCTTCTTCCCGGCGCCCGACGCCGCCGGCCTGAAGGCCGCGCTCGACGACAACCGCCGCGCGATCGACGAGGCCAAAACACTGGATGCGCCCTGTCTCGTGCTGGTGGTCGGCGCGCTGCCCGGCGCGCTCGACGGCAAGGCCGCCTACAAGGATCTGGGCCGCGCCCGCAGCGAAGTCCGCGGCGGCATCGCGGCCTCGCTCGACTACGCACGCGAGGTCGGCATGCCGCTCGCCATCGAGCCGCTGCACCCGATGCAGGCAGCCGACCGCGCCTGCATCAATACGCTGGAGCATGCGCTCGACATTTGCGACGAGCTCGACCCCGAACGCAGCGGCATGCTGGGCGTGGCGCTCGACATCTATCACGTGTGGTGGGATCCGAAGCTGCAGCAGCAGATCGCCCGCGCCGGCAATCAGCGCCTGCTGGCATACCACGTGTGCGACTGGCTCACGCCCACGCGCGATCTGCTGTCCGACCGCGGGATGATGGGCGATGGCGTGGTCGAGTTGAAGAAGATTAGGGGCTGGGTCGAAGCGGCCGGCTTCGCTGGTTTCAGCGAGGTCGAGATTTTTTCGGCGCTCGACTGGTGGCAGCGTGATGGGGCCGAGGTGCTCGACACCTGCATCGAACGCCACAAGCGCGTGGTTTGATGCGCTGACGGGGGCGGGATCAGGGCGCTGAGGTTCCGGGGCGGGCTCAGGGCGGCGGGGCACGCTGCTCCGCGAATGTCCCCCGGCCTGCGGCCCGCCCCGGAACATGAACTCGGCAACGACACGAAACGCCCCGCTGTGCTGCAATCGGCCTTATGGCTGACCCGACCCTAGACGACCTGCGCCGTTATGCCGTGGCGCGCACCTTGTTCAAGCCCACGACGCTGCCGCGCGCGATCCAGCGGCTCGGCTTCGTGCAGGCCGATCCGATCCGCGCCCCGGCGCGCGCGCAGGATCTGACGCTTCGCCATCGCGTCGCCGACTACCGCGCCGGCGACCTCGAACGCCGCTATCCACGCCTTCCGATCGAGGAAGACTGCCTCGTCAACTACGGCTTTCTGCCGCGCGAGCACCTCGCGCTCATGCACCCCCGCGAGTCCAAAAGCCCGTGGGATGCCGAGACGCAGCGCAAGGCGGCCGCCGTGCTGACCTTTGTCCGCGAACAGGGCCAGGTGCATCCACGCCAGGTGGAGCTCCATTTCGCGCACGGGCGCATGAAGAACTATTGGGGCGGCTCGAGCAACGCGAGCACGCACCTGCTCGATGGCATGCACTACCGCGGCATGTTGCGGGTGGCGCGACGCGACAGCGGCACGCGCATCTATGAAGCCGTGGCACACCCACCCTGCGACGAAAGCCCGGTCGGGCGGGCGCAACGCGCTGCGGCGCTGGTTGATCTGGTGGTGCGCAAGTACGCGCCGCTGCCGGCCGCCAGCCTGACCTACCTCGTGCGGCTGCTGGGCTATGGCGCGCCGCATCTCTCGGCGCAAACGCGGGACGCCTTGCGGCAGGCGCGCGAACAACTCGCCACCTGCCGCATCGACGGCACGACCTGGTACTGGCCTGCCGATGAAAACCCGGGCTCCCGACGCCATGCGCCCGACGAGTCGGTGCGCCTGCTCGCGCCCTTCGATCCGGTGGTGTGGGATCGCCGCCGCTTTGAACTGCTGTGGGGCTGGACATACAAGTTCGAGGCCTACACGCCGGCACCGAAACGCCAGTTCGGCCACTACGCCCTGCCCCTGCTGTGGCACGACCGTGTGATCGGCTGGGCCAACGTGTCGGCAAGCGAAGGCCGGTTGGCGCCGATCTTCGGCTATGCAGGCGCGGCACCGCGCGGCGCGGCGTTTCGCTCGGCGCTGGACGACGAGCTGCAGCGCATGACGCAATTCCTGGCCGCACGCTGAAATGCGCAGCGGGCCGTGGGGTTTTGGCTCCTGCGTGACAGCGCGCCGGCCCGCTCATCCCTAGAATCGACTCCGCTCCGGCGCAGGCTGGGGCAAGCGTTCTCAGGGCGGGGTGCAATTCCCCACCGGCGGTGATGGCAGCGAAAGCTGCACAAGCCCGCGAGCGCCCGAAGCCCAGCGGGTTTCGGGGTCAGCAGATTTCGGTGAGATTCCGAAGCCGACGGTCACAGTCCGGATGAAAGAGAGCGCGAAACGCTGTCCTGGCTGCGCGCGTTCTGCGTCGTGCGGTCTGGCCCGCGGCTTCGTGCGCCCTGATTCTGGAAACCTGCTTTTTGCAAGAGGCACCATGAGTCAGATCAACGACCTTCCCCTTTCCGCCCTCCCGGCGTCCGATGCATCGAACGGCCTGCGCGTCGCTTTTGTCCAGGCGCAGTGGCATTCCGACATCGTGCACCAGGCGTGCGATGCCTTCCTCGAAGAGATGGCGCGCCAGGGCTTCGCACGCGACCGCATCGACGTCATCGACGTCCCCGGCGCGTTCGAGATCCCGCTGCAGGCCAAGCGCCTCGCACTGTCGGGCCGCTATGCCGCCATCGTCGGCTGCGCGCTGGTGGTCGACGGCGGCATCTACCGCCACGAGTTCGTGGCCAACACGGTGGTCAACACGCTGATGGCGCTGCAGCTCGAAACCAACGTGCCGATCCTGTCGGCCGTGCTGACGCCGCACCACTTCCATGAGCATGTGGAACACCGCAAGTACTTCCATCGTCACTTCGCGGTGAAGGGCACTGAAGTGGCCGACGCCTGCATCAAGACGATCGAGGGCTTGCGCCAGGTCGACGCACTGCTGGCCTCCTGAGCCGGGGCGCGCTACGCTGCGCGCATGACCCAAGCAGACCGCTACACCCTCTACGGCGCACCCGGTTCGGGTGCCACGCCGGTGCACGCCGCGCTGACATTGATCGGTGCGGAATGCACGGCCATCGACGTTTCGCCCTGGGAAGGCGAGCACGAGCGCAACAAGCTCACGGTCGTCAATCCGCTGCAGCAGGTGCCCGCGCTGGTGCTGCCCTCGGGCGAAGTGATGACCGAAAGCGCCGCCATCCTCATCTGGCTGGGCGACCGCTATCCCGAGGCGCAGCTTTGTCCGGCGCCGGACGACCCGCTGCGGGCGCGTTACCTGCGCTGGATGGTGTACGTGCCGGCCGCGATCTACTCCATGTACTGGGTGCGCGACGAGCCCTCGCGCCTCACACCCGAGGCGGCAGCGCAGGCAACGATGCTCACACGCACGGCAGAGCGCATTGCCGAATGTTGGCACCTGATGGACGCGCAGCTGCAGGGCGACACGCCCTGGCTGCTCGGCGACCGCATCGGCATGCTCGACCTGTACGTGGCGGTGGTGTCACGCTGGACGCCCGGGCGCGCGCGTTTCTACCGCGAGGCGCCACGCATGGCCGAGGTGGTGCGCCGCGTCGATGCCGAGCCGCGGCTGGCGGACTTCTGGGCCGCTCGCTACCCGTTCGCGCCCGGCTGGGGCAGCGTCGATCCGTGAAGCGACCTGCATGGCCACCACACGTCGCAAGTGCAACGAGAAAGGTTCAGATCGAGCGCTGGTTGACACGCTTTGAAAGGGCCTCGGCACTCTCCCGGCGCTCGCTGTAGCGATCCACCAGGTAAGGCGCCACGTCGCGCGTCAGCAAGGTGAACTTGAAAAGCTCCTCCATCACGTCGACCACGCGCTCGTAGTACGCAGAGGGCTTCATCCGGCCAGCCTCGTCGAACTCGAGAAAGGCCTTGGCCACCGATGACTGATTGGGAATCGTCAGCATGCGCATCCAGCGGCCCAGCACGCGCAGCTGGTTCAAGGCATTGAAGGACTGTGAGCCGCCGGACACCTCCATCACCGCCAGCGTCTTGCCCTGGGTCGGCCGCACGGCGCCGATGCTCAGTGGAATCCAGTCGATCTGCGCCTTCATGATCCCGGTCATCGCGCCATGGCGCTCCGGCGAGCACCAGACCATGCCCTCGGCCCATTGCGCCAGTTCGCGCAGTTCCTGCACCTTCGGGTGATCCGCCGGCACGCTGTCCGGCAAGGGCAGCCCGGTGGGGTTGAAGATGCGCACCTCGCCACCCATGGCCTCCAGCAGGCGGGCCGCTTCTTCGGTTAACAGCCGGCTGAAGGATCGCTCGCGCAGCGAGCCGTAGAGCAGCAGAAACCGTGGCGCGTGCCGCGCCGGCGCGGCACTGACCAAGCGCTCCATCGAAGGCCGCTCGAACAGCTCCGCGTCGACGTTCGGAAGATCAAGCCGTGCGACTGACACGACGGCCCTGCGCATCGATCACCACTTCGCCGTCCTCTTTGGTGAACGGGCCCTTCTGCGGCGACGGCAGGATGTCGAGCACCACCTCGGAAGGCCGGCACAAGCGGGTGCCCAGCGGCGTGACCACGATGGGGCGGTTCATCAGGATCGGATGTTCAACCATGAAGTCAAGCAACTGCTCGTCGGTCCATTTCGGATCCGCGAGGCCCAACTCGTCATAGGGCGTGCCCTTTTTGCGGAGCAGCGCCCGCACCGGAATACCCATGGCCTGGATCAGCGTCTGCAGCTTCGGTTTGCCCGGTGGGGTCTTCAAGTACTCGATGACTTCGGGCTCGTCACCGCTGTTGCGGATCAGAGCCAGCGTGTTGCGCGAAGTGCCGCAGTTCGGGTTGTGAAAGATCGTGATGGAAGGTACTGATTGCATGACTTCTATTATGCAATTAATATTGAAATATGGAAGAACAAGAAGTCGTCAGATCCCTAGCGGCCCTGGCCCAACCCGTGCGCCTGCAGGTGTTCCGCGCACTCGTGGTGGCGGGCCCCGACGGGCTGACCCCCGGTGCGCTGGTCGAAGCCCTGAACGTGGCCGGCACCAGCCTGTCGTTCCACCTCAAGGAGCTGACCCATTCGGGTCTTGTGACGCAAGAGCGCAATGGCCGCAACCTGATTTACCGCACGGCCTTCGACCAGATGAATGCCCTGGTGGGCTACCTGACCGAGAACTGCTGCGCCGGCGAAGCCTGCGCTGTCGAATCCACCAACAAGGCATGTGCCTGCTGAAGGAGATCCCCATGAAGCGCTGCGATTTCGCAGAGCCGGCGGCATGAGCGATCTTCCTCGCAAGCTGCTGGCAGAAGCACTGGGCACCGCATTGCTGCTGGCCGTGGTGATCGGCTCGGGCATCATGGCTGAGCGTCTGTCTGGCGGCAACGTCGCCATCGCGTTGTTGGCGAACACCCTGGCGACTGTCGGTGGGCTGTACATCCTGATCGAGGTGTTCGGCCCGATCAGCGGCGCGCACTTCAACCCGGCGGTCAGTGCCGTGATGGCATGGCGGCGCGAGTTGCCCGCAGCGAGCCTGGCGCCCTACATCGTGGCGCAGCTCGTCGGCGCGCTGCTCGGTGCCTGGCTGGCGCACGCGATGTTCGACATGGGCATCCTGCAGTTCTCGGCCAAGGTGCGCAGCGGCGCGGGCCAATGGATCGCCGAGGCCGTGGCCACTGCCGGACTGTTGCTGGTGATCCTGCGCGCGCCGGCGGGCCGCGCCAGCGCGATGGTCGCGGCCTACATCGGCGCGGCTTATTGGTTCACCGCATCCACCTCGTTCGCCAATCCGGCTGCGGTGTTCGGCCGCATGTTCAGCGACAGCTTTGCCGGCATTGCGCCCGCCAGCGCGCCGGGCTTCGCGCTGGCCGAGTTGATCGGTGCGGCCATCGGGCTGGCGATTCACAACGCCCTGGAGCCGCGCCGGCACCCTGCAGGGCATCCCAACGTGATCGAGTCGTCCGGTCAGCGGCGGTAGGTCAACCCGCACTCCACCGGAGCCAGAGCACCGGCAGCGACGACGCCAGCAGCGCGACGCCCGATGCCGTGAGCAGCCCCAGCACGATCTGGCGGAACGCGGCGTCGCTGATGCCGATGTAGAGCCGCGCACCGAGCAACACCGGCACCAGCACGCAGACCGCGACGATGCCCAGCATCGGCAGCATCGCGACGGCCACGTTGCCAGCGCCGATCTGCAGCGCGAACGCGACGGCGAGCATGGAGAGATTGAAGTTCTGGACCACCGATCGCTGGACGTCTTTTTCGAGTCCGCGCAGCGTGCACCAGAGCGTGGGCACCGGCCCGGTGAAGCCGCCGACACCGCCGCAGATGCCGCCCAGGAAGCCCGAAACGCCGTCCGCCACGCGCCCGCCCCATGTGACGCGCGGCAGCTTGCGCGCGAACAGCATCGCGAGGCACCATGGCACGAGCAGCCCGCCCAGGCAAGCCTTGAACAGCGCCACATCGAGCCGCGGCAGCAGCCAGATGCCGATCGGCACACCGACCAGTCCACCCAGCACGAAGGGCAGCAGCAGCCGCTTGTCGAAGCCGCGCCGCACGGTCACCGCAGCGATCACCTGCCCGCAGAGCGCGCCGAAAGTGGCGAGCACGGCGGCCAGCTTCGGATCGACCGCCCAGGCCCAGAACGACATCGCGACCAGCCCGAAGGCGAAGCCCGACAGCCCCTGCACGAAGCCCGCGACCACCGCGCCGAGCGCGACGACCAGGTAGAGCGAGGTGCCGCTCAACGGCCGCTCAGGCGGAGACCGGAACGAGCGCCGTGCGCCGCACCCGCCGCACATTGAAGGCGCTGGCGATCAGCACGCCCTGCACCAGCGCCAACCCGAGGATCACGCTCAGGTACTGGCCGTGGTCCATCAGCCGCCCGAAGATCAGCGGCGCCACGGCCTGCCCGATGTCGAGCCCCGCGTAGACCACGCCGTAGACGCGACCGGTGGCATTGGGCGGCGTCGATTTCTTGACCAGCAGGTCGCGCGACGGCCCCGCAATGCCCGAGGCAAACCCCATCGCGCCGAACAGCACCGGCACCAGCACCGCCGGAAAGCTGGCGAAGGCGAGCACCAGCGCCAGCAGCGCCGCGATGCCGAAGCCGGCACCCACGATGCGCTCGCAGCGCGACGGATCCGACGCAAGAAATCCGCCCACCACCATGCCGGCCGCGCTCGCCACCATGTAGACCGTCAGGCACACCGCCACCAGTGCCACCGGCACCGCATGCAGATGGCCGGCCGCCACCGGTGCGAAGGTCTGCACGATGCTGATCACCATCGCGTAGAAGAAGAAAAAGCCGAAGCACATCCACACCGCCGGGATGCGCAGAAAGTCGAACTCGCCGCCGACCGCTGCCGGCTCGCCCTGCCCGGTCGCCTTGTGCACGGCTTTCACGTCGAGCGCGAGCACGCTGCGGTTGAGCCACAGCACCAGCAGCACCCCCAGCGCCACCACGCCTGCAGAAGCCAGCGCCACGCGCCACGAATAGGCGATCGCGATCGGCACCACGAAAGCCGGCGCCAGGGCCCAGCCCAGGCTGCCGGTGATGCCATGCACGCTGTAGGCATGGCCGAGCCGCGTCGGCGCCACCTTGCGGTTGAACAGCGTGTAGTCGACCGGATGGAACACGCCGTTGCCGACGCCCGCGACCATCGCGCAGGCCAGCAGCATCCAGTAGCTCTGCGCCATCGAGTAGCCAATGGCCGCCAGCGCCAGCAGCCCGAGCCCGACGAACAGCACCGGCCGCGGGCCGAGCTTGTCGACGATGAAACCCGAGGCCGCCTGCACGATGCAGGACACCACGAAAAACACTGTGAGCACTGCGCCCAGCTCGGTGTAGCTCACGTCGAAAGCGTCTTTGAGCCAGGGGAACAGCGGCGCCAACACGAGCTGGCTGAAATGGCTGATCGCATGCGCCAGACCCACCAGCCCGATGAGCTTGGCGTCCGCCTGCAAAGTAGGGCCGCCCGAAGCGGTGGAGTTGGTGGCGGTCGTCATGTCTGGCTACAAATTGGGGGGCGGGCTTTGATGCTAGTCGCGGCAACGGCGTCAGAATGGCGATAGATAGACAACATTTGTCGCAACCATGCCAAGCGCTGAGACTTTCGCCGCACCGACCCTGAGCGTCGGACCCCTGACGCCGCACCTCTATGCGCCCGACGCGGTGCGCCCGCTGCGTGCCAAGGAACACTTCCTGAAGGCCGACACGCTGGTCGAGCTGCACCAGCACCCGTGGCCGCAGCTCACGTTTTCGACGCGCGGCGTGATCCGCCTCAGCACCGAAGACGGCAGCTACATCGTGCCGCCCTCGCGCGCGCTCTGGGTGCCGGCCGACATGCCGCACAGCATCACCCTGATCGAAGACGCCGAGCTTCGCACGGTGTACCTGCACGGCTGGATCGCGCCGGGCTGGGAGAAATGCGAAGTGCTCGAGATCAGCCCGCTGCTGCGCGCACTGATGCTGGCGCTCGACACCACGCCCGACGGCCTGCCGCCCCGCGACTCGCAGGCGGCGCAACGCGAGCGCTGGATCGCCCCACTGCTGGTGAACGAACTGGAGCGCGCTACGCAGATCCGCATCGACGTGCCGCTGCCCGCCAACAAGCGACTGCGCCAGTTGTGCGAGGCGCTGCTGCGCAACCCCGCGAACCGCGCAACGCTGGCCGAACGCGCCGCCGTCATCGGTGCCAGCGAACGCACCGTGGCGCGCATGTTTCGCGACCAGCTCGGCATGAGCTGGCAGCAATGGCGCCAGCAGGCCGTGATGGCCCATGCGCTGCCGCTGCTGGCGCGCGGCATGCCGGTGAGCCAGGTTGCGACTGCCAGCGGCTATGCAACCGACAGCGCGTTCTGTGCGATGTTCAAGGCCGCGACAGGACAATCACCGACCGCGTTTCAACACAAGAAGAGGCTCTGATGAACACTCACTTTCGCAACACCCTCGCCGCCCTTGCCCTGCTCGCTGCTGGCGCGTCGTCGACGGCCCACGCCAACCTGCTCGGCGACCTGAAAAGCCAGGCCGGCAACTACGCGATGCCGGCCGTCGGCGCCAGCACCATCGGCAACGCCGCCGGCGTTCTGCAGTACTGCGTGAAGAACAACTATCTGGGCAGCGATGCCGCCTCCGTCAAGGACAAGCTGCTCAGCAAGATCACCGGGCAGAAGCAGCAGCAAGCCGGCTATGCGAACGGCGCCAAGGGACTGCTGCAGGGTGGCGACGGCAAGTCGCTGAACTTGAAGGCCGTGTCGGGCAAGCTCAAGACCAAGGCCTGCGACTACGTGCTCAAGAACGCGTCGTCGCTGGTGTAACGCCGTCGGGCGAGCCGGGCTGGGCGATCGGCGAGGCGAGTGCACGCGCAGCGTCGTCGGCACCCGGAAGGCCCCATTCCACGGTGACCGCGTGAACGCGCAGCACGAAGCGCATGGCCTCCACTGCAGCGTGTTGGCGGCCGATGGCACAGAGCAGCGCCCAGTCGGCGTCGGCCGCAACCGGAAGCCCCGTGGCGCGCGCATCCTGCAGCGCATGCCAGACCGCGACGACGGCGCGTGAGGCAGGCTGCCCGAGCGCCGTGGGCGCCCGCGCCGCCAGGTGGGTGTCGAGCCAATGCCGCAACGCATCGTCGATGCCGGCCACCCCGTGCACCAGCGCGTGGGCGAGCGGCACCGATGTCAGGGGCAAGGTCGAGAGTGTGGGCCGATAAACGCCGAAGCGATCAGGCTCCGAACGCGCAGCCGACCAAGTGGGGAGCATCCAGCGGAACATTCGGCCAGCATGCCGCAATCCCGGCGCTCAGCGTGTAGGCGCAAAGTACATCTGCACGTGCGAAGGCCAGAATTTTGGGGCGCCGGTTTGTACAATTTGTCCACTTCGCGCTTCTCAGCCAGGGCCACGGCATCAGGCGCGAGCAGCTATGAATTCGATGGCCCCCATTCTCACACTGCGGCAGCGCCTCGCGCGCTGGATGCCCTGCCTTGCCTGGCCACGCCCGAGCCGCGCCCTGCTGTACAACGAAGCGCTGGCCGGCATCACGGTCGCGCTGATGGTGATTCCGCAAGGCGTTGCCTATGCCGCATTGGCCGGCATGCCCCTGGTCACGGGCGTCTACGCGGCGCTTTGGCCGGCGCTGGTGGCGGTGTTGTTCAGTTCGTCGCAGCGCCTGTCGGTGGGGCCGACCGCACTCACCAGCCTGCTGGTCGGCGCCTCGCTCGCGCCGCTCGCCGTGGCGGGCAGCGCCGAATGGGTGGCGATGGCGGTCTGGCTCACGCTGCTGTCGGGCGGCATCCAGATCCTGATTGGGGCGGGGCGCTTCGGCTGGCTGCTGCGGCTTGTGAATTCGCCGGTGCTCACCGGGTTCACCCAGGGTGCGGCAATCCTGATCGCGGTGTCGCAATTGCCGTCGTTGATGGGTTTCACCGGCCGCACGATCCTGCAGGTGCTGCAAGGCGGCCCGCCGCCGGACTGGACAGCGATGGCCTTCGGCGTCGGCAGCATGGCGGTGCTGTGGCTCGGCAAGCGCTGGTTGCCGCGCTTCCCCACCACGATGGCGCTGGTCGCCGGCGCCGCAACGCTGAGCTGGGCGCTGAGCTATGCGCTGCTCGGCGGCGCGGTGGTGGGCGCTTTGCCCTCGGGCCTGCCCTCGTTCTACTGGCCCGGTGGCGTGCCGCTGTCGACCCTGGGCGCGCTGCTGCTGCCGGCGCTCATGATCACGCTGGTGAGCTTTCTGGAAACCGCATCGAGCGCCAAGATCGACAACGCGCGCGCCGGCACGCTCTGGAACGAAAACCAGGATCTCATCGGCCAGGGCCTGGCCAAGATCGCCTCGGGCCTCACCGGCGCGTTCCCGACCAGTTCGTCGTTCTCGCGTTCGGCCATCACGCTCTACGCGGGCGCGCAAACCGGCTGGGCCACGCTGTTCAGCGTGGTGGTGGTCGCGATCGCGCTGCTGTGGCTCATGCCGCTGCTGTACCACCTGCCGCAGGCGGTGCTGGCCGCGGTGGTGATGACGGCCATCTTCGGGCTGATCAGGCCACGCAGCTTTCTCATGCTGTGGCGCATATCGCGCGTGGAGGCCGGCATCGCGTTGGCGACCTTTGTGCTCACCCTCGCGACCGCGCCGTCGATCTACTGGGGCGTGCTCGGTGGCCTGCTGGCCAGCCTGGCGAACTACATGTACCGGCACCTGCACCCGCGGATCATCGAAGTCGGCCTGCACGGCGACGGCAGCCTGCGCGATCGCCACCTGTGGCACCTGCCGCCGCTGGCACCCGACCTGTACGCGCTGCGCATGGACGCCGAACTCGACTTCGCCTCGGCCAGCACGCTCGAGCGCGCGATCGCCGAGCAACTCGCGGCGCAGCCGGGCCTGACCGACGTCTGCCTGTTCGCGCAGCCGATCAACCGCATCGACATCACCGGCGCCGAGGTGTTTGGCGCGATCCGGCGCCTGCTCGAAAGCAAGGGCGTGCGCCTGCACCTGAGCGGCCTCAAGCTGCCGGCGCAGCAGGTGCTCGACCGTGCGGGGCTGCTGGCGCCGGGGCCGATGTTCTTCAGCTACCGGACCGACGCGGAGGCGCTGACGGCACTCAAGAGCACTGACGCGCCCGCGGCATAGGCCACTCGTCCTGCCGCGGCCGTGCGAAATTGCGCGCACCCGCTACTTTTTCCCGGCGTCTATGCCGCACGTGCAATGCCCCGCGCCGAGCCGCGGAACGAAAATTGCGCGACGGCCTCCGATGACCATGCACCCGACATCGACTCCTCTTTCAGCGCTCCGGCGTCCCGTTTTGTGCTGCACGCTGGCAGTGCTCGGCCTGCTGTCGGCCTGCGGCGCACCGGGTGAGCGCACCCGGCTGGACATGCCGGTCGATCTGGCTGCGCAAACGCCCGAACGCGTGAATGCGGCCCCCGCCGACTACCGGGGCAACGACTGCGAGATGCTGGCGCGCTTTCTGCCCGCAATGCAACACGGTTACCGCATCACGGCCGGCTTCACGCACACGGTCTACGGCTGGCATGTCAGCGCAATCGAGCAGGTGCAGCGCGAAAAAGGCTGTGACGACCCGCGCGCCGTCGCGGCTGCAGCGGCAGCGAAGTCGGCGGCCAGCGGCCAACTCGGCGTTCAGCTCGAGCCCGTCACACCTGCGGTGGCCCGCACGCTGGGCATGGACGCGCCGCGCGGCGCGCTCGTGGTCGCACCGGCCGGGCCGGCAGGCCTGCGCGAACGCGATGTGATCGTCGAAATTGCGGGGCAGCGGGTACAGACCCCCACCGAGCTGAAGTCCATCGTCGGCCTGATGGCGCCCGGTTACCGCGCGCCGCTGCGCGTATGGCGTGAAGGATCGATCGTCGAACTCACGATCGAAATCTCGGCCCCAGCGGCTGCAGCCGCGCAGCCGACCACGGTCGCCACGAAGCGCTGAGCGCCGCAATGCGCCGCTATCGCCCGCCCTGCGCGCGGGCCGGGGCGCAACAACCGCAGCCACCACCATGCTGCGACAGCCGCTGGTACGAAGGCCCGGCCATCGGGCTGCCCGGCGCACGGCGCTGCGTGCGCCCCAGCAGCGCGGGCGCCGACAGCACCCGGCCCGACGCAGCACCGCACGCGGGACACGGCGCGGGCTCGCGAAAGTCGGCGATCGACCGCAGCGCCGTGAACGGCCCGCATTCGGCGCAGGCGTAGCTGTAGAGCGGCATCGTCTCGCCTACCAGCCGCCCGACTCGCCGCGCGCCACGAACTGGCCGCCGCCGGGCTTGCCGAGCCACTGCTCGCCGTCGACCAGCAGTTCGCCGCGCAACATCACCTTGCAGACCTTGCCGGTGACGGCCTTGCCCTCGAACAAGGTGAAATCGGCGTTGCCGTGTTGCGTTGCGGCCGAGATCACATGCTGGGCGTCGGGGTCGAACAGCACGAGGTCGGCATCGCTGCCGACGGCGATGGTGCCCTTCTTCGGGAACATGCCGAACAGCTTGGCCGGCGCGGTCGACGTGAGTTCGACGAAGCGGTTGAGCGAGATGCGGCCGGCGCGCACGCCACCGTCGTACAGCGTGGGCATGCGTGTCTCGACGCCGGGCACGCCGTTCGGGATCTTCGAGAAATCGTCGCGGCCGTAGGGCTTCTGGTTGATGCGGCCGAGGTGCCCCTCCTTCATGCAGAACGGGCAGTGGTCGGTCGACACCAGTTGCAGGTCGTCGGTGCGCAGCGCCGTCCACAGCGCCTTCTGCGATTCCTTCGAGCGCAGCGGCGGACTCATCACGTAGCGGGCCAGATCAAAGTCGTCGCTGTCGTAGGCGCTGTCGTCAAAGAACAGGTAGTGCGGACAAGTCTCTGCGAACACCGGCACGCCCATGTCGCGCGCTTCGACCACATGCTTGAGTGCCTCCTTGGCAGACAGGTGCACGAAGTACACCGGCGCCTCGGCCAGTTCGGCGAGCTTGATGCCGCGGTGCGTGGCCTCGCCTTCCATGATCGCCGGGCGTGTCAGCGCGTGGTACTTCGGCGCCGTGTGGCCCTGCGCCAGCGCCTCCTGGATCAGCAGCTCGATGATGGTGCCGTTCTCGGCATGCAGCGCGATCATGCCGCCGTGCTGCCCGACCATGCGCATGGCCTGAAAGATGGCTGCGTCGTCGACCATCACCGAGCCCGGGTAGGCCATGAACATCTTGAAGCTCGAGATGCCTTCGTGCCGGATCGCGTGCTGCATGTCGGCCAGCGCCTGCGCGTCGACACCGGTCACGATGACGTGGAAGCCATAGTCGATGCAGGCGCCGGCCGCGCCCTTCTCGCGCGTGCGCTCGATCGCTTCGAGCACGCTCACCTCCTTGCGCTGGAACGCGAAGTCGACGATCGTGGTGGTGCCGCCGAACGCCGCCGAGCGCGTGCCCGACTCGAAGCTGTCGCAGGTGGTCGAGGCACCGAAGGTGTTGTCCATGTGCGTGTGGCAATCCACGCCGCCGGGCAGCACCATGAGGCCCTTCGCGTCGATGACCTGCGCATCGGGCCCGGCATCGAGCGCGAGGCCGATCGCGACGATGCGGCCATCGTCGACCAGGATGTCGGCGGTGTAGTCGTCGACCGCGGTGACGATGCGGCCGTTGCGGATGATCTTGCGGGACATGGGGTCGGTCTCCAAAAAAGCGGGTCAGGCGTGCACGCCGGCCGCGGCCAGCGCACGTTCCAGCGCAGTCACTTCCGCAGCAGGAAGCGGGCCCATCGGCAGGCGCATCGTGTCGCTCGGAATGCGGCCCAGCAGCTTCAGGCAGGTCTTCAGGCGTGCCGTGGCGTAGCCGCCCGGCGCCGTGCCGTAGATCGCCTTGGCGAGCGGGTAGATGCGATCGTTGAGGCGACGGGCTTCGTCGAGATCCTGGCGCCGGATCGCCTGCTCGAGCGCGATCACGAGTTCGGGCGTGACCGCCGCCAGGCTCACCAGGCTGCCCTCGCTGCCGACCAGGAAGCAGGTGAAGAGGTGCTCGTCGCCCGAGGCCATCATCGCCACGTGCGGCGCCACCCGCTTCACCAGTCGCAGGCTGGCCTCGTAGGCGGCCGCTTCCCAGCTGCCCTCCTTGATGCCGACCACATGCGGCAGTTGCGCGAGCTCGGCCAGCACCTCGGGCCTGTAGGCCATCGCACCGGCATTCACGCCGGCCTGGTAGAGCATCAGCGGCATCTGCGCATTGGCGTTGGCAATGCGGTGGTGCGTGACCGCCATGTGCTCGTCTTGCGACAACGCCCAGGAGAACGGCGGGAACAGCAGCACCGCATCGGCGCCTGCAGCCTTTGCATCGTCGACATGGCGCTGCGCCTCGAAACTGTCTTCGGCGTTGATTCCGCTCACCAGGATGGAGCGACGACCGCAGACCTCGGCCGCGATCTCGGCAACGCGGCGCTTTTCTTCGCGCGACAACATGAAGTTCTCGCCCGCATGGCCGTTGATGAGCAGGCCGGCCATGCCGGGCACGAAAGCGTTGGCTTCCAGATGCCGCGCCAGCGTGGTCTCGTCGATGCGCCCGTCGTCGAGCAAGGGGCAAAGCGTGGCGGCGTAGATGCCGTGGAAGGCGTTGGAGCGGTCAGGGATCATGGCGTGGGCAGAGCAGTTTCAGGCGCCGGGCATCGGCATGCCCAGCAGGCGGGCGGGTTCGAACAACGGCAGGTCAGGTATCTGGCCGAGGATGTGCTGGGCCAGGATGCGGCCCATGAATGGGCCACTGGTGTAGCCCGAATGCGCACTGCCGACCACGTAGGCGTCGCGCACACCGGGCACGTCGCCAATGATCGGCATGGCGTCGGCAGTCTCGGCCTCGAGGCCGAGCCAGATGCGCGCCACGCGCGCTTCGGCCAGCGCCGGCACTGCATAGGCGGCCAGCCGCATGTTGCCGACCAGGTTCTGCGGCCGCGCCTCGACGCCGCCGCGTACGCGGTCGCCCTCGCCTTGCCAGCCGCCGCCGATCAGCACGGTGCCGTTGGCAAACTGCTTGAGCGAAAGCAAACCATTGGCCACGCTGAGCACCGTGCGCATCACCGGCCGGATGCGCTCGGTGACGATGAGCTGGTTGACCAGCACCTTGATCGGGATCTGCACACCAAGCCAGGCCAGCATGTCCTCGATCCAGACACCGCCGGCCAGCACCACGCGCCGCGTGCGCAGCGTGCCGGCGCCGGCCGCACCGGTGAAGCGCACCGTGTGGCCGGCGTCGCCGGATTCGATGGCATCGACGGGCGTGTTCTCCAGCACCCCGACGCCCGCGCGCGTGAGCGCATGGCGGAAGGCACGGCCTGTGAGGTAGGCGCTGGCGAAGCCGTCGATTTCGCAGTAGCCGGCCTTCAGCAGGTCGGGATGGACGCCGGGCTCGATCTCGCGTGCGTGTTCGGGCGAGATCACTTCGATCGGCGCGCCGTATTCGCGACGCGCCTTCGCGCGCAGCTCGACCAGCTCGCATTCGCCTTCGGTGAAGGCCAGCGTGAGGCCGGGCACGTGCGTGGCCTGCACGCCCATGCCGAGCCATTGCTCGGCCTCCATCCACATGCGCCAGGCCCGCATCGCATATGGCACCAGCGCAGCGCGGGTCATGTGCAGGGTGAGCGTGCCGGCGTTGACGCCAGAGGCCTCGCGGCACAAGGGTCCGCGGTCGATCACGGCAACGCGCATGCCTCCCTGTGCCAGATGCAGCGCGGTCGAGCAGCCCATGACGCCGCCGCCGATGACGATCGCGTCGTAGCCGGTGGTCACCGTGCTCACAGCGGCGCCGCTTTCGGAATCGGAATGTCGGCGTAGGTGTAGTCGCCCGCGACCTCGGCCAGCGACACCGGCCGCAACGGCGCGCGGCCGGTGAAGCAGCCCACGGCCTCGCGGCTGCCGGCGTGGGGGGCCAACAGCGCGCCGGTCACATCGCCACAGCTGCGGCCCTGGCATGGGCCCATTCCGCAGCGCGTCCAGGCCTTGAGCTGGTTCAGGTCGCGCGCGCCTTCGCGTGCTGCCGCATCGATCTCCGCGCGGGTCACGTCTTCACAACGGCACACGATGGTGCTGCCCGCAATACCTGCGACGGCGCCTTCGCGCAAGGCCATGAGACCTGCCATGGCATGCCCGAAGCGCGCCGGTCGTGTCCAGGCACGCAGAAGCCCTGCCCGCTCGTTCGCGTGGGCCGCCTTGCCGATGCGTCCGAGATCGGCGGCGCAGGCCAGCGCGGCCAGCTCACCGTGAGCGCCTGCCGCAGCAGCGCCCGCGATACCGGCACCATCGCCGGCCAGATAAACGCCTGCAACCGAAGTGCGACCGTCTTCGTCCGTCTCGGCGATCCAGCCGCCGCGCTCGGCGGCATAGCGATGGCGTGCGCGCAGAAGGCGCGTCACGTCGGTTGCCGGCACCAGGCCATGGCCCACCGTGAGGCAGTTGGCCTCGATCGTGCGCCGCGCGCCGTCGGCCAGCGGACGCCCGGTTGCATCGACCGGCTGCACGTGCACGCGCAGGCCGTCGTCCGTCGCTTCGGCCGCATGCACGCCATGGCGATACAGCACCGGCACGCCGGCCAGCCGCAGCTTCGCCTGCCATTGCAGGCCCCGCCACAGCAGGTCGGGCCGGCCCGCGAGCGCGGGCAGCGCGCGCAGCCATTCGGCCCGGCTCGCCAGGTCGACCACCGCCGCCACTGCCCCGCCGGCCTTCAGGATGCCATCGGCCACCGCCAGCAGCAGCGGGCCGCTGCCCGCCACCAGCGTGCGGCGACCCGGCAGCATGTTCTGCGACTTGAGCAGGATGGTCGCGGCGGCCAGGCCCATCACGCCTGGCAGCGTCCAGCCTTCGAAAGGCACGACACGCTCGGTGGTGCCGGTGGCGACCAGCAGCGCGCGCGGCTGCCAGCTGGCCGAGCCGTCCGGCCCGATCAGGTCGGTGCGCAGGTCGGTTCCGATGTTCCAGACCTTGTGGCCGAAGCGGCAGTCAACGCCGGCGTTTCGCAGCGCGGCGCGCAGGTCGTCACCGGCCCGCGCCTCCTTCGAGCGTGGTGCGCCGGCGCTGCGCGAGAAGCCGACCGGCAGCGGGCGATAGACCTGCCCGCCGGCATCAACGTTCTCGTCGACCAGCAGAACCTTCAATCCACAGGCATGGGCACGCAGCGCCGCGCGGGCGCCAGCCGGGCCGGCACCGATGACCAGCAGATCGACCGCGTGGCCCACACCCTCAACCACGCGGGCGCTCCCGATGCGGCAAGGTCTCGACCGCGAGCCCTTCGCTCACCGGCACCTGGCACGACGGCAGCTTGCGCAAGCCGACCCACACCAGGCACTCTTGGCAGGAACCCATCAGGCAGAACATGCCGCGCGGCAGGTCGGCGCGTGGACTGTGGCGCAGTTCGCGCATGCCGGCAGCCCACAGCGCGCAAGCCACGCTCTCCCCCGCAAACGCACTGATCACCACGCCGTCGACCGTGAAGAAGGTCGGCGCGCCGCGCTGCACGCTGCCGATCGCACGCAGGGAGGGAACAGGCATGGGAGGCGTCATGAGGCAGGGATTTCAGTCGGCAACAGGTCTTCGGATCAGGAGTAGACCCGATTCGAATTATTGTATACATTCCATATATAAGAGTAATATTTTTTGCAGACACCGAAGAATCTGGCACTTGTCTTGCGTTGCCTTCCGTTCATTTCCATCCATCTTTTCCGGAGAACATTTCGATGAAGCACATCAGAAACGCAGCGCGCCGCACGCTGCTCGCGGGCGCCGCGCTGGCACTGGGTTCGGCCATGCTGGGCCTGCCGGTTGCCGTATCGGCGCGCACGCTCGACGAGATCGTGGCCAGCAAGAAGCTGGTGATCGGCGTCAACCCCACGCTGCCGCCGCTGGGCATCTTCAATGACAAGAACGAGATCGACGGCTTCGATGTCGACATCGCGAAGAAGCTCGGCGAAGTGCTGGGCGTCAAGACCGAAATCGTGCAGGTCGGCTCGCCGGATCGCATTCCGTTCGTGAGCAGCGGCAAGATCGATGCCGTGCTCGGCGCGATGACGATCACGGCCGAGCGCCAGAAGGTCATCGACTTCACCGTGCCGCTGCACACCGAGGTGCTGGGCGTTCTGACGACCAAGGCCAAGCCGTACAAGGACTACATGGAGCTCAACGACCCCGCCGTGCGGCTGGTCGAAGTGCGCGGCGCCACCCCGGTCAAGCTGGTGCAGGAAAAGCTGCCGAAGGCGCAGCTGCTGCTGCTCGACAACTACCCCGACGCAGTGCGCGCCATCGCCCAGGGCCGTGCCGACGCGATGATCGACGTGATGGACTTCATGACCGAGCACACCGCCAAGTACAAGATCGACTGGCGGATCGTCGACGCGCCTATCGACGTCTATTTCTGCGCCATCGGCGTGCAGAAGGGCAACGACGCGCTGCGCGAAAAGCTCAGCGCCGCCGTCAAGGAACTGCATCGCAACGGCTATGTGGACGAACGCTGGAAGAAGTGGTTCGGCGGCCCGATGCTGCATGACCCGCGCAGCGCGCCCACCTACAAGTAAAGCCCTCCCTTGCAGTTCGACTTCACGCCGGTGCTCGACCGGCTGCCCTACCTGATCGCCGGCGCCTGGCTCAGCCTGCAGATCGCATTCCTCGCGTTCGCGTTCGGCATGCTGATCGGGCTGGCCGGCGCTTCCGTGCGGGCCTATGGCCCGAAGTGGGCGCGGCGCGTCGTCGGCGCGTACGTCGTGTTCTTCACCAACACGCCGCAGTTGATCCAGATCTTCTTCATCTTCTTCGCCCTGCCCGATGCCGGAATCGTGCTGTCGCCCTACCAGGCCGTGCTGATCGGCATGACGCTCAATGCCGGTGCCTACCTCACCGAAATCCAGCGCGCCGGCTTCGAGTCGGTGCGTCGGCCCGAGCTCGAAGCGGCCGAGACGCTGGGCTTCTCGCGCATGCAGACCATTCGCTACGTGATCCTGCCGCACATCGTGCGCGTTCTGTTTCCGCCCTTGTCCAACCAGTACATCCTGATGACGCTGGGCACCTCGATGGCCGCCGTGTTCGGCGTCGAGGAACTGACCGGCCGCGCCTACAACATCAACTCCGAGACCTTCCGTTCGGTCGAGGTGTTCTCGGTGGCAGCCGTGCTCTATATCGTGATCACGCTGATCGCCACGCTGTCGCTGGCCTTCGTGGGCAAGCGCTTCTTCCGCGCCAAGATGAGGTGGTTCTGATGTGGCAGCAGATCGTGGATGAGCTGCCACGCTTCTTCAGCTACTACAACCTCCTCTTCTTTGCGAAGGCGCTCGGCGTGACCTTCGCGCTCTCGGCGATCGGCTGCATCGTCGGATTCACGCTCGGCTTCGTGCTGGCGGCGGTGCGGCTGAGCACGCGCCCCGCGCTCAGGCCCCTGCGTTTCGCGGTGCAACTGGTGACGGAGCTGTTCCGGCGCATTCCGTTCCTGGTCACGCTGATGCTGGTGTTCTTCATCTTCCAGGGGCTGAGTGCCGACCTGAGCATGTTCACCGTGGCGCTGATCAGCGTGTGCCTGATCGCCACCGCTTTTATCGCCGAGATCGTGCGCAGCGGCATGGAGTCGGTGCACCAGAACCAGTGGGACGCGGCCATCACGCTCAACTTCAGCTACCTGCAGATGCTGCGCATGGTGATCGTGCCGCAAGCCTGGAAGATCATCCTGCCGCCGGTGTTCGGCTTCTTCGTGCTGTTCATCAAGGATACGGCGCTGGCCTCCCAGATCGGCGTGGTAGAGCTGGCCTTTGCCGGCAAGACGATGAACAACAAGGGCTTTTCCGCGACGCTGGTGTATGGCACCGTGCTCGTTCTTTATTTCATGCTGTCCTATCCGCTCGCGCGTTTCGGCAAATACCTGGAGGCGCGTCTTGCCCCAACTCGAAATCGTTGACCTGAAGGCCAACTACGGCGCGCACACCGTGCTCGAGCGCATCAACCTCTCGGTCGAGAAGGGCGAGATCGTCAGCCTGATCGGCCCTTCGGGCTCCGGCAAGAGCACGCTGCTGCGCGTGTTGATGGGGCTGCTGCCGCCGATCAGCGGAGAGGTGCGCATCGACGGCCAGCCGCTCGACTACCGCAACCGCGAGCAGTTGCGCCGCATCCGCTCGGAGATGGCCATCGTGTTCCAGCAGTACAACCTGTTCCAGAACATGACGGTGCTCGAGAACGTGACCGTCGCCCCCATCAAGGTCAAGGGCCGCCCCCGCAAGGAGGTCGAGGCCTATGCGGTTCAACTGCTCGAAAAGGTCGGCATGGGCGCCAAGCTCGGCGCCTACCCCGACCAGCTCTCGGGCGGCCAGCAGCAACGTGTGGCAATCGCACGCGCGCTGGCCCTGCAGCCGGCGATCCTGCTGCTCGACGAGGTGACGGCGGCGCTCGACCCGGAACTGGTCAATGAAGTGCTCGACACGGTGCGCCTGCTGGCGGCGGACGGCATGACCATGTTCATCGTCTCGCACGAGATGGGCTTCGTGCGCGAGGTGTCGAGCAAGGTGGTGTTCATGGACGCCGGCCACGTGGTCGAGGTCGGCGGCCCACGCGACCTGTTCGATCGGCCGACGGAAGCCCGCACGCGCGAATTCGTCGGCAAGATCCTGCGCCACTGAACACGCGCCGGGCGCGCTGCGCTCAGGCGGCGAAGTCGGACACCATGCCGTTGCTGAGCCTGGACATCGTGTAGCGCCCGAGGTTGCGCAGGTGCGCTACCACCGCCTGCTCGGCGCGCGCATCGTCCCTGGCCTCGTAGGCATCGAGGATGGCAAGGTGCTCCGTGCGGTCTTCCTCGATGCGGTTGAACGGGTCCACCACCTCGAACAGGCGGCACAGCACGCGCAGGTGCGCGATCGTTTCGGCCAGCATCTCGTTGCCCGACGCGCGTGCGAAGAGGCCGTGGATCTGGTCGTCGGCCTGCCAGTGGCTCGACCCTTGCTGCGTGGAGTCGAGCGCAAGAATGCTGTCGCGCAGGCGCTGCACGTCGGCCACCGGCACACGCCCCATCGCAAGCGATACCGCCTGCGCCTCGAGCCGTTCCCGCACCTGCAGGCACTGGAAATAGTGCGAGGCCGTGATGCGGCGCACTGCGTAGGAGCGCGCATTGGCCCGCACCAGCAGGCCCTCGCCCTCCAGCCGCAGCAGCGCTTCGCGCAACGGCGTGCGCGACATTTCCAGGCGCTCGGCGAGCCGGCCTTCGACCAGCACCTCGCCGCCCGTCAGTTCACGCTGCAGAATCAGCCGGCGCACGACTGAATAGGCGCGATCAGTCAGGTTGGAAGGCTCGTCGACGCCAACACGCGCACGGCGCAAGGCGGCGAGTTTGGGATTTGCACGCGTTGCGACGGAAGACGCGACCTTGGATTTCATATGCTTTGTTCACACAATGTATGCAATGGAATGCAGGGTGTGAAGCATACGGCCTTCGGCCGCGCTTGGCTCTCAGAGGGTCACAAGCGTCTCGAACCCGCCCCAGAACATCCGCTTGCCATCGAACGGCAGCTTGTCCGGATCCATCATCTCGGTCAGCCGCGGGTCGCTCATGACCTTGGCATTGACCTCGTCGCGATGCTGGCGCGATTCGAACACGATGTACGAGAACACGACGAGCTCGTCGTCCTTTTGCTGCACGCTTTGCGGAAACGACGTGAGCTTGCCGGATTTCACGTCGTCGGCAACGCATTCGCGGTATTCGAGCGCACCGTGTTCACGCCAGATCGCGCCTGCCTTGAGCGCCATGGCGCGGTAGCTCTCCACATTGGCTTTGGGCAGCGCCAGAACGTATCCGTCGACATAAGCCATGATGAATCTCCTTGGCGGGAAGTTGCAGGCGCCCATGCTAGGACTGCGGCGGCTTCTCCGTATAAGGCTCGACCCTTGCCTGCTTCAGCTGGTAACCGCTGACGCCCATTTCGCCCGAGTTGAAACGCGCGGCCTCCAGCGTGCCGCTGACCCAAACGGTGTCCATCGCACGCAAGCCCTTTTGCGGGGTGGCGGCCAGCACGTGGATGATCTGGTTGGCCGGCGGCGGCGGCGTGTGGATGCAGGCGCCGAAATAAGGCACCAGCAGGAAGTCCTTGATCGCGCCGTCGACGCTCTCCAACGGCACCACGAAGCCCGGCAAACGCACGGCCTCGCCGTCAAGCGCGGTGTTGACGGGGGCGTTGTCCCAGGTGGCACGCAGGTCTTCGAGCATCTGCCTGGCGCGCGGGTCGTTGTCCTTGAGGTTGTCGAGGTTCACGCCACGAAAGCGCTTGGTCGGATCCCAGGCCTTCGGGATCAGTTCTTCCCAGGGGATGTCGCGTGCGGCCGGTGCCGCGGCAGCCACCACCACGGGCACTGGGGCATTCGTGAGGGCGGCAGCGGCCTTGGGTTTCACCATCGGATCGCACCCGGCCAGTGCCAGCAGCGCCGCCGCAGCCAGCGCGCAAAAAGGAGTTCGGAGCAGGTTCATTGTTTCGATTCCGGGAACACCGTGGTTCCCTGCGCCCTCTCGATCCGGAAGGCATTGCGATTCACACTTCAGTCCATGGGAAAGCAGGCGAACGGACAACCGCGAAGCCTGAACCCGCAGTCTGAAGGAAACCTGACATGAACGCCACTGCCACCACCACCCGCCTCCTCGCCGCTGCCGCCTTCGCGCTGCTGGCCGCCACGGGAACTGCCCACGCGGAAGACTATCAGGGCGTGCAGCAAACCAGCGCCCAGCGCAGCCGTGCCGATGTGGCCGCCGAAGCCGTGGCCGCGGCGCATGCCGCGAACCAGAACGTGACGCGCGGCTCGCGAGGCACCGACAACTTCAAGTCGAGCGCCGACCGCGGCGACGTGCGCGCCGCCGCCACGCTGGCGGTACGCACCGGCAAGCTCACCGCCTACGGCGAAGTCGGCACCCTGTAAATTAATCCCGCAAGGGCCCGCGCTGCAGCTTGATGGCAGAGCGCTGGCTTTTGCCTTCCAGGCGGCGCTGCTTCGAGCCGTAGGTCGGCTTGGTCGCACGCCGCACCCGTGGCGCCACGGCCACGCTGTCGACCAGCTCCTGCAACCGCGCCAGCGCATCGGTTCGGTTCATTTCCTGGCTGCGGTGCTGCTGGGCCTTGAGCACCAGTACGCCCTCCTGCGTGATGCGCGAATCACGCAGCGCCAGTAGTCTCTCCTTGACGCCCTCGGGCAAGGACGAGGCCGGAATGTCGAAGCGCAGATGCACCGCGCTCGACACCTTGTTGACGTTCTGGCCGCCCGCACCCTGCGCGCGGATCGCGCTGAACTCGACCTCTCGCTCGTCAACCTGCGCGGAGGCCATCGCGCTCAAACTCTTTCAAAGATGGCGGCAATGCCCTGCCCGCCGCCAATGCACATCGTCACCAGCGCATAGCGCCCACCGGTGCGATGCAGTTCCGCGATCGCCTTGGTCGTGATGATCGCGCCGGTCGCACCCACCGGGTGGCCCAACGAAATGCCGGAACCGTTCGGATTCACCTTGGCGGGGTCGAAGCCCAGCTCCTTGATGACCGCGCAGGCCTGCGCCGCGAAGGCTTCGTTCGATTCGATCACGTCGAGATCGCTCACCTTCAGCCCCGTGCGCTCCAGCACCTTGCGCGTCGCCGGCACCGGCCCGATGCCCATGTAGGCCGGCTCGACGCCCGCGTGCGCGTAGCCGACCAGGCGCGCCAGCGGCTTGAGGCCGAGCGCCTTGACGCGCCCGCCCTCGGCCAGCACCACGGCGGCCGCTCCGTCGTTGATGCCCGAGGCGTTGCCGGCGGTGACGAGGCCGTCCTTCTTGAACGCGGGCTTCATCTTCGCCAGCGTCTCCAGCGTGGTGTCGGCGCGCACGTGTTCGTCGGTGTCGAACAGCGAGACGCCCTTGCGCGTCTTGACCTCGACCGGAACGATCTGCGCCTTGAAGTAGCCGGCCGCGATGGCTGCGGCCGCGCGCTGCTGGCTCAGCACCGCCAGCGCGTCCTGCTGGTCGCGCGTGATGCCGTAGCGCGCCGCCACGTTCTCGGCCGTGATGCCCATGTGCATCTTTTCCCAGGGGTCGTGCAGGATGCCGAGCATGTAGTCGACCAGCACCGCGTCACCCATGCGCGCGCCGTAGCGCGCCGAGGTGTCGAAGTACGGGCCGCGGCTCATCGATTCGGAGCCACCGCCAATCGCAATGTCGCAGTCGCCCAGCGCAATGGCCTGCGCTGCCGAGACGATCGCCTGCAGGCCGGAGCCGCACAGGCGGTTGACGTTGAAGGCCGGTGTCTCGATCGGGCAGCCGGCGTCGATGGCGGCCACGCGGCTGAGGTAGGCGTCCTTCACGTCGGTCGGGATCACATTGCCCATCACGACGTGGCCGATCGCGTCGGGTGCAACGCCGCTGCGCTCGATCACGGCCTTCACCGCCGTGGTGGCCAGTTGGGTGTTGGGAACGTCTTTCAGCGCGCCGCCGAAAGTGCCGATGGCGGTGCGGGCGGTGCCGACCACGAAGATGTCGCGTTGGGTCATGAGTTGCTCCTGGTCAAGATGAGCATTGTGAACGCGCGCGTTCAGCAACTCGACCAACGCAGCCGGCGAAGCCCCGCCTCGCCTTGGGGGCCGGTCAGTCGTTGCCGGACACCGGCCGCGCGCGCACGTCGGTCACGTCGTCGGCCGCGCCCAGAGCAACAGGGCTTTTCACCGACTCGCCGCGCGCACGCGCATTGGTCACGTCGGCAGCGCTCGGCTCGGCCGGCCTCGCCGCCGAACGGAAGCGATCGAAGCCGCTAGCCGGGTTGAAGCGCATGACCCAGGGCCTGACGGGCTTGCCGGTGAGGCGCGCCCAGCCGGCGCCGATCATCCAGAAAGCCGCCAGCAGCAGCACGGCCGCGGCCAGGCTGGCAGCGAGCACCAGGCCCACCAGGAACAGAACCGCGCGGAGCAAGAAGTTCAGCATCAGCGTTTAGGCAACGGCATCCGCCAATTGTTCCCCGGCTTTTTTGCTGAAACTGAACTGACCCGGCGACTGGATCGGGTCGGTGGCCACGTGAATCGTGTCCTTCGGCCCGAAAGTGCCGTCGAGCAGCAGCTTCGACAACGGGTTCTCGATGCGCTGCTGGATCGCGCGCTTGAGCGGCCGCGCGCCGAATACCGGGTCGAAGCCGACCTTGGCGATCTCGGCCAGTGCCGCCGGCGACACGTCGAGCGTCATGTCCATCTTCATCAGGCGTTGCTGCAGCACCTTGAGCTGGATCGCGGCGATCGATTCGATGTTCTTCGCGTCGAGCGCATGGAACACCACGGTTTCGTCAATGCGGTTCAGGAACTCGGGACGGAAGTGGTTCTTGAGTTCGTCGGACACCGCCTCCTTGATCTCCTCGGCGGGCTGCCCGACCATGGCCTGGATCAGCGGCGAGCCGATGTTGCTGGTCATCACGATCACCGTGTTCTTGAAGTTGACGGTGCGGCCCTGGCCGTCGGTCAGCCGGCCATCGTCGAGCACCTGCAGCAGCACGTTGAACACGTCATGGTGCGCCTTCTCGATCTCGTCGAACAGCAGCACGCTATAGGGCTTGCGGCGCACCGCTTCGGTCAGGTAGCCGCCCTCTTCGTAGCCGACGTAGCCGGGCGGCGCGCCGATCAGGCGCGCGACCGAATGCTTCTCCATGAACTCGCTCATGTCGATGCGGATCAGGTGGTCTTCGCTGTCGAACAGGAAGCCGGCGAGCGCCTTGCACAGCTCGGTCTTGCCGACGCCCGTGGGGCCGAGGAACAGGAACGAGCCGGTGGGACGGTTCGGGTCGGACAGGCCCGAGCGCGAGCGGCGGATCGCATTGGCAACGGCGGCGATGGCCTCGTCCTGGCCGACCACGCGCTCGTGCAGCTTGCCTTCCATCACCAGCAGTTTTTCGCGCTCGCCCTGCATCAGCTTGGACACCGGGATGCCGGTGGCGCGCGCCACGACCTCGGCGATTTCCTCGGCGCCGACCTGCGTGCGCAGCAGCGTGTGCACACTCGACTTGCCCTTGCTGGCCTCGCTCGCCTCGGCTTCCTTCAAGCGCTTTTCAAGGCCCGGCAACTGGCCGTACTGCAACTCCGCAACCTTGTTGAAATCGCCCTTGCGCGTGAACTCCTCGATCTGGAACTTGATCTTTTCGATGTCTTCGCGCACGTTCGCGCTGCCCTGGGCCTGGGCCTTCTCGGCCTGCCAGATTTCGTCGTAATCGGCGATTTCCTTCTGCAGCCTGGTGATCTCTTCCTCGATCAGCCCGAAACGCTTCTGCGAGGACTCGTCCTTTTCGCGGCGCACGGCTTCGCGTTCGATCTGCAACTGGATGAGGCGGCGGTCGAGACGGTCCATCACCTCGGGCTTGGAGTCCATCTCGATCTTGATCTTGGCGGCCGCCTCGTCGATCAGGTCGATCGCCTTGTCGGGTAGAAAACGATCCGTCACGTAGCGATCGGACAGCTCGGCCGCGGCGACGATCGCCGGGTCGGTGATCTGCACGCCGTGGTGCAGCTCGTATTTTTCCTGCAGCCCGCGCAGGATCGCGATGGTCGCCTCGACGCTCGGTTCGCCCACGATGATCTTCTGGAAGCGGCGCTCCAGCGCGGCGTCCTTCTCGATGTACTTGCGGTATTCGTCGAGCGTGGTCGCACCCACGCAGTGCAGCTCACCGCGCGCGAGCGCCGGCTTGAGCATGTTGCCCGCATCCATCGCGCCTTCGGCCTTGCCGGCACCGACCATGGTGTGCAACTCGTCGATGAAGACGATGGTCTGGCCCTCGTCCTTTGCGAGTTCGTTCAGCACGGTTTTCAGGCGCTCTTCGAACTCGCCGCGGAACTTGGCGCCGGCCAGCAGCGCAGCCATGTCGAGCGACAGCACGCGTTTGCCCTTGAGCGACTCTGGCACCTCGCCGGCCACGATGCGCTGGGCCAGGCCTTCGACGATGGCGGTCTTGCCCACACCCGGCTCGCCGATCAGAACCGGGTTGTTCTTGGTGCGGCGTTGCAGCACCTGGATGGCGCGGCGAATTTCCTCGTCGCGGCCGATCACCGGATCGAGCTTGCCCAAGCGTGCGCGCTCGGTCAGATCCATGCAGTATTTCTTGAGCGCCTCGCGCTGGCCTTCGGCGTCGGCGCTGTTCACGCCCTGCCCGCCGCGCACCGCGTCGATCGCGGCTTCGAGCGACTTGCGCGTCACGCCCTGGCTGCGCGCCAGGTTGCCGATGTCGGCCTTGCTGTCGGCCAGCGCGAGCAAAAACAACTCGCCTGCAATGAACTGGTCATTGCGCTTGATGGCCTCCTTCTCGGTGGCTTGCAGCAGCTTGCCGAGCTCGGGGCCGACCTGCACCTGGTCGTGGCCCTGCACCTGCGGCAGCTTCTTGATCGCGGCTTCGGTGGCTTGCGCCAGTCCGGGCACATTGACGCCAGCGCGCTCCAGCAGCGCACGCGGGCCGTCGTCCTGCCGCAGCATCGCCGCCAGCAAGTGGGCCGGTTCGATGTAGGCGTTGTCGTTGCCGAGCGCGAGCGATTGCGCATCGCCCAGCGCTTCCTGAAATTTGGTGGTGAGTTTGTCTTGTCGCATGGTTGGATTCCTGCACTCAAAATAGGGCTGTTGCGGCGCGATTCAAGGGCGCTGCGCGCGTCCGGGCACGGCTATTGCACCGTGCGGCGTCATCATTCAATCCATTGCATGGAGTCGATCATGGTTTTTTCAACACCGCGCGTCAGTACGCTGCGCCACGCACTGGTGGCCAGCTTGTTTCTAGCAGCGGCCAGTCTGTCGGGCATTGCGCAAGCGCAAGGTACACCGATCAAGCTGCTGGTGGGTTTTCCGGCGGGCGCAGGCACCGATGCGATTGCCCGCACGCTGGGTGAAAAGCTCAAGGACGAGCTGGGCGTGCCGGTGGTGGTTGAGAACCGCGCCGGCGCCGGCGGCCAGATCGCCGCGCAGGCGCTCAAGGCCGCGCCGGCCGACGGCCACACCTTGTTCTTGAGCCACGACCATTCAATCTCGATCCTGCCGCAGGTCGTGAAGAGCGCCGGTTTCAACCCCGCGAGCGACTTCGTGCCGGTGGCCGGCTTCGCCACCTTCGCGAACGTGCTGGCCGTGTCGGGCGGCACGCCGGCGAAGACCATCGACGAGTACGTCAAGTGGGTCAGGACGCAGCGCGGCGGCAAGGACACCATCGGCGTGCCTGCACCTGCTTCGATCCCCGAGTTTCTGGTCAAGATGATTGGCGACAAATACAAGATCGACGTGCAGTCCGCGCCCTACCGCGGCAGCGCGCCGATGACGGCCGACATGCTGGGCAACCAGATCAGTGCCGGCATTGCATCGGTGCCCGATTTCATCGAGAACCACAAGGCCGGCAAGGTGCGCATCGTGGCGGTCATCGGAGCCAAGCGCCAACCGCTGCTGCCCAACGTGCCGACCTTCAGCGAGCTGGGCTTTCCGAACCTGGACGACTACCCGTACTACGGCGTTTTCGCACCGGTGGGCACTCCGCAGCCGGTGATCGACCGCTTCGGCGCCGCGCTGCAAAAGGTGCTGGCGATGCCCGACGTGAAGCAGAAGCTCACCACCCTGGGGCTGAACGTCGCCTACGAGCCGCAGGGCCAGTTCGCCGGCCGCGTGCGCACCTACACGCAGGCGTGGGAGCGGATCATCCAGGCGTCGGGTTTCAAGCCGCTGTAACTATCGCTCGCCCCCAAGCTACGGCGCACTGCGTGTCGCCTTCGCCCACCCCCTGCCGGGGGCGCTGCCAGCGGCCCGGCGGAGCCGGTTCCGCGGCAGCCCACGAACAGAGTGGTCAAGCGTTGATGGACTTGATACCCCAGCGCGCAAGGGCTGCATCGTCGGTAACGCGTGCATCGACCCACCGCGCGCCTTCGGGCGTCTGTTCCTTCTTCCAGAACGGCGCCTGGGTCTTGAGGTAGTCCATCAGAAATTCGCAGGCCTCGAAGCTCTGGCCGCGGTGCGCCGACACCACGGCGACCATCATGATCTGGTCGAGCGGCTGCAGCAGGCCAACGCGGTGGATCACGCGCGCGCCGAGGATGTCAAAGCGGCGCACGGCCTCGTCGATCATGGCCTCGATCGCCTTCTCGGTCATGCCGGGGTAGTGCTCGAGCTCCATCGAAGCCACCAAAGTGCCGTCGTTGCGATCGCGCACCGTGCCGATGAAGCTGCAGACTGCGCCGACGCGCGCATCGCCGGCGCGCAGCGCGGCGATCTCTGCGCCGACGTCGAAGTCGGCAGTCTGGACGGAAACCCGGGCGAGCGAAGGCATGCCCAAATTGTGGCACCGACGCTCCACAATCCGCCGATGCCAACCGCCACGCCATTGCCACTTGCGCGCAGCCGCGACGGCGGCCGTGTCGTGAGCCCGCAACGCAGCGCGCCCGGCCCCCGGCCTTAGCCGCTACAGTGCACGCCATGCCTGCCCGTCTCGCACCCCACCGCCAGCCTTCGTTCGAAGGCCAGGTCGGCGTGCGCCGGGTCGGCAAAGCCAAAAAACCAATGCTCGTCTGACCGGAGCTGCGGTTCCGTCGTCGGATGAGCGACGGAACTGCAGGAGCCTTGCGGCCCCCGATGAGTTGATGTGCGCGCACCCGACGATGGTTCATTCCATCGGTCGATTCCTGAAAGGAAATCCGCGTGTCCATCTCTCCTTCCCCTTCCACTGACCTGGCCGGCCTCTGGGTGCCACTCGTCACGCCCTTCGACGCCGACGATGCGGTCGACCACGACGCCCTGGCCGGCCTGACGCGGCGCCTCGCTGCGGCCGGCGTGACCGGCACGGTGGTCTGCGGCTCGACCGGCGAAGCGGCTGCACTCGACGAGCACGAGCAACTCGCCGCATTGGCGACCGTGGCGCAAGCAGCGCCCGCGCTGCCGCGCATCATGGGCCTCTCGGGCTACCACCTGGGGCAGACGCTGGCCTGGGTGCAACGCCTGAACCGCGAAACGCTCGCAGCCCTGCTGGTGCCCGCACCGCACTACATCCGCCCGTCGCAACAAGGCCTGATCGACTGGTTCACCACCATCGCCGATGCGAGCGCGGCGCCGCTGGTGCTCTACGACATTCCCTACCGAACCGGCGCCACCCTGGCCCGCGAAACCTTGCTCACGCTGGCCGCGCACCCGAACATCGTCGCCATCAAGGACTGCGGCGGCGATCCGGCCAAGACCCGCGCGTTGATCGCCGACGGCCGGCTGCAGGTACTGGCCGGCGAAGACGCGCAACTCTTCGGCACCGTCGCCGAGGGCGGTGCGGGTGCGATCGCGGCCAGCGCCCATCTGCGCACCGAAGACTTCGTCCGCATGGTGCGATGGCTGCGCGAAGGCAAGCTCGACGAGGCGCGCACACTGTGGCAACCGCTGGTGCCGCTGATTGAACTGCTGTTCGCCGAGCCAAATCCCGGCCCGCTCAAGGCGGCATTGGCGCTTGAGGGCCTGATGGGCGACACGCTTCGTTCGCCCATGACCGCCGCCACCGAGCCGACGCGCCAGCGGCTGGCCGCGTTGCGCGCCGCGCTTACGTAGCCATCAGGACAGACGCCTCAGGTAGTCATCGACGCTGTCGGCCAGCGTATTCCCTTCGGGCATGGTGCCGCCCGGCGTGAAATGGTCGACCACGTCGGGAAGGAGCTCGGAGAGGCCGGCTCTCGCCTCGTCGCTGCTGATTCCGGCCTGCTGCGCCATCTGTTGCAGTTCATCCTCACCGAACACATCGTCGATCGCCCGCGGCGGCAGCGGCTCGTTCGAGCCGGTGCCCACCCACGACGCCGCCTGCTGACCGTAGCCCCGCTGCGAGAGGCGCCCGAGGAGTTCGCCCAAACCACCCCCACCGCCGCCGTCCCCTTGGCGGCCGCGCCGACTCAGCATGTCCAGGACGACCGGCAACAAGGCCATCAGCACCGGACTCAGCCCGCTGCCGCGCCGGGCACCATTGCGCCCGCCGAGCGCGCTGCCGGCGAGGCCGCCGAGGATCTGGGATAGCAGGCTCATGATCGTCTCCTAAGAAGGTTGGCCGGGAGCGCCGCAATTTGCATCGCATCGCCGGAAAAGCGGTTTCACGTCGGCTACCGGCGACCGGTCACTGCGCGGCCAGGCGAACTGGAGCTTGGCGCACGCCAGCACGAAACCAAGGGGGTCAAGCGTGAAATCCTTCACGCATTAAATTACACCAAAAGCATTACTTGTAGCACTATTAACTACATGAAACCCCCGCCATCCACGACAGATACCAACTACGGTTGGTGGACGGACAAGCCAGATCGGCGCGAGCACTCCCCGCTCAATTCCGCGCAGCGCAGGTTGCATGGCCGAACAGACGGATCCACCTGGGTTGGCTCCGTCCTGATCATCGCCCTCATGGTGGCGTTTGCGTGGTCGCTCAAGTCACTTGCGGGATGGTGACACTTCGAAAATTTCACATCATGGCAAAACGATTCAATACTCACAACCGCTTCGCCGCGCACCTCGATAGCGCCCCTTCCCGCTTGGACGAGCTGACCTTTGAGCATCGATTCCAGGAGCGTGAGCAGCGCGCCGCTGGATGGCGGCGCAATTTCTCCTTTGCCGCGCTCGCAATTGCATTGGTGCTCACGGCACTGTTCATTGCGCGGTGAGCACGGATGGTCACTGCCTGAAAGGCTGAAACCCATCCCTGGCTTCGAACTTTGAGACCATCTCGACCGCGATGCCGAAGGCGGCAGCGCGTCGTGACGATGGCCAATGCACACAGAACGAGTTCATACTTCAAAACCCTCCGCGGCATGAAGCCGCTTTGCTCAAGAAGGGAAGAAATGATGATGCATTCGACGTTGCGTTCGACCTCCCTAGCCGCCGGGTTGGCAATGTGCGTATCGCTCGCGCATGGCGCCGGCTTCGTGCTGACCAGTCCGAGCATCAAGCCCGGCAGCATGCTCACCGAGGCCCAGGTCTTCAACGGCTTCGGCTGCACGGGCAAGAACGTGTCGCCCGCACTGAAGTGGAGTGGTGCGCCCAAGGACAGCAAGAGCTTCGCTGTGACGGTGTACGACCCTGATGCACCGACCGGGTCAGGCTGGTGGCATTGGGTGGTCTACAACATCCCTGCGACCGCCACCGGGTTTCCGGAAGGGGCAGGCGTGCCCGATGGCAAAGACCTGCCTGCCGGCAGCGTGCAGGGACGCACCGACTTCGGTGCACCGGGATTCGGCGGCGCCTGTCCGCCGAAGGGCGACAAGCCGCACCGCTATGTGTTCACGATCTACGCGCTGAAGACCGACAAGCTCGACATTCCGCCCGACGGTACCGCGGCGCTGGTGGGCTACATGATCAATGCCAACAAGCTTGCCTCAGCCACCTTCACGGCGAAGTACGGGCGCTCGAAATAGGCGCGTCCGTGTTTTCCGTCAACCACGGAGACACCATGACCGATCGAAACGACGCAGCCCTGTTCCAGCAGATGCGAGACGAGCTGTTCGTTGCCGCCGTGGGCGACGTGCTCGACACGCTGGGCTATCAGCACCAGTTTCTGCCCGCCGGCATTGCGCCGCTGGAGAAGTCGATGCGCATCATCGGTCGCGCCATGCCGGTGCTGGAGGCCGACGTCATCAGCGACGGCACGCGCTCGGCCGGGCCGCTCTCGGGCAAGCCTTTCGGCCTGATGCTGGAGGCGCTGGATGACCTCCAGCCCGGCGAGATCTACATCGCGACCGGTTCGTCGCTGCGCTATGCGCTGTGGGGCGGGCTGATGTCGACGCGCGCGCAGCACCTCCAGGCGGCCGGCGCCATTCTCGACGGCTACGTGCGCGACGCCAACGAGATCGAGGCGCTGGGCTTCACCGTGTTCTGCCGCGGCACCTATGCGCAGGATCAGGGCGTGCGCGGGCAGGTCATCGACTACCGCTGCACCATCGAGATCGACGGTGTGCGCATCGCGCCCGGCGATCTGCTGTTCGGCGACCGCGAAGGCGTGATCGTGATCCCGCGCACGGTCGAGGTCGAGGCAGTGGCCAAGGCGCTGGACAAGGTGCGGACCGAGAACAAGGTGGCCGACGCGATCCGCGGCGGCATGAGCGCCTGCAAGGCGCTCGAGACCTTCGGAGTGATGTGAATCAGCCGCCAGTGACGGGTGGGAAGAAAGCGACCTCGCTGCCCTCTTCCAGCCCGGCGCTTTCGGCGCTCATGACCTGGTCGAGCGCCATGCGAACCGCCCTGCCGCGCGCGAGTGCACCCGCATAGGGTTCGCCACGTGCGATCAGTTCGTCGCGTAGCGCAGCCAGCGTGGGCGCCATGGTGTCGAGCGCTTCGTCGCTCTTGCCGAGCGCCTCGCGCACCGAGGCGAAATACCGGATTCGGACGCGTTTCATAGTGCCAGGGGGGCGAGCATCATGCGAGCAGCGACGCAAACGAGATGAACTGCACCAGATCACCAGCCTTGAAGGCCTGGCCGGCGGGTGTGTCGATCACGCCATCACCCCAGACCGTCGAGGTGAGCACACCCGAGCTCTGGTTGCCGAACAGGTCGAGGCCACCCGCGGCATTGCGGCGGGCGCGCAGGAACTCGCGGCGCCGGTCCGCGCGCGGCCAGTCGAAGTCGGCGCGCACGGCTATGGGCTGCGGTGCCACGCGTGTCGCGCCTTGCAAGGTGAGCAGGAACGGCCGCACCAGCAGCAGGAAGGTCAGAAAACTCGAAACCGGATTGCCAGGCAGCCCAGTCACATGCGTGCTGCCGATGCGGCCGTAGGCAAAGGGCTTGCCGGGCTTCATCGAGAGCGACCAGAGCTGCAGTTCGCCCAGGGCCTGCACGGCCGCCTTGATGTGGTCTTCCTCGCCGACCGAAACGCCGCCGGTGGTGATGATCAGGTCGCTGGCTTCGGCCGCACCGCGCAGCGCCTCGATGGTCGCTTCGCGGTTGTCGGGCACGATGCCGAGGTCGTTGACCTCGCAGCCGAGCCGGTGCAGCAGCGCCCGCATGAAGAAGCGGTTGGAGTTGTAGATCGCGCCGGGCTTCATGGCTGCGGGCGCCACCTCGCCCGGCATCACGAGCTCGTCACCGGTCGACAGCAGTGCAACGCGCGGACGCTTCGCGACCTGCAGGCGGTCGAAGCCCACGCTGGCCGCCAGGCCCAGCGCGGCGGGCGTCAGGCGCTCGCCTCGGGCCAGCACCACGTCGCCGGCGGCCACGTCTTCGCCCGCGCGACGGATCCACTGGCCCACTGCCGGCGCCAGATCGACCTGCACGCGGCCGAGCGAGCCTTCTTCGGGCAAGGCAGTCGTGTCTTCCTGCATCACCACGGCGTCGGCGCCTTCGGGAATCGGCGCGCCGGTGAATATGCGTGCGGCGGTGCCGGCCGCGAGCGGGCCGCCGACACTGCCGGCCGGAATGCGCTGCGCCACGGCGAGCACCGCACCGGGGGCTGCGCAATCGGCCATGCGCACCGCGTAGCCGTCCATCGAGCTGTTGTCACGGGGTGGCACGGTGAGGGCCGACACCAGGTTCTGCGCGAGCACGCGCCCGTCGGCATCGAAGGTCGAGACGCTCTCGCTGCCGAGCATGGGCGTTGCCTTCGCGAGCAGGCTCGCGAGCGCCTCGTCGAGCGGCATCAACGGGGGACGTTTGGGATCAGCCATAGAGTTCGTCGTTGTATTCGAAGCGCTCGCCGCTGTCGATCAGCCACTGCGCGATGGCCTCGGCATCGTCGAGGTCGAACACGGGCAGCCCGGTCGGCACCGGCAGGCTGTCAGGCGCGTCGGTGGCGATGGCGGTGACGAAGTCGTCTTCGGGGTAGCGCGCCGGGCGGGCCGTCTCGCCGGGGGCCGGGGCGCGCCAGACTTCGATCTTCTGCAGGTCGCTGTGCTTGAAGCCCTCGACCAGCACCCAGTCGACACCGTTGTACAGCTCGGCGATCAGCTGATGCACGGTGAGCTGCGCGGGTTGCTCGAACTCGCGCATCAAGGCCAGGCGACGATCGGAGGCCACCACCACTTCGAAGGCACCGGCTTCGCGGTGGCGATGCGTGTCCTTGCCCGGATGGTCGATGTCGAACTTGTGGTGCGCGTGCTTGACCACCGACACACGCTGCCCGTGCAGCCTGAACACCGGGATCAGGCGCTCGACCAGCGTGGTCTTGCCCGACCCGGAATAGCCCGCGAACCCGATGACTTTCATGCGCGGCCGCCGGTCGTTTGTTCAATCACAGTGTTGGGCGATGTAGTTTTTGACGACGTGCGCGTCGGCCGGCAAGCTGACGACGCGCTTGGGCAGCGCCTCGATGCCGACAAAGCGCGCCGGGCGGTCGGGCTCATGGCCCAGTGCCTCGACGATGGTCTCGGCGAACTTGATGGGCAGCGCCGTCTCGAGCACCACCATCGGCACGCCGGGCGTGAGGTGCTCGCGTGCGGCCTTGAGGCCGTCTGCCGTGTGGGTGTCGATCAACGTCGCGAAGCGCTTGTCGGTGTCGCGGATCGTGGCCAGGCGGTCGGCATGGGTGCTGCGGCTGCTGCGGAAACCGAAGCGCGTCGCGGCCTCGGCAAAGGCCGGATCGGCGCTCAGGTCGAAGCGGCCACACTGGCCCAGTTCGCCTTCGAACAGCGCGCGCAGCCTGGCACCATCGCGGCCCAGCAGGTCGAACACGAAGCGCTCGAAGTTGCTGGCCTTGCTGATGTCCATCGACGGGCTCGAGGTTTCATGCGTGTCGGCCGCCGCGCGCACGCGGTAGACGCCGGTGCGGAAGAACTCGTCGAGCACGTCGTTCTCGTTGGTGGCGACCACCAGCGTGTGGATCGGCAGGCCCATCATGCGCGCCACGTGGCCGGCGCAGACGTTGCCGAAGTTGCCCGAAGGCACCGTGAAGCTTACCGGCTTGTCGTTGCTCGCGCTCGCCTGGAAGTAGCCGGCGAAGTAGTAGACCACCTGCGCCAGCAGCCGCGCCCAGTTGATCGAGTTGACCGTGCCGATCTTGTACTTGCGCTTGAAGTCGAGGTCGTTCGACACCGCCTTGACGATGTCCTGGCAGTCGTCGAACACGCCTGCGATCGCCAGGTTGTGGATGTTCGCGTCCTGCAGGCTGAACATCTGCGCCTGCTGGAATGCGCTCATGCGGCCTTCGGGCGAGGTCATGAACACGCGCACACCCTGCTTGCCGCGCATCGCATACTCGGCCGCGCTGCCGGTGTCGCCGCTGGTCGCGCCGAGGATGTTGAGTTGTTCGCCACGGCGCGCAAGCTCGTACTCGAACAGGTTGCCGAGCAGTTGCATCGCCATGTCCTTGAAGGCGAGCGTCGGGCCGTTCGACAGCGCCTCGAGGTAGACGCCGTCCTCGAGTTCGCGCAGCGGCACGATGTCGGGCGTGCCGAACACGTCTTCGGTGTAGGTCTTCGCGCACAGCGCCTTCAGGTCGGCCGCCGGAATGTCGTCGATGTAGAGCGACAGAACCTCGAACGCGAGCGCGTGGTAGGGCAGCCCGCGCCATTTCGCGAGCGTGGCGGAGTCGACCTGCGGATAGTGGTCGGGCAGGTAGAGCCCGCCATCGGGCGCCAGGCCTTCGAGCAGGATGTCGCAGAACTTGCGCGGCGTGGCATCGCCGCGGGTCGAGAGGTAGCGCATCAGCTCAGCTCTTCCTTGCGGATGCGGACGATCGGCGCCAGCACCGACGGCAGCGCCTGCAGTTCGGCCAGTGCATCGTCGACCGTGCCTTCCTTCGTGTCGTGCGTGAGGATGATCAGGTCGGTCTGGGTCGAGCCCTCGCCGCCCACTTCATCGGCCTCGCGCTGCAGCACTGCATCGATGCTGATGCCGGCATTGGCCAGCAGCCCGGTGACCCTGGCCAGCACACCGGCCTCGTCGGCCACGCGCAGGCGCAGGTAGTAGCTGGTCACGACATCGCGCATCGGCAGCACGTCGAGGTGGTCGCTCATTGCATTGGGATGGAAAGCCAGGTGCGGCACGCGCTGCGCCGCGTCGGCCGTGTGCAGGCGCGTGATGTCGACCAGGTCGGCGATCACCGCGCTGGCGGTCGGCTCGCTGCCGGCGCCCTTGCCGTAGTAGAGCGTGGTGCCGACCGCGTCGCCATGCACCACGACCGCGTTCATCGCACCTTCGACGTTGGCGAGCAAGCGCTTGGCCGGCACCAGCGCCGGATGCACGCGCAGCTCGATGCCGCCGGCGGCGCGGCGGGTGATGCCGAGCAGCTTGATGCGGTAGCCGAGCTGTTCGGCGTACTTGATGTCCTGCGCCGCAAGCTTGGTGATGCCCTCGACATGCGCCTTGGCGAACTGCACCGGGATGCCGAACGCGATCGCGCTCATCAGCGTGACCTTGTGCGCAGCGTCGACGCCTTCGATGTCGAAGGTCGGATCGGCTTCGGCATAGCCCAGGCGCTGCGCTTCCTTCAGCACGGTCGCAAAGTCGAGGCCCTTGTCGCGCATCTCCGAGAGGATGAAGTTGGTCGTGCCGTTGATGATCCCGGCGATCCACTGGATGCTGTTGGCCGTGAGGCCTTCGCGCAGCGCCTTGATGATCGGGATGCCGCCAGCCACCGCTGCCTCGAACGCGACCATCACGCCCTTGGCCTGCGCAGCTTCGAATATCTCGGTGCCATGCACGGCCAGCAGTGCCTTGTTGGCCGTGACCACATGCTTTCCGGCGGCGATGGCTTCCATCACCAGCTGCTTCGCGATGCCGTAGCCGCCGATGAGTTCGATGACGATGTCGATGTCGGGGTTGGCGATCACGGCGCGTGCGTCGCTCACCACCTGCACGCCCTCGCCCACGGCCGCGCTGGCGCGCGCGGTGTCGAGGTCGGCCACCATCGTGATCTCGATGCCGCGACCGGCGCGGCGCTTGATTTCTTCCTGGTTGCGCCGGAGCACGTTGAAGGTGCCGCTGCCGACGGTGCCGATGCCGAGCAGGCCGACCTGGATGGGTTTCATGGATTCAGTCATTGCGTGCGTTGTCGATAGCGTTCGAGAAATTTGGCGATGCGGTGGATGGCCTCGCGCAGGTCGTCTTCGTGCGGCAGGAACACGATCCGGAAATGGTGGTTGTCGGGGTAGTTGAAGCCCGAGCCCTGCACCAGCATCACCCGCGTTTCGCGCAGCACCTGCATGAAGAATTCGCGGTCGTCGGCGATCGGGTACATCGCCGGATCCAGCCGCGGAAACATGTAGAGCGCCGCATGCGGCTTGACGCAGGTCACGCCGGGAATGGCGGTGATCAGCTCGTAGGCCAGATCCCGCTGCCGGCGCAGCCGGCCACCCGGCTTCACCAGGTCATGGATGCTCTGGTAGCCGCCGAGCGCGGTCTGGATCGCCCACTGGCCCGGCACGTTGGAGCCGAGCTTCAGGTTGGCCAGCATGTTCAGGCCTTCGATGTAGTCGGCCGCATCGCTCTTGGGGCCCGACACGATCATCCAGCCGGCGCGGTAGCCGCAGGAGCGGTAGGCCTTCGACAGGGAGTTGAAGGTCAGCGTCAGCACATCGGTGGACAGGCTGGCCATGGCGGTGTGCTTGGCGTCCTCGTAGAGCACCTTGTCGTAGACCTCGTCGACCAGCAACACCAGGTTGTGCTCGCGCGCGATGGCAACCATGCCGCGCAGCAACTCGTCGGGGTACAGCACGCCGGTCGGGTTGTTGGGGTTGATGACCGCGATGCCGCGCGTGCGCGGCGTGATCTTGGTGCGGATGTCGCTCAGGCTGGGCAGCCAGCCGTTCTCTTCCTCGCACAGGTAGTGCACGGGCTTGCCGCCTGAAAGCGACACGGCGGCCGTCCAGAGCGGGTAGTCGGGTGTGGGCACCAGCAGTTCGTCGCCGTCGTCGAGCAAGGCGTTGGTCGCCATCACGATCAGTTCGCTTGCGCCGTTGCCGAGGTAGATGTCGTCGAGGGTGACGCCCTCGATGCCCTGCTGCTGCGTGTAGTGCATCACGGCCTTGCGCGCCGCGAAGATGCCCTTGCTGTCCGAGTAACCTGCCGAGTCGGGCAGGTTGCGGATCATGTCCTGCTGGATCTCTTCCGGCGCATCGAAGCCGAACGGCGCCATGTTGCCGATGTTGAGCTTGATGATCTTCTGGCCATCCTCTTCCATCTGCTTGGCGGCGTCGACGATCGGCCCGCGGACGTCATAGAGCACGTTGGCCAGCTTGGCCGATTTCTTGAGTATTTTCAAAGGCCCTCCGGGGGCAGCTGTCACAGGGGAAAACCTATAATTTGACCACAGTTCCACCCCCCTTCCGATGAAGCTCCAGCCCGACAAATCCGACGTCCAGACCCTCACAGCGCACGGCCCCGGCTGGGTCGCCATCAACAACGAGAAGGTTGAACACAGCGTGGTGCTCGGTTCGCGCGGCGAACGGTTCGAATGGAACTGCGCGCGCTTCGAGGATCTGAAGGCCGAGCACTTTGCGCAGCTGGCGTCGCTCGGTGCCGAACTCGTCATCTTCGGCAGCGGCGAGCGCATCCGCTTTCCGAAGCCGCAATGGCTGCAGTCGCTGATGGCCCGGCGCACCGGCGTGGAGACGATGGACACACCGGCAGCCTGCCGCACCTACAACATCCTGGCCGGCGAAGGGCGCCACGTGCTGGCAGCCCTCATTGTCGAGAGCCCTTCGGGTGGCTAACGAGGGGCGTTTCGGGTTAAAATCGCCGGTTGCGAACAGGCCTGCGGCCCTCAATCGGCCTCTCTTGGCCGTCAATGAGCAACGACCAATCCTCCTTCGGGAACCATAACGGAGAAAACAAGTTTCATGGCGATCGTTGTCAACAAACCCATTCCCGAATTCGAGTCTAACGCGACCGGCGGTCTGAAGGTGTCGAACACCTCCCATCTCGGTCATGTGCTGGTGATGTACTTCTACCCCAAGGACAACACACCCGGCTGCACCACCGAAGCGATGCAGTTCCGCGATCGCTACAAGGACTTCGTGAAAGCCGGTGCCACCGTTTTCGGTGTCTCGCGCGACAACATGAAGTCGCACGACGAATTCAAGGCCAAGCTCGAACTGCCGTTCGAACTGATTGCCGACACCGAAGAAAAGATGTGCCACATGTTCGGCGTGGTCAAGAACAAGATCATGTACGGCAAGAAGGTCAAGGGCATCGAGCGCAGCACCTTCCTGATCGGCGCCGACGGCATTCTCAAGGCCGAATGGCGCGGCCTCAAGGTGCCGGGCCATGTCGACGACGTGCTGAAGGCCGTCAAGGCCCTCAAAAAGGCCGCCTGAAACAGTGTTGTTTTTCTCGCCGCGAGCAGAATCGACATCGCATGGGACGTGTATAGTGGTTCCATGCCGTTGATCGCAACAACCGCGCTCCCCGAACAAAGCCGCCCGGCTCGCCAGGCGGCTTTTTCGCTTTCTGGTTCCTTCTTTTTTGCGAGCAAACCACTCCATGCCCTTGCCTCCCGCCCCCACGAAACGCGCCGCCCTGCTGACGCCCGACGCGCTCGACGCGCCAGCGCATTCGTCGTCCAAAGGCCCGCGACGCAGCGGCGGCAGCCGGCATGCGGAGGATCCGCGCAGCAACGGGCCGCAGCCGCTGGAACTGTTCGATGCGCGGCATGACGCTGCCGGCGGCGCGCCCGCTGCCGAAACCATGCGGCAGATCGAGACCAAGCCCCGGCCGGTAACGGTCGAGCGCGCACCGGAACCGCCGCAGGCCCGCGCCGAACGGGCACCGGCGCCGGCCGTGCCAGCGCCGGCCGCGCGCCCACGCGCCGCGCAACAGGACAGCCCCCGTCCGCGCCGTACCCGGTCGAACGGCATGGCCAAGTTGTTCGTGCTCGACACCAATGTGCTGCTGCACGATCCGATGTGCCTGTTCCGCTTTGAGGAACACGACATCTACCTGCCGATGATCGTGCTCGAAGAGCTCGACGGCCACAAGAAGGGCACGACCGAAGTCGCGCGCAACGGTCGCCAGACCAGCCGCACGCTCGACGCGCTGGCCGGCGCCAGGGATGCCGACATCGCCAAGGGCCTGAAGCTCGACACCACCGGCCACCGTGGCGCCGGCGGCAAGCTGTTCTTCCAGACCGAGGCACTCGACTATTCGCTGCCCACCAGCCTGCCGCAGGGCAAGGCCGATAACCAGATCCTCGGCGTGGTGCAGGCGCTACGCGACCTCTATGCCAAGGATCGGCCCGGCCATCCGAAGCAGGAAGTGGTGCTGGTGTCGAAGGACATCAACATGCGCGTCAAGGCGCGCGCGCTCGGGCTGGCGGCAGACGACTACCAGAACGACAAGACGCTCGAAGACGGCGACCTGCTCTACTCCGGCTCGCTTGCCCTGCCAGCCGATTTCTGGACGCGCCAGAGCAAAACGGTCGAAAGCTGGCAGAGCGGCAGCACCACGTTCTACCGGATCACCGGCCCGATCGTGCCGAACCTCTATATCAACCAGTTCGTCTACTTCGAAGCACCGGGCGAGCCGAGCATGTACGCCCGTGTCACCGAAATCCGCGACAAGACCGCAGTGCTCAAGACGCTGAAGGACTACGCCTCGACCAAGAATGCGGTCTGGGGCGTGTCCACCAAGAACCGCGAACAGAACTTCGCGATGAATGTGCTGATGGATCCCGAGATCGACTTCGTCACGCTCACCGGCACCGCCGGCACCGGCAAGACGCTGATGGCACTGGCCTCCGGCCTGACCCAGGTGCTCGACGACCGCCGCTACACCGAGATCATCATGACGCGTGCCACCGTGAGCGTCGGCGAAGACATCGGCTTCCTGCCCGGCACCGAAGAAGAAAAGATGGGCCCGTGGATGGGTGCACTCGACGACAACCTCGAGTTCCTGGCCAAGGGCGACGGCGGCGGTGCCGGCGAATGGGGCCGCGCGGCCACCAACGAGTTGATCCGCTCCCGCATCAAGATCAAGAGCATGAACTTCATGCGCGGCCGCACCTTCCTCAACAAGTACGTGATCGTCGACGAGGCGCAGAACCTCACGCCCAAGCAGATGAAAACGCTGATCACACGTGCCGGCCCCGGCACCAAGATCATCTGCATGGGCAACCTCGCGCAGATCGACACCCCCTACCTGACAGAAGGCTCGTCAGGCCTCACCTTCGCGGTCGACAAGTTCAAGGGCTGGCCGCACGGTGGCCACATCACGCTGGCGCGCGGCGAACGCTCGCGGCTGGCGGACTTTGCGAGCGAAGTACTCTGAACGCCTGACGCTCTCACTTTCACAGCCGCCCGCGCACGCCCTTCCGGGCGGCTCGGGCCTTTTTTTCGTCTGAAATGACAAGCTCCTGACACGACGTTGTCAGCAGCCCCCTCGCACCATCAGGGCTCCCTTCACAACCCAAGAAAGAGAGTCTGAAATGAACAACGCCATCAGTTGGTTCGAGATCCCGGTCACCGACATGGATCGCGCACAGCGCTTCTACGAAACCGTGTTGGGCCGGCCGCTGCGGCGCGAGAACTTCGGCGGTGACGTGCTGGCCGTGTTTCCGCACGAAAAGCCGGGCGTTGGCGGCGCCCTGCAAGCCGGCGGCAATGCCAGCGCAACAGCGGCGAGCGGCATCCGTGTCTACCTCGACTGCATGCCGGGCATCGACGCGGTGCTGTCGCGCATCGAGGCCGCCGGCGGTCAGATCGTGTCGCCCAAATCGGCCCTGCCGCCCGGCATGGGTTTCATCGCCCATCTGCGTGACACCGAAGGCAACGAGGTTGGCTTGCACGCACTCGCCTGAGCCCGATGAGCACTCGCACGCCACGCAACTGGATCGCGATTGCCAGCGCCGAGCATGCGCGGCTGGGACGCGACCACCGGCCGATCGGCTTCATGCAGGTCGGTCATGGCAAAGGTGCGCCGCTGACGCGCGTCGCACCGGGCGACCGGGTCGCCTACTACGCGCCGGCCACGGTGTACGGCGGCACCGACAGGCTGCAGAGCTTCGTCTCGATCGGCGTCGTGCAGCCCGGCGAACCCTACCAGGTCGACATGGGCCGCGGCTTCATACCGTGGCGACGCGATGTACGCTATGCGCCGGCGCAGGAGGCGCCGATCGCGCCGCTGATCGAGGCCTTCGACTTCGTCGAAGATCCGAAACGTTGGGGCAGCAAATTCCGCTTCGGATTGTTCGAGATCAACGACCACGACATGCAACTGATTGCCACGGCCATGCGGGCCGATGCGTTGTCACAGGGCCTTTGAACCCACTGGAGAAAAGACATGGAACCCATCCGCCAGTACCAGAACGCCTTCGCCGTTGCCGGCCTTTCGGTGCGCACCACCAACCGCGAAGAAGTCGTCCCCGGCAGTGGCCGCATCCCCGGCCTTTGGGCCCGCTTCTTCGGCGAGAACGTGATGGGCCGGACGCCGCACCGCGACACCGCGGATCTGCGCAACTTCGGCGTGTATTCGGGCTATGAATCCGATGCGCACGGCGCCTTCGATGTCACCGCCGGTGTCGCCGTCACCGAGGGTGCGACGGTGCAGGTCGAAGCCGGCGACTACCTCGTCTTCAACGCCAGCGGCGTCATGCCGCAGGCCGTGCTCGACGCCTGGGCCCAGGTCTGGCAGTACTTCGAAGCGCATCCCGAAGTAAAGCGACGCTACCGCAGCGACTTCGAGGCCTACACCAGCCCCGTCTCGGCGGTGGTCTGCATCGGCGTGGAAAGCGCGTGATGAAAAAGAGCTGGCAGGCTCGTCTCGCCAGCTACCCCGATCTGCCGAGCGTGAAGCCGATTCCCGAGGCGATGCGCAAGCGCCGCGGCGAAGGCACGATTGCCACGCCTTCGCCGCAAGAGGTCGAGGCTGCGATGCGCAGCGTGCCGGCGGGCCGCCTCGCCACGGTGTTCCGGATCGGCGAAGGCATCGCAGCGCGGCACCACGCAACGATCGGCTGCACCGTCACGACGGCGATCTTTGCGCACATGGTGGCGCACGCGGTAGCGCAGGCGCATGGAACAACAGCCTGGTGGCGCACGCTGAAGATCGGCGGCGAACTCAATCCCAAATACCCGGGAGGCATCGAGGCGCAGATGAACCGGCTCGAAGCCGAAGGCCATACCGTCGTGCAGCGCGGCAGACGCTACTTCGTCGAAGACTTCGAGAGAAAACTCGTCTGATGCGCCGTGCCGACCGCCTGTTCCAGATCGTGCAGCTCATTCGCGGGCGGCGCCTCACGACCGCGGCATTTCTCGCGCAGCGGCTCGAGGTCTCGGAGCGCACTGTGTACCGCGACGTGGCCGATCTTCAGCATCAGGGCGTACCGGTGGAAGGGGAAGCCGGTGTCGGCTATCGCCTTGGCCCTGGCTTCGACCTGCCGCCGCTGATGTTCACGCAGGACGAAGCGAGCGCACTGGTTGCGGCCGCCCGCATGGCGCAGAGCTGGGTCGACCCCGCGATGGCGCGCGACATCGAAGCCGCGCTCGGCAAGATCCTGTCGGTGCTGCCGCCGGGAGCGCGTGTGTCGGCCGAAGCCATCGCGCTCTATGCGCCGGCGCTGGCGCTCGACGACGGCGCACGGGTGCACCTGCAGGCGTTGCGCGAAGCGGTGCAGTCGCACCACAAGCTGCGGCTGACGTACCGGGACGTGAGCGACGCACCCAGCGAGCGCACGGTGCGGCCGCTCGGCTGCTTCTACTGGGGCAAGGTCTGGACGCTCTCGGCCTGGTGCGAACTGCGCAACGACTTTCGCGGCTTCCGCGTCGACCGCATCGACGGCCTCGAGGTGCTGCCGGAGCGTTTCCGCGACGAGGCCGGCAAGACGCTGGCCGACATGCTGCGCCAGGTGCGGGCGGAGCGCGATGCCACGCCATCGCTGCCCAAAAAGACATTGAGATAGCGCCTCGCGTCCACCGGACACGGGCACCGCAGCCTTGTTTATCTAGAAATCGTGGCCGCCGCCGCCGGCCAGGCTCTCGAACTTGGTGATCGGCTTCAGGAACGCCAGCTTGACGGTACCGGTCGGGCCGTTCCGCTGCTTGCTGATGATCACCTCGGCCACGCCCGGCTCCTTCGAGTCCTTGTTGTAGTAGTCGTCGCGGTAGATGAACATGATCACGTCGGCATCCTGCTCGATCGCGCCGGACTCGCGCAGGTCGCTCATCATCGGGCGCTTGTCGGTGCGCGACTCGACGCCGCGGCTCAGCTGCGACAGTGCGATCACCGGGCACTTGAGTTCCTTGGCCAGCATCTTCAAGCCGCGCGAGATTTCGCCCACCGCCGTCGCGCGGTTCTCGTCGTTCATCGCGGTCGACACGCTCATGAGCTGCAGGTAGTCGACCACGATCAGGCCGAGCTGGCCGCACTGGCGCGCGAGCCGGCGCGAGTTGGCGCGCAATTCGCTCGTGGTGAGGCCCGGCGTTTCGTCGATGTGCAGGGAGATGTTGCGCAGCTTCTCGATCGCTTCGGTCAGGCGCGGCCACTCTTCGTCGGTGAGCTTGCCGGTGCGAAGGTGGGTCTGGTCGATGCGGCCGATCGAGCCGACGATCCGCACTGCGAGTTGCGACGCGCCCATTTCCATAGAGAACACCGCCACCGGAAGGCCTTCGTTCAGCGCCACATGCTCGGCGATGTTGATGGCCAGGGCGGTCTTGCCCATCGAGGGGCGTGCCGCCAGCACGATCATGTCGCCGGCCTGGAAGCCCGAGGTCATGCGATCCAAGTCGATGAAGCCGGTCGGCACGCCCGTGATGTCGTTCGGGTTGTCCGCCATCTCGGTCACGCGGTCGAGCAGTTCGACCACCAGGGAGTCCATGCCCTGGAAGCCCTGCTTCATGCGCGAGCCTTCCTCGCCGATGTGAAAGATCTTCTGCTCGGCCTCGTCGAGGATCTTGTCGACCGCCTTGCCCTGCGTGTTGAAGGCGTTGGTCGCGATCTCGTCGGCGGCGCTCACCAGCTTGCGCAGGATCGAGCGGTCTCGCACGATCTCGGCGTAGCGGCGGATGTTGCTTGCGCTCGGCACGTACTGCGCAAGCGAGTTCAGGTACACCAGCCCGCCCATTTCGTCGGACTTGCCGATGCTCTGCAACTGCTCGAACACCGTGATCACGTCGGCCGGTTTGCTCGCGTTGACGAGACCGCCGATCGACGCGTAGATCAGCTTGTGCTCGTAGCGGTAGAAGTCACTGTCCTGCAACAGGTCACCGACGCGATCCCATGCGCCGTTGTCGAGCAGGAGCCCGCCGAGCACACTGGATTCGGCCTCGATCGAATGGGGCGGAATGCGCAATTGCGCGACCTGACGATCGTTGGACGGATCGTTGTCGGCGTAGGAGAAAACGGCGGACATGGATTTCCTTGCAACCGCACATGCTAAGCCGCATGGCGGGCAGCGTCATGGGATAACGCTGTGGATAAGCGGTGACTTTTCGGTGCAGCGCCGAGGACATCTTGTATCCCCAAAAGAACAAAGTCGCCCGAGGGCGACCTTGTTCAATTCCGGGAACACCGCGGAACCGGCTCAGCCGGACCGCAGGTGTTGTCCCCGGTAGGGGGAAGGCGGAGCGACACGAAGTGCGCGCAGCCTGGGGGCGAGCAACAGTTACGCGGTTTCGCCGTACACCGTCACGGTGATGTCGACCACCACGTCGGTGTGGAGCGCCACGCTCACGGTGCTGTCGCCGGTGACCTTGATCGGGCCGTTCGGCAGGCGCACTTGCGACTTGACCACCTTGTAGCCCTGCTTGTTGAGCTCTTCGGAGATGTCATGGTTGGTGACCGAACCGAACAGACGGCCATCGACGCCGGCCTTCTGCGTCAGCTTGATGGTTGCGCCGCCGAGCTTCTCGCCCTGCGCTTGCGACTCGGCCAGCTTGGCGGCCGCAGCCTTTTCGAGTTCGGCGCGCTTGGCGGCGAATTCGGCCTTGTTGGCTTCAGTGGCGCGGCGGGCGCGGCCCGACGGGATCAGGAAGTTGCGGGCGTAGCCGTCCTTGACCTTGACGATGTCACCCAGCGCGCCAACGTTGAGAACCTTGTCCAGAAGAATGATTTGCATGATGTGGCTCTCCTTAGACGCGATGCTGGTCGCTGTACGGAACCATCGCGAGGAAGCGGGCACGCTTGATCGCGGTGTTGAGCTGGCGCTGGTAGATCGCACGGGTGCCGGTCAGGCGCGCGGGAATGATCTTGCCGTTTTCGCCGATGAAGTCGCGCAGGGTGTCGATGTCCTTGTAGTCGATCTCTTCGACGCCGGCGACGGTGAAGCGGCAGAAGCGCTTGCGCTTGAACAGCAGCGACTGGGTATTGCGCTTCGGGCGCTTGTCTTTGTTGAATTTCTTGAACGTGGCCATGGTTGGACCTCTCGAAAATTAATCTTGCTGAAAATCCTGGATGTGCAGAACGGGATGCTTGCCATTCCCCGGAGTAGCGAGGAAGCCCTGGAAACGCCAGAGACTTCCCAAAGCCTGCCTTGCGAGCCGCTCGGCGATAGCGCCGAAGGCCACGGCCTTGAGGGCCGCCTTGACCTGCCTTGGCTTTCCGGCCTCTTCGACTGTCGACTCGTGTTCGAGCTTCAGATCGAGGGCGGGCAAACCGGCAGGCGTGTAGCGCAATGCTCCGAGTTCGGCGACGCAGGCAGTCAGCACGAGGCTGTTGGCTGCGGCAACCTTCACGCCATCAGTTGTTGTTGGCGGCGTATTCGGCTTGCTGGGCCTTGCGGGCCTCTTCGCGCTCGACCGTCTTCATCATCGACGAAGGGCCGGTGTCGGCCTTCTTCTTGACCACGGTCAGGTGGCGCAGCACGGCGTCGTTGAACTTGAACGCATGTTCCAGTTCGGCCATCACGGCTTGTTCAGCCTCGATGTTCACGCACAGGTAGTGCGCCTTGTTGAGCTTGTTGATCTGGTAGGCCAGCTGACGACGGCCCCAGTCTTCAACGCGGTGGACGTTGCCGCCGCCGGCCGTGATCAGGCCCTTGTAGCGCTCCAGCATGGCCGGAACTTGCTCGCTCTGATCCGGGTGGATCAGCAAAATGATTTCATAGTGACGCATGGCACTCCTTGTGGATCTTCCCGGGGGAAGGGATAAAGCCACCCGCAGCGTCCGAATCGCGGTGTGGCAAGGTAAAGCCCATGATTATAGCAAGCAAAAGCGCCTCGAGGCGTTCCGCCGCGGCAGCAAGGCGCCAGCGGCCTCAGCCGAGCAGTGCGCGATCGAACTCGGCCGCCTTGTCGGGGCCAACTGCCGCGCGGATCTTGGGCGCCAGCGCGAGCAGTTCTTCGTAGTTGCTCGTGCCCTCGACCGACAGGTTGAGGCGGAAACCACGCAGGCCGAGGCTGCCCGACAACCGGGTCGCGATGGGATACGCATCCTTGTAGCGCTGCTGGGGCGAGCGCGCGCCGTCGGCAGGCGCGGCGGCAGGGGCCGGCACCGCCGCAAGCGCGGGCCTGGGTGTCGGTGCGGCAACCGGTGGAGGTTCGGCTTGCGCGACCGGTGCAGACGCTGTCACGACCGGGGCACCGTCCAGCGGGCCCAGCAGGCCCAGTTCGATCATCTGGTCGAGGTCTTCTCGTTCGATGCTCATGCCGGCGGCCTGCACTTCCTCGATCGTGCGCTTGCCGTCACAGAGGATGAACGCCGAACGCTGTCGCGGCGTGAGCCGAACCGTGCGATCCCTGAATGCCTGTTGGCCGGCTTCCGTCTTCACAAGAATCATGGCTTCCCCTTACGCGAGTCACTCGCAAACACCACGGCAGGATCCGTTTCGCCCTGCTGGCAAATGGCAACTGCCTCCCCGGTAACGCCAAAGTGTGACACCAAAAGGACGGTCGGTTGCAAATTGACACATGCTGACAGGGAAATTACAGCCCGCGCGTGACGGATTGCGTGGTGCGGGCGACACGTTGTGTCGCCTCGCACCCTCAGGGGCCCCCGTGCGGGGTCAGCGGGTGGCCAGTTGCTGCCAGGTGTCGATCACGCTGTCGGGATTGAGCGAAATCGACTCGATCCCCTGCTCCGCCAGCCACAGCGCGAAGTCCGGGTGGTCGCTCGGGCCCTGGCCGCAGATGCCGACATACTTGCCCTGCGCCTTGCAGGCCTTGATGGCGCGGCTCAACATGGCCTTGACGGCCGGATCGCGCTCGTCGAAGTCGGCCGCCAGCAATTCGAGCCCCGAATCGCGATCCAGGCCCAGCGTGAGCTGGGTCAGGTCGTTCGAGCCGATCGAGAAACCGTCGAAGAACTGCAGGAACTCGTCGGCCAGGATCGCGTTGCTCGGCACCTCGCACATCATGATGATCTTGAGTTCGTTCTCGCCGCGCTTCAGGCCTTCCGCGGCGAGCAGGCCAGTCACACGCTCGGCCTGCTTCAGGGTGCGCACAAAGGGCACCATGATCTGCACGTTGGTAAGACCCATGTCATTGCGCACGCGCTTGAGCGCCTCGCACTCCATGAGGAAGGCTTCGCGGAATTCCTCGCTGACATAGCGTGCGGCGCCGCGGAAGCCCAGCATCGGGTTTTCTTCTTCGGGCTCGTAGCGCGAGCCGCCGATCAGCTTGCGGTATTCGTTCGACTTGAAGTCCGACAGTCGCACGATCACCGGCTTGGGCCAGAACGCGGCGCCGATGGTGGCGATGCCTTCGGCCACCTTGTCGACGTAGAAGGCGCGCGGCGAGGCGTGGCCACGGGCCACCGACTCGACCGCCTTCTTCAGATCGGCATCGACGTTCGGGTAGTCGAGGATCGCCTTCGGATGCACGCCGATGTTGTTGTTGATGATGAATTCGAGCCGCGCCAGGCCCACACCGTGGTTCGGCAGCTGCGCGAAGTCGAACGCGAGTTGCGGGTTGCCGACGTTCATCATGATCTTGAGGTCGATCGGCGGCATTTCGCCGCGCGTCACCTCGGTCACTTCGGTTTCGAGCAGGCCGTCGTAGATGAAGCCGGTGTCGCCCTCGGCGCAGCTCACTGTGACCAGCGTGCCTTCTTTCAGCAGGTCGGTCGCGTCGCCGCAGCCGACCACGGCCGGAATGCCGAGTTCGCGCGCGATGATCGCCGCGTGGCAGGTACGCCCGCCGCGGTTGGTGACAATGGCGGCGGCGCGCTTCATCACCGGCTCCCAGTTGGGGTCGGTCATGTCGGTGACGAGCACGTCACCGGCCTGCACCTTGTCCATCTCGCTGATGTTGTGCACGAGGCGCACCGGGCCGGTGCCGATCTTCTGGCCGATCGCGCGGCCTTCGGCCAGCACGGCGCCGCGGCCCAGCAGCTTGTAGCGCTGCTCGGCCTTGCCCTGCTGCTGGCTCTTCACGGTTTCGGGCCGCGCCTGCAGGATGTAGAGCAGGCCGTCAGTGCCGTCCTTGCCCCATTCGATGTCCATCGGGCGGCCGTAGTGCTCTTCGATGACCAGCGCGTATTTGCCGAGCAATTCGACGTCGGCGTCGCTCAGCGAATAGCGGTTGCGCTGCTCGGCAGGCACATCGGTGGTCTTCACCAGCTTGCCCGATGCCTTCTTTTCTTCCGGCGTCGCGAACTCCATCTGGATCAGCTTGGAGCCGAGATTGCGGCGGATCACCGCGCGCTTGCCGGCCTTGAGCATCGGCTTGTGCACATAGAACTCGTCCGGGTTCACGGCGCCCTGCACCACCGTCTCGCCGAGCCCGTAGCTCGAGGTGATGAACACCACGTCCTCGAAACCCGATTCGGTGTCGATCGTGAACATCACGCCGGCCGCGCCCAGGTCGGAGCGCACCATGCGCTGCACGCCCGCCGAGAGCGCCACCACGTCATGCGCGAAACCCTTGTGCACGCGGTAGCTGATCGCGCGATCGTTGTAGAGCGAGGCGAACACCTCTTTCATCTTGTGCAGCACGTCGTCGATGCCGACCACGTTGAGGAAGGTCTCTTGCTGGCCGGCAAACGATGCATCGGGCAAGTCTTCCGCCGTGGCCGAGGAGCGCACCGCGAAGCTCGCTTGCGGGTTGCCCGCGCTCAGCGTCGCGAACGCCTCGGCAATCGCCTTCTGCAGGTCGGCCGGAAACGGCTGGGCCTCGACCATGGCGCGGATTTCGGCACCGACCTTGGCCAGCGCGCGCACGTCCTCGGTATCCAGTTTGGCCAGCGCTGCGCTGATCTTGTCGGCTAGGCCGTCGTGCGCCAGGAATTGGCGAAACGCGTGCGCCGTGGTCGCGAAGCCTGTCGGAACGCGCACGCCCTGCGGCAACTGGGAAATCATCTCGCCGAGGCTGGCGTTCTTGCCGCCGACCGACTCGACGTCGGTCATCCTCAGGTTCTCAAACGGTACGACCAGGGCGGTCGCTTCAAAGAGTGCAGACATGGGAAAGCTCCAGAAGTTAAAACCGGTGCGTCATGCCGGCAGCGGCGCACGATCGTTGTCGTTGCTTGGGGTGCGGTCGCGGTGGGCATGGGAAGAAATCGGATGTGGGGGAAGCGGATTCCCCATAATTGGCCCGAATTGTAGGCGCCGCACCATTTGCGCGCCGCAGGACAAGGCCGCCACCACCATGCACACGCGCACCGTCTTCTTCGTCTCCGATGGCACCGGCATCACCGCCGAGACTTTCGGCAATGCCGTTCTGGCCCAGTTCGAAATCACGCCACGCCACATCCGGCTGCCGTTTACCGACACGGTCGACAAGGCGCACCAGGCGGTGCGGCGCATCAATCACACGGGCGAACTCGAGGGCCAGCGGCCGATCGTCTTCACCACGCTGGCCAACATGGATGTCCTCGAAGTCATCGAAACCGGCTGCAAGGGCATGCTGCTCGACATGTTCGGCACTTTCGTGCGGCCGCTCGAAATCGAGCTGGCGATGAAGTCGAACCACCGCATCGGCCGCTTCAGCGACGTGAGCAAGAGCAAGGCCTATGACGAACGCATCGCGGCCATCGACTTCAGCCTGCAGCACGACGACGGCCAGAGCAATCGCGACCTCGACGGTGCCGACGTGATCCTGGTCGGCGTGAGCCGCAGCGGCAAGACGCCGACCTCGCTCTACCTGGCGATGCAGCACGGGCTCAAGGCGGCCAACTATCCGCTGATCCCGGAAGACTTCGATCGGCGCCAGTTGCCACCGGCGCTGCTGCCTCACAAGAAAAAGATCTTCGGCCTGACGATCCAGCCCGAGCGGCTTGCGCAGATCCGCAACGAGCGGCGGCCAAACTCACGTTACGCGAGCATCGAGAACTGCCGCCATGAGATCTCCGAGGCCGAAGCCATGATGCGACGGGCCGGCATACGCTGGCTGTCGACAACGACCAAGTCGATCGAGGAGATCGCAACGACGATCCTGCAGGAGCTGCGGCCCGAGCGGCTGACTTACTAGACGACGCCCTGTCCATTGATTCGCAGGCGGCACCCGACTCAATACACATCTCTGCGATATCGACCCTGTGCGATCAACTCGTTCAACGCGGCGGATCCGACCACCTCGCTCAGCGCCGCATCGACGCCGGGCGCCATTCCTTCCAGGCTGCCGCAGACGTAGATGACCGCACCCTCGCTCACCCACTGCACAAGCGCGTCGCGCGACGCCCTAAGACGATCCTGCACATAGATGCGTTGCGGCTGATCACGGGAAAAGACAATATCGGCGCGCAGAAGCACTTGCCGCTTCTGCCATTCTTCTACTTCCCGTGTGAAGAAGGCGTCGTGCGCCGCGTTGCGCTCGCCATAGACAAGCCAGTTCCGTCCATGCCCGCGTCGAGCGCGCTCGCGCATGTGGGCCCTGAGGCCGGCGAAGCCGGATCCGTTGCCGATGAAGATGCAGGGCCTGTCATCATCGACCAGCGCGAAACCGGGGTTGGCAACCAGTCGCAGCGGGATTCCGGCGCCGATCTCGGCGTGAGCCGTAAGCCAGCCTGACGCAACGCCAATGCCGTTGTCGTACCGAGCCTGGCGCACCAGCAGTTGAATGCTGCCATCCGGCGGACCCGACGCGACCGAGTAGCTGCGCGGCGCCAGCGGCGCGGCACCCCCGGATTGCTGCGGAGTGGACGGAATCAGTTCCACCAGCGCGCCGGCTTGCCAGGCAGGCGCATCGGTGCGCACCAGCTCGATCTCATACAGCGGATCGCCCTGGCTTCCTTCGTTGAGCAGGCGACGGCTTGCGAGTCGCCACGTCTCGAACGCCTGTTCCGGCAGCGGCTCGCCCTGGACGGGCCACGCGTCCCCGGGCAGATGGAAGGTGCTGGTGAGCGATTGACGCCAGCGGTTCATCGCAGTCGGGTCACCACTGCTGACCTCGATCACCGGGAACAGCATTTGCGCGCCCTGGTTTTGCAGATCGTGGTCGAGCCTCCTGCCGAAACCACAGAAGGTGGCGTAGTGCGAGTCGCCGAGCGCAAGCAGGCCGTAGTGCACATGCCGCAGGTGCGATCCCGACTGGCGCGCGAATTCGCGCGCGAAAGCGCGCGCCGTATCCGGTGGATCGCCATCGCCGAAAGTGCTGACAACCCACAGCACTTTCCGGAAATGCAGCAGCGCGTCCACGCTCAATTCGGCCACGGGCTTGACCGCCGCAGCGATGCCTGCGGCCTGCAATGCGCTGGCGGTCTGCAGAGCAACGCGCTCCGCGTGGCCGGTCTGCGTTGCAAAGGCCACCAGCACTTGTTCTGCGCTTCGAGACGGATCTGCTGCCGGATTCGAAAGGCCCAACCGCGCGCGCTCGGCGCGCACGGCCTTCTTGGTTCGCCGGCGGCCGAGATACAGCATCCATCCGGTGATTGCAAACAGCGCCAGCCCGATGCTGCTGAGCAGCATCACGATGCGCCCCGGCAGGCCCCAATAGGAGCCCATGTGCAGCGGATAGATGCTGTTGACCCATCGACCGGCGAGCGGCTTGTCGGCGTACCGCTCGTGCCGGGTCGGCTCTCCGGTCGCGGCATTCAGGTACAGGCGATTGCGGGCGCGTTCGTGCTCGGGCTGCGCGCTCAGATACGTCGCCTCGACTTGGGACGCATTGCGAGCCGGCAGACGCAGCGTCACCTGGCTCCAGTCACCCCGTGTCACGTCGCCGAAGGAGTGCCAGACGCGATCCAGGTTGAGCTTTGCATGCGCCGGCGCGGCAGGCGTGGCCGCGCCCGCCCCTTCCATGCGCTGTGCACGCACCGCACGGCCCTCGCCTGCCGCATCGTCCACTGCAGAGCGGACTGCATCGAAGCCCCAGTAGACACCGGTCGCGCTCGAGACCAGGTAGGCAAGGAGCGCGATGGTTCCGACCACCGCGTGCAGGTTCCACAGGAATGCGCGACCTGTGAGTGCAAAGTCCAGGCGGAGCCAACTGCGCCACGAGAGCAGAACGCGCGGCCAACGCAGGTACAGGCCCGACAACGCCAGCACCAGCAGGCCCGCGGCAAGCGTGCCCGTGACGGTCTTGCCGGCGTCGCGCGGCAACAGGAGCCAGCGATGCAGGCTCTCGACGAACTCGAAGAAGTCGTCGCCCTTCGGCTCCGGCAGGAGCACCGCGGTATAGGGGTCGGCAAGGCGGGACTCGCCCCGTTTCTCGCCGGGTCGCGGCGCAAAGTTGACACGTGCCGGCCGACCGGGCTCGGCGAACACCGTCAAGGTCGCCACACGATGCGCGGCCGATCCGGCCTGCAGTCGATCCAGCAACGCTGCCGGGGTGAGCGCCTCGGCGCCGGGAGGAGCAGCCACTTGGCGCAACCCCGGGTTGAGCTGATCCGTGATCTCGGCACGAAACGAGAGCACGGCGCCCGTGAGCCCGATTACCACCAGCACCGTGCCGGCCGTGATGCCGATGAACCAGTGAATCTGGAACCAGATGCGTCGCAGGAGGGCCATGAAAAATTCGATCGTGGAGAGATGCCGCTGCAGCAATCAGTGGGCGCGACGGATCACAGGTCGATCTTGATCGAGGCCTTGATCGTGCGCGGAATGCCGACCGCCAGACGCGTGCCGGCTGCGGCCCAGTAGCGCTTGTCGGCAACGTTGTCGACATTCAACTGCAAGGAGACTCGCCTGCTCATCACCTGCGTCAAGTAGCGCGCACCCAGTCCGAAAACGGTAAAGCCGCCGATGAAGCCTTGGTTCAGATCGTCGACAGGTCGCCGCCCGGTGTAGTAGGCGCCGCCGTTGACCGACAGGCCCGGTACTGCCGCAATGTCGTAGGACAGGAATGCGCTCGCGGTCTTGCGGGCGGTGTTCTCGGGCATCTTGCCGTTGTACTGCGCATTGATCTGCCGAAACTCGGCGTCCAGCACCTGCCCGGACAGTTGCCACGCCAGTTCACGCGTCAGGCGACCCTGCGCCGAGACCTCCAGGCCGCGGTACCGCTGGCGGCCATCGGCGACGAAGGTATTGGCGCTGTTGGTGTACGCGCCGGGGCGTTCGATGTCGAACAGCGCGGTCGAGAGCAGCGTTCCGCTGCCGGTCAGCCAGCGCAGGCCCACTTCCTTCTGCTTGCTCACGCCAGGGGCCATGCGCGTGTTCTGGTTGACCGTCCCGGTCGGCGCCACCTCTCCTTCTTCCACGCCCTGCGCGAAAGAAGCGTAAGCCACGAGGTCGGGTGTGAACTTGTAGCTGAGCGCCGCCAGCGGCGTGGTCTTGCGCACGGCGTAGTTGGTGCCGGGCAGGGTCGCGCTCGCCTCTTGCGAGCTCTCATAGCGCGTATGGCGGGCGCCCACCACGAGTTGCCACTGCGGCGAGAACGTGATGCGGTCCAGCGCGTACAGACCGAGCTCTTCGCTGTCCTGAGCGCCGGTCGTGGGCCGTGTCGGCAGCGCGGTCAACGGCAAGTAGCCGATGGGCACCGGGTTGTAGAGGTTCTGCGTCGTCGTGCCGCCGTAGTTGCGCTGGAAGATCGGATCCTGGCTCTTGTCGCTGCGCGCCACGCCCAACGTCAGTTCGTGTTGCACGCTTCCCGTGGCGAACGCGCCGAACAACTCCGTTCGCAGCAGGTCGGAGCTCTGCGCCAGATGCTGCACGTTGCCCGTGATGCGTCCGGCCCCCGTGCGCACGTTGTAGTTGCCGAAGATCGCGAGCCGTCGGTCGCGTTCGGCTTGCGAATGGCCGGCTTCCACGGTCAGCGCCCAGTTGTCGCTGAGCGAATAGTCGGCGCGAAGCTGTGTGTTGGTCACTTCCGCTTCGAACACGCCCCACGGCGGGCCCAGAAGCTTGTGCGGGTTGGGCAGCGCCGGCAGGGAAATCACACCGTTGACGGCCGCAAGGCGCGTGACGCCGGCCTGCTCCGTGATGCTCTTGCGGTAGTGCTCGACATCGGCCTTGAGCGTCAGGCGATTGTTCACGCGCCAGTCGAAAGCGGCCGACAGGAACTTGCGGTTGCCGTCGACGCCTTCGATGGTCGAACCCAGTTGACCACCCGCCGCATTGACGCGAAGGCCGAACTGGCTCTGCTCCCCGAACTTCCGCCCGAGATCGACCGTGCCCTGCATCGTGCCCTGGTCGTCGAACGCCAGGCCCACCGTGCTCACCGGCGTGGACGTTGCGCGCTTGGTGACGAAGTTGACGACACCTGCTGGCGTCGTGAAGCCGTAGTAGAGCGCAGACGCGCCCTTGAGCACTTCGACCCGCTCCTTGTTCTCCAGCGGAATCTCGGACACGTTCGGAATCGCGAGCGATCCGTTGAGCCGGTAGTTGGTTCGGTTCTCGACCGCGATGCCGCGGATCACCAACTGGTCGAAGGTGTCGCCGCCATTCTGCTGGCGCGTGACACCGGCCGTGTTGCGCAGCACGTCGTAGACGCTCGCGGCGCCCTGCAGTTCGATCACCTCTCGTGTCACGGTGTTCACCGTGGCGGGCACATCCATGATGTTCGCGCCACGGAATGTGCCAGCCTCCACGGTGTTCGCGACGAAACCGTTGGTGCGCGCATCCTCCACGTTGATCGTTGCCAATTCACCGCGCACACCGTCGGTTGCCGCAGGCGCGGGCTGCGCGCTCGCCAGCGGCGCGACGACGAAGGCAAAGCCCCAGTACATCTTCCTCACATTGAGAAAGCGGAATGCGGGAGCGGGAGAAGGTGCCACGGCGGAGTCCAGAAAACAGCTCAGTTGTACGAAAGCTGCTGGCTGGACTGCGCGCTGGCTGCGCGCCATGGCTTGGCTGGCGATGCTTTGGGCAGGCGCCCGAGGTTTCTATTATATGAGAATAGTTCTCATCTAAGCCATCGCTTCGGCCACCACAGGGCTGGCCGGCGCGGCTTCCTCGGCCGGCGCCGATGTGCGGATCAGGTGGTCGAACGCGCTGAGTGCCGCCTTGGCGCCCTCGCCCGCCGCGATGATGATCTGCTTGAACGGCACCGTGGTCGCGTCACCCGCAGCGAACACACCGGGCACCGAGGTCTGGCCCTTCGCGTCCACGATGATCTCGCCGTGCTTCGACAGCTCGACCGTGCCTTTCAGCCAGTCGGTGTTGGGCACAAGGCCGATCTGGATGAACACGCCTTCGAGCTCGACCCTTTTCAGCTCGCCCGTCGCGCGGTCCTTGTAGACCAGGCCGTTGACCTTCTGGTCGCCGGTGATCTCGGTGGTCTGCGCGTTGGTGAAGATGTCGACGTTCTTCAAGCTCTTGAGCTTGCGCTGCAGCACCGCATCGGCGCGCAGTTGCGTGTCGAACTCGATCAGCGTCACATGGCCGACGATACCGGCCAGGTCGATCGCGGCTTCGACGCCTGAGTTGCCGCCACCGATCACCGCAACGCGCTTGCCCTTGAACAGCGGGCCGTCGCAATGCGGGCAATAGGCCACGCCCTTGTTCTTGAACTCGTGTTCGCCGGGCACGTTGATGTTGCGCCAGCGCGCGCCGGTCGAGATGACGACCGTGCGGCTCTTGAGCGAGGCGCCGTTCTCGAGCTGGATCTCGACGAACTCCTTGCCCGGCACCAGTCCCTTGGCACGCTGCAGGTTCATGATGTCGACGTCGTAGTTGCGCACGTGCTCTTCGAGCGCATGCGCGAATTTCGGCCCTTCAGTCTCCTTGATCGAGATGAAGTTCTCGATGCCCATGGTGTCGAGCACCTGGCCACCGAAGCGCTCCGACGCGACGCCGGTCCGGATGCCCTTGCGCGCGGCGTACACGGCAGCGGCTGCGCCGGCGGGACCACCGCCGACGATGAGCACGTCGAACGGATCCTTGGCGGCGATCTTCTTCGCTTCGCGCTCGACGCCGCTGGTGTCGATCTTGGCGAGGATCTCTTCCAGGCTCATGCGGCCCTGGCCGAATTCGGTGCCGTTCAGGAATACGGTGGGTACGGCCATGACCTGGCGTTCCTTGACCTCTTCCTGGAAGGTTCCGCCTTCGATCATCGTGGTGCGAATGCGCGGGTTCTGCACCGCCATCAGGTTCAGCGCCTGGACCACGTCGGGGCAGTTGTGGCAGGTGAGCGAGACATAGATCTCGAACTCGAAGTCACCGTCAAGCGCGCGGATCTGGTCGAGCACGGCCTGCTCGACCTTTGGTGGGTAGCCGCCGATCTGCAGCAGCGCAAGGATCAGCGACGTGAATTCATGGCCCATCGGCAGGCCGGCAAAGCGCGGGCCGTGGTTCTCGCTCGGGCGGTTGACCGAGAAGGAAGGCTTGCGATGGTTGTCGTCGCGGCTTTCGGTCAGCTTGACCAGCGGCGACGCCTCGGCGACGTCCTTCAGCAGCGAAAGCATCTCACCCGAAGCCTTGCCGTCGTCGAGCGAGGCGACGATTTCGATCGGCTGCGTGGCGCGTTCGAGGTAACTCTTCAATTGGGCTTTGGTGCTGGCGTCAAGCATGGAGAACTCACTTTCGATATCTGAAAACTATCAACAGGGGGCAAAAAAAGCCCCTCGAACCCATTCCAAGGGGCCGCCGCGCACGGCCGCCCGAAGCGGCCGGCCCGCCCCCGGCAGGGGGTTGGAGGAGCGACACGAAGTGCGCGCAGCCTGGGGGCGAGTTAAATTTTTCCGACGAGGTCGAACGACGGCTTCAGCGTTTCAGCGCCTTCGGTCCACTTGGCCGGGCAGACTTCACCCGGGTGGGCAGCCACGTATTGCGCAGCCTTGACGCGGCGCAGCAATTCGGCTGCGTCGCGGCCGATGCCGTTGTCGTGCACTTCGATGGTCTTGATCTTGCCTTCGGGGTCGATCACGAAGGTGCCGCGGTATGCGAGGCCGGCATCTTCGCCTTCTTCGATCAGCACCTGGAAGGCGCGGGCGAGTTGCTGGCTCGGGTCGCCGATCAGCGGGTACTGGACCTTGCCGATGGTGTCCGAGGTGTCGTGCCAGGCCTTGTGGGTGAAATGGGTGTCGGTCGACACGCCATACACCTCGACCCCGAGCTTCTGGAATTCGGCGTAGTGGTCGGCCAGGTCGCCGAGTTCGGTCGGGCACACGAAAGTGAAGTCAGCCGGATAGAACACCACGACCGACCATTTGCCCTTGAAGTTGTCGTTGCTCACCGGCACGAACTTGCCGTTGTGATACGCGGTGGCCTTGAAGGGAATGATTTCGGTATTGATGAGGGACATGTCGTTTCCTTGGGATGACGTGAATAAAAGGCGAGCCATGAGTATAAGTATTAACGAGAGCAAATCGATAGTCACGAACTATTACCATGAACCAGTATGACTATCGACCCGGCCGCGGATGCGAACGCTTATCGCCATCAAACGCATGCAGACCGCCATAGCAGGGGTTTGCCTTGCGCCTTGCTTGGCCACGCTCGCACAATCGCCGCTTCACGCACAAGAAAGAACACCATGAAGGGCGACCCCCAAGTCATCGAACATCTGCAGGCCCAGCTCAAGAACGAGCTGACTGCGATCAACCAGTACTTCCTGCACTACCGCATGCTCAAGCACTGGGGTCTCGACAAGCTGGCCAAGAAGGAATACGAGGAGTCGATCGGCGAGATGAAGCACGCCGACTGGCTCATGGATCGCATCTTCATGCTCGACGGCCTGCCGAATCTGCAAGACCTCGGCAAGCTCAGCATCGGCGAGGATGTGCCCGAGATCCTGGCATGCGACCTGAAGAGCGAATCCGGCGCGCAAGCCGCCATCAAGGCCGGCATCGCACACTGCGAAACGGTGCGCGACTATGTTTCGCGCGACCTGCTGCAGAAGATTCTCGACGACACCGAAGAGCACATCGACTTTCTCGAAACCCAGATCGATCTGGTCGCCAAGGTCGGCTTGCAGAACTATCTGCAGAGCCAGATGGGTGAAGCGAGCTGAGCGACACGCCTGCGTCAGACCGCAAGGGGCCTCGGCCCCTTTTTTCATGCCTGCTCTTTACCTGCAAATAACATTGATTCTCATTTGTAACGCTAGAATCGCGGGCTTTCCCTTTCTCTTACCGACCGATTCCAGCGCCCATGAGTGGCTCTTCCGACAACCGCCGCCGCGCCTACTGGCTGAAGACCCTGCATGAATGGCATTGGGTCAGTTCGGCAATGTGCCTGATCGGCCTGCTGCTGTTCGGCATCACCGGCTTCACGCTCAACCACGCGGGGCAGATCGAGGCCAAGCCGCTCGTCACTGCACAACACGGCAAGGTCGATGCGCCCCTGCTCGCCAGGCTCGAAGCGCAGACAGCGCGAATTAGGCAGGCGACCAAAGGCAAGGCCGCGCTGCCGCCCGATCTGCAAAACTGGGTGCGCGAGCGCTGGGCCGTCGACACCGCCGGCAAAGAGGCCGAGTGGTCGGACGACGAAATCTACCTGTCACTCCCCCGCCCCGGCGGCGACGCTTGGCTGCGCCTGAGCCTGGCCGACGGCGAGATCGAATACGAGCGCACCGATCGGGGCTGGCTCTCGTATTTCAACGACCTGCACAAGGGCCGCAACACCGGCCAAGCCTGGAGCTGGTTCATCGACATCTTTGCCGCAGCCACGCTGGTGTTCTCGATCACCGGTTTGTTCATTCTCAAGATGCACGCCGGCAACCGACCCTTCACCTGGCCGATGGTCGGCATGGGCTTCGTGATCCCGGTGCTGCTCGCGCTGCTTTTCATCCATTGAATCCAACCCCAAGAAACGAGGTCGCTTCGTGAAAGTCCGTTACTCCCTCGCGCTCGGCGCATTGTTCGGCGCGCCGGCCTTTGCCGCCGGTCTCGGTGTCAGCATCGAGGTGCCGCGCCTCAACGTGTCGGAATACCACCGCCCTTACGTGGCAGCATGGATCGAGCGCGCGGACAACACGCTGGCAACCACGCTCACCGTCTGGTACGACGTTCGCACCAAGACCCACAATCCCGAAGGCGAAGGCACCAAGTGGCTGAAGGATCTGCGCCAATGGTGGCGCCGCGGCGGCCGCGAACTGGCGGTGCCGGTCGATGGCGTCACCGGTGCCACCAGGCCAGCCGGCAAGCATCAGCTCAGTTTCAGCGAAGGCTCGGCCGCGCTGCCGAAGCTGGCCCCAGGCGCCTACAAGCTCGTGGTCGAGGCCGCGCGTGAAGTCGGCGGCCGCGAGGTCGTGAGCATCCCGTTCCAATGGCCACCCGCTGCAGCGGCACAGCCGGTGGCGGCAGGCAAGGAAGAGCTCGGCGAAATCAGGCTCGAGCTCAAGCCCTGAGCGTTTCGGTTTCATCTCATTCACTGGAGTCACTCATGAAAATCTCGCTGCTCGCCATCGCCCTCACCGCCGCGCTCGGCACCGCCCAGGCGCACAACGTCTGGCTGCTGCCATCGACCACGGTGCTGTCCAAGGGCGACGTGATCACGGTGGACGCCGCCGTGTCGAACGACCTGTTCGTGGCCAACCACAATGCGCTGCGGCTCGACGGCCTGCAGATCACCGCCCCTGACGGCGGCACGCTCAAGCCCGACAACGTGGCCCAGCTCAAGCAGCGCAGCGTGTTCGACGTGAGCGTGGCGCAGCCGGGCACCTACCGCATCGCCGTGCTCAACGGCGGCGCCAGCGCGAGCTGGAAGGACAAGGCCACCGGCCAGCCCAAGCGCGCGCGCGGCACGGCCGAAACCATCGGCCGCGAGATCCCGGCCGATGCAACCGACTTGGTCGTCACCCAATCGGCCGGCCGCATCGAAACCTTCGTGACAGTCGGCAAGCCTTCGCAGCTCAAGCCGATCGGCCAGGGCCTCGAACTGATCGCCACCGGCAGTCCGACCGACCTGGTCAAGGGCGAGAAATCCACCTTCACGCTGAACCTCGACGGCCAGCCCGCGAAGGATCTCGAGGTGACCGTGACGGCCGGCAACACGCAGTACCGCGACAAGCTCGAGGAACTGAAGATCAAGACCGACAGCAAGGGCCAGTTCAGCGTGACCTGGCCGAGCGCCGGGATGTACTGGCTGGACGTCAACACCAAGGACAACAAGACCACGGTGCCGCAGGCGAAGGAACGCCGCCTGAGCTACGCGGCCACGCTGGAAGTGATGCCCTGACCTTCGACGACGCTTCGGTCGCAACGCGCCCCTCGTTCGCGAGATGGCGCGCCGGGGGCTATGCCAACGCAGCCGCGCCGCGGCGTGCCGATCCGGTCACGCTGCAGCAATTGGCCGGGCGAACCATGGGCACGACCTGGTCGCTGCGCTTCGACAACCCGCACATGCTGCCGCTCGACACCGTTCGTGCAGCGATGGAGGCTGCGCTGGCGCGCGTGGTCGCACAGATGAGCCACTGGCAGACCGACTCCGACCTGAGCCGCTACAACCGCGCAGCCGCTGGCGCCGTGCATGCGCTGGCGTCCGGTTTCGCCACCGTGCTGGCTTGTGCGCTGCGCTGGGCCGAAGCCAGCGGCGGCGCGTTGGATCCGACGGTCGGGCCGCTGGTCGCGCTGTGGGGCTTCGGGCCGGAGGCGGCTGACGACGTGCATCCACCCGCGCCCGAGGCGCTACGCGCAGCCCATGCTGCCTGCGGCTGGCAGCGCCTGCCGTTCGACGCGGTTGCCGGCACGCTGCGGCAACCGGGCGGGCTGACGCTGGACTTTTCCGGCATTGCCAAGGGCTTCGCGGTCGACCACGTGGTGGAGGGGCTGCGGGCGCTGGGCCTGAAGGATCTGCTGCTCGAGATCGGCGGCGAACTGCGCGGTGTCGGGCGTCGTCCGGGCGGCGCCTCCTGGACAGTGCAGATCGCAGCACCGGAAGACGGTGGCACGGCATCACCGACCGTTGCACTGGCCGATCTGGCCGTGGCCACGTCGGGCGACCGCTGGCACCGGCGCGAGCACGCGGGCCGGCGCTGGTCGCACACGATCGACCCGCGCACCGGCGAGCCGGTCGGCCATGCGCTCGCGTCCGTCACCGTGCTGCACGCCGAGTGCATGCAGGCCGATGCGCTCGCGACCGCGCTGACGGTGCTGGGCCCGGCCGAGGGGCTCGCGTTTGCACGGGCGCACGACATCGCAGCGCTGTTTTTCGAGCGCAAGACGGATGGGCTGCAGGCGAGCGCCTCGCCCGCGTGGATGGAGCGCGTCGGCGCATGAGTCCATTCGATCGCAGAACGCGATGAGCATCGACGCCGTTCGCAGCGCCGCGGCGGGCGGCACCGTGCTCGCGTATTCCATGCTCTGCGCCACCATCTGGTGGCGCGAGCGGCGCCGGCATGCGGCGACGGCCGCCGCGGCCAGCGCACTCGCAGGCACAGGCGCGGCGCCAGCGCTGGTGCTGTTCGCCACCCAGACCGGCCAGGCCGAAACACTTGCATGGCAGACCGCCGATGGCCTGCATGCGGATGGCAGCCCGGTGCGCGTGCTGGCACTCAACGCGCTCGATGCCGACACGCTGCGCGCCGCGCCGCGCGCCCTCTTCATTGCCAGTACGTACGGCGAAGGCGACGCGCCCGACGGCGCGAGTCTGTTCGTCGAAAAACTGATGACGCAGGCGCATGCCCTGCCCGCGTTGCGCTATGCCGTGCTGGCTCTCGGCGACCGGCAGTACCAGAACTTCTGCGGCTTTGGACGCCAGCTCGACGAATGGCTGCAGGCGAGCGGCGCAATGCGCGAGTTCGAACGCATCGACGTCGACAACGCCGATCCGTCGGCGCTTGCGCGATGGCAGCGGCAGCTTGGAATCGGCGACGGCGCCGTGGCCGAGATCGACGAATCGCCCTTTGCCCCCTGGCAACTGACGCGGCGCGAACTGCTCAACCCGGGCAGCATCGGTTCGGAAATCCATCGCCTGGTATTGACGCCACCGGCTGGCGCCACGGCCGGCTGGCAGTCCGGCGACTTGGTGCAGATCGAAGCGCCCGGCGACCCTGCGCGTCCGCGCGAGTACTCGATCGCCTCGATCGTCGGCGACGGCGCGGTCGAGCTGCTGGTGCGCCAGGAGTTGCATCCCGATGGCCGGCTGGGCATCGCCTCGGGCTGGCTCACAACCACCCTCTCGCATGGCAGCAGCGTGTCGCTGCGCCTCAAGCCCCATGCCAACTTCCGCCTGGGCGACAACACGAACCGGCCGTTGCTGCTGATCGGCAACGGCACCGGCCTGGCCGGGCTGCGCAGCCACCTGCGCGCGCGTGCTGCGGCGGGCCAGGGCGACAACTGGCTGCTGTTCGGCGAGCGCAACGCGGCGCACGACTGGCTTTGTCGCGAGGAGATCGAAGCCTGGCGATCGGCCGGCCTGCTGCGCCGGGTCGACATGGTCTTCTCGCGCGACCAACCCGAGCGTCTCTATGTACAGCACCGCCTGCTGCAGGCCGCCGACGAGGTGGCCGCCTGGATCGACCGCGGCGCTGCCATCTATGTATGCGGCAGCCTGCAGGGCATGGCCAGCGGCGTCCATGCGGCGTTGCGCCAGATCGCCGGGCCGGAGCGCTTTGCCGCGCTGGTCGCTGCGGGCCGCTACCGACGCGACGTGTACTGACCCGCCGGGCCACTCCGACAGCATGCGGATGTATCCGCCGTGCAACATCCTCCGTTGACAAGACGAAGAAAGTGGTACGAATCGGGTAGAAAGTTGTTGCGAGTGGTTATCATTTGAGCCGAAGCGTTTCCGCTTCCGCTCACCCAGCCAATCTGCGTGCCGCCCCTGTGGCCGCGCACTGCCAGACCCGCCAGTCGAGACGATTTCTTTCTGCCTTTCGGAGTTCTTCTCATGGCGTACATCAAGAGTCGCAAGCACGCGGTCGCGCGTGCCGTTTCCCCCTTCGGCGGCGTCGCCGCTGCCACGCTGGTCGCATTGGCAATGCCGGCAGGTGCCCAGACCACCAATACGCTGAAAGAAGTTCAGGTGCAGGACTCGGTTGCTGCCGACTACAAGGCCGACACCTCGGCCAACCCCAAGTTCACCGCCCCGCTGCTCGACACGCCGCAAACCGTGCAGGTGATCAAGGAGCAGATCCTGCGCGAGCAAGGCGCCACCACGTTGACCGAGGCGCTGCGCAACACGCCCGGCGCGGGCGCGTTCTACCTCGGCGAAAACGGCAACACCAGCACCGGTGACGCGATCTACCTGCGCGGCTTCGATACCTCCAGCAGCATCTTCGTCGACGGCATCCGCGACCTCGGCTCGGTCTCGCGCGACGTGTTCAACATCGAGCAGGTCGAAGTGGTCAAGGGCGCGGCCAGCAGCGACATCGGTCGCACCGCGCCAACCGGCTACATCAACATGATCACCAAGAAGCCGAAAACCGAAGACAGCTTCTACGGCTCGATCGGCTTCGGCAGCGCCGACTACAAGCGCGGCAGCATCGACTGGAACAAGTCGTTGAGCGGCGAGAACGGCATCGGTGCGGCATTCCGCCTCAACGCCGTGGCCGAAGACGCCGGCGTGGCCGGCCGTGATTTCGTGAAGAACAAGCGCTGGGGCATCGCGCCGTCGATCGCGCTGGGCCTGAACTCGCCGACGCGCATGTACTTCGACTACGTGCACATCAAGCAGAACAACGTCCCCGATGGCGGCGTGCCGACCATCGGCCTGCCGGGCTACACGAACCCCGATCCGGTCGCGCTCGGCGCGCGTCGCCGCACTTTCCTCGACTATGCGTCGCGGGTCGACTCGAGCAATTTCTACGGCACCAGCTCCGACTTCGACAACGTCACGTCGGACATGTTCACCGCGCGTTTCGAACACGACTTCACCCCTAATCTGACGTTGCGCAACACCACGCGCTACGGCAAGACGTCGCAGGACTACATGCTGACGTCGTTCCAGGGCGGCGGCCTCGCCACCACGGGCCTCGCACCGGCCGCCAACCTGGGCTACCTCGCCACGCCGAGCGCGCTGAACCCCTACGGCTGGACCGTCACGCGCAACCTGCCGACCAACAAGGACCAGGAAAACACGGTCTTCGTGAACCAGACCAACGTGACGGCCAAGTTCGACACGGGCAGCGTCGGCCACACGCTGAGCGCCGGCGTCGAGCTGATGCGCGAATCGCAGCGCGCCAGCAACTTCTATGGTGCGGGCTATGCAAGCGTCGGCACCACCTACGCGCCGGCCGGCTCCTGGCCCGCCGCCAACCTGTACGCGCCGAACCCGTACGTGTCAGGCTACAACCGCATCAACAACGGCACCGGCTCCAAGGGTTCGACCGACACGATCGGCCTCTACGTGTTCGACACGGTGAAGTTCAACGAACAATGGTCGCTCACCGGTGGCCTGCGCTACGACCACTACAGAACCGACTACGACGCCACCGCGCTGACGCTGGCCACTACGCGTGGCGTGCAGACCAGCACGATTGCGCCGACCAACCTGAGCCTGTCGGACAACCTGTTCACCGGCAAGATCGGCCTGGTCTACAAGCCGGTCGAGAACGGCAGCATCTACGCCGGCTACAGCACCGGCGCGCAGCCGCCGGGCGGCGCCAACTTCACCTTGGCCGCCGCCGCCGGCACCACCAACAGCGCCGCGCGCACCGACTTCCTGCCTCAGAAGGCCAAGACCTTCGAAGTCGGCACCAAGTGGGACATCCTGAACAAGAAGGTGTCGCTGACCGCCGCCGTCTATCGCACCGACGTGAGCAACGAAGTGGTGCAGGACTCGACCACCCTGCAGTACTACCAGACCGGCAAGAAGCGCGTGCAGGGCATCGAGCTCGGCATCGCGGGCGCGATCACCAACGCATGGGGCGTCAGCGCGGGCTTCACCACGCAGGACACCAAGATCGTGAGCGGCCCCTCGGTGCTGGCTGACGGCAGCGGCGCACTGGCCTATACGCCGAAGAACGCGTTCACGGCCTGGACGACCTACCAGTTCCCGTTCGGACTGACGATCGGCGGCGGCGCACGCTACAACGGCAAGCTGAACCGCGGCACCGACAGCGCCGTGGGCACGCCGGCCTATGTGGACGCGTACTGGGTGTTCGACGCGATGGCGTCGTACCGCATCAACAAGAACGTCGACATCCAGCTCAACATCTACAACCTGACCGACAAGGATTACGTGGCGTCGATCAACAAGAGCGGCTACCGCTACCTCCCGGGCACGCCGCGTTCGGCCCGCATCACGGCCAACTTCGCGTTCTGATCCAGCACAAACCGTCGCGCCGGCAGCGGTGCGACACTCGGGCCCCGGCTTCGCAGCCGGGGCTTTTTTCCTTGTGAGGCTGCTCCAGAAATGATGCTCCATGTTCCCGAAGTGCTGACGTCCACACAGGTGCAAGAACTGCGCTCCGCCCTCGAAGCCACCGACTGGATCGATGGCCGGCAAACCGTCGGCGAGCAGGGCGCAAAGGTCAAGCAAAACCGCCAGTTGCCCGAGCATTCGGCCGTGGGGCGGGAACTCGGCAAGGCGGTGCTGTCGGCACTGGCGAAAAGCCAGCTGTTCTTTTCCGCCGCCCTGCCGCTGCGCTTCGTGCCACCGCTGTTCAACCGCTACGAAGGCGGCGAACACTATGGCCTGCACGTCGACGGCTCCGTGCGCTCGGTGCCCGGCACCGGCGAGCAGTTGCGCACCGATCTCTCGTGCACGCTGTTCCTGTGCGATCCGGACGACTACGAGGGCGGCGAGCTCGAGGTGGTCGACACCTACGGCACGCACGAGGTCAAGCTGCCGGCGGGCGACCTGATCCTCTACCCCTCGAGCAGCCTGCACCGGGTGCATCCGGTCACCCGGGGGGCGCGGGTCTGCTCTTTTTTCTGGTTGCAAAGCATGGTGCGCGACAACCACCAGCGCGCGATGCTGTTCGAACTCGACCAGCAGATCCAGAAGCTGCGCACGCGCGTCGGCGAATGCGAGGAGACGGTGGCGCTCACCGGCCACTATCACAACTTGCTGCGGCTCTGGTCGGAGGTTTGAACCGGTTGCGGTCCCGAAGAGGCCCAAGAGGCCCAAGAGGCCCCACGCGGCCATAGTGATTGCAAATGCGAGAGATTCGTATTTATAATCAGGCCTTCATCAACAGCCAGCCAACAGCTGCCTTTGCCGCCATGATCGTCTGCGTATGCCGCCGAGTGTCCGACCGAGAAATCGCGCGTCATGCGCGAGCCGGGATGACGTTCGACGAAGTCCAGTTCGAACTCGGCGTGGCCACCCAGTGCGGCCGGTGCGAAGGTTGCGCCCGCGACGTCGTCGCGCAGTGCAGTGCCTCGCATCCTGTTGCGGCACTCCATCGCGACGATGGGCCGCACGTGATCCAGCTTGCCAACTCCATCCAGGACAGCAAGGCATGGCACTCTTCTCTACGCTCGGCGGCAGCCTGATTTTCGTGGCCGGCTCGGCCTGGTGGATCTTTCGCAAATAGCGGTTTCTTGCTGCGCCCTGGGCACCTTTGGTGCCTCCTCTCGTCGAATGGTGGATCGTGTCTGACCGCTTCTCTGCCCCCACCGGGCTCTCCCGAAATACCGTCATCGCCGGCAGCGTCGTGCTGTTCCACGTGGCAGCGCTGTGGGCTTTGCAGGCCGGCTTGATCCGCAAAGCCGCCGAGGTGGTGATTCCGGTCGAGATCCTGAGCCAACTGATCGAGCCGCCGAAACCCGTCGAGCCGCCGCCGCCTCCGCCTCCCCCGCCCCGGCGCGAGATCACCAAGACCCCGCCGCCACCGCGCCCGCAGGCCATCCGCACGCCGGTGCCGCCCCCGCCCAATGCGCCGACCGGCAGTGTCGAGCCGCCACCACCACCGGCACCGGTTGCGCCGCCGGCGCCGCCTGAACCACCGGCACCGCCGCCCGCCCCACCAGCGCCGCCCGCGCCGAAACTGGTTGAAATCAGCCAGGGCCAGACCCAGTACATCCGGGAACCGCGCGTGGTCTACCCCGCCATGAGCAAGCGCATGGGCGAGACCGGCACCGTGATCATCGCGGTGTACTTCAACAGTTCCGGCATCCCCAAGCGTGCCGATATCTTCAAGTCCAGCGGTTACGACCGGCTGGATCAGGCAGCGCGCGACGCGGCCCTGTCATCGCAAGTCACGCCGATCCGGCAGCCGGGCGCCAATGAGGCGACCGTCTACCTGTTGAAGGCGCCTTTCAATTTCACCCTTTCCCAGTAGTTTTGGAGCAGCATTTATGGAATCCCAGTTTGGCTTGATGAACCTCTGGTCGCAGGGCGACCTCGTCACGAAAGCCGTCGCACTGCTGCTGATCGGCATGTCGCTCGCGTCCTGGATCGTGATCATCATCAAGGCGCTGGACGTCATCCGCTACAAGCGAATGGCCAACGCCTCCTCCGACTTCTGGCACAGCGAAGACTTCGCCACCGCGCTCAACAAGCTCGGCAGAAGCGACAGCAACCCGTTCCGCGTGCTCGCGCTCGAAGGCCGCGAAGCCACGGCCCACCACCGCAACACCAAGGCTCACCTGCACGACACGCTGGACGTGAGCGATTGGGTCACGCGCTGCCTGCGCAACGGCATCGACGAGTTCACCGCGCGCCTGCAAACCGGGCTGGCGGTGCTGGCCTCGGTCGGTTCGACCGCGCCGTTCATCGGCCTGTTCGGTACGGTCTGGGGCATCTACCACGCGCTGATGAGCATCAGCTCGGCCGGCCAGGCCACCATCGACAAGGTGGCCGGCCCGATCGGCGAGGCGCTGATCATGACGGCGCTGGGCCTGGCTGTCGCGATTCCCGCGGTGCTCGGCTACAACGCACTGGTGCGCGGCAACAAGTTCGTGCTGACCAAGCTCAACAGCTTCGCACACGACCTGCATGCCTACTTCGTGACCGGCGCCCGCGTGCAGAGCAGCGAGCCGGCCACCATCGTCCCGCTCAAGAAAGGCTGAACGCCATGGCTTTCGGAACACAGGACGAACCCGACGAGGTGATGAACGAGATCAACATGACGCCGCTGGTCGACGTCATGCTGGTGCTGCTGATCATCTTCATCATCACCGTGCCGGTGATGAAGCACGCGGTCAACATCGACCTGCCGCGCGCCAGCAGCGAACGCGAGCTGACCAAGCCCGAAACGATCCTGTTCAGCGTGGCGGCCGATGGCAGCTACTTCTGGAACGACCAGAAGATCGGCGACGCCGATCTGGAACCTCGTCTTGCCGCAGAGGCTGCCAAGGAGCCGCAGCCCGAACTGCACATTCGCGGCGACAAGGAAGTGCGCTACGAGCGCGTGGCGCAGGCCATGTCGGCGGCGCGTGAGGCCGGCGTGCGCAAGATCGGCTTCATCACCGAGCCGAATCCGAAGTGACGAGGGATCACAAGACCCTGGCCGCGACATTTTTCTATCGCATCGATTGACTTTGTATTGCGAATCATTATCATTTAGCTACTGATTCGAAAGGCCAACGCCATGCAAACCACCCTGACCACGTTCTCCGTTTTGAGCCATCCCTCGCTCGATCAATCCGGCGGCCGTGGCGCCGCGGCAAGCGACGGTCGGCCCGCCCCGCTGGTCGAAAGCGCGACGCTGCTGCAGGGCAATAAGACCGTTGGAATCATGCACAACGGCTCCCTCTACCGGCTGCAAGCCACCAAACTCGGCAAGCTGATCCTGACCAAGTAACAGGCATCAACCGCCCCCAGGCAAGTTTCATCGTGGGGCGACTCAAGGAGAAGTTTTCTCCGAAGGGTCGTTTTTTGCTAGCCAAACGGCTCGCCGACCAGCCAAGCTTTTTTTTCACGACGAACGCCCAATGACAAACGCCGACCCTCAGGTCGGCGTTTCTGTTTCTTCCTGCTGCGTTGCTGCGCGGAATCAGAGTCCGAGCGCCGCGATGCCGGCCTTGGCGACCTGTGCATCCTCGTTCGACTTGACGCCGCTCACGCCAACGGCGCCGATCACGTGGCCATCCTTGACGATCGGCACGCCGCCTTCGAGCATGCCCTGCACGGCGGGCACCGTCAGGAAAGCCGTGCGGCCCCCGTTGATGATGTCTTCGTAGCCCTTGCTCTCGCGACGGCCCATGGCGGCGGTATGGGCCTTGGCCGGGGCGATGTGGGAGGACAGCGCTGCGGCACCGTCGAGACGCTGCAGCCAGAGCAGGTGGCCGGCGTCGTCGGCGATCGCGATGGTCACGGCCCAGTTGTTCTTGAGGGCTTCGGCCTCGGCGGCGGCGGCGATGGCCTTGACGTCGGCAAGTTCGAGGAAGGACTTGGTCTTCATGATCGGTTCGGGTTGACAGATGGACCCCAGAGCATAACGGCGCCGGGGCGCGCAAACCCTTACGAGGCTCAGCGACAGGCCAGCGCGGTTTTTGCCTCGCGCACCTCTTGCAGACCCCTAGAATGCGCCCAACTGCAGTCTTGCAGTACCCACAGGAGCATTCAGCAATGAACGACCGCGTCACCGCCCTCGACACCGCCACCGGAAACACCGGTGTTGGCCAGACACTGCCGCAGGCAGACCGTCAACGTGTGCTGCGCAACACCTACTGGCTGCTCGCACTCAGCATGATCCCGACCGTGCTCGGTGCCTGGATCGGCGTGCAGACCGGCATCACGCGTTCGCTCGGCGGCGGGCTCGGGCTGATCGTGTTCCTCGGCGGCGCGTTCGGCTTCATGTTCGCCATCGAGAAGACCAAGAATTCGGCGGCCGGCGTGCCGGTGCTGCTCGGCTTCACCTTCTTCATGGGTCTCATGCTGTCGCGCCTGATCGCGATGGTGCTCGGCTTCAAGAACGGCCCCGAACTGGTGATGACGGCCTTTGGCGGCACGGCGGGTGTGTTCTTCGTGATGGCGTCGCTGGCGACCGTCATCAAGCGCGACCTGTCGGGCATGGGCAAGTTTCTTTTTGTCGGCGCGCTGGTGCTGATGCTGGGCGCTGTCATCAACGTGTTCGTCGGCTCGACGGCCGGCATGATGGCCATTTCGGTCGCGGCGATCGGCATCTTCTCGGCTTACATGCTGTATGACCTGAAGCAGATCCTTGACGGCGGCGAGACAAACTACATCAGCGCCACGCTGGCCCTCTACCTCGATCTGTTCAACGTGTTCCAGAGCCTGCTGGCGCTGCTCGGCATCATGGGCGGGGAGCGCGACTAGCAGTCGCCAAGGCGCACAAGTTCAAGGGGGCCGAAAGGCCCCTTTTTCATTCGTCTGGCGAAGTGTCCTGTCGATCGAACACCGCCATGGACTCCACATGCGCCGTGTGCGGAAACATGTTGATCACGCCGGCGCTGCTGCAGCGGTAGCCGCCCTGGTGCACCAGCAGGCCGGCATCTCGCGCCAGCGTGGCCGGGTTGCAGCTCACGTACACGATGCGCCTCGGCGGTGTCCAGCCACCACGCAGTTCGGGCTGTTGGTGCAGGTCTGCCACCGCCTTGGCCAATGCGAAGGCGCCTTCGCGCGGCGGGTCGACCAGCCAGCGGTCGGCGTGGCCATCGGCGACCAGCATTTCAGGGGTCATCTCGAACAGGTTGCGCGCCACGAATTTCGTCGCACTCAGCGGCTGACCGTCGGGCGCAGCAGCCCTGTTCCGCTGGAGATTCTCGGTGGCACGCACCACCAGCGCGTCGCTGCCCTCGATGCCCAGAACCTCGCCGGCACGCGTCGCCAGCGGCAGCGTGAAATTGCCGAGGCCGCAGAACCAGTCGATCACCCGCTCGTCGCGCTGCACGTCGAGCAGGCGCAGTGCGCGCGACACCAGCACACGGTTGATGTGCGGATTGACCTGTGTGAAGTCGGTTGGCTTGAACGGCATCGTGATGCCGAAATCGGGCAGTTCGTACGACAGTTGCGCCCCGCCCTCCTCCAGCAACTTGACCGTGTCAGGCCCCTTGGCCTGGAGCCACCACTGCACGGCGGGATGTGTGGCCGCGAACGCCTTGAGGCGCGCGATGTCGGCATCCGACAAGGGTTCGAGGTGGCGCAGCACCAGCGCAATCACACCCAGCATCGTGCTGCCCGGCGCGTCGCCGCAGGCCAGCTCGATCTGCGGGCAGGTCTGCCGCGCTTCCATCGAATCGATCAACCCGCGCAGCGGCACCAGCAGATCGCTCACCGCGGTCGGCAATACCGGGCAGACGGTCATGTCGGCCACGTAGCTGCTCTTGCGCTCGTGGAAGCCGATCAGCACCACGCCCTTCTTGATCACATGGCGCACCGACAGCCGTGCGCGATAGCGGTAGTGCCAGGCCGGGCCTTCGAGCGGACGCAGCATGTTGTCGGGCTTGACCTTGCCGAGATGCCAGAGCGCGTCTTCCAGTGCACGCTGCTTGACGGCCACCTGGGCCGCCGCATCGAGGTGCTGCATCTTGCAGCCGCCGCAGGCGCCCGCATGCAGGCCGAAATGCGGGCAGCCGGGCCGCACGCGTTGCGAGGATTCGCGCCTCAGTGCGGTGAGCACGCCCTGCTCCCAGTTGTTCTTCCTTCGGTGCAGCTTGACCTGCACTTCCTCGAACGGCAGCGCACCCTCGATGAACACCACCTTGCCGTCGGATCGATGCGCCACGCCCTGCGCATCGAGGTCGAGCGACTCGACCTGCAGCCATTCATCGGGGGACGGCGGCGCCTTTTTCTCTTCTGTTTCTGTCGTCATGCGCCGATTGTCTCAGCGCCGCACGGGCTCGCCGCCCGTCCGCTAGAAAAGCGCGTCGCGCCCGACGCCGACGCGCGTCAGGTGGCGCCGCATCTTGGCCAGCGCTTCGTTCTGGATCTGCCGCACCCGCTCGCGTGTGAGGCCAAGGCGCACGCTCAGGATCTCCAGCGTTTCGGGCTCGCGGTCGTGCAGCCCGTAGCGGCCTTCGAGCACTTCGCGCTCGCGCGCGCTGAGCGTGTCGATCCAGTTGTCGAGCAGTCGTTCGACCTCGTGGGCCTGCGTCACGCCGGTCGGGTCGGCCGCGTCGTCGTCGGAGGCCACGGTGTCGGCGAGGCTGAAGCCGTCATCTCCACCACGTTCGCTGCCGGCATCGAGCGAGCGCGGTGTCTCGGCCAGCGCCAGCAGATCGGCCACCTCCTGGACCTCGCGCCCGAGCAAGGCGGCAACGTCTTCGACCCGCACGCCTTCGGGACGGTGCGCGAGGAAATCTGCATCTGCTTCGAGCGTACGGCGGGCCCGCAGCACCTGTTGAAGCTCCCGCACCACGTGCACCGGCAACCGGATGGCGCGGCCCTGGTTCATCACTGCGCGTTCGATCGACTGGCGGATCCACCAGGTCGCATAGGTCGAGAAGCGAAAGCCGCGCTCCGGCTCGAATTTGGTGATCGCGTGCATCAGGCCGAGATTGCCCTCCTCGACCAGGTCGGCCAACAGCACGCTGCGGCCGAGGTAGCCCTTGGCGATGTTGACCACCAGCCGCAGGTTGTGTTCGATCATGGACTGGCGCGCCGCGAAGTCACCGGCCCGGGCTTCGCACGCGGTCTTGAACTCTTCTTCGGGAGTGAAGAGCGGCGTGCGCCGCACCTCGCGCAGGTAGCGCGTGAGCGAATCACCGCCTTCGAGGCCGGTCAGGGGCTCGTCGTCGCGAGATCGCGGAGGATCTCCATCGCTACCAGATTCCATGACACTCCGTCTCGAGCCCGCGAGCGCCGCAGGCCTTGTGCGCGAGATCGGGAGCACCGCCTGTCCAACCCCTCAACCCCGCCCACATGGGTGCCGACGGGTGAGGTTTGCAAGGCGCTACCGCGCTGGCAGGTAACGCGCCGGATCGACCGGCTTGCCCTGACGACGGATCTCGAAATGCAGTTTGACGCGGTCGGCGTCGCTGTTGCCCATCTCGGCGATCTTCTGGCCCTTTTGCACTGACTGGTCTTCCTTGACCAACAGCGTCTGGTTGTGGGCGTAGGCCGTGAGGTAGGTGTTGTTGTGCTTCAGGATGATCAGGTTGCCGTAGCCGCGCAGGCCCGCACCCGCATAGACCACGCGGCCGTCGGCCGATGCCAGCACCGGCTCGCCAGCCTTGCCGCCAATGTCGAGCCCCTTGTTCTTGGCCTCGTCGAAGCCGGCAATCAGGTTGCCCTGTGCCGGCCAGATCCAGCCCACGTCTTCGTCGCCGGACGCTGCCGCGGCGGGCGCAACCGACGAGGTGGTGACGGGCGGCTTGACCGGCGCGGCGGTGGCGGGCGCAACGGTGGACTGGGTGACAGGGCGCGTCGTCACGCCCGTGGCATCGGTGGCGCCGGGCGCGGTTGCGGGTGCAGTTGCCACGGCGGTGGCGCCAGTCGGTGCAACCACGCGCAGCACTTGGCCCACTTCGATCTGGTCGGGGTTGTCGAGGTTGTTCCAGCGTGCGATGTCCTGCCAGCGCTGCCCGGTCTCGGTGCCGATGCGGCGGATCGTGTCGCCCGGGCGCACCGCGTAGTAGCCGGGTTTGCCGTAGTTTTCGATGCCGGCCAGCGGACGTCCCTGCGAATCGACCGTCATTGGCGAGACACCCGGCAGAGCGGGTGCCGGTGCCTTGCTCATGGTGCCACGGTCTTCGACCGGTGCGGGACTGCGTGGCGAGGCACAACCCGCAATCACGAGCGTCAACGCCAGCGAAATGCCGGCGACCCAGCTCCGATTGCCAAAACCCTGCATGTGTTCTTCCTTCAAGCGATACCCGATTTTAGGGGGACAAAGTGGACCGCCTCAAGAATGCGGCGCTCGAGTCCACGAGCCGTTTTGTCGATGACAACGAGGGCCTGCCCTCCTGCCGCGGAATGGGTTGGCGCGACGATGCGCCCGCCCACTGCCAACTGGTCTGTCCAGGCGTCGGGTATGGCCTCGCCACCCGCAGCCGCGATGATTCCTGCGTAGGGTGCACCCTTGGCGAAACCGATCATTCCGTCGCCCAGCAACAGATGGAGTGTCGGGATCCGGAATGGACGCAAATTGGAGCGCGCCTTCTCATGCAGGCCGCGCAGGCGCTCGATGCTGTAGACCTCGGTCGCCACGTGGCTCAGCACCGCAGCCTGGTAGCCGCAGCCCGTGCCGATCTCCATCACCCGGCCGAGTCGGTCATTCGGTTTGCCGGCCAGTGCCGGTGCGCCGAGCAACAACTCGATCATCCGCGCCACCACGTTGGGCTTGGAGATGGTCTGGCCCAGCCCGATCGGCAGGCTGGTGTCTTCGTAGGCCTGGTTCACCAGCGCGCTGTCGACGAAGCGATGCCGCTCGACCGTGCCCATCGCGCGCAGCACGCGTGCGTCGGCAATCCCTTGCCCGGCCAGCTTCTGTACCATGCGCGCGCGCACGGCGTCCGACGCCATCGACGGCGTGCTGCTGACCACGGTCGGACGCACCGGCACGGCCGACGCGCGGCCCCGGGTGACGGCCGATGCGGTGGGCGTCAGCCGAACCGGAAAGCTCGGGCGTTGCGTGGCCATCAGGCGACGAGCCGCGCCACCGCGTCGCGCCATGCACCAAGGTTCGCGTGGTCGGTCAGATCGATCTGCAGCGGCGTCAGTGCGACGTGGCCCGCGCTGGTCGCATGGAAGTCGGTGCCTTCGCCGCTGTCCTTGGCGCCGCCGGCGCCGGCGATCCAGTACATGGTTTCGCCGCGCGGGCTGTCCTGCGTGATGACCTTCTCCGCCGCATGGCGCCGGCCGAGCCGACAGACCTTGACCGGTTGCAATTCGCCGATCGGCCGGTTCGGCACATTGACGTTGAGCAGGAAGGCCGGTCCTTCGTGCATTCGTTCGCGCTCGATCTGCTGCACCAGCCGGCGAGCGACCTCGGCTGCCGCGTCGATGTGGGCCCAGCCCTTCTCGGTCTGCGAGAAGGCAATGGCCGGAATACCGAACAGGTACGCTTCCATCGCGGCGCCGACCGTGCCCGAATAGATCGTGTCGTCGCCCATGTTGGCGCCGTTGTTGATGCCGGAGACCACGAGATCGGGACGGTAGTCGAGCAAGCCCTTGAGCGCGATGTGCACGCAATCGGCCGGCGTGCCGGTCACGTAGCGAAAGCCGTTGTGCGATTTGTGCACATAGAGCGGCGCCGCCAGTGTGAGTGCATTCGACTTGGCGCTGTTGTTGTGTTCGGGGGCGACGACTTCGACCTCGGCGATGTCCTTCAGCGCTGCATGCAGTGCGACGATGCCGGGAGCCTGGAAGCCGTCGTCGTTGGAGATGAGAATTTTCATGGCGTCGATCGGTGCGCCATTCTAGGGTTGCGGTCGGTCACGCCTGAGACATCGGCGCTGCGCGGGCCGAACGTATCATGGCCGCCCCCAAAGGAGACCTCTGCATGCATGCATGGCTTTGCGAAAACCCGACCGGCGTCGATGCGCTGACCTGGAAAGAACTTCCGACACCGCAACCCGGCCCGGGCCAGGTGCTGATCGAGATCAAGGCGGCAAGCCTCAACTTTCCCGATCTGCTGATCGTGCAGAACAAGTACCAGATCAAGCCACCGCTGCCCTTCGTGCCGGGCTCCGAGTACGCGGGCGTTGTGCAAGCGGTCGGAGAAGGCGTGACCCACCTGAAGATCGGCCAGAACGTGGCGTGCCTGTCGGGCACAGGCGGTTTCGGCACCCACACGCTGGCACCGGCAGCACTCTGCATGCCATTGCCGGCCGGCTTCGGGCACGTGGATGCGGCCGCCTTCATCATGATCTATGCCACCTCGTGGCACGCCCTGATCGACCGCGCGCAACTGAAAGCCGGCGAGACGGTGCTGGTGCTCGGCGCCGCAGGCGGTGTCGGTACGGCCGCGATCCAGATTGCCAAGGCCGCAGGCGCGCGTGTGATCGCAGCGGCGTCGACCGATGAAAAATGCGAACTCTGCCGCTCGATTGGCGCCGACGCCACCATCAACTACACCACGCACGCGCTGCCGACCGGTTTTCGCGATGCGATCAAGGCGGCGACGGACGGCAAGGGCCCGGATGTGATCTACGACCCGGTCGGCGGCGACTTTGCCGAACCTGCATTCCGCTCGATCGGCTGGCGCGGCCGCTATTTGATCGTCGGCTTCGCGGCCGGCCCGATTCCCTCGCTCCCGCTGAATTTGCCATTGCTCAAAGGCGCTTCGCTGGTCGGCGTGTTCTGGGGCGATTTCGCAAAGAAGGAGCCCAAAGCCAATGCGGCCATGATGGCTGAATTGGCCCAGTGGTATGGCGCAGGCAAGATCAAGCCGGTGATCGACAGCACCATGCCGATGAAGGAATTGAAAGCGGCCTATGCCCACATGGGCTCGCGCGGCGTCAAAGGCAAGCTGGTGATGGTGAACTGAGGCATTGTCCGTATTGACGGCCCATCAAAAAAGCCCGCGACTGCGGGCTTTTTTGATGGCGGCGAAACGCGGTTCAAATTTCGAACTCGGACAGCGACTTGCCCGCAGCGAGCGCTTCCGTCACCCAGCGCGGCTTGCGACCGCGGCCGCCCGACCAATTTTCGCCATTCGGGCCGCGGTATTTGGCAGCGGCCTTGGCCGGAGAGGCTCCCGCGCTCCGCTTGCCGACAGCAGCACGCGTGCTCAACTTGAGATCGGCGGCCGACAAACCGTACTCCGCAATCTTCTGGCGCACTTCCTCGATCACGGCGCCGCGTTCCTTGTTGCGCAACTCTTCAGCCTGCTTGCGCAATTGCGCGATCTGTTCGTCGTGCTTCTGAATCTGCGAATTGATGTCGGCAAGAGAGGTCATTGCGGGCTTCCTCGGAATTGAAAAGAAAATTTTAATTCAAAACCAATTGCAACCGGCATGGCGGCATAAAAAAAACGCGCCGGTCGAGCGACCGGCGCGTTTCAATGTTTTTTGGGGTGGCTGATGGGACTCGAACCCACGACGACCAGAATCACAATCTGGGACTCTACCAGCTGAGCTACAGCCACCAAAGAAGCCTGCGATTGTAGCGTCAAAACTAGCGCGTTGGCTCGGCGGGCCGCGGCACGAGGATTTCCGCCTTGTAGCGTTGCTTCAGCAACTCATAGTAGGCCGCGTTTTCGGCGGCAGAGATGACCTGCGCGAATTGCCCGGCCTCCTGCTGCGCCGTTTCGGGCGTGGAAGGTGCGCGCGGCACCGCCTTGTTGACCCGCACCACCGCGTAGCCCTGGGCGCCAAGGTCGACACCGGCCCAGGCCGGCAGCTTGGACGTATCGGCCCGCAGCGCGCCCTCGATCACCGGTGCCGGCAGCGACTGGGTTTCGAGCCGCGACACGGTCACCGGCGCGGCGAGCGTGGCGCCGGCCGAATCGGCTTGCCAGGCCCTGAGTCGGGCCTCGCCTTCGGTCTTGGCCAGCGCGGCGGCGCGCTCGGCCACCAACTGGCTGCGAACCTTGTCCTTGACCTCGGCAAATGGCAGCGTGCGCGCCGCGGCGTACTTCGCCACGCGGCCCGACGCGAGTTGGCTCGGGCCGACTTCGATCGCCTCGGTGTTGTGCTTGCGCTCGAGCGAATCGGCCGCGAACAATGCACCCAGGAAGTTGCGACTGGCGAGCGCGCCCGTGGCACCTGCGGCCGGCGTGCGCGCAACGTTGCTGGCGGTCTGGAGCTTGAGCTTGAGCTTGTCTGCCGCAGGCTGCAGGCTGTCGGGCTGCTGGTACACGAGATCGGTGAAAGTCTCGGCCGCCTTGGCGAACTCCTGCGTCGCCTGCTGGGCGCGAACTTCGTCCTCGATGCGCGCGCGAACCTGTTCGAACGGCGGCACCTGCTCCGGCTTGATGTCGGTCAGACGGATGATGTGATAGCCGAACTCGGTTTCGACAACGGCGCTGATCTCGCCCTTCTTGAGCGCGAACATCGCATCCTCGAACGGCTTGACCATCGCGCCGCGCGTCACGAAATCGAGGTCGCCGCCCTTCTCCGCGGACCCGGGATCCTGCGAGTTCTTGCGCGCGATGTCGGCAAAGCTGGCCGGCGACTTTTTCACTTCGGCCAGCAACTGCTCGGCCTTGGCCTTGGCCTTCTCGCGCTCGGCGGCCGGCGCGCTGGCCGGTGCCGTGATCAGGATGTGGCTTGCGCGGCGTTCTTCTTTGGTGCCGAAGCGCGCCTTGTTCTGCTCGAAATACGCCTTGGCGTCGGCCTCGCTGACCGCGATGTTCTTCTTGACCGCGTCCAGATCGAGAACCAGATATTCGACGGCGGCCTGCTCAGGGGCCTGGAACAGGGCCGGATGATCCTTGTAGTAGGCCTCGAGATCGGCATCGCTGACCGTGACCTTCGCGGCAAAGTCGGCTGCATTGAAGCGGGCGACCTGCACCTCGCGGCGGTCGTAGAACGCGTTGATCGTCGCCTCGGTCTGGGCCTTCGTCGCGAAAGCCGAACCGGAAACGCCCTGCAGCACCTGTTGCGTCGCGAGTTGCGCCCGCACCGATGCTTCGTACTGCTCGGGTGTTTGCTGCGTGGTTCGCATGAACAACTCGCGGTCGAACTTGCCGTCGGCACCGCGGAACGCGGCAAGCCCCTGATCCTGCGCAAAGATCCGCGCAAGCTTGTCTTCCGACACGGTCATGTGGGTCTTGTCGGCCGCGGTCTGCAGCACGCGATCGCGCACCATGCGGTCGAGCGTGGCGTAGCGTGCGGCGTCCGAATCGAGCAGCGCGGCATCGATGCTGGGCGACTGCTGCCGAATGCGATCGACCTCGTTGCGGTGCTGCTGATCCCACTCGGGGCGCGTGATGTCGTGGCCGTCGACGCGCGCAACCTTTTCGCCCTTGCCGTCGCCCTGGGTGTAGCGCTCGACGCCGAAAAACACGAACGACGGAATGATCAGCAAGAACAAGAACGCCATCACGATCTTGGTGTGCTTGCGGAAAAAATCAAACATTGAACACTCTCTCTATTGAAGCAGCCGAGACATCGACTCGGGCAACAAAAAAGGCGAACAACGTGTTCGCCTTTGCATCGTTTGGTGGGTGCTGAGGGGCTCGAACCCCCGACCTACGCCTTGTAAGGGCGCCGCTCTACCAGCTGAGCTAAGCACCCCACCGGGAATGATGTCTCAGTTCAGCGCATCTTTCAGCGCCTTGCCGGGACGGAACTTCGGGATCTTGGCGGCCTTGATTTTAATCGCTGCGCCGGTGCGCGGATTGCGACCGGTGCGGGCAGCGCGTTTGCCCACCGCAAAAGTACCAAAACCGACGAGCGAAACCGAGTTGCCCTTTTTCAGGGTGGTGCGAATCGCGCCGATGGTGGACTCCAGCGCACGCGTGGCTGCAGCTTTGGAAATATCGGCGTTTTTTGCGATGTGCTCAATCAGTTCGGTCTTGTTCACAAGGGCCTCTTGTCGGAAAAAAAGTTGTCGGGTGTGCCGCCAACTGCATGACCGACCCCTGAGTGGTGCCGTGCGGCGCGGTGGGAAGAAGGATGGCAGTTGCGGCGCGTCGGCAGCGCACTGCCGACAGGGATTAGAGCCACTGGTCTACGGGGTGTCAATACGACACAGGGCCGCGCAGCACAGCGAACACCGCGATTTTAGAGGCGTTTCGTGAAGTCCTCTTCAAAGCGCGGCAGCAATCGCCTTGCCAAGATCGATGGTGCCGGCCGTGCCGCCGATGTCGGCCGTGCGCGGCGCGCCGCTTCCGGGCGCGAGAACCGCCTCGATCGCAGCGAGGATCGCATCGTGTGCCGCCTTGTGGCCGAGGAACTCCAGCATCATCGCGCCGCACCAGATCTGGCCGATCGGGTTGGCGATGCCCTTGCCGGCGATGTCGGGCGCCGAACCATGCACCGGCTCGAACAGCGACGGCGTGGTGCGCTCCGGGTTCAGGTTGGCGCTGGGCGCAATGCCGATGGTGCCGGTACAGGCCGGCCCCAGGTCGGACAGGATGTCGCCGAACAGGTTGCTTGCAACCACCACGTCGAAGAACTCCGGGCGCTGCACGAAGTGCGCCGTCAGGATGTCGATGTGAAACTTGTCGAGCGTGATGCCGGGATAGTTCTTTGCCATTTCGGCCACGCGCTCGTCCCAGTAGGGCATGGTGATCGAAATGCCGTTCGACTTGGTGGCGCTGGTCAGGTGCTTCTTCGGGCGCGACTGCGCGAGCTCGAAAGCGAACTTGAGCACACGATCCACGCCGATGCGCGACATCACCGTCTCCTGCACCACGATCTCGCGCGCGGTGCCCTCGTACATGCGCCCGCCGATGCTCGAGTACTCGCCTTCGGTGTTCTCGCGCACGATGTACATGTCGATCTCGCCGGGCTCGCGCGGCGAGCCGTCGCGCCGCACCACGGGCGCCGTGATGCCGGGCATCAGGCGTGCGGGACGCAGATTGATGTACTGGTCGAACTCGCGCCGGAACAGGAGCAAAGAGCCCCAGAGCGACACATGATCCGCAATTTTCTGGGGCCAGCCGACCGCACCGAAAAAGATGGCATCGTGCCCGCCGATCTGGTCTTTCCAGTTGTCGGGCAGCATCTTGCCGTGCTTCTCGAAGTAGTCCCAGCTCGAGAAATCGAAATGATCGAACTTCAGGTCGATGCCGAACTTGCGCGCGGCCGCGTCCAGCACACGAATGCCCTCGGGCATGGTTTCCTTGCCGATGCCGTCGCCGGCGATCACTGCGATGCGTTGGGTGCTCATGGGAAGTCTCCTGGGATCAAGTTGGAAAGAAATGCAACGCCGCCCGGGCGACTTGTTGCGGTGCCTCTTCAGGCAGGTAGTGGCCACACGGCAAGGTATTGCCCGACACCTGCAATGCACGTTCGCGCCAGAGCGCCAGGACGTCGAAGCAACGGCCTACGGCGCCGTGTTCGCCCCACAGAACCTGCAGGGGCTGCGTGAGCAGGCGCTCGGCGGCAACGTCGGCGCGATCGTGCGCCAGATCGATCGAGGCGGACGCGCGATAGTCCTCGCAGATCGCGTGCGCGGTGCCGTCGATCGCGGCACAGCGCTCGTATTCCAGAAGCGCCTCGGGTGCGAACGGAGCGAGCCCGGCATGACGGCTGCCCATCACGCTGCGGATGTAGCGGGCCGGGTCGCCCTCGATCAGCGCCTCGGGCAGCGGCGGCGGCTGGATCAGGAAGAACCAGTGCCAGTAGGCGCGCGCAAAGGCTTCGCTGGTGTCGCGGTACATCGCGAGCGTGGGAGCGATGTCGAGCAGCAGCAGGCGATCGACCGCGTCGGGATGGTCGGCCGCGAGCCGATGGGCGACGCGTGCACCGCGGTCATGCGCCAGCACGCCAAAGCGTTCGAAGCCATGCTGCTGCATCACGGCCAGCGCATCGAGCGCCATCTCCCGCTTGCTGTAGGCCCCATGGTCGGGGCCGCCGGCCGGCCGGCCTGAATCGCCATAGCCGCGCAGATCCATCATGACCAGCGTGAAGTGGTCGGCCAGTTCCGGCGCCACGCGGTGCCAGATCGCATGGGTCTGCGGATGGCCGTGCAACAGCAGCAGCGGCGCACCGCGGCCGCCAATGCGGCCATGCAACCGAACCGGGCCGCGATACAGGTCGAAAGGCGTGAATGAATCGAGCACGCAGGGATTGTGCGTGGCACGAGGCAGCGCATCAAGCAACAATGCATCAACCTATAATTTCCCTTATGGCACGAATCGATCGCGGCGATCTGGAGCTCATGCAGGCCATTCGCGGTCACGGGAGTCTGGCGGGCGCGGCGCTCGCGCTCGGCGTCGTGCCTTCGGTGATCACCAAGCGGCTCGGCGCGCTCGAGACACAACTGGGTCAGCGTCTGTTCGAGCGCACCACGCGCCGCTTGAGCCTTACCACGGAAGGCGAGGCGCTCTGCCAGCATGCCGACGGCCTGCTCGACCGCTTTGCCGCGCTCGAAGCCGAGCTGGCCGAACGCCAGAACGCATTGAGCGGCACCCTGCGGCTTGCTGCGACCTTCGGCTTCGGCCGGCGCTGGGTCGGGCCGGCACTGGCCGCTTTTCAGGCCCTGCACCCTGCCCTGCAGGTCGAGCTGCAGCTCACCGAGCAATTGCCCGACCTCGGGGCCGAGGGCTACGACGGCGCGATCTGGCTCTGGAGCGTGCAGAACAGGCATGCGAGCGACTGGGTCACGCGACGCATCGCGCGCAACCAGCGTGTGCTGGCTGCATCACCTGCCTATCTGCAACGGCACGGCCTGCCTGCGGATCTGCCGGCGCTGGCCGCGCACGACTGCCTGGTGGCACGCGAGAACGGCAGCGCGCAGCCGCGTCCGTTCGACCTCTGGACGCTGCGCCATGCGCGCGACGGCAGCACCGCGCGCATCCGCGTCCAGGGCGCGCTCGCCAGCAACTCCGGCGAAATGGTGCGTGACTGGTGCCTCGACGGCCGCGGCATCATGTTGCGCAGCCTGTGGGACATCGCACCGCAGCTCGCATCGGGCGAACTGGTGCGCGTGCTGCCGCAATACACCATGCCCGAGGCCGACATCCATTGGGTTGCGCCGTGGCGGCCGAAGACGCCGCGCCGCGTGCGCCTCTTGATCGACTTTCTGGTGGAGGCGTTTCGCGCCGAGCCGTGGAAGCGCGAGGCGCCAGCCCGACCGAAGCCGCGGCGCGCCACAGCCTAGGACGGCGGCGCGGCGCTGCGCACCACCAGGCTGACCCCCACCGCGGTCAGGCTGATGCCGGCGAGCGTCACCAGCGTGATCGGTTCATCGAACAGGAGCCATGCCATCACTGCGGTGCACGGCGGCACCAGGTACAACAGACTGGTCACGGCCGTCGCGGTGCCGCGCTGGATCAGCATGTAGAGCAACGATGCGCCGCCCAGCGACAGTGCCAGCACCGCCCAGGCCATCGAGCCGACCACTGCGGCATTCCACACGATCGCACCGGTCTCGAACAGCGCAAACGGCAAGGTCACCACGAGCGCCGCTGCCAGTTGCACCGCGCTGGCGCTGCGCACATCGCAGGGCGCGACAAAGCGTTTCTGGTAGAGCGTTCCGGCGGTGATCGACAGCAGCGCAAACACCGCCAGCCCCATCGTCAGCGCATTGACCTCGCCGCCCTGGCCGAGCTTGCGCGACACCACCAGCACCAGCCCGGCGAAACCGAGCAAGAGGCCGGCCCACTGGCGCTTTGTGATGGTCCCGCCGTGCATCGACATCCATACCGCCGTCAGCACCGGCTGAATGCCGACCAGCAGCGCGATCAGTCCGGAGCCCATGCCGGCCTTGACCGCGGCCCACACGCCGCCCAGGTACCCGGCCTGCATCAGGATGCCGGTGACGGCGAGGTGAAGCCACTGCGCCCGCCGCTCCGGCCAGGCCACGCGCGTCGCCGCCACCCACAGGCCGAAGCACAGCAGCGACAGCGCATAGCGCACCGCGAGAAACTTGAGGGGCGGCGCGTACGGCATGCCATAGCGCGCGACGATGAAGCCGGTGCTCCAGATCAGCACGAACACCGCAGGCATCAGGCGCAGCCATGCGGCCGCGCGGCCGTCTGCCGTCATTTCGCCCGGGCCCGAATTTCGGGAATCGCCTTCTGCAGGTAGTAAACCATCGACCAGACCGTGAGCACGGCCGAGATCCAGATCAGCCACTGGCCCCAGACGCCGGTGTCGATCACGCCGAACAGCTTGCCGTTGAACAGCAGGAACGGAATCGCGACCATCTGCACGACGGTCTTGACCTTGCCGATCATGTGCACTGCCACGCTCTTGCCTGCGCCGATCTGCGCCATCCATTCGCGCAGCGCGGAAATCGCGATCTCGCGGCCGATGATGATCAGCGCCACGAACACGTCGGCGCGCTGCAGATGCACCAGCACGAGCAAGGACGCACAGACCAGGAACTTGTCCGCCACGGGATCGAGAAAGGCGCCGAACGCCGATGTCTGGTTGAGCTTGCGGGCCAGGTAGCCGTCGAGCCAGTCGGTCGCCGCGAACACGATGAACATCACCGTGGCGATGAGATTGCGCATCGGCTCCGCGATGGGCAGGTAGAACACACCGACGATCAGGGGGATCGCGACGATGCGCGTCCAGGTCATGATGGTGGGAAGCGTCCAGAACATGCGGCTGATTGTGACTTGGTTCAGTGAAGGGCCCGGTAGATCTCTTCGGCCAGGTCGGCCGCGATGCCGTCGACCGACGCGATGTCTTCCACGCTGGCCGAGGCAACGCCGCGAATGCCGCCGAAGCGTTGCAGCAGGCGGGCGCGGCGCTTGGGCCCGATGCCGGGGATGTCCTCGAGCTGGCTCCCGCCCACGCGCACCTTGGCCCGCTTGGCCCGCATGCCGGTGATCGCGAAACGGTGCGCCTCGTCACGGATCTGCGCCACCAGCATCAGCGCGGCCGAGTCGCGGCCCAGGTAGACCTTGTCGCGTCCGTCGGCGAACACCAGTTCCTCGAGGCCGACCTTGCGGCCCTCGCCCTTCTCGACGCCGACGATCAGCGATAGCGGCAGCCCGAGCTCGCTGAACACCTCGCGCGCCATCGACACCTGCCCCTTGCCCCCGTCCACCAGCACCAGTTCGGGCATGCGCGCGGCCTTGGTGTTGACCGGCGCGTCGGCGCCGACGCCGTTGGCGTCGCCGGCCGTCGGCGCATCGGTTTCGGCGGCCATCGCCTCGGCCAGCCGCGCATAGCGCCGGGTCAGCACCTGCCGCATCGCCGCGTAGTCGTCGCCCGGCGTGATGCCTTCGATGTTGTAGCGCCGGTACTCGCGGTTCTGCATGGCATGGTGCTCGAACACCACGCACGAGGCCTGCGTCGCTTCGCCCGCCGTGTGCGAGATGTCGAAGCATTCGATGCGCAGGCTGTCGAGGTCGTCGGGCGCGAGTTCGAGCGCATCGACCAGCGCACGCGTGCGCGCCTGCTGCGAGCCTTCTTCGGCAAGCAACCGGGCCAGTTGCAGGCCAGCGTTGGTCTGCGCCATCTCGAGCCAGTGGCGACGCTGCTCGTGCGGCTGGAAAACCGCCGTGATGCGCGTGCCGGCTTGCTGCGACACGGCCTCGATCAGTTCGCGGCTCACCTGTTCGCTCAGCACCAGCGTGGCCGGCACCGGCACATCGATGTAGTGCTGCGCGATGAAGGCTTCGAGCACCTGCACTTCGATGGCGTCCGCCATCGCGGGCTTGCTGCCGTCTTCGGCGTCGTCGAGCTCGCCATGGCGAATCTGCGCCGCGTCCTCCACGTGCACGGGAAAGTAGGCACGGTCGCCCAGATGCCGCCCGCCCCGCACCATCGCGAGATTCACGCATGCCTTGCCGCCCTGCACCTTGACCGCGAGGATGTCAACGTCCTTGTCGGATGCGATCTCGATCGACTGCTGATGCAGCACGCGCGACAGCGCCGACATCTGGTTGCGCAGCTCGGCGGCCTGCTCGAATTCCAGCTTTTCGGCATGCGCCGTCATGCGGTCTTCGAGCGTTCGCAGCACCAGTTGCGTATCGCCCTGCAGGAACGCCTCGGCATTGGCCACGTCCTGCGCGTAGGCCTCGGGCGTGATGTAGCCGACGCACGGGCCGGTGCAGCGCTTGATCTGGTACAGCAGGCAGGGCCGGGTGCGGTTGGCATACACCGTGTCTTCGCAGGTGCGCAGCTTGAACACCTTCTGCAGCAGCTGGATCGATTCCTTCACCGCCCACGCGCTCGGGTACGGGCCGAAGTAGCGGTGCTTCTTGTCGACCGAGCCGCGGTAGTACGCGAGCCGTGGAAACTGGTGCGACGCGATCTTCAGGTAGGGGTAGCTCTTGTCGTCGCGAAACAGGATGTTGTAGCGCGGCTTGAGCGTCTTGATGAGGTTGTTCTCGAGCAGCAGCGCCTCGGCCTCGGAGCGCACCACGGTCGTCTCCATGCGCACGATCTTGCTGATCATGTGGCCGATGCGCGTGCCGCCGTGGCTCTTCTGGAAGTAGTTGGCAACCCGCTTCTTCAGGTTGCGCGCCTTGCCCACATAGAGCACCGCGCCGGCCGCATCGAAGTAGCGGTAGACGCCCGGCAATTGCGGCAGGGCCGCGACTTCGCTGAGCAGTTGATCGGAATGCACGTCTGACATGGCGGCTATTGTGGCGCGGGCTCCCGAAGGTAGAGTCGCCGCGATGCACTGGGACATCTTCTGCAGGGTCATCGACAACCATGGCGATCTCGGCGTCTGCTGGCGGCTGGCCTGTCAGCTGGCGACGCAAGGCGACCGCGTACGGCTGTGGGTCGACGACGGCGCCGCGCTGCAGTGGATGGCGCCCGCTGGCCAGCCAGGCGTCGATGTGATCGACTGGCGCGATCCGGACGCCATCGGCAGCGCCGTGGCGGTAGCCGCGCCGGACGTCCTGATTGAAGCCTTCGGCTGCGACCCCGCTCCTGAATTGATAGCACGCTTCGCCCGTCGCTCGGGTGCCAGCGGCCGAAAAGGCGCATGGATCAATCTGGAGTACCTGTCCGCCGAACCGTATGTCGAGCGCCTGCACGGGCTGCCTTCGCCGGTGTTCCGCGGACCCGGCGAAGGGTTGACCAAGCATTTCTTCTATCCCGGCTTCACCGAGCGCACCGGCGGCCTGCTGCGCGAAGCCGGCCTGGTCGAAACACGCGCCGGCTTCGACCGCGCGGCCTGGCTCGCAGCGCAAGGTATTGCGTGGCACGGAGGGCCGGTGTGGCCGCTGTTCTGCTACGAGCCGCCGGCGCTGCGCGCGTTGCTGACCACGCTCAAGGACGCTTCCAACCCCGCGCAGTTGCTGGTCGCGGCGGGGCGCCCCGCGGCAGCCGTGCGCGCTGCACTGCAGGCGCCGGGCCTGCGGCGAGCGTCCGATGCGCTCCCGATCACCTGGCTGCCCGCCCTGACCCAGCCCGAATTCGACTGCCTGCTCTGGAGCGGCGACCTGAATTTCGTGCGCGGCGAGGATTCGCTGGTGCGTGCGCTCTGGGCCGGCGCGCCACTGGTCTGGCAAATCTACCCGCAGGACGACGACGCCCACCACGTCAAGCTCGAGGCCTTTCTGGACTGGCTGGCGGCCCCGCCGTCGCTTCGGCGCTTTCACCGGATCTGGAACGGCTTCGAGGACGGCGCCCTGCCTGTTCCGGACGCAGCGACCCTCGCGGAATGGCGCGATGCGGTGCAGGCGGCGCGCACGCGACTGCTGGCGCAGGACGATCTCGCCACGCTATTGCGCCGGTTCGTCGCCCAAAAAAGCTAAAATCGGGGGCTTTGCGGATTTCGGGCCGGGGTTTCATGTGAACCCCTCTTGCCTTTCCGCTGAACCCGCCGCGGGGAAATGCGGCTTCAGGCCCAGGGCCTGTCGCCGCACCGAGCGGCAGAACATCCAGTGACCCAAAGACCCTGATATGAAAATCGCTCAAGAAATCCGCGCCGGCAACGTCATCATGCACGGCAAGGATCCGATGGTCGTGCTCAAGACCGAATACAGCCGCGGCGGCCGCAACTCCGCCACCGTGCGCATGAAGCTCAAGAGCCTGATCGCCAACTTCAACACCGAGCAGGTGTTCAAGGCCGACGACAAGATCGACCAGATCGTGCTCGAAAAGAAGGAGTGCACCTACTCCTACTTCGCCGACCCGATGTACGTCTGCATGGACACCGAGTACAACCAGTACGAAGTCGAAGCCGAGAACATGGGCGACTCGCTCAACTACCTCGAAGACGGCATGCCGGTCGAAGTGGTGTTCTACGACGGCAAGGCCATCTCGGTCGAACTGCCGACCAGCGTCGAGCGCGAAATCACCTGGACCGAGCCGGCCGTCAAGGGCGACACCTCGGGCAAGGTGCTCAAGCCCGCCAAGATCTCCACCGGTTTCGAAGTGCCGGTGCCGCTGTTTGTGGCCCAGGGCGACAAGATCGAAATCGACACGCGCACCGGCGAATACCGCAAGCGCGTCTGAGCACAGCCGGCCTCGATAAAAAGCTCCCTCGGGAGCTTTTTTTTCGTACGCTGCGGGCATGAACCAAGCCGCCTCTGTCCGCACCGAAACCGATGGCCCGATCAGCACCATCGTGCTGAGCCTCCCGAAACAACGCAACGCAGTCGACCGCCAGACCGCCGAAGCCCTGCGCGACGCCTTCATGCGCTTCGAGGCGGACGACAGCCAGCGCGTGGCCGTGCTCTGGGGCGAGAACGGTGTGTTCTGCGCGGGGGCTGACCTCGGTGCCGTGAGCGACCCGGCGCGCCGTAACGAGGTCGACCCCGAAGGCGGCGGCGACGGGCCGATGGGCCCCACCCGCATGGCACTGCGCAAGCCGCTGATCGCCGCCATCGGTGGCCATGCCGTCGCAGGCGGGCTCGAACTCGCGCTGCTGGCCGACCTGCGCGTGGCCGAGCAGAGTGCGGTGTTCGGCGTGTTCTGCCGGCGCTGGGGCGTCCCGCTGATCGACGGCGGCACCGTGCGGCTGCCACGCATCGTCGGCATGGGGCGTGCACTCGACCTGATCCTGACCGGGCGCGCGGTCCTGGCCGACGAGGCGCTCGCGATGGGCCTCGTGAACCGCGTGGTGCCCGACGGCAGGTCGCGTCAAGCCGCCGAGCAACTGGCGCGCGAGATCGCGGCCTTTCCGCAGCAGTGCATGCTGACCGACCGCGCATCCGCCTACGCACAGTGGGACTTGCCTCTGAACGACGCACTGCGGCAGGAAGGCCGTCTCGGCGCGCCGATCGTCGCGGCCGAAGGCGCAGCGGGTGCCGCGCGTTTCGTGCAGGGTGCGGGGCGGCACGGGAGCTTCTAGACTTCGTCGGCCAGCGCGCAGTCTCAAGAGCACCCGAGCTGGCCCCTATCCTGCTTTGTCCCCTGACACTTTGCGCATCCACAATCCGGACACCATGAACAAGATCCACGACCTTCACGACAAACGCCTGGCCGACGCCTGGGCCACGCTGCAGGCACATTCGGACAAGGGCCTTCCGCTCGACCCAGATCCGTCCCGCCTGGCCTTTGCCGACCCTGAGTTCCTGCTGCGGCGCGAAACCCGTGGCCTGCGCATGCAGCTCGAACTGATGAAACCCGACATCGAGATGCGCGCCCATGGCATCGAGAACACCGTCGTGGTGTTCGGCAGCGCGCGCTTTCGCAGCAAGGAAGAGTCCGATGCACTGATCGCCCAGGCCGAAGCGGCCGGCGACGCGGTGGCGCTCGAGCGCCTCAAGCGCCTGGCGCGCGGCTCGCACTATTACGAAGAGGCCCGCAGCTTCAGCAAGATGGTGGCCGAGTACAGCAAGGCCAAGGATCCGGAAGACCAGCTCTTCATCTGCACCGGCGGTGGCCCCGGCATCATGCAGGCCGCCAACCGCGGTTCGTACGAAGGCGGCGGCCTCAACATCGGCCTGGCCATCGCGCTGCCGATGGAAGAAGAGGCCAACCCCTACGTCACGCCGGCGCTGAGTTTCAAGTTCCACTACTTCGCGATCCGCAAGATGCATTTCATGATGCGTGCGAAGGCGCTGGTCGCATTCCCGGGCGGCTTCGGCACGCTCGACGAGCTGTTCGAGGTCATCACGCTGGTGCAGACGAAGAAGTCGAAACCGGTGCCGATCGTGCTGTTCGGCACCGACTACTGGAAGAAGCTGCTCGACTTCGATTTCCTGGTCGAGGAAGGCGTGATCTCGCCCGGCGACGTGAAGCTGTTCGAGTACGTCGACGCGCCGGCCGACGCGTGGGACGCGATCAAGCGCTTCTACAAGCTCTAGGACGGCCGCTGGATCAGCGTCGCCACCACCAGCACATGGGACACCACGACGAAGCTGACTGATGCCACGAGCATCAGGTCGCCAAAGTTGAACGGCGCTGGGCCGTCGTCGAACTGGCCATCGGCGAAGGCGAGCGCCAGCCCGCAAAAGGCCATGCCGAGCAGCACGCCTGCAACGATGGTCAATGTGCGGCGCAATGTCATCGCTGGAGTCGCTTTCATTGCCCGACTCTGCGCACCCCCGGCGCATGCGTCTGTTCGGCAACGCACGCACACACCGACAAATTCAGGGCGCGCGCAGCCCCCATACCGCGCGCGTTCCGGCAGCCACCACGCCGCCGACCACCCAGAACACGCCCGCAACCCCGATCAATGCACCCGCGGCGCCGAACAGCATCGGCATCGCGACGCTCGACGCATTGAGCGTCATCACGCGCAGCCCCAGCGCTTCGCCATGGCGTTCGTGCGGCGTGATCTGGTGCAGCATGCTCATGACCATCGGCTGCACCGCGCCCAGCGCGATGCCCAGCATCACCGAACAGGCGCCCATGCCGAGCGCCGACGACATGAGCGGATAGACGGCGAACACCAGCGCGGTGATGACGTTCGACACCGTGATCACGCTGCGTTCGCTCAAGCGCGAGGCGACGATCGGCAACACCACGCGGATGCCCGCCGCAGCCACGGCGAACGCGCCGAGGATCGAGCCGATCACCGATGCACTGAGTCCCCGTTCATGCCCCAGGATCGGCAGCACGAAGGTGTGCACGTCCCAGGAGGCCGACTGCAGCCAGTTGACGAACAGCAAGCGACGAAACATCGGCTGCCCGAGCAGATCCCAGGCGCGCGGCTTGGGCGCGCCGGGTGGCGGCGGCGTGATCGGCAGCTCCGTGGCCCCGCGCGCGAGCAGCCAGCAGACCAGCGGCAGCAGCGCCGCCAGACCGAATGCCACCCGGTAGCCGACCATTGCCCCGGGGGTGGGGCCGGCGTGGTCGATCAGCAGGCCCGCGGCGAACGGCCCGACGAAGTTGGCGGCGGCGGGCGAGATCGCCAGCCAGCTGAACACCTGCTTGAGCTGTGTCGGGTTGGCCGCCGCGCGACCCACATGGCGCTGCAGCGTGATCACCGCGATACCGGTCGCACCGCCGGTCAGCAGCGCAGCAAGGCAGAACACCGGGAACACGGGGAATGCAGCAGCCAGCGCCGCGCCGCTCGTGGCCGCGCCCACTGCGATCGACAACGGCAGGCGCAGCCCGTGCCGGTCGGCGAAGCGCCCCGTCGGCAAGGCGAGGAAGACCTGCGTGAGCGCGAACAGCGAAAGCATCACGCCCACTGCAGCAGCGCTGTAACCCTGCTGCAGCGCCAGCAACGGCGCCGCGAGCCGGGTGCCGGTCATGGCGGCATGCAGGCACACCTGCGCAAGAATCAGGCGCAGCAGTTCAGGCGTCACAGGGCTGCGTCGTCCTCGCTGCCCGCGGGCGGCAGCAAGGCTTGCGATTGCGCCTCCGGCAGCGCCTCGACCTGCTTGAGCGCGCGGTGCATGACGTTGCTGCGGGTCTGCGCCTGATCCAGCGTGTTGAGCACGGTCTGGGTCTGCGCCTTGACTTTCGAAAGTACGTCGCCGAACTTGCTGAACTCGGCCTTGACCGCACCCAGCACCTGCCAGACCTCGCTCGACCGCTTCTCGAGTGCCAGCGTGCGAAAGCCCATCTGCAGCGAGTTGAGGATGGCCAGCAGCGTGGTCGGGCCTGCCAGCGTGACGCGGTGCTTGCGCTGCAGGCCCTGCATCAGGTCCGGGCGGCGCAACACCTCGGCGTAGAGGCCTTCGGTGGGGAGGAACAGGATCGCGAAGTCGGTGGTGTTCGGTGGCTCGATGTACTTCTCTTCGATCGATCGCGCCTCGAGCCAGATGCGGGTTTCGAGCGCACGGCCCGCGAGTTCGGCGGCCACCGGATCGGCGCGCTGCTGGGCGTCGAGCAGGCGCTCGTAGTCTTCGTTGGGAAACTTGGCATCGATCGGCAGCCACAGCGGCTCGCCATCGGCCTTGCGGCCCGGCAGGCGAATCGCAAAGTCGACCGTGTTGCGCGTGCCGGGCCGCGTGACCACCTGGGCCGCGTATTGCTCCGCCGCAAACACCTGTTCGAGCAAGGCGCCGAGCTGCGCTTCACCGAAGATGCCGCGCATCTTGACGTTGGTCAGCAGGTGCTTGAGGTCGCCCACGCCCTGCGCCAGCGTCTGCATCTCGCCCAGGCCCTTGTGCACCTGCTCCAGGCGGTCGGCCACCTGCTTGAAGCTTTCGCCGAGCCGCGCTTCGAGCGTGCTCTGCAGCTTTTCGTCGACCGTCTTGCGCATCTCGTCGAGCTTGGCCGAGTTGGTCTGCTGCAATTGCGCGAGCTGCGTCTCCATGGTCATGCGCACTTCGGCCAGGCGACGTGCGTTCGATTCGCTCAGGCCCTGCAACTGCGTGTTGAGCGTGTCGGCCAGCGTCTTCTGCAGCAGCGTGAGTTGCTGCGCAAAGGCGTCGATCTGCGCGTTCTGCGTGCGGGTGGCCTCCGCGCCCTGCTGCACCAGTGCAGCCTGGAAGCTCGCGAAGTTCTGGCCGAGCTCCTGGCGCGTGGCGCGCGACGATTCGCCGACTTCCTGGCGCAGCGTGCGCGCCGTGCTTTCGTTGCCCGATGCCAGGGCCGCGACAAGTTCTGCATGCCGATCGGACGCCGGCTTGCGCAGCAACAGCCACAGGACGAGGATGAAGTTCAGGGCCGCGAGGCCCAGCAGGGCCCAGAGCCCCAGTTCGTTGGTAGGCACGTGTCTGCGATCTATCGGGTGGCCAGCACCGCAGGATTGACGGGCGTGAGCGCCTTTTTCTGCGTGAGAAAGCCGATGAGGTTGTCAGTCGCGAGGTCGGCCATGGCACGGCGTGTGGGCACGGTCGCGCTGGCGATATGGGGCGTGAGCACCACGTTCGGCACGGTCAGCAGGTCGGGATGCACCTTGGGCTCACCCTCGAACACGTCGAGGCCGGCGGCAGCGATGCGCTTCTCGCGCAGTGCGACGGCCAGCGCTGCGTCGTCGACGATGCCTCCGCGGGCGATGTTGATCAGCGTCGCGGTCGGCTTCATGAGCGCGAGCTCGGCAGCACCGATGGTGTGGTGCGAAGCCGGGCTGTAGGGCACCACCAGCACCACATGGTCGGCTGTCCTGAGCAGTTCGTCCTTGCTCACGTAGCCGGCCTTGCATTCGGCCTCGAGCCCGGCGTCAAGGCGCGACCGGTTGTGATAGATCACCTTCATTCCGAAGCCGTGGGCGCCGCGCTTCGCGATGCCCTGCCCGATGCGGCCCATGCCGATGATGCCGAGCGTGCTGCCGTGGATGTCGGAGCCGGAGAACATGTCGTAGGCCCATTTCGTCCATTGGCCGGCGCGCAGGTAATGCTCGCTCTCGGCGATGCGGCGCGCGGTGGCCATCAGCAGCGCGAAGCCGAAATCGGCCGTGGTTTCGGTGAGCACATCGGGCGCGTTGGTGCCGAGCACGCCGTGCGCGGTCATGGCGTCGACGTCGAAGTTGTTGTAGCCCACGGCCATGTTGGCGCAGATCTTCAGATCCGGGCAGGCGTCGAGCAGTTCGGCGTCGATGCGCTCGCTGCCGGTGGTGAACGCGCCCTGCTTGCCCTGCAGCTTCGCGATCAGTTCGGCCTTCGACCAGGCCGCGTCGGTCTGATTCGATTCGACCTCGAAGTGCTGTTCGAGCCGGGTGATGGTTTCAGGGAAGATCGCGCGGGCGACGAGTACCTTGGGTTTGGTCATTGTTGTTTCAGCGGAAGAAGATCAGGGTGGTGAGGATGAACAGCGGCACCAGGATGAAGCCCGACCAGGCCATGAACCCGAAGAAGCTCGGCATCTTCACGCCGCGGTCCTCGGCGATGGCCTTGACCATCAGGTTCGGCGCGTTGCCGATGTAGCTGTTGGCTCCCATGAACACGGCGCCGGCCGAGATCGCGGCGAGCGTGCTGGCGTAGGTGGTCATCAGCGCCTGCGGATCGCCGCCGGCGGTATTGAAGAACACCAGGTAGGTGGGTGCATTGTCCAGGAACGAGCTCAGGATGCCGGTGGCCCAGAAATACATGGCCGGATCGGGCTGGCCGTCGGGCCGCGTGACGGCCGACACCACTGCGCCGAACGGTCCCTGCGTGCCGGCCTTGAGCATCGCGATCACCGGAATGATGGTCAGGAAGATGCCCGCGAACAGCTTGGCCACCTCGGCCATCGGGCCCCACGCGAACTGGTTGTCGGCATGCACCTCGCCGGGGGTGATCCTGAGCGACAGCAGCGTGAGGGCGACGAGGCCCACGTCGCGCACGACGCCCGGCAAACCGACCGGCGTGCCGAACACCTCGAACACCACGGCCGACTTCCAGAAGCCGCTGACCAGCACCAGCAGCAGCACGCCGCCCAGCAGCCAGAAGTTGGCCGCACCGTCGAAGCCGATGCGTTGCGTGTCGGGCGTCGGATCGACCGGTAGCACGCCTTCCTTGTGGTAGTAGTGACTATCGATCAGCCAGAACAGCGCGAGCAGCACGCCGACCACGAACAGGGTGTCGGGCAGGATGTTCTTCAGCGTCCAGAAGAAATCGACGCCCTTGAGGAAACCGAGGAACAGCGGCGGGTCGCCCAGTGGCGTGAGCGCGCCACCTGCGTTCGACACGATGAAGATGAAGAACACCACCACGTGCGCCTTGTGGATGCGGTTGTCGTTGGCGCGGATCAGCGGGCGGATCAGCAGCATCGAGGCGCCCGTGGTGCCCATGAAACTCGCAAGCACCGCGCCGATGGCGAGGATGGCCGTGTTGAGCCCGGGTGCGCCGTGCGGGTTGCCGCGGATGTGGATGCCGCCGGCCACGGTGAACAGCGCCGTCAGGAGGACGATGAACGGGATGTATTCGGCCAGCAGCGCATGCACCAGCTCATGCGAGGCCGCGGGCACGCCGAACTGCATCGCGAACGGCAGCAGGAACGCAAGGCCCCAGGCGGCTGCGACCTTGCCGTAATGGCGGTGCCAGAACGACGGCACCAGCAGCGGCATCAGCGCGATCGACAGCAGGATGCCTGCAAAGGGAACGCCCCACAGGGGCGAGACCTCCGCACCATTCATGCCGGCGTCTCGATCTCGAACACCTGGCGCAGGTAGGCGAGGTACTTCTCGTCCTCGCACATGTTTTTCGACGGCGTGTCAGAGAGCTTGGCCACCGGCTGGTCGTTGCAGCGGATCATCTTGATGACGATCTGCAGCGGCTCGTAGCCGAGGTCGTTGGTGAGGTTGGTGCCGATGCCGAACGCCAGCTGGCAGCGGCCACGGAACTGTTCGTAGAGCTCGATGGTGCGCGGCACCGTCAGTCCGTCGCTGAAGATCAGCGTCTTGGTGCGCGGGTCGACGCGGTTCGCCACGTAGTGCGCCAGCATGCGCTCGCCCCACTGGAACGGGTCGCCGCTGTCGTGGCGCGAGCCGTCGAACAGCTTGCAGAAGAACAGGTCGAAGTCGCGCAGGAACGCGCTCATGCCGTACACATCGGACAGCGCGATGCCGAGGTCGCCGCGGTATTCACGGCCCCACATCTCGAAGCCGAACACCTGGCTGTCGCGCAGCCGCGGGCCCAGTGCCTGGCAGGCCTGCAGGTACTCGTGCGCCATGGTGCCCAGCGGAATCAGCCCGAGCTTCATCGCGTAGAGCACGTTGCTGGTGCCGGCAAATTGCGGACTGCGCTCGCCAACGCGTGCCGGCACCGTCACCGCGCCGAGCCGGGCGCTCAGGGTGCGCAGCACTTCTTCATGCCACTCCTTGGAGAAACGCCTGCGCGTGCCGTAGTCGGCAATCTTGAGATCCGTGAGGCCGTTGCCGCGCAACTCCCCGATCTTGGTTTCGAGTCGGCGCCGGCCTTCCGCCAGGTCGGGCTGCGGCTGCGTGTTGCGGAAATAGACCTCGTTGACGATCGCCAGCACCGGGATCTCGAACAGGATGGTGTGCAACCACGGGCCCTTGATGCGGATCTCGAGTTCGCCGCTGGCCTGCGGCACGATGTCGATGTACTTCTCGTTGAGCCGGAACAGGCCAAGGAAATCGACGAAGTCGCTCTTGATGAAGCGCATCGAGCGCAAGTAGGTCAGCTCGGGTTCCTTGAACTGCAACGAGCACAGGTGCCGCACCTCTTCGCGGATCTGTCCGGCGAAGCGCGCAAGGTCGACGCCGGGGTTGCGGCACTTGAAGCGGTACTCGACGCGTGCACCGGGAAAGTGGTGCAACACCACCTGCATCATCGTGAACTTGTAGAGGTCGGTGTCGAGCAGGCTGTGAATGATCATTGGCAAATACCGCGTGTTCCCGTTGTCCCGCGCCATTATCGCGGCGTATCACGACATGCGTCGGCCGGTGCCTACGCCCCCTTCCCGGCGCGTCCTACTGCGGCTTCGCCAGCGCACGGCCACATTGCGTTCACGCCGGCAAATTGCCGACGGCTCAACCGCAACGAAGGAGATCGCCGTGAACAAAGACACCGTGGAAGGCAACTGGAAACAGCTCAAGGGCAAGGTCAAGGAGCAATGGGGCAAGCTGACCGATGACGACTTCGACGTCATTGCCGGCAAGCGCGACCAGCTGCTCGGCCGCATCCAGGAACGCCATGGCATCAGCAAGGACGAAGCTGAAAAGCAGGTGGCCGACTGGGAAAAGCGCAACCCCGACTACTTCTTCGAGAAGTCCTGACTTTTCGGCCTGCGTTCTCATTCACTGAAATCGACTTCACAACTCAACGAGGGCAACTCAAATGAAAAAACACCTGCTCATGCTCGCGATCGCTTCGTCCTGCTTCATGGTCACGCACGCCAGCGCGATGACCAAGGACGAATACAAGGTTGCCAAGGAAAAGATCGAGGCCGACTACAAGGTCGCCAAGGCCAAGTGCGACACGCTGAAGGACAACGCGAAGGATGTCTGCGACAAGGAGGCCAAGGGCACCGAAAAGGTGGCCAAGGCCGAACTCGAACAGCAGTACAAGCCGAGCGACAGCCACAAGAGGAAGGTGGCCGAAGAGAAGGTCGATGCGACCTACGCCGTTGCCAAGGAAAAGTGCGACGACCAGACCGGCGACGCCAAGAGCGCCTGCGTTAAGCAAGCCAAGGCCGACGAGGCCAAGGGCAAGGCCGACATCAAGGCCATGAAGAAGATGTGATCGGGCTGCACGCCCGTTGACCGAAACGGCGCCTGCGGGCGCCGTTTTTCGTGGGATGTCAGCGCTTGAGCGATTGCACGACCTCGGCCAGCGGCGCAGGCAGCGGCACCGGACGCTGGCTCACGCGGTCGACATACACATGGACGAAATGGCCTTGTGCCGCGGCCGTCTCGGCGCCCTGCGCAAAGAGGCCGATCTCGTAGCGCACGCTGGAACGGCCGGCTTCGGCGACCCGGATGCCGGCCTCGACCGTCTGTGGAAAGGCCAGTGGTGCAAAGTAGTTGCACTGCGTTTCGACCACGAAACCGATGGTGTCGCCGCGATGGATGTCGAGCGCACCGCGCTCGATCAGCAGCCCGTTGACCGCAGTGTCGAACCAGCCGTAGTAGACGACGTTGTTCACGTGGCCGTACATGTCGTTGTCGGCCCAGCGTGTTGCAATGGTTCGGAACACGCGGTAGTGGCTCCGGTGTTCGGGGACTGGTTTGGTGGCTGCGCGGGTCATGGCGCGGCATTCTGCCTGCCGGCCGGCATTTAGAAGATGCCCTCTAGATTGCTGCATCGCAGCAAAAAAGGGTTGATTCGTTCGCTCAGAGTTCTATACTTCGAGCCATGCTGCAGCGCAACATAATTGCGGGTGTCAGCGAAACGTCAACCTCTTTTCAACCCATCTGGAGCTCACTATGGCACTGACCGCTGACCAATTCCTCGCCGCCCAAAAGGCAAATCTTGAAACCCTGTTCGGCCTGACCACCAAGGCCTTCGAAGGCGTTGAAAAACTCGTCGAACTGAACGTGACCGCCTCCAAGGCCGCACTGAGCGAAGCCCAAGGCACCGCCCAGGCCCTGCTGAGCGTCAAGGATGCGCAGGAACTGCTCGCGCTGCAAGCCAGCCTGTTCCAGCCGCTGGCTGAAAAGACCACGGCCTACAGCCGTCACCTGTACGACATCGCCCAAGGCACCGGCGCCGAGTTCACCAAGGCTTTCGAAGCCAAGGCTGCCGAAACGCAAGCCACCATCGTCGGCCTGGTCGACAGCGCTTCCAAGAATGCCCCGGCCGGTTCGGAAACCGCCGTTGCCATGATGAAGAGCGCCGTGGCTGCTGCCAACAACGCTTTCGAATCGGTGCAAAAGGCCGTCAAGCAAGCTTCCGACGTTGCCGAAGCCAACTTCACCGCCGTGTCGACCTCGGCTGTGAACGCTGCCAAGAGCACCGCTCAAACCGCTTCGCGCAAGCGCTAAGCAGACCTTACAAGTTGTCTCCTTGGGTCCTCCCGGATCCAATTCAGGGCTCTGTCTTCGGACAGGGCCCTTTTTTTATGCGCGTCAGGCTCTCCGATAATGCCGGCTCACACAGCAGGAGACTCATTCATGCAGATCGAAGGCAAGGTTTTCATCGTGACGGGCGGCGCATCGGGCCTGGGCGAAGGCGCGGCGCGGATGCTGGCGGCCAACGGGGCCAAGGTGGTCGTGGCGGACATGCAGGCCGAAAAGGGCGCTGCGGTGGCTCAGGAGATCGGGGGCGCGTTCGTCAAATGCGACGTGAGCCAGGAAGCCGACGGCCAGGCCGCGGTGGCCGCCGCGCTGAAACTCGGCAAGCTCGTGGGCCTGGTCAATTGCGCCGGCATCGCGCCGGCCGAGAAAACCGTGGGCAAGAACGGCGCGCATGCGCTGGCCGTTTTCAGCAAGACCGTGACGGTCAACCTGATCGGCAGTTTCAACATGATCCGGCTCGCCGCAGAAGCCATGAGCAAGAACGATCCCGAAGCCACCGGCGAGCGCGGCGTGCTGATCTCGACCGCTTCGGTTGCCGCCTACGACGGCCAGATGGGCCAGGCGGCCTACTCGGCCTCCAAGGGCGGCGTGGTCGGCATGACGCTGCCGATCGCACGCGACCTGGCGCGCAACGGCATCCGCAACATGACGATCGCGCCCGGCATCTTCGGCACGCCGATGCTGTTCGGCATGCCACAGGAGGTGCAGGACGCACTGGCCGCGAGCGTGCCCTTCCCGTCGCGCCTTGGCACGCCGGAGGATTACGCCAAGCTCGCCAAGCACATCATCGAGAACGACATGCTGAACGGCGAGGTCATTCGCCTGGACGGGGCAATCCGGCTTCCGCCGCGGTAGGCGCCCTGGCGCTGCCGGTGCGATCCAGCCGCTCGTACTGCGCAATCACCTGGGCGCCGAACAGCACCAGCGTGGCTGCGATCTCCAGGCTCAGCAGCACCACGATCGCGGTGGTCAGCGAGCCATACACCACGTTGACCTGCGACAGCGTCGAGAAGTACCAGACCAGGATCCGGCGCGTCACTTCCCACAGCAGCGCTGCCGTCACGCCGCCCAGCAGCGCGTGGCGCAGCGACAGCCGGCCGACCGGCATCACAAGGTACAGCGAGGTCAGCATGAAGATCTCGCCGCCCAGCCCCAGCAGGTAGAGCAGCACCCCCGACACGCCCGACAGCGACCAGCTGCGCCCGAACAGCTCGACGCTTTCCTGCCCGATGAGCTGCAGCGCGCCCGACACCAGCGTCACCAGCATCAGCCCGATGCAGAGGCTCAGGATGTAGAGGTACGGCATCACGAGCGAGAGCAGCGCGTGCCGCTGGTGCTGGGCCTTGCGGTGGTGGAAGATCACCGCCATCGCGCTTTCGAGCACCGAAAAGGCGAGCGAGCTGAAGAACACCATCGTCAGCAGCAGCACCGGCCCCAGCACGTCGCGGTGCGCCATGAAGTTCGACAGTTCGGTGACGATCGCGCGCGACTGCCCCGGCAGCAGCCACTCGAGGTAGCGCCCGACGGTGCCCAGCAACTCGCGCTGATCCATGAAGTGCGAGATCGCGATCACGCTCACGATCAGCAACGGCACGATCGACAACAGTGCGTAATAGGCCACCGCGCCAGCCAACAACAGGCCCTGGTTGGCCTTGAAGGCCTTGAGCGCTTCCCATACGAAGCGCAGGGGATGGCGCAGCAGTGGCGTAACGTGTGCAAAGAGGCGGCGCATCGTCGGGCCAGTATGCCGCCGCCCGCTGCGGCCACGGCGGCTTGCGTATCATTTGCCGCTCCCCGCCTACATGACCATCCCCCCCTCATTCATCCAGGAACTCATCGCGCGCGCCGACGTGGTGGAAATCGTCGGCCGCTACGTGCAGCTGAAGAAGGCCGGCGCCAACTTCATGGGCCTGTGCCCGTTCCATGGCGAGAAGTCGCCCTCCTTCTCGGTCAGCCCGACCAAGCAGTTCTATCACTGCTTCGGCTGCGGCGTGCACGGCAACGCGATCGGTTTCCTCATGGAACACGCCGGCATGGGTTTTGTCGAAGCGGTGCACGACCTGGCAGGCCAGTACGGCCTACAGGTGCCCGAAGACGACGCCTCGCCCGAGGAGCGGGCCCGCGCCGCCGGCCAACGCCAGAAGCAGGCCACGCTGTCCGAAGTGCTCGAAAAAGCCGGCGAGGCCTACCGCAAGCAGTTGCGTCAGTCGGCCACGGCGGTCGACTACCTCAAGGGCCGCGGCGTTTCCGGCGAGGTGGCGCGGCAATACGGCATCGGCTATGCACCGCCCGGCTGGCGCACGCTGGCCAGCGTGTTCCCCGAGTACGACGACCCGTTGCTGGCCGAAAGCGGGCTGGTGATCGTCGGCGAAGACGGCGAGGACAAGCGCTACGACCGCTTCCGCGACCGCGTGATGTTCCCAATCCGCAACGTCAAAGGCGAGTGCATCGGTTTCGGCGGGCGCGTGCTCGGCGACGAGAAGCCCAAGTACCTCAATTCGCCTGAAACACCGGTCTTCAGCAAGGGTCGCGAGCTCTACGGCCTGTTCGAGGCCCGCGCGGCGTTGCGCGACATGGGCTATGCGCTGGTGACCGAGGGTTACATGGATGTGGTTGCGCTGGCACAGCTGGGCTTCCCCAACGCGGTGGCGACGCTGGGCACCGCCTGCACGCCCGAGCACGTGCAGAAGCTGTTTCGCTTTACCGACGCGGTCGTTTTCAGCTTCGACGGCGACGCCGCGGGGCGGCGCGCTGCGCGCAAGGCGCTCGATGGCGCCCTGCCCTTTGCCAGCGATGTGCGCAGCGTCAAGTTCCTGTTCCTGCCGGCCGAACACGACCCGGACAGCTTCATCCGCGAGTTCGGTGCCGACGCGTTCGCGCGCTTCGTGAGCGAGGCGATGCCGCTCAGCCGGTTCATGCTCGAAGCGGCGCGCGAGGGCTGCGACCTCGGCAGCGCCGAAGGCCGCGCACACCTGGCCAGCAACGTGCGCCCGCTCTGGAGCGCGCTGCCCGACGGCGCGCTCAAGCGCCAGCTGCTGGAAGACATCGCCGGACTGGTGCAACTGAACGCGCAGGCGCTGACCGAGCTGTGGGCGCCGCCAGCAGCCGCCCCGCGCACCGCCGCACCAGCGCCCGCAGCGCCGCAACGCTATCAAAACGATAGCGGCCGGCGCTCGTCCGGTGGGCGCTACGGGCAGGAAAGGCCCCCGGCCCCGCCGGCGCCACGCGGCCGCGTGCTGCCGCTGGGCCGACCCGACGTGGCCGCCCGGCTGCTGCTGTCGAACATGGCGGAATGGGAAACGCTCTCGCACGAGCTGCACGGCCTGCTGTGCGACCTGCCCGGCGCGCACGGCCAGCTGTTTGCCTGGCTCGACAGCCAGTTGCACGAGCACGGCGCCCAGCCCTGGGCGGCGCTGCGCGAAGGCCTGCGCGGCCTGCCGTTCGAGACGCTGGCGGAGCGGGTGATGACCGGCCCCGACGGCGCCCCGGTCGATGCCGGCGCCGAGGCCCAGGCGGCAGACGCCGCGGCCGAACTGCGCAACGTGCTCGACTACATGCTGGACGACCACCTCAAGGCCCAGGAAAGCGAGGCGATCGCGGCCGCCGGCACCGATCCGCACGCGATCGAACGCTACCGGGCGTTGCAAACACGCCGACGCGAACTGCAAATGAGGCTTCGCGCAGGCCGTAACAGCACTTGAAAATCGGCCGCCGCGCTATAATGTAAGGCTGTCTAGTACGGCAAGAGCGACAGCAGCACCTCCGGGCCGACCCCACGCGCAATGCACTTCCCAACGGGAAACGGGTCAATACACCGCAAGGACTGCACACCAAATGTTCGCCCGACATCTTGCCGTTGGAGAGATTTTCTTCTCCGCCCCTGTATGCCTGCGCCGGGTAGGTAGCGCCAATGTTTTTGGCGTTTGTGATTCCGCTTGTTCATTCTTGTTCCACGAGGTCGTATGCCCAGTTCAAAGAAGCCTGCCGTGTCTGTCACCAAACCCGTCGCGGCGAAGCCGTTGAAGGCTGCGTCCGCCCCCAAGGCGGCCCCAGCCAAGAAAGCCAAAACCGTGACCACGAAATCGCCCGCCACCGCTGAACTGAAAAAAACCGCTGCCACGGCCGTCGCTGCTGCCCCGGCCGCACCGCGCAAGGTCGGCCGCCCGCCCAAGGCCGCCGGCGCCGCTGCCGCACCCGCCACCGGCGCCAAGCGCGGCCGCAAGCCCAAGGCCGGCAATGACGCGCCCACCAGCGACATCGACCTGTCGGACATCGAAGACGACCTGGCCGGCGAGCCGGTGGTCGCATCGACCGAAGAAAAGGTCAAGCCGCTGCGCATGAAGATCAGCAAGGCGAAGGAACGCGCCTTGATGAAGGAGTTCGGCCTCGACGAGACCGTGCTGTCCGAAGAAGACATGGCCAAGCGCCGCCAGCGCCTGAAGACGCTGATCACGCTCGGCAAGACGCGCGGCTACCTGACGCAGGGCGAAATCTCCGACCACTTGCCCGACAAGCTGGTCGACGCCGAGACCATGGAAGTCGTGGTCACGATGCTGAACGACCTCGGCGTGGCGGTGTACGAGCAGACGCCCGACGCCGAAACCCTGCTGCTGAACAACACCGCACCAACCGCCACCACCGTCGAAGAAGCCGAAGAAGAAGCCGAAGCCGCCCTGTCCACCGTCGACAGCGAATTCGGCCGCACCACCGACCCGGTTCGCATGTACATGCGCGAAATGGGCACGGTCGAACTGCTGACGCGCGAAGGCGAAATCGAAATCGCCAAGCGCATCGAAGGCGGCCTGATGGCCATGATGGAAGCGATCTCGGCCTCGCCGGCCACGATCGCCGAAATCCTGCGCCTGGGCAACGAGATTCGTGAAGGCAAGGTCGTCATCTCGACCATCGTCGACGGCTTCTCGAACCCGAACGAGGCCGACGACTACGTGGCCGAAGAAGACTTCGACGAGTTCGATGCCGAGGACGACGACGACGGCAACGGCGGCTCGAAGGCGCTGACCAAGAAGCTCGAGGAACTCAAGCGCGATGCGCTCGAGCGCTTCGACCGCATGGCCCTGATGTTCGAGAAGATCCACAAGATCTACGAGAAGGAAGGCTACGGCACGCCCGCGTACGCCAAGGCGCAGCAAGCCCTGTCGGACGAGCTGATGACCATCCGCTTCACCGCCAAGACCATCGAGAAGCTGTGCGACATGGTGCGCACCCAGGTCGACAACGTGCGCAAGAAGGAGCGCGAGCTGCGCCGCATCATTGTGGACAAGTGCGGCTTCCCGCAGGAAGACTTCATCCGGGACTTCAGCGGCTTCGACAAGCATGGCAACCGCATCCCGTCGAACCTGCTGAACCAGAAATGGGTCGAAAAGCAGGCCGCGGCCGGCAAGCCCTGGAGCGTGGTCATGGCCCGCAACATTCCGCCGGTGCAGGAACTGCAGCAAATGCTGGCCGACATCCAGTCGAGCGTGGTGGTGCCGCTCACGCAGCTGAAGGACATCAACAAGCGCATGAACGAGGGCGAATCGTCCTCGCGCGATGCCAAGAAGGAAATGATCGAGGCCAATCTGCGCCTCGTGATCTCCATCGCCAAGAAGTACACCAACCGCGGCCTGCAGTTCCTGGACCTGATCCAGGAAGGCAACATCGGCCTGATGAAGGCGGTCGACAAGTTCGAATACCGTCGCGGCTACAAGTTCTCGACCTACGCGACCTGGTGGATCCGCCAGGCGATCACGCGCTCCATTGCCGACCAGGCGCGCACGATCCGCATTCCGGTGCACATGATCGAGACCATCAACAAGATGAACCGCATCTCGCGCCAGCATCTGCAGGAGTTCGGCTTCGAGCCCGACGCCGGCATCCTGGCCGCGAAGATGGAGATCCCGGAAGACAAGATCCGCAAGATCATGAAGATCGCGAAAGAGCCGATCTCCATGGAAACGCCGATCGGCGACGACGACGATTCGCACCTGGGCGACTTCATCGAGGACAGCAGCAACACGGCGCCGATCGAGGCCGCGATGCAGGCGGGCCTGCGCGACGTGGTCAAGGATATCCTCGACTCGCTGACCCCGCGCGAAGCCAAGGTGCTGCGCATGCGCTTCGGCATCGAGATGAGCACCGACCACACGCTGGAAGAAGTCGGCAAGCAGTTCGACGTGACCCGCGAGCGCATCCGCCAGATCGAAGCCAAGGCGCTGCGCAAGCTGAAGCACCCGAGCCGCAGCGACAAACTGCGCAGCTTCATCGATACGCTGTAATCAGGCTCGCCCCCAGGCTGCGCGAACTGAGAGCGCCCGTAGCGGGCGCTTTTTTTTCGGTCGAATAACCTGGAAGGTCTTCATGAACCCCGACGCCCAAACCCTCTGGAAAGCCCCGCGCTGGGCGCTGGCGGTGCTGCTGGCGGTGCTCGGCATGCTCGGGCCGTTCTCGATCGACACCTACATCCCGGCGTTCTCGGGCATTGCACGCTCCATCGGCGCATCGCCGGCCGAGATGCAGCAGACGCTGTCGGCCTACCTGTTCGGCTTCGCGTTCATGAACCTGTTCCACGGCGCGCTTTCGGACAGCTTCGGACGCCGGCCCGTGGTGTTGTGGGGGCTCGCGGTGTTCACCATCGCGTCGCTCGGCTGCGCGCTGTCGCAGACCATCGGCCAGCTGGTATTGTTCCGCGCCCTGCAGGGCTTGTCGACCGGCGCCGGCATCGTGGTGTCCCGTGCGGTGATCCGCGACATGTTCCCTCCCGCCGAGGCGCAGCGGGTGATGAGCCAGGTGACGATCTACTTCGGCGTGGCCCCGGCCATTGCGCCGATCGTCGGTGGCTTCCTGTTCGTGCATCTGGGCTGGCACAGCGTCTTCTGGTTCCTGGTGGCGGTCGGCGTGGTGCTGTTCGTGGCCAACTGGAAGCTGCTGCCCGAAACGCTGCATGTCGACCAGCGCCAGTCCTTCGAGGTGCGCCATCTGATGCGCGGCTACTGGGATCTGTGTTCCGACCCGCGCTTCCTGCTGCTCGCGCTCGCCAGCGGCGTGCCGTTCAACGGCATGTTCCTCTACGTGCTGGCCGCGCCGGCCTTCCTGGGCGACCACCTGGCGCTGGCGCCGACGCAGTTCTTCTGGTTCTTTATGCTCACCATCGGCGGCATCATGTCGGGCGCCTGGGCCAGTGGCCGCATGGCCGGCAAGGTGGCACCGAAACGGCAGATTCGCGACGGCTTTCTGATCATGCTGATCACCTCGGTGGTCAATGTGGCGGCCAACGCGCTGTTCACGCCGAACGTGCTGTGGGCGCTCTGGCCGCTGGCCTTCTTCGCATTCGGCTGGGCGCTCATGGTGCCAGTGGTCACGCTGCTGGTGCTCGACCTGCACCCCGAGCGGCGCGGCATGGCCTCGTCGCTGCAGGCCGTGATCGGCTCCACCGCCAACGGCCTGGTGGCCGGCGTAGTGGCGCCCCTGGTGATGCATTCGACGCTGGGCCTGGCGCTGACCTCGATCGGCATGTTGAGCATCGGGCTGGTCGCCTGGCTCTGGCTGCACCGGCGCTGGCCGGAGATCGGCCGCCTGGTGGCGACCTGAAGGCAGCATGCGCACACCGCCGTCACTGCGTCTCGGATTGCGCGCCTGGTTCCCGGGGCGCACCCGCGTCAATGCGCGCGAGCGGCTGCGGGCGGTCGGCGGCGCGGCGCTGGGCCTGCTGCTCGCGGGATTGGTCTGCCGCGCGCTGGCCGGCCCCGATTTCAGCGGAAACGGCTGGCTGATCGCGCCGCTGGGCGCCAGCGCGGTGCTGGTGTTCGCGGTGCCGGCCAGTCCGCTCGCGCAGCCCTGGGCCGTGGTGGGCGGCAACACTGTCGCTGCGCTGGTCGGGATTGCCTGCGCGCGCTGGCTGCCCGATCCGGCCTGGGCCGGCGCCATCGCCACCGCGCTGGCGATCGGCCTGATGTTTGCGCTGCGCTGCCTGCATCCGCCCGGCGGCGCGATGGCGCTGCTGGCGGTGCTCACGCACACCACCGATTTTTCTTTTGCCCTGTTTCCCGCGTTGGCGAACTCGGCCTTGCTGGTGCTTGCGGGCGTGGCCTACAACAGTCTGACCGGCCGGCGCTACCCGCACATGCAGACGCCACCGGCGGCCCCGCCGGCCGATGCGCACTTCAGCACCGCCGACGTGGATGCCGTGCTGGCCCGCTACAACCAGGTGCTCGACATCAGCCGCGACGACCTCGAAGTGCTGATCCGCGACACCGAGGCCGAATCGTTCCGGCGCCGCCTCGGCACCTTGCGCTGCGCGGACATCATGTCGCCCGACCCGGTGGCGGTGGAATTCGGCACGCCGCTGCAGGAGGCCTGGGCCATGATGCAGCAGCGGCGCATCAAGGCGCTACCGGTGGTGGACCGCTCGCGCCGCGTGGTCGGCATCCTGACCCAGGCCGATTTTTTCCGCCACATCGATCTGGCGCATCACGAAGGGCTCGGCGCCAGGTTGCGCGGCTTCATCCGCGCGACGGCCAGCGTGGTCTCGAACAAGCCCGAGGTGGTGGGCCAGATCATGACGCGGCAGGTGCGCGTCTCCAGCGACGACCGGCCTGCCCTCGAACTGGTGCCGCTCTTCTCGGAAAACGGGCATCGCCACATTCCGATCATCGACAGCGAACTGCGACTGGCCGGGATGATCACGCAGTCCGACTTCGTGCGTGCGCTCTACCGCGCCGTGCGGCCCGAGAGCTGAGCCCTGCGCAGGCAGCCCTAGGCTGCTTCGAGCGTCGCCTTCATCGCGCGCATGCCATCGTCGATCATGCCGGCGATGGCAGGTGCCAGCGCATTCGGCAGCAGATCGGCAAGCCAGACCACGCGGCTGCGGCCACCGCCTTCGTCGAACACCTGCAACGAAGCGTTGTGGTGCGTGAGCCGTCCACCGGTGGCCGACCACACGATGCGGCGCTCGGCATCGTCGAGGTCGACGATCAGCTCGCGCGCCTCCATGCCGTTGGCGAACTTGACGATGCGCGCATCGTCGCCATCGAGCCGGCAGTCCACCACGAAGCCCTTCACCAGGCGTTGGTGCAAGGCCCCCACGTCGCGCACGGCGTCCCAGATCTGCGTCGCGTCGGCCTCCACATTCATTTCGCGTCGGATCGATGCCATCTCGGTCTCCCTGGTGTACGGCTCAGCGCGCCACGCCCAGCAGCCGCTCCAGAACCTCGGGCCGGGCGCGCAGCGCGGCGGCGCTGTCGGTGTGCACCACGGTGCCGTGGTCGAGCACCACGGCCCGGTCCGAGATCGCGAGGATCGCCTGCGGATGCTGCTCGACGATGATGGCGGCGAGGCCTTCGTCCTGCGTGATGCGGCGGATCGCACGCAGCAGCTCTTCCACGATGATCGGCGCCAGCCCTTCGAGCGGCTCGTCGAGCAGCAGCAGCCTGGGGTTGACCACCAGCGCACGGCCGACCGCGAGCATCTGCTGCTCGCCGCCCGACAGCTGCGTGCCGAGGTTGCCCTTGCGCTCGGCCAGGCGCGGGAACATCTCGTAGACCCGTTGCGGATTCCACTTGCCCGGCCGCTCCACGGCCGTGAGGTTCTCGTGCACCGTGAGCGACTTGAAGATGTTGCGCTCCTGCGGCACCCAGCCGATACCGGCTGCGGCGCGCTGGTGCGGCGCGAGTTTGTTCAGCGGGCTGCCGTGGAGCATGAGGCTGCCGCCGTGCTGCCGCGTGGCACCGGCGAGCGTGTTGATCAGCGTGGTCTTGCCGGTGCCGTTGCGCCCCAGCAGCGCCAGCGTCTGGCCTTCGCCCAATTGCAGCGAGACGCCGGTCAGCACCACCGCCTCGCCGTAGCCCGCGCTCAGGTTGTCGATCTGCAGCAGTTCAGCCATGGACGGCTCCCTGGCCCAGATAGACCTCCTTGACCTTCGGGTCGTTGGCGATCTGCTCGGGATCGCCCTCGGTCAGCAGCGTGCCGTTGACCAGCACCGTCATGCGATCGGCAAAGCTGAACACCAGGTCCATGTCGTGCTCGATCAGCAGCACCGACACGTCGGCCGGCAAGGCGGCCACGGTCTGCAGCAGTTCCTCGCGCTCGCCGGCCGGCACACCGGCCACGGGCTCATCGAGCAGCAGCACGCGCGGCTCGCAGGCCAGCGCGATCGCAATCTCGAGCAGGCGGCGCTTGCCATAGGCGAGCTCTTTCACGGGCTGCTGCGCCACGTCGGCCAGGCGGAACTGCTCGAGCAATTCGCCCGCGCGCGTCGTGATGCTGCTGGCAGCGCCGAGCGCCCGCCACCATTGGCCGGACGCCCCTTTCTGCTGCGAGACCACGAGCGCCAGCGTTTCCAGCGGCGTCATCGAATCGAACAGCTGGTTGATCTGGAAGGTGCGCACCAGGCCGCGCGCCACGCGCTGGTGCGGCGCAAGGCGCGTGATGTCCTGGCCCAGCAGTTCGATGCGGCCTTCGGTCGGCGTCAGCACGCCCGTCAGCAGATTGATCAGCGTGGTCTTGCCGGCCCCGTTCGGGCCGATCAGCGCATGGCGCGCGCCGCGCTTCAACTGCAGCGAGACGTTGTTGGTGGCCGTGATGCCTCCGAAGCGCATGACCAGGCCGGTCGCGGAAAGAACGGTCTCCGTGCTCATTGGGCAACCTTCGTGCTGTGCACTGCGGTGCGAGCTTGCTTCGGGCGGCCGGGCGCGGCGCTCATGCCCGCCTCCCGAACCATGTCCAGGGCTTGAACAGGCGGTCGCGTCCCACCAGCACCAGCAGCACCAGGATCAGGCCGATCCAGAACATCCAGTACTGCGGCGTCACGGCCGAGAGCCAGTCCTGCAGCAGCTTGAACACGAGCGCGCCGGCAATGCCGCCGTAGAGCCAGCCAACGCCGCCGATCACCAGCATCAGCAGCACGTCGGCCGAGCGGTCGAAGGCCAGCACGTCGAGCGAGGCGAAGCCGGTGGTCTGCGCCAGCAGCGCGCCGGCCGCACCGGCCACGGCCGCCGCCAGCGTGTAGATCGTGACCAGCCGCGAAGCGACCGGAATGCCGATCGCCATCGCGCGCAGCCGGTTGTCGCGGATCGCCTTGAGGGTGGCGCCGAACGGCGAGTGCACGATCCTGCGCATCAGCAGGAACAGGATCAGCACGATCGAGAGCGAGTACCAGGCTGCCGTGCGGCCGAACAGGTCGAACTCGAACAGCCCCAGCACCGGCCCCATGACCACGCCCTGCAGCCCGTCGGCACCGCCGGTGAGCCAGTCGAGCTTGTTCGCCAGTTCCAGGAGCAGCAGCGCCGTGCCGAGCGTGACCATCAGCCGCGTGAGATCGCTGCCGCGCAGGATCGTCACGCTGGCCACCGCGCCGAGCGCCGCCGACAGCACCGTGGCGACGACCAGGCCGACCATCGGGTCGGGCATCACGAGCTTGGCGAACAGCGCGGCCGCATAGGCGCCGAAGCCGAAAAAGGCCGCGTGGCCGAGCGACACGATGCCGGTGTAGCCGAGGATCAGATCGAGCGACATTGCGAACAGCGCGACGATCGCGATCTCGTTCACCATCAACGAATGGGACGGCACCAGCAGCGGCAGCGCGAATGCGATGAGCCACACCGCGAACTCCCAAGGCCGCCAGCGCGCCTTGTGCAGCAGTGCTGCCTGGAAATCTTTGGCCGCGCCCTGCATCAACGGCCTCCCTTGCGGGTAAAGAGGCCTTGCGGCCGCCACAGGAGGATCGCGATCATCAGCAGGTACACGGTGAACGCGCCCATCTTCGGAATGAAGTACTTGCCCCCCACGTCGGCAATGCCGAGCAACAGTGCAGCCGCGAGCGGCCCAGTGATCGACGAGGTGCCGCCCACCGACACCACGATCAGGAAATAGATCATGTACTTGAGTGGAAAGGTCGGGTCGAGCCCGAGGATCTCGGCGCCGAGCGCACCGCCCAGCCCGGCCAGGCCCGAGCCCACGGCGAAGGTCGCCAGGAACACCACGTTGACGTTGATGCCCAGCCCCGCCGCCACGCGCGGATCATCGACCGCTGCACGCAACCGGCTGCCGAAGCGCGTCTTCGACAGGATGAGCTGCAGCACCACGGTAAGCACCGCGCACACCGCAATGATGAAGATGCGGTAGTGCCCCATGCCGAGCAGCAGCGCACCGTCGCCGACCTCGGTGCGGCCGCGCAGCCATTCGGGCAACTGCACGTTCTGCTGCGAGGAGCCGACGAAGTAGTCGATCGAGGCCACCGCCATGAACGCGAGGCCGATCGAGAACAGCACCTGGTCGAGGTGCGGCTTCGCGTACATCGGCCGGTACAGGGTGCGCTCCAGCAGCGCGCCGGCCAGTCCGACCACGACGAAGGCCAGCGGCAGGCAGGCCAGGAACGGCAGCCCGAGCTTCTGCATCGCGAACACGGTGAGGTAGCCGCCCGCCATCGCGAAGGCACCATGCGCGAGGTTGATGAAGTTCATCAGCCCCAGCGTCACGGCCAGCCCGACGGCAAGCACGAACAGCAGCATGCCGTAGGCAATGCCGTCGAAAAGAATGGTCAGCATGCTGTGGCCAGGCGCTCCGTCTTGTCGCTGCCTACTTTGCCTTGCCCGGATCTTTGACGCCCTTGATCACGTCGAATTCGACGTTGTAGAGCTGCCCGTCTTTCTTCTCGACCTTGCGCAGGTACACGTCCTGCACGATGTCGCGGGTCTGCGCATCGATGTACACCGGGCCGCGCGGGCTTTCGAACACCTGGCCCTTCATCGCGGCCAGCAGCGCGTCGCCGCCGCCCTGGCCCTTGGTGGCCTTGAGCGCTTCGTAGATGACGCGCATGCCGTCGTAGCCGCCCACCGCCATGAAGTTCGGGCGCATCTTCGGGTTGGCCTTCTGGAAAGCCTCGACGAACTTCTTGTTGGCCGCCGAAGGATGCGCGGCCGAGTAATGGTGCGTGGTGACCACGCCGAGCGCGCCATCGCCCATGTCGTTGAGCTGGTCGTCGTCGGTCACGTCGCCGGTGGCGATCATGCGGATGCCGGCCTTGTCCATGCCGCGCTCCAGAAACTGCTTCATGACCGCCGCGCCGGCGCCCGAGGGCACGAACACGAACAGCGCGTCGGGCTTGGCATCGCGCACCTTCTGCAGGAACGGTGCGAAGTCGGGGTTGCGCAGCGGCACGCGCAGCTTCTCGATCACCTTGCCGCCATTGAGCTGGAAACGCTCGCTGAAGTACTTTTCGGCATCGTTGCCGGGGCCGTAGTCGGCCACCAGCGTGACCACCGTCTTGACGCCGTTCTTGGGCGCCCAGTCGCCCATTGCCACCGACACCTGCGGCAGCGTGAAGCTGGAGCGCACGATGTACGGCGAGGCTTCGGTGATGCTGGAGGTGGCCGCCGCCATCACCACCTGGGGCGTCTTCGACTGCGTGGCCAGCGGCGCGGCCGCCAGTGCAGCCGGCGTGACGCCGAAGCCGGCGATGACGTTCACCTTGTCGTTGACGATCAGTTCCTGCGCCAGCCGCTTGGTCACGTCGGGCGTGGCCACGTCGTCCTTGATGATCAGCTCGATCTTCTTGCCCGCGACGGTGTCGCCGTTCTGCGCCATGTACAGGCGCGCCGCAGCTTCGATCTGGCGCCCGGTGGAGGCCTGCTGGCCGGTCATCGGCAGGATCAGCCCGATCTTGAACTTGTTGTCCTGGGCATGAGCCGCCAGCGGCATGGCGAGTGCAAGGGCGGTGAGGCTGGCAGCGTGAATGAGATGGCGGCGTTGCATGGTGGATGAGTCTCCGGTTATCGGTAAAGACGGGTGGGCGCTATTGTGCGCACCACACGGCGCGGCGCGGCCCTTGGCAATTCCCTAGGCAGCCCGCCTGCGCCGCGAATTCTGCGCGGTGAATCAAATTGCTGCGCGATCATCGCGCAGCTCAATCGGCGTCTGGCCGGTATGCCGAATCGATGGCGATCGAGCCGACCACGCGCGACACGCAGGTGCAAATACGCTGGTTGCCGGCCTTCTCGTGCTCGCTCAGGAAGACGTCGCGGTGGTCGATCTCGCCGTCTAGTGCCAGCACCTCGACCGCGCAAAGGCCGCACTCGCCGCGCTTGCAGTCGTGCAGGGTCTGCACGCCGACGGCATGCAGCGCGTCCATCATGCTGCTGTCGGCCGGCACCACGATGTCGACGCCCTGGCGCGGCACCTGCACGCGAAATGGCTGCGGCGCGAAGCGGCCGCTGCTGCCGAAGGTTTCGTAGCGCAGGTCGGCCACCGGCCGGCCGGATGCCGCCCATTGGCGGCGCACCGCATCGAGCATGGGCACCGGGCCGCACACGTACATCTGGCCCCCGGCAGGCAGCGCAGCGATCTCGGCGGCGATGTCGATGTGCCGGCCTTCGGACGCGACGAACTCGGCGAACGATTCGCCGAGCAGTTCGCGCAGCAGCGGCCGGTAGGCCAGTTCGACCTCTTCGTGCGCGCCGTAGACCATGCGCAGCGGAGCGCGGCCCGCCCGCGCCTGCAGATGCTGCGCCATGTGCAGCATCGGCGTGATACCGATGCCGCCCGCCACCAGCAGGTAGGCCGGCGCGTTCAGGTCGAGTCCGAAATGGTTGCGCGGCCCATTCACCTGCAGCCGGTCGCCAACCGCGAGCTGCCACATCGCGCGCGAGCCGCCCTGCCCCTGGTCGAGCCGCTTGACGGCGATGCGAAAGCATTCGCCGTCGGGCTGGCCGACCAGCGAATAGGAGCGCTTGATCGGACGGCCCTCGCGCAGCAGCTCGACCTCGATGTGGCTGCCGGGCGACCAATCGGCGCTGATGTCGTCGGCATCCTGCGGGCGCAGGGTGAACTCGCGCACGGTCGGGGTGATGTCGCGCAGCGCTTCGACGCGTGCCGCGCGCCAGCGGGTGGAACTCTGCATGGCCTGTCTCTTCTCTTCTTGGGGTTCGGGTTCAGCTGCGGCGCCGGATCAGTTGCACGCCCGGTAGCGGATGGTCGTGCGCGCCGTGCAGCGCCTCGCGCAGGTTGCGTTGCGCCAGCCGGCTGTGCTCGCGCATCAGCGCTTCGGCGCGCGAGCCTTCGCGGCTCTCGATCGCGTCGAGCACCTGGCGATGCTGATCCTGCGCGATCAGCAGCATGTCGCGCGCGGCGGGGGAGTTGGCCTGCACCACGACAAAGCCCGACGGCGATGCAAACGGCAAGTTGGTGATGCGTTCGAGCTGCTTCGCAATCACCACGCTGCCCGACAGCTCCGACAGCAGCGCATGGAACTGGCCGTTGAAGGCCACGTAGCGCGAGAAGGCGGCGTCGTCCAGCGCGGGCTCGCGCAACAACTCGTCGATGCGCTGCAGACAGGCACGCGCTTCGCGCAGCACCACCGGCGACACGCCACGCTCGGCCGCGAGCCGGGCCGACAACCCTTCGAGCGTGCCGCGCAGCTCGATCGAGTCCGACACGTCGCGCTCGGAAAAGGTGCGCACCGCATAGCCGCCATTGGGCAGGCTTTCGAGCAGGCCCTCCTGCTCCAGCCGCATCAGCGCGGAGCGCACCGGCGTGCGCGAAACGCCGAGCTGCTCGGAGATCGCCACTTCGGCGATGCGCGCGCCACCGGGCAGTTCACCGGCCAGCACCATCTCGCGCAGGCGCAGCTGGGCCTTGACCGCCTGCGAGGCGCCGGCCTCGGCCGGATCGCCATGCGCTGCGATCGGCAGTGCACTCACTTCGGCGCCTCCGCAGCCTCGGCCGGCCGGATCGGAATGCTCGGCCGGCGCGGCTGCTCGCGCTCGACCATGCGGTCGATCAGGCGTCGGGCCCACATCGCACCGGCGTCGATGTTGAGGTTGTAGAACGCATAGTCGGGCCGTTCGTCAATGGCGCGCTGCTGCGCCTCGAGCACATGCTCGTCCTCGCGGAAGATCGTGGCCACGCCTTCGCGCAGCTCATGCGTCAGGCGCTGCTCGCCGATGCAGTAGTTGCGCGCAAAGGCCCAGAAGTAAAGGCAGCTCTTGTCGGTTTCGGGCGTGATGGTGTTGAGCACGTAGCCGTTGACGCCGCGGCTGCGGTCGCCCTTGTCGCTGTCGCTCTTGGGCACCGCGCCGCTGCCGGCCTCGGCCACGCCCACGTCGATGTTGACGGTGCACGGCCCCTCGAAACGGATGATCTGCCAGCGGTCGACCTTGCCCTCGTAGCCGTGGCCATGCCGGATCTGTGCGGCCCAGAACGGCGGCGCATCGATGTTCTCCATCCAGCGCGTCACGGTGGCCGAGCGGTCGCCGTGGGTCGCGACGAACGGCGCTTCGGCCACCGCGCGGTTGCCGATCGACGAGCCATGCACGAAGGCCTCGTGCGTCAGATCCATCAGGTTGTCGACCACCAGGCGGTAGTCGCAGGCGACGCGGATCATCTTGCCGTCGCCGGCCCAGGCCGGGTCGTCGTTCCAGTGCATGTCGGGCACCAGCGCCGGATCGGCCTTGGCCGGGTCGCCGGGCCAGATCCAGACGAAGCGGTGCTTCTCCACCACCGGAAAGCTGCGCACGCAGGCCGACGGGTTCAGCGTCTCCTGGCTCGGCATGAAGGTGCAGCGGCCCTGCGCGTTGTAGACCAGACCGTGATAGCCGCACACCACCTCGTCGCCCTCGAGCCGACCCATCGACAACGGCAGCAGCCGGTGCCAGCAGGCGTCTTCAAGCACCGCGACCTGGCCATCGGCCTGGCGGTAGAGCACAAGTTTCTGGTTGCAGACCGTACGTGACAGCAGCGCATGCTTGACCTCGACGTCGTAGGCCGCTGCATACCAGGCGTTCAGGGGGAAGCTGGGCGAGGTGTTCATGGATTCTGAATGTATACATAAATAGCCAAAAATCCAATTATTTAGGCCATTTCAAGGGTAAACACTGACCTCTCTGTATCCAGCATGGGCAGTCGCCAAGCCGCTACGATGCTCAATCCCATCCCAGCATTGACGGAGCTCCCCATGTCCCAGCACGCCGCCCTGCCCGCCCGTTTCGACCACGTCGGCAGTTTCCTGCGCCCCAAATACCTGCTTGAAGCGCGCGAGCAAAAAGCCAGGGGCGAGATCACGCCCGAGCAGCTTCGCACCGTCGAAGACAAGGCCATCACCGAGATCGTGAAGTTCCAGCAGGACGTCGGCCTGAAGAGCATCACCGACGGCGAGTTCCGCCGCACCTACTTCCACATTGACTTCCTCGAGCAGTTGGGCGGCGTGAAGACCGACATTCCGGTCACCATCCGCAAGCCCGATGGCACCGAGGAACTGGCGCCGCCGGTGATGCGCGTGATCGACAAGGTCACCCACGCGAAGAACATCCAGCTGGCCGACTTCGAGTACCTCAAGAGCCAGGTCGCGGCCGGCAACACGCCCAAGGTGACGATTCCCTCGCCGACCATGCTGCACTTCCGCGGTGGCCGCGCCGGCATCAGCAAAGAGGCCTACCCGGAACTCGACCCGGTGTTCTACGACGACGTGGCCAGAGCCTATGGCGACGAACTGCGTTCGCTGGCCGCGGCCGGCTGCACCTATGTGCAGATGGACGACACCAACCTGGCCTACCTCTGCGACGAGAAGATGCGCGAAGCCGCACGCCAGCGCGGCGACGACCCGAACGAGCTGCCGCACCGCTACGCGGCGTTCATCAACAAGATCGTCGCGCAGAAGCCGCCCGGCATGCTGCTGGCCATGCACCTGTGCCGCGGCAACTTCAAGAGCACGCATGCGGCGGCCGGCAATTACGAGCCGGTGGCCGAGGCGCTGCTGAAGGAAATGGACCTCGACGCCTACTTCATGGAGTACGACGACGCACGCTCGGGCGACTTCAAGCCGCTGCGCTACCTGGCCAAGGGCAAGACCGTGGTGCTCGGCCTGGTGACCACCAAGTTCGGCGAGATGGAAGACAAGGACGAGCTCAAGCGCCGCATCGAAGACGCCGCCAAATATGCGCCGCTGGAGCAGCTCGCGCTGTCGCCGCAGTGCGGCTTCTCGAGCACGGTGCACGGCAACAACATCGCGGTGGAAGCGCAGCGCAACAAGCTGCGCCTGGTGGTCGAGACCGCACAGGAAGTCTGGGGCGCATAGGGCTCGCCCCCAGGTTGCCCGCACTTCGTGTCGGGCGCCCACCCCTTGCCGGGGGCAACACCAGCGGCCCGGCAGAGCCGGTTCCGCGGTGTTTCGCGAAGAGGCCGGGTGCAGTAGGCTCGGCGCATGAAGTTGTTCTCCGGCCCCCTCAGCATGTTCGGCGCCAAGGCGCAGATCGCGGCGCTTGAAAAAGGCATCGCGTTCGACCTCGTGATGGTGCCTTTCGACAGCGGCGACCATTACCAGCCCCGGCACCCCGAAGTGCTGCGCATCAATCCGAAGCAGCAGGTGCCGGTGCTGGTCGACGGCGATCTCGAGCTGTTCGACTCGACCCAGATCTTCGAATACCTCGAAGACCTGCAGCCGCAGCCGGCGCTGTGGCCCGCCGGCGCGACCGCCCGGGCCCGGGCGCGCCTGCTCGAGCACCTGTCGGACGAGGTTTTCTTTCCGCATGTGATCAAGCTGTTCGGCCTGCAGGACGCGATGCAGAGCCCACCCGCGGTGGCGGCCTGCGCGGCCTGCGCCCGCCACTACGAGGCGATGGAAGCAAGGCTTGCGCACGCCGACCACCTGGCCGGCGGCTACTCCTTTGCCGACATCGCGTTCTACATGGCCCATGTGTTCGCCGACCGCAAGGGCGCCGGCATGACCGCCGCCACGCCCCGCCTGGTGGCGTGGCGCGACCGCGTCGGCCAGCGTCCTGCGGTGCGCGCGGTGGTCGGCCCGATGATGAAGTTCCTGGCCTCGCAGGGCCGACCGGTGCCGCTTTTTCTTCAATCGCACCTCGGCACGTGAACCGCATCGACGACTGGCTCGACTGGCTGCCTTCGCCATCGCAGCATTTCCTGGTGGTGGCCATCGGCCTGCTGGTCTACGTGCTCACCACGCGGGCGCGGCGCGAGCAGCGCGCACCCACCACCGCCATCGCGTGGGTCATGGGCATGCTGCTGCTGCCCTACTTCACCCTGCCGGCCTACCTGCTGTTCGGCCAGCGCAAGTTGCGGCCCGCGGGTGCGCCGAGGCCACCGCGCTCGGTGCCGGCGGGGCACTGGGCCGCCGATCTCATCGAAAGCTTCGGCTTGGCACCACCGGGCCCGTGCGCGGTGCGCATGCATGCCGATGGCGAGGTGGCGCGCGACGCACTGTGGGAGGTGATCGCCGGTGCCACGCAGCGCATCGACGTGTGCACCTTCATCATCGGCAACGACGCCTTCGGCCACGACGTGCTGGCGCGGCTCACGCAGCGCGCGCGCGAAGGCATTGCGGTGCGCGTGCTGCTCGACGGCTTCGGCGCACTGTCGTTGCCGCGCGGACATTTCGATGCGCTGCGCGAGGCGGGCGGCCAGGTGGCGGTGTTCCGCCCGATCTTCAGCCTGCGCCACAACGGCCCGCGCAACCTGCGCAACCACCGCAAGGCCACCATTGCCGACGACCAATGGCTCTGGTCGGGCGGGCGCAACCTGGCGGGCGAGTACTTCACCGGCAACGATGCCCATCCGGTGGCGTGGCGCGATCTCTCGTTCGACCTGCAGGGCAGCGCAGCCGCCGCGGCGGCCCGCCAGTTCGACCATGACTGGGCCTCGGTGCGCCACCGCAAGCCGCGCCGCATCGCGCCGACCGAGGTGCCCTCGGACGGCGCACTCGCCCAGTTCATGCCGAGCGGCCCCGACCAGACCGAAGACACGGCCCAGGCCCTGCTGATCGACGCCTGCTTTCGCGCCGAACACCGGCTGCTGGCCGTCACGCCCTACTTCGTGCCGGGCGACGGGCTGCGCGACGCGCTGCGGCTGGCGGCGCGGCGGGGCGTGCAGGTGACCATCGCGATCCCGGAGCGCTCCAACCACCCGCTGGCCGACTTCGTGCGCGCGCGCGCCATGCGCGACCTGGCGCGTGCGGGGGTCACCTTCCGGATGCTGCCTTTCATGGCGCATGCCAAGGCGGTGGTGGTGGACGACGATCTGGCGCTGTGCGGATCGATCAACCTCGATTTGCGCAGCCTGCTGCTGAATCACGAGGCCGGCGTGGTGTTCTATGGAGCCGAGCAGATCGACTGGCTCGCGCAGTGGATCGAAACCACGGCCTCCGCCGGCGAGCCGTACCGCGCGCGGCGACCCGGGCTGTTGCGCGACGTCGCCGAGGGCTTGCTGCTGACGGTGGCGTTCCAGCTTTAGCCGCGGCGGCTCACAGCGCCGCGAAGCTCGAAGGCCTGTTCTGGTTGCAGAACTCGAGAAATGCGTCGAGCTCGTTCGACTTGTCGAACACCGCATCGGCGCCGAGCTTGAGGCAGCGCTCGCGGATGTCGGTGGTGGCGTAGTTGGTCAGCACCACCACGCGCTGCAGCGCCTTGCGCTGGCGGCAGCTGGCCAGCACGCCCAGCCCCGAGCCTTCCTTGAGAAACAGATCCACCACCGCCAGATGCCATTCGTCGGCATGCGCGCTCAGCCAGCGCGCAGCCTCGGCCTCTGTCTCGGCAAAACCGACGATGCTGGCATTGACCAGATCTTCCATTGCGGGAATCAGGTTGTCTCGAATCGTGGGGTTGTCCTCGACGAGGAACGTAATGAGCGACACAGCGTTAAGGGCGTTATTTGCCCGCAGTGTAGTTTCCAGAATCTGATTTTGGCGAGAGCGGCCGACGGGAGGTGTTGTGGGCGCTTGCCTACGCGCATGCCCCACACCTGCTGACCGCACCTCACGCCCGGTTGCGGTAGCTCGCATTGCCGAGCCCGGTGCCAATGGTCAGCACCGCCCATCGCCTCACGTCCTGCATGAACGGCAGCTCGCTGAGGCCCTGCACCACCGCATCGTTATGAAGCATCACCAGCGTGGGCCGCCCGTCGATGGTCGGGATCTTGTTGTGCACATGCGACGGCAGGTGAAAGGTGTCGCGTTCCCAGTTGCCCGGCAGGTTCTGCGCGCCGCGTGCGATGGAGCCGTCCTCGCGGATCAGCCCCGGGCAGGCGATGCCGATGAACGGTGCGAGCGACAGCCCCTTTTTCTTGGCGCGCCGGATGTTGCGCTCCAGCATTTCGACGATGCCCGCGAGCAGATCCTTCTGCTTCGGATCCTCGTCGGCGTGGCGCCATTTCTCGCGTTTGAGCACCCGCGCCTTCGACAGGTCGGCCGCCCTGGCCCGGCGCGGCTTGACGATGCCGCAGCGCACGTTGGTACCGCCGATGTCGACCGCCAGGAAGGCGTCGTAGCCGGTCAGCATCTGCGGCGGAGCAAGGTGCAGCCAGCCGAGCAGGCCGCCGTCGTCAGGCTCATGGCACAGCCGCGCCAGTTCGACCTTCAGGCCCTCGTTGTGCAGCATCGCACCGGTCTGCAGGATCACGCGCTCGCCGACGTCGCTGTCGGGAAAGCCGCCGCCGATCACGATGCGGCGCACGCCCTCCCATGATTTCTGCCGCAGGTGGCGCCGGATGACGTGCGCGAGTTCCACCGAAAATTCCTCGACCGCACCGTGCACGATGTCGGCTGCAGGATCGTCGGTCTGGCTGTGCAGCTTGCGGTCGATCTCGTCCTTGCTCAACGCGGTCGAGGGCTTGTCGCCCAGCGGGTCGTCGCCGCTGCGCGAGCGGCGACGCCGTCAGCGGTCGAGCAGTTCGCGAAACGCCGTCTGGCTGGCGTTGTCGCCGACAAAGCCGTCCTGGTCGCGCAGCTCGAGGCTGTAGCTGCGCACCACGACCGAAGGCAGTTTCATCCTGCCATGCACGGGCTCCTGCTCTGCCCGCTTGGTTTTTGCCTTGCCTTTTGTCTTCTTCGTCTCGGGTTTTGCCATTGCTCGTCGTGCTGTGTTGCCGAATGGCCCATGGTGCCCCGCGGCACCTGCCGCCGGCTGTAGGAAAGCCGCCTGTTCCGCAACGCCCCAGCCGGCCTACACTGCCGCGATGCTTTCTTGCCGAACACGCTGCGGCCGGCGCGCCGCATGGACGGGATGGGGCCTGCTCTGCCTGGCCCTGTTGGGCCTGCCCGCGGCCCAGGCGCAGAACACCGACACACTGCGCGTCGGCTCCAAGCGCTTCACCGAGTCGTACATCCTGGCCGAGGTGATCGCGCAGACCGCGGCGCCGCAACTGCCGCAGGCGCCGGTGGTGCGGCAGGGGCTGGGCAACACGGCCATCGTCTACGAGGCGCTGCGCTCCGGTGGCATCGACCTCTATGCCGAGTACACCGGCACCATTGCGCTGGAGCTGCTGCAGCAAACGGGCTCGATGACGCGCGAGGCCATGAACGCCGCGCTGGCGCCCAAGGGCCTCGGCGTGGCGGTGCAGCTGGGCTTCAACGACGGCTATGCGCTCGCAATGCGCGCGGCAGATGCCGACCAGCTCGGCATCAAGACCCTGAGCGACCTGGCGAAGCACCGCGAACTCAAGCTCGGCCTCTCCAACGAGTTCATCGGCCGGGCCGACGGCTGGAAGGGACTCGCCGCGCGCTACGGCTTCGGCCAGCAACCGACCGGACTCGACCACGGACTGGCCTACGACGCGATCACGGCCAAGCAGATCGACGTGATCGACATCTACACCACCGACGCCAAGATCGAGCATCTGAAACTGCGCGTGCTGCAGGACGACCGGCAGTACTTTCCGCGCTACGACGCGGTGCTGCTCTACCGCCTCGACCTGCCGCAGCGCCTGCCCAAGGCCTGGGCCGCGCTGCAGAAACTCGAGGGCCGCATCGACGAGCGCGCCATGATCGCGATGAACGCACGCGCCGAGTTGCAGAGCGTGCCCTTCGACACCATCGCGCGCGACTTCCTGGCGGGCGGCGCGAAGGCCGGCGACAGCGGCCAACGCGGCTGGGTCGCCAAGCTGTTCGGCCCCGACCTCGGCCGTCTCGCGCGCCAGCACCTGCTGCTGGTCGCCGTGTCGGTGGGCTGCGCAATCCTGCTGGCGGTGCCGCTTGCGATCCTGGTGTTTCCGCACGTGCGGCTGCGCGCCGTGGTGCTTGGCATCACCGGCCTGCTGCAGACCGTGCCCTCGCTCGCGTTGCTGGCGCTGCTGATTTCGTGGCTCGGCGTTATCGGCACCCTGCCCGCGCTAATCGCGCTGACCTTGTATTCGCTGCTGCCGATCATGCGCAACACCGTGACCGGCCTGGTCGAGGTGCCCGCAGGCCTGCGCCAGGCCGGCACCGCGCTCGGCATGACGACCCCGCAAAGCCTGCGGCTGGTGCTCCTGCCGCTGGCACTGCCGACACTCATTGCCGGCGTGCGCACTGCCACCACCATCGCGATCGGCACCGCGACGATTGCCGCCTTCATCGGTGCCGGCGGCTTCGGCGAACGCATCGTGACCGGCCTCGCGCTGAACGACAGCGGCCTGCTGGTGGCCGGTGCCGTTCCCGCGGCAGCGCTGGCGCTGCTCAGCGAGGTGGTGTTCGAAGCGATCGAGTACGCGCTCCGGCGCCGCCGCTGAGCGCTGCGCTCAGGGCCTCAGGCCAGCGTGTAGGCCGTCTTCACCGTGGTGAAGAACTCCTGCGCATACTTGCCCTGCTCGCGCGGGCCGTAGCTGGAGCCCTTGCGTCCGCCGAACGGCACGTGGTAGTCCACCCCCGCGGTCGGCAGGTTCACCATCACCATGCCGGCCTGGCTGTGGCGCTTGAAGTGCGTGGCGTACTTCAGGCTCGTGGTCGCAATGCCCGCCGACAGGCCGAACTCGGTGTCGTTGGCGGTGAAGAGCGCTTCCTCGTAGTTCTTGACCTTGATCACGCTCGCCACCGGGCCGAAGATTTCTTCGCGGTTGATGCGCATCGACGCCACCGATTCGCTGAACAGCGCGGGCGACATGTAGAAGCCCTCGGTGGCCAGCTTCAGGCGCTCGCCGCCAGCGGCCAGCGTGGCGCCTTCGCTCTTGCCGATCTGGACGTATTCCAGATCCTGGTCAAGCTGGCTGCGGCTGGAGACCGGGCCGACATCGGTGCCGGCGGCCAGCGCATCGCCGACCTTGATCTTGGCCATGCGCTCCTGCATCGCGGCGATGAACTTCGGGTAGATGCCTTCGGTCACGATCAACCGGCTCGACGCGGTGCAGCGCTGGCCGGTGGAATAGAACGCGCTCTGCACGCTCAGCTCGACCGCCTGGTTCAGGTCTGCGTCGTCCAGCACCACCTGCGGGTTCTTGCCGCCCATCTCGAGCTGCACCTTCTTGTGGTTGGTCACGCACTGGACCGCAATGTTGCGGCCCACGCCGACCGAGCCGGTGAAGCTGATCGCATGGATGCCGGGGTGGTTGACCAGCGCATTGCCGATCACGCTGCCGCGGCCCATCACCAAGTTGAACACGCCCGCCGGGATCCCCGAGCGGCTGATGATCTCGGCCAGCGCCCAGGCGCAGCCGGGCACCAGATCCGCGGGCTTGAGAACCACGCAGTTGCCGAAGGCCAGCGCCGGGGCGATCTTCCAGGCGGGAATGGCGATCGGGAAGTTCCAGGGCGTGATCAGGCCCACCACGCCGACCGGCTCGCGCGTGATCTCGACGCCGATGTTGGGGCGCACCGAGGGCAGCAGTTCACCTGAGAGGCGCAGGCATTCGCCGGCGAAGAACTTGAAGATCTGGCCGGCGCGGGTGGCTTCGCCGATGCCTTCGGCCTTGGTCTTGCCTTCTTCGCGGGCGAGCAGCGTGCCGAGCTCTTCGCGGCGCGCGAGGATTTCGGTGCCGATCTTGTCCAGCGCATCGCTGCGCGCCTGGATGCTGCCGGTGGCCCAGGCGGGGAAGGCAGCGGTGGCGGCGGCCACGGCGGCCTCGACATGGCTGGCATCGCCCTGGGTGTACTCGGCGATCGTGTCGCCCAGGTTCGAGGGGTTCAGGTTCGGGCTGTAGTCGCCGCCCTTCTTCCATTCGCCGCCGATGAGGTTGTCGTGTTGTTGCATGAGGTGTGTCCTGGCTGGGGGGAAAAACGGAGGGCCGAAGCGGTGAGGCTTCGGCCCATTGGGGGTTGTCGATTGTGGCTCAGGGTGCAGGCGGCCGCACGGCCTGGCGGGCCAGCAGCTTCCAGTCTGCGCCCTGCTTCTGCCAGACGCCGAGGATCTTGATGCTGACCTTGCCGGGCTTGCCCGAATCGTTGGTGTCGGCCGTGAGCGTGTGCCGCACGATCGCGATGTTGTCGACCACCTTGACGGTCTGGTCGGTGATCACGATGGTGACGAAATCCGATCTGCCTTCGACCAGGTCGCTGACGAAGCTGGTCTTGGTGTCGACCTTGCCGCCCGAATGGCCGTAGCTCAGGTCGTCGGCCACCAGCGCGTTGAGGGCCGCAGGCGTCGGGTCGATCATCGCCACGCGCAGCTTCTCGGCGGCCGCCGCCACGGCCGGGGCCGCCGCCGTCGTCGAGGACGACGGGCCGGTCATGCCGGCACAGCCGGCGAGCGCGATCGAACCAGCGGCGAGGAGGATCAGTTTTTTCAGCATGTCGTTGTCTTCTTTGTCATGACGAAATCAGCCGGCTTGCTTATTGCGGGCCCAGTTTGTCGATGAGGGTCTTGAGCTCTTCCATCTCGTTAGGCTTCAAGTCGGTCAGCGGTGCGCGCACAGGGCCGCCGTCGTGGCCGACGATCTTCGCGCCGGCCTTGATGATGCTCACGCCGTAGCCTTCGACGCGATTGCGGATGCCCAAGTACGGCATGAAGAAGTCCTTCAGCAGGCGGTGCTGCGTCGGCAGGTCGTCGGCCGCCACGGCCTTATAGAAGTCCATTGCGGTCTTCGGAATGAAGTTGAATACGGCCGACGAGTACACCGGCGTGCCCAGCGCCTTGTAGGCGGCGGCATAGACCTCGGCCGTGGGCAGGCCGCCCAGGTAGGCGAAGCGGTCGCCCATCTTCATGAAGATCGAGGACATGGTCTCGATGTTGCCCACGCCGTCCTTGAAGCCGACCAGATTCGGGCAACGCTCGGCCAGGATGGCCAGCGAATTCGGCGTGAGCTTGGTGCGGTCGCGGTTGTACACGATGACGCCGAACTTCACGCTCTTGCAGACGGCGGCCACGTGCTCGATCAGGCCTTCCTGGCCGGCTTCGGTCAGATAGTGCGGCAGCAGCAGGATGCCGTGGGCGCCCAGGCGCTCGGCTTCCTGCGCATGGGCAATGGCGGTGCGGGTCGGGCCGCCGGCGCCGGCGATGATCGGCACCTTGCCGCGGCAGGTGTCCACGGCGGTCTTGATCACGCGGCTGTATTCCTCGCCTGCCAGAGAGAAGTATTCACCCGTGCCGCCCGCGGCGAACAGCGCGCTGGCGCCATACGGCGCCAGCCATTCCAGACGCTCGATGTATGTCTTGGGACGGAATTCGCCCTGCTCGTCGAAGTCGGTAATGGGAAACGAGAGCAGGCCGGAGCCCATGATGGATTTGAGTTCTTGCGGGTTCATCGAAACACCAATGAAAAGTGGGTTGGAAAAAAGAGGGAGAGCGGGAACAACTTCAATCGAGCCGGATGTCGGCAGCCTTCACCACCGCGGCCCAGCGCGCGCGCTCCTTGTTGAAGAAGGCTTCCTCTTCGGTCGGCGACATGGTCACGACTTCGGCGCCCTGCCCGGCCAGGCGCGAGCGGATGTCGGCCGAGCGGATGACGCTGATCAGTTCCTTGTTGAGACGCTGGACGATCGCATCGGGGGTGCCGCGCGCCATCACCACGCCCTGCCAGGTGCCCGACTCGAAGCCCGGTACGCCCTGCTCAGCGATGGTCGGGACGTCGCCGATCAGCGGCATGCGCGTTGCCTTCGACACGCCCAGCACCTTGAGCTTGCCGCCCTGCACCTGCGGCAGCGTGGCCAGCATGCCGTTCATGAGCACCTGGGTCTGGCCGGCCACCGTGTCCTGGATCGCCTGCACGCCGCCCTTGTAGGGCACATACGTCCACTTGGCGCCGCTGGCGCGCTCCAGCGCCACGCCGGCCAGGTGCGGTGCGCTGCCGGTGGCGGTGACCGCGAAGTTCAGATCGCCGGTCTTCGAGAGCGCGATCAGTTCCTTGAGGTTGTTGGCCTTGACCGACGGATGCACCACCAGCAGGTGCGGCGAATAGGCCAGCATGGTCACGCCGCGCAGATCCTTTGACGGGTCGAACGACAGCTTGGTGTAGACCGACGGGCTGATCGCCAGCGCGCCCACGTCGCACAACAGGATCGTGTAGCCATCGGGCGCTGACTTGGCGACCATGTCGGCACCCAGGTTGCCGTTGGCACCGGGCCTGTTCTCGACGATGACCGGCTGCTTCAGCGCTTCCGACAGCGGTTGGCTGATGGCGCGCGCAATGATGTCCGACGAACCGCCCGGCGGGTACGGCACCACGATCTTGATGGGCTTGGACGGCCAGGCGGCCGGCTGGGCCAGCGCGGCTAGCGGCAGCGCGGCGGCGACCAGGGCGGCGGCCAGCAGGCCGCGGCGGTGATGGATCATGGGTGTCTCCTGCAGGTGGTTCGAGTGACCTTGGCTGCTGCTGCGCATCCAAGAGGTCAGTCATCGTACAACTCAAGAAATGACTTGTCCAGCCTGATTCCGCAAAAACCTTTCAGCCGGCGGGACGGGCGGCACTGCTTGCGGCAGCGTCGGCGCGCTGCGCCGCCTCCTGCGCCACGCGCAACCGTTCGCGGCTGTTGGTCAGGTGAATCCGCATGGCGGCACGCGCCGATTCGGGATCGCGCCGGGCAATCGCGGCATAGATCTCTTCGTGCTCGCGGTTGACCCGGCTGAGATAGGCGCCGCCTTCGAGATTGCGGATGGCGCTGATGCGCGTGCGCGGAATGATCGTGGTGCCGAGGTGGCTCATGATGTCCGCGAAGTACGGGTTGCCGGTGGCCTGGGCGATCTGGAGATGAAAGCGGAAGTCCGGTGCCACGGTGTCCCCCGCCGCCTCCACGTTGCGCTCGAAATCGTCGAGCGCCTGGCGCATCGCCAGCAGCTGTTCCTCGGTGTGGCGGCTCGCAGCCAGCCCGGCCGACTCGGTCTCGAGGCTGATGCGCAGCTCCAGCACGGCCAGCACGTCGACCGAGGTCGCGATCTCGCCGGGGTCCAGCCGGAACACCCCGCCCGCGCGCGGCTGCAGCACGAAGGTGCCGACGCCATGGTGCGTTTCGACCAGCCCGCTCGCCTGCAGCTTGGACAGCGCCTCGCGCACCACGGTGCGGCTGACGCCGAAGGCCTGCATGATTTCGGACTCGGTCGGCAGCTTGTCGCCGGGGCGCAGCGCGCCGTCGCGGATGCGTGCGCCGAAGTCGTCGACCAGGCTGTGGGCCAGCCCCCGCGCGCGCAGCCGGGGCCGGGCTGCGTAGCCGGTCGGCCCGGTCGCGCCGGCGTCCGGGGTAGAGGGTTCTGCTGTTGACAGGCTCGCCATGCGCTGATGATAATCCCGCAACTGGTTGTACGACAACCGATAACTTACGAGACAGCCACATGAGCGACGCCGCCACCCCTTCTTCCCACCCTCGCATGCACCGCCTGTTGCTGACGGGCGCTGGCGGGGGACTGGGCAAGGTGCTGCGCGAACGCCTGCAACCCTCTGCAGAAATCCTGCGCCTGTCGGACATCGCGCCCATGGCGCCCGCTGCAGGGACTCACGAGGAGGTGGTGCCCTGCAACCTCGCGGACAAGCAGGCCGTCGATGCGCTGGTGGCGGGCTGCGATGCGATCGTGCACCTGGGCGGTGTGTCGGTCGAACGGCCGTTCGAGGAAATCCTCGAGGCCAACATCCGCGGCGTGTTCCATGTGTACGAGGCCGCACGCCGCCACGGCGTGAAGCGCATCGTGTTCGCCAGCTCCAACCACGTGATCGGCTTCCACAAGCAGACCGAAACGCTCGACGCAAGTTGCCAGCGCCGGCCCGACGGCTACTACGGCCTGTCGAAGTCCTTCGGCGAGGACACGGCACAGTTCTACTACGACCGCTACGGCGTCGAGACCGTCAGCATCCGCATCGGCTCGTCGTTCCCCGAGCCGGCCAACCGCCGCATGATGCACACGTGGCTGAGCTTTCGCGACCTCACGACGCTGATCGAGAAGTCGCTGTTCACGCCCGACGTGAAACACACCATCGTCTACGGCATGTCGGCCAACAAGAACGTGTGGTGGGACAACACGCAAGCCGCGCACCTCGGGTTCGTGCCGCAGGACACGTCCGAGGTTTTCCGCGACAAGGTGGAGGCACAGCCACCGGTGGCGCCGACCGACCCGAACGCGGTCTACCAGGGCGGCGCTTTCACGGCACAGGGCCCGTTCGGCGATTGAACGCAGGCCGACGACGCGCATGACCATGCAAGCCGACCTCGTTCTCGACGCGCGCAACGCCACCGGCGAAAGCCCGGTCTGGCGCGCCGACGAACAGGCGCTCTACTGGGTCGACATTCCGGCGAAGCAACTGCACCGCTGGCACGCCGCGAGCGGCGCGCACACGCACTGGACGGGCGACGAAATGCTGGCCTGCATCGCGCCGCGTACAGGCCATGCAGGCCAGTGGATCGCCGGCATGGAAAGCGGCCTGTTCGTGCTGGCCACGCGCGCCGACGGCACGCTTGCCGCGAGCGCGCTCGCCGGCGTCTCGCATGCCGAACGCGGGATGCGCTTCAACGACGGCCGCTGCGACCGGCAAGGCCGTTTCTGGGCCGGCACCATGCTGATGGACATGGCCGCGGCGCGCGATGTCGGTCGCGTCTACCGCTACCAGAGCGACGTGAATGCCGAAGTGGCCCTGCGCCTTCAGCTCGACCCCCTGATCGTGCCGAACGGCATGGCCTTCAGCCCCGACGGCAGGACCATGTACCTGTCGGACTCGCACCCGAACGTTCAAACCATCTGGGCCTTCGACTACGACACCGCCAGCGGCACGCCGCACAACCGGCGCGTGTTCGTCGACATGAAGCAGCTGCCCGGCCGCCCCGACGGTGCCGCTGTGGATGCCGACGGCTGCTACTGGATCTGCGGCAACGACGCCGGGCTGGTGCATCGCTTCACGCCCGACGGCAAGCTCGACCGCTCGCTCGCGGTACCGGTGAAGAAGCCCGCGATGTGCGCCTTCGGCGGCGCGCAGCTCGACACCTTGTATGTGACCTCGATCCGCCCCGGCGGCGACCTGTCCGACCAGCCGCTGGCGGGGGGCGTGTTCGCGCTGAACCCGGGCGTCAAGGGCCTGGTCGAACCCGAATGTGTTTTTTGATTCCCGTTTTTATTAGACAGCCACCAACCCGTAGAGGAAGACAAATGAAACTGAAACAAACCCTGGTCGCGCTGGCCGCCGGCGCCACCGTCCTGGCCGCCCAGGCCGCCGACTTCCGCTCCGCCGACGTGCACAACAGCGACGACTACCCCACGGTCGCCGCGGTCAAGCACATGAGCGAGCTGCTCGACAAGCGCAGCAACGGCAAATACAAGATCAAGGTCTTCAACAAGAGCGCGCTCGGCTCCGAGAAGGAAACGCTCGACCAGGTCAAGATCGGCGCGCTCGAGATGAACCGCGTCAACATCAGCGCGCTCAATTCGATCTGCCCGAAGACGCTGGTGCCGACGATGCCGTTCCTGTTCGATTCGATCGCGCACATGCGCAAGTCGCTCGACGGTCCGGTGGGCGACGAGATCCTCAAGGGTTGCGAGCACGAAGGCCTGGTGGGCCTGGCCTTCTACGACAGCGGCGCACGCTCGATCTACGCCAAGAAGCCGGTCAAGACCGTGGCCGACACCAAGGGCCTGAAGATTCGCGTGCAGCAGTCCGACCTGTGGGTCGCGCTGGTCAGCGCCATGGGCGCGAATGCCACGCCGATGCCTGCCAGCGAGGTGTACACCGCGCTCAAGACCGGCCTGATCGACGCCGCCGAAAACAACATTCCGTCCTATGACGGGTTCAAGCACTACGAAGCCGTCAAGTACTACTCGCGCACCGAGCACTCGATGGCACCCGAAGTGCTGGTGATCTCCAAGAAGGTGTTCGACAAACTGACCCCGGCCGACCAGGCCCTGTTCCGCGCCGCGGCCAAGGAATCGGTGACCTTCCAGCGCCAGAAGTGGGACGAGCAGGAAGCCAAGTCGCTCGACGTCGTGACCAAGGGCGGCGCACAGATCGTGGCTGACGTCGACAAGGCTTCTTTCCGCGCCGTTATGGCACCGGTCTATGCCAAGTTCATCTCAACGCCGGACCTGCAGCGCCTGGTGAAGACGGTTCAGGACAACAAGTGATTCGCCGCCCTCCCTGTTCGCGGGGAGGGCGCCGTCGCGTCACTCCAGGGAAACATCCATGACTTCTGCCGTCACGACCGTCCCGGTCGCAGACGCCGCGCCCGGCGAGCCGATCACGCTCGAAGACATTCACGTCACCGCGCCGCGTCCGCCGTCGAACAACGCCTATTCGCGCCTCTGCGCCTTCCTGTCGAAGATGAGCCTCATGCTCGCGGTGGTGCTGCTCATCACGATCATCGTGTGCGTGCAGTACCAGGTGGTCGGCCGCTACATCTTCAACGACACGCCGACCTGGGCCGAGGGCCTGGCATTGCAGCTCGTGCTCTACGTGACCGCGCTCGGCGTGGCGGTGGGCGTGCGCGACGCGGGCCACATCGGCTTCGACACGCTGGTCGAAATGCTGCCCGAGTGGCTGCGCATCAAGGCGCACGTGCTGATTCATCTGCTGGTCGCGCTGTTCAGCGGGATCATGGCCTGGAGCGGCTGGGTCTGGACGCAGCTCAAGTGGACCGACATCAAGCCCATGATGGGCGTGCCGGTCGGCCTGGATTACCTGGCGCTGGTGGTGGCGGGCATCCTGATGGTGATGTTTTCGATCGAACATATCGTCGCCCTGCTGCGCGACGAGGAAGTGGTGCCCGCATGGAACTGACCGTTCTCGCCCTCACCTTCACGGTGCTTCTGGTCATCGGCGTGCCGGTGGCCTTTTCAATCGGACTGGCCTCGATCGCGACCGTGTTCGTGGCCGACCTGCCGATCGCCGTGGTGTTCCAGAAGATGGTCGGCGGCATGCAGATCTTCTCGTTCCTGGCGATCCCGTTCTTCGTGTTCGCCGGCGAGCTCATGCTCTACGGCGGCATCGCTCAACGCATCGTTCGCTTCGCCAACAGCCTGGTCGGCCACGTGCGCGGCGGCCTCGGCATGAGCAACGTGATCGGCTGCACGCTGTTCGGCGGCGTCGCGGGCTCGCCGGTGGCCGACGTGTCGGCGATGGGCTCGGTGATGATCCCGCTGATGAAGAAGGAAGGGTACGACGCCGACTACGCGGTCAACGTCACGACCCATGCGGCTCTGGTCGGCGCCTTGATGCCGACCTCGCACAACCTGATCATCTTCACGCTGGCGACCACCGGCATCGCCTCGGTCAGCGTGCTGAGCCTGATCCTCGCGGGCCTGATCCCGGCGCTGCTGCTCACCGTGTGCAACCTGGCCGCGGCCTACTACGTCGCCATCAAGCGCGGCTACCCCATCCGCGGCGCGTTCCCGGGCTGGGGCGAGGTGCTGTCGGCCTTCATCGCCTCGCTGCCGGGACTGATGATCGTGGTGATCATCCTGGTGGGGATCCTGTCGGGCGTGTTCACGGCCACGGAATCGGCAGCGACCGCCGTGCTGTGGGCACTGGCGGTCACGGTGTTCGTCTACCGTTCGCTGACCTGGAAGGACTTCCTGAAAGCCTGCGCCAAGGCCTGCAAGACGACCGGCGTGGTGCTGCTGCTGATCGGCATTTCGTCGGCCTTCGGCTACTTCATGGCGCTGTACGAAGTGCCACAGAAGACCGGCGACCTCATGACCAGCGTGTCGAGCACCCCGTGGGTCATCTTCCTGATGATCAACGTGCTGCTGTTCGTGCTGGGCACGTTCCTGGACATGGCGGCCACCATCCTGATCTGCACGCCGATCTTCCTGCCGATCGCCATGCAGTTCGGCATGAGCCCGGTGCAGTTCGGCATCGTCATGCTGATCAATTGCGCACTCGGCCTCAACACGCCGCCGGTGGGCACCACGCAGTTCATCGGATGCGCGATCGGAGGTGTGTCGGTAGGGCAGGTGATGCGATCGATCTGGCCGTTCTACGGCGCCTTGCTGGTCTGCCTGATGCTGGTGACCTACGTACCCGCGTTCTCGATGTGGCTGCCCGACTTCGTGGCATCGGCCAAATAATCTTTCAACGAAGCTTCACCCCGTGTCAGACGCTGCGAACCCCCTCCACATCACGATGCACGAGTGCGACAACGTCGCGATCGTGGCCAACGACGGCGGCCTGCCGGCCGGCACCGTGTTCCCTTCGGGCCTGACGCTGGTCGACAAGGTGCCGCAGGCGCACAAGGTGGCGCTGGTCGACATACCCGAGGGCGGCGAGGTGCGCCGCTACAACGTGCCGATCGGCTACGCGCTCAAGCCCATCGCGGCCGGCAGCTGGGTGCACGAGCGGCTTTTGCGGATGCCCGCCGCGCGCGAACTGGTCGGCCTGCCGATCGCCACCGTCAAACCCGAACCGCAGCCGCCGCTCGAGGGCTACACCTTCGAGGGCTACCGCAACCTCGACGGCTCGGTCGGCACCCGCAACATCCTGGCGATCACCCAGACCGTGCAGTGCGTGGCCGGCGTCACCGACTTCGCGGTGCAGCGCATCAAGGCCGAGCTGCTGCCGAAGTTTCCGAACGTCGACGACGTGGTCGCGCTCGAGCACACCTATGGCTGCGGCGTCGCCATCGACGCGCCCGACGCGATCATCCCGATCCGCACCCTGCGCAACATCAGCCTCAACCCCAACTTCGGCGGCGAGGTGATGTTGGTGAGCCTGGGCTGCGAGAAGCTGCAGCCCGAGCGCCTGATGCCGCCGGGCACGATCCCGCTGATCGACGAGCGCAACGTGGCCGACGTCGGCGCCAGCGCAGACGCGAAGCTCGACGTGGTCTGCCTGCAGGACGATGCGCACGTCGGCTTCATGTCGATGGTCGAGTCGATCATGCGGCAGGCCGAAGAGCATCTCGAACGGCTCAACGCCCGTCGGCGCGAAACCGTGCCGGCGAGCGAGCTCGTGGTCGGCGTGCAGTGCGGCGGCAGCGATGCGTTCTCGGGCGTCACGGCCAACCCGGCCGTGGGCTTCTGCACCGACCTGCTGGTGCGCGCCGGCGCGACCGTGATGTTCTCGGAGGTGACCGAGGTGCGCGACGGCATCGACCAGCTCACCTCGCGCGCCTCCTCACCGGAGGTCGCCGAGGCCATGATCCGCGAGATGGCCTGGTACGACGCCTACCTGGACAAGGGCCGCGTCGATCGCAGCGCCAACACCACGCCGGGCAACAAGAAGGGCGGCCTGTCCAACATCGTCGAAAAGGCGATGGGATCGATCGTCAAGTCCGGCAGTGCAGCGATCTCCGGCGTGATCGCGCCCGGCGAGAAGCTGAAGCAAAAGGGACTGATCTACGCCGCCACGCCGGCCTCGGATTTCATCTGCGGCACGCTGCAGCTCGCGGCCGGCATGAACCTGCACGTGTTCACCACCGGCCGCGGCACGCCCTACGGCCTGGCCGAGGTGCCGGTGATCAAGGTGGCCACGCGCAGCGACCTCGCCCGCCGCTGGCACGACCTGATGGACGTCAATGCCGGCACCATCGCCACGGGCGAGAAAACCATCGCCGACGTCGGCTGGGAAATGTTCCAGCTGATGCTGGACGTGGCCAGCGGCCGCAAGAAGACATGGGCCGAGCACTGGAAGCTGCACAACGCACTGGTGCTGTTCAATCCGGCGCCGGTGACCTGAACAAAGTCAAGGAAGAACGAATCGTGGAAGACCTCAAGGGCAAGACAGTGCTGGTCACCGGTGCCAGCACCGGCATCGGCGCAGCGGTGGCCATCGCTTTCGCCGCACGCGGCATGCGCGTGGCGGTTCACTACAACAGCTCGGCCGATGCGGCGAACCAGGTGGTTAGCACCATCCGGAGCGCGGGCGGCGACGCCTTCGCGCTGCAGGCCGACGTGCGCGACACGGCAGCCATTCGCGGCGCCGTCGAGCAGGTCGCGGCAAAGTTCGGCCGCATCGACGTGCTGGTCAACAACGCCGGCAGCCTGGTCAAGCGCGTGCCGATCGCCGAGTTCGACGACGCGCTGTTCGACGAGGTCATGCACATCAACGCACGCTCGGTGATCGCGTTCTGCCGCCACGTGGTGCCGCTCATGCGCGCTGCCGGCCAGGGCGGCAGCATCATCAACGTGTCGTCGGTCGCGGCGCGCAACGGCGGCGGGCCGGGCGCCTATCTTTACGCGGGCTCGAAGGGCTTCGTCAGCACCGCGACGCACGGGCTGGCCAAGGAACTCGCCGCCGACAACATCCGCGTCAACGCAGTGGCGCCCGGCGTGATCCAGACGCCGTTCCAGGATCGCTTTTCGACGCCCGCACTCCTCGAGTCCTTCCGGGCCGGCATTCCGATGGGCCGCATCGGCGACCCGGACGACTGTGTCGGTGCGTTCCTCTACCTGGCCTCGGCGCAGATGTCGGGCTACGTGACCGGCCAGATCCTCGAGGTCAACGGCGGCCAGTACATGCCCTGAGCTGCTGCCGCAGGCTCATTCGCTTTCAACACCAACTTACGGAGACACACCACCATGCAACGCCGCACCCTCGTCCACGCCGCTGCTGCAGCCCTAGCCGCCGGCGCCCTTCCCGCCTTCGCGCAAGGCGCCTGGCCTACCGCCAAGGCGATCACCTACCTCGTTCCGTTCCCGGCCGGGGGCACCACCGACGTGCTGGCCCGGCTGATCGCGCAGCAGCTCACCACCGTGCTGGGCGCCTCGGTCATCATCGACAACAAGGGCGGCGCCGGTGGCAGCGTTGGCTCCGAGATCGCAGCGCGCGCAGCGCCCGACGGCTACACGATGCTGGGCGGCACGATCAGCTCGCACGCGATCAACGTGAGCCTGTACCCCAAGCTCGGCTACGACCCGATCAAGTCGTTCGCGCCGGTCACGCTGATCGGCACCAACCCGGTGGTGCTGGTCGTGAACCAGGCCAGCCCCTACAAGACCCTGAAGGACGTGGTGGAAGCCAGCAAGGCGAAGGCCGCGTCGGGCGGACTGTCGTCGGCCTCGGCGGGCACCGGCACCTCGCAGCATCTGTCGCTCGAACTGCTGGCCTACAAGTCGGGCGTGAAGTTCACGCACATTCCCTACAAGGGCAGCGGCCCGGCCATCCAGGACGTGATCGGCGGCCAGGTCGACATGATGTTCGACACCACGGTGGTGGCCGGCCCGCACATCCAGAGCGGCAAGCTGCGTGCGATCGCCGTCACCTCCGCCCGGCGGCTGGCGTCGATGCCCGACGTGCCCACGGTGGCCGAATCGGGCATCAACGGCCTGAAGGATTTCGAGGTGGTGTCGTGGCAGGCCATCTTCGTGCCGGCCGGCACACCGGCTCCGGTGATCGAGCGCCTGCACACCGAGATCGCGAAGATCCTGGCCAAGGCCGAGATGCAGGACAAGCTCAAGGGCTTCGGCATGGAGCCGGCCAGCATGACGACGGCGCAGATTGCCGCCTTCCAGAAGTCCGAAGTCGAAAAATGGGCTGCGGTGATCAAGGCCGCGAACATCAAGGTCGAGTAAGCGGGCTGCGGGCTTTCACGCGCCTCGCTGCGCGTGAACGGCGCCGTGCGGGCGAGTCGCGCACGGCTCGCCTTGGGGCGGCCCGGCTTTATAGAATGCGCCCCTTGCACCGCATTCCAAGAACTACATCGTGTCCGACCGCACCGCCGTCTTGCCCCAATACCTGTTCCCGAAGCAGGCACTGACTTCATTCGCAGGATGGGTGGCCGGCAAGGAGCGCGGCCGCGTCACGACCTGGATCATCCGCCGCTTCGTGAAGAAGTACGACGTGAACATGGACGAAGCGCTCGACAGCGACATCGGCCACTACAAGAGCTTCAACGAATTCTTCACGCGAGCGCTAAAGCCCGGCGCCCGGCCGATCGCCGCAGCCGACCTGGTGTCGCCGGTCGACGGCGCGATCAGCCAGTTCGGTGCCATCGACGGCGGGCAGATCTTCCAGGCCAAGGGCCACCACTACACCTGCACCGCGCTGCTGAGCGGCGACGCCGCGCTGGCGGCACAGTTCGAGCACGGCAGCTTTGCCACGCTCTACCTGAGCCCGAAGGATTACCACCGCATCCACATGCCCTGCGCCGGCCGGCTGCTGCGCATGACCTACGTGCCGGGCGAACTGTTTTCGGTCAACCCGACCACGGCGCGCGGCGTGCCCGGGCTGTTCGCGCGCAACGAGCGTGTGGTGTGCCTGTTCGAATCGGCGGGCGGGCCCTTCGTGCTGGTGCTCGTTGGCGCCACCATCGTCGGCAGCATGCAGACCGTGTGGCATGGCGTGGTCAACCCGCCGCGCACCGGGCAACCGCGCGAGTGGCGCTATGACGACCAGCAGATCGTCTTGCAGCAAGGCGAAGAAATGGGGCGCTTCCTGCTCGGCTCGACCGTCGTCATGCTGTTCCCGGGCCCGTCGCTCAGCTTCAACCCGGCGTGGGAGCCGGGTCGTTCGATCCGCCTCGGCGAGGCCATGGCCAACCGCGATGAAAAATGAGGCTTCCGCGCCACAGGCCGCATGCAGTGGGCGCAGACAGCTATAAAACTTGTAGCACCATGCCTTCTACGATATAGTCGCCGGCCGGCCCGCAGGGTCACAACCGATCACAAGAACGCGTGGCCGCAGATGGTTTCCGGCCGAGCCATTGCCCGAGGAGAAGATGTCGATGAGTAGCAAGGAAAACGCGGCCGTCAGCCAGTTGCTGGCGCTGCTCGAAGCCCGCTATGCCCTGCGCGTGCTCTGGGCCCTGCGCGACGGCCATGCGCAAACCTTCCGGCTGCTGCAGGACAGCGTCGGCGGCATCACCCCCAACACCCTCAACACCCGGATCAAGGAACTGCGCGAAGCAGGCATCGTGAACCACGGCAACGACGGCTACATCCTCACGCTCAGCGGGCAGGATCTGCTCAAGCGGCTGTCCGACCTGCAGGCCTTCGCCGGCAAGTGGCAAGGTAGCCAGGTCAAGAAGATCCCGATGGGCAAGTAGCGCCCCGTTGTCCACCAGCGCCGCGCCGCCTCGGGGCCGCGCGGCGTTGTCATGTTCGGGCCCGCTAAACTTCGCGCCTCGCATTCCTTCCGACCGAACCAGGAGCCCATTCATGCCCACCACCCCTTCCGGCCTGCAATACGAAGACACCACCGTCGGCAACGGCGCCGAAGCCAAGGCCGGCCACCATGTGCACGTGCACTACACCGGCTGGCTCTACAACGACGGCGTGCAAGGCGCCAAGTTCGACTCGAGCCGCGACCGCAACGACCCGTTCGCCTTCTCGCTCGGCGCCGGCCAAGTCATCAAGGGCTGGGACGAAGGCGTCGCCGGCATGAAGATCGGCGGCCAGCGCACGCTGATCATCCCGGCTTCGCTCGGTTACGGTGCACGCGGTGCCGGCGGTGTGATTCCCCCCAACGCCACGCTCAAGTTCGACGTCGAACTGCTCGACGCGCACTGATTGCTCGCCCCCAGGCTGCGCGCACTTCGTGTCGCTGCGCCAACCCCCTGCCGGGGGCGACACCAGCGGCCCGGCGGAGCCGGTTCCGCGGTGTCTCGCGATGAACCCCAGCGTCCTCCGCGGACGCATTTTTTTGCTTGAAACGGGTCGGAATGGCCCCAAATCGGGCGGAATCCAATGATTTTTCGGCCTTCACCGCTTTTTACCCATGTCCGCTGAAACCCCGCAAAACGATCCCAACCAACTCACCGGCGAGCCCAGCCTCGAAGAACTCGAAGCCGCCCAGGCCGCCAACGACGCCGAGGCGCAGGATGCACTGGCTGAACTGGCCGCACTGCAGGCAAAGAACGCCGAGCTGTCGGACCAGTACCTGCGCGCCCAGGCCGATGTGCAGAACGCACGCCGCCGCGCCGACGAAGAAATCACCAAGGCGCGCAAGTTCGCCGTCGAAGCCTTCGCCGAGAGCCTGCTGCCGGTGACCGACAGCCTCGAAGCCGGCCTGGCCATCACCGACGCCACGCCCGAACAGATTCGCGAAGGTGCCGAAGCCACCTTGCGCCAGCTGAAGAGCGCGCTCGAACGCAACAAGGTGATCGAGATCGCACCGGCCGCCGGCACCCGGTTCGACCCGCACCAGCACCAGGCCATCTCGGTGGTGCCGGCACCCGACCAGGAAGCCAACACCGTGGTCTCGGTGCTGCAGAAGGGCTACACGATCGCCGAGCGCGTGCTGCGCCCGGCCCTCGTGACGGTCAGTGCACCGAGCTGATCCATACACACGCATCCACAGGAAATCCCCGCCTTCTCCCTTGAATCCGGCGCGGTTATCCACACGTTTATCACAACTTAATTTCTTTCAGATTTCAGGAGCAACACCATGGGCAGAATCATCGGCATCGACCTCGGCACCACCAATTCGTGCGTGTCGATCATGGAAGGCAACACCACGCGTGTGATCGAGAACTCGGAAGGTGCGCGCACCACGCCGTCGATCGTGGCCTATCAGGAAGACGGCGAAGTGCTGGTCGGCGCCTCGGCCAAGCGCCAGGCCGTGACCAATCCCAAGAACACGCTCTACGCGGTCAAGCGCCTGATCGGCCGCAAGTTCGAAGAGAAAGAAGTGCAGAAGGACATCGACCTGATGCCCTACACGATCACCAAGGCCGACAACGGCGACGCCTGGGTCGAGGTGCGCGGCAAGAAGATCGCGCCGCAACAGGTCAGCGCCGAGATCCTGCGCAAGATGAAGAAGACCGCCGAAGACTACCTCGGCGAAGTCGTGACCGAGGCCGTGATCACGGTGCCGGCCTACTTCAACGACAGCCAGCGCCAGGCCACCAAGGACGCCGGCCGCATCGCGGGCCTGGACGTCAAGCGCATCATCAACGAGCCGACCGCGGCCGCCCTGGCCTTCGGCCTCGACAAGCAGGACAAACGCGACCGCAAGATCGCCGTGTATGACCTCGGCGGCGGTACCTTCGACGTGTCGATCATCGAGATCGCCGACGTCGACGGCGAAAAGCAGTTCGAAGTGCTGTCGACCAACGGCGACACCTTCCTCGGCGGCGAGGACTTCGACCAGCGCGTGATCGACTACATCATTGCCGAGTTCAAGAAGGAACAGGGCGTCGACCTGAGCAAGGACGTGCTCGCGCTGCAGCGCCTCAAGGAAGCAGCCGAAAAGGCCAAGATCGAGCTGTCGAACAGCCCGCAGACCGACGTCAACCTGCCCTACATCACGGCCGACGCCTCGGGCCCGAAGCACCTGAACATCAAGCTCACGCGCGCCAAGTTCGAGTCGCTGGTCGAAGAGCTGATCGAGCGCACCATCGCGCCCTGCCGCATCGCCATCAAGGACGCCGGCGTGTCGGTCAACGACATCAGCGACGTGATCCTGGTCGGCGGCATGACCCGCATGCCCAAGGTGCAGGAAAAGGTGAAGGAGTTCTTCGGCAAGGAACCGCGCAAGGACGTGAACCCCGATGAAGCCGTCGCCGTCGGCGCCGCGATCCAGGGCCAGGTGCTGTCCGGCGACCGCAAGGACGTGCTGCTGCTCGACGTGACCCCGCTGTCGCTCGGCATCGAGACCATGGGTGGCGTGATGACCAAGATGATCACGAAGAACACCACGATCCCGACCAAGTTCGCACAGACCTTCTCGACCGCCGAGGACAACCAGCCGGCCGTGACGATCAAGGTGTTCCAGGGCGAGCGCGAGATCGCTTCGGGCAACAAGGCGCTCGGCGAGTTCAACCTCGAGGGCATTCCGCCGGCCGCGCGCGGCACGCCGCAGATCGAGGTGAGCTTCGACATCGACGCCAACGGCATCCTGCACGTCGGCGCCAAGGACAAGGGCACCGGCAAGGAAAACAAGATCACCATCAAGGCGAACTCGGGCCTCTCCGAGGACGAGATCCAGAAGATGGTGAAAGACGCCGAGCTCAACGCCGCCGAAGACAAGAAGAAGGTCGAAGTGGTGCAGGCCCGCAACCAGGGCGAAGCCATGGTTCACAGCGTGAAGAAGTCGCTGGCCGAGCACGGCGACAAGCTCGAAGCCGGCGAAAAGGAAAAAATCGAAGGCGCGATCAAGGACGTGGAAGAAGCCCTCAAGGGCGACGACAAGGCCGCGATCGAGGAAAAGACCAACACGCTGATGAGCGCCAGCCAGAAGCTCGGCGAGAAGATGTACGCGGACGCGCAGGCGGCAGCCGGTGCCGCGGGCGGCCCGGGTGCTGGCCCGGAAGCTGCTGCGAACAGTTCGCCCGCCGACGACAACGTCGTCGACGCCGAAGTCAAGGAAGTCAAGAAGGGCTGATTGCCCGGCACTGACACAAGGCTGGATCACCTCCCGGGGTGATCCAGCCTTTTACGCTTGTTGAGAAGACCGCCCGCACCGACCGACCATGGCCACCAAACGCGACTATTACGAAACCCTCGGCGTTCCGAAGAACGCGAGCGAGGAAGAAATCAAGAAGGCTTATCGCAAGCTTGCGATGAAGCACCACCCCGACCGCAACCACGGCGACACCAGCACCGACGCCGAGGCCAAGTTCAAGGAGGTGAAGGAAGCCTACGAGATGCTGTCGGACGGCCAGAAGCGCGCCGCCTATGACCAGTACGGCCATGCCGGCGTCGATCCCAACATGCGCGGCGGCCCGGGCGCGGAAGGCTTCGGCGGTTTCGCCGAGGCTTTCGGCGACATCTTCGGCGACGTGTTCGGCGGCGGTGGCCGCGGACGCGCCGGTGGCGGACGCCAGGTGTTCCGCGGCAGCGACCTCAGCTATGCGATGGAAGTCACGCTCGAGGAAGCGGCCGAGGGCAAGGACGCCCAGATCCGCATTCCGAGCTGGGACGAGTGCGGCACCTGCCATGGCAGCGGCGCCAAGCCGGGCACCAAGCCGATCACCTGCACCACCTGCAACGGCGCCGGCGCGGTGCAGATGCGCCAGGGCTTCTTCAGCGTGCAGCAGACCTGCCCGCAATGCCATGGCAGCGGCAAGATCATTCCCGAGCCGTGCACCACCTGCCATGGCCAGGGCAAGCTGAAGAACAACAAGACGCTGGAAGTGAAGATCCCGGCCGGCATCGACGACGGCATGCGCATCCGCAGCACCGGCAACGGCGAGCCCGGCACCAACGGCGGGCCGCCCGGCGACCTTTACATCGAGATCCGGCTCAAGAAGCACGAGATTTTCGAGCGCGAGGGTGACGACCTGCACTGCGTGGTGCCGGTCAGCATGACCACCGCAGCGCTCGGCGGCGAGATCAACGTGCCCACGCTCAAGGGCGCCGCCGCCATCGATATCCCCGAAGGCACCCAGAGCGGCAAGCAGTTCCGCCTGCGCGGCAAGGGCATCAAGGGCGTGCGCGGCAGCTACCCGGGCGACCTGTACTGCCACGTGCGCGTGGAAACGCCGGTCAAGCTCACCGAGCACCAGCGCAAGCTGGTGAAGGAGCTCGACGAATCGCTCAAGAAAGGGGGCAACAAGCACAGCCCCACCGACAAGGGCTGGTTCGACAAGGCGAAGGAATTCTTCAGTTGAACTGAAGGACGCTATGCCGCCTCGAGCGGCATGGGTTCGGTCGGATCGGGCTTCTCGAAGGCCTCTTCATGCGCGGCGATCCAGTTGCACAGGCTTTCGCAGGCATCGGCCAGTTGCCGCAGCGACTGGGCGACGCGCGGCAGTTGGCCCGACGTCACCGGTTGCGCGCGGTTGGCCCGAAGCGCCAGCAAGTGAAGCAGGCGGGCCTTGGCCCGCGCTGTGGTGAGCGCGTCGCGCGCACGACCGCCTGGATCGATCGGCAGTTCTCTTTCGGCCTGCCTGATCTGCGCCGGAAACGCCTGCGTCGTGTGTGTGGCCAGCGCCAGATGGTCGATGTCGGCCGCCGTATGCTCCTGCAGCACCTCGAGCATCGCCAGCAACTGCAAGTTCTGGCTGGCAAGACGCCACACCCGGTCGGCCGCGCTCCATTTGGCGCGTTCGTCTGTAATCAAGATTGGAGTACCCCTGTGCGGGCTATTGTCCCGAAGCGGGGCGCCTGCACAGCAGTTCGGGCCGTGTCGGCCCGCAGGCCATTCGGCATTTGGTGACAAAGATCACCGAATTTCTTTGTGTTCGGCCGCCGCATGCGGCCCAGGGCGGCCCAGGCCGCCGAAAACCTACTGAAGCCGCACCAGCGCCTCGATCGCCAACGGGTAGCCCTTGACGCCCAGCCCCACGATGATCCCGCGCGCGGCCGGCGAGATGTACGAGTGGTGGCGGAATTCCTCGCGTGCATGCACGTTGGAGATGTGCAGTTCGATCAGCGTCACGCTCGCGCCCTTGATCGCGTCGTGCAGCGCGATCGACGTGTGGGTGTAGGCGCCCGGATTCATCACCACGCCGATCATGTTGCCGGCAGCGATCTCGCGGCCGGCCTCGTGCAGCCAGTCGATCAACTGGCCTTCGTGGTTCGACTGCCGGCACTCGACCTGCACGCCGAGTTTGGCGCCCGCCTCCGCGCACATGCGCTCGACATCGGCCAGCGTCTCGTAGCCGTACTGCGCGGGTTCACGCGTGCCGAGCAGGTTCAGGTTGGGGCCGTTCAGGACGAGGATTTTTTTCATGGTGCAGGCATTGTCGCCAGAGTCAGTACTGGATCTGCGCGGTCGCGCGCAACTGGTCGGCGGTCGCGGTGCCGAACCCGAAGAACTCGAGGTACGCCGGGATCATCTCGAACAACATATCGGTGCCGACCTGCACGGCACAGCCCTTGTCGAGCGCGGCGCGCAGCAACGGCGTGTATTCGGACTTCATCACGACCTCACCGACGAAGGTCGTGGGCGCAATGCGGTCGATGTCGAACGGCAACGGGTCGCCCTCCTTCATGCCGAGCGGCGTGGCATTGACCACCACGTCGAAGCCGGCCGGATCCTTCGAACCGGTCTTGACCACAAGCAGCGGGTAGTGCTCACGCAGCCGGCCGGCCAGCGCTTCGGCAGAGGCGGTGTTCGCGTCGAACAGCGCCAATTCCGCCACACCGGCCGCTGCCAGCGATGCCGCGATGGCCGAGCCGACCCCGCCCGCACCCGATACCAGTACGCGCGTGCCATGGAGCGCGCGGCCCTTGCGCTCGACGCCGCGCACGAAGCCGGCGCCGTCGAACTGGTCGCCGAGCAGCGTGCCGTCGGGCCGCTTCAGGATCGCGTTGCAGGCGCCCGCAATGCGCGCGGTGGGCGTGACTTCGTCGACCAGACTCATGGTCGTGATCTTGTGCGGCATGGTCACCAGCGCGCCGCGCAGATTGGTCAGGGTGGCGAGCGCCTTGATCACGGCCGGGTAGTCCTCGGCTTTGGCGCCCATCGGCACCACCACGGCGTCGATACCCTGCTGGTTGAACCAGGGGTTGTAGATCATGGGCGCCTTGAACGATTCGGTCGGATAGCCGATGTGGGCGATGAGGGTGGTCTTGCCGCTGATCATGGTGCGTCTCGTTCGGGTTGAAGCGAGGCACACTTTAGAAGGGCTGCGCGCGAAAAGCAGCGCCGCACAGCGAAGTTTGTTCGATCAGCAATCCAATCTGATCGATAAGCGATCTTTTTGCGGGTTTACCCGTTCAATTCGCCAGGGTGGGATTGCGCTTTTCTTCCATCAGCCGCTGTTGCGCTACCACCGCCTGGCATGCCGGCTGCGCCCGGTATTCGCCCTTGGCGCACTGCGCCACCATGCACTGCGACCTGGCGAGAAAACCAAGGCTGGCGCACGAAGTGCCGGGGTCACTGTGGGCCATGCCGCGCGGCTTCGAAGGGGGCGCAGCCGGTCGAGCGATGACGGCGACGGCGACGTCTTTCGCCGGCACCACGCGCGCGGCCGGAGCAACGGTGGCGGGCGCAATGAGGAGGGGGGCAGCGGCAACCGGCGCAGCGGCAGCAGGGGCGACCGGGTGCGCCGCGTCTTCCGCCGCGCTGCTCGAACTGTAGATGTACCAGCCGCCCGCACCGGCGACGACCCAACCGGCGGCGCCGATCACGAGCGTGAGGGCAAACGCAGCAAGGCTGAGCCACAGGCCTTTGCGCGTTTCCGGTACGTCACGACTCTTGACCGGGGCGGGGACAGGCGTCGGCGCCGGTGCAGACGCAGGCGCCGACGACGCGAAGGCCGCCAGCGCGGAGGGCATGCCGAGCAGCGTCGTGTTGCGCCCGCCCGACGGCCGGAGCGGAACGACCTTGGTCGGTTCGAAGTCGGGTTGCAGCACGCCGATGCATTCGATGCAAAACTTGGAGACGGCGCGGTTTTCCGTGCCGCAGGCCGGACAGATCAGTGCCATCAGTGCGCTGCCTGGCTGGCAGAACGACCCGGATCGCTCGCGAGCGTGATGCCGTCCTGCGCCGCGACGAGATTGCGCTGCGACGAAAGCACCAGCACCGCCTGGTGCGCGGTACGGCTGGCGTTCTTCGTGTGGGCGATCAACGCCTGCCACGCCTGCGACTGGACCTCAGGCGATTGCTCCGGCGCCTCGCGCAGGAGCACCTGCGCCACGTCGACCAGCGCGGCCGCAGAGGTCAGGCACATCGCCACGGCCTCGCCGGCCGGCGTGCCAACGCCGTGGTCAGGCGCCGAGCCGGTGCGGGCCATGACTTGCTCGATGGCGATCAGGGCACGTTCCAGAAGTGCGCGGTCAGAGAGGGTTTTCATCGGGTGGCAGAGGACTTTTTGCACTGAAAGTCATCGTGCCACGGGGCGGGAAAAGTCCGCGTGCACTAAAACACATTCTGAAACATTAGTTTTCAAACATATCTTTTCCCGGGCCCAGCCGCCCGCCGCCGGGCGGTGTGGGAAGGCGCGTTTTATAGTGGCCGCTCTTTTGAAACGACCTTCCCACTGCCCATGAAAACAAAAGCCGCCGTCGCCTGGAAGTCCGGAGCCCCGCTCACCATCGAAACCGTCGACCTGGAAGGGCCGAAGTTCGGCGAGGTGCTGGTCGAGATCAAGGCGACGGGCATCTGCCACACCGACTACTACACACTCTCGGGTGCCGACCCGGAAGGCATCTTCCCGGCCATCCTCGGGCATGAGGGCGCGGGCATCGTGGTCGACGTCGGCCCCGGCGTCACCACCCTGAAAAAGGGCGACCACGTCATTCCGCTCTACACGCCGGAATGCCGCCAGTGCAAGTTCTGCCTCTCGCGCAAGACCAACCTGTGCCAGTTGATCCGCGGCACCCAGGGCAAGGGCCTGATGCCAGATGCCACCTCGCGCTTCAGCCTCGATGGCAAGCCGATCTTCCACTACATGGGCACCTCGACCTTCAGCAACTACACGGTCGCCCCCGAGATCTCGCTCGCCAAGATCCGTGAAGACGCGCCCTTCGACAAGGTCTGCTACATCGGCTGCGGTGTTACCACCGGCATCGGTGCGGTGATCTTCACGGCCAAGGTGGAGGCCGGCGCGAACGTGGTGGTGTTCGGCCTGGGCGGCATCGGCCTGAACGTGATCCAGGGCGCGAAGATGGTTGGTGCCGACAAGATCATCGGCGTCGACCTGAACCCCGAACGCGAAGCCATGGCGCGCAAGTTCGGCATGACCCACTTCATCAACCCCAAGAACACCGAGAACGTGGTCGACGCGATCGTGCAGCTCACCGACGGCGGCGCCGACTACAGCTTCGAATGCATCGGCAACACCAAGGTGATGCGCCAGGCGCTGGAGTGCACGCACAAGGGCTGGGGCCGCAGCATCATCATCGGCGTGGCCGAAGCCGGCGCCGAGATCAGCACGCGGCCGTTCCAGCTGGTCACCGGCCGCAAGTGGGAAGGCTCGGCCTTCGGTGGCGCGCGCGGGCGCACCGACGTGCCGAAGATCGTCGACTGGTACATGGAAGGCAAGATCAACATCGACGACCTGATCACCCACACCATGCCTCTGGAAGACATCAACAAGGGCTTCGATCTGATGAAGCGCGGCGAGTCGATCCGCGGCGTGGTGCTGTATGACTGAAGCGGCCCTGGGCACGCTGCGCCGCACCCGGGCGGGCGTGCTCGATGTCGCATTCCACGAGAGCGGCCCGGCCGACGGGCCGCCGGTGCTGCTGATGCACGGCTTTCCGTACGACGTGCATGCCTACGCCGAGGTGGCACCGCTGCTCGCGGCGCAAGGCTGCCGCGTGGTGGTGCCGTACCTGCGCGGCTTCGGGCCGACGCAGTTCGTCGATCCGGCGACACCGCGCTCCGGCGAGCAGGCGGCACTCGCGTCGGATCTGCTGGCGCTGCTCGACGCGCTGCTCATCCCGCGCGCCGTGCTGGCCGGCTACGACTGGGGTGGCACTGCTGCCTGCGTGGCGGCGACGCTGTGGCCCGAGCGCTGCGCGGGCCTGGTGTCCTTCAACAGCTACAAGGTACAGAACATCGCGATCGCGGCGACACCCGCCGCGCCGGAGAACGAGTTTCGCTACTGGTACCAGTGGTACTTCCACGGCGAGCGTGGCCGTGCCGGGCTGGAACAAAACCGCCACGCGTTGTGCAAGCTGCTGTGGCGGCTCTGGTCACCGACCTGGCACTTCGACGAAGCGACATGGGAACGCAGCGCGCCCGCCTTTGACAACCCCGATTTCGTCGATGTGGTGATCCACTCGTACCGGCACCGCTACGGCCTGGTCGAGGGCGACCCGGCCTATGCCGACCTCCAGGCGCGTCTCGCGCAACTGCCGCACGTCACCGTGCCGTCCATCACCTTCGACGGCGCCGACGATGGCGTCATGGCGCCGACAGGCACCGCCGACCACAGCCACTACTTTCTCGGGCCGCGTTCGCACCGTCTGGTGCCGGGCGTCGGCCACAACATACCGCAGGAGGCGCCACGCGTGTTCGCCGATGCGGTGCTTGAACTCGTTCCGCTGCTTTCCCAATGACCGACGCCATCAAGACGCTTTCCGAACACCGCTGCTTCGGCGGTGTGCAACGCTTTGTCGAGCACGAATCGCGCGAGATCGGCCTGCCGATGCGCTTCTCGGTCTTCCTGCCACCGCAGGCTGCCGTCGGCAAGGTGCCGGCCGTGATGTTCCTGGCGGGCCTCACCTGCAACGAAGAAACCTTCATGGTGAAGGCCGGCGCGCAGCGGCTCGCGGCCGAGTTGGGCATCGCGCTGGTCGCGCCCGACACCAGCCCGCGTGGGGCCAACGCGCCGGGTGAGGCGGACAGCTGGGACTTCGGTGTCGCGGCCGGCTTCTATCTCGACGCGACCGAGGCGCCCTGGGCCAAGCACTGGCGCATGGAGAGCTATCTGATCAAGGAGCTCCTGCCGCTGCTGGGCGCGCAGTTTCCGATCGACCTGCACCAGCTCGGCCTGTCCGGCCACTCGATGGGCGGCCACGGTGCGCTCACGCTGGCGCTGCGGCATCCGGGTCTGTTCAAGTCGCTGTCGGCCCTGGCGCCGATCTGCGCGCCCACGCAATGCCCGTGGGGTGTCAAGGCCTTCACCGGCTATCTGGGCGCCGACAGCGGGCGCTGGATCGAGCACGACGCCACGGTGCTGATGCAGCACCAGCCGGTGGCGCCCTACCCGGCCGGCATCCTGATCGACCAGGGCCTGGGTGACAAATTCCTGGCCGAGCAACTGCACCCCCACTTGTTCGAGGCGGCCTGCAAGGCCATCGGCCAGCCGCTCACGCTGCGCCGGCACGAGGGCTACGACCACGGGTACTACTTCATCCAGAGCTTTGTCGCAGACCATCTGGCGCATCACGCCGCCGCGTTGTCGGGCTGAACCATGTTGCCGACCGAGGCCGAGTCGCTGGAACGCGCGATCCATGAAGAAGTGGCACTGAGCCCCTGGGACGCACGCTGGCCGGCACAGTTCGAAGCGGAGCGCGCGCGGTTGATGTCGCTGTTCCCGGGCCAGCTGATCGACGTGCAACATTTTGGCAGCACGGCCATTCCGGGCATGACGGCCAAGCCGGTGATCGATATCCTGGCCGGCGTCGAGTCGATGGCGGTGGCCGATGCGCTGGCCGGCCCCTTGCTGCAGTCGCACTACACCACGTCAGCCGGGTTCAATGCCACTCTGACGAATCGGCGCTGGTTCATGCGCTGGGCCGACGGCCGGCGCACGCACCATCTTCATGTGGTGGTGCACGGCGGCGACGAATGGCAGCGGCGCCTGCGCTTTCGCGACGCGCTGCGCGCCGATGGCGCGCTGGCCGCCCGCTACGGCGCGCTCAAGAACGACCTCGCGGTGCTGCACCGCGTCGACCGCGAGGCTTACACCGATGCCAAGACGGCGTTCGTGGCCGCCGTCCTGGGCGCAGCATGACGCCCGCCTCCACCTCGCGCCTGCGCCGTTGCAACTTCGCGCCGGGCGAAGCCGCGGCCCTCGCCGGCATCTGGCGGCGCGGGTGGGCCTCGGCCCATCGCGACGTGCAGGTGCTGGAACCGATCGCACACTGGCTGGCGCGCGTGCAGGCCGAGTTCCAGCCGCCCTGCGAGGTGCTGGTGATCGAGCGCCAGGGTCAGCTGCTGGCCTTCATGGCGCTGCACCCGGCCCGCCGCTATGTCGCACAGCTGTTTGTCGACCCGCACCTGCAGGGCCAGGGATTCGGCCGTCTGCTGCTCGACGAAGCCAGCCGGCGCATGCCTGCAGGATGGCGGCTGCATGTGGCCACGGCGAACAGCAGCGCACAGCGCTTCTACACGCGCTATGGCCTGGTGCGCGGCGCGGTCGACCGCCATCCGGGCACCGGCCGCGAGCGGGTTGAATACCATTGCCTGCCCCGCGAAAATTGAAACCCCATGCGCATTGACCACATCGCCCTCTGGACCGAAGACCTGGAGCGCTGCAAGCAGTTCTACGTGAACTACTTCGGCGCGACTGCCGGCGCGGGCTATGCCAACCCGGCCAAGGGCTTCGCATCGTGCTTTCTGAGCCTGGGCGATGGGGCGCGCATCGAGGCGATGACCACCACGACCCTGGCGCCCGTGGCCGCCGAGGCCGGCGCGCAACGCATGGGCTGGACGCACCTGGCGATCGCGGTCGGCTCCGACGCGCTGGTCGACACGCTGACACAGCGCCTGCGGGCCGACGGCTACCCCGTGCTCGACGGCCCGCGCCGCACCGGCGACGGCTACTACGAGAGCGTGGTGCTCGACCCCGACGGCAACCGTATTGAAATCACATCCTGAACCATCGAAGCTCCTCTCATGTCATTGCACACCTGGTTTTTCTACGTCATTGCCGTCCTCGTCCTCACCGTTACGCCCGGCCCAAGCGTGCTGATGTGCGTCACCAACGGCGTAAACCACGGCGCGCGCCGCACATTCTTCTCGGCCATGGGCAGCGTCACGGCCGTGCTTGCGATCATGAGCTTCTCGGCCATCGGCCTCGGCGCGGTGCTGGCCGCGTCGGAGCATGTGTTCAGCGCGATCAAATGGTTCGGCGTCGCCTATCTGTTCTACGTGGGCGTCACGACGCTGCGCTCGACCACATCGAGCTTCGCACTGCCCGACCGCGGCACGGAGCGCAAGAGCCGCCGCAGCCTCTATCTGCAAGGGCTGCTGGTCGGCGTGAGCAACCCCAAGGCATTGCTGTTCTTCACCGCCTTCTTCCCGCAGTTCATCGACCCGGCCGCGCCGCAGTTGCCGCAGTTCGTGGTGCTGGGCGCCACCTTCGTGGCCTTCGAGCTGTTCTGGCTGATGTTCTATGCAAGCTTCGCGGCACGCATTGCGCCCTGGCTGCGTACCGAGGGCCGGGCGCGCTGGTTCAACCGCGCGTCGGGCTCGGTCTTCATCGGTGCCAGCGCCTTGCTGGCCACGGTCAAGCGCTCGGCCAGCAACGCCTGAACGATCCTGCAACGCAGTACCGGCCATGAGCGAGTTCGTCCAGAGCCTGCACGAGGTGTTTGAGCGCCTGGGCCGTATCGAAGCCAAACGCATGTTCGGCGGCCACGGCGTGTACCACGAGGGCCGCATGTTCGGGCTGGTGGCCGGCGACACGCTCTACCTCAAGGCCGACGCGCAAAGCGTGGCCCATTTCGACCGGCTCAGGCTGCCGGCCTTCGAATACAACCGCAATGGAAAGATGATGCAGATGTCGTACCGGCAGGCGCCCGCCGAAGTGTTCGAGGATCGTGACGAAGCGGCGGTGTGGGGCCGCCGCGCCTGGGAGGCGGCGATGCGCTCCGGCCAGCCGCCCAAACAGAAGAAAAAGCCCGTTTCGTCGGGCGCCCGATGAGCGCGCCGTTGCCCACGCTGCCGAGCCGCGAAGAGATTGCCACGCTCGAAATTTTCGCGGGCCTGGAGCTGCGCGACATCGAACTCGTCGCGACGCCGGAAGATGCCGCGCGCGCCCTGGCTGCGCTGGGGCAGCTGAGCGTGGTCGGCTTCGACACCGAATCGAAGCCCACCTTCCTGAAGAACGAAGTCTCGACCGGCCCGCACACGGTGCAACTGGCCGCGATCGACCGCGCCTGGGTGTTCCAGTTGCACGATTCGGTGTGCCGCGCTGCGGCAGCCAGCCTGCTGGCGTCGAGCGCGCTCACCAAGGTCGGCTTCGGCTTGTCGAGCGACCGGACCCAGATCCGCGCCAAGCTCGGCATCGAGCCGCAGGCTGTGCTGGATCTCGACACGGTGTTCCGGCGCCGGGGCCATCGCAACTCGGTGGGCGTGAAGACCGCGGTGGCGCTCATGTTCAACCAGCGCTTCGTCAAATCGCGCAAGCAAACCACGTCGAACTGGGCTGCAAGACACCTCAGCGAGGGGCAACTGCGCTATGCCGCGAACGATGCCTATGCTGCGATGCGCGTGTTCGACGCGCTGGGCACCGAGGCGCGCTAGCAGCGCTTCAATGGCGCGGCAGCGCGTTGAGCGGAATGCGCAGATAGGCCACGCCGTTGTCGTCCGGCGGGGGCAGTTGCCCTGCCCGCACGTTGACCTGCATCGACGGCAGGATGAGCGCCGGGACGTCGAGCGTCGCGTCGCGCGCCTGGCGCATGGCAACGAACTCGTCCTCGCCGATGCCGTCGCGCACATGGATGTTGTGCACGCGCTGCGCCGCAACGGTCGTTTGCCAGGCGGGCCCGCGCGAAGCCGGCGGATAGTCGTGGCAGACGTACATCGTGGTTTCCGGCGGCAATGCCAGCAGGCGACGCATCGAGCGATACAACGTGCGCGCATCACCGCCGGGAAAATCCGCGCGCGCGCTGCCGACGTCGGGCATGAACAGCGTGTCGCCGACGAAGACCGCCCCGTCCAAGCGGTAGGCCATGTCCGCAGGGGTATGGCCGGGCACCCACAGCGCGGTGGCCTCTACCGTGCCGATCATGAAGGTCTCGCCATCGCCGAACAGGTGGTCGAACTGGCTGCCGTCGGGCAGAAAGTCGCGCTCCAGGTTGTAGAGCTTCCTGAAAGTGACCTGCACCTCGCGGATGTGGGCACCGATGGCAATGCGCCCGCCAACGCACTCCTGCAGCCAGCGCGCGCCTGACAGGTGGTCGGCGTGCGCATGCGTCTCCAGGATCCAGTCGACCTGCAGTTGCTCGGCCTGCAGATACGCGCGCACCTTGTCGGCCGACTTCGTGCCCGTATGGCCTGATTTGAAGTCGTAGTCGAGCACGGGATCGATGACAGCGGCGTGGCGCGTTGCGTGATCCCAGACGACGTACGACACGGTCCAGGTTTGCGGATCGAAGAACGCGCGGGTGGTGGTTCGCACAGTCATGGAGATCTTTCGTGGCAGTCGAACGATATACTTAATTACATTATATTATCTGATATATTAATCGCAGCTTGAATATCTCCTTCGACCTCATGCCGCGCTCCCCCACCGTCATCGATCCGCAAGTCCTGCGCAGCGGCGCCGGTCGCGCCGTCGGCGCCCTGAAACTGCTCGCCAACGAGGAGCGCATGCTGCTGCTGTGCCAGCTGTCGCAAGGCGAGATGTGCGTCAGCGAGCTGGAGGCGCAACTGGGCATTCACCAACCCACGCTGTCCCAGCAGCTGGGCGTTTTGCGCAACGAGGGTGTAGTCGAGACGCGCCGGCAAGGCAAGAACATCTACTACAACGTGTCGGATCCAGCGCTGCTCGAAATACTGGCAGTGCTGTACCGCCTCTACTGCCCGAAGGAAGCGCGATGATCTCGATCGACTGGACGCATTTCACCCCATGGGCCTCGCTCGCAGGCGGCGTGCTGATCGGCATCGCGGCCGCCATGTTCGCCCTGCTGAATGGCCGCATTGCCGGCATCAGCGGCGTGGTCGGCGGGCTGCTCAGGCCGGCCAGTGGCGATGTCGCGTGGCGCCTGGCCTTCACTTTGGGGCTCGTGGGCGCGCCGCTCGCCTACCTGGTGTTCGCGCCATGGCCGGCGCCGCAGATCGATGCCGGCTACCTGGCCCTGGTCGCGGCGGGCCTGCTGGTCGGCATCGGCACGCGCTACGGCGCGGGCTGCACCAGCGGCCACGGCGTGTGTGGCCTGTCGCGCCTGTCGCCGCGCTCGCTGGTTGCCACGGTGGCCTTCATGGGCGCCGGCTTCGTCACGGTGTTCGTGATTCGCCATCTGCTGGCGATCTGAAGGCTCGTCATGCTCGCTGTCACTTCGTTCCTGGCCGGCCTCGTGTTCGGTCTCGGCCTGCTGGTTTCCGGCATGGCCAACCCGGGCAAGGTACTCGGCTTTCTCGACCTGGCCGGCAAGTGGGATCCCTCCCTGGCGTTCGTGATGGCCGGCGCGATCGCGGTCGGCATGGGTGCCTTCTTCGTCGCCGGCCGACGCGCGCGTTCGCTGCTGGGCGCCGAAATGAGGCTGCCCACGGCGCGGCACGTGGATCGCCGGCTCGTCATCGGCAGCCTGGTGTTCGGGCTCGGCTGGGGCGTCGCGGGCTTCTGCCCCGGCCCCGGGCTGGTGGCGCTCGGCATGGGCGAGGCCAAGGCGCTGGTGTTCGTCTGCGCCATGCTGGCCGGCATGGCCGGCTTCGAGCTGGTCGAGCGGCGACAACGGCATCGGCCGCGCCGCCCGGCCTGACCGGGAACCGTCAGGACTCGTCCGGACGCATCGGCACGTCGCCCAGCGCTTCGTCCTCGCGGATCTCGCGGGCGGCCTTCAGGAGGCCGATCGACAAGCCATCGCCCTGCCCCGCGAATCCCTTGGCGATGCCTTCCAACGCGTTCGCAAGGTTTCTGTCGCCGTCGTCGCGGGCGTCCATGCTGACGTTCAGCACGCGCGCGGCCATTTGCCGGTAGGTGATGACACCCGATTTTTCCAACACGGCCACCAGGTCGAGGTAAAGCGCGAGGTTCAGGTCGAAGACCAGCTTCTCCGTGATCTCAAAGCCTTCATCGTTGTTCTCCAAAGCCTGCTCCTTATGGTTGGTGTCCACTCTAGCCAAAAAAACGCGTGCGGTGTATCCGGATCACACGACCGCGCCATGCCCGGCACAATCCCCGGCTGAAACAACCCGGGCGCAGCCTGCGCCGCAAGAAGGACATCCATGAGCAGCAACAGCGTGAAGAAAAGCGACTTCGGATTGATCGGCCTGGCCGTGATGGGCCAGAACCTGGTGTTGAACGTGGAGAGCCGTGGCTTCCAGGTCAGCGTCTTCAACCGCACCACGGCAACCACCGACGAGTTCGTCGCACGCAATCCGGGCAAGCAACTGGTCGGCTGCGACACACTCGAAGCCTTTGTGCAGAGCCTGGCGTTGCCGCGCAAGATCCAGATCATGGTGAAGGCCGGCGCCGCGGTCGACCAGGTAATCGAGCAACTGATTCCGCTGCTCGACAAGGACGACATCGTGATCGACGGCGGCAACAGCCTCTACACCGACACCGAGCGGCGCGACGCCTATCTTGCAGCCAAGGGCCTGCGCTTCATCGGCGCGGGCGTGTCGGGCGGCGAGGAAGGCGCGCGCAAGGGGCCGGCAATCATGCCCGGCGGCCCGGCGTCGACCTGGGAGGTGATGAAGCCGATCTTCGAAAGCATCGCAGCCAAGGTCGACGGCCAGCCCTGCGTGATCCACATCGGTCCCGGCGGCGCCGGTCACTACGTGAAGATGATCCACAACGGCATCGAGTATGGCGACATGCAGCTCATCTGCGAGGCCTACAGCCTGTTCAAGGCCGCCGGCTTCACCACCGACGAGATGGCCGCGATCTTCAACGAATGGAACGAAGGCGATCTGCAAAGCTACCTGATCCAGATCACCGGCAAGGCGCTCGAGCAGAAGGATCCCGAGACCGGCAAGCCGATCGTCGATCTGATCCTCGACAAGGCCGGCCAGAAGGGCACCGGCCAATGGACGCTGCTCAATGCGGCCGAGAACGCGGTGGTCATCAGCACCATCAACGCCGCCGTCGAAGCGCGCGTGCTGTCGTCGCAGAAGAAGCAGCGCGTGGTCGCGAGCAAACAGCTGCAGGGGCCGAAGGCCGACCTCAGCGCCGCAAAGAAAGACCTGGTCGCCAAGGTGCACGACGCGCTCTATGCGTCGAAGGTGATCAGCTACACCCAGGGCTTCGACCTGATCAAGACCATGGGCGAGAAAAAGAACTGGGGGCTCGACTTCGGCGGCATCGCATCGATCTGGCGCGGCGGCTGCATCATCCGTGCACGCTTCCTGAACCGCATCACCGACGCCTATCGCACCGACCCGGCACTGGCCAACCTGATGCTCGCGCCCTTCTTCAAGGACCTGCTCAACAGCACGCAGCAGAACTGGCGCGAAGTCGTGGCGCTGGCGGTGCGCAACGGCATTCCGGTGCCGGCCTTCAGCGCATCACTGGCCTACTACGACAGCTACCGTGCCGAGCGCCTGCCGGCCAACCTGCTGCAGGCGCAGCGCGACTTTTTCGGCGCCCATACCTACGAGCGCATCGACAAGCCGGAAGGCCAGTTCTTCCACACCGACTGGCCCGAGGTGATTGGCTGACCCCGGTCTGAACCGCTGCCGGTGCCCGGGCTACCAAGCCGCGCGCATCACGCCCTGCTCGGCCGCGATCCAGTCGCGCACGGGCACCGGCAACTCGCCCGCCGGCAGGGGCAGGCCCATGGCGGCGTAGGACTCGAGGTTGGGCACCAGCCCGCTGCGCGCGACGGCCGCACCCTTCATGTAGCCGGCGGCGCAGACCTTGTCGCCCTTCACGAACTCGAAGCGCATGTAGTTCCAGTGGCTGTCGGTCGCGTCGAGCCGGAAGCGCAATGTGTACCCCTCGAAAGGCTGCAGCCCGCGCCGGTAGCTGATGAGCGAGCCGCCTGCCATCGGCCGCCAGCCGTGGCGCAGCATCGTGCGGGCAAAGCCGGTGCGCACGAAGTACTCGACCAGCATCAGGTCGATGATCGTGAGGTAGCGCCCGTTGTTCATGTGCCCGTTCAGGTCGAGGTCGTTGGGCAGCACGCGCAGCTGGCGCTCCAGCGTGTCGCCCGGCGAGAGGCGCGGCGCGCGCCAGGCGCGCAGCAAGGTCATCAGGAGGCGCAGGTAGAGGTTCATGACGGGTTTAGAATTGGTTCAGTTTTGAACATTATAGTTCAATTTTGAACGAACCATGACCCCTCCTTCCCGGACACCGAAATCCCCTTCCGCGCCGCACGGCACGCTGGCCTGGCTGGCCGCCGTGCGGGCCTACAACCTCTGCGAGGCCGTGATGACGGCCCGGCTCGCCGCCATCGGCCTGCGCGTCGGCGAGCACGAGGTGCTGGCCACCATCGCCACCACGCCCGGCATCACGCAGCAGGCGCTGGCGGCGCGCTGCTTCGTGGCCAAGAGCGGCGTGAGCATGCTGGTCGCGCACATGGAAGGGCAAGGCTGGGTGCGCCGCGAAAGCGACAGCGCCGATGCGCGCGTCAAGCGCCTGTCGCTCACCGAGGCGGGGATGGCGGTGGCGCGCGAAACGCTCCAGGTTCAGGCCGAAGTGGTCAGCGCCATGGTGGCGTCGGCCTCGGAGGCCGACATGGAGGTGGTCGCGCGTGTGATGGATCGCGCGTCCGAAGCGCTCGAAGCCATGCGGGTGGCGCGGGCCTGAATCCCGTTTTTCCTACAACCACGCCCTGCTCTGGGCGATCAGCGCGGCCATCGGCGAGGTCGCGTCGACCGCCAGCACGCCGGCTTCGCCCACGGGCGACTCGAGGGTGGCGAACTGGTTGGCCACGAGGCTGGCCGGAAACATGTGCTGCGCGGCACGGGCCGCGACGCGGCGCTCGGCCTCCTCGCGCGTCAGTTCCATGAAGACGAAGCGCAGATCCGGCACGGCCGCGCGCAGCCGGTCGCGGTAGGCACGCTTGAGCGCAGAGCAGGTGAGCACCGCGCCCTTCGGGTGGGCGGCGAGTTCGGCTCCGAGCGCATCCAGCCAGCCCGCACGGTCGGCGTCGACGAGCGCAATGCCGGCGCGCATCTTTTCGACATTGGCGGGTGGATGGAAGTCGTCGCCCTCTATCAACGGCAACGCCAGGTCTTTGGCCAGCGCGTCACCCAGGCTGGACTTGCCACAGCCGGAAACCCCCATCACCACGATCCAGACAGAATTCATCCTGCCGACTTTAGAACAGACTTCCCTGTCCCGCGGCACCCGGTGGCCGGAACGCGCCAAGATTCATCGGAATCCGGTCGCGGTTGAAGCCGATGCGCCGCGTGGCTTTCTGGAAGCGCTGGCCTATCAGTTCGGCCCACAGGCCGCTTCCCTTCATGCGCGTGGCGAAGTCGGCGTCGTAGTCCTTGCCGCCGCGCATCTCGCGGATGCGCGCCATGATGCGGTCGGCGCGCTGCGGATAGTGCAACTCCAGCCACTGCTTGAACAGCGGCGCCACTTCCCATGGCAGCCGGATCACCGTGTAGAAGGCACAGCGCGCGCCGGCCTCCCAGGCCGCTTCGAGCACCTGCTCCATGTCTTCGGTGACGAACGGGATCTGCGGCGCCACGCTCACGCCGACCGGCACGCCGGCCTCGGCCAGCGTGCGGATGGTGCGAAGGCGCCGGTGCGGTGCGGCCGCGCGCGGCTCCAGCTTGCGGGCGAGTTCGCCGTCGAGCGTTGTCACGGTCACATACACGGCGGCCAGCTGTCGGGCCGCCATCGGCGCGATGAGGTCGAGGTCGCGTTCGACCGCGCTCGACTTCGTGACGAGCGCGAACGGATGGTTGGTGTCGCGCAGCACTTCGATCACCGATCGCGTCAGGCGCAACTCGCGCTCGATCGGCTGGTAGCAGTCGGTCGCGGTGCCGATGGCGATCTGGCTCGGCCGGTAGTTCTTTTTGCCCAGCTCGTGGCGCAGCACCTCGGCAATGTTGCGCTTGGCGATGAGCTTGGTTTCGAAATCGAGGCCGGGCGACAGGTTGAGGTAGCTGTGCGTAGGCCGCGCAAAGCAGTAGATGCAGCCGTGCTCGCAGCCGCGGTAGGGGTTGAGCGAACGATCGAACGGAATGTCGGGCGAGTCGTTGTCGCTCAGCACCGATTTGGCATCCTCGAAGCGCACCTCGGTTTGCGGCGCCGAAGGTGCATCGGCCTCTTCGTTTTCGAGCGTGCCCCAACCATCGTCGTACGCGTCTCGCGCCTCCTTTTCGAAGCGGTGCGCAATGCGCGTCGCGGCGCCGCGGCCCTTGAGCGCGCTGATCGGAATGAAAGCGTCGGTCATGGCGACCTCAATACTGTATAAAACAACAGTATGCAACCAATCGACCCGCCAAGCCAGCAATGGCAAAAGAATTGATTTCTTTATTGACAGAAATCAAAGAATGTTTAAGCTTACCGCATGCAACTCACCGACATCCAACGCAAGTTCGTGCTCCATTGGGGCGAGATGGGCTCGATGTGGGGCGTCAACCGCACCGTCTCGCAGATCCACGCCTTGCTGTTCGCGCACGGCCGGCCGCTGCATGCCGAAGAACTCTCCGAAACCCTGAATGTCGCGCGCTCCAACGTGAGCAACAGCCTGAAGGAATTGCAGGCCTGGAACCTGGTGCGGGTGACCCACGTGATGGGCGACCGGCGTGACTACTTCGAAACCAGCGTCGATGTGTGGGAGCTGTTTCGCACCGTGGTGCGCGAGCGCAAGGAGCGCGAGTTCGACCCCACCGTGCGCATGCTGCGCGAGCTTGTGGCCAGCCCCGATTTCCAGAAGGAGCCGGCCGACGCGCAAGACCGCATCCGCTCCACGCTCGACCTCATGGGCAAGCTCGCCACCTGGGCCGACGAGATGCTGCGCCTGTCGCCCGGCACGCTGGACAAGGTGCTGAGCCTGGGCGCCAGCGTGCAGAAGTTCGTGCGCGGTGACGGTTCGTCGAAGACGCCGGAAGATCCGAACGCCCACCACGCCAGCCTGCCGATGATCTGAGCGCTCTTTTTTTGCCCAATCGTTTCTGTTTCAACTGAAATAACGAAAACTGAAGCCCCATGCACACCGATGTACGCCCCGCTTACCGCCTGGTTTCCATGACCGCCCGGTTGAACCCCGACCTGCCGTTGGCAAGCCCGTCTGCACCCGTTGCGGCCACAGCACCCGTCACCTCGGCCGACACACAGGACTACTTCACCGAGGTGGCTGACGACTACCGGGCCTGGAGCGCTCACTACAACATGCACTTCGGCTATTGGCGCCCCGGGCTGAACCCGCTGCGGCGCGAAGGCATGCTCGGCGAGATGAACCGCGCCGTAGGCCGTGCGCTGCAGTTGCCGGCCGCGGGGCCGGCCTGCGTGGTCGACCTCGGCTGCGGTGCGGGTGCGACTGCACGCCTGCTGGTCGGGGAGCGCCCCAGCCTCTTTGCCGTGACCGTGACCAACGTGGCCGTGCAGAACGAGATCGCAACCCGTCTGGACGCACAGGCCGGGGTGGCCGACCGGTTGGCCCACATCGAAGCCGACTACACGCGCACCGGCCTGCCCACCGCCGCGGCCGACGGTGCCTGGGCCGTCGAAAGCGCGTGCTATGCAAGCGGCACCGCCAAGGCCGATTTCATCGCCGAAGCCGCGCGCCTGCTCAAGCCCGGCGCGCGGCTGGTGGTGGTCGACGGCTTCCTGCTGCGGCGCCGTCAGGGCCGGCTTGCCAACTGGCTGCACCGGTTGTGGGCCGACAGCTGGGCGGTGCCGACGCTGGCGGTGCGCGACGATTTCACCGCGGCACTGCGCGAGCATGGCTTTGCCGATGTTCAGGTACGGTCGCTGCGCTGGCGCGTCGCGCCGAGCGCGCTGCACATTCCGGTGCTCGCGACCCGCTTCACGCTGGCCGAACTCTGGAAGGCACGCGGCCGCCTCACGCCCTGGCGGCGCAAGCACATCGTGGCCAGCTACTGCTCGCTCGCACTCGGTATGTTCTGGAACGAGTTCGACTACTGCATGGTCACGGCCGTGCGCGAACAACCCTGAGCACGCCCGTGTTCCAGGCGCGCCTCGGGGCTCAGAACTCGGCGTCGAGTTCGTCGATTTCCTCGGGCTCTTCCTTGGCTGCCTTGACCCATTCCTGCATCGCGGGCAGTTCCATGACGCGCTTGCAGTAGGCCGTGCATTCGCGGTCGAGCGCCACGTCGTAGCTCATGAAGCGCGTCACCACCGGTGCGTACATTGCGTCGGCAATGCAGGGCTGCTTGCCGAACAGGAAGGGGCCGCCGTACGCCTTCAGGCATTCGCGCCAGATGACGACCACACGATCGATGTCGGCCTGCGCGCGCGACCAGATCTTGAAGTTGGGAAACCTGGCCTTGATGTTCATCGGCAACGCACCGCGCATCGACGCAAAACCGGAGTGCATTTCACCGCTGATGGCGCGGCAGTGCGCTCGCGCCTTGGCATCGGCCGGGAGCAGTCCGGCCTTGGGCTTGATCTCGTTGAGGTACTCGCCGATGGCCAGCGTGTCCCACACCTTCACGCTGCCGTGCTGCAGCGACGGCACCAGCATCGACGACGAGAGCAGCAGTATCTCGGCCTTCATGGCCGGATCGTCGGGCGGGATGACCTTTTCGGTGAAGTCGAGTCCGGCCAGGCGGCACATGAGCCAGCCGCGCAACGACCAGGCACCGTAGTTCTTGCTGCTGATCGTGAGGACGGGTTTGGCCATTGCGACGCTCCTTGACGCCGTCATATTCGACGGCAGCCTGCCGCCGTGCAAGCCCCATGCCACCGCCGCCCGGCTTGGCCCGCAACTTGCCTGCAACGGCCTCATGCTTTACCGGGCCTACCAGACTCAAGCCGACATGCTCTCGCCACTGCGGCTCACCGCGCAGTTCATGGGAGCCGCGCTCTGGAGCGCGGGCTCCGAGCGAAGCGCGGTGCGGCGCATGGCGGCGCAGCTGGAGGTGTTCTCGCGCATGCGCATCACCCACTCGCGGCCGGCCTGGGACATCAAGACTGTGGTCGTTGAGGGCCAGGAGGTCGCCGTGCATGAAGAGCCGGTGCTGGTGGCTCCTTTCGGCACCTTGCTCCATTTCCGCAAGGAAACGGGCACGATGCACCCTCCTGTGCTGCTGGCTGCACCACTATCGGGCCATTTCGCGACGCTGCTGCGCGAAACGGTGCGCACGCTGCTGCGCGACCACGACGTCTACGTGACCGACTGGCACAACGCGCGCGACGTGCCGGTCTGGCAAGGCGGCTTCGGGCTCGACGAATACACGCTGCAGCTCATCAGCTTCATGGAGGCCATCGGCCCCGGCGTGCATCTGGTGGCGGTGTGCCAGCCCTGCGTGGCGGCGCTGGCCGCCACCGCGCTGATGGCCGAGGACGACAACCCGGCCGCGCCACGCAGCCTGACGCTGATGGCCGGCCCGGTCGATTGCCGCATCAACCCGACCGGCGTGAACACCCTGGCCACCAGCAAGCCGATCGAGTGGTTCAAGCGCAACCTGATCAGCCGCGTGCCATGGCCGCATGCGGGGGCCACGCGGCGGGTGTACCCCGGCTTTCTTCAGCTTTCGGCCTTCATGAGCATGAACCCCGCGCGGCACAAGGAGCAGTTCAAGAAGCTGTTCGAGCACCTGGTCGAAGGCGAAATCGACAAGGCCGACACCATCCGCAATTTCTACGATGAATACCTGGCGGTGAACGACCTGCCGGCCGAGTTCTACCTGGAGACGGTCGAGCGCGTGTTCCAGACCTACGACCTGCCCCGTGGCGAGCTCACCGTGGGCACGCGCAGGGTCAACCCGGCCGCGATCCGCCGCACCGCGCTGCTCACGGTCGAAGGCGAGCGCGACGACATCTGCGCGGTCGGCCAGACCGTGGCGGCGCAAGACCTCTGCACCAACATCCGGCCTTATCTCAAGGTCCACCACCTGCAGGCCGGCGTGGGGCACTACGGCGTGTTCAGCGGCAGCAAGTGGAACGCGCAGATCTACCCGCGCGTGCGTGAAACCATCCACGCGGCCGCAGAACTGCACTGAATTTCCGGCGGCGCCGACACACTAGCCGCTGTCCTACAGGTCAAGGCTCCCTCGGCGGCTCGCGCTGCCGGGCGGTTCCGCGCTCCAATGAGTTGCTCGCAGCCACCGGACGCAATGTCCGGCCACAAGGGAAATTCATCCGTGCAAAACCAACCACAGCGCTTCGGCGAGCAAGACAGCTGGCTATTCCGTGAAGGTACCCACGCCCGCATGCATGACATGCTGGGATGCCATTTGCGACCCGACGGCAAGGGCGCCGCCTTCGCGGTCTGGGCCCCCAATGCGCGCGCCGTCTCCGTCATCGGCGACTGGAACGGGTGGAACGACAGCGCGCTGCCGCTGGAGCCCCGGCCCGACTCGAGCGGCATCTGGGAGGGCGTTGCGCCCGAGGCAAGGCGCGGGCAGGCCTACAAGTACCGAATCTTTTCGCAGCACAACGGCTATGTGGTCGACAAGGCCGACCCGTATGCGTTCTATGCCGAGGCGCCGCCGGCCACGGGTTCGCGCGTGTGGTCGCTCGAACACGACTGGCACGACGCCGACTGGATGGCCTCGCGCGCGCCGAAAAACGCGCTCGACGCGCCGATGTCCATCTACGAACTGCACCCCGGCTCCTGGCAACGCCAGGATGGCCAGATGCTGGGCTACCGCGAACTGGCGAGCCGCCTGGCCGATTACGTGGTCGAGATGGGCTTCACGCACGTGGAGCTGATGCCGATCACCGAACACCCGTTCTACGGCTCCTGGGGCTACCAGACCACCGGCTACTTTGCGCCGACCTCGCGCTACGGCATGCCGCAGGACTTCATGGCGTTTGTCGACCATCTGCACCAGCGGGGCATCGGCGTGCTGCTCGACTGGGTGCCTTCGCACTTTCCGACCGATGAGCACGGCCTCGGCTACTTCGACGGCACGCACCTGTTCGAGCACGAAGATCCGCGCCAGGGCTTCCACCCCGAGTGGAACTCGAGCATCTTCAACTACGGCCGCAACGAGGTGCGCAGCTTCCTCATCTCATCGGCGCTGTTCTGGCTGGAGTACTACCACCTGGACGGCCTGCGGGTCGATGCGGTGGCATCGATGCTCTACCTCGACTACGCGCGCGACAACGGCGAGTGGATTCCCAACAGCAACGGCGGCCGCGAGAACCTCGAAGCCATCGAGTTCCTGCGCGACCTGAACCGCGCGGTGTACCGCGAGCACCCCGACACGGTCTCGGTGGCCGAGGAGTCGACCGCCTGGCCGATGGTGTCGCGCCCGACCGACATGGGCGGCCTGGGCTTCGGCATGAAATGGAACATGGGCTGGATGCACGACACGCTGTCGTTCTTCGCACGCGATCCGATCTACCGCCGGCACCACCACCACCAGCTGACCTTCTCGCTGATCTATGCCTTCAACGAGAACTTCGTGCTGCCGATCTCGCACGACGAGGTGGTGCACGGCAAGGGCTCGCTCATCAACAAGATGCCCGGCGACAGCTGGCAGCAGTTTGCCAACCTGCGCACGCTCTTCGGGCTGATGTGGGCGCACCCGGGCAAGAAGCTGCTGTTCATGGGCTGCGAGTTCGGCCAGCGGCGCGAGTGGACGCATGACGGCGAACTCGAATGGTGGGCGGCCGAACACCCCGAACACGCCGGCCTGCAAGGCTTCGTGCGCGAACTGAATCGGGTCTACAAGGCCGAGCCGGCGCTCTACCAGCTCGACTTCTCGCCCGACGGCTTCGAATGGATCAACGCCGACGATGCCGAAGCCAGCGTGCTGGTGTTCCTGCGCAAGCCGCGTCGGGGCGGTGCGCCGGTGCTGGTGGCTTGCAATCTGACCCCGCTGCCGCGTACAAACTACATCGTTGGCGTACCGACCGGTGGCGTCTGGCGCGAGTTGCTCAACAGCGATGCCATCGAATACGGGGGCGCCGGCTGGGGCAACATGGGCAGCGTGACCGCTGCGTCGACGCCGGCCAATGGCCGACCGCATTCGCTGAGCCTGACCCTGCCGCCGTTGTCCACCTTGATCCTGAAGCCCTCGACCGATGCATGAAACCCAGACCCCCGCCCTTCTCGCAGCCGCACCGCCCGGCATGCCGCCCGACGGGCGCGTGCGCACCATCATCGATGCCGTGCTGCCGGTGGTCGACGCGGGGCGCTTCGCGGTCAAGCGCACAGCCGGCGAAAAGCTCGAGGTCAAGGCCCATTGCTTTGCCGAAGGGCACGACGTGCTGCGCGTCATGCTGCGCTGGGGGCCCGAGGGCAACGTCGCGGCGCACGAGGTGGAGATGGTGCTGCTCTACAACGACATCTGGGAGGCCGACTTCGTGCCGCCGGTGCCGGGCCGCTATGCCTACACCGTGGTCGCCTGGGTCGACTCCTTCGCGTCCTGGCGGCACGAACTCGAGCGCCGCGTCGATGAAGAAGACATCCGCGTGGCGGCGCAGGTCGGTGCCATCGAAATCGCGAGCGCGGCCGGCCGTGCCACGGGCGCGGACCAGAAAGCGCTGACCGCCTGGGCACAGACGCTGGACCGCAGCGCCGCCGACCGCAGCATCGACGGCGCCAGCCTCAAGGCCATGGCGCTGGACGAAGACCAGGCTGCCGTCGCCGCCAGGTACCCGGACCGGCGCTTCGAGGCGCACTTCACCGAATTGCCGCTGATCGTCGACCGCGAGCGCGCGCGCTTCAGCAGCTGGTATGAGCTGTTCCCGCGCTCCACCGGCCCGGCCGGCAAGCATGGCACCCTGCGCGACGTGGAGACGCGGCTGCCGGCGATCGCGAAGATGGGCTTCGACGTGCTGTACTTTCCGCCGATCCACCCGATCGGCCGAATCGACCGCAAGGGCAAAAACAACGCGCTGGTGACCGAGCCCGACGACGTAGGCAGCCCATGGGCCATCGGCGCGGCCGAAGGCGGCCACAAGGACATCCTGCCCGCGCTGGGCACCCTGGCCGATTTCCGCCATCTGGTCGCGGCGGCGCACGGCCATGGCCTGGAGATCGCGCTCGACATCGCGTTCCAGTGCGCGCCCGACCACCCCTACGTGAAGGCGCACCCGGGCTGGTTCCGCTGGCGTCCGGACGGCAGCGTGCAGTACGCCGAGAACCCGCCGAAGAAGTACCAGGACATCTACCCTTTCAACTTCGAGTGCGACGACTGGCAAGGCCTGTGGCTCGAACTCAAGAGCGTGTTCGACCACTGGATCGCCGAAGGCGTGACGATCTTCCGCGTCGACAACCCGCACACCAAGGCGTTTCCGTTCTGGGAGTGGTGCATCACCGAGATCAAGCGCCAGCATCCCGGCGTCATCTTCCTGGCCGAGGCATTCACACGGCCGAAGGTCATGCACCGGCTGGCCAAGGTCGGCTACTCGCAGTCGTACACCTACTTCACCTGGCGCAACACCAAGGCCGAGCTGGTCGAGTACTTCACCGAGCTCTCGCAGGGGCCGGGCTACGAGTACTTCCGCCCCAACGTGTGGCCCAACACGCCCGACATCCTGCATGCGCAACTGCAGGGCGGCGAAGCGGCGATGTTCCGCCTGCGGCTGGTGCTGGCCGCCACGCTCGCGGCCAACTACGGCATCTACGGGCCGGCCTACGAGCTGCTGGAGCACCTGCCGCGCAACCCCGGCAGCGAGGAATACCTCGATTCCGAGAAGTACCAGCTGCGCCACTGGGATCACGACCAGCCGAAGAGCATCGCGCCGCTGATCACGCGGGTGAACCGCGTGCGGCATGACAACCCGGCGCTGCAGTTCAACGGCAGCCTGCGCTTCCTGCCCGTCGAGAACGAACAGTTGATTGCCTATGCCAAGGCCTCCCCCGACGGCCGCAACGTGGTCGTCACCGTGGTCAACCTCGATCCGCACAACCCGCAGGACGGCTGGGTCGGCCTCACGCCGGAGTCGATCGGCGTGGAGGCAGGCCACAGCTTCCAGATGCACGATCTGCTGAGCGACGAACGCTTTCTCTGGCAGGGCGAATCCCACTACGTGCGGCTCGACCCGCAGCAGGCGCCGGCCCACATCCTGCTTGTCCGGCGCCGTGTGCGCGACGAGAACGACTTCGAACAATTCCTTTGAGGAACCCGTTGCCCATGAACGCTCCCGTCCCAGCCCTGGTCCTTGAAACCCCCGAGATCGACAGCACCGACGACGCGCAGTGGTACCGCGATGCGGTGATCTACCAGCTCAACGTCAAGGCCTTCTTCGACACCAACGAGGACGGGATGGGCGACTTCAAGGGCGTGACGGCCAAGCTCGACTATGTGAAGGATCTGGGCGTCAACACGATCTGGCTGATGCCGTTCTACCCCTCGCCGCTGCGCGACGACGGCTATGACATCTCCGGCTACGAAGACGTGCATCCGCAATACGGCACGCTGTCCGACTTCAAGGAGATGCTGGACGAAGCCCACAAGCGCGGCCTGCGCGTGATCACCGAGCTGGTGATCAACCACACCTCGAACGAGCACCCCTGGTTCAAGGCCGCGCGGCAGGCGCCGCCCGGATCGCCCGAGCGCGACTTCTACGTGTGGAGCGACACCGACCAGATCTACCAGGGCACGCGGATCATCTTCACCGACACCGAGACCTCGAACTGGACATGGGATCCGGTGGCCAAGCAGTACTACTGGCACCGCTTCTTCAGCCACCAGCCGGATCTCAACTTCGACAACCCGGCGGTGCTGGAGGCGATCTTCAAGACCATGCGCTTCTGGCTCGACATGGGCGTGGACGGGTTCCGGCTCGATGCCATCCCCTACCTGGTGGAGCGCGACGGCACCAGCAACGAGAACCTGCCCGAGACGCACGCGGTCATCAAGAAGATCCGCACGGCGATCGATGCCGAGTACAAGAACCGCTTCCTGCTGGCCGAAGCCAACATGTGGCCGGAAGACGTGCGCGAGTATTTCGGCAACGGCGACGAGTGCCACATGGCGTACCACTTCCCGCTCATGCCGCGCATGTACATGGCGATCGCGCAGGAAGACCGCGACCCGATCGTCGAGATCCTGCAGCAGACGCCCGACATTCCCGACGGCTGCCAGTGGGCGATTTTCCTGCGCAACCACGACGAGCTCACGCTCGAGATGGTGACCAGCAAGGAGCGCGACTACATGTACACGACCTATGCGTCGGACATGCGTGCACGCATCAACCTCGGCATCCGGCGCCGCCTTTCGCCGCTGATGGACAACGACAAGGATCGCATCAAGCTCATGAACGGCATGCTGCTGTCGATGCCCGGCTCGCCGATCATCTACTACGGCGACGAGATCGGCATGGGCGACAACGTGTTCGTGGGCGACCGCAACGGCGTGCGCACGCCAATGCAATGGGCGCCCGACCGCAATGCCGGCTTCTCGCGCGCCGATCCGCAGCGGCTGTACCTGCAGCCGATCATGGACCCGATGTACGGCTACGAATCCGTCAACGTCGAATCGCAACTGCGTGACAACAGCTCGCTGCTTCACTGGACACGTCGCATGCTGGCCGTGCGCAAGACCAGCAGCGCTTTCGGCCGCGGCAAGAAGATCTTCCTGCGACCCGGCAACCGGAAGATCCTGGCCTACCTCAGCATCTTCGACGACGACGTGATCCTCACGGTGTTCAACCTGTCGCGCGCGGCGCAACCGGTCGAGCTCGACCTGTCGGCCTACAAGACGCGCGTGCCGGTCGAGATGCTCGGACGCTCCTCGTTTCCGCCGATCGGCGAGCTGCCTTACCTGCTCACGCTGGCGTCTTACGGCTTCTACTGGTTCAAGCTCACCACCGATGCCCCGATGCCGACCTGGCACCAGGAGGACGTGGGGCTGCGCGAGCGCCCGACGCTGGTGCTGTTCGACGGCTGGAGCAGCTTCTTCCGCGAGCGCGTGATGCCGTGGCGCATCGGCATGGCGGAGCGGCTGCGCGAGCAGGTCGAGGCCGACGTGCTCGCACGCCACATCGAGGTGCAGCGCTGGTACGGCGCCAAGGGCAGTGCGATCACGCGCACCACCATCGCCGAGCATGCCGTGTGGGAACACGGCCGGCTGCGCTGGATGCTGCCGATCCTCGACGTGCAGGCCACCGATGCAAAGTCGACCTACTTCATGCCGCTCGCACTGGCCTGGGAAGACCATGACGACGAGCGCATGAAGCAACTCGCGCCGGCCGCGATTGCCAAGGTGCGCCAGCAGGCCGAGGTCGGCCTGATGGCCGACGCCTTCTACGACGAGGCGTTCTGCCGCGCCGTGGTGCTGGCGATCGCCCAGGGCCTCACGCTGCCGGCCGAGCGCGGCGAAATCCGCTTCACCTCGACCGGCGCGCTGGCCGACGTGACGCAGGAGGACGTCGACGCGCTCGACGTGAGCCGGCCCAGCGCGGCCAGCAGCAACACCGTGGTCACGCTCGGCGACCAGCTGTTCCTGAAGGGCTACCGGCACCTGCACGAGGGCATCAACCCCGAACTCGACGTCGGCCGCTACCTCACCAAGGTGGCCCGTTTCGCCAACTGCGTGCCGGTGGCCGGTGCGATCGAGTACCACGGCGCCGACGGCAGCGTGATGACGCTTGCGCTGCTGCAGGCCTTCGTGCCGAACCAGGGCGACGCATGGGAATACACGCAGGCCTACCTCGAACGATTCCTGTCGGAGCAGCGTGCCGCCCCGGAAGGCGATGCGGTGGTCGATCATGGCGCCTTTCTCACGCTGGTGCGGATACTGGGCCAGCGCACCGCCGAACTGCATCTCGCCTTTGCGCGCTCGAGCGGCGACCCGGCGTTCGATCCCGAACCGCTGACGGCAGCCGACCGCGTCGCGCTGCGCGACACGGCGGTCACCGAAGCACGCCACAGCTTCGCCATGCTGCGCGAGCGGCTCGCGGGCCTGCCGCCCGAAGCCCAGCGCGACGGCGAGCGCCTGCTGGCGCAGGAGGCGTCGATGCTCCAGCGCATCGAACAGTTCGAAACCGAAACGGGCAATGCCACCGGGATCAAGTCGCGCTTTCATGGCGACTACCACCTCGGCCAGGTGCTGGTGTCGCGCAACGACTTCGTCATCATCGACTTCGAAGGCGAACCGGCCCGCGACTTCGCGGAGCGCCGCGCCAAGACCTCACCGCTGCGCGATGTGGCCGGCATGCTGCGCTCGTTCAACTATGCGCGATGGTCTGCGCTCAAGCGCGCCGCGCACAACCCCGATGAACTGGCCCGGCTCGATGCCGCCGCGGCCGACTGGGAAAGGCAGGTGCGCAGCGCGTTCCTGGGCGGTTATGTCGACACACTGGCGGTGGCCGGCGCGCCGGCGCCCGAAACCGAGCTGCTCTCGCTGTTCGAGATGGACAAGGCCATGTACGAGCTGCGCTACGAGTTGAACAACCGCATCGACTGGGTTCAGGTGCCCATGCAGGGGTTGCAGGCCCTGGCAACCCCGGTCGGCGCCGAAACCGCACGAGGAGAAGCCGCATGAACGAATTCAACTTTTACCTGGAGCCCCTGCGCGGGATCCTCTACCAGATCGGCGCGTTCCTGCCGCGGCTGCTGATCGCGGCGCTGGTCGTCATCGTCGGCTGGCTGTTCGCCAAGGTGGTGCGCTTTGCGGTCACGCGCGGGCTGCGGGCCGTCAACTTCAACGTGCTGACCCAGCGCTCGGGCCTCGACAATTTCCTGCGCCAGGGCGGCATGGAAAAAGACACCGGTGACATCATCGGCGTGCTGGCCTACTGGCTGGTGGTGCTGGCGGCGCTGATCATCGCGTTCAACGGCCTTGGGCTCACCTACATCACCGACCTGCTCGGGCGCGTGGTGTGGTTCGTGCCGAACATCTTCGTGGCGCTGCTGGTGCTGGCCTTCGGCTCGTACTTCGCGCGTTTCGTGGGTGACGCGGTGATCACCTATGCGCGCAACGTCAAGCTGGCCGACGCCCGCTTCTTCGGCAAGCTGGCGCAGTACGCGATCATGATCTTCGTGGTGCTGATCGCGCTCGACCATGTCAAGGTCGGCGGCGACATCGTGCGCGAGAGTTTCATCGTGATCCTGGCCGGCGTGGTGTTCGCACTGGCGCTGGCGTTCGGCCTGGCCGGCAAGGACTGGGCGGCCGATCGCATCGCCCAGTGGTGGCCGCGCAATGGCATGCCCAGGCCGGCCGTGCGCGACAGCGATTTCGCTGATCTCGAGGCGGCATCCGATCTGTCGACCGAAACGGTCGAGCCCCCGGCCGCACCGCCGCGGCCGCGCGGCCGCCCGCTGATGCCGAGCCGGCCGAGCGATCCGCCGCCGCCGCTTTGAACTGGGACTGCATGAACGACCGGGATTCGATTCGGACATATGGGTGCGAGGCGCTCTGGCGGGATCAGGGTGGCGGGGCACGCTGCTCCGCGAATGTCCCCCGGGCTTCGCCCTCCTCCTTTATTTCGCTGCGCAGCGTGCCCCACCGCCCTGATCCTGGACGCGGCGTCTCCGGTTCGCGCCGAACAGGCAGAGCGTGCCCTGGGCCGCTGGCGGCGGGTGGCCCCTGCAGCGAAATAAAGGAGGAGCCGAAGGCGGGGGACATTCGCGGAAGGGGCCACCCGCCGCCAGCGGCCCACCCCGACCTCCCAGAGTGCACTCCGGCATGAACCACGTGCATTCGATGCCGTTCGGCGCGACCGTGCACGACAGCGGTGTGCGCTTCAGTTTCTGGGCCCCCGAGGCCGAGGGCATCGCGCTGGAACGCGACGACCACCCCGCCGCAACGATGACGCGCGACGCGGAGGGTTGGCATCGGCTCGATGTGCCCGACGCGCATGCCGGCGACCGTTACCGCTTCCGCCTGCCCGATAGCACCCTGGTGCCCGACCCCGCCTCGCGCCGCAACCCCGACGACGTGCACGCGGCCAGCGAGGTGGTCGACCCACGCGGCTACCTGTGGCACGACGATGCCTGGCGCGGCCGCCCCTGGGCTGAAGCCGTCATCTACGAACTGCACATCGGCACCTTCACGCCCGAAGGCACCTTTGCCGCCGCCCGCCGCCGCCTGCCCGACCTGGTCGCGCTCGGCATCACGGTCATCGAGCTGATGCCCGTGGCCGACTTTCCGGGCCAGCGCGGCTGGGGCTACGACGGCGTGCTGCTGTTCGCGCCCACCGCCGCCTACGGCACGCCCGACGAACTCAAGGCCTTCGTCGACGCGGCGCACGAACACGGCCTCATGGTGCTGATGGACGTGGTCTACAACCACTTCGGTCCCGAAGGCAACTACCTGCACGCGGGCAGCCCATCGTTCTTCAATGCGGCCCACCAGACGCCCTGGGGCTCGGCGATCAACTACGACGGCGACGCCTCGCGCACGGTGCGCGACTTCTTCGTGCACAACGCGCTCTACTGGGTCGAAGAGTTCCGCTGCGACGGTCTGCGCATGGACGCGGTGCACGCCATCCGCGACGACTCCAGCCCCGACATCGTGGAAGAGATCTGCGCGGCGCTGCGCGAGGGGCCGGGCCGCGAGCGCCAGATCCATGTGGTGCTGGAGAACGATGCCAACGGTGCGCGCTACCTGGCGCGCAACACCGACGGCACGCCACGGATCGCCACGGCGCAATGGAACGACGACCTGCACCATGCGGCCCACGTGCTCGTGACCGGCGACACCGACGGCTACTACGCCGACTATGCCGACGACCCGGTGAGCCAGTTCGGCCAGGCGCTCGCGCAGGGCTTCGTATTCCAGGGGCAGCCGTCACCGTTCCGGGAGGGCGAAGTGCGCGGCGAACCAAGCGGGCACCTGCCGCTGGGCGCCTTCGTGTCCTTCTTGCAAACGCACGACCAGGTCGGCAACCGCGCCTTCGGCGACCGCATCCATGCGCTGGCCAACCCGGTGTCGCTGCGTGCCGCCTACGCATGCCTGCTGTTGTCGCCGCATGCGCCGATGCTGTTCATGGGCGAGGAGTACGCCGCTACCACGCCCTTTCTCTACTTCTGTGATTTCGGGCCCGAGCTGGCCGCCGCGGTGTCGACCGGTCGCCGCGCCGAGTTCGGCAAGTTCGCCGCGTTTGCCGACGAGGCGGCCCGCGCGCGCATTCCGGATCCGAATGCGGCGTCGACCTTCGAAGCGTCGAAGCTGCGCTGGGACGAACGGCTGCAGAGCCCGCACCGCGAATTCATGGCCCACATCGCCGAGTTGCTGGCGATCCGCCACCGCGCGCTGGTGCCGCACCTCGCCGGCCAGCCCGGCGGCGCGCGCCACTGGCGCGACGGCGCGGCGCTGCGCGTCGAATGGCCACTGGCCAACGGCGCCAGCCTTCAGTTGCTCGCCCACTTCGGAACGCAGCCCTTGACGGGCGTCCGCGCGCTGCGCGGCCATGCCATTCATGCCTTCGGTATCGAGACCGAGGGCGACGACACGCTGCGCCTGGCACCCGGCGCGGTGTGCATCGCGTTGCAGCAAAAAAACACAGAGAGCACCCATGGATGAGGTTCCCGGCGACCACGAGGCATTGCAGCGCCTGTGCGCCCACTTCGGTATCGCCACCGACTACCACGACATCTTCGGCCACCGCCATGTGATCGCGCCGGACAACCTGCGCGCGCTGCTCGACAGCTTCGACGTCGACACCGGCCGGCCGCTGCAGCAGGCCCTGCACGACCTGCAGCACGCCGCCTGGCGGCAAGCGCTGCCGCCGGTGCTGGCGATCGACGCCGACCAGGCGCACTGGTCGCTCACGCTGCGCCTGCCCGCCGCATTGGCCGAGACCGGCTGGACGGTCGTGGAAGAAAGCGGCCAGCAGCACAACGGCGAGGTGTCCCTGCATGCCATTCCCGAGGGCGCGCGCACCGACATCGATGGCGTTCCGCACTGCGAGCGCCGGCTCGAACTGGCGCTGGCATTGCCGATGGGCTACCACCGGCTGCGCATCGACGGCCTGGCCGGGGAGACCCTGCTGCTCTGCGCGCCGCCGCATTGCTACCGTCCCCCGGCGCTGCAGGACGATGGGCGCGTCTGGGGCCCGGCGGTTCAGCTCTATGCGCTGCGTTCCAACCGCAACTGGGGCATCGGCGATTTCAGCGACCTGGCCAGGCTCGCACAGCAGGCCGCGCAACGCGGCGCAGGCATCCTGGGCCTCAATCCGTTGCATGCGCTGTTCCCGCACAACCCGGCCCATGCGAGCCCCTACAGCCCGTCTTCACGGGTACAGCTCAACGTGCTGTACATCGACGTTGAGGCAATCGACGAGTTCCGCGAATGCGAGGCCGCACAGCAGCGCGTGCAGTCGCCCGAATTCCAGAGCCGCCTGGCCGCGCTGCGCGAGGTGGACCTGGTCGACTACCCCAGTGTCGCGGCGGCCAAGTTCGAGATCCTCGAACTGCTCTACGCGCATTTCCGCGCGCAACACATCGCAACCGGCAGCGCGGGCGCGCAGGCTTTCGATGCGTTCCGTGCGGAGCGCGGTGCGTCGCTGCGCCGGCATGCGCTGTTCGAGGCACTGCAGGCGCATTTCCATCAAACCGATGCGGCCGTCTGGGGCTGGCCAGCATGGCCCGAGGGCTACGGCGCGCCGGACGCGCCGGCAGTGGCCCGCTTTGCCGAACAGCACGAGGAGCGCATCAGCTGCTTCGAATACCTGCAATGGCAGGCCGCACGCCAGCTCGACCGCGTGAGCGCGCAATGCAAGGCGGTCGGCATGGCGGTCGGCCTCTACCTCGACCTGGCCGTGTCGGTCGACCGCGCGGGCTCCGATGCCTGGTGCGAGCGTGACGCCTTCGCGCTCGGCGCCAGCGTCGGCGCGCCGCCCGACGAGTTCAACCCGAACGGCCAGGGCTGGGGCCTGCCACCGTTGCGCCCGGACCGACTGCGCGAGACCGGCTACCGTTTCTTCATCGAGACCCTGCGCGGCAGCATGCGCGGCGCGGGTGCCCTGCGCATCGACCACGTGATGGGCCTGATGCGCCTATTCTGGATCCCGCCCGACAAGACCCCGCACGACGGCGCCTACGTGCACTACGCGCTGCACGAGATGCTCGCAATCGTGGCCATCGAAAGCCAGCGCCAGCGCTGCATGGTGATCGGCGAAGACCTGGGCACCGTGGCCGACGAGATGCGCGGTGCGCTGGCGCGCTTCGAGGTGCTGTCGTATCGCCTGCTCTACTTCGAGCGCAACCATGAGGGCGACTTCAAGGCGCCGGCCGAGTACCCGCGCAACGCGCTGGTCGCGATCAGCACGCACGACCTCGCCACGCTCACGGGCTGGTGGGCTGGCCACGACCTGCGCCTGCGCCTGTCGCTCGGCCTGTTCCCGAACCAGGCCCTCTTCGAAAAGCAGTTGTTCGACCGCGCGCAGGAGCGCGTGCGCCTGCTGCTCGCAGTGCAGCGCGCCGGCCTGCTGTCGGCCGACGCGGTGGCCGAAGCCACCGGTGCGCAAACGCTGCCGCCGGCCGTGGTCGCCGCGATCCACGCCTATGTGGCGAGCACGCCGTCGCAGGTGATGATGGTGCAGCTGGAGGATGCGGTCGGCATGCTGGAGCAGGCAAATATGCCGGGCACCACCGAGGCGCAACCGAACTGGCGGCGCAAGCTGCCGCTCGATCTGCAGCAACTCGCAGCCGACGGCCAGACGCTGCAGTTGTGCGAGACGCTAGCGGCAATCCGTCCGCATCCCGCGCCAAGCGCCGATCGGCAGCGTGGCATCGAAACGGTGATTCCACGCGCCACTTACCGCCTCCAGTTCCACAAGAACTTCCGCTTCGACGATGCGATCGCCGTGCTCCCCTATCTGGCGAAGCTGGGCGTGAGCCACATCTACTGCTCGCCGATCCAGCGTGCACGCCCCGGCAGCACGCACGGCTACGACGTGGTCGCGCACGACGAGATCAACCCCGAGCTCGGCGGCCGCGAAGGCTTCGAGCGTTTCAGCGCCGCGCTCAAGGCGCATGGCATGGGCCAGTTGCTGGATCTGGTGCCGAACCACATGGGGGTTCTGGCGGCCGACAACGCATGGTGGCTCGACGTGCTGGAGAACGGGCCGGCCTCGGTCTATGCACAGCACTTCGACATCGACTGGCAGCCGCTCAATGTCGAGCTGCAGGGCAAGGTGCTGCTGCCGGTGCTCGGCGATCACTACGGCGACGTGCTGGCGCGCGGCGAGCTGGTGCTGGCCTTCGATGCCGAGGCCGGCAGCCTGGCGCTGCGCTACCACGAGCACGGCTTTCCGTTGGCGCCCGAGACTTATCCGCGCGTGCTGCAGCGGGCCGAATCGCGCATCAACGACGTCGAGCTGTCGGCCAGCCTGGCCAGCATCGCGTCTTCGTTCGGCCATCTGCCGGAGCGCACCGCGACCGAACCCGAGTCGGTGGCCGAACGTGCGCGCGACAAGGAAGTGCTCAAGGGCCGGCTCGCGCGCCTGGTTGCGCGCCAGCTCGACGTGGCGCAGGCGATCGCCGCCGCGGTGGCCGAGTTCAACGGCCCGACCGAGCGCGACGCGCTGCATGCGCTGCTAGAGGCGCAGGCCTACCGCCTCGCCTACTGGCGCGTGGCCGCCGACGAGATCAACTACCGACGCTTCTTCGACATCAACGAACTGGCCGCGCTGCGAGTCGAGCGCGAGGAAGTGTTCGAGGCCACCCAGGGCATGGCACTCGACCTGGCCGCGGCCGGCGTGGTCGACGGCCTGCGCATCGACCACCCCGACGGCCTCTACGACCCGGCCCGCTACTTCGAGCGGCTGCAGCTCGGCTTTGCGCTGCGCGCGGGGCTGGTGCTGCCCGGCCCCGATGCACAGGGCCGGCCGGCCCGGCCGCTCTACGTCGTTGCCGAGAAGATCGCCGCCTCGCACGAAGAAGTGCCGGTGCAGTGGCACATCCACGGCACCACCGGCTACCGCTTTGCCACGGTGGTCAACGGCGTGCTGCTCGACGCGAGCGCCGACGAGCGCTTCCAGCGCATCTGGCGCAGCTTCAGCGGCGTGGAAGAGGAATTCGAGGAGCTGGCTTACGGCGGCAAGCGCGCCATCATGCGCAATGCGCTGTCGTCCGAGCTCAACGTGCTGTCGACCGAGCTGCTGCGCATCGCGCGCGCCGACCGCCACACGCGCGACTACACGCTCAACACGCTGCGCCGCGCGCTGGCCGAAGTGGCGGCCTGCATGCAGGTCTATCGCAGCTACATCATCGACGTGCCTTCGGTGCAGGATCGCCACTACATCGACGAGGCCGTGGCCCATGCGCGCGAGCGCAGCCTCGATGCCGACGGGTCGGTGTTCGAGTTCCTGCGCCGCACGCTGCTGGCCGAGGCCATTGCCGATGCGCCGGAGGAACTGCGCGCGCGCGTGCGGCGCTTTGCGATCCGCTTCCAGCAGTTCAGCGCGCCGGTGACGGCCAAGGGCGTGGAAGACACGGCCTTCTACCGCTACTTTCCGCTGAGTTCGCTCAACGAAGTGGGTGGCGAGCCAGCGCATTTCGGCATGACGGTGGCGGCCTTCCACGCCGCCAGCGCCGACCGCGCGCTGCGCTGGCCGCACACGATGCTGGCCACGTCGACCCACGACAACAAGCGCTCCGAGGACGTGCGCAACCGCATCAACGTCCTGTCGGAAATGCCGGCCGCATGGCGCCTGGCGCTGCGCCGCTGGCGCGCGATGAATGCCGCGGACGAAGGCACTGCGCTGCCCTCGGCGGCCGACCAGTACCTGCTTTACCAGACGCTGCTCGGCACGCTGCCGGCCGGCGGCCTCGACGCCGGCACGCGCGAGAACTATGCCGAGCGCATCGAGCGCTATGCGCTCAAGGCCGCTCGCGAGTCGAAAGCGCACACCAGCTGGGTGGTTCCCAATCCCGACTACGAAGCGGCGTTGACCCGCTTTGTTCACAGCCTGCTGGCGCGCGTGCGGGACAACCCGTTTCTGGACGACCTGACGGCGCTGAGCAGCACGCTGGCCTGGTTCGGCGCGCTCAACAGCCTGTCGATGACGCTGATCAAGTACACCTCGCCCGGCGTGCCCGATCTGTACCAGGGCAACGAGCTGATGGATCTGAGCCTGGTCGACCCCGACAACCGGCGCCCGGTCGACTACGCGACGCGCTCGCAATGGCTCGACGAGCTGACGCAGATCGCGCAGCAGCCCGACATGGCGGCTGCCGTCGGCAAGCTGGCCACCCGGCCGCACGACGGCCGCGCCAAGCTGTGGCTCACCTGGCGATTGCTGGGTCTGCGCAGCGAGCAGCCGGCACTGTTTCGCGACGGCAGCTACACGGCGTTGCAGGCCAGGGGCGCGAAGGCCCAGCATGTGCTGGCGTTCATGCGGCAGCACGAAGGGCAGACGCTGGTGGTGATCGCGGCGCGGCTTTTCGCGATGCTGGAAAGCGACCCGGTCGCGGCCGCGGCGGCGCGCCGCCTTCCGTTGGGCAATGTGCCGTGGGGCGACACGCTGGTGAAAGTGCCGGGCGTCCCAGACGGTGCGCGCTTCTGGAACGTGCTGACCGGCGAAACACTCGTGCTGACGGGCGGCGTGCTGCGGGTCAGCGCTGTATTGGCGAGCTTTCCTGGCGCGGCTTTGCTGGCGCTTTGACGTCAGTTGCGTTCAGCGACCGGGAACTGGGCCCTTTGCCGAAGGTTGCGGTGGTGGCGGCACAGGCGTCTCGCTGGCGCTTCGTGCTTGACGTTTCGGGGTTCGGGGTAGGCCGACGGCGGCGGGTGGCCCCTTCCGCGAATGTCCCCCGGCCTGCGGCCTCCTCCTTTATTTCGCTGCAGGGGCCACCCACCACCATCGGCCTGGGCACGCTCTGCTTGTTCAGCGCGAACATTCACGCCGCTTCCAGGATCAGGGCGGTGGGGCACGCTGCGCAGCGAAATAAAGGAGGAGGCCGCAGGCCGGGGGACATTCGCGGAGCAGCGTGCCCCGCCGCCCTGAGCCCGCCACAGAACCAAAGCGCTCAAATCAAACGCCGGACTCTGTGAATGCAGGACCGCAAAAGAGCGCTGGACGCCCCCGCTCAGCTCAGTTGCCCGGCTCTTCCTCGGCCGGCCAGTCGCGGATGTAGGCCTTGAGCATCTTGTTCTCGAAGTTCTGGCTGTCGACCACCGCCTTGGCCACGTCGTAGAAGCTGATCACGCCCATCAGCATGCGCTTGTCCATCACCGGCATGTAGCGCGCGTGGCGCTCCAGCATGATGCGGCGGATTTCGTCGAGGTCGGTTTCTAGGGTGCAGGTGACGGGGGCGTCGTCCATGGCCTTGCGCACCTGCGTGCCGCCGACCTGGCCGCCGTTTCCGACGATGGCGACGATCACCTCGCGGAAGGTCAGCATGCCGACCAGATCGCCGTGCTCCATGACGACGAGCGAGCCGATGTCCTTTTCCGCCATGGCCGAAACCGCGGTCGACAGCGACTCGTCGGGCGTGACGGTGAAGAGCGTGTTGCCCTTGACGCGCAGGATGTCGCTGACTTTCATGATGGTGCTCCTCGGGACTCGGCGGCGATGCCGATTTGAATATAGCCCAACTCACTCACAATAGCCGCCGAAACAAGCCCCGCGGCGCCGCTGCAGCCGATGCATCGGTAACCGGGCGTTGCCAAACAAGACCCTGAAAGGCTTTCCATGCCCGGCTACTCCGACCCCGGCTTCGACACGCTCGCGTTGCACGCGGGCGCGGCGCCCGACCCGACCACCGGCGCGCGCGCCGTGCCGATCCACCTGACCACCTCGTTCGTATTCGAGTCGAGCGACCATGCGGCCGCGCTGTTCAACCTGGAGCGGGCCGGCCACGTCTACAGCCGTATCAGCAACCCGACCAACGCGGTGCTCGAACAGCGCGTGGCCGCGCTCGAAGGCGGCATCGGCGCGATCGCCACCGCGAGCGGCCAGGCCGCGCTGCACCTGAGCATCGCGACCCTGATGGGCGCGGGCTCGCACATCGTGGCGAGCACCGCGCTCTATGGCGGCTCGCAGAACCTGCTGCACTACACGATGCGGCGTTTCGGCATCGCAACCACCTTCGTGAAGCCGAACGACCTGGACGGCTGGCGCGCCGCGATCCGGCCGGAGACCAAGCTGCTGTTCGGCGAGACGGTCGGCAACCCAGGCCTCGACGTGCTCGACATTCCGGCCGTCGCCGACATCGCGCACGAAGCCGGCGTGCCGCTGCTGGTCGACTCCACCCTCACCTCGCCCTACCTGATCAAGCCCTTCGACTGGGGCGCCGATCTGGTCTACCACTCGGCCACCAAGTTCCTGAGCGGCCACGGCACGGTGATCGGAGGCGTGGTGGTCGATGGCGGCAGTTTCGACTGGGAGCGTTCGGGCAAGTTCGCCGAACTCACCCAGGCCTACGATGGCTTCCACAACATGGTGTTCAGCGAGGAAAGCACGGTCGGCGCGTTTCTGCTGCGCGCGCGGCGCGAGGGCCTGCGCGACTTCGGCGCCTCGATGAGCCCGCACACGGCCTGGCTGATCCTGCAGGGTATCGAGACCTTGCCACTGCGCATGGAGCGGCACATCGACAACACGCAAAAGGTGGTCGAATTCCTGGCCGCGCACCCCTTCGTCTCGCGCGTCGGCCATCCGCTGATCGAATCGCACCCGAGCCATGCGCTCGCAAAGAAGCTGCTGCGGCACGGTGCCAAGGGTGCGGGCGCGGTGTTCAGCTTCGACCTGAAGGGCAGCCGCGAGCAGGGCAAGAAGTTCATCGAGGCGCTGAAGCTGTTCAGCCACCTCGCCAACGTGGGCGACTGCCGCAGCCTGGTGATCCACCCGGCCAGCACCACGCACTTCCGCATGACCGACGAGGCGCTGGCCGGAGCCGGCATCTCGCAGGGCACGATCCGGCTGTCGATCGGCCTGGAAGACCCGGCCGACCTGATCGACGACCTGAAGCGCGCCCTCAAGGCCGCAGAAAAGGCGGGCGCGTGATGGAACTCGTCGTCAATGGCCATCGCACCTGGTGCTACACCGGCGGCAAGACATTCGATGCGGCAAAGCCCACGGTGGTGTTCGTCCATGGCGTGCTGCACGACCACAGTGTCTGGATCCTGCAAAGCCGCTGGTTCGCCAACCACGGCTGGAACGTGCTCGCGGTCGACCTTCCGGGCCATTGCAAGAGCGAAGGCCCGCCACCGGCGAGCGTGGAGCAGGCAGCGGATTTCGTGATCGCGCTGCTGGACGCGGCAGGTATCGAAAAGGCCGCGTTGGTCGGCCACAGCTTCGGCTCGCTGATCGCGCTGGAAGCCACGGCCCGCGCGCCGCAGCGCGTCACGCACCTCGCGTTGGTCGGCACCGCCTACCCGATGGTGGTTTCGCCCGCACTGCTCGACGGCGCGCTGAACGACCCGCAGCGCACGATCACCCTGGTCAACAACCTGTCGCATTCGCTGCTGGCGCCGCCCCCGTCGTCGCTCGGCCCGGGCACCTGGCTCTACGGTAGCTCGCGCGCGCTGATGCGCCGCGTGCTCGCGAGCAACCGGGAGGCCAACGTGTTCCACATCGGCTTCAAGGCCTGCAACGACTACGCGAACGGCGAAGCCGCCATCGCGGCCGTGCAATGCCCGGTGCTGTTCCTGCTCGGTGCGGCCGACCAGATGACGCCACCGCGGGCGACCAGAACGCTCACCGGCAAGGCGCCCGGCGCGAAAGTGGTCACGGTCAACGCCGGGCATGCGCTGCTGTCGGAGGCGCCCGACGAAACGCTGTTTGCGCTGAAGGATTTCCTCGGCGCCTAGCTGCCAAGCCGGTTGATGTCGACGCTTTCGATCAGCGGCGTCGGCGCGCCGCGCCGGGCCACCGCCAGCATCGCGCGGCCGACCTTCTCGGTGGTGGTCATCCAGGTCGGCGCAGTGCGGGCCAGCAGCCCCAGCAACGGCGCGGCCACGACATAGATGCCCTGGTAGAGCGCGGTCTTGGAGCGCACGCCGTGCAGCGGCTGGATGCCGCCGGGCCGGAACATGTAGGCGGCCTTGAACGGCAGCCCCAGCAGCGCGTTTTCGGTTTCGCCCTTCACGCGGGCCCACATGCGCGTGCCGCGCCCGGTGCTGTCGGTACCGGCCCCGCTCACGTAGACAAAAGTCATCTGCGGGTTGAGGCGCGCCAGCACGGTGGCCGCGGCCAGCGTCAGGTCGTAGGTGACATGGCGGTAGTCCGCTTCGCTCATGCCGACCGACGACACGCCGAGACAGAAGAAGCAGGCGTCGAAGCCGGCGAGTTGCGGCTCGACCGCCGCGTAGTCGTGGAAGTCCTTCACGATCAGCTCGCCGAGCTTCGGATCCGACACGGCGATCGGACTGCGGCCGACCGCGACCACACGCTGCACATCGGCCGCGACCAGACATTCGCGCAGCACGCCCTGCCCGACCATGCCGCTGGCGCCGAACAGAAGAACCTTCATGGCCGCACCTCGAAGCGCTCCGGCGCAGCGCGCAGCGCCGACAGCAGCGCGTTCACTTCCGCGGCGGACGGCTGGGCGGGCTGCAGCGCCGAGAGCATGCGCGACAAGGTCTCGGCATGCGGCAGCAACGGCCCGATGAAACGGGTGCCGTCGCCGCCTGCGACCAGGATCGTCGGAAAAGTCTCGACGTCGAAATCGTCGGCCAGCTCGGCGTGGTCTTCGATGTCGACCCAGGCGAAGCGCAGCGCCGGGTGCGCCTGTGCCACCTGCTCGAACAAGGGCCGGTACTCGCGGCAGGCGCCGCACCATTCGGCACAGAGGCAAACCACCCAGAGGGCGTCGTCGGCGGGGGATTGAAGCAGGGCGTTCAAGGAGATTGGATTATCGGCGGCGCCGCGCTACAGCGCATCGCGCAGCCGCAGGCGAGCCAGCGGCGCCTTGGCCCAGACCGGTGCGAGCGCCTCGGTGGGCGGCATCAGCAACTCTGCGAGCAGCGGGTGCAGCGGTGTGTTGTCGGGGTCGGCCAGCAGCACATAGCGCGGGTCTTCGTTGTCCGGCTCTTCGGCCAGCGGCGCGATCCAGTCGAGCGCCACCAGCGTTTCGAGCACCGGCAGCACTTGCAGTCTGTCGACCCGCATGCGCTGCACCAGTTCGCCCACGCCCAGCCCCTTGGTCGGCGTGGCTTGCGCACGGTGCAGGTGCTGCAGCGCCTCGACCGCGAGCTGGAACGGCCAGCCGGCGGCGCCGCCGCGGCGCGCCACGCCGGTCATCAGGCTCGGCAGGTAGGCCGCGATCACGGCGCCGAGCAACACGATGACCCAGGCGACGTAGATCCACACCAGCAGAATCGGCACCGTGGCAAACGCACCGTACAGCACCGAATAGGTCGGCACCTGGCTGATGTAGTAACCCAGCACGCGCTTGGCGATTTCGATCGCGGCCGCCACGAAGAAGCCGCCAGCCCAGGCATGGGCCCATTTGACCGAGGTGTTGGGCACATAGTGATAGAGCGAAGCCATGCCGGCCGCCAGCAACGCGAACTCGAAGGTGTCGAACAGCAGCTTGAGCAGCCTGAGGGCGGCGCCGGCACCGCCCACCACGTCGCGCGAGGCCGAAAACACATACGAGGTGGTGCTGAGGCTCACCGCCAGAATCAGCGGCCCGAGCGTGATCGCGGCCCAGTAGATCAGCACCCGCTGTGCAAAGGGCCGCGGCGTACGCACGCGCCAGATGTTGTTGAGTGTCTTGTCGATGGTGAGGATCAGCGCGATCGCGGTCACCAGCAGCACCAGGAGGCCGGCAATGCCCAGGCCGCCGGCCTTGCTCGAGAACTGGTTCAGGTAGCCGAGTACCTGGCGCGCGATGTTCTCCGGAATCAGGCTTTCGACCAACCAGCGCTGCACCCGGCCCTGCATCTTCGAGAACATCGGAAACACCGTGAACAGCGCCAGCGCCACGGTGAAAAAAGGCACCAGCGCAATGGTGGTGGTGAAAGTGAGGCTGCTGGCCGTGAGGCCGAGCCGATCCTCCCGGAAACGCTCGCCGAGCACGGCCGCGGTGTTGCGCCACGGAAAGTGCGAAAGATCCCCCATCCACTGCTGAAAATTCATGGCCGGTATGATAGGTGGACGCTCTCCCCCAAGCTGCGCGCACTTCGTGTCGCTTCGCCAACCGAAGCCGGTTCCGCGGTGTTTCTGGCATTGAATACCCCGCCGTCGAGCGCCTGACATGACAACCACATTGCCGCCGCTTTCGTCTTCCGTTGCGCTGACCCGCCGGCTCGCCGTCGGCAGCCTGGTCGGCCTGATCGTGCTCGGGCTGGCCTGGGAAATGTGGCTGGCGCCGCTGCGCCCGGGCGGCTCGGTTTTGGCGCTCAAGGTACTGCCGCTCGTGGTGCCGCTGGCTGGCCTGCTCAAGAACCGCATGTACACCTACCGCTGGGTCAGCCTGATGGTCTGGCTCTATTTCACCGAGGGCGTGGTGCGCGCCTGGAGCGACGTGCTGCCCCTGAGCCGTGGCCTGGCTCTGCTCGAAGTACTGCTGTGCCTCGTGCTCTTCGCCGCCTGCGCCTGGCACGTGCGGCTGCGCCTGCGCAACGCCGCCGAAGCCCAACGCCTGACCGAGGCCCCTGCCCCATGACCGACCTGATCGACCAGTTGCGCGCCGTTGTCGGCGCATCGAACGTCCTCACCGAGGGCGACCTCACCGCTTTCGAGCAGGACTGGCGCAAGCGCGAGCGCGGCAAGGCGCTGGCCGTGGTGCGTCCGGGCAACGCGCAGCAGGTGGCCGACGTGGTCAAGGCCTGCGCGGCGGCCGGCACGTCGCTGGTGCCGCAGGGCGGCAATACCGGCCTGGCGGTCGGCTCGACGCCCGATGGCAGCGGCACCCAGGTGCTGCTGAGCCTGCAGCGCATGAACGCGATCCGCCAGATCGACGCGGCCAATCTCACGGTGACGGTGGAAGCCGGCTGCATTCTGCAGACCCTGCAGGAAACGGCCGAGAAGGCCGGCTTCCTGTTTCCCCTGAGCCTGGCGGCCGAAGGCAGTTGCACCATCGGCGGCAACCTGGCGACCAACGCCGGTGGCACCCAGGTGGTGCGCTACGGCAATGCGCGCGACCTGTGCCTGGGCCTGGAAGTCGTCACGCCGCAGGGCGAGATCTGGGAAGGCACCAGCGGCCTGCGCAAGGACAACACCGGCTACGACCTGCGCGACCTGATGATCGGAAGCGAAGGCACGCTGGGCATCATCACGGCCGCGACGATGAAGCTGTACCCGATGCCCGCCGCCCAGCTCACCGCCTGGGCCGCGGTGCCATCGCTCGACCATGCGGTCACGCTGCTGGGCCTGGCGCACCAGCGGCTCGGCGCCGGGCTGACCGGTTTCGAGGTGATGGGCCAGTTCGCGCTGAGCCTGGTGGCCAAGCACATGCCGCAGCTGCGCGTGCCCTTCATCGGCGACGACGCCACACCGTATTGCGTGCTGCTCGAGAACTCCGACAGCGAATCCGAAGACCATGCGCGCGCGCGCTTCGAGGCACTGCTCGAAACCGCGTTCGAAGACGGCTGCGTCAGCGACGCCGTGGTGGCCGAGAACCTCACGCAGGCGCACCAGCTCTGGCACATCCGCGAGAGCATTCCGCTCGCGCAGGCCGAAGAGGGCTTGAACATCAAGCACGACATCTCGATCGCCGTGTCGCGCATTCCCGAGTTCGTCGCCAGCACCGACGCGCTGCTGCAGCGCGAGATTCCTGGCGTGCGGCTGGTCAACTTCGGCCACCTTGGCGACGGCAACCTGCACTACAACGTGCAGGCGCCGGCCGAGGGCGATTCGAAGGCGTTTCTGCGCGACGAGGAAGAACGCGTCAACGTGCTCGTGTACGACGCGGTCGCCCGCTTCGGCGGCTCGTTCTCGGCCGAGCACGGCATCGGCGCGCTCAAGGTCGACAAGCTCGAAAAGCACAAGTCCCCGGTCGCGCTCGGCATGATGCGCGCCATCAAGCGCGGGCTCGACCCGCAGAACATCCTGAACCCGGGGCGCGTGCTCCGGTCGGAGGCCTCTTCCACATGACCCGCCCCATCCGCTCCCAGTACGAAGACTTCATGCGCCACGTCGACACGCATGGCGTGCACAAGGGCGACCGCACCGGCACCGGCACCAAGAGCGTGTTCGGCTACCAGATGCGCTTCGACCTGAACGAAGGCTTTCCGCTGGTGACCACGAAGAAGGTGCACCTCAAGTCCATCATCCAGGAGCTGCTCTGGTTCCTGACCGGCTCCAGCAACAACAACTGGCTCAAGGAACGCGGCGTGACTATCTGGGACGAATGGGCGCGCGAAGATGGCGACCTGGGCCCGGTCTACGGCGTGCAGTGGCGCAGCTGGCCGACACCCGACGGCGGCCACATCGACCAGATCGCCGACGTGATCAAGACCCTGAAGAGCAACCCCGATTCGCGCCGCATCATCGTGAGCGCCTGGAACGTGGCCGAGCTGTCGAAGATGGCGCTTATGCCCTGCCACGCCTTCTTCCAGTTCTACGTGGCGCCACCGCAGGCCGCCGGCGAGCGCGGCAAGCTGAGCTGCCAGCTCTACCAGCGCAGCGCCGACATCTTCCTCGGCGTGCCGTTCAACATCGCGAGCTACGCGCTGCTGACGCACATGGTGGCGCAGCAGTGCGACCTCGACGTGGGCGACTTCATCTGGACGGGCGGCGACTGCCATATCTACAGCAACCATGCCGAGCAGGTGGCGCTGCAGCTGAGCCGCGCGCCCTACCCGTATCCCACGCTCCACATCAAGCGCAAGCCGGCCTCGATCTTCGAGTATGAGTACGAAGACTTCGAGGTGCTCGACTACAAGCACCACGAGGCCATCAAGGCACCCGTGGCGGTGTGAGCGGAGTCTTCGGCCTCATGACGACACCGCGCATCAACCTCATCTTCGCCCGCGCCGCCAACGGCGTGATCGGCATCAACGGCACGCTGCCCTGGCACCTGCCCGAGGACATGGCGCACTTCAAGCGCATGACCATAGGCTGCCCGGTGATCATGGGCCGCAAGAGCTGGGATTCGCTTCCGCCAAAATTCCGGCCGCTGCCGGGTCGCACCAACATCGTGGTCACACGCCAACCCGGCTGGGACGAAGCCGGTGCCCGGCGCGCATCCAGCCTGGCTGAAGCGATCTCGCTCTGCGACGATGCCGCCGAAGTGTGGGTGATCGGCGGTGCGCAGATCTATGCCGAGGCGGCGCCGCTGGCGCAGCGCGCCCTGGTCACCGAGATCGACCGCGACTTCGAGGGCGATGCCCATGCGCCCGCGCTCGACAGCGCATGGCACGAAACCGCGCGCACATCCCATGTGTCGAGCAACGGGCTGCGGTTCAGTTTCGTGGCGCTGGAGAGGCACAACGCGCCTTGATGGCGCCTTCAAGACCCGGTTCCAGCGCGAAGGCCACCCGTCATCTGCGCAGCCGCATCGAAACCGAAAACCTGTCTGCTGGATGCACGGAGACAGACATCTCGAATACTTCTCCCTCCGCATCGAGGTAACGGCGCACGATCTTCAGCGCCGACGCGCCCACCTCCACCTGGAGCCTCCCGGCCATGACGCCATCCGTGATCGTGAACGCCCGGACGTCCTGGTGTATCTCGGCGATATGGCGGTCATAGCGCTCTTCGATCAATGAGCTGATCAACGTATCCGGCGAAGCCCTGACGAGATCCCCGATCTCGGCATAGCGCGGGTCGACGTACACGTCGGTCCAACCGATCGGCATCGCACCCTCGTCTCCGACCATCCGCAAGCTGGAGATGCGCAGCCAGGGCGTTCCGTCGCCGCAGCCCAACTCCTTGGCGAGCTCGCCTGTCACCGTCTCCTGTTCGATCGACTGCACCGCTCGCAGATGCTCTGCGCCGAACTGAACGAGATCGTCGACGGATGCCAACGACGGCCGGAAGCTGGGTCTGGGCTTCATAGAAACGACCCGTGTCCCCACGTTCTTGCGCCTAGACACGAGCCCGAGTTGCTGCAGCTCGGCCAATGCCGCCCGCACGGTGTGCCTGCTGGTGCCGTAGTGCCTGCACAGCTCCAGTTCGGTAGGTAGCAGCGCGCCCACGGCGAAGTGCCCCGAAGTGATCGCGTCGGTCAGATGGCGGGCGATGTTCGAGAAGTTGGCCTTCTGCGGAGCCGGTTCGAGGGTGGTGTTCATGGCTACAGGGTAAACCCCAGATCGAATTTATGTCCGAACATATTACAGTTTCATATGTCCGGACATATAGGCGTTCGGCCCCACCATTTCAAGAGGCATCCATGTCGACTCCTTCGCTTCCCATGGCCAGCACGGTCGTGGATTCCATCCTCTTTCGCGATGCTTTCGGCACGCAGAAGATGCGTCAGATCTTCTCGGACAGCGCGCTCATTCAGCGCTACATCGATGCCGAAGTCGCGCTGGCCAAGGCCCAAGCGCGGGTCGGCGTGATCCCCGCCGACGCAGCCGAGGTGATCGCACGCGAATCGAAGATCGAGCGCATCGACTTCGATCACATGCGCCAGGAGACCGACATCGTCGGCTACCCCATCCTCCCGCTGGTGCATCAGCTGGTCGAAATGTGCGGCGAAGCGGGCCGGTACGTGCACTGGGGTGCCACGACCCAGGACATCATGGACACCGCTGTCGCGCTGCAGGTGCGCGATGCACTCGACAGCGTCGATGAGGACATCCGCGAACTGCGCGGCATCCTGGCCTCGCTTGCGAAGAAGCACCGGGACACGCCGATGGCCGGACGCACCCACCTGCAGCAGGCGCTGCCTGTGACCTTCGGCTACAAGGTTGCGATCTGGCTCGCCATGTTCGATCGGCATCAGCAGCGCCTCGCCGAGCTGCGCCCACGCGTCGCGCTCGTCGAGTTCGCCGGTGCCGCGGGCACGCTGGCGTCGCTCGGCGACAAGGGCTTCGAGGTTCAGGAGGCGATGGCCGAAGAACTCGACCTCGGCGTTCCTGCCACCACCTGGCACGTGGCACGCGACGGTTTTGCCGAAGCCGTGAACCTGCTGGCCCTCATCACGGGCTCGCTCGGCAAGATCGCACTGGACATCATGATCATGGCGTCGACCGAGTTCGCGGAGGTCTACGAGCCATTCGTCAAGGGCCGCGGCGCATCGAGCACGATGCCGCAAAAGCGCAATCCGATTTCCAGCGAGCTGATGCTGGCGGCCTCCAAGGCGGTGCGCCAGCACGCCGGGCTGATGGTCGATGCGATGGTGCAGGACTTCGAGCGCGCCACCGGCCCGTGGCACGCCGAATGGATCGCGATTCCAGAAAGTTTCATCCTTGCCTCGGGCGCCTTGCATCAGGCCAAGTTCGCACTGGGCGGGCTGATCGTCGACGAGGCCCGCATGGCGCACAACCTGGGCATCACCAAGGGCCTGATCGTGGCCGAGGCGGTGATGATGGGGATGGCCCCGCACATCGGCCGCCAGCAGGCGCACGACGTCGTCTACGACGCCTGCCGCACCGTGAATGAGCAGGGCGGCACGCTGGCCGAGGCGCTTATCGCGCTGCCCGAAGTCACGAAGCATTTCGACCGCGCCACCATCGATCGCCTGACCGACCCCGCCAACTACCTCGGCCTCGCGCCGCTGATGGTGGACCGCGCGCTGGCGTTGTCCGCCGCAGTCGGCGCCTGAAGCACATCCCCTTTCGAACCCACCGGCTTCGGCTCGCGCGCCGCAGCTGTCCGCTGTCGCATCCATCCCTCCAGGAGACAACATGAAGTCGATCTTGAAACTGAGCGCCATTGCCTTGGCATTCGCCGCGAGCGGCGCCATCGCGCAAACCTACCCGGCCAAGCCGGTGACCTGGGTCGTGCCCTTCGCTGCCGGCGGGCCGACCGACGCGCTCGCGCGCAACATCGCCGAGCGCGTGGCGCGCGAGATCGGCCAGCCGATCATCATCGACAACACGCCTGGCGCGGGCGGCACGGTCGGTGCCGCCAAGGCGGCGCGTGCGACGCCGGACGGCTACACCATGCTGGTCGGTCACATGGGCTACATGGGCGCGGCACCCGCGCTGTACAAGAAGCTCAACTACGACCCCGTGAAGGACTTTGCGCCGGTGTTCCGCTTTCCGGACACCCCGCTGGTGCTGATGGTTCGCAAGGATCATCCGATCAAGGACGTGAAGGCGCTGGTGGATTTCGGCAAGGCCAATCCGGACAAGATGTTCATCAGCAACGCGGGCGTCGGCTCCAGTTCGCATCTGATCGCTGCACTGTTCGCATCGTCTGCGGGCATCAAGATTTCACAGGTTCCGTACAAGGGTGCCGGGCCGGCGCTGGTCGACGTGATCGGTGGGCAAGTGGACGGGATGTTCGATCAGACCAACACCGCATTGCCGCAGATCAAGGAAGCGAAGGTGCGGGCGCTGGCCGTCACTTCGAAGGTGCGACTGCCTCAGCTCAAGGACGTCCCGACCCTTTCGGAAACCGTGCTGCCGAACTTCGAGGCTTCCACCTGGTACGGCATCTATGCACCCAAGGGAACGCCGCAGCCTGTGCTGGACAAGGTGCAAGCGGCCTACCAGAAGGTCATGACCGACAAGGCGTTCACGGACAAGATGGCCGAGCAGGCGATCCAGTTGCTGCCGGCCGATCAATACACTGGTGCTGCATTGGGCAAGCACACCGAAAGCGAGGTCGCACGCTGGAAGACGGTCGCAGCCAAGACCAACATCTCGCTGGATTGAGCATGGGCGGGCCGCCCGCCTGCCCGTCGCAGCCTGCTCGCCAGCGGCAGGGTCGGCAAGCGCGCGCGGGCGGGTGGGTGATGCGCAGGCCAACAACAATCGGGTAAGTTACGGCAATCATGAAAATTGCCACCTGGAACGTCAATTCCCTCACCGCCCGCCTGCAGCATGTGCTCGACTGGCTCGTCGCCAACCCGGTCGATGTGCTGTGTCTGCAGGAGCTGAAGATGAGCGACGACAAGTTTCCGCTCGAAGTGCTCAAGGCGGCCGGCTACGAGGCTGCGGTATTCGGCCAGAAGACCTACAACGGCGTCGCGATCCTGAGCCTGGCGCCGGTGCGCGATGTCGTGAAGAACATCACCGGCTTCACCGACGAGCAGTCGCGCGTGATCGCGGCCACGCTCGACACGCCGGCCGGCGAAGTGCGGGTGGTCAACGGCTACTTCGTCAACGGCCAGGCGCCGGGCACCGAGAAGTTCGAATACAAGATGGGCTGGCTGCGCGCGCTGCGCGACTGGCTGCGCGAGGAACTGGCTGCGCACCCGAACCTAGTGCTGCTTGGCGACTTCAACATCGTGCTGGAAGACCGCGACAGCTTCGACCCGGTCGGGCTGGCCGAAACCATCCACCACACCACCGAAGAGCGCGATCAGTTCAAGGCACTGCTGAAGCTGGGCCTGACCGATGCCTTCCGGCTGTTCGACCAACCGCCCAAGAGCTACTCATGGTGGGACTACCGCATGCTCGGCTACCAGAAGAACCGCGGCCTGCGCATCGACCACATCCTGGTGAGCGAACCGCTGGTGCCGCAGGTGAAAAGCTGCGTGATCGACCGCGTCCCGCGCAAGTGGGAAAAGCCCAGCGACCACGCACCAGTCGTGCTGGAAATCTAGCCAGGTCCAGCCCGCCCTAAAGCACTGCACCTTTCCAGAAACACCGCGGAACCGGCTCCGCCGGTCCGCCGGTCCGCCGGTGTTGCCCCCGGCAGGGGGAAGGAGGCTACACGCAGTGAGCAAGCCTGGGGGCGAGCAACTACTCAATGCCGAGTTCCTGAATCTTGCGCGTGATGGTGTTGCGGCCGATGCCGAGCTTCTGCGCGGCCTCGATGCGGCGGCCACGGGTGTTGGCCAGCGCAGTCAGGATCAGGCGCGATTCGAAGCGGCGCGACAGCGCATCCCACACGTCGTGCCGGCCGGCGGCCAGCAGCGCCTGCGCTTCGAGCTCGAGCCCGCTCTCCCAGGCATCGCTGCGTGGTGCCTCGTGTGGTGCTGCCTCGGTCACGGCAGGCGCAATAGCGTGTGCCGGAGCCGACGCCGCAGGCGCCAGCGGCTCGCGTTCGGCCGGCGCGCTGTGGGTAGCCGGCACCGCCGCCGCGCCGAAGCCGCCCGAAGTGGCTTCGACCACAGCGCCCGCGATCACTTCCGGCGGCAGATCCTTGGGTTCGATCAATTGCGCCGGTGCCATCACCGTGAGCCAGTGGCAGATGTTTTCGAGCTGGCGCACATTGCCCGGAAAGCCGAAGGTCGACAGCTGAACCAGCGCGGCATCGGAGATGCGCTTGGGGTCGACACCGAGTTGCTTGGCGCTCTGCTGCAGGAAATGGCGCGTCAGGGCGGGCACGTCTTCACGCCGCTCGCGCAATGCGGGCAGCCGCAGCCGGATCACGTTGAGACGGTGAAACAAGTCTTCGCGAAAGCCACCGTGCTTGACGCGCTGTTCCAGATCCTGGTGCGTTGCCGCGATCACGCGCACGTTCGCCTTGACGGCGTTGTGGCCACCGACGCGGTAGAAATGCCCGTCGCTCAACACGCGCAGCAGGCGCGTCTGCAGGTCGAACGGCATATCGCCGATTTCGTCGAGAAACAGCGTTCCGCCATCGGCTTGCTCGAAGCGGCCGCGACGCATGGTTTGGGCACCGGTGAAGGCGCCGCGCTCGTGGCCGAACAGCTCGCTCTCCAGCAGATCCTTGGGAATCGCTGCGGTGTTGATGGCCACGAACGGGCCGTCAGTGCGTGGCGAATGCTTGTGCAGGGCTCGCGCCACCAGCTCCTTGCCCGAGCCGGATTCACCGGTGATGAGCACCGTCACATTGCTCTGCGAGAGGCGGCCGATGGCGCGGAACACGTCCTGCATCGCAGGGGCCTGGCCCAGCATTTCGGGGGCGGCCACCATGCGCTCTTCGGCCACTTCCTCGCGCTGGCTTTCGTCGACGGCGCGGCGAATCAGCTCGACGGCACGCGGCAGATCGAAGGGCTTCGGCAGGTATTCGAAAGCGCCGCCCTGAAACGCCGAAACGGCGCTGTCGAGGTCGGAGTACGCGGTCATGATGATGACCGGCAGGCCGGGGTGCTTGACCTTGATCTTGTCGAGCAGTTCGAGGCCCGAACCGCCGGGCATGCGGATGTCGCTCACCAGAACCTGAGGGCCCTGGGACTCGTCGTCGTTGGCAGCTTCGAGCGCCGCCAGCACTTCGCGGGTGTTGGTGAAACTGCGCGTCGGCAGGTTCTCGCGCAGCAGCGCTTTCTCGAGCACGAAGCGTATCGATTGGTCGTCATCCACTATCCAGATCGGCTTCATGCAGCTCCTTGTCGCCCTGGCTGCTAAGGCAGCGGTATCAATATCTTGAAATCGGTTCGGCCCGGGACGCTGTCGCACTCGATCACGCCGTGATGCTGTTGTACGAAGGTTTGCGCAAGTGTCAGACCCAACCCGGTTCCGCCGTCCCTGCCCGATACGAGCGGGTAGAAGATGCGGTCCTTGATCGTGTCCGGCACACCCGGTCCATTGTCAATGACATGCAATTCCAGTGCCAGTCGATACCACTGTTTGTTGAAGATGACCTGACGCGCAATGCGGGTTTTGAAAGTAATCTGCGCATCGCCCGCGGCGCGCCGCTCGGTGAGCGCCTGCGCGGCGTTGTGAACGATGTTGAGCGTGGCCTGGATCAGCTGCTCGCGGTCGCCGCGAAACTCCGGAATCGAGACGTCGAAGTCGCGCTCGATGTGCAGGTCGCGCGGAAACTCGGCGAGGATCACCGAGCGCACCCGCTCGCAAACCTCGTGGATGTTGACGTCGCCCACCACATGCGGGCGGCGATGCGGCGCCAGCAGCCGATCGACCAGCGTCTGCAGCCGGTCGGCCTCGTGGATGATCACCTGCGTGTATTCGATCAGGTCGCGTGACTCGACCTCCATCTGCAGCAGTTGCGCGGCGCCGCGAATGCCGCCGAGCGGGTTCTTGATCTCGTGGGCGAGGTTGCGGATCAGTTCCTTGTTGGCCTGCGCCTGGTCGAGCAGGCGTTCTTCCCGGTCTTGCCGAACCTGGCTCTCGAGCGGCGACATCTCGATGATCAGTTCGCCGCTCTTGTCGGTTTGTGCCAGCGTCACCTGTACCGGCATGAGCTCGTGGTTCACGCGCCGCAGGAACGCCTCATAGCGCAGCGTGGCGAAATCGTGGCTGTGTGCGCCGTCGATGGCAGTGCGCAGCACCGCGGGCTCCTGAAAGCACGCGCCGAACTGCGAGCCTTCGAGCGTGCGGCGCGACGTGCCGAGGGCGTCCTCGAGCGCCGCGTTGGCAAACAGCACCGCGCCGTCGGTGCGCACCACGGCAATCAGCGTGGCGAGCAGGTCGAAGGGCTGAAAACGCTTGTTGGAGGCGGGGGCCTTGCCAAAGGCCATGGCTACTGGGAGGCGGCCGGCAGCCGGCCGATTTCGCGGCGAATGCCGGCGATGTCGCTTTCGTTGCGTGCGATCTCGGCTTTCATTTCGGCCACGCGGTCCAGGTACTTCTGGTAGTTGCGGCCTTCGCTGCCCTGCTTCTCCGGCTCGCCGTTGTTGTAGTCCTTGAGCAGCTCGGCCTGGCGCGCTTCGGCCTTCTTGAGTTCGGACTGCAGCACCGAGCGGGCTTCGCCATCACGGGCACGTTGATCGACCCCCTCCACGCGCGGGCTGCCCGGGGGCGCCTTGACCGCCGCGCCGCCGCCGCCGGAAGGCGCCGTCGCGGCGCGTGCCGAGCCCTGGACCACCGTGACGTTACCGCCCTCCATGATCTTGCAGCCGCGTTTCTGCGCGTCGGTCGCGTTGTTGGTGTACTCGTTGCCGCAGCGCCAGACGCGCTCCTGCGCGAACGCAGGCGCGACAGCCATCATGGCCATTGGCAACAAAAGAAAGGAAACAACAGTCTTCATGGTGTTGGAGGAAGTGCGCGGCAAAGTGCCATTTTCGTGCAATTCGATGCCGATGCCAGTCGCATGTTCCCGCCCAAAGAAAAAGGACGGCGCCAGGCCGTCCTTATTTAACGCGGTGGACCCTTTCAGGGGGCCGCCGCATCGGCTCGCAACATTACAGCGAGTAGTACATGTCGAACTCGACCGGATGGGTCGCCATGCGGAAGCGCGTGACTTCCTGCATCTTGAGGTCGATGTAGGCGTCGATGTACGAATCGGTGAACACACCGCCCTTGGTCAGGAACGCACGATCCTTGTCGAGGTATTCCAGAGCCTGGTCGAGGCTGTGGCACACGGTCGGGATCAGCGCGTCTTCTTCCGGCGGCAGGTGGTACAGATCCTTGCTGGCAGCTTCGCCCGGATCGATCTTGTTCTCGACGCCGTCGAGGCCGGCCATCAGCAGCGCGGCGAAACCGAGGTACGGGTTCATCAGCGGATCGGGGAAGCGTGCTTCGACGCGGCGGCCCTTCGGGTTGGCCACGAACGGGATGCGGATCGAGGCCGAGCGGTTCTTGGCCGAGTAGGCCAGCTTCACCGGGGCTTCGAAGCCGGGCACCAGGCGCTTGTAGCTGTTGGTGCCGGGGTTCGTGATGGCGTTCAGCGCACGGGCGTGCTTGATGATGCCGCCGATGTAGTGCAGCGCGAATTCCGAGAGGCCTGCATAGCCGTCACCGGCGAACAGGTTCTTGCCGTCCTTCCAGACCGACTGGTGCACGTGCATGCCGGAGCCATTGTCGCCAACGATGGGCTTGGGCATGAAGGTGGCGGTCTTGCCGTAGGCATGGGCCACGTTGTGGATCACGTACTTCTGCAGCTGGACCCAGTCGGCGCGCTGGATCAGCGTGCTGAAGCGGGTGCCGAGTTCCATCTGGCCGGCGTTCGCCACTTCATGGTGATGCACTTCGACCGGGATGCCGAGCGATTCGAGCACCAGACACATTTCCGAGCGCATGTCCTGGAAGCTGTCGACCGGGGGCACCGGGAAGTAGCCGCCCTTGACGGCCGGACGATGGCCGGTGTTGCCGTGTTCGTATTCCTTGTCGGTGTTCCACGAAGCTTCTTCGGAATCGATCTTCACGAAGCAGCCCGACATGTCGTTCTTCCAGCGCACGCTGTCGAACACGAAGAATTCGGGTTCCGGCCCGAAATAGGCGGTGTCGCCCAGGCCCGAGGCCTTCATGTAGGCCTCGGCGCGCTTGGCCAGCGAACGCGGGTCGCGCTCATAGGCCTTGCCATCCGACGGATCGATCACGTCGCAGGTCAGGATCAGCGTCGTTTCTTCGAAGAAGGGGTCGATGTTGGCGGTGTTCGGGTCGGGCATGAGCTGCATGTCCGAAGCTTCAATGCCCTTCCAGCCAGCGATCGAGGAGCCGTCGAAGGCGTGACCGTCGGTGAACTTGCTTTCGTCGAAAGCGGAAACCGGCACGGTGACGTGCTGTTCCTTGCCACGGGTGTCAGTGAAACGGAAATCGACGAACTTGACCTCGCTTTCCTTCACGAGTTTGAGTACGTCGGCGACGGTCTTGGCCATCAAATTCTCCTTGGTGGATGGTGGTTAGGAATGCGGGGAGAGGGAATGCAGTTTCTGTGCCCATTGCCAGTGTGCGGCGCGCAGGTTTTAGACCCCGCTCGCATCCCAGAATGGGGCTGTATTTAATCATTTTGGTGCATGCTAGTTCATCGCACCATTTCAGGGCCAAGGCGCGCATCGAAGCCGTGCAGCCCCTCGATCAGCTGCGCGTACGCTGCGTCCAGGCCCTCTGAACGGCCTTTGACGCCCAGTTCGATGTGGCGGCCATGCTCCGGATGATCCACGCTCGGCAGGCTGAACACCTTGACGCCGGGATGGGTGCGTTCGACGGCCTCCATCAGCGGCGTGAGCGTGGCCTCCATCGCGCCATAGACGATCACCGACTTCTCGGCGCTCTGGCCGTGCGCAAACAATTCGGCGTAGCGCGTGTCGAGCACCGATTCGATCATCGGCCAGGCCATTACCGGGAAACCGGGCACGAAGTGCACGTCGCCCACGCTGAAGCCGGGAATCTTGTTGTAGGGGTTGCGGATGATCGTGGCGCCCTGCGGGAACACGCCCATGTTGAGGCGGTGGACGTTGTCCGGCCGGTCGGCCTCGTAAGGCACGCCCTGCTCGCGCGCCGTGTCCTGCATGCGCTCGCGGATCAGCAGTTCCGCTTCGGGGTGCAGCGCCAGCGGCACGCCGAGCGCCGCGGCAGCGCACTGCCGCGTGTGGTCGTCGGGCGTGGCACCGATGCCACCGGTCGAGAACACGATGTCGCCCGAGCCGAACGCGCGCTTGAGCGCGGCCGTGATGCGCGCGGGCTCGTCGCCGACGTACTCGGCCCAGTCGAGCGACAGGCCGCGCGCGGCGAGCATCTCGATGACCTTGGGCATGTGCTTGTCGAGCCGCTTGCCCGAGAGGATTTCGTCGCCCACGATGAGCAGACCGATCGCGCGTTTCATGGAGCACCCCACAGTGTTTCGACGGCGCGATCGGCCTCGAGCGCAGGCGCCGGATCGGCGCTCGCGAGCGCGGCGCGCTGCGCCCGCAACTGTGCCAGCGCATCAAGACAATAGTGTGCAAACCAGAGGGCCGAGAACGCGAACACCAGCGTGTAGATCCAGATCGCGAGCGGAACGAGCACGAAGAACGCCGCGGCGAACAACAGGCCGGAGGCCCAGACGATGCTCGGCGCAGCGCCGAGGTAGCCGCACAGCACGCCGATGCCGAGCAGCGGCAACCGGTGCGCGCGCAGCAGTGCGGCGCGCTCCTCAGGGCTGGCATGTTCGGCCAGCGCGTCGAAGCTCATCACGCGGTAGGTGAGCCAGCCCCAGATCAGCGGCGGCAGGATCAGCACCAGCGGTGGAATCAGCCACAGCGGCATCGAGACCACCAGCGCAACCAGCGCCAGCAGCGTGAGCCCGAGCGAGCGGGCCACGCTGCCGATGAAGGAAGCGCCCTTCTTCTGTTCCAGCGCCGGAAAGCGGCGCTCACCAACCAGCCGCGTGAGTGCCGGCGCCATGAAGCCGGCCACGATCACCAGCGACACCACGACCAGCAGCGGCGTCGCCGCGAAAACCACCACGAGCGGGGCGAGCATGGCTGTCACGTCGCCGGAGAACAGGCGGCCGATCCAGCCCCAGAAGCTGGAGAGCAGCGGCCAGGCGTCGAGCGCCTCACGCGTCCAGGCCACCGTCGGCGCCCAGAAGAAGTAGCCGAACAGTGCCGCCAGCGCCACCATGAGCCCGAGCGGCAGCAGCGACAGCAGCATCACGCGCGGTCGCAGGCAATAGGCCACCGCACGCCAGAAAGAATCAAGAAGGAGGCGCATCGCTGCCGAGGATACGCTACGAATTCAGCGGCCCAGCATGCGCCTGAGCCCCGTCCATTGCTGGGCCCAGAAGCCGCGCCCGTAGTCACGCACGCGGCCGGCGGCATCGGGCTCGACCTGATCGCGTATGCCGGTGGCGTCGTAGCGGTTCTCGAAGTTGCCGGTGCGAAACAGCATGTCCCACCACGGCAGCAGCACGCCGAAGTTGTGGCCGCCCAGCGTACGGGGGCCAGCCGACTCGTGGCCCAGCCCGATGCTGTGGTGCAGCCGGTGGAAGCGCGGACTGATCCAGAGCCGCTCGCCGATGGCGCCGAACGACAGCCGAAGATTGGCGTGCTGCAGGCTCTCGCTGAGCTGCGTGAACGCGACGATCGCGATGAACTGGCCCGGCGCCACGCCGATGAGCTGTGCCACCACCACGATGATCGTGTCGTGGATCACGTCGTCGAGCAGGTGGTTGCGGTTGTCGCTCCACATCGTCATCTGGCGCTGCGAGTGGTGCAGCGAATGCAGCCCCCACCACCAGTTGAACTGGTGCTGGCCCCGGTGGATCAGGTACTCCACGAAGTCGAGCACGACGAGGTAGATGGCGAAGGCGATCAATGGCACGTCGGTCACGCCGGGCCAGAGTTCGTCCAGGTGCAGGCTGCCCCAACCCGCGCCGCGCAGCGAGCCCATCACCTCGTCGAACAGCGGATCGAGCGCGAAGAACATGCCCAGGCGAAACAGCCCAAGCCGGTGGATCACCGTGTAGAGGATGTCGGTGCGAATCGCGGGCCGGTCGCTCACCGGCTCCACCGGGCGCCAACGCTGCAGCGGGCCGATCAGCGCCAGCAGGATCGCGATCTGGATCAGGCCGACCAGCAGCCAGCCGGTGGCATCGAACGCATCCTCCACCCAGCCGCCCAGTCCGACGGCGTAGACCAGCGGCTGCACCGCGGCTTCGAAGAGCCACTGCTGCACCGCAGCGAAGTGGTCGGTGAACCAGTCCATGTCAGGAATGCTTTGCGATCCAGTCGCGGTAGTCGGGGTGCTGGCGCAGGGTCTGGAAGCAGAAGCCCTTCTCCTTCAGGCCCACGATCAGCGGCTCGAGGTCGGCCGGCGCCCACGGATCCTTGCGCGACCAGATGCCGAGATGCGCCAGCAGGATGTCGCCGGGCCGGATCCGGTCGAGCGCCTGCGCGAGCAGCTTCTCGTTGCTGAAGGTCTCGCTCGGCAACTCGTCGCCGAGGAAGCCGGCCGGCGACCAGCCCACGTGCGCATAGCCGCAGGCCTTGGCGGCGGCCAGCAGCTTTGGCGAGGTTTTGCCGCCGGGCGCGCGGAACAGCGGCAGCGGCTTCTTGCCCGTGACGAATTCGAGCCTGTCGGAGGCCTTGGCGATGTTCTCGCAGTACTGCGCGGCGCTCCACGTGAACTCGCGCCCGGCAAAGGCGCCGGCCGACGGCTTCACGCGAAACCGCGGCTCGACGCTCTTCTCGTCGCCGCGCCAGTAGACGTGGTCGTAGGTATGCGAACCGAATTCATTGCCCTCGGCCGCGCGTGCCTTCCACCAGGCGGCCCAGTGGTTGTCGAGGCTGTCGCCGTCGGTCTGGGTGCGCTCGGCCGCGGCAAAGAACGTAACGCGCACGTTCTGCCGCTTGAGCACGTCGGCCACCAGCGGGGCAACGCCCATGTGGCCGGTGTCGAGAGTCAGATAAACCGGCTTCTCGCACGTGGCCTGGGCCAACACAGCAGTGGGCACGACCAGAAACAAGCCCCAAAAAGCCGAGCGCAAGCGCGCCACCATGCGTGAGACACCGCGGAACCGGCTCCGCCGGGCCGCCGGTGTCGCCCCCGGCGAGGGGGTTGGCGAAGCGACACGCAGTGCGCGAAGCCTGGGGGAGCGCTTACCTCGATGCATGGTCGAGTGTCCAGACGCCATGCGGCGAGCGGCCGACATTCACCTGCCGCACCACCTTGTGCGCAGCGAGGTCGACCACGCTGAGCTTCTTGGCCCAGCGCGACGTGACGAACAGGGTCTTGCCGTCGGCCGACACGTCCATGCAGTCGGGGCCGCCGGGCACCGGGTACTCGTCAATCACCTTCAGAGTCGCCAGGTCGATGCGGCTGACGCTGTTGGCCACGCGGTTGCTGATGAACACGGTCTTGCCGTCGCCCGCGGCGCGGAACGCGTGCGCGCCCTTGCCGGTGGGAATCTTGCCGACCAGTTTGGGTTGCGCGCCGGCCACGTCGAACACCTGCACGCCGTCGCTGCCGGTCAGGCCGACGAGCAGGGTCTTGTCGCCGTGGATGCCGAAGATGTCGGCCGGCATCGCGCCCGTCGGCATGCGCCAGCGGATGGTTTGCGTGGCGAGGTCGACCGCGATGAGTTCGTCGCTGTCCTGCATCGTGACGTAGGCCACCGTGCTGGCGCGGTCGATCCAGATGTGGCTCGGCGTCTTGCCGGTGGGGATGCGCTTGACGAGCTTGAGGTCCTTGCCGTCCCAACGATAGATATCGACATGGTTGAGCCGGTTGGCGGCCGTGACGAACCACTTCATGTCGTGCGAGAACTGGAGCTGGTACGGGTCGATGATCCCGTACACCACGCGCTGCACCTCGGCCGTGCGCGGATTCAGGAATGTCAGCGAATCGCCGGCCGAGTTGGCCACGATCACCGACTGCTCGTCCGGCGTCAGGTACAGGTGATGGGGTTCCTTGCCGGTCTGGATACGCTGCTTTTCCGTCCAGCTGGCGGGATCGATCACGCTCACGGTGGCATCGAGCGAATTGAGCACGAAGATCGGCGGCGGTTCGGCCGCGCCGGCATGCGACAGCAAAGAGGCGGCGGACAACAAAAAGGCCGCGATGCGGCCACCGGGGAGAGCAAAAAAGCGCAAGGGGAGATTCCGGAAGAAGTCGTTCGATTTTAACGGCCGAGCCCGACCGTCGGCTGACCGGCCCTGGCTGTTTCAGCGGGCGCTACGCAATGCCTCGACCTGTTCGGCGCTGAGCCAGCGCCATTGGCCGGGCGCCAGATCCTCGGGCAGCGCAAGCGCTCCGATCGACGAGCGATGCAAGGCTTCGACCCGGTTGCCGACGGCTGCCACCATGCGCTTGACCTGGTGGTACTTGCCTTCGGTCAGGGTCAGCCGCAGGTGGAGCGGCGCCACCGCTTCGCAGGCTGCGGCAAGCACCGGCTTCGGGTCGTCGTCGAGCACCACGCCGGCGAGCAGCTTCTGCAGCTGGCCTTCGTCGAGCGGGTGCTTGACCGTGACCTCGTACACCTTGGGCACATGGTGCTTCGGCGACCCCATGCGGTGAATGAACTGGCCATCGTCGGTCAGCAGCAGCAGGCCGGTGGTGTCCTGGTCCAGCCGGCCGATGGCCTGCACGCCCTGCACTGCGCCCTTGTTGGGCCGCAGCCGCAACGGCGACGGCAGCAGCGTGTAGATGCTCGGCCAGGTCGAGGGCTTTTGCGAGCACTCGGTGCCGGCCGGCTTGTGCAGCATCAGGTAGGCCTTCTCGTGGTACTCCCACTCGGTGCCTTGCACCGTGAAGCGCAGCCCTTGCGCCGTCAGATCGACAGCGGAGTCCGCGACAACGGCGCCCGCGATGGTCACAAAGCCCTGTTGAATCAGCCCGGCGCAAACGCGCCGGGTGCCGAAGCCCTGGCTGTAGAGGATGTCCTGCAAGAGCACGGTTCAGTAGCCCAGCGCCAGGCCGGTGTTGCGGCGCGGATCGTTGGCGCCGTAGAAGCGGTTGTTGCCGACCGGCTTGCCACCCAGCGATGGCGCACCGACGATGATCGCGGCCAGATGGTTGGCCGGGTGCGGCACGCCGAGGTTGTGGCCCATGTCGGTCAACAGCTTGCGCGTGTCGTGGCTGATGGCATGGGCCTCGACATTGGTCACGTCCGGCAGCCATTGCTGGTGGAAGCGCGGCGCGTCGACCGCTTCCTGCACGTTCATGCCGTAGTCGATCGCGTTCAGGAGGGTCAGCAGCACCGCGGTGATGATGCGGCTGCCGCCCGGCGTGCCGACCACCATGACGGGCTTGCCATCTTTGGTGACGATGGTCGGGCTCATCGAACTCAGCGGGCGCTTGCCGGGTGCGATCACGTTGGCTTCACCCTGCACCAGGCCATAAAGATTCGGCACGCCGATCTTCGAGGTGAAGTCGTCCATCTCGTTGTTCAGCAGCACGCCGGTCTTGGCGGCCGTGACCTTGGCGCCGAACCAGTCGTTCAGCGTGTAGGTGACCGACACCGCATTGCCCCACTGGTCGGTGATCGAGTAGTGGGTGGTGTTGCTGCCCTCGTGTGGCGCCACGCCCGGCTTGATGTCCTTGGAGACGCCGGCCTTCTTCGGATCGATCACGGCGCGGATCTTCTCGGCGTAGCCCTTGTCGAGCAGGCGGTCGAGCGGATTCTTCACGAAGTCGGGGTCGCCCAGGTAGCTGTTGCGATCCACGTAGGCGTGGCGCATGGCCTCGATCTGGTAGTGCACCGCCTCTGCCGACCGGTAGCCGAGCTCCTTGAGCGGATGGCCCTCGAGGATGTTGAGGATCTCGCAGATCACCACGCCGCCCGAACTCGGCGGCGGCGCTGACACGACCTTGTAGCCCCGGTAGTCGCATTCGATCGGTGCGAGCTCGCGGGTCTTGTACTGGTCGAGATCGGCCTGGGTGATGATGCCCTTGCCGGCCTGACTCGAGGCCACGATGGCGGCGCCGACCGGGCCCTTGTAGAAGCCGTCGACACCGTTGGTGCTGATGGCCCTGAGCGTTTTCGCCAGATCCTTCTGCACCAGCTTCTGGCCGACCGCGAAGGGCTCGCCCCTGTTCAGGAAGATCGCGCCCGACACCGGATCTTTCCTGAAATCGGCAGTGGCGGTCGCCAGCATGTCGACGTCGCCCTGCTGCAGCACAAAGCCTTTTTCGGCCAGCGCGATCGACGGTGCGATCAGCGCGGCGCGCTTCATGGTGCCGTATTTCTCGCGCGCCATTTCCATGCCCGACACGGTGCCAGGCACACCGACCGCGAGGTGACCGTTGGTGCTCAGGCCCTTGACGACGTTGCCGTCCTTGTCGAGGTACATGTTGGCGGTGGCGGCCAGTGGCGCCTTCTCGCGGAAGTCGAGAAAGGTCTTTCGGCCGTCGGCCAGTTGCATGGTCATGAAGCCGCCGCCACCGAGGTTGCCGGCAGCAGGGTAGACAACCGCCAGCGCGTAGCCCACGGCCACCGCTGCGTCGACCGCGTTGCCGCCCTTCTTGAGCACGTCGACGCCGACCCGCGACGCGAGGTGCTGCGCGCTGACGACCATCCCGTTCTGCGCCGCAACGGGCGCGTGCGATGCGGCGTGCAAGTGCGCCGCGCCCGCCAGCGTGAGCGCCGCGGCGACGGTGGCGCGCAAACCGGATGTCCAGCAGCGATATTGCTTCATTCAGACCTCTCCTTGGGTTTCAGCAGCGGATACCGGATCAGGCTGCCAGAAGCCCCTTGCGCCGCAGGTCCTTCAGCGCGAGCGCCACCTGCTGCCGCGTGAAGTCGCGCAGCGCGCCCTCTTCGGTCAGCAACTGGTCGTCCTTGATGAAGCGCAGCCGCTCGGCGCGCGCTTCGCCCGCAAGATGCTCGGCCAGCGCCTCGTGCCCATGGGCGCCATCGAGCAGCGGCAGCAGGCAGCGCTCGAGCGGCGACAACGCGACCTGCTCGTGCCACTGGTTGCAGGCAGTGGCACTGGGGCCGGTGCTCAGCGCAAGGCCCGGCGCGTGGCGCACCGCGTCGAGGGCCCGGGGAAATTCGGACACCTGCGCTGCGGCCTCGACCGGGCTGCGCCGCAGCCGCACCGCGCCCAGGATCAGCAGTTCTTCGAGCATCGCCATCACGAAGGGCTCGACCGCGCTGCGCGGCTCACCCGTGCGGGTGGAGACCTCGGTGACCAGGGCATCGGGCAGCACGGCCGCCGGATAGTTCTGATCCAGCACCTGGGCCACCGCCTTGTGCACCGGCAGGCGCAACGTGACCTTGAGATTGCGGATCGCGGTGCAGGGCTGCTCGGGCCCGTCGAGCGCGATCGGGGTGCCGTCGTCGGGCAGGAAAACGCCGGCATAGCCGAGCACGCGCAGCCGGGTCGGATCGAGCCGGTAACGGATCTCGCCGACACGCTCCTTCTTGACCAGCAGCGTCTGGCGGAAAGTGCGATTGACCAGAAAGTCGAGGTACTGCTCGATCATGATCTGGCTGCCGCCGCATTCGCGCAGCAGCGGCTCGCGCACCTTCTCGCCGTAGTTCTGCACGAACATGGTCGAGGGCTCGGCATCGGCCAGATAGGCCAGGCCATGCGCGCCCGCGCGCTCGACGAATTCCTTGAAATAGCAGGGCGCATTGCAGGGCTCGAGGAACTCGTGCAGCAGGTAGGAGCTGTTCGCATTCCGCACGATCGGCATCGTTTCCTCGAGCGTTTTCTTCAGCACGCTGTCCGGTCGGGCCGACTGTTCGAGGAACTCGAGCATGCCGCGCGCGTACGAGAGCTTCTCGTCGGGTTCGTCGCGCGGACCACCGCGCAGGATCATCGCGTCACGCACGATCTCGCGCGCCTTCCAGCCCGGGTAAACGTTGTAGCTGACATAGGCCACGCCATTCGGGGCCAGGTTTTCCGAGCAGACACGCAGGATCGCGTCCTGCACTGCCGGCGGCACCCAGCTGTAGACGCCGTGGCAGACGATGTAGTCGAACTGACCGAACGATGCGTCGATGTCGGCGATGTTGAAGGCGCGCAGTTCGACATTGCCGAGCTTCGTGTGCCCGATGGCCGCCACGCCCTGCGCCACCTGCACCGGCGACAGGTCGATGCCCAAGGCTCTGGCGCCCGGATGCCGTGCCGCAAACGGGAGCAGGTTGCCGCCCGCCGCGCAGCCCAACTCCAACACCCGAGCCTGTGCGGGCGGCGTGGCATCGAGTCCGAACAGGTAGGCCAGCGATTCCAGATGCTCTGCAGCCGTCTGCGGAAATGGATGCGAGTCGTACGGGACCGTGTCGTAGTAGCTCGTGATCGCAGAGGTCAGGGTGTCCGGCATGTTGTTTTCCTGGGGAATAAGACCGGCCGCCTGGCAGGCCTCCAGCGGCACTGACTATAGCCACGAATCCCGCAGTCCTAAAAACAAAGCCCGGTCGTCGCAAGACGGCCGGGCCTGTCCGGTGGTTGGTGGAGCTGGGGGGATTTGAACCCCCGTCCGCAAGCCTTCTTCGCGCAGATCTACATGCTTAGCGATCTGATTTGAGTCTCGCTCCCGGAGTCGCGCAGTCGCACGCTAAACCGGACGCCAGCACCCTATTTTCTCGCCCCGACCCAAGGTACCCGGATCGGAGCCAGCCCATGTAATTATCTTTGCAGCCGGGAGGTGTCAGATTGCTCTGTCACCCCCTTGCCCAGCCCATCGGCCTGCTGTTGCAAAGCTCACTGGCAATTAAGCAGCGAGTGCGAAACGTTCGTCGTTTGCAGTTAGTTTGTTTGAATCTGTTTTACGAGCGCATTCAGCTCGACATGCCCCGCTGCGATTCCGAACCCACGTCGAAACCAGTGCAGCCCCAAGACTCGCATTTTAGGCCTGCTTCAGCATTTGCAAGAGTTCCAGCGGCGATGCGATGGCCGCATGGGCATTCCAAAGGTTGGCGTCGGCCTGGTCGCCCATGTAGCCGTAGGTCGCCGCGACCGTCTGCATGCCGGCTGCGCGCCCGGCAACGATGTCGCGCTCGTCATCCCCCACATACATGCAGCGCCCGGGGGCAACGCCAAGCCGGCGCGCCGCCTCCAGAAGCGGCTCCGGATGCGGCTTGGAAAACGGGGTGGTGTCACCGCTCACGATGGCGCCGGCACTCGCGAACAGTGGCATGGCCCGTGTGAGCGGATCGGTAAAGCGGGCCGCCTTGTTGGTCACCACGCCCCAGCCCAGGCCCTGGGCACGCAGCGCATCGACCAGTTCGGGTATGCCGTCGAAGACGGGGGTTCCAGTGAGCATGCGGGTTTCGTAGTTCACATAGAACTCTTCGCGCAGGGCATCGAACTCCGCCGCCTCGGGGGTGATGCCGAAGGCAACGCCAAGCATGCCACGCGCGCCCGCGCCGGCCAGCGGCCGATACAACGCCTGTGGCAGGGAAGGCATGCCGCGGTCGGTGCGCATCTTGTCGGCCGCGGCACCGAGCTCGGGGGCGCTGTCGACCAGCGTGCCGTCAAGATCGAACAGCACGGCCAGGATGTCGTGCCGCTGCTTCACAGGGAGGCTGCCGGCCGTTGCGTTGCGAACATGTAGTTCACGCTGGTGTCGTCGTTGAGCCAGTAGCGCCGCGTCACCGGGTTGTGCTGCAAACCCTTGGTCTGCCGCAGTTCCAGCCCCGCACTCCGGCAGTAAGCAGCAAGTTCGCTCGGCCGGATCAGCTTCTGGTACTCGTGCGTTCCTCGCGGCAGCATGCCGAGCACGTACTCGGCGCCCACGATCGCGAGCATGAACGCCTTGAAATTGCGATGGATGGTCGAAAAGAACACCCAGCCGCCCGGTTTGACCAGCGCGGCGCAGGCTTGAACGACCGAGGCCGGCTGCGGCACGTGTTCGAGCATTTCCATGCAGGTGACCACGTCGAAGCTGCCCGGTTGCTCGGCTGCCAGCGCCTCGACACTGACCTCCCGGTACTTGACGCCGCGCGTGCCGGCTTCGAGCGCGTGCAGCTGAGCCACCTTGAGCGCCTTGTCGGCCAGGTCGATGCCGAGCACGTCGGCGCCTTTTCGCGCCATGGCATCGGCCAGGATGCCGCCGCCGCAACCGACGTCGAGCGCGCGCTGACCCGCTATCGGCGAAATGCCGTCAATCCAGTCGAGCCGCAACGGATTGATTTCGTGCAATGGCCGGAATTCGCTGTCCAGATCCCACCAGCGATGGGCCAATTCCGAAAATTTGGCCAACTCCGCGGGGTCGGCATTCAAGTTATTTGTCATCGGACGATTATGAAGCGGACATAAAAAAACCCCGCCGTAGCGGGGTTCCTTAAGAATCCTTTCGGATTACTTAGTTGGCGCGGGTACCGACAACTTCGATTTCCACGCGACGGTTCTTGGCGCGACCTTCCTTGGTGCGGTTGTCCGCAACAGGTTGCTTCTCGCCCTTGCCTTCGGTGTACACGCGGTTGCGTTCGATGCCCTTGGAGACCAGGTAGGCCTTGACGGCTTCTGCACGGCGAACCGACAGGCGCTGGTTGTAGGCGTCCGAGCCAATCGAGTCGGTATGGCCGACGGCGATGATGACTTCAAGGTTCACGCCCTTGATCTTCGAGACCAGATCGTCGAGCTTCGCACGGCCTTCAGGCTTCAGAACCGACTTGTCGAAGTCGAAGAAGGCGTCAGCAGCGAAGGTAACCTTCGACGCAGCAACTGCGGGGCCAGCGGCCGGCGGAACCACTGCGGCCGGGGCGGCGGGGGTCACTGCAGGAGCGGGGACGATCGCGCCGTCGCAACCGGCGGCTGCGGTAGCAGGCGTCCAGTTGGCATCGCGCCAGCACAGTTCATTGGTGCCGTTCTTCCAGACGAGTTCGCCGGTGCCGTTTTGCCAGTTGTCGATCGTAGGACCGCCATTTGCTGCGGTGACACGGGTCTGCGCGCCGGCGGCAGTGGCGAGCGCAGCGACTGCAAACATCATCGCCACTTTATTCAGTTTCTTCATGGTTCTCCTCTTGGGGAAAAAGCCGCAGCCGCGCTGCGAATCAAGGACGCTTTAAGTGACCACCACCCAAAACGTTGAGGCGATTGTGCCATAGGGTCTTTGGCAAACAGGCCGCCGCCGCCCCCGGAATCGTAGGACGGAGGCGGAATAGCCGCCTTGTGTTGCGGCGTTGCGACACCCCTCACGGCGTAAAATTTCGCCTCCTTGCTGTCTGCGTGCCGCTCATGACCTCGTTCGCCAAAGAAACCCTGCCCATCAGTCTCGAAGAGGAGATGCGCCGCAGTTACCTCGACTACGCCATGAGCGTGATCGTCGGTCGCGCCCTGCCGGATGCCCGGGACGGCCTCAAACCGGTGCATCGGCGCGTGCTGTACGGCATGCACGAGCAAAACAACGATTGGAATCGGGCGTTCCGAAAGAGCGCGCGGATCGTGGGCGACGTGATGGGTAAATACCACCCGCACGGCGACAGCGCGATTTACGACACGATCGTCCGGATGGCGCAGCCCTTTTCATTGCGCCACATGCTGGTCGATGGCCAAGGCAATTTCGGCTCTGTCGACGGTGACAACGCGGCGGCCATGCGCTATACCGAAATCCGGCTGACCAAGATCGCCCATGAGTTGCTGGCGGATATCGACAAGGAAACTGTCGACTACGGCCCCAACTACGATGGTTCCGAGCAGGAGCCGCTTGTCCTGCCCGCGCGGTTCCCCAACCTGCTGGTCAATGGTTCGGCCGGGATCGCCGTCGGGATGGCCACCAACATTCCGCCCCACAACCTCAATGAAGTGGTGGACGCCTGCCTGCATCTGCTGCGACAACCGGAAGCTTCGATCGACGAGCTGATGGAAATCGTCCCGGCGCCCGACTTCCCCACCGGCGGCATCATCTACGGCATCAACGGCATCAAGGACGGTTACCGCACTGGCCGCGGCAAGGTGATCATGCGTGCGAAGTGCCACTTCGAAGACATCGACCGTGGCCAGCGCCAGGCGATCATCGTCGACGAGCTGCCCTACCAGGTCAACAAGAAGACGCTGCAGGAGCGCATGGCCGAGCTGGTGCACGAGAAGAAGATAGAGGGCATCAGCCACATCCAGGACGAGTCCGACAAGTCCGGCATGCGCCTGGTGATCGAGCTCAAGCGCGGCGAAGTGCCCGAGGTGGTGCTGAACAACCTCTATAAGCAGACGCAACTGCAGGACACCTTCGGCATCAACATGGTGGCGCTGGTCGACGGCCAGCCGAAGCTCTGCAATCTGAAAGACCTGATCCAGGTCTTCCTGCAGCACCGGCGCGAAGTGGTGACGCGCCGCACGGTGTTCACGCTGCGCAAGGCGCGCGAACGCGGCCATGTGCTCGAAGGCCTGGCGGTAGCGCTTGCCAACATCGACGATTTCATCGCGATCATCCGCAACGCCCCGACGCCGCCGGTGGCCAAGACCGACCTGATGGCTCGCCGCTGGGACAGCAAGCTGGTGCGTGAGATGCTCACCCGCACGCGTGCCGATGGCGGCGTGGTCAATGCCGACGACTATCGCCCGGAGGGCCTCGAAGCCGATTTCGGTATGGGTAACGACGGCCTCTACCGGCTGTCGGAAACGCAAGCGCAGGAAATCCTGCAAATGCGCCTGCAGCGCCTGACCGGCCTGGAGCAGGACAAGATCGTCGTCGAATACAAGGAAGTAATGTCCGAGATCGAGGATCTGCTCGACATCCTGGCCAAGCCGGAGCGCGTGTCGGTCATCATCGGCGACGAACTGGGCTCGATCAAGCAGGAGTTCGGCCAGACCAAGCTGGGCGCGCGCCGCAGCCAGGTCGAGCACAGCGCCTACGACCTCTCGACCGAAGACCTGATCACGCCGACCGACATGGTCGTGACGCTCTCGCACAGCGGCTACATCAAGAGCCAGCCGCTCGGCGAATACCGGGCCCAGAAGCGCGGCGGCCGCGGCAAGCAGGCCACTGCAACCAAGGAAGACGACTGGATCGACCAGCTCTTCATCGCCAACACGCACGACTACATCCTGTGCTTCTCGAACCGGGGCCGGCTCTACTGGCTCAAGGTCTGGGAGGTTCCAGCGGGCTCGCGCGGCTCCCGCGGCCGCCCGATCGTCAACATGTTCCCGCTGCAGGAAGGCGAGAAGATCAATGTGGTGCTGGCCCTGACCGGCGAGAAGCGCACCTTCCCGGCCGACCAGTTCGTGTTCATGGCCACCTCGATGGGCACGGTCAAGAAGACCACGCTCGACGAATTCAGCAACCCGCGCAAGGCCGGCATCATCGCGGTCGATCTTGATCCGGGCGACTACCTGATCGGCGCCGCACTGACCGACGGCGCGCATGACGTGATGCTGTTCTCCGATGGCGGCAAGGCTGTGCGCTTTGACGAGAACGATGTGCGGCCGATGGGCCGCAATGCACGCGGAGTGCGCGGCATGATGCTGGAAGACGGCCAGGGCGTGATTGCCATGCTGGTGGCCGAAGACGAACAGCAAAGCGTGCTGACGGCCACGGAAAATGGTTACGGGAAACGTACAAGCATTACCGAATACACGCGTCATGGTCGCGGAACCAAAGGCATGATTGCCATTCAACAGAGTGAGCGCAACGGAAAGGTCGTTGCGGCCACACTGGTGCATTCGGACGATGAGATCATGCTCATCACCGACAAGGGTGTGCTTGTGCGCACCCGGGTCGCCGAAATCCGCGAGCTGGGCCGCGCCACCCAAGGCGTGACCCTGATCGGCCTCGACGAAGGGGCCAAGCTCAGCGGGCTGCAGCGCATCGTCGAGAACGATGCCAACGGCGACATCGAATCCACTCCTGAACCTGAAGACAATCCAACATCCTGAACGGAAGAAACTGAATGAAGAAAACCCTCAAGCTCGCACTCGTCGCTGCCACCCTGGCCACCAGCTCCATCGGCTGGGCACAGGACGGCAAGGCCGCCCTCGTCAAGCAACTCATCGACCTGCAACGCCCTGGCATCGAAGTGCTGGCCCGCAGCCTCGTGGAAGACTCGAGCGCGCCGATCGCCCAGGCCGGCTCCGGCTACCTGCAATCGCAAGTGCCAGCCGAAAAGCGCGAAGCTGCTGCCAAGGCGGCCGATGCCGAGCTCAAGAAGTATTTCGACGAGGCCTACCCGATCCTGCGCGACAAGGCCATGACGCTGGCACCGACCACGCTCGGCCCGGTCATGACCGACAACTTCAGCGAAGACGAACTGCGCCAACTCATCGCATGGCTCAGCTCGCCGCTGCGCAAGAAGTACGACGAGCTCAACCCGAAGATGGGTGAGGCACTGACGAAGCAGCTGGTGGCAGAAACCAAGCCGACCATCGAACCCAAGCTGCGCGCGCTCGACGCATCGGTCGCCAAGGCCCTCGGCGCGCCGACCAGCGCACCTGCCGGCGCACAGGGCAAGGCACCTGCCGCCGCGCCTGCCAAAGCACCCGCCAAGAAGTGATGCCCGCGCCGGGCACGCGGCCTTACAACTTCTCCGCCGGCCCGGCCGCAATGCCGGAGGCGGTGCTGCGCCGTGCCGCCGCCGAAATGCTCGACTGGCAGGGCAGCGGCATGAGCGTGATGGAAATGAGCCATCGCGGCAAGGAGTTCGGCGTCATTCTTGCGCAGGCCGAAAGCGACCTGCGCACCCTGCTGGCGGTTCCCGACCAGTTCCACATCCTGTTCATGCAGGGCGGCGGACTGGGCGAGAACGCGATTGTTCCGTTGAACCTGTCGCGCGGCGGCGCGGCCGATTTCGTGATCACGGGCAGCTGGAGCATCAAGTCGCACAAGGAAGCGCAGCGCTACTGCGCCGCGCGCATCGCCGCGAGCAATGCGGCCGACGGCCATCTCAGCCTGCCCGATCCGGCCGGCTGGCAGATCGGCGCCGATGCCGCCTATGTGCACCTGTGCAGCAACGAGACCATCAACGGCATCGAGTTCCAGCAGTTGCCTGACCTTGCCGCACTCGGCAGCAAGGCGCCGCTGGTGATCGATTTTTCGTCGCATGTGGCCTCGCGCCCGGTCGACTGGGCACGCGTCGGCCTGGCTTTCGGCGGTGCCCAAAAAAACCTCGGGCCGGCCGGACTCACGATCGTGGTCGTGCGCGACGACCTGCTGGGGCACGCCCTGGAGATCTGCCCGAGCGCATTCAACTACAAGATCGTGGCGGACAACCGGTCGATGTACAACACGCCGCCGACCTGGGGCATCTACATGGCCGGGCTCACCTTCCAGTGGCTGCGCGAGCAGACCGAAGGCGCACTGACGGGCGTGGAGGCAATGGCGCAGCGCAACATCGCCAAGGCGCGGCTGCTGTACGACTTCATCGATGGCTCGGACTTCTACCTCAACAAGGTGGCCGCAGATTGCCGCTCCCGCATGAACGTGCCCTTCTTCCTGGCCGACGAAAGCCGCAACGACGCATTCCTGGCCGGTGCTCGCGCAGCGGACCTGCTGCAACTCAAGGGCCACAAGTCCGTGGGTGGCATGCGGGCCAGCATCTACAACGCGATGCCGCTCGAGGGTGTGCAGGCACTGGTGAACTACATGCGAGAATTTGAACGATCGCATGCCTGACACCGCACCGCCCTCCCCCACACCGCCCCCCGAAGCCTCTGCCAGCCTGGCCGAGCTGCGCGTGCAGATCGACGCGCTCGACCAGCAGCTGCTCGGCCTGCTGAATCAGCGCGCCCACGTGGCGGAGCTGGTGGGCGAGATCAAGAAGCGCGAGGGCACGCCTTTCTTCCGTCCGGATCGCGTGGCGCAGGTCATCGACAAGATGGAGCGCAGCAACCCCGGGCCGCTCAAGGCCCCGCACGTGTCGGCCATCTGGCGCGAAATCATGTCGGCCTGCCTGGCACTCGAATCGCCGCAGCGCGTCGCGGTGCTCGGCCCCGAAGGCACATTCTGCGAGCAGGCCGCGGTCGAATACTTTGGCGGTGCGGCCGACCTGGCCTATTGCGCGAGTTTCGACGAGGTGTTCCACGCCACCGCCAGCGGCAGCGCCCAGTACGGCGTGGTCGGCGTCGAGAACTCGAACGAGGGCGTGGTGACGCGTTCGCTCGACATGTTCCTGCATTCGCCTGCGCATGTGGTCGGCGAGGTCAGCCTGCTGGTGCGCCACAACCTGCTGCGAACCACCAACTCGCTGGCCGGCATCGAAGCGGTTCTGGCCCATCCGCAGGCGCTGGCCCAATGCCAGACCTGGCTGTCCAAGCATCTGCCCGACGTGGAGCGGCGCGCAGTATCCAGCAATGCCGAAGGCGCCCGACTGGCCGCTTCCAACCCGGCCTGGGCCGGCTTGGCCAGCGAGCGCGCCGCAACGCGTTTCGGCCTCCACATCGTGGCCCACGCGATCCAGGACGACGCCTACAACCGCACCCGCTTCGCGATCATCTGCCTGCCGCAGACGCTGGCCATGCCACCCGCCTCGGGACGCGACTGCACCAGCCTGATCGTTTCGGTTCCGAACCGTCCGGGCGCAGTGCACGATTTGCTGGTGCCATTGAAGAATCATGGCGTTTCGATGACACGGTTCGAGTCGCGGCCTGCGCGCACCGGCCAGTGGGAGTACTACTTCTACATCGACCTCGACGGACACCCCTCCCAGCCCCACGTGGCGGCCGCGCTGGCCGAATTGCGTGCGCTGTGCGCCTTCTACAAGGTGCTGGGTGCCTATCCCGTGACCGCCTGATCGCGCAGCATGTTTGAGCAACTCGGACTGATCGGCTGCGGCCTGATGGGCGGGTCGTTCGCGCTCGCGCTCAAGAAGGCCAAACTGGTGAAACGCGTGGTTGGCTACAGCAAGTCGCCCTCCACCACGGAACGCGCGCGCCAGCTCGGTGTGATCGACCTGGCGGCGCCGTCGGCGCTGCTGGCCGTGTCCGGGGCCGACCTGGTGCTGATCGCCGTGCCGGTGGCGGCCTCCGAGGCCACGTTCAAGTCGATCCGCCATGGCATTTCGGCGGAGACGCTGGTGATGGACGTCGGCTCGACCAAGGGTGACGTGATCGAAGCAGCGCGCCGCGGCCTGCAGGAGCACTTCAGCCGCTTCGTGCCGGCCCACCCGATCGCGGGCAAGGAGGTGTCGGGCATCGAGCACGCCGAGGCAACCCTGTTCAATGGTCGCCAGATCGTGCTGACGCCGGTCAGGGCCACGCTGCGCTCCAATGTGCAGCGCGCCAGCCGAACCTGGACGTCGCTCGGCGGCAACGTGGTGCAGATGACGCCCGAGGATCACGATGGCGCCTTCGCCGCGGTCAGCCACCTGCCGCACCTGCTGGCCTTCGCCTTCGTCAACGGGATTGCGGGTCAGGCCAACGGCAAGCGCTTTCTCGAACTCGCAGGCCCGGGCTTTCGCGATTTCTCGCGCATCGCGGCCAGCGACCCGGCGGTCTGGCGCGACATCCTGCTGGCCAATCGGGAACAGTTGCTGGCACAGACGCGCGAGTTTCGCGAGGCACTGGAAGCGCTCGAACTGATGGTCGCCACGGGGAACGCCCAAGGCCTGGAGAACGCGATCGAATCGGCCCGGCGCGTGCGTGCGGGCTGGCAATCCGGCAACCCAGCCGACTGAACATGTTTTCGACTCCCTTTCTCGACATCCCGCCACTGGCGGGAGCGGGTGGCACGGTGCAGCTGCCCGGCTCCAAGAGCATCTCGAACCGCGTGCTGCTGCTGGCAGCCCTGTCCAGCGGCACGACCACCGTCCACGACCTGCTGGACTCCGACGACACGCGGGTGATGCTGGAGGCACTGGCACAGCTCGGCTGCCGCATCGAGCGCACCGACGGCCCGCTCAGGATCGAGGGGCTTGGCGGCCAACTGTCGACGCCCCGCGCTTCGCTGTTCCTCGGCAATGCCGGCACCGCGATGCGGCCGTTGACCGCAGCGCTCGCGTTGCTGGGTGGCGAGTTCGAGCTCCGCGGCGTGCCGCGCATGCACGAGCGGCCAATCGGCGACTTGGTCGACGCGCTGACCCAGCTGGGTTGCCGCATCGACTACCTCGGCAACCCCGGCTATCCGCCGCTGCGCATTCATCCCGTGCCGTCCGAAGCACTGCAACTCGATGCGCCGATCCGCGTGCGGGGTGACGTCTCGAGCCAGTTCCTGACCGCACTCCTGCTCGCGCTGCCCCTTGCGAGCAGACGCGACATCGTGATCGACGTGGTCGGCGAACTGATCTCCAAGCCCTACATCGAGATCACGCTCAACCTGCTGGCGCGGTTCGGCATCGATGTGCTGCGCGACGGCTGGCAGCGCTTCACGATTCCGGCGGGGAGCCGGTACCGCTCGCCAGGTGACATTCACATCGAGGCCGATGCCTCGTCTGCCAGCTACTTCATAGCGCTCGGCGCCATCGCCACGGGCGCCGCGGGCCAAAGTGGCCCGAATAGCTTGCGGATCGAGGGCGTCGGCGCCGACTCGATCCAGGGTGACATCCGTTTCGTCGAGGCTGCCGAGGCAATGGGCGCGCGGGTTCAGAGCGGCCCGAACTGGCTCGAGGTTTCGCGCGGCGCCTGGCCGCTCAAGGCGATCGACCTCGACTGCAATCACATCCCGGACGCCGCCATGACCCTGGCCGTGATGGCGCTCTACGCCGATGGGCCCAGCACCCTGCGCAACATCGCAAGCTGGCGCGTCAAGGAAACCGACCGCATCGATGCCATGGCCAACGAGTTGCGCAAGCTCGGTGCCACTGTCGAGGCCGGTCCGGACTTCATTCGCGTGCATCCGCTGGCGGCCGATGGCTGGCGTGCCGCCAGCATCCGCACCTATGACGACCACCGTGTCGCGATGTGCTTTTCGCTCGCGGCCTTCAATCCGGCCGGAGTGCCGGTGCGCATCCTCGATCCGCATTGCGTTGCCAAGACCTTTCCCGACTACTTCGAGACGCTGTTCTCCGTGGTCGAGCCGCGGTCGGTGCCGGTGATCTGCATCGACGGCCCCACCGCGTCCGGCAAGGGCACGCTGGCGGTCGAAGTGGCGCGTGCACTGGGCTACCACTACCTCGACTCCGGCGCGCTGTACCGCGTGACCGGGCTGGCCATGCGGCGCGCCGGCCTCAGCGCCGAGCCGGCGCATGCCGACCGGATTGCCGAACTGGCCCGATCGCTGCCGCTGCGTTTCGACGCCGGCAAGGTGCTTCTGGCCGGCGAGGACGTGACCGAGGCGATCCGCACCGAAGCGGCTGGCATGGACGCCTCCCGCGTCTCCGCCCTGCCGCCGGTGCGCGAAGCGCTGACGGCCCTGCAAATCAGCTTTCGCGCGCTGCCCGGACTGGTGGCGGATGGGCGCGACATGGGCACCGTGATCTTCCCGGACGCCCCGCTCAAGGTCTACCTGACGGCGAGTGCCGCCCACCGGGCCGAGCGGCGCCATAAGCAGTTGATTTCAAAGGGAATTTCGACTACACTCGACAGTCTTCGCGCCGACTTGGAAGCACGCGACGCCAGGGACTCGTCCCGCAGCGTCGCGCCGCTGAAGCCGGCACAGGATGCCCGCCGTCTGGACAACTCCAGCTTGTCGATCGCGCAATCGGTCGATCAGGTGTTGGACTGGTGGCGGCAAGTACAGCCTTTCGGGTCTTCCTGAAGGGCTTTTCCGTCCAGCAGGTTCCCGCCGCGCGCCAGCGCACCGGCCTTCTGGTTTTTCAACTCAACCCGGGCGACAAGCCCACAACCGCCGTCTACAGACACCAAGCAGCCGCTCGCAATTTCGCACTGGCGCCTGCAACCCTGCCTGACGGAAGGAACCATCAATGTCTGAATCTTTTGCCGACCTGTTTGAAGAGTCCCTGAAGCGTTCCGAAATGCGCACCGGCGAGGTCATCACGGCCGAAGTCGTGCGCGTCGAGCACAACCACGTCGTCGTGAACGCCGGTCTCAAGTCCGAAGCGTACGTGCCGATCGAAGAGTTCAAGAACGACAAGGGCGAACTCGAAGTGCAGGCCGGCGACTTCGTTTCCGTTGCCATCGGCAGCGTCGAAAACGGCTACGGCGACACCATCCTCTCGCGCGACACCGCCAAGCGCCTCGCGTCGTGGATGAGCCTCGAGAAGGCCCTCGAATCCGGCGACTTCGTCACCGGCACCACCAGCGGCAAGGTCAAGGGCGGCCTCACGGTCCTGGTCAACGGCATCCGCGCATTCCTGCCGGGTTCGCTGATCGACACGCGTCCGATCAAGGACCTGACCCCGTACGAAAACAAGACCCTCGAATTCAAGGTCATCAAGCTCGACCGCAAGCGCAACAACGTCGTGCTGTCGCGCCGTGCCGTGGTCGAAGCCAGCATGGGCGAAGAACGCGCCAAGCTGATGGAAACCCTGAAGGAAGGCGCAGTCGTTCGCGGCGTCGTCAAGAACATCACCGAGTACGGTGCGTTCGTCGACCTCGGCGGCATCGACGGCCTGCTGCACATCACCGACATGGCATGGCGCCGCGTCCGCCACCCGAGCGAAGTCGTTCAGGCCGGCCAGGAAATCACCGCCAAGATCCTCAAGTTCGACACCGAAAAGAACCGTGTCTCGCTGGGTCTCAAGCAAATGGGCGACGATCCGTGGATGGGCGTTTCGCGCCGCTACCCGCAATCGACCCGCCTGTTCGGCAAGGTCACGAACATTGCCGACTACGGCGCGTTCGTCGAACTCGAACCCGGCATCGAAGGCCTGGTGCACGTCTCCGAAATGGACTGGACCAACAAGAACATCGCGCCGAACAAGATCGTCTCGCTCGGCGACGAAGTCGAAGTCATGGTTCTCGAAATCGACGAAGACAAGCGCCGCATCAGCCTGGGCATGAAGCAGTGCAAGGCCAACCCGTGGCAAGAGTTCGCGCAAAACACCAAGCGCGGCGACCGCGTCAAGGGCCCGATCAAGTCGATCACCGACTTCGGCGTGTTCGTGGGTCTGGCTGCCGGCATCGACGGCCTGGTTCACCTGTCCGACCTCTCGTGGAACGAAACCGGCGAAACCGCCGTTCGCAACTACAAGAAGGGCCAGGAAGTCGAAGCCCTGGTGCTGGCAGTCGACGTCGACCGCGAACGCATCAGCCTCGGCATCAAGCAACTCGACAGCGATCCGTTCACCACGTTCACCACCGTGAACGACAAGGGCCAGATCGTCACGGGCAAGGTCAAGACGGTTGACGCACGCGGTGCCGAGATCGATCTCGGCGAAGACATCATCGGCTACCTGCGCGCCAGCGAAATCTCGCGCGACCGCGTCGAAGATGCACGCAACGTGCTCAAGGAAGGCGACGAAGTCACTGCCGTGGTGGTCAATGTGGATCGCAAGACCCGCAACATCCAGCTGTCGATCAAGCAGAAGGACATGGTCGACGAACAAGGCGCCATGGCCAACCTGAGCCAGCAGTCGGCACGTGAAAACGCCGGCACCACCAGCCTGGGCGCCCTGCTGCGCGCCAAGCTGGACAACAACGACAGCAAGTAAGCTGCCGCCGAACGGGACAGACCGGCGTGCCTCGGGCACGGCGCTCTGTCCCTTTTTATTTGCCCTGTTTTCCTGGCCGCAACATGACCCGCTCCGATCTCGTCGAAGAACTCGCCGCCCGCTTTGCGCAACTGACGCACCGCGACGCCGAGTACGCCGTCAAGACCATCCTCGACGCGATGGGCGATGCCCTCGTGCGCGGACACCGGATCGAGATTCGCGGCTTCGGCAGCTTTTCGGTGAGCCGGCGTCCGCCGCGCATCGGGCGCAATCCGCGTTCGGGCGAGAGCGTGCAGGTGCCGGAAAAGCGCGTGCCGCATTTCAAGCCGGGCAAGGCCCTGCGCGAAGCGGTCGATGCACGCAGTGCCGAACTCGATGCTGCCGCGGCAAGCAAGACCTGATGGCAAAAGTAGAATCGTCCCGCCAACGGGGACGCCCATGAAATACCTCCTGTGGCTGCTCAAGGCAGCCATTTTTTTTACCCTCTTCGCTTTCGCGCTGAACAACCAGCACGACGCGACCGTCTACTTCTTCTTCGGCACCTACTGGCGCGCGCCGCTGGTGCTGGTGGTGCTCGTCGCCTTTGCAGGCGGCCTGGTGGTCGGCGCACTCGGCATGCTGCCGGGCTGGTGGAAGCATCGCGCGGCAGCCGCCCAGGTGCCGGCCGAGGCCACGCCGGCGAGCCCTGCAGCACCTGCAGCCGCCGGCACCGACCTGCCCGCGGTGCGCCAGCATGGACTTTGATCTCAGCTGGTTGCTGCTGGGCCTGCCGCTGGCCTTCGTGCTGGGCTGGCTGGCTTCGCGCTTCGACCTGCGCCAGCTGAAGCTCGAGAACCGGCAGGCACCCAAGGCCTACTTTCGCGGCCTCAACTTCCTGCTCAACGAGCAGCAGGACCAAGCCATCGACGCCTTCATCGAGGCGGTGCAGAACGACCCCGACACGCAGGAGCTGCACTTCGCGCTCGGCAACCTGTTCCGTCGACGCGGCGAGTACCAGCGCGCCGTGCGCGTGCACGAGCACCTGCTGGGTCGCGGCGACCTGAGCCGCGACGACCGCGACCGTGCCCAGCACGCACTCGCGCAAGACTTCCTGCGTGCCGGGCTGCTCGATCGCGCCGAGGCCGCATTGCAGAAGCTCGAAGGCACACGCTACGAAAGCGAATCGCGCCTTTCGTTGCTCGCCATCTACGAGCGCTCGCGCGAGTGGGCCCAGGCTGCCGACGTGGCGCAAAAGCTCGACGAATCGGATCAGGCCAGCTACAGCACGCGGCGCGCGCATCACCTTTGCGAGCAGGCGGCAGAACGCACGGCCGCTGGCGACATCGAAGCTGCCGCCGGATTGCTGCGACAAGCCGTTGTACTGGCGCCGCAAGCGCCGCGCCCCGCCATCGACACCGCCGCGCTGCAGTTGCGCAACGGCCAGGCGGCCGCGGCCTTCGACACCTTGGCCGCACTGTGCGACACCGCGCCGCTGGCCTTGCCGCTGTATGCCGGCACGCTACAGCAAGCGGCAGTCGCGTCGCACCGCACCGGCGAGGCGATGGTGCTGCTGCAGCGGCGCTATGCCGAGTCGCCCTCCATCGATGTGCTCGAAGCCATCATCGCGCTCGGTGGCCTGCCGCACGTGTCGAGCCAGGACGAACCCGCCGACACGCCGCCCGAGCCGCGCGACGGCTACATCGCGCACCTGGCGCACCAGCCCTCGCTGGTCGCGGCCTCGCGCTGGCTCGCGGGCGAGCACTTCACGCGCGAGCAGTTTCACCCGCAGGTACAGCGCGCGCTCGACCAGGCCACGCGGCCGCTGATGCGCTACCGCTGCGCCGCTTGCGGCTTCGAGGCGCACCAGTACTTCTGGCACTGCCCGGGCTGCCAGGCCTGGGACAGCTATCCGCCGCGGCGCGTCGAAGAACTGTGAGAGGCGGATCGGCAAATGCCATGTCAACGCCGCCAGACCTGATCCGTTGAATCCGGGCCGGTGCAGTCGCGCCGGCGTTTTCCAATAATCAGGGAGTTTCAATCATGCTGAAGAAAATCGCGGCCGCACTGGCCGTCATGGTGTTCGCCGTTGCCTCGTTCGCGGCGGTCGACGTCAACAAGGGCAGCGCCGCCGATCTCGATGGGCTCAAGGGTGTCGGGCCTGCGATGTCCGCGCGGATCATCGAGGCGCGCAAGCAAGGCCAGTTCAAGGACTGGGCCGACCTCATGCAGCGCGTCAAGGGCGTGAAGGAAAAGAAGGCCGCCAAGCTGTCGGGCGAAGGCCTGACGGTCAATGGTGAAAGCTTCAAGGGCAGCGCCGCTGCCATCCCGGCAAAGGCTGCCAAGGCTGCGAAGGACGACGGCAAGACCAAACCCGCAGCCAAGCCCTGAGCCAAGGCGGGGCTGCTGCTCCGCAGCAAGACACAAGCCGCCTCCGGGCGGCTTTTTTGCGTCCGACCGCAGGGAAAAGCCTCAACGATGGCCCGGTATTTGCACGTAAGCTCGCCAACGCCTTTCATTCAATCCCTGCTCTGGAGAGCCCATGAATCACAAGTTCAGCATCGCCCTCGCCGGCCTCACATTGGCCGCCACGTCGTTTGCGCAGACCAAGTGGGATCTGCCTACCGCGTACCCTGCTACCAACTACCACACCGAGAACATCGCGCAGTTCGCGAAAGACGTGGACGCGGCCACCGGCGGCAAGGTCAAGATCACCGTGCACGCCAACGCATCGCTGTTCAAGGCGCCCGAGATCAAGCGTGCCGTGCAGAGCGGGCAGGCCCAGGCCGGCGAGATCTTGCTGGCCAACTTCGCCAACGAGAACCCGATCTACGCGCTCGACGGCGTGCCGTTCCTCGCCACCACATACCCGGAAGCGAAGAAGCTCTATGCCGCCTCCAAGCCTGCGATGGAGAAGCTGCTGGCCGCGCAAGGCATCAAGGTGCTGTTCATGGTGCCTTGGGCACCGCAAGGCATTTACTCGAAGAAGGAGATCGGCTCGGTGGCCGACCTGCGCGGCATCAAGTGGCGCGCCTACAGCCCGGCAACGGCCAAGATCGCCGAACTCATCGGCGCGCAACCGGTGCAGATCCAGCAAGCCGAACTGAGCGCGGCGATGGCCACGGGGGTGATCGAAAGCTACATGAGCTCGGGCTCGACCGGCTACGACACCAAGACCTACGAGAGCATCAAGAATTTCTACGACACGCAGGCCTGGATTCCGAAGAACGCGATCCTCGTCAACGCCAAGAGCTTCGATGCGCTCGACGCGCCCACCAAAGCCGCCGTGCTCAAGGCCGCCGCCGATGCCGAGGTTCGCGGCTGGAAGACCGCCGAAGAAAAGAACACCGAGTACAAGCGCCTGCTGACCGAGCGTGGCATGAAGATCCACAAGCCTTCGGCGAAGCTCGACGCCGACATGCGCCAGGTGGGCGGCATCATGCAGGCCGACTGGCTCAAGGTCGCGGGTGCCGACGGTGCGGCGATTGTCGAGGCCTACAAGAAATGATGAAGCCCCCGCGGGAGACCTGAGCCATGCGCCGCTTCCTCGATCGCCTGTACGACGGTGCGGGCGCGCTCGCCGCGCTTTGCGTTTTCCTGATCTTCGTGCTGATGATCCTGGCCGGCGTCGGCCGCCAGGTGAACTGGCATGTGAGTGGGCTCAACGACGTGGTGGCCTGGCTCTGCGCCGCCGCGGCCTTCTTCGCGATGGCGCACGCCTTCCGCCACGGCGACTTCGTGCGGGTGACGCTGCTGCTCGAGGCGGTGAGCCCCAAGGCGCGCCGTGCGCTCGACGTCATGTGCCTGCTGATTGCCTCCGTCGCAGTGGCCTACCTCACCTACGCGGCCACCAGCTTCACCTGGGAGAGCTACGAGTTCGCCGAGATGGCGACGGGCCTGGTCGTGATTCCGATCTGGATTCCGCAATCGACGTTCGTGGTCGGCTGCTGGCTGCTGCTGATCGCCATGGTCGATGAGCTCGTGGGCGTGGTGCGCGGCGAAAAGCCAAGCTACCAGCGCGCCATCGAAGAGCGGCATGCCGCTGGCGATTTCTCTTCGGACATATGAACCACCCCCGATGCGCCTGCGGCGCCTCCCCCTCTAGGGGGCGCACCCGGCGGCCCGGCAAAGCCGGTTCCGCGGGTGCTTCCGAACAAGGCCTCTCCGGACGCCATGCGTCCCGCTTCGCGGGAACGCGTGATGGAAAACCGAAATGATCGACACCCTTTTGATGGGCGCGCTGCTGCTTGGCATCATGCTGCTCCTGCTGGCCGGCGGCGTCTGGATCGCGATGACGCTGGCCATCGTGGGCTGGGTCGGCCAGGCCTTCTTCACCAATACGCTTCCGGCCAAGAATCTGTTCTCGTCGTTCTGGGAAAGCAATGCGAGCTGGGAGCTGGCCGCGCTGCCGCTCTTCATCTGGATGGGCGAGATCCTGTTTCGCACCAAGCTCAGCGAAGAGATGTTCGAGGGCCTGCGCCCCTGGCTGAACCGCGTGCCGGGCCGGTTGATGCACACCACCATCATCGGCTGCGGCGTGTTCGGCTCGGTCTCGGGCTCGTCGGCCGCCACCTGCGCCACCATCGCCAAGGTGGCGTTGCCGGAACTCAAGCGCCGCGGCTATGACGAGAAGCTCGCCATCGGCTCGCTGGCCACCGCGGGCACCCTCGGCATCCTGATTCCGCCGTCGATCACGATGGTGGTCTACGCGGTCGCGGCCGATGCATCCATCATCCGCATCTTCCTGGCCGGCTTCCTGCCGGGCTTCCTGCTGATGCTGCTGTTCTCCGGCTACATCGCCTGGTGGAGCCTGCGCAATCCGCACAAGGTGCCGCCGGCCGACGCGCCCACCACCTTCAAAGAGAAGATCCGGCTGTCGGGCAACCTCATCCCGTGCGCGCTGCTGATCGTGTTCATCGTCTGGGTGCTGGTCGCGGGCTGGGCCACGGCCACCGAGTGCGCGGCGTTCGGCGTGCTGGGCTCGCTGGGCATCGCGGCCTGGGGCAAGAGCCTGAGCTGGCAGAACTTCAAGGACGCGCTGATGGGCGCCACGCGCACCAGCTGCATGATCATGTTCATCCTGGCGGGTGCGGCGTTCCTGACCAAGACCATGGCCTTCACCGGCATCCCGCGCGAGCTGGCCGAATGGGTCGACGGCATGCACCTGTCACCCTACGCGCTGATCGGCGCGCTGGTGGTGGTGTACCTGATCCTCGGCACCGCGCTCGACGGCATCAGCATGATCGTGCTGACCAGCGCCGTGGTGCTGCCGATGATCCAGAAGGCCGGCTTCGACCTGATCTGGTTCGGCATTTTCATCGTGCTGCTGGTCGAGATCGCGGAGGTCACGCCTCCGGTGGGTTTCAACCTGTTCGTGCTGCAGAACATGACGGGCAAGGACAGCAACGTGATCGCCAAGGCCGCGATTCCCTTCTTCTTCTGCCTGGTGGTCTGCATCGCGCTGATCACGGTCTTTCCGAGCATCGTGACGATCCTGCCCGACGTGGTGATGGGTGCCGAGAAGTAGACCCGCGGCGGCGTTGCGGATAATTGCAGCATGCTGTTGAACGTCATCGCCATATGCGCGGCCGCCTGCGTGGGCGCCCTGCTCCGCTGGAGCTTTGCCATCTGGCTCAACCCCGGCAGCCTGGTGCCCTGGGGCACGCTGGCGGTCAACCTGATTGGCGGCTACCTCATCGGTGTCGCCATCGGCGTGTTCAACGGGCTGCCGGACATCGACCCCGCCTGGCGGCTGCTGGTCATCACCGGCTTTCTCGGCACCTTCACCACCTTCTCCAGTTTTTCGGCCGAGACCGTCAACATGCTGCTGAACGGCCGCACCGGCCTCGCGCTCGGCACCATCGCGCTGCATGTGTGCGGCTCGCTGTGCCTCACCTGGCTTGGCCTGCGCACCGTCCAGGCCCTTGCCGGGTAGGCTTGCTGCCGGGCAGGGTGACTTCGGGGTGCGTGCACAGGGCACCGGGTACTCCCCTCCGCGAATGTCCCCCGCCTTCGGCTCCTCCTTTATTTCGCTGCGGGGAGTACCCGATGCCCTGTGCACGAGAGGCGCGGCGGTGGTGCGGGCCGATGAACGACCGCTCTGACGGATCACGTCGATGGGGTGCCTTGCGCAGCGAAATAAAGGAGGAGGCCGCAGGCCGGGGGACATTCGCGGAGCAAGGTACCCCGTCGGCGTGATCCTGCCCCAAAAAGTTCAGCCATGGGCTTTCTCAAGACACTCCTGAAACGCCAACACCGCCCGTGACGGCTTCGGCGACCGCCGCAGCAAGCTCACGAACCGGCACGCATAGTTGAAGCGTGCCGGCAGCACCGGCTTCATGAGGCCGCGCTGCTCGAAGACCTGCGCATAGTGGTCGGGCAGGAATCCCAGGAACCGCCCAGAAAGAATCAGCGTCGCAATCGCCTCCTGGTCGAAACCGGTGGCCTTGCGCGACAGCCTCGCACGGTGACTCAGCTCCATATTCGGCGAGTGATACCCCAGCCCCGCGAAGTGGTGCTCACCCAGCTTCGACCAGGTGAGCTTCGCATGGCTGCTGTCGAACAGCGGATGCCCCTTGCCGCAATAGAGCAACATCGTCTCGTCGAACAGGTCGGCGTACACCAGGCTTTTTGAACTGCGGTGCGCCGGGATGATGCCGATCTGGAACTTGCCTTCGAGCACGCCTTGCTCGATCGAATTGATGGAGCCCACATGCACCGCCAGATTCACCTCCGGCGCGATCTCGGTGAAGCGGGCAATGGCCTCGCCGATGCGCGCCTTCGGATTGGTCGCCGTCTTGTCGAACAGCGCCACCTCCAGTTGCCCACCCATGCGGTTGTGGATGTCGTCGATGCCGCCGCGAAAGGCGTCGACCGAAGCCAGCAACCTGAGCGTCTCGTCATAGACGCGCTGTCCCTCGGCCGTGAGCGCGAAGCCGGCCCGCCCGCGCCGGCACAGCACCAGCCCGAGCCGGGTCTCGAGATCCTTCACATGCCGGCTCACGGTCGAGGTGCCGATGTTGAGCTCCAGCTCGGCGGCGGCCATGCCGCCGCAGTCGACCACGCTCTTGAACACCTTGAGCAGGCGCAGATCCATGTCGCTGAGCTGGCCGAGCACGGCACGGTTTCTGGCGACGCTTTCGCGCGGCGGTTTTACTTGCATAAACTGTCAAGTGAACATTGATATTGCGCCATTCTCCACACTGAAGGCTGTGCGAACAATCGGCACATCCCATCACCCCCGGAGCCCGCCCTGCGCGGGAAGCGCCATGACCCTCGCCTCGCCCGCCATCGAACCGACTCCCGCCCTGCGCACCGATGCCGCCTGGCTCGACGCGCACTGGATGCCCTACACCGCCAACCGCAGCTTCAAGGCCGACCCGCGCCTGATCGTGGAAGCCAAGGGCGCCTACTTCACCGACAGCGATGGCCGCAAGATCTTCGACGGCCTCTCGGGCCTCTGGTGCTCGGGCCTGGGCCACGGACGCCCCGAAATCACCGAGGCGGTAAGCCGCCAGATCGCCAAGCTCGACTACTCGCCCGCGTTCCAGTTCGGCCACCCGCTCTCGTTCGAGCTCGCCAACAAGCTCAAGGAACTGACGCCCGCGGGCCTGGACTATGTGTTCTTCACCGGCTCGGGCTCGGAAGCCGCCGACACTTCGCTCAAGATGGCACGCGCCTACTGGCGCACCAAGGGCTTCGCAGGCAAGACGCGGCTGATCGGCCGCGAGAAGGGCTACCACGGCGTCAACTTCGGCGGCATCTCGGTGGGCGGCATCGCCGCCAACCGCAAGCTGTTCGGCCAGGGCGTCGAAGCCGATCACCTGCCGCACACCCAACTCGCGAGCAACGCCTTCACGCGCGGCATGGCCGAGAACGGCGCCGAGCTGGCCGACCGCCTGCTCGACCTGATCGCGCTGCACGATGCCTCGAACATCGCGGCCGTGATCGTCGAACCCTTCGCCGGCTCGGCCGGCGTGGTGATTCCGCCCAAGGGCTACCTGAAGCGCCTGCGCGACATCTGCACCGCCCACAACATCCTGCTGATTTTTGACGAAGTGATCACCGGTTTCGGCCGCTGCGGCGCGCTCACCGGCGCCGAAGCCTTCGGCGTGGTGCCCGACATCATGAACGTCGCCAAGCAGGTGACCAACGGCGCACAGCCGCTGGGCGCCGTGATCGCCAGCAAGGAGATCTACGACACCTTCATGGCGGCCGGCGGGCCCGACTACATGCTGGAGTTCCCGCACGGCTACACCTACGGCGCGCACCCGGTGGCCTGCGCCGCCGGCATTGCCGCGCTCGACGTGCTGCAGAAGGAAGACATGATCGGCCGCGTGAAGGCGCTGGCACCGCATTTCGAGAACGCGGTGCACAGCCTCAAGGGCAGCAAGCATGTGGCCGACATCCGCAACTTCGGCCTGGCGGCGGGCATCACCATCGCGGCTCTGCCGGGCGAGCCGGCGCGCCGGCCCTACGAGATCGCGATGAACTGCTGGAAGAAGGGCTTCTACGTGCGCTACGGCGGCGACACGATCCAGCTCGCGCCGCCGTTCATTGCCGAGAGGGCGGAGATCGACCGCCTCGTCAACGCGCTCTCCGACGCGCTCGCCGAGACGGCCTGACCCCCGCAAACCGCGCTGGTGAAGCGCGGCGTGGGAGGGACATTAGAGGGGCGCGACGGCAGGGCCAGCCCTAGAATCGGAGGCAATGCCCCTGGTTCTTCTCGTCGCGCTCCCCTTCATCGCCAGCGTGTTGGCGGCCCTGATGCCGTCGAACGCCCGCAACCGGGAGTCGACGCTGGCGGGGCTGGTCGCGCTGGGCTGTGCGATCCAGACCGCGCTGATGTTTCCGCGCATCGCGGGCGGCAACGTGGTTCGCGAGCAGATCACCTGGCTGCCATCGCTCGGCATCGACCTCGTGTTCCGCATGGACGGCTTCGCCTGGCTGTTCTGTATGCTGGTGCTCGGCATCGGCGCGCTGGTGGTGCTCTATGCGCGCTACTACATGTCGGCGTCCGACCCGGTGCCGCGCTTCTTCTCGTTCTTCCTTGCGTTCATGGGCGCCATGATGGGCGTGGTGCTGTCCGGCAACCTGGTGCAGCTGGCGCTGTTCTGGGAGCTCACCAGCCTGTTCTCGTTCCTGCTGATCGGCTACTGGCACCACCGGCGCGATGCACGCCGCGGCGCGCGCATGGCGCTCACGGTCACCGGCGCAGGCGGGCTGTGCCTGCTGGCGGGCGTGCTGGTGCTGAAACATATCGTCGGCAGCTTCGACCTCGATGTGGTGCTGGCCTCGGGCGACCTGATCCGCGGCCACGCGCTCTACCCCGTCGTGCTGGTGCTGGTGCTGCTCGGCGCCTTCACCAAGAGCGCTCAGTTTCCGTTTCACTTCTGGCTGCCGCGCGCGATGGCGGCACCGACCCCCGTGTCGGCCTACCTGCACTCGGCCACGATGGTGAAGCTTGGCGTGTTCCTGCTGGCACGGCTGTGGCCGGTGCTGTCGGGCACCGAGTCGTGGTTCTGGCTGGTCGGCGGTGCCGGCGCGATCACCCTGCTGCTGGGCGGCTATGTCGCGATGTTCCAGCGCGACCTGAAGGCGCTGCTGGCCTACTCGACGATCTCGCACCTTGGGCTGATCGTGCTGCTGCTGGGCCTCAACAGCCCGCTGGCCGCGGTCGCGGCGGTGTTCCACGTGATGAACCATGCGACCTTCAAGGCCTCGCTGTTCATGGCCGCCGGCATCATCGACCACGAAACCGGCACGCGCGACATCCGCAAGCTCAGCGGGCTGCTGCGGCTGATGCCGATCACCGGCACGCTGGCGATCATTGCCAGTGCCTCGATGGCCGGCGTGCCGCTGCTCAACGGCTTTCTCTCGAAAGAAATGTTCTTCGCCGAGACGGTGTTCATCCAGTCCACGCCGTGGGTCGACTGGAGCCTGCCGATCATCGCCACGGTGGCCGGCGTCTTCAGCGTGGCCTATTCGGCGCGCTTCGTGTTCGACGTGTTCTTCGGCCCGCCCTGCGGCCCCGAGGTGCCGAAGACGCCGCACGAGCCGCCGCACTGGATGCGTGTGCCGGTCGAACTGCTGGTGCTGGTGTGCCTGGTGGTCGGCGTGGCGCCGGCGTGGTCGGTCGGGCCTTTGCTCGCGGCAGCGGCACTGCCGGTGGTCGGCGGGGAGTTGCCCGAATACAGCCTGGCGGTCTGGCACGGATTCAACCTGCCGCTGCTGATGAGCTTCATTGCGCTCGCGGGCGGCATGGTGCTGTTCATGCTGCAGCGCCGCCGTCGCGGCCATGGCGGTCTTGCACACACGCCGCTGCTGCACCGCTTCGACGGCCAACGCATCTTCGAGCATCTGCTGGCACGGCTCAGCGAGCTCGGCCGCCGCAGCCGCCGATTGTTCGGCACGAAGCGCTTGCAGACGCAACTGTTGTGGCTCGTGGCATTGGCGCTCGCCGGTGCCGGCGCATCGCTCTGGCTGGTACCGGCCGCGCGGGGCACGCGCGAGTTGCTGCCCTTCTCGCCGATGTTCGCGATGACCTGGGTGATCGGTGCCACCTGCGCGCTGGCGGCCGCGTGGCAGGCCAAGTTCCACCGGCTCGCGTCGCTGATGCTCGCGGCCGGCGCCGGGCTCACCTGCTGCATCACCTTCATCTGGTTCTCCGCGCCCGACCTCGCATTGACGCAACTGGTGGTCGAGGCCGTGACCACGGTGCTGATCCTGCTCGGCCTGCGCTGGCTGCCGATGCGCAAGGTGATGCCGCAACCCGCCCGTGCGCGGCTGCGGCCCTGGGGCCGGCGCGGGCGCGACCTGCTGGTGGCCGCCTTGGCCGGCTGCGGCATGGCGGCACTGGCCTGGACGGTGATGACGCGGGAGTTTCCGCTCAGCATCTCGCCGTTCTTCCTGGATCGCGCGCTGAGCGAGGGCGGCGGCACCAACGTGGTCAACGTGATGCTGGTCGACTTCCGTGGCTTCGACACCTTCGGCGAGATCACCGTGCTCGGCGTGGTCGCGCTCACCGTGTATGCACTGCTGCGCCGGTTCCGCCCCGCGCCCGAATCGATGGCGCTGCCGCCGCAGCAGCGGGCCCAGGCCGCCGACGGCAGCAGTGACCTGCTGAACCCGCGCATGGCCAAGGACACGGCGGTCGGCTACCTCATGGTGCCGGCGGTGCTGATCCGGCTGCTACTGCCGCTGTCGGTGCTGGTATCGGTCTATTTCTTCATGCGCGGCCACAACGCACCGGGCGGCGGCTTCGTCGCCGGACTCGTGATGTCGGTCGCGCTGGTGCTGCAGTTCATCGTGTCGGGTGCCGAATGGGTGGAGGAGCACTTGCGCATCTACCCGCGCCGCTGGATCGCCATCGGCATGCTGCTCGCGCTCGCCACCGGCACCGGCTCGGTGGCGCTGGGCTATCCGTTCATGACCACGCACACCGCCCACCTCGATCTGCCGCTGCTCGGCGTCATCCATGTCCCGAGCGCGCTGTTCTTCGACATGGGCGTGTTCGCGCTGGTACTGGGCGCCACCATGCTGATCCTGACCGCCCTGGCCCACCAGTCGATCCGCAGCCACCGCTGGGCCGAGGAGCAGGCAGAACGCGAACAAGGCGGGGGCGCAGGCTGATGGAGGCCGTGCTTGCCATCGCGATCGGCGTGCTCACCGGCTCGGGTGTCTATCTGCTGCTGCGCCCGCGCACCTTCCAGGTGATCATGGGGCTCACGCTGTTGTCCTATGCGGTGAACCTGTTCATTTTCAGCATGGGGCGGCTCAAGGTCGACAGCGAGCCGGTGCTCACGCCCGGCTTCGTCGCCAACCTGTCCAACACCGCGGATCCGATGCCGCAGGCGCTGGTGCTGACCGCCATCGTGATCGGCTTCGCCATGACCGCCCTCTTCCTCGTGGTGATGCTCGCCTCGCGGGGCCTGGCCGGCAACGACCATGTGGACGGCGAGGATCTCGAACCATGAACCCGGTGCAACTGCTGGACCGGCTGCTCGAGGCCACGATGCCGCACCTGGTGGCCGCGCCGATCCTGGTGCCGATGCTCACCGCCGCATTGATGCTGCTGATGGGCGAACAACGCCGCCGCGCCAAAGCCACGCTGAGCGTGGTGTCGGGCCTGGTCGGCCTGGTTGCGGCGCTGGCGCTGCTGCGCTGGGTCAACGCCGTCGACACCGGCGGCGGGGCCGGTTCGATCGGCGTCTACCTGCCGGGCAACTGGCGTGCGCCGTTCGGCATCGTGCTGGTGGCGGATCGGCTCTCGACGCTGATGGTGGCGCTCACCGGCGTGATCGCGTTCGCGGCCTCGATCTATTCCACCTCGCGCTGGGATCGCGCCGGCGTGCACTTCCATCCGCTGCTGCAGTTGCAGCTGATGGGGCTCAACGGCGCGTTCCTCACCGGCGACCTGTTCAACCTGTTCGTGTTCTTCGAGGTGATGCTGGCGGCGTCCTACGGCTTGCTGCTGCACGGCTCCGGCCGGTTGCGCGTGGCGGCCGGCCTGCACTACATCGCGATCAATCTGGCAGCCTCTTCGCTGTTCCTGATCGGTGCGGCACTGCTCTACGGCGCCACCGGCACGCTCAACATGGCCGATCTCGGCCTGCGCATCGCGCAGATCGCGCCCGCCGACCGCGGGCTGGTGCATGCCGGCGCAGCCATCCTGGCCGTGGCCTTTCTGGCCAAGGCCGGCGCCTGGCCGCTCAACTTCTGGCTGGTGCCGGCCTACAGCGCGGCCGTGTCGCCGGTGAGCGCGGTATTCGCGCTGCTCACCAAGCTCGGCGTCTACACCGTGTTGCGCCTGTGGACGTTGCTGTTCGCGCCGGACACCGGCGCCTCGGCATCGTTCGGCCAGGACGTGCTGGTGGCGATCGGCCTGGCAACGCTGTTCGTCGGCGCGCTCGGCATCGTCGGCACCCAGCGGCTGTCCAACCTCGCGGGCTACAGCGTGCTGGTCTCGGCCGGCACGCTGCTGGCGGCAGTGGGGCTTGGCCAGCCCGCCGTGTGGGCCGGCGCGCTCTATTACCTGGTGAGTTCCACGCTCGCGGTCAGCGCCTTCTTCCTGCTGATCGACATGATCGAGCGCTGGCGCAACGCCGGCGCCAGCATCGCGCCGCACGAGAGCGCAGGCAACGCCCCCTTCCTGGCCGAAGACCTGAAAGCCATCGACGATGTGAACCTCGACGACGACCAGCAGGCGCTTTACGGGCGGGCCATCCCCGCCGGCATCGCCTTCCTCGGCCTCGGCTTCGTTGCATGCACCCTGCTGATTGCGGGCCTGCCACCGTTTTCGGGCTTTGTCGGCAAGTTCGCGATGCTGGCGGGCCTGCTCGACGCGCGCAACGTAAACCCCACCGGGTGGACTTTCCTCGTGCTGCTGCTGGTGTCGGGTCTGCTCGCGCTGATCGCGCTGAGCCGCGCCGGCATCCGGCATTTCTGGACGCAGCCGCTGGCCACCATGCCGGCGCTGCGCGCGCTCGAGGTGCTGCCCGTCGCCGCGCTGCTGGCCGCCAGCGCGGCACTCACCGTCGCGGCCGGCCCGGTGCTCCTGCATGCCACCGCCACGGCCGACGGCTTGCGCACGCCGACCGCCTACCGCAAGGCAGTGATGGGCGCGCGCCAGATCGCCAGCCCCAGCAACGGGGGGCGCGCGCCGTGAAACGCTGGCTGCCCTCGCCGCCCCTGTCGCTGGCGCTGTTCGTCGTATGGCTGCTGCTCAACCAATCGCTGCATCCGGCCACCTTGCTGCTGGCAGCCGTGCTGGCCATCGCGGTGCCCTTGCTGACGCAGGGGTTGCGACCGGCCCGGGTTCGCATGCGCCGCCCCGGCGTGGCGCTGAAGGTGGCGGGCCGCGTGGCGATCGACCTGGTTCATTCGGCGCTCGTGGTCGCGCGGTTGCTGCTGACGCGGCGCACCGAAGACATTCACGCGCACTTCGTGGAGGTGCCGCTCGATCTGCGCGACCCGAACGGGCTGGCGGTGCTCGCGATGATCCTGTGCCTGACGCCTGGCACCGCCTGGGCGGAGTTGTCGCGCGACGGCGCGACGCTGCGCATCCACATGTTCCACCTCGACGACGACAAGGCGTTCGTCGCGCTGGTCAAGCAGCGCTACGAACGCCCGCTGATGGAGATCTTCGAATGACGCCGGTTCTGCTCTGGGCCCTGAAACTCGCGCTGTTCCTGCTCGCCATGGCGATGCTGTGCGCGCTGGCGCGCCTCTTGATCGGGCCGACCGCGCAAGACCGCGTGATGGCGCTCGACTGCCTCTACATCAACGGCATGCTGATGATGCTGGTGCTCGGCATCAACTACGCGAGCAACGTCTACTTCGAGGCGGCGATGCTGATCGCGCTGTTCGGCTTCGTCAGCTCGACGGCAATGGCCAAGTTCTTACTGCGCGGGGAGGTCATCGAATGAATCTCATGGGCGCGTTGCCGCTGTGGGCTGAGCTCCTGACCGCGGTGTTCGTCGTGCTCGGCGCGGCCTTTGCCGCGATCGGCTCGTTCGGCCTGATCCGGCTGCCGACCTTCTTCCGGCGCATCCATGCGCCCACGCTGGGCGCCACGCTCGGTGTCTGGTGCATGACGATCGCGACCATCGTCTACTTCTCGGTGCAGGGCTTCAACCTGTTCCTGCACGCGGTGCTGATCGCGCTGTTCGTCGCGCTGACGGCGCCGGTCACCACCATCTTCCTGATGCGCGCCGCGCTGTTCCGGCATCGCAAGAATGGCGACAAGGCTGAGGCGCCGGATCGCCCTACTTGACCTGCTGCTTGCCCAGCTTGCGCGCGAGTGTGCGCCGGTGCATGCCGAGCCGGCGCGCGGTCTCGGAGATGTTGAAGCCGGTCTCCGCCAGGGTTTCGTGAATGCGCTCCCACTCGAGCGTCTTGATCGACGACGCGCGGTTGGTCAGCTCAACTTCGACGTTGCCCTCCGCGCGACCGAACGCGGCCTCGATGTCGTCGGTGTTGGACGGCTTGGCCAGGTAATGGCTGGCACCGAGCTTGATGGCTTCGACCGCGGTCGCGATGCTGGCGAAGCCGGTCAGCACCACAATGAGCATGCCCGCATCGTGCGTGTGCAGCGCCTGCACGCAGGCCAGGCCCGAGGCCTGGCCGTTGAGCTTGAGGTCGACCACTGCGTAGCCGGGTGTCGGCTGCTCCTGCAGCAGCGCATTGACCTCGTTCAGGCTGGCAGCCAGCATGACCGTGTAGCCGCGCCGCTCGAACGACCGGCTCAGGGTGCGGGCAAAGGCCGCATCGTCCTCGACGATGAGCAACCGGCGCTCAGCTTGCATGGGCTTCGTCCTCTTCCAGCGTGATGGCTGCCAGCGGCAGCGAGATCGTCACGGCCGCGCCACCTTCGGGCCGGTTGCGCGCGGTGACGCTGCCACCGATGGTACGGGCCACATTGACGACCAGGAAGAGGCCGAGGCCACCGCCCGGCCGGCCTTTGCTCGACTGGTAGGGCTTGCCCAGATGCGCCAGCATGGCGGGCGCGAAACCGGGACCGTCGTCAGTGCAGGTCAGCACCAGCGTATCGGCTTCGCGCGTCACCTCCAGCCGCAGCGCATGCGCCGAGGCCTCGAGCGCGTTGTCGAGCACGTTGCAGATCATCTGCTTCACGGCCGAGTCGGACACCATCGGCATGTCGTGGCCAAAACGGTTCTCGTAGGTGAGCGCGGCGGTCGGCCGCGTGCTGCGCCATTCTTCGACAAGGCCGTCCAGAAAGTTGCAGATCGTGGTTCGGGCCGACGACTCGCCGCGCGCCTCGCCGGCCGACAGCAGGATGCCGCTCACGATGGTCTTGCAGCGCTGAACCTGCAGCTGCATCTCGCCGACCTCCTGCAGCAGTTCGGCATCGGCCTTGAACGCGGGCATGCGCCGCCAGTCGCCCAGGATCACGGCCAGGGTAGCGAGCGGCGTGCCGAGCTCATGCGCCGCGCCCGACGCCAGCAGGCCCATGCGCACGATGTGCTCTTCCTCGGCGGCGCGCTGGCGCAGGCCGGCCAACCGCGCGTCGCGCTCGCGCAGGTTGCGGCTGATGCGCGTGATGAAGATCACCACCAGCGCCGCGTTGATCACGAAGCAGACCAGTACGCCCTGCACGTACGGGCTGGCCAGGCCGCGATCGAGGTCCAGCGGCAGCGCGAGCGGCCGCCCGAAGCGCGCCAGACTGGCGAAGCAGGCGGTGGTCACGGCGACCATGATCCACGTCGACCAGGCTTCGAGCAGCACGGCGCCCAGGATGATCTGCAGCAGATAGAGAAAGACGAACGGGTTCGTGACGCCGCCGCTGAGATAGAGCTGCGTCGTGAGCATGCCCACGTCGACCAGCGAAGCAACGAACAATTCGGCGTTGGTGACTTCGCGATACTGGTGCCAGCGCATCAGGCTCACGCCATTGAACGCCACCAGGCAACCCAGCACCGCCAGCATCTGGTCGACCGGCAGCGGCACGCCGAAACCGTAGTACACGACCCCGATCGTCAGAACCTGTCCGACCGCGGCGATCCAGCGCAGCTGGATCAGCTGCTGCATGTTCTTGAAGCCGGTGGCGTCGTCCGGGCCCGCGGGCACGCCGGCTTTTTCAGTGGGGCTTGGCATCCTGCCTATCTTGCCGCTTCTTTTCGCGCAACAAGCGCCAGGCGGCACCCGCGACCATCAGGGCCAGTGCGTACCAGGTCAGGGCGTAGACCATGTGGTTGTTGTGGAACGCGATCACGGTCAGGCCGCCGGCCGGCCAAGCGCGCTCCGCGCCGGCCGGCTTGCCGGGGTCGGCATCCGCGTCGACGAAGAACGGCGCGACCTTGTCCAGCCCGCGCGCGGCGGCGATGGCCTGGACGTCGCGCGAGTACCAGCGGTCGCCCGCGGCGTCGTTCCTGCGCAGGAAGCCGCCGCCCGGCTCGGTGAGGCGCAGCAGGCCGGTGACGACGGTCGGGTCGGTCGGCTCGCCGGCTTTGCGCGCGGCCCGATCCCGTGCCTCGGGCGGCACGAAGCCGCGATTGACCAGCACCACGGTGCCGTCCGCGGCCTGCAGTGGCGTGAGCACCCAGAACCCGCTGCCGAGGCCGGTGACGGCCTGCACCAGGGTTTCGCGCTCGTTCAGGAAGGTGCCGGCAATCCGCACATGCCGGTATTCGTCGGCGGCCGCGCCGAGCTGCGGCCATTGGGCTGGCCCGGGTGCCGCGACGGCCGGTGCATGCACACGTGCATCGACACGGGCGATGAGGTCGAGCTTCCACGCCCTGCGCTCGAGTTGCCAGGTGCCGAGCGCAACAAAACCAGAAAAACCGGCAAGGGCCAGCAGCGCGGCAGCGGCGAACGCGATGCGCCTCAAGGCATGTTCTTCATGTCGTGGGTCGACATCGGCATCATGTTGTTGTTGAGGTGGTACATCACCCAGATCGAGCCGCTCAGCGTGATCACCACCAGCACCAGCGTGAACACCAGCGCCAGCATCGACCAGCCGCCCTCGGCCTTGGTGTTCATGTGCAGGAAATAGATCATGTGCACGATGATCTGCACCACCGCGAACGCCAGCACCACCAGGGCCGTGGTGCTCGACTTGTCGAACACCTTGGCCATGACGATCCAGAACGGAATCGCGGTGAGGATCACCGACAGGATGAAGCCCGTCATGTAGCCCTTGAAGGTGCTGTGCGGCCCCTCGTCGTGGCCGTGTTCCGCGTGGTCGCTCATGTCAGGGATCCCATCAGGTAGACGAAGGTGAAGACACCGATCCACACCACGTCCAGAAAGTGCCAGAACATCGACAGGCACAACAGCCGGCGCCGGTTTTCCGGAATCAGCCCGCCGCGCGTCACCTGCACCATCAGCGTGATGAGCCAGATGATGCCGAAGGTCACGTGCAGGCCGTGCGTGCCGACCAGCGTGAAGAAGGCCGACAGGAACGCGCTGCGCTGCGGGCCGGCGCCCTCGTGGATCAGGTGGGCGAACTCGTACAGCTCGAGCCCGAGGAAGGCCGCACCGAACAGGCCCGTGATGGCCAGCCACACCAGCATCGGCCGCACCTTGTTCTTCTGCATCTCCAGCATGGCGAAGCCATAGGTGATGGACGAGAACAGCAGCATCGAGGTGTTGATGGCGACCAGCGGCAGGTCGAACAAGTCGGCGCCCGAGGGCCCGGCCGCGTAGCTGCGGCCCAGCACGGCATAGACCGCGAACAGCACCGCGAAGACGAGGCAGTCGCTCATCAGGTAGAGCCAGAAGCCGAGCAGCGTTCCGTTCTCGACGTGGTGCTCCTCGGGCACCCAGAAGCGCAGGTTGTCCGGCGTATCGACGCCGTCGGCGGTCGTGGTCATCGCGGCGCTCATGCGGAAGCTCCCAGCAGGCGCGTACGTTCGCCCTCGATGCGGATCACCTCGTCGACGCCGATGTGGAAATCGCGCTTGTAGTTGAAGGTGTGGACGATCGCGACCACGATCAGCGTCGCAAACGACAAGACCGCCAGCGGCCACATGTGCCAGATCGCCGCGAAACCGAACACGGTGCTCAACCCGGCGAGCACGATGCCCGCCCAGGTGTTCTTAGGCATGTGAATCGGGATGAAACCGCTGACCGGACGCTGGTAGCCGCGCTTCTTCATGTCGTGCCAGGCATCGCTGTCATGGATCAAGGGCGTGAAGGCGAAGTTGTACGCCGGCGGCGGCGACGAGGTCGACCATTCGAGCGTGCGGCCGTTCCACGGGTCGCCCGTGGTGTCGCGCAGCGCTTCGCGGTCGCGGTACGTCACGTAGAACTGGACGAACATCGCCAGAATGCCCAGCGCGATCAGGACAGCGCCGAAGGCAGCGATCTGGAACCAGATCTGCAGCGAGGGGTCTTCGAAACGGCTCATGCGGCGCGTGACGCCCATCAGGCCGAGCACGTAGAGCGGCATGAACGCGAACCAGAAGCCGGACAGCCAGAGCCAGAACGACACCTTGCCCCAGAACGGGTCGAGCTTGACGCCGGTGGCCTTGGGAAACCAGTAGTAGATGCCGGCGAACACGCCGAACACCACGCCGCCGATGATCACGTTGTGGAAGTGCGCGATCAGGAACAGGCTGTTGTGCAGCACGAAGTCGGCCGGTGGCACAGCCAGCAGCACGCCCGTCATGCCGCCGATGGTGAAGGTGACCATGAAGCCGATCGTCCACAGCATCGGCACCTCGAAGCGGATGCGGCCGTGGTACATCGTGAACAGCCAGTTGAAGATCTTCGCCCCGGTCGGGATCGAGATGATCATGGTCGTGATGCCGAAGAACGAATTGACGCTGGCGCCCGAGCCCATCGTGAAGAAGTGGTGCAGCCACACCAGGTACGACAAGATCGTGATCACGATCGTGGCGTACACCATCGACGCGTAGCCGAACAGCCGCTTGGCGGAGAAGGTCGACACCACCTCCGAGAACACGCCGAACAAGGGCAGGATCAGGATGTACACCTCAGGGTGGCCCCAGATCCAGATCAGGTTGACGTACATCATGGCGTTGCCGCCAAGGTCGTTCGAGAAGAAGTTGGTTCCGACGTAGCGATCGAGCGACAACAGCGCGAGCACGGCGGTCAGGACCGGGAAGGCAGCGACGATCAGCACATTGGTGCACAGCGCCGTCCAGGTGAAGATCGGCATCTTCATGAGGCCCATGCCCGGCGCGCGCATCTTGACGATGGTGGCGATCAGGTTGATGCCGGAGAGCAGAGTCCCGACCCCCGCGATCTGCAGTGACCAGATGTAGTAGTCGACCCCCACGTCAGGGCTGTAGGCGATGCCGGACAAAGGTGGATAGGCCAGCCAGCCGGTGCGTGCAAACTCGCCAACGAACAGCGACATCATCACCAGCACCGCGCCGCTGGCGGTCATCCAGAAGCTGAAGTTGTTGAGGAACGGAAACGCCACGTCGCGCGCGCCGATCTGCAGCGGCACGGCAAAATTCATGAGGCCGGTGACGAACGGCATGGCCACGAAGAAGATCATGATCACGCCGTGCGCGGTGAAGATCTGGTCGTAGTGGTGCGGCGGCAGGAAGCCCTCGTTGCCACCGAAAGCGAAGGCCTGCTGGGCCCGCATCATGATCGCGTCGGAGAAGCCGCGCAGCAGCATCACCAGGCCGAGGATGATGTACATGATCCCGATCTTCTTGTGATCGATGCTCGTGAACCACTCGCGCCACAGATAGCCCCAGACGCGGTAGTAGGTGAGCGCGGCGACGAGCGCGCCGCCGCCCAGCGCCACTGCGATGAAGGTCAACAGCAGGATCGGTTCGTGGTACGGAATCGCCTCCCAGGTGAGGCGGCCGAAAATGAGCTTGGTGAAATCGAGGTGTTCGAACATGGTGAAAAGCAAACGCCTGGATCAGTTGGTGCGCACTGCCGGTGCGAGCAGCGGGTCGACCGGGTCGTTGACGCTGCACATCGCAGCGACATAGGTACGGGTTGCCTGGCCGCCGGCGCCGGGCGCAGCGCCCGACGCGATGTTGGAGGCGCCCGGCATCCCGAGGCCACCGCCCGCGTCGATGGCCATGACGTCTTTCATGCACATCTTGCCGGCCTCGACGCAGCGGTTGACGATGGCGTCGTAGAGATCCGGCGCAACGCTGGCGTAGCGCTGCACCGGGTTGCGCTCGCTCGGCTTTTCGAGCGCCAGGTAGGCAGCACGGTTCAGCGGCGTGCCGGCGCCCTTCGCGGTCTGCACCCACTTGTCGAAGTCGGCGCCGCTCAGGCCGTGGAACTTGAAGCGCATGTTGGAGAAGCCCGCGCCGCTGTAGTTGGCCGAGAAGCCCTCGAACTCGCCCGGCTTGTTGATGACGGCATGCAGCTTGGTTTCCATGCCGGGCATGGCGTAGATCTGGCCTGCCAGCGCCGGAATGAAGAACGAGTTCATCACCGACGAGGCGGTGATCTTGAACATGATCGGCCGATCCACCGGCGCCGCCATCTCGTTCACCAGCGCAATGCCCTGCTCCGGATAGATGAACAGCCATTTCCAGTCAAGCGCCACCACCTCGACCACCAGCGGCCGGGTGCCGGGAATCACGTCGCGTTCGGCATCGATGCGCTGCAGCGGCCGGTACGGGTCGAGCGTGTGGGTGCTGATCCAGGTCAGCGCGCCGAGCGCGATCACGATCAGCAGCGGTGCCGCCCAGATGACGAGTTCGAGCTGCGTCGAGTGGTCCCAGTCGGGCTTGTAGACCGCCTCGGTGTTGGATTTGCGGTAGCGCCAGGCAAAAAGCAGCGTCAGCGCGATCACCGGCAGCACGATCAGCAGCATCAGCACGGTCGACTGGATGATCAGGTCGCGTTGCTGCGCCGCCACGTCGCCGGACGGATTCATGAGCACCATGTTGCAGCCTGCCAACAAGGTGACGGCGGGCAGCAGGAGCAGTCCACGAAGGTTCTTGAAGGAGGGCATGCCGGACAAAAGATGGAAAGCGTGATCGGGAACGCGCAGAATCTACGACCAACGGCGCCTGCCGGGCATTGGACGTTTTGTCCTATGGCGACATTTGACGAGCAATGCGACCCTCCGGCGTCCGTGTGACAACACCCTAATCACAAGCGAGCACGATGTCCAGCATCAGCCACCACCCCAACGAGCTGTCGCCGCGCCAGATGGAGCGCGACGTCCGCAACGTCACCGCCGACCACACCGGCATCGCCCCGAGCGAGATCGCCGTCGGCGTGATCATCGGCCGCGCCTCCGAGTATTTCGACTTTTTCGTCTACGCCATCGCCTCGGTGATGGTGTTCCCCGCGGTGTTCTTCCCGTTCGCGGATCGGCTCGAGGGCACGCTCTACGCGTTCGTCGTTTTCTCGTTCGCCTTCATCGCGCGGCCGATCGGCACGATCTCCTTCATGGCGATCCAGCGGCGCTGGGGCCGTGGCGTCAAACTGACGGCCGCCCTGTTCCTGCTCGGCGTGTCGACCGTGTGCATGGCTTTCCTGCCGGGTTACGCGACCATCGGCCCGGCCGCCATCGTGCTGCTGTCGGTCCTGCGTTTCTTCCAGGGCATTGCACTCGGCGGCTCGTGGGACGGCCTGCCCTCGCTGCTGGCGCTGAGCGCGCCGGAGAAGCGCCGCGGCTGGTACGCCATGATTCCCCAGCTCGGCGCGCCGATCGGTTTCATGATCGCGGCCGGCCTCTTCCTGTTTCTCCATACGAGCCTCTGGACCGGGGACTTCCTCGAATGGGGTTGGCGCTATCCGTTCTACGTCGCGTTCGCGATCAACGTGGTGGCGCTGTTCGCCCGCCTGCGGCTGGTGGTCACCAACGAATACGAGCGCCTGCTCGACAAGCACGAACTCGAGCCGACCCCCGTGGTCGAGCTGTTCCGGGCGCGCGGCGCCAACCTGTTCATCGGCGCCTTTGCGGCGCTGGCGAGCTATGCGCTGTTCCACCTGGTCACGGTGTTCCCGCTGTCGTGGATCACCTTGCGCGCGACGCAGTCGGTGCGCGACGTGCTGGTGGTTCAGATCATCGGTGGCGGCATCGCGATCGTCGGGATCATCGCGTCGGGCTGGATCGCCGACCGCATCGGCCGGCGCAGCACGCTGGGCATTCTGGCGGTGATGATCGCGGTCTTCAGCGGCTTCGCGCCGACCCTGCTGACGGCCGGCTCGCTGGGCGAGAACGCGTTCATCCTGCTCGGTTTCGCCCTGCTCGGCCTGTCGTACGGCCAGGCGGCCGGTGCGGTGAGTTCGAACTTCGAGGCAAAGTACCGCTACACCGGTGCCGCGCTCACCTCCGACTTTGCCTGGCTGATCGGCGCCGCGTTTGCGCCGCTCGTGGCACTCGGCCTGTCGGCCCATTTCGGGCTCGCCTACCTCAGCATCTACCTGCTCTCGGGCGCGGCCTGTACGCTGGTGGCGCTGCAGGTCAACCGCTCGCTCGAGATCCGCGACTGATCGGGGCGCTGAGGTCCGGGGCGGGCTCAGGGCGGCGGGGCACGCTGCTCCGCATCAACTGGTTTCCCGCATCGCCTTCGCATTCGCAACCGCCGTCTCGCGCGGCAGCGCCACTGCATTTTTCACGGCCAGGATTTCAGCCATCACGCTCACCGCGATCTCCGGCGGCGTCTTGCTGCCGATGTAGATGCCGATCGGTCCGCGCAGGCGGGCCAGCGATTCGGCGGTCTGGTCGAAGTGCTCGATCATGCGTTCGCGCCGCGCTTCGGCGTTGCGGCGCGAACCGATGGCGCCGACGTAGAACGCCTCGCTGCGCAACGCTTCCAGCAGCGCGAGGTCGTCCAGCTTGGGGTCGTGCGTGAGAGCCACCACGCAACTGCGCCGGTCGGGCTGGAACGCGGTGACCGCGTCGTCGGGCATTTCGGTGGTCAGCGCCACGCCGGGCACGGCCCAGGTGCTGCGGTACTCGGCGCGCGGATCGCACAGCGTCACGGCGAAGCCGCTGAACCGGGCCATCGTGGCCAGGTACTCGGCGAGCTGGCCGGCACCGATCAGCAGCATGCGGTACTCGGGGCCAAAGGTGTTGACCAGCTCGTGCGCGCTCACGCCGAGCTCGGCCGGCGAAGACGCTTCGGCCAACCGCACGCTGCCATCGGCCAGCGCCACGGTGCGCTGCATCAGCTTGCCTTTTTCGAGCTCGGCGACCAGCGCGGCCAGCGCGGCCGGTTCGGGGTTGTATTCGAACAGCAGCTCCAGCGTTCCGCCGCACGGCAGGCCGAAGCGATGCGCCTCGTCGGCCGTAACGCCGTACTTGACCATCGCCGGCGCCCCGCTCGGCATGGTGCCGGTGCCGTGCGCGCGCGAGTAGCGCGCGATCAGGTCGTCCTCGATGCAGCCGCCCGAGACCGAGCCGACCACGGCGCCGTCTTCGGCCAGCGCCATGATCGAGCCGACCGGCCGCGGCGACGAGCCCCAAGTGCGCACCACGGTGGTCAGCATCGCGCGCCGGCCGGCCAGACGCCAGTCGCGCAGCGTGCGCAGCACCATCACGTCGAGGTTTTCCATCGTCGACCGGGCCTCAACCGCGCAGGTACAGGGCGGCGCCGATGGCGATCACCACGGCCACGCCGATCCAGATCCACTTCTGCATGCCCGGCGCGGATGCGGCTGCCATGCTCATCGGACGGGTTCGCGCCTCGAGCGAGTCGATCGCGCCGAAGGAGGTGCCGCCACCTTCCTCGTCGTCGTCATTCGCTGCATCGGGCGCCGGATAGCGCTGCGCCATGAGCGCATCGAAGCGCTTGAAGAAATCGTCGGCCATCGACTTGGCGGCGCCGTCCACCAGGCGCTGGCCCAGCTGCGCGATCTTGCCGCCCACCTGGGCCTGCACCGTGTAGCCGAGCTCGCAGCCGGCGTCGTTGGGCGTGAGCGTGACGCTCGATGCGCCCTTGCCGAAACCGGCCACGCCGCCCTGCCCCTCGAACGACAGCTTGTAGCCTTGCGGCGGCGTGATCTCGGTCAGCATGACCTTGCCACTGAACTTGGCCGACACCGGGCCGATCTTGACGGCCATGCCCACGCTGTAGGTGTCGTCACCGGCTGCCTCGAACTTGTCGCAGCCTGCCAAGCAGGCCTTCAGCGTCTCGGGATCGTTGAGCGCCTCCCAGGCCTGTTGTTGTGTAACGCCGAGCTGGCGGGTTCCGAGCATTTCCATGGTGAGTTCCTTGTTGTGTGCAGCATCCCGCCGTCAACGGCCGGATCGCATGAGGGCCGCGAGGCTCGCGGCCAGTTGCCCGAGTGCGCTCAGATTGTGAACCGCCAGCATCGCATCTGCATGCCGGTGCAGCACGGCAGCCCCGCGCGCCAGGGGTGAATAGCCGTCGTAGCGCAGCAGCGGGTTGAGCCACAGCAGCTTGCGCGAATGGCGTTTGAGCCAGAGCAGTTCGCGCTCGAGCACTTCGGGCTCGCCGGTGTCGAGGCCGTCACTGATCACCAGCACCAGCGTGCGGCGGCCGGTGAGCCGGCGCGCATGCCGCCGCCGCAACTCGGCCAGCGAGCCGCCGAGCCGCGTGCCGCCGGCAAAGTCGTCGATGCTTTCGCCTGCGGCCAGCAGCATCGCGTCGGTGTCGGCGATGCGGAAAGCGGGTGTCAGGTCGGTGAGGTGGGTGCCGAAGGCGAACACATCGCGCCGGCCCGCGCGCCTTGTGGCCGCATGCAGAAAAGCCAGCAGCAGTCGCGCGTAGCGCTCCATCGAGCCCGACACGTCGACCAGCACCAGCAGCGGCAACGGTTGCTTGCGCCGCTCCAGCCGCGGCAGGCGGATGAGTTCACCGCCGGTGCGCGCCGCCTGGTGCAGCACGCCGGGCCAGTGCATGCGCGAATGTGCACCGGCCCCGCTGGCGACGCGCAGGCGGCGCGCCGGCACGGTCGGCACCGGCAACGCGATGTCGCGCGCGAGCCGCTCGACCAGACGGTATTCGGCCGCGCCCAACGCGTTGAAATCGGCGTGCTGCATGCGCTGGCAGTCGCTCGCGGTCATGGCCGCATCGAACTCGACCTCGCGCTCGGTCTGCGCGGGCGTGACCGGGGCGCGGGGTGCCGCCAGGGCCTCGCGCACGCGCGGCCGTCGCTTCACCGGCTCGGCCTTGCCCTCGGCACTCGGCAGCATCTGCGCGAGCATCTTGTTGGCCAGCTCTGGGTCGCGGAACCAGGCGTCGAACAGCTCGCGGAACACCATGCGATCCTGCTCGCGGCTGATCATCACGGACTCCATCGCGGCGGCCAGGTCGAAGCGGCTGTCGACGCCGACCAGCATCGCCGCCTCCGCCGCGAGCGCGATGCGTGCCGAATCGGTTCGCACGCCGGCGCGGCGCAGGGCGCGGCCGAAACCCGCCATGTTGCCGGCCAGCTTGCCGCGGCGCGCATCGCCCAGTTGAATCAAGCGCACCCCCTTGCAGGGGAGAACCGGCGGAATCCGGGATTCATGCCCCCGCTGCCTCAGGCTTCAACAGGTCGGAGGCCAGTTCGCGCGTGAGCGCAGCCACGTCGTCGCGCTGCTTGAACAGGATGCCGGCGGTGTCGACCACGATCTCGGGGTCGAGTTCGACCGTGTCGAGCGCAATCAGCGCCCGGGCCCATTCCACGCTCTCGGCGATGCCGGGTGCGCGCTGGAACATGCCGGCAAACGGCGCGCTGCGCAGCCGCCCGATAAAGGCCGCCACCTGCTCCGACAGCACGGCACCGGCCTGCGGCACCTGCGCCCGCACGATCGCCAGTTCGCGCTCGCGATCGGGGTAGTCGAGCCAGTGGTAGAGGCAGCGCCGCTTGACTGCGTCGTTGAGTTCGCGCGTGCGGTTGCTGGTGAGAATGGTCACGGGCGGCACCTGCGCGGTCACCGTGCCGAGTTCGGGAATGCTCACCTGGTACTCACCGAGGTATTCGAGCAGGAAGGCTTCGAACGGTTCGTCGGCGCGGTCGACCTCGTCGATCAGCAGCACGGCACCGGGCTCCGGCGCCTGCAACGCCTGCAGCAACGGCCGGCGCACCAGGTAGCGCGGCTGGTAGACCTCGGCCTCGATGTCGCTCGATGCGCCGTGCGCTTCCGCCGCGCGCATGTGCAGCAGCTGGGCCGCGTAGTTCCACTCGTAGAGCGCCTCGCGCTGCTCGAGCCCGTCATAGCACTGCAGGCGCAGCAGTTCGCGCTGCAACGCTTTGGAAAGCGCCTTCGCCAGTTCGGTCTTGCCGACGCCGGGTTCGCCTTCGAGCAACAACGGCCGCTGCAGCTTGAGCGCCAGAAACACCGCCGTCGCCAGGCGCCGGTCGGCAAAGTAGCCAGCCGCCTGCAGCGCCTGCGTGACCGCGTCGATGGAGGGGAACGGGGCGGTCGCGGCAGGCGTGAGGTCGGTCATTTCCGAAGCTTAAGCCAATGCCTTTTTGACGGCGCGTTGCGTGAGCACGCTGATCAGGTTGGCGCGGTAGGCAGCGGAGGCGTGCAGGTCGCTGTTGAGTTCGCTCGCATCGATCTTCACGGCGGCGGCGGACTCGGGCGTGAAGCTCTTCGTCAGCGCGTCTTCGAGCCCCTTGTGCCGGAACACGCCGTTGCCCGCGCCGGTGACGGCCACCCGCACGCTGTTGTCGTAGCGCGCCAGGAACACGCCGACCAGCGGAAAGTGCGAGGCCTTCTGACGCAGCTTTTCGTACACGGCACGCTGCGGAATCGGGAAGCGGATGGCGGTGATCAGCTCGCCCTCTTCCAGTGCCGTGGTGAACAGGCCCTGGAAGAAATCGTCGGCCGCAATCTCGCGCTTGCTGGTGACGATGGTTGCGCCCGAGCCGAGCACCGCGCTGGGGTAGCAGGCTGCCGGATCGTTGTTGGCGACCGATCCGCCGATGGTGCCCATGGCGCGCACCTGCCGGTCGCCGATGCGCGAGGCCAGGTCGGCCAGCGCCGGATAGGCGGCCTTGACGTCGGCATTGTTGGCGACATCGAGATGCCGCGACATGGCGCCGATGGTCAGGTTGCTGCCGTCTTTCTTGATGCCGGTGAGCTCCTTGATGCCGCCGAGGTCGACCAGTTGTTCGGGCGCCGACAGGCGCAGCTTCATCGAGGCCAGCAGGGTCTGGCCGCCGGCCAGCAGCTTGCCGCCGGCGCCTGCGAGCTTGACGGCATCGGCGACGGAAGCGGGACGTTCGAGGGTGAAGGCGTACATGATGGTTTCTTCCTTCTGTGCATTCAGGCGGCCGGACGGCCTTGCGTGCTGGCGGTCAGCGACGGGGTTTGCGGCTCCTGGGTCGGGGTGGTGGCGCCCTTTTGCATCGCCTCCCACACCCGGTGCGGCGAAGCGGGCATGTCGAAGTCCTTCACGCCGAGCGGCGCCAGCGCGTCGAGCACGGCATTGATCACGGCCGGCGGCGAGCCGATGGCACCTGCCTCGCCGCAACCCTTGGAGCCGATCGGGTTGTGCGTGCAGGGCGTGCTCAGGGTGTCGAGCTTGAACATCGGGAAGTCCTCGGCGCGAGGCATGGCGTAGTCCATGAAGCTGCCGGTGAGCAGCTGGCCGGTTTCGTTGTCGTACACGCAGTTTTCCATCAGGGCCTGGCCGATGCCCTGCACGATGCCGCCATGCACCTGGCCCTCGACGATCATCGGGTTGACGATGGTGCCGAAGTCGTCCACCGCGGTGAAGCGGTCGATCTTGACCTCGCCCGTGCCCTTGTCGATTTCGACTTCGCAGATGTAGGTGCCGGCCGGGTAGGTGAAGTTGGTCGGGTCGTAGAACGCGGTTTCGTTCAGGCCCGGTTCCAGTTTGTCGAGCGGGTAGTTGTGCGGCACGTAGGCCGTCAGCGCCACCTGGCCGAACGGGATCTTCTTGTCGGTGCCCTTCACGGTGAACTCGCCGTTGGCGAATTCGATGTCGGCGTCGCTTGCCTCCATCAGGTGCGCCGCGATCTTCTTGGCCTTGGCCTCGATCTTGTCGAGCGCCTTCATGATGGCCGTACCGCCCACCGACAGCGAGCGCGAACCGTAGGTGCCCATGCCGAAGGGCACGCGGCCAGTGTCGCCGTGCACGATGTCGACCGCCTCGACCGCGATGCCCAGGCGTGCCGCCACCAATTGCGCGAAGGTCGTTTCGTGGCCCTGGCCATGGCTGTGCGAGCCGGTGAACACCGTCACGCTGCCGGTCGGATGCACACGCACTTCACCCGCCTCGAACAGCCCGGCGCGCGCACCGAGCGCACCGGCCACGTTCGACGGGGCCAGGCCGCAAGCCTCGATGTAGCTCGAGTAGCCGATGCCCCGCAGCTTGCCGTTCTTCGCGCTCTCGGCCTTGCGCGCTCCAAAGCCCGCGACCTCGGCGAGTTCGTTGGCGCGATCCAGCAAGGCGGGGAAGTTGCCCGTGTCGTACTGCAGCGCCACCGGCGTCTGGTACGGAAAGCTGGTGATCATGTTGCGGCGGCGAATCTCGTCCTGCCCCAGATTCAGCTCCCACGCACAGCGCGATACCAGGCGCTCCAGCAGGTAGGTCGCCTCGGGCCGGCCCGCTCCGCGGTAGGCGTCGACCGGCGCGGTGTTGGTGAACCAGGCGTCGACCTCGACGTAGATCTGCGGCGTGGCGTACTGGCCCGCGAGCAGCGTCGCATACAGGATGGTGGGGATCGCGGTCGAGAAGGTCGACAGGTAGGCGCCGAGGTTCGCGTCGGTATGCACGCGCAGCGCGAGGAACTTGCCGTCCTTGTCGAGCGCCATTTCGGCATGGCTCACATGGTCGCGGCCGTGCGCGTCGCTCAGGAAGCACTCCGAGCGCTCGCCCGTCCACTTGATGCTCCGGTTGAGCTGCTTGGCGGCCCAGGTCAGGCACACGTCCTCGGCATACAGGTAGATCTTGGAGCCGAAGCCGCCGCCGACGTCGGGTGCGATCACGCGCACCTTGTGTTCCGGCAGGCCGAGCACGAAAGCGGTCATCAAGAGGCGCTCGACGTGCGGGTTCTGGTTGGACACGTACAGCACGTATTCTTCGTTCGCCCGGCTGTAGTTGCCGATGGCCACTCGTGGCTCGATCGGATTCGGGATCAGGCGGTTGTTGACCAGGTCGAGCTTGGTCACGTGCGCCGCGTTGGCAAAGGCCGCGTCGACGCCGGCCTTGTCGCCAAGCGTCCACTTGTAGCACTGGTTGTCGGGCGCCTCGTCATGGATCGTGACGCCGCTCGCCTTCTTCGCGGCGTCGGCCACGCTCACCAGCGCGGGATGCACGTCGTAGTCGACCACCACGGCTTCGGCCGCGTTCTTGGCCTGCTCGACCGTCTCGGCAACGACCATCGCGACATGGTCGCCGACATAGCGCACCTTCTTGATCGCGAGGATCGGATGCATCGGCTCCTTCATCGGCGTGCCGTCGGGGTTGTTGATGAGCCAGCCGCAGGGCAGCCCACCCATCTTTCCCTCGATGTCCTTGCCGGTGAAGATGCCGACCACGCCGGGCATCTTCAGCGCCTCGGCCGTATCGACCGACCTGAGGGTGGCATGCGCGTGCGGCGAGCGCACGAAGATGCAATGGGCCTGGGCGCCCATCGTGATGTCGCCGGTGTAGTTGCCGGCACCGGTCAGGAAGCGGTAATCCTCCTTGCGGCGGATGGCCTCGCCGATGTGCGGCAGTTTTGCGAAGTCGGGTGCGCCCATGTCGTTCCCCTTACGCCGTGACGGCGGTCTTGATCGGCTGGCCCGAGGCCATCGCCTCGCCGCCCATCATCACGGCCTTGACGATGTTCTGGTAGCCGGTGCAGCGGCAAATGTTGCCGTCGAGCAGCGCGCGGACTTCGGTTTCGCTCGACTTCGGATGGTGCGTGCACAGGTCGATCGCGCTCATCACCATGCCCGGGGTGCAGAAGCCACATTGCAGGCCGTGGCACTCCTTGAAAGCCGCCTGCATCGGGTGCATGGTGCCGTCGGGCTGGGCGACGCCTTCGATGGTGGTGATGTCGGCATCCGCCACCTGGGCCACCAGCACGTTGCACGACTTGACGGCGCGGCCGTTGACGTGGACGGTGCAGGCGCCGCACTGCGCGGTGTCGCAGCCGACATGGGTGCCGGTCAGGTGCAGGTGCTCGCGGATCGCGTGCACGAGAAAGGTGTTGGGAGGTGCGTCGACCGTGACCGCGCGGCCGTTGACCGTGAGCTTGACCTGCATGTGGCTGTCTCCTGTTATGGGTGATGGCTGATTTCGGCGAGTTGCATCTTCGGCGCCGGGTTGGGGCACCATCCTAGGCAAAACCCTAGACGCTTGCACGGCGCCTGCGAAATTCTCAAAATGAAACAGCGCACCCCCACAATCTCCCCATGCTGCCCTCCGCTCCCGCCTCGCTGCCCGAACGGGCCGCGCTGATCGCCCAGGCCCGGCGCGACGTGATCGAGCACGCCGGCGCGACCAGCTCGCGCATCCAACCCTGGATCACGCGCTCCTGGCAGCGCTGCCTGTCGGCCGGCCGGCGGCCGCAACAGCGCGTGAGCTTCGATGCCGTGTCAGCCCGGCACGCCCACCGCATGGTCGAGCAAAGCCGCAGCCTGGTGGCGGCCGCGCAGCCGGTGCTGGACCGGCTGGCACGCGCCATCGCGGACACGCGCTACTTCGCGATCCTCACCGACGCCCGCGGCATCGTGATCGACGTGCGCGGCGTGCCGGTGAACGCCGAACGGCCGGCGATCGACATCGCACGCGTCGGCATCGACCTGTCGGAACACGCCGTGGGCACCACCGCCATCGGGGCGGCGCTGGCCGAGCTGCAGCCCGTCTGGCTGCACCGCGGCGAACACTTCTTCGACGACACCAGCCTCTACAGCTGCGCCGGTGCCCCCCTGTTCGGGCCCGACGGCCAATGCGTCGGCATGCTCGACCTGACCGGCGTGAACGTGGTCGAGCGCCCCGAACTCAAGCACCTGGCCGCCCTCTCGGCGCGCAGCATCGAGAACGCGCTGGTGCTGCAGCAGCCGCACGACCTGCTGGTGCGGCTGAACTGGCCGGGCTACGGGGGCAACACCGAGTCCGAAGGGCTGCTGTGCCTGGACGGCGACGGCCACGTCACGGCCAGCAACGCGGCAGCGCGCGAGATGGTCAACCAGCCCGCGACCCTGGCGCCGCCGGCGCGGCTGCACGCCAGCGACCTGTTCGCCCTGCCCTGGACGCTGCTGTGGGATGCGGCGCGCCGCGCCAATGGCAGCGTGATCGAGGTGCCGCTGTGGTCAGGCCTGCGCCTGCAGGCGCGGCCACAAGCGGGCGGCGTGATCGGCGACGCAGCGGCACCGGCCATCGAAGCGCCACACCGCCCACGCCTGCGCGACGTGGAAACCGCCCTGATCCGCAAGGCCGTCGACGAAGCCCGCGGCAACGTCGCGGAAGCCGCCCGCGTGCTCGGCATCAGCCGCGCGACCGTGTACCGCAAGCTGGTGCACGGCACACGCTGATGAAACGGATCGCCTGCACGCTCGTTCTGGCGCTGGCGGTCTGCGTCGCCAGTGCCGCCGAACTCAAGGTGCTGACGGCCGGCGCGTTCAAGCCCGTCGTGACCGCGCTCGCGCCCGCCTTCGAGCAGCGCACCGGCCACAAACTGGTGATCGACAACGACACGGCCGGCGCGCTGGCCAAACGCATCGCGGGCGGGGAAGCCTTCGACCTCGTGATCCTCACGCCTGCGGCGGTCGAGCAGTTGGTGCAGGCCGGCAAGATCGTGGCGGGCAGCCCGGCCCGGCTTGCGCGCGTGGCCATCGGCGTGGCGGTCAAGCAAGGCGCGCCGGCACCCGACATCACCAGCGTCGCCGCGTTCCAGCAGGCGTTGCTGGCGGCCCGCGCAGTGGCCTACATCGACCCCGCCGCGGGTGGCTCGAGCGGCGTCTACCTGTCGCAGCTGTTCGAGAAGATGGGCATCGCGCCGCAAATCAAGGCCAAGGCCGTGCTGGTGCCGGGCGGCCTGGTCGCACAGCGCCTTGTCACCGGCGAGGCCGACATCGCGCTCCACCAGATCAGCGAAATTCTGGCCGTGCCCGGCGCGACGCTGGTCGGGCCGATTCCGGCCGAGATCCAGAACTACACGGTGTACGCAGGCGGCATCGGCTCGGCGGCGCGCGATGCGGAAGCGGCCAAGGCTTTTCTGGCGCTGCTGGGCAGCGCGGAAGCCCGGGCGGTGCTGCAGGGCAAGGGGATGGAGTCGGCGCCCTGAAGGCCAGGCGCCATAGCGCTCTCAACCCGGCAGCGCCACCACCACCGCAGCCTCGTCCACCACCGCCGTCACCCGCTGGCGCGCGCGCAAACCGCTGCCGCTCGCGGCGAAGCCGACGAGCTGAAGCTCGCCGCCGGCCAGCGCGATCACGATCTCGTCACCGCTGTCGCCGCGGGCCACCCGGGCCACCGTGCCGGTGAGCTGGTTGCCACGGGGGCGGTGCGCCGCATCCGCGCGCTCGACCTGAACCGCCGTGGCCTTGCAGAGTGCGATGGCCGTCATGCCCTCGGCCAGCCCCAGCAGTTCGGCGCTCTCGTGCGTGATGCGGGCGGCCATGGTTTCGCCATTGGGCAATGCCATGCGCAGGCGCACCACCGGGCCGGTGCGCTCGAGTTCGCGCACGGTGGCCGGCAGCTGGTTGCGCATGCTGGTGCGCACAGACAACCGCGCCACCGCCGCGGCAGCACCGCTGTGCACCTGCACGCCGCGGCGCGCAACGGCATGCGCATCGGCCAACGCCAGCAATTGCTGCCCCTCGGCCGTGAGCGTGGCACCGCCACCGCCCGCGCCGCCAACCGAGCGCTCGACCAGCGGCACGCCCGCCAGGTTGGTCAGCGTGGCAATGGCCTGCCATGCTGCCTTGTAGCTCACCCCGACTTCCCGCGCAGCCTGCGAGATGCTGCCGGTGCGGGCGATGCCGCGCAGGATGTCGATGCGCTTGTCGCTCATGCCGTGACCGAGCGCGTCGCTGAAGCGGGGAGTTGCCATGGCCGGGATTGTGCCGGCCGGCTTACACTTTCGCTATTCCATTCATGAATAGCGAAAAATGAAATTCATCGCCGGTTTGATGGCTGTGCTGTTCGCCGCAGGCGCGCAGGCCGCCGAAGTGCAGGTTGCCGTGGCCGCCAACTTCGTCGGGCCGATGAAGGTGCTGGCCGCCGACTTCGAGAAGGCCAGTGGACACAAGGCGGTGGTGACGTCCGGATCGACCGGCAAGTTCTACGCACAGATCCGCAGCGGCGCGCCCTTCGACGTGTTGCTCGCCGCCGACGACGAAACACCGGCGCGGCTCGACCGCGACGGCGCCGCCGTGCCGGGCAGCCGCTTCACCTACGCAATCGGCAAACTGGTGCTGTGGTCGCCGAAGGCCGACTTCGTGGACGGCAACGGCGATGTGCTCAGGCGCGGCCAGTTCGCGCACCTCGCGCTGGCGGCCCCCAAGCTCGCGCCCTACGGCGCTGCCGCGGTCGAGACCTTGACACGGCTCGGACTGCTGGCCGCGCTGGAACCCAGGTTCGTGCAGGGCGAAAGCATCGGCCAGACTTTTGGCTTCGTGACCAGCGGCAACGCCGAGCTGGGCTTCGTCGCGCTCTCGCAGGTCTACGAGGACGGCAAGATCCAGCGTGGTTCGGCATGGATCGTGCCGTCCCACCTGCACAACCCGATCCGACAGGACGCGGTGCTGCTCGCCGGCGCCAAAGACAACGCGGCCGCGGCGGCGCTGCTGGCCTACCTCAAGACCGACAAGGCGAAGGCGGTCATTCGCGCTTTCGGCTACGACCTGTAGATGCCTTCCGCTGCCGACCTCGCCGCCATTGCGCTCACGCTCAAGCTGGCGGCGCTCACCACGCTGATCCTGCTGCTGCTCGGCACGCCGATCGCCTGGTGGCTGGCGCGCACGCGCTCGCGGTGGAAGGGCGTGGTCGGCGCGCTGGTGGCGCTGCCGATCGTGCTGCCACCGACGGTGATCGGCTTCTATTTCCTGGTGACGATGGGGCCCGACGGGCCGATCGGGCGGCTCACCCAATCGCTCGGGCTCGGTCTGCTGCCCTTCACCTTCGCGGGGCTGGTGGTGGGGTCGGTGGTGTATTCGATGCCGTTCGTGATCCAGCCGCTCCAGAACGCGTTCGAAGGCATCGGCGACGAGCCGCTGGAGGCTGCCGCCACGCTGCGTGCCACGCCGCTCGACACCTTCTTCAGCGTGGTGCTGCCGCTCGCGCGGCCGGGCTACCTCACGGCCATCGTGATGGGTTTTGCGCACACGGTCGGTGAATTCGGCGTGGTGCTGATGATCGGCGGCAACATCCCCGACAGGACGCGCGTGGTGTCGGTGCAGATCTACGACCATGTCGAGGCGCTCGAATACACGCAGGCGCACTGGCTCGCGGCCGGCATGGTCGCGTTCTCGTTCGTCGTGCTGCTCGCGCTGTATGTGCTGAACCCGACCGGGCAGCGGCGAGCGCGGACATGAGCGCCGGTATCCGCGCCGCGTTGCGCGTCAACCATCCGGGCTTCTCGCTCGATGTCGACCTCGCGTTGCCGGGCCGCGGCGTGACCGTACTTTCGGGCCCCTCGGGCTGCGGCAAGACCACCTGCCTGCGCGCCATCGCAGGGCTGCAGCGCACGCCGGGCAACCACGTCGTGGTCAACGGCGCGCGCTGGCAGGACGGCGATGTCTTCGTGCCGACGCACCGGCGCGCCATCGGCTACGTGTTCCAGGAGACGCGACTGTTCGCGCACCTCGATGTGCGGCGCAATCTCGAATACGGCATGCGCCGCGTGCCGCCATCTGCCCGGCGGGTGTCGCTGGCCCAGGCGGTCGAGCTGCTGGGCATTGGTGCGCTCATGACGCGGCAGCCGCAAACGTTGTCGGGCGGCGAGCGGCAACGCGTGGGCATGGCGCGCGCGCTGGCCACCAGCCCCGACCTCCTGCTGATGGACGAACCCCTGGCCTCGCTGGACGCCGAGCGCAAGCGCGAGGTGCTGCCCTACCTGGAGCGCCTGCACGGCGAGCTCGACATTCCGGTGCTGTACGTGACCCATGCGCCGGACGAGATCGCACGGCTGGCCGATCACCTGGTGCTGCTCGATGCCGGCCGAGTGGTCGCCGCCGGCGCCGCTGCGGCCCTGATGACGCAGCTCGATCTGCCATTGGCCCACGGCGACACGGCAGGCGCGGTGATCCGTGCCACCGTGGTCGGGCATGAGCCGGACTACCACCTCACGCAGGTCGAGTTCGCGGGTGGCCGGCTCCACTTGCCGCACCGCGGCACCCGCATCGGCCAGGCGGTGCGCGTGCGCATCCAGGCCCGCGACGTGAGCCTGACATTGCACCGGCAGAGCGACACCAGCGTGCTCAACATCCTGCCCGCCACGGTCACCGAACTCGTCGACGACAGCCCAGGCCAGACGATGGTCGGGCTCGATCTCGGTGGAACGCGCATCCTGGCGCGCATCACGCGCAAGTCGGCCGACCTGCTGCAGCTTGCCCCTGGCACGCCGGTGCATGCGCAGGTCAAGGGCGTCGCCATCGTCGAATAGCGGGCGCGCCGTCGTCGACTGATTTCACGCGCCGACCGGCACCTTGTCCAGAAAGCCGGTGACCGACTGCAGCTTGCCGGCTTCGAGCTGCGCGAAGTCGGTGCCCTGGATCAGGTCGGCCGCGCCGCTCGGGCCCAGCGTCCAGCTGAAGCGCACGTGATCGCCGTGCGCATCGGCCTTGCCGGTGAGCGCGAAGCGAAAGCCCGGGTAGCGCTGGTGCACGGCGCCGACCAACGCGCTGATCGCGTCGCGGCCGCTGGCCTGCATCACGGGGTCGACGTAGAGCGCGTCTGGCGCCCAGCCGGCTTCGAGCATCTGCTGCCGGCGCGCCGCGTCGGTTTCGTTCCAGAGGGCGATGTAGCGATGGGCGATGCCGACGGCGTCGGGGGTGGCGGTGTTCATGGTGCGATTCCTTTCGGGGTTCGGGGCCCGCAACATCGCGGGGTGAATGAATGGTCGCGACCCATCGGCTTCGCGTCGATGACGTCGCAGGTCATGGCTGGAGCGAGAATCCTGCGCAAGAACCTCCTACGTCCCTGACCGTCCGAGAGAACGAACAATGCGTTTGCTGCTGGTTGAAGACGAAGCCGAGATGGCCTCGTGGCTGGTGCGCGCGTTCAAGCAGAGCGGCTTCGTGCCGGATCACGCGCCGGATGCCACCACCGCCGAGTCCCTTCTGGCCGGCAACGACTACGACGCCGTCGTGCTCGATCTGCGGCTGCCCGACAAACACGGGCTGGCGCTGCTGGCGGACATCCGCAAAGCCGGCAACCGCACACCCGTGCTGGTGCTGACCGCACAAGGCTCGCTGCAGGATCGGGTCAGGGGCCTGAACGTCGGGGCCGACGACTTCCTGACCAAGCCCTTCGCGATCGAGGAGCTGGAAGCCCGTCTCACCGCGCTGGTCCGGCGCAGCCGCGGGAACGTCCATGCGGTGCTGCAATGCGGCTCGCTGTCATGCCCTCACGACAGCCGGGCCTTCACCCTGGCCGGCAGGCTGCTGCAGCTGACGCCGCGCGAGAGCGCGGCGCTCTCGGTGCTGCTGGCGCGCAATGGGTCGCCGGTCGAGAAGTCGCATCTCTCGGGCAAGGTGTTTCCGGCCAACAGCAACGCCGGCCCGGATGCCATCGAGCTGGTGCTTCACAGGCTGCGCCGCAAGCTAGAGGGTGGCGATGTGCGCATCGTGACCGTCCGCGGCCTGGGCTACATGCTGGAGCGCATCGCGCATGAAGACGCCGCGGACTGAAGCATCGCGGTTCGGCATTCGCGCGCGGCTGCTGACCTTGCTGCTCCCGGCCGTGCTGGCGCTGCTGGCGCTCGACAGCTGGAACGACCACCGCGCGTTGCGCACCCTGGTGCAGGATGCCTACGACCAGTCCATGCTCGAGTCGGTCACGGCGCTGCAAGGCAGCGTGTCCGTCGCGCCCGACGGTTCGCTCCGGCTGGACGCACCGCAGGTGGTGCAGACGATGTTCGACGCCACCCATCCCCGGCACAAGCATGTGCATGTCGGCCTCACACCCCGGCCGGCCGCGCAGGGCCCGGCAACTGCACCGTCGCGCGAGTTGACCTTGATGGGCGAGACCGATCTGCCGGCACCGCCTGCGTCGGCGGCCTCGGCGTCCCCGGTCTGGTACGACAGCGCCTGGCGCGGCGAACCGGTTCGGCTGGTCGCACTTCGAAGCGAGATCGCCGACGGACGCGGCCAGCGCTTCGAGCTGCTGGTTCAGGCCGCCGAAGGCACCGGGCCGCGCGACCAGGCGCAGGCCGGCGCGACGCGCCAGGCGCTGCTGCGCGATGCCCGCATGGTGCTGGTGGTGGTGCTGCTGGTCTGGCTCGGTGTGACCTGGTCGCTGCGGCCACTGGAAGCGCTGCGCAGGTCGGTGCTGGCGAGCAAGGGCCATGCGCTCGAGCCGCTGGACACCCGCGGTGTGCCGCATGAAGTGGCGCCGCTGGTCGATGCCGTCAACGCGCACGTGGCGAGCTACCGCGACCTGCTCGATCAGCAATCGCAGTTCCTGGCCGACGCATCGCACCAGTTGCGCACGCCGCTGGCCATCATGCTGACCCAGGCCGGCGTCGCGCTGCGAGAGAAGGATCCCGAGCAGCTTCACCAGACCCTGCGCGCCATCGTCGCCCAGATCTCGCGCAGCAGGCGCTTGTGCGAGCAGCTGCTCTCGCTGGCCCACGCGAGCGACACGGCCCCGCCTGCCGACGCACCGGCGGTCGTGGATCTCAACGCCGTCGCCCGGGACGTGGTGCTCCAGTACCTGGCCCTGGCCCACGAAAAGGACCAGGACCTCGGCTGGACGGACGCCGGGCCTCACGGTGTTCCGGTGCTGGCCAACGGCCCCGAGTTGCACGAGGCGCTCGCCAACCTCGTGCACAACGCCATCGTCTACACGCCGCCCGGCGGGCGCATCACGGTGGCGGCGAGCCGGCGCGATGGCGTGGGGCAGGCCGAAGTCCGCGACGACGGCCCCGGCATCGCCGAGGCACGGCGGGCCGAGGTGTTCGAACGCTTCCGCCAGGGCAGCACCCACTCCGAAAAAGGCCCGCACGGTGCCGGCCTGGGCCTGGCCATCGCGCGCGCCTACGCGCGGCGCAACGGCGGCGACATCGTGCTCGCGAACGCCGATGCCGACGACGCAGACGCCAGCGGCTTGCGCGCCATCCTGCGCCTGCCTCGGGGCGCCGCCGACCCGCGCTAGTGCGTTAGTGATAACACGTATTTAGAGGGTGCACGGCCAAAACGAAAGCCGATTGGAAGCCTCGCTCCCTACCATCCGCTCCGCCTGCCCGCCACGTGCGGGACACAACCAGAAGGAGACCCGGATGACCCATCCCGCATTGCCGACAACGCGCCGCGCCGCACAGCCCCGGAGCAGCGCCGCATGAACTTCAACAACCGGAATTTCGTCAGAGGGCTTTTTCTCATGGCGATCGCGCTGCTGTTCGGCCTGGTGGCCCGAAGCAACTACGCGATCGGCGAGTTCAGCCGCTCCGGACCGGGCCTGTTCCCGGTGATGATCAGCGGGTTCCTGTTCGTGGTTGGCCTGCTCAGCGTGGTGCGCTCGCACTTCGTGCCGCCCGTTCCGCTCGAACACAGCGTCAAGAACATCGCGATCATCATGCTGAGCCTGGTCGGGTTCACGGTGATTTCCGAGTACCTCAACATGATCCTCGGCATCGTGTTCCTGGTGTTCTTCTCGACCCTCGCCGGCACCTCGTACTCGGTGGTGCGCAACATCAAGATCTCCGTGGGCCTGATCGCGGTGGCCTTCGCCTTCAAGAACTTTCTCGGCCTCAGCCTGCCGCTCTACTGATGGACATCCTGCACAACCTCGCGTTCGGGTTCGAACACGCACTGACGCTGCAGAACCTCCTGTACTGCGCCCTGGGCTGCACGGTGGGCACGCTGGTCGGGCTGCTGCCCGGGCTCGGCCCGCTGTCCACCATCAGCCTGCTGCTGCCGCTGACGTACTCCATCCCCACCGGCGGGGCGCTCATCATGCTGGCGGGCATCTACTACGGTGCGCAGTACGGCGACAGCGTGAGCGCCATCACGATGAAGATTCCGCACGCGAGCAGCATCGTCGCGTGCATCGATGGCTACCAGATGACGCTCAAGGGCAAGACGGGCCTGGCCCTCTTCACCGCGGGCATCTCTAGCTTCATCGGCGGCACCGTGGCCATCATCGTGCTGTCGACGATGGCGCCGGCGCTGGGCGAGGTGGGCTTTTTGTTCGGGCCGGCCGACTACTGTGCGCTGATGCTGCTCGGCTTCTTCTGCGTGAGTTTCGTCAGCAGCGGCAGCCTGCTCAACGGCCTGGCGATGGCCATGGTCGGCGTGCTGCTCGGCATGGTCGGCACCGACGTGAACAGCGGCGTGGCGCGCTACACGATGAATCTGCCGTTCCTGCAGGACGGCATCGGCCTGATCAGCATCGCGCTCGGCTGCTTCGGCATTGCGGAGGTGGTGAAGAATCTCGACAACAAGAACGTTCTCACGCCCTTCAACGGCAAGATCAAGCTCATGCCGACCTGGGCCGAGTTCAAGCGCATCATCCCCAGCGCCTTGCGCGGCAGCGTGATCGGCTCGATCCTGGGCATCCTGCCCGGCGGCGGCCCGACGATCGCTCAGTTCGCGGCCTACGCGGCGGACAAGCGCTTCAGCAAGTACAAGGACGAGATCGGCACCGGCTGTATCGAAGGCGTGGCCGGCCAGGCGGCGGCGGACGAGGCGGCGGCGCGCACCAGTTTCATTCCGCTCATGGCCATCGGCATTCCGGAGAACGCGGTCATGGCGCTGATGATGGCGGCCTTCATCGTGAAGGGCATCCAGCCCGGTCCGAACATGATTGCCACCCACCCCGACCTGTTCTGGGGCCTGGTGGCCAGCATGTGGGTCGGCAATTGCTTCCTGGTGGTGCTCAACGTGCCGCTGGTGCGCTATTGGCTGTCGGTTTTCAAGATTCCCTACACGGTGCTGTTCCCGGCGATCATGTTCTTCTGCTGTATCGGCACCTACAGCATCAACAACAGCCTGGACGACATCTACACGACCGCCGTGTTCGGCCTGATCGGCTATTCGTTCCTGCGGCTCGACATGGAGGCCGCCCCGCTGATGCTGGGCTTCATCCTGGGCCCGATGCTCGAAGAGAACTTCCGCCGCGCCATGCTCCTGAGCCGGGGGGAGTTCGGCATCTTCATCCATCGCCCCATCAGCGGCACCTTGCTCGCCGTGATCGGCGCCGTGGTGGTGTGGCAGCTGGTGGCGTTTGTCCGGGGCTTGCGGCGTCCGCCGGTTCGCATCGAGGAAACGGTGCCTGTCTCGGGGTGAATGGGCCGCGGTCGGGTTGGGATCTGGGCACTGAGGGTCCGCCTTGTTGAGGTTCCGGGGCGGGCTCAGGGCGGCGGCCCACCCGCAGGCCCTACCCCCGAGCCCGGCTACTACTCATCTGGCATTGGGAAAGAACAGTTGCTCGCCGTTGATCTTGTAGCTCGCAATGTTGGCCTGGCCCGCGGGCGAGATCACCCAGTCGACGAACTTCTGCGCGCCGGTGCTGTTGAGATTGGGAAACTTCGCGGCACTTGGCACCATCACGCCGTACTGGTTGAACAGGCGCTTGTCGCCTTCCACCAGCACCGCGAGATCGGCCCGGTTCTTGAAGCTCAGCCAGGTGCCGCGGTCGGCCAACACGTAGCCGCCCGTCGAGGCTGCGATGTTGAGCGCCGGCCCCATGCCGCAACCGCATTCCTTGTAGCCGCTGCCCTTCTTGTCGTTGGGCAACGGCGTGCCCGTTTCGCCCAGGCCGGTCAGGTTCCACAGCCGGCGCTCGGCCGCGTCGGTGCCGCTCTTGTCGCCGCGCGAGACGAATGGCGCGTTGGCCGCAGCCAGCTTCTTCAGCGCGGCCACGATGTCGTTGCCCTTGACGCCGGCCGTGTCTGCCTTCGGGCCGACCAGCACGAAGTCGTTGTACATGACCGGGTAGCGCTTCGCGGCAAACCCTTCGGCCACGAACTTCTCTTCGGCCGCGGTGTCGTGCACGAACAGCACATCGGCATCGCCGCGGCGCGCCATGTCGATCGCCTGGCCGGTGCCGACCGCCACCACCTTGACCTCGATGCCGCTGGCCTGCTTGAAGGCTGGCAGCATGTGCGCGAACAGGCCCGATTGCTCGGTCGACGTGGTCGAGGCCATCGTGATGGTTTCGGCGCGCGCCACCAGAATGCTGGCACCCAGCAACACCAGCGCCACCGCGGCCTGGGCCGTGGGGCCCACACCGAAACGCTGGAAAAAGACTTTCATGCCAACTCTCCTTTGACGAACAAATGGGCTTCTTCGGGCAGCGGGCCGTGGAAGAACTCATGCACCGGCAGGTCGGCGATCACGCGGCCCTGCTCGAGGTAAACGACGCGGCTGGCCAGGCGCTTGACCTGGCCCAGGTTGTGGCTCGCGAACACCAGCGTGCGCCCGCTTGCGGCCTCGGCCAGCAGGGCCTCGACCTCGCGCTTGGCATGGGGATCGAGGCTGGCGGTCGGCTCGTCCAGCAGCAGCACCTGCGGCTGCAAGGCCCAGGCGCGCGCCAGGGCCAGGCGCTGCTGCTGGCCGCCCGACAGCGTGCGCGCATTGCGCGCCAGCAGCCCCTCGAGGCCGACGCGGGCGAGCGCCGGGCCGGCCGCACCGCGCGCATCGCGCCACGGCATGCCGTGCAGCCAGAGCGCGAGCGCCACATTGGTTCCGGCACTTGCACGCAGCATGTGCGGCCGCTGGAACAGCATGGCCTGGTCGCGCCGCGGCGCATGGCTCGCAAAACGGCCGGCCGCATGCGGCACCAGCCCGTGCAGCAAACGCAGCAGCGTGCTCTTGCCGCTGCCGTTGGCGCCGATCAACGCAACCCGCTCGCCCGCATGGATCGACAGCGACGCATCGCGCAGCGCGGTGACGCGGCCGAAGCGCACCTCGACCTGGCTCAATGCGAACAAAGGCGCTGCGCTCATTGGTGCACCCTTGGCGCGGCGCTCATGCCGTCACCCGCATCGCCACGGCAGCACCGCCGTCGACGCGCTCGCGCCAGGCGCGCAACAGGCCGATCAGCACGTTGAGCGCGAGCACCACCAGCAGCAGCAAGAGCCCCAGCGCCAGCGCCAGCGGCAGATCGCCCTTGCTGGTTTCGAGCGCGATGGCGGTGGTCATCACGCGCGTGAAGCCGTCGATGTTGCCGCCCACCACCATCACGGCACCGACCTCGGACACCGCGCGTCCGAAGGCGGCGATCAGCACGGTGACCAGCGCATACCGCTCGTCCCACACCAGCAGCAGCGCGCGCGCCAGCGGGCCGGCGCCGAGCGAGCGCCACTGCTCGCCATGCGAGCGGTCGGCATCCTCGATGGTCTGCCGCGTGAGCGCGGTCACCACCGGCAGCACCAGCACGGTTTGCGCCAGCACCATGGCCTTGAAGGTGAACAGCCAGCCGAGCGCGCCGAACGGACCGGAGCGCGACAGCAGGAGGTAGACCACCAGCCCGACCACCACCGAAGGCAGCGCCAGCAGCGTGTTGAGCAGCGTCAACACCAGGCTGCGGCCGCGAAAGCGGGCAACGCCGAGCCACGCGCCCAACAGCAGGCCGAGGCCGCAGGCCAGCGCGCACGCACTGGCACTGACAGCCAGCGAACGACCGACGATGGCGAGCAGCACCGGGTCGCCGGAGACGATCAGTTGCCACGCCGACAGCGCGCTTTGGGCAAAGGTGTTCATGCGGCGGATTTCATGGCCGCGAGAAAGTATCAGGGTGGGTGAGCCAACCTATGCAATGTTGTGCATAGGTTGCCGTCTGCTCTGCATAATGCTCGACGCGCAGCCATCCTTCTCCATCCCGTGCAACAGATCGAACTTTCCTACCTGATCACGCCGCGCCGGCGGGTCGGCGGCGCGCTGATCGGCAACCCGTTGATGGCACTGCTGCAGGCCGTGCGCGAACACGGCTCGATCTCCGCGGCGGCCCGTTCGCTCGAGCTGTCCTACCGCCATGTGTGGGGCGAGCTCAAGCGATGGGAGCAGAGCTTCGGCCACGCACTTGTCACCGGCGAGAAGGGCCGGCGCGCCCAGCTCTCGGAGTTCGGCGACAAGCTGCTCTGGGCCGAGCGCCAGGCCCAGGCTCGGCTGGCACCGCAGATCGAGGCGCTGCATGCCGATCTGGAGCGCGCCTTCGCGCTGGCTTTCGATGACCGCACCCATGTGCTGAGCCTGCAGGCCAGCCATGACGATGCGCTGGTGTTGCTGCGCTCGCATGCGGCCGGCAGCGCGCGGCTCCAGCTCGACATCCAGTTCAGCGGCAGCGTGGACGCCATCAGCGCCCTGAACCAGGGCCGCTGCACCATGGCGGGTTTTCACACGCTCGAATCGGCTGCGGCCGGCTCGCTCACGCAGCGCACCTACCAGCCGCTGCTGAAGCCGGGGATTCACAAGCTGATCGGCTTCGCACGCCGTACGCAGGGCCTGATCGTGGCGCCCGGCAACCCGCTCGCGCTGGAATCGCTGGCCGATGTGGCGCGCCTGCAGGCGCGCTACGTGAACCGCTCGATCGGCACCGGCACGCGCGTGCTGCTCGACGAGTTGCTGGACGCCGCCGGGATCGACGGCGACGCGCTCGACGGCTACGGCCGCAGCGAGCCCTCGCACGGCGCGGTGGCGCACGCGGTGGCGGCGGGCCAGGCCGATGCCGGCCTCGGCCTCGAATCGGCGGCGCGCGCCGCGGGTCTGGGTTTCGTGCCGCTGGCGCATGAGCGTTACCACCTGGCCTGCCTGAAGTCGGCACTGGCGCATCCGGCGACCGAAGCCCTGCTGGTGTTGCTGCGCGGCGCCGCCTGGCAGCACCGCCTTGGCACGCTGGCCGGCTACGAGAGCGCCGCCAGCGGCGAGGTGCAATCGCTGAGCGCGTTGCTGCCCTGGTGGCAGTTCAAGTCCAAAAAGAAGAAGGGGTCGGCCCCGTGAGCATGCCCTCGCTGCCTGATCAGTGGCCCATCGGCGACAGCGAAACCGCTGACCTGGTGCGCCGGCTCGGCGCGGCCGATTCTCCGCTGGGCGCGCCAGCGCAGTGGCCCGTGGCGCTGCGCACCACCATCGACCTTCTCTTGCCCTCGCAAGCGCAGATCGTGCTCTTCTGGGGCCCCGATTTCGTGGCCTTCTACAACGACGCCTACGCGCCCACCATCGGCCACAAACACCCAGCCGCATTGGGCCGCCCGGCCTGCGAACACTGGACCGAGCTGTGGGACGACTTGCGGCCGCTGCTCGAACGCGTGCTGCTCGACGGCGAAACGGTCAGCGCGAACGACCGCCCCTTCCTGATCAACCGGCACGGCGAACCCGAGCAGGTGTTCTTCGACATCTCTTATTCCCCAGTGCGCGAAATCGACGGCCGCGTCGGTGGCGTACTGTGCATCGTGAGCGAAACCACGGGCCGCGTGCGCATGACGCAGGCGCTGGCAGCCAGCGAAAGCCGCACGCGCGAAACCAACAGGCAGTTGCAGATGGCCCAGGCGGCCGGCGGCATCGGCGTGTTCCTGCTCGACATCCAGGCGGACACCCTGAGCGTGTCGGCCGAGTTCTGCCGCATCTTCGGCATGCCGGTGCGAACGACTTTCGACGCCTTCGAGATCGACCGCTTGCGCCTGAACCGGAACGAGCGGATGTCGACGCGCGAAAACCGCACCGATGGCAGCGCGCCGCTCAATGTCGAATACCGCATCCGGCGCGCCGGGGACGGTGCGCTGCGCTGGATCTCGCGTCGGGCCGAGATGGTGCGCGACGACGCCGGCCGGCCGATTCTGATGCGAGGGGTGGTGCAGGACATCACGGCGCAGAAGTGGGCCGAGGCCACGCTGCGCGAGAGCGAAGCGCGTTTTCGCGCACTGGCCCAGGCCGTGCCGAACCAGGTCTGGACGGCCGCGGCCGACGGCCAGCTCGACTGGTTCAGCGAGAGCGTGTACGCCTATTCGCAGCTCACACATGCCGAACTCGCGGGCAACGGCTGGACTTGCATGGTGCACCCTGAAGACCTGCCGCGCGTCATGGAACTCTGGGCCCGCTCGCTGGCGCTGCAAAGCGCCTACGAAACCGAGTTCCGGTTGAGACGGCACGACGGCGCCTGGCGCTGGCACCTGGTGCGCGCCCAGCCGCTCGACGCCGAGGCAGACGTGGGCGTGCCGGTGCGCTGGGTCGGCACCAACACCGACATCGACGACCAGAAGGCTGCGCAGGCCCGCCTCGAGCGGAGCGTGGAGGAGCGCACGCGCGACCGCGACCGGCTGTGGCATTTGTCGACCGACATCATGGTGGTGGCCGATTTCGGCGGCCGCATCACGGCGATCAACCCGGCCTGGGAAGAACTGCTGGGCTGGACCGAGACCGAATTGCTCGGCAGCCAGATCCTCGACGTGCTCCACCAGGACGATGTCGCGGCGGCGGCCGCAGAACTCGGCCAGCTGGCGCGCGGCCACCGGATGCTGCGCTTCGAGTGCCGCTTGCGCCATCGGGACGGCAGCTACCGCACGGTGTCATGGACGGCCGTGCCCGACGATCAGTTTCTGCATGCGGTGGGGCGCGACATCACGGCGCTGCGCGAGTCCGAAGCCCGGCTGCGCCAAAGCCAGAAGATGGAAGCCATCGGCCAGCTCACCGGCGGCATTGCGCACGACTTCAACAACCTGCTGCAGGGCATCACCGGTTCGATCGAGGTGATGCGCCGGCGCGTGGTGCTGGGCCGCACCGAGGGACTCGAGCGCTACATGGACGCGGCCACCCAGTCGGCCCAGCGGGCGGCATCGTTGATCCAGCGACTGCTGGCGTTCTCGCGCCGCCAGACGCTCGACACCCGGCCGGTCGACGTCAGCCGCCTGATCGGCTCGATCGAAGAGCTGCTGCGCCGCACACTGGGCGAACAGGTGCAGCTCGAAGTGCAGCTCGATGCCGACGCGGGCGCTGCGCTGTGCGACGAGAGCCAGCTCGAAAGCGCGATCCTCAATCTGGCCATCAATGCGCGCGACGCCATGCCGCACGGTGGCGAGCTGCACATCACGGCCTCGCAGGCGGTGCTGACCGATGCCGACACGCGCGGCCATGACGGGCTGGAACCCGGCCATTACTGCACCATCGCGGTGGCCGACAGCGGCACCGGCATGCCGCCCGATGTGCTGGCCAAGGCTTTCGATCCGTTCTTCACCACCAAGCCGATCGGCCAGGGCACCGGCCTCGGGCTGTCGATGGTGTACGGCTTCGTGCAGCAGTCGCTCGGCCACGTTCACATCCAGAGCCAGGTGGGCCAGGGCACCACGGTCACGCTCTTCCTGCCGCGCGCCGGCAGCGAGGACACGTCGGATTCGGTGGCCACGGCAGCCGCGGCCCTGCCGCACGGCAGCGGCGAGGTGGTGCTGGTGGTGGAAGACGACCCCGGCGTGCGCCTGCTGGTGCTCGACGTGCTGGAAGACCTGGGCTATCGCACGCTGCAGGCGGCCGACGGCGGCGCTGCCGTCCCCATCCTGCAATCGGGCCAGCGCATCGACCTGCTGGTGAGCGACGTCGGCCTGCCGGGTATCAATGGCCGCCAGCTGGCCGAAATCGCGCGCCAGCACCGGCCCGGCCTCGACGTGCTGTTCATGACCGGCTATGCCGAGCACGCGACCACGCGCGCCGAGTTCCTGGCGCCGGGCATGCAGATGATCGCCAAGCCCTTTGCCATCGACGACTTCGCGCACATGGTCGAGCAGATCGTGCGCCGGCAGTCGCGCACCCACGGCCGCTTCGAGCCCTGATCCTCAGGAGCCGCGCAGCACGGCCTGCAACTTGCGCTGCGCCGTATTGATGGCGGCCGACTGGCTGCCCAATTGCTGGAACATCTCGTTCAGCCGGGTCTGAACCGCCGGGTCGCTCACCTGCACCGAGGCACCGCTGATCTGGATCTTGCTGCTGTTCTGCTTGATGTAGTCGGCGATCTTCAGCCCATGGCCGAACACCGCGTCGACCGCCGGAAACACCTCCTTGAAGGTGCTGGCCGGCGTGCTCACGGTTCTTTCATAGGCCTTGTCGTAGACCGCCTTCAGGTCGTCGGGCTGCTTGAGTTTGGTGCGGGCGGTTTCGGCCGTGGCGAGCTGCTGGTCGAGCGCGCCGCGCAGCGCGGCCATGGCTTCGCGCGCCGTCTGCAGGTCGTCGCGCCGCGTGACGATATCGCCGATGGAGCGCAGCCCGCCCTTGGCCATGATCGCCTGCATCGGCTGGCTGATCGACTTGTTCATGCCGTCGTTGAAGTCGGTGATGACCGCGTAGTGCTGCGCATAGTCACCGAACGAGGCCTTCTCGGCATCGGTGAGCTTGGGCACATGCACGCCGGGCTTGTCGAGGATGCGGGTCTGCAGGAAGGTGGTGAAGGCGGTGCGCTGCTCGGCCTCCTTGTTGCCGCAGGCGGTGAGCGCGAAGCCCAGCGCCAGCAGCAGGACGACGCCGAGCGTGCGTTGAATCAAAGCCATGGTGCGATCTCTCCTCGTTGTGGTCAAAGCGTGCAGGTGCGAAACCCGAAAAATCCATTGTCTCGCCCCGGCATTGCAAAGCCGCGCGCCTTGGGCGAACGCAGGCGCGCGCGGGTTGCGAGCGACGCCCCGCGCAGCACGCGGGCCTGGTAGAAGGCCGGCTCCGGGTCGAACTCGCCGCCTGCGCTCCACGGGTCGGTGCGGTAGCCGGGCCATGGCTTCAGCGTGCCGGCTGTCCATTCGTGCACATCGGCCCAGCGGAAACCACGGCGTGCCGCGGTGTGTGCCGCAATCTCCCATTCGACCTCGGTCGCAATGCGGCGGCCGGCCCAGCGGGCCCAGGCGTCGGCCTCCCACCAGCTCAGGTGCACCGCGCTCTGGTGGCCGGCGGCACGCACGGTGCGCCCGAACCGGTGCTGCAGCACCGAGCCGCCGGTGCCGTGGTGCGCCGCGCCGATCTGCTCGACATGCCGCGGACCGCGCCGCCCCTCGCCGGCCTGCTGCGCCAGCCAGTCCCAACCGCCCTCGGGATGCCAGAACTCGCTGCGGTCATAACCGCCATCGTCCACGAACTCGACGAACTGGCTCCAGGTGACAGGCTGCGCGTCGATCTCGAATTCGGGCACATCCACTTCGTGCGCGCCCTGCTCCTGCGCAAACGAAAAGCCACGCGCCGGCAGGCCGAGTTCCCACAGCGTAGACGGCACCAGCAGGGGCTCACCCGGCGGCGGGGCCGGCGCCAGCTCAATGTCGAACCGCAGGCCCAGGGTCTGCGCCATCACCACCAGTTGTTCGCCGCGCAGGTCTTCATGGAACAACGCCAGCCGGTAGAAGTAGAGGCCGGCGTCGGTCTCGGCCGCGCGCTCGAGCAGCTCGAGCGTGCCTTCCAGCGTCTCGAGCAGGTAGGCCTTGGTCTGCCCCAGATCCGGCAGGTCGGGTGACCAGGGCCGCTCGGCGCCGCCTTGGTGCGGGTTCCACCAGTCGTCGGCCTGCGGCTCGATCGCCGCCAGCCGCGTGGGCCGAACCGGGCAGTCGATGCCGAAGGCGCGCTGCGTGTTGCGCGCGATCCACCATTCGGCGAACCAGCCGATGTGGCCGGCCAGCCAGATCGGCGGCAGCACGCCCTCGCCCCGCTCGACCGGCAACGTGGCCGAGCCGAGCGCATCTTCGTAGAGCGAGAGCAGGTGCAGCGTGTGGTTGCGCGCGTCGATCAGCGCCAGGGAGAGCAGTTCGCGGCCGGCCCGGCGCATGTCGGGCGAATCGATCGATTGCGGCAGGGAAAGCGGCGCAGCCATCGCCTCATTATGGTGCTCAGGGAAACCCCCCGACAGAGGTCAGCAGCCGCGCAGCATGGCGGCGTTACCATTGCGGGCTTTGTGCCGATGGCCCGCGGGGCCGCACATTTTCGTCATCTGGTCGGGAGACACCCTTGTCCGCACTTCTCAAGTTTTCGCTCTGGATGGACTGGATCAGCACTCAGCTCGGCAAGGTTGCCGCGTTCACGGTGATGGCCGCCGCGCTGATCTCCGCGGGCAATGCCTTCGTGCGCTTCGGCCTCAACAACAGCTCCAACGCCTGGCTCGAAATCCAGTGGTACCTGTTCGCCGCCACGGTCATGCTCGGCGCGCCGGTGGTGCTCAAGCTCAACGAGCATGTGCGCGTGGACATCATCTACGGCAAGCTCAAGGGCCATGGCGCGGTCTACGTGGATCTGTTCGGGCTGCTCTGTTTTCTGCTGCCGGTGATGGGCATCATCGCCTGGCTCAGCTGGCCGCTGTTCTACAGCATGCTGCTGTCCGGCGAAATGTCGAACAATTCGGGCGGCCTGATCCGCTGGCCGGCCATGATGCTGCTGCCGCTGGGCTTTGCATTGATGTTCCTGCAGGGCGTGTCGGAGGTGATCAAGCGCATCGCCTACCTGATGGGCCTGATCGAGATGGACACGCACTACGAAAAGCCGGTGCAGTGAATTCGACCCACCCCCGAAGCGGCTCACTTCGTGTAGCCGCCTCCCCCTCAAGGGGGCAACACCAGCGGCCCGGCAAAGCCGGTTCCGCGGTGTTTCCCCGAACGGGCATCGCAGCGAACAACTAGAACTACAGGACAGCACAGATATGCAGATGGAAAACTTTGCGCCGATCATGTTCGGCGGGCTGGTGCTGATCATGCTGATCGGCTTCCCGGTGGCGTTCTCGCTGGCCGCGCTGGGCATGGCCTCCGGCTTCTTCGCGATCCAGATGGGCTGGTTCCCGGCGGTGTTCATGGAGAACCTGCCCATCAACATCTTCGGCATCCTGTCGAACGACCTGTTGCTGGCGATCCCGTTCTTCACCTTCATGGGCGCCATCCTCGAAAAGTGCGGGCTCGCCGAAGACATGCTCGACTCGATGGGCCAGCTGTTCGGCACGGTTAAGGGCGGCCTCGGCTACTCGGTGATCATCGTGGGCTTCATCCTCGGCGCCATCACCGGCACGGTGGCGGGCCAGGTGATCGCGATGGCGCTGATCTCGCTGCCGGTGATGATCCGCTACGGCTACAACATGCGTTACGCCACCGGCGTGCTGGCAGCATCCGGCACCATCACGCAGCTGGTGCCGCCTTCGCTGGTGCTGATCGTCATGGCCGACCAGCTGGGCCGCTCGGTCGGCGACATGTACCGCGGCGCCTGGGGCCCGTCGATCCTTCAGGTGCTGATCTTCGCGGGCTACACCTTCATGCTCGGCATCATCAAGCCGCACCACATTCCGGGCATTCCCAAGACGGCCCGTACGCTCAGCGGCCCCAAGCTATGGGCCAAATGCCTGCGCGGCATCATTCCATCGGCCATCCTGATCTTCGCGGTGCTGGGCTCCATGGGCGGCCTGCCGGGTATTGATACAGCGATCGCCACACCGACCGAAGCCGGCGCCATGGGCGTGGTCGGCGCGCTGATCCTGGCGGCGATCCACAAGCGGCTGACGCTCACACTGATCTGGGAAGCCATGGTCGGCACCATGCGGCTCACCGCCATGGTGGTGTTCATCCTGATCGGCGCACGCGTGTTCTCGCTGGTGTTCCAGGGCGTGGACGGCGCCAAGTGGGTCGAGCACCTGCTGACGGGCCTGCCGGGCGGGCAGATCGGCTTCCTGATCGTCGTCAACCTGTTCATCTTCTTCCTGGCCTTCTTTCTCGACTTCTTCGAGATCGCCTTCATCATCCTGCCGATGCTGGGCCCGGTGGCGGCCAAGCTCGGCATCGACCTGGTGTGGTTCGGCGTGCTGCTGTGCGTGAACATGCAGACCAGCTTCATGCATCCGCCGTTCGGCTTTGCGCTGTTCTATTTGCGAGGCATTGCGGACACGCTGTTCAAGGAGAAGCGGATCGCCAAACCGGTGTTGTCGAACGACATCTACATGGGCGCGATTCCCTGGGTGCTGATGCAGCTGATCCTGGTCGCGATCGTGATCTTCGTGCCGCAGACGGTGACGATGTTCCTGCCCACGGAAGAGAAGATCGACACCGACAAGGTGCAGATCGAGGTGCCGGCGGACGACATGAACTCGAACTCCAGCGAAGGCAGCAGCAGCGGTGGCGGCGAAAACCCCTTCGGCGATGCGCCCAAGGAAGAGGCACCGGCCGCTCCTGCCCCCGGCACCGAACCCGAGAAGAAGTAGGCGCTCTTGGGTCCGGCACCGTTTCGTTTCGAACCGTCGGGGGGCAATGCGGTCGAAGGCCAGGCGTTCTCGCTGCCCTTCAAGCTGCTGGCCACCGTGATCGTGGGCGGCTGCGCCTTCTGGCTGGCGCAGCTCTGGTCGGTGGGCGCCCTGGGCACCGCCAAGACCGGCGGCCTTGGCTGGTTCCTCGCCGGCATTGCGCTGATGGGTTGGACCTGGTTCCACATCATGACCAGCCGAACCCGCATCGACCGCGAGGGCCTGCACCAGCGCTGGATCTGGGACAAGCACATGGCACTCGACGACCTCGCCTTCGGCAAGCTGATCCGCGTGCGCGGGCTCGACTGGCTGATTGCGCCGCGGCTCTATGTGCGCACGCTGGTCGGCAAGTTCGCGGTGTTCTATGCGGCCACGCCGGAACTCATCGCCGAATTCGAGCGCCTGATTGCCGAGCTCAAGCAGGCACGCAAGCTCTGAAGCGAAGCAGACACCAAAGAAAAAACCGCGCAATGCGCGGTTTTTTCTTGTTCCAGAAACACCGCGGAACCGGCTTCGCCGGGCCGCAGGTGTTGCCCCCGGTCAGGGGGTGGGCGGGCGACACGAAGTGCGCCCAACCTGGGGGCCTGGGGGCGAGCTACAACTTCACAGACTGCATGTAGCTGTCGAAGCGGCCTTCGGCAACACGGAACCACGCCACCTGGTCGCGCTGGAAGGTCTGGAAGTCGGCGTAGATCTTCTTCCACTCGGGGCTCTTGGCGCCGTTCTCTTCGTAGACCTGCTGGGAAGCCTTGAACGATGCGTCGAGGATTTCCTTGCTGAAAGGCAGCAGCTTGATCTTGGCGCCGATCAGCTGCTTGAGCGCGGTGGGGTTGCGGGCATCGTACTTGGCCAGCATGTCCTGCGAGGCATGTGCCGAAGCAGCCGCGATGATGGCCTTGTTCTCGGGCGACAAGGCGTCGAAAGCCTTCTTGTTGATGAAGAAGTCGACCTCCGGGCCACCTTCCCACCAGCCCGGGTAGTAGTAGTGCGGCGCGACCTTGTTGAAGCCGAGCTTCTGGTCGTCGTACGGGCCCACCCATTCGGCCGCGTCGATCGTGCCCTTTTCCAGCGCCTGATAGATCTCACCGCCCGGAATGCTTTGCGGCACCACGCCCATCTTGGTCATCACGTCGCCCACCAGGCCGCCGCCGAGGCGCATCTTCAGGCCCTTGAGGTCGGCCGGGGTCTTGATTTCCTTGCGGAACCAGCCGCCCATCTGCGTGCCGGTGTTGCCGCCGTTGAAGCTCACCATCCCGTAGGTGCCGTAGAACTCGTCCATCAGCTTGCGGCCGTTGCCGTGCATCATCCACGCGTTCATCTGGCGCGCGTTCATGCCGAACGGAATGGCCGAACCGAGCGCGAAGGCCGGGTTCTTGCCGTAGAAGTAGTAAGGCACCGTGTGGCAGGCTTCGACCGAACCCTGCTGCACGCCGTCGACCACGCCGAAAGCCGGCATCAGCTCGCCAGCCGCATGCACCGAGATCTCGAACTTGCCGCCCGACATGGCCTTGACTGCATTGGAGAAGACTTCGGCGCCGCCATAGATCGTGTCAAGCGGCTTCGGAAAGCTGGAAGCCAGACGCCAGCGGACAGCGGCCTGCGCATGGACTGCTGGCGCGATGCCTGCAGCGAGGACGCCGGCGATGCCAGCATTCTTGATAAGGGAACGACGATCCATTGAGATTCACTCCGAGTGCATTGAAAAACAAAGACGCGACTTGTGGTCGCGTCACGAGACTTTTTGAGCCCGTGCGATTGTAAAAAGTGCTTACAACGCGCCGGGGGGGGTTTTCCCTGCGGAAAGCACCGTACCGAAGCGCTGCGTGACCGATTGCTCGATGCCCTTGGCATCGAGCCCGATGCCGGCCAGCAGCTTCGCCGGATCACCATGTTCGATGAACTGGTCCGGCAGGCCCAACTGCAGCACCGGCTTCATGACGCCGGCCGCCTGCAGCGCTTCGCTGACGGCACTGCCGGCACCGCCCATGACGGCGCCTTCTTCCAGCGTGACGATCGCTTCGTGCGATGCCGCGACCCGCAGCAGCAGATCGACATCGAGCGGCTTGGCCCACCGCATGTTGACCACCGTCGCACCCAGCGCTTCGGCCGCCTTCAGCGCCGGATACAGCAAGGTGCCGAAGGCGAGGATCGCGACGCCCGCGCCTTGCCGGCGGATCTCGCCGCGGCCGTAAGGCAGCGCATCGAGCGTGAGATGCGGCGTGACGCCAGCGCCGGCGCCGCGCGGGTAGCGCACCGCCACCGGGTGGTTCTGCGCGTAGGCGCTGGACAGCAGTTGCCGGCACTCGGCCTCGTCGGCCGGACAGGCGATCGACATGTTCGGGATGCAGCGCAAGTAGGCGATGTCGTAGGCACCCGCATGCGTGGCGCCGTCGGCACCGACCAGCCCGGCACGGTCGAGTGCAAACACCACCGGCAGGTTCTGGATCGCCACGTCGTGAATCAACTGGTCGTAGGCGCGCTGCAGGAAGGTGGAATAGATCGCGACCACCGGCTTCAGCCCTTCGCAGGCCAGGCCCGCAGCAAAGGTCACGGCATGCTGCTCGGCGATGCCGACGTCGTAGTAGCGGCCCGGAAAGCGCTGCTCGAACTCGACCATGCCCGAACCTTCGCGCATCGCCGGCGTGATGCCGACCAGCCGGCCGTCGTGGGCCGCCATGTCGCAGAGCCAGTGGCCGAACACCTGGGTGAAGGTTTGCTTGGGCGCGGTGGCCGGCTTGACGAGCCCGACCGACGGATCGAACTTGCCGGGCCCGTGATAGGCCACCGGGTCGGCCTCGGCCAGCTTGTAGCCCTGCCCCTTCTTGGTCACCACGTGCAGGAACTGCGGCCCGTTGAGATGCTTGAGGTTCTCGAGCGTTGGGATCAGCGAGTCGAGGTCGTGCCCGTCGATCGGGCCCACGTAGTTGAAGCCGAACTGCTCGAACAGGGTGGCCGGCACCACCATGCCCTTGGCATGCTGTTCGAGGCGCTTGGCCAGCTCGAACAGCGGCGGCGCGCCGCGCAGCACGGTCTTGCCGACGTTCTTGGCCGCAGCGTAGAACTGGCCACTCATGAGCTGCGCGAGGTAGCGGTTCAGCGCCCCGACCGGCGGGCTGATCGACATGTCGTTGTCGTTCAGGATCACCAGCAGCTTGCAGTCGCACACGCCGGCGTTGTTGAGCGCCTCGAAGGCCATGCCGGCCGTGAGCGCACCGTCGCCGATGATCGCGATCGCGTGGCGCTCCTCGCCCTTCTGCTTGGCCGCCATGGCCATGCCGAGCGCGGCCGAGATGCTGGTCGACGAGTGGGCGGTGCCGAAGGTGTCGTACTCGCTCTCGGCGCGCTGCGGAAAGCCCGAGATGCCGCCCTGCTGGCGCAGCGTGGGCATGCGCTCGCGCCGGCCGGTCAGGATCTTGTGCGGATAGGTCTGGTGGCCCACGTCCCACACCAGGCGGTCGTGCGGCGTGTTGAACACATGGTGCAGCGCGACGGTGAGCTCGACTGTGCCGAGGTTGGAGCTCAGGTGGCCGCCAGTGCGCGAGACGTTGTCGAGCACGCAGTCGCGCACCTCGTCGGCCAGCTGCTTGAGCTGGGCGCGGTCGAAGCGGCGCAGCGCCGAGGGGTCGTTCAGGGTGGGGAGCAGCGGAGCCATGATTGTCTTCTTATCGGTCGCGGTCCACGACCATGTGCGCCAGCGCGCGCAGCGCCGCCGTATCGGCCAGGCCGCTGCGCGCCAGAGCGGCCAGCGCCTCGGCCAGCAGGCCCTGGGCGCGGGCACGCGCGCCGTCAAGGCCGAGCAGTGAAACATAGGTCGGCTTATCGTTCTCGGCGTCCTTGCCGGCCGTCTTGCCGAGCGTTGCCGAGTCGGCCACCACGTCGAGGATGTCGTCGACCACCTGGAACGCCAGGCCCAGCGCGGCGCCGTAGTCGCGCAGTGCGGCCAATGCATCGGCCGCAACGCCTTCGGCGCAGGCCGCGCCCATCTCGACGCTGCCCTGCAACAGCGCGCCGGTCTTGAGCCGGTGCATCTGGCGCAGTTGCGCCTCGTCCAATGCGAGGCCCACGCTGGCCAGGTCGATCGCCTGGCCGCCGGCCATGCCCTGGCTGCCGGCCGCGCCGGCCAACAGGCGGCACAGGCGCGCCTGCACGGCGCAGGCCACGCTGCCGTCGCCGGGCGTGAGCAGTTCGAAGGCCAGCGCCTGCAGCGCGTCGCCAGCCAGCAGCGCGCCGGCCTCGCCGAATTTCACATGCACCGTGGGCTTGCCGCGGCGCAGGATGTCGTTGTCCATGCACGGCAAATCGTCGTGCACCAGCGAATAGGCATGGATCAGTTCAGTGGCGCAGGCGGCACGCAGGGCGGCCTGTGCATCGCCGCCGACCGCCTCGTTCGCGGCCAACACCAGCAGCGGCCGCAGGCGCTTGCCGCCATCGAGCACCGCATAGCGCATTGCCTCGCCCAACTGCACCGGCGAATCGACGCCGACCCAGCGCGACAGCGCCGATTCGACCTGCGCCAGCAACGGTTCGCTCCAGGCGGCCAGCCGGGCCGCGTCCCACGCTTCCACAGTGTCCAGCGTCATTCGGGTGCCCAGGCCTTCAGGCTTCCTGCATCGAGCACCTTGATCTGGTCTTCCACCGCCTGCAGCTTGTCGCGGCAGAACTGCAGCAGCACCGCACCGCGCTGGTAGCTTCCAAGCAATTGGTCGAGCGGCAACTGGCCGGACTCGAGCGCCGCAACCAGTTGTTCGAGTTCCTGCAGGCCGGCTTCGTAGCTGGCCGGCAGCGGGGCGGCCGGCGGAGAGGCGGCGGGGGAAGGCACCTTGGGCATGCGGGGGCTCGTGGGGTCAAACGGGGCATTTTAGGGCGGGGGCAGCTTCGGCCGCCGCCGGGCCCGGGCCGCACGGGCCTGCCGGTTGAATCAAGGGCCGGAATCCCCCCGGCGGGTACAATCCGCCTTCCCCCCGCCGGCAACGCACCGGCGTCGATTTCGGGCCGTTCCAGCCTTCGCAACGGCGTCTCCCGTACCCTTTTTCTCCCTGTGGGGAGCTTGGTCAGGTCTTCCATGTCTGATTTAAGTCTTCAGCTGCAGCAGGCCGCAAGTCCTCTTCACGTTTCTGCCTATTTCGACGAGGCGCTCTACGCCCGCGAGATGGCCACGCTGTTCGCCGACGGGCCGCGCTATGTGGGCCATCGCCTTGCCGTGCCCGAACCGGGCAATTTCCACACGCTGCCGCAGGAGCACGAGGGCCGCGCGCTGGTGCACACGCCCAAGGGCGTGGAGCTGATCTCCAACGTCTGCCGGCATCGCCAGGCCGTGATCCTCCAGGGCCGCGGCGGGCTCGACCCGCAGACCGGCGGCAACATCGTCTGCCCGCTGCACCGCTGGACGTATGCAGCGGCCGATGCACGCACCACCGGCACGCTGATCGGTGCGCCGCATTTTGCGCAAGACCCCTGCCTGAACCTGCACAACTACCCGCTCGAGGAGTGGAACGGCCTGCTGTTCGAAACCGGCGCCGGCGAGGCACGGCGCCGCATCGCGACCGACCTGGCCCGGCTCGGCCCGCGCGCCGACCTCGATTTTTCGGGCTACGCATTCGACCGCGTCGAGCTGCACGAGTGCAACTACAACTGGAAGACCTTCATCGAGGTCTATCTGGAGGACTACCACGTCGGCCCGTTCCATCCGGGCCTCGGCAGCTTCGTCGCCTGCGAAGACCTGCGCTGGGAGTTCGGCGAGAAGTACTCCGTGCAGACCGTGGGCGTGGCCAACCGCCTGGGCCGGGCCGGCAGCCCGGTCTACCAGAAATGGCAGGAGCAGCTGCTGCAGTACCGCGAAGGCAAGCCCCCGAAGTACGGCGCGATCTGGCTCACTTGCTATCCGAACGTGATGGTCGAGTGGTATCCGCACGTGCTCACGGTATCGACGCTGCACCCGATCGGCCCGCAGAAAACGCTCAACATGGTGGAGTTCTTCTACCCCGAGGAAATCGTCGCCTTCGAGCGCGACTTCGTCGAAGCACAGCAGGCCGCCTACATGGAGACCTGCGTGGAGGACGACGAGATCGCCGAGCGCATGGATGCCGGCCGGCGCGCGCTGATGCTGCGCGGCGACGACGAGAGCGGCCCCTACCAGAGCCCGATGGAAGACGGCATGCAGCACTTCCATGAGTGGTACCGACGCACGATGCTGAGCTGAATGCAAGCGCTCTGGATGGTGCTGGCCGCACTGATCTTCGCCACCATGGGCGTGTGCGTGAAGATCGCCTCGGTGTGGTTCAGCAGTGCGGAACTGGTGTTCTACCGCGGCCTCATCGGCATCGTGTTTCTGGCGCTGCTGGCGCGCAGCCGCGGCGTGTCGCTCGCCACGCGATACCCCGGCATGCACGCCTGGCGCAGCCTGATCGGCGTGGTGTCGCTGGGCGCCTGGTTCTATGCGATTGCGCACCTGCCGCTGGCCACTTCGATGACGCTCAACTACATGAGCAGCGTGTGGATCGCGGTGTTCCTGATCGGCGGCGCGCTGCTGGCCTGGGTGCCGCTTCCGGGGCGCGACGGCCGCGTCGAGCGCCCGCCCCTGCAAGGCCCGCTGGTGCTCACGGTGGTGGCCGGTTTTGCCGGCGTGGTGATGATGCTGCGGCCCACGCTGGGCGACAGGCAGGCCTTTGCCGGCCTGATCGGCCTGCTGTCGGGCCTGACCGCCGCCTTCGCCTACATGCAGGTGGTGGCTCTGTCGAAGCTCGGCGAGCCCGAAGCGCGCACGGTGTTCTACTTTGCGCTGGGCTCCGCCGTGGCCGGCGGGATTGCGACGGTGTTCGGCGGCTTCTCGGAGTGGCCCGGCATCCAGGCGCTGTGGCTGCTGCCGGTGGGCGTGCTGGCCGCGCTCGGACAGCTCTGCATGACGCGCGCCTATTCCACCGCCAAGACCGAAGGCGGCACCCTGCTGGTGGCCAACCTCCAGTACTCGGGCATTGTGTTCGCCGCGTTCTACAGCGTGCTGCTGTTCGGCGACCGCATCGACACGTGGGGCTGGGCCGGCATGGCACTGATCGTGGGCAGCGGCATTGCGGCCACCGTGCTGCGCCAGCGCGCAGTCCCGAAGGCCCCGGCCGAAGAACATTGAAGGAATTCGAGCGATGTACACGACCCTGATTTCCGTCCCACAACTGCAGTCGCTGCAAGCCAGCGGCGCGCCGCTGATGGTTTTCGACTGCAGCTTCGACCTGGCCCAGCCGCATGCCGGCGCGCAGCAGTACGCCGCAGCCCACATCCCCGGCGCGGTGTATGCGAACCTCGACACCGACCTCAGCGCACCGCATGGCGCGCCGGGCAAGAGCGGCACCGTGATCGCTGCGACCGACCAGGGCTTGCCGGCCTCGGGAGGCCGCCATCCGCTGCCGAGCCGTCAGCGTTTTGCCGAGTGGCTGTCGAGCGTGGGCTTTGCCAACGACATGCAGGCCGTGGTGTATGACCGCAACGGTGCCAACTACTGTGGCCGCCTGTGGTGGATGCTGCAATGGGCCGGACACGACGCGGTGGCCGTGCTCGACGGCGGGCTTCAGGCCTGGCAGGCGGCCGGCGGCGAAGTGACGGGACGCGAGGAGCCGACGCACTTTCAATCGAACTTCGTGCTCGGCGCGGAGCGTGCGCAGCTGGTGGTGACCGACACCGTGCTGGCCCACCTTGGCGACGCGGGCCAGACCGTGATCGACGCACGCGCAGCGCCACGCTATCGCGGCGAGGTCGAGCCGCTCGATCCGGTTGCCGGCCATATCCCCGGCGCGCTGAACCGGCCCTTCAGCCAGAACATCGGTGCCGACGGCCGCTTCAAGCCGGCTGCGCAACTGCGCGAGGAGTTCGATGCGCTGCTGGCCGGACGCGACCCGGCCGGCGTGGTGCACCAGTGCGGCAGCGGCGTGAGTGCCGTGCCGAACCTGCTGGCCATGCGCATCGCAGGCTTTGCGCCGACGGGCCTGTACGCCGGAAGCTGGAGCGAGTGGTGCAGCAACCCGGCGCGGCCGGTGGAGCGCGGCTGAGCCAGGCACCCTTGCCGGGTCAGCCGCCGGTCAGCGTTGCAACACACGCGGGTCTCGCGGGAACCGGCGCCACAAGGCACACTCACACAGCGACGCCCGCAGCGCCTTCCGCGCGCGGTCTGTCGTTGAAAGTCCTGCCTTCCATGAACCCTTTGTTCCGCTTCGCTGGGGGCCTGCCTGTGGCCCTCGCACTCTGCATCGCCCCCGCCGCGGCCCAGCCCGCGCAACATGCCCATGTGCATGGCCAGCTCAAGCTCGATGTGGCGGTCGACGTGCAGACCCTCACCGTCAGCATCGACTCGCCGCTCGACAACATCGTCGGCTTCGAGCGCGCACCGCGCACCGACGCCGAGCGCAAGACCGCGCAGCAGGCCGTGGCGCAACTGCGTGCCGCCGACAAGCTCTTTGCCATCGATCCGGCTGCCGACTGCAAGCTGGGCCAGGTCGATCTCGATGCGCCGGTGCTCGGCCTCGGCCAGGCCAAGGCCGGCGAGCCCGCGGGCCATGCCGACCTGGAAGGCAGCTTCACCTTCGAATGCCGCAGCCCGGTGCAGGCGCGCTTCATCGACATTGCTCTGTTCGAGGCATTCCGCAACGTGCGCCAGATCGACGTGCAGATCGCGACGCCCGACGGCCAGTACCAGCGCACCCTGAAGCGGCCGGCCAAGCGCCTTGCATGGGGCAAGTGACGGTGCCCCCGGTTCTCGGCGTCGAGCAGTTGCGCTTTGCCTGGCCCGGCAGCCCGGCACCGGTGATCGACATCGAAGCGTTCTCGGTGAACGCCGGCGAGGCCGTGTTCCTGCACGGGCCGAGCGGCTGCGGCAAGAGCACGCTGCTGTCTCTGATGGCGGGAGTGCTGGTGGCCGATTCGGGCCGCGCGATGCTGCTCGGCCATGACTGGGCCGAACTCTCTGGCAGCCGGCGCGACCGCTACCGCGTGGCGCATGTGGGCTACATCTTCCAGCAGTTCAACCTGCTGCCCTACCTGAGCGTGATCGACAACGTGCTGCTGCCCTGCCGCTTCTCGGCGCGGCGTGCCGAGCAGGCATCGCGCGACGGCACCCCGCGCGCGCAGGCCGAACAACTGCTCGCGCGCATGGGGCTCGACCGCTCGCTCTGGCAGCGCCAGGCCCTGCAGCTTTCGGTCGGCCAACAGCAGCGCGTGGCAGCAGCGCGCGCGCTGATTGGCCAGCCCGAACTCGTCATTGCCGACGAGCCCACATCGGCGCTCGACGAAGACCGGCGCGAGGCCTTTCTCGACACCTTGCTGAGCGCCTGCCAGGCAAACCACAGCGCGCTGGTGTTCGTGAGCCATGACCGGCGCATCGCCCAGCGCTTCAGCCGGCATGTGCTGCTGCCCGAGATCAACAGGGCAGCCACGCCCGCGGCCGCGATATGAGCGCGCTCGTTGGCATTGCCTGGCGCAGCGCCTGGAACCGGCGCTTCACGCTCGCGCTTACGCTGCTGTCGATTGCGCTGTCGACCTTTCTGCTGCTCGGCGTGGAGCGCATCCGCACCGAACTGCGGCAGAACTTCTCGTCGTCGGTGTCGGGCACCGACCTGATCGTCGGCGCGCGCACCGGATCGACGCAGTTGCTGCTGTACTCGGTGTTCCGCATCGGCGCGGCCACCAACAACGTGTCGTGGAAGAGCGTGCAGGCACTGGCTGCGCACAAGGGCGTCGACTGGGTGGTGCCGCTGTCGCTCGGCGACTCGCACCGCGGCTTTGCGGTGCTGGCGACCACGCCCGAATACTTCGAGCATTTCCGCTACGGCAACAGGCAGCCGCTGGTGTTGCGCGAGGGCAAGCCCTTCAGCGAACTGTTCGATGCGGTGGTCGGCGCCGAGGTGGCCGATCAGCTCGGCTACCACGTCGGCCGCAAGATCACGCTGGCACACGGCAGCGGCGAGCTCAACCTGGCCGAGCATGCCGACAAGCCCTTCACCGTGGTCGGCGTGCTGGCACGCACGGGCACGCCGGTCGATCGCACGGTGCACATCGGGCTCAACGCGATGGAAGCGATCCACCTCGACTGGATCGGCGGCGCGCCGATGCCGGGCGTGAAGATCCCGGCCGAGCAGGTGCGCAAGTTCGACCTGACGCCGAAGAACGTGACGGCCGCACTGGTCGGCCTGAAGAACCGCGCCGCCGTGTTCTCGGTGCAGCGCTGGGTTTCGACCTACCCCGACGAGCCGCTGATGGCGGTTCTGCCCGGCGTGGCGCTCGACGAGCTGTGGCGCGTGGTCGGCGTCGGCGAGAACGCGCTGATGCTGATGTCGGCGCTGGTGGCGCTGGTGAGCCTGGCCGGCCTGGTGTCGGTGGTGCTGGCAGGCCTGAACGAGCGCCGCCGCGAGCTCGCCGTGCTGCGCGCGGTCGGTGCCAGCCTGCGCCATGTGCTGGCGCTGCTGGCACTCGAAGGCGCCATCGTCACGCTGCTGGGCGTGCTGCTCGGCGTGCTGATGGCGGTGCTTGGCATCGCCCTGCTCTCGCCATGGCTGCAGTCGCAGTTCGGGCTCGCGCTGCACCTGTCGCAACCTACACTCAACGAGTGGGCGCTGCTGGCTGCGCTGCTGCTCTCGGGCTGGCTCGCGAGCCTGCTGCCCGGCATTCGCGCCTACCGGCTGTCGCTGGCCGACGGGCTCTCGCCCCGCATCTGATCCAGGAGGACTTGACCACCATGCTGCGACTTGCTGCCACCGCCCTGATTGCCACCGCGCTCGCTGCCGGCGCCTGGGCCGCCGACCCGGTGCCTGCGGCCGCGCCGGCCAAGCCCGCGTCCACCCCTGCCGGCCAGCCGCGGCTGATCGCATGGGAAGAACTGGTGCCGAAGGACTGGGATCCGATGAAGGCTCTCAAGGGCATCGATCTGAGCAAGCTGGACGACAGCGACCCGCGCGCCAACGACATGCTGATGAAGCTGCAGGAAGCCGCGAACAACGCGCCGACCAACCCCGCGTTGAACGGCACCGAGGTGAAGATCCCGGGCTTCCTGGTGCCGCTCGAAGAAAACAACGGCCAGGTCAGCGAGTTCCTGCTGGTGCCCTACTTCGGCGCCTGCATCCACACGCCGCCGCCACCGGCCAACCAGATCATCCACGTGAAGACCTCGAACGCGACCAAGGGCCTGCGCGCGATGGACACGATCTGGATCACCGGCAAGCTGCAGACCATCCGCAACGACTCGATGATGGGCGTCAGCGGCTACCACATCACCGCCAGCAGCGTGACGAAGTACACCGGCGGCGCCAAGTAGGATTTCAGGCAGGTCAGCGCTTGAATTGGAGGATGCGCACCGCAGCGGCCTTGCCCGAGAGGCTGCTGACCGTGCCGTCGGCACCGAAGTGCACGTCGACCGGCTCGTCTTCCTGCGTCGTCCAGTAGCGCCAGGTATTGGCGTTGAGATCCTTGGTGTCGTTGGGCGACGGATAGCTCAAGGCCATCAGCACCTGGGGCCGCGTCATGCCGACGGCGACCTTGGCGGAATAGACGGCGCTCTGCACTTCCGGGCTCCAGCTTGCCAGTTCCGCCTTGGGGTCGGTGCGAACGACGATCTGGCGCAGCCAGCGTTGTCCGCCTTCCTTGCCGCGCGCCGAATCGTCGCTCATCGAGATGTAGTCGCCGCCGATCGTGCCGTAGAAGTACTGGTCGCGCTTCGCGGTGTCGATGACAACGGGCTCGCCGGCCGGCAGGATCGGGCCGCCCAGGTAGTTGCTGCTGGCGAGCCATCCCGAGTCAGGGCGAAGGTTGCAGCAGGTGTAGCCGGTGATCGGAGGCGACAGTCGCGTCGCGCAGCCGGACAAGAGGGCGACTGTGGCCAGTGCGGAGCAAGCAGCAAAGCGGCGGAGGGAGGGGATGTGTGACAGTTTCATGTTCCTGATTTTTTTTGACGAAGGAGCCCCTGCGCCGACGTGGCAGTCGGTTCTTTTCGGGCCGGCCGATTCTGGATGCAGCCGCCATATCTGGCTCGGCACTACGTCACGGATTTCACCGCGCTCTGGGTGTGCGCATGGGCTCGTTCATGACGCGGCCGCCACGCTTAAGCCATAGGTAGTAGCTTGATTGGCAAGTGGTCGCGCGGCGCGGCTTTCTCCAGAATGCAAAAGCCTGCAAAGGAGAACGCCATGCCCAAGCTGACCGAGGCGCTGCGCGCCGAGTACCAGTCGTTGTTCGACAGCTGCCAGATCAACACTGCGCAACAGGCCGAAATCAATGCACAAACCGACAGGATCATTGCGGCACGGTCGCGCTACGAAGGCGTGGCGAATCCGGTCGGCGTGCCGTGGTACGTGGTCGGCGTGCTGCACAGCCTGGAGGCCGGCCTGCGCTTCGACCGGCATCTGCACAACGGCGATCCGCTGACTGCTCGCACGGTGCAGGTTCCCAAGGGCCGTCCGCCAACCGGCGCACCGCCCTTCACCTGGGAAGCCAGCGCGGCCGACGCATTGAGCTTCGAGAAGTACGACAGCTGGAGCGACTGGTCGGTGCCCGGCATCCTGTTCAAGTGGGAGCTCTACAACGGCTGGGGCTACCGCAACCACCACCCCGACGTGAAGAGCCCCTACCTCTGGAGCATGACCAACCACTACGTGAGCGGCAAGTACGTGGCCGATGGGGTCTGGTCGGCCACGGCGAAGTCGAAGCAGGTCGGCGCGGCAGCGTTGTTGCGCCGGCTGGCCGAGCGTGGCGTGGTGGATGCGGCCTCGTTCACCACCAGTCCGCCGCTTGCCAGGGCGATCGAACAGGGCAAGCCCGCACTGCGCTTTCAGCCGCAGACCGAATCGCCGCGCGGCGTCGAATTGCAGCAGTTCCTGAACAGCTTTCCGGGCGTCTTTCTGCGCGAGGATGGCAAGCTCGGCCAGCGCACCTCGGACGCGGTGCAACAGGTGCTGGGCCGGCGGCTGCATGGCGACCGGCGCACCTGAACGCGCTCAGGTCATCACGCGCTCGGGCCGCACGCCCACGCCGACCGCGTAGGCCGGAATCCCCTGCAGGATCGGAAAGCGCTGCGCCATCCGCAGCACCCACGGCACGCTGAAAGGCTGGCTGCGGCCGGTGCTCTGCAGCACCGGTCTGAGCAAGCGGTTCTGCACCGCCACCTGCACCGCCTGCGTCACCTTGGCCGGAAACTCCCGCCGCTGCTGCACCCGCGTCAGCAGCGGCGTGATGGCCTCGGCGCCCATTGCGCGGTCGGCCAGCGCCTTGCCGAGCAAATTGGCCGTGGCCACCGCATCCTGTACCGCGAGGTTGATGCCGACGCCACCGATCGGCGACATCGCATGCGCCGCGTCACCGATGCACAGCAGCCCCGGCTTCCACCATTGCACGAGGCGATCGACCGTGACGCTCAGCAGCTTGACGTCGTCCCAGCTCGCGATGTGGTCGACGCGGTCGGCCAGCGGCGGCACGGTGGCGGCGATTTCGGCGCGGAAGGCGTCGAGCCCGCGCGCCTGGATCGCCGAGATGCCCCCTTTGGCGATGACATAGGCGCACTGCCAGTAGCTGTTGCGGTCGATCGTCGCCATGAAGTGGCCGGTGTCGATGTAGCCGCCCGAGCCCTCGGGGTCGCCGGGCCGCTTGGGCAGGCGCATCCAAAGCACATCGATCGGCGCGCCGATGTCGCGCACCGTGAGCCCGGCCGCTTCGCGCAGCACTGAACGGCGACCGTCGGCCGCGACCACCAGGTCGGCCGCGATCTGCGATGCACCCTCGGCGGTCTGCACCTCGACGCCCACAACGCGGCCGTCGCGCTCGACCAGGCCGGTGCCTTCCGTTTCGAGCAGCAGGCGAAAGCCCGGATAGCGCTCGGCCTCGTCACGCAGGAAATCGAGAAACTCCCACTGCGGCACCATCGCGATGAACTTGCAGCGCGTGCGCAGGCGCGAAAAATCGGCCAGCCCGATCTGCTGGCCCGAGATGGTGGCGCGCAGCCGGTGGGCCTTGTCGTGCGGCCGGGCCAGAAATGCGTCGAGCAGGCCGAGATCGCCCATCACGTCGAGCGTGGACGGATGCACCGTATCGCCGCGAAAGTCGCGCAGGAAATCGCCATGCTTTTCGAGCACGATGACGTCGACGCCGGCGCGCGCCAGCAGCAGCCCGAGCATCATGCCGGCCGGGCCGCCGCCGACGATGCAGCAGCGGGTGGAAAGCGATGGATTCATCGGCCAAGTCTCCTGCGCGGATTGGGCGCCAACGGCGCGGCGCTGTCCAGCCGCGCATGAGCCTGATACCTCCTAAGATGCCCGTTCGACCATTCCAAAGGAGCCAAGCATGAGCACGCACGTCTACAAGCACATCGAACTCACCGGCTCGTCGCCCGTCAGCAGCGACGATGCGGTCAGGAACGCGATCGCCAAGGCCAGCGAATCGGTGCGCAACATCCAGTGGTTCGAGGTGGTGGAAACGCGGGGCCACGTGGCGGACGGCAAGGTCGCGCACTGGCAGGTGACGCTCAAGGTCGGCTTCACGCTGGAGTGAAGAGGCGCCCGCGCGCCATGTGGCGCCAGCGGGTGGCCGCTCAATCGGGCGCTTGCATCACCCGGTCGTTCTCTTCGTCGGCCGGCACGTTGTCGGCGTCGAGTTCGCTCGCGTCGGTCAGGTCGATGCCGGTTTCGTCTTCGATTTCGTCGGCGGAATCGGTCTCGTCCGAATCGAAACCGTCGCCCGGCAACGGATCGTCGGGATGCAGTTTGGGGGCGGCGCGGGTCATGGTCGAACTCCTCGTTGATCTTGCGTAGACCCTATGGTGCACCCGATCGGCACCGAGCGGTTCAGCCAAATGTCAGCGTCGCTGTCGGAGATTGCCCCGCATGGTCATGGTCGTGCCCGTGCCCTCCTTCGTGCGCGAGCCGGCTCACCAGCGTCACCAGCACGATGCCGACCACGAGCCAGACGATCTGCGCGGCCGTTTGGCGCGCGCTCAGGCGCTTTTGCAGCTGCGGAATCAGATCGGCCAGCGCCACGTAGATGAAGCTGCTGCTGGCCAACACCAGAAAGTAAGGCAGCAGGCTGTGCAGCGAATCGACCAGCCACCAGCCGACCAGTCCGCCCAACACCGTCATGGTGCCGGCCAGCGACACCTTGACCAGCGCCGCTCGCGGGTTCGGCGAGGTCTGGCGCAGCACCACCAGGTCGCCGATGTGGTGCGGCACCTCGTGCGCCAGCACCGCCAGCGCCGCGACCAGGCCCAGCCGCAGGTCGGCGACGAAGGCCGACGCGATCAGCACGCCGTCGCCGAAGCAATGCACGCTGTCGCCGGTGAGCACAGCCCAGCCGCCGCTGCGCGGCGCTTCCGCGTGCGCATGGTCGTGCCCGTGCGCGGAGGCGTGCCCATGGTCGTGGCCCTGGTGGTGCTCGTGCCCGTGATGCCAGAGCTCGGCCTTGTCGAGCAGGAAGAAAAACACCAGGCCGAACAGCAACATGGCGAACAGCGTGGCGGGCTCGAGCTTGCTCTCGAAAGCCTCGGGCAGCAGGTGCATGAAGGCCGTAGCCAGCAGCGCGCCGGCCGCCAGGCTCAGCAGGTATTGCGCGCCATGGGCGTCGACACCACGCTGCACACCCAGGCGCAGCAGCAGGGCTGCAATCCAGACACTGCCGATGCCGGCGACCAGGGTCGCAGCGACGATTGCTATCAAATTCATAGCTTCTTGCGCAAAGTGGACGGGCACTGGCGCCCGATTTCATCCATAAAACAAAAGCCGCCCCGAGGGGCGGCTTTCAGTGCGAAGACAGCGGATGAACGCCGTCAAACCACACCGTTGGCCTTGAACCAGGCCACGGCGCGTTGCCAGCCGTCGTCGGCCGCGCTCTTGACGTAGCTCGGACGGTAGTCGGCATGGAACGCATGGCCCGCTTCGGGGTACACGACGAACTGGGAGGCCTTGGCGGCTGGGGTGCCGGTCGCCAAAGATGATTTCATCTTATCAATAGTGTCAAGGGGGATGCCCTGGTCCTTGCCGCCATAGAGGCCCAGCACCGGTGCCTGCAGCGCGGCCGCGACATCGATCGGGTGCTTCGGCGTGAGTTCGCTGGGCTGTCCGACCAACCGTCCGTACCAGGCCACGCCGGTCTTCACCTTACCGGTGGCGGCGTAGAGCCAGACGAAGCGGCCGCCCCAGCAGAAGCCGGTGATGCCGGCCTTGGCCGCATTGCCGCCATTGGCCGTGGCAAACGCCAGCGCGCCGTCGAGGTCGGCCAGCACCTGGGCGTCGGGCACCTTGGACACGATGTCGGCCTGCAGCTTCGGGATGTCGGTGTAGCCCCTGGGGTCGCCCTGCCGCGCATAGAGCTCGGGCGCAATCGCGAGGTAGCCGAGCTTGGCGAAGCGGCGGCAGGTGTCGGCGATGTACTCGTGCACGCCGAAGATCTCCTGCACCACCAGAACCACCGGCAGGCCGGTCTTGCCGGCCGGTGCCGCCATGTAGGCCGGAACGTCGAAGCCGTTGACCGTGTATTTGACCGGGCCGGCCGTGAGCCCCTCGGCCGACGTGGTGATGGCCGTTTGCGCCGCGATCGGCAGCGTGGCGGCGGCATAGCCGACACCGAGCGCCACCTTGAGCGCAGTGCGGCGGGAGGCGCCCGCTTCGGTCGAGTCGCCGGGACGCAGTGAATCGAAGTCGTTCTGGAGATCGGAGTTGAGCATCGGTCTTTTCGGTGAGGTTGGGATGGAAGGGCAGCCGGCTTTGTAAGGCATGCCGCCCGCCCCCTCCGACGACGGGGCTTTCCGCCGCGCGCTACTTACTGCGCGGCGACCTTGCCGCGCGAAATGTCCATCACCATGCGCGTGACCAGGTAGAGCCGCGGCTGGATCGAATCGATCAGCACGTACTCGGCATCGGCCGAATGGGCGCCGAAGCCCTGCAGGCCGAAACGCTCCACCACCGGTGCCTTGGTGGCCAGGCCGGCAAAGGCGGCGTCGGTGCCGCCGCCGGCCACCTGGGCGTCGGCGCCGAGCTTGCGATCGAGTTCGCCATAGATGGTCTGCGCGTGCCGGGCGAGCGCGAGCGAGGCCGGGCTCGATTCGAGCGGCGGACGGCGGCGCTCGAACTTGAGTTCGACCTTCGCCTCGGGAATCAGCTGCTTCTTCACGCGTTCGTTGACCTGCTTCTCGATGCGGTCGTAGTCGGCAACCTTGTTCACGCGCACGTCGGCGCCGGCCGTCGCGCTGGCCGGGATCACGTTGCGGTTGGTGCCCGATTGCGCGATCGTCCAGTTCATCTTGAGGCCGGTGGCCGGATCCGACAGGTCGCGCATCTGCAGCACCTGGTGCGCCATTTCGTAGAACGCATTGACGCCACGCTCCGGTGCCGAGCCCGCGTGCGAGGCCTTGCCCTGCACCTTGAGCGTGACCGAGGCGATGCCGGCAGTGGCGAGCGACAGCTTGTCTTCAGCCACCGAAGCGCCTTCGTGCGACAGCACGGCGTCGTGTTCTGCGGCGAGTTTGGTGATGAGCGCGCGCGAGCCGGGCGAGCTGATTTCCTCGTCGCCGTTGATCAGCACGGTGAGCGTGCCGTACTCCTTGAAGTCCAGCGCCTTGAGCACGGCCAGCGTGTGCAGGATCACCGCGATGCCCTGCTTGTCGTCGGCGATGCCGAGGCCATAGGCCTTGTCGCCCTCGACACGGAACGGCTGCTTGTTGAGCATGCCGATCTGGTAGACCGTGTCCATGTGCGCGATCAGCATGATCTTCTTGGTGCCGGTGCCCTTGAAGGTGGCCTTGACGACCTTGCCGATCTTCTCGGGCGTGTCTTCCATGCGGTAGACCTCGGGCGACGCCGGGCTGCCGGGCTCGATCAGCTCCACCTGGCCACCGAGCGCGCGCAGCTTGTCGGCGATGAGGCTGGCGATCTTGTCGAGCCCTTCGAGGTCGCGGCTGCCCGATTCGATGCCGACCAGCTGCGAGAGCGAATCGAGCAACGGCTGCTTCTGCTGGGCGGCGAGTTCTGCGATGCGTGCATCGGGTGCGGCGTGGACAGAGAGCGTGACCAGCGCCAGGGCGGCGGCGAGAGCGAGTTTTCGCATGGCTTTTCTTTTCCTTCGATGGAGGGTTGTCGTCAGTGTGCCTTGTCCCAGTTCGGCCCGAAGCCGATCTCGGCCAGCAGCGGCACCTTGAGCGCGGCCACGGCGGCCATGATGCGCGGGATTTCGGTGCGCACCCATTCCACCTCGGCCTCGGGCACTTCGAACACCAGTTCGTCGTGCACCTGCATGATCATCTTCGTGCCGCGCTGCTCGGCGTCGAGCACGCGCTGCACCTCGACCATGCTGAGCTTGATCAGGTCGGCCGCCGTGCCCTGCATCGGCGCGTTGATGGCCGCGCGCTCGGCGCCGCCGCGACGCGGGCCGTTCGGTGAATTGATCTCGGGCAGGTACAGGCGCCGGCCGAACACGGTTTCGACATAGCCTTTTTCCTTGGCCAGTGCGCGCGTTTCATCCATGTAGATCTTCACGCCCGGGTAGCGCTGGAAATAGCGGTCGATGTAGGCGGCCGCGGCCTTGGTCTCGATACCGAGATTGCGTGCAAGGCCGAAGCTGCTCATGCCGTAGATCAGCCCGAAGTTGATGACCTTGGCATAGCGGCGCTGCTCGCTCGACACCTGGTCGGGCGTGCTGCCGAACACTTCGGCCGCGGTCGCGCGGTGCACGTCGATGCCGTCGGTGAAGGCGCGCAGCAGCGAGGCATCGTCGCTCAGGTGCGCCATGATGCGCAGCTCGATCTGCGAGTAGTCGGCGCTCGCGATCACACTGCCCGCGGGCGCCACGAAAGCTTCGCGCACGCGCCGGCCTTCGGGCGTGCGGATCGGGATGTTCTGCAGGTTCGGGTCGTTGCTGCTGAGCCGGCCCGTCACGGCCACCGCCTGCGCGTAGTGCGTGTGCACGCGCCCGCTGCGCGGGTTGGCCAGCTGGCCCAGCTTGTCGGTGTAGGTGCCCTTGAGCTTGGACAGGCCGCGGTGTTCGAGGATCTTGGCCGGCAGCGGGAAGTCTTCAGCCAGTTTCTCCAGCACCTCTTCGTCGGTGCTGGGCGCGCCGCTCGGCGTCTTCTTGACCACGGGCAGGCCGAGCTTGGTGAAGAAGATCTCGCCGATCTGCTTGGGCGAACCCAGGTTGAAAGGCTGGCCCGCGAGTTCGTAGGCCTCCTGCTCCAGCGCCATGATGCGCGTGCCGAGCTCATGGCTTTGCGCCGACAGCGTGGGCGCATCGATCAGCACGCCGTTGCGCTCGATGCGGTAGAGCGCTTCGCTGCTCTTCATCTCGAGCTGGTAGACGAACATCAGCTTTTCGTCGGCCTCGAGCTGCGGCCAGAGTGCCTGGTGCACGTCGAGCGTCTGGTCGCTGTCCTCGCAGGAGTACTCGGCCGCCTTGTCGATCGCCACCTGGCTGAAGGGGATCTGGTGCGCGCCCTTGCCGCACAGGTCTTCGTAGCTGATGCCGCTGCGGCCCAGATGGCGCTCGGCCAGGCTCGCGAGGCCGTGCGGCTTGTGCACTTCGAGCACGTAGCTCTGCAGCATGGTGTCGTGTGCATAGCCCTGCACCTCGATGCCGTGGTTGGCGAACACGTGGCGGTCGTACTTGACGTGCTGGCCCAGCTTTTTCTTCGCGCCGTTCTCGAGCCAGGGCTTCAGCTTCGCGAGCACCTCGTCGCGCGGCAACTGGGCCGGCGCATCGGGGTAGTTGTGGGCCAGCGGCACGTAGGCGGCCTCGCCCGGCTTCACGCTGAAGCTCACGCCGACGATCTCGGCGCGCATCTCGTCGAGCGAGGTGGTTTCGGTGTCGACCGCGACCAGCTCGGCCGCCTCCACCCGGGCCAGCCAGGCGTCGAAGGCCTCCCAGGTCAGCACCGTGTCGTAGGACAGGTTGCTGACCTTCTCGGCCGCGACCATCGCGGGGTCGTCGAACAGGCCCGGGCTGGCGTCGCCGCCCTTCTGCTTCTTGTTGCTTTCCTCGATCAGCTCGGGCGGCACCGCCTGCGATTCGAGCGCCTTGACCAGGCTCTTGAAACCGAACTTTTCGTAGAAGGCCTTGAGCTCGTCGGTTTGCTGCGGGCCCGGTACGAGTGCTTCGAGCGACGGGAGGCCGGCGACGTGCTCGGCGAGGTCGCAGTCGGTGCGGATGGTCACGAGCCGCCGGCCCTGCGGCAGCCATTCCAGCGCCTGGCGCAGGTTTTCTCCGGCCTGCCCCTTGACCTCTGCAGCGCGCTCGATCAACGCGTCGAGCGAGCCGTATTCGAGCAGCCATTTGGCAGCCGTCTTGGGCCCGACCTTGGCCACGCCCGGCACGTTGTCGACCGTGTCGCCGACCAGCGTCTGGTAGTCGATCATCAGGTGAGGCGGCACGCCGAATTCGGCCATCACGCCCGCCACGTCGCGTTTCTTGCCGTTCATCGTGTCGATGATCGTGATGTGCTCGTCGACCAGCTGGCTCATGTCCTTGTCGCCGCTCGACACGATCACCTCGACGCCCTGCTGCGCGGCCGTCTTGGCCAGCGTGCCGATCACGTCGTCGGCCTCGACGCCCGGCACCACCATCACCGGCCAGCCCAGCAGCCGCACCACCTCGTAGATCGGCGTCACCTGGCTGCGCAGATCGTCCGGCATCGGCGAGCGGTTGGCCTTGTAGTCGGCATACCAGTCGTCGCGAAAGGTCTTGCCCGGCGCATCGAAGATGCAGGCCGCGTAGTCGGCGCGCACCTCGCGCCGCAGCGCCTGGGTCATGTTGATCATGCCGCGGATGGCGCCGGTGGCCGGGCTCGTCATGTCGCCGGGCACGGCGCGCAGATCGGGCATCGCGTGAAAAGCGCGATACAGGTAGCTCGAACCATCCACGAGCAGCAGCGTTTTCTTGTCGGTCATCGGGCCATTTTGCCGTTTGCCGAACGCGCGCCCGTCAGACGGGGTCGGGCGGCACCTGCTTACAACCCGGGCTCGGGGTGCCACCTACAATCTCGTCATGCGCCGATCCATCCTGCTGCCCGTTCGCCGCACCCTTGCGGTGCTTGCCTGTGTCTTGCCGCTGGCCGGCGTCGAGGCCCAGACCGCCCCGCCATCCGCCGACGCCTCACAGGCTCAGCCACAGGGCCGCCAGAACCAGAAGATCGAGAACATCCACGTCGAAGACAGTGGCGCTTCGGTCGACGAAGTGCGCTACGGCGGCCAGACCCAGAGCATCAAGGTCACGCCCAAGGGCGCGCCGAGCTACGAGGTGCTGCCCGGCAGCGGCGCCCGAGCCCCGCAAGGGCAGCCCGCGCAGGCCGAGAGCGGGGGCAACGGCCCGCGCGTCTGGAACGTTTTCAAGTTCTGACCGGCCGTGGCCGTCTTCACAGAAGTCGGGCTCGAGGAAGCCGGCGCCCTGCTGCAGCGTCTGGGCCTCGGTGAGTTGCGCGAACTGCGCGGCATCGAAGGCGGCATCGAGAACACCAACTACTTCGCGACCACCGATCAGGGCGCCTATGTGCTGACGGTGTTCGAGCGGCTCGGCTTCGACCAGCTGCCTTACTACCTTTGCCTGATGCAGCACCTGGCCGCCCGCGGCATTCCCGTGCCTGCGCCGGCGCCCGATCCGTCGATTCAGCTGGCGCCGCTCGGCCATGCGCTGGAGCGCGCGGCCAACGCACCCTGCGAGTTGCTGCACACCCTGCAGGGCAAGCCCGCCGCCGTGGTGCAGCGCCTGGCCGGCCACAGCGTACTGGCACCGACGGCAGCGCATTGCGCAGCGCTCGGGCAAATGCTGGCGCGGATGCACCTGGCAGCGCGTGACTTTCCACGCATCCAGCCCAACCTGCGCGGCCTGCCATGGTGGAACGACACGGCGCCCGTGGTGCTGCCCTACCTCGATGCGCCCCAGGCTGCGCTGCTGCGCAGCGAACTGGCCTACCAGAACCACGTGGCCGAATCCTCGAGCTACGCAGCGCTGCCGCGCGGGCCGATCCACGCCGACCTGTTTCGCGACAACGCGATGTTCGCGACCGACGAAGAAGTGCCGCGCCTCACCGGCGTGTTCGATTTCTACTTTGCAGGCACCGACAGCTGGCTGTTCGACCTGGCCGTGTGCCTCAACGACTGGGCGATCGACCTGTCGACAGGCGAGGCCGACGCCGCCCGCACCGCCGCCCTGCTCGACGCCTACAGCACCGTGCGTCCGCTGATCGCCGCCGAGCGTGCGCTGCTGCCGGCCATGCTGCGCGCGGCCGCGCTGCGCTTCTGGATCTCGCGCCTCTGGGATTTCCATTTGCCGCGCGAGGCCAGCATGCTGAAGCCGCACGACCCCACGCACTTCGAGCGCGTGCTGTGCGAGCGCGTACGGCGACCGCTCCCGACGCCCGGCGCGCAACGCGTGCTGCAGGCCGCCTGACCATGAAGCTTCATCTTGTCCCTGCCCGCACCGGCGTCGAGTGGGTTCGCCTCGGCTTGCGCACCTTCTGGCGGCAACCGCTGGCCTTCATTTCGCTGTTCTTCCTCTTCATGGCGCTGATTTCGATCGCGGCGCAATTGCCGCTGGTCGGCAGCATCGTCGCGCCGGTGTTCCTGCCGTTCATGACGCTGGGGCTGATGGTCGCCACCTCGGTGGCCTACGACAGTGAAACGCCGAAGCCCGTCGCGCCCGCGATGTTCGTGGCGGCCGTCCGCGCCATGCGCGGCCGCTGGCGGCCGATGGTGGTGCTCGGCATCATTTCGGCGATCTATTTCGTGGCTGCGGTGGGGGTGTCGGCGCTGATCGATGGCGGCCAGCTCGCACGGGCCTACCTGCTCGACGAAACCGTGACGCCAGAGATCATGGCCGGCAGCGATTTCCAGACGGCACGTCTGCTGGTGATGTGCCTGAACCTGCCGCTTTCGCTCGCGATGTGGCATGCGCCGGCCCTGGTGCACTGGCACGGCGTGGCGCCGGCCAAGAGCCTGTTCTTCAGCCTTGTCGCGCTGTTCCGCAACTTCACCGCCTATGCGATGTTCTGCCTGTCGTGGTTTGGCGTGTTCATGATCGCGGGCATCGCGCTCGGTCTGCTGGCGACGGTGCTGGTCGCCGCCGGCGGCATGGCCGTCGGCGACAGTTCGTCGATGCTGGGCGGCGCGCTGATGATCGGCTGCGCATTGACCCTGGCGGCGATGTCGCTGAGCTCGACCTGGTTCACTTTCCGCGACAGCTTCGATCCGGATTAGGCTCGCCCCCAGGCTTCGCGCACTGCGTGTCGCTTCTCCTTCCCCCTACCGGGGGCAACACCAGCGGCCCGGCAGAGCCGGTTCCGCGGTGTTCACGCGAAAAGTCAGACCGGGGTCAATTTTGCGACGGAGAGCGCCAGCCACTTGACGCCGTGGCGCGGAAAGTTGATCTGGGCCCGCGCATCGTCGCCGCTGCCTTCGAGCGCGGTCACCGTGCCCTCGCCGAACTTGTTGTGGAACACCTGCTGGCTGATGCGCAGGCCGTGCGACGGGGCCGCCTTCTGCACCGGCACCGTGCCGCTGCCATAGGTTTCGGTGGCGCGCGCACCGCCGTAGCCGCCATAGCCGCTGTCGTAGCGGCCGCTGCGCTGGCTCGGCGCCGCGAACTGCCCGAAGCCGGCATTCTTGGGCGTCAGCCATTTCAGCGCGCTCTCGGGCAATTCGTCGAAGAAGCGGCTCTTGAGGTTGTAGCGCGTCTGCCCATGGAGCATGCGCGTCTGCGAATGGCTCAGGTAGAGCCGCTGGCGCGCGCGCGTGATCGCGACGTACATCAGCCGGCGCTCTTCCTCGAGACTGTCGCGGTCGCTCATCGAATTTTCGTGCGGGAACAGGCCCTCTTCCATGCCGGTGATGAACACGCAGTCGAACTCCAGGCCCTTGGCGGCATGCACCGTCATGAGCTGCACCGCGTCCTGGCCGGCCTTGGCCTGGTTGTCGCCTGACTCGAGCGCAGCATGGGTGAGGAATGCCGCCAGCGGGCTCAGCGTTTCGCCGGTGTCGGCATCGGGCGCGAGATCGGGCAGCGCTTCGTCGAGCACCGGGCGACTCGTGTCGATGCCCTGGCTGGCAGCGCTTTGGCGCAACTCGTCGATCGGCAAGGCGACCGCATCGCGGCCAAAGCCCTCCTGCGTGACGAAGCTCTCGGCCGCGTTGACCAGTTCTTCCAGATTCTCGATGCGGTCGGCGCCTTCGCGATCGGCCTTGTAATGCTCGATCAGGCCGCTGTGGTCGAGGATCAGCTCGATGATTTCCTTCAGCGAGATGTTCTGCGTCTGCTCGCGCAGCACGTCGATCTTCGCGACGAACGCCGACAGATTGGCGCCCGCCTTGCCGCTGAGCGCTCCGACGGCGTCGTGCAGCGACTGGCCGCGCGCGCGCGCCGCGTCCTGCAACTGCTCGATGCTGCGTGCGCCGATGCCGCGCGGCGGAAAGTTGACGACGCGCAGAAAGCTGGTGTCGTCGTCCTTGTTCTCGAGCAGGCGCAGGTAGGCCAGCGCGTGCTTGATTTCGGCACGCTCGAAGAAGCGCAGGCCCCCATACACGCGGTACGGCACCGCGGCATTGAACAGCGCGGTTTCGATCACGCGGCTCTGCGCATTGCTGCGGTAGAGCACGGCGATTTCCTTGCGGCTGATGCCCGCGTCGGCGCCGGAGCCCCGCACCAGCTGGCGGATCTCGTCGACCATCCATTGCGCCTCGGCAAAGTCGCTGGTCGATTCGTACACCCGCACCGGCTCGCCGGGGCCCTGCTCGGTGCGCAGGTTCTTGCCCAGGCGCTTGGTGTTGTGGCCGATCAGCTCGTTGGCCGAGTCGAGGATGTTGCTATAGCTGCGGTAGTTCTGCTCGAGCTTGATCTGCTGCTGCACATCGAACTCGTGCACGAAGTCGGCCATGTTGCCGACGCGCGCGCCACGAAAGGCGTAGATGCTCTGGTCGTCGTCGCCCACCGCGATCACGCTGTTGCCGCCGGGCTGGAAGGTGCCGTCGACCGTGGTGCCCGACAGCATCTTGATCCACGCGTATTGCAGGCGGTTGGTGTCCTGGAACTCGTCGATCAGGATGTGGCGGAAGCGCCGCTGGTAGTGCTCGCGCACCGGATCGTTGTCGCGCAGCAGTTCGTAGCTGCGCAGCATGAGCTCGCCGAAATCGACCACGCCTTCGCGCTGGCATTGCTCTTCGTAGAGCTGGTAGAGCTCGACCTTCTTGCGGTCGTCCTCGCTGCGCGCCTCGACGTCGCGCGGGCGCAGGCCGTCTTCCTTGGCGCCGGCGATGAACCATTGCGTCTGCTTGGCCGGAAAGCGCTCGTCGTCGACGTTGTGCTGCTTCATCAGCCGCTTGATGGCCGAGAGCTGGTCCTGCGTGTCGAGAATCTGGAAGGTGGACGGCAGGTTGGCCAGCTTCCAGTGCGCGCGCAGGAAACGGTTGCACAGGCCATGGAAGGTGCCGATCCACATGCCGCGCACATTGACCGGCAGCATCGCCGACAGCCGCGTCATCATTTCCTTGGCCGCCTTGTTGGTGAAGGTGACGGCCAGCACCCCCCCCGGCGACACCTGGCCGGTCTGCAGCAGCCAGGCGATGCGCGTGGTGAGCACGCGCGTCTTGCCGGAACCGGCGCCCGCGAGGATCAGCGCATTGCCGGCCGGCAAGGTCACCGCGGCGAGCTGCTCGGGGTTGAGGTTCTGGAGCAGCGGCAGGTCGGCGCGGGGCGCGGTATCGGTGAGCATCACCCGATTGTAGAAAGCGCGGCGTATGCAGGGTATATGAACGGCCATTGCGCGCGCCACGGGGGGACTGCGTAAAATCAGTCACCGGGCCCAAGTTTCTTGCGCCCGGTTTTTCGTTTTGGAAAGCCGGCCGAACCAAGCGCTCATTTGTTCTTCAATGGAGCTTCGGTCATGCAAATTTTCGACTACGACAACATCCTGCTGCTTCCGCGCAAGTGCCGCGTGGAAAGCCGCTCCGAATGCGACGCCAGCGTCGAGCTCGGCGGCCGCAGCTTTCGCCTCCCGGTGGTGCCGGCCAACATGAAGACGGTGGTCGACGAAGCCATCTGCCTCTGGCTCGCGCAGAACGGCTACTTCTACGTGATGCACCGCTTCGACCTGGACAACGTGATCTTCGTCGAGCAGATGCAGAACAAGGGCGTGTTCGCTTCGATCTCGCTCGGCGTCAAGAAGGTCGACTACAACACGGTCGACCAGTTCGTCGCGAAGGGCCTGGTGCCGGAGTACATCACGATCGACATCGCGCACGGCCATGCCGACAGCGTGAAGAACATGATCGGCTATCTCAAGGAAAAGCTGCCGGCGTCTTTCGTGATTGCCGGCAACGTGGCCACGCCCGAAGCCGTGATCGACCTGGAGAACTGGGGCGCCGACGCGACCAAGGTCGGCGTCGGCCCGGGCAAGGTCTGCATCACCAAGCTCAAGACCGGCTTCGGCACCGGCGGCTGGCAGCTGAGCGCGCTCAAGTGGTGCGCACGCGTGGCCACCAAGCCGATCATTGCCGACGGCGGCATCCGCGACCACGGCGACATCGCCAAGAGCATCCGCTTCGGCGCCAACATGGTGATGATCGGCTCGCTGTTCGCGGGCCACGAGGAGTCGCCGGGCAAGACCGTGGAGGTCGACGGCGTGCTGTTCAAGGAGTACTACGGCTCGGCCAGCGACTTCAACAAGGGCGAATACAAGCACGTCGAAGGCAAGCGCATCCTGGAGCCGATCAAGGGCAAGCTGGCCGGCACGCTGATCGAGATGGAGCAGGACGTGCAGAGCTCGATCAGCTATGCGGGCGGCAAGAGGCTGATGGACATCCGCAAGGTGAACTACGTGACGCTGGGCGGTGCCAACGAGGGCGAGCACCTGCTGATGTAGCCCACCCCCGATGCGGCTCACTTCGTGTAGCCGCCTCCCCCTCGAGGGGGCGACACCAGCGGGCCGGCTAAGCCGGTTCCGCGGTGTCCCTGGAAAAGTCAGCGTCGATCTTGGAGCAGTGAGAGGGCCGAGCCGTGAAGGGCATGTGAGGGGTCGGCCAGTGCGTCGAGGACGCTGAAGTGGTTGAGGCCCGGCAGCTCTTCGCAGACCGGCACCGTGCGTGGGCCCCACGCCTGGCGGATCAGCGCGTTGTGGCGCAGAAACTCTTCGCTCTCGTCGCCGCCGACCACGCTGTAGAGCCGGCCCTGCTTCGGCGCCGGCCACAAGGCCGGGCTGGCGCGGCGCGCATCCTGCGACGTGAGTCGCAACGCCTCCTGCAACGAGGGCGTGCGCATCAGCGGGTGGAGGTCGTAAAGCCCCGAGATCGACAGCGCATTGCGCACCAGCTGCGCCGGCAGGCCCAGCGCCTTCCAGTCACAGGCCAGCAGCATGGCCGCGAGATGCCCGCCGGCCGAATGCCCGGCGACCGTGATGCGGCGCGGATCACCGCCATGCTCGGCGACGTGGTGCCAGGTCCAGGCCAGTGCCTTCACCATCTGCAGGGCGATGTCCGGAATGGTCACCGGTTGCGCTTCGGTGCCCGGGCAGAGCGCGTAGTTCGGAACGACGACGCAAACGCCCTGCGCGGTGAATGCCGGCGCCACGAAGGAATGGTCGCTCTTGTCGAGCGAGCGCCAGTAGCCGCCGTGGACGAACACCAGCACCGGCGCGCTGGAGGCGCTCGCGGCGGGAAAGATGTCGAGCGTCTCGTTGACACCGTCGCCGTACCGCCGGTCGATCACGCCCGGCGGCGCGGCGGCGCGCACCTGCGCCGAGTCGTGCGCCCAGCGCGCAAAGTACGCAGGGTGCCCGGGCACGCGTGCCCGGTTGTTGTACATGCGGTCGAGCCAGACCGGGTCGTCGTCGTGCGGAGCAGCCATGCGTCGTTCCTTGTCGAAAAGCGATTCGGAGCGATCTTGGCACGCGCCACGAAACCCCATGAATCGCGTTAAACTCGACCTGCGTTGGGGGGGTAGCTCAGCTGGGAGAGCGCCGCGTTCGCAATGCGGAGGTCGTGAGTTCGATCCTCATCCTCTCCACCAACCGACAGTAAAGGGCCCTGGCATCCGCCAGGGCCTTTTTTCGTTGGGCGCCGCTCAGTCGAGCGTCAGATGCCGGCCGTGCAGCGCCGCCGCGGCGGGCGACGCGAGGTAGCCGATGGTCTGCGCGGCGACGGCGGTCGACACCCAATCGGCCGGGTTGACATCGGGCATCGCATGGCGGTTGGCCGGCGTGTCCATCACCGTCGGGGCGATGCTGTTGACGCGGATGCCGTGCGGCGACAACTCGGCCGCCATCGATTCCACCAGCCGCTGCAACGCGCTCTTGGACGCGGTATAGGCCGACATGGCGGCCAAGCCGCGCGACGCAGTGGCGGCGGTGACGGCGATCACGCTGCCGCCCTGGTGCGCGATCATCGACGGCACGAACGACTGGCTCACCGCCACGAACGACCACGCGTTCAGGTTCATCATGCGATCCCAGCTTGCACGTTCGAGCTCGTGCACCGAAGCGCCCATCTCGAAGCCGCCCGCAATGTGCACGAGCGTGTCGACCTGCTGAAAAACCTTCAATACCTGCGCCGATGCCTCCTGCATGGCCGCCACCGACGTCACGTCGCAGGCAATCAGCAGATGCTGCGAGTTGTCGAGGCCGGGAAAGGTCTCGGCCAGCTTTTCGGCATGGTGGTCCAGCAGCGCGAGGCGCGCGCCCTGGTCGAGAAAGTGCTGCGCCACGGCCCGGCCGAGCGCGCCGGCGGCGCCCGTCAACACGACGTGGGAGGGGGTCTTGAGGGTATCGGTCATCGATGCATCCTTGGAGTTCGTTGCGCAAGCGCGCGAGTGCCGGCGATGGTAGCTCCGCCTGCTGGCCCTCGCCGATTCTTCTGGGCTATAATCGAAGGATCGCCTGATCACAGCAATGCGATTCAGGGGCTCTTAGCTCAGTTGGTAGAGCAGCGGACTCTTAATCCGTAGGTCGAGTGTTCGAGTCACTCAGGGCCCACCACCAACACCGCGTCAGCGTTGAAAAGCCTGCTATCAAAACGGTAGCAGGCTTTTTTCATACTGGCTGCTTTGCCAGCTTTTCTCGAGGCGTTGTACGGTTGTTAACGGCAGCCGCCGTCTGCGCATAGCCTACAACAGCAGCACAATTGCGACCGGCATGGCATCGCCATGCTGCCCCAAGGCGGTCGTCGCGACCGCGAAGCACCTAGAGTTGGAACCACAGTCGGCCGCCGACACCGTCGGCAATGGCCTCGATCGAGGACGTGGCCGTTGTGGACAAGGTGTACGCCAGCCCCGCCTTGGCCGCCGCGCGGGCGATGGCGAGATCGGCTTGCGGCCAGCCTGCACCGATGGCACCCGTCGGCGCAATCAGCATCGAGGCAGCCGCGGGTGCGCCGACGATCCTGGTCGTGAGGTCCACGTTCGACACGTCCACCAGCACTCGCGGCGCCAAGTCTCGCATGCCGAAAAAGGTGTGCAGCATACCGGCATAGCGCACACAGGTGGCACTCACCCCTGCCTCCGCCAAGCGTGCGGCATAGGCCTCGCCGTCGTCGCGCACCACGTCACATCCGCCGTGTCACCAGCGCTGCCGGCAGATCCGATACGAGGCAGCCAGCAGCGGCGACAGACGCCAGTCGTCCACCTACGCCGTCCGGCCAAGGCCGTAGTTCTTGAACGCACGAGCCATGGCACGACGACGTTGTTTGCCGCCCTGGACATTGCCACAGGCGCCATCATCGGCCAGATGCGTCGGCGCCAAACAGCGGCGAATCCCTAAAGTTCTTGCGAACGCTCGAGGCCAGCATCTCGCCCGTGTTAGACATCCACTTGGTCATGGCTGGATAACTACGGCACCCACAAGACGGCGTCGATGATCGTGGCTTGCAAGACGTCCGAGCTTTCAGGTGCACTTCACGCCGACCTCGGCATGCTGGCTCAATCAGGTCGAGCGCTGGTTCGCGACGTTGACGCAACGCTGCGTTCGCCGCGCACGCACCGCTCTACGCGCGAGCTCGAGCAGGTCATCCACGACAACCTGGAGCTCAACAACGCCAAAGTTCTTCGACAATCTCCCGGAACGGACGCAGAAAATGCAGCACCCGGCCGTCGTATTCATTGGAGACGGCAACATGGGTCGAAGCAACTCGCAACCTACTGCAGACAGGCAGGCCGGTGTCGTGAGTTAGAAGTTCGCAGACAAAAGCGCTCGACACTCCCGAGGATGTCATCAGCGGTTTTCGACCATACGAACGGCTTCGGTCTTCTTTTCTTTAAGGTCGGCAAGATCGACTAGCGTCGATACCCGGATGCATATTCCGGCGTCGCGATGCCCGGCTTGAGCCGTACATCATCACGGACTCCCACGGCCATCATCTTCAGCGGAATTACGCCGGCCCAGAGATCCAGTTCATAGTCGGTTTCGATATCTCGGACGCCGACGTCCCGGACCTTCGCAGAGACTTCATTGAGCGGAAACCGCAAGATCATCGTGGCTTCCATCTCCTGCCTCGTCGGCCGGCGCACGCGGTGGCCCGGTATGACCGACTGGATCACCGCATCCATGATCGGCTCCTTCTCCAGCCCTTCGACCTTCTCGCCGCTCGCGAAGATGACCACCGAGCGGTAGTCCACGCTGCAGCCGAAACCCGATCGCCCTGCCACGATGCCGTCGATGTGGGTCACGGCAATGCTCGCCGGCGCGCCCTCGGCGAGCGTGTTCAGGAGTCGATTGGTCGGGCTGCCGTGGAGGTATACATCCTCCTCGATCCGAAGGATGGTTGTGGGGATCACGCGTGGAGACCCGTCGACCACGAATGCGACGTGGCACACGATGGCCTCGTCGATGATAGCGTGGACTAGCTTGCGATCGTACGAGCCCCGTTCTAGGCGGCGCCGCACGCGCGTCTGTTCCGTCTGCGTATAGGAAGTCATGTCATGCCAACGCGGATGTAGTGGTTGCCGTTGCCGACTTCAGACGGCTGGCGATCGCGTCGTCGCCCTCGTACGCGTTGTTCTGCTTGGTGTACTGCCCGGTGCTGAGTGTCATGAGGGTTTCGTGCAAGGCGCGCGGCACCGTGACGCCGTCGATCACCGTGCGCTTGCGCGCTTCGTAGCGTCGCTCGGACGGCAGGCGCGCGCCGTCCTGCTCAAGTATTTTGGAGAAGAGCCGCTCACCGTGCTCCAGCTGGGCGACGCGGTCGCCTCGTTCGATGCACTGCACCGGATCGATCGCGATGATGAGTTCCCCGCCGCATGGTGCGCCTGTATTGGCAACGTCTTTTTCTCCCGCTTCATAGCTAAGCATGTCGCCCACCAGCGGGCCGGCCAGCAGCTCGACCATCATGGCGATCGAGGCGCCCTTGAAGCCCCCGAAAGGGAGTTGCGCGCCGGCGAGGGCTTCTTTCGGGTCAGTGGTTGGCTGTCCGTCGGGGCCGATGGCCCAGCCTTCAGGCAACGATTTGCCGTCGCGAAGCCGCAACTGGATTTCTCCCCGGGCACTGGCGCTGGAAGCCTGGTCGAACACGAGTGGCGGCTGGTTCAGTCGAGGCCAGGCGAAGGCCATCGGGTTGGTACCGTAGAGCGGTTTGGTCCCACCTGCCGGCGCGACGTAAGGGCTTGCCGCGACGAACGCGAAAGCGACCAGACCGCGGTTGGCCAGCCGCTCGACTTCGGGCCACAACGCCGCAACGTTGAGTGCATTGTTGACCGCCAGCGCAGCTATGCCCTTCTCCTTCGCCCGGACGGCCAGGGCTTCGTCGGCGCGTTCCAGCGCCAGCGGCGAGAAACCATAGTGCGCATCGATTTTCAGGATCCCGGAAGCCAGGTCTGTCAGCGTCGGTTCGGCGTCGCCCGACGCCTGGCCGGCACGCAGGGCGTTCACATAGAACGGGATCCGGAATAGGCCGTGATGGCGGCATTCATCGCGTTCGGCCGCCGTCACGGTGTTGGCGATCGCTGTCGCATGGGCATCGTTGAATCCCTGCGCCTTCAGCAGCACGGATGCGATCTGGTGAACCTCTACGAGGCTCATTCGGATGGTGTCGGTCATGGGTTGCTTCCTTCTTGTGTGGACAATTCGATGGCGGTCATTTCTTGACCAGGGGGCAGGCGCTTGCGCTCAAGGGCTGGAAGGCCTGCTCGGCGGGGACGGTCGAGAGGACCTTGTAGTAGTCCCACGGTGCCTTGGATTCTTCGGGCTTCTTAACTTCGACCAGGTACATGTCGTGCATCTTTGCTGCGACCTTCATACCGTCGTCGGTCTGTGCACCTTCGACTGCCTTCAGGTAATGGCGGACTGCCGAGTAGACGCCGCCCTGCGTCATCGTCGGCACCGCCTTGCGGCGTTCGAAGAACTTGCGCGACCACGTGCGCGATGCGTCGTCGCGATCCAAGTAGAAGGCCGTCAGGAACTGCAGGCCCTGTGTGGATTTCAGGCCCATGCTGTGGACGTCCGTCAGGAAGACGCTCGGGGCGGCGAGCGCCTGCTTCTTCGTGATGCCGAATTCGGCGGCCTGCTTGACCGTGGAAGTCATGTCGCTGCCCGCGCTGGCTCGAACGCGTAGTCGACCGTCATGAGGTACCAAGTGTCGTAGCCGCGCTGCGTCAGGATGCGCGCCAGCCCGTAGCCATTGTTGTAGCTGTTGTAGACCCACTGAGACGAGTAAGGCGAAAACGCCTTGCCGAGGGCATGGCACCAACAGGGGCAAGGTGTGATTTCATAGAACGGAGCTGTTGTTAACGATACGCTGTCGTGCTTCCTGCGCCCGCTCCTGCATTCCGGCACCCGCTTCCAATGCCTCTTGGAAGCCGGCTTCAGTCACCGCAGCAAATCTAGCTTTCATGAGGCTAAATGCGCTTCGGGGCTTTCCGGCCAAGGAGAGTGCGGCAGAGATGCTTTTCGAGAGCAGTTCGGGTTGCTCGACTGTTTCGGAGACCAAGCCGTGGCTCAGGCACGAACCGGCGGAGAGGCGCGCGCCGCTTAGCACGATCTGGTGGGCATGTGCCGGCGGCATGAAGAGCCCAAGCAACCACGGTCCTAGAGCCGTTACCAAGCCACGGTCGATCTCGGGAAAACCGAACTCCACCTCCGGCGTTGCAAGGCGCCAATCGGAGAGAAGTGCTAAGGCCGCTCCGCCACCGAGCACCATGCCGTTGAGTGCCGCGACGAGAGGCTTTGAGAAAGTGCGCAAGTCTCGATAGAGATCGCCAATATCCAGCATGACGGCGCTCGCTGCGGATGGAGAGAGGGCCATCAACTCTTTCACGTCATGCCCCGCACTGAACGCTCTTCCATTGGCAGTGAGCACGACGGCCAACGTATCGTCATCGCGATTCGCCTCGTCGAGCGTGCGACGCAGTTCGTCCCGCATCGTTCGATTGATCGCATTGAGCGCGCCCGGACGATTTAGATGAACAACGAGCACATTTTCACGACAGCCAAGCTCGAGTGTGGAGCATTGGTGAATCGATACGCTCATATGATCCCCTTTGCGTGTAAATGCGCCAGCTCAGCATCGCTCAATCCAAGCAAACCCTTGAGGAGCTCCTCCGTCGCTTCGCCTAGCGCAGGACCTGCGGTGGTGACTCGACCCGGTGTTCGCGAAAGCTTTGGTACCGGTGCCTGCATCGTGATCGTTCCGCCTGCACCGTCCGGGCGCTTCACGAAGTTTTCGCGAGCGGCAACCTGAGGATGTCGTGCAAGCTCCGCAACATCCTGTATGGCCGAGCTCGGAACATCAGCGTCCTTTAGCAGCCGCACAACGGTGTCACGGTCACGCGATCCGATCCAGGCGCTCACGATTGCTTCGATCTCGGTCCTGCGCTCGACGCGCATCGCGTTGGTCACAAACTCGGAATTGGATTCGGCCAGTTCTGGCCTGCCGATCGCGCTGGCAAGACGCGCAAACATCTTGTCGTCCGGTATGCCTACCGTAACGAATCCACCGTCAGAGCATCGGTAATTTGCAGTAGGCGCAACGGTGACAACCTGCGATCCGAAGCGTTGACGAATGAAACCGGTCCGGTCGAAGACGGCAAATGCCTCGTCCATCGTCTTCAGCATCGGTTCGTACAGCGCGAGATCGACGAACTGCCCTATGCCAGACCGCTCTCTTTCGAATAGGGCTAGAAGGACGCCGAGAGCCCCGTACACGCCGGCGACGTAATCAGCAAGGGAAGTCGGCCCAGGATTGGCGGGGGGTCGATCCGCCTCGCCACTGATTGACGTGACCCCGCTGAATGCATGTGCGATGCGCGCAAGACCGACCTGCTCTCTGAGCGGACCATTCTGGCCGAACGCAGAAAGCCTGAGCATCACAAGACGCGTATTTAGGCCGTGAAGCATTTCCCAGGACAGTCCCCATCGCTCGAAGGTACCGGGACGGAAGTTCTCGACCACGACGTCGGCCTTCTTCGCGAGTGCGATGAACAGGTCTCGCCCTTCGGGTTTGCCGAGATCGATGGTGATTGACCGCTTGTTGCGATTTTCGTTGAGCCACTGCATGGACGCATTGGGATCGGAGCCCTTGGTCCCGAAGCGCCGAAGCGGATCGCCGAGCCTCGGGTGTTCGACTTTGATGACGTCCGCTCCGAATTCGGCGAGGATGGATGCGCTCATCGGCGCGGCAATGTAAGTGGCGGCGTCCAGAACGAGTACTCCGTTCAGCACGGGGGCATTGCCTGTTTGCATAGCGTATTACTTAATAGGAAGTGTTTCGGGACGCGATCAGCGTGCTGGTGAAGCTAGAGGTGTTGTCGCTGCGGAGTGGGCTCAGTGTTTGTAAACTTCGTTGGGCGACAAGGCATTCAGTTAAGCGCTTTCGCCACAGAAATGCGATGCGCGCCGGCGTGCTCAATCAAAGTGTCATGCGAAATGGCAGGCAACCTGCTGTGGCGCCCCAGGTCGCAGCACCAACTCTGGCAACCGTTCCGCGCACTCTTGCGCCGCCTGCCAGCATCGCGTCCGGAACGGGCATCCAGAAGGCGGATTCATCGGGTCAGGTAACTCGCCTTTTAGGACGCGTGGCGAGCGCTGCCGTTCGAAGGCAGGATCTGGCACCGCAGAGCTGTCGACCAGGGCCTGCGTGTAGGGGTGACGCGGATTGCCAAGGATGTCGGCCGCCAGACCGGACTCGACGACGCGGCCCAGATACATCACCGCAAGCGTGTCGGCGATGTTGGCTACGACGGCAAGATCGTGGGATACAAAAATATATGAGACCCCCATTTCACGCTGCAGCTCGCGCAGCAGATTGATCACTTGCGCCTGTACGGAGACGTCGAGTGCGGAGACTGGCTCGTCGCAGACGACGATCCGGGGCTTTCGCACCAGCGCCCGTGCAATGCCCACTCGCTGTTGCTGCCCACCTGAGAGCTGTTGCGGGTAGCGCATGGCAAAGGCCTCACCGAGTCCCACTCGCTGCAGGATGTCCAACGCCCGCTCCTGCCGCTTCTGTCTGGTCAAACCGCTTTCATGAATATCGAGTGGCTCGCGGACGATATCTACGATCCGCATCCGAGGATTGAGCGAGGAGTACGGTGACTGAAACACCATCTGGAGATGCCGCAGATGTGTTTGCCGCTGAGGATCTCCCGGCGCGCCGATGTCGACGCCGTCAAGCATCAGTCGACCTGACGAAGGCGGTAGTGTTCCGACCAGCATGCGCGACAACGTGGACTTGCCGCAACCGGACTCACCAACGATGCCCAAGGTCTCGCCTTCACGCAACCGAAGGCTCACATCTCGGACCGCGATGAGCTGCTGCGGAGGTTTGGGCCACGGCTGGGGTATGGGGAAGCGTTTTTCTAACGCCTCTGCCCGCAGGATGGATGCGTCAACGCTCCCCTTCCGCGTTGCTTCAAGCAAGGATGCGGACATCACGTTTCTCCGGCTGGAAATGACACAAAGCGCTCTGCCCTTCGGCAAGGATCAGTGGCTTGGGCTGCTGCTGTGCGCATAGTTCTTCCGCGCGGCTACAGCGTGGATGAAACGGGCAGCCGGCAGGCAGCGACAACGGCGACGGAGGCTGACCAGGGATCGCAGCAAGTGAATCGGCACGCACGCCAAGCCGGGGAATCGCCGCGAGCAGCGAGCGAGTGTAAGGATGGGCAGGCCGCTCGAAGACCATGCCGACCTCGCCGGTTTCAACGCCCTGACCAGCGTACATGACCAGCATTCGATTTGCCACGCGCGCTACGACGCCCATGTCGTGAGTGATGAGGACGATGGACATGCCGAACTCGGCCCGCAGCTTGAGCAGCAGATCGAGAATCTGCGCTTTGATTGTTGCGTCGAGGGCCGTGGTCGGCTCGTCGGCAATCAGTAGTGCGGGCTGCAGCGCCAGAGCCATAGCTATCAATGCACGCTGGCGCATTCCACCGGAGAACTCGTGCGGGTACTGGTTTACGCGCACCTTGGCAGTCGGGATTCCAGTGAGGTCAAGCAACCGAACCGCTTCGGCCATCGCCGCAGCTTTGGTCGTCCCGCGGTGCACCATGAGCGTCTCCGCGATCTGGTAGCCAACCGTGGTGCACGGGTTCAGGGCGGACAGAGCATCCTGCCGGACCAGTGCCATGTGTTCCCCCGATAGCCGTCGGCGCTCGCGCTTCGACAGGGCCATGAGATCCAGATCGTCGAGCCTCATGTTGCCCTCGACGGTGGCAGACGGGGGTAGGAGACCCATCAGAGCCTGCGCCACCGTCGATTTGCCGGAGCCTGACTCGCCGATCACCGCAAAGACTTCACCACGTGCGACCGTGAAGCTGACATCGCGTACTGCTTGCACCAATCCACCGCGAGACGCAAAGCCGACCCTAAGCCCGTTGACCGAAAGTAGCGGCTGCGCTGCAGCGGAGCGGACCTGCGTCATGGCGCAACGGTAACCTTCGACAGGTCCAGAACCTCCCCGACCGTCCCCTGGAAATTCATCTTCTTCGAGAAACCGTAAATCGCATCCGCCTGCCAGACGGCCGCAACGTAGTACTTCTCATGAACGAGCTTTTGAGCCGTTTTCCACAGTTCGGTGCGCTTGGCCTCATCCATCTCGGCTGCAGCAGCATCCACAAGCTTGTCATAGGCGGGATCGTTGGTCACGGAGAATGCGGAGCTCGATTTGAGGAAGGAGTTCATCTTGCTGGCATCTCCTTCGCTAAAGTCCCAACCAACGACGTAGAAAGGTCCGGCGCTACGGCTTTGCATCAGCGAGACAAAACGACCCCACTCGAGCGTTTGCGGCTTGACCTTGAAGCCATTTGCAGAGAGCTGCGCATTGACCGCCTGGTAGATGTCCCGGTCCGCCACATAACGACCGTCAGAGGTGTAGGTGCTGAGTTCAAGCGGTGCTTTGTTCCCCAAGAGCTCCTTCGCGAGATTGCGGTCGTACTTGTAGGGCGCAATCGACTTGTCGAGCTGGGTTACGGTGGGACCGAGCGGCACCGGCAGCACACGGCCGTACTTGCCGAGCAGGTTGCCGATAACGTTGTTCATATTCAGCGCGTGGGCGAAAGCCTTGCGCGTATTGAGATCGTCGAACGGTGGTTTGCGCGAATCGAGCAATAGCGTGTGAACAACGCCAGCCGAGCTTGCAATGATCTTGGCGCTTGCCGAGCCCTCGACGCGCGGTACATCAGGAATTGGCAAGCGTTGAATGACGTCGACTTCGCCACTGAGCAGCGCATTCACGCGGGTCGCGTTCTCTGTGATGAATGTGAAGGTCCCCTTGGCGCCGTCCGGCTTTTTGCCCCAATAGTCCTCGTTCCTCAGCAGGGTCAGGGACTGGCCCTTTCGCCATTCCCCGAGCTTGTAAGGTCCGGTTCCGACGGGCTTGTCGCTGACTTCCTGCTTGGTACCCGCCTCGAAGTACATCTTGGGGACGATGAACACACGGCCTGCGCCCCCGACGGGCTGCATACGACGCGGCAACAGGGGATCGGGCATCTTGGTCTCGATCTCGACTGTCAGTTCATTGATCGCGCGCACCTCCTTGACGGAAGCCAGTTGGGCAAGATGAGGCGACGATGTCGCAGGATCGAGGACGCGCTCGATGGAGTACTTAACATCCGCAGAGGTGAAGGGCGTTCCATCATGGAACTTGACGCCTCTGCGCAACTTGAATTCCCAGACTGTCGGAGACTTGAGCCGAAATGAAGTCGCCAGCTTGGGTACGAGTTCGCCCGTCTTCGGATCGAGATCCAGCAACGTCTCGTAGACCTGGGTGTAGATCACGAAGTCAGCCCCGTTGGTAGACCGAGTCGGGTCGAGTACATCGAGTCCCGCGCTCAGCGCGACGCGAATCTCTGGTCCCGAGCCCTGCGCCATTGCGCACGTGCCGCTCATCACGGCGATCATGGTACTCAGCACAAGGGCGACGGCGCGCGCCTTGCCCGCTCCGAGGATTGCGATGGATCTGTTGAATGATTTCATATTGGAGCGCCCCTTCCTTTCAGGGAGTAAAAACAAGCTACGTTTACTGCAGCGAGAGTTTGGGATCCGTCGAGTCCCGCAGTCGCTCGCCTAGGATGTTGATCGATAGGACGAGCAAGAAGATCGCCAGGCCGGGAAATATGGTCAGCCACCAAGCAGTGACTAAATAGTCACGGCCGTCGCTAAGCATGCGTCCCCAAGTTGGCGTCGCGGTCGGCACGCCCAGTCCGACGAAACTGAGGCTACTTTCCATGATGATTGCAGTGCTCAGGCCGAAGGTCGCCAATACCAGGATGTTCGGCAGAACGTTAGGGAGGATGTGCCGCAGAACGATGCGCGCATCGGATCCCCGCATGACGCGTACAGCCTCGATGTACTCGAGCTCACGGATCTGCATTGTGTCCGCGTATGTCACGCGCGCGAACCGCACCCAGCCTCCGAGTGCGATGACACCAATCACCAAGGGTACCGTGGGGCGAAGAATGCCGACGATCGTGACGGCTAGCAAGAAGAACGGGAATGCCAGCTGGATGTTCGTCAGGAACAGCAGAACGCTAGCGTAGCGGCCGCCTTTGAATCCGGCGAAGACGCCAACGATGACACCAATAGCTGCCGCGAGGCACACAGCGACAAGTGAAACGACCAACGCCGGCGCAGCTCCTGCAATCATGACCGAAAGGATGTCTCGCCCGAGGGCATCGGTGCCGAGCCAATAACGCCCGGCAGAGCCTAGCGATCCCGGCGCGAGTAACCGGGCGCCGAGGTCTTGCTCCTCGGGATCGTATGGTGCGAGCGACGTTCCACCTATGGCCATGCACACCATGATTCCCAGCACGATGGACGAGAACCCCAGCGTGAACGGATGACGGATCGCGTTCGCCAACGATCGTTGGACTGCAACGAGTATCGATTTCATGTGTGCCTCAGTCGCGGATTCACGATCCGGACCGCGATCTCGGAAAGAACGGTAATGACGACGAACATCATCGCTACATAGGCAACGATGCCCTGAACGACCGGAAAATCCCGGCGCTGTATCGATTGAATGGCCAGGCGCCCGATGCCCGGCCACGAGAAGACGGCCTCGGTCAAGACAGCACCGCCCAGCAAGGACCCAACTTCAAGTGCGAGCAACGCCAGGACCGGAACGATGCCATTGCGCAGCAGCGTCCGCGAGATCACGCGATACTCCGGCATTCCCTTGGCTCGGGCGCTGGCAATATAGCCAGCCGGCAGGACTTCGAGCATCGACGAGCGCGTCAGTCGCGTAAGACTCGGGAACACCCAGCACGCCACCGTTACAGCGGGCAAGATCAGGTGTGCCGCGGTGCCGGACCCATATGTGGGCACCCATCCCAACCAAACGGCGAACACCTGGATCAGCAGCAGCCCCAGCCAGAACGACGGCATGGAGGTGGTGAACACACTCGCGACTTGAACGGTGCGGTCAAGCGCGCCTCCCTGCCAGACCGCGGACATGACCCCGAGGGGAATGCCTAAGATGATCGCGATCAGAAGTGCCGTGCCTGCAAGCAGCAGCGTGTTAGGTAAGGGCCGCAAGATGATCGCGGTCACGCTGTCGCCGTCGAAGTACGACCTTCCGAACTCGCCTCGCATCGCCCCGGCGACATAGCTCAAATATTGCGCCAGCACAGGCCGATCAAGACCAAGTTGTGAGCGCAACAGCGTTCGCTGCTCCGCGGTCGCGTCCTGAGGAAGGATCAGGCTCGTCGGATCGCCACTCGCACGCACCATGACAAAGGTCAGTGTGATGGCGGCCAGCACCACTACTACGCCTAGCCCGAACTGCTTGATGATTAGCCTCAGCACTTCGGCCCTCCCGTTTTCGACGCTATGTCGGCCGCACAGATCGCGACGTACCAGAAAGCGGATGCTGCAGACGTCTTGTCACGGCCCCCTTGGAGTCCCGTCTCCAAGGGATCGCCTGCGCAGCTCAAGCCTTGAAGTACAGCGGCGTCGGACAGCCAAGCCGTCGATGCTGTTGTCTTGCCGCAGTTTGGTATTTGCATGATTCCTCGGTAGCAGTGCCCGGCGAACATGTCGCGCGCATCGCGTGATGCCTTAAATGCTTCTCGGTGTTCGCGTGAACTGTTAGCGGGACAGCTCATCAGCGAGCTCTGTCGCCCTTTCTTTCGCGGCCCGGACGGCGCAATTTAAGGCGGAAGCTGTGCCAGACTCGTTTAGCACGGCAATCGCGGCTTCGGTTGTTCCTCTTTTTGACGTCACGTTTTGTTGAAGCGTTTCAAAAGAATGTTGGCTTGAACTGGCTTGTTTCGCTGCACCGCCAACGACCTTTAGCACAAGCTCACGCGACGTGCTTTCATCGAAGCCGATTGCTTGCGCCGCCTTTTGAAATGCGGACATGAAGTGGAATACGTATGCCGGACCACTGCCACTGACGGCTGTGACGGCGTCCAGCTGGTCGTCGCATTGGACCCAGAAGCAATACCCCGTCGGGGTAAGTATTGCTTCAGCAAGAGCTTTGTCTTCAGATTTCGCGTTCGGGCCAGCACACATGCCACAAACGCCTGCGCCGACCAAGACGGAGGTGTTGGGCATTACTCGAATGATCCGATCGGAACGGGCGTGTTGCGCCAGAATGTCTGATCTGACACCTGCTGCAATGCTGATATGCAGCGGATCCGACAAGTGTGGAAGAACCTGCCGCATAGCGTCAGCCAACACCTGCGGCTTGACGGCCCATATAACTGTCGTTGCCCCTCGCATTTCCTCATGAGGTTCTGGCAGCGTGCGAACTCCAAAAGTCTCAGAAATAGTCGCACGTTGCGTAACCGAAGGATCAAGCACCAAGATGCTGTCGGCGGGCCAATCATCCTTGAGTAACGCTCCAATCAAGGCTGATGCCATTTGGCCGCCGCCAACGAAGAGGATCATTTGTTTTATAGATGTACGGTTTGCCATATAAATCACGGTGTTATGACGCTGCGTGGCCTCAGGAAAAGCCGGTAGGAAGGAGCGGTCGTGAGCTCCTCATGCGGATAGCCCACTCTCTCCAGAACACGGTGGAAATCGTCCTCGTCTGAGCTGGGTGCCTGCAGGCCAACCAACACACGGCCATAGTCGGAGCCTTGGTTGCGGTAGTGGAACATCGTGATGTTCCAGTTGGGCGGCAATGACGAGAGGAATTGCATCAAGGCACCCGGACGCTCCGGAAAGACGAACTGCAGCACACGCTCGCCCGCAGCGACCGGCGAGCGCCCGCCCACCATGTGCCGCATGTGCTCCTTGGCCAGTTCATCGTGCGTCAGATCTTGGGCGGAGAAGCCAGCCTGCGTCAAAACTTCTGCAACGCGTCCTGTTTCCCCTGCGGAGTGGATCGTCAGCCCGAGCAGCACCGACGCATTCTCGGCGTCGCATGCACGGTACTTGAGTTCCGTGATGCTGCGGGCGGGGCCGGACAGGGCGTCGATGGTCTTGCACAGGCGCAACAGGCTTCCAGGTGATTCGGGAAGCATGACCGCGAGCAGGCCCTCCCGCTCTTCACCGATCTCCGCCCGTTCCGCAACGAACCGGAGCCTGTCGAAGTTCATGTTGGCGCCGCTGAGAATGGCTACATACGTCTCTCCGCGCGTCTTTCGCTGCTTGACGTACTGCTTCACGGCGGCCACCGCCAGCGCCCCGGACGGTTCCACGATGCTGCGGGTGTCGGTGAATACATCCTTGATCGCCGCACAGATGGAGTCCGTATCCACCGTGACATAGTCGTCCACAAGGCTGCTGGCGATGCGAAAGGTCTCCGCGCCCACCTGCTTTACGGCCGTTCCATCCGAGAACAAGCCCACGTCGCCCAGTGTGACGCGTTTGCGAGCTAGAGCCGATCGCGCCATGGCATCCGAGTCGACGGTCTGCACCCCGATCACTTGAACCTCCGGGCGGACCGCCTTGACGTACGCAGCGACGCCAGCGATCAACCCGCCGCCGCCGACTGGCACGAACACGGCTTGCAGCGGCGCCTGATGCTGCCTCAGGATCTCCATCCCTACCGTGCCTTGCCCGGCGATCACATCGGGGTCGTCGAACGGATGCACAAACGTCAACCCGTCCGCCTCTTGTAGTTCCAGGGCATGAGCGTACGCCTCGGAGTAGCTCTCCCCGTGCAGCACCACGGTGCCCCCCAGTCCCTTGACCGCCTCGATCTTGACTCGTGGCGCGCTGACAGGCATGACGATGACTGCAGTCGCGCCCAAGCGCCGCGCGGCAAGTGCGACACCTTGAGCATGGTTACCCGCAGAAGCACAGATCACCCCGCGACGCATCTCCTCGGGCGACAACTGTGCGACCTTGTTGTAGGCGCCACGGAGCTTGAAGCTGAACACGGCCTGCTGGTCTTCGCGCTTCAGGAGAACCTGGTTGCCGAGCCGATTTGACAACTCTCTGGCAGGCTGCAAAGGGGTTTCCACGGCCACGTCATACACACGGGACGTGAGGATCCTCTTTAGGTATTCGTCGAGGTCGAGCATGAGGTGACGGCGTTCTCACGGACGAAGTTGCGGGGGCGAAGCATGTCGCAAGAGGGGGAACTCCGTCGGAGGACGCCTGCCACGGCTAGTCTGCGTAGAGGCGCCCGAGCGAGCTCTGGAACTTCTTGATGCCGGCAAGCTTCTGCATGTGCCATGCCAGCGCATGATTGCTTGAAGTCGCGGGCTTGCCCGTGAGGCGCTCGATGATCGGAATGGCACTGAAGGTCGGTAACGTGGTGCATGAGATGAAGACACCATCGACGTCGGGCTTCACTCCACCGCCCGCATTGACCGCCGCTTCGACCACGCTGTTCGTGGCGATCACGCCCACTTTCAGGTCGTCGGGCTCCTCGAACGAAACCACGGACTCGACGTCCAGCCCGCGGGCGCGAAGTCCGTCCACGATTTTCCGGTTCACCGCGTTCTCGTAGGGGGTGACCAGCCTGATTTTCTTCATCCCCAGCGACTTGCATGCCGCAATGCAGGCAGTGACCGGTTCGGTCACTTGCACGCCGGGATGTGCCTGGCGGATGATGCTTGCGACCCGCTCCTCGCCGAGGAGCATCGTGGCAGACGTGCAGCCGTATCCCACCACGTGCGGCTTGAACTCGGCAGGGATCAAGGCCGCCGTCGGCTGCAGCAGGTCCGACATGGCTTCCAAGGTCGCGGCGGAGATCTCGAAGTCGTTGAAGATGCGACTGTGGTACAGGGAGACGGGCTGCGAGGTTGGAAGGCTCGATCGCACCTCGCCCTCGATGGTGCGGTCCGTTCGCAGCACGATCAGCGCCAGGCGGCGTGCCTCTGAGTCATCTTGAGCAAGTTCGTAGCCAATTCGAGTCTGAAGCATGAGCTGTTCCCTTCGTGATCCGAGAAGCGTAAGCATCGAAGGTCTCCTGCAGCATGCCACTTCGCTCCAGTTTCTCAGACCAGTTAGGTATTAGTCGACGCGCCTTGGCCCCAGACCACTTCGAGTCGGTCCATGGCCGCCTTCATCTGAGCCTCGTTGCTCGAAGCGAAGCCAAACTGGAACCCACATTGCGGTTCCACATGGACGTAGTACTGAGACAGGGGCGGACAGACAATATTCGCGTTGCGAGCACGGCGTGAGAGGGCCACGTCGTCCATCGGGCGCTTCGCGACCGCCGCGAGGTTCAGTCCAGCCGGATCCGAGATGACCGACAGCATCAGTCCCATCCTCTGCGAGATCAGCTCGCACAGCAGCGAGTGGCGGGCTGCGTAGATCTCTCGCAACCGGCGGATGTGCGAGTAAAAGGCTCCCCGTTCGATGAACTGGAGCATGGCAGCCTGGATCACGCCCGGAGGACAGCCATCCGACCAGGTTCGGATACTCAGGAAAACATCAACGAGTTCTTCTGGGACGACGAGGTAACCCAGCCTCAAGGACGGGAACATGATCTTGTTGAACGTTCCGGCGTAGATCACCCGGCTGTACTCGTCAGATCCCTGCAGGGAAGGCAAAGGCTTGCCGTCATACCGAAATTCGCTGCTGTAGTCGTCTTCAAAGATGAAGCAGGATGTCCGGTGCGCCCACTCGAGGAGTGCCCGGCGGCGCGCGAGGCTCATGGTTCTACCCATCGGATACTGGTGCGACGGGGTGGTGTAGAGCAGCTTGGCGCCGCCGTTGTCGTCCGGCACCATGACACCCTCCTCATCTAACGGGACCCCCCTTAGATTCAATCCCGCCGACAGCATGGCATTTCTGGCGCCAAGGAAGCCCGGATCCTCAATTAACACCCGGTCACCCGGCTGCGTCAGCACGCGCAAGGTTAGATCGAACGCGTGCTGAGCACCGGAGACAATGATGATCTGATCCGCCGTGCAACGTACCCCACGTGCACTCGCCAGGTAGCCAGCAAGTGCCTCCCGAAGCGGCCTGTAGCCGGCCGGGTCGCGAGTTTCCAGCATGGCGGCCGTCGCGTGCTTCCAGGACTTTGCACAGAAGTCGCTCCAGGAGTGATAGGGGAACTGATCAATTGCCGGCATCCCTGGAGCGAAAGGCGTAGCCACCGACAGGCTTTGCAAGTCCATCAAACTGGTACTGCGCGAGACATGCTTTGGCAAGGTGTCCAGCAAGGCAACCCGCTGCTGGATGGCCACGGCGCCCGGCACCTGGCTGCGTTTGAGCGAGCTTGGCGCGAGCGCGGCACTCCCGGTCAACAAGTCCGTTGATCGCTCGCGCACTCTCGAGCCAGAGCCGACGCGGGTCTCGACGAATCCCTCCGCGCTGAGCCTGGCGATGACGCTGAGCGCAGTGGCCCTGGCGATGTCGAGCGTTCGGGCGAGCTCGCGCGTCGACGGCAGGAGGTCGCCTGATTTCAGGCCGCCGGTGACGATCAGGTGTTCAATCGCGGTGGCAACCTGGTCCACCACGGTCACCGGACTTTGCCGGTTGATCACCAGGAACTCGAGCAGGCGTGCCCTGGATGCCCGCGCTTGCCGTCGCCGGGGCTTGGGCTGTGCACCAAAGTGGTTCGATTCGTCTATGGGAAGTGGCCCGTCCATCGCGCTGTTCACCGTTAAGAATTCGCCAAGAAGCTTTGGCATGGTGCCGAGAGTGGCCCGCTGATGATGCAAGTGGCATGCCACTTATATAGCAGACGACGTTAAGTGGCTCGATGCGAGCGGATTCCGCTACGAGCTCTGACGCAGCCCAAGGAGAAATGATGAGTGAAACCGCCTCCGCGAGGCCTGCCTTGACCGACCTGACGGCTTCCGAACTCGCCGATGGCCTGCGGCGCCGGTCGTTCTCTTGCCGCGAGCTGATGCAGGCCACGGTCGATCGCATTCAAGCGCTCAACCCCATCTTCAACACTATCGTAAACATGGCTCCGGTCGAGAGGCTATTGGCTGAAGCCGATGCTGCTGACGCCGACCTAGCCAGCGGCAAGGTGCAGGGCTGGCTGCATGGCATCCCCATGGCCGTTAAGGATTTCGCGGACGTCGTTGGCTTCCCCACCACGAAAGGTTGCGAGCTACTGGCCAGCAACATGCCGACGAGCGACTCCATCCTGACCGCACGCATGAAGGCCGCAGGCTGCATCGTGATCGGCAAGACGACGACGCCTGAGTTCGGGCTGGGCTCGCATACGTTCAGCACTCTGTGGGGTGTGACCCGCAATGCATGGGATCCGGCAGTGAGCGCCGGTGGCAGCAGCGGAGGCGCGGCCGTTTCCCTGGCGCAGCGCATGCTCCCGGTCGCGGACGGGTCAGATGGAATGGGTTCACTGCGGAACCCGGCAGGCTGGAACCACGTTTTCGGCATGCGCCCGTCGCAAGGAAGGGTACCCCAGGCTGGAATGTCGGACGTATGGATTGACCTCCTCTCGAACGAGGGTCCCATGGGCCGTAGCATCCGCGATGTGGGGCGGCTTTTGACCACACAAAGCGGTTTCGACCCGCGCTCGCCGCTTTCCATGCAGATGCCTTTGGGCTGGAAGGAAAACGAGGCCGTCGATCCGGCGATTCTCAGCGGCATGCGCATAGGCTGGCTGGGCGACCTCGGTGGCCACCTCGCGATGGAAACCGGGGTGCTGGACGCCTGCCGCGAAGCGCTGCGTCACCTCGAAGCGGCGGGCGCCGTGGTCGAGGAGGTGCCATTGGGGTTTGATCCCAAGCAGCTCTGGGAATGCTGGCTGACTTGGCGCCGCGCAGGCGCGGGGCCACGTGTCGGGGCCCTCATGCAACTGCCAGGCGCCAAGGAGAAGATCAAGCCGGAGGCTCAGTGGGAGTACGAGTGCTCACGCGGCATGAGCTTCACCGACTTCCGTCAGGCAAGCCAGGTTCGCACGAATTACTACCAGCACATGCGCAGCATGTTGGATCAGTGGGACCTGCTCGTGCTGCCCTCCGCGCAGTGTTGGCCGTTTAACGCGGAGGAGCGTTGGCCCAAACAGATCGCGGGACGTGAGATGGACACCTACCACCGCTGGATGGAGGTCGCAATCTATGCCACCCTGGGAGGCTTGCCTGCCTTGGTGGTACCCGCCGGCTTTCATCCGAACGGCCGTTGGCCCATGGGCATCCAACTGATCGGCCCGTACGGCGGCGACGCCAAGGTATTGCGGGCAGGAGCAGCTTACGAGCAATTGCGCGCCGATTTCATCGCCAGGCGCCCCCCCGAAGTGACAGCCGCGCGCGTGGCTTAACCGGCCCGCAGGATACGGACCGCTCAAAGTGGCTTGAAAGGAAGGCGCAAAGTGGCCTGACCGCCGCAGCCAGGTCCGTCAAGAATGCTTGGCACGGGAGCAACTTTCGCGCCGTCATTCAGGCAGATCCGAGCCCCAACCCAAGGAAAAGTGATGACCGAAAAATACGAAGTGACAGACCGGACGACGCTGAAGCGTCGACCGCACCGTGGCATCTACGACAAGGAAGCCATTCAGGCCATCCTGGACGAGGGGTTCATGTGCAACGTGGCGTACGTCCACGACGGGGCACCGCGCGTGTTGCCCACTGGCTATGGCCGCATCGGCGACTACATCTACATCCACGGCTCGAACCAGAGCACGATGCTCACCGCGGCCCTCAGCGGTGAAGTGTGCGTCCTCGTCACGCACGTAGATGGCCTCGTGCTGGCACGATCACTCTACAACCACTCCGTCAACTACCGTTCCGTGGTGGTGTTCGGGCGCCCGGAAGAAGTTACCGACCCCGAGGAGAAGCTCGCGTCGTTCGAAGCCTACGCGCGTCACGTCCTGAAAGGCCGCTTCGCCGATGTCAGGCCTCCGAACTCCAAAGAATTGAACAGCACGACCGTGATGCGCATTGCGGTTTCCGAGGCTGTCGCGAAGTTGCGATCGGGTCCCCCGACGGACTTCGAGTTTGATCTGGATCGGGATTGCTGGGCCGGGGAACTCCTGATCAAGCAGGTCTTCGCGGGCGCGGTGCGCGACCCGCATGGCCGACAAGATGTGCCGCTGCCGCAGTATGTCCAGGGCTACGAGAAGCTGCCCAGCGTGGAGCAGCAAAAGGTCGAGAACGCTCCGGACACCTGACTCTCCCAGAGGAAGCAGAACGCCCGACCCGCGGCAGCAGGCCACCGACGCAGTGGGCTTACTTGAGTGAAGGGGACCTCATGAGCAACAAGGGAATGGTGAGCTGCCCGCAGCCGGAAGCGGCGGAGTCGGGCGTCGAGATCCTCCGCGCGGGCGGCAACGCGGTCGACGCGGCAGTCGCCTGCGCCCTTGTGCAAACGGTGGTGGATCCGCTGATGTGCAGCATCGGCGGCTTCGGCACGGCCGCCGTACACCGCCCAGGAGCCGGCATTCACGAGTATGTGGACTTCCACGCTCCCGCGCCGCTTGGCGCTCGAGCAGACATGTGGGAGCACTTGCTGGAGGGTGAGACGCGCGACGGTTTTGGCTTCAGCATCAAGGGCCGCTTGAACGACATCGGCTACCAAGCCATCGCGGTTCCAGGAACGCTCAGCGGGCTAGAGCGCCTGCACGCGCGGCATGGCCGCCTCCCATGGCGAGAAGTTGTCGCCCCTGCCATTGCATGGGCCCGAGAAGGGTTCATGGTTCGGCCTGCGATGTATGCGTTCTGGATCGACGAGCCGCTCGCTGGTCGAGCAAGCAACAGAGAGCGGCTCCTGTACTCGGCCTCCGGTCGGGAACTTTTCTGCCGGCCGGACGGCACTCCTAAGACCATCGGCACACCGCTGCGAAACCCGGACTACGCGAACACGCTGGAAACGATCGCGCGTGATGGAGCAGTATCCTTCTACCGCGGTGAACTCGCCCATCGTATGGTGGAGGACCTGGCTGCCCACGGCGGCCTGCTGTCCTTACAAGATCTCGCGACCTACGCTCCACGCGAGAACGCTCCACTTGTAGGAAGCTACAGGGACCGACGCATCACCACCAACCAGCCTCCCGGTGGCGGCGCGATGCTGCTCCAGATGCTCAACATCTTGGAGCAGTTCGACCTGACGGCGCTCGGGCACAACACGCCGGAATACATCCGCATCGTGTGTGAGGCCATGAAGCGCGCCACCATCGACAAGGACCGGCATCTCGGTGACCCGGCGTTTCTAGAGGTGCCGCTGGATCGCCTGCTCTCCAAGGCTTACGCGGCGCAGGCTGCTGCCGCTATCAATGCCGGCGAGAAGGCCGACGTGCCCCGTCTCAACTTAGGGGCCCCTGTTCCAAAGGACACGACGCACCTGTCCGTGGTGGATAGTGAACGCAACTGCGTTGCCATCACGCATTCGCTCGCGATGCCTTCCGGTGTGATGACGCCCGGCCTTGGCTTCATGTACAACGGCTGCATGGGCGTGTTCGACCCGCGACCAGGCAGAACGGGCAGCATCGCACCCGGAAAGGCACGGTTCACTTCGGCCTGTCCCACCATCGTGTTCCGCGGAGACGAGCCCGAAATTGTGCTTGGCGCGCCGGGCGGAACGCAGATCGCGATGGGCGTGCTGCAGGCAATCCTGAACGTTGCGGATCATGGGATGAGCATGCAAGAGGCCGTATCTGCTCCGCGCTTCTCGTCCACGAGCAACATCATCGATATTTCGAATCGCATTCCGCGCTCCGTGTCCCGGCCGCTTGAGCGTCTGGGCTACGAAGTGGTTCGGAATCCGTTCGGGTACACGATTGCTTCTGTGCACGGGATCCGCATCAACGGCGAACGTCTCGAGGGTGGCGCCGACCCTGGCCGCGACGGCGTGGCTTACGAGGCTTGATCGTCAGGCCGCCTTACTTCACCTTCATTTACCGGAGATACCCCCATGACCGATTGGAAGAGCTATCAAGACGGCAGTGCAGCCCTCGATGCGGAGACCGCACAGAATTGGCTGAATCAAGTGGTGGCGGCCTGCAGCACCTTGGATCCTGATCTCATCCTAGATATGTTCACGGATGACGTTATCGCCGACCTCGGCGCCGTCGTCCTTACCGGGAAGGAGCAACTGCGCCCGATGATCCGTGAGCGGTATTCGAGATACACCCACTACGACCTTCGCAAGACTGTTCGTGCAGTCGCCGGCGACCTCGTCATCTGTGACGCGCGATTGCGCTGGAAGTCGCCTGAACACTCAACGCTGCAACACACTCGAGCCATCGAGATCCTTCAAGTCCGCGATGGCCGCATTGCACGTTGGGACAATGCGAGTTCGTCGTGGCCTGCCACTGAGGGTTGAGGGTGTTCGCCTGGCGCTTGACGACGCAGTTGCGTGACCTTGCGCACGCATGCCCTCCTCTGACCTTGCGGCTTGAGAAAGCCCGGACCTGCATGTCCTGCCGGGCGCATCGGCGCGCGGCCCCCTTTGCCCCTCGATAAGTAGTTCCTCCGGAAACTCGCAACCGGTCCTTCCCTTTCCGACAAAGTGGCACGCGGGACAGAAATCGATCCAACTAGATTAGTGTTTTCACCACCTTGGGAACGCTGTTATGTTTTTCCGCAACCTCGCATTCGGCGCCCTGCTGGCGGCCATCCTTCTGCCGGCTTCCGCACAGACCGATAGGTTCCCATCCCGACCGATCAGGCTGGTCGTGCCTTGGAGCCCAGGGGGCAACACGGACGGTATTGCACGGCTGATGGCCTTGAAGCTTTCGGCGCGAATAAACCAACCGGTGGTGGTAGACAACAAGCCCGGCGCGAACGGAATCGTCGGCACGACGGCCGTCGCTCGTGCGCAGCCTGACGGCTATACCCTCATGTTGGCACTGCCGGAGACAAATGTGCTGAACCCGATGGTATACAAAAACATCACCTATACCTCGAAGGATCTCGACCCAGTCGCATTCATGGGCATCATGCCTTTTGCGCTCGTTGCCAACCCGAGCTCGAAGGCTGCCACTGTTCCGGATCTCGTTCGCGCGGCAAAGCAACAGCCCGGGTCGGTGTCGGCAGCAAGTTGGGGGATTGGAAGCACTGCGCACGCCGCTATCGCATTGATGGAGCAGACCGCACACGTAGAACTCCTGCACGTTCCCTTCCCGGGAACCGCTCCTGCGATGACCCAAGTGTTCAGTGGGCAGATCGATCTCATGTTCCTGTCGGCGCTGAGTGCCGTTGAATTCGAAAAATCGGGCAAGGTGAAGGTACTCGGAGTCACCGTGGATAAGCGGATGGACTCTTTCCCCGACGTCCCAACGCTTGCAGAACGAGGTCTCCCTGGAATCGACGTCTCCCTCTGGTATGGCATCACGGCGCCCGCCAAGACGCCCTCTGCCATTAAGGACTACCTTTCGAAGGAAATCCTAGAAGTCCTTAAGGACCCCGCGGTGCTGCAAGACCTGCGAGGCAGGGGCATGGTGGTCCAGCCCAAGAATGCCGACGAGTTCTCTCGCTTCATGGCGGCCGAAGAAGGACGGTGGTCCGGCCTGATCAAGGCGAAGAACATTCGCATCGACAACTGAGGCCAACCAGCATGATGATTGACTACCTACTCGTCGGCGGCCAGGTTATCGCCAGCGAGGGCCAGGCGGAGCCCTTCGTAGGCACGGTGGCAATCGCAGGCGAACGAATCGTGTGGGTGCAGGAAGGCATCGTTGACGCACCTGCGCGTCAGAGGATCGATTGTTCTGGCCTGATCGTTGCACCTGGGTTCATCGATATTCATACCCACTCGGATGCTGCGTTTCTTAAGGATTCAGGTGGCCAGAGTCAGATCACGCAAGGAGTCACGACCGAGATTGCCGGCAACTGCGGTCATAGCTGTGCACCTTGCGCCGACCCAATTTTGCTGAGGAAGCACCTTCTCGCGGTTCAAGATTCGACAGAGATCACCTGGAGGACGTTCGCCGAGTACCTCGACGTGCTACAGGCCACGCGTCCCGTTTTGAACGTCGCCTCATACGTTGGCCACGGAACGGTTCGCCTTGCTGTTAAGGGAACAGCCAGTTCCGCAGCCGGTGCGGACGAACTCTCAGCGATGGGAAAGTATCTGCGCCAAGCTCTTGACGACGGCGCGATTGGTATCTCCACAGGGCTGGAGTACGCGCCAGGCATGCACGCGACCGCCGTGGAACTCTTGGAGGCAGGTGCGATTGCGGCGGAGTTCGACGTGGTGTACGCCAGCCACGTCCGCAACCGCGATTGGTTGATCGAAATGGGAGTCGGTGAAGCGCTCGGCATCGCTCGCACGACGAGGTCCAAACTCCAGCTGTCTCACATAGCTCCGAAATACGGCGCGCCGCAGGGCGCCGCGGATCGTCTGCTGCAGATGGTGCGCTGGGCGCGCGAGGATGGCACCGATGTCGGCTTCGATGTCATTCCCGATGAATGGGGGCCCACGAAAGTCATTGCGTCTCTCCCGACTTGGGCACTTGAGCTGCCAAGCGACGAACTGCGGTCCGTGCTGCGACCCGGACCTTCCCGTGCGCGCTTGCAGGAGAACGCATTTCCCAACTGGAAGTTGCTCACCGACCGCCGGTGGGACTGGCTGGTTCTCTACCATTGCGGAGCGAACCCGTCTTACATGGGAAAGACCATTCAGCAGATTGCCGTCGAGCGGCAATCCACGCCTTGGGATTGCATCTGCGACCTCCTTCTGGAAGAAGGCGCCGAAATGTCTCGCTTGATGTGGTGCGGACGAGTATCGAGCCAAGCAGACATTGACACATTGATCCGGCAGCCCGACTGCATGGTGATTTCCGATGGCGTGTCCGTCAGTGAAGTGGGCGCTTTGAAAGACCTGCGGTTCTCGCCGATCGCTTTCTCGTGGGCAGCGTCGTTCCTTCAGAAATACGTGAGAGAGCAGCGCGTCCTGGACATTGTCGAGGCGGTAGGGCGCCTGACCTGGACTCCCGCACGGCGTTTCCGACTTGAGCATCGGGGAGAACTCCGGGCTGGATACTACGCAGACCTAGCAGTCTTCGATCTCGATCAAATCCACTGTCACTCCACGTTGGAAAACCCGAACGTCAAGTCGACGGGCGTGACTCACGTTTTTGTCAACGGCGCAGCCGTGATGCGCGACGCCGCGATGACCGAAGCGCGACCTGGCAAGGTCTTGCGGCGCGGGGCGTAGCAAGGCAGGCACAGTGGCCGCACTCGTGCAGTCAGCGAAGCAGAAGCCCGGCTCAAGCTCTGCCGCAATCAGTCGTCACACCTTGAGTGATCTGACTCTGGGCACCACAGTCCTTGAGGAATGCGGCGTCTGAATGCGTATGGACATCGATTAACCCGGGACACGTCCTGGCCGATCGCCACGGTCCCGAGAAAGGGTTCCTGCTGGTGGGAGCTAGCGACCAGCTGGCCGCCGACGAGTAGATAGTCGATGTCCACCACTGTCAGCATCAGTTGTCGATACGGATGTTCTTCGCTTTGATCAGCTTGGACCACCGAGCGTCCTCCTCGACGAGGAAGCGGGCAAACTGCTCGGCGCCTTGTGGCTGCACCACCATGCCCCGCTGCCGGAGATCCTGCAGCACCGCGGGGTCTTGCAGCACTGCAAGAATCTCCTTCGACAGGTAGTCCCGGACGGGGGCCGGCGTCTTGGCGGGCAGCATGAATCCGTACCAGAGACCTACGTCAAAATCGCGCATGCCCTGCTCGGCGAGGGTCGCATATTCGGGATAAGCGTCCATACGCTTGGCCGACGTCATGCCCAGTACCTTCACCTTGCCGCCCTTCGCGTTGTCGTTCGCCATCTGTGCAGACAGGAACATGAGATCCACCTGGCCGCTGTAGAGCTGGGTCATCGCGGGCGCCGTGCCCGTGAATGGAACATGCAACAGCTCCACGCCGGCCGCCTGCTCCATCAGGGCGATGGCCGCGTGCGCCGTACTTCCGACTCCCCAGCTCGCTGCTGAAACAGTACCCGGCTTTTCTTTGGCTGCGCGCACCAGGTCAGTAACCGTGCTCGCCTTGGTCGTCATGTTGGAGACGAGCGCAAACGGCATTTCGCCCATATACGCCACAGGCTCGAAATCCTTGGCCGCATACGTGATGTTCTTGTACACCATTGGATTCAGCACGTTCGTCTCAGGCAGCGCGAGCAGCATGGTGTATCCGTCAGGCTGCGAACGCGCGACCACGGTCGATCCGATGATCCCGTTGGCGCCAGGCCTGTTGTCGACTACGACCTGTTGATGAACCCGAGTGGAAAGCCTGCTTGCAATCAGGCGCGCGATGGCGTCAGTGTTTCCACCGGCAGCCCATGGCACGATGAGCTTGATTGGTCGATCGGGGAAGTTGGCGGTCTGTGAAGACGCTGGCAGGAGAAAAGTAGCCAGTAGGACGCCAAATGCGAGTTTCGGAAGAGACATAGGCTTGCTCCGTTGGTGAGACCTCAAATCTAGGTGCTTCATCCGTCCGGCATATATGCCACTTCAGTACATAGGTGAGTACCACTTTCGAGACCAGTTGCGCTCAGCCGCCGAAACCAACGACTTGGGAGGAGGACCATTGGAAAGACGGAGGCCCCGTCATATGCCAGCGCTGGCTTGCTAGCTGCTGCTTCATTGAAGAGGTTCAGCCAACCCGCGGTGCTCGCTAAACCGGCGCCGGCTACCCTCAACGACCGATTGCCGTCCATCTGCCCGGCGTCAAACTGAACGCGACGCGTGTTCGTTGACAACCAACGCCTGTTCGAACCAATAGCTATTCGGGTTGAATGTTTCCTTTTCGGATCACTGCGGTCCACTTGACGACCTCAGCCTGAATACGTTGGTTGAACTCGGCCGGGGTGCTTCCGACCGGCTCGAATCCCATGGACTTGAGTCTTGTATTCAGTTCACCCTGGTTGATGGACGCACGCAACGTTGCGCTGAGTCGCTGCACGATTGCAACCGACACGCCGGCCGGCGCGATCAAACCAAAAAGCGGGGACGTATCCACCCCTGGCAACCCTGCTTCCCTGAAGGTTGGCACGTTCGGCAACTGGGGCACCCGCTGGGCGCTCGTCACGGCAATCGCTCGCAGCCGTCCGGCGTTGATGTGTTCGGCCAACGTCGGCACGGTGGCAAAGGCAAACTGGAACTGGCCGCCAAGCAGGTCAGTGATCACAGTTCCGCCTCCCTTGTAAGGGATGTGCTGCACCTGAATGCCGGCCAGTTGTGCCAGCTGTTCTCCAGCCAGGTGGGGCCCACTTCCGACTCCGGCGGAGCCATAGGCCATGGTGCCTGGCGCGGCCTTGGCCCGCGCAAGAAAGGATGCCAGATCAGTTACCGGCACCGTCGGGTGGGTCACCAGCACAAAGGGAGCTGTGGCAATCAACGAGACCGGCGCGAAGTCTTTGAGCGTGTCGTACGGGAGTCGGGCACCGAGCAGGCCGGGGTTTATGGTGAACGAACTGTCCACCATGCCGATCGTGTATCCGTCCGGTGCCGCTTGCGCCAGGGCGCGCGTGCCGATGGTGGTACCGCCACCACCCTTGTTGTCGGCGATGAAAGTCTGGCCCAGAGCCTGCTGAAGCGCCTGTCCGGCCAAGCGTCCAAGATTGTCCGTAGCCCCGCCCGCCGGGTAGGGAATGATGATGCGAACAGTCTTTTCGGGGTAGACATTGGGCTGGGCCACTGCCCAAGGCACTGCAGCACCAAAGGTCATGCCTGCACAGCGGCTGATGAAAGTACGACGAGTGCCTCGCATAAATTTCCTTCTAGTGGTTGCATCGAACAATCAGCTTGCGTACTTGCCCTGCGCGAGTTCGCTTTCCGGTTCGGCGCCCAGGCCGGGTCTGTCGGGCACTTCGATCCATCCGTTCTCGATTGGTACGGTGCGGCCATAGGGAACGTGGGCCAGCTCCACATACAGGCGTTCCAGCGTCACTTCTGTCTGCTGGGCGGCCATGAGATGGAGACTGGCAAGGAAGCCGGGGCCAAAGAAAGCTACCTGGGGTGCGCAGATGGCACCGCCCGGACGACAGGCGCGGGATACTTCCAGCGCCGCTGTAAGCCCGAGCTTGATGACGCTCGGTTGCACGTATTGGACCGTGGCGTTCTCGGCCATGCGTTGTAGCGCCAGTGCGCTGCTGGCGTTCTCACCGACGGCGAGAGGGACCTGGCAATGGCTTTTTAGCGCCGCAAGTGCCTGTTCGTCTTCGGGCGGCCAGATTGGCTCTTCAATCCAGAATGGCGCGTGGGGCAGCATGGCTGCAATGGCGCTCCCGGCTTCGTCCGGAAGCCATGCGCAGTTCGTGTCGACCATGATCGGCACGTCGGGGCCTGCTGCCCGACGAACAGCGCCCAATGCCTCTGCTGTACGTTCGTGCAGCTTGATCTCGGTATAACCCTCGCCGAGCGCGCGGCTGGTCACCTGAGCGAGCAGACTCTCGTCTCCGTAGTACTGCAGCAAAGAGGCGTAGACACGCAGCTTGTCGCGTCGCTTTCCACCCAACAACTGGTAGAGAGGCACCGCGGCACGTTTCGCGCGCAAGTCCCAAAGGGCGATATCTAGGCCTGCCAACGCGTGCAAAACCGGTCCGGACCGCCCGAGGTTGTGCAGGGTGCGTTGCATGCCAGGGAGCAGGGCACTGGAGTCCGCCGGCTTGCCGATCGCCAACGGCGCTATCAGCTCACGAAACACTGCCACGAGCGCCTGCGGCTCGACGCAGTACGACTCGCCCCAGGCCACCGTGCCATCCTGGGTTTCAAGCCGGACCAGGGCACTGTCGAGCTTGTCTCGCGGACGTCCCGCAAACAGCGGAGGTTCTCTCCAGTGGTGGAAAGGCAGTCGCATCGGAATGCATGTGACGGAAGCGATGATGTTGGCACTCATGGACGGATCTCGATGCACTTCTGATGCAGATCTGCGCTAGGGCGGTGGCAGCGCTCCACTCGCGATCAGCGATCCTCGGCCTCCAGCCCCAAGTGGTCAAATAGCTAGAAAAGCTGGATTCATACAAAAAACATATGCTGCGTCGTCGCGAGCTCGCATTGCTGCGAGCCATGTATCTGCACCACACGGTCACGGCCGCTGCTGCGGTCGTGCACATAAGCCAACCGGCCGCCAGCGCACTGTTGCGCGATCTCGAGACGCGCCTTGGGTTTGCGTTGTTCAGCCGGGACAATCGCCGCCTTGCGCTGACCAGCCAGGGCCGGCTGCTGATGCCGGAAGTTCTCAACGCTCTGGCTGCCATCGAAGCAGCTGATCGTGTGGCCATCGACATCCGACAGGGCGCTACCGATCGTCTTAACGTTGGCGCCGTCGCTGTCGCAGCCTCGATGCTGTTGCCGCCTGCATTCGTCGCCGTACGACATGCATTCCCACACATCACGCTCACCGTGCGCGCAGGTACGGCAGTCGAGATTGTTGAAATGGCATCAGATCACCGGGTGGATCTTGGCATCATCATTTCAGGCGCAGTGTCCTTCGGCGAGCGCGTGGCCACAGAGCGGCTGGCAAGTCTCAGCCTCCACGTTGTCACCCATGCTGATCATCTGTTGGCGCAAATCGACACGGAAGTCAGCCTTCAGCTTGCACTCCAGTTCCCTTTGATCGTGCTTTCCTCATCCTTGCCTGCCGGCTTGGCCACTCGAAAAGCGATCGAGGCCGCCGGCCTCGAGTACGCGCCGGCTGTGGAGGTCATGCAGTCCTCGACCGCGTGCGCTTTCGCCGGCGCAAAGGTGGGCGTAGCCATCGTTGAATCCCTCGGCGCGATGCACGCGCAACGCCAGGGGCTTGTGGCTAAGCGACTGCTGACACTCAAGGATTCGGCACTGACGCTGGTCTGGCCAAAAGACAGGCCGCTAGAAGGAGCATGCCTAAAGCTGCGGCAATCGGTAATCGAGGTTGTTGAACACTCTCTTGATGCGGCGCTGCCGAGGACGTCGCGCTAACCCATCCATCCTGAATATGACGCTCGCAACACTCAGGGCCCACCACCCAACACCCGTGGTTATTGAAAAGCCCGCTATCGAATTGATAGCGGGTTTTTTTATTCCCGCCGCCGCTGGCGCCTGGAGCCGGCCGCATGAATCAAGGCCGGAAACTCGCCCGCCAACTCCCGCGCCAGATAGCCCAACGCCCCATTCTGCCGGGCGAGCGAGGCCCCGGCACGCGCGTGCAGCACGACCCCCCAACCGCATGCGGCCAGCGGCGCCATTCCACGCGCAGAGAGTCCGCCAATGAGGCCGGCAAGGATGTCCCCGGAACCGGAGGTCGCCAGGCCCGAACTTCCACCGGTGAAGCGCCAGGTCTCACCCGAAGGCATGGCGATGAAGGTCTCGGCGCCCTTGAGGGCGACGCAGGCGTTCCAGCGCCGCGCCGCCTCGGCGGCCACCTTGTGCGGATCGAGGCAAACGCTTTCCTTGGACAGGCCGGTCAGGTGCGCCATCTCCCCCGCATGCGGCGTGAGGATGACGGGCTGCACGAAGCTTCCTTCGCGCACGATCGACATGGCCACGGCATCCAGCACCACCGTGCTCGACGAGAACAACGGCAACAGTGCCCGTACAAATGCGATGCTGCGGCGCTCGTCGAGCATGCCGGGGCCCAACACCACCGCACTGACCTTGTCGACAAGAGGCGCCAGCCGGGCCACCGCGCGCGCCTGCAATGCGCCAGATGGGCTCTGGTCGAGCGGAATCACGCGCGCTTCAGGAATGGCCAGCGCAAGACCCAGCGCCACGCTGCGCGGTGCGGCCACGGTCAGCTTGCCGGCGCCGGCGCGCAACGCCGCCACGGCGGCGAGCAAGGCAGCACCCGGCACTTCTTCGCTTCCCGCGACCACCAGCACGTGTCCGCGCGCCTCCTTGTCGGCATCGGCGCCGTGGTCAGGGATAGGCCATCGGGCGAGCGCCTTGCTGTCCAGCGGCCTTGCGCGCGAAGGTGAAAGGGCCGGCATGGGAGGTGGCCTCAGGGCTTTGGCGCCGCAGGCTGGTCCGGGGCGCTCGTGACAGGCGTTGCAGCCTCCTGCAGCGGTGCGAGAAAGTTGACCAGATCCAGCTGGAGCACCTGATCCTCGTCGGCCCGCCTTTGCGCGCGATAGGAGGTCACGGCGCAGTTGGGCACGTCCCCCTGGCGGTCGATGTCGAGAATCTGCTGTTCGTCCATGTGCTCGAGCAGGTAGCGCATGCAGTTGACGATCACCTGATGGGCAACCACCAGCACCCGGCGATCCGCGTACTCGCGCGTCACCATCTCGAGCAGGCTGCGAAGGCGAAGGATCACGTCGCACCAGCTCTCGCCGCCGGGCGGGCGGAAATAGAACTTCCCCACATGGATCCGCTGCTGGTTCAACTCGGGATGCTTCTGGTGGATGCCGAGCTTGGTGAGGCGATCCAGCACCCCGAACTCCTTCTCGCGAAGGCGCTCGTCGATGCGCAGCGTGACTGCGTGCGGCGCAAGGCGACTGCGCTCGGTGACCAGGCGGGCGGTTTCCTTGGCGCGCAGATAGGGGGAGCACAGCACCACTTCGGGTTGCTCGTCCGGCGGCAGCTTCTGGAACCATTCGCCCAGCGCCTTCGACTGCGCCACGCCGAGCGGCGACAACGGGACATCGATGTCCCGCCAGGCGAGATCGATCACCGCCAACCCACCGGACTCGGCTGCGTCGCGCGCGACGTTGCCCGCGCTTTGGCCGTGCCGCACGATCCACAAGATGTCAGGCCAGTTCGAATGCATTCCCAAAACCTCGCATGGAAGTTCAGCGACTTTAGAAGGGACATCGGCGCCACCTCGTAGGCCAAGACCCATTGCGCACCGACGTTGCGATCCGCTGGCGAGGTGCCGTCAGCAACGCTCTCGACCTGGAAGCGCCTCTTTCCTACAAGTCCTGAAATTGCCCGTACCTAGCCTCGCGCTTTCCTACACATCGAGACTGCCATGGCCAAAAAACCCACCCCCTCTTCAGCTGAGCTCGATGCCGCCCATGCTGCCGCACGAAACACCGACAGCGGGCCCGCTCAGCCCGCGCCTCCCGCTGCAGGAAAAGGCGACCCGCCCACGCAGAAAGCGATCGACACGCAGGCGCTCGCGAGCGGGATGCCCGCCAATGAAAACAAGCCGCTGGAGTACGGAGACGCCAATGCGCTGTCGACCCCGGTCGGCGCCAGCGTCAGCCCCCCATCGCGCCTGCCGGCCGCCAGCACGCTCTCCGAAGAAAACTTTTCCGGCAAGACCGGCACGGTGGCACAGGAGAGCGTGAATGCCACGATCGACACGCTTGATCGCGCACGGGTCGATTCGAGCGGCCAGACGCTCACGACCAACCAGGGCGTCGCCATCGCCGACAACCAGAACTCGCTCAAGGCGGGCGCCCGCGGGCCAGCGTTGCTTGAAGACTTCGTTCTGCGCGAGAAGATCACGCACTTCGACCACGAGCGGATTCCGGAGCGGATCGTGCATGCACGCGGATCCGGCGCGCATGGCTTCTTCGAATGCTACGAGCCGCTGACGCAGTACACCAAGGCCGCGCCCTTCAAGGAAGCAGGCAAGGTCACGCCCGTGTTCGTTCGGTTCTCGACCGTCGCTGGCGAGCGCGGCTCCAAAGACACGGCACGCGACGTGCGGGGCTTCGCCGTGAAGTTCTATACGGACGAGGGCAACTGGGATCTGGTCGGCAACAACATGCCGGTCTTCTTCATCCAGGACGCGATGAAGTTTCCCGATCTCGTCCACGCGGTGAAGCCCGAGCCGCACCATCAGATGCCGCAAGCCGCCAGCGCACACGACACCTTCTGGGATTTCGTCTCGCTGATGCCCGAGTCGACCCACATGCTCATGTGGCAGATGTCGGACCGTGCCATCCCGCGCAGCTACCGAATGATGCAGGGCTTCGGGGTGCACACCTTCCGGCTGGTCAACGAAGCCGGTGAAGCCGTGCTCGTCAAGTTCCATTGGCAGCCCAAGCTCGGCACGCATTCTCTGGTGTGGGAAGAGGCCGTGAAGATCTCGGGTGCCGACCCGGACTTTCATCGCCGCGATCTGTGGGAAGCCATCGAGGCGGGCGAATACCCAGAGTGGGAACTCGGCCTGCAGATCTTCACGGAAGAGCAAGCCGAGCAGTTCAGCTTCGACATCCTCGATGCGACGAAGATCGTTCCCGAGGAACTCGTGCCGGTGCAAGTAGTGGGCCGTCTGGTGCTCAACCGGAACCCGGACAACTTCTTCGCGGAAACGGAGCAGGTCGCCTTCTGCACGGCGCACATCGTGCCGGGGCTCGATTTCACCAACGACCCGCTTCTTGCAGGGCGCATCCACTCCTACGTCGACACGCAGATCAGTCGGCTGGGCGGCCCCAACTTCCATGAACTGCCGATCAATGCGCCGATCGCGCAGGTGCACAACAACCAGCGCGACGGCATGCACCGGCAGGCGATCCACCGGGGTCGCGTCGCCTACGAGCCCAACTCGCTGGCGGGCGGCTGTCCGTTCCAGGCGGGCGCCGCACAGGGCTTTGCCAGCGTGGCGCGCCGCATCGATGCGCAGGAAAACTCGAACAAGGTTCGGATCAAGCCCGAGAAGTTTGCCGATCACTACACGCAGGCCCGACTGTTCTTCGAGAGCCAGACGGAGGTGGAAAAAGCCCATATCGGCAATGCATTCCGGTTCGAGCTCTCCAAGGTGACCGTGCCGGCCATTCGCGAACGCATGGTCGCGGGGCTGCTCAATGCGGCGCCCGATCTGGCGGCGAGGCTCGCGCAAGATCTGGGGATGGAATTGCCAGCGCCTTTGCCCAAGGCGCTGGAGAATCCCGCGCCGCCCGAAGTGCAGACCTCACCTGCCTTGTCGCTCATGGCCCGGCCCGGCGATGGCGGCATTCGCACACGCAAGGTCGCGGTTCTGGTAGCCCAGGGCGTTGAAGGGGCATCGCTCGGCAAGCTCGTCTCTGCGCTCGTCGCAGCGGGCGCGGTGCCGCGCCTGGTGGGCGCCCGCCTCGGAACCTATGTGGGCGCGGGCGGCGAAAAGTTTGCGGCAGACGCGACGATGGAGAACTCTCCCGGCTTCCTGTTCGACGCGCTGGTGCTGCCCGATGGCGCGGCTGCCGTCGAGGCGCTCGATGCGGATGCGCACACGCTCGAATTCCTGCGGGACCAATACTGGCATTGCAAGACCATCCTGGCCTTCGGCGCGTCCGAGGCGCTGCTGGCCGAGGCACAGATTCCGCTGACGCTGCCGGATGGCTCGGCCGATACCGGGCTGATCCTGGCCGACGCAGCGGGTGCGGATGCGGCCATTGCCGACTTCATTGCGGCCATGGGAATGCATCGCCACTACGGCCGGGAAAACGATCCGCCGAAGGCCTGAGCGAGCGTGATTGGCGAAGGTTGCGCTGTCCGAAACGAGGCTGCGCCGCCTTCCTACAAAACGCTCGGCAACCGCAGCCCAGGCTTCCCATCCCCCCCACCCATTTACCAGGAGTTCAGCCATGCCAGCCACGACCACTCGCAGCCAGCCCGATGCCTGCAGTCTGCTCGACGCAGATCACCGCAAGGTCAAGAAGATGTTCAAGGAGTACGAGGAACTCACCAAGTCAGAAGCTGCGAGCGCATCGCAGAAAAAGCGCGATCTCGCCAACGAGATCTGCACGGAGTTGACGGTGCATGCGCAGATCGAAGAAGAAATCTTCTACCCCGCACTGCGCGAGGCCATCAAGGACACCGATCTGCTGGACGAGGCAGAGGTCGAGCACGCCAGTGCCAAGGACCTGATCGCGCAGATCATGGACGCCTCCGACGTCGACGACAAATTCGATGCGAAGGTGATCGTGCTTGGCGAATACATCGACCACCACGTCAAGGAGGAGCGTGGCGAGATGTTCCCCAAGGCGCGGGCTGCGAAGGCGCTTGACCTGATCGAAATGCGCGAGCAGCTCAAGATGCGCAAGGAAGATCTGATGGCGGAAATGGCGGGCGCCACGGCCTGAGCGGCTGCCGGCGCAGTCGGCATACCATTGCCCGGTGAAATTCGCCCCTCGCCCGCACTGGATTTTCTTTTCCTCGACACGACTGCTCGGCGCGTTCCTGTTTTTCCTGGCTGTTCATGCTGCCCATGCAGGCATTCGCCTGGATGACGACCGGGGCCGGACGATCGAACTGCGAGCGCCGGCCCGCCGCATCGTTTCGCTTCTGCCGTCGCTGACCGAAACGGTGTGCGCGCTCGGCGCATGCGACCGCCTCGTCGGCGTCGATCGCTATGCCAGTTGGCCCGCCTCGGTGAACGCTTTGCCCAAAGTGGGGAGCATCGACCATGCGCAACTGGAAGCCATCGTGGCTCTGAAGCCGGATCTCGTGCTGCTGCGTGCGCGCGCCCGCGTTGCGGAGCAGCTCGAGCAGCTTGGCATCAAGGTGCTGGCGCTGGATGCCCGAACCCATGCCGACGTGAAGCGCGTCATGGAAACCGTCGCGCTCGCCATCGGACGGCCGGGTGCGGGCGAAGCCTACTGGCGCACGATCGACGCGCGGCTGACTGCCGCAGGTGCGCGCGTGCCGCTCAGCTGGCAGGGGCAGCGCGTGTATTTCGAGGTGCATGGCGTGTCAGCCGCCAGCGAGAGCTCTTTCATCGGAGAAACGCTCACGCGTCTGCGGCTTGTGAACATCGTGCCGGCCACGATGGGCACCTTCCCCAAGATGAGCCCCGAGTTCGTGGTGCGCGCCAATCCGCCACTCATCATGGCGTCCACCTTCAGCGAGATGACCGCCATGGCCTCGCGCCCCGGGTGGTCGCGCCTGGATGCCATCCGTCTCGGCCGGGTGTGCACGTTTGCGGCCGACCGCTTCGAGGTGATGATGCGCCCCGGCCCGCGCATGGATGAAGCGGCCGACGAGATCGTCTCCTGCCTGGTCCGGCTCGGCAGCCCCGCGCCCTGAGCCAGGTTCAGCCGATGCGCACGTAGTGCGCGCCCCAGTCTGCCGCCAGCCTTTCGGCACGGCGCAGCGGCATGTGCGACGCCTCGAAATCGATCAGGTGCACGACATCGGCCGCGGCAGGTCGCGCTGGCTTTTCCAGTGTGCGGCCGTCCGTAAGCAGCCAGATGCAGCGCCGCAGATGTGCGCTGCGCATGAGCAGCTCGCCGGCCTGCTCCACGGCCGCCTGCAGCGGCGTTCCGCCGCCTCCGCCTATCGGCGTGATCCAGGCTTCGTTCCAGACTCGCGCACGGCGCGGCGGCATGTGCAGTTCGACCTTGCCGCCCCCGAAGCTCAGCAACGCCACCTGGTCGCGCCGGCGGTAGGCCTCGTCCATCAGCGCGAGCAGCACGCCTTTTGCGCGCGCCAGCTTGCCGCCAGCGACCATCGACCCGGAACAGTCGAGCAGGAAGCAATGCAGCACGCCGCTGCGCGCCTCTTGCGAACGAAGGCGCAGGTGCTCGGCACGCAGGGCGCCGGCACCGCGCGCCATCAGCGTGCGCGGCCAGTCGTAGGCGACACCCACCGACGAGGTGGTGCGCCCCGCATCCCGCTGCGTGCCCTGCCTCCGGTCACCCTGGCGCGCGCCAGCGGGGACGGCGTTCCGGAGGCTCAGGCTTTTTTTGAGGCGCCCTGCGGCACCGAAGCCGGGATCAACGGACGCAGCGGTTTGACGCGCTCGATGCCGACGGGCTCGGGCGGCATGGCGCCCCAGTCGGCATCGGCGGGCGCGGGTGCCGGCGTGCCGGATGCGTCGCGTGCGGTCGTCGGGGCGCTCGTTCCTTCGCCCGGCGCCTTGGCCGCGGCACCGCTGTCGGCCCCCGGCTTGCGCCGGTGCAGCAGCACCAGCTCGGCCACCTGCCGGACGTGCGTGGTCGTGATGGCTTCGGCCTGCTCCCAGGCGGCCAGCGCACGCGCAGCGCGCAGCATCACGAGATCGGCCCGCAGGCCATCGACCTGCGCCGCCATGCAGAGCGTGCCGACGGTCGCATGCACTTCGTCGTCGTAGGGCAGCGCATCGCCCTCCGCCACGGTCGCGCGGGCACGGCCCAGCGCAAGCGCCAGCGCGCGCTGGGCATCGGCATGCCTGGCGCGAAAGCCGTGCGGGTCGGCATCGAAGGCAAGCCGTGCCCGCACGATGGCCTGCCGCTGCACCGCGTCGTCGATGTTGTGCAGACGCGCGCACAGGCCGAAGCGGTCCAGCAGCTGCGGGCGAAGCTCGCCCTCCTCCGGGTTCATGGTGCCGACCAGCACGAAGCGCGCGGCATGGCTGTGCGAGATGCCATCGCGCTCGACGTTGTTCACGCCGCTGGCCGCTGCGTCGAGCAGCGAGTCGATCAGCGCATCGGGCAGCAGATTGACCTCGTCGACGTACAGCACGCCACCGTGCGCGCGCGCCAGCAGGCCGGGTGCGAACTTCACTTCGTGTCCGGCCAGCGCCTGGCCGAGGTCGAGCGTGCCGACCAGGTGCTCCAGGCTGGCCCCGAGCGGCAGCGTGACGAAGGGCGCACCGGCCAGCAACTCGGCCAGCGCGCGCGCTGCGGTGGACTTGGCGGTGCCGCGCGGCCCTTCGATCAGCACGCCGCCAAGGCCGGGGTCGACCGCGGCGAGCAGCAGTGCCTGGCGCAACTGCGGCTGGCTGGCGATGGCGGCAAAGGGGAAAGGCAGCGGCAAGGATTTGCCTGCGTGGGGGGTCATCGGGATCCTTCCATCCGCTGCTCCTGATCGAGCAGCAGGTTCTGCAATTGTTGCTGGTAGTCGCCGGGCGCCTGCCACAGCCCGCGTTGCATCGCTTCGAGCAGCCGGTTCAGGATGTCGTGCAGCGCCTGCGGGTTGTGTTCGTTCACGAAGTCGCGCGTGGCCGCATCCAGCACGTAGGCGTCTGCCACCATCGCATACTGGTGGTCGCCGACCACACGCGCGGTGGCGTCGAAGCCGAACAGGTAATCGACCGTTGCCGCCATCTCGAAGGCACCCTTGTAGCCATGGCGCTTGACGCCATCGATCCACTTCGGATTGACCACGCGCGCGCGAACCACACGGGCGATCTCTTCCTTCAGCGTGCGCATGCGCGGCGCCTGCGGGTTGCCGTGGTCGCCGTGGTACATCGCGGGCTGCTGCCCGCTCAGGTGCCGCACGGACGCGGCCATGCCGCCCTGGAACTGGTAGTAGTCGTTGGAGTCGAGCAGGTCGTGCTCGCGGCTGTCCTGGTTCTGCAGCACGACGTTCAGGGTCTTCAGGCGGCGCACCAGCGCGTCCTGCGCCGGAACGCCGTCGCTGCCCTGGCCGTAGGCATGCGCACCGTCGGCAACGTAGGCACGCGCAAGGTCGTCGTCGCTCTGCCAGTCGCCGCTGTCGAACAGCGTCTGCAGGCCCGAGCCGTAGCGGCCCGGCGCGCAGCCGAAGACGCGCCAGCCTGCCTGCAGGCGCGCGGCGTCGGCGCTGGCGCCCTGCGCCTGCAGCGCGGCGGCCTCGCGCAGGATGCGCGCGCGGATCGGGTTGCGTTCCGCGTCTTCGTCCTCCTGCGCGGCGACGGCCTGCACGGCCGCATCGAACATCTGCACGGCAGCCGGAAAGGCATCGCGAAAGAAGCCCGAGATGCGCAGCGTGACGTCGATGCGCGGGCGGCCCAGACCCACCGTTGGCAGCACCTCGAAGTCGACCACGCGCTGGCTGCCCGGCGCCCATTTCGGCCGCACGCCGATCAGCGCGAAGGCCTGCGCCAGGTCGTCGCCGCCGGTGCGCATGGTGGCCGTTCCCCACACCGACAGGCCGATCGCGACGGGGTAGTCGCCATGCTCCTGCAGATGCAGCTCGACCAGACGCGCGGCGGACTTGAGGCCCAGCATCCAGGCCGTCGGCGTCGGAATCGCGCGGGTGTCGACCGAGTAGAAGTTACGCCCGGTCGGCAGCACGTCGGGCCGGCCGCGCGACGGCGATCCGCTCGGGCCGGCAGGCACGAAGCGGCCCTGCAGCGCGCGTGAGAGTTGCGTGAGCTCCTGGGTGCCGCAGGCGTCGAGGTCGGGCGCGAGGCGACGTTCGATGCGGCGAAGCACGGCGCCGGTGTGCGGCATATCGAACATGCCCTGCCCTTCCTCCAGCAGCCGCTGCGCCAGCAGTTCCAGCCGCTCGCGCGTGTCACCGTGATGGCGCCAGGGTTCGTCGCTGACAGCCTGCAGCAGCGCCGGCCGTGCACCCCGCCACGGCGTGGCGGGCTCGATGTCGAGCGGATCGAAGGCATCGCCCTGCAGCAGGTCGCGCGACAGCGCGTTCAGCAGCCCGGCGTTCTCGCCGCTGCCGTCGCCCGACGGATAACGTGCCAGCGCGAGCAGCGTGTCGCGGCGCAGCCGGCCTTCGGGCGATTGGCCGAAGACATGCAGGCCGTCGCGGATCTGCGTCTCCTTCAGCTCGCACAGGTACGCATCCACACGCGCGAGCACGGCGTCGTCATCGGCCGCGGCGGACTGCAAGGCCAGCTCTTCAACCAGGTGCTGCTCGCGCACCGTCGCGAGGATTTGCGCACGCAGCACGCGGGCGCGGCGCGCGTCGACCAGCAGCGCGTCGTAGTACTCGTCGACCTGGCGCTCCAGGTTCTGCAGCGGGCCGTGGTTCTCGGCGCGCGTGAGCGGCGGCATGAGGTGGTCGACGATGACAGCCTGCGTGCGCCGCTTGGCCTGCGCGCCTTCGCCCGGGTCGTTGACGATGAAGGGGTAGACGTTGGGCAGCGGCCCGAGGATGGCATCGGGCCAGCAGGTCTGCGCCAGCGCCAGGCTCTTGCCCGGCAGCCATTCGAGGTTGCCATGCTTGCCGACATGCACCACCGCGTCGATCGCGAACACGTCGCGCAGCCAGAAGTAGAAGGCGAGGTAGCCGTGCGGCGGCACCAGCTCGGCATCGTGGTAGCCCGCGTAGTCCTGCGCTCCCTGGATGGCGAGCGACCGCGCCGGCTGGATGCCGACGAAGACCTGGCCGAGCCGCAGCCCCGCGATCATGAAGCGGCCCTGCCGCAGCGACGGGTCTTGCTCCGGCGGGCCCCAGCGCGCATCGATGGCGGCGGCCATGCCTTCGGGCAAGGCGGCAAGACGTGCGCGGTAGTCGGCCATCGCATAGCTCTGCCAGGCCGGCCGCATCGGCCATTGCGCAGGGTCGTTGGCGATGCCCTGCTGCAGCGTGTGCATCAGCGCGTCGCCGTCGGCCGGCAGCTTCGATGCATCGCCCAGCGTGTAGCCCTCGGCCGCAAGCGTGCGCAGGATGGCGATGACCGAAGCCGGCGTGTCGAGCCCGACGCCGCTGCCGATGCGCCCCTCGCTGCCGGGGTAGTTCGCGAGGATCAGTGCGATGCGCTTGTCCGCCGCCGACAGGCTGCGCAGCCGGCACCAGCGCCGCGCCAGTTCAGCCACGAACGCGATGCGGTCGGGCTCCGGCTGGTAGCTGACCACTTCGGTTTGCGTGAGCGCGTCGCGGTGCGACAGGCCCTTGAAGCTGATCGCGCGCGTGACGATGCGCCCGTCCATCTCGGGCAAGGAGATCTGCATGGCGATGTCGCGCGGGCGCAGTCCCTGGCTGTCGGCCAGCCAGTCTTCGCGGTTGCCGCCGCTGACGATGACTTGCAGCACCGGCGCATCGCCGGCCAGTTCGGCCACCTCGTCGCCGGCATTGCCGCCCTGCCCCAGTGCGGCGAAGGCCGTGGTATTGAGCACCAGCTGCACGCCATGCTCACGACACAGGCCCCGCAGTGTGGAGATGCACAGCGGGTCCTTGAGCGAGTCGAGCGCGACCGGCAACGGGTTCAGCCCTTCGGCCCGCAGCGCTGCGGCCATCGCATCGAACACCGCGGTGTTGCCCGATTGAAGGTGCGAGCGGTAGAACACCAGCGCAACCACCGGCGCCCCCGTGCGCCAGCCCGCCCGCAGGTCGTCGATGCCCGCCACCGTGTGCGCCGCGCCGAAGCCGCCGGGCAGGTGCAACGCCACCTGGGGCAGGCTGCGCGGCGGCTGCGGCGCTTGGCCATGGCCCAGGCCGTGAAAGGCGATGGCACGCAGGAACTGCAGCGCATTGGCCGCACCGCCCGCGCGCGTGTACTGCCAGAGTTGACGGCCGACCGACGGCGGCAGCGTGCTGCGCGCCAACAGGTCTTCGTCTTCCTGCAGGTCGCCCGAGAAGATCGCGAGCTGCTGCCCCTTGCGTCGCGCCAGCTTCTCGATCTGCTGCAGGCCATAGGACCAGGCCGACTCAGCACCCAGGTGGTCGACGATGACGACGCGCGCATGCTGCAGCACCTCGTCGACATAGAGGTCGAGCGAGGCCGGCTGGCGCAGGTGCATCAGGTTGGCGAGCCGCAGCGACGGATAGCCCGGGTCGGTTGCCGCGAGCGCGCTGCGTGCGGCGGCGAGCAGCGCCAGCGTGGTGTCGGCAGAGCTCAGCACCACGATGTCGCCCGGCGTCTGGTCGAGCCGGGTGACGACGCTGTCGTCTTCGACGAAACGCCCGGGCTGGGTGCTCAGCAGGTGCATCGCGCGCCGGCTTGCGGACTCAGGCGGCCACGGCGACGGCGCCCTGCAGTGCCTCGCGCAGCACCGCTTCGTCGAGGTCTTCGCCGATGAAGACGAGCTGTGTGCGCGGCGCCTCGCCCTCGCGCCATGCGCGATCGAAGTGATGGTCGAAGCGCTTGCCCACGCCCTGAACCAGCAGCCGCATCGGCTTGCCCGGCACGGCGACGAAGCCCTTGATGCGGTAGATGGTGTGCGCGGCGACGAGCGTCTCGAGCACGGCGAGCAGCCGGTCGCGGTCCACGGCGGGCAGCTCGATCACGAGCGAGTCGAACTCGTCGTGGTCGTGGTCTTCCTCGTGGTCATGGTGGCTCTCGCGCAGGTGGATCGTGGTCTCGGCCGCACGGCCCTGGCCGAGCAGCAGCGCGAGCGGCAACCGGCCTTCGCTGGCAGCGACGATCTTCACTTCGGCCGGGATCTCGGCGCGCACCAGCGCCTCGACCTGCGCGCGGGCCGCGTCGTCCATCAGGTCGGTCTTGTTGAGCACCACCAGGTCGGCGGCCGAGAGCTGGTCTTCGAACAGCTCGTGCAACGGGGACTCGTGGTCGAGGTTCGGATCGGCGCGGCGCTGCGCGTCGACGGCATCGGTGTCCTCGGCGAACTGGCCGGCAGCGGCGGCCGGGCCATCGACCACCGTGACCACCGCGTCGACGGTGAAGACGTTCGCGATCTCTGGCCACTGGAAGGCCTGCACCAGCGGCTTGGGCAGGGCCAGCCCGGAGGTTTCGATCAGCACCGCATCGATGTCGCCGCGCCGCTCGGCCAGCTTCAGCATCACCGGCAGAAATTCTTCCTGCACGGTGCAGCAGACGCAGCCGTTGGCCAGCTCGTAGAGCGCACCTTCGCGCTCGTTGCCGGCATCGTCGCAGCCGATGCCGCAACCGCGCAGGATCTCGCCGTCGATGCCCAGCTCGCCGAACTCGTTGACGATGACGGCGATGCGCCTGCCCTCGGCATGGCCAAGGATGTGGCGCAGCAGCGTGGTCTTGCCGCTGCCCAGGAAGCCAGTGACGATGGTGACGGGGATTTTCGCGGTTTGCATGAGGGCCTTTGGTTGTGAGAGCTGGCGGACGGCCGGAAGGAAAGACGAAGCAAGCTCAGGCGAGGCGCTGCTGCGAGGTCAGTCGCGCAGCGCCTTTCGGTGCCAAGGCGCGCCAGCCAATCACGCACGACGTGACGCATAGCGCGATGCCGAGAAGAGAGAAGAGCAGCACCAGCGCTTCGCGCAGCCATGGCCGTTCGCGCAGCGGCTCGAAATCAAGACTGTGCAATCCCTGGTACAGCACCCGCTGCCACCGCCCCGACGGGTCGGCCCGCAAAAGCAGCTTGCCAGAAGTGGCGTCGGCATAGAGGTCGACGCCGTCCGGCCAATGCGCGCGCCAGACGGGCAATGGCCGGGTGTCCATCGCCTCCGCCGTGGCCGGATTCTTCGCATAGTAGACATCGTCGTAGCGGTCCATGCGCGTCACGTCCGAAGGGGGACGATCGACACCGCGCAGGCGCCGCAGAGCGCCCGCCATCAACCCGTCCGGCAGCACGGATTCCACCGCTGGCGCGACGCTGGCAACGTCCGCCCGCACCCACCAGCGCCGCTCCAAGCCTTCGAGGCGGTACCAGACTTGCCCATCGACACGAATGCGCTCGAGTTCCACCGGCTGCGCACCGGCCTCCCGCGACGCTACTGCAGCCAAGGCGGCCTGCGGACTGACAAGGGCCTTGCCGTCGGCGCCAAGCCAGTGCGCGCGCTCGGAGGCCGAGGCTCCCCGTGACGAGAACACCCCGTATGGGTTCATCGACATCAGACCCGAGAAAATCCAGGTGAGCGTGAACACCGCGGCGACGAGGCCCGCGATATGGTGCCAGCGCATCCACGACTTGCGATAGGGGATCCAGCGGGTTCTGTTGAGGAACAGCTGCCAGATTCCCAGCACCAGACCGGTTGCGGCGAGCAGTACGCCAGGAATCGCCAGCCAGACAACCACCTGGTTCCACGCCTGCGGAAACTGCCGCAGCACGGTCGGATAGATCCAGTGCGGCACGGCGCCGATCCAGTTCCAGAACCGCTCGGCACGACGCGTGTCGCGCACCACTTCGGCGGCCGTGCTCGACACATACAGTTCGAGACCGTCGTCGCCTTCCAGGCTGACTTTGAAAAGTGGACGGTAGGGGTTCAAGCCTTGCGGAACGGTCCATTGGTCACGCTCCAGTCCTTCGGCCAGCAGTGCTCGCCGCCCGCTGAAGGACTCGGCAACCTTCATGGCCTGGACGGATGTCAGCGGCGCCTTCATGGCACCGGTGCGGGCGTCGAGGGCCCGCCACTGCGGGGCGTTCTGTTCGCCGGCATCGACCAGAAGGCGCCAAACCGGCGCCCCATGGTCGGCCATGCCGAGGCGCGCTTCGGTGAACGCAACGCCGGCTCGCCTTGCGGCTTCTTCGGCGGTCAGGCAACAGCCGACAGCCTGTTCCAGGGGTTGCAGTCCCGCGCGGCGCTCTGCCTGTGTCAGGTTCGGGAACGGCACGTAGTACAGCACGAGGCCGCTGAGGAACCACATCAGAAACAGCAGCGCCAGCGAGATGCCAAGCCACTTGTGGATGAAGATCAAGACCCGCTTCATGCCATCCTTGCGCAGATCGACGGTCTGCTGCAGCGCATCAGAAGGCCGCCCGGTAGCTGACTTCGAAACTGCGCGGTGCACCGACCATGACCTGGTTGTTCGAGTTCGCGCCGCTCCAGTAGGCGTAGAGCTTGTCGGTAAGGTTGCGCACACGAAACGTGAGCTCGCCCTTCGGCAACGTCCAGGTCGCATAGGCGGTCGCGGTGGTGAACCCGTTCATGCGCAGCGTGTTGGCGTTGTTGGCGTAGGAGTAGCCGGTTCGGTTGACGCCCGCACCCACTCTCACCGGCCATCCGGGCACCTTGTAGTCGGCCCAGAGATTGGCGACCGTCTTCGGCACGTTCGGCGGCGTGTTGCCGGCCCGCGAAACGTTGCCGGCCTCGATGAGCTGATCGAACTGCGCATCGACCCATGCCAGATTGCCGCTCAGCGTCAGGTCGCGCGTGGCCTTCCAGGCCGCAGCGAACTCGAGCCCGCGCGCGGACTGCTTGCCGCTGTTGACGGTGAGCGTCGGGTTGCTGAAATCGCGCGACAGCACGTTGTCGAGTTCGATCTTGTAGGCCGCCACCGTGTAGTCGAAGCGCCCGCCGAAAACCGACTGCTTGATGCCGACCTCGAGCTGCTTGCCCTTCGAAAGGCTGAAGGCACCGTTGGCGGCCGAGAGCAGCAGCAGGTTGCCCGTGCCGACCGGCGCGCTCGCGTTGGTGTACTGCGCATAGACCGAAGTGTCGGGGTCGATCGCGAAAACCACGCCCAGGCGTCCTGATGTCGGCTTGTACTTCTGGCTGAAGGACGTGAGGGCGCGGGTGTTCAGATCCAGGCTCTGGCGATCGAGCTTGACGTAGTCCTGACGCAGGCCACCCACGATCGTCCATCGGTCGCTGACGGACAGGGCGTCTTCCAGGAAGAGCGAGCTGGTCGGGATCTGTGCGTTGAAGATGCTGCGGTTGCCGGCGCCGGCGTAGAGCGCGGGGTTGGCAGCGAAGGCAGCGTAGCTGCCCGGAAAGGTGGCGAATTCGCCGACCGACAGCGCGGTGTTGGCCGCGGTGGAGCCGTTCGAGAAATCACGATTGGAAGAGAAGTCGGTCTTTGTGTACTCGAGGCCCGCGACAAACCTGTTCTTCATTCCGGCAATGGACGACGTGTTGCTGAGATCGAGCCGGTCAGTCAGTATCTGGTGATCGTGCGTGATGCCGACCAGATCCCGCACGATGCGTTGCGGCGCGGCAAACGCGTAGGACTCCGAGTTGCGCCACGCCCGATCCGCTGTGTAGTAGGACAGTTCGTTGCGCAATTTCCATTCCGGCGCGATCTGCCAGGTCAGCTTGGCACGCGTCCAGAGGCTGTGTGCGCTCATCTGCGCATCGTCGACGTTGTAGTTGCGAAAAGCGACACTGCGATCGACCACCCGGCCGGTCGAGTCGCTGACGATGTCGGTCGGCTGCAGTGCATAGGCGCGCGGCACCAGTGGGGTTCCCTGGTACGACCGTGCGCTGTCGTTGGCGTAGTCCATTGTCAGGTCGAGCGTCAGGTCGCGGGTCAATGCCGTGGTGAACCCCATCGTGAGGTTGTCGTAGCGCTGCTTGTTGCGATCGACGTACCCGTCTGTCTGCTGGTGGCTGTAGTCCAGGCGGAAAGCGCTCGACTCGCCAACGTTCACGCCCAGCCCGACACCGGTGCGCGCAGTGCCAAAGCTGCCATAGGAAAGCATGGCCTCGGCACCGGGGTTGTTGCGGTCGGGCCGCTTGGTCACGAAGTTGACAGCAGCGCCGATCGCGCCTTCGCCATACAGCACCGAGGCCGGGCCTTTCAACACTTCGATGCGCTCGTAGTTCCAGGTGTCCTGCGGCCGGCTCACCATCGAAGCCACTGCAACCCGATCGCCGTCGAACAGGTAGGTGATGAAGCTACCGGTGAACCCGCGGGTGGAGGCTACCGACGGCGAGCCTGGAGCACCGCCTGCGGTCATGCCCACGCTGCCGCGCAACGCCTCCTCGAAGGTTCGCGCACCGCGCCTTTCCATCATTTCCTGCGTGATCACCTCGGCCGAGGCCGGCGTTTCGCGCACGGTCAGCCCAAGCCGGCTGCCCACCGCAGGCGTTGCCTGCAGCGATGGGGATTGGTCCTGGATGGCCGTCACCTCGATGGACTGCAAGGTCACCTGAGCCAGTGTGGAGGTGCTGGCCAACAGAGTGGCGATGGCCGGGAATGCGATGTACTTGACCATGGAAGAACCCGGGAAGAAAAGATGGAAAACGCAAGTCGATCGGCCGTGAACCCCACGAACGGCTATTGCTTTTGATGTGCGTCGCGCAGTTGCATCAAGAGGGATGCACGAGCCCGCCTGGCACCCCAAGCCCAGATTCCCAACATGACGAGAACCAGCGCTGCCCCGGTGAGCGAAAAGGCCATGTCGTCCAGTTCGACCACCGGAAACAGCACCTTGGCCACGTTGTAGAGAGCAACGCCGAACGAGATCGCAACGATGAGCCAGCCCAGCGTGCGACGCACACGGCGCCCGGCCTCGGGGTTGTCGATGCCCCGGCCGATGCGGCAGATGATGCGGCCGTCCAGCGTGTCGGTCACCATCATCCCTGCGGTGAAGGTCAGTCCGGCGAGCAAGGCGGCCCACGCTCCGCCACTCTTGTTGCTGGCTACATAACCCCAGGCTGCAGCCTGTGTAGCCGTATCGAACACGGTGGCAAACAGCACGCCGATGACCACCACGGACCAGGCACTGGTCTGCTGGCGCAAGCGCGCAGGGATCAGGCTCATCTTCCAGCCGGTCGGCGCGTATGCGTCGCCTTTCCGCAGCAACAGACGCAAGTTGAGGCAGCCGACGACGACCAGCAAGGCCGTCGGTATCCATTCGAGGATCGCTGCCACAAAACCGGGAGGGTCGAAGTGCAGCGCAAGCTTGCTGACCACGACCGCGATCAGGGTGACCAGCAGACCATGCCCGAGCGCAAACAGGGTGCCGATCCAGCCCGCGTGGGAGTGCGAGTGATTGAGCGCACGCCAGGTGAGGCCGTCGATGCAGGCGATGTGGTCAGGATCAAGCCCGTGCCGCAACCCCAGGACAAACATCAACATCAGACCTGAAACGGAAACGAGATCGCCGCTCACGGGGCTGCCACTCGCTTGAAGTGCTTGCGCATGTGCTGTTCCTTTGGCCCGCATTCCCGCTGGGCCGATCAAAGAGACACACGCTGCAATTGCACGAGTCGACGCCAACCCGGCACGCGAGGTGCTGGGCGGCCCGGACAAACGCACTCCCGCAGCGTCCGAAGGCGATTGCGAAGGCCGGTATCCGGGCTCGCGGGTCGCTGTCATGCGCCATGCGCACAACAACCGAAGCTTCGCCTTCCCACACTCCTTGGAAGCGCAGTGGCTGCGAGCACAACATGCGCTCGCGTGAAACTTCTCTATCCGCTTACCGTTGCGGGGGCAGCGCAGGCATTGCGCGTCATGGACGCGTGCACCTGCTTCCCGTTTAACCCCGAAACCATCTCATGGCATGCGGGGCACCTTCGAACCGTGGCGGACAGCGCTCCAGCAAGGAGCGCTTCCAACCTGCGCGGGATTATAGGAAGTATCGACGCCGCCCCATCCGCCCCCTGCCCCGGGTTGATCCGCATGAAGGCGCTCTACGGATGCGTGGCCGGCGCGGTCGCGGTTGACGGGATCTGTTTTCCATCCATCCGCAGCACGGCCTCACGCAGCAGGCCGCGCAGCCAGACCAGCCCCGGATCCTGGGTGCGGTACTTGTGCCATTGCACCGATTGTTCGATCCTGGCCAACGGCAAGGGCGGAGGCAGCAGCGTCAGCGGCAGGTACTGCTGCGCGATCCGGGCGAGCCGCGCATGCACGGTGGCGACGCGGTCGGTTCCCACGACAAGATGCGGGACGGGCACGAAGCCGAAGGCCGTGACTTCGATGCGCTGCGCAGTGCCGTAGCGCTGCAGGAACCAGTCTTCGAGCGTGGACTTGTCCATGCCCTGGGGTTGCATCGCAACATGGCCGGCAGTCACGTACTGCTCGAGCGTCAGCTTGTTGGCACGCCCGAAGCTGCTGCCACTCCACACCACGCAGAGGAACTCTTCCTCGAACAGCATGTCGACGGGATGGTCGGGTGAGCAGTAGTTGCGCGGGAGCACTAGCAGATCCGCCTCGCCACGCTCTAGTTCGCGTTGGGGCGAATCGATCACCGGCAGCATTTCGAAGCGCACGTTGCGCGCTTGCTGGCGCGCCAGCGCGAGCAGGTGCGGCATCAGCACCACCATCGTGTAGTCGGAGACGATCAGGTGGAACGTGCGATCCGAACGAGCGGGGTCGAACTCCGGCTGCGCGAGGATTGCGCTGTCCACCCGCACCAGCACGTCGCGCACGGCCTCCTTCAATGTCTCGGCCCGGGGCGTGCATTCCATCTTGCGGCCGACCTGTACCAGCAAATCGTCGTCAAGGCAGGCCCGCAGCCGTGCCAGGGCATTGCTCATCGCGGACTGGCTCATGTGCAACCGCTCGGCCGCCCGGCTGATGCTGCGTTCGGCAAGCAGCGCGTCCAGAGCCACCAGCAGATTCAGGTCAAGCTTGTTGAACCGCATGGGTAGCCTCGCTTGTCGAACCTCAACTCGACCCCGCAGGTATTCGCGGCATCGATGCAGCGTATGGATGTAAACCATTTTACCAGTCGACCCGTCCCCCATAAGCTCTGTCAAACCCTCGCATCCCCCTCATAGGAACACCACGAATGACAGCGCGCCCGAGTCGGATACCCCGTTCACCGCCCGAAATCCGGGCCGACTTCGGCGACCGCCGGTAACCCCGAAGCGATAGCGAGGGCGCCTTGTCGATCGAGTTGGCATTCGAGGCCGTAGGCAGCGGTTCTCCTGTGGTGATCCTGCACGGCCTTTTCGGCGCCGGACGCAACTGGCAGCGGATCGCCCAGGCGCTGGGCGCCACGCACCGGGTCTACCTGCCGGACGCGCGCAACCACGGCGCGTCGCCCCGGGGCCAGACCATGTCGTACAGCGAGATGGCACTCGATGTGCTGGGGCTTATCAAGCGCGAGCAACTGGATCGGCCGCTGGTGATCGGCCACAGCATGGGCGGCAAGACCGCGATGACCCTCGCCCTCGAACACCCGCAGGCGATCTCCGGCGTGGCGGTGATCGACATCGCGCCCGAACGCTATGGCGACCAGTTCTCGCCCTACATGACGACGATGCGCGGCCTGGGTCGGAACAAGCCCGTCGACCTTGCGATGCGGCATCTTTGGCGTCACGACGAGCGTTTCGACTGGCGGCTCAACCTGCTGGCGGTGGCCATGTGCATGCCCGATCTGTGCGGGTTCCAGCAGCGGCTGATGCATCGAAGTTACGAAGGACCGGCACTCTTCCTCGCCGGGACGGACTCCGACTACGTGCGACCCGAATCCCATCCGGGCATCGCGCGCATGTTTCCGCGCGCGCAGCTCGAACGTATCGCCGATGCCGGCCATTGGGTGCATGCCGACCAGCCGGACGCGCTGTTGCGGGCATTGCGCAGCTGGCTGTGCGCAGCGCTTCCGCAACAAGCACTGGCGGCGCGCTGACCCGGCGGCTTCAGACCACAGGCAAGCAGGAGACCATCATGTCCAACGCCCATCGCGACCCCGATCCGCCCTGCTCGCCGCGCATGGCGCACGCCCATCTGGAGCATGCGCTTGCTTCGATCGAGTCCATCCTCGATGGCCGGGGCGCCGGCGCCCCGGCCACGCCTCGCTTCGACCCTGCGGATCTCGGGATCGTGTGGCCCGGTTCGCAGGATCCGCTCGGGCGCCCCTTCGCGAAGGACCACCCCGCCGGTCGCGAGCACGCCGCCATCCATTTGCTGATCACCGCTTCGAGCCTCCTGCTGAACGCGGCACGGCAGTTGATGGCCGAACCACCGCTCCACCTGCTGCCGCCGAAGGAGCGCGGGCAGCGGATGAATGCGCTGGTCGACGAAACCAAGACAGCTGGCCGTGCGGCCTATCGGTCAGCGCTGTTGCTGACCGGGCAGGAGTAGCTACAGAACAAGCGCCCGGTGCACGCATTGCGCGAACCATGAAAAAAGCCCGGCGCCTTGCGGCACCGGGCTTTTTGCTGTGGGCAGCTTGTTGCTCAGCGGGTCGGCTTGAATGCGCGCGGCTTGGCGTCGCGCGGCACGAACACCTTGCCGCCGCCGGCATTGCCGCGCGGAGCGCCGCCGCCGAAACCTTCGTTGCGGCCACCGCGCGGTGCGGCGTTGTCGCCCCAACCCGGTTTGCGGCCGAAGCTGCCTTCGTCGCGGTCACGGCCGCCACCAAAACCGGCGTTGTTGCCAGCGTAGCCACGCGGCGCGGGGGCGCCACCGGCCGGACGCGCGCCACGGTCGTTGAAACCGCTGGCGCCGGCATAGCCGCCGCTCGGGCCGGCGCGATGGCCGCCACCGGTACCGCCGCCGAACTTGCGGTCGCGCGACTGGAACTCGCGCGGCTCGCGGTCGCGGCCACCGCCAAAGTTGCCTTGCGGGCGCGATTGCGGCATGCGCTGCTGCGGTTCGAGGCCCGGAATGGTCTCGGCCTTGAAGTTCTGGTGGCTGTAATGCTCGATGTCCATGATCTTGCGGCGATCGCGGAACTCGGCAAAGGTGATGGCCAAGCCATCGCGACCGGCACGGCCGGTGCGGCCGATGCGGTGGGTGTAGTCCTCGGCTTTCATCGGCAGGCCGAAGTTGAACACGTGCGTGATGGTCGGGACGTCGATGCCGCGCGCGGCCACGTCGGTTGCCACCAGGATCTGCACGTCGCCCTGGCGCAATGCCATCAGGCGGCGATTGCGCAGCCCCTGGCTGAGCGCACCGTGCAGCGCGACGGCACTGAAGCCCTCTTGCTGCAGGTCGTTGGCGAGGCCGTCGCATTCGACTTGCGTGCTGGCGAACACGATCGCCTGATTGATCGTGGTGTCGCGCAGCCAGTGATCCAGCATCTTGCGCTTGTGCTGCGTGTTGTCAGCCCAGAACAGCGACTGCTTGATGTTGGCGTGCTTTTCCTGCGGCGAATCGATTTGCACCTTTTGCGGCTGGCGCATCACGCGCGAGGCAAGCTGCTGGATGCGCGGCGCGAAGGTTGCGCTGAACATCATGGTTTGCTTGCGTTCGATGGTCAGCTGATTGACCTCGGCCAGGTCGTCCGAGAAGCCCAGGTCGAGCATGCGGTCGGCTTCGTCAACCACCAGGAATTGAACCTGGTCGAGCTTGATCTGCATCGAGCGTTGCAGGTCGAGCAGACGGCCCGGCGTGGCCACCACGAGGTTGGCGTTCTGCAGCTTGGCGATCTGCAGTTGGTACGGCATGCCGCCCACCACGCTGGCGACGCGCAGGCCGCGGCAATGGCGGACCAGGTCGATTGCGTCGTGCGCGACCTGCTGGGCGAGTTCGCGCGTCGGGCACAGGATCAATGCGCCGGGCGTGGCGGCCTTGAAATTGCGCGTGTTGGTCGGATCCTTGCGCTTGGCCTTCTTGGGCAGCGCTTCGCCGCGGGCGGCGGCTTCGGCCGACAGGCGTGCGAACTCGGCCTTGGCAGCTGCTTCGGCTTCGGCTTCCTGCTTGAGCAGGGTGTGCAGCACGGGCAGCAGGAAGGCTGCGGTCTTGCCGCTGCCGGTCTGGCTCGACACCATCAGGTCGATGTAGCGGGAAGTGCCGTCGTCATTGCTGGTCATGGCCAGCGGAATGACCTTGTCCTGCACGGTGGTCGGCTGGTCGAAACCGAGGTCGGCCACGGCCGCGATCAGTTCCGGCGCGAGGCCAAGACGGATGAAGCCGTTGGGCGCCTTGGGCACGTCGGCCGGCGCGGCAGCGACGTCCAGGGTGTCCAGCAAGGTGATGTCGGAGTTCGATTCCGCGATTGCCACGAATTCGTCGGAAGAAGATTGCACAGGCGCGAACTCGCCCTGCGCTTCAAAAGCGTCGGTCATTGAGATATCTCATACGCGGGCGCTGCCGTAGGCGGCGCCCCGTCGGGTGGTTAAAAACATCAACCATCCAACGACATTCAGTCTTCGCTTTCGCGAGGCTGCGGCCCTTTTTGATCGTGAAGATCGGGCGCCTGTGCAAGACGGGGAGATGCAAGAAAAACGCTGCTCTGCGCAGCGAAGCCATCGATTATGGCATGAATCCGGGTTTTTACCTAATCAATCGAGCTTGAGGAACGTATCGCGGTAGTGCGCGAGTTCCTCGATCGATTCGTGCACGTCGGCCAGCGCGGTGTGCGCCTGCTGCTTCTTGAACGCGCTGTATGCCGCCGGCTTCCAGCGCTTCGCCAGTTCTTTCAGCGTGCTCACGTCAAGGTTGCGATAGTGGAAGTAGGCCTCGAGCTTGGGCATGTACTTGACCAGGAAGCGCCTGTCCTGTCCGATGGTGTTGCCGCACATCGGCGAGCCGGTCTTCGGGATGTAGCGCGCGATGAACTCGAGCAGTTGCTGCTCGGCCGCCGCCTCGTCGAGCGTCGAGGCCTTGACCTTGTCGATCAGGCCGCTGCGGCCGTGCGTGCCCTTGTTCCACGAATCCATGGCGTCGAGCACCTCGTCGCTCTGGTGGATCACGAGCACCGGGCCGTCGATGCGCGGCGTGAGGTCGGGGCCGGTAACGACCACGGCGATCTCGAGCAAACGCTCTTTTTCGGGGTCGAGCCCGCTCATTTCGCAGTCGAGCCAGATCAGGTTCTGGTCGCTTTTCTTCAGGGTCGGGGGGGTCTGTACGGTCGATTCGGGCATCGGGGCATTGTCGTCGATGGCCCAGCCGCGCCCCGCATGAAGACTAAACTCGGCGGCCCATGAATGCCTCCCTCATCTTCACCTGCGCCTTTGCGGCCGCCCTGGTCGTCGGCCTGTTGCTGAAGTTCTGGCTCGCGTCGCGTCAGGTGCGCCACGTGGCCCGGCATCGCGGCGTGGTGCCGGCGCGGTTCGCATCGATCATCACGCTCGAGTCGCATCAGAAGGCAGCCGACTACACGATCGCCAAGGCACGCTTCGGCTTGATCGAACTCGCCTGGGGCACGGCCGTGCTGCTGGCCTGGACGCTGCTCGGCGGGCTCGATCTGCTCAACAAGGTGCTGCTGGCCTGGATCAGCGGCGGCATGGCGCAGCAGCTGGCGCTGCTCGCCGCCTTTGCGGTGGTCGGCGGCCTGCTCGACCTGCCCTTTTCGCTCTGGCAGACCTTCGTGCTGGAGCAACGCTTCGGCTTCAACAAACTCACCTGGCGCCTGTGGCTCACCGACGCCGTCAAGGGCGTCCTGCTCGGCGCGCTGATCGGCCTGCCGATCGCCGCGCTGATCCTGTGGCTGATGGGGGCCACCGGCTCGCTATGGTGGCTCTGGGCCTGGGGCACCTGGATGGGCTTCAATCTGCTGCTGATGCTGGTGTACCCCACCTTCATCGCCCCGCTGTTCAACAAGTTCAAGCCACTCGACGACCCGACACTGAAGGCGCGCGTCACCGCATTGATGAAGCGCTGCGGCTTCGCGGCCAAGGGCCTGTTCGTGATGGACGGCAGCAAGCGCAGCGCACATGCCAACGCCTACTTCACCGGTTTCGGCGCCAGCAAGCGCGTGGTGTTCTACGACACCCTGCTGCGCCAGCTCAACGCCGGCGAAGTCGAAGCGGTGCTGGCGCACGAGCTCGGCCATTTCAAGCACCGCCACATCCTCAAGCGCATGGTCACGCTGTTTGCGCTGAGCCTGGCCGGCTTCGCGCTGCTCGGCTGGGTGTCCGACCGTTCATGGTTCTACACCGGGCTCGGTGTGCAGCCGAACATGGCTGCTGCCAACAATGCACTCGTGCTGCTGCTCTTCATGCTGGCGGTGCCGGTGTTCGGTTTCTTCGTCGCCCCCCTGTCGGCGCGGCTGTCGCGCAAGCACGAGTTCGAAGCCGATGCCTACGCCGTCGCCCAGACCAGCGGCGCCGACCTGTCGGCCGCCCTGCTGAAGCTCTACAGCGACAACGCCTCGACGCTCACACCCGACCCGGTGTTCGTGAAGTTCTATTACTCGCACCCGCCTGCGTCCGAGCGCCTGGCGCGCATGGCCGCGGCCTGAAACCCGCACGGAGTTCACTCATGACCAGCAGCAGCATGTTCAAACCGAAGGTCTGGAAAGGCCAACCGCGCCGCGCGCTGAGCGCCACCGAAATCGTCGCCAGCCTGGCGCGCCTCGAGGGCTGGAAGCTCGCCGGCGACGGCGCCGACGTAGCGATCGAGAAGACCTACACCTTCGCGAACTACTTCGAGACCCTCGCGTTCGTGAACGCGCTGGCGATGGTTGCGCACACGCAGGATCATCATCCCGACCTGTCGGTGCACTACAACCGCTGCGTGGTGCGCTTCAACACGCACGATGTCGGCGGCATCTCGTCGACCGACTTCGACTGCGCCACGCAGGCCGACGCGCTGCTCGCCGCCTGATGGAACACGCCGGTGGCTAAGCAACGCAGCGCGCCCAACAGCACGGGCGCCCTGCAGACCGGCATCGTCATCGCCAGCCACGGCCGGCATTGCGTGGTGGAAACGCCCGATGGCCAGCATGTGATCTGCCACCCTCGCGGCAAGAAAAGCCAGGCCGTCGTCGGCGACCGGGTGCGCTGGCAGGCCAGCGAGGACGAAGGCACGATCGAGAAGGTCGATGCGCGCCGCAACCTGTTCTACCGGCAGGACGAGATCCGCACCAAGTCGTTTGCGGCCAACCTCGACCATGTGCTGATCCTGGTGGCCGCCGAGCCCGAGTTCTCCGAACACCAATTGACGCGCGCACTGATCGCGGCGGAAGCCGAGCGCATCGCGCCGATCATCGCGCTCAACAAGAGCGACCTGGTGGCACCGTTCGAGCGGGCCTGGGCCAAGCTGGCGCCCTACCGCCGCATGCACTACGGCGTGTTGCCGCTCTCGCTCACGGCTTCGGGCGAAGTCGACCGCGTCGCACTGCTCAAGCTGCTGACCGGCAAGACCACGCTGGTGCTCGGCCCCTCGGGTGCCGGCAAGAGCACGCTGATCAACCTGCTGGTTCCGGGTGCGCTTGCGCTCACCGGCGAGATCTCGAAGGCGCTGGCCTCCGGCAAGCACACCACGACCAGCACGAGCTGGTACTGGGTCGACAAGGCGAGCCAGACCGCACTGATCGATTCGCCCGGCTTCCAGGAATTCGGCCTGCACCACATCGAGCCGATGCAGCTCGCGGGCCTCATGCCCGACATCGCCGAACACGCGTCGAACTGCAAGTTCTACAACTGCACGCACCTGCACGAGCCGGGCTGCGGCGTGATTCCACAGGTCGAGTCGGCCTCCGGTGAGCGCCCCATCAGCGCAGCGCGCTACAAGATCTATGGCGAACTGTTCGCCGAGCTGAGCCAGACGCCGCGCTACTGAGTGGTTTTGCGGTCACAGAGTCCGGGGCGGGCTCAGGGCGGCGGGGCACGCTGCTCCGCGAATGTCCCCCGGCCTGCGGCCTCCTCCTTTATTTCGCTGCGCAGCGTACCCCACCGCCCTGATCCTGGACGCGGCGTGACCGTTTCGCGCTGAACACTACGAGCGTGCCCTGGCCGCTGGCGGTGGGTGGCCCCTGCAGCGAAATAAAGGAGGAGGGCGAAGCCCGGGGGACATTCGCGGAAGGGGCCACCCGCCGCCAGCGGCCTACCCCCAAACGTCGAACTCGCAACGTCGAGCCCAAACCATCAAGCCCGAAGCATCAGCGCGACATGCCTGCACCGCCAACGCGGCAACCTTCGGCAAAGGCTCGGGCTCAATGCCCTTGAGCGCGCCCTAGGATCAGTGCATCGCCTCCCGGATGGCGGTCTCGTACCGGTCGAGCACGGTGTTCGGGTGGAACAGTTCGAGGTGCTGGTCGCGCATGGCCAGCAAGCTCTTGCGGCGCGCTTCGTCCGCCAGCAGTTCGCGCATCGCCTGCGCGAGCGCCGCCGGGTCCTCGGGCGGCACGAGGAGGCCGCACGGGCCGACCGATTCCGGCAAGCCGCCCTGCCGGCTCGCGATCACGACGCATCCACTGGCAATGAGTTCGATCGGCACCAGCGGCAGCGCCTCGGGCGGCTCGGGCCGCGATGGCACCACGGCGACCTGGTGTTCGCGCATGACTTCGCCCAGGCGATTGCCGCGCAGCACGCCGAGCCAGGCAATCTGATCCTGCAGGCCGAGCTCGGCAATCCGAGCCTCGATCGTGCCTTTTTCCGGGCCGTCACCGGCGATCGAAAGGCGCGGCCGCAGGCCGTCCTTGCGCAGCAAGTGCAGCGCCTCGATCAGCACATCCAATCCTTTGGCCCGCACGATGCGCCCGACAAACAGCAGTTCGTTCTCGCGAACGCCCGTATCTGCCATGTGCGGCAGATGAAACGACTGGATGTCGTACGGATTGAGCATGAGTCCGGAGTCCTCCAGCGTGACGCTGCGCAGGTACTGCGACACCGAGTACACACGGGCACCACGGAGGCTGGCGATCTTGAGCCGGTCGCGCCAAGTACGCTGACCCGCCGGCCGCGTGATGGGCGTGTGGTTCACGACGACCCAAGGCCGTCTCACGACACCGAGTACCAGCGGCCAGGCCAAACCGACGCTCACATTCGACTGGACGACCACGTCGCACCAGCGAAGGGTGCCAAGCAGGCTGGACGCAGACGGTCGACGCAAGACAACGCCCTCTTGCGCAGCGCCACCGACTGCGGCGGGCGTGTGGGTGACGACCCGTACCTCGTGGCCCCGGCCCCGCAAGCCGTCGACCAGCAGCTGGCTCACCGACTCGATCCCTCCCAGGCTGGGCGCGTAGGCATAGGACAGCAGTGCAATCCGGAGGGGCTTGTTTTCGACGGTGGTGAGGGGCATGAATTCGTTCCGGAAATGGCCTCAGGCCGGGCCGAGGATGTCGGCCAGCGCATCGATCAGCGCGCTGCACTGTGCCCGCGTGCCGATGCTGATGCGCAGGTACTGCGCGATGCGCGGAGCGCGAAAGTGGCGCACCAGCACCGCGCGCTCGCGCAGCGCCAGGGCGAGTTCTGCGGCATCGCGCTGCGGATGCCGCGCAAACACGAAGTTCGCCTGCGAGGGCAGTACTTCGAAACCCAGGTCTTCCAGCTCCAGCGTCAGGCCTTCGCGGGTGTCGATCACCGCCTTGCAGGTCTGGTCGAACCAGGCTTCGTCCTGCAGCGCCGCCACGGCCCCGGCCACGGCCGGCCGGCCGAGCGGGTACGAATTGAAGGTGTTCTTCCCGCGCGTCATCGCCTCGATCAGGTGCGCCTGGCCGCAGGCGAAGCCGACGCGCAGGCCGGCCAGTGCGCGCGACTTGGAGAGCGTCTGCACCACCAACAGGTTCGGGTACTGCTCGATCAGCGGCAATGCGCTCGCGCCGCCGAAATCGACGTACGCCTCGTCGACCAGCACGACGCGATGCGGGCATGCCTGCAGCAGTTTCACGATCTCGCCGAGAGGCAGGCCGATGCCGGTCGGTGCATTGGGGTTAGCCAGCACGATGCCGCCGCAGCCGCGCGAAGCCCGCGCCGCGAGCGCATCGACATCGATGCGCAGCGCGTCGTCCACCGACTGCAGCTCGCAGTCAATCTCGTAGCGCTGCGCATAGACACGGTAGAAGCTGTAGGTCACGTCGGGGCACAGCAGCGGCTCGCTCTGGCGGAAGAAAGCGAAGAACGCATGGGCCAGCACTTCGTCGGAGCCGTTGCCGGCAAACACCTCGTCGACGCCCAGACCATGCCGCTGTGCCACCGCTTCGCGCAACGCGAGCGACTCCGGATCGGGATAGCGCTCCAGCCCGCTGGCCGCCGCCTGCTGAACCGCGTCCACCGCATGCGGCGAAGGCGGGTACGGGTTCTCGTTGGTGTTGAGCTTGACCAGGTTGGCGATGCGCGGCTGCTCACCCGGCACATAGGGCTCGAGCGCCGCGAGACGCGGGCTGTAGAAGCTCGATACCGACGAAGAAGCCATCGATCTGTTCAGCCGAGCAGGCGTGCGAGCGTGAGCAGCGCCAGCAATACCATCCACATCACGACCGAGCGCCAGACCAGCCCGACCACGCTGCGCAGATGCGCGGGCTCGGGTTCGCGGCCGGGTGTGCTGCCGCTCTCGGGTTCGCGCAGGCTGGCCAGCGACTCGCCAGCCTGGGCGCGGGAAAGTGGGTCGGCCACGGGTGTCGGCCGCAGCGTGCCGCCGCCGAGCCGCACATTTACCGCGCCCGAAGTGGCTGCCAGGATCACGCCGTCGTTGCCGTCAGGAAAGCGCCGTGCGTCGTTGCGCCAGCAGTCGATCGCCTCCTCGAAGCTGCCGACCACTGCAAAACCCAGCGCCGTGATGCGCGCCGGCAGCCAGTCGATGGCGCTCCAGGCGCGGGCGCCCGCCTGCTGCACCCAGATGCTGGAAGGTTGCACGGCAGCGCCGTCCTTGTACGCCCAGTAGCGCGATACGAACTCGCTCATGCGATAGAACACCGCGCCGGCCGGGCCCAGGCCGAGCGCCGCAAGGATCGAGAACCAGGCCAGCACGCCGAACACGTGGCGGTGCGCCGCGATCACAGAATGCTCGATCACATGGCGCACGATTTCGCTGCGTGGCAGGTCGGCCGCATCGACGTGCTGCCAATGCGCGAGCAGCGAGCGCGCGAGCGGCTCGTCGCCTTCGTCGAGCGCATCGCGAATGCCCGTGAAGTGGTGGCTGAACTGGCGAAAGCCCAGCGTGGTGTAGAGCACCGCGATGCTCCAGACAACTGCAAACGGGAGGCCGAGGGTGAGCACCAGCAACCAGTGCACGCCGAGTGCCAGCAGGGTCGGCACGCCGACTGCGAGCGTCCACGCAACCCAGCCGTGATGCGGCTTGCCGGCATCGAAGTTGCGGCTCACCCAGCGCGTCCATCCGATCGCGCCGCCGTACACCGGGTTGTGGTGCGCAAGCGGCCTCACCTGCTCGATCAGCAAAGCGCACAGGATGGCGAAGAAACTCATCCTTCGATGATAGCGACTGCCCCTCGGGTCACCGGCCGGGCGCGCGGCAGTTCTTCGTTCAGGCGACCAGGAACCGGTACAGGTTGCGCAGCATGCCCGCCGTCGCGCCCCAGACAAAGCGCTCGTCGTCGCTGTCCTGGTAAGGCATGGAGTACCACTCGCGCGACTTGCCCTGGGCGTCGCTGACGGCATGACGGCGGTGATTGGCCGGGTTCATCAGGAAGGCCAGGGGCACCTCGAAGGCATCGGCCACCTCGTGGGGATTCAGCGCCAGCGTGAAGCCGGGCTGCACCAGCGCGACCACGGGCGTCACGATGAACGAGGTGATGGTGGTGTAGGTCGGCAGGGTGCCGAGCACTTCGATGTACTCCGCCGACAGGCCGACCTCTTCCCACGCCTCGCGCAAGGCCGCGGCGGCGATGTTGGCGTCGTCGGGGTCGACCCGGCCGCCCGGAAACGCGACCTGGCCCGAGTGGGTGGTCATCTGCGAGGCACGCTCGGTCAACAGCACGGTCGGCTCGCCGGCGCGCAGCACGATGGGCACCAGCACCGCCGCCTGGGCCGGTGCGCGATCGGAGATGCGCGGCTCCCGCCGCACCTCGGGCGTCCATACCGGCGGCTTGGCAAAGCGGGCGCGCAGCGCGGTGGTGGTGAGCTCGGCGCGTGCAACCGCGGGCAGGCCGTCGTCGACCGCGATCACGGGCACCTCGCGCGGATCGAACGAAAACAGCAGCGCCGGTGCGACGGTGTTGATCGGTTCGACAACGGCGGCGGATTGCATGGGTGATCGGTTGGTCAGGGAAAGCTCCAGTTAGGTTCAACGCAAGACACGGGCCGCGGCCGACGGGCAAAAGGAAATAGATCACACAGACGTGTGTTTGTTCGAGCGCCAATGCAAAAAGCCGCCTTGGCGGGCGGCTTTTGAGCACGGTTGCAGACCCGGATTATTGGGCGGCTGCTGCCTTGTTGCTCGACTTGCCCGGCAGCTTCTCTTTGATGCGTGCCGAACGGCCGCTGCGCTCGCGCAGGTAGTACAGCTTGGCGCGGCGCACATCGCCGCGGCGCTTGACTTCGATGCCGGCGATCAGCGGGCTGTAGGTCTGGAACGTGCGTTCCACGCCTTCGCCGCTGGAGATCTTGCGCACCGTGAAGCCGCTGTTGAGGCCGCGATTGCGCTTGGCGATCACGACGCCTTCGTAGGCCTGCACGCGCTTGCGGGTGCCTTCAACGACGCTCACGCTGACGATGACCGTGTCACCGGGCATGAAATCGGGAATCTTCTTGTTGAGCCGGGCGATTTCTTCCTGCTCAAGGGTTTCGATGAGGTTCATGGTTTCCTGCATTCGATCGTGGCCGCGCTGCACTAAAGGCGTCTTGCTCAAGACTGGGCTTGAAACGGACGCGGCCGGCCAGAGGATCGGGGAGCCAAAGATTATAGCTTTTTTTGGAGCGCTGCCTCATCGGCTTTGCTGAGGCGCCCCGCAGCGCGGGCAGCGGCGATCAATTCGGGCCGGTGCGCGGCCGTGATCGCCAGGCTGCGGTCGCGCCGCCAGCGCTCGATCTGCGCATGGTGGCCCGACAGCAGCGGCGCCGGCACCGCCTCGCCCTGCCACTGCTCGGGCCGGGTGTAGTGCGGACAGTCGAGCAATCCGTCGAGCGCCGGATTGAAGCTGTCCTGCACATGGCTGGCCTCGTCGCCAAGCACGCCGGGCTGCAGCCGCGCGATCGCGTCGAGCAGCGCCATCGCCGGGATCTCGCCGCCCGACAGCACGAAGTCGCCAAGGCTGATCTGATGCGTCACGCGGGCGTCGATGAAGCGCTGGTCGACGCCTTCGTAGCGGCCGCAGACCAGCACCGCGCCGGCACCGGCCGACCAGCTTTCGACCGCCGCGTGCCGCAGCACCTCGCCGATCGGAGAGAACAGCACCACCGCTGCGGGGCCGCCGCGAGCCGCGAGCGCCGCGTCGAGGCAGGCCGACAGCGGCTCGGCCAGCATCACCATGCCGGGCCCGCCACCAAAGGGGCGGTCATCCACGCGCTTGTAGTTACCCGTCGCAAAGTCGCGCGGATTCCAGAGCACCACCTCGACCTGCCCGCTTTCGTAGGCACGCCGCGTGACACCGCTCACCAGAAAAGGGGCGAACAGCTCCGGGAACAGGGTGATGACATCGAAGCGCATGCTTGCGCCGAACGGCTAGTAGTCGGGCTGCCAGTCGACCGTGATGGTGCGGCCGGCCAGGTCGACGCTGTCGACGAACGCAGAGACGAAAGGAATGAGCCGCTCGATGGCGACGCCACCCTCCTCGGCCGCCAGCACCAGTGTGGTCTGCGGGCCGGCTGCGAGGAGCTCGCGCACCACACCCAGCATCACGCCTTCGCGATTGGTCACTTGCAGGCCGATCAGGTCGACCCAGTAGTACTCGTCGTCGCCGGCGCTCGGAAAGCTCGACCGCGGCACGAACACGCGCGCACCGCGCAAGGCCTCGGCCGCATTGCGGTCGGCCACTGCGTCAGACGTCGCGACGACCCAGTCGGAATGGTCTTTCGCCTCGCGGATCGCGAGACGGAACACGCCGGCGGCTGCACCGGGGGCTTGCAGGAACCAGCGTTTGGAAGAGAAAAGCGCCTCGGGTCGGGCGCTGTGGGGCAGGACCTTGAACCAGCCCTTGATGCCCCAGGCGTCGGCGATGCGGCCTACCTCGATCGCATCCGCCGGCAATTCGGCGGCTTCGAGTGTGGGCAGCATTGCCTGGGCGGGCAGCTTAGGCTGCTGCCTTGGGCGCCGCGGCAGCGGCTTGCTTGATCAGGCGCATGACCGTGGGCGAGGCTTGGGCGCCAACGCTCTTCCAGTAGGTCAGGCGATCCTGCGCGATGCGGATGCTTTCTTCGTTTTCCTTGGCGATCGGGTTGTAGAAACCCAGGCGCTCGATGAAGCGGCCATCGCGGCGAACGCGCTTGTCCGACACGACGATGTTGAAGAACGGACGACCTTTGGAGCCGCCGCGGGAGAGTCGAATGACGACCATGATTTATCCTTGGGGTGGTGGAATTTCTTCCAGCGATTTCTTCCAGCGTTGAGACACGCGACATGACCACCCGGCCAGCGACACGCTGAAAAGCCTTCCATTATAGCCCGCTGCGCTTCCTTTGCCCGCTTTTTGCTTTCTCCCCCTCCCATGATCACCATCCGCCCGAGCCGCGACGAAGACGTCGAGGCGCTCACCGCCATCTATTCCCATCACGTGCTGCACGGCACCGGCACCTTCGAAACCGAGCCGCCCAGCGCCGCCGACATGGCCGGGCGGCGCGCCGATGTGCTGTCGAAAAACCTCCCCTATCTGGTGGCCGAACGCGACGGCGAGGTGTTGGGTTTTGCCTACTGCAACTGGTTCAAGCCGCGTCCGGCCTACCGCTATTCGGCCGAAGACTCGATCTACCTGGCCGACGCGGCGCGCGGCCAGGGCCTGGGCGCCAAACTGCTGGCCGAACTGTCGAAGGCGGCGGAGGCGGTCGGCGTGCGCAAGCTGATTGCCGTGATCGGCGACTCGGCCAACGCCGGCTCGGTCGGCGTGCACCGGGCGCAGGGCTTCACCCAGGTGGGCGTGCTGAAAGACTGCGGCTGGAAGTTCGGCCAGTGGCGCGACGTGGTGCTGATGGAGAAGGTTCTGGGCGAAGGCAGCACGACGGCGCCCGAATGAAAAACAAGACAACGGCCGCCTGGCTTGCCTTTCTGGGAGGGCCGCTCGGCCTGCACCGCTTCTACCTGCGCGGCTGGGGCGACATGCTCGGCTGGCTGCTGCCGATCCCGAGCGCGCTCGGCCTGTACGGCATTGAACGCGCCCGCATGTTCGGTCTGGACGACGCCTGGAGTTGGGCGCTCGTGCCGCTGCTCGGTTTTACCATTGCGGGGTGCGCGCTCACGGCCATCGTCTATGGCCTGATGACGCCGGAAAAATGGAACGCCCGCTACAACGCCGGAGCGCCAGCCGACGCGCCCCCGGGGCGGACGCAGTGGCTCACGATCGGTGCGGTCGTGCTCGCCCTGCTCTTCGGCAGCACCGTCCTGATGGCCAGCATCGTGTTCAGCTTCCAGCGCTACTTCGAATACCAGATCGAAGAAGGCCGAAAGATATCCCAGTGAATATCCGGTGAGCTCGGGGCTGCTCAGAGCAGCTGCAGGCTTACCCAGTAGGCGATGGCGGCGACGAAAGCCGACGCCGGGATCGTGAAAATCCAGGCCCAGACGATCGTGCCGGCCACGCCCCAGCGCACGGCGCTGGCGCGGCGGGCGGCACCGACACCGACGATCGCGCCGGTGATGGTGTGGGTGGTCGACACCGGGATGCCGAGCGCCGTGGCCAGGAACAGCGTGAGCGCCCCGCCGGTCTCGGCGCAAAAGCCACCGACCGGCTTGAGCTTGGTGATCTTCTGCCCCATCGTCTTGACGATGCGCCAGCCGCCGAACATGGTGCCCAGAGCGATCGCGGCATAGCAGCTCACGATGGTCCAGAGCGGCGGGCTGGCTTCGCCGGCGGCCGAGTAGCCGGTTGCGATCAGCAACATCCAGATGATGCCGATGGTCTTCTGCGCGTCGTTGCCGCCATGCCCCAGGCTGTAGGCGCCGGCCGAAACCAGTTGCAGCCGCCGGAACCAGCGATCGACACGCGACGGCGTCGAGCGCCTGAAGATCCAGGCCACCAGGATCATCATCATCGAGCCGAGCATGAAACCCAGCAGCGGCGAGACGAAGATGAAAGCCACGGTCTTCCAGATGCCCGACGCCACCAGCCCCGCCGATCCTGCCTTGGCGATGACCGCGCCCACGATACCGCCGATCAGCGCGTGCGACGAGCTGCTCGGGATGCCGTAGTACCAGGTCACCAGGTTCCAGCTGATCGCGCCAATGAGCGCGCCGAACACCACATGCACATCCACCACGCCGGGGTGCGCAATGCCCTTGCCCACCGTGGCCGCCACGCTCAGGTGAAAAATGAAGATCGCGATCAGGTTGAAGAACGCCGCGAACACGACCGCTTGCCCGGGCTTGAGCACGCCGGTGGACACCACGGTGGCGATCGAATTCGCCGCGTCGTGGAAGCCGTTCATGAAGTCGAACGCGATGGCCAGCGCCACCAGCACCACGACCACCCAGAGGCTGACCTGAACCGCTGCCATCAGGAGTTCTCGAGGATGATGCCCTCGATGACGTTGGCCACGTCCTCGCACTTGTCGGTGATGGTTTCGAGCAGTTCGTAGATCGCCTTGAGCTTGATCACCTCGCGCACATCGGGTTCCTCGCGGAACAGCTTGCTCATGGCGCTGCGCATCACGCGATCGGCATCGGACTCGATGCGGTCGATCTCCTCGCAGGCCTTCAGCGCGGCTTCGGCGACCGCCGGCTCGGCGATGCGGCCGAGGAATTTCACCGCGTCCCGGAGCTTGTCGCAGCACTTGACGCTCAGCGCGGTCAGTCGCGTGATCTCGTCCGTCATGTGGCGCACGTCGTAGAGCGCCATGGTTTCGGCCGAATCCTGGATCAGGTCTGCCACGTCGTCCATCGTGTTGATGAGCTTGTGGATCTGCTCGCGGTCGATCGGCGTGATGAAGGTCTTGTGGATCAGCCGATTGACGTCGTGGGTGACGCGGTCGGCCGCACGTTCGGCGTTGTCGACGTCGCGGTTGTACTGCTCACGCAGGTGCACATCGTTGTAATTCGCCACCAGTTGCTCGAAAGCGCGCGCCGCCTCGACGATGCGGTCGGCATGCTGGTTGAACATTTCGAAAAAATTACCCTCGCGGGGCAGCAGCTTGCCGAACATGGCGGTCTCCTGAGGGCACGGCTGCCACAGGCGTGTGACAGCGTCATGAAAAACCGCGCAAGTGTAATGGGCTCAGGCCGGCACTTTTCGGGAGGGCCTATTCCAGCCGCCGCAGATTCCGCCGCGCAGCAGGATCTGCGCCCCGTTGGCGAAGATCTTCAAAGGCGCTCGATCGGCTGACCGGCCACTGCGGCGAGTTGCTGCGGGGTCACCAGCTCCGGTGCAATCTCGGCCAGCGGCAGCATCACGAAGGCACGCTGCGTCATGCGCGGGTGCGGCAGGGTCAAGGTCGGCGTGTCGAGCGCGTCGTCGCCGTGCTGCAGCAGATCGAGGTCGAGCGTACGCGGCGCGTTGCGGTAAGGCCGTTCCCGGCCGGCCTGCAGTTCGAGCTGCTGCATGGCGCCCAGCAAGGCATGGGCGTCGAGCCCTGTGTCGAGGGCGGCCACCGCGTTGATGAAATCCGGCCCACTGGCCTCGAACGGTGCGCTGCGGTAGAGCGATGAGCGTGCCGCCACCCGCGTCTGGGGCAGCGCATCGAGTGCGTCGATGGCCTGCTGCACCGTGGCCTTCGCGTCGCCGAGGTTGGCGCCGATGGCCACGTAGGCCCGCACCGTCATTCGGCCGAGGTGCTTTCGTTGCTGGCGCTGCCGCCGCCTTCGGGCCGCGGCTTGCGACGCCGGCGCCGTTTGCGCGGCGCGGCGGCTTCGCCGTCCGGCGGTACGGCAGTCTCGCGTTCCGGCTCGCTCGATGCAGCGTTGGCGGCCGTCGACTGCGGCGGCTGCGGCGCGCGCACCCGCACACGCTGCCCCTTTTTCTGCTCGTCGCGGACCTGGTCCATCAGGTCTTGACGGCGCAGATCGTCGGCGGTGCTGAATTCCTGCCACCACTCGGCAATCGCCTCGCCCACCTCGCCCACATCGGCGCGCAGCCGCATGAAATCGAAGGCGGCGCGAAAGCGCGCCTGCTCGACCAGGCTGTAGGGCGTGGCACCGCTGCGCTTGTCGAAGCGCGGCTGCATCATCCAGATCTCTCGCATGTCGGCAGCCAGCTTGCCGCGGCCCGAGACATCGCCGATGCGCGAATTGAACACATCGTCGATCGCGTCCTGCAGCGCCGGGTAGGCCGGCTGCCCGCGTTGGCCATGCTGGCCCTCGATGCGCGCGGCCCAGCCGTCGCGCACGTCGGCCCACAGCACACAGGCCAGCAGGAAGCTCGGTGCCACCGGCTTGCCCTCGCCCACGCGTCGGTCAGTGTCCTGCAATGCCGCGTTGACGAACGGCTGCTCGGCACGCTCGACCACGATGTCGAGCAGCGGATAGATGCCCTTGCCGAGGCCCAACAGCTTGAGCTGCGCCACGGTGGCGATCGAATGCCCGGTCTGCAGCAGCTTGAGCATTTCGTCGAACAGGCGGCTTTGCGGCACATCGGCCAGCAGCTTGCTCGATTCGACCAGGGGCGCCCGCGTCTTGGCCTCGATGGTGAAGCCCAGCGCCGCCAGCTTGGCCGAGAACCGGATCGCGCGAATGATGCGCACCGGGTCTTCGCGGTAGCGCGTGGCCGGGTCGCCGATCATGCGCAGCGTGAGCTTCTTCGCGTCCTTGATGCCGTTGTGATAGTCGACCACGACCTGGTTGGCCGGGTCGTAGTACATCGCGTTGACAGTGAAATCGCGGCGTGCCGCGTCTTCGTCCTGCGGGCCCCAGACGTTGTCGCGCAATACCCGGCCGGTCGAGTCGACCGCATGCTTCATGCTGGCGAGTTCGCCCTTGCTCGTGCGCTCGTTTCCCTTGACCTGCTCGGCAGCGGCGTTGTCCATGTAGGCACGGAAGGTCGAGACCTCGATCACTTCATGCTCGCGACCACGGCCGTAGACCACATGGACGATGCGAAAGCGCCGTCCGATGATGAAGGCGCGCCGGAACAGGCCCTTGACCTGCTCCGGCGTGGCGTTGGTGGCCACGTCGAAATCCTTCGGCCGCAGCCCCAGCAGCAGATCGCGCACCGCCCCGCCCACCACGTAGGCCTCGAAACCGGCCTGCTGCAGCGTGGTGACCACGTTTTTCGCACGATCGTCGACCAGCGCCGGGTCGATGCCATGCACCGAGGCGGCAACCTCCTGGCGTTTGCCGAAGCGCGGTGCTGCGGTCGATTTGCCGAGCAGTTTGTCGATGAATTTCTTGATCATTGGAGTTCTTCGGCGCAACCGCGCCCTTTATTCATTTTCGAGCATGGCCCGAATCAACGGAATCGTGATGGCACGCTGGGTGCGCAGCGCGAAGCCATCAAGCTGGTTGAGCAGTTCCATCAGGCTGCCCAGATCGCGGCTGAAGCGGTGCAGCATGTAGTCGAGCACATCGTCCGACAGCATCACGCCGCGCGCGTCGGCCGCCTGGCGCAGCACCGCACGCCGCTCGGTTTCGCTCAGCAGATGCAACTGGAACACATGGCCCCAGCCGAGCCGGGTTCGCAGGTCTTCGCGCAGCGGCAAATCGGCCGGCGGCAGCGTGCCGGCGGCGACCACGCCGCGCTGCAAGCCCTGCGCGTTGATGAACCAGTTGAAGGCCGCATGCTGCTGCACTGCAGTGTAGAGGTGCACGTCGTCCATCAGCACGGCGCCCCAGCGCTCGTCGAAAGCCGGCGGCTCCAGCAGGCCCGCATGCAGCCAGCCGACGCTCGCGCCTTGCTCCCGCAACGCGACGCGCACCGATTCGAGCAGATGGGTCTTGCCAGTGCCGCTGTCGCCCCACAGGTAGGTCGGTACCGGCGAATGAATCGCCTGGGCGCGACCCTCGCCGACCCAGAGCTGCAGGTGCCGCACGGCCGCCTCGTTCGGGCCGGCAAAGAAGCCGGCCAGCGTCGGGCCGGTGGCCAGGCCGATGTCGAGTGCGAGCTGCTTCATGCCCCGAAGCGCCGGCACGGCCATACCGTGCCGTGACGGGCCGGTTCGGACGTGTGCGCTGAGGAGAGGTTCATGAAGCGAAAGGAAGCAGGGCCCGCGGCCCTTAAAATCGTGGCGAATTCTATCGGCCCGGGCGCATTGACGACCGGCGCTATCCCCCTGCTCCCCACTGCCTCCCGCTGCCTGCCATCACCATGACCTCGAACTCGCCCGCCCCCCTCAGCTACAAGGACGCCGGAGTCGACATCGACGCGGGCGACGCGCTGATCGACCGCATCAAGCCGCTCGCCAAGAAAACCATGCGCGAAGGCGTGCTGGCCGGCATCGGCGGCTTCGGCGCGCTGTTCGAGGTGCCCAAACGCTACAAGGCGCCGGTGCTGGTGAGCGGCACCGACGGCGTCGGCACCAAGCTCAAGCTGGCCTTCGAATGGAACATGCACGACACGGTCGGCATCGACCTGGTGGCGATGAGCGTCAACGACGTGCTGGTGCAGGGCGCCGAACCGCTGTTCTTTCTGGACTATTTCGCTTGCGGAAAGCTCGATGTCGACACCGCCGCGGCCGTGATCGGCGGCATCGCGCGCGGCTGCGAGCTCTCGGGCTGCGCGCTGATCGGCGGCGAAACCGCCGAAATGCCCGGCATGTACCCGGCCGGCGAATATGACCTGGCGGGCTTCGCGGTCGGTGCGGTCGAAAAGTCGAAGATCCTCACCGGCCAGAACGTGAAGCCCGGCGATGTGGTGCTGGGACTGGCCTCGGCCGGCGTCCATTCCAACGGCTTCAGCCTGGTGCGCAAGGTGATCGAGCGCGCCGGCACCGACCTGCCCGCCACGCTCGACGGGCAGCCGTTCCGGCAGGCCGTGATGGCGCCGACGCGCCTGTACGTCAAGCCGGTGCTCGAGGCGCTTGCAAAGCACCCGATCAAGGCGCTGGCCCACATCACCGGCGGCGGCCTGCTCGAAAACATTCCGCGCGTGCTGCCCGAAGGGACGGCCGCCCACCTGAAAAAGGGCAGCTGGCCGAAGACCGAATTGTTCGCCTGGCTGCAGAAGGTGGCCGGCATCGACGACATCGAGATGAACCGCACCTTCAACAACGGCATCGGCATGGTCGTGGTGATCGACGCGGCCGAAGCTGCGGCCTGCGCCGCCACGCTGCGCGCTGCGGGTGAAACGGTGCACGAGATCGGCGTGATCGCCGCGCGTGGCGACGCCGCCGCTGTGGTCGTGGCCTGACGTGGGCGCCATGCGGCCACCGCCGGGCCGCCCCAAGGCGAGCCGCACCCCTTCCTCGGGGGGCGGCGAAGCATACGAAGCGGCCAGCCGAGGGCCGGGCGTTTCCTCGCCCGCATCGCGTCATGTCGTGATCGCCAGCTACCTGCTGATTGCGGGTGCACTGCTGCTGGTGCTGTGGCGCGACCTGCTGCCTGGCCTGCTGTTCGTCTGCATCGGGTTTCTGGCGACACGGCGGCTGGCGCGCCTGTTCGACGGCGCGCTGCCCACGCGCTTCCAGGGCGCGGGCTCTTCGTGGCCGCGCGCGATCGCGGCGGCGCTTGTCATGCTGGCGCCGATCGGCCTGCTGGTGCTGGCCTTTGCCGAGGCGCGCGAGTTCGTGCTCAACGCGCCCGAGCAGTACCAGGAACTGCTCGACTACATCGCGCGTACCATCCTCGAACTGCGGCTCAAGCTGCCGGCAGAAGTCGCCGTCTACCTGCCCGAGGGCTCGGCCGAGGTGCAGCGCATGATCGCGACCTACCTGCGCGCGCAGGCCGGCGCGCTCGCGCTCACCGGGCGCGCCTGGCTCGGCGGCCTGCTGTTTGCCTATGTCGGGCTGATCGTCGGCGCGCTCGCCGGGGTGGCCCGCGCCTCGGCGCTGCAGGGCCCGCTCGCGCTGGAGCTGCAGCAACGGGTGCGCCTGTTCGGCGAGGCTTTTCGGCAGATCGTGGCCGCACAGTTCTGGATCGCCGCCTTCAACACGCTGCTGACCGCGGCCTTCCTGCTGGTGCTGTTGCCGCTGTGGGGCCTGCGCCTGCCCTACGAGCCGGCGCTGATCACGCTGACCTTCGTGGCCGGCCTGGTGCCGATCGTCGGCAACCTGCTGTGCAACGCGGTGCTCACGCTGGTCGGGCTCTCGGTGTCGCCGATCGCGGCGGCGGCCTGCCTGATCTTCCTGATCGTGATTCACAAGGCCGAGTACGTCATCAACGCCAAGGTGGTGGGCAGCCGCACCCACATGGCCGTGTGGGAGCTGCTGGCCGTGATGTTCGTGGCCGAGGCGGTGTTCGGCCCGGCCGGGCTGGTGGCCGCGCCGCTGTTCTATGCGTACCTCAAGAAAGAACTGCAGGCGAAGCGGCTGGTCTGAGGCACGGCATGTCCTGAATTGATCGACTTTGGTCTTTCTCGAGCAGGACAACGGGCTTGCAGCCAGGGAAGATAGGGCGCATCATCCACTCCGCCCACCGAGGCCCGCCCATGAAATCTTGTCTGATAGTGATCGACGTGCAGCAGTCGTTCCGCCACCGCCCCTACTCCACCGAGCGCGACATGGCGCCCTACCTGGCTGCGCAGAACGCGCTGATCGAAGGCTGCGTGGCCGCCGGCGTGCCGGTGGTGCGAGTGCTGCACAACGAAGGGCCCGAGGTCGCCGGCAACCCTTTCGCCCTGGCATCGGGCCAGGTGCGGCCGCTGGAAGGGCTGGTCGATTTCGAGCCGACGGCGAGCTTCCGGAAGCGCCGCCACAGCGCGCTGGTCGGCACCGGGCTCGACGTCTGGCTCTCGCAGAACGGCATCGGCCGCCTGATCGTGAGCGGCATCCGCACCGAGCAATGCTGCGAGACAACCACGCGCCATGCCTCGGACTTGGGCTGGGAAGTCGACTACGTGCTCGACGCCACGCTCACCTACGACATGGTGCAGCCCGACGGCCGGCCGCTCCCGGCCGCGGACATCAAGGCCCGCACAGCGACCGTGTTGGAAGGCCGCTTCGCTCGCATCTGCCGCGTCGATGAGGCGCTGGAGCGCGCGGGCGCCCGGGCCGCTGCGGTCGCCGCCTGATTCCGGGGAGAAAAGCCATGCTCGAACTGCGCCCCAGCTGCGAACATTGCAACAAGGCACTGCCACCCGCATCGGCCGAGGCGCGCATCTGCAGCTTCGAATGCACCTTCTGCGCAACCTGCGTGGACACGGTGCTGGGCAACGTCTGCCCCAACTGCGGCGGCGGCTTCGTGGCCCGGCCGGTGCGTCCGGCGCAGGATCGCCAAGGCGGCAATTTTCTGGGGCGCTACCCCGCCAGCACGACCGTGCGGCACCGGCCGGTCGACCCGGCCGCCCATGCCGCATTCAGGGCGTCCCTGGAGGATGTCCCGCCAGACGCCCGATGAGCGTGGCGCCGGCACCGATCCAGGTCGTGTTCGTGCTGCTCGCGCGCAGCCTGGTGCTCGACTGGGCCGGGCCGGCGGAAGCGTTGCGCATCGCCAACCAGCAACTGCGCGCAGCCGGCAAGCCGGAGCGCTTCGCGATCCGGTTCGCGAGCCCGCGGCCCGAGTCGGTCACCTCGGTCGGCGTGGCGCTGTCCGGCCTCGCGCCGCTGCCGACCGTCTGGAGCGGCCCGGCCTGGGTGGTGCTGGTCGGTCTGCCGGGCGATGCCATCGCAGTCGACAGCGACGAAACGCGCGAACTGCTGCACTGGCTGCGCGGGCAGCGCTTCGAGCGCGACCGGCTCGAGCTTGTCACGATCTGCGCAGGCGCCGTGCTGGCCGCGCACGCGGGCCAGCTGGCCGGCCGGCGCGCAACCACGCACCACCATCACCTGGACGAACTGGCGCGTATCGAGCCGCGTTGCGACGTGGTGGGCAACCGCGTGTTCGTGCTCGATCCGCCGCTGTACAGCAGCGCGGGGGTCACCACCGGCATTGATCTGGTGCTGCACCGCATCGGCGAGACCTGCGGCGAGGCGCTGGCTGCGCAGGTCGCGCAGACGATGGTGGTGCCACTGCGGCGCGGCCCGCACGACCCCGAGCTGTCGCCCTTTCTCGCCTACCGCAACCACCTGCACGCCGCATTGCATCGCGTGCAGGACGCGGTGAGCGAGCGGCCGCAGGCCGACTGGAGCGTGCCGCGCATGGCCGATGTCGCGCACACCTCGCCGCGCCACCTGACCCGCCTGTTCGTCGAGCACGCCGGCGTGGCGCCCCTGGCCTATTTGCGGCGCCTGCGCCTCGCGAGCGCGCAACTCGCGCTGGCCTCGGGCGCCAACGTCACGCAGGCGGCCGAGTTGTCCGGATTCGGCTCCGACACGCAACTGCGTCGCGCGTGGCACCAGTTCGGCCTGCCGGGCTCACCATCGGCATCCACCTGACCTCGAAATCTTCCACAATCGCCGAATGAAACTGCGCTGCCTGCTCCCCCTTGCCCTGGCCATCCTCGCCGGCTGTTCGACGCCCGCCACCGAAGTCGTCCGGCTTCGCGATGGCGTGCTGCGCGCCCCGACCCATGCGGAGGCTTCGACCTATTGCGAGGGACTGAAAACGAGCGCTCAGCCGATCGGCAAGGCCCCCGGCGACACCGGCATCCTGTTTCGCTGCAGGTGATCCGCGGGTGATCAGCGCGTGATCGGGCTGCAGGGACGACGCTAGAGATACCCGCAGAAACGCAGCACATGCCCGTCGGGCTCGCGGATCGCGAACTCGCGCAGGCCCCACGGCTGGGAGACCGGCGGCTCGATCACGTCGACGCCGCGCTGCTTGTAGGCCGCGTGCAGGCCGTCCACATCCTGCCCGACATGGATCACGATCTCGCCGCGCCATTGGCGGGTTTCGCGTGCGTTGCACTGCCACAGGCGGATATAGACCGGGTCGCCGTAACTGCGGTCGCCCGACAAAGCGCCGGGCCGCCCCAAGCTTTGTTGTTCCCCTTGGGGGACGGCGTCGACGCAGTCGGCGCCAAGGGGCACATGCTTCACGCGCGCATAACTCGGCGGCTCGCCGGCGATGAAGTCGAGCTCGAAGCCCAGCACGTCGCGGAAATAGCGCGCAGCGCGGCTTACATCGGACACCGGCAACACCGGCTGGATGCCGTGGAACTGGTGCCGGGTACCCAGGTCGGGCGGCGTCGACGCGGTTTCGGCGGTCATCAGCTCTCGGCGCGACGCAGCGCCACCACACGTTCGGCGATCGCATCGATGTCGAGCGCGTCCTCGACGTGCGCCAGATAGGTCTCGAGATCCCGCACTGCCAGCGAGGTGTTGCCCTGTTCGGCATGGGCCAAGCCGCGGTCGCGGTGCTCGCCCCAGGCTTCGGGCAGCAGCGCGATGAGCCGGTCCTGCACGGCGATGGCGCGCTGCCAGTCTTCCTGCGTGCGATGGACTTCCTTGAGATTGCGCAGCATGCGCGAAATGATGTCGCGCGGTGTGGCCGGCTGCAGGTAGAGGCCGAGCGGCACGTCGAAATCGCCGATCAGGCCGTTGCTGCGCTTGTACGGCTCCAGCCGCTCGCTGAGTTCCTCGCGCGAGAGCGACCGGCCGGTGAACGGATCGATCACCACCTGCCCTTTCGGCAAGGTGACCTTGAGCATGAAATGCCCCGGGAAACCGACGCCGCGCGCCTGCAGGCCGAGCCCCTGCGCCAGTTCCATCCAGAGCACGGCGAGCGAGATCGGGATGCCGCGGCGGGTGCGCAACACGGCGTTCAGGTAGCTGTTGTCCGGGTCGTAGTAGTCGTTGACGTTGCCGCCGAAGCTCAGGTCGTGAAAAAAGAACTGGTTCAGCAGGCGCAGCCGCTGCAGCGGCGCCGCATCGGCCGGCAGGCGGCGCTTGAGGCGGGCCAGCAGCTGGTCGACGTCGCCCAGCACCTGCTGCACGTCGAGCTCGGGATATTCGTCTTGCGCCAGGCTGGCTGCAGCTTCGAGCAGCGGGAAATGCTCGTCGCTTTCCACGAGCGTTCGGAAGTACTCGAGGGCGGTGGGCGCAGAAAGGCTCAGGGGCATGTGTCTTTGTAGTGGAGCGCGCCGGGAGCGTCAAGGCACGTTCGACGTACGAACCTCAGCGCCGCAAAAAACTGCGCAGCTTGAGGCCCGCCAGCGCGAGCACGCCGAAATAGAGCGCGGCGGCGCCCGTGATGACGGCAGCCAGCAACCCGATGCGCAGCAGACGCTGTTCGCGCAGCGCGACCCAGTCGAAATGCCCGTTGGCCCAGACCAGCAGCGCCCCAAGCACCAGCGTGGCGGCGACCACCTGCGCGACGAAGCGCCACCAGCCCGGTTCGGGCTTGAAGCTGCCGCCGCGGCGCAGCCAGATCAGCAACAGGAGCGCATTGACCAGTTGGGCCAGGCCGATCGACAAGGTCAGGCCGGCATGCTGCAGGTAGGGCACCAGGAAAATGTTGAGCACCTGCGTCAGTACCAGTGCGACCAGGCTGGCGCGCATCGGGGTGCGCATGTCGTGCCGTGCATAGAACCCGGCCGCGAGTACCTTGATCGCCACGATGCCGAGCAGGCCGGTGCCGTAACCCATCAGCGCGACGGTGGTGCGCTGCACGTCGAGGGCGCTGAAAGCGCCGTTGTGGAAAAGCACCGCCACCAGCGGCTTGGCAAAAACCAGCAATGCGACCGCGCAAGGCACGGAGAGCAGCACGACCAGCCGCAGCCCCCAGTCGAGCATGGCCGAAAAGCGCACGTCGTCCTTCGCCGCCCGCGCGCTGGCGAGCTGCGGCATCAGCACCACGCCGAGTGCCACGCCGAGCATCGCGCTAGGAAACTCCATCAGCCGGTCGGCATTGGTGATCCAGGTGACGCTGCCGGCCGCAAGGTGCGAGGCGATCTGCGTGTTGATGAGCAGCGAGATCTGCGCGCCGCTGACGCCGATCATGGCCGGCAGCATGAGGCCGAGGATCTTGCGCGTGGTCGGATCGGTCCAGGCTGCGCGGAGTGCCGTCAGGCGCAGCCCGATGCGCGGCAGCATGCCGAGCTTGCGCAGCGCCGGAATCTGCAGCGCGAGTTGCAGGATGCCGCCGACCATCACGCCGACACACTGCGCGTAGATCGGCTCCACGCCGTAGCGCCGGAACAGCGGGGCGCCGAGCACGATCGACGAGATCAGTGCCAGGTTCAGCAGCACCGGCGACGCGGCCGGCACCGCGAACTTGCGCCAGGTGTTGAGAATCCCGCCGGCCAGCGCCACCAGCGACATGAAGCCGATATAGGGGAACATCCAGCGCGTCATGACCACGGCGGCGTCGAACCCGCCCGACTGTTTCAGCCCGCTGGCCATGGCCCAGACCATGAACGGCGCCGCGGCCACGCCCGCGGCGCACAGGACGACCAGCGTCCAGGCCAGCAGCGTGGCGACGTGGTCGACGAGCTGTTTGGCGCCCTCGTCGCCCTGCTCGGTCTTGCAGGCGGCCAGCACCGGTACGAAAGCCTGGCTGAAGGCACCCTCGCCCAGCACGCGGCGGAACAGGTTCGGGATGCGGAAAGCCACGTAGAACGCGTCGGTGAGCGCGCTGACACCGAACACCGAGCTCATCAGCACATCGCGCACGAGGCCGGTGACGCGGGAGGCGAGGGTCAGCAGCGAGACGGTGGAGGCAGATCGAAATAGGGACACGGCGACCGAGTGTAGAGGCAGCGCCCGGCCCGCATTTTTGGTGAAACGCCGCGGAACCGGCTTCGCCGGTCCGCTGGTGTTGCCCCCGGTAGGGGGTTGGCGAAGGCGACACGCAGTGCGCCGCAGCCTGGGGGCGAGCTATAATCGCGGGCTTTGCTGCATCATCCTCAGACACCTAAGGAACTACTCATATGGCATCCGCCAAGCCCAAAAAGAAGAACCCGCGCCTCGCGTCGGGCCGCAAGCGCGTCCGCCAGGACGTCAAACTCAACGCCGCGAACACCTCGCTGCGCTCCAAATACCGCACCGCTGTGAAGAATGTCGAGAAGGCCGTGCTGGCCGGCGACAAGACCAAGGCGACCGAGCTGTTCGCCAAGGCCCAGAGCATTGTCGACACCGTGGCCGACAAGGGCATCTTCCACAAGAACAAGGCTGCTCGCGACAAGAGCCGCCTGTCGGCCAAGGTCAAGGCGCTCGCCCTGGCCCCCGCAGCCGCCGCCTGACCCTGCGTCAGGCCAAGCCCGGATGAAGGCTACGCCCTCATCCGCCGTTTGACAGGGGTGCGCTGCAGCAAAGTGAAAAAACCGCCTTCGGGCGGTTTTTTCATGGGCGATCGATTGGTGGCCGATCTCAGCGCGCCGGTTTTTCCGGAACGATGCAGGCCGCGACCACCTGCAGGCCGTTGTCCCGGGCGAAGTTCATGACGAAGTCCCACGCCATCACTTCGTGGTCGCGCAACTCGGCGCTCACGATGACGCACTTGATGCCGTTGATGGTGGTCGGAACACACCATGGCGAGTAGCTCAAATGGTCGCCCGGCTGGGCCCCGCCGGGGCGAAACGAGCTCATCACGCCCGCCAGCCGTTCGGCCCAGTCGCTCGGCCGGAAAGTCCGTCCATCGCTCGTGATGCCTTGAATGAAAAGTTGTTTGGCGTCGGGGAAGTCCATGAAGAAGAGGCGGCCACGGCGCGTTGCTGCAGTGCACAAGGATTTTAGCCGTGAGGCACGCACGCCCTGTGCCAGGGGCATTGCTGTGATGCGCAATCCTCACCGCCGCCGCCAGGCCCGCCGCCTAGAATCCGCCTTCCTTTTCCCGGAGATCCACCGAATGAGCGCTACCGCCCAGCCCACGTCGCCCCATGTCATGAACACCTACGGCCGACTGCCGATCGCGCTGTCGCATGGCCAGGGCTGCCGAGTCTGGGACACCAACGGTCGCGCGTACCTCGACGGCCTGGGCGGCATCGCCGTCAACACGCTCGGCCACAACCATCCCGAGCTCGTGCCGGCGCTGCAGGACCAGCTCACGAAACTCATCCACAGCTCCAACTACTACCACGTGCCCGGCCAGGAAAAGCTGGCCGCCAAGCTGGTCGAGCTGTCGGGCATGACCAATGCGTTCTTCTGCTGCACCGGCCTGGAGGCCAACGAGGCAGCACTCAAGCTGGCGCGCAAGTTCGGCCACGAAAAAGGGATCGAGCGGCCCGAGATCGTGGTCTACGAGCATGCCTTTCATGGCCGCTCGATCGCCACGCTGTCAGCCACCGGCAACCCGAAGATCCAGGCCGGCTTCGGCCCGCTGGTCGAGGGCTTCATCCGCGTGCCGCTGAACGACATCGAGGCGCTGAAGAAAGCCACCGAGGGCAACCCGAACGTGGTCGCGGTGTTCTTCGAGACCATCCAGGGCGAAGGCGGCATCCACCCGATGCGCTGGGACTACCTGAAGCAGGTGCGCGCCCTGTGCGACCAGAAGGACTGGCTCATGATGATCGACGAGGTGCAGTGCGGCATGGGCCGCACCGGCAAGTGGTTCGCGCACCAGTGGGCCGGCATCGTGCCCGACGTGATGCCGCTGGCCAAGGGCCTGGGCTCGGGTGTGCCGATCGGCGCGGTGGTGGCTGGCCCGAAGGCCGCGAACCTGTTTCAGCCCGGCAACCATGGCACCACCTTCGGCGGCAATCCGCTGGCAATGCGCGCCGGCATCGAAACCATCCGCATCATGGAAGAGCACAAGCTGCTCGAGAACGCGGCCACGGTCGGCGCGCACCTCAAGGCCGCGCTGGAACGCGAGTTCTCGCGCCTGCCGGGCGTGAAGGAAATCCGCGGCGCGGGCCTGATGCTCGGCATCGAGCTCGACCGGCCCTGCGGCGTGATCCTGACCCAGGCCTGCGAGGCCGGCCTGCTGCTTTCGGTGACGGCTGACAGCGTGATCCGCCTGGTGCCGCCGCTGATCCTGAGCATCGCCGAAGCCGACGAGATCGTCGCCATCCTGGCGCCGCTGGTGAAAGCCTTTCTCGCAGAAGCCAAGGCGGCATGACGATGACGGGAATCCGGCACTACCTGCAGTTCTCGGACTTCACGGCCGACGAGTACGCGCACGTGTTCGCGCGCGCGGCTCTGATCAAGAAGAAGTTCAAGGCCTACGAGCGGCACCAGCCACTGGTCGACCGCACGCTGGCGATGATTTTCGAGAAGGCCTCCACGCGCACGCGCGTGAGCTTCGAAGCCGGCATGTACCAGCTCGGCGGCTCGGTCGTGAACCTGACCACCGGCGACAGCCAGCTCGGCCGCGCCGAGCCGATCGAGGACAGCGCCAAGGTCATCAGCCGCATGGTCGACATCGTGATGATCCGCACCTACGAACAGACCAAGATCGAGGCCTTTGCGGCGAACTCGCGCGTGCCGGTCATCAACGGCCTGACCAACGAGTTCCACCCCTGCCAGATCCTGGCCGACATCTTCACCTACATCGAGCACCGCGGCTCGATCAAGGGCAAGACGGTGGCCTGGGTCGGCGACGGCAACAACATGGCCAACACCTGGCTGCAGGCGAGCGAAATCCTCGGCTTCAAGGTGCATGTGAGCACGCCGAGCGGCTACGAGGTCGATCAGTCGGTGGCCGGCATCCGCTCGGCCGACAGCTACCGGGTGTTCAAGGACCCGATGGAAGCCTGCCGCGGCGCCGACCTCGTCACCACGGATGTGTGGACGAGCATGGGCTACGAGGCCGAAAACGACGCGCGCAAGAAGGCCTTCGCCGACTGGTGCGTCGACACCGACATGATGCGCATCGCCCAGCCAGACGCCCTCTTCATGCACTGCCTGCCCGCGCACCGCGGCGAAGAAGTCGAGGCCGACGTGATCGACGGCCCGCAGTCGGTGGTGTGGGACGAAGCCGAGAACCGGCTCCACGCGCAAAAGGCGCTGATGGAGTTCCTGCTGCTCGGCAAGATCGAGACTTCCTGAGCCCCGCCAGACCCGGGCGCGCGCCCGGCACGGCCTGCCCACGCTCCCAGGCTTTACGCGGCCCGACGATATGTGTACATTGTTCACATATCGCAAGGAGACCCCGATGAACTACCCGGACATCGTTTCGCGCGACCGCTGGCAAAGCGCCCGCGACGAACTGCTGAAGGCCGAAAAGGAACTCACCCGCGCCCATGACGCGCTGAATGCGCGGCGCCGCCAGTTGCCGATGACCGAGGTCACGCGCGACTACGTTTTCAAGTCGGCCGCGCGCGGCGACCTGCGGCTGGTCGACCTGTTCGACGGTCGGGATCAGCTCGTCGTCTATCACAACATGCTCACGGCGGATCACATCTGCCCCGGTTGCTCGCAGGTGTGCGATCACATGATGAACAACTTCGCGCACCTGCATGCGCGCCGCACCTCGTTCGCGATGGTGGCGCGCGCCGGCGTGCCGCGCATCGAAGAGGTGAAGGCGCGCATGGGCTGGACGTTTCCATGGGTGTCGTGCGAGGGCACCACGTTCCACGAGGACTTCGTCACCGCGCAGGACAACGCTTCGTTCGGCTTCTCGGTCTTCATCCGCCAGGCGCAACGCGTGTTCCAGACCTGGTTCACCTCCGGCCGCGGCGCCGAGCAGGCCAGCAACACCTTCCAGCTGCTCGACCTCACGCCCTGGGGCCGGCAGGAGGCCTGGGAGAAGTCGCCCACCGGCTGGCCGCAAGACCCGCCCTACAGCTGGCAGCGGCTACACGACGAGTACCCCGCCGCGAACTGAGCGACTCATTTCGTCACGTGGCCTGTTGGAAATAACCGACACCACGACCCCGCGTGCGGCGCTAACTTCGCTGCATGACTTCCACCGCACCGCGACTCTGGGACATCTCCCCGCCAGTGCACGAAGGCGCGCCGGTTTTCCCCGGTGACACGCCTTACCGGCAACGCTGGGCCGCCAGCATCGGCCCCGGCTGCCCGGTGAACGTCAGCGAGATCACGCTGTCGCCGCATGTCGGCGCACATGCCGATGCGCCGCTGCACTACGACGCCGATGGCACCACCGTCGGTGACCTCGACCTTTCGCCCTTTCTCGGCACCTGCCGCGTGATCCATGCGATCGCGCGGGGCCCGTTGATCGAGTTGGCGCACATCGAGCACGCCGTCGACCAGCGCCTGCCGCCACGCGTACTGGTGCGCACCTACCAGCGCGCGCCGGTCGACCGCTGGGACGGCGCCCTCGCTGCCTATGCGCCGGCCACCATCGAACGTCTCGCCGCGCTCGGCGTCAAGCTCGTGGGCATCGACACCGCCAGCATCGACCCGGCCGACAGCAAGACGCTCGACAGCCATCAGGTCATCCGCCGCCTCGGCCTGCGCGTGCTCGAGAACCTCGTGCTCGACGACGTGCCCGAGGGCGACTACGAACTCATCGCGCTGCCGCTCAAGCTGGTCAGCGCCGATGCCTCCCCCGTGCGCGCCGTCCTGCGGAGCTTATGAACCTCCCCCAGTCTTCGCGCACTTCGTGTCGCTTCGCCAACCCCCTCACCGGGGGCAACACCAGTGGCCCGGCAAAGCCGGTTCCACGGTGTTCCGCGATGGACACCCGCTGAATTCGAACCCATGAAAGCCGACATGCTCCTTGACGACTGCCGCGCACTGGATGCGCAAGATCCGCTCGCCGCCTTACGCGACCTGTTCACGCTGCCCGATGGCGTGATCTACCTCGATGGCAACTCGCTCGGTGTGTTGCCCAAGGCCGCACCCGCGCGCATTGCCGAAGTGGTGACGAAGGAATGGGGCGAAGGCCTGATCCGCTCGTGGAACAGCGCAAGCTGGTTCGACCTGCCGCAGCGTCTCGGCGACAAGGTGGCCCGCCTGGTCGGCGCGGCGCCCGGCGAAGTGGTGTGCACCGACAGCACCTCGATCAATCTCTACAAGGTTCTGTTTGCGGCCCTCTCGCAGCAGGCCGCCAGCGGCCGCAAACTGGTCGTGAGCGAGCGCAGCAACTTCCCGACCGACCTCTACATCGCCGAGTCGATGTGCCGCGAGCGCGGCTTCACGCTGAAGCTGATCGACGCGAGCGAGCTGCCCGCAGTGCTCACCGACGAGGTGGCCGTGCTCATGCTCACCCACGTGAACTATCGCACCGGCGCCATGCACGACATGAAGGCCGTCACCGCTGCCGCCCACGCGGCTGGCGTGCTCACGGTCTGGGATCTGGCGCACAGTGCCGGCGCGGTGCCCGTCGCGCTGAACGACAGCGATGCGGACTTTGCCATCGGCTGCGGCTACAAGTACCTGAACGGCGGCCCTGGCGCGCCGGCTTTCGCTTGGGTCAACACGCGGCACGCCGGCAAGTTCGAGCAGCCGCTGTCGGGCTGGTGGGGCCATGCCGCGCCGTTCGAGTTCACCCCGCACTACCGGCCCGCACCGGGCATTGGCCGCTACCTCTGCGGCACGCAGCCGATCGTGGCACTGGCCGGCCTCGAATGCGGACTCGACACAGTGCTCGCCGCCGAAGCCTTCAACGGCGACTTCGGCCCGATGATGGCGCTGCGCACCAAGTCGCTGGCGCTCACCGACGCGTTCATCGAACTGGTCGAACAACGTTGCGCCGGCCATGGCCTCGAACTCGTGACGCCGCGCAACCACGCGCAGCGCGGCTCGCAGGTATGCCTGAGCCGCACGGAAGGCGCGTACGCGATCGTGCAGGCGCTCATTGCGCGCGGCGTCATCGGCGACTACCGCGCCGGCGACAGCCAGATGCCCGACATCCTGCGCTTCGGCTTCACGCCGCTGTACCTGGGCTTCGAAGACGTGTGGAACGCGGTCGAGCATCTCGTGCAGGTACTCGAAACGGCAGAGTGGAAGCAACCCGCGTTCAACCAGAAGAACGCGGTGACCTGACATGACCACCGAGAAGATCGTCCACGAAGAGAAGGCGCAGCTCGACTTCAGCGCTTCGATGAGCTACGGCGACTACCTGCACCTCGACGAAGTTCTGAACGCGCAGCACCCACTCTCGCCGGCGCACGACGAGATGCTGTTCATCGTGCAGCACCAGACCAGCGAGCTCTGGATGAAGCTCATGCTGCATGAGCTGCGCGCCGCCATCGCGTGCATCGCCGACGACCGGCTGGCCGACGCCTTCAAGATGCTGGCGCGCGTGAGCCGCATCATGGAACAGCTGGTCAGCGCATGGACGGTGCTCTCGACCATGACGCCGCCCGAGTACACCGCGATGCGGCCCTACCTGGCGAACTCCAGCGGCTTCCAGAGCGCGCAGTACCGCTGCATCGAGTTCGCGCTCGGCAACAAGAACGCCGCCATGCTCAAGCCGCATGCGCACCGGGCGGATCTGCTGGCGCAAGTGGAGGCCGCCTACCGCTCGCCCTCGCTCTATGACGAGGCGCTGCGCCTGCTGGCACGCCGCGGCATCGCGGTGCCGGCCGACCACATCGAGCGCGACTGGACGCAGGGCTATGAAGCCAGCGCCGGCGTCGAGCAGGCCTGGCTCACCGTGTACCGCGACCCGCACGCGCATTGGGATCTGTACCAGCTCGGCGAGAAGCTGACCGACATCGAAGACGCCTTCCGCCTGTGGCGCTTCCGGCACGTGACAACGGTGGAACGCGTGATCGGCTTCAAGCGCGGCACCGGCGGCACCGGCGGCGTGAGCTACCTGCGCAAGATGCTCGACGTGGTGCTGTTCCCCGAGATCTGGGCGCTGCGCACGGATCTTTGATTCGACCCGCGGTCAGCCGGCATACAGCCACGGCTGGTCCAGCAGACGCTTGCCCAGCACACGCATCGCGAGGTCACGCCCCCACCGCATCGCGCCGGTCGCGTGAAAGATGTCGCCATTGCGCCGCGCCCGGGTCTGCACCAGGGCATTGCGCTGCCAGCGCGCGGCAGCATAGCTGGCAAAGGCAGCGGGTATCTCGGCCGGGCCGCCCTCGCCCAGCGCATCGGCCAACGCGACCGCGTCCTCGATCGCCATGCCGGCGCCCTGCGCCAGGTACGGCACCATCGGGTGCGCCGCATCGCCGACCAACGCGATGCGGCCGTTGGCCATCCCGCCCGCCGACGTGAGCGGGGCGCGGTCGTGCAGGCTCCAGGCGCGCCAGACCGGCATCGCTTCCAGCAAGGTCTGCAAGCTGCCGCCGCAACGGCCCGTGGCCTGCTGCAGGGCCGCGAAGCTGCTGGCCTGATCCCAATCCCGCGCATCGCCGGCCGGGGTCGACTCGGCGATGACCACCACGTTGAGCCACGTGCCGCCGCGCACCGGATAGGCCACCGCATGCAGCCGCGGGCCGAGCCAGACATCGACGTGGCGGCTGCGCCGGGCGGCCGGCAGACGCGACTGATGCAACAGACCGCGCCAGGCCGTGTGGCCGGTGCCGCGCGGCGCCGCGGCCGACGCATCGACCTGCTGCCGCACTGTGCCCCACAGGCCATCGGCACCGACCAGGGCATCGCCTTCCCACGCACGCGCATTGGCGCTGGAAACGCAGACCGACGCATCGCCGGCCACCGCCTCGCCGACACGCACGCCTACGTTGAGGCTCATTTGCCGGGCGCCACGCGCCTGCGCCGCTCGCAGCAGCAGCGTGTGCAGATCGGCGCGGTGCACGCAGCAGTACGGCGCGCCGTAGCGTTGCTGCAGGCTTTTACCGAGCGGCATGCGGGCCAGCTCGGCATCGCCGTCGGCGCTGCGGATCACCAGCGATTCCGGCAGGGCCGCGATGGCCTTCAGCGGCTGCTCGAGGTTCAGCGCGATCAGCCGGCGCGTTGCATTGGGGCCAAGCTGCACGCCGGCGCCGATCTCACCGAAGGCCGTGGCCTGCTCCAGCACGTCGATGCGGTGGCCGCGCCGCGCGAGGGCCAGCGCAGCCGCAAGGCCGCCAATGCCGCCGCCGGCGACCAGGATGTGCGCAGCCATGCGGCTCAGCGGGAACCAGCGGTCGGAGGCATCTCGGTCGTCTTGACGTCGGCCTTGCCGCAGGCACCACAGCTGTCGCAAGACCCGCAACCCGAGGTCTTGGCGAGCGACGCGGCAAGCTGCTCGGCGCGGGCCAGGTCGACCAGCCCCGCCCGGTGCGTGCCGCTGGCGAGCTTGTGCGCGGCGCTGCGGCGCCAGCCGGCCGGCATCCAGCGCCAGGCTGCGTAGAACGCAGCGGCTGCGACGATGAATCCGACAATGATCTGTTGCGTCATGGCAATCAACCCCAGCCCAATGCGAGCGCGATCCGGTAGGTGATGAAGCAGGCAATGTAGGCGAGCGCGAACAGGTAGCCCGCCATGATCCAGACGTACTTCCACGAATTGGTTTCGCGCTTCACCGCGGCCAGGGTCGAGATGCATTGCGGCGCGAACACATACCAGACCAGCAGCGACAGCGCCGTGGCGAGCGACCAGCTGCTCGCAATCAGCGGCTGCAATTGCCCCGCGACCTCTTCGCCGGTGGCCGACAGCGCGTAGACGGTGCCGAGCGCGCCGACCGCGACCTCGCGCGCCGCCATGCCGGGCACCAGCGCGATCGAGATCTGCCAATTGAAACCGATCGGCGCAAAGATGTGCTCCAGCCCGCGGCCCAGCATGCCGGCCAGGCTGTACTGGATGGCCGGGCCGGTCGCACCTTCGGGCGGCGACGGGAAGGTCGACAGGAACCACAGCAGGATCGTGAGCGTGAGGATGATGGTGCCCACGCGCTGCAGGAAGATCCAGGCGCGCTCGTACAGGCCGAGCGCCAGGTTGCGCAGGTTGGGCCAGCGGTAGGCCGGCAGCTCCATCAGCAACGGCGAGTGCGACTGGTTGTCGCGGAAGCGCTTCATCACCCAGGCCACCGCCATCGCAGAAACAATGCCGAAGGCGTAGAGCGCAAACAGCACGATGCCCTGCAGATTGAACAGGCCGCCCACCGTTTTCTCGGGAATGAAGGCGGCGATCAGCAGCGCATACACCGGCAGCCGCGCCGAGCAGGTCATGAGCGGCGCGATCATGATGGTGGTGAGCCGGTCGCGCCAGTTGCTGATGGTGCGCGTGGCCATCACGCCGGGAATGGCGCAGGCAAAGCTCGACAGCAGCGGAATGAACGAGCGGCCCGAGAGGCCCACGGTGCCCATCACGCGGTCCAGCAGGAACGCAGCGCGCGGCAGATAGCCCGAATCCTCGAGCGCGAGGATGAACAGGAACAGGATCAGGATCTGCGGCAGGAACACCACCACGCCGCCGACGCCGGCCACGATGCCGTCCACCAGCAGGCTCTGCAGCATGCCTTCGGGCACCACGGCCTTGACGAGGTGGCCGAAGGCCTCGGTGCCGGCCTTGATCGCATCCATCGGCACGGTGGCCCAGCTGAACACGGCCTGGAACATCAGGAACAGCGTGACCGCAAGCACCAGCATGCCCGCGACCGGATGCAGCACGATGCGGTCGATGCGGTCGCTGGTGGCGAGGCTGCCGACCGGCTCGCGCACAGCCACCGCAAGGATGCGGCGCACCTCGCGCTGCGTGGCCAGCACATCTGCCATGGCCGGCGCCTGCCAGGGCACGCGGGCCGCGGCCGCGACCGGTGCGTCGAGCTGTTCGAGCAGGCCCTGCGCGCCACCCGTGTGCACACCGACGGTCTCGATCACCGGCACGCCGAGCTCGCGCGACAGCGCTGCGGCATCGACCGTGATGCCCTGCTTCTTGGCCATATCGGTCATGTTCAGCGCCACCACCATCGGCAGGCCGAGCTGGCGCGCCTCCAGCACCAGCCGCAGGTTCAGCCGCAGGTTGGTGGCATCGGTCACGCACACCAGCAGGTCGGGCAGCGCCTCCTTGCTCTGGCCGGTGACCACGTCGCGCGTGACGGCCTCGTCGGCCGACAGCGCATTGAGGCTGTAGGCGCCGGGCAGGTCGAGCACGAACACACGGCGGCCCGCAGCGGTGCGCAACGTGCCTTCCTTGCGCTCGACTGTCACGCCCGCATAGTTGGCGACCTTCTGGCGACTGCCCGTGAGCAGATTGAACAGCGCTGTCTTGCCGCAGTTGGGATTGCCGAGCAAGGCGATGCGCGCGGGTGGCGTGGTCGCCGTGCCGGTGGCGCCGGGCTGAAAGCTGAGGGTCGCTTCAACCATGCTGCGCGGCCCCCGGCGTGACGCGGATGAACGACGCTTCGTGCCGGCGCAGCGCAAAAGTGGTGTGGCCGAGGCGCACGGCCAAGGGCTCGCGGCCGGGCACGCCGTTGGCCACGATGCGCACCGCTTCGCCGGGGACGAAACCGATTTCGGTGAGCCGCAGCACCAGTTCGCGGTCGTCCGCCGCATCGGGCAGCGTCAGGTCGACCACCGTCGCCCACTGGTTGCTGGGAAGCTGATCGAGGCTCATGGCGGTCGCAGCCGCTGCGTTCTGTGGGGTCACCCGCGAAGTCCAAGTTATCAAAATGAGAATTATTCTCGAAAACTCGGCCATCCGGCGACTTCGGGCGAAAGTAGCCCTTTGTAAAGGCATGATCGAGGGCATGAGTGAGGACATTTCCGAAGATGACGGCCCGGTGGCTGAACTGCCGCTGACCGAACCGCCCGCACCACCCCGTGCCGGCATCGCGCAGTGGATCGCCGAGGGCCTGCGCAGCGCCCTGCTGCTGGCGCCGCGCATCGACGCGATTCCGACGCCCTGGCAGTTGTTGCTGCTCGCGCTGCTGCCCAATCTGCTGGTACTCGGCGCCGAGCGCCTGCAGATCGACGGGCCGGTCACGCTGAACTGGCTGGCATCGCTCAATGCGCTATGGGCGATCGGCGCCACGCTCTGGCTCGGCTGGTGGGTGCTGGCGGGGCGTGGCTCCGCGCACGACGACGGCCGATTGCCGCGCTGGTTTGCGCTGGTGGGCTGGAGCAGCGTGCCGGCCACGCTCTTGATGGTCGCGCTCTCCGTGAGCTACCTGCGCGGCTGGCTGCCCAAACCGCTGACCACGCCCAACGGCTTCTGGGCGCTGTATGGCCTGCTGCTGGCCTGGGTGCTGGCGGCGCTGTTGCGGCTGACGGCTCGCTACGCCACGTCGCGCGTGCGGCTCGCGCTGTTCCTGCCGGGCATGGCGGCCATCCTCGCGCTCGGCGTATGGCAGTCGCTGGGCGACGCGGCCCGTGTGTGGGAGCCGGATCGCAGCGCGGCCACCGACGAGCCCCCTCGTCCACGCTTGCGCCTCACGCAGGAGGCGTTCGAGCAGCAGCAGGCAGTCTGGCAACGCGCCGTCGCCGGGATCGGCGAACGGCAAGCCGGCCAGACCAACGTCTACGGCCTGGTGTTCGCGCCCTATGCGACGGAAGACGTGTTCCTGCGCGAAAGCCGCATGGTCACCCAACTGCTCGAGGAGCGCTTCGACGCCAAGGGCCGGGTGCTGCACCTCATGAACCATGCGACGACCACCGACACGCTGCCCTGGGCCACGCCGCTCAACCTGCAGCGCGCCGTGGCCGCGCTGGCGCAGCGCATGGACCGGGACAACGACCTGCTGGTGGTCTACATGACCTCGCACGGCGCGAGCGACCACAAGCTGGCCGCTTCGCACTGGCCGCTGTCGGTGCCAGGGCTCACGCCGGAAGAACTGCGCAAGGCACTCGACGAGGCCGGCATCCGGCACCGCGTGGTGGCAATTTCGGCCTGCTATTCGGGTGGCTGGATCGAGCCGATGGCGAACGACGACACGCTGGTGATGACGGCCGCCGATGCGACCCACACTTCCTATGGTTGCGGGCGCCTGTCGGAACTCACGTTCTTCGGCCGCGCGATGTTCGACGAACAACTGCGCAAGACCCATTCGTTCGAAGCGGCCTTTGCCGCCGCCGTACCGCTGATCCGTGAACGCGAAATCGAGGCCGGCAAAGAAGACGGCTTCTCGAACCCGCAGATCCGCGTGGGCGAGAAAATCCGGCCGCTGCTGGAGCAACTTTCGCAGCGACTCGACGCGCTACCGCCGAGCGCGAAGTAGCGCGTCAGGCCAGCAGCTGCCGCAGCACGAACGGCAACAGGGGCAGGGCGAGGGAGGGGAAATGGTCACCTTGGGCGCGCCATGCTGTCAGGCCCCATGGGGCGCTGCGTCCGAGAAGGAAATCACAGCGCGCGTTGCTTTTCTTGCCTCATCGCAGTGCTTGCGCCGTCGCATTGCCTTTCCTACCCTAGAATAAAAAAAATACTAAGAACCTCAGGGGGGGTTTCAATGTCTGATTCTGTTCAGGCGATTGCCGTTGGCGATCGCGTGGCCGTCACTCCGCATTCCCGTGCGGCAGGCGATCGGCTTCAACGGCCAAGCAGCGCGTCTCGCGTGTCTTGGCATTTCTCTCGCTCTCTCACCGCTCCACGCAGAAGGCGTTCGAACCGCCTTGTGGCGGGAGCGTCACTGTTTGTCCTGGTCACCCTCGCCGGGTGTGGCACACCAGCGCCAAGGGACTACGGCGGCTCCTGGGCCCCGGTGAACCGATTCCAGAGTGCGCCCACCGAGATACCGCTCTCTCCTGCCTACACGTTCTACGCGTCGCCCATGGACGCGACGCTTCGGACCCTGCTCAAGCGCTGGGCAACGGACAACGGATTGGAGTTGGCCTATCAGTCGGGCTCCGACTTCACCCTGTACCAACCCATCGCGAAGCTCCGCACCAATGACCTTCAGTCCGCAGTGAGCGAACTGAGCGGCATCTACGCGCAGCAGGGTGTATTGGTCACCGCCGACAACAAGCGCATCTTGGTCCAAAACACGGGCATCGCGCAGGCCACGCCCGGATCGAACTGATGTTCGGAAAAAAAACGTCGACCTCGAAGATCGACGAAACACTCACTCAGTCGGTCAACTTCGAACTCACCATCGCGGACATCGCGCGGCGCAGCGAGCGGCGTGCCTGGTGGGTGGCAGGCAGTGCCGTGGTCATGTCGCTGGTGCTGCTGGGCGGCTACTTCTACGTGCTGCCGCTCAAGGAAAAAGTGCCATACCTGGTCATCGCCGATGCGTACACAGGCACCAGCACCGCCGCGCGCCTGACCGACGATGCCGCCTTGCAACGCATCACCACGAGCGAAGCGATCAATCGCAGCAACGTGGCCCACTTCGTCCTGGCCCGCGAGTCCTACGACCTCGCGATCACCAATTTGCGCGACTGGACCACGGTGCTGACCATGTCGTCGCCCAACGTCTCCGGCGGCTACACCAACCTGTATTCGTCAGCAAATCCCATCAACCCGTACACCCTTTACGGCAAGGACAAAGCCATCCGGGTCCGCATCCTGAGCATCACCCTGATCGGTGGCGGGGGCGGCGAAGTTCCCAAGGGCGCCACCGTACGCTTCCAGCGCAGCGTCTACAACAAGCAGAACGGGTCCTCGGCGCCGCTGGACAGCAAGATCGTGACGATGGCGTTCACCTACAAGTCGAACCTCACGATGGACGAGCAGCGGCGGATCGAAAATCCGCTCGGCTTCCAGGTTACCGACTATCGCGTGGATACCGACTACGCCTCATCGCCGCCCGAAGAGGTCCCAAGCAATCCCAAGTCCGCCGAAAGCATGCCCGCGATGCCCGGCGCGGCGGCTCCGCCTGCGCAACCCGTCATGCCAACCACTCCTCCACCCAGTTTCGGGGTACCAGGCGCAGCCGCGCCCAGCGCTCCAGCCGTCGCGCCGACAGGTGCCAATCAGGGAACGCGCCGCCGATGAAATCACAACCGTCCAACAACCGCCGACGGGCGCTGATGGCCGTAGCGTGCGCAGCCATCGTCAGCGCCATGCCCTGCGCCTTTGCGCAAACCGTCCAGATGTACGAGTACCAGCCCGACCGTATCTACCCGGTGCGTGTCGGCCTGGGCATCAGCACCCAGATCGAGCTGAGTCCTGAAGAAAAAATCCTTGACTACAGCACGGGCTTCAGCAGTGGCTGGGACCTTAGTCGTCGCGACAACGTCTTCTACCTGAAACCGAAGAACGTCGATGTGGACACCAACATGATGATCCGCACCGCGACCAATTCGTACATCTTCGAACTCAAGGTCGTGGCCACCGACTGGCGAACCCTGGAGCAGGCGCGCAACGCGGGCGTCCAATACCGAATCAGGTTCACCTATCCCGCCGACATGAGCTTCGGCAAGGAAGCCAAAAGCGTCGCCGAGGCACCCGCGCTCAATACGGCGCTGCTCAAGGACCGGAGCTACAACTTTGAGTACGACTTTGCCACCAGCAGCGCCGGCGCAGCCTGGCTGGTTCCGATCAATGTCTACGACGACAGCCGCTTCACCTACATCAAGCTGAGCGACCTCAAGCAGTTCCCGACGGGCAACTTCCCGACCGTCTACATGCGCCAGAAGGAGCGCGACGAAGACTCCGTGGTGAACACCACCGTCGAAGGCAGCACCCTCATCGTCCACGGGACCTATCCCTACCTGGTCATCCGCCACGGCGACAACGTCGTGGGTCTTCGCAGGAACACCGTCCAGTGAACCAACATCCTCCTTCCCGACCAGGAGACGCCGTGCCTGACCATGACCGGCAAGATCCCAATCCTTATTCGAGGCAATTCGAGGGCATGGGAGCGCCCACTGCACCCAATCTCGACGCGCACGCGCCGGAGCTCAAATCCAGCGAAATGCAACGCATGAATCGCCGCGCCCTCGGCTTCCTCGCGGCCATCGTGCTTCTGCTCGGGTTGGCTGCCATCTGGCTGATCGGCAACGTGATGCGCCCCGACAAGCCACAAAAAGCCAAGGAAGAAGTGGTTACGGTTCCCGCGGCGCCCCAACTGCCGGCACCGCCGCCACTGCCACAGGTCGCCACGCCACCAACCCCACCCATTCCCTTGGCCCAGCCGTCGCTGCCGCCGATTCCGCCCGCACCGCAAGGCCCACAAGGTCCGACGCTCATGGAGCGGCGCATGGCATCGAGCACGGGCACGGTTGCAGTGGGTCCCGCAGATGGTGGCCAGTCCGGGCAAGGTCAATATGCCGGCATGGCACCAGGCATGGGCGGCATCCCTGGCCTGCCCGGCGCGGGTGGCGACCAGGGCATCGCGCCGAACAGCGCCTATCGCATGAAGCCACTGTCGGCCGTGTCGAGCGCACAAGCCCTTGTCCATCCGAACGTGCTCATGCTGCGCGGCACCTACATCCGCTGCGTGCTGGAGACGCATATCGTCAGCGACATTCCGGGCTTCACGTCCTGCGTCGTGACCGAGCCGGTCTACTCCGTCACCGGCAAGCGCCTGCTGCTGCCGAAGGGCTCCAAGGTACTTGGAAAGTACGACACCGAACCGAACGGCGATCGCATCGCCGTCATCTGGGATCGCATCGTCACCCCGAACGGGATTGATGTGAACATGGCCAGTCCCGGCGTCGACAACCTCGGCGGCTCGGGTCATCCGGGCCACCTGGACCAGCACTGGGCCCAGCGCATCACCTCGGCTCTGCTGATCAGCATGTTCGCCGACGCCTTCAAATACGAACTGGCAAAGCATGGCCCGCAGTCGACCACCGTTGCAGCGGGAGGGCTTGCCGTCCAGTCGCCTTATGAGAGCACCACGGCGCAGACGTTGCAGAGCCTGGCCAGCCAGGCCGTGCGCCGCAACGCCAACCGGCCCGACACGGTCACCATCAACCAGGGCACCGTCGTCAACGTCTACGTCGCAAAGGACGTCGACTTCAGCGCTGTAGTGGCGAACTTCTGACACGGCATTGCTCTACATGACCGAAGAACTCGTTGCCGCCGTCTCGAACGAATTTCTGGACTACCAGTACCAGGTGCTGGGCATCCGTGACTTCATGCACTCGCCCGACGTCACCGAAATCTGCATCAACCGGCCCGGTGAGATCTACCTCGAAAACCGTTCCGGCTGGCAACGCGTCGAGGTGCCAGGCCTCACCGCCGCGCGTGCGCTGCAGTTCTGCACCACCGTGGTCAACGAGAGCAATACGGGCCAGCGCATCACCGACGTCAACCCGGTCGTCTCGCTGACCTTTCCCACCGGCCAGCGCGCCCAGTTCGTCATTCCTCCGGCCGTCGAAGCGAGCCAGGTGTCCATCACCATCCGGCTTCCGTCCCGGCAGACCCGTACCCTGGGCCAGTACCAAGAGGCCGGATTTTTCGACGAGCTGCTCGAAGAAAAACCAGGCCTCAGCGCGCACGACAGAGAACTGCTCAAACTGCGCGCCGCAGGGCGCTACGCGGACTTTTTCAAGCAAGCCGTCCTCCACAAGAAAAACATCGTGGTCTCGGGGGCCACCGGCAGCGGCAAGACCACCTTCATGAAGTCGCTCGTCCACCACATCCCGCCCGATGAGCGCCTCGTCACCATCGAAGACGCGCGGGAACTCTTCATCGAGCAGCCCAACGTGGTGCACCTGCTCTACTCCAAGGGAGGCCAGAGCACCGCCAACATCAGCGCCAAGAATTGCATGGAAGCCTGCCTGCGCATGAAGCCCGACCGGATCATCCTGGCCGAATTGCGCGGCGACGAAGCGTTCTATTTCATCCGCAACTGCGCCTCGGGGCACCCGGGCTCCATCACGAGCTGCCACTCGGGCAGCACCGAGCAAACCTGGGACCAGCTCGCGCTCATGGTCAAGGCCTCGAGCGAAGGCGCCGGGCTCGAATTCGCCACCATCAAGCGCCTGCTCATGATGACCATCGACATCATCGTGCACATCAAGGCCCATGCGGGGCGGCGATACATCACGGGCATCGACTTCGACCCCGCTCGCCTGGTGCCGTCCGGCACCTCCTGAGGCCGAAGGAGCAAACACCGTGTTCCCGGGAATGGAAGCCATCGCCTGCCCCAACCTCGCCGTTCCGGCGCAAGTGATGCGACACGTCGTGCACGTCGAGTCCGGCGCCAATCCGTTCGCGATCGGCGTTATTGGAGGCCAGGTCGTGCGCCAGCCCAAGACGCTTGAAGAAGCGGTGGCCACGGCGCAAATGCTCAAGTCCAAGGGCTACAACTATTCGCTTGGCGCAGCGCAAGTCAATCAGGTCAACTTTCGCAAGTACGGGTTCGACACCCACGAGAAAGCCTTCGATCTTTGCGCCAATCTGGCCGCCGGTGCCAGCATCCTGGCCAACTGCTATGCCCGCGCCGGCGGCGACTGGGGCAAGGCCTTCAGTTGCTACTACTCCGGCAACTTTGTGACTGGCTTTCGCAGCGGCTACGTGCAGAAAATCTACGACTCGATCAGCCGCGGCGTCACCCTCGCACAAGCACCAGCCGCGCCGCCCGCCGCGATCCCCCTACGTCCGGCCAGCGCGCCACCGACCGGCGCCCGCTCCATCGCGGCGGTGCAATCCACCACCGCGGCATCGCGCATCTCGATGCGCGTGGTCCCGCTGGATGCTTCCACGCAACCAGTTGCTGCGGCTGCAGTTGCAGCCACCCAGGTGCCCGCCTCGCCACTCGGCGCACCTGCGGGCGCCTCCGATGTCTTCGTGCCTCAGGTTCGCCATCCAGGCGCGGGCAACGTGCTAGCCCCAGCAGTACAAGCCGCTCCGACTGACCGCCCTGCCGGCGACGGCGCCTTTGTTTTCTGACCCCGGCCCTTCACTTTTATCAATCAGAGAGGAACTCACCATGCAACGCCAACACAACAACACCGCCGCTCCATCGTTCGCCAGCAGCGCGCACGCGCGCACGCTTCGCAATCTCGCCATTGCCGCGCTGATCGTCCTGCCTTGCCTAGCCATGGCTCAGGGGTCGGCAGACGGCGGGCTCGGGGAAACCGCCTGCGGTTTTGTCAAAACCATCGTCGGCGTGCTCAACGCCGTGTCCATCGTGGTTGTAACCGTCGCCATCATTTTCTCGGGCTACCAGATTGCATTCGCCCACAAACGCATCAGCGACGTTGCTCCAGTCTTCATCGGTGCCCTGCTGATCGGCGCGGCCACCCAGATCGCCAAACTGTTTCTTGGCAACAGCTCCGCCGTCGGCGGCGGCACGAGCTGCTCGGCCAGCATCACGGTCGATCCCTTGACCCAACTCGCCGGCATCGTGCAGTCGCTGACCCACTATGCATAAGAACGCGATGTTCCGCGGCTGCACCCGCCCGCCCATGTTCATGGGCGTGCCCTACGTGCCCTTTTTCCTGGGCGCGGGCGGATGCATGTTGCTGGCCATGTACTTCAACTTGTTCTATCTGCTGCTGATCCCGCCGGTGATCTTCATCATGCGCATGATGGCCAAGCGCGACGAATTGATCTTCCGGCTGCTCGGGCTGCGCCTGCAGTTCCGTGTCCGCACGCGCAACATCGGACAGCATGAGGGCATGTGGGTGTTCACGCCCAACGTGTATCGCGGGCAGTCCAAAGACAACGTCTAGAAGAAGCCGGGAGCCCATAACCATGTCCACGCCGCCCTTCAGCCCTGACACCCCCATTGGTGAGTTCATTCCGCTTTCCACGCACGTGTCTCCTACCGTGCTCAAGACCACGGGTGGCGACTACTTGCTGACCTGGCGACTGGAAGGGTTGCCCTTCGTCGGCCGCGAAGAATGGGAACTCGAGCACCGGCACAACACCTTCAACCGCATGCTGCAAACGCTGCGCGCGCCGGACTTCACCAATGTGGCCTTCTGGGTGCACGACCTGCGCCGCCGCCGGCACGTCAAGGACAGCAGCCGGTTCAAGGAAGCCTTCAACCAATCGCTGTCCGACGCGTACTTCAAAGGGCTCTCGGCGCAAAAGCTCATGCAGAACGAGCTCTACGTGACGATGCTGTACCGCCCCGTGGTCTCGGGCAAACGCTTCGTCGAAAAGTCCGCCGATGTCTCTCGGCTGGCGTCCGAACAGCAACAAGCCATCGACAAGATACTCGAACTGGCCGGCAACATGGAGGCCGTGCTCAAGGACTACACGCCCGTTCGCCTGCGCATGTATGAGGCCACCAACGGGATCGTCTTTTCGGAAACCCTCGAATTCTTCGGCTACCTGCTCAACCGCGTCGACGAGCCCGTGCCGGTGCTGAAGGCGCCCGTCTACCGCTACCTCGCCGTCAGCCGTCAGCGCTTCTCCGCCAAGACCGGCGACTTCGTGTTGACCACACCCAACGGCGTCAATCACTTCGGCGCCATCCTCAATGTCAAGGAATACCCCGACGGTACCCATCCCGGCATCCTTAACGGGCTCAAGTACCTCGACTTCGAATACGTCATCACCCATTCCTTCAGCCCCATGGGGCGGCACGACGCGCTCAAGGCGCTCGAGCGCACCAAGGGCATGATGATTTCGTCCGGCGACAAGGCCGTCAGCCAGATCGTCGAGCTCGATCAGGCCATGGACCAGATTTCGTCCGGCAACTTTGTGCTGGGCCAGTATCACTTCACCATCGCCGTCTACGCGCCCGACCAGGCGACGCTTTCCCAGCACATCGCCACCACCCGCGCCGAGCTCTCCAACGCGGGCTTCGTCTCGATCAAGGAAGACCTGGCCGTCACCGCCGCGTTCTACGCGCAATTCCCCGGCAACTGGAAATACCGCACCCGGCTGGCCAGCGTCAGCTCGCTCAACTTTCTGGGCATGTCGCCACTGCACAACTTCGCCAGCGGCAAGCGCGACAACAACCCCTGGGGCCCGTGCGTCACCACGCTGCAGACCGTCAACGGCCAGCCCTACTACTTCAATTTCCACGCCACGCTGCCCGGCGAAAACTCGCTGGGCGAAAAGGCCATTGCCAACACCATGGTCATCGGCAAGTCCGGCACCGGCAAGACGGCGCTCATCAACTTCCTACTCAGCCAGATCCAGAAGCTCGACCCCGCGCCCACCATCTTCTTCTTCGACAAGGATCGCGGCGCCGAGATCTTCGTGCGCGCCTGCGGCGGCAACTACCTCTCGCTGGAAAACGGCCAGCCCACCGGCTTCAACCCTTTCCATTGCGAACGCACCGAGGCCAACGTCCAGTTCCTGAGCGAGCTCGTCAAGGTGCTGGCCGGCAAGCTGGACTACACCTCCCGCGAGGAAGACGACATCTTCCGCGCCGTCGAAGCCATGCTCGACACGCCCGAGCATCTGCGCAACATGACCAACTTCCAGAAGAGCCTGCCCAACATGGGGGACGACGGTCTCTTCATCCGCATGCGCAAGTGGACCGCGGGCAACTCGTTGGGCTGGGTGTTCGACAACCCCAAGGACACCATCGACCTGCAAAAAGCAAACATCATAGGCTTCGACTACACCGATGTCATCGACAACCCCGAGGTACGCGTCCCGGTCATCAACTACCTGCTGCACCGGCTGGATGCCCTGATTGATGGCCGCCGCCTCATCTACGTGATGGACGAGTTCTGGAAAATTCTCGACGGCGGCGGCGCCCTCAAGGACTTTGCCAAGAACAAGCAGAAGACCATCCGTAAACAGAACGGCATGGGCATCTTCGCCACCCAGAGCCCCGAAGACGCGCTGGGCAGCGACATCTCGGCCGCGCTCATCGAGCAGACCGCCACCATGATCCTGCTGCCCAACCCCAACGCCAGCCGCGCGGACTACATCGAGGGCCTGAAGCTTACCGAGTCCGAATACCAGGTGGTGATCAGCCTGGACGAACGCTCGCGCCGCTTCCTCGTCAAGCAGGGCCACATGTCCTCGGTGTGCCAGCTCGACCTGCGCGGCATGGACGACGCGCTCGCCGTCATTTCCGCCTCCACCGACAACATCGAAATCCTGCACGGCGTGCTGCACCAGAGCGCCAGGGCCGAGGGCATCCCCATCGACGACCTGCGGCCCGAGCAATGGTTGCGGGACTTCTACGACAACCGCAAGGGCAGCGGCAAGCGCGTGACCGCGCCCGCCGACCAGCCCGACCAGCCCGTCCAGCCCGTCCAGCCCGTCCAGCGCGCGGCGCGTCCGCGCCTCATCGCCTGATCGACCCCAGGCCCTGCCAACCATCACTTCAATACTTCGGAGGTTTCCATGAGACTGCGCACCCTTTTGGCCGCCCTCTCCCTCGCGCTGGGAATCGCCAGCGTGAACACATCCGCACATGCCCAGGCTCCAGACCCCTGCACCCTCTACCTCTGCATGGCCAGCATCTCCGGCCAAGGCACCCCACCCGGCAACTGCTCCTCCGCCATCGCCTACTGGCACATACCGGCCCCCGGTGGCCTTGCCATCTGGACCTACTACCCCGTTATCAAATTCTGGCCCGACCAGTCCTACGACTACCGCAAGCAGTACATGAACAGCTGCTCGGGCGCCACCAACACCCAGAACAACAGCAATATTTCCGACACCATCATGAACCAATGGGGCCGCGTCGAGTAAGCAGCACAACAACACCCACCCAAGAAGCCGCCATGATCCGACGCCCGACCCTCGCTCGCGCCGAGCCTGTTCACATCCCCCCGCGCAAGACCTTACCAAGTGCAGCACGTGTATTTCGCGCGGCTTTCCTCGTCATCGCGGCCACCGCTCTCATCGGCATCGCCCACGCCGACGTCGACGTCAGCGACTCAAAAGCCCAAGACAAACTCGACGACATCAAAAGCCGTCTCGGCGATGGCGATCTGAACAAGACGACCTCCAACGTCCTCAAGGAAATCCAGACCAGTGTCGCCAACCTGGGCTTCTCGGCGACGCTGACCCCCGGCAACCAGCTTCAGAAAATCTCGGACACCTCTGGCTACGTGCAACAGGCCTGTCCCAGCCAGGGCGGCGGCGCATTGGGCGCTGCCGCAGGGGCTGGCGGCTCCAGTCAGAACGTCACCAGCATCGCCACCATCAGCGCGACCAACTCCTCTTCGATCAAGCAGCAGATCTGCCAGCAGCTCATCCAGTTGCGCGTTCAGGCCTTCAACGACAGCATCGAGATGGCGAACCGCTTCCAGCAATACAGCGAGCAGCTCACCAAGATCGACAGCAACCGCGGCTCGGCCAAGACCCAGGGCGACCTGTGGGCCAACACCAACGAGTCGTTGCGCACCATCGGCAAGCTGCAAGCCGAAATGGGCTTCTGGCGCACCCGTCTGGCCGCCTACGAGGCCGCCATCAAATTCCACGAAGGCCAGCAAAACGCCCTGTCACAGACCGCCATCAAAGGCAGCGGCGGCAGCCTTCCCAGTCTAGGCCAGCTCATCCAGACAGGCGCCCTGGCGGCCGCCCTGGCCATCAAGTAAAGGCTCCTCATCATGGACATGGCCTACTTCGCGCTGATCTACGCTTGGGTCGACGACCGAATCAACACCTTCCGCGACAACCTCATGCAGAACGCCATGTCAGCGGTCGCGGCCATCGCCCTGGTGCTCTTCACTGCCTGGATCATGGTGCAGGGCTTCCGCATCGTCACGGGCCAGTCGCGCGAGCCAATGATGGGGCTGGTGGTCAATGCGAGCCGCACCACCCTCATCCTGATCGCCGCCTCCACGATGGCCCTGGGCGGCTCCAGCATCCAGACCTTCTTCACCGACACCATGGCCTCGGGCATCAACGGCCTGGTCACGGGCAACGACGAGAAGCCCGAGAAGGTCATCGACAAGAACCTGGTCTACACCGCGGTGGCGATGGCCGCCATCGACGGCGCGCAGGGACTCAACGCCAGCAACAGCCCCGACAACGTGGCCGCTGCAGGCCGTGCCTCGCTGATCGCCATGCTGGGCGTGGCCGGCCCGCCGATGACGGCCGCGGCCATGCTGCTCATGTACAAGGTGGCGCTGGCGCTGTTTATCGGGTTCGGGCCGATTTTCATCATGTGCCTGATCTTCAAGGTGACCGAGTCGATGTTCTGGCGATGGCTGAACTATGGGCTGGGCACCTTGTTCTCGATGGCGGTGCTCAGTTTCATGGTCTCGCTCGTGCTGGACCTGACGCTGCGCGTGGCTGGGGCCTTGTGGGCGACCGGCGCCCTCACCAAGATATTCGATCTCGAAGGCAGTCAGGGGTTGACCAACCAGGCGATGCAGCAAGGGGGCATCGGGTTGCTGATGACGACGTTGCTGATTTCTGCGCCGCCGATGGCGGCTGCGTTCTTTGGGGGGACGATGGGGAGTTTCAACCCGTACCCGGCGGTCAGCGGGGGGCAACAGAACGCGGGCAGCCCGGGATCGGGCGGGCAGCCAGCGGGGTCTTATGCTCAACAGGCTCCCGATAAAGCGCAAACGGCTCCCGTAGGCCAACCATCCGGTGGCCTTGGCAGCAACCTCAACCGAGCGTCGGTAGAGCCACCTGCTGACCAGATCAGACCCGCATCCGTCCCCCCGCCACCAAAGGCGCTCAAGGTTGATGGAGAAGCATGATGGGAACGTTGGTACGAGTTTTATTGTTGATGGGCGCGGGATTGCTTGGGAGCGGTCTCGCGCATGCTGAAGGGGGCTGCCCTCAAGGCATGTACCCCTTTCAATTTGCGCCCAATCAGCCCTCCTCATGCGCGCCAATCCCTGGGAATGGAAATCAGCAGGCACCGCAGCAGCCAGCGCCGCAATGGGAGCGGCGATGGGGTGCGATCACGACGGATGCACCCAACGCTGTGATTGGTGTTGCCGTCGATAGGCGAAGCGAAGGAGAAGCATCGCAGGCCGCGATTCGCGATTGCCAGCGACAGGGGGGGGTGAATTGCAAGATTGACGTGACGTATGACAACCAATGCGCCGTGCTCGTAGTAGGTAGCAAAACCTACAACACGCCAAATGCCGCCACGATACAAAAAGCCACCGAACTTGGCATGAAAACATGCCGCGGCGAGGGAAACCCGGACTGCCGTGTTCTCTACTCCGCCTGCAGCCTGCCAGTGCGGATTCGGTAGACACCGTCATCTCATAGATCTGATCGCACATCAACGCCCACAGATCCTGCTGCACCAGCTGTCAATTAGATAGCAAACACTCCATGAACCGTATTGGCTCACTCTTTACCGCATCTGCTCTCGGTCTTCTTTGCCTTCACGCCTCCGCACAAAAGACCCTGGCACCCAGCCTGTGCGCGGCGAGCGAGGAGCCTGTGTTTTCTTGCACGCTGAAAGGCCCGGCCCGCAAGATGGTGTCGTTGTGCGCGTCGACCGCTTCTGCTCAGCAAGGGGGCAGAAGTTTTCACTACCTGTATGGACGCCCCTCGAAGATCGAGCTGAGGTATCCGGCCAGTGGCAACGGTAGTGACGCTTTCACGTTCACCCGATTGCGCTTTGCCGGTGCCACCGGCGGCTATGCCCACACGTTCAGCAACGGGGACTACAAGTACATCTTGTACTCAATCGAGGGCACGGGTTTTAAGGAGTCGGGCTTGCTGGTACAGCGCCAGGGCTCCTTGCATGCGAGCCGTGAGATGCATTGCAGCCCAACCACGTTGACTACCGTTAAGAACGATGAGCTTTGGAGCGATGCCGTTTCCAAATGGAAGGTGGACGCCGACATTGAATCTCACGGCAGTCTGCCCTACGCAAATCGCTGACTTTTGATTCACTCAGGGAGATTCCACCATGCCACATCCACCACGCCCGGCATCACACTCGCACCACGCTCACCACGCCACCCCGTACTCCAAGGAGAACAGCGATCTCATTTTGCAAGCCGCGCAGAGTGCGCGCATCACCGACGCCAAGGAACTGGCCAATTTCATGGGTCAGATGCAGGTGGAGTCGCGCGGCTTCACGAAGATGCACGAGAACCTGAACTATTCGGGTGAACGTCTGCTGAAGGTCTTTCCCGGGCGAAATGGGATGGACACTCTTGAGAAGGCCAACGCGATTGCAGCAGAAGGACCCGAGAAGGTGGCCGAAGCCATCTACGGCGGTGAATGGGGCAAGCGTCCAGGAAACCTTGGCAATACGGAGCCGGGCGATGGCTGGAAGTACCATGGCCGCGGCTTTGTACAACTGACAGGCCGCGACAACTACGCGCACTACGGCAAAGCACTTGGGCTGGATTTGGTGAACCACCCCGATCTGGCCGCTGAACCCGCTAACGCAGCCAAGATCGCCGTTCAGTATTGGAAAGAGCGAGTGGTGGCGTTGGGTCATCAGCATGACATCAAGCATGCCACCAAGGACGTCAACGGCCACTACAACGCACTGCCGGAGCGCAAGACCGCCGCTGCCGAGTGGGAAACCAAACTCGCCCACGGGTACAAGCCAGGAGACCCCGAGCCCGGACAGACGCTTCAAGACAAAACCCATCCAGGCCACGCGCTGTACGAGCAAGCTCTGCATAAGCTGGAGAAGTGGAATCACGATCACCAGATCAAGGTGGATTCCCAGAGCACCAAGAATTCCGCCGCCGCGTTGGCGGTGGAGGCCCATCAACACGGACTCACGCGGATTGACCATGTGCAGCCCAATGACCGCGGCGACAAACTCATCGCCGCGCAGGGCCAGCTGGGAACCGCGCAGTCGAAGGTGATCGGTGTGGACACGGTGGTGGCACTGACCACGCCGCTGGCCCAAAGCTCGCAATCCTTCATCGGGACGCAACAGTTGCAGCAGCCAGCCAATCTACCGGCTCAGCAAGCACAACAGATGGCCCAGCCTAGTCCGGCACAAGCTCAACCAGCCCTGTCTCGTTGAACTGAGGCTACAGGCTAGATCGCCCCTCGACGCCAATGCCCATGAGCACTGCGACACCAATCATCAATTCGATAGCAAACGAACTGTTCAGCGGATGGACCGCGTGGACGAAGACGCGCATGCGCAGCCTCGTCGCCGTGGTGCGGTCGCTGAGGGTGCTGTTCGCCGGTGTGCTGCGCACAGCCTGGATCATGGTGCAGGGCTTCCGCATCCTTACGGGTCAGTCGCGCGAGCCGATGATGGGGCTGGTGGTCAATGCGAGCCGCACCACCCTCATCCTGATCGCCGCCTCCACGATGGCCCTGGGCGGCTCCAGCATCCAGACCTTCTTCACCGACACCATGGCCTCGGGCATCAACGGCCTGGTCACGGGCAACGACGAGAAGCCCGAGAAGGCCATCGACAAGAACCTGGTCTACACCGCGGTGGCGATGGCCGCCATCGACGGCGCGCAGGGACTCAACGCCAGCAACAGCCCCGACAACGTGGCCGCTGCAGGCCGTGCCTCGCTGATCGCCATGCTGGGCGTGGCCGGCCCGCCGATGACGGCCGCGGCCATGCTGCTCATGTACAAGGTGGCGCTGGCGCTGTTCATCGGGTTCGGGCCGATTTTCATCATGTGCCTGATCTTCAAGGTGACCGAGTCGATGTTCTGGCGATGGCTGAACTATGGGCTGGGCACCTTGTTCTCGATGGCGGTGTTGTCATTCATGGTCTCGCTCGTGCTGGACCTGACGCTGCGCGTAGCGGCGGCCCTGTGGGCGGCCAGTGCCGTCAGCGGCTTGCTGGACGTTGCAGGCAGCGCGGGACTGACGACCCAGGCGATGCAGCAAGGGGGCATCGGGTTGTTGATGACGACGTTGCTGATCTCTGCGCCACCGATGGCGGCGGCGTTCTTTGGGGGGACGATGGGGCAGTTTGCAACGAATGCGCAGGTCAATGGTGGGACGAACCCAAATAGCGTCGGGCCGCAAGGGCAGGCGCCAGGGACTTATACGCCGCCGGCCAGCCAGACGACGCAGACGACCCCTCCCCCTGATCGATCTGGCGGACTCGGCGGCAATCTCAACCGCACCTCGGCAGAGCCACCTGCTGACCAAATCAGAGCCGCCTCCGTGCCCCCGCCACCAAAGACACTCAAGGTTGATGGAGAAGCACGATGAAGATGTTGGCGCGAGCTTTGATGCTAGTGGCGGCGGGAGCGCTTTCGAATGGCCTTGCGCATGCGGAAGGGGGAAGTTGCCCTCCGGGGTATTACCCCAGCGGTGGGCAAGGGTGGCAGGGTTGCAACCCCATTCCAGGCTACGGGAACCAGCAGCAGGCGCCGCAGCAACCAGCGCCGCAGTGGGAAAGCCGCTGGGGAGCAGTTGCAATAGATTCACCGAAAGCTGTCATGGGCGTAGCCGTCGACAAGCAAAGCAAGCGAGAAGCCTCGAGAGCGGCGGCTAGTGACTGCGAACGACAAGGTGGCGCAAATTGCGAAATCGAAGCTGCATACGACAACCAATGTACTGCAGTCATAACGAGCAACGATAGTCACAACACACCTATTGCTCTCACAGTAGATCAAGCCGTAGCGATAGGCATGAAGACATGTCGTGATGCTGGGCGCACTAACTGCCGCGTCTACTACTCCGCCTGCAGCCTTCCAGTACGAACTCGGTAGCCAAGGTCCTGCTATGAAGTCTGCACACCTAAATCGCCTTTCCGCGCTCTGTTTGTTGTTGAGTGCCTGCCTTGTGAATCAAGCAACGGCCCAAGGGCGGACAACGACCACGCCGGTTCAACACCGCACGGCTAGCGCGCCTCTCGCTACTGTGAAGTTGCCCGACCATTTCACGGCATATGCATCCGCATCCATTGGCCACGGCCGACGTTGCGTCTCCGGCATCAGCACTGACGAAGACGGCATGAAGCAAACGCCTGTGGTCTATGCAACCAACACCTCTGGCAAGCGCTTGCTATGGATCGCCCGGCCTGAGTTGCCAGCAGACGTGTACCAAAGCCGAGCCACGCATTGCACGGTCCACGGTGATTCGCTCTACGTGCTGCTGCAGTCCGATACGCAAGCATCGCAAAGCCTTTCGCAAACGCTGTTGCGCGTAGTGAAGCTCAATGCGTCTCTGGGTACCGTGCAGCTTCAGAAGGATGTCGAAGTACCAGCCTCCTACTCAGTTTGGGTGGATAAAGGTGCGACTCGCTTTGTTTGGAACGGCAATCGCCTCGTCATCAACGGCAACTCGCGGCTGACGTCGGACCATGCGCGTTTGCAGAACTTCACGGTACGTTTGAACAGCGATCTGGAACCTAAAGGGAGAAAACCATGAACAACAAGAATCGACCGGCAGCGACCACGCCCGCGCGACCGAATGGCAAGGAACAGTTCATCGCGAATCTGTACCCTGCGGCAGTCACGGTTTCACAGCAAACGGGCATGTCCAAAGAATTGATCTTGGCGCAGGCCGCACTGGAGACGGGTTGGGGTGAGAAGGTGCTGCCGGGTACCAACAACCTTTTCAACATCAAGGCATCGCCTGATTGGCGTGGACCCACCAAGACTTTCAGCGTTCCGGAATTCGTGGGTGGCAAGAAGGTGATGGTGGATGCGGAGTTCCGCGTCTATGGCTCCAATGAGAAAGCCCTGAACGACCGTGTGAAGTTCCTCCAGGAGAATCCGCGCTATGCCGAGTCGGGCCTTTTCGACCTTGGCACCAAGGGGAACCTCGAAAAGGAGGCCACTGCGCTGCAGAAGGCCGGCTACGCCACGGATCCGGAATATGCCAAACAGTTGGCGGCCGTTTACCACAGTCCGACGATGCAGCGGGCCGTCAAGGCGGCGACGCTGGGTTCCCTCGCGGAGGAAGGCCATCCAGGGCACCCCCTGTACAAGCAGGCTAAGTCCGCCCTTCAAGAGATCGACGCCCAGTTCGGCCGCAAGCCCGATCAGTTGACCGACAACGCCGCGGCCGCCATCACAGTGGCCGCATTGCGCGGTGGCTTGACCCGCATCGATCGCATCACGCTAGGTGGCAACGACAACAGCACGATCTTTGCGATTCAAGGCAATCCGGGCACTGCGCTCTCCAAGGTGGTTGATGTGCCGACGGTGGAGTCGATGAATACGCCGGTTGCTCAAAGCTCGCAGGCGTTCACAGTCGTGCAACAGGCGCAGCAGCAAGCCACTCAGCAAAACAGCCAACATGCCGCGCACCCAACGGCGCCTTCGATGTCTCGCTGAGACTCTCATTCACAAGTCAGATCACCCGCCAACGCCCATGACTACCGCAACACCGGCCGTCCATTCAATAGCAAACAAACCGTTCAACGGATGGATTGCACAGGCCGGGACGCGCACGCGCGCGCTCGTCGCCGTGTTGCAGTCGCTGCGGGCGCTGACAGGCGGCGTGCTGACGCTCATCATCCTGACCAAGGGCTATCGCATCCTCACCGGCCAGTCGCGCGAGCCGATGATGTCTTTGGTGGCCAGCATGGGCCGCAACGCGGTGATCGTGATCGCCGCAAGCACCATGGCCCTTGGAGGCTCGGACCTGCACACGTTCTTCACCCAGAACTTGCTGCAGGAGATCAACTACATGGTCACCGGCGAGAAAGAATCGCCCGTCTCGGCCATCGACAAGAACCTGGTGCTCGCTCAGGTGGTCATGTCGGCCATCGACAACGCGCAGGGCCTGGATGTCAGCACCAGCGGCTCCAACGTCACCAGCGTGGGCGTGTCTTCGGTGGTCGGTGCGCTGGGCGTCACCAGCCCGGCCCTGACCGCCGGGGCGCTGCTGCTGACCTACCAGGTGGGGTTGGCGCTGTTCATCAGCCTGGGGCCCGTGTTCATCCTGTGCCTGATTTTCAAGCAGACCGAACCGCTGTTTCACAAATGGCTGCTGTACGGCATCGGGCTGCTGTTTTCGATGGCGGTGCTCAGCTTCATGGTGTCGCTGGTGCTTGAGTTGAACCTGCGCATTGCCGCGGGGCTGTGGGCGGGTCAGGCCATCACCAGCTTTTTGGGCGTGGGCGGAAGCACGGGCCTGACCAGTCAGGCGATGCTGCAAGGGGGCATCGGACTGCTGCTGACGACCCTGCTGGTGACCGCACCTGCGGCGGCGGCGCAGTTCTTCGGCGGGACGCTGGGGCAGTTCTACCACCAGTCGGTGCTCGGTGGTGGAAGTCAAAGCGCGGTTGCGCCGGGCGGGGGCGCTCCGGGGCCTTATGGGGCGGGGGCTCCTAACAGGACGGAAACGACTACTCCTAGTCGACCCGATGGCGGACTCGGCGGCAACACGAGGACGTCCATGCCATCACAGCCCCCCGCGGATGAGATTAGGGCTGCTTCTGCTCCACCACCACCGAGGGCGCTCAATGTGGATGGGGCGTGACCCATGTCAGCACATCTCTTGTACAGACTGCTGGTGGCAAGTCTCTGGATGTTCTTGGGCGGCACCGCGCTTGCCCAGCAATGTCCTCCCGGTCAGATTGCTTATGGCTCGGGTCCCGGTCTCAACACATGCGGGCCGGATAACAGACAACAGCGAGCACCTCAGCAACCCGCCGAGCAATGGGAACGTCGGTGGGGGGCAGTTGCTATTGATTCGCCAAAAGCTGTGATGGGCATCGCTGTCGATAAGCGAAGCAAGCGAGAAGCCTCGCAAGCGGCCGTAAGCGATTGCCAGCGACAAGGTGGCGTGAATTGCGAAATCGAAGCCGCATACGACAATCAATGCGTTGCGGTCGTGACAGGCAATGGCGCTCATAACACGGCCAGTGCCGCCACGGTCAATAGAGCCGTTGAGTTGGGCATGAAGACATGCCGTGACACCGGTCTCACCAACTGCCAGGCCTACTACACCGCCTGCAGCCTGCCAGTGCGAATTCGGTAGACATCGTGCACCTCACCCACCGCTACCAATTTGATAGGCGCATGCGCCTGCCAGACGGACGCCATGGGGTGAAACGGCAATGAAGCGCCTCTCTGCCACCGCCCTCTTCCTTCTTTTGACCCTCACCCTTCCGGCCTGCGGACAGTCTATGAAACAACCCGACATCAAACTCAACCCGCAACCCAAGATGCGCTATGAAATCACCCTGACCATCGAGGATTCGCCGGGGCCGTTCGATGCCGTTGAGGGGTCAGCTGGCTATGAAGTAGCGAACGGTAATTGCGTACCGCTCACCCCTTTCAGCGGCGCCACGCTAGTTCCAAGAAAGCGCGTACCGATGGCACTGACCCGCGTGAGCGACAAGGTCTACAAGGGTGAGTTCTATGTCGACCTGTTGACGGACGAGGACTACTTCGGACTGGGCTTGTGTCGTTGGGTGTCGACCGGAATTAACGCCAGCCTGAGGATTGGAAACCTGAGTTTCGGCCCCTTTCTCTCCCTTAACGAAATAGCAACAAAAAAATCGGCCACGCGCTATTTCAACCGTCGGTCTTACTTCAGCGAAGACGCCAAATCGAAACGCGACGACCATCCGCGCATCAGCATCGGCAATGCGAACCGATCCGATTTCGGCGACGAATCGAAGAATACTTTTTCAACCTCACTCAGCGCTGAAGAGAGGTTCGAATGACTTTCAAATCAACGGACTACGCGCTACTGGCGCAGGATTCGTATCACGACCATGCGCAGGATGAAGAGGTCATTCTTGGTGGTGTGACGTATAAAACCTTCGACCATGTAGACAACCCCAAAACGGGATTTCAGGCAACGGCCTACCAGCGGGTCGCTACGGGCGAGGTGGTCATTGCATTTCGCGGCACCGAGTTTGGCCGCGAGCCGGTGCAAGACGGCGTCGTCGATGCCGGCATGGCATTGACGGGGCTCAATGCCCAGGCGCCCGAAGCCCAGGCTTTTACGCAAAGGGTGCTGGTGCAAGCCAAGGCCGATGCACAAGAAACGCAACGCCCTCTCAATGTCACCGTCACCGGCCACTCGCTTGGCGGCACGCTGGCCGAACTTCAGGCCCACAAGTTCGGCCTCAAGGGCGAAACCTTCAACGCCTTTGGCGCGGCCGGGCTGGTGCATGGCGTTCCGAAAGGCGGGCATCAGGTGATCAACCATGTCCGGGCCGGCGATCCTGTAAGCGCAGCCAGCGCGCACTTTGGCGAGGTGCGGGTCTATGCGGCCCAGCAGGATATCGGCACGCTGGGCAAGGCGGGGTACCGCGACGATGGCGGCGCTCTGACTGCGCGCAATCCCGCCAAGGCAACCGATTTCAGCGCGCATTTCGTCGACAACTTCGTGCCCAACGGCAAGACGCTGGGTCGCTCGATCATCTCGCGGGAGAACGAGGCGCAGTATCACGTCCATCACGGCATGATCGATCGCTACCGCAACGACGTATACAACGCCCGTGCCATCGCATCGGTTCCGCTGCAAACCGGGATGCAGGCCGGCCAGGCGGTCGGTCAAGGCGTGAAGGCCGTCGGCCATGCCGTGGGGCAGGTCTACGATGCAGCGCGCAACAAGGTGGAGACAGGCGCTCGGCAGGCAGGCGAGGCGCTGGAGCGGGCCGGCGGAGCGTTGCGCGAGGACGCTTCCCGCGCAATTGAAAAGCTCACCCATCAGGGGTCATGGTTCAGCAGCCAGACAGGGCCAGCGCCGTTGCTGAACGATGTCCAGCACCCTGGCAACGGGCTCTACAAGGAGTCCTTGGCCGGACTGGAGAAGATCAATGCCGAGCGCGGCATCCCTTCCGATCAACGCACCTGCAATGCCGCCGGTACGTTGGCTGCAGCAGCTTGCCAATCCGGGTTCAAGCAGATCGACCGTGTGGCGCTGAACGACAACGGCGACAGGATCCTTGCCGTGCAGGGTGAGCCGGGAACAGTGCAATCGAAGGTGATCGGTGTGGACACGATGGTGGCGCTGAACACGCCGCTGGCAGAAAGCTCGCAAGCCTTTGTCGCTGCCGATGCGCAAACCCAGCAACAGAACCAGCAGCGGTCGCAGCAGGTGGCCCAGCCAGTGCAGGCCGCGCCGATTTTGGCTTGAGTCTGCTCGTCCCGAGCATCAGCACTTTGCGTTCATCACCAAATCACCCGCCAACGCCCATGGATACTTTGATGCCAGCTACCAATTTAATAGCAACCAGGACACCCACCCTCGCTCGCTCGTTCCTTCTTCGATCCACTCTGATCTTTTCGCTGGCCTCGGTCGCGTGCTTCTCGGCATCCAGCTTGGCAGGGGAGACGACCTCCCCTCTTTCAAAAACGAATGCCCTGGTTTGTGGTGGATCGGAGGTTTTAATTCAAACCGCCTGTGTCGCCAGCAGCGATGGCGCTCCGCCTCCTTGCACCCAGAAGCTGACCTTCAAAAAGACCGATGCGCGCGATGGTCCCTTCATCAACTACGTTCCCAAGCCCGTTAAAAATAGAGATGAGCCGTTCGTTTACCAACTGAGTTGCAATTCAAGAAAAAGAGACTTCTATGTCATTGCACATAGCAGCAACTTTGGCAATTGCTCGACCTGCGAATGGATGGATGTCTACACCACGCACGGACGGCTGATGGGGTCTACTCCCTCTGCCACCCGTTCGCTTCAATTGCCACGCAAGAAACTGTCCAAGAATCTTGAGCGCCTGCTCGACGGCTCTCAGGAAAGCAACTCAATTTCGGTCGACAGAGTCGTTCCAACCAAATAGGAGAGGGTCATGACCAATCACAGCCACTACAAGGATCCGATCGACACGGCGCCCGGTCGCGTCGGAGGCTTCTCCCGCGAGGCAGGAGGGGTGTCCGACGAGGTCAAGCAAAAGGTGATTGACACGATCGTCAGCAAGGCCCATGCGTATGGCTTGTCGGATCGCGACACGGCCAATCTCATCGCCATCGCCAAGGTCGAGTCGAGGTTCAATCCGGATGCAGCAACGCCTGGGCATCAATCGTCGGCATCCGGCGTTTTTCAGATTACCGACTCGACGGCTAAAGATGCTCACCAGCGCTTGGACGGAACCTCCAGAATCAACGGGCAAAAGTTGGGCGAATTCAACCGCTTTGATTTGAACTCCAACATAGAACACGGCATTGCCATCTATCTGGATAAGAAAGCAACAGCCAAATCCGGTGACGTTGCCGATATCTACAAGGCATGGAACACCAACCCTGCCGAGTACAACAAATTTCTTGGTCAGTTGAAGGACGACAGCAACAAGTACCTGGGCGAACTCCAGTCGAAGGGCGGCGTGGCACTGAGTTCGACAGGTTCGGGCGCACCGATGATCACGTCTGCCGGTCATCCCGGCCACACGCTGTACGAGCAGGCGTTGCACAAGTTGCAGAAGTGGAATCACGATCACTGCATCAAGGTGGATCCCCAGAGCACCAGGAATGCCGCCGCTGCGTTGGCTGTGGAAGCTCATCACCATGGGCTCAAGCGGATTGACCATGTGGAGCCCAATGACCGTGGCGACAAACTCATCGCCGCGCAGGGCCAGTTGGGGACCGCGCAGTCGAAGGTGGTCGGTGTGGACACGATGGTGGCACTGAACACACCCATGGCCCAAAGCTCGCAAGCCTTTACCGCGACACAGCAGGGCCACCAGTCACAGCACATGGCTCAGTCTCTCCCGCAGCAGGCAGCGCCGGCCATGTCTCACTGAGTCGCGCCTCAAGGTCAAATCTCCTGACGCTCATGGACACTTCGCTGCAAGCTGCCAATTGATAGCGATAGAGCTGTTCGAAGTGCTCGGCGGGCCCGTCAACTACAAGTGATATTCAAATGACAAAGGCCAAGTGGGCGGGCGCAGCCCTGACCCTCCTTGCGGCGCTCCCGGCAGGGCTTTACCTGTCGGGGTGGCTCACCCTCTTGCTGCTCAAACTGGACACGCGAACGCTGGCATGGAACACCTACCCGGGCTATTGGCAAGCGCTGGAACTGCCCGCTTACCACGCCTACTCGCAGCAAATCCATCTGGCTGGCTACATCGGCCTTGGCGCCCCCCTGTTGCTCTGGCTGGGCCTGCTGGCGCTGCTCGCCAGGACCAAGGCCCCTTCGATCCATGGAGACGCCCGTTTCGCTACGAGCACTGATCTCGGCAAGTTCGGCATGTTCAAGCCTGCGGACAACGGAGTTCTGGTGGGCAAGTTCGGCGGCAAGCTGGTGCGCCTGCCGGGCCAGCAGTTCGTCATTCTTGCGGCCCCCACGCGCTCGGGCAAGGGCGTCGGCATCGTCATTCCCAATCTGCTCGACTACGGGGAATCGATGGTGGTGCTCGACATCAAGCAGGAGAACTATGAGCTCACCAGCGGATGGCGTGCGAGCCAGGGCCAGGAGGTCTATCTTTTCAATCCCTTTGCGGAAGATCGGCGCACGCACCGTTGGAATCCGCTGACCTATGTCTCCAGCGATCCGGCGTTCCGTGTGTCGGACTTGATGAGCATCGCCGCCATGCTGTACCCGGACGGTGCGGACGACCAGAAATTCTGGGTCAGCCAGGCGCGCAACGCATTCATGGCGTTTGCGCTGTATCTGTTCGAAAGGCGGGATGACGAAAAAGGCCGGGGGATCTCCGAGCAGTTCCGCGTCACGCCCACGCTCGGGCAGATCTACCAACTGTCTTCCGGTGACGGCACCGACCTGCGCAAGTTCTACGAGCAACTCGCGCAATCGCCGTTCCTGAGCGGCACCGCGCAGTCGGCCTTCTCAAACCTTCTATCCCAGGCGGCGGAAACCTTCGCCTCGATCCTGGGCACCTTCAAGGAGCCGCTCAACGCCTGGATCAACCCCGTGCTGGACGCAGCCACCAGCGCCGACGACTTCCTGCTCACCGATGTGCGCAAGAAGAAGATGACCGTCTACATCGGCATCCAGCCCAACAAGCTCGCCGAGAGCAGGTTGATCGTCAACCTGTTTTTTAGTCAGCTCATCAACGTGAACACCAAGGAGCTGCCGCAAAACAACCCGCAGCTCCGGTATCAGTGCCTGCTGCTGATGGACGAGTTCACCAGCATCGGCAAGGTGAACATCATCGCCAGCGCCGTGAGCTACATGGCCGGCTACAACATGCGGCTGCTACCCATCATTCAAAGCATGGCCCAACTGGACGCCACCTACGGCAAGGAAGTGGCGCGCACCCTGATCACCAACCACGCTCTACAGATCATCTACGCGCCACGCGAGCAGCAGGACGCCAACGACTATTCCGACATGCTGGGCTACACCACCGTGCGCAAACAGAACGTGACCAGAGGCAGGGAGACCAGCCGCAGCGAGTCAGAAGAGCGTCGCGCCCTGATGCTGCCGCAGGAGCTCAAGGCCATGGGGCCGGACACGGAAGTCTTCCTCTACGAAGGCATTCCCCATCCGGTCAAGTGCGACAAGATCCGCTACTACCAGGACAAATACTTCACGCAGCGGCTGAAGGACAAGGTGTCGATCCCGATCTTGTCGATCTGAATCCGGCGCTCTCCACCATCAGTCGGCCAACAGTTGCCGCAGCACAAACGGCAGGATGCCACCGTGCTTGTAGTAGTCGACCTCGATCGGCGTGTCGATGCGCAGGCGCACCGTCACCTCCTGGTGCGCGCCGTCGAAGCGGCGGATCACCAGCTTCACGTCCATCTGCGGCTTGAGTTCGCCGCCGATCACCACATCGACTTCTTCGTCGCCCGTGAGGTTCAGCGTCTGCCATGAGTCGGCCCCGCGGAACTGCAGCGGCAGCACGCCCATGCCGACCAGGTTGGCGCGGTGGATGCGCTCGAAGCTGCGCGCGATCACGGCCTTGATGCCGAGCAGCTGCGTGCCCTTGGCAGCCCAGTCGCGCGACGAGCCGGTGCCGTACTCCTCGCCGCCGAAGATCACGGTCGGCACGCCGGCCGCCATGTACTTCTGCGCCGCGTCGTAGATGAACATCTTCTCGTTGCCGGGCTGGAAGCGCGTGACGCCGCCCTCTTCCTGCGTGCCGTTGGCATCGGGCGGAATCATCAGGTTCTTGATGCGCACGTTGGCGAAGGTGCCGCGCATCATCACCTCGTGGTTGCCGCGGCGCGAGCCGTAGCTGTTGAAGTCGGCTTTGCTCACGCCGTTGGCCTTGAGCCAGATGCCGGCCGGCGAGCTTTCCTTGATGGAGCCGGCGGGCGAGATGTGGTCGGTGGTGATCGAGTCGCCGAACAGCGCCATCACGCGTGCGCCCTTGAAGCCGGCGTCGGTGGCGTGCGGCTTCATCTTGAAGCCGTCGAAAAACGGCGGCTCGGCGATGTAGGTCGACTCGGGCCATGTGTAGACGTCGCCCTTCACGCCCTTGATGCTGCTCCACAGCTTGCCCGGGTTGTCCTTGATCTGCTCGTAGTTCTTGCGGAAGGCCTTGGCGTTCATCGCAAAGCGCAGGTTCTCGTCGATCTCTTTCGGCGTGGGCCAGATGTCGCCGAGGTAGACGTCCTTGCCGCCCTTGCCCTTGCCGACCGGCTGGGTCATGAGGTCGACCATCACGTTGCCGGCGATCGCATAGGCCACCACGAGCGGCGGCGAGGCCAGGAAATTGGCCTTCAGGTTCGGGTGGATGCGCGCTTCGAAATTGCGGTTGCCCGACAGCACCGCCGCCGCCACCAGGTCGTTCTTCGTGATGGCTTCGTTGATCTCGGGTGCCAGGTCGCCGGCGTTGCCGATGCAGGTGGTGCAGCCATAGCCGGCCAGGTAGAAGCCGAGCTTGTCGAGGTAGGGGATCAGGCCGGCCTTCTCGAGGTACTCGGTGACGATGCGCGAGCCCGGCGCCAGCGAGGTCTTGACGTGCGGCTTGACCTTCAGGCCCGCCTCCACCGCCTTCTTGGCCAGCAGGCCGGCGGCCAGCATCACGCTCGGGTTCGAGGTGTTGGTGCACGAGGTGATGGCCGCGATCAACACGTCGCCATTGCCGATGGAGATGCCCGATGGCGCGGCCGGCGCCTCGGCCGCGGTGTGCGCGGCGGCGCGTGTGGAGCGGTTCGCCTCCATCTCGACGACCTGGCGCGGCGCGCCGGCCTTGGGCGCGTTGACCTCCTTCTCGCCGCCGGTGCCGCTGGACGTGACCGGGTAGCGCTGCAAGAGCTTTTCGGCCGGCTGGTTGAAGCCATTGGCCTCCTGCGGCTTGCTGTAGAGCTCCGAGAACTTGGTGGCGAGGTGGCCGAGGTCGATGCGATCCTGCGGGCGCTTCGGTCCGGCCAGGCTGGGCGTGACGGTGCCGAGATCGAGCTTGACGATCTTGGTGTAGTCGATGTCGCCCGGCGCCGGCATGCCGAACAGGCCCTGCGCCTTGTAGTAGGCCTCGAAGCGCTCGATTTCCTTGTCGGTACGGCCGGTGCCCCTGAAGTAGGCCAGCGTCATCTCGTCGACCGGGAAGAAGCCCATGGTGGCGCCGTACTCGGGCGCCATGTTGCCGATGGTGGCGCGATCCGGCACCGCGATCGAGGCGGCGCCGGGGCCGAAGAACTCGACGAACTTGCCCACCACTTTCTCGCCGCGCAGGATGGCGGTGACATAGAGCACCAGGTCGGTGGCGGTGACGCCTTCGCGCAGCTTGCCGCTCAGCTCGAAGCCGACCACGTCGGGCGTCAGCATGTAGACCGGCTGGCCCAGCATCGCAGCCTCGGCCTCGATGCCGCCAACGCCCCAGCCGACCACGCCGATGCCGTTGATCATGGTGGTGTGGCTGTCGGTGCCGACCAGCGAGTCGGGGTAGTACGTCGGCGTCTCGGCCTTGTCGTAGGGGCTCTTGTAGACGCCGCGCGCAAAGTACTCGAGGTTGACCTGGTGCACGATGCCGAAGCCCGGCGGCACCACGCCGAATGTGTCGAACGCTTGCATGCCCCACTTCATGAACTGGTAGCGCTCGTTATTGCGCTCGAACTCGAGCTTCATGTTGAGGTCGAGCGCCTTGGGCGTGCCGTAGTAGTCGACCATCACCGAGTGGTCCACCACCAGATCCACCGGCACCAGCGGTTCGATCGCCTTGGGCGACTTGCCGAGCGACTGCGCCACGCTGCGCATCGCAGCCAGGTCGGCCAGCAGCGGCACACCGGTGAAATCCTGCAGCACCACGCGCGTGACCACGAACGGAACTTCTTCGGTGCGGTCGGCGTTGGGCAGCCAGTGGGCGAGCTGCTCGACATGCTCGGCCGTGACCTTCTGACCGTCGCAGTTGCGCAGCACCGACTCCAGCACGATGCGGATCGATACCGGCAGCCGCTCCACCGAGGGGTACTTCTTGGCCAGTTCTTTCAGCGACCAGTATTTGCCCGATTTGCCCGAGGCGGTCTTGAATGTTTTGAGGGTGGAGGCAAACGCGTGGGTCGACTGGGCGGCCATGAGAACTCCTTGTAGCGTGGGGTTCCCGGAAAGATAGCAGGCTTCGATGAAACCGGCTGTCGGAGGGGCGCTCAGTTCGCCACGGCGACGCCCGTCGCGGGGCGCGCCCGGCGCAGGCCCAACCATTGCAGTTCGGCCAGCACCACCACCGTGAGCGCCTGCACCGCCACCCAGGCTGCACCGGGCATCGTGACGGCCACCACCCCGCTGGCCAGCAACGCCACGCAGCCGGCAGCCCAGCCGAAGTTGCCGACCACCACCAGGCCGATCAGCGTGCGCGGCGGCACGGGGCGAGCGGCCATCCAGGCCGCGGCGGCGGCGTACACCAGCAGGAAAACGCCGGTAGCGAGCAGCAGATCGGCCGGCAGGCCGGTGAGCCGCGCCATCGCGGCGGTGAAACCCAGATGCAGCGCACCAGTGCCGGCGCACGAAACGGCGTCGGCCCACATCACGCGGGACAGGAAACGGGGAGAAGAGGTGAAAGCGGACATGACAGGCTCCTTGGGTTGAGGGTGACGCTGCAGGCCCTTCCCGCCGCGTTGAAGCCGATGATTCCGGCCGCGGCGCCGCGCGTCGATGACGTGGGAGGTCATGGCCGTGCCGCACGCAGCACCGCAGAATGCAGGCCATGAACATCGCCGCTCCCCACTCCCCTGCCGCCGCACCGCGCCAGCCCGGCGCCCGAGAGCCCTTCGGCATGCACCTGCGCCACTGGCGCCAGCGCCGGCGCCTGAGCCAGCTCGATCTGGCGCAGGAAGCCGAGGTGTCAACCCGCCACCTGAGCTATGTGGAAACCGGCCGCGCCGCCCCCAGCCGTGAGATGGTGCTGCGCCTGGCCGAACGGCTCGACGTGCCGCTGCGCGAGCGCAATGCCCTGCTGGTGGCGGCCGGTTTCGCGCCGATGTACCGCCAGCGGGGGCTCGACGACCCGGCCCTCGCGGCGGCGCGGCGCGCGGTCGACCTGGTGCTGAAAGGCCACGAACCCTACCCCGCGCTCGCGGTGGACCGCCACTGGAACCTGGTGGCGCACAACGCGCTGGTGCCGCTGCTGATGGCGGGCGCCGCGCCGGAGTTGCTGAAGCCACCGATCAACGTGCTGCGGCTCAGCCTGCATCCGGACGGCATCGCGCCGAAGATCGCCAACCTGGTGCAATGGCGCGCGCACCTGCTCGAGCGCTTGCTGCAGCAAGTCGCGGCGACCGGCGACGCCACGCTGCAGGCGTTGCACGACGAACTGGCGGCCTACCCGATCGGCACGCCGGGCTCCAGGGCGCCGGCGGGCGGGAGCGGAGGTGGCGAATTGTCGAGCGTGGTGGTGCCGTTTCAGCTGGTTACGCCGGGCGGCGTGCTGAGCTTCATCAGCACCACCACGATCTTCGGCACCCCGGTGGACGTTACGTTGCAGGAACTGGCCGTGGAGTCGTTTTTTCCGGCCGATGCCGAGACCGCCGCAGCGCTGGCGGCGCTGGCCGCTGCGGCATGAGCGCCAGCGTGCGAAAGCGCTGCGCTGCTGCGTTGTAGCCGTCCACGCGCGATGCCATCGCCAGCGATATTGCGGCCGATGCTGGTAGATCGTCGACCGGACGGAACACCACGTCACGTGCCGCAAGTCGCGCGCTCACCGACGGCACGAGCGCCAGACCCATGCCGCTCTGCACCAGACTGATCACGGTCTGCACCTGAGTCGCCTCTTGCGAGACGCGGGGCGACAGGCCAGCCTGCTGGAAAGCCAACATCACCATGGCATGCAGGCCGGGGACGCGCGTCGACGCATAGTCGACGAAGGGCTCGCGCGCGAGCATTGCAAGCGTCAGGCGCTTTTTTTTCGCCAGGGCATGGCTCGCGGGTAGCACCGCGCAGAACACGTCGCGTTCGACAACCTCGAAACGCAGCGCGCTCGCCGAGCCGGTCGGGTAGCGCACCAGGCCGATGTCGAGTTCACCGTTCTCCACCAGCGCCAGCAGTTCGAGGTTGGTCGACTCGCGCAGCACCAATTCGACATCCGGGTAGCGCTCGCGAAACGCCGGCAGCAACCGAGGCATCAGCGCATAGGTGGCAGAACCTACGAAGCCCACGCGCAGCAAGCCGCGCTCGCCACCGGCCGCGGCCTGCGCCGCATCGCGTAGCGCACCCACATCGATCAGGCATCGCTGCGCCAAGCCCAGCGCCGCAGTGCCGGCCGCGGTCAGCGCAACACCGCGCGGTTGGCGCTCGAAGAGCAGCGCGCCGACCTCTTCCTCCAGTTTGCGGATCGCCACCGACAGCGGCGGCTGTGCCATGTGCAGGCGCTCGGCCGCGCGCCGGAAATTGAGCGTCTCCGCGACGGCGATGAACTGTTGCAGCTGGCGAAGTTCCATGCGTGGCTTACCTTTTATGTATCGCAGACGACATGAACGGTATTGGACGCGTTAACCCTCCGTTTCTACTATTCACGCATTCCCGAACAACAAGGCGGCACGAGACACCGCCACACACGATGACTACTCCATCGAATCTGCCCCTCGAAGGCGTGCGCGTGCTCGACCTGAGCGCCGTCGTCCTCGGCCCCTACGCCAGCCAGACCCTGGCCGAGTACGGCGCCGATGTCATCAAGATCGAGCCGCCCGAAGGTGACTCGACCCGGCGCACCGGCCCCAGCACGGAGCCCGGCATGGGCGCCATCTTCCTCGGTGTGAACCGCGGAAAGCGCAGTGTGGTTCTGGATCTGAAGAAGGCCGATGCGCGGGCCGCATTGCTGACGCTGGTCGATACCGCCGACGTGCTGATGCACAGCATCCGCCCGCAGAAGTTGGCCTCCATCGGCCTGGATCCGGACACCCTGCTGGCCCGCAATCCGCGCCTTGTCTATGTCGGCCTGCACGGGTTCGCGGAAGATGGCCCTTACGGTGGCATGCCGGCGTACGACGACATCATCCAGGGCCTGTCCGGCTGCGCCGCGCTGATGGAGCGGCAATCGGGCGCTCCACAGTACTTCCCGACGATCGCTGCGGACAAGACCTCCGGCCTGGTTGCCACCCATGCAATCCTTGCTGCGCTGTTCCGGCGCGAGCGCACTGGCAACGGCGGCTACGTCGAAGTGCCGATGCTCGAGTCGATGGTGTCGTTCAACCTGGTCGAGCACTTCTACGGCCATCATTTCGCGCCGCCGCTGGCCGACACCGGCTACCCCCGCCTGTTCGCGAAGCACCGCAAGCCCTATCGCACGGCCGACGGCTACCTGTGTGCGATGCCCTACACCGATGCGCACTGGCAGCGCTTCTTCATCGAAGGCGGTATGCCCGAAGCCGCAGCCGACGCGCGCTTTGCCAACATCACCGAGCGCACGAAGAACATCGACGCGCTCTACACGCTGGCCGCGCAAGTGATCGAGACGCGTGGTACCGATGCGTGGCTTGAAACCTTCGCGCGGCTCGAGGTTCCGGCCTCGCGCATGAACCGGCTCGAAGACCTGGTGAACGACGAGCACCTGAAGGCCACCGGCTTCTTCAAGACGATCGACGACCCCAGGATGGGCCGCCTGCAGTTTCCCGGTGCCCCCGTCCGCATCGATCGCCGCCAGTTGCCCGTGGGCATGGCGCCGCGTCTGGGCGAGCACACCCACCAGGTCTTGACCGAAGCCGGAATTGCTCCGCTCGGCACCCCATCACCTGAACCTCAAGGAGCGCCCATATGACTGCACCTGCTTGCGCCTACCCATTGCTGGGCCACGGCTTTTTCTGGCAAGACCTCGAAGTCGGCCAGAAATTCCAGACTTTCAACCGCACCGTGACCGAGACCGACCTGGTCAATTTCATCTCGTGCACCGGCATGCTCGAGATCATCTTCATCGACGCCTCCGGCGCGGCAAGCGCGATCGGCGGGCGCCCCGTCCCGGCGGCGCTCACCTACTCGCTGATCGAGGGCTTCATCCTGCAGACCATGATCCAGGGCACCGGCATGGCGATGCTCGAGTGCACGCAGAAGGTGCTGGGCCCGGTGCGCGTGAACGACACCATTCACGCGGTAGTCGAGGTGGCGGGCGTCAAGCCGACCTCGAAGGGCAACCGCGCCATCGTCGATTCAAACATCGATGTTTTCAACCAGCGCGGCGAACCGGTCATGCGCTATACGGCGCGCCGCATGCTGGCCGGCCGTCCCGAAGCTTCCTGATCCGACACAAGGCATTTCCACCATGAGCACCACTGTCCAATCCCGTCCTGCTTCCGTCCGCGATCGCGTCAGCGACGCCGAATGGAAAGTCCGTACCGACCTGGCCGCCTGCTATCGCCTGGTGGCGAAGTACGGTATGAGCGACCTCATCTACAACCACATCACAGCCAAGGTGCCGGGCGATGCCAAGCACTTCTTGATCAACCCGTTCGGGCTGCTCTACACCGAAATCACGGCCTCGTGCTTCTACACGCTCGATCTCGACGGCAACGTCGTAGACAAGCCCGAGGGCGAATTCGGCGAGTTCCCTGTGAACCGTGCGGGCTTCATGATCCACAGCGCGGTGCACGGTGCGCGCAACGACCTCAAATGCGTCATGCACACGCACACGCGGGCCGGTATGGCGGTGTCGGCGATGAAAGTCGGCCTGCTGCCGATCACGCAGACGGCCATGCGCTTCTACGGCGCTGTCGGCTTTCACGATTACGAACAGCCGACGGTCGACATGGGCGAGAGAGACCGCATTGCGCGCGACCTCGGGCCGCACAGCACGCTCATCCTGCGCAACCACGGTCTGGTCGGCTGCGGCCCGTCGGTGCAGGACGCGTGGAATCTCATGTACTGGCTCGAGACCGCTTGCAAGGTGCAGGTCGACGTGCTGGCCAGCGGCGCCGAGATCAGCATGCCCAGCCCGGAGCTCGCGGCCACGATGGCCAAGCGCTATGGCCCGCAGGGAAAGATCAACTTCGCGCCTATGGAGTGGCCCGCCTTGCTGCGGCAACTCGACCGCGAAGACCCCTCCTACAAGACCTGAGCCACAGCGCCGCCCCCGATTCAATCAATGGAGACAACCATGTTCATCAAGCCCCTCGCACTTTCCCTGGCCGTTGCGGCCGCCTTCACCGCGCCACTCGCGCAGGCGCAAGACAAGTACCCGTCCAAACCCGTCAAGATCATCGTGCCTTACGCGCCCGGTGGCCCGAACGATATCGTCGCGCGCCTCGTCGCACAAAAACTCGGCGAGATGGAGAAGCAGTCTTTCATCGTCGAGAACAAGCCGGGCGGCGGCTCGAACATCGGCGCGGACTTCGTCGCCAAGGCGCCGGCCGATGGCTACACCTTGCTGATCGCCGCAACGTCGCACGCCATCAACATGACGCTCTTCCCCAAAGACCAGCTCAAGTACGACCTGCTGAAAGACCTGACGCCGGTATCGATGATCATGACCGGCCCGCTGGTAGTGGTGACGCGGCCGGACTTCCCGGCCAACAGCCTGAAGGAACTGGTGGCCGCGGCCAAGGCCAAGCCGGGCGAGCTGTCGTTCGCGTCGTCAGGCAACGGCTCGTCGACGCACCTGGGCGGCGAGATGCTCAACACCGCGGCCGGCATCAAGACGATCCACGTGCCCTACAAAGGCAGCGGCCCCGGCCTGACCGACGTGATGGGCGGCCAGACCACCTACATGGTCGACACCATGATTTCGGCCACGCCCTTCGTCACCTCGGGCAAGCTGAAGGCGCTGGCAGTGACCGGCAAGAAGCGTTCGCAAGTGCTGCCGAACGTGCCGACAGTTGCCGAGCAGGGTTACCCCAATTTCGAAGCGGTCGCCTTTATCGGGATGATGGCGCCGGCCGCCACGCCCAAACCCATCGTCGACAAGATCAATGCCGACCTTCAGAAGGTGCTGGCCATGCCCGACATCAAGGACAAGCTGGCGGCGCAGGGCTTTACCGCCGAATGGATGAAGCCGGCCGATTTCGGCAGCTACTTGCAAAAGGAAGTTCCCAAGTGGGGCGCGATCGTCAAGAGCGGCAACGTCAAGATCGATTGAACCCGCCGTCGGGCTAGCGCTGAAGCGGGCCGCCGTCTTCCAGGCCGCGTCGGCGCTGGACGACATGCGCTTGCGCCATCCCGCACAGCGCCCGGTGGGTACGGTGACTACGGTAAGGACTTTCTTTCCTCTACTACCGCACGGAGACCGACAGATGACCGCCAGCACTGCAACCACCACGACCAACGACCATGCCAAGCTCTGGGAGCTCATCAAGGACACCCGTTTCGGCATGTTCACCCACCGCCACCACGACGGTTTGCTCAACAGCCATCCGCTGACCACGCAGAACAAGTCGATGGACGAAGGTGGCACGCTGTACTTCTTTGTGCCCAAGGACGGCGAGATCGCCCAGCACCTGAACGACGACAACGTGGTGAACGTGGCCTATGCCAACACCGACGACGACAGCTACGTGTCGGTGGCGGGGCGCGCGGGCTTCGTCGAGGATCAGGCCAAAAAGCGGGAGCTCTTCACGCCCATGGCCAAGGCCTGGTTTCCGGCCGGCGCGACCGACCCGAACCTCGGCCTGCTGGCGGTGGAGATCGTCAACGCGGAGTTCTGGGACGTGAACCACAGCAAGATGGTGCAACTCTTCAAGATGGCCAAGGCGGCCATCACCGGCGAGCCGCCGAAAAATCTCGGCGAGCACCGCAAGCTGAACGTCGCCTGAGCGAGCGCCCGACCGGCAGCAGGGCCATACTGGCGTACCCGGTCTCTGCGCCACCGCCATGAAGCTTCAGTTCTTGTGCCTACCGTGGGTCTTATGCCTCGCTTCCCTGGCAACGGCGGCGGAAGAACCGCACTCGGCCGCGGAGTTGCGTGCGGCCTACGCGCGCAAGAGCGCCGAGCTGGCGCAGAGCCCGCTCAAGCGGCCGGTGTTGCTCACGTCCGCAGAGCTTCCGCAGGGCTTGCAGGGGGATATCTACGCGGTGGTGGAGCAGCCGCTCGAGGCTGTTCACGCGGCCTTCAACAGCCCGTTGCACTGGTGTGGCGTCTTGCTGCTGCACATCAACAACCGGCGTTGCCAGGCAACCAGCGCGGGCGGTCAACACCAGGTCACCTTGCGCATCGTTCGCCGCTATGACAAGCCGGTGGAGGACGCGTTCGAGTTGCCGTTTGTCTTTCGGGTGGCGCAGGCGAGCCCCGACTACCTGCAGGTGCATCTGCGGGCCGAATCGGGCCCGCTCGGCACCAGCAACTACCGCATCCTGCTCGAAGCCACGCAACTCGACGCGAAGCGCAGTTTTCTGCATTTCTCGTATTCGTACGACCAGAACACGATGGTGGCGATGGCCGTCCAGGCCTACCTGGCGACGTTCGGCAGCAGCAAGGTCGGCTTCACCGAACTCGGCAAGCTGGCGGATGGCCAGCCCGCCTACATCGCCGGCACGCGCGGACTGGTCGAGCGCAATGCGATGCGCTACTTCCTCACGCTCGAAGCCTTCCTGAGCGCCAACAGCGACGAGGCGCGTCGCGAGGCGTGGTTCAGCGCAATCGAGCGCTACCCGCGCCAGCTGCACGAGGTCGACCGCGAAACCTACCTCGCACTCAAGCGCGCCGATGCGCAGCAGCGCACCGCACCACCATGAAAAAAGCCCACCGAGGTGGGCTTCTTGCAGCGGCGGAATCGATCAGGCAGCGACGCCGTCGGCGATGTCCTTGTATTCGTCGATCTTGTCGAAGTTCAGGTACTGGTAGATCTGCGCGCTCGAGGCATCGAGCACGCCGACGCTTGCCATGTACTCCTCTTTGGTCGGAATGCGGCCGAGGCGCGAGCAGATCGCGGCCAGTTCGGCGCTGCCCAGGTACACATTGGAGTTCTTGCCCAGCCGGTTGGGAAAGTTGCGCGTGCTGGTCGACATCACGGTCGCGCCCTCGCGCACCTGCGCCTGGTTGCCCATGCACAGCGAGCAGCCCGGCATTTCGGTGCGCGCACCGGCATTGCCGAACACGCCGTAGTGGCCTTCTTCGGTGAGTTGCTGCGCATCCATCTTCGTCGGCGGCGCGATCCACAGCTTCACCGGAATGTCGCGCTTGCCTTCGAGCAGCTTAGACGCCGCGCGGAAATGGCCGATGTTGGTCATGCAGGAGCCGATGAACACCTCGTCGATCTTGGCGCCGGCCACGTCGCTCAGCGTCTTGACGTCGTCCGGGTCGTTCGGGCACGCGCAGATCGGCTCATGGATGTCGGCCAGGTCGATTTCGATGACGGCCGCGTAGTCGGCATCGGCGTCGCCCTTGAGCAGTTGCGGATCTTTCAGCCAGGCTTCCTGCGCCGCGATGCGGCGTGCCAGCGTGCGGCCGTCGGCATAGCCTTCGGCGATCATCCAGCGCATCAGCGTGATGTTGCTGTTGATGTACTCGATGATCGGTTCCTTGTTCAGGTGCACCGTGCAACCGGCGGCCGAGCGTTCGGCCGAAGCGTCGCTGAGTTCGAAAGCCTGTTCGACCTTCAGATCCGGCAAGCCTTCGATTTCAAGGATGCGGCCCGAGAAGATGTTCTTCTTGCCCTGCTTGGCGACCGTCAGCAGGCCGGCCTTGATGGCATAGAGCGGAATCGCGTTGACCAGGTCGCGCAGCGTGACGCCGGGCTGCATCTTGCCCTTGAAGCGCACCAGCACCGATTCGGGCATGTCGAGCGGCATCACGCCCGTTGCGGCCGCGAAAGCCACCAGGCCGGAACCGGCCGGGAAGCTGATGCCGATCGGGAAGCGCGTGTGGCTGTCGCCGCCGGTGCCGACGGTGTCAGGCGTCAACAGGCGGTTGAGCCACGAGTGAATGACGCCGTCGCCGGGGCGCAGCGACACGCCGCCACGCGTTGCCATGAAGTCGGGCAGCTCGTGATGCATCTTCACGTCGACCTTCTTCGGGTAGGCCGCGGTGTGGCAGAACGACTGCATGACCAGGTCGGCCGAGAAGCCGAGGCAGGCCAGGTCTTTGAGCTCGTCGCGCGTCATCGGGCCGGTGGTGTCCTGCGAGCCGACCGAGGTCATCCTGGGTTCGCAGTAAGTGCCCGGGCGCACGCCCGTGCCTTCGGGCAGGCCGCAGGCGCGGCCGACCATCTTCTGGGCGAGCGAGTAGCCCTTCTTGGTGTCGACCGGGCTGACCGGCAGACGGAACAGGGTCGAAGCCGGCAGGCCCAGCGCTTCACGCGCCTTGGCCGTGAGGCCGCGGCCGATGATCAGCGGAATGCGGCCACCGGCGCGCACTTCGTCGAACAGAACGTCGCTCTTGACCTGGAATTCGGCAATCACCTTGCCGTCCTTCAGCGCCTTGCCGTCGTAGGGACGCAGCTCAACCACGTCGCCCATCTCCATCTGGCTCACGTCGAGCTCGATCGGCAGCGCGCCCGAGTCTTCCATCGTGTTGTAGAAAATCGGGGCGATCTTGCCGCCGAGGCAGACGCCGCCGAAGCGCTTGTTGGGCACGTAGGGAATGTCTTCGCCGGTGAACCAGAGCACCGAATTGGTGGCGCTCTTGCGCGACGAACCCGTGCCGACCACGTCGCCCGCGTAGGCCACCAGGTGGCCGCGCGCACGCAGGTCTTCGATGAACTTCACCGGGCCGCGCTTGCCGTCCTCTTCGGGGACGATGCCGGGACGCGCGTTCTTGTGCATCGCCAGGGCGTGCATCGGGATGTCGGGGCGCGTGGTGGCGTCCGGTGCGGGCGACAGGTCGTCGGTGTTGATTTCGCCGGCCACCTTGAAGATGCTGACCGTAATGCTTTCCGGCACCTCGGGGCGGCTGGTGAACCACTCGGCATCGGCCCAGCTCTGCAGCACGGCTTTCGCGTTGGCGTTGCCCTTGTCGGCCTTTTCCTTGACGTCGTGGAACTGGTCGAACATCAGCAGGGTTTTCTTGAGGCCCTCGGCAGCGACGGGGCCGACCTCGGCATCGTCGAGCAGGTCGACCATCGGGCTGATGTTGTAGCCGCCGAGCATGGTGCCGAGCAGCTCGGTCGCGCGGGCGCGGCTGAGCAGCAGGGTCTTCTCGGTGCCATGCGCCACGGCGGCCAGGTAGCTGGCCTTGACCTTGGCCGCATCGTCCACGCCGGCCGGCACACGCCAGGTGAGCAGGTTCAGCAGGAACTCGCCGTCTTTCGACGTCGCGTTCTTCATGAGCTCGATCACCTCGGCGGTTTGCTTGGCCGTGAGCGGGAGCGGCGGGATACCGAGCGCGGCGCGTTCGGCAACATGGTCAACGTAGGCTTGCAACATCTTATTTACTCCAGAAACTGAACGACGGGGCGGCTGCCGCTGCAAGCAAGAGCCGCGCCCTGACTTGTTTACTTACTTCTTGGCCGCGTCGGCGCCTTCGAAGAGGCTCTTGGGCGGGTTCTTTTTCATCTCTTCGGCGAAGGCGACCTGTTCGGCGGTCTGGCATTCGTCCGCAATGCGCAAGCCCTGCTTCTGGTTCATCAGCATCGACTTGTTGCCCAGTTGCAGCCACATCGCGCCGGCGTGCGGATCCTCGAGCCGGATCGCGCCGGTACGGCTTTCGACCGGGTGCATGCGATAGCGCTGGCCTTTGGTCGAGATCGTGAAGAAGCCGGGCTTCTTCTCGTCTGCGGTCACCGTCACGTCGGCGCCGAGCTCGCACTGGGCCTTGCCGAGCGACACGCGCTTGGCTACCGCCAGATCGGTTTCAGTGAGGGGGGCATCGGGGCCTTCGCTGATGGGCGTCACTTCTTCGACGGCCTTGGCCGCCTTGCGCGTCACCTGGCGTTTGGCAGGCGGCTTGGCAGCGGTGCTGCCGCTGGCGGCCTTGGCGGCCGGCTTGGTTGGCGCAGCGGTCTGCGCCGTTGCTGCGAAAGGCAGCGCCAGCACGACGGCGGCGATCAGGGCGATTTGCTTCATGGGTTTGTTTCCTTGGAATGTGTGGGGGTCAAAGGGGTATCGAACCAGGCCAAGGCCTCGGTCGGGAGCGCGCGCCCGGTGGCGTGCGCACGCACCAGCAGTTGCCAGAAGTGGCGATAGCTGGCGCGGTCGTGCAATGTGCCATCAAAACTCACCGGAGCCCAATCTGCCTCCGCGGCGGCAGCTACGATTTTTGTAGCAAGATGAATCTGTTCCTCGTCCGGTGCAAACGCTTCGAGGATGGGCCGGATCTGGCTCGGGTGGATGCTCCACATGCGCGTGTAGCCGAACTGGCTGGCTGCCTTGCGCGCGGCGGCGCGCATTGCGTCGGCGTCGTTGAACTCGGTGACCACGCAGTGCGAAGGCACCTTGCCGTGTGCATGCGAGGCCGAGGCGATCTCAAGCTTGGCACGCACCACCAGCGGGTGCGTGAACTGGCCCGTGGCACCCATGCCGTCGGCCGGGATCGCGCCGGCGTGGGCCGAGACGAAGTCCATGAGGCCGAAGGAGAGCGATTGCACGCGCGGATGCGCGGCGATCTCGAAGGCGTGGTGCACCGCGAGCGGCGACTCGATCAGCACGTGCAGCGGCAAGCTGGCGGCACCGGCCGCATCGAGCGCCTGCACCGCCTGCCGCACATCGGCGGCGGACTCGACCTTGGGCACCATGAGGTGGCTCAGGCGCCGGCCAGCGCCACCGGCGATGGTCGCCACGTCGGCATCGAAAGACGCGTGATCCACCGGATGCACGCGCACGCCGACCCGCATGCCCGGCGCGGCGCCGAGCGCGAGTTCGGTCACGAGCGCTGCATGCTCGGCCTCGCCGCCGACCGGTGCGCCGTCTTCGCAGTCGAGCGTGACGTCGAACACGCAGGCGCCGAACTCCTGCGCCATCTCGGCCTGGAGCGCGAGGCTCTTTTTCATGCGGGCTTCGACGCCGCTGTAGTGGTCGCACACCGGCAGCACCACGGCACCGGCCTGCGCGCCGAGCAGCACTTCACCAGGGCGCACGGCGGTGTTCGTCATGGCTTGCGCTGCGCCACGATGAATAGGCGCGGGAATGCCAGCAGGCGGCGCCCGTCGGTGCGCGCGGGATAGGCGATGCCGACACGGCGCTCGTATTCGGCCAGGTAACTGGCCTGCAGGTCGGCCGGCAGTCGATCGACGAAAGGCTTGAGCCCGGTGCCGCGCACCCAGTCGACGATCGCGCGCGGCGTGTCCATCGGGTGCTGGTAGGCGGTGCGCCAGACGTCGAGATGAGCCGCGAGCGGCGCCAGCAGGTTGTAGTAGCCGTCGAGACCGAGCAGTTCGGTGCGAAAGCGCGAAAAGTCGCCGATCGCCTCGGCCCAGGGCGCCTCGGCCGCGACTTCGCGCATCAGGCGATGCGTCGGCTCGTCGCGGTTGTCGGGCATCTGGATTGCCAGCACGCCGCCCGGCGCCAATGCGTTCAGCAGGCGCGGCAGCAGCGTCTCGTGCGCCGGCACCCACTGGAGCGCGGCATTGGCATAAATGAGATCGGGCGCGGTTTGCGGCGCCCAGGTCGCGATGTCGCTGAGTTCGAAGCGTGCCTGCGGCAGCCGCTCGCGCGCGCTGGCCAGCATCGCTTCGGAGTTGTCTGTGCCGGTGACGCGCGCCTGGCGGAAGCGCTCGACCAGCAGTTCGGTCGAGTTGCCCGGGCCGCAGCCCAGGTCGACCACGTTCTGCACCGCCGCCGCATCGAGCACCACGCGCGCGAGCAGGTCGCGTGCGGGGCGGGTGCGCTCGTCCTCGAAACGGGAGTAGAGCGCAGGGTTCCAGTCGAGCATCGGCGGCGGCAGGAGGTGCTTACTTGATCAGGTGGGCCACGCCGGCCTGCTCGTCGGTCAGTTCCTTGAGCGTCTTGTCGATGCGTTCCTGGCTGAATGCGTCGATCTCGAGGCCTTCGACGAGCTTGTATTCGCCACCTTCACAGGTCACCGGGAAGCCGAACATCACGTCCTTCGGAATGCCGTACTGGCCGTCCGACGGGATGCCCATCGTGACCCACTTGCCGTTGGTGCCGAGGGCCCAGTCGCGCATGTGGTCGATGGCGGCGTTGGCCGCCGAGGCAGCCGACGACAGGCCCCGCGCTTCGATGATCGCGGCGCCGCGCTTGCCGACGGTCGGCAGGAAGGTGTTGGCGTTCCATTCCTGGTCGTTGATCATCTTGGCGACGCTCTCGCCGTTGATGGTGGCGAAGCGGTAGTCGGCATACATCGTGGGCGAGTGGTTGCCCCAGACGGTGAGCTTCTCGATGTCGGCCACGGCCTTGCCGGTCTTGGCTGCGAGTTGGCTGGCCGCGCGGTTGTGGTCGAGGCGCAGCATGGCGGTGAAGTTCTTGCGCGGCAGATCCGGCGCGCTCTTCATGGCGATGTAGGCGTTGGTGTTGGCCGGGTTGCCCACCACCAGCACCTTGACGTTGCGGCTGGCAACGGCGTTGAGGGCCTTGCCCTGCGCCGTGAAGATGGCGCCATTGACGGCCAGCAGTTCGGCGCGTTCCATGCCCGGGCCACGCGGACGCGAACCGACCAAGAGGGCGTAGTCGACGTCCTTGAAGGCGGTCATCGGATCGCTGTGCGCTTCCATGCCGACCAGCAGCGGGAAGGCGCAGTCGTCGAGCTCCATCATCACGCCCTTGAGCGCTTTTTGCGGGCCTTCGACCGGCACTTCGAGCAGTTGCAGGATGACCGGCTGGTCTTTCCCGAGCATTTCGCCCGAAGCGATGCGGAACAGCAGGGCATAACCGATTTGACCGGCGGCACCGGTGACGGCAACGCGAACGGGCTTTTTGCTCATGGGGAAACTCCAGAAGGTGATGAAAAAGAGTGGGTGCGCGCCCGCGGCCTCCGCGAGCCTTGCCGGGCCGCTGGCCCGCACGCAAAACCGGCGGACATTTTATGCCGAATCGCGCTTTCGATGGCGGAAGTCTTATGTCTTATATAAGATAGGGGGCATTCCCCAGTGCTCAGCACCCTGCCCACGCCCCGATGTCGCCGACACCCTCGTTCAGTCCGCTCTACCAGCAGATCAAGGCATTGATCCTGCAAAGCCTGCAGGCGGGCGAATGGAAGCCGGGCGAGCCGATCCCCAGCGAGATCGAACTGGCCGCGCGCTTCCGCGTGAGCCAGGGCACGGTGCGCAAGGCCATCGACGAACTGGCCGCCGAAAACATCGTGGTGCGGCGCCAGGGCAAGGGCACCTTCGTTGCGACACATGCCGAGCAGCATGTGCAATACCGTTTCCTGAAGCTGGTGCCCGACAGCGGCGACCTCGACAGCGACGGCCCGGCCGAGCGCACCATCGTCGACTGCAAACGCCTGCGCGCTGCGGCCGATGTGGCCAGGGCCCTGTCGCTGCGCACCGGCGACGCGGTGCTGCAGGTTCGGCGCGTGCTCGCCTACCACGGTGTGCCAACCATCCTGGAAGACCTGTGGCTGCCGGGCACGCCCTTCAAAGGCCTCACGGCCGAGCGGCTCACCGGATGGCGCGGCCCGATGTATTCGCTGTTCGAAACCGAGTTCGGCGTGCGCATGGTGCGGGCCGAGGAAAAGATCCGCGCCGTGCTGCCCGATACGGCGCAGGCGGCACTGCTGCAAGTCACGAATGCCACGCCCTTGCTGAGCGTCGAGCGCGTGGCCCACACCTACCACGACACGCCCATGGAACTGCGACGCGGCCTCTACCGTACCGACACGCACCACTACCGGAACGAACTTGGATGAAATCATCAATGCAAATCAAGCTGCATCGCCCGTGCGACGGTCGCCATCCGCTATCGAAGTCATAGCACCCGAGCGATGCGCTGCGATGAAGCGCACGCCGGTGCTGTGCCATGGTGCATTGCAATAGAATTTTGCGTTGTTTGCATTTCCGTCAAAGAACAAGCCATCCCGCTCGAAAAAGCTACGAAAGCCATCTCCCCATGACCGAGCTTGCCACTCCGCCCCGGCCGCCGCGCCGCGAATTCCGCAACATCAACGCGATCACCGATCTGACCACCTACCGGCTGCCGCCGGCCGGCATCGTGTCGATCCTGCACCGCGTCAGCGGTGTGCTGATGTTCCTGCTGCTGCCGTTCATCATCTGGATGTTCGACACCTCGATCAGCTCCGAAATTTCCTTCGAAAGATTCAAGGGCGCGTTCAACAGCGGCCTTGGTTTCGTTCCTGGCGTGCTGATCAAGCTCGTCGCGCTTGCGCTGATCTGGGCCTACCTGCACCACTTCATCGCGGGCCTGCGCCATTTGTGGATGGACATGAGCCACGCCGCCGTCACCAAGGAGTTCGGCCACACCTCCGCCATCGTCACGCTGGGGCTCAGCGTCGTATTGACCATTGCCCTCGGCCTCAAGCTGTTCGGCGCGTACTGAGGAGCACCACACCATGGCAGTGAACTACGGCACAAAGCGCATCGTCGTTGGCGCGCACTACGGTCTTCGCGACTGGCTCAGCCAGCGCATCACGGGCGGCCTGATGGCGCTCTTCACCCTGATCCTGCTGGGCCAGGTGCTGTTCTCTCGTGGTCCGATCGGCTACGACACCTGGGCCGGCATCTTCTCGGCACAGTGGATGAAGGTGCTGACCTTCGCAGTGATCGTCTCCCTTCTGTACCACGTGTGGGTCGGCATGCGCGACGTCTGGATGGACTACGTCCAGCCCGTCGGCATTCGCCTCGCCCTTCAAATTTTCACCATCGTCTGGCTTGTCGGTTGCGCGGGTTGGGCCATTCAAGTGCTCTGGAGACTGTGACCCCATGACGTATTCGAAAGAACAAATCACCAAGCGCAAGTTCGACGTTGTCATCGTCGGTGCGGGCGGCTCGGGCATGCGTGCCTCGCTGCAGCTGGCGCGCGCTGGCCTCAACGTGGCCGTGCTCTCCAAGGTGTTCCCGACGCGCTCGCACACGGTGGCGGCCCAGGGCGGAATCGGCGCCTCGCTCGGCAACATGAGCGAGGACAACTGGCACTACCATTTCTACGACACCATCAAGGGCTCCGACTGGCTCGGCGACCAGGACGCGATCGAGTTCATGTGCCGCGAAGCACCCAAGGTGGTGTACGAGCTCGAACACTTCGGCATGCCGTTCGACCGCAATCCCGACGGCACCATCTACCAGCGTCCGTTCGGCGGCCACACTGCCAACTACGGTGAAAAGCCGGTGCAACGCGCATGCGCCGCGGCCGACCGCACTGGCCACGCGATGCTGCACACGCTCTACCAGAAGAACGTGGAAGCGCGCACCCAGTTCTTCGTCGAATGGATGGCACTCGACCTGATCCGTGACGACGAAGGCGGCGTGGTCGGCGTGACCGCGCTCGAAATGGAAACCGGCGACCTGCACATCCTGCAGGCCAAGACAGTGCTGCTGGCCACCGGTGGTGCCGGCCGCATCTTCCAGGCCTCGACCAACGCCTTCATCAACACCGGTGACGGCCTCGGCATGGCAGCCCGCTCGGGCATTCCGCTGCAGGACATGGAGTTCTGGCAGTTCCACCCGACCGGCGTGGCCGGCGCCGGCGTGCTGCTGACCGAAGGCTGCCGCGGCGAAGGCGCCATCCTGCTGAACAGCAATGGCGAGCGCTTCATGGAACGCTACGCGCCGACCATGAAGGATCTGGCGCCGCGCGACTTCGTGTCCCGCTCGATGGACCAGGAAATCAAGGAAGGTCGCGGCTGCGGTCCGAACAAGGACTACATCCACATGAAGCTGGACCATCTCGGCGCCGAGACCATCCACAAACGCCTGCCTTCGGTGTACGAGATCGGCATCAACTTCGCCAACGTCGACGTCACCAAGGAGCCGATCCCGGTGGTGCCGACCATCCACTACCAGATGGGTGGCATCCCGACCAACATCAACGGCCAGGTCGTCATTCAAAAGGGCGAAGAGCACAGCGTGGTGATCGATGGCCTCTACGCCGTCGGCGAGTGCTCCTGCGTGAGCGTGCACGGCGCCAACCGGCTCGGCACCAACTCGCTGCTCGACCTGCTGGTGTTCGGCAAGGCGGCCGGCAACCACATCGTCGAATTCAACGACAAGCTGAAGGAACACAAGCCGCTGCCGGCCAATGCGGCCGACCGCTCGCTGGAGCGCCTGAACCAGCTCGAGAACTCGACCTCGGGCGAGTATGCGCAGGACGTGGCCAACGAGATCCGTGCTGTCATGCAACAGCATGCCGCCGTGTTCCGCAAACAGGCGTCGATGGACGAAGGCGTGGTCAAGATTGCCGCGATGCGCGAGCGCGTGGCCGCCATCACGCTGAAAGACAAATCGCGCGTGTTCAACACCGCGCGCATCGAAGCGCTCGAAGTCGACAACCTGATCGAAGTGGCGCAGGCCACGATGGTCTCGGCAGCGGCCCGCAAGGAATGCCGCGGTGCCCACACGGTCGAAGACTACGAACGCCCGGCCGACGATCCGGTCGCACCGCTCGGCCGCGACGACGCCAACTGGATGAAGCACACGCTCTGGCACAGCGCCGACAACCGGCTGTCGTACAAGCCGGTCAAGCTCAAGCCGCTGACGGTCGCATCCGTGCCGCCCAAAGTCCGGACGTTCTGAGAATATTTACAAGGTCAACACGATGAAGCGCACATTCCAGATCTACCGCTACGACCCGGACAAGGACGCCAAGCCCTACATGCAGACCATCGAGATCGAACTCGACGGCCATGAACGCATGCTGCTCGACGCGCTGATGAAGCTCAAGGCGCAAGACCCGACGCTGTCGTTCCGCCGCTCGTGCCGCGAAGGCGTATGCGGTTCCGATGCGATGAACATCAACGGCAAGAACGGCCTCGCCTGCCTGACCAACATGCTCACGCTCAAGGGCACGATCGTGCTGAAGCCGCTGCCGGGCCTGCCCGTGATCCGCGACCTGATCGTCGACATGACGCAGTTCTTCAAGCAGTACAACTCGATCAAGCCGTACCTGCAGAACGACACGGTGCCGCCCGAAAAGGAACGCCTGCAAAGCCCCGAGGAGCGCGAGGAGCTCGACGGCCTCTACGAATGCATCCTGTGCGCGAGCTGCTCCACGAGCTGCCCGAGCTTCTGGTGGAATCCCGACAAGTTCGTCGGCCCGGCCGGCCTGCTGCAGGCCTATCGCTTCATCGCCGACAGCCGCGACGAAGCCACCGCCGAGCGCCTGGACAACCTCGAAGACCCGTACCGCCTGTTCCGCTGCCACACGATCATGAATTGCGTCGACGTGTGCCCGAAGAACCTGAACCCGACCAAGGCGATCGGCAAGATCAAAGAACTCATGGTTCGCCGCGCGATCTGACCTTTTGAGCCTCATGCAAGCCACCGACACCCCCGACGAGCCGCTCGGCGTTCGCGCGCTGAGCAAGCTGAAATGGCGTTGTCGGCGCGGTTTGCTGGAAAACGACCTGTTCATCGCCCGCTTCTTCGAACGGCATGAATCTCGCTTGACCGTCGGGCAGGCGCGGGCCATGGAGACGCTGATGGATCTCTCGGATCCCGATCTGCTCGATTTGCTCCTGAGGCGAAAGGAGCCCGAGCCTGCATTGGCCGGGGCGGGCGTGGTCGATCTGTTGCGTCTTCTGCGCGTTTAAGCGCGCGCTGGTTTCCTGTCTTCCCGAACATCCATTTAGAAAGAAAGTCGAAATGAAAGCCTCCGACACCAAGGCCACGCTGTCGTTCAGCAACGGCACGGACAACGTCGATCTGCCGATCTACAAGGGCTCGCTGGGCCCTGATGTCATCGACATCCGCAAGCTCTACGCGCAGACCGGCATGTTCACCTACGACCCCGGCTTCATGTCGACCGCTTCGTGCCAGTCGGCCATCACGTACATCGATGGCGACAAGGGCGAATTGCTGTACCGCGGCTACCCGATCGAGCAACTCGCCACCAACTGCGACTTTCTCGAAACCTGCCACCTGCTGCTGTACGGCGAACTGCCGAACGCAACGCAAAAGGGTGACTTCACCAAGCTCGTGACCAACCACACGATGGTCAACGAGCAGATGCAGTTCTTCCTGCGCGGCTTCCGTCGCGATGCGCATCCGATGGCGGTCATGACCGGCCTGGTCGGCGCGCTGTCGGCCTTCTATCACGACAGCACGGACATCAACAATCCGAAGCACCGCGAGATCGCCGCGATCCGCCTGATCGCGAAGATGCCGACGCTCGTCGCGATGACGTACAAGTACACGGTCGGCCAGCCGTACATGTACCCGAAGAACGACCTGGGCTATGCGGGCAACTTCCTGCACATGATGTTCGCCACGCCGTGCGAAGAGTACAAGGTGAGCCCGGTGCTCGAGCGCGCGCTCGACCGCATCTTCATCCTGCACGCCGACCACGAACAGAACGCATCGACCTCGACCGTGCGCCTGTGCGGCTCGTCGGGCACCAATCCGTTCGCGGCCATCGCAGCCGGTGTGGCCTGCCTCTGGGGCCCGGCCCACGGCGGCGCCAACGAAGCGGCGCTCAACATGCTGGGCGACATCCAGAAGGCCGGCGGCGTCGAGAAGATCGGCGAGTTCATCAAGCAGGTCAAGGACAAGAACTCGACCGTCAAGCTGATGGGCTTCGGGCACCGCGTCTACAAGAACTACGACCCGCGCGCCAAGCTCATGCAGGAAACCTGCAAGGAAGTGCTGGCCGAACTGGGCCTGGAAAACGACCCGATGTTCAAGCTGGCCATGGCGCTCGAAAAGATCGCACTGGAAGACGAATACTTCGTCTCGCGCAAGCTCTACCCGAACGTCGACTTCTACTCGGGCATCGTGCAGCGCGCCATCGGCATCCCGGTGCCGCTGTTCACCGCGGTGTTCGCCCTTGCGCGCACGGTCGGCTGGATCGCCCAGCTGAACGAAATGATCGGCGACCCGGAATACAAGATCGGCCGCCCGCGCCAGCTGTTCGAAGGCTCGGTCAAGCGCGACGTACAGCCCCTCGCCAAGCGCTGAGCGCTGAGCGCTGAGCGCCGGCAGCACACCCGCTGCGCCCACGCGTCAAAAGGCTGCCTTCGGGCAGCCTTTTTGCGTTTTGACTGACACGATGCGTGCCACCTGCTGCGTAGCCTACAGCTTTCAACCACCTGCCCCCAAGGAGTTCGCCATGAAAAAAATCGCTGCAATGATTGCCGTCACTTTCGCTTTCGCCGTTCCGCTGGCCGGCTGCAACACCGTGAAGGGCGCAGGCCAGGACGTTCAGAACGCCGGCCAGAAGATGGAAAACGCCGCCGACAAGAAGAAGTAAGGCAAAGGCCTGTGCACTCGGGAAAAGCGGGCTCCGGCCCGCTTTTTTCATCTTGAGACAGCAACAGTGCCATCTCGGATCACGATGGCAGAGCAACCCCTCCTAGAGGACAATTGCGTTCGCTTTCATCGCCTCTTGCGATGACTTGAACCCCTTGACCACCTCCGAACGCAGTTTCGCCCGCCGGATCGACCTCACTTCGCTGCAACTCTTCGTGGCGGTGTGCGAACTCGGCAGCATCGGGCGCGCAGCCGAGCGGGAGTTCATCGCGGCGTCGGCCGTGAGCAAGCGGCTTTCGGATCTGGAGGCCACGCTCGCCACGCCCCTGCTCTATCGCCACACGCGCGGCGTCGACCTCACTCCGGCCGGCGAAAGCCTGCTGCACCATGCCCGCTCGGTGCTCTACAGCCTCGAGAAGATGCAAGGCGAGCTCAGCGAGTACGCCGACGGCGTGCGCGGCCATGTGCGGGTGCATGCGAACATTTCGGCGATCGTGCAGTTCCTGCCCGAAGACCTCGGCGCCTTCCGGCGCGGGCACGAGGCGATCAAGATCGACCTGGAAGAGCACCTCAGTAGCGAAGTGCTGCGTGCCGTGCAGGAGGGCGCAGCCGACCTCGGGATCTGCCATGCAACAGACGGCGGCAACGAGCTCCAGAGCCTGCCCTACCGCCATGACCATCTGGTGCTCATCGTGCCGGCGGGCCATGCCCTGTCCGGAAAGGGCGGAATCGACTTCGTCGAATCGCTCGAGTACGACCACGTCGGACTCCACACCAACAGTTCGATCTACGTGGCCACACGCCAGGCCGCGCTGGACGCCGGGCGCACGATCAAGCTGCGCATCCATGTGACCGGCCTCGACGCCATGTGCCGCATGATCGAAAACGGCCTCGGCATCGGCGTGATGCCGAACCGGGCCTTCGAACTGATGCGCGGCGGCATCGGCCGCCGGCTCACCAGCGTGACGCTCGCCGACGCCTGGGCGCAGCGCGAGATCCGCCTGGTCGCGCGCGACTTTTCCACGCTGCCGGTGGCTGCGCGCACGCTGGTGTCGCACCTGCAGGCCTCGGGTGCCGCGGCGGCCAGCGAGCCGGCCGAAATGGCGGCCTGAAACACAAGACAATCACCTCCCCACGAAAGACAGACCATGGCACGCACGCTCTACGACAAGCTCTGGGACGAACACGTCGTCCACACCGAGGACGACGGCACCTCGATCCTCTACATTGACCGCCATCTGGTTCACGAAGTGACCAGCCCGCAAGCCTTCGAGGGCCTGCGCGTGGCCGGTCGCAAGCTGTGGCGCATCAGCTCGGTGGTGGCCACCGCTGACCACAACACGCCGACCACCGGCTGGGAGCGCGGCTACGACGGCATCACCGACCCGACCAGCAAGGAACAGGTCACGACGCTGGATCACAACATCGCCGAATTCGGCGCGGCGGCGTTCTTTCCGTTCCTCTCCAAGCGCCAGGGCATCGTGCATGTGATCGGCCCCGAGTCCGGCGCCACGCTGCCGGGCATGACCGTTGTCTGCGGCGACTCGCACACCTCCACGCACGGCGCGTTCGGCGCGCTCGCGCATGGCATCGGCACGAGCGAGGTCGAGCATGTGATGGCAACGCAGACGCTGCTCGCCAAAAAGGCAAAGAACCTGCTCGTCAAGGTCGAAGGCAAGTTGCCGCTTGGCTGCACCGCCAAGGACATCGTGCTGGCGATCATCGGCAGGATCGGCACCGCGGGCGGCACCGGCTACACCATCGAGTTCGCCGGCTCGGCCATTCGCGACCTCAGCATGGAAGGTCGCATGACGGTGTGCAACATGGCGATCGAAGCCGGCGCGCGCGCCGGTCTCGTGGCGGTCGACAGCAAGACCATCGCGTACGTGAAGGGCCGTCCGTTCGCGCCGACCGGGGTCGAGTGGGATCAGGCCGTCGCCTACTGGCAGACGCTGCAGTCCGACCCCGGGGCGCACTTCGATCTGGTGGTCGAACTCGACGCCACGCAGATCCAACCGCAAGTGACCTGGGGCACCTCGCCCGAAATGGTGACCGACATCAACGGCCGCGTGCCCGATCCCGACAAGGAAAAAGACGCCAACAAGCGTGGCGCCATCGAACGCGCGCTGACCTACATGGGCCTCGAACCCAACAAGCCGATGAACGACATCTTCATCGACAAGGTGTTCATCGGTTCCTGTACCAACTCGCGCATCGAAGACATGCGCGAAGCTGCGGCGGTCGTGAAGAAGCTGGGCCAGAAAGTCGCGAAGAACGTCAAGCTCGCGATGGTGGTGCCGGGTTCGGGCCTCGTGAAGGAGCAGGCAGAGCGTGAAGGTCTCGACCAGATCTTCAAGGCCGCCGGTTTCGAATGGCGCGAACCGGGATGCTCGATGTGCCTGGCGATGAACGCCGACCGGCTCGAGCCCGGCGAGCGTTGCGCCTCGACCAGCAACCGCAACTTCGAAGGCCGCCAGGGCGCGGGTGGCCGCACGCATCTGGTGAGCCCGGCCATGGCGGCTGCCGCCGCCGTGCACGGCCATTTCGTCGACGTCCGAACTTTTGCCTGAACCCGGAGCCACACACCATGCAGAAATTCACCGTGCACAAGGGCCTCGTCGCCCCGATGGATCGCGAGAACGTCGACACCGACGCGATCATCCCGAAGCAGTTCCTCAAGTCGATCCACAAGACCGGGTTCGGCCAGAACCTGTTCGACGCGTGGCGTTACCTCGATCCGGGCGAGCCGGGGCAGGATCCGGCCAGCCGCAAGCCGAACCCCGACTTCGTGCTGAACCAGCCGCGCTACGCCGGCGCCTCGGTGCTGCTCGCGCGCCGGAACTTCGGCTGCGGCTCGTCGCGCGAACACGCGCCGTGGGCGCTCGACCAGTACGGCTTTCGCGCGATCATCGCGCCGAGTTATGCCGACATCTTCTTCAACAACAGCTTCAAGAACGGCTTGCTGCCGATCGTGCTGCCCGAAGCACAGGTCGCGCAACTGTTCGACGAAACCTTCGCGTTTCCGGGCTACTCGCTCACGATCGATCTCGAGCGGCAGGTGGTGATCAAGCCCGATGGTGTGGAGCTCCCGTTCGAGGTTCAGGCCTTTCGCAAGTACTGCCTGATCAACGGGCTCGACGACATCGGCCTCACGCTGCGCCACAAGGACAAGATCAAGTCCTTCGAAACCGAACGCCTGGCCACGAAGCCCTGGCTCGCGCACACCATGGTGGGCTGAACCCTTCAACAACAAGACCAACTGATCTCATGAAAATTGCAGTCCTTCCCGGTGATGGCATCGGTACCGAAATCGTCGCCGAGGCGATCCGCGTGCTCGACGCGCTCGACCTCCAGTTCGAAATGGAAACCGCGCTGGTCGGCGGTGCCGCCTACGAGGCGCACGGCCACCCGCTGCCCGAAGCCACGCTCAAGCTCGCCAAGGAATCCGACGCGGTGCTGTTCGGTGCGGTGGGCGACTGGAAGTACGACAAGCTCGACCGCCCGCTGCGCCCCGAGCAGGCCATCCTGGGCCTGCGCAAGAATCTTGGCCTGTTCGCGAATTTCCGTCCGGCGATCTGCTACGAGCAACTGGTCGGCGCGTCGAGCCTCAAGCCCGAACTGATTTCGGGCCTCGACATCCTGATCATTCGCGAACTGACCGGCGACATCTATTTCGGCCAGCCGCGCGGTCGCCGCACTGCGGTCGACGGCCACTTTCCGGGCGCCGAGGAAGCCTTCGACACGATGCGCTATTCGCGCCCCGAGGTCGAGCGCATTGCGCACGTCGCGTTCCAGGCCGCCCGCAAGCGCAGCAAGCGCGTGACCAGCGTCGACAAGGCCAATGTGCTGGAAACCTTCCAGTTCTGGAAGGACATCGTCACCGAGGTCGGCAAGGAGTACCCGGACGTCGAGCTCGACCACATGTACGTCGACAACGCCGCGATGCAGCTCGTGAAGGCGCCGAAGAAATTCGACGTGGTGGTCACGGGCAACATGTTCGGCGACATCCTCTCGGACGAGGCGGCGATGCTGACCGGCTCGATCGGCATGTTGCCCTCGGCTTCGCTGAATTCCAGCAACCAGGGCCTCTACGAGCCCAGCCACGGCAGCGCGCCCGACATTGCCGGCCAAGGGGTTGCGAATCCTTTGGCTACAATCCTGTCCGCTGCCATGATGCTCCGCTTTTCCCTCAACCAACCCGAAGCTGCCGACCGTATCGAGTCGGCGGTCAAGTCGGTGCTCGCCTCCGGCTTGCGCACTGGCGACATCTGGTCGGAAGGCACGAAGCGCGTCGGCACCCGCGAAATGGGTGACGCGGTCGTCGCAGCAATCACCAAAAAGACGATTACCGGCTAACCGCAGCCCGATTCGTCACGCCCCTCCCCGGCTCGACGAGCCGGGCTCAAAGAAGACAACTTTTTCTTTTTTCACGAGGGCAATTCAAATGGCGTACGCATCTCAACCCCTGGTCGGCCTGGTCGGCTGGCGTGGCATGGTCGGCTCGGTCCTGATGGACCGCATGCAGGCTGAAAACGACTTCGGACTTATCGAACCGATGTTCTTCTCGACTTCCAACGCGGGCGGCAAGGCCCCTGCGATGGCGAAGAACGAGACCACGCTGAAGGATGCGCACGACATCGACGCGCTCAAGAAGTGCGACATCGTCATCACGGCCCAGGGCGGCGACTACACCAGCGAAGTCTTCCCCAAGCTGCGTGCCGCCGGCTGGAACGGCCACTGGATCGACGCGGCCTCGACGCTGCGCATGAACGACGACGCGATCATCGTGCTCGACCCGGTCAATCTCCCTGTGATCCAGACCGCACTGGCCAAGGGCGGCAAGAACTGGATCGGCGGCAACTGCACCGTGAGCTGCATGCTGATGGGCGTCGGCGCGCTCTACAAGGCCGGCCTGGTCGAATGGATGACCAGCATGACCTACCAGGCCGCATCGGGCGGCGGTGCGCAGCACATGCGCGAGTTGCTCACCCAGTTCGGCACGCTGAACGCCGAGGTGCGCGCGTTGCTGGACGACCCGAAGTCGGCCATCCTCGAGATCGACCGGAAGGTGCTGGCCAAGCAACAGGGCCTGTCGACTGCGGAAATCGCGAACTTCGGCGCACCGCTCGGCGGCTCGCTGATCCCCTGGATCGACAAGGATCTGGGCGACGGGATGTCCAAGGAAGAATGGAAGGGCGGCGCCGAGACCAACAAGATCCTCGGCCAGGGCCCCGGCTTCGGCACGGCACCGACTCCTGTCGACGGTTTCTGTGTGCGCATCGGCGCGATGCGCTGCCACAGCCAAGCGCTGACCTTCAAGCTCAAGAAGGATGTGCCGGTCGCCGACATCGAGGCGCTGATCGCGGCCGACAACGCCTGGGCCAAGGTGGTTCCGAACACGCGCGAAGCGAGCGTCCAGCAACTGACGCCGGTGGCCGTCACCGGCACCATGGACATCCCGGTCGGCCGCATCCGCAAGCTGGCGATGGGGCCGGAATACGTCGGCGCCTTCACCATCGGCGATCAGTTGCTGTGGGGTGCGGCAGAGCCGCTGCGCCGCATGCTGCGGATCCTGCTGGAGGCCTGATTACACCGCCGGCGCCTGTTTTGGGCGCCGGTCGTTGCCAAGCAGCAACACCCAAAGCGTGTCGAAGTTGGTACGCACTGGTTAGAACTGCCTTGTTGCCTTGTCACCCAGGGAGGTTGATGTTAACGTCCTCTTACACTTTTGGGCCACGGCGCCCCCTATCAGCATGACAAGACATTCGTTGCCTGTGGGCCGCCTCCCTGCCGCCCGCCTGATCCCGACCGTGTCGGGGCGTGGTCAGCTCTCGCTGCTCAGCGTGGCAGTCGCGCTCGCGCTGGGCTTGGTTGGCACGGATGCGAGCGCGCTGTCACTGGGCCGGCTCAACGTGCAATCGGCGCTCGGCGAGCCCTTGCGCGCCGAAATCGAGGTCACCGAGATCAGCGCGGCCGAGGCCGACAGCATGAAGCTCAACATCGCATCGGCCGACGCATTCCGTGCCGCTGGTGTCGGCTACAACGCGGCGCTGTCCGATGTCCGCACGGTTCTGCAACGTCGCGCCGATGGCCGTTATGTCGTCCGGCTGACCGGCAACCGCTCCCTCAACGATCCCTTTATCGACCTTCTGCTCGAGGCCAACTGGGGCTCGGGCCGCGTCGTGCGCGACTACACCGTGCTGCTCGATCCGCCGAGCAGCCGTCAGGCCGCCACGGCAGCCGCGCAGACCAGTCCGAACGCACCGCAGATCGGTGTGGCGCCTCGCGCCGCCCCACCTGTGGTGGCTCAGGCCGCGCCACGTCGTCAGCGTCCGGTCGCGCCGCCGGCGGCACCTGCACCCGCTGCTGACAGCGCGGTTCGTACCGGCTCCGGCGAAGGCCAGCAGGTCACCGTGCGTCCTGGCGATACCGCCAGCAAGATCGCCGGCGCCTACAAGCCGGCCGACGTATCGCTCGACCAGATGCTGGTGGCGCTGCTGCGCAACAACCCCGATGCGTTCATCGGCGGCAACATGAACCGCATGAAGGCCGGCGCCGTCATCAACGTGCCGAGTGCCGCGCAAGCGGTCGGCACGGCCCCTGACGAAGCGAAGCGCACCGTCACGGCGCAAAGCCGTGACTTCAACGACTACCGCCAGCAGCTGGCCGGCAATGCGCCGACCTCGAAGGTCGCCGGCGCCGACCGCCAGGCGGGCGGCAAGGTCCAGACCAATGTCGAGGATCGCAATGCCGCGGCCGCGTCGCCGGACAAGCTCACCGTTTCGCAGGGCGTCGCGGCCAAGGCGGCGGCAGACAAGCTCGCACAGGCCCGCCAGACGCAGGAAAACAGCGCCCGCGTGGCCGAACTGTCGAAGAACATCACCGACCTCAACAAGCTGCAGACTGCCGCCAACGCGCCAGCGCCCGCCGCCACCACGCCGGCGGCAACCGGCGGCACGGCTGCCGCCCCGGCAGCGACGCCGCCCACGCCCGCTGCTGCGCCAACCGCCCCGGCGGCTGCCGCCACCCCGGCCGCACCCGCTGCGCCCGCCACACCCGCAGCAAGCGTCCCCGGCGTGACGGTGCCGGTCGCAACGCCGGACGCCGTGGCACCCGCTGCGTCGTCACCCGCCGCAACCCCGGCTGCGACGCCGGCCTCCGCGCCTGAAGCGGCCAAGCCGCCTGCGGCAGCACCCGCCAAGGTGACCCCGCCGCCCCAGCAAGGCTTTTTCGCGGAGCTGATGGACAACCCGCTCATGCTGGGTGGCGCTGCCCTCATCGCGCTGCTGATCGCCTTCCTGTTGTACCGCGTGCTGGGCCGCAAGCGCCAGGACGCCGGCGACAGCGTGTTCCTTGAAAGCCGCATGCCCAAGGACTCGTTCTTTGGCGCAAGCGGTGGCGAATCGGTCGACACCAAGAACCGCAACAGCTCGATCGCCTCGTCGTTGTCGTATTCGCCGAGCCAACTCGATGCCGGCGACGTGGATCCGGTGGCAGAAGCCGATGTCTACCTGGCCTACGGCCGCGACCTGCAAGCCGAAGAAATCCTGCGCGAAGCACTGCGCACCTCGCCGGAACGCACCGCCATCCACCTCAAGCTGCTCGAGATCCATGCCAAGCGCCGCGACCTGCGCGCGTATGAAGCGCTGGCCGCCGATGTGCACAAGCTGACCGGTGGCACCGGCAACGAGTGGAACCGCGTGGTCGAAATGGGCCGCGACCTCGATCCCGGCAACCCGCTGTACCAGGCGGGCGTCCGCCCGGCCGCAGCGGCGGTTGCTGCTCCGGCCGAGCAACCCGTCACCATGCCGATGGATCTGCCCACGACGCCCATCGTGCCGGAGCCTGTCGCGCCGCCACCGGCCTTCGTTCCCTCGGTGGCCCCGCTGGACTTCGACCTCGACCTGAGCAAGCCGGCGCCGCTGGCGCCCGCCGCCGCCCCGGTGCCGACCCCGCCGAGCGCCAGCCTGCCACCGGTGCCGCAAGTGCGCCCGCCAGCGGCGGCACCCGACATCAACTACGAGCAGACAGTGCGCGGCTCGCTCGGCGACGGCCACGATGTCGACCTCGAGAACGATTTCGACACCGCCCCTGCAGCGCTCGAGCCGGTCACCCGCATTGCCACCCAGCCTGACGAAGACCGCACCCAGCCCGCCACCTTGCGCGCCGGCCTGCCGGGCGAGTCGGGCTTCATTGAGTTCGACATGAGCGCGATGACCGGCCGTGCGCCGCTCGAAACCGAGCGTGGCGGGCTCGAATCGCTCGACGATGCCGAGAGCCCGCATGCGATCAAGTTGTCGCTGGCGCGCGAGCTGCAAGCCATCGGCGACGCCGAAGGCGCCCGCTCCCTGGTGGAAGAGGTCGCGGCCGAAGCCAGCGGCGACCTGAAGGCCCAGGCCCGGCAGTTGCTAACGCAACTGGCCTGACAGGCAGGGCCTGCCCTTGACCGTTGCACCGTGAGGCTGGCCCTCGGCGTTCGCTACAACGGTCGGGGCTACCAGGGCTGGCAGAGCCAGCTCTCCGGCCTGACGGTTCAGGACAAGCTCGAAAAGGCCCTCTCCAGCTTCGCCGACCAGCCGATCGGCACCCTGTGTGCCGGCCGCACCGATGCCGGCGTCCACGGCATCCTGCAGGTCGTCCACTTTGACACCGAGGTCGAGCGCACGCCGAACTCCTGGGTGCGCGGCACCAACCGCTTTCTGCCCGATGACATCGCGGTGCAATGGGCGCAGCCGGTGCCGGACGAATTCCATTGCCGCGCAAGCGCCCTCGCGCGCCGCTACCTCTACCTGCTGTCGCAATCGCCGGTCCGGCCCAGCCTCGAGGCGGGCCGGGTCGGCTGGTCTATGCGCGCCCTCGACGGCGAAGCGATGCGCGCCGCTGCCGCGCTCCTGATCGGCGAGCACGACTTCAGCTCGTTCCGCGCCTCGGCCTGCCAGGCGCGCTCGCCGGTCAAGAACCTGCGCCGCATCGAGATCACGCGGCAGGGCGACGGCGAGCGTTGCCGCTGGGCGTTCGAGTTCGAGGCTGACGCCTTCCTGCACCACATGATCCGCAACATCATGGGCTGCCTGGTGCGCATCGGCCATGGCGACGAGCGCCCCGAATGGATTGGCGAAGTGCTGGCTGCGCGCAGCCGCGAAGTGGCGGCGCCGACCTTCTCGCCCGCCGGGCTCTACTTTCTCGGGCCGTTGTACGACGCGCGCTGGGGTCTGCCGGCAGAGACGACGTTGCAAGGCGACCGCCCTGCCTATGATGGCTGGGCATGAGAACCAGGATCAAGATCTGCGGCCTGACCCGCGAACAGGATGTCGATACGGCCATCGAAGCCGGTGCCGACGCGGTCGGCTTCGTGCTCTATCCGCAGAGTCCGCGCGCAGTGACGGTCGAGCGTGCAGCCGAGCTGGCATCGCGGGTACCGCCATTCGTCACGCCGGTGCTGCTGTTCGTCAACGAGGAGGCTGCAAAAACCATGGCATCGCTCGCCAGGGTGGCGGGCGCTGCAGCCCAGTTTCATGGAGATGAAACGCCCGAACAATGCTGGGAATCCAGCGGCGCGGGCCGGTATCGCTACCTGCGCGCCGCACGCATTCCCCTCGGTGTGGCCGGCGTCGGCTTCGACCTCGTAAAATACGCTTCCGATTTCTCCCGCGCCCAGGCCATCCTGCTCGACGCTCATGTCGACGGTTATGGCGGTGGCGGCAAGGCATTCGATTGGTCACTTCTTCCACCCGCCGTCGACGCTCACCTCGTCTTGAGTGGTGGGCTCACACCTGCAAACGTGGGCGATGGCATTCGCGCGCTGCGGACACGCTGCAAGGCGCTGTCCGTTGACGTGAGTTCCGGCGTCGAAGCCTCCAAGGGCATCAAGGACGCCGCCAAGATCCGTGACTTCGTGGCCGCTGTGCGAGCCGCCGACGCCACCCCCTGATTCGCCGCGCTGCCTCGAAACGACCGGGCGCGCGGCCCACCGATCGAGACCATGCAAACCACCTATCAGCAACCCGATGCCAGCGGCCATTTCGGCCCCTATGGCGGCACCTTCGCGAGTGAAACGCTCACCCACGCCATCGCAGAGTTGCGCGATGCCTACGCGAAGTTCAAGGACGACCCGGCCTTCCTCGCCGAGTTCCACTACGAGCTCAAGCACTTCGTCGGCCGGCCGTCCCCGGTCTACCACGCGGCACGCACCAGCCGCGAGATGGGCGGCGCCCAGATCTACCTGAAGCGCGAAGACCTGAACCACACCGGCGCGCACAAGATCAACAACGTGATCGGCCAGGCGATGCTGGCCAAACGCATGGGCAAGCCGCGCGTGATCGCCGAGACCGGCGCCGGCCAGCACGGTGTGGCGACTGCCACGATCTGCGCGCGTTACGGCCTCGAGTGCGTGGTCTACATGGGCAGCATGGACGTGAAGCGCCAGAGCCCCAACGTCTACCGCATGAACCTGCTGGGCGCCACCGTGGTGCCGGTGGAATCCGGCAGCAAGACGCTGAAGGACGCGCTCAACGAGGCGATGCGCGACTGGGTCACCAACGTCGAAAACACCTTCTACATCATCGGTACCGTGGCCGGCCCGCACCCGTATCCGACCATGGTGCGCGACTTCCAGAGCGTGATCGGCACCGAGTGCATCGACCAGATGCCAGCCATGCTGGCAGCCGACGGGATCACCGGCGAGGCCGAAGGCAGGCAGCCCGATGTGGTGGTGGCGTGCGTCGGTGGCGGCAGCAATGCGATGGGCATCTTCTACCCGTACATCCCGTTCACGGGCACCCGCCTGATCGGCGTCGAAGCAGCCGGCGAGGGCCTCGACAGCGGCAAGCATTCGGCCTCTATCCTGCGCGGCAGTTCGGGCGTGCTGCACGGCAACCGCACCTACCTGCTGCAGAACGACGATGGCCAGATCACCGAAACGCACAGCATCAGCGCCGGGCTCGACTACCCCGGCGTGGGCCCCGAGCATGCGTACCTGGCCGACATCGGCCGCGCCGAATACGTCGGCATCACCGACGAGGAAGCGTTGCACGCCTTTCACTACCTGTGCCGCACCGAAGGCATCATTCCCGCACTCGAATCGAGCCATGCGGTGGCCTACGCGATGAAGCTCGCGAAGACGATGCGCGCGGATCAGTCGATCCTGGTCAACCTGTCCGGCCGCGGTGACAAGGACATCGGCACCGTCGCCGACCTGTCGGGCGTCGACTTCTACGACCGCCCTTCGATGCGCGGACTGCAGGTGAAGGGAGGCAAGGCATGAGCCGCATCAAAGCCACCTTCAACGCGCTGAAGCAGGACGGCCGGCGCGCGCTGATTCCCTACGTGACCGCCGGCTTTCCCTACGCCGACATCACGCCCGAGCTCATGCACGGCATGGTCGCGGCCGGCGCCGATGTGATCGAACTCGGCGTGCCCTTCTCCGACCCGATGGCCGACGGCCCCGTGATCCAGAAGGCCGGCGAAGCGGCACTGGCGCTCGGCGTCGGCATGAAGCAGGTGCTGGCGATGGTCGCGGCCTTCCGCGAGAAGGACACCAGGACGCCCGTGGTGCTGATGGGCTATGCCAACCCGGTCGAGCGCTATGACGGCATCCACGGCCAGCGCGCGTTCGTGCGCGATGCGGCGAAAGCCGGCGTCGACGGTGTGCTGATCGTCGACTACCCGCCGGAAGAGTGCGAAGCCTTCGCAGCCGAGTTGCGCGCCGCCGACATCGACCTGATCTTTCTGCTGGCGCCCACCAGCACCGACGAGCGCATGGCGCAGGTGGCGCGGCTCGCGAGCGGTTACGTCTACTACGTGTCGCTCAAGGGCGTAACCGGCGCCGGCCACCTCGACACCGAGGCGGTCGGCCGGATGATCCCGCGCATCCGCGACTACGTGAACATCCCGGTTGGCGTCGGCTTCGGCATCCGCGATGCGCGCACCGCGCAGGCGGTCGCCTCGGCCGCCGATGCGGTGGTGATCGGAACCCGGATCATCCAGCTCATCGAAGAGCAGCCGCGCGACCAGGTCGTCGCGGTGTGCAGCGAATTTCTCGCCGGCATCCGCGAGGCGCTCGACGCCCTGCCGGCCGCCACCCCCAAAAACGCGGCTGGCCGATAATCCGCGAACTTCAGGAGAACTCCCCCATGAGCTGGCTTGAAAAACTGCTTCCCGCCAAAATCGCCCAGACCGACCCGAGCGAGCGCCGCCAGGTGCCCGAAGGGTTGTGGATCAAATGCCCGAGTTGCGAGACGGTGCTCTACAAGACCGACCTCGAGCACAACCAGAACGTCTGCCCGAGCTGCAGCCACCACCACCGCATCGGCGCGCGCGCGCGCCTCGACGCCTTTCTCGATGCCGAAGGCCGCTACGAGATTGGCCAGGAAGTGCTGCCGGTCGACGCCCTCAAGTTCAAGGACAGCCGCAAGTATCCGGAGCGTTTGAAAGAAGCGCTCGAAAACACCGGCGAAACCGACGCACTCGTGGTGATGGGCGGCTCGGTGCACAGCATCAGCGTGATGGTCGCCTGCTTCGAGTTCGAGTTCATGGGCGGCAGCATGGGCAGCGTGGTGGGCGAGCGCTTCGTGCGCGGCGTCGAAACCGCGATCGAGCAGAAGGTGCCCTTCATCTGCTTCACCGCCACCGGTGGTGCACGCATGCAGGAAGGCCTGCTGTCGCTGATGCAGATGGCCAAGACCAACGCCGCGCTCACGCGCCTTGCGAAAAAGGGCCTGCCCTACATCAGCGTGCTGACCGACCCGACCATGGGCGGCGTGTCGGCCGGCTTCGCGTTCGTGGGTGACGTGGTGATCGCCGAACCCAAGGCGCTGATCGGCTTTGCCGGCCCGCGCGTGATCGAGTCGACCGTGCGCGTGACCCTGCCCGAAGGCTTCCAGCGCGCGGAGTTCCTGCAAACCAAGGGTGCGATCGACTTCATCTGCGACCGGCGCGAACTGCGCAAGACGATTGCCAACACGCTCGCCATGCTGCTGCGCCAGCCTGCCGACGCGGTGGAGTAGGCACACCCCCAGGCTTCGCGCACTGCGTGTCGCTTCGCCAACCCCCTTGCAGGGGGCAACACCAGCGGCCCGGCGAAGCCGGTTCCGCGGTGTTTCTGGGATGAAGACCGCTTCTTTATCGTCGGCCGAGCGTCCTATCGGCCCAACGTCCAGGCCCAGCCCATCAGGCTGCCGAGCACGATCGCAACGACCTGCAGCAGCACGATGGCGGCGAGCGGCGACAGGTCGACGCCACCCACCAGCGGAATGAAGCGGCGCAGCGGCCGCACCAGCGGGTCGGCCAGCCGGGTGATCAGGTCCAGCAGCATCGACGACGCGTTCGGCACCCACGACAGCACGGCATAGACCACCAGCAGCGCCGTCAAGCCCGACACGGCAAGCTGCAACAGCCCGATCAGCGACACCAGCGGCAACACAGCCAGACGGCTGAAATTGCCGATCAGCAGCCACAACAGCAAGAACTTCGCCATCACCAGCAGCCAGGCCGCGACCAGGCTCGACAGATCCCAGCGGCCGATGGACGGCAGCACCTTGCGCAGCGGCAGCACGATCCAGTCGCTGATCGCGAACACGAAGCGGCCGAGCGGATTGCCGAACGGCACGCGGTGGTACTGCATGTAGAGCCGAAGCAGGCAGGCGCCGCCGAGGAGGCCGACGATCACGTCGAGCAGGAACGAGGGGATCTGGTAGAGCATGGCGCAGGCAGCGTGAAGGGAGTGCGATGATAGCCACGCAAAGGCTGACGACGATGACATCTCCCCTGCTTTCCGCACTGCCATTGTTCCCGCTCGGGAGCGTGCTTTTTCCCGGCGGCCTGCTGCCGCTGCGCATCTTCGAGGTGCGCTACCTCGACATGATCGGCAAGGTGCACAAGGCCGGCACGCCGTTCGGCGTCGTGCGGCTCACGCAAGGCGCCGAGGTGCGCGTGGCCGGCGCGTCCGCCGAGAGCTTCTCCAGCATCGGCACGCTGGCGTTGATCCGCGACTTCGAGGCGCCGCAAGCCGGCCTGCTGCAGATCGAATGCGTCGGCACCCAGCGCTTCAGGGTGCGCAACAGCGCGCTGCAAAAGTACGGACTGTGGACGGCCGAGGTCGAAGCCCTGCCCGACGACGTGGCGCTTGCGATCCCCGAAGACCTGCAGCACACGGCTGACGCGCTGCGCCGCCTGGTCGAGACGCTCGAGGAGCGCCGCAAGATGGAGGCCGATGGCAACATGCGCCTGCCGATCCGCGCGCCCTACCAGTTCGCCGATTGCGGCTGGGTGGCCAACCGCTGGTGCGAGCTGCTGCCGCTGCCGCCACACCTGAAGCAGCAGCTGATGGAACTCGACAGCCCGCTGATGCGCCTTGAGCTGGTCAGCGATCTGCTCGCACGTACCGGTATCGCTGAATAGCTTGCTATTGATTTAATAGCTGCTCGCACCCGTCCCGCGGGCGCTGGCGGCCAATTCCGCTGGAGTTTCAGGCGGCTAAAATGGCGGGTTGCCCGCGCCGCCGAATGCGCCTTCCTGCTGCACCCTCCCTGCCTTTCATGAACGACTCCACCCCCTCCCCCGCGCCCGCCGCCGACGACAACCAGCTCATGGCCGAGCGCCGCGACAAGCTCAAGGCGCTGCGCAGCGCGCAGGTCGACGGTGGGGGCGTCGCGTTTCCGAACGACTTCAAGCCGCAGCACCGTGCCGCAGCGCTGCTCGCCGCCCACGGCGAAACGGCGGCCGAGGTGCTGGAAGCCACGCCGGCTCCCGTCACCGTGGCCGGCCGCATGATGCTCAAGCGCGTGATGGGCAAGGCGAGCTTTGCGACCTTGCAAGACGCCACCGGCCGCATCCAGCTCTACGTGCAGCGCGAGACCATCGGCGACGACGCCTATGCCGCGTTCAAGCACTGGGATCTGGGCGACATCGTCGGCGCCGAAGGCACGCTCATGAAGACCCGGACCGGCGAGCTGTCGGTCAAGGTCACCCGCCTGCGCCTGCTCACCAAGAGCCTGCGTCCGCTGCCGGACAAGTTCCACGGTATGGCCGACCAGGAGCAGAAATACCGCCAGCGCTATGTCGACCTGATCACCGACGAGTCGGCGCGCGACCGCTTCAAGGCGCGCAGCAAGGCCGTGAGCGCGCTGCGCGAGTTCATGGTGGCGAACGACTTCCTCGAGGTCGAGACGCCGATGCTGCACCCGATCCCGGGTGGCGCGAATGCCAAGCCGTTCAAGACGCACCACAACGCGCTGGACCAGGAAATGTTCCTGCGCATCGCGCCCGAGCTGTACCTGAAGCGCCTGATCGTCGGCGGCTTCGAGCGCGTGTTCGAGATCAACCGGAGCTACCGCAACGAGGGCATCTCGGTGCGGCACAACCCCGAGTTCACGATGATGGAGTTCTACGCGGCCTACTGGAACTACCAGGACCTGATGGACTTCACCGAGGCGATCATCCGCACCATCGCGAAGAAGACGGTCGGCAGCGAGCAACTCACCTACCAGGGCAAGACGGTGGACCTGAGCCAGCCCTTCGAGCGCCTCACGATTCGCGAGGCGATCCAGAAGCACACCGAAGCGGGCGCGAATGCCGACGACACGGCCTGGCTCATCAACGCGCTGCGCAAGATCGGCTTGACCGAGGAAAAAGACAAGCTCTCGCAGCGCAGCCTGGCCAGCCTGCAGGTGATGTACTTCGAGGAAACCGTCGAAGAGAAGCTCTGGCAGCCCACCTTCATCATGGAGCACCCCACCGAAATCTCGCCGCTGGCGCGCGCCAACGACGAGCGGCCCGAGGTCACAGAGCGCTTCGAGCTCTACATCACGGGTCGCGAGTTCGGCAACGGCTTCAGCGAATTGAACGATGCCGAAGACCAGGCCGCGCGCTTCAACGCGCAGGTCGCGGCCAAGGACAGCGGCGACGACGAAGCGATGTTCTACGACCACGACTTCGTGCGGGCGCTCGAATACGGCATGCCGCCCACCGGCGGCTGCGGCATCGGCATTGACCGCTTCATGATGCTGCTGACCGACTCGCCGAGCATCCGCGACGTCATCCTGTTCCCCGCACTGCGCCGGGAGGTTTGACCCACCCCCAGGCTTCGCGCACTGCGTGTCGCTACGCCAACCCCCTTGCAGGGGGCAACACCCTGCGGCCCGGCGGAGCCGGTTCCGCGGTGTTTCTCGCCTGCGGGCTGCAATCGGAACATCTTGAAGAATAAAAAGCCTGCGATCGGGATCGACTTCGGCACTTCCAACTCGGCGATCGCGAGCGCCGTCGACGGCGGGCTCGCGCGCCTGCTGCCGCTCGAGGGCGCCGCGACGGCGATGCCCACCGCGCTGTTCTTCAACGCTGAAGACCGCAGCACGCACTTCGGCCGCGAGGCCGTTGCGCTCTACCTGGCCGGCGTCGAAGGCCGCCTGATGCGCTCGCTCAAGAGCCTGCTCGGCAGCGCGCTGATGCAGGAGCAAACCGAGGTCTACGACGGCCTGCTGAGCTTCGAAGACATCATCGCGCGCTACCTGCACGAGTTGGCCACACGCGCCGAAGCCGAGCTGGGCCAGCGACCCGAGCGCGCCGTGATCGGTCGCCCGGTGCACTTCGTCGACGACGATGCCAAGCGCGACCAGCGCGCCGAGGACAGCCTGCGCCATGCCGCGCGCGCGGCAGGGTTTCGCGAGGTCGGCTTCCAGCTAGAACCGATCGCGGCAGCATTCGATTACGAACAGCGTGTCACGCGCGAATCGCTGATCCTGATTGCCGACATCGGCGGCGGTACCTCCGACTTCACCGTGGTGCGCGTCGGCCCCGATCGCATTGCACGCCCCGACCGCAGCGATGACGTGTTGGCCACCACCGGCGTGCACATCGGCGGCACCGATTTCGACCAGCGCCTGAACCTCGAGCGCGTGATGCCCGCATTCGGCTTCCGGCATCTCGGCCCGCAGGGCCGCGAGGTGCCGAGCACCGTCTTCTTCGAGCTGTCGACCTGGCATTTGATCCACTGGCAGCAAACGCCCAAGGCGATCCGCCAGACCCAGACGCTGCGCGGCAACTACAGCGACACGCGGCTGCACGACCGGCTCATGAAGGTGCTGCGGCAAGGCGACGGCCATCGCATTGCGAGCGCGGTCGAGCAGGCCAAGATCGATGCCTCGGTGCAGGATGCCGACATGCAGATCGATCTCGACAGCGCGGAAGCGGGCCTGACGACGGCATTGACGCCACTCGACATGCGGCAGCAACTGGCCCCGCTGCTGGAGACGGTGATGGCCTGCGCCCACGCCTGCGTGCAGCGCGCCGGCCTGCGCAGCGGCGACCTCGACGCGATCTACCTTACCGGCGGCTCATCGGCGCTGCGCCCGTTCCAGCAGGCGCTGCGGCGCAGCTTTGTCGACGTGCCGCTGGTCGAGGGCGACCTGTTCGGCGGCGTGGCGGCCGGGCTGGCCTACGCAGCGCGCAACGCCTCATGAAGTATCTGACCGGCTACCCGCCGGCGCTGCTGGCGAAGGTGCAGCAACAGCTGCAATCGGCAGGTGGCCTGGCCGGCCCCCTGCGCCAGCGCTACCCGGTGGCGCACGAGATTCGCACCGATCGCGCGCTCTACGACTACGTGACCGGCCTCAAGAGCGATTACCTGCGCAACGCCGAGCCCCTTTCGAAGGTGGCCTTCGACAGCAAGCTGCATGTGATCCGGAACGCGCTCGGCACCCACACCACGGTGTCGCGCGTGCAGGGAAGCAAGCTCAAGTCCAAGCGCGAGATCCGCGTGGCCAGCCTGTTCAAGGAAGTGCCGGCCGAGTGGCTGCGCATGATCGTCGTGCACGAGCTCGCGCACATGAAGGAGCGGGAGCACGACAAGGCCTTCTATGCGCTGTGCACGCACATGGAGCCGGCATACCACCAGCTGGAGTTCGATCTGCGGCTGTACCTGACGCACCTCGATGCAGGCGGAGAGCGGCTGTGGGCGAGCACTGCACCATGAGGCTGCGGCCCTTCGCAAACGACATTCCAGTCTGACGAACCGCTCAGGTCGTCATGGCCGTCATGGCCGTCATGGCCGTCAAATTTGCAGCATGGCGCGTGCGCGGAGGTAGCTTTCGGCGTGCGCCAATTGCGGCCACGTGAGCGCCTGGCCGCGTGGCAGCAGCGCAAGGCGGCGACGCTCGCTGGCGGCATCGGGGCGCCAGCGCCGCGCCGCCCGGGCGGCAGCCATGCCATCCAGCAGTTCGTCGAGCGGCGCCCCCTCGCCCACGCTCTGGTTGCACAGGAGCGCGAGGTCGCAACCGGCCTCGAGCGCCGCCAGCGCGGCCTGGGTGTAACTCAACAGTTCGCCATCGATACGGCGCGCAGCCTCCATGCTCAGGTCGTCGCTGAACACGGCGCCGTCGAAGCCCAGCTGGCTGCGCAGAATCTTGCCCAGCCACTTGCTCGAGAAGCCGGCCGGCCGTGCGTCGACCTTCGGGTAGATCACATGGGCCGGCATGACGGCCGTGAGTGTTCCGGCGAGCCAGTCGTAGGGCCGGGCATCGTCGGCCAGGATCGCTTTCAGGCTGCGCCGGTCGACCGGGATCGCCACATGCGAGTCGGCGCGGACGAAACCATGACCCGGAAAGTGCTTGCCGCAATTGGCCATGCCGGCCTGCAGCAGGCCATGCATCAGGCTCTTGGCAAGCAGCGACGCGACACGCGGGTCGCGGTGAAAGCTGCGGTCGCCGATCACGCTGCTCTCACCGTAGTCGAGGTCGAGCACGGGCGTAAAGCTGAAGTCGACGCCGCAGGCGCGCAACTCCGTCGCGAGGACATGGCCGCAGGCGGTGGCGGCCCGGGTGGCACGCAGCGCGTCCTGCATCCACAGCTCGCCCAGCGCACGCATCGAGGGCAACCGCGTGAAGCCATCGGTGCGAAAGCGCTGCACCCGGCCGCCCTCGTGGTCGACGCAGATCAGCAGGTCGGGCCGCAACGCCTTGATCTCGGCGTTGAGGGCGGTGAGCTGCGCACGATTTTCCCAGTTGCGCGCAAAGTGGATCACGCCGCCGACCAGCGGATCGGCCAGCCGGCGCCGGTCGGCTGCCGTGAGTTCGGTGCCCGCGACATCGATGATCAGCGGGGCGTGGGAGGGCTCTGTCATGTTTTCTCGACGACGACAAAGCTCGCCGCGTAGTCGGTTTCGTCGGTCACGGTGACGTGGGCGGTGAGCCCCTGCGCCTCGAACCATTCCTTGAGCACGCCGTGCAGCACGATGACGGGCTTGCCACTGCGCTCGTTCGCGATTTCGCACATGCGCCAGCTCATCGGCATGTGCATGCCCATGCCGATGGCCTTGCTGAAAGCTTCCTTTGCGGAAAAACGCGTGGCGAGATAGCGCAGTCCGCGGCCGGGCCAGCGTCCGCGGCGCCCTTCCCACACCTTGAACTCGGCGTCGCTCAGCACCCGGCGCGCAAAGCGCTCGCCCTGGCGCTCGAAGGTGGCGGCGATGCGTCGCACATCGCAGATGTCGGTGCCGATGCCATAGATCATTTGGTCGGATGGGCCTCGGCAATGCAGCGCAGGTAGTCGCGTGTCGCGGCCTCGTAGCCCAGTTCGAGCGCATCGGCGACGAAGGCGTGGCCGATCGATACCTCGCGCACGCCAGGCACGGCGCGCAGGAATTCGGTGAGGTTGTCGCGGCTCAGGTCGTGGCCGGCGTTGACCTCGAGGCCCGCGGCCTGCGCCGCGCGCGCGGTTTCGGCATAGAGCGCCAGCACGGTGCCGGCGCGCGAGGTACCGCGCGAGGCGGCATAGCCCTCGGTGTAGAGCTCGACGCGGTCGGCCCCGACGGCCTTCGCCGCGGCCATCATGTCCGGATCGGGGTTCATGAACAGGCTGACGCGCACGCCGAGCGCCTTGGCTTCCGCAATCAGGGGACGCAGGCGCGCCGCGTCGTCGGGAAATGTCCAACCGTGGTCGCTGGTCGACTGGGTCTCGCTGTCGGGCACGAAGGTGGCCTGGTGCGGACGCAGTTCGCGCACGAACTCCATCAGATTGTGAAAGGGGTTGCCCTCGATGTTGAACTCGACGCCGGGCCATTCCTTCGCGAGCAGCGCCGAGAGTTCGTGCACGTCGTGGGCCCGGATGTGGCGCGCGTCGGGCCGCGGGTGCACGGTGATGCCGTGGGCGCCGGCATCGAGGCAGGTGGCGGCCGCAAACAGCACGCTCGGAATGCCGAGCTCGCGCGTGTTGCGCACCAGCGCCACCTTGTTGAGGTTGACCGAGAGCGCCGTCGCGGCGCGGAGTGAGGAAGGAGTGTTCATAAGCCTTGCAGGTCTCTGATCATCTGCCGGGTGCGCAGCGTCGTCACGCCGCAATGGTAGTTGAGCAGGGCGCGCAATTGGGTGCGCAACGCCGCACCAAGGCCGGTGTCCATGCCCGCCACGTGATGCACGGTGGCCGAGAACGGCGCGTGGTCGTCGAGAGCCTGCTGCAGCGCCAGCCATTCGGCGCCGCGCAAGGCACCGGATGCCTCGGGCGCGGCCTCGTGCAGGCCGGCTTCGGGCACCAGGCTGTAGCGCGCGTCAGGGTCGAGCGGCGCCAACGTCAGGGTCTGTACCTCGAGCGACGGCAACAGGCCGATCTCGCGCAGCAGCAACAGTTCGAAAGCGCGCAGCGCGGCCGAGTGGGTGGCAGCCTGCGCCCCGCCGTGGTCGCCGGCCAGCACCTGCACCACGGCCGCGTAGGCGTCGAACAGCGCCTCGTGCGCATCGTCACGGGCGAGCAGCCGCATCATGAGTTCGTTGACGTAGTAGCCCGACAGCAGCGCCTCACCGGTCGGCATCACGTGGCCGCCCATCCATTCGGCACCCTTGAGCGTGCGGATTTCGGCGTCGCCACCATAGTTGAGCTGCAGCGGCTGCAGCGGCAGCAGCACGGGGCGGAAGTTGGAGCTCGGCCGCTTGGCCCCTTTGGCCACCAGCGCGATGCGGCCATGGTGTCGGGTGAACACCTCGAGAATCAGGCTCGACTCGCTCCAGTCGTAGCGGTGGAGAACGTAAGCTGGCTCGTGTGAAACGCGGTGGGTGGCCATGTCAGTGCGCAATAGGGCATCGAGGCTTGAGGCCAGCAAACGCCGCGGAACCGGCTCTGCCGGGCCGCTGGCGTTGCCCCCAGCAAGGGGGTTGGCGGCTACGCGAAGCGAGCAAGCCTGGGGGTTTGCTTATTCATAGCCGAACGACCTGACCCGTGCTTCGTCGTCGGCCCAGCCGGAACGCACTTTCACCCACAGTTCGAGAAACACCTTGGCATCGGCCAGTTTCTCGAGCTCGACGCGCGTTTCCATGCCGATGCGCTTGATGCGTTCGCCCTTGTCACCGATCACCATTGCCTTGTGGCCATCGCGCTCGACCACGATGGTGGCGGCAATGCGCAGCAGGCGCTTCTGGCCTTTTTTCTGCGGCGGTTCTTCCTCGAACTTGTCGATGATCACGGTCGAGGTGTAGGGCAGTTCGTCGCCGGTCAGGCGGAACAGCTTCTCGCGCACCAGCTCGCCGGCCAGGAACTTCTCGCTGCGGTCGGTAAGTTCGTCTTCGCCGTAGAACCAGGGCTGCTCGGGCAGGTACTTCTCGCAGATGCCGAACAGCCGCTCGATGTCCTTCGCGTTCTTCGCCGACATCGGCACGAATTCGGCGAAGCTGTGCTTGCCCTGCATTTCCTGCAGCCAGGGGGCGATGTCGCCCCGGCGGTGCACGTTGTCGAGCTTGTTGGCGAGCAACACGGTCGGAATGCCCTTGCCGAGCAATTTCAGCACGCGCGCATCAGCCGGCGTGAAGCTGCCGGCCTCGACCACGAACAGGATCAGATCGACATCGCCGACTGCGCCCTGCACCGTCTTGTTGAGCGATTTGTTGAGCGCGTTGGCATGCAGCGTCTGGAAACCGGGCGTGTCGACGAACACGAACTGCGTCGCGCCGAGCGTGCGCATGCCGGTGATGCGGTGCCGCGTGGTCTGCGCCTTGCGCGAGGTGATGCTGATCTTCTGGCCGACCAGCGCATTGAGCAGGGTCGACTTGCCCACGTTGGGCTTGCCGACGATCGCGATCAGCCCGCAATGTTGTGGGCCATTTTGGCCATCGGCGCCTTCCCCGTCTTCGGGAGGTGCTATCAAATCAGGAGCGTCATTCATTGTGTGTGGGGTGCGCGTCAGGCGCGGTGTGCCTTCAACCGGATCAACATGGCCGCCGCCGCCGCCTGCTCGCCGGCACGGCGCGAACCGCCGATGCCGCGTTCGGTGAGGGCCAGCTCGGCCACCTCGCACTCGACGTCGAAAGTCTGCTTGTGAGCCGCCCCGAGCGTGCCGACCACGCGGTAGAGAGGCAGCTTCATTTTGTGGCCCTGCAGCCATTCCTGCAATTCGGTCTTCGGGTCCTTGGCGGCGGCGTCCATGCGCGCGTTGATTTCGACCGACTCGTAGAGCCGGTGCACCAGCGTCTCGGCCGCGCCGTAACCGGCATCGAGGTAGACCGCGCCAATCAGCGCTTCGAGCGCATCCGCCAGGATCGAGGGACGGTTGGGCCCGCCGGACTTGGCCTCGCCCTCACCCAGCCGCAGCAATGGCGAGAGCGCGAGCCGCACGGCGATCTGGTGCAGCGTGTCCTGCTTGACCAGATTCGCGCGCACGCGTGACAGATCGCCTTCGGGCAGTTCGGAGAGCCGGCGGTAGAGCAGGTGCGCCACTGCGAGGTTCAGCACCGAATCGCCAAGGAATTCGAGCCGCTCGTTGTGGTCGGACGAAAAACTCCGATGCGTCAGCGCGAGCTGAAGCAGGCGTGCGTCGGCAAAGTTGTAATGGAGGCGCGCCTGCAGCGCAGCTAGACCGCCTTCACTCACGATCAGCGCGACTGGCCCTTGTATTTCATCAGCAGGAACGCGGGGCCGAACAGATGGATCTCGCGGTCGTAGGCGTACGACACGACCACCTTGTCGCCGACCTTCTGCACTTCGATCTCCTTGCCGCTCAGCTTGAAGTCGTCGATGGCCTGGGCGCGGTCGAAGATGGCGCGAACTTCAGGCACCGTGGCACCGTCCTTGGCCTTGTTGGCGGCCTTGTCGATCGCCTGCAACTCGATCAGCGTGGGGATCACCTGCGCGGCGACCACACCGATGCATGCCAGGACGATCGCAACGAACAGCAACCCGATGAACGAGATGCCGCGCTGCTTTGCCTTTTGAACCGACCGATATGCCCTCATGCCCTCTACCCCTCGAATGATGATGTACCAGCTTCTTATTGAAACGAACCGATGCGCTTGAGGTTGCCGAAATTCATCCACACGAAGAACGCACGTCCGACGATGTTCTGATCCGGCACGAAACCCCAGTAGCGCGAGTCGAGCGAATTGTCGCGGTTGTCGCCCATCATGAAATAGTGACCGGCAGGCACCTTGCACACAACGCCCTCGACACTGTAACGACAATTATCCTGGTTCGGAAACGGCATGATCTCGGCCTCCGACAGGCCGGCACGCCGGTTTTCGTCGTTCAGCAACAGATGCTGCTTGCCGCCGATGTCTTCGCGGTACTCCTTGAGGTAGCGCATCGTGTCCTCGTCCAGGAAGTCGGGTGTCGCGTCCTTGCTTACCGGCTGGCCGTTGATGGTGAGCTTCTTGTTCAGGTAGGCCACCTCGTCGCCCGGCACGCCGATCACCCGCTTGATGTAGTCCATGCTGGGCTTGGGCGGGTAGCGGAACACCATCACGTCGCCGCGCGCGGGCGGCGTGCCATCGGTGATCTTGGTGTTGAGCACCGGCAGGCGCAGGCCGTAGGTGAACTTGTTGACCAGGATCAGGTCGCCGGTGAGCAGCGTCGGCATCATCGAGCCCGAGGGAATCTTGAACGGCTCGAACAGGAACGAGCGCAGCAGGAACACCGCCACGATCACCGGAAACAGTCCGGCAGTCCAGTCGAGCCACCAGGGCTGCATCAGCAGGCGCTCGCGCGCCTTGCCGTCGACCGTGTCGACCTGGGTCACGCCTTGCTGCGCCAGGCGCGCATCGCGCTCGCCCAGCGAGGCGTCGAGTGCCGCAGCGGCGCGGCGGCGCTTCGGCAGGAAGTAAAAGCGTTCGGCCAGCCAGTAGAGGCCGGTGACCACGGTCGCGAGGAAGAGCAGCAGCGCGAAGTTGCCTTCGACCGCGCCGAAATACCAGGCGCCGATGTAGCCGGCAAACGCCGCGAGGATCAGGGAGGTGAGGAATGCCATGGATCAGTCTTCGACTTGCAGGATCGCGAGGAAGGCTTCTTGCGGAACCTCGACCGAGCCGATCTGCTTCATGCGTTTTTTGCCCGCCTTCTGCTTTTCGAGCAGCTTCCGCTTGCGGGAAACGTCGCCGCCGTAGCACTTGGCGAGCACGTTCTTGCGGAGGGCCTTGATTGTCTCACGCGCAATGATGTTGACCCCGATCGCAGCCTGGATCGCCACGTCGTACATCTGGCGCGAAATGATCTCGCGCATCTTGCCGACCACGGCCCGGCCGCGGTACTGCGACTGGCTGCGGTGCACGATGATCGAGAGCGCATCGACCTTCTCGCCGTTGAGCAGGATGTCGACCTTGACCACGTCGGACGCGCGGTACTCCTTGAACTCGTAGTCCATCGACGCGTAGCCGCGGCTGGCCGACTTCAGCTTGTCGAAGAAGTCGAGCACGATCTCGCCGAGCGGCATTTCATAGGTGAGCATCACCTGGCGGCCGTGGTAGGCCATGTTCATCTGCACGCCGCGCTTCTGGTTGGCCAGCGTCATCACCACGCCGACGTATTCCTGCGGCATGTAGAGATGCACGGTGACGATCGGCTCGCGGATCTCGCTCATCTTGCCGACGTCGGGCATCTTCGACGGGTTCTCGACCATCATCACTTCGCCGTCGTTGCGCACCACCTGGTAGACCACGCTCGGCGCCGTCGTGATCAGATCCTGGTCGAACTCCCGCTCGAGCCGCTCCTGCACGATCTCCATGTGGAGCAGGCCCAGAAAGCCACAGCGAAAGCCGAAGCCCAGCGCCTGGCTCACTTCGGCTTCGTAGTGCAGGGACGAGTCGTTGAGCTTGAGTTTTTCGAGCGCGTCGCGCAGCGATTCATATTCGCTGGCTTCGGTGGGATAGAGACCGGCGAACACCTGCGGCTGGATTTCCTTGAAGCCGGGCAGCGCCTCGGTCGCGGTGAACGCAGCGCCACCGGTGCCGGGCTTGATCAAAGTGACGGTGTCGCCCACCTTGGCCGCCTGCAGTTCCTTGATGCCGGCGATGACGTAGCCCACCTCGCCCGCTTCGAGCGACTGACGCGGCTCGTTGGCGGGGGTGAACACGCCGAGGCTGTCGGCGTTGTAGACCGCGCCCGAAGCCATCATCTTGATGCGCTCGCCTTTCGCGAGGCGCCCGTCGACCACACGCACCAGCATCACAACGCCGACGTACGCGTCGAACCAGCTGTCGATGATCATGGCGCGCAGTGCGGCGTCGGGGTTGCCGCGCGGCGGCGGCATGCGCTTGACCACCGCTTCAAGAATTTCGTCGATGCCCATGCCGGTTTTGGCGGAGCATGGAATCGCATCGGTCGCATCGATGCCGATCACGTCTTCGATTTCGGTGCGTGCGTTGTCCGGGTCGGCGTTCGGCAGATCCATCTTGTTGAGCACGGGTACCACTTCCACACCGAGGTCGAGTGCTGTGTAGCAGTTGGCCACGGTCTGCGCTTCGACACCTTGCGATGCATCGACGACGAGCAACGCGCCTTCGCATGCGGACAACGAGCGCGACACTTCATAAGAGAAGTCGACATGGCCCGGTGTGTCGATCAAATTGAGGTTGTAGACCTGCCCGTCGAGTGCTTTGTAGTGCAGCGCAGCGGTCTGCGCCTTGATGGTTATCCCACGCTCTTTCTCGATGTCCATCGAGTCGAGAACCTGCGCTTCCATCTCGCGATCCGCGAGTCCGCCACAACGCTGGATCAAGCGGTCTGCGAGCGTCGACTTGCCGTGGTCGATGTGCGCAATGATCGAAAAGTTTCTGATGTGATTCATCAACGGGAACGCTTAAGTACTTGAATTGCCTTGTGCGCAGAACACGCCGGGCAAGAAAAAAGGGCGCGTCTGAAAGAGACGCGCCCTGAACCAACAAGCAATGGCAACTGCAGTAGTTGGAACTTCATTGTAGGCAAAAAGGGGGTGGCGTACATCCGGGAACGGGCTCTCGATGGGTCGTTGCAGGTCAGCAACATCAAACTTATAAACAACTTATCCACAGCATCAGTGGATCAACAACTTAACAACTTGTGGGTGATCTGTGGAGCACCGGTGGACGACCGGCTGGAATCTCGCATCGTGGAGATCACCCCACCGCTTATGCGCAGGTTGGGCGCGAAGCGGGTCCTATTCTACCGAAAACTGTCATTAGGCTTATACTAAGTTAGTGCCTGCCAACCTAAATTGATCGCAAACGGTCGTTAGAAATTTTTTCAATCGGCATCGAACAGGGCCGCAAACACTCAAAAAAAGGGCCCCAAACCCGACTGGCGGATGGGGCCACTTGACGGACAGCGCGCTCAGGGGCTCGGACGGATCAACGCATATTGCGCCCAGTCGCCGCGTCGGAACAGCACGCTGACCGCCTTTGACTTGTCAGCCTTGGCAAGCGCGCTCTCGAATTCCTTGAGGTTCGCAACTTCGCCGTTGGCCACCGCCAGAATCACGTCGCCCTCCCGCAGGCCCGCACGTGCGGCCGCGCCGCTGGCGGTGTCGACCTTGACGCCACCCTTGAGCTTGAGCTCCTTCTTCTGCGCATCGCTGAGGTCGCTCACCGCGAGGCCGAGGGACTTGGCTGCGGCGGAGGCCGACGGCTTGGGTGTCGGCTCTTCGCGGTCGACCGCCTTTTTGGCAGGCTTGTCGGGTTCGATCTCGGCAATGGTGACCGCCAGGTCCTTCGAACTGCCACGCCGGAAAACCGTCAGCGTGCTCCTGGTGCCAGGCTTGGTGTTGCCGACCAGACGCGGCAGGTCGCTCGGCTTGTCGATCGCCTTGCCGTCGAACTTCGTGATGATGTCGCCTGGCTCGACGCCGGCCTTCTCACCCGGCGAGCCGGCCTCGACGCTGCGCACGAGTGCGCCCTGCGCCTTGCCGAGACCGATCGATTCCGCCACGTCCTTCGTGACCTGGTCGATCTGCACGCCGATGCGGCCGCGCGAGACGCGCCCGGTTGCACGCAGTTGCTCGCTGACACGAATCGCCTCGTCGATCGGGATCGAGAACGAAATGCCCATGAAGCCACCCGAGCGCGAGTAGATCTGGCTATTGATGCCGACCACCTCGCCACGCATGTTGATCAGCGGCCCACCCGAATTGCCGGGATTGATCGCCACGTCGGTCTGGATGAACGGCAGGTAGTCGCCGGTGTCGCGCTGCTTGGCACTCACGATGCCGGCGGTCACGGTGTTTTCCAGGCCGAACGGCGAGCCGATCGCCATTACCCATTCGCCGACGCGCAGTTTGGAGATATCGCCGACCTTCACGGCGGGCAGGCCGGAGCCTTCGATCTTGACGACGGCCACATCGGTGCGTTTGTCGGCACCGACGATCTTCGCCTTGAACTCGCGCTTGTCGGGCAGCGTGACCAGCACCTCGGATGCGTCCTCGACCACGTGCGCATTGGTCATCACGTAGCCGTCGGCCGTGAGGATGAAGCCCGAGCCCACGCCACGCGGGCGCTCGCGCTCTTCTTCCTGCGGTTGTTGCGGGCGGTTCGGACGCGCGCCCCCGCGCGGCACGCCGGGCATTGGCTGGCCGAAGAAGCGGCGGAAGAACTCCTGCATCTCCTCGTCCATCTCGGGGTTGTTGCCGCGCGCGGCCACCTTCTCGACGGTGCGGATATTGACGACCGACGGCCCGACCTGGTCAACCAGGTCCGTGAAGTCGGGCAGCGTGCGGGTTTGCGCCTGCACCGTGCTGACTGGCAGAAAGGCTGCGCTCGCGCTGGTGGCCAGCGCCAACGCCATAAAGGTGGAACGAATCCGGGTTCCCTCGAGTTTGAACATCATCGGTTTTCTTTCAACGGAAGGAGAGAGCAACAACAAAACGATAGCAAGCTGCTGTGAATGGCAATGGGCGCTTTGGTTCGGTCGCCGGCGTTCAGCGGGTACGGGCCAGACTCTGCGCGAACGCATCGAGCGTTTGTGGCGGCACCTCGCCCACCGCCGTCAGCCACCAGTCGCCATTCTTGTCGGTGAGGCGGCGTGTGAGCGTGTAGGTGGCGCCCAGCGTGAGCACGACTTCCTGCATCTGGCGCTGCGCGTCATAAGGCTCGAGAAACAGGGAGACCGAAGCCAGTCCGTCCGAAAAAGTCCACTGCAGCGTGCGTTCGGACTGGGCAGCGCCGCCCAGCGCGCGGCGGTAGCAGCTCACCGGCTTGAAACCGGCGACAGGGCTCTTGAGCGTCCAGCCCTCCGATTGCGCCGTCGTGCGCTGGAGCTCCGACTTTTCGACCTTGTAGCCCGCAGTGCTGCTCATCATCTGCGACAAGGCCTGCATCCTGACCGGCGCGCCGAGCTGAAGCTCGGAGAAAGCGGACTGCTCGACCACGTGGCCCTCCGCGTCAACGGTCTGCAACTTGACCACCAGCCCCGAGCGACGCTCGCTCCAGACCCGATAGCCGAAACGCAGCCCGTCACGCGGAATCAGTTGCACCACATCGGCGTCGAAACCGGCGACGCGATCCTTGCCGATCACCCGGACGCCGTACAACTCGGCGAGCGAAGAATCGGGCGCACCGAGCAGGTTGGGAAACAGCTCGAGGTTCTCGCGCCGCTCGCTCTTGACTACACGGCTTTCGGGCAGGAAGGTCAGCACCTGGTCGTTGCGGCGGAAGGTCGAGCGGGGCGGGCCGGAAAGCGCCTCGATGCGCTCCATCTGTTGATCGCCTTCGCAAACGTGCCAGATGCGCGCACTCGACAAGTTGCCGGTCGAGGCCGACACCACGAAGGTGCCGACATAGCTGTGCTGGCGCGACGCCGCATGCATGCGTTGCAACCACTCCACCACACCCATGGACGGCGGCTCGCCATCGGCCGCGGGCGCCGGCTGCGGAGCGCGGGCCGCTGCCGGCCCCACCCGCGTCTGTGCGACGGCCATTTGCGCCAGGCACAACGCAGCGAGAACGAGCACGACCCGGCGGGCAGACATCGGCATCCGGACAGTCATTGCAACAAGGCGACGCACACGATCAGCGCGACGGCCCTTCGAAGGTGGCATTGCGCAGGAAGGTCGACGGCATCTGCGAGCCGCCGCCGGCCTGTTGATGCGCGGCCAGCAATTCGTCGAGGCGCGCATCGCGCAACATCACCTGCGGCGCGCCGTTGCCGATCTGCACGCGCGTCGGCACGGCCGAAGCGATGGCGCTCGTTGCCTTCGGGTCCGATGCGGCCAGCACGGAAATCGCGGGCGGCTGGGTTTGCGCCAGTTGTGCGCCCTCGGGCGAGGACGCCGTGCTGCCAACCCAGTTCCAGCTGATCGCGGCCACGGCGGCCAGCGAAGCGGCGCCCGCCACCAGCTTCCAGCGGAACACCGGCTCGTTGGCCGGCTCGGCACGCTGCTGCGCCGCGATCACCACCGGCACGGCAGCCACCGGCGTCGGTGCCACCGATTCGACGGCAAGCCGCTGCTGGAGCTTGGCCAGGAAGGCATTGCTGTCGCTGCACGGCGCGTGCGCGCCCGAGCGCAGTACATCGCCGACCACGTGATATGTCTGCCAGGTCGCACGCAACTCGTCGCGCGCACCCAGTTCGGCCATCGCGTCGGCCAAGGCGTTGCCCTGCAAATGACCGTCCATGAGGGCGGAAACCTGTTCGCGAACTCTGTCTGTCTGATGATTCATGTTGTTCACCTGCTTACCAACGTTTGCCGGACTGGTTGTCGAGCAGCGGTTTGACCCGCGCCGATATCGCCTCGCGCGCACGGAAAATCCGCGAACGCACAGTGCCGATCGGACAATTCATCACCTCGGCAATCTCTTCGTAACTCATGCCCTCGATCTCGCGCAGCGTGACCGCCTGGCGCAATTCGGCCGGCAACGCATCCATCGCGGCTTCGACCACGCCCGCAATTTCCTGGGCGGCCAGCACTGTTTCGGGGGTTTCGTCGGTGGTTGGTTCGTTTGTGGGCCGGTAAGTTTCATCGTCATCGTCCGATGAGGGCCGCAAAGCGCTTTCGGAGATGGTCGGGTCGCGCTTCATGTCGACCAGCGCCTTCTTGGCGGTGTTGACGGCGATCCGGTAGAGCCAGGTGTAGAACTGGGCGTCGCCGCGGAACTGATGCAGCGCGCGATAGGCCCGGATGAAGGTTTCCTGCGCGATGTCCTCGACCAGGTCGACATCGCGCACCATGCGGCCGATCAGGCGCTCGATCCGGCGCTGGTACTTGATGACCAGCAGTTCGAAGGCCTTCTGGTCACCTGCGACGGTGCGCTGCACCAGCTGGAAATCGACCTCGCCCGGCCTCGGTTCGGCCGCGGGCCCGACGATCGGGCCCGATTCCGGCGGCGCGGGTGGCGGTGCAGTGTCGGTCATGAAGAAGATGGGGATGGGCCCCGGGACGCGGATCGCTGTGGCACAGCGGCGATCGGATCGGCCGGGTCGGCCGATGGGGCGCGCGAATATACCGCACGACGCAGATCCAGCCAGTGGTGCGGGGCACTCCGTCGCTCCAGCCAGCACCAGCGCGGCCGTTGACCGGGTGCCGCCAGGCGCACCAGCAGCAGCGATTGCAGGTCCAGCGCCGGCAGCAGCCGCGCCGCTTCGATGGTGTCGGCACCGGCAAGGCGCCAGCCCTGGCCGTCGAAATGCAACTCGCCCGTGCATTGGCGCCAGTACGCCAGTCCGGCTGCGGCGCCGGCCAGCAGAACGCTGGCCAGCAGCGCTGCGCTGCGCCATTCCACGCTCTCAAACTGATAGCAGACGGCGCCCGCGCAGCAAGCGCCGGCAGTCCAGATGATCACCAAAAGATGACCCGCAAAACGCGAGCGCCCCACCGGGAAGCTCACCGATGGGGCGCTGTGCATGGGAGAACGGGACTCAAGCGCGCTTGAACACCAGCGTGCCGTTGGTGCCGCCGAAGCCGAAGTTGTTCTTGACCGCGACGTCGATCTTCATGTCGCGCGCCTCGTTGGCGCAGTAGTCGAGATCACACTCCGGATCCTGGTTGAAGATGTTGATGGTCGGCGGGCTCTTCTGGTGATGGAGCGCCAGCACGGTGAACACCGACTCGATGCCGCCGGCGCCGCCCAGCAGGTGGCCCGTCATCGACTTGGTCGAATTCACGACCAGCTTCTTCGCGTGATCGCCGAACGCGTTCTTGATCGCGTTGGTTTCGTTCAGGTCGCCCAGCGGCGTGGATGTGCCATGCGCGTTGAGGTATTGCACCTGGTCGGCATTGACGGCGGCATTGGCCAGCGCCATGTCCATCGAGCGCCTGGGGCCGTCGACGTTGGGCGCGGTCATGTGGAACGCGTCGGCGCTCATGCCGAAGCCCAGCACCTCGGCGTAGATCTTCGCGCCGCGCGCCTTGGCGTGCTCGTACTCCTCGAGCACCATCACGCCACCGCCCTCACCCAGCACGAAGCCGTCGCGATCCTTGTCCCATGGCCGCGACGCGGTCTTCGGGTCGTCGTTGCGCGTGCTGAGCGCACGCGCCGCTGCGAAGCCGCCGATGCCCAGCGGCGAAACGGTCGACTCGGCGCCGCCGGCGATCATCACGTCGGCATCGCCGTATTCGATCATGCGGGCCGACAGGCCGATCGCATGCAGGCCAGTGGTGCAGGCCGTGACCACCGCGATGTTCGGCCCCTTGAAGCCGTACTTGATCGAGACGTGGCCCGAGATCATGTTGATGATCGAGGCCGGCACGAAAAATGGCGAGACGCGGCGCGGGCCGCGGTTCACCAGTTCGGCGTGCGTGTCTTCGATCATCGGCAGACCACCGATGCCCGAGCCGATGTTGCAGCCGATGCGCACCGCCTCCTCGTGCGGCAGCGCATCGCCGGTCGGCAGGCCGCTGTCGACCACCGCCTGCATGGCCGCAGCCATGCCCAGGTGGATGAAGCGATCCATGTGGCGCGCTTCTTTCTCGGCGATGTACTGCGTGATGTCGAAGCCCTTCACCTCGCCCGCGAATTTGCAGGCGAAGTTGCTGACGTCGAACTTGGTGATGGTGTCGATGCCCGAATTGCCGGCCAACAGGTTGGCCCAGCATTCGGCCACCGTGTTTCCGACAGGAGCGATGCAACCGAGTCCGGTCACGACGACGCGGCGTTTGGTCATGCCGGCAAACCTTTCTGGGAGCGTTGGAAACCGTTGCGTGATGCGCGCGAGGCGGATGAGCGCCGCGGGCCGGAACGGTCGTCAGCGAGGCCTATCAGGCCTTTTGATTCTTGGAGGCGTAGTCGACGGCGTTTTGCACCGTGGTGATCTTCTCGGCATCTTCGTCGGGAATCTCGATGCCGAACTCGTCTTCGAGCGCCATCACGAGTTCCACCGTGTCGAGCGAGTCGGCACCGAGATCGGCCACAAAGGCCTTTTCATTGGTGACCTGGGACTCTTCCACGCCGAGTTGCTCGGCGATGATTTTTTTGACACGTGCTTCGATATCGCTCATTTGGTTCCCTCTAAGGGTTGTAAAGAATCGGTGGATTTTAGCCGCCCGGATGCTGGCATTTGCCGCACCGGACGCGTGGGGAAAAGATTGGGCTTGCGGGCCTTACATGTGCATGCCGCCGTTGACGTGCAGTTCCTGCCCCGTCACGTAGCTGGCCTGCGGCGAGGCAAGGTAGGCCACCGCATGCGCGATGTCGGCCGGCTTGCCCAGGTGGCCCAACGGGATCTGGTTCAGCAGCGCCTGTTGCGCGGCCTCGGGCAGGCTGGCCGTCATGTCGGTTTCGATGAAGCCGGGCGCCACGCAGTTGACCGTGATGGCGCGGCTGCCGAGTTCGCGCGCCAGGGCGCGCGTCATGCCGGCGACGCCGGCCTTGGCCGCAGCGTAGTTGGCCTGACCTGCGTTGCCGGAAGCGCCGACCACACTGGTGATGCTGATGATGCGGCCGTAGCGCTGCTTCATCATCGGCCGGATCACGGCGCGCGAAAGACGGAACACGGCCTTGAGGTTGGTATTGAGCACCGCATCCCAGTCGTCATCCTTCAGGCGCGCGGCAAGCATGTCGCGCGTGATGCCGGCATTGTTGACCAGCACGTGCAGGCCACCGTAGGCCTTGACGATTTCATCGACCAGCGCATCGACGGCCGCGCCGTCGTTGACATCCAGGGCCCGACCGCGACCGCCATGCGCGCCGAGTGCGGCGGTGATTTTCTGGGCGCCCTCTTCCGTGGTGCCGGTGCCGATGACCTTGAGGCCGCGCTGCGCGAGTTCGAGCGCGATGGCCGCGCCGATGCCGCGCGTCGCGCCGGTGACCAGCGCGATCTGCCCTTCGAATTGAATGGTGCTCATGGAATGCCTGCCAGCAGGGTTTGGGTGTCGGCGAGCGTCGCCGGGTCGTAGACCGAAGTCGCCGCAAGCTCGGGCGCGATGCGCTTGGCCATGCCGGCCAGCACGCGCCCGGGGCCGCATTCGACGATGGCGGCAACGCCACGCGCCTGCAGCGCCTGCACGCTCTCGACCCAGCGCACCGGGCCGGCGGCCTGGCGCACCAATGCGTCACGAATTCGGATCGGGTCGCTTTCGACGGCGACGTCGATGTTGTTCAAAACGGGGATCTGCGGCGCCGCGAAGTCCGTCGACACGAGTTTTTCGCGCAATGCTTCGGCGGCCGGCTTCATCAAACTTGAATGGAATGGCGCCGACACCGGCAGCGGCAGCGCGCGCTTGGCGCCGCTGGCCTTGAGCAATTCGCAGGCTTTTTCGACTGCGGCCTTGCTGCCGGCGATCACGGTCTGCATCGGATCGTTGAAATTGACGGCTTCCACGACTTCGCCACTGTTCGGGCTGAAGCCGCCCGTCACTTCTGCGCAGCCTGCTATCACCTTTGCGGCATCCATGCCCAGAATGGCCGCCATGGCGCCAGCGCCTACGGGCACCGCTTTCTGCATCGCATCGGCACGAAAGCGCACCAGAGGAGCGGCCTGCGCCAACGTCAACACGCCGGACGCAACCAACGCGGAGTACTCGCCGAGCGAATGGCCTGCGACCACGGCCGGCCGCGCACCGCCCTCGGCCAACCAGGCGCGCCAGGCGGCAACGCCGGCCACCAGCATCACCGGCTGGGTGTTGGTGGTCAGCCCCAGCGCCTCTTTCGGGCCTTCATGAATGAGCTTGGCGACGTCTTCGCCCAGCGCATCGGAGGCTTCCTGCAGGGTTTGCACGACCGCCGGGTGATCGCCCCAGGCGTCGAGCATGCCGACCGCCTGCGAGCCCTGCCCGGGAAAGACAAAAGCGAAAGACTTCATGTTGTGTATGTCTCAAATCGCGCTGTGGTGCCCACTGTATGGGCGCTGCGCGCTACAAGTTCAATAGCACCGCACCCCAGGTGAAGCCGCCGCCAACGCCTTCGAGCATGACGGTATCGCCCTTCTTCACCTTGCCGCTGCGCACCGCGTCATCCAACGCCAGCGGAATCGACGCGGCCGAGGTGTTGCCGTGCTCGTGCACGGTCACGATCAGTTTGTCGAGCGACATCTTCAGCTTCTTCGCCGTGCCTTCCATGATGCGGATGTTGGCCTGGTGCGGAATCAGCCAGTCGATATCGGCCTCGGTCTTGCCAGCCTTGACCAGCGTGGCGCGCGCCGCTTCTTCGAGCACACGAACCGCAAGCTTGAACACGGCCTGGCCGTCCATGTGCAGCAGCGGCGTGCCGAGCACTTTGCCACCCGACACATGACCGGGCACGCAGAGGATGCCGACGTGCTTGCCGTCGGCATGCAGATCGCTGGCCAGGATGCCTGGTTCGTCACTCGCCTCGAGCACCACGGCGCCGGCGCCGTCGCCGAACAGAACGCAGGTGGTGCGATCGTTGAAATCGAGAATGCGCGAGAACACCTCGGCGCCGACAACCAGCGCGCACTTCGCGGTGCCGGTACGGATCATGGCGTCGGCCACGGTCAGCGCATAGACGAATCCGCTGCAGACAGCCTGGACGTCGAATGCCGGGCAACCGGCGATCCCGAGCTTGTTCTGAAGGATGGCGGCCGACGAGGGAAACACCATGTCGGGCGTCGACGTCGCAACAATGATGAGGTCGATATCGTCGGCACTGCGGCCAGCAGCCTCGAGCGCCTTGCGGGCCGCCTCCAGCGCCAGATCGCTGCTGTTGACGCCGTCGTCCACGAAATGACGCGCGCGGATGCCGGTGCGCTCGACGATCCACTGGTCGGAAGTTTCGATGCCGCGCTCAGCCAGTTGCCGCGCGAGATCGTCGTTGGTCACCCGGCGCGGCGGCAGATAACTACCGGTGCCGGTGATGCGTGAATAAGAGGTCATCAAACGTGAAGCGCCGTCGCGTCGACCGGCGCCGCCGGTTCCTGCCGCGCGAGCAGAGGCGCGGCGTGGGCGATGCGGGCCCGCACGCGTTCGAGCAGGTTGTTGCGAGCGGCATCATAAGCGCGATCCAGCGCATGGCCGAACGCCACTTCGTCGGCCGAGCCATGGCTCTTGAACACCAGACCGCGCAGCCCGAGCAACGCTGCGCCGTTGTAGCGCCGATGATCCAGGCGATTTTTAAGAGATTTTAGAACCGGATAAGAAACGATGGCGGCAAACTTGCTGAAGATGCCGGCCGAATACTCCTGCCGGAGAAAATCAACAATCATCGACGCGACGCCCTCGGTGGCTTTCAGCGCCACATTTCCGACAAAACCGTCACAGACCACGATGTCGGTCGTGCCTTTGAAAATGTCATTGCCTTCGACGTTGCCGTAAAAATTGAGATCACCGGTATCGGCGGCAGATCGCAGCAATTGGCTGGCTTTTTTAATGACTTCGCTGCCTTTGATGGCCTCTTCGCCCACATTGAGCAGGCCGACGCTGGGCGAGTCGTTGCCGGTGAGCGCCGACACCAGCGCCGAGCCAAGCACGGCGAACTGCAAAAGATCCGCCGCGTCACAATCGACATTGGCGCCCAGATCGAGCACCGTGGTGGCGCCACCCTTGCTGTTAGGCAATTGCGGCGCAATGGCCGGACGGTCGATGCCGTCGAGGGTTTTTAGAAGATAGCGTGCGATCGCCATCAATGCGCCCGTGTTGCCGGCAGAAATAGCGGCCTGGGCTGCGCCGTCCTTGACCTGCTGGATCGCGACCCGCATCGACGAGTCTTTCTTGCGGCGCAAGGCGATCTCGATCGGATCGTCCATGCCCACCACCTCGCTCGCGCCCACGACACGGGCACGCGGGTGTTTCAGCCCCTCCAGCGCGGCCGGAGCGCCGACGAGCAGCAACGAGGCTTCGGGATGCCGCTCCAGAAAGGCGCGACAGGCCGCAAGCGTGACGCGCGGGCCATGATCACCGCCCATGCAATCGACGGCGAGCGTGATGGCAGCGGGCACGGGAGCGGAAGCGACGGACGTGAGCATCAAAACAAAGGCCCGACGCTACAGCAAAAGTAGCTTCGGGCCTTGGTGTTGAAACAGGCGATCAGGCTTCGGACTTGGTCTTCAGAACCTTGCGGCCACGGTAAAAGCCGTTCGGGCTGATGTGGTGACGCAGGTGCGTTTCGCCGGTGGTCGGCTCGACGGCAATGCCGGGCACCACGAGAGCGTTGTGCGAACGGTGCATGCCGCGCTTGGAAGGCGACTTCTTGTTTTGCTGGACGGCCATGATGGCTCCTGGACTTGAATGAGGTGGGTGGAAGTGCGGGCGCTGCCGAGAACATTCTGCAGACGGTGCGCGCGAAGCCCATGATTATAGCCTGCCCGGCGACATGCCGCCAGTCCGCCCTATTCCGGCTTGCGCGGACGCAACGCACCGAGCACGGCGAACGGGTTCGGCTTGGCCTCCACCGTCGCCTCGAAGTCGGCATCGACGGCCGACAGACTCGGCGGATCCGGGCAGATCTCGTGGCGCGGCGTGACGGGCACTTCCATCAGCAACTCGTCTTCGAGCAGCGCCTGGAGGTCGAATTCGCGGCTGATGGCCAGCACATCCTCTTCCGATGCTTCATCTTCGGCCGCGGCAGTCTCTTCGTCCGGCGCAAAACGGAACCAGCGGTCGACCACCAGTTCGGTCGCGACCGGCGCCAGGCAGCGCTGGCAAACCAGCGGCGCTGTCGCCTCGGCGGCAAGATGCAGCCACGGCACGGGCGCACCCGAAGGGCCCGGGCGCTGTTCGCCGCGCGCTTCCCATGCCACCGCGGCGTCCGGGGTGGCGCCAGTGGTTTCAGCCGACAGGCGTGGGAAGTCCTTGAGCCCGGTGCTGCCGGACAGCGTTGCCGCGGTTTCGGCAAAAGCGGCCACGTCGAGCCGTTGAGGGGCGAATTCTGTCTTCATCCACCTCAGTCTAAACCCGTCCCGCACAATCACGGCCCATGCAACGCACCGTGATCCTCGCCTCCACCTCGCGCTACCGCCGTGAGCTGATGAACCGCCTGCGCCTGCCCTTCGAGGTACAGGCGCCCGAAGTCGACGAAACCCCCCACTCCGGCGAGAGTCCGCGCTCACTTTCTGAACGGCTGGCGCTCGAAAAGGCCCGCGCCGTGGCCAGCCGCTTCCCCGATGCCGTCGTCATCGGCTCCGACCAGGTGGCCGACCTCGCCGGCGAGGCGCTCGGCAAGCCGGGCGACCATGAGCGGGCGACCGCGCAATTGCGCCGCATGCGCGGCCAGACGCTGGTGTTCCAGACTGCTGTCGCAGTGGTTTGCCAGGCCACGGGCTTCGCCCAACAAGACATCGCGCCGGTGCGCGTGGTGTTTCGCGACCTCAGCGACGATGCGATCGAGCACTACCTGCGTGCCGAGCAACCCTACGACTGCGCCGGCAGCGCCAAGAGCGAAGGGCTGGGCATCGCCCTGCTGGAAGCGATCGACAGCGACGACCCGACCGCGCTGGTCGGTCTACCGCTGATCCGCACCTGCCGCATGCTGCGCGCGGCCGGGGTGGAGCTGCTGTGAGCAACGGCACGCTCTATCTGGTGCCGGCGCCGCTGGATTTCGGTTGCGACGAGCAGGCGCCGCTGCAGGACGCCCTGCCACTCGGCACCTTGCAGAAGGCAGCGGGCATCACGCACTGGATCTGCGAGAGCGCAAAGTCGGCCCGCGCGTACCTGAAGCGCATCGACGCGGTCGTCCCACTGGCAGCCCCGCTGCAGGCACAGCAGATCACCGAGTTGCCACGCGAGGTGCACAAGAAGGGCGACCATGCGGGCCAGTTCGACGCGCGGCCCCTGCTGGCCGCTGCCCTCGCTGGCCAGGACATGGGTTTGCTGAGTGAGGCCGGCATGCCGGCCGTTGCCGATCCGGGCTCGTCGGTGGCGCGTGCCGCCCACGCCCTCGGCATTCCGGTGGTGCCGCTGACCGGGCCCGTGTCGCTGCTGCTCGCCCTGGCCGCAAGCGGGCTCAACGGCCAGAACTTCGCGTTCGTCGGCTATCTGCCGCAGGACGCGGACGGGCGGGTGCAGCGCATCCGCGAACTGGAAGCGCTGGCGTTGCGCAGCGGCCAGACCCAGCTGTTCATCGAAACGCCGTACCGGAATGCGGTGCTGCAACAGGCGCTGCTGCAGACCTTGCAGCATCACACACGGCTTGCGGTCGCACGCGGCCTCACGCTGGCCAACGCGGCCGTGCGCAGTGACACGGTCAAGGGCTGGCGCGCCGCGCCGATGCCGGCCGACGAGCGCCTGCCCGCGGTGTTCGCGATCGGGCGCTGATGAGCGTGGCGTTCGCGATCGGCGCCGCCACGCGCTGGGCCTCGCGCGCCCAGTTCTTTGCTTCAGGCTTCGTCTTCGCGACCTGGGGCGTGCACATCCCCACCGTCAAGGCGCACTACGGCGTCGATGAAGCGCAGCTGGGCCTGGCCATGCTCGCCGCCGGTTTCGGCGCGCTGGCCGGTTTGACCCGTGCCAGCCGCTGGATCGGCCGCTTTGGCGCACGCGACACGGCCCGCATCTGCGGAACGGTCTACGCACTGCTGCTGGCCGGCCTGATCGCCACCCCGAGCTATGCCGCGCTGCTGGTGCTGCTGGCATTGTTCGGCATCGTCACCAGCGTATTCGACGTCGCGATCAACACCGAAGCCGCGCAGCTTGAACTGCTGGGCGGCGACACCTTGATGAGCGGCATGCACGGGATGTTCAGCCTCGGTGGCATGGCGGGCGCGGTGACCGGTGGCGCGGCACTCGCGGCCGGGCTGGCGCCGCAACAACACCTGCTCTGGGTGGCCGGCGCCATGGCGACGGTGGTGCTCGCGGCTTCGCAACGCATGCTGCCCCGCATCGCTACCGCTTCCGCCGCACCGTCCACGCCGGGATTCGGCATGCCGCGCGGCGCACTGGTCATTCTGGGTGTGCTCGCGGCGCTGGGGTTGATTGCCGAAGGCGCGATCTACGACTGGAGCGTGCTTTACCTCCAGCAGGAGCTGGGCAGCCCGCAGAAGCAGGCTGCATTCGCCTACGCGAGCTTCTCGGCCGCAATGGCGGCGGCGCGCTTCGGGGGCGACGCGCTGCGTGCGCGCATTGCGCCAGCGCCCCTGCTGCGTGGCAGCGCCGTGCTCGCCGCTGCGGCAATGGCGCTGGTGCTGTTGACCGACAGGCCCTGGCTCGCGCTGGTGGGCTTTGCCGGCGTCGGCGTGGGCTTTGCGAACGTGGTGCCGATATTGTTCTCGGCGGCGGCGCGGGTGCCGGGCATCGACCCGGCGCGCGGCATCGCGGCGGTGTCGGCCGCGGCATATCTCGGCTTCATGCTCGGCCCGCCAGCGATCGGCCTGCTCGCCAGGATCAGCTCGCTGACCCTGGCGCTCTGGCTGGTGGTGGGTTTCGCAGCCGCACTGGCGGCCTCGGCCCGCCATGCGCAGGCCGGGACCGCCGACTAGCGCAGTGCCGGAACGCTGCGCAGCGCGCGCACCGAAGCATCGCCCATCGCGGCACCGAACTTCTTGGCCAGCTTTTCAGCCACGTTGTCGCGGCGCGTGTAGTCGATCACCTCTTCGGCCTTGACCACCTCGCGCGCCACGTAGTCGACGTTGCCCAGCTGGTCGGCGAGACCAAGCTCGATGGCCTGCTGGCCGCTCCAGAACAGGCCGCTGAACAGGCCGGGCGTCTGCAGCTTGAGGCGGTCGCCGCGGCCGGTCTTGACGATGTCGATGAACTGGTCGTGGATCTGGTCGATCATCTTCTGGGCATGCGCGCGCTGCGCGTCGTTCATCGGGCTGAACGGGTCGAGAAAGCCCTTGTTCTCACCCGAGATGATGAGGCGGCGCTCGACGCCGAGCTTCTCCATCGTGCCGGTGAAGCCGAAGCCGTCCATCAGCACGCCGATGCTGCCGACGATGCTGGCCTTGTCGACGAAGATCTTGTCGGTGGCGGCGGCGATGTAGTAAGCGGCCGAGGCGCAGGTTTCTTCGACCACCGCGTAGACCGGCTTGTGGTACTTGGCCTTCATCCGCTTGATTTCGTCGTTGATGATGCCGGCCTGCACCGGGCTGCCGCCCGGCGAGTTGATCAGCAGCACCACGGCCTTGGCGCCGTCGTCCTCGAAGGCGGTCTTCATCGCCGCGACGACGAATTCGGCACTCGCATCGGCACCGGCTGCGATCTCGCCCTTGATCTCGACCACCGCCGTGTGCGCGGTCGTCTTGGCGGTGGTCGGCGTGCCGCGCGACATCGCGAACCAGACCAGGAACACGAAAAAGGCCAGCCAGCTCAGCCGGACGAAAGTCTTCCACCGGCGCGTGGCCTTCTGCTCGCGCAAGGCGGCGAAAGCCAGCTTTTCGAGGGTGGCCCGCTCCCAGCCGGCGGCCTTCGTGGGATCGTCTCTTGCTGTCTTTTTCGCAGGCTCAAAAGGCTCGAAACCTTCGGGTTCCGTACGGGTCGGGTCGGTCATGTAGAAAGGCCGCTCAGAAGGCCAGGGGTTGGAGGTTCCAGGCAGTATGCCAGTGCACCACGCCGTCCCGCTCGCTCAGGGCGATCTTGACCAGCCCGCCGCGGCATGGGCCGCCCGCGCACTCGCCGGTGTCGGGTTTGTAGACCGCGCCATGGGTGGCGCAGAGCAGCCACTGGCCGCTGTCATCGAAGAAGCGATCGGGCTGGAAGTCCATCTCCATCGCCACATGGCTGCAGCGGTTCAGGAACGCGTGCGGCCGACCTTCGAAGCGGATTGCGAAGGCGCGGCAGGTTTCACCCGCGTAGGTCACGTCGAAGGGCACGGCAACACCGCCCTCGGCCAGATCGGCGGCCTTGCACAACGGAATGATTTCTTCACTCATGGCACGCTCTTGCTGCGTCGATTCTTCAGGCGTTGGCAAGCAGCCATTCCTGCAGGCTGGCCACCGAATGGGCGATGAACAGCGGGCGCAGCGCGTCGAAGCTGGCCGGCTCGTGCGCGCCGTAGCTCACACCCACACTGGCGCAGCCGGCGTTGAGGGCGAGTTGCAGGTCGTGCGTGGTGTCGCCGATCATCAGCGTGCGCTCGGGCGGCACGCGCAGCTCGTCCATGAGCTCGAGCAGCATCCGCGGGTGCGGCTTGCCCTCGGTTTCGTCCGCGGTGCGCGAGCCGTCGAAACGGTTGTGCAGTTCGGCGGTCGCGAGCGCGCCGTCGAGGCCCTTGCGCGATTTGCCGGTGGCCACCGCCAGCTTGTGGCCACGCTCCCTCAGCGCATCGAGCATCGGCAGGACGCCATCGAACAGCACCAGGTCGTCGTTGTGGCCGAGGTAGTGATGCCGGTAGCGGGCACCGAGTTCGGCGTACTTCTCGCGCGGCACATCCGGCGCAGCACGTGCCAGCGCTTCCGCCAGGCCGAGCCCGATGACCCAGGCGGCATCCTTGTCGCTCGGCTTCGCGCCGCCAACGTCGACCACGGCCGCCTGGATGCAGCGCACGATCAATTGGGTGGAGTCGTAGAGGGTGCCATCCCAGTCGAAGGCGATCAGGTCGAAGCGTCTTGGTTCAGTCATGTCTTGAAGTTTCGGTAAGGGTCGCCGGCGGCAGCAGGCTGGCGAGTTCCGGCGGCAGCGCGGCCTGCAGCGCAACGCGGTGGCCATCGGCGGGGTGGTTGAACTGCAGGCGCCAAGCGTGCAGGAACATGCGCTTGAGACCGGTTTTCTGCAGCGCGCGATTGCGTTCGAAATCGCCATACTTGTCGTCGCCCGCGATCGCGTGCCCGGCCGAGGCGAGGTGCACGCGGATCTGGTGCGTGCGGCCGGTCTTGATCGTCACGGCCAGCAGGGACATCGGCTGTTTTTCGCCCGGCAGGCTGAACCGGGCCAGCACCTTGACCAGCGTGATCGCACGCATCGCGTCGGCATGGTCCTTGGCCACGACGCGCACGCGGCGCTCGCCGTCGGGCAGCAAATACTTGGCCAGCGGTGCATCGAGCACCTTCTTGGCGGTCGGCCAGTCGCCTTCGACCAGCGCGAGGTAGGTCTTGCCGGTTTCACGCTCGCGGAACTGGTCTTGCAGCGCGGTCAGCGCGCTGCGCTTCTTGGCGACCAGCAGGATGCCGGAGGTTTCGCGGTCGAGCCGGTGCACGAGTTCCAGAAACTTCGCGGACGGTCGCGCGGTGCGCAACTGCTCGATCACGCCGAAGCTCACGCCGCTGCCACCGTGGACGGCCACGCCGGCCGGCTTGTCGATCGCGAGCAGGGCATCGTCTTCGTGCAACAGCGGAAAGTCGCGCGGCGGCGCTGGTGGCGTCGCGCCTTCTTCCGACCGCGCGGCCACGCGCACCGGCGGCAGCCGCAGCACGTCGCCGACTTCGATGCGGGTTTCGGCCTGCGCGCGGCCCTTGTTGATGCGCACCTCTCCCGACCGGATGATCCGGTAGACATGGGTCTTGGGAACGCCTTTGAGCTGACGGAACAGGAAGTTGTCGAGTCGCTGGCCGGCCGATTCTTCATCGACCGTCAGAAAACGAACTTCCGCCCCCGCAGGGCCGGGCTTCGCACCTATAATGTTTTTCACCAGCGCGGTCGTGTAAGTGCTTGATTAGACAGAAGTTTAGAGCACTCATGTCCACGCTGTGAGGTCGATGCCGCCTTGGCGTCGAACCCGCAAACCCCGCGCAATCGCGCAAAGTGGCAGGTTCGGCATCCGGGTCATGCCGACGCCCACGAAACACCGATACGGAATACCCAGCAGGCAGCCCCCAAGCTGTCTGCGGATCGAAGCGAGTCCCTTGTGTTGATGCTGCTGATTCAACTGTGCCTGCGCTGGCCGACCTGGCTTTTGCCAGCGGCTTCAGGTATTGAATCGCCCGCAGCGCGCGCCACCATTGCGCAATCCGCTATCAAAAAGATAGCAAATCAACACCGCACCCGGCTCGCGCCCATCCACGCGCCCCCACCCCGGCTGTCCTTGAGCTGACGCTCAGACGGCCGCCCGCGCTTTCGCGCGAAACGGCCACAGCATCCGGGGCCAAGCGGCAATTCCCCTCGTTTCGAGAAGCGTCGTCTGTGCATCGTTGGCCCGTCATGGGCCGGTAGAACGACACATAAGAGGACAACGCTCATGAAGCGGATGCTGATCAACGCCACGCAGCCGGAAGAACGCCGCCTGGCCATCGTCGACGGGCAGAAACTGCTCGACTACGAAATCGAAATCGAAGGGCGCGAACAGCGCAAGGGCAACATCTACAAGGCGGTCGTGACCCGGGTCGAACCCAGTCTCGAGGCCTGCTTCGTCGACTACGGCGAAGACCGCCACGGCTTCCTGCCGTTCAAGGAAATCTCCAAGCAGTACTTCGCCGAAGGCGTGTCAGCCAGCCAGGCCCGCATCCAGGACGCGATCCGCGAAGGCCAGGAACTGGTGGTTCAGGTCGAGAAGGAAGAGCGCGGCAACAAGGGTGCCGCACTCACCACCTTCATCTCGCTGGCCGGCCGCTATGTCGTGCTGATGCCGAACAATCCGCGCGGCGGCGGCGTGAGCCGGCGCATCGAGGGCGACGACCGCGCCGAGCTGAAAGAGGCGATGGATCAGCTGGAGTACCCCAAGGGTGCCAGCATCATCGCCCGCACTGCAGGCATCGGCCGTTCGGCGCCCGAACTGCAGTGGGATCTGAACTACCTGCTCAAGCTCTGGGCCGCCATCGACGGCGCGTCCAAGGGCGGCAAGGGCGCATTCCTGATCTACCAGGAATCGAGCCTCGTGATCCGTGCGATTCGTGACTATTTCAATCACGACATCGGCGACATCCTGATCGACACCGACGACATCTACGACCAGGCGCAGCAGTTCATGGCGCACGTCATGCCCGAGCATGCGGCCCGCGTGAAGCGCTACCGCGACGACGCGGCGCTGTTCTCGCGCTTCCAGATCGAGCATCAGATCGAATCGGCCTATGCCCGCACGGTGCAGTTGCCGAGCGGCGGCGCCATCGTGATCGACCACACCGAGGCACTGGTCTCGGTCGACGTGAACTCGGCGCGCGCCATCAAGGGCGGCGACATCGAAGAAACCGCTACCCGCACCAACCTCGAAGCCGCCGACGAAGTGGCCCGCCAGATGCGCCTGCGCGACCTGGGCGGCCTGATCGTCATCGACTTCATCGACATGGACGAGTCGAAGAACCGCCGCGAAGTCGAAAGCCGCCTGCGCGACGCGCTGCGGCAAGACCGCGCCCGCGTGCAATTCGGCTCGATCAGCAAGTTCGGCCTGATGGAAATGAGCCGCCAGCGCCTGAAGCCGGCGCTCAGCGAAGGCTCGTCGATCCCCTGCCCGCGCTGCGGCGGCTCGGGCCACATCCGCGACACCGAATCGAGCGCGCTGCAGATCCTGCGCATCATTCAGGAGGAGTGCCTGAAGGACAACACGGCCGCCGTGCACGTTCAGGTGCCGGTGGACGTCGCATCCTTCCTGCTGAACGAAAAGCGGCCCGAGATCGCCAAGATCGAGCTGAAGCAACGCGTCACCGTGGTGATGAAGCCGAACAAGACGCTCGAAACGCCAAACTACCGCTTGGAGCGGCTCAAACACGACGACCCGCGCCTCGACCACATCGAGCCCAGCTACAAGGTGGACGAGATCGAAGATCCGACCTCCATCACCCGGCGCTCGCAGGAGCCGACCAACAAGCAGACACCGGTGATCAAGGGCGTGCTGCCCGACGCACCGGCACCGGTCGCCATTCCCAAGCCCGAACCCGTGCGCGCTGCAGCGCCGGTGGCTACACCGGCACCCGTCGTGACCCCCGCTCCGACACCTGCTCCCGCCGAAACCGGCTTCTTCGGTTGGCTCAAGAGCTTCTTCGGCGGTACCCCGGCCCCCGCGCCCACCCCGACGCCGGCGCCGGTTGCTGCGCCGGAAGAGGCACCCCGGCAGCCGCGGCGCGAAGGCAGCCGCGGCGGCGAAGCCCGCGGTGGCCGTGACGGCGAGCAGCGCCGCGGCGGCCGAAGCGGCCGCGATGGCGAACGCCGTGGCGGCCGCTCAGGCGAGCGCCGCGAAGGGCGGCCTGAAGGCGAGCGACGCGAATCGCGCGCTGAGGGCGAGCGCCGTGAACCGCGCGCCGAAGGCGAGCGCCGTGAGCCCCGCGAAGCACGTGACCCGCAACAGCCGCGCGAACCGCGCCCGCCGCGTGACGGCGAGCGCCGAGGTGGCCGTGGCGAACGCCGCGATGGCGAGACCCGTGCCTTGCCGGTTGCGTCCGAAGGCATTCAGCAAGACCAGCTTGCAATGCCGGGCCAGGTTGCCGGTGAAGAGAACGTTGCGGCTGCGGGCGAACAGCGCCCGCCGCGCACCCGTGGTGAACGAGGAGAGCGGGGCGAACGCCGCGAACGAGGCGGTGAAGGCCGGCGCGAGCGCCGTGGCGACAGCGCTCCTGCGGCGAGCGACACCCTCCGCGCCGAGGCCGAGCCACCGATAGACACCGCAGCAGTCGTACCGGAGGACAGCGCTCCCGAAGCGCCGCGCGCCGAAGGCGAAGAACGCCGCGGCCGTTCACGCGACCGCTATGGCCGTGACCGCCGGGAACGTGCGCCGCGCGACGATGCAGAACCGGCTGCGGCGACGACTGGCGCCACCGAAGTCGAAGCCGACGCCCCGCCGACCCGCCTGGCCGCTGCCCCGGCCTTCGCAGCAGCGCCGCGCGAACACGTGGAGCCGGTGACCATCGTGCCGAGTGCTGTCGCACCCGCGCCGTCGAGTCGAGCGCTGCCCAAGGTAACGCCGTTCGAATTGCCATTGGCCCAACTCGCGCAGATCGCAGAAGGCTCCGGTCTGCACTGGGTCAACTCCGACGCCGAGCGCATTGCCCAGGCGCAGGCGGCGATTGCGGCCGAACCGCAGCCCGTGCATGTGCCGCGTCAACGACCGCCGGCAGTGGTTCTCGATGACGAGCCTCTGGTGTTGGTGGAGACCCGCAGGGATCTGACCCACGTGGTTCTGCCCTTTGAGCAGGCAACACCTCGGGACAACGTCGCCGTCTGAACCGAGACGGAGTGACTTCGAGCCCCTGGCGCCGGTGACGGCGCCAGGGGCTTTTTTGTTTGCCACGGCATCGGGTTAACCCGAAAGTGTGACTTTCTGCACTTCGGCGCGTAAAGACAACGCTTTCGATCTCGCACCGTTACTTTTATGTCATACAAAAGGACTACACTCTGTTTAATATTGCTGCGATGCACAAAAAGAGTCAGCAGGGAGCGGACAGAGGGTTGGAAGCCATGCTTTGTCGGATGGCTTACGACTTTTGTCGACAAGACGAAGTAGCTCAAATGTGTTCAAATTCTTGCGAATAGTAGTAAAGCGTTACACTGCCGATCTTTGACGCAGTGCCCTTTTTCAGGGGATTTCGATGTTCCGATCCGACTCCGCCGCTCACGGCCCCGTTGCCCCCCGCCTCGTTCCTGGAGGCGGCAATCCATCGCATCCGACGATCTATGTGCAGCCACGTCGGCTGACCGCAGTCGAACGCACTGCAAAGCGTGCGCTCGACATCGCAGGCGCCCTTACTTTCTTCGCGGTGTTCGGACCAATCTATCTTGTGGTCGCGCTGTGCGTGTTGATCAGCATGGGCCGGCCCGTTCACTTCTGGCAGAACCGTCTGGGTGCGGGCGGCCAACGCTTTCGCTTCTACAAGTTCCGTTCGATGCTGCAAAACTCGGAAGAAGTGCTCGATGAGTTCCTCAGCCGCAACGACATGGCGCGTACAGAGTGGGACACGTTCCAGAAGCTTGAAAAAGACCCGCGCATCACGCCGGTCGGCCAGTTCATCCGCAAGCTCAGCCTCGATGAACTGCCGCAGTTCTGGAATGTGCTGAAGGGCGACATGAGCCTGGTCGGCCCGCGTCCCTGCATGGAGCGGCAGCGCAGCCTGTACGGCAAGAGCTGGGCGCACTATTGCGAAATGCGCCCGGGCATCACCGGTCTCTGGCAAGTCAGCGGCCGCAACCGGCTGCCCTATGCCAAGCGCGTCGAGCTCGACGCAGAGTACGTCAACAACTGGTCGCTGTGGCTGGACATCAAGATCCTGCTGAAGACCGTCGGTGCTGTGGTCACCGGGGATGGCTCGCGTTGAACACCGTTCACCCTGTCGTGCTCTGCGGCGGCAGCGGTACGCGACTGTGGCCGCTGTCACGCAAGACATTGCCCAAGCAGTTCGCGCCGCTGATAGGCAATAAGAGCCTGTTGCAGCTCACGCTGGAACGGCTGCGCCTGCTCAATCCGTCAGTCACCTGCGTGGCGGCTGAAGAGCACCGTTTCCTGGTGCAGGAAGCGGTCGACGCGGCAGGCACGCGCGGCCGGCAGCTGCTGGAGCCGGTGGCGCGCAACACGGCAGCGGCGATGGCCGCAGCCGCACTGCTTGCCGAGCCCGAGCATCTGCTGTTGTTCGCGCCGGCCGATCACCACATACCGGATGCCGCACAGTTCGCATCGACGGTCACCAAGGGGATTGCAGCAGCGCTGGCAGGCCACATCGTGACCTTCGGGGTACTTCCCACATTTCCGAGCACCGCCTACGGCTACATCCAGCGCGGAAAGTTCCTCGATGACAGCAGCGACACCGACGCGCGACGCGTGGTGGCGTTCGTCGAAAAGCCCGATGCCGCGCGCGCCCAGCAGTTACTGTTGCAAGGCGACCATTTCTGGAATGCCGGCATCTTCCTGGTGCAAGCCAAGGTGCTGCTCGCGGCGCTGGCGGAACACGCGCCCGACATTCTGGAAGCCTGTCGGCATGCGACCGCTGCAGCGCAGGCGGATGGCGACTTCGTGCGCATGGACAGTGCGGCGTTCGAAGCATGCCGCAGCCAGAGCATCGACTATGCGGTGCTCGAAAGATATGCCCATGTGGCGGTGGTGCCCTTCGAGGGCGCCTGGAGCGATGTCGGCAGCTGGAACGCGGTCGCCGCCTTGCACGAGCCCGACGCAGAAGGCAATCGCATCAGCGGTCATGGTTTTTCGCTGGGTGCAACGAACACATTCATCCACGCGCCGACGCGTCCGGTGGTTGCGCTCGGTACCGAAAACCTTTTGATCGTCGACACGCCCGACGCACTGCTGGTCGCCTCCAGTGATTGCGCAGAGCAAGTCAAGGAAGTGGTCAGCCTGCTGACGACACGGGGGCGCAGCCAGGCGACCCGGCACCGCCGCGTGCCGCGCCCATGGGGTGCCTACGACAGCATCGACGACGGCGAGCGTTTCGCAGTGAAGCGCCTGACAGTGAAGCCCGGGGCCGGCTTGGCGCTGCGCATGCATCACCACCGTGCCGAGCATTGGGTTGTGGTTCAGGGCACCGCCATGGTCACGCGCGACAAGACCTCGATCCTGGTCAAGGAAAACGAGTCGGTCTATATCCCGCTCGGCGCTGTATACCGTCTCGAAAACCCCGGCAAGACGGTGCTGGAAGTGATTGAGGTACAAACCGGAAGCTACCTGGGCGAAGACGACATCGTTCGTTTCGAACAAGGCGGCGAAACGGCCTTGAAGCTGGCCTGAGGCCGGCGCGAGTCAGCATCCACCTCTTCAACGCGGCGCCTGCCGACGACACACATGAATGAACTGCAAAAGCGCATATATGTAGCCGGGCACCGCGGGATGGTGGGCAGTGCCATCGTGCGCAACCTGAAAGCCAGGGGCTACAAGACGATTCTGACGCGCAGCCATGATGAGCTCGATCTGACGGATCAAGCGCAGGTGCGACAGTTTTTTGCCGAGGAGAAGCCTGATCAGGTGTATCTCGCAGCGGCACGCGTCGGGGGCATTCATGCCAACAATGCCTACCCGGCGGAATTCATCTACTCCAACCTGATGGTGCAGACCAACGTCGTGCACGAAGCCTGGCTGACCGGCGTGCAGCAACTGCTGTTTCTGGGCTCCAGCTGCATCTACCCGAAGCTGGCAATGCAGCCGATGGCCGAGGAAACACTGTTGACGGGCAAGCTCGAGCCGACCAATGAGCCCTATGCCATCGCAAAGATTGCCGGCATCAAGCTCTGCGAGAGCTACAACCGGCAATACGGCACGGACTACCGCAGCGTGATGCCGACCAACCTGTATGGCCCCGGGGACAGCTACCACCCGCAGAACAGCCATGTGCTGCCTGCGATGATCCGGCGCTTTCACGAAGCCAAGCTGGCGGAAACGCCTGCCGTGGTGATCTGGGGCACGGGCACGGCCCGACGCGAGTTTCTCTACGTTGATGACATGGCGAGCGCTTCGGTTCATGTGATGACGCTTTCCGCTGCGCAATATGCCGGCCATACTCAGGCCATGGAAAGCCACATCAATGTCGGTACCGGAGAAGACCTGACGATCGCTGAACTCGCGGCGCTGGTGAGCGAAGTGGTCGGCTATGAGGGCCGCATCGAAACCGACCCCAGCAAGCCGGACGGCGCGCCGCGCAAGCTGCTGGACGTTTCGAAGATCCGTCAACTTGGCTGGCAGGCGAGCACGTCGTTGCGAGCCGGAATCGCACTGGCGTACCAGGATTTCCAGCATTCGCTGCAGAACGAGGAAGTGGCAGTTTGAGGCGCGGCATCTGATGCTCGCGTCACTCAACCGGTCATGTCACGCGGTCGATAATGATCATGACGACACACGCTGCCGGTAGTGGTCTGCAACAGTCGCTGCGGGGCGCGCTCGGCTCGGCCGGACACGTTCAGGCGCCGAGCGCACCGCAGCATGGCGAGCCCGATGCAAAGACCGCAACGGCCCACTCCGTGCTGGTGACGCATCCGGCCTTGCAGCATTCGCATCAGCTCGCGCTTGCGCTGCACGAACGGCAGCTCCTTCAGGCGTTCTGGTCTGGCGTGCCTGTTGCGACAGGCGACGAGCCTTTGCCATGGTGGCTGCCGCCCCGCTATCGACAACGCATGAGGCGGGTCGAGATCCCTGCTTCGCTGCGCGTACATCCTCTGCGCTTCCAGTTGATGATGCGCGCGACGTCGAAGCTCACCGTCGGCTTTGGCGGCGACCGCATCCATCGCATGTTCCACTGGTTCGACGCCTGGGCTGCAAAGCGCGTGCTCGCCTTGCGCCCCAAGACCGTGGTGGCCTACGAGAATGCGGCCTACCATACGTTTGCTGCGGCCAAGGCGGTGGGCGCGCGCTGCATCCTCGATGCTGCCGCGTTTCACCACAAGACGGTGTCCGAATTGCTGCACCCGGCCGATACGCCCTACACGTCGGAGGTCAACCGGCGCAAGGACGCCGAGATCGCGATGGCAGATCTCATCCTCACCTGCTCGCCTCTCGCCGCGGACAGCTACGCCGCGAATGGCGTCAGCCGCGGTCGGCTTCAACCCTTGCTGCTTGGCGCTGATCCGATACGGGGCTCGCTGAACACGCCGCCACCCCGCAAGGCCGGCCCCACACGTTTCATGTTCGCGGGGCCGCTGAGCCGTCGTAAATCGGTCGACCTGATCGTGGCCGCCTTCGAGCAGCTGCACAGGGAGGGACTGCCCTACGAGTTGAGTTTCGTGGGTGGCGTGGGCGACCCCGAACTGCTCGAGGCCGTCCAGAAGACCCCGGGTGCACGGTATCGTCCGAGCGTGCCGCAGGCACAACTTTTCGAGTTGATGGCCGAGGCCGATTGCCTGGTGCTGCCATCGCGGTCCGATTCGTTCGGGATGGTGGTTGCAGAGGCCATGTCATGCGGAACGCCGGCGCTGGTATCGACCCAGACGGGTGCCAAAGCCATCGTCGAAGCGTTTCCCGACAGCGGATGGATCATCGAGCCGGAGCTCGATGCGCTGTGTACCATGCTGCGTCAGCTGATCGCCGACCCCGAACTCCTTCGTGAGGCCCGCCTGCCTGCGGCACAGGCTTCGCAGGAGTTCTCCTGGGAGCGGTACCGCAATCGGGCCGGCAAGCTGGTAGAGGACTTTCTGCAATGATGCTGATGCGGGCGCTTTCTCGCCGACTCTCGCTTCCAGCCGACGCTGCGACCTTGTCGCGGGCGGGATCGCTGTTCATCGTTGTGTTCCTGCTGGTCGTGTTCGAGGGAGCGATCCGCAAATGGGTCGCGTCCTCCGCCACCCTGCCCCTCATCCTGTTGCGCGACCTGCTGGCCATGTACCTGGTCTTCTACGTTTGGAAGCGCGGCTACTTCCGTCGCCAAAAGAGCGTGACGGCAGTGCTGCTCGCCTGGTCGTGCTGTGTGGCCGCCTGGGGCATGCTCCAGGTGATGCTGACCGATGGAAACCCCTTGATCCTGCTGATCGGACTGCGCTTCTGGTTGCTGTATCTCTGGTTCGGTTACGCCGCAGCGGTGACGATGAACGAGTCGGACTATCGCGCGGCCATGCTGGTGTCGGGCGCGCTGCTGATCCTGTTGGCGCCGCTGGCAGTGCTTCAATACTATTCACCTCCTGGCGCGTTCATCAACAGCCAGGTCGACAGCGTTGAAGACGAGGTCTTCGTTGCGGTCAGCGGCGTCGTCCGCACCACCGGCACCTTCAGCTTCACTTCGGGCTACACGACCTTCCTTGCGGTGGCCGCGCCGCTCGCGCTCGCGGTGGCGAGCGCCAGAAAGCGCACGGTGCGGCAGCTGGCGTTCGCCGGCGCCGTGTTCGCCACCCTGGTGGTAGGCACCGTGGTCAGCGGCTCGCGCGGTGCCGTGATCTTCACAGGTGTGCTCGTCGGGCTGTTCGTGCTGGGCCAATTGCTGTTCTCGCGCACGGCAGACAAGGGCAAGGCGCTGGTGGGCGCGGTGGCGCTGCTGGGGATTGCCGGCCTGTTCGCGCTGGTGTTCCAGGGCGCGGTCGACACAACACAGCAGCGCTTTCAACAAGCATCCGAAGGAGAGGACTTCGTGGAGCGGCTGCTGACGACCTTCATCGGCGAAAGCAACATCTACAACGACTTCACCTGGATCGGACATGGCATCGGGCTGGGCTCCAATCTGGCCAACTATGTGCGAACCGGCAGTACCTCCTTCTTCGTTCTCGCTGAAACCGAGGCCGGCCGGACGTTGCTCGAGGGCGGACTGCTCGGCTACCTGTTCACCGCATTGAAGGTTCTTGTCATTGTCGTGGGCACGGGCAAGAGCCTGGCCATTGCGCTGCGCAGCGGCGCAATGGTTCCGCTGCTCCTGTGGCTCACCTTCTCGCTCGCATTCCTGGCATGGTCCGGCATCGGGCAACTGACCTCCAATGCGATGCTGGGGATCCTCTTTGGCTTTGCGCTGCTCTCGCTCAGATATCCCGCAATGGACATTTTTCCGAGACGTCTCGTCCGAAGTTGACGGGGGCGTCTTGAAAATCCTTCATCTGATCCCGTCCGTCGATCCTCGCAGCGGCGGAACCGCCGAGGGCCTGTTGCGCGTCCACATGGCGCTCGAGGCGATGGGTCACCGCAGCGAAGTACTGTCTCTCGACCCACCAGATGCACTGCATCTGCAGGCTTTTCCGGGGCAGGTTCACGCGCTCGGGCCCGTACGAGGCACCTATGGCTATACCTCGGCTCTGGTGCCGTGGCTGAAGCAGCATTCGCCGCAGTACGACGCGGTCATCGTCAATGGCCTCTGGCAATACGTCGGCCTGGCGGCCTGGCGGGTGTTGCGCCGTGCAGCGCCGGGCTACTACGTCTACAGCCACGGCATGCTGGATCCGTGGTTCAAGCGTCGCTATCCCCTCAAGCATCTGAAAAAATGGCTGTACTGGCCCTGGGGCGAGTACCGTGTTCTGCGCGATGCCAAGGCTGTCCTGTTCACCTGCGATGAAGAGCGGCGGATGGCACGCCAATCGTTCTGGCTCTACCGCTGTCGCGAAGCGACCAGCTCCTACGGCACTTCGGAGCCACCTCACGATGTCGATGGCCGGCTCTCGAACACCTTTCTGACAGCCTGGCCGCAATTGCAGGGCAAGCGCCTGGTGCTGTTCCTCGGCCGCATTCACGAGAAGAAAGGCTGTGATCTCCTGATCGAGGCCTTCGCGAAGGTCTGCGCCCGCGCGCCCGACGTGCATCTCGTGATGGCCGGCCCCGACCACGATGGCTGGACGACCCAGTTGCAGCAACGGGCCGCCCAGCTCGGGCTGACAGACCGCATCTGCTGGACCGGCATGCTGTCGGGCGACCTCAAGTGGGGCGCGTTTCATGCCAGCGAAGTCTTCTGCCTGCCATCGCACCAGGAAAACTTCGGTGTGGCCGTGGCGGAAGCGCTCGCATGCGGTCGGCCGGTGCTGATCTCCGACAAGGTCAATATCTGGCGCGAGATCGACGCCGACGCTGCCGGCTGGGTCGAACCCGACACGCTGGACGGCACGGTGCGCCTGCTCACGCGCTGGCTGGACGCACCGCTCGCGCAAGGCGCGGAACGACAGGCGGCAGCGCGCCGCTGCTTCGACCGGCGCTTCCGTATCGAAACAGTCGCGGCCAACCTGGTGCGCATCATCGGCGGATCACCGCCGGTCGCCCCGGACGGACACACCGCCAGCAAGGGCTCGCACGCTTGAAGATCCTCCTCTATGGCATCAATTTCGCGCCCGAGCTGACCGGCATCGGCAAGTACACCGGCGAAATGGCCGCCTGGCTGGCCGCAGCGGGTCACGACGTGCGGGTGGTCACTGCGCCGCCCTACTATCCCGATTGGGCGGTGTGGCCCGGCTACAGCGCGCGCCGCTACAAGCGCGAAGAATGGCGCGGCGTTGCCGTATTCCGCACCCCGGTCTGGGTGCCGCGCCGCGTGTCCGGCCTGACGCGGTTGTTGCACCTGGCGAGCTTCGGTCTCGCCAGCGTGCCCAGCCTGCTGGCCCAGTGGCGCTGGCGCCCCGATGTCGTCTGGATGACCGAGCCGCCCCTGGTGTGTGCGCCGGCCGCGCTGGCATTTGCGCGTTTGCGCGGCGCCCGCGCATGGCTCCATATCCAGGACTACGAAGTCGATGCCGCATTCGATCTCGGCTTGCTGAAAGGTGCGCGCCTGCGAACCGCGGTGACCGCCGCCGAGCGCTGGATCCTTCGCCGGTTCGATCGGGTGTCGACTATTTCGGAGCGCATGCTCGAACGGGCGCGCAGCAAGGGCGTTGACGATCGACGCCTCGTCTCACTGCCGAACTGGGCCGACGTATCGACGATCCGCCCCCTGACCGCCGCGAGCCCGTACCGCGCCGAACTCGGCATCGCGCCCGATGCCGTGGTAGCACTCTATTCCGGCAACATGGGCAACAAGCAGGGCCTCGAAATCCTTTCGGACGTGGCGCTGCTGCTGCAGGGCGACCCGGCGATCCAGTTTGTGTTCTGCGGCTTCGGCCCGGGACGCCTTCCTCTTGAACAACGCTGCCAAGGCTTGCCGAACGTGCGTTTTCTGGATCTGCAGCCGGTCGAACGGTTGGGCGATCTGCTCGGACTGGCCGATATCCACCTGTTGCCGCAGCGCGCCGATGCGGCCGACCTGGTCATGCCGTCCAAACTCACCGGCATGCTCAGCAGTGGCCGGGCTGTCATCGCGACGGCGCATGCAAACACCGAAGTGGGTGTGGTCGTTGCGCAATGCGGCCTCGTGGTTCCGCCCGAACAGCCAGCGGCGCTGGCCGCGGCGATTGCCGAACTCGCAGCCCAACCCGCGCTGCGTGCCGAATTCGGCAGCAAGGCGCGCGACTACGCGACGCAGCGCATCGCACAGGATGCCGTACTGCGCCAGTTCGAAGTCGACCTCCACGCCTGCACTTCACAACCGGCACCGCCATAAAAAAGGCCGCTCTTGGCGGCCTCTTTTCGGATTGTTTACTGCTCTTCGGGCAGGATGCTCTCGTAGTTGTAGTTGGTGTACCGGTAGCGCCCGTACTTGTAGCCACCATAGGCTCGCCGTTTGGCGTCCATGGCGTTCAGCAGCACCCCGGTCGCGGCCTTGCCACCGAGCGCCAGGCGCCGCGTGCTTTCCTTGAGCTCGCCCATGCTCGACAGGTTGGCGCGGGCCACCAGCAACACCGTCCCGGCATGCGTTGCAATGGCCGCCGTGTCCGACGCCACCAGCACCGGCGGCGTATCGATCACCACCATGTCGTACTGCTCGGAGAGACGTCCCAACGTGCTGGTGAACGAGTCCGAAGTCAGCAACTCGGCCGGATTGGGGGGCAACTGTCCGGTGGCGAGGAAGTCGAGGTTCGGCACCACCTGGCGGTGCACGGTCTGCTGGATCGTCAGGCTACCGGCAATCAGCTCCGAAAGACCGCCGTGGCGTTGCAGCCCGAGGTACTGGTGCAAGTGACCGCGCCGCAGGTCGGCATCGATCAGCAGTGTGCGTTTGCCAGCGGCGGCCATCAGCGCAGCAAAGTTCGAAGTCACGAAGCTCTTGCCCACGCCTGGCGTGGCGCCGGTGATCATCACGCGGTTGTTGGGAGCCTCCAGCATCGCGAACTGCATGGCCGTGCGCAGACTTCGCAGGCTTTCCACCGCCAGATCGTCCGGGCGTTCGATCGCGAGCAGGCGAACACCGGTGGCGCCAGTAAGACGCCGCTGCGCAATCTCGGTCTGCGCCACACTGACCGGGATGGTCGAGAACACCGGCAGCGCGGTCTGCGACTCGACTTCATGCGGATCCTTGATCCGTTGCTCGATCAGCGCATTGCGAATGAAGGCCACGACAATCCCGAGGAACAACCCGAGCGCAAACGCCACGGCGACGATGGTTCGACGGTTCGGCTTGATCGGCCCCTCGGGCACGACGGCTTCGTCCAGCACGCGCACATTGCCAACTTTGCCTTCCTTCACGAGGCGCAGTTGCATCGCGTTGTTCAGCAGGGATTGATAGAGCTCGGTGTTGACCTTGACGTCGCGCTCCATGCGGACGGCTTCCTGCTGCAATGCCGGCAGGCTCTTGATGCGGGTCTGCACATCACCGATGTCGCGCTGCAAGGCCGCGATCTGGGCATCGAGGGTCTGGACGCTCGGATGGGCCGACGTGAAGCGGCTCTCGAGGTCGCGGCGGCGCTGCTGCAGGTCGAGCAGCCGGGTCTGGCGATCGACAGCCGTGCCCAGAACCAGCGAGGCTTCTTCGGTGAACGCGACGGTGCCCTTCTGGTTCCGATACCGGTTGTAGACCTCCTCCGACTGTTCGAGCTGGCGCTTGAACATGGGCAATTGAACATCGAGAAAGCTCAGCGTCTTTTGTGCTTCGGCCGCCTTGCGTTCGACGTTCTGACGCACGTACTGCGCGCCGACGGCATTCAGGACGCGTGCCAGCTGAACCGGATTGTTGTCCTCCATGGACACATTGATGATGCCGGACTGCTTTCCTTTTTCGGTCAGACCCAGCCGTGCCTGCAAGCTGCCGATGGTCGACAGCCTGGACAGCTTGGTCAGCGAGTACTCTGCGCCGGGCTTGCCGGCCAGTTCGGCGACAGTCAACTCGATCGGGCCATCCCGCGTATCGGCCTTCAGCGGCGTTCCGACGGTACCGGTCAGCGGCTGCGCCAGCGTCGGGTGCTGCAGCGCATACTGCCCGCCGCCCTTGGCCACCACGGTGAACGTGTTCGCCTCGAGCCGCGCGGGCACGTTGAAGTTCGCGACGACGATTTGCTCTGTACCCGACACATAGCCCGGCATGCCAAGGAAACCGGGATCGGACAATCCGGTGGCACGCCGTGCGAGCCAACCGCCCACATACGGCACGTAGCGGGGTGTCGCCACGATGTCGAGCTTGGTGGCATCGATGGCCTGGCCCAGCACGGTGCGCGAGCGGATGATTTCCATCTCGGCGCTGGACGGTGTCTTGACGTCGAACGCGCTCGTTGCCTCAGCCAGGAAAGTCTTGGAGGCACCTTCGGTATCTTCGACCTGGATCAACAGGTTCGACTCGTAAACCGGTCGCTGCAATGCCGCGTAAACCACGCCGATCGCCAGTACGACCAGCGCGATGGCGGCGATCAGCCACTTCTGCGCGACCAGGGCTTCGAAGTAGTGCCCGAGTTCAACCTCGTCCTCCGCAACAGTCGCAGGTGCAGGCGCGTTGGACGGCGAAAGGGTCGAGTGCGTAGCGGTGGAGTTCATTGGCTGGATACTCTGGAAATTCGATGAACCCATTGCGTTGCGCCGTCTTCGATCAGCGCAAGCGATGTCAGAAACGCGCTACGACCGGCCTGGTAAGGATCCGGAACGTCGCGCTTGTTGTGTTCGCACAGGCGGAACACCTTGCCATTGGTAAATGGATAGCGCTGCTCCACTGCGCGACGCTGCTCGGTGTCCATGACAAGGATGAGATCGGCACGCTGGCACAGATCGAGGCTGATCTGGCGCGCCCGGTGCTCGTCGATGCTCACGCCGCGCTCCTGCATCAGTTCGCAGGCGAGCGGATCTGCGGGATGGCCGACCATCGCGCCGAGCCCCGCCGACGAAACCTCGCAATCCGGCAATGCCGCCGCCATCAGGCCTTGGGCCATGGGGCTGCGGCAGATGTTGCCAAGGCACACGGTGAGAACGTGGTGGATGGCCATGGGCCGCGTCAATTCTTGCCGCTCTTGGGCAGATCGCGAACCGATGCCGCGGTGCTCGTGGACGGCAGGATCAGGTTCGCAACGCGGCTGAAGACCACCAACGGCACCGGATCGACAAAGACCACGTCCTTGGGCTTGAGCGCAAAGCCGTCGGCGAGCGCAATCGCACTGGCGGTGCGGGCATCCAGGTGGAAAACCGTCTGGCCGCCGTCAGGGAGATTGCGAATAACGTAGATCTGGCGCGGATCGGCGGTATTGAGGTTGATGCCTCCGACCTCGGTAAGCGCGTCGTTCAGGCTCAGCCTCCCGTTGCGCATCAGCACGCCGGTTTGCACCCCCACTTCGCCCATCACGGTGACCTTGCTCTCGTCGCGGCTGCGCACCGTCAGCATGTCGCCGTTCTGCAGCATGATGCGCGACGGATCGACACCCGCGTCGGTCAGGGTGTTCATGTCGATGCGCGTGGTGCGGCCGTTTCGCGTCAGCATCACGAAAGATTTGTCACCGGTCAGGGCAAGCCCGCCAGCCCGGTTGATCGCTTCGGACAGCGTCATCGGGATATCTGTGAAAACCAGCAGGCCGGGCTGCCTCACCTCACCTTCGATGTAGGCGCGCTTGCTGCGAAACGCCGCCACGCGAACACTGAGCTGCGGATTCTTGAAGACCTTCGACAAACGCTGCAGCAGGACGTCCTCGAGTTCCTGAATCGTCAGGCCTGCAGCCTTGAGCGTGCCTGCATAGGGAAAACTCAGATTGCCGGTGTTCGAAACGATGAAACCGGGTGCCGGCGATACGCTGCCGACATCGGCCCCACCCACGGGCGGCAATCCGCTGAACACGAGTTCGGGGTGGTCGAAGACCAGGATGCCGATCACGTCGCCTGGGCCGATCTTGTAGGGCTCGGGCTGGGCGACGAGCGCCTGCACGTCGGCCGCGATTCCGGCCGGACGCGCCGATTTCTGGACGCGGATCAACTCGCGCGTGATCGGCGTCAGGAACCCCTCGGGCGGCTGATCGCCCTCCGCTCCGGCGCCGAGTTTCAGATCCGTGTTCACGGGTCGGCCTTCGCTTCGCATGGAATCGAAGCTCGGCGCGAGGACGCAACCGCCCAGCAGGCTCACGGAAGCAAGCAGCACGGTATGTAAGAAGAAACGTTTCAAACCTGGCTCCAAGGCGTGACCCAAATGAATACTTTTGCTAACAGTTACCGAATGTACAGCAACCGGGCCGCTATTCAAAGGTTTCTTGGCCTAGCGCTTCCGGCAGAGTGATCGAACGTGAGAAACCCGACGGTTTCAGCTGTTTCCAAGCTGGGCGGCCCGCTTCCAGGCGGCCGAAGCCTGTTCGGCATCGTCCCGCCCCTCAGCCAGTTGGGCTAGCGCCTGCCAGGCACGGCGGTACAACTCCGCATCCTGGAGGCCAAGGCCGGCCTGGGTCAGCAACTGCTGAGCTTTGCCCCACAACTGGCGCTTCATGCAGGTCATGCCCGCAAGATACTGTAGGTTGGGGTCGCGCGGGTTATTTCGTTGCGCAGCTTCGATGCGGGCCAGCCAGTCGGCATCGACCGAGTCAAGGCCGGCCTCGAGCGCGCGCACCAGCTTCACGCGCGACGTATCGCCGAGCCCCTGGGGGTGCTCAACCATGCGATCCCAGATGGGCAGCAGCCAGGCTCTTGCCAACGCCAGGTCGCCACGCAGCAACACCATGCGCTGGGCGGCGTGAATCGCCACTTCGGGCAACTCGCGCTCGACCCGCTCCAGTTCGGTCCAGGCGCGCAGCAACTGGGCCGGATCGTGCGCACCCGACAGCAATTCGGTGGCCAGCCCGCGCACGATGCTCTGCGCGACCGCATCGGAGAATGCGCGGTGCTTGGCGAGCAGGCGTGCCGTCTCCAGCGCCTCCAGCGTGCGGCGATCCTGGCGCGCCGCCTTCAGGCGCAGGCGCAAGGCCAGCGTGCGGCGCTGGGCTCCCTGCGGCAGTTCTTCGAGCCGAGCCAGCGCGGCGGCCGCATCGCGGTCTTCCAGCGCCCAGCGCGCGGCGCGGAGTTGCACGCCCTCGCGGGTTTCGGGGCTGACCAGCGCACCACGTTCGGCGCTTTCGTTCAGGGCGTGCTGCAAATGGGCATCGCGCGCACCCCGGTCCAGCAGCGCTTGTGCGCTTTCGGCGGCCAGCAGATGCGACAGCACGCGCACCTGCTGCGCCTGCGGCAGCCGGGCGTCCAGTGCCGCCAGCGTGCGCTCTTGCGCCAGCGCGGCTTGCGCTGCCTTGCGGGCACGTGAGAAGCGGCCGGCCAGCAACTGGGCGATGGTGTCGAGCACGGCTGCATGCAGCGCGCGCTCTTTCTGCTGCAGGCGCCATTGGCGCGCCTGTCGCGGCAGCGAGAACAGTGCTGACAGCGCCCGCAGCGCCACGTGCAGCAGGATGAACGCGCCCAGCAGCAGCAGCAGCACCAGATTGAGCGAGAGGTCGACCCGCCAGGGCGGCCAGAACACCGTGACCGTGCCCTGGTTGTTCCCGGCAAACAACGCCGTCGCCGCCGCCACGCCGAACAGCGCAAGGAGCCAGAGTGCGGCGCGCATTCCCGCTAGCGTCCTGCCGCCGCGGTCGCCAGCGCGGCCAGAGTGTCGTCGACGCGCGGCGGGGTGGTCGACTTTACCTGGCCCTGCAGTTGCTGCAGCAGCGTGGCTGCGGCCTGGGTGCGGCGCGATGCGGGATCGAAGTATTTGTTCAATGTGGCGGACACGGTCGCGAGTTCGGTGCGCGCCGTGTCGACCTGGCGCGACAGCAGCGCCAGCCGCGCATTCAGCAACGTGAGCTTGAGGTTTTCGCGCAGAAAGAAGGTCTGATCCGGGGCCAGCAGCACGGCTTCGGGCCGGTCGATGCGTCCCACGCGCACCAAGGAACGGGCTTCCTGGCGCACCAGCAGCAAACCGCGCTGCCACCAGGGCGCATCCGCCGGGATGGCTTCGGTCGGCCATGGGCTGGTGGCACCGCCGCCGCGCACTCCCACTGCATTCAGCGTGGGCAGTTCGTCGACACCCCGCATCAACTCGTCGAGCTTCTGCAGCGCTTCGCCGCTGTCGCTGCTGGCGCTGGTACGGATGCGGTCGGCATCGCGCTGCATGGCGCGCTGCAAAGGTGCCAGCCGCGGTTGGGCGGCACGTGCAATGCGCTGGTCGCCTGCCTTGAGCGCGGCCAGCAAGGGCTCGGCATTGCCGGTGACCTGCGCCTGCTGGAGCGCCAGGCGCACGGCCGACTCGATGTCCACCACCAGGTTCTCGTCGCGCGAGCGAGAAAGGCTCTGCATCAGCTCTTCGAGTTGCGAGCGTTGCAGCGCGACCTCGCCGACACGGGTCTCGGCCAGTGCCAACCGTGCCGCCGTGTCGCGCACCGTTTCCTGGGCCTGTCGTGCCAGCGTGCGCGCTTCGGTCGCCTGTGCCAGCGAATCTGCGCTCTGGCGCGCCAGTTGTTCCTGCATCGAGGAGACCTTCTGCCAGAGGGCGAGCGCCACCACGAGCGCCACCACCGCCACCAGCGCGAGCAGACCGAGCCCGATGCGCGACAGCAGCAGGGCCGCATCTTGCACAGCGACCGGCCGGCTCACCGACACAGGCGCCGGCACCGGGGCTTCGGACAGGGTCTCGTCGGGCATGGCTGCGGCGCTCATGCGTTCAATTCTATCGACGCGACCAGGGCGGCCACCGTCGGCGACGAAGTTCGCACCACACCGAAACCGGCCTCTTGCGCCGCCTGTGCAATGCGTGGGTGGGTTGCCACCGCACGCGCCGCCTGCCAGCCGACGCCGGGCAGCGCACGGCACAGGTTGCCGATCGCTTCGGAACTGCTGAACAGCCAGGTTGCCGCGCCTTGCGCGCCTTCCATGGCCAATTGGCGACCGGCTGGATCGAGGATGGGAGCGAGGCGGCGGTAGGCGACCAGCGCCTCGACCACGCCGCCGGCCGCCTCGATGCGGCGCGCCAGCCAGTCGCGTCCCGTGGCCTGACCCGATGCATCGCCGCCGCGCACGATCAGCACGCGCGTGCCGGCCTGCACCTGCGGCTGCACGCGAGCCCAGAGCGCTTCCGAGTCGAACTGCGCCGCGTCCGGCGCCGGCGCATCGATCGCATCGGCAGGCACGCCGGCTTCGCGCAGGGCGTGCACGGTGCCAGGCCCGGTCGCCCAGCAACGCACCGACGGGACCGGCGCTGTGTTGCGATGGGGCTCAAAGAAATGCTCGACGGCCGCTGCGCTGACGAACATCAGCGCCGCATGATGGCCCGCCTGTGTACGTGCCGCGCGCAGGCGGGTCGGATCCGATACGGGTTCGATGGCGATCAAGGGCAACGCCACCGCATCGAGCCCCGCGGCTTGCAGCGCCTCCACCCAGCGCGCCGCATCGCGCGCCGGTCGGGTCACGATCACGCGGCGCGACGGCATCGTCCGGGAGTCAGCGCGCACCAGCCTGGCGCAATGCCTCGGCCGCTTGCTGGCCAAGCCGGTTGGCGGCATCGGCATCGGTGGCTTCGCCCTGGCATTGCGCACGCAGCAGCGAGGCGCTTTCGGTGTCGCCCCAGGCCGCATCGATGCGCAGTGCACCGTCGGGCTGCCAGCGCGCATGCGCGGCCAGTGGCATCGAGCAGCTGCCGCCCATCGCACGGCTCACCGCACGCTCGGCCGCCGTGGCCAGGGTGTCGGCGCGATGCGCGAGCGGCGCGAGCAGGTCGATCAGATCGCGCCGGTCGGCCCGCACCTCGATGCCCAGGGCGCCCTGCCCCGCGGCCGGCAGCATCGTGTCGGCATCGAACGCAATACGGATACGGCTTTCGAGCCCGAGCCGCTTGAGCCCGGCCGCGGCGAGCACGATCGCGTCGTACTGGCCCTCGTCGAGCTTGCGCAGGCGGGTGTCGAGGTTGCCGCGCAGCGGCTCGATGCGCAGATCCGGCCGTAGCGCCCGCAGCAGCACGACGCGGCGCAGGCTCGAAGTGCCGACCACGGCGCCCTGCGGCAGCTCATCGAGCGAGGCGTAGCGTGGCGACACCAGCGCGTCGCGCGGGTCTTCGCGCTCGAGCACGCAGGCCAGTGCAAAGCCGTCGGGCAGATCCATCGGCACATCCTTGAGCGAATGAACCGCGATGTCGGCACGACCATTTTCGAGCGCCGACTCGAGTTCTTTCACGAACAACCCCTTGCCGCCCACCTTGCTGAGCGAGCGATCGAGGATCTGGTCGCCGCGTGTGGTCATGCCGAGCAGCGTGACCGCATGGCCTCGTTCTTGCAGCAATGCTTTCACGTGCTCCGCCTGCCACAGTGCCAGACGGCTTTCGCGCGTGGCGATCACGATGTTGCTCAAAGCCGATTTCCGCGTATGAATATGACCCGCGGGATGCTAGCATGTTGCGCTGCAGCAACGCCCATTCGCCCCGCCACCCGAGGAGATAAGTCGAAGTGAAGACCAACAAGACGCCGCCGGCCGCCAAGCGCCCCAAGAGCGACGACCAGCCCCTGATCGACGACATCCGGCTGCTGGGCCGCATCCTCGGCGATGTGATTCGCGAGCAGGAAGGCGAAGACACCTACGCGCTGGTCGAAAAGATCCGCACTCTTTCAGTCGCCTTCCGGCGCGATGCCGATCATGGCGCCGATCGGTCGCTCAAGAACCTGCTCAAGGGCCTGAGCGCCGCCGAAACGGTTCGCGTGATCCGGGCCTTCACCTACTTCAGCCACCTCGCCAACCTGGCCGAGGATCGGCACCAGATCCGGCGCCGTACCGACGTCGACCGCGCCGGCGACAGTGTCGAGGGCAGCCTGCAGACGGCGCTCGCGCGCATCCGCAAGGCTGGCATCACGCCGGCCGCGGTGGTCGAGAGCCTGGCCCACAGCTACGTGTCGCCGGTACTGACCGCCCACCCGACCGAAGTGCAGCGCAAGAGCATCCTCGATGCTGAACGCGGCATCGCCCAGCTGATCACCTTGCGCGACGAAATCCGCCAGCGCCAGCAACTGTTCGCCGGCCGGAAAGACGCGCTGACGCCGCTCGAGCTGGCCGACAACGAGCACCAGTTGCGCACCCGTGTCACGCAGATCTGGCAAACCCGCCTGCTGCGCTTTTCCAAGCTCACCGTGGCCGACGAAATCGAGAACGCGCTGAGCTACTACGAAGCGACCTTCCTGCGCGAGATTCCGCGCGTCTACGCCGAACTCGAGCAGGCGCTTGGCCAGGACGGCATCGCGCCGTTCCTGCGCATGGGCCAATGGATCGGTGGCGACCGCGACGGCAACCCCAACGTCAGCGCGCAAACGCTCGAATACGCGCTCAAGCGCCAGTCCGAGCTGGTGCTGCGCCACTACCTCACCGAGGTGCACTACCTCGGCAGCGAACTCTCGCTGTCGGCCACGCTGGTTGACGTGACGGTGGAGATGCAGGCGCTGGCCGAGCGCTCGCCCGACGCCAACGAACACCGCCACGACGAGCCCTACCGGCGCGCACTGACCGGCGTCTATTCCCGCCTGGCGGCCACGCTCAAGAAGCTGACCGGCGGCGACGCGGCGCGCCACGCGGTGCCGCCGCAGAACCCGTACCCGAACGCAGAGGAGTTCCTGGCCGACCTGCGCACGGTGGCCGAGTCGCTGCGCGAAAAGCACGGCGGCGTGCTCGTCGCCCATCGCATCGGCCCGCTGATCCGCGCGGTCGAGGTGTTCGGCTTCCACCTGGCCACGGTCGACCTGCGCCAGAGTTCCGACAAGCACGAAGCGGTCGTTGCCGACCTGCTGGCCCACGCCCGCATCGAGCCCGACTACGCAGCGCTCGATGAAGAGGCCAAGCAGGCGCTGCTGCTGCGCCTGCTCGACGACGCGCGACCGCTGCGCGTGCCCGATGTCGAGTACACCCCGCTTACGCAGAGCGAACTCGCGATCTTTGCGGCCGCGCGCACGATGCGCGCGACTTACGGCACAGCGGCCATCCGCCACTACATCATCAGCCACACCGAGACCGTGAGCGATCTGCTCGAGGCGCTGGTGCTGCAGAAAGAAGTGGGACTGCTGCGCGGCACGCTCAGTGCCGATGCGACGGTCGACCTGATCGTGGTGCCGCTGTTCGAAACCATCGAGGATCTGCGCAATGCCGCGCCGATCGTGCGCGCCTACTACGCGCTGCCGGGCATCGCAGCGCTGGTACAGCGCTCGGGCGCCGAGCAGGACGTGATGCTGGGTTACAGCGACAGCAACAAGGACGGCGGCATCTTCACCAGTAACTGGGAGCTGTACCGCACCGGCACCGCGCTGGTGGCTCTGTTCGACGAGCTCGACCTGGGCATCCGCTTGCGCATGTTCCATGGCCGTGGCGGCACCGTCGGCCGCGGCGGCGGCCCGAGCTACCAGGCGATCCTCGCGCAGCCGCCCGGCACGGTGCGCGGCCAGATCCGGCTGACCGAGCAGGGCGAGGTGATCGGCTCCAAGTACGCCAACCGCGAGATCGGCCGGCGCAACCTGGAGACGCTGGTCGCGGCAACGCTCGAAGCCACCTTGCTGCCGCCGGCGAAAGCGGCCCCTGCATCGTTCATGGCCGCGGCCACCGTGCTGTCGGCGGCGAGCATGGCCGCCTACCGCAAGCTGGTCTACGAAACGCCGGGCTTCGGCGACTACTTCTTCGGCGCAACGCCGATCCGCGAGATCGCCGAACTCAACATCGGCTCGCGCCCCGCGTCGCGCAACCCGAGCCACAAGATCGAAGACCTGCGCGCCGTGCCCTGGAGCTTCAGCTGGGGCCAGTGCCGGCTCACCTTGCCGGGCTGGTACGGCTTCGGCTCGGCCATCGAGCAGTTCCTCGGCGAAGGCAAACCGGCCGAGCGCAAGGAGCGCCAGGCGCTGCTGCAGCGCATGTACGCGCAGTGGCCGTTCTTCCGCACGCTGCTGTCCAACATGGACATGGTGCTGGCCAAGAGCGACCTTGCGCTGGCCTCGCGCTATGCCGAGCTGGTGGCCGACCGCAAACTGCGTCAAAAGGTCTTTTCGATGATTGAGGCAGAATGGCATCGCACCTCCGATGCGCTGACGCTGATCACCGGCGCGAAACAGCGGCTCGAAGGCAACGCCGATATGCAGCGTTCGGTGCGACACAGATTCCCTTACATCGACCCGCTGCACCATCTGCAGGTCGAACTCATGCGGCGATACCGCGCCGGCGAAGGCGGCGAGCGGTTGCAACGCGGCATTCACATCTCCATCAACGGCGTTGCGGCCGGTTTGCGCAACACCGGTTGACCTGTTGGGCGCGTGCGGCGCGCCCTCCTACACCCTTATCCGCGCAAGACTGCGCGGTTTTTTGCTGCGCGCACGTAGCCTGACTTCGAGTCCGAATGGGAGGCGTTTTGGCCTTGCCATGGCGGACACTGCACAGGGGCGCTGCCATGTCTTTCAAGCACCTGCTGGGTACTCCCGGCACTTCCACTTCGGTCGATTTCGTTCCCGGCGACCTCGCCGCACTGGCCTCCCACATGCAACATTGCGCGCGCTCGCGCGGGTCGATGTCGGGCCTGAAGTCCGCCTTGCAGAAGGGTCGGGCGGTTGCCGCCGGACGTCTCGTCACGATGGCGTGCATCGGCGCAGTTCTCGCGATCGTGGTGTTGGCCATGGCCTGAGGCGTGAGCGCCGATATCCTGCACCGGCTGGTTACCCTCAGCGACGAAGCGCGTCAACTGCTGCGCACCCCGCGCGAACCGGTCGAGCCGCCGATTCGCGCCGAACTGTTCGGAACCCAGCGCTTCGAGGCGCACGGTCGCAGTCTGGCCCGGGCGCAGGCGATTCAAGACCCGGGCAGCAGGCCGCGCAGCCAACCCTTCTTTCCTCGCGTCGACGAAAACCTTGCATCGCTGCGGCAAGCTTTCGACTACATCGCGCTGACCTCCCGCAGCGGCCGCTATGTGTCACCTGCGGCCGAATGGCTGCTGGACAACTTCCACCTGATCGAAGCGCAGCTGCAGCAGATCCGCGAGGGCGTGCCGCGCAGCTACTACGCGCATCTGCCCAAGCTCGCTGCGCCGCCGCTCGCGGGCCTGCCGCGCGTCTACGGCATTGCCTGGGCCTACGTCGCGCACACCGACAGCGTGCTCAACGCCGAGCTGTTCACCGCGTTCCTCAATGCCTACCAGGAGGTGGACGAGCTGACGCTCGGCGAGCTCTGGGCCTTGCCGACCACACTGCGCGTGGTGCTGCTTGAAAACCTGCGCCGGGTTGCCGAGCAGATCGCGCGCAACAAGGTCGCGCGCGAAGTGGCGCATGCAACCTGGGATGCCGCCGATGCGCTCACCACACCGGAGCTCGATGTGCTGGGCCGCCTGCTGCAAAGCCAGGGCCTGAGCGACAGCTATCTGCTGCAGCTCTGGCAACGGCTCCCGGTCGAGCGCGGCGACAACGCGAGCGCACTGGTGCGCTGGACCGAACAGCACTGCCCGAACGGGCCGGCGCTGATCGACCAGGCGCAGATCGCCGCCGTCGCGGCGAACATCACCGTCGGCAACATCATCACGACGCTGCGCATGATCGGCCAGGTCGAATGGTCGGACCTGATCGAGCCGGTCAGCCCCTCGCTGCGTGTGCTGCGCGAACTCCCGAGCTTCGGCCGCGAAAGCGAACTCACGCGCCAGCAGATCACCCATGCGATGGAGCAGGTCGCGCGCCAGAGCGGCCGGCCCGAACGCAAGGTGGCGCAGGCGGTGGTGCGGCGGGCTCGCATGGAATACGCCGGCAGCCTGGTCGACGCACCGATGGCCGATGCCGACGCGCGCGCCGAACGCACGGCCGGCTACCATCTGATGGGGCCAGGCCGACCAGCCCTGATGGAGGCGCTGCGCAACACTGGCACAACGGATGGAATCGACGCTTCCCCCTGGCGGCCCGCATTCCACAACTGGCGACTGGCGCTGTACCTGCTCGCGGTGCTCGGCGGCACCGGCCTGGCGATCGCCGCGGCAGTCCACCACCTGCACAGCACCCATTGGCCCGAGGTCGGCGCGGCCGGCTGGCTGACCGGCCTTGCCCTGCTGCTTATGGCATTGCCGCTGTCGGAAGCCGTGATCGCGCTGGTGCACCGGATCGTCGCCGAGTCGGCGCGCGTGCAGCCGCTGCCGCGGCTTGATTTCGCTGCGGGCATTCCAGCTGCGCACCGCGTGCTGGTCGTGATTCCAACGCTGCTGGGATCGCCCGCCAGCAATGCCCGGCTGGTACGCCAGCTCGAGCTGCACTGGCTCGCAAACCGCGAAGAGGCGGCCCAGTTCGCGCTGTTGACCGACTGGGCCGACAGCGCCCAGGCCAGCCTGCCGGAAGACGCTGCGCTGCTGGTCGATGCGCAACAGCGCATCGATGCGCTGAATGCGCGCTACCCCTCCCGCACCGAGGCGCTACCGCGCTTCGTGTTGCTGCACCGTCCGCGCATCTGGAGCGAGACCGAGCAACGCTGGATGGGCTGGGAGCGCAAGCGCGGCAAGCTCGAGATGCTGCTGCGCCTGCTCGCGACCGGCGATCGCAGCGGCTTCGTGCAGGGCACTGCCGGTGCCCTGCTCGCCGTGCGCACCCCCTATGTGGTCACGCTCGACAGCGACACCGGCCTGCCGCCGGGCACGCTGCGCGAACTGGTGGCCGTGGCCGCGCACCCCCTGAACGCGCCGCAGATAGACGCGGCCCAGAATCGCGTGATCGCCGGCTTCGGCATCCTGCAGCCACGCATCGTCACGCCGCTGCCGGCGCGGTCGGAACGCTCGCTGTTCCACTGGCTCTTCGCCGGCCGCTGCGGCATCGACCCGTACAGCAGTGGCGCCTCCGACATCTACCAGGACCTGTTCGGCACCGGCTCGTTCACCGGCAAAGGCCTGCTCAACGTGCGCGCGGTGCACGCGGTGCTCGACCGGCGTTTGCCCGACGGTGCGGTGCTGAGCCACGATCTGCTCGAAGGCTCGGTCGCGCGCTGCGCGCTGGTCACCGACCTGCTACTCCTCGAAGACCATCCGCACCATGCGGGCGTGGCCGCGTCGCGCGTGCACCGCTGGACGCGCGGCGACTGGCAACTGCTGCCGCTGATGCTGCGTGCGCGCCACTTCGGCATCGACGCGCTCGGTCTCTGGAAGATGAGCGATAACCTGCGCCGCGCGCTGGTGCTGCCGGCATCGGCGGCCTTGCTCGGCATCAGCCTCTTCACCGATGCGGTGCCGGTCGCGCTGGCATTGATCGCCGTCGGCGCTGCGCTGCTGCTGGGCCCCTTGCTCGGCGCCCTGGCCGGCCTGGTGCCGACGCGCCGGCGCATCGAGCTGCGCCATTTCTTCGATGTCGGCGCGGTCGACCTGTTGCGTGGACTGGCCAGCGCGGCATGGCAGTTCAGCCAGCTCTTCGCGCAGGCCTGGCTGCTGATGAACGCAACCGCGCGTGCCGGCTGGCGCCTGCTCGTGAGCCGACGTCATCTGCTCGAATGGACCACCGCCGACCAGGCGCAGACGCAGGCGCGCTACTCGCTCGGCGCTTTTCTGCGCGGCGGACTCTGGCCCGGCGCGTTCTGCATCGTGCTGGCCGTGCTGGCGCTGCGCAGCCCGCACCCCTGGTTCGGCGGCCTGCTGTTTGCGCTGTGGGCCTGCGCACCTTTGGTCGCGTGGTGGACCAGCCGCGCGCCGCCACAAGCCGGCGCCGAGGCCACACTGCCGGCTGCGCAGCGCGACTACCTGGCCACGGTCGCGCGCGACACCTGGCGCTTCTTCGAACACGTGGTCGGGGCCGAAGACAACCACCTGCCGCCCGACAACCTGCAGCTCGAGCCCGAGAGCACGGTCGCGCACCGCACCTCGCCCACCAACATCGGCATGTACCTGCTGTCGGCCTGCTGCGCGCGCGAGTTCGGCTGGATCGACAACGCGGCGCTGAGGGCACGGCTCGCAGCCACGCTGGCCACCGTGGATCGCCTCCAGAAGCACGATGGCCACCTGTTCAACTGGTACGACACGCGCACGCTCGCGCTGCTGCCGCCGGCCTATGTCTCGAGCGTGGACAGTGGCAACCTGGCCGGCCACCTGATGACAACGGCGCAGGCGTGCCGCGGTTTCGCCGAGGGCCGCGACGCGGCCCTGATGGCGCTCGCGGCGCGCTGCGATGCACTGTGCGATGCAATGAACTTCCGCGGCCTCTACAACGCGAAGCGGCACCTGTTCCACATTGGCCTGCGCGTCGAAGACAACGCACTCGACGTGAGCTACTACGACTTGCTGGCGTCCGAATCACGCCTGTTGAGTTTCATCGCTATCGCCAAGGGCGACGTGCCGCGCCGGCACTGGAGCGCGATCGGGCGGCCTTTCCTCTCGGTCGGCATTCAGCCGGGGCTGAAGTCGTGGTCGGGCTCGATGTTCGAGTACCTGATGCCTGCGCTGGTCATGCCCGAGCCGGACGAAGGTCTGCTGCAGGTAGCCAACCTCGCGGCCATCCGGGAGCAGCAGGTGTTCGGCGCGGCGCAGCAGTTGCCCTGGGGTGTTTCCGAATCGGCCTACTTCGCGCAGGATCATTCGCTGGCCTACCAGTACTCGCCGTTCGGCGTGCCGCGACTCGCGTTGCGCCGCACGCCGCTCACCGACCGGGTGGTGGCGCCCTATGCAAGCCTGATGGCCGCGCAACTCGCGCCGCTGCCGGCGGTGCGCAACCTGCAGCTGCTCGAATCGCTCGGCGCACGCGGCGAGATGGGCTTCTTCGACGCGGTCGACTTCACCGTGTCGCGCCAGGCCGAAGGCCAGGCCTTCAGCGTGGTGCGCAACTTCATGGCGCACCACCAGGGCATGTCGCTGGTGGCGCTGTGCAACCTGCTGTGCACCGAGGCGCCGCGTCGCTGGTTCGGCGGCACTGCGCTGGCGCAAGCGCATGAGGCCTTGCTGCACGAGCGCACGCCGCGCCAGATCATCGGCAGCGCCGACCCGCGCACGCCGCCCGAACCGGCCGAAGGGGAAGCGCCCCCGGTGTTCCAGCCGCGCACGGTCGATCCCACGCTGCCGGGCTTCCAGCCCACGCACCTGCTGTCGAATGGCCGCTACACCGTGGCATTGCGGGCCAACGGCGCCGGCGTGAGCCGCTGGCACGCGTTCAACGTGAGCCGCTGGCGCGACGACCCGCTGCGCGACGCCTACGGCACCTTTGTCTACGTGCGCGATGGCCGCAGCCGCACGCTGACCTCGCTCACTGCCCTGCCGGCACCAGGCGAGCAATGGCGCTACCGCACCCGCTTCCTGGCGGACCAGGTGCAGTTCGACGCCAAGGGGCCGGGCCTGGAGGTGCGCAGCACGGTGCTGATCAGCCCCGAAGACGACACCGAGCTGCGCACCGTGACGCTGCACAACACGGGCCGCGAAACGCGCGATCTGGAGTTGATCTCGTACTTCGAACCCGTGCTGTCGAACCCGAAGGCCGACGAAGCGCACCCGGCCTTTGCCAACCTGTTCGTCCAAACCCGCTGGGAACCGGCCTGGCGGGCGCTGCTGTTGTCGCGCAAGCCGCGCCTGCACGGCGACCCGGTGGTGGCGGCGGCGCATTTTGTCGCGTCGGTCGATGCCAATGTGCTGTCGGTCGACTGCATGGCCGACCGGCGCGCCTTCATCGGCCGCAACGGCAGGCTCGTGATGCCGGCGTTGGATGCGCAACCGCTGGCGGCCGACGGCAGCCCGGTCAACGGACTCGACCCGATCGCCTGCCTGCGCGTGCGCCTGTCGATCGCGGCCGGCGCCACCGCGCGCGTGACCTTCGCCACCGCCGCGGCCGACGACGTCGAAGCGCTGGAGCCGATGATCGACCGCTACCTGCAGTCGATGCACGTCGAGCGCGCCAGCCGCATGGCCGCCACGCTGGCGCAGGTGCGGCTGCGCGACCTCAGCATCGCGCCGGCGCAGAACCTCGCGCTGCAGGATCTGACCACCATCCTGACCTACACCACGCCGCGCGTGATGAGCGACCGCGGGCTGATCGACCTGCGCCAGATCTGGCGCTTCGGCATCTCGGGCGACAAGCCGATCCTGCTGGTGCACATCCATTCGAACATCGGCATGGGCCTGATCAACACCCTGCTGCGCGCGCAGCCCTGGTGGGGCTTCGGCGGCGTGGCCTGCGACCTGGTGGTGCTGAACGCGGAGCCGGGCTCCTACCTGATGCCGCTGCAGCGCGAGATCGAGACCCTGCGCACCCGCATCGGCCTGCAGACGCAGAACAGTTTTCCGCGCAACGACTCGGCTGGCTTCTTCCTGCTGCGCGACATCGAGGTCGCGCCCTCGGAAAGAGCCGCGCTGTCGAGCCTGGCGCGCGTGGTGTTCACGGCCGACGGCCGGCCGCTCGAAGTGCAGGTGACCGCAGTGCGCGAATCGGCTTTCGCAGCCATCCCGGTCGGCGATGCGGCGCTGCCGGAGCGCGTGCCGTTGCTGGCCCGCCCGGATGCCGCCGAACTGGCGGACTTCGTGCGTGCGCCGGTGGGCGGCTTCGACGCCGACAGCGGCGAGTTCCGCTTCGAGGTGGACCTCAACCATCGCACGCCGCGCCCCTGGATCAACGTGATCGCCAATGCCGGCTTCGGCTTCCAGATTTCGGAAGCGGGCGCCGGCTACACCTGGGCGCGCAACAGCCAGATGCATCAGCTCACGCCCTGGTCGAACGACCCGGTGCAGGACCCGGCCTTCGAGCACTACCTGCTGCAGGATCTGGACACGCGCGAGCTGATTCCGCTCACGCCGGCCAGCCGCGGCAGCGGCCACGCGCGGCACCGCGTACGGCACGGCCAGGGCTACACCGTGTTCGAGTGCCTGCACCGCAACCTGGTGCTGGAGACCACCTTCTTCGCTGACCGCGACGACAGCGTGAAGCTGGTTCAGGTGAAGGTGCGGCACGAAGGCGTCGGCCACCGGCGGCTGCGCGCGCTGGCGATGGTCGAGTGGCAACTGGGCCCGGTGCGCGGCACCCGGCGCACGGTGCACTGCTGGAAGCCCGACGAACTGCCGGCGGTATTCGGGCAGCAGCGCGAGTCGAGCACCGGCTTCGGCGGCAGCACCGGCTTCCTGATGCTGGCCGGCCTGCAGGGCGTCGCGCAGTGGACCTGCGATCGCGGCGAGTTCTTCAGCGGCGGCAGCGTGGAGATTCCCGACACGCTCGGGCGGCGCGCCGGCAGCGGGCTCGACGCCTGCGCCGCGATCGGTGGCGAGTTCGCGCTCGCGCCGGGCCAGAGCGTGAGCTTTGCCTACGCGCTCGGCCATGCGGGCGACGCCGTGGCCGCCGTGCAGCTCGCAGCCCGATGGCAGCAGCGCGACATTGCCGCTGCGCTTGCGCAGGTGCGCGGCTTCTGGGACGAGTTGCTGGGCCGCGTGCAGGTGCGCACGCCCGACCCGCTGTTCGACGCGCTGGTCAACCGCTGGTTGCTCTACCAGACGCTGGGCTGCCGGCTCTGGTCGAAGGCCGGTTTCTACCAGGCCGGTGGCGCCTTCGGTTTTCGCGACCAGTTGCAGGACGCGATGGCCTTCGCGTCGATCGACCCGGCGCGGCTGCGCGAGCAGATCCTGGTCAGCGCCGCGCGGCAGTTTCCCGAAGGCGACGTGCAGCACTGGTGGCACATGCCCGGCGGTGCCGGCGTGCGCACTCATTTTTCGGACGACCTGCTGTGGCTGCCGTACGCCTGCACCCACTACGTCGAAGCGACCGCCGACACCGGCCTGCTGAACCAGCGCGTGCACTTCATCGACGGTGCGCAGATTCCGCCCGGCGCCGAGGATGCCTACTACGCGCCGCAGGTCAGCCTGCAGAGCGCCAGCGTTTACGAGCACGGCGCACGCGCGATCGACCACAGCCTGACGCAAGGCACGCACGGCCTGCCGCTGATGGGCACGGGCGACTGGAACGACGGCATGAACCGCGTCGGCCACGAAGGCCGCGGCGAATCTGTCTGGCTCGCGTGGTTCCTGTGCAGCGTGGTCGAACGCTACGCACCGCTGGCCGAAGCGCGCGGCGAGCACGAGCGGGCGGCGCGCTGGCAGGCGGCCCGGCAGGGCTGGATCGCGGCGCTGCACGATGCGGGCTGGGACGGCGCCTGGTTCCGCCGCGCCTTCTTCGACAACGGCGCGCCGCTCGGTTCGTCCGTCAACGACGAGTGCCGCATCGACCTGATCGCGCAGGCCTGGTCGGTGCTGTCGGGCGCCTCGCAGCCGCGCTATACCGACGCCGCCATGGCCTCGATGCAGCAGCAGCTCAGCGACGACAAGGCCGGCCTGCTGCGCCTGCTGACACCGCCGTTCGAGCATTCGGCTCCCAGCCCGGGCTACATCCAGGCCTACCCGCCGGGCGTGCGGGAAAACGGCGGCCAGTATTCGCATGGTGCGGTGTGGGCGCTGATGGCGCAGGCGCTGCAGGGTGACCACGAAGCGGCATGGCGCAGTTTCGAGGGGCTCAGCCCGGCGCACCGCGCCCGGCATCCCGAGCGCGGGCCGGCGTACGAGCTAGAGCCCTACGTGATGGCCGGCGACACCTACGGCGCCGCGCCCTATGTGGGCCGCGGCGGCTGGAGCTGGTACACCGGCTCGGCCGCATGGATGCACCGCGCCGCGGTGGAAACGCTGCTCGGGCTGGAGCTGCGCGGTGCGCAGTTGCGCGTAACGCCGCGCGTGCCGGCGCACTGGCCGGGCTTCGAGATCGCATTGCGGCTCGACGGCCGCGAACTCACGGTGCACTACGGCGACACCGGCAGCGAAGCAGCGGCCACGCACTCTATCGAGGCCGGCAAATGGATCGACTGGCACGCGCTGCCCGCGCGTGCCGTGGTGCGTGTCCTGCTGCTGAACTGACGAGCGCGCTGCGCGTTCGTCAGAGGCCTTTTTCGACCATGTCCAGCAGCCGCTGGCCGAGCGCTTCGATCTGCGCACCGGGCATGCCGCGCAACGGGCCGTCGATCATCAGCATCGCCAGCCCGTGCACCGCTGCCCATGCGATGAATTCGGCGCCGGGGCGACGCTCGCCCGGCAGCACGCCGGCATCGACCAAGCGATCCAGCGCAGCGCCCAGCAGCTCGAACGGGTTGAGCCCGCTGGGCCCGCCTGCAGCCGGCCCCGCAGTCAGTGCCCCCAACACTTCGGGCTCGGCGAAAAAGGCGGTTCGGAACAGCCCGGTTTCCTGCTGCGCAAACCGCATGTAGCCGGCGCCGATGGCGCGCAGCCCTGCGCGCGCCACCTCGGCGGGCGGGCCACCGGCGGGCACGGCGGCCAGCTCGGTTTCCATCGACAGCGCAACCGCGGCCAGCGCAGCAGCGCGCACCTCGCGCAGCAGATCGAGGCGGCTCGCGAAATGCCGGTACGCGGCGTTCGGCACCACGCCGGCGCGCCGCGTGGCCTCGCGCAGCACCACGGCGTCAGGCCCCCCGCCCCGCGCCAGTTCAATGCCGGCGTCGAGCAATGCGCGCCGCAAGTCGCCATGGCGGTAGCTGCTGCGGGCCGGCGGAGGGGTCGGTGAAAAACTCATTTGCACTTTGAATGTGGACAGTGTTAATTGTGTCTGCTATCTTTTGTGGACGGCGTACACAAATACGAAAAATTCAACCTGAAGGAAACACGATGAGCACCAAGATGTTTGTGAACCTGCCGGTGAAAGACCTCGACCGCACGGTCGCTTTCTTCACCGCGCTGGGTTTCAAGTTCAATCCGCAGTTCACCGACAAGAACGCCACCTGCATGATCGTCAGCGAAGAGGCTTTCGTGATGCTGCTGGTCGAGCCGTTCTTCAAGGGCTTCACGCCCAAGCCGATCAGCGACGCGAAGAAGAGCACCGAGGTGCTGTTGTGCCTGTCGGCCGAGCGCCGCGCCGATGTCGACGACATGGTTGCCAAGGCCATCGCCGCCGGTGGCCGTGCGCCGAACAAGCCGCAGGACCACGGCTTCATGTACCAGCACGGCTTCGAGGATCTCGACGGCCACCTCTGGGAGGTCGCCTACATGGACATGAGCGCAATGCCCGCCACCCCCTGACCCTCTCGCCACCCCAAGGAGACCACCATGCAAGTCCAGTCCTATCTCTTCTTCGACGGCCGCTGCGAAGAGGCGCTCGAGTTCTACCGCAGCGCGCTCGGCGCCAAGGTCACGATGCTGATGCGCTACAAGGAGAGCCCCGACCCGGTGCCGCCCGGCATGTGCGCGCCCAACTCCGACGAGAAAGTGATGCACTCGGAATTCACCATCGGCGACACCAAGCTGATGGCATCCGACGGGTACGCCGGTGGCAAGCCGGAGTTCAAGGGTTTCTCGCTCTCGCTCGATGCCAAGGACGACGCCGATGCAAAGCGCCTGTTCGACACCCTGGCCGAAGGCGGCACGGTGCAGATGCCGCTCGGCAAGACCTTTTTCGCATCGTCTTTCGGCATGGTCGCCGACCGCTTCGGCATGGCGTGGATGGTGATCGTGCCGGCGCCTGAAGGCTGATGCGAACGAGCGCAGGGGCTGTCGCCCTGGAGCGCCCAAGTCACGGATCACGCCGGACGGTGACAGGCGCGTGTTGTGCCATCAGCTCAGCGACCCAATCGATGAACACGCGCAGCTTGGCGCTGACATGCCGGTTCGGCGGGAACGCAACGTACAGCGGCATCGGATCGAGTCGCCAGCCCTCGAACAGGGACACCAGTTCGCCGCGCGCCAGGTGCGCCTTGGACATGTAGTCCGGCAGCCAAAGGACTCCCAGGCCCGCCAGGCCGGCCGCGAGGTAGGCATTGCCGTCGTCGACCGAGAGCACGTAGCGGCCCTGCACTTCGATACTCTCGCCGTCGCGGTGCATGGCGTACGGAAGGGTCTTGCCGTTGCGTGACCACAGGAAGCCCACGATGCGGTGATGCGTGTCTTCCAGCTCTTGCGGGTGCGCGGGCGTGCCGGCGCGTTCCAGGTAGCTCGGCGCCGCGTAAACCCCGAGCTGCAGGTCGCCCACGCGGCGCGCCATCAGCGACTGGTCGGTGAGTTCGCCGCCGCGCACGACGCAGTCCACGTTCTCGTCGATCAGATCCACCATGCGATCGCTCACGCCCATGTCGAGCTGGATGTCGGGGTGGTGCGCGTGAAATGCCGGCAATGCGGGCACCAGAATCATGCGAGCCAGTGGACTGGGCACATCCACCCGCAGCCTGCCCCTGGGCGACGCCGAGGCGCTAGACAGGCTGGTCTCGGCATCGTCCATATCGGCGAGCAGGCGCAACACGCGCTCGTAGTAGGCCGCGCCATCGGCCGTGACGTTGACCTTGCGCGTGGTGCGGTTGAGCAGCTTGACGCGCAGCCGTGCTTCCAGCTGCTGCACCAGCTGCGTCACGCTGGTCTTGCTCATGTGCAGTGTCTCGGCCGCCTTGGTGAAGCTGCCTGCTTCCACCACGCGAGCAAATGCCTGCATCGCATCAAAACGGTCCATCTCTGCTCCAGATGCTTCGAAGATTGTTTGGATTCTGCAAACAGTGATTGTTGGCCTTGCCCGTTTATCCGGGAGGCACGGATCCCTAAAGTCCCTTCATCGCTATCACCGGGTCGGCTTCGACCCATTCAAGAAAGAAGGCAATCCATGACTCAGCGTGACGTCGTTTTTCCGGCCGGGCGCCAGGCGCTCTACGAAAAGAATCGCTACTCGCCGGCGATCCGATCCAATGGCTTTCTGTTCGTTTCGGGGCAAGTTGGCAGCCGCCCGGACGGCTCACCCGAGCCCGACCTGGAAGCGCAGGTTCGGCTTGCGTTCGACAATCTGAATGCGATCCTGGCGGCTGCGGGCTGCACGTTCGACGACGTGGTTGACGTAACCGTCTTCATCGTCGATCCCGAATCGAACTTCGACACGATCTGGAAGTTGGTGCCTGAGTATTGGGGCAACGCACCGCACCCGACGCTGACCGGCATCGGCGTGACGTGGCTCTATGGCTTCAAGTTCGAGATCAAGGTGATCGCGAAGCTTCCGGGGACCAGCGACGGCTGATATGGCCGACGGTGCCGAGCAGGTATTGGAATCGGCGGCGCAAGCAACTTGCATCAGCGCGGTCAATCCCGTACGCTGGCCCGGCGTCCGCGCGCAACACTCGAGCCCTTGCGGGCCGCCGGGCCGGCCTTGCGGACGCGCAAAGGAGTCCAGCCATGCCAAGCCGATCGAACGGCCTCGCGGCCGAAATGGAAGCAGTGCGAACGCTGGCGTTCGTCGGCGCCGCGGCCGCCGGCAAGAGTTCCCTCGCCGAGGCCTTGTTGTACAAGGCGGGTGCCATCGGAGCGTGCGGCAGCATCGAGCGCGGCAGCACCGTCAGCGACCACGACCCGCTGGAGCGCCGCATGCAGCACTCGCTCAACGCATCGGTGATGCACCTCACGCATGCCGGCACGCGCATCCACTTCATCGACACGCCCGGCGGCCCCGACTTCCTCGGCCAGAGCCTGCCGGCGCTGGAGGCTGTCGAAACGGTGGCGGTGGTCATCAATGCCGCCACCGGCATCGAGCCGATGACGGTGCGCATGATGGCGTACGCGGCCTCGCGCCACCTCACTCGCATGATCATCGTCAACAAGATCGACTCGCAGGGCGTCTCGCTGGCGGGCCTGCTGGCCGACATCCAGGCGACCTTCGGCCGCGAATGCCTGCCGCTGAACCTGCCTGACGGGGTCGGCAGGCAGGTGATCGACTGCTTCTTCAACCGCTTCGGGCGCTCAGACTTCGGCCCCGTCGAAGCGGCGCACCGCGCGCTGGTGGAGCAGGTGGTCGAGGTCGATGCGGCCTTCGTCGACCGCTACCTCGAGGAGGGCGACGTGGACCCGTCCGAGCTGCATGCGCCGCTCGAGCAGGCGCTGCGCGAAGGCCACCTGATCCCCGTGTGCTTCGTCTCGTCGCGCAGCGGCGCCGGCGTGGCCGAGCTGCTGGACGTGATCGTCAAGCTCCTGCCCGACCCGACCGAGGCCAACCCGCCGGAGTTCATCGTCGGCGAGGGTGCACAGGCCCAGCCCATGCAGGCCAAGCCCGACCCAACGCTGCACGTGCTGGCGCATGTGTTCAAGGTCACGATCGACCCTTATGTCGGCAAGATGGGCATCTTTCGCGTGCACCAGGGCACGCTCACGCGCGACAGCCAGCTCTACATCGGCGACGGCCGCAAGCCCTTCAAGGTGGGGCACCTGTTCATGCTCCAGGGCAAGGACCATGTCGAGGTGTCGCACGCGGTGCCGGGCGACATCGTGGCGGTGGCCAAGGTCGACGAAATCCATTTCGATGCTGTGCTGCACGATGCGGCCGAAGACAGCCATGTGCATCTCGCGCCGCTGGCGTTTCCGGTGCCGGTGTACGGCCTGGCCGTGGAGCCCAAGCGCCATGGCGACGAGCAACGCGCCTGGGAGATCCTCGGCAAGCTCACCGCCGAGGATCCGTGCCTGCGTATCGAGCACGTGGCCGCGACCAACGAGACGGTCCTCTACGGGCTCGGCGAGCTTCACCTGCGCATCGTGCTCGAGCGCCTGCGTGAGGTGTACCGCTTCGAGGTCCAGACGCGATCGCCGCGCATCGCCTACCGCGAGACCGTGACCGCGCCCGCCGAGGGCCACCACCGCCACAAGAAGCAGACCGGCGGCGCCGGCCAGTTCGCCGAAGTCTTCCTGCGCATAGAGCCGCTCGCGCGCGGCGCGGGGTTCGAGTTCGCGGACGAAGTCCGGGGCGGCGCGATCCCGGGCCAGTTCATCCCCGCTGTCGAGAAAGGCGTGCGCGAGGTGCTGGCGTGCGGCGCCATCGCCGGCTACCCCGTGGTCGACGTGCGCGTCGTGGTGCACGACGGCAAGCACCACAGCGTCGACAGCAAGGACATCGCCTTCGCGACCGCCGGCCGCAAGGCCTTCATGGCTGCGATCCGTGAGGCCCGGCCTGTCGTGCTCGAGCCGATCGTCCAGATCGAGATCGCGATGCCTGAGCATTCTGTCGGCGATGTCACGAGCGACCTGTCGTCGCGGCGCGGCCTGGTCACTGGCACATCGGGCATGGGGGTCGGCACAGTGGCCATCGGCGGGCAGGTGCCCGAGGCCGAGCTGGCCAACTACCAGTCGCGGCTCAATGCGATGACCAGCGGCCAGGGCCGGTACACCATCGCGTTGTCGCACTACGAAGCCGTGCCGCCGACCGTTCAGCAGACGCTGATGGGCCAGTACCGGGTGCGCGAAGACGAGTAGGCTCGCCCGCCTCCGAAGGTCAGCTCAGCGTGGCGCCTTGCGTGGCACTCGGCACGTCACTTCCCGGCATCGCGTCCGGCAACTCGTGCTGCGGGCCACCGCTGGCTTCCAGAACTGGCCGGGCGGCGTGGGAAGCGTGATCCTCTGACTTGCCGGACAGGTAGTCGCGCCACACCAGCGGCAGGATCCCGCCGTGACGCCAGTAGTCGACGTCCTCAGCGGTGTCGAGGCGGATGACCAGCGGCACGCTGGTGGTGGTCCCGTCGGCACGATGCACCTTCGCATCGATGCGGCCCAGCACGTCCAGCTTTTCGGCCAGCCCGGGAATGTCAATGACTTCGCTGCCATCGAGGCCAAGCGATTCGGCCGTGGTCCCCGGCTCGAACTGCAGCGGCAGCACACCCATACCGACCAGGTTGGTGCGGTGGATGCGTTCAAAGCTTTCCGCGACTACGGCCTTCACGCCCAGCAGCGCGACGCCCTTGGCTGCCCAGTCGCGGGATGAGCCGCAACCGTAGTTCTTGCCTGCGATCACCGCCAAGGGCACCTCGCGCTGCAGGTATTGCTCGGCCGCCTCGAAGACGCGCATCTGCGTGCCCTCGGGCATGAGCCGAGTCACGCCGCCTTCGACGCCCGGGGTGATCCGGTTGCGCAGGCGGATGTTGGCGAAGGTCGCCCGAACCGCCACGTCATGGTTGCCGCGTCGCGTTGTGTAGTTGTTGAAGTTGCGCTTCTCGACGCCCTTGGACAACAGGAAGTCGGCCGCCGGCGTGCCGAGGCTGATGGCGCCCGAGGGCGAAATGTGATCGGTCGTGACCGAGTCGCCCAGGATGACCAGCGGCCGCATGCCAAGAATGTCCTGCACCGGTGCCGCTTCGCGCGACAGGTTCTCGAAATACGGCGGACGGCGCACGTAGGTGCTCGCGTCCTGCCATTGGAAGCGTTCGCTGCGCTCGCCGGCCAGTGCATCCCATGCCGCGCCGCCGTCGAAAAGATCGGCGTATTTCTCACGGAACAGCTGCGGTTCGTAGGCGCCATCGACCGCGGCCGAGACCTCGAGAGCGGTGGGCCAGACATCGCGCATGTAAACAGGCTCCCCGTCGCTGCCGATGCCGATCGGCTCACGCGTCACGTCGACCGTTAGCGACCCAGTCAGGGCGTAGATCACCACCAGCGCGGGAGAGCCCAGATAGGCGGCCCGAACGTTCGGATGGATGCGGCCCTCGAAGTTGCGATTGCCTGAGAGCACGGCCGTACCGACGAGCCTCTCTTTCTCTATCGCTTCGACCACGTTGTCGGGCAGCGGGCCCGAGCCGCCGTTGCAGGTCGTGCAGCCGAAGCCGGCGATGTTGAAGCCCAGGGTGTCGAGCGCATCCTGCAGGCCCGCTTTCTCCAGCACGGCCGCCGTCACATGGCTGCCGGGCACCAGCGAGGTTTTGACCCAGGGCTGCGTCTTCAGGCCCAGCGCCACGGCCTTCTTTGCCACGAGGCCAGCCGCCATCATGTTGACCGGGTTCGCGGTGTTGGTGCAGCTGGTGATGGCAGCGATCAGAACCGCGCCATCACGCAGAGCGAAGTTCTCGCCGTTGACTGGCACCGCGCGTTGAGGATCGAGCGGCCGACCTGCGATGTCCTGATGGTGCTGCAAGAACGCGGTCGGCACGGTCTCAAGATCGAGATGGTCTTCCGGATTGCGCGGGCCGGCCAGGCACGGGCGGATCGTGTCGAGATCCAGCGTGACCACCGTGTCGAAGTGCGGCGCAGGGGTGTCGGCATTGCGCCAGAGCTTCTGTGCTTTGGCATAGGCTTCCACCAGTTCCAGCTGGGCTTCTTCGCGCCCGGTCATGCGCAGGTAATCCATTGTGCGGTCGTCGATAGGGAAGTAGACGGCCGTTGCACCGTACTCGGGGGCCATGTTGGCGATCATGCCGCGGTCGCCGAGCGACAACGCATCGAGGCCGTCGCCGAAGAACTCGACGAACTTGCCGACCACCCCCAAGTTGCGCATCTTCTGCGTGATGGCCAGCACCATGTCGGTCGGCAGCACGCCTTCGCGAAGCTTGCCCTTTACCTCCAGACCGATCACTTCGGGCAGCGCGAGCGCCACGGGCTTGCCCACCATCACAGCCTCGGCTTCGATGCCACCAACGCCCCAACCGAGCACGCCCAGGCCGTTGATCATCGGCGTGTGGCTGTCGGTGCCAACACAGGTGTCGGGGATCGCGAGCTCGCCCTCCGCGGTCTTCTCGGTCCATACCACCTTGCCGATGTACTCGAGGTGGATCTGATGCATGATCCCCTTGCCCGGCGGCACGATGCGCACCCCCTCGAAACTGCTGCTGCACCAACGCAGGAACGCGAAACGTTCGCCATTGCGTTCGTACTCCTTTTCCAGGTTGATGCGTCGCGCGTTCGGCGTGGCCCAGCTGTCGACCTGCAGCGAGTGGTCGATGATCACGTCGACCGGCACCTTCGGGCTGACCAGGGACGCATTGCCTCCAGCCTCGGCGACGGCATCGCGAATCCCGGCCATGTCGACCAGCATCACCTGGCCCAGGATGTCCTGGCCATAGACCCGAACCGGGTAAAAGCTGAGGCCGCTGCCAAGACGACGGGCAAGCAAGGCGTCGACCTCGGCATGCGTGTCGACGCCGCGGCTGGCCTGGCGCAGCAGGTTTTCCAGCAGGATGCGCAGCGAGAACGGGAGTTTCTCGACACCTTCGACATCACCGATGGAGACGTAGCGCACCGAACGGTTCGACAGGGCGAGCTGTCTGATCTGGGGTTGAAGTTTCATGGCTTTCTTTCGTGGGGCGCGCTTGCGTCGCCGAGAGTGCTGATCACATGAGGCCGACGTTGGTCATGACGGCTCGCAGGCGGGTGTGCTCGTCGTCGACGAATTTGCTGAACTCGTCACCAGTGATCACGCTGGGCGACCATGCGTTGGCCTTGACGGCGTCTTGCCAACCCTTCGTTCGGGTGGCGGCCAGCACGGCATCGGTGAGTTCCTTGCGCTGCGCGGGTGTCAGATTTGCTGCGCCATAGACACCGCGCCAGTTGCCGATCTGGATGTTGTAGCCCGCTTCCTTGAGCGTCGGGGCATCGACGCCGGCCATGCGCGTGGGCGAACCCACGGCGAGCACGCGGAACTGGCCGGACTCGACGTATTTCGAGAGTTCGGCGTATCCACCGGTGATCGCCGTGATGTGGCCGCCCAGCGTGGCGGAGACCACCTCACCGCCGCCACCGAACGGGACATAGTTCACCTTGGCCATCGGCACCCCGGCGGCGCCCGCCAGTTCGCCCACGCCGATGTGGTCGACCGAGCCCTTCGAACCACCGCCCCATTTCACGCTGGCAGGGTTCTTCTTGAAGTCCGACATGAGCTCATCGAAGGACTTGTGCGGTGCGTCCTTGCGCACGGCGATCACGTTGTATTCGGTGAAGAGCCGGGCGATCGGCGTCACGTTGGCCAAGGTGATCTGCGGCTTGTTCTGCACGATCCCGGTGACCATGATCGCGCCCACCACGCACAGGGCGTTGGGATCGCCCTTGGAGCTGTTGACGAACTGCGCCAGACCGAGCGTGCCGCCCGCACCGTTCTTGTTGTCATACATCGTGCTCTTGGCGACGTTGGCTTCGGTCAGCGCTTTGCCAAGCGTGCGGGCGGTCTGGTCGTATCCACCACCGGGCGAGCCGGGGGCCATGAAACGCACAGTCTCCAGTGCATGGGCGGCCACGGCTGCAAACAGAGAGGCGGTCAGGGCCGCACTGCGGAGGGCTTTCTGAACTTTCATCGATGTCTCCTGGGTGGGAATGGTTGGTAAAGCGAGAAAAAATCGTCTGGCCGTCTTTGGGCCTTGTTTGTATTTTCTAATCACTTTCACCAATATGGGGCAAGGGTAAACCCCAGTCATGCTGTAACTGGGTGTCGTCGGGTGGGGCGACCAGACGTTCACGCCTTCGCGCTCCGATAGCCGGAGCGGGCCTCTGTTCAGTGAACGATCAGGCGGTCTGAGAGAAGACGCCGGGGTCGCGCAACTTGTCGCGGCGAGCGCCGTCGAGGTGAGCGCGCATCAGGCTCGCGGCCTGCATGAAGTCCTGTTGCTCGATGGCGTCCAGGATGGCCAGATGCTCCGCCGCTTGCGTGTGGCGCGCACCCCGGCGCGAGGCCTGGCGGTATTCGACCAGGCGCCGCAGTTGGTTCACCCGCCGCACCGACTGGAGCACAAAGCGGTTGTGCCCCCACTTCGCGAGCGTTTCGTGGAAATGGCTGTTGGATTCGAAGAGCTCGATCGGCGTCATCGTCTGGAAGCCGCCATCGACGATGCGCTGCTGCTCGCGGCGCAGCTGCTTGAGCTCGGCCGGCACGAACTGGAACGAGGGACCCAGCATCGCTCCGGGCTCGATCGACTGACGAAAGAGGTAGCTCTCTTCGTAGGCATCAGGCGAGTCGATCATCGGGAGGAAGCGCCAGCCGTGGCCCATGCTCTGCTCGATCCAGCCTTCCTCGGAGACCCGGGACAACACCTTGCGCAACGTGCTCCGGGCCACACCGTAGCGTCGCATCAGGTCGGCCTCCGTCACCTCGTCCGGCAAGTCGCCCGACTGGCGGTCGTCGGCAATGCGAAGGTAGAGCGGATCGTCTGAGGTGAGCAAGCCAGCGACCTGTCCATCCCAGTCCTTGGCGTCGATGCTCAGGAAAAATCCCCGGTTGGCGTCCTGCTGCAGCACACCCAGCTGGGCCAGGTGTCGCAAGGCCGACTGCACGGGCGAGCGCGACGTGCCGATGTGTTGCGCGATGTGCACCTCGGGCAGATGCTCGCCGGCGCGCCGATTGTCCCGACGCACCAGCGCCACGATTTCGCGGGCGACGCGCTGCTGGAGCGAGGTCAGTTCGGGGGTAGTGGCAGTGTCGTTCACCGGGGGCATTCCCATAGTCTATGGGCAACGCTGGGCCGTTCGCGCGTCAATCGATCTTCATGCCGAACTGCTTGATCATCCTGGACCAGCGCTGGCCTTCGAGCGCGATCAGGTCACCGAATTCCTTCGGACTTCCACCGACCGCTTCGGTCATGCCGGAGGACAGTCGCGCGGCCACTTCCTTGTCCTTGAGCGCTGCAGCCGCAGCGCGTTGCAGCGTCTGGACGATCGGGTCCGGCGTGCCCTTGGGCACCATGAGGCCCATCCAGGAAGCAAACTCGTATCCAGTCACGCCGCTCTCCGCGACGGTGGGCACCTCTGGCAACGCTTTCGAGCGGGTCTTGCCGGTGACGGCGAGGGCCTTCAATTTGCCGCCGCGGATGTGCGGCAGAGCCGCCAGGGGAAAGGCGACGACCGTGCTGACCTCCCCGCCAAGGGCAGCGATGATGGCCGGGCCGCCGCCCTTGTAGGGGACATGCGTGATGTCTACCTTGGCCATCGACTTGAGCATTTCGCCGGCCAGGTGGTTGGCGCTGCCGTTGCCCGCAGTGCCATAGGTGTACTTGCCCGGCTCCTTGCGTGCGAGCTCGAGGAACTCCTTGAGGTTGTTGGCCGGCACCGAAGGGTGCGCCACGATCACCAGGTCGATCGACGTAAGCTGCGTCACCGGGGCGAAGTTCTCGACCTTGTATCCCGGGCTTGGGTACAGCGAGGGGTTGAGCGCCATTGTTCCCTGGTTAACGAAGGTGACCGTGTAGCCGTCCGGCGCCGCCTTGGCGCCCAGGGCGGTCCCGATGTTGCCGCCCGCGCCACCGCGGTTGTCGATGATCACGGCCTGCCCGAGCACCTCCTGCATCTTGGCCTGCAGGCTTCTGCAAACCACATCAGCATCGCCGCCCGCTGGCTGCGGGACGATGAGCGTGACTGGTTTGCCTGGGAATTTGTCCTGAGCGAAAGCTCGCTGTCCTGCCATGCCGAGTGGCAGGACAGCGAGCGCGGCAGCTTGCAAAAGGGCTCTGCGTCGAATCGATTCCATCGTTTTGTCTCCGTGGGTTGTGCCGGAATTGGCGAGATTGCGTAATGTCTAAAGTGATCATAGAATGCAATCTAAGAACTGGTCAAGCCATGGAGACTTACGCTCACCCCACCATCGACCGCGGCGCCTTGCGCGCCTACGTCGGCTGTCGAACCACGCGCGAACGCGACGCGCGCGGCCGGGGAATCGCGGTGTTTGACGTCGACGGCCAAGGGGTCTGGACACACTGGGCGACCGTTGCGACGGATCCGAACCCGTCGTACCTGCTGTTCGACGGCGGCGAGCGTCACCTTCACTGCGTTCACGGCGACGGTTCGACTGTCAGCACCTTTCGGTGCGACGAAGCAGGAGGTCTGGCACTGAGCGGCTCGGTATCAACCGAAGGCAGGAATCCTGTTCACCTGGTCCTTAGCCCGAACGGCCACTGGTGCTTGATCGCCAACTACGCCAGCGGCGACATCGTCGCCCTGCCGGTCCGCAATGACGGCAGCCTGGATGCGGTCGCGCACTGTCTTGCATTGCCCGACCGACGTGGCCCGCACCGTACGCAGCAACAAGGGGCACATCCCCACCAAGTAGTTTTCGATCCGTCCGGAAAGTGGCTGCTCGTGCCGGACAAAGGCAGTGACGCCGTGCACACGATCGCGTTCGACCCAGACACGGGTGCCTTGCGGTTGGCATGCTCGTTGCGGACCGCGCCGGGAAGCGGCCCACGCCATCTGGCGTTTGACGCCACAGGCAACTTCGCCTGGGTGGTGTTGGAGTTGTCGAGTCAGCTTCTGGCCATGGCGTTCGACGCCGACACGGGCACGCTGACACCAGCGCAGCGCGTGCCGACGGTGCCCGAATTCTTCACCGGAGAAAACACCGGAGCAGGCATCGCGCTGAGCCACGATGGTGCAGCCGTTTTCGTCTCGAACCGGGGGCATGGGAGCGTGGTCCGGTTTCAGATCACGCCTGCCGACGGCACGCTCCATTCACCCGAATGGGTCGACACGCGCGGCGCCGTGCCGCGCTTCATCACCCTTGTGCCAGACGCGCCTGTGGTCCTCGTGGCCAACGAGGACGCCGACACCATCGTTGCGCTCGACGAATCACCCCTTTACGTGCACGACCAAGCCTTGGCATACACAGGCAGCCCTGTCTGTATCACATTCACCAAAGGAACACCATGAGCCAATCCCCACCCCAGATCGCCGTCCGCGCCACCTACATGCGAGGCGGCACGAGCAAGGGCGTCTTCTTCGCACTCGACGACCTTCCGGCAGCCGCACGAGTGCCCGGCGCGGCGCGCGATGCGCTGTTGCTGCGCGTGACAGGCAGCCCGGACCCCTACGGCAAGCAGATCGACGGCATGGGTGGGGCCACGTCGAGCACCAGCAAGGTGGTCCTGGTCGGCAAAAGCACCCGTCCGGACTGCGACGTCGACTACCTGTTCGGCGCCGTCGCGATCGAAAGCGCCGTGGTCGACTGGAGTGGCAACTGCGGCAACCTCACCTCGGCTGTCGGACCTTTTGCGATCACGCGGGGTCTGATGGAAACGCCAGCGAATGGCATGGCGGTGGTGCGCATCTGGCAGGCCAACATCGGCAAACGCATCATTGCCCATGTGCCCGTGAGGGGCGGTCAGGTCGTGGAACTGGGCGACTTCGAGCTCGACGGAGTGGCCTTCCCGTCGGCGGAGATCAAGCTGGAGTTTCTGGACCCGGGAGCGGGCGAGGACAGCGAAGGCGGCGCCATGTTCCCCACCGGCAACCGCACGGATCATGTCGAGGTGCCGGGACTGGGTCGCGTGGAGACCACGCTCATCAACGCGGGCAACCCCACCATCTTCGTCGACGCTGCCGCGATCGGACTGAAGGGCACGGAGATGCAGGGCGACGTCAATTCGGACGCAGCTTTGTTGAAGCGACTGGAGGACATCCGCGCGCATGCCACCGTGGCCATGGGCCTGGCCAGTTCTGCGGACGAAGCAACCGCCAAGCGTCCGCACACTCCCAAGATCGCCTTCGTGTCCAAGCCGACGAGCTACACATCCTCCAGCGGGAAGGAAGTGGACGGGGGCGCCATCGACCTCACGGCACGGATCATGTCAATGGGCAAGCTGCACCATGCAATGACCGGAACCGGTGCCGTTGCGATCGCGGTGGCCGCCGCGATTCCCGGCACCTTGGTAAGCAGGTTGCTGGCAAACGGATCCTCGGGCACGGTGCGCTTCGGCCACCCCTCGGGCAGTCTTTTCGTCGGCGCCGAAGCTGCAGAAACCCGGGGCGAATGGGGCGTGACCAAGGCCATCATGAGCCGAAGCGCCCGACGCATCATGGACGGCCAGGTTTTCGTTCCGTCCGTCTAAGCGCTGCGACGATGGACATCTTTTCTGACGTGGTCCGTGCACTGGCGCCCACCGGTCGCTTGCGCGCCTCGATCAATCTCGGCAACCCGATCCTGGCCACGCTGGACGCGTCTGGAAATCCGGCAGGTGTCTCGGTTGATCTGTCCGTTGAACTCGCGCGCAGGCTGGACTTGCCAATTGACTTGGTGGTCTTTGACTCGGCCGGCAAATCGGTTGAAGCGGTGACCCGCGAAGAGGCCGACTTCGGGTTCTTTGCAATCGATCCCATTCGCGGTGCCGGCATCGCGTTTACAGCGCCCTATCTCTTGATCGAAGGCGCTTATTTGGTGAAAGAAGAATCCACGATCCAATCTGTGGATGAAGTGGACCAGGCAGGGCGGCTGATCGCCGTCGGCGGAGGCAGCGCTTACGATCTCTTTCTTACGCGCGAACTGCGTTATGCGCACATCGTTCGTGCGCCGACGTCCCCTGCGGTCGTCGATACTTTCGTTGAACACGACCTCGATGTCGCCGCGGGCGTCCGGCAGCAGCTGGAGGCCGACGCAGCGAGGATCGGCGGCCTTCGCCTCCTGCCGGGCCGGTTCATGGTCATCCAGCAGGCAATGGGGCTACCAAAGGCACGGGCAAAAAATGCCATCGCAGCACTTCAGAGCTTCGTAGAAGATGTGAAGTCCTCCGGTTTCGTCAATGAAGCGCTGCGTCGGAACGAGATCGAGGGCGCGACGCTGGCGCCGCCGGCTTCGACATGACCTGGTCCCACAGAACGCTGAGTCGCTTGAAGTTGGGCTCGATCGATCGTCTGAGAAACCGCTTGCGGCCGACTGTCACGCTTGTGCGTTAGCGTCCAACATTCACGATGGTGGCCTGCACAAGGGCGACCACCTTGTATGCATCTCCAGCACCAGAGAACGCTCGGACTTCGCCGCTGCAGACTATAAGAAGCTTGCCCGAGCTCCGCACCCGTCCGATGGCCAGGAAAGGCGTGCGCCGATGGTGGTCATCAGGCCCTGCGCGTTGAAGCTGTCCACAATTCGTTCTTGAATATCGCTCATCGGTGTCGTGAAATGTGAGGCTGGACAAGCCTGCTGCCCGGAAGCTGCAGGTACGGGGATCCGCCTTGCACTGGCAAGCCCGCGTGCCCGCAGGATCAGAACGTTACCTTGACCGATGGCGCGCTACGCCGGGCCTCGCCGTGGAACACGGCCTCGATGTTGTTGCCGTCGGGGTCGAGCACGAAGCAGGCGTAGTACCCGGGGTGATACTGCCGCTCGCCGGGTGCTCCGTTGTCCGTGCCGCCATGCGCGAGCGCGGCCTTGTAGAACGCATCGACCATCGCCTTGTCCTGGGACTGAAAGGCCAGATGGTGGCGCCCGGTCAACTGGCCCTGAGCGGCTTTGCTGTCGGCGGTCGACACGAAAAGCTCATCGGCCCAGAAATAGTCCTCGCCAGTGCCGCCCATCGGAATCTTCAGCACCTCGAAGACGGCCTTGTAGAAGGCCTGACTCGCGGCAAGATCGCTCACCACGAGCTGGATGTGATCGATCAGGCGCCCGCGGTGCAACTCCTGTGTTTCCATGCATACGCTCCTTTGACTTTGCGCCAGTTTGCACACGGCGTGTCCGACGGGCGTGAGAACGTCGAGACGTTTCAGCCTGCCCGCATCCTGCCACAGCAGTTGTGCCTTCAGCGGCCCCCTGATCCAGGAGATGCGCTACGCCGGCGCCGTGCCCTTGACGGCCCATGCGAGCGCTGCGTAGGACCGTGGGCCATCCGCTTCGCCGTCGAGGTAGGCTGCCTCGACAGCCTCGCGCAGCCGTGCGCGCGCGTCCTCGCCAAGCGTGGCGACGTACTCTGCGCCGGGGCCGTCCTTGCCCTCGAAGGGCGCCCAGTAGTCCGCGAATGAAGCGAACTCCATTCGGATGGCGAGCGTCGTCTCATCCACTTTTTTGAAACCGGCGTCGCGCCAGGCCCGGGCCAGTTCGCCGGGCCGCGTCATCGGCCGGGTGTAGTTGCGGGCGCGGCGCGCCCTCGCTTCCGGGTCGAGCACGGCGGCCGTGTCGAAGAAAAGGCGGTTGGCGACGTAGCCGCCACGCGCATCCCACACAGCCGCACCGACGATGCTTCCGGGCTTGGCGACGCGCCGCATCTCGGCAACTGCCTTCCCCGCCTCCGGCACGAAGTGCAAGACCAGGAGCGAAAGCACGCGGTCGAAGCTCTGGCTCGGAAAGGGCAGCGCACAGGCGTCGGCCACGTCGAAGACGATGCGCGCATCCTGGTTGTGGCGCCTGGCATGTTCGACATAGGGCTGGGCGAGATCCACGCCCCGCACTTCGCCGGCGCCGGTACGGCGGGCCACCGCAAAAGCCAGATGGCCTGTGCCGCAGCCGACATCGAGCACACGGTCGCCATCCGCGGTCCCGACGAAGTCCAGGAAGGGCAGCGCAAGGAGGCGGCTCCAACGGCCCATCAGCCGTTCGTAGCCGTCGCCGTCGGCGGCGACGAAGCTCGAGGAAGTGGCGTTCATCGGCAATCCCTTCGCACCACGGCTGGGCGCATCGGTTGACTGGGCCTGCGCGATGCTATGACGCAGTGGATTGCAGCGTCAACGTCTTGCTCGCTCTGGACATCACTCTCTCCGCGGGCTTGGCCGCTGGCCTGCAGGCCCCGCTCAGTTGCCGCTGTTGCGCCCGATGCCGAAGTAAGCCACGCCGGCGTCGCGCATGGTCGCCGGCTCGTAGAGGTTGCGGCCGTCGAAGATCACCGGTGCCTTCATCACTTCCTTGAGCCGCTCGAGGTTCGGGCTGCGGTAGGCCTTCCACTCGGTCATGATGACCAGTGCGTCGGCGCCCTCCAGCGCCGCCATCGGTTCACCGGCGAATTCGATCTGATCGATGCAGGCGGGCGCGTCCTCGAAGTCGAGCTTGAGCACGCGCTTCGTTTCGGGCACGGCCACCGGGTCGTGCGCCACGATGCGCGCACCGGCGCGCGTCAGCGCACCCAGCACCACGCGGCTTGGCGCCTCGCGCATGTCGTCGGTGTTGGGCTTGAAGGCCAGGCCCCAGACCGCGAAGGTCTTGCCCGTGAGGTCGTCGCCGAAGCGATCGAAGATCTTGCGCACCAGCGCGTTCTTCTGCGTGTCGTTGACCGCCTCCACCGCTTCGAGCACCTGCAGCCGCTGGCCGTATTCGCTCGCGGTGCGCACCAACGCCTGCACGTCCTTCGGGAAGCAGCTGCCGCCGTAGCCGGTGCCGGCGTAGAGAAAGCTGTAGCCGATGCGCGGGTCGGAGCCGATGCCCTGGCGCACCAGTTCGATGTCGGCACCGACCTTGTCGGCCAGGTTCGCGAGTTCGTTCATGAAGCTGATGCGCGTGGCCAGCATCGCGTTGGCCGCGTATTTGGTGAACTCGGCCGACTTCACGTCCATCACGCGCATGCGCTCGTGGTTGCGGTTGAACGGCGCATAGACCTTGCGCATCACGGCCAGCGCCTCGCGGCCTTCGTCATCGTCGGCCACGCCGAGCACGATGCGGTCAGGGCGCATGAAGTCCTCAACCGCCGCGCCTTCCTTCAGGAACTCGGGGTTGCTCACGACGGCGAAGCGATGGTCGGCCATGCCGCGCTTGGTCAGTTCGTCGCGGATCGCGGCCGTCACCTTGTCGGAGGTGCCCACTGGCACGGTCGACTTGTCGACCACCACAGTGAAGCGGTTCATGGTGCGGCCGATGCTGCGCGCCGCGGCCAGCACGTACTGCAGGTCGGCGCTGCCGTCCTCGTCGGAAGGCGTGCCGACCGCGATGAACTGCACGTCGCCATGCGCGACCGCGGCCTCGACGTCGGTCGAGAAGGTCAGGCGCTTGGCGGCCATGTTCGACTGCAGGAGCTCGGCCAGGCCAGGCTCGTAGATCGGGATGCCGCCCTCGTTGAGCGTCTTGACCTTGACCGGATCGAGGTCGAGGCAGAACACATGGTTGCCAAGGTCTGCCAGGCAGACGCCGGTGACAAGCCCGACATAGCCGGTGCCGATGATGGTGATGTTCATGGTTGTGGGATCAGGCGGGTTGGCCGGCGGACAGGAGCTGGTCGAAATAGGCGATGGTCTTTTGCAGGCCTTCGTCGAGCTGGGTCTTGGGCTCCCAGCCGCCGAGCTTTTCCCGGGCCAGCGAGATGTCGGGCCGGCGCTGCTTCGGATCGTCGGCCGGCAGCGGCATGCGCACCAGCTGGCTCTTCGAGCCTGTGAGCGTGATCACCTTGTTGGCCAGCTCGAGCATCGAGAACTCGCCCGGGTTGCCGATGTTGACCGGGCCCGGAAAGTCGTCACCCGTGCCCATCAGGCGGATGAAGCCTTCGATCAGGTCGTCCACATAGCAGAAGCTGCGCGTTTGCTGGCCGTCGCCGTAGATCGTGATGTTCTCGCCCTTGAGCGCCTGCACGATGAAGTTCGACACCACGCGCCCGTCGTTCATGTGCATGCGTGGCCCGAAGGTGTTGAAGATGCGCGCCACCTTGATGCGCAGCTTGTGCTGGCGGTGGTAGTCGAAAAACAGCGTTTCAGCGCAACGCTTGCCTTCGTCGTAGCAGCTGCGGATGCCGATCGGGTTGACGCGGCCCCAGTAGGCCTCTACCTGCGGATGCACCTCGGGATCGCCGTAGACCTCGCTGGTGGAGGCCTGCATGATCCTCGCGCGCACCCGCTTGGCCAGGCCCAGCATGTTGATGGCGCCGTGCACGCTGGTCTTGGTGGTTTGCACCGGGTCGTGCTGGTAGTGGATCGGCGAGGCCGGGCAGGCCAGGTTGTAGATCTCGTCGACCTCCACGTAGAGCGGAAAGGTGACGTCATGGCGCATCAGCTCGAACTGCGGCTTGTCGAGCAGATGCTCGATGTTGCGCTTGCTGCCGGTGAAGAAGTTGTCGACGCACAGCACGTCGTGCCCCTGCGCGATCAGGCGGTCACAGAGGTGGCTGCCGAGGAAGCCGGCGCCGCCGGTGACCAGGATGCGTTTGGTGGGGTTGTAGTTGCGCATGAAAGCAGTTCCTTCGGTTCAGGGGGCAGTTGAGGCGCCGTCGGCGGGACGCGACCGGTGCTCGTACATCTTGGCGTCGACCAGCATGCGGAACCACAAGGCCTGGAAAAACGCGAAGTAGAAGCCGGGCTTGCCGTCGAGAAAGCCCAGCCGGAAGACGTAGCGGTAGATGAAATAGCTGAAGGCGCGCAGCCCGATCGGCAGCTTGTAGTAAACCTGCTTGATGAAGCGGGTGCGCTCGCGCGCGTCGCCCAGCAGCCGGGCCTGCAGCACGTCGCCGCCCTGCGCCCCGGGGCCGAGCTTTTCCTTCGCCTCGGCGTCGCTCCAGCGGTTGTGGCTCGTGATCCAGCTGGTCAGCGAGGCAGCGTTCTTGTCGTGCATGAAGCCGTTGATGCGCCCGCTCGGCGCGTCGGCGATGAAGTGCTGGTCGTACAGGCGCGATTCGCAGCGGCCCACGCCTGACTTGAAGAGCCGCAGGTGCCACGGGTTGACGCCGCTGTGACGCAGCATGTGGCCCATGAAATAGTCGCGCCGGCGCAACAGCCAGGCGTCGAACTTCGCCGGCCCGGCCAGGATCGCGCGCATCTCGCGGATCGACTCCGCATCGAGCACCTCGTCCGCGTCCAGGTGCAGTTGCCAGGCGCAGTGCGGCGTCACCTGGGCGATCGCCCAGTTGCGCTGGTCGCTGTAGTTGCTGAAGGGGCGCTGCACCACGGTGCACCCCAGTTCTTCGAGCAGCGCCGGGGTTCCGTCAGTCGAGCCTGAATCGACCACGTACACATGCGGGCTCACCTGCAGTGCCGCGGTCACGGTCTCCCGGATGATGCCGGACGAGTTGAAAGTCAGGATGACGATCGTGCAATGGTGGGTGACAGTAGAAGAGTCGGACACGGCAGCGTTCATGGAAGGTAAGAGCGCGCCACTTTCGTGGCCCGACGGCGGAAAAAGGGGGAACTCAAGAATTACATCGAAAGTTCGCGAAGACCCCTATTGTCAACACATTTACTTACAGCAGGCTATCGACCACCCGTCATAGCCCTTCGGTCAGTCGCCAAGCAGTTCCCCGAGCGGCTGCAAATCTTCCACCTGATCGCAAACGGCCTTGATCATCATCATGATGGGAATACCAAGCAGCAGCCCCCAGACGCCCCAGAGCCAGCCCCAGAAAATCACGCCGACGAACACCGCGACCGGGTTCATGCTGCTGCTGCGGCTGGTGAGCCAGGGCGTAAGCAGGTTTCCGACCAGGGTGTGGATCAGCAGCGAAACGCCTCCGATCAGCAACGCCATGTCGATCGCGTTGAACTGAAGAAACGCGACCAGCGCCGAGGCGCCCATCACGACGATCGAGCCGAGGTACGGAATCAGGTTGGTGATGGCGGCGATGATGCCCCACACCGCCGCGCTCTCGAGGCCGAGCGCCCAGAATGCCAGCCAGGTTGCGACGCCCACGATCGCGCTCGTGAAGATCTGAACCAGCAAATAGCGCTCGATGTGGCCCGTGATGTCGTCCAGCACGTGCACGGTGATCTTCTTCTTCTCGAAGCTGGGCCCGGTGATCTTGACCAGCTTGCGCCGGAAGGTGTCGCCCGAGGCGAGCGCGAAGAACGTGAGGAACGCCACCAGTGCGAGCTGGCCGGCCGCGGCCAGCAGCCCGAGCGTGCCGCTCCAGAGGTAGTCGCGCACATTGAACGAAGGCCGCTCGACGATGACGCGGGCCACGCCCTTGCGCGCCGCGACCTTGGCCGAATTCTCTTCGGCCGCCTGCTCGAGTTGCGCGGCAGCCTGTTGAACGGTATCGAGCGTGCCGGTGCGCGCCGGGCTGCGGTTGCGCACCGCCTGCCGCAGCTTCTGCGCCGCGACGGGCAGCGAATCCACCAGTTGACCCGCGCTGTCGGACAACGAGTAGGCGGTGCTGCCGACGCCTGCGCCGATCGCCAGCAGGACCACGGCCGCGCCGATGCCGCGTGGCACGTGCCAGCGTGCGAGCCGGTCGACCGCCGGCGCCAGCGCGTAGGTCAGCAGCAGGCTGACCATCAGCGGAATGAAGACGGGCGCGGCCCAGCGCAGCGCAAAGACGCCGGCCAGCGCCGCCAGTACCGCCAGCGATACGCTGCGCACGTCCACCGGCACATGCAGCAGCAGGGGGTTGGGCGGCGGCGGCTCGCTCTCGGCGGCGGCGATCGGGTCGGGCTCAACCCGGGGTGGCGCGTCGGGGGTGGGTGCAGGCGCGGCAGGGTCGGGCTCGACCGGGCCCGGTGCGGAAGGCGTGCTCACCGCGAATCCTTCAGCGCGTCGCGCACTGCCGCGAGCTGCCGTCGCGACACCACCACCGGTTCGTTGATGCCGCGCAGCCGCAATGCCCAGCCGTCGGCATCCTCGCCGTCGTCGTATTTCTCGAGTGCACGCATCGCCGCACGCGCCACCAGCGCGTTGCGGTGCACGCGCACGAAGCGGTTCGGGTAGCGCTCCTCCATCTCGCTGAGGCTGCCGTCATAAATGTGGCTGTGCGTGGGCGTGCGCACCGTGAGGTACTTGAATTCGGACTTGAGGTAGACCACCTCCGACAACGGCACCCGCTCGGCCCGGCCCCGCTCCTGGATCAGCAACACCTCTTCAGCCGGATCGGGCTGCAGTGCACGTCGCTCCTTGAGGTAGCGCTCGGCTTTTTGCAGCGCCTGCTGCAGCCGCTCGGCCCGCACCGGCTTGGTGAGGTAGTCGACTGCATCCAGCTCGAAGGCGGTCACTGCGTGGCTCGGGTGGGCGGTCACGAACACGATCGCCGGCGCTTCGCCGCGGTCGCGCAGCAGCCGCGCGAGTTCGATGCCGTCGATGCCAGGCATGTGGATGTCGAGCAGCACCAGATCGACCGGCGTTTGCGCCAGCCGCTGCTGCGCCTCGGCGGCCTGCGCGGCCTCGCCCACGACTTGGGCCGGCGGCGCGGTGCACTCGCCGAGCAGCGTGCGCAGACGCGAGCGCGCCAGCGCTTCGTCGTCGACGATCAGTGTTCGCAGATGCATGGCGCCCTCTTCTTCATGATTCGGCCGGAATGTCGATCCGGACCCGGTAGCTTCCCTGGTCGATGCCCGCGCGGAACTGCGCCTGCATGTCGTGCAGCAGCCGCAGCCGGTCGCGCACGTTGGCCAGCGCAATGCCGTGCCCGCGCGGCAACGGTTCATCGGCCCAGCGCAGCGGCGGCAGGCTGTTGACCACCTCGATCACCACCATGCTGCCGCGGCGCTCGGTTCGAATGCGCAGCTTGGCCCCGTCCGGACTCGGCTCGACCCCGTGCTTGACCGCGTTCTCGACCAGCGGCTGCAGCAGCAAGGGCGGCAGCCGCGCGCCGCTGGCGGCCGGATCGAGCTGCCAGCGGATGCGCAGCCGGTCGCCGAAACGCACCTGCTCGATGGCCAGGTAGCGCTCGGCCAGGCCGATCTCGTCGGCCAGCGTGACGGAGTCGCGCGGGTCTGCCAAGGCCTGGCGGAACAGTTCGCTCAGGTCTTCCAGCATGGTTTCGGCCTTGGCCGGCTCCTCGCGCACCAGCGCGATGGCGCTGTTGAGGGTATTGAACAGAAAGTGCGGGCGGATGCGCGCCTGCAATTCCTCGAGCCGCGCCGTGGTCGCGGCCGGCGTGCGGCCCTGGGCGCGCAACACCAGCGCCACCATCGCCACGCCGGCGAACAGCGCGCCGGCGAGCGCGCTGGCCAGCCAGGGGCCGGTCGCGAGCACGCCCGTCAGACGCAACAAGCCGCAGCCGTAGAGCCCCGTGAGCACGCCGAGCAGCACCCCGGCCGCGTACTGGGCCACGCGCGGCAGGCGCGCCAGCGGCTTCTTCATCGCGCAGGCGAGCACCAGCCAGAGCAGCGTGGCCGGCAGCGCACCGCCGGTGACCGTGGCCGCAAGACCGAGCCATTCGGACGGGCTGGGCGCCTGGAACATGGTGGCCACCGCCACCACCGCCTCGACGAACAGCACGGCGCGCAGCACGGTACCGACCTGGCAGGCGTCGAACAGCGCCACGCCCGGTCGCGCGGGCGTGCGGCTTTTGGCCGGAGCACCGGCCGATGAGGGAGCCACGGGGGTGGCCGATAAAATCGACGGGTTGCGCATCACTGAAACATGAGGTGACAACCCATTATTGCCTCCCGATCGCCTTCCATGACCCAAAACCAACTCGACAAGAAATCCGAAGCCTGGTCTGCCCTGTTCTCCGAGCCGATGAGCGACCTGGTCAAACGCTACACATCCAGCGTGTCGTTTGACCAGCGCCTGTGGCAGGCCGATATCGAGGGTTCGCTCGCGCATGCCGGCATGCTGGCCGCGCAAAAGATCATCAGCACGCAGGATCACGCCGCGATCGAAGGCGGGATGAAGCAGATTCGCGATGAAATCGAATCGGGCGCCTTCGAGTGGAAGCTCGACCTGGAAGACGTGCACCTCAACATCGAGGCACGCCTGACCCAGCTGGTCGGCGACGCCGGCAAGCGCCTGCACACCGGCCGCAGCCGCAACGACCAGGTCGCGACCGATGTGCGCCTGTGGCTGCGCAGCGAGATCGACCTGATCGACGGCCTGCTGGCCAGCCTGCAGAAGGCGCTGGTCGACATCGCCGAGCAGAACGTCGAGGTGATCCTGCCCGGCTTCACCCACCTGCAGGTGGCACAGCCGGTGAGCTTCGGCCATCACATGCTGGCCTACGTGGAGATGTTTGCACGCGACGCCGAACGCATGGCCGACGTGCGCAAGCGCGTGAACCGCCTGCCCTTGGGCGCCGCCGCGCTGGCCGGCACCAGCTATCCGCTCGATCGCGAAATGGTGGCAAAGACCCTGAGCATGGACGGCGTCTGCCAGAACAGCCTGGACGCCGTGAGCGACCGCGACTTTGCAATCGAGTTCACGGCAGCCGCCTCGCTGGCCATGATCCACATCAGCCGCTTCAGCGAAGAATTGATCCTGTGGATGAGCCAGAACTTCGGCTTCATCCAGATTGCCGACCGGTTCACGACCGGCAGTTCGATCATGCCGCAGAAGAAAAACCCGGACGTGCCGGAACTCGCGCGCGGCAAGACCGGCCGCGTGGTCGGCCACCTGATGGGCCTGCTCACCCTGATGAAGGGCCAGCCGCTGGCCTACAACAAGGACAACCAGGAAGACAAGGAGCCGCTGTTCGACACCGTCGACACGCTGAAGGACACGCTGCGCATCTTTGCCGAGATGGTTGGCGGCATCACGGTCAGGCCCGAAGCAATGGAAAAAGCCGCGCTGCGCGGCTATGCCACCGCCACCGACCTGGCCGACTACATGGTGAAGAAGGGTCTGCCGTTCCGCGATGCGCACGAGGCCGTGGCGCACGCCGTCAAGGCCGCGATCGCGCACCAGGTGGACCTGTCGGAACTGCCGCTCAAGGTGCTGCAGGAGTTCAACCCGAAGATCGAGAAAGACGTCTACGAGGTGCTGAGCCTGCGCGGCTCGCTCAATGCCCGCAACATCCTCGGCGGCACCGCGCCGGCGCAGGTGCGCGCGCAGATCGCGCGGCACCGCGCACGGCTGGGCTGAGCCGGCCGCGCTACATCGCGCGGTAGAAGATGTAGTCGGCCTGGTACTTCACGACCTGCTTCTGGCCCATGCTGGCGGCGGCGCAGGGCGCCGCGGGGGCCACGCCGCCCTGCGTGGCGACGCGCTGGATGTAGCTCACGCCCTGCATCCTGCCGGTGCCCATGGCCGGGTTGGCCTTGACCAGCTGGTAGGGGATGTTGCCGGTGCCGTTGGGTGCAACGGCGACCTGCACGGCGGTCACCTTGGAGCCGTCCATGCTTTCCCAGGTGGCGGGCGGACCGTAGTACTTGCCGACCTGCGCGCCCTTGCGATCCATCAGCTTCGCGTCGGGGCCGACGAAGAACCATTCGTATTCGCCAGGCGTGTTGGCCTTGGCGCGGCACTCGTAGGTGATGTCGCCGGCACCGACGGTTTCCATCGCGACGGTGTGGCCGGCCGGCACCTTGACCGGATCGGGCAACGTGGCTTGGGAATACATCATGGGTTTGGCGCCCATGCCGGCGCAGGCGGCGAGACTCGCGGTGGCCAGCACGGCCGAGAGGGTACGGAGTTGCATGGTCGGATCCTTCAGGTTTGAACAAACAAAGTCGAGCAGTACGGGGGCGCGGCTGTTTTGCTGCGTTGTGGCTGCACGCCCCGTCTCTCCAGTACGCGCGGCGTCGGCGACTGGATTCAGTCACCGACATCTGAATCCGTACGCGGCTGCGGGCCGTACCTCCGGGCATGCAGCGCCGTGCTCCACAATCTGCAGATGACCTCTGCCAGCCCCGACGCCGAACTGATGGCGCTGATCGACCGCGTTGGTCGGCGCGACGAGGCCGCGTTGAAGCTGCTCTACGAGCAAACCTCGCCACGGCTGTTCGGCCTGGCAATGCGGGTGGTGCGGCAACGCGAATGGGCCGAGGACGTGCTGCAGGAGGCCTTCCTGACGATCTGGCGCGTGGCCGGCGACTACCGCGGCTCCCTCAGTCCGCCGATGGCCTGGCTGGGCCTGATCGTTCGCAGCCGGGCGCTCGACCTGCTGCGCCGGCGCACCGCCGACCGGGCGCAGATCACCGACGAGTTCGACGAGCAGATGGCCGACACCCTGGCCTCCGACGCACAGAACCCGCAGGACCTGGCCGAAGCAACCGAACAGGCCTGGGCGCTGCACCAGTGCCTGAGCCAGCTCGAAGGCCGGCAGCGCGAGGTGGTGAGCCTGGCCTACCTGCGCGACCTCAGCCATGGCGAACTGGCCGAGCAGCTCAGGCTGCCGCTCGGCACCGTGAAAACCTGGATCCGGCGCGGCCTCGAGAAGCTGCGCGCCTGCATGGGGCGCATTGCGTGAAAGAAAACCGCTCATGAACATCGCCGCCCACCCCGAACTGCTCGAGCTGCTGGCCGCGAGCCATGCGCTCGGCACGCTGCGGGGCGGCGCGCGGCGCCGTTTCGAGGCCATTGCGCGCGAAAGCGCGCCGGTGCGCGCGGCGGCGCTGATCTGGCAGGGCCGGCTCGCCAGCATGACCGAACTGCAGCCATCGATCGTGCCCGACGCCGCGGTCTGGACGCGCATTCGCAACCTGATCGAAGCCGAGCAGGCAGGCCAGGCGCTGGCACGCCAGCGCGCCGCGCCGCCAGCCGCCTCGCCCGCTCAGGGCGGCTGGCTGCGCAGCCTCGCGCTCTGGCGCAGCGCCAGCCTGGCCGGTGCGCTCGCCACCGCGATCGCCGTGGTGGTCGGCCTCGATCTGCAAAAGCAACTCGAGACCGCGCCGACGGTGCAATACGTGGCCGTGTTGGCCGACGACAAGGCCGCGGCCTCGATGCTCGTGACCTTCGACCCGAAGAACCGGCAGCTGGTGTTGCAGCGCGTCGGCAACTACCAGCCGGGCGCCGACAAGTCGCTGCAGCTGTGGGCCCTGCCGCCCGGCGGCGCGCCACGCTCGCTCGGCGTGCTCGGCGATGCCCCGGCGCTCAAGCTCACCGCGTCCGAAGCCGATGTGCGGGCCGTGCCGGCGCTCGCGATCAGCCTCGAACCGAAGGGCGGCGTGCCGAGCGAGCGCGGCCCGACCGGGCCGGTGCTGTTCCACGGCCCGCTGATCGAAAAAACACTCTGACGCCGGGGCGACCCTGGGCCGTTCGTTAACATCTTTGCCGATGATGTCCCGCTCCCGTCGCGCCAGCCGGCTCGTGCTGGCCTCTTGCACCGCTCTCGCCGTTCTCGCCACGCTGGCTGCACCGGGCGTTCAGGCGCAGGAGGCCGCAGCGCCCTCCCCGGCGGCCTACGCCGCCGCCCAGACGCGCTGGCACGACGCATTCGCGGCCTTCGACAAGGCCGACCGCGAAAATCCCCCCGCCAGCGACGGCGTTCTGTTCGTCGGCAGTTCCACCATCCGTTTGTGGACACGTCTTGCCGACGATTTCCGCTCGCAGCCGGTTGTCATCAACCGTGGCTTCGGCGGCTCGACCATGGCCGACTGCAGCCTGTTCGCGCGCGAGCTCGTGGTGCGCTACAGGCCTCGCCAGGTGGTGGTGTACGCCGGCGACAACGACCTCGCGGAAGGCCGGACGCCCTTCCAGGTGCTGGAAAGCTTCGCGCAGTTTGCCAACACGGTGCGGGCCGGGTTGCCGAACACCCGCATCAGCTTCATCTCGGTCAAGCCCAGCCCCTCGCGCGCGGGCTTGCTGCCGAAGATCCAGGAGACCAATCACATCGTCGGCGCCTACCTGCGCACGCAGGCCAACACCGACTACATCGACATCTTCACGCCGATGCTGGGCGCCGATGGCCGACCGCGCGCCGAACTGTTCCGTGCCGACATGCTGCACATGAACGAGACCGGCTACCGGATCTGGCAGGCGGCGATCGCCCCGTACCTGCTGGCCCCTGCCGACGTGGCCGCAGTCAATTCGCCGCGCTGACCGGCGGGGTCGCGCGCCCCTCCCACCAGAGCGCAAGCCGGGCCACTGCATAGAGCCAGGCGAACACCCCCGTCAGCAGCAACGCATCGCCCCAGACCGGCCGCGCCAGCTGGTTGTCGCCATAGAGTGCCAGCGTCAGCAACACCGCCACCAGATGGGCGCAGAACACCGGCAGCGAGGCCGAGCCCATTGCTTCGAGTGCGCGCAGACGCGGCAGCCGCTCGATCAGCCCGGGACCGAACCGCAGCGCCAGGATGCCCAGCGCTACCAGGTTCACCAGCCGCAGCGGCCCGAGCCGCCACTTGTCGAACAGCAGGTTCAACTCCGCATCGCCGCCGAACGGCGCCTGTCCGTGCTCGCCGAAGTGGCGCCACACCAGGCAGTACAGCGCGACAGCCGCCGCCAAGGCGGCCAGCCAGTTCGGAAAGCGCAACGGCTTCGCGTCCGGCGCCTGCCGCCCGGCGCCGATGCACAGCCCCGCAAACCAGAGAAACTGCCAGCCGAAGGTGTTGAACGAGCCCATCTCGCCGTACGGCACCGACAACTCGAAATGCGATGCCGCGATGCCATAGACCCATTCGCTCAGGCCGAACTGCGCGCCCGCCCACAGCGTGGCGCTCAGCACCATCACGCCGCTCCAGCCGTGCCGCAGGGCGAAACCCAGCACCCAGGGGCTCAACAGCATGAAGAAGATGTACATCGGCAGGATGTCGAGCAGCGGCGGCTCGTACACCAGCAGCAGCCCGCTCAGGAAAGCGTCGCGCGGCTGGGCCAGGTAGTAGGTCAGCAGGTTGATCACGGCCGGCTGTTCGATCCGCACGCCGAGGCCCGCGATGATGGTGAACAGAAACGCCAGGGTCGCCGCCTGGGCCAGCCAGACCTTGAACACGCGCTTGCCGAACGCGCGCCGCATCGCGCCGATGCCCTGGCGCTGCGCGAGCCGGCTGTAGACCAGCCCGGACACGTAGGCCGACAGCAGCACGAAGCCCTCGGCGGCCGAGACGAAGCCGAACGGCTGGCCGAGCGGATCGGTCAGGCGTGTCGGCAGGTGCGTGAGCGTCATCAGCACCAGCATCAGCCCGCGCAGGGCATCGATTTCCCATTGGCGCTTCATCGGGCGGGGTGGCGGACGGGGGGTGAGAAGGAAAAAGGCAAAACGGGTGGGATGCTACAGGGCTGCGGCAAACCCTGCGGCCGGGCTTCAGCCCGGCTTAAGCGGCTACCGGACAATCGCCACCCAATAGGACGGATTGCGAGAAACCATGCGCCTGCTGCTGGTAGAGGACGACACCATGATCGGCGAGACGCTGCTCGACCTGCTGCGCGGCGAGAACTACGCGGTCGACTGGGTGCGCGACGGTGAAATGGCCGACACCGCCCTGCGCGCCCACCGCTACGACCTGATGCTGCTGGATCTCGGCCTGCCGCGGCGCGACGGGCTCGAGGTGCTGCGCAGCCTGCGCGCGCGCCGCGACAGCGTGCCGGTGCTGGTGGCGACGGCACGCGACGCGGTCGGCGACCGGGTGGCGGGGCTCGATGCCGGTGCCGACGACTACGTGGTCAAGCCCTACGACATGACCGAGCTGCTGGCCCGCATCCGCGCGCTGATCCGGCGCCGTGCCGGCCATGGCGAGCCGACGTTCTCGCACCTGGGCGTGACGCTCAACCCGGCCACGCACGAGGCCACGCTGAACGGCCAGCCCGTCGCGCTTTCGGCGCGCGAGTGGGCCGTGATCGAACCGCTGATCGCGCGGCCCGGCGTACTGATGTCGCGCGCCCAACTCGAAGAAAAGCTCTACAGCTGGAAGGACGACATCAGCAGCAACGCGGTCGAGGTCTACATCCACGGGCTGCGCAAGAAGCTCGGTGCCGGGTTGATCCAGACCGTGCGCGGACTCGGCTACATGGTGGCCCGGGAATGAGCGCCGCGGCCCGCCATCATTCGCTGCGGGGCCGGTTGCTCGGCTTCGTGCTGGCCTCGATCCTGCTCGCGGCGCTGGGGCTGGGCATCACGGCCTACCGCGGCGCGCTGCGCGAAGCCGACGCCATGTTCGACCTGCACCTGCAGCAAATGGCGCATTCGCTGCGCGGCAGCGCGCCGATCGGCAGCACGGCCGACACCGACTACGGCGAGGAAGGCTTCGACGTGTTCGTGCAGATCTGGGGGCCGGACGGCACGCAGGTGTTCCGCTCGGCCCGCTCGGCGCTGCCGCCGCGCGCGGTGCTGGGCTTTTCCGATGCGGTGGTGGACGGCAACCGCTACCGCGTCTATTCGTTGCAGACGCCGATGCAGACCGTGCAGATCGCGCAGGACATGGACGCGCGCCAGGCCCGCGCACGCGCCCTCGCGCTGCGTGCCACGCTGCCGATGGCGCTGATGGCGCCGCTGCTGATGCTGGCGGTCGGCTGGATCATCACGCGCTCGCTCGCGCCGGTGCAGCGCATGCGGCGCGAGGTGGCCGGCCGCGCCGACGACGACCTCTCGCCCTTGCCCGAGACCGATCTGCCCGACGAGGTGCGGCCGCTGGTGCAGGAGCTCAACCTGCTGTTCCAGCGCGTGCGTGGTGCGTTCGAGGCCCAGAAGAATTTCGTGGCCGATGCGGCGCACGAGCTGCGCTCACCGCTGACGGCGCTCAAGCTGCAGGCCGAGTCGCTGCGCCGCGCGGGCGACGAAGCCGGCCGTGAAGCGGCCACGCTGCGCCTGCAGCAGGGCATCGACCGTTCGATCCGGCTGGTCGGCCAGTTGCTGGCGCTGGCCCGGCAGGAAGCCACGGAAACGCCGCTCGACGACCCGAGCGGCCCCGTCGAACTCGAAGCGCTGGTGGCCGAAGCGATCGCCGCCGTGCTGCCGCAGGCGCAGCAGCGCAGCATCGACCTCGGCCTTGCCGCATCGACACCCGCGCAGGTGCAAGGCCAGCCCGCCGCCCTGCACATCCTGCTCGGCAACCTGCTCGACAACGCGCTCAAGTACACGCCGGTAGGCGGCCAGGTCGACGTGACGCTGACGCTGGCCGACCAGGCGCCCGTGCTCACGGTCGAAGACAGCGGCCCCGGCATTCCGGAAGCCGACCGCGAGCGCGCCTTCGACCGCTTCTACCGCGCGGCCGGCGCGGGCGCCGAAGGCAGCGGGCTGGGGTTGGCGATCGTGCAGACCATCGCCGGGCGACACGGCGCCGCCGTGCACCTGGGGCGCTCGCAAAGGCTCGGTGGCCTGCGGGTGGACGTGCAGTTTCCGAAGGCCGCAGGTTAAGACCCCTCTAAGCCTGGCTCCCCATCATCGGGTCATCCACTTCACAAGGACGGACCCATGCGACTCGAATCCCTCACCCCCACCCGCCTGATGCTGGCCCTCGTGACTGCGGGTGTCATCGGCGGTGCCAGCGTCTCGGCGCTCGAGCTCACGCGCGCCAATGCGGCGATGCCGCCGGTCGCCACCGCGACCACCACCACCGGCATCCCGGTGGCCCTGCCCGACTTCTCGCAGATCACCGCGCAGAACGGCCCGGCCGTGGTCAACATCAGCGTGGTCGGCACCCGGTCGGCCGACGAGGTGGCCAGCGCCGATGACGACGGCAACCCCTTTGCCGACGGCGACCCGTTTGCCGAATTCTTCAAGCGCTTCCAGCAAGGCCCGGGCGCTCAGCAGCGCGGCCAGCGCGGCCGCCCGGCGCAACCCGAAGCCCAGACCGTGCGCGGCCAGGGCTCGGGCTTCATCGTCAGCGCCGATGGCGTGATCCTCACCAACGCCCACGTTGTGAAAGGCGCGAAGGAGGTCACTGTCAAGCTCACCGACCGGCGCGAACTGCGCGCCAAGGTGCTCGGCGCCGACCCCAAGACCGACATCGCCGTGCTCAAGGTCGAAGCCAGGGATCTGCCGGTGGTCAAGCTCGGCAGCGTCAACGACCTCAAGGTCGGCGAATGGGTGCTGGCCATCGGCTCGCCGTTCGGCTTCGAGAACACGGTGACGGCCGGCGTGGTGAGCGCCAAGGGCCGCTCGCTGCCGGACGACAGCGCAGTGCCGTTCATCCAGACCGACGTGGCAGTGAACCCGGGCAACTCGGGTGGCCCGCTGTTCAACGCGCGCGGAGAGGTGGTGGGCATCAACTCGCAGATCTACAGCCGCACGGGCGGCTACCAGGGCGTGTCGTTCGCGATCCCGATCGACCTGGCCAACAAGATCAAGAATCAGATCGTGGCCACGGGCAAGGTCGAGCACGCGCGGCTGGGCGTGTCGGTGCAGGAAGTGAACCAGACGCTGGCCGATTCCTTCAAGCTCGACAAGCCCGAGGGTGCGCTGATCGCCAACGTCGAGAAGGGCGGCCCGGGCGAGCAGGCCGGCCTGCAGACCGGGGACGTGATCCGCAAGGTCGACGGCCAGCCGATCGTGTCGTCGGGCGACCTGCCGGCCGCGATCAGCCTGGCCACGCCGGGCGCCAAGGTGCAGCTCGACATCTGGCGCAAGGGCAGCGCGCAGACGGTCACGGCGAGGCTCGGCAACGCCACCGACAAGGCGGCCAAGGTGGCGAGCGCGGGCGACGCAGCCGACCAGGGCAAGCTGGGCCTGGCGCTGCGCCCGCTGCAACCTGAAGAGCGGCGCGAGGCCGGCATCGACAATGGTCTCGTGGTCGAAGCGGCGCGCGGCCCGGCGGCCCTGGCCGGGGTGCAGGCAGGCGACGTGCTGCTGGCGGTGAACGGTACGGTGGTGCGCAACATCGATCAGGTGCGTGAGGTGGTGGCGAAGTCCTCCAAGTCGGTGGCGCTGCTGGTTCAGCGAGGCGACGACAAGATCTTTGTGCCGGTTCGGATCGGTTGAGATTGCGGGTAGCTAGCCGCTGAGGGCCGAGGGCTGGCCGCTGGCGGCGGGTGGCCCCGAGTGACCGACGCCTGAGCGACCCGATCCCCAGGACAGCCGCGTGGTTTCGGCTACGCTCCTACCTGTGTTCTATGCCATCCCCCTCGAAAGCAAGCCGACCTGGCGCAACCCGCCGTGGCTCACGGTGCTGCTGATCCTCGTCAACGTCGCAATCTTCTTCGGCCCGCAGCGCACCGAGGAAAAAGCCGAGGCACGCGCCACCGCCCACTATCTGTCGAGCCGCCTGCCCGACTGGGAACTGCCCCCCTTCGTCACCCATCTGGAGCAAACCGGCAGCCGCTTCGCAAAGCAGGCGCGCGAGATGCTGCGACGCAAGGTCGGGCGCGACCAACTGGTCGATCTGATGCGCACCGAGCGCAAATTCGAGGCCAGGCTCCAGGCCGATGCCGTCATCACCCCCACCGACCCCCGCTATGTCGAATGGAAGGCGCGGCGCGCGGAGTACGAAAGCATGCTGCCCGCCTCCTTCACCCGCCGCTGGTCGATGGACTTCGCCGAGGGCGCGCCGCTCGAGCCGGTGACGTGGCTGACCTCGGCCTTCCTGCATGGCAGCACCGGCCATCTGGTCGGCAACATGCTCTTCCTGTTTTTGTTCGGCTTCACGGTCGAGTTGGCGCTCGGTCGCACGACCTACCTCGGCTTCTATGTGCTGGCCGCCCTCGGCGCGTCGGCAATGGCCGTGTGGGCCTATGGCGGGCGCGGCAGCTACGGCCTCGGCGCCTCGGGCGCCATCGCGGGGCTGATGGCCATGTACGCGCTGATCTACAAGCTGCGACGCATCCGGTTTTTCTACCAGTTCTTCTTCTACTTCAACTACGTCACGGCGCCAGCGCTGATCCTGCTGCCGGTGTGGATGGCCAACGAGGTGGTGCAGCACATGAGCGGCGAAACCGGCGTCGGCTACATGACCCACCTGGGCGGGCTGCTCACCGGCACGCTACTGATGCTGTTGTGGCCAGCCGCACGGCGCAGCCAGCCGGTGCAGACTGCGGCCCCGCCCGACCCGTTCGACGGGCACGTCGAGCGCGCCACGCAGTTCGGCAAGCAGTTGCAGTTCGACCGCGCGGCCACCGAATGGCAGGCCGCCGCCAAATTGCGGCCCGACCACCTGCCCACATTGCGCGCGTTCTTCAACACAGCACGGCTGCAGCCTTCGGGCGATGCGTTCCACCGCGCGGCGAAACTGATTTTTCGCCTGCGCGACAGCAGCGAGCACACGACTGCGTTCCAGCACGAGAGCTACAAGGTTTACCTCGACCAGGCACGCCCTTCGGTACGCCTGTCGCCGGGCGAGATGGCCCGGCTCGCGAGCCGCTTTGCACGCGCCGGCCATTTCGACGACGCTCGCCGGCTGTGCCAGGCGCTGCTTTCCAGCGCGCCGGGCCATGAGGGCGCGATCGATGCGCTCACGATGGTCGCGTCCTGCCAATGGCAGGCCGGCCAGCGCGAGCAGGCCCTGAGCTGGTTGCCGCAACTTCAGAAGCTGGCGCCCGACCATGCCGTGACGCGCATGCTCGACCAGGGCCGCTCGCTCCAACCGCTGTCAACTTGATGCACGCCATGAACCCAACGCCATTGGCCATCCTCTCGCTCGCGATTGCTCTCGCCTTGTCCACACAGCCGGCCCTGGCCGACACGCTCAAGAAACCCGCGCTCGACAAGCTGGCCGCGGCGCAACAAGCCCAACCGGCGCGCGATTTCAACGCGTTCCTCGATGCCGCCGCCAAGGCCAACCCGACGCTCAAGGCCAGCGTGGCGGCCTACCGCAAGAAAGCGCCGCTGCGGGGCGACGCACTCACCAACATCAGCCGGCTGCTCGGCCTGTACAACCGGCTGCAGAACCAGGACGCAGTGATCGCCACCATGGCCCGCATGGTCGCGATTCCCACCGTGCGCGACGACCGCATTCCGCCGCACGAGAACAAGGCCATCATCGAATTCGGCACGCTGGTCGAGGGCATGGCCAGGGACTTCGGTCTGCAATACCGCAACGTCGACAACCGCATCTTCGAGGTCAAGCTGCCTGCCAACACGAAAACCGGCAAGGACGAGTTCGGCATCCTCACGCACGCCGACGTGGTGCCCGTCGTGGCCGACGAATGGGTGCTGGACGACGGCACCCGGCTCGACCCGTTCAAGCTCACGCGCGTGGGCAACAACCTCTATGGCCGCGGCACCATCGACGACAAGGGCTCGATCGCCGCCGTGCTCTATGCGATGAAGACGGTGAGGGAAAGCGGCCTGCCGCTGGACCGCACCATCCGCCTGATGATCGAGACCACCGAGGAAACCGGCGGCGACGCGATGAAGTACTACCGCAGCAAGACGCCACTGCCCGACTACAACATCGTGCTCGACAGCAAGTACCCGGCGGTGGTCGCCGAAAAGGGCTCGGGCGCGCTCAAGGTGTTCTTCCCGGTGGAAGCCACCGATGCCGGCACCACTGCCATCGTCGCCATGGCGGGTGCCGCGGCCGCCAACACGGTGCCGCAGAACGCCACAGCGAAGCTCAGGGGCGGCGACCTCGCCGCCGCGGCCGCGACGCTCGACGCGGCCAAGGCCAGCTTTGTGCAGGCCTACGAAAGCCAGGGCGGCAAGTTCAGCATCGACGTGGTGAAGGGCGCGGACAGCGTGGACGTGAAAGTCACCGGCGTCTCGGCGCACGGCTCCCGGCCCGAGGAAGGCGTGAACCCGCTGCCACGGCTCGCGCTGTTCCTGCGCGAATCCGGGGTGCCGCTGGCCAACAACCACTACGCCAGGGCCGCGAAGTACCTCGGCGACCTCTATGGCACCGGCTACCTGGGCGAGAAGATGGGCCTGGGCTACCGCGACGAGTTCATGGGCCCGCTGACCTTGTCGCCCAACCTGATCCGCGAGAAAGACGGCAAGCTCGAAGTCACGACCAACGTGCGCATGCCGCGCGGCAGCACGCCGGACGATCTCAAGAAAGCCGTGGCGGGCCGCATCGACGCCTGGGCCACCGCCAACCAGGTGAAGCTGGCGATCAGCCACGAGCAGGGCGACTGGATGGCGCGCGACCCGAAGGGCGCATGGCTCTCCACGCTGCTCAACATCTTCGGCGACACCACCGGGCTCCAGGCCGAGCCCGTGCCCACCGCCGGCAGCACCACGGCCAAGCTGATGCCCAACGCCATCAACTTCGGCCCGGCCATGCCGGGCAAGAAGTACACGGCGCACAACGCCAAGGAGTTCAAGGAGGTGGCCGACCTCGACGCCGACATGCAGATGTTCACCGAAATGCTGCTGCGCATCGGCAACCTGAAGCAGATGCAGTAGCCGCGGCCGCGGCCGCGCTCAGGCCCGACCCAGCACCTCGAGCACCCGGCCGTCCCCGATGAACGCGCCGCCGACCAGCATCCGGAAGGTGGCGTCGCGCTGAAACCGCGGCAGCGCGACCGTCGGCGTCAGAAACTCGACCTGCAGGGCGTGCGCCTTGCCGCGGCGAACGGTGTCATCGGGCCGCACGAACCAGCGCGCCGTAAAGCCGTCGTTGCCGACCACCAGTGCACAGTGGTGTTCGCCTGCGGCGATCGGCGTGTCTTCGATGGGCAGCTTGGCCTCGCGCAGCGTGAGCTCGACCCAGGCGTGGGGATTGAAGGTGCCCGCTGGACCGAAAACCGCCGGCGCCGGACCGGTTGGCCCGGGCGGAGCGGGGCGCCGCACTTTCGCGACCAGCCACGCCACGATGTTGCCGATGACCGGGAGCCACAGCAGCATCAGCAGCGTGCCGATGTCACGCAGCATCGATGCCGGCGGCGCGAACTGCCGCAACAGCGCGCCGCCCACGGCGATGCACAGCAGGACGATGACGATGAGCTTGCGCCGGGCCTGGATGCGGGTCACAGGGTCACCGTCAGCCGGCGAGCTTGGCGCCCCGGGTGGTCGGGTCGTCGTCGCGCAGCAGCCAGCTCACCTCTTCGGTTTGCGGCGTCTTCGGGTAGCGTCTTTTCATGGTCTGCAGGATCGGCATGGCCATGTCGCGCCGGTCCAGGCCCTGTATCAGCACGCGCGCGGCCAGTTCGTAGGCATCGGGAATCGCGGCATGCCCGGCGTTGCGCTTGTCGAAGCCCTTGAGCAGAGCCAGCGCAGCGCGTGCGTCACCGGCGCGCCATTGCAGGCGCGCAAAGCTCACCACATGGGCCGGGTTGTCGCAGAGGAACTGCGGATCCTTGCCGATGCAGGTCTGGTACACGGCGAGCGCTTCGGTCTCCAGCTTGCTGTACATCAGCAACTCGATGAAGCGCTTGCCATGGCGCAGCAGGTCGTCGGTCTTGCTGGACACCGCCAGCACCCGGTGGTAGCGGCGCTGCGCATGCAGGTCGCTCTCGGCCCCACGGGCCGCGTCGTAGGCAATGCCCACGGCGTTGTCGATCTCGCCATGCTCGACCATGTCGGCCACGTGCGCGTCGATCGCGCGGGCCTCTTCCGACACATCACGCTCGCCGGGTGTGGCCTGCGGCACGAAGCGCAGGTCGATGCCGAGCTCATCGTGGTACTGGTACATCGCATAGCCGAGCAGCGCCGACATGGCCCAGCTGAAATAGATCAGCACGAAATTGATCAGCGGCAACAGCATCCAGCGGGCAACCAGCGGTGCCAGCAGCGGAAGCGCGATCTCGGCGCCGCCGCTCAGGAAGAACAAAAAGGCCCAGAGCGCAACATAAGGCCAGCCCATCGCGCGCATCACCGAAAACCAGAGCGCCGGGTTGAGCGATTGGCCGAGGCTGGCCGTCTGCACCAGCACCACCGCGATGGCCGGCAATGCAAAGGACACGACCGCCCAGCCGGCGATGGCGAGGTTCTTAGAAACGTAGGCCAGGCCGCCGATCAGGAAGCTCATCACCAGCAGGATCGCGAACAGCTTCCATGGCAGGTTGACCAGGTCCGGGTCGCGCTGCGGCGGGAAGTCCCGGGTGCGCAGAAAGCCCTGCGAACTGAGGTGGATGACCTTGAAGCTGTAGCGGCTGGCCGCGAGCAGGATGCCCAGCTCGATCAGGAAGATCGCGAAAGGCAGCGGGATCACAAAGACGAGCAGGCTGCACAGCGAGAGCACCAGCGCATACAGCAGGGGCTCCCACTGCAGCGGAAACAGAAAAAACCGCGGCAGGCGCTGCCAGAAAGGCGTGATCGGCGCGGCACGTGAGCGCGTTGGTGTCATGGATCCTCTTCCTCTTGTTCTTCACCGGAAGTGTATCGAGACGTGAACAAGTTGCGATAACCTCCCAGCGCACAGGAGAGACCGTTGAACACTTACAACACCTACAAGAACCTTGCCGCCGCAGCCCTGCTGGCCGGCCTGTCCCTCGGCGCCCAGGCGCTCCAGATCACCAGTCTCACGCCGCAAGGCGAGGTGGCGCGCGTGCGGCAGATCGTCGCCAAGTTCGATCAGGCCGCCGTCACCTTCGGCGATCCGAAGGCGCCCGCGCCGCTCACCGTGAGCTGCAGCGACGCGCAGGCCGGCAAGGGCACAGGCCGCTGGACTGGCGAGAAGCAATGGGTGTTCGACTTCGAGAACGACCTGACGCCCGGAGTGCGCTGCAGCGTCACCCGGGTTGCGGGCTTCAAATCGGCCTCCGGCGCAGAGCTGACGGGCGTGAGCAGCTATCAATTCAATAGCGGCGGCCCGTTCGTGCGCAGCATCCGCCCGGGCGGCGGGCGCATCGACGAGCAGCAGTTCTTCGTGCTCGAACTGAACGGCGCGGCCAGCAGCCAGACCTTGCTCGCCAATGTGTGGTGCCAGGCCGATGGCATCGGCGAGCGCATTCCGGTGGTGGCACTGACCGAGGCCGAGCGGGCCGCGCTGCTGAAATCGATGGGCGCGACCGAGCGCGCGGCCAAAGATCCGCTGCGTTTTGCCGCGTTGCGATGCAACCGCACCCTGCCGCCTTCGGCCAAGGTGCAACTGGTGTACGGCACCGGCGTGGCCACACCCTCCGGCATTGCCAACAAGGTGGAGCGCCGCTTCAACTTCCAGGTGCGCGAGCCTTTTGCCGTGTCGTTCAGCTGTGAACGCGAGAACGCACAGGCCGCCTGCCTGCCGCTGCGGCCGATGTCGCTGTCGTTCAACGCGCCGGTGCCGCGCAAGCTGGCCGCGCAGATCGTGGTCAAGGGCGGCGGCAAGAGCATCGCGCCCAAGTTCAACGACGAGGGCCAGGCCGATGCCGAAACGCTGGTCGATTCGGTCACTTTCCCTGCGCCCTTCCCGGAGCAGACGCAGTTCACCATCGAGCTTCCGGCCGGCTTCAAGGACGAGTCGGATCGCCCGCTGGCCTCGCCCACGAGCTTTCCGCTGAAAGTGTCGACGGGTGCCATGCCGCCGCTCGCCAAGTTCGCTGCCTCGCCGTTCGGCGTGGTCGAGCGGCTGGCCGAGTCGAACGGGGTGGCGCTGATGCCGGTGACGGTGCGCAACGTGGAGCCCGCGCTCAAGCTGCAGGCCCTGACGCCCGGCAAGGTGAGCGACCTGAACCCGAAGACCGACGCCGAGATCATTGCCTGGTTTCGCAAGGTGCGGCGCTACGACAGCAGCTATGTGGTCGACCGCAAGCTGGCCGCACGCGATGTGAAGGGCGTGCTGCCCAAGGTGATCGACAAGGACGACAAGACCAGCGTGCAAACGCGCATGCTCTCGCTGCTCGACGGCCAGGCCGGCGTGAAGACGCTCGACATGCCCAAGGCCGAAGGCGGCGCGCCCCGCCCGTTCGAAGTGATCGGCATTCCGCTGACGCCGGGCTTCCACGTGCTGGAGATCGCCTCGCAAAAGCTGGGCGATTCGCTGCTCGACGAGCGCTATGGCAACGGCCGCACGATGTACGTGCGCACCAGCGCGCTGGCCACCAACCTGGCGGTGCACTTCAAGCTGGGCCGCGAGAACGCGCTGGCCTGGGTGACCACGCTCGACAAGGGCAAGGTCGTGGCCGGTGCCGCAGTGCGCGTGTCGGGTTGCGACGGCAAGGAGGTGGCTGCAGGCACCACCGATGCCAATGGCATCGCGACGCTGAAAGGCATCTCGTCCGAAGCACCCACGTGCGCGGGCAACGGTGACGGCGACTACGGCGGCAATGCCTACTTCGTCAGCGCCCGCGCGACCCTGACCGGCAAGGATGCCGGGAACGAAAAAGGCGTGGAAGACCTCGCCTTCACCTGGAGCGACTGGCAGCGCGGCATCGAGCCCTGGCGCTTCAACGTGCCGACCAGCATGCAGCCGGAGCCCGACAGCATTGCCCACACCATCTTCGACCGCACGCTGCTGCGCGCCGGCGAAACGGTGTCGATGAAGCACATCATCCGCACCCAGACCAGCACCGGCTTCGGCCTGCCGCCTGACCTGCCCGACACGCTGGTGCTCACGCACACCGGCAGCGGCCAGCAGTTCACGCAGGACCTGAAGTGGCGCAAGACCCCGACCGGTGGACAGAGCGCCGAAAGCATCTTCGCGATTCCGCCGGCGGCCAAGCTCGGCGCCTACGAGGTGATGCTGCGCACCGGCAAGGAAAAGGCCGACGAGTATGAAGACGGCCGTCGCACGAGCTTCGCCACCGGCCAGTTCCGCGTGGAGGAGTTCCGCCTGCCGGTGCTGGAAGGCCGCGTTGGCCCGACCGACAAGAAGCCGCTGGTGGCCGTGACCTCGGTGCCCACCGACGTGCAGATCAACTACGTGGCCGGTGGCGCCGCCGCCAACCTGCCGGTGCGCGTGTCGGCGCTGGTGCGCGGCAAGACGCCGAGCTTCAGCGACTACGACATGTTCAGCTTTTCGCAGCCGCAGAAGTCCGATACGGGTGCAGCGGCCAGTGCCGACGAGGAAGCCACCGCCTCCGACGATGCCCGCGTGGTCGCGGACAAGCTGCCCACGACGCTCGACAAGAACGGCGCCGGCAAGGTCACCATCGACAAGCTGTCGTGGGCCAAGGCCCCGCGCGACCTGCTGATCGAAGCCACCTATTCCGACCCGAACGGCGAGGTGCAGACCATCCGCAGCACGCAGACGCTGTGGCCTGCGGCGGTGATCGCGGGCGTCAAGACCGAAGGCTGGGTGTCGACCGACAAGAAGCTCAAGTTCCAGGCGCTGGCGCTCGACCTCGCCGGCAAGCCGCAGGCCGGCGTCGCGATCGACGTGCGCGCCGTCGCGCGCATCACCACCACCAGCCGCAAGCGGATGGTGGGCGGCTTCTACACCTACGACAACAAGACCGAGACCAAGGATCTCGGCAGCGTCTGCAGCGGCAAGAGCGACGCGCGCGGGCTGCTGCTGTGCGATGCAGCGCTCAAGGAAGCCGGCCAGGTCGAACTGGTGGTGAGCGCGAAGGACAGCGAAGGCCGCACGAGCCTGGCCGCCAGCTCGGTGTATGTGACGAAGCAGGGCGAACTCTGGTTCGGCGGCGAGGACAACGACCGCATCGACGTGCTGCCTGAAAAGAAGAGCTACCAGCCCGGCGAGGTCGCCAGGTTCCAGGTGCGCAGCCCATTCCGTTTTGCAACCGCGCTGGTGTCGGTGGAGCGCGAGGGCATCATCGAAACGCACGTGGTGCAGCTCAACGGGCAGGACCCGACCGTGAGCCTGCAGGTCAAGGCCAGCTGGGGCCCGAACGCCTACGTGAGCGTGCTCGCGCTGCGCGGCCGCCTGCGCGACGTGCCCTGGTACAGCTTCTTCACCTGGGGCTTCAAGGCGCCACGCGAATGGTGGACGGCCTTCTGGTACGAGGGCAAGGAATACGTGGCCCCGACCGCGCTGGTCGACCTCAGCAAGCCAGCCTACCGGCTCGGCCTGGCCGAGATCCGCGTCGGCACCAAGGCCCACCAGATCGACGTGACGGTGGCGAGCGACAAGCCCGGCTACCCGGTGCGCGGCAAGGCGCAGATCACCATCACGGGCAAGCTGCCCGACGGCAAGCCCGCGGCGGGCGCCGAGGTGGCGCTGGCCGCGGTCGATCAGGCCCTGCTGGAGCTGATGCCCAACACCAGCTGGAACCTGCTCGATGCGATGCTGCAAAGGCGCAGCTGGGGTGTGAGCACGTCCACCGCGCAGATGGAAATCGTCGGGCGCCGGCACTATGGCCGCAAGGCCGTGCCCGCGGGCGGCGGTGGCGGCAAGGGCCAGACGCGCGAGCTGCTCGACACGCTGCTGCTGTGGAACCCGAAGGTGGTGCTCGACGCCAACGGCCAGGCCGTGGTGACGGTGCCGCTCAACGATGCACTGACGACCTTCAAAATCGTGGCCGTGGCCGACATGGGCACCGGGCTGTTCGGCACCGGCCAGACCAGCATCCAGGCCACGCAGGACTTGCAGATCATCAGCGGCCTGCCGCCGCTGGTGCGCGAGGACGACCAGTTCCGCGCCCAGATCACGCTGCGCAACACCACGCAGAAGGCCATGAACGTGCTGGCCTCGCCGCGCGCCACCCTGCTCACGATGGAGCCGCAGACGGTCGAGATCCCAGCTGGTGAAGCGCGTGAACTCGCGTGGAACGTGACGGCGCCGGCGCAACTCGCGCAGACGCGCGCCGAAGCCATCCTTTGGGAGATCGAGGCCAAGGACACCATCGGCGGTGCGCGCGATGCGCTCAAGGTGCGGCAACGCATCATCCCGGCCGTGCCGCTCACGGTGCAGCAAGCCACGCTGGTGCAGATCGACGGGCCCTTCACGCTCGACGTGGCGCCGCCCGCAGACGCCCTGCCCGGCCGTGGCGGCCTGAAGATGAGCCTGCAACCCAAGCTCGCCGAAGGCCTGCCCGGCGTGCGCGACTGGTTCGCGGCCTACCCCTTCAGTTGCCTCGAACAGAAAACCAGCAAGGCGGTCGGCCTGCGCGACGCGAAGATGTGGCAAGGCGTGCTCGCGCAGTTGCCGAGCTATCTCGACAGCGACGGCCTGGCCAACTACTTCCCGCCGCGCGACGGCGAGGCGAACCGCGGCAGCGACATCCTCACCTCGTACCTGCTGGCCGCCACGCACGAAGCGGCCGCGCTCGACCCGGCCTTTGCCCTTGCCGACGACGTGCGCGCGCCGATGGAGCGCGGGCTGATCGCCTTTGTGGAAGGCCGCATCCAGCGCGAGTTCTGGAGCCCGCGCAAGGATCTGGACCTGCGCAAGCTCGCTGCCCTCGAGGCGCTGTCGCGCTATGGCAAGGCGCAAGGCCGCATGCTCGGCAGCATCACGATTGCGCCGAACCAGTGGCCCACCAGCGCGGTGATCGACTGGCTGCAGATTCTCAAGCGCGTGCAGGACGTGCCGCAGCGCCAGCAGCGGCTCGACGAAGCCAGCAACGTGTTGAAGGCACGCCTGAGCTACCAGGGCACCAAGCTGATCTTCAGCACCGAGCAGGACGACTACCTGTGGTGGCTGATGACCAACAGCGATGTCAACACCGCACGCCTGCTGCTGGCCGTGATGGACGACCCGGGCTGGAAGGACGACATCGGCAAACTCGCCAACGGCTTCATCGGCCGCCAGCAGAACGGCGCCTGGCACACCACCACGGCCAACCTCTGGGGCGGGCTCGCACTCGACAAGTTCTCCAAGGTGTTCGAGAGCACGCCGGTGGCCGGCATCACCGCCGCCACGCTCGGCGCGGCGAAGGCGCAGGTCGACTGGAGCAAGGTCGAACGCGTGAAGACCAGCGACGCGGCCGGCGCGCCGAACCAGACCACCTTCTTCGGCGCTCCCGCGTCGCCCGGCAACCTGCGCAACAACAGCATGTTCCTGCCGTGGGCCTCCGCAACAGGTTCGGCACCGGTGCGCGACACCTTGCTGGTCACGCAGCAGGGCGCCGGCAAGCCCTGGCTCACGCTGCAGTCGATCGCCGCCATCCAGTTGAAGGCGCCGTTCGCGGCCGGCTATGCGATCAAGAAAACCATCGCGCCGGTCGAGCAGGCAACAGCCGGCAAGTACACGCGCGGCGACGTGCTGCGCGTGACGCTCGAGGTGAACGCCAGCGCCGACATGACCTGGGTGGCGATCACCGATCCGATCCCCGGCGGCGCCACCATCCTCGGAAGCGGCCTCGGCCGCGACTCGCAGATCGCAACCCAGGGCGAGAAGAAAACCGGCGCCGGCTGGCCCGCCTTCGAGGAGCGCAGCTTCGAGGCCTTCCGCAGCTACTACGAGTACCTGCCCAAGGGCGTGGTGAAGATGGAATACACCGTGCGCCTCAACAACGTCGGCGATTTCGCGCTGCCGCCGAGCCGGGTCGAGGCGATGTATGCGCCGGAAATGTTCGGCGAGGTGCCGAATGCGCGGGTGAAGGTGGAAGCGGCGAAGTAGTTGCACCGCGCCATCGCGGCACTACCATCGCGAGGAAATCGCCCACCTCGCGGAGCCGCCATGTGCCGAAACATCCGAACCCTCTTCAACTTCGAGCCGCCCGCCACGGAGCAGGAAATACGCGATGCGTCGCTGCAGTTCGTGCGCAAGCTCAGTGGCTTCAGCTTGCCGTCGAAGACCAATGCCGAAGCCTTCGACCGTGCCGTCGAAGACGTGGCAGCGGCGGCGCGCACGCTGATCGCGTCCCTCGTCACCACGGCCGAGCCGCGCGACCGGACGGTCGAAACGGCGAAGACCAAGGCCCGCTCGGCCGCCCGGTTCGGGGCGGCCGGATAGCGGCCCCCACGAATCAGGAAGTCGCGCAGGGCTTACTGTCATCCATGCACGTGCAATGGCGAGGCCTCGCGCACAGGCGCCGTCCGACCCGCCAGCGACGCGATCGCAATGGCCGCGACGATCGACGCGCAGCCGATCAGCACGAACATCGGCATCGGCCCTGCGGAGACCTGCTGCAGCGTCCCCACCACGAACGGGCCGAGGATCGCGCCGATCCGCCCGACGCTGAGCATCATGCCGACCGCCGTCGCACGCACGCTGGTGTCGAACGAGCGCGCGGTGAAGTTGTTCAGCACGTACTGCGCACCGATCACGAAGAAGCCGGCAGCTGCCGTGCACACGATGTTGACGGCATGGCCATCCAGGAAGACCAGCGCGAGCACCGAGAGCCCGCCCAGCGCCCACCAGGTCGCCAGCACGCTGCGGCTCGAGCCCCGGCGGTCGGCCAGGTACCCGCAGGCCAGGCCGCCGACGAAAGACATGACCTGCATCAGGGCGCCGAATCCGAAGCTCGCGGCGAAGGTCTCGCCCCGTTTCATCATCACGGTCGGAATCCAGCCGGTGAGACCGAAGATGCAGAACAGGCTCAGGAACGCGGCCAGCCAGATCGTGAGCGTGGTGCGGCGGTTTTGCGGCGTCAGGAGTGCAGCCACCGGATTGCGCTGCGTGGTGGATCCCGTCACCACCAGGCGTGCGTTCCGGTAGGCCTCGGCACGTTCGGGGCGCAGGCGCGTCAGCAGCGCCCGGATGTCTTCGATGCGGCCCTTCAGCGCCAGGAACTTGACGGACTCCGGCAGGCAGAAGTGCAGCGCGATGGTCAGCGGGATCGACAGCGATCCGATCCAGTACAGCACCTTCCAGCCGAAGATCGGCGTGAGGAACACGCCCACCAGGCCGGCCATCGTGCCGCCCAGGGCCCAGCCGAACGCCACGCCCCACAACGAGAAGGTGTTGGCCACGCGGCGCGGCGCAAGCTCGTTGATGTAGGTGGTTGCGAGGGGCAGCAGCACGCCCAGGCCGAGGCCGGTCAACACACGCAGGGTGCAGAACGAGGCGAACGAGTCGCCCAGTAGCGGTGTCGCCAGCGTGAAGATGCTGGTGATCCAGAGGCCGCCGAGCAGGGTCACCCGCCGTCCCATGCGATCGGCCACGATGCCATGCGCGGCCGCGCCGATCAGGAAGCCCACCAGTCCGCTGGATACAAGAAAGCCGGCCTGCCCTGGCGCAAGGCCCCAGGGGCCCGCCACGTAGTGGATGACGTAGGCCGGGTTGAAGGTGTCGTAGCCGTCGAACAACGTGAGCGTCGCCATCATGACGCCCAACCACTTGTGCAGGCGGCCGACCTTCGCTTCGGCCAGCTCCTCGTTGACGTCGATATTGACGTTATTGGTCATGTCTGTCTCCTTTGTATTTGATGCGTGCTGCTAGGTCGAAAGGGATGCGTCCAGTCCGAACAATTCGATCGCGTTGGTGCGGCCGATCTTTTCGCGGTCGCGTTCGCTGATGCTGGCTGCGTCGAACCAGTGGGCGGCATGGTCGACGTTCTCGAACGGCCAGTCGGTCGAGAACAGGATCCGGTCGGCACCGATCTCCAGGATCGCGTCGATGAGCGTCTGCGTCCGGAAGTTGCCCGAAGTCGTGAGGTAGAAGTTCTCGCGGAAGTACTCGGCAATCTTGCGGCGCGCCGGGTAGGTGGGCGGCGTGCCGATCCAGGCATTGCGGTTGTCGATGCGCCACATGCTGTACGGGAGTCCCTCGCCCATGTGGCCGAGGATGATGGTGAGCTTCGGGTACTTGTCGAACAGGCCGCTGCACATCAGGCGCAACGCATGCACTGCCGTCTCCTGTCCGAACCCCCATGTCGGGCCGAGCAGCCAGGGGTGCCCGTCATAGATCCTTGCGTCGACCGGCAGCGGGTTGCGCGGATGCAGGTAGAACGGCACGTCGAGCTTTTGCACGACTTCCCAGAAGGGCCAGTAGCGGGCGAGGTCGTAGTAGACGGCCGACTTCCCGTCGCCGACCTGGGAGAACCCGTTGACCAGCGCGCCCTTGAAGTGAAGATCCCTGACGCAGCGCTCGAGCTCGCGGGCCGCCAGATCGGGGTCTTGCATCGGCAGCGCCGCGAAGGCCTGGAACCGGTCTGGCCGCCTGGCGACCTGCTCGGCCAGGAAGTCGTTCGCGCGGCGCGCGACGTCGTTGGCCCGCGCGGTGTCGGGTATCGCCTGAACGGCCGGTGCGTTGAGCGACAGCAGCATCATCTGCATGCCGTTGGCGTCCATTTCGCGCAGGCGCCGATCGTGGATGTCGAGCAGGCGCGCGCGCAGTTCCGGCCAGTGCGTCTCCGGCGCGAAGCCCGCGGAGTCCATCACGGTTTCTTCGAGCGCGAAGTGCTCTTCCAGTCCAATCTTTCCTTGCATGTCCAATCCTTGGGTGAGAAACGTCTGCTGTCAGTACTGGCCCTTGGGCTCGAGGCCGAGCGCAATCTGCCCGGCCATGGTTCCCACCGCATCCCAGTTCAGGCTGATGTGGCGACCCACGGCGTTGGCGTCGCGCCAGGCCCGTTGAACCGGGTTGGACATCGCGAGCCCTTGCCCACCAGTGGAAGCGTTCAATGCCTCGGCACCGCGGATGGCGAGCGACACCGCGAACGCCTGCCCGCGCCGGCTGGCAATGCGGTGTTCCACCGTGATCTCCTCGCCGGATCGGGCCGTGCCGGCCCGCAAGCGCAGATCGCGCAACAAGACCTCGCGGGCCGCATCGATGCTCGCCCCCGCCTCCGCCACGCGCAGCTGGATGGTCGGGAACTCCGCCATCCGGCTGTTGCCTCCAGCGACCGCGCCGCGCGTGACGCGCTGGCCCGTCACCTCGAGGTAGTCGTCCAGCGCACCGGCGGCAGTGCCCACCGCCGTCGCCGCCAGGCACGAAGGGATGTTCGACAGCATCGGAATCCTGAAGCCGGGGTTGTCGTGCAACCTGCTGCCCGGCGTGCGGCCGCTGGTCGTTTCGCGAAAGGTGAGGATCCGGTGCGCCGGCACGAACACGTCGTCCAGCACCAGCGTCTTGCTGCCGGTTCCGGCCAGGCCGACCACGTCCCAGGTGCCGTCGATGACGTAGTCGGTCGCGGGCACCAGGAAGAAGGCAGGCCCTGGCGCCGGTTCGCCCTCGCGGGCCGGCAAGACCGACGCGCACACCGCCCACTGGGCGCCGTCGCAGCCGCTCGCGAAAGCCCAGCGTCCGCTGAGCCGATAGCCGTCAGCCACCGCGACGGCTTTTCCGGCCGGCGCATAGGAGCCGCAGACCGCCGCGTCCGCATCGTCATCCCAGACATCGCGCTGCGCCTTGGCATCGAAGCTGGCGACGAGCCACTGGTGCGCAGCGTAGAGGCCGTAAACCCATGCCGTCGATGCGCAGGCGCGGCCGAGCTCCAGCACGAGTTCGACCAGCAGGTCGAAGTCGTATTCGTGGCCTCCAAACTTCGTCGGCTGAACCACCCGGTAGAGGCCTGCCTCGCGCAGCGCGTCCAGATTCTCTGCAGGGATGCGTCCGAGCCGCTCGGTTTCGCCGGCTCGGGCCTTGATGGCAGGCAGCAGGGCCTTCATCCTCGCAAGGAGTTCGGCCGGCGCCGGACGCTGCACGGACGACTGGAGGGTCTGAGGAATCTCACGGGAAAGGACGCAGGACATGGAACCACCTGTTGGTAGGAAGTAAAAAGAGAGAGGGGCAAGTTGTGCGGCGCATTCGGCGCCGCGGCGCGCGTCAGGGCGCGGGGCTGGTCACGCAGTACGCGGCATCCTGGTAGACCAGGGGCGCAATGGCATCGCGCAGGCCGACATGCTCGACCTGGCCCACCAGAATGGTGTGCGTGCCGTACGGAATGGCGGCGGCCTTGCGGCAGAACAGGTTGGCCTGGGCGTCGGCAAGGTACGGAATGCCGTCCTCGGTGCGCGACCAGGTGCCCAGCGCGAAACGTTCCTCGGGCGCCACGGCGCCGCTGAAGGCGGCCGACAACTCGACCTGCTCGCGGTGCAGCACGTTCACGCAGAAGCGCCGAGCACGGAACATGATGTCGTGCAGCAGGGTCTTCTGATTAAGGCAGATGAGGAGCGATGGCGGACTCATCGAGAGCGAAGTCACCGCCGTGGCCGTCATGCCATGGCGACGCTCGTGGTCGGCTGCAGTGATGATCGTCACTGTCGAGGCGAATCGGCGCATCGCGGCCCGAAATGCGGCGTCGACCTGCTCTGGCGCTACCGTCACAGTATTCATTTTTGTCTCCTGGGCCGACCTCATGAACGAAGCGGGTCGACCTCTGGCGGAAACTTTATGCGGCGGCATTGAAACTGGCCAATGCAAAGATTGCAGCTTCAAAATGCACGCCATCGATGACCTGGCCATCGCGCACAGCGCCACGAACCAGCGCGCGCGACTAGGTGCCCGGTGCCGCTTCCTGTGCCGGGGCGCCGCTTGCCTCCGCAGCCGCGCCGATGGCGACGAGTTTTTGCCGGAGCCAGCGGTGCTGCGGGCTTTGCTGCAGGCGGCGATTCCAGATCAGCCGGAAGCCGACGCGCGGCACTGCAAACGGCAGCTCCATCCAGACCAGCGGCGCCGACTGCGCGAAGACGCGGGCCGCACCCCGGGTCACGGTGGTGACCATGTCGGAGCGTGTCAGGGCAATCACCGCGGCCAGGCCATGCGGCAGGCGCATCGCGATGCGCCGGCGCAGCCCCTGGTCGGTCAGCGCGGAGTCGACGAAGTCGTCCGGCGCGCCGCTCATGCTGACCAGCAGGTGCGGCGCCTGGAGGTAGCTCTCCAGCGTCAGCGGTTCGGCGGCGAGGGGATGGTCCGCGCGCATGACGCAGACGTGGCTGTCCTGCAAAAGGGCGCAGGTCATGAACCGATCGGGCAGGCCGCGAAAGAAGCCGATGCCGATGTCGGTGCGCCCCTGGTCGATGCCGTTGAGGATGTCGTCGACGGAGCCCGGCCGCACGCTCAGCGAGAGCTGCGGCGCCTCGGTCCGGATCTGATCGACGAGTTGCGGCAGGATGATGATGGTCTCGTGCGTTTCGACGCCGATCTGGATTTCGCCCTGCGCCTCGGCCGGAACGAATTGCTCCGGCATCAGTGCCATCTCGACACTTTGCAGCGCGATGCGCAGCGGGCCGAACAGGCTCAGCGCCCGTGCCGTGGGCTCCATGCCGGTAGGGGTGCGAACCAGGATCTCGTCACCCAGCAGCTTGCGCAACCGGTCCAGCGCATGGCTGGTGGCCGACTGGCTCAGGCCGATGCGCTCTCCCGCACGGCGCACGCCACGCTCCTCGATGAGTGCCTCCAGCACCACCAGCAAATTGAGATCGATCGAACGAAGATTCACGAACCAGCCCCGCAGCGGAATGAATGCCTTTGACGGCCGCTACTGTAAGGCTGAGTCGGTTCGCGCCGACCGGGTACCGGCCCGGCAGCGAGTGCCGGGCAGATCGTTCAGCGGTTCGGGTTGTTCGGCGCGCGGTCGTAGCGGTTCGGAATGCCGTCGCCATCGCGATCGCGGTCGGCCCGGTTCGGCACGCCATCGCGATCCCGGTCGCCATAGCCACGTTGCGGCGGCGGCGGGCGGCCTGGATCGTAGGGAACGGCAACGCAGCCAGCGAGGGCAGCCGAGGCAGCAAGCAAAAGCACGAGTTTTTTCATGGCATCTCCAATGAACGGATAAACCATGAAAATGCCTGCGTCGGCGCTGCGGCGTAACAGCCCAAGCGCCCGACTTCAAGTAGGCCCTGTCCCATGTTCACCCGCCCTTCCCGCCGCTTCGCGCTCTCTTTGGCCATCGTTTTGATGGCTGCCGGCGCGCGTCCGGCGGGCGCTGCAAACACATTCGACGAGGTCAAGCGCGCGTTTCGGCCATCCGACACGCAGGTGCTCGACCGCGACGGCGAGTTGCTGCAGCGGGTGCGCACTGATGCCGCGGTGCGGCGCGGCCAGTGGGTGGCACTGGCCGACGTGTCGCCGGCCCTGCGCACGGCGATGCTGCTGAGCGAGGACAAGCGCTTCTACGAACACAGCGGGGTCGACTGGCGCGCCGTATCGGCCGCGGCCTGGGGCAACCTCTGGAACACGCGCACGCGCGGCGCCTCGACCATCACGATGCAACTGGCCGGCCTGCTCGACGAAGACCTGCGGCGTGGCGCGGGCGGCCGAAGCCTCACCCAGAAGGTGGGCCAGACGATCGACGCGCAACGGCTCGAGCGCAACTGGCGCAAGGAACAGATCCTCGAGGCGTACCTCAACACGGTGCCGTTCCGCGGCGAGATCGTCGGCATCGACGCACTCTCGCGCACCTTGTTCGGCAAGGCGCCGAGCGGGCTCGATGCGCGTGAGGCCGCACTGGCCGCAGCGCTGGTGCGTGCGCCCAACGCGAAGCCGGCGCAGGTGGCGCAGCGCGCCTGCGAGGTGCTGCGCACGATGGAGCCGAACCGTGCCAGCGCCAGCGCCAGCAAGGCCGATTGCGAGGCGATGGACATGTTCGCCAGCGCCGCGGTGCAGCGCCGCGCGTTCGACCCGAGCGAAGGCATCGCGCCGCATCTGGGCCGGCGCGTGGCGAAGGAAGCGCCGGCCGGGCAGCACAACAGCGTGCGCACCACCCTGCGCGCGCCGCTGCAACGCTTTGCGCTCGGCACGCTGCAACAGCAGTTGCGCGAGTTGCGCGGCCGCCATGTCGAAGACGGCGCGCTCGTGGTGCTCGACAACGCGAGCGGCGAGGTGCTGGCCTGGGTCGGCTCGTCCGGCCCGCTGAGCCAGGCGGCCGAGGTCGACGGCGTGCTGGCGCAGCGCCAGCCCGGCTCCACGCTGAAGCCGCTGCTCTATGCGCAGGCGATCGCCGAGCGGCGGCTCACGGCCGCATCGCTGCTCGACGACTCTTCCGCCCAACTCAACACCGCCAGCGGCCTCTACATTCCGCAGAACTACGACCGCCAGTTCAAGGGCCATGTGTCGGTGCGCACCGCACTGGCCTCCTCGCTCAACGTGCCGGCCGTGCGCACGCTGGTGATGGTGACGCCCGAGGCCTTCGCGCGCCAGTTGCGCGCAGCCGGCCTGCCGCTGCGCGAAGGCGGCGACTACTACGGCTACAGCCTGGCGCTGGGCAGTGCCGAGGTGTCGTTGCTGGCGCTGACCAATGCGTACCGCACGCTGGCAAACGGGGGGCGGTATTCGGAGACGCGCGATGTGGTGGTGGCAGGGGGAAAGAGCCCGGCTCAGGCACTCGATGCGCGGGCCGCGTTCATCGTCGGCGACATCCTCAGCGACTCGAACGCACGCGCGCGCACCTTCGGGCTCGACAGCGTGCTCGGCACCCGTTTCTGGACCGCGGTGAAAACCGGCACCAGCAAGGACATGCGCGACAACTGGGCCATCGGCTGGTCGCAGCGTTATACGGTCGGTGTGTGGGTCGGCAACGCGAGCGGAGCGCCGATGTGGGACGTGAGCGGCACCAGCGGCGCCGCGCCGGTCTGGGCCGAGGTAATGCGCTTCTTGCACCGGCGCGAACCGAGCCGCGCGCCCGTACCGCCGGCCGGGCTGGTGCAGGCAAAGGTGGCGTTCGGCAGCGGCGGCGCGGATGCCGGGCCGCTCGAAGCGACGCGCAGCGAGTGGTTCCTGCAAGGCACCGAGCAGGCGCTGTTCGCGATCGAACCCGCCGCGGGCAGCGCCATCGCCCGCATCACCACGCCGGCAGACGGCACCATCGTTGCGCTCGACCCCGACATTCCGCCGAACCGGCAACGCCTGCGCTTCGAAACCGACGCGCCCGGCAGCGGGCTGCAATGGCGCATCGACGGCAAGACCATTGCGCGCGGCGCCAGCGCGCAGTGGCTGCCCTGGCCGGGCCGGCATGCGGTGCAACTGGTGGATGCCCGCGGCCAGCTGCAGGACGAGATCCGGCTGGAAGTGCGCGGCGCCGGGGTGCGCGCCGGCGCGGCCAGGCCTCAGTAGCCTCAGTAGCTCTTGTACGGCAGGAACTTGCCCGACAGCACCACGTTGACGCGGTCGCCTTTCGGGTCGGCCTCGCGCTGGATGTCCATGCTGAAGTCGATCGCGCTCATGATGCCGTCGCCGAACTCTTCGTGGATCAGCTCTTTGATGGTGGTGCCGTACACGCTCACCACCTCGTACCAGCGGTAGATCAGCGGGTCGGTCGGCACGGCGGTGGGCAGCGAGCCCTTGTAGGGCACGACCTGCAGCCACTTCTGCTCTTCGCTCGTGAGGCCGAAGATCTTGCCGACAACCTTGGCCTGGGCCGCATCGAGCGTCATCTGGCCCAGGCAGGCTGCGGTGACCCACTCTTTGGAGAGGCCGACCTTCTTCGCGACATCGGCCCATTGCAGGCCCTTGGCCACCTTGACGGTGATGATTTTTTCGGTGACGTCGTTGCGGTTCATGGGCGGATGCTCCTGTGGAATGGGTGTGGTGATTGGTGGATGACCAAAGCGCTTCTGTCTCGATATGACGGGCAAGCAACAGGCGTGCCGTACGCTCACGACAGGCGTACAGATCCTTTGCGTTTTGGGGCGGGCCGACGGCGGCGGGTGGCCCCTTCCGCGAATGTCCCCCGGGCTTCGCCCTCCTCCTTTATTTCGCTGCAGGGGCCACCCACCACCATCGGCCAGGGCACGCTCTGCTTGTTCAGCGCGAAACGGTCACGCCGCTTCCAGGCTCAGGGCGGCGGGGCACGCTGCGCAGCGAAATAAAGGAGGAGGCCGCAGGCCGGGGGACATTCGCGGAGCAGCGTGCCCCGCCGCCCTGAGCCCGCCCCGGAACCTCAGCGCCCAGATCTCGCAGAGCGCGTCTTGGCGCCCCTAAGCGGCCGGCGCGCTCGCCACCGGTGCGTCCGGTTCGGGCAGATGGATCAGGCCGGTGTGGAAGTCGTACTCGAACACCTCGCCGTAGCGGCCCCACTCGATCGCGGTGCGCAACACGCGCTCGGCTTCGGCCGCGTCCATGCTCTCCCGCAGCAGTGCGAGGAACGGCTCCTCCGGCAACTCGCCGGAGGCATCCTGCTCCAGGCTGTGGCGGATGTGCGCCGCCAGCGGCACATGCTCCAGCAACTGCTGGCCGAACAGGCGCTGGCGCGCCATGTGCAGGCCCTCCACATAGCGGCGGCCAAGCGGCGTCAGGAACAGGTCGCCGTCGGCCAGGCGCGCCAGGTTGAGCAACGACAGCGCCTGTGCGTTCGGCAGCAGATCATGGTCGGCCAGCCCGGATTCTTCCGCCAGGCGCGGCAGGTCGGCGCGGCCCTGGAATCCGTTCTCCGCCAGCAGCTCCAGCAGCGCTTCCATGTGACTCACGTCGCCGTCCGGCAAGCGATCGGTCAGGCTGGCACGCGCAGGCCCCGGCGCGGCGCGGGCGCCTGCACCGGCTGTCATCAGCGCATAGATTTCATCGACCAGCATGCGCACGTCGGGGCTGTCGGCATCTCTCGGGCGCGGCAGGCTGATCGCCAGTTCCACCCGAACGCGGCCCGGATCGCTCGCGAAGATCAGCACCCGGTCGGCCATGAGCACCGCCTCTTCGATGTTGTGCGACACCACCAGCATCGACTGGGTCGGCATCGCGCCGCTGTCCCACAGCTTGAGGATGTCTTCGCGCAGCCGCTCGCCGGTCAGGACATCGAGCGCCGAGAAAGCCTCGTCCATCAGCAGCACCTCGGGCTCGACCACCAGCGCACGCGCAATGCCCACGCGCTGGCGCATGCCGCCTGAGAGCTCGCGCGGCAGCGCACCCTCGAAACCCGCGAGGCCGATCAAGGCGATGGCCGCTTCGGCCCGGCGCGCGCGCTCGGCTGCAGCCACGCCGCGCGCCTCCAGGCCGAGCTCGACGTTCTGTTGCACGGTCAGCCAGGGGAACAGCGCAAACGACTGGAACACCATCGCGATGCCGCGCGCCGGTGCATAGAGCGGCTGGCCGCGGTAGCGCACCTCGCCCGCGTCCACGCCGATCAGCCCAGCCAGGATGCGCAGCAGCGTCGACTTGCCGGAGCCCGAAGGCCCGAGCAGCGCGACGATTTCCCCGGCGTGAAGCCGGAAGTCGACCTGCTCCAGAACCGGCCGTGCAGCGCCGTCGGCCGAACGGAACGACTTGCCGACGCCGGTGAGTTCAATGATCGGATTGCCCATTTTTCTTTGAAGGTACGGCGGATGCTCAGAAATGCATCCGGTTTTCGGCGAGCTGGTAGAGCTTGCGCCACACGAAATGATTCAGCGCCATGACAAACACGCACATCACGCCGATGCCCAGCGCGATCCGCGGAAAGTCGCCCACCGCCGTCATGTGCGCGATGTAGCTGCCGAGGCCCCGTGCCTGCAGCGTGGTGTCGCCCCAGGTCACGTACTCGGCCACGATGCTGGCATTCCACGAGCCGCCGCTGGCCGTGATGGCACCAGTCACGAAGCTCGGGAACACCGCCGGCAACAGATAGCGCCGCCACTTCAGCCAACCGCTGAGGCCGAGGTTCTGCGCGGCATAGCGCAGCTCCGTCGGCACGCTCGATGCACCGGCGATGACGTTGAACAGCACATACCACTGCGTCCCCAGCACCATCAGGGGCGAGAGCCACACATCCGGATTGAGCTGCCAGCGCACGATGAAAAGCACGGCCACCGGAAACATCAGGTTGGCCGGAAAAGCGGCCAGAAACTGCGCCGCCGCCTGCAGCCGGCCGGCCCAGCGCGGATTCATGCCGACCCACACGCCGACCGGCACCCAGACCAGGGCCGCCAGTGCAACGAGAACGAGGACGCGGCAGAGCGTGTAGAAGCCAAGCCCGAACACGTGCGCCGCTTCGCCCCACCCGACCTCGGTGTGGATGAAGCGCACCAGCCAGATCACCGACAGCAGCACGGCCGCGGCGAGCAGCGCGTCGCCGACACGCGCCACTGCCGTGCCCGCCTTGCGCGGCCGCGCGCGGATCGAAGTGCCGTCATGCCGGCGGCGGAACCACGGCATGGTGCGGTCCAGCAAGGCAGCGACCCCGCTTCCGACGAGACGCAGGCGGTCCGTGCGGCGCAGCCAGGTCAGCAGCCAGGAGTCGGGCGTGTCGCCGCTACTGCCCTCCTCGAAGCGGAACTTGTCGGCCCAGGCCACCAGCGGGCGGAAGAACAACTGGTCGTACAGCACGATGCCGATCAGCATGCCCAGAATGGCCCAGCCGATGGCGCCCAGGTCGCGGGCCTCGATCGCCAGGGCGATGTAGGAGCCCACGCCCGGCAGCTTGATGTTCTGGTTCGACACCGAGATCGCCTCCGACGCGACCACGAAGAACCAGCCGCCCGACATCGACATCATCATGTTCCACAGCAGCCCGGGCATCGCGAACGGCAACTCCAGCCGCCAGAAGCGCTGCCAGCCCGACAGCTGGAACACATCGGCCGCCTCGCTCAGCTCGGCCGGCACCGTGCGAAGCGACTGGTACAGGCTGAACGCCATGTTCCAGGCCTGCGAGGTGAAGATCGCGAAGATCGCCGCACACTCCACGCCCAGCAGGTTGCCGGGAAAGAGCGCGATGAACGCGGTGACGGTGATCGACAGGAAGCCCAGGATCGGTATGGACTGCAGCACGTCCAGCAACGGCACCAGCACCCGCTCGGCAGCCCGGTACTTGGCCGCCAGCACGGCGAACACGCACGCGAATACCAGCGACGCACCCAGCGCAAGGAACATCCGCAGCGTGGTCCGCAGCAGGTAATACGGCAGATGCGAGGGGTCGAGGCTCAGCGGCAGCGCCTGGCCGAGCTCATACGGCCGCGCCATCTGCGCGCCACCGAAAGCCAGGCCGAACAACAGCGCTAGCACCAATGGCAGCAAGGCCCAGTCCCACCGGTTGCCACCGGCCTCCACCACCTGGCGCGGGAAGAAACGTTTGTCGATCATGGTTGTCGCGGAAAGAAGCGCCGCGCGCCATTCAGCCCCGGGCAGAGGGCGAGAATATGCCAGCCCCTACCTGACCAGTCCATGACGCACGGCGGCATGATCGTTGCATCCGACATCCGTTCCCATGCCGACTTCGACCCTCTCCATCACGCTGCGCCGCCTCTGGGCACTCAACAGCTTCGCCTACAGCATCCGCGTGGCCATCGCACTCGCGGTGCTGATGGCGGGCTGCTGGTCGCTCGACCACATGCCGGCCGTCGTGCCGTTGTTCCTCGGCGTGGTGGCCTGCGCGCTGGCCGAAACCGACGACAACTGGCGCGGCCGGGCGCAGGCACTGCTGCTCACGCTGGCCTGCTTCGCGGCGGCGGCCTTTGCCGTGCAGGCCGTGTTTGCGCAGCACACGGCCTTCGTCGTGGTGCTGGTGGTCGCCACCTTCGGGCTCACCATGCTCGGCGCGATCAGCCGGCGCTACCAGGCCATCGCCTATGGCACGCTGATCCTCTCGATCTACACCGCGATCGGCATGGACCAGCGCGGCGATACCGGCCAGGCCTTCTGGCTCGAACCCGCGCTGCTGCTGGCCGGCGCGAGCTGGTACGGCCTGCTCTCGGTCATCTGGTGCGCGCTGTTCCTGCACCAGCCGGTGCAGCAGAACCTGGCGCAGCTGATGCGCGAGCTCGAGCGCTACCTGCGACTCAAGTCCACGCTGTTCGAGCCGGTGCGCGACCATCAGGGCGAAGTGCGGCGCATCCAGCTCGCGCAGCAAAGCGGGCGCGTGGTGATGGCGCTGAACCAGGCCAAGGAGACCATCTTCAACCGCGTCGATGCCACCCGGCCCGGCAGCCGCATGAAGCAGTACCTGCACCTGTACTTCATTGCGCAGGACATCCATGAGCGCGCGAGCTCTTCGCACTACCCCTACGACGCGCTGATCGAAGCCTTTTTCCACAGCGACGTGCTGTTCCGCTGCCAGCGCCTCATGCGCGTTCAGGGCCGCGAGTGCGGCGCACTGGCACGCGCGATCCTGCTGCGCGTGCCCTACGTGAAGGGCGAGGAAAGCGCAGCCGCGTTGCAGGATCTGCACAGTTCCATCGACCAGTTGCAGGCGCACCAGCAACCGCAATGGGCCGGCCTGCTCGGTTCCTTGAACGCGCTGGCCGACAACCTCGGCACGCTCGATGCGCAGCTGGCCGAAGCGGGGCAACCCGAAGCGCCGGTTGGCGCCCACGACGGCGCGCTGTACGACCGCACGCCGCGTTCGTGGGCCGACGCATTGGGCCGGGTGCGCGAGCAGTTCCGGCTGTCGTCGCCCTTGCTGCGCCACGCCCTGCGGCTGAGCCTCGCATTGGCGCTGGGGTATGTGCTCATGCGAACGATCCACGCGCGCCAAGGCTACTGGATCCTGTTGACCACGGTGTTCGTGTGCCAGCCGAACTTCAATGCCACGCGCCAGCGCATGCTGCAGCGGGTGAGCGGCACCTTCCTCGGCCTGGCGATCGGCTGGGCCCTCTTCGACCTGTTTCCGAGCCTGCTGCTGCAGGCCATGTTCGCGGTGGTGGCCGGCGTGGTGTTCTTCAGCACGCGCACCACGCGCTATACCGTGGCCACGGCCTCGATGACGCTGGTGGTGCTGATGTGCTTCAACCAGACCGGCGACAGCGGCGTGCTGATCGTTCCGCGCATGGTCGACACCCTGATCGGCAGCGCGTTGGCAGGCGCGGCCGTGTATTTCATCCTGCCCGACTGGCAAGGGCGCCGGCTCGATGCGCTGGCCGGCCGCGCGCTGGCCGCGCTGGCCGTCTACCTGCGCGAGCTGACCACCCAATACCGGCGCGGCCGCCTCGACGACCTGGCCTACCGGCTGGCACGCCGCAATGCGCACAACGCCGATGCCGCGCTCTCGACCGCCATGACCAACCTGCTCGCCGAGCCCGGCCGGCGCGCGCACGAGGGCGACCGCGGCCTGCGCTTCATGGTGCATTCGCACACCGTGCTCAACTACCTGTCGGGCCTGGGTGCGCATCGCGCGCAATTGGCCGAAGGCGCGGAATCCGCCGCCTTGCTGCAGAGCGCCGACCACATCGCGGCCCTGCTGAAAACGCTGGCCGACAGCCTGGCGCAAGGCCAGCCGCACGTGCTCGAGCCCGCCGCCTTGCAGCGGCTCATCGAAGGCCTGCCGGCCCTGCCCGACGGCGCCGACGCCGCGCAGCGCCTGGTGGCCGAACAACTCCGGCTGATCTGCGGCCAGCTCGCGCCCCTCGGCCGCGCGGCTGCCGCACTGGCGACCGCCGAGATGGCCGCGATAGCCAGCGACGATGGCGGCGATCGAAACGCCGGTGCGCACGGGCCGGCCGAAGCCGGCACCATCGAGGCTTCGATCCCGGAGCAAAAGCCATGAAGACCTTTCGACGCATCGTCGGCGCCGCCATTTCGCTGGGCGGCGTGGCGGTACTGATTTCGCAGATCCTGTAGTCCACGAGCCCGCACGGGCGCTTCGGCGTATCGGGGGTGTTGATAATGGGCGGCTGCACCCCGATACAGCCCCCAAGGAGACCCCCGTGCCCGACCTTTCCAGGATCACCTGCATCGAAGACCTGCGCGTGGTCGCCCGGCGCCGCGTGCCGCGCATGTTCTACGACTACGCCGACTCCGGCGCCTGGACCGAAGGCACCTACCGCGCCAACGAAGACGACTTCCGCAAGATCAAGCTGCGCCAGCGCGTGGCGGTGAACATGGAAGGCCGCAGCACCCGCAGCACCATGATCGGCCAGGAGGTCGCCATGCCGGTGGCCATTGCGCCGACCGGCATGACCGGCATGCAGCATGCCGACGGCGAGATCCTCGGAGCGCGCGCAGCCAAGGCCTTCGGCATCCCGTTCACGCTCTCGACCATGAGCATCTGCTCGCTCGAGGACATCGCCGCGGCCACCGACAACCATCCTTTCTGGTTCCAGCTCTACGTGATGAAGGATCGCGACTTCATCGAGCGCCTGATCGACCGCGCGAAAGCGGCCAACTGCTCGGCGCTGCAGCTCACGCTCGATCTGCAGGTGCTGGGGCAGCGTCACAAGGACATCAAGAACGGCCTGACGGCACCGCCGAAACCCACCATCGCCAACCTGATCAACCTGGCCACCAAGCCGCGCTGGTGCATGGGCATGCTGGGCACGCAACGCCGCAGCTTCGGCAACATCGTCGGCCACGCGAAGAACGTGGGCGACCTGTCGTCGCTCAGTTCCTGGACGGCCGAGCAGTTCGATCCAACGCTGAGCTGGGCCGATGTGGAGTGGATCAAGAAGCGCTGGGGCGGCAAGCTGATCCTCAAGGGCATCATGGACGTGGAAGACGCGCGGCTGGCCGCCTCCAGCGGTGCCGATGCGCTGATCGTCAGCAACCACGGCGGTCGCCAGCTCGACGGTGCGCAGTCTTCCATCGAGGCGCTGCCAGCCATCGTTGAAGCGGTTGGCACCGAGATCGAGGTCTGGATGGACGGCGGCATCCGCAGCGGGCAGGACGTGCTGAAAGCCCGCGCCCTGGGTGCGCGCGGCGTGCTGATCGGCCGCGCCTTCCTGTATGCACTCGGTGCCTACGGCGAAGCCGGCGTGACGCGCGCGCTGCAGATCCTGCACAAGGAGCTCGACATCACGATGGCGTTCTGCGGCCGCACGCAGATCGACGAGGTGGACTCGAGCATCCTGCTGCCCGGCACGTTCTGAACGGGCACCGCTGACCCCGGTCGCGTCGGAGCGCGGTGCGGCGTTGGCTGACAGCGCGGATCCCGTCGCCGTCGCACAATGAAAGGGCCATAACAACACACAGAGAGGCCATGTCATGAGCACAGCCGCGCTCGTCTCAGCCGCCAACGATGCGGTTGCCGCGCCGCACTACAGCGCCGAAGAAAAACGCCATCGCATCTTCGCGATCATGGCCGCATCGTCGGGCAACCTGGTCGAGTGGTTCGACTTCTACGTCTACGCCTTCAGCGCGTTGTACTTCGCGCCGGCCTTCTTCCCGAAGTCGGACCCGACCGCGCAGTTGCTCAACACCGCGGGCGTGTTCGCGGCCGGCTTCCTGATGCGGCCCATAGGCGGCTGGCTGTTCGGCCGCGTGGCCGACCGGCTCGGACGCAAGACTTCGATGCTGATCTCGGTGACCATGATGTGCGCCGGCTCGCTGGTCATCGCCTGCCTGCCGACCTATGCGCAGATCGGGGCCTGGGCGCCGTTCCTGCTGCTGGTGTGCCGCCTGTTTCAGGGGCTGTCGGTGGGCGGCGAGTACGGCACCACGGCCACCTACATGAGCGAGGTGGCGCTCAAGGGCCAGCGCGGCTTCTTCTCGTCGTTCCAGTACGTCACGCTGATCGGTGGCCAGTTGCTTGCGGTGCTGGTGATCGTGGTGCTGGAGCAGTTGCTCGACGAGGCCGAACTCAAGGCCTGGGGCTGGCGCATTCCGTTCGTGATCGGTGCCGTGGCCGCGGTGGTTGCCCTGCTGCTGCGCCGCACCCTGCATGAAACGCAGACCGCCGAGGCCAAGGCCAACAAGGAGGCCGGCAGCATGGCCGGCCTGTTCCGCCATCACAAGGCGGCCTTCTTCACGGTGCTGGGCTACACGGCCGGCGGCTCGCTGATCTTCTACACCTTCACGACCTACATGCAGAAGTACCTGGTGAACACGGTGCACCTGCCGATCAAGACGACCAGCTACGTGATGACCTGCGCGCTGTTCGTCTACATGTGCATGCAGCCGCTGTTCGGGGCGTTGTCGGATCGCATCGGCCGGCGCAACAACATGCTGCTGTTCGGTGGCCTCGGCGCGCTGGCGACGGTGCCGATCCTCACGTCGCTGCAGTACGTGACGAGCCCGGTGCTGGCGTTCGTGCTGATCATCCTGGCGTTGGCGATCGTGAGCTTCTACACCTCGATCAGCGGGATCGTGAAGGCCGAGATGTTCCCGCCCGAGGTGCGCGCGCTCGGCGTAGGCTTGGCCTATGCGGTGGCGAACGCGATTTTCGGCGGCTCTGCCGAGTACGTGGCGCTGGGGCTCAAGTCGCTGGGCCACGAGTCGGCGTTCTACTGGTACGTGACGGTGATGATGGTGATCGCCTTCCTCGTCAGTCTGCGGCTGCCGAGGCAGGCGAGCTACCTGCATCACGACCATTGATGCGGTCTCGCATTCACAGAGTCCGACGTCTGATTTGAGTGCTGAGGCTTCGGGTCGGGATCAGGGCGCTGAGGTTCCGGGGCGGGCTCAGGGCGCTATGTGACCGTTTCGCGCTGAGCACTACGAGCGTGCCGTGGCCGCTGGTGGTGGGTGGCCCCTGCAGCGAAATAAAGGAGGAGGCCGCAGGCCGGGGGACATTCGCGGAAGGGGCCACCCCCCGCCAGCGGCCCGCCCCGGGCTCTTTCAGAACGACGTGCCGATCTGGAACTGCACGCGCTGCGTGCGATCGGCCGCGATGCTGTTCGTCTCGTCCAGCTTCTGGTAGCGGATCGGCACCGCATAGGCCAGGCGCAGCGGCCCGAGCGGCGAGATCCAGCTGATGCCGATGCCGGCGGAGGCGCGAATCCTGTTCTGTGCCTTCCACTGCGCGTCGGTCATCGAGGCGCCCCGCTCGGTGAACACGTTGCCTGCATCGAAGAATCCATAGAGCCTCAGTGTCCGGTCGTTGCCGGCACCCGGGAACGGCGTGCTGAGTTCGGCATTGAAGATCGCCTTCCTGGTGCCGCCCAGCGAGCCACCCGTCACCGCATCGCGCGGCCCCAGCGAGTTCTGCTCGAAGCCCCGGATCGAGCCCAGACCGCCTGCATAGAAGTTCTTGAAGATCGGATAGGTCGAGTCGCCCAGGGCCCTGGCATAGCCCAGCTCGCCGTTGACGGCCAGCGTGTACTGCTTGCTCAGCGGAAAGTACTGCTGGTACTGGTACTGGCTCTTCATGTAGCGCAGCGCCGAGCCGACACCCACTTCCAGGCTCGCGCTCTGCAGTCGGCCCTTGGTCGGCACCAATGCGCTGTCTCGATCGTCGCGTGACCAGCCCACCGTTGCGGGGATGCCGAGAATGCTGTCCTTCGCGCACACCACGCTCGGCACGGTGCCGGTGCACTGGAAGTAGTCGAGGTAGGCCTGCGGGGTGGCGGTGTAAACGTACGACCCGTTGACCAGGGTGTACGACCCGTTGGTGCCGGGCGTGAACTTGTAGCGCTCCAGCCCGAGGCCGAAGTAGACCGTGTCCAGTTCGCCGAACGGCACGCCGAACTTGATGGCGCCGCCGTCGCTCGACAGCTTGTAGTTGCCGTCGGCCTGGTAGTAGGGACGCGTCACCGTGTGAAAGACGCTCAGCGTGCGCGAGACGCCGCCCGGGGTGAAGTACGGGTTCGTCGCCGACAACGAAATGCTCTTGTTGTAGGAGCTCGTGCTGACCTGCAACCCGAGATAGTTGCCCGAACCGAACAGGTTCTCCTGCGTGATGCCGAAGGTCACCGAGATCTTGTCGGTGCTCGAATAGCCCGCCCCGAGCTGGAGGCTGCCGGTCGGCTTTTCCTTGACGTCGACCGTCAGGTCGACCTGGTCGGGAGATCCCGCCACTTCCTGCGTGTCGACGTTGACGTCCGTGAAGAAGCCGAGCCGGTCGACCCGGTCTCGCGACAGCTTGATCTTGTCGCCGTCGTACCAGGAGGCTTCGTACTGGCGGAACTCGCGGCGGATCACTTCGTCGCGCGTGCGGTTGTTGCCGCCCACGATCACCCGGCGCACGTACACGCGCCGCGACGGCTCGGCCACCAGGTTCATGGCCACCGTGTTGTTGGTGCGGTCGACCTCGGGCTTGGCCTGCACCTTCGCGAACGCATAGCCGAAGGTGCCGAAGTAGTCGGTGAAGGCCTTGGTGGTCTCGCTCACCTGCTCGCCGTTGTAGGGCTCGCCCGGCTTGATGGTCACCAGCGACTTGAACTCGTCGTCGCGCCCAAGGTAGTTGCCGTCCAGCTTGACGCCCGAGACGGTGAACTTCTGGCCTTCGGTGATGTTGACGGTGACCGACAGGTCCTGCCGATCAGGCGAGATCGCAACCTGGGTCGAGTCGACCCGGAACTCCAGGTAGCCGCGCGTGATGTAGTAGGAGCGCAGCGTCTCCAGGTCGGCGTTGAGCTTGGCGCGCGAGTACTGGTTGGACTTGGTGTACCAGGCCAGCCAGCCGCCCGAGTCCTGGTCGAACAGGCCCAGCAGCGTGGATTCGCTGAAGGCCTGGTTGCCCACGATCTTGACTTCCCGGATGCGCGCGGAGTCGCCTTCGGTCACCGAGAAGGTGAGGTTCACGCGGTTGCGCTCGGACGGGGTGACGGTGGTGACGATCTGGGCGTTGTAGAGGCTGCGGCTGATGTACTGGCGCTTGAGCTCCTGCTCGGCGCGATCGGCCAGCGCCTTGTCGTAGGGGCGGCCTTCGGCCAGGCCCACTTCGCGCAGCGCCTTTTGCAGGGCCGCCTTGTCGAATTCCTTGATGCCGGCGAAGTCGACCGCGGCGATGGTGGGGCGCTCCTCGACGATCACCACCAGCACGTTGCCGCTGACGTCGATGCGCACGTCCTTGAACAGGCCCAGGTCGAACAGCGCACGGATGGCGGCCGAGCCGCGTTCGTCGTTGTAGGTGTCGCCCACGCGAAACGGCAGCGAGGCGAAGATGGTGCCGGGCTCGACCCGCTGCAGGCCTTCGACGCGAATGTCGCGCACCGTGAAGGGCTCTACGGCCCACGCAGCCGTGGCGGCCAATGCGCTCGCTACCAGAGCGACCACTACACGAAGGGAAAGTCCACGGAAGGTGATGCTCATCGTGCGGAAGCGACTGCCGTAGGGCTCTGGTTCTTTGTCGCGCGAGGCGTGGAAGCCACCGCCACATCAGGCTGCGCCGTCATGCACGGCGGGTTCCGGCTGCTCGTTGCCATGATCGGCGCCAGTGTTGAAAGACTGTGGGGGCAGTCGACCGCGACCTCGCTGGTACCACCGGCATGGCACCCTGCCAGCGCCATCAGGGCCAAGCTGCCGAGCAGGGGTCTTCGCACAATCACGTCGACGATCGACTGCTTCGCGCTTTCAAGTTGTTCTGCGGTGATGTTGCTCACACGGATTTCCTTCGTCTTCGAGATCCGACTGTGGATCCCGAAAACGGAGGAATGTGGGAGCCGTGTGTGCGCGCCTTACGTCTTGCTACGCAGCGGCGGCGTCGCAACCCACGATCTTGAATTCGACCCGGCGGTCCAGCGCATCGGCCGCATCGTCGGTGCCGCTGCCGATGATGTTCTCGCGAAAGCCCCTGCCGCTGAAGGTGGTGCGGTCGCGCAGCGCAGTCGACTCGCCGATCAACCGCTGCCGCACGTAGCGTGCGCGCTGCAACGAGAGCCCGTCGTTGTAGGCAACGGAGCCGGTGTGGCTGGTATGGCCGACGATCTCCATGCAGACCCTGGCGTCGGCACTGGCCTTCGCGATCTCGCGCAGCCACATCGCATAGGGGCCGCTGATCCGCGGCTCAGACCAGAACACTGTGCCGCCCGGGTTGAACAGGAACTTCACGCCGAGCTGCCGGTTGGCGATGCCGTAGGAGACGATCTTGCCGAATGCCTGCTCTGCCTCGGCCGTGCGCCCCAGCTTGGCCGAGCTGAGATAGATGCCGTTGAGCACGCGCAGCTGCTCTCCATCGGCCGAGCCGCCGGCCGCGTTGTACTGAGCCAGTGCGTCTTGGTAGCGCTCGGCGTTGTAGAGCGAGGTCGCCTGCTGGATCACCGGCGCGACCGCGATGCGCTCGAGATAGTAGGGATCGGCGCGCTGCCCCTGCGGCGTGGCCGTGGTGCGCACGTAGCTTTCGATCACCAGGTCGCGGGTGGGCACCGGAATGTCCTGGTAGTAGGGCAACGGCGTGTGGTTCAGCCCCTCGTCGCGTGCCACGGCCGATGCATGCGCAGCCACGGTGCCGCTGCCGAGTTCGGTCAGTGCAAGGTCGATCTGCAACGGGCTCTGCGGCTGGCCGGGCGACAGGCGCGTCATCGTGCCGGTCAGCAGGTAGCGCGCCTTGGCCAGATTGGCGCGCTCGAACGGCAGGATCTCGACGGACTCGAACTTCGTGGTCATGCGCGCGATGACGCGGCTCTGCAGCGCCTGCGTGGCCGCGGTCTGCTGCGCGCTGCCGGCATCGATCATCGGGTCGATGACCACGCTGCGCCGACCGCCGACCTGTGCCAGGAAGCCCGGGAGCTTCTGCGTCTGTGCCACCAGCCCGTCGGTTGCATTCGCGACGGCCTGCTCGAACGGCAACTCGGTCTTCGACGACGCTGCAGGCGGCGCGGCGCAACCGGCCAGGCCCAACGCGAGCAGCACGGTGCCCAGACAGGCGGCGGCGTGGCGCCGGCGCTCGCAGGTGAGGGAGATCGGTGTCATCGTTCACACTCCTTTTTGAGGAAGGCGGTTTCGCCGGAGGTCAGCGGCTCCAGCGAGGCGCGCTGAAGAATCTCGGTGCAGCGGGAAGGCGCGCGCGGGCTTTCTTCCGGCGGCGGCGCCGGGCGAACCGCAGCGGCGCGGACCGGCCGCTCAGCCACGGGCCTGCGCGTTTCCCGCACAACCGGTGGCACGGGGCGCATGGACGCGGCAGCCGCAGCCACCGCCGGCCCGAGCGCATCGATCTGCGCTGGCAGCTCCGCAGCCTGCGGCAGATCTACTGGCCTCGGCGGATCTGCAGGCCGCGTCGGCTCGATGGCGCGCGCGACGACCGGTGCCGCGGGCAACGCCGGTGCGGATGCCAGTGCCGGTGCCGGCGCGGGTACTGCCGGTGAAGCGACACGCGGTGGCGGCGGATCCGACAACACCGGATCACCGATTCGAAAATAGCCGGCGAGCGCTAGGCCCAGCAGCGACACGGCCGCGACGACCGCGAAGGTTCCGCCGCGGCCGGGCCGCGCCGACGCTGCCGGTGCCGGCGCCGTGTGCGACGTTGGCAATGGCGCCGGCAACGCCGCTGGCAATGGGAATGGCGCCGGCGGCTCCAACGATTGCAGCGGCTCCAATGGCTCCAATGGCTCCAACAACTCCGGCGGCCCATCGCGGACCACCGTCTCACCCAGGCGTTGCCTGAACTCCGCCACGCTCTGCGGCCGGTCGCGCGGATGCAGCGAGAGTGCGGCGTCGATGGCGGACAGGAACGCTGCGCCATAGCGCCCACCGGCCTGTTCGCCCAGCGGCCGCAGCCGATCGTCCATCAACCGTTCGATCGACGGCGCCGGCGGCTGCCCCGTGATGGCCGCGTACACCACGCTGGCCAGGGCGTAGAGGTCGGTCCACGCGCCCTGCTTCATCGAGGCGACCTGGCCGTACTGCTCGATCGGCGTGAAGCCCGGCTTGAACACCACCGTCGGCGACGGCCCCGTCCCTTCGATGACGCGGCGTGCCGCACCGAAGTCCAGCAGCACCGGGCCGTCCTGGGTGAGCAGGATGTTGTCGGGCGCGATGTCGCGGTGAAAACAATCGGCGGCGTGCAGCACGTCGAGCGCATCCAGCAGCGGGTTCAGCCAGCGGCGCAGTTCGGCTTCCTCGGGCGCGCGGCCGAGTTCGGCCAGCGCCTGTGCGAGCGTCGGGCCGACGTAGTACGGCATCGCCATGTAGGCCGTGCCGTTGGCCTCCCAGAAGTGCAGAACCTTGACCAGCGACGGATGATCGAACTGCGCCAGCGTTTTCGCTTCGTTGACGAAGCTGCGCATGCCGCTGCGAAAGCTGTCTTCGTGGCGCCGCGACTTGACCACCACCGCGGCCGAGGCACTGGCGCGCGATGCCAGCACCGCCGGCAGGTATTCCTTGATCGCCACATGCGCCGCCCGGTCGGGATCCCAGGCTAGGTAAACGATGCCGAAACCGCCTTCGCCGATGCAGCCCACGATCTCGTAGTCGAGCAGGTGCGCACCCTCGGGCAAGGTGTGCGCGGTGCCATGGATGGTGTCGGCGAACTCCGATGCAGGCTCTTCCGGCACGCCGCAGTCGACCAGCGAACCGGGGACGGTGCGTATGTCGAGGGTGATGAAGCGGCGCATCGAGCCTCCTGTCCGATCGGCAACTCTACTGCGTCGTGAATGCAAAAGCATTCACCAAACGCACTGGCCAAACGGCCGCGCCGCGTTTCGCGGCTCAGCGCTCGGCGAGCCACAGCCCCGGATAGTCGCGCACGAAGCCTTCCGGCGAGACCTGGAGCAGGTCTGCATAGTCGAAGCGCTTGGCCTGGTACCAGTAGTCGTGTTCGTTGCGCCGCTCGTAGCGCTGTGTCAGCAGGCTCAGGCCACCCTCTTCCAGGTCGAGCCAGGCGGCCGGCGCATCGGCCGCCTCGCCGGCCTGCAGGTTCAGGCGTCGCAGCTGGATCAGGTTGGTGGCCGGCGTGAAGCCGAGGTCGAGATCCGCGCAGTGGGCGAGCTCGGGCACCGGCACGTCGTTGAGTTTCCACTCGCCGTGCGCGCTGCGCACCACCGACAGATCGACCGCGCTGCCGCCCAGCCAGCCGCGCACCGTACCCCACTGGGCGTGCCAGTTGCGGTCGCAGCGCACCCGGTAGTGCAGTTGCGCAACGCGCCCGTCGGCCTGCCGGAACAGCGCCGTGCCGTCGAGCTGCCACGCGTCGCCGTGGCGGTCGAGCCGGCAGGCATCGTGGCCCGGCAGATCGAGCCGGTGCCAAAGCGTGGTGGCGACGTTTTGCATCCATTCATGATGGACTGCTGCACCGCGCAGTGCAAGCCGCATGCATCGCGCGAAAATGGCCGGCTGTGCTTTCGCCCCTTCCGCCCACCCCGTTGCTGCGCCGCATCGCGCACCTCGACATGGACGCCTTCTTCGCGTCGGTCGAATTGCTGCGCTATCCGCAACTGAAGGGCTGGCCGATGGTGATCGGCGGCGGACGCCGCAAGGTGGACGAAATCCTGCAGCGCGAACACGCCGGCCTGCCGCTGCACGAGGTGCCGGTTTCGGCCTTTCCGCTGCTGAAGGACTACGTGGGCCGCGGCGTGATCACCACCGCCACCTATGCCGCGCGCCAGTTCGGCGTGGGCTCGGCCATGGGCATGATGAAGGCGGCCAAGCTGTGCCCGCAGGCGATCGTGCTGCCGGTGGATTTCGAGGAGGTGCGGCGCATCTCGCGCCTGTTCAAGGCCACCATCCGCGAGATCGCGCCGGTGGTGGAAGACCGCGGCGTCGACGAGGTCTACATCGACTTCACCGACGTACCGGGCGGCCAGCGCGAAGGCGGGCGCGTGCTGGCGCGGCTGATCCAGAAATCGATCCTGCAGGCCACCGGCCTGACCTGCTCGATCGGCGTGGCGCCCAACAAGCTCATCGCCAAGCTGGCGAGCGAGTTCAACAAGCCCAACGGCATCTCGATCGTCTACGAGAGCGACCTCGAAGCCAGGATCTGGCCGCTGGCCGCGCGCAAGGTCAACGGCATCGGGCCGAAGGCCGATGCCAAGCTCGAGCGGCTCGGCATCCGCACGGTGGGCGAGATCGCGGCGAAGGAACGCGACTGGCTCATCGCCAATTTCGGCAAGGCCACCGGCGCCTGGATGCACGAGGTGTCCTGGGGCCGAGACGACCGGCCCGTGGTGACAGAGAGCGAGCCGGTGTCGATGAGCCGCGAGACCACCTTCGAGCGCGACCTGCACGCGGTGCGCGACCGCGCCGAACTCGGTGCCATCTTCACGCACCTGTGCGAGCAGCTCGGCGAAGACCTGCAACGCAAGGGCTACCTGGGCAAGACCATCGGCATCAAGCTGCGCTACGACGATTTCAGGATCGCCACGCGCGACCAGACCGTGGCCGCCTTCACCGCCGACGGCAAGACCATCCGCCAGGTCGCCGGCCAGTGCCTCAAGCGCGTGCCGCTGGAACGCCCGTTGCGCCTGCTGGGCGTGCGCGTCGGCACGCTGGTGCGTTCCGACAGCGCCGCGGCGGCACTGCCACAGCGGGCGGTTGCCGACGCGGCGGCGGCCACCACGCCGTCTCTGTTCTGACCGCCGCGATGCCGCGCCGCCTTTACCGCCCTTGGCGTCTGATCGCCGCCGTGCTCCTGCTGCCGTTGGTGCTGTTCGCGGCCTATCTCGGCGCGGCCAGTGCGCTGATGTTCTGGCCTGCACCGGGTGCTGCGCCGGCCGAGCCGGCGGCGGTCGAGGCCTATGTGCTGAGCAACGGTATTCACACCGACTATGTGTTCCCGGTGCGTTCCACGACGATCGACTGGTCGCAGCTGTTCTCGCCGTCGCAGGCGCGCGCGGTGCCGGCCGACGCCGAGTTCATCGCCATCGGCTGGGGCGACCGCGAGTTCTACCTGCATACGCCGACCTGGGCCGACCTGACGGTCTCGCGCGCGCTTGGCGCACTCGTGGGCGGCAACCGCGCGCTGATGCATGTGAGCTACCTGCAGCGCGCGCAGCTGCGGCACGGCGCCTACCGGCTGCCGCTTTCGCAGGCGCAGTACGCGCAGCTCGCGGACTACGTGCGCGCCACGCTGCCCGCGGGCCGCGCGGTGCCGGTCGCGGGCGCGCACTACGGCAACGGCGACGCGTTCTACGAAGCCGAAGGCGGCTACCACCTGTTCGAGACCTGCAACACCTGGACCGGGCGCGGCCTGCGGCGTGCCGACGTCACGGTGAGCCGCTGGACGCCGTTCGACTTCAACGTCGTGTGGCACCTGCAACCCGCAACGCCCTGAGCGACACGAAGTGCGCGAAGCCTGGGGGAGTACCTAGTCCAGTCCGTCGAAGTCGGCGTCGTCCGGCCCGATGTGCGCCGGCGAGCGCCAGCCGGCGTCGCGCATCGAGCGCGCGACCTGCTTCTCGACGCCCATCAGCACCGCGAACAGCGCCATGCGCACGGGAATGCCGTTGTCGGTCTGGCGGAAGATCGCGAGGCGCGGATCGTGGTTGAGGTCGACGCTCAGGTCGTTCGCGCCCGGGCGGCCGTCGCGCGGCAGCGGATGCATCAGGATGGTGTCGGGCTTGCAAACCGCATCCACCAGCGCCTTGCACACCTGGAACTCGGGCGTGTAGCCCTCGATCTCCTCGCCCGCGAAGCGCTCCTTCTGGATGCGCGTGGCATAGACCACGTCCGCGCCGCGAAGGCCCTCCTGCAGCGACGTGGTCTGCTCGATCACATGGCCGTTGCGCGCCACCAGCTCCAGCAGGTAGGCCGGCATCTCGAGCGACGGCGGCGCAATCAGCGTGAACTTCAGCCCGCGGTAGAGCGCGAGCAGCCGGATCAGCGAATGCACCGTGCGGCCGTACTTCAGGTCGCCGACCATCGCGACGTGCGTGCCGTCCACCAGCTTGCCCATGCGCGAGAACTCGCGCTGGATCGTGTAGAGGTCGAGGATGGCCTGGCTCGGGTGCTCGCCCGGGCCATCACCCGCATTGATGACGGGAATGTTGGTGGCCCGCGCGAACTCGGCCACCGAGCCCTGCTCGGGGTGGCGCACCACCAGCGCGTCGACGTAGCCGCTCATCACGCGGCTGGTGTCGTAGATCGACTCGCCCTTGGCCATCGACGAGAAGGTGAAGCCGGTGGTGTCGCACACCGTGCCGCCGAGCCGGCAGAAGGCGGCGCCGAAGCTCACGCGCGTGCGCGTGCTGGCTTCGAAGAAGAGGCTGCCGAGCACGGCGCCTTCGAGGATGCGCGTGACCTTCTGGCGGCGCGCGATGGGCTGCATGATGTCGGCGACCTGAAACAGGTCTTCGAGGCTGCCGCGGTCGAACTGCGCGACCGACAGCAGCTGCGGCTTGCCTTCGGCCCCGATGCGCTGCGCGAGCGGGCGGTCGTCCGGCGCCCCAGTGCCGACAGCAGCGCCGAGCGCCTCGCGCTGCAGGATTTCGGCGACGAACTTGCCGACCATTTCCGGCATGGCGCGCGACTCGCTCGAATCGGCCGGCAGCAGCCAGGTGTCGAGTGCGCGGCGGCGCACGCCCAGCCGTCCGGAGAACGCGTCGCGGGTGAGATTGAGGCGGCGCATCGCGTCGCGCAGGATGTCTTGTTGCTGGCTCATATGCTGAAATGTACGCTATGCGTATGATTTCACAGCCGTCTTTACGCAATGCGTATATTTCACGCGCATCAACTCATCGACCTGCGACGGCATCGCACTGTCTCCATTTGCGGCGTCCTACAGCGCGCGATGCACCGCTGCGGCGACCCTCTGGCCGCAACCCCCACATTGATGCCATGACCCCTCCCGCTGCCGACCGCCCCGCTCCGCTGGCGCATGGCCTCGTCTACGTCACGCCCGAGATGCCTGGATTCAGCCGCGTCCGGCGCGGCACCGGCTTCCGCTACAAGGACGCGAAGGGCCGATGGCTCAGCGACGCCGATGAGATCGCGCGCATTCGGCAGCTTGCGATTCCGCCGGCCTACCGCCGCGTGTGGATCTGCCCGCTGCCCAACTGCCATCTGCAGGCCACCGGGCTGGATGCGCGCGGGCGCAAGCAGTACCGCTACCACGCCGACTGGCGCGTGCTGAAGGATCGAACCAAGTTCGACCGGCTCGAGGCCTTCGGCCTCGCGTTGCCGCGCATCCGCGCGCGCGTGGCGCGCGACCTGGTGGCGAAGCGCGGCGCCGCACTGGAGCGCACGCGGGTGCTGGCCACGCTGGTGCGGCTGCTCGACACGACCTTCCTGCGCGTGGGCAACGAGGAGTACGCGAGCAGCAACGGCTCGTATGGCCTCACCACCTTGCGCAACCGCCACGCGGATCTGCGCGGCAGCAAGGTCACGCTGCGCTTTCGCGGCAAGAGCGGCGTGATGCACCAGGCAACGGTGGACGACCCGCGCGTGGCGAAAGTCGTGCGGCGCTGTCAGCAGTTGCCGGGCCAGGAGCTTTTCCAGTACGAGGACGAGGAAGGCACGCCGCGCAGCCTGTCGTCGACCGACGTCAACGACTACCTGCGCGAGGCCGCACCCGAAGGGGGCTTCACCGCCAAGGATTTCCGCACCTGGCACGGCACCGTGCAGGCGCTCGAACTGACACGGCTGGCCTGCAGCAGCGATGGCGCGCCCGCCGAAACGCGCTACAGCGCGAAGGAAATCCTCGGCGCCGTGGCTGCGCAGCTCGGCAACACGCCGGCCGTCTGCAAGAAGGCCTACGTGCACCCGGCCGTGCTGTCGCTCGGCAGCACGCTCGCCGGCGACGTGGGCGCGATGAATGACATCTGGCAGGAAATCTCGGGCACCGCGACCAGCCTGCGGCGGCTGCACGCGGCCGAGGCGCGGCTGCTCGCGTTCCTGCAGCGGCACCGGCGCGCGCAGGCCCGGGTGCGGCCGACTCAGGCCGCGCCGAAGGCCAGGCGCAGCACGTCGCCGTCGCGCGTCACCTCGTAGCCGAGGTCGTCGGCCAGGCTTTGCAGCGCGATCGCGTCGATGGCCAGCGCGCGCGGCGCGCGGTGCACGTGGGCGCTGTCGGGGCCCGCGCCCGCAGCAGGGTCGGGCAAGGCGGTGAGCTGGAGGGCGTTGTCGCCGTGAGGCGCGATGACGATGGTGCCGACCGCATCGACGCTGTCGTGCAGATGGCCCATCGCGCCGAGCAGCATGTAGCGCAGCGCGGCCGCCCGGGGCCAGTGGGGTTCGTCTTCTACCGGCACCAGTGCGGCATCGACCTCGAGCGCAACGCCCTGCAGATCGAAGGCGGCGCGCATCAACGCGACGCAGGTCGCCACCAACCCGGAGCGCGTGATGCCGCTGTCCTCGGTCGCCAGCTCCCAGTGGCGCAGCAGACGGATGCCGGCCGTCAGCTCGCCGACCTGGCTGTCGATGAGTTCAACGCGCTGGGCACAGGCAACCGGGTCGAGTTCGGACGCGGCCACCTGCCGCTTGAGCATCAGGAGCCCCATGCGGATGACCGACACCGGCGCGGCCATGTCGTGGCGCAGCGTCGGCAGTGCGCGCGTGAGAAGTTCGTGGCGCACGCCGGCCGCGATCCAGCTGCCTGCGCCGGGCGACGCCTTCATGCGGAAGCCCGCTCGCCGGGCGCCGCCAGGATGCGGTCGAGCGCATCGAAGTCGATCGGCTTCTGCAGGTAATGGTCGAACAGCGTGCGCGCTTCGGCGCCCGCCGCGTCCTGCGTGGAATAGCCCGAAATGGCGACCAGCAACGGCGGTCGGCCTTCGGCAGCGCTGCGCAGGCGGCGCGCCACCTCGGTGCCGGGCATGTCGGGCAGCATCAGGTCGACCAGCGCGACGTCGTAATGCTCGCGGGCCGAGGCATCGAGTGCCTGTTGCGCGGTATAGCAGCAGCGCACCGTGTGATCCTGCAGCGAAAGCAGTTCCTTCAGCAAGTCGGCCGCGGCCTCGTTGTCGTCGACGATGAGCACGTTCAAGAACTCCTCCGGGGCGTTTTTCTAGAATCCCACAGTATCGGCGCGGCAGCGCACGCCGGGCTGTAGGAGCGAACCCCTACTGTCGCGCGGTGCGGATGTTGGCTGGCAGCGCCTGCGGCCAGCTGGTGCGGAACGGGTTGATGTCGAGCCCGCCGCGCCGCGTGTAGCGTGCATACACGGCCAGCTTGTTGGGCCGGCAGCGCAGCCAGATGTCGTTGAAGATGCGTTCGGCGCAGGGCTCGTGAAACTCGTTGTGGTTGCGAAAGCTCACGATGTAAGCCAGCAGGCCGGCCTGGTCGATCGGCGCGCCGCTGTAGCGGATCTGCACGCTGCCCCAGTCAGGCTGGCCGGTCACCAGGCAGTTGCTCTTGAGCAAGCGGCTGCTGAGCGTTTCGTTCACCGGCGGCTCTTCAAACCGGGCGCTCAGCAGCTCGGGTGCCGGCTGGTAGTGGGTGCATTCGATCTCGAGCCGATCGAGGTTGAGCCCGTCGAGCTCGTGTACCGGTTCCTGGTCAAACGCGTCGGGCGCGACCAGCCGCACGCCGACGCTGGCGCTGCGATCGCTGCCGCGCCAGGCGGCCTCGGACAGGTCGGCCCGCAGCCGCTCGCGCACCGCGTCGAGGCTCGCGAACACAGTGCTGTTGAAGCTGTTGAGGTAGAGCTTGAACGACTTGCTCTCGATGATGTTGGGCGTCTCGCACGGCACCGTGAAATGCGCAATGGCCAACTGCGGCTTGCCGCGCGCATTGAGCCAGCTCAACTCGAACGCGGTCCACAGGTCGGCCCCGAAAAACGGCAGCGCGCCGGCTCCGATGCCCATGGCTTCGCGCTGCGTGGCGCGTGCAATAGGGAACAGCAGGCTCGCGTCGTACTGGTCGACGTAAGCCGAGCGGCGACCGAGCTGCGAATCCTGCGGGGTGTTGGTATTGGACAAGGTCATGCGGGGCGGCCGGCGGACTTCAGGAACGGAATGATGTGGCCCGTCAGCAGCGCCGACACCTGCGGCGGCAGGTCGTGCCCCATGCCGGGAATCGGCACGAAGCGGGCGCCCGGGATGCGCCGTGCAGTGTCTTGCCCGCAGGCGATCGGCACCAGTTTGTCGGCCTCGCCGTGCAGCACCAGTGTCGGGCTCTTGATCTTCGAGAGCACGGTGGGGCGGTCGCGGTCGGCGCCGATCGCGAGCAGCTGGCGCATCACGCCATCGGGCCGGTAGGCGCGCTGAATGCCGGTTCGCACGCGTGTCGCGAGCGCCGTCGGCTCGTGGGGATAGTCCGGGCTCGCGATCAGCTTGATGAAGCCGAGGCTGAAGTCCACCAGCGCGTCTTCGCTGCGGCCGGGGGGACGCCGGATCAGCCCGCTCGCAATCTCGGGCCGCGGGCCAGGCAGGCCGCGCGCGCCGCTCGAACTCATGATGCTGGTGAGGCTCAGCACGCGCTCCGGCGCGGTGGCCGCCACGCGCTGCGCGATCATGCCGCCCATCGAGGCGCCGACCACATGCGCCTGCGCGATGCCGAGCGCGTCGAGCAGGCCGAGCGCGTCGTTCGCCATGTCCTGCAGCGTGTAGGCCGAGCGCACGCGCAGGCCGAACCTGGCGCGCAGGCTTTCCCAGACGAGGTTGCGCTTGCCGGCGTGCTCGAAGCCCTCGCTCAGGCCGATGTCGCGGTTGTCGTAGCGCACCACGCGGTAGCCGGCGTCGACCAGCGGCTGCACGAACTCCATCGGCCAGCCGATGAACTGCATGCCCAGGCCCATGATCAGCAGCACCACGGGGCGCTCGTTCTGGCTGCCGTCGGCACCGCTGTCGTCGACGTAGAGGTGGATGCCGTTTGCTCTGAGTTTCATGGCCGGCTCAGGAAAATTCGCGTTCGCGCAGCCACTTGGTGGCCACCCACTTTTCGCCCAGCAGCACCGGTGCGCCGCCATGCAGCGTGCGGGTGGCGGGGTCGGGCCGGTCGTAGCTGAAAAACACGCCGGTGCCGCGCACCGGCCCCACCTCGAGCCCCACGTCGGGGAAGGTGGTGGCGCCGCCCTGTTCGGGCGCCTGGAGGTACATCACCAGGGTGGCAACCCGCTGGCCACCACGGCGCAGGATGGTCGGCGTGCCGGGCTCGGCCGGGTCGAAGTAGTCGTAGTGCGGGCGGTACTCGGCGCCGGGCCGGTAGCGCAGCACCTGCAAGCCTTCGCCGAACTCGACCGGCCAGCGCAGCAGCGCTGCGATGCGGGCTTCGAGCCGCGCGACGATGGCGTTCTCGCCGCGTTCGAAGAACATGCCGTCGCTGGTGCGGTCGACATTGAGAACCTCGCCGCCGGTCTGCGTCTCGACAGTGAGCGAGCGCGCAAGCCGCACCCGGGCCGCCGCGATGAGGCCATCGCACTCCTCGTCGGACAACAGGCTGCCGAACACCACCACGCGCGGATTGCGCATCGTCTGCAGCACCTGCACGCGCCGGTCGACGGCCTCGATCTCGAGCGGCGCCGCGGTCAGATCGGGCCCCGGCATCGCACGCTGCGGCTCGACCGGCGCGGCGCCCGCCGCCGCCTGCGACTGGAGTTCGGCCAGCGCCGCATCGGCCACGTCGTCCTGCCAGCCGGCGTCACGCATCGATGCCCTCAGCGCCGGTATCGAATGGCCGGCCGCAAGTTGGGCCGCCATCCATTCGCGCAGCTCGGGGCTGATGAACTGGCCCGTGCTCATGGCACTTTCCTGCGGAACACGAGGCGGTCGGGCTTCGACACCGCGGCATCGAAGCGATAGCCCTCGAGATCGAATTTCTCCAGCGCCCCGGGCGTCGCAGCCTTGTGCAGCACCGCCCAGCGTGCCATCAGGCCGCGGGCACGCTTGGCGAAGAAGCTCACGATCTTGTACTTGTCGCCTTTCCACTCCTGGAACACGCACTCGACCACGCGCGCCTTCAGCACCTCGAGGTCGACCGACCTGAAATACTCCTGCGAGGCAAGGTTGATCACCACCGGCGTGCGATCCGCCATCAGGCGCGTGTTCAGGTGTTCGGCGATGCGCGACCCCCAGAAGGCATAGAGATCCTCGCCGTGGCGGTTGGCGAGTTGCGTGCCCATTTCGAGACGGTAGGGCTGCAGCAGATCGAGCGGGCGCAGCACGCCGTAGAGACCGCTGAGGATGCAGACGTGGTCTTGCGCCCAGCCGAGCTGCTTCGGCGTGAGCGACTTCGCGTCGAGCCCGCCGTAGACGTCGCCGTTGAAGGCCAGCGCGGCCGGCTTCGCGTTCTTCGCCGTGCCCTTGGACGCCCAGGCCGCATAGCGGGCGAAGTTGAGCGCCGACAGCTTGTCAGACAGGTGCATCAGCTCGCCGATGTCTTGCGGCGTCTTGGTACGCAGCAGCTTGATCAGTTCGGCCGCCGGGCCACGGGGGCCCTCGAACACGGGCTGGGTGGCCGGCACGTCACCGACGGGCGTGTCGAAGTCCAGCGATTTGGCAGGAGAGAGAAGAAAGAGCATCGCGGAATTATCGGCCGACCGGGGCGTCCGGCCCCGGTACACGCGTGCCGGGCCCGGTCGAATAAAATCGCGGGCTGTTCCCCCACCCCACGGCATCCTGCGGGATGCCGTTTTGTTTTTGCACCGCCATGAGCGACACCCTGCTTCAACCCGGCCTCGAGAGCCTGTCCAAATCGTTCGAACCCGCCGCCCTCGAGGCGTACTGGGGGCCGGAGTGGGAAGAGCGCGGCTACGCAAAGGCCGGCTTTCGCGGCACGCAGCAGCCCAAGGAAGGCGCGCCTGCGTTCTCGATCCAGCTGCCGCCACCGAACGTGACCGGCACGCTGCACATGGGCCATGCGTTCAACCACACGATCATGGACAGCCTCGCGCGCTACCACCGCATGAAGGGCGACAACACGGTCTGGGTGCCGGGCACCGACCACGCGGGCATCGCCACCCAGATCGTGGTGGAGCGCCAGCTGCAGGAGCAGAAGCTGGATCGGCACGAACTCGGCCGCAAGAACTTCGTCGCGCGCGTGTGGGAATGGAAGCAGCAATCGGGCAACACCATCACGCAGCAGATGCGCCGCCTCGGCGACACGGTGGACTGGAGCCGCGAGTACTTCACCATGGACGACAAGCTGTCGCCGGTGGTCACCGACACCTTCGTCAAGCTCTATGAGGAAGGCCTGATCTACCGCGGCAAGCGTCTCGTGAACTGGGATCCGGTGCTTAAAACGGCGGTGAGCGACCTCGAGGTCGAGAGCGAGGAAGAGAACGGTTTTCTTTGGCATATCGCCTACCCGCTCGAGGATGGCTCGGGCTCGCTGACGGTGGCCACCACGCGGCCCGAAACCATGCTCGGCGACACCGCCCTGATGGTGCATCCCGAAGACGAGCGCTACAAGCACCTGATCGGCCAGCGCGTGAAGCTGCCGCTGGTGGATCGGCTGATCCCGGTGATCGCCGACGACTATGTGGACAAGACTTTCGGCACCGGCGTGGTGAAGGTGACCCCCGCGCACGACTACAACGACTATGCGGTCGGCCAGCGCCATGGGCTGCAGACCATCGGCGTGCTGACGCTGGACGCAACCATCAACGACAACGCACCCGAAAAATACCGCGGCCTCGACCGCTTCGTCGCGCGCAAGGCGATCGTGGGAGATCTCGAAGCCCTCGGCGTGCTGGTCGACACCGTCAAGCACAAGCTGATGGTGCCGCGCTGCACGCGCACCGGCGCCGTGATCGAGCCGATGCTGACCGACCAGTGGTTCGTGGCGATGAGCAAGCCCGACGCGAAGGGCCTGTCGATCGCGCAGAAGGCGATCGACGCGGTGCAGTCGGGCGAGGTGCGCTTCGTGCCCGAGAACTGGGTCAACACCTACAACCAGTGGATGAACAACATCCAGGACTGGTGCATCAGCCGCCAGCTCTGGTGGGGCCACCAGATCCCGGCCTGGTACGACGAGGACGGCAAGGTCTATGTGGCGCGCGACGAAGCCGCCGCGCAAGCCCAGGCGCCGGGCAAGACGCTGACGCGCGACGAAGACGTGCTCGACACCTGGTACTCGGCGGCGCTGGTGCCGTTCTCGACCATGGGCTGGCCTGCGGCCGACGACGCGCCGACCTCCGACTACAACCTCTACTTGCCCTCGTCGGTGCTCGTGACGGGCTACGACATCATCTTCTTCTGGGTCGCCCGGATGATCATGATGACGAAGCACTTCACCGGCCGCGTTCCGTTCAGGCACGTGTACATCCACGGCGTGGTGCGGGATGCGCAGGGCAAGAAGATGAGCAAGTCGGAAGGCAACGTGCTGGATCCGGTCGACCTGATCGACGGCATCGCACTGCCCGAGCTGCTCGACAAGCGCGCGCAGGGTCTGCGCAGGCCCGAGACTGCACCGCAGGTGCGCAAGAACACGCAAAAGGAGTTCCCGGACGGCATTCCAGCCTTCGGCGCCGACGCGCTGCGTTTCACCTTCGCATCGCTCGCCTCGCTCGGCCGCAGCATCAATTTCGATCCGAAGCGCTGCGAGGGTTATCGCAACTTCTGCAACAAGCTCTGGAACGCGACGCGCTTCGTGCTGATGAACTGCGAAGGCCAGGACTGCGGCCTGAAGGAACACACCAAGGCCGAATGCGCGGTCGGCGGGCCGGCGCACGGCTACCTGAAGTTCAGCCGTGCCGACTTCTGGATCGTCTCGCAACTGCAGCGCGTCGAGGCCGAGGTGGCCAAAGGCTTCGAGGAATACCGCCTCGACAACGTCGCGAGCACGGTGTACCAGTTTGCCTGGGACGAGTTCTGCGACTGGTACCTCGAGATCGCCAAGGTGCAACTGCAGAACGGCGACGACGCGCAGAAGCGCGCGACGCGCCGCACGCTGATCCGCACGCTCGAAGCGCTGCTGCGCCTGGCGCACCCCGTGATTCCCTTCATCACCGAGGGGCTCTGGCAGAAGGTCGCGCCGGTGGCGGGCCGCGGCGGCGAGTCCATCATGATCGCGGCCTATCCGCAAAGCCAGCCGGAAAAGATCGACGAAGCGGCCGAGGCGCATGTGGCAAAGCTCAAGCAACTGGTCGACGCCTGTCGCACGCTGCGCGGCGAGATGAACGTGTCGCCCGCCACGCGCCTGCCGCTCTATGCGGTGGCCGACAGCGAGGCCGACGCGGCCTTCCTGCGCGACTCGGCTCCGGTGCTGCAGGCGCTGGCCAAGCTCAAGGAAGTGAAGCTGTTCGACGACGAGGCGGCGTGGGCTGCAGCGGCCGAAGCCGCACCGGTGGCCGTGGCCGGCGCAGTGCGCTTCTGCCTGCACATGGAGATCGACAAGGTCGCGGAGAAGGCCCGCATCGGCAAGGAGATCGCCCGCATTGAAGGCGAGATCGCCAAGGTGCATGGCAAGCTGGGCAACGAGGCCTTCGTCGCGAAGGCGCCGCCGGCCGTGATCGAGCAGGAGCGCAAGCGGCTCGAAGACTTCACCGCCACGCTGGCGCGGCTGCAGGATCAGCTTCAGCGCCTCGGCTGACATGGTGGTTTGGCCGGAGGGACGTAACATCGCGCAATTGCTACTTTCTTCCGCTATCGACCCATGTCCCAAACGAGCACCATTCGCAAGGCCGTGTTTCCCGTCGCGGGCTTCGGCACCCGCTTTCTTCCTGCCACCAAGGCACAACCCAAGGAAATGCTGCCGGTGGTCGACAAGCCGCTGATCCAGTACGCCGTCGAAGAAGCCTATGCCGCCGGCATCCGCGACATGATCTTCGTGACCGGGCGCAACAAGCGCGCGATCGAAGACCACTACGACACGGCCTACGAGCTTGAAAGCCAGCTCGAGTCCAGCGGCAAGACCGCGCTGCTGAACATCGCGCGCTCGGTGATGCCCGACGACATGACCTGCTCCTACGTGCGCCAGCCGCGCATGCTGGGCCTGGGCCATGCGGTGCTGTGTGCCGAACATCTGGTCGGCGACGAGCCCTTCGCCGTCCTGCTGGCCGATGACCTGATGGTCGGGCCCGATGGCGGCGAGCCGGTGCTGGCGCAGATGACGCGCGCATTTGCCAAGCTGCAGAGCTCGGTGCTGGCAGTGCAGGAAGTGCCGCTCGAGCAGGTCAAGCGCTACGGCATCGTCGCCGGTGATGCCGTCGAGGACGGCCTGACCAAAGTCAGCCGCATGGTCGAGAAGCCCAGCCCCGAGAACGCGCCCTCGCGCCTCGGCGTGGCCGGCCGCTACATCCTCACGCCCGCCGTGTTCGCCGAGATCCGCCAGCAGTCCAGCGGCGCCGGCGGCGAGATCCAGCTCACCGACGGCATCGCTTCGTTGCTGAAAAAAGAGTCGGTCTATGCCTATGCCTACAAGGGCACGCGCTACGACTGCGGCAGCAAGGAAGGCTTTCTGCAGGCGACGGTCGAACTCGCGCTCGCGCACGCCGAGGTGGGCAGCGAGTTCCGCGCGTACCTCAAGAGCCTGGCGCTTTGACCTGAGCGATTCGTGACGTAACCAGATCGGCCACTTCCTGGTCGCCGATCGGCGTCACCTCAAGGCCCAGGCCGTGCAGGTGCTGCGCCATGGACTGCGCCCACAACACGTTCCACACCAGGCCCGGATGCTGGTCGTCCAGCAGCGCATTGCGGGGCGCATCCCCCTTGGTGTTGCCCACGTTCAGCGTGCCGATCGTCACCGTCTTGTAGTCGGGCTCACCGTTCGGGCCACGTGACCCCCACCGCTGGTTGAACCACGCGAAGTCGTCGAAGAAGCTCGCCTGCGGGGTGCTTGCCGCCAGCTCGCGCAGCCTTGCGTTGAACATTGCCAGTGCGCGCCCGATGTTGGCCGTCGCTGCGGCCGTGCGCCATTCCTCGAAGTGAACCGGGTCGTCGGCCTCGTTGACGTAGCCCACCAGCACGATGCGCATGGCCGGGTGCTCGGCCAGAATGGCTTCCATCGCCAGCCGGATCTGGTCGACGCAGAACGCGGCGGCATCACGCACCTGGGGCGCATCGGGCTCGCGCGACTGCAGGTCGAGCATCCAGGTCCAGTCGTTCAGGCCGATGCGGATCACCACCACGCCGTGCTGCCAGCGGTCGGGCGCCTGCTTCATCAACGCCAGCAGGCGCGGCGTCTGGCGAAAGCGGCCGCCATTGAGGTTCTTGCAGGCAGCACCGGAGTTGGCAAAGTTGTAGAGGTAGTCCTCTTTCTTCGGCGCACGCCCCGCGGGCAACCCGAGCAGTTCGCGCGCACGTGCCACCACGCCCGGCCGGCCCCAGGCGACCCACGGGCCCATGTCGATTTCGTTGCCGCGCAGACGGCTCAGCGCTTCCGTCCACTGCAGCGTGCCGGCGTGGAAGTCGCCGCCGCGCTCGCGCGTGCCCGGTGGAAAGGAGATGCTGTCCTGGTAGGCGTGGCTCAGCGAATCGCCGAGCACGGCGATCGGCACGGTGCCGGCGGGCGCCGGTTTGTTCAACGTGTCTTGGGACATCCCGTCACTCCAGAAAACCAGGGTGGCGAGTCCGCCCAGGGCAAGCAGGGCGGCCGCCGCGGCCAGCGCGGCACCAACGCGCTGCCGCATGGCCGTTCAGCGCCGCCGCAGCACGTGGATGAAGTCCGTGCCCTGCGTCTGCTGCTCGACCAGGTCGTTGCCGGTCTGGCGGGCGAAGGCCTGGAAGTCGCGCACCGAGCCGGCGTCGGTGGACACCACCCTGAGCAACTGGCCGCTGGTCAGCTCGTTGAGCGCCTTCTTGGCCTTGAGGATCGGCAACGGGCAGTTGAGGCCGCGGGTGTCGAGCTCTTTGTGGATGTGCATGGGGGTCCTTGGGCGGTGGCCCGATTCTAGGCAGCCGGTGCCGCCGCCGGGCGCGGCCATTCGATGAAGCTGGGCTCATGGCCCCGTGAGCGCAACCAGTCTGCCAACGCATAGCCGGTGCCGGCCGGCCAGCACTTGAGCGCCGGCAGGTCGTAGAGCTTGTAGTCGACCAGTTCGGGCGAGAGGCGCACCTCGCCGTCGGCCACCGCGTGGTAGGCGATGATGATCTGGTTCATGCGCTGGAAATCGTAGACGCCGACCAGATTGAGCTCGCTCGCGTCCAGGTTGGTTTCTTCCTTGATCTCGCGCGCGATGCCTTCCTGCGGCGTTTCGCCGGCCTCCATGAATCCGGTGATCAGCGCATAGGCCTTGTGCGACCAGGCTGCATTGCGCGCCAGCAGCACCTGGCCGCGGTATTCGATGATCGCCGCGAGCACCGGCGTCGGATTGTTCCAATGCGTGTGGCCGCAGGCGGGACAGCGCAGGCGCGCCTTGGCGCCGCCATCCTCCATCGACTCGATCCATTCGAGCGGCGTGGCACAGACCTGGCAAAACTTGGGATCGGACATGGCGGGCAATCGGGCGGAAAGATCAGGCGGGGAACACGCCGGTCGACAGATAGCGGTCGCCCCGGTCGCAGACGACGAACACGATGGTGGCGTTCTCGACCGTTCTGGCAATCTCCAGTGCGACCCAGAGCGCGCCCGCGGCTGAGATGCCCCCGAAAATGCCCTCCTCGCGCGCCAGGCGCCGGCACATTTCCTCGGCGTTGTCCTGGCTCACGTTGACGACCTGGTCGATCCGGCTCGGGTCGTAGATCTTCGGCAGGTAGGCCTCGGGCCACTTGCGGATGCCGGGGATGCGCGAGCCTTCGTCGGGCTGCGCGCCGACGATGCGCACCGCCGGGTTCTTTTCCTTCAGGTAGCGCGAGACACCGGTGATGGTGCCCGTGGTGCCCATCGCGCTCACGAAGTGCGTGATGCGGCCCTGGGTGTCGTCCCAGATCTCGGGGCCGGTGGTCTCGTAGTGGATGCGCGGGTTGTCGGCGTTGGCGAACTGGTCGAGCACGCGGCCCTTGCCCTGCACCACCATCTGGTCGGCGAGGTCGCGCGCGTACTCCATGCCGCCGCTCTTGGGCGTGAGCACGAGTTCGGCACCGAAGGCCTTCATGGTCTGGGCGCGTTCGACCGACAGGTCCTCCGGCATGATCAGCACCATGCGATAGCCCTTGATCGCCGCCGCCATCGCGAGCGCAATGCCGGTGTTGCCGGAAGTGGCTTCGATCAGCGTGTCGCCGGGCTTGATTTCACCGCGCTCCTCGGCGCGCTTGATCATGGAAAGTGCGGGCCGGTCTTTCACGGAGCCGGCCGGGTTGTTGCCTTCGAGCTTGCCGAGGATCACATTGCCCCGCTTGTCATTCTCTGCGGCCTCGATGCGGCGCAGCGCCACCAGGGGCGTCTTGCCTATGGCGTCTTCGATCGTCGGGTAATTCATAGGGGGTCACTGTGCCATAATTTCCGGCTGGCTTCCCCCCGTGCCCGGGTGGTGAAATTGGTAGACGCAGGGGACTCAAAATCCCCCACCGAAAGGTGTGCCGGTTCGATTCCGGCCCCGGGCACCACGCTTTGACTCGCCCCCAGGCTGCGCGCACTTCGTGTCGCTTCGCCAACCCCCTGCCGGGGGCGATACCGGCGGACCGGCGGAGCCGGTTCCGCGGTATCCCTGGCATATCCCGTAGAAGCCCCACCCGTGTCGCTCAAGCTTGCTCGCGCAGCCCCGTGTGCACCGTCGGGTGCGCGAGCCGCACGCGCAACTCGCGCTTCATGCGGCTGTTGTCGAGCCGGCGCGATTCGCCCATGAAGCTCAGCAACTGCAGCGGCAACTGTTGCTGCGCATCGTCGCGCGCGAGCCGCGGCGGGCGGGCCATGCCGTAGAGGTCGGCGGCCAGGTCGACGTAGTCGCCCATCTTGATGTCGCTGTCGTCGCTTACGTGAAACACGCGCTGCGGGCCGCCGCGCCACAGTGCGGCCATGCAGGCGCGCGCCAGGTCGTCGGCATGGATGTGGTTGGTGTAGACGTCGTCCTCGCGCCGCAGCACCGGCGTGCCCTTCTTGAGCCGCTCGCGCGGCGTTCCGCCTTCGCGATCCGGCGCATAGATGCCCGGGATGCGCAGCACGCGCGCGGCCGGGCCCAGGCGGCCGAACCAGCGCACCGCGCGCTCGGCATCGACGCGACGGTGCGCGCGCGGGGTGGCGGGCCGCACCGGGCGCGTTTCGCTGACCAGCGCACCGCCGCAGTCGCCGTACACGCCGCTGGTGGAGCCGTAGACCAGTGCCGCCGGCAGGCTGCGCCGCGCCAGTGCGCGCACCAGCGCCGTGGTGCGTGCATCGCGCCACCATTGCGCACCCTCCTCACGCGCGGGCGGTGCCAGATGCAGCACCCGCGTCGCGATGCCGGCCAGGCGCCGCAGGGTGGCCGGCGCGTCGAGGTTGCCGACCAGTGGCGTCACGCCCGCATCGCGCAGGCGCTGCAGTTTTCCGGTCGAAGACGTCAGCGCAATCAGTTGCACACGCCCGCGCAGCGCCTGCGCCGCACGCAGGCCGACGTCGCCGCAGCCGACGATCAGCAGGCGTTCGCGCCGGAAGCGCGCCGGCAGCGCGCCGAGGGGGCTCTGGTTTGAGGGCAAAATTCGATTCCTTTTCGCGAGCCCAAGAATACCCATGACAAGCCCAGCCCCGCACGAAGCGGGCTTTCACATCACGGTCGAGCCGAGCGGGCGCCATTTCACGGCCGTCGGCGACGAGACGATTCTCTCGGCCGGCATCCGCCAGGGCGTGGGCTTGCCCTATGGGTGCAAGGATGGCGCCTGCGGCTCCTGCAAGTGCCGCAAGCTGTCGGGCGAGGTCGCGCTCGATCCGCATCAGAGCAAGGCCCTGAGCGCGGCAGAAGAGCTCGACGGTCTCATCCTGACCTGCCGCGCCCGTGCGCTGAGTGACGTGGTGCTCGAATCGCGCCAGGTCACCGAAGCCGGCGCACACCCGATCCGCAAGATGCCGGCGCGCGTGCTGGCGCTGCAGAAGATGTCTCACGACGTGGTGCGGCTGCGCCTGCAACTGCCGGCCGGCGAGCCGCTGCAGTTCCATGCCGGCCAGTATGTGGAGTTCATCCTGCGCGACGGCACACGCCGCAGCTACTCGATGGCCAATGCGCCGCACACGCTGGGCGAGCCCGGCACCGGGCTCGAACTGCACATCCGGCATCTGCCGGGCGGCAAGTTCACCGACCACGTGTTCGGCGCGATGAAGGAAAAGGAGATCCTTCGCATCGAGGGGCCGTACGGCAGCTTCTTCCTGCGCGAGGATTCCGACAAGCCGGTGGTGCTGCTCGCGTCGGGCACCGGCTTCGCGCCGATCAAGGCGCTGCTGGAGCACATGAAATTCAAGGGCATCGACCGGCCGGCCGTGCTGTACTGGGGCGGCCGCCGGCCCGAAGACCTCTATATGGATGACTGGGTGCGCGAGCATCTGGCCGAGTTGCCGAACCTGCGCTATGTGCCGGTGGTCTCCAACGCCGTGCCCGAAGACAACTGGACGGGTCGAACCGGCTTCGTGCACCGCGCCGTGCTGGAAGACATTGCCGACCTCTCGGGCCACCAGGTCTATGCCTGCGGCGCGCCGATCGTGGTCGACTCGGCCAAGCGCGACTACGTGGCCGCAGCCGGCCTGCCCGAAGAAGAGTTCTTTGCAGACGCCTTCACCACAGAGGCCGACAAGGCCCAGCCCTGAGACAAGCACAATGAAAACGAGACGCCTTTTCTTCGCGCTGGCTGCCGGCGCCGCACTGCTGGCGGCCGTTGGCCAAGCCAGCGCGCAGCAGCGCCCGATCCGCCTGATCGTGCCCTACGCGGCCGGCGGCCCGATCGACGTCACCGCGCGCGCGCTGGCCGAGCGCGTGCGCGATTCGCTCGGCACCGTGATCATCGACAACAAGCCCGGCGCCGGCGGCAACATCGGCGCCGACATGGTGGCCAAGGCCGCGCCCGACGGCCTGACCATCGGCATTGCGGCCACGGCCACCCACGCGGTGAACCCGTGGCTGTACAGCAAGATGCCGTTCAACGCGGCGAGCGACTTCGCACCGATCACGCAGATGGTGCGCGTGCCGAACGTGCTGGTGATGAACGCCGAGACCGCCGAGCGTCTCAAGATCCACAACGTCGCGGAGCTGATCGCCTACGCGAAGAAAAACCCCGGCAAGCTCAACTACGGCAGCGGCGGCAACGGCAGCGCCGGTCATCTCGCGGGCGAGATGTTCAAGAAGGAAGCCGGCATCTTCGCACTGCACATTCCGTACAACGGCGGCAACCCGGCGCAGCTTGCGCTGCTGTCGGGCCAGGTGGATTTCAACTTCGACAACCTCGCGACTGCGGCACCGAACATCCGCTCGGGCAAGTTGAAAGCGATTGCCGTGACCACGACGCAACGCAGCGCCGCGCTGCCGGATGTCCCGCCTGTGGCCGACACGCTCAAGGGCTTTGCGATCGATACCTGGTGGGGCCTGGTCGCCCCGGCCGGCACGCCGCCCGACGTGGTGGGGAAGCTGAATCAGGCCTTCGTCGCGGCGCTCAACGCGCCCGAAACGAAGACCCGTTTCGGCGCGCTGCTGGCCGAGCCGGTGGGCAACTCGCCTGAGCAGTTCGGCGCGTTCATGAAGAGCGAACTCGCGAAGTACGAAAAGGTCGTGAAAGCGACCGGCGCGCGAGTGGACTGATCACTCGCCGAGATACGCCGCCCGCACCTTCGGGTCGTTGAGCATGATCTTGGCGTCGCCGCTCATCGTGATGAGCCCTGACTCCATCACATAGCCGCGGTCGGCCAGTTGCAGCGCGCGGTTGGCGTTCTGCTCGACCAGCAGGATGGTGACGCCCTGGTCATAGACCTGCTTGACCACTTCGAAGATCTTGTCGCACATGATCGGCGACAGGCCCATGGTGGGCTCGTCGAGCAGCAGCACCTTGGGGCGCGCCATCAGCGCGCGGCCCATGGCGAGCATTTGCTGTTCGCCGCCGGACATGGTGCCTGCCAGCTGCGTGGCGCGCTCCTTCAGCCGCGGGAAGGTCGCGAAGACGCGTTCCATGTCCTTGGCGATCTCGTCCTTGTCGTTGCGGATGTAGGCGCCGATCTGCAGGTTCTCGGTGATCGTCATGCGCGTGAACACGCCGCGGCCTTCCGGCACCATCACCAGCCCCTCGCCCACCAGATCCCAGGCACCACGCCCCTTGATGCTGCGGCCCATGAACTCGACCTCGCCCGCCGACGAGGGCAGCGTGCCGGTGACGGCTTTCATGGTGGTGGTCTTGCCGGCGCCGTTGGAGCCGATCAGCGAGACCAGTTCGCCTTCGTGCACTTCGAAGTCCACGCCCTTGACGGCCTGGATGCCGCCGTAGCCGACCTTCAGGCCGCTGACCTTGAGCAGCACCTTGCCGGTGGCGCCCTTGGCCGTCGTTGCCGTTGCCGGGGGAGTCAATGTCTCGGTGCTCATCTCAATGTCCTCCAGTGCCGAGGTACGCCTCGATCACTTTTTCGTTCTTCTGCACGTCGGCGGGAATGCCTTCTGCAATCTGTTTGCCGTAGTCGAGCACCGTCAGGCGGTCGCACAGGCCCATGACGAGTTTCACGTCGTGTTCGATGATCAGCACCGTGCGGTTGTCGGCGCGGATGCGGCTGATCAACTCGCGCAACTGCATCTTCTCGGTGGCATTCATGCCGGCTGCCGGCTCGTCCAGCGCGATGAGCTGCGGGTCGGTGGCCAGCGCACGCGCAATTTCGAGCCGGCGCTGGTCGCCATAGCTCAGCGTGCGGGCCTTGAAGTCGGCGTACTTGCCGACGCCCACATAGTCGAGCAGCTCCTGCGCGCGCTTCTTGATCGCGGCCTCTTCGGCCTTGAAGCTGCCGGTGCGCAGGATCGCGCCGAACACACCCGAATGGGTCCGGATGTGGCGCCCGACCATCACGTTCTCGAGCGCCGTCATGTCGGCGAACAGGCGGATGTTCTGGAAGGTGCGTGCGATGCCGGCCTTGGCGACCTCGTGCACGGCCGTCGGCTTGTAGGGCTTGCCGGCCAGCTCGAAGGTGCCGCTGTCGGGCGTGTAGAGCCCGGTGATCACGTTGAAGAAAGTGGTCTTGCCGGCACCGTTCGGGCCGATCAGTCCGTACACCTGGCCGCGCTTGATGGTGATGCCGACATCCGACAGGGCCTGCAGCCCGCCGAAGCGCTTGGAAATGCCGCGGACGTCGAGAATGGTTTCAGTCATTTTGTGATGTTCCTGTGCCGCTCAAGGGTTGATCGACATCGGACGCGAAGCTTCGCCCGGCACTTCATCAACGGGTGCATCCAGCACGCCGCCCGCTGGAGGCGTCGGCGGTGCCCCCGGTGCGGCACGCACCTTGCCGTGTTCCGGCGAAGGCCAGAGGCCGCGCGGACGCACCAGCATGATCACGATCATGGCGAGCGCGATGAACAACTGGCGCAGGATCGAGGCATCGAGCCGGCCGTCGGTCATGGACTGCAGCGGGCCGGCCACATAGCGCAGCACTTCGGGCAAGGCCGACAGCAGCACGGCGCCCAGAATCACGCCCGGCAGGTGGCCGATGCCGCCCAGCACCACCATCGCGACGATCATCACCGACTCCATCAGGCTGAAGGACTCGGGCGACACGAAGCTCTGGAAGGCCGCGAACATCGCGCCCGATACGCCGCCGAAACTGGCGCCCATGCCGAAGGCCAGCAGCTTCAGGTTGCGGGTGTTGATGCCCATCGCCTTGGCGGCGATTTCGTCTTCACGAATCGCCATCCAGGCGCGCCCGACGCGCGACAGCTGCAGGCGGTGGGAAATGATCACCGTGAAGATCACCAGGGCGAGGAACAGGTAGTAGTAGAGCGACACCGACGAGATCGTGTAGTCGCCCAGCTTCAGGGGCCGCCCGAGGTTCACACCCAGGAAGTGGATGGGGTCGATCGCATCGAGGCCCTTGGGGCCGTTGGTCACGTTGACCGGGTGGTCGAGCGTGTTCAGGAACACGCGGATGATTTCACCGAAGCCGAGCGTCACGATCGCCAGGTAGTCGCCGCGCAACCGCAGTGTCGGCGCGCCGAGCAGCACGCCGAACATGCCCGCCAGCACCAACGCCAGCGGCACCACCACGAACACCGAGATGTGCAGCCCGTTCGGGAACATGGCCTTGATGGCCGGGAAGGTGTCGGTCAGGTGCGGCGAGCCGAGCAATGCGAACAGGTAGGCCCCGATCGCAAAGAAGGCCACGTACCCGAGGTCGAGCAGGCCGGCGTAGCCGACCACGATGTTGAGGCCGAGCGACAGCAGCACGTAGAGCAGCGCGATGTCGACGATGCGGACCCAGGCATTGCCCTGGGTTTGCAGCAGCAAAGGCAGCACCAGCAGGCCGACCGCGGCGATCAGGAACCAGACGATGTTCTTTTTCATGATGGCTGCTCCTTCAGGCACGGTCCGCCACGCGCTCGCCGAGCAGGCCGGATGGCCGCACCGTGAGCGTGAGGATCAGGATGACGAAGGCGAAGATGTCGCTGTGCTGGCTGCCCAGCACGCCGCCGGTGACGGTGCCGAGGTAGCCGGCGCCGATGGCTTCGATCAGCCCGAGCAGGATGCCGCCGACCACCGCGCCTGCCAGGTTGCCGATGCCACCGAACACCGCAGCCGTGAAGGCCTTGAGACCGGGGCCGAAGCCCATCGCGTGCTGCGCGATGCCGTAGTTGGAGGCGTACATCACGCCGGCGATGGCCGCCAGCACGGCGCCGATGATGAAGGTGGCCGAGATCACCATGTCGGGCCGGATGCCCATGAGCGAGGCGACGCGCGGATTCTCTGCCGTGGCCCGCATCGCGCGGCCGAGCTTGGTGTAGTTGACCAGCCAGGTGAGGATGGCGAGCGAGATGGCCGTGACCACGAGGATCATGATCTGCGTCGGCGAAATCGCGGCGCCGCCGACGATGATCGATTCGCTCGGCAGCAAGGTCGGATAGGCCTTGTTGGTCGGGCGCCAGATGATCATGGCCAGTGTCTGCAGCAGGATCGACATGCCGATGGCGGTGATGAGCGGCGCCAGCTTGGGGCTGTTGCGCAGCGGCCGGTAGGCCACTTTTTCGATCACGAAGTTGAGCGTGGCAGCAACCACGCAGGCAATGATCAGCGCGATCAGAAGGATGAGCCAGCCTGGCGTGCCGGGCATCCCTTCCTTCATGAGGCCGATGATGGTCCAGCTCGTCAGAGCGCCCACCATCAGCACTTCGCCGTGCGCAAAGTTGATCAGGTTGATGATGCCGTACACCATGGTGTAGCCCAAGGCTATCAAGGCATACATGCTGCCCAGAACCAGACCGTTGATGATCTGCTGCAGCAATATTTCCATAGAGAAATCCCTCGTTTGATGCACCGATGCCGGTGCAGTTCGCCGTCCACGGCACCGATCCGGTGCCATGCATCTGACTAGCAAAAAGCCAGCCAACCAAGGGGGTTGGCCAATGAGTGGGCGGGATTGTAGTCACGGGCCTTCACCGAATCGGTGCGCGCTTACCCGGGTTTACCCGTTCTGTCTCATGCTGTTTTTGCTTGCGCCCATGCACGGCATGCGTGCGGGCTGCACCCCGCCATCAATCGCCGTCTTTTTTGTTCAGGCGGCGCAGCTCGCGCAGCTTTTCGGCGATGCGGATTTCGAGGCCGCGTTCGACCGGCTCGTAGAAGCGCTGCCCTTCCAGCCCGTCGGGCAGGTAGCGCTCGCCGGCCGCGAAGCCGCCCTCCTCGTCGTGCGCGTAGCGGTAGCCACGGCCGTAGTCGAGCTCTTTCATGAGCTTGGTCGGTGCATTGCGCAGATGCATGGGCACCGGCCGCGTGCCGTCTTTCTTGATCAGCGCGCGCACGTCGTTGTAGGCCTTGTAGATCGCGTTCGACTTGGGTGCCATCGCAAGGTAGATCACGCACTCGGCCAGCGCCAGTTCGCCTTCGGGCGTGCCGAGCCGCTCGTACACCTCGGCGGCATCGAGCGCGAGCCGCAGGGCGCGCGGGTCGGCCAGGCCGATGTCTTCGCTGGCCATGCGCACCAGCCGGCGTGCCATGTAGCGCGGATCGGCGCCGCCGTCGAGCATGCGCACGAACCAGTAGAGCGACGCGTCGGGGTCACTGCCGCGCACCGACTTGTGCAGCGCGCTGATGGTGTCGTAGAACTGCTCGCCGCCCTTGTCGTAGCGGCGCATGCGCTCGCCGAGCACGCGCAGCAGCCACTCGTCGTTGATCTCGGCGAGCTTTTCGGCGGACGCCGCGACGGCCAGGGTTTCGAGCGTGTTGAGCAGACGGCGTGCATCGCCGTCGGCATAGGCCACCAGCCGGTCGATCGCCGTGCCGGCGATGGCGGGCACCGCCTTGATGTCTTGCGCGCGCGTGACGATCTGCCGGAGGTCGTCTTCGTTGAGGGGCTGCAGCACATACACCGCGGCGCGTGACAACAGCGCCGAATTGACTTCGAACGAGGGGTTCTCGGTTGTCGCGCCGATGAAGGTGAAAAGGCCCGATTCCACGTGCGGCAGGAACGCGTCCTGCTGGCTCTTGTTGAAACGGTGCACTTCATCGACGAAGACGATGGTGCGGCGTTGCTCGAGGCCGTCGCGCGCAGCGGTGGCGCGCTCCACCGCATCGCGGATGTCTTTCACCCCGCCGAGTACCGCGCTGATGCTGAGGAACTGCGCGTCGAAGGCATCGGCCATGAGCCGCGCGATCGTGGTCTTGCCGGTGCCCGGCGGCCCCCAGAGGATGCAGGAATGCGGCTGACCCGATTCGAATGCAATGCGCAGCGACATGCCCGGCCCCAGCAGATGCTGCTGCCCGATCACCTCGCCCAGCGTGCGGGGGCGGAGACGTTCGGCAAGCGGCTGGTGCGGGGTGGAAGCCATCGATCGGAAAAGTTGCAAGTCAAGACGGGCTGCGGCGCCCCTACCCGCGGCGCTTACTGCTTGAGCACATCGGCACCCGCAGGCGCCTTGAAGACGAAGGTGCTGGCGCCGAGCGCGGGGTTGACCTCGACCTTGCCGAACTTGAGCACCGAGCGCTGGCCGAAGCTGTCGAGAATTTCGAGCGCGGCTAGGCCTTCGCCCTGAAAGCCGACCAGCACGCTTTGCAACTGGCCATCCTTGTTCTTCGGCGTGGCCTTGACCCACTCGAGGCCGTCGCGCGCCGGTGCGCCTTCCAGCGCGAAGTCGGCCTGCAACGCGCGCAGGTCGGGCGCCGCTGCGATCAGCGCAGCAGGTGTCGAGCCGAGCGCCTGCGCCTGGGCCCGTTGCGTGACCTGGTTCAGGTCGGCGTCGTAGAGCCACAGCGTCTTGCCGTCGGCCACGATGGTCTGCGCAAAGGGCTTCTGGTAGTCGAACTTGAATTTGCCGGGGCGCTGGAATTCGAAGGTGCCGGTCGAGGTCTTGACGCGCGAAGGCTGCCCGTCCTTCGAAGGCGCGGTCACGGTCTGGGTGAAATCGGCGCGGCCGGACTTCACGTTCTTGACGAAAGCTTCAAGGCTTTCCATGCCGCCGGCCCAGGCACCGCCGGCTGCCAGCATCCATACCATCGCTGCCACAAACTGCTTCTTCATTCAGGTTCCCTGTTCGATCACTCGGCGCGCGCCGGCACCAGGATCTCGCGCTGGCCGCTGCCACTCATGGCACTGACCAGCCCGGCTTTTTCCATGTCTTCGACCAGCCGCGCGGCGCGGTTGTAGCCGATCTTCAGGTGGCGCTGCACCAGCGAAATGCTGGCCTTGCGGTTCTTGAGCACGACTTCGACCGCCTGGTCGTACATCGGGTCTTTCTCCGCGTCGCCGCCGCCCTCGCCCATCAGATCCCCCTCGCCGTCGACGGTTCCGCCTTCCAGCACGCCGTCGATGTAGTCGGGCTCGCCCTGGCTCTTCAGGTAGGCCACCACGCGGTGCACTTCCTCGTCGCTCACAAACGCACCATGCACCCGAATTGGCAACCCCGTACCACTCGGCATGTAAAGCATGTCACCCATGCCGAGCAACGCCTCGGCGCCCATCTGGTCGAGGATGGTTCGCGAGTCGATCTTGCTGGACACCTGGAATGCGATGCGGGTCGGAATGTTGGCCTTGATCAGGCCGGTGATCACATCGACGCTCGGGCGCTGCGTGGCCAGGATCAGGTGGATGCCGGCGGCGCGCGCCTTCTGCGCCAGGCGGGCGATCAGTTCTTCGATCTTTTTGCCGACCACCATCATCAGGTCGGCCAGTTCGTCGATCACCACCACGATGTGCGGCTCGCGCTGCAGCGGCTCGGGCGAATCGGGGGTCAGGCTGAACGGGTTGTAGACGAACTCTTCGCGCGCCTTGGCTTCGTCGATCTTGGTGTTGTAGCCGGCCAGGTTGCGCACGCCGAGCTTGCTCATGAGCTTGTAGCGGCGCTCCATTTCGGCCACGCACCAGTTGAGGCCGTGCGCAGCCTGGCGCATGTCGGTGACCACCGGCGCCAGCAGGTGCGGGATGCCTTCGTAGACCGACATTTCGAGCATCTTCGGGTCGATCATGAGCAGGCGCACGTCGCGCGCCTCGGCCTTGTAGAGCAGGCTCAGGATCATTGCGTTGATGCCGACCGACTTGCCCGAACCGGTGGTGCCGGCGACCAGCACGTGCGGCATCTTGGCCAGGTCGGCCACGATCGGGTTGCCGATGATGTCCTTGCCCAGGCCCATCGTGAGCATCGACTTGCCCTCGTTGTAGACCTGCGAGCCGAGGATCTCGCTGAGCTTGATCGACTGCCGTTTGGCGTTCGGCAGCTCGAGCGCCATGTAGTTCTTGCCGGGGATGGTTTCAACCACGCGGATCGACACCAGCGAGAGCGAACGCGCCAGATCCTTGGCCAGCCCGACGATCTGCGAACCCTTCACGCCGGTGGCGGGTTCGATTTCGTAGCGCGTGATCACCGGGCCCGGCGACGCCAGCACCACACGCACTTCGACGCCGAAGTCCTTGAGCTTCTTCTCGATCATGCGCGAGGTCATCTCGAGCGTGTCGGGCGACACGGTTTCCTGCCGCACCTGCGCCGCGTCGAGCAAATCGACCTGCGGCAGCTTGCTGTCGGGCAGCTCGCGGAACAGCGGTTTCTGGCGCTCCTTGGCGACGCGGTCGCTCCTGGGCACCTCGGTCATGGCCGGCTCGATCTGCACCGGCGGCGAGGCCGGGCGCCGCTTCGGGCGCGGATCGATGCGCAGTTCCTCGTCGGGCGCCTCGACGCCGTCGGGTTGCAATTCACGCTCGTCGGAGGTGAGCTCGCGCCGCTCGCGCACCGCCTTCTTGCCGAGCGCGATGTCTTCCGCGATTTCGCGCTTCTCGCGGCGCAGCTCGAACAGCGAATAGACGCGTGCGCCAATCCGCTCGGCCAGGTGCGTCCACGAAAAGCGGAACACCAGCGCCGAGCCGATCACACCGGCCGCGATGGCGATCAGCGCCGAGCCGGTGAAACCGATCCACTTGACGCTCAACGGCCCGACGAAATACCCGAGCACGCCGCCGCCATGGCCCGGCAGCCGGAACTCGAGGCGGTAGAGACGCGACCATTCGAGCATGGCGCTGGCCGCCAGCAGCAGCAGCAGACCGAACCAGAATGCGAGGCGGCTGCGATTGAAGCGGCCCGGCGGCGGCATGTCGACCGGTGCGGCGTCGCCGCCACGCAGCCAGCCGGCCAGCGACGAAAGCCAGACGCGCACCCCCGCGGCAAAGCACCACCAGACCGAGTAGCCGGCCAGGAAATAGCTGCCGTCGGCGATCCACGCGCCGAGCCGTCCGCCCCAGTTCTTGACCTCGCCACCCGTGCCCGACGTGGACCATGCGGCGTCCGAGGGCGTGTAGCTGAACATCGAGAGCAGCCAGAACAGCAGCACGGCGAAGCCGGCGATCAGCGTGATCTCGTGCGCGAAGCGCATTGCCCGCAGGCGCACGGGCTGGCCGTCGGCCGCCGTGGAGGATTGGAGGGTATTGAGCGAATAGGTCATGGAAAGCAAAGCCGCCACCGCGCACCAACGTGCGGGCAGCGCTCAGTCACATTAACGGAAACGGGCGCGGCCGCGTTGTCAGCGCCGCGGACAGACAGTCGGGCACGCGGGGACGCGGCCGGCCGAACCATCAGGTGAGCGATGAGAGCCGATCCTTGACGATCATCGAGCCGTCGGCCTGCGTCTGGACGAAGCCGCGCTCCTCGAGATCCTTCATGACCCGACTCACCATCTCGCGGGAAGCACCGACCATCTTGGCCAGATCCTGGCGCGAGATCTTGTCGCGCACCTTGAGATTGCCGGCGCCATCGTCCACGGCAAATTCGAGCAACGAGCGCGCAACGCGGCCATAGACATCCATCAGCGCGAGCGATTCGATCTTGCGATCCGCATGCCGAAGACGCTGCACCAGGCCGCGCATGATGTTGTGCGCCATCGACGAGTTCTCGGGCAGGCAACGCGAGAAGGCTTCGCGGCCCAGCGTCAGCACGTCGGTCTGAACCTCGGTGCGCACCGTGGCCGAGTGGGGCTCGTCGTCGATCAGGCTCATCTCGCCGATGTAGTCGCCCGGCTGCAGGGTGGCAAGGATCACCTCTCGGCCACGGCTGTCGGTGCTCATCACGCGCGCGCGTCCGGTCAGGATGATGTAGAGCGCGTCGGACTTCTTGCCTTGTTCAACCACCACTTCGGCGCGCTTGAAGCGCTTCTTGACGATCGCGTCGGCAATACTCGCCGACTGCGTGGGCGTCAGTGCGGCGAACAACGGCACGCGCCGCAGCAGTTCAAGGTTCGAAAGCATCGACATTCATCATCCCCGGAAGTCGCGCGAAGTTGAATACCAATGGATTCATACAATCGCGCGCATTGAAAACACCACCGCGTCCGGTTTGAACCGAACGGTGATACTCCTGCTATCACCCTCGAAAATGTACACGCTGAGGCGGTGCAACCCATAGGCTTTCTACCATGTCATCGACCCAACACGCCAAGGTTTTGATCCTTGGCTCCGGCCCCGCCGGCTACACGGCGGCCGTCTACGCAGCCCGCGCCAACCTCCAACCCCTTCTCATCACCGGCATGGCCCAAGGCGGCCAGCTCATGACAACCACCGACGTCGACAACTGGCCAGCCGATGTGCAGGGCGTGCAGGGGCCCGAACTCATGCAGCGTTTTCTGGAACATGCCGAGCGCTTCAAGACGCAGATCGTGTTCGACCACATCGACAAGGTCGACTTCAGCAAGCGCCCCTTCACGCTGAGCGGCGACAGCGGCACCTACACCTGCGATGCGCTCATCATCGCGACCGGCGCCTCGGCCAAATACCTGGGCCTGCCGTCCGAGCAGACCTTCATGGGCCGCGGCGTCTCGGGTTGTGCCACCTGCGACGGCTTTTTCTACCGCGACCAGGAAGTTTGCGTGGTCGGCGGCGGCAACACCGCCGTCGAAGAGGCGCTCTATCTCTCGAACATCGCGCGCAAGGTCACGCTGGTGCACCGGCGCGACAAGTTCAAGGCCGAGCCGATCCTGGTCGACAAGCTCAACGAGAAAGCGGCCGAAGGCAAGATCGAACTCAAGGTTCACAACACGCTGGAAGAAGTGCTGGGCGACGCGTCGGGTGTCACGGGCATCCGGCTGAAGAGCACGCTGACCGGCGCCACCGAAGATATCGCCCTCAAGGGCTGCTTCATCGCGATCGGCCACCATCCGAACACCGACATCTTCGAAGGCCAACTCGACATGAAGGGCGGCTACATCATCACCCGCTCGGGCCTGCAGGGCTTCGCGACCATGACCAGCGTGCCCGGCGTCTTCGCCGCCGGCGACGTACAGGACAACATCTATCGCCAGGCGATCACCAGCGCGGGCACCGGCTGCATGGCGGCGCTCGACGCCCAGCGCTTCCTGGAGCAGGAATAAGCTACAACCCCGCCGGCTCGGGCTATAATCCTAGGCTTTGCCGAATTCGGCCGGGGTACCGCCACCCGTTTCTGGCGAGGTCAAGCTGCAAAACACCCCGCGACGCCTTGTCGCGAAGGCCTTCGGGCCTATCGGGTGCCAGCTGTTTATGAAAGAAGTGTCCACATGGCACGCGTATGTGAAGTCACGGGCAAAGGCCCGATGGTCGGGAACAATGTTTCCCACGCCAACAACAAAACCAAGCGCCGGTTCCTGCCGAACCTGCAATACCGTCGTTTCTGGGTCGAAACAGAAAACCGTTGGGTGCGTCTGCGCGTTTCGAGCGCCGCCCTGCGCCTGATCGACAAGAACGGCATCGACGCCGTGCTCGCAGACCTGCGTGCACGCGGCCAAGCTTAAGGAGCTGAATCATGGCAACGAGCAAAGGCGGACGCGAAAAGATCAAGCTGGAATCCACTGCGGGTACCGGCCACTTCTACACGACCAGCAAGAACAAGAAGACGATGCCTGAAAAGATGTCGATCATGAAGTTCGACCCGAAGGCGCGCAAGCACGTCGAATACAAGGAAATCAAGCTGAAGTAATTCAGCGCGATCCATAAAAAAACCCGCTGCGATCCAGCGGGTTTTTTGTGGGCGCTTGAATGCGATCCCCCAACAAAAAGCCGGCCCGAGGCCGGCTTTTTGGTGAAAGGCCGAAGGCCCCTTGCGCCCTAGCTCCGGGCCGCCCGCAGGCGGATCGAGAATTCGCGCAGCGCCGCGATACCGCTCGCCTCGGCACGATGGCACCAGCCGGCCAGATCGGCCGCGAGTTGCTCGCGCGATTGCGACGTGTTGAGCCAGAGCTGACGCAGCTCTTCGCGCATCGTGACCATCTTGTCGAGCACCGGATGGGCCTGGCGGGCCTGGGCCAGGCTCGGACGGGCAGCCGCAGGCACCTTGTCGTCGTCGCGGTGCAGCCAGCGGTTGGCGGCCTTCAGCACGGACAGATCCGCACCCTTTGCCTTGAGCTGCGCCAGTTCGCCCTTGGCGGTGCGGCGCATTTCGCGCGCGTAACCAGCCATCACTTCGTAGCGGTTCGCGATGACGGCTTCCAGCGTTTTCTGGTCGGCCACCGGCTGGATGTCGCCCATCAGCATCTTCGGCGGCACCTTCTTGACCTTCGCCCAGCCGATTTTCTGCATCATCTGGATGTAGACCCAGCCGATGTCGAATTCGTACTTCTTGACCGAGAACTTGGCCGAGGTCGGGTAGGTGTGGTGGTTGTTGTGCAACTCTTCACCGCCGATGATCAGGCCCCAGGGCGAAACATTGCGGCTCGCGTCCGGCGCTTCGAAGTTGCGGTAGCCCCAGTAGTGGCCGATGCCGTTGATGATGCCGGCGGCGGTGATTGGGATCCAGAGCATCTGCACCGCCCACACGGCCATGCCGAGTGCGCCGAACAGGGCCAGGTTGATGACCAGCATCAAGCCCACGCCTTGCCAGCTGTAGCGGGTGTACAGGTTGCGCTCGATCCAGTCATCGGGCGTGCCGTGCCCGTAGCGCTCCATCGTTTCCTTGTTCTTCGACTCGGCGCGGTACAGCTCGGCGCCGCGCCAAAGCACTTCGTCGATGCCCTTGACCTGCGGGCTGTGCGGGTCTTCTTCGGTTTCGCACTTGGCGTGGTGCTTGCGGTGAATGGCCACCCATTCCTTGGTCACCATGCCGGTGCCGAGCCACAGCCAGAAGCGGAAGAAATGCGACGGGATCGCCCCGAGATCCATGGCCCGGTGCGTTTGCGTGCGGTGCAGGAAAATCGTGACCGCGGCGATCGTGATGTGCGTGGTAACGAGCGTGTACAACACGACTTGCCACCATGTGAGATCCCACAAGCCGTGTCCGAGCCAGTCGATGGCCGCACTCAGAACGGTAGAGTCAGGAAGCAACATTGAGTCAGGTACTCCATGGCCGCACGAAGGTGCAGCCTTCAGGTAGCCTGTGATTTTAAGGGTTCGACCCCGAAAAGGGGGCTAAATCCTTGATAGATCGCAAGTTTTCCTGATCTTTGGAGCCTTCCACCTACACACGGTTCCAAATGGCGGCAAAGAAACCGTCGGTGGCGTGCCGGTGCGGCCACAGACGCAGGTAGCGTGCGCCACTCTCGCCGCCAACGCACAGATCCGGCGCGCCCTCGACCTTGAGGGCGGCCAGCAGTTCGCCGGCCTGCTGCGGCACGAAATCGGGATGGGCGGCCGAAAAGGCCTCGGCGATGGCCTCGTTCTCTTCCGGCAACACACTGCAGGTGGCGTAGACCAGCCGGCCGCCCGGCTTCACCAGCCGCGCCGCGCTCTGCAGGATCGCCGTTTGGGTGGCGGTCAGTTCCTGCACGGACTGGGGCGATTGGCGCCATTTGAGATCCGGATTGCGGCGCAGCGTACCCAGGCCCGAGCAAGGCGCGTCGACCAGCACCCGGTCGATCTTGCCTGCCAGCCGCTTGATCCGGTCGTCGCGCTCGTGCGCGATGGCGGCCGGATGCACGTTCGACAGCTTGCTGCGCGCGAGCCGCGGCTTCAGCGCATCGAGTCGATGGGCGGAAGTATCGAAGGCGTAGAGCCGGCCGGTGTTGCGCATGCTGGCGCCGATGGCCAGCGTCTTGCCGCCCGCACCGGCGCAAAAGTCGACCACCATCTCGCCGCGCTTGGCGTCCAGCAGCAGCGCGAGCAACTGCGACCCTTCGTCTTGCACCTCGACCGCGCCGCGCGCAAATGCGTCGAGCTTGTTGAGGTTCGGTTTGCCGTCGATGCGCAGGCCCCACGGCGAAAACGGCGTCGCCTTGACGGGAATGCCCGCCAGCTTGAGCTCCTTCTGGACGTCGGCGCGTTTCTCGTTCAACGCGTTCACCCGCAGATCCAGCGGTGCCGGCTGCTGCAGGCTTTCGACCAGCGACCAGAAGCCGCTGCCGAGTTGGGCCTTGAGCGGCGTCACCAGCCACTCGGGCAGGTTGTGGCGATGGCGCTCCAGCAGGTCGGCCTCGTTCACCGCGTCGCAGTTGTCGAGCCAGCGCTTTTCGACATCGTTGAGCGCGCTTTTCAGGAAATCGCGCGGGCCGGGAAAGCCCAGAATCGCCATGCGGCGCTCCTTCGAGCCCGTGCCGGAAGGCGACAGGTGGTCGAACAGCAGCTTTTTGCGCAGTACGGCGTAGACGGTCTCGGCCAGCGTGGCGCGCTCGCGCGGGCCGAACTCGCGGTGCTCGCGAAAGAAGCGCGCGACGACCGCATCGGCGGGGTGATCGAATTTCAGGACAAGGCCGACCAGATCGGCGCTCGCCTCCAACAGGGCTTTGGGATGCATCGACCGATTGTCCCATTGGCCCACTGGCCACCGTGGAGTCAGACGCTGCCACGCGCCCAGGTGATGCCGAAGGTCTGGCGTTCGATCTCTTCCAGCGTGGGCGAGTAGCCGGCCCACAGCACCAGCGCGATACCGGGCAGGCTGAGCGAGCGTTCCAGCGCGCGGCACAGGTGATAGCGCTCCTCGTCGTCCAGGTCCGGCAGCTCGATGAAAACGATGTAGGCGCGCCGCCAGCGAAACTCGCGCAGGTTCTTGCGCACCAGCCAGGCCCGCGTGGCGGGCTTGCACCGCAGCAGGTCGGCCCGCAGCTCGCCCAGCTCGAACTCGCTGAGGTCGTGCCGCCCGATCTGGCTGAAGAACGGCGTGTCGACGATTTCCTCCCAGGCGCGGCGCTCGGCCTCCTCGGCGTCCTTGCGCCGGGCTCGCCAGTACTTGAGTGCGGCCTCGTCGTAGGCGCCGGCATCGGGATTTTCAAGCGATTCCACCGCATGCTGGGCCGCCCACCAACGGCTCGGCGCGTCGGACGCATGCAGTTGCTCCAGCAGCGCCAGACCGGCCGCCCGCTCGCTCACCGGCAGGGTCTGAACCAGGCCGCGCAGCGCCCCCGCGTGGTCGGGCGTGTGCTGCAGCGCACGCTCGTAGCGTTCGCGCACCTCGGCGCGGGCGTCGAAGCGGCGCTCGAGGTCGGCCCACTCCACCATCTCGCTGGCGTTGTGCCGGCCTGCGCTCTCGGCCAGCGCCGCAATGCGATCACGCATCCGGCCGAGGTAGGCGTGATGCTGGCGCCAGTCGTCGGCCTGGCGCCGGCGCCATTCCTGATCGAAATGTGCGACCCATTTATCGGGGTCGGTCAGCAGGTCGAGCGCCGCGCCGCGCGACCAGCTCGGCAGCGCCGGTTTCTGGTCGAGGGCTTCAAGCCGGTCGCGCAGCACCGGATGGGTGTCGTCGACATCGCTCACCTGGCGCAACGCGCGGCGCAGTGCCTCGCGCGCGAACTCGGGCGGGGGAGGTTCGCGGAAACGCTCGCGCAGCGTGACGAACGGCGCGGCCACCGTGCCTTCATGCGCGGCGCGAGCCCAGTGGCCGGACCAGAACGACTGCGCGTACCAATGGCCCTTTATCGCGATTTCGGTCAGGGCTTCGGCTGCGACGGCGTTGCCGAGCAGCATGGCGGAAATGCGGTCGGCCTCGTACTCGTCCTGGCGCGCCAGCGCGAAGGTACGCGCGGCAAAGCGCGGAAAGTACCAATGGAAGAAGGCTTGCGATACCAACGCCATCGGGCCTTCGTTGCGCTGCAGGCTGGCATCGAGCCGGAGCCAGGACAGGCGGGTGCGGTAGATCCAGGCACTGAGTCGGCCGTGGTTGCCGCGCAGGTGGCCGTATTCGTGCGCCAGCACCGAGAGCAGCCGGCGCCGTTCCAGCGCCATCAGCAGTGGCAGCCCCAGGCTCAGGCAGTTGACTGCGCCGCCGAACAGCCCGTAGCGCGGCGCCTGCCGGATGCTCGCGTTGAACTGGTCATCGAGGTAGACCTCGTGGATCGGCGGGCCGTCGATCTTCGCGCGGATGCGGTCGAGAGCCTTGAACAGGCCGGGCGCGTCTTCGGGCAGTAGCCGCACGCCGTCAGGCGCATCGAACCGCACCCACAACGCCCGCAGCGTGACCCAGAACAGTCCGATCCCGAACACCAGCGCCCAGACGCGGCCGACCTGAAACCGCCCTTGCCCCAGCGGCGTGAGCGCCCAGACGATCACGGCGAGGGCCAGCAACAGGCACGCAAACACCCAGAGGTAGCCGAGCGCCGCAAACAGCGCCACGCCGCGCCGGTAGCGCGCGCTGTCGTCGGCGCTGGCATGCTCGCTCAACCGCACCAGATGAATGAAATCTGCCCGATCCACCCCACCTCCTCATGGCTTCGTTACCAAGGACACCCTACATGCAAGACACCGACCTGCCACCGCTGATCGAAACCCCGCCCGGCCTTTACCGCCACTACAAGGGCGGCGAGTACGAGGTGATCGGCACCGTGCGCCACAGCGAAACGCTGGAGCCCATGACGCTCTACCGCGCCCTCTACGGCGCGCGGGGCCTCTGGGTTCGGCCCGCCACGATGTTCGGCGAGTCGGTCGTTGTCGATGGCGTCCTGCAGCCGCGCTTCACCAAGCTCCCATAGCTAGGGGCGAAGAAACATATTGTCACACTCCGGCCAGCCACGCCTCGATCGCCTGCGGATAAATGCGGTGCTCCTGCGTCAGCACCCGCGCAGCCAGTGTTTCGGCGTTGTCGTCAGGCAACACCGGCACCACCGCCTGGGCCAGGATCGGCCCGTGATCGAGTTCGGCCGTGACCTGGTGCACCGTGACGCCAGCCACTCTGCAGCCGGCCTCTAGCGCCCGCCGGTGCGTATGCAAGCCCGGGAAAGCCGGCAGCAGCGAGGGATGGATGTTGACCAGCCGCCCCGCGTAGTGCGCGACGAAGCCCGGCGTGAGGATGCGCATGAAGCCGGCCAGCACCACGAGCGCCGGCGCATGCGCATCGATTTCTGCCGACAGCGCGGCATCGAAAGTCTCGCGTGAATCGAACGCCCGGTGGTCGACCACGGCCGTGGCGATGCCGAGCCCCCCGGCGATTTCGAGCCCGCCCGCCCCTGGCCGGTTGCTGACGACAGCCGCCACGCGCGCGTCGAAGCGCGCGCCCCAGCGCCCGCGCTCGGCGGCCCGCACGATGGCGGCCATGTTGGAGCCTCCGCCCGAAATCAGGATCACGATGTTCTTCTGCATTGGGCGCGGATTATCGAGGCCGCATGTCACGGCCTCGACACTCCGTTTGTGCACGATCGTGCTAAAACGCGCAGCTGGCACGGAGACAGCCGCCCTTCGGCGGCGCCGCACAGCACACAGCGAGGCACGCATGGATTTGAGCTTCACGCCCGAAGAACAGAAGTTCCGCGAGGAAATTCGCGCCTGGGTCAAGGAAAACCTGCCCCAGGACATCTCGAACAAGGTTCACAACGCGCTCGACCTGACGCGCGACGATCTGCAACGCTGGGCCAAGATCCTCGGCAAGAAGGGTTGGCTCGGCTACGGCTGGCCGGCCCAGTTCGGCGGCCCCGGCTGGACCGCCGTGCAGAAGCATTTGTTCGAAGAAGAAACCGCGCTGGCCGGCGCGCCCCGCATCATTCCGTTCGGCCCCGTGATGGTGGCGCCGGTGATCCAGGCCTTCGGCAACGCCGAACAGCAAAAGCGCTTTCTGCCCGGCATCGCGAGCGGCGAGGTCTGGTGGAGCCAGGGCTACAGCGAGCCGGGCTCGGGCTCCGACCTGGCGTCGGTCAAGACCAAGGCCGAACGCAAGGGGGACAAGTACATCGTCAACGGCCAGAAAACCTGGACCACGCTTGGCCAGCACGGCGACTGGATGTTCAACCTGGTTCGCACCAGCAACGAAGGCAAGCCGCAAACCGGCATCAGCTTCCTGCTGCTCGACATGAAGTCGCCGGGCGTCACCGTGCGGCCGATCAAGCTGATGGACGGCAGCCACGAGGTGAATGAAGTGTTCTTCGACAACGTCGAAGTGCCGGCCGAAAACCTGATCGGCGAAGAGAACAAGGGCTGGACCTACGCCAAGCACCTGCTCAGCCACGAACGCACCAACATCGCCGACGTGAACCGCGCCAAGCGCGAGCTGGAGCGGCTCAAGCGCATTGCAAAGAGCGAAGGCGTCTGGGACGACCCGCGTTTCCGCGACGAGGTGGCCAAGCTCGAGGTCGACGTGGTCGCACTCGAGATGATGGTGCTGCGCGTGCTGTCCGCCGCCGTTTCGGGCAAGAACTCGCTCGACGTGGCCGGCCTGCTCAAGATCCGCGGCAGCGAGATCCAGCAGCGCTACAGCGAACTCATGATGCTGGCGGCCGGCCCGTTCGCGCTGCCGCTGATCCGCGAAGCGATGGAAGCCGGCTGGCAGGGCAACTTCCCGGGCGGCCAGGTGTCGCTGGCGCCGCTGGCCTCGACCTTCTTCAACATGCGCAAGACCACCATCTACGGCGGCTCGAACGAAGTGCAACGCAACATCGTCGCCCAGACGGTGCTGGGCTGAGGAGACAAGAACATGGATTTCAATTTTTCGGACGACCAGGAACAACTGCGCGACGCCGTGCGCAAGTGGGTCGACAAGGGCTACGACTTCGAGCGCCGCCGTGCCACCGAAGCGGCGGGCGGCTTCTCGCGCGAGGCGTGGGACGAACTGGCCGAGCTCGGCCTGGCCGGCCTCTACATCCCGGAAGACGACGGTGGCATGGGCATGGGCCCCGTTGAAGGCATGGTCGTGATGGAAGAGCTGGGCCGAGGCATCGTGCTGGAGCCGCTCGCCCAGGCGCTGATCGCGGGTGGCGTGCTGTCAGGCTATGCCGACGAGGCCATCAAGGAAAACTGGCTGCCGCGCATTGCCGGCGGCCAGGCGCTCGTGGTGCTGGCCTACCAGGAACGCAAGGCACGCTACAAGCTCGACCACTGTGAAGCGAAAGCGACTGCAGCCGGCAACGGCTATGCGCTGAACGGCACCAAGAGCATCGTGGCAGCCGGCGACGAAGCCGATGCCTATATCGTGCCGGCACAGCTCGACGGCAAGATCGCGCTGTTCCTGGTCGAGCGCGCGGCCAGCGGCGTCGAGGCGCGCGGCTACGGCATGCAGGACGGCAGCCGCGGCGCCGAGGTCGTGTTCGACAAGGCAGCCGCCAGCCTGATCACGAAAGACGGCCTCGCCGCGCTCGAGCATGCCGTCGACATCGGCATCGCAGCGCTGTGCGCCGAAGCGGTCGGCGTCATGGACAAGACGGTGGCGCTCACGGTCGACTACATGAACCAGCGCAAGCAGTTCGGCGTGACCATCTCGACCTTCCAGGCGCTGCGCCATCGCGTGGCCGACATGAAGATGCAACTCGAGCTGGCCCGTTCGATGAGCTACTACGCCACGCTCAAGCTCAACGCCCCGGCGGCCGAGCGGCGCCAGGCGATGGCGCGGGCCAAGTACCAACTGGGTACGTCGATGCGCTACGTTGCCGCGAACTCGGTGCAACTGCACGGCGGGATCGGCGTGACCGACGAATACATCGGCAGCCACTATTTCCGCAAGCTGACGCAGATGGAAATGACCTTCGGCGACTCGCTGCATCACCTCGGCGAAGTGTCGGCGCGCATGAACGACACTGCCGGCGTGTTTGCCTAGGGGGCGGAGGCTCCATTCAAAGAGACCTTATGCATACTCGCCGCCACCTTCTCCTCACCGGCATGGCTGCATCCTTGCTTGCCGCCTGCAGCACCATGTCCACGTCTTCCGAGCGCCCGCCGATCGTCTTCATGCATGGCAATGGCGACTCGGCTGCGCTTTGGCAGACCACGATCTGGCGCTTCGAGTCGAACGGCTGGCCGCGCGACCGGCTGTTTGCGCTCGACCAGCCGCTGCCGCTCGCGCGCGACACCGACACGGTGGCTCAGCCGGGCCGCACCTCGACCGCCGAGTCGATGGCGTTCCTGCAGGCCGAAGTCGACCGCGTGCTGAAGGCGACCGGCGCGAGCAAGGTCATCCTGCTGGGCAACTCGCGTGGCGGCAACACCATCCGCAACTATGTGCAGAACGGTGACGGCGCGGGCAAGGTGAGCCATGTCGTGCTCGGCGGCAATCCCGCGCACGGCATCTGGGCGGTGAAGGGCTTCAACGAACAGAGCGAGTTTTCGGGCCTGTCGAGCTTCGTCCAGCAGCTCAATGCACCCAAGGGCACGAACGGCGACGAGATCACGCCGGGCGTCCGCTGGCTCACGCTGCGCTCCGACAGCAACGACAAGTACGCCCAGCCCGACGGGGTCTGGATCGGCACGCCGGGCAAGCCGACAAACATCGGCTACGACAGCCCGGCGCTCAAGGGCGCCACCAACGTGGTGCTGCCGCGTGCCGACCACCGCGAGACCTCGTTCTCGCCCGCGGCCTTCGCCGCTACCTGGCAGTTCCTGACCGGCAGCGCGCCCGCGACGACAACCGCCACACCCGAAGCGCGCATCGTGCTCGATGGCCGGCTCACCGGCTTCGGGCTCTCGAGCACCGACCCGGCGAGCGGACAGTTCACCAACAACCTCGCGCTGTCGGGGGCGCAACTCGCGGTCTACGCCGTCGACCCGGCCACCGGTGCGCGCCTCGGCGGCGCGGTGCACCGCAAGACCGTCGCGGCCGACGGACGCTGGGGCCCCTTCACTGCGCAGCCCGGCACGCCCTATGAGTTCGAGATTGCTGCCCCAGGCTATGCCACGACCCACATCTACCGCAGCCCGTTCCCGCGCAGCAGCAACATCGTCAACCTGCGGCCGGATCGCATCCTGCCGGCGGACAGCGATGCCAAGGCCATCGTGATCTTCACGCGGCCGCGCGGCTACTTCGACGCCGAGCGCGACGCGATGCGCTTCGATGGCCAGAGCGCCTTGCCGGGCGTGCCGCCGAAGGGATCGGGCATGTCGAGTTCGAAGATCAAGCTGGCGAGCGACACGCAGCGCGCAATCACCGGCGAATTCAATGGCGAGCGCGTCACCGGCCTGACCTGGCCGGCCACGCAGGGCCACATGGCGCTGCTCGAACTTACCTACTGAATAAGTGGCTAAGTGGCGCTAGCCGTGCAGCCGGGAGCTGTGCGGCAAATGCGCCATCAGGAACTCCATCTGATCCGCCAGGATGCGGCGGTTGCGCAGGATGAAGTCTTCCCACAGGCTCGGCACATAGGGCGCATACAGCAGCGGCATGTGGGCCTGCTCGGGCGTGCGGCTGCTCTTGCGGTGGTTGCAGGGCTTGCAGGCCGTGACCACGTTCATCCAGGTGTCGATGCCGTTCTGGGCGAACGGAATGATGTGCTCGCGCGTGAGTTCGTCTTCGTGGAAATGGCCGCCGCAGTACGCGCAGATGTTGCGGTCGCGGGCGAACAGCTTGCTGTTGGTCAGGCCCGGGCGCTGGTTGAAGGGGTTGATGCGCGGCACGCCCTTGGTGCCGATGATGCTGTTGACCACGATCTGCGACTGCAGCCCGGTGGCAGCGTTGTGGCCGCCGCGAAACAGCGCGATCTCGCCCCCGGCTTCCCAGCGCACCTCGTCCGCGGCGTAGTGCGTCACCGCCTGTTCGAGCGAAATCCACGACTGGGGCAACCCCTGGGCTGACAGCTTCAAGACCTTCACCACACGCCTCCAAAAAGAAGAACCACGGAAAGACCAGCGAACCGGCGCAATGACGGTGCGGCGGGAGCCGCTTTCGTTGCACTGCGTCACAATATACCGGCTTTATGACAAATAGCCTTCCGGCGCCCATCCAGCGGGCGCACGGTGCTATCAAAAAGATAACAACCCATGCAGGTATTCCGCGGGTTCCGGCATCCCGGCATCGCGCCGGCGTGCGCCCTCACCATCGGCAATTTCGACGGCGTCCACCGTGGCCACCAGGCCATGCTGGCCTTGCTGGCAACCGAGGCGCGCCAGCGCGGGCTGCCGAGCTGCGTGCTGACTTTCGAGCCGCATCCACGCGACTATTTCGCCGCGCTCGCCAAGCGCCCCGAGCTGGCGCCGGCGCGCATTGGCACGCTGCGCGACAAGCTCACCGCGCTCGCCGCCTGTGGCGTCGACCAGGCGGTGGTGCTGCCCTTCGATGCACGGCTCGCCGCCCAGTCGCCGGACGGATTCATCCAGCAGGTGCTGGTCGACGGTCTCGGCGCCCGCTACGTGCTGGTTGGTGACGATTTCCGGTTCGGCGCCAAGCGCGCCGGCGACTACGCGATGCTGGACGCGGCCGGTGACAGCCGCGGCTTCGATGTGGCGCGCATGAACAGCTACGAAGTGCACGGCCTGCGCGTGTCGAGTTCGGCGGTACGCGAGGCGCTCGGCCAGGGCCGCATGGCGGACGCCCAGGCGCTGCTGGGCCGGCCCTACGCCATATCGGGCCACGTGGTGCACGGGCGCAAGCTCGGCCGCGCGCTCGGCGCCTCGGCGCCCGGCCGCGACGACGGTTTTCGCACTCTCAACCTGCGCTTCAAGCACTGGAAGCCGGCCGCCAGCGGCATCTTCGCGGTGCTGGTGTACGGGCTCGCCGAACGGCCGCTGCAAGGCGTCGCCAACCTCGGCGTGCGCCCGTCGCTGGATGCCAACGATGTCAACGCGGGCCGGGTGCTGCTCGAGACGCACTGCCTCGAATGGCCGGCCGGGCTCGGCGGCGAAGGGGCCTACGGTAAAATCGTGCGCGTGGAACTGCTGCACAAACTGCACGACGAATTGCGCTACACCAGCCTCGAAGCCCTGACCTCGGGCATCGCGAAGGATGGCGACGACGCGCGCGCATTCTTCGCTTCCACCCATCGCCAGACCACGCGCGACCGAATTTGACACTCGCCCCCAGGCGGCGCGCACTTCGTGTCGCGCACGCCAACCCCCTGCCGGGGGCAACACCGGTGGCCCGGCGGAGCCGGTTCCACGGTGTTTCTTGAAAAGATCCCCAAAAGTTTCCTGCACTGCAGGTCGCGCCCACATTCACCCGGTCGAGCAACCAAGCCCTTATGTCTGACGCACTCACTTCCGCTGGCACCGACTACCGCGCCACCCTCAACCTGCCCGACACCCCCTTCCCGATGCGCGGCGACATGGCCAAGCGCGAACCGGGCTGGGTCAAGGAGTGGGAAGACGAAGGCCGCTACCAGCGTCTGCGCGACGCCCGCACGGGCGCACCGAAGTTCATCCTGCACGACGGCCCGCCCTACGCCAACGGCCAGATCCACATGGGCCACGCGGTGAACAAGATCCTGAAGGACATGATCACCAAGGCGCGCCAGCTGGAGGGCTTCGACGCGCTCTACGTACCGGGCTGGGACTGTCACGGCCTGCCGATCGAGAACGCGATCGAAAAGAAGTACGGCCGCAACCTGGGCCGCGACGAGATGCAGGCCAAGAGCCGCGCCTATGCGACCGAGCAGATCGCGCAGCAGATGGTCGACTTCCAGCGCCTCGGCGTGCTCGGCGAGTGGGATCACCCGTACAAGACGATGGACTTCGCCAACGAGGCCGGCGAACTGCGTGCGTTCAAGCGCGTGATCGAGCGCGGTTTTGTCTACCGTGGCCTGAAGCCCGTGTACTGGTGCTTCGACTGCGGCTCCTCGCTCGCCGAATTCGAGATCGAGTACGCCGACAAGAAAAGCCAGACCCTCGACGTGGCGTTCAAGGCGCACGACCCGGCCCGACTGGCGGCAGCCTTCGATCTGCCTGCACTGACCAAGGACGCGTTCGCCGTGATCTGGACCACCACCGCGTGGACCATCCCGGCCAACCAGGCGATCAACCTCAACCCCGAGCTCGACTACGCGCTGGTCGACACCCCGCGCGGCCTGCTGGTGCTGGCCGCCTCGCTGGTCGAGATGTGCCTGAACCGCTATGCACTCGACGGCGAGGTGCTGGCCACGGTCAAGGGCGAGAAGCTCGGCGGCCTCGAGTTCCAGCATCCGCTCTACGACGCGGACGCGGGCTACCGCCGCCTGTCGCCGGTCTACCTGGCCGACTACGCGACCGCCGACGACGGCACCGGCCTGGTTCACTCGTCGCCCGCCTACGGCGTGGACGACTTCAACTCCTGCGTCGCGCACGGCGTGGCGATCGATGACATCCTGAACCCGGTGCAGGGCAACGGCTCGTACGCGGCCGACTTCCCGCTGTTCGGCGGCCAGAACATCTGGAAGGCCGTATCGGTCATCCTGCAGGCGCTGCGCGACGCGAACCGGCTGCTGGCCACCGAAACCATCACCCACAGCTACCCGCATTGCTGGCGCCACAAGACGCCGGTGATCTACCGCGCGGCCGCCCAGTGGTTCGTGCGCATGGACGAGGGCGAAGGCGTGTTCACCAAGGACAAGGCGCCCAAGACGCTACGCCAGACCGCGCTCGAAGCGATCGAGCAGACGAGTTTCTACCCCGAGAACGGCAAGGCGCGGCTGCACGACATGATCGCCAACCGGCCCGACTGGTGCATCAGCCGCCAGCGCAGTTGGGGCGTGCCGATCCCGTTCTTCCTGCACAAGGATTCGGGTGAGTTGCACCCGCGCACGATGGAGATCCTCGACCAGGCAGCCGACATCGTCGAGAAGGGCGGCATCGAGGCCTGGAGCCGCGTGACAGTCGAAGAGATCCTGGGCGCGGCCGACGCACCCAGCTACACCAAGAGCACCGACATCCTGGAGGTGTGGTTCGACTCGGGCTCGACCTTCTGGCACGTGCTGCGCGGCACGCACCCCCATGTGCACCACGAGGCCGGCCCCGAAGCCGACCTCTACCTCGAAGGGCACGACCAGCACCGCGGCTGGTTCCATTCATCGCTGCTGATTGCCTGCGCGCTGGAGGGCCGCGCCCCGTACAAGGGCCTGCTGACGCACGGCTTCACCATCGACAGCCAGGGCCGCAAGATGAGCAAGTCGCTCGGCAACGGCCTCGATCCGCAGGAGGTCAGCAAGAAGCTGGGCGCCGAGATCATCCGCCTCTGGGTGGCGGCGAGCGACTATTCGGGCGACATCGCGGGCGACGACAAGATCCTCGCGCGCGTGGTCGATGCCTACCGGCGCATCCGCAACACGCTGCGCTTCCTGCTCGCGAACACCAGCGACTTCGACATCCGCAAGGATGCGGTGCCGCTCGACCAGTTGCTCGAGATCGACCGGTATGCGCTGGCCCGTGCGGCGCAGTTCCAGGCCGAGGTGCTGGCGCACTACAAGGTCTACGAGTTCCACCCGGTGGTCGCCAAGCTGCAGGTGTATTGCTCCGAAGACCTCGGCGCCTTCTACCTCGACGTGCTGAAGGACCGGCTCTACACCACGGCGCCCGGCTCGCATGCGCGCCGCAGCGCGCAGACCGCGCTGTGGCACATCACGCAGGCGATGCTGCGCTGGATGGCGCCCTTCCTCAGCTTCACAGCCGAAGAGGCATGGAAGCTGGTGGGCACCGGCCAGCCGGGCGAGTCGATCTTCACGCAGACCTACAGCCAGTTCGGTGCGCTTGACGACGCGCTGCTGGCCAAGTGGACGCGCATCCGCGAGATCCGCGACAGCGTCAACAAGGAAATCGAAACGGTGCGCACCGAAGGCAAGGTCGGCTCGTCGCTGCAGGCGAACCTCGCGCTCACGGCCGGCCCGCACGACCATGCACTGCTGGCCAGCCTGGGCGACGACCTGAAGTTCGTGTTCATCACGTCCGCAGTTCGATTGACGGCGGGCGAGAGCCTGTCGATCGCCGTCAAGGCCAGTTCCGATGTGAAGTGCGAGCGCTGCTGGCACTACCGCGCCGATGTGGGCCACGATGCCGCGTACCCGACGATCTGCGGCCGCTGCACCAGCAACCTGCACGGCGCGGGCGAAGTGCGGAGCATTGCCTGATGGCCCGCACCGCTGCTTCCACGTCGTTCGGCAAGAACACCGGCGTCTGGCCCTGGATCGGGCTTGCGCTGGTCATTCTGATCATTGACCAATACACCAAGACGCTGATCGTCGGCTACTACCAGTACGGCGGCTACACCACCGTCACGAGCTTCTTCAACATCGTGCGGGCTCACAACACCGGCGCAGCCTTCTCGTTCCTGGCGGACAGCTCGGGCTGGCAGCGCTGGCTGTTCACAGGCATCGGCGTGGCGGCGGCGGCGTTCATCTTCTGGATGCTGAAAACGCACGCGGGCCAGAAGCTTTTCTCGTTCGCGATGGCCTGCATCCTGGGCGGCGCGATCGGCAACGTGATCGACCGCATGATGCACGGCTACGTGGTCGACTTCCTGGACTTCCACTGGAGAAACTCGCACTTCCCGGCCTTCAACGTGGCCGACAGCGCGATCACGCTCGGCGCGATCTGCCTGGTGCTGGACGAGTTGCGCCGCGTGCGCCGTGCGCGCTGAGCGCCTGCGCCCTGTTCCTGCTTCGGATCTGAAACCGCACCGACCCGGCCAGGGCTAGTGCGGTTTTTTATCGACCGTCATCACGGCGTCATGGCACCGCGGTGCAATGTAAACGTTTACATGGCGCCGATCGATGAACATTCAAAACGTTGCCCGCCACGCCGGCGTCTCCATCGCCACGGTGTCGAGGGTCTTCAACTTCCCCGACAAGGTGGCGCCGGCCACCCGCGAGTTGATCGAGCGCGTGGCCAAGGAACTGGGCTATGTGGCGAACACGAGCGCGCGCACGCTGCGCACCCAGCGCAGCCGGGTGCTGGGTGTTGTGCTGCCCACCCTGCTGAACCCGACCTTCGCCGAATACCTGCAAGGCATTGCGCAGGCCGCCGCTGCAGGCGGCTACGCCATCGTTCCGGTCACCACAGGCTACGAGCTCGACCAGGAAGAGCGCGCGGTGAACCAATTGATTGCGGGCAATGTCGCCGGCATGATCCTGGTCGTCTCCAACCCGTCGAGTTCGGTCGCGCTGCAGCGGCTGAACGCTGCGGCCGTGCCCTATGTGCTGGCCTACAACATGCACCCGGCGCACCCCTGCGTGTCGGTCGACAGTGAAGGCGCGTCGGCCGAGGTCGTCGCCCACCTGGTGCGCCTGGGCCACCGGCGCATCGCCATGGTCAGCGGTACGCTGGCCGCGTCGGATCGCGCGCAGCAGCGCTGCCGCGGCTATCTCCGGGGCATGGCCGACGCGGGCCTCCGCGCACCGCCGCTGCTCGAGGTGCCCTTCGTCCAAACCGCCGTGGAGGCATTGCGCCACTACCTGCAAAAGACGCCGCGGCCTACCGCCCTTTTCTGCTCGAACGACCTGCTCGCCATCCGCAGCATCCGCGCCGCCCATCTGAGCGGGCTGCGGGTGCCGCGGGATCTGGCGGTGGTCGGCTTCGACGGCATCGCACTCGGCGAAGACCTGACGCCCGCGCTCAGCACCGTGGCGCAGCCCAACCACGATATCGGCCGCCATGGTGTGGAGTGGCTGCTGCGCTCGCTGGAAGACGGCACGCCGCTGACGCCCGAAGCCAGCCTGCGTCTGCCTCACACGTTCCGCGAGGGTGAGTCCTGCGCCGCGGCACCTGCCGACAGCACCTGACCTGCGTCCTCGATCTTTTCAACCCCTGTCCCCAACCTCCCATCCACTCCAGGAGTTCCCATGTCATCGACCCTACGACGCATCGTCCGCATCGGCGTGCTGGCCGCCGGCTTCGCCGCCGCAAGCGCCATGGCCCAGACGGCCATTTGCTACAACTGCCCCACCGAGTGGGCGGACTGGGGCACGCAGCTGCGTGCCATCAAGGCCAAGACCGGCATCACGGTGCCGGCAGACAATAAGAACTCGGGCCAGTCGCTGGCGCAGTTGGTGGCCGAGAAGGCCAGCCCTGTGGCCGACGTGACGTACCTCGGCGTTACCTTCGCCATCCAGGCGCAGAAGGACGGCGTGGTCGCGTCCTACCAGCCCGCCAACTGGAAGGACATCCCCGATGGCCTGAAGGATCCGGCCGGAAACTGGTTCAGCATCCATTCCGGCACGCTCGGCTTCATGGTCAACGTCGACGCGCTCAAGGGCAAGCCGGTGCCCAAGTCGTGGGCCGACCTGCTCAAGCCCGAGTACAAGGGCCTGATCGGCTACCTCGACCCGGCATCGGCCTTTGTCGGCTACGTCGGCGCAGTGGCCGTCAACGCAGCGCGTGGCGGCACGCTCGACAACTTCGGGCCGGCCATCGACTACTTCAAGGCACTCCAGAAGAACGAGCCCATCGTGCCCAAGCAGACTTCGTATGCACGCGTGCTGTCGGGCGAGATCGCGATCCTGCTCGACTACGACTTCAACGCCTACCGCGCCAAGTACAAGGACAAGGCCAACGTCGCCTTCGTGATCCCGACCGAAGGCACCGTCGTCGTGCCGTACGTCATGAGTATGGTGGCCAACGCGCCGCATGCGGCCGAAGCCAAGAAGGTGCTCGACTTCGTGCTGTCCGACGAGGGCCAGGCGGTCTGGGCCAAAGCCTACCTGCGCCCTGTCCGCGCCGGCGCGATGCCGAAGGACGTCGAGGCCCAGTTCCTGCCCGCCGCCGAGTACGCACGCGCCAAGACGATCGACTACGCACACATGGCCGCCAGCCAGCGCGCCTTCTCCGACCGCTATCTGAAGGACGTGCGTTGAGGACACGCCAGCGCTGGCTGCTGCTGGGCTGCGCAGCCCCGGCCGGCGCGTTTTTCCTGATGTTCTGGCTGCTGCCGGTGATGCACCTTCTGGCGCTACCGGCCGGCAAAGGCTGGGCGACCTACTTCGCGGTGCTGAGTGACGGGCGATACCTGTCGAGCATGCTCAATACGGTGCTGCTGTCGCTCGGCGTCACGCTGGCCACGCTGATTCTCGGCGGCGCGGTCGGCGTCTACCTCGCACGCCGCGATTTCGCCGGCAAGCGCGTGCTGCTGTCGCTGCTGACGCTGCCGCTGTCCTTTCCCGGCGTGATCATCGGCTTCTTCGTGATCCTGCTGGGTGGACGCCAGGGCCTGGTGGCCGACCTGTCCGATGCGCTGGTGGGCGAGCGCATCACCTTCGCCTACGGCCTGCTGGGCCTGTTCCTGGCGTACCTGTACTTCTCGCTGCCGCGCGCCATCGCCACCTACGCAGCGGCCGCCGAGTCGATGAACACGCAGCTCGAAGAAGCGGCCCGCTCGCTCGGTGCCTCGCGCCTGCGCGTGGTGCGCGACGTGTGGCTGCCCGAACTGGCGCCGACCACGCTGGCCTGCGGTGCGATCCTGTTCGCGACCTCGATGGGCGCCTTCGGCACGGCCTTCACGCTGGCCAGCAAGTTCGAGGTGATCCCGATCACCATCTACAACGAGTTCACCAACTATGCCAACTTCGCGCTGGCCGCGTCGCTGTCGATCGCACTCGGCGTGGTGACCTGGCTCGTGCTCTTCGTGGCGCGGCATTTCGGTGCCAACCCGGTGGCGCGATGAGGGAACGACGGATGCGAAAGAACAACACGCAACCCCGGGCGCCCGTCCTGCTGGCCATCACCGCGATCGTGAGTGTGTTCATGATCTCGCCGATGCTGCTGTCGGTGATGGCGGGGCTTGTCAACAACTACAGCGTGGGACTCAAGAGCGGTCTCACGCTGCGCTGGTTGGGCGAGGTGTGGGAGGTCTACGGCGGCACCGTCGGCTGGTCGCTCGCGTTGGCGCTGATCTGCGTCGCCTGCACCGTGCTGCTGGGCGTGCCCTGCGCCTACGCGCTGGCGCGCAGCCACTCGCGCGCCGCGCGCATCTTCGAGGAACTGCTCACGCTGCCGGTGGCGGTGCCGGGCCTGGCGACCGCGCTGGCGCTGATCTTGGCCTACGGCCAGATCAGCGCCTTTCGACAGAGCTTCGCCTTCATTCTGGTCGGCCACATCGTCTTCACGCTGCCATTCATGGTGCGCACCGTGGCCTCGGCCTTCGAGCGGCACGACCTCCTCGCGCTGGAAGAAGCCGCGCGGACGCTCGGCGCCAGCTTCCGACAGCGCTTCCTCGGCATCCTGGTGCCGGCGGTGCTCCCGGCCATCGTGGCTGGCAGCTTGATGGTCTTCACGCTCTCGGTCGGCGAATTCAACCTCACCTGGATGCTGCACACGCCGCTCACCCGCACGCTGCCGGTGGGCCTGGCCGACAGCTACGCCTCGATGCGGCTGGAAATCGGATCGGCCTACACGCTGGTCTTCTTCATCGTCATCCTTCCGGTGCTGTGGGGCCTTCAGTCCCTCGCCGGTCTCCTGCAGAAACGCCATGGAACTTGAAAGTATCCCGGTCGACATCGACGACTGCTCCAAAACCTACGCTGATGGCACCCGCGGCCTGCAGCCCACCAGCCTGCAGGTCGAGCCGGGCGAAGTGCTCGCGCTGCTCGGCCCCTCGGGCTGCGGCAAGACCACGCTGCTGCGTCTGGTTGCCGGGCTCGAGACGCTTGACGAGGGCGGCCGCATCCGCTTCGGCGACCAGGACGTGACCAACAAGCCGGTCGAGCAGCGCGGCGTGGGCATGGTGTTCCAGAGCTACGCGCTGTTTCCGCAGATGAGCGTGGCCGCCAACATCGGCTACGGGCTGCGCATCCGCGGCGTTGCCGCGGCTGAAGAAAAACGTGTGGTCGGCGAGCTGGTCGATCTCACGCGCCTGAGCGGTCTGGAGAACAAGCGCCCCGGCGAACTCTCCGGCGGCCAGCGCCAGCGCGTGGCCCTGGCGCGCGCCGTGGCGGTGCGTCCGCGCGTGCTGCTGCTGGACGAGCCTCTGGCGGCGCTCGACGCCAAGCTGAAAGAGTCGTTGCGCGACGAGCTGGCCGAGTTGCTGCGCCGGCTGCACATCACGGCCATCCACGTGACGCACGACCAGCAGGAAGCCATGGCCATCGCAGATCGCCTGGCCGTGATGCGGGCTGGCCGCATCGTGCAGATCGGCCGCGGCGAGGACCTGTACCGCGCGCCGAGCCATCCCTTCGTGGCCGAATTCCTGGGGCGGGTGAACCGCCTCGAGCGCTCCGCCGAGGCCATCGCCCAGGGCATGGCCAGCTTCGGCGGCACCGCCATTGCGTGCCCACCCAACTGGATGAGCCACCCGACCCTGCTCGTTCGGCCCGAAGACATCCAGGTCGGCCCCGCCGGTCAGGACGGCTGGGGCATGGCACGCGTCGAGCAGCGCACCTTCCTGGGCGACCGCGTGCAGTTGCGGCTTGCCGTGGCCGACCAGCCCGGCTGGCTGGCCGACGCAGTGCGCGACACACCGTTCCAGGCGGGCGACCACATCGGCATCCGGATCCATCCCGACCGACTCATGACCTCACAGGATGCAATCGCATGAGCACGACCTTGCTGGTGCAGCTGACCGACCTGCACATCCGCGAACCGGGCCGCCTGGCCTACGGCCGCATCGACACCGCGCCCTACCTGAAGCGCGCCGTGCAGAGCGTGCTGCGCCTGCGCCAGGCGCCCGACGCGGTCGTCATCACCGGCGATCTGAGCGACTTCGGCCGCGCCGCCGAATACGCGCACATGGCCGAACTGCTCGCGCCACTCACGATGCCGGTCTACCTGATGCCCGGCAACCACGACGACCGCGAGCAGCTGCGTCGCAGCTTCCCGTCGCACGCCTACCTGGGCGACGACGGCTTCGTGCAGTACAGCGTGAAGGTCGGCGGCCTGCACCTGCTCACGCTCGACACCTGTGTGCCCGGCCAAAGCCATGGCACGCTCTGCGCGGAGCGCCTGGGCTGGCTGGAAGCCCAGCTGGACGCCTGCCGCGACGAGCCGGTGGTCGTCGCCATGCACCATCCGCCCTTCCGGACGCTGATAGGGCACATGGACGAGATCGGTCTGCTGGAAGGCAGCGCCGCTCTCGAGGCCCTGGTCGCGCGCCATCCCAACGTGGAACGCGTCATTTGCGGGCACCTGCACCGTGCCATCGACGTGCGTTTTGGCGGCACGATCGCATCGACCTCGCCGGCGCCCGGCCACCAGGTGGCACTCGATCTCGCACCTGACGCACCCTCGGCCTGGGTGCTGGAGCCCCCAGGCTTTCGCGTGCACGCGTGGGACGGCGAACGACTCGTGACGCACCTCGCTGCATCGGGCGAATTCGAAGGCCCCTATCCTTTCCACGAGAATGGAGCGCTTATTGACTGAGCCCAGGCGCCGCACCCGACGCCATGCCGCACCCGCAGTGCCGACAATCAGGGCTCGCACCGAAGAAAAGAAAGCCGCAAGCCGCCCATGAAACATCTGCTGAACCTGCTGGCAGCAGTCGCGCTCCTGGTCTGGGGTACTCATCTGGTTCGCACCGGCGTCTTGCGCGTGTTCGGCGCCAACCTGCGCAAATTTCTTGCGCGCAGCATGCGCAACCGCTTCACATCGGCCCTGTCCGGCATCGCGGTCACGGCGCTGGTGCAGTCGAGCACGGCCACTTCGCTGATGACGTCGTCCTTCGTGGGCCAGGGCCTGGTCACGCTGCCGGCCGCGCTGGCCGTGATGCGGGGCGCCGACGTGGGCACGGCGCTGATGTCGGTGCTGTTCTCGACCGACCTGTCCTGGTTGTCGCCGCTCTTCATCTTCGTCGGCGTGGTGCTCTTCATCACCCGGTCGGCCAGCGCGGCCGGGCGCATCGGGCGCGTGCTGATCGGCCTGGGCCTGATGCTGCTGGCGCTGCAATTGGTGGTGGAAGCGACCGGCCCGCTGTTCGAATCGCCAGCAGTGCGCGCGCTGCTGGCCTCGCTCAACAGCGACGTGCTGCTCGAAATCACCATCGGCGCCGCATTCGCCGTGCTGGCCTATTCCAGCCTCGCGGTGGTCCTGCTGGTGGCGGCGATGGCGAGTTCGAACGTGGTTCCGCTCGACGTGGCCCTCGGCCTGGTGCTGGGCGCCAATCTCGGCAGCGGCATCCTGGCGGTGCTGACCACCGCCAAGTCGACGATCCCGGTGCGGCAGGTGACTGTCGGCAACCTGGTGTTCAAGCTGCTGGGAGTCGCGATCGCTGCCCCGCTCGTGGGCCTCTATCTGAAGTACATGCGGCCCTACGTATCCGACGCGACCTCGCTGGTCGTGCTCTACCACCTGGCGTTCAACGTGGTGGTGAGCATCGGCTTCATCGGCCTCACGCACCGCATCGCGGCCCTGGTGACCCGTTTTCTGCCGGTGCCGGTGGAGTCGACCGCGGCACGGCGGCAGATGCACCTGGATCCTTCCGCGCTGTCGACGCCGAGCCTGGCCATTTCCAATGCCGCGCGCGAGGCCCTGCACCAGGCCGACATCGTGGAGACCATGCTGATCGGCATGCTCAACGTGATCCGCCACAACGACCTGCCGCTCGCGCAGGAGCTGCGCAAGCTCGACGACACGGTCGACGAGCTGTACTCGGCCATCAAGTACTACATGACCAAGATCTCGCGCGAAGCCCTGGGCGAGGACGAGAGCCAGCGCTGGACGGACATCATCAGCTTCACCATCAACATGGAGCAGATCGGCGACATCATCGAGCGCGTGATCATCGACATCGAGGACAAGAAGATCAAGCCGCAGCGCAACTTCTCGGAAGCCGGCATGGGCGAGATCGTCGAGCTGCACGAGCGCCTGGTAGCCAACCTGCGCCTCGGCATGAGCGTGTTCCTGAACGGCAACGTGCGCGATGCCCAGAAGCTGCTCGAAGAAAAAGTGCGCTTTCGCAATCTCGAGCGCGCCTATGCGAGCACCCACCTGGACCGGCTGTCCGAACAGACTGCGCTCAGCATCGAAACCAGTTCGCTGCACATCGACCTGATCAGCGACCTGAAGCGCATCAACTCGCACATCTGCTCGATCGCCTACCCGATCCTGGATTCGGCTGGAGTGCTGGCACCGAGTCGGCTGCGGGCATCGCGGCTGGGCGAGCTCGAATAGTCCTGAGCCGCTGAGCCCGGATCCTCAGCCGGCGCGCTCGAGCGGCTCCGCCGCGGCGGCCGGCGCTGCTTCGGCCCGCATCGCATAGCGCCGCGCCAGCACGGCGCACACCATAAGCTGGATCTGGTGAAACAGCATCAGCGGCAGCACGATGGCACCGACCGCGTGCGAGGCGAACAACACCTTGGCCATGGGAATGCCGCTGGCCAGGCTCTTCTTGGAGCCGCAGAACACGATCGTGATCTCGTCCTCCTTGCTGAATCCGAGTTTGCGCGCGATCCAGGTGGTGCTGACCAGCGCCAGCGCCAGCAACACGCCGCACACCAGCACCAGGCCGAGCAGCGCCGAGAGCGGCACCTGCTTCCAGAGCCCCTCGATCACGGCCGCGCTGAACGCGGTGTAGACCACCAGCAGGATCGAGCCCTGGTCAACGAACCTCAGCACGCCGGCACGCTGCTTGATCCAGCCGCCGATCCAGGGCCTCAGCAGATGGCCGGCCACGAACGGCAGCATCAGCTGCAGCAGGATGCGCCCGATCGCGTCGACCGCGCCACCAGCAGCGCCGCCGCCGTGCGGCACCACCAGCAGATTCACCAGGATCGGCGTGACGAACACGCCCAGCAGGGTCGAGGCCGACGCACTGCAGACCGCGGCCGGGATGTTGCCGCGCGCCATGGATGTGAACGCAATGGCCGACTGCACCGTGGCCGGTAGCACGCAGAGAAACAGCACTCCGGTGTAGAGCTGCGGCGTGACCAGCGGCGACAGCACCGGCTTGAGCGCAAAGCCGAGCAGCGGGAACAGCGCGAAAGTGCAGCCGAACACCAGCAGATGCAGCCGCCAGTGCGTGATGCCGGCGAGGATCGCCTCGCGCGACAGCTTGGCGCCATGCAGGAAGAACAGCAGGCCGATCGCGACCGTGGTCAGCCCTTCGAAGAAATGGGCGGTACTGCCACTGGCCGGCAGCAGGCTGGCGAGCGTGACGGTCGCGACCAGCGCGAGCGTGAAGTTGTCGGGGAGGTAGCGTGAACGTGCCATGGGGCGAATTGGACGCCCCGGCCATTCAAAAGTGAAATGGATTTATCTGATAGATATATAAATCTGCCGCATCAATGCGTGTTCAGCGAATCCTGCCGGCGCCGCAGGCAGAAGTCGATCAGATCATCGATTTCGGTGGCCTTGTCGAACACCGCGTCGGCTCCGAGCTGCGCGCATCGGGTGCGCATGTCGGGCGTCGCGTGGTTGCTCAGGATCACCATCTTCTGCGCGGGATTGCGGTCACGGCAGGCTTCGAGGATGCGCAGGCCATTGCCGTGCTTGAGGAACAGGTCGACGATCGCCAGATCCCATTGGCCGGTGTGGGTGGCCAGCCACTCCACACCGTCGGCTTCCGAATCAGCCATGCCGACCGGCTCGATGTGGGCCACTTCACGCAGGGTGCCCACCAGGTTCTCGAGAATCGTGGGGTTGTCTTCGACGATAAATGCTCTGACTGCAAACATGGGGCCACCTTTGGATCAAAGGTTAGGCCGGCCTTCCCTCGCACTGCGCAGGCCCGCTGCGCCGCAGCGGGTAGGAAAGCGCCTGCGCGCGTGCCTCAGAGGGTCAGGACGGTGCAACCGGTCGTCTTGCGCGCCTCCAGATCACGGTGCGCCTGCTGGGTGTCGACCAGCGGATAGCGCTGGTCGATCGGGATCTTCACGGCACCGCTCAGCACCACGGAGAACAGGTCGTCCGCCATCGCCTGCGTCGCCTCGCGCGTGGTGATGTGCGTGAAAAGGGTCGGCCTTGTCACATAAAGAGAACCCTTGGACGCGAGCGTTCCCATGTTGATCGGCGGCACCGGCCCCGAGCCGTTGCCGAACACTGCGAGCAGGCCGAACGGGCGCAGGCAATCGATCGAGCCTTCGAAGGTGTCCTTGCCGACCGAGTCGTACACCACCTTCACGCCCTTGCCACCGGTGATCTCTTTCACGCGCGCCGCGAAATTCTCGGTGCTGTAGTTGATGGCATGGGCCGCGCCATGGGCCAGCGCAAGCTTGCACTTGGCCTCCGAGCCGGCGGTGCCGATGAGTTGCAGTCCGAGCGCTTTGGCCCACTGGCAGGCGATCAGGCCCACGCCGCCGGCGGCCGCATGGAACACGATGAAGTCACCGGGCTGCAACCCCTCGACCGGCAGTGTCTTGCGCAGCAGGTACTGCGCGGTCAGGCCCTTCAGCATCATGGCCGCGCCGGTCTCGAACGAGATCGCATCGGGCAGCTTGCAGACGCACTTGGCGGGCATCACGCGCAACTCGCAATAAGCGCCGGGCGGCTGGCTCGCGTAGGCCGCACGGTCACCAACCTTCAGGTGCGTGACGCCTTCGCCCACGGCCTCGACCACACCGGCCGCTTCCATGCCCAGCTGCAGCGGCAGCGCGAGCGGATAGAGGCCGCTGCGCTGGTAGGTGTCGATGAAATTGAGCCCCACCGCCTTGTGGCGGATGCGGATCTCGCCCGGGCCGGGCTCGCCGACTTCGACCTCGACGATCTTCAGTTCCTCGGGGCCGCCATAGCGGTCGATGCGAACGGCTTTGCTCATCATTTACTTGGATCCTTGCAGCATGTGTCTCGGCGGGGTGTGGATCGTGCCACGATTCGCAGATCGGCGTCGTTACAGTCCAGCACGATGAGACAACCACGACAACACCTGACCGCCGCCACCGCCCTGTTGCTGACCGTGCCCCCGCTGCTGTGGGCCGGCAATGCCGTGGTTGGGCGGCTGGTGCGCGAACTGGTGTCGCCGCTGACGCTCAACTTCATCCGCTGGCTGCTGGCCTTCCTGGTGCTGCTGCCGTTCGCCGCGGCCGTGCTGCGGCGCGGCAGCCCGTTGTGGCCGCACTGGCGGCGCTATGCGGTGCTGGGTCTGCTCGGCATTGGCTGCTACAACGCGTTCCAGTACCTCGCGCTGCAGACCTCGACACCGATCAACGTGACGCTGGTCGGCTCCAGCATGCCGTTCTGGATGCTTGCCACCGGCCTGCTGTTCTTCGGCCAGCGCGTGTCGCGGCGCGAGGTGGTGGGCGCGCTGCTGTCGATGGCCGGCGTGCTGCTCGTGTTGTCGCGCGGCCAGTGGAGCCAGCTGCTCGCGCTGCGGCTGGTGCCGGGCGATGTCTACATGATCCTGGCCACCATCGCCTGGGCCTTCTACAGCTGGATGCTGTCGCGCACCGCCGAGCCGGCCGGCGTGCGGCAGGACTGGGCCGCGTTCCTGATGGCGCAGATGGTGTTCGGACTGGCCTGGTCGGGCCTGTTCGCGGCCGGCGAATGGGGCGTGGGCGCAGCGGTGATCCATTGGAGCTGGCCACTGGCCGCGGCACTGGTCTTCATCGTCATTGGCCCGGCCGTGCTGGCCTATCGCTGCTGGGGCGCTGGCGTCCAGCGTGCCGGGCCCAACGCCGCGGCCTTCTTCATCAACCTGACGCCGCTGTTCGCGGCGCTGCTGTCGGCGGCGTTTCTGGGTGAACTGCCGCATTGGTACCACGGCGCGGCGTTCGCGCTGATCGTGGGCGGAATCCTGGTGTCGTCACGGCGCTGATGCCGGCGCCACGGCGTGGCGCGGCGCGCTGCGGTCAGTAGGTGCCGGGGTAGGCGCCGCCGTCGGTCAGCACGTTCTGGCCCGTGATGTAGCCGGCCTGCATGCTGCAGAGAAAGGCGCAGACCGCACCGAACTCTTCGGGGTTGCCGAAGCGGCCGGCGGGAATGCCCTTCTGACGTGCGGCTCGCAGCGTCTCGATGTCCTGGCCGGTCTTCTTGGCCGAGCTCGCGAACGTGCCCTTCAACCGGTCGGTGTCGAACGCCCCTGGCAACAGGTTGTTGATGGTCACGCCCTTCGCCGCGATCGACGTGCGCGCGACACCGGCCACGAAGCCGGTGAGACCGCTGCGCGCGCCGTTGGAAAGGCCGAGGATGTCGATCGGCGACTTCACCGAGCTCGACGTGATATTCACGATGCGGCCGTAGCCGCGCGCGGCCATGCCGTCGACCGTGGCCTTGATGAGTTCGATAGGCGTCAGCATGTTGGCGTCGACCGCCTTGATCCACGCTTCGCGATCCCAGTCGCGAAAGTCGCCGGGCGGCGGGCCGCCGGCGTTGGTGACCACGATGTCGTAGTCGGCATGCACCGCGAAGGCGGCCGCGCGGCCTTCGGGCGTGGTGATGTCGGCCGCCGCGTATTTGACGAAAGGGGCTACAGCGCCGGTGCTGCCTGCGCGCGCAGCCGTCAATCGAGCGGCCGCCGCCTGCAGTGCCTCTTCGCCGCGCGCGACGATCACCACGTTCACGCCTTCGCGCACCAGCGCCTCCGCGCAGCCGAGGCCGAGGCCCTTGCTCGCGCCGCACACCAATGCCGTCTTGCCTGCGATACCCAAGTCCATGTTGTTCTCCGGGGGCGGTTAGCGCCCTGTTCGTGTAAATACAAAGATGCCTGCGATGACCAGCACCGTACCCGCTGCGATCCACACCGTGAAGGGCTCGCCGAGGATGACCACACCCATCAGGATGGTCGACAACGGCCCGACCATACCGGTTTGCGCGGCCACCGCGGCACCGATGCGCTCGATCGCCATCATGACCATGAGTACCGGCACCGCGGTGCACAGCGTGGCGTTGAGCACCGACAGCCAGATCACCTCGGGTGCCACGGTCAGCGCGGCGCTCATCGGCCGCAGCAGCGCGAACTGCGCGATGCACAGCAGGCAGGCCACGCTGGTGGCAAGGCCGACAAGGCGCAGCGAGCCGAGCCGCTTGACGAACTCGCCACTGTAGACAAGGTAGCCCGCGTAGCTCACGGCGCTCAGGAAGCAGAGGAAGGCGCCCCAGGCGGCCAGCCCGCCGCCGACGCCACCGCCGCCGCTCCAGATCTCGTGCCCGAACACCAGCGCCACGCCGGTGTAGCTGACGACCATGCCGATCACCTGCGGTCGCGAAGCGCGGCGCCGGTACAGCAGCCAGCCGAACAGCAGCACCAGGGTGGGGTTGAGGTACAGGATGAGCCGCTCGAAGCCGGCGCTGATGTAGGCCAGCCCGGCGAAGTCCAGGAAGCTCGCCAGGTAGTAGCCCGAAAAGCCGAGCCCGATCACGCCGAGCCAGTCGCGCAGGGTCAAGCGTGGCTTGCCACGGCCGGCCCACCAGGCCATGACCGCGAACAGCGGCAGCGCGAACAGCATGCGCAACATGATGAGCGTGACCGCGTCGACGCCATGCCGATAGGCGAGCTTGACGATGATCGCCTTGCCGCTGAACGCGATCGCCCCCACCGTGGCGAGCACGAGGCCCGACACGATGCTTTTGGAGGAGGATTGTTCGGGAGACACCGCGGAACCGGCTATGCCGGGCCGCTGGTGTCGCCCCCTCGAAGGGGGTTGGCGAAGCGACACGAAGTGCGCGAAGACTGGGGGTGGGCTCAATACCCCGCTGCAAGGCCGTCGCGGCGGGGATCGCTGGCGGCGACGTAGCCCTCGACGGCCGGGTCGCCCGCGCGCCAGATGAACTGGCCGGCGCCGAAGTCCTGGTAGGAGTCGTTGATGACATCCATGTGGTGGCCGAGCGCCCCCAGGCCCTGGATCGTTTCGGCCTTCATGGCCGCTTCGACGTTGATCTCGAGCCCCGCATTGAAGCGCCAGCGGGGCGCATCGCAGGCGGCCTGCAGGTTCTGCTTGTAGTCGAGCATGCGCACCAGCGTCTGCATGTGGCCCTGTGGCTGCATGTTGCCGCCCATCACGCCGAAGCTCATCACCGGCTGGCCGTCCTTGGTGAGGAAGGCCGGGATGATGGTGTGGAACGGGCGCTTGCCCGGCGCCACCACGTTCGGGCTGTCGGCCTTCAGGCTGAAGCCGTGGCCGCGGTTCTGCAGGCTGATGCCGAATTCCGGCTCCACGCAGCCCGAGCCGAAGCCCATGTAGTTGCTCTGGATGAAGCTCACCATCATGCCGCTCTCGTCCGCTGCCGTGAGGTAGATGGTGCCGCCTTTGACCGGGTTGCCGGCCTTGAAGTCCTGTGCCTTTTTCACGTCGATCAGTTTGGCACGCGAAGCAAGGTACGCGTCATCGAGCATTTGCGCGGGGGTCACCGTCATCGACGATGGCTCCGACACGTAGCGGTAGACGTCGGCGAAGGCCAGCTTCATGGCTTCGATCTGCAGATGCTGCGAAGCCACCGAGTCGACCGGCAGCGAGGCGATGTCGAACTTCTCGAGGATGCCCAACGCGATCAGCGCCGCGATGCCCTGCCCGTTCGGCGGAATCTCGTGCAGCGTGTGGCCGCGGTAGTCGCGCGAGATCGGTGTGACCCACTCGGGCTGGTAGGCCGCGAGATCGGCGACTGTGAGAGCACCGCCCTGCGCTGCCGAAAACTTCGCAAGGGCTTCGGCGATCTCGCCGTTGTAGAAGGCCTCTCCCTTGGTGCGGGCGATGGCCTTGAGCGCGCGCCCCGCCGCCGCAAAGCGGAACAACTCGCCGATCTCCGGTGCGCGGCCCCAGGGCAGGAAGGCCTGCGCAAAGCCCGGCTGCGACCGCAGCAGCGGCGTGGCAGCGGCCCATTTGCCCTGCACGACCGGCGGCATCAGGTAGCCGCGCTCGGCCGTGTCGATCGCCGGCGCCAGGAGATCGGCGAAGGGCAGCTTGCCGAAGCGCTCGCTCAGCGCGACCCAGCCGCGCACCGCGCCGGGCACCGTCACCGAATCGATGCCGCGCTGTGGCGGCGTGGTGGTGTCGGCGCCGTACTTGCGCAGGAAGTAGTCGGGCGTCCAGGCCTTCGGCGCCGGGCCCGAGGCATTGAGGCCGTGCAGTTGCTGGCCGTCCCACAGGATCGCAAAGGCATCGCTGCCGAGGCCGTTGCTCACCGGCTCGACCAGCGTCATGACCGCGGCTGCGGCAATGGCCGCGTCGACCGCGTTGCCCCCTTGCTGCAGGATGCGCAGGCCGGCCTGCGCCGCGAGCGGGTGCGAGGTCGACACCACGTTGCGCGCGAACACCGGGATGCGGGTCGAAGGGTAGGGATTGGCGTAGTCGAACTTCATGGCACTGCTCTTGTTCTTCATTCGTTGCTGATCTTGCGATCGATGACGATCTTTTTCCACTTGGCGGCATCGGACGCGACCATCGTGGCCTGCTGCTGCGGCGTGCTGATGACCGGCTCGATGCCAAGGCGCGAGAGTTTGTCTTTCACCTCGGGATCGGCCAGCGCCTGGTTGGCCGCGGTGTTGATGCGCGCCACCAGCTCGGCCGGCAGGCCCTTGGGGCCGTACAGGCCGAACCAGGTGTTCGACTCGAAACCGGGCAAAGTGTCGGCCACGGTCGGCAGGTCGGGCGCGAGCGGACTGCGCCTGAGCGAGGTGACGGCCAGCGCGCGCAGCCGGCCGTCGCGCACGAACGGCAGTCCGGTCGGCAGCGAATCGAACAGCACGTCGATCTTGCCGCTCATGAGGTCGGGCATCGCCAGCGCCGTGCCCTTGTACGGAATGTGCGTAACGAACACGCCGGCCTGCGACTTGAACAGCTCCGCCGTGAGCTGCACGATGGTGCCGTTGCCGCTCGACGCGTAGTTGAGCTTGCCGGGGTTCTTCTTCGCGTACTCGATCCATTCGCGCACGGTCTTCGCGGGCGCGTTGTTGGGCACCAGCATGATGCTCGGCGCATCGCCCACGTGCGCGATCGGCGTGAAGTCGCGCACTGTGTCGTAGGGCAGCTTGTTGCTCAGCGCCGGGCCGATCGAGTGCGTGCTGGTGGTGGCCAGCAGCAGCGTGTAGCCATCGGCCGGTGCCTTGGCCGCAAGATCGGAGCCGATCGCGCCGCCGGCGCCGGGCTTGTTGTCGATCACCAGTTGCGTGCCGAGCTTCTCGCCCATCTTCTGCGACAGCGTGCGGGCGAACAGGTCGGTGGCGCCGGCGGCGGGAAACGGCACGATCAGGCGGATCGGCTTGGCCGGATAGGTCTGGGCCCAGGCCGGCAGTGCCGCCAGCAGCGAGGCCGCCAGCGCGAAGCTTCTGCGTTTCATGGATTTGATTCTTTCATGGTCGTCACGGGGCTGCGGCGCACGTCGCTCCCTGGCGCGAGCCGCGGGCTCGATTTGACGCGCCCCGCATTCAAAGAGGAAATGGATTTATCTGATAGATATATGATCACTTCGCATGAATGTGACCTTGCGCCAGCTTCGCGTGTTCCGTGCCGTGGCCGAGAGCCGCAACTTCAGCCGCGCAGGCGACCAGATCGGGCTCACCCAGCCCGCGGTGAGCCGGTCGATTTTCGAGCTGGAAGCGCAGCTCGGACTCAAGCTGCTGGATCGCACGACGCGCGAGGTCGCGCTCACCGAGGCTGGCCAGTCGCTTGCGGCGCGGCTCGATCGCCTGCTCGACGAGCTGGAGCAGACCCTGCTCGACGTGCAGGGGATGGCCAGCGCCCGGCGCGGCAAGGTGCGCGTAGCCAGCAGCCCGACGCTGTCGGCCAACCTGATGCCGGCCTGCATTGCCGCCTGCGCCCGCGAAGAACCCAACATCGAGCTGGTGCTGCTCGACCGCATCCAGCAGGACGTGCTCGACAGCGTGCGGGCCGGCGAAGTGGATTTCGGCGTGGTCATCGAACCGGCCTCGCAGGACGATCTGCAGTGCGAAACCATCCTCGAAGACCCGTTCTGCCTGGTGCTGCCGCCAGGGCACCGCCTGGCCGGGCGCAAGCAGCTGCGCTGGTCGACGCTCGACGGCGAGGCGGTGGTGTTGCTCGACCACGCTTCCGGCAGCCGGCGCCTGATCGACCAGGCGCTGGCGCGGCACGGCGCGCATTGCATCGTGCAGCAGCAGGTTGGCCACCCGACCACGGCATTTCGCATGGTCGAGGCGGGTCTGGGCATCAGCGTGATGCCCGCGCTCGCCGTGCCGCCGGCGGGCCTGCGCAGCCTGGTGGTGCGGCCGCTCATGCCGCGCGTGGAACGCGCCGTGATGCTGGTGCACCGCCGCAACCGCGCGCCGGCACCGCTGGCGCAGCGGGTCTGGCAGCTGATCCGGCAGACCACCGCGTCGATTCATCCGGCCTCATGAAAAACGGCACCCGAGGGTGCCGTTCCGCAAGTGGACGCCTGGCAGGTGCTCAGGCTTCTTCTTCGTGGAAAGCTTCCTCGCGCTTGGACTTGACCGCAGGCAGCAGCACGATCACCAGCAGCAGCAGCGCAGCGCCGAGCAACGCGGCCGAGATCGGCCGTGTGAGGAACACGCTCCAGTCGCCACGCGACAGCAGCAGCGCACGGCGCAGGTTCTCCTCCATCATTGGCCCGAGGATGAAGCCCAGCAGCAGCGGCGCCGGCTCGCAACCGAGCTTGAAGAACAGGTAGCCGATGAAACCGAAGATACCCACCATCCAGATGTCGAAGGTGTTGTTGTTGGTCGAGTACACGCCAATCGCGCAGAACAGCACGATCGCCGGGAACAGGAACTTGTAGGGCACCGACAGCAGCTTGATCCACATGCCGATCAGCGGCAGGTTCAGGATCACCAGCATCGCATTGCCGATCCACATCGAGGCGATCAGACCCCAGAACAGTTCGGGGTTGCTGGTCATCACCTGCGGGCCGGGCTGGATGTTGTGGATGGTCATGGCGCCCACCATCAGCGCCATCACGGCGTTGGGCGGAATGCCGAGCGTCAGGAGAGGGATGAACGAGGTCTGCGCACCCGCGTTGTTGGCCGCCTCGGGCGCGGCCACACCGCGGATGTTGCCCTTGCCGAACGGCACTTCGCCCGGCTTCAGCTTCGTCTTCTTTTCGAGCGTGTAAGCCGCAAAAGCCGCCAGCAATGCACCGCCGCCGGGCAGGATGCCGAGCGCGGCACCCAGCGCGGTGCCGCGCAGCACGGCCGGGGTCATGCGCTTGAAGTCCTCTGCCGTGGGCATCAGGCCGGAGACCTTGGCGGTGAACACTTCACGCTCGTGCTCGGGGCGCGACAGGTTGGCGATGATTTCGCCGTAACCGAACACACCCATGGCGATGGTCACGAAGCCGATGCCATCGGTGAGTTCCGGAATGTCGAAGCTGAAGCGCGCGACACCCGAATTCACGTCGGTGCCGACCAGGCCCATGCACAGGCCCAGCACGATCATGGCGATGGCCTTGAGCAGCGAGCCCGACGCCAGCACCACGGCGCCGATCAGGCCCAGGATCATCAGTGAGAAGTACTCGGCCGGGCCGAACTTGAAGGCCAGCTCGGTCAGCGGCGGCGCGAACGCAGCCAGGATCAGGGTGCCGACGCAGCCGGCAAAGAACGAGCCCAGCCCGGCTGCCGCGAGGGCGGGCCCCGCGCGCCCTTTGCGCGCCATCTGGTAGCCGTCGATCACCGTCACCACGGACGAGGATTCGCCGGGCAGGTTGACCAGGATGGCGGTGGTGGAGCCACCGTACTGCGCGCCGTAGTAGATGCCGGCCAGCATGATCAGCGCCGACACGGGCGGCAGCGCATAGGTGGCAGGCAGCAGCATCGCGATGGTCGCGACCGGGCCGATACCCGGCAGCACGCCGATCAGCGTGCCCAGGACGCAGCCACCGAGACAGTACAGCAGGTTGGTGAATGTGAACGCAACGCCGAAGCCGAGCGAAAGATTGGCAAGCAAATCCATGGTCGTATTCCCTTCAACCCGTGATGAAGGTCGGCCAGACCTGAAGCTGGAGCTTGAGCGCCCAGATGAATGCGATGTAGCTGCCGACCGCCAGCACCGTGGCGAGGATCAGCACTTTCTTCAGGTCGAACTCACTGCCCGCCAGACTCGAGATCAACACCAGCGCGTAGATCCCGATGATCAGGCCCATGGCGGGTATGCCGATGCTCGGCAAGCCACCGAGCAGCAGGCCGAATGCCAGGTTGGCGCTGATGATGAAGACGATCTGCTTCCAGGCCCACTTGCCGATCGGTTCACCGTCTTCGGTTTCCGCGGTCATGCTGGTGAACATGATGGCCAGGCCGATCAGGCTCATGAGAATGCCCAGCATCAGCGGGAAATAGCCCGGCCCCATGCGGGCGCCGTTGCCCACGTTGTAGGTACTGGCTCCCCAGGCGAAAGCGCCGCCGACAACGGCGAACATCAGTCCCGCAAAAAAGTCTTTCTGACTCTTGATTTTCACGAACAATCTCCTCGAATGAATCGATGCGCGATTGTCCGGTCAGGTGCTGGTCAGGTCGATGTGGATTCCACCTAGCGAAAGATTAGGGATAACCCCGGGCCGCTCATTCGAGCGGTGGCGTGGCGCTGAGCACTTCCTCGATGGTCGTCACGCCCTCGGCCACGCGCAGCGCGCCGGCCAGGCGCAGCGGGCGCATGCCGTCGGCCACGGCCTGCCGGCGCAGGCCGGTCAGATTCGGCTCCTTGGTCACGAGGCCCTTGAGCGTTTCGCTGACCGACAGCAGTTCGTACAGACCCATGCGGCCCATGTAGCCGGTCATGCGGCAGTCGACGCAGCCGACCGGTTTGTAGGCCCGCACCGAGCCGCTGATCTGCCAGGGTTTGACGAAATCGGCCAGCTTCTCGCGCGTGATCGACTCGTCGGGCTGCTTGCACTGCGGGCACAGCGTGCGCACCAGGCGCTGCGCCAGCACACCGAGCATCACCGCGTTGATCAGGTAGTTGGGCACGCCGAGTTCCATCAGCCGCGTGATCGCGCTGGGCGCGTCGTTGGTGTGCAGCGTGCTGAACACCAGGTGGCCGGTGAGCGCGGCCTGCACCGCCATGTCGGCAGTGGCCAGGTCGCGGATTTCGCCGACCATGATGATGTCCGGGTCCTGCCGCATCAGGGCGCGCAGGCCTTCGGTGAAACCGAAGTCGAGCTGCGGCTGCACCTGGGTCTGGTTGAACGAGGGCTCGATCATTTCGATCGGGTCTTCGATGGTGCTGACGTTGACCTCCTCGGTCGCCACGCGCTTGAGCGTGGAGTAGAGCGTGGTGGTCTTGCCGGAGCCGGTCGGGCCGGTCACCAGGATGATGCCGTGCGGCCGCGTGACCAGCGCTTCCCAGCGCTGCGCGTCGTGCTGCGCGAAGCCCAGCGCGTCGAGATCCTTCACCGCGGTGTCGGGGTCGAAGATCCGCATCACCATCTTCTCGCCGAAGGCGGTCGGCAAGGTGGACAACCGCATTTCGACCTCATCTCCGCGCATGTTCCGGGTCTTGATGCGGCCGTCGAGCGGCCTGCGCTTTTCGACCACGTCCATCCGGCCCAGCAGCTTGATGCGGGCCACCATCGCGTTCATCACGCCCATCGGCATCTGGTAGGCGGGGTGCAGCACGCCGTCGATGCGGAAACGGATCACGCCCTGCTCGCGGCGCGGCTCCAGGTGGATGTCGCTCGCGCGCTGGTCGAACGCGTACTGCCAGAGCCAGTCGACCACCTGCACCACGCTCTGGTCGTTGGCATCGAGCTGCTTGTTGCTCTTGCCGAGCTCGACCAGCTGCTCGAAGCTGGTGCTGGCCGCGCCGCCCCCGGCCTTCTGCGCCGCCCGCACCGATTTGGCGAGCGCGAAGAACTCGGCGCGGTAGCGCTGGATGTCGGACGGGTTGGCCACCACGCGGCGCACCGTGCGGCGCGACTGGCGCTCCACCTCGGAAATCCAGTCGGTCACGAAGGGCTCGGCCGTGGCGACCACCACCTCGGCCGGCGTCACCTGCACCGGCAGCACCTTGTGGCGCTCGGCGTAGGCGGCGCTCATGGTGTCGGCGACCTTGCCCACGTCGACCTTGAGCGGGTCGATGCGCAGGTACGTCAGGCCGGCGCGGCCGGCCAGCCACTGCGTGAGCATTTCGAGGTCGAGCGGCTTGCCGTCGGTCTCCCGGGTCATCGCGACGTTGGCAAGCCGCACCAGCGGCGCCTGCCGGCTTTCGGCCTGGGCGCAGCGGGCGATGGTGCGCTTGGCTTCCTCGCGCGAGATGAGGCCGTCCTTGGCCAGCCATTCGATCACCTGCCGCAGTTCGAGCGGCCCTTCATGGCGGGCGGATGCGGGGGCAATCGGTGAAACAGCGCTCATGGTGTGTGTGCTTTGAAAACGCGCAGCCACTTGGGCGCAGGCAGACCCCAGCGAGTCTGTATGGTTTGGGCCCGGTCGGCAAGCACCGGGCGCTTCGGATGTTGCGGCGTGCGCTGCGCGAGCACCACGGTGTTGCCCTCGCGCGTGGGCTTGAAGGCCCAGACCGCCTCGGCGCCGAACGCCTGCACGATCTTCTCGAGGCTGCGCGCATAGCTCGACGAGCGGCCGAACAGGTTGACCGTCATCGCGCCCTCGTCGGTGAGCAGCGCGCGGCAGTCGGCATAGAACGCCTCGCTGTCGAGCACCGGCGCGGCGGCTTCATGGTCGTACAGGTCGACCTGCAGCGCATCGACCGTGCCATGCCACTGCGGTTTGCGGATTTCGGCACCGGCATCGGCAATCACCACCTTCAGCTTGAGATCGTCGGCCGGCAGCTTGAACCAGCCCCGGCAGGCGGCCACCACCTGCGGGTTGAGTTCGATCGCGGTGGTGCGCATGCGCAGCGTCTTGCGGCTGAACTTGGTGAGCGTGGCCGCGCCGAGGCCGAGTTGCATCGCGTGGCGGCTCGCCACGCTGGCCGGGTCGACGAACAGCAGCCAGGCCATCATGCGCTGCACGTATTCGAGTTCGATCTCGAACGGCGCATCGAGCTTCATCGAGCCTTGCACCCACTCGGTGCCGAGGTGCAGGTAGCGGATGTCGCCCCAGTCGGAGAAATTGACTTCGGGCAGGGAGATCGTCTTGCCGGCCATCAGGCGATCCCGTGGCGCACGAACACTTCGCGCCACGCTTCGAGCTTGCGCTCGAAACCCCAGCTCGCATTGGCCGGGCTGGTCGACGGCAGCTTGTAGACCGGCACGCCGAGCCCGCTGGTGTGCCCGGCATGGCGAAAGCTTTCGCCGCCGTTGTGCGCAATGGCGGCGAGCTTCGGCAGCGCGAGGCCTGCGATGTCGTTCACCACCGCGTCGCGAATGGCCGTATCAAGGCTGCCCTCGCGGCGGCAGGCGGCGTACACGTCCCATACGCCGAGCCCGCGCTCGAGCAGCCACTCGCTCCGTTTTTGATAGCTGTCTGCGCCCGCTGGCAGCGGGTTGGCGGGCCAAATGGCTTGCAAGATTTTCCAGAAGTGGTTCTGCGGGTGCGCATAGTACTGCCGCTCGGCGAGCGAGCGCGCCCCCGGGAAGCTGCCGAGCACCAGCACGACGGTGTCAAGCGAGACGATCGGCGCCAGGCCCGTGAGCAGGTCGGCCGGCAATCTGGAAGTGGAAGCGGAAGAGGAAGCCATGAATACCGAAGTCGTCCGGACGTTGTTGAGCACGCAGGACTGGATTCTGGGCCCGGCCTGAGACCAAGGCCCGCGCCATGAAAAAACCCGCCGAGGCGGGTTTTTTGTGGCCGGCCTGAAAAAAGCTCAGGGCTTCTTGGCGGCTTCGTTCTGTGCGGTGCCGGGGATCTTCTCGCCGATCTTGTCGCCCACGGCACGGGTTCCGTCGGCCGCCTTCGTGGCCGTGTTTTCGGTGGCAGTCGCCGCCTTGCTCACGCCGCTCTTGGTGGCTGCCACGGCCTTCTTGGTGCCGCTCTTGGTCGCGTTGTAGGCCTTCTTCGTGGTCTTCTTGGTGGCGGTGTAGGCCTTCTTGGCGCCGGTCTCGGTGGCGACGACGGCTTCCTTGCCGGCTTCCTTCACCTTTTCGGTGGTGGTGGGCTGCGGTGCGGCGGGCGCGGTGGTTTGGGCGGTGGCCGACAGGCCGATCGAGGCAAAGGCCAGCGCGAGCACGGCAGGGACGGTACGGATGAACTTGACGGTCATGAGGAAAGCTCCTGTAAGAGTTGGAGTGACGGAGTTGCCACTGGACAGGCAACGGGTCGCCATGCCGAAAGGATGACACCAAACCAGGGCGCTGCCGCCGCGTCGCCGCAGGTCGGGCAGTTCGCCTACGCGGGTGCCGGGAAGCTCTCCGACATGTCGACCAGCGCCGCGAGCCGTGGCAGCGCAGCGAGCGCATTGCGTGTGGTCATGCGCGCCAGTGCGTCGACATCGACACCCCGCAATGCGGCCAGCACACCGGCGATGCGCGGCAGTTCGCCCGGCTCGTTGCGGCCTTGCGGCTGGCCGGCTGCACGCTCCTCCTGCGTGCGGTAGAGCCAATGCGGCGGAATGTCGGGCGCGTCGGTTTCGAGCACGATCGCATCGTCGGGCAGGCTCGCGGCAAGCCGGCGCAACTGCAACGCGCGCTCGAAGGTCACCGCGCCGCCAAAGCCGAGCTTGAGGCCGAGTTGCAAGCAGGCACCAGCCTGCTGCTCGCTGCCGTTGAACGCATGCGCAATGCCGTGCCAGGCCGTGCTGCCGCCGACCTGGCGCAGATGCTTGAGCACCTGGTCGACCGAGCGCCGCACATGGATGACGACCGGCAAGCGGTGTTGGCGCGCCAGCTGCAGCTGGGCGTGAAAGAAATGCGCCTGCTTCTCGGCGTCGAGGCCGGCCACGAAGAAGTCGAGCCCGATCTCGCCGACCGCCACCAGCCGCGGATCGCCGTGCCGCATTTCGAGTTCGGCCGCGAGCGTCTGCAGATCGGCTTCGGTCGCCTCGCCGGTGCACAACGGGTGGATGCCGAGCGCATAGGCATCGCGCTGGCGGTGCGCAAGTTCGCGCACGCTGTCGAAGTTGAAGGCGGCCACGGCCGGGATGACACAAATAGCTACGTTCGCGCGTGCGGCGCGGGCTCGCACGTCGGGCATTTCGGCTCCGAATTCGGGCGCATCGAGGTGGCAGTGGGTGTCGATGTAGGCAGCCATCGGCGCATGATGCCCGAAGGCATGCACGAGGGTAAAAAGCGTGCTACCGTGACTTCTTCCACGCGTCATCTTTTGCCGGAGGTGTACCGATGCGCAGGCCCGCCCTCTACAGCAGCTCGCCCCGCGCGGCGCAGTCCGCGGACGACCTGCCTGCAGCCGATGCAGCCAGTGACATTGCGCCAGCGGCGCCCGCAGCACCTGCACAGCGCTGGCAGCCGGGGCGACGCAGCTTTGCGCTGCTGCTGCTGGCGAGCGCCGGCCTGATCGGCGGCACGCTTTTCTACGGGCAGCGCCACGGCGGCCTGTCGCTCACGCAAAAAGACATCGACGCGGCTGTGCTGCGCACGCTGCAAACCAACACCCTGCCCTCTGCGGCCGCCAAGGCGGCCGAGATCATCCGGCCGTCGGTCGTGCGGGTGGTCGGCTACGGCCCCGAAAAGGCCACGCCCGAAGCCAAGACCGAAAAGCGCGGCCGCAATCTGGCCAAGGGCAAGCCGCCCGAGGCACCCGCGCCGCCCGGCGAGGTGGAACGCGGCGTCGGCACCGGCGTGGTCATCATCGACAAGGGCGTGATCCTCACCAACCTGCACGTCGTGGCCGGTGCCGAGAAGATCAAGGTCACTTTCTACGACGGCCTGGAGGCGGACGCCACCATCATCAACGTGCAGCCCGAAAACGATCTGGCGGTGCTGCAGGCGAAAAAGATTCCGGACGACCTGATCGCGGCCAGCATGCGCTCCACCGACGGCCTGCAATCGGGCGACCAGGTGGTGGCGGTCGGCTTTCCGTTCGGCATCGGCCCGTCGGTGTCGTCGGGCGTGGTGTCGGGCCTCAAGCGCGCGTTCCGCTCGCCCGAAGGCAAGCAGGAGTTGAGCAACCTGATCCAGTTCGACGCCGCCGCCAACCCCGGCAACTCTGGCGGCCCATTGGTCAACATGGACGGCGAGGTGCTCGGCATCGTGACCGCCATCCTGAACCCGACGCAGGCGCGCACCTTCATCGGCATCGGTTTTGCAGTGCCGATCGAGAACGCGGCTTCGGCCGTCGGCACGCCGCCCTTCTGAACCCACGTTTCGAACCCACCGAAAGACCAGCAGCATGAGCACAGAGAACGCGTCCGCCGCGGCCACCGCCGAATTGATGGAACAGATCCTCTACCAGGTCAAGCGCGTGGTGGTGGGGCAAGACCGCTTTCTGGAGCGCGTGATGGTCGCGATGCTGGCCGGCGGCCATCTGCTGGTGGAAGGCGTGCCGGGGCTGGCCAAGACCCTCACCATCAAGACGCTGGCCGATACCGTGCAGGGCCGGTTCAAGCGCATCCAGTTCACGCCCGACCTGGTGCCGGCCGATCTGGTGGGCACGCGCATCTACAACCAGAAAACCGGCGATTTCAGCACCGCGCTCGGCCCGGTGTTCGCCAACCTGCTGCTGGCCGACGAAATCAACCGCGCGCCGGCCAAGGTGCAGAGCGCGCTGCTCGAGGTGATGCAGGAGCGCCAGGTGACCATCGCCGGCGAAACGCACAAGGTGCCGCGGCCGTTCCTGGTAATGGCAACGCAGAACCCGATCGAAACCGAAGGCACCTACCCGCTGCCCGAAGCGCAGGTCGACCGCTTCATGATGAAGGTGCTGGTCGACTACCCGAGCGACGAGGAAGAGTTCGTCATCGTCGAGCGCGTGATCGGCCCGCCGGTCACGGCCAGCCCGGTTGCCACCACCGACCAGCTCGGCATGCTGCAGGCCGAAGCGCGGCGCATCTACGTCGACCCGTCGCTGATCCAGTACGCAGTCAAGCTGGTGTCGGCCACGCGCAATCCCGAGAAGCACGGCCTGAAGGACATGCGCCGCTTCATCACCTTCGGCGCCAGCCCGCGCGCCAGCATCAACCTGACCGAAGGCGCACGCGCACTGGCGCTGCTGCGCGGCCGCAGCTATGCATTGCCCGAAGACATGACGGCGCTGGTGCCGGATGTGCTGCGGCACCGTGTCACGCTGTCTTACGAAGGCCTGTCGGAAGGCCTCACGCCGGACGGTCTGATCGACAGGATCATGCGGGCCGTGCCCGCGCCACCGAAGCCGCTCGACCATGAAAAGCTGGTGGCGTAGGCAACCCCCTTCCGCAGACGTCGCGGCCAACGATGCGTTGCCGCCGATGGGCGCCGAGCGCGCGCTGCGCCGGCTCGAGTGGACGGTCATCCGCCGGCTCGACGGCCTGCTGCAGGGCGACTACCGCACGCTGATGCGCGGCACCGGGCTGGATCTGGCTGACCTGCGCGAATACCAGCACCACGACGACGTCCGGCACATCGACTGGAACGTCACCGCGCGGCTGCAGGTGCCGCACGTGCGGGTGTTCACCGAAGACCGCGAGATGGCGGCCTGGTTCGTGCTCGACCTGAGCCGTTCGGTCGACTTCGGCTCCGGCCTCAGGGCCAAGCGCGAGATCTCGGCCGGCTTCGTCGGCGTGCTGGCCCGGCTGCTCACGCGGCATGGCAACCGCGTCGGCGCGCTGGTCTACGGTAACGACCTCGAAGCGGTGATTCCGCCGCGCAGCGGGCGCCGCCATGTGCTGCACCTGCTGCACTCGATGGAGCGCCGCGCGGCCGCACTGCGTCCCGGCCGGGGCATGACGCGGCTGGCCGACCTGCTTCAGTCGGCCGCCATGCTGATGCCACGCCGCTCCACCGTGTTCGTGGTGTCCGATTTTCTGAGCGAGCCCGGCTGGGAAACGCCGCTGGGCCTGCTGGCGCAGCGGCACGAGGTGGTGGCGGTGCGGCTGTACGACCCGCTCGAGCTCGAACTGCCTGACCTCGGCCTGGTGCCGCTGACCGATGCCGAAACCGGCGAACAGCTCTGGGTCGACACGCATGACGCCGGCTTCCGCAAGCGCTTCGCGCGCCTGGCGGCCGAGCGCGAAGCCACCCTGCGTGCTGCGCTGGCCAGGGCCGGTGTCGATGCGCTGGAACTCTCGACCGCGGACGACCTGGTCGAGTCGATCGTGCGCTTTGCCGACATGCGCAAGCGCCGCGTGCGCGCCGGCAGCGCGGCCAACCTGAAAGCGGTGGCAGCATGAATTTTCTCTGGCCCCAGTTCCTCTGGCTCCTGCTCGCGCTGCCGCTGCTGGTGCTGATGTATGTCTGGCTGATGCGGCGCAAGAAAAAGCTGGCGCTGCGCTACGCCAGCCTGTCGATCGTGCGCGAAGCCATGGGCGCCGGCCAGAGCGTGCGCCGCCACATTCCGCCCTTGCTGTTCCTCCTTGCCATGGCGGCGCTGCTCGTCGCGGCCGCCCGGCCCATGGCCGTGGTGCTGCTGCCGACCAACCAGCAGACCATCATCCTGGCGATGGACGTGTCGGGCAGCATGCGCGCAACCGACGTGCAGCCGAACCGCCTGGTGGCGGCGCAGGAAGCGGCCAAGGGCTTCATCAAGGACTTGCCGCGCAACGTGAAGGTCGGCATCGTCGCCTTTGCCGGCAGCGCCACGGTGGCGCAGTTGCCGACGGTGAACCGCGACGACCTGGTGACCGCCATCGACGCGTTCCAGCTGCAGCGCGCCACCGCCACCGGCAACGCGATCGTGGTGTCGCTCGCAGCGCTGTTCCCGGACGCCGGCATCGACGTTTCGCAGTTCGGTCCGCAGAACCGCCAGCGCGGCGTGGCGATCGAGCAGGCCGGCAAGGGCGGCCCCAAGGAGTTCACGCCGGTGGCACCGGGCTCCTACACCTCGGCCGCGATCATCATGCTGACCGACGGCCAGCGCACCACCGGCGTCGACCCGCTCGACGCGGCCAAGGCGGCGGCCGACCGCGGCGTGCGCGTCTACACGGTCGGCATCGGCACGGTCGATGGCGAGACCATCGGTTTCGAAGGCTGGTCGATGCGCGTGCGGCTCGACGAAGAAGCGCTCAAGGCGGTGGCCAACAAGACCCAGGCCGAGTACTACTACGCCGGGTCGGCGGACGACCTCAAGAAGGTCTACTCCACCCTGAGCTCCCGCCTGACCGTCGAGAAGAAGGAAACCGAAGTCTCGGCGCTGTTTGCCCTCGGCGCCGCCGTTCTGGTGCTGCTGTCGGCCGGGCTCTCGCTGTTCTGGTTCAACAGAATTCTGTAGGTCGCCTCCAGGCTGCACGCACCGATGTTCAATCTTGAAGGCAAGGTCGCGCTGGTCACCGGCGGCAACGGGGGCATCGGCCTTGGCATGGCAGAAGGCCTGGCGCAGGCCGGGGCGCGCGTGGTAATCGCGGCGCGCAATGCGCAGAAGTCGGCGGCGGCGGTCGATGCGCTCAAGGCGCTCGGCAGCGATGCGTTCGCGCTCGCGGCGGACGTGACCGACGAGGCTGCGGTCACCGCCCTGTTCGCGCAACTGGCCGAGCGGTGCGGCCGGCTCGACATCCTCGTCAACAACGCCGGCATCAATGTGCGCAAGCCGCCAGACCAGCTCTCGCTGGCCGAGTGGCATCAGGTGATGGACACCAACCTCACCAGCGCCTTCCTGTGCTGCCGCGCCGCATACCCGCAGCTCAAGGCTGCGGGCGGCGGCAAGATCATCAATATCGGCTCGATGATGTCGATCTTCGGCGCGTCGTTCGCGCCGGTCTACAGCGCCAGCAAAGGCGGCATCGTGCAGCTCACCAAGTCGATGGCGGTCGCCTGGGCCGTCGACAACATCCAGGTCAACGCGGTGCTGCCGGGCTGGATCCAGACCGCCCTGACCGACAACGCCCGCACCCAGGTTCCTGGCCTGCACGAACGCGTGATCGCGCGCACCGCGGCCGGCCGCTGGGGCCAGCCGAAGGATCTGGCCGGCATCGCGGTGTTCCTCGCCAGCGCGGCGTCGGACTTTCTGACCGGCACCGCGATACCGGTCGACGGCGGCTATTCGATCGCAGGCTGATCAGGCTGCGCCAGCGCGCGTCAGCATGCGCCCGGCCCGCGCCAGCACGCGCGCCTCGCCGCCGCGGTAGGCGCACGCTCCGTTGACGAACACCTGCACGATGCCTTCGCTGACGCCGTGCGGCTGATCGTAGGTGGCGGTGTCGCGCACGGTCTCGGGGTCGAACACCACCACATCGGCCATGGCGCCGACGCGCAGCAGGCCCCGGTCGGCGATGCGCAGATTGCGCGCGGTCATGCCGGTCATCTTGTGGATGGCCTGCTCGAGCGTGAACAGGCGGCGCTCGCGCCAGTAGCGCGCCAGCACGCGCGGGAACGCGCCCCACAGGCGCGGATGCGGATGCCGGTCGTGCGGCAGGCCATCGCTGCCGATCATCGTGAGCGGATGTGCGATGACGCGCTCCACGTCCTCCTCCTGCATCTGGAAGTAGCAGGCGCCGCCCGGTTGCAGGCGCCGGCAGGCTTCCTTCTGGTCGACGCTCCATTCGGCGGCGATGTCGGACAGCAGGCGGCCGGTCATGCCGGGGTGCGGATCCGACCAGGTCAGCAGCACATCGATCACGCCGTCGACCAGGTCTTCGCGCAGCACGGTCGAGCCGGCAACATAGGGATAGACGTCCATCGCGATGGGCTGGCGCTGCGCCAGCGCTTCGATCAGCGGCAGCGTCTCTTTCGTGCGGCCCCAGTTGGCCGGGCCGGCGCATTTGTGGTGCGAGATGACGAGCGGCACGCCGGCGCCGAACGCCGTGTCGCCGGCCTCGTGCAGCGCCTCGATGATGGCCGCCATTTCGCTGCGCAGGTGCGTCGCGTAGACGCCACCGTGGCGCGCGACGATGCGTGCAAGCGCCGTGACCTCCTCGGCCGGCGCCTGGAATGCCTCTTCGTAGAACAGGCCCGAAGAAAGCCCGTGCGCGCCCTCGGCCATGCAGGCATCGAGCAGCGCGGCCATGTGCGCGGCCTCGTCGGCGTTGGCGGGCCGGTCGAGTGCCGCCATCGCCGCGAAGCGCAGCGTGGTGTGGCCGACCAGCGCCGCCACGTTGAGCGCAGGCTGCGCCGCATCGACCGCGGCGCGGTACGACGCCATCGACGCATGCCGGAAAGAATCGGCGCCGAGCAGCGTGAGCGGCGGCTTCGATTGCGGTGTGCGGTACGGCGCGAGCGAGATGCCGCAGTTGCCGGTGACCACGGTCGTGATGCCCTGCGAGACCTTGGGCAGGCACAGTGGGTCGCGCAGCACGATCGCGTCGTCGTGCGTGTGGACGTCGATGAAGCCGGGTGCGATGACCTTGCCGCGACAGTCGACGACATCGATGTCTTGCGCTGCCATGCCTTCGGGCAGCCGCTCGCGCAGGCCCTCGCCGAGCGCCACGATGCGGTCGCCGGCCAGCAGCACGTCGCCCGGCCAGGCCGGGCCGCCGGAACCGTCGATCACCAGTCCCGCCTCGAGCAGCACGGGCCTGCTCATGGCGCATCGCTCCCGATGCCGCCGCCATCCCAGCTCTGCAGCGGATGGGTGCTCGCATCGATGCCGTGGCGCCGGAAGGCTTCGCGCGCACGCTGCAGCCGCTGCACGGCCGGGTCGCCGCGGCGCTGCGCCACCAGCACGGTGAGGATCTCGATCATGGTGAGGTGCGCGAGGTAGGCGTCGATGCCGACATGCATCACGGCGTCGTCGGGCACCGAAAGCCCGAGCAGGAAATCGGCCTTGGCGGCCAGCGCCGTGCCGGGCCGCGTAAGCGCGACCACCTTGGCGCCCTGGCCGCGCGCGATGTCGATGGCATCGAGCAGCGACGGCATGCCGCCGACGTGCGAGATCGCGATGACCACGCCACCCGGGCGCTGCGCCGCACCCGCCACCTGCTGCAGGTGGTAGTCCGACCAGGCGTTGGCCGACAGGCCGAGCCGGAACAGGCGCGCCTGCAGGTCGCTGGCCATGAACCAGGAGGTGGCGCCGGCGCCGTACAGATCGACATGCGGCGCGGCGGCGATGGCGGCCACGGCGCCGTCGAGCACGGCCATGTCGAGCTGGTTGCGCACGCCGGACACCGAGGCGGCCGCGCTGCGCACGATCTTCGCGACCACGTCGCCGGCCGCGTCCTCGATGTTGACGCGGCGGTGCAGCGGCGAGCCGCCGAGTGCGAGTTCCTGCGCGAGCGCGAGCTTGAACTCGCGCAGGCCGGCAAAGCCGAGGTCGCGGCAGGTGCGCATGATGGTGGGCACCGAGCTGCGCGAACGCTCGGCCAGCATTTCGAAGTTCTCCTCGAGCACGCGATCCGGGTCTTCGAGGATCAGGTCGAGGATCGCCCGCCGCGTCGCCGGCGCACTGCTGCGGATCTCGGCCACGCGCTGAAGCAGGGAGAGGGTCATGGCTGCCATCAGAAGTGCATCGACACCGCGTCTGTCACACGGTAGTCGTCTTCGACCACCGGCATCCAGTGCCATTTGTCGAAGGTGGTGCAGGGGTGTGAAATGCCGAAGCCGACGCGTTCGCCGACCACCGGCGCCAGCGCCTCCTCGTCCGCATTCCAGCGCAGGTAGCCGTGCTGATCGTTCAGCGCGCTGACGTGCCAGCCCGGCGGCACGGCCGAGGTCGCCGTCGCGCCGCGGGCCGCGCGTGCGATCGGCACCGGCATCGACAGGTCGAAGGACACGTCGCGCTTGCCCATCGCGACGATCGCGAGCCCGGGCTCGGGCCGCGACTGCACCGTGGCCCACACCTCCATCGCCGCGCGCAGGCTTTCGCCGCAATCGCAGCCCAGGCGCGCGTCGATCGCCACCTGGTAGCGCTGGTAGGTGCCATGGTCGTGCGTGACGTAGCAGCCCGAGCGCAGCAGGCCGCGCACCGGCTTGCCGAGTGCGGGCGTGAGGCGGGTCGAGACGATGTCGTAGATGGCGGAGCCGCCGGCCGACACCAGCACCTCGTCGCACTCGAACCAGCCGTTGGCCACGGCTTCGCGCGCGACGGCGTCGACGCGATCCATCAGCGTGTCGGTGTAGGCACGGTCGGCCGCGCTGTCGCCGGTCGCGCCCTGCCCTTCGTAGCACTCGATGCCGACCAGCCGCACCGCGCTGCTCTCGCGCGCGCTGCGGGCCAGTTGCACCGCCTGCGCGTGCGTGCGGCAGCCGGTGCGCGCCCCTTCGATGCCCATCTCCAGCATCACCTCGAACGGCACGCTTTCCGGATGGCGCGCGGCCCAGTCGTCGATCAGCGCCAGCTGCGCCGGCGAGTCGATCAGGAACACGATGCGCAGGCCTTCGTTGGCGCTGAGCAGCCGCTGGATGCCGCCGAGGTCTTCGTCGCTCACCACCTGGTTGGCAATGAGCGTGCGGCGCGCGCCTGCGGCCACGCCGACCGCGAGCTGGGTGACCGTGGCGAAGGTGATGCCCCAGGCGCCGGCATCGAGCTGGCGGCGAAAGAGCTGTGGCGACATCGTGGTCTTGCCGTGCGGCGCGAAGTCCACGCCCCACTCGCGCACGCGCGCCTGCATCCAGGCCAGGTTGTGTTCGAGCGCCTCGCGCTTGAGCACCGCCAGCGGCAGCGGCAGGTCGCCGGCCAGCATGTTCCAGCCGGCGGCGCCGATGTCGCTGCGGCGGCGTGCCGGCTGCGTGCGCGGGTAGCCCTTGTAGCCGTTGTCCAGCAGCGGGTCGAGAAAGTCTTTCGTATTCGGTTCGGTCATGGATGTCATGCGGCAGTGTGCGCCAGGAGATCGGTGCGGATGCAGGCGCGATGATGTCCCGGCGCGATTTCGACCAGCGGCGGCACGGTCTGCGCGCAGGCTTCGATCGCGTGCGGGCAACGCGTTCGGAACACGCAGCCCGAGGGCGGCGCGATCGGGCTCGGGATGTCGCCCTTGAGCGCCACGTGCCCGGTCGGCTGCAGCGGATCGGGCTTGGGGCTCGCGGCCAGCAGCGCCTGCGTGTAGGGATGCGTCGGGCGCTCGAACAGCGCGGCCGTGGTCGCCACCTCCATCACCTTGCCGAGGTACAGCACCACGACGCGGTCGCACAGGTACTCGACCACGTCGAGGTCGTGCGAGATGAAGAGCATGGTGAGCGACAGGCGCTCGCGCAGGTCGGCCAGCAGGTTGATGACCTGCGCCTGGATCGAGACGTCGAGCGCCGACAGCGGCTCGTCGGCCACGATGAACTCGGGCTCCACCGCGAGCGCGCGCGCCACGCCGATGCGCTGGCGCTGCCCGCCCGAGAACTCGTGCGGGAAGCGGCTCGCGTGCTCGGGCCGCAGGCCCACGGTTTCGAGCAGTTCGGCGATGCGCTTGTCGCGCGCGGCGGCGCCCTTGTGCAGCCCGTGCGTGGAGAGCGCCTCGGCCAGGATCGCGCGGATGCGCATCTTCGGGTTCAGGCTCGCGTACGGATCCTGAAAGATGATCTGCAGCTTGCTGCGCAGCTTGCGCATGCGTTCGCCGGAGAACTTGCCGATGTCTTCGCCGCGGTAGAACACCTCGCCGTCGGTGCGCTCCACCAGGCGCAGCACGGTGCGGCCGATGGTGCTCTTGCCCGAACCCGACTCGCCGACGAGGCCCAGCGTTTCGCCGGCGCGGATCGCGAACGACACGTCGTCCACCGCACGCACCGGACGCGTGCCGGACCCGAAGTACTTCTTGAGGCGGCGCACTTCGATCAGGGGCGTTGCAGTCATGTCGTTCATGCAACCCTCGCCAGTTCGGCCAGGTTGAGGGATTCGGCCACGCGGATGCAGCGCGCTTCGCGACCCGGGTGCAGGGAGAGCAGCGGCGGCATCAGCTCGCGGCAGGCCGGAATGGCCAGGTCGCAGCGCGGCTCGAAGGCGCAGCCCGGCGGTGGCGCGAGCGGGCTCGAGACCTGGCCGCGGATCGCGAACAGCCGCCTGGGCCGCGGCTGGCCGGCACGCGCCGCCTTGCCCGGCAGGCAGGCCAGCAGGCCCTGCGTGTAGGGGTGCTCGGGCTGTGCGAACAGCGGCCGCACCGGCGCATGCTCGACCACGCGGCCGGCGTACATGACGACCACGTCGTCTGCATGGTGCGCGACCACGCCGAGGTTGTGCGTGATGAAGAGGATGCTCATGCCGGTTTCGGATTGCAGCCTTCGCATGAGCGCGAGGATCTGGGCCTGGATCGTGACGTCGAGTGCGGTGGTGGGCTCGTCGGCGATCAGCAGGGTCGGGTCGCAGGCCATGGCGAGCGCGATCATCACGCGCTGGCGCATGCCGCCCGAGAGCTGGTGCGGGTACTCGTGCAGGCGCTGTGCTGCTGCCGGGATCTCGACCAGGTCGAGCATGCGCAGCGCGTGGGCCAAGGCGGCCTTGTGGTCCAGGCCCTTGTGCAGGCGCACGCTTTCGGCGATCTGCTCGCCTATCTTGAAGACGGGGTTCAGGCTGGTCATGGGCTCCTGGAAGATCATCGACAGCTGGTTGCCGCGCAGCGAGCGCATCTCGCGCGCGCCCAGTGTCAGCAGGTCGACGGTCTTGCCTTCGCGTGTGACGAAAGCGGTTTCGCCACGAACCTGTGCGTTGGCTGTTTTCGGCAGCAGGCGCATCAGCGTGAGGCTGGTGACGGATTTGCCCGAGCCGGATTCGCCTACGATGGCGGTGGTCTTGCCGGGCAGGATGGAGAAGCTCACATCAGCCACCGAACGGACAAGGCCGTCTTCTGTCGGGAAGCTGGTGCTCAGGTTGTTGACGATGAGGCGGGGGGTGGTCGTCATTTCAGCGGCTCCCGCGGACGTGTTGAGTTGCCGGGTGGTTGTATTGCGGTCGGCTGTTCGGGGTGCGTGCCGAGGACACCGGGTACTCCCCTCCGCGAATGTCCCCCGCCTTCGGCTCCTCCTTTATTTCGCTGCGGGGAGCACCCGATGCCCTCGGCACGGGTGACGCTGCGTTGTGTTCGGCGATGAACCACCGCTCTGACGGATCACGCCGATGGTGTGCTCTGCGCAGCGAAATAAAGGAGGAGGCCGCAGGCCGGGGGACATTCGCGGAGCAGAGCACGCCGTCGGCGTGATCCCGCCCCGAACAAGCCCCTGTGAACTGATCAAGAAGAAGCATCTAGGCCGCCTTCTTCAACTTGGGATCAAGGAGGTCACGCACGCCGTCCCCGAGCAATTGCAGCGACAGCGCCGTCAGGATGATCGCAAGCCCCGGGAACAGCACGACCCAGAAAGCACGATCCGCGTACTGCTGGCTGCCCGCGACCATCGTGCCCCAGGTCGGGATCTCGGGCGGCACGCCGACGCCGAGGAACGACAACCCCGCCTCCGCCAGGATCGCGTAGGCGAAGATGAACGAGACCTGCACCAGGATCGGCGACATCAGGTTCGGCAGGATGTGGCGCCACAGGATGCGCGAGGTGCGCACCCCCAGTGCACGCACCGCCTCGACGAAAAGCAGCTCGCGCACCACCAGCGTGGAGGCCCGCACCACGCGGGCCACGCGCGGCGTGTACACCAGCACCAATGCCAGCACCACGTTGCCGAGCGAGGCACCGAGGATCGCGACCAGCGCGATGGCCAGCAGGATGTCGGGGAAGGACATCATCGCGTCGACCACACGCATCAGCGGCGCGTCGAGCCGGCGGAAGAAGCCGGCCACCAGGCCGATCAGCGTGCCGAACACCACCGAGCCCAATGCCGTGAGCGCCGCGATGGCCAGCGAGTAGCGCGCGCCATGCACGATGCGCGCGTACATGTCGCGGCCAAGCTCGTCGGTGCCCATCAGGTGCGCGGCGCTCGGCGCCTTGAGGCGATCCAGCACGGCCGTGTCGTTAGGGTCGGCCGATACGAACCAGGGCGCGCCAATCGCCAGCACCGCGATGACCAGCAGCACCAACGCCGAGACCATCACGATGCGCCGGTGCATCAGTTGCCGCAACATTCGAGGCATTTGCATGGTCAGACTTTCACACGGGGGTCGACGACGGCGTAGAGCAGGTCGATCGAGAAGTTGATGAGCACGTAGATCGCCGCAATGACAAGCAGCGCGCCCTGGATCACGGGGTAGTCGCGCCGCAGCACGGCGTTGACCACCAGGCTGCCGACGCCCGGCAGCCCGAACACGGTTTCGGTGACGACCGCGCCGCCGATCATCAGTGCGGCCGTGAGGCCCAGAACCGTGACGATCGGCACCAGCGCATTGCGCAGCGCGTGCTTGAGCACCACCACGGTTTCAGACAGGCCCTTGGAGCGCGCGGTGCGCACGTAGTCTTCGCCCAGCACGTCGAGCATCGATGCCCGCGTGAAGCGGATGATGAGCGCCGAGTTCAGGATGCCGAGCACCGTGGCCGGCAGGATCAGCGCGTGGATGCGCTCGGCCAGGGCCGCATCGGGTGCGCCGTAGCCCGACACCGGAAACCAGCCGAGCGACACCGCGAACAGCTGGATCAGCACGATGCCGAACCAGAAGCTCGGAATGCTCGCGCCGAGCATCGCGATGCCGGTGAAGAGCTGGTCGATCCAGCTGCCGCGGTACACCGCCGAGACGATGCCGCACGGCAGGCCGATCAGTGCGGCGATGGCCACCGCCATCAGCGACAGCAGCGTGGTCGGCTCGGCCCGCTCCCACAGCGCCTGCGTCACCGGCCGCTGCAGAAAGATCGACTGGCCCAGGTTGCCCTGCAGCACCTCGCGCAGCCAGTAGCCGAACTGCACCGGCAGGGGCTTGTCCAGGCCGTACTCCTTCTGCACGCGGGCGATGTCGGCCGCCGTGGCCTGGTCGCCGAGCAGCACCGACACTGGGTCGCCCGACGCCGCGCGCGTGAGCACGAAGACCAGCACCGCCACGATCGCGAGCACGACGACCATGCCGGCGGCGCGGGAAGCTATATAGCGAAACATGCCTCAGCGACCTCCAATGCGATATCGGGCATTGCGGGAACTGCCGCGGAACCGGCTTCGCCGGGCCGCTGGCAGTGCCCCCTGCAAGGGGGTGGGCGGCCACACGAAGTGGGCAAGCCTGGGGGTTTGCATGCTCACGCCGAGAACTCGATGGCCGATGCGCTGCCGACCGCCACGTACTGGCCGGTGAACCTGATGTCGCCCTTCTGTACGCGGAAGATCGTCACGTTGTCGCCTTGCTTGTTGTGGCACACGTAGAGGAACTTGCCGCTCGGGTCGAGCGTGCAGCTGCGCGGGTAGTTGCCGCGCGACCATTCTTCCCGCACCAGCGTGGGCGCGCCGCTGCGCGGATCGATCCTGAACAGCGAGATCGAGTCGTGCAGGCGGTTCAGCGACACGAAGTGCTGTCCATCGGGCAGCATGCGGATGCCCGAGGCGTAGCTGGTGCCCTTGAAACCGGCCGGCAGCGCCGAGGTCTCGCTCACCAGCGTCAGCACGCCGGCGTTGCCGTCGTAGCGCATGAAGGCGATGGTCGATGCCTCTTCGTTCACCAGGTACAGCCACTTGCCGTTCGGATGAAAGCAGAAGTGGCGCGCGCCGGCGCTCTCGGAGACGGCCACCGTGCTGGGCTGGCTGAGCACACCGGTGGTGCGGTCGAAGCGGTACGAGATGACGCGGTCGAGTCCGAGATCCGCCACCAGCACGAAGTTGCCACCGGGATCGCTGTGCACCATGTGCGCATGCGGGCCGTCGTGGTCGCTCGTTGCAAAGCCCTCGTGCGAGCGGGCCGCAGCCGGCACCACATCGGCGCCGGGCTTGCAGGGCGTCGCGCCGCAGGCGGTCACATCCTTGTAGACGACCGCGGCGCGGTCCGCATCGAAGCTGCCGTCGGTGCGCAGCGCGAGCACGCTGACATCGCCGCTGGCGTAGTTGGCAGTGAACAGAAAACGGCCGTCGGGATGAACGCTGATGTGCGCCGGATCCTTGCCGCCGCAAGCCATTTCCGCAACGAACGACAGCGCGCCATTCGCGCCGATGCGAAAGGCCGAGACCGAGCCGGCCTCGAACTCGTTCGCGGCATAGAGCATCGGCAGCGCCGGATGGCGCGCCAGCGACGCGGGGTTGCGCAGCTTGGCGTTGTCCCCCGTGCTCGCCACGGCAGGCGGCGCGCCGGGGATGGGCTTCAGCGCACCGGTCGTGCTGTCCACGACGAACTGGTGCACGCCGAGGCCGCGTCCGCCGCGCCAGGGCTTGCCGCCGTCGGTGTAGGTGCCGACGTAGGCGTACACGGGGCCGGACGTGGCCGCTTGCGAGATGGAGGTGGTCAGGCCCAGGGCACCCAGACCGGAAGCCAGCGCACTGGCCTGGAGGAGTTGGCGACGTGATGGCATGGCGTTGTTCCTCCTTACTTGATCTTCGCGTTCCAGAAGAACGGCCAGGTGGCAGGCTGGTAGTTGTCGAGCGCCGGGCTCTTGGCCGAGAGGCCGTTGAACTTGCCCACGTTCACGTAGGGCACCTCGGTGTAGACGACCTCCTGCACCTTGCCCCACAGCGCGCCGCGCTTGGCCGGGTTGCTTTCGACGTTGAAGGCCTGCAGCGCGGCCTTCTTGGCCGGCGTGTCCCACCAGCCGGGCGCACCGTCGCCGAGTTGCGGCGGCGAGAGCATCGGTTCCGGGAACTGGCCCGAGTGCGTGATGTAGATGTCCCACAGCTTCGAGTCGTTGCGGCGCTGCACCAGCGTGGCCCAGTCGACCACGTTCAGCTCGACCTTGAAGCCGGCGCGCTTGAGCTGCTCGGCCATCAGCAGCGCCATGTTGTAGTGGAAGTCGTACTGACGGCTGGTGAGCACGCGGATCGTCTCGCCCTTGTAGCCGGCCTTGGCGGCGGCTTCCTTGGCTTTCGGCGCGTTGCGCTGGTTGTACTGCTCGGTGCCACCGGTCGCGTAGAACGGCGAGCCCTTCGGGAAGTGGTTGCCTTCGGCCACGAAGAAGCGCGTGTCGCCGAAGCCCGCGGCCAGCATCTCGCCCTCGCCCAGCGCGATCTGGATCGCCTGGCGCACGGGCTGGCTGGCGGCCACGCCTTCCTTGGTATTCAACACGAGGTAGGGGAAGCCGAAGGCCGGCGTCATGATCGGCACCGTCTTGCCGGCCGCCTTCTCAAGCCGCGGCAATGCCTCGGTCGGCAGCAGGTCGGCAAAGTCGTACTGGCCGGCGAGCGAGCCTTCGACGCGCGTGCTGGCGTTCGGCACCGGCACGAAGCGCAGCTCTTCGATCGCCGCTTCGCGCTTGCCGCCGTAGCCGCTGGCCGGTTCCTTGCGCGCGCTGTATTTGTCGAAGCGCGTGAGCAGCACGTACTGGTCGGGCTTGCGTTCCTTGAACTTGTAGGGGCCGGTGCCGACGAAGTCTTTCAGCGGCTGCGCGATCGAATCCTTCGCCATGATGGCCGCCATGCCGCTCGGCAGTGCGAGCTGCGACAGCAGCGGTGCATAGGGTTCCTTGAGCACGATCTCGAGCGCCAGCGGGCCCTTGGCCTGGAGACTGTCGACCACCTTGGCCACGGCCTTGCCGCGCGGCGACTGCTCCATCCAGCGCTGCAGGCTGGCGACCACATCGTCGGCGTTGAGCTCGCGCCCGTTGTGCAGCATCACGCCGCGGCGCAAGGTGATCGCATAGGTCTTGCCGTCGGCCGACACCTTGGGCAGCGATTCGGCCAGCATCGGAACCACGTTCCACTTGGCGTCGAAGGTGTAGAGGGTTTCGTAGACGTGCTGCATGATCGTTCCGACCAGGTCGGCGGTCGACGCCATCGGGTCGAGCGTCTGCGGCTCGGCCACCATCGCCAGCGTGGCGAAATTGCGTGGCGCCTGCGCCTGCGCTGGCGCCGCAGCGCAGAGCGCGGCGAGCAGGGATGCGCCGAGGAAGGCGCGCTTGGAGGGTGCTGCGAGCATGAAGAAACTCCTTCGTGGGGCCGTCAGTTTGAAAAACACTTTCACAATGAGCGGACTTTGAAGCATCATTCATGCCAAATCATGGGTATTTACCCGGTGTTCCGGGTAATTTTGTGAAATAGAATTTCAATCTCTCTTCCAAGGAGTCTTCATGTCGCTCGAATTTCTTGGTGGCTCGCCCACCGCATCGGATCGCCAGGTGCGCCCGTTCTCCCCGGCCGTGCGGGCCGGCGACTTCGTCTATGTGTCGGGTCAGGTGCCTGCCAATGCCGAGGGCGAGATCGTGGTCGGCGGCATCGAGGCGCAGACGCGCCAGGTGATGGAAAACCTGAAGACCGTGCTCGCGCTGGCCGGTGCCACGCTCGACGACGTGTGCAAGACCACGGTGTGGCTGCAGGATGCGCGCGACTTCGGTGCGTTCAACCGCATCTACATGGGCTACTTCGGTGCCAACCGCCCTGCCCGCTCGACCACCGAGGCGCGCCTGATGGTCGACGCCAAGGTCGAGATCGACGTGGTGGCCTACAAGCCGAAGGCATAGCCGACGCAGAACTGGCGGAGCGCCGGCAGGCGGCCGTGTAGATTCGGCCTCCATGCTGTTCCATGCGCTGGCCTTCGTCCTTCTTTCCGCGGTTCTGGTCTATGTGTCGCGCGGTGCGCTCCGGCAGACGGATTCGCACGGCTTCTACCGCTTCTTTGCGTGGGAGTGCATCCTGGCTCTGGTGCTGCTCAACCTGCCGGTGTGGGATCGCGACCCGCTCGCCCCACACCAACTTCTGTCGTGGGTGCTGCTGATCGCGTCGGCCTGGCTGCCGATCCACGCGGTGCGCTTGCTCAAGCGGCTCGGCAAGCCCACGCAGGAACGCGCGGATGCGGCGCTCTACGGCTTCGAGAAAACCTCGTCGCTGGTGACGAGCGGCGCCTTCCGCTACATCCGCCATCCGATGTACACGGCGCTCATGCTGCTGGCCTGGGGCGCGTTCCTCAAGCAGTTCTCGTGGCTGGGCCTTGGCCTGGTGCTGGCCGCGACCGTGCTGCTGTTCGTCACCGCGGTGCGCGACGAGCGCGAGTGCCTGCAGCACTTCGGCGAGGCGTACCGCGCCTACATGCGCGGCACGCGGCGCTTCATTCCGTTCGTGCTGTAGCGCCGGCGAGCGCGGCCGGGCCGTTGGTGAGCCGGCCAGCCGTGAGCCGCAGCACCCGGTCGCAGCGCGCTGCCAGCGTTTCATCGTGCGTGACCACCACGAAAGCGGTGCCGTGCCGGCGCGCGAGGTCGAGCATCAGCGCGAACACGGTGTCGGCGGTGCTGCGGTCGAGGTTGCCGGTGGGTTCGTCGGCCAGCACGCAATCGGGCCGGGTGACCAGCGCACGCGCAATCGCAACGCGCTGGCGTTCGCCACCCGAAAGCTCCGCGGGCCGATGGTGCACGCGCTCGCCCAGGCCCACCGCGGCCAGCATCTTGTGTGCGGCCTCGGTCGCCTCGGCCGGTGGCGCGCGCCGGATCCTGAGCGGCATGCCCACGTTGTCGAGCGCGCTGAACTCCGGCAGCAGGTGGTGGAACTGGTAGACGAAGCCGAGGTGCAGGTTGCGCAGGCGCCCCTGCTCGGCCGCGTCGACCCCGGCGATGTTCTTGCCGTGCAGCTCGACGCTGCCGGTGGTTGGCGCGTCGAGGCCGCCCATCAGATGCAGCAGCGTGCTCTTGCCCGAGCCCGAAGCGCCGACGATGGCCAGCGTTTCGCCCGCGCGCACGTCGAGGTCCACGCCGTGCAGCACGGTGAGGTCGATGCGGCCTTCGTGGAAGCGCTTGGTGAGGCCACGGACTTTCAGCACCGGGCGGATATAGGGCTGGGCCGTGCCCGACTGGAAGGTCTTCGTCTCACTCATAGCGCAGCGCCTCGGCAGGGTTGACGCGGCTCGCGCGCCAGCTCGGGTACAGCGTTGCCGCGAACGCCAGGATCAACGAGATGATGGTGATCGGCATGATGTCGCTGCGTTGCGGGTCGCTCGGCATCTTGCTGATCAGGTAGATGTCCTTCGGCAGGAAGCTCGCGTGGAACAGCTGCTCCAGAAAGGGCACGATCACGTCGATGTTGTAGGCGATGCCCAGGCCCAGCAGCAGGCCGGCCACGGTGCCGATCATGCCGACCATCGCGCCCTGCACCACGAAGATGCCCATGATGCTGCGCGGGCTCGAGCCCAGCGTGCGCAGGATCGCGATGTCGGCCCGCTTGTCGGTCACGGTCATCACCAGCGTCGACACCAGGTTGAACGCCGCCACCGCGACGATCAACGTGAGGATGATGAACATCATGCGTTTCTCGACCTGCACCGCGGCGAACCAGGTCTTGTTCTGGCGCGTCCAGTCGCGGATCAGGAACTGGCCCGGCAGCGTGGCGGCGAGCTGGTCGGCCACCTCGCGTGCCAGGTTCAGGTCCTTGAGCTTGATGCGGATGCCGGTCGGGCCTTCGAGGCGGAACACGCGTGCCGCGTCCTGCTCGTGGATCATCGCGAGCGCCGAGTCGTATTCGTAGTGGCCCGAGTCGAAGGTGCCGACCACGGTGAACTGCTTGAGCCGCGGCACCACGCCGGCCGGCGTGACCTGGCCGCCCGGCGCCACCAGCGTGACCTGGTCGCCCTGCCGCACGAACAGCGAGCGCGCCAGTTCGCCGCCGAGCACGATGCCGAACTCGCCCGGCACCAGGCGGGCCAGCGCGCCCTTCTGCGCGGTGGTGGCGATGTCGGTCACCTGCGGCTCCAGTTGCGGCTCGATGCCGCGCACCAGCGTGCCCTTCATGTCTTCGCCGCGCGCGATCAGGGCCTGCGTGGCAATGAAGGGCGCCACGCCGATCACCTCGGGGTTCTTGCGTGCGGCTTCCATGATCGGGCCGAGTTCCTGCAGCGCCTGGCCGTCGCGCGAGAGGATCTCGATGTGCGACACCACGCCGAGCATGCGGTCGCGCACCTCTTTCTGGAAGCCGTTCATGACCGAGAGCACGATGATCAACGCGGCCACGCCCAGCGCGATGCCGAGCATCGAGACACCGGAGATGAAGGAGATGAAGCCGTTGCGCCGCGTCGCCCGGCCGGCGCGCGTGTAGCGCCAGCCGAGTTGCAGTTCGTAGGGAAGTCGCATAGGGGAAGAATTGTGGCATCCCGGTGGGAGTGGGCTTCCGGGACAATGGAACCATGGCCGAAACCTCTCCAGCCCGTCATCTACTGATCCCCTTTGCCGGCCGGGGTTCCCCCGCCTGCCGTGCCGCGACGCCGGGGCTGCAGTTGCCGAAGCTCGAAGCCCTGCTCGCCCGCCTGGCGCCCGCCGGCACCGATGCGCAGGACGACAGCACCTTTTCGCCGCCCCATGAGCGCGCACTGGCGGCCGCGCTCGGCCTCGCTGCACCCGACGGCTGCATCCCCTGGGCCGCCCGCGAAGCGCGCGCGCTCGGCCTGCCCGGCAGCGAAGGCGACGCGGCCTGGGCCTGGCTCGACCTGTGCCACTGGCAGGTCGACCTCCGCGACGTGGTGCTGGGCGAGCCGGCGCAAACACAATTGAGCGCGGCTGAATCGCAAAGCCTGCGCGATGCGGCGCAACCGCTGTTCGAGGAAGACGGCATCCAGCTGCACGGCGGCGCCCTGCCCGGCCGCTGGCTGGCGAGCGGCGAGCTGTTCCGCGGCCTGCCCACCGCTTCGCTGGACCGGGCCATCGGCAACTCCATTTCGCAGTGGTCGCCAATCACCGACGCGGGCCGGCCGCTGCGCCGCCTGCAGAACGAGATCCAGATGCTGCTCTACACCGAGCGCGTGAACGACGACCGCACGGCGCGCGGCCTGCCGCCGATCAACTCGTTCTGGCTCAGCGGCACCGGCGCGTTGCCCGCAGCGATGCAGCCCGAAGGCGCAGCACCGACTGTGGTCGACCTGCTGCGCATGCCGGCGCTGCACGACGATGGCGCGGGCTGGGCTGCGGCCTGGGCCGCGGTCGATGCAGGCCCGGTCGCCGAACTGCTGGCCGACTGCGAGCGCGGCGCCGATGTGATGCTCACCCTCTGTGGCGACCTGGATGCGCAGCGCTTCGCCGGCGGGCCGCGCGGCCTGTCGGGCTGGGTCAAGCGCCTGTTCAACCGCCCGCGCGCAGCCACCGTGCTGGAGACGCTGTGAAGATCATCGCGCGCGACATTCCGCCCCGCAGCGTGTGGGCGCTCGAGCAGGCCGGCGTCCACCCTTTGCTGGCCCGTCTCTACGCCGCGCGCGGCGTGCTGGGCAAGGACGAACTCGACGACGGGCTGGCCCGCCTGCTGGCACCCGCCACGCTGCGCGGCACGGCCGAGGCCGCCGTGCTGCTGGCCGATGCGATCCGCGACGACAAGCACCTGTGCATCGTGGCCGACTACGACTGCGATGGCGCGACCGCCTGCGCAGTCGCGGTACGCGGCCTCAAGCTGCTCGGCGCCAGGCAGGTGAGCTACCTGGTGCCCGATCGCGTGGTCGACGGCTACGGCCTCACGCCGCCGATCGCCGAGCGCGTGGCCGCGAAGGGCGCCGACATGCTGATCACGGTCGACAACGGCATCGCGAGCGTGGAGGGTGTGGCCACTGCCAAGGCGCGCGGCCTCGCGGTGCTGGTGACCGACCACCACCTGCCCGGCCCCGAACTGCCGGCCGCCGACGTGCTGGTGAACCCGAACCAGCCCGGCTGCGATTTCGAGAGCAAGAGCATCGCGGGCGTCGGCGTGATGTTCTATGTGCTGCTGGCCCTGCGCGCCGAACTGCGCAAGCGCGGCGTGTTCGATGCTGCCGGCCAACCCAAGCTCGACGTGCTGCTGCCCCTGGTCGCGCTTGGCACCGTGGCCGACGTGGTCAGGCTCGATGCCAACAACCGGCGCCTGGTCGCGCAGGGCCTGCGCCGCATCCGTGCCGGCCAGATGCCGGCCGGCATCGCCGCGCTGTTCAAGGCCGCCGGCCGTACCGCGGCCGTGGCCACGACCTTCGACTTCGGCTTTGCGCTGGGCCCGCGCATCAACGCAGCCGGCCGCCTGGCCGACATGACGCTCGGCATCGAATGCCTTTTGACCGACGATGCCGCCCGTGCCGACGAGCTGGCGCGCACGCTCGACGGCATCAACCGCGAGCGGCGCGACATCGAAGGCGGCATGCGCGACCAGGCGCTGCTGCTGGCCGAGTCGCTGTTCGACGAGAACGAAGCGCCGCCGGCCGCCATCAGCGTGTTCGACGCCGAGTTCCACGAAGGCGTGGTCGGCATCGTGGCCTCGCGCATCAAGGATCGCCTTCACCGCCCGACCTTCGTCTTCGCTGCCAGCGCCGCGCCGGGCAAGGAACACGAACTCAAGGGTTCGGGCCGCTCGATTCCGGGCTTTCACCTGCGCGATGCACTCGACCTCGTCGCCAAGCGCCATCCGGGCGTGTTGCTGCGCTTCGGCGGCCATGCCATGGCGGCCGGCTGCACCGTGGCCGAGGCGCACTTCGACACCTTCGAGCAGGCGATGGCCCAGGTCGCTCAGGAGTGGCTGGCCGCCGCAGCGCTCACCCGGCAGATCGAGACCGACGGGCCGCTGGCGCGCGAGTACATGCGCGTCGATCTGGTCGACACCCTGCACCGCGAAGTCTGGGGCCAGGGTTTTGCGCCACCGACCTTCAGCGAAGAGGTCGAGGTGGTGTCGCAACGCCTGGTCGGCGAAAAGCACCTGGCCCTCAAGCTGAAGCACCAGGGCCAGCCGGTCGACGGCATCTGGTTCGGCCACACCGAGCCGCTGCCGGCGCGCGTGAAACTCGCGTTCCGGCTCGACGCCGACGAATGGCAAGGCGTTCGGCGCGTGCGCTTTCTGGTCGAGGGCGCGGAGCTGGTCTGAGCCTGCTCAGTCCATCCTCATTCCGCGTCCGGCTGACGCGAAGGGTGGGCGGCGGCAAAGGCGGGCAAGGCTTCGCAGGCATCGAAGACCGACAACACAGTCGGGCATGACGACAAGTCCACGTTGAACCGCTGCGCGCTGAACACCTGGGGAACCAGGCAGCAGTCGGCCATCGTCGGCGTGTCGCCAAAACAGAAGACGCCGCCTTGCTTGCGTTGCGCAAGTTGTGCCTCCACGGCTTCGAGGCCGAGCGCAATCCAGTGGGAGATCCATTGGCTCTTCTGGGCCTCCGTCACCTCGAGCGTGCCGGTCAGGTACTTGAGCACGCGCAGGTTGTTGAGCGGGTGGATGTCGCACGCGATGCCCAGCGACAGCTGCCGGACGAAGGCGCGGTCGGCCGCCATGGGCGGCAGCAAGGGTGTCTCGGGGTAGACCTCGTCGAGGTATTCCATGATCGCCAGCGACTGGCTGACCCGCACGCCCGAATCGCACAGCGTCGGCACCAGCGCCTGCGGGTTGAGCGCACGGTAGGCCTCGCCGAATTGCTCGCCGCCGCCGCGGGTGAGGTGCACGAAGGTGTGCTTCGCCTCGAGGCCCTTGAGGTTCATCGCAATGCGCACGCGGTAGGCGGCGGAACTGCGAAAGTAGGTGTAAAGCGTGCGCTCCAAGGCTCAGACTCCCAGGTACTGATGAACGATCCCGGGCTGGCCGCGCAGGGCATCCGACGTGCCCTGCCAGACGACGCAACCCTTCTCGACAACGAAGTGGCGATCCGCCAGGCCCATGAGCGCCTTGACGTTCTTGTCGATCACGATCTGCGCCAGGCCGTCGCGCTTGAGCTCGGCCAGTGCACGCCAGATCTCGTTGCGGATGACAGGCGCCAGGCCTTCGGTCGCTTCGTCCAGGACCAGCAGGCGCGGGTTCGTCATCAGCGCGCGGCCGATGGCCAGCATCTGCTGCTCGCCACCGGAGAGCTGCGAGCCGAGGTTGCCGCGGCGCTCCTTCAGGCGGGGAAAGAAGGCGTAGACGCGGTCCAGATCCCAGCGCCTGCCCCGGCCTTTGCCGTCGTCCCGGGCGGTGGCCACGAGATTCTCTTCAACGCTCAGGTTGGGAAAGACCTGCCGGCCTTCGGGAACCAGCGCCAGCCCCTGCCGCGCGATGCGGTGCGACGGCCACTGGTCGACGCGCGTGCCGCCGACCCGGACACTGCCCGCACCGACCGGCACCATGCCGAACAGGCACTTGACCGTGGTCGAGCGGCCCATGCCATTGCGCCCGAGCAGTGTCACGACCTCCCCGGCGGCGACATCGAAGGAAATATCGAACAGCGCCTGCGCCTGGCCGTATGACGCCTGCAGGCCCTCGACGGAAAGATAGGCACTCATGCCGCAGCCTCCTCTTCACCCAGGTAGACCGCGCGCACTTCCGGGTGGTTGCGGATTTCATCCGGTGTGCCGGTGAACAGCACTTTTCCGTAGACCAGAACGGTGATGCGGTCCGCCAGCGCGAACACGGCATCCATGTCGTGCTCGACCAGCAAGATCGTGTATTGGCGCTTCAGGCGTTGCAGCAGCGCAATGACGGCAGTGGACTCCTGCACGCTCATGCCCGCCATCGGCTCGTCGAGCAGCAGAAACTTCGGGCCGGCGGCCAGGCTCATTGCCAGCTCGAGCTGGCGCCGCTCCCCGTAGCCCAGGTCGCCGGCCGCGGTACCGTGGTGCTGCCGCAGGCCGGTGGCCTCCAGTGCTTCCTCCGCGGCGTGCCTCGCCTGGCGATCCGAGAGCATCGGCGTCCAGAACTTGAAGGCGTTGCGGCGTGCGCCGAGCGCCGCGAAGCTTGCGTTCTCGAGCACGCTGAAGTCATCGAAGATCGAGGTGATCTGGTAGGAGCGAAGCAGCCCGCGCCGGGCACGCTGGTGGATCGGCAGGGCGGACACGTCCGCGCCGTCGAACCAGACACGCCCGCTGTCGGACGCGAGCTCGCCCGACAGCTGGTTGATCAGCGTGGTCTTGCCCGCGCCATTGGGGCCGATGATGGCGTGCAGCTCGCCCTCGGCGATGTCGAGCGACACCGCGTCGGTGACCAGCAGTGCGCCGTAGCGTTTGGTAAGGGATTCGGTGCGAAGAACGCTGGCCATCACGCGGCCCCTTTCACTGCGGCGGATCCGGTGGTCAGCGCCGCAGGCTTGCTGCGCGCATCGAAGCGCTGCAGCAATCCGATGATGCCGCTCTTGCCCAGCAGTGCGACGATGACGATGAGCGGGCCGAAGATGACCATCCAGTGGTCGGTGAATCCCTTGAGGATTTCTTCCAGCCCGAGGAAAACGATCGCGCCCATCAGCGGGCCGAACACCGTGCCCAGGCCGCCGATGACGACGATGACGATCAATTCGCCGGACACCGCCCAGGCCATCGTGCTGGGCGAGGCGAAGGCGTTGAGATTGGCCAGCAGCAGGCCGGCCACGCCGCACAACATGCCCGACATCACATAGGCCAGCAACTGGTAGCGCACCACCGGAACGCCGGCCGCATTGACGCGGCGCGCATTCTGCTTGGCACCGCGGATCACCATGCCGAAAGGCGCCACGCGCAGCCGGGCGAGCCACCAGATCGACAACACCAGCACGATGAAGGCGCAGATGTACACATGGTTTGCGGAAGACAGGTCGACCGGGCCGAAGCGGCTGGTCAATGCGATCGACATGCCGTCGTCGCCGCCGTAGTTCTTCAGGCTGACGAACAGGAAGTACCCCATCTGCGCGAAGGCCAGCGTGATCATGATGAATGCGATGCCGCTGGTTCGCAGGCTGATGGCGCCGGTGACCAGCGCGACCAGTGCACACACCGCGAGGCATAGCGCCAGATGCACCCAGCCGCTGCCGATTTCATGGAAGGACGAAAGCCCGACCGCATAGGCACCAAGCCCCAGGAAGAGCGAATGACCGAAGCTCACCAGCCCGCCGTAGCCGAGCGCGATGTTGAGCGCGCAGGCCGCAATGGCATAGATGATGATGCGGGCGAAGAACGCGACATAGAACTGCTGGCCGGTGGCCTGCGCCACGAAAGGCACGGTCGCCAGCAACACCAGTACCAGCATCGGCACCCAGCTGCTGGGGCGCGAAAGGAGGGAAGTCATGGCAATCACCGTTTCGAGGGAAAGAGGCCTTGCGGGCGCCAGGCCAGCACCACGGCCATCAGCAGGTAGACCAGCATCGACGCCAGCGCGGGGCCGGCCGCATCAGCGAGGGAACGCTCGGTCACCTGCCGCAGCATGAAGGGGAGGAACGCACGCCCCAGCGTGTCGACGGTGCCGACGATGAGGGACGCATAGAGCGCGCCGGTGACGGAGCCGATGCCGCCGATCACGATGACCACCAGCGTGGTGATCAGCACCGACTCACCCATGCCCGACTGCACCGACAGGATCGGCCCGGCCATCGCGCCGGCCAGTCCTGCGAGCATCGCGCCGACACCGAACAGCAGCGCATTGAGCAGGCCGATGTTGACGCCGAGTGCGGCCACCATCGCCGGATTGACCGCGCCGGCGCGGATCAGCATGCCGATGCGCGTCTTGTTGATGATCAGCCAGGAGCCGATGGCGACCAGCAGGCCGACGACGATGATCGCGAAGCGGTAGGCCGGGTAGGTAAAGCCGCCGATGTCGATCGCGCCGCCCAGGAACTCCGGCACCTGCAGGAACACCGGCTGCGAACCCCAGACAATGCGCACCAGCTCATTGAAGAACAGCGTCAGCCCGAAGGTGGCCAGCACGTGGTCGAGATGGTCGCGCCGGTACAGGCGCGAGACCGCAACGAACTCCAGCACCAGACCGAGCAGCAGCGACCCGCCCATTGCCGCCAGCACGGCGAGCCCGAACGAACCGGTGAACTGGAACGCACTGGCAGCGAAGTACGCCCCCATCATGTACAGCGAGCCGTGCGCCAGGTTGACGAAGCTCATGATGCCGAACACCAGCGTCAGGCCCGCCGCCAGCAGGAACAGCAGAACGCCGTACTGCAGGCCATTGAGCAGCTGCGCCAGAAGGATCGTGGCGTTCATGGGTTACTTCAGCGCGCACTGCGCGTGATAGGCGTCGGCCTGTTTGGTCAGCGGCGTGGCAACGAGCTTGGTCGTCACGCCGGCGCCGCTCTTGACGGTTTCGAACGCGTAGTAGTTCTGCACCGGCAGGTTGTTGTTGTTGAACGCAAAGGGTCCGCGCACCGACTTGAACTCGCTGCCGACCGCCTTCACGGCCGCGGCCAGCGCCTTGGCATCGCCGGGCTTGGCCTTGCCCAGCGCGATGTTCAGGACATGGGCTGCGTCGTAGGCCGTGGCGGCGTACTCGCTCGGCGTGCGCTTGTACCTGGCCTCGAAGTCGGCGACGAACTTCTTGTTTTCGGGCGTGTCGAGCGCGGCGTCCCACATCGCGCCGCTGATGCTGCCCACGGCCGCGTCGCGCAGCGCCGGCAGCGTGGTGCCGTCCACGGTGAAGACCGAGTACAGCGGCAGCTTGCCCATCAGGCCGGCCTGCGCCATCTGCTTGACGAAGTTGACGCCCATGCCTCCGGGGTAGAAAACGAACAACGCATCCGGCTTGGCCGACTGCAGCTGCGCCATCTCGGCCGAGTAGTCGGGCTGGTTCACCTGCGTGTAGACCTCATCGACGATCTGGCCCTTGAAGTAGCGCTTGAAGCCGGTCAGCATGTCCTTGCCGGCCTGGTAGTTGGGCGCCATCAGGTAGACCTTTTTCACGCCCTTGTCCTGCGCGAACTTGCCCATCGCCTCGGCGGCACCGTCGTTCTGCCAGGCGGTCGAGAACACGTTGGCCTTGCAGCCCGCACCGGCCAGCGGCGACGGGCCGGCATTGGTCGCGATGGCGACCGTTCCGGACTCGGCGATGCGCGGCAGGCTGGCCATCAGCACATTGGAGAAACTCAGGCCGACGATGGCATCGACCTTGTCCTTGTCGATGAACTTGCGCACGATCTGGGCGCCGATCTCGGGCTTGAGCTGGTCGTCTTCCTTCAGCACGGTGGCTGGCTGGCCACCCAGCCGGCCACCGAGCTGCTCGAGCGCCAGCGTGAATCCATCCACCTGATCCTGGCCGACGACCGCGACCGGACCGGACAGCGGCGCCATCAGGCCGATGGTGGCCGCTGCGGCCCAGGGGCTGGCCATCGCCAGCGTGACAGCGGCCAGGCCGGCGAAGGCGGGGCTGCGGAAGTTCATCGTGTGTCTCGTCGTCATTGTTGTGGGCTCGGTGGGAAGTAGGTGGGAAAGGGGGGAGTGGTCAGGGGTTGCGAGAAAGCGGCCTAGTCGCCCAGCTGCACGAACACGCGGCCGGCCTCGATGCGCACCGGGTAGCTGCGCACGTCCTCGGTGACAGGCGCGCAGGTGCCGCGGCCATCGCGGATGTCGAACTTGCCCTGGTGCAGCGGACACTCGATCTCGTAGCCATCGAGAAAGCCATCGCACAGGCGCGCATGGCCATGCGTGCAGATGTTGTCGGTCGCGAAGATGCTGCCGTCGACCTTGTAGAGCGCCACGTCGCGACCGGCGACCTGCACGCCGATGACATCGTCTTCCGGCACGCCGTCTTCGGCGGTAGCCTCAATCCATTGGGTATCGCTCATGGTTTTTCAGATCGGGTAGATGATGGAATTCGGGATCATTTCGCTGTCGTACACGCAGTACCGCGAGGCGAACTTCAGGCCGAGCGGCGTGCGCACGATCACGTCGATGTAGCGGCCTACGTTGAAGACGGTCGACTCCTGCGACAGCTTGGTGCGGAACACCGCGTAGTTGGCTTCGGCCTCAAAGCGATCGGGCTCGGCCTGGTGGATCACCGGCGCGCCGACCACGTGGCGCTGGTAGTACGGGTCGTGGAACAGCGTCTCGCGGATGCCGTAGACCCGATCCTTGAGCATGCCCTTGCTCTCGAAGAACAGCGTGGCCAGCGGAAAGCCGCGCTCGTGGTTCTCGCGCGGGATCAGCTTGTAGATGCAGTCGTCCGTGAAGAACTCGGGCCACAGATCCCAGTTGCCGGAGTCGACAGCCATTGCATAGTCGGCGTAGAGCCGGGCAATGGCGAAGTAGTCCTCGAAAGCGATGCGTGGGAGCGTGGCGGCGGCACTGCTGCCTTTCGTGATGTCGGTCAGGTCGTTCATCTCAGGCCTCCATCACTTCACGCCAGTATTCGTACATGCCGCGGATCAGTGTCTCGGTGACCATGTGGTCGGTGTCGCCGACCTCGCGACCGCCGAGTTCGGCCATCGTCCGGTGGTAGGGCTTCTGCTCGAAGCCTTGCTGCGAGAACTCGATGACCTCGCCGTCGTCGGCCGAGACGAAGCCGGCCGGGCCGAAGAGATTGGCCTGGCGCAGGCGGCGCTGCGTCATGTCCTCGGTGTCGTCCTCGAAGCCGAAATGCGTCCACACGAAGTCGAACGAGCCGTGGCCGTCGGGCTGGATGTGGCGCGTCGAGACGCTGTTGACCTGCTGCTGCAGGATCACGCTCGGGAACAGCGTCATCATCACTGCGGTCGGGCCGCCCCACCACGGCTCGGGCACGATGTCCAGAAAGCGCGGATCGTTCAGCGCCATGCTTTCCTTGAAGCTGGACACCTGCGTGACCTGTTCCGCCTTGCCCGCGCTGCCGCGCGTCGAGATCATGGCCGCGTGGCGGTGTTTCGCGTCCATCTTCAGTTCGCTCTTGTTGTCGGCGCGCCAGAGGCCGAAGGTGACGAACCATGTGTGCAGCAGGCCCGGGTGGTAGGGGTCCTTGATGTTCTCCTGCATCAGTTTCCAGTTGCCTGGAATGCGCTGGCGGTTGTAGCCCAGGATCTTCAGCTTGCGGCCATCGAACAGCCGGTCGAAATAGCCGAGGATGACCGGGCCGAGGAAGTCTTCGAGCGATTCGATCTCGTGATCGAAACTGGCGAACACCACGCCACCGCGCGTGGCGACCTTGAGCTTGTTCAGGCCATGGTCGCTGGTCTTGAAGTCGGCCGGCATGCCGCCGTTGACCTTGCCATCCTGCTTGACGCCGCGGCGAAAGGGCACGCCCTGCAGATCGCCCTGCAGCGTGTAGCTCCACTGGTGGTACGGGCAGACAAACTCTTTCCTGTTGCCATGGCGTTCGCGGCAGAACTGCATGCCGCGGTGGGCGCAGACGTTCTCGACCACGCTGATGGCGCCGTCGGCGTCGCGCACCATGATCACCGAGCGCTCCCCGACGACCGTGCGCTTGAAATCGCCGGCGTTCGGGATCTCGGCCTCGAGGCCGACGTAGTTCCAGTGCTTCGTGTAGAAAAAGCGCTCCAGCTCCTTCTTGTGCTGGTCCGGATCCGTGTAGGCCATGAACGGAATCCGGCTCGTGCCTTCGGATTCCCAATGGAGCTGGATGGGAAAGGTACCGGTGGTTGCGGTCATCGTTCGTCTCCTGCGTTGTGGATGTGGGGGAGCCGGCGGCTCAGGCCCGGACGCTGACCGTGATGCCGGCCAGCCCGGCGATGTCGCCCTGCATTACGTCGCCCGCCACGACCGCGTTCACGCCTTCGGGCGTGCCGGTCATGATCAGATCGCCAGGTTCGAGCGTCTCGTACTCGGACAGGTAGGCAATGCACTCGGACACCGACCAGATCAGCTTGGCGACATCCGACGACTGCCGCGCCGCACCGTTGACGGTGACGCTGATCGCGCCCTCGCCGATGTGGCCGACGTCCGCCGCGCGGGACAGCGCGCCAATCGGTGCCGAGCCTGCGAAGGACTTGCCGAATTCCCACGGGCGGCCCTTGTCGCGGGCGTCGAGTTGCAGGTCGCGGCGCGTCATGTCCAGGCCGGTGGCATAGCCGTACACGTGGTTCAGCGCGTCGCCCACGGCGATGTCCTTGCCGCCGGTGCCGATGGCAACGACCAGCTCGATCTCGTGATGGAAGTTCTGCGTCTTCGGCGGATAGCCGATGTCGACGGGCGCCGAGGCATCGACCGCTGCGTTGGCTGGCTTCATGAAGAAGAACGGCGGGTCGCGATCAGGGTCCTTGCCCATCTCGCGCGCATGTGCGGCGTAGTTGCGGCCCACGCAGAAGATCCGGTTGACCGGGAAGCGCTCGGCAATGCCTGCGATGGCGAGCGTCGGGATGGTGGCGGGAGCAATGGCGTATTTCATGGTGGGCTTGGGTGAAATGGAGGAAATCAGGCGCGGTGTTCGCGCCACAGGCCGAGCGCCTGTTGCACGGGCCGGTCGGAATAGCTGAAGAAAATGGCTTCGCTTCCGGCGCGGAACTGGTGGCTGTGCCACGAGGGCACGACCAGCACATCGTTCTCGGCCATGCGGAAGGTGCTGCCCTCGACGCTGACTTCGGCGCTGCCGGCAAGGCACACATAAACCGTTCCGTCGGTGCAGCGGTAGGGCCGGGTCTCGAAGCCGGCCGGGATCAGCTGCGAGAACGCGGCCATCGTCGGCATCGGCGAGCGGCCTGTGGCGGGGTTGACGTAGCGCTGCTTGTGGCCGAAGTGCGGATCGGGCGTGCCGCCGGCAATGGCCTTGAGCGAGGCCTGCGTGCGCTCCCACGGGTAGACGAACACCCGGGTCGGGTCGGCCGGCTCCTGATAGAAGTCGACCGGCACCATGTTGCTGCCGTAGCGCGCGAGCGCGTCACCTTCGGGCCGCGCGACCGCCTGGAAATCGCTGTCGCTCTTTTCGGCGAAGCCCGCATCGAGGAAGCGAACGATGGGAATGTCCAGCCCGTCGAGCCACACCACCGGCTCATTGCCCGTGTTGCCATGGTCGTGCCAGGTCCAGGCCGGCGTGATGATGAAGTCGCCGCGGCGCATGGTCGTGCGCTCGCCATCGACTGCGGTGTAGGCGCCCTCGCCGTCCAGCACCAGCCGCAGCGCCGATTGCGTGTGCCGGTGGGCCGGCGCCACCTCGCCCGGCAGGATCAGCTGCAGGCCGGCGTAGAGCGACTGGGTGATGCAGGACTGGCCCCGCAGCGCGGGGTTCTCGAGGATCAGCACGCGCCGCTCGGCCTCGGCGGCGCTGATCAGCCGGCCGGCCTCCATCACGCGGTCGCGCACGTCGGCATACGCCCACTGGTGCGCGACGGCCGGCGAGCGGGGCTGATGCGGCACCAGCGCGCCCAGCACTTCCCACAGCGGGGTCATGCTGTCCGCGCCGATGCGGTCGTAGTAGGCCTTGCGTTGCAGGCGGGATTCGGGATCGGGGGCGTGGCCGGTCATGAGGAAGTCCTGGGGGGTTGTCAGGTGCCGCTCGCGTAGAACGCGTCGGCGTAGATCTGTTCGGGCTTCACGCCCATCTGCTTGACGCACAGCGTGGTCGCCTCGACCATGGGCGGTGCACCGCACAGGTAGGCGCGGAAGCCTTCGAGGCTCGTCCAGTCGCGTGCGATCGCCTCCGTCACCAGGCCGGTGCGGCACCCGGGCGCCTGGCCCGAGGCAAGCACCACATGCACCTGCAGTTGCGGATGCCGCTGCTGGAGTTCGTCGAGCCAGGGCCGGCCGTAGACGTCGCGCTCGGACCGCACGCCGAAGTAGAGATGGATGGGGTTCTGCATCCCTTCGGCGATCACGCCGCGGATGATCGACAGGATCGGCGCAAGGCCCGTGCCGCCGGCCACGCAGAGCATCGGGCCTTCGTGCTTGCGGCGCAGGTAGGCCGAGCCCAGCGGGCCGCTGACACGCACGGTGTCGCCCACGCTCAGCGTGTCCGCGATATAGCCGGTGACGCGACCGTCGGCCACCAGGCGCACGTGGAATTCGAGCTCGCCGTCGACCGGCAGGCCGGCCATCGAATACGGCCGGATGTGGTCCGGCGTGAACTGCAGCTGGGCGTACTGGCCGGGCGAAAAATCAAGCGGCTTGGCGGGCTTCAGGCGGATGCGCTTGATGTCGTGCGTCTGCTCCTCGAGCGCGACGACGGTGGCCTTGATGATCTTCGCGGCATGCACCACGACCTCGTCGGGCTCGGGGATCTCGACGGTGCACGATTCGGTGAGGAAGGTCTGGCAGGCGAGAACATACTCATCCTGTGCGCCGAGCGGCCGCTGCATCTCGCGGCCCGACTCCAGCACATGGCCTGCGACCAGCTTGCAACGGCAGGTGCCGCAGCGCCCGGCCATGCAGCTGTAAGACACCGGGACGTCGTTGGCCCGCAATGCCTCCAGCAGATTGACGCCCGGCGTGACGCTCAGCGTACGTTGCAGGGGGTGCACCAGAATTTCCATCTTGCCTCGTTTGTCTCTTTGTGGCCCTGATGGTCGGCGGCGCCCGATAATCAGTCAATGCAATGAGATCAATACGAAAGATCATTGAGATCAATAGTGGATGGAGCCGGAATGGAACTCAAGGACATCGACCTGAACCTGCTGGTGGTCTTCAACCAGTTGCTGATCGAGCGCAAGGTCTCCAAGGTGGCGGAGAACCTCGGCCTCGGCCAGCCTGCTGTCAGCAACGCGCTGGCGCGGCTGCGAAAGCTGTTCGGCGACGAGCTGTTCTTGCGCACGTCGAGCGGCATGCAGCCCACGCCCTTTGCAGACCAGCTGGCCGAATCGATCGGCTATGCGCTGGGAATGATCCATGGCGCCGTCAACGCGCGAAGCTCGTTCGACCCCGCCAGCAGCAAACGCAGTTTCTCCATCGGCATGACGGACATCGGCGAGATCTATTTCCTGCCGCAACTGATGCGGCGCATGCACGAGATAGCGCCGGAGGTTTCCATCAGCACGGTGCGCAACACCGCCGTCAACCTGAAGGATGCGATGGAAGCCGGGCACGTGGACCTGGCCATCGGCCTGCTGCCCCAGCTCAAGGGGGGCTTCTTTCAGAGACGGTTGTTCGTCCAGCAGTACATGTGCATGTTCAGAAAGGGCCATGCGCTCGACAAGAAGCGGTTGCTGAAGTCGGATTTCTTCGCGGCCGACCATGTGGCTGTCGTATCGGCCGGAACAGGCCATGGGCAGGTCGATGAAATCCTCGACAACAGCTCACCCCAGCGGCGGGTGAAGCTGAAGGTGCCCCACTTCGTGGCGATCGGCCACATCCTGCAGTCCACCGATCTCATTGCGACGGTGCCCGAGCGCCTGGCCGAACGCATGGCCAAGCCCTTCGATCTGCGGTATCTGCCGCATCCGGTGAAGTTGCCGCAGATTTCGATCAACATCTTCTGGCATGCGAAGTACCACAAGGATCCCGCCAACCAGTGGTTGCGCAGCCTGATCGTCGAACTGCATGCGGACCAGGGCGCAGCGGTCTGAGGGGCGCTGGGGTGCGGCGCTTTTTCAGCGCACGCTGAACTCGTGGTTCAGCCCGATCACCAGGCTCTTGATGCGACCGCTACCGCTGCCGGTGCGCGCGGCGCTGACGTCGATGCTGATCAGCGGCGTCAGGCTGAAGCGCGCGCCGATGCGTGAGGTCCAGAGGCCGTAGGCACGGTTGCGTTCGGCGATCAGCGAGACGGTGTCGTTGACCGCCCATTCGGCCTGCGCGCCGCCGCGGCCAGTGCGCACGCCGGTGCCGGTGGCCCAGTCGGTGCCTAGGTTGGCGTGCAGTTGCAGGCTGTCGAGCGCGCGCCAAGTCACCGGCAGCAGGAGTTGTCCGCCGGCGCGACCGCCGCGCGTCACATCGAAGGTCGCACCGGCCGACATTGCGGCCGAAACCCGGGCGTCGGCACCCTGGTCGTAGAACGTCCACTTGAGTTGCGGGCCGACGTAGGTGGTGGCCCGCTCGCCGGAGGTGGAGAAGCGATCGACATTGAGCCCCAGCTCGACCGGCCCGACGCGGCAGGCCGGGCCCAGGTGCAGCCCGTGCGTGGCGGGATTGCTGCCGGCGCGACTGGCCCAGGCTTCGTACTGGCATTGGCCGGGGTCGAGCGTGCCGGCGTCATCGACGTCGAAGTGCCCGCCGGCCTGCACGCCCGCGGACAGCAATGCGGCCGTTGCAAGCGACCACCCTCGGAGTGTTTTCGTGCAGTTGTTCTTCATCGCCCTGCCTTCCCGTTTCGGGGCATTCTAGGAGGGGCAGATGGCGGTCCGGTGAATCTCAGATTTCGAATTGCGGCTGCAGTTCGCGGATGCGTTTCATGGCCACGCCGGCAGCGGCGGTCCGGGTTTCGACGCCGAGCTTCACGTACACGCGCTCCAGGTGCTTCTTGGCCGTGGCCGGGCTGCTGCCGAGGATCTCGCCGATGTCGCGGTTGGTCTTGCCCTTGACCACCCAGTACAGCACCTCGGCTTCGCGCGTCGTGAGCTTGAGGCTCAGGCTCATGGCCTCGATCACGCCGGTGTCGGACACCTCGCGCATGATGATCATCCACTCGGCGCCGTCGTCGTCATGGCCGGTTTGCTGGTGCAGCCGGAGGTTGAGGCGGCTCGCGCCCTGCTCGATGGCGAGCACCGGCGGCTCGATCTGGTCGGCCGTGCCCGGCAGGTGCTGGCGCAGCCAGTCGAGCACAACGGCCGGTGTTTCGGGCGCGCTGGTGCCGCAGTAGCGCTGCAGCAGCGAACGCGCCAGCGAGGTCTGCCAGATCAGACGGCCCTCGGGCATGCGCACCGTGATGCTGGCATAGCCGAAGGCATCGAGCGCATTGCGGGCCTGGCCGGCCTGGCGCGCCGACTGCCGCGCCTGGCGCGCGCCCTGCAGGTGCACGTTCATGCGTGCCAGCACCTCTTTCGGCTTGATCGGTTTGGTGACGTAGTCGACCCCGCCGGCTTCCAGCGCGGCCACCAGGTGCTCGGTCTCGGTGAGGCCGGTCATGAAAACGATCGGGATGTGCGCCGTGGCCGGATCGGCCTTGAGCCGGCGCGCGACTTCGAAGCCGTCGATGCCCGGCATCATCGCGTCGAGCAGCACGATGTCGGGCCGCGCCTGGGCGGCCCGTTGCAACGCCTGCTCGCCGCTGGTGGCGACCAGCACGGTGTAGCCCGATTCGTCGAGCGCGTCGTGCAGCACGGCGAGGTTGTCGGGCACGTCGTCGACGATCAGCACCAGGTCGCTGTTTCCTGCGATGTTTCTGACCAGGCTGCTCACAACGGCTCCGCGGGCAAGGATGTCTCTTCGCGGGAGTCGCCGCGCTCGGCGGCCCGCAGCGGCCGGCAATCGATTTTTTCGAACTGGAACTGCCGCGCAAGGGCGCGCTGCACCTCCGTCCAGGCGGCGCATTCGGGCTCGGCTGCGTCGATGTCGTCGAGCTGGTTCATAACGCCGCGAAAGTAACCCAGCCCGATGGCCTCCTGCAACGCCAGCAGCCGTGCCGCGGAAGGCCGGACCATGGCAAGGGCCGATGGTGGCGTGGCCGGCACCACGGCACGATCCGTCCAGCGCAGCGCCAGCCGGCGCTCCAGCCAGTCCAGCAGCTCGGTGTGGCGCACCGGCTTCACGAAAAAGTCTTCGGGCGTGATGCCCACGTCGTTGTCGAGCCGCTTGTCGAACGCGTTGGCAGAAACGATCGCCACCGCCGTTCCCGGCAGGCCGACGCGCTGGGCGCGGCGAATCGTTTCCCAGCCGTCAATGCCGGGCATCGCGAGGTCCACGAACATCGCATCGGGCCGGTAGCCGGCGGCGATCAGGTCGAGTGCATCGTGGCCACTGGCCGCCGTGCGCAGCTCGAAGCCCAGCGGCGTGAGCACCTGGCTCAGCAGTTCGCGGTCAGCCTCCTCGTTGTCGACCACCAACAGGCGACGGCGCGCGCCTTCGTAGCCGCGCCGCGCGCGCTGCACCGGCAGCGGCGCAGGCGCGGCGTGCACCGGTGCCTCGTGCACGCGCGGCAGGAACAGCCGCAACCGGAACACCGAGCCGCGGCCGGGCGTGCTGTGCACCTTCATCTCGCCGCCCATCAGGTCGGTGAGCATCTTCGCCATGGTCAGCCCGAGCCCGGCGCCCGGTGCGCCCGTGGTACCGCGGGCGAAGGGCTCGAAGATCATGTCGAGGTCGGCCGCCGGCATGCCGGGCCCGGTGTCCTCGATTTCGACCGCGGCGAACTCGCGCGCATAGCGCAGCCGCAGCGTGACCTGGCCCGTGCTGGTGAACTTGATCGCGTTGCCGAGCAGGTTGATGAGGATCTGCCGCACGCGCTTTTCGTCGGCACGCACCAGCGCCGGCAGTTCGCCGGTCGGCTCGAAGCGGAAGGCCAGGCCCTTCTCGGCCGCCTGCAGCTCGAACATGTCGGCCAGCTCCTGCATGACTTCGGCAAAGGCCATCGGCCGCGCGTTCAGCGTGAGCTTGCCGGCCTCGATGTGCGCGATGTCGAGCGTGCCTTCGATCAGCGACAGCAGATGCTCGCCGCCGCGCTTGATCACGGCCACTGCCTGGCGCCGGTGCGGCGGCACCGAAGCGTCTTCGCCCATCAGTTGCGCATAGCCCAGGATGCTGTTGAGCGGCGTGCGCAGTTCGTGGCTGATGGCGCTGATGTAGCGGCTCTTGGCCTGGTTGGCCTGGTCGGCCGCGAGCTTGGCCTGCTCGGCGGTGCCGCGGGCCTGCTCGGCCGTCAATGTGGCGGCCTGCAATGCACGGTCGGTTTCGCGGTGCAGTGCGATCTCGCGCACCAGCAGGTGGGTCTGTCGGTTCGATTCTTCCTGCGCCACCTTGCGGCTCTGGTGCGCCAGCACCAGCCACCAGGCGACGATGCCGGCGATCACCAGCAGCGCCATGTAGGCCTTGAGGAAGCCGCCGCGCAACGAGGTCGAGCCGGCGCCGATGACATCGCTTTCGGCGAGCCCGCGGAGTTCCTGCTGGTAGAGCACGCCGAACACGCCCGCCAGCAGCGGCACGACGATCAGCATCAACAGCAGGAAGTGGCCGAGCCCGGTGTCGAGGTAGCGCCAGCTGCGCCTGGGCAGCAGCCAGCGCAGCACCGCAGACCATTGCGCCGACAGGCTCGCCTGGGGCTTGCACAGGTCGCCGCAGCGCGCGTCGAGCGTGCAGCACAGCGAGCAGATCGCGCCCTGGTAGGCCGGGCAATGGGCCATGTCGGGGCCTTCGTATTCGCGCTCGCAGATCACGCAGCGCTGCAGCGTCAGCCGCTGGTAGCTGCCGGCGTCCACGTCCGATGGCGTCTCGACGCGGGCCCACAGCACGTGGCTGCGCGCCGCATGCATCGGCCCGCGCGCGAGGTAGTACTTGCCACGCGTGGCCCAGGCCAGCACCGGCGAAGCGACGAGCGCCGTGCCGAGCGCGATCAGCGCGGAGAACGCCTGCGGCAGCGGCCCGAACATGCCCAGGTGCGCCGTGATCGACAGCCCCGACGCCAGCGCCATCGCACCGACGCCGACCGGGTTGATGTCCCAGAGGTGCGCGCGCTTGAACTCGATGCCGGGCGGCGACAGGCCGAGCGGCTTGTTGATGACCAGGTCGGCCACCACCGCCATCATCCAGGCGATGGCGATGTTGGCGTAGAGGCCGAGCACGTCGCCGAGCGCCTCGAACACGTTCATCTCCATCAGCATGAAGGCGATCAGCGCGTTGAACACCACCCACACCACGCGCCCCGGGTGGCTGTGGGTGACGCGCGAGAAGAAGTTGCTCCAGGCCAGCGACCCGGCATAGGCGTTGGTGACGTTGATCTTGAGCTGCGAGATCACCACGAACAGCGCGGTCGCGGCCACCGCCCAGCCGTAGTTCGGAAACACGTATTCGTAGGCCGCCAGGTACATCTGGTTGGGGTCGACCGCGCGCTCCACCGGCACCATGTGCGTGATCGCCAGGTAGGCCAGCAGAGCGCCGCCGAGCATCTTGATCACGCCCAGAATTACCCAGCCCGGACCGCCGGCCAGCACCGCGGCCCACCAGCGCCCGCGGGTGGCGGCGGTGCGCACGGGCATGAAGCGCAGGTAGTCCGCCTGCTCGCCCATCTGCGTGATGAGTGCGATGCCGACGGTCAGGGCAGCACCGAACAGGTGCATATTGAAACCGCCGCCAGTGCCTTTATCACCGCCATAGTGCGTGATGCCGGCAAACGCACCGGGATCGCGCACCAGCACGAACACAAAGGGCACGACCAGCATCACCAGCCAGATCGGCTGCGTCCACAACTGCAGCCGGCTGATGGCAGACACGCCGTGCGTCACCAGCGGAATCACGACCAGCGCGCACACCAGGTAGCCCCACACTGGCGGAATGCCCAGCGCCAGCTCGAGCGCATAGGCCATCACGGCCGCTTCGAGCGCGAAGAAAATGAAGGTGAAGCTGGCGTAGATCAGCGAGGTGATGGTCGAGCCGATGTAGCCGAAGCCGGCGCCGCGCGTGAGCAGATCCATGTCGACGCCGTAGCGGGCCGCATAGACGCTGATCGGCAAGCCGGCCAGGAAGATGATGAGGCCGGTGGTGAGGATGGCCCAGAACGCGTTGGCGAAGCCGTACTGCACCAGCAGGGTGGCACCGACCGCCTCAAGAATCAGGAACGACGCCGCGCCGAAGGCGGTGTTGGCCACCCGCCATTCCGACCACTTGCGAAAGCGCTGCGGCGTGTAGCGCAGCGCGTAGTCTTCCAGCGTTTCGCTCGCCACCCAGCTGTTGTAGTCGCGCCGGACTTTGACGATGCGCTGCGGCGCGTCGTCGTCGGAGGCAGGAGGGGGCAGGACGGAACTCACACCGCTCCGGTGCAGCTTTCATGCCACCGGCACGACTGTTGCAAAGGCGTCAGGCTGCCCATAATGGCCCCTCCCAACGCCAACCGATCCGCCTCATGGAACTGACTCCGCGCGAAAAAGACAAGTTGCTGATCTTCACGGCGGCGCTGCTGGCCGAGCGCCGCCAGGCCCGCGGCCTCAAGCTCAACTACCCCGAAGCGGTGGCGCTGATCTCGGCCGCCGTGATGGAAGGGGCGCGCGATGGCAAGAGCGTGGCCGAACTCATGAGCGCCGGGCGCAGCGTGCTGACCCGAGCCGACGTGATGGACGGCATTGCCGAGATGATCCCGGACATCCAGATCGAGGCCACCTTCCCCGACGGCACCAAGCTCGTCACCGTGCACCAGCCCATAGTATGAAAACCACCCCCCATCACGTTCCGGAGAGTTTCAAGATGCGCGCTCGACGAATTGCCCATGCGACCCTGATCGCGGCTGCTGCCGCCTTGCCGCTGGCGGCGTCGGCCCACGTCGGGGTCGACGGAGCAGCCCATCATTCGGCCGGTTTCATGCAGGGCTTTCTGCACCCGTTCACCGGCCTCGACCACTTGGCCGCGATGGTCGGCGTGGGCTTGTGGAGTGCGCTGGCGGCCCGTGGCGCGCGCGACCTGTTCTGGGCGCCGCTCGGCTTTGCCGCGATGCTGCTGGCCGGCGCGCTGCTCGGCCTCGCGGGCGCGCGGGTGCCGGCAGTGGAGCCGATGATCGCGGCGTCGCTGCTGGTGATCGGCCTGCTCGTGGCCACGCGGCTGCGGCTGCCGGGGCCGGTCGCGGCTGCGGTGGTCGGCGCCTTTGCGGTGTTCCACGGCGTGGCGCATGGGTACGAACTCTCGGGCGCGAGCGGTGCCGCCGCTGCGGTGGCCGGCATGGTGCTCGCCACCGCGCTGCTGCACCTGGCCGGCATCGCGATCGGCTGGACGCTGCGCCGGCGCAGCACGCTGCTGCCGCGCGTGGCCGGCGGTGCCGTCGCACTGTTCGGCGTCGCGCTGCTCACGCAGGTGGTCTGACGATGATCCCGGGCGAACTGATCACCGACGAGGGTGAGCACACGCTCAACCCTGGCCGCCGCACCGTCACGCTGGTGGTGCAGAACACGGCCGACCGGCCGATCCAGGTCGGCTCGCACTACCACTTTGCCGAAACCAACGGCGCGCTCGGCTTCGACCGCGACGCGGCACGCGGCATGCGCCTGAACATCGCATCGGGCACGGCGGTGCGCTTCGAGCCGGGCCAGCAGCGCACGGTGGAACTGTGCGATTTCGCGGGCGACCGCATCGTCTACGGCTTTCGCGGCCTTATCCAGGGGAAGCTGTAAATGGCCACCATCGGACGGCGTGCCTACGCCGAGATCTTCGGGCCCACGGTGGGCGACCGCGTGCGGCTGGCCGACACCGACCTCGTGATCGAGGTCGAGGCCGACTACACCCTGCGTGCCGGCGGCTATGGCGAGGAAGTGAAGTTCGGCGGCGGCAAGACGATCCGCGACGGCATGGCGCAAAGCCAGCGCACGCGCGCCGACGGTGCGGTCGACACGGTCATGACCAACGCGCTGATCCTCGACCACTGGGGCATCGTCAAGGCCGACATCGGCCTGAAAGGCGGACGCATCGTCGCAATCGGCAAGGCCGGCAACCCCGACGTGCAGCCGGGCGTCGACATCGTGATCGGCCCGGGCACCGAGATCATCAGCTGCGAAGGCAACATCGTCACCGCCGGCGGCATCGACAGCCACATCCATTTCATCTGCCCGCAGCAGATCGAGGAGGCGCTGTCTTCCGGCGTCACCACCATGCTCGGCGGCGGCACCGGCCCGGCCACCGGCACCTTCGCAACCACCGCCACGCCGGGCCCCTGGCACATCGAGCGCATGCTGCAGGCGGCCGATGCGTTCCCGATGAACCTCGGCTTTCTGGGCAAGGGCAATGCCAGCCTGCCGGCCGCGCTGCACGAGCAGATCGATGCGGGCGTGATCGGCCTCAAGCTGCACGAAGACTGGGGCACCACGCCCTCGGCGATCAGCAACTGCCTCGACGTGGCCGACCTGACCGACACGCAGGTCGCGATCCACTCCGACACGCTGAACGAATCGGGCTTTGTCGAGAACACCATCGCCGCCGTGAAGGGCCGTGGGATCTGCGCGTTCCACACCGAAGGCGCGGGCGGCGGCCATGCGCCCGACATCCTGCGCGTGGTGGGAGAGGACAACTTCCTGCCCTCCTCCACCAACCCGACGATGCCCTACACCGTGAACACGCTCGACGAGCATGTCGACATGCTGATGGTGTGCCACCACCTCGATGCCGGCATTGCCGAAGACCTGGCCTTCGCCGAGTCGCGCATCCGCAAGGAAACGATCGCGGCCGAAGACATCCTGCACGACCTGGGCGCCATCAGCATGATGAGCAGCGACAGCCAGGCCATGGGCCGTGTCGGCGAGGTCATCATCCGCACCTGGCAGACGGCTCACAAGATGAAATCGCAGCGCGGCAAGCTGCCGGAAGACGGCCCGCGCCACGACAACTTCCGCGCCAAGCGCTACATCGCCAAGTACACGATCAACCCCGCCCTCTCGCACGGCATCGCGCACGAGGTCGGCAGCATCGAGGTCGGCAAGTGGGCCGACCTGGTGGTGTGGAAGCCGGCCTTCTTCGGCGTGAAGCCCTTCACCATCCTCAAGGGCGGCACCATCGCGATGGCGGCCATGGGCGATCCGAATGCGTCGATTCCGACGCCGCAGCCGGTGCACTACCGGCAGATGTTCGGCGCCTATGGCGGCTCGCTGGCGCGCAGCTCGCTCACCTTCGTCTCGCAGGCCGGCCTGGCCGCAGGCGTGGGCCAGCGCTATGGCCTGGCCAAGACCCTGAGCGCGGTGAAGAACATCCGCGGCGTGCGCAAGCAGCACATGATCCACAACGGCCATGTGCCGAAGATGGAGATCGATGCGCAAACCTATGCGGTGCACGCCGACGGCATCCTGCTGACCTGCGAGCCGGCGACCTCGCAGCCGTTGACGCAGCGGTACTTTTTGTTTTGACGAAGGCAATCCTGCAGGTCGCCGAGCACGGGTGTGCCGTCTACACGCGCGCTTGCAGATGACTCCTGATCCAGTTCGCAAGCACGGCCTCTTCCAGATTGCCGGCTGCAAGGTCAAGAACCGTCACTACGCATTCGACGTCGGTTGCCGTCAATTCGTGGCCGTTCAGCCAGAGGAACAACTCCAGCGCCACGAACGCCGTGCGCTTGTTCCCATCGACAAAAGGATGGTTGCGAGCGATGCCGAAACCATAGGCGGCGGCAAGATCTGCGACATCGGGTTCGCCATAGTTCGCCAACTGTTGCGGGCGCGCGAGTGCAGAAACCAGCAGATTCGGGTCGCGCACGCCCGTGGGGCCACCGTGCTCCGCAAGCTGTTCATCGTGCGTGGCCCGAACGACTGCCGGATCGAGCCAGACCCATCGCTGGTTGGCAGAACTCACTTGGCCAGCTCACGCAACACGTTGCGTCGCTTCTTCATCACACGCCGCGCGGCGCTCATCTGGGTTTCGAAGTCGGCGCTATAGGGCGTCAGCGTGTAGCCTTCAGGCGACTCGATCGCAAACAGCGTGTCCCCCTTCTCCACCTTCATGCGTGAAAGCATCTCCTTGGGAAGAATGACGCCGACCGAGTTGCCGATTTGCGTGAGTTTGAGAGCAGACATCAACGCCCCTTGAGTTATAACGATTGTTATTATTATCGGCCCCGCACACCCCTCGATCAAGCCTGCCATGCTCACCGCCAACAAACTCATGCCCCAGGGCCGCGGCCTTGCGCCCGTGCTGCTCAAGCGCGCCGCCACGCTCGAACTCGACTGGGACGTTCGCCAGAAAAGCCGCTTCGACGCGACCGATTCCCAGGGCCGCCAGATCGGCGTGTTCCTGGCGCGCGGCACTGCCGTGCGCGGCGGTGATGTGCTGGTGGCCGAAGACGGCTCGCTGGTGCGCGTCATCGCGGCGCCGCAGCCGGTGCTGGTAATCACGCACTGCACCGCGCACGGCACGCCGTTCGACCTGACGCGTGCGGCCTATCACCTGGGCAACCGGCATGTGCCGATCGAACTGAAGCCCGACCACCTGAAGATCGAGCCCGACCATGTGCTGGCCGCGATGCTGCGCTCGATGCACCTGATCGTGCGCGAGGCCGAGGAAGCCTTCGAGCCCGAGGGCGGCGCCTATGGCGCACACGGCGCCGGACATGACCACGGGCATGCGCACGGCGGCGGCGCAACGGCGCCCGTCGGCCCGGTGCTGCACCCCGACGCGTATGCCCAGCCGCACGACCATGATCACGATCACGGCCATGACCACCACGGCCACAGCCATTCGCACTGACCGACGATGCCTGACCCTGCCGGTGCCCTGCCCGCGGCCAGCCTGCTGCAGCTGATCTGGCTCGCCTCGCCGGCGCTGCCGATCGGCGGTTTCTCGTATTCCGAAGGGCTCGAGGCCGGCGTCGAATGGGCCGGCCTCGCCACCGAGGCGCAGGCCGCCGACTGGATCGCCGATCAGTTGCACCTGAGCCTGGCGCGCGGCGACCTGCCGGTGGTCGCGCAGTCGATCGCGGCCTGGCGCGACGGCGACGCGGAGCGCATCCGCACGCTCAACGCCTGGGTGCTGCAGACGCGCGAATCGGCCGAATTCCTGCTCCAGACCGAGCAGATGGGCCGCTCCTTTGTCGAATGGCTCAAGCTGCACCATGCCGACGTGGCGCCGTCTTTCGATGGCCTCCCGGTGACCTACCCCGTGGCCTTCGCTTTCGCCGCGAGCCGCACGCAGGCGAGCCTGCGCGACGGCTGCCTGGCCTTCGCTTTCGGCTGGGCCGAGAACATGGTCGGCGCGGCCGTCAAATCGGTGCCGCTGGGCCAGAGTGCGGGTCAGCGCATGCTGGGCCGGCTGGCCGAAGAAATTCCCGCAGCGGTCGATCGGGCGGTCACACTGTCCGACGACGAGCGCCAGGCTTTTTCGCCCATGCTTGCCGTGTATTCGGCCCGACACGAAACCCAATATTCCCGCTTGTTCCGAAGCTGACCACACCATGTCCTCCGCCCTGCACCACATCGCCAACCGCACCAAGAAACTGCCGCCGCTGCGCGTGGGCATCGGCGGGCCGGTCGGCTCCGGCAAGACCACGCTGCTCGAGATGCTCTGCAAGGCGATGCGCGACAAGTACGACCTGATCGCCATCACCAACGACATCTACACCAAGGAAGACCAGCGCCTGCTGACCGTCGCCGGCGCGCTGCCGGCCGAACGCATCATGGGCGTGGAAACCGGTGGCTGCCCGCACACCGCGATCCGCGAAGACGCATCGATCAACCTCGAGGCGATCGACCGCATGCTGGCCGACTTTCCCGACGCGGACGTGGTGTTCGTCGAATCCGGCGGCGACAACCTGGCCGCCACCTTCAGCCCCGAACTGAGCGACCTCACGATCTACGTGATCGACGTGGCGGCCGGCGAGAAGATCCCGCGCAAGGGCGGCCCCGGCATCACCAAGAGCGACCTGTTCGTCATCAACAAGACCGACCTGGCGCCCTACGTCGGCGCCGACCTGAACGTGATGGAAGCCGACACCAAGCGCATGCGCAAGCAGCGCCCCTACGTGATGACCAACCTCAAGACCCACACCGGCCTGGCCGAAGTGGTCGCGTTCATCGAAGAGCGCGGGATGCTGCTGGACGCCTGAACCGGCTCAGTACAGCGGGCCCGTTGTTCAGCCGCCCGTCATCCGCAGCACGGCCTCGGGCAGTCGCGCGCCCTGCACTGTCAGCTTCGATGCAGCATCGTCGATCACCCGCAGGTCATCGGCAGTGAGCGCGATCGCCGCTGCACCCAGGTTCTCGTCGAGCCGATGAAGCTTGGTCGTGCCAGGGATTGGCACGATCCACGGCCGCTGCGCCAGCAGCCACGCGAGGGCGATCTGCGCGGGGGTCGCGTTCTTGCGTTGCGCCACGTCTCTCAGCAGATCGACCAGCGCCAGGTTGGCCTTCAACGCATCGGGTGCCAGACGGGGAACGCGCGATCGGAAATCGGAGCTGTCGAACCGCGTGTTCTCGTCCATCTTGCCGGTGAGGAAGCCCGCGCCCAGCGGGCTGAAGGGCACGAAGCCGATGCCGAGCGCTTCGAGCGTCGGCAGGATCTCCGTCTCCGGCCCCCTGTAGAACAGGGAGTATTCGCTCTGCACCGCCGTCACGGGCTGAACAGCATGGGCGCGGCGGATCGTCGCGGCGGCGGGCTCGGAAAGGCCGAAGTGCCTGACCTTGCCTTGCGCTATCAGATCCTTGACCGCACCCGCCACGTCTTCGATGGGCACGGCCGGATCGACACGGTGCTGGTAGAAAAGATCGATCGCATCGACCCGTAGGCGCTTGAGCGAGGCCTCCGCGACCGCCTTGATGTGCTCCGGCCGGCTGTCGAGGCCGCCGCGGCGCTGCGCCGTCTCGCGGTCGAGGTCGAAGCCGAACTTGGTGGCGATTGCCACCTGGCCCTTGAAGGGCGCGAGCGCTTCGCCCACCAGCTCTTCGTTGACGAACGGGCCGTAGACCTCGGCCGTGTCGAACAGGGTGACGCCGCGCTCCACGGCCGTGCGGATCAGGGCAACCATCTCCTGCTTGTCTGCGGGCGGGCCGTAGTTCGCGCTCATTCCCATGCAGCCCAGTCCGAGCGCCGAGACTTCCAGGTTGCTGTTTCCGAGCTTGCGCTTTTGCATTGCAGTTCTCTCCTTGAATGGTTCGGCGGACTAGTCCAGTTGCTTCGTCTTCAGGAAGTCCGAGAGCAGGTCTGCGATCTCGAGGCTGTTCAGATCGGAGAACGGGAAGTGGGTGTTGCCGCGAATGCCGCGCTCCGGCAGGTGCACGAGCGTGACGTCGCCGCCCCGGCGGTTCACCGCGTCCCGCCACAGCCTGGCCATTGCCAGCCTGACGCGCCACGAATCCTCGCTGGGGTTCGCGGTCGGCTTCTCGGGAATGTTGTCGCCGTAGAAGACGATGATCGGGATGCGCGTGAGCTTCATGAACTCGGCGACCGGTACGCCGACCGCCTCCAGCAAAGCGCCGCCGGAACTCGCCATCGGCGCGGGCACTTCGTCCTGCGGAAAGACGAAGCCGCTGCCCGGCTCATAGGCCACGATGGCGCGCACGTCGGGCGCCTTCATCGCGGTCACCCAGCCGGGGCCGCCCGCTTGCGAGTGCGTGACCAGAACGCCCGGGCCGATTTTCTTGAACAGGGCGGCCGTTGCATTCGACGTCACCTCGACGTCGAACGGGCCCGTGTTCGGCGTCATCTGGCGAAAGTACTGGTTCAGCGCTTCCGTGTCGCGCGAGAACTGCACCCCGGGAAAGAAGTCGGGCCACACGCCGAGCCGGAACTGGTTGAACCACTGCGGCTCGTCAGGGGCCGGCGTGATCGTGAGCGGCACGGTGCTGCGTCCGGCCTTGCCGCGGCGCGGTTGATCGATCAGGTAAACCGGAAAGCGCCGGCGCAGGAAGACGCTCTGGAAGCCCTCGCGGCCGTCCGGCGTGGTTTCCCAGGTCCTCGAGGATTGCCCGGCGCCATGCCAGAACACCAGAGGCAGCGGGCGAGCGCTGGCCGGCACCTGGAAGAACACGTAGGCATGGTCACCGTGATAGGTCGGCCCTTCGGCGCCCGGCTTCAAGGGATCAGGAGCGCTGATGACAGTGCCGCCGACCGCGAAGCTGCCTTGCGCTTCAATGGTCAACGGTGCAGCAGCAGCGCACAACTGCGCGGCAAGCGCAGCAAGCAGGATGAGAAGAGTCTTGGTCACCGGTCGATGAAGCTCATGTGCGCCTCGGACAGGCGCGGCTGCCGGATCGGCGCATGAACCAGCGCGGCGTCGAGTTCGCGCAGGTCTTCGGCGCTCAGTTCGACATTCGCGGCACCGAGGTTTTCATCCAGTCGCGCGATGCTGCGCGTGCCCGGGATGGGCACGATCCACGGCTTCTTCGCCAGCAGCCAGGCCAGGGCGATCTGTGCCAAGGTCGCGCCCTTGCGGTCGGCCACCTTCGAGACCAGCGCCAGCAAAGGCCGGTTGGCCTTGAGCTCTTCGGGCGCGAAACGCGGGAAGGTGCTGCGCAGGTCGGCTTCACCGAACGTGGCGTCGTCGCCGAGTTTGCCGGTCAGGTAGCCCTGGCCCAGCGGGCTCCAGGGCACGAAGCCGATGCCCAGCTCTTCCACCGTCTGCAGGATGCCGTTCTCGGGGTCGCGCGTCCACAGGGAGTATTCGGTCTGCAGGACGCTCACACGTTGCACCGCATGCGCGCGGCGGATGGTCGTGGGGCTGGCCTCGCACAGGCCGAAGTGCTTCACCTTGCCCTGGCTCACGAGATCTTTCACCGCGCCGGCGACGTCCTCGATCGGCACGTTGGGGTCGACACGGTGTTGATAGAACAGGTCGATGGTGTCGACCCTGAGCCGCTTCAGCGAGGCTTCGGCGACCTTGCGGATCTGTTCGGGGCGGCTGTTCAGCCCGACGATCTGGTTGTCCTGGATGTCGAAGCCGAACTTGCTCGCGACGACGATGCCGGCGCGAAATGGCGCGATGGCTTCGCCCACCAGTTCTTCATTGATGTAGGGGCCATAGGCCTCGGCCGTGTCGAAGAGCGTCACGCCGCGATCGTGGGCGGCGCGGATCACGGCGATCTGTTCCTGGCGGCTCAGGGTTGTCGGGCCATAGCCGAAGCTCATGCCCATGCAGCCGAATCCCAACTCCGAAACGGTGAGGCCGCTGCGGCCCAGTTGACGCGTTTTCATCGGTTGTCTTCCTTGTCGTAGGCGAAAAAAGGAAGTCTAGGCAGCCCTCCATTGAATGACTAGACTGCTGGATCGACATGAAGTTATTAGTCAGGCTAATCAATGGCGCGTTTTGACGACCTCGCGGCCTTTGCGGCCGTCGTGCGTGCGGGCAGCTTCACGCGCGCAGCCGCCCAGCTGGGCGTATCGCAATCCGCGCTCAGCCAGACCGTCCGGGCGCTGGAACGCAGGCTCGACCTGAAGCTGCTGAACCGAACCACGCGCAGCGTGTCGCCCACCGAGGCCGGCGAGCGGCTGTACCAGACCGTGGGGCCGCGCTTCGCGGACATCGAAGAAGAACTCGCCGCACTGGGCGAGATGCGCGGCAGGCCGGCCGGCACGGTGCGCATCACGGCGACCGAGCATGCCGTCAAGACGCATGTGTGGCCAAGGCTGCAGCCCTGGTTGCCGAAGTATCCGGACATCAAACTCGAGATCAGCAGCGACAACCGCTTCACCGACATCGTGGCCGAGCGCTTCGACATCGGCGTGCGCCTGGGTGCCGACGTGGCCAAGGACATGATCGCAGTGCGCATGGCGCCGGACATGCAAACGGTCGTGGTCGGCAGCCCCGACTACTTCGCGCGCCATCCGCAACCTCGCACGCCGCAGGATCTCGGCGAACACGACTGCATCGGCCGGCGTTTGCCGACGCACAGCGGGCTGATGAACTGGGAGTTCAGGCACGGGGGCAAGAACGTGAATGTGCAGGTGTCGGGGCGGCTCGCCTTCAACAACAGCGAACTGATCGTCGCGGCGGCGCTGGCCGGGCACGGGCTGGCCTGGGTTCCCAACGATCTCGTCCGCGAACACGTGGCGGCTGGACACCTGGTGTCCGTGCTGGATGACTGGGCGGTGACATTCCCCGGGTACCACCTGTACTACGCCAGCCGCCGTGCCTCACCCGCTTTGGCATTGGTAGTGGACGCGTTGCGGTACCAAGATGCTCCAGTTGGCGCCTGATGATTCAAAGGAGTGCTCATAGATGACCATGCTTCCTGACTTCACCCGATCCTTGCTCGTGTCCGTCGCGCTCTCGGTGACGCTCCTGGTCGCCGGATGCTCAACCGGCGTGACGACCCCCTCGGCCGCCGCTGGCCAGCTCGTGCATTTCACCTCCCTGGACGGCTCGGCCACACAGCTCGACGGCTACCTGTTTCGCGCGAAATCGAACGGCCAGGATCGCCAGCCGGCCATCGTGTTCCTGCACGGGTGTGGCGGCCTGCTTGGGCGCACGGGCGCAATCAATGCGCGCGAGCTTGACTGGGCGGCACGCCTGAACGACATCGGCATCACGGTATTGATGGTGGACAGCTTCGGGCCACGCCACCACGGCGAAATGTGCGCACCGGCTCACTTCGACCCAGGCATCAATCGCGCGAGGCCCCATGACGCTTACGCCGCACTCGAGTTCTTGCAGAAGCAGGCGTATGTCCAGCCCAACCGCATCGGTGTGATCGGCTGGTCGCAGGGCGGTGGTGCGGTGCTGAACACGATCCGCGCCGACAGTCGCGGCCGCCCCGCAGCGCTACCGGCCGGCGACTTTCGCGCGGCTGCAGCCTTTTATCCAGGGAGTTGCTCGACGGCGCAACAAGGCACGGAGTGGCGCAGCGCGATCCCATTGCTGGTGCTGATTGGGGAAAAGGACGTCTGGACACCCCTGGCGCCTTGCCGCGCGCTGATGGATTCACGCTCGCCAACGACGCAAGTGACGATGCGCGCTTACCCAGGGGCCTATCACGACTTCGACTGGCCCAACATGCGAATCCACGAAATGCCTGCATTCCGCACGCGCGCCGGGGTTGTGCCCATCGCGGGCACCGATGAGGCAGCACGGGCGGACGCGCTGCGACTGGTGGTTGGCTATTTTGCGAAGGCGCTGCAAGCCGACGATCAGCCGAATGCCCCTCGCTGACGGAACAGGTTTTCAGCGGTGGGCTTCACGCCAACCGCCGATCTGCTGCATAGCGAAGATAGTCTGCGCTGATCCGCTTTGAATGGGCGACCAGCCCGCGAACGAAGGGCAATCGCGCTGACTCGTAGCGGGCCAGAGCGGTGGAGACGGGTTCGTCCGCGCGCCGGTCTGCCAGCATTTGGGCCAGCACCGCCGCGTCCTCCACCCCGGTTGCGAAGCCGCGGCCTGTCATGGGTGAAACGACGTGGGCAGCGTCACCCACGATCGCCAGTGCGCCACGTGCCAGACGCTCCGGTTGATATTCGGCGATTGGGGCACCGCTCAGTGCATCCGTCGAGCGCACCCCGACGGCCACCGCCTCCGCCCATGTCTGCGGCCAGAGCTGTGGGATGAGTGCAACCAGTTCTGCGCGGACATCTTCATCAATCGTCCCGCGTCCGAGCGTTCCCACGATGTAGCCATCCGCCGTCAGGCGGTTGGTGCGACGGAGCAACTCCTCCCGGTGCACATCGAACCATGCGAATGTGACCTGGCGCCGTCCGATTTCCACCGACCCGTCGCGGCCGGGAAGCACCGCGGCAACCAAGCGATATCCGTCAACAAACTCTATCCATAGTCCGCCGTTCGACGGCCAGGGAACGGGACGCATCAGCGTCTGTTCGTCGATCAGCCCCCGCCACACGACGTAGCCGGCATAGCGCGCAAGCGGAGCCTCCGGCGCAATCGTCCGGCGAACAATGCTGTTGTATCCGTCCGCGCCGATGACCGCATCGGCAACCCTTTGCGTTCCGTCCGCAAAGGAGAGTTGCGCCTGATCGCCAAGGTCGGTGACTGATGTGACGGCCTTGCCTTCCTCGAAGGTTATGCCCGATGTCCCGGCAGCCCGGTCATGCAGCCAGGAGTACAGCGCCGGCCAGGTCGTCAAATCACGATACGCGGGCACGACGGGCAGGATCGGGTGCGCACGCGGATCGTGCCCCACAGTCGCTGCAAGCGCGGCAAGATCGATGCTCAGGCTGTCGCCACCGTGCACGCGCCGGGCAGAACGCTCGACAACATGAACGGGCACGCCCCTTGTTGCACAGGCGAGCGCCAGCGTGAGGCCGGCGAGGGACGCGCCGACAACAACGATCTGCGGGAGGCGCTCCTGCGAAGAGACGCCGCCGGAAGGAAAGGAATCCTTCCTCACCGGAAGACCCGCTGCACCACGGAAACCACCAGCGCGAGCGCCGCGACCCAGATCACGATCCAGAAGTATTCGATACCCGCCATCAGCGAAGCCTGCTGGCTGATCTGCTGCGCTTGCACGGCCAGCGCCATTTGAGAGGCTTGGCCGGGCTCGTGCGACAACGAGAAGAACTGGCTCAGCTGTTGCAGTTGTTGTGAAAAGATCGGGTCGTGAGCGGTCAGCCGAACGTTCAGCGAGCCGTACTGGACGGTGCTTCTCCATTGCATGAACACGGTTGCGACACTGGTGCCCATCGCCATGGCAATCTGACCCAGCATGTTCTTGACCTGCTGTGCATGGGCGAAGAGCGCGTCTTCGCCGCCAACATCGCGGAAGGTCTGCATCGCGGTCGTCGCCAGTACCAGCATGACAAAGCATCCATTCAAGGCCAGCGCCGGAAGGATGTGCCGCCACATGTCCGCAATCGGCGCGAGCGAGGACAGCAGCCAGCCAAAGGCCGCGAGCGACAGGAATCCCGCAACGAAGAACTTCTTGGGCGCCGGGTATTTGGGCAGCAGCCGAAGCATCACCAGCCAGGTCAGCAATGAAGCAACAAGCCCCATGGACTGGAATCTGCCGATGGTCTCCCAGGAGTAGCCCAGGCCCGCCTGGAGGAGCAAAGGCAGGATGTAGCTGTTGGCGCCCAGGATCACGTAGCTGAACGAGAACAGGGCCACGCCCGCCATGTACCGGGCGGTCATGAGCTGCCGGATTTTCAGCAGGGGCCGCTCATGGCTGTGCTCGACGTGGAAGTACGCGTAGAGGGAAAACGCAGCCAGCGCTGCGAACACCAACATGATGCTGGTGTCGCTGTAGAAGTCGTAGTACGAGCGTTGCAGGACGTAGAGAACGAAGAACGATGCGAACGCCAGGAGAAGCACGCGCGCGGGGCTGGTCGTTGTGCGCTCGTGCTCGGGGTACGGATCCTTGGGAAGAAACCTCAGGGAGAGCGCGGCGGCAACCACCGAGCCGGCAATGAGAACCCAGAAGATCGCCTGCCAGGTGTCGTGGGTGACTGCGATGGACGAAATCAGCGGTGCAGCGGCCGTGCCGCCGGCCAGGCCCACGGCGAAGACCTTGATCCCGACGAACCGGGCCGGACCGGGCGGAATGAGATTGACCATGATCCGCGACGTCGTCATGAACGATGCACCGCCCAATGCCATGACCATCCGTCCCGTGGCGAATGTGCTCAGGTCGTGGCTCATGCTGCAAAGTAGCGCGCCCGCAATGTAGACGCCGATCGAGCCGATCATGTAGCTGCGCCACCCCAGCCGTTCGGTCAGCCAGCGCTGCTTGGCGATCACGACCACCGCAACGCAGGCGTAGAGCGCGGCCACGAGGCTGTACTCCTCGGGGCTGGCATCGATCTCGCCGCGGATCGGAACAGAGGCAAATGCGAGCATGCCGGTCTGCAGGAATTCGAGACCGCACAGCAGGCACACCGTCGTCAGCAGCGCGCCATGTTTTCTGTACACAGGCAGGCTCATTGTTTTTCCGAGGCCAGCGTCTGTCCTTCGTTGGCCCGAATGACCGACTCCACGACGGCGTCGGCATCTCTCAATTCGTGGTCATAGACCTGGGTCTTGTAGACGAAGTTCGGCGCGACATTCTTGCGGATCACTTCCCCGCCGTGGTCGCTCGTATTCACCGAAGCGCGCATCGACAGCCCGATGCGCAGCGGTTTTTGCGCAACCTCCTTGGGATCCAGGGCGATCCTGATCGGCACGCGCTGCGTGACCTTGATCCAGTTCCCCGTCGCGTTCTGGGCAGGCAGCAGTGCAAAGGCGCTGCCGGTTCCGGCATCCAAGCCCAGGATCTTGCCGTGGTAGATCACGTTGCGGCCATAGACGTCGGCCGTCAACTCGGCAGGTTGTCCGATGCGAAGATGCTCGAGCTGCGACTCCTTGAAGTTGGCATTGACCCACAGCTCGTCCAGCGGGACCACGGACATCAGTGCCACACCCGGATTGATGCGCTGGCCCAGCTGCACGCTGCGCTTGGCGATGGTGCCGTCCACGGGCGAAAGAATGGACGTGCGCGTGCGTGCGATGTACGCATCGCGCAAGTTGGTGGCGGCAGTCAGCACATCGGGATGCGTTCTGAGGCTGGTGCCTTCGACCATGGCGCGTCGCTGTGCAAGCGACTGGGTCACGGCAGCCAATGCGGCCTCGGCATTCTTCAGCACATCTTCCGCGTGGCTGACCTCTTCGCGGGAGACAGCGCCGCTGGAGGCAAGCTTGGAGCGACGTGCCAGGTCGGCCCTGGTCTTGAGCACATCGTTCTGCCGCTGCGCCACTTCGGCCCGCAACTGTTGAACCTGCGAATACTGCGTTCTTGCCACCCGGGTGGCCTTGGCCAGCTCTGTCTTCGCGCGCTCGAACCGGACTTCCTGGTCGACGGGATTCAGCGTGACGAGCAACGTACCCGCCTTCACGTGGTCGGTGTTGTCCGCCGCAAAGGCCGTCACTGTGCCACCGATCTGGGAAGTCACTTGCACGACATTGCCATCCACGTAGGCATCCTCGGTGCGCTCGATGTTGAGCCGCAGGCCGTACCACGCGATCCCTGCGACCAGGAGGAGGATCAGGGCAATTGCCCACGTCAGCCGGCCGCGCATCCTGAACCGCGATGGCATCGTTTCCTCGCCGGTTTCCCCCGCCGCATTGGATGGAGGCTGCCCCTGATCGGGACGGGCACTTTGATTCATTTGCGCGGGCTCCTTATTCATGGATGCCCTTGCCGGGCAGATCGGGTACATAGCCACCGCCCAGCGCGCGACTGAGATTGGCCTGCAGAGCAAGGCCGCGCGATTGCAGCTGGACAAGCTGGCGCTGCTGGGCAAGCGCATCCGTTAGCGTGGAGAGCACCTGGATGTAGGTGGCCAGCCCTGCGGCGTAGCGCTTGTTGACCAGCTCCGCTGCTTCGCTCGAAGTCTTCACGGCGTCTTGCTGCTGATCGATTCGTTCGCGCAACCAGCGAATGGAGGAAAGCTGATCGGAGATATCGCGCAGCGCATTGACCAATGCCTGGTTGTAGTCTTCCACCGCGATGTCGTAGGCGGCGTTCTGCGAGGCCAGGTTGGCGCGCAGCCGCCCGCCTTCGAAGATGGGCAGGCTGATGGCCGGCCCCACGCCCAGGATGCGGTTGCCGCTTTCCGTGAATGCGGCGAATCCCAGGCTTTGGAGGCCCACGAAAGCAGACAGGTTGACGTTCGGATAGAAGCGCGCCTTGGCACCTTCGATCTCGTGGCTCGCAGCCTCCACGCGCCAGCGCTGGGCAACGACATCGGGGCGGTGGCCGAGAAGCTCTGCCGGCAAGACACTGGGAATGGTCACCATGTCGGGGCGCTGGAGCCGGGGCGTCGCAACCGTGCGTCCCCGGTCCGGCCCTTTGCCGAGCAAAGCCGCAAGCCTGTTTCGGCTCAGTTCAATGGATTCACCCAATGCGGCAATCCTGGCGCGAGTGGCGGGAATGGATGCCTGTGCCTGCTTGATGTCGATCTGGGAGTCGAGCTCGGCCTCGAAGCGCCGGCGCGTGAGCGAAAGAATCTGCTCCTGCTGACTGAGCATCCTTTGTTCGATCGCGAGCTGTTCGCAGCCTTGCTGCAGTTCGATGTAGACCTGAACGATGGCGGAGGACAGCATGAGCTCGGTTGCGTGGCGATCGACTTCCATCGCCTTCCGACGACCCAATGCCGCCTCGACGGCAGCCCGGTTCTTCCCCCAGAAATCCAGCTCGTAGCCAACGTTGAGCGTGCCCTGGTTGACCGTCTGCCAGGTGCCGGCGGCCGGGGACGGCGTGATGCCATGCTCGCTGAACCTCTGGCGTGTACTGGCCAGATTGGCGTCGACATGGGGCATCAGTTGTGCCTGGGCCAGACCTTGCAGCGCTTCAGCCTGGCGGACACGTGCGGCGGCGCCGCGCAGGCCCGGGCTTTCGGCCAGAGCTTCTTCCACCAGCAGATTCAACTGGTCGTCGCCGAATGTCTCCCACCACTTTTGCTGCGGCCAGTGGGCGTCGGAAACCGTGATGCCGCTCAACGCGTCCTTTGCCGCCAGGGCGGCAGGGTCGCCAAGGACCGACGACGGTTTGAGATTCCCGAATGAGCATCCGGCCAGCATCATGGCGCCGACCAGGGCAGCCACCACCAGAGGCAAGCCATGCGATGGGCGACGGATGTCGCGCGTGGGAGCGGCACGAACCCTGTGCCTTGCGGCTTGTGTGAATTCAGCGGGCTCAGGCATGTCGACTGGTTTCGAACAGGAACCACACTCGGTTCTCGGCCTCGTCGATCCAGTTTTCCAGCACGCTGGCGGTCGCCACGTCACCGTGCTCTTCGCACAGTTCATGGGTCGCGCGCATGTAGGCAGCCAGCTGAAGGTTGTCTTCACGCAGCTCGGCCAACATGTCGTCCGGCGTGACGTAGTCGGCGTCGTTGTCAAGCAGGCGTTGCAGACGCTTGGCGTGCCCCAGGGAACGCATGGTGGTGCCGCCAAGCTTGCGTACGCGCTCGGCGATGGGATCCACCGTCGCATAGATCTGGTTTGCCTGCTCGTCCAGCAGCAGGTGGTAGTCGCGGAAGTACGGTCCGGACATATGCCAATGGAAATTCTTGGTCTTCAGATACAGCGCCAGGATGTCGGCGAGCAATGCGTTGAGTTCGCCGGAGAGGTCGCGAACAGCATCCGCACCCAGGGGCGAGGGGGTGTTCAGAGCCTTTGTTCGGCGTGCCTTGATATTGCTTTCGTTAGTCATCGCAGTTCTACTCCAAGGGTTTGAGGGCCTTCGAAAGTTTCAGATCGCGGTGAAACCTCGGGGATGCCGCCAGCTTCTGTGTGATTCATTCACAGAGCCGGCGGTATTGCTTTGCTCATGACGGCAGTGCACCCATCAGCACTTCCTGCACGATGCGGCCGTCTTCAGGCGTGGCTCAAACGATGCCGGCGCCAAGGGCCGGGAACACATCGCTGAACAGCAAGCCGATCAGCTGCTGCCCGGCGGGCGTGGACCAGTCCTGCGCGATTTCCGCCATCAGCGTATTGGTGGCGGTGAGCACCACGCCCGCATCGTGCATGCGCTGGCGGGAGAACTCTTCGGACAGATCGCTGGGCGAGCCCGACGCATCCATCACCGCCTGCACGGCAAAGCCTTCGAGCGCGGCGTCGATCGACGGGAAGATCAGGCACACGTCGGTGGTGACGCCCGCCATGATCAGGTTCTTGCGGCCGGTGGCGAGCACGGCCTTGCGGAAGTCGGGATAGGCCCATGCGTTGACCACGCCGGGACGCTTGATCCGTGCCGCGTGCGCTTCGGGCAGGATCTCGGCGATCTTCGGAAGGATCGGGCCCTGGGCGTGATCTTCCTGGCTGGACGTGATCACGGTCGGGATGTTGAGGATCTTCGCCATCTTGGCCAGCGCGATCGACTGCTTGGCTGCAAGCTCGGTGTCGATGTTCTTGATCAGTTGCATCGTGCCGACCTGATGGTCGATCAGCAGCAAGGCGGTGTTGTCGGCGGTGAATCGTTCAACCTTCATGAGGGATCTCCTGGGAAGTAAATGGGGCACATGCCCCGGGGGTGTGGCGGCCTGTCAAAGCGTTCCCAGGTCGCCACGGTGATAGGCGGCAGCTGCCGCGTTCAGACTCTTCTGGCTCGCAAAAGCCATGGGGCCGTTCGAAAGCACGGGCTGGCCGAGCGGTTCGCCGATGAACACGGCGACCTTGGCTGCGCCAGACCAGGCGACGAGCTTGTGCGTCATCGCTTCGTTCGCAACAGGAAGGATCGGGACACCGAGGTTGTCGAGGCTGAAGCTCTCGCCATCGACTTCCGCGCTGCCGAAGATCGGCATGACGAAGGCTCGCTGTCCTGCAGTCAGCGGCAGTGCCAGTTCGGCGCCTGCCTCCAACGAGATGTCGAGCAAGGTGACATCGGTGGGTGGCGTCAGCGGGGAGTGCACGCCACCAAAGCTGCCCAGGGGAACACGCACTCGTGCACCGGGGCGTTGAACCACCGGTACGTCCTGCGGGGCCAGGGTCAGCGCGAATGGCGCCGCGTCCTGCCGTTCGCTGGGGAGGTTGACGAAGATCTGCAGCAAGTGCACGGTGCTTCCCCGCACTGCCGGGTTCTCTTCGTGGACCACGCCGCGCCCGGCGGCCGTCCAATGCAGGCCGCCCGGCTGGATCAGCGTGCTGTTGCCCTGCGAATCGCGGTTGGCAATGCCGGTCTCCGAATCGAGGAACAGATAGGTCACCGCGGAGAAGCCGGCGTGCGGATGCGGCGGGAACGTGGGCGCGCTCATCCAGGCGTGGTCGATGCCCAGGAACGGGTCGATCTGCGCGGGGTTGGAGGCATGCAGGCCGTAGGCGCGGAAATGGCTTCCGCGATTGGCGCGATGCATGCGGGCGGTCGTGATCATGGCGGCTCGCCTCAGGCTGCTTCAGCCACGGCCAGCGCCGGATAGTCGGTGTATCCCTTGGCCGTAGGCGGTGCGAAGAAAGTGTTGCGGTCGGCTGCGTTGAGCGCAGCGCCCACACGGAAGCGTTCCGGCAGGTCGGGGTTCGCAAGGAAGGCGCTGCCGAACACCGTTGCATCAGCCTTGCCTTCGCGCAGCACGCCTTCGGCGCTGTCCTGGGTGAGGCCACCGCCGATCAGGTACGCGCCTTCAAAGCGCGGGCGCAGGAGGGCGTGGTAGTCGACCTTCGTACCAAACAGGGCGACATGCAGATAGGCCAGGCCCAGTCCACGCAGCTTGTCGACGAGGTAGGTATAGGTTTGCTGAGGCGCAGCATCCGTGATGCTGTTGTAGTTCATCTCCGGCGAAATCTTGATGCCGACGCGGTCGGCACCGGCCTGCGCCACCATCGCGGCCAGCACTTCCAGCACAAAGCGGGCACGGCCTTCGACCGAACCGCCGTAGGCGTCTTGCCGTTGGTTGCTGCCCGACGAGAGGAACTGTTCGGGCAGGTAGCCGGAGGCAGCGTGCAGCTCCACGCCGTCGAAGCCCGCGTCGATGGCGCGGCGGGTGGCTTGGGCGTAGTCGTCAATGACGCCGGCAATCTCGGCCAGGCTCAGCGCGCGGGGCGTGACGAAGTCGACCTGGCCGGCAGGCGTCCACGCCTGGCCCTCGGGCTTGATGGCCGAGGGAGCGACGGGCGTTGCGCCATCGAGCAGCGAAGGGTGCGAGACCCGGCCGCAGTGCATCAGCTGCATGAAGATACGGCCGCCGCGGGCGTGCACGGCCTCGGTCACCTTTTTCCAGGCCGCAACCTGGGCCTCGGTTTCCATGCCGGGCGTGTGCACGTAGCCCTTGCCCATGGCGGACGGGAACACGCCCTCGGAAATGATCAGGCCGGCGCTGGCGCGCTGGGCGTAGTAGGCAACCGTCAGGTCGCTGGGAACGCCGTCGCCGTCGGCGCGGGAGCGGGTCATCGGGGCCATGACGAGACGGTTCGGCGCCATGTAGCGGCCGATGCGAACGGGAGTGAGCAGTTGGCTCATGTTGAATTCCTTGGGATGTGCGTGCGATGGATGTATCTTTGATTAATCTACGGGAGAGATAAAGACGGTAAAATGGCAAACATTGATCCAAAATTGGCGCAATCAAAGTGGAGCTACTGAATGACATGGCTTTGTTTGTCGAGGTCGCCAGCACGCTGAGCTTTCGCCGTGCGGCCGATGCCACAGGCGTGCCGAACTCGACCCTGTCCAGACGAATCAGTGCCTTGGAGAAGGCTGTTGGCCTGCGTCTCCTGCATCGCACGACGCGCAAGGTCGAGCTGACCGAAGCCGGGCAGCTCTACTACGAGCGCTGCCGGCGCATCGTCGACGAAGCCCGGATCGCCCACGAGCAGTTGGGGGAGATGCTGGCGCAGCCGAGCGGCGTATTGCGCGCGTCGCTGCCCGTGGACTTCGCCATGATCTACATGGCGCCGCTGATCGTGGAATTTGCTCGCCGCTACCCGGGCATCACCTTCGATCTCGATCTCACGCCCCGGCGCGTGGACCTGGTCACCGAGCCGTTCGACGTGGCCATCCGCATGGGCGAGTCAGCGGACTCGAACCTGATTGCGCGGCTGCTTGCCCGCCTTTCGGTGCGGGCCTATGCGTCGCCCCGCTACCTGGAGCTGTCGGGCGAGCCAACGCACCCCACCGACCTGGCGCAGCACGAGTGCCTGGGTTTTCCCAAGGCCGGCAAATGGGCGCTGCACCGAGGTGCCGAGACCGTCGAGGTCGAAGTCGGAGGGCGGTTCCATGTCAACAGCGTCGGCATGTTCCGGCGCCTGTCCACGCTGGACCTGGGCGTGATACTTCTGCCCGTGGAGATCGCCGCCGAGGACCTGGCGGCCGGCCGGCTGCGCCGGATACTGCCCGACTGGGAGGGCAAACCGATACCGGTCTACGCCTTGACCGAAACCCGCTTGTTGCCGGCGAAGACGCAGCGCTTCATCGAGTTCCTGCAGGAGCATCTGGCAAAGTGACCGCGCTGCCGTCCGCCGCGAACTGCTGGACGATGAAATCGCGCAGCCGGCCTGGGCGAACTCGAGACGCGCATCGTCTGACGCGGCACTGATCTGACTCCGAAGCGGCTCTCGACGGAAGCGATCGAAAGACACTCAATGTCGTCACGTCTATCACTCCTAGGACCCCTTGTTTTAATAATTGACGGGGTAGGGTTTTACGTGGGTCACGTCTTGGACGGAAATTACTGCGTTAAGCGGGGCAGTTTTCGGCGGCAATCAACAGCTTGGGCCTTTGTCGATGCATACGACGCCGTAAGCATCGTCACAAAAGAATCTTCACCCCCCTCCTTTAGGATTTCGGTAATTTTGCAGCGGCCTCCCGTATCGCATTAGCCAGCAGTCTCACGGTGGGTTGCTGCGCGATGCTTTGCGCCACGAAGAAGCTGATAGGCGGCAGGTTCCACGACAGTTCGTAGGGCAGGGGCGCACACGACCCGTCGCCGCCGATTTCCGCGGCCACGTCGCGTGCCAGGATCGTGACGGCGTTGGGCTCGCGCCGAAGCACGGCTTCGATGGTCTTCAGCGAAGAGGTCTCGACGATCGGTGCCGGCGGCGCGACGCCTGCGCCCATAAAGATTGCATTGAAGGTCCTGCGCATCGGCGTGTTCGGCGGCGGCATGATCCAGTCCAAGCCGGCCAGTCGCCGCCAGTCGAGCGGCCCCTTCGACAGCCGCGCGCGGCTGCGGGTCGGCACGAGGATGCAGGGCACCTGCTGGTAGATCGCTTCCTGGGTGATGTGGATGTCGGTGTGCGCATGGAGCGACCGGCCGATCACGCAATCGAGTTCGCGCGCGCTGAGCGCCGCCACCAGTTCGTCGGTCGTGCCTTCCTTCGCCATCACGGCCACGCGCGGCGTCTGGCCCAGCAGGTGCGCGAAGCTCGCCAACAGCAGGGCTTCGGGCACGTGCGGTGTCATGCCGATGCGAACGCGGCCGGTCAGCCCGGTGTCGATGGCCGTCAGGATCTTGCTGGTCGATTCCAGGTCCGCCAGCGACAGCAGCGCGTAGTTGAGCGCCGCTTCGCCGGCCGGCGTCGGCACCAGGCCGCGCCGCGTGCGCGTGAACAGCGGCGTCATGAAGATCTCCTCGATCTCCTGAAGGCTCTTGGTGATGGCGGGCTGACTCAGCCGCATCTCGATCGCGACCCGGCTCAGCGTCTGGTTGCGCTGGATCGATTGCAGCAGCGACAGATGACGCAGTTTCAGCCGCGAGAGCAGGGTGTGGCGAAGAAGTTCGGCGCGGTCGTGTCCGATCGGCTGCATGAAGTTAATTAACCCTATGGTTATAGAAATATCAGAATATCGCGAAAAAAGAGAATTCTAGGCTCCTAGACTTCCAGTCATGTTCATGACCCGCCCCGAAATCACAGGTACCTCCGGTGTCGCTTCATCCACCCACTGGCTGGCCTCGCAGGTGGCTATGAGCGTGCTGGAGTGTGGCGGCTGCACCTTCGATGCGACCGCAGCCGGCGGCTTCGAGCTGCAGGTCGTCGAGCCGCACCTCAACGGCCCGGCAGACGAAGTGCCGATCCTCTTCTGGAGCGAGTCCGCGCAGCGCATGGCAGCCGTCAACGCGCAGGGGTGGATGCCGGCGCTGGCGATCCTGGGCGTGCGCGACCTGTTTGTCGGCGAATGGACATCGTGCGCCGACGTCTGGCTCGTGGACGGCCGCGTGCCGGTGCCCGGCTCGCTGTTCCGCTGGCCGGCGCTGGCCGCGACCTACAAGCGCATCGTGGAGACCGCGCGGCGCGAGGCGTCGACGCGCACCGGTGAAATCGAAGCCGCCGCAAGGCTTCGTCGCGCAGCAGATCGATGCGTGCTGCAGGAAGCAGGCGGTGCGCGACAGCAGCGGCGAGCGCCACACCGGCCTGCCGTGCATCAACGACATGGCGGATTGGCGGGTTGCCGTCGACTCGCCACTGACCGCCGACTTCGGCCATTTCACGGTCGCCAAGTGCGGGTTGGCGCCGGACGCATCGTGCTGCGCGCCGCGGCCAACGCCTGCGGCATGCAGGGCTACGCCGTCGGCCGATGACTCGAACTCCTGGAGAACCACCCATGCTGCCGCCCGCAATCTGCCTGAACCTGTTCGACGAGCTGTCGGACGCCAGAGACGTCGAAAGCGCCATGCGCCAGATCGACGCTTTCCGTCGGCTGCTCGTCGGCCCTGGCGTCTTCAGCATCAACCTCAACGTGACGACTGCGAACGATCCGCCCAACGAGGTGCAGCTGCAGCGGCTGTATTCGTCGAACGGCGGCGAATTCCCGGTCGCGGGCCGCAAACGCAAGCGGCTGACCCATTGGACCCGGACGCTCTTCGGCGAGGGGCGCGTCGTCGTCGCGGAAGGCGGCGAGGTGCTGGCCGAGCTGTTCGACGACTATGGCCAGATGGCGCCCCTCGGCCTGAATGCGGCGATCAACGTACCGATGTTGCAGGGCAACCGGTGCATCGCGACCTTCAACGTCTTCGGTACGCGCGGCCGATGGCGCGAGCACGAGGTGCTGGCGGTGCGCATGCTCGCGTCGCTTGCCGCGCGATGGGTCACGCCCGCACCCGATCTCCACTACACGCTGGACGCCATCCGCCCCTGAGCCACCGATCCACCCCACGACTCTTCCCTGGAGTACCCATGACATCCTCATCCACTTCAACGCCGTCCAAACGAACCTCGGTCTTCATCGTCGGCGCCGGCCCGGTCGGCCTGTCGATGGCCATCCTCATGGACCGCTTCGGCATCGACTATGTGCTGGTCGAGCGCGCGTCGGGAACGACAGACCATCCCAAGGCGCGCGGCTGCTGGAGCCGCACGATGGAGATCTTCCGGCAATGGGGCATCGAGGACCGTATGCGGGCCCGTGGCCTTCCCGACAACTCGGACATGTTCGCCTTCGTCGACGCCATGGCCGGCCATGAATACGGGCGCACGCTGCCCGAGGTAAACATCGGCCAGTCGCCGGCCTGGAAGTGCATCCTCTCGCAAGACGCGGTGGAGGAAGAGCTGCTGGTCCTGGCGAAGAAGACTACGGTCGGGCAGATAAATTACTCAACAGAATTCGTCGACTACGCCGAGAGGGCGGATGGCGTCCAGGTTACTGTGCGCAACCTGAAGACCGGCGAGACGACCACCTGCGACGCGCAGTTCCTGATCGCGGCCGACGGCGCCGGCAGCAGTGTGCGGCGCGTGAGCGGCATCGACATGCGCGGCCCGTCGACGCTCGCAGTGATGGCCAACGACTACTGGAAGGCCGACCTGTCGCGCATCCGCGGCGCCGCCAACACGGCTGCGTTCCGTGTCGTGCCGCGAGACCCGAGCGTGCCGATGGCGTCCGTCCTCAACACCAACGGCAAGGACCGCTGGCTGAGCCTGATCCACATTGGCAACGAGAAGGATGAGCGGGTCGGCGCTCGCACCGATGAGGAGGTCGTCAAGATGGCCCGCATCCACACCGGCATTCCCAACCTCCACGTCGAGGTCATCAACCGTTCGGTCTGGCGGCTTAGCCGGCAGGTGGCGAGCACCTTCCAGAAGAAGCGCGTGATCCTGGTCGGCGACGCCGCGCATCGCTTTCCGCCGAGCGGCGGCTACGGCATGAACTCCGGCATCCAGGACGCGCACAACCTCGCATGGAAGCTGAACCTGGTGCTCAAGGGCAAGGCGAGCCCGCGCCTGGTCGAGAGCTATGACCTCGAGCGGCGGCCGGTGGCGGAATCGAATGCCGACTTCAGCTACGCGAACACGCTGCGCTTTCTCGAGACAGACAAGGCGTTCCGCAACGGCAACATCGACCGCATCAACTTCTGGATCAAGGACACCGAGAACCACGTCCACAGCGTCGGCCAGAGCCTGGGGTTCAGCTACGACGAGGGCGCCGTGATTCCTGACGGTACCGCCAAGCCAGCCCTCCGGACGCGCCACTACGAGCCCAGCGATCGCCCGGGCGGCCGGTTCCCGCACATCTGGCTGGACCTCGCCCGCAAGTTCTCGACGCTGGACTGGTTCGACAAGAACTTCGTGCTCGTCGTCGGTATGAAGGCAGAAGCCTGGAAGGAAGCGGCGGCACGCGTCGCCGAGGCGCGCGGCTTGCCGATCGAGGTGCGACAGATGGAAGCCGAATGCGAGGCCGAGGGTCTGCTGATCGGGCTGCGCGGCGCTGTGCTGGTGCGCCCGGACGGTCACGTCGCCTGGCGCATGCCCTGGACGCCCGGCGACCCGGCGGCCGAACTCGCATCGGTCCTCGACAAGCTGCTCGGCGCCTGACGCCCCGCAACGCCTAAGGAGTTCGCATGCCCGTCAGTGCCCTGCATCACTACACCATACGTTGCACCACGTCGGAGCTCGACGTGCTGCGGGACTTCTACACCCGGCATATCGGCCTGACGGTCGGCGCACGCCCGGACATTCCAGCGCCGGGTTACTGGCTCTACGCCGGTGACCAGCCGATCGTGCATCTTTACGCGATCGCGGATGTTCCCGATGCGTTGCCGCCGGCAGGCGTTCCGCTCACCGGGCCGCTCGACCACATCGCGTTTCGGTCACATGGCCTGCAGGCGACGCGAGCGCATCTGTCGGCACACGGCATTGCCTACGACGAAGCACCGGTCCCGGGCTGGCCACTGCACCAGATCTTCGTAAGCGATCCCAAGGGACTGAAGATCGAGCTCACATTCTGGCTTGACGAAGAGGCGCCGCAGCCATGACCTCCTACATCGCCACAGGCGACGCCATGACCGCCTGCACGGTCACAGGCGATGGCCCGCCGCTGCTGCTCATGCACGGCGCCGAAGCGAGCCGGCAGATGTTCGACGACATCACGCCATACCTTGCAAGCCACTACACCGTCATTGCCTACGACCAGCGGGACTGCGGCGAGACGACGTCGCCCCTCGTCCCCGCGACACTCGCCCAACTGGCACTGGACGCCCGAGCACTGCTTGCCGGGCTCGGCATCGGCCGAGCCCATGTCTTCGGCAGCTCGTTCGGGGGACGCGTGGCGCAGGCCCTTGCTATCGCTCATCCGGAATGCGTCGATCGGCTCGTGCTGGGCAGCACCTGGGCACTGCCGGATTCGCTGGCTGCACTCGATCCCGAAGGCAGCCGGCTGATCCAGGAATTGCGCCTCGGTCTGCCCGACAGTGCACAGGAACTGGCACGGCTGTTCTTTCCCGAGGTATTTCTCGTGCAAAGGCCGGCGCTGCGCGACATCTTCGCCCGCGTGCAGCCGGGCTCGAAACGTGCCGAGCTGCGATCCGTCGCGGTCGCCGGCACGCTTGATGTGCCGTTGTCGGCCATCCAGGCGCCCACGCTGCTGCTCGCCGGCGACAGCGACCAGGTCGTGCCGGCCCGCCTCACCTTCGATCTCGCCAACCAAATCGTGGACAGCCGACCAGTACTGCTGCCCGGTGTCGGCCATGCGACCTGCCTGCAGGCGCCGGCCGAGGTGGCGCAGGCCGTCATCGTTTTCCTCGAAGGACATCCCGAATCACCGTGTCAGGGAGCCACGCAACCATGAGCTACATCGAGATCAAGGGCATGTCGAAGATCTTCGGCGAACCCGGCGCCGGCGGCATGTTGGCGCTCAACGACATCAACTGCAGCATCGAGAAGGGCAGCTTCGTCTCGGTGGTCGGCCCGAGCGGCTGCGGCAAGAGCACGCTCATGCGCATCGTCGCCGGCCTGCTCGACTACTCCGAAGGCAGTGTGACGATGGACGGGCAACCGATCCGCGGCACGCGGCGCGACATCGGCGTGGTGTTCCAGAGCTCGATCCTGCTGCCCTGGCGGACTATCCTGGAGAACGTCATGCTTCCGGCCGAAGTCCTCGGCCTCGATCGGAAGCAGGCCCGCAAGCGCGCCATGGAGTTGCTGCACATGGTTCGCCTCGACGGCTTCGAGCACAAGCTGCCGCGCCAGCTCAGCGGCGGCATGCAGCAGCGCGCATCGATCGCCCGGGCGCTGCTTCACGACCCGAAGATCCTGCTGATGGACGAGCCCTTCGGTGCACTCGATGCCATGACGCGCGAGCAGATGAACCTCGAACTGCAGCGCATCTGGAGCGAGAGCGGCAAGACGGTGATCCTGATTACGCACTCGATTCCCGAAGCGATCTTTCTCGGCGACGTCGTGTTCGTGATGACGCCGCGCCCCGGTTCGCTTGAGCGCGTCATCCGCGTAGACGTGCCTCGTCCCCGGACGATGGATTCGATGGCCTCGCCGGACTTCACGTCCGTGGCCCACCAGATCCGCGAGCTGTTCGACCACACCGGTTCCTTCGATTGACCGTCTACCCCGAGGTGCTCCATGTCCAGTCCCATCTCCGCCGTTCCCTCCCGCCCGGCATCGGCCATTCGCCAGGCGCGTGCCTTCGACCTTGGCCGCATGCTGCGATCGAGCCGCTTCAATTCGCTGCTGTTGCTGGTCGCGCTGCTCGTCGTCTGGGAGGTCGGCGTGCGCGTCTTCCAGGTGCCCAAGTTCCTGATCCCGCCGTTCAGCGACGTCGTCTCCGCGCTATGGCGCGGTCTCGCGACGACGCCGTTGGCCAAGGACGGTCTCTGGTTCCACACCTTCGTCACGCTGGCCGAGATTCTCATGGGCTTCTTCATCGGCAGCGCCATCGGGCTCGCGCTGGGCGTTGGCATCTCGCAGATGCCGCGCGTCGAGGCCGTGCTTCAGCCCTACGTTGCGGCCTTCCAGAGCCTGCCCAAGGTGGCTGTCGCGCCGATCATCGTCATGTGGCTGGGCTTCGGCATCAGCTCGAAGGTGGCGATCGTCTGCATGCTGACCTTCTTCCCGGTGCTGGTTACCAGCATCGCCGGTTTCAAGGCGATCGACACCGACCGCATCGACCTCCTGAGATCGCTGTCCGCCACGCCCTGGCAGATCTTCCGCAAGGCCAAGTTCCCGAGCGCGCTGCCCTACATCTTCGCGGGGCTCGACATGGCCGCCGCCTTCGCGGTGGTCGGTGCGATCGTCGGCGAGTTCGTCGGTGCGCAGGCCGGGCTCGGCGTGCTGATCCTGCAGATGGACGCCCAGATGGACACCGGTGGCAGCTTCTCGGTCTTCATCGTGTTGTCGTTCATCGGCATCGTGCTGACCAGCCTGCTTAGGCGCATCCAGCGCCGCACCCTGCACTGGATGCCGGTCGAGAGCACCAGCCGCAGCGTCAGTACCTGACATCCATTTCCGTCCGCTCCATTCATTTCATCGACAAGGTCCCCCATGATTAACAGAAGGCATTTCAACCTCGCCCTGGGTGCACTCGGCACTGGCCTGGGTCCGGTATCTACCAAGGCTGCGGCTCAGACCCTGAAGGTCATGAAGGTCGCAAATTCGGCCGGCGTCAACGATGCGCAGCAGGCCTTCATCACCGCCGGACAGCATCCGCGCCTGCGCTACTACGCGTCGGAAGGCGTCGACGTCGAGTACGTCAACATGAGCAGCATGACGCAGGCGATGCAGGGGTTGATCACCGGCCAGGTGGCATTCGGCCCGGTATCGCCGGGCATCTACCTGCCGGCGCTCGCCAAGGACTCATCGCTCGGACTCATCGCCGCGTACAAATGGCTGCCGCGCAATGCCAACGTCGTCGTCGTCCGGCCGGACAGCCCGATCAAGACCGTGGCTGACCTCAAGGGCAAGCGCATCGGCGTGCGCAGTCAGGGCGACCCGGGCATCGTCGCGATGAAGACCATGCTGCTCGAGCTCGGCCTGGAAGACACGGCCAACCAGTACATCGCGGTGGGCGATGGCGGCCCGGCCGGCCAGTCGCTGATGCAGGAGCGGGTCGACGCGATCGTGACGTACGACACCTTCGCCGCCCGCATCGAGATACTGGGCATCGCACTGCGGTACGTGCCGTTGACGCCAAAGTTCGCCGAGGTCGGCACGGGCTGGCTCTGCGTGCAGAAGAAGACGTTGAAGGAAGACCGCAAGGCGCTGGTCGGACTGTTCCGCGGCATTGCCAAATCCACGCTCTTCGCCAATGCCAACCTGGACCAGGCCATCAACATCCACTGGGCGCTGTACCCGGAAAGCAAGCCCAAGTCGAAGTCCGAGGACGAGGCGCGCAAGGAACTGCAGTTCATCCTCAAGGACCGCAAGCAGAACTGGATGCGGCGCGACAACGATGCCGATCCGCGAATCGGCGCCTCGAGCCTCGCAGAATGGAAGGCCAACATCGACACTGCGGCGGAAACCAGCAAGAACTCGAAACTGGCGGCAGAGATCGGCGATGCCAACAGCGTCTTCACCAACGAGCTGATCGACGAGGTGAACGATTTCGACAAGGCCGCAGTGATCAAGCAGGCGAAGGATTTCAAGCTTTGATCGCGCCATGGACGCTGGCCGCGCGTGCGGCCCGGATGAATCCTTCCGTGATTCGCGAGATACTGAAGGTCACCGAACGGCCCGACGTGATCAGCCTGGCCGGCGGGCTGCCATCGCCGGAGACCTTCCCGATCGCCGAGTTCGCGCGGGCCTGCAACCGGGTGCTCGGCGACGACGGTAAGGCCGCATTGCAATACGCATCGAGCGAAGGCCATGCGCCGCTGCGCGAGGCCGTGGCCGCCATGCTGCCCTGGAACGTCGACCCCGCGCAGGTGCTCATCACTACCGGCTCGCAGCAAGGGCTCGACCTGATCGCCAAAATCCTGATCGATACCGACAGCAAGGTGCTGGTCGAGACACCGACCTATCTCGGCGCGCTGCAGGCCTTCAGGCCGATGCAGCCGACAATCGTCGGCGTGCGCAGCGATGCAGCCGGCGTGGTCGTCGACGACCTGATCGCCCAGTCCGTGGGCGCGCGATTCGCCTACCTGCTGCCCAACTTCCAGAACCCGACCGGCCGCACAATGGATGAGGCGCGCCGCAAGTCCGTGGTCAATGCGGCCGCACGCATCGGCCTGCCCATCGTCGAGGACAACCCCTACGGTGATCTCTGGTTCGATGAGGCGCCGCCCTTGCCGCTGACCGCGCGCAGTCCGGAGGGCTGCATCTACCTGGGTTCGTTCTCCAAGGTGCTCGCACCGGGCCTGCGGCTGGGTTTCCTGGTCGCACCGAAGGCGATCTACCCGAAGCTGCTGCAGGCCAAACAGGCCGCCGATTTGCACACGCCGGGTTTTAACCAGCGGCTGGTAGCGGAGGTGCTGAAGAACGGCTTTCTCGACCGCCACGTGCCGACGATCCGTGCGCTGTACAAGCGGCGGCGCGACGTCATGCTGGCGGCGCTCGATCGCGAGATGAGCGGGCTCGACGTAGAGATCAACCGCCCCGCAGGCGGCATGTTCCTGTGGCTTCGGCTGCCGACGGGCATCGATGCCGCACGGCTCCTGCCGATGGCCGTGGAGCGTGGTGTCGCGTTCGTGCCGGGTGCGCCGTTCTACGCGAGGGAGGGCGATCCACGCACCTTGCGCCTGTCGTTCGTTACTGCCAGCGACGGCGAGATCCAGCAGGCCATCTGTGCTTTGGCCGACGCATTGCGGCTGATGATCGACGAGTCCGGCGGTCATGCCAACCGTAGATAGCGGAACGCGTGAGGTCGCGCTGCCCCATTCAGTATTCGAGGACGGGTTTGCCTTGGCGTCCGGCGGACTGATGATCGGCTTGGGCTTGTACTTCCTGAAGAATGCTGGGCTGTTGACCAGCGGACTGTCGGGCGCGGCCTTCCTGCTTCACTATGCCACCGGCTGGGACACGGGTCTCTCGCTGTTCCTGCTCAACCTGCCTTTCTTCGCATTGGCATGGGCCACCCTCGGAACGCGCTTCAGCCTGAAGTCATTCGGCGTCGTGGCGCTGATCTCGCTCATGCTGGACCATCTGTCCGCGATGTTCGTCGTGGGCCAACTGCACCCAGGCTTTGCTGCGGTGGCGGGTGGGGTCTTGATCGGCATCGGACTTCTGGCCTTGTTCCGGCACGGTGCCAGCGTGGGTGGTACCAGCAGCCTCGCGCTCCATCTCCAGCGCCGTCGCGGTTGGCCAGCGGGTCGGGTGTTGATGTCCATCGATGCAGCCATCTTCATGGTGGCTTTGGCCGTGGTCGACCCGAAGAACATTGCATGGTCGATCACCAGCGCACTGATCCTGAACCTCATGGTCACGCTGAACCATCGCCCAGGGCGCTACATGACCTGTTGACTGGACTCCCAGGCCAGCAGTACATCCCGGTCGCTAGCCTGCGTACCACCCACAGCGTGCGCACCCAGTTTCATCAATCTGCTGACCTGCAGCGCACCTAGCTCGATCGCTTTCCGCGGCATCTCGTTCTTTCCACTAACCTTGCCACGATAAATGATGGCATTGCGTGGGATGTGGCGAAACCAACTGGAACCGAAGTTTCAGCGATTCTCCAATGAAAACGGGGATATTGGGGCTTAGCGGGCCGCTGCGGAACGCTCAAGTGGCGGAGAGTGTGAGATTCGAACTCACGGACGGTTGCCCGTCGGCAGTTTTCAAGACTGCTGGTTTAAACCACTCACCCAACTCTCCGAGCGGGCGATTTTAGACGGTGCTGCCTTGCTGGCGTGGCGCTTCCTGTTTTTCCGCGGCCGATGCATGACGCGGCCGCAGGCCGTGCAGCACCAGATCCAGAACGCCTCGGGCCCATGCGCGGCGTTCGGTTGGGCTGGCGAGCGGGTTGGCGATGAAAAAGCGGACGCCGCCATACGCCAGCGTCGACAACTGCACCGCCGTGAGTTCAGGCTCCGGCACGTGCAGTTTGCCGGCGCGATGGGCTTCGGCCAGGTAGTGAACCAGCGGGTCCAGCAGCTGGCTGTTCTCGGTGTAGACCATTCTGGACAGTTCGGGGAAGCGCGTCGCCTCGGCGATCACCAGCCGCAGGAGCCCCAGCGTGCGGGGGTCGCTAGCGCCCAGGTAGATGCCCTCGATCAGTTCGAGCAGGCGTTCTTCGGTGTCGGTCTTGTCGCCCTTGAGCGCCGCGTGCATGCTGGTGCGCGCATGGTCGAGCGACCGGTGGATGACCTCGCGAAACAAGGCGCGCTTGTTTTCGAACTGACGGTAGATGGTGATCTTGGCGACACCCGCGTCGCGCGCAACGGCTTCGATGCTGGTGGAGGCATACCCCTTGTCCAGAAAGGATTGCGTCGCTGCTTCCAGAAATGCCTCGCGCAGCTCGTTGGCCTGAACCACGCTGGGCCGTCCACGTGATCTGCGTTGAGGCTGGGCTTCGGCTTCGCCTTGTTGATGCAGTTCGTCGGTCGGTGGCGGGGTAGGCAGGCTGGAGGTCATGCGTCGGGCAAGAACAATGTCTGTAAGTCACTCAAGAAATCGAGACCCCGCTCCGTCGGCCAAACATGACGGAGGTCGCGCGCCAGCAGGCCATCTTTTTCGGCCTGGCTGAGCCCGCGTTGAATGGCGGTTGTTGCGAGCCCGGTGCGTTCACCGAACTGTTGCAGGGAAAAACCGTCTTTCAGTCTCAAGGCGTTGAGCATGAATTCGAACGGCAATTCGGCCACGGCCACGTCTTCGCTTTGCGCCACTGCGGCCCCGGCCAGCGCCTGGTCCATGTAGCGCTGGGGTTCCCGAAAGCGAACCTGTCGCACGATGCGGTGCGCAAAGCTCAATTTGCTGTGGGCGCCAGCGCCAATACCGAGGTAATCGCCGAACTGCCAGTAGTTGAGATTGTGAGCACAGGTGTGGCCTTCGCGCGCGTAGGCCGAAACCTCATATCGCGCCAATCCGGCGGCGTTCGCGCGTTCGACGATGCGGTCGAGCATTGCGTAGGCGTCGTCGTCCTCGGGCACCTTCGGCGGGAATTTGGCGAAGTAGGTGTTGGGCTCGATCGTGAGGTGGTAGACCGAGAGATGCGGCGGCGCCAGGGCCAGCGCCTGGTCGAGGTCGGCCTCGAACTGCGCTGCGGTCTGGCCCGGCAGCGCGTACATCAGGTCGAGGTTGAAGGTGTCGAAGGCGCTGGCCGCCTCTTCCACGGCGGCAATGGCCTGGGCCCGGTCGTGCACCCGGCCAAGCGCCTGGAGGTGCTCGTCGTTGAAGCTCTGCACCCCGACCGACAGCCGCGTGACGCCGGCAGCGCGGTAGGCACGGAAGCGGTTGCGCTCAAAGGTGCCGGGGTTGGCTTCGAGGGAGATCTCGCAATCCGGTGCCAGCTTGAGACGGGCGCGCAGGTCGCCGATGAGGCGGTCGATCGCCTCGGGCGAAAACAGGCTGGGCGTGCCGCCACCGATGAACACGGTGTGCACGGTGCGGCCCCAGATGAGGGGCAGCGCCGCGTCGAGGTCGGCCACCAGCGCGTCGAGGTAGCGCTGCTCCGGCAAGGCTCCGCCCTGCCCGGTCGACCACTCGTGCGAATTGAAATCGCAATACGGGCATTTGCGCAGGCACCAGGGCAGGTGCACATAGAGCGACAGGGGCGGCAGCGCGGCCAGCTGCAGCGGGCCGGGCCGCATCAGGTGCAGCACGTTGTTGGCGTCCGGGGCGCCGGCCTGCAGGGCAGCCGCGATCGGGACGACCGTGCTCATCGCGACCAGCGCTCGCGCATCAGTGCCAGCATCGCGCGGGCCGCCTGGCCTCGGTGACTGTTGGCGTTTTTGACCTCGGGCGAAAGCTGCGCGAAGGTCTGGCCGAAGACGGGCAGGAACATCACGGGGTCGAAGCCGAAGCCGTTGTCGCCGACCGGCGCACGCGTGATCTCGCCGGCGACGCGGCCGACCGCGATCAGCGGCTCGGGGTCTTCGGCACTGCGCAAGGCCACCAGCGTGCTGACCAGCGCGGCGCGCCGGTCTTGCACTTCGGCCATCTGCTCGAGCAGGGCACGCACGTTGTTGTCGTCACCCTTGGCATAGCCGAACTGCGTGGCATAGAAGGCGGTGTCCACGCCCGGCAGGCCGCCGAACGCCTCCACGCAGAGCCCGGCGTCGTCGGCGATGGCGGGCAGCCCGGTGGCGGCCGCGGCATGCCGCGCCTTGGCCAGCGCGTTTTCGACAAAGGTGCGAAACGGCTCCTCGGCCTCGCCCACGCCGAGCTCGGCCTGGCGCACCAGCCTCACGTCGAGCGGCGCCAGCAGTTGCTGGAGTTCCGCCAGTTTGCCGGCATTGTTGGAAGCGAGAACCAGTTTCATGTCCACAAAAGAGCGTCGGCGCCCTTTGGGTGGACACCGGAAGCTCTTATTTTGATAGCGATTGCTGTTGCAGCAGGACGAGCTCCTGAATGCCCTTGTCGGCCAGCCCGAGCAGCGCGTCCATCTCGGCGCGGGTGAATGCGGCGCCTTCGGCCGTGCCCTGCACCTCGACGAAGTGGCCGGCCCCGGTCATCACGACGTTCATGTCGGTGTCACAGGCCGAGTCTTCGGTGTATTCCAGGTCGAGCAGCGGCGTGCCTTGCACGATACCGACCGAAATGGCGGCCACCGGCCCGCGGATCGGCGTGGCCGCGATCTTGCCGGCCGCCAGCAACTTGTTGACCGCATCCTGCGCCGCCACGAAAGCGCCGGTGATGGCGGCCGTGCGAGTGCCGCCGTCGGCCTGCAGCACGTCGCAGTCGAGGTGGATGGTGCGCTCGCCGAGCGCCTTAAGGTCGAACACGGCGCGCATCGAGCGGCCGATCAGGCGCTGGATTTCCTGGGTGCGGCCGCTCTGCTTGCCGCGCGCGGCCTCGCGGTCGCTGCGGGTGTGGGTGGCGCGCGGCAGCATGCCGTATTCGGCCGTGACCCAGCCCTCGCCGCTGCCGCGCTTGTGCGGCGGCACTTTCTCTTCGACCGAGGCGGTGCAGAGCACGCGGGTTTCGCCGAACTCGATCAGCACCGAGCCCTCGGCATGGATGGTGAAGCCGCGCGTGATGCGAACGGGGCGCAGTTGGTCGGCGGCACGGCCGCCGCTTCGTGTGAAAGCAGTCATTTGGTCCAGAGCAGGTAAACAAGAAAACAAGGAGCCTCGGCCGTCGCCCCCATTCGTGGAACACCGCGGAACCGGCTCCGCCGGGCCGCCGGTGTTGCCCCCTGAAAGGGGGGTTGGCGCAGCGACACGAAGTGCGCGAAGACTGGGGGTTAGCTCTTCCTTGCGGCCGAGCGGCGGATGGCTTCGTTGATCTCGGCGATCGAGCGCTCGATGGCGTCCTCGTCGAGGTCGTCGCCTTCGTTGTCGGAGGGCATGCCGGCCTGGATGGTCGAGGCGAAAACGCCTTCGCTGATGGTTTCGGTGGAAACGCCGCGATCCTTGCCCGGCGCGTCAGGGGTTTCCCATTCGAGCGCGATCAAGGTCACGTTGTCGCTGTGCGAGCCGCCGCTGCGCAGCGCGGATTCGGCCAGCTCGGGTGCGGCATCCGACACCGGGCGGTTGCTCAGTGTGCGCACGATGTGGTCGTCGTCGAGCACGCCCCAGACGCCGTCGGAGCACAGCATGATGCGGTCGCCCTGCAGCAGGGTGAGCGGGGCCGAGACATCCAGCGTGGGCGTGGTCGGCGAGCCGAGGCAGGTCAGCAGCAGGTTGCGGTTGACCGGCTCGGCGCCCTGGTCGAGCCGCGGGCGCTCGGCATGCGAATGGTCGCGCGTGCGGGTGAGCAATTGCCCGTCGCGCACCACGTAGAGCCGCGAATCGCCGCAATGGAGCCACGTGGCTGTCGTGCCCTGCAGCACCGCAGCCACGAGCGTGGTGCGCGGCGTGTCGAGCATCGCCTTGTTGCCGGCGTAGCGCATGATCTGCTGGTGTGCCGAGAGCGCCGACGAGGTGAGAAAGGCGCGCACGTCCTTCACCACCGGCCGGGCTTCGCGCTGGTAGAGCGCGGCAATGGTCTGCAGCGCCATCTGCGCCGCAACCTCGCCCTCGGGATGGCCGCCCATGCCGTCGGCCAGCACGAACAGGCCGGACTCCCGCGTGTAGCAGTAGCCCATGCGGTCTTCGTTCTTGAGACGCCCGCCTTTGCGGCTGACCTGGAAAACTGAGAACTTCATGCCGGTCGTGTGGTGGGTGCGGCCGCCTTGGGCAGCCCCTTCTTTTCGAACGAGCGCATGTTGTCGATCGACAGGCGCACCTTCTCCCCGACAGTGAGCTTGGTGTAGTGGCGTTCGCCCTCACGGCTCAGCTCTTTTTGCAATGCAAACACCGACTGCGGACGGGAGAGCGGATCGAGCGACATGCACCACTCGACCACCTCGATCATGTTGTCGGAGTAGATGCCGCGCAGCCGCGAAAGCGACAGGCCCAGCCGGTCTTTCTCGATGCGCTGCGGCGCGTCGCTGGGCGGATAGCCCTGCATGCAGGCGTAGATGCAGGCGCCGATGGCGTAGATGTCGGTCCATGGGCCCATCGACGAGTCGCGGCGGTACATCTCGGGCGCGGCAAAGCCGGGCGTGTACATCGGGCGGATGAAGTTGCCTTCCTTGGAAAGCACTTCGCGCGCGGCGCCGAAGTCGATCATCACGGCGCGGTCATCGTCGGTCACGAAGATGTTGGCGGGCTTGATGTCCAGGTGCAGCATCTTGTGCTGGTGCACGATGCGCAGGCCGCGCAGGATCTCGTCGAACAGCGAGCGGATGGTCGACTCGCGGAAGACCTTCTGCTTCTTCAGGTCGCGCGCGGTGACGATGAAATCCTGCAGGGTCGCGCCCTCCAGGTGGTTCATCACCATGTAGACGGTTTCGTTCTCGCGGAAGAAGTTGAGCACGCTGACCACCGAGGCATGCGAGATCTGGGCGAGCGAGCGGCCTTCCTCAAAGAAGCTCTTGAGTCCGAGCCGGTAGAGCGACAGCTTTTCGGGTGCGACCTGCGGCGCCAGCTCTCCGACACCGCGGGTGGCGAGCGAAGACGGCAGATATTCCTTGATCGCGACCTGCTGGCCGGAATGGTCGACCGCCAGATAAACCACGCCGAAACCACCGGCCGAGAGCCGCCGTATCACACGGTATCCACCGATCACCGTATCGGGCAACAGAGGCGAAGGTTTGACCTTTGACATAATCCGGGAGTTTCGCCCGAAGGCGATGGGGCAGCAAGCGAACGCTGTGCCGTTGCCTCGGTGCGAGCAAACAAATACACAGTGAGGCGCAATGCCAGTTTACAGCATGACCGGCTATGCCAGTGGCCAGAACACCCCCGGGGGTAGCCACGCCGAAGCCGACGCGCGCCCTGCTGTGGCAGGCCGTCTCGGCGTCGAAATCCGCTCGGTCAACAGCCGGTTTCTCGACCTGACCTTCAAGCTCCCCGAGGAACTGCGCCAGCACGAACCGGCCCTGCGCGAGCTGCTCACGCGCAGCCTCAAGCGCGGCAAGGTGGAGGTGCGCGCCAACTTCGAGAACAGTGCAGCCTCGGGGGTGGTCGAGCCTTCGGTCAAGCTGCTGCAGCGGCTCAACGGCGTGCAGGACGGCATCAAGGCCTGGCTGCCGAGCGCGCGCGAACTCAGCGTGGCCGACGTGCTGCGGCTGGCCAGCGGCGATGGCAGCGCACGCGGCGACTGGGGTGCCGACCTGGTCGAAGTCACCGGCAAGACGCTTGCCGCGATGATGGAAGCCCGGGCCCGCGAAGGCGCCCGGCTGGCGTCGATGCTGAACGAGCACCTCGGCGAACTGCGCAAGCTGGCCGCCCAGGCCGGCCCGCTGGTGCCGAAGCTGGTGGAGCAGCAGCGCACCCGCTTTCTGGAACGCTGGCAGGAGGCGATGGGCCTGGTCGGCGGCACCTTGCCCGAAGCGGCGCAGGACCGTGCGCTGACCGAAGCCACGGCGTTTGCGATCCGCATCGACGTGGCCGAAGAGCTCACCCGCCTCAGTTCGCACCTCGACGAGATCGAGCGCCTCGTGGCCAAGGGCGGCGAGATCGGCAAGCGGCTCGATTTCCTGATCCAGGAGCTGCACCGCGAGGCCAACACGCTCGGCTCCAAGTCGGCGGCGCTGGAGCTCACCCGCATCGGGGTCGACATGAAAGTGCTGATCGAGCAGATGCGCGAGCAGGTGCAGAACATCGAATAAGAAACGAACGCCCGATGGATTACCCCGGCAATATTTTTGTGGTGGCGGCGCCGAGCGGCGCCGGCAAGTCGAGCCTCGTCAAGGCGCTGATGGAACTGGATTCGGCCGTGCAGCCGTCGGTGTCGCACACCACCCGGCCGCCGCGCGGCCAGGAAAAGCACGGCCGCGAATACTTCTTCGCGTCCAACCCGGAGTTCGACGCGATGGTGGCGGCTGACGCGTTTGTCGAATGGGCGCACGTGCACGAGCAGCGCTATGGCACGTCGAAGCGGGCGATCGAGGAGCGGGTGGCGCAGGGCGCCGACGTGATCCTCGAGATCGACTTCCAGGGCGCGATCCAGATCCGCAAGACCTTCGCCAACGCGGTGCTGATCTTCATCCTGCCGCCGAGCTGGGAAGAGCTGCGCTCGCGGCTGGAGCGGCGCGGCGAAGACAGCGCCGAGGTGATCGCGCTGCGCCTGCGCAATGCCGCCGAGGAGATGGCCCGGGCCAACGAATTCGACTTCGTTATAATCAATGAGTTGTTCGAGCGTGCGCTTTTCGACCTGAAAGCCATTGTTCACGCCCAGCGGCTGCGTTATTCCGCCCAGCGACGCGCGCGGGCCGATACCTTCGCCGCACTGAACATTCCCTGACACCCGACCACCGAAAGCTCCTCATGGCCCGCATCACCGTCGAAGACTGCCTGCTTCAGATCCCGAACCGTTTTCAGCTCGTTCTGGCCGCCACCTACCGCGCCCGCATGCTGAGCCAGGGCCATGCGCCCAAGATCGAGAGCAAGAACAAGCCGGCCGTGACCGCGCTGCGCGAAATCGCCGAAGGCAAGATCGGCCTCGAAATGCTGAAGAAGGTACCCGGCTGACCTGTTGGCCCCCTGCCTCCTGAATAGGGCACCGCTTGCGGTGCCTTTTTTGTGGGCAACCGCCTCACGGCGGCGCGCACGCTAAAGTGGCACCTATGAGTGCGGTCGTCAAACCTGAGCCCAACACCCCGCGGGGTGCAGCACGACCGAGCCCGGCCGCGCTGAACGCGGCCGCCGCAAGCTTCGCGGCCCTGACCGCCCGGCTCGACTACCTGAACGCCGAAGACACCGAGCTGGTGCGCCGTGCCTACCGCTTCGCCGACGAGGCGCACCTGGGCCAGCTGCGCAACAGCGGCGAGCCCTACATCACGCACCCGATCGCGGTGGCAGCCCAGTGCGCCGAGTGGAAACTCGACGCGCAGGCCCTGATGGCCGCGCTGCTGCACGACGCGATCGAGGACTGCGGCGTGACCAAACCGGAGCTGATCGAACGCTTCGGCGCCCCGGTGGCCGAACTGGTCGACGGCCTCACCAAGCTCGACAAGCTGCAGTTCAACACGCGCGAGGAGAACCAGGCCGAGTCGTTCCGCAAGATGCTGCTGGCGATGGCGCGCGACGTGCGCGTGATCCTGATCAAGCTGGCCGACCGCACCCACAACATGCGCACGCTGGACGATGCGCCGCGCGAAAAATGGGGCCGCATCGCGGGCGAAACGCTCGAGATCTACGCGCCCATCGCCCACCGCCTGGGCTTGAACCAGACCTACCGCGAACTGCAGGAACTCTCGTTCCGGCACCTGCGGCCGTGGCGCTACGCAATCCTGGCCAAGGCCGTGGCCAAGGCGCGCAGCCGTCGGCGCGACCTGATCCACAAGGTGCAGCGCGAGCTCGAAACCGCGTTTGCGGCCGCCGGCATCACCGTTCGCATCGCGGGGCGCGAAAAAACACTCTTCTCGATCTACCGCAAGATGGACGAGAAGCACCTGAGCTTTGCCCAGGTGACCGACATCTACGGCTTTCGCCTGATCGTGCCCAGCGTGATCGCCTGCTACACCAGCCTGGGCATCCTGCACCAGATGTACAAGCCGCTGCCGGGCAAGTTCAAGGACCACATCGCGATCGCCAAGCTCAACGGCTACCAGTCGCTGCACACCACGCTGGTCGGCCCGTCGGGCGTCAACGTCGAGTTCCAGTTGCGCACCGAAGCCATGCATGTGGTGGCCGAATCGGGCGTGGCAGCGCATTGGCTCTACAAGGCCTCCGACAACAACGCCGCCTCGCGCGAGCGGCTGGGCGCCAAGTGGCTGCAGTCGCTGCTCGACATCCAGGACGAAACACGCGACGCGGCCGAGTTCTGGGACCACGTCAAGGTCGACCTGTTTCCCGACGCGGTCTACGTGTTCACGCCCAAGAGCCAGATCATGGCGCTGCCGCGCGGTGCCACGGTGGTCGACTTCGCCTACGCCATCCACAGCAACATCGGCGACCACACCTCGGCTGCCCGCATCAACGGCGACCAGGTGCCGCTGCGCACCGAACTCAAGAACGGCGACGTGGTCGAGGTCATCACCGCGCCGGTATCGACACCCAATCCGGCCTGGCTCGGCTTCGTTCGCACCGGGCGCGCGCGCTCCAAGATCCGCCACTACCTCAAGACGCTGGCGCACGCGGAGTCCGAAGGGCTGGGCGAAAAGCTGCTGGCCCAGGCGTTGCGCGCCGAAGGCCGCAGCAAGCTGCCGCCCGACGATGCCGAGAACCAGCTCATCTGGGAAAAGTTGTTGCGCTTCACGGCCAACCGCTCGCGCTCCGAGTTGCTGACCGACATCGGCCTCGGTCGCCGCATCGCGAGCATCGTCGCCAAGCGCCTGATGTTCCTGCTGGCTGAGCGCGGTGAAAAACCCGATGCGTTGCTGCTCACGCGCGAGCGCTTCACGGCGCACGAAACGGTTTCACAGGGCGGGGTCACGCTCGACGGCAGCGAGAACTCGTCGGTACGGTTCGCGCTCTGTTGCCGCCCGATCCCGGGCGACCCGATCGTCGGCTACCTCGGCCACGGCGAGGGCCTGGTCGTTCACACCAACGATTGCGGCGTCGGGCAACGGCTGCGGCACCGCGACAGCGAACGCTTCTTTGCGGTCGAGTGGGCCGAAGACCCGGTGCGAACCTTCGAGACCGGCGTGGTCGTCACGGTGCGCAACGACAAGGGCGTGCTGGCCCGCGTGGCCGCAACGCTGGCCGATGCCGAAGCCGACATCACGCACGTCGAAATGGCCGACGAAAGCCCGCAGGACTCGACCGACCTGCGCTTTGTGATCGCCGTGCGCGACCGCACCCATCTCGACGCTGTGCTGCGCGCCGCCCGACGCACGCCCTCGGTGCTGGCCGCAGCCCGCGTGGTGCCGGCGCCCTACTCGGCCGACCCGACGACGCCCGGCTCGGGATAACGCACCGACAGCACCTCGACCTCGTGCGCGCCGCCCGGCGTGACGAGCTTGACCACATCGCCCTCGCGCGCCTTCAGCAGCGCACGGGCGATCGGCGAGATCCAGCTGACCTGCGCGTTCTGGCTCTCGGCCTCGTCGATGCCGAGGATCGTCACGCTGCGCTCCTCGCCAGCCTCGTCGGCATAGCGCACGGTGGCGCCAAAGAAAATCTGGTCGCTGCCGTGGTGCACCGAAGGGTCGGTGACCTCGGCGATCTCGAGCCGCTTGGTGAGAAAGCGAATGCGCCGGTCGATCTCGCGCAGTCGCTTCTTGCCGTAGAGGTAGTCACCGTTTTCGGAGCGGTCGCCGTTCTTTGCCGCCCAGTGCACGGCTTCGACCACCTTCGGCCGCTCGACGTCCATCAGTTCGAGCAGTTCGGTGCGCAGGCGCGCGTAGCCCTGCGGCGTGATGTAGTTCTTGCCGCCGGCGGGCAACGGTGGGAGCGAAGCGCCCGCGCCGTCGTCATCGTCTTCTTCCGCGTCGGATTCTTTGGTGAATGCTTTGCTCATTGCGCAACGCTGCTCCCGCCCGTTCCAACCGATTGTGCCCCGCTTTGTATAAACCTTCGCGGGCCGAAGCCACGCCGATGGGGGACTCTCTGGTGTTGCTGGCATTTACTACAAAATGTGTACAACCATCCGGCGGCGGCGCTCTTTTGGCCGCGAGCCCACAGGGGAAGTTCTCCACTGGAGCGGTGGACAACATTGTGGAAAAGCGTGTGCACATCGCCACGAACTGTTGTCGGACGGGCGTCCCCGCGGCTGTGCCTCCAAAAGCGACACCGCAACCCCGGGCTCCAAGTTTGGCGTGTTCCTGGCCCTCGGAGCCTGCAAGAGCAAGAGCTGGATTTACAGCACGCGGCCAGACGGCGCGGGAGGGTTCAGCTCCCTTCGATCCTCGTGGCAGCGGTAGCTCCCCCAAAAGAAAATGGCCTAGAAGAGGTAAATCTTCTAGGCCATTCAAGAGAGTTGGTGCGGCTGGCAGGAATTGAACCCACGACCCCTTGGTTCGTAGCCAAGTACTCTATCCAACTGAGCTACAGCCGCACAGCTTCCGATTATAGCATCCACTTTCGGGGACGCTGGTAGGCCGTGTTGGACTTGAACCAACGACCAAAGGATTATGAGTCCTCTGCTCTAACCAACTGAGCTAACGGCCCGGCCGGCGGATTCTAGTCGTCGCCTTGTTTGCTACTTGCGGCCACTGAGCGCATTGCTCACCAGGCGCGAGGTGATGTCGACGATCTGGATCATGCGTTCGTAGGGCATGCGCGTCGGGCCGATCACGCCGAGCGTGCCCACTACCTGCCCGTCGACCTCGTAGTTGGCGCTGACCACCGACAGTTCGTCGATCGGCACCACCTTGCTTTCGCCGCCAATGAAGATGCGCACGCCCTCGGCCTGGCTCGACACGTCGAGCAGACGCATGAGTTGCGCTTTCTGCTCGAACAGGTCGAATGCGCGGCGCAACTGGCCCATGTCGCTGGAGAAATCGCTCACGGCGAGCAGGTTGCGCTCGCCCGACACGACGACCTCTTCGCGTGCCTCGGTCAGCACCTCGCTGCTGACGGCCACCGCAGCCTGCATCAGCGCCGCGATCTCGCCGCGCAGCTTTTCCACCTCGGACTGCAGCCGGTCGCGCACCTGCTCGATCGACAGGCCTGCATAGTGCGCGTTGATGTAGTTCGATGCCTCGACCAGCTGCGACTGGGTGTAGTCGGCCTCGGGAAAGATCACGCGGTTCTGCACGTCGCCGTCGGGCGAGACGATGATCACCAGCAGCCGCCGATCCGACAGCCGCATGAACTCCAGATGCCGGAACACCGAAGGCCGGCGCGGCGCCATCACGACGCCGACGAAATGCGAGAGGTTCGACAGCAGCTGTGCCGCGTTGGCGATCACCTTCTGCGGCTGGTCGGGCGACAGCGGTGGTGTCGCAAAAGCTTCACGCCGGCTCGTCAACATCGTGTCGACGAAAAGACGGTAGCCGCGAGAGGTAGGAATGCGCCCGGCCGAGGTATGCGGGCTGGCGATCAGCCCGGCCTCTTCGAGGTCGGACATCACATTGCGGATGGTCGCCGGCGAAAGCTCAAGGCCCGCTGTGCGCGAGAGCGTGCGCGAGCCGACCGGCTGCCCGTCCGCGATATAGCGTTCGACCAGAGTCTTGAGCAGCAGCTTGGCGCGGTCGTCCAACATCGAGTGATTTTAATGTTGTAATTTGTACATGACCTCCTGCTTCCGGCACGTCGCCCTGATCGGCAAATACCAGGCGTCCGGCGCGCGAGCGCAGGCCGGCTCGCTCGATGCCGTGATGTGCGAGATCGGCGCCTTTCTTGAAAGCCAGGGCTGCGAGGTGGTGGTCGAGCAATCAACCGGCGACGAGCCCGAAACCAGCCGTTACCGTGCGCTCACGGTCGAGCAGATCGGCGAGCAATGCGATCTCGGCCTCGTGGTCGGCGGCGACGGCACCATGCTCGGCATCGGCCGGCAGCTGGCCCGCCACGGTTTGCCGCTGATCGGCATCAACCGCGGCCGGCTCGGCTTCGTCACCGATATTCCGCTCGACAACTACCAGGCCACCCTGATCCCCATGCTCGCGGGCGAGTACGAGGAAGACCATCGCAGCCTGATGCATGCCCAGGTGGTGCGCGAAGACAAGGTGGTGTTCGACGCATTCGCGATGAACGACGTGGTGGTCAACCGCGGCGCCACATCGGGCATGGTGGAACTGCGGGTGTCGGTCGGTCGGCATTTCGTCGCCAACCAGCGCGCCGACGGATTGATCATCGCCTCGCCGACGGGCTCCACCGCCTATGCACTCTCGGCCGGCGGGCCGCTTCTGCATCCCGCCATCCCCGGCTGGGTGCTGGTGCCGATCGCGCCGCACACGCTGTCGAACCGGCCGATCCTTTTGCCCGACGCCGACGAGATCACGATCGAACTCGTGGCCGGCCGCGACGCCAGCGCCAATTTCGACATGCAGTCGCTCGCCTCGCTCGTGCATGGTGACCGCATCGTGGTGCGCCGCTCCGACTATCGCGTGCGCTTCCTGCACCCCAAGGGCTGGAGCTATTTCGACACGCTGCGAAAAAAATTGCACTGGAACGAAGGAGGTTCCTGAAGTGGCCCTGCGACGCATTGTTCTGCGCGACTTCGTGATCGTGCGCGAACTCGAACTCGACCTGTCGAGCGGCTTCACCGTGCTGACCGGCGAGACCGGCGCCGGCAAGTCGATCCTCATCGATGCGCTGCAACTCGCGCTTGGCAACCGGGCCGACGCGGGCGCGGTGCGCGAAGGGGCCGAGCGGCTCGACGTGTCGGCCGAATTCGATGCGGACCCGGCCCTGGCCGGATGGCTCGACGAAGGCGGCTTCGAGGCGGGCGACGCGATGCTGTTGCGGCGCACGGTCGACCTGCAGGGCCGAAGCCGCGGCTGGATCAACGGCAGTCCTGCCACGGCCACGCAACTGCGTGAACTCGGCGACCGCCTGCTCGACATTCACGGCCAGCACGCCTGGCAAAGCCTGACGCGTCCCGATGCGGTGCGGGGCCTGCTCGACGCCTACGCCGGCGTGCGCACCGATGCGCTCGATGCATGCTGGCACGCCTGGCGGCAAGCACAGTCCGCGCTCGACACCGCGCGCTCGGCGCAGGACTCGTTGCAGCGCGAACGCGAACGCCTGCAGTGGCAGATCGCCGAGGTGATGAAGCTCGCACCGGGCGTCGACGAATGGGAAGAACTCTCGACCAACCACGCGCGCGTCTCCAACGCGCAGGCGCTGATCGAAGCCGCCGAGGGCGCACGCGAGGCATTGGAGGGCGATGACGGCGGTGCACTGGCCGCCCTCTCCAGAGCGGCAGCGCTGTTGCAAAGCAGCGAACACATCGAGCCCGAATTCAAGGTGCTCGGCGAAGTGCTGGCCTCCAGCGTGGCGCAGGCATCGGACGCCGCGCACACCCTGCACGGCTATCTGCGCCATGCCGACACCGATCCGCAGCGCCTGGCCGAACTCGACGAACGCATGGGCCTCTGGATGTCGCTCGCGCGCCGCTACAAGCGCGGCCCGGCCGATTTGCCCGGCCTGCTGGCCGGCTGGCAAACCGATCTGAAGGCGCTCGACGCCGCGAGCGACCTCGAAGCATTGGAACGCGCCGAACAGGCCGCGCAGCAGAGCTACATGAAGGAAGCCAAGGCCCTCGGCAAGGCGCGCAAGCAGGCCGCACCCAGGCTTGCCCAGGCGGTCACGCTCGCGATGCAGGGGCTCGGCATGCAGGGCGGCAGCTTCGAGGTGAAGCTGCAGGCGCTCGCGCAGCCCGGCCGCGCGGGCCTCGAAGACATCAGCTTTCTGGTGAGCGGTCATCCGGGCAGCACGCCACGCCCGATCGGCAAGGTTGCCTCGGGGGGTGAGCTGTCCCGCATCGCGCTGGCGATCGCAGTCACGACCAGCGAGCTCGGCACCGCGCAGACCTTGATCTTCGACGAGGTCGATGCCGGCGTCGGCGGCGCCGTGGCCGAAACCGTCGGTCGCCTCATGAAACAACTGGGCCGCGACCGGCAGGTGCTGGCCGTCACCCACCTGCCGCAGGTCGCCGCCTGCGCCGACCATCACCTCGTGGTGGCCAAGCGCCAGACCGCGGGCCGCACCGAAAGCGGCGTCACGCTGCTCGACGGCGCGACGCGCGAAAAGGAAATTGCCCGCATGCTGGGTGGCGAAAAGGTGTCGCAGACATCGCTCGCCCACGCGCGCGAAATGCTCGGCAAGCCAACCTCGGAAGTTGGCGCATGAGCCTTGAACTGGTGCTGATCACCGGCATGTCCGGCTCTGGCAAGTCGGTCGCATTGCATGCGCTGGAAGACGCCGGCTACTACTGCGTCGACAACCTGCCCCCCGAACTGCTGATGCCCTTCATCGCGCTGCAGCACGAGCAGCGCAGCGAACGCGTGGCGATTGCGATGGATGTGCGCAGCGGCGTCTCGCTGCCGATGGTGCCGCAGGAGCTTGAAGCGTTGCGGCGCGGTGGCGTGGCATTGCGCTCGCTGTTCCTGGACTCGACCACCGACGCCCTGGTGCGCCGCTACTCCGAAACCCGTCGGCGCCACCCGCTGTCGCGCCAGGAGAGCCACACCGACGCGCCCGAAACGCAGCGCGTGCTGGTGCAGGCGATCGAGCTCGAACGCGAACTGCTGGCCGACCTGCGCGACGGTGCCGACGTGATCGACACCAGCATCATCCGGCCGGCGCAACTCCAGAGCTACGTCAAGGCGCTGATCTCGGCGCCGCAAAGCGCGCTCACGCTGGTGTTCGAATCCTTCGCCTTCAAGCGCGGCGTTCCGCTCGATGCCGACTATGTGTTCGACGTGCGCATGCTGCCCAATCCGCACTACGTGCCGGCCCTGCGCGCGCTGACCGGGCGCGACGCGCCGGTGATCGACTGGCTGCGACAGCACGACGACGTGGCGCGCATGTACGGCGACATCGAACAGTTCCTGGGCCGCTGGCTCGACGCACTGGCACAGGATCACCGCAGCTACGTGACCGTGGCGATCGGCTGCACCGGCGGCCAACATCGCTCGGTGTTCCTGGTAGAGCAGTTGGCGCGCGGCTTCGGCACGCGCTGGGCCGCGCTCAAGCGCCATCGCGAGCTGGACGGCACCTGATCTCAGGCTGAAAGCAGCTTGCGCACCGGCGCCGGCAGGCCTAGGCCGTCCCATGCATCCGGCGCAAACCACTGCCCCGTCCCGGGCATCGCCGATTTCGTGTCACCCTTCGCAAGCACCGGATGCAGGTGCAGATCCTTGTGCGTCAGCACGTGCAGAAACGGCGCGCCATCGCGTACCGACCCGCGCAGTTGCATGGGCAAGGCCTCGAGCAACGCGGCATGGCTGTCGAACACCGGCAGGCAATACAACCCCGCCCAGATGCCGCGCGCCGGGCGCTTCTCGAGCCAGCTGCGGCCTGCGCTATCGCGCGCCAGCAGCAGCCAGAGCGATTGCGCGCTGCGCTTGAGCTTGCGCGTCCTGACCGGGTAGTTTTCGGGCGTGCCCTGCTGCCGGGCCACGCAGATTTCATGGGCCGGGCACAGCATGCAGCTTGGTTTGCGCGGCAGGCAGACCGTGGCGCCAAGATCCATCAGCCCCTGCGTGTAGCGCTCGATCGCACCGGGTTGCGCAGCAGCCGGCGGCAGCAGTTCGGTCGCCGCGTTCCACAGCGTGCGCTCGTTGGCGCTGACCGACAGATCGGCGTCGAATCCAAGCACTCGCGTCAACACGCGCTTGACGTTGCCGTCGAGGATCGCGACACGCTCGCCGAAGCAGAAGGCCGCGATCGCCGCCGCGGTCGAGCGGCCAATGCCGGGCAGCGTGACAAGCTGTTCGGCCCGCTGCGGAAACGCGCCGCCGAAGCGCGCCATCACGTCCTGCGCGCAACGGTGCATGTTGCGGGCGCGGCTGTAGTAACCGAGGCCGCTCCAGAGACCGAACACTTCGTCCTCGCCCGCCGCCGCCAATTCGGCCACGGTCGGAAAGCGCGCAAGAAAGCGGTCGAAGTAGCCGAGCACGGTCGACACCTGGGTCTGCTGCAGCATGACTTCGGACAGCCAGACACGGTAGGGGTCGCGGGTGTTCTGCCAGGGCAACTCGCTGCGGCCGTGGCTGCGCTGCCAATGCACCACGCGTTCGGAGAAACCGTCCGCCACCGCCGAAGCGGCGGCCGTGCGCTCAAGCGACACGAAGCTCGGTGCGCGAGGAGGTTGGCGCCTCGTTGCTGGTCAGCAGCGAGGTGAGTTCGCGCAGCCGGCGATGCAGCTCGGCCAGGCCGTTTTCCTGTGCGGCCAGCTCGGCGAGTCGTTCGTCGAGGTTGCCGGCAGCGTGCTGGATCCGGTCGACCGCCTCAATGCGCCGGCTGAAGTTGCGGCGGCGTTCTTTCAGTTGAGCATCGAGTTGGGCGCCAGCGCCCTTGCTCCAGCGCTCGACCTCGCTCATGGCGGCCTCGTTCACCACGCGCAGCCGGCTCGCGAGCGCGCGAACCAGTTTGTCGCAGAACTCGGGCTGCGCCAGCTTGAGCAGGTTGCCAACGCCGAGGTACTGGGTGTGACTCTTCTCGATCTGGGTGAGCTGCTTCTGGAACTCCATCAGGTCGGGCTCGGACGGCGCCAGCAGCGTGAAGCCGTGCTCCGAATTGAGTTGACGGAAAGTGGCATGCAGCATGGCCTGAATTTCGGCCGTGGTGGCCTGCACCTCGCGCAGGTTGTTGCGCAGCGCATCGAAAGTTTCGCCGTACACCTTGCGCACATTGAACTTGATGCCGGGGCGCTTGAGCGCGGCAGCAAGCCGGCCCATGTCGGCCTTGAGCGCCGTGCTGCCGAGCACCGCATACACCTCGCGCAGCAGCTTGCCCTGCACCGAACGCAAGGCCAGGATGCGCGCGTTGCTGCCCTCGAATTCGTTTTGCTCCTGCTCGATGCGGGTGCGCATGTGCCGGATCACCGACACGTTCTTGCCACGCAAGCCCTGCAGTTCGAGCGCCTGCTCCGACAGGTCGCGCTGGCGCACGTTGAGAATGCGCGTGGCTTCGGTGCGCAAGGCGCCGATGCCGTTGTCGACCGCGCCCCGCAGCATGGTTTCGCGTTTGCCGAGCAAGCCTTCGCCGAGCACCGCTTCTAGCGCGGGCAGCCGGCTGGCCTGCAGCAGCGGCGGGTCGCGGCGAATCTTGGCTTGCAAGCCCTTTTGCGCAGAGACAGGCAGCACCTGCGACAACGGCACGCCGAGCAGATCTGCCGCGCCCGTGCGCTGGCGCTCGATCTGCGCGTCGATCTGTTCCGGTGTGCTGAGGATGTCCCACATCGTGTCGATCTTGTTGAGCACCACGATGCGCGTTTCGCCGGGGTCGCCTTCGGTGATCAGATGTTCGCGCCAGATCGACAGGTCGGAGCGCGTCACGCCGGTGTCGGCGCCAAGGATGAACACCACCGCATGGGCCTGCGGGATCAGGCTTACGGTCAGTTCGGGTTCGGCGCCGATCGCATTGAGACCGGGCGTGTCGAGAATGACCAGCCCCTGCTCCAACAGCGGATGCGGCATGTTGAGCACCGCATGCCGCCAGCGCGGAATCTCGACACGGCCTTCGGCGTCGGGCACCGGGTTGTCTTCGGTGTCGTCGTCGCTCCAGAAACCGAGCGCACGGGCTTCGCCCAGCGACACCCAGTTGACTTCGGCGACCTTGTGCATTGCTTCTGCCAACTGCTCGGCGTCGTCGACGTCGATCTTCAGTTCGGTCCAGCGGGTCTTGTCCTCGCGCCAATGGGTGAGCGAATGGGATTCGAGACGGGTTTCGATCGGCAGCAGCCGAAGGCTCGGCACGGTGGCTGGGTCATAGCCCAGCTCGGTCGGGCACATCGTAGTGCGGCCGGCGCTCGCCGGCATGATGCGGCGGCCATAGCCGGCGAAGAAGATCGCGTTGATGAGTTCGGACTTGCCGCGCGAGAACTCGGCCACGAAAGCCACCATGACCTTGCTGGTGCGCATCTGCGCTTCAAGGTCGCGCAGCCGCTCTGCCACGGCCTGGTCGAGCAGCTCGTTTTCGTTGAGCCAGCCCGAGAGCCATTTGAGCCGGTGCGCGAAATTCCGACGCCAGGCGCCATGCTGGTCGAATTGCTGATTGAAGGAGCGGCTCAAAGCAGAATGTAAATGTGAACTTACAAAATATAGCACCGGCACCCAACCGCGCGGGTAGGCAACAATGCCGCTCGTCGGGCTTTCACTAATACTTTTGACAATTTGGGCAGAAAAACGTCGACCGCTGACCTTGGCGGATCTGGCGGATCGGCGTTCCGCACACCCGGCAGGGCTCGCCGGCTCGCCCGTAGACCGTGGCTTCGAGCTGGAAATAGCCGCTTTGCCCATCGATGTTGGTGAAGTCCCGCAGCGTGCTGCCACCCCGTTCGACTGCACGCGCCAGGATTTCGCGCACTGCGGCATGCAGGCGCGCGGCGCGCGGGTTGCTGATGCGCGAGGCGGCCAGCGTCGGCCGGATGGCGGCCAGGAACAGCGCCTCAGACGCATAGATATTGCCCACGCCCACCACCAGATCGCCAGCGAGCAGTACCTGCTTGATGGCGGCCTGGCGCTTCTGCAGGCCGGCGTGGAACAGCGCGAGATCGAAACCATCGCCCAGCGGCTCGACGCCGAGCTTGCCCAGCAGTTTCATGGCCAGCGGTGCGGCCTCGTCCTGCGCGTAGACCACGGCGCCGAAACGACGCGGGTCGTTGAGCCGCAGCGTTCCGTGGCTGGTGACCAGGTCGAAATGGTCATGCGGGCCGGCCGGCGGCGCATCCTGGCTGAAGCGCAGACTGCCGGACATGCCCAGGTGCAGCAGCAACAGGCCTTCATCCAGATCGACCAGCAGATATTTGCCGCGCCGCCGCACGGCGAGCACCGTCCGGCCCACGAGCGCCAGGGGCTCGACCGCCAGCGCCCAGCGCAGGGGCTTGCCCACGCGAACCGCCTCGATGCGGGCGCCGGCAATACGGTTGGCAAAACCAAGACGCGTGACTTCGACTTCGGGGAGTTCGGGCATGGGCAGGAGGCTGACACCAAATCCCGCCGGAACCTGTAGCCCCACGCGGTGGTCACACAAAAACCTTGGATTATTATGGTTCCGATGACCCCACCGCCCCGCCGACTCCGCCTTGCGGCGGCCGCATCTCTCGTGTTGCTCGCCCTTGCGGCGCACGCGCAGACCGTGCCCGCACCCAATGCCCCCAACGACCCGTCCGCGCCAACCAGCCCGGCACCGATCGTCGAGCCTTCGGGCGCGCCCACAGCCTCGGTCGTGGCCAAGGCGGAGCCGAAGTCGGACGCGACACCTTCTGCGCTCACGGCAGAGTTGTTCTTCAACGTGCTGGTCGGCGAAATGACCGCCCGCTCGGGCGACGCGACCGACGGTGCCGCGCTGATGCTCGAGGCTGCACGACGTACGCGTGACCCCCGGCTGTACCAGCGCACCGTCGAACTGGCGCTGCAAACGCGCTCCGGGGACACAGCGCTGGCCGCCGCCCGCGCCTGGAAGCAGGCGCAACCCGACTCGCGCGATGCCCGCCGCATCGAGTTGCAGATCCTGATCGCCCTGAATCGACTGGCCGACACGGTGGAGCCGCTGCGCGCTGAGTTCGCGGCCACGCCCCGGATCGAGCACCCGTTCCTTATGACGATTGTCGCGCGCACCTACGCGCGCGCCACGGACAAGAAACTTGCCGCCTCGGTAGTGGAACGTGCGCTGGTCGATGAAATCAGGAACCCGGCCACCGCCGGCCTCGCCTGGACCACGATCGGCCGGCTGCGCCTGGTGGCCGGCGACCCGTCCGGCGCACTCGACGCGGCGCTCAAGGGCCAGGAAGCCGATCCCACGTCCGACGGCCCGGCCATCCTCGCGGTCGACCTGATCGACCCGGGCCAGCCGCTGGCCGAGCCCATCGTCAAACGCTACCTTGCCACGCCCAAGGCGCAGCCCGAAGTCCGCATGGGCTATGCGCGCGCGCTGGCCGAGGGCCGACGCTTCGCTGAATCGAGCGCCGAGCTCACCAAGCTCACCGTCGAGCGCCCCGATCTACCCGACCCCTGGGTACTGCTCGGCTCGCTGCAGGCACAGGCCCGCCAGGATGCGGCGGCCGAAACCTCCCTCAAGCGCTACGTCGAACTGGCCAATGGCCAGGCCGACGCCGACGAGCGCAAGCGCGGATTGACCCAGGCATACCTGCTGCTGTCGCAACTCGCGGAGCGCCGCAAGGACTTCGTGGGCGCCGAGAACTGGCTTGCAAAGATCGACAACGGCGACGATCTGGTCGGCACCCAGGCCCGCCGCGCATCCTTGCTGGCGCGCCAGGGCAAGCTGCAGCAGGCGCGCGACCTGGTGCGCGCGCTGCCAGAGCGCAATGCGGACGACAAGAAGCAGAAATTCCTGGCAGAAGTCCAACTGCTGCGCGATGCCAAGCAGTACCAGCCGGCCTACGACATGCTGCTGAAGGCCAGCACTGCGGCGCCCGAAGACAGCGACCTGCTGTACGACCAGGCGATGGTGGCCGAGAAGCTCAACCGCATGGACGAAATGGAGCGCCTGCTGCGTCGCCTGATCGAACTCAAACCCGACAACCAGAACGCCTACAACGCGCTCGGCTACTCGTTGGCCGATCGCAAGGTGCGGCTGGAAGAGGCCCGCACGCTGATCCAGAAGGCGGTGCAATTGGCACCTGACGACCCCTTCATCGCCGACAGCCTCGGCTGGGTCGAATACCGGCTTGGCAACATGGAAGAAGCCTCGCGCATCCTCGAAGCGGCCTACAAGCGCCGGCCCGACCCCGAGATCGCCGCCCATCTGGGCGAAGTGCTCTGGGCTGCCGGCAAGCGCGACCGCGCGGTGGCGGTGTGGAAGGAAGCCTCGCTGGCAGACGCCGACAACGAGACACTGCAGGAAACGCTCAAGCGCCTGCGCGTCAAGTTGTGAACCGTCGCACGGCACTCGTCGCCAGCGCCGCCGCTCTCTTTTTGATAGCAGGCTGCGCAAGCACGCCGGGTGCTGGAGTCCGCCCTGGCTCGCAAAGCAGCGAGTCCTGGAGCGGCCGCCTCGCGCTGCGCATCGACAGCGAGCCGGTCCAAACCTTCTCGGCCGTGTTCGATCTGCGCGGCACACCGCAAGCCGGCGAACTCACGCTGACCACGCCGATCGGCAATACGCTGGCCGTGCTGCAGTGGTCGCCGGGCCAGGCCCTGCTGAAAAATGGCAGCCAGACAAGGCAGTATGAATCCGTCGACGCGCTGATCGAGGCCGCAACCGGCGCTGCGATCCCGGTCGGCGCGCTGTTCGGCTGGCTGGCCGGACGCGACGAGCCGGTGCCCGGCTGGCACGCCGATCTGAGCCAGTTCGCCGGCGGACGGCTGCAGGCGACGCGGCAATCGCCACGGCCCGGCGCCGACCTGCGCATCGTTTTCGAACGGTCATGAAGGCGCTGTACGACCTGCCGGCGCCCGCCAAACTCAATCTTTTCCTGCACATCACCGGACGGCGCGACGACGGCTACCACCTGCTGCAGTCGGTCTTCATGCTGATCGACTGGTGCGACACGCTGCACATCGAGCGGCGCGACGATGGCCGGCTGACGCGCGAAGACCTGACGACGGCCTTGCCACCGGACGACCTGGTGCTGCGCGCCGCGCGGGCGCTGCAGGTTTTTGCAAAGCCGGATCAGGGCGCGCACATCGGTGTCGCCAAGCACATTCCGGCGCAAGCAGGCATGGGCGGCGGCTCTTCGGACGCGGCCACCTGCCTGCTGGCGCTGAACCGGCTCTGGGGCTTGAACCTGCCGCTTTCCAGGCTCGAACAGATCGGCCTGGCGCTCGGCGCCGACGTGCCCTTTTTCCTGCGCGGGCGCAACGCGTGGGTCGAAGGCATCGGCGAGCGCATCACGCCGATCGAGCTGGCGCCGGCCCGCTTTTGCGTGGTGAAACCGCCCGAGGGGCTCGACACGCGTCTCATTTTTGCTGCGCCGGAACTTCAACGCGCCACGCCGGCTGCTATAATCGCAGGCTTCGCTGCAAAACATGGCGCCAACGATCTCGATGCATTCGATTTCGGGCACAACGACTTGCAGCCGGTTGCCCAAAGGCTTTGCCCGGCGGTGACCCAGGCCATCGAATGGCTGGGGTCACATGGCTTGCAAGGCCGGATGACCGGCTCCGGAAGTGCCGTGTTCGCAACGATGCCGCATGAAGCGGATCTGGCCGATGCCCCACCGGGCTGGCTGGTTCGCCAGTGCAGCAACATGGCTGTTCATCCCTTGGCCGGGTGGGCAGCCAGCGACATTTCATAGGTTGGTGGCCTGTCTCCACAAGAGACTTTTCATCGACCCGTGTAGGGGAGTCGCCAAGCTGGTTAAGGCACTGGATTTTGATTCCAGCATGCGAAGGTTCGAATCCTTCTTCCCCTGCCAAACATTTACCCGTAGCCGGCCGGCTACGGGGGATTTCAAGACCCTTGGCAGCCCTCTTCGGAGGGCTTTTTCGAATTGCCGGAACGCGCTCATGCAGGTTCACCACCCTGATTTCATGGTTTTCACCGGCAATGCCAACCCGGGCCTTGCAGCAGAGATTGCGCACAACCTGGGCACTTCGCTCGGCGCTGCCCGTGTGGGCCGTTTCTCCGATGGCGAAGTCACGGTCGAAATCAACCAGAACGTCCGGGCACGCGATGTGTTCGTCGTGCAGTCAACCTGCGCGCCGACCAACGAGAACCTGATGGAGCTGCTCATCATGGTCGACGCGCTCAAGCGGGCCTCGGCCGAGCGCATCAGCGCCGTGATTCCCTACTATGGCTATGCCCGCCAGGACCGCCGCCCGCGTTCGAGCCGGGTGCCGATCTCGGCCAAGGTGGTGGCCAACCTGCTGGAAACAGTGGGCGTGGCGCGCGTGCTGACGATGGATCTGCACGCTGACCAGATCCAGGGCTTCTTCGACATTCCGGTCGACAACATCTATGCGTCGCCGGTGCTGCTGGGCGACCTGCGGCTGCAGAACTACGAAGACCTGATCGTGGTCTCGCCCGACGTTGGCGGCGTGGTGCGCGCCCGTGCGCTGGCCAAGCAACTCAATTGCGATCTCGCGATCATCGACAAGCGCCGTCCGCGCGCCAACGTGAGCGAGGTCATGCACGTGATCGGCGAAATCGACGGCCGCAACTGCGTGATCATGGACGACATGATCGACACGGCCGGCACGCTGGTCAAAGCCGCCGAGGTGCTCAAGGAGCGCGGCGCCAAGAAGGTGTATGCGTACTGCACGCACCCGATTTTTTCCGGCCCGGCGATCGAGCGCATCACGCAGGGTTCGGCGCTCGACGAAGTGGTCGTCACCAACACCATTCCTCTTTCCGACACGGCGCTGGCCTGCGGAAAGATTCGCCAGCTCTCCGTGGCACCGCTGATCGCCGAGACGATCCAGCGCATTGCCAAGGGCGAGTCGGTGATGAGTTTGTTTTCGGATCAGGAAAACCTGTTCTGAACAAAAGGCGGGCTCCCTTCGGGTGAGCCTTTTTGCAATGGAGTCGCACTGGTCGCGGTGGGCTCCCACAGGAGTTAGTTATGAAATTCGTCGCTTTTGAGCGCGCACAGCAGGGCACGGGTGCGAGCCGCCGTCTCCGCATCTCGGGCAAGACGCCCGGTATCGTCTATGGTGGCGACACCCAGCCGCAGCTGATCGAAATCGATCACAACGCGCTCTGGCACGCCCTCAAGAAGGAAGCGTTCCACGCCTCCATCCTCGAAATGGAACTCGGCGGCACCGTCAGCAAGGTTTTGCTGCGTGACGTGCAGTACCACCCGTTCCGCCAGCTGGTGCAACACATCGACTTCCAGCGCGTCGATGCCAAGACCCGCATGACCATGAAGGTGCCGCTTCACTTCAAGGGTGAAGAAGAGTCCGACGCCGTCAAGCTCGAGCACAACCTGGTCAACCACGTCCTGACCGAACTCGAAGTGAACTGCCTCCCGGCCGAACTGCCGGAGTTCATCGAAGTCGACCTGTCGGGCCTGAAGAAGAACGGCACCGTCACGCTGAAGGACATCAAGCTGCCGCGCGGCGTGAAGTGGGTCAGCCACGGCAAGGTCAACCCGGTGCTGGCTTCGGCCACGGCCCCGGCTGCCGATGAAGAAGAAGCTCCGGCCGCCGAAGGCGCCGAAGCGGCTGCCGGTGCGGCTGCCGCAGCGCCGGCCGGCAAGGGCGGCAAGGCAGCACCTGCTGCCAAGACCCCCGCTGCGAAGACGCCTGCCGCCAAGACCCCGGCTGCCAAGAAGTAATCCACTTCTTTCCGTCTGCAGATCAACGGCCCGCCTCGTGCGGGCCGTTTCTTTGGGGGCTGGATAATCCGGATCATGATCAAGTTGTTCGTCGGCCTCGGCAATCCGGGCCCGGAATACGAAGCCACGCGGCACAACGCGGGCTTCTGGTGGGTCGATGCGCTGGCACGCGACTGGAAGCTTTCGCTGGTGCCGGATCGCAGCTATCACGGCCTGGTGGCCCGCGCGAACATCGCCGGCCAGAGCGTCTGGCTGCTCGAGCCGCAGACCTTCATGAACCTGTCAGGCAAATCGGTCGGCGCGCTGGCGCGCTTCTTCAAGATCGCCCCAGACGAGATCCTCGTGGTGCACGACGAGCTCGACGTGGTGCCGGGCCAGGCCAAGCTCAAGTTCGGCGGCAGCCACGCGGGCCACAACGGCCTGCGCGACATTCATGCACAGCTCGGCACTGGCGACTACTGGCGCCTGCGGCTCGGCATCGGACATCCGGGCGTCAAGGCCGAAGTGGTCAACTGGGTGCTCAAGAAGCCGCTCAAGGAGCAGCGCGAAGCGATCGAGGATGCAATCGCGCGCACACTGCATGCGGCGCCTGCGCTGGTGGCCGGCGAGATGGAAAAGGCCACGATGCAGATTCACACCAGCAAGCCGCCGCGGCCCAAGCCGCCTCGGCGCGAGCCCGATGAAAATGGCGGGAGCGGTGACGGCGGCGCACCGGCGCCAGGCTAGCGAAGTCGCCGCCGAAGACAGGGAGAGAAAACAGAAATGGCCAAGCCATCCACCCCGATCGCTATCCTTTTAATAGCAATCTGCACTCATCTGGCGAGCGCTGCAGCAGCACATGCGGCTGAAACCTGGCGCTGCGGCAACACCTACACCGACCAGCCCTGCAAAGGCGGCAAGGCGGTGGACGTGGACGACAGCCGCAGCGAGGCCGATCGCCGCGCGTCCGATGCAGCCACGCGACGTGCCGAAATGCGCAGTGCCGAACTGGAGCGCACTCGTCTCAAGCAGGAAAGAGACGCCGCCGACCGCGACCGCAAGGCCGCCGCCGAAGCCCGGCGCAATGCCCTGGCCGAGCGCCGCATTGCATCGGCCGAGCGGCTCGAGCGCGCGCGCATCCGCAAGCTGGATCGCGAACCGCGCAAGTCGACCATGAAATTCAAGGGGGCGTGAGTCGGGCCGCGCCGCTGGTGGCCGCCTGGGCGGCCTTCGCGGCTGCCAGCCGCTCGAACTTCTGGAACAGCGTCTCGCGCGTTTCCACATGCGCCGGGTTCACCGGAATGCACGCCACCGGGCACACCTGCACGCACTGCGGCTCGTCGAAGTGGCCGACGCATTCGGTGCACTTGTGCGGGTCGATCTCGTAGATCTCCACGCCCATGTAGATCGCGTCGTTCGGGCACTCGGGCTCGCACACATCGCAGTTGATGCATTCGTCGGTGATCATGAGGGCCATGGGGTGATTATCCGTCGCGTCGCAAAAGCCTTGGTACGTTCATTGCATCGCCGGGTTATGCTGCGCCCCGCCCCATGAGTCTGTTTCTTTTCAAGCGCATCCTGACCCTGATCGCCACGTTGATGGGGGCCTCGGTCATCGTTTTCCTGGTGCTGGAGATCCTGCCGGGCAACGCCGCGCAGCTGCTGATGGGGCCGGACGCAGCGCCCGAGGCCGTGGCGGCCCTGGCCACCAAGCTCGGTCTCGACCAGCCGGCCTGGGCGCGCTACTGGCACTGGATCGGCGGCATGCTCACCGGCAATCTGGGCGACAGCTACGCCTACAGCTCGCCGGTGCTCGAACTCATCCTGGAGCGGCTGGCGCTGACGGTCCCGCTGGCACTGCTGGCGATGGCCTTCACCACGGTGCTCGCGCTGCTGGTCGGCGTGACCGCGGCGGCGCGCCACAACAAGCTCGGCGACGTGGGCCTGATGGGGCTGACGCAGGTGGGCATCGCCATTCCCAATTTCTGGTTCGCGATCCTGCTGATCCTGGTGTTCTCGGTGCAGCTGCAGTGGTTCTCGGCCGGCGGCTTCGACGGGTGGGACGAAGGCATCTTCGCCGGCCTCAAGTCGCTGCTGCTGCCGGCGCTTTCGCTGGCCGTGGTGCAGGCCGCGATCCTTGCGCGCATCACGCGTTCGGCCGTGCTGGAGGTGATGCGCGAGGATTTCGTGCGCACCGCCCGCGCCAAGGGCGTGAGCCAGCGCGCGGTGCTCTGGACGCATGTGCTGCGCAACGCGATGATTCCGGTGGTCACGGTGATGGGCATGCAGTTCTCCGAGTTGCTGGCCGGCACCATCGTGGTCGAGAACGTGTTCTATCTGCCGGGCCTCGGCCGGCTGATCTTCCAGGCCATCAGCAACCGCGACCTGATCGTGGTGCGCAACTGCGTGATGCTGCTGGCGGCGATGGTCGTCATCGTGAATTTCGTGGTCGATGTGCTGTACGCCGTGATCGACCCGCGCATCAAGGCTTCCGACATATGAGCAGCGTCGCAGTCCCGAGCGCTGCCGCGCTCAAGGTGCCGGGCTTCTGGCGCCGTGCCCTGCAGCATCGCAGCTTCGTGCTCGGCGGCGTGCTCACGCTGCTGCTGCTGGTCGCGGCCGCAGTGTCGCTGGTCTGGACGCCCTGGTCGCCCTACGAGATGGATCTGCCGAGCAAGCTGCAGCCGCCCTCGGCCGCGCACTGGCTCGGCACCGACACCTATGGCCGCGACGTCGCGTCGCTGCTGCTGGTCGGCGCGCGCGCCTCGATCCTGGTCGGCATGATCGCGGTCGGCATCGGCCTGACGATCGGCACCGCGCTGGGCCTGCTGGCCGCGGCGAAGCGCGGCTGGATCGAAGAAGGCATCATGCGGTTCACCGATTTCTCGCTGGCGTTCCCGGCGATCCTGTCGGCCATCATGATGACGGCGGTGTTCGGCGCCGGCATCGTCAACGCCATCGTCGCGATCGGCATCTACAACATCCCGACCTTCGCGCGCATCACGCGCGCCTCGGCCAACGCGATCTGGTCGCGCGAGTACATCGCGGCCGCGCGCGCCTGCGGCAAGGGGGCGTTCGCCATCACCATGCAGCATGTGCTGCCCAACATCTCGGCCGTGCTGATCGTGCAGATCACGATCCGATTCGCCATCGCGATCCTGGCCGAGGCCGCCCTCTCCTACCTCGGGCTCGGCACGCAACCGCCGCAGCCTTCGTGGGGTCGCATGCTGAGCGAGGCGCAGACCATGATGTTCCAGTCGCCGTTGCTCGCGGTGTTCCCGGGCATGGCGATCGCCCTGGCGGTGCTCGGCCTCAACCTGCTCGGCGACGGTCTGCGCGATTTGCTCGACCCGCGGCTGGCACGCGCACGGTAACGACGATGGCACTGCTCGAAGTCAACGACCTCCACATCGGCCTGCAGACCCAGCGCGGCCCGGCCGAGGCCGTGCGCGGCATCGGCTTCTCGCTGGAGCGCGGCGAAACGCTGGGCATCGTGGGCGAGTCGGGCTGCGGCAAGTCGATCACGGTGCAGTCGCTGATGGGCCTGCTGCCCGCCAGCGCCAAGGTCACCGGCAGCATCCGCTTCGACGGCCAGGAACTCGTCGGCATGGACGAGCGCGGCATGTGCGAGATCCGCGGCAACCGCATCGGCATGATCTTCCAGGAGCCGATGACCGCGCTGAACCCGGTGCACACCATCGCGCGCCAGGTCGGCGAGCCATTGCGCCTGCACCGCGGCCTTTCGGGCGCCGACGCACGCAAGGAAGCGCTCGCGCTGCTCGACCGCGTCGGCATCCCTGATGCGGCGTCGCGGCTCGATGCCTATCCGCACCAGTTCTCGGGCGGGCAGCGCCAGCGCATCGGCATTGCGATGGCGCTCGCCTGCGGGCCCGACCTGCTGATTGCCGACGAGCCGACCACTGCGCTCGACGTGACGATCCAGAAGCAGATCCTCGATCTGATCCAGGGCCTCGTGGCCGAGCGCGGCATGGCGCTGATCCTTATTTCGCACGACCTCGGCGTGATCGCGCAGACGGTGTCGAAGATGCTCGTGATGTACGGCGGCAGCGTGGTCGAGAGCGGCCCGACCGCCACCGTGTTCGACGCGCGCATGCATCCGTACACGCAGGGCCTGTTCGCGGCGCGGCCGGCGCTGGGTGCGCCGCGCGGCGTACGGCTCGCCACCATCAAGGGCAGCGTGCCCGAACTGGTCGACCTGCCGCCGGGCTGCCCGTTCGCCGGGCGCTGCAGCTTCACGGTCGACGCCTGCCGCACCACACGGCCGCCGGCAACGCTGTTGCCGCACGGTCACGAGGTGCGCTGCATCCGGCTCGACGAAGTGGCGGCCGCCACGGGAGTGGCTGCATGAGCGAACCGCTGCTCGAGGTCACCGACCTGGTTCGCCACTACGAACTGCCGCGCGAAAAGCTGTTCGGTGCGCCGCCGCTGGTGAAGGCGCTCAACGGCGTCAGCTTTGGCGTGCAGCAGGGCCGCAGCCTCGGCATCGTCGGCGAATCGGGCTCGGGCAAGTCGACCATCGCGCGGCTCGTGATGGCACTCGATCGCCCCAATTCGGGCAGCGTCAAGCTGCAGGGCCGCGACCTGCATGCGCTGCCACGCACCGAGTTGCGCGCGGCGCGGCGCGACGTGCAGATGGTGTTTCAGGATCCGTACGGCTCGCTCGACCCGCGCCAGACCGTCGCGCGCATCGTGGCCGAGCCGCTCGAAGCCCTGGACGAAACCAGCCGCGCCGTGCAGCGCGAGCGCGCCGGCGAGTCGCTCGCGGCCGTGGGCCTGCGCGCCAGCGACCTCGACAAGTACCCGCACGAGTTTTCGGGCGGCCAGCGCCAGCGCATCGCTATCGCGCGCGCCCTCATCACCCGGCCCAAGCTGATCGTGGCCGACGAGCCGGTGAGCGCGCTTGACGTCTCGGTGCAGGCCCAGGTGCTGAACCTGATGCAGGACTTGCAGCAACAGTTCGGCATCAGCTACCTGCTGATCAGCCACGACCTCGCCGTGGTCAACCACCTCTGCGACGAGGTCTGCGTGCTGCACCGTGGCCTGGTGGTGGAGCGGGGTGCGCCGCAGCAGCTTTTTGCGCATGCCCAGCATCCGTACACGCAGGCCCTGCTGGCCGCCGTTCCGCGCGCCGAGCCGCCAGCGCGCCGGATGATGTAACGTTATCTTTCTTCTTGTCCTGGAGCTTGACCATGTTGAATCGCCGCACAGTCCTCACCTCCGCAGCACTGGCCGCCAGCCTGCCGCAATTCGCATTCGCCCAGAGTCGCAAAGACGCGATGGTGCTCGGCATGGCGCTCGAGCCGCCGGGCCTCGATCCGACCGCCGGTGCCGCCGCCGCCATTGCCGAGGTCGTGCAATACAACATCCTGGAGACGCTGACCAAGATCAACGCCGACGGCAGCGTCGCGCCGCTGCTGGCCGAGAGCTGGGAGGTTTCGCCCGACCTGAAGACCTACACCTTCAAGCTCAAGCGCGGCGTCAAGTTCCAGAACGGCGAGCCCTTCAATGCCCAGACCGTCAAATTCAGCTTCGACCGCGCCGGTGGCGAGAAGAGTACCAACAAGGACAAGCGCACCTTCGCGAACCTCAGCACGCAGGTGGTGGACGATGCCACCGTGGTGCTGATCAACAAGGAGATCGACCCCGACCTGCCCTTCGTCCTGGGCCAGGCCACGGCCGTGATCGTCGAGCCCAAGAGCGCCGACACCAACGCCACCAAACCGGTCGGCACCGGCCCCTATCAACTCGAGAGTTGGGCCAAGGGTTCGTCGCTGGTACTGACCAAGTGGGACGGCTTCCGCAACCCCGCGCAGGCCAAGCTCAAGAAGGTGACTTTCCGCTTCATCGCCGACGCGGCCGCGCAGGCGGCCGCCATGCTGGCAGGCGACGTCGATGCGTTCCAGCGCATCGGCACGCGCGTGGTGCCGCAGTTCAAGGCCAACCCGCAATTCCAGGTGATCCTGGGCGGCTCGCGCGCCAAGACCATCCTCGCCTTCAACAGCAAGAAGAAGCCGCTCGACGACGTGCGCGTGCGCCGCGCGATCCTGGCGGCGATCGACCGCAAGGCCGTCATCGAAGGCGCGGCCGACGGCCTCGGCGTGCCGATCGGCAGCCACTACGTGCCGGGCGCGCCCGGCTTCGTGGACACCACGGGCATCAACCCCTTCGATATCGAGAAGGCCAAGAAGCTGCTGGCCGAAGCCGGCATCAAGACCCCGCTCGAACTCACGATGACGCTGCCGCCGCCGCCTTACGCGCGGCAGGGCGGCGAGGTGATCGTCGCGCAGCTCGCCAAGATCGGCATCACCGTGAAGGTGCAGAACGTCGAATGGGCGCAGTGGCTCAGCAACACCTATGGCGGCCCCCACAACTACGACCTGACGATCGTTTCGCACGTCGAGCCCTTCGACCTCGGCAACTATGCCAAGCCCGAGTACTACTGGGGCTACGACTCGAAGGCGTTCGTGGCGCTGTTCGACAAGATCAAGGCCACCGGCAACGCGGCCGAACGCAACAAGCTGCTGGGCGATGCACAGAAGCTGCTGGCCACCGACGCCGCCAACGGCTTCCTGTATCAGCCGCAGTTCCCGACCGTCGCCAAGAAGGGCGTGAAGGGCTTGTGGAAGGACATGCCGATCTTCTGCAATGACCTGTCTGCGCTTTCCTGGGGATGAGCACTGCGCTGCATGAACTGAGCGCGCAGGAACTGGTTGCAGCCTATCGCGAGGGCACGCTCTCGCCGGTCGAGGTCACGCAGGACGTGCTGGCCCACGTCGCGCGCTGGGAGCCGCACCTGCAGGCGACCTGGCTGCTGCGCCCCGAAGCGGCGCTCGACCAGGCGCGCGCCTCGCAGGCGCGCTGGCGCAACGGCGCGCCGCTCGGCCCGCTCGACGGCGTGCCCGCCACCATCAAGGAAAACATCGCCACGCGCGGCGACCCGCTGCCGGCCGGCACCGCGGCGGTCGACCTGAAACCCGCGGCGGCCGATGCACCGCCGGCCGCACGCCTGAAGGAAACCGGCGCGGTCATCTTCAGCAAGACCACCATGCCCGACTACGGCATGTTGTCGTCGGGCCTGTCGAGCTTCCACACGCTGGCGCGCAACCCGTGGGATCTGACCCGCACGCCCGGCGGCTCCAGCGCCGGCGCCGGCGCGGCGGCCGCGGCCGGCTACGGCCCGCTGCACATCGGCACCGACATCGGCGGCTCGCTGCGCCTGCCGGCCAGCTGGTGCGGCATCTTCACGCTGAAGCCCAGTCTGGGCCGCATTCCGATCGACCCGCCCTACACGGGCCGCGCCGCCGGTCCGATGACGCGCACCGTGGGCGACGCTGCGCTGGCCATGCAGGTGCTGAGCCGGCCCGATGCGCGCGACAGCATGAACCTGCCGCCGCAGGACATCGACTGGGCCGGCTACGACGTCGACGCCGACCACCTGCGCGGCCTGCGCATTGGCCTGCTGCTCGACGCCGGCTGCGGCCTCGCGGTCGAGCCCGAGATCCGTGCCGCGGTCGAGCAGGCCGCGCGCCTGTTCGAGCGGGCCGGCGCCATCGTCGAAACGATGCAACCTTTCATGTCACAAGCCATGCTCGACGGCATGGATCACCTGTGGCGCATGCGCTCCCATGTCGACATGCAGGCGCTGCGAGCCGACCAGCGCGCGAAAGTGCTGCCATACGTCCGTGAATGGGCCGAGAGTGCCGCCGGATTCGGCGGCGAGCACGTGTTTCGCGCCTTCAGCCAGTTCCACGCCACGCGCATCGCCTCGGTCGCGGCGTGCGCGAGGTTCGACTACGTGATCTCGCCCGTGTCGCCGAACATGCCGGCCGCGGCCGAAGCGGCCTCGCCCACGGGCGACCCGATGCGGCCGCTGGAGCACATCGGTTTTACCGTGCCCTACAACATGTCGGAGCAGCCGGCCGCGTCGATCAACTGCGGCTACAGCGCCGACGACCTGCCGATCGGCCTGCAGATCGCGGGCCAGCGCTTCGACGACCTGGGCGTGCTGCGCGTCGCACGGGCCTTCGAGTTGATTCGCGAATCGCAGCGCCCCTGGCCGGAACCACCGCCCGGCGTGTGAGCGGGACAAAGAAATCGGCCAAAACCGGTAATAGTCGGCACCTGCTTACATCCGCATACGACTTGCGGCCGATGGTGGCGCGACCGCAACGCGGCTACGCTGGCTTCAAGTTTCCAAGGAAGGTCGCCATGCTCACCACCAGCCACAAAGCCATCATTCTCCGCAAGGCCGGTATCGAAGTTCCCGCCGTGCCGCCGGACGCCGACTTGCAGACGGCCGCGAGCAGTTGGGCCCGGGCCGTCGAAAACCTGTACGTCGCCTACGCCGCCGCGCGCGCGGCCAAGAGCCTCAGGGACGCAGAAGAAGTCCGGCAACTCGCCATGCTGCGGCGGCTGTCTTCGGGCGCACACGCCTGACGCCGCCGACGACGCGGCACCCGCGCCGCGCCCTCATGCAAATTGCGCCGCCAGCAGTGCGCGCGCCCGGGTGACGAAAGCGTCCTCGCCCGGCCGTTCCGGCAGCACATGGAAGTTCGCACGCGGCAGCGCTGGCAGGCCGTGCGGCTCCGCCAGCCGCACCACCCCCGGTGCCAGCGACGATTCATTGAGGCACGCCACACCCAGGCCCGCGGCCAGCGCCGACTGCAGGCCCGCCACGCCGGAAGCAATATGCACCACGCTGAATGCCACCTTGCGGCGCACCAGCAGACCGACGGTGAACTGGTGCAGCGAGCAGGTATCGGGCAGCGCGAGCAGCCGCAATGGTTCGCCACGTGCCGGCCGCACTCCGGGCGCCGCCATCCACTGCAAGCTCTCGCGTCGCAGCACCCGGCTGCCGCGCTCCAGCGTGCCGGCCCCGGCATGGGCCAGTCGCATCGACAGACCGACATCGAACGCGCCGCGTGCATAACCGGCCTCGATTGCGCCGCTCTTGAGCACCGACACGTTGAGCCGCACCTGCGGATGCTGCTCACCGAGCCGTGCGAGCAACCGCGTCAACTCCAGCGGGCGAAAGTAGTCGGTCACCGCCAGCCGCAACTCGCCCTGCAGCGTCACGCCATGCAGATCGCGGTAGGCCTCCTCGCTGAGCGCCAACAGGCGGCGTGCGTGGGCCAACAGCCTGTCACCGGCCGCCGTGGTCGACACGCCCGCCTTGGCGCGCAACAGCAGCGGCAGCCCGGCCCGCTCCTCCAGCTTTCGCACCTGCTCGCTGACCGCCGACTGCGACAGAAACACGCGCGGGGCACCCGCCGTGAGGCTGCCAGCCTCCACAACGGCGACGAAGGTTGCGAGCTGGTCGAGATCGAAATGCTGCATGTTCTATCCATCTGATTACCCGATAGATAGCATCATCTCTTCCCGCTTTTCAAATGGCAAGCCGATTCCCACAATGAGGGCATTCCATCACCTTTCATAGGAGAACCGCCATGCCCCATACCGTCATCCACCTGTCCGGCCAACCCGATGCGGCGCTCGCCAAGCGCGCCGTGGACGCCGTGGCCGAGCTCACCCAGTCCGTGCTCGGCAAGCAGTTGCCGGTGATCGCTACCACCGTGCAGTTCATCCCGGCCGAAAGCTGGTTCATCGGTGGCGTGTCGCTGGCCGAGCTGGGCCGGAACGCGTTCCATCTCGACATCAGCGTGACCGACGAAACCAACACCAAGGCCGAGAAGGCACGCTACCTGCGCGAGGTGCACGCCGCCTTCGCAAGGCTCCTGCCGAACCTGCACGAAGTGAGCTACGTGCATGTGATCGATGCGCGCGCGGCAGCCTACGGCTACGGTGGCCTCACACAGGAATACCGGCACCAGCAAGCGGGCGTCTGAGCGGCGCCCGGCGACGGCAAAATGAGGTGATGCACACAGACAGCCTCGGCAACCCGGTCAGCGTGGGCGATGCCGCCAGCGTGCGGCTGCTCGACGATTTCGTGATGGGCTTCATCGCCTGCGAGGCGCGCGCGGCCAATGTGCTGTCGGCCGCACAGGACACCAGCCCGATCGTCCAGGCGTACTGCGCCGCCTTGCACATGTTCGCCGAATCGCGCGATGCGGTGGCCAATGCGCGCCCCTTCATTGCGCGCGCGCAGTCGGGCGCGGCACGCGCCACGCCGCGCGAGCGCCGCTTTATCGCAGCAGTGGCGGCCTGGGTGGCCGGCGATATCGCGCAGGCGATCCGCCTGCACCAGGAACAGGCGCGCGAGTTTCCACGCGACCTGGCGTCGCTCAAGCTCGGGCAGTACCACTGCTTCAACACCGGCGACTGCCCCGGCATGTTGCGCCTGGCACTGGCGGTGCTGCCGGCCGCGGCCGATGTGCCGTATGTGCATGGCATGGCCGCGTTCGGCTATGAGCAGTGTCATCTGATGCGCGAGGCCGAGACGAGTGCGCGCCGGGCTATCGCCATGTGCCGCAAGGAACCGTGGGCTCACCATGGGCTCGCGCACGTCATGCTGACCGAAGGGCGTCTCGGCGAAGGGTTGGCCTTCATGCAGGGCGTGAGCGACACCTGGACGGATCTCAACTCCTTCATGGTCACGCACAACTGGTGGCATGTGGCGCTGTTCCTGATCGACCTGGGCCGCGATGCCGAGGCGCTTGCGGTCTACGACGACGAGGTATGGGGCGTGGTCAAGGCGTACTCGCAAGACCAGATCGGCGCGGCCTCGCTGCTCGCGCGCTTCGAACTGGCGGGCATCGACGTGGGCGAGCGCTGGCAGGACCTGGCCGACCATCTTGTGCAGCGGCTGGACGACCATGTGCTGCCGTTCCTGGACTTGCAGTACCTGTACGGGCTGGCACGCGCCGGTCGGCCCGAGGCCGACACGCTGCTGCGCAACATCGAAGCCTTCGCGCCGCGGGCGCCCGTCTCGACGCGCGCTGCGTGGCAGCACGTGGGCGTGCCGGCAGCGCACGGCCTGCGCGCCCACGCGCGCGGCGACCACGCGGGCGCGATCGAAGGGCTGGGCCTGGCGCTGCCGCGCCTGATCGAGATCGGCGGCAGCCATGCGCAGCGCGACCTGTTCGAGCAGGTGTACCTCGACGCGCTGGTGCGCTGCGGCACCGCAACCGCGCTGGCCGGCGCACAGGGCATCCTGCAGCAACAGCTCAACGGACAGCCGGAATCCCTGCGCTTGCGCCGGCAGAACGCGGCGGTCTACCGGGCGCTCGGCCTGCCGGCTACTTCAGGTACGCCTGCACCAGCGTGACCCAGTAGCTCGCGGTGCTCGGCAGGATCTCGTCGTTGAAGTCATAGCCTATCGACCAGACCGTTTGCGTTCAGCGTGGCTCCAGGTGCCGCTTCTGGTCGTAGGTGGGCTGGGGCGGCAGGTCGGCGAGATGGCCGGTGTCGGCCCAGTCGAGGATCTGGATGCGTGCCGGATCGGCCGCGTCGGCAATGCGGATGCGGTTGAAGCCGGCGTTCGGTATCTCGCTCTGGCGCGGGCCGCCGAGGCTCAGGCCCTGCGCGGTGCGCCACACCATGTCGAGCACGCCGCCGTGGGTGACCACCAGCACGTTCTGGCCCGCATGCGCCGCGACGATGCGGCCGAGCGCCTCGAGGATGCGTGCATGGAACGCGCGTGGCGATTCGCCTTCGGGCATCGCGGCATGGTCTTCGCGAAACAGGAGCCAGTCTTCCCAGGCGCGCGGATGCAGCTCGCGGATTTCCTCGGCGCGCAGACCTTCGGCGACGCCGAAGTGCTGCTCGCGCAGGCCGACGGTGGTGACGATCGGGAGCTTGAGCTGCTGCGCCGCCGGCGTGGCGGTTTGTTGCGCACGCATCAGGTCGCTGCTCACCACGTGCTGCACCGGCTCGCCCGCCAGGCGCAGGCCGAGGCGGCGCGCCTGCTCGTGGCCGATGTCGTTGAGGGGTACGTCGACGTGGCCCTGAAAGCGCAGTTCGCGGTTCCAGTCGGTTTCGCCGTGGCGGATCAGAATCAGTTCGGTGGCAATGGGCATGATGGGTTCTGCCATTGTCCCATCGCGCCATGTCGAAGCCGGCGCGATGCCAGAATCGAGCGCTATGCCCCAACTCGTTCTGATTCCCGGCCTCGCCTGCGACGACCGTCTCTGGCAGGCCCAATGGCCGGTGCTGCCGGCCAGCATGGCGCCCTCCGTGAGCGACGTGCACATGCGCCACGCGACCATCCAGGAGATGGCGGCCGCGTTGCTGCGCGAGCACGAAGGCCCGCTGGTGCTGTGCGGCGCCTCGATGGGCGGCATGATCGCGATGGAAGCGGCGCGGCAGGCGCCCGCGCGCATCGAGGGGCTGGCACTGCTCGGCACCAACCCGCGGCCCGAAACACCCGACATGCGGGAACTGCGCGAAGCCGCCATTGAACTCTTCGAACGCGGCGACATAGCCGGAGTGATCGGGCCCAACGTGGCGTTTGCGTTTCACCCGGCGCAGGCGGCCGATGCGCAACTGGTCGATGCCTATCTGCAGATGATGCTCGACGCCGGCGCCGAACAGTTGATCCGGCAAAACCGGGCGCTGATGCAACGGCCCGATGCGCGCGAACAGTTGCCGGGCCTCCGCTGCCCGGTGCTCGTGATGTGCGGCGACACCGACCGGCTGACACCGCCCGAGTGCTCCCGCGATATCGCCACGCTGACGCCGGCCGCCGAACTGGTCTGGGTGGCGGACTGCGGCCACATGCTGACGATGGAAAAGCCGGCCCTCGTCAACGCGACGCTGGGCGCCTGGCTGGCCCGGCTCGACGCCTGAGCCCACGCGGCGCGGTTGCTCCCAGACGCAAAAAAGGCTCCCGAGGGAGCCTTTTTTGATTCAGAGCAGGGTGTGCTCAGTAGCCGCCACGGCTGCCGCCGCCGCCGCCACCACCGTAGCCGCCGCCGCTGCGGCCACCGCCACCGCCGCCACCGCCGTTGTAGCCACCACCGCCGCCGCCACCGCTGCGACCGCCGCCGAAGCCGCCGCCAGCCGGGCGGGGTTCCATCGGACGGGCTTCGTTGACCGTCAGGCTACGGCCGTCGAGTGCGTGGCCGTTCATGCCTTCGATGGCTGCCAGCGCTTCAGCGTCGGTACCCATTTCGACAAAGCCGAAACCCTTGGAACGACCGGTGTCGCGCTCCATCATGACCTTGGCGCTGCTGACAGAACCGTACTGGCCGAAGGCCTGTTCCAGATCATTGTCGCGAATCGAGTAGGACAGATTGCCCACGTACAGTTTTTTGCCCATTTGGGACTCCTAACAAAACAAGAAACAAAAGCGATGGAGTCCCAGAATCACAACAAACAAAACCCGCTGTGGCGCGAAACCGACCTATCACCGTCAACGCCGGCCTGCAGAAACCGCAGGAAAGCCCCCGCATTATCGGCGAAAGCGCCCGCTTGTGCGGAAATCCGGAAAAAAGATCCGCCCGGCTCAGGCGGTCGCGCGAACCGCGATGCCCTCGCTGGCCAGCTTTTCCCGGATGCGCTGCGCGAATTCGAGCGCATGGGCGCCGTCGCCATGCAGGCAGACGCTCTGGGCATTGACCGAAACGGTGCTGCCATCGATGGCGGTCACGCGATGGTCGCGCACCAGCGAAAGCGTCTGGGCGATGGCTTCGGCGTCGCTTTCGATCAGCGCGCCGGGCAGCTTGCGGCTGACCAGACTGCCGTCGGCGTTGTAGGCGCGGTCGGCGAACACCTCTTCCACCGGCTGCAGGCCGGCGCGGTTGGCGGCCTCGATCATGCCGCTGCCGGCCAGCCCGAAGAACTTGAGCGAAGGATCGAATCGCTTGACCGCCTCGCACAGCGCATCGGCCAGCACCGGATCCTTGACTGCCTGGTTGTAGAGCGCGCCATGCGCCTTGACATGGGCAAGCCGGCCGCCCTCGGCCTTGGCAATCGCGGCCAGCGCGCCGATCTGGTAGAGCATGCCGGCGATGACCTCGTCGGCCGGCAGGTTCATTTCGCTGCGGCCGAAGTTCTCGCGATCGGGAAAGCTCGGATGCGCGCCGATTGCCACGCCGTTCTGCATGGCCCAGCGCACGCACTGGCGCATGGTCTTCGCGTCGCCCGCGTGCCAGCCGCAGGCGATGTTGGCCGAACTCACCAGCGCCAGCAGCGCTTCGTCGTTGTCGCAGCCTTCGCCGAGGTCGGCGTTCAGGTCAATAAACATGGTCAATCGCCCCCAAGCCGGTTCCGCGGCATTCCTTTGCAAGTCTACGCCGCAACGGGCCAGCCCATGGCCGCCAGACCATGGGCAACCTGTGCCAGATGGCGCTGCTGTGCATCCCACGCGGCACCCGCCGCGGCGGCATCGACTTCGACCAGCCGCAACCGCCCGTTGAGCGGCGCCTGCGCGAGCTTCCAGAGATCGGCGCGGATCACCACGCCGATGCGCGGATAGCCGCCGGTAGTCTGCGCATCGCCCATCAGGATGATCGGCTGGCCCGAGGGCGGCACCTGGATCGTGCCCGGGATCACGCCCGACGACAGGATGTCGACGCTGCGCCGACGCTTGAGTTCGGGCCCGGCCAGCCGGCTGCCCATGCGGTTGCTTTGCGGCGTGATGCGCCAGCCGTCGCTCCAGAGTCCGGCGCGCGCCGCGACGGTGAACTGCTCGTATTCGGGGCCAGGCATCACGCGCAGCGAGATCGCCCCGGTCGTGCCCTCGCCCTGGTCCCAGGCCGGTGAGCGCAGACCGAAGGCACGGCGCTCGCGTTGCGCCGCGCTGAGCGACGAAGCGCCGAGCGGCAGCTTGTCGTTTTTTCGCAGTGCGCGGCCCCCATGGCCGCCAAAGCCGGCCTTGAGATCGGTGCTGCGCGAGCCCAGCACCAGCGCCACGTCGATGCCGCCGGCGACCGCGAGCCAGCTGCGCAGGCCGGGCTTGCCGCCCGAAACGTTGGCGTCGGCGAGCCTGAGCGTTTGCCCGGCCGCAACCGGCATGCTCCAGCAGGGCCAGACCGGCTGGCCGTCGAGGCGGGCGCCGAAGTCGTCGCCGGCCAGGGCGATGCGCGTGGCACTGCCGAAACGCAGCTCGCAGCCCCCCATCGTGAGTTCGAGGCCGGCCGCGCCATCTGGGTTGCCGACCAGGCGATTCGCCAGCGTCAGCGCCAGCGGGTCGAGCGCGCCACCGGGGCAGATGCCCAGGTGGCGGTGCCCGTGCCGGCCCAAGTCCTGCACCGAAGCCAGCATGCCGGGCCGGATGACGGTGATCACGTCCTGACACTCTCCGCGACAAAGCGCACGCGGTCGCCGGGGCGCAGCAAGGTCGGCTCCTTCGCGGCCGGGTCGAACATCTCGAGCGGCGTGCGCCCGATCAGTTGCCAGCCGCCCGGCGATACCAGCGGATAGATACCGGTCTGCTCCCCGCCGATGCCGACCGAACGTGCCGGCACGGCGGTGCGGGGTTCGGCACGGCGCGGCGTGGCGAGTTCGGGCGCCAGGCCGCCGAGAAACGCAAAGCCAGGCAGAAAGCCAAGCAGATAGACGATGTATTCACCGGCACAGTGGCGGCGAACCACCTCCATCGGGGTCAGGCCGGTGTGGGTCGCGACATCGGCCAGATCGGGGCCATCCTCACCACCGTAGGCCACCGGAATGCGCACCTCGCGTCCGGCGATGGCGGTCGGCCTGAGCTTGGGCCAGAGCGCCAGCACGCGCGCGCCCAGCGCTTCGGCATCGGTCTGCGCGGGGTCGAACATCAGCGTGAGGTTGTTCATGCCGGGCAGCATCTCGCCGACGCCGGGCCACGCCGCGGCCTCGGCCGCGAGCGCCCAGATCTTCTGTTGAACGTCGAGCCGCGCCGGCGCCGGCAGCTCGAACAGCAGCGCGGCGTCGCCGAGCGGATGCAGCCTGGGCGGCGGGGCTTCAGTCACTCACGTCCAAGGCTGCGCACCTTGGCAGCCAGCTTCTGCTGCACGCCGCGCGAGACGAACTTGTCGACCTCGCCCCCGAGCATCGCGATCTCACGCACGAAAGTGCTGGAGATGAACTGGTATTTGTCGCTCGGCGTGAGGAACACGGTCTCGACGTTCGGCATCAGCGAGCGATTCATGCCGGCCAGCTGGAACTCGTAGTCGAAGTCGGTCACGGCGCGCAGGCCGCGCACCATGGCCTTGCCGTTGCGCGCGACCACGAAGTCGCGCAGCAGGCCGGAAAAGCTCTCGACCGTGACGTGGTCCTTGAACGGCTCCGCCACTTCCCGCGCCATCTCGATGCGTTCCTGCAGCGAGAACAGCGCCTTCTTGTGGTGGCCCGCCGCCACTGCCACGATCACATGCGAAAACAGCTGGGTGGCGCGCCGCACCACGTCTTCATGGCCCAGCGTCATGGGATCGAATGTCCCGGGGTATACCGCGATCACGTTGGACATCGTCTTCCTCCTCGGTCGGCCGGTTCGGCCTGGGTCGGCGGATTATGCCGTCGCGGCAACGAGTGGCCGCAGCAGGTGCGCATGCACCGCGCCGGCCTTCAGGTAGCGGAAGCCGATCAGCCCCAGCGGGGCCAGTTCTTCGTCCGTCCAGCGCCGCGGCGCTTCGAGGTACACCGCACCATCGGCATGCAGCGCACGGGCAGCCGCGCGCAGCGCGGGCTCGTACAGCGCGGGCTGTTCGAACGGCGGATCGAGAAACACCGCATGCAGGCTGCCGGCCGGCACACGCTCCAGCGCGGTGACGCCATTGCCGCGCTCGACGCGCAGCGCCTGCGCGCCCAGCCGGGTCTTGATCGCCAGCAGTTGCGCGACGAGTTCGGCATCCTGCTCGCACGACAGCACGCTGGCGGCCCCGCGCGACGCGGCTTCCAGGCCGAGCGCGCCGGTGCCGGCAAAGGCATCGAGGCAATGCCAACCCGGCAACTCGCCGCCGCCGACGCCGGCCAGGCTGGCGAGCCAGTTGAACAGGGTTTCGCGCACGCGATCGGGCGTCGGCCGCAGGCCGGGCTTGTCGGCCACGGCCAGCCGGGTTCGCTTCCACAGCCCGCCGATGATGCGGATCTGGCGCGGCAGCGGCGCCTTGTGGCGGGGCACGCGGGCGGGCTTGCTGGCGGCGGGCTTGGGTGCGGGGTCTTTCCTCATGCGGCCAAGCTTAACTGCGGGCGCCGCCGTGGTGCGGTCATTGCGCGCCGCCGACGATGACGGTCACCATGCGCTCGGGCTGTAGCTTGCGCGCGAACGCGGCCTTGACGTCGGCTGCGGTCACTGCGTTCATGCGCGCCGTCCAGGTGTCGAGGTAGTCGAGCGGCAGGCCGTACCAGGCGATGTTGGCCACGTTGCCGAGCAGCTTGCGGTTGCTGTCGAGCAGGAGCGGGAAACCGCCGATCAGGTTGTCCTTGGCGGCCTTGAGTTCGATCTCGGTCGGGCCTTCGGCGACAAACTTCGCGAGCACTTCGCGCGACATCTTCACCGCCTCGGCCGCCTGGTCGGGCCGGGTCTGAAAGCCGATGCGGAACGCGCCCGCATGCAGGCCTGGCGAGAAGCCGCTGTAGATGCTGTACGTCAGGCCGCGCTTCTCGCGCACCTGGTCGGTCAGCCGCGAGACGAAACCGCCGCCGCCGAGCACGTAGTTGCCGAGCGTGAGCGCGAAGTGGTCGGGGTCGCTGCGCCGATAGCCCGGCTCGCCGATGAAGACGTGCGCCTGGGCCGAATCGAACGGAATGCGCTCTTCCTTTGGCGCCGTCAGCGCTGCAATCTCCGGCACCGGCGGCAGGGCCGCGCAGCCTGCCGGCTGGGCCGGCAAGCGCGACAACAGCGTCATCGCAATCGACTCGGCCTGCGGCCGCGTGACGTTGCCGACGATGCTGAGCCTGGCCCGGCACGGCACGGTCAGCTGCTCGTAGCGCGCGCGCATCGCGGCTGTGTCGATGCGTGCCAGCGTGGCTTCGGTCGCTTCCTGGCCGTAGGGATGGTTGCCGTAGACGGCCTGCCCGAAAGCGCGCGAGGCAGCGGTGGCCGGCTTGGTGTTGGCCTCCTTGATGGCCGCGCCGATGCGCTCGCGCTCGCGCTGCCAGATGTCTTCGGGGAACGATGGCTCGCCGATCTGGCGCGCTGCCAGCGCGACGGCCTTGCCCGACAGCGCCGGATCCGACAGCGTGCGCAGCGTGAAGCTGGTGCGCTCGGAACTGGCACTGGCGTCGAAGTTCGCACCGAGGTCGGCCCAGGCTTCGCCCAGTGCGTTCTGGTCCATCGCCTGCGGATAGGGGCCGGAGTCCGGCGCCGCGCGAACGCCTTTTTCGACCATGCCGGCCGTGACACTGGCCAGGCCGGCCTGCGGTGCCGGATCGCGCCGGCTGCCGGCATCGAAGTCGAGCTGGAGATCCAGGATCGGCAGCGTGTCCACGCTCGACAGCCAGACCTGCGCGCCGTTCGGCAGTGCCCAGTGCTGGATCGGCACGGCAGCCTGAACATTCAGGCCGAAAAGGCCCATCGCAGTAGCCAGCAGGGCGCAAGGCGCTATCTTTTTTGTAGCAAACATGAGGATTCGATCTTTCAGCGCAGGTCGCCCGCGGGCGCCGTGAAGCCACGCGGCCGGCGGTTCTTTTCAGGCGGCAGCGGCCGCAGGATGGCGACCGTGAGCTGGTCGTCGCCGAAGTACCTGGCCGCAACCGCCTGCACCTGTTCGGCCGTGACGGCCTGCAGCTTGGCAATGATCTTGGCGCTCGCGTCCAGCGGCAGCCCCTGAACCCAGTTGCTACCGAGCTCGCGCGCCTGCGCCATCACGGAATCGAGCTTGTAGGTTTCGCTGGCCACCCATTGCGTCTTGACACGGGCAAGTTCGGCCGCGCCGATGCCCTCCTTCGCCACGCGGGCCACCTCGGCACGCAACGCTGCCTCGACCTGCTCGGGCGTCTTGCCGGCAGCCGGCACACCATCGAGGCCGAACAGTTGCGGCCCGCGGCCGATGAAACCTGAATAAGAGCCAGCCGAGTCGGCCACCCGATCCGGGCCCTGGGTCAGCGCGCGATCCAGCCGCGAGCCGGCGTAGCCGTCGAGCACGGCCGAGAGCACTACCAGCGCCCAGGCATCGCTTTCTCCGTCCAAGGTCTCGAGCTTGGGCGTGCGAAAGGCCAGCGACACATACGACTGCTCAGCCGGTGCCTTGAACTCGATGCGGCGGATGCCGCGCTGCTCGGGCTCGGTACGCGGCTTGCGCAGCGGCACGGCCCGGTTCGGGATGCCGCCATAGTATTTTTCGGCCAGCTTGCGCACCTGCGCCACGTCGACGTCGCCGGCGATCACGATCGCGGCATTGGCCGGCACGTACCAGCGCTGGTGGAAGTCGCGCACGTCCTGCGGCGTCATCGCGTCGAGGTCGCTCATCCAGCCGACCACCGGGCGGTGGTAGGGCGAGGCGACGAACACGGCCGCGGTCTGCTGCTCGCCGAGCAGCGCGCGCGGCTGGTCTTCGGTGCGCATGCGGCGCTCTTCCTTGACCACCTCGATCTCGCGTTTGAACTCGTCGTCGGCCCACTGGTTGTGGGCGAAGCGGTCGGACTCCAGCTTCATGATGTCTTCCAGCTTGCCCATCGGGATCTGCTGGTAGTAGCCGGTGTAGTCACGCGTGGTGAAGGCGTTTTCACGCCCGCCGAGCGCGGCCACGCGGCGCGAAAACTCGCCGGGCTTCAGGTCTTTGGTGCCCTTGAACATCATGTGCTCGAGTGCGTGGGCCACGCCCGAAGTGCCATCGACCTCGTCCATCGAGCCGACGCGAACCCAGATCATCTGCACCGCAGTGGGCGCACGGCGATCCGGCTGGACGATCAGCGTCATGCCGTTGGCGAGCGTGAATTGCTGCGCCTGCGTGGACGATGGGGAGGAAGAAGCGGCGGGTGGGCTTTGAGCAGCGACGGGCATGGCCCAGAGCGCGAGGAGCGCCGTGGCCAGCACCGCACCGGACGCAGCGCGGCGTGGCGAGGAGCGTTTCATAGAATGGGTCGGATTGTAAAAACCCCCTGATGTTCAGTTTCTTCAAGAAAAAAAAGCCCGAGGCCGAGCTGCCGCCGGCGCCCCCTCCTCCGCCACCGCCGCCTCCGCCGGTTGCGGCACCCCCGATGGTGCCCCAGGAAGTGCCGGCGTTCCTGCGCAACCTGCCACCCGCGCCGCCACCCCCACCGCCGCCCCCGAAGGTTTCGCCCTATCGCGCTGCGCCGCCACCCGTGGCGGCGATCGAGCCCGAGCGCGCGGGCTGGCTCGACAAGCTCAAGACCGGCCTGCGCAAGACCGGCACCGGCATCACGGCCGTTTTCGTCAATGCGCAGATCGACGAGGCGCTCTACGAAGAGCTCGAAACCGCGCTGCTGATGGCCGACACCGGCGTCAAGGCCACCGAGTCGATGCTGGAGGAACTGCGCCGCCGCGTCAAAAGCACGATGCCCAGCAACGCCGCGCAGGTGCGCGTGCTGCTGGCCGACGTGCTGACCGATCTGCTCAAGCCGCTCGAAAAACCGCTCGTCATCGGCGAGCACGCACCGACGGTGATCATGGTCGCGGGCGTCAACGGCGCCGGCAAGACCACCTCCATCGGCAAGCTCACCAAGCACCTGGCCGACGAAGGCTGCTCGGTGCTGCTGGCCGCGGCCGACACCTTCCGCGCCGCGGCGCGCGAGCAACTGCTGGTCTGGGCCGATCGCAACACCGTCGAGATCGTGAGCAACGAGGGGGGCGACCCCTCGTCCGTGAGCTTCGACGCGGTCAAGGCGGGCAAGGCACGCGGCAAGGACGTGGTGCTGGTCGATACGGCCGGCCGGCTGCCGACGCAGCTCCATCTGATGGACGAGCTCAAGAAGATCAAACGCGTGGTGACGAAGGCCGACGCGACCGCACCGCACGAGGTGCTGCTGGTGATCGACGGCAACACCGGCCAGAACGCGGTGGCGCAGGTCAAGGCCTTCGACGACACGCTGGGACTGACCGGCCTGATCGTGACCAAGCTCGACGGAACCGCCAGGGGCGGCGTGCTGGCTGCGATCGCGCGAGAGCGGCCGATTCCGGTGTACTTCGTCGGCGTCGGCGAGAAGCTGGAAGACCTCGAGACCTTCAGCGCGCGCGAGTTCGCGCAGGCGCTGCTCGGCTGACACGCCCGGGGTGCTCTGGCATCATGGCCGGATCGCCGCATCGCACGGCGCTCCGGAGACTGACATGCAAACCGCCCACGCCCCGCTTCCCGGCACCGACCGCAAGGTCGACCGCCTGCTCGCCCACTACGGCGAAAGCCATCGCAACCCGACCAACGAACTGATCCACTTCGTCGCCATCCCCGCGATCATGCTCAGCATCGTCGGCCTGCTGTTCGCGCTGCATCCCTGGGTGGCCTATGCCTTCGTGGCAGCCAGCCTCGTCTACTACGCGTCGCTGCGCTCGCCGGTGCTGTTCGCCACCATGGCGGTCGGCACCGTCGCGCTGCTGGCGCTGGTTCATGCGCTGGGCACCTACCTGGTACCGGTGTCGGCCGTGGTGTTCGTGGTCGCCTGGATCTTCCAGTTCGTCGGCCACAAGATCGAAGGCAAGAAGCCCTCGTTCTTCGAAGACATCCAGTACCTCTGGGTCGGCCCGCTGTTCGTGGTGACGCAGTTGTACGCCCGACTGGGCGTGCGCTGGTAGGCCGTCAGCAGAGCAAGCCCAGCTCCGAGAGCAGTCCGAAGTTGGTGCTGCTGTTGCGCGTCAGGTAGCGGATGTCGCAATCGCCGACGCGGATCACGTCGCCATGGTGCAGCTCCTGGCGTTGCACCTGGCGGCCATTGACGAAGGTGCCGTTGCTGCTGCCCAGATCCCGCAGCCAGGTGCCGTCGTCTTCCACGCTCAGTTCGGCATGGTGCCGGCTGACGCGCGGGCGCAAGATCTGCACGTCGTTGTCCACCTCTCGCCCGATCGAGGTTCGATCGGCGGCAAGGTCGATCACTTTGGGGGCGGTGGTTTTCGTCAACAGAATCAGGCGGGCCATGGTTTTTGTTCTCCTCGGCGAGATGCCGATGTCAATGTGCGCCCGGCCCACAGTTAGCCCTAGTAACTAGTTGGCATGTAATCCTTTGTTATTCATTTTTGTCTCTAAAAATGCCAGGGCCGTGCAAAAGCACACGCGATCCCGTTGCCGACCGACAGCCAAAGGCTATCGCGGCGATTGAAATAAGGGGGAACCCTGACCTTAGCACTCCCTCTAACCGAGTGCTAATATGATCCGAACCAAAGGAGTTTCCTCAATGACAACCCTGTCTGGAGTCTCTGCCAACCAACTGGCTGTGGCCAACCCGTGGTCGGTCGTGCCGCCGTTGGGCAATCTGGACGCCTACATTTCGGTCGCCAACCGGCTGCCGCTGCTCACGCTTGAAGAAGAGCAGGGCTTTGCCCGCAGGCTGCGCGACCACAACGACCTCGAGGCCGCCGGCGCGCTCGTTCTGTCGCACCTGCGCCTGGTCGTTTCCATTTCCCGCCAGTACCTGGGTTACGGGCTGCCGCACGGCGACCTGATCCAGGAAGGCAATGTCGGCCTGATGAAGGCCGTGAAGCGCTTCGACCCCGACCAGGGCGTGCGGCTGGTGAGCTACGCCATGCACTGGATCAAGGCCGAGATTCACGAGTACATCCTGAAGAACTGGCGCATGGTCAAGGTGGCGACCACCAAGGCGCAGCGCAAGCTGTTCTTCAATCTGCGCTCGATGAAGCAGGGCTTCAAGGCCGAGTCCGCCGCTCTCGACGAAGGCACGCACCGCGACACGCTGAGCCCCGACGAGGTCGGCCAGGTCGCGGCCAGGCTGAACGTCAAGCCCGAAGAAGTGCTCGAGATGGAAACCCGCTTGTCGGGTGGCGACATCCTGCTCGATCCGAGCCCGTCGGACGACGGCGAAGAATCGTTCGGCCCGATCGCCTACCTGGCCGACGCCACGCAGGAGCCGACCGCGCAGCTTGAATCGCGCGCCCGCGACCGCCTCTCGAGCGATGGCATCTCGACCGCGCTGGAAGCGCTGGACGAGCGCAGCCGGCGCATCGTGGAAGAGCGTTGGCTGAAGGTGAACGACGACGGCTCGGGCGGCATGACGCTGCACGACCTGGCTGCGGTGTATGGCGTGAGCGCCGAGCGCATCCGCCAGATCGAAGTGGCGGCGATGAAGAAGATGAAGAAGTCGCTCGCAACCTTCGCCTGAAGTCCGCTTCACTCCCAGGAACAGCCCGGCCGCGTGCCGGGCTTTTTTATACTCGTCGGCTTTGCGTCCGCCGAACTCACCGGAACAACACCCCATGATCGCTTCACGCTCGCGCCGCTCGTTCACCGCACTGGCCGCCGCACTGCTCGCCGCCGGCCCCGCCATCGCGGCCTCGCCGCTCGACAGCTGGCCGAGCAAGCCGCTGCGCATCGTGGTGGGTTTTCCGGGCGGCTCGACGCCCGACCTGTCGGCCCGCACGATCGCCGAGCCGCTGTCGAAGGCGCTCGGCCAGCCGGTGATCGTGGAGAACCGCGTCGGCGCCGGCGGCAACATCGCCGGCGAAGTGGTGGCGCACGCGACCGACAACCACACGATCAGCGTGATGATCAACGGCAACATGACGATCGCGAAGCTGCTCAATAGCAAGCTCGGCTACGACCCGCTGACCGATCTGCAGCCCGTGAGCCTGGTGGGCACGGCGCCGCTGGTGCTGGCCGTGCCGGCCGCCACGCCGGGCAACACGCCGCAGGAGCTGCTGAAGGCCGCACGCGCATCCGGCAGCAGCTGGAGCTACGGCACCCCCGGCGTGGGCACCGTGGGGCATCTGGGCATGGAGCTGCTCAACGCGCAGCTCAAGACCCAGTCGGTGCACGTGCCCTACCCCGGCTACCCGCAGGTGATCAACGGGATGATCGGCGGCCAGCTGCAGTGGGCACTGCTGCCGCCGGCGCTGGTGAGTGCGCAGGCGCGCGCCGGCAAGCTCAAGGTGATCGGCGTGACCAGCACCGGTCGCAGCACCCTGGTGCCCGAGTACCCGAGCCTGGCCGAGCTCGGACTGCCGGGCTTCCAGCTCGAGATCTGGAACGCGGTGGCGGCTCCGGCCTCGATGCCGAAGCCGATCGTCGCGAAGCTGTCGGCGCTGGTGAGCGAGATCGTGCGCTCGCCGGAAGTGCGCGCCAAGCTGTTCCAGCAGGGCTGGCAAGCAGTGGGCTCGTCGTCCGAAGGGCTGGCCAACCGCATCAAGGCCGACACGGCGCAGCTTGGCGGCGTGATCAAGGCGCGCGGCATCAAGAACGAGTGATCGCCGTCAGGCCTTGGAGAGCGTGCGCAATGCGCGCCTGACGATGTACCGGGTGGCCGGTGCATCCGACGCCGCGAGCCATCGCGCCGCAACCGATTCGACCCACTCCCCTTGCGTCTTGCTCGCGTCGTTGAGCCAGTTGGCGACCGAGTTCTGCACATAGCGGCTGCCGTCGGCCTGGAGCGGCTCGAGCAGCGGCAACGCCAGCCAGGGCTCGGCCTTGAGCGCTTCGATCTGCGCGCACCAGACGCCACGCGGGCGCGTGAGTTCGCTGGCAAAACGGCGAATGTTCGGATCGGCGTCCCGCACCCAAGGCTGCAACAGTTCCAGCGCTTCGTCGAGCGATGCGATCACCGCATCGCGCACGGCCATCCAGGCGATCTCGCGGACGCCGAAATGCGGGTCGGCGGCGAAGCGGCGCACGGCCTGCAGCTGGCGCGGCAGTTCGAGCCCCGACAGCGTGATCCACTGCGCCGCCCAGCAGCGCGCGGCATCGCTCGGGTGCGTGGCGATGCGATGCGCAATGGCATCGCGCTCGGGGTGCAGTGCCACGATGTCGTAGAACGCGCGCGCCACGTGGTCGTGCCGTTTCATGGGCTTGAAGCTCGCCAGCATCGCGAGCGTGTCCTCGAGCCGCTCGTGCGCCGCGTCGATGCCGATCTGGCCTGCCACGCTGCGTGCCAGGCGCGGCAGTTCGAGCGCAAGGAACTCGTTGAGGTTGACGGTTTCAAGCAGGCCGTCGTTGAGCGCCTGCAGCACCTCGGGCGGAATGAGCGCGATACGGAACGCGCCCTTGCGAGTCTTCAGGTGCTCGATGGAGCCGGCCACGGCGGACTCAGGACTTCAGCAGCGCCTTGACGTCGGCCAGCATCGGCGCGGCACCCGCGCCGTAGCGCGCGTACAGCCGCAGCCGGCCCGAGGGGTCGTAGATGTAGCTGGCGGCCGAGTGATCCATCGAATAGCTGGTCGGTGTCGAGCCGTCGACCTTCTTGTAGTAGACCTTGAAGTCCTTGGCGATGGCGGCCAGTTGCTCGGGTGTCGGGATCAAGGCCACGAAGCCCGGGTCGAACGCACCCATGTAGGCCTTCAGCACGGTCGGCGTATCGCGCGCCGGATCGACGGTGATGAACACCACCTGCAGCTTGTCGCCGTCGGCGCCGAGCTGCTGCTTGACCTGGGCCATCTCGGTCATCGTGGTCGGGCAGACATCGGGGCACTGCGCATAGCCGAAGAACAGCACGACCACCTTGCCCTTGAAGTCGGCCAGCGTGCGCACCTTGCCGTCGGTATCGGCCAGCGAGAAGTCCCGGGCGTAATCGGCGCCCGTGAGGTCGACTGCATTGAAGCTCTGCCGGGCCTCGGTGCACCCCGAAAGATTCAAGCCCAAGGCGGCTGCAGCGGCCACCCATCCTGCGCTTCCAGCCATCAACTTAATAGCGCTTCGCTTGTTCATCGCAACGTTCTCAAAACAGGTAGTGGTCGACCAGCAGCGCCGCGAACAGCACGCTCAGGTGGATCAGCGAAAAACGGAAGGTCTTGCGCGCCAGCGTGTCGGAGTAGTGGCGCCAAAGCGCGAACGCATAGCCGGTGAAGCCGATGCTCACCGCCACCGCCACCGCCAGGTAAAGCCAGCCGCTCATGCCGTAGATGAACGGCATCAGGCAGGCCGCGAACAGGATGAAGGTGTAGAGCAACACCTGCAGCCGCGTGAATTCGTTGCCGTGCGTCACGGGCAGCATCGGCAGGCCGGCCTTGCGGTAATCCTCGACGCGGTACAGCGCGAGCGCCCAGAAATGCGGCGGCGTCCACAGGAAGATGATCAGGAACAGGATCAGGGCTTCGGGCCCGACGTTGTCGGTCATCGCGGCCCAACCCAGCACCGGCGGCATCGCGCCCGAGGCGCCGCCGATCACGATGTTCTGCGGCGTCAGTGGTTTCAGGATGACGGTGTAGACGACCGCGTAACCGACGAAGGTGGCGAAGGTGAGCCACATGGTGAGCGGATTCACCGTGAACCACAGCAGCGCCGAGCCGGCCGCGCAGAGCAGCGCCGAGAAGATCAGCGCCTGCCGGTCGCTCAGCTGGCCGCGCGCGGTGGGGCGCCATGCCGTGCGCTTCATCTTCGCGTCGATGCCCTTTTCGACCAGGCAGTTGAATGCCGCGGCTGCGCCGGCCACGAGCCAGATACCGATGCAGGCGACGAGGCCGCGCTGCAGCTCGGCCCAGCCCGGCACGCCCGGCACCGCCAGCACCATGCCGATCAGCGCGCAGAACACGATGAGCTGCACTACGCGCGGCTTGGTCAGCGCATAGAACTGGCGCAGCACGTTGGCGGTGCTGGTGGCTTCGGTAACGGGCAAGGGCGTGCTCATGTCTTTCGCATCTTTCCAGAAACACCGCGGAACGGGCTTTGCCCGACCGTTGGTGTTGCCCCCTGCAAGGGAGGTGGCACAGCGACGCGAAGTGCGCGGAGACTGGGGACGCGCCTGGTTTCGCACAGCGTCCAGACCAGCACCACGGCCAGCGCGGCAGCACCACCGGTGTGCAGCACGGCCGCCAGCAGCGGCCAACCGAGCAACACGTTGCCGAGGCCGGTGGCAAGCTGCAGCAGCGCCAGGCCGGCCAGCCATTTCGCCTGCGGGCGCAGCGGCACGACGCGACGCAGCCGCCAGGCCAGCACACCGATCGCCACGAACACGACATATGCCATCAGCCGGTGCACGTAGTGAATCGCCGTCAGCGCCGAGAAATCGACCGGGTTGCCGGCCGAAGTGAGGCCGAGGGCGCGCCAGATCTCGAAGCCCTGCGCAAAGTTCATGGGCGGCCACCAGCTGTCCTGGCAGGTCGGGAACTGGGTGCAGGCCAGCACCGCGTAGTTGGTGCTGACCCAGCCGCCCAGCGCAATCTGCAGCCCGAGCAGCAGGCTCGTGGCCACCAGCAGGCTGCGCAGCCCGCCGGGCAAGGCGGTCGGCAGCCGCTCGCTCGCGGCTTGCTGGTAGCGCACCGCCTGCATGCAGAGCAGCGCGAGCAGCACGATGGCGCCGAGCAGGTGCAGCGTGACGATCGCGGGGTAGAGCTTCATGGTCACGGTCAGCGCGCCGAACGCACCCTGCAGGCAGACCCAGACCAGCGTGACCAGTGGCCACCAGGGCTTGAGCGCGACCTGCGGTGCTGCAATGGCCGGTGACCGCCGTTGCCGGCGCCAGGCGACGAAAGTGGCGATCGCCAACACGACGATCAGCACGCCGACGCCGGTGGCCAGGTAGCGGTGCACCATCTCGATCCAGGCCTTGCCGTGCGTCACCGGGCCGGTCGGCTGCGCGGCTTGCGCCATCGCGATGTCATGCCGCGCACCGAGCGGGCTCGCGTTGCCGTAGCAGCCGGGCCAGTCGGGGCAGCCGAGGCCCGAATCGGTCAGGCGCGTGAAGGCACCGAACAGCGTGAGGTCGAAGGTCAGGAACAGCACGAGCACGGTCAGCGCATGCAGGCGCCGCGCAACGCCATGGCCCGCATTGCGGCGCCAGACCCACACCAGCGGCCCGAGCGCGATCAGCACACCCATGCCCATCAGCCAGGCGATCGGCGCGAGGTCGTAGGGCGCGGGAGTGTTCATCTTCCGGGTTCGTCCCAGGAGGCGGAGGCGCGCAGCAGCCGGTTGATGTCGTTCTTGGCCCTGGCCGCGCCCGCGGCGTCCATGCGCGCCGGAAAACGCATCATCCAGTTGCCCATCGGGTCGACCACATAGAGGTGCTCGGCCAGCGTGTGGCCGGCTTCGGGCGCGAGCCATTGCGACAGCTGCGCCGCCGGCACGCGCAGCACCGTGGCGCCATGCAGGCCGTTGTCCAGACGCGCGGGCGGCGGGTTGGCGTCGCTGATGAGCCAGACGCGGTCCATCCGGTCTTTTTCGCGACCAAGGCTTTCGCGCAACTGGCGCTGCAGATAGAGCTGCTGCTCGCACAACTTGTCGCAGGCAGCATCTCCGACCGCGACCAGCAGCCATTGCCCCTTGAGCGAGGCCAGCGAAACCGGCGCGCCGTCGCGCGTGGCGACCGTCCACGCCGGCAGCGGGCGTTGGGGTTCGACCAGTTCGCCATACACGCGGCGGCCTTCAGGTCGAATGACGTAGTAGGTGAAGTAGGAGGCGATCACCGGTGCCGCACACATCAGCAGCACCGCGACCATCTTCCAGCGGCCCATGACCGTGCGGCGAGCCGAAGCGTCGCCGAGCGACTGCGGCGACGGCATCGAATGCACGGTGAGCCCGAGCGGTTCGTCAGCCACGGCGGGCACGCCGGAGCGGGGCAACGATTTGGAACCAGACATAGAGGATGGTGACGAGGGCCGCGAGGCCGAACCACTGAAACGCGTAGCCGTAATGCTTTTCGATGCCGAGCGCCGGCGCCGGCCAGTCACGCTGCAAGCCTTGGGAGGCCGCGCCGGTTTGCTGCAGCGACACATCGGCCCGCAATGGCAGTCCGGTTTCGGCGCGGAATGCTTCGAGGTCGAGATTTTGCCGGATGGGCGAAGACCCCACTGCGTCCTGCGCGCCGGCGGCCGGCGCGGCGGCCTTGGCCAGCTCGAGCAGATGCGATGGCGGTGGCTCGATGCGGCCCTCGATCTCGACCAGCCCGGCGGGGGTCTGGACGGCCTGCAACTGCGCTCGGTTCTCGAAGTTGCGCTGGATCCAGCCGCGCTGCACCATCACGGTCTGCTCGCTGCCTTCGATCGCGAACGGCGTCAGCACGTAGAAGCCAGGCACGCCGTGCATCTGCCGGTTGTCGAGGTAAACCGTTTGCGGCGTGAGCCAGAGCCCGCGCAGCCGCACGGATCGGTGCATGGCCTCGGTCGGCCGCGTCATCAGGAGAAAGGCTTGCTGGTCGAGCGGCGGCTGGTTTTTCTGCAGTTCGATCTCGGCCTGCAGCGCCTCTTTTTGCGCGGCGCGCGACAGCTGCCAGCGGCCCAGCGACGCGGTGGCCGCGAGCGTGAGCACGGCGGCGATCGTGACCAGCCAGAAACGGCCGCGGCGGGCGGATCGCGGACTCGGATTGGGTGTGGGGGTCAAGGGACGGGACGGCTGCGGCGGCCGATAATGGGCATCATGAAATACGTTGTCGCCCTCGCCTTTGTCGGCATTCTGGCGAGCCTCGGATTTGCGTTGTTCTACATGCTGAAGGACGGGCGCGACGGGCGCGCCAAAACCGGTGGCATGGCGCGCGCGCTCACGGTTCGGATCGGCCTGTCGGTGCTTTTGTTCCTGTGCGTTTTGATCGCCTGGAAACTCGGCTACATCCAGCCAGGGGGCCTTCCGGTCGGCAAGTAGATCGGGCCGTTCGGCATCGCCGACGAGCCATGAAAAAAGCGCCTTGCGGCGCTTTTTTGTTGTGCCGTCCAAACCCCTCAAAGCCAGTAAACCAGCAGGTAGAGGCCGAGCCACACGACGTCGACGAAATGCCAGTACCAGGCAGCGCCTTCAAAGCCGAAATGGCGCTCCGGCGTGAAGTTGCCGTTCATGAGGCGGATGGTGATGAACAGCAGCATCAACATGCCGATGAACACGTGCAGGCCGTGGAAGCCGGTCAGCATGAAGAACGTCGAACCGTACGCACCCGAACTCAGCTTGAGATTCAATTCGGTGTAGAGGTGGTGGTATTCGTAGCCCTGCACGCCGAGGAACAACAGGCCGAGCAGCACCGTGACCCACATGAAGCGGATGCACTGGGCACGGTGGCCGGCACGCAGCGCGTGGTGGGCGAAGGTGAGCGTGACACCCGAGCTCAGCAGCAGCGCGGTGTTGATGGTCGGCAGCCAGAACGGGCCGACGGTCTGGAACGGCTCGACGATGCCGGCCGGCGACCCGGTCACACCGGCGGCGACAGTGGGCCACACCGCCTTGAAGCCGGGCCAGAGCAACGCGTTGTCAAGACTGCCGAGTGCGGGCAGTGAATGGGTGCGCGTCCACCAGAGCGCGGTAAAGAACGCGCCGAAGAACATCACCTCCGAGAAGATGAACCAGCTCATGCTCCAGCGGAACGACAGATCGACCTTGTGGCCGTACTGGCCGCTTTCGCTTTCGCCGATGGCCTGCCGGAACCAGACGAACAGCGTGCCGAGCCAGGCCACCATGCCGAGCAGCAGCGACCAGGCGCCCCACTCGTGGCCATTGATCCACTGGGCCGCGCCCAGGATCACAAAAAGCAGTCCGGTCGCGGCCATGACCGGATAGGCCGACGGGCCGGGCACGAAGTAGTAGGGCGTGGTGCCGTGGGTGGTTGAACTCATATCAGGGTCCTGGCTTTCTTCTCTCGATTCGAATCTTGGGGGTCAGGGCGCGACCACGAACTTGACCAGCAGTATCAGGCCGCCGACGAACAACATGACCGCCACCAGCCCGACGGCGATGATGTGCAGCGGCGTGAGCCTGGCGATGTCTTCCTGGTAGTCGCTGTCCTTGCGCACGCCGAAGAAGCCCCAGCCCACCGCCTTGATGGTGCGAAGCAGCGAACCTTTGCGGGCATCGGCTTGGTCGGCGGCGCTCATGAGCGGGGCTCCGTCTGCAATTGGGCCGCCGCCGCGGTCGGCGCCGCCGGCGTCCTGCCGCCGACCTCGAAGAAGGTGTACGACAGGGTGATGGTCTTCACGTCTTTCGAGATCTTCGGATCGATCACGAACGCGACCGGCCACTGCTTCTTTTCGCCAGCGTCGAGCGTGTACTGGTTGAAGCAGAAGCACTCGAGCTTGTTGAAGTACGGTGCAGCCTGCTGCGGCGCGTAGCTCGGAATGGCCTGCGCGGCCATGCGGCGGTTCTGCACGTTCTGGAACTCGTACATCACGGTATGCAGTTCGCCCGGATGCACCTGCATCGAGCTCTGCGCCGGCTTGAAGTCCCAGAGTCCGCGCACATTGGCATCGAACTCGACCGTGATGGTGCGGCTCATGTCGACCTGCGTGTTGGCCGGCAGCTTCACGTCCTTGCCGCCCGCAGCGCCACCTGGCACCTGCAGCTCGGACAGCGCCAGCACGTTGATGCCGGTCATCTCGCAGATCGCGCGGTAGAGCGGCACCAGCGCGTAGCCGAACGCGAACATGCCGCAGGCCACCACGGCGAGCTTGCCCACCATCTTGACGTTGGCGCGGCGGATTCGAGCGCGAAGACTGGGGGCGGGCAACATATCAGCGCCCGATCCAGACCATGCGGACGATGAAACCGATGAAGAACAGCACCGCGATCGAGGCCAGCGTGAGCCCCATGCGTCGGTTGTTCCTCTTTTGTTCCGGTGTCATCGTGCGCAGCCGGTCAGCCGATCACGCGGGTTGCCGTGGCATCCAGGCGCGGCGGCGTTTCGAAGGTGTGGAATGGGGCCGGCGAAGGCACTTCCCACTCGAGGCCTTCGGCAGCTTCCCACGGCTTTTGCGTTGCCTTCTCGCCCTTGCCCAGCATGGCGGGCAGCACGATGAACAGGAAGAAGTAGACCTGCGCGAAGCCGAAGAAGAAGGCACCGATCGACGCCACCGCGTTGAAGTCGGCAAACTGCATCGGGTAGTCGGCGTAGCGTCGCGGCATGCCGGCCAGGCCCAGGAAGTGCATTGGGAAGAAGGTGATGTTGAACGAGATCAGCGACCACCAGAAGTGCACCTTGCCACGCGTTTCGCTGTACATCACGCCGGTCCATTTGGGCGCCCAGTAATAGAAGCCCGAGAACATGGCGAACAGCGAGCCTGCGACCAGCACATAGTGGAAGTGGGCCACCACGTAGTAGGTGTCCTGCAATTGCGTGTCGACCGGCGCAACGGCCAGGATGAGGCCGGTGAAGCCGCCCATGGTGAACACGAAGATGAAGCCGACGGCGAACAGCATCGGGGTCTCGAAGGTCATCGAGCCCTGCCACATGGTCGCGATCCAGTTGAAGATCTTCACCGCCGTGGGCACCGCGATCAGCATGGTCGCGTACATAAAGAACAGCTGGCCGGTAAGCGGCATGCCGGTCGTGAACATGTGGTGTGCCCACACGATGAACGAGAGGATCGCGATCGACGAGGTGGCGTACACCATCGAGGCGTAGCCGAACAGGCGCTTGCGCGCGAACGCGGGCACGACCTGGCTGATGATGCCGAAGGCCGGCAAGATCATGATGTAGACCTCGGGGTGGCCGAAGAACCAGAAGATGTGCTGGTACATCACCGGGTCGCCGCCGCCGGCGGGGTTGAAGAAGCTGGTGCCGAAGTGGCGGTCGGTCAGCGTCATCGTGATGGCGCCGGCCAGCACCGGCATCACGGCGATCAGCAGGTAGGCGGTGATGAGCCAGGTCCAGCAGAACATCGGCATCTTCATCAGCGTCATGCCGGGCGCGCGCATGTTGAGGATGGTGACGATGATGTTGATCGAGCCCATGATCGACGAGGCGCCCATGATGTGCATCGCGAAGATGCCGGCGTCCATCGAGGGGCCCATCTGCAGCGTGAGCGGCGCATAGAGCGTCCAGCCCGCGGCGGGTGCGCCGCCGGGCATGAAGAACGACCCCACCAGCATCAGCGCCGCCGGGATCAGCAGCCAGAAGCTGAAGTTGTTCATGCGCGCGAACGCCATGTCGGAGGCGCCGATCTGCAGCGGAACCATCCAGTTCGCGAAGCCCACGAAGGCCGGCATGATGGCGCCGAACACCATGATCAGCCCGTGCATCGTGGTGAACTGGTTGAAGAGTTCGGGGTTCACCAGCTGCAGACCGGGCTGGAACAGCTCGGCGCGGATCAGCAGGGCCAGGATGCCGCCGACCATCAGCATGGTGAAGCTGAACAGCAGGTACAGCGTGCCGATGTCCTTGTGGTTGGTTGCGAACACCCAGCGGCGCCAGCCGGCCGGGGCGCCGTGATGCTCGTCGTGACTGTGGTCGTCGTGACCGTGTGCGTGGCCGTGGGGGTCGAGAACTGCGCTCATGAATCTTCCTTCGGGTATCGGGGGCGGCGGCTTACTTGCCGCGCTGCGCGAGCACTTCGGCGGGCTGGACGAGTTGGCCCGTCTTGTTCGACCAGCTGTTCTTCGTGAAGCTCGCCACGGCCGCGAGATCCGTGTCGCTGAGCTGCTTCCACGACGGCATCGCGCCGTTGTTCTGTCCCTTCAGGAGCACCTGGATCTGCTTGGCGTGGTCGGCGTCGAGCACGACCGCGGCGCCGTCGAGCGGCTTGATCGGGCCGGCGCCCTTGCCGTTGGCCTGGTGGCAGGCGGCGCAATTGGCAGCGTAGACCTTCTCGCCGCGTGCGAGCATTTCCGGCAGCGCCCAGACCTTGGTGGGGTCGTCGAGCTTGGCAGCGGCTTCCTTCTTCTTGGTGTCGACCCAGGCGGTGTAGTCAGCGGCAGAAACCACCTTCACGTGGATCGGCATGTAGGCGTGTTCCTTGCCGCACAGCTCCTGGCACTGGCCGTAGTAGTCGCCGACCTGCTCGGCACGGAACCAGGTGTCGCGCACGAAGCCCGGAATCGCATCCTGCTTGACGCCGAGCTGCGGCACGGCGAACGCATGGATCACGTCGTTGGCCGTGGTGATCACGCGGATCTTCTTGTTGACCGGAACGACCAGCGGATTGTCGACCTTGAACAGGTAATCGACCGGCATCTCGCCCTTGGCGCCGGCATCGGACATGGCGCGCTGGCTGCTGTCGAGCGTGGAGATGAAGGCCAGGCCCTCGCCTTCGCCCTTGATGTAGTCGTAGCCCCACTTCCACTGGTAGCCGGTGGTCTTGACCGTGAGGTCGGCGTTGGTGGTGTCCTTCTGTGCGACCAGCACCTTGGTGGCGGGCAACGCCATCAGGATCACGATGATGAAGGGCACGATGGTCCAGATAACCTCGACCACCACCGACTCGTGGAAGTTGGCCGCCTTGTGGCCGACCGACTTGCGGTGCTTCCAGATCGAATAGAACATGACCGCGAACACGGCAATGAAGATCACCGTGCAGAGGATCATCATGACCGTGTGCAGGAAATGCTGTTCCTGGGCGATCTTGGTCACGCCGATGGGCATGTTCAATTGACGAACCGACGGGCCGCCGGGCAGATCGCTGACTGCGTGCGCTGCACCGCCAATCGTCGCGCCGGCTGCCAGCAGCAGGTTTGCCGGCCAGTTCTTGTTGCGCCAAATGCTCTTCATCGTGTTTGCTTCTTCATTACCAGTTAACCCATCGGCCCGTCATCGATCGATGCCGGCGCTGCCCGCCGCTCAGGCGCTGCGCAGTGCCATGCGAATCTCGCGCGCCAGTGCTGCGCGCAATTCGGGGCGCACATAGCGCCCCACCCTGACCGAACGACCCTGCCCCGAAACCTCGATCAGCGAACGGTCGCTGTCCTGCGGCTCGACCCGCACCTGATGCGGCAAAAACTCCGTGCGCTCGTAGTGGCCGCCGTTTTCCAGCTCCACCACCAGGCGCCCCTCCTGCAGCGCGATCTTTTCGCCGTCCGTCGCATGCCGCGCATACAGCATGAACGCAAAGCCGACCGCGGCCAGTTCCAGCCAGGCGAACGGCAACACCAGCCGTGCACCATGCCACCAGAACACGCTGCCGATGCCGAGCGACACCACGCACAACGACGCATAGAGCCAGCCCAGCTGGCTCGGCGTGACCGAGCAATTGCGCTTCAGGAACCAGTGGATGCTCTGGCCTGAGACGGTGGCAAAACGAAACACGGAATTCGACACGGGCGAGTTCAGCAAATCGGTGCGCCGACAGCCGACGAACCGGGGTTTGACAGGCCGCGATCACGGGACCATACCCGCGAGTTCACGCAACGGCGGATTGTAGCGGGGGAATTCGCCTCACCCCCAGGCTGCGCGGCACTGCGTGTCCGCTGCGCCAACCCCCTTCCGGGGCAACACCGATGGCCCGGCGAAGCCGGTTCCATGGTGTTCCCGACTTATCGCCCCTTTTGGAGCATGGCGCGCATTTCGCGCAGGGAGACGGCGCTCTCGGCGGCCAGGGCAACCCGCGGCGCCGGCTTGAAGGCATGGCCGTAGATGATTTCGAAGCTGAGCGCGATGCGGCCGTCGTTTTGCTCCGGCGTCGCAGTGGCGGCCAGCGCAGCACCGAGCGCGTTGCGCCAGCCCCGCCCGCGCAACCCGCCGAAGCGCGCCGGATGCAGGTTGCGGCCCAGCGTGCGCAGTTCGGCCAGCGCCGCCTCCGGGGTGGGCCAGGTCAAGACCACGCGCTCCATGTCCATCACGGGTTCGGCGAAGCCGGCGTGCACCAGCATGTCGCCCCAGTCGTGCATGTCGGTGAACTCATGGCCGGCCGGCGGCCAGCCGAACCGGGCATGGAGCGCGCGCAGCTCGCGCACCGTGTCGGGGCCCAGCGCGGAAAACATCAGGAAGCCATCGGTCGCGACCGTGCGGTGCCAGCGGCCGATCAGCGCCTGCGGGTCGGCCGCCATGTGCAGCGCCATGTTGGCCCAGAGCAGGTCGACGCCGTCCTCGGGCGGAGCGTCGAAGCGCGCCTGCGCGCCCTGCCAGCGCCGGGCGCTCCACCAGGGCGCGCTCAGCACTCCGGCCGTGCGCGCGGCAAGTGCGGCATCGGGCTCGATCACATATTGCGCGGCCGCCGGGTAGCGGCGCGCCACCAGCGCATGGGCTTCGAGCCCGCCCTTCAGGGGCGACCAGTCGGCCCAGCTTCCGGGCCGCGCCTTGATCCATTGCAGCCGGTCTTCCATGCGCCGGCCGATTTCCTCGTGCAGCCAGGGCGAGCCGTCGGCAGGGGCGAGGCGCGACCAGCGGGCTGCCGCAGCGGCGTCGATGGTGGGCGGGCGCTGGGCGGGATCGGTGGCCATGGGCGGCCAGTATATTGAGCCATGCCCGGCCTTCGAACCGCACGCCGCTTCACCGCACTGCTCGACGCGATACCCAGCCAGTGCGCGGTGTGCCGCGTCTGGCCGGCGCGCCCGATTTGCGACGCCTGCGTGGCGCGCTTCGCGCCGCCGGCCTTGCGCTGCGGCACCTGCGCGCTGCCGGTTGCGGCCGGCGTCGCCGGCTGCGGCGACTGCCTGCTGCACCCGCCACCGCTCGACGCCTGCCTGGCGGCCTGCGCCTACGAATGGCCCTGGCCCGACTGCATCGCGCAGTTCAAGTTCCGTGGCGACGCGGGCTGGGCCGCGCCGCTGGCAACGCTGCTGCGCAGCGCGCCCTGGGTCGAACCGGCGCTGGAGCAATGCGACCTGGCATTGCCGATGCCGCTGGCGCCGACACGGCTGCGCGAGCGCGGCTTCAACCAGGCGCTGGAGCTGGCGCGGCGCCTGGCGCCGGACAAAACCGACGCGACGCTGCTGCTGCGCACCCGCGAAACCCCGGCCCAGAGCGGTCTGACGCGGGCCGAACGGCTGCGCAACCTGCGCGGCGCCTTCGCGATCGAGCCGCTGCGCGCGGCCGAGGTGCACGGGCGCCGCGTCGTGCTGGTGGACGACGTGATGACCAGCGGCGCCTCGGTTTTCGCTGCGGCCGAGGTGTTGCGCAGCGCCGGCGCCGCCCACATCACTGCGGTCGTGCTGGCCCGCACCGACGCTCCGCAACAATAGGGCGCCCTTCAGTCAGCCCCGCAATGTTCCATATCGTCCTGGTCGAGCCCGAGATCCCCCCCAACACTGGCAACGTGATCCGGCTCGCCGCCAACACCGGCTGCATGCTGCACCTGGTGGAGCCGCTGGGGTTTTCGATGGACGACCGGCTGCTGCGCCGCGCCGGGCTCGACTACCACGAGTACGCCGAAGTGCGCCGCCATGCGAGCTGGCAGGCGCTGCTCGACGCCGAGCATCCGCCGGCCGACCGGCTTTTCGCGCTGACCACCCGCGGCACGCGGTTCGTGCACGAAGCTGCGTTCGCCCCGGGCGACTGGCTGGTGTTCGGCGCCGAGACGCGCGGCCTGGCTCCGGAACTGCGCGAAAGTTTTGCGCCGGCGCAGCGGCTTCGCCTGCCGATGCGCGAGGGGCAGCGCAGCCTGAACCTGTCGAACGCCGTCGCGGTGACGGTGTTCGAGGCCTGGCGGCAGAACGGCTTCAGGTGACGGCGCCCCGCGCCCGGCGCTGCGGCGCCGGCTCGCCCATGAAATCCAGAAAGGCGCGCGTGCGCGCCGGCAGCAGCTTGCGGCTCGGCAACGCCGCGTAGATGGTGAAGCGCCCGAAGATCCAGTCGGGCAGCAACTGCACCAGCGCGCCGCTTTCGATGTGCGGCGCCACCAGCGCGGTCGACAGCGCGGCAACGCCCGCACCCTCGAGCGCGGCGCGGTAGAGCACGTCGAAGCTGGCCGATTGCACCGCCACCGGCATGTCGACCTCGACCGGCCCGCCCTGCCCGTCGCGCCGCTGCAGCCGGAAGCGCCGGGCACTGTGGCCGGTGGTCTGCTGCCAGGGAAATTTCAGGTACTGGTGGTGCGCCAGCTCCTCGGGCCGGGTCGGCGTGCCGGTGCGCTGCAGATAGGAAGGCGCGGCGCAGACGATCATGTCGGTGCGGGCCAGCGGCCGCGCCACCACGTTGAGGTCGATGCCGTCTTCCAGCAGCAGAAAGCTCACGTCGAAGGCCTCGACCCGGTGTTGCGGGAACGGGTCGACCACGATGTCGAGCGCCACGCCCGGATGCAGTGCCCGCCAGCGCGCGATGCGCGGCGCCAGCAGGTGGGTGGCAAGCACCGGTGTCGACAGGATATGCAGCGTGCCCTGCAACTCCCGCGTGCTGGCGACCGCCGCCGATTCGGCATCGTCGATCTCGCGCAGGATGGCGCGCAGCCGTTCGAGGTAGCGCTCGCCGGCCTCGGTCAGGCTGATCTTGCGGGTGGTGCGCTGGATCAGACGGGCACCGAGATGGGTCTCGAGATCGCCGATCAACCGGGTCACGGCGGCCGGGGACAGCTCCAGCGCCCGCGCCGCCGCGGCGAAGCCGCCGTCGTCGATCACACGCTGGAAAACACGCATCGAGAGCAATCTGTCCATTCAATGCCCCTTGATCATTGCTATTACTGAAATGTTCAATTGAAGACTATGCAGTTTATTTTTCATACTTACAAGTCTACATTTCAGCCATCGATGCAGCGATTCCCTTTTCCGGCATCGAACCGCAGCCCGGCCTTTCCACGTTTTTCCAGGAGTCTCACCATGAACACCAAGCTCATCGCCATCGCCGCCCTCTCCGGTTTTGCCGCTTTCGGCGCGCAGGCCTTCCAGGGCGAGCAGAACCCGCTGCCGCCGCAGCCGTTCCAGTCGACGCAGGATCGCAGCACCGTGCAGGCCGAAGCGCGCACGCCAATGAAGATCAGCAACGGCGGCACCGGCGTCATGGCCAGCCGGGACACGACGACGGACCGGGCGGCGGTGCGTGCCAGCGCGCGGTCGATCACGCGGGCCGGCGCCGCCACCTACGGCGAAGTGACCGACCGCCGCATGTAATCGACCGCCGCGCCACCGCCATGAAAAAAGCCGCCCCGGGGGCGGCTTTTTCTTGTCTTTCGGGGCGAACCCGGGCTCAGGGGTAGCGCCGCACCACCGACTCGGCCACGCAGGCCGGCTTGGAGACGCCTTCGAGCTCGATGGTGGTTTCCCACACCATCTGCACGCCGTTGTTGTCGATCGGCTCGCTGGTCAGCAGCTTCATGCGGCCCCGCAGCCGGCTGCCGACCGGCACCGGCGACATGAAACGCACCCGGTTCAGGCCGTAGTTGACGCCCATGCTCGACTCCACCACCTCGACCGCCGTCTCGAAGATCCTGGGCAGCAGCGACAGCGTCAGGAAGCCGTGCGCGATCGGCGCACCGAACGGGCCGGCCTTGGCGCGCTCCACGTCGACGTGGATCCACTGGTGGTCGCCAGTCGCTTCGGCGAACTGGTTCACCTGCTCCTGGGTCACGGTGATCCAGTCGCTTTGCGCGACCTCCTGGCCGACGCAGGCGGCCATGTCCTGAAGGGTCTGAAAGGTTTTCATGGGGCGGACTCTAGTCGCCTGCCGGGCTTACCGCCTGTAGCAGCGGCGACAACGGCACCCCGGGGATTCACTGATCCAGCCAGCGCAGGATCGGCTGCCACTGCTCCAGATCGCGCTGCACGCGGCCCGGCGCAATGTCGAACAGCGTGAGCCCGCGCGCCGCGAGCTGCACGTAGTTCTGGGTGTCGCGCAGCTCCGCCACCATCGGTACGCCGAGCTGCGACACGAACTCGCGCAGCCGGTCACCCGACAGCGTATGGGCGCCGACCCGCATGCCGACCAGCCCGATGCGCGCCTTGCCGGCCTGGCGTTGCGCCATCAGCCGATCCAGGAAATCGCGCGTCGCGTAGATGTCGAAGATGCTGGGCTGCAAAGGCACCAGCACCTGGTCGGCCAGGGCCAGCACCTCCTTGAAGCGCCAGCCGTGCAGGCCGGCGGGCGTGTCGAGCACGGCGTGCGTGGTGCCGCGCGGCGGGCGCACCACATTGCCATCGCCGCTGGCCTCCCAGGTCGCGATCGGCGCCGCCTTCGGTGGCCGCAGCCCGAGCCAGAGCCCGCAGGACTGCTGGCGGTCGACGTCGCCCAGCATCACCGCGTGGCCGCGGCTGGCGAAATAGCCCGCGATGTTGGTCGCAAGCGTGGATTTGCCGACGCCACCCTTGGGGTTGGCGACCAGAACCACCGGCATGGGATGCTCCTTCGGTACGCAAGACGCGTCATCGTAGCCGTGTCGGGCCCGCGATTGCGCTATGTTCGCGGCATGCCGACACCAACACTAATAGGTAATCCGCCACGCATCTATGTGATCGCCGCGCACCCGCACTGGCGCGATTCGCGCGTCAACCGCCAGCTCATGCAGGCGGCGCAGGCGCTGCCGGACGTGGACGTGAACGACCTCTACAGCAGCTACCCCGACTACGCGATCGACATCGAAGCCGAACAGGCCCGCGTCGCCCAGGCCGACCTGCTGGTGCTGCTGCATCCGATCCAGTGGTACTCCATGCCCCCGCTGCAGAAGCTCTGGCTCGACGAAGTGCTGGCCTGGGGCTGGGCCTACGGCCCGGGCGGCAGCGCGCTGCGGGGCAAGGACTGCTGGCTGGTAGCGACCACAGGTGGCGCCGAATCGAGCTACCACCCGCAAAGCTACAACCGCTATTTCTTCGACGCCTTCCTGCCGCCCTACGAGCAGACCGCAGCGCTCTGCGGCATGCGCTTCCTGCCGCCGCTGCTGTTCCACGGCGCACGCAGTGCGGCGCACGAAGACGTGGTCGCGCACACCGAAGTGTTCAAGGAGCGCCTCGCGAGCTATCCGAACTGGCCCGAGATGGACGAGATCGACGCCTGCCCGACCTGCGTGGTGCCCGAGGCCGACCGGCCGGCCGAGGTCGACGACTTCGCCAAGGTCGGCGCCGCCGCCCTGCAGAGCGCGGTGAAGGACGCACTCGCACGTGCCTCTTCTACCAGCAGCAGCAGCAACAGCAACGCCGGAGCCGCCTGACCATGGAGCACGCACCCGCCTGGCTGGTCAACTCCCTCATCTACCTCGGCGCCGCAGTGTTCGTGGTGCCGCTTTCGAAGGCACTCGGGCTCGGCTCGATCATCGGCTATCTGGTGGCCGGCATCGCGATCGGGCCGTGGGGCCTGGGCCTGGTGAGCAACGTCGAGGACATCCTGCACTTTGCCGAGTTCGGCGTGGTGCTGATGCTGTTCCTGGTCGGCCTCGAACTCGAGCCCAAGCGCCTGTGGAACCTGCGCCGCCCGATCTTCGGCTGGGGAACGGCGCAGGTGCTCGGTTGCGCGGCCGTGCTGTTCGCCGTTGGCTGGGCCGCGGGCGCCAGCTGGCGCGTGGCGCTGGTGGCAGCGCTCGGCCTGGCGCTGTCGTCCACCGCCATCGCGCTGCAGGTGTTCGGCGAACGCAACCTGCTGAAGACCGCGAGCGGCCAGGCCGGCTTCTCGATCCTGCTGTTCCAGGACGTGGCCGCTATCCCGATCCTCGCGCTGCTGCCGCTGCTGGCGGTCGGCACCGCTGCCGAGGCGTCGATGAGCGGCGTCGACCGGTTGCTCGAGGGGCTGAAGATCATCGGTGTGATCGGTGGCATCGTCCTGGGCGGCCGGCTCGCGTTGCGCCCGCTGCTGCGCTGGATCGCGCGCAGCAATACGCCCGAGATCTTCACCGCCGCCTCGTTGCTTCTGGTGGTGGCAATCGCGGCGCTGATGCAGTTCATCGGCCTGTCGATGGCGCTGGGTGCGTTCCTCGCCGGCGTGCTGCTGGCGGAAAGCGAATACCGGCGCGAACTCGAAACCGACATCGAGCCTTTCAAGGGCCTGCTGCTCGGCCTGTTCTTCATCGCCGTGGGCATGAGCATCGACTTCGGCGTGCTGATCAAGCAGCCGGGGCTGATGCTGCTGCTGGTGGCCGGCTTCATGGTGATCAAGCTCGGCGTGATCTACGCGCTGGCCAGGGCGATGGGCATCTCTTACCAGCAGCGGCCGGTGTTCACGCTGCTGCTGGCGCAAGGCGGCGAGTTCGCTTTCGTCGTTTTTCAGGCGGCCGGGCCGAATGTGCTGCCGCCCGAGGTCACGTCGCTGCTGATCGGCGCGGTGGCCTTGTCGATGCTGGTGTCACCGCTGCTGCTGGTGGCGATCGACAAGTTGCTCCTGCCGCGCTATGACCGCTCGAACGGCCCGGCGCTGGACGAAATCTCGGAACAGCAGGACGCCAAGGTGCTGATCTGTGGCTTCGGCCGCTATGGCCAGATCGTCGGCCGTCTGCTGATGGCGCAAGGCAAGGCCGTGACGGTGCTCGACCACGATGCCGACACGGTGGAAGGCCTGCGCCAGTTCGGCTTTCGCGTGTTCTACGGCGATGCGACCCGGCTCGATCTGCTGCGCGTGGCTGGCGGCGCCACGGCAAAGGCGATCGTGGTGGCGGTCGACGACATCGAGCAGTCGCTCGAGATCGTCGACCTGGTGCGCGAGCACTTTCCGCAGGCACAGATCATTGCGCGGGCCCGCAACATCACCCACCTCTACAAGTTGCGCGATCGCAATGTGGCCTACATCGAACGCGAGTTGTTCGAATCGTCGCTGCGCAGCGGCCGCTCGGTGCTCGAGGTGCTGGGCTGGCCCGCGCACGAGGCGCGCGAAGCCGCGATGCGCTTCCGCCGCGGCAACGAACAGATCATGAGCGAGACCTATCCCCACTACAAGGACCGCGCCAAGGTGATCGCGGTGGCCAAGGAGGGGCGCCAGCAGTTCGAGCAGCAGATGGCGCGTGAGCGTGCCCTGCGCAAGGAACGCTCTGGGCGGGGGTGGGAAGAGGAAGCGGCGGAAGAGCAGGCGCCTTGAGTTGATGCACCGGGTTTCGGGGTGCGTCGGCGGGCGGAATGCGCAGACCTGGAACCACCACCAAGCCCGGTGTGCGGTACGGGCTGGCCGATCCCTTCTGCGCCGCCGAGGAGCGCAGCGCTTTGCGGATCAGGGCTCGCAGCTGTTTGAGCGAAGCGAGTTCTGCGAGACCCCGCAAAGCGCGAGCACCGCAGGGCAGCCGCGAAGCGGCCGGCACAGCAGGGTCGGCCGGCCCGCACCGCACACCGGGCGAACCCCAAAGGGAGCGCGGACAGCAGCCTCAAGAAGCCACCACCTCGGAAGAGCGACGCCCGAACCTTCGCCCCAATCGGTCAAACGCCAGATAGATCACCGGCGTGGTGAACAACGTCAGCACCTGGCTCACGATCAGCCCGCCGAAGATCGCCAGCCCGAGCGGCCGGCGCAACTCGGCACCTTCGCCGAAACCGAGCATCAACGGCACCGCCGCGAACAGCGCCGCCAGCGTCGTCATCAGGATCGGCCGGAACCGCAGCAGCGCCGCCTGATGAATGGCCTCCTGCGCCGACTTGCCCTGCTGCCGCTCGGCGTCGATCGCGAAGTCGATCATCATGATCGCGTTCTTCTTCACGATGCCGATCAGCAGGATGATGCCGATGATCCCGATCACGCCGAGGTCGTTGCCCGTCACCATCAGCGCCAGCAGCGCACCCACACCGGCCGACGGCAGCGTCGACAGGATCGTCAGCGGATGGATGTAGCTCTCGTACAGCACGCCCAGCACGATGTAGACGCACACCACCGCCGCCAGAATCAGCCAGAGCTGGTTCGACAGCGATTTTTCGTAGGCACCCGAAGCACCCAGAAACGTCATCGTCACGCTCGCCGGCATGCCGATGTCCTTTGCGGCCTGGCGGATCGAGTCGACCGCCTTGCCGAGCGACACGCCATGCGCCGTGTCGAAGCCCACCGTTGCGGCCGGGTACTGCGCCACGTGCGTGATCTGCAACGGAGCGAGCTGCTCGCGGATCGTCGCGACCGCCGACAGCGGCGTCGGCGAGCCCGAGCCGGTCTTGAGGTTCAGCGTGCCGAGCTGCTGCGGCGTCTCGATCGAATCAGACTTGGCCTCCAGGATCACGCGGTACTGGTTGGTCTCGGTGAAGATGGTCGACACGATGCGCTGGCCGAACGCGCTGTAGAGCACGTCATCGACCGCGCTGGCCGTCACCGAAAGGCGTGACGCCGTGTTGCGGTCGATGTCGACGTAGGCCGAGAGCCCCTGCGCGCCGGCATCGCTGGTCACGTTGCGCACGTTTTTTTCGCTCTCGAGCCGGGCCATCAGCTTCTTGACCCACTCGGTGACGGTGGCCGAATCGACCCCCTCGATCGACAGGCGGTATTCGGTCGGCCCGGTTTCGGCGTCGATCGTCAAGTCCTGCGTCGGCTGCAGGTACAGCGTGACGCCGGCCACCTCGCGCACGCGCTCGCGCAGCCGGTTCATGGTGTCTTCCTGGTCGCCGCGATCGGCCTTCAGGTTGATCAGCATGCGGCCGGTGTTCAGCATCGTGTTGTTGGCGGCATCGACCCCGGTGAACGAGCTCAGGCTTTGCACGTCCGGGTCGGCCAGGATGGCGCGCGCCGCGGCCTGCTGCAGCTCGGCCATGCGCACATACGACACATCCTGCGCGGCCTCGATGCGGGCCTGCAGCTGGCCGGTGTCCTGCGTCGGAAACAGGCCCTTGGGAATGAACACGTAGAGCAGCACGGTGAGCACCAGCGTCAGCAGCGCCACCACCAGGGTGAGCCCCTGGCGGCGGAACACCCAGCTCAGCCACACGTCGTAGCGCGCGATCACGCGGTCGAAGAAGGCCTGCACCTTGCCCGCCAGGCCGCGCGAGGCGTTGTGCGGTTCGCTCTTGAGCATGCGCGCCGACATCATCGGCACCAGCGTGAGCGACACCACGGCCGAGATCAGGATCGTGATGGCCAGCGTCACCGCGAACTCGCGGAACAGCCGCCCCACCACGTCGCCCATGAACAGCAGCGGAATCAGCACCGCGATCAGCGACACCGTGAGCGAAATGATGGTGAAGCCGATCTGCGCCGCGCCCTTGAGCGCGGCAGCGAACGGTGTCTCGCCCTCCTCCAGGTAGCGCGAGATGTTCTCGATCATCACGATCGCGTCGTCCACCACGAAGCCGGTCGCGATGGTCAACGCCATCAGGCTCAGGTTGTTGAGGCTGTAGCCCAGCATGTACATCAGGCCAAAGGCGCCGATCAGCGAGATCGGTACGGCCAGGCTCGCGATCAGGGTGGCGCGCCAGCTGTGCAGGAAAAAGAAGATCACCAGCACCACCATCACCACGGCCAGCACCAGCTCGATTTCCACATGCTTGACCGACGCGCGGATGCCGGTGGTGCGGTCGCTCAGCACCGCCACGTCCATCGCGGCGGGCAGGCCGGCCTGCAGCTCGGGCAGCTGCTTCTTGATGGCGTCGACCGTGGCGATCACGTTGGCGCCGGGCTGGCGCTGCACGTTGAGGATGATCGCGGGAGTCAGTTCACCGGTCATGCCCGACCAGGCGCCCAGCTTGGTGTTCTCGGCGCTGTCGACCACCTGCGCCACGTCGATCATGCGCACCGGTGCGTTGTTCTTGTAGGCGACGATCAGGTTCTTGTAGTCGTCGACCGTCACCAGCTGGTCGTTGGCGTTGATGGTGTAGGAGCGCTTCGGCCCGTCGAAGCTGCCCTTGGCGCTGTTGGCGTTGGCGTTCGAGATCGCAGTGCGCAGCGCGTCGAGGCCGATGCCGTAGGACGCCAGCGCGCGCGTGTCGGCCTGGATGCGCACCGCCGGCCGCTGCCCGCCCGACAAGGTGACCAGACCGACGCCCGTCACCTGGCTGATCTTCTGCGCGAGCCGGGTGTTGACGATGTTCTGCACCTCGGTGAGCGGCATCGTCTTGGAGCTGATCGCGAGCGTGAGCACCGGTGCGTCGGCCGGGTTCACCTTGGCATACACCGGCGGTGCTGGCAGGTCGGCCGGCAGCAGCGAGTTGCTGGCGTTGATGGCGGCCTGCACCTCCTGCTCGGCCACGTCCAGCGTTTCGGTCAGGCCGAACTGCAGCGTGATGATCGAGACGCCCGCGGCGCTGGTCGAGCTCATGCGGTTGAGCCCGGCCATCTGGCCGAACTGGCGCTCCAGCGGTGCGGTGACGGTGCGGCTCATCACCTCGGGGCTGCCGCCGGGGTACAGCGTCTGCACCTGGATGGTCGGATAGTCGACCTGCGGCAAGGCCGACAGCGGCAGGAACTTGAAGCCCACCAGGCCGGCAAGCACGATCGCGACCATCAGCAGCGCCGTCGCGACGGGCCGCTCGATGAACGGGCGCGACGGACTCATTGGCTGGCGCCCCCTTCACGCCGCGGCCGCTGTTCGCCCATGCGTTGCCAGCGCTCCAGCGCGGCCGGCTCGCCCTTGTCCAGCGATTCGAGAAAGCGCTTGCGGCGCTCCAGTTGTTCGGGGTCGTCCTTGGCCGAATCAAGCATGCGCTGGCGCTCTGCCGCGGTCGGCAGCGGGCGCGCCGCTGCGGGTGCCGCAGGCGCTGCGGCCGGTGCAGCCGGCGCGGCGCCGGAAGGTGCTGCGGCGGAAGGCGCAGACGATGCCGCCGGTGCCGAGGCCGCGCCCTGCGGCGCCGATCCGCCCTGCCTGCGCCCGCCGGCGCCCGAACCGCGTTGGCGCGGTGCGTCTGTCGGCAGTTGCACCGTCGAGCCGTCCTTCAGGCGGTCGCCGCCTTCGGTGACGACGCGCTCGCCGTCTTTCAGGCCTTCGGTGATCACCACCGATTCGACCGACGCATCGCCGCGCTTCACGTTGCGCATGCTCACGGTGCGGTCTTCGTTGATCACATACACATAGTTGCCGGTGCCGGCCGTGCGCAGCGCCGTCACCGGCACCACCACCGCGCCGTCGATGGTGCGCAATTGCAGCTTGATGTTGACGAACTGGCTAGGGAACAGCGTGTTCTTGGCGTTCTCGAAGCGCGCCTTGGCCTTCACCGTGCCGGTGGTGGTGTCGACGATGTTGTCCAGCGTCGAAAAGGTGCCGATGTCGAGCGTGGTGGCGCGCGTGCGGTCGAGCGCCGTCACCACCAGCTTCGCGCCCTGGATCATGCGTGCCTCGATCTCGGGCACGCGGTCTTGCGGCACCGAGAACTGCACGTCGATCGGGGTCATCTGGGTGATCACGGCGATGCCGGTGGTGGCACCCGCGGCCACGTAGTTGCCGGGATCGACCGTGCGCAGGCCGACACGGCCGGTCACGGGCGAGGCGACGCGCGTGAAGTCGAGGTTCAGCTTGGCGCTGTCTTCGGCCGCCTTGTCGGTGATGACGGTGCCTTCGAGCTGTTTGACCAGCGCGGCCTGGGTGTCCACGTCCTGCCGCGCGATCGAGTCCTGGCCCAGCAGCGTGCGGTAGCGCTCCAGAGTGACGCGCGCGGCCTGCAGCTGTGCCTCGTCGCGCACGCGCGTGCCCCGCGCCTGCATCAGGGCCTGTTCGTAGGGGCGCGGGTCGATGCGTGCGAGCACCTCACCCTTCTTCACGATCTGCCCTTCCTTGAACAGCACGTCGGTCATCACGCCGGCCACCTGCGGCCGCAGCGTGACGGTGGTGACGGGCGTGACAGTGCCCAGCGCATCGAGCATGACCGGAATGTCGGCCCGGGACGCGACCGCGGTGCCGACCGTGATGGCCGGGCCGCCGCCACCGCCGCCACGTGCGCCGCCCGGCCCGCGCGGGCCGCCGGGGCCGCCGCCGCGCCCGCCGCCAGTCGCGGTCTCGGCCGGCGGCCGGTTGATCAGGTACCAGGCCGCGCCAGCCACACCGGCCATCAGCAGCAGGGCCACGACGGCACCGATCCAGCGCCGGCGGCGGCGCGGCGGCACTTCAGGGGTCGGTGGCAGGGGCTGGGGCTCGGGCGGGCGGGAATCCATGGGTCGTCCTGGTAACTGTGCAAAGCGTTCGACGACGCCGGAGCGCTCGCCGCGGCCGATCGTAGCGTGCGACCCCGCAGGCATTGCGACGGGCATCCTGCGACACCGTAAAGGCTCTGTAAAGCACGCAATGCGGGGCGGCCTTCGTCGTTGCCGGCTGCATCTGGCGCCGTTTGGCTGCATTTCGTCGCATCCGGGTCGCGGCAGAGGCGGGGCATCGGCACAGTTCGCCCATCGCTTCTTCAACCCTGTTTTCCCACCTCAAAGGAGTTCCACCATGCTGCTGCAAATCATCGCCCACACGCCCCGCTGGGTGTTCGCCGTGTTCGCCCTGCTGGTATGGCTCGGCAGCAAGCAGCTGCTGGCCGGCCGCGTGAGCCTGACCCGCGTGACGATCCTGCCGATCGCCATGGCCGGCCTGTCGGTCTATGGCGTGCTGTCGGCCTTCGGCGATTCGCCGATGGCGCTGGCCGGCTGGGCCGTGGCGGCGGCGGTTGCAGTGGCGCTGGTGCTGCAGCGCCCGTTGCCGGCTGCAACGCGCTACGACCCCGACACGCGCAGCTTTCACGTGGCCGGCAGCGCGGTGCCGCTGGCGCTGATGATGGGCATCTTCTTCACCAAGTACGTGGTCGGCGTGCAGATTGCCCTGCACCCCGAGCTGGCCCACCATCACAACTTTGCGCTGGCCATCGGCACCCTGTACGGCGCCTTCAGCGGCATCTTCGCGGGCCGGACGCTGCGCCTGTGGAAGCTGGCGATCCGCCGCGATCGCGCCATTGCCAACGGCCAGCCGGCCTGAGCCCTCCATCGCCCACCAGGAGATCATCATGGAAACCAACGACACCTCCCTCGACAAGCTGGCGCGCCGCCGCGCCAAGGCCAAGCTCGGCTGGTTCAGCCATGCCGTGGTGTACCTCGCGGTCAACGCCGGGCTCATCACCCTCTCGCTCGCCAACGGCCGGGCCTGGGCCATCTTCCCGCTGCTCGGCTGGGGCCTCGGCCTTCTGATGCACGGCATCGCAGTCTGGGTGTTCGCACCGGGCGGCAACATGCTGGAGAGCATGGTGCAGCGCGAGCGCGCCAAGCTGGACTCGACCAGGGCCAAGCCGTGGTGAGCGGCCGATTCAGGCGCCTGCTGGCGCTGGCCGCCCTCGGCACCGCCGCCGGCCTGGCCTCGGCCGCCACCGGCCTCACCGTGCTGCCGGCGCCGCCGGACAGCGGGCCGGTCACGGTGTTCTATCCCACCAGCACCGTGGCCGCCAGCAAGCTCCAGCGCGGCCCCTTTTCGATCGATGCCACGCTGAACGCAGCGCCGCTGCGCGGCAACGGCCACCTTGTGGTCATGTCGCACGGTTCGGGCGGTTCGCCCTGGCCGCAGGCCGACCTGGCACAGACGCTGGTGAACGCCGGCTTCACCGTCGCCATGCCCGAACACGCCGGCGACAACTGGCACGACATGCGCGACGTCGGCCCCGCCACCTGGAAGCACCGCCCCAAGGAGGTGTCGCAGGCCATCGACGCGATGGCCGCCGACGCGCGCTTTGCACCGCTGCTCGACTTCCAGCACGTCGGCGTCTACGGCATGTCGGCTGGCGGGCTCACCGCGCTGACGCTGGCCGGCGCGCGCTGGTCGCCGGCCGGACTGTCGAAGCACTGCGACGCGCATTTGACCGAGGACTTTCCGACCTGCGTGGGGCTCCTAACCGAACTCAATGGCGGCCCGTTCGACCCGCTGAAGCGCACCATCGCGACCTGGATCATCCATTTCAAGTTTGCTGACGACACCGCCATGCAGGGCTGGGACGAGCCGCGCATCAAGGCGGCCGTGGCGTCCGTGCCGATGGCGGCGCCGGTCGACATGGCCTCGCTGGTGCAGCCCCGCATCCCGCTCGGCCTGGTGCGCGCCGGCAAGGACGGCTGGCTGGCGCCGCCATGGCACATCGACGCGGTGCGTGCCGCCTGCCAGGGCTGCACGCTGGTGGCCGACATGCCGGACGGCGGCCACGGCTCCATCCTGTCGCCGCAGCCGCCGGACTTGCCCGCCCGCGCCGCGAAGCTCTTGACCGACCCGCCCGGCTTCGACCGCGGCGCCCTGCCGGGCGTGTACGCAGCCATCGCGGCCTTTTTCGTGAAGAATCTGGCGCCATGAACGTGCTGCTGTTGCTGCTCAAGCTCTCCGTCGCCACGGTGCTGGCGGCTTCGCTGATCGAGGCGGTGGTGCTCTCCTGGCGCCACGCGCGCGCCGGCGGGCCGGCCTACGACTGGAAGGCGGCGGGCGTGTCGGTGATCGACTTCCTGGTGCGCGAATACCCGCTGCGGCTGCTGTTGCCGCTGGCGTTCTTCACCGGCGCGATGGACTGGATCTACCAGCACCGTCTCTGGACGCTGCCGATGGACCACTGGTCGGGCTGGGTCGCCTGCTTCCTCGGCCAGGAGTTCTGCTACTACTGGTATCACCGGGCCGCGCACCGGGTGCGCTGGTTCTGGTGCACCCACGCCATCCACCACTCGCCGAACCAGCTCAACCTGTCGGCCGCCTACCGCTTCGGCTGGACCGGCAGGCTCACCGGCTCGCTGCTGTTCTTCTTTGTCGCGCCGCTGCTCGGCATGCCGCCGCGCGTGATCCTGCTGATGCTCTCGCTCAACCTGCTGTATCAGTTCTGGATCCATGCCACCTGGATTCCGCGGCTCGGCCCGCTCGAATGGGTGCTGAACACGCCCTCGGCGCACCGGGTACATCACGCGTCGAACCTCGAATACCTCGACAGCAACTACGGCGGCGTGCTGATCGTGTTCGACCGCCTGTTCGGCACCTACACCGCCGAGCGCGCCGACGTGCCATGCCGCTACGGCCTGGTGACGCCGATGCACACCAACAACCTGCTGCGCATCGAGTTCACGCAGTGGCAGGCACTGTGGCGCGACCTGCGCTCCGCCCGCTCGGCCCGTGCCGTGTGGGGCTACCTCTTCAAGCCGCCGGGCTGGTCGCCCGATGGAGCGGGCGAGACCACCGAAGCCCTGCGCCGGCGTGCCGCCGAGCCGGGCGGCGCCGGCAAGCTAACCTCGGCGCCATGAAGATCCAATGGGGCGATGCCGCCCGCCACTACCTGCAGGTCGTTGCGTTCTGCTGCGTGGTCGCGGTGCTCACCACCCTGATCTGGCCGGCCAAGACCTACTTCGTGCAGGTGGGCTATGCCACCTCGGTGGGCACCATCACCTGGGCCGTGATCGAGTTCGGCCGCTACTTCGTCGACGAGCGCAACTGCCATCCCAGCCACACCGGCGGCCACGGCTGGCCGAAGGGCTGGCGCGGGCTGCTGCTGACCTCTCTCGGCATCGCCTGCGGCTTCATCTTCGGCGACCGCCTGGGCGATGTCTTCTTCAGCACCGGCCTGGTGAACTCACCGCGCGACAACAAGCTCAGCCTGGCCATCACCATCGTGGCCGGCGGCGTGGCCAGCTTCTACTTTCATGCGCGCGGCAAGGCGGCCAACATGGCCGCCAAGATCAGCGCCGCCGAACGCGACGCCAGCGAAGCCAAGCTCAAGCTGCTCGAAACGCAGCTCGAGCCGCACATGCTGTTCAACACGCTGGCCAACCTGCGCGTGCTGATCACCACCGATCCGCAGCGCGCCGTGGCGATGCTCGACCGGCTCAACAGCTACCTGCGTGCAACCCTCAGCGGCTCGCGCGCGCTGGTGCATCCGCTGTCGGCCGAATTCGATCTGCTGCGCGACTACCTGGAGCTGATGTCGGTGCGCATGGGCGACCGACTGCACTACACGCTCGACCTGCCCGAGGCGCTGCGCAATGCATCGGTGCCGCCGCTGCTGCTGCAGCCGCTGGTCGAAAACGCCATCCAGCACGGGCTGGAACCCAAGGTCGGCGGGGGCAGCATCACGGTGCGCGCCTCGCAGCGCGGCAGTGAGGGCGGCGCGCTGCTGGTCATCCAGGTCGCCGACACTGGCGTCGGCCTGGCACCACAGGCCAACACCCTCGACGAGCCCGGCCGCGGCTTCGGCCTGACGCAGGTGCGCGAGCGCCTGGCCAGCGCCTACGGTGCGCGCGGCGCCATCGAATTGATCGCCGCCCCCGAAGGCGGGACGCGCGCCACCGCCACCTTCCCCCTGAAAAACCCCGCATGACCCGCCCCACCGCCCTGATTGCCGAAGACGAAAAACTGCTGGCGCAGGCGCTGCGCGGCGAACTCGCCCAGGCCTGGCCCGAGCTCGATGTGCTGGCGATGGTCGGTGACGGCGGCAGCGCCGTCAGCGAAGCACTGCGCCTTTTGCCTGACGTGCTGTTTCTCGACATCCGCATGCCGGGCCAGGACGGCCTGGCCGCCGCGGCCGAACTGGCCGACGCATGGCCGCTGGAGCGCGCGCCGTTGCCGCAACTGGTGTTTGTGACCGCCTACGACGAGTACGCGGTGCGCGCCTTCGAGCAGCACGCGGTCGATTACGTGCTCAAGCCCGTGCAGCCCGAGCGCCTGCGCAAGACCACGGCCCGGCTGCAGGCCTCGCTGGCCGCCCGCGCGCCGGTCGAAGCCGTGCCGAACGGCACCGGCGCCGCGCTGGAAGAAACCCTGGCGCAATGGCGCCGCATGCTGTCGGCGGCCGGCAACGGCGCCCTGCCCGGCCAGCCGGCCCCGCTCAAGCGCATCGCCGCCAGCGATGCCGGGAGTTCGGGCGCCACCGTGCGCATGGTGCCGGTCGACGAGGTGCTCTACTTCGAGGCGGCCGACAAATACGTGCGTGTGCTCACCGCGGGCCACGAATACCTGATCCGCACGCCGCTGAAGCAACTGCTGCCGCAACTCGATGCCAACGCCTTCTGGCAGGTGCACCGCGCCGTGGTAGTGAACACCGAGGCGATCGAATCGGTGCACCGCGACGAGGCCGGCAAGCTGCATCTGCAACTGCGCGGCCGCAAGGAGCGGCTGGCGGTGAGCCGGCTCTTCGCGCACCTGTTCCGCGCGATGTAGCCGGCCGGCCGGTCAGCCGGCCATGGCGCGGCTCAGGCCGAGACGGGCGAGGCCGCCACCAGGTGCTCGGTCAGAAACCACACCTGGAGTTCGTTGGTGCGCAGCACGTTGCTCACGAACACGTCGTTGCTGCCGTCGTCGCCCGCTTCGTCGACCTTTTTGGCCGCCTTGCGGGCCTCGACGATGATGAGTTCGTGCGCCTTGGCCAGCCGCTTGATCTGCACCGCAGCCGGCTCGCGGCCGCGCGGAGGGCGCTCGATCTTCGTGGTTTCGGCAATGTCGGCCGCCATGGCCAGCGCGATGCCGCCCAGCAACTGGATGCGCTCGGCCAGGATGTCGACCAGAAGCACCTGGGCTTCGTAATGCTGGTCGTACATCAGGTGCAGCTGGTTGAACGTGGGGCCGACCACCTGCCAGTGGTGCTTCTTGTACATGTCGCGCAGCGTGATGGTGTCGGCCAGGCACTGGTTGAGCAGCGCCACGCTTTCCTTGCACACCTTTTCAGACAGGCCGTTCGGCAGCTTGACGATTTCGCCGTACTTCTGGGTTTCGTGGCTGGGCTGGTTCAGGTCGGGCTTCACGGCCTGCTGCTTCTCGGTCATGGTGGCGGTGTTCATACGTTGGCTCCGGGATATGTTGCGAAAGAATCGGAAACCACGTTTTTAGCCACCCCGCACCGCCCTGCACGTAGGTGGCGGGGCCGTCCGGTCGCCGCCGTTTTTCCATGAAAAAAGCCGGCTCCGTTTCCGGAGCCGGCCTTCGGCAATCCTGGGGGCGATGACAGCAGGCGATCGAGGGAGTGCCCCCCGTTACCGCCTGGCTGCCTCAGCGCCAGTCGCGACGGTGGTGATGGCGGTAGTAACCGTCACCGCGGCCGTAGTAGACGGGTGCCGGACGGTAGTACACCGGCGGCGGCGCGTAGTACACGGGCGCCGGGCGGTAGTAAACCGGCGGCGGGGGCGCGTAGTAGGCCTGTGGCGCGTTGTAGTAGACGGGCTGCGGCGGGGCGTAGTAGCCCGGCTGGGCCACGCCGACCGCGATGCCAGGGGCGTTGACGCCGACCGACCAGCTCACGCCGTTGGCGTTGGCCGATGCAGCCGTGAACAAGGCACCTGCAGCCACGGCGGCGGCGGCAGACCATTTGAAGAAGGTTGAACGGTTGAAGCTCATGGTGGGATCTCCGGTTACAGGCGGAATTTTCGCCGATGTGGGTATTGAACGCGTCAGGTGCAAATCAGGTGCACTCCCTTGTGTGAAGAAGGTTGCCAAAAGTAACCCGTATAAACCTGCCCCCTAGAATGAACAGATGACTTCTCCCGTTGACAAAGACACCGCCAAGCCGAGCAATTTCCTGCGCCACGTGATCGAAAACGACCTCGAACAGGGCGCCTACGCCGCACGCAAATGGGGCGGCAGCCCCGGCGACGCGCAACACCATGCGCAGGGCATGCAAGACCCGGCCAAGGTGCGCATGCGCTTTCCGCCCGAGCCCAACGGCTACCTGCACATCGGCCATGCCAAGAGCATCTGGCTGAACTTCGAGCTGGCCAAAGAGTACGGCGGCGTATGCCACCTGCGCTTTGACGACACCAATCCCGAGAAGGAAGAGCAGGAATACGTCGACAGCATCCGCGACGCGGTGAAGTGGCTCGGTTACGAAACCTTCCTGGCCGACCGCCCCAGCGCGCCCGGCACGATGCAGCCGCACGAATACTTTGCCAGCGACTACTTCGACTTCATGTACCGCGCGGCCGAGTACCTGATCACGGCCGGCCTGGCCTACGTGGACGAGCAAAGCGCCGACGAGATCCGCCACAACCGCGGCGACTTCAACACGCCCGGCACCCACAGCCCGTTCCGCGCCCGCACGCCCGACGAAAACCTCGCCCGCTTTCGCGCCATGCGCGACGGCCAGCTCGAAGACGGCGCCGCCATCCTGCGCGCCAAGATCGACATGGCGAGCCCCAACATCAACATGCGCGACCCGGCGCTCTACCGCATTCGCCGGGCCACGCACCACAACACCGGCGACAAGTGGTGCATCTACCCGATGTACACCTTTGCGCACCCGATCGAAGACGCGCTGGAGCAGATCACCCATTCCATCTGCACGCTGGAGTTTGAAGACCAGCGCCCGTTCTACGACTGGCTGCTCGATCGCCTGGCCGAAGGCGGCCTCGTCGCCAGCCCGCACCCGCGCCAGTACGAATTTGCGCGCCTGAACGTCACGCACGTCATCACCAGCAAGCGCAAGCTGCGCCAGCTGGTCGAAGAAAAGCACGTCGACGGCTGGGACGACCCCCGCATGCCCACCCTCGCCGGCCTGCGCCGCCGCGGCTACACGCCCGAGGCGCTGCAACTGTTCTGCGAACGCAGCGGCGTGACCAAGTCCGGCGGCTGGATCGACTACGCCAGCCTCGAAGCCGCGCTGCGCGACACCCTCGACCCCATCGCCCCACGCGCCATGGCCGTGCTCGACCCGGTCAAGCTCGTCATCACCAACTGGGGCGAACTGATGGGCGGCGACGACGTGCTCGACGACTGCACCGCCCCCGTGAACCCGCGCGACGCCGAAGGGGGCCTGCGCCGCTTCAAGATCGGCCGCGAGGTGTGGATCGAACGCACCGACTACGAAGACGTGCAGCCCAAGGGCTTCTTCCGCCTGTTCCCCGGCAACAAGGTGCGCCTGAAATACGGCCACACCATCGAATGCATCGGCGGCACGCGCGATGCCAGCGGCAAGCTGACGGAGGTGCAAGCCAAGCTGGTGCCCGACACCAAGAGCGGCACGCCCGGCGCGGACGCGATCAAGGTCAAGGGCAACATCACCTGGGTGGCCGTGGCCGATGCCGTGCCGGCCGAAGTGCGCCTGTACGAGCGGCTGTTTGCGGCGGCGCAGCCGGGCAGCGGGGAGCTGCTGGACGAGCTCAATAAAGAGAGCCTGGTGACCTGCGCGGCGTTCGTGGAGCCGTCACTGGCCGCTGCGGCGGCGGGCGGCGCGGGGTATCAGTTCGAGCGGCATGGGTACTTTGTGGTGGATGCGAAGGCGGCCGAGGACGGGAAGTTTGTGTTCAATCGGGCTGCGGGGATGCGGGATAGCTGGGGGAAATAGCAGTCCTTCTACGTAGTCGCTGAAAAGAGGCCGACGCGTTGCCAGCAGTACTCGCTGTTCAGCTTCCCGTCTGTTCGCGCCGCTATCCTGTCGGCTTCTTGTGGGATGGACAGTGACAGCAGGGTCGCACGCCCGCGTCTCTCATCCCTTCGCCACCCACCTCAGCGCAGGAGCCTTTCATACATGCAAGCCGTTTCCATCCATGTGGTCGATGTCGCCAACGGTGTCGTTGCCACGGGCATGCGGGTCGACATCGTGCGCGCTGACGGCGCGCCCGGCACTGCCGAGGGTGAGCGCTGGACGCCGGTGGCGACGGGCAAGGTCGGGCGCAATGGGGTGATGGATGGCATCGAGGGGCGCGAGCGGTTGTTCGACGTCGGCGTGTACGAGTTGCGGCTGCATGTGGCCGACTACTATCGCGCGCGCGGCACGCCGTCGTTGCCGCAGCCGGCCTTCATGGAGGTGCAGGTGTTCCGCTTCGGCATTGCCGACGCTTCGCAGCACTACCACCTGCCGGTGAAGCTCACGCCGTGGGGGCTGTCGTGCTTTCGCGGGGCGGCTTGAGGGTGTGGTGAGCCGAAAACCCGATTAATCGACTCATTTTTTGAGCCGATTAACCTAAAATGCGGCGCATGGCTTCACATGCTCCGCACTACATCTGGCAGCAGCCCGACTGGCCGCAACTCCATTTCGACTTCGCAGCCGCTGGCCCTGCGTTGCTGCGGGCGCGCGAATTAAAGGGCCAGGCCAACGGCATGGCGCGGGCGATTGGGCTGGAGTCGATGGACGCCATTGCGCAGGAACTCTGGATGCAGGAAGCGGTTGCCACCGCCGCCATCGAGGGCGAGACGCTGGATCTGGCCGCTGTGCGCTCGTCCGTGCTGCGGCACCTTGGCGCGGACGACCGCGGGCCGCACCTTCGCCATGTCGATGGCCTGGTCGAGGTGATTCAGGATGCGACGCTCAACTTCCGCGAACCGCTGGACACCGACAGGCTCTGCCGTTGGCAATCGGCGCTGTTTCCGGGCGGCACTGCAGGCATCCGTCGCATCGCGGTAGGCCGCTTCCGCGACCACGCCGACGCGATGCAGATTGTGAGCGGCGCGCTGGGCAAGGAGGTCGTGCACTACACGGCGCCGGCTTCGGCCGACGTGCCGCGCGAGATGGAGGCCTTCCTCCAGTGGTTCGCGGCCACCACGCCCCTGCCCGGTCGCCCGGCTGCGATGGACGGGATCGCACGGGCGGCCATCGCACATGTGTGGTTCGAGACGATTCACCCGTTCGAGGACGGCAATGGCCGCATCGGCCGCGCCGTTTCCGATATGGCGCTGGCGCAGGACAGCGGCGCACCGACCCGGCTCTACAGCCTGTCGCGCCAGGTTCTGGTCGAGCGGCGTGGCTACTACGACGCGCTGGCGCAGGCCCAGCGCGGTGGCGTCGACGTGACAGCTTTCGTTCAATGGTTTGCCGACGTGTTCGGTCGCGCCTGTGTGGCGGCCGGTGAGGTGATCCAGGCCTCGCTCGAACGATCGCGCTTCTGGGCCACTCAGGCGCAGGGTGCCGCCATCAACGAGCGCCAGAGAAAGCTGCTGCAGCGCCTGCTGCTCGCGGGTGACGGCGGCTTTCTGGGTGGCCTCAATGTCGAGAAGTATCTGAAGATGGTCGACGCGTCGAAAGCCACAGCCACACGCGACCTGTCGGATCTGGTGCAGCATGGCTTGTTGCACACCACCGGCCAGGGCAAGGCGCTGCGCTACTACGTCAGCGTGCCGGGTTGGGCGCATGGGCGGGATGAGCCGGATCACCCCCCCTTCGCAAACCGCCGCCGGTAGTCCCGCGGCGCCACGCCCAGGTGGCGCTGGAAGGTCACGCGCATGCGCTCCTCGTCGCCGAAGCCGCACAGGCGTGCGACCTGGTCGACGTTGCGGGTTGAATCTTCCAGCAGCCGCCGCGCGGCCTCCAGCCTGAACACTTCCACCGCCTTGGCCGGCGTGCGGCCGGTCTTCTGCTTGTAGACGCGGGCAAAGTTGCGCGGGCTCATGCGTGCCTGCTCGGCCAGCAACTCGACGCCGAGCCTCGGGTGATCCAGGTGGCCGGCGATCCAGAGGTTCAGTTCGTCGAAGGTGGCGGTGGCGTCTTCGGCCTGGGCCTGCAACATGCCGCTGTACTGCGACTGGCCGCCGGGGCGCTTGAGAAACACGACCAGCTCGCGCGCCGCCTCCATGGCCACCTCGTGGCCGCAATCGGCCTCGACCAGCGCCAGCGCAAGGTCGATGCCGGCGGTGACGCCGGCTGACGTCCACACCGCGCCCTGCTGCACGAAGATGGCGTCGCGGTCGACCTGCACCGACGGAAAGCGCTGGCCCAGCATGTCGCACATGGCCCAGTGGGTGGCGGCGCGCTTGTCGTCGAGCAGACCGGCCGCGGCCAGCAGGAAGGCGCCGCTGCACACCGACGCGGTGCGGCGCGTGGCGCGCGAGGCGCGGCGCAGCCACTTGACGAGCGGCACGGCGTGGTCGAGCACGCGTTCGATGTGCGGCGAGCCGGGCACGATGAGCGTGTCGACCGACGAAGGCCGGAACGTCGACAGCGGCGCGGTGTTCAGCTCGAGCCCTTCGGCACTGCGCACCAGGCCGCCTTCGACGCTGGCATTCAGGCGCTCGTAGCCCTTCAGGCCGCGCGCCTCCATCGCCTTGGTGGCCGCCCAGAACACGGTTTGCGCGCCGCTCAGGTCGAGCAGGCCGACCTCGGGAAAGGCGACGAACAAGACGCGCCGTGCGCGCGGGCGCTTTGGCGTTACGTTTGGCAGTATTTCAGGGGTCTTCGTCATTTCCGCCAGATGGGTTCGCTTTCACAATGACGGCATCAAAACACAGATGCGCAAAGGAATCCTCATGAAAATCGTTGTCATCGGCGGCACCGGCCTCATCGGCAGCAAGCTCGTCAAGCTTCTTCAGCAGCGCGGCCACGAGGCCGTGGCGGCCTCGCCCAACACGGGCGTCAACACGCTCACCGGCGAGGGCCTGGCCGAAGCGCTCGCGGGCGCGCAGGTGGTGGTCGACGTGGCCAATTCGCCAACCTTCGAAGACAAGGCCGTGCTCCACTTCTTCGAGACCTCGGGCCGCAACCTGCTCGCGGCAGAAGTCGCTGCGGGGGTGAAGCACCACGTGGCGCTGGCGGTGGTCGGCACCGAGCGGCTGCAGGCCAGCGGCTACTTCCGCGCCAAGCTGGCGCAAGAGGCGCTGATCAAGGCCGGCAAAGTCCCCTACACGATCGTGCGGGCTACGCAGTTCCTGGAGTTCCTCGGCGGCATCGCGCAGGGAGGCACCGAGGGGCAGACGACGCGGCTCTCGACCGCGCACCTGCAGCCGATCGCGGCCGACGACGTGGCCGCGGCGATGGCCGACTACACGTTGGGCGCGCCGGTCAACGGCATGGTCGAAATCGCCGGGCCGGAGCGCGCGAGCCTGTCCACGATGGTGCAGCGCTACCTGAGCGCCACCAACGACCCGCGCACCGTAGTGCCCGATGCCAAGGCCCTGTACTTCGGCGTGGAGCTGAACGACCAGTCGCTCACGCCGGGCGACAAGCCGTGGCTCGGTTCGATCACCCTCGAGACCTGGCTGGCCCGACAGGCTAGCCCTGTGCAGTAGGACGGACGACGATCTCGCCGACGTCCACGTCGGCGGGTTGTTCGATCGCGAAGGCGATGGCTCGTGCGATCGCCTCCGGCGATATCGCGAACTTGTCCATGGATGCGAGGGTCTGCGCCTTCAGCGCCGGGTCGGTCATGGATTCCGCGAAGTTCGTCCGCGTGAAGCCCGGTGAAATGACCGTCACGCGCAGTTTCTCGCCAGCCTCCTGCCGCAAGCCCTCCGAGATCGCACGCACCGCCAGCTTGGTGCCGGCATAGACCGCCATGTTCGGCACGATACGATGCGCCGCGGTCGACGCGATGTTGACGAAGTGGCCGGAGCCCTGCGCGCGGAACACGGGCAGTGCCGAGGCGATGCCGTACAGCACACCCTTGATGTTGATGTCGACCATGGCCTCCCAATCCTCGACGCGCAGATCGTCGAGCGGTGAAATCGGCCCGATGCCGGCGTTGCTGACAAGCACGTCGAGCTTTCCATAGCGCTCGCACGCCAGGCCGACAAGCTGCGACAGGTCGTCGCGCCGGGTCACGTCGGTAGGGGCGCAGACGGCTTCACCGCCCGCCTCCGCGATGCGGGCGACCAGGGCCTCGAGGCGGTTCAGGCCGCGCGCACCGAGCACGACTTTTGCGCCACGCGAGGCCAACAACAACGCGGTCGCCTCGCCGATGCCGCTGCTGGCGCCCGTGATGGCGATGATCTTGTTTCTGATTCCTGGCATGACGCGTTCCTTTGCAGACAAGCTGCATGATGTGGCGCGTCGGTCGATTCCGCCCCTATCGATTCGCCGCCATTCTTCATTGAACGTACGGACTTCATGGACCCGCTGTCGGACGTCTTTTCCCTGCTCAAGGTCGACAGCGTGCTGTCGGCGTGTATCGAGGTGCGCGGCGCCTGGGCGATGCGGTTTTCGGGCCTCCCGCACGCCAAGTTTGGCGGCGTCATGGAAGGATCGTTCTGGCTGTGGACCGAGGACGGGGCGCCGCCAGTCCATCTCGGGACGGGAGATTTCTTCCTGCTGACACGCGGGCAGCCCTATTGCACGGGCAGCGACCCGGCACTGGCGCCTGTCGATGGGCGTGAAATCCTCGCCGCCTGCCTTGGCCCGGACGGGATCGTTCGCCATGGCGAAGCGGGCGAGAAGGCCAGTGCGGCGGGAGGCCGCTTCGTCTTCGACGATGACACCGGTGATCTGCTCCTGCAGCTGCTGCCGCCGCTGATTCACGTGCGGGCCGCTTCCGAAAGTGCCGCGCCGCTGCGCGCCCTGCTCGAGCTTCTCCGTCTCGAGACGGCGACCGCAGGGCCCGGTGCCGCGGTCGTCGCCACGAATCTCGCGAACATGGTGCTCGTGCAGATCCTGCGGGTGCACCTGGCCTCGGGTGTTCACACGCCCGGTTGGCTGGGCGCCCTTGCCGACCCGAAGATCGGTGCGGCCCTGGGCCTGATGCACGCCGACATCGCCCGCCGCTGGATCGTCGAGGAACTCGCATCGGCGGTTGCGATGTCGCGCACGGCTTTCACCGAGCGCTTCAAGGCGCGGGTCGGAGTGCCGCCGCTGCGCTACCTGATCGACTGGCGCATGGCAGTCGCGGGCGCGGCCCTGAGAGCGGGCGACAAGAGCCTCTCCGTTATTGCCGAGAGTGTCGGCTATGGCTCCGACACCGCGTTCAGTTCTGCCTTCAAGCGCACGATGGGGCAAAGCCCCGGGCGCTACCGAGCAGCGGGCGGTTATGGCGCGTCCCAGGCGATGGCTCGACGCTATGCTGCCTCGCCATGACACCTGCCCCCGCGAGCCGCCTGATCCGCTTCAACAAGCCCTACGGCGTGCTCAGCCAGTTCACGCCAGAGGGCCGCTGGCGCGGGCTGAAGGACTTCATCGACATCCCGGGCATCTACGTGGCCGGCCGCCTCGATGCCGACAGCGAGGGGCTGCTGCTGCTCACCGACGACGGCAGGCTGCAGGCCCGCATCGCCGATCCGCGCTTCAAGATGGAAAAGGTCTACTGGGTGCAGGTGGAAGGCGTGCCGACCGATGCGGCACTGGCCGCCTTGCGCGCGGGCGTTGAGCTCAACGACGGCATGACCCTCCCGGCGCGTGCGCGCCTGCTCGATCCGCCGCCCGATGTGTGGGAGCGGCAGCCGCCGATCCGCGAACGCCGCAGCATTCCCACGGCCTGGCTGGAGCTGGCCATCCGCGAAGGCCGCAACCGCCAGGTGCGCCGCATGACGGCGGCCGTGGGGCTGCCGACGCTGCGCCTGATTCGCGCCGCGATCGGGCCCCACACGCTGGACGGGCTGGCACCCGGAAGCTGGTCGGGCGACGCAGCGCTTTAAGCTGGAGGCATCGGGCCCGGAATTCGCAGGGTTCTCGTTTTTGTCTGGAGTGATGATGAAGCTGCGTTTGAAAAAACTTTTCCTCGGGCTGGCGGCCTGCCTGGCACTCGCGCCGCTTTCGCCGCTCATGGCGCAAACCGACAGCAAGCCGCTGCGCATCGTGGTGCCGTTTGCGCCCGGTGGTGCGCAGGACGTGATCGCGCGCTACCTCGGCGCCAAGCTCACCGGCAAGCTGGGCGGCACGGTCATCGTCGACAACAAGGCGGGCGCGGGCGGCATCGTGGCCGCCGATGCAGTGGCCAAGGCCACCGATGGCGCCACGGTGCTGATGGCCACCGGCGGCGCCATCACGGTCGCGCCGCAACTCCAGTCCAAGCTGCCTTACGACCCGCGGCACGACCTGGTGCCGGTGGCCCTGATCGCAGACACGCCGATGACGGTGGCGGTGCGCTCCGACAGCGCCTACAAGACGCTGGCCGACGCGCTGCGCGATGCGAAGGCACGCCCCGGCCAGGTGACCTACGCCTCCACCGGCAACGGCACGGTGTCGCATCTCACCGGTGCGCTGCTGGGCCAGGCCGCCGGCGTCACGCTGCTGCACGTTCCCTACCGCGGTGCTGCCCCTGCCCTGACCGACCTGATGGGCGGGCAGGTTGCCATGATCGTCACCAGCGCCGCGTCGATCGATCCGATGGTCCAGAGCGGCAAGGCCCGCGTGCTCGGCACCTTCTCGAAGGCGCACCTGCCAACGCTCGGCAATCCGCCCACGGTGGGCGAAGCCGCCAAGCTGCGCGGCATGGAGGTGCCGATCTGGGTGGGCGTGATGGCGCCGGCCCGCATGCCGGCCGAACAGGTGAAAAAGCTCTCGGCCGCGCTGCTCGAGGTGTGCCAGTTGCCCGAGACGAAGCAGCACTTTGCCCAGCTCGGCGCGGTCAGCACCTGCGGCGGCAGCGCAGAGCTCGACAAGGTCATCGCTGAAGACAGCCAGCGCTGGGCCAACGTCGTCAAGCTCGGCGGCATCAAGATTGATTGAAGAAGCAGCGCAGCGCCAGCGCGTCGGCATCGCGGGCGCCGGCGCCATCGCGCTCGCCAGTGCGGCCTGGCTGGTGCGGGCCGGGCACGGCGCCATGCTGTGGTCGCCCGGCGGCGCCGGCACCGAAGCCTTGCGCACGAACCCGCTGCATGCCGAAGGGCTGCACCAGGGCACGCTGGCGGTGCAGGTGGCGGACGACCCGGCCCAACTCTGCCGCGAGAGCGACGTGCTGCTGGTTGCCGTGCCGGCCAACGGCCACCGCCGCGTGATGGATGCGCTGCTGCCATGGCTGCGTGACGGGCAGGTGGTGATCGTCAGTTCGATGGCATCGCTGTCGGCCCTCTACCTGCACGAGAGCGCCTTGCGTGCCGGCAGGCGCGTGACTGTCGTCAGCTTCAACACCACGGTGTTGACCGCGCGCCGCGCGTCGCCCGGGCATGTGCGCATCATGATGCGGCGCAGCGCGGTGGGCGTCTCGGCGCTGCCGCAGGCGCAGACGGGTGCTGCGGTGACGCTGTGCACCGCGCTCTTCGGCGACGGCTTCTCGGCGCAGTCGAATGCGCTGGCCAGCGCCCTGTCCAACGTCAACCCCGGCACCCATGTGCCGTTGGCGCTGTTCAACTGGACGCGCATCGAACGCGCCGAGGCCTGGCCGCAGTACCACTGCCTCACGCCGGGCGTGGCGCGGGTGATCGAGACACTGGACGCCGAGCGGCGCGCGCTGGCCGCGGCCTTCGGCATCGAGGTCGGCAGTGTCGAGGCGCATTTCGCGCGCTCCTTCGGCACCACCTCCACGCGCTTGCAGGACATCGCGGACGAGCTGCACGCGCAGCGCGGCGGCCCGCCCGGGCCGACCCGGCTGGACACGCGTTTTCTGACGGAAGACATTCCGTACGGGCTGGTGTTTCTGCAGGCGCTGGGCCGCGTGGCGGGCGTGCCGATGCCGGCGACCCGCACGATGGTGGACAGTGCTGCAATGGTGGCCGGCCGCGACCATGCGCTGGACAACGACCTGCTCGAGCCGCTCGGCCTCGCGGCCGAAACGGTCGCGGGCCTGCAGGCCCGGCTGCGCTGATCAGGCCGCCGCCACTGCCGCCGCTTCAGGAAAAATCGGCTCGCCCATGTTGAGCATGAGCCGATTGGCCCATGCGAAAAGCGCCACGGCATGCACCAGGTCGAGCACTTCCATGTCGCTCAGCCCGGCGTGACGCAGCGCGCGCACGTGTTCGGCCGAAAGTGCATCGGGCTTCAGCGCGAGTTCGGCCGAGAACTTGACGATGGCCTGCTCGCGCGGCGTGGTGCCGGCCGAAAGAGGGTCTTCGAACAACTGCGCGATCACGTCGTTGCGCTTGGCCAGTTGTTCGAAGCGCTGGGCGTGAACCGACGCGCAGTAGACGCAGCCGTTGAGGCGAGACTCCACCGTGGCCCCCAGCTCGCGTTCGGCGCGTGGCATGCCGCCGGGCGCGAACATGATGGCGTTGAAGGCAATCGAGCGCTGCAGCAGCATTTCGGGCTGGTGCGCCAGCAGCAGGAAGTAGGCGGACTGCTTGGCCTGCGGGCTCATTTCTTCCAGCGCAGCGATCTGCTCCGGGCTCGCGGTGGCGAGGTCGACCGTCTCGAGCCAGGCCTTCCAGCCGAGCACCTCGTTGGTGAAGCCGTGGCTGCGGATCGGCGTGCTCGCGAGTACGGCGCTCATGCTGCTGCCCCCGCTTCGGCCATGGCCTGCAGGCCGACAACCACGCGGATCTGGTACGACAGAAACGCGATCAGCTGGCCCAGCGCAACGACGGCAGGGGTGCTGAGGCCGGCACGCAAGAGCGCATCGATCGCCGCGCGGTCGCCCTCGATCGGGCGGTCGATCAGCTTGGCGGTGAACCCCAGGATCGTCTGCAGGCGTGCATCGGCCGGCGGCGTTGCGTTGCCGCTGGCGACGGCATCGACCAGGGCGGCATCGGCACCGTCAGCCACCAGGCGGCTGCGGTAGTGCGCGGCAAGGCTGTCGGCCTTCGACAGCCGGCATGCATGCAGCGCCACCAGCAACCGCTCGGTCACGGAGATGCCCTGCACCGCCGGCGAAAACATGCCCTCGTAGCTGCCCTGCGTGGAGGCGACGACCTTGGGTCGCTCGCGCCGCAGTGCGTAGAGGGGATGGTCCGGGGCCAGCGGAACGGCCTGGTCGATCACGTCGTCGGGCGTCGGTGCAGAAGATGTCATGTCGTTGTGTGGATGGCTGTGGTCAAACAAGAGAAACGGTGCGCGCAGCGGGCGGTGGTGCCGGCACCCATTCGTCGCCGAGCAGTTCAGGTTCGTCGTAGGCCTCGAGGTTTGCGAAATGCTGCTCGAAGTCCTCGCGGTAGAACAGGCTGGCCAGGCCGCTTGCCAGGCGCTTTGCGCCATCGCTGATGGCCGGGATGTCGCCCGACACGGTGCCATGCGACAAGGCGGCCGGGTAGCAGAAGCAGTGGATGCGGTCGAGCCCCGGGCATGCGCCGGCGGATTTTTCCTGCAACTCGAAGGCCGGCCCCAGGTCGGGCGAGTCGGCCAGTTCTTCGTCTTCGTTGCCCGGCGCGGGCACGAACCGGTCTTTCCAGGCGCGGATGTGCGGCGCGATGGCCGCGAACTCGGGCCGGCTGAACCAGTCGATGCGAAAACCGGTGGCGACGATCAGGAAGTCGACCTCGAAATCGCCCCTGGGCGTCGAGATGGCCAGCGCGTCGCCCACCATCTCGACGCCGCGGATCGGGCAGCCGAAATTGAAGCGCACGTTGGCGTGGCTCGAAACACGCTGGGTACTGCCGCGCGGAGGCGGCACGTTCGCGACGTTGATGTAATGGCGCACGCGCCACTTGAATTCGTCGGGCAGGTCGTAGTGGCCCTGCGTGAGGCCCGGCACGCCGGCGCCCTTGCCCTTGTTGACGCGCGGCAGGTCGTCGCGCCGGATCAGCAGGTCGACGCTGCGCGCGCCGGCTTCCAGCGCCGTGGCGGCGCTGTCCATCGACGACGAACCGGCACCGATCACGCCGACGCGCAGGCCGGCGAGGCTGTCGTAATCCATCTCGTCCGAGGAGTGGGCCCACTTGCCCCGCGGCAGCCCGCGCACGAAGGCCGGCACCGTCGGGCCGCCCAGGCCGTCGCGGCCGGTGGCCAGCACGACGCGGCGCGCCAGCACGCTGCGGGCGCCATCGGGCGTCTGCAGGTCGAGGCCAACCAGCGCGTCGGCACGCGGATGGATGGCGACCACCTGCGTGTCGTTGCGCACGTCCACCGCCATCACGCGCCGGTACCAGCGCAGGTAGTCCATCCATTGCAGCCGCGGGATCTTGTCCATCGCCGTCCAGGCGTCCAGCCCGAACTGCGCCTCGAACCAGGCGCGGAACGTGAGTGCCGGCAGGCCCATGGCCGGGCCGGTGAGTTCCTTGGGCGAGCGCAGCGTCTCCATGCGCGCGGTGGTGGCCCAGGGGCCTTCGAAGCCGGCGCTTGCACGGTCGAACACCACGGCGCGGATACCCAGCTGCGCGAGGCCGACGGCGGCGGCCAGGCCGGCCTGGCCGCCGCCGATGATCGCCACGTCGAGCACCGCTTCACCGGCATGCAGGCACGGCGGCATCCAGTCGCGTGCCGGCCAGCCGAGCCATTCGAGGTCTTTGGCAAGGCGCCGTTCGAGCGCGGCCAGACCGTCGGGCGATGAGAGGAAAGAAGGATCGGGTTTCATGGGGAGGATGGTGGGTTCAGTCCAGGCTGATGTTGGCAGTCTTGGCAACCTCTGCCCACTTCAGCCGGTTGGCATGCACGGTCTGCTTGAACTGCGCCGGGGTTTCGATGCGCACGGTGTTGCCCTGGCTTTCGAATTTGGCCCGCAGCTCGGGCTGCTCCATCACCGTGCGGATAGCGGCGTTGAGCTTGTTGACGATGGCCGGGTCGGTTCCCTTGGGCGCAAACACGGCGAACCAGATGGCGCTGTCGAAGCCCTTGGTGCCTGGCAGCCCGCTCGATGCGATGGTCGGCACATCGCTCACGGCCGGAACCGGCTTGACGGTGGTCACGCCCAGCAGCCGCACCTTGCCGGCCTTGAGCTGCGGCAGCGCCGTCTGCACCTGGTTCATGATGCAGCAGGTCTCGCCGCGCACCACCGACAGGATGGCCTCCGGCCCGCCCTTGTAGGGCACGTGGATCATGTTGAGGCCCAGCCGCGAATTGAACTCGGCAAAGGCCATGTGTGTGCCGGCACCGTTGCCGGTGGAGGCGTAGTTGTACTTGCCGGGGTTGGCCTTGACCAGGTCGACGAACTCCTTCAGCGTCTTCGCGTCGATGACCTCGGGATTCACCATGAGCACGTTCGAGACGTCGAGCACCGGCGCGACCGGCACGAAGTCGGCTTCCACGTCGAACGGCAGCTTCTTGTAGAGCGCGGCATTGCTGCCGTGCGTCGCGGCCGTGCCGAAGACGAGGGTGTAGCCGTCCGGCTTCGAGTTGGCCACGTACTCGCTGGCGATGTTGCCGGCGGCGCCGGACTTGTAGTCGATGACGACGGGCTGCCCCAACTGCTTGCCGAGCGGCTCCTGGATGGCACGGGCGACGACGTCCACGCCGGAGCCGGCCGGGAAGCCCATGATCATCGTGACCGGCTTGGTCGGCCACTCTTCGGCCGCGGCCGGCAGGGCCGGCACGACGAGCGAAGCGGCAAATGCCAGGCACAGTGCGGCGCGCTGGCAGGGGTGGCGAAAGGCGTTCATCTGGACTCTCTGAAAGTTGAAGGAATAACCGGGCGACGCAATGTCCGTGCGCGGGCCGCGGCGCTTCAGCAGTGCCGCTGCATCCGGTCGAGCGCGGATTGCATGTCGCGCATCAGATCGTTGCACGACTCCAGCCCTGCGTGGATGCGCAGCAACGGGCCTTCATGCGTCCACGGACGAACCGCGCGGGTCGGCGGATCCATCGGCAGGGCCAGGCTCTCGAAGCCACCCCACGACAGGCCGATGCCGAACAATTCGAGGCTGTCGAAGAAGATACCCAATGCCGCGCGGCCTACCGGTTGCAGGGCTACTGCGAACAGGCCGCTCGCGCCCTTGAAGTCTCGCCGCCAGAGCGCATGGCCCGGATCGTCCTGCAGCGCCGGGTGCAGCACCTGCGCCACCATCGGATGGCGTGCCATGCTCTCCGCGAGCAGCACGCCATTCTCCCAGTGCCGGTGCAGCCGCACCGAGAGGCTGCGGAGGCCGCGCAGCGCCAGGTACAGGTCGTCGGGCCCTGCGGTCTGGCCGAAATCGTGGGCGGTCTGCTGCAGCAGGGGCCAGGCCCGCTCGTTGGCCGTTACCGCGCCGAGCAGCGCATCGGAGTGGCCCACGATGTACTTGGTGGCAGCCTGGATCGACACGTCCACGCCGTGCTCGAACGGCTTGAAGAAGAGCGGGCTGGCCCAGGTGTTGTCCATCACCACGAAGGCACCGACCCTGTGCGCCTCGTGCGCGATGGCCGGGATGTCCTGCACCTCGAACGTGGTGGAGCCTGGCGATTCGACGAACACCACACGCGTCGTCGGCCGCATCTGCCGGCGGATGTCGCAGCCGGCCAGCGGGTCGAAGAATTCGACCTCGATGCCGAAGCGCCGGAGCACGGTGAGCGCAAAGGCGCGGGTCGGGCCGTACACGCTGTCGGTGATCAAGGCGTGGTCGCCGGGCTTCAGAAAGGCCAGCAGGCTGTGCGTGCAGGCCGCCAGCCCGGACGGAAACACAATGGCCTGGTGGCCACCTTCCAGCTCGGCGATGGCGGTCTCGAGCGCGCGGGTGGTCGGCGTTCCGAAGCGGCCGTAAGAGGCATACGGGTTGCCCGGCAGCTTGCGCGACTCCCATTCGCTGAGCGAACTCGACAGGATGGTGGAGCCGCGAAAGACCGGCGTGTTGACCATGCCGTGGTGGCTGGAAGAGCTGCGCCCGGTACGCACCAGGCAGGTTTCGGATTCGAAGATGGTCAAGGCAACGGACTTTCGCGCAAACGCTGTTGTGGACGAAGCCAGTCTAGAAAACCAAGGCCGGGTTTGTTTTGCTGAAATTGCCTCGAATGGCGCTGCGGTAGCAAAATCTTGCTCTCAGCTCCAGATTCTTCGAACAAATACGCCATTCATGGACAAAGTCGACAAATCCATCCTCGAAATGCTGCAAGTCAATGCCGCTGCGTCGCTGCAGGAGATCAGCGAGCGCGTCAGCCTGTCGGCCACGCCCTGCTGGCGCCGCATCCAGCGGCTGGAGCGCGAGGGCTACATCCGGCAGCGGGTGGCGCTGCTCGATCCGGACAAGCTGAACGTGGGCGTCACCGTCTTCGTGTCGGTTCGCACCAGCGAGCACAACGAACGCTGGTTCCAGCGCTTCACGGCCGTGGTCGCGGCCATTCCGCAGATCGTCGAGTTCTACCGGATGAGCGGCGATGTCGACTACCTGCTGCGCGTGGTGGTCCCCGACATCAAGGGCTACGACGCGGTCTACCAGCGGCTGATCCGGGAGATCGAGCTGTCCGACGTGAGTTCGAGCTTCGCGATGGAGCAGATCAAGTACACCACCGCGCTGCCGCTCGACTACGCCTGAGAGTTGATGCGCGGCAGCCGCACCTCGAAGCGGGTGCCGTCTTCGTCGGTCGACGTGACGCTGATGACGCCCGAATGCGCGGTCACGATTTCGTGGGCGGCATAGAGGCCGAGCCCCATGTTGGCGCCCGACGCCTGCCAGGCCACGTCGTCGACGTCGCGCACCAGCGGCTCGAAGATGGTGGGCAAGACCCCGGGGGAGATCGTGGCGCCGATGCTGTGCACCGCGAGCACCACCTCGTCGGCCGCGGTTCCGTCCAGGGTGATGGCGATCGGTTTTTCGGCTTCGCCGTACTTCAGCGCATTGAAGATCAGGTTGGCCACGACCTGGTGCAGCCGGTGGACATCCCAGTGGCCCTGCAGGTTGCCACGGATGTCGAGATCGATCACGCGCTCCGGGTGGATGGCGAGGATCTCTTCGATGGTCTCGCGCGTGAACTTGTCGAGATCGACCGTGTCGGGCTGGATGGCGACCTTGGCGCCCAGGCGATTGCGGGCGTATTCGACCAGATCGTCCAGCAGCGCCTTCATGTGGGCCACGCTGCGCAGCGTGATGGTGGCCCTGCTCTTCGGGTCGCCGTCGGGCCGGCTGCGCGCCTCCAGCTGGGCGCAGCTCGCGATGATGCTGAGCGGCCCGCGCAGGTCGTGCCCCAGCACGCCAAGGAACAGATCGCGCGCGTGGTCGACCTCCACCAGAAAGAACTTGAGCGACTCGGCGAGCGCCTCGTCCACGGCCTCGTTGAAGCGCGTCAGGTCTTCGACATCGTGGCTCGAGAACGTCGTGTGGCTGGCGACCCAGAGGCGCAGGATGGTTGCGCGCAAGGCGCGGTACTCGGCCACCATCTGGCTGATCTCGAAGCCGTTGCGCGCGCGCTGCTTCGCGTGGGCACGCGCCGGCCCCTCCGAGCCTCTGGCTTCGGGCACGACGGGATCCTTCGCGCCTTGGCGCGCGTCGTCCTCTTTCGGCCGACCCATGTCGACGACGATCTCGGTCAGGATCTGGGACGCGTGGTCGCGCAGCGCCTGTTCGCTCAGGTTCCGGTCCGCCGGCTGGTTGGTGCGGGCGAACGCCGTCCACTCTTCCAGGATGGCTTCACGGTTGGCAAGGATGAATTCTGCAAGACGCACGCCGACTCAAGCCTGCGGGTTGCTTCGCGGCGCCGGGGCCGCGGTGGGGTGGGTGATCATGGCATTCTTCCTGGCGCCGACAGGCGCAAACAGCGGCTATTGTCGGCTAGCGCACGAAGGCGGCTCGCTAGACTGGTGGCATGTCCCGTCAGCGCGCCCCATTCGCCCCACCCCCCTCCCCTCTGAACCGCCGCTCCGCCCTGCTCGGCGCGGCGGCGCTGCTGGCGCTGCCCCTGGCGCGCGGCAAGGCTCGACCGGCCCCGCCGCCGCCGGCCGTGTGGCCGCGCGCGGCGCAGGTGCCGGGCGGCATCGCGCGGCTGTCGCTGGGCCCTGCAGCGGCGCGGCCGCTGGCGCGCGACGGTGAGCTGCCCCTGCTAGTGCTCGGCGACGCGATCGAATGGACGGCCCTGGTCGGCATCCCGCTGGCCACCGCCCCCGGCGAGGCGCGCATCTCGGTGCAGCAGGCCGAAGGCGGCGCAACGCGCGAGCTCGCCTACATGGTGGCGCCCAAGCAGTACAGCGAGCAGCGCCTCAAGGTGGCGCCCGGCACGGTGGATCTGTCGCCCGAGGACGAGGCGCGCTACAACCGCGAGCGCGCGCACCTGGCCACCGTCATGGCCACCTTCACCGAGCCCCAGTTGCAGGAACTGCGCATGCGCGTGCCGGTGCCGGGCCGGCGCTCCAGCTCGTTCGGGCTGCGGCGCGTGTTCAACGGGCAGTCGCGCAATCCGCACAGCGGCATGGACATCGCCGCCGGTACTGGCACACCGGTGCTGGCGCCGCTGCCGGGACGCGTGATCGACACCGGCGACTATTTCTTCAACGGCGGCACGGTGTGGCTCGATCACGGCGGCGGGCTGCTGAGCATGTACTGCCACCTGAGCGCCGTCGACGTGAAGCCGGGCGATGTGCTCAAGACCGGCGAGCGCTTCTGTGCGGTGGGCGCCACCGGCCGCGTGACCGGGCCGCACCTGCACTGGTCGGTGATGCTGAACCGCGCGATGGTGGATCCGGCGCTGTTCATCGCGGCCTGAGGTTCAGCGCGCGGCCTGCGCGCCCGGCCACAGCCGCACCATCAATGTCGCTGCTCGTTCGCCATCCGGGACACGGCCACTCGCCCCGAATCAACCTCGACCGCCGAGACCACCCGTTCAGAGAACAAGGCTCAATAGTTCGCTTCGACGTTCGCCTGGAAGCTAAAGATTTGCGGAAAAGACGCGCACGTAGTTTCCGCCGAGAAGCTTTCGAACGTCCGGGACTTGAAAGCCATGCGCGAGCAGCGCCTGCGCCAAAAGCGGGAGATCCCGGTACGACGAGAAAACGGACGGACCGACAAGGCCTCGCATGTCGCTCCCAAGGCCGACGTGATCGATACCGATCGCATCCACCATCCTCGCCATGCCCGCAGCCAATGCGGGCATGTCGGGGAAGATGCTAGCGGGAGGCCAGATGCCGACGAGACCACCCGTATCGGCGACCACGTGCGCGTGTTCTGCGGAAACGAGACGACTGCGGGGTCCGGGCTGCGACGACAGCGATGTATGAGACAGGACCAGCGGCTTGGTCGTCACACCTGCCGCTCGCTTTACCAGATCGTAGGTGCCGTGCGCCACGTCCACCACGATGCCCAACCGGTTGCAGCGTTTGATGACTTCCGCGCCAAAGTCGGTCAGGCCGCCGTGCACCGTCGGTTCAGTCTGGATGTCGCCAAGTGCGTTGACGCGATAGTGCACCAACTGAAGATGCCGCAACGCCCAGTGGTCGTACGCCTCATCTACGCGGTCCGTCTTTCCCTCGAGGAAGTCGCCGCCTTCTGCGCTGACGATGACCGAGGGCCGATCACTGCGGGCCAGCACGAGGGCGGCAGCGTTCTTGATCAAGGTCAAATTCTGAGCATGCGCCAACTCGTGAATACGCTTGAATGACCGCTGCCCGTAGGCGTACAGCTCCCCAGGTTCCGGAGCACGAAAGGGCCTGATGCGACGATCTGCGGTCACGTGGTGCGTGGGTGAATCGGACACGGTGGCCAGGCAAACCACCGCCATGCCGCCCTCGCGCATGGGGTCTGCGACCGGCGTGAACGGATCGTCGTCGTTGACACGGCGCAATCCAATAACACCGCCGGCATGCGAGTGCACATCTACCGTCGCCATGTCCTCGATCGACTTGCGCGCTTCTGCTTCTGACACTTGCGTTGCCAGGGCGGCAAACGCTTCGAGGTTCGCGGCGGCTAGGCAAGCCAGGGTTGTCGCCTTCAATACCTGGCGTCGATTGAACGCACCATCTTCGCCATTTTCTACCTCGACCAACCGCGCGCCCCGGAGTTGAAAGCGCCAGCCGGCTTCGTCGCTCCGCAAGTGGTGCAGCGTCCCTCTCAAGCGAATCCGAGAGCCGGTGATGGCCACAGGAACCTTGGCAAATACTTCAATTCGCCGAGTAGCGTCTGCCGGCAGACAGTCGAGGCAGCACGAAGGGTCTTCGACCAGCGCGAAGTAGTCGGCTTCAGCCTGCACAGAAAACGGCGCGATCCACCCCTGCACTTCTAAAACTTCGCCATCGATCACGGCGGCGAGCTCGGAAAATTTTGTCGACGCCCGGTCTCTCACTTGCATTGCTATCGGCCTGGTCACGTGGAAGCTCCTGTTGGAATGATCGATCCGACCAACTTCGAGTTGAAGGTCAGCAGGGCGAGCAAGGCTGGAAAGAGCAGGCAGATGCGGTGCCAAGCGAACGCCGTCCCCTGTTTCGGAGTTCAGAACTGACTGAGAGTCGACAGCGGTCGAGCAGTTCAGAACTCAGTGAGAAAAATTCGAGAGTCAGTGAGAGTCGACAATCAGCGCGCCCACGGCAGAGGCCGTGGCCAGCGCGGTCACCCCCATCCAGCCCCACTGCGCCAGCGCCAGTGCACCCAGCGCCGAGCCGACGGCCATGCCGATGAACATGCCGGTGAACAGCACGGCATTGAGCCGGCTGCGCGCGGCGGGCTCGATGCCGTAGACGATGGTCTGGTGTGCGATCAGCGTGGCCTGCACGCCCAGGTCGAAGCCGATCGCGCTGGCCACCAGAAGACCCAGGCGGGCATGCGGCGCCAGCAGCGGCGACAACGCCATGACGCCGAACGACACGATCACCAGACCCGCGCCGAGGCGCGCGACCCGTCCCGGCCCACGCCGGTCGGCCAGGCGGCCGGCGATGGGTGCGGCCAGCGCACCGGCGGCACCGGCCAGGCCGAAGGCGCCGGCTGCGGCGCTGCCGAGGTGGAAAGGCTCGCCGTGCAGCATCACCGCCAGCGTCGACCAGAACGCGCTGAAACCCACCGACAGCAGGCCCTGCGACAGCGTGGCGCGGCGCAGCGCGCCGTGCCGCTGCCACAGCCGGGCCAGCGAACCGAGCAATGCGCCGTAGGCCAGGTGCATGGTCGGGCGGAAGCGCGGCAGCCCACGCCAGGCGGCCGCGCCGATCAGCGCGATGCTGGCCGCCGCCGCGATGAACATCGCGCGCCAGCCGAAATGCTCGGCCACGAAGCCGCTGACCACGCGCGACAGCAGGATGCCGAGCAGCAGCCCCGTCATCACCGTGCCGACGATCTTGCCGCGGTGCGCTTCGGGCGCCAGCGTGGCGGCGGCGGGCACGATGTCCTGCGCCATGGTCGCCGCGATCCCGATGACCAGGCTGGCGGCGAGCAGCATGCCGATGCCGGGCGCGGCGGCGGCCACCAGCAGCGCGGCGCACAGCACCGCCGCCTTGATGACGATGATGCGGCACCGGTCGTACCGGTCGCCCAGCGGCACCAGCAGCAGGATGCCGAGCGCGTAGCCCAGTTGCGTGAGCGTGGGCACGAACCCGACGGCGCGGGCCGACGCGCCGATGTCGGCGCCGAGCACGCCGAGCATCGGCTGGCTGTAGTAGAGCGCCGCCGCAGCCAGGCCGGCGCCGGTTGCCAGCAGCAGGATCAGCGACGCCGGCAGGCTGGCGCTGGATGGCGCGGGCACGATGACATCAGTCGCATGCGCACATTGAATGGAGTTCATGGTGTAAACCCTTGGTTTTCGAGAAGGTTGGCGAGTGTGCCCCTTGGGTTTCGTTGGCGGTAGTGGCATGGCGCGCACTTCATCTATACGCTAAGAGCATGAATCAACCCAATGCCTCGCCAGACCGCATCGAGCTGATGCAGACCTTCGTTCGGATCGTGGAAGCCGGCAGCCTCTCGGCCGCGGCAGCGCAGCTGGGCGCAACCCAGCCCACGGTCAGCCGCCGGCTGCAGGCGCTGGAGCGCTCGCTCGGCGTGCGGCTGCTGCAGCGCTCCACCCGCCACATGAAGCTGACCGAAGACGGCGAGCGCTGCTTCGAGCGCGCCAAGGAACTGCTGGCCGGCTGGGAAGCTTTCGAGGCTGATCTGCGCGGCGTGGGCGCAGCCGCGGAAGGCACTTTGCGGGTGGTGGCGCCGCACGCCTTCGGCCAGCAGCAACTGGTGGTGCCGCTGGCCGACTACCTGCGGCACAACCCCGGCGTGTCGGTGGAGTGGCTGCTGCACGACCAGAAGGTCGACTTCATCGCGCAGGCGATCGACTGTGCGATACAGGTCGGCGAAGTCGACGACGCCGGCCTGGTCGCCCTCAAGCTGTGGGACGTGCCGCGCATCGTGGTGGCATCGCCTGCATTGCTGGAAGGCCGGCCGCCGTCCGCGCACCCCGGCGATCTCGCCACGCTACCCTGGCTGGCACTGCGCACCTACTACCGCACCGAGGTCACGCTCTCGCAGCCCGAAAGCGGCGAGACGGCGCGCATTGCGATCCGCCCGCGCATGAGCACCGACAGCCTCTACGCGCTGCGCTCCGCCGCGCTGCTGGGCCTGGGCGCATGCGTCGCCTCGACCTGGGCGGTGGCCGACGACATCGCCGCAGGCCGGCTGGTGCGGCTGGCACCCCGATGGTGTGCCGACCCGCTGCCTGCGTGGCTCCTGTATCCCTATGCACGCTTCTATCCGGCCAAGCTGCGGCGCTTCGTGGAAACGATGCGGCAGGCCACGCCGACCGTCTCCTTCTAGGGTGCTCAGCCGCAACCTTGTCACGAATGCAGGCTGCCGTTGCAGAACATCACTCGACAATCGGCAGCGCGCCTCTACGATCCGACTTCGCTCCCATCGCATGTTCAAGTGAGCCTTCAGGAACCCACCCCACTCGTCACAGGATCGCACCGCACCGCACCGCTCTCGCTTCCACTTCATGCGCCATCGGCCGCGGAGGTCAACCTCGATGACGAGCCGGAACGCAGGGAGATCGCGGTTCGCGCCGACATGATGAGGAACTTCATGCGCGCGACGCGGATTCGCCAGCGCATCGGAGCGGGGCTGGTGCTGGTCTTCGCGGCCTTCTGCTGTCGCCATGTCAGCCCCGCCCCGCTGCTGGCGTGGCTGCTCTGCGGCCTGGGCGTGCAGGCGTTGCGCACCCGGATGGAATCCGCCTGCCTCGGCCGCGGCGCGTTCACCACGTTGGTGGGGCAACGCGCCTTCGTGAAGGCCATGGCACCCGCCTATATCGCGCAGGGCGCGCTGTGGGGTGCGTCGGTGCTGCTGTTCTTCGACCGGATTCCGGTTTACGACCAGTTCGGCTGCTGGCTGATCGTCGCCTGCGTGGCCTCGGCGCCGCTCACCAGCGTCTCGCTGGTGCCGACCCTGCTGCGCTGCTACACCAACACACAGTTCTCCGTGATGATGGTCGCCCTGGTGTTCAGCCTGACGGCGCGAGACCACCGGCAACCCGTTGCCGACCACCTGTTCCTGCTGCTGCCGATGGCGCACTGGTGGCTGCTGAACTGGCTTGGCCGCAGCATCTACGCATCGCACAAGACCCAGTACACGCTGCAGTTCGACCTGGCGCGCAAGGAAGAGGAAGCACGCGCGGCGGTCGACGTGAAAAACCGCTTTCTGGTGGCGGCGACGCACGACATCCGGCAGCCCGTGACCGCACTGTCGCTCTATGCGGAGCACCTGGTCAACCACCCGGAGATGCACCTCGAGCTGGCGCCAAAGATCGCGACGACGACGATGGCCATCAACCGGCTGTTCGATTCGTTGTTCGACCTCTCGACGCTGCAGAGCGGCGAACAGGCCCTGCACCTGCAGGACGTCGACCTGGCCGAGGTGCTGCACGATCTGCACAACCAGTACGAACCGCTGGCAAACGCCAGTGGCCTCGAACTGCGCCTGCGCGCAGGCGATGCCACCGTGCGCTCGGATCCGGTGCGCTTGCGCCGCATGATCGGCAACGTCATCGGGAACGCGATCAAGTACAGCCCGCCGGGCAAGAAGATCCTGCTTGCCGCACGGCTGCGCGGCGGCCGACTCTGCGTCGAGGTCTGGGATCAGGGCTTCGGCATCGCCCGCCATGAAATCGGCAAGGTGTTCCAGGAGTTCTACCGCATCGACCGCGGCACGGCCCCGGCGATCGACGGCATGGGGCTGGGCCTGTCGATCGTGCTGAGACTGGCGAAGCTGCTGAACACCCGCATCGCGGTCGACTCGGTGGTGGGCCGCGGCACGCGGTTCACGCTGAAGCTGGCCGATGGGCCCCAGATCGACCGCTCGTTGAACAGCGTCCTGGGCGCGGTCTGACCGGCCGGCCGCCGGCCCGTTAGAGTGGCCGCGTCAGGTAGACCGCCTCGCGGCCGACGATCGGCGCGCGCGTCGGCATGAAGATGGTGCAGTCATCGCAGGGCGCGCGGATTTCGTCTGCGCCGTCGGTGCCGATCAGCTCGCCCTTCGCAAAAGTCTCGAAGCCCACCAGTGGCCGCGTGAATGCGAACTCCGGCGTCTTGACCATCAGCGTCTGCAGCAGTTCGAAGCGGCGCTGCGGCGCCGGTGTCGACTGCGCGGCGCGCTCGATCAGCCCGAAGTGCGCCAGAAAGCGCAGCGTTACCTCGGTCGCGACATCGGCGGTAGCGCGCTTGAAGTGCTGCCCGCACTCGACCACCATCGCGGCGCCAGGCGCATCGGCACCCGCGTGCGCGCCGTGCTGGATCAGCGGCGTCCCCGAGCCGAGGCCGTTCGGCATCACGAGGTGCACCGGCGGCACGCCGATCGCCAGCGCCACATCGGCATTGCGCGCGAAATCGGGATACACCCAGAACGGCGCCACGTCCTGGCTGGTGGAGTGGATGTCGAGGATGTGGTCGGCCGCGGCCACCACCGGCCGCAGTTCGCGCGCGCGGCGCAGCTCGGGGCTGTCTTCGGTGCCGCCGAGCAGCTCGTCCGACCAGATGCGGTTGAGGTTGTGCACGATCTGCCGGTTCTCGAACGGCTTCGTCGGGTCGAACGCGTTGTAGGCCTCCACATGCGCAAAGCTCACCGTGAGCGTGCCGACCCGTGGCCGCACGCCGTTGTCGAGCAGGTGCCTGGCGGCCACCATGCCGCAGATTTCGTTGCCGTGCGTCAGCGCATTGACCAGCACGTGCGGCCCCGGTTGGCCGGATTCGAAGCGGTGCACGTAATCGACACCGATGTTGCCCTGGCGGTAGGCGGAAAGGTCGCCCTGGACGACTTCGATGGCGGTGTCCGGATTGGCTGTCATGGCGTTGTTGTATTGGATGTGTACAAGAGTTTGCTACACGCGCGCCAGGTGTGCTGACGGCCGGTCTTCTGACACGCGCTGCCGCGCTTCGCGCTTCTAATGGGCAGGAATCAACGGAGAGGAAATTCGATGCCCCAGTACGCCACCATCAAAGGCCAAGTCACCTACACGCCGGGCGACGGCGTCCCCATCCCGATCCCGAAGGGCACGCGCGTCGAGATCGAGCTGGCACCGGACAGCGCCACCCTGAGCTGGGAAGAGGAGCGCGACGTGGTCGGGCTCACCGCGATCCCGCGCATCCAGTTCGACGAGTACGTCGATGACGGCAAGATCGTGATGGAAAAGTAGGCGTGTGGACGCTGTCAGTCGCAGCGGAAGGTGACGTCCCCGGTCTGGGTGGCGAGCCTCTTGGGCCCCAGAAAGCGCATCGGTGCGCCGAAGTTGCGGCAGTAGGCCTCTGCCTCCTGCGCAGTGGGCGACTGGTACACGCCGTCGCCAAGCCGGGTGACGCGGGGAACGGGGTGCGATGCACACCCCGCGGCCAAGGCAGCAAGGGCCAGCAAAAAAGAAAGTGTGGTGAGTCGTTGCATCGGGTGGGTTGTTCTGTTGCGTTGCTCAGGGCGCCTCGTCCATCGCCGGCGGCGTTGCGGCACCCCGCTGCGGCCGCTTCTTCTGCGAGCGCGCAGCCTTCTTCGCCGCCCGCTCGGCATCGGCCTGCTGCCCTGCGCTGAGCCACTGCGCGAACTCTTCGGGGGTTTCGAGCGTGATGCGGCCCATGCTGCCGTTGCGGAACTCGTGCATCACGATCTCGGCGGCCTTCTGCAGGTTGATCTTGCCCTTGCCGAGCAAAGCGCCGCGCTTGCGGCCGACGGCTTCCAGCGCTTCTTCGTCGGTCAGCGGGGCGATCGATTCGGCGAGCTTGAAACGCGCTTCCACCAGTCCGGCGTAGTGCTGCTTCAGCGTGTTCAACAGCTCCAGCGCTACCTCCTCCTCGTCGTAGGCATTGCGGCCCACGGCCCCGCTGGCCGCGAGGTTGTAGCCGCTCTTGGCGACGATGATGCGCGGCCACAGCATGCCGGGCGTATCCCAGAGATAGAAGTCGTCGGCCAGCACGATGCGCTGTTCGAGCTTGGTGATGCCGGCCTCGTCGCCTGTCTTGGCCTTCTTGCTGCCGGTCAGCGTGTTGATCAGGGTGGACTTGCCGACGTTCGGGATGCCGCAGATCAGCACCCGCATGGGCTTGGCCATGCCGCCGCGGTTCGGCGCGAGTTCGTGGCAAGCCGCGATGAGGCGCTGCGCCGGCGTGGTGAGGCTTGCGTCGAGGCCGATCGCGCGCGTATCGGGCTGCGCGTTGTAGTGCGCCAGCCAGAGCGCGGTGCGCTCGGGGTCGGCCAGATCCTGCTTGTTGAGCACCTTCAGGCCGGGCTTGTGACCGGTGAGCTCGGCCAGCATCGGGTTGGCGCTGGAGCCCGGCAGTCGCGCGTCGAGCAGCTCGATCACCACGTCGATGTCTTTCACGCGCTCGCTGATGGCCTTCTGTGTCACGTGCATGTGACCGGGGAACCACTGGATGGCCATCGATTGCTCTTTCGTTTCTGCGCGCTGGGGATGAGGCCCTATTGTCGCGGCACGCGCGCAGCGCGCGGCTACGGCTCCACCGGCACCAGGATCGCGTTGCCGGTGGCCACCAGCTTGGGCTCCACATCGCCCTCGCCTTCCGCGAACAGCTCGGCGGTGGCGAACACCTGCTTGCGCCCGGCCTTGACCACGCGGCCGCGCGCCACGAACGCACGGCCCACGGCCGGCGCCAGGCAATTGACCGAGAAATGCGACGCCAGCACGCGGCCCGACACGCTGGCCGCTGCGAAGCCGCAAGCCGTGTCGAGCATGGCGCCGATCAGCCCCGCATGCAGGAAGCCGGCGTACTGGCCCATGTCTTCAGCGCGCCAGGCCATGCGCAACTCGGCCTCCCCCTGGCTCGCGTGCGTGACCTCGAAGCCGGCCCAGCGGTTGAAGGCGGCGCTCTGGTTGATGGCTTTGAGGGTGTCGAGCATGGGCGCTCCTTGAAGATGGTGACAGGCCACTCTACGCAGCGGCGACGCAGTGCCGCGTCACTGGCGCGACGCCCGCGGCGATTGCAGTTGCATGCGCGACAGCCAGCGCTTTAACCCGGTTTGCGCCGGCCCGCCGTATCAACAGGGGTCATCACTTCACGAGCCCTTCCGGGAACCTCCATGCCCCCACTGCCCCACCTTCGTCCCCTGGCCTTCGGGCTGTTGTCGCTGTTTGCGCTTGGCGTGCAGGCCAGCACGCTGCCAACGATAGCCGTGCCGCCACCCGAGTCACGCATCACCCAGGTGAAGGTCTACCCGGGCAGCGCCACGGTGGAACGCATGGCCCGCGTGGTGGCCGGCAGCAAGACGCTCACCTTCACCTGCCTGCCGGCCGGGCTCGATGTGCAGAGCCTGCAGGTATCGGCCGACGCCTCGGTGCGCGTGGGCGAGACGGCCGTGCTGACCGAGCCGCGCGCCCAATCAGCCGCCTGCGCGACCAGCGTGCTCGACGGCCGCATCCGCGAACTCGAAGACCAGAAGGCGGCGCTGCAGTCGGAGACCGATGCGCTGGACCTGGTCACGGGCTACCTCAAAGGCATTTCCACGAATGGCGGCGGCAGCGACGCGACGCCCGCCTTGCGCGCCGCGCCCGATGCGAAGAGCGTCACCGCCATGGCCGATGCGCTGCGCCGCACCGGCCAGGATTCGCTGCAGAAGCAGCACCTGCTCAAGCGCCGCCAGGCCGAACTCGACAAGCAGCTCGCACCCATGCTGGCCGAGCGCGCGCGTTCGCAGGGCAACGGCGGCAACGTCGTCAGCGTGACCGTCACGCTGGCCACCGCGCGCGATGCGGATGTCCGGCTCAGCTACCAGGTCAACGGCCCGGGCTGGACGCCGGCCTACCGCGCGATGCTCGACACCGGCACGCGCAAGCTGCGCATGGAGCGCCAGGCACTGGTGGCGCAAGCCACCGGCGAAGACTGGCGCGGCGTGAAGCTCACGCTCTCCACGGGCCAGCCGCGGCGCGAAACCACGGGCCGCCTTCCGATGCCCTGGCGCATCGGCATCGTCGAGCCGCAACCGGAACGCCGCGCCTATGGCGGCGCGCCGATGCCGGCCTCCGCGCCGGCGCCGGCCATGGCCGCCGAGATGGCCAAACGCCAGGAGCCGCTGTTCGACGTGAGCGTTTTCAATAACAGCTTTGCAACCGAATTCAGCGTGCCGAACGCGATCGACGTGCCCTCCAGCGGCCAGCGCGTGAGCATGGCGCTGGGCCAGACCGAAGACACGGTCAAGCTCGCGGTGCGCACCAGCCCGCAGGTCGACGCCAGCGCGTTCCTCATCGCCGACATGGCACCGCCCGAGGGCGTGTGGCCGGCCGGGCCGCTGCAGCTCTACCGCGATGGCGCTTTCGTCGGCAACGGGCAGTGGACGCCACCCGGCGACGCGCGCGTGACGCTGTCCTTCGGCCGCGACGAGCTGGTGCGCGTGCAGGCCGAGCCCGAGCGCGACAACCGCGGCGAAACCGGTTTCGTCGGCGTGCGGGCCGAGCGAAAGCTGCAGCGCGGCTATGTGGTCGAGAACCGCCATCGCACGCCGATCGCGGTGCAGGTGCTCGAAGCAGCGCCGGTGTCGGTCGACGACAAGGTGCGGGTGGCTGCCGTCTTTGCGCCGCAACCGGCCGAGCGCGAGTGGAACAAACAGCCCGGCATGGCGCTCTGGAGCTTCGAGCTCGCAGCCGGCCAGAGCGCACGCGTTGCCGCGGACTACACCATCAGCTATCCGAAGGATGCGCAGATCTCGTCGCGCTGACCCGGTCCCTCGTTCGGCAGGCTTGAAAACACTGCAAACCAAGGTATTGCATTGGGCCTGTCGCGCGCCGCGCCTATGATTTGGCAGGCGCGGCCCTTGCGTGTGCCGCCACCAACGCAACCAGAGGAGTGCATTTCATGAAACCCGTCTCCGAGCTGCTCAAGCATCGTGACCCGGCCCTGTTCCATACGTCACCCGACACCACCGTGTTCGACGCGCTGCACGTGCTGGCCCGTCACGAAGTCGGCGCACTCATGGTGATGGTCGACGACAAGCTGGTGGGCGTGCTCTCCGAGCGCGACTACACGCGCAAGATTGCGCTGCTGGGCAAGAACTCGAAAGAGGTCAAGGTGGCCGACATCATGACCGCCAACGTGATCACCGTGAGCCCGACCACGCGCACGCGCGACTGCATGAACCTGATGAGCCAGAAGCGCATCCGGCATTTGCCGGTGGTCGATGGCGACAAGGTCGTCGGCATGATCTCCATCCGCGACCTGATGGACGACATCATTGCCGACCACGAACAGACCATCGAGCAACTGACCACCTACATCCAGAGCTGACCGATCGATTTCAGCGGCGCGGCTCCGGGTTGAACTGCAGCCAGCCGTTGGCGCCACGACGGCACACGCCGGCGATCGTCTCGCCGCGCGGGCCCGTCATCTGCACGCGTGCCCCTTCGGCCCGGCCGTCGCACAGCCCGCGCGGATCCACCAAAGGATCGCGCGGCGCCTCGGCCGCTGGCGGCGATGGTGGCGCAACCTCCGGCGGTGGTGGTGGCATCGGCACGGGCGGTGGTGACGCAGGCTGCGCCACGGGCGGAGGCGATGGCGGCGGCGGCGCGGCCGGCGGTGCTGCAGTAGTGCACGCCTGCAGTACGGCGCAGGCCAGGAGGGCTGCGGACAGATGCCGGATGTTCATGACGCCACGCCCCCTTTCACGCCTGCTTCAACGACGCCAGACGTAGTGGCCAGGCACGCGACGCATGCCGACACGGTGCGCCGGCACCCATACCTTGCGCGGTTGATGGCGCCGCTGCGCATGGCCGCGGCGATCCACGTGCGGACGGTCCACGCCGGGGCCCTGGGGCGGCGGCGGCGGGCGCATCGGTTGCGCCATGGCGGCGCCGGCCAGAACACAGGCGGCGAGTGCGAGCAGGGTCTTTTTCATGTTGGAATTTCCTGGGGTATGCACGAATCGGCACGGCTGCACCTTAACGCGGCCGGCGCATCCGGTTTTGTAGGCCGGTGACGACTTTGCACCCGCCAACCGCCAGTGGACAGGAAGGTCGATGAGGCTCCCGCGCGCGGCCACAGGGCTACCGCCCCGAGGCGGCCATCGCCTTGCCCACTTCGTTGGTGCCCTGCGCCGAGCCGCTTTGCGGCACCTGCTCGCCGGTGCGGTCGGTGATCTCGGCCAGTCGCGCCGCGAGCTGCTCGGGCGCATCAGCGCCGATGCCGATGAAGGCGCCGTTGGTCAGCGTGACGTGCGCGGCCTCGAAGGTGCCCGCACCCGCGCAGAGGATGGTGCGCGTGGGCGCATCCTGCGCGGCCAACACCAGCATGGCGGGCACCACTGCTTCGGGCTTGAGCGCATCCAGCACGGCCTGCGACATCAGGCCCTCGGTCATGCGCGTGGCCGCGGTGGGCGCAAGGCAGTTGACGCGGATGTCGTTCTTCGCACCTTCGATGCTGAGCGTCTGCATCAGGCCCACCAGCGCCATCTTGGCCGCGCCGTAGTTGCTCTGGCCGAAGTTGCCGTACAGGCCCGACGACGAGGTGGTCATCACGATGCGGCCGTACTTCTGCTCGTTCATGAGTGCCCACACGGCCTTGCTGCAGTTCACCGCGCCCATCAGGTGCACGTCCACCACGAGCTGGAAGTCGGCCAGTTCCATCTTGGCGAAGCTCTTGTCGCGCAGGATGCCCGCGTTGTTGACCAGGATGTCGACCCGGCCCCACGCATCGACGGCCTGCTGCACCATGGCCTGCACCGCCGCGAAGTCGGTGACCGAGGCGCCATTGGCGATGGCCTCGCCGCCCGCGGCGTGGATCTCGTCGACCACGGCCTGTGCGGCAGCAAGGTCGTTGACCACCACCTTGGCACCGCGCGCCGCGAGCGCCAGTGCATGCTGGCGGCCCAGTCCGCCGCCCGCGCCGGTGACGATGGCCACGCGGCCGGTGAAATCGAGCGTCATGAATGAATCCTTGTGGTCGGGTTGCGCCTTGAAGGCAGGCGCCGAATTTAACGGCAAACCCCGAGCCGGCGAGCAGGCGCCCGTCCTACGCCCTCGCAGAGGTTCATGATGGAGGCTCGATTGTTCGACATCCAAGGAGATTGCCTCTATGCAAATTCAAGTCAACGCCAGCAACGGAATCGAGAACAAGGAAGCGCTAGAGCGTTGGGCCGATGCCGAGATCAAGGACAACCTGTCGCGCTTCATCGAAGACGTGACGCGTGTCGAAGTGCACCTCAGTGACGAGACCACCGGCAAGAGCGGCGGCGGCGACAAGCGATGCATCATGGAAGCGCGCCTCGCGCACCATCAACCCGTGGCGGTGACCCACGATGCGCCGATGCTGGACGAGGCGTTCCGCGGTGCGGCGGGCAAGCTCAAGCGACTGCTCGAGCACACGCTGGCCAAGCTCGACCACAAGCGCGACCGTGAATCGATCCGCAAGGGCGCGGATGTCATTCCGGAGTAACAGACGCCACAAAGTCCAGCAGCAGCCGGCTCACGGCTTCCGGCTGCTCCTGCTGCACCCAATGGCCGGCGCCGTCGACCAGGTGCACGGCGCGCATGTCGGTGCAGGCCCTGGCCTGCATCGCCTCGAAGGCGCCGGGTGATTGGTAGACGCCCCAGTCCTGCCGCCCGGCGATGAAGCAGGCGGGCACATCGATCGTCTTGCCGCTGAAGGTCTGCAACTCGGCCGCGAAGCGCGCGCCGGTGCCGCAGCGATACCACTGCAACCCACCCTGAAATCCGGTGCGGGCGTACTCGCTGCTGTAGACGCGCAATGTTGGGTCGGGCAGCCAGGCGCACGCGGCTATGGCATCGGCCCCGGGCATCTCCGCTGCGACGGTTGCGGCCATGCCCTGCGCCGCGTCCATCACGTAGTAGGTCGGCAGTTCGGCCAGCGCAGCGGCGGTCAGCCCCGCGAGCACGTGGGGCTGGTTGCGCGGCCAGTCGGCGCTCTTGTGGTGGTAGTACGCGCGCAGGAAATCGTGCACGCCCTGCGGCGCGCCATGCATGTCGGCATTGGCCTCGGGCGTGGCGTAGTACCACTGGTAGTGCTTGCGCGGGCGCGGCAATGCGGCCAGATCGGCCAGCACACCGGCAATGGATGCACCCGCGGGCGCCCCCCGGTTCACCGTATCGAACGGCAACGCCGGCGGGCCGGCAAACGGCGCGCTCATCAGCACGACCGAGCGGAACACGTCCGGCCGCAGCAACGCGCACCATGCCGCCACGGGCGAGCCGAAATCGTGCCCGACCACGGCCGCCACCGATCGGTGGCCGATTGCGAACACCAGCCCGAGCGCGTCGCGCACCAGGTTCAGCATGCGGAACGAATCGAGGTCGCCGTCGTAACGCGCATCCCACCCGGTGGTGCGTCCGTAGCCGCGCTGGTCCGGCGCCACCACGTGGAAGCCGGCGGCGGCGAGCGGCAGCATCTGATGGCGCCAGCTGAAGGCAAGCTCGGGGAAGCCGTGCAGCAACAACAGCAGCGGCCGGCCGGGCTGCTCGAAGCCGGCTTCGAGCCAGTGCACCTGCAGACCGTTGCCGTTGTCCGCCATGCGGGAGCGCACCCCCGGAGGCAGCGGCAGCGCAGGAAGATCTTGCGCCACAGCCACGGTGCCTTCTAGACGGTGGCGGGTGCGCGGCTGCGGATGCCGAGCCGGGCCGGCGACACGTACTGCTCGCGGTAGATTTCGAAGGGCATGGTGTCGGCCGCTTCGATGGCCTTCTGGGCGTCGATCGAGTCCTGCGTCATCTGCTCGAAGTGCGCGAGCTGGTGCGGCTCCAGCGACAGGGCAAGCAGCGCCTGGCGCGTCTGCTCCGACTGTGCGCGCACGAAGCCGATGAACGAGTTGTCGTGCTCCCCGGCCATCGTTGCAAGCACGCGCGCCGACGGCAGGGTGTCGGGATTTTCCAGCGCCGCCACGGCGGCGCGCACGGCCTCGCCGTACGCTTTGCCGCCATGGGCCGCATCGAGTGCGGCGGCGATCGGCTCGAATTGCGCCACCAGTTCCGCGCCCCAGTCGGCCAGGCCGATCTCGCGGCCGCCGCGCTGCAGCTGAAGCCCCGGCTCGCGGCCACGCGCGGCGGTCAGGTGCTGGTTGTGGGCAAGGTCGGCGATTTCCTGCGGCGTGTCGTTCGGGCTGTCGTCCAGCAGGCAGTGCAGCAGGAACACGTCGATGAAACGCATGGTTTGCGCGGTGATGCCGACCGGCTCGAACGGGTCGAGGTCCATGAGGCGCACTTCAACGTACTCGACGCCGCGCTCGCGCAGCGCATGCAGCGGACGCTCGCCCGAATAGATCACGCGCTTGGGCCGGATGGTGCCGTAGAACTCGTTCTCGATCTGCAGCAGGCTGGTGCCGAGCTGGTTGTAGTCGCCGCCGAGATTCTGGATGCCGATGGCTTCGTAGGCTGGCCAGGGCCGCGTGAGCGCGTCTTGCAGCGAGGCGCCGTAGCCGTCGAGGCTGTTGTAGCTCACTGCCAGCGACGCCTGCGCATCGCTCTGGTAGCCGAGCCGGCCCATGCGCAACGAGGTGCCGTGCGGCATGTACATGCTGCCGCCGTCGCCCAGCGGCTGCAGCTCGTGCGGCCGGCCGGCCACGAAGCTCGAACACAGCGCCGGCGACGCGCCGAACAGGTAGAGCAGCAGAAACGCGTGGCGGCGGAAGTTGCGGATCAGCGCGAAGTACTGCTCGCTCGACACCTCTGGCAGCGACCAGTTGTAGTGGATGCCCGAGATGGTCTGCATGCGCCGGCCGTAGCGGTGGCTCAGGCCCATGCGGTAGACGCTCTTGGCGCGGCCCACGTTCGACGAGCCGTAGCGCCCGATCGGAATGGTCTCGTCGGTCGGCAGGCCGCAGGGCATGCTCGACACCCAGAGCCGCTCCTCGCCGGCCTCGGCCAGCACACGGTAGGTGAACTGGTGCACCTGCACCAGCTCTTCGAGCGCCGCCTCGGGGCTGACATGCACGCCGGTGATGAGCTCGAGCTGCGACTCGCTGAAGTCGGTGGTGATGTGCGGGTGCGTGAGCGCCGAGCCGAGCGCCAACGGATGCGGCGTGAGCGCAAGCTTGCCGTCGGGCTGGGCCCGCAGACTCTCTTTCTCGATCCCGCGCCGGATTCCCTTCAGCCGCGCAGGCGAGAGCGCATTCAGCCGCTCCGTCAATTTGCTCATATCGTTATGCCCATCTCGCTCTTTTGTGGGGCTGGAAGTTAGCACGGGCCGGCAATGCCCGCTCGGGCCGGCTTTTTGGCCGGATGGCGGCCCGGGGCACGCGCCGGGGACGCCCGGGCTAAAGTGCGGGGCCATGCCCATTGTCCGCCAACGCAGCCCCGCTGCCGACCGCAACCGCGACCCGATTCTGGCGGTGCTGAAACGCCTGCTGCCCGCTGAAGCCAGCGTGCTCGAGATCGCCAGCGGCACCGGCCAGCATGCGGCGTACTTCGCCGCGGCCATGCCGCACTGGCATTGGCAGCCGAGCGACCACGACCTGGCCGCCCTGCCCTCGATCGACGCCTGGTGCGCCGATCAGCCGAACGTTCGGCCGGCCATGGTGCTCGATGTCATGGCCGTGCCCTGGCCCGTGTCCACGACCTTCGATGCCGTGTTCTGCGCCAACATGCTGCACATCTCGCCATGGGAGACCTGCACGGCGCTTATGCGGGGCGCCGATTTGCAGCTTTCTGCAACGGGGCAACTCGTCACGTACGGGCCTTATCTGCAGGACGGTGTCGAGACGGCGCCCGGCAATGTCGAGTTCGACGCCAGCCTGCGCGCGCGGAATCCGGCCTGGGGTATCCGCCGAGTCGCGGACGTGACGCTGCAGGCCGCACGGGCCGGCCTGCAACTGAAGGAAACGGTGCCGATGCCCGCGAACAACCTGATGCTGGTGTGGGCGCGGGCCTGAGCGGACCCTGGAGACTTCGAACGCTTACGGCAGGAGTTCGAACTTCAGCTCCGACAGGGGCATCACCTTTTCATCGCGCGTCATCTTGTACTCGGTGTTCGGCCCGAGCCACTTGGCCCAGATCTTGTCGATCTCGCCGGCCTTGTCCAGCGCCATGAGGGCGGCGTTGACCTTGGCCAGCAGCACCGGCTCGTCCTTCTTCATGCCCACGCCGATCGGTTGCAGCACCATCGGCTCCTTGATCATCTTCAGCGGGACGCCTTCGGTCTTGGACTGGTTGACCAGCTTGGTAATGGTCATGGTGTTGGCCACCATCCCCATCGACTTGTTCTGCTGCACCGCCATGAAGGCCGAGCCCGTGTCCTGGAAGGTCACCGGCTCGGAGCCGTTCATCTTGATCGACAGCTCCGAGGTCGAACCCTTGGTCGAGCTCAGGCGCTTGCCCTTGAAATCGGCCTTCGTGGTGCCGGGATCCGAGGCCTTCACGGCCAGCATTTCCTTGGCGACGTAGTACGGATCGCTGAACTGGATCTGCTCGCCGCGGCTCTTGGTGTAGGCCAGGTTGGCAACGGTCACGTCGACCCGGCCCAGCTTGACTTCAGGCACGCGCGCTTCGACTGACAGCGGCGTGACCTTGGCCGTGAGGCCGAGCTGCTTGGCCAGCGCGCTGCAAAGGTCGACGTCGAATCCCACCATCTCGCGGGTCTTGGGATCGGGGGCGGCGAACGGCGGAACGTCGGCGAAGGTGCCGCACTTGAGTTCCTTGCGCTGGCTGATCTCGTCCCACTGGTCGGCGTGGGCCAGCACGGTCAAGGCGGAAAGGCAACAGCCGATGGCGGCGAGACGGAAAACGGTCTTCTTCGACATGATGAACTCCTGGTAAGGACTGGGACGGGTGTTTCGCTCAATGTGCGCGCAGGTCTGAAAGGAAGCGCTGCGCGCGCGGGTGCTGGGGGCTCTTGAAGAAAGTCTCGGGCTCGGCCTTCTCGAGGATCTGGCCGGCGTCCATGAACCAGACGCGATCCGCGACTTCGCGGGCGAAGTTCATTTCGTGCGTGACGCACATCATGGTCATGCCGTCGTTGGCCAGGCTGCGCATCACCGCGAGCACCTCGCCCACCATTTCGGGGTCGAGCGCGCTGGTGGGCTCGTCGAACAGCATGGCCGGCGGCTCCATGGCGAGCGCACGCGCGATGGCAACACGCTGCTGCTGGCCACCCGAGAGCTGCGCGGGGTAAGCCCCCGCCTTGTTGGCCAGGCCGACCCGCTCGAGCAACTGCATCGCCTTGGCGCGCGCAGCCGCACGCTTGACGCCCAGCACGCGCATCGGCGAAAGCATGATGTTCTCCAGCACCGAGAGGTGCGGGAACAGGTTGAAGCTCTGGAACACGAAGCCGATCCGGCTGCGCAGCTTGTTGAGCGCCACGCTGCTCATGGGCGCGTGGATGTCGTGGCCGTCGAACAGCAACTGACCCGACTTGATTTCCTCGAGGCGGTTGACGGTGCGGATCAGTGTCGACTTGCCGGAGCCCGAGGGCCCGCAAACCACCACCACCTCGCCCTTCTTCACCTCTGCGTTGACGTCGGTCAGCGCCTGGTAGTCGCCGTACCACTTGTTGATGCTGGAAAACAGAATCATCGGAACATCCTCTGCGGCCGCCGGTGAGGCGGCCCGGTCTGAAACGGGGGTCATGGTTCTGTCTCCTTCTGTTTTCGATGGCCGTCTTGCGCGGCCTTACGGGTTCGGGGCCACCTGGGGCGGCAACGACGCGCCAGCCTCGGGCAGGGCGGTCAGCGTGACGCCCAGCCGCTTGTGGGCAATCCGCCGCTCCAGCCATTGCGCCAGCTGCGTCAGGCTGAAGCAGACGACGTAGTAGGTCATCGCCAGGATGAAGAACACCTGGAACGGCTTGGTCAGCAGCTGGTTGTTGATCTGGTTCGCGGCAAAGGTGAGCTCCTGCACGTTGATCACGTAGCCGAGCGTCGTCTCCTTGATGGTGGAGATGAACTGGCTCAGCATGCTCGGCAGCATGTTGTAGAGCGCCTGCGGCAGGATCACGAACCACATCGTGCCGAGATGGCTGTGGCCAAGCGCGCGTGCCGCTTCGGTCTGCCCCTTGGGCAGCGCCAGGATGCCGGCGCGCACCACCTCCGACAGGTAGGCGCCTTCGTAGATCACCAGCGTGCACAGCATGGTGGTGAAGCCCGACACCTCGCGCCCGATGACCAGCGGCACGAGGAAGTAGACCCACAGGATCACCATCAGCAGCGGCACGCCGCGCACCACGTAGACCAGCACCGTCGCCGGCCAGCGCAGCAGCCGCCAGGGCGACAGCCGGCACAGCGCCAGCAGCACCGACAACGGGAACGCCAGCACGATGCCCAGCACCGACAGGATCAGCGTGGCGACGATGCCGCCCAGCGGGCCGCTGGGGTACTGGCCGACCAGCAGCAGCAGCCAGTTGTCGCGAAGAATCTCGAAGACGCTGAACATGGTGCTTACCTCGCCTCGGCGATGCGGTAGCGCCGGGCCAGCCAGGCGCCTGCGGCCATGATGAGCAACGAGAAGACCAGATAAAGCACCGTCGCCACGCTGTAGGCCTCGAACGCGCGAAAGCTCTGGCTTTCCACTTCCTTGACCGCGTGCGTCAGTTCGGCAACGCCGATGGCCATCGCCAGGCTGCTGTTCTTGAACAGCGACACGCTGTGGTTGACGAGCGCCGGCACTGCGTTGCGCACGGCCTGCGGCAGCAGCACGTGGCGCATCGACCCGATGTAGCTGTGGCCGAGGGCGCGTGCCGCCTCGGCCTGTCCGCCCGGAATGGAGCGCAGGCCCGAGCGCATGTCTTCGCTGAAGTAGGCGGCCTGGCAGAGCCCGAGCGCGACGATCGAAAGGAGCGCCTCCGCGTTGTGCTCTGACAGCCAGTTCTGCAGCATCTCGGGCAGCAGGCTGAAGATGCCGAAATACCAGAGCATCAACTGCACCAGTGTCGGCACGTTGCGGTGGTACGAAACATAGGCCGCGACCACGCGCTCGGCGATGCGGTTGGATGTCAGCCGCACGACCAGCAGCACGAGGGCCATGGACATCGCAAGCAGCCAGGAGCCGGCCGCGATCTTCAGCGTCATCTCGAGCCCGTGCAGCAGCATGGCGCCGAACTCCGGCTTCAGCAGGACGGCCATCAAGTCGAAGTCTTTCACGGCCCGTTCCTCTGGTCAGGCCTGCGGCGCTTCCGGCCGCGTGGTGGACAGCCCGCCAGGCACCTGCAGCGTCGGCGTGATTTCCATGTGGCCCACATTCACCGCGACCGGGGCGGCAACGGCGAAGGCGATGGCATTCGCGATGTCTTCGGCCTGCGGCAGTTCGTAGCCCTCGACGAAGCGCTTGTAGGTCTCTTCGGAGTCGCCGTGCACGTGGGCGAAGATGTCGGTGGCGACGCGCCCCGGGCAGATTTCGGTCACCCGCACGCGCTTGCCGAAGACATCGATGCGCAACTGGCGCGACAGCATGCTCACGGCCGCCTTGGTCGCGTGGTAGGTGCTGTTGCCGCCAAAGTTGTAGGCCGCGGCGATCGAGCTGATGTTGATCACATGGCCGCGGTCGCGCGCCGCCATGCCGGGGACGACCAGCCGGCACAGATGCAGCACTGCGCGCAGGTTCACGTCCACCAGCAGGTCGATGCCTTCGGCGTCGGCCTTGAGGATGGAGCCCGGCCGGTCGACACCGGCGTTGTTCACCAGCACGTCGAACGGAATTTCCTGCGTCAGGCGGGTGATGCCTTCGATGTCGCTGACGTCGATGGCGTGCGGGATGCAGCCCGTGCGCGCGGCCAGCTCGGCCAGCTTGTCGGCGCTGCGCGCGAGTGCATGAACCTGCAGGCCTTCCTTGCAGAAGCGCTCGACGACCGCGGCACCGATGCCCGAGGAGGCACCTGTCACCAGCGCGGTCTTGTAGTCGGAGAACGGCATCTTTGCCTCTTTCGTTAAGGAAAATTCACTGTATCGAGCGAGACGCCTTGGCGCCAAGACGGATTGGCTGTGGAGAGATAAGCCGCCCTTATGTCGCCCCGGCTTCGTGCATGCGACTCAGGGTTAGCACCAAGTGCGTGCCGTTCCGGCCTTCATGCGAGCTGCCTGGAAATGGGCACGATCCGGCCGGCCTCCTCCACCACGCCGCGCACTGCAAGGGCCAGCGCCACCGCACCCGGCGTATCGCCGTGCAGCAGGATGGAATGCACCTTCATCGGAATCGTCTTGCCGTCGTACGTGCTCACGGTGCCCTCCTCCAGCAACTGGCGCACACGCGCCAGAACGGTGTCGCGATCGTGGATGACGGCGCCGGGCAGCTTGCGCGGTATCAGCAGGCCTTCGCCGTCGCAGGCGCGGTCGGCCAGGAAGGTGGTGGCCACGCGCAGCCCGCAGCGTTCGGCCGCATCCTCGATGGCGCGGCTGGCCGAGGAACTGATGATCAGCCCGCGGTCGAAGTCCGCGACCGCGCGCACCAGCGGCCCCGCCAGCGCCGCATCGGCCGCCGCCATGTTGCCCAGCGCCCCGTGAAAGCTCATGTGCGTCATGCGGTGGCCGGCCGTGCGTGCGATACCGGCCAGCGCGCCGAGCTGGTAGGTGACGTAGGTGACGAGTTCCCCGGTGTCGATCTGCATCTGGCGGCGTCCGAACCCCTGCAGATCGGGAAAACCCACATGGGCGCCCACATCCACGCCTCTGGCCTGCGCCATTCGCACCGTTCGATCCATGATGACCGGGTCGCCGGCATGGAAACCGCACGCCACGTTGGCGGAGGAGACGAGCTCCAGCAGCGCCTCGTCCTCGCCCATGCGCCACGGGCCGAAGCCCTCGCCCAGGTCTGCGTTCAGATCGATGTCCATGCTGCTGTCCTCCTCATCCAAACGGCTGCAATTCGACCAGCGCGGTGCCGTAGCCCACGGTGCAGCCGGCCGCCACGCACACCGCCGCAATCACGCCGGCCAGCGGCGCGGCCACCGGCAGCAGCAGCGGCCCGATCTGCAGCAGGCCCACGGGCTGCCCCGCCACCACACGCTCGCCGACGCGCGCCAGGGGCACGAGGTGCATGGGGTGGCCGTGCAGGAACACGCCCGCGCTTGATGCGACGGCCGTTGCAGTGTCCGCCGCTGGTGCCGGCGCGCTGCCATCGTCGTCCGCATCGAGCTGCACGATCGCCCGGGACGGCGCGCGGCTGCGTCCCAGCCGCACCATCCCTTCGGGCGTGCGCAGTTCAAGCAGGCCGATATCGGTGTCGGCCAGCCATGCCGCGAGTTGCTGGAGTTGATCGGCGGTCTTCATGTCAGTTCTTGCGCGGCGCACTGCGATGCAGTTCGACCAGCCGCCCCACCTTGTCGAGCCAGGCCTGCACCTCGTCCAGCGCAGCGACGGCTTCGTCCCAGCTGGTTTCGACGAAGCGGATGCGGCTGCCGATCGGCGCCTGGCCGAGGCGCCAGAGATCGGCCTCGATCACGGTGCCGAACTTGGGGTAGCCACCCGAGGGCTGGGCGTCGCGCATCTGGATGATGGGCTGCCCGCTGTGGGGCACCTGGATCACGCCGGGCACGATGCCGTGCGAGCGCATTTCCATCGCTGCGAGCGGTCGCAGCGCCTCTCCCGCCAGCCGATAGCCGTAGCGATCGCTCTGCGCGGTGATCTTCCATTCGCCAGCCCAGAACGCGGCGCGCGAGGCCTCTTCGAACCCCTGGTACTCGGCCGCCGGCAGCACCCGGACAGCCGGCACGCCGTCCACCTGAAGCGGCAGGGTCAGCGCAGGTGGGACGAGGCCGAAGCCGGTCGCGCAGGCCCGGCCGGCACCGGCGGCCCGCAGCACGTCGCCCCGGCGCAGCGCACGCCCCTCATGGCCACCGAAAGCGCCGCGCAGCTGGGTGCTGCGCGAGCCCAGCACCACCGGCACATCCACCCCTCCGGCCAGGCACACCATGGCGCGGCTGCCGCGCTGCGCACCACCTTGCGGCAGGCCCAGCGTCAGCACCTGGCCGGCGCGCGCCTGGTGCGCCCACCAGGGCATCAGGGGCTGCGCGTCCAGCCGCGCCGCGCAATCGGCACCGGTCAGCGCGAACGCACAGTCTTCGCCGAAGCGCAGCTTGAACGGAAAGACCGGCACTTCGATGGCCGCCGCATCGGCATCGTTGCCCAGCATCAGGTTGCCGGCCGCCAGCGCCAGCTTGTCCATGGCGCCCGACGTGCCGACGCCCCAGCGCAAACTGCCGGTGCGCCCCGGATCCTGCACCGTGGCGAGCGCGGAGGACGAAAGGACTTCGATCATCGGACGACCCTTTCGACCCTGAAACGGATCATGTCGCCCGGCTGCAGCAGCGCAGGCGGATCTTGCGCGGGATCGAAGAAGGACATCGACGTGGTTCCGATCGTGTTCCAGCCGCTGGGCCCGGCCGACGCCGAAACACCCGTCTGCGCGCCGCCGATCGACACAGCGCCGCCCGGAATGCTGAGCACCGGCACCTTGCGGCGCGGCGTCGCGATGCGCGGGTCCATGCCGCCCAGATAGCAATAGCCGGGATGGCTGCCCAGCGCATACACCGGATAGGTCGGCCCGCTGTGCAGCGCGACGATCTCTTCCACGCTGAGCCCGGTGTGCGACACCACGTCGGCCATGTGCGGCCCGCCCTCGCCGCCGTAGACCACCGGGAGCTCGACCACGCGTCCTTCGAGCGGCAGCGCAACCGCTGCGTCCCAAGCCACGTACAGGCGCGCCTCCAGCGCATCCAGCGCCTGCGTGGTGCGCGGCGGCTGCGTAAAGGTCAGCATGAGGTTGTTCATGCCCGGCACGGCTTCGCACACCTCGGGCCAGCCCTGGGTCTCGCGCGCCAGCGCCCAGATCCGCTGCTGCGATGAAAGCGCGAGCTCGCCGGGCGCCTCGAACAGCAGCGCCGTGGTTCCAAGCAGGCTCACGGATGGGAGGAGCGCCATCATGCTGCGCCGCGCTGCTGCAACCAGCGCTCCAGGTGGTGGATGTCGACGCCGCCGTTGGCAAAGCCTTCGTCGGCCAGGATCTCGCGGTGCAGTTGCAGGTTCGTCGAGATGCCCTCGACCCGCATCTCGGCCAGCGCGATGCGCATGCGGTCGAGCGCATCCGTGCGCGTGCTGCCCTGCACGATGAGCTTGGCGATCATCGAGTCGTAGTACGGCGGCACACGGTAGCCGGCGCTGGCGTGGGAGTCCACGCGCACACCGAAGCCGCCGGGTACCTGCCAGCCGGTGATCTGCCCCGGCGAGGGCGCGAAGGTGACGGGGTGCTCGGCATTGATGCGGCATTCGATCGCATGGCCGTGGCAGCGCACGTCGGCCTGCCCGAACGCCAGCCGCTCCCCGCGCGCCACGCGCAACTGCTGCTGCACGATGTCGATGCCGGTCGTCATCTCGGTCACCGGATGCTCCACCTGCAGGCGGGTGTTCATCTCGATGAAGTAGAACGCACCTCGCTCGTACAGGAACTCGAAGGTGCCGACGCCGCAGTAGCCGATCTGCCGGCACGCGGCAGCGCAGCGCTCGCCGACCTCCGCGATCAACGCCTCGTCGATGCCCGGCGCGGGCGCCTCCTCGATCACCTTCTGGTGGCGGCGTTGCAGCGAGCAGTCCCGGCTGCCGAGCCAGACCGCGTTGCCGTGGCTGTCGGCCAGCACCTGGATCTCGACATGCCGCGGATGCAGCAGGAATTTTTCGATGTAGACCTCGGGGTTGCCGAAGGCGTGGAGCGCTTCCTCGCACGTCAGCGCCATCGCGTCGAGCAGCGCATGCTCGTCGTGCACCACCCGCATGCCGCGGCCGCCGCCACCGCCGGCGGCCTTGACGATCACCGGATAGCCGACTTCGCGCGCCAGGGCCTGGATCGCGGCCGCGTCTTCCGGCAGCCCTTCGTCCGGCCCGGGCACGCAGGGCACGCCGGCTTGGCGCATCGCGCGCTTGGCCGCCACCTTGTCGCCCATGGTGCGGATGCAGGCCGCGCTCGGGCCGACGAAAACCAGGCCGGCGCGCTCGACCCGTTCAGCGAAGCCCGCGTTCTCCGAGAGAAAACCGTAGCCCGGATGGATGGCCTGGGCACCACTGACCTCGGCGGCGAACAGGATCGCAGACTGGTCGAGGTAGCTTTGCTTCGACGCCGCCGGGCCGATGCACAGCGCCTGGTCGGCCTGCGCCACATAGCTCGCGTCGCGGTCGGCCTCGGAATGAACCACGACGGTCTTGATGGCGAGGCCGCGGCACGCACGCTGGATGCGCAGTGCAATTTCCCCTCGGTTGGCGATCAGGACGGTATCGAACATGGCCATCGATCTCACTCGAGGCGGAACAGCGGCTGGTCGGCTTCGACCTCCTGCCCCGAATCGACCAGCACCGCCTGCACCGTGGCGTCGCGCTCGGCACGCACTTCGTTGAACACCTTCATGGCCTCGATCACGCACAGCGTCTGGCCGGCCGTCACGGCCTGGCCGGCCTGCACGTAGGGCGGGTCGCCGGGCCGGGGCTGCAGATGAACCACGCCGTACAGCGGGGCCCGGCACACTGCGGGGCCGGGCGTTTCAGGCTGGGGCGCCTGCGGCGCGGACGCCACGTTCGCCATGGCCGTTTCGCGCCGAACCGGCGTCGCGGCCAACGCGGAATGCCTGACCAGTCGGAGCGAACAGCCGTTCTCGCTGTATTCCAGCTCGGACAGATCCGACGCGGCCAGGGCGTCGATGAGCGTCTTGATTTGATCCTGATTCATGCCGGGCCCGTCTTTGGCGACAGAACATCCTGGTGGCCGACGCATTCGGAGAACACGTGACGGCAGGCATGAAAGGTAACGGCCCTGGGCGCCAAAGCCCAAGACGGATTGGCTGTGCCGCGATAAGGGCGGCTTATGACAACGCGGTCAACTCGGGCGCGGGTGTCGACGGAACCGCTCCGGCCAGGTCGACGACCAGCTCGAGCAGGATGCTTTTCACCGCCTGCGCCGGCTCGGACAGGGGCAGGTGGTCCGACTGGCACAGTGCGAGCGGCGCCTCGATCACCGGATCGACGATGGCGAACTGCCATGCGCCGCAGGCCGCCACCACTTCGCGCGCCATCGAAGCCGGCAGGATGGTGGAGCCCAATCCGTCGGCGATCGCGGCGGTCAGGGTGAAGGCCGATTCGATCTCCGCCACCACGCGCGGCACCATGCCGGCCCGCACGAAGGCCGCATCGACCAGCTTGCGCACCACGTTGTAGGGACGCGGCAGCAGCAGCTCGATCTCGCGCAGGTCAACGAGCCTCACCGGCTCGGCCGGCGGTGGCGTGGTGGCCGGCCCGACCAGGTAGAGCGGCTCGTTGAGCAGGGGCAGGAAGGACAGGCCGTGGATGGCCTTGTCGCCATAGAGCACGGCCAGGTCCATGCGCCCATTCATGATGAGTTCGCTGAGCGTCGTGCCGTAGTTCTCGTTCAGGTAGAGCAGGATGCCGGGATGCCGGGCACGCACGGTGCGCAGCAGCGGCAGCGACAGTGCGGAGGCCGCAGTGCCCGGCGCCAGCCCGACTGACACCTGGCCCGACAGGCCTTCGCCAGCCGCTTCCATGTCCACGCGGGCCTGCTCGCACTGGCGCAAGATGATCTGGGCGTGCCGGTACAGCACCTTGCCGGCTTCAGTGGGCGTCACGCCGCGCTTGGTGCGCACCAGCAATTGCTGGCGCACCTCGCCTTCGAGCGTGGCGAGCTGCTGGCTCAGCGCGGGCTGCGCAATGAAGAGCACCTCGGCGGCCTGCGTCAGGCTGCCGATATCGACGATCTTCACGAAATATTTGAGGCGTCGGAGGTTCACGCCTTGTCTCCATGCAAAAGGCGAGCCTAGCACTGGGCTACTGGGGCGCCTAGATGCGATGTGTCCGGGGGGGCGGTGGCGGGCGGTGCTGGTTGCTCCCTTTGCCGTCGAACACCCACCAAGCCCGTCCCAACGAGCAGAGCTGGCGCGCCACCATAAGCTCTCCCTATCGAACCAGAGCGATCTCGTCTTGGCCGAGGCGGCGTGATGTGCGTACCGTTGCGCTTCGTGCATCCAGCAGCAGTCCAAGGAAGATCCGTGACCCCCTCCCGCATCGCCGCCCGCGTACGGCGCATCAAGCCTTCACCCAGCACCTCCGCCGCGGACCGTGCCAACGAGTTGCGCCGGCAGGGCAAATCGATCGTCAACCTGGTCGTGGGCGAACCCGACTTCGACACCCCGGCGCACATCCGGCGCGCCGCCGCCGAAGCAATGGACAAGGGCGCAACGCGCTACACGCTGATGGCCGGCACGGTCGAGCTGCGCCAGGCCATCGTCGCCAAGCTGCAGCGGGAGAACGGCTTGACGTACGCGATGAACGAGATCATCGCCACCAGTGGCGCCAAGAGCGCGATCTACAACGCCTTCGCCATCACGCTGGAGCCGGGCGACGAGGTCATCATCCCCGCGCCCTACTGGGTGTCCTACCCCGACATGGTGCTCGCCTGCGAGGGCGCACCCGTCATCGTTGCCTGCCCCGAGGCCAATGGCTTCAAGCTCGCGCCGGCCCAGCTGGAGGCCGCCATCACGCCGCGCACGCGCTGGCTGCTGATCAACTCGCCGAGCAATCCCACGGGCGCGAGCTACACGGCCGACGAATACCGGGCGCTGGCAGAGGTGCTGAAGCGGCATCCGCATGTGATGGTGATGACGGACGACATCTACGAACACATCCGCTTCGACGGCCAGCCCACGCCGCACATCCTGGCGGTCGCGCCCGCCCTGCGCGAGCGAACGCTGGTCGTGAACGGCGTCTCCAAGACCTATGCCATGACCGGCTGGCGCATCGGCTACGCGGCAGGGCCTTCGGACCTGATCACGGCCATGGACACCCTGCTCTCGCAGTCCGCCGGCAACTGCTGTTCGATCAGCCAGGCCGCCGCCGCCGCCGCGCTCAACGGCGACCAGAGCTTCGTGGCCGAGAGCGTGGTGGTCTACAAGCAGCGGCGCGACCGCACGCTCGCACTCATCAATGCGATCCCGGGTCTCGCCTGTGCCACGCCACCTGGCGCCTTCTACCTCTACATCCGCTGCGCCGGCCTGATCGGCAAGACCACGCCCGCGGGCAAGCGCATGGATGAAGACGGCGACGTGGTGATGTACCTGCTGGAAAACGCCGGTGTGGCCACCGTCGCGGGCACCGCCTACGGCCTCTCGCCCTACTTCCGCCTCTCGATCGCCACCTCGATCGAAAACCTCGAAGAAGGCTGCGCGCGGATCGCGCGTGCCGTGGCCGAGCTGCGCTGAGCGCACGAACCATCGCCTCCACCAAGGACAACCCATGCCCTACAAAGCCATCCGCAAGAACCCCTCGGCCGCGCCGGTCGACCCGAAGATCCTGGCCGCACTGCGCGAGCTGCCTGTTGCCGCGCTGAGCGACAACATGCATCGCAACATCGGCACCACGGGCCTGCAGCCCTACCACCTCCCCGTCACGGCAACCATGGCTGGCACGGCCGTCACGGCGCGCTCGCGTGGCGGTGACAACCTCACGTATCTGCGCGCCCTCGAGTTCTGCCGCCCCGGCGACGTGCTGGTGATCGATGCCGGCGGCATTCTCAACAACGCGGTGGTCGGCGGCATCCTGTCTTTCTACGCCGCCCACATCGGGGTCGTGGGCGTGGTGGTCGACGGGGCGATCCGCGACGTGGCCGAAATCCGGGCTCGCGAGTTTCCGGTCTACGCGCGCGGCGTCACCCATCGCGGCCCGTACAAGGACGGCCCGGGCGAGATCAACGTGCCGGTGTCCGTCGGTGGCATGGTGGTCAACCCGGGCGACATCGTGGTCGGCGACCAGGATGGCCTGATGGCGTTCTCGCCGGACGAGGCCGAACTGCTGATCAAGCAGGCACGCGCCCACCTGGAGACCGAAGCCGAGACGATACGGGCCATGAAGGAAGGTCGATGGGATCGATCCTTCATCGACGCGCTCGAGGCCCGCTGCCCGAACTAAACCAGCACGCGCTGCAGCCACTTTCCGAGTTCGGCGATCTCCTCCATGCACACCGAGTGCTCCATCGGGTACATGTGCCAGTCGACCGCATAGCCGAGCGCGGTGAGCGCATCGCGCGAGGCGGTGGCGCGGGCGATCACCACGACGCCGTCGCGCTGGCCATGGCCCATGAAGATCGGCACATCGCGGTTCGCCTCGCTGCGTTCGGCGGCGGTACTGGCGGCCAGCGGCAGGTAGCCCGAGAGCGCGACGATGCCGGCCAGCCGTTCGGCATGGCGCAACCCGGTCAGCAGCGCCATCGCGCAGCCCTGCGAGAAACCGGCGACGACGATGCGATTCGCGGGAACGCCACGCGCCTTCTCGGCGGCGATCAGTCCTTCGATGGCGGCCATCGAGCGCCGCAGGCCGGCCTCGTCCTCGCGCTTGACCAGGTCGGCACCATAGATGTCGTACCAGGCCGGCATCGGATAGCCGTTGTTGATGCTGACCGGCATCACCGGCGCATTGGGGAACACGAAGCGCACCGGGCCGATGGCGCCGAGATCGAGCTCGTTGCAGATCGGCACGAAGTCGTTGCCGTCGGCGCCGAGGCCGTGCATGAGGATGACCGAAGCGGTCGGGTTCGGGCCGGTTTCGATTTCGATGGGAGCGAGTGACATGGACACTGGGCCTTGTTGAAAAGTGGTCGGAGGATGCCCGATTTTGACCGCGCAGTGCCGGCGTGCCGGCTGACGATGCCACGCGCGCCACGGTGCCACACTTGGGCCATGTCCCACCCTTCCGACACAGCCCCGCTGGTTTCCGTCAAGTTCTCGGGCGTCGTGCTGGTCTGCGGCGATTGCGAGGAACGCAGCAGCGGTCCAAAAAAGCTGCGCGCACGGGAAGTCCGCAAGGAACTCAAGCACCAGCTCGGCGACACGCGCTTCAAGCTGCGCGTGGTCGAGTCGTCCTGCCTCGGCCTCTGTCCGAAAAAGGCGATGGCGCTGGTGGCCATCGGCGCGAACGCGCCCCCGCTGGCGGCCGAAGTCCACAACGAAGCCGATGTTTCCGCCTTCGCGTCCCACCTGACGACATCCTTCCGATAGCGTGGCCGACCCGGTTCTCTACTCCTTTCGCCGCTGCCCCTACGCCATGCGGGCGCGCTTCGCGCTGGTGGTGAGCGGCCAGCGCTGCGAGTTGCGCGAAGTGCTGCTGCGCGACAAGCCGCCCGAGTTGCTGGCCGCGTCGCCCAAGGGCACGGTGCCGGTGCTGGTCGATGTGGACGGCACGGTGATCGACCAGAGCCTTGACATCATGCGCTGGACCTTGCTGCGGCGTGACCCCGCGCGCTGGATGCAGCCCGAGCGCGGCAGCGTCGACGACATGCTGGCGCTCATCGCCGCATGCGATGGCGATTTCAAGCAGCAGCTCGACCGCTACAAGTACCCGAACCGCTTCGAAGGCGCCGACGCTGCAGCGCATCGTCTGAACGGTGCCCACTTTCTGGAAGACCTGAACGAGCGCCTGGCGCGCACGAGTCACCTGTTCGGCAACCGCCCTGCGCTTGCCGACATGGCGATCGCGCCGTTCGTGCGCCAGTTCGCGCAGACCGACATCGGCTGGTTCGAGCTGCAGCCCTGGCCCGCGCTGCGCGCCTGGCTCGGCGCGTTGGTGGAATCGGCGGTGTGGGTGAGCGCCACCCACAAGTACCCGGCGTGGAAATCCGGTGAAGCCGGCGTCGCGTTTCCGCCGGCCTGAGCACCGCGCCGGAAATCAGGGCTTGGCTGCGAGGTCGCGGCAGCGCTGGAGATTGGCGTCGAAGCGCGGCGCCAGGCCCGGCTCGCACACTTCGCCTTTTGGCATCAGCCGGCACAACCCGACGATCGCGAAGTCGCTCACCGCCTCGGTGCAGCTGGCATAGCGTGCCAGCGCAGGGTTCGCGCGCGTCTTGAAGCCCCAGTTTTCCGAAAACTCCAGCGTTCGCCCCATCGCCGCTTCGAAGTAGTCGCGATCGCGGGCAGCCACGGCCGCCTCCATCTGCGGCAGTTCCGCACCCAGAAAGGACGTGGCCGCGGCGGGAAACTGGTCGGCGGCTGTGGGCTGCGCAGTGGCATGGCCCGCCAGTGCGGCGGCAATCGACAACGCAACGCGGGAGGCAGTTCGACAGGCGGTTCGGTTCATGGGGTCTCGGCTCGGTGGCATGCCCGGCATTGTCCAACAGGTCGCCGCCGCCCCGGGCTATCGCTACGATGCGGCTGGCGCCTCACCCTTCTTTCAACACCGGCGCCGAGGAGACCACCCATGCAGCCTCATCGATTCGGCCCGCTCGCGGCCCTGACATTTGCCGTACTCGCCACCGCCTGCACCGGCATGGGCCAGCGAACGCCACCACAGCGCGAGCTGATGATCGTGGCCAACGACGAGAAGCAGGCCTGGGACGACACCGGCAAGGTCATCCTCGGTGCGCCGGGCAAGGATACGGTGCAGATCCTCGACATCGGCACCGATCCGCTCGCGCCCAAGTCGGTTGGCTCGCTCGAGCTGCCGAACACGATCGCAGGGCCGCCGACCAACCTCGCGATCACGCCCGGCGAAACGCTGGCGCTGGTGGCCAACTCGGTCAACGTGGTGGAAGAAAACGGCGTGCGCAGGCAGGTGCCGGACGACCGTCTCTTCGTCATCGACCTCACCACCACGCCGCCCAGGCTGGTCGACACGCTGCGCATCGGCAAGCAGCCTTCGGGCCTGTCCATCAACAAGGCCGGCAACCTGGCGCTGGTGGCCAACCGCGCCGACAACTCCATCAGCGTGCTGCGCATCGCGGGCAAGCAGGTGACGCTGATCGACACGGTGGCCATCGGCGAATCGGTGGCGCATGTGCGCTTTACGCCCGACGGCAAGCGCGCGCTGGCGGCCAAGTTTCCCAACCACAAGATCGCGCTGCTCGACGTCAACGGCGAGAAGGTCACCTACAACAAGGTCGACTTGGCCGCGGGGCTCTGGCCGTACAACGTGGACGTGACGCCAGATGGCAAGCTCGCCCTGACCGCCGACAACGGCAACTCAGGGGCAGCCGACGGCCAGGTCGACACAGTGAGCGTGATCGACCTCGAAGCCAATCCACCGCGCGTGGTCGACAAGGTGGTGGTCGGCGACGGTCCCGAAGGCCTGGCCGTGAGCCCGACCGGCAGGCATGCCGTGGCGGTGCTGCTGCGCGGCAGCAACGCGGCGAAGAGCGCGTTCTTCTACAACCGCAACGGCTCGGTGGTGCTGCTCAGGATCGATGGCAAGAAGGTCACGCGCGGCAACGAGGTCGAAGTGCGCGGCCTGCCCGAAGGCGCGGTGTGGAGTGCCGACGGCAAGTACCTCTATGTCGGCAACTTCATCGACCAGGACATTACGATCCTGCGCCTGGACGGCGACGCGCTGGTGTCCACCGGCAAGTCGTTCGCCTTGCAGGGGCACCCCGCATCGATGCGGGGGCGGGTGACGCACTGACGCGTCAGAACTGTGCCTTTGCAAATTCACTGGGCCAAAAATGCGCTTTCCTGCCGACACCCCCACGCTGCATTCCCCTGACGAAGACCCGCATCTGTGGCTGGAGCAGATCGACGACCCGGCCACCGCAGCCTGGGCCGATGCGCAGACCGCGCGCACCTTGGCGGCATTCGGGGACGCCGCCTTCGAACGCGACCGCGACGCGCTGGCCGCCATCTACGACCGCGACGACAACATTCCGATGGTCACGCGGCGCGGCGGGCTGCTGTTCAACTTCTGGAAGGACGCGGCGCATCCGCGCGGCCTCTGGCGCACCACCACGCTGGAGCGGCTGGTCGCCGGCGCGCCCCGGTGGGAGGTGCTGCTCGACCTCGACGCGCTGGCCATCGCCGAGAGTGAGGATTGGGTCTGGGCGGGTGCCGGCACGCTGCCGCGCACGCACGACCGCGCCATGCTGCGTCTGTCGCGCGGCGGCGGCGATGCCGTGGTGCTGCGCGAGTTCGACATCCCGGCACGCGCCTTTGTCAGCGGCGACCAGGCGTTTGCACTGCCGGCCTCCAAGAGCGCGATCGACTGGCTCGACCGCGACACCCTGCTGCTGAGTTCGCCGCTCGGCGACGGCCACGCCACGCGTTCGGGCTACGCACGCACGGTGCGGCTCTGGCGGCGCGGCACCGACCCGGCGCAGGCCCCGGTGCTGTTCGAAACGGCAGCCGCGCACATGGCCGCCGGTGCACAGGCCGGGCGCACGGGCGCGCGGGAACGCGTCTGGTTCGTCGCCCGCGAGGACTTCCAGAACGTCGTCATATGGATGGGCGACCGCCGGGGCCCTCGCACACGCATCGAGGTGCCGACCGATGCGCTGGTCGAGATCTACGAAGACTGGCTGGTGCTGCGCTTGCGCAGCGACTGGACGGTGGACGGCGCCTGCTGGCGCGGCGGCTGCGTGCTCGGCATCGGGCTAGACGCCTTCCTGGGCGGCAGCCGCGCGCTGACGCCGCTGTTCGAGCCGGCCGCGCGGCGCGCGGTGCAGGGCTTCTACTGGACGGGCGGGCAACTGCTGCTGTCCATCCTCGACAACCTGCGGCCCGTGTTCGAGCGCTGGACGCCTGCGCCCGGCAGTTGGGACCGCACATCCGTTGCCGGGCTGCCCGACAGCGGCACCGCCTACCTCTGGCCGCTGGACGCCTGCGAAGAGGAATCGAACGGCGATGCACTGGCGATGTGCCAGGGCCCCCTCACGCCCGAGTCGCTGTATTTGCTGCCCGCCGGGGCTGCCAGCCCACAACTGCTGCAGCGCGCACCCGAGCGCTTCGACACCCGCGGGCTGGTGGTCACCCGGCACGAGGCGATCTCGTCAGACGGCGTTGCCATCCCCTACGTCCAGACCGGGCCTGCGGGCGCGGCCGGCGACGCGCCGGTGCACCTCTACGGCTACGGCGGCTTCGGCATTTCGATGCTGCCCGGCTACAACGCGTCGATCGGCAAGCTCTGGCTCGAGCGCGGCGGCGTCTCCGTGGTGGCGCAGATCCGCGGCGGCGGCGAGTTCGGCCCGGCCTGGGAAGAAGCCGGCCGGCGCGCCGGCAAGCGCCAGTCGCACGACGACTTCGCGGCCGTGGCGGCCGACCTGGTGCGCCGCGGCGTCACCGTGCCCAAGCGGATCGCGGCCGAGGGCGGCTCCAACGGCGGCCTGCTCGTCACCAACATGCTGACGCGCTACCCCGACCGTTTCGGCGCGTTGTTCTGCACCATTCCGCTGGTCGACATGCGGCGCTACACGAAGCTGCTGGCCGGTCCGAGCTGGGTGGCCGAATACGGCGACCCCGACATCGCGGACGACTGGGCCTTTCTGCAGCACCTGTCGGCCTACCACTGCGCCGAGCCGGGCCGCAGCTATCCGCCGATCCTGCTGGCCAGCAACCGCCGCGACGACCGCGTGCACCCGGCCCATGCACGCAAGATGACGGCCAAGTTGCAGGCGATCGGCCAGCCGGCCTGGCTCTACGAGCTCGATGCCGGTGGCCACGCCTACGGCAAGAACAACGCCGAGCGCGCGGCGTTCACGGCGCTGGGGTACGGTTTCCTGCGGCGGTCGATCGGCTGGGCGTGAAGCTTCTATCGCATCTGCTAAAAGGTCGGCCCATGGCCCAACTTTTTTCCAACAGCTCGCAGATGCTGGTGCGCGGCATCGCCTGCATCGTCATCGGCGCCGCGGTGCTGCTCGCGCCTTACTTTCTGCAATCGCCGGGTTACCGCGAGATGGTCGGCGGCGCGCAGCTCGCCGGCTGGTTCGGCATCGTGCTGGGCGTGGCGCTGGTGGTGGTCGATCTGGTCAAGCGCGCAAAGCGGCGCTGAACGCGCGCGGTTCGAAGCGGGCTCAGCCCTTCTTCTTCAGCACCTTCTTCACCAGCTCGACCGCGCCCAGCACCACGGCGCCCGCCGCGATGCCGACGACGGCGTCGATCCCCATCGAGCCCAGCGTGCCGAACAGCCCGCCGACGCCTGCGGCCCAGGCTTCGACCGCATGGCCGAAGGCCGGCACGCCGTGCACCAGGATCTGGCCGCCGACCAGGAACATGGCGGCCGTGCCGGCCACCGACAGCGCCTTCATGAGCCAGGGTGCGAACGCCAGGATGCCGCGGCCCAGCGCCTGCTGTGCCGCGCTCGCGCGCCGGCTCAGCCACAGGCCCGCGTCGTCGAGCTTGACGATGCCGGCGACCAGGCCATAGACGCCGATCGTCATGATGAGTGCGATGCCGGTCAGCACCGCCACCTTGGTGCCGAAGGGTTGCCCGGCCACGGTGCCGAGCGTGATCACGATGATTTCGGCCGAGAGGATGAAGTCGGTGCGGATCGCACCCTTGACCTTCTCCTTTTCGACCGCCACCACGTCGACCGTCGGATCGGCAACGGCGGCGACGTGCTGCCTGACCTCGGCATCGTGCTCGTCCTTGTGCAGGAACTTGTGAGCGAGCTTTTCGACGCCCTCGAAGCACAGGAACGCACCGCCGACCATCAGCAGCGGCGTCACGGCCCAGGGCAGAAAGGTGCCGATCAGCAGCGCGGCCGGCACCAGGATCGCCTTGTTGACGAATGAGCCCTTTGCCACCGCCCACACCACGGGCAGCTCGCGGTCGGCCTTGACGCCTGACACCTGCTGCGCGTTGAGCGCCAGATCGTCGCCCAGCACGCCGGCGGTTTTCTTGGCGGCGACCTTGGTGAGGATGGAGACGTCGTCCAGTACCGTGGCGATGTCGTCCAGCAGCAGGAAAAGGCTGGCCGCCATCAGGCGACGCTGCGCTTGAGGCGCACTTCCTCGATCTTCACATCGCCCAGCATCGAGGTCTTGGCGGTTTTCATCTCGCGCTTGAAGCCAGCCAGCTCGTGGAAGCGCAGCGCGCGGTCGTTGCGCAGCGGCACCCAGATCGTGACGACGGTGCAACCCTCTTCTTCGAGGCCATCGCGTGCGGCATCCCAGAGCGCAACGCCCACGCCCTTGTCCCAGTGCTCGGGCTTGACGTAGATGGCCCAGATCTCGCCCGTGGTGGACGGCGTCTTGGGGTCGCGCGAGCGGTCGAAGCCGACGAAGCCGACGATTTCGCCGTCGAGCTCGGCCACATGAACCTGCGGCTCGCTGAACTCGATGGCTTCGCGCCATTTCGCTTCACGGGTGCTGGGCGCGAGCGCGCGCAACTGGTCTTCGGGCAGTAGGCCCTCGTAGGCGGCACGGGCGGCAGCGGCGTGGACTTCGGCGACGGCGCGCGAGTCGCTCATTTCGGCGGGGCGGACTTGGTAATCGGACATGGCAGGCTTGAATCAACAACAGACGGAATCGGGGGCGTATTGTCGCCGCGCCGCTAAACTGCGCAGTTCGCAAACCCCTGCATTCACTCGGAGTTCACCATGGCCAAAGGTCAGCAGAAAACCAACAAGGAAGCCAAGAAGCCCAAGAAGGACACTTCGCCCCCCAAGCCGATCGCCGGCGGCGAGTTGATCCGTCCGACCGTGACGACGGCGGTCATTCCGCGTGGCAAGCTCAAGAACAAGTGAGCTTGCGTTGAGCGCGCCCGCTGCTCCGGGAGCCGTGCCGAGCCAGGCACGCAATCCCCTGCACGGGTTGACGCTGGAGGCCATCGTCACGGCGCTGGTGGCGTACTACGGCTGGGCCGGCCTGGGCGAACGCATCGCGCTGCGCTGCTTCACCAGCGACCCCAGCATCTCGTCCAGCCTCAAGTTTCTGCGCAAGACGCCTTGGGCGCGCGAGAAGGTCGAGAGTCTCTATCTCTTCATGCTGCGCGACCAGCGGCGCAACCGGCTCACGGAGCCGGGTGATGTGTGACTGAAGCGGCCGCGCCGCTGTCGGTGCGCATCGAGCCGTTGGGCTACACCTTCGAGGCCGCGCCCGGTGAGACGCTGCTGCAGGCGGGCCTGCGCGCCGGCATCGAACTTCCGACAAGTTGCCGCAACGGCACCTGCCGTACCTGCCTCTGCCAGCTTGTGAGCGGCAGCGTGCGCTATCAGATCGACTGGCCCGGGGTCAGTGCCGACGAAAAGGCCGAGGGCTGGATCCTGCCCTGTGTGGCCGAGCCGGTCAGTGACGTGTTGCTCGACGTGCCGTTTGCTTATGCGCTGAGCTGAAGGTTCCGGTTCGGATCCGGTTTCGATTTCGGGGCGCAGTTTGGGGCGCGTTTCAGGGTGGGCCGCTGGCGGCGGGTGGCCCCTTCCGCGAATGTCCCCCGGGCTTCGCCCTCCTCCTTTATTTCGCTGCAGGGGCCACCCACCACCAGCGGCCCGGGGCACGCTCTGTTTATTCGGCGCGAACCGGTCACGCCGCTTCCAGGATCAGGGCGGTGGGGCACGCTGCGCAGCGAAATAAAGGAGGAGGCATCGGCCGAAGGCCGATGCCGGGGGACATTCGCGGAGCAGCGTGCCCCGCCGCCCTGATCCCGCCCTGAAGCCGCAGCGCTCAGCTCTTCTGACCGACGATCCGGTCACGCTGCGCCAGCGACGGAAAGAGCCTGAACCAGGCCACCGCCACCAGCACCGTGCCGACCCCACCCGCCACCACGGAGCCAACCGGCCCAAGCAATGCCGCAGTAGCACCGGATTCGAACTCGCCGAGCTGATTGCTGGCCCCGATGAAGATCGAGTTGACCGCGCTCACCCGGCCGCGCATCTCGTCCGGGGTTTCGAGTTGCACCAAGGTCTGGCGGATCACGACGTTGACCATGTCGGCACCGCCCGAGACCGCCAGCACGACCAGCGACACGAGGAAACTTCGCGACAAACCGAACACCACCATGCACAGCCCGAAGGCAGCCACCGCCACCAACAGCGTGCGGCCCACATGACGTTCGATCGGGCGGCGCGTGAGCACGATCGACATCACCAGCGCGCCCACCGCCGGCGCGCTGCGCAGCAGGCCCAGGCCCCACGGGCCGGTGTGCAGGATGTCCTTGGCATAGATCGGCAGCAACGCGACGGCGCCACCCAGCAGCACCGCGAACAGGTCGAGCGACACGGCACCCAGCACCGTCTTGCGGCGCCAGATGAAGTCCACGCCGGCGAACAGCGTCTGCAGCGTGACGGGTGCCCGGGGCGGCGGCGCATGGGCATAGCGCAGCCGGGCCACCAGCACGCCGCCGGTCACGAAGAGCAGCATGCTGGCCGCGTAGACCACGCCGATGCCGGCCACGAACAGCAGCCCGCCGATGGCCGGCCCGGCAATGATCGCGCCCTGCGAGCCGGCCGAGCTGAAGGCCATGGCGCGGGGCAGCATCAGCGGCGGCACCAGCATCGGCGTGAGCGCCTGTTGCGCCGGCATCTGGAACGCGCGCACCGCGCCCAGCACCAGCGACAGGCCCAGCAGCAGCGCCCGCGAATCGCGCTGCGCATAGCCGGCGGCAAGCAGCACCAGTGCGACCAGTGCCTGCACGAGAAAGCAGACCGCCACGATGCGGCCGCGATGGTGCCGGTCGACGATGTGGCCCGCATAGAGCGCGAGCAGCAGTGCCGGCACGAACTGGTAGAGCCCGACCAGGCCCAGATCCCAGGCACTGCCCGTGAGGTCGTACATGTGCCAGCCGATCGCCACCATCAGCATCTGGCTGCCGGCCGTGCCGAACAGGCGCGCCATCCACATCTGCATGAAGGGCCGCTCGCGCGTGAGGTCGGAAAAGCCGGGGGCGGCGGCAGCAGAAGCGGGCATCGCATCGAGGATAGCGCAGACCCGCCGACCTAAACTGAGCCTCCGATGATGGCCCCCCTGCACGCAATCCACGAAGACCCCGACCTGCTGGTGCTCGAGAAGCCTGCCGGCCTTCTTTGCGTACCCGGCCGCGGCGCGGACAAGCAGGACTGCCTGAGCGCGCGGGCGCAGCAACGCTGGCCCGATGCGCTGGTCGTGCACCGGCTCGACATGGCCACCAGCGGGCTGGTATTGATGGCGCGCAACCTTGCAACGCAGCGCGCGCTCGGGGACGCGTTCGCCGCGCGGCAGGTGGAGAAGCGTTACGAGGCCGTGGTCGACGGGTTGATGCCGCTGTCGGATGAATGGGCCCTGATCGACGCGCCGCTCATCGCAGACTGGCCGCGCCGGCCGCTGCAGAAGATCGATGCCGCCGGCAAGCCGAGCCAGACCCGCTGGCGCGCGCTGCGGCAACTAACGCAACAGCAGGCGACCCATGTGCTGCTGGAGCCGCTGACCGGCCGCTCCCATCAGTTGCGCGTGCATCTGGCGTCGATCGGCCACGCGATCCTCGGCGATGCGCTGTATGCGAGCGAGGCGGTGCAGGCCTGTGCTCCGCGGTTGATGCTGCATGCCACCGTGCTGGCTTTCACGCATCCGGCAACGTTGCAGGGCATGCGCTTTGTGAGCGAGGCACCGTTCTCTTGGCGCTTGACGGTTGGGCCGGCCGCTTCCAGGATCAGCCCTTGACCACCAGCACCGGCATCGTCGCGTCCTGCAGCACGCGCTGCGTCACGCTGCCGAGCAGCAGCTTCTCGATGCCGGAGCGGCCGTGCGAGCCCATCACGATCAGGTCGGCACCGATCGCGTCGGCGGTGTCGACGATGCCTTCATGCACCACGTGGCCGTCGATCACGCGCTGGTCGCTGTGCAGCCCTTCAGCTGCCAGCGCCGCCACGCCGCGTGCGAGTGCTGCATTGGCGCTGCTGGTTGCGGCGGCCAGGTATTCGTTCTGGCCCAGCGCATAGTCCGCGCCGACGCCGATGAAGGGGTAGTTGTCGATCACATGGATCAGCGTGATGCGGCTGCCGAACGCCAGGGCCAGTCCGCTGGCCTTGCTGACCGCCACCATCGAAGTCTCGGAACCGTCGATCGGAACCATGATGTGATTGAACATGACGGGCCTCCTTCACCAAAGTTGAGCCGCAGTCGGGCCAATGCCCCAATGTACCGCGCGGGTGCGTAACCGGTTGTAGGACGCGAGTCAGGCGTATCGCTCACGGGCCAGCGCCGCGCCTTGCGCGAGCGCCTGCAGCTTGCGCAATGCAATGTCGCGATCCATCGGCGCAAGGCCGCAGTTGGTGCAGGGTAACAGGCGTTCGCGCGATACGTATTGCAGTGCGGCGCCGATGGTGTCGGCCACCTGCTCGGGTGTTTCGATCTCGTCGCTCGCCACGTCGATCACGCCGACCATCACATCCTTGCCTTCGAGCAGCGCCATCAGGTGCGGCGGCACGTGGGAGTGATAGCACTCGAGGCTGACCTGGTCGATGCTGCTTTTCGCGAGCGCGGGGAACACGGTTTCGTACTGGCGCCACTCCTCGCCGAGCGTGGCCTTCCAGTCGGTGTTGGCCTTGATGCCGTAGCCATAGCAGATGTGCACGGCGGTCGTGCAGGTCAGCCCCTGCACCGCGCGCTCCAGCGCCTGCACGCCCCAATCGGCCGCCTCCTGCATATAGACGTTGAAGGCCGGCTCGTCGAACTGCACGATGTCGACGCCGTCGGCCTGCAGCGCCAGCGCCTCTTCGTTCAGGAGTTCGGCGAACGCCATTGCCATCTTGACGCGGTCGCCGTAGAAGCGGTCGGCCACGGTGTCCACGATGGTCATCGGCCCCGGCAGAGTGAACTTGATCCTGCGGTCGGTGTGAGCGCGCAGCAGTTGTGCTTCGGTCGCGTGCACGCGACCCTTCAGGCGCAACGGCGCGACCACCTGCGGCACCATCGCGTCGTAGCGGTTGTTGCGGATGCCCATCTTCACCTTGTGATCGAAGTCGATGCCTTCGACCTGCTCCAGGAAGCCGTGCACGAAGTGCTGGCGCGACTGCTCGCCGTCGCCGATCACGTCGAGGCCGGCGTCCTCCTGCGCCTTGATCCAGAGCAGCGTGGCATCGGCCTTGGCCTGCGCCAGCTCGGCGCCTTCGGCTTTCCATTGCGGCCAGAGCTTCTGTGTTTCCGAAAGCCATGCCGGCTTCGGCAGGCTGCCCGCGATGGTGGCACTGAACAATGGACGCATGCTCATGTCTCGTCTCCCTGGAATGAATGGGCGCGGCAGGTCACGACCAGCGTGTCGCGCCAACCACCCTCGCCTTCGGCCAGCGGCTGGATCGGCGTCGACTCGTGGATCACGCGTGCGTCATCGAGCAGCAGCAGGCTCCAGGGTTCGGTCATGGTGAAGCGCTCGCCGCGCCGGCCAGCGGCCTCGAACACGCGCGTTTCGCCGCCCTTGACGTTGTGGCGCCCGACCAGCGCCACCGCGACCAGGTCGACCCCGTCGCGGTGCGCGCCCTCGGGCGTGGGGCGGCCGATGCCGCCCGCGGTATCGATGCGGAACTGGTGCGCCTCGACGAACCACGCTTGCGGGCCGCGCAAGGCGCTGGCGGCCTCGGCCAGGCTGCGCATCAGCTGCTGCCAGACCGGCTGCACCACCGTGGCCGCCTCCATCGGCGCAAACCAGCGCTGCATGCCGCCATGCAGCGCGTTGTATTCCACCGGCTGCCAGTGCGCGCGGTGCGGCACCTGCTGCAGCTCATGGCCGTCCACCGTGAAGCAGGCGTGGCGCCGTTGCCGGTAGCGGCCGCCGTCTTTCAGGTAGTCGTCGGGCGGCAGTCCGTTCCAGTCGGGATGCAGCGCATCGAGTTGCGCCAGCGGCTTGCCGAGCCAGTCGGCCACGCCTTGCGGGCTCAGCACGGCATAGCCGTCTTCGCGCAGTGCGGTCTCGAGTTGGGCGGGGGAGACGAATCGGGGTGCGAAATCGGTCATCGCCAGCTCAGGGCGCGACCTTCACACCCTTCCAGAACGCCACGCGGTCGCGAATCTCTTCGGCCTCGGGCTTCGGGTCGGCGTAGTACCAGGCGGCATCGGCGTTGAGTTCGCCTTCGACCAGCAGCGAGTAGTAGCTGGCCGAGCCCTTCCAGGGGCAGGTGGTCTTGTGGTTGCTGAAGGTGACGTGATCACGGTTCAGCGCGCTCATGGGAAAGTAGTGGTTGCCTTCGATCACGACGGTGTCGTCGCTCTCGGCGATGATGGCGCCGTTCCAGGTTGCTTTCATTGGGATTCTCCGGGGCCCGCAATGTGCGGGCAGCCCTTATTGTGCCGCCGTCACCGGCAGCCAGTGCACGCTGAACAAACGCTCCGGATCCGTCCACACCGGGCCGATGCCGAAGCCGGCCTTGACGGCGAGCGTGCGCAGCCCGTCGATGCTGAACTTGTGCGAGTTCTCGGTGTGGATGGTTTCGCCCTCGGCGAACATGAAGCGCTGGCCCTGCACGTGCACGGCCTGCGCACGGCGGCTCACCAGGTGCATCTCGATGCGCTGCATGGGCGCGTTGTAGAACGCCGCATGCGAAAAGCGGTCGGGCACGAAGTCGGCATCGAGTTCGGCATTGGCGCGCTGCAGCAGGTTGAGGTTGAAAGCCGCCGTCACGCCCTGCGCGTCGTTGTAGGCCGCATGCAGCAGCGCCGGATCCTTGATCAGGTCGACGCCGATCAGCAGCCCGCCGCCATCGAGCATGCGCGCGGCACCCTGCAGAAAGGCCAGCGCTTCGTCGGGATTGAAGTTGCCCAGCGTCGAGCCCGGAAAAAAGCCGACACGGCGCCCACCGGCGGCAACCGCCGGCAGCGCGAAGGGCTGGGTGTAGTCGGCCACGATCGGCTGAACCACCAGACCCGGGCAGTCGGCCCGCAGGCGCGCTGCCGCGCCTTCGAGGTGCTCGCCCGAGATGTCGATCGGCAGGTAGCGCTGTGGCGCATGCAACGCATCGATCAGCAGGCGCACCTTGGTGAGGGAGCCAGCGCCGAATTCGACGATCTCGGCGCCCGGCCCGATGTGGTGCGCGATCTCGCCGGCGCGATCGGTCAGGATGCGCAGTTCGGTGCGCGTGGGGTAGTACTCGGGCAGCTCGCAGATGCGATCGAACAGCGCAGAGCCCGCCACGTCGTAGAAGTACTTCGGCGAAATGCTGCGGGGCCGGCGCGACAGGCCGGCCAGCAGATCCGAAGCGAAACCCGACAGGCCAACCGCCTGCCCGGCCAGCGGTGTGTCGATGGTGAAGGAGGGATTGCGCATGGTTCAGATGTCCCGCGCGAGCCGCAGCCCGCTGAATTGCCAGCGCGCGGCCGGCGGAAAGAAGTTGCGATAGCTCGGGCGCGTGTGCCCGTCGGGCGTGGCGGAACTGCCGCCACGCAGCACCAGTTGACCCACCATGAACTTGCCGTTGTACTCGGCCGCAATGCCGGGCAACGGCCGGAAGCCGGGGTACGGGTCGTACGAAGAGCGCGTCCATTGCCACACGTGGCCCGTGGCCTGCGTGAGGCCGGGCATGGTGCTGGCCACTTCCCATTCGAACTCGGTCGGCAGGCGAGCGCCGGCCCATTCGGCAAAGGCCGCGGCTTCATAGAAGCTCAATTGCGCCACGGGCAGGTGCGGCTCCAGCGGCCGCACGCCATGCACGCCGAACACCTGCCAGCCGGCTGCGTTGTGGCTGCTGCCATGCACTCCCAGGCGCGGGTCATCGGGCGCAAGCCAGTAGGCCGGGCAACGCCAGCCCTGCGCCTGCACCGCGGCCCACCCGTCCGAGAGCCAGAGATCCGGGCGCTGGTAGCCGCCGTCGGCGATGAACTGCGCATAGTCGCCGCAACTCACCAGCCGGTCGGCGATCTCGAAGGGCTGCAACAGGAGCTGGTGGCGCGGCGTCTCGTTGTCGAACGCGAAGCCCTCGCCCGCATGGCCGACCTGCGCCAGTCCGCCGGCATGCGCGAGCCAGCGCACCGGCGCGGGCAGCGCCGCCAGCCGCAGCGAGGGGCCCTGCGCCGGCCGGTAGGCCGGCAGCAGCGGGTTGCACGAGAGCGCATGCAGGATGTCGGTGACCAGCAATTCCTGGTGCTGCTGCTCGTGCTGCAGGCCGAGCGCCACGATCGGCTCGATCTGCGCCCACAGCGGCGCGCTGGCGGTGTCGAGCAGCGCCAGCACGGCCTCGTCCACATGCGCGCGATAGGCATGCACCTCGTCGACCGATGGCCGCGTCAGCAGGCCGCGCTGCGGCCGCGGATGGCGCGGGCCGAGCGCTTCGTAGTACGAGTTGAAAAGATAGTGAAAGCGGGTGTCGAACGGCGCGTAGCCGCTGGCGTGCGGCTGCAGCAGCACGGTCTCGAAGAACCAGGTGGTGTGCGCAAGGTGCCATTTGGTCGGGCTCGCGTCGGGCATCGACTGGATGCACTGGTCTTCCGGGGAAAGCGGCGCTGCCAGCGCAAGGCTGTGCGCGCGCACCGCACGGTACCGCTCGCGCAGAGTGTCCGCCGCCTGCGCGATAGGCCTGTCCAGATTCATGCGGTCTCCATTGCGGGGCAAACCGTGGTTTTAGCCGATTGCGGCGATCGCTGCTCGTAGGACAAATCCGCGGCCGCCCGGCGCTGCGGATAATCCGGCCATGAGCACATCGCCCTCCCCCGCAGCGCGTCCCCGAATCGTGATCATCGGCTGCGGCTTCGGCGGGCTCGAGGCGGCCCGCGCGCTGCAGCGGGCCGACGTCGACATCACGGTGGTCGAGAAGACCAACCACCACCTGTTCCAGCCGCTGCTGTACCAGGTGGCAACGGCCGGGCTGGCGGCGCCTTCGATCGCCGCGCCGGTGCGCCTGCTGTTCCGCAACCAGCCCAACGTCACGACGCTGCTCGGCGAGGTCGTCGACATCGCGCCCGCCACCCGCGAGGTGCAGCTCGCGAACGGAACCCGCATCGGCTACGACCACCTGATCGTCGCCGCCGGTGCCACCCATAGCTACTTCGGGCACGACGAATGGGCCGCTTCGGCCCCCGGCCTCAAGACACTGGCCGACGCCTTCGACATCCGCCGGCGCGTGCTGATGTCTTTCGAGGCGGCCGAGAACGAAGCCGACCCGGCACGGCGCCGCGCGCTGCTGACCTTCTGCGTGATCGGCGCCGGCCCCACCGGCGTCGAGATGGCCGGCACCCTGGCCGAGATCGCGCGCCACACGCTCGAGGGCGAGTTCCGCCGCATCGACCCCGGCAGCGCCGAGGTGCTGCTGATCGAGGGCGGGCCGCGCGTGCTGCAGGCCATGCCCGACAGCCTGAGCCGCAAGGCACTGGAGCAACTGGAAAAACTGGGCGTCAAGGTGCGGCTGAACGCCAAGGTGACCGCCATCGATGCCACCGGCTTGCAGGTCGAATCAGCCTCCAGCGCGGACGCGACGAGCGTGGACAGTTACCGGATCGACACCAACTGCGTGGTCTGGGCCGCCGGTGTGGCAGCGTCGCCGCTGGGGCGGATGCTGGCCAGCGCGGTCGGCGCACCGGCGTCCGACATCGACCGCGCCGGCCGTATCAAGGTGCAGCCCGACCTGAGCATTGCCGGGCACCCCGAGATCAGCGTGGTCGGCGATCTTGCGGCTGCGATGAGCCACGCGCCGGACAAGGCGCCGAAGCCCGTGCCGGGCGTGTCCCCCGGCGCCAAGCAGATGGGACGCGCCGCGGCTCGCAACGTCCTGCACCGCATCGCGGGCCGGCCGACGCAGCCGTTCCGCTACCGCGACTACGGCAACCTCGCCACCATCGGCCGCAATTCGGCCGTGGTCGACCTCGGCACGCCGCTCGGCCCGCTGCGTTTCAGCGGCCGGCTGGCCTGGCTGTTCTGGCTGTTCGCGCACGCGTACTTCCTGATCGGTTTTCGCAACCGCATCGTGGTGCTGATGGACTGGGCCAGCGCCTACTGGAGCTTCCAGCGGCACGCGCGGGTGGTGGCCGATGTGCCGGGGAAGGAAGAATCCTGATGCCGCCGGGACGGCGCGGCCCTCAGCCGCGTCCGCGTTGCCGGAGGTAGGTTCGCAGCCCAACGCGCGGGTGCGTCACGCCATAGAGCGCCGCAGCCAGCTTGATGCGGCTGCCGCTGCTGTCGCCCGCCAGGCGCAGGCGCAGCGCGGAGCCCGCCAGCGCACCGGCGCGCTGCAGCGCACCGCCGAGGCCATGCCGCTTCCAGGCCGTGTACATGCTGTTGATGGCAAAGGCGCGGGTGCAGAAATCGCTGCTGCTGTCGGTGGCGGCGTTGTCGACCACGAAGCTGCGCAGCATGGTCGTGACGTAGCCCGCGTCGTTCGCGCGCAGGAACACTTCGGACTCGCAACCGTAGATGAAGTATTCCTCATCGAAGCCAATTTCACCCAGCCTGGAAGGGCGCGCGAAGCAGGCCGTGGCATGGCCGACCTGCACCTCGCTCACCGCATCCGGCGCAGCCTTGCGGAACCAGAACGCACGGGCGGCGCTGTACAGGCCCTCCATGTCGTTGACGGTGCAGGGGCTCACGAACAGGCGCTCAGGCCGGCTGAATTCGCGTTCGATCTCGGCAAAGTCGATGGCGAGGATGCGCGCATCGTGCGCCGCAATGAGCAGCAGGTCGTCGTCCTGCCAGCCGCGGCTGCGCAGGAAGTCGTTGATGGCCCCGCCCCAGCCATGGTTCACCGCCGAGGCGACGAACTCACAACCCAGTGCGGCACAAGCCTCGCGGGCCTGCTCGCGCTTTGAGGCCTCGCTGCCGTTGTCGTAGACCACGATGCGCTCGCGGCCGAAGCCGACCTGCGCCAGATGCGCGACGGTGCCCGCCATCGACTCGGGGTTGTTGAAGTGGACCACCATGGCCCGGAAGCGGAGTTGGTCTGAAGCGTTCAACGGCGTGGAGCGGTGGTGGCAGGTGGAGGGGGTGCCCGACAGTCTATGCGACCGCTCGCTCGGTCGCACCGGCAGCCCCTGCGCGTTCGAGAACAACTTCGCCGGCCCCAAAGCGTGCGGCGAAATTCTTGTACATTTAGAAACGTTCGTTAAATTGCCGATTGACATTCAGCAGCGCCGCTGAAGCCGTCACTTCTCGCATTGACCTGCGTAACCAAATAAGAAAACGCGCGGCGTGTCGACCAGACCCGCCCCACTCTCGGGAGATCTCTTGAAGTTCTACGTACGGGCCTTGGCGCCCGGTGTGCTGTCGCTGCTCGCCTTTTTGCTGCCAGCCAATTCCCAAGCCCAGGAGACGCAAGTCACGTTGGCCGGCCTCGCCTTCTCCGGAGACGCGGCAAGCCTGGAGCAACGCTTTCCCTTTTCTCGCGAATACGAGCGGCGCCTCGAGCAGTCCGGAGACAGGGCCTACGCACGCATCCAGCGCGCCATCGCAGCCGCTCCCCCGCGCAACCTCCAGCTTGCGGCAGGAATGATCGACGAGCTCAAGGGCCGCGACCAGGCTTTGGTGACCTCGCTGGTCGTCAATTCGGAAACCGTGTCGGTCGAGAGCTTCGGGAGTCTTCGCAAGCTGTTCGTCCTGATCCGGGCCCAGGCGCTGTTCTTCGACTTCAAGAGCATGACCGTCATACGGTCGTATCCCTTGAGCTTCGCCTACATCGACGTGTTCGACCGCGAGCCCACGAAAGCAGAAATCCTTGCGCGGGTGCAAGGCGTCTACGAGGGCGCTGCCAACAAGCCCGGCATCTTCGGGCGCTACGCGAACGTCCTCTCCGTCGCGAGCATTCCGGCACAGGTGCCGCGTCTGCTGAAGGTCACGAAGGTCTCCCTGGACCCTGCGGTCGTGGCGAGCCTTCCTGCCTACCTGAAGGACCAGCCCGGGATGGCGGAGTCGTGGGCGGCCGACATGGTGAGCGAGGCCATTTCGACGCGTGCCGGCGTTCCGCTGATTCCGTTCACGCAGGGCTATGCGGTCGGCAACGTCTTTCCGATGCGCGTCTCCGATGGCACCGTCTTCAGCCTGAAGCTGCCCGAGCCCGACTACGCCATCTCGGTCGACCTCACGGGCATCAAGAAGGTCAAGTTTGGCTCCGTCGCCGCCGGCGACAGCTTCATCTACGGCACCTACGCGACCGTCAGGATCGAGCAGCCGCAAATGGGCACCGCCTACCTCAACACCGCCTTGAAGAACGGCGAGACCAAGGTCGTGCCGGCGACGCAGACCTACGTCGACGACTTCCCCGCGTACTACGACTCGTGGAACGGGCTCTTCACCCGGCTCGCGACCGCCATCTCCAGCAAGGAGATGACCTGGGTGAAAGCTGCTGCCGCAGCGCCCGACATCGAAGCACAGATCCTGAAAACCAACGTCCTGATTTCCCAATGCAAATAGCTCGTTCCCTTATCGCCGTCGTCCTGGCGTGCTTCGCAGCCACGTCCTTCGCCCAAGTCCAGCAGGCCCGCGGCAAGGCGTCGGTCACCTACCAGGGCAGATCCGCCTCGGCCGACGACAAGGCCAAGGCGACCCAGGCCGCGCAGCTGAAGGCCGTCGAGTTCTTCTATGCCGAAGCGGGCGAATCCGAGAGCGACAACTTCGACGCCGTGCGCGACAAGATCCTCGCCAACCCGGACCGCTACATCCTGGAGTCCACCGTGCTCGGCGAAGAGGACAGTCCTGAAAAGCGCCAGTACACGGTCGCCGTGCGCATCGCCCTCAACGTCGCGAACCTGCGCAACCTGATCAAGGCGAACTCGGCTGTTGCCAAGGCCGGTGCGACCGAAAAATCCCAGCTCGTCTTCGTCTTCGTCTCGCGCCAGGTGGCGTCGGTAAAGTCCTTCGACGACCGCGTCTACAAGCGGGTCGACGAAAAGGCCAGTGTCGATGTGCGCGGCTCGAGCGCCAACACGGGCTCGGAGGGCGAGTCGATCCGCGGCAACCAGATCCGCACCAGCGAATCCATGTCGGCGCAGGCCAACCTCTCTGCCAACCGCAGCCGAAGCATCGAAACCGGAGGCAGCACCACGCAGCGGTCCAGCGAGGCGACCTATCGCCTCTACCCGAGCGCGGACCTCAACGTCGTGTTCACCGGCATGTTCGCGCGAGCGGGCTTCGAGGTGATCGAGGCCGGCATGGCCGAGCCGAGCACCGGCGGCCGCTTCTCGGTGGCCAAGGTCGAGCAGGACTACCAGGCGGGCAACGACTTGAAGTCGGCCACGCTGCAGTCGATCGCCTCGGGCATGCGCGCCGCCGGCGTCCCTTATGTTGCCCTCGGCACGCTGGACATCGGCGCCCCGGGCACGGATCCGGCGACGGGCCTGGTGCGCGTCGGCGTCACGGTCAATGCCAAGGTCTACAACGTCTCCAAGGCCATTCCATCGACGCAGGCCGCAGTGGGCCCGGTCCAGTTTGCGGGCGTCGGCCCGGACGAAGCTTCCGCGCGCGGCAGCGCACTCAAGCTCGCCGCCAACAACGCGGCGCGTGAACTCACCAGCCAGCTGACATCGCAACGGGTGCAGTGAGCGCAGCCCCTGCATCCATCGACTTTCTCTCTCCCCTTCTCGTGCATCTCCCGAAAGACAGAACAATGAACAAATTTCAGACCGCCATCGCCTGCGCCATCCTCGCACTGGGTGCCAGCACCGCCGCGCACGCGCAGTTCTCCATGCCTTCCATCCCCGGCGTCAAGGGCCTGGGCGGCGGCGCCAGCTCGGCGCCTGACCTCACCGGCCAGCAGGATGGGCTGGTTCGCGGCTATGTGGCGGCGAACAAGGATGTGCTGGACGCAAACAGCCTCATGGCCAACGCGTTGGGCCTGAAGACGGCTGCGGCCACGTCCGCCGCGACATCGGCCTCCCTCACCGAGGGCGCGACCAAGGACAACCTGGAGGAATCGAACAAGGCCGTCGCTGCATCGACCAGCGCCGTCGCCGCGGAGATGGCGAAGAAGCCCGTGCTGGATGCGAATGCGAAGGCCCTCTATGGCAAAGGCCTGATTCTTCTGGCCTCTGGCGTCAACAAGTTCACCGGCGTGGGCAAGAACGTGTCCACCATGGGCTCGAGCCTGAAGAGCGCATCGCCGCTGCAACTGCCGAAGCTGCAATCCGCGGTCTACATCGTCTCGAACTTCCCGACCTCGATGACCAACGTCACCGGCGCATTGACGAACGCGATTGCGTTCGCACAGAGCCAGGACATCCCGGTCCCCAAGGATGCGAACGACGCGCTCAAAGCCCTTTGAAAAGCGGCTGAAAACACATGCGCAAACTTCTATGCGTGACCGCGGTGGCATCCGCGGCGCTTCTGGCAGCCTGCAACAAGCCCGAGCCTGAAAAGGCAGCAGCTCCGGCGGCGCCGGCGAGCGTCGCGGCGCCAGTGCCCGATGTCGGCAAGGTCTCGAACGTGCAGACCACTGCACTGGGGTATGGCGCCTCCGCCGGCGAAGCGGTCGGGGAAGCCATGAAGTTGGCCATCCTCCAGGTGAACGGCGCCGCTGTTCAGTCCGCGAGCGTCAGCGTCAAGTACGGCCTCGACGTCAGCCTGGGCCAAGACTCCGCTTCGTTGCGCGGGAGTGCGTTTGCCGACGCCGTCGCGCAGAAGTCGGGTGGCGTCATCCAGAACTTCAAGCTCGTTGAGCTGCAGGAGCCGGGTGTGCTGCCCGGCCGGCAATACAAGGCCACCATCGAGGCCCAGATTGCGAAGTTCCAGCCTTCTGCGGACATGCAGAAGGTCAAGCTCGTCATCGGCCAGATCCGTTTCGACAGCCCCACCCTGCCTATGGGCGACCGCTCGGTCCCGGCGGCTGAAGTGGGGGCGACCCTGCGCCAGCGCATCAGCGACGCGCTCGTGCAGACGGGTCGTTTCGCGGTGCTCGATCGCGAACTGAGCCCCGACATCCAGGACGAGCTCGACATGATTTCATCGGGCCAGACCCCGAGCGCCGAACTCGCGAAACTCTCGCAGGCGGCGAGCGCGGACATCGTCTGGAGCGGGCGCGTGAGCAGGCTGGCCTACAACAAGCATGCCCGCCAACTGAAGACGAGCGACCGCGAACTGGTGAGCTATTCGGGCGGCTGGGCATTGACCGAAAAGCTGGTGAACGTGGCGACGCGGCAGGTGATGTCGTCAGGCGCGCTGCGCGGCACGGTGCCCTCGACCGAACCGACCACGCTCGGACGCGGCGTCGACGGCGGCAAGGTGCTCGAGGACATGAGTTCGGATCTGGTCAACCAGGTCGTGACCTCCGTTCTGCGGCGCACGTTCCCGGTGACTGTGGTGTCGAAAGACGGCACGAACGTCATCCTGAGCCAGGGCGGCCAGGCGCTGAAGGAAGGCACACGCTACGCCATGGTGACCATGGGCGCCGAGATGAAGGATCCGCAGACGGGCCAGAGCCTCGGACGCGTCGAATCGCCTTGCTGCGAGCTCGTGGTCGAACGTGTCACCCCCAACCTGTCGTACGGACGGCTGGAAAACATGCGGTCGAATCTTGAACAGCTTCCCGCCGGTGCCCTGCAACTGCGCGAAGAACTCAAGGGAGCCGCGATCGCGAAGGCGCAAACGGCCGCTGTGGGGGCCGAGACTGCCAATGCCCCCGCCCGGCCGGCACCCACGCGGCCGGCCGCAACCTTGCGGCCTTCCCCCGCAGCAGAGGCAAAGAGCGACGACAAGTGGTGAGGGCTCAGCCCTTTGATGGCGCTGTGTCCTGGGCCTCCTGCAGCAGCCGCCACATCACCTTGCCGCTGCCACTCTTGGGCAGCGTGTCAACAAACTGCACCTTGCGCGGGATCTTGTAGACCGCCATGTTCTCGCGGCACCAGTCGATGATCTCTTGCTCCGTGGTGTCCTTGTGCGTGGCGCGCAGCACCACCACGGCCTTGACCGACTCGCCGCGGTAGTCGTCCTTCATCGAGATCACGCAGGCTTCCTGGATCGCCGGGTGCTTGAACATCAGCAGCTCGACCTCGGCCGGCCAGACCTTGAAGCCGCTCGCGTTGATCATGCGTTTCAGGCGGTCGGTCATGAAGAAGTAGCCGTCCTCGTCCACGCGGCCCATGTCGCCGGTGCGGAAGAAGCGCTTGCCTTCGAATTCGACGAACGCGGCGGCCGTGGCATCGGGCCGCTTCCAGTAGCCCTGGAACACCTCGGGTCCGTGCGTGATGATCTCGCCCGATTCGCCGGGCGGCAGTTCCTTCAGCGTGTCGGGGTCGACCACGCGCGAGTCGGTGCCCATGTACGGGATGCCGAGGCACTGCTGCTTCGGGTGCTCGAACGGATTGGCATGCGACGGCGCCGCGGTTTCGGTGAGACCGTAGCCTTCGAGGTACTTCAGGCCGTACTGCTCCAGCAGCCGCTGCGCGACGGCCTGCGGCATTGCCGCGCCGCCACCGCCGATGTAGGTGAGGCTGCGCAGGTCGTAGCTTGCGAAGTTCGGGCTCGCCAGCAGGTCGATCACCATGGTCGGAATGTTCGTCCAGCTCGTGACCTTCCAGCGCGAGATCAGGCGGCCGGCCACGTCGCGATCCCAGCGCGGCATGATCACCAGCGTTCCGCCCAGCACGATCGTCGTGTGCATCGTGCTCACCGTGCCGGTGATGTGGAACATCGGCACCACGGCCAGCACCACTGCCTCGGACGAGCCCACGCCCCAAAGCTGTCCCGCGAAGGCGTTGTGGTTCGGGCTGGAATGGTTGTGGATGCAGCCCTTGGGCAGGCCGGTGGTGCCGCTGGTGTAGGGCAGCAGCGCCATGTCGTTGGCGCCGACCACGTGTTCGGGCGGTGTATGGCCGGCGCTCAGTGCGTCGGTCCAGTGCATCACCTGGCCGCCAGCCATTTCGGGCAGCGGATGCCGCGCCAGCAGCCAGTCGCGCCAGGCTGCGGCCGGCGCGTCGTCGCCCGTCACGCCGGCATCGAAGGCGTCGGTGAACTGGGTCACGATCAGGTGCGCCAGCCGGTCTTTCGCATCCAGCGCATTGCTGGCCTTGGCCAGCTCGGGCGCGAGGTCGCCGGTGGTGATCGCCACCTTCGCGTCGGGGTCGGTGATGTAGTGCTTGAGCTCTTCGGCCCGGTTCATCGGGTTGACCGGCACCACCACCGCGTTGGCACGCAGGATCGCGAAATGGGCGATCACCAGCTGCGGGCAGTTCTGCATGTCGAGCACCACGCGGTCGCCGCGCTTCACGCCGAGCGCGTGCAGGGTGCCGGCCAGGCGCTCGGTCTGCGCCTTGAACTCGCCGTAGCTGATGACGCTGCCAAAGAACACCAGCGCAGCCTTGTCGGGAAAGCGTGCGGCGGAGGTGGCGAGGTTGTGCCACAGCGAGGTGGCGGGAACGGTGATCGAGTGCGGCAGGCGCTGCGGCCAGAACTTGTGATGCGGGCGGTCCATTGGGTCTCCAGAGAGCGGCTGAGCCTACGCCGCGGTGCCGCCGCGCTGCATCGGGGAAGCCCCGACGGCGTCACCTTGGCGACCCGCCGACGCCAGGCGCAGCAGGCGCGGCACGCGCCGCACGACTACAGACAGCGCCGCCGTTACGGCCTAAAACCGCAGGTCGTTCAACAACCCACCGAGGAGCTCACATGCCCGAAAAACTCGCAAGCGTTCACTGGGAAGGCGCCGGCAAGACCGGCAAGGGCCAGATCAGCACCGAGACCGGCGCGCTGAAGGACTACCCCTACGGCTTCGCCAGCCGGTTCGGCGACGACCGCAAGGGCACCAATCCCGAAGAGATCCTGGGCGCCGCGCATGCCGGCTGCTTCACGATGGCCTTTGCGTTCGCGCTCGAAGGCGCCGGCCTGGCCGCCACGAAGATCGACACCAAGGCCGCGGTGCGCCTGGTCAAGGATGGCGACGGCTTCAAGATCGACCGCATCGCGCTCGAACTCGAGGCCACCATTCCCGGCATCGACGAGGCCACTTTCCAGAAGATCGCCGAAGGCGCCAAGGCCGGCTGCCCGCTGTCGAAGGCGCTCGCGAGCGTGCCCGAGATCACGATGAAGGCGACGCTGGCCGGCTGAGCGCTGCTTATGATCGTCTCCACTACAAAGAGGAGACGATTCCATGACCCAGCCGGTCCGCGCCATCATCCTGGCGGCTTTCTCAATCGCCTCGTTCGGCGTGGGCGGCTCCGCCCTGGCCGCCTACCCCGACAAGCCGATCAAGGTCGTCATCGGTTTTCCGGCCGGAGGCCCGCTCGACCAGCATGCGCGCCTGCTCACTGACAAGCTGCAGGCCGTGCTGGGCCAGCCTCTGATCGTCGACTACAAGCCCGGCGCGGGCGGCTCGGTCGGCGCCGATGCGGTCGCCAAGAGCCCGGCCGACGGCTACACGTTGATGCTGGCCAACACCGGCGTGGCCGTGATCAACGGCGCGCTCTACAGCAAGCTGCCCTACAACACGCAGCGCGACTTCGTACCCATTGCACGCACCGCCATGCAGCCGCTGGCGCTCTTGGTCACGCCCAAGCTGCCGGTGCAGAACCTCAAAGAGTTCGTCGACTACGCCAAGGCGCGGCCCGGGCAGGTCAACTACGGCTCGGCCGGCAACGGCGGCATCAGCCATCTCGTGCCCGAGATGTTCAAGACCGCGACCGGCCTCTTCATGGTGCACATCCCCTACCGTGGCAGTGCGCCGGCATTTACCGATCTGATGGGTGGGCAGGTCCAGTTCATGGCCGAGTCGATTCCACAGGCCGCCAACTATCACAAGCAGGGCAAGGTTCGCGCCCTGGCCGTGACCAGCCGGGAGCGCAACCCGGCCCTGCCCGACGTGCCGACGGTCATCGAATCGGGCATCAAGGGCTTCGAGGTGGTGGGCTTCTACGGCTTCTTCGCACCGAAGGACACGCCCAAGGAGGTGGTCGCCAGACTCAGCGATGCGTTCAAGCAGGTGCTGACCAGCCCCGAGGTGCGCGAGCGCATGGTGAGCCAGGGCGCGGACCCGGCCTACCTGGGCAGCGAGGACTTCGCGCGCTTCCTGGCGACGGAAACGCCGCGCTGGGACAAGGCGGTGAAGGCCTCCGGCGCTCGAATGGACTGAGACGACGCCGAGGTTCTCGCACCTGTTTGGGCTGAACCCGGCGCCCTTCGCACCCATTTCGGTGCACATGGCTTGCATACCAGTTGGCACAAAAGCTGCTGGTATGCAAGCCTATGTCCATTTCCGCCTCCGAAATCAGTGCACGCATCGTCGAAGCGGTGATGGGGCAGAAGCTCGCCCCAGGCGCCCGCCTCGGCGAGCAGCAGCTGGCGATGCTGTTCGACTGCAGCCGCACCATCGTGCGGGAAGCGCTCACGCGGCTGGCGGCGCGCGGCATCGTCACGGTGAGCGCGCGGCGCGGCTGGTTCGTGATCGAGCCCTCGCACGAAGAGGCACGTGAAGCCTTCGAGGCGCGCCACGTCATCGAGCGCGGCCTGATCCGCAGCGCCAAGCGCATCGACAAGCCCGCCCTGCGCCAATTGAAGGCGCACCTGCAGCGCGAAAAGGCCGCCCTCAAAGACAGCGACATCGGCACGCGCAGCTTTCTGCTGGGCGACTTTCATGTGTGCCTGGCCGAGTGCCTGGGCAACACCTTGCTGGCCGACACGCTGCGCGACTTCACGGCGCGCACCACGCTGATCGCGATGCTCTACCAGTCGTCGCATGACGCAGCGCAATCGTGCGAAGACCATGTGCAGATCGTCGCGGCGCTCGAACGCGGCGACACGGCCGCGGCCGAGGCCCTGATGGCCGCGCACATCGGCTCGGTGCAATCGGCGCTGCGCGTTCCGACCGCGACCGACCCGCTGGCGCAACTGCGCGACGCCCTGGCGCCGATGCAGACCGGCCCGGCCGGCAAGGCACAGGTCTTGCAGCCGGCCGCCCGCAAGAAGAAAAAACCTTCCACCGACGACTCATCGACTTACCTAGGAGCCTTGCTATGAAATCCTTCTCGAAACGCCAGTTCGCCATGCTCGCGCTGGCCTCGGCCACGCTGCTCGCCGCCGGTGGCGCGCACGCCCAGGCAGCACTCGACAACATCCTGAAGTCCAAGACCATCAAGATCGCGGTGCCGACCGACTACCCGCCCTACGGCGCGGTCGACAAGACCATGACGCCCCAGGGCCTCGACATCGAAATGGCCCAGCTCATCGCCACCAAGCTCGGCGTCAAGGTCGAGCTGGTGCCGGTGACCAGCGCAAACCGCATTCCGTACCTGCAAACGAAAAAGGCCGACCTCGTGATCTCCACGCTGGGCAAGAACGCCGAACGCGAGAAGGTCATCGATTTCTCTTCCGCCTACGCGCCCTTCTTCCAGGCCGTGTATGCCGCCAAGAGCATGAAGCTCACGAGCTTCGCCGACATGGCCGGCAAGACCGTCGCCGTGACGCGTGGCGCGATGGAAGACCAGGAACTCAACAAGGTGGCGCCGCCGAACGTCGATTACCGCCGCTTCGAAGACAACAACGCGACCATCGCTGCCTTCGTGGCCGGCCAGACGCAAACCGTCGCCACCAGTGCGGCGGTGGCCGGCGACATGCTCGCCAAGAACCCGAAGGTGAGCGCCGAGTTCAAGCTGCTGCTGAAAGACAGCCCCTGCTTCGTCGGCATCGCCAAGGGCGAAACCGCACTGAAGACCAGGGTCAACGAGATCATCGCCGCCGCCAAGAAGGACGGCACGCTCGACGCCATGTCCAAGAAGTGGCTCGGCAAGGCCGCCGGCGACCTGCCGGTGTGAATTGACTCGCCCCCAGGCTGCGCGCACTTCGTGTCGCTTCGCCTTCCCCCTGCCGGGGGCAACACCTGCGGCCCGGCGGAGCCGGTTCCGCGGTGTTTCACGAATTGGTTCTGGCCGGTTCATGCCTAGCGAAGAATGGCGCGCAGCGCCAAGGAGTCTTTGATATGGAGTTCGACTTTTGGGCCGTGCTGGTCGACTGGCCGCTGCTTGCCAAGGGCATCGCCTGGACGATCGGGCTGACGGCCATCGCCACCGTGATCGGCATGGCGGTGGGCGTGGCCTGTGCGTGGGCGCGGGCCAGCGGGCCGCTGTGGCTGCGCTGGGCGGTCGGCAGTTATGTGGAGCTGATCCGCAACACGCCGTTCATCGTCCAGTTGTTCTTCATCTTCTTCGGCTTGCCGGCGGCGGGCGTCAAGCTCACGCCCGAGACGGCGTCGATCATCGCGATGGTGGCCAACCTCGGGGCCTACGCCACCGAGATCATCCGCGCCGGCATCGAAGCCACGCCCAAGGGCCAGATCGAAGCTGCGGTGAGCCTGGCGCTCAGCAGGATGCAGGTGTTCATGCGCGTGGTGCTGCCGCCGGCCCTCAAGAAGGTGTGGCCCGCCATGGTGAGCCAGATCATCATCGTGATGCTGGGCTCGGCGGTGTGCGGGCAGATCTCGGTCGAAGAACTGAGCTATGCCGCCAACCTGATCCAGAGCCGCAACTTCCGCGCGTTCGAGGCCTTCATCATCGCGACGATGATCTACCTGGCGCTGTCGATCGGCCTGCGCCGCCTGCTCAACTGGGCCGGACCGAAGTACTTTTTCGGCCGCTGAGCCAGAGAGACAAGCCATGAACGACTTTTCTCTCTGGGACATCCTGCGCAACCTGCTGATGGCGCTGCGCTGGACGGTGGTGCTGTCGCTGATCGCCTTCATCGGCGGCGGCGTGGTCGGTGGCTTGCTGCTGTTCGCGCGCTTGCGTGCGGGCAAGTGGCTGGACCGCGCAATCAGCGTGTATGTGCAGCTGTTCCAGGGCACGCCGCTGCTGATGCAGTTGTTCCTCGCCTACTTCGGCATTGCGCTGATGGGCGTCGAGGTGTCGGCCTGGACCGCGGCCACCGTCGCGCTCACGCTCTACACCAGCGCCTACCTCACCGAGATCTGGCGCGGCTGCGTGGCCTCGATCCCCAAGGGCCAATGGGAAGCGTCGGGCAGCCTGGCGCTGAGCTTCGGCGAGCAGATGCGCCACGTGATCCTGCCGCAGGCCGTGAAGATCGCCACCGCCCCGACGGTCGGCTTTCTGGTGCAGGTGGTCAAGGGCACGGCGCTGGCATCGGTGATCGGCTTTGTCGAGCTCACCAAGGCCGGCAGCATGATTTCGAACGCCACCTTCAAGCCCTTCGTGGTGTTCAGCTGCGTCGCGCTGCTGTACTTCGCGCTGTGCTTCCCGATCAGCTTGTATGCCAAGCATCTCGAAAGGAAAATCAATGTCAACCGTCGCTGAAGCCACCACCGCTGCACCGCCGAGCGCGGCGCCTTCCGGCCCGATCGTGCAGATCACGGCGCTGCGCAAGTCCTACGGCAGCAACGAGGTGCTCAAGGGCATCGACCTGCAGGTCAAGCGCGGCGAGGTCATTGCCATCATCGGCAAGAGCGGCTCCGGCAAGAGCACGCTGCTGCGCTGCATCAACGGGCTCGAGGTGTTCCAGGAAGGCGCGCTCACGGTCGACGGCAAGCCGCTGCTGCACGAGAGCGCGATGGCCATGCGCGAGCTGCGTCAGCGCGTGGGCATGATCTTCCAGGGCTTCAACCTGTTTCCGCACCTCAGCGTCGGCAAGAACGTGATGCTGGCGCCCACGCTGGTCAAGAAACGCTCGACCGCCGAGGCCACCGCACACGCCAAAAAGCTGTTGGCGCGCGTCAACCTTGCCGAAAAGTTCGACGCCATGCCCGACCAGCTGTCGGGCGGCCAGCAGCAACGCGTGGCGATTGCCCGCGCACTGGCCATGGAGCCGGCCGTGCTGCTGTGCGACGAGATCACCTCGGCGCTCGACCCCGAACTGGTGGGCGAAGTGCTGCGCGTGGTCGAGTCGCTGGCCGACGAAGGCATGACGCTGCTGATGGTCACGCACGAGATGAGTTTTGCGCGCAAGGTCAGCGACCGCCTGATCTTCATGCACCAGGGCCGGGTGCACGAGATGGGCCCGCCGACCGAGGTGTTCAACAATCCGCAGACGCCGGAGCTGAAACAGTTTCTTTCGTCGCTGCACGACTGAGGTGGCGGCGCCACAACGGCGTTACGAATTCGTCACCAAGGGTAGGCGCTGTCCGACAGCAGAACCGGGGGTAGTACCAAACACTACGGCATCGTTTGAAAGATGCCGAGAAAGATGGACGACTCTTCCCCAGATTCCCAAAGAGCGGGCGCGCACGCCATGGAGGGGTTCGCGACGCAGTTGCGGGAGTCTGCCCACGCAGCGATCGTGCAGTCGTTCAGGGCCGCGCTGGAGGGCAACGGCGCCGGCCCGACCGATGCGGACCTGAAGGTGTTTGCGCGGCTCGCGGTCTACGAGATGAAGGTCAAGCAGCGTGCCGGCTTGCCCGCCACGCAGGCGCCGCCCGAAATACCGAAGCCCCCTGCCCCCCGTTCGCGTGTGCCGAGCGCGATGCTGGTGTCCGCCTGCCTGTTGCTGGTTTGCCTCGCACTGGCCCCCTGGCCGGGCACCCTCCCGTCCGTCGCGCAATCCTCTTCGATCTCGCCTGCCCAGACACCCGCGGTGACTGCAGCCATGACCCCGATCGAAAGCGCGGCCGCGGCCATCGAGCCCGCGCCGTCCACGGCCGCGACCGGCACGCCCGCGCGCGTGCGATCCGCGTCGGTCGCCAGCCTGCCGCGCGCGCCTGCGGCGGAAACGGGCGTTGCAGCCACGGTGCGGGGACGCGACCGCGGCACATGGGGTCAGCTCGCCAGTTGCGGCAGCCTGAACTTCATTTCGCGCGCCATCTGCATGAACAACGCGTGCGCGCAGCCCGCGCTGGGGCGCAGTCGTTCGTGCGCAGATGCGGTGCGCCAGCGGCGCATCGACGAGGCCCGCCGCAATCCGATGTTGATGGGCTGAGCGACGCAGCGCGGACACGCTGCCCGCTTCTGGCACCATATTCCCATGTCCACCTCTGCCCACCCCACCATCGCCGACAAGCGTCGCCTGTTCCGCCAGCTGCATGAAGAGCCCGGCTGCTTCGTCATCCCCAACCCCTGGGACATCGGCAGCACGCGCTTCCTGCAAGGCCTCGGTTTCAAGGCGCTGGCCACCACCAGCTCCGGCTTCGGTTGGTCGCAGGGCCAGCCCGACGGCGCCGCGTCGCGCGACGAGGTGCTCGCGCACTTGCGCGAGATCGTCGCGGCGACCGACCTGCCGGTGAATGCCGACTTCGAGAGCGGCTTCGGACGCGAGCCGGCCGACGTGGCCGAGAGCGTGCGGCTGGCCATCGAGACCGGCATCGCGGGCGTGTCGATCGAGGATTCGACCGGCAACGTCGCGCAACCGCTGTTCGAACTCGACACCGCCGTGGCGCGCATGGCCGCCGCGCGCCGCGCCATCGACGCTGCCGGCGGCGACACGCTGCTGATCGGCCGCGCCGAATGCTTTCTGGTCGGCGTGCCCGATCTGGCCGAAACCATCCGCCGGCTGCAGGCCTACGCCGAGGCTGGAGCCGACTGCCTCTACGCGCCGGGCATCCGCACCCGCGAGCAGATTGCGGCCGTGGTGGCCGCGGTCGCGCCCAAGCCGGTCAACCTGCTGATCGGATCGACCGCCACCGGGCTGACGCTGGCGGACGCCGCCGCGCTCGGCGTGCGGCGCATCAGCGTCGGCGGTGCGCTCGCGCGCACGGCATGGGGCGCGTTCAACCAGGCAGCGCGCCTGATGGCGGAGCAAGGCAGGTTCGACGGTTTCACCCAGGCTGCTTCGGGCGACGAACTCAACACCTTCTTTCGCAACGACCTGACCCATCGCGCCCGCACATGACCTTGTCGCCGCTGCCCCGCCGCCTCTTTCTGCACGGCGCCCTGCTGGCCGCCGCACTGCCTGCCACCAGCGCCTTCGCCGGCTTCAACTTTTTCACCAGCGAATACACCGCCAGCCGCGACGAACTGCAGGCGCAGATCGCGCGCCGCTTTCCGGTGCAGCAGCGCTATGCCGAGATCTTTACGGTCGGCCTGCGCGATCCGCAGCTCGCGTTCGATGCACGCGGAAACCGTGCGGCCCTCACGGCGCTGCTCACGATCTCGAGCCCGCTGCTGCAGCCTTCGACGGTCGGCGGCATCGTGTCGGTCAGCAGCGCGCTGAAGTACGACCCGGCGGCGCTCGCACTGCGGCTCGACCAGCCCCGGGCCGAGCGCATCGAATTGCAGGGCGTGGGCGGGCGGGATGCGGAACGCCTGCAGCAGATCGGTGCCGTGGTCACGCAGGAGTTGCTGCGCGACTACCCGCTGCACACCTTCAGGCGCGAAGAGCTGACCGTCGGGCGCAAGACCTACGAGATCGGCGCGATCACGGTGCAGGACAACGGCATCACGGTGCAACTCAAGTAGACAACGATGGAAACGGTCACCATGGCTTGCTCGCTTCTTGACGGCGCCCGGCGCCCTCTTGCAATTCGCTTCGGGCCCTTGTTGCTCGCAACCGCGCTGCTGGCGGGCTGCGCGGCGCCGGGCCCCGACCCGGCGCGCGGCTTCGACCTGCAGGCGCACCGCGGCGGCCGCGGCATGGCGCCCGAGAACACGCTGGCGGCGTTCGCCAACGCGATCGATCTCGGCGTGACCACGCTCGAGCTCGACATCGGCCTCACCGCCGACAACGTGGTCGTGATCTCGCACGACACGGCGCTCAACCCCGACCACACGCGCGACGCCAGCGGCGCCTGGCTGCCCGCCACCGGCCCGACGATCCGTTCGATGACGCTGGCGCAGGTTCAAGGCTACGACGTGGGCCGCCTCAACCCGGCCAGCAACTATGGCAAGCCCTTCGCCGGCCAGCAGCCACGCGATGGCGAGCGCATTCCGACGCTGGCTGCGCTGTTCGCCATGGTCAAGGCGCGTGGCAACGAGCAGGTTCGCTTCAACATCGAAACCAAGCTCGACCCCGGCAAGCCCGACGAAACCGCGGCGCCCGAGCCGATGGTGCGCGCACTGCTCGCCGAAATCGACAAGGCCGGCATGGCCCGGCGCGTCACGCTACAGAGCTTCGACTGGCGCGCGCTCGCGCTCGTGGGCCAACTGGCGCCGCAACTGCCGCGCGCCTACCTCACAACCGCACGAACGCTGCGCGACAGCCGCTGGACGCAGGGCCTGAACGCCGGCGACTTCGCGTCGACGCCGCTGCTGGTCAAAGCCGCTGCCGGCGACGCCGGCAAGGCGCCGGTGATCTGGTCGCCCGCGTTTGCCGACCTCACGCCGGCCCAGGTGCAGCAGGCGCAGGCGCTCGGCATGACGGTGCTGCCATGGACGGTGAACCAGCGTGCCGACATGCTGCGGCTGCTCGACATGGGCGTCGATGGCGTCATCACCGATTTCCCCGATGTGCTGCGCGACGCGATGCGCGAGCGCGGCCGGCCATTGCCCCGGGCCGGCGCCTAAAATCACGGCATGCGCGTTCTCGTCCTCGCCCTTGCAATCCTGCTGCTGCCGCTGCGCGGCTGGCTGGGCGACGCGATGGCAGTGCAGAGCGTGCAGCCGCAGCAAACGATGTCGGCCGAGGCTGGCACCGCGCTGCATGCGATGCACGACATGGCCGGCATGACCGATATGGCGCACGACCATGGGTCGCACCCACCGGCCGCACACGCGCCGGCCACCCCCGACTGCAAGACCACCTGCACCGATTGCCAGCTCTGCCACACGGTCGCCATGACGGTGTGGCCCGAGCTTGCGCTGCTCGGCGCCGCGCCGCGCGAGGCTCCCTCGTTCCGGCCGGTCGTTTTTGCGAGCGCCGAGCCGGCGCGCGGCTTCAAGCCGCCCATTTCCTGATCTCCCTGCCCGTAGTCCGTCCGCCGTTGGCCTTGTGGCCTGTGGCGGCCGCTTTCTCGCTTGCGGAGATCTATCGTGAAGTTTCTCGTTCCAATCCAAAAAGCCGCTGTGGCGTTGAGCAGTGCGCTGGCGCTCGCCGGCTGCGCCAGCCTCTCGCCTGACGGTGGCGGCGCCGACGTGCAGGCGCTGGTGGCCGGCAACCCGCTGACCGGCGGCGCCAACGCGCAGCGCGCGCCCGACGCGCGCTCGGCCGAGGCGGTCGACGCCCTGCTCGCCCGGCCGCTCGATGCCGAGGCCGCCGTGCGCATTGCGCTCGTCAACGGCCCGCGCATGCAGGACGCGTTCGCCACGCTGCAACTGAGCGACGCCGAGCGCGTGCAGGCCGCGAGCCTGCCGAACCCGGTGTTTGCCTTCAGCCGCCTCCGGGAAGGCAGCGCCCTCGAAATCGACCGGGCACTGCGCTTCAACGTGCTGAACCTGATCGCGCTGCCGTGGCAGGCGCGCTGGGCCGGTGAGCGCCATGAGGTGGCCAAGCTGCAGGCCGCGCAAAGCGTGCTGCTGCTCGCCGCCGACACGCGCCGCGCCTGGGTGCGCGCGGTGGCCGCGCGGCAAGGCGTGAGCTACATGCGTGACGCGAAGGATGCGGCCGAAGCCGGCGCCGAGCTCGCGCACCGCATGGCGCAGGTGGGCAACTGGAGCGCGCTGCAACGCACGCGCGAGCAGTTGCTGCTGGCCGACGCAGCGGCCCAACTCGCGCGCGCAGAACAAGCCGCCGTGGCAAGCCGCGAGCAGCTCACGCGCCTGATGGGGCTGAGCGGTGCCCGGGCCGCGTCGTACACGCTGCCCGATCGACTGCCAGCGCTGCCCGCCTCCGCACCCGATGCCGGCGACGTGCAGGCGCTGGCATTGCGCGACCGGCTCGATGTGCGTTCTGCGCAGATGCAGAACACCGCCACGACCAATTCGCTCGGCCTCACGCGCGCCACCGGCCTCGTGAACGCCATGGAGTTGGGCGCCGTGCGCAACACCGTGTTCGGCAACGGTCCGGATCGCGCCCGCACCACCGAGCGCGGCTTCGAGCTGGAGCTGCCGATTCCGTTGTTCGACTGGGGCCAGGCGCGCAACGCCCGGGCCGAGGCGCTCTACCTGCAGTCCGCAGCGCGCGTGCGCGAGACCGGCGTGCGCGCCGCGAGCGAGGCGCGCGAATCGCTCGCGCACTGGAACACCGCCTACGCCATCGCACGCCGCTACCAGGACGAGGTGCTGCCGCTGCGGCGCCAGGTCAACGACGAGATGGTGCTGCGCTACAACGGCATGCTGTCGAGCGTGTGGGAACTGCTCGGCGAAACGCGGGCCTCGATGCTGGCCGTCAACGCCGCGATCGAAGCCCAGCGCGACTTCTGGCTGGCCGACACCGACCTGCAGCTGGCGTTGACCGGGAGCGCAACATGAACCGCCGCAACTTTTTCGCCGGCGCAGCCACGGCCGTCGCTGCCGCCTCGGTCAGCCGCGTCGCGATGGCCACCCTGCCCGAACCGGTGACGCAAGGCTCCACCGCCACCGCGCCGCCGCTGGTGCCGCCGACCGGCCGCGCCTACAACCCGGTCGTCACGCTCAACGGCTGGACGGCGCCGTGGCGCATGAATGCGGGCGTCAAGGAATTCCATCTGGTCGCCGAGCCCGTGGTGCGCGAGATGGCGCCGGGCTTCAAGGTCAACATGTGGGGCTACAACGGCCAGTCGCCGGGGCCGACCATCGAGGTGGTCGAGGGCGACCGCCTGCGCATCTTCGTCACCAACAAGCTACCCGAGCACACCACGGTGCACTGGCACGGCCAGCGCCTGCCGAACGGCATGGACGGCGTGGGCGGCATCACCCAGCCGCACATCCCGCCGGGCAAGACCTTCGTCTACGAGTTCACCGCGCGCCGGCCCGGCACCTTCATGTACCACCCGCACGCCGACGAGATGACGCAGATGGCGATGGGCATGATGGGCTTCTGGGTCACCCACCCGAAAGAGAAGCATCCGCAGATCAGCGAAGTGCAGCGCGACTTCTGCTTTCTGCTCAGCAGCTTCGACGTCGAGCCCGGCAGCAGGACGCCAAAGGTCAACACCATGACCGACTTCAACATCTGGAGCTTCAACAGCCGCGTGTTCCCCGGCATCGACACGCTCAACGTGCGCAAGAACGACCGCGTGCGCATCCGCGTCGGCAACCTGACGATGACCAACCACCCGATCCACATCCACGGCCACGAGTTCGAAGTCACCGGCACCGATGGCGGCCCGGTGCCGCGCAGCGCGCGCTGGCCCGAGGTATCGGTCGACGTCGCGGTCGGCCAGATGCGGCAGATGGAGTTCATCGCGGACGAGGAAGGCGACTGGTCGCTGCATTGCCACAAGGCGCACCACACCATGGGCCCGATGGGCCACGAGGTGCCGACCATGATCGGCGTCGACCACAAGGACGTGGCCGACAGGATCAGGAAGCTCGTGCCCGACTACATGGTGATGGGCGACAAGGGCATGGCCGACATGGGCGCGATGGAAATGCCGCTGCCCGACAACACCCTGCCGATGATGGCCGGCCAGGGCCCGTTCGGCCCGGCCGAGATGGGCGGCATGTTCACGCTGCTGAAGGTGCGGCGCGACCAGAAGCCGGGCGACTACCGCGACCCGGGCTGGTTCAAACACCCGGCCGGCACGGTGGCACGCGAAGTCCCCGGAGCCGCCGTGCCACCCACCGCGCGCGCTGCGCCCACATCACCCGCCGCACCCGGCCGGGCCGACACCGGCGACGCCACCGTGCGCAAGCCTTCATCGGGCCATGGCGCCCACAACCACTGAGGAAACCACCATGCAAAGACGAACACTCCTGCGCGCAGCCCCGCTGCTCGCCTTCACCGCCGCACCACTCACGGCCCTTGCCGCCGCGCCCCAGGTCGAGATCTGGAAAGACCCGAACTGCGGCTGCTGCCAGGACTGGGTAAAGCACCTGAACCAGAACGGCTTTGCCACGCGCATCAATGACGACGGCAACAACACGGCCGCGCGTACCCGTCTGCGCATACCGGCCGCGCTCGGCTCCTGCCACACCGGCCTGGTGGCCGGCTACGCACTCGAAGGCCACGTGCCGGCGCGCGAGATCCAGCGCCTGCTGAAAGAAAAGCCGCAGGCCATCGGCCTCGCCGTGCCCGGCATGCCGATCGGCTCGCCCGGCATGGACGGCCCGGCCTACGGCGGGCAGCGCGATGCCTACGACGTGCTGCTGGTGCTGGCCGACGGCAGCACGCGCGTGTACCAGCGCTATGCGCGCGGCTGATCCCGGAAAGGACATCGACATGAAGAAGCTGCTGACCACCCTCGCCGCCGCCACGCTGGCCGTCGCCGCCTTCGCACAAGCCGCGCTCCCCACGGTAGAGGCCGAAGTGCGCAAGGTCGACCCCGACAGGAACAACATCACGCTCAAGCATGGCGACATCCCCAACGTCGACATGCCCGCGATGACCATGGTGTTTCGCGTTAAGGATCCGGCACTGCTTCAGAAGGTGAAGGCCGGAGACAAGGTGAAGTTCACGGTGGACAAGGTGGACGGGACGTTGACGGTGATGTCGATCGAGGTGGAGAAGCCCTGATGGGTGTGTTCAGGCACGGCCGAGCCCGAAGGCGCCATCGCCTGTGGGCTCGGTGAGCTGGTTCCCCCAGCCGTTGACCAACTGCTGAATGATCTCGGCGACCCTCCTGCACGCAGGCGAAAGCTTGCCCTGCTTGGGGAACGCCAGCGTCACGTGGCGAAAGAGATCGGGCTTGACGAGTTTGCTGGCTTGAAGACGGCCGCGTTGGAGTTCCTCGGCAATCGAGTACGGCCCCATCATCGAATAGAGCCCTGGCGTGTGCGCCACGAGTTCCTTTTGCATCGTCAACGAATCCACTTCGGCGACGGGCACCAGCGCGAAGCCCAGGCTCCGGGCTGCTTCGTCGAGCGCATTGCGCCAATGGCTAGGACGTCGAGGCAGCACGAGGCGCAGACCCGACAGGCGCGAGAAGTTGACCGTGGGCTCTTTCGTGAGCTCGTCGCCCGGCGCGGAGATCAGGTAGGTGTGCGCAACGCTCAGCAGTCTTTCTTCGTGACCGCTCGGGCGATTGAACCGAAAAAGAATCGCCATGTCGACGGCGCCGCTGTCGAGCATCGTGTTGAGTTCGGTGCCCTGGGCTTCGGCGATGTTGAGACGGATGCCCGGGTGCTCGACCTGCAGGCGTTCGAAAAGCCGGGTCATCAGCGGATGCGCTGCCGACGGGATGACGCCCAGACGAACCTCGCCCAGCAGCTTGCCCGATTCCTCGCGAAGTTCCTGCGCCAGACGGTCTGTCTCCAGCAGCCAGGAACGTAGCCGCAGCGCCGCGCGCTCGCCCAGTTCGGTCGGCGCGACCCCCCTGCCCGTGCGCCGAAAAAGCGGGCCGCCGAAACCCGCCTCGAAGTCGCTGATCTGGCGGCTGATGTGCGACTGCACCGTCTGGCGACGGGCCGCCACCTTGCTCAGGCTGCCAGCCTCCAGCACCTCCAGAAAGAGCCTGACGGTCGCGACGTTCATAGAGGATTACCCGTATTAGCCATGCCTAGTTTGGCAAGGCTGATTGCTTGGAATTCTATCTATGCGGAGAGCTCCCGGATTTTTACATTGCCTGTACCCGCTGCGAACCGACCACTTCTCGCAACCAACGCAGTGATGAATCCAAGGAGACTCATTTGAAACTCGCCAGCTTCACACACGCCGGACAAGCCACCTACGGAGTGGTTGAGGGAGATCGCTACCGACTGCCACCGGCCGACTTCCTCGGCCGCCATCCCGACCTGGTGTCGGTGTTGCGCGCCGATGCCTTGCGCGAACTCGAGCAGGCAGCCGCGGCAAGCGGCACCGCCGTGCAGGCGAGCGCAGTGCGCGCGCTCCCGGTGATTCCCAACCCACCCAAGCTGATCTGCGTGGGCCTGAACTACAAGACCCACGTGGCCGAGACCAAGCGCCCGGACAGCGAATACCCATCGCTGTTCATCCGCTTCAACGACACGCTGGCGGCGCACGAGGACACGGTGCTGCGCCCGGCCTTTTCCGAGCGCTTCGACTGGGAGGGCGAACTGGCCTTCGTGATCGGCAAGGGCGGCCGCCATATCCCGAAGGAAGAGGCCTTCGAGCACATCGCGGGCTATGCCTGCCTGAACGACATCAGCGTGCGCGACTGGCAGCGCCACACGCACCAGTTCACTCCGGGCAAGAACTTCCCCGGCACCGCCCCGTTCGGCCCGTACATGGTGACCCGCGACGAGGTGCCCGACGTCACCAAGCTGACGCTGGAGACGCGCGTCAACGGCAACGTGATGCAGCACGCGAGCATCGACGACCTGATCTTCAACATCCCCGTCCTGGTCGAGTACATCTCGCGCTTCACGCCGCTGTCGCCCGGCGACGTGATCGCCACCGGAACGCCCGGCGGCGTCGGCGACCGCCGCGAGCCACCGCTGTACATGAAGGAAGGCGACGTGGTCGAGGTGGAGATCACCGGCCTGGGCATCCTGCGCAACCGCATCGGAACGGCAGCCTGAGGGGCCGCGACACATCATGGCAACCCCCTCCACCCCCAATTTGCGCATCGCGGTCGACATCGGCGGCACGTTCACCGACATGGCCGCCTTCGACGAGGCCACCGGCAAGCTGCTGTTCGGCAAGGCGCTCTCGACCCACGGCCAGCTGGTCAATGGCATCCAGGCCACGCTGGACAGCGCCGACATCGATGTGCGCAACGGACAGCTGTTCCTGCACGGTTCCACCATCGCCATCAACACGCTGCTGGAGCGCAACGGCGCCAACACGGCGCTCTTGATCACCGAAGGCTTTCGCGACATCTACGAGATCGGCCGCGTCAACCGTCCGGATGCCTACAACCTGTTCTTCAACAAGCACCAGCCGCTGGTCAAGCGCTCGCTGCGCTTCGAGGTGGCCGAGCGCCTGCGCGCCGACGGCAGTCTGCACAAGCCGCTGGACGAGGGGGCGGTGCGCGAGCTGGCCCGCGAGCTGAAGGGTCAGAACATCGAGGCGGTGGCGGTGCTGCTGCTGCACTCGTATCGCAATCCGGCGCACGAGCAGCGCGTCAAGCAGATCCTGCAGGAAGAACTGCCGGGCGCCTTCGTCTCCGCTTCGCACGAGCTTTCGCAGGAATACCGTGAGTTCGAACGCGTCTCCACCGTCGTGGCCAACGCCTACGTCGGCCCGCGCGTCTCCCAATACCTCGGTCAACTCGAGACGCACCTTTCCGACAAGGGCTTCGGCGGCGACTTCTATGTCGTGCAGTCGACCGGCGGCCTGTTCCCGATCGAGCATGCGCGCGTCGGCTGCGTTCGCATGCTGGAGTCCGGCCCCGCGGCCGGCGTGATCGGTGCGCAGGCCATTTGCGCGCAACTCGGCATGGGCGATGCGATCGCCTTCGACATGGGCGGCACGACGGCCAAGGCGGGCGTGATCAGCAAGGGCCGGCCGCTCACGACGGGCTCGGCGCTGATCGGCGGCTACGAGCGCGCGCTGCCGATCCAGATCCCGATGATGGACATCCACGAGGTCGGCACCGGCGGCGGCTCGATCGCCCGCGTGGAGACCGGCAACGCGCTGCGCGTGGGGCCGCAGAGCGCCGGCTCCATCCCCGGCCCGGTGGCCTATGGCCGCGGCGGCAAGGAGCCGACCGTGACCGACGCCAACCTGGTGCTGGGCCGGCTCGACGCCGACAACTTCCTCGGCGGCGAACTCAAGCTCGACCTGGAAGGATGCAAGCGCCAGATGGCAGAGCGCGTGGCCGGCCCGCTGGGCCTGGACCCGACCGAAGCGGCCGACGGCATCCTTCGCATCGCGGTGACGCAGATGTCGCACGCCGTGAAGGCCGTGACCACCGAGCGCGGCCTGGACGCCGGCAGCTTCACCATGGTGGTGTACGGCGGCGCCGGCCCGCTGCATGCCTCGGCGATCGCACGCGAGATCGGCATCCGCAAGGTGCTGATTCCGTACGCGCCGGGCTACTTCTCGGCCTACGGGATGCTGTTCTCCGACCTGCGCTACGACTACGTGCGCTCGGTGTTCCGCAAGCTCAATGACGTCTCCTTCGAGGAAATAGAAGCGGCCTACAAGACGATGGAAGACGAGGGCCGCGCGGCGCTGGCGCAGTCCGGCGTGAAGGCGGACGGCGTCGTGATCGAGCGTGCGGCCGACATGCGCTACGTCGGCCAGGAGCACGCTGTCACCGTCGACCTGCCGCTGGCGTTCTTCGAAGGCAAGGACCGCTCGGCGATCAAGCAGCAGTTCGATGAACTGCACAAGGTGCGCTACGGCACGTCGGCGCCCAAGGAGCCGGCCGACCTGGTGAGCCTGCGCGTCACCGTGCTCGGCATCATGAAGAAACCGCCGAAGCACCGCGTGGACGAGGGGTCGTCTGCGCCAGAGAAGGCCGCGGTGCGCACCATCAAGCCGGTGTATTTCCGCTCCGGCGGCTGGGCCGACACGCCGGTCTACAAGCGCGACCTGCTGCGCGCCGGCAACGTTGTCAGCGGCCCCGCGCTGATCGAGGAGCACGCCTCCACCACCGTGATGCAGCCAGGCGACGAGATGCGCGTGGACGAACTCGGCAACCTTCAAATTTCCATCGGGAGCGACCGGTCATGAGCACCCCCCAAACCCCAGCGGCCGCGATTGACCCGGTCACCGTCGAGATCATCCGCAACGGCCTGTATGCCGTGACGGAGGAGATGAAGACCAACCTCACGCGCACTGCCTACAACCTCATCATCTACGAGGCGCTGGACTTCACCGTCGGGCTCTTCACCAAGGAGGGCGACACGGTCTCCATCGGCCTGGGCCTGCCGATGTTCATCCGCGGCATGTCCGAGACGGTCAAGGCGAAGATCAGGCACTTCGGCTACGAGAACATCTTGCCGGGCGACATCCTGGTCACCAACGATGCCTACACCACCGGCAGCCACCTGAACCACTTCACGTTCACGATGCCGGTGTTCCACGACGGCAGGCTCGAAGGCTTCACCTGCTGCATGGCGCACTGGCTCGACGTGGGCGGCACGCTCGGCAACGTCACCACCGACATCTTCAGCGAGGGGATCCAGATCCCCATCATGAAGTACCAGCGCGAAGGCGTGGTCAACCAGGACCTGATCGACATCATCGCAATGAACGTGCGGCTGGCTGAGCGCGCCCTGGGCGACCTGCGCGCCCAGATCACGGCCATCACCACCGGCGAGCGCCGCTACGTGGAGCTTCTGCAGCGCTATGGCGTGGATGCGGTGAACGGTTCGATCCGCCAGATCATGGATTCCTCGGAAGCTGTGGCGCGCAAGAACACCCTGTCGATTCCCGATGGCGTGTATGAGGCCGAGTCCTTCATGGACGATGACGGACTCGAGATCGGCAAGCGCATCCCGATCCGCGTCAAGGTGACCGTCACCGGTGAAGAGATGACGGTGGACTTGTCCGACGTCAGCAAGCAGGTGCGCGGTTTCTACAACTCCGGCTTCACCACCGGCATCGCCTGTGCGCAGGTGGCCTACAAGTGCCTGACCACGCCAACCGACTACCCGGTCAACGACGGAAGCTTCCGCTCGCTGAAGGTGATCATGCCGATGGGCACCGTGATCAGTGCCGAGCGGCCCTACCCGATGCGGGTGTGGATGACCTTCCCGATGACGGTGATCGACACGATCTTCAAGGCGCTGGCGCCCGCCATTCCCGATCGTTCCATCGCCGGCCACCACGCCGATCTGGTGTTTCCCAACATCCACGGCATCTCGCCGGAGGACGGGCGGCTCTTCATCGTCGGCATCGGCCCGCTGGGCGGCGGCTGGGGCGCGAAGTCCAGCGAGGACGGCGTCTCGGTCACGGTCTGCATCAATGACGGCGACACCCACAACAGCCCGACCGAGCAGCTCGAGGCCAAGTACCCCGTGCTGGTCGAGAAGTACCAGATCCGTCAGGACAGTTCCGGCGCCGGACGGTACCGCGGCGGCCTGGGCGCGGAGATGGTGGTGCAGGCGCTGTCGCCCTTCACGGTCACTACCCGCATCGATCGCGTCCACTGCAAGCCATGGGGCCTGGAAGGCGGCGGGGACGCCATGGGCAACGGCCTGGCCGTGCGTCACAAGGGCGAGTGGAAGACCGACCACCTGAACGCAAAGATCTTCAACGTGCGGCTGGAACGCGGCGACGCCTACAAGATGCTGTCGGGTGGCGGTGGCGGCTTCGGCGATCCGCTGGATCGGGAGATCGACCTGGTCGCAGAGGATGTGCGCGAGGGCTACGTGAGCAGCGAGGTAGCGCGCCGGGTCTATCGCGTCGCGCTGGACTCCCGGGGGCAGGTCGACCAGGAGGCCACGCGCACGCTCCGGAATGCGCCGAACGCCCTGCGCAATGGCGCCTCGCCCGACGTCGCCTGGGACGGGCAGTGAGCCTCGTCATGGCCGATGACGTGTCGCAGCGTGCCTCCAGGCTCTCACGCCTGTGGAGCGAGCTCGCGATGCGTCACGTGGCACTCGGGTCCAGCTGCGGCTGCGGCGCTGGCGGCGTGAGCCTCCAGCTGGTCGACTTCGAACTGGACATCGTGGACTACCTCGAGGATCAAGGCCTTCGCTCAGGTGTTGCCGAAGTGGAGAAATTCTTCCGGGCCCGCCCGACCTCTGAAGCCACCGGTCTCCCGCTCCAGACGCTGCTGGAAGATCTCGAGCGCGACGAGTTTGCCGCCGAGGCGAGCGAATGGTTGCTGGCAAGGCTGGAGCGAACCTTGAACTCTTTCGCCGAGCTTCACGGCGGGCGACAGCAGGGTGGGTCATGACCGGCCACTTCTCCTCGCTGCTGGGCGCCGACCAGCCCGGGCATGCGCGCGTGCCTGTGACGGTGCTGACCGGATTCCTTGGCAGCGGAAAGACGACGCTTCTCAACGAGCTGCTGCGCGAACCTGATCTGCACGGCACCGCAGTCATCGTCAACGAGTTCGGTGAAGTTGGAATCGACCACGACCTTATCGCCAACACGACGGAAGACACCATCCTGCTGGCCAACGGCTGCATGTGTTGTGCGGTGCGCGGCGATCTCATCGGGGCGCTGGCGAGTCTCGGGGAACGAGCCGCTTCCGATGGCTCGGCGCTGCGGCAGGTATTGATCGAAACCAGCGGCCTTGCCGACCCTGCGCCCATCCTCCGAACCCTGATGGGAGAGCCCGCTGTCAAGGATCGCTTCACCTTGGCGGGCGTGTGCTGCACGGTCGACGCGGTGCTGGCGCCTCGCACGCTCGATCGGCATCCGGAGGCCGCCCGGCAGATCGCCATGGCCGATCACCTCTTCCTCACAAAGACCGACCTCCTGGGCGAACCGGTATCGCAGGCGTTGCTGGACTGCCTGAGGGGCCTGAATCCCACGGCCACGGTGCACCAGCAGCGCGAAGCGCACGCGGCCGTGCTGCGGCAGACGATGGAGACACGCGCCAACGACGCGCGGCCTGTCCCCGCAGAGAGCGGTCCGTTCTACAGGCCGATGCCGGTCACCGGCGACGCGGGCGAGCCACCGCCCCATTCGGGCGGAATCACTTCATTCGTGATCGTTCGCGACGATCCGTTGCCGCGCGACGGCTTCTATGCCTGGCTCGACATGGTGATCGCGATGCGCGGCGAAGACCTGCTGCGCGTGAAAGGAATCGTCAACCTGGCCGAGCAGCCGGAGCAGCCGCTTGTCTTCCACGGCGTACAGCACCTGTACCAGCCGCCTGTGTCGTTGCCGGCTTGGCCGAGCCTGGACCGGCGCACCCGGATTGTCTTCATCACACGCGGCGTCGACGCAGAGGCGCTGGACGAGTCCCTGCGCGTTTTCGAGCGACGTCGACGGCAGAGGCCGCCTGCGGCCTCTTCACCGGACACCTCATTCAAACCAAAGGAGACACCATGAAATCGCTGAAAGTACTGGCCGCATGCGCGGTGCTCGCGGTCGCGCCCGCATGGGCGCAGACCGCCAAGTTCCCCGATCGGTTGATCCGCATCGTCGTTCCGTTTGCTGCAGGCGGCGGCGTGGACAACATCGCGCGCCTCCTGGCCAACCAGCTGCACACGCAGCTTGGGGGGGTGCCCGTGATCGTGGAGAACCGCGCCGGTGCCAACGGCGCGCTGGGTGGCAAGGCGGTGCAGACGGCGCCCGCCGACGGCTACACCCTGCTCTTCTCCGCGGCGACGCACGTACTGGCCAAGGAGGTCATGAGCACGCCGCCCTACGACCCGCAAACGGACTTCGCCCCGATTGCGCGCGTTGCCGAGGCACCGCTAATGCTCGTCATTGCGCCCCAACTCGAGCCGCGGAAACTCTCCGAGCTGCTGGCTGCGGCGAAGAAAGAGCCGGACAAGTGGACGGCGGCCATACCTGCTGCGGGTGCGCCCAGCCATCTGGCCACATTGCTTCTGGCCAAGCAGGGCAACGTCAAGTTCACCTATGTGCCTTACAAGGGCACGCAACCAGCGCTGGTGGACGTGGGGGGCGGACACGTGCAGCTCCTGATGGACTCGATGATCTCGGTGCTGCCGTTGGCCAAGGCCGGGCGGGTTCGCCCGATTGCCATCAGCTCCGCCAAGCGCAGTCCGCTCGCGCCGGATGTCCCGACGGTGCAGGAAAGCGGGCTGCCGGGTTTCACCTACGGGTCGTGGTACGGCGTATGGGCTCCCAAGGGCACCCCCGCCGATCGCGTCCAGTTGCTCAACAGTGCGATCAACGCCGCCATGTCCGAGCTGGGCAAGTCGGGCGCGCTGGCAAGCCTTGGCGTCGAGCCGGTGACCCAGGACGTCGAGCAGTTCAAACGCTATGTCGCCGGCTTCGTGACCCAAAGCGCCGACCTGCTCAAGAGCGCCGGCTTCAAGCCCGAATGACACGGGCGTCGCGCACCACTCAACCCAAGGAGATCAGACCATGAACAGAACCACCATCGTGGCAGCTAGCTTGCTGTCCTGCGCTACCGCGGCGACAGCCCAGTCGTCCGTCACGCTCTTCGGCGTCGTCGATGTCGGGGTCAGCTACTACAGCGCCAGGAGCGACTTCTACAACAACACGGCTTCGCCCGTCATCGCACAGCCCGGCGTCACCCGGAGCCAGACGGCGTTGTCGAACAGCGGGACTTCCAACAGCCGCCTGGGCTTTCGCGGCACGGAGGATCTCGGCGGTGGACTTGCCGCCGGCTTCTGGCTGGAATCTGCCATGACACCGGACAACGGTGCTGCCGCGATGGCCTTCAATCGGCGGTCTACCGTCGGCTTGTCGGGGCCCTTTGGCGAGATTCGCCTGGGCCGCGACTTCACGCCGACGTTCTGGAACGACTCTGTGTTCAGCCCGTTCAGCACGATCGGCGTCGGCGCCAATGTCGTGTCCACCGTCGGGACGAACCTGCAGGTCGCAAGAGGCCCTGGCTCGCTGGCGGCGGCTTCCGACAACTACCTTCGCACCAGCAACAGCATCGGCTACTTCCTTCCACCCAATCTGGGCGGGATCTATGGCCAACTGCAGTACGCCCTGCACGAGAACGTTTCGCAGAGCAATCTGCCAGGCAGTCCGAGCGGCAAGGGCCGCTATTTCGGTGGCCGCCTGGGCTATGCGGCCGGGCCGCTCGATGTGGCTTTGGCCTACGGAGAGAGCACCGCCGCGGACACCACCGGCGTGAACGCCGCTGGATTGCGCACCGGCGTCAACCTGGACGAGAAGATCAAGACCCTCAATCTCGGTGCCTCGTACGATTTTGGTTTCGTGAAGATCTTCGGTGAAGTCTCGCAAGTCGCAGACCGGGCGCTGTCGACGGCTCCGGTACCGGTTCTTGGTCTCGTCACGCTGCGTGATTCAGACAAGTACAAGGGCGGCCTGCTGGGCATCACCGTGCCCGTTGGTGCGGGGCTGATCAAGGCCGCTTATTCACGCGTCAAGTTCGACAACGACCTCGGCCCGCAGGCGACCTCATTGACACCGCGACGGGACGCGTCGGTCAGCAAGCTTGCCATCGGCCTCGACTACAACCTCTCCAAGCGCACCGCGCTGTACGCAACGGCAGCCCGGATCCGGATCAAGGACGGGCAGAACAATCCGGCCATCATGGGCGCGGTGACAGGCGGTGTGACGTATCTGTCCACGGGCGCGGGAACATCAGGATTCGCGCCACGCAGTTCCACCGGATATGACTTTGGCATCCGGCACGCGTTCTGAGTTTTGGGTTCGCGGGCGAACAGACGGAACGCGCCCGGATCTTTAAAACTCCGCGCGCCTCGCAAAAATCAAGCCGGCGCATCAGCAGGTGCTCGCCGAACTTGTCTCGGTATTCGATGGCTGGACGCTAGCCATCTGGTTTGTCCGGCCGGATAGACCTAGGACGCGCTCGGGCAGAGCGCGGCCATCTGCTCTGAATACGGCATCAATTAGCGCCCTAATTCCCGCCTAATTGAAAGGTCAGTTTGCGGTCAGATTAATTCGCTACCGCAGAATTGACGGGCACGGACGCCTTCATGAATTAGCAAAGAATTAGGCATTCTTTTGACACACAGATGTCATCCGCTATTTCTACATTTCTCCTCGATGTGGCGTTTTGAATTCAAAACGCAGATGCGCAGCATGTCCCATGCAGGCCGGTCAAAACCATTCATAACAAACTGCCCCGAGATATATATGATGATTTTCGAAAAGAAAGTTTTGCTCACGTCATTGACGACAATTGCGGCTTGCGTGCTCGCCGCTTGTGGAGGCGGAAGCGACGGGAGCAGCGGGTTCTTCCCGATCAGCACCCCACCCGCGAACTCGACCAGCACGACCCTCAGCGGCGTGGTGGCCGCCAGTGGCTACGTGCCGGGCAGCGCCACGGGCAACCCGACCCTGAAGGCCGGCTACTACCAGAAGGCAACGGTCTTTGTCGACACCAACGGCAACGGCGTGCTCGACAGCGGCGAAACGTCGACCGTCACCGATGCCAGCGGCAAGTTCACGCTGACGACCACCACCACCGGGCCGCTGGTGGCCGATATCGGCACCACCGCGACCAATACCGCCACCGGCGCTGGAGTGGCCAGCCACCTCATCCTGCGCGCGTCGGCCGACCAGATCGCCGACCAGGGCGCGGGCAAGATCGTCATCAGCCCGCTGTCGAGCGAAGCGCAACGCCTGGTGGAAGCCAACGGCAGCAGCTACGCGACCGAAAAGGCCAACCTCGTCGCGCGCCTCAATGGGCCGGCCTTCAATCTGGGTATGGCCGCGTTCACCGACCCGCTGGCAGACGTCAACACCCTGACCGGCGCCACCCAATATGCGGCGCTGTTCGAAGACAACCAGCTGACCAACCGCTACACCTACGCAACGACCAAGCTCGACCGCAAAGACCTGTTCCCCGACAACCTGGCCGTCGCGGGTGGCGACCCCCGCCTCGTCGGCCTGTCGAGCGTGACGCTCACCAACAGGGACGGCAGCAAGGCCACCCCCACCGTGCCGACGCAAAAGCAGGCGCCCATCACCTTCGCGCAGGCGCAGCAGGCGGCCTTCAATGTGGAAGGCGTGCCGGCGTACGACAACATTTTCATCATCGTCGAGGAAAACAAGTCGACCGATGTGATCGTCGGCAACTCGCGGGCCGTGAACATCAACTACATCCTGAACAAATACAACCAGCTGACCACGTACTACTCGACCGGCAATCCGTCCGAGCCGAACTACACCGCGCTGGGCGGCGGCGATGACTTCGGCATCACCGACGACAACTGGTTCGGTTGCGGTGCCGTCGCCGGCAGCCCCTACGCAATCACCGACGTCGCGTTCGCTGGCGGCGCGGCCTCCGACGGCCAGCCCTTGCCCACCCAGGACAAGCTTCCCCCGGCAACCAGCGCCACCCGCGCCGGCTACAGCGCGGCCAGTGCAACCTGCGGCGACAACCCGACCGGCGGCGCCGTGCACAACATCCCTGGCAACAACCTGTTCACGTTGATGTCCAAGACGGGCCGCACCATCCGTACCTACAGCGAGTCGATGAACCCCGGCCAGGATGTGCGCGCCGACAGCATTGCAGATGCAGCCGTGACCGCCACGTACGACACGAGCAGCCGTCTGAACGGCGTCACCAACCTCGACGGCTCCACGCCCAACCTCACCGGCACCGCCAACTTTGCCGTGGTGGGCGGCCTGTACAAGGTCAAGCACGGCCCGTCGATCGCCTACCAGGACGCACGCAACCTGCCCGAGTTTGCGGCCACCAACCGCACCATCTTCGGCACGCAGTACCAGGAAGCAGACTGGCTCAAATCCACGGCCTACAAGGTTCCGAGCGGCTGGATCTACGATCAGTTCAGCAAGGATCTGGCCACGGGCGATGTGGGCAACATCAACTTCATCGTTCCGGACCAGTGCGACGACATGCATGGCGTCGGCAGCGACACGAGCTGCGTCAGCAACAACAACGGCCAGGCCAACGGCGTCATGCGTGCCGACATCTACCTCGGCATGACGGTCAAGGCGATCCAGAACTCGGCGCTTTGGAAGAATCCGCAAAAGCGCGTCGCGATCGTCGTGATGTACGACGAAGGCGAAGGCGGCAGCAACGGCTCCTGCTGCGGCTGGAACGCGGGTGGCAAGAATTCCGGCGCCGCACCGGTGACCGTGGACGCGAGCGGCAAGGCGACGGCCACCACTGCGCCGAGCAACTACGCCGCGGGCAACTTCGGTCACGGCAATTCGATCTTCGGCATCATCTCCAACCAGCAGGACGTGGGCACGGCGAAGAAGAAGGTTGCAGACAGCGACGCCTACAGCCACTTCTCGTTCGTGCGTACGCTGCAAGACATGTTCCAGATCGCCGACCCGGCCGTTGATGCGTCGTACCTGAACCGCGCCAAATACACGGAAGCATTCATCACGGCCAACATCACGGCTCTGCCGGAATTCGCAGGCAGCGCGGACACGCATTTCGACTCGGTGCGGCCGATCAACCACGCCTATGTGATCCCGGGCAACTACACGCAGAAGCTGTACCCAGCCGACATCGTCGGCCAGGTCGACACCCTCACGGGCAAGCTCGAGGGCCAGATCACCCCGCAAGTGGGTCCCGACGCGAGCCAGACCAACGTCTGGGCGACCAGGTAAGCCGAGGACCGACGAGCAAAGCCGGGAATCTGGCAATGCACAGGTTGCTGCCACTCGGCGTGGCGCTATTGGCCTTGGCGGCTTGCGAGGGCAAGAGCACGGCAATGATGGAGAACAGCTCCACCGGCAGCGCCGGCCCACGCAAGCCGCCGCTGAGCCTGGGAGCCCAGGTCGGGCAGTTGGCCTTCTTCGACCAGAACCTGTCGGGTGGCAGGAACATGTCGTGCGCGAGCTGCCACGACCCGCAGTACGCCTACGGTCCGCCGAACAGCGTCTCGGTCCAGTTGGGTTCCGATATCACGCAGACCGGCGTGCGCGCCGTGCCCTCCCTGCGCTACAGGGAATCGACACCCGCCTACAGCGACGATGCTCCGAACCCCGACGGCGTGACCTCCAACTCGCCGGGCGGCGGCTTCATGTGGGATGGCCGCGCGACGACGCTGGCGACACAGGCCGGAATGCCGCTGCTCAACCCGCTCGAGATGAACAACGCCTCCAAGGACGCGGTCGTGAAGGCGGTCCGGAACGGCACCTATGCCGGCTTGTTCAAACAGGCCTTCGGTGCCGATGTGTTCAACAACACCGACGCCGCCTTCGAGGCCCTTGGCACCGCGATCCAGGCGCTGGAGACGGAAGACCTGAGCTTTCATCCGTACAGCAGCAAGTACGACCTCCATGTCTTCAACAAGGTCGGTGGAACGCTGACGCCGGCCGAACAGCGCGGCGAGGTTGTGTTTCACAGCACCGGCGTTTCCAACTGCTCGGGCTGCCACTACACGGGCGCCAACTTCAACGGCAACAGCGGCCTGATGACGGACTTCACCTACCAGGCTCTGGGTGCGCCACGCAATGACAGGTCGATCCCGAACAACCCGGATCCGATTCCGGCCAACAACGACCCGAAATACTTCGACATGGGACTGTGCGGCCCGTATCGCACCGACCACATGCCCGCCACGCCGGACACGGCCAATCCGTACTGCGGCATGTTCAAGGTTCCCGGGTTGCGCAACGTGGCGACGCGGGGGGCCTTCTTCCACAACGGCGTGCTCCACTCGCTGGACCAGGTCGTCAACTTCTACAACACGCGGGATACCAATCCGGAGTACTGGTATCCCGCCAATGGCAACAGCAGCAGCGACGGCACCGGCACGCCGCAGGCCAACCCGAGCTGGGCGCTGCAGCCCACCCACGTGCCGGGCGCCACGGTCAGCAAGTACAACGACCTGCCGACCTCGCAGCAAGGCAGCATCGACGAGGAGGTGCCGATGGGTACCGGCGAGGGCGGCGACAAGACGCTCGCCAGCGGCACGCGGCCACGTCAGCCCGGCTCCGCACCCGTCATGACGCCGCAGCAGATCGCCGACCTGGTCTGCTTTCTGGGCACGCTGAGTGACGGCTACCAGCCTTCCTCCGCCGCACCGACCACCGGCAGATGTGTGAAGTGACGACAAACAGAACCCCGGTACTTGTGCTGGTGCTGCTGGCCTCGCTGGCGCTGGCGGGTTGCGACAACGAAGAAGCACGCTTCCCGAACCGCGACAACTTCACGGCAACGACGAACGACTACCTCGCGCAGCGCGGGCATGTGTGCCTGGCCAAATACGAATGGCCGATCACGGTGGTGGTCGGCTCGCACGAGGCCGATGCGCAGCAGATGCCGGTGCTCGAGAAGCTGGGCCTGGTGAGCGGCAAGGATGTCGTCGTCGCCGCCAACAACGCCGCAGTCACCGTGCCGGCCCGTGAATACGCGCTGACCGATGCGGGGCGCAAGTACTACCTGCAGGTGCCCGTGGTGATGCGCACCACGACGCAGACGGTCACGCACCCGGCCGACTTCTGTGCGGCCACCCTGAGCCTGGATCACCTGATCGGCTGGGACCCGCCACAAACACGCGATGGCCGCACCGCGACCTCGCTGCTCTTCACCTACCGCATCGCACCCGAATCCTGGGCAGGTACGCCCGAAGTGCTGCATGCCTTCCCGTTGTTGGCGCGCGCCATCCAGCGCGAAGGAACGATGCAGGTGCGCCTTGGCGTTCACCTGACACGGCACGGCTGGGTCGCGGACGAGCTCGATGCGCACTGAGTCCGCGACATCGCGCAGCCCATTGCCCCGCAATCAACCAGAGACCCCATGAATCTCCGCTTCATCCGCCCGAGCCGCCGCGCGCTGGCTTCGATCAAGACCCTGACGGGCATCGCCATGGTCTGCGTGCTGGCCGCGTGCAGCACCAGCCACGATGCCAATGCACCCACCGCCGAGAATCTCGCAGCCCCGCTGGACGACTACCTGGCCCAGCGTGGCGACATCTGCCTTGCCATGTTCGACTGGCCGATCGACCTGACCGAAGCCGAGGCCGGTTCCGGCGCGCGCCATGCGATCCAGTTTCCGGTGATGGAACAGTTGGGCCTGCTGCACAGCACCATCGTCACCGCACCGAAGAGCAGCGAGAACCCGGACGGCGCGGTCAAGCGATTCGAGCTGACAGAGGCCGGTCGCAAGTTCTACAAGCCGCATCCGTACGCGGCCCACGGCACCGAACACGCGAACGACTTCTGCGTGGCGCATCTCAAGCGCGAGAAGATCGTTGAGGTCAAGGTCGACGCATCCGACGCGCGCCACCCGCTGGCGGTGGTGAGCTACACCTACCAGATCGACCCGGCGCCGTGGATGCAGAACGACGACGCGCAGCGCGTGTTCCCGATGATCGCGCGCATCATGAATGGCGCGGGTGGCCAACTGCAACTGCGCCAGGGCTTCACGCTCGGCGACAAGGGCTGGGCTGCCCAGATGGGTCCGGTTTGACTCGCGTATGAGCGCAGCGCCAAGGGTGCACCAATGAGCACCGTCGTCCGCTTCTCGCCCGATCTGGGCCGATGGCTCACGCACAACCTCGATGCAGGCCAAGCGCCGCACGCGCTTGTGGCCACGATGCGGGGAAAGGGCATGGCCGAGCGGACTGCGCAGGCCATCGTCGCGGCCTACCTCGATGCGCGGCAGCGTGGCAGAGCGATGCCGGCCGATTCCATCGAACTGCCGGACGAGGCCCCATCCACGCCCGTAGCGCGACTCGCGCCGGGCACGCGAATCCTGGCGTGCGACCGTGAGATCGTCGTGCACTCGCGCGGCGAAGACCCGGTCTTTGCCGCGCTTGGCAACGTCGTGGACGCCGAAGAATGCAAGACCCTCATTGAAATGGCTCGGCCGCGCCTGAAGCCTTCCACGCTGGTCGATCCGGTGAGCGGCCACGACGTGGTGAGCGACAAGCGCGCGAGCTGGGGCATGTTTTTCTGTTTGGGGGAGAACGATCTGGTCACCCGTCTCGATCGACGCCTTTCGATGCTGATGAACCTTCCGTTGGAAAACGGCGAAGGGCTGCAGGTGCTGTACTACCCAACCGGCGCAGGCAGCGAGCCTCACTACGACTACCTGGCGCCCACCAATGCCGCCAACCGGGAATCCATCGCACGAAGCGGTCAGCGCGTGAGCACCCTGGTTACCTATCTCAACGATGTGCCGGACGGCGGCCAAACGGTCTTTCCGCGACTTGGCCTGGCGGTTTCGCCGATTCGCGGCAATGCCTGCTACTTCGAGTACTGCGATGACAACGGCCGCGTCGATACGCGGTCCCTGCACGCCAGCGCGCCCGTGACCCGGGGCGAGAAGTGGGTCATGACGAAGTGGATGCGCGAGCGCCGATTCGTGGCCGCCTCGATGACAGCTTCAATCTGGCAAGAAGCGTGAGGCCATTGCTGGCGCAACTACCACTGCGGCCCACTACGGCCTAGACTCCTTGCATGACCATCGCCCTTGTTTCCACCCACGCTGCACTGGCCGCCCTGCTTCTTGCAGCGGCCTGCGCGCTTGCGGTCGCGAAGCAGGCGCGTCGTCAGCTGACGCCAGCACATTCCTAAGCCCGGCGGTCCGCTCTCTCCCCTTTCAGCGCAACCATCCACCGCCGGGCATAAAACCTAGCGCGGTAGCGGCCGCCGTCCCACCCGGACGACGCTCGCATTCGATGGAGTGCGTCAATGCATGCAACGATTCACGGCGAGCGCATGCTCACCGATCTTGATTTCTCCCGTTTGAGCAAGTTGCCCGGACACCCGCTTTCGCCAAGCCTGGCCGACCTGCTGGCAAGCGCAGAAGTGACGAGTTCGCGCGCGGTGCCTTCCGACGTCGTGACGATGTACTCGCGGGTCGAGTTGGTCGACGTGCACACCGCCCGCCGCCAAACGCTGACGGTTTGCTATCCGGGCGACGCGGAACCCGCGGCTGGCTTCATTTCAGTGCTCTCGCCGGTTGGCAACAGCCTGCTGGGTCTGAAAGTGGGGGACGTCGCGAAGTGGAGCACGCCCAGTGGCGATGAGTGCGCCGCTGAAGTCGCCGCCATCCTCTTTCAGCCCGAGGCCACGGGCGACTACCAGACGTAGCGGGGCCATCGCCCCGAGCAGTTGGGCGCGGCCCAACGCTTCGCACCCGATCCTTCTCTTCATCGCGCTGCTCCCGATTGCCTCTCCCGGCGCCGGAAGCAGGCGCAAGCCATTCCGAAAGCAGTTCTGCCATGACCCCACACGCCATCCTTGCCGTCACCGATTTCTCCGCACAGGGCGACAACGCGCTGTCTCGCGCAGCCCTCCTCGCCGTGGAACACGGCGCAACGCTCAAGCTCCTCTACCTCGCCTATCCTGGCGAACCGCCGCCGCCCGATGCGGCGCGCCGCCTGGCGCTGCATGCCATGCAGCTCAGTGAGCGCCATGACATCCCCGTGCGTTCAGCGAGCCGAATCGCTTTCACGCTCGAAGACGTCCTGCCCGAGGCGCGGTGCGCTGACCTCCTGGTCTGGGGCACTGCGCCGGTGCGAGGAATTCGATCATTCTTTTCGGGCCAGCCCGTGGAACGCATGCTCCGCAGGTGCCAGCGCCCCATTCTTGTCGTGCGTAACCCGGCCGAAGGCCCCTATCGCAGCCTGGTCGTGGCCATCGACTTCTCGGAAGCGTCGCGCAGCCTGGTGGAGCTTGCGTTCGCGCTCAACAAGGATGCACAGGTCGAGCTGTTCCATGCCGTCAGCACGGCCAACGAGGGCAAGCTTCGCTATGCAGAGGTTTCCGAGCAGGCCATCAGGGCGTACCGCGAGGAGTGCCGACGGTATGCACAGGACCGCATGTTCTGGCTGACAGATTCCTACGATGCGCGCCGCAATCGCGTGCTGTCTGCCATCCGATACGGAAACCCGGCGAGGCAGGTGGCTGTGCAGCAGCAGCGCAGCGGGGCAGAGCTCATCGTTGTCGGGAAGCACCCTTCATCGGCAGCAGTGGACCTCCTCTTCGAAAGCGTTGCCCAGGGCGTGCTGCGTGACAGCACCAGTGATGTCCTGATAGTGCCCCATAGCTATCAGCCCGCGTCGAGTGCGCCCGCAGCTAGCGCATCACCGATTCGCTCGCGCCGAGCGTGGCGAGACTGTGAGGCATCTGCGGATCCCTACAACGGCATCAGTCCTATCCGACAGAACGAGAGTTCGCAATGAGGACGATCGGAGGTTTTGGACGATGGCGCGAGCCGCGTTCTCAGCGCGAATCGCTATGTGCGATGTCGCACAGACGGAGGCTCCAGGCTTCGGTATGCAACCCAGGATCGCGACAGGTTTTTCCGCTGAAGTTGCTCGTTCTGGGGCGTGCTCTTTGAGTGCACTCCTCTAATGCCGTTTCGGCACAGCACATTTCGCTTGTGCCTCCAACCCACCCTACCTCACACTCGATCATGCTGCAGTGCAACAAGCGTTGCGGCGGGATTCCAAATTTCACAGAAAGCCGTCATGACCGCACCCGCCTCCAGCTTGAGGTTGCCATGAAAGCATCCGACCTCTTCGTCAAAGCGCTGGAGAACGAGGGCGTCACGCGCATCTTCGCTGTGCCTGGCGAAGAAAATCTCGATCTCGTCGAATCGTTGCGGCGATCCAGCATCGAACTTGTGCTCACGCGGCACGAGCAATCTGCCGCCTTCATGGCTGCGACCCATGGACGCCTGACCGGACAGCCCGGCGTGTGCATGGCCACACTCGGGCCGGGTGCGCTCAACCTGGTCACGGGCGCGGCCTATGCGCATCTCGGCGCCATGCCGATGGTGTTGATCACGGGTCAGAAGGCCATCATGACTGCGCGGCAGGCGCGATTCCAGATCGTCGACATCGTCGCCACGATGAAGCCGCTGACGAAGGCATCGCGGCAGATCGTGAGTGCCTCGAGCATCCCCACCGTAGTGCGCGACGCGTTCAGAGTCGCCGCCGAAGAGCGGCCCGGCCCGGTGCATCTCGAATTGCCGGAAGACGTGGCCGCCGAAGAGGTGGGCAACGACGTGGACGTCATTCCCGTGCACCCGATCGATCTGCCGGTGGCCCACGAAGCCGCTATCGCACGCGCTGCTGCAATGCTGTTGCGGGCGGAGCGACCGCTCGTCATGTTTGGCGCTGCAAGCAATCGCCCCCGGCTGCAAGGCCAGTTGGCCGATTTCGTCCGCCGTGTCGGTATTCCTTTCTTCAACACCCAGATGGGCAAGGGAACGGTCGCCGGCGGTGGCATCGCCGAAGGCAGGACCGGCTTCTGGATGGGTACCGCCGCACTCACGGAGCGCGACTACGTACACGAAGCGATCGACAGGGCCGACGTGATTCTCGCCATCGGCCACGACACCATCGAAAAGCCGCCGTTCATCATGGGTCCCAACGGCCCGCTGGTGATCCACGTCGGCTACATGCCGGCCGCAGTCGAGCAGGTGTACTTCCCGCATGCGGAGGTTGTGGGCGACGTCGGCCCGAGCCTGACGCTGTTGGCCGATCGCATCGAAGGCCGCCTTCCAAACGCCGGGGCTTTGCTGCCGCAGCGAGAGGGAATCCTGGCGCGCACCATGAGCCGTTCCACCGAGTCGCGTTTTCCGTTGACGCCGCAACGCATCGTCTACGACGTGCGGCGGGTCATGCCCGATGACGGCATCGTCGCGCTCGACAACGGCATGTACAAGATCTGGTTCGCTCGCTGCTATCCCACGCGGACAGCCAATGCACTGCTGCTCGACAACGCGCTGGCGACCATGGGCGCCGGTCTGCCGTCGGCCATGATGGCCGCGCTGTTGTATCCGGGGCGCCGGGTATTGGCAGTGTGCGGCGACGGCGGCTTCATGATGAATTCGCAGGAGCTCGAGACTGCCATTCGGCTCAATCTCGATCTCGTGGTGTTGATCGTCGAGGACAACGCCTACGGGATGATTCGCTGGAAGCAGTCGGTTGACCAATTTCCCGACTGGGGCATGACTTTCGGGAATCCCGATTTCGTGAAGTATGCGGACGCGTACGGCGCGAAGGGGCGCCGCGTAGAGACCGCCGAAGGTCTGGCACCCGCGCTCGAAACGGCATTCTCCGAAGGGGGCGTGCAGATCATCGCCGTGCCGATCGACTACTCCGAGAACACCCGGGTATTGGTCGACGAACTGCGCAATCGCGTTGCGGCAACTTCCACCCAACCAGGAGTACTCTGATGAAGATCAAGGCCGCCGTTCTTCGGCAGATGGGCGCCGCACCGCCCTATGCATTGTCCAGGCCGCTCTCGATCGAGACGGTCGATCTGGCGCCACCGGGGCCGGGGGAGGTTTTGATCAAGGTGAGCGCCGCGGGCCTGTGCCATTCGGACCTCTCTGTCATCAATGGCGATCGTCCGCGGCCCATGCCGATGGCGCTGGGCCACGAAGCCGCCGGCGTCGTCGAAAGCCTGGGTGATGGTGTCACCGATCTGAAGGCTGGCGACCACGTGGTCGTGGTGTTCGTGCCCAGTTGCGGCCATTGCGCGCCATGCGCCGAAGGCCGGCCGGCCTTGTGCGAACCTGGTGCCGCCGCAAATGGCGCGGGTACGCTGCTTTCCGGCGCACGGCGCATCTCGCAGGTCGGGCAGACACTCAATCATCATCTCGGTTGCTCCGTGTTTGCCGAATACGCCACCGTCTCCCGTCATTCGCTCGTGAAGATTGACAGCTCGGTTCCGCTGGACGAGGCGGCGCTCTTCGGCTGCGCCGTCTTGACGGGCGTCGGCGCGGTCGTCAACACGGCAAAGGTTCCGTTGGGCGCATCGGTCGCGGTGGTTGGCCTGGGCGGCGTCGGCCTGGCCGCGTTGATCGGCGCGCAGGCCGCCGGCGCGCGGCAGATCATCGCCATCGACCTGTCGGACGACAAGCTGGCGCAGGCACGCGCACTGGGCGCCACGCACACGGTGAATGCCGGGCAACCCGACGCGCTCGAGCAGGTTCGACAGTTCAGCGCGGGCGGCGTCGAGTACGCCTTCGAGTTCGCCGGTTCCATCCCGGCGCTCGATCTGGCTTACCGCATCACGCGTCGCGGCGGCACCACCGTGACCGCTGGCCTGCCCCCATCGAATGCGACTTTTCCATTGGCTGCCGTCAATCTCGTTGCGGAAGAACGCACGCTCAAGGGCAGCTATATCGGAACCTGCGTGCCTTCTCGTGACGTTCCTCGCTACATCAGCTTGTACCGCCAGGGGCGCCTGCCGGTCGACAAGCTTCTCACCGGCCGCATCGCGCTCGAAGACATCAACACTGGCTTCGACCTTCTGCACGAAGGAAAAGCCATACGGCAGGTCGTCGTTTTCGATTGAACAAGGTGATGAATCGGGACAAGATCGTCACCGCCGATGAGGCCATCGCGCTCATCCGCGATGGCGATAGCGTGAGCTGCTCCGGCTTCGTCGGCATTGGAACGCCGGAGGAACTGATCGTCGCCTTGGAAAGGCGCTTCGTGATGACGCAGAGCCCGCGCGACCTGACGCTGGTCTTTGCGGCCGCACCGGGAGATGGCAAGGCGCGCGGCGTCAACCGCCTGGCCTACGAGGGCCTCATCAGGCGCGCGATCGGCGGCCACTGGGCACTGGTGCCGCAACTCGCCAAGCTTGCCACCGACAACCTGATCGAGGCGTACAACCTGCCTCTGGGCACCATCTCACATCTCTACCGTGACGCCGCTGCGCACCGCGCCGGCACTCTGAGCAAGGTCGGTCTCGGCACCTTCGTTGATCCGCGGCAAAGCGGCGGGCGCATCAATCAGCGCACTCAGGAAGAACTCGTGCGTGTCATGGAGATCGACGGCGAGGAATGGCTTTTCTACAAGGCCTTCCCGGTCAATGTCGCGCTGATCCGCGGCACGACAGCAGATCCGGCCGGCAACATCACGATGGAGCACGAAGCACTGCTGCTCGACGCGCAGGCGGCAGCCATGGCGGCGCACAACGCCAACGGGCTGGTCATTGCCCAGGTCGAGCGCATCGCTGCCGCAGGAACGCTCGACCCGCGTAGCGTGGTCGTGCCGGGCGTCATGGTCGACTGCGTGGTGGTTGCGTCACCGGAGCTCCACCAGCAGACCTACGGCACCGCCTACAACGCCGCCTTCTCTGGCGAGATGCGTGTCCCTGCCAACAGGATCGCTGTTGCGGCGCTGGACGAACGCAAGCTCATCGCGCGCCGGTGTGCCTTCGAACTGCCGCTGGGAGGCGTCATCAACCTCGGCATCGGTGTGCCGGAGATTCTGGGGGCCGTGGCCGCCGAAGAGCGCGTGCTCGACCACCTGACGCTGACAGCGGAGCCCGGCGTCATCGGTGGAATGCCCCAAGGTGGGCTGGACTTCGGCGCCGCGGTCAACACACAGGCCTTGCTGCACCAGAACCAGCAGTTCGATTTTTACGACGGCGGTGGCCTCGACCTGGCCTGCCTTGGCATGGCACAGATCGATCGCGCCGGCAACGTCAATGTCAGTCGGTTCGGCACACGGCTGGCAGGTGCGGGCGGCTTCATCAACATCAGCCAGAACGCGCGCCGTGTGGTCTTTGCGGGCACCTTCACGGCGGGTGGCCTCGAAGTTGCCATTGAAGGTGGAAAGCTGCGCATCGTGACCGAGGGCCGTGCTCCAAAGTTCGTCGCGGCGGTGGAGCAGATCACGTTCAGCGGGCCCGAGGCCGTGGGCAAGCGGCAGTCAGTGCACTATGTGACCGAACGCTGCGTCTTCACACTGCAGCCGGGCGGACTTCAGTTGACCGAGGTGGCGCCAGGCATCGACATCGACCGGGACATCCTGGCGCATATGGATTTCCGGCCGTTGATCGCGCAAGTCAAATGCATGGATGCGCGGCTGTACCGCGCCGGCCCGATGGGGCTGTCGGCGGCGCTGCTCGACCTCCAGTTGACCGAGCGCCTCAGCTACGACGGCGAGCGAAACATTCTCTTCGTCAACTTTCAGGGTCACGTCATACGGGATCAGGACGGGGTCGACAGCGTGCGCCGGGTGCTTGCCGCGCTGTACCGGAAAGCGGGTCGCAAGATGGCACTCGTCGCCAACTACGACGGATTTCTGATCGACGAATCCCTGAGCGATTCGTACTTCGCGATGGTCGAAGAACTGCACGAGCAGTACTACAGCACCGCGACACGCTATACGACCAGTGCCTTCATGCGAATGAAGCTTGGCTCGTCGTTGTCCTCTCGTCAGGGAGCCGCGCATCTGTTCGAGACCCAGTCCGAAGCAATCGAGTTTCTGCACCACGTCAACATGGCGGTCTAGATGATGCCCTCCACCGAAATCGGGCAGCGGCCAAGCGACGGCTTGCAGCGAAGAGTTCATGACTTCTTCTGGCATCTGGGGGTGCAGCATTGCTGGTTTCTCATGATGGGCGCTTGCGTCGTGGTCGACGCGGTGTTCGCGCTGGCAGCTGGCAAGTTTTCCGAGAGCACGCTGGGATACGCGGCGCACTTCTTTTCCATGACGGTTGGCATGGACTCCTGGGGGCCGATGCTGCGTGCGTTGGCGCATCTCCATGGACCGTCGGGTGCCAATGTCTACGGCGAGCTGTTCTTCACGGAACGAGTCAAGTTTCAGTACCCCCTGACGTCGCTGCTGAGTCTCGACCTCCTGGCCAGGAATCCATGCAACTGCGTCAGTCCGGTTCGCGTGATGTGGTTTCTCTCAAAATTCTCCGTGATCGGGACCGGGGTAGTTGCTGTGCTTCTGCTGTACGGTGCACAACAAACCCGCACGACTGCCCAAGCCTGGCCGCATCTGACGGCGCGTCCTCCTCGTGGCATTCTCCTGCTGGGAGGCATCGCTGCGCTGTTCTTCTATCCCCTGACTCGCGGGGACCACCTGGGGCAGATTCAAACGCTCCTGACCTTTGTGGCGGCTTTGGCGTTGCTTGCGCAGCAACGTGGGCGCCCCGTCGCCGCGGGGCTACTCATCGGGATTTGTTGCACCATCAAGCCCCAGTGGGCCTTCGCCATTTTTTGGGCTCTCATGACGCGTCAATGGCGTTTTGCGGGCGCAGCGGCCGCAGTGGTCGCCTGTTCCAGCGCGGTGGCCATGTTGCTCTACGGATTTCAGAACTTCTTCGACTACTTACCCGTGCTGAAGCACGTCGCACTGCGCGGTGAGAGCTTCTATGCCAACCAATCCATCAACGGCCTGCTGAATCGGTTGCTGTCCAACGGGAACAACCTTGAGTGGCTCGGCAATGCCTTCGCGCCGTTCCACCCTGCCGTTTACCTCGCCACCACCCTGACTTCGGTCGCACTGCTGGGGGCGGTTTTCTTTACCGCCGGCACAACAGTCGGGCGCGCAGAGCCACTCGCACTGGTCGTTGCAACGCTGACACTCGCTTCTCCTATCGTCTGGGACCATCACTATGCGGTGATGTTGCCGATCCTGGCGCTTGTTTTCCCACGATGGTTGACGTTCATCGAGCGGCGTTGGGGGCAGGTCGCAGTGCTGATGCTTTCCTATCTGCTAATCGCGGTGAATCTATCGCCCGTCGTCAATGCCTCGGCTGCGAGCGCCATGAATTTCTTGCAGTCGTATCAACTGTTCGGTGGGGTGATGTTGCTGACGATGTTGCATCGCACGTGTTGGCTGGAGCGGGAAGCGGCAGGACGGAGCTGGGTGCGCGGCCGCGGCGTCCGAGCGCCATCAAGCCGGTTACCCATCTTGCCCCCCAAAAATGCTTCCTGTTGACCGTCAGGCGACGCGGCACGACTTGATGACATAGAGCGCCGGGTCGGTGCCGAAGAAGGCATTGGTGCAAGGCACCGTGCCGTTGACCGTCTTCTCCACCCAGCGCGTGTCGGCGCCGTACCTCACGACGGTGGGAGCCGAGACGGTGAAGCTTTGTCCCTCATTGGCCAGGAATGCGCCTGAAGGTGGCGGCGTTGGTGCCGGTGCCGGTGCCGGTGCCGGTGCTGGTGCTGGTGCTGGTGCTGGTGCTGGTGCTGGTGCTGGTGCTGGTGCTGGTGCTGGTGCTGGTGCTGGTGCTGGTGCTGGTGCTGGTGCTGGTGCTGGTGCTGGTGCGGATGCCAGCCTGCAGGACTTCACCACGAAGGGTGCCGGGTCGGTGCCGAAAAAGTCATTGGTGCAGGGCGCCGTGCCGCTGACCGTCTTCTGCACCCAGCGCGTGTCGGCGCCGTAAGCCACCAGCGTCTGGCTCGGCACCGTGAAGGTGCCGCCCTCGGGAACCAGCGTCGCTCCGGACGGCACCGGCGAAGGTGCTGGCGCAGGCGCAGGCGCGGGGGCTGGGGCTGGGGCTGGCGCGGGCGGCGAGGCTGTCACCAGCCTGCAGGACTTCACCACGAATGGCGCAGGGTCGGTGCCGAAGAAGTCATTCGTGCAGGGCACAGTGCCGCTGACCGTCTTCTGCACCCACCGCGTGTCAGCACCGAAGGCGACCAGGGTCGGAGCCGACACGGTGAAGCTGCCGCCTTCGCCGGCCAGCGTGGCCCCCGAAGGAGGAGATGGTGCCGGCGCCGGCGATCCTGTGACGCCCGAATCCGCCACGCAGGACTTGGTCACGCCGGGCGCCGGATCGGTGCCGAAGAAGGTGGTCGTGCAGGTGCCGGCGCCGGTCACGACCTTGTCGACCCAGCGGTTGTCGACGCCGTAGCTCACCAGCACCGCGCTCGGCATGTTGAACGCGGCGTTTTGCGCGGCGACTGTACGGTCGCCAGTCGTCTGCGTGCTGCCCGGGGTCACGCCGGAAGCCTTGGTTGCGAGCACCTTGCAGTTTTTGGTCACGGTGGGCGAAGGGTTGGCCCCGAAGAAGTCGCTCTGGCAACTCACGCTGCCGGAGACCGTCTTCTGGGTCCAGTTCCCTCCCACGCCAAACTCCACGACAGTCGGCGCGGGCAGGTTGAAGGTCTGGCCCTGGTCGGCGACCTTGGTCATGCCCCCATCCACCTTGAGTATTTTTCCAATCGAGGGCACGCCGGCGTCGTCGATCACAAACAGCAGGTAGTGGCCGATCGGCACGACGTTCGGGCTCTCGTTGAAGGTGATGTCAACATTGGCACTGCCGCTGGCCTGGGTGAAAGGTAGCTCGAGGAAGCGCTCCCCGAAGCCGGTGGAATGCGTGACCGCGCCGGTGTGGATCAACGTGACGCGTCGGATCGGCCGCGAGGACGCGACGGTAACGCGGAAGTCAGTGCCTAGCGTCAGTTGGGGCGGCGTCTGGTTGATGATGGGGCGCGCCCGGCGCTGGCCGTTGCTGTCGAACAGATACGGCGGCGAGTAGATTTCGGCATTGAGGTTTACCACCGGCCCGGGCGAGCCGCCGCCGGCCGACAGCACCGTGCCATCGGGCAGCAGCATTGCCGTCGAGTGATAGAGGCGGGGCTTCGTCGCCTCTGCGCCGGTGCTCCACTGGCCCGTGGCGGGATCCCAGATCATGGCGCTGAAGGCGGTGTCCACTAGCTCGTTGTAGGTGGCCGAGCCGCCGGTGACCAGCACCTTGCCGTCCGCAAGCACCGTTGCGGTGGCCCAAATGCGATTGGCACCGGGGCCGGGGATCGAAGTCATGACCGGCGTGCTGCCATTGAAGTCCACCACCATCGCGCTGCCGTCCTCGGCAACCATCAGGATCTTGCCGCGGTCGAACATGGCCCAGGGCATGCTCCAGCTCGTCGCCTTGGGAAAAGTGCCGATCTGCAGGATGAAAGGTGTCTCGGTGTTCATGCTGAACAGCCCGCTTCCGCCGGTCACCAGCACGCGCCCGTTGGGCGCCAGCACGGCCCGCGGATAGAAAAAGTCCGCCGGCCAGCTCTGGATATCGAGGGTCTGCCAGCCGAGCGTCGGTCGGTAGATTTCGGGCACGCCGGATCCCCCTCCGACGGCGTTGATGCCGGCGACGACCAGCTGGCGCCCGTCGGCCAGCGGCACCAGCGTGCCGTACCAGCGCGCATAAGCCATCGGTGGCCCGGGCGTGATGGTGGCCGCAGCGGGGTCGTACAGATTGACGTCACGCACGCCCCCATTCACCTGGTTCGGCGTGATTCCACGGGTATCGCCGCCGGCCAGCAGCACGAGCCCGGACGGCAGCGTGGACTGGGCGGTGCAGAAAATATCGGTGCGGGTGGTGTGCTGCAGCAGGCTGTGGGCGTTGGTGGCGGGCGTCCACACGTCGTAGTAGAGCTGGGCGCCTTGGGCACCGCTCGGGTCGGTGCCGTAGCTCATGACCTTGCCGTCGGGCGTCAGCACCGCGTGGATGGCATTGATCGGCCAGCTGATCGGGTCGGCCCATTGGCCGCCCGCGCTGGGCGCTACCGGGGCTGCTGCTGCCGCCGCCGCAGCAGCGGTTGTGGTCTGACCCGGCGCCCCGCGGCCGCGATCGATTGGGGTAGCACGATCCCGCTCCAGCTGCCGCAACCGGGCGATGTCGTCCGCCGACCTGACGGCCTTGCTGATGGGCGACGATGGAGACGGCGGCTTGGGCACCGCGCCGGGGGCCGGCGCATTACTGGCACCGGTGGGCGTTGCGGCCATGCCGGTGCCTGCGCTGTCGCCGCCACCACCGCAGGCGGTGATCACCAATGGGGCGCACAAGGCGATCCATGCGAAACCCGAAGCACGCGGATCCTGCGAGGAGCCTGACATATCCCACCCCTTGAAGTGAGAACTTTGCAGTTATACATCGGCCATGCCCGGACCGTGTCGGCTGTGGGCGCCTTGGAGATGACAATCGAAGAAGCCCAGTTCGAAATCACAGCCACGACCATGCCCCGCCTCGACGACCCCCTCCACGACGCCGAAATCGGCTCCCGCGACAGCACGCTCGACACCACCCGGATCGACGACGTGCGCATCGGCGCCGTTCGACCGCTCATCACCCCTGCCCTGCTGCAGGAACGCGTGCCCGTGCGCGACAACACGCTGGCGCTGGTCGAAGGCAGCCGCGCGGCGATCGCCGACGTGCTGCATGGTCGCGACGACCGGCTGGTCGTCGTGGTCGGCCCCTGCTCCATCCATGATCACGACCAGGCCATCGAATACGCACAGCGTTTGAAGAAGGTCGCCGATTCCCTGCAGGACGACCTGCTGATCGTGATGCGTGCCTATTTCGAGAAGCCGCGCACCACCGTGGGCTGGAAGGGCTACATCAACGACCCGCACCTGGACGGCAGCTTCGCGATCAACGAAGGCCTCGAGCGCGCGCGGCGCCTGCTGCTCGAGCTGACCACGCTGGGCCTGCCGACCGGCACCGAGTTCCTTGACCTATTGAGCCCGCAATTCATTGCCGACCTGATCGCCTGGGGTGCCATCGGCGCCCGCACCACCGAGAGCCAAAGCCATCGGCAGCTGGCGTCGGGCCTGAGTTGCCCGGTCGGCTTCAAGAATGGCACGGATGGCAGCGTGAAGGTGGCGGCCGACGCCATCCTCGCGGCCCGCGCACCGCATGCCTTCATGGGCATGACCAAGATGGGCATGGCGGCCATCTTCGAGACGCGCGGCAACGACGACTGCCACGTGATCCTGCGCGGCGGCAAGGCCCCCAACTATTCGGCCGCGGATGTCGCGGCCAGCTGCGAGGCGCTGCTGGCCAACGGCCTGCGGCCCCAGGTCATGGTCGACGTCTCGCACGGCAACAGCAGCAAGCAGCATCAGCGGCAGATCGTGGTCGCCCAAGACGTGGCGGCGCAGATCGCAGCCGGCGACCGGCGCATCACGGGCATCATGATCGAGAGCCATCTCGAGGAAGGACGGCAGGACTTGAAGCCTGGCGTCGCGCTGAAGCACGGTGTCTCGATCACCGATGCCTGCATCGGCTTTGCTCAGACGGTGCCGGTGCTCGAGGGGCTGGCTTCGGCGGTCAAGGCGCGGCGGCGATTGTCGAAGGGGTGAGGCTGGAGGGGACTTGCTTGCGGGGTGGACTCGCGCAATCTAGGCGCGTCGGTCGGCTTCGACGGCGGATTCAACCGGTCGCTGCAACACACTAACCACCGCGTAGGCGGAAGGAGTGTTGCAGATGAAGACGTTTGAGCCAGCCGCGCGGCCTCGACGCGGCCCAGTAGCGCGGATCTGGCACTCCGCTCCGCCAAGCGGTCACCTGCGAGTGCGAAGGTCCAAGGCATCGATGCGTTCGAGGCGGGACACTACGAGTTCCACTTCGACCCGGTCAAACTCATCCCTGTCCTCCTCTTCGTGCGTCCCGCCGTTCAGATATTTCCACGTCAGGTTCGAGGCGCTGAGGATTTCCTCCAGGGCCTCGCGTAAGGGCGCTTTGCTGGGGTGGTCGAACGTGGCGCTGTAGCGAAGCTTGACGCGGATCGCGTCGCACAGGTCCCGAACATTCAGCGGCGACGTCGGGCCATGCATCGTCAGCCTGAGCTCGCCGAGCTCGTGTGAGCCCAGCCACTTCCAAGCCTTGTTAGACAGCATCTCCAAGGCACGCCTGGAATTTGCCAGCGCATCGCGCAACTGGAATCTGCCGAGATCGTTGCGGGCCTTGTCGATGTAGGCGCTGCTGGGAACGTCCCGATGCACGCGCGGGTGGTGGTCGCCTTCGTGGTGCGTGAGGGCGTATTCCTGACAATCGCCGCGCCGTTCGCGCGGGATAGCGTTCTTAACGTCCTTGATGAACTCGGGGCTGTGGCACGTGACCAAGATTTGCGTCGCGAGGAAGCGCTCGCCGGCGAAGATCGTCTCCTTTATGCCGTGGCGATGGTCGTGGTCGATCGCGTTCACAGCATCGTCAAAGATCAACAGCGGCGAGCCGATGTTCGTGGCCTTGGCCAACAGGATCGCGAGGCCGAGGCACCGGATATGACCCTCGCTCAGCACTTGCAGTGCGTCGACGCGCCGGTTGATCGCGTCGCGAAACGCGAGTTGGATGCGCTGCTCGCCGGTGAGGGGCAAGTAGAGGTGGGCGAGCTTGTCCTCATCGCGGTCGCCTCGGTTGAAGTCGTTGTAGAGATCGCGAGCCATGTCGCCCAGGCCCGCGATCAGCATGCCGGGCAACTCATTTTTGAAACGGCGCAGGTAGGGAAGGAACGCGTCGTACGCGGCGCGGATCGGTGCGTCGCGCAGGATGTCGAGCCGCTCCTGCTCGGCGTCGGCAATGAGGCGCGCGTTGGTCACGTCGAAGGCGGCGATGGTCTCGCGCGCGGCTGCCGCGTCGTCGCCGATCCTCTGGCGAGTCTGATTCCTCTGATCGATGTGGCGCTGGCGCGCGAGCAGACCCTCGCGCTCGGCGGCAAGCTCGACTCGGCGTTCGAGTTGCGCCCGGGTGTTCTGGTCGGTGGCGGAGACGTGGTCGGCCACAGAAAGAAGCTGCTCGAGAGACGCCGGTCCGTCGTCCTGCCCGGCCTCCGGCAGATAGACGCCCATCCACCAGTTGGCGCCCGCTGGCCGCGCCGGTAACTCCTCGAGATGCCTGCGCACGACTGTGGCCGCCTCACCTTGGGCGATGATGAAGCCTGAGAGCTTCGTCAGCGCGGCGTGCAACTCGGTCGAAGCCGTCATCAGCTCGCCACGCTGCCGCTCCTGACGCTCTTGCAACTCGGCGAGTTCGCGGAGTTCAACGACCCCCTTGCGCGCCTTCTCGAATGGGTCACGGGTCACCCGGTCCAGCGGGGTTTCGCAGGCGGGGCACCGATCGGCGCTTTCGGCCTCCAGCGCCACCACCGCCCCATACAGCGCTCGGAACGAAACTTGGCTCGCGCGACGCTGCAGCTCGCGCGTTGTGGTGGACAGCGCCTCCGCCGCGATGTTGGCGCGTTCGAAAGCCATTGCAAGGCTGGCTCGGTCCACGCCGATCACCAATCCTGGCACTGCGTTGAGCAATCCGTCCAACTCGGCGAGTCGCCCGGGTACTTCCGTCGAGCCGATGATCTCCTGCAGGCGGGCGAAGGTCGTCTCGGACCTGAACGCCGCGGCGTAGGCCTCGTTTTCTGCGTCGTGCTGGGCGAGTTTCTCGGCTTCGCCACTCACCGTCGCGCGGGCCCACGCGAGAGCCTCCTGTTTGAGCCGTAACTCTCTCTGCTTCCGAGCGTCGATGACCAAGACGGGATCAATCTGGTCGTTGAAGCGGCCGCAGAAATCGTTGAACTTCTCCATGCCGAACAGCGTGGCGATCAACTCCGCCCGTTGCCCGGTCGGACGTTGCGCGATTCGCGAGAAGGCGTCGATCCGGTTCTTTTCGATGAAGCAGAAGCGGTAGAGGTCCGCGTTCGCGCGAACGGGAGCTTCCCGGCGATCAGGGCTCGTCGCCATGAGCCTTGGTTCCACGAAGCGGCCAGCATGAATGTTGCGAAGATACGCGGGCTCGTCGAGGCGCTTCAATCCAGCCTCTTCGACCGAACCCAGCATAGCGCGCTCGATCGCCTCGCAAATGCTGGATTTTCCCGCGCCGTTGGGCCCGTAAAAGAGAACGACCCGGCGCTGCAGGTCGAAGACCTCTTCGCGTACGAAACCGCGAAATGGCCCGACCGCCAAGCTACGAAGCCGCGTCCATGGCCATTCCGCCGCTTGGTCTTCGTCCTTGCCCTCGGGCATACCCACCGCAGTCGCCGCCAAGCCCCGACGAGCGAGGGCGGCCAACTGGGTGGCTCGCGCATTGCGTTGGAGCGCCGTTTCGGCGACGGCCTCGAAGTCGCCGAGCACCATGTTCGCGAATTGCCTGACGTGGTCGGGGGCGGCCGGTTGCAACGAATGCAGCCACCGCAAGAAGCGAACGTAGTCCTGCTCGGCCGTGGCCATGCGCGTCTCCTTAGAGCCTCATTCACCGATTCTAGGTTTCGCGCCACCAAGCCGGACTGCAATTCGGCCACGCATTGATCGTCGCGCGGCGCTACACATCCTTGCTATCGTTCAGCGAGACTGGCAAACAGTTCGTCAATTGACCGTTCAATCGCCGCCTTTTCCGTCTGAACAGGCGAGATTTCTTCAACCTGTACTGCTCGTTGCTCATCCTGCTCCCTCAGGTCAAGCTCATGCTGCTCGAGTTTCACCATCTCCGCGGCATATTTCGAACCCAGCATAATTTCGATCAGTTCAAGGCTGCGGCGCTCAGACTCAACGTCGTCGGCGCTGGCCGATCCATGGACTAAAGAGTCGACGATGTCCGCAAGCGCTTCATCTAGCGCTGCGCGTTCGACTGCAGAGGGCCAGTCCTCGGCGACGGTCCAGAACCCGTCGATCAGTTCTTCGACTGCATTGATCTCGATGAGATGCTCGTCTTCGTGCACCATCAGTTGGTGGAAGGCTTCCCGCATCGCCTCCATACAGCGCCAGACTTCCTCCTGTGGCCAGACTGAATCATTGCGAATCCATTGGGCCAGATACTTCAGGGCATTAGCGGCGTAAGGCGAACTCTGGACATGCTTCATCAAGCTGGCCCAATAGGCCTGTTGCGCCAGCGCTTTGCGCACCACTGCACCTCTCTCGTCATTGGGCTCGACCGCCTTATCCAGCTTCAAAAGGGACCGTACCCGATCAGCAGGACCAGAGCGGTCGAGGGTCCACCATCGAGCCCCGCCGCCGGACGCCTGCGGAGGGCTCAGAAAATTTTCAGCCTGGGGTTCGATCACTTCATACGCGCGCTCCCGAAGGGCGGCGTAGACCTCTGACACATCCGCTCGTTGCATCGAGACAGCATTGGCTTCGAGATACTCCAGCAGATTTTTGATCTGCCCGAATGAGAGGACTGCGCCGACCGAAACCCGTAGCATTCCGGGATCGTTTCCTATGCGTTGTTCGATAAATTCTTCCACAGACGGGTTCTGGAATGACACACGAAGTCCGGCCTCAACTTCCCAAGCTTCAAGCCGATCAATCAGCAAGAAATTGCCGTCCAACTGCCTCAGCGCCTTTTCGAACTCTAGCTGACGCTCTTCCCCGGCGGTGCCCGACTGAAGACACGCACAGGCCGATTGGAACTCTCGGACCGTTGCCCGCCCACCGAAGGTCCATAGCACGGTCAAGAGTAACCGCGCGAGAGGACTGATCTCATTCTCAAAGGGGTGACGCCAGAGATCCTTCGGATTGTTGAACTCCTTCGTCACATATTCCAGGAACTCGTCATCGGTGAGGGACTGACTGTTTGCGGCCTTGCTGATGGACTCCACCACACGCGGGCTAAAGTGACGATGCGAAACGATGGTGCGATAGGCATGCGAAGCGACAAACGCTTCCAAGCGGCTGTCGGGAAGGTCAGAGAAGTAGAGGTGATTGAAGACCATCCGTGCGCGGTGTTCGTCGCTGTACCGCTTCAGCAGCAGCGTGTATGTCTTCATTTCCCGGCTCTTCTCACCCAACAAACCTGAAGCTCGTTTGGCATCCTCGAGGATGTACTCACGCGTGGTCAGAACGACGCGCAGATGGGAAGAACGCGCTGCGGTATCCAGAAGCGCGAAAAGCGATCGATCTTCATCCTGCTGCAACTTGGACTCGTTGAACCTGACACGGCCTAGGAAGTCGTCCAGCACCAGAAAAAGCTTTCTTCCACCATCTCTCGGCTCGCCCAGTACTCTCCACGCATCGCGCACCGTTGTCGTCCAGACAGCCTCGTAGCCTTCTGCCACGTACCTCGACATCATCATGCGCGCCAAGGTCGACTTACCGATACCCGGGTTACCCAAAATGAGCAGGTGTCGGCGCTGCTGCAACACTTCAAGCGCATCCTTCACGCCGTCGTGAACTACAAGGCGAGAGATCAGATCACGGGCGGCGTCCAAGTTCGCGTTGGACAGAGCGAAAACGTCGGCGTGCAGCACCTGGCGTAGCACCTGCGTGCCCGAGATCCACAGCTTGAAGTGTGCCGTGACGACTTCGGGATGCTGCCGCAGCAGCCCATTCAGTTCGGCGCATCCGTAGATGTCATGTGGACCCTTGCACCACGGCGAGACCGCATCCACCAGTTTGTCCTTCTGGTGCGAAGAAAGTGGGACCGACGTAACCACGACGTACCGCTCGGGCCGGAGCCGGTTGAGCTTTGGCAGTTCCTTCTTCAGACTGCGCTCGAGCGCTGCATATCGGTCGGTGGCATATCGCTTGCATTGCACGATGACACCCGGTTGACCCGGAGGGATGCGCGAGTGGCGAAGATCAATCCCGCCGTCCTTGCCTGCCTTGAACATTTCCAGCGGCCCGCCACCCCACTCCTTTGAGAGTAGGTCAGCACTGAGCGCCTCAAAGTCCTCTGGCGCGAGTGTCATGAAGTCATAGCTCACCACTCATTCCCTTCATGATGTTTAGAACCAGTTGCGCCGCCACGAAGGCTGAGGCTCTTGCTGAGCATAGCCTCGTCGCCACGCATTTCCCGATTGCCTTGGGGACAACAACTTGCGGTCGGCGGCAACGATTGTTCGGGGATCCGATTCTCAGATGTGCATTGCGGAGCTTTTCGGACACTTTGCATTTTGGTCGTGCTCTGTGCCACTGTGGTCCAAGGCGCAAGGCGGCGCTGCTTCAAAGCTTGAAGAGCTGAGTTCGAGGATGCTGCAATTCTGAAGCGGTCGCAATCGTAAGCAGCGACCGACCGCTAGGGCTAGAAATCGGCTGTCTGGTCTATGGGTTTGGAAGACTGCAATCGCTGCACAGCCATCCTTCGCGTACGCTCCCTTTAGACTGGTTGCAGTCACTTCATCAGCCCGCTCTCCAAGTCGGCTTTTGAGGCGGATCATGGACGTTCGCCCGCATGGCTCTTGAGGCCGTCTCCTTCTGAAAGCCACCAACGCTCAATGCGACGCCTCTTGCTTGCGCGCAAATTGATGGAGCATTGAGCGCGCCGCCGATGGGACCCTTCGCATCAAGGAGGTCGGCGTCAACGTGCACCGCGCCTTCCCAGCGCGGGTTTGAGCGCAACCCAGAGACCGTCCTCGACCGCCTGCACAAGGGTGTCGGACCGGTCCTTTAGGGTAATGTACGAGATGGAAATCTCTAGGTCCAAATCTGAGGCCCATCTGCCAAGATGCATTGCATATGTGCCGCCATCCTTTCGGTCCATGTGCTCCGCGATCCGCTTTCTTAGACGTCTCGATCGGCCAACATAAAGCGCGCCCGGGCAGACGTGTTCCTTGATGACGCGGCAGTAGGCGGCAACCTGCTCCGAGTCCGTTCCTCGCGCACCTTCAAATACCTTACAAAGATGCTTGTAAACGGTAGGAGGCGCGTCGGGTAGGCTGAATACGTAGATGTGATCGTTTCCCTTGTCTGCCTTCGCGTAGCCAGTTGGCAGCCGCTTGAGAAGGGCCGCCTCCTTAGCACTGCCTAGATCCTTGAGGTTGAACGTGAGAGGGCCAAATGGAAACGGACATGGGAGCTTGCGAAGTTCCGTCCGGGTTCTCTCAAGTTCCCCAGCCGCAGCCTGCATTGCATCGGCGAACACGCTGTCGATCATCTTAGGTGCTTCCGGTTCTTCTGTGGGCTGCACAGCGCCCGTCGTACAGGCCCGTGGGTCAGTGTGAAATCATTGCGGGAACCCATTACAACACCGGCTCACAGGCTGAGGTACCTCGTCTCGTCGGCACAATGGAAGTCGGCTTACCACAACCAAATTCACAAGCATGCCGCATCTTCCCTGGCCTCACGGCTGGACGCATCACTTCGAAGCGAGCCATTCAGTCAACGCCGATCACAGCTACACCCTCAGCATCGAAGAGCGTCCGCTTGGCGTGGAGTGCGCCTCCCAGCGGTTCGAGGTTCGAAAAGGGGAAGTAGGGCACATGGACACCGTCGAGGAACGCGAGGACGACAACATTCCTCGCGCTCGGGCGGAAATGGCGCAGCACGGAGACCTGCAGGACGAGGGCGACATCTACTGGTACGCCTGGTCGTTCTTTGTGCCTGCAGACTTTCCCGACTCCGTCTCCCGCGGCAGTGAAGCGTGGCCCTACGTTACGCTGACACAGTTCATGCAGCAAAAGGGTGAGTCTGGAAAATTCAAGCCAGCCTTCGTGTTCGCAAAGGTAAGGGATCGCTTCATTCTGAGGCACTTTCCGAAGGACTTTCGTGTGGGGTACGACAGATCGTGGCCGCTTATCTCCCACTCGGACTTCCCAGGCAAATGGCATGACCTGGTCGTGCACATTAAATGGACCAGGGGCAACAGCGGGTTTCTGCAAGTGTGGGTCGATGGTGAAAGCGACCCGGTGATTGACGAAACCTCGCTGCAGACGATGAACGTTGGCTCTGGTCCGGTCTACCATAAGTACGGGGTCTACCGGATCGATGACCCCAGCCTGCCGCCGGGGATCGTCTTCTTCTCGCAGTTGCGCCGCGGCAAGACTCGTGCAGAAGTCGAGTCACCGTAAACGCCGACAGGCCGAAGCTCGCTGAGTCAATGAAAAAGAGCAACGGTGCAAAGCCGAATGAGTTTGAGGCGTTCGGCGCAACGAGACCTCCTGCGCGGTGCCGCATGGAGCCCGGTAGCAGCCTCACCGTGTCGTGTGGCGTGCATCGTCCATAGTTTCTCGGGCCGCAGCCTAGATCTCAGCTGCCGCGACAGCCTAGGTCTAGTCTGCGGCCCGAAGGGACATCATGTTCGTTAGGAGTATCGCCGTCGAAACGAAATTTTTCTTCGAGGGCACGCCGTAGTGCGAGTAGTCTCGAGGGGTCCTCGGTGCGCCAACGCCCGCTTTATCCACTCAAGAGAGAGTTTCTGCATGTCCGGTGTTTTCCTCGTCGGCCCCAACAATAGCCTCACCCGCATGCCGCAGTCGGACTACCTCAGTGAAGCTGACATCCAACAGCTCATCGCCACTCACCCGGCGCTACTTGGCAGCTGCACCGCGCAAACAGAGGAAGACGAGTGCGAGCTGCTCCTTATCAAGCGCGAGATGGGCGTGCCAGACCAGGAGAATGGCAACGACCGCTGGGCTGTTGACCACTTTTATATTGACCAGAACTGCATCCCGGTACTGGTCGAGGTCAAGCGCAGCAAGAGCGGCGACATGCGCCGCGCAATCGTCGGTCAACTGCTGGACTACGCGGCACACGCGGCGGTCTACTGGTCGATCGACAGCGTCAAGCACTGCCTACAGAAGCAGTACGGCGATCCGGAGCGGGCTCAGGAGGAGCTGGATGCATTCTTGGAGTCCGCTGGACTGGAGGAGAACGACTTCTGGCGGCGCGTGGAGAAAAACTTTGAGGAGCACAACATCCGCATCGTCTTCGTCGCAGATGAGCTTCCGCCCCAACTGTGTCGAGTGATCGAGTTCCTCAACGGACAGATGAAAGACGTGGAGGTGCTTGGCATAGAGCTGCGTCAGTTCCGAACGGACACCGAGCAGACCACGGCGCTGCGTGCGATCGCGCCTTCGGTGGTTGGCCGCACCAGCGAGGCGGAACTCTCCAAAGGTCGGGCCAGGGGCGCCAAGCGGAGCTTCGAGCAGCTCGATCGCGTGGTTGAGGAGTACCGCAAGCTCTCCGGCAACGCGCCAGCAGTGGACAACCGGAGTGGGCATTACCGGCAAATCCATCTGGGTGGCGGTATCCTCAAGGGATACCACTACGAGTTCCAGTTTCAGGTCCGCCGGGGCCTGTCATGCGAGTTTCACGCAGAAGTGACGCCGCGGCCCGATTTCGTTGAGGCGCTGGAGGTTTTAGCCCGATCGGTCAGGAGCGTGGGAGGCACGCAGTTAGAGTTCGTGCAGCGGGGCAAGACGCCGGGCCTTCGCATCACGCCGTCCAAGCAGGATGACCCGGCCGCAGTGGCTCTGGCGATGATGGATTTCATCCAAACCACCCGGGCACCAATCGAGAAAGCGATTTTGGCGACCCGCTAATCTTGAGCGGACCTCCTTAGATTCGCCAAACATGCCGATGTCTGCTTTTGCGGCAGAACGGACTCCAGACCCCGGCCACAACAGGTTGACCGAGCCGTTAGACAGGTGCTTTGCAGCAAGCCGAGCACCGAGGTCGATCCACCGCCTGCGGCGGCTGACACAACGAGGCAAATGGCCATGATTGGTCAGCCGAAGCGTGTCGCCCTGCTTTCCGCCTTGTTGAGAAGCCACGTCATCAGACTACCGGGCACAAGAAAGCCCAGGGCGACCAGCGTGCCGTGCAGCAGATGAGTCAAAGGTTCATCCAACCCGGCGACGTGCTTCATGGGCGAAAGCCAGGGTGAGAGGTTCAGGAACAGGACAACGAGCAGTACCGAAGGCCAGAGCAGGCTCACCCCACGGCGAGCGCTTGCGACCCATGCGTACGTGGCCAAGGCTGCAGCAAAGATACCTTCCAGAACCCAGGATGCAGTGCCCAGCTTGCCCCACAGCCCATAGCCCACATGGGTCTCGGCGTGCGGATACAGCGCCATATCGTGGTTGTGCACGGGCCAGTCTGCAACGAGATGCGAAAGGGCCGCGACGAACGCCAGGGTGGCGACCCGCCTGTCTCGCAGGAAAAGCGCACCCCAGAGCGCTGACCAGAACAGCCCGGCCAGCAATGAGTGGTCCCAGTCTATGAACTTGAGGTCGAAGAAGAGGTATGGGCCGGCAAGCAGATTCGGCGCCACGCGGTCCCAACCCAGGACGATGAAGATGCCATCAAGGATGTCCAGGAAACCCGCGCCAAGCATGATGGGCAAGGCAGGTACTTTTGGATAGCGTGCTTTCAGCGCCAGGCCGATGGCGAAATGACCGACGTACATAAGAGGATGTTAGAGCCTGATGTCAGGCGCCTCTGCGCGGGTGGGCCTTGCGCCCCTTCGCTTCCGCCGTCTGCAGTTCCTTCGCCGTCAAGACGTAGGCCTTGTTGTTGACCAGGCGCTTGACGGCCAGGTCGATGAAGGCCCTTACCCGGGCGGGCTGGGCGGTGCGGCTTCCGTAGTACACGAAGATGCTGGAGTGGTCGTCCACGTGCCCGGTCAGCAGCGGCACCAGGCGCCCCGCGCGAATGTGCGGCGCGGCGATGACGGCTGTCAGCAGTCCGAGAACGTGCCCGGCCAGCACGGCTTCGGCCTCGAGCCCTTCATCATTGGTGCACAACGCGGGGACCACGTGGTGGTCAACCCTCATGTCCTCAACCTTGACGTACCAGGGCAGAACGCTGCCTTTGCTCGGATGGCGAAAAGTGCTGCAGCGATGGGCGGCGAGTGCATCGAGGCTGTCCGGCGCCCCCTCGCGGGCAAGGTAGGCCGGTGCCGCGCAGATGATGAGCTGCGACGGAAACAGCCTGCGCGCGATGACGCCCTCGGCAGGCGATCGCCCCACGCGAAAGCCCACGTCGACGCGGTCTTCCACCCAGTTGCCGATCCGGTCGTCCAGTTGCACGTCGGGTTGCACTTGCGGGTGAAGCCGGCAGAACTCGTCGAGCAAGGGCCACAGCACGGGCGCGAAGGTCGAACGCGGCCCGACGATGCGCAGCGGCCCGGCGATCTCGTCCTTGGCCTGTTGCGCCATGTGCAGCGCGCGCTGCAGGCCCACCAGCGCGGGCTGCGCGGCTTCGAGAAACTGCCGGCCCTCGTCGGTGAGCGACAGGCTGCGCGTGGTTCGGTGAAACAGCCGCACACCGAGGTGCTGCTCCAGCTGTGCCAGGGCCTGGCTTGCCGCCTGCGGCGTCATTCCCTGGGCAACAGCGGCCTTGCGCAGGCTGCCGAGCTCGGCAGCCTTTGCAAAGGTCGCGATGGAACGCATTTCGTTGATCGGCATGGAGAGCCCTTTCTCCGCCGATTATCAACAGCAGCTTGCCAGTGGGTGGCGGCGTCAGTCCTGCTGGACGATAGGGTTGCTGAGGCGGCCGATGCCTTCGATCTCTACCTCGCAGATGTCACCGGGCTTCATGAAGCGCGGCGGCTTCTTGCTCCAGCCCACGCCCGCAGGCGTTCCGGTGGCGATGACATCGCCGGGCGTCAGGGTGAAGATCGTCGACGCATAGTTGATCAGCTTGGGAATGCTGAAGATCATGTGCCCGGTATGGCTCGATTGAATCGTTTCGCCGTTCAGGCGCACTTCGAGCTTGAGCTGGCGGCCCGGCGCAATTTCGTCGGCCGTGACCATCCAGGGGCCGAAGCCGCCGGTGCTCTCGAAGTTCTTGCCCGATGCAATCTGCTTGGCATGGAACTGCCATTCGCGAATGCTGGCATCGTTGTAGCAGGAGTAGCCGGCAACGTGCTCGTAGGCCTTGTCTTCCGGAATGTTCCGGCCGCCCTTGCCGATGATCACGGCGAGCTCGCCTTCCCAGTCGAGCGACTCGGAGACGTGCGGACGCACGATCGCCTGGTTGTGTGCGACCTGTGAACGCCACACGCGCAGGAAGATCGGCGGCTGCTCCGAGAGCTCGCGGTTCATGCCGGCCGCCAGAACCTCCTGGTGATGGTCCATGTAGTTGCGCACCGCGCAGACGATCTTTTCCGGGCGAGGAATGACCGGCAGGTAGGTGATGTCCGCCAGCTTGGCATCGACGGCCTTGCCCTTCACGTGCTCGGCAGCCTTCAGGTACTCGCCCGAAGCGATGTAGTCGGCCAAGGTGGCAAACGAAGGCATGGCCTTGCCGAGGTCGACGACGCCATCGCCTGCGACTGCGCCCCAGGTCTCACGGCCCTGGTGGATGAACGAGAGAAGTCTCACGGAATTTCCGTTTCAAGAAAGGGTTGCGGGTCACGCGCTCGGCACAGGCGCACGGCTCAGGAAGTCGGCCTGCCAGGCGTCAAGGGTTTTGAAGGTCGGATCGCGGCGGCAGATCGCCTCGGTCTCGCGCAGGATCTCTTCGTCGGACTGCGAAAGATCCAGCGGGTCGCCATGGGGCTGTTCGACGTAGAAAGGCGTGTCGACGTAGATCTCGACCATGTTGCCTTCGGGGTCCAGCATGTAGACCGACAGCGCGTTGCCATGGTTGAGCCCACGAATGTCGGTTGCCCCGCGCGCCTCGGCCTTGGCCCAGATGTCGCGCATCGACTGGATGCCGGGCACGGCAAAAGACAGTTGCATCACCGTGCTGAACTTCACATCGGCCGGGCGGCCCGAAGCGATGACCAGCTGGTGGTGCTGGTCCGGGCTGGCACTCGTGAACACCAGCTTGTTCTTGAAGGTCTTGCCAACGCCGGTGTCGGTGATGGTCAGGTCGAACACCTCGGTATAGAACGCAACCATCTTGTCGAGATCGGTTACGTAGATTCCGAAGTGCGAAGGCGTAGGTCTGCTGACCTTGAGCATGTGCGTCTCCTAGTCTCGGTGTCTCGCGCGCCGGTGCGGCGTGCGGCTTCTTCAGGCGTCGGCGGCGCGCCGCATGGCGGCTTCGACGTTGCGTTGCGTGCTCAGGATGTGTTCCGAGAGCAAGGCGCACGCCGTCTCGGTGTCGCGGCGCAGGGTGGCATCCATGATCTTGCGATGCTCGTTGGACTTGCGGCGGCCGGCCTGCCGGTAGCGCGCAGAGAAGCGCCGATAACGCTCGGCCTGGTCGAACAGGCTCGCGCTCCAGACCCGTTGCCGTTCCGATGCGCACGCGGCAATCAGCGCAGCATGGAAAGTCCGGTGAACCGAACTCCACTCCTCGTCAAGGATGACCGGTCCGTCGCTCAGGCGGGACTCCACTTTTTCGAGCCTGTGAAAGGCCGCCACGATGGCGCCCTCCCAGGCGTCGTCGCCGAGTTCGATGGCGCTGCCCAGCGCCTGGACGTCGAGCATCAGGCGCATGTGCGTGATGTCGTTCAGGTCTTCCGACGAGATCGGCGCGACGCGGAACCCTCGCCGCTCGTCGGCGCGCACGAGCCCTTCCTGCGTGAGGCGGCTCAGGGCTTCGCGCAGCGGACTGCTCGAAAAGCCGTAGTGGCCCTGCAGCTCGTCGAGCTTGAGCTTGCTGCCCGCTTCGAAGGTACCGACCAGGACGTCGTGCCGGAGACTGCGAAAAGCCTGTTCCGACAGCGGCGTCGAGGGATCCGTCACGTTGATGTTGGGACTGTTCATGGCGTACATTTTATGCATAAAGAAAGAAAGCATGCAAATGCCGAGAGGCACTTTCGATGTACAGGACGAGTAGGGGAAACACTAGGATCGGAAGATATTTTTGTGCATAAACTGATTTTCATGCACATTTAAGTGTTCAACCCCTCCTGAAGCCACTCCATGTCCCTGATCGAAATCCGCAAGCGAAGCCTGACCATCGAATCCATCTACCACGAAGGCGGGCCGGTGGCGGCCACGCCCTTGAAGCTGGCCGCGTCGTGCGCGGTCATCAAGAACCCCTATGCCGGCCGCTACGAACCGGATCTGTTGCCGTTCATGGCGGAACTGCGCACGCTCGGCACCCTGCTTGCCGAAGAGCTGGTGGCCACGCTCGGCAAGGAGAACGTCGAGGTGTACAGCAAGGCCGCCATCGTGGGCGTCGATGGCGAAATGGAACACGGCGCGGTGTGGCACGAGGCCGGCGGCTGGGCCATGCGCGCCGTGCTCGGCGAGCCGAAGGCGATGGTGCCGGCGGCCAAGGCCGTCGCGGCCACGGGTTATCGGTTGATGGTTCCGCTGCACAACATCCACGCCTCCTACGTCCGCAGCCACTACAACAGCATGGAAATCGGCATCCAGGATGCGCCGCGGCCCAGGGAGATCCTGTTCGCGCTGGTCATGGGAACCGGCGGCCGCGTTCACGCGCGCCTCGGTGGCCTGACGAAGGACGGCATCAAGGTTCACGACGGCCAGCGCTGAGTTCATCCGCGCCGCTCACCCGCCGAGGTAGGCGCGCTGCACGGCCTCGCTTGCAAGCAAGGCGCCGGCACTGTCGGCACCGACGACGCGGCCCTGCTCCAGCAGGTAGCCGCGATTCGAGAGCGCCAGGCTGCGTTTGGCGTTCTGCTCCACGAGCAGGATCGACACCTTGTCGTCGCGAACGCGTTCGAGGGACTTGAAGAGTTCCGACACCATCAGCGGCGACAGGCCCAGCGAAGGCTCGTCCAGCAGCAGCACATCCGGGCTGGACATGAGTGCCCGCCCGATCGCCACCATCTGCTGCTCGCCGCCACTCATGGTTCGCACGCTCTGAGGCAGCCGCTCCCGCAGTCTCGGAAAAAGCTCGAGCACGCGTTCGAGGTTGCGATGCTCGTGCGCACGCGCACGCCGCGGATAGGCGCCCAGGAAGAGGTTCTCCTTCACCGTGAGGTCGCCGAACACGCCGCGCCCTTCGGGCACCAGGGCAATGCCCGCCTCCACCCGCTGATCGGCCTTGAGGCCGGTGAGTGCCTTGCCGCCCAGCGTCAGGTGCGCGCCTTTGGCCGGCATCAGCCCGGCGATGCATCGCAGCAGCGTGGACTTGCCGGCACCGTTGGCGCCCAGCACGCTGACGACCTCGCCAGCGCCCACGTGAATCTCCACATCGGCCAGCGCCTGGTGCATGCCGTAGTGCGCGCTCAGTTGTCTGACCTCAAGCATGATCATCTCCAAGATAGGCGCGCACCACTTCGGGATCGGCCAGCACGGCCGCAGCCGGGCCTGCCGCGATGCGCTGGCCGGCGTTCATGACCACGCAGTGATCGCACAGCGACCGCACGGCCTCCAGCACATGCTCGACCATCAGGATGGAAACGCCGTCGTGCTTCAACGAGCGCACGAGTTCTATCGCCTGAAGCAGTTCCGTAGGATTCAATCCGGCCAGCCACTCGTCCAGCAACAACACGCGCGGACGGCTTGCAAGGCAGCGGGCCAGCTCGAGCCGCTTCTGGTCGATGTAGGTGAGATCTTCGGCGCGCTGGGACGCCCGGGCCGCCAGGCCGACCTGCTCCAGAAGTTCCGCCGCGTCCGTGTTGGCCTCGGTTCCGAAACGGCGCTCGTGCGTGAACGACATCCCCGCCACCACGTTTTCCAGCACGCTCATGGTCTTGAAGAGGCGCACGAGCTGGTAGGTGCGCGCGATGCCCAGGCGCGCCACCTTGAAGTTCGAGGCGCCGGCGGTTTCCTGTCCGTCGAGCTTGACCGAACCGCGATCCGGTTGCAGCGCACCGCTGATCAGATTGAGCGCCGTCGTCTTGCCCGAGCCGTTGGGGCCGAGCAAGCCGACGATCTCGCCTTTTCCGACATGGAGCGACAGGCCTTCGACCGCCTTCAGCCCGCCGAAGCGCCGGGACAGGTCGTTGACCTCCAGCAACGGCGCGCTCATCGGCGCCTCCAGAACTTCTCGCTTGCACCGAGCAGGCCGCGTGGCAGCAGGTACACGATCACCAGAAAGATGGCGCCGAGCACGATGCTGAAGTGATCCGGGAAGTACTTGGTGAGCACCTCGAACGCCAGCACCAGCGGAACCACGCCCAGGATCGGCCCGTAGAACGCCGCCACGCCACCCAGCAGTGCCATCACCACGACCTGAAACGACACGAGGGAGTTGAACGCGATGGAAGGCTCGATGTAAGTCCAGCGCGGCGCCACGATCGCACCCGTGACAGACATGAACATGGCCGTCCCCGTCAGCACCGCGAGACGGACGCCGACAGTGTTGATGCCGCAACTGCGCGCGGCCGTTTCGTCCTCGCCGATCAGGCGAAGCGCAAAACCGAGTCGGGACTTCGAGAGCCAGGCCCCCAACAGCCAGAGCAACCCCAGCAACACCAGGAGCTGCCAGTAGATCTGCGCCGCAGTGATCTCCAGGAACACATACCGCCCGACCGAACCCACCACCTTGGATTCGTACCAGGTCACGAGCTGGCGGATCAGCTCGGCGATTCCGAAGCTGAAGACGACGAAGTACATGCCGGAAAGACGTAGCGTGCAAATGCCGATGGCGAGTGCCAATGCGCCGCCCAGCAAGGCGGCCACGGCGAGCACCGCTGGCCAGGGCAGGAACTCCGACAGCACCGCGACGCTGTAGCACCCGACCCCGAAAAACGCGACGGTCGCCAGCGAAATGAAGCGTGTCGTGCCGCAGAAGATGCCCCAGGCCGTGGCCAGGTTGGCATAGAGCAGCAGGTTGATCAGCAGCGACGTCGTGTAGTCGTTGCCGGTTTGCGGCGCAAACGCCAGCGCAATGAAGGCTGCAAGCGACAACGCAAGGAAGAGTCTGGATTTCGATGTCACCGGCCAGCCCTTCCAAACAGGCCGGAGGGCCGGAACACCAGCACGAGCAGGAAGATGGCGTAGTTGGCAGCCAGGGTGAGGCCCGGATCCACATAGGTGGAAACAAGGCTTTCGCTCAACCCGAGCAGCAGTGCAGCCAGCACGCAGCCGACGAAGTTGCCGACGCCGCCCATGATCACGACGATCAAGGCCTTCATGGTGAAGAGCACGCCCATGGTGGCGCTGAAGGTCGAGAACATGCTGACCAGCACGCCGGCGATGGCGACCAGCGCCGTGCCCATGGCAAAGGCAAGCATCGCGATCTTCGTCACGTCGATCGCCACCAGCGGCGCCGACCCGGGGTCGACGGCCACCGCGCGCAGGGCGGTGCCGATTCGCGTGCGGGTGAGGACCAGGAACAGCGCGCCGCCCAGCACCAGCGCAACCACGAGTGCGAGCAGGCGGTTGGCGGCCACCGTGGTTCCCAGCACTTCGATCGGGATCGACAGGAACGAGTAGCTCAGGTAGTTGCCGCCGAACCCGGTGAGCATGAGGCCCTGGATCACGAACAACAGGCCGAAGGTCGACAGGATGCTGTCGGCCTCCAGCGCGTCACGGCTGCGCGCGCGCCTGACCAGCGGCAGGAAGGCCACCTTGTAGAGCAGCGCACCGGCGGCCGCGGCGACCGGAACGAGCAGCAGGAGTGCGACCAGCGGCGAGACACCGGCGCGCGTGAAAAGCACCAGGCCCCCCAGGGCCGCGGCAATCAACATCTCGCCGTAGGCGAGGTTGAGGATGCGGGCGACGCCGTACTGGAGGTTGAGACCCAGCGCAATGAGCGCATAGGTCCCACCCAGTGTCAGCCCGAATATCAATGCATCGATCAGCCTCATGAAAGGCTTCAGGCCTTCCAGGCCGGCTTGGCGACCGGGTCTTTCGCGCCCGTCTGCTTCGGCGCGATTCCCGAGAACGTGCCGCCCTGCCATTGCCCGACCGTCCAGCCGCCCGCCATGAAATGGTTGTCGAACTTCAATGGCCCGGCAACCGTGTCGAAGGTCGTCGATCCGAGCGTCTTGATGATGGCCGGCCGGTCGAGCTTGCCCACTTTCTCGATCGACTGGGCGAGCGCCTGCAGGCCCGAATAGCAGAGCACGCTGACCCACTGCTCGGGCGGCTGCCCGATCAACGCGGTGTGCCTGGCGATGTAGGCCTTGATGGCGTCCGACGCCGGATTCCATCCGCCCGGGCCCATGACGCCCTCGGCGCTCGCGCCGAACTTGCCGACGTACAGAGGCAGCGCCGTTCCGATCCCGGCGTAGAAAATCTTCGGGTTGAAGCCGCGCACGCGCGCGGCCTCGGTCAGGCCCAAGGTGTCCGGCGGATAGCTGAACGCCAGAAAAACGTCCGGATTCGCGCGTTGGGCATCGGCAATCAGGGGCGTCATGTCCTGCGTGGAAATCGGATAGCTGCTGTCGACCACGACCTCGAACTTCGCGGCCTTCAGCGACTTGCGCGCGGCGCCGGCGAGTTCCAGTCCGCCCTGGTCGGTCACGTTCACCATGGCCACCTTGCTGCCGATCTTGCCGTCGCTGCGCATCTGCGTGAGCAGCCCGACGATGGCATCCGAATAGCTGGACGGGGTACCGAGCAGCGAGAACATGTTGTCCCAGCGCTTGACGAGCTGCGGCATCTGATCGGTGATGCAGGTGGGCGTGATCATGGGAAAGTTGCCCTTGTGGAACGCAGGCGCAACGGCCAGGTTCATGCCGGTGCCCCACGGCGGCAGCAGGAAGTCGACCTTGTCCTGGTTGACCATCCGCTCGATTGCCCTCACCGCTTCTTCCGGTTGGCTGCGGTCGTCGTACTCGACGACTTCGATGAGGCGCTTCGCACCCCCGACCGAAATGCCACCCGCCTTGTTGACGTCATCGACCCACAACCGGTAGTTTGGAAGCTGCGCTGATGCAGCGCCGCCTGCGAACGGGCCCGTCTTCGAGATGGCCCAGCCGAACTTGATCTTGGTATCGGTGCCCTGTGCCCGCACGAAGGCGGGCACCGAAGCCGCCAGTGCGGCGCTTCCCAGAACGCGAACGAAGTCGCGGCGTTGTTGCTTTGTGGTCATGGATGTCTCCGGGTTGATTCTTCAAGGGGCAAGGTCAGGCAACGCTCATTTCGGTGGGCGTGGTCTGGAATGCGAGCTGGCGCCAGCGTTCGCCCTCCTTCACCCAGACCTGCATGACGCGCGAGTCGATGGTCACGGTGCCGGTGCCGTTCTTGCGCACGCCCACCAGCAGCTGGCGGCCGGTCATCAGGGCGCTGTTGCCCATCACGCGCACGGCGAGTTCAGACCGCTCGACCCGCTGGTAGTGAACGTTGAAGCCGCCCGTGCTGAAGTAGCTGTCGAAGCCGTCGACCTGCCCTTTGGCATGGACATGCGTCAGATCGCGATGCAGCAATTCGCGCAGGCGTTCGGTGTCGCCATTCATCATGGCGTTGCAGCGCTGCTGCTCGAGGTCGATCAACGCCCTGGCGTCGTCGGATGGATCGGAGGTGCTCATGGGGACCACGGCTCAGGCTGCGCGCTTCTTGCCCATCAGCACGAAGAGCATCGTCGCGGGCTTGTCGCCCTTGTTGCGCCAGGCGTGCCGGTTGCCTTGCTGCACGGCAACGTCGTGCTGCTTCAGCAAGACCTCCTGGCCATCATCGAGTTCGAGCGTGATCTCGCCATCCAGCACGACGTCGTAGTCGATGCTGTCGGTGGTGTGCATGCCCGGCGCATCCGGCTCGAAGGTCTCCGCCAAGCCTGGCAGCAACTGGCCGAACTCTGCCCCGAACGCCGCACCGTCGAAGTCCGCCCGCATCATCACGGAATCGGGCGGAAACGTGACGAACATGAGGCGCGACTCGCCCTGGCCCGGGAGAAAGTTGGCTTCGATGCTCGGATCGGCGAAGGCCTTCCTGCTGCCTGCCTCGCTCGACGCGGCGGTCGACCAGAGCAAGGTTGCCTCGAAGCCCGGCACGGTCTTGAATGCGATGTTGCGAGGCGCGGCCTCGTCCGACAACACGCCTGACTTGCCGTTCGAACCCACACCTAGAACTACCCGTCTGACTTTCATGATTGGTCTCCTGAGAATTTCAATAAAATGCATAAAACTTCTTTTGTGCAAATATGCATCGCTACCCCCGGATCTTCATCCGGACGAACCCTAATGCTCAATATTTGTTTTGTGCGCAAGTCTGCGTTCATGCATAAACTTCCCTCCCCGCACTTCCTACCGTTCCATGTCGACCCTCACCCCGCCCCGATCCATCCGGCTGCTTGCCATCTCCGGCAGCATCCGCCGCGAATCCAACTGCACCGCGGTGCTGCGCAGCCTGCCGCCCTTGCTGCCCGCCACTGCGAACATCGACCTGTTTCCGCTCGATGACATTCCGATCTACAACGCCGACCTCGATGGCGACACGCCGCCCGAGCCGGTCGCCCGCCTCAAGAAAGCCATCGCCGAGGCGGACGGGCTCGTGCTGTGCTCGCCCGAATACAACTACGGCATGCCCGGCGTGCTCAAGAACGCCATCGACTGGGCATCGCGGCCCGGATTCGCCTCGCCCCTCAAGGGCAAGCCCGCGCTGGTGATGACCGCCTCGCCCGGCACCGCCGGTGGCGTGCGCGCGCAGGCGCAGATTCGCGACGCGCTGGCCGCCACGCTGGCGCGGCCGGTGGTTCGGCAGCACGTCGCCATCGCAGGGGTGGGGCAGCGTGTGCGCGACGGTCGACTGGTCGACGCAAGCACGCTCGAGTTCGTGCAGGCAGCGCTGCACGATCTGCTGCTTGAAATCGAGATGCTGGCGCGCGCCCGCAGCTAGACGGGGCGAAGAAGGCGCGGGGCGGCCGGGTTCGGCGCCCCTTGCTGCGCCCTTCCGCCGTTCAGGGGTTGATGACGAAGTTGCTGAAGCCGCCGTTGCGCGTCGCGATCCCGGAGATCGCCTCGTTGACGCGGTCCAGCGGATAGCAGACGTGCTCGAACACCGAGAGGTCGAGCGTTCCGGCCTCGGCCATGTCGGCCATGTCCTGCCCTTCGCCGGCGGTGAACCATGCCGAGCCCTCGATGCTCTGCTGCTCGTCCATCATGGTGTGCAGATCCATGCCCACCATGCCTGCGATGGCGCCGATGTTGAAGGCGCGGCCGCCGCGCTTGAGCGCGCGAATGCCCTGCTGCAGCGACTCGTGCGGCGCGCCCGGCCCCAGCGCATCGATGAAGGTGTCCACGCCCAAGCCACCGGTGCGCTCCTTGGCCCAGGTGTCGATAGCCTCGCCGCTGGCGTTCGAGAAGACCTCGATGCGATCCGGCGCCAGCGCCTTCACGCGCTCGAGCAGTTCCTTGTTGCGGCCGGTGCCGAGGATGCGCGTGGCGCCCATCGCCAGGCCGAACAGCGCGCCGCCTATCCCCAGCGTGCCGCTGATGCCGTTGATCAGCACGCTGCGCCCGGGGCCGACCTGCGCCTTGCGCATCGCGGAGTACATGGTGCCCAGGTAGCCGAAGCGCGCCGCCTGGTTGAAGCTCACGTTGTCGGGCAGTTTCACCAGCGCGTACTGCGGGGCGATCATGTACTCGCCCAGGCCGCCGTAGGGGTAGTTCTTGTAGAGCTTGAGCGCGTTCTGCGAGAAGCCGAAGTAGCCGCTGAATGCGTAGTGCGTGCAGTTGATGAGGTCGCCATTGCGGCAGGCCCTGCACCCGCCGCAGTACAGGCTCGGGTTGACGTAGACGCGGTCGCCCGGCTTCCAGGTGTGGACGTGGGAGCCGACGGCCGTGACCTCGCCCGCCGGGTCGAGCCCGAAGATGGCGGGCAGCGGCGGCAGCGGCAGCTCGGGGAACCAGGTGGTCCAGTTCGCCAGGATGTTGCCCAGGTTCGGCACGATGCCGCAGGCATGCACCCTCACTTGTACGTCGTTGGCTGCGGGCTGGGGAATCGGCAGCTGTTCGATCTGCATCGGTGCGCCGACCTTGTGAAGTCGGGCGGCTTTCATCATTGACATCTCGTCTCCTTGTTAAATGCACAAAGTTGGTTTTGTGCATTTTTCTGCGGCGACGCGGCGGCCGCCATCGGGAAGAACCCTCGATCCATAACACCCATTTTTATGCACAATTCTCACTTCCTGCATTTGGAGAGAACGAGTGAATCACACCTTCGACGAGCCTGTCGATGTCGCCGTCATCGGCTTCGGCCCGGTCGGTGCAACGCTGGCGGCGCTTCTGGGCCGGCGTGGCCGACGCGTGGCCGTGTTCGACAAGTCCGACCAGATCTATCCCCTGCCGCGCGCCTTCGCGCTCGACCACGAGGCGATGCGCACCTTCCAGGAACTGGGCATCGCAGGCGCCCTGGCAACCCACATGACGCCGTACCGCCCCACGATCTACCAGGGTGCCGATGGCAAGCCGATCCAGCATTTCGACATGGGCCCGTCGCCCTACCCTCTGGCCTGGGCGCCTTCGTACACCTTCAACCAGCCGGCGCTCGAACTCTCGTTGCGCCGCGCCGTGGGCGAGATGCCTTCGGTCTCGGTTCACCTGGGCCATGAAGTCGTGTCCGCCGATCAGGCCGATCAGGATGGCGAGTACGCGACGCTGTCCGTGCAGGCGCCGGACGGCGCCCCGGCCCAGGTGCGGGCGCGTTACGTGGTCGCCTGCGACGGCGGCACCAGCCCGATGCGCAAGCGGCTCGGCCTCGGCATGAAGAGCCTGGAATTCGACGAGCCGTGGATCGTGGTCGACATGCACGTGAACGAGGACATGCTCGATTGCCTGCCGGCCACCAACATCCAGTACTGCGACCCGGCGCGCCCCTGCACCTACGTGGTCGGGCCCGGCACGCACCGGCGCTGGGAATTCCTGCTGCTGCCGCACGAAGCAGCGCACCGCGAGATGCCGCACGACGCGATCTGGGCCCTGCTCTCGCCCTGGCTGGCGCCGCACCAGGCGCGCATCTGGCGGGCCGCGACCTACCGCTTCCATGCGGTCGTCCTCGAGCAATGGCGCCAGCAGCGCGTGCTGCTGGCCGGCGACGCAGCGCACCAGATGCCGCCCTTCCTGGCACAGGGCATGTGCCAGGGCTTGCGCGACGCGCTCAACCTGGCCTGGAAGCTCGACTGGGTGCTGCGCGGCGAAGCGCCCGACGCGCTGCTGGACAGCTATGGCACGGAGCGCGGCCCGCAGGTCGAAGACACCACGCAGACCGTCAAGCGCCTGGGCCTGATCATCTGCGAGCGCGACGCCGAACGCGCCACGGAGCGCGATCGCGGCCTGCGCGCGCAGCAAGGCGGCGAGGTGCGGATGCAGTTGCGCCAGAGCCTGCTGCCCGGCGTGCGCCACGGCTTGATCGAGGACGAGCATGGCGCATCAGGCACGCCTTTCCCGCAGGCGGTGGGACGGATCGGCCAGCAGGGCGCCGCGCAGATGATGGACGATCTGCTGCCCCACGGCTTCCTGCTGTTTCTGCGCGACCCGCCTTCCCGCGAACAGTTCGGCCGCCTGGCCGCCGGTCTGCGGGCCCTGCACGCGACAGCCGTCTGCCTGGGCGATGCCGGAAACCTGGAGGATCTTGTCTGCCTCGCGGAGGCCGACGGCGTCATCGCGCGCTGGTTCGACAAGCAGGGCTGCGGCGCGGCGCTCGTGCGCCCGGACCACGTCGTCTACGGCGTCGCGGCCGATCCCGACGGGGCACAGGCGCTGCTCGAACGTGCCCGCATCAAGCTGCGCCAGTAACGCGCTTCAGGGCAGATCGACGATTTCGATCCAGTTCGGGTTCTTGCCGACGGCCAGGCTCTTGGGCGCACCCAAGGCGCCGCTCGCGGCATCGATGGGGTGCACCGACACGCTGTGGGACTCCTGTCCCGCGACCACCAGGTAGCGGCCGGTCGAATCGATGGCGAATCCGCGTGGCGTCTTTTCGGTCGGCGTCTGCCCGAGCGGCTGCAGCAGGCCGCTGGCCGGATCGACCCGGAACGCGGAGATCGTGCTGGAGGTTCGCTCGGAAGCGTACAAGTACTTGCCGTCAGGCGTCAGATGCAGGTCTGCCGCCCAGGGCTTGGCTGCAAAGCCGGCTGGCAAGGTGGTGGTTCGCTGCAACTCGCGCAACGTCCCGCGCGCGCTGTCCCAGGCATAGGTGTAGAGCGACGCATCGAGCTCGTTCAGCAGGTAGAAGAAACGCTGCGCCTTGTCCCAGGCGAAATGACGCGGGCCCGACTTCGGTGCGCTGGAAACCAGAGGCGGGTCGCTTGGCGTGAGCTGCCCCTTCTCGGCATCGAAGCGCCAGATCGAAAGGTTGTCCCCGCCGAGGCTGCTTGCCAGCACGTAGCGGTTGGACGCGTCGGCATGGATGGCATGGGCATTGGGTGCGGTCGGAATCAGCTGCTGTATGGCGCCCACCGCACCGTCCTTGCCAATGGCGTTGACGGTGATCTTGTGCCCCGGGTAGGACGCTGCGAACAACCATCGGCCGGTGGCATCCAGGTCGATGTTGGCCATGCTGTCGGCCAGGGGTGCTTCACCCAGTTTGCGCAGCCGGCCACTGCCACCGTCGATCGCGAAACTGGTGACCCGGAAGGGCTGGGAACGCAGCGCCGCGTACAGGAACCGTTTGTCCGCGCTCACGACCATCGGCATCACGGTGCCGGCAACCCCGACGGTTTCCACCGGCTTGAGTTGTCCCTGGGCCCGGTCGAGTTCGAGCACCGAGATCTCCTGGCTGTCGGCATTCGAAACATAGACAAAGGTTCCGGCCTGGGCGCCTGCCGCCAACAGCAGCATGGCCGCTCCCGACAGCCAAGCCGGCCAGGCCTGGCCGTAGAACCACCTCGTACGCGTTTGCATGAAATCGTCTCCTTTTATAGGTTATAGCGTTGGCAATTTGCCGTCATACGATGTCGTACAACACGGGGATTGTTTCGTCCCGCGCAGGCGCTGTCAATGCAACGGCGCCCCCACCCGGCTCCATGGCCATCAGGACATGATGACCTGGACGCTGTGTTCGTACTGTGCGGCGAGGTGGTCGAAGGTGTCGACCAGCGCTTCAGCCGATCGCACCAGTTCCAGGCCGCCCTGCGGCCGGTTGATGCCCTGCACGCCGCGCGCAAGGCGAAGCCATTCGTCGCGCGCCTTGCCCAGCGCGGTGCGGATCTCGGGCGACGTCAGTGGCGCGTTTTCCAGTTCGCGCAAGGCCTTCTCGAACTCGTCCGCCGTGGACGCCAGCCCGGGGCCCTGATCGGCCGCCTGGGTCAAGGCCAGCAGCGCATCCTTGGCAAGCCGCTCCGCCAGCATGCGTTGCCGCCCGCAGAGGTTGATGATCCGCAGCGCCCGCCGCCCGCTCGCGCGCTCCAGCACCGCCGTGAGTGCGTCGGCGCTCCGCAGCAGCGCCTCCGCCGCGGCATCGATGACGGCCATCGCCGGCGCGGCCACGCGCGGCGTCCATGCGGCCTGGAGCGATCGCCATGCCGCCTTGGTGCGATCGAGCGCCGCAGCGGCTTCGTCGACCAGACCCAGGCCGTCGAGAAATCCGAGGTTCTCCTGCACGCGCTCCACGGATTGCCCGCGCTGCTCGCGGCTGCGCGACACATCCACGCCGGCCAGCGCCTGCGCTGCCAGCCGCGACAGCCGCTGGGCCTGCATGCGCAGCTGGCCGGCGCGGTTGATCGCCTCCGCCCACTGGGCGGCGTCCACGACGGAGCGCGACACTTCTCCCAGCCGGAGATTGGCGTGCATGGCGGCACGCCGCAACAGTGCAAATGCTTCGTCCTCGCCCATGCCGCGCGCCAGCATCAGAAGGCCCTTGGCCTTGTCGACCCACTTGCGCTCGTCCATTCGCGTGCGCAACTGCACCAGTTCGACGCGCAACGCGGCCTCGCGGCGCCAGCGTGCCCGCGACCGGGCGAGCAGGGCCGCAAGCCCGGCTTCATTGATGGCATCCACGGCGGCCCAGGCGTGGACGCCAGCGCGGATCAGCTCCTCGTGCACCGCCGCATCCAGCGGGGGACTCAGGAGGCTCACCGGCCACGGTGGCGACCCGGCCCATGCACCCAGCAGCTCGAGCACCTTGTCCATGTCCGCCGGGGCGCAGATCAGAAGCTGCGCCTCGTCGGCCTCCTTTTTGTCGCTGGGGGGCGGCAGCGTCCCGAACTCTCGGTGGTGGACAACGGCCAGCCCGGGATCGGCGAGCGCCCGGCGCACGCCCTCGGGCAGGTCATGCGTATCCGCTGAACCGGGCGTCAGGCAATGCAGGGAGATCGGGGTGTTGGAGTGCGGCGTCACTGTGGAAAGCATAAGGGGAAGCAGCGAAACCATTCAGGCACGCTTTTTGCTCCACTCATTGCTCGCGGTGTAACGAAGCACCGCTTTGGTGTGACTCCCGCGGCCTCGCGAGAGCTCCTGGCGCAACCAGCGCCTGACCTGACACCCCGTCCGCCGGCAACGCCGCCGGCAACCTCCCCCCAACCAGTCCGACGATGCGGCCGCGCGATGGCTGCGTTGCGGCATTTGTACCGCCTGTTGCCATGTCGACCTTCAAGAGCTTTCTGAGATCGGGCCACTCACCCACCCTCTTTGCAGCGTTTCTCTATTTCTCGTTCTCATGCTGCATATGGGTTCTGAACGGTGCCATGGCGCCCTTCATCGGCGAAACCTTCAACCTCACGCCGGCCGAGAAGGGCCTGATGCTGTCGGTGCCGATCATTGCCGGCGCGCTGATGCGCTTCCCGCTGGGCATCCTGTCCCAGTACATCGGCCGCAAGAACGCCACGCTGGTCGAGATGGGCCTCATCGCCGTGGCAATGCTGTTCGGCTTCTTCTTCGTGAAGAGCTTCAACGACCTGCTCGCCATGGGCGTGCTGCTGGGCATTGCCGGCGCGAGCTTCGGCGTCGCGCTGTCGCTCGGCTCGGGCTGGTTCCCGCCGCAGCACAAGGGCCTGGCCATGGGCCTGGTGGGCGCGGGCAACGTCGGCACCGCGGTGTCGGTGCTGGTGGCGCCGCCGCTGGCGCAGTGGCTGGGCTGGCAGAGCGTGTACGGCGTGGCGGCGGGCGCCATCCTGCTGCCGATGATCGTGATGATCCTGTTCGCCAAGGAGCCGCCCGACGTCGACAGCCATGCCAGCTTCCGTGAGCACATTGCCTGCCTGTTCGAGAAGGACGGCTGGGTGTTCAGCCTGATCTACGGCGTGACCTTCGGCGGCTTCATCGGCCTCATCACCTTCCTGCCCTCCTACTACTACGACCAGTTCGGCGTGAGCAAGGTGCAGGCCGGGCAACTGACCATGCTGGCGGCCTTCATGGGCGCGGCGGTCCGCATCGTCGGCGGCTGGATTTCGGACCGCTGGGGCGGCGTCAACACGCTGACGCTGGTGCTGCTGGTGGTGGCCGTGGGGCTTGCGCTGGTGGGCTTCTCATCGGCCTCGCTGACGCTCACCACGCTGCTGCTGATCGTGACCTTTGCCGCGCTGGGCGCCGGCAACGGCGCCCTGTTCCAACTGGTACCGCTGCGCTGGCCGACCAGCACGGCGGTGGCCGGCTCGATGATCGGCGAGATCGGCGCGCTCGGCGGCGGGCTGGTGCCCAACGCGATGGGCCTGTCGAAGCAGTACCTGGGCACCTACCTTTGGGGCTTCGTCTTCTTCGCCGTGCTGTCGATGGTCATGCTGGGCGTCATGCGCGTGATGCAGATCCGCTGGACGCGCACCTGGGCAGAAAAAGGCGGTCGCGCCCGCACCACGCCGTCGGCCCCGGCCAAGCCCGCCGGCGCCCGCACCACCGCACGCCAATGACACTACAGGTCGGTTCAGTGCGGCAGGAAAAGCAGCCACACCACCAGCAGCACGTTGAACAGCAGCGACACGGCCAGCGCGATCTTGTAGAGCGCCGCCGGGTCGCGCCGGATCAACGGCGTGGCGCTGGGCGCACCGACCGGACGGGAGGCGCCGCGTTCGAGCGCCAGCAGCATTTCTTCGGCCGTCTCGAAGCGTTGCCGGGGATCGCGCGCCACGGCCTTGCGCACGAGGTGATCGAGCCACATCGGCACATCGGGCCGGATGCGCGAGAGCGCGACCGGATCGCGCCGGTAGCGCGCCACCTGGTAGGGCTCGATCTCGCCGTAGGGCAGGCGCCCGGCCAGCCACTGGTAGAGCGTGACGCCCAGTGCGAACAGGTCGCTCGCGGCATCGGCATCGGCGCCCTCCCACTGCTCGGGGTTGATGTAGCTCGGCGTACCGGCATGCAACTCGCGTTGAACCGCGCCCTCGCGGCCGGACACCGCTACGCCGAGGTCGATGATGCGCCAGCGGCCGTCGTCGCCGAGGTGCAGGTTGCCGGGCTTGATGTCGCGATGCACCACGCCATGCCGGTGCAGCCGGCCCAGTGCCTTGGCCACCTCGATGGCCGCGGCCACCGCCTCGGCCACCGTGCCGCGCTGGCCGGACTTGCGCAGCTGTTCCAGCGTGCGGCCACCATGCCAGTCGAACACGGTGTACAGCGCGCTCGCATGTTCGCTGCGCTCGTGCACCCGCACGAAGCCGCCCTCGCCGCGCGCGCTGACGCGCAGCCCGAGCCAGGCCTCGTGCGCCAGCATCGCGCGTTCTTGCGGATCGCTGGCGCGCGACGGATGCAGGGTCTTGAGCGCGACCAGGGCGCGGGTGGCCGGATCGCGCGCCTGGTAGAGCAGGTGAACGCCGGTATCGGCCACCAGCGCGGTGATGACGTAGCCATCGAGCACCTCGCCCACCTTCAGCGCGGGCGGCGGTGCCAGCCGGCGCGCATCGCCCTGCTCGTCGTCCAGTTGCCGCGCATCGAGTCCGATGACGCGAATCACGAGGGCCGTGGCGTTGTCGCGCGTGCCGCCCGCCAGCGCGGCCTGCACCAGTGCTTCGCTGGCCTGCCCGGCACTGCCCTGCAGTGCGAGAGCCGCGAGATGCTGCGCCTTGAGCACGCCGTGCACGCCGTCGGTGCTGAGCACAAAGCAGTCGCCCACGCGCACATTGCCTTCGCAATAGTCGACACGCACCTGGTCATCCAGGCCGATCGCACGCGTCAGGCGGCTGCGCAGATCGGGATGGTCGAAGGCATGGTCCTGCGTCAGCGGCACGGCCGCCTCACCGCCCTCGCGCACGTGCCAGGCACGGGTGTCTCCCACATGCGCCAACGTGTAGCTCTGGCCATGCAGAACCAGTGCGGTCATGGTGGTGAGCGCGGTGCCGCTGCCCTGGCGGCGCCGATTGTGGTCGGCCAGCCAGGCGTTCTGCGCGCCGATCAAGCGGTCGAGCGCGGCGGTCGGCTCCCAGGTGTCGGGCGTGGCGAAGTAGTCGGCCAGAAGGCCCATCACCGTGGTCTGCGCCGCCTCCAGGCCGCGGCCGCCCATGGACACGCCGTCGGCAATCGCGGCGATCAGCCCGCGCGCCTCGTCGCCCGGCGGCGCATGCACGGCGCCGGCGAAATCCTCGTTCACGTCGCGCGGTCCGCGCAGGCTGCTGTAGCCAATGTCCACTTCAAAGCTCATGGCGCGATTCTCCACGCGCGCCATGCGCATCCCCTTGCTTGAGTCCAGGAAAGGTTCAACCCATGGCTGAAAAAATGAAACTCGTGCTCATAGGCAACGGCATGGCCGGAGTCCGTGCGGTGGAGGAGTTGCTCAAGATAGCGCCGGACCTGTACGAGATCACGGTGTTTGGCTCGGAGCCGCATCCGAACTACAACCGCATCCTCTTGTCGCCGGTGCTGGCCGGGGAGCAGACGGTCGAGGAGATCGTGCTCAACAGCTGGGAGTGGTATGCGGAGAACCACATCACGCTGCACGCGGGCAAGACGGTGACCGAGGTGGACCGCGTCAAGCGCATCGTGCGCGCGGTGGGCAAGGACGGCAGCGTCGCCGAGGCGGCCTACGACCGGCTGCTCATGTGCACCGGCTCCAACCCATTCATGCTGCCGGTGCCGGGCAAGGACCTCAAGGGCGTGATCGCCTACCGCGACATTGCCGACACCGACTACATGATCGAGACCGCCCGCACGCACAAGAACGCGGTGGTGATCGGCGGCGGCCTGCTCGGGCTGGAGGCGGCCAATGGCCTCATGCTGCGCGGCATGAACGTGACCGTGGTGCACGTGATGCCCTGGCTGATGGAGCGCCAGCTGGATGACGTGGCCGGCAAGCTCCTGCAGAAGTCGCTGGAAGACCGGGGCCTCAAATTCCTGATCGGCGCGCAGACGCAGGATCTGCTCGGAGGCGAGGATGGCCGCGTGAAGGCCATCCGCTTCAAGGACGGCACCGAGGTTGCGGCCGACCTGGTGGTGATGGCGGTGGGCATCCGCCCCAACACGGCGCTGGCCGAATCGATGCGGCTGCACTGCAACCGCGGCATCGTGGTGAACGACACCATGCAGACCGTGACCGATGCGCGCATCTACTCGGTGGGCGAATGCGCAGCGCACCGCGGCATCGCCTACGGGCTGGTGGCGCCTCTCTTCGAGCAGGCCAAGGTGGCGGCCAACCACCTGGCGCAGTTCGGCATCGGGCGCTACCTGGGCTCGCTCACCTCGACCAAGCTGAAGGTGACGGGCATCGACCTCTTCAGCGCCGGCGAGTTCATGGGTGGCGAGGGCACCGAGGAGATCGTCATGAGCGACCCCTTCGGCGGCGTCTACAAGAAGCTGGTGATCAAGGACGACAAGCTGGTGGGCGCGTGCCTGTACGGCGACACGGTGGACGGCAGCTGGTACTTCAAGCTCCTGCGCGACGGGCGCAGCGTGAGCGACATCCGCGACAAGCTGATGTTCGGCGAGTCGAACATCGGGGACACCGGCCACGAGGGGCACAACAGCGCCGCTGCCATGCCCGACGAGGCCGAGGTGTGCGGCTGCAACGGCGTGAGCAAGGGCGCCATCTGCAAGGCGATCAAGGACAAGGGCCTGTTCACGCTGGACGAGGTCAAGAAGCACACCAAGGCCAGTGCGAGCTGTGGTTCCTGCACCGGGCTGGTCGAGCAGATCCTGATGTTCACGGCCGGCGGCGACTACTCGGCCGCGCCCAAGAAGAAGGCGGTGTGCGGCTGCACCGACGCGAGCCACAAGGACGTGCGCGAGGCCATCCGCGCGCAGAAGTACCTGACGCACGCCGAGGTCTACGAGGGCCTGGGCTGGCGCACGCCCAACGGCTGCGCCACCTGCCGCCCGGCGGTCAACTACTACCTGATCAGCACCTGGCCCAAGGAGGCCAAGGACGATCCGCAGAGCCGCTTCATCAACGAGCGCAGCCACGCCAACATCCAGAAGGACGGCACCTACTCGGTGATTCCGCGCATGTGGGGCGGGCACACCACGCCCGATGAGCTGCGCCGCATCGCGGACGCGGCCGACAAGTACAAGATCCCGACCGTGAAGGTCACCGGCGGCCAGCGCATCGACCTGTTGGGGGTGAAGAAGGAAGACCTGGCGGGCGTGTGGAAGGACATCGGCATGCCTTCGGGGTTTGCGTATGCGAAGTCGCTGCGCACGGTCAAGACCTGCGTGGGCAGCGAGTGGTGCCGCTTCGGCACG
>NZ_JASZYU010000011.1 GCF_030316825.1 Variovorax fucosicus | reverse complement strand
TGGACCCAGTCCCGGACCGCGCCAAGGACCGAATGGAGAAAGATTTGACCTTAGTGATGCGCCGCGCACTATCGCTTCAATCAGCTTTTTAACGGATGAAGCTGAGCTTCGCAAATTGCTGCCGCCGAATTGCGAACTCGACGGTGAACCCATCGTCACTGTGGAACATGTGACGTTGACAGAACTTGAGTGGCTCGCCGGGCGCGGTTATTCACTGCTTTCGGTTTCATATCCAGTCCGCTACCGCGGCGCTAGCGAATCAGTTCGCGGGTCATTCATGTCTGTCCTATGGGAAAACCGATGTGAACCAATCCTTACTGGCCGTGAGGAACTAGGATTTTCGAAGCTGTACTGTGAGCTGCCAGAGCCCCGAATCCTACAAGGGACTCGACTCCACACGGCCGTTTGGGAAGGGCACGAATTTATCCGGATGGCATTCAGCGACTTGGTGGTCGGGGCGCCGCCGAAGTCACCGGAAAGTGATGGAATTCTGCACCATCGCTACATCCCTAGCCTGCGCCAAGTAGGCGAAGCGGCTGTTGACGAAATGGTGTTGTCTCCACAAGTCAGTTCAGCCAAGCCTCGATATACCTCTTTTGTTTCAGGTATTGGAGAAGTCAAATTTATCCGCTCTACATGGGAGGAGCTTCCAACTATGTTTCACATAGTGAATGCACTTGAAAGTCTGCCGGTGCTTTCACCGCGTTTTAGCTATATCGCCGAAGTGCGAGGCGCTACCGATCTTTCTGAGCAGCGAGTACTGGGATGATCGATTTGGCATGTGCATTCTGAGTCCCATGCGATGTATCCAACGCGGCTTGAACTATTGGACAGGTTTGTTAGTTGGCCCGCTTCAAAGATCGCAATGCAGGTGCACACGCGGTTGCGTTGTCCAACCTTTGGATTGCGCAGTGCAGTTTGATGGGAATGCAGGCAGATTGAACTCGCCAGGCGAATTGATACCAGGCGCCTGAGCATACGAATCGATGCGAATCAGAACATCGATGCAACTTGAAGCAGCTTACGCAGACCATCTTTAATCAAACTCTCAATAGAACGGCATATCAGGGGATCCTGCTTGTTCTGGCATTCATAAAGTCAAAAATAGAGTTCACCTTCTAGAACGTCCACATCGGAAACGCTATGACACTCGCGCATGCTTATGCGGCCCAGTCCGCCACCACCCCACTCGCACCGTTCACTTTCCAGCGTAGATTTCTGACGGCGCGGGATGTTGCCATTGACATTTTGTACTGCGGCGTCTGCCACTCTGACCTGCACACCGCAAGGAGCGAATGGGGCCCGTCGGTATATCCCTGTGTGCCTGGCCATGAGATCGTCGGACGTGTGAGTGAAGTGGGAACGGACGTTTCAAAATTCAAAGTGGGTGACTTCGTCGGCGTGGGCTGCATGGTGGATAGTTGCCAGCATTGTCAACCTTGCGCTCAAGGTCTCGAACAGTACTGCGACAACGGCATGACCGGGACCTACAACAGCCAGGAACAAGTGTCGCGCGCCAATACGTTGGGCGGATACTCGGACCACATCGTGGTATCTGAAAAATTTGTCCTAAGAATCTCACACCACGAAAAGGCCCTAGCTGCTGTAGCGCCATTGTTGTGTGCGGGCATCACAACTTATTCGCCTCTGCGCTACTGGAAGGTTGGTCCGGGCCAGAAGGTGGGTATTGTTGGGCTGGGCGGGCTTGGGCACATGGGGATAAAGATCGCGACAGCGCTGGGTGCGCACGTCGTCCTATTTACCACTTCGCCTAGCAAGACCGAGGACGCGCTGCGGTTGGGAGCCAAGGAAGTCGTTGTTTCGGAGAATGCCGACGCATTGGCGATCCATCGCAACAGCTTTGACTTCATTCTCGATACGGTCGCGGTCGCTCACAACTTGGATCCGCTAGTGACACTGCTTAAGATGAACGGCACTTTGGTCTTGGTTGGGATACCGAGTTCGCCGAATCCTTCGCCCGGCGCATTTGGCCTCATCAGCAAACGACGCAGTATCTCCGGGTCGATGATCGGCGGCATTGCTGAGACTCAGGAGATGTTGGACTTCTGCGCGAAACACAACATCGTCTCTGACGTCGAGATCATCAAGATGCCGCAAATCAACGAGGCCTATGAGCGGATGCTCAAAAGTGATGTCAAGTACCGCTTCGTCATCGACATGGCAACGGTGCGTTAACTCGCGCTAGTCAATCTGGCTGTGTTAGTTGAAGTGGAATCGGCGGGTGGACCAACCGTGTCAGAGCTTGCGAGCATATTGGCCGGTTCGATCGAACTTACCTGCGCCATGGGCTGCTGCCGATTGCGTGGACACCGACCCAAGCTTCTTGAACTCAATCGGACTGACCAGCCGAGTTTCAATTGACGTCGAGTAGGGTTGTAGAGCCGCTCGATGTAGTTGAACACGTCCGCACGTGACTGGTACACCGGTACACCTTCCTGGCCGTGCGCTCGGCGCTCGGTCTTCAATGAACTGAAGAAGCTCTCCATCGCCGAGTTGTCCTTGTCTCCGCGGCTCATGCTGCAGGTGATACGTAAGCCGTCAATAAGCCACGCCCTACCGCATTGATCGAGAAGGCGATAGATGTTCGAGCTTCATCAAACATGAAGGAGCACGTATTGACCAGCATCCCCAAGATCGACCCGAAGCGTTGGCAGCCGCACCTGCAGCGGGCCAGACGCGAGGGCAAGAGCGTGGCTCGCATACGCGAGCGAGCAAAAATACCAATTGTTGACCCGCAACATCTCGCGAAGTGAAGCTACGCTGACGTGGATGCTTGTCAGGCGCTCATTTTCCTAGCGGATCCCCTGAGCTCAGCGCGGTTGAAGAAGGATCTCTGTCTTCTCGTTCGAGCGCGCGCGAAACGAAGTCGTGCGGGCCGAGCGTGCGACCGTCCTGTGATTTCAACTCAAGTGGGCGGAGTTTTTCGTGCGTTTGTCGGTCCACCAGATCATAGGAGAGTTGCCCGGGAGGGAAACAGAATTCTTCTCCCCATTGCCAAAGCGAGGCGACCACTAGGTAGAGCCGTTCACCTTTCTCGGTCAAGACATACTCTCTATAGGACGATCCATCGGAGGCGGGTGCCGTGGTGAGAACGCCGCAGGCAACCAGCTTCCGCAGACGCGTGGTCAAGATGTTCTTCGCTAGTCCTAAGCTCCGTTGAAACTCCCCAAAACGCCGCGTTCCCGCCAAGGCGTCACGAACAATCAGCAGCGACCACCAGTCACCAATTGACTCGAGGGATCGCGCGATCGCGCAAGTGCTGGTTTCCAGCGTTGTACGCTTGCCCTTCATCTCACTCCTTCATGCCGATGTGTGCATGCCAGTGGCTTGTTGCTATAGACGATCCACGTTCCGACAGCGCCGCAGTCACTGTGGTGTCCTGGTTTGCATCGATTCGTACTCAAGCCGTAGGTTGCAAAAATAAACCAGACAGAGTACCATCTGGGCGGTGGTTGTAAAGTTAAACCGATTTGTTGAGGCATTTCGCGATGGGGCGCCCCGATGACGCCTGCGAGGAATGCTTGCCAGCTCGGGCAAATTGGAGCGAAGAGCACATGCGATTAGCTAGAGGGAGCCTGCCATGAA
>NZ_JASZYU010000010.1 GCF_030316825.1 Variovorax fucosicus | reverse complement strand
ATTCTGCGCAGCGGTCTCAAGAATTTCTCTGCAGGCGCGGACGTCGACTATTTGAATGAAGTGCGAAGCGCCGCTATCGCGGGTCGCGCACATCCGTATGACCTTCCCGGCTTTCTCACTCGATTCGAATCATGTCGATTGCCAGTAATCGCTAGCGTGCACGGCATCTGCGTGGGGGGTGGATTGGAATTGGCAATGGCATGCGACTACATCATTGCATCCGAATCGGCGAAGCTGGGATGTGTTGAAGTGGTCGTCGGCTTGCATCCTTTGATGGGCGCAGTCCAGCGGATTGGCCAACGCGCCGGTGCATTGCGCGCAAGTGAGATGGCGATTCTTGGACGCAGATACGATGCCTCTACTCTGGAGCGATGGAACTTGCTTAACTTGGTGGTCCCAGACGACCGATTGCAGTCGGCCACGATGAGCATTGCTAACGAAATGGCTGCCGGCCCCACCGTCGCTCACACCGCATCAAAGCAACTAATTCGCATTTCTGTGAGTCAGGGAGTGGCCGCCGCAGACGCGGCGATGACGCAGCTTCAAGCCTCAATCTGGGCTTCCAAGGACCTCGTGCTCGGGCTTGCTGCGTACAAAGCAGGCGATTTGGGCTCGACCAAATACGAGGGGGTTTAGCCATGAGCGGCCCACTAAGTGGAATCAGAGTCGTTGACTTTTCACGTGTGCTCGCCGGCCCATTGTGTGCCCGAACCTTGATGGATCTGGGTGCCGATGTGATTAAGGTCGAACCGCCACGGCAAGACCTTTCCCGGTTCGCCTACCCAAGGTCTTCGGGCATGTCGGGGTACTACGCGCAGCAGAACGCTGGAAAGCGCAACGTCTGCATTGATCTCAACGTGCCGGGAGCACTCGACGTCATCCTCAAGCTATGTGACGAAGCAGATGTTGTCGTTGAGAATTTCCGCGCCGGAACGATGAAGTTTCTGGGATTGGATTATGAGACCTTGGCAGCGCGCAATTCGCGCTTGATCTATGTATCCATCTCCGGGTATGGCCAACTCGGACCTTGGGCCAGCAGGATGGCATACGCACCTGTAGTTCAGGCAGAGTCCGGATTTACACGTAATAGTCTGGACCACTATGGCGCAGCGTTAGAGCGGTCAATGACCGACAGTCTCTCGCATGCTGATGTGTATACCGGCTTGCAAGGCGCAATCGCCGCATTGGCGGCGTTGACCCGGCGGTCCCTGACCGGTGTTGGTCAGCACGTCGATGTTCCGATGGCTGCCACGATGCTCGCAACGAGTGAGCGTGCACATTTCGATCTGAATCCGGAGGAACTTAACGACGAACCACCCATTCTCGGCGCGGCGGATTGTCCTTTCTTTGAAGGACCGAACGGTGAGCAGATCGTGTTGAGTGCGAGCTTGGTTGGCTCTCTTACGTTTCCATTCTTTCTTAAAGCGATGCGTCGACCTGACCTAGCGTCTGACGTGCGCTTTGCAACGGCGACCGCTCGAAAGCAGAATGTGGCCGACTTGCATCGGATAGTGCAGACATGGTTCTACACATTTCAGGGCATTGCAGCTCTCGATTGCCAATTGGATGAAGCGAAAATCGCGATGGGTGTGATCCGTACGGCATCTGCCTTGACTACCTCAGTCTGGGCTGAACATTGGCGCGCAGTAGAGCGTGTGCCGAACCGCCGCGGCGGAGAGTACATATTGCCCGGTCGTCCGTGGCGGTTTTCCAAGGATGAACTAACGCCTCCTGGATCGCCTGCATTCCGAGGCGAGCACAACCGAGAGGTACTTTCGAGTATCGGAGTGTCAGAGGAGCATGTTAATTCGCTCTTTGATGCTGGCGCACTACTCATCGACTCAGAAAACCTCTCGCAAATAAATTGAGAATTCTTGAATGCCGCGGCCCAGCCGAGAGTACTGACTCCAAGCAACGGCATCGTACATGCCGCGTCACATAACCAGATAGCTCTGTCAGATTTTTTACAGGATCCAGCATCATGACTGAAAAGCACGAAGTACTTGAATCTTTCTGGAGATCCGCTTGGGAACGAACGCCTACGCCTATGCAATGGGCTGGCCAACTTTCTGTTGATGAAGGCAGTCTTATTCAGATTCAAGTGGGAGATCGCTATGAAGCCCACGGAATTCGCCGATTTGGTTGGAAGGTTGCAGCAACCAACAAGGCTGTTCAGCAACAACTCGGAGTTTCCGAGCCTGGATTCGGATCGATTTATGAAAATAAAGTGCTTTGGTCTGGGGCTGCCTTAGCTTCGAGCCAGCTTATTCAGCCGCACATTGAATGCGAGCTGGCATTTCTGCTCAACAAAAATATCAAATCTGCCCGTACGCTTGAAGACATGGCTGAGTCTGTTGATTTTGTATACCCAGCATTCGAATACATCGAGAAGCGTGTAACGGTTCTCGATATGGGCGTGGCTTTTGCTGACAACGCGGAACACACGGGAATCGTTCTAGGCCAGCCCGTCAAGCATCAAATCGATAGAGACTACAGGCAAGTCGTTTGTACGTTGTTCAAAAACACATCACTGATTGACTCCGCTCCCGGTGAGGTTGTGTTGGGAAATCCGCTGAATTCGATCTTGTGGCTAAAGCAGCGGCTGGAGAAATACCAGCGTCAGCTTACTGAAGGCATGGTCGTCATGACTGGTTCATTTCTGCGTCAGCTTCCTGTTTCATCGGGAGATCACATTCGAGCCGAGTTCTCCGGGCTCGGTGTTGTGGACGTCAATGTGGTTAATTAGATTAAATTTTTCCACGGGTGAATTGTTTAAATACTTACGAAATTGGAATTAATATGAAGATTGCGCGCTTCTCAGAGCACGGTCGCGAAGGCTTGGCCGTAGCCCTTGATGGAATGGACTTTAAAGGACTTTTCTTAGATAAATTGGGCATCGCTGGCGATCTGCAGACCGCGCTGGAAGGTGGCCCGAACGCCATCCGAAAATTGACGCGCACTCTTTCACTTGGCGAAGATGTTGATTTGGCGCAGGTTTCGCTTAGACCGCCGCTGCTCTCGCCAGAAAAAATCATTTGTATTGGTCTGAATTATGTGGATCATTCGGCTGAAAGTGGATTTGTGCCGCCAGCTTATCCGACTGTATTCTCTCGTTTCAATTCAAGTTTGATCGGCCATGGAGATCCGATTGAAAGGCCTCAGACGTCAGAGCAGCTTGACTACGAGGGTGAAATTGCATTTGTGATTGGAATCGGCGGGCGAAACATTTCAAAATCGACAGCGCTCAAACATGTTTTTGGTTATTCATTGTTCAATGACGCGTCATTGCGTGACTATCAAACCCGGACGCCACAATGGACTATCGGCAAAAATTTCGACAAAACAGGTGCTTTTGGCCCGTATCTCGTGACAGCTGACGAGTTGCCCGAAGGTGCAAAGGGACTGTCGCTGCAAACTCGCCTAAATGGCAATCTGGTGCAAGACGGAAACACGGACGATCTGATTTTCGATATTCCTACGCTGATCGCCGAATTGAGTGCGGTTATGACTTTGCGCCCAGGTGATGTTGTCGTCACAGGAACGCCAGCTGGCGTGGGCGCTGCACGCAAGCCGCCGCTGTGGATGGTCCCTGGCGATGTTTGCGAGATCAGTGCAAGCGGGCTAGGAACTCTTCGAAATCCGATTGTCGCTGCG
>NZ_JASZYU010000016.1 GCF_030316825.1 Variovorax fucosicus | reverse complement strand
GGGGTGCGCCAGACACCAGACCCGTCGCAATGCCCGGCCCGAAGATCCCCAGACCCAGCATCGCCAGCGCGGCCAGCATGATGACCAGCGCATGGTCGATGGAGGGCTCGGTGCTTGGCGGTGCCGTGAACTCGGCGAACAGGCCTGTGCCGATGCCGACGATCACGGCCAGCACCAGCACCTTGATGCCTGAGGACACCACGTTGCCCAGCACCCGTTCGGCCAGGAACGCCGTCTTGTTCCACAGTGCGAAGGGCACGAGCACGAAGCCCGCAAGCGTGGTCAGCTTGAACTCGATCAGCGTCACGAAGAGCTGCACCGCGAGCACGAAGAAGCTCACGATCAGCACCAGCCAGGCCAGGAACAGGACGGTGATGACATCGAGGTTCGCGAATACCTCCGGAAAGCCCGTCAGATCGCTGATCTGCCGCATGATCGGCGCGCCGGCTTCTACGCCCACGCGCGCCAGCCGGCCCGGCTGCAGCAACTGCCCCTGGTTCATCGACGAGCCCGACGCCACCAGTCCCAGTCCGGCGAACGACTGGAACACGATCCCCGACAGTCTGTTGAAGTTGTTCAGGATGAAGGCGAAGGCGCCGACGTACAGGACCTTCTTGATCAGCTTGCCGATCACATCGTCGCCCGTGCCGCCGCTGGCGTTGCTCATCGCCCAGAAGAGGCCTGCCAGCGTCATGTCGATCGCGACCAGCGTGGCGGTCAGAAACCCCACCTCGCCGCCCAGCAGACCGAACCCCGAGTCGATGTAGCGCGAGAAGACGTCCAGGAAGCGGTCGATGACCGACAGGTCGTTCATCGGTCAGTCCTTGGGCGATGGAGGCGCAATAGACGGTGCTGCGGGCGCCGATGCCGCAGCCGGGGAGAACGTTGCCGGCGGCGAAGCGGGCGGCGTGTGCTTCGACCCGCCGCTGCCGAAGAAACGCTGGCGCGTCGCCTCCGCCACCGCGTTGCACTGGGCATCGCCAACCTTGGCGTGGTCAGCCTTGCATTGCACGCGCAGTTCCTTCAGGCGCTCGGGATTGGCCACCAGCGATTCAACGGATTCGATGGGCGCGGGTTTGCTGCAGGCGGCAACCAATGCCGCTGCGACCGTGGCCAGGATCATGATCAGAAGCTGTCTCATGGCCGGCCTCTCAATTGCCATAGAAGTTGACCGTGTAGGGCGTGTACGCCGTGCCGTCGCCCTGGAAACGCCGGCGCACCTCGCGTGCGCGCTCCTGCACCGCGACCTGCCGCGCCTGCTCCAGCGCCGTCGCACGATCCTGCGTGATCTGGAGCTGCTG
>NZ_JASZYU010000015.1 GCF_030316825.1 Variovorax fucosicus | reverse complement strand
ACCGTCACCAGCTCCTCGCCCTGCTGCAGGGCAATGACGGTGACGCGTCCCGGACTGGTGTAGACCTGATACAGCGCGCCGTCAGCGTAGGGCCAGACCTGGATCGCATTGACATAGCCCTCGCGCGTCGGTGCGATGCGGGCCTCCAGGTTGGCACGGGAAACGCGGAGCTTTTCGTCCGCGGGTTCCGGTGTCAGCTTCGCGTCGGACTCGCTTGGCAGCGCTTTCATCTGCTCGGGCAGCGGCAAGGGCTTCGGCATCTCAACCACTTCGATGGGCTTCGGTGGATCCGGTAGCGGCTGCGCGGCAACGGCAACGGGCTCGTCCAGCGAGATCGTGGGCGGGGCCTTGCCCTGCGTGGCGCAGCCAGCGAGGACCAGCAAGATCAATGGCAGTACGGATTTACGGAGATGCGTGTTCACGGCTTTGTTCCTTTCATTGCATCGGTGGATTCGAGTTCACGGCTCCAGGACAGCCCGTTGACATAGATGCCCAGTGGGTTCTTGCGCAGCCGCTGCTCGGTGCGCGGCGGCTGCAGCACGACGGCCAGCACGGCCGTCCAGCGCTCCATGCCAGAGGGCGAGCCGTTCGCGAAGCTGCGCTCGATCCAGCGCACCTGGAAAGACGTGTCGCTGGCTCGCACAACGCTCGTCACCTCCACGGCCACCGAGCTTTGCCCAATGCGCGAGAACGGATCGTTCGCTCGCGCGTAGTCGTTCAAGGTGGCCGCTCCACGGTCCGTCGTGTACTCGTAGGCCTCGAGCCAGTTCTGCCGCACCACGATCGGGTCGATAGACAGCGAACGCACGTCGGTGACGAAGCGCGCCAAGTGGTGCGCGATCTGCGCGTCGTTGGGCTTGTAGGGCGTGGCCGCCTCGCCCACAGCACGCACCTGACCGGCGTTGTCCACCTCGACGACGAATGGCGTCACGATGGACTGGGCCGAACGCCACACGAGGCCGCCGGCCATCAGCAGCGCGAGGGACAGGCAACCGAAAGCCATCAGCCTCCAGTTCTTCGCCTGAACGCGCGCGCTGCCGATGCGCTGGTCCCAGACCTGCGCGGCGGCCTGGTAGGGGGTGACGGGTTCGGGCGTCGCCGAGTACCGCACCTGGGGTCGTTTGAACCGCATCTGGATCTCCTATGAATTTGAGTCAGGTATTCGAGCTGTCATGCAGGCTCGGGCTGGCGCCACTTCCTCCGGCATCGCCCGAACGCAACGTGTGCGCAGCCGTCGTCGCCGCATGCGTCATCTGCTGTTTGCGGCGCATCTGCTTGGCCCACGCGGGCTCAGCAGTTGGCGCATGGGCTTCGGACCCATCGGCCGCGGGCTTGGCAGCGGCAGGCGCAGCCGCATCGGCAACGAAGCTCGCCACCCCGTCTTTGAC
>NZ_JASZYU010000014.1 GCF_030316825.1 Variovorax fucosicus | reverse complement strand
CACGGTGCACTACATCAGCCGGGTCGGGCTGGACCATGTGAAAAAGCGCATCCTGGAGGATGCCGAGGGGCGCCGGGCGCTGTGGGAGCGGCTGCAGTTTGCGCTGGACGGCGAGCCCGATCCGTGGTTCGAGTCCAGCCAGGCTTCGGTCGATGTGCGGCAGTTCACGCCGCTGCAACCGCAAACCGGAGCACTGGCGTGAAAAGACGTCTCTTCGTCGCCTCGACCGCCTTGATCGGCCTGGGCGCACGCGCCCAGGTGGCCGATCTCAACGACGCCATCAACAAGGCGGGACGCCAGCGCATGCTGTCGCAGCGTGCAAGCAAGGCCTACCTGGCGCTGGTGCACAAAGTGGAGGCGCGCAATGCCCAGCAGGTGCTGGATCAATCCATCGCCTTGTTCGAGCGCCAACTGGTGGAACTCAAGAGCTTCGCACCCAGCGCCGCCATCCGCGGCACCTACGACACGCTTGGTGCGGCCTGGAGCGATTTCAAGAAAGAACTGACGAGCCCCACGCCGAGCAAGGCCGACGCAGCCAAGGTCGTCAAGCTGGACGGCGCTGTGCTCGCCCTGGCACATCAGGGTACGGTGCAATACGAAGCAGCCTCGGACAAATCGGCCGGCAAGCTGGTCAACATCGCGGGCCGCCAGCGCATGTTGTCGCAACGCATGGCCAAGTTCTACCTGGCCAGTGCCCTGCAGATCGACCCCGCCGGCAGCGCGGCCGAGCTCGCCAAGGCGCGCTCGGAGTTTGTTGCTGCGCTGGAGATTCTGCGGAGTGCTCCCGGGGACACGACGCAGATCAAGGAGGAGCTGGTGCTGGCCGACGCGCAGTGGGTGTTCTTCAGCAACGGCCTTCAGCGCCTGGAGGGCGCCAGCGCATCGCCCAAGCTCATGTCCGACGTGTTCATCACCAGTGAGAACCTGCTGGGGATCATGGATCGCATCACCACCCTCTATTCCAACCTCAAGACCTAGAAGGAGGCACCCATGACCAACTGGACAACCATCTGCCGCGTGGAGGACATCCCGGTGCTGGGGGCGCGGCGGGTGAGCCGGCCTGCGGGCGTTGGGGTGGCGGTGTTTCGCAACGGCCAGGACGAGGTGTTCGCGCTGCTGGACCGCTGCCCGCACAAGGGCGGCCCGCTCAGCCAGGGCATCGTGTTCGGCACCAGCGTGGCCTGCCCGCTGCACAACTGGACGATCGGGCTGGAAGACGGCTGCGCCAAGCAGCCCGATGAGGGCTGCACGCCGAAGTTCGCCTGCAAGGTGGAGGCCGGCGTGGTGATGCTGGATGCCCATGAACTCGCCACGCATGCGCTGGACCTTCAGGCCCCGCGCGCGGGCCCCGGGGCGGCGACGGCCGGTGCGCTGGGCGACGAGTCGTTTGGCGTGCAGGCGCCGCATGGCGCCTGAGGTGGCCGATGAAGCCTTGCCCATGAAAGAGACGCGCTCCACCTGCCCCTACTGCGGCGTGGG
>NZ_JASZYU010000001.1 GCF_030316825.1 Variovorax fucosicus | reverse complement strand
CAATGCGATCCAGGTCTGGCCCTACGCTGACGGCGCGCTGTATCAGGTCTACACCAGTCCGGGACGCGTCACCGTCATTGCCCTGCAGCAGGGCGAGGAGCTGGTGACGGTTTCGGCCGGCGACACGGTGCGCTGGATCGTGGGGGATACAGCCAGCGGGTCAGGTGTGACGCTGCGCGTGAACATCCTGGTCAAGCCCACGCGCATTGGCTTGAAGACCAACCTGGTGGTGACGACGAACCGTCGCACCTACCTGCTCGAACTCTCGTCGACGCCGCAGGCCTGGATGGCCTCTGTGTCCTGGGACTACCCGAAGGACCGGATGCAGGCCCTGCAGAAGCAGGCGCAGCAAGCCCAGGCCAGCGCGCCGGTGGAAACCGGCATGACGCTCGAGCAGATCAGATTTCGCTACGCCGTCAGTGGCGACAGTCCGCCGTGGAAGCCGCTGCGCGCCTTCGACGATGGCGAGCGCGTCTACATCCAGTTCCCAGGCGGCATCACCCAAGGTGAGTTGCCGCCGCTATTCGTGATCGGGCCGCAAGGCGATGGGCAACTGGTGAACTACCGCTTCCGTTCGCCGTACTACGTGGTGGACCGCCTGTTCGGCGCGGCCGAACTGCGGCTGGGCGGCGACAAGGCGCAGGTGGTGCGCATCGAGCGCACCGATGGTGTCAGTGCGGGCGCTGGAACAGGCGCAAACCGGAGGAACTGAGCATGGCGACGTCCGACATGCCCGATACGGCGCCGGCCGCAGCCCCGAAGGTCGAACCCGAATCCGTGGCCTTGCGCGCTTCGCCGCGCCCCGTCACGCGCCTGAACCGCCGCATGCTGGCCGTCGGTGCCGGCGTCCTGGCCGCTGCCGTGCTCGGCGGCACCCTGTGGTCGCTGCAGCCGAACAAGCGCGAGCGCAATCTGGCCACCGAGCTGTTCAACGTCGATCGCGTCTCTCGCGCCGAGAACCTGGACCAGCTCCCCAAGGACTATGCCGGGATTCCGCCGGCTGTGAAGCAAGGGCCGCCAGTGCTGGGCGAGCCGCTGCCCGGAGACTTGGGACCTGCCATCGTCAAAGCGCAGCAGCCGATGGAGACGCGCCCGCCGGGCGGCGGCGTCGATCCGGCCCAGGCCGAGCGTCTGGCGGCCGAAGAAGCAGCGCGGTCTTCAGTGTTTTTCCGAAGCGGTGCAAGCAGCGGCGGACCGAAGCCGAGCGCCGCGCAGACCGTCGTTGATCCTCCGGCACTGGCTTCAGGCAATCAGCCGTTCAACCCGATGGGGACCACTGCCACCGCAGCGCAGCACCCTGATCCAACGGCGGTGCAGAACCGGCAGGATCAGAAGGAGGCGTTCGTCGCCAAGGTGGGTGACGCAGCGACGCTCAATCCCGGCAGCTTGCAGTTGCCGTTGTCGCCCTACCAGGTGATGGCAGGCACGATCATCCCGGCGGCGCTGGTGACCGGCATCAACTCTGACCTGCCTGGCCAGGTCATTGCCAATGTGTCCGAAGCGGTCTACGACACTGCCACAGGGCGTCATCTGCTGATTCCGCAGGGTTCGCGACTGATCGGCCGCTACGACAGCCAAGTGACCTTCGGACAGCGGCGCGTCCTGCTGGTATGGACCAGGCTGATCCTGCCCGACACGTCGTCGGTGGCACTGGATCGCCTGCCCGGCATCGATCCTGCAGGCTACGCCGGGCTTGAAGATGGTGTCGATTGGCATTGGGACCGCATCCTGGCTGGCGCTGCGCTGTCCACACTGCTGGGCATCGGTGCCGAGCTGGCAGCGCCGGAGAGCCGCACCGATGGGAACCGAATCGTCATCGCCGGACGTGAGAGTGCCCAGGACACAGTTAACCAAGTCGGGCAGGAGATCACAAAACGCAACGTCAGTATTCAGCCAACATTGACGATCCGGCCTGGCTTTCCCATGCGAGTGATGGTGAGCAAAGACCTGGTGCTTCGACCCTATCAACCATTGTTCTTTCAGAGAGGTTCATCGCAATGAGCGCAGCCAAACTTCGCCTCGGTCCATTACCCAAGTCAACGACGGTGAAGCTCACGATAACCGTGCCTAGGGATCTGCAGATCATGCTCGATCGCTATGCCGCACAACATTCGCAGACATACGGCGAGAAGGTTGATGCAGTTGCACTTGTTCCGCACATGTTGGCAGCTTTCATGGCACGCGATCGTGCTTTCAAGGCTATGCGTCAATCTATTGCGGGCTCCTGATCACCAAGGGGCGGAGGGGATTCGTTCTCCGCGGACTCAGGTTCATTTGGGCCGGTGGCATCGGTGGTGTCGTCGCGCCCCACCACTGTCACCGCGAACCGGAAGTACAAACTGCGGGTCAACTCCTCCTCGACCCACCGACCAGCCTGCTCATCCAAATAGTTTTGCACCACTCCACGCCGACGGAACACTGTGGGGTCGAGTGGATTCTGCGCATACGGATTGTGATAAATCTGCAACCCGTCGGTGAGCGTCTCGCCCGTTTCCTCCGCATAGCCCGCACGCATTACGGGCCGTCCGTCCGGCTCTGAACCCCAGATGGTTTGAACTATGGTGCGTCGCCCGTCCGACGGCGGCGCTAGAGCGTCGACCTTGCCATAGGTTGCGGTGCATGAGAACAGCACCGCGCTGATGTGGCGCATGCGGTCATCATTGAACACGCCCAGTTCGATGTCGGCTCCATTATCCTTAGTGACGAAACCGAGATTCCTATTCGGCGGCCCATTTGGATACGCTGCAGGATTCTTCTGGTACGCAGGTTCATCCACGTAGTGGTCATAGAGCACAGCCTTGATGGGCCGGTTGTACTGGTGATTGAAACGCGGCTGCTCGAATGGGGCAACGGCTAGCACGAACGGCTTGCCAGCAACATGCCCGAGTTTCGAATAGGAGTTCAGGTACTTGCGGTGCTTGCCGTAGATCGCATTGGCCAGCCGCACCATCGCTTCGCGGTTCAGCGCTTCGAGGTCGAGTTCAAACTCGAGCGGCTTCTCGGGGTTAAACCTGATATCCCATTCGTTGGGCTTGCCATCAGCCGCATTCGCCGTCACCGCCTCCACGCAAAAGAATTGCCCATGGTGCGCCAGTGCAAAGTCAGGGGACGCGTGCGACCAATCGAAGCCAAAACCGTACTCGCGAAAAACGGCGTAAAGGTAGATCTCCCAAAAGGGCGAGTTGAACGAGAGCTGAAATTCCTGGACAAACTTCCCGTCTCGATTCGGAAACCCATCCGCCCAGGCCTCCACGACCTGACGGCTTGCTGCGTGTTCCGGTGCCAGCACTGTTTTGAAGTGCTGGTGTTGTCTGCCCTCATCGACGACCGGTTCAAACAGATTCATAAATGTTCCTAATGCTCGGCGCCATCCGCGACTGAATACGGGACCTGCGCCTGTCTGCGATGGCTTGCGACGCGCTGGGTTCACACGGAACGCCATTAAACGCATGCTTGCACTCATTCTTGTCTGATGGAGTTTGCATGATCTTTCCCCCGCCTCCACCGCCTCCGGTGACCAGCAAGGCCCAACCGGCGTACTACCGGCTGCGCGACGTGGTGCGAATCACGGCGCTGAGCCGGTCCACGATCTACCGGCGCGTCGCGGAGGGCCGGTTCCCTGCCCCAGTCCATTTGGGTGGCAAGGCCTCTGGCTGGGCCAGAGAGGCGCTGCAACGCTGGATCGAGGACCCGGCCTGCTATACCGCCCCTACGCCACCGCAAGCCGCTGCAGACCACGGGCTTCCGAGGGCTGGCGCGCAGCCGTAGCACCAGCGCGGACTTCTCGCGGCATGGGCATGACCTCGCGCCCAGCCTCCAGGTCGTCCAGCAGATCAGCCCAAGCCTGCGCCATTTCCCGACGCTGCTCAAGAAAGACGGCGCGGTCATAGCTACCCCCGAGTTCCTCGTCGGACACATGCGCCAGGTGGCGCTCGATGACCTCGCGATCCCAGCCGAGCAGTTCACGGATCAGTGTCCGGGCAGTCGCCCGGAAGCCATGCCCCGTGATGTCCTCCTTGGTGTCGTAGCCCATGGTGCGCAGCGCCGCGTTGACGGTGTTGTCGCTCATGTAGCGGCTCGCTTCGGAACGGCGCGAGATGCTGCGGAACACAGGCCCCTCTGGACCCGTCAGCGGCAGGATGTCGCGAAGGATGGCCACGGCTTGCTTCGGCAACGGCACCAGGTGCGCCGGCGTGCGCGCGTCACGCTTTTGCCACTCTCGCAGCTTCATCTTCTCGGGCGGGCAACGCCACATGGCCGCATCCAGGTCGAAGTCCTCCCAGTGCGACAGGCGCAACTGGCCAGGGCGTTGGAACAGCATGGGCATCAGCCGCAGCGCCATGCGCGTGAGAATATTGCCGTTGTAGGCTTGGATGTCACGCAGAAGCTGCGCGAGTTGGCCGGCATCCGTGATGGCCGCATAGTGCCGAGAGCGCGGCGGCGGCAGGCCCCCTGTGCGGCTGTTCATGAAGTTCGCCGCCGGCTCAAGCGCGCCAACGTCCACCGCGTACTGAAACACATGGATCATGGCTTCGCGCACCCGCAGTGCCGTTTCGAGCGTCCCGCGGTCCTTGATCCGGTGCAGGCAGCGAACCGCCTCCGTCGGAAGGATGGAGGGCATGGGCAAGCCCCCCAGCCAGGGGAAGACGTGGACTTCGAGGTGGCGCAGAACCTTTTGCGCGTAGCCGGACGACCACTGACGGTCCTTTTGCGCCTGTGCATGCCAGGCTCGCGCCAGCAGCTCGAAAGTGTTGAGGCGCTGGACGCGGCGCTTCTCGTCCTGCTCACGCCGGGCCAGGCGCACGTCGATCCCGGCGGCAAGCTTGCCGGCTTCAATCCGCGCCTTGGTACGTGCTTCGGCCAGCGGCACCGCGGGGTAGGCGCCGAGGCTGAGCTTCACCTCCTCTGTACCGCTCCGATATCGAAAGGCCCATGCCTTGCCGGTGGGCCGCACGCGAAGGTAGAGGCCCTCCCCGTCAGCCAGCAAGTATTCCTTGTCGCGCGGCTTCGCGGACTTGATCTTCAGGTCGTTGAGACGTCCCATTTTGGTACCCAGAAAAAGACTGTTGATGAAACACAGTCTGGGGTACCGGCGTGGGTACACGCAAATGCGGGACTTGGTGGGATTTGGCGACACCGTCTGAGCCGCCTTTTCAGGCTAAGTCCTTGATTTGCAAGGACCTTGAGCTTCAGCGGAACCGCTTGAGAAAGAAAGATGGTGGCCTGGGGCGGAATCGAACCACCGACACGCGGATTTTCAATCCGCTGCTCTACCAACTGAGCTACCGGGCCTTGGTATGGAGCCTTCGATTATACAGCGCTTCGGCGGCCTCTTGAAAGATCGACGCCGAGTTGCTTCAACTTGCGATAAAGATGCGTGCGCTCCAGGCCGGTCTTCTCTGCCACGCGGGTCATCGAGCCGTTTTCCATCGCAAGGTGGAACTCGAAGTAGGCCTTCTCGAAACCATCGCGCGCGTCGCGCAGCGGGCGGTCGAGGTCGAAGCTCTGCGTCGCGCGCGGGCCGGGTTCGGCGGCGGGCGGCATCGCGGGCAACTGCATCAGGCCGGCGTCGGTGGTGGTCACGGCAGCGGCGAAGTGGCTGGTTGTCGGCACTACGCTCGCGGCAGCGCGGCGCGCGCTTTCCCGCGCCAGGCCCTGCTCCACCGCTTTCAGAAGCTTCTGCAGCGTGATGGGCTTTTCAAGAAAGGCGAAGGCGCCGATGCGCGTCGCGTCGACCGCGGTGTCGATGGTGGCGTGGCCGCTCATCATGATCACCGGCATGCTGAGGAGGCCAGCGGTCGACCACTCCTTGAGCAGCGTCACGCCGTCGGTATCGGGCATCCAGATGTCGAGCAACACCAGGTCGGGCCGGGCGCGCTGCCGCGCCGCACGCGCTTCCGCGGCGTTTTCGGCGAGTTCGACGTTGTGGCCCTCGTCGTTGAGAATTTCGAAGAGCAGGTCGCGAATGCCCAGCTCGTCGTCGACCACAAGAATGTTTGCCATGAATGCTTGGTTGTACGCGCTCAGGCGACGGTAGTGGGCGTGTGTTCTTCGGATGTTGCGGGGTTGGCAGGTACGTCGCCCGCCAGCGCGAATGATAGCGAGACTTGGGCCCCCGCTACAGCCCCCTCGAACATGCGATTCGAAAGCTCGATGCGTGCGCCGTGCTCGTCGGCGATTTTCTTGACCACTGCGAGGCCGAGGCCGGTGCCCTTGGTCTTGGTGGTGACGTAGGGCTCGAAGGCGCGCTTGAGGATGTTCTCCGCGAAGCCGTGGCCGCTGTCCTGCACCGTGAGCCGCACGCGCTGGCCCGAATCGCCGAGCCGGGTGCGCACGATGACTTCGCCGGCGGCGGCGTTGTCGCGCCGCGCGGTCTCGGTCGCGTCCTGGGCGTTTTGCAACAGATTGTGTATCACCTGCCTCAGTTGCTGCGCGTCGCCGCGAATCGGCGGGCAGCGCGCGTCGAGGTCGGCCCGCACCACCACCGATGCATTCTCGGCTTCATAGAGGTTCAGCACATCGGCCACCAGGGCGTTGAGGTCGACCGGTTTCAGGTCGGCGGCGGGCAGGCGCGCATAGTCACGGAACTCGTTGACCAGCCGCTTCATCGCATCGACCTGGTCGACGATGGTCTTCACCGACTTGGTCAGGATCGCCTGCTCAGGTGCATCGACCTTGCCGGCCAGCTTCATCTCGAGCCGTTCGGCCGAGAGCTGGATCGGGGTGAGCGGATTCTTGATCTCGTGGGCCAGGCGGCGCGCCACTTCGCCCCAGGCCTGCGCGCGCTGCGCCGACACGATTTCGGAGATGTCGTCGAACACCAGCAACCGCGCCGCACCCGGCAGCTCGGCGCCGCGCGCGACGATGTTGACCGCGTCCTGCGCCATGCTGTTGCCGGTCGGGTGCAGTTCGAAGGCGTGCTGCCAGTGGTCGAGGCCGTGCTGTGCGCGCTCGACCTGGAATTCGTCGAACTGCTGCTGCACGTTGTGCGCGAACTCCGCCAGCCCCGGCACCTCCGCCAGTGCCTGGCCCTCGAAGGCGGCCAGCGGCGCACGCAGCACGCGCGTGGCGCCCGGGTTGGTCGACAGCACGGTGCCGGCCGCGTCGAGCACGATCACGCCGGAGGTGAGGTTGTCGAGGATGGTCTGCAGGTTGCCGCGCGCGGCATCGAGCTCGCCCATGGTCTTTTCGACCGCGCCGCGCGCGTCGGCCAGCTGCTGCGTCATGACGGCGAAGGAGCGCGTCAGGCCGCCGAGTTCGTCCTTGCCCTGCAGCACGGCGGTGGGCCGCAGGTCGCCGGCGGCCACCTGGCGCACGCCGTCGGCCAGCACCAGCAGCGGGCGCGCGAGCTGGTTGCCGAACAGCACGGCCAGCAGCACTGCACCGAACACCGAAAGGAACAGGCACAAGGTCAGCGTGCCGATGTACATGCGGCGCAAACCTTCGCGCGCCAGCGCACGCTCCTGGTACTCGCGATTTGCCTCCTGCACCGCGAGCGCGTTGGCCACCACGGCAGGTGGCAGCGGCCGCGTGACCTGCAGGAAGCGGGGCTCGCTGCTGAAGTCGAAGCCCGGCCGCTGCACCATCGTGAGCGCGTGCACCGCAGCGGGGGGAGGCGGAGCGCCCGGCACCGGCGAAGCCTCGTCCAGGCCCTCGATGCGCGCGACCGCGCGGTCGGTGCGCGCCTGGCGGAACTGCTGGGGCGTGGGCCGCTCGGGGTTGATCTGGAAGCGCGAGGCGCCGGCACCTGCCACCAGCTGCCCGGCGCCGGTCCAGAGCACCACGTCACTGGCGCCGAGCTGGTCGCGGATGCGCTCCAGCACCAGGCCGGCGCTCGCGTCGGGCACGTCGGCCAGTTGCGAACTGGCGGTGCGTGCCTTGGTGGCCAGATCGTCAGACAGCGAATCGAGCGTGGCGCGGCCGAGGTTCAGGCCGGCGTCGAGCGCCCCTTCGACCTTGACGTCGAACCAGCTCTCGATCGAGCGCGACATGAAGTTGTACGACACCACGTAGATCAGCACGCCCGGCACCACGCCCACCAGCGCGAAGATCGCGGCCAGCTTGATCAGCAGCCGGCTGCCGAACTTGCCCTGGCGCAACCGGCGCACCAGGCGGAAAGCGACCCAGCCGATCACCAGCATCAACAGCGCAGCAACCACCACGTTGATGCCGAACAGCCGCGCGTAGTTGCGCTCGTAGAGTGCGCGGTTGTTGGTCGCCTGCGCCAGCAGGAACATCATGACCAGCCCGATGGCCGTGAGCGCCGCCGCCCCGACCCCGAGCGCCCAGCGCACCGCCCGGGTGCGGCGGCCCAGCCGGGCGGCGGTGGCCGCCGTGTCGTTCGCGTCGTCTCCGGGCATCGGGCTCACCGGGACTTCTCCAACGTCAGCTTGGCGGTGCGCTCGGCCGTGATGTTCCAGTCGGCCTGGCCGGCCACGCCGATCTGGAACGGGCGAGGCAACTGCGTGGTGTCGAGCCGAAAACGGAACTGCACTGCGTGCACCGGATCGTCGCCGATCTCGGCCACGTCGCCCATGCGCAGGCGGCCGATGCGTTTGACCGCGTCGAGGGCATCGGCCAGCGTCTCGAAGTTCTGGTTCAGCGTGGCGCCGAAACCGGCATTGGTGATCGGCACCGGCGACACGTTGAGCCGCCAACGCCGGGTGAGCGGCTGGTAGGCCAGGCGCATGTGGCGCGAAACCTGGGCCATCTTCTGGTCCGTCCAGTACCAGCGCTCACGGAACAGCTCCGCGTCGGCCACGAAATAGATGGCGATGCCCTTGTCGAGCACTTCCTCGACCAGCGCCGGCAGATCGAACTGCACGGCGGCGTTCAGGTAGATGCTGTCGCCGCTGCGCTCCAGCCGGAGCTGGGTGATCTCGGTGAGCGGCGCCTGCGCCGCAGCCGGGGTGGGGAACCAGCCCAGCCAAGTGGCCAGCAGCAGTGCGCCAAGCCAAGCCGCAAGGCGGCCGGCAGGCCGGTCAGCGGGCTTGCTTTTCGAGCAGGGCGTAAAAGAAACCGTCGTGTTCACCCAACGCATTGTCCGGGACGGCGCGCGCATTCCCCGTGCTTTGGGGCAGCAAATGGCCCGGCGAAGGCCGCAAACGGGCCTCGGTGTTGTGTGCAAGGAACGCGTCTATTTGGTGCGAGCCCTCTTGCCTGAACACCGAGCAGGTGCAGTACAGCAGGCGTCCGCCGGGCCGCACCAGCGGCCAGAGCGCCGCCAGCAGCATGGCCTGCTGCACGGCCAGTTGCTCGATGTCGCTTTCGCGGCGCAGCCAGCGCACGTCGGGATGCCGGCGCACGATGCCCGAGGCGGTGCACGGCGCGTCGAGCAGGATGGCGTCGAAGGGGCGGCCGTCCCACCAGCTCTCGGGCCGGACGGCGTCGGCAACCAGCACCTGCGCCTGCAGGCCGAGGCGGGCCAGGGTCTCGCCGATGCGGCGGCTGCGCGCAGCGTCGATCTCGAGGGCGGTGACCTCGATCGGCCGCGTACCGGCATGCTCGACCAGGTGGGCCGTCTTGCCGCCGGGCGCGGCGCAGGCGTCGAGCACGCGCAGCGGCCCGGCGCCGCTCGACAGGCCGTCGAGCAGCAGTGGCGCCGCCAGTTGCGCTGCGCTGTCCTGCACCGAGAACTCGCCTTCGGCAAAGCCGGGCAATTGCTGCACCGGGCGCGCCCGTACCAGCTGCAGGCCGCTGACACCGACCGGCGTGGCTGCGAGATTCACGGCCTCCAGCGCCCGCAGGTAGGGCGCCACGGCCGTTTTTCGCGCATTGACCCGCAGCGTCAGCGGCGGTTGCTGGTTGTCAGCCGCCAGCACGCGTTGCCAGTCGCGCGGGTGGTCGCGCTTCAGGCGCTCGATCCACCAGCGCGGGTGATTCCACTGGGCCACCGGCTCGCGGTCGGTGAGCTCGACCAGCGCGTCGCGCTCGCGCAGAAAGCGCCGCAGGCAAGCGTTGATGAAGCTGGCCTGGGCCCGGGTGGCGGGATCGCGCTTGGCGGCTTCGACGGCCTGATCGACCAGCGTGAACGGCTCGTACGGCGAGTGGGTCGCGTCCCAGCCGAGCGCGAGCGCGGTGCACAGCAGCGCGTCGGCAGCCGGCGGTGGCGTGCGCTTGGCAAGCTGGCGCCGCAGCGCTTCGGCGCGGCCGAGCCAACGCAGCGCCTGGAAGCCGAGCGCCTGCACGCCGGGGCGCAGCCCGGGCTCGACCGCCTCGAAGGCGGCGCTGCCCGAGGTGCCGGCACGGATGGAAGCCAACGCGTTGGCGGTCAGCTGCAACTGGCGCCACAACGGTGGCTGCAGTTGCGGCGATGAGGAGGAAGGTGCGGGAAGGTCTGACAAGCGGTGAATGGTAACAACGGCTTCAGAGCAAGGGCGCGGCGCGGCGCAGACGGAACGCCCAGGCCACCAGCAGTGCCGGAAACTGGCCGACCGCGGTGTTGTACTGAGCCACCGCCAGATTGAACTGGCCGCGCGCGATCTCGGCCGCCGCCGAAGGCTCGGGCCAGACGATGGGCTCGGCCGAAGGGTGCGAAGCGGCCTCGCGCCGCCCGCCGAGCGGCGCCGGACGTGACAGGGTGCCGTCGGCATCGAAGCTCAGGCCGGCTTCGGGATGCAGCCGCTGCCAGGCCGCCAGCAGCACGCGCAGCGCCGTTCCGAGCGCCGCCACCGCCTGCGGGTCGAGCGGGTGCAGCCGGGTCGCGGCCAGCATGGTGGTGAGCTGACCGGTGGCCGCACGCAGCGATGCCGCGGCGGACGCATCGCCGGCGCCGTCGGCCACCGGTTCGGCCTGCGCCGCCTGGCCCTGGACAAAGTCGAGCTGGCGCAACAGCGCGGCATCGAGCGTTGCGTAGGCCTGCAAGGCAACGGAGCGCAGCCGCATCAGCCGGTTGTGCGCGCCGACGAACCAGAACAGCACCAGTGCGGCGCCGACCCAGAGTGGCCAGTTATCGGGCAGAAGATGCATGGGAGGTGGTGCGCAGGCAAAAAAACGCCCCCGATCCGCAGGCGGAAAGGGGGCGTTTCGGGCCGGTCATGGCCGGGCTGCGCTGCGGGTTATTCGCTCGCAGCACCTTCGTTGGCATCGACCGTGGCCGTCGTGGCCTCGTCGCTGCCAGCCGAGTTGCCAGCCAGCTCGGCGGCTTCGGAGTCGGCAATGGCGCGGCGCTCGGCCTCGTCCATCGCGTCCTTGACCTTGCGCGCCTGGTGGTAGGCCATGCCGGTACCCGCGGGGATCAGGCGGCCAACGATGACGTTTTCCTTCAGGCCGCGCAGCTCGTCGCGCTTGCCCATGATCGCGGCTTCGGTCAGCACCCGCGTGGTTTCCTGGAAGGACGCCGCGGAGATGAACGAGTCGGTCGAGAGCGATGCCTTCGTGATACCGAGCAGCAGGTTGGTGAACGTCGCGGGGATCTTGCCTTCGGCGCGCAGGGCGTCGTTGGTGTTGAGCATTTCGCTGCGTTCGACCTGTTCACCCGAGATGTAGTTGGTGTCGCCGATGTTGTCGACCACGACGCGACGCAGCATCTGGCGAACGATCACCTCGATGTGCTTGTCGTTGATCTTCACACCCTGCAGGCGGTACACGTCCTGCACCTCGTCCACGATGTAGCGCGCCAGTTCTTCCGAACCCAGCAGGCGCAGGATGTCCTGCGGATCGGCCGGGCCGTCGACCACCGACTCGCCCTTGTTCACCACCTGGCCTTCGTGCACCAAAATGTTCTTTTCCTTGAGCACCAGTTCTTCGTGAACCGTGCCTTCCGGATCGGTGATCTGCAGGCGAACCTTGCCCTTGGTTTCTTTGCCGAACGACACGGTACCCGTCATTTCGGCCAGCGTGCCCTTGTCCTTCGGCGAACGGGCTTCGAACAGCTCGGCCACACGCGGCAGACCGCCGGTGATGTCGCGCGTCTTCTGGCCTTCGACCGGAATGCGCGCCAGCACTTCGCCGGGGCCCACGTCCTGGCCGTCGCGGATCTGCACCAGCGAGCCGATCGGGAAGCCGATCGTCACCGAGTGGTCGGTGCCGGGGATCTTCACCTCGGCGCCCGAAGCGTCGATCAGCTTGACCTGCGGACGCACGACCTTGGTGGCGCCGCGGCGCTTCGGATCGATCACGACCAGGGTCGACAGACCGGTCACTTCGTCCACCTGCTTGGCGACGGTGAGGCCTTCTTCGACATTCTCGAAGTGGGTCTTGCCGGCGAACTCGGTGATGATCGGGCGCGTCAGCGGATCCCAGTTGGCGAGCACGTGGCCGGCCTTGATCTGCTGGTCGGCCTTGACGGCCAGGATCGCGCCGTACGGCACCTTGTGACGTTCGCGCTCGCGGCCGTGCTCGTCATGGATGACGATTTCGCCCGAACGCGAGATCACGACCAGCTCGCTCTTGCTGTTGGTCACGTAGCGCATCGTGGCGTTGAAGCCGATCGTGCCGTTCGACTTGGCTTCCACGCTCGAAGCGATGGCAGCGCGCGAGGCGGCACCACCGATGTGGAAGGTCCGCATCGTCAACTGCGTGCCGGGTTCGCCGATCGACTGCGCCGCGATCACACCGACCGCTTCGCCGATGTTGATCAGGCCGCCGCGGCCGAGGTCGCGGCCGTAGCAGGTCGCGCAGATGCCGAAGCGGGTGTCGCAGGTCAGCGCCGTGCGCACCTTGACCTCGTCCACGCCCTGCGCTTCGAGCACTTCGATGTTGTCTTCGTCGAACATCGCGCCGGCAGGCAACAGCACCGAACGGTTTTCCGGGTGCAGCACGTCTTCGGCCGCCGAACGGCCGAGGATTCGGTCGCGCAGCGACTCGATCACTTCACCGCCTTCGACGATCGCGCGCATCAGGTAGCCGCCGTGCGTGCCGCAATCCTGCTCGGTCACCACCAAGTCCTGCGTCACGTCGACCAGACGACGCGTCAGGTAACCCGAGTTCGCCGTCTTCAGCGCCGTGTCGGCCAGACCCTTACGGGCACCGTGGGTGGAGATGAAGTACTCCAGCACGTTCAGGCCTTCGCGGAAGTTCGCGGTAATGGGCGTCTCGATGATCGAGCCGTCGGGCTTGGCCATCAGGCCCCGCATGCCGGCCACCTGGCGGATCTGCGCGGCGGAACCGCGCGCACCCGAGTCGGCCATCATGTAGATCGAGTTGAACGACTCCTGCTCGACTTCCTTGCCGTGGCGGTCGATGACCTTCTGCTTCGACAGCTTGGCCATCATGACCTTCGACACTTCGTCGCCGGCCTTGCCCCAGATGTCCACCACCTTGTTGTAGCGTTCACCGGAGGTCACGAGACCCGAGACGTACTGCTGCTCGATCTCTTTCACTTCCTTGGCCGAACGCTCGATGATGCCGTGCTTTTCAGCGGGCACCAGCATGTCGTCGATGGCGATCGAGATACCGGCCTTGGTTGCCAGACGGAAGCCGTTTTGCAGCAGCTTGTCGGCGAACACGACCGTCTCTTTCAGGCCGCACTTGCGGAACGAGACATTGATGAGCTTCGAGATCTCTTTCTTCTTCAGCGCCTTGTTGATGTTCGAGAACGGCAGGCCCTTCGGCAGGATCTCGGACAGCAGTGCACGGCCCACGGTGGTGTCGACCAGCGAGGTCGACGCCGTGAATTCGCCGGTTTCCTTGTCCTTGGCGTATTCCGTGATGCGCACAGCGATCTTGGCAGTGAGCTCGACCACGTTGGCGTCGAGCGCGCGCTGGACTTCACCGATGTCGGAGAAGATCAGGCCCTCGCCCTTGGCGTTGATGCGGTCGCGGGTCGTGTAGTACAGACCCAGCACCACGTCCTGCGAAGGAACGATCGACGGTTCGCCCGAAGCCGGGAACAGCACGTTGTTGGACGCCAGCATCAGCGTGCGGGCTTCCATCTGCGCTTCCACCGACAGCGGCACGTGGACGGCCATCTGGTCGCCGTCGAAGTCGGCGTTGAATGCCGCGCAAACCAGCGGATGCAGCTGGATCGCCTTGCCTTCGATCAGGATCGGCTCGAACGCCTGGATGCCCAAACGGTGCAGCGTGGGCGCACGGTTCAGCATGACCGGGTGTTCCTTGATCACTTCTTCCAGGATGTCCCAGACCACCGGCGTGCCCGATTCGACTTCCTTCTTGGCAGCCTTGATCGTGGTCGCGATGCCCATGGCTTCGAGGCGCGAGAAGATGAAGGGCTTGAACAGTTCGAGCGCCATCAGCTTCGGCAAGCCGCACTGGTGCAGCTTGAGCGTCGGGCCCACCACGATGACCGAACGGCCCGAGTAGTCGACGCGCTTGCCCAGCAAGTTCTGGCGGAAACGACCGCTCTTGCCCTTGATCATGTCGGCCAGCGACTTGAGCGCACGCTTGTTGGCGCCCGTCATGGCCTTGCCGCGACGGCCGTTGTCCAGCAGCGAGTCCACAGCTTCCTGCAGCATCCGCTTTTCGTTGCGCGCGATGATTTCCGGAGCCTTGAGCTCCAGCAGGCGGCGCAGGCGGCTGTTGCGGTTGATGACGCGGCGATACAGGTCGTTCAGGTCGGAGGTCGCGAAGCGGCCGCCGTCCAGCGGCACCAGCGGACGCAGGTCCGGCGGCAGCACGGGCAGCACGTCGAGCACCATCCAGTTGGGCTTGATGCCCGACTTGCGGAAGGCTTCCAGCACCTTGAGGCGCTTGGAGTTCTTCTTGACCTTGACTTCGGAGCCGGTCAGGTCGCCGCGCAGGCGCTCGATCTCGCTGTCGAGTTCGATGCCTTCGAGCAGATCCTTGATGCCTTCGGCGCCCATCTTGGCGACGAACTCGTCACCGTATTCCTTGCGCTTGGTGTCGTAGTCGTCCTCGGACATGATGTCGCGCTTCTTCAGCGGGGTCATGCCGGGATCGGTGATCACGTAGGCTTCGAAGTACAGCACGCGTTCGATGTCGCGCAGCGTCATGTCGAGCACCAGGCCCAGACGCGACGGCAGCGACTTCAGAAACCAGATGTGCGCGCACGGTGCGGCCAGGTCGATGTGACCCATGCGCTCGCGGCGAACCTTGGTCTGCGTGACTTCAACGCCGCACTTCTCGCAGATGACACCGCGGTGCTTCAGGCGCTTGTACTTGCCGCACAGGCATTCATAGTCCTTGATGGGCCCGAAGATCTTGGCGCAGAACAGGCCGTCGCGTTCGGGCTTGAAGGTGCGGTAGTTGATCGTCTCGGGCTTCTTCACCTCGCCGAAAGACCACGAACGGATCTTCTCGGGCGAAGCCATGCCGATCTTGATGGCATCGAAATGCTCATCGGGCGTGAATTGCTTGAACAGGTCGAGTAATGATTTCATGTGACTCTTTCCTTGTCTGCTTATGAACGTTCGAGTTCGATGTCCAGGCCCAGGGAACGGATTTCCTTGACCAGCACATTGAACGATTCCGGCATGCCGGCTTCGATGGAGTGTTCGCCCTTGACGATGCTTTCGTAGACCTTGGTGCGGCCCACGACGTCATCGGACTTCACCGTCAGCATTTCCTGCAGCACGTAGGCGGCGCCGTAGGCTTCGAGCGCCCACACTTCCATTTCACCGAAGCGCTGGCCACCGAACTGGGCCTTGCCGCCCAGCGGTTGCTGCGTGACCAGCGAGTACGGACCGGTGGAGCGGGCGTGCATCTTGTCGTCGACCAGGTGATGCAGCTTCAGCACGTGCATGTAGCCGACCGTGACGGGCCGCTCGAACTGGTCGCCGGTGCGACCGTCGTACAGGTAGGCCTGCGTGCGCGTGTCGGTCAGGCCCTTGGCCTTGGCGATGTCGTCCGGATAGGCCAGCTTCAGCATGCCGCGGATTTCCTCTTCCGAAGCGCCATCGAACACCGGGGTCGCGAAGGTCGCGCCGGTCGACAGGTTCTCTGCCATTTCGAGCACGTCGGTGTCGCTCAGCTTGCCGAGGTCTTCCTTGCGGCCAGAGCCGTTGTAGAGCTGCTCCATGAACTTGCGCAGCTCGGCCACCTTGGCCTCTTGCTGCAGCAGGTCGCCGATGCGCTGACCGATGCCCTTGCCGGCCCAGCCCAGATGCACTTCGAGCACCTGCCCGACGTTCATCCGCGAAGGCACGCCCAGCGGGTTCAGGCAGATGTCGCACGGCGTGCCGTCGGCCATGTGGGGCATGTCTTCGACCGGAACGATCTTCGACACCACACCCTTGTTGCCGTGGCGGCCGGCCATCTTGTCGCCGGGTTGCAGGCGGCGCTTGACGGCCAGGTAGACCTTGACCATCTTGAGCACGCCCGCAGGCAGCTCGTCGCCCTGCGTGAGCTTCTTGCGCTTTTCTTCGAACATCAGGTCGAAGCTGTGGCGCGTCTGCTCGAGCGAGTTCTTGATCGACTCGAGCTGCGAAGCCGCTTCGTCTTCTGCCGGACGGATGTCGAACCAGTGGAACTTCTCGACCGACGACAGGTAGGCCTTGTCGAGCTTGGTGCCCTTGGCCAGCTTGTTCGGGCCGCCGTTGGCGACCTTGCCGGTCAAGAGCTTCTCGATCCGGTCGAACGCGTCGGCTTCGACGATGCGAAGCTGGTCGTTCAAATCGAGGCGGAAGCGCTTGAGCTCGTCGTCGATGATCTGCTGGGCGCGCTTGTCGCGCGTGATGCCTTCGCGGGTGAACACCTGCACGTCGATCACGGTGCCTTGCGAGCCCTGATCCACACGCAGCGAGGTGTCCTTCACGTCGGAAGCCTTCTCGCCGAAGATGGCGCGCAGCAGCTTCTCTTCAGGCGTCAGCGTGGTCTCACCCTTCGGCGTGACCTTGCCCACCAGCGTGTCGCCCGGCTGCACTTCGGCGCCGACATAAATGATGCCGGATTCGTCGAGGCGGTTGAGCTGCTGCTCGGCCAGGTTCGGGATGTCGCGCGTGATTTCTTCGGCGCCGAGCTTGGTGTCGCGTGCCATCACCACCAGTTCCTCGATGTGGATCGAGGTGTAGCGGTCTTCGGCAACGATGCGTTCCGAGATCAGGATCGAGTCTTCGAAGTTGTAGCCGTTCCACGGCATGAACGCGACCAGCATGTTCTGGCCGAGGGCCAGTTCGCCGAGGTCGGTGGAAGCACCGTCGGCCACCACGTCGCCCTTGGCGATCTTGTCGCCGCGCTTGACGATCGGACGCTGGTGGATGTTGGTGTTCTGGTTCGAACGCTGATACTTGATCAGGTTGTAGATGTCGACACCGACTTCACCGGCCGTGGCTTCGGCGTCGTTGACGCGCACCACGATGCGGGTGGCATCGACGTAGTCGACGATACCGCCGCGCGTGGCCGTGACCACAGTGCCCGAGTCGACCGCCGAGACGCGCTCGATGCCGGTACCGACGAAGGCCTTTTCGGGGCGCAGCACCGGCACGGCCTGACGCTGCATGTTGGCGCCCATCAGCGCGCGGTTTGCATCGTCGTGCTCGAGGAACGGCACCAGCGAAGCAGCCACCGACACGATCTGTGCGGGCGACACGTCCATGTACTGGACGCGCTCGGCGCCGACCAGGATCGATTCGCCGGTTTCGCGCGCCGAGACCAGGTCGCCGGTCAGCTTGCCGTCCTTGTCGAGGGCCGCGTTGGCCTGCGCAATGACGTACTTGCCTTCTTCGATGGCCGACAGGTAGTCGATGTCCATCGTGACCTTGCTGTCGACCACGCGACGGTAGGGCGTCTCGATGAAGCCGTATTCGTTCAGGCGGGCGTACAGGGCCAGCGAGTTGATCAGGCCGATGTTCGGGCCTTCAGGCGTTTCGATCGGGCACACGCGGCCGTAATGGGTGACGTGCACGTCACGCACTTCGAAGCCGGCGCGTTCACGCGTCAGACCGCCCGGGCCAAGGGCCGACACGCGGCGCTTGTGGGTGATTTCGGACAGCGGGTTGGTCTGATCCATGAACTGCGACAGCTGCGAGGCGCCGAAGAATTCCTTCAGGGCGGCCGAGATCGGCTTGCTGTTGATCAGGTCGTGCGGCATCAGCGGCTCTTGCTCCGCCTGGCCCAGACGTTCCTTCACGGCCTTCTCGATACGTGCCAAGCCGGTGCGGTACTGGTTTTCGGCCAGTTCGCCGACGCAACGCACGCGGCGGTTGCCGAGGTGATCGATGTCGTCCACTTCGCCGTTGCCGTTGCGCAGATCCACGAGGATCTTGACCACGGCCAGGATGTCTTCGTTGGTCAGCACCATCGGGCCGGTCGATTCGTCGCGGCCGACCTTGGCGTTGAACTTCATGCGGCCGACGCGTGACAGGTCGTACGTGTCCGGGTTGTAGAACAGGCGCTGGAACAGCGCTTGCACTGCGTCTTCCGTCGGCGGCTCGCCGGGGCGCATCATGCGGTAGATGGCCACGCGGGCTGCGAATTCGTCGACGGTTTCGTCGATGCGCAGCGTTTGCGAGATGTAGGCGCCCTGGTCCAGTTCGTTGGTGTAGATCACCTGAACGTCCTGCACGCCGGCCGTGCGCAGCTTCTTGAGCAGCGCTTCGGTCAGTTCGTCATTGGCCTTGGCCAGGATTTCGCCCGAATCGGTGTCGACGATGTTGCGCGCGATCACGCGGCCGACCAGGAAGTCTTCCGGCACGCTGATGTGCGTGGTTTCGGACTGCTCGAGTTCGCGCGTGTGGCGTGCCGTGACGCGCTTGTCCTTGGCGACCACGACCTTGCCCGACTTGTCGGTGATGTCGAAACGGGCCACTTCGCCGCGCAGGCGCTCGGCGACGAACTCCATCTGGGCGCCGCTGTCCATCAGGCGGAAGTTGTCGTTCACGAAGAAGTTCGCGAGGATCGATTCCGGGTTCAGGCCGATCGCCTTCAGCAGGATCGTGACCGGCATCTTGCGGCGACGGTCGACGCGGAAGTACAGCATGTCCTTCGGGTCGAACTCGAAGTCGAGCCACGAACCGCGATAGGGGATCACGCGGGCCGAGAACAGCAGCTTGCCGCTCGAATGGGTCTTGCCCTTGTCGTGTTCGAAGAACACGCCCGGCGAACGGTGCAGCTGCGACACGATGACGCGCTCGGTACCGTTGATGATGAAGGAACCCTTTTCGGTCATGAGCGGCACTTCGCCCATGTAGACCTCTTGTTCCTTCACTTCCTTGACCACCTTCGACTGCGAGGTCGACGATTCGCGGTCGTAAATGATGAGCTGCACCTTGGCGCGCACGGCCGAGGCGAAGGTCAGGCCGCGGGTCTGGCACTCGCGCACGTCGAAAGCCGGCTTCGCGAGGTTGTACTCGAGGAACTTCATCTCGACAAAACCGTTGTGCGAGACGATCGGGAACGCAGCGTCGAATGCGGCCTGCAGGCCCTCGACGGTGCGTTTTTGCGGGGCGATGCCAGCTTGCAGGAACGCGGTGTACGCGTCTTTCTGCATTTGCAGCAGGTACGGGATTTCAACGACGCTGTCGCGGTTGCCGAAACTTTTTCGGATGCGCTTGCGTTCTGTGTATGAGTAGGCCATGAGAGCTCCGGAGCTTGAGATCTTCAGCGACTTGGGTCGGATGCATACGCACCACTCCTTGGCGGCTGGCCACTACCAGCCGTTGGCGGACGGTGATGCATTGCACATCACCCGAACCAAGGGGTCTTCTGCAGTCGGGGTCAGAAAACACTGGAAAAAAGACTCGAAGAATCGTCTTTCCGGTGTTTCTCCGAACACTTCACCGGTGCCGCAGGCATCGGTGAGGGGCACGCTCTGAAAGCGGCAAAGGCTGGAGGGCCTTTTCAGGCACCTCCAGCCCTTCAAGGCGACTGAATTACTTCAGTTCCACCTTGGCGCCAGCGTCTTCCAGCTTCTTCTTGGCGGCTTCGGCGTCAGCCTTGGACAGGCCTTCCTTGACGGCCTTGGGAGCGGCTTCCACCAGGTCCTTGGCTTCCTTGAGGCCCAGGCCGGTGATTTCGCGCACGGCCTTGATCGCCGAGACCTTGTTCGCGCCTGCATCCATCAGCATGACGTTGAACTCGGTTTGCTCTTCGGCCACGGCGGCGGCAGGGCCGGCAGCAGCAGGGCCTGCCATGGCGGCAGCGCTCACGCCGAACTTCTCTTCGATGGCTTTCACCAGGTCGTTGAGTTCCAGGACCGTCATGCTGTCAAGCGCGGTCAGAAATGCGTCTTTATCGAATGCCATTTTTGTTTCCTAACAATTGGGTTGAAATGTTCAAACGCAAGCCGGCTTATGCGGGCTGCGCGTCGGCTTGCGCCGGTGCATCGGTTGCTGCTGCTTCGCCACCACCACGCTTCGCGGCCAGCGCCGCGAGAACGCGGGCGGTACGGGAAATGGGGGACTGCATCAAGCCCAGCAGCTGCGCCAACAACACTTCCTTCGAAGGGATGCTGGCCAGTTGCTTCACGCCGTTCACGTCCAGGGTCTTGCCACCGAAAGCGCCACCGCGAATCACCAACTTGTCGTTGGTCTTCGCGAAATCGGCCACCACTTTCGCGGCAGCCACGGCGTCGACGGAAAAACCGTAGATCAGCGGACCGGTCATCTGGTCACCGAGGACTTCAAATGCGCTACCAGCGACAGCACGGCGTGCCAGCGTGTTCTTGAACACGCTGAGAGTCACACCCTTGCTGCGCGCTTCGTTGCGCAGTTTGGTCATATCGGCAACCGTGATGCCACGGTATTCCGCCAGAACGAGCGTTTGAGCTTTTGCGGCGAGGCTGGTCACGTCACCGATGACCGCTTCTTTCTCACTGCGATTCAGACTCAAGGTCTACTCCTTTTAATGCGCCCTCCGGCCAGAGCCTCGGGACGCGCTACATGCAGCGACCAACCGTTCAGGAAACAAATCCTTTGCAGCGGGATCGCCATCTGCGCTGATTGCCCTGTGCGATGACAGTGCGATTAAGTACAGGCTGCCCTGCACACCAGCGGTCTTGGATGGCTCGCGGCGACCGAAGACGCCACGACCCACCACATCGCCCCACCGTTTGACCGACGGGGCAAATTACTTACTACTTCTTCAGCTCGCCGAAATGGTTTGCGTGTCCACGCGGACACCCACACCCATGGTCGACGACACTGCCACCTTGCGCAGGTAGACACCCTTGCTGGTGGCCGGCTTGGCCTTGACCAGCGCTTCGATCAGCGCAGCCAGATTGCCTTGCAGCTTGTCGGTGTCGAAGGAACGACGGCCGATCGTGCCGTGCACGATGCCGGCCTTGTCGACGCGGAACTGCACCTGGCCGGCCTTGGCGTTGCGAACTGCCTGGGCGACGTCCGGCGTGACCGTGCCAACCTTGGGGTTGGGCATCAGGCCGCGCGGGCCGAGGATCTGGCCGAGAGTACCGACCACGCGCATGGCGTCCGGCGCGGCGATGACCACGTCGAAAGGCATGTCGCCCGCCTTGACCATCGCAGCCAGGTCGTCCATGCCGACGATGTCGGCACCGGCGGCCTTGGCTTCTTCAGCCTTTGCGCCCTGGGCGAACACAGCCACGCGCTTGGTCTTGCCGGTGCCATTGGGCATCACGACGGCGCCACGCACCACTTGGTCCGACTTCTTGGCATCGATGCCGAGTTGCACGGCCACGTCGATCGATTCGTCGAACTTGGCGGTGGCGGCTTCCTTGATGATGCCGATCGCGTCGACCAGCGGATACAGCTTGTTGCTGTCAACCTTGCCGGTGAGCGCTTTTTGCTTCTTGGTCAGCTTGGACATTTAAACGCCCTCCACAGTCACACCCATCGAGCGGGCAGTTCCGGCGATGGTTCGAACGGCCGCATCCATATCGGCTGCGGTCAGGTCCTTCATCTTGGTCTTGGCGATCTCTTCGAGCTGGGCGCGCGTGATCTTGCCGACCTTGTCGGTGTGCGGACGGGCCGAGCCCTTGTCCAGCTTGATGGCCTTCTTGATCAGGACGCCGGCCGGCGGCGACTTGATCATGAAAGTGAAGCTCTTGTCCGCGAAGGCGGTGATGATCACCGGCAGCGGCAGACCGGGCTCGACGCCCTGGGTCTGGGCGTTGAACGCCTTGCAGAACTCCATGATGTTCAAACCGCGCTGACCCAGTGCGGGGCCGATCGGCGGTGACGGGTTGGCCTTACCAGCTGGCACTTGCAGCTTGATGAAGCCGACGATTTTTTTCGCCATGACTTACTCCTTGCGGGTGATGACGCCTTGGCTTTCGCCGCAGCTCCCCGGGGGTTAACGACTCTTGGAACCTGCCTGCGCGCCGAGCCGGAAATGCGCGCAGTGTTTGAAACTCAGGTTTTCTCGACTTCGGAGAAGCCAAGCTCCACCGGCGTGGCGCGGCCGAAAATCATGACCGACACGCGCACCTTGTTCTTCTCGTAGTTGACGTCTTCGATCGTGCCGTTGAAGTCCGTGAACGGGCCTTCCTTGACGCGCACGAACTCGCCCACCACGAACTCGACCTTGTGGCGCGGCTTTTCAGTGCCCTGCTGCATCTGGTTGACGATGTCTTCGACTTCCTTCTGCGAAATCGGGGCCGGGCGATTCTTGGCGCCACCGACGAAACCGGTCACCTTGTTGGTGTGCTTCACCAGGTGCCAGCTCTCGTCGTCCATGATCATTTCGACCAGCACGTAGCCCGGGAAGAAGCGGCGTTCGGTGGTGCGCTTCTGGCCGTTCTTGATCTCGACCACTTCTTCGGTCGGCACCAGGATGCGGCCGAACTTGTCCTGCATGCCGGCGCGCGTGATGCGCTCGACGATGTTGCGCTCGACCGCCTTTTCCATGCCCGAGTAGGCATGGACCACGTACCAGCGCAGATCCGGATTGGCGGGCGGCGGCATGGCCGACGTCACTTCTGCAGACACTTCAACTTCTTCGGTCATTACTTTCTCCAACCCAGAATGAGGTCAAAAAACACCCATTCGAGGGTCTTGTCGGTGAGCCAAAGGAAGATCGACATGACCACGACGAACACGAACACGTAGGCGGTCATCTGGATGGCCTCCTTGCGCGTCGGCCAGACCACCTTGCGCACTTCGCGCCAGGAGTCGCGGCCAAAAGCCACCAGTTGACGGCCGTTCTCGGAGCTCACAAAAGCGCCGACCGCCACCGCCAGACCCACCAGCAAGGCAGCCCACTGCACCAGCGGGCCCTGGCGCGAGAGCAGGTAGAACGCCACGATGGCGCCCACCGCCAACACCACTGCCGCAGCCAACTTGGCCTTGTCAGCGCCGGTGCTCACGGTTTCGATTTGAGAAGTAGCCATCTTGGGCGGATTTCCTGCGGCCTTTCGGCCTTCAATTCAACGCAACGTCCTGAGACGCCGAAGCCCGTCGTGGGTACGACGGGCTTTTTGCCTTGCTCACAACACCACCGTCAGGTGGCAGGGGCAGTAGGAATCGAACCTACAACCTTCGGTTTTGGAGACCGACGCTCTGCCAATTGAGCTATACCCCTCCGTGATCAGGCGAGGATCTTTGCCACGACACCCGAGCCGACCGTCTTGCCGCCTTCACGGATGGCGAAGCGCAGGCCTTCTTCCATCGCGATCGGGTTGATCAGCTTGACGGTGATGCTCACGTTGTCGCCGGGCATGACCATTTCCTTGTCGGTCGGCAGCTCGATCGCGCCGGTCACGTCCGTCGTGCGGAAGTAGAACTGCGGACGGTAGTTGTTGAAGAACGGCGTGTGACGGCCGCCTTCGTCCTTGCTCAGCACATAGACTTCAGCGGTGAAGTGCGTGTGCGGCTTGATCGAACCCGGCTTGCACAGCACTTGGCCGCGCTCGACTTCTTCGCGCTTGGTGCCGCGCAGCAGCACGCCCACGTTGTCGCCAGCTTGACCTTGGTCCAGCAGCTTGCGGAACATTTCCACGCCGGTGCAGGTGGTCTTGACGGTCGGGCGGATGCCGACGATCTCGATTTCCTCGCCAACCTTGATCACGCCACGCTCGACAGCGCCGGTCACCACGGTGCCGCGACCCGAGATCGAGAACACGTCTTCCACGGGCATCAGGAAGGTGCCGTCCACGGCGCGCTCGGGCGTCGGGATGTAGGTGTCGAGTGCTTCGGCCAGCTTCATGATGGCTTCTTCGCCCAGCTTGCCCTTGTCGCCTTCGAGAGCGAGCTTGGCCGAGCCGTGGATGATCGGGGTGTCGTCGCCCGGGAACTCGTACTTGTCCAGGAGTTCGCGCACTTCCATTTCGACCAGCTCGAGCAGCTCGGCGTCGTCCACCATGTCGCACTTGTTCAGGAAGACGATGATGTAACCCACACCGACCTGGCGGGCCAGCAGGATGTGTTCACGGGTCTGGGGCATCGGGCCGTCAGCGGCCGAGCACACCAAGATGGCGCCGTCCATCTGGGCGGCGCCGGTGATCATGTTCTTTACATAGTCAGCGTGGCCGGGGCAGTCGACGTGTGCGTAGTGGCGGTTGGCCGTTTCGTATTCGACGTGCGCGGTGTTGATCGTGATGCCGCGGGCCTTTTCTTCAGGGGCCGCGTCGATCTGGTCGTACGCCTTGGCTTCGCCGCCGAACTTGGCCGACAGCACCGTCGCAATCGCCGCCGTCAGCGTGGTCTTGCCGTGGTCAACGTGACCGATCGTGCCCACGTTCACGTGCGGCTTGGTGCGGGTGAATTTACCTTTTGCCATTTTCTCGACTCCGAAAAATAACTAGATCAACAGACTGACATGGGGCCGCGTCGTCGAAATGACAAGCCGCCAACCCGGTGCAAACTCTCAGCCGCACCCTGAAATGGTGCCCTTTGCGGGAATCGGACCCGCGACCTCTCCCTTACCAAGGGAGTGCTCTACCACTGAGCCAAAAGGGCTTTTGTCTAACCATCGCTTTTCCGGCGCTGAACCGAGTCTCTGGAGCGGGAGACGGGAATCGAACCCGCGTCATCAGCTTGGAAGGCTGGGGTTCTACCATTGAACTACTCCCGCATCAGGGGCACTTCAAGGCACCCAAAGCGCTAGATCCAATCGCTCTTAGAAACCAAATTCATCGCTGGTGGAGAGGGCTGGATTCGAACCAGCGTACTCGTAAGAGGGCAGATTTACAGTCTGCTGCCATTAACCACTCGGCCACCTCTCCGGCGAACCTCGGAATATAGCACGGTTGCCGCACCCCGTCGACCGGTTCAGCCGGGATTTTGCACCGCGCCGGTGCCCTGCGCTTCCCGCCAGGCGCGCGCCTGCCCGAAATGGCCGCAACCGATGAACGGCGCCGGCGGCCGCAGGGCGGACAGCGGCGAGGGGTGATTGGCGGTCAGCACCTTGTGGCGCTTCATGTCGATCAGCGCGCGTTTGCTCTGGGCATGCGAGCCCCAGAGCATGAAAACCACGGGCCGCTCGCCCTGCGCGACGTGGCGGATCACCGCGTCGGTCAGCACCTCCCAGCCGCGGCCGGCATGGCTGGCGGGCTGGGCCTCCTCGACCGTGAGGCAGGTGTTGAGCAGCAGCACGCCGTTTTTCGCCCACTTGACGAGGCTGCCGCCCGGATTCGGGAACGGCGGCGGGGCCGTACCGAGGTCGCGCGCGAGTTCCTTGAAGATGTTGCGCAGCGACGGCGGCAGCGCCACGCCGGGTGCGACCGAAAAGGCCAGCCCCTCGGCCTGGCCGCGGCCGTGGTACGGGTCCTGGCCCAGGATGACCACCCGTACCTGCTCGGGCGGCGTGAGTTCGAGGGCGCGCAGCGGCTGTGGCGGAAAAATCACAGCGCCGGCGTCGAGCCGCTCGCCCAGAAAGCCCAGCAGCTTCTGCCCGACCGCGCTGCCGAAGAAATCGGCCACCAGCGGCTGCCAGCCGGGCGCGACGGGCCAGTCCGAAGGGTTGTTGCTCGCCAGTTGGTCGCCACGAACTTCAGGCATGGCCGGCCTTTCAGCGAAACAAGGCGGCGAGCGCGTCGCCCGGCTCGTCGGCGCGCATGAAGGCCTCGCCGACCAGGAAGGCGTGAATCCCGGCCGCGCGCAGCGCAGCGACATCCTCGCGCGTGGCAATGCCCGATTCGGTGACGAGCAACCGGTCGGCCGGCAATTTGGGCAACAGGTCGATCGTGGTCCGGATCGACACCTCGAAGTTGCGCAGGTTGCGGTTGTTCACGCCGACCAACGGCGTCTTGAGCCGCAGCGCGCGTTCGAGTTCGGCCGCGTCGTGCACCTCGACCAGCACCGCCATGCCCAGCCCGAGCGCGATGGCTTCGAAGTCCTTCATCTGTGCGTCGTCGAGCACGGCGGCGATCAGCAGGATCGCGTCGGCGCCGATCGCGCGCGATTCGTAGATCTGCCACGCATCGACCATGAAATCCTTGCGCAGCACCGGCAACTCGCACGAGGCGCGCGCCTGCTTGAGAAAGTCGATGCTGCCCTGGAAGAACTGCTTGTCGGTCAGCACCGAAAGGCAGGCCGCGCTGACCGTGCCGTCGCCCTCGGCGTAGCTCTGCGCGATGTCGGCCGGGATGAAGTCGGTGCGGATCACGCCCTTGCTCGGGCTCGCCTTCTTGACCTCCGCGATCACCGCGGCCTGGCCCGCTGCAATCTTGCCGCGCAGGGCGCCGACGAAGTCGCGCGTGAGCACGCGGCTCTCGGCGTCGAAGCGGATCGCATCGAGCGGCGTGCGCTGCTTCAGCGCCGCCACTTCCTGGTGTTTGACGGCAACGATCTTGTCGAGGATGTCGGCCATGTCAGTTCGCTCCTGCCGCCGTCGTGGCCTTGACCAGTGCAGCCAGCTTGGCCTTCGCCGCGCCGGATTCGATCGCTGCGCGGGCCTTGTCGACGCCGGCCGCCACCGAGTCGACCACGTTCGCCGCATACAGCGCCGCGCCGGCGTTGAGCACCACGATGTCGCGCGCCGCGCCGGGCTGGTTGTCGAGCACGCCCAACAGCATGGCCATCGATTGCTCGGGCGTTTCCACGCGCAACGCACGGTTGCTGGACATCGCGAAGCCGAAGTCTTCCGGGTGCAGTTCGTACTCGCGGATTTCGCCGTTCTTGAGTTCGCCGACCAGCGTGGCTGCGCCCAGCGAGATCTCGTCCATGCCATCGCGCCCGTAAACCACCAAGGCATGCTCGGTACCGAGCCGCTGTAACGCGCGCACCTGGATGCCGACCAGGTCGGCATGGAACACGCCCATCAGCATGTTCGGTGCGCCGGCCGGGTTGGTCAGCGGGCCGAGGATGTTGAAGATGGTCTTGATGCCCAGCTCCTTGCGCACCGGCGCCACGTTCTTCATCGCCGGGTGATGGTTCGGCGCGAACATGAAGCCGATGCCGACGTCTTCTATGCACTTCGCGATCTGATCCGGCTTGAGGTTGATGTTGACGCCGAGCGACTCCAGCACATCGGCGCTGCCCGACTTGCTCGACACGCTGCGCCCGCCGTGCTTGCTGACCTTGGCACCCGCCGCAGCCGCGACGAACATCGAGCAGGTCGAGATGTTGAAAGTGTGCGAACCGTCGCCACCCGTACCGACGATGTCGACGAGGTGGGTGGTGTCGGTCACCGGCACCTTGGTCGACACCTCGCGCATCACCTGCGCAGCGGCGGTGATCTCGCCGATGGTTTCCTTCTTGACGCGCAGGCCGGTGATCAGCGCGGCCATCATCACGGGCGAGCATTCGCCACTCATGATGAGCCGCACGATGTGCAGCATCTCGTCGTGGAAGACCTCGCGGTGCTCGATGGTGCGCTGCAGCGCTTCCTGCGGGGTGATGGGCATGGTGTGTCTCCTTGAATGAGTAGCGTCAGCGCGCAGCGGGCGCGTCGGACAGGGCCAGCTTGATGCCGAACCCGATGAACAGCGCGCCGGCCACGCGATCGAGCCAGTGCAGGCCCTTTTGCACCGCGCTGCGGCGCGCCATCCAGGCGCCGGCCAGCGCCCAGCCTGAGTTCACGGGAATGGCATTGAGGTTGAACAGCACGCCGAGCAGCACGAAGGCCAGCGCCTTGTTGCCGGCGTCGGGCGCAATGAACTGCGGCACGAAGGCAAGGAAGAACAGCGCGACCTTCGGGTTCAGCACGTTGGTCCAGAAGCCGCCCATGAAGACGGCCCGCAGGCTGCGTGCTTCGCCAGCGGCGGCCATCGCCGCGAGATCGGCCGCCGGGGGCGTCTTCGACAGCACCATGCGGATGCCCATGTACAACAGGTAGGCCGCACCGATGTACTTGAGCAGGGTGAACGCATGAACCGAGGTCGCGAGCAGCGTGCCCACGCCCAGCGCGGCCGCGCCGATGTGCACGAAGCAGCCTGCGGTGATGCCGAGCCCTGCCACGATGCCGGCGCGTGCGCCCGAGCGCAGTGCGTTCGTCACGATATAGAACACGTCCGGGCCGGGCGTCAGGTTCAGCAGCCAGCCGGCCGCGATGAAGACCAGCAGATGCGAAAGATCGGGCATGGCGTCGTTCAACCCTGGAAGAAGCCGCGGATTGCACGCACGGCGCGATCGACGCCGGCGGCATCGACGTCCAGGTGCGTGACGAAGCGCAGCTTGTACAAGCCGGTGGCGAGGATGCGTTGCTCGCCGAGATAAGCCATGAGCGCGGCCGAGCGCGCCTTGGCCGCGCCTTCGAGGTCGACGAAGACGATGTTGGTTTGCGGCGGCTCGACCACGAAGCCGTCGATGCCGGCCAGGCCGCTTGCAAGGCGTTGTGCCAGCGCGTGATCGTCGGCCAGGCGCTCGACGTGATGGTCCAGCGCATGCGACGCCGCTGCCGCCAGCAGTCCGGCTTGGCGCATGCCGCCACCCGCCATCTTGCGGATGCGGTGCGCGCGCGCGATGAACTCGCGCGACCCGCAAAGCGCCGAGCCGATCGGCGCACCCAGGCCCTTGCTGAAGCAGACCGAGACGCTGTCGAAGCATTGTGCGATGCGGCGGGCCTCGGCGCGGGCATCGCTGCCCGCGCCCGCAGCTTGTGCGACGGCCGCGTTGAAGAGGCGCGCGCCGTCGAGATGGCATTGCAGGCCCCTCGACTTCGCCAACGCGGTCGCGGCCTGCACGTAGCCGAACGGCAACAGCCTGCCCCCCAGCGTGTTCTCCAGCGCGAGCAGTTTGGTGCGCGCAAAGTGCGCATCGTCGGGCTTGATCGCGGCCTCGATCTGCGCGAGCGGCAGCGTGCCGTCGGCCGCGTGATCGAGCGGCTGGGGCTGCACGCTGCCGAACACCGCGGCGCCGCCGCCTTCCCAGCGGTAACAGTGCGCCATCTGGCCCACGATGTACTCGTCGCCGCGACCACAGTGCGACAGGATCGCGCACAGGTTGCTCTGCGTGCCGGTCGGCACGAACAGCGCCGCCTCGAAGCCGAGCATGGTGGCGATCTTGTCCTGCAGCGCGTTGACGCTCGGGTCGGTGCCGAACACGTCGTCGCCGAGCGGTGCCGCGGCCATGGCGGCGCGCATCGCGGGGGTCGGCTGCGTGACGGTGTCGCTGCGCAGGTCGACCGTGGTTTCGTGGGTCATCTTCGCCTCCAGCGTCCGCCGTCAGGCCAGAAAATTCCTGAGCATCGCGTGGCCGTGCTCGGTGAGGATGGACTCCGGATGGAACTGCACGCCTTCGATGCGCACGTCGTGCGCAAAGCCGGTGTGGCGCACGCCCATGATCTCGCCGTCGTACGTCCAGGCGGTGATGGCCAGCGCCTCGGGGCAGCTCTCGCGCTCGATCGCGAGCGAGTGGTAGCGGTTTACCGTGAACTTCTCCGGCAGCCCCGCGAACACGCCTTCGCGGGTGGTCGTGATCTCGCTGGTCTTGCCGTGCATGAGCTGCTGCGCGCGGATGATCCTGCCGCCGAACGCCGCGCCGATGGCCTGGTGGCCGAGGCAGACACCCAGGATCGGCAGCTTGCCGGCAAAGGCCGTGATGGCCGGCACCGACACGCCCGCCTCGGCCGGCGAACAGGGCCCGGGCGACACCACGAGCCGCGTCACGCCGGCTGCGATGCGCTCGCCGATCTGCGCCACGCTGATCTCGTCGTTGCGCTGCACCTCGACCTCGGCCCCCAGCTCGCCCAGGTACTGGACGATGTTGTAGGTGAACGAGTCGTAGTTGTCGATCATCAAGACTTTCATGGCTTGCTCACGATCCGGTGGACGCCTTTGACGACGGGGAACACATTGAAGTTGATCAGCAGGCCGAGCTTCAGGCCCGAGAGCCGCAGCGCGGCCATCACCTGCGCGCGGTGCAGGTCGGTCAGCACCTCGACGGCGCGCAGCTCGACGATGACCGACTGCTCGACCACGAAATCGGCGCGGTACACCTCGCCGAGATCGCGCTGCTTGTAGTGCGCCGAGAGCGGAACGTCACGCTGGAAGCCGATCTCGCGCTCGGCGAGTTCGACTTCGAGCGCTGCGGCGTAGGCCGATTCGACGAGCCCCGTGCCGAGCACGCGCTGCACCTCGACGGCAGCGCCGATGATCTCGTGCGAGAAGTCGTTGACGCTTTCGTGGACGCTCATTCCAGACCCTCCTCGACCAGCTCGGCCGCGCGCAGCAGCGCGCGCGCCTTGGCCTCGGTTTCCTTCCACTCGAGTTCAGGCACCGAATCGGCCACCACGCCTGCAGCGGCCTGCACGTGCAGCACCTGGTTCTTGATGATGCCGGTGCGGATGGTGATCGCCACGTCCATGTCGCCCGCGTAGCTGATGTAGCCGCAGGCGCCGCCGTAGAGCCCGCGCTTGGTCGGCTCCAGTTCGTCGATGAGTTCCATCGCGTGCACCTTGGGCGCGCCGGTCAGCGTGCCGGCCGGAAAGGTCGCCTTGAGCACGTCGATCGCGGTCATGCCGTCCTTCAGCGTGCCCTCGACGTTGCTCACGATGTGCATCACGTGGCTGTAGCGCTCGACCGCGAAGGCTTCGGTGACTTTCACCGTGCCGATCTTCGCGATGCGGCCGATGTCGTTGCGCGCCAGGTCGATCAGCATCACGTGCTCGGCGCGCTCCTTCGGATCGTTGATGAGCTCGACCTCGGCCGCCTTGTCGAGCTCGATCGAGGCGCCACGCGGGCGCGTGCCGGCGAGCGGGCGAATGGTCACCTTCTGCTCGCCGTCGGCAATGTTTTCCTGGCGCACCAGGATCTCCGGCGAAGCCGCGACCACGTGGAAATCGCCCAGGTGGTAATAGAACATGTAGGGCGACGGATTCATCGAGCGCAGCGCCCGGTACAGCGACAGCGGCGACTCGGTGTAGCGCTTGCTGATGCGCTGGCCGATCTGCACCTGCATGAAATCGCCGCCGGCGATCAGCTCCTTGGCACGCTCGACCGCGGCGAGGTAATCGGCCTTGGCGAAAGAGCGCTCCACCGGATGCGGCTGGCTCGGCTTGACCTGGGGCGCAGCGACCGAATACTTGAGCTGGTCGCGCAATTCGCGCAGGCGCCGCTTGGCGTTGGTGTAGGCCTCGGGCCGCGTCGGGTCGGCGTAGACGATCAGGTAGAGCTTGCCCGAGAGGTTGTCGATGACGGCCAGCTCTTCGCACTGCAGCAGCATGATGTCGGGGCAGCCCAGCGTATCGGGCGGGCAGGTTTTTTCGAGCTTTTTCTCGATGTAGCGCACCGCGTCGTAGCCGAAGTAGCCGGCCAGCCCGCCGCAAAAGCGCGGCAGGCCGGGCCGCAGCGCCACCTTGAAGCGCTTTTGATAGGCCTCGATGAAATCGAGCGGGTTGCCGTCGGCGGTTTCGACCACCTGGCCGTCGGTCACGACCTCTGTGCGCGCTTGCGCGCCGAAACCGCTGGCGCGGATCAGCGTGCGGGCCGGCAGGCCGATGAAGCTGTAGCGGCCGAAGCGCTCGCCGCCGACGACGGATTCGAGCAGGAAGCTGTACTTGCCGCCGTCCTTGGTGTGCGCGAGCTTGAGATACAGCGAGAGCGGGGTTTCGAGGTCGGCAAAGGCCTCGACCATCAGCGGAATGCGGTTGTAGCCCTGCGCGCTGAGGCTTTTGAATTCGAGTTCGGTGATCACGGGGTCTCTCTCCGTCTGCCGCCCGGCGCTGGACGGCCGGTGGCTGGGTCATTCACGTTTGGCCCTGAGTCGATGCTGCGATCAGGCGCCGCGGGCGCACGGCGTGCGCCGTGCAATCAAGAAGACAGCGACGACGGGCGACGCCAGGGCCAGGCTCCCCGGGCGCCTTGACCTGTCTGGATGACGTGATGAATGAACATGGAGCGCGGAGTTTAGCTGAGCGACAATACGTGTACAAATTGATACATTCAGGGATGGAGTCGCTCGTTTCCATAACCAAGGACAAACCCATGCTCCAGTCTGCCTTCCAGCGCTCGATCCCTGCGATCCTGCTTGCGGTGGCTTCCCTCTGCACGCTCGGCGCGTCGGCCGCCCAGGTCGACGTCGCAGGCGTCAAACTCGAAGACGGCATCGAACTGCGCGGCAGCAAGCTGCAGCTCAACGGCGCCGGCGTCCGCTACAAGGCCGTATTCAAGGTCTACACCGCCGGCCTCTACCTGGGCCAGAAGGCCGGCACGCCCGAAGAAGTGCTGGCCGCCACCGGGCCGAAGCGCATGACCATCACGATGCTGCGCGACATCGAGGCGAACGAGCTCGGCAAGCTGTTCACGCGCGGCGTCGAAGACAACTCGCCACGCAGCGAGTTCGCACAACTGGTGCCCGGCCTGCTGCGCATGGGCCAGATGTTTGCCGACCAGAAGGTGCTCAAGACCGGAGACACCTTCACCATCGACTGGCTGCCGGGCACCGGCACGGTGATAACGGTGCGGGGCGTTGCGCAGGGCGAGCCGATCAAGGAGGCCGCCTTCTTCAACGCGCTGATGCGCATCTGGCTCGGCCCGGCACCGGCCGACTGGAAGCTCAAGGACGCGCTGCTCGGAAAGAGCTGAGCTCTTCCAGCGAGTCGACAAAACCGTCGGCGTCGACGCCGCGCACCGGCTCGCCGTGGTTGTAGCCGTAGCTCACCAGCACCACCGGGCAACCCGCCGCGCGCGCGGCGCGCGCATCGTTGCTCGAATCGCCGAGCATCAGCGTGCGCGCCGGCTTGCTGCCGAGCGCCTCGCAGGTCTTGCGCAAGGGCAACGGGTCGGGCTTCTTGCGCTCGAATGCATCGCCGCCGAACACGGTGGCGAAAAAGCCGTCGAGGCCCTTGGCCGCCAGCAGTACCTTGGCGAAGGCGGTGGGCTTGTTGGTGAGGCAGGCGAGCCGAAGTCCGTGCGAACGCAGCGCCCGCAGACCCTCGACCACGCCCGGGTACACGGCCGAATGCAGGCCGTTGACGTGGCTGTAGTGATGCTGATAGCGCGCCCAGGCCGCATCGAAGCGCTGCTGCACTGCGGACGCTTGCGCGGGCGCCAGCACGTGGTCGAGCACCGAAAGAATCAGGTGTTCCGAGCCCTTGCCGACCAGTGGCCTGACGGTCTCGGGCGCCACCTTCGGCAACCCGAGGTCGGCCAGCATCAGGTTCAGCGCCACGACGAAATCGCCGAGCGTGTCGACCATGGTGCCGTCGAGATCGACGATCGCGGCGTCGAAGCGGGAAAGATCCGGAATCATGCGGGCGAGCATAGCGCCCGCTGCAGCCGGACTACATCTGGGCTTCGGTCAGCGTCTGCGCAGCCACCACCGCCTCGGTGCGATTGCGGACATTGAGCGCGCGGAAGATCGCCGCCAGATGAATCTTGACCGTGCCTTCGCTGATGCCAAGCGCGCGGCCGATCAGCTTGTTGGGCTTGCCCTGGGACAGGAGTTGCAGCACTTCGACCTGACGCTCGGTCAGCACGTTGCGCAGGTGTTCGAGCGTCTGCGCACTGGCAGGGCGCGGCGCCGCCGTGTCGGTCGTGGTCTTGGCCGGCACGCCGGCCACGATGCCCGGCGGCAAGGCCGACAGCATCATCGGCGGCACATACACACCGCCGGCCAGCACCAGCCGAACCGCTGAAATCATGACTTCCGGCGAATAGGCCTTCGGAATGAAGCCGAGCACGCCACGCTCGAGCGCGCTGCGCATGACCGCCGGATCTTCGTAGCCCGACAGCACGATCACAGGCACGGCCGGGTGGCGGCGGCGGATTTCCTCGATGTGCGCCTGGCCATCGGCGCCGGGCATGTTGAGGTCGATCACGGCCAGGTCGAGTTCATCGGAGGCGCCAGCGAGCAACTCGTCGACGCTCATGGCGAGCACGAACTCGATGTCGGGCTCGATCTCCGCCAGCTTGGCCTTGACCGCTTCGATGACGAGCCGGTGGTCATCGGCGATCAGGATTTTCATGGGGCACCCCCGGCAGCAATTGTTAACTCGACCGAAGATAGCGGTGATTGCCGCGCGCAGCAAGCCAATTGCTCCGCCCGAACGACATAGTCCCCAAGCGATATGGTGCGCGTCCGGTGCCATTGAAAGAATTGGTCGCACTTCTACATGGACGGGGATCACGGCATGTGCCATCGACACCGGCGCAAACACGACGCTCCCGCCATCGAAGGGTAGCCGCGAGCATCCATGCCTCGCCTGCTCGATTTCTTCCGCCCACTGTTCTCGCTCGGTCTCGAACTGGATGCGGCAATCCAGGCACGACACCCTCATGCATCGGTCGGCGACACGCAGAAGCAGGCGCTGGACCTGCTCGAGCGGGCGCGCGAGCACGCTACCGCGGCGGGGCATCGCCCCGGCGAACTCGAATCGGCCTCGTTCGCGCTGGTCGCGTGGCTCGACGAGATCCTCGCGCGCGACCCGGACTGGAACGCCCGCACCACGCCGCTGCAGGTGCAGCTTTTCAACTCCAACAACGCGCACAGCGAGTTCTTCCACCACCTCTCTGCGCTGCAAGCCGAGGATGGCGAGTTGCGCGAGGTCTATTGGTACGCCCTGGCGAACGGCTTCACCGGCCAGTATTACTTCGAGAGCAACGACAGCGGCGAACTCGGCAAGCTCAAGGCGCTGCACGGCCAGCAACTGGCGGTGCCGCCGCTGACCCTGGCGACGCTCGCGCAGGATCACATCACGCCGCAACCCTATGCGGCCCCCGCCCCGCCGACGCTGCGGCAGCCCGAGCAGCGCGAACGTTCGATCCTGCGGGCCGGCGCGGCGCTGGCGCTGCTGACACCACTGGTCACCCTGCTCTGGCTGTTGCTGACCGGGCCCCGCGACATGTCGTCACTGCTGGCGCAGCGCGTCGACCAGCGGCTCCAGGCCTACGCCTGCGCGGATCTCTCCGCCACGGTTTCCGACGGCGGGGTCGCCGAGGTGCGCGGCTTCGTCTCGCTGCCCGCTGACTTGGAGCGCGTGCGCGGCGAGATCGCGGCGCTGCCCGGCGTGAAGTCGGCGAACGTCGCACTGGCATTGCGCGTGTGGCCGCATTGCGAAGTGGTGGCCATGCTGAAGCCCTACCAGGCACGCAACCGCGACAAGCAGCGCGGCCTGGCCATCAACGTCAAGAGCGCCCGCGATGGCCGGCTGCGCGAGGGCGAGTTGGTGCTGCTGCAAGTGACGCAGCCCAACTTCGATGGCCACCTGTGGGTGGACTACTACACGGCCGATGGCTCGGTGCTGCATTTCAACGCCGGGCGCAGCCCACGGCGGCTCGCCGCTGGCGAGCAGGTCGAGCTGGGCCAGGACATTCCTTCGAGCTGGCTGGTCAGCCCGCCGTTCGGCACCGTGCTGGTGACGGCGCTCGCCTCGCCATTGGCGTTCAGCGAAAACGCCGACCGGCCGCCCTTCGAGCTGGCCTCCGACTACCTGCTGCGCCTGCGCGGATCGTTGACGGCCAACAAGGATCCGGAGCGGCCGGTCGCCGAGTTCGTGTTCCTGGAAACCACCGAGCGCTGAGAACATGGCCACCACGCTCGATCAAGTCCTGCACTCGCTGCCCGCGCAATTCTGGCTGCTGCCCCTGGGCTGCGCGGTCGGCTTCGCACTGCTCTGGTGGTGGACGCTCGGGCATCGGCGCTGGCAACGCCGCCGGTTGCTGCACACGCGTCTTGCCGAACTCGGCCACGGTGCCGCCGATACACCGCCAGCTGCGCCACCGCCTGCAGGCACCGCGCCGGGCACATCCGATGCGCTGCATCCCCGATTCCTCTTTGTCGGTGACGCAGCCGCCAACGTGGCGGGACTGCTTCAGGCCGGCAATGCCCTGCCACAGAAGGAAACCGCATCCACACCCTGGCAGGCCTGGACGCAGCCCGCCATGACCGCCATCGCGCCCGGCCCCGGCATCGCCGAAGACACAGCAGACAGCGGGGCGCGCAGCCTCTGGCTCCAGGGGCTCCTGACGCTGGCCGAACAACGCCCGGCCTTGCCGCTGAACGGCGTGGTGGTGTGCGTCGCTGCGAAGGCACTGCCGCAGGCGCCGCGCAGGCTCGCAGCACTGGCACGGGAAGCAGCGCAGTTGCTGCAGCTGCAATTGCCGGTCTACGTGGTGGTCACCGGGCTCGAGCGCTTGCAGGGTTATGCCGAGGTGCGCGCCGGACTGCAACCGGAGGTCCTCGCACAGGCGCTGGGTCACTGCTTCATCGAACCGGATGCCGGCAGCGGCGGCGGCGCACCGCGCCTTGACGCGTTGTTTGCGCCGCTGTCGGCGCGGCTTCAGGCGCTGGGCATGGCGCTGGTGCGCGACCAGCCCGATCCGGCAGCGCGCCTGGCGATTCTTCGCTGGGTCGAGCAGGTGGTGGCGCTGCAAGCGGATCTGGCCGCACTGGTCGATCAGCTATTCGCGCCGGGAGCGGGTGCGCCATGGCGCGGCCTCTACCTGACGGCCGCCGCGTCGGAGGCGGACCAGGGCGCGTTTGCCACCGACCTGTTCCAGCGCTTTCTGCCGGACGACCAGTCGCTGGCGCGCCCGGCGCGGCAGCTCCGGTGAAGCGCGCCTTCCCGTTACTTCGCGGGGTCGATCCTGATCTGGCGGGCGCCGAGGGTCACGGTCAGCACCAGCGGCTTGCCGGGCTCGACCGCCCGCACCTCGCGCCAGCGCGCGCGATCCAGATCGCGGTAGGCCGCCATCACGCCGATCGCCTTGGCATCGGCCGGCAAGGTCATCTCGATCTTCTTGCTTTCGCCGGGGCGCAGCAGCATCTCTTCGCGCTGCACCAGTTCGGCGCCGAGCGTGGCCGTGTCTTTTTCGAACAGCGAGAAGAAGTCGGCTGCTTCGAACGGGCCGGCCGACTTGAGCGCGTAGACGCGAACCGTGAGCGGCGAAGCGCGGCCGCGCGCATCGGGGTTGGCGTCGGCGCCGGCCGCCACCGTCATGGCCACCGGCGTCACGATCACGACGGGCGGCTTGGCGCAGCCTGCAAGCATCCACGCCACCAGCAAGGCAGCGGCGAGAGAACGGCCATAGGGCAAACGGCGTGTACCAAGGACTCTCATGCTATTCCCTTCGTTGCATTGACCGGTGTCTACGCATCTTTGATTATCACCAGTCAATTTGAACAGGCAACATGCTGACACCCGAACTCGTCGAGGCCTTGCAGGCACCCATCAGCGAGGCATCGCCGACCGGCGAAGATCTTGAGTACGACCCAGCCTTCACGGCGCTCGATTCGGCGGCCCAGGGCAAGCCTGAACAACAGTTCGGCGATACCGTCATCCCCGCCGTGGAACCCGAGTGGCGCACGGTGTCGGACCAGGCGCAGGCGTTGCTGCGCCGTGCCAAGGACGTTCGCGCCGCGGTGCTGCTGCTGCGCGCGTCGACCCGCCTGCAGGGCGTGACCGGCTTCACTTTCGGCATGCAGTTGCTCACGGGCCTGCTCGACACCTTCTGGGACGGCATACATCCAAAGCTGGATGCCGACGACGACAACGACCCCACGATGCGGCTCAACGCGCTGGCCCCGCTCACCGACGAAAGCATGGTGCTGCGCGATTTCTACGAGGCCGGCGTGGGCGTGGCGCGGGGCGTCGGGCCGATCAGGATCCGTGACATCGCGATCGCACAGAACGTGCTGGCGGCCGTCGGCACCGAGGCCACGTACTCGGCGGCGCAAGTGCACGGCGCACTGGTCGAGATCCAGGCCGAGCATCCAGAGGTCGTGCAGACGCTGCTCGGCGTGCCGGCCCTGGTCACCCGGCTGCAGACCCTGCTGAGCGAGCGCACCGGCCGCTCCGACGCGATCGAGCTCGTGCAGCTGCGACGCATCGGCATGGCCTTGCGCCAAGCCTGCAGCGCAGTCGTCGGCAGCAGCGCCGAAGCCGAAGAGGCTCCGGCCGCGTCCGATTCGGCCGAGGCACCGGCAGCGGCGCGGCCCGCTGCCGCACGCGGAGACATCACGACGCGCCAGGACGCGATCCAGATGCTCGACCGCGTGATCCGCTACCTGGAGCAGACTGAACCGGGCAACCCGGCGCCGCTCCTGATCGAACGCGCCAAGAAGCTCATCGGCGTGAGCTTCTTCGAAATCATGGCCAACCTGGCGCCCAACGCGCTCGACACCATCGAAACCGTGACGGGCAAGCGCCCGTCGGAATGAAGTTTTTTTCAGCGACCCGTCGCACCCAACCGCAAGGAGCATTTCCATGGCCAAGAGCAGTCAGAAATTCATCGCCCGCAACCGGGCGCCACGGGTTCAGATCGAATACGACGTGGAGCTCTACGGTGCGGAGAAGAAGGTGCAGTTGCCCTTCGTGATGGGCGTGCTGGCCGACCTGTCCGGCAAGCCCGCCGATCCGCTGGCGCCGGTGGGTGACCGCAAGTTCCTCGAGATCGACACCGACAACTTCGACTCGCGCATGAAGGCCATGAAGCCGCGCGCCGCGTTCTCGGTGCCGAACACGCTCACCGGCGAAGGCGACCTGAAGGTGGACATCACTTTCGAGAACATGGACGACTTCTCGCCCGCCGCGGTGGCGACCAAGGTCGATGCGCTCAAGAAGCTGCTCGAGGCGCGCACGCAGTTGTCGAACCTCGTGACCTACATGGACGGCAAGGGCGGCGCCGAAGACCTGCTGGCCAAGGTGCTGGAAGACCCGGCGCTGCTCGCCACCCTGGCTGCGAGCAAGAAGCCTGAAGACGGCGCCGCCGCACCGGCCGCCTGACCACACCCCCATTCCGATCACGAGGAGAAAGCATCATGGCCGAAGCACTCGAACAGCAGAGCGCACTGAAAGACGTCGAGTTTGCGGGGAGCGACTTTTCATCGCTCCTGCAAAAGGAATTCAAGCCGCGCAGCGACGAAGCCAAGAGCGCGGTCGAAGCGGCCGTGCTCACGCTGGCGCAGCAGGCGCTGAGCAACAGCACCGTGATCGGCAAGGACGTGACCAAGTCGATCCAGGCCATGATCGCCGCGATCGACGCCAAGCTCACCGAGCAGATCAACCAGATCCTGCACAACGAGGAGTTCCAGAAGCTCGAAAGCGCATGGCGTGGCCTGCACTACATGGTGAACAACACCGAGAGCGACGAGAACCTCAAGATCCGGGTGATGGACGTCTCGAAGAAGGAGCTGCACAAGACCCTGAAGAAGTTCAAGGGCGCGGCCTGGGACCAAAGCCCGCTCTTCAAGAAGATCTACGAGCAGGAATACGGCCAGTTCGGCGGCGAGCCCTTCGGCGCCATCGTCGGCGACTACCACTTCGACCAGAGCCCGCCCGATGTCGAGCTGCTCGGTGAAATGGCCAAGATCGCGGCCTCCGCGCATGCACCCTTCATCACCGGCGCCAGCCCCAACCTGATGCAGATGGAGTCGTGGCAGGAGCTCGCGAACCCGCGCGACCTGACCAAGATCTTCAGCACGCCCGAATACGCCGGCTGGCGCAGCCTGCGCGAGTCCGACGACTCCAAGTACATTGGCCTCTGCATGCCGCGCTTCCTGGCCCGCACGCCCTACGGCGCCAAGACCAATCCGGTCGAGGAGTTCGACTTCGAGGAAGACGTGGCCGGCGCCGACCACACCCGCTACGCCTGGGCCAACGCGGCCTATGCGATGGCCACCAACATCAACCGCTCGTACAAGCTCTACGGCTGGGGTTCGCGCATCCGCGGCATCGAATCGGGTGGTGCGGTGGAAAACCTGCCGCTGCACACCTTCCCGAGCGACGACGGTGGCGTCGACCAGAAATGCCCGACCGAGATCGCCATCAGCGACCGGCGCGAAGCAGAACTGTCGAAAGCCGGCCTGCTCTCGCTGATCCACCGCAAGAACTCCGACTTCGCGGCCTTCATCGGCGCCCAGTCGCTCAACAAGCCGGCCGAATACGACGACCCGGACGCCACCGCCAATGCCAACCTCGCGGCACGCCTGCCCTACCTCTTTGCCTGCAACCGCTTCGCGCACTACCTCAAGTGCATCGTGCGCGACAAGGTCGGCAGCTTCAAGGAGAAGGAGGACATGCAGCGCTGGCTCAACAAATGGATCATGAACTACGTCGATGGTGATCCGGCCAACTCGTCGGAAGAAACCAAATCGCGCAAGCCGCTGGCAGCCGCGGAGATCGTGGTCGAGGAGATCGAGGGCAACCCCGGTTACTACAGCTCCAAGTTCTTCCTGCGCCCGCACTACCAGCTCGAAGGCCTCACGGTGTCTCTGCGACTGGTGTCGAAACTGCCGTCCGCCAAGGGCGGCAAGTAGGCCCGCCGAGACGGCCGGGATTTTTTGAAAAGCGTCTTTGCAAATCCCGGCCGCCCGTTCGTTCTAGAAGCAGCTCCCCCTGAAAGGCAACCCGCCGGACAGCGCAGAGCCCGCAGTTTCAGTCGCAGATCAACCCCGCCCGCTACAGACGGGCTTCATGAAGGAGCATCGAAATGAGTTCAGACTTTTTTGGCAAGTTGACCAACAACATCGAAGGCGAGTCCAAGAAGGAAGGTCACGAAAAGGAAATCGACATCCTCAGCTGGGCCTGGGGCGTTTCCAACGCTTCTGGCTCCGGCTCCGGCGGCGGCGGCGGCCATGGCAAGGCGAGTCCGCACGATTTCAGCTTCACGCACATCTTCGACAAGGCTTCACCGAACCTGGCCAAGTCCTGCATCAAGGGCACCCACATCGACGAGCTCAAGCTGACGGCGCGCAAGTCGGGCGACGGCCAGCAGGACTACGTGACCATCACGCTCACCACAGCATTCATCACCAGTGTCTCGGTCGGTGGCTCGGGCGGCGGCGATGTGGTTGAAACCGTGAGCTGCGCCTGCAAGAAGATCAAGGTCGAATACAAGTTCCAGGACGAGAAGGGCGCGCTCAAGGCCGGTCCGGAGTTCACCTGGGACATCGAAGTGGACAAGGTGACCTGAGGCGGTCTGCGCCAGACGAAGGAACGACGATGGCGTTCTCGATCAAGAACCCTGACGCGCAAGGCCGCTACTCGATCGACTACACGGTCGGGCACGGCGGCGTGAACATGCGCGATGACGTGATGCTGGCGCAGGTCTGCCTCAACATCACCTACTTCGAGCGCAAAGACGGCTATGCCGACCGCTACATGACCTCGCGCGAAGTGAACCGGCTCGAGCCCCTGGTGGAGGACGGCTATTGCGGGCCGCTGACGATCGCACGGATCTACCAGTTCCAGAACGACCTGGCCAAGCGCGGCGGCGCCATGGGGCCGATCCCGGTAAAGATCGATGGCAAGTTCGACGTCAGCCCCGAACCCGGCGTCGTTCACATGGGCGCGCTCAAGCGGGTCTACAGCTTCGACAACATGAACTACGTGCTGTCCGAGCATGCCGAAGGCGAAGCGGAGGCCCATTACGACAACCTGCCGCAGACGGCGCTCGCGCCATTGCGTGGTGCCCTGGCCGATTCGCGGAAGTACGCCAAGCGCTTCAAGTAGCGCCGCGGCCTCGCCCGACTGAATCAGGGGGCCGCAGGAATCGTGTCGGGCAGCAACTGCGTGACCTCGTCGTCGGCATGGAACCAGACGGCGAGCGCCGTGTAGTTGTCATGGTTCGGCCGGGCACGCGCCCTGACTTCGGTGTCGAGCTGGTCGACCCACTGGCTCGGGTTGCGCGAGGCCTGCAGCGTCTCGCGCAGGCAGTCGTCACCGAGCGGTTCCCAGACCCCATCGCTGCACAGCAGCAGCACGTCGCCGGGCGCCAGCGGCATCGGCGCCGACACCGCGATCTCGGGCGGTTCGTCGACCGAGCCCAGCGCCGACAACAGCATGTTGCGCTGCGGGTGCAGGCGTGCGCCCTCCTCGTCGATCATGCCGCCGGCCACCATCTGCTGCACCAGGCTGTGGTCGATGGTGCGCGCCACCAGTGCGCCCGCACGGAACAAGTAGGCGCGGCTGTCGCCGCTGTGGGCCCAGGCGAACTGGTTGTCGTGCAGGTCGATCGCTGCCAGCACCACCGTGGAGCGCATGGCCGCAAGCTTGCCGCCCTCGGCCTGCCGCGCCACCACGTCGCGGTTCGCCTGTTCGAGCAGCCGGCGCAGCGCGGCGCCATCGAGCCCCGGCGCGGCCGCAAAGCCGCCGAGCACGCTGCTGCGCGCGGTGGCCGCTGCCACGTCGCCGCCGCCGTGGCCGCCGGCGCCGTCGGCCACCAGGCAGGCGACATAGCGGTCATCGTGCCAATGGCCATGCACGTCTTCGTTGTAGCTGCGTCCGCCTTGCCTGGACAGTGTGACGATTTCGATTTCCACCCCGGGTGCCTCTCTTCTTCTCATTGGCCTGACTTGAGGCGTTCCATCTGCGCTTCGTAGGCCTCGAGAAAGGCCTTGCCGAACAGGCTGTGGAAGTCGTCCTCGGCCTCGGTGGCAATGCCGCCATAGAGCGCCACGAACTGATCCCACAGCCTGGCCTTGCGGTTGGCGGCGAACAGGCTGTCGAGCGCCGACTTCGCGGCGATCTTCTTTTCGAGCTCGTCGGGCGCGAAGCGCTCGATCACATGGGCCAGCGCCGCGCGCATGCCGACCATCACGCCGAACTGGTGCGCGCGCAGGTCGTTGTAGGCGTCGCGCATCGCGGCCTCGGGCGGCATGAAGCCGCGCACGCCGGGGCCCAGCAGGTGCGCCAGCGCGACCTCGACCGTTGGCGAGAACTTGAGCGGGTTGTTGGCTTGCGACGCGATCATCGTGACCTCGGCCCGCACCTCGCGCTTGAACTCCTGGCGCGTCAGCAGCAGTTGCAGCGTGCCTTCGGTCGAGCTGCGCAGGATGACGCCGATGCGTTCCATCAGGCCCGGCGTCAGCGCGTCGGGCGGCTGGTGCTGGCTGCCGAGGCCGCGCAGGAAGGCGGCCAGCAACTCGGCATCCGACGCCGGCGTTGCGGGCGCGACGGGGCGCTGCGCGGGCGGCGGCATGACCGCCGGCGCGGGTGCAGGCACGGGCGCGGGCACGCGTGGCGAAGCTTTTGCTATCGGCAATCCGGTCTCGTCGTCGAACGCGACTGCGGCCGGGGCCGGCGCGGATGGCGTCACGGCCAGCGGCGGTACGTAGCCGAACTGCCCCACCGGCAGATGGTCGCTGCGCGGCGCGGCGCTCGGGCGCGGCGTGCCCTGCAGCGCGGCCAGCGGGTCGGCATGGGCCGCGGTGTTCGGCTGCAGCAGCGGGTCGGCCAGCGGTGAAAGCGCCAGCGGGTCGCCGCCCAGCCCCCCCATGCCGGCGCTGCCGCCGAACAGATCGTCGATCGACGTGGCCTTGCCGGCCGACGGAATGCCGAGGTCGGAGAAATCGTCGAGCGCGGCCGGCCCGCGCGGTGCTGCGGCAGGCCCCGGGCCGAGCAGATCGGCAAACGGGTCGTCCGCGGCGGACTGCGCACTGCGGCCGGCACCGGACTCGAGCGGATTCGGGAACAGCATCGGGTCGGCGGGCCGGCGTGCCGCGGCCGGAGCGGGCGACGGTGCGGCAGGTGCGGGGCCCAAGCCGGCCAGCAGGTCGGCGAAGGGGTCGTCGTCCGTTGCCGGCGCGGCGACGGCAGCGCCGAAGCCCAGGCCGAGTTCATCGCCGAAGCCAGGCCCGCCAGCGGCCGGTGCGATGGGCGCCTCCGGCTCGGCCTCTACCCGAAGCTCGAAGCCGCCGAGCACGAGCCGGTCGCCGCTGTGCAGCGCGACCTCGTTGCCGGCGCCGAGTGGGCGGCCGTTGCACAGCATCGGGTTGCTGCCGCGGTCGACCACGAAGTAGTGGCCCTCGCGGCACACGACCTGCGCATGCACGCGCGACACCGTGCGCTCGGGGTCGTCCAGCACCAGCGCGTTGGTGGGCGCGCGGCCGATGGTGCCGCCGCCGGGCCCGAACTGCACCGCCAGCGACCGGGCCACCGGCGCGCCCTGATGAGTGACCACAACGATTCGAATCACGGCAGCGCTCCAGGCAAGGGATGAATCATGGCGACAGCAGCAGCACGAGAGCTTGGCTCGGCACGGCGCGAACGCCTGGGCAGTTGGTGCTGTTCTGCAGCGAAACGCTGGTCAGCCGCGTCGCCGGCATGCCCTGGAAGAGTACCGTGAAAGCGGCCGTCAGGTGGCGGCTCGGCCCCATCACCGTGCCCGATGCCACGCCCATCACGACGCCGGAGTTGTCGCCATTGGTCATGGGAATGGTGGTGCCGAGGTTGTGCGCCGGCATGCCCATGATGAGGATGGTCGGGCAGTTCGGAATGGCCATCGGCCCCATCGCGATGTTGGGGTACGGAATGGGGATCGGCGAGGGCGCGGCCGGTGTCATGCAGACATCGGGAAAGCCCATGTCGGTGCCCATCAGCTGGCAGTTGGCAAACACGATGCGCTCCTTTGCGAGGTCAGCCGAAGTGGATCTGGCCGCCGCGCGCCTTCACCAGATCCTGCCCGTTCAGCAGCAGATGCTGGCCCGAGATGCGGGCAAGCTGATCGGCCTCGCATTCCACGTGCGTGGCATGCACGCGGTCGATGCCTTCGGTGGTGCGCAGGTGGTTGCGGCTGAAATGGCTCACGCGCTCGAACACGGTCGAGAGCACCGAGCCGACCACCTTGACCACCGTACCGATCACCTGCAGCTTCTTGCCGATGAACTGCGCGTCGTCGGTGGTCACGCGGGCCTGCCCGGCGCGCAGCGAGAAGGCGCCGGTTTCGAGTGCCAGCCCCGGCGCGGCCAGCGTCAGCGGCCCTTCGCAGCGCAGCACGTTGGCCACGCCCTCTTCGCGCTGAAGCACCGCGAGCACCCAGACTTCATCGGGTGCCACCAGCAGGCAGGCGACCGTGTCGCCCACCGCGGGTTCCAGCAGGCAACTGGCTGCACGGCGGCCGTTCGCCTGCAGGCCGCCGCTGGTCACGCTGAAACGGTCGGCCGCACAGGCCGTGACCAGGCCAACGCAGCTTTGCGCCGGCGTGGCCTGCGCATGGCCGGCGGCGGTGCGCCGGCGGGTTCGGGAAGGAGTGGTCGCAGTGGTCATGGGTCTTCTCCGGAAAGATCAGGCGGTGGCGGTCCAGCGTTCGGCGCGGGCCAGGTCGGGGTCGGTTTCGAGCGCGCGGGCGCGGTCGGTCATCTGCGCCTCGTCGGTGCGGGTGCCGTGCAGCACGGTGCGGAACAAGGTGGCCTGCCGCAGGTCGGCGCAACGGAGGTCGCCGTGGCGGAAGTCGGCATAGGTCAGCTCCGCGCCCGCCAGGCTGGCACCTGCGAGCTGGGCCTCGGCGAAATGGCATTGGTACAGGTCGGCACCATCGAAGCGCGCGGCCGGAAACTTCCCGCCGGTGAAAAGGGCCTGCCGCAGCCGGGCCTGCGAAAAATCGACCTGCTCGCCGGCGGCGCCGCAGAACAGCGCGTTCGGCCCCACGGCCTGGCGGAAGTTCGCGCGGTCCAGCGTGGCGCCCTGGAAGTTGCACTGCCGCATCGACACCCCGGAGAAGTCGGCTTCGGTGAGATCGGCAAAGGAGAACTGGCAGCCGTCGAGCACCAGCCCGGCAAAGGACTTTTGCTGCAGCGCCGTTTTGGTGAACATCGCCCGCGTCATGCGCGCACCGTCCCAGGTCAGCCGTGCCAGGTCGCACTGCAGCATGCAGGTGTGCTTCCACTCGCTGTCGTCGGCGTTCACGTCGATCAGGGACGACTCCGAGAACACCGCCGACTCCATCTGCGCGCCGGCCAGGCTCGCATGGTCGAGCTGGCAGCGCGAAAAGGTCGCCATGCCGAGCCAGGCCTGCGCGAACTGGGCATGCGTGAGCTTGCATTCGCTGAAGGTCGCGCCGTGCAGGTGGGCATGCCGGAAGTCGGCATGCGCCAGCTCGCACTGGTTGAAGGTGGCACGGCGCAGGTTGGCGCCGTTGAACAGCGTGCCTTGCAGCGTGCACCGGTCGAACACGCTCTCGCGTGCGTCGGCCTCGCGCAGGTCGGCTTCCTCGAGGCGGGCCTGCGTGAACACGCCCCCGCCGAGGAAGGTCTTCGCGAACTGACCGCGGCGCAGGTCGAGCCCGTCGATGGCTTCGCCCATGCTGACGGCCAGCGAAAGGGTTTCGGCCTTCATAGCGGGTGCGCGGCAGCGTGCCGTGCCTGCTGTTCCGGCGTGAGCCGCGGCCAGGTGCGCACGCGCTCCAGCAGCGCACCGTCGAAGCGCACGTCGCCATCGAGTTTGGCGCGCGACAGGTCGGCGCCGAACAGGTTGGCATTGCGCAGGTCGGCACTGCGCAGGTCGGCGTGCTGCAACATTGCGTCCTTGAAATTCGTGCCTGCGAGCCGGGCCTGCGTGAAGACTGCCTTGCGTAGCAGCGCACCCTCGGCGTTGGCCAGTCGCGCATCGCAGCCGGCCAGCCGTGCGGCGCTGAAGTTGGCGCCTGCCAGCTGCGCCTTGACCAGCGTGGCGCCACGCAGGTCGACCTCGCCGAAGTTGGCCGTGCGCAGGCTTGCATGCGACAGGTCGATGCCGGGCAGCAGGCAGTCCTTGGTGAAGACCGCGCCATCGAGCTGCGCGCCGGCGAGCTGCGCCTTTGGCAACTGGCAGTCGACGAAGCAAGCCGACGCCAGCCGTGCCCCGCGCAAGTCGATGCCACCGAGATCGCAGCCGACGAAGTTGGCGCCGGCGAAGTTGGCCTCGCTCGCCTGCAGCCCCTTCAGGTCAAGCTTGTAGAAAAGCAGGCCCGGGCCTTCGACGCCGTTCCAGTCGGCCGGGCCCCAGCGGGTCTCGAGCAGGTTGGCGCCCGCGATGTCGGCGCGTCGCAACTGGGTCTGCGCCAGGTCGCAATGCATGAGCACCGTGCCGTTCAGGGCCGCCTGGTCGAACACCGCACCCGCGAGCCGGGCCCGGCCGAGGTTGGCATGCGTGAAGTTACTGCCGACGGCCAGCATGCCTTGCAGGGCGCCGTGGGCGAGCACGGCCCGCGTGAAGTTCGCGCCGGAGACGTTCGCACCCTGCAGGTTCGCGCTCTCCAGCCAGGCGTCGGTGAAGTCGACGTGGCGCAGGTCGAGCGACGACAGGTCGGCCCCGGTCAGGTCGATGCCCGGAAAGCTGCGCAGCCCGCGCGCCAGCATCCACTGCATGAGCGCACGGCCGCGCCGCGCCACTTCACCCTCGAGCGGGTAAGCCGGCGGTTGCAGGTGCGCCGCCTGCAGGTAGCCGAGGCGCTCCGCGCCTTCGCGCATGGCCAGCTTCTGCGCGACCGCGCGCCGGTCGAACGCAAGGCCGGTGGCACGCTGCGCGTCGAGTTCTGCCAGGTGCGCCTCGGCGTTGTAGCCCGGGGGGCCGCGGTGCACCAGCTTCGCCATGTCGATCGCGCCGGCCTCTTCCAGGTCGAGCACGCGCTGGAGCTGGCCGGCCATCTCGCCGATCGCCGCCCACTGCTGCGCTTCGGCCTCTTCCCGCCGCGCCTTCAGGTAGGCGGGCAGTTCGGCCATGCTGCGCTGGGGTTCCGGCGGCGGCAGGCGCAGGTCGAACGTTGCCGGATCCTTGCCCTGCGCGACCAGCGCCTCACGCGCCAGCACCACGTCCATCTCGGCCCGGCGGCGCTGCGCCTCGCCCTGCAGGCCGTCCATCGCGAAGGCCTGGCCGGCATCCGCCGCTTCGGGGTCGCGCGCATCGAGCCCGTCCGGCAGCAGGTCGACGTCGTTGAGCGCCTCGAGCCCGCCGTGCTTCGGGTCGCTGCGGCGCGCCAGCACGTCGAGATAGTGCGCGTCGGGCTTCGGTGCGCCGAGGCGCTCGACCGCGCCGAGCAGCTCGACGATGTCGGCCCCGTCGTCCTCGGCACATTCGGCCATGCCGTGGAAGACCAGCACCATGCGCTCGGCATGCGGAAAGAACCAGACCGTGGTCAGGCGCATCGGCACCTCGCGCAGCTTGCGCCCGCCCGCGTCCAGCGCGTAGTTGACGAAGGTGCGTGCGCGCAATCCGGGCAGCCGGCCTTCGATGTGGCGCTGCGCCGGGTGCAGGTTGTCGAGTGCATAAGGCTCGTCGCCGCGCAACGGCGCGTCGAACCACTGGTCGCTCGGCGCCATGTTGAAGTGCTTCCAGTCGAGGTCCGGCGCAAAGCCCGGCGCATGCGCCTGCAGGTAGTCGGCGTCATAGGTGCCGCGCAGGGCGAGCCGCTGCGGATGCATGGTGTCGAGTGCGCCGAAGCCGGCCGGCACCACTTCCGACTGCGGCGTGAGCACGCGCGAGCCCGGCAGTTCGAGGTTGGGCAGCGCGCGTACGCCGCCGGCCGTCGTGCGGCCCTTGCCGCGCGGGTTCAGCGCATAGTCGGCGCCGCCATACGCATGGTCCCAGTCGAGTGCGATGCGCTCGGGTGCCGCGGCCGCTGCACGCGGCCGGTCGCCATCCCACCAGCGGTCGCCGAACGCCAGCAGCGTCTTCTCGACGCCGCCCAGGCGCACGCGCACCGCGCAGCCGGCGGGCTGCGCCGGATCGGGATAGGCATGCCCGTGAACCAGGAACTCGGGTGTCAGCTTGGCCACGCCCTCGTCGAGCAGCGGCACCGCCATCTCGCGCGCTGCGAAATTCCAGAGCGACTGCTCGCCCCACAGCCGGCCCTCCGCGCCCTGGTCGAACGGCACGTGCAGGTAGTTCGTCACGCACAGGCCGTAGCGTTTGCGGTATTCGATCGCGCGGCTCGAGAAGCCGAGCGACATCGGCTTGTAGATCTGCATCAGCCGCCGGCCGGGTTGCCGCCGCCGTTCTTGCCGCCCGTCGGCCCGCCGGCCTTGCCGGGTGTCGCGGGCGGCGAAGGCATGACCGAATCCCAGGCCTTGTCGGCCGCCGCGCCAGCGCCCTTGGTGCCCTCGTCGATGGCTCCGGCGGCGCCGCTGGCGGCCCCTGGCAGGTAGTTGCCGCCCAGTTGCGATCCCACGGCCGCGCCGGCCGCGGCGCCCGCCGGGCCGGCGATCACGCCGCCGACGACGGCGCCCACGCCCGCGCCCACGGCGGTGCCGAGCTGGCGCTGGCGCCGGTCGGCGCTGTCGGCCAGGCTGTTGAGCTTGCTCTGCAGCTCGGGCAGCGCACCGAGCTCGGCCGCGGTTTCACGCAGGGCCTTGGCTGCGTCGGCGTACTGCTTCATGGTGGCGGCCGAATCGGCCAGGCCGAGCACGCCCGCGGCCAGCCCGGCCAGCGCACCGACCACCGCCGCGCCGCCCGCACCGCCGGCGCCCGCACCGGGCTGGATGATCTTGACGGCGGTGCACTCGATGTCGGCCGGCGTGTTGGTGAGGTCGAGCGCGGCCACGTTGTGCATCTGCAGCGCGGCGCAGTTCTCCATCTGGATCGCGAGCGCGTTGGCAATGCTCACGCCGAGGAAGTTGTCCATCTGCAGCCCCATGAAGGTGCTGCGCGCCATGCCCATGTTGGCCTCGCTCGACGAGCCGATGTACCCGCTGGAGTTGGCCCCCATCACAGTGGTGTTGGAGCCCATCGAGGTGGCATTGATGCTGGCATAGGACATCAGGTCGATGTCGCCCGCCGCCACCACCTTGATGCCGGCATTCGACGCGATCATGTGCGCGCCGGTCGAGATGTCCTTGCGGCCGCCCTGCGCGGTGATCGAGATGTCGCCCTTCGCACCCACCGCCACCGACGCCGCCGTGATGCCGATCGCGCCCGAGGTGATGGCCAGCGACGCCGACACCTGCGTCATCGCGCCGGTGACCTTGGTGGTCAGCGTCTGGCCGATGTTCATGTCGACCTTGCCCGAGATCTGGTTGAGCTGGCCCTTGATGCCGACCACGTTCTCCTGGTACTGGCCGATGTGGTTGTACTGGTTCAGCGTGACGTTGGTGTGCTGGTTCTTATGGACGATGTTGCGCTGGTCCTTGTCGACCTCGCGCTTCTCGAAGCCGATGGTGTGCACGGTGCGGTCGTTCTCGACCGTGATGCTCTGGTCGTGGCCGACGCTGGTCGAGTCGTCGACCTCGACCGAGCGCGACATGTTGCGCTCGGCATGGACGTTGATGAGCTCCTCGCCGATCTTGTCCTCGAACATGATCTCGTTGAAGTTGTTGCTGTTGCCGCCGGGCGTGGAGCGCGTCTTGAAGCCGCTCTGCGTGGGCGAGTCGTAGGGCACCGGCTGTTTGTCGTTGTAGACCCGGCCCACGATGATGGGACGGTCCGGGTCGCCGTTCAGGAAGTCGACGATCACCTCCTGCCCGATGCGCGGCATGAAGTAGCCGCCCCAGGTGTTGCCCGCCATCGGCTGCGACACGCGCACCCAGCAGGTCGACTTCTCGTTGCTTTCGCCGTAGCGGTCCCAGTGGAACTGCACCTTCACGCGGCCATGCTTGTCCACATGCAGCTCGTCGCCCTTGGGGCCCACCACGATCGCCGACTGCGGCCCCGGCATGGTGACGCGCGGCGTCGTGCGCGGCGGGCGGTACGGCATGTCGGCCGGCAATGCCGTGACCAGGAAGATGCTCTGGCCGCGACGCGGCAGCGCCAGATCCGGCGTGGCGGTGGCCAGGTCGCGCACGATCGCGGACGTGTCTTCGTTGATCGCGTCGTCGGTCATCAACTCGCGCAATACGCGCCCGAGCCGCTGCACGTTGCCGGCGTTCTCGGCCAGGCCTTCGTAGCCGGGGTGCGTGATCACGAAGTAGCAGCTCGCGATCAGGTAATCGCCGTTGCTGGTGCCGTCCGGCGCCCGCTCGAACTTGAAAGTCTTGCCGGCCGCCACGTCGGGCCAGCGCGTGATGGCCCAGTGCCGGTCGCGCCGCGCGATCAGTTCCTCGCCGCGCACCTTGGCCGTGTTGTCGGCGTCGTCGGTGCTGAAGTAGCCACCCGGGAACTCGAAGGCCTCGAAGTCGGCCAGCTCGTGGTCGTCGGACGTGTCGCGCTTGGAGCCGAGCTTCTTGCCGATGGCCTTGAAGTCGCTGTCGCGCGTGTCGTACTTGCCGGTGTCGAACTGGCGTGCGCTGACCCAGCGACTGATCTCGTTGAAGCGTGCGTCGCTGGCGCCGTACTCCATGTAGCGCAGGGTGTCGGTCACGGGCAGCTTGTCGTGCGCCACGTCGGCCGCATCGGCCAGGTACATCGTGCCGGGCGCATCGTGCGCATCGAACCAGTAGTAGATGCCCTCTTCCTCGAGCAGCCGCGAAATGAACTGGTAGTCGCTCTCCATGTGCTGGACGCAATAGCGGCGCGGGTTGTGCGTGCCGATCACGCCGTCGGACTTGAGCTTCTTGAAGCGCTTGATCGGGCTGTCCTCGAACACCGCGTCCAGCACCTCCAGCACCTTCTTTTCCTGCAGGATGCGCGAATTGACGCGCTTGGTCAGCAGCCAGAGCCAGGAACGCAGCGTGATGCGGTACTCATGGAAGCGGCCGACCTGGCCCGAGCGCATGAAGCGCACCGCGTGGCCCTGGCAATGGCGCTCGTGCTTGGCGCCGTCGGCATCGGGGAACTCGACCACCACGTCGAAGGCCCGGCCCAGGATGTCCTTGCCGTCGATGCCGCCGTTTTTCGAAAGCACCGTCAGCTCGTACACAGCCGGCCGCGACAGCCCCTCGTGGCCCACCACCGTCCAGAACATCAGGTCGTCGACGACGGGCGAGTCGCTCTTGATGCGGAATTGGAGGTCGGCCATGTATCAGTTCTCGCAGATCAGTTAGTCGAAGGCGTAGGTGAAGTCGGCGTCCTTCACGTCGAGCGCGACGCGCTTGATCTCGCCGCCGGCGGCGAGCCGCTGCAGGTATTCCACCGAGATCGTCGGCAGCACCGTGTTGGTGAGGATCGCGTCGATCGCGCGGCCGCCCGACTCCACGTCGTTGCAGCGCGCCACCACCTGCTTGACGACCGCCTCGGTGTATTCGAACGGCACGCCATGGTTCTGCGCCACGCGCTTCTGGATGCGGCCGAGCTGCAGGCGCACGATCATCGCCATCATCTCGGGCGACAGCGGGTAGTAAGGAATGGTGACGATGCGGCCCAACAGCGCAGGCGGAAACACCTTCATGAGCGGCGCCTTCAGCGCTTCGCTCAAGGCGGCCGGATCGGGCAGCAACTCGGGGTCGCGGCACATGCTCATGACGAGCTCGCTGCCGGCGTTGGTGGTGAGCAGGATGATCGTGTTCTTGAAGTCGATCATGCGGCCCTCGCCGTCTTCCATCCAGCCCTTGTCGAACACCTGGAAGAAGATCTCGTGCACGTCCGGGTGCGCCTTCTCGACCTCGTCGAGCAGCACCACTGAGTAGGGCCGGCGCCGCACCGCTTCGGTCAGGATGCCGCCCTCGCCGTAGCCCACGTAGCCGGGCGGCGCGCCCTTGAGCGTGGAGACGGTGTGCGCCTCCTGGAACTCGCTCATGTTGATGGTGATGATGTTCTGCTCGCCGCCGTACAGCGCCTCGGCCAGCGCCAGCGCGGTCTCGGTCTTGCCGACGCCGGAGGTGCCGCAGAGCATGAACACGCCGATCGGCTTGCCCGGGTTGTCGAGCCGCGCACGCGAGGTCTGGATGCGGCGCGCGATCATCTCGAGGCCGTGCTTCTGGCCGATCACGCGCTGATTGAGCGTGTCGGCCAGCTTGAGCACGGCTTCGACCTCGTTCTTCACCATGCGGCCGACCGGAATGCCGGTCCAGTCGGCGACGACGGAGGCAACCGCCTGCTCGTCGACCGAGGGCAGGATCAGCGGCGACTCGCCCTGCACTGCGTGGATCTTGGCTTGCAGTTCGTGCAGTTCCGCCAGCAGCGTCGCACGGTCTTCACTCCCACCCCCGCCCTCCCCCGGAGGGGGAGGGAGTGAAGAGTCCACCGGCTTGTTGCCCGCGCGCAATTTGCTGCGCAATTCGAGCAGCCGGTCCACCAGCCCCTTTTCTTCCTGCCAGCGCGCGTTGAGCTTTTCCAGTGCGGCACCGGATTCGGTCAACAGCCCTGCCACCTGCGCGGCGCGCTTGGTGACGTCGATACCGATCGCCTCCTCGCGGCCGATGATCTCCTGCTCGACCTTGAGGCCTTCGATGCGGCGCATGCAGTCTTCCACCTCGGGCGGCGTCGCATGCTGCGACACGGCGACGCGTGCGCAGGCCGTATCCAGCAGGCTCACCGCCTTGTCGGGCAGCTGGCGCGCAGGGATGTAGCGGTGCGACAGCTTGACGGCCGCTTCGATCGCCTCGTCGAGCAATTGCACGCGGTGGTGCTTCTCGAGCACGCTGGCCACGCCGCGCAGCATCAGGATGGCTTTCACTTCGTCGGGCTCGGGCACCTGCACGACCTGGAAGCGCCGCGTCAGCGCCGGGTCTTTCTCGATGTACTTCTTGTACTCGGCCCAGGTCGTGGCGCCGATGGTGCGCAGGTTGCCGCGTGCCAGCGCGGGCTTCAGCAGGTTGGCCGCATCGCCGGTGCCGGCCGCGCCACCCGCACCCACCAGCGTGTGGATCTCGTCGATGAAAAGAATGATCGGCGTCGGCGAGCTCTGCACCTCGTCGATCACCTGGCGCAGCCGCTGCTCGAACTCGCCCTTCATGCTGGCGCCGGCCTGCAGCAAGCCAATGTCGAGCGTGAGCAGCTTCACGTCTTTCAGCTGTGGCGGCACATCGCCGCGCGCCAGGCGCTGCGCGAAGCCTTCCACCACCGCGGTCTTGCCGACGCCTGCCTCACCCGTCAACAGCGGGTTGTTCTGGCGGCGCCGCATCAGGATGTCGACGATCTGGCGGATTTCCTCGTCCCGCCCGGTCACCGGATCCATTTCCCCCTTCTTCGCCTTCTCCGTGAGGTCGACAGCAAATTTCTTGAGCGCATCGCCCTTGCCCATGGCGGCCGGCGCCATCGCGCCGCTGTCTTCGCCGGGCGCGCCCGAGCCCATGCCGGTGCCGTCCTGCGCGCGCATCTTCGCTTCGGGCGAGGCATCGCAGATCTTCGCGAAGTTGTCGGCCAGGTCTTCGACCTTGACCTTCTCGAACTGCTTCGACAGGCCGAACAGCGGGTTGCGCAGGCTCTGCGTCTTGAGCATGCCGACCAGCAGGTAGCCGGTGCGCACCTGGGCCTCGCCGAACTGCAGCGTGGCATAGGTCCAGGCCCGCTCGATCGCGTTCTCGATGTGCGGCGAGAAGTCGCTGATGGCGGTGGCGCCGCGCGGCAGTTTGTCGAGCGCGGCCGTCATGTCCTTGGCGATGGCCGAGATGTCGAGGCCGTAATGCTGGATCACGCGGTGCAGGTCGGAGTCCTGCGCCTGCAGCAGCTGGGCGAACCAGTGTTCGAGTTCCACGTACGGATTGCCGCGCATCTTGCAGAACACCGTGGCGCCCTCGATCGCCTTGTAGGCCAGCGAATTGAGCTTGCCGAACAGGGCGGTGCGACTGATTTCACTCATGAGGATCTCCGTATGGTCTTAGAACGATTCAAGGCGCTCTGGATTGAAATCAATGAACCGCTTTCGCCGTGTGTGCCGTATGCGCCGTGTGCGCCCCATGCGGCTGGCTGCTGACGCGCACGTCGGCCGCATCGCGGCGGCGCGAGCGCTCGCCGAGCCATGACACCCAGCCCAGCCGCGGCGCGTTGCCCTTGTGCTGACCGAGCCGCGTCGGCGGCACCTGCTGCGTTTCGAGGATCAGCTCGGCGTCCCATTCGAGTTCGTCGCCGAGCAGTTGCTGCATCCAGCGCTGCAGCACCGGCCGCGCCGACCCGTTCGGCAGGAACAGGTGATAGCGTTCGAGCGACAGCGGCCCGAGATGCAGCCGCACGCGGTGCTGCCGATCCCACACCTGCCGGCCCAGCATCGCCCCCAGGCCCAGCGCGCGCGAGCGGGTGCCGCGCCCGAGCCGCGTGAGCTCATCGACGGGCACCTTCATCCAGTGGCCGACCCAGGGCTCCAGCCGCACCGGCACGCCGAAATAGCCGCACAGCACCGACTCGACGCTTTCGGCGTTGTGCACGCGGCGCGCCAGGTGGCCCGAGAAATGAAGGCGCGCATCGTCGTGGATCTCGTCGCGCCCGTTGCGCGCCGCAGTGCCGACTCCGACCAGCGCGCCGATCTGCAGGCGGAACGCGTCTTCGCCCGGCCGGTCCAGCGCGACGGCCGGGCGCGAGACGGCCCAGGCCCGGTAGAAGTGCAGCGAAAAGCGGTGCAGGAAGGTGTCGAGGAACGCGAGCCAGGTCGGGTCGCCGTGGTTCAGGCTGCGCTCGCGGATGAAGTCGCTCAGGTGCACCGGCAACGGGCCGTTGGGCCCGATGTAGCTGAAGAAGTGCTGGCGCAGCCGCGGCGGCGAAACCGCGGTGGCGGCCTCGAAGCGGCTGAAGCTCGCGGGCGCGAACGAGAGCGATGGCTCCTGCCCCACCCGCACCGGCTCGGCGCTGGGCAGCAGCGCGCGGCCCCAGCGCGGCGTCGACGCGGCGATCGATTCGAGGCGGCGCATCACGGCGAAGTAGTCATAGGCCCAGGCCCGCGGCGCCCATGCGTCGAGGCTGGCGCCGACGCGCGCGGCTACAGAATCGGGCGTGTCCCGCACAGCGGCCTCCAGCGCATCGACTCGCCCTTGCCGGCCACCTTCAGCACGGTCTCGACGAAGTGGTTGACCTCCACATGGCGCGCCAGGTAGCGCGCCATCACGGCGCCGAACAGGAAGGCGCTGTGGCCGTGGAAGGCATTGCGGTCCACTTCGAGCGTGATCTCGAGGCCGCGGCCGAAAGCGATCGGGCCGGCCAGCGGCAGCCGCCGCACCACCGGTTTGGCGCTGACCGAAAGAAGGCCCCGCACCTGGCTCTGCCGCACTTCGTCGGCATGCACCGCATAGAGCATCAGCATCTCGCGCAGCGCGGCGGCGCCCTCGCGCGCATTGCTGTCGGCCAGCGAGAGGTAGTTGAGCGCCAGGTGGTCGATCGCGCGCCAGCCCAGGCCGTTGCTGACCACCGGCGACACCGGCCGCGAGGGCCCGCGCACCATGCGCACGCGCTGAACCGGAAAGGAATCGACGCAGTCGAAGTCGTTCTCGCGGCCCAGCGGCATCAACAGCGGCAGGTCGCGGTTGGTGCAGAGCGCCGTCACGGCGAGCTGGCGCAGGCTGGCCGAATAGGGGGCTTGCTGCGGATCGACGATCTGCATGTAGACCTCGGAGCCGATGTGGCTGCTGCGATGGCCTTCGGTGCGCTGCTTGACCGACAGCGTGCGGGGTTCGCGCGTGGTCGTGAAGTAGGCCGGGTGACTGTGGCGGCTGCCGTGGAACGCCGCATAGAAGGGATGGAACGGCTGCTCCTGCGCCGCCTCGCCGGCGGCGGGTGCGCCATGGCCGACCACCTCGGTCACGGTATGGATCTCGAAGTCCTGCGGGCGGGTGCGGTCCGGCACCAGGTGGAACTGGCTCACGCCCTCGCTCACCGGCACCCGGTCGATCCGCTTGCTGAACAGGTTGATGGCCGGCACGCAGTTGAGCTGAACGCTGTCGGCATTCACCAGCTTTTCGAGCGCCGCATCGCCGCGCGAGAACAGCACGACGATCTCGACCTCGGCGACCGCCATGCCGGCCAGCGCCGCGCGCAGGCCTTCGATGCGCGCGAACTGGAAGCGCTGCGGAAACGCAAAGTATTCCTGCACCAGGCGATGGCCCGAGAAGCCGGTGGCCGTGGCCGGCAGCAGCGCCTCGTCTTCCTCGAAGCCGACCGGCTGGATCGCGCTCGCCGGCAGGGTCTTGACCGACCCCGCCAGCACGCCGGTGGGCGACAGCGGCTGCACCATGACGCCGATCGGCTGGCCCAGCATGCATTCGCAGAGCTGCCAGGCCACGTCGTCGGCGCCGCCGAAATGCAGCAGCAGCTCGTCCATCGGAATCTGGTCGAAGGTGAGCCCCGCGGTGGCGCGCAGCGCAATGCGCAGCCCGCCGCGGATCTCGCGCGACTGCGGGTGCTGGTTCAACGGCAGGTCGGGCGCATAGCTGAAGTACTGCGCGCGCAGCACCTCGATCGGCCAGACCCGCAGCGCACGCGCGGTGCGGAACTCGCAGTGGGTGTTCTGCCCGACCGCCTGGCGCGCGCGCAGGCCGCTGCCGCGCGGCAACGTGGGGCCGAGCGCGAGGTTGGCATCGCCGGTATCGGGCACGCACTGCACCACCAGCATGGCCGGCGTCGGCGCCATGAAGTTCGGGTAGACGATGTCGAGCAGGTGCCCGGTGAAGCGCGGGAACTCGGCATCGAGCTTGAGGCCGACGCGAGCCGACAGGAATGCGGTGGCCTCGATCAGCCGTTCGACATACGGGTCGGCGACCTCCTGGCCTTCGATGCCGAGCCGGTGCGCGATCTTCGGAAAGGCGCGCGCAAACTCCGAGGTGCTCTCGCGGAAATAGCGCAGCTCCTGTTCGTACAGGTTCAGCAGGCGGGGATCCATGGCAATGCGCGGAGCCGGCGCTTATCGCGGGCTCGGATGTGCCATGTCCTCGATCTCGATGCGGCCCTCTTCCAGATCGATCCGGCTTCGCATCAGGAACTCCAGTGGCACGGGCTGCGCCCAGAGCATGCCTCGAATCTGCAGGCCGATGCGGTTGTGGGAATCAAGAGCCGAGCCTTCCATGACGAGTTCAACTTCGAGTGTGCGGGGCAGGATGCGCGGCTCGAACTGCAGAATCGCGTTCTTCAAAGCCTGTTCCATGCTGACACGCTGCACGCTGGACGTGAACTGGCCGGACAGCATAGGCAATCCGTAGTTGAGTACCGAGCGTGCGGCATTCGGATGGCGCTTGTCGTCCATCTCCAGCCCGTAGCCGGTGGCATTGAACAGCCAGCTCAGATCGCGCAGCACGGCCTGACGCAGCGCCTGCTTCGTGAGCGTTCGCTTGTCGTCGCTTTCGCGCAGCTCGCCGGGCGCATGGTCAACCAGCCGGTCGAGCAGCGAGGGCTGCAGGCGCTCCTGCGCGGTGAGCTCAGCCATCGCTGCGCTCGCCGGCTGTGAAGACGATCTCGCGCACGTCCATCAATGCGTACTCGCCGGCGTCGCTGCCCAGCACGCGCTGCCCGAGGCCGGCCCAGACCTCGGGCCGCAGCTCGCGCCACTCGGTCTTGCGTGCCAGCAGCAGATCGCCATCGGTGCTCTGCTCGGTGCCCTGGTAGCGGGTCGGGATCAGCGCCAGCGATTCGCCGCCGTTCTCGAACTGCAGGTGCGCCGGCAGCCACACGCAGTCGCGCAGGTCTTCCGGCGGATCGACCTTGACGTGGGCCAGCCGCGCATAGGGAATCCAGTAGTACTTGCCGTTGACGAAGGCTTCGAGCACCGGCCCGAGCCGCATGTCGGCATCGGCCAGCCATTCGAACGGCGTGCCGTCGATCGTGCCGGCCGTGGCCGGCGCAGCGTCGAAGGCGCGCTGCCGCAGATCTTCGGCCATGTCCGCCTCGCCGCGGCCCTGGCGCAACAGCGACTCGATCAGCAGCGCGAGCCATTCGTCGGGCTGCCCGAACACCATCGGCGTGCGCGTGCCGGCGAACACCTCGGCGCGCAGCCCCTCGCAGCGAACCGCGTCGCCATAGACCTGCTTCATCGGCACCGCGAGCGCGTCGAGTTCGGCGGCCACCGTCAGCTGGTTGAGCGCGCGCGGCCACTGGCCCAGCACGCACAGCAACTGCGCCAGAAAGACGCGGTGCCTGCTGTCGGCAGGCTTCGCGCGCACTTCGTCGCTCAGGGCCTTGAGGGCGCCGGCAACGTCGCCGGTCTTGAGGAGTTCGGAACTGGTCATCGCACGGCCTCTTTTGCTTCAGGTCGGTGTCGGCGTCATCGTGCACTCGCGCACGGCGCCACGCGCACCGGTGGATGTCTGTGGCGAAGAGCGCACCGTGATCTCGCGGTAGTTGCACACGAGGATCTCGCTCATCGTCGACAGCGGGCCGCCGGTGGTCAGGAACTGGCCGGTGATCTGCGCGTCTGCCAGCTGGATCTCGAACATCGGCTGGGTGTCGGTCGCGGTCTCGTCGCCGCCCGCACGAAACGCGCTGATGCAGACCGTCAGCCCGCCCGTCCTTGCATGCACCAGGCTCGCGAGCGAAGCGGTTGCCGAATCGATGCGGCGCACCACGTACAAGGGCTGGAAGGTGCGCGCGCCGGTGCTGCCGGCGGCGCCCCGCATGGCCAGGCCCCACGAGTAGCCACAGATGTTCAGGCGCGACTTGCCGTCCGCGAACTGGCGCGTGCTTTCGCCAACCACCGTGGTGCCGCTGCGGTCGACCAGCATGACCAGGTCATTGGCCGCGAAGCCGCTTTGCGCGAGGTCCAGCATGCGCAGTTGCTCGTCGGGATCCCAGAAACCGTCGCTGTTGAATGACATGTGAACTCCAAACAGTCAAAACCCGGGCCGGCATTGCGCCCGGCCTACCGCGCCGTGGCAGCGTCGCCGCCGCTCCAGCGCACCATGGCGGCAAACACCTGCCGCTGCTCCTCGGCCCGCAACTGCCCGCGAACCCGGAAATCGGAAATGGCGTCCTGCTGCGGCCCCGCGCCGAACAGGCGCGGCCCGCTGTAGGCGGCGGCCGGCGCCGCCAGCACCAGCAGGCGGCTGCCGGGCGCATCGAACCACGGCAGTTCGAAGCGCTTGGCGGCGGGCTGCTCGCGCGTGCCCTGTTCGAAGCGGTTGGTTTCACCGAGGTCGCCCGGATAGACCGGGCGCACAGTGCCGCCCGCGTCGATGCCGACGATGACCAGGTTCAGCGATTGCCCGCTGCCGTTGCGCACGCTGAGCACGGCACGTTCGCCGGCGCGCAGCGGCAAGGCGCCGGTGTCGGCGCGCTGCGCCGCCTCGCCGCGCACCAGCCGGTCGCCCTGCCAGACCTCGAAGCGCGCTTCGAAGCCGTCGAATTGCGCGCCGCTGGCCAGTGCCTGCAGTCGCCCGAACCACTTGAGCCGGGCCAGCGTTTCAAGCCGGCGCCGCGCCGCGGCAGCATCGGTGATCACGACCGATGCGTTGGCGCCGCCGAGGTCGGGCGACAGCACTTCGAGCCGCTGGCCGGCAGCGCCGAGATCGACCCAGCGCACGTCGGCCTGGGCGCGCGCGTCGGTCGCGATGATCGAGGCCGGGTACTCCAGGCTGAGGCCGGCCGGCAGCGGCGCTTCGGCCAACACGCGCAGCGCCAGCGACGACGGCTCGTCGAGCGGCGCGATGCGCCACAAGGTGCTGGCCGAGAGCGCACGCAGGCTGTCGGGCAGGCCGACCTGCGCATGGCCCAGGCCGAGCTGTGACAGCTGGGCTGGCGCGGCGCGCACGGTGCCGTCTTCCAGCGTGGCGAGCACGCGCACCGGCTGCTGGGGCACCAGCCCGTCGAGCTGGCCGATCGCGAGTGTCAGCACGCCGCCTGCGCGCTGGGCCCGCCACACGGGCCGGGTCGACAAAGCGCCCGCGCTGTTCTCGAACAGTGGTGCGTCGAGGTTGCCCTCGGCCACCGGCGAAGGCAGCTCGCGCGTGGGAAAGCGCTGCGCGAGCTCGTCGATCACGGGCGGATAAACGGCGAGCACGCCATCGAACAGCTCGCGCCAGGTCGCCGGCCGGCGCTGCAGCGCTTCGGCCACGGCCCAGGTCAGCAGGCCTTGCGGCCGGGCGTTGCGGCCCTGGCGCGGTAACCGCAGCTCGGGTGTGACCTGGTGGCTCTCGGAAGCGAAGAACGCCACGTAGCGCGCGCGTGCCGTGGCGCGCGCCGCAGGCGCCGCAAGGGTCGAAGCCGGTGGTTCGCCGGCCACGCTGCGAAGCTGCGCGGCCCGCACGCCGCGCCAGCGCACTTCGTCCTGCTGCGGCCCTTCCGCCGTTGCCGGCACCCCGGCCGCACCGCGCGTCATGGAGGTCGCGGAACAGGTGTCGAACACCGACCAGACGAACACGTTGCGCGCCAGGAAGGCCTGCACCCAGCCGTCGAAGTCGACATCGCGCACGCCACCGGCCAGCGCCGCATCGGTGCCGACCGCGCCGCGCACATCGCGCGCAAGAAAGTTCTCGGCCAGGCCGTCGGGCTCCTGGTAGCGCTTGCCCGCATCGCGCAGCCGCGTGCCGTGGCCCGAAAAATAGAGCAGCACGAAGTCGCCGCTCTTCGACTGTTCGAGCAGCCGCCCGAGCGCCTCGTGTATGCGTTGGGCATCGGGCAGCGCGGCACCGCTCACGCCATCGGCCAGCACCGTGATCTCGGCTGCGCCGAAGCCCTGCTTCAGCAGAACCTCGCGCATCAGCGTCACATCGTTGCGCGGCGCCTGCAGCCAGAGTGCCTGCGGCTGGTTGACGAGCTCCGACACGCCGACCAGCAGCGCGCGCTGCGTCGACCACGCCGGCAGCGCCACTGCGAGCAGCAGCAGTACGGCACCGAACCAGCGTGGCAGGCGCAACATCATCGCGCTCCGGATGTTTCGGCCGGCCGCACCGATGCGACCAGCGGCGAGGCTTCGAGCACGGCGCGGGCAGCTGGCGCATCGGCTGCGCGCAACCGCCATGCACCCTGCGCATCGGGACCGCCCACCGGCTCCGCCGAAGCCAGGCGAAGCAGCCGACCCGCATCCTCGAGGCCAACGCCGGGCTTCCAAAGCACCACCAGCTCGGCCGGGGCCACCACGGGCGCGACCGGCACCGAGCGGAAGCGCACCTCCTCGTCGTCCGAGCCGCGGTTCAGCAAACCGACGTTCTGCACCACCACCACGAGCGCCAGCACCGCGAAGGCTGGGCGCACGAGCCGGTCGGCGGCCAGCCAGCGGCGCAGCTGCGCGCCCCACCCGTTCCCGGTGTTGGCCTGTGTCGCCTTTACCGGATCGGATGCGGCCGGTGCCGCCTGCAGCGACGCGCCGAGGCGCGCGGCGGCATCGCGGTACAGCGCCTGGTAGTCGGCGCGCGGGTCGTCGGCGCCAAGCGGCGTGCCCGACAGCACGGTGAACACGCCGCCTGCGGTGCGCAGCGCGATCTGCCCCGGCGCCGGATCGATCGCGAGCGCTTGCTGCGCCATCCATTCGTCGTGCACCGCGCGGATCGCAGCGAGCCGCGTGGCCGAGAGTTCGCCGAGCACGCGTGCGCAGAGTTGTGGTGCCGGCGTGAGCGTCAGCGGGTTCCATGCCTGCACCATGCCGAACAGCGGCTCGAAGGGCTCGTCGCCCGGTTCGAGCAGCACGTCGAAAGCGCCGGCCCAGTCGGCTTCGCCGGCCGCCATCCAGCCCTGCCAGCGGTCGCCGCCGATGCATTTGTCGAGCAGCACGCCGAGCAGGCGGCCCTCGTGCACCAGGCTCACCAGGCGCCCCGGCGCCCAGCGCGCCGGGAACGCCCGCTGGGCCACGGCTTCGCGGCGCCGCGCCAGTTCGGTCAGCGGCAGCAGCAGGTCTTGCGCTGCGCGCTGCGGGGCCGCGTCGCTGCCGCTGCCGCGGGGTGGCGCGATCGGCTGCTGCCCGGGCGCGGCAGGCTGGCTTGGCTCGAACGCGTCGCGGATGAGGCTGAGGGGAGGCCAGAGTTCGGTGTGCATGGCGTGGATGTCCTGAATGGCTATGTCTTCAGGCATAAGACGCTTCAGCACCGAGGATTTTGAAAACCTGCAGGATCGCGCCCATGTTGTCGGCCTCGATCGCGATGCCCAGCGTCTGGGTGATCCACTGGCCCAGCGTGGTGCGCGCGTAGTCCGCGGGCAGCCCTTCGCGCTTGTGCACGAGGCCGAGGCGCCCGGCGCGGTAGTGGTATGACGCGATCGAATGACGCGATGCCACGCCCGACAGCCCGCCGGCCGCTTCGCGCCCGAAGCCTTCGCACAGCAGGATGCGTTCGGGCTCGGGCAAGGCGGCAATGAAGGCGCGCGCCGCGAGTTGCACCGAGGCACCGCTCAGGCCGTGTTCGGCCAGTGCATCGAGCGCGTCGTCGTCGGCACCGAGCCGGTCTTCGAGCTGTGCCTCGGTGATCTGGTCGCCGATCGAGAGCTTGCGGCGGAAGCTGCTGGCGCGGGTGCAGTCGATCAGGTAGCGCCGGAAGTACGCACAGAGCGCAAAGCTGCTGGACGGTGCGCTGTGGTTGCTGCGCTCCCGGTCCGGCGCATCGTCGGCCTCATCGGGGTCGGCGTCGAGCCGCAGGACCTTGACGTAGATGAACTGCGCCACCAGTTCCTGACGCCCCTCGCCGAGCACCTGGAGTTCGGGCGGGTTACAGGCCTTGAGCGCACTGCCGACGATGCCGTACATGCGCCCCATCTCGTCCGGTGCGAGCGTCTGCCGGCGGCGCCAGAGGCCCACCAGTTCGACGCTTTGTTCGGAGGAGAGGGTTTCCTGCATGGCTCAAACCCCGTGTTGCGCGTGGCTTGCATTGGATGCGGGGCGTGGGTTTTGGGGGCGTCGGCTTTCGGGGGGGGTGCACAGGGCACCGGGTACTCCCCTCCGCGAATGTCCCCCGCCTTCGGCTCCTCCTTTATTTCGCTGCGGGGAGTACCCGATGCCCTGTGCACGATGGACGCGGCCGTCGTGCTGGCCGATCAACCACCGCTCTGACGGATCACGCCGATGGTGTGCTCTGCGCAGCGAAATAAAGGAGGAGGCCGCAGGCCGGGGGACATTCGCGGAGCAGAGTACGCCGTCGGCGTGATCCCGCCCCCGGCGCCCACAGTGACTCCCGTGACCCGAACGGCCGAAACCAGGCAGGCAGCGAAAGCTCGTTTTCATCCTAGTCATCGACGCACTGGCCTTCGACGGGAACCAGGCACTGCGGCAGATCGGCGCCCACCGCGCCACCGCGTGTACGGATCGACGAGGTCGCCGCCGCCGCCACCGCAAGGCCGCGCGGCAACAGGATCCAGAGCTGGCCACGCTCCTTCATGCGCCGCGCCTGCGTCGCTGCCTGCGTGCCGTTGCCGAAGAAATAGTCGGCGCGCACCGCGCCGCGGATGGCGCCGCCCGTGTCCTGCGCAATCGTGAGGCGCTGCATCGGCGCACCCGTGCCGGGCGCACGCGTCGACACGAACACCGGGTAGCCGAGCGGCGTGCTGCGCGGATCGACCGCGATCGAGCGCCCCGCCGAGAGCGGCACGCCGAAGGCGCCGACCGGCCCGCCCGTGCCGGCCACGGACTCCTTGAAAAACACATAGCTCGGGTCCGTGATGCCCGACCCGATGACCGGCCCCGCGATGCGTCGGCCCGGCACCATCACCGCGCCGCTGGCGACCGGTCGCGCCAGCGTGAAGCCGCGTACGCGGATTCCCGCCACGCTGTCGTCAACCTCGTCATCGTCCACTTCGAGCTCGATCGCGCCACCCCGGGTGCGCACCTGGCTGGCCGGCTTGCCGGACTTGTTCTGCGCCAGCGTGGGACGGAAGGGCTGGCCGTTCTGTTCCGCATAGGCGACGCGGATGACCTCGCCGCTGGGCAGGCGAATGCGGCCCGAACCCTGGATCTGCATTTCGTAGAGCGCCGTGGCGCTGTCGACGAAGGCGAGCACACGGGCATTGGGTGCGCCCTTGGTCTCGATCTCTTCCCGCGTGTAGTAAGGCAGCAGTTGCCGACCTTCGGCGCGCAGGCGCACCCTGCGGTCCAGCGTGTCGCGCGTGATGCTCGACAGGTTGAGCGCATAGAGGCCCGGCGCGCCCATGTCGCGGGTGCTCAGGCCGGTCTGGACCACCACCTCGCGGCCCTGCACGCGCGCCGCCACGGTGCCGCCGCCGGCCGGCAGCTTGCGTGCATCGACGAACAGCATGTCCTCCGGCTGGCCATACACCGGGTAGATGTACGGGGCCTGGTAGGTTCGGCTGCCGTTGATCTCGGGCTCGAAGTAGCCGGTGACGACGCCATCGGGCTTGCGGTCGTCGTCCCGGATCTGGTAGGCCGAGAACTCGCTTTCGAAGAAGTTGCGGATGGCGGTGCTGTTCTTGGCATCGATCCTGGCGGCCCGGTCGCACACCGACTTCCACTCGGCGCCACGGGTGGTCAGCACCTTGCAACTTCCGAGAAACGCAGGCCAGCCCTCGGTGAAATCGTCGCGGCTCCAGCCAGGCACCGTGCTGAAGCCGACCGCCGTGTAGGTGGCCAGCTGGGTCGAGAAGGTGCGCGCCTGGCCGGCCACGCTGGCAGCGCCGGGGCCCGATGCAGGCGGCCGCTGTGGCTCGGTGCTCGCCGGCGTTGGAGCCGCCGATGCACTCGCCGCCGGAGGGGGTGCCGCCGAGGGCGCCACGGCGCATCCGGCCAGCCAGGTCACTGCCACTGCCACGGCGGCCCAGCGGGCGGCGGGCGGAAAGCGGTGCGACAGTGTGTTCATGGGGTGCTCCTGATCCTTTGGGAAATAGGGCCCCGGCATCGATGCAGGGGGCCGATGCTCCAAAGACGATTACTTCTCGGTGATTTTGAAAAACCCGACGCCATAGACGTCGTTGCACGGCGCGCCCGCGGCACACACCGGTTTGCCGAGCAGCGGCGGCGGGCCGTTGCCTCGGGCGACTTCGAGCGCCGCCAGCACCGGCAGGGGAAACTGCGGGAACACGCCGTCGTTCTGGATGCCGGAGCCGCTGAAATCGCGCTCGTGCTCGCTCACCAGCACCGCGAACTGGTTGGTGCCGGCCGGCCCGCCCGCATCCATCGGCCAGGAGGCGCGCGGCAATGCGATCGGGTTGTTGGCCGTGACCTTGTTGTACTTGTCGAGCAGGTTCGGAAACAACAGGAACAACTCGCCACCGCTCGACAGCAGGTAGACGTACGCAAAGCCGTCGCGCTTGCTGCGCACCTCGAAGGCGAGCTTGTCCTTGCCAATGCTGACCTCGGCCTTGCGCGGCGTGCCCGTCACGTCGAAGCCGGGGGCGGCACTCGTCGCCAGTGACTGCAGCGACTCGGACGGCGTCCTGGCGACCGGCACAGGCGGCGGCGGAGGTGGCGCCTGCACCACCGGCGTTTCGGTCGGGGGCGGTGGCGCCACGGCCAGGGATTGCTTGTCGGACGGCGTGCCGCCCTGCTGCGACCACCACCAGCCACCGCCACCCAGCACGGCCAGCCCGAGCACGCCGGCCAATGCGATGGCCTTGCCCTTGCCGGGCGCAGGTGCGGGTGAAGACGGGGGCGGCGCCGCAGATGGCGCGCTGCGTGCCGCGGCCTGGCCGGCGATCGGAGACGCGGCATGCACGGTGCGGGCCGGGATGACGGTCTGCGCGCCGTCGAGCCCGAGCATGGCGCGCAGTTCGGCCATCGACTGCGGGCGCGATTCGGGCCGCACGCCAAGGCCGGCGTCGATGGCGGAAAGCAGTTGCAGGCTGTAGCGCTGGCGCAGCACCTCGTTGTGGGCGAGCGGCGCATAGCTGTCGGACAGCAGACGTGCCACCGAGGGCGGTGGCGCCCGCCCGCTGACCGCGACGTGCATCACCGCCGCGAGCGCGTACACGTCGGTCCAGGCGCCTTGCGACATGTCCGGCATTTCGGCGTACTGCTCGATGGGTGCGTAGCCGGGCTTCAGGATGACGGTGATGGCCTGGGTCTTGTCGGTGATCACGCGCCGCGCGGCACCGAAGTCGAGCACCACCGGACGGCCCGAGCCTTCAAGCAGGATGATGTTGTCGGGCGCGATGTCGCGGTGATAGCAGTTCGCGCCATGCATCACGGCCAGTGCCTGCGTCACGCCATCCATGATGCGAAGCAGCCAGCCTTCGTCGACGCCGCCCGGAATGGCGGCGAGCGCCTGGCGCAGCGTGTCGCCGCGATAGAACGGCATCACCATGTAGGTGGTGCCGCGCTCCTGCCAGAAGCGGTACACCTTGAGCAGCGAGGGATGGTCGAACTGCGCCAGCAGCCGGGCCTCGTTGATGAAGCTGCGCATGCCGAGGTCGAAGGTTTCGCGCTGGCGCTCCGACAGCGGCACCACGGTGCCGTCGAGCTGCCGCGTCGAGAGCGACACCGGCAGGTATTCCTTGATCGCGACCACCCGTTCGAGCGTGTGGTCCCAGGCCTCGTACACCGCGCCGAAGCCGCCCTGCCCGACCAGGCTGGTGACTTCGAATTCCGCGAGCCTGCTGCCCGGCGGCAGCACACCGGCCTCGGACGAAGCGCCGGCCACTGCGGCAGGCCGGCGCGTCACGACCTGGGTGCGGTCTTCCGGTTCGGGTTCCGGCGCAGCTGCGCTGTCGGGTGCGTCGGTCACGCGCCCTCCTGGTTCGATACGACGGCAAAGCCGAAGAGCGCGTCGAACTGATGATCCCGCGGCAGGCCCGAAGTCGTCATCCGCAGCCCGATCGGGGTGGCAGGCTCGGTGTACCAATGCGACTGGCCGGCAAGCGGCAGCTGCACCGGCGCGGCGCTGTCGGGCGCAGCCGCCCCGTTGCCGAAGATGCGGGCGAGCAAGGCATCGAAACCCACCGCGTCGAGGTCTTGCTCCAGCCCCTCCAGCGCGGCCTGCGCGGCCCGTGCCCACCAGTGTTGCAGCAGCGCGTTCGCGCCCTCGGGTGGCGCAGCAGTGGGGAATTCGAGTTCGACGGCCAGCGTGAAAGGAAAGTAGCGGCCCACGCCGTCGACCGAAGGCATCAGCACGCCGAGCCAGGCGCGCGGGCCTGCCACCTGCTCGCCGAGCACGAAGAACCACAGCGGCCCTTCGAGGTAGCGCTCGACCCAGTCCTCGTGGCGCTCGCGCAGCTTCGTGAGGCCGCTCTGCAGCCACGCATCCCATTGCGTGCGAAAGGCTTCAGGCAGGCGCCGGTGCGCGAAATCCCCTATGCCCGGCAGCTTGCCGAACCACCCCGGCGTCATGGGCACACCCCCAGTCTTCGCGCACTTCGTGTCGCTCCGCCAACCCCCTTGCAGGGGGCAACACCAGCGGCCCGGCAAAGCCGGTTCCGCGGTGTTTCCGGCGAAGAAGTCTTCTTCATCACAGTCCTTCGGGACACGCGAAATCGCGCAGTTCCTTGAGCCTGATCGGGTGCTGCACGCTGTTGGTCGTGACCTCGAAGCGGGTGCGGCGCGCGCCGACCTGGAAGGTGATGAAGAACTTCTCGGGTGCGTCGCCGGCTTCGAGCTGGCCGTCGTCGAGCGTGCGGAACAGTGCCCACGGCCCGTCGACCGCCGAGCCCGACGGCCCCGAGGTGGATGGCGGGCTGACGGTGACGCGCACCTGGTTGCTGCCCTTGGGCCCCGGCCATTGCACTGCCATCGGCACCACCGGGCCGTGCGCGTACTTCACCAGCTGGCCGTCCACGTCGAGGATGAACTGCGTGATGCTGGCGTCCATCTCGACCGGCTTGAAGTCCAGCCGCATCGCCGGCCCGCGGCCGCCGCCGCGGAAGAAGATGTCCTTGATGCGCGCGGCGCGCTCGAACTGCGCCAGCGCCGCCACGTTGACCGCGGCGCGCTCGGCCACCGGCTTGTAGCGCCAGGGGCGCGTGCTGGTGTCGACCAGCGCCGCGAGCCGCTTCTGGAAGAACTCGTCCATCATGCCGCCGGGGCCGAAGAACTGGCCGAAGTCCTCGGGCAGCACATCGCGCTTGCTGCCCAGCACGAACGGATAGCGGCCCGCAATCGCGCGGGTGCAGAACTCGGTCACTGGCCGCAGGTCCTGGCTCAGGTTGCCGCGCTCGGCCACCTGCGCCTGCGCCGCGCCCGACTGGCTCAGGTTCTCGACCATCGAGCGCACCGGCTCGGGCAGCCGCCCGGCGTCGGACTTGAGCTTACCGGCCACGTCGCCGGGCGGCGGCGAGGTACGGCCCTTGACCGCGGTGTCGACCGCCGTGAGGTACACATACACCTCGTTGAAGAGCTTGAGCGCGTCGTCGATCGGTGCCGGCCCGTTGGGCGTGGGCGAGGTCACGAGCTGGCGCAATGCCGCGAAGCGGTCGTCGACGATGCTCTCGATGCGCTTGCCCGTTGCCACCGGCTTGTTGGGGTCGCCGCCGAACAGGTCTTCGAGCCCCTTGCGGGTGTTGCGCACGGTTTCGCTGGCCTTGCTCACCACGTCCTTGCTGGCCTCGGCGGGGATCAGCGTGGTCTCCTTGACGGCCGCGCGCAGAAAGCTCGAAAGCGGAGAACCACTGCCGGAAAGGATGCGCGCGGTTTCGATGTTCTTTTCGAGCCCGCCACCGCGCACCAGCCGCACATCGGCCAGCAATGTTTCCCAGACCTTCACGTACTCCTCGAGGTAGAGCCGGCGCACCCGGTCGGTCAACGCGCCGAGCGCGGCCGCGTCGCGCAGCCGGTCGGCCGCGTTGCGATCCTGGCCCAGCACCCACGGGTCTTCCTGCGCGAGCAGCGGCGTGAGCACCGCCACTTCGGTCTGGAAGCGCTTGTGATAGCCGTCGTAGGTGAACATGCCCGGCACGCCTTCGGCCAGCGGCTTGCCGCTGATGCGCTCGAACACCAGCGGGCCCGCGGGGCCCGCCGCGGTGGCCACGCTGAAAGCCGGGATGTCCTTGCCGAGGCGCTGGCGCTTGAGCCGGCTGAACACGCGCTGCTCCAGCGGATAGCTTGCGAGCACGGCGCGCACGCTGCGCACCAGGTTCTCGTCCATCTTCAGCGGCGAGCGCGGCGGGCCCTGCGCGATCAGCACGTCGAGCTGGTCTTCGAGCAGCTTGCGCTGGTCTTCCGGCACGCCGCGGTCCAGGCTGCGAGCCCAGTCGAGCGTGATCCAGGCCTTCAGCGCCTCGGGGTCGAAGCGCTCGGGCTGGTGCAGCATCAGGTAGGTCTTGAGCGCCTCGTAGCTGAACTCGAGGTTGTCTTTCTGGGCCGTGCGCAACTGGTCTTCGATGCGCTTGGCGAGCTGCGGCAGGAAGGCGTCGTTGAGCGCGCGCTGGTGCGCCAGCATGGCCGCCGCATCGAGCTTGTCGCCCTGGTAGAGGCCCAGCGTCATCGACAGCGGTTCATCGCCGTTGCCGTTCTCGGGCGCCTTCCAGATGTTGCGCAGGCTCTGCAGCACCGGCGCCACTTCGACCAGGTTCTGCACCCGCGCCGGCAGGGCCGCCAGGCTCTGGCGCGCCGGATCGACCCTGGCTTCGACCGACTTGAGGTACTCCAGGTTGCGCCAGCTGCTGTAGCCCCAGCCGGCCAGCACCGCAACCGTGAGCAGGGTCATGGCCGCGACGCCCGCGAAGCGCAGCGTGTTGCGGCGCCGCTCCAGCTTGACGTCGGCGCCGGCCAGGCGCTGCTCCGGAAACACCACGTCCTTCAACAGCTTGGTGAGGAAGTAGCTGCGGCCGCTGCTCTTTTGCGGCGCGAGCATCGCGCGTTCGAGCCCGAAGCTGCGCGCGAGGCTGCCCATGACGCGGTCGATCGGGCTGCCCTCCTGCGTGCCGCTGGTGAAGTACACGCCACGCACCCAGGGCGGCTGCGCGAAGCGCGAGCCGGTGAACACCTGGTCGAGCAGGTCGGACAGCAGCGGGCCGACCGAGGCGAACTGCGCCGGAAAGCCGAAGATCGCGGCGCGGCGCGTGCCGTCGGTCTCCTGCTGCATGCGGTCGATCAGGCCGCTGTTGACGCGCTCGTGCAGCAGGCCGAACTCGCGCTGGAACGCGGCGCCGACGCCCTTCTCGTCGACCTGCACGCCTTCTTCGGGCGGCAGCGTGAAGCCGAACACCTGCGCGCGCTGCTCCTTGCCGAGATCGTCGAAGTACTCGGTGAAGCCGTACAACAGGTCGCTCTTGGTCACCAGCACGTAGACCGGCAGCCGCGTGGTGAGCTTGGCATCGAGTTCGAGCAGGCGCGCGCGGATCGAGGCCGCGAGCGTGGTGCGCGCCTCCGGGCCCTGGCTCAACAGATCCGCGACGCTCACGGTGAGAAACACGCCGTTGAGCGGCCGGCGCGGACGCGATTTTTTCAGCAGACCGAGGAAACCTTCCCAGGCGCTCTTGTCTTCGGACTGGTGGCTGTCCTGCGTGGTGTAGCGGCCGGCGGTGTCGATCAGCACGGCTTCGTCGGTGAACCACCAGTCGCAGTTGCGCGTGCCGCCAACGCCGCGGATCGCACCGGGGCCGAACTTGTCGGCCAGCGGGAACGTGAGGCCCGAGTTGACCAGCGCGGTGGTCTTGCCCGCGCCCGGTGCGCCGATGAACACATACCAGGGCAGGTCGTAGAGGTAGCTGCCGCCCGAGAGCGAAAGCCAGTCGCGCCAGCCCGGCTTGCGGCCGGCCGCATGCAGCCGCATCTTCTTGAGCGTGGCCACCGCTTCGCTGAAGCGGGTGTTGAGCACCTTCTGCTCGCCGTTGTCGGGTGCGTCGGTCTTCACCGTGGGGGCGCGCATCAGGCCATCGGTGAGGTGCTGGCTGGCGCGGCGCGCACGCCAGCGGCGCAGCACCGCGCGCAACACCACCAGCAGCACGATCGCGCCGATCAGCACCGCGCGCCAGAGTTCGGTTTCGAGCGGCGCCAGCGTGCCGATGCGGATCAGCGGGCCGACCCACCAGATCAGCAGGCCGACGACGATGAGGGCCAGCAGCGTGAGCAGCAGCGGATGGAACAGCCATCCGAAGATCTTCTTCATCGCTTCACCTCCCCGAGTTCGGCCGCGACACGGTCGGGCGGACTCAGCAGCACGATGTCGACGCGCCGGTTGCGCGCGCGGTTGGCCGGCGTGTCGTTGGCGGCAACGGGCTCGGCATCGGCCTTGCCGTCGGCGCGCATGCGGGCCGGATCGACCTGGCTCGTGAGCGCGGTCTTGACCGCGTCGGCACGCGCCGCCGACAGATGCCAGTTGGACGGAAAGCGCAGCGAGCGGATCGGCTGGTTGTCGGAGTGGCCGGTGATCAGCACCTCGCCCTTGACCTCGGCCAGCGCCTGGCCGATGCGCCTGAGCACCGGCAGCGACTGCGGCATCGGCTCGGCGCTGCCGGAGCCGAAGAAGGAATCGCCGCGCAGCCGCACCACGCTGCGGTCGGCTTCGTCGGTGACCGTCACCAGGCCCTGCCTGACTTCAGGTTCCAGAAACTTCGCGAGCCGCGGCGCCTTGGCCAGTTGGGCCGGGGGCGCAATCTGCAGGTTGGGCACGCGCAGCGACGAGACGGCGGCATAGGTGGTGTCGGAGCGGTTGTTGAGCGAGAGACGCAACCCGAACCACACCAGCGCGAGCAGCAGCGCGAACGCTGCCGCAAACACCCACAGCGGCAACGCATGCCGCAGCCGGGTGGTGCCCGCGCCTTGCCCGCGCCAGTGCGGCGAGAGGTCGGCCTCGCGCGGCGGGCGATCCTTGCGGATCAGGTCGGCCAGGCGCTGGCGCACCGTGTCGAGCTGGGCGCGGCCGTTGTCGACGACGCGGTAGCGGCCTTCGAAGCCGAGCCCGAGCACGCAGTAGATGAGCTCGAGCAGCTGGCGGTGCGTGGGCACGTCCTGCGCGAGCTTGGCCAGCAGCTGGAACACCTTTTCGCCGCCCCAGGTCTCGTTGTGGAACTGCACCAGCAGGCTCTGCTTGTTCCAGCCGGCCTGCACGCCCCAGGGCGTGTTGGCAACGGCTTCGTCGACGGCGGTGCACAGCACATAGCGCGCGGCCAGCACGGTTTCGTTCGAGGCGCCGGCGCGACGCGCCGCGGCATCGAACTGGTTGACCGCCTCGGCCGTCGACGCGCGCAGCGCCGGCACGTTGGGCGACTGCACCAGCGTGCGCAGCCGGGCCGTCAGCGCCAGCAGCTTGCCGGCCGCCGACACCAGCGGATTGAGCAACCCAAGTTCGCCGATGTCGACCGCGTTCAGTTCCCCGCCGCCCGACGGCAGCGGCGGCGGCGCACCCGGCGTCTGTCCCGGCGCACGCGGTTTTGGCTTGATGACGGTCCGCTCGGACTCAAACGCGGCAAACGGATCAGGAGTGCTCATGCTGCCTCCAGCGTGGACTGCCCTTTCGCGGAACACCGCGGAACCGGCTTTGCCGGGCCGCTGGTGTTGCCCCCGGTGAGGGGGTTGGCGAAGCGACACGAAGTGCGCGAAGACTGGGGGAGGTCATGATCTGATCGCCCAAAAGGCAAGATCCAGCCCCGGGAAGTCGCCGGCGATGTGCATCGCGACGCCGCCCGACTGTTCGAGCTGGCGCCACAGGTCGCTGTTGCGGGTTTCGAGTTCGAAGTAGTTGGCGCCCGCATGGAACGGGATCTGGCGCGGCGCCACCGGCAGCGGTGTCAGCGTGACACCCGGCAAGGCCAGGTTGACGAGGTCGCGGATGCGCTCGACCGGGCCGATCTTGACCTGCGTGGGAAAGCGCGCGCGCAAGGCTTCGCTCGGCATCTGCGACTGCACCGCAAGCACGAAGGTGGCGTTGCGCTGCAGCTCCACGTCGGGAATCACCGCCACGCGCACGCCATGCTTGCGGTCGTGCAGCTCGATGCGGATGGCCGACTGCTCCAGCACCATCGACAGGCTGCGTCGCAGGTCGTCCATCAGCGGGCGAAAGGTCGTGGCCAGGTCGTCATGGATGTAGGGGCCGAACCTGGCGACCCGGCGCGTGTCGCGAAAGGTGGCGAGGTCGCCGGCCAGCGCGAGCGCCTGCTCGAAGAAGTGCTGCGGGTGCAGCATCGCGCTCCTCGCGAGGTGCGCGAACACCGGCTCGTTGCGGTTGACCGTTTGCAGCAGCAGGAAGTCGGCGATCTCGGCGACGCCGCCGGTGCCGCCCTGGCTCATGCGCCCGGCCAGCGCTTCGCCGCGCTGGCGCAGCAGGCCGAGCAGTTCGTCGAGCCAGGAGCGGATCACCGCGTGGCCGGCCACGTCGAGCAGCGGCGGCAGCAGCGCGCGGTCGAGCTGAACCTGGTTATCGACACGGCGTTCGAGCACGCGCGCGACGTTGATGGTGGTCCACGCATCGGTGGTTTCGCCGGCGCGCAGCAGCCGCGTGTGCAGCGCCCCGAGCTGCACCGTGGCACTGCGCTCGCCCGCCGTGTTGGAGTCGGGCACCTCGACCTCGAGCACGCGGTGGCGCACCAGGTCTTCGTAGCCTTCAGCGTCGGCCTCGCGTGCGCCGGCGCGGCGCAGCGGCAGTGCCAGCACCACCGCTTCTTCGCGCATGGTGGAAGGAATGTCGATCGGCTCGGGCAGCGGGTCGATGGCCGGCATGTCGAACACCGTGCCGTCGCCGAACACGCCGACCGCGCGCACCAGCGCGAGCTTGCCGAGCGTGAGCGCAGCCGCGTCGATCTCGAGTTCGGCAAAGCCCCATGCATAGGGTGTGGTGGTGCGCAGCAGCAGATGCCGGGAATGATCCGCGTGGCGCTCGCTTTGCTGCAGATGCTGAGGCTGGAGCAGCATCCCCTCGCTCCAAACCACTTTTGTTCGCCAACTCATCCGCGCTCCGTCAACGGCAGGGGCTGCCAGAAACATCTAGTTTCCGGCGCTTGCGGGCAGCGGCAAATCCACCTAACGGCCTAGCCGCAGGCGTTGGGTCTAATGCGAAGGGTCTAGGGGGCTGTTCAGCGCGGGCGCTCGCGCAGCGCGGCAACCTGCTCCGCGTAGGCGGCTTCGATGCGCTGCAGCCGGGCTTGCCGCGCTTCGTCGTTGACCCACTGGGCGGCGTTGGCGCGCTGCTTTTCGAGCTGGTAGCCTAGGGTCGCCGCCGACTCCAGCGCGCTGTTGTCGGCCGCAACGAAGCCCAGTTCCGCATGCAGGGTCTTGAGCACGGCGTGCTGCGCGGCCTGGTGCGGGCCCGGCGTGTGCCCATAGCCGACAAGCACTGCGCGCACCTTGGCCTGCAACTCGGGGGAATGGTCGCGCCGCACGAGGATCTGGCCCTGCGGCGTCGGCTCGGACGTCCAGACCACATGGAGCCGCGCCGCCTCGACCGGGAACTGGAGCTTGAAACGCTCGAAGTCGGTGGTGTTGTTGGTGGCAACGTCCGCGTCGCCGTTGGCAACGGCCAACGCCGTGGCCTGGTGCGTGCCCACGAACTCGCTGCGGAAGCGCGTCTCCATGGCAATCCGGCTCGGCAGGAAAAGCTGAACCTGCGGCAGTATGAAACCCGTCACCGAACGGTTGTCGCCGCGCGCAAGGCGCCAGCGCTCGGGTTGCGCGAGCACGCCTTCGAGCGTGGTCACCGGCCCCTCCCTGCGCGTCAGCAACACCGCCCGGTGGGCAGAAGGGCCGGAATGCCGCGCCACCTGCGCCACGACGTTCATGCGCCGCTGCGTCACGGCATCGAGCGCCATCTGGGCCGACAGGAAGGCGATGTCGACCTCGTTGCGCCGGATGGCTCGATCGAGCAGCTCGTACGACGTCGCGGACAACGCCGCGACCGGCCGGCCCAGCGCAGCGCTCAGGTTCGCGAGCAGCGGCGTCCACGGCTCGCGCGATTCGAGCGCGCCACCCAGCGGCAGGATGCCGAAACGCAGGGGCCGCGGCGTGTCGCCGCTGGCAGGCTGGGCCAGCGCGGCGCCCTGCCAGGCCAGCAGGAGCAGGAGAAGCGCATTCCGGAACAGGCTGGCCATGCTGTCGTGCTCAGGAGCCGCCCGCAGCGCCCAGCGCCGCTGTCTGCTCCGCATAGGTGCTCTCGATGCGCTGGAGTCGCGCCTGTTTTGCCGCCTCGTTGACCCACTGCCCGCTCAACGCGTTCTGCCGGGCGAGCTGGTAGGCCAGCCTGGCGGCCGGCAGCAATGAGCTGTTGTCGGCGGCGAGAAAACCGGCAAGGTCGTGCAGCGACTTGAGCGTGGCCCGCTCGGCGTCGCCACGCGGGCCCCTGCCCTTCGCGTAGCCGGTGAGGAACGACTGCACCTTGAGCTGGAACTCGCGCGGATATTCGCGCCGCACCACGATCTGCGCATGGGGTATGAGATCCGACTGCCAAACCACCTGCAGGCGCTGCGCCTCGGCCGGAAACTGCTGCATGAAGCGCTCGAAGTCGGCCGTGTTGTTGGTGGCCACGTCGGCATCGCCATTCGCCACCGCGAGCGCTGTGGCCTGGTGCGTACCGACGACTTCGCTGCGAAAGCGCGTTTCCATCGCAATCTGGTGCGGCAGGAACAGTTGCAGCTGCGGCACGATGTAGCCCGACACCGATCGGCTCTCGCCGCGCGCCAGGCGCCAGCGCCCGGGCTCGTCGAGCACTTCCTTCAACGTGCCGGGCTGGCCGGCCTTGCGCGTCAACAGCAGGGCACGGTAGCCGGGCAGGCCGTCGTGGCGCGTCACCTGGGCCACCACCTGCATGCGCCGCTGCGTCACGGCATCGAGCGCCATCTTGCCGGAGAGGAAGGCCATGTCGACCTCGTTGCGCTCGATCGCCCGCTCGAGCGCCTCGTAGGAGGTGACGGAAAGCACGCTCACCGGACGTCCCAGCACACGACTCATGTCGGCCAGCAGCGGCTCCCAGTCGTTGCGCGACTCGAAGGCACCGCCCAGCGGCAGGATGCCGAAGCGCACCGGTACGGGCCCGTTGCCGGGCTGCGCCAGCGCGGGCCCCGGACTGCCCAGCCCGAGCAGAACCACCGACAGGATCGCCGCGAAGGCACGCAGCCTATAGGCCATCCGGTAGGCGACAGCAGAGGCGGCGGGGCGAACAATAGAAGAAGCCTGCATCATTCAAATCGGGGCGGCGCACAATTAGATACCAACTTGACCCGCATTTTGTGACGCATTTCACTTCACTTCGTCACCTCAGAAGGCTATGACGCCCGACGTTGCGACTGCTACCGTTGCGCCATCGCGGGTGGCTCGCGCGCTGTATCCGCTGACGCGGCTGTCGCTGGCCCAGCAACTGGTGCTGCTGGCGATGCTGCCGGCCATCGTGGCCACGCTGGGCGCCATCGCGGTGCTGACGCGGCAGCACCTGGCCAGCGTGAACGACCTGATGCGCGCCAACGGCCAGACGGTCGCCCTGCAGGTGGCGGCGCTGGCGCAGGCGCCGCTCGCGCACATGGATCGCCGCGCCCTGCTGCGCACCGCGCAGTCGGGCAGCGGCCAGCCGCACGTGCAGCGCGTGCAGATCTGGTCCGACGACGGCGAGATCGTGGCGGACGCCCGCAGCGCCGAAGCCGGCCGCGCCGAGGGGCTGCAGGTGGTGGCACCGGTCGTGAGCGACGAAGGCCGGCCGAACGGAAAGGTGATGGTCGAGATCAGCCTCGAGGCGGTGCAGCAGGCCAAGAACTCGGTCTGGTTCAACGTGTTCGTGGTGCTGGGCGCCAGCCTGATCGGGGTCGGCCTGGCCGGCTGGTGGGCCGCGCGCCGCATCAGCGCGCCGATCCGCGAGCTCGGCGAGGCGGTGGATCGGCTCGGCGCCGGCAAGGACGCCAGCGTGAAGGTCGCCGGCACCACCGAGGTGCGGCGCCTGCAGCATGGCTTCAACCAGGCGGCGCGCGCGCTGGTGGAAAGCCAGCGCCTGCTGCAAAGCCGCATCGGCCAGGCCACCGCCGAACTCGCCAGCAAGAACGCGCAGCTCGAAGTGGCGAGCCAGGCCAAGACGCGGCTGCTGGCCGCTGCCAGCCACGACCTGCGCCAGCCCCTGCATGCGCTCACGCTGTTTTCGGACGGCCTGGCCAACGGCGAAACCGACCCGGTCAAGCTGCAGCGCATCGGCCACATCCGTGAATGCGTGGACTCGCTCGACCGGCTGTTCTCGGAGCTGCTGAACCTGTCGCAGCTCGATGCCGGCGTGCTGCAGCCGCAGTGGATCGACTTTCCGCTGGACCGTCTGTTCGACGAGATCAGCCGCAACTTCCGCGCCGTGGCCGAACAGCAGAATCTCCGGCTGGTGGTGCGCAAGACCGACCTTTGGGTGCGCAGCGACTACGTGATGCTCTCGCGCATCCTGAACAACCTGGTGTCGAACTCGCTGCGCCACACGCACGAGGGCGGGCTGTTGATCGGTGCACGCCGGCGCGGCAAGGGGGTGCGCATCGACGTATGGGACACCGGCATCGGCATCGCGCACCAGCACCAGGAACGCGTGTTCGAGGAGTTCTACCAGATCGATCCGCAACGCAGTCGCGGCGCCCGCGGCATGGGGCTGGGCCTGGCCACCGTGCAGCGGCTGGCCAGCCTGCTCAACACCCGGGTCGAACTCAGTTCGGTGCCGCGCAAGGGCACCGTCGTGCGCGTGATGGTGCGCGGCGCGGCGGCGGCGGCCGAAGCCACGTCGGCGCCGGCATTCGGTGCAGGTGACGAGGTGGACGAGGCCAGCCTGATCGGCGTGCGCGTGCTGGTGATCGACGACGAGCGAACGATTCTCGAAGGCCTGCAGGTGGTGCTGTCGAACTGGGGCGCCGAGGTGTTCGCCGCCCAGAGCCGCGAAGAAGCACTGGCGCTCGCCGACCACTGGGATCGGCCGCCGGATGTGGTGGTGAGCGACCTGCTGCTGCGCGAGGGCGACAACGGGCTCGACGTGCTGGCCGCGCTGGAGCGGCATCCGCGCGGCATCGGCGCCGGCACCGCGCGCCTGCTGGTGACCGGCGAGACCAAGCCCGACCGCCTGCGCGAAGTGGCGAGCGCCGGCGTCGCGGTCCTCTACAAGCCGGTGTCGCCGCGCGTGCTGCGCCAGGCGATTGCGGCGCAATTGGCGACGCTCGCCGATCGCCAGCCGACCGCTGGCCTTTAGGCATAGGTCAGGTGGCCGTGGCGCGATGGCGCCGCTGCGAACGCATCCCCAAGCCTGGGGTCGACATAAGCCCTCTGCCTTATCGCGCAACTGTGGTGCGCTCCGTACATTGGACCAAGTTCCACTGTTGCGCTCCTCATGTTCCTCAACCCCCTCAAGCCGCCCGTTCGCGGGCTGTGGCCCACCCTTTGCCTTGCACTGGCCGGGCTCTGCACATCCGCAGGGCTGGCGCAGGCGATGAGCGTGACGGTGCTGCAGGCCGACGACCAGCCGGCCCATGCCGAGTTCGTGCGCCAGTTGCAGGACACGCAGGAGCCCGGCAGCCGCTTCGCCCTGCTGCGGGTGACGGCCGGGTCGACCACCGCCGTCGCCGCGGCGGCCGAAGCGGGCCCCGGCGCCGAGGAAGACCGCGCCAACGCCGGTGTGCGCACGCGCAGCATCCGGCCAGCCAGCGCCGTCGATGCGATCACCGTGGCGGTCGGTGCCGGCGCGGCGCGCGTGGCGATCGATCGTCCGGGCAACGATCCGCTGGTGCTCGCGATGCTGAGCCGGCTCGACTACGAAAGCCTCAAGGCCCACCCCGCGCTGCGCCGCGCCGACCGGCGTGTCGGCGTGCTGCTGCGCGACCCGGCCATGGCCGACCAGCTCGCACTCGTCGATGCGGTGCTCCCACGCAAGCGCCGGCTCGGCGTGGTCGCCACCAACGAGTCGGAGCCGCTGCTGCGCGAGCTCCAGCGTGCCGCACAGGGCTGGGAGCTGCAGGTGGAATATGCGCCGGACGCACGCTCGCTGGCCACCGCGCTCAAGACCGTGCTGCCGAGAAGCGACGCGCTGATGGTGCTGCCCGATTTGATTGGCGACGACCAGGCGGCCACCCTGGCCGTGTTGCGCGCGGCGGCCACGGCCGGCGTGCCGGTGTTCGGCGCAAGCGACGGCCTGGTGCGCTCCGGCGGACTGGCCGCGGCGGTATCGACCCCGGCCTTGTTGGCGAAGCAGGCGCGCACGCTGGGGCAGAAAGTTGCGGCCGGCACCCCCGGCAGCGCCCCGCTGGTCGAGGCCGCCACGCCGGCCACGGTGCGCGTGAACGTCACCGTGGCGCGAGCGCTCGGCCTGCGCGTGGCCGACGAGCGGGAACTGACCGAGCGGGTGACCGCCGCGCGATGATCACGCGCAGCATCCGCCTGGCAGACCCCGTGCCGGCGACCAGCCAGGAACCAGCGAAGGGATCGGCGCGCGGGCCGCTGCAGGTGCGTGGCAACCTCCAGCACGACCTGCTGCGGCTCGGCGTGCTGCCCTGTGCGGTGGCTGCGCTGGCGCTGACGGCGTGGTTCACCCACAGCAGGCTCAACGCGCTCGAGTCCGCTTTCAACGCCGAAGGCCATGCGGTGGCGGTGCAGGTGGCCGGGTTGTCCGACCTGAGTCTTTACGCAGGCGATCTGCCAGCCTTGCAGAACGTTGCCAATGCGGCGCTGCGCAGCGGCCAGGTCACGCGCATCGAGATCAGCAACAGCGCGGGCGTCTACGTCACGGCCGGGCCCAACACGACGCCGGTCGACCAGTTGCGCGTGTACACCGCGCCGGTCACGCTGCGCGAAGCCTCGCGCGCCAGCGCCTTCTCGCCGGAAGGCGCCAGCACCGCCGGCCAGGCGCCGATCGGATTGGTGCAGGCGTTTCGCGACACCACGGCCTACAGCGGAGAACGCACCCGCTCGTTGATCGCCGGCATCGGCATCGCGCTGGTCGCGCTGCTGGTGGCCTGGGCCGCGGTGCGCCACATGGCACGCACGGTGACACGGCCGCTGCGCCGCATCTCGCGCACCGTGGCCGCGCTCGAGGCCGGCCAGTTTGATGCGCGCTGCGAAGTGGTGGGCGGCGGCGAACCGCCGGAGCGCGCGCACGAACTCGCGCGGCTCGCGCACGACGTGAACCGGCTGGCCGAGCGCCTGCAACGCAACCAGCAGATCAGCGAAGACCGCGTGCGCGAAGCCACCTCGGTCGCGCTCGAGCGCATGGCCGAAGCCGAGCAGGCGGCGCTGTCGCGTGCCCGCTTCCTGGCCGCGGCCAGCCACGACCTGCGGCAGCCTCTGCACGCCATGGGCCTGTTCATCGATGGCCTGCTCCCCACCGCCAGCGCGGCGCAGCGCCCGGCCGTGCAGCGCCTGCAGGAAAGCACCGAGTTCATGGGCGTGCTGCTGGACGATCTGCTCGAGATCTCGCGCCTTGACGCGCAAGTCCTGATGCCCGCCATCACCGACGTGCCACTGGCTGGGTTGTTCGACCAGCTGGCGCCACTGCACGCGGCGCAGGCCACCGAAGCGGGCGTGCGGCTCGCCTGGAAAGCGCGTGGCCTGGCCGTGCGCAGCGACCCGGCTCTGCTGCAGCGCGTGGTCGGCAACCTGGTCGCCAACGCGATCCGCCATACGCCGGGCGGCACCGTGCTGGTGGTGGCACGCCGCCGCGGCGAGAGCGTCCGAATCGAGGTGCGCGACGATGGGGTGGGCATTGCGCCGATCCACCAGGCGCGCATCTTCGAAGAGTTCTACCAGGTGGCCAACACCGAGCGCGACCGGCGCCAGGGCTTCGGGTTGGGGCTGGCCATCTGTGCCCGCATTGCCAAGCTGCTGGGCAGCCGCATCGCCGTGCGCTCGGCGCTGCAGAGCGGCAGCAACTTCTCGCTGGCGCTCCCGCGCGCCGAGCCCTCGGGAGCGCTGGCGCGTGCCGCCGAGCCGCCGGCGCCGGGACCGCTGGCCGGCCTGCATTGCCTGGTGGTCGACGACGACCCCGTCATCCTCGACGGCAGCCGGGCGCTGCTCGGGCAGTGGGGCTGCCAGGTCGACTGCGTGGCCACCGCGGCCGAGGCGCGGGCGCTGCTGGCCGAGCCGGGCAACCGCTTCGACGTGGTGCTGTGCGACCTGCAACTGGCAGGTGCCGATGACGGCATGACCGTCATCGGCGACGCGCGGCAACTGCAGCCCGACGCGCTCGCGGTGCTGGTGTCGGGAGCGACCGGCCCGGAGGTACTGCAGCGGCTGCGGCAGGACGGCGTGCCGCTGCTGACCAAGCCGGTGGCGCCGGCCAAGCTGCGCGCGCTGCTGGCGACGCGGCGCCCGACAATGCCTTGATGCTCGACCCGTCCGCACTGCAAGGCATCCGCCCCTTCGTGGCCACGCCCAACTACGGTGGCCTGCTCACATCGACCTACGTGCGCAGCCTGCTCGGCCTGTCCAACCTGGCCTGGACGCACGGCTTTGCGCTGCAGACCCGCTTTCTCGATGGCGACAGCCTGATCACGCGCGCCCGCAACCGGCTGGTCGCCGAGTTCATGGCCGATGCGCGCTGGACGCACCTGTTCTGGATCGACGCCGACATCGGCTTCGAACCCGAGGCCGCATTGCGCCTGCTGCTGTCGGGGCACGAGGTGGTGGCCGGCATCTACCCGCTCAAGACCGATGGGTGGCCCGCCGAAGGCCTGCGCGCGCCGCTGCCGGTCGGCACCACCCGGGCCGACTTCGAGGCACGCCACGCGCACTTTCCGTTCAACGCCATGTCGCAGATCCGGCAGACCGACGCCGACGGCTTTGTCGAAGTGCTGGATGCGCCGACCGGCTTCATGCTGATCGCGCGCTCGGTGTTCACGCGGCTGGCCGCTGCCATGCCCGAACTGCGCTACACGCCCGACGCGGCGCTCGGCGCGCATGCCGCCGCCTGGCCGCACTACCGGTTCTTCGACGTCATGGCCGAGCCGGACAACGGCCGCTACCTCACCGAAGACTATGCGTTCTGCCGCCGCTGGCAGGCGATCGGCGGCAAGGTGTTCGCGGACACGCATTCCCGGCTGGAGCACCAGGGCCTGCGCACCTACACCGGCGACCTGCGGCGCACCCTCGAAGGACGCTGAGCCCTAGAAATCGGCGCAGCCGTTCTTGCGCTCGGTGTCGACGCAGTTCAGCAGGTTCGGCCGCGAGCGCACGCGCGACCATTCGCGCGCCAACACATCGCCGCCCTGCTGCGAACGGTCGCCGTCGAGCGGCCCGGTCGCCAGGCAGATCGGCGCCTGGCCGATGTTGCGGTCGTACAGGTAGGTGGTCGGCAGGTCGCGCAGCACATCGACCTTGGGCAAGTCGAGCGCCGCGCTCACGCGCAGCGTGCCGGGCACCACGTTGACCGCGTAGCCGGCCGCCGAACTGAAGCTGCCGTTGATCGGGTAGAAGCCCGGCAGGCTGTAGAGGCCGGCCGTGGTCGACAGCACGCCGTTGAAGCTCACGCCGGTGTCGCCCAGGATCAGGCCGCTGATGCTGTAGGTGAAGAACGGATTGGGAAAGCCGAACGGCCGCGTCGCACTGTTGGCGAACACCGTCGCCACCGGTTGCTGCGCATAGATGAAGTGGTTGTCGCCGGGCGAGACCGTGACCGTGCAGAGCCCCAGGTAGGCGCAGTGGTACAGGTTGGGCAGCAGGCCCGAGCCCGCCACGCCGCCGCGGCTTTCGCCCACCCAGGTGTCGGCCCAGATGCGCCACGGCGCGCCGCTCATGGTGTTGGGACCGAGGTTCTGGAAGCGGCCGGCCGCCACCAGGTCGGCGCCGCTGGTGCTGCTGACGCTGCCGTTGAGCGAGAGATCCTGGCTGAGCGTGCGCACGAACACCGTATCGGCCGACATCGAGGTGGCCGACAGCAACTGCGGCAGGTTGCCCGCCGCGTCGTAGCCGATCACCGAGGCCGAGCCGAGCGTCAGCGCGTTGGCGTCCACGTATTCGAAGCGTCCCGCCGCGCCGCCGGCGACCACTGCGACGTCGTTGCCCGCATTGCCCAGCAGCACACTGCCCCCGCTGGAACGCGCCAGCAGCGTGCCGGCCGCGATGTTGGCGCCGGCGGCCTGCGTGATGTTGCCGGCGCTCACCAGGCCGAGTTGGGTGGCCGACACCGGCGCGCCAAGCGTGATGTTGCCGCCCCCGCCGTTCTGCAGCGTGAGCGCCGAGCCCAGCGCCAGCGGGCCCACCACGTCGATGTTGCCGGCGTGCGCGTTGCTGCCGGCCACGAGGGTGGGCGCGCTCAGGCGCGCCAGCTCGGCGGCCGAGACTGCAAAGCCGAGGCTGGCCGCGCCACCCAGCGTGATCGCGTTGGCCGTGCGGTCGACCGCGGTGGCGGCATAGGCGTCCGGCGTGCCGGCCACGTTCAGGCCGCCGGGCCGCAGGTTGAGCACCGAAGCCGCGCTGACGGTGGCGCCCGTGGTGCGCGCACCGATCACCAGCGCGTCGGTGCTGCCGTCGTTCGACGCCCGCAGCACCACGTTGTTGCTGCCCACGATCTGGCCGCTGGCGATGGTGCCGAAGGTGCCGTTGAGTTCGGGCTGGATCAGCACGCCGGCGCCATTGCCCTGCGACTCGCCGGTGACGGTGATGTTGCCGCCGCCGGTGGTAGCGACGAGCGAGCGGCCTGCGAGCAGCACGCCGTTGCCGGAGACCGGCCCGCCGGCCAGGCGCACGCCGCTGATGTCGATGTTGCCGCTGGTGGTCTGCAACGTCGGTGCGCCGGTCGTGGCGAAGGTCGTGCCGCCGACCACCACGCCGTGCCCCGGCCCGGTGGTGCTGTTGGGTGTGTAGCTGCCGATGCCCGTGATCGCGATGCTGCCGCTGGTGGTGAAGATGCCGCCGCCCGAACCCGGTCCGACCGACTCGATCACCACGCCGCTGGCAATGGTGCTGCTGCCGAGGATGCCGACGTTGCCGGTGGAGGTGCTGATGCGCGTGCCGTTGATGTCCACGCCGGCCAGAACCTGCGCCGCGGTGCCGGGCCCGATGGTGCGGCCGGTCAGCTGCACGTTGCCGCCGGCGGCCAGGTTGCTGCCGCCGGTGAAGACGCCCGAGTTCAGCACCAGTTCCGTATTGCCGGCGCGGGTGTCGATCAGCGGGCCGTCGAGGCAGATGCTGCAGCCCGAGCTGGCGGGGTTGGCCCATGCGCCGTTCATCACCACGTTGCCGCCGTTGGTGTAGATCTGACCGCTGTAGCTGACCTGGCCGCCCCCGGTGGCCAGCCCGCCGCCGTTGGCATCGGCGTTGAAGACCACATTGAGCGCGCCTGCGGTCGGCTGTCCCAGCGGGGTGTAGGCGGAGATGGTGGTGCCGCCGTTGGCGCGGATGCTGCGGTGCGCGTCGAGCCGGAAGGTGCGCCCGGCCGCGCCGGTGTACAGGATGTTCGCGTCATCGAATGTAATGTCGCCCTGCAGCGGAGGACCGCCCACGCCGGTGGTGATGGTGACGTCGCCGTTGACCAGCGCCGCGTTGATGTCGCCGTCCTGGATCACCGAATCGGCCAGCGGCGCGAAAGGATTGCCGGTCAGGCTGCCGGTGGCAATGCCGGACACGATGTCGACGTTGTAGGGGTCGATCAGCCAGTTGCCGGCCTTGCCGCCAGGCGCGGAGGTGTTCACCCGTACGCCGGTCAGGTCGAACGCGCCGCCCGAGGTTTCCACGAAGCCGCCGTTGCCGCCGGCCGATCCGCCCTTGGCCTCGAAGCTGCCGTAGGCGCGCAGGGTGTTGTCGCCCAGCACGCGGATGCTGCCGCCGTTGCCGGTGGGCGAGAGCGCGTTGGCCGTCATGGCCACGTTGAAGTCGATGCCCAGCACGCCGCTGTTGGCGACGCCGTCGGCAGCGACGGCGCGGATGTCGAGGGTGCCCGCCTGCCCGGCGCCACTGGCATCCAGCCGGGCGTACGAAACACCTTCGCTGTTGTAGCCCTGAACCCGCACGTTGCGGCCGCTGATGTCGATGGCACCGCCGGGGCCGGTGGTGCTGGCCGTGCTGAGCAGCAGCCCCGGATTCTCCGGCGTGGAGCTTGAACAGCAGGCATCGAGGTCGACCGTGCCGGTGCCGCCCTGGATCGCGATGCGGCCGCTCTCGGCCACGATGTGCGCGCCCGAAATGCTGACCGCGCTGGCTGGCGTGAAGTCGAGATCCAGAACGGGCGCGCCACCCGCATCCTTGCTCACGAAAAAGGCCTGGCTGCCGGCCGAGCCGGTGATGGTGATCGACTTGCCCTTTCCGGCCGTGATGTCGACGCCGTCGATGTCGACGCCGGTGCCCTCCGCGTGGAAGCTGCCGGTGGGCACCTTCGCCGCGAGCGCAAGGAACTGCGCGTCCGTCGTCACGCCGCTGATGTCGCCGCCGGTACCGCTGATCGACACGTTGCCGCCGGTGACGATCGTGGTCGAGCCCATCGCCACGCCAACGCCGGCATCCATCGATGCACCGACGGGATCGCCCGCGTTCCACTTGCTGCCGCTGCCGATGATCGACACATTGCCGCTGGCCGAGGCAATGCGCGAGTCGGTGAAGGTCTCGCCGTCGTAGAAGCTGCCGGTCTCCACGCCGGCCGAGAAGATCCCGAAGCCGCCGCGGCCCTGCAGCGTGATCGCGCCCGAGCCGCTTCGAAGGTTGCTGCCCTGGATCGAAACGCCGGATCTGCCGTCGATATCGAGCACGTCTTCGCCGGCGATCTGCTGCGTGAACTGCCACGAGGCCCCTTCGCCGCGCAGGCTGATGCTGCCGCCGCCGGTGCAACTGGCCTCGGCCACGCCGCAGGTGGAGAGCGTGCTGCGGTTGACCTCGATGCCCGCGGTCTGGCGCACGATCGGATCGAGATCGACCGGGAACTCCTGCACCTGGCCGCTGACCGCGCGGCCGTTCACCGCGTCGCTCTGCCCGTAGAAGCGGATGTTGCCGCCGTTGGTCTCGATGGTCGCGTCCTGCAGCACGATCGCGCCGCGCGCCGGCACCGCGCCCACCGCCACCGGATCCGATGCAAGGGAGCCGGCCGCGTCCGCATTGAAGTCGACGGCCAGCGCGCCGGCCTTGGACTGGATCGCCGAGCCGGCGCGCATCTCGATGTTGCGGTTCGAGTTGACGGCCAGACGCGCGTTGCCGCCCTCGTTCTTCACGACCTGCGCGTTGTTGTCGAAGGTCACGCCCCAGCCGCCGACACCGCCCACCTTGGCGGCGCGGCTGGTGAGCGTGACGTCGGCACCCCGGCCGAGCGACTGGCCGATCACCTGCGCCGCGACCGTGCTGGTGCCGTCGACCTCCGGATTGCTGTCGGCGGCCTGCACCAGCAGGTCGGCGTTCGACACGATCTGCACCTGCCCGTTGGCCGTGCCGACAGCACCGCCGGCGCGCAGGTTCGCATCCTGGATGCGCAGCATGTCGCCCTCGACCTTGATCGTGCCGCCACTGGTGCCGGCGCCGCTGCCCGACACATCGAGCGTGCCGCCGACCGCGACCACGTTGTGGGCCGTGCCGCTGCCGAGGCCGGCGAGCACGATCTCGCCGTTGCGGTTCTGCAGCGAGCGTGCCTGCAGCGTGCCTTGCTGGTTGACCACGGTGGCACCCGGATTGGCCGAGCCCGCCATCAGGGCGATCAGCCCGCCGTCGGCCATGATGCGGCCGCTGACCGCGCCTTCGGGCGCCTTGGCGTCGACGACGTTGTCGACCCGCGCGTTGTCCGCCGAGTTGGTGGTGGGAATGCGGAAGGTGGTGAGGCCGTCGCCCACGGGGTCGATCACCACGACCTGGTTGCCGGCCAGCAGGCCGGCGCTGCCGCGCGCAACGTTGATCTCGCCGCGGTTTACCACCGTTGCGCCCATCAGCGCGATCACGCCGTTGCGCCCTTCGACACCGGTGGCGGTGAGGCGGGCGCCGGCTTCCACCGTCACTTCGCCGACGCCGTTGGCCGGCCCGGCAAAGCTGAGTTCACGCGCACCGGTGAGCGGGTTGAGCACGCCCCCGGCCATGAACGTGGCATTGCGTGCGTCCTGGTCGGAGCCAGCGATGTCGAGCGTGGACGCGACCAGCCCGCCCACGTTGACCTGCGCGGTCGGCCCGAACAGAACGCCCGCGGGGTTGATGACGTAGACGCGGCCCGGCGCCGTCAGCAGCCCGGCGATCTCGGAGCGCGGCCCGCTGTTCACCACCCGGTTGAGCAGCACGCTGCTGGCGCCCAGCTGCTGGTTGATGTTGACCTGGTCCTTGGCGCCGATCGAGAAGCTCTGCCAGTTGATGATGGCGCGCAGCGAACTCTGGTTGATGCCCAGTTGCTGGCCGCCGCCAGGCAGATTGGCGGGCGTGCCCACGGTGACGGTGCCGCCATTCAGTGGCACCGCGTAGTTGTTCCAGCTCGGCAGCACCTGCGCGCCGGCGGGCGCCAAGCCGATGCAGGCCAGCGACAGGGCCAGCGGGCGCAACCGGAGCCGGTGCGGCGCGGTGGCGGAGGGACGGTTCTTCATGCGGGCACTCCCTTCGTCCGTTCCGGATCGATGGCTGCTGTGTGGGGGACGGCTGACGGCGTTGCGCGCATGGCTAGAAACTCTTCTGCGCCTGCACGTAGAGCCTCGGATTGCGGCCGCCGCCGTCGGTCTGCGCCGGCCGTGTGCCATCGCGCCAGGCCAGCGTGGTGTTGATCGAGAAGTTGCCCGGCCGCGACCACGAAAGCCCGATGCCGTAGCCGCGCAGGCTGATGCTGTTCTCCGTGTCGAAGAGGGTCGGGCGGCGCGCGTGCTTGCCGCGGGCCGCGTCGTAGAACACGAAGGGCGTGAACTCGTTGTTCACCGACCAGCGCCATTCGACGGTGCCGATCAGGCCCTCGTCCACCAGCGCCTCGCTCGACGAATAGGCACGCACCGCGCGCGCACCACCGAGCGACAGCTTCTCGGAAGGATCGAGGTTCTTGCTGGCCCACTGCCCACCCACCGACACATACAGCGAGTGGTTCGGCACGACCGCCTGCAGCCGCGACAGCTGGAACGTCAGCTTGTTGAAACCGCCCTCGGTGCGGCGCCCGGCTTCGCTCTGGTCGAGCTGAAGGCTTTGCGTATCGCGGATCGACAGCGAGCCATGGTAGAGCGTGCCCGAACTGGCCCAGTAGCCGCCCCCCAGCACGTCGTCGCGGCGCTCCCATGTCCAGCCCAGCCCCAGCCCGCGCACGCGCTTCTTCGCGCTGAACTGGAACGCGTCCATGTTGTCGGTGAGATCCTTCAGATCGGCGCTGAGGCGCAGAAACAGGTTCTGCTGGCGCTGCCGGATCACCGGGTAGTTGAGCGACACGTCGAACACGTTGGCCCTGCCCTGCGCGCCGAGCTCCTCGAACTCGCCGCCGAGCTCGTAGCTGACGCGCGCAGCGCCGACACCAACGCGCAGGCCGCTGCCGCCCAGCGGCGCCTCGTAGGAAAGCCGCCCGAACTGGAGCGCGTTGTTGTTCGACACCATCACGCGCGCATCGAGGTTGTCGCCGATGCCGAACGGACTGAGCCAGCGCGCGGTGCCGCCGACGCGGTAGCGGCCCGACTCCTTGGTGCCATGGTTGTCGGCCTCTGCCGTGAACGCATAGCGCGGCGCTGCGGCGACCTCGACCGACAGGTCGGTGGTGCCGGTTTGCGTGCCTTCCTGCAGGCCCGACGACACGCGCACGCCGGGCTGGTCCGACAACAGCAGCATCGCGCGTTCGTAGCTCTGTGCATTGACCGCTTCGCCGGGCTGCAGCGGCGCGAGGAAGGCGCGCACGCGCTGCTCGCTGAGCGGCGCATCGGGCGCCACCAGCACGTCGACCTTGCCGAGGCGGCCTTCGATCACGCTGATTTCCACAATGCCGTCGCGCACGGTCTGCACCGGCACCACGGCGGTCGCCAGGAAGTAGCCGCGCTCCCGGTATTTGGCGGTGATGGCCTGGGCCAGCGCCTCCAGATCGCCGAGCGCAACGTCGCGGCCGATGTAGGGCTGGGTGATGGCCTGGAGGTCTTCGGCCGGCAGCGCCTGCGCGCCGTTCAGGCGCAGGTCGTTGAGGCGGAACCGGGTTTCCTGAGGCGGCGCCGCAGGCAGGTTCTGCGGCGTCACCACCGCGGCCTGGGCCAGCGGCCGGCTGCAGCCGTCGCAGCGGTTCTGGGTCGGCAGCAAAGTGGTCGCCGCCGCAGGCTCGGCGGCCTGCGCGCGCTGCGCCGCGATCAGCAGCAGCACGGTGCCGACCAAGGCGCCGGCGGCAATGGCGATCTGACGGGGTTGTGCGCGCAGTACGGCGGCGGTCCGGTGGTTCACTTGAGCTCGCATGTTCAGCTTCCTACCGTGAGGCGCCAGTTGCCGATCAGATTGAACGGAGCCCAGAAGAAGGGGTGGGACATGCTGGGGTTCTTCAACACCGCGAGTTGTCCGGCCTGCATCGCACGCTGGATGTCGCGGCCTTTGGAGAGCTCGGTGTAGAGCGTGCTCATCAGCACCGCGGTGGCGTCGTCGGACACCGGCCAGAGCGAAGCGATCAGGCTCGATGCGCCGGCCGACAGGAACGAGCGCGTGAAGCCGAGCACCTCGTCGCCCTGCGCGATCTTGCCCAGGCCCGACTCGCAGGCCGACAGCGTGACCAGCGCCCCACCCTGCATCGACATGCCGATGATTTCGTGCGCCTCGAGAAAGTTCTGCTTGCCGCCTTCGTTGGCCAGCAGGATGCGCGAGTACAGCGGGTCGACCTGGTCGGCCTCGGCATGCGCCGCCACGTGCATCAGCGGCGAGCGCGAGGCCACGTCGCGGAACTGCGTCTTCGTGGCGGCCGCGCCCATGTAGACGTTCTTGCGCGGGAACAGCTGCGCGATTTCGCGCACCTCGGTTTCGGCGCCGGGCAGGTCGTACTTGTCCTCGATGCGCGGATTGCCGAACGCGGTGAGCGATGCATCGATGCGCGGCGAGCGCTGTGCGAGCTGCACCGCGATGCTCATCGATGGCGCCACCGACACCGGGTAGGTTTCGATCACATAGCGGCCATCGAGCCGCAGCGCCTGGAACGGCAGGTAGTGCAAGGGCCCGTGCGGCACGATCACCAGGCGCTGGCCGGGCTGCAGCTTGAGCGGCCCCAGCAGCGCCGCGCCGAGCTTGTCGCCGTTGGCAATGGCCGTGCGGCGGCCCCGCACTACCGAGTTGCGAAAGCCCTCCACCAGCTCGGTGAGTTCGTCTCGCTTCACCGGAATGCTCTGGGCCTGGATGTCGGTGGGGCCGACCACCCAGACCTGCAGGCGGTCCGGCAGCGAATGGAACTGCACCACGCGCTCATCGGCCTTGAGCGTGCGCTGCAGCGTCGCCAGATCCACCGTTGCCGCGGCCTCGTCGCTCAGCTGCGCCCGGCCGCGCACCGCGTCGAGCAGCGCGCGCGAGCGGCTGCGCTCGCTGACTTCGAAGGCCTGGCGCGTGTCCCCCACATCGCTGTAGAGACCGACCGCGCGCTCGAACACCGACTGCAGGTCGGAGAACAGCCCCATCTTGAATTCTTCGCTGCGGAACTTGGCGCGAACTGCATCCACGCCGCTGAGCGCACGGCCTACAGCCTCGGCCGCGGCCTGCTTCTGGCCGAGGGCAAGTTCGCTGCGGCTGACACCGTCCCAGGCCCAGAGCTGGTAGTAGCCGGAGTCGGTGCCAACCTGGCGCGTGGTGAGCTGGCGGTACAGGTCGCGCGCCTCCGCCGGCTTCTTCTCGGCCAGCAGCAGCCTGGCGCGGGTGCGGTCGAGCTGGGCGGCGAGCGGTGCGTCTTTCGGCGCCGGCAGGGTGCCGAGCAGCTGGCGGGCGCGCGCGGCATCGCCGGATTCGATCAGCGCATTGATCAGCGACGACGTGACCAGCGGCGCATAGCGCTCGGAGCTGTTGGCCAGCGCGGTGTCGTAGCTGAGCACGGCCGCCGCATAGTCGCCGCGGCGCGTCTGCACGTCACCAATGACCTTGTTGACCGGCCCGACCACCAGCTTGGGCTCGCGCGCCGGATGGCGCAGTGCCTCGCGCGCAAATTCTTCCGCCTTGTCGAGCTGGCCCGAATAGCTGTAGACGATGGCCAGATCCCGGTTGGCCATGGCCAGCAGATTGGGGTCGCGCGTGGCGTTGGCCAGGTGCAGCGCCTTGCTGGCTGCGCGCACGCTCTGGCGGAACTCGCCGGCCTCCGCCAGCGCCACGGCCTGGCTGCAGTACTGGTAGCCCGAGAGCTTGACCGCATCCTGCGAATAAAGAATGGCGCCGTCGTTGGTGAGCGCGAGCAGGGTGTCGGTATCGGCCAGCCGCGCCTTTTCCTGTTTGCTCGCGGCGGCTTCCGCATCGGGTGCCGGCTGCGCAACAACAGCCCAGGGTGTGGCGAACAGCGCCGTTGCAATCACAAACCTCGACAACCAATCCATTCGACCCCCGCGGCGCAGGGCCTGCCGGCACGCGGTGCGTGCCTCTCAGACCTTGGCCGGAAAGTCTAGGAGGGGGGTCTGGTGCCGCCTACTTGCAAGACGGTCTAGCGCGAACGGCCTAAGAGGATCGAGCGAAGGCTCAAGCTCAAGCCGGTACCGCGTCGATGTTGGCGCGATCCCAATGCCGGTGCTTCGCGATCGCGGCCACGAAGGCATGCGCGATCTGTTGTGCTGCGGTGTTGTCGCCAAGGTTGGTGACCGGCGTCGCGGCCACCACCACGCCCGCGGGCGCGCCCTTGGCATCGGCGCCGATACCGAGCGTGGACAGCAGACCCGCGCCCTCGCCCACGGTGCAGATGGCCTTGCAGTGCTTGTAGGCCTCCAGCACGAAGTGCACGGCGTCACCGTTGCGAACCAGCGCCGCCACAGCCTCCTTGCCGCCCGGCACCAGCACCGCATCGAACATCACCGACGGCGTGTTCGCGAACGTGGCGTCGACGTCGACCTGGCGCTTCGACGCGCTGGTCACGCTGCCCAGGCGCGGGCCGACCACCTTGCACTGTGCACCGGCCTGCTCGATGGCCTCGCGGATCGGCTTCAGCGAGGCGGAGTCGACGCCGTCGGCCACGAGGATCGCGACCTTGCGCGTGCGCACCGACCCATCGCCGGTATCGGCCATGCTGAGCGCGGGCGATTCCTCGACGGCCATGGTGATCCGGTGGTCGCGAAAACCAGCCCGACCGGCAGCGGCCTTCGCATCGGGCGCGCCGATGCCCAGCGACTCGGCCACGCGGCGCGCGAGCTTCTCGTCGACATGGGCAAGGTTGTCGACCATGCGCTGGCGGATCGCCGGCACTTCGAGCTTCGAGAGTTCGAAACGGAACGCCGCAATGATGTGCTCCTTCTCGGCTGCGCTCTGGCTGTTGAAGAACAGGCGCGCCTGGGTGAAATGGTCGTCGAACGACGGGCTGCGACGGCGCACCTTGGGCGGCTCGAGTTCTTCAGGGAACGACTGGAAGCCGCCGCTCGAACCATCAACGCGGAACTCGCTGCCGCTGCCGAGCGAGTTGGGTTCATAAGCCACCTGGCCGCGTGCGATGGTCTGGCGGTGCATGCCGTCGCGCTGGAAGTTGTGGAATGGGCACACGCTCTTGTTGATCGGCAACTCGTGGAAATTGGCCCCCCCGAGCCGCGAGATCTGCGTGTCGGTGTAGGAAAACAGGCGCCCCTGCAGCAGCGGGTCGTTCGAGAAATCGATGCCGGGCACCACATGGCCCGGATGGAACGCGACCTGCTCGGTCTCGGCAAAGAAGTTGTCGGGGTTGCGGTTCAGCACCATCTTGCCGATCTTCTGCACTGGCACCATTTCTTCGGGGATCAGCTTGGTCGGGTCGAGCAGGTCGAAGCCGAGCGAATGCTCCTTGTCCTGCGGAATGATCTGCACGCCGAGTTCCCATTCGGGGAAGGCGCCGTTCTCGATTGCTTCCCACAGGTCGCGACGATGGAAATCGGCGTCCTTGCCGGCGATCTTCTGCGCCTCGTCCCAGACCAGGCCATGGATGCCGAGCTTCGGCTTCCAGTGGAACTTGACGAAGTGGCTTTCACCGCGCGCGTTGACGAAGCGGAAGGTGTGGACGCCGAAGCCTTCCATCATGCGCAGGCTGCGCGGAATCGCACGGTCGCTCATGGCCCACATCAGCATGTGGGTGGTCTCGGGCATCAGCGAGGCAAAGTCCCAGAAGGTGTCGTGGGCGCTTGCCGCCTGCGGCATCTCGTGGTGCGGCTCGGGCTTCACGGCGTGAACCAGATCCGGGAACTTGATCGCGTCCTGCACGAAGAACACCGGGATGTTGTTGCCCACCAGGTCGTAGTTGCCCTGCTGCGTATAGAACTTGACGGCGAAACCGCGCACATCGCGCACGGTGTCGGCCGAGCCGCGCGAACCCGCCACGGTCGAGAAGCGGACGAACACCGGCGTCTTGACGGCGGGGTCTTGCAGGAAGTCGGCACAGGTGAACTGCGACATCGATTTGTAGACCTGGAAGTAGCCGTGCGCCGCCGAGCCGCGTGCATGCACCGCGCGTTCCGGGATGCGCTCGTGGTCGAAGTGCGTGATCTTCTCGCGCAGGATGAAGTCTTCGAGCAGCGTGGGCCCACGCACACCCGCCTTGAGCGAGTTGTGGTTGTCGGGAATCTGGACGCCCTGATTGGTCGTGAGACGCGCCGCGGGTTCGGCGGTGTAGCCACCGAGTTGTTCCTGCTTGGCATTGGCTGCGTCACCGGTTTTGGGACGGCGCCCGGCCGCTGCCTTGTTTTGTGGCGTCATGAAAAGCTTTCGATGGGAAGGGTGCCTTGCAGCGAGCCACCATCTTCGGCCTCGGGTCGGCCAAAGCCCGTAGTGAGCGGGCCCCGCGTACTGTCAGGGGCGTGAGCCGCAACGAGTAGGAGCCGGCCGACGCGCGAGCGCCGGCGACCTACGCGAGATCGGGGTGGCACTCCTGCCCGAACAGCGCCGCGCACCGCTACGATGGGACGCATCTCACCGGGTCGGCATCAAACCTGCTTCCACCGGTCTACACATCCATCAGGGAAGCGGTTCATGCACATCAAAATCGGTTTCGACATTGAACTCGGTGTCACCGCACCCACGGCCCTGATCTACATGCTGCAGGTGCACCCGTCACGCGCCGCGGACATCGTCGGTGCAGAGAGCATCACGATCAGCCCGCCGCTGGTCACAGACCACTACCGCGACCTGTTCGACAACCACTGCGCGCGGGTGCATGTGCCGTTCGGCGTGAGCAGCGTGCGACTGCGCAACGAGGCCGTGGTGTACGACACGGGCTGGGCCGACCCGGTCGACTACGGCGCCCAACAGCTCGCAGCCGCCGATCTTCCGGTGGCAACGCTGCCGTTCGTGTTGCCAAGCCGCTACTGCGAGGTCGACAGCGAGCTGCTGCAGTTCGCATGGAACACCTTCGGCAACGTGACGCCGGGCTGGCACCGGGTGCAGGCCATCTGCGACTGGGTGCACAACCATCTGCGCTTCGACTACCAGCGCGCCCGCGCCACCCGCACCGCGCTCGAGGGCTATCGCGAAGGCGTCGGCGTCTGCCGCGACTTCACGCACCTGGCCATCACGCTGTGCCGTTGCATGAACATCCCGGCACGCTATGTCACCGGCTATCTTGGCGACATCGGTATTCCGCCGGTGCCGTACCCGATGGATTTCAGCGCCTGGTTCGAGGTCTGGCTGGGCGACCGCTGGTACACCTTCGACGCCCGCCACAACACGCCGCGCATCGGCCGGATCGTGGTGGCGAGGGGCCGCGACGCGGCCGACGTGCCGATCACCATGGTGTTCGGCGTCAACACGCTGCAGCGCTTCGAAGTCACGACCGACGAGGTTTCTCCCTAGGCGTGTGGCCGAGCCGGCGCATCGCGCTGGCGAGGCCGGCGCGTTGTTGCGCGAGCTGCGCCCAGGGCTGGTTGCCCTGCGCCATGCGGCCGCCGATGTTGGCCAGCGTCCAGTGGGCGCCACTGCCCAGGTCGGGCAACTCCTCCCAGCGCACCGGCACCGAAATGCCCAGCCCGGGTCGGGCGCGCACCGACCACGCACTCGCCGTGGTGGCCCCGAAACCGTTGCGCAGGTAGTCGACGAAGATCTTGCCGACGCGGTTCTTCGGCCCGCTCTTGGCAACGAACCGCGCCGGAATGGTGTCGGCAAGATGCGCCACCACAGCCTGCGAGAAGTCCTTGACGGCGTCCCAGCCATTCGCCCGCCGCAGCGGCACCACCACGTGCAGGCCCTTGCCGCCGCTGGTCTTGAGAAAGGCCGGCAGCCCGAGTTCCTTCAGCAGCACCTGCACCAGCAGGGCCGCTTCCTGCACCTGCGGCCAGGGCACGCCCTCGCCGGGGTCGAGGTCGAAGGTCATGCGATCGGGCTTGCCGATCGCGTCGGAGGTGGCGTTCCAGGTGTGCAGCTCGATGGTGTTCATCTGCGCCGCCGACAGCAGCCCCTTGGCCGTGTCGATCTGCAGCAGCGGCTCGTGGCCGGGGTCGAGCGCCGGATCGAGCAGCTTCACATCCGGCATCTCGCCGCTCTGCGCGTGCTTCTGGAAGAACAGCTCGCCGCCGACACCGGCTGGCGCACGCACCAGCGACACCGGCCGCTTGCGCAGATGCGGCAGCATCAGCTCGGCCGCGGCCTGGTAGTAGGCGTACAGGTCGCCCTTGGTGGCACCGCTTTGCGGGTCGATCACGCGGTCGGCATGGCTCACGTTGCGCAGCTTGGGGGGTGCTTTCATCTTTTGCGCCTCTTCATGCACGATTTCGTGCGCCGGCTTGTCGCTGCGCAAGCCCTGAAACACCGAATGGCGGATCCGGCCCTCGCGGGTCCATTCGCCGAACGACACCTCGGCCACCAGTTGCGGGCGCACCCACTGCGCCTTGACGGAGGCCGGCACCGCAGCCGCGAATGGCGATGCCTTCGCGTGCAGCTTCACAAGCTTCGCTTCGATGTCGGCCAGGCGCTTCGCATCGAACCCGGTGCCGACATTGCCGCAGTACTGCAGCTTGCCTGCCGCGTCGTACACGCCGAGCAGCAGCGCACCGAAGCCGGCGCGCGACCCTTTGGGCGCCGTGTAGCCGCCGATCACGAACTCCTGGCGCCGGTGCTGCTTGAGCTTGATCCAGTCGGGCGAGCGCTTCGACTGGTAGGTCGACCCCTTGCGCTTGCCGACGATGCCCTCGAACCCGAGCTTCGCGGCCGAGGCCAGCAGGTCGCGTGGCGCCACATCGAAGGCTTCGCTGAGGCGCAACGGCGCGGCCAGTTGGGGACCGAGCAGTTCGGCCAGCAGGCTGCGGCGTTGCTCCAGCGGCAGGCCCCGCAGATCGCGCCCATCGAGAAACAGCAGGTCGAACAGCCAGTAGGCGATGCGGCCGGTGGCCCTGCTGTCGAACGCGTTCTGCAGCGCCTGGAAGTCGGGCGCGCCCTTGTCGCTGTCGACCACGATCTCGCCATCGAGCCAGGCCGACCGCGCGCCGAGTTTCTTCAAGACGGCGACGAGTTCAGGCAGCTTGGCCGACCAGTCGTGCCCGTTGCGCGTGAAGCATTGCACCGACTTGCCCTCGATGCGCGTGAGCAACCGATAGCCATCGAACTTGAGTTCGTAGAGCCATTCCTCAGGTTCAGCGGGCGGCCCGTCGGCCAGGGTCGCGAGTTGCGGGGCGAGCTTTGCGGGCAAGGCGCGGCGCGGCGCGTCTGCCGCCTTGTCCTCGCGCGGCTGCTTCGGCAAGGCGGCCGGTGAGGGCTTGTTCAGCACGCTGTCGGGCAAGGCTTCGAGCACGTCGAAGCCGGCCAGTGGGCGCGCGGCGTCGTCGTGTTCCTTGATCAGCAGCCAGGCCGGCTGCCGCTCGCTGGCCTTGCCGTGCATGCGCACCAGCGTCCAGTGGCCATGCAGCTTGTCGCCGCGCAGTTCGAACTTGAGCTTGCCCGCGGCGAGCCCTTCGCGTGCGTTGCCCTCGGGCAGCCACGCGCCGCGATCCCACACGATCACGGTGCCCGCACCGTACTGCTTGGGCGGGATGGTGCCTTCGAAGTTCGCATACGAAATGGGGTGATCTTCCACCTGCACCGCCATGCGCTTGACGGTGGGATCGAGGCACGGCCCTTTCGGCACCGCCCAGCTCTTGAGCGTGCCATCGAGTTCGAGCCTGAAGTCGTAGTGAAGATGGCTCGCGTGGTGTTTCTGAACGACGAACTGCAGGGTGCCCGCCGCCTTGCGGCCACCGGTCCTGGGCTCTGGCGTGCGCGTGAAATCGCGCTTGCCGTGATAGCGGGCCAAGGCCTCGCGTGCGCCCATCGTCATCGCCCCTTTCAGGCGGCGCGCCGCCTGGCAGCCGGCTTGCGGGCCGCACGCTTGGCGGCCGGCTTTTTGGCGGCGGGTTGTTCGTCGGCGGGCTCGTCGGCCGCCGCCTTGCCACCGCCCTTGCGCAGGCTGCGCTGCAACAGCTCGGTGAGGTCGATGATCTTCGCGCTGCTCTGGCCGCCCTCTTCCTGCGCCTCGGGCTGCGTGACCGCCTCGGTCTGGCCGGCTTCGACCTTGCGGTCGACCAGTTTCATGATCTCGTCCTTGAACGAGTCTTTGAACTCGTCGGGATCCCAGTCGGAGCTCATGTCCTTGACCAGTTCGGAGGCCATCTTCAGCTCGCGGTCGGTCAGGCCCGCCTCACGCGCGTTTTCGGAAGGCAGCGGCAGATCTTTCCAGGGCCGGATGTCGGCGCCCCAGCGCAGCAGGTTGAGCACCAACCCCGGCCCCGAAGGCACCAGCACCGCAAGATGCTGCTTGGTCTGGATCACCACGCGCGCGACGCCCACGCGGCCGCTGCGCTGCAGCGTCTCGCGCAGCAGCGCATAGACCTTGGCACCGCGGTTGATCGGGGCCACGTAGTAGGGGCGCTCGAGGTAGATGAACGGTATGCCGTCGGCCGGCACGAAGGTCTCGATCTCGATGGTCTGCGTGGTCTTCGGGTAGGCGGCGGCGATCTCGGCATCGCTCAGCACGACGTACTGGCCATCTTCGTATTCGATGCCCTTGACGATCTGCTCGCGCGGGATTTCCTTGCCGGTCTTCTTGTTGATGCGCTTGTAGCCGACCGGATCCATGCTGCGCTTGTCGAGCCAGTCGAAGTCGACGCTGTTGTCGCTGGTGGCCGAATACAGCGCGACCGGTATGTGCACCAGGCCGAAGCTGATCGCGCCCTTCCAGAGCACGCGCGGGTTGGGGTGTTTGGCTGCAGGCATGGGGATGTCTCCAGCTTCGCAAATTACCGCCTGGTGCGCGCTGCGGCTGTAGGAACGCAACGTTCCATTTCGTGGGGTGGCACCGATCCGGCTTTGAAGCAAGCGAGCAGGCCGATGCCGCCCAGTGAGCGGCAGATTTATCAGCCTCGCGCCTTCAGTTGGGGCATGGTGTAGTGCTCGTAATGACCCACACCATTCTTGACAATAGGATCTTCGGATGTAAATGACGAGATGTCTTGATCGTCGGGGATTTGATAGAGCGAAACGCCATAGCCACCATTTCCGTCAACAACGGGTCCGTGGGCGACGATCAGCCCTTTGGCCAAGAGGTCGTTCAAGTAAGCGCCATGCTGCCGCATCCACGTCTGCTCATCCGCAGACATGGTTGCTAGAAAGTTTGCGCGCGGCGGAATGAATTTGCAGAGGTAATATTTCATGGTTCGATTTCCATAGGTTTATTTGGCTGTTTGCACGCTCTTCAGAATGGAGCCTTCAAACATCTTCGGCACGTAGCTCTGGAGGAAGAGAATCATCCCGGTCATTTTTCCAACCGGATTGCTGAACCTGGGCTCCCTCGTCCCAATCAGCTTGGTGATGGTGTTGACGACCGCGTCTGGCGCTTCTGCCTCATCGATTCCTTTTTGAGTCGCGGTATCGGCCAGCTTTCGGTAGGCGTTGTAATCCGCGATGCGGCCATTGGCAGGGGAAACGGCGTTGTGGCCCAGGTTCGTTTTGAACCAGACCGGCTCAACCATGCTTACCTTGATGTTGAACTGATTCAACTCGAAGCGCAGCGATTTGAAGTAACCCTGGATTGCGTGCTTGGATGCCGCGTAAAACGACAGGTTCGGCGGGCCGATCAAGCCCACGATGGAGCTCACTGTAATGATCTGCCCGTGCTTTTGCGCCCTGAAGTGCGGCAGCAACGCATTGGTCACCTTTACCGTTCCCCAAAAATTCGTTTCAAACTGCTGCCGGCCCAAGTCCATCGGCGTTTCCTCGGCGAGGCCGGTGACCATATAGCCTGCGTTGTTGACCAGTACATCCAACTGCTTGGTGTACCGGAACAACTCGTCGGTGAATGACTTGACCGAGTTGTCGTCATCGATGTCCAAGCGCAGCAGTTTGAACTGCACCTTGCCGGCATATTTTTCCGGCTCACGACTGGTGCCGATGACATTGAAACCTTGTTGATGAAGGTTGTTGGCAAGCATCAGGCCAAAACCGGAAGATGCACCCGTGATCAAGACTGTCTTTTTCATGTTGATGATTCTGAAGGTATGAATTCACTGTCGCCTTGCGTTGAACATGTGGCCCTTGCGCAGGGGGTGGACTGTCCACGGCCGCCATGTTAGTATCGAATCAGTAGTGAGTCAATACTGAAATGATATGAACTCCAAAGATTCTTCTGAAAATCTCTGCCCCATCGCGCGCAGCCTCCTCTTCCTGGGTGACGCCTGGACAATGCTGATCCTTCGGGACGCAAATGCCGGCCTGACGCGCTTCGATCAGTTCAGGAAGAGCTTAGGGATTGCGCCGACCATGCTGACCAAGCGACTGGCGACGCTGACGGACGAAAAGTTGCTCGAAAAGCGGCAGTACTCGGAACGTCCGCCGCGTGAGGAGTACGTCTTGACCGAGGCTGGACGCGACTACTTGCCGGTGCTCTTCATGATTGGTGCCTGGGGTCGCAAGCACCGAGGCGATGGCAAGTTGACGAGGTTCCTGGACGCGGAGACAGGGATCGACATCAAGCCCATTGCGATTGACGCAGTGACGGGTGCGGAGATCGGGACTCGTCCAATCCGCCTGTTGGCGCCAGAATGACCGCCGCTGGCTAGAGTTTCCGATCGCTGGAGACAGCGAAGTAGAACCACTCGGTGCCGGGCAGCGCTTCGGAATTCGGAAACACGATGAAGCCGTCGCGTTCGGCCTTCAGCAGCGTGCCGTCGGCGCGCAGCCCGATCGGCTCGCCTGCGAGCACCGGGTCGAAGGTGGCCCATTCGCGCACGAACTGGTCTTCTTCTTCGAGCCGGTCGGCCACGCTCACCAGCCGCAGCAGTTCCGGCTGCAGCGGCGTCTGCGCGGGCTCGGCCACCATGCCCAGCAGCCGCAATGTCGCGTGGATGGCCGCATGCGCCACATCGGGTGCGGCCGGGTCGTCGTGCTGGCCGCATTCAAGTGTGACGCCGTAGCCGCCGCGACTGCGCATGTATTCGTTGGTGCCCCGGCCGAAGGCCAGCGCCGCCTCGTCCACCGGCTGGCCGGGGCTGCGCTGCGCGAGGCCGGCCGCGTAGATGTCTAGCCAGCCCTCGACCACGCGCGGTGTGCCCAGATGCAGGGCCAGCTGGCCTTCTTCCGCGGCCCGCGCAAACGGCTCGAGCGTGCCGGTGTTGTCGCGCGGCCCGATCATGGCGAAGGCCTCGCCGGCGCTCTGGAACGAATGCAGGTCGAGCAGCACGTCGTGCCGATCCAGCAGGGGGCACAGCAGGTCGGTCAGGCGGGCCTCGTAGTCGGCCGGGGTCTGGCCCGGCGGGGTCGGCTGGAACAGGCGGTTCAGGTTGCGCTCGCCCTCGCGCTGCAGGCGCCGGCGCGCCAGCGGATTGGCCACCGGCACCATCGTCAGCTCGCCGCGCAGCAGCTGCAGCGCGCCGCCATCAAGCTCGGCGCGAACGCGCTCGATGCCCACCGTACCGCAAGTCTCGTTGCCGTGCACGCCACCGATCACGATCAGGCGCGGCCCCGGCTGCAGCGCAGCAAAGCCGTGGCTGCGCAGCATGTCCGCAGGGAGGGAAGGGAGGGTTTCGGCAGGGGGACAGGGCAACATCGCCGGCCATCCTACAGCCCCGTGCCGGCCGCTCCTACCCATGCCGCACCGCGTTGCTGCGAAAACAAAAAACCACACAGGAGCACGCCATGACGACAGACACCCGCAAGCGCAAGACCGGAGCGAAGGACGCAGAACGCGGCGACACCCAGGTGGCACAGGACGGCGAACCCGTGCCGCGCCTGCCGCACGAACGCGACCAGTCGTCGAGCAGCCAGCAGAATCAGGACGGCAGCGCGCCTGAAGTGGGCCGCCAGGCGCTCGAAGACATCGAGCGCGGCGTGGTCGACACCGGCACCGGCCCGGTGACCGATCGCACCTACAACGACAAGGTCAAGCGCTAGCGAGTTGCGCCCGCATCGACGAGATCACGCCGCCGTAGTCCTTGGCACCAAAGATCGCGCTGCCCGCCACGAAGGTATCGGCGCCGGCACTGGCCACGCTGGCGATGTTGTCGACCTTGATGCCGCCATCCACTTCCAGGCGAATGTCGCGACCGCTCTGCTCGATGCGTTTGCGCGCCTGCTCGATCTTGCGCAGCGCGGAGTCGATGAAGCTCTGGCCGCCGAAGCCCGGATTCACGCTCATGATCAGGATCAGGTCGATGTCGTCGATCGCCCAGTCGAGTGCTTCGAGCCCCAGGCCGGGGTTGAACACCAGCCCGGCCTTGCAGCCCGCCCCCTTGATCGCCTGGATGCTGCGGTTCACGTGCGGCGAAGCGTCGGGGTGAAAGCTGATGTAGTCAGCGCCGGCTTCGGCGAACGCCGCCGCCAGTGCGTCGACCGGCTGCACCATCAGGTGCGCGTCGATCGGCACCGCGACGCCCGCGGCCGTCTTGGCATGGGGCTTGAGGGCCTTGCAGATCATCGGGCCGAAGGTCAGGTTCGGAACGTAATGGTTGTCCATCACGTCGAAGTGGATCCAGTCGGCACCGGCTGCAATGACGTCGCGAACTTCGTCGCCCAGGCGGGCGAAATCGGCCGACAGGATCGAGGGGGCAATGCGAAAGGTGGTACTCATGGCTGCAATTGTCGCAAAGCGGCTACACCATCCGGCGCGAACCGGGGGCAATACCGCTCCGGTACTATGCGCCCCATGTCAACCAGCCCGATCAGCGTTCAGGTCGAACCGCGCTTCCTTGCCGAGCAGTCTTCACCCGAAGACGGCGTGTATACCTTCGCCTATACGGTGACGGTGACCAACACGGGCGATGTGCCGACCCAACTGATCGCGCGCCACTGGCGCATCAACGACGCCTCCGGCCATGCGCAGGAGGTCAAGGGTCTCGGCGTGATCGGCCAGCAGCCGCTGCTGGCACCCGGCGAATCGTTCCGCTACACCAGTGGATGCCGCCTGCAGGCGCCGAGCGGCACCATGCACGGCAGCTATTTCATGGTGACGGAGAACGGCGAGCGTTTCGACGTGCCGATCCCGATGTTCGTGCTCGAGGCCGACCTTGGCAGCGGGCCGGTTTCGCGCGTTCTGCATTAGCTTCCGCCGGCCGCTGCGGTGGCCGTCCTTGTTTCGTGTTTCTTCGCCTCGGGCGAAAACCCTTGCTGGATTTATGTCTTCCTTCATCAACGAACTGACGGGCTTCTGGGCCGAGTGGGTGCGCCCCTCGGCCGGGCTGCCGATCGTGCTGTGGTCGTTGCTCATCGCGGTGGCTGCGGCCACCGGCCATCTGGTGCAGCGCTACATCGGCATGCCCAAGGTGGTCGGCTATTCCATGGTCGGCACCGTGGTCGGCCTGGCCGGCTTCGAGGGCGCGGTCTGGCCGCTGCAGGGCGTCAGCCTTTTCCTGCTCGAGCTGGGCGTGGCGATCGTGCTTTTCGAGGCCGGCGGCCGGCTGCCGCTGCGCTGGTTCCGGCACAACCCGATGGTGCTGGTGCAGAGCGTGGTCGAGTCGACGCTCACCTATTTCGGCGTGTTCTGGATGCTGCACTGGCTTGGCGTGCCCGACCCGGTGGGCAACGCGCTGGCGCTGATGACGATCGTCGCCTCGCCCGCGGTGCTGACGCGGGTGGTGATGGACACCCGCGCCTCGGGCCCGGTGACCGATCGCGCGCTGACGCTGGCCACGCTCAACACCTTCTATGCGCTGGCGCTCGGCTATGCGCAGGCCGGCCTGATCGAACGCGCGCCCACCGACGTGTTCCAGCGCCTGCAGCCCGTGCTGGTGGTGCTGGGCCTGTCGTTCGTGGTCGGCGGCGCGCTGGCGCTGGCGTTGCGCTCGGCCTTGCGCGTGATGAGCCCGACCAGCGAGAACACCTCGATCCTGCTGCTGGCGCTGATTGCGGCCGGTGCCGCGATGGCGGCGCATCTGGGCGGCTCGGCGCCGCTGGCAGCGCTGATCGGCGGCATCATGCTGAAACAGCTCAACCCCCGGCCCTGGTCATGGCCGCGGCAGCTCGGCACCGCCGCGTCGCTGCTCACCATGCTGATGTTCGTGCTGGTGTCGATCGTAGCGGCGCAGGCCGACTGGAGCCTGCAGATCGCCACCGTGGTGCTCGCGCTGATCGGCGTGCGCTTTGTCGCCAAGATCGCAGGCGTGGCCATCGCCAACCCGGGCAGCGGTGCCAGCTGGCGCCAGGCGTTCTGGGTCGGCTGCGCAATGTCGCCGCTGTCGTCGATCGCGCTGCTGATCGCGTCGAACTTCGTCACGGCCTCGCCGCTGCTGGGCGCGATGATCACGCAGACCGCGCTGCCCGCGATCCTGCTCATGGAAGTGGCCGGCGCGGTGCTCGCCACCATCGCGATCCACGCCGCCGGCGAGAGCTCCATCCCGTGGACGCCCGAAGCGTTCAGCACCACCGAGGACACCCAGCGATGAGCAGCCGGCAGCAGCAAACCATCGAAGGCACGCCGACCAGCCGGACGGTGAAGCTCGGCGCCTTCAACAAGTCGGAGGCGCTGTCGCTCGGCGTCGAGCTCGAGCTGCAACTCGTCAACACGCACGACTACGACCTCGCGCCCTATGCCGAGGACATGCTGCGCGAGATGGCGAAGACGCCGCTGCCCGGCAGCGTGGTGCCCGAGATGACCTCGAGCATGATCGAGATCTCGACCGACATCTGCCATTCGGCCAAGGACGTGATCGCACAGCTCACGCCGATCCGCGACGCGCTGGTGAAGAACGCCGACAAGCTCAACATCGCGGTGGTCGGCGGCGGCACGCACGCGTTCCAGCAGTGGCACGAGCGCCGCATCTACGACAAGCCGCGCTTTCGCGAGCTGTCGGAGCTGTACGGCTACCTGTCGAAGCAATTCACCATCTTCGGCCAGCACGTGCACATCGGCTGCCCCGATGCCGATGCGGCCCTGCTGATGCTGCACCGCATGTCGCGCTACATCCCGCATTTCATTGCGCTGTCGGCCTCGTCGCCCTATGTGCAGGGGCAGGACACGCAGTTCGACTCGGCCCGGCTCAACTCGGTTTTCGCATTTCCGCTGTCGGGCCGTGCGCCCTTCGCGCTCACGTGGAGCGAGTTCGAGGCCTATTTCGAGCGCATGACGCGCACCGGCGTGGTTCGCAGCATGAAGGACTTCTACTGGGACATCCGGCCCAAGCCCGAGTTCGGCACCATCGAGATCCGCGTGTTCGACACGCCGCTCACCGTGGAGCGTGCCGCCGCGCTGGCGGGCTACGTGCAATCGCTGGCCGCCTGGTTCCTGCAGGAGCAGCCCTTCACGCCGACCGAAGACGACTACCTGGTCTACACCTACAACCGCTTCCAGGCCTGCCGCTTCGGGCTCGACGCGGTTTATGTGGATCCGGCCAGCGGCGAGCACATGCCGCTGCGCGAGCACATCCTGATGACCATGACCCAGCTCGAATGGCACAGCGAGGCGCTCAACGCGACCGAAGCGCTGGCCGGCCTGCGCACCGATGTGGAGGCCAGCCACAACGACGCGCGCTGGCTGCGCGAGCGGCAGGGCAAGGAGCGCCTGCTGGCCGAGGTGGTGCGGCAGGCGTCGCTGCGCTTCAGGGGTGCGGTCTAGCGATGGGCGAGTTCGACCTGATCGACCGCTATTTCAAGCGCCCCGTGCGGCGCGCGGCGCTCGGCGTGGGTGACGACTGCGCGCTGCTCGCGCCGGCCCCCGGCATGCAGCTCGCCGTGTCGTCGGACATGCTGGTCGAAGGCCGGCACTTCCTGTCCACCGTCGACCCCGCGCGGCTCGGCCACAAGGCGCTGGCGGTGAACCTGAGTGACCTGGCGGCCTGCGGCGCGAAGCCGCTGGCCTTTACGCTGGCGCTCGCGATGCCGCAGGTCGACAAGCGTTGGCTTGCGGGGTTTGCGAAAGGGCTGCTCGCGCTGGCCGACGAACACGGCTGCGAACTCGTCGGCGGCGACACCACGCGCGGCCCGCTCAACATCTGCATCACCGTGTTCGGCGAGGTGCCCACCGGCGCGGCGCTGCTGCGCTCGGGTGCACGGGCCGGCGACGACATCTGGGTCAGCGGCACGCTGGGCGATGCGCGGCTTGCGCTCGAGGTGTTTCGCGGCACGCTGCAGCTGCCGGCCGAAGCCTTCGAGATCGCGCGGGCACGCATGGAGCAACCCACGCCGCGTGTCGCGCTCGGCCTGGCGCTGCGCGGCATCGCGACGGCGGCGGTCGACGTGAGCGACGGGCTGGTGGGCGACCTGGGCCATGTCCTCGCGGCCAGTGGCGTGGGCGCCGCGCTGAACGCCGATGCGGTCACGCAATTGATCGCGTTGGGCGCGCCGGCATCGGGCGCCGCGCTCGGCGTCGAAGTGCAGCGCACATGTGCGCTCGCGGGCGGCGACGACTACGAGCTGGTCTTTACCGCGCCGGCATCGGCACGCAAGGCGGTCGAACAGGCCGGCCATGCCAGCGCCACGCCCGTGGCACGCATCGGCTGCATCGAGGCCGCGCCCGGGCTGCGCATCGTCGACGCCGGCGGCGCGCCGCTCACGCAGCGCTTCACGGCGTTCGATCACTTCGGCTAGAACCTCTCAGAGGCTGCCCAGGTTCGACTCCAGCGCGACGAACGTGGAGTCGATCGCGCCGCCGTTGAGCACCGCCATCAGCCCGTGGTGCAGCTGGCGGGGCGAGACCGGCTTGTGCAGCAGCAGCACACCGCTGGCGCGCGCTTCGCGCAGGCGCTCGGGCGCGGTGTCGCCGGTGATCAGCAGCGCCGGCAGTGCAGCGCCGAACTCGGCGCGCAACGCGCCGATAGCCTCGGCACCGGTGCGCCGCTCGCGCAGGCGGTAGTCGCTGATGACCAGCCCCGGCGGATGGACACGCGCCAGGGCCAGGGCCTCTTCGATCGAATCGGCCGCGTCGCAGGCGCAGCCCCAGCCGCGCAGCAATTGGCGCATGCCGGCGCGCACGGTCTCGTCGTCGTCGATCACCAGCACGCGCACATCGGGCATGGACATGGCCAACGCGCGCAACGGAGCGGGCGCCCGTGGCGGCCAGTCGCTGGCGGCCGCGATGCGGGCGCGCGCCAGGCGCAGCCTGAACACGCTGCCGCGCCCCGGCTTCGATGCCAGCGACAACGGGTGCCCGAGGGCCTGCGCCAGCCCCTGGGCAATGGCCAGGCCCAGCCCAAGGCCCTTGCGGCGATCGCGCTCCGCATTGCCGAGCTGGTGGAACTCGCGAAAAATCTCCTGGTGCTGCGTCGGGTCGACGCCGACGCCGGTATCCCACACTTCGAGCAGCACATCGTCGCCACGGGCGCGGCAGGCCACCAGCACGCCGCCACGCCGGGTGTAGCGGATGGCGTTCGACACCAGGTTGCGCAGGATCAGCTCCAGCAGCGCGGGATCGGACTGCACCAGCACCCGGGTTTCGCGCGAGCGGTAGACCAGGCCCTTGGCATCGGCCTGCGGCGCGAGTTCGTTTTCGATCTTGTGAAGCAGGGTCTGCAGGCGAAAGGGCCTGGGCTGCGGCTCGACCACGCCGGCCTCGATGCGCGAGAAATCGAGCAGCGTGTCGAGCATCTGGGCCGAGGCGTGCCAGGTGGCACGGGCATTGGTCAGCGCGTCGCGCTGCACGGCCGAAAGCTCGGTGCGCGACAACACCTCCAGAAACAGGCCCTGCGCATGAATGGGCTGGCGCAGATCGTGGCTCGCGGCGGCAAGGAATTTGGACTTGGCCAGATTGGCCTGCTCGGCCTTCAGGTGCTCGGCCTGCGCATGCCCGGTTTCCACGCCCAGACGCTCGACCAGTTCGATGTTCTCGAAGCGCAGATCGATCGCCGCGCGCGCCGCACGGGCGTTGTTGCGCGACTGCCCCAACAGCGTGAACACATAGAGCACGCCGGCCGCGCCCAGCGCGTTGTAGGCCGGATCCCCCAACAGCCACAGCTTGGACGCCACCGCGATCAACTCGAAGACGACGAAGACCACGAACACCGGAAACACCGGCGAGAGCGAACTCATCGAACCACCGGCAATGCCCGCCAGCACCGCCACCACCAGGATGCTGCCGCTCACCGTGGTCGTGTCCAGCGTGACCCAGACCAGGGCGCCCCAGGCCATGCCATCGATCGCATTCAACACGATCAGCCGCCAGACCAGGCGCGGCGCGCGCTCCGGCAGGATGCCGGCCGCAAGGATGCGCTGCGCGTCCCATGCGCAGAACAGCTTCCACAGGATCACCGCCGCGCACCACAGCTTCAGGGCCAGGGCATTGCTTTCGTTGGACAGGGTCCACACCAGCAGCAGCGCGAGCAGAACCGCGGGAACCACCGAGCTGCTGCCGTTGCCGAGCAGCAGGCGCAACTGCTCGACCAGGGCGCGCCCTGGCGCCAGGCGCAACGGATTGTTCAATCCACCAGGCCGCTGCGGCGGGCCACGAAGCCGGCCTCCGAGCGGCTCGATACCTGCAAGGCTGCCAGCAGCGCCTGCACATGCCCGCGCACGGTGTTCTCCGACAAATCGAGCCGGCGCCCGATCAGCTTGTTCGACAGGCCCTGGGAAACCAGGTTGAGCACTTCGCACTGGCGCGGCGTCAGGCGCGGTGGCGTGCCGGCGTCGCTCCCGGCACCCATGCCGGCGTAGGCCAGCGTCGCGACCGGCAGCCCGAGCAGCAGTTTGTCCACCATCGAAAGAATGTGCTCGGGCGTGTCGGCCTTGGAGACAAAGGCCGTCGCGCCACGAGCCAAGGCCTGCCGCACGGTCTGGGGCTCGGCCTGGGACGAGAGAACCACCACGACTACGCCCGGCCATTTGCGTTGCACCAGCGCAATGCCCTCCAGGCCATTGAGGCCCTGCAGCTGAACGTCCAGAAGCACCAGGGCGAGCGGCTCCGCGGGCAAGCGCATGGCCTCTTCGAGCGAAGCCGCCTCCAGCACCTGCACATCGGGAATGCCGGTGGCCAGCACCATGCGCAGCCCGGCGCGGAACAGCGCGTGATCGTCGATCAGAAGAATTCGGGTCGGCAACATGGCGCCGGAGTGCGCGCTGCGAGGCGCGATCGTTATGAGTCTGAATATTCTCCGCCAGGCCAATCCGGTCCAAACAGACTATTTACGGGCGTTTCGGCATTTGTAACCATTGGTTCTAACTTCTTTGAGGGCGGGTGCTGCGCGAGGCAGCGCCGTCCGGCCCTCTTACCTTTCTCTTGCCTCTTCGAACACGCCATGAACTACAGCTACCGCCTGACCTGGGACGAGTCCACCCGGCGCTGCTTGCCAGCGCCCGAAACCGCCAGGCACCAAGGCAAGGGCTCGGACTGCGAAGCCATGGATCTCAAAGCCCGGCTGGAGGGGTTGTGCAAGACCCTCGACGAGGCTTTCACCTCGCTGGCGATGCTGCTCACCGGCGTATCGTCGGACCCCTGGAGGCGCTGAAACCGGGGCCGGGTCGTTAGCATTGGCCCCATGCCCGGCCTCCCTCTCGACGATCTGCCCCCTCGCTCCCTGCGCCCCACGCTGCGCTTCATGCTGTCGCGTCCCGCGCACTGCATTGCGCTCGGCTTCGGCTCCGGCCTGTCGCGCTGGGCGCCCGGCACCGCCGGCACGCTGTGGGCCTGGGCCGCTTTCGTGATCCTGCAGCGCTGGCTGTCGCCTGCCGCCTTCGGCTGGCTGATCCTGGCATCGCTGGCAGTGGGCTGGTGGGCCTGCACCGCCACGGCGCGCCGCATGAACATCGCCGACCCCGGCAGCATCGTGTGGGACGAGGTGGTGGCGTTCTGGATCGTGCTGTGGCTGGTGATGCCGACCGGCCTGCTCGGCCAGCTCGTGGCCTTTGCGCTGTTCCGCTACTTCGATGCGGCCAAGCCCGGCCCGGTGGGCTGGGCCGATGCGCTGTTCAAGCCCGCCGACCGCACCCAGGTGAACTGGTGGCGCGCCGGCTTCGGCATCATCTTCGACGACCTGGTGGCGGCGCTCTGCACGCTGCTCGTGATTGCGGCGGTGCGCGCATGGTGAATGACTACGACGACCTGGTTGCGAAGCTGGCCGATCTGCTGCTGGCCCGCAAGCTCATGCTGGCCACCGCCGAAAGCTGCACCGGCGGCCTGATCGCCGGCGCCTGCACCGACCTGGCCGGCTCCAGCGGCTGGCTCGAGCGCGGCTTTGTCACCTACTCGAACGAGGCCAAGAGCGAGATGCTCGGCGTCGACGCGGCGCTGATCGCGGCGCACGGCGCCGTCAGCGAAGCGGTGGCGCGCGCGATGGCCGAAGGCGCCTTGGCGCATTCGCGCGCTCAGGTCTCGGTGGCCGTCACCGGCGTGGCCGGCCCCACGGGCGGCAGTGCCGACAAGCCGGTCGGCACCGTGTGGTTCGGCTGGTCGGTCGGCGGCGAGGTGCGCACCGAGCGGCGCCGCTTCGATGGCGACCGCGCCGCGGTGCGCGCGGCGACCGTGCACCACGCACTGCAGAATCTGGTCGGCCTGCTGCAGCGCTGAGGAAGAACAAGGAAAGAATGAAGGAACCATGACCCACAACGAACAAACCATCCGCCGCTTCTACGACGCCTTCGCGAAGCTCGACGCCGACACCATGGCCGCCTGCTACGCGCCCGATGCGACCTTCGACGACGAGGCCTTCTCGCTGCGCGGCGCGCGCGAGGTCGGCGGCATGTGGAAGATGCTTTGCACCGCAACCCGGGCCAAGGGCGCCGACGTGTGGAAGCTGAGCTATCGCGACGTGAAGGCCGACGCCACGAGTGGGCAGGCGCACTGGGACGCGCACTACCGCTTCAGCGCCACCGGGCGCCTCGTGGACAACAGCATCGATGCGCGCTTCACGTTCACGCCCGAAGGCCTGATCGCCACGCAGCGCGACAGCTTCCCGTTCTGGACATGGGCGCGCCAGGCGCTCGGCACGCCGGGCCTGCTGCTCGGCTGGACGCCGATGCTGCGCAACAAGGTGCGCGCCACCGCAGCCACCAACCTCGCCGCCTACCTGGCGCGTCAACCATGAGCAACGACACCCACAGCACCATCGCCTTCACCAACAACGAGGCGCAGCACCGCTATGAAGCCACGGTCGACGGCAAGCTCGCCGCATACGCCGAATACAACCTTCTGACCGGCGCCATCATGTTCACGCACACCGAGGTGCTGCCCGAGCACGAAGGCAAGGGCGTGGGCTCGGCGATAGCGCGGCACGTGCTCGACGAAGCCCGGGCGAAGGCGTGGCACGTCATCCCCGTGTGCCAGTTCATCGCGGGCTACATCCGCAAACACCGCGAGTATGCGGATCTGGTGCGGGCCGACATCCAGCGGGCGTTCAAGATCTGAGCTGAACATGGCTTGCGCGGCGTGACGGGGAAGGCAATCGATCGAGCGGCGTGCCTGCTCGACGGCACCGGCGACCGCCGCAGCCGTCTCGACGCTTGGCATCGACAACCCAAGACCGGGGTCTCTCGAACAATATGACGATGCGCTGCGACTGCTTTGGATCGGAGTCGATGCCGCACATGGGCCCGAAGCTGTCGTAGCGCTTTCTCGAAAGCGGACCTATATATGGATCCCGCCAAGTTCTTTCGGCGACGACCGCGCTCACCTACGCTGTCGCGCTAAGCAACACCTCCCTGCGCTCGTCGCCGCTAAACACCTTGCACGCTCCAATAAATTTCGGTTTCGGGTGCGCACACGAAACCTTCTAGGACAGGGTGTCGCGCCAAGCGTTGGACGTTAAGGCTGGACGAGCAAAAAAGTGTGAAATGGCTGTCCCAATGGACAGTCCAGAGGGCGGCCTTGTCTGGAGTGAACACACTTCCACGCACGAGAGTCATGTTCGCAGTTGCCAGTTTTAGATCATCGATCCAGCAGAGTTTGCGTTCAGTGCAAAACTCGTCACCAACCCAAAGCCAATCCTGTTCGAGAGATTGCACGAACGACAAGAGCGGCTCCTGAACCAACGCTGGAAACATTCCTTCAACGGGAGGAAGCAATCCGTGCCGCTTCAGTGAATTCGCTAGTACGTCGGCAAGTTCCTTGTCGGCGTGCTCCTTGCCGAGGCCGCCAATCATTGTCCTCAGTGCCACATCGATTGACGCAATCGAAGGAAATCCGCAGAGGTCGCGCACCTCCGACCACCGGACTGCTTCAAATGCTCTGCAGAGCTCGTCCACGCTCATTCCGTCCAATGCGCTGGCGGTCACCTCAAACGTGGTCGACTTGGGACGCAAGAACGGATTGAGAAGCACATAGGCTGCTTCAAATTCACCTTCGTAGAAGGCTAAGACAGGGCCGTCCATCGGGCATACCGCGTATCGGTCTGGATCGGGACTCACGCGTTTATTCATGGTTTGGTCTAGGGCAACCGCTCCTGGCCGACTGTAGCTTGTCGGTTATCAGGAGCTTCGGGCCCGGAGCAGTCAGTGGCACGCGATAGCCCCGGGGCGAAATGCGGCATGCATGCATCTGAATTTGGCATCTTGGTTCTTTGGCTCTACTCGTTGCCATTGCTCATTGGCGGCGGGCTGCTGTGGCGCTTCGCACGCACAACACACAGGAACATGGCGCGCGCAGTTTTAGCCACCGAGTTCGCCTTCGTGTTGCTGTCATTGGTCGCTGGTGTTCTGCTGCTCTTGTTTGCACCGGCCGAATTCGCGCGGCTCATCGATGTGCGGGACGTTGATCTCTTTGGAATAAAGACGTTGTGGTCGCCAATCGGCATCATTTCTTCCGTGATCGCTTGGCCTTTTGCGGCTCTCTTGGGGAGGCGCTTCGGACGAATTGGTTGAACGTCGGTTCCTGGCCGAACAGTGACCTTGGGTCTAACGCGCCTCGTAGGCATCGATCAGGTTGTAAAGCTTGTGCAACTCCTCGTGCAACTCTGGCCGCCCTTCCAGCAGATCGACCTCATGCCGCACTCTGTAGAACTCCGCCTCGGTCTTGATCCTCCCTCGCTCCAAAACCTTGACAAGTCGTAGCTTCTCAGCCGCAAGAAACTCCGGGTAGTTTGCCATCGTCGCCTCATGCCAAGCCCTATTGACAGTTAATTGCCACTCTCCCTTTGCACCCTCGAACATCTCGGGCATTTCGCGCCATGCTTGCTCAAGACCCGAGGCGACCTGTGATGGCGTAGGCCTAGGCGTGCGCGTTCGAGCCTCTGAGACGAACTCGCGCACGCCCAAGCAGAGGCGACGGATCTGCTCGGACCTGTCGTCGGGGAGGGTCGAGATCGTTTGCGCAAGGTGCTCGAATGCGGCTATCAGCTTTTCAGTTCTTGACATTAGGGCGAGTGTCCGCAATTGGCCGACTGTAGCCGGTTGAGCGAGCGGAGCACCGGGCCCTGGGCGGCCAGTGCGGATGCCGAAACCGGAGAGCGAAAGCTGACACTCAACGTCCTCTCTATTGAGGGTTAGGCCACGCGTTCAAGCGCAGCCACGGGATAAATTTGTACTGAGCCTGGATGAGACTCGGACTCGACGGCATAGCCTTCAGGGGTCAGTTTTGTGCAGTACCAGCCGACAACTTGGCCCTGCCAAGCGGCGCCAGATTTCTTGCGTACGCGATCTCCGAGGCCAAACGTGGCGCGCAATGGGAGCGCAAACTGGCCAGCAACTGGAGAACTGACTTCATTACTACTTTGATCCATACCCAACCTTTTTTGCGAATGTCTTGAGGTGATCTGTCAATCCGTATCTACTGTGCGCCGGCCTTGAACGGGTAAGGCGGGCCATGCAGCGCGAGATGAGCCCCGCGCTCGGCCGGCGCCATTGGCGTTGACGGCCAAACAACATAATCGAAGCAATCATGCTGGCGTGCCGCCAAGCGGCCTTTGGCGGACTGCCGCTCTTGGCCGACAACGGCTATCGACCAATCCTAGCGGTACAGCGGCACGCAATCCAGCGCATTGGTGGGCGTCCGTCGTTGGCCGCAGGTTCCGCGGCTCCAACTGGTCGACGCGTCGAGCCGACGTGTGTGGTCGGCAATCAATGCTGGCGACCTCGGGGCCCGTGCTACTACGTCGGGAGCGACGCGAGTGCAGAAGACGAGAAAGAAAAGAAGAACCTATACCTGCACCAGTCGTGCGGGCCCCAGGTCGTCTAGACGGTTCACGCCCAGCAGTGCCATGTCACGGTGCACCTCGTCGCGCAGCAGCGTGATGGCATGGGCCACCCCGGCGCGGCCCGCCAGCGCCGCGGCATAGGCCATGGGTCGGCCTACGAATACGTGATCTGCCCCCAGCGCAAGGGCCTTCAGCACATCGGTGCCGCGGCGCACACCGCTGTCCAGCATCAGTGCCATGCCGCCTTTGGCGCGGGCCGCCTCGGGCAGGGCCAGCAGGGGTGGCATGGTTCCGTCCAGCTGGCGGCCACCGTGGTTGGAAAGAATCACCCCATCAGCCCCGGCCTGCTCAGCGCGCCGCACATCGTCGGCCGCGCTCAGGCCCTTCACCACCAGCTTGCCGGGCCAAGACCTGCGTATCAGCGCCAGGTGCTCCCACGAGAGGTGGTCGCGCAGGCCGAACTGCCGCACCACGCCGCTGGAGATGATGGGCACACCCCGCTGCGCGCTGGCGTTCTCGAAGTGCGGCATGCCCCGCTGAAGCAGTGTCTTCGCCAGCGTGCCCAACAGCCAGCGTGGGCGCGTCAGCCCGTCCCACGCCAGGCGCACGCTGGGCCGCAGGGGGGTGGCGAAACCCACGCGCACATTGTTCTCGCGATTGGCCAGCGTGGCGGTATCCACTGTCACGACCAGCGTCTTGAAGCCCGCGGCCATCACCCGCTCGAGCAGGCCCTCGATATGCGCCGGATCGCCCGGTATGTAGGCCTGGAACCAGCCGCATGTGGGCGCCGCTTGCGCCACCTCCTCCATGCGCGTCAGCGACGCGCCGCTCAACACATACGGTATGCCGGCAGCCTCAGCAGCCTCCGCCATGACCACGTCTCCATTGAAGGCAAACAGCGCGCACAGCCCCATGGGCGCGATGCCGAAAGGCGCCTGGTATTCCATACCCATCAACTGGGTGCGCTGCTGCCGGTCCGACACGTTCACCAGCACGTTGGTGCGGAACATCCAGCGGCGGAAGGCGGCCATGTTGGCATCCAGACTCACGTTGTCCTCTACCCCGCCCGAGAGGTAGCCGAACAGCAGGCGCGGCAGGCGGCTTCGGGCCGCAGGCTCCAGATCGCCCAGGCTGAGGATGGGCCGCAGGCTGGCCGGCAAGTGGCGCCGGGCATTGGGGGCGGGCCCAGACTGCTGTCTTGGTGAGTTCATGGCTCACATTGGACAACCCGCCGCGCCCGCACCTCAATCTGTTACGTCCAGCGAAACGCAAGCCGGGGTGTGGGAAGGCTCCGCTCAGGGATGCCAGGAAGCCCGAAGCGCGGTCGCCGGCATGGCGCCCAGCGCCTCTCCCAGCATTCGCGCGGCCATAAGGGTCGGAGCCGCGTAGCGCCGCAGGCGTGGCGTCGTCATACGCTCCATTGGGCCCGAGCTGCTGACAGAGCCCAGCACTGCGCCGTGCCGCCCCCGCACTGCCACCGACACGCTGGCGATGCTGGAGCGCCCCTCCCCCCGCGTCAGGTGGAAGCCCTGGCGGCGTATGCCCTCGTACAGGTCCCCCGGTTCTCCCAGTGCTGCAAGGATCACCCGGCCCGCCGAGCCTCGGTCCAGCGGAAAAACCTCGCCGGTGCGGATGTGGTGCTGTATTCCCTTCGGCCCCTCGCAGCGCATCAGGCAACTGCGCAGGTTGCCCTCGAAAACGAAGAAGGAGGCCGTCTCTCCCGTAAGCGCACTCAGCTGTCGCAGCATCGGCTCTATCGCCGAATCCAGATCGAACTGCGCCTGGTAGCGCGAACCTATCCAGCCTGCTGCCGGGCCCAGGCGCCAGGCCCCGTCCTCGCGCCACACCAGGAAGCGCGCAGTAGCAAGGCTGCGCGCGAGCCGCAGCGTTGTGGGCTTGTGCATGCCGGTGCGGCGTGCCAGCTCGTTCAGCGGCAAGTACACCTCGTCCCCATCGAAGGCCGTGAGGATGGACATCGCCCGCACCACTGCCTTCACCGTCTCCTGCCCGGGCACGGACACGGGTTTGTCCAGCAGCAATTGCTTGAGCATGGCCGCCGTGCGCACAGGTACTTCCTGGGTTTTCTTGCCTGGCATATCGATCTCCACGCTGCGGGCCATGGTAGCAAGCTTGTCGATCTGTTACGCCATACGAAACGCATTGGCGGATGCGGAGCCCCTCTACATGATGCGGCACCTTTCATCCACCAAGGACATTTGCCATGACTTGCAACCTGCGACGTCGCACCTTCCTCACTTCGGCTGCAGCCCTCGCAGCGTTTGGTGCGCGGGCACAGGGGGCCTACCCCAACCGGCCGGTCCGCATGGTCATCCCGTTTGCCGCGGGTGGCGCCACCGACGTGCTGGGCCGCGACCTTGCCCAGGCCATGACGGCCACGCTCGGCCAGTCCTTCGTGGTGGAAAACATGGGCGGAGGCGCTGGCGTGCCCGCCCTCAACACGGTGGCACGCTCGCCCGCCGATGGGTACACCACATTCTTCTGTGCGTCGGGCAATATCACTGCGCAGCCTCTATTGGCCAAGAGCCGCGTGGACATCCTCGGCCAATTGACGCCCGTCGGGATGGTCGCCACTGCGCCGCACGTGCTGGTGGTCAGCGCCAAGCTGCCGGTGCACACGGTGGGTGAACTCGTGGCCTATGCAAAGGCGCACCCTGGCACTCTGAACTTCGGCTCGGCGGGCGTGGGCGGTCTGGCCCACCTGGGAACCGAACTGTTCGCCCGCGCGGCCGGCATCAGCATCACCCACGTGCCCTACAAGGGCGCGGCCCAGGCCATGACTGATCTCGTTTCAGGCCAGGTGCAAGGGATGTTCGGCACCATGCCTTCGTTCACCGGCATGATCGAGAAAGGCGCTATACGCGCCTTGGGCATTACCGCCCCTAGCGGCGCCACGCCCTTGAAAAATCTGCCACTGATTGCCAGGACAGTGCCCGGTTTCCAGTACAGCAGCTGGAACGGAATCTTTGTGCCCGTCGGCACACCGGCACCGCTCATCGAGCAGCTCTACATCGCCATGGCCAAGGGCTCAACGGACAAGGGCTTGGCGAAGCGGTTTGATGAACAGGGCGTAGACATCGCCTTGGCCAACTCGGCCCAGCTCGCCGCCGCCGTGCACAAGGAAATCGCCGTGTGGGACAAGGTGATCCGCGACGCGAAGATCGCACTGAACTAGCCCGCCTACGCTAAAGCTGCGCGAGCTCCGACTGATGTCCGCTCCTCGCCGCATTCTGCCTCGCGGCGCAAGCGCAGACGACTATTCGACCACCCCTTCCAAGGCCTCGCAGGTCCTGCGCAAGCCGTCTTGACCTTCCATGCGAGCGGCCGACTGCTCGCATGCGGTTCGCATCTCCAGTTTGTCCATCAGGCCTCGCAGCGCCGCGTCTAACCGATGCCCCCGGTAGGAACGCGGCAGCAGTTCCGTTGCTACTCCCAGGCGGCACGCCCGACTGGCATTGTCGAACTGGTCATATGCCATCGGCCGGATGAGCTGTGGAATGCCGGCCCGGAGCGCCTGGCTAAGGGTGCCGATGCCCCCGTGGTGCACCACGGCCGCGGAGCGGGGGAAGAGCTGGCTGAACGGGGCATAGGGGACATGGACGACGTCCGGCGGCAAGATGCCAGGGAGCTGGCTTCGTTGCCCCGCCACCAAAATACCGCGCAAATTGAGACGCTGACAGGCCTGTGCTGACTCGGCGTAGAACTGTTCGGATGTGGTGTTCGCCGTACCGGCAGTGAAGACGACCGGCGCCGGTCCTGCTTCGATGAACGACTGCAGCTCTGGTGCAAGGGGCGCCGCTTGTTCACCGTCGTACATGGGGAATCCAGTCAGCTTCAGGCCGGCCGGCCAATCGGGCTGACGCGGCGCCAACCATTCGGGGAACAGGCCGATGGTCACGGTGGCCTGGTGAATCCACTCGTGCAGTACACGCCGGACGGGAGGAAGGCCCAGCCTTGCACGGATTTCATTGAGTGGCGCGCCAAAGGCCGGATCCAGGAAGCGGCGGTCCATCAACGCCCAGCTGGCGCGCTTGATGGCGCGCGGCCACCGTTCGAAGTGCCCGAGCGGCGACATTCGAGGAGCCAGATGGTCGGAGCGAAACATCGAGGGAGACAGGTGTACAGCTGCGAATGGCAACCCCTGGACTTCGGCCAGCAGACGCGGTGCGAAGGCCAGGGATGAGCCCACGAGCAACGTCTTGCCCGAAAGTACGTCGCGAGCCATGGCCGTGAAGTTGGGCATGACCGTCGTCATGACACCTTGGGCAATCATGCCCAGGCCAGACCTCGTCTGGGTCACCCGCCGGTCGGCCAACGCATCGCGGGCCAGTTGGGCGTCACTCGTCTCGACAAAGGTGAGGCCGGCGCCGCTCACCAGCGTGCGGAAAAGCCCGTTTCCATAAAGGCGGACTTCATGGCCACGCTCGCGCAACGCGCGGCCCAGTCCGACGAAGGGCAGCATGTCGCCCTGACTACCCACAGCAGAGATAAGAACGCGCAAAGCGAAATCCTTTCAATGTGTACGCCTGTTAACTTAGGATAATGTAAGCGATGTCAACTTCCTTCGCCTCGAGCCCGCGTGAGACCTACCACCACGGGGATCTCCGTGCAGCGCTGCTGGATGTCGCCGAAGCGCTCCTGGATGAGGGCGGGCCTGAAGCAGTCAGCCTGCGCGAGGCCGCCCGGCGGACAGGTGTGTCCCCCACGGCGGCATACCGTCACTTCGCCGACAAGGAGTCCATGCAGGCTGCGTTGGCTGTGCGGGGTTTCGATGCCTTCGCGGCGGCGCTGGCCGAGGCCGCATCAAGCGACCCGGACGAGCCTTTGTCAGCGATGGGCCAGGCCTATGTCCGTTTTGCCGTCACGCGTCCGGGACGCTTTCGACTGATGTTCGGCACTGCGGTCTCAGAGCGCGAACGCCATCCCGAGCTGAAGGCTGCGGTTGAGCGTGCATCGGTGGGATTTCGCGGGGCGGTCGGCTCTTCCGAATCGTCTGACAAGGTCCTGGCGATGCTTCGCGCGTGGTCCATGATTCACGGCTTGGCGCAGTTGGTTATCGACGGCATGCTGCCAGGCTACGACCCGGAGCTTTTGGCGCGGGCTGTTACGACGAAAAAGTAGCGGCGGCCCGTCAACCCGCCGGTAAGGGGGCGGCGTTGATCGCCAGTTGCGCGGCGAACGCCCGCTGGTAGGCCGGCCGCGCTTCGCCGCGGGCGACGTAGGCGGCCAGGCTGGGGAACTCGTTCAGCAGGCCGGACGGTCTCAGCCGGAGCAGCACCGACACCATCAGCAGGTCGCCCGCGCTGAAGCCGCCGTCCAGCCAGTCGCCGTCGCCCAGGCGGGCGGCCAGCTGGTTCAGTCGGGCGCGCACCCGCTCCTCGACGAGGGGCAGGCGCTCGGCCTTCCAGGGCCTGTCCCCTTCCAGCAGCTTGACGGTGACGAGTTCGAGGATGGGAGGCTCGACCGTATTGAGCGCCGCGAACATCCACGTGATGGCGCGCGCCCTTGCGTTGGCATCGGCGGGGAACAGGCCCGGGTGGCGCTCGGCGATGTGCAGCACGATGGAGCCGGTCTCGAACAGCGCGAGGTCGCCTTCCTCGTAGGTGGGGATCTGGCCGAAGGGATGCAGCGCCAGATGCGAGGCCTCCTTCATCGCGCGGAAGGACACCAGGCGCACCGCGTAGGGCAGGCCGGCTTCCTCCAGCGCCCAGCGCACGCGTGTGTCGCGCGCCAGACCTTTGCCGCCGTCGGGCGACCGTTCAAAGGCGGTGAGGGTGATGGCCATCTTGAGTGTCCTTTCGACGTGCGGTAAGCGCGCGGCGGAGGTTGCCAGTGGCAGGTACTGGCCGCACGCTGCCCTTTGAGAACGACCGGATGCGGGTCACATCCGGCTCAACTGCGTTGGTCGTGACTTGCGTGACCCATGGCCTGCTAGACATTGCTCTCAAACGTGCCGCGCACGAAGTCGAGAAACTCTTGAGCACTTAACAGACCCGGCAGTTGCCTCTGGATGATCCCGGACTTCACCTGAAACGCCATTTGGGTTTGGATCGCGTCGTTCTCCAAGGAGTGGTGATGACCCATGCGGTACCTCCGATACGTCTCGCCGACGCGGGCGAGCGCCAGCACTGCACATTCGTCCAGCCCCTGGATTGGAGGAAACTCCAGCAACAGCACCTGAATGTCGCCGGCCTGTGCGGGCGCGCCGACGGTCGTCAGGCGACAGGCAAGACCAACAGACTCGATGCGCTCCGATGGCGGTAGCGTATCGGCCTTCTCGCGCCAGAGGCGCTGCAATTCGAGCAGCCCGCTCTCGCCGGCGAACCGCCCCCAGAACTGTGCGGGATCCTTGGAGAGCGCCTGATGGAGCGACTCGGTAACTTCCCAGTGGTGACAACGTCGACCACGCGGATCGAACTCTCTGTGCAGAAGCGACTGCGGCAGCGTGCGCATCGATGCGCGATAGGCCAGGCGATCGGGCCAGTGGGCGAGCGGCGCCGTCGATGCGAGTGCCTCGCGCAGTTTGAGGTAGGCCTCCCGCCCCCTCGCCTGCTGCGCGTCGGCGTAATGCGCATCGAACCACTCGGCGATGCGCGGCGTCGACGGATTGCCGTTCAGGTGAGCGATGACCAGCCGTGCCGGATGCTCGTCAAATTCCTCCCGCAGGCTGCGCGAGCCGTCCGACCCGGCCGGCCGCCCCAGCCAGGAGTAGGCCGTCTTGTAGGGCGTGCGGATCGTGTCGGCGCTGTCGTCGTTGAGCAACTGGTCCAGGCCTGTGAGATCGCGGCTCAGTTCGGCCAGCGGCAGCAGCTTGTCGCGCACCATCTCCAGCAGGGGGGCGAGTTGGCTGCGCCGCTCGAGGTACCACCGGTGATTCCCGTCCAGTCCCGGCGTGAAGAATTTCAGGCTCAGGCGCAGCGCGTCATCTGCGTGACTCTCCTGGCCATGTGCCGCCACGTAGACGGCCGTACAGGCATCGTGCTCGACCTGGAGCATCAGGGCTACCTCCTCGTAGCGCCCTAACTGAACATGGAGGCGCTGACGCACCGGCCCCAGCGTCCTGGCCAGCGAGATGGTCCGGACGAGACTTCCCGCCGGTTCCGGCTCCAGGGCAAAGCCGTGTGATGCCAAGACTCTCGTCAACGCTGGTGCGAGCACGGCTCGCACCTCCTCTTCGCCGCGCAGCGTGTCGTCGGCGGGCGGTACGGTGGTGTCGGACTGGGCGAATTCAGCGGGAATCACCTGTCCATCGGGCAGAAAGCCGATGCCAAGTTCGGGGTCATAGGCGACGAGTCCCAGGGCACCAGCGATCTCGACCGCCGCACGGTAGGCGGGCATTGTCTCGACAAACGGCAGATCGAAGTGCCACGCAGCGCAGCGAACCGCGCTGGCCCGATCGAGTGGCCCAGGCGATCCGGCCCGCCCCGCCGCCTCGCCCGCGCGCACCGGGAATCTATCTTCGAACCGCAAGGCAAATTCAATGAATCGCAGATTCTTGCCATCGGGCTTGCCCAGCAGCGTTTGCCGAAGCGACTCCAAGTCTTCGAATGACGTGGGCAAGGGGAGCGCGTGGCGGCTCAGATCGAAGAGGTAGAGGCTGGAACTCATGCTGGGTGGTTGAGTAGGTTCTTGACCCGCGGCCTACGCCCGCCGCGGCGGAAGAGATCCGCTAGCCGACTGCGGCCGGTCATGGCCGCACCTTGCCCTCAGCCCGCCGCGGCGGCCAGCACCGCGTTGAACGTTGCGCTCGGCCGCATCACCGCATCCGTCTTGCCCACGTCCGGCAGGTAGTAGCCGCCGATGTCGGCCGGCTTGCCTTGCACGGCGGCGAGCTCGTCCACGACCTTCTGCTCGTTGGCGGCCAGGGCATCGGCGAGCGGCTTGAAGTGGGCGGCCAGTTCCTTGTCTTCGGTCTGCTCGGTCAGGGCCTGGGCCCAGTAGAGCGCCAGGTAGAAGTGGCTGCCGCGATTGTCGAGTTGACCGGTCTTGGGCGAGGGGCCCTTGTTGTTGTCCAGCAGCGTGCCGGTGGCGGTGTCGAGTGCCTTGGCCAGCACCTTGGCCTTGGCGTTGTTGGTCTTGATACCCAGATCCTCCAGGCTCACAGCCAGCGCGAGGAACTCGCCCAGCGAATCCCAGCGCAGGTGGTTCTCTTCCACCAGCTGCTGCACGTGCTTGGGTGCCGAGCCGCCGGCGCCCGTTTCGTACATGCCGCCGCCAGCCATGAGGGGGACGATGGACAGCATCTTGGCCGAGGTGCCGAGTTCCATGATGGGGAACAGGTCGGTCAGGTAGTCGCGCAGGATGTTGCCGGTGGCGCTGATGGTGTCCTGCCCGCGGACAACGCGCTCCAGCGTGTAGCGCATGGCGCGCACCTGGCTCATGATCTGGATGTCCAGCCCGGTGGTGTCGTGCTCGTGCAGGTACATCCTGACCTTGGTGATGAGCTGCGCCTCATGCGGGCGGTAGGCGTCGAGCCAGAACACCACCGGCATGCCCGAATTGCGCGCGCGCGTGACGGCGAGCTTGACCCAGTCGCGGATAGCTGCGTCCTTGACCTGGCACATGCGCCAGATGTCGCCCGCTTCCACGTTCTGGCTGAGCAGCACTTCGCCCGTGTCGAGGTCGGTGATGTTGGCCACGCCGTCCTCGGAGATCTCGAAGGTCTTGTCGTGCGAGCCGTATTCCTCGGCCTGCTGCGCCATCAGGCCGACGTTGGGCACGGTGCCCATGGTCTTGGGATCGAAGGCGCCGTGCCACTTGCAGAAGTTGATGATCTCCTGATAGATGCGGGCAAAGGTGCTCTCGGGCATCACGGCCTTCACGTCCTTCAGCCGGCCGTCGGCGCCGTACATCTTGCCGCCGTTGCGGATCATCGCGGGCATGGAGGCGTCCACGATCACGTCGTTGGGCGAGTGGAAGTTGGTGATGCCCTTGGCGGAATCCACCATCGCCAGCTCGGGGCGATGCTCGTGGCAGGCGTGCAGGTCGCGCCGGATCTCATCCTGCGTGCTCTGGGGCAAGGTGGCGATCTTGTTGTAGAGGTCGACCATGCCGTTGTTGACGTTCACGCCCAGTTCCTCGAACAGCTTGGCATGCTTCTCGAAGGCTTCGCGGTAGAAGATCTTGACGCAGTGGCCGAACACGATGGGGTGCGACACCTTCATCATGGTGGCCTTCACGTGCAGCGAGAACATCACGCCCGTCTTGTGCGCGTCCTGGATCTGCCGCTCGTAGAAATCGAGCAGCTCCTTCTTGCTCATGAACATGGAGTCGATCACCTCGCGCTCGAGCAGCGACACCTTCGGCTTGAGCACGATGGCCTTGCCGCTCTTGGTGATGAGTTCCATCTTGACGTCGCGCGCCTTCTGCAGCGTCATCGACTTCTCGCCGTGGTAGAAGTCGCCGCGGTGCATGTGCGAGACGTGCGAGCGCGACGCCTGGCTCCACTCCGCCATGCTGTGCGGGTTCTTGCGCGCGAATTCCTTCACTGCCTTGGGCGCACGGCGATCGGAGTTGCCCTCCCGCAGCACCGGGTTCACCGCGCTGCCGATGCACTTGTTGTAGCGCGCGCGGATGTCCTTATCCTCGTCCGTCTTCGGGCTCTCGGGGTAGTCGGGAATCTTGTAGCCCTTGTCCTGCAGCTCATTGATGGCCGCCTTCAGCTGGGCCACCGAGGCACTGATATTGGGAAGCTTGATGATGTTGACTGCGGGCCGCAGCGTCAGCTTGCCCAGCTCTGCCAGGTTGTCCGGCATCCGCTGCGTTTCGGTCAGTGCTTCAGGAAACTGCCCCAGGACGCGGGCGGCCACCGAGATGTCGCTGGTGGCGACGTCGATGCCCGCCGGTGCGGCGAACGCCTGGATGATGGGCAGCAGCGAGGCCGTGGCCAAGCGCGGCGCCTCGTCGGTGAGGGTGTAGATGATTCGGGAGTTTTCGGCGGTCATGGTGGCTTTCGGACGGGCTGAACAACAACAACGCAATGTCACGAGGATGGACGGCGTGGCGAACGGGCGCAAACTTTAACAAGTCGAGGCGCGGCGCGCACCGCATTGTGAGGGATGGGCCGTGGCTCGCCAGCGTCGGCCAGCTGTCGAGGCGCCGCCGTTCAAGCCCTGTCTATAGGCCGGTCTCAAGCCACTGGGCGGTCAGCGCCAGATGTAATGGCCCTTGACCAGACGGCCCTTTGAGCGATGGGCAGGCACCCAGACCTTTTGCTTGTGCCTTGCCACCTGGCCGCTGTTCACTTTGGCGCTGCCTGAATCGAAATGCATTGTGGAAGCTTGGGCGGTTGACGCGGCGAAGGAGAAAACCAGGGCCGTCAGCGAAAGAAATACTTTGTTCATCTCGATCCTATTCACAGTGTTGCGCAACTGTTGCGAAGCCACCGAAGTATCAATGGTTCGTGTAAAGGCTTGAACAACAAGCCTGATCGAGGAAGCGTTGGGCCGGTGGCCGACCATCGGAGTTTTTTGCACAATGGCGGATGCCGGGTACTCAACTCTTCAGGACACGAAATGACCAGCAAGAACACGATCTGCCTTTGGTACGACGGCGGCGCCGTTGACGCCGCGAACTTCTATGCCAAGACATTCCCCGACAGCGCTGTCGGTACCGTCTTCCGCGCACCGGGCGACTATCCCGATGGCAAGCAGGGCGATGTCCTGACGGTCGAATTCACCGTCGCCGGCATCCCCTGCATCGGGCTGAACGGCGGCCCGCATTTCAAGCACAACGAGTCCTTCTCTTTTCAGATCGCGACCGACGACCAGGCCGAAACCGACCGCTTGTGGAACGCAGTCGTCGGCAATGGCGGCCAGGAAAGCGAGTGCGGCTGGTGCAAGGATCGGTGGGGCGTGTCATGGCAGATCACCCCGCGCGCCCTCATCGCGGGGATTGCCGACCCCGATCCCGCGACGGCCAAGCGCGTGTTCGACGCGATGATGACCATGAAAAAGATCGACATCGCCGCGATAGAGGCGGCACGGCTGGGCTGAAACCTGTCCTCAACCAGGGTCGCGTCAATCGGGCCGGTAGACGCGTTCGACGACCTTCACTCGAGCGCCCAGCGCCTCGAAGCGGCAGACAAGAGAATCCTTCCGAGCGACGCTGGGACTATCGTCCAGCAGTTGCAAGGGCAGTTGATGCTTGAGCTTTAGCAGGCTTGCGCCCGCGAGGTGGTTGTAGTGCGGATGCGCTTTGAGTGCGGCCAGTACCCGCAAGGGCTCCTCGCCCAGATCCGTCAAATGCACCGTGTAGAAGACCGTTGGCAGATCATCGCCCGGCAGCGAAGGCGGCACATACACCTCGATGCGCTCCATCAGCATTTGAAGGCTCGGAAACAGCGGCTGCGGTGACCAACGCCCACTCCCGTGCCGGTCCCACAGCACCGGCACTTCAGGCCGGCCGATGTCACCGATCAACGGGTCGCCGTCAGCGTTTTGCAGAACCACCCAATGCGTCTGCCACTTGCCGGTATCCACGGCGTCGCTCCACACCAGATGCTCTGGCGTACTCGCCTTCTGGTTCAGGATGAAACGGTAGCCTTCCATTTCCGCCAACAGGCCGGGCACATCGACAGCGCCCCACCCGGTAAGCACGCCACTCTCGCCATCGCGCCAGTTCGGCTCCTCCAGCACAAGAGACTCAGTCCCCATGCGGCGACACCAGGCGAACCAGTCCTGGATCGGCGGGGGCAAGGGTGGCAGGGCGAACTGCGCTGCCAGCGAGGTTCGAACGGCTGTCCGGCTGGGCCAGTTGTCGCGTGTCAGTGCCATTGAATGTTCGAAGACTTCCGAGTTCGGTGAATTCTGCGTGCGTTGTGAGCGCCTGGTTCTGGCGGGGTTCTGCTCTTGCGTGACTTCACCAAGACCTTCATGGAAGCGGGCCGGCGCTCGACAGCCACCAGCCGTCTCCGATGCACCACGCGGAAGCATCCGGCTGGCCTGAGCGTCGAAGTGACCTGATGGTGCGTGGCGACTTGGTCGCCATGGCTTCGGAGAGCGCTTTCGACGCGACGTCGCTGCGGGCGCCAATGCACGGAATGAAGGCAACAAAGCTGAGGAACGAAGCGGCATGGCCCCCAGCGCTCTGCCTGGAAACGGCAAGCATGAGCCCGTGGCCGGAGTCGGTGGTCATCGGAAAGACAAGGCGCCCACCGATCTTCAATGCATCGAGCCACTCCGGCAAAGGGTGCGTCGCACCCGCGCTCACGTAGATGACGTCCGACGCCGGCAGCTCGCCTTGCGTCGCGGAAGCGCAGACGATGCGCACATTCGGAGCCGACGCCAGGGCTGCGCGGGCGCGCTCGGCCAGATCGGCTTCGATTTCATACCCGATGACTGTTCCGCCTGCACCCACCATCTCCGCGAGGATGGCGGTGTAGTAGCCAGTGCCCGCGCCAATGTGCAGCACATGATCGCCCGCCATTGGCGCAACCGCTGCGAGACAACGCGCGTGCAGACTCGGCTGGCCGTTGTTGATGCCGCGCTCCGGCGCGATGCCGACCAGGACGTCCTGGTAGAGGAGGCGCGGGTCGTCGGAAACGGTTGTGGCATATGCGGCGCCGCCAAAAACCGACCAGGGGCCCTTCCCCAGGTAGCGCTCGCGCTGGACCGTTGCGAAGGCCGCCAGCAAACGCTTGTTCGAACTGCCCGCCGCCCCCACGACAAGGCGTGCATAGGACTCGCGGCAGGCTTGGATCGATTCCATTACAAGAACATGGTGTGCAAAACGCCAAGCATCGTGCTTCTCGTCGTCTCACGCTAGCTACGACGCTCCATAAAATGCCTTTCCGGAGTGGACCGGGTCACTTCAAAGCCGAGCCGCTCGTACAACCTGCGAGCAGGATTCGGGGTGAGCACGCGAAGTCGAACCGGGATGTTTTTCTCCGTGGCCATTGCAATGATGTGCTTCACGACGAATGTTCCTATGCCTTGGCCCTGGCTTTGCGGCTCGACGTACAGGTCTTCGATCTGATAGTGCGTGCCATGGTGTTCGAACTCGACGGCCCCGACGCGCGCGCCGTCGACGTAGAGCATGAAGAACGCGCCTTCCCGCGCTCTTTCAGCCAGATGCTTTCGAACGGCGGGTTCATTCCACACCCCCCACACTTGCTCGACATACCCGCGCATCGTCATCTGGCAGAGGTCGAAGAGATAGTCCGCGTCTCCAAGCCCTGACCGCCGAAAGATTGGAATGCTTTTGCTCATGCCATCGGATCCCGGCGCTCAGTCTGGCGTCTTCAGCGACTCCCGGGCGGGAGGGCGCTCGCAGGCCTTCGAACCCTCGCTGGCCAAGTCCGGTTGTCGCCACGCGACAAGCCCTGCTGTTCGGGCCCGTACTTCGGGCGAAGCCAGGCAGGTGGCGACGGCCTCATAGCCCGGCGCGCCGGGATAGGGGGCGACCTTCGTCGGTGGACTGTGGTTCGCGGGGCAGAGGATGATGGCTTCGTCCGGGCCGACCGCCGACAAGTCGAGGATTGCGCACGAGCGCGTGAGCATGAAGATCGGCCGCGCGTCGGCTCCACGGCGGCGCAGCCGGGCCATCAGCGCCTCCTGGGTGGCTTGATCCAAGCCTTGTTCGATCATGTCCACGACCAGAGCATCCGGCCCGTCCGCTTCCAGCCCGGCGAGCAATGCAACCAGGGCATCCGACGGCGTCGCGCCATCCTCTGCCAGCCAGGCCAGGGCCTGATCGAGGCGGGACTTCAATGCGGGGTCGCCATCCAGCCGCGATCTTGCGGCTGCACCGCCGTCTGCAAGCCGCTCCAGCCCCAGCCAGGTGGCGTTTAGCAGCGCTTGGGCGAGGCATTGCGCCAGCCGGGTCTTGCCGCTGCCGAGTGGGCCGATGATGTAGTTCAGCGGCCGGATTTCGCGAAGTTCGAACCGCTCCCCACCCCAAGGCCACGGCAGGTCGAATGCGACGCGGATCTCCGAGACGGGCGCCAGCAGGCCCGCCAGTTCGCCAATGGTCGGTGTCTGGCCTTGCGCGACGCCGCTTCGCAAGCCGCGAACCTTCTCGACGGTGCGTGCGAGCTGCCGCAGTTGGGCTTCCAGCGCTTCCTGGTGTGCCGCCAAGGCGGGCTCCAGGCCTTGGGAATTGCCCTGCAGCACACGCCCCACCTGGGCAAGGCTGAAGCCGAGCGCGCGAAGCGCGACGATTTCGGCAGCGCGCGTCATCTCCGCCTGGCCATAGGCGCGCCATCCTGCCGTGGTTCGGCCGGGATCCACCAGGCCGCGCTGCTCATAGAGCCGCAGCGCCTTGGCCGAAACGCCGAGCCGCCTTGCGGCTTCGGACGGACTCAGTGACGGGGCGGGAGATCGCATGCAACGTTCCTTTCAATTGATCTTCCCTTTTTAAGGGCTGCCCCTGGGGCCGGGTCAACCATCGAGCTTCGGCCTGTGCGCGCCGTCGCCACGATTTGCCGAATGGGGCGCGCGAACGCAGAATCCAGTCGGGGCCACCGATCAACACTCCAGACTGAAACCGGGGAGCACTTGCCCAGGCCCTGTTTCGGTCGCTTTTCAAGGAGCATTGATCATGCGCCTGCCGACTGAATGGATGCCCGCGCTGCTTGTTTCGCTGGGCGTGGCCGCGACGGCTGCCAACGCCCAGGACATGGTGCTTCGCGACCTGGAATCCAAGAACCCCAAAAAGCTGTCGAAGCAGGAGGCAACCGAGCTGCTCACCGGCGCCAAGATGAGCCGCGTGAGTGGCCGCGGCAACGTGCACTACTGGAGCAACGACGCGGACGGCAGCTTCGTCGTTTCTTCCGACAACCGGGGCGCAGGCGCCGTGGGCGCTGCGGGCCGACCATCGACGGCTCCCGGCAAATGGCACATCTCGGATGACGGGCGCTATTGCGTGCTGATCGATTGGAAGGGCGTGCCGACCGAGGAGTGGTGCCGCTTTATCCTGCAGACCACCGATGGCTACTACGGGGTGCGCTCGGATACGGTGGGCACCGAACGCGTCTACAAGCTCGAGATCAAGAAATAGCGCGCTGCGCCGCCCTCGCCTCTAGCCCGCGCCGTGGCACTTCTTGTATTTCTTGCCGCTGCCGCAAGGGCACGGGTCGTTGCGCCCGGGCGTGGCTTCCTTGCGGATGGTTTCGACGCGTGGGCCCATGCTTTTCCACAACTGCCGCAGGTCGTAGACGGCCCAGACGGCGCTGCCGAAGTCATCGAGCCGCTGCTGGCTCAGGCTGGGCGGGCCGTCCTCGCTGAACATCGACACCGTGGGCTTGCCCTTGTCGTCCTCGGTCAGGGTGACGATGGCGTCGAGCGCGTCGTCGAGCATGCCGGCGGCCTCCTTGTCGCGCGGCGCGGCCCAGTCGTCGGGCCAGTTCTCGACCGCGTACATGAAGCCGAGCGCCCACACCTGCGCAAACGACGGAATCGCCTCGCCTGCGGTTTCGGCCTGCTCTTCGGGCGGCAGCGAGGCGATGGCGCCGCGCACGTCGAGCACCTCGGGCTGGTAGCAGCGCTCGTCGTCGAGCGTTTCGACCGGCGCGTCGAGCCCCTGCTCGATCTCGGCCCAGCGGCGCTTCCAGTGCCAGACAAATTCCATGTATTTGGCCGGCTTGAACGCGTCCCCGAGCAGCACCGGCCAGTATTCGTCGGGCGGCACCGGGCGGCGCGAGCAGATCAGCGCGGCCATGAAGCCCTCGCAGAACTCCCACTGGGGGATTTCGTCGTCGCTCTCGCGCATAAGGTCGAGCTCGCGGTCGAGCACGTCGAAGTCGTCGGGGCCGAGCGGCGTGGCGCCGGGAGCAGCAGCGGGGGCGGAGGATTCAGGGCTTGTCGTCATGGCGGCGCAAAAATGGGGCCTCTATGATGCAGCACGCCCAGGGAGACTGATCATTTCCAACCCCACACCCCCCTTGTTTCCGACCCGCTACACCGCCTTTGCGCTCTGCGTCTTCGGCCTCCTGGCCAGCCTGGCGACGGTGCTGCTGTGGCCGTGGCTGTGGCGCGGCTGGATCGGCCTGGCGACTTTCGCCGTGCTCACCGGCACCGGCATCCACGATGTGCGGCAGACACGCCACGCGATCCTTCGCAACTACCCGGTCATCGGCCACCTGCGCTTCCTGCTGGAGTACGTGCGGCCCGAAATCCGCCAGTACTTCATCGAAAGCGACGCCGAGGCGGCGCCGTTCTCGCGCGCGCAACGCTCGCTGGTGTACCAGCGCAGCAAGGGCGAGCCCGACAATCGGCCGTTCGGCACGCAACTCAACGTCGGCCTGCACGGTTACGAATGGATCAACCATTCGATGCAACCGACCAAACTGGCGAGCCACGATTTCCGCATCGTCATCGGCGCGGATTGCGCGCAGCCCTACAGCGCCAGCGTGTTCAACATTTCGGCCATGAGCTTCGGCGCGCTCTCGGCCAACGCCATCCTGGCGTTGAACCAGGGCGCGAAGATGGGCGGCTTCGCGCACGACACCGGTGAAGGCTCGATCTCGCGCCATCACCGCATGCACGGTGGCGACCTGATCTGGGAAATCGGCTCGGGCTACTTCGGCTGCCGCAACGAAGACGGCAGCTTCAGCGAGGAGCGCTTTGCCAAGGCGGCCAGCGAGCCACAGGTGAAGATGATCGAGATCAAGCTCAGCCAGGGCGCCAAGCCGGGCCACGGCGGCGTGCTGCCGGGCCCCAAGGTCACGGCCGAGATCGCGGCGGCGCGCGGCGTGCCGATGGGGGTCGACTGCATCTCGCCGGCTTCGCACAGCGCGTTTTCGACGCCGCTTGAAATGATGGCCTTCATCGCACGGCTGCGCCAGCTGTCGGGCGGCAAGCCGGTCGGCTTCAAGTTCTGCCTCGGCCACCCGTGGGAATGGTTCGCCATCGTCAAGGCCATGCTCGAGAGCGGCGTGACGCCCGACTTCATCGTGGTCGACGGCGCCGAAGGCGGCACCGGCGCGGCGCCGGTGGAGTTCTCCGACCATGTCGGCTCGCCGCTGCAGGAAGGGCTTTCGCTGGTGCACAACACGCTGATCGGCGTGGGCCTGCGCGAGCGCATCAAGCTCGGCGCGGCCGGCAAGGTGATTTCAGCCTTCGACCTGGCGCGGCTGATGGCGCTGGGCGCCGATTGGTGCAACGCCGCACGCGGCTTCATGATGGCGCTGGGCTGCATCCAGGCCCAGGCGTGCCACACCGGCCATTGCCCGACCGGCGTGACCACGCAGGATCCGAAGCGCCAGCAGGCGCTGGTGGTCGTCACCAAGGCCGACCGCGTGCGCAACTTCCATCGCAGCACGCTGCATGCACTGCAGGAGCTGGTGCAGGCGGCGGGCCTGGCCCACCCGCAGCAGATCACCGCGCAGCACATCGTGCGCCGCATTTCCGACACCGACGTGCGCCTGCTCTCGCGCCTGATCATGCACATTCCGCCGCGCGCACTGCTGGGGCCGCTGGACACGCTGCCCAGCGTGTTCCGGCTGCACTGGCCGATTGCCACGGCGCGCAGCTTCCAGCCGGTGGCTTTTGACGATTGAACCCGACCCGATGAACCCCCTGCGCAACCGCGCGACCCGTATTCAGTCCCGCAAAGGCAGCGCCTCGGCGCCCGCGCCGCTCGATGCGCTGGCGGCACTGCCGCAGCCCGATGGCTACGCAGCCTTCCTTCAGACCACGCTGCCGCAGCAGCAACGCGCCGTGGCGCGCCATGCCTTCGGCGGCCGGCGCGTCTGGCTCAAGAAGGCCGGCCCGCGCCACGGCAAGCTGCGCTACCACCTGCTGGCCGCGATTGCGGGCACGCTGCGCCTCGACGTGCTCACGCCGGTGCCCAACCCGGGCGGCGAAGCGGCCGTCGCGATCGAGGCGCGCCGGCTGCGCGCGCTCGGTGCGCTGGGCCTGCGCGTGCCGACCGTGCTGGCGCAGCAGGCCGACGGACTGCTGATTTCCGATCTCGGCGAAGGCGGGCAGGCGCCGGTGGTGCTGAACGAGCGGCTCGACCATGCGGCCGCAGCCGGCCCCCAGGCACTGCTGACGGTGTGGCGCGAAGGGCTCGACGCGATCGCGCTGGTGCATGCGCACGGCACCTACCTGAGCCAGGCCTTTGCGCGCAACCTGATGCACTGCCCGGACGGCACCATCGGCTACATCGATTTCGAGGACGACCCCGGCGACACGCTGGCACTGCCCGAGTGCCAGGTGCGCGACTGGCTCAGCTACCTGCACTCGACGGCCGCGCTGGTGCACGCCGCCTCGCCGCATGCAGCCGGCGCCCACTGGCACGCTGTGCTGGCCGACGCCAGCGACGCCGTGCGCGAGCGCCTCGGGCATGCCGCGCGCCGCATGCGCTGGCTGCGCCACCTCCCGGCCAGCCGGCGCTGGGGCCGCGACACGCAACGCGTGCGGGCCGTGGCGCTGCTGCTGGCGCGCTGGTACGCAACGGGCTACGACCCGGCCACGCGACCCGCGCCCCTCACCAGGAAATAGCAGCGCTGCTAGGACACTTCGACGCCGAGCGCCGCCAGCCGTTTGCGCAGCACCAGCACCGCGCGATCCTTGCTGCGCAGCGGTGCGCGGTGCGCCACCGCCAGGTCGATGAAGATCTGGTCGTCGGGGTCTTTGCACACCACGCTGGCGCGTGGCGCCGGCTCGACCTGCTGCGACTGCCGGTCGAAGTCGGCCAACACGGCTTCGGGCGTGCGCCCGTAGTGCGCGAGCCGCGGCGCGATCTGCGGATAGCCCAGCACGCGTGCCAACTCGTCACGCATCGCCGCGGTGGCCAGCCAGCGCAGTTCGCCGGCATCGAGCGCGGCCTGCAGCGGCACGCAGGCCGGATCGCCAAACACCAGCAGGTCGAGCGCGATGTTGGTGTCGATGACGATGCAAGAGGTCATTCGGTTTTGCGGTTGGAGGACGGGATTCCTGGTGCGGACGTGTCTGTCAGGGGCGCGTGCCGTGGGCACGGCGCGATCACCGCTGCATTTTCAGCGGCGCGTTGGGGCGCGTGGGGCGAACGGCAGCTTGGGGCCCGAAGCAGACGGCTGGGCACCTTCAGTTCTGATCCGCGTTCGCCACTTTGTGAACTCGCTGGGAAAGCCTAGCTGGAGGATGAAACATGCAGACTTGGTCGTGAATTTCGTAGCGACAGATGAAATTGCCATCCGCTGCGACGGCACTGTAGATACTGAGCACGCCATCCAGTCCGTCTTGCAGCGTATTGCGCTGCTCCACCAAGTTCAGCGTGCTGCCGGGAGGCAAATCAACGAGTTCGTGGTGGGGCTTAAACATTGCTGCGTTGTGTAGTCGGGAACGTCTGGTTGTGGCCGAATTCTGTCCGATGCTCAAATCTCTCGTAGCTGTTCAGCAAACACAACAAAATTGCTGCAGCCCTCGGTGGACTCGACTCCCCAAGGTCGCGTGGTCGCCGCACGGACCACCAAGCGACTTTCCGAATCAAGCCACTCCGACTCAACTTCGCAAGCGATCACGCCAGGCGCGGGAAGCGACTCGACGTTGATCGCAGTCGCGCTCACGACGGGCTCCTTCTCCACAAAGCGGTGTCTCTGCCCCATTGCGTCGATCAAGAGGCATTCCACGAAGGTGGGATACCCGCCGTCGTCAACCACTCGGGAGATTTCAATGGCGATGGCTTTCATGGGGCGTCATTTATTCGTGCTGGAGGTGATAGTCGAAGGACCGGTTGTGGCCGATGACAGTCATATCAATGGTAGCTCTCGCTCACCTTCGGCATCCCCGGATCACGCCGATGGCGTGCTCTGCGCAGCGAAATCAAGGAGGAGCCGAAGGCGGGGGACATTCGCGGAGCAGAGTACGCCGTCGGCGTGATCCCGCCCCGGACTATCGAACCCGCAGGCCCCATCTCACGCCGGGGGTTTGGCCCGTGCCGACCCCGCCACCATGTCGAAGCGGAACAGCCGGCACTCGATCGGGCCGTTCCACATCGGCACGCGGCGCGACTCTTTCAGGCGCATGCGCTGCGGCAGCTTGAGGTCGGGGGTGAGCACCCAGGCCGTCCAGCCGGCGTAGTTTTTCTTCCAGTGGGTGGCGAGCTGCGAAAAGAACTCGCCGCCGTCTTCGGTGGCGGCCTGCTCGCGGGCGCCGATGCGGGCCACGCCGCCGACTTCGATGCGCTCGCCGTACGGTGGGTTCAGCACGATCACGCCGCCACCATCGGTGCCGTCCGGCGGCATGCGCTGCAGCGCGTCGCCGCCGCGGAATTCGATTGCTTCGGCGACGCCGGCGCGTTCGGCGTTGCGCTCGGCAAAGTCGACCATGCGGTGCGAGACATCGCTGCCAAAAACAGCCACGGCGCCCGTGCTGCCTGCGGAGCTTGCCTGGTTCTTGATGGCAGACCAGACATGCGGCTGAAACGGCAGCAGCTTCTCGAAGCCGAAGTGGCGCAGCGCACCGGCCGGAATGCCGCGCGCAATTTGCGCGGCTTCGATCGCGATGGTGCCGCTGCCGCAGCAGGGGTCGTAGAGCGGCTGCGCCGACACTTCGCCGGTCTCGGGGTTCCACCAGCCGCTGGCGGCCAGCATGGCGGCGGCCAGCGTTTCCTTCAGCGGCGCGTCGCCGGTGTCCTGGCGCCAGCCACGCTTGAAGAGCGGCTCGCCCGAGGTGTCGATGTAGAGCGTGCAGTGGTCGGTGGTGAGGTGGGCGAACACGCGCACATCGGGCCACTGGGTTTCGATGCTCGGGCGCACGCCGCCGGCCTTGGCCCGAAAGCGGTCGGCAATCGCGTCCTTCACGCGCAGCGTGGCGAAGTTCAGGCTCTGCAGCGGGCTGTGCTGCGCGGTGGTCTCGATCTTGAAGGTCTGCTTCGGCGTGAACCAGATCTCCCAGGCCACGCCGCTCGCGATGGCGTAGAGGTCGTTCTCGCTGCGGTAGGGCGCGTGGGCCAGCTCGATCAGCACGCGCTGTGCGAGGCGGCTGTGCAGGTTGAGCTGCAGCGCCTCGCGCCAGTCGGCCTGCACGCGCACGCCGCCGCGCATGGCGACCAGATCCTGGCCGACGCGGCCGGTGAGTGCGTGCACTTCCTGCGCCAGAAAGTCCTCGACGCCGGCGGCGCAAGGCAGAAATAGAGAGAGATCGTTCACCGGGCCATTGTCGCCGCCCTGCGGCGGTCGCCGGGCTCCTCTATAGTGGGCCTCGCTCATGAGCCTCAAGCCCGCGGCCGACACCGCCACCGCCCCTTCCGCCGCGCGCTTCGCTGTTCAGTGCGAGGTGTTGCGCCTGAGTGCGCAGCCCAGCGGGCCGGTGCTGCTGGTGCAGTTTCTGCTGGACTGCGGTGTGGCCGCGTTGTTTGCCTGGCAGTACTCGGTGCCGCACGCGCTCGCATGGATCGCGCTGATCGCCGCTTCGACCGCCTGGCGCGGTTTCTTTCCGCAGCAGCTGCCGGATCCGCTGACCGCGGACAACCTGCCCGCCGCGCTGCGGCTGCACACGCTGCGCATTGCGGTGCACGAGGGCGTGCACGGCCTGGCGGGCGTGCTGCTGTTCAACCCGGCCGAGCCGGTGGCGCAACTGCTGCTCGCGGCCGTGATCATGGCGATGACGCTCTCGTCGGCGTTCTCGGTGTCGTACCACACGCCCGCGATGCAGCTGGCCATTGCGCTGCTGCTGTTGCCGCTCATCGTGATGGGCGTGCTGTTCGGCGCGCCCGTGATGATGATGGCGGCGCTGCTCGGCGTCGGCCTGCTTGCGATGGTCTGGAAGCTGGTGTCCGAACGCTCGCGCCAGCTCGAAGAGAACATCGGCCTGCGCCACAACGAGAGCGCACTGCGCGAGCAGGCGCTGGCCGGCCTGCACGCATCGCAACAGGCGCAGGCCGAGCGGCTGCGCTTTTTTTCAGCCGCCAATCACGACCTGCGCCAGCCGGTGATGGCGATCGGACTGCAGGCCGAGGTGCTGCGCCAGCAACTCGATGGCGGCGCGCCGACCGTGCTGGTGCAGCAAACCGTGGCCGCGCTCTCGCAGGCGCAACAGGCGCTGGAGGGGCTGACCAACCAGTTGCTCGAAATCGGTCGCATCGAAGCGGCCGCCGATCCGCTGCATCCCACGCCCGTGGCGCTGGCGCCACTGCTGCAGAGCTTCGCGCGCCAGTCGAGCCGCGTGCGGGTGCGCTGCCCGGCCGATGCGCTGGCCTGGACGGATGCCGTGGCGCTGCGCCGCATCCTAGGCAACCTGGTCGACAACGCGCTCAAGTTCGCGCCGCAAGGCCGCGTGCTGCTGGCGGTGCGACGGCGCCGCGCTGGCGCGGCCTGGCGCGTGGAAGTGCGCGACGGCGGCATCGGCATCGCGCCCGAGGCGCAGCAACGCGTGTTCGGCGACTTCGAGCAGGTTGGCAATGTCGAGCGCAACCTGCGGCGCGGACATGGGCTGGGGCTCGCGATCGTGCGCCGGCTGGCCGATCGCCTGGGGTTCGTCATCACGCTGCGCTCGGTGCCGGGCCGCGGCGCCGTGTTCGGCTTCGAGCTCGAAGCCGCGCCGGCCGACCTGGTGCTGCCCGAGGCGATCCGCGAGGCCGTGCCCGTGCCGGCCGACCCGCAACCGCTGCGCCCCGGCATCGCGGTGCTGGTGGTGGAAGACAACACGGTGGTGGCCGACAGCATCGCCGCCCTGCTGCGCCACTGGCAGGCCGAGCCGCGCATCTACACGAGCGCAGCCGAGGCGCTGGCACTGGCCGACCTGCCCGCTATCGACGTGGCGCTCTGCGACATCCGCCTGCCCGGCGAACTCGACGGCGTGGCGCTGGCCGAACTGTTGCATGAACAGCGCCCCGACCTGACGATCGCACTGGTGTCCGCCGACATCGAGCCGGTCACCCAGCGGCTCGCGCAGCAGCGCGGCTGGCATGCGCTGCGCAAACCGGTGCGGGCAGCCGATCTGCGGGCCGTGCTCGCGGCGGCAGGTCAAGGTTTGCTGCGCCCCTGACCTTCGTCGGGGCCCTTGAGCGCCCTTCGTGGGGTGCCGCGGAACCGGCTTCGCCGGGCCGCTGGCGCCGCCCCCGGCAGGGGGTTGGCGAAGCGACACGAAGTGCGCGCAGCCTGGGGGCGAGCCTTTACAGCGCTTTGCGCAAGTTCGCCGGCGCGATGCGCAGCGCCTCGCGGTACTTGGCGACCGTGCGGCGGGCGCATTCGATCCCCTGCTCCTTGAGCATGTCGGAGATCTGGCTGTCGGACAGCGGCTTCTTGATGTTCTCGGAGGTCACGAACTGCTTGATCAGCGCGCGCACCGCGGTGCTCGAGGCGTTGCCGCCGGTCTCGGTGCCGAGCGCGGAGCCGAAGAAATACTTGAGTTCGACCGTGCCGTAGGGCGTGGCCATGTACTTCGCCGTGGTCACGCGGCTGATGGTGGACTCGTGCAGGCCCAGCTCGTCGGCGATCTCGCGCAGCACCAGCGGCCGCATGGCGAGTTCGCCGTGCACGAAGAAGTTCTTCTGCCGCTCGACGATGGCGTTGCTCACGCGCAGGATGGTGTCGAAGCGCTGCTGGATGTTCTTGATGAACCAGCGCGCCTCCTGCAGCCGCTGCGACAGCGCCTGGCTGCCCTCGCCCTTGTGCGCCTTGAGCGCACCGGCGTAGATGTCGTGCACGCGCAGGCGCGGCATCACGTCGGGGTTGAGCATGACGCGGAATTTGAGGCTGGCGCCGCGGCCGGTGCGCGTGACGATCACGTCGGGCACCACCACGTTGCGCTCGACATCGACGAAACGGCGGCCCGGCTTGGGCTCGAGCCGCGCGATCAGCTGCATCGCGCCGCGCACCAGCTCTTCGCTGCTGCGCGTGAGCGTGGCCAGGCGCTTGAAGTCGCGCCGTGCGAGCAGTTCCATCGGCAGCTTGCAGATCGCGATCGCGACCTTGCGCACCTGGCGTTCGTCCTCGCTCTCGTCGGGGCGCGCCAGCGCCTTTACCTGGATTGCGAGGCATTCGCCGAGATCGCGTGCGCCGACGCCGACCGGCTCCAGGCTCTGTAGCAGGCCCAGCGCCATCTGGAAGTGATGCACCAGGTCGTCGAACTGGTCGTTGTCGTCGCCGGCCAGGCCGGAGGCGAGCGCAGGCAGCGAATCTTCGAGGTAGCCGTCGTCGTTGAGCGATTCGATCAGGAAGCGCAGCGCCGCGCGGTCGGTGTCGTTCAGCCGCAGGCTCAGGGCCTGTCGGTGCAGGAACGACTGCAGCGATTCCTGGCTGCGCGCCAGTTCGGTCGCATCGGCGCGCTCGTCGTTGCCGAGGTTGTTGGCGCGGGCCGGCGCATCGCCGCCCCACTCGCTGTCGTCCGGCACCATGTCGACCGTGCCGTCGCCGCCCCAGTCGGGCTCGCTGTCGGCGAGGCTTTCGGTGGGTGCGTCGGCGGCTGCGGCTTCGGAGTCGCTGGAGGTCGACGTGCCCGTTCCGTCGGCGCTTCCGGCGATGGAACCAACGGCGAATTCATCGTCGCGCGGCGCCGGGGCATCGGCCGTATCGAGCCCGAATTCCTCCCGGGCGGCCTCTTCCGCCGTGCGTTCCAGAAATGGGTTGTCGTCGAGCATCTGCTCGACCTCCTGGCTCAGTTCGAGCGTGGAGAGCTGCAGCAGGCGGATCGACTGCTGCAGTTGGGGCGTCAGCGCCAGATGCTGCGAGACGCGCAGCGACAGGCCTTGCTTCATTGCCGGAGGCCCTACATCCGGAAGTGTTCGCCCAGGTACACGCGCCGTACCTCGGCGTTGTCGACGATCTCCGAGGGCGTGCCTTGTGCCAGCACTTGCCCGTCGCTGATGATGAAAGCGTGGTCGCAGATGCCCAGCGTTTCGCGCACGTTGTGGTCGGTGATCAGCACGCCGATGCCACGCTCTTTCAGGAAGCTGATGATCCGCTGGATCTCGATCACCGCGATCGGGTCGATCCCGGCGAAGGGTTCGTCCAGCAGGATGAAGCGGGGTTGCGTGGCCAGCGCCCGTGCAATTTCGACGCGGCGGCGCTCGCCGCCCGACAGCGAGAGTGCGGGCGAATCGCGCAGATGTTCGACGCGCAGGTCGGTCAGCAGCTCGGTCAGCCGCTCCTCGGTGCGGGCCTTGGTGAGGGGCGCCGGCTTGCCGCTGGCGTCGGGCTCGAACTGCAGCTCGAGCACTGCGCGCACGTTCTGCTCCACGGTGAGCTTGCGGAAGATCGAGGCCTCCTGCGGCAGGTAGCTCAGGCCCATGCGGGCGCGGCGGTGGATCGGCATGTGCGCGATCGGCTCGCCGTCGATGGTGATCTCGCCGGCGTCGGCGCGCACCAGGCCCACGATCATGTAGAACGAGGTGGTCTTGCCGGCGCCGTTGGGGCCCAGCAAGCCGACCACTTCGCCCTTCTGCACGTCGAGCGACACGTTCTTGACCACCGTGCGGCTGCCGTAAGTCTTCTGCAACCCGCGCGCTTCGAGCCGGCTGCCGGTCGTGGCCAGCGGCACGGCCGTGGCGCGGCTGTTGCCGCCTTCTAGCGAGGGCTCGCCGCTGCGGTCGATCGTCGCCGTAAGGTCGCTCACTTGCGCGGTTCCCCGTCGAGCGTGGTGGACGGACGCAGGCCGGTGCCCGGCGCCGGGGTCGGCGCGGGCGCCACCGCCTTGCCGCCCGGGGTGCCCGGAGGGGCGGTGCGCGGCGTCAGCACGGCGCGTACGCGGTTGCCCTGCTGGCCGGCTGCCACGGCGGTCTCCGGCGGCAGGGTCGAGCCGTTCACGGTGAAGGTGTCGTTGCTCTGGTCGTACACGATCAGCGGGCCGCTGCTCTCGTCGTTGACCTTGGCGCCGAGCAGCCGGCGCATCACGGCATGGCCGATGAACTTGACGTTGTCGGCGCGGCTGTCGTATTCGATGCGGTCGGATTCGCCCTCGATCCACTCGTCGCCACCCGGCACGTCGCGGCGCTGCTTGTAATAGGCGAGCTTGCCCGGCGCGGCCGTGACCACGCCGTACTGGTAGCCCTCGGGATCCTGGCGCACGTCGATGCGCGCGCCGCGAATGATGATGGTGCCCTTGGTCACCACCACCGCGCCGGTGAACACGCTGGTTTGTTTCAGGTCGTCGTAACGCATCGCGTCCGACTCGATGTTCATCGGTTTGGTGCGGTCTGCCTTTTCGGCGTAGGCGGCCGGGACGGCCGACAGCGCCAACAGGCACAGGGCCGCCAGACGGAAGAGATGAAGGGGGGAGTTGGATGTAGGGCGCGAGGTCATAAAGGCACGAAACTTGCTGCGCCATTGTATGCGGCCGGCTGACGCGGCCTTGACGAAAAAGCCCGCCGAAGCGGGCTTGTGTTCACTTTAGGTTGACTTTTAAGTCAGCCTTTTCGTGCTTCCGAAATCAGGTAGTCGGTGATCTGCAGGGCGCGGTCGAGGTTGCCGGCCAGTTCGCCGTCCACGTACCAGCGGCCGGCCACGCCCAGCGCGGGGACGCCGCCGACCTGGTAGTCGTTTTGCAGTTGCGTCGCACGCTTGACCTTGCCGGACACCGAGAACGACTTGAACAGTTCGGCAAACTTCTTGGCGTCCAGCCCCGGCTGCTTTTCGGACCAGGCCAGGATGGCGGCATCGCCGAACAGCGGCTGGCGCTGCGAATGGATGGCCTGGAACAGCTTGAGCTGGTGCTCGTCGACCTTGCCCATTGCCTCGAGCGTGTAGTACAGGCGCTGCTTGGTTTCGACGTCGTTGCCGACAAAAGCGACCGGAACGCGCTTGAAGACGACCTGCGCCGGCAGCGTCTTGATCCAGGTTTCGAGACGCGGCTCGAAGGCGGCGCAATGCGGGCAGTTGTACGAGAAGAACTCGACCACCTCGATCTTGCCGGCCGGCGAATCAACCGGCGCGGGCTTGCCGAGTTGGACGAAATCCTTGCCGGCCGTGAACATGCGCGCCTGGGCGTGCGAGGGGCTGGCGAGGGGCAGCAGCCCGAGCGAAGTGGCTGCCAGCGAAAAATCACGACGTTTCATTTAAAAGTTCTCCTGTGCGGCTGACAGAGCCCGTCGCGCGGCCCGAAGTTCCGCGCGCGCTCGGGCTGGGGTGTTTGGATCTCAGCGTTGAACCCGCACGAGCGCGGTTTCGAGACCGCCGCTGTCGAGCCGGTCTTTCAGCCGATCGGCATCGTCTTTCTTGTTGTACGGGCCGGCCCGCACCCGGTAGACCGTGCGACCGGCCTGCTCGCGCTCGGTGACCTTGGCCTCGACGCCCATCAGCGAGAGCTTGGCGCGCTGCGCCTCCGCGTCTTCGGTCGTGCGAAACGCGCCGGCCTGCACGAAGTACATGAACGGATCGGGCGTGCTGGGCGCATTGGGGGTGGCGGCAGCGGTCGTCGTCGGTGGCGGGTTGCTGCCGGCACGGGCGCGGGCCAGGTCGCCCAGCGGGTCAGCCGAGGGCGGTACGGCATTGGCCTCAGCCGGCACCGGCGCAGTGCGCGGGCGCGCAGGGCTGGTGATGGTGGTGGTGCCGGGCTTGGTGGTCGGCGCCACCACCACCGGCACCGGGCCGGTCGGTGGCGTCGGCGGGCTGACGGTGACAGGGGCCGGGGCTGGCGCCGGCTTGGGGGCGGCGGCCTTGCCGGCCAGCGGTGCGTTCGGGTCCCAGTCGCGGTTCTTGCGGGCTTCGGCTTCGTCCTGCTCGGCGCCGCCGCGCTGCGTCTTGGTCATGAATGGGATCGGCACCTTGGTCACGTAAACCGCGATGCCGAGCGCAACCCCGAGCCCGAGCACGAGGCCGACGATCAGGCCGATGACGATGTTGCCGCGTTGTCTTGTCTTCATAGGATCACATTTTCTGCGGCGCGCTGACGCCAAGTACCGCCAAGCCATTGTGCAGCACCTGCGCACAGGCGGCGACCAGCGCCAGACGCGCTTTTTTGACGATTTCGTCGTCGACCAACACCCGCTCGGCGTCGTAGTAGCTGTGCAGGTTGGCGGCCAGTTCGCGCAGGTAGAAGGTCACGTCGTGCGGCGCGAAGTCGCGCGCCGCGGCGGTCAGCGCCTCGGGGTATTTGGCAAGCTGCAGCATCAGCGTCTGCGCCTGCGGCACCTGCAGCGGCGAAAGGTCGGCACCCTGCAACGAGGCGATGTCGCCGCCCCAGTCGCGCAGCATCTTCTGGATGCGCGCGTGGGCGTACTGCACGTAGTAGACCGGGTTGTCGTTGTTCTGCGAGAGCGCGAGGTCGATGTCGAAGGTGTATTCGGTGTCGGGCTTGCGCGAGAGCAGGAAGAAGCGCACCGCGTCGGTGCTGGTCCACTCGATCAGGTCGCGCAGGGTGACATAGCTGCCGGCGCGCTTGGAGATCTTGACCTCTTCGCCGCCGCGCATCACGCGCACCATGGTGTGCAGCACGTAGGCGGGATAGTCGGCGGGGATGCCCTCGCCGACCGCCTGCAGCCCGGCGCGCACCCGCGCGATGGTGCCGTGGTGGTCGGTGCCCTGGATGTTGACCACCTTGTGGAAGCCGCGCTCCCACTTGGCGATGTGGTACGCCACGTCAGGCACGAAGTAGGTGTACGTGCCGTCGCCCTTTTTCATGACGCGGTCCTTGTCGTCGCCGTAGTCGGTCGACTTGAGCCACAACGCGCCGTCCTGCTCGTAGGTCTTGCCGGCCGCAACCAGCTTGCCGACCGCAGCCTCGACCTTGCCGCTGGTGTAGAGGCTGGACTCGAGGTAGTAGTGGTCGAAGCGGACGCGGAAGGCCTTCAGGTCCAGATCCTGCTCGCGCCGCAGGTAGGCCACGGCGAACTCGCGGATCGAGTCGATGTCGTCGATGTCGCCGCTGGCGGTGTATTCGCGGTCGTCCGATTTGACAGTTTTCTTCGCCAGGAAATCGGCCGCGATGTCGGCGATGTACTCGCCGTTGTAGAAAGCCTTGCTGGCCGGGTTGTCCGGGTCGGTCGGCCAGCAGGCGTCGCCGGGCTTGAAGCCCTTGGCGCGCAATTGGGTGCTGTTGGCCAGCGTCTGGATCTGCACGCCGGCATCGTTGTAATAGAACTCGCGCCAGACCTGGTCGCCCTGGGTGGCCAGCAGGTTGCAGATGGCGTCGCCGAGCGCGGCCTGGCGGCCATGGCCCACGTGCAGCGGGCCGGTCGGGTTGGCCGAGACGAACTCGACCAGCACGCGCTCCTGGTTCGCCGGCTGCTGGCCGAAGGCTGCGCCGCCGGCCAGCACCTCGCGCACCACCTGCTGCTTGGCGGCTGTCTTGAGCCGGATGTTCAGGAAGCCAGGCCCGGCGATCTCGACCGCCTCGACCCACTGGCCGAACGCCGGCGTGGCAAGCAGCGCGGCACTCAGTTGTTCGGCCAGTTCGCGCGGCTTGCGCTGCAGCGGCTTGGCGAACTGCATCGCCGCGGTGCTGGCGAAGTCGCCGTGCGCCGCCACCTTGGGCGACTCGAAGGCGGCTTTGGCGCCAGCGCCGGGCAGGAGGGATTCGAGCGTGCTCGCGAGGGCCGCGAGCAGCTCTTGTTTGACCAATAGCATTTGTGAATTTTACCGGGGGCCCGCAGCGACCGGCCGCAGGCCGTCATCCGGGCGCGCGTCTCGACCGTTAGCATCAGTGGCCCTCCGGGGCACGACTGTCACCATCCCGTCCAAACCAGAGGAAATACACCATGAAAAAGCTCCTGTCCCTGATCGCGCTCGGCGCCGCACTGTCCTTCAACGCCAGCGCGCAAACCACCGCACCGGCCGCCGCCGCCCCCGCCGCCGCCAAGCCCGCCGCCGCTGCACCGGCCGAGAAAGCACCGACCAAGCAGCAATCGAAGATGGGTACCTGCAACAAGGACGCCGGCGACAAGAAGGGCGACGACCGCAAGGCCTTCATGAAGGAATGCCTGTCCGCCCCCAAGGTGACGCAGCAGGACAAGATGAAGACCTGCAACGCCGATGCCAAGACCAAGGCGCTGAAGGGTGATCCGCGCAAGGCCTTCATGAAGGAATGCCTCAGCAACAAGCCGGCGTGAATAGGCTCGCCCCCAGGCTGCGCGCACTGCGTGTCGCTTCGCCCTCCCCCTGACCGGGGGCAACACCAGCGGACCGGCAAAGCCGGTTCCGCGGTGTTTCCGGAATAGAGAAGGCCCCGCCACGCGGGGCCTTCTCTATTTCAGGACGCCGAACAGGTTGTTGAAGTCGTCGGTCCAGGGTTGCAGCCCCTCGATCGGCGTCACCGCGACGCTGGCGCGCCGGATCGATTCGCGCGCCAGGCTCTGCGGATTACGCGCCACCAGCACCCAGTCGGTACGGCGCAGCGCGTCGTTGTGCGCGGCCTCGTCGTGCACCAGCACCGCATGCAGGCCCTGCGCCTGGGCAATCTTCTCGACCACGGGGGCCAGCGCCAGAAAACGGTTGGTCACATGGAACGCGATCACGCCGTCGGGCTTCATATGGCGCAGGTAGGCGGTCATCGCCTCGGCCGTGATCAGGTGGATCGGCACCGAATCGCCCGAAAACGCATCGACCGCGAGCACGTCGAAGGCCTGGGGCTCCTCCCGCTCCAGCGCCAGGCGGGCGTCGCCCAGCACGCGCTCGATCTTCGCGGCGCTGTCGTCCAGGAAGCTGAACTCGCTGTCGGCCAGCGCGAAAACCTGCGGGTTGATCTCGTAGACGCGGTAGAGGTCGCCGGCCCGGCCATAGACCGCCAGCGTGCCGGCACCGAGGCCGATCAGGCCGACGCGGCGCGGCCCTTGCGGCGCCTCGGCCAGCGCAAGGCCTATTCCCGAACTCGCGCCGTAGTAGCTGGTCGGCTCGCGCCGCCGCGCCGGCGCCAGGAACTGCTCGCCGTGCTTGACCGAGCCGTGGTACATCTGGCGCACGTTCTGGGCCGGATCGTCGTGCCGCGTATCGAGCGTGATCAGCGTGCCGTAGAAGTTGCGCGTCATCTCGCGTGCGTCGGTGGTGTCGCTGCGCACCTGTAGCGCCAGGAACACCGCGCAGCAGGCGGCCAGCGCCATGCCGCCGGCCAGGCCGAAGCGCCGCCCGCGCAACACCGCAGCACCGGCCAGCGCGCTCAGCACCAGCCCCACGCCGAGTTCGTAGTACGCCGGCAGCACATGCGGTGCGACCAGCCCGACCGTAACGCCGCCGATCGCGCCGCCGAGCGACAGCATCAGGTAGAAGCGCGTGAGATACCGGGGCGCCGGCCGCATGCGTGACATTTCGCCGTGAAAGAACATGCACAGCACGAACAGGCCGACCACATAGATCGGCAGTGCGGTCTTGACGTCGGAGCCGATGCTGTCCTGCAGCCCGAAGGCGCAAAGCACCAGCATGGCCGCCGTGGCCGGCAGGAAGAACGCGCGCCGGTACCAGCGGTCGCTTTCGAAGCAGAGCACGAAGGTCAGCAGGTAGACCGACAGCGGCAGCACCCAGAGAAAGGGGATCGCCGCCACGTTCTGCGTGATGTGGTTGGTGATGGCCAGCAGCAGCCAGGAGCCCAGCGCGGGCAGGCCCAGCCACAGCAGGTAGTCGGACGAGCCGGGCGGTTTCGCGGCGGCCGCCGCGTCGGGCTGCAGGGTGGCAACCGCCGGTGCCACCGCCCCCTGGCGCGCCGCATACAGCGTGGTGCCGATGCACAGCAGCACGAAGGCCGCATAGGCCCACGACCAGCCCTGCGCCTGGCGCAGCAGCGGGCTGTGCGGCTCGATCAGCACCGGATAGCTCAGCAGCGAGGCGAGCGACGCAAGGTTCGACAGCGAAAAGTATCGGTACACCTGCGCGCCGAACGGCGTGCGCGCGAGCCAGGACTGCACCAGCGGCCCGGTGGTCGACAGCAGGAAGTACGGCAGGCCGATGGTGCCGAGCAGCAGACCGAGGATCCACAGCGTGGGGTCTTCGGAGCCGGCCGGCTTCCAGCGCGCATGCGTCACGATCGGCAGGAAGGCCAGGCTCACCAGCAGCAGAGACACGTGCAGCCGCGCCTGCATCCTGACGCTGAGCCGTCGCGTGACCGCGTCGGAGTACGCATAGCCGGCCAGCAGCACGACCTGGAAGAACACCATGCAGATCGACCAGACCGCGGCCGAGCCGCCGAACCAGGGCAGGATCTGCTTGGCGATCAGCGGTTGAACCAGGAACAGCAGGAACGCGCTGGTGAAGATGGTGCCGGCAAACAGGAGCTTGACGTAGCCGGCTTTCATGCCGGTGCTACTTGCCGAAGCCGCGCGCGAGAAACACCGCGACCAGCGGGATCACCACGATCAGGTGCGCCTGAATCATCACCAGCTTGCGCGTCTTGCGGATGTCGGCCTCGGCCGGCAAGCTGCCATTGGCGCGCAGCGCCTTGCGCCAGCGGAAGTAGGTGAGGGTCGGAAAAATCGAGATCACCCCGATGATGATGAAGAGCGTGAGCTTGATGTGCAGCAGCGGATTCGTCCAGTACCAGGCCGTGCCCTTGACGCCCCACCAGGTGCGTGCCACGCCGGTGGCGAGCACCGTGACGGCGGCGATGCCGTAGATCATGTCGATGCGGGCAAGCCGCTCGACCACCGCGGCGTTGAGCCACTGCACGCGGCACAGCGCGGCTTCGCTGGAGATGAACACCACCATCGTCAGGATGGCGAGCAGATGCAGGTAGGCAAGGATGGCTTCGAGCGTCATGCCGCGATTGTGCCGCCCCAGAACTCCGGCAGCGCATATTGCTGCTTCAGAAAGTCGAGCCAGAGGCGAACACGCAACGGCAGGTGCTTGCGCTGAGGGAACACTGCGTACACACCGTTCGGCGGCGCCGCGAACGCGTCGAGCAGGGGCACCAGCAGGCCGGCGTCGATCTCGGCCTCGACCTCCCAGGTGCTGCGCCAGGCGATGCCGTGGCCTGCCAGGCACCAGTCATGCAGCACCTGGCCGTCTGTGCAGTCGAGGGGGCCGGTGGGCTTGAGATGGATGACCTGGCCGTCGCCCTCGGCACCGTCTTCAGCCGGAACGCGGAACGCCCAGCCGCGCGTTTGCGAGGCGTCGCTCGACAGCGTGAGGCAGCTGAAGCGCGCCAGGTCGGCCGGGTTGCGTGGCTCGCCGTGGCGGCGCACGAAATCCGGCGTGGCGACGCAGCGGCGCCGGTTGTCGGCCAGGCGCACGCTCACCAGCGACGAGTCGGGCAGGTCGCCGACGCGCACTGCGCAGTCGTAACCCTCGCCGGCCACGTCGATCACGCGATCGCTCAGGTTCAGCGAGATACGCACCTCCGGATGCAGTGCATGGAAGCGCGGCACCAGCGGCGCCACGTGGCGGCGGCCGAAGCCGGCCGGCGCCGTCACGCGCAGGTGCCCGCTGGCCTTGACGCCGCCGGCACTGACGCTGGCCTCGGCATTGGCGAACTCGACCAGCAGGCGCTGGCAGTCTTCGAGAAACGCGCTGCCCTCGTGCGTGAGCGTGATGCGGCGCGTGGTGCGCACCAGCAGCTTGACGCCGAGCCGCTCCTCCAGCGCGTCGATGCGCCGCCCCATGATGGCCGGCGCCACGCCTTCGGCCTTGGCCGCGGCCGTCAGGCTGCCGCGGGTTGCGACCGAGACGAAGGATTCGAGTTGGGTGAGGCGGTCCATCGCCCCGGATTATGCGAAGCCCGCAACTCAGCTGCCCACGGCGATGCGGTTCTGCTTCAGCGCAGCGATTTCCTGGTCTCCATAGCCCACCTCCTTCAGCAACGCATCGCTGTGCTCGCCCAGCAGCGGCGGCTGCAGCCGGACGCCGGGGCGCTCGCCGCCGAGCGTGAAGGGCATCAGCGGCACCTTCGAGGTGCTGCCGTCGTTCATGCGGATCGGCGCGAGGCCGCCGCTCGCGTTCAGGTGCGGGTCCTCGAACAAGTCCTGCGGCCGGGTGATGGGCGCGAACGGCAGCTCGTTCTTTTCGAACACGGCGCTGAGTTCGCTCGCGCTGCGGTCGGCCAGGTGCGAGCGCAGGATCGGCATCATCCAGTCGCGCGCCAGCACGCGGTCGTTGTTGGTTTTCAGGCGCGGGTCGGCCAGCATCTCCTCGAGACCGAGGGCATTGCAGAAGATGAGCCACTGCTTGTCGCTGACGGCCGCCAGAAAGATCTGCTCGCCGTCTTTCACCGTGAACACGTCGTAGATGCCCCAGGCCGAGATGCGGCTCGGCATCGGGTCGGCCGCGTGGCCCGTGGCGGCGAACTGCATCATGTGCTGCGCCACCAGGAAGATGTTGTTTTCGAACAGCGCCGATTGAACTTCGCAACCCGCGCCGGTCTGCTCGCGCTGGCGCAGCGCGGCCATCGCGCCGATGGCGCCGAACATGCCGCCCATGATGTCGTTGACGCTGGTGCCCGCGCGCAGCGGGTCGCCGGCGCGGCCGGTCATGTAGGCCAGGCCACCCATCATCTGCACCACTTCGTCGAGTGCGGTGCGGTGGTCGTAGGGGCCGGGCAGAAAGCCCTTGTGGCTCACGTAGACGAGGCGCGGGTTGAGCTTCTTGAGGCTGTCGTAGTCGAGGCCCAGCTTCTTCATGGTGCCGGGCTTGAAGTTCTCGCTCACGATGTCGGCGGTGGCGATCAGGCGCAGTGCCGCCTCGACGCCTTCGGGCTGCTTGAGGTCGAGCGCGATGCTTTTCTTGTTGCGGTTGAAGGTCGGAAAGAACCCTGCGCCCGAGCCGAGCAGGCGTCGCGTGCTGTCGCCGTCGATCGGCTCGACCTTGATGACTTCGGCGCCGAGGTCGCCCAGCAGCATGCCGCAGGTCGGGCCCATCACCATGTGGGTGAATTCGACGACGCGGATTCCCGCGTAGGGCAATGGCGCGGACGACTCAGACATGGGCAACTCCCTGTTGAACAAAACCTTTTGGCAAGCCCGCCTCGGGCGTCATGCCGTAGACCGGCTCGCCGGGGAGGCCAGCCATGAGCGGCGCACGAGCCGCGATGAGCCGGGCCAGATCGATGCCGGTGCGCACGCCCATGGCCTCGAACATGAAGACCAGGTCTTCGGTGACCACGTTGCCCGACGCGCCGGGCGCGTAGGGACAGCCGCCGAGGCCACCGAGCGACGCGTCGAAAGTGCGCACGCCTTCTTCATACGCGGCGAGGCAGTTGGCAAGGCCGAGCCCGCGCGTGTTGTGCATGTGGGCGGCGCCCGCATGGTTGCCCAGCTCGGCACGCAGCCGCTTGAAGAGGCGGCGCACCTGGGCCGGATTGGCATAGCCGACCGTGTCCGACAGGCCGGACTCGTCGGCGCCAGCTTCGATGCACTGCGCGGCGAGGCGGATGACTTCGTCCTCCGGCACATCGCCTTGCAAGGTGCAGCCGAAGGCGGTGGAGATGCCGGCTTCGAGCTTGACGTGCGGAGCGATCTGCCGGCGCAGATCGGAGATGGCGCGCACCTCTTCGACCATTTCTTCGCGCGTCTTGCGCACGTTGGCGAGCGAATGCGCCGCGCTGGCCGACACCGGCATCGTGAGCTTGTGGACGCCCGCGGCGAGCGCTGCCTCGGCGCCGCGCCGGTTGGGCACCAGCGCCATCACGGTGAGGCCCGGCAGCGTGATCGCATGGCGCACCACCTCGGCCGCGTCGGCCATCTGCGGCAGCAACCGCGCCGGCACGAACGAAGCAACCTCGATCTCGCGCAGGCCGGCCGCATACAGCGCGTCGATCCAGCGCAGTTTGTCGGCGGTGGGCATGGTGGCCTTGACCGACTGCAGGCCGTCGCGCGGGCCGACCTCGCTGATGAGCACATCGGGGGATGGCATGAATTTGTCTCCTGCCGGATTGGCTTGACACTGCTGACTTGACAGTTCTATTAGATAGAACTAGATTCTGTTTAATAGAATTAAACCGGCAAACCGCCGCACTGTCAAGGAGACGCCATGCCCCGCAAAGCCCAGACCGAATCCGTGTCGGATCTCAATGCCGCACCTGGCGGGGCCGCGGCGGTGGATCGCGCGCTGAGCCTGCTGGCGGCATTCCAGCCCGGCGACGAGGCGCTGTCGCTGGCCGACTTCGCGGCGCGCACCCAGCTCTACAAGAGCACCGTGCTGCGGCTGCTGGCGTCGCTGGAGCACGCCGCGCTGGTCCGCCGGCTCGACGACGGCCGCTACGGCCTGGGCCCGGAGATCGCCCGGCTGCACAGCCTCTACACCGCCGCGTTCTCGCTCGACCAGATCGTGCCACCGGTGCTGCGCGAACTGGTCGCCGCCACCGGCGAGAGCGCGGCGTACCACGTGAAGCAGGGCCACGGTACGGAGGCGGTGCGGGTGTGCCTGTACCGCGTCGACTCGCCGCATCCGATTCGCGACCACATCAAGGCCGGCGACGTGCTGCCGCTTGCGCGCGGCACCGGCGGGCGCGTGCTGACCGTGTTCGACCCCGACGCGCCGGCACCCGCCGGCAAGGACAAGGCGCTCTACGCCAAGATCCGCCGGGACGGCTACTACAGCGAGATCGGCGACCGCCTGGCCGACGTGGCCGGCATCTCGGCGCCGGTGCGCGACGCACGCGGTGCGCTCACTGCGGCAGTCACCCTCACCATGCCTGCCCACCGCTACAACAAGGCCTGCATCGCGCCGGTGCTGGCTGCCGCAAAGCAGCTCAGTGGCCGCGCCTGACGGCTTATTACATGCATTCATGTCACGAATAACGGCATTTTTGAGGGATTAATCTTTGTCCCGGTATCCAATAAAGTAAGGGCATGGGCTTTGCAGCCCCCATCTTTTTTCCATTCCAGAGGTTTCCAATGACCGACCGCACCACTGTCCACGGCCTCCAGGTCGCGACCGAACTCCACCAATTCATCGAACGGCAAGTGCTGCCCGCCACCGGCGTGGACAGCGCGACCTTCTGGAAAGGCTTCGACGCGATCGTGACCGAGCTCGCGCCGAAGAACATCGCGCTGCTGGCCGAGCGCGATCGCCTGCAAACCGAAATGGATGCCTGGCACAAGGCCAACCCCGGCCCGATCGCCGACATGCCGGCGTACCGCGCGTTCCTCGAAAAAATCGGCTATCTGCTGCCGCAACCCAAGGGCACCCAGGCCACGACCACCAACGTCGACGCAGAGCTTGCGCAGCAGGCCGGCCCGCAGCTGGTGGTGCCGATCCTGAACGCGCGCTACGCGCTCAACGCGGCCAACGCACGCTGGGGCTCGCTGTACGACGCGCTCTATGGCACCGATGCCATTGCCGAAACCGATGGCGCCGACAAGGGCAAGGGCTACAACCCGGTGCGCGGCGCCAAGGTCATCGCGTTCGCGCGCGACGTGCTGGACCAGGCCGCACCGCTGGCCAACGGCTCGCACAAGATGGCAACCGGCTACAGCGTGAAAGACGGCCAGTTGCACATCGCGCTGCAGAGCAGCAGCACGACACTGGCCAACCCTTCGCAGTTCGCCGGCCACCAGGGCGACGCGGCAGCGCCGTCGTCGGTGCTGCTCAGGCACAACGGCATCCACCTCGACATCCAGATCGATCGCAGCACCGCCATCGGCAAGACCGACGCGGCCGGCGTGAGCGACGTGGTAATGGAAGCTGCGCTGTCGACCATCCTCGACCTCGAAGACTCGGTGGCCGTGGTCGACGCGGCCGACAAGGTGGTGGCATACAGCAACTGGCTCGGCATCATGCAGGGCACGCTGACCGAAGAAGTCGCCAAGGGCGGCAAGACCTTCACGCGCGGCCTCAATGCCGACCGCGAATACACCGGCGCCGATGGCAAGCCGCTCAAGCTGCACGGCCGCTCGCTGATGTTCCTGCGCAATGTGGGGCACCTGATGACCAACCCGGCCATCCTGTATGGCGCGGCCAAGGAGATCCCGGAAGGCATCCTCGACGCCGTGGTCACGACCACCATCGCCACCATCGACCTGAAGCGCAAGGGCAACTCGCGCACCGGCAGCATCTACATCGTCAAGCCGAAGATGCACGGCCCGGCCGAAGTCGCGTTCGCCTCGGAGCTGTTCGGCCGCGTCGAGCAGTTGCTCGGCCTGCCGGCCAACACCGTGAAGCTCGGCATCATGGACGAAGAGCGCCGCACCAGCGTCAACCTCAAGGCCTGCATCGCCGAAGCGGCCGCGCGGGTGGCTTTCATCAACACCGGCTTCCTGGACCGCACCGGCGACGAGATGCACACCGCCATGCAGGGCGGCCCGATGATCCGCAAGGGCGACATGAAGACCAGCGCCTGGATCGCCGCCTACGAGAAGAACAACGTGCTCGTCGGCCTCGGCTGCGGCCTGCGCGGCAAGGCGCAGATCGGCAAGGGCATGTGGGCCATGCCCGACCTGATGGCCGACATGCTGAAGATCAAGATCGGGCACCCCAAGGCCGGCGCCAACACCGCCTGGGTGCCCTCGCCCACCGCCGCGACGCTGCACGCGTTGCACTACCACCAGGTCAGCGTGGCGGATGTGCAGAAGGAACTGGAAAAGACCGACGCCGACGGCGAACGCGACAACATCCTCAATGCGCTGCTGCAGGTGCCTGTGTCGCCGACCACCGACTGGACGGACGCCGAGAAGCAGCAGGAGCTGGACAACAACGTGCAGGGCATCCTCGGCTACGTGGTGCGCTGGATCGACCAGGGCGTGGGCTGCTCCAAGGTGCCGGACATCCACAACGTCGGCCTGATGGAAGACCGCGCGACGCTGCGCATCTCCAGCCAGCACATCACCAACTGGCTGCTGCACGGCGTGGTGACCAAGGCGCAGGTCGACGCGACCTTCGAGCGCATGGCCGCCGTGGTCGACGGCCAGAACGCGGGCGACCCGCTTTACCAGCCGATGGCCGGCCACTTCAAGACCTCGGCCGCCTACATGGCCGCGCAGGATCTGGTGTTCAAGGGCGTCGAGCAGCCCAGCGGCTACACCGAGCCGCTGCTGCACGCGTGGCGGTTGAAGGTGAAGGGCAGCGCCTGAGCGACGGCCGTTAGCCGGGCAGCACCGGATGCCTGCCGCCGAACGTCCCGGCTATGCCGGCATCCCGTTCGGAAAGCGCCGCCGAATCTCTGCGCGGCCTAGCGGACGCTTGCTGGCTGCGTAGACGTTGGCACGCCCGAACAGCGCCACGCCGCCAGGCGCGCCCTGCGGGGTCGCGCTGCCGCGCGTGAGCCAGCATTCGCGCATTGCATCCCATCGTTGCGGCGACCGGTCGCTGGCGGGCGGCAGCAGGTCCAGCCCGAGTTCGAACCAGCCCCCATCGATCTGGTGCCACTGCGTCCAGTCGTCGATCGCAATGCGACGCGGCGCGGGCGCCGGGTTGCGCCGCCCGCGCCATGCCTTGCGCGCCTCGGGCTGCCGCCGGTTGGGCAGCAGGATGCCGGTGAGCGGGTGCACGAACAGCTCCACGTACGAAGCCTCGTGCAGCGGCACACGCCGCGTGCCGCGCCACCATTCGCGCACCATGACCTGGCCATCCACCCACGTCGCCGTGCGGTCGACGAAGTCGTCGACGTGCTGGTAGATGTGCGCCTGCACCGTGTTGCGGCGGTCGATGCCGGCACAGAGTTCGGCGTACACCTTGTCCCATGGCCGATGCACCTGCTGGTGCAGCCAGCGCCTGAGCGGCGCGAGGTTTTCGTTGAGACCCTTGCCGAAGCGATAGCCCTGCGTCATGCCGAGGTGCGAACCGCGATCCCGGCTGTTGCGCCACTGGCGCCCGTCGCCCTGCACGCCGCCGCCGCGGCGCGGCCGCTCGACGATCACCTTGTACATGTCTTCACGCATCGCGGGCCTCCTGCACGAGCCGTTGCAGCGCGACCTTTTGCGCGCGGCGTTCGGCCCGGTGGCTGCGCAGGTGACGGCCCGCGCCCTGGCTGGAGGCGCGCTGCGCCATGGCCGCAACGACCGGGTTGCGCGGCTTGACCACCGGTAGCGAAAAATAGAAACGGGCGAGACGTTTGTCGTCGTCACGCGCCTTGCGTTGAGCACTCATGTGCACACTCCAAAAACAAAAACCCCGGCGAACGTGAATGCGCCGGGGCCTTGCCGGCCGCGGCTGGATGCAATGCACATCCAGCCGGGGCGGTGGTGTGCGGATCAGAGAGCGAACAAGCGATTCATGAAAGGAAAGTAGACCTTGCTGCGGCTGGGAGGTTTCTGGTCACCGGCTGCGGGGTTGCAGTTCTGAAAACGAGCGCGGATTGTGCAAATCCGGCGCGCTGCGCGCAAGCGGAGTGCATCGACGTGTCGCAGCAAGGCGACAGTGCAACGACGCTCAGCGCGGCGCGTTGTCGGCGGTCGCAGGCGGCACCAGCACCGCCACCACGGCATCCGGCAGTGCCGATGCATCGGCAACAAGCCGCGCAGTGAGCCGGAACGCCATGACCATCGCGAGCGTGCCGAAGATCGCCGTGCCCACGGCCGCGCCGGCCAGCACACCCACCGGCCCGTAGTGCGAGCCCCACCAGGCAAAAGGAATCGTGCCCAGCGTGGCGCGAGCCCAGTTGAAACCGGTCGACAGCAGCGGCCGGCCCAGGTTGTTGAAGGCGGCGTTGGCCACGAACAGCGCGCCGGTGAAAAAGAAACCTGCGGCCACCCAGGAGCAGAACGCGTGGATCAGCTCCGCCGCCAGCCCATCGGCCGAGAAGGCGCGCACGATCAGGCCCTGCCCGAGCGCCAGCAGCAGCCAGGCCGCACCGACTGCGATCACCATGAAGCGCAGGCTCTCGCGCAGCCCGTCGCGCACGCGGCCGTAGTGGCGCGCGCCGAGGTTCTGCGCCAGGATCGGCCCGACCGCACCGCTCAGCGCGTAGACCAGGCCGAAGGCCACCGGCGTCAGGCGGTCGATGGTCGCCTGGCCCGCCACGGCCGATGCGCCGAACTGCGCGACCGAATGCGTGACGAAGGCGACGCCGACCGGCGTGGCGAGGTTGCTCAGCACGGCCGGTGCGGCCACGCTCGCGAGCCGGCGCGCATCGGCGCCGAGCGCCGCGCGCTCGAAGCGCCCCAGCAGCTGGTGCCTGGCCATCACGGCGCGCAGGCCGACTGCGGCGAGCGTGCAGCGCGACAGCACCGAGGCGACGGCCGCACCGTCGAGTCCCATGCCGAAGCCGAAGATCAGGATCGGGTCGAGCACCGCCGTGACCACGGCGGCGCCCAGCGTCACAGTCATCGCACGGCCCGCATCGCCGACCGAGCGCAGCAGCGCCGAGCAAGCCATGCCGATGCCCAGCAGCGGCAATGCATGCACGGTGACCGCGAGATAGCGCGCCGCCAGCCGCTCGGTTTCGCCGGTGGCGCCGAGTGCGCGCAGCATGGGGTGCAGGAAGAGTGCGCTGCCGCTGCCGATCAGCGCGGTGATCGCCACCATCAGCACCAGGCTCGACGTGGCGAGCCGCTGTGCGTCGGCGCGGCGCCCGGCACCGATGGCGCGCGACACCGCGGCCGTGATGCCGATGGTCAGCCCGATCGAGATCGAGGTGTGGAAGAAGCCGACCACGCCGGCAAAACCGATCGCCGCAGCGATTTCCTTCTCGCCGAGCCGCGAGATGTAGAACAGGTTGATCAGATCGACCGCGAACACCGCAACCAGCCCGATGGCGGCAGTGCTCGCCATCACGAACACATGGCGCAACAGCGAACCCGTGACAAAACGCGGCACGGGGACCTCAGGGGCGGGGTGGGTCGAATGGCTCATGTGGCTGCGCGCAGCGCCGCATCGGCCTCGGCGCGCAGCCAGCGCACGAAGTCCTGCGCATCGGCGTTCTGCGTGGCCCGGCGCGCGGTCTCGATGTAGTAGCCGCGGCGCGTGCTGGCGCTCTGCCCGAAGGGCGCGACCAGTCGGCCCTGCTGCAGGAACTCCTGCAGCAACGGCAGCCGCCCGATCACCACGCCCTGGCCGGCCAGCGCGGCGTTCACGGCGTCGGTGTAGAGCGTGTAGCGCACCGCGTTCTTCATGCGCAGTTCCGGCATGCCCATGATGGTGAGCCACGGCTCCCAATCCAGATCGAGCGCCTGGCCCTGCGGCAGGTCGATGGTCAGCAGCGTGTGGTGCACCAGGTCGGCCGGCTCGCGCAGCGGGTGCGCACCGCCCTCGACCAGTTGCGGCGCGCACAGGGGCACCACCGACTCCTCGAACAGCGCGTCGCCGATGCCGCGGTTGGTGGGCACGAAGCGCACCGCCAGGTCGAGCCGGTTGCGCTCGAGGTCCAGCACGTCGAGGGTAGCGGACACGCGCACGTCAACTTCCGGATGCGCCGCGGTGAAGTGCGCCAGCCGCGGGATCAGCCAGAACGAGGCGAAGCCCGGCGTGCTGGTGATCGCGACCTGGCGCAGGGCGGGCGCGGCGCGCACGTGAGCGGTGGCGTCGCGCAGACGCTCGAGGCTGTCGACCACCGCGCGTTGCAGCACTGCGCCGGCTTCGGTGAGCGCCAGTGCCCGATGCCGGCGCTCGAACAGCGGCACGCCGATGGCCGCCTCGAGCTGCTGGATCTGGCGGCTGACGGCCGACTGCGTCAGGAACAGCTCGGCCGCCGCCTGGGTGAAGCTGAGCGTGCGCGCGGCCGCTTCAAAGCTGCGCAACAGCTCCAGCGGCGGCAACGCGGCCAAGGATTTCGCATTCTCAGGGTGCATGCAACGAGTTCCGAATCAACGTGTGCAAATGGAAGACTCCATCACTATATTCATTCTCATCACGAATGTGAAAGGTTCATCATGACTTCCTCCTCCTTCCTCAGCGCCACCGTCTCCTCGGCCTTCGAGATGGGCCTGACGGCGCGCAGCATCTACCGAGTGGACGATGCGGCCGACGTGCGCATCACCGTCAGGCGCGGCTCGGTGTGGATCACGCTCGACAACGACCCGGTCGACGTGGTTCTGGGCGTGGGCGAGCAGTTCAGCACATCGCAGCACCGGCGCGCATTGGTGTCGGCCCTTGAGCCGTCGTGCATTTCGGTGGCGCCGACCGTCGAGCACACGGTGCGCAAGGCCGCACCGCAGCGCTCGCCGAACTTGCGCCTGAGCCACTTCCAACCCGCGTGATTGCGGCCTGTCACCCGTGCGACGCGGGTTGATACCGGGTTGACCCTGCCCCGGCCGCGTCCAACCATCGATGCCTTCTTTCCCAAGGACACATCGACATGGCAGAGGCTTATATCGTCGCCACGGCCCGCACGGCCGGCGGACGGCGCGGCGGCAAGCTCGCGGGCTGGCACCCGGCCGATCTCGCGGCGCAGGTGATCGACGCGCTAATGGCGCGCAGCGGCATCGACCCGGCGGCGGTGGAGGACGTGATCCTCGGCTGCGTGAGCCAGGTCGGCGAACAGGCCACCAACATTGCGCGCAATGCGGTGCTGGCGTCGGGACTGCCCGAGTCGGTGCCCGGCACCTCGATCGACCGGCAATGCGGCTCGTCGCAGCAGGCCCTGCACTTTGCGGCCCAGGCCGTCATGAGCGGCGCCATGGACGCGGTGATCGCGGCCGGCGTCGAAAGCATGACGCGGGTGCCGATGTTCACGCCCAACGCACTGCCGGCCAAGGCCGGGCTCGGCACCTACATGAGCCCGGCGATGCAGCGGCGCTACCCCGGCGTGGAGTTCAGCCAGTTCACCGGCGCCGAGATGATCGCGAAGAACTACGGCCTCGAAAAAGACGCGCTCGACCGCTACGCCTTCGAGAGCCATCGCCGCGCGATTGCGGCCAGCCGTGCCGGCCTGTTCAACGACGAGATCGTGCCGATCGAGATCCGCCTGGCCGACGGCACCGCGAGCGGTGAGCTGCATACCGTCGACGAAGGCATCCGCTTCGAGGCCACGCTCGAAGGCATCGCGGGCGTCAAGCTCATCGCCGAAGGCGGGCGCTGCACCGCCGCCACGGCCAGCCAGATCTGCGACGGCGCCAGCGGCGTGCTGGTGGTCAACGAGCGGGGCCTGAAGGCGCTGGGCGTGAAGCCGCTGGCTCGCATCCATCACATGAGCGTGATGGGCCATGACCCTGTGATCATGCTGGAGGCGCCGCTGCCGGCCACGCAACGGGCCTTGAAGAAGGCAGGCATGTCGATCGACGACATCGACCTCTACGAAGTCAACGAGGCTTTTGCACCGGTGCCGCTGGCCTGGCTACAGGCACTCGGCGCCGACCCGGCGAAGCTCAACGTGAACGGTGGTGCGATTGCGCTGGGCCATCCCCTCGGCGCCTCGGGCACCAAGCTTATGACCACGCTCATCAGCGCCCTGGGCCAGCGCGGCAAGCGCTACGGCCTGCAAACGATGTGCGAAGGCGGCGGCATGGCCAACGTGACCATCGTGGAGCGCCTCTGATGTCGGCTGTCCTCTACGAAGTCGAAGACGGCATCGCGACCCTCACGCTGAACCTGCCGACCAAGCTCAACCCGATCACCGAGGACCTGCAACTCGCGCTGCGCGATGCGCTGGCCCGCGTGGCCGGCGACCGCAGCGTGCGGGCCGTGGTGCTCACCGGCGCCGGCAAGGCTTTTTGCGCTGGCGCCGATCTGAGTGCAATGCAAACGCCCGCAACCGGCAAGACGCTCGGCGACGAAACGGCTGACTGGATGCAAGGCCTGAGCAATCCACTCATCAGCGCCATGCGCAACCTGCCGGTGCCGGTGGTGTGCGCGGTCAACGGGGCGGCCGCTGGCGCCGGCGTCGGCATTGCGCTCGCGGGCGACGTGGTGCTGGCGGCGCGCAGCGCCTACTTCTATCTCTCGTTCCTGCCCAGGCTCGGACTCGTGCCGGATCTGGGCTGCACCTGGTTCATTCCGCGCCTGGTCGGCCCGGCGCGCGCGCTGGGCATGGCGCTGCTCGACGAACGCGTGAGCGCCGACAAGGCCGCGCAGTGGGGCCTGATCTGGAACTGCGTAGAGGATGACCTGCTGCTACTCGAAGCGCAGAAGACGGCGCAGCGGCTTGCGCGCCTGCCCGCACACGCCGTGCTGGAAGCGCGCCAGGCCTTCGCGGCGAGCGAGCGCCACACGCTCGACGAGCAACTGCATTACGAAAGCGAGCGGCAGCGCGAGATGATCATGAAGCCGAGCTTCGGCGAAGGCGTTGCGGCCTTCCTGCAGAAGCGGCCGCCGGCCTTCGCCGGTCGATAGGGCGGCCATGATCGAACGCACGCTTTTCAGCGCCGACCATGAGGCCTTCCGCGATTCGTTCCGCCGCTTCATGGACAAGGAGATCGCCCCTTTCCACGATGCGTGGGAGGAGCAGGGCTACATCGACCGCGCCGTGTGGAACAAGGCCGGCGAGAACGGCTTTCTCTGCATGGCCATGCCCGAGCAGTACGGCGGCGCCGGCGCCGACCTGCTGTACTCGGTGATCCAGTTCGAGGAACTGTGGGCGCGCGGCTTCACCGGCGTCGGTTTCGGGCTGCACAGCGAGATCGTGGCGCCGTACATCGAGCACTACGGCACCGATGCGCAGAAGGCGCACTACCTGCCCAGGCTCGCGACCGGCGAGATGATTGGCGCGATCGCGATGAGCGAGCCGGCCGCGGGCAGCGACCTGCAGGGCATCAAGACCACGGCCATCCGGCAGGCCGACGGCAGCTACCTGCTGAACGGCAGCAAGACCTTCATCACCAACGGCTGGCATGCCGACCTGGTGATCGTGGTCGCCAAGACCGACCCGAGTGCTGGCGCCAAGGGCACCAGCCTCTTGGTGGTCGAGCGTGGGATGCCGGGCTTCGAGAAAGGCAAGCGCCTGAAGAAGCTGGGCCTGAAGGCGCAGGACACCTCGGAGCTGTTCTTCAACGACGTGCGCGTGCCGGCCGACAACATCCTGGGCGGCGACGCGTGGAAGAACCGCGGCTTCATCTGCCTGATGGAGCAGCTGCCATGGGAGCGCCTGCAGATCGCGATCAGCGCGGTGGCCGCGTCGCAGGCGGCGATCGATACCACGGTGGCCTACGTGAAGGACCGGAAGGTCTTCGGCCAGCCCGTGGGCAACTACCAGAACACGCGCTACAAGCTGGCCGAGCTGCAGACAGAGGTGCAGGTCGCGCAGGTGTTCGTCGACAAGTGCACCGAGCTGCTGATGCAGGACAAGCTCGACACTGCCACCGCCAGCATGGCCAAGTACTGGACCAGCGACCTGCAGTGCAAGGTGATGGACGAGTGCGTGCAGCTGCACGGCGGCTACGGCTACATGTGGGAGTACCCGATCACGCGCGCCTATGCCGACGCCCGCGTGCAGCGCATCTACGGCGGCACCAACGAGATCATGAAGGAAGTGATCACGCGGCAGATGGGATTGCACGGGAGGTAAGGCTCGCCAACCCCCTGCCGGGGGCGCTGCCGACCGACCGGCGGAGCCGGATCGGTGGCAGCCCTCGCCGACGCGATCGGAACGCATCAGAATGCGGCATGCCTACCGCCTCGCCATCGCCCGACCCCAGCCGCTGCCCGCTCTGCGGTGCGGCCAACGTCTGCGCGATGGAGATCGAGCGCGAGACCGGCATGGCGCAGTCGCCCTGCTGGTGCATGTCGGCCAATTTCACAGATGCCCTGCGCGCGCGCGTGCCGGCCGATGCGCGCGGGCTCGCCTGCATTTGCGCGAACTGCGTGGCCGCCGCGGCGGCCGCCGTCCCTACGGAAACCACCCCACCATGACGACCACCCCACCCAACGCGTTCTATGCCCAGTCTGGCGGCGTCACGGCCGTGATCAATGCCTCGGCCTGCGGCGTCATCGAAACGGCGCGGCGCCATGCCGACCGCATCGGCACCGTCTACGCCGGGCGCAACGGCATCCTCGGGGCGCTGGCCGAGGATCTGATCGACACCGCACAGGAATCGGCCGAAGCGATTGCGGCGCTGCGCTCGACGCCCTCCGGCGCGTTCGGCTCCTGCCGCTACAAGCTCAAGTCGCTCGAGAAGAACCGGCGCGAGTACGAACGGCTCATCGAAGTGTTCAGGGCGCACGGCATCGGCTACTTCTTCTACAACGGCGGTGGCGATTCGGCCGACACCTGCTTCAAGGTGAGCCAGCTGTCGCAGTCGCTGGGCTATCCGCTGCAGGCGATCCACGTGCCCAAGACCATCGATAACGATCTGCCGCTGACCGACTGCTGCCCCGGCTTCGGTTCGGTCGCGAAGTACGTGGCGCTGTCCACGCTCGAAGCCTCGCTCGACGTGCGCGCGATGGCGGCCACCTCGACCAAGGTGTTCGTGCTCGAGGTCATGGGGCGGCACGCCGGCTGGATCGCTGCAGCGGGCGGGCTGGCGGAAGCCCACGGCATTCCGGTCGTGATCCTGTTCCCCGAAATCGAGTTCGACCGCGCGAAGTTCCTGGCCCGCGTCGATGCGCTGGTGAAGCAGCACGGCTACTGCAGCGTGGTGGTGTCCGAAGGCTGCCATCACCCGGACGGCACCTTCCTGGCCGAGCAGGGCACGCGCGATGCGTTCGGCCATGCGCAGCTCGGCGGCGCGGCGCCGGTGGTGGCGAACATGGTCAAGGAGGCGCTCGGCCACAAGTTCCACTGGGCCGTGGCCGACTACCTGCAGCGCGCGGCGCGCCATGTCGCGTCGGCTACCGATGTGAAGCAGGCCTACGAACTCGGCGTGCGCGCCGTCGAACTCGCGCTGGAAGGCGCCAATGCCGTGATGCCGACCATCGAGCGGATCGCCGATGTGCCCTACCAGTACCGTATCGGCAGCGCGCCGCTGGCGCAGGTGGCCAATGCCGAGAAGATGATGCCGCGCGACTTCATTTCGCAAGACGGCTTCGGCATCACCGACGCCTGCCGGCGTTATCTGGCGCCGCTGATCGAGGGCGAGGACTACCCGGCCTACCGCAACGGGCTGCCGGTTTATGTGACGCTGCAGAACCGCGCGGTCGCGAAGAAACTGCCTGCGTTCGAAATCGCCTGACGGCTACCAGGCGGCGTTGAAACGCTGCTCCTGGAACTGTTGGCCCATGGGCTCGAAGCCCTGTTGCTGCTGGGCCTGGCTTTGCGACTGCGCGGGCTCCGACCGGGGCGATGGCTCCGTGGCTCCGGCGGGCCGGGCGAGCGCCTGTTGCTGCCGCTCACGCTGCTGCGTGATCACCTGGTGCACGAACTGCAGCTTGCCGACCGCGGCGCGCGGCAGCACGAAAGGGTAGTAGTCGGGCTGGCCCATGCTGCGCGAGAGTTCGTTCAGCACGTTGGTCAGCCGCACCCAGCCATTCAGGAAGTCCAGAAACTTTATCGCATCGGGATGCTCGGGCTGCCACAGGTCGGCCGGCTCGAACAGGTCGCTCGCCAACTCGGCACGGCTGGCGTCGACGCCGAAGCTCATGGCCGTATCGGCCGTGTCGGCCATGTGCAGGTAGTGCGCCCAGGTTTCGGCCCAGTCTTCCCATGGATGCGAGCTCGCATAGCTGGTGACATAGCGCACCCGCCAATCCGGCGGCGGGCCCTGTTCGTAATGCTGGCGCAACGCGCCCGCGTAGTCGAGGCGCTCGTCGCCGAACAGCGCACGAAAGTCGTCGAGCCATGGTGTGGGGCGCACCAGCAAGTCCCAGTAGTAGTGGCCGATCTCGTGGCGAAAATGGCCGACCAGTGTGCGGTAGGGCTCGCGCATTTCGGCGCGGATGCGTTCGCGCACCGCGTCTTCGGCCTCCTCGGCGTTGAGCGTGATCACGCCCTCTTCGTGGCCCGTGAGCACATGCGGGCCGCCCGGCGTGTTGCTCAGGAAGTCGAAGGCCAGCCCGTGCACCGGGTCGGCATGGCGCGTGACCACGGGCAGGCCGAGCGCCAGCAGTTGCGACATCAGGCGCCGCTTCGATTGCTCCAGCTTGCGCCACAGCTCGCCATTGCCCTGGAGCGAGAGATCGGGAATGGTGCGCGTGGCACTGCACGACAGGCAGTAGCGCGGCGCCAGCCCGGCGGTGGTGAAGGTGGCAGCGTCGCCGTCGCGCGGCGCCGGCACCATCCAGTTGCAGCCGGCCGCAGTGATGAAGTTGGCGCAGCGGTGGTACTGCCTGCCGTTGGCGTCGCCGAACACGGTGTAGCTGGCGAACGTCACGTCGGCATCAATGTCGACTTCGGTGCCCGCATCGCCCGGTTGCTGCGGGGCGGCGTCGGGCGACGCCACCGTCGCCAGCGGCACCACGCCGAGGCTTTCGATCACGAAGCCCAGCGGCGTATGGCAGGCCAGGCACTCGCTGTTGCCGAGGAAGACCGGTCGGCCGCACTGGCACTGGTAGGCGCGCGTCACGGTCGGCGCGGTGAGATCCGCCGCCAGTGAGGTGGCGCCAACGTCTGCGGTGCAGGATTCGTTGCGGGTATCCATGTTGTTGTCTTGTTTTCTTGAAATGGAAAGGTCGGCATGCGGACAGCGCTTTGATTGTGACGGCTGCCCAGTGGCGAGCCCGGCCGAGCAAACACCGATATCCTTGTAGGACGGCTCACCCGCGGGTGGCTGCCCGTGCCTCATGACCGACCCCGCCGCCACTCCTCCTGCCTCGCCCCGTGCTGCTCCGGCGCAACTCCATGTGCTGCGCGAGCGCTATGGCGAGCGTTACCGCTGGCTGCTGCTGTTGTCGGTGATGGTCGGCACGATGGCCTCGATCATGTCGTCGACCATCGTCAACGTGGCGATTCCCGACATGAGCCACCATTTCGCGCTCGGCCAGGAGCGCGCGCAATGGGTCAGCTCGGGCTTCATGGTGGCGATGACAGTCTCCATGCTCACCACGCCGTGGTTGCTCGGACGCTACGGCTACCGGCGCACCTATGTCGGCACCATGCTGATCCTGCTGGCCGGTGGCGTGGCCGGCGGGCTGTCCAACAACTTCTCGCTGGTGCTGGTCGCGCGCGTGGCCGAGGGCCTCGCGGCGGGCGTGGTGCAGCCGATTCCGGCCATCATCATCCTGCGCGCCTTCGAGCCGCACGAGCAGGGCCGCGCCAGCGGCATCTTCGGCATGGGCGTGGTGCTGGCGCCGGCCATCGGCCCCAGCATCGGCGGCGTGCTGGTCGACCTGTTCGGCTGGCGCTCGATCTTCTTCATGGTGGTGCCGTTCTGCCTCGCGTCGCTCTGGCTGGCGTACAAGTTCGTGCCGACCACGGCACCGGGCGGCGTTGCCGCGGCGCGCGAAGGCGGGCTCGACTGGCGCGGCCTGCTGCTCGGCACCGTCGGCACGCTGTGCCTGCTGAACGGGCTGGTCGAATTGCGCGGCGACGCGCCGTTGCAGGCCGGGCTGCTGCTCGCCGGCGCGCTGGTTTCGCTGGCCGTGTTCGTGTGGTGGCAAAAGCGGCTGGAGACTGGCGGCGGCACACCGTTGATGAACATGGCGCTGTTCGGCTACCGCCAGTTCGCGATGGGCAGCATCGTGGCCTTCATCTACGGCACCGCGCTGTTCGGCTCCACCTATCTGCTGCCGGTCTACATGCAGGTGGCACTGCACCTGTCGGCCTCCCACGTGGGCACGATTATGCTGCCCGCCGGCATCGTGCTGGCCTTCACTATCGCGGGCGTCGGGCGGCTCGCCGACCGGCAGCCGACCTGGATGCTGGTCAGCACCGGGCTGGCGCTGCTGGCGCTTTCGTTCGCGCTGATGCTGGTGCTGGACCTGAAGAGCCCGATCTGGCTGCTGGTCGCATTCGCCGTCATTGGCCGGATCGGGCTGGGCTTCATCCTGCCCTCGCTCAACCTCGGCGCGATGCGGCCGCTGGCCAGGCCGCTGATTCCGCAAGGTGCCAGTGCCATCAGTTTTGTGCGCATGCTCGGCGGCGCGGCGGGCGTGAGCCTGTGCGCCATCGTGCTGGAATGGCGCCTGGCGGCGCACGGCGACTCGCTCGCCAACCCGCTGACGAGCGCCGCGCGGTTGGCCGCCTTCAACGAGGTTTTTCTGATGCTGGCCGGGCTGTGCGCCATTGCGATCTGCGCAGCCTGGCAATTGCGCCAAGCCGGGAGGACTTCACAGCAACAAGGGTAATCCCTTAGGAAAGTGCCTGAGCCATTCGTTTCCAATTGTTAATACCTGTTAACAAATTCGACGGATTGGGTTCTTTCATGCAACGCAGAAGTTTTGTCGCCTCCACTGCGGTTTTCGCCACGGGCCTTGCGGGGCTGTCGTCTGCGCACGCCGCCGAAACAGGGGTGAACGACAGCGAAATCCTGCTCGGCAGCTCGGCTGTCCTGAGCGGTTCGCTCGGCTCGCAGATCAAGGTGATCCACAACGGCGCCGGGCTGGCCTTCGATGCCGTCAACGAACAAGGCGGCATCGGCGGCCGCAAGATCAAGCTGGTGGCGCTGGACGACGAGTTGAAGCCCGAGAAAGCGGTGGAAAACTACGGCAAGCTGCTGACCGACCATCGCGTGTTCGCGTTCTTCGGCTGCGTCGGTTCGGGCACCACGGCTGCCGCGGCCAAGCTGCTGCAGCAGAGCGGCGCCCCCAGCGTGGGTGGCTACGGCGTGGGCGACAGCGCACGCGAACGCGTTGCGGGTTCGGCCTACTTCGTGCGCGCCAGCAACGAACGCGAAGCACAGGCCCTGGTCGAGCACCTGACGACCGTGAGCGTGAACAAGATCGCGATCGCCCACCTGGACAATCCCGGCGGGCTGGAAGCGGTGAAGCTGATCGAGGCGGCCATGGCCACCCACAAGCTGACGCCGACCGCGGTGGTATCGGTGAAGGCCGATGGCTCGACCGCCGCCGCCGCCGGCAAGACACTCGCCGACAGCCGCCCCCAGGCCGTCCTGATGTACTTGGCCGGCACGGTCAGCGGCGAGGTGATCAAGGCCATGTATGCCGCCGGCAGCAAACCGATGTTCTATGGAATGTCGGTCGTCTCGGGCGAGGTGACGGCCCGGGTGGTGCCGCTGCAGGCGGGCGGGCTGGCCATCTCGCAGGTCACGCCCTACCCCTGGGGCGAAGTGGAAGCCGTCACGCGCGACTACCGCCGGCTGGCGGAACGCGCGCAGGTGCCGGTGGGTTACGGCAGCTTCGAGGGCTACCTGAACGGGCTGGTGATGATCGAGGCGCTCAAGCGCACCGGCCGCGACCTGACGCGCGCGCGCCTGCATGCGACATTGCGCGCGCTCAGGCTGCGCCTGGCCGGCATGGACATCGATTTCTCGACCGGCAGCAACACCGGTTCGCGCTTCATCGAAATGGTGCGCGTCACGCCCGAAGGCCGCTTCGTGCGCTGAGCGGGCCGGGGTGGGTTCGCAGCGGCGGCCGGCGCTCGCGCTTTAATAGCGCCATGTGCCAACTGCTCGGAATGAACTGCAACACGCCCACGGACGTGACCTTCAGCTTTGCCGGCTTCGCCCAGCGCGGCGGCCGCACCGACCATCACGCCGACGGCTGGGGCATCGCCTTCTTCGAAGACCGCGGGCTGCGCCATTTCGTCGACCACCAGCCGGCCTGCGAGTCGCCGGTGGCTGAACTGATCCGGCGCTACCCGATCAAGAGCCGCAATGTCGTCGCCCACATCCGCAAGGCCACGCAGGGCCAGGTCAACCTGCAGAACTGCCACCCGTTCGTGCGCGAGCTGTGGGGCCGCTACTGGGTGTTTGCGCACAACGGCGACCTGAAAGACTTTCGGCCGCGGCTGCATGGCAACTTCCATCCGGTCGGCAACACCGACAGCGAGCATGCCTTCTGCTGGCTCATGCAGGAGCTGGCCAAGTCGCATGCGGGCGTGCCGAGCATCGAGGAGCTGACGCTCACGCTGCGCGAACTGGCGCCGCAGATCGCAAAGCACGGCACCTTCAACTTCATGCTCTCGAACGGCCAGGCGCTCTGGGCCCATGCATCGACGCACCTTTGCTACATCGAACGGCAGCATCCCTTCATGCTGGCGCACCTGGCCGACGAAGATCTCGCCATCGACTTCGCGAAGCACACCACGCCGAACGACCGCGTCGCGATGGTGGTGACCACGCCGCTGACCACCAACGAGACCTGGACGCCGTTTGGCGCGGGCGAACTGAAGGTGTTCGTCAATGGCCGCGTGGTCGGGGCCTGACATGGTGAAGCGACGGTATTTCCTCCTCGGCGGCGCGGCTGCGGCAGGTGCGCTGGCGGTCGGCTGGTCGGTGCTGCCGCCGGATTCGCGCCTGATGCCGGCCACGCCCGCACCGCTGGCGCCGGGCCAGGTCGCGCTCAACGGGTGGGTGCGCATCGGCGCAGACAACACGGTCGCGGTGACGATGACGCAGGCCGAGATGGGCCAGGGCACGCACACCGGCCTGGCAATGCTGCTGGCCGAGGAGATCGATGCCGACTGGTCGCAGATCCGGCTGGCACCCGCCTCGATCGACAAGATCTACAACAACGCGACCGCACTGGTCGACGGGCTGCCCTTCCACCCCGACGACGAAGGCAACGTCAAGCGGGCAGTGGGCTGGCTCGCCGCCAAGGCGGCGCGCAAGATCCCCGGGCTGATCGTCACGGGCGGCTCCACCAGCATCAAGGACCAATGGCTGCCGATGCGCGAGGCCGGCGCGTCGGCGCGCGCCATGCTCATCGCAGCGGCAGCGGACAACTGGAAAGTGCCTGCCGCCGAATGCCGCGCCGAGGCCGGGCGCGTGCTGCACGGCTCGGGCAAGAGCGCGAGCTTCGGCGAGCTGGCGGTGCGCGCCGCGCAGATGCCGTTGCCCGAACGACCGAAGCTCAAGGATCCGGCGCAGTTCAAGCTGGTGGGCCAGCCGGTGCGCCGCTTCGAGAATGCCGGCAAGCTGGACGGCAGTGCCCAATTTGGCATGGACGTGCGCCTGCCCGGCATGCTCTACGCGACCGTCGCGATGTGCCCGGTGATCGGCGGCACGCTGGCAAGCTTCGATGCGCAGGCGGCCATGGCACTGCCCGGCGTTCGCAAGGTGGTGCCGGTCGCGGGCGGCATGGGCGGCGCGCCGGCGGTGGCGGTGATTGCCGACACGCCGTGGCATGCAATGCAGGCGCTGCGCCAGGTCAGGATCGTGTGGAACGAGGGTGCCGCCTCCGGCTTGTCGAGCCGCGTGGACATCGACCGGCTCGCGCAGACGCTCAATTCCGCGCAGGGCAGCACCTACCAGTCGGCCGGCGATGCGGTCGCTGCGCTCCAGGGCGCCGCCAAACGCATCAGCGCCGAATACCGCGCACCCTTTCTCGCGCACGCCACCATGGAGCCGATGAATTGCACCGTGCAGTTCAAGGACGGCGCGGCGACGGTCTGGGTGCCGACGCAGGCGCCCGGCATCGCGCGCATCGGTGCGGCAAGGGCGCTGGGCATCGACAGCGACCGTGTGCAAGTGAACGTGACCAGCCTCGGCGGCGGCTTCGGCCGGCGCGCCGAGGCCGACTTCGTCGCGCAGGCTGCAGCCATCGCGGGCGCGGCTGATGGTGTGCCGGTGCAAACCTTCTGGTCGCGTGAAGAAGACATGCGCCACGACTTCTACCGGCCTGCCTGCGTGGCGCGCTTCGAGGCCGGCTTCGACGCGCAGGGCCAACTGGTGGCCTGGCATGCGCGCTCGGCCGGCCAGGCCATCACGCACCAGCTGGTGGGACGCGTGCTGGGCAGCGCCGGCCTGGGGCCGGACAAGACAACGGCCGAAGGCAGTTTCGACACCGCCTATGCGTTCCCCAACGTGCGCGTGGCGCACGAGGTGGTCGAAAGCCCGGTGCCGGTGGGGTTCTGGCGCTCGGTCGGGCATTCGCACCATGCCTTTTTCACCGAGAGCTTCATCGACGAGGCCGCCGCCGCCGCGGGCAAGGATCCGCTGGCTTTTCGGCTCGCCCTGCTCGCTCACAAGCCCGATCACCAGCGCGTGCTGCAGCGCGTGGCCGCGCTGTCGGGCTGGGCCCAGCCGCTGGCACCGGCGCCCGATGGCGCGAAGAAAGCGCGCGGCCTGGCGCTGCACCGCAGCTTCGGCAGCACGGTGGCGCAGGTGGCCGAGGTGTCGGTCGGGCCGGACAAGGCGATCCGCGTGCACCGCGTGGTGTGCGTGATCGACTGCGGCTTTGCGGTCAACCCGAACCTGGTGCGGCAGCAGATGGAAAGCGGCATCGTGTTCGGCCTGTCTGCCGCACTGCACGGCGAGATCACGATCGAGCAGGGCCGCGTGGTGCAGGGCAACTTCCACGACTACGCGCCGCTGCGCATGCAGGACTGCCCGGCGATCGAAACCGAGATCATCCCGAGCACCGCGCACCCCGAAGGCGTGGGCGAGCCCGGCACGCCACCGATCGCGCCGGCCGTGGCCAACGCGCTGTTCACCCTCACCGGCCAGCGCCTGCGCACGCTGCCCCTCAAACTCGCCTGACAGGATTCTCGTTCATGACCACGCTCAAGATCAACGGCCAGGCCGTCGAGGTGAAGGCCGAGCCCGACACCCCGCTGCTGTGGGTGCTGCGCGGAGAGCTCGGCCTGAACGGCACCAAGTTCGGTTGCGGCATGGCGCTGTGCGGTGCCTGCACCGTGCACCTCGACGGCGAACAGGCGCGCAGCTGCGTCACGCCGGTTTCTGCCGCGGCCGGCAAGGACATCACCACGATCGAAGGACTGGCTGGCCGCGAAGCCGACGCGTTGCGCGCCGCCTGGACGGAGGTCGACGTGGTGCAGTGCGGCTATTGCCAGAGCGGCCAGCTCATGAGCGCCTGCGCGCTGCTGCGCAAAATCCCGAAGCCCAGCGACGCCGAGATCGACCAGGCCATGAGCGGCAACATCTGCCGCTGCGGCACCTACCCGCGCATCCGCGTGGCCATCCACAAGGCAGCGGGCGCCTGATTGGCGCCCCGCTCGGGCGGGTGCTACAACCCTTTTGAACCCAGATCCGCCTCCAGCGCATCGATGAAGCGCCTGGGCACATCGAAGCCGGTCTGGTCGGTGATTTCCTGGAAGCAGGTCGGGCTGGTGACGTTGATCTCGGTGACGTAGTCGCCGATCACGTCGAGGCCGATCAGCAGCAGCCCGCGCGGCGCGAGCGTTCGGCCCACGGCTTCGGCGATCTCGCGGTTGCGGGCCGTGAGCGGCTGCGCCACGCCCTTGCCGCCGGCCGCGAGGTTGCCGCGCACTTCGGTGCCTTGCGGAATGCGCGCCAGCACGAACGGCACCGGCTCGCCCGCGATGATCAGGATGCGCTTGTCGCCGGCCGCGATCTCGGGCACGAAGCGCTGCACCATGATGGTCTCGGCGCCGTCCTTGTTGAGCGTCTCGGTGATCGAGCCGAGGTTCAGCGCGTCTTCGCGCACGCGGAAGATGCCCATGCCGCCCATGCCGTCGAGCGGCTTCAGGATGATGTCCTTGTGCTCGGCATGAAAGGCGCGCACCGCGGCCGGGTCGCGCGTCACCAGCGTCGGGCTGGTGAACTGCTGGAACTCCATCACCGCGAGCTTTTCAGGATGCTCGCGCAACGACGCCGGCTTGTTGAACACCCTGGCGCCTTCGCGCTCGGCCTGGCCGAGCAGGTGCGTCGCATAGATGTATTCGGCGTCGAACGGCGGATCCTTGCGCATCAGGATCGCGTCGAAGCCGTGCAGCGGCGCGCTGCGGCGCGGCGTCTCGGTGAACCAGTCGTCCTTGTGCCCGGTGAGCGTGATGTCGCGCACCGTGGCCGTCACCGGCTGGCCGGTCTGCCAGCCCATGTCGCGCGGCTCGCAGGCCGAGATACTGTGGCCTCGGCGTTGCGCCTCGCGCATCATCGAGAAGGTGGTGTCCTTGTAGACCTTGAATTGCTCGAGCGGGTCGGCAACGAAGAGGATGTTCACGGGGTTGTCTTTCCGGTAGCGGCTTTGGCTTCTTGTCTGATCTTGCACGCAGGCGCGATGTCCTTGCCGGGCGCGGCCTTTCGCCCGAGTTGCTGTACGGCCAGCGCCCCGGCACCGGCCACCACGCCCCAGAAGGCCGAGCCGATGCCGGCCAGCGTCACGCCCGAGAGCGTGACCAGGAAGGTGATGAGCGCGGCTTCGCGGTGCGACTCGTCGCGCACTGCGGCAGCGAGCCCGCCGCCGATGGTGCCGAGCAATGCGAGTCCGGCGATGGCCGCGACCAGCTCCTTGGGAAACGCCGTCAGCAAGCCCGTGACGGCCGCGCCGAACAAGCCGATGACGACATAGATCGCACCGCAGCTCACGGCCGCCGTGTAGCGCCGCGCCGGATCGTCATGCGCCTCGCGACCCATGCAGATCGCCGCCGTGATGGCGCTGAGGTTCAGCGCAAACGCGCCGAACGGCGCGAGCACCAGCGTGGCCAGACCGCTGATCGTGATGAGCTTGCTGACCGGCATGTCGTAGCCTGCCGCGCGGATCGCCGCCACGCCGGGCAGGTTCTGCGAGGCCATGGTCACCACGAACAAGGGCAGCGCCAGGCTCACGGCCGCCTGCCAGGTGAAGACCGGCATCGTGAACACCGGCATCGCCAGATGGAAGTGCACGCCGCCCCAGGCCAGTTCGCCGCGCGCCGCGACGAACGCGATCGCGACCAGCAAGGTGAGCGGCACCGCATAGCGCGGCATGAAGCGCCTGGCCAGCAGGTAGGTGGCCAGCATCAGCAGCACCAGCGGCAGCGCGGTCTGCGCCGCAATGAAGGCCTGCAGGCCGAAGCGCGCGAGCACCCCGGCCAGCAGTGCGGAGGCGATCGCCATCGGAATCCTGTTCATGACGCGCTCGAACCAGCCGGTGGCGCCGGCGATGGTGATCAGCACCGCGCAGACGATGAAGGCGCCGACCGCTTCGCCCATGCTGTAGCCGGCACCCGCGACCGCGAGCACCGCGGCACCTGGCGTGCTCCACGCGATCATCACCGGCTTGCGCCACCACAACGATGGCAGTGCCGAGGCGAGCCCCATGCCGAGGCCCAATGCCCACATCCACGAACTGATGAGTTCCGGGGTGGCACCGAACGACAGTGCAGCCTGGAACACGATGGCCACCGAACTGGTGAAGCCCACGAGCACAGCGACAAAGCCTGCGGTGAAGGCCGACAGGCTCAGATCCTTGAAAAATGGCATCGCGCGATTGTGCCCGCGCGGTCCGAACCACGTTGGCGCCAAGGCACATGTCTTGCACACTCTGCGGCATGACCGAACGCTGGCCTCACCTGCTGCCTCACCACGGACGCTTCGACTACGCCCCGATCACGCAAAGACCCGACTACGTCTGGCCGAACGGCGCGCGACTGGCGGTGTACCTCGGCTTCAACCTCGAACACTTCGCGTTCGGCGACGGGCTCGGTGCGCGCATCGGGCCGCCTTCAGCTGAACCCGATGTGCTCAACCATGGCTGGCGCGAGTACGGCAACCGGGTCGGCGCCTGGCGTTGCCTCGAGCTGTTCGACCAGCTGGGCCTGAAGACCGGTGCCCTGATCAACACCGCGCTCTACGACCACTGCCCTGAGCTGGTCGCGGCCTGCGTGACGCGCGGCGACGAGTTGATCGGCCACGGCCACAGCAATGCCGAGCGGCAGGCCGAATTTGATGAAGCCGGTGAACGCGCGCTGCTGCTTCGCTGCGCCGGACGCATCCAGGCCGCGAGCGGGGCCGCGCCCACCGGCTGGCTGTCGCCCTGGATTTCGGAGAGCCATGCGACGCCCGACCTGCTGGCAGAGACCGGCTACCGCTACACGCTCAACTGGTGCCATGACGACCAGCCGACGCGCATGCGCACGCGCAGCGGGCAGCCGCTGTGGGCCGTGCCTTATCCGCAGGAGCTGAACGACATTCCGATGATCGTGGCGCGCCAGATGGATGCGAAGGACTTCTGCGCCATGGTGCGCGACAACTTCGACGAGATGCGCCAGCAGGCCACGCGCCAGCCGCTCGTGATGGGCCTGGCGCTGCACCCGTACATCGTCGGGCAACCGTACCGCTTGCGGCATCTTCGGCCCGTGCTCGAAGCCTTTGCCGCCGCGCGCGACCGCGGCGAGATCTGGTTCACCACGCCCGGCGAGATCTGCCGCCACATGGAGCGCCTGGCGATCGAACGGCCCGACGCCTTCTAGATCTCGATCTTGGAGCCCAGCTCGACCACCGCGTTGTTCGGCAGCCCCAGGAAGTCCGCCGCACCGCTCGCGTTGTGGTGCATCTGCGCGAACAGCTTCTCGCGCCACGGTGCCATGCCGCTGCCGAGCGTCGGGATCACGACGTCGCGCGACAGGAAGTAGCTGGTCGTCATCGGCTCCAGCTGGCAGCCGCGCATGCGGGCGTTCTCGAGCGCCCGCGGCAGATCGATGTCGTTCTTGAAGCCGTAGTGCACCACCACCTGCCAGCAATGGTGGCCGAGCGGCTCGATCTCGATGCGCTTGTCCATCGGGATCCAGGGCACCTCGTGGTTGCGCACGGTGACGAACATGTTCTGCTCGTGCAGCACCTTGTTGTGCTTGAGGTTGTGCAGCAATGCATTGGGCACATTGCCGGGCTCGGCCGTGAGGAACACGGCGGTGCCGTCGACGCGCGCCGGCGGGCTCACGAACACCGCGTCGAGAAAGCTGCGCAGGTCGATCGCGTCGGCGCGCTGCACTTCGCCCATCAGGCGGCGGCCTTCCTTCCAGGTGATCATCAGCGTGAAAACCGCGCCGCCGATCATCAGCGGGAACCAGCCGCCTTCGAACAGCTTGAGCAGGTTCGACGCGAAGAACATGAAGTCGACCACGAAGAACGCAGCGGTCGCGCCGATGCACAGCGCCAGCGGCAGCTTCCACGCGAAGCGGATCACGAAGAACGTGAGCACGGTGGTGATCAGCATGTCGGTGGTCACGGCGATGCCGTAGGCCGCAGCCAGGCTGCTCGAGGAGCGGAACATCACCACCGCCAGCACGATCGCGACGAACAAGCCCCAGTTGACGAACGGAATGTAGATCTGCCCCGCCGTGCGCACGCTGGTGTGCTCGATGTTGAGCCGCGGCAGGTAGCCGAGCTGGATCACCTGGCGCGTGACGCTGAACGCACCGGTGATCAGCGCCTGCGACGCGATCACCGTGGCGCCCGTGGCCAGGATGACCAGCGGGATCAGCGCCCATTCGGGTGCCATCATGAAGAACGGGTTCTTCACCGCCTCGGGGTTCTCCAGCAGCAGCGCGCCCTGGCCGAAATAGTTGAGCGTGAGGGCCGGCATCACGACCGAGAACCACGCGATGCGGATCGGCCCCTTGCCGAAGTGGCCGAGGTCGGCGTACAGCGCCTCGGCACCGGTCACGCACAGCACCGTGGCGCCGAGCACGATGAAGCTCGTGACCGGGTTGTCCCACATGAACTTGAGCGCGTAGTGCGGACTCAATGCCTTCAGGATTTCGGGGTGGGTGAGGATCTGGTGCACGCCCAGCACCGCGATCACCGCGAACCAGGCCAGCGTGACCGGACCGAAGAAGCGGCCGATGCCGGCGGTGCCGCGTTTCTGCACGACGAAGAGGCAGAACAGCACCACCAGCGTGACCGGGATCACGTAGTGCTTGAACTGTGGCGACACCACCTCCAGGCCCTCGACCGCCGACAGCACCGAGATCGCCGGGGTGATGACGCCGTCGCCGTAGAACAGCGAGGTGCCGAAGATGCCGACGACCAGCAACACCTTGCGCAGCCGGGGCTTGTCGTGCACGGCACGGGAGGCCAGCGCGAGCATGGCCACCAGCCCGCCCTCGCCTTCGTTGTCGGCGCGCAGCACCAGCACCACGTACTTGAGCGAGACGATGACGGTGAGCGTCCAGAAGAACATCGACAGGATGCCGTAGACGTTCTCGATGGTGAACGGCACATGGCCGTGGCCGAACACCTCCTTCACCGCATAGAGCACGCTGGTGCCGATATCGCCGTAGACGACGCCGATGGCCGCGAGGATCAACGCGGCGGAGGAGCTTTTGGGGGCTGACACGAGGTCGCTGGAAGGGGCGGAGCGACGTGTCGCACGGGCGCGGCGGGGCCGCCTGCGGCCGCCGCGCTCAACCCTCCGCCCTTTGATTTCCGTTTGGTGTGGGGCCGCTATTTTGACGCCGCGGCAGGCCGCCGCAAGGGGCGCTGTGGCCCCACGGCGTCACTCGTAGACTTCGGCGTCCGGGTCGGTCGCCTCGAGTTCGTAGCTGGCCGCAGCCATCGCGAGCCGGCCGACCACGCCGTACATGTAGAACCGATTCGGCGCACTCGCGCCTGGCTTGGCGCCCGGCTGCGGTAAGTGCGCACTCTCCGAAAAAGCCAATGGCACGAAGCTCGCGCCAGGCGACACCAGGCTCTCGTCGGGACTGCGCCCGGCATGCACGCGATAGAAGCCGCCGACCACGTAGCGGTCCATCATGTAGACCACGGGCTCGGCCACGCCATCGTGCACGCGCTCGTTGGTGAGCACGCCTTCCTGCACGATCACCGGCTGCAGATCGGCATTGGGGCTCATCATGGCGCGCGTTTTTGCGTCGAGCGCGTCGAGATCCTTCACATCGCGGATCGTCAGCACGCCCATGCCGGCTGCGCCGTTGTCGGGCTTGACGATGACGAACGGCTTCTCGTTGATGCCGTATTCCTTGTATTTGCGCCGCACCTTGGTCAGCACCGTGTCCACATGGCTGGTCAGCACGTCCATGCCCTGGCCGGCGGAAAAGTTGACGTTGTCGGCCTTGGCATACATCGGGTTGATCAGCCAGGGGTCGATGCCCAGCAGCTTGCCGAAGCGCTTGGACAGCTCTTCGTAGCTGTGGAAATGGTTGCTCATGCGCCGCATCGGCCATCCGGCATGCAGCGGCGGCAGCAGGTATTGCTCATGCAGGTCTTCCAGGATGCCCGGAATGCCAGCCGAGAGATCGTTGTTGAGCAGGATAGTGCAGGGGTCGAAGTTCTTCAGGCCCAGGCGCCGCTTGCTGCGCACCACCGGCTCCAGGCACACGGTGGCGCCGTTCGGCAGCTCGATCTTCTTCGGCGACTTGATCGCCGGATCGATCGACCCAACCCGGACGTTGAGCCCTGCCATCTGGAAGATGTGCACCAGTTGTGCGACGTTCGCGAGATAAAACGTGTTTTTGGAGTGGTTTTCCGGGATCACGAGCAAATTGCGCGCTTCCGGGCAGATCTTCTCGATGGCCGCCTGGGCCGCCTGCACGGCCAGCGGCAGCATTTCCTGCGTCAGGTTGTTCCAGCCGCGCGGGAACAAGTTGGTGTCGACCGGCGCCAGCTTGAAGCCGGCATTGCGCACGTCGACCGATGTGTAGAACGGCGGCGTGTGCTCCATCCATTCGAGTCGGAACCAGCGCTCGATGGCCGGCATGGAGTCGAGCACGCGTTGCTCGAGCTCGTTGATCGGGCCGGTCAGGGCGGTGACGAGATGCGGAACCATGCGGCGGCCTTGTTGGACTTGTACTGGAAGCTGGAGCGGGATTGTAGGATTTGGGGCCGCTCACCCAGATGACAAGCTGACTCAGGTGCGTACTTCGCCCTGGCCCAGCACGACGTATTTGAGCGAGGTGAGCCCCTCGATGCCGACCGGGCCGCGCGCATGGAACTTGTCGGTGCTGATGCCGATTTCGGCGCCCAGGCCGAATTCGAAGCCGTCGGCGAAGCGTGTGCTCGCATTCACCATGACGCTGGCCGAATCAACCTCGCGCAGGAAGCGTTGGGCGTTGACATGGTCGCGCGTGATGATCGCATCGGTGTGGTGACTCGAATAGTGATTGATGTGCTCAATGGCCTCGTCCACCCCCGCCACCACCTTGATGCTGATCACCGCGGCCAGGTATTCCTCCGACCAGTCCGACTCGACCGCATCGACTGCCGGCAGCCCGGCGCCGCGCAGGATCGCACCGGCTTCGGCGTCGCAGCGCATTTCGACGCCCTTGGCCGCGAACACCGCGCCGATCTGCGGCAGGAAAGTCGCAGCCACGCTCTTGGCGACCAGCAGGCCTTCGGCCGCATTGCAGGGGCTGTACTTCTGGGTCTTGGCGTTGTCGACGATCTTGAGCGCCATGTCGAGTTCCGCGGTGTCGTCGACGTAAACATGGCAGTTGCCGTCGAGGTGCTTGATCACCGGCACCTTCGCCTCGCGGCTGATGCGCTCGATCAGGCCCTTGCCGCCGCGCGGAATGATCACGTCGACGTACTCCGGCATGGCAATCAGCCGCCCAACGGCCTCGCGGTCGGTGGTCTGCACCAGTTGCACCGCTTCCACCGGCAGGCCGGCTTCGGCCAGTGCATCGGCCACCAGCAGCGCGAGTGCCTTGTTAGATTCGATCGCCTCCGAGCCGCCGCGCAGGATCGCCGCGTTGCCGCTCTTGATCGCGAGGCTGGCCGCCTCGATCGTCACGTTGGGCCGGCTTTCGAAGATCATGCCGAACACGCCGATCGGCACCCGCATCTGGCCCACGCGGATGCCGCTGGGCTGTTGCTTCATGCCGATGATTTCGCCGATCACGTCGGGCATTGCGGCAAGCTGCTCGCAGCCCTCGGCCACGGTGGCCAGCACTTTCGGCGTGAGCTTGAGGCGATCCACCATCGGCGCCGGCAAACCGGCTGCGACGGCGCGCTCTATGTCGCGTGCGTTGGCTTGGCCCAGTTCCGGGCCGGCCTCGCGCAGGCGCCGTGCGAGCGCCTTCAGCGCTTTGACCTTGATGGCAGCATCCGCCCGCGCCATCTGGGCTGCGGCCGCTTTGGCCTGCAAGCCGAGGGCCTGCATGTGCTCATTGACATTGAACGCGTTCATGCGCGCATTTTCCCACTCTCAGGGGCGGCCATGCAGGCGCGGCACAGCATCAGCGCCAGCCGCTGCAGCGCCTGCCAGCCATTGGCCGGCCAGTCCGGCTGCTTCAGGCCCTTGACGATGCCGTCGACCACATGCGCGGAACGCAGCAGGCGCGCGAGCATGCGGTCGTCAAGGCGCGGCAGCACGCGCTCGAAGGCACGCTCCTTGTTGCCCCAGATGCGGTTCTCGCGCAGCGCCATGGGCAATGGCCGGCCGGCCGCCATCGCGTCCTTCACGCGCTTGAGGGCGCGGATGTCTTCGGCCAGCGTGTAGTGCACCAGCACTTCGGCCTCGCCCTCGGCCTGCAGCCCTTCGAGCATGCGCGCCACGCGCTGCGGGTTGCCGGCCAGCACCGCCTCGCCGAGCTTGAACACGTCGTAGCGCGCGACGTTGTGCACCGCGCTTTCGACCTGCTCCCACGTCAGCTCGCCGGCCGGGTGCAGCAGCGCGAGCTTCTGGATCTCCTGGTGTGCGGCGAGCAGGTTGCCCTCGACGCGATCCGCAAAGAACTGCAAGGTGCGCTGGCCTTCTTCCCCAGCCCGCACGCGCTGCCCCTGCAACCCGAGCCGCTGGGCGATCCACTGCGGCAACGCGGCGCGTTCGATCGGATCCACCTGCAGCGTGACGCCATGCGACTCGAGCGCGGTGAACCAGGCGCCGGTGCGCGTCATCTTGTCGAGCCGGGGCAGCAGCACCAGCAGGAGCGTGCTGTCGTTGCCCTCGGCCGCCTGCGCGAGCTGCTGCAGCGCGACACTGCCGTCCTTGCCGGGCTTGCCCGAGGGAATGCGGATCTCGACGATCTGCTTGTCGGCGAACAGGCTCAGCGAGCCGCCGGCCGCCAGCACCGCGCTCCAGTCGAAGTGCGCGCCGGCCACGGTGTACGAACTGCGCTCGGTATAGCCCTGCGTGCGCGCAACGGTGCGGATGGCATCGACCGCTTCCTGCGCCAGCAGCGGCTCGTCGCCGTGCACCGCGTAGAGCGGACGCAAGCCCTTCTGCAGGTGGGCGGCGAGTTGCGCTGCGGCGAGCTGCATGCGTGGGCCGCCCTAAAGCGCCTTGACCGCCGCGAGCTGTCGCATGATCTGCTGGACGATGTCGCCCTGCATGTCGCGGTACAGCAGTTGCTGCTCGCCCTCTTTGGCGAGCGCGTTGGTCTCGTTGTAGGTGATGTCGCGCCGCTGCTGGATCTCGCCGGCACTGATGAGCTCCTTGCCGGCCTGTGTCCGCAGGCGGAAGCGCACCGTCAGCTGCAGTTCGAGCTCGCGCACCTGGCCGGCCGAATTGGTCGACACCACGCGCTGGCCCCGATCCTCGCCCAGCATGTCGAATACCACCTCTGCCGTCTGCACTTCGTTCGCCGGCACCACGATCACGGTGCCCGCCGCCTGCAGGTTGCGCCGCAGGAGATTGACGACGACCGTACCGCCGTTGACTGCGATGCTCTTGAAGGCAAACACCGGCGCCTTACGCAGCTCGAAGCCGCAACCGGCCAGTGTCAGCGCACCAGCCACCAGCAGGGTGCGGCGAGCAAGAAAAGAAGAAGAGTTCATGCGCATCACACCACCACGTTGACAAGCCGGCCCGGCACCACGATCACGCGCTTGGGCACCGCGCCGGGCGCGAACTTGACGAAATCTTCGCTGGCCAGCGCCATCTTTTCGATCTCCTGCTTCGAAGCGCCCGAGGGCACGCGCACGGCGCCGCGCAGCTTGCCGTTGACCTGCAGCATGAGTTCGATCTCGTCCTGCTCGAGGGCCGCGGCGTCGACCAGTGGCCAGGCCGCGTCGAGCAAGGCACCGTGGTCGACGTCGTAGCCAAGCTGCTGCCAGAGCTGGTGCGCGATATGCGGCGTGGCGGGATAGAGGCAGCGCAGCAGGATGCCGAAACCCTCACGCACGGCGGCCGCATCGCCCACGTTGCCGGGCTGGGCCTTGAAGCCCTCGACCGCGTTGAGCAGCTTCATCGCGCCCGACACCACCGTGTTGTATTGCATGCGCTGGTAGTCGTAGTCGATCTGGCGCAGCACCGTGTGCACCTCGTGCCGCAGCGCCTTGGCGCTGGCGCCGAAAACCGGCGCCCCGCCGGCCGGCACCACCATGCTCTTCATGGCGACGCCGAAATTCCACACGCGGCGCAGGAACCGGTAACTGCCTTCGACCGCCGCATCGTTCCACTCGAGCGTGGCCTCGGGCGGCGCGGTGAACATGGTGTAGAGCCGGGCGGTGTCGGCGCCGTACTTCTCGATCAGATCCTGGGGGTCGACGCCGTTGCGCTCGGTCTTGCCCATCTTGCCGACGCCGCCGTATTCGACCGTGCTGCCGTCGGCCAGCGTGCCGCCGGCGATGCGGCCCTGCGCATCGAGCACCGGCGTCACCTCGGCCGGCGGGAAATACTCCTTGCCGCCCTTGTCGCCGCGCCGGTAGTAGATGTGGTTGAGCACCATGCCCTGCGTCAGCAGCTTGCTGAAGGGCTCGTCGACGGTGACCAGGCCGAGGTCGCGCATCACCTTGGTCCAGAAACGGGCGTACAGCAAATGCAGGATTGCATGCTCGATGCCGCCGATGTACTGGTCCATCGCCATCCAGTACTTCGCGCCGCCGTCGACCATCGCATTGGTGCTCTGCGGATCGCAGTAGCGCATGAAGTACCACGACGAATCCACGAAGGTGTCCATGGTGTCGGTCTCGCGCCGCGCGGGCTTGCCGCATACCGGGCAGACCACGCCGGCGTGAAAACCTTCGTGCTTGTTGAGCGGGTTGCCCGAACCGTCGGGCACGCAGTCGGTCGGCAGCACGACCGGCAAGTCCTTCTCGGGCACCGGCACGGCGCCGTGTTCGTCGCAATGGATGATCGGGATCGGCGTGCCCCAGTAGCGCTGGCGGCTCACACCCCAGTCGCGCAGGCGCCAGGTGACCTGCTTGTCGCCCAGGCCCTTGAGTTGCAGCGCATGGGCCACCGCGTTCACGGCTTCCTGGTGGCGCATGCCGCTGAACACATCGGAATTGATGGTCACGCTGCGCCCGGACTCGTCTTTCAGGCCGTACCAGTCCTGCCACTTGTGATAGTCGAAGCGCGGCGCATCGTCGACCAGCACCACCTGGATGATCTCGATGCCGTACTTGTTGGCGAACGCGAAGTCCCGCTCGTCGTGCGCAGGCACGCCCATCACGGCGCCGTCGCCGTAGCCGATCAGCACATAGTTGCCGACCCAGACCGGGATCGGCTCGTCGGTGATCGGGTGCTGCACGAAGAGGCCCGTGGGCACGCCCTTTTTTTCCTGCGTGGCGAGTTCGGCCTCGGTGGTGCCGCCGCTCTTGCACTCTTCGATGAAGGCGGCGACCTTGGGGTTGCTCCGGGCCGCGTGCAGGGCGAGCGGATGCTCGGGCGCGACGGCGCAGAAGGTCACGCCCATGATCGTGTCGGCGCGCGTGGTGAACACGTACATGCGGCCGTCCTGGATCAGGGCGCCGCTGGCGTCCTTGATGTCGTGCGGAAACGCGAAGCGCACACCGCTCGATTTACCGATCCAGTTCTCCTGCATCAGCTTCACGCGCTCGGGCCAGCCCGGCAGCTTGTGCTGGGTGTGGTCGAGCAATTCTTCGGCGTAGTCGCTGATCTTGAGGTAGTAGCCGGGAATCTCGCGCCGCTCGACCGTGGCGCCAGTGCGCCAGCCCTTGCCATCGATCACCTGCTCGTTGGCCAGCACGGTCTGGTCGACCGGATCCCAGTTGACGACCTGGGTCTTGCGGTAGGCGATGCCCTTTTCGAGCATCTTCAGGAACAGCCACTGGTTCCACTTGTAGTAGGCCGGGTCGCAGGTGGCGATCTCGCGGCTCCAGTCGATCGCCAGGCCCATGGCCTGCAGCTGGCCCTTCATGGTGGCGATGTTCTCGTACGTCCACTTGGCCGGCGGCACGCCGTTCTTGAGCGCCGCGTTTTCGGCCGGCAGGCCGAAAGCGTCCCAGCCCATCGGCATCAGCACGTTGTAGCCGCTCATGCGCAGGTAGCGCGTGAGCATGTCGTTGATGGTGTAGTTGCGCACATGGCCCATGTGCAGCCGGCCGCTGGGGTAGGGCAGCATCGAGCAGGCGTAGTACTTCTTCCTGCCCGCGTCTTCGGTCACGCGATAGGCGTCTGCGGCACGCCAGTCGGCCTGGGCGGCCGACTCGACGTCGCTGGGGGTGTAGCTGGGGTTCATGGCGTTCGCAAAGGCCCGCGCCGGGTGGCCGGGGAGGGAGGATTATCGCGGCTGGACGCGCTCCATCGGGTCAGGCTTGGTTTTCGCATGCCATCATGGGAGCTTCCCTCCCCCCGATTGCGGAAGTTTCTGCCGAGCCTGCCCATGTCAACGCTGCCCGACTCCGAAATCCAGGCGCTGATGCGCGCCGAACATGGCGACCCCTTTTCCGTGCTGGGGCCGCACGAGACCGCGGACGGCCTCGAGGTGCGGGTGCTGCTGCCGGGCGCGCAGGCCGTGGCGGTGATGCATGGGGGCTCGGGCTGGCCGCTGGCCATCCTGGAACGCGTGCCGGGCACCGACCTGTTCGCCGGCTTGGTGCCCGAGAAGCCGGCGCGCCTGGGCTACCGGCTGCGCGTCGACTGGGAGCATCACAGTTCCGAGATCGACGACCCCTACCGCTTCCCGCCCGTGCTCGGCGAGATGGACGTCTGGCTGCTGGCCGAGGGCACCCACCTGCGGCCCTTCGAGCAGCTCGGCGCGCACCTGCGCGAAATCGACCATGTGCGGGGCGTGGCCTTCGCAGTCTGGGCACCGAACGCGCGGCGCGTGTCGGTGGTCGGCAATTTCAACAACTGGGACGGCCGGCGTCACATGATGCGGCTGCGGCGCGAATGCGGCGTGTGGGAGATCTTTGCTCCGCACCTGGCGCCGGGTGACCTCTACCAGTTCGAGATCCTCTCGGCGCACGGCGAGGTGTTGCGCAAGTCCGACCCGTTCGGCTTCTCGGCGCAACTGCGGCCCGCCACGGCAAGCGTGGTGCAGCCGCTTCCGGCCATGGCCTCCGTGCCGCCGGACCGGGCGGCCGCCAACAGCCGCCACGCGCCGCTCAGCATCTACGAGGTGCATCTTGGCTCCTGGCGCCGGAAGAACCACGGGCACGACTGGCTCGACTACCGCGAACTGGCCGACACGCTGGTGCCCTATGCGCGCGACATGGGCTTCACCCACATCGAGTTGCTGCCGGTGAGCGAGCACCCGTTCGACGGCTCCTGGGGCTACCAGCCGGTGGGCATGTATGCGCCGACCTCGCGCTTCGGCACGCCGGGCGACTTCCGCCACTTCGTCGAAACCGCGCACGCGGCCGGGCTCGGCGTGATCCTCGACTGGGTGCCGGCCCACTTTCCGACCGACGCGCACGGGCTCGGCCGGTTCGACGGCACTGCGCTGTACGAGTACGCCGACCCGCGCGAGGGCTTCCACAACGACTGGCAGACGCTGATCTTCAACTACGCCCGGGTCGAGGTGCGCAACTACCTGGTCGGCAACGCGCTCTACTGGCTGGAGCGCTATGGCATCGACGGCCTGCGCGTGGACGCCGTTGCCTCGATGCTCTACCGCGACTACAGCCGCGAGCCCGGTGAATGGGTGCCCAATGCGCAGGGCGGGCGCGAGAACCTCGAAGCGATCGACTTCCTGCGCCGCATGAACCGCGTGGTCGGTGTCGAGCGGCCCGGCGCGATGACGATCGCCGAAGAGTCGACCAGCTTCCCCGGCGTGACCAGGCCGCCCGAGGACGGTGGCCTCGGGTTCCACTACAAATGGAACATGGGCTGGATGAACGACACGCTGGCCTACGCCGGCATCGACCCCCTGCACCGCAAGCACCATCACCAGAAGATCACTTTCGGCCTGATGTACGCGCACAGCGAGAACTTCGTGCTTCCGTTCTCCCACGACGAGGTGGTGCACGGCAAGGGCTCGATGATCGGCCGCATGCCCGGCGACGAGTGGCAGAAGTTCGCCGGCCTGCGCAACCTGTACGGCTACATGTGGGCCTATCCCGGCAAGAAGCTGCTGTTCATGGGCGGCGAGTTCGCCCAGGTCGCCGAATGGAATGCCGACCGCAGCCTCGACTGGCACCTGCTGGCCCACGCGCCGCACCAGGGCATGCGCCGCCTGGTACGCGACCTCAACAATGTGTACCGCCATTTCCCGGCGCTGCACGAGCTCGACTGCGAAGGCGCGGGCTTCGAGTGGATCGTGCATGACGACGTGAACCAGTCGGTGTTCGCCTTCATTCGCCGGGCCCGCGACGGATCGTTCGTGGTCGCGGTGTGCAACTTCACGCCGATGGTGCGGCACGGCTACCGGCTCGGCGTACCGGCCGCCGGGGCCTACCGGGAGATCATCAACACCGACAACGACGTCTATGGCGGCAGCGGCGTCGGCAATGGCGTGGTCGCGACCGAAGGTGTCGCCCACCACGGGCAGCCTCAATCGGTGGTCATCAACGTGCCGCCTCTGGGCACCGTGATGTGGATCCTGGCCTGAAGCAACCCATGTCCCTCAGAACCGGCTGGCCCAGCCCCCTGGGCGCCACCCCCGGCCCCGACGGCACCAATTTCGCGCTGGTCGCACCGAACGCCACCGCGGTTGAGTTGTGCCTGTTTGACAGCACCGGCCAAAACGAGCAACAGCGCCTGAAACTGCCCGCCTGCACCGACGGCGTCTGGCACGGCCAGTTGCCGAACGGGCGGCCCGGCCTGGTGTACGGCTTTCGCGTGCACGGCCCCTGGGCGCCGCACGAGGGCCATCGGTACAACCCGGCCAAGCTGGTGCTGGACCCCTATGCGCGCGAGATCGTCGGCCGCTACGACGGCAGCGATATCTTTCAGGGCCATGACCCGAAGCAGCCCGACCGACCCGACCGGCGCGACAACGGCGCGGTGGCGCTCAAGGCCCGCATAGCCGCGCCGCTGCCGCCCGTGGCGCCTTTGCGCACGCGCGTCGACCCGCGCGATCGCGTGCTCTACGAACTGCATGTGCGCGGCCAGACTCGGCTGCATCCCGCGGTGCCGCCCGAACTCCAAGGCAGCTTCGCCGGTCTCGCCGAACCGGCAGTGCTCGATCACCTGCAGAGCCTCGGCGTCACCACGCTGAGCCTGCTGCCGGTACAGCACCGCGCCGACGAAGAGCGGCTGCTGAAGACGGGCCTCTCCAACTACTGGGGCTACACCACCATCGGCTGGTTCGCGCCCGAGGCGCGCTACTGGAGCGGCCGGCCCGGCACCACGCCCGCCGGCGAATTCCGCGCGATGGCCGATGCGATCCATGCGCGCGGCATGGAACTCGTGATCGACGTGGTCTACAACCACAGCGCCGAAACCGACGAGCTCGGCCCCACGCTCTCGATGCGCGGCATCGACAACGCGCTCTACTACCACCTGCGCCCCGACGACCGTGCCCTGTATGAAAACTGGACCGGCTGCGGCAACTGCCTCGACTTCAGCCAGCCGCGCGTGGTGCAGTTGGCGATGGACAGTCTGCGCCACTGGGTCACCGCGCTCGGCGTCGACGGCTTCCGCTTCGACCTGGCAACCGTGCTGGCGCGCCGGCAGGGTGGCGCGTTCGACCCGCGCGCCCCGTTTTTCGCGACGGCGGCACAAGACCCGGTGCTGGCCAATGCGCTCTGGATCGCCGAGCCCTGGGACATCGGCACGGGCGGCTGGCGGGTCGGCGAGTTTCCGCCGGGCTGGCTCGAATGGAACGACCGTTACCGCGACACGCTGCGCGCGTTCTGGCTGCAGCATGGCGGCGTCGACCGCGGCGAATTCGCGCGGCGCTTCACCGCATCGAGCGACCGCTTTCAGCACGATGGCCGGGCGCCGACCGCGAGCGTCAATTTCATCACCGCCCACGACGGCTTCACCTTGCGCGACCTGGTCTCGTACAACGACAAGCACAACGAGGCCAACGGCGAACACAACCGGGACGGCACCAGCCGGAATTTCAGCCGCAACTGCGGCGCAGAGGGCGAGACCTACGACGCTGGCGTGCTGGCCGAGCGCGGCAAGCTGCAGCGCGCGTTGCTGGCCACGCTGCTGCTCTCGCAGGGCACGCCCATGCTGCTGGCCGGCAACGAGATCGGCCAGACCCAGCAGGGCAACAACAACGCCTACTGCCAGGACGGCCCGCTGACCTGGCTCGACTGGATCCGGGCCGATGGCAGCCTCACCGAGTTCGTGCGGCGCGTGCTGGCACTGCGGCGCGAGGCCGAACCCCTGCGCAGCGGGCACTGGTGGCCGGCGACCCCCGTCGCGGGCGATCCGGTGCTGCGCTGGCGCACGCCAGAAGGCCACGACCTCCTCCCCGACGACTGGCAGCGCGGCGACAGCCGGGCGCTCGCGATCCTGTTCGAAGCCCCCGCGCCGGCGCCGGGCTGGCTGGTGCTGGTCAACGCCCAGCCCGAGCCGGTGCGCTTCGCGCTGCCGCCCGGCGGATGGATGCGCCGGCTCGCAAGCGACAGCCCCAATACGGCGCCCTGCCCCCTGGGCGACGAGGCAACCGTGCCGCCGTCGAGCCTGTGGGTCGCAAGAACGTAGCAGCCAACGGGCACGGCCGGTGCTACGCTGATCAACCGTTTCAGAAAAACCACCGACCGGGAGACAACCCATGAACCCACCGACCCCGCAACCCGCGCTGCAGGCGCATCAACTTGTTCGCCGCACCATCGCGCTGGTGCTGGCCGGCGGCCGCGGCTCGCGCCTGAAGCAGCTGACCGACCGCCGCGCCAAGCCGGCCGTGTACTTCGGCGGCAAGTTCCGCATCATCGACTTCGCGCTGTCGAACTGCCTCAACTCGGGCATCCGGCGCATGGCGGTGGTCACCCAGTACAAGTCGCACTCGCTGATGCGGCATCTGCAGCGCGGCTGGAGCTTTCTGCGCGCCGAACTCAACGAGATGGTCGACGTGCTGCCGGCGCAACAGCGCGTCGGCGACGAGCACTGGTACCGCGGCACGGCCGATGCGGTCTACCAGAACCTCGACATCATCCAGACCCGCTCGACCCCGCACGACTACGTCGTGGTGCTGGCCGGCGACCACATCTACAAGATGGACTACTCGATCATGGTCAAGGACCATGCCGAGCGCGGCCTCGGCTGCACGGTCGGCTGCATCGAGGTTCCGCGCATGGAAGCCACCGCCTTCGGCGTGATGGATGTCGATGCCGACCGCCGTGTCACCGCATTCCTCGAGAAGCCGGCCGATCCGCCTTCGATGCCGGGCAAGCCCGACGTGGCGCTGGCCAGCATGGGCATCTACGTGTTCGACTCCGAATACCTCTACCAGCTGCTCGAGGAAGACAGCCTGAACCCCGACTCCGACCACGACTTCGGCAAGGACATCATTCCGCGGGCCGTGGCCGCGGGCCGTGCGCTGGCGCATCCGTTCGGCATGTCCTGCGTCACGCGCGCCTCGCGCGGCGGCGACAGCCCGATCTACTGGCGCGACGTGGGCACGATTGATGCGTTCTGGGCGGCCAACCTCGACCTGGCCTCGATCACCCCCGAGCTCGACATCTATGACACCGACTGGCCCATCTGGACCTACCAGCGCCAACTGCCGCCGGCCAAGTTCGTGTTCGGCCGCGACGGCAAGCCCGGCATCACCTACAACACCATCGTTTCGGGCGGCTGCATCGTGTCGGGTTCCAGCGTGAGCGATTCGGTGCTGTTTTCTGGCGTGCGCGTGCACTCGTTCTGCCAGATCACCCAGGCCGTGCTGCTGCCCGACGTCGAAGTCGGCCGCGGTTGCCGGCTGCACAAGGTGGTGGTCGACCGTGGGTGCGTGCTGCCCGACGAGACCGTGATCGGCGAAGACGCTGCCGCCGATGCGGCCCGCTTCGAGCGCACCGAGGGCGGCGTGGTGTTGGTGACGCGCGACATGCTGAAACGGCTCGCCGCCTGAGTTGCTGCACCTGATGCGAATTCTCCAGGTCAGCGCCGAAATCTTCCCCCTCCTCAAAACCGGCGGCCTGGCCGACATCGCCGGTGCGCTGCCGCAAGCGTTGGCCGCCGCCGGGCAGGACGTGCGCGTGCTGCTGCCGGGCTTTCCGCAGATCGTCGCGGGCGTGGCGGGTCTGGCACCCGTGGCCGAGTTGCGGGCGCCCTGGGGCGAAAGCGCCCGTCTCCTGAAGGGCGGCATCGGCGCGGCCGATGTGCCGGCCTACGTGATCGACGCACCGGGCTTGTACGACCGCCCAGGCAACCCCTACGAAGACGCCAACCGCCAGCCCTACGGCGACAGCCACAAGCGCTTTGCCCTGCTGGGATGGGCCGCGGCCCAGCTGGCGCAGGGGCTCGACCCCGATTGGCAACCAGAACTCGTGCACGCGCACGACTGGCATGCGGGTCTGGCGCCGGCCTACCTGGCCTTTGCCGACTGGCGCGGCCGGCCCCGCGTTCGCAGCGTGTTCACCATCCACAACCTGGCCTACCAGGGCCTGTTCGCGCCCTGGAACTTCACCGAGCTCGGGCTGCCGGGCGAGGCGTTCCAGCTCAACGGGCTCGAATTCCACGGCCAGGTTTCGTTCATGAAGGCCGGCCTCTATTTTTCCGACCGGCTCAGCACGGTGAGCCCGACCTATGCCCGCGAAATCCAGACACCGGAACAGGGCTTCGGCCTCGACGGCCTGCTGCGCGGGCGCAGCGGCGTGCTGACCGGCATCCTCAACGCGGTCGACGACACGGTCTGGAATCCGGCCAGCGACCCGCTTCTCGCGGCCGGCTACGACGTGCGACGCCCCGGCGGCAAGGCCACTTGCAAGGCCGCGCTGCAGCAGGCGCTGGGCCTGGCCGTGGCGCCCGACGCGCCGGTGTTTACTATCGTGAGCCGGCTCACCGAGCAGAAAGGCCTGCCGCTGGTGCTGGACGGACTCGACACGCTGGTGGCCCAGGGCGGCCAGCTCGCGCTGCTCGGCAGCGGCGACGGCTGGATGGAAGACGCGTTCCGCCGGCGTGCTGCCGCCGCACCGGAGTCGGTCAGCGTCACCATCGGATACAACGAACCGCTCGCGCACCAGCTTTTTGCGGGCAGCGACGTGACGCTGGTGCCCTCGCTGTTCGAGCCCTGCGGGCTGACCCAGATGTACGGGCTGCGCTACGGCAGCCTGCCGCTGGTGCACCGCGTCGGCGGCCTGGCCGACACTGTGGTCGACAGCACGCTCGAGGACATGGCCGACGGTGTTGCCACCGGTTTCACTTTTGACGAATTCAGCGATGCCGGCTACCACCGGGCGCTGCGCCGCGCCTTTGCGCTCCATGCCCGGCCGGCCGACTGGCGCCGCGTGCGCGCCACCGGCATGCGGCGTCCGGCCGATTGGGGCACAGCGGCGACGGCCTACATCGAGATGTACCAGCAGGCCCTGCGCTGAAACGCGCCGGCCCCGCTCTTGCTTGCTTGTTTAATTGAAACAGATCCGACCTGGAACTCATCGCATGACGATCGAAGAATTTGCCTATGACCACCCCGACCGCGACGTTGCGGCCTTCAAACGCGCGGTTGCCAACAAGCTGATCTACACGGTCGGCAAGGATCCGGTCGCCGCCAGCCAGGACGACTGGCTGCACGCCACCGCGGCGGCCGTGCGCGACCAGCTGGTGGAGCGCTGGATGACCACCACGCGCGCCAACTACAAGCAGGATCTGAAGCGCGTCTACTACCTCTCGATGGAGTTCCTGATCGGGCGCACCTTCACCAACGCCCTGCTCGCGCTCGAGCTGCAGGACACGGTGAAACAGGCGCTGGCCGACTTCGGCGTCGACATCCAGGCCCTGACCGAGCGCGAGCCCGACGCGGCGCTCGGCAACGGCGGCCTGGGCCGGCTGGCGGCCTGCTTTCTCGATTCGATGGCCACGCTCGGCCTGCCGGGCATGGGCTACGGCATCCGCTACGAATACGGCATGTTTCGCCAGCGCATCGTCGACGGCCAGCAGGTCGAGACACCCGACTACTGGCTCACGCGCGGCAACCCGTGGGAGTTCCAGCGGCCAGAGGTGAATTTCCGGGTGCGCTTCGGCGGCCATGTGCAGAAACGCGAAGGCAAGGGCGAGCCCTACGGTGCCGCCCACTGGGTCGACACGCACGACGTGCTGGCGGTCGCCTACGACACCATCATTCCGGGCTACGGCACCCAGGCCACCAACACGCTGCGCCTCTGGTCGGCGCGGGCCACCGAAGAGATCGACCTGTCGGCCTTCAACCGCGGCAACTACATGGCGGCGGTCGAGAGCAAGAACCACTCCGAAAACGTCTCGCGCGTGCTCTACCCCGACGACTCCACGCCCTCGGGGCGTGAGCTGCGGCTGCACCAGGAGTACTTCTTCTGCAGCGCCAGCATGCAGGATCTGCTGCGCCGCTACCTGCGCACCCATACCAACTTCGACAGCCTGCCCGACAAGGTCAGCATCCACCTGAACGACACGCACCCGGTGCTGGCGGTGCCCGAGCTGATGCGCCTGCTGCTCGACGAGCACAACGTGCCGTGGGATACCGCCTGGGCCCACACGCAGAAGGTGTTCAGCTACACCAACCACACGCTGATGCACGAGGCGCTGGAGACCTGGCCGGTCGAGATGATGGGCCGCATCCTGCCGCGCCATCTGCAGATCATCTACGACCTGAACTCGCGCTTTCTCGGCACCGTGGCGCAGAAGCTGGGCTCCGACCCCGAACTGATGCGCCGGCTCTCGCTGGTCGACGAATCCGGCGAGCGGCGCGTGCGCATGGCGTATGTGGCCGTGCTCGCGAGCCACTCGATCAACGGCGTGTCGGGCCTGCACTCCGAGCTGATGAAGCAGTCGATCTTTGCCGACTTCAACAGGATCTTCCCCGAGCGCTTCAACAACAAGACCAACGGCGTGACGCCGCGGCGCTGGCTGGCGCAAGCCAATCCGCCGCTCGCCAGCCTGCTCGACGCGCGCATTGGTCGCGGCTGGCGGCGCGATCTGAACCAGTTGCAGGCACTCAAGCCGATGGCCGAGCAGCCACCGTTCGCCCGCGCGTTCCGCCATGCGAAGCGCGAGAACAAGCTGCGGCTGGCCAACTGGGTCGAGCAACACATGGGCGTGGTGCTCGACACCGACGCCATGTTCGACGTGCAGGTCAAGCGCATCCACGAGTACAAGCGCCAGTTGCTCAACGTGCTGCACGTCATCACGCGCTACCACCGCATCCTCGACGAGCCCAATGCGCCGCACGTGCCGCGCGTGGTGGTGTTCGCCGGCAAGGCGGCCTCGGCCTACGTGATGGCCAAGCTCGTGATTCGCCTGATCAACGACGTGGCCGCGGTCATCAACAACGACGAGCGCATCGGCAAGCTGCTGAAGGTGGTGTTCCTGCCGAACTACAGCGTGAGCCTGGCCGAGATCATCATGCCGGCCGCGGACCTGAGCGAGCAGATCTCCACCGCCGGCACCGAGGCATCCGGCACCGGCAACATGAAGTTCGCCCTCAACGGCGCGCTCACCATCGGTACGCTGGACGGCGCCAATGTCGAGATGCTGCAGAACGTGGGCGACGAGAACATCTTCATTTTCGGCAACACCACGCCCGAAGTGGCCGAGTTGCGTGCCAACGGCTATCAGCCGCGCGACTACTACGACAAGGACCTGGAACTGCGGCGCGTACTCGACGCGATTCGCGACGGCGAGTTCTCGCACGGCGAGGCCGCCCGCTACCAGCCGATATTCGACACGCTGGTGAACTGGGGCGACCACTATCTGCTGCTGGCCGACTACGCGAGCTACATCGAGACGCAGGAAAAGGTCGATGCGCTGTACCGCGACACGGACGCGTGGACGCGCAAGGCGATCCTCAATGTGGCGGGGATGGGCGCGTTTTCGTCGGACCGGACCATTGCCGAATATGCCCATGAGATCTGGCATACGAAACCGGTGATGCTGGGCTGAGCTTCGGGTTCGGGTTCGGGGTGCGGGAGCGGACGGGCCGCGTCCAGGATCAGGGCGGTGGGGCACGCTGCGCAGCGAAATAAAGGAGGAGGCCGAAGGCCGGGGGACATTCGCGGAGCAGCGTGCCCCGCCGCCCTGATCCGCGCGCAGCGGTCGAACCGACGAGCGACTAACGAGCTGACGGCGGCTCGGTCACGAAGCCGATGCGGCTCAGCCCCGCCTTGTTGGCAATGCCCATGAGCTCGACCACCTTGCCGTAAGGCACGGTCTGGTCGGCGCGCAACTGCACTTCGGTCTCGCGGTTGTCGGTGGCCGCCTGCTTCAGCCGCTCGGCCAGTTGCGTGTTGTCGACCGGCTGGTCGTTCAGATAGACGATGCCCTTGGCGTCCACCACCAGGCTCACGAAACGCGGCACCTCGTTCGGTTGGCCCGCATCGGTCTGCGGCAGGTCGAGCCGGATCGAACTGGCCAGCAACGGCGCGGTGATGATGAAGATCACCAGCAGCACCAGCATCACGTCGACCAGCGGCGTGACGTTGATGTCCGAAAGCGGCCGCTGCCCGCCCGCGCCGGTGGCCCTGCCTCCGCCGCTGGTGCCGCTGCTGCCCAGAGCGCTGCGACCGAAGGCCATGTCAGGTTTGCACGGGCATCGGCCGGGCTGGCGGCAACGGCGCCGCAGCCGCAGGCTCGCCGAACACGCCCAGCAGGTCGTGCGCGAAGCCTTCGAGTTCGGCCTCGATGCGGCCGATCACGCGGCCGAACCAGTTGTAGGCCAGCACCGCTGGAATCGCGACCGCGAGGCCGGCGGCGGTCATCACCAGCGCCTCGCCGACCGGGCCGGCCACCTTGTCGATGGTGAAGGCGCCAGCCTGGGCGATGCCGGTGAGTGCGCGATAGATGCCCCAGACAGTGCCGAGCAAGCCGACAAAAGGCGCCGTGGCACCGACCGTCGCCAGCAGGATCTGGCCGGCCGAAACGCGGCGCAATGCCCCATGCAACGCCTCGCGCAACGCGCGCGTCAGGCGCTGGCTGCGATCGCCAGCGCCGCCCAGGGTGGCATTGCCACGATCAGGCGCCACGTTCTTGAGAGCACCCACCGCAGGCAGGACGAGCGCTGCACGGTCAAACGCCTTGAGCCTTTGTTCGGCCTCGGCCAGCGTCGGCGACTGCCAGAACGCTGCGATGCTGCGCAACACGTTGTGCGTGCCGCCGCGCAGGAGCCAGGCTTTCCAGAGAATGACGACCCAGCTGCCGATCGACATCGCGAGCAGCAGCGCCGCGACGCTTCGGCTGACCGAGTCGCCTTGCGTCAGCAGTTCGAGGACGCTCATCGCAAGCCGGGGTCAGCGCAGTCCGAGCACGTCGAACATGTCGAACAGGCCCGACTTCTGGCCGGCCAGGAAGCGAGCGGCCCGGAGGCTGCCCTGCGCATAGGTCACGCGGCTCGACGACTTGTGGGTGATCTCGATGCGCTCGCCGATGCCGGCGAACAACACGGTGTGGTCGCCCACGATGTCGCCGCCGCGGATGGCGGCAAAGCCGATGGTCGAGGGATCGCGCTCGCCCGTGATGCCTTCGCGGGCGTAGACGGCGCAGTCCTTCAGGTCGCGGCCCAGCGCGTCGGCGATCACCTCGCCCATCTTGAGCGCAGTGCCCGAAGGGGCGTCGACCTTGTGCCGATGGTGCGCCTCGATGATCTCGATGTCGTAGCCGGTCGAGAGCGCCTTGGCCGCCATCTCGAGCAGCTTGAAGGTCACGTTGACGCCCACGCTCATGTTCGGCGCCATCATGATCGCGACATCTTTGGCGATGCCGGCGATCTCGGCTTTCTGCGCGTCGCTGAAGCCGGTGGTGCCGATCACGGCCTGAACGCCGAGTTCGCGGCATGCCGCAAGATGTGCCAGCGTGCCTTCGGGCCGGGTGAAGTCGATCAGCACCTGGGCGTTCTTCAGGCCCTCCCGCAGATCGGCGGTGATCGGCACGCCGGTGTTGGATCCGAGAAATGCGCCGGCGTCAGTGCCGAGCGCCGGGCTGCCGGCCACATCGAGCGCGCCAGCCAATTCGCAATCGTCGGCGGCGCGCACGGCTTCGATCAGCATGCGGCCCATGCGGCCGGACGCGCCGGCGATCGCGATGCGGCGCATGTCAGCGTGCCGTCGATTCGAGTGGCGGGTAGCTCGGCGGCAGCGGCGCTAGCTGGGCGGCCGAACTGTCGGCCTTGGCAGGCTCGACGGGCTTGATCTTCTTCAGTTGCTCTTCGGAGACCTGCAGTTCGGGCACCTTGCCGCTCTTCTTGCGGGTATCGAGTTGCGCGACGAATTCTTCTTCGCTCGGCATCGGGTCGCCCTCGAAGCGCTCCAGCAGCTCACCGTTGAAGTACAGCGTCAGGTGGCGCTGCTGCGGTTCGACGCCCTGGCGCCGGATGGTGAACACGTAGTCCCAGCGATTCGCATGGAACACGTCGGTCAGCAGCGAGGTACCGAGGATCTCACGCACCTGCTGGCGCGACATGCCGGGCTTGAGTGCGTCGACCTGCTGCTTGGACACGAAATTGCCCTGCACCACTTCCACCTTGTAGGGCGTGACGGAGGCCAGCGCACCGCGGGTGCTGTCGGTGAAGCTGCTGCAGGCGCCCAGGCACAGGCACACCGCCAGCGCGGCAGCCAGCGAGCCGGATCGGCGTTGGGGAATCACAGGCATGGGGAGAAAGAGGGTAGCGATATGATCGACCCATTGTAGCGGCTGGCCCCCGGTGAACCTGACCCGCGCGGCCGGCGGAGAAACCACCATGGCCAATATCGAAGAACTCAAGAACACCGGCCTGAAGGCCACCTTGCCGCGCCTGAAGATCCTCGAGATTTTCCAGACCGGCGGCCTGCGGCACATGACGGCCGAAGACGTGTTCCGCGTGCTGCTGAACGAGCATTCGGACATCGGGCTGGCCACGGTCTATCGTGTGCTGACGCAGTTCGAGCAGGCCGGCATTCTGGAGCGCAGCCACTTCGAAAGCGGCAAGGCGGTCTACGAGCTCAACGAAGGCAAGCACCACGATCACCTGGTCTGCACCTCGTGCGGCAAGGTCGAGGAGTTCTACGACGCCGAAATCGAGCGGCGCCAGCAGATGATCGCCAAGGACAAGGGCTGGATCCTGCAGGATCACGCGATGTCGCTCTACGGGCTCTGCGGCGACTGCGCCGGCCGACGCTGATCAGTCTTCGCGGTTGCTTTCCATGGCCTTGTGGTGGCGGGCCACGAAGTCGGCATAGGTGTCGATGCCGCGCAACTGCAGGATCGAGTTGCGCACCGCCGCCTCCACCAGCACGGCGATGTTGCGGCCGGCGACCACCTGGATGATGACCTTGCGCACCGGAATGCCGAGCACGTCCTGGGTCAGCGGCTCGGACGGCATGCGCTCGTAGTCGCGCTCGAAACTGTCGCGCCGCACCAGGTGCACGATGAGCTTGAGGCGCATTTTCCGGCGCACCGCCGTCTCGCCGAAGATCGCGCGAATGTCGAGCAAGCCGATGCCGCGCACTTCCAGGAGGTTCTGCAACAGATCGGGGCAACGGCCCTCGATGGTGTTCTGGTTGATGCGGAACAGGTCGACCGCATCGTCGGCCACCAGGCCGTTGCCGCGCGAGATGAGTTCGAGGCCCAGTTCGCTCTTGCCGAGCCCCGACTCGCCCGTGATCATCACGCCCATGCCCAGGATGTCCATGAACACCCCGTGCATCGAGGTGCGCTCGGCAAAGTGCTTGGACAGGTAGGCGCGCAGCAGGTCGATCACATGGGCCGACGACTCGCGCGTGGCGAACAGCGGCAACTGGGCGCGCTCGCAGATGACGAGCAGTTCGTCGGGTGCCGGCTGGCCATCGGCCAGTACCAGCATCGGCGGCTCGAGCGTGACGATGCGGGCGATACGCCGCGCGCAGTCTTCGGGCGTGCCGCGGGTCAGGTAGGCGACTTCACGCGCGCCGAGGATCTGGACGCGGTAGGGATGGATGTAGTTGAGATACCCGACCAGGTCGGCGGCCGACTGGGCCCGGCTGATCACGTCGGGCTCGAACTGGCGCTCCGAAGCGCCGAGGCCGGCCAGCCACTCCCATCGCAGCGACCCGCGAAACTCCTCGAACATCGCGTCCGCGCTGATGACCGTCGGCTTCATCTCTTGCCCTTGGAAACAAAACCTGCGTTATGCCAGAAACACCGCGGAACCGGCTCTGCCGGCCCGCTGGTGTTGCCCCCGGCAGGGGGTTGGCGAAGCGACACGAAGTGCGCGCAGCCTGGGGGCGAGCAACAAGTTCAGGCGACCTGCGCCGACTGCCAGCCAGCGATGAGGGCGTGCAGGGCGCCCGCGTCGTTGCTCGACTTGATCTGCTCGCGCAGGCCGGCGTCGCTCAACAGTTCGGCGATCTCGGAGAGGATTTCGAGGTGCTTCTGCGTGGCCGCTTCGGGCACCAGCAGAAAAATCAGCAACACGACCGGCTGCTCGTCGGGCGCATCGAAGCCGATCGGGTCAGCCAGCTGGAACACGGCGGCCATCGGCGCCTTGAGGCCCTTGATGCGTCCGTGCGGTATCGCGACGCCATGACCCAACCCGGTCGAGCCGAGGCGCTCGCGCGCAAACAGGCTGTCGGTAATCAAGGCGCGGCCGAGGCCGTGAAGGTTTTCGAACAGCAAGCCGGCTTCTTCGAAGGCACGTTTCTTGCTGGTAGCGTCGACGCTCACGAGGACTTGAGCGGGCGGCAGGATGGACGCGAGGCGATTCATGTTGGGTGGGGCGGGGGCGATTATGCACCCGCCCGGCAAAAAGCAAAGGGCCGCCCGAAGGCGGCCCGCAAGAGTATTTGCCCTGAGCCTGCTTTACATCACACGCTTGGGCGCTTCGTGATGGTGGTCTTGCAGGCGATCCTTGTGGCGCACCACCTGGCGATCCAGCTTGTCGACCAGCTCGTCGACCGCGGCATACAGATCAGCATGACTTGACTCGGCGAACATGTCATTGCCCTTGACATGAATGTTGCACTCGGCCCGTTGCCGGCGCTCCTTCTCCTTCTGCTTCTCGACCGTGAGGATCACCTTCACATCGACCACCTGGTCGAAATGCCGCGTGATCCGGTCGAGCTTGCTTGTGACGTAGCTACGCAGTGCGGGAGTGACGTCGAGATGATGACCGCTGATCGTCAAATTCATGAATGACCTCCTGGAATTGACGGTTGGTGAAATGACCCGGCTTCGGAATGAAGACGGGCCGGCGAAAACGGCTGGGGAGAGAGGGGAAAGAGGGTGTGAGGGAGCGCAAGATGGGGGGTCGGATTCACTATGCCCCCGGTGTCATCGAATTGCAATCCCCGGGCTGCCTCGGAGATGTAACGCCCCGCGCTTCCAGGGGGCACAGCCTGGGGGCAAGCGCTATCGCCAGGCGGCGCGAAGGCGATTGCGAAGGTCAATCGCAGCGGCCGGCGGCGGCACGAAAGCGGGGCGCTCGGGCGGCGGCGGCCAGGTGACGTGTTCGAAGCGCGCCGCGTCGGCCGCGTCGATGAAACGGGTGCGGCCGGCGTACACATGCCGGTCGCCACGCGCGGCCTGCTGGGTCACGTAGAAGCGCTGCGGCACGATCAGGTGCAGGTGGTCGCGGGCGCGCGTCATCGCCACGTAAAGCAGGCGCCGCTCTTCTTCCAGCTCGGCCGCACCCTGCGCCACGTCGGCCGGCAGGCAGCCGTCGACCACATTCAGCACATGCACCGAGCGCCATTCCTGGCCCTTGGCCGAATGAATGGTCGAAAGGATCAGGTAGTCCTCATCGAGCAGCGGCGGCCCGGCACGGTCGCTGGTGGCCGAGGGCGGATCGAGCGTCAGTTCGGTCAGGAAGGTCTCGCGCGAGGCGTAGCCCGATGCCAGCCGGGCCAGCTGCTCGAGATCGCCGCGGCGCAGGCCGGCATCGTCGTGCAGCCGCTCGAGGTGGGGCAGATACCACTTCAGCGCCAGCTCGATGTCGGCCGGCCAGGGCAACCCGGAAGCGCGCAATTCGCCGTAGATGCCGGCAAAACGCTGCCATTCGACCAATGCCGCGCCCGGCGGCACGAAGTCGCGCACCACCGCTGCCGGGTCGGCGGCCACATCCATCGCGTCCAGCAGGCGTGACGAGGTCGCCGGGCCGATGCCGGGAACCAGCTGCGTGACGCGAAAACCCGCCATGCGCCCGCGCGGGTTCTGGACGAAGCGCAGCACCGCGAGCAGATCCTTCACATGGGCCGCCTCGAGGAACTTGAGGCCACCGTACTTGACGAACGGGATGTTGCGCCGCGCCAGCTCGAGCTCGAGCGCGGCGCTGTGGCTCGAAGTGCGAAACAGCACCGCCTGCGACTTGAGCGCCAGACCGCCTTCGCGGTGCGCCAGGATGCGGTCGCACACCCATTGCGCCTGCTGCGCATCGTCGGGCACCAGCACCAGTTGCGGCCGTCCGGCCGAAGGCTTGTCGGTCCAGAGCGTCTTGGCATGGCGCTCGGCGGACTGGGCGATCACCGCGTTCGACACATCGAGGATCGGCTGGGTCGAACGGTAGTTGCGCTCGAGGGTGACGACGCGCGCCGCTTGCGCGAACTGCGTCGGAAAATCGAGGATATTGCGCACCGTGGCGCCGCGGAAGGAATAGATCGACTGCGCGTCGTCGCCCACCACGGTGACGCCGCGGCCATCGGGCTTGAGCGCGATCAGGATCGCGGCCTGCAGCCTGTTGGTGTCCTGGTACTCGTCGACCAGCACGTGGTCGAAGCGCGCGCCGACCTGCGCCGCCAGCGCCGGCTCGGCCATCATCTCGGCCCAGCACAGCAGCAGGTCGTCGTAGTCGAGCAGGTTCTGCTGCTGCTTGGCCTCGACGTAGGCGCCGAACAGGCGCTTGAGCTCGGCGGCCCATTCGGCGCACCACGGAAAGGTGTGCTTGAGCACGGCTTCGAGCGGTTCGCGCGTATTCACGCAGCGCGAGTAGATCGCCAGGCAGGTGCCCTTGTGCGGAAAGCGCCGCGTGCCGGACGACAGCCCGATCTCGTGCCGCACCAGGCCCATGAGGTCTTCGGCATCGCCGCGGTCGTGGATCGTGAAGTTCTGGTCGAGCCCGATCTGCAGCGCGTACTCGCGCAGCAGCCGTGCACCAACGCCATGGAAGGTGCCGGCCCAGGGCAATGCGGGCGGGGCTTCGGAACGCAGCCCCAGCACCCGCGCCACCACCTGCCCGGCGCGCCGCTCCATTTCCTGCGCGGCACGGCGCGAAAAGGTCAGCAGCAGGATCCGCTGCGGATCGGCGCCCTGTGCCACCAGGTGCGCCACGCGGTGCGCCAGCGTGCTGGTCTTGCCGGAGCCGGCGCCGGCGATCACCAGCAGGGGTTCGGCCGCCGCATGCGTCACCGCCGCGCGCTGTTCGTCGTTCAGCGTCGCCAGCACCGCGGCCAGACGCTGGGCCGGCGTTTCGGCAAGGCTGGTTGGGGCTTCGGCAAGGCGCGGCATGGAAAGGGGACTGTACATCCATCCAGCAGCATGTGGCGCGCGCAGCTTGGCGGGCGGGCAATCGCTCGGATAATTCCGGATGCTCAATATTTTCACGCTCGCCAACGGCCGCCTCGTCCAGGAAGAGATCGAGTCGCTCGAAGAGCTCTCCAGGTTCCAGCCGATCTGGGTCGATCTCGAATCGCCCTCGCTGGAAGAAAAGCGCTGGATCAAGCAGTACTACGGCCTGTCCATTCCCGAAGACGCGATGGACGAGGACATCGAGGAGTCGGCGCGCTTCTACGAGGAAGACAACGGCGAACTGCACATTCGCAGCGACTTCTTGATCGATGACGACGAAGACCCGCGTTCGGTGCGCGTGGCCTTCATCCTGAACCAGCACAACACCGACCTGCGCAGCCGCGGCGTGCTGTTCTCCATCCACGACGAGGACGTGCCGGTGTTCCGCCTGCTGCGCATGCGCGCTCGCCGCGCCCCGGGCCTGATCGAGGACGCGAAGGAAGTGCTGCTCAAGCTGTTCGACGCCGACGCCGAGTACTCGGCCGACACGCTGGAGAACATCTACGACGAACTCGAAAAGGCGGGCAAGAAGGTGCTGTCGGGCAACGTGAGCGACGAGCTGGCCGGCGAGGTGCTGGGCGCCATCGCGCGCGAGGAAGACTTGAACGGCCGGATTCGCCGCAACGTGATGGACACGCGCCGCGCGGTGAGCTTCATGATGCGCAGCAAGATGCTCAATGCCGAGCAGTTCGAAGAGGCGCGCCAGATCCTGCGCGACATCGAGTCGCTCGACAACCACACGGCGTTCCTGTTCGACAAGATCAACTTCCTGATGGATGCGACCGTCGGTTTCATCAACATCAACCAGAACAAGACCATCAAGATCTTCTCGGTGGCCAGCGTGGCGCTGCTGCCGCCCACGCTGATCGCGAGCGTCTACGGCATGAACTTCGACCTCATGCCGGAACTCAAGTGGACGCTGGGCTATCCGTACGCCATCGCGCTGATGGTGGCGAGCGCCGTCGGCCCGATGCTCTACTTTCGCCGCAAGGGGTGGCTTTCCTGAGGCCGCCCCCGGCCACGATCAACCCGCCATGAGCGACCACAGCCGAGTGGGACTCAGCGGCATCTGCAGCAACGGCGCTTTTGCGGCGAAGCCGTTGCGCGCCAGCGCATCGGCCACCGCGTTGATCACTGCGGGCGTGGCGCCGATGGTGCCGAGTTCGCCGACACCCTTCACGCCCAGCGGGTTGTTCAGGCACGGCGTCGACTGGTCCATTTCGGTCTTGAAGTCGGGCGAGCTGCCGGCCACTGGCATCGCATAGTCCATGAAGCTGCCGGTCACGGGCTGGCCGGTCTCGGGGTCGTAGACGATCTGTTCGAGCAGCGCCTGGCCGATGCCCTGCACCGCGCCGCCGTCGAGCTGGCCGCGCACGATCATCGGATTGACCACGCGCCCGACATCGTTGACCGATGCGTACGCCACCACCTCGACGTCGCCGGTCTGCGCATCGACCTCGACCTCGCTGATGTGGCAGCCGTTCGGCCAGCTCGGGCCGGCCACCGCGCTGGTCGAGTCGATGAAGATGCGGTGCTCGGGCTGGCGACCGGCGAGTTCGAACAGGTCGATCTTCAGGTCGGTGCCGGCCACTGTGAAGGCGCCCTCGGCGTAGGTCACGTCGGCCGGCGCGGCTTCGAACTCGGTGGCCGCCAGGCCGCGCGCGTGCTCGATGGTGCGCTCGGCACCGATGCGCATGGCCGAGCCGCCGGTGAACAGCGAGCGCGATCCGGCGCTGCCGAAGCCGTCGCCGCGGTCGGTGTCGCCCAGCACCACGCGCACCTTGTCGAGCGGCACGCCGAAAGCATCGACCACCAGTTGCGCGAGCGAGGTCGCGATGCCCTGCCCCATCGCGTTGACGGCCGAGAACACCTCGATCACGCCGTCGGCCAGCACCGATACCGTGACGCGTTCCTCGAACACGTTGCCGCCGGTCCATTCGAGAAAGGTCGCGATGCCGAGGCCGCGCAGCTTGCCGCGCTGCACCGACCCGGCGGCACGGGCGGCGAAGCCGTCGAAGTCGGCCAATGCGAGCCCCTGGTTCATCACCGACTCGAACTGGCCGCTGTCGTACACCTGCCCCATCGGGTTCTTGTACGGCATCTGGTCGGGCCGGATGAAGTTGCGGCGGCGCAGCGCGATGCGGTCGATGCCGGTCTGGCGCGCGGCCTCGTCCATGAGCCGCTCCATCGTGTAGATCGCTTCGGGTCGGCCGGCGCCGCGGTAGGCGCCGGTGGGTGCGGTGTTGGTCATCACCGCCTTGAAATGGAAGTCGATGGTCTGGATGTCGTAGACGCTGGTCTGCACCCAGGGCCCGATCAGAAGCTGGATCGCGACGCCGGTGCCGGTGCCGTAGGCGCCCACGTTGGCCTGCGAACGCAGCCGCAGCGCCAGGATCTTGCCGTCGGCGGCGAGCGCCATCTCGGCCTGCACATGCACGTCACGGCCGTGCGTGGTCGAAACGAACTCCTCGCTGCGGTCGGCGATCCACTTCACCGGGCGCTTGAGCGTGCGCGCCGCGAACGCGACCACCGCGTCCTCGGGGTACATGCCAGTCTTCATGCCGAAGCCACCGCCCACGTCGGCAACGCGCACGCGGATCTGGTCGCGCGGAATGTTGAGCACCGCATCGCACAGCGTGTCGCGCACGCCCGAAGGCATCTGCGTGCTCATGTGGAGCGTGGTGCGGCCGCTGGCGCGGTCGTAGTCGGCCAGCACCGAGCGCGGCTCCAGCGTGACGGCGGCCAGGCGCTGGTTGACGATGTCGAGCTTGACGGTGTGCGCCGCCTTGGCGAACGCGGCTTCGGTCGCCTCGGCGCTGCCATGCCTTGCCTCGCACGAAATGTTGTCGGGCGCCGCATCGCACAGCGCAGGCGCACCGGGCGCCATCGCCTGCGCGGGATCGATCACGGCAGCCAGCGCCTCGTAGTCGACGAACACGGCCTCGGCCGCGTCGCGCGCCTGCTGGAGCGTGTCGGCCAGCACCGCGACCACCGGCTCGCCGACGAAGCGCACGCGCTCGTGCGCGAGCGCGCGGCGATCGGCGGTGGCAGCCGGCGAGCCATCGGCCCGCTTGAAGCCTGCAGTACCCGGCAGCGGCCGAACGCCGGCCGCGACCAGGTCGGCACCGGTGACAACCTGCAGCACGCCCGGCATGGCGAGCGCGGCGGCGGTATCGACCGAGAGGATGCGCGCATGCGGATAGGGCGAGCGCACGAAGAAGAGCTGGGCCTGGCCCTCGATGCGCAGGTCGTCGGTGTAGCGGCCCTGGCCGGCCAGCAGCGCGTCGTCTTCGATACGGCGCACAGCCTGGCCGCTGCCGAAGCGGCCGGCCGGCGCGGCCGGGGTGGGAGAAACAACAGTGTTCACGGAGTCACCTCGTCAAGCGATGGCCCGAACGGCCAGCCGCTGCACTTTGCCAGAAACGCCACAGCCATGCCCGCGCAGGCCGCTCACGACCGCGGCAGCATCGGCAGCAGCGCCGTGATCAGCGCGCGCGCCTGCAGGCCGGCCACCTGCGCGAGGTAGGCCGGAAAGTCCACATGCGCCTGGTCGTCCGCGCGGTCCGAGACGTTGCGCACGGCGGCGAACGGCACGCCGTGGTCGTGGCACACCTGCGCGACGGCGGCTGCTTCCATTTCGACGGCGAGCGCATCCGGCAAGGCCGCGCGCAACACATGCGCCTCGTCGGCGCGCGACACGAAGCGGTCGCCGCTGATCAGCAAGCCTTGATGGATACGGGGGGCCTGGAGCCCGAAGCGGGCCCGGGTTTCAGCGTCGAAAAGACCAGCAGCGCCCGCTGGATGAGCGCGTGCAGCCATCGAGAGCATCGCGACAAGCTCCGCGTCTGCCGCAAAGCGGGTGCACCCATAGAGCGGCACCTCATGGCGCGGGAACAGCGGCGAGGCATCCATGTCGTGCTGCAGGAACTCGGTGCCGATCACCGTATCGCCCACGCGCACGTCCGGATGCAGCCCGCCGGCCACGCCGGTGAACACGATGCGCCGCGCGCCGAAGCGCCCGATCAGCGCCGCCGCCGTGGTGGCCGCGGCGACCTTGCCGATGCGCGACAGCGCGAACACCACCGGCCGGCCGTGCCAGCGCCCGACATGAAAGTCGCGCCCCGCATAGCGCTCAACCCGCAGCCCATCGAGCTGCGCAGCCAGGCCCTCCTGCTCTTCGGGAAGCGCGCTGAGAACTGCAGTGGTCATCCGATCCCGGCTTCCACCAGGAACACCGCGGAACCGGCTTTGCCGGGCCGCTGGTGTTGCCCCCGGCAGGGGGGTGGGCGAAGCGACACGAAGTGCGCGCAGCCTGGGGGGTTACTTGATATCCACGCCATAGAAGGTGTGGCGGCCGAAGGGGCTCAACTTGAAGTCCACCACCTCCTTGCGCACCGGCTTCAGCTGCACGGCGTGCGCGATGGTGAACCACGGCGCCTGCTCCTTGAAGATCACCTGGGCCTTCCTGTAGAGCGCGTCGCGGTCGGCCTGCTTCGGCACGTTCTTGGCCTTCAGCACCAGCTCCTCATACGGCTGGTAGCAGAACTTGGCCACGTTCGAGCCGCTGGCCGACTGGGCCGACGCACAGCCGAGCAGCGTGTACATGAAGTTGTCCGGATCGCCGTTGTCGCCAGTCCAGCCCAGCATGCCCATCTGGTGCTCCCCGGCCTGCATGCGCTTGCGGTATTCGCCCCATTCGAAGGTCTTGATCTCGGCCTTGACGCCGATCTTGGCGAGGTCGGCCTGCATCAGTTCAGCGATGCGCTTGGCATTCGGGTTGTAGGGGCGCTGCACCGGCATCGCCCACAGGTCGGTGGTGAAGCCGTTGCCCAGGCCCGCGGCGGCCAGCAGCTTCTTCGCGCCTTCGGGGTCGTACGGGTCGTCCTTGATCGCGTCGTTGTACGACCACATCGTCGGCGGAATCGGGTTCTTGGCCGCGATGCCGGCGGTGAGGTAGACGCCGTCGATGATGGCCTTTTTGTTGATCGCCATGTTGATGGCCTTGCGCACGCGCACGTCGTCGAAAGGCTTCTTCTGCGTGTTGTAGGCGAGGTAGCCGACGTTGAGGCCGGGCTGCTCGAGCACTTGCACGTTCGGATCCTTGCGGATCGCATCGAGGTCGGCCGGGTTCGGGTACGGCATCACGTGGCACTCGCCCTTTTGCAGCTTGGCCCAGCGCACCGAGGCATCGGGCGTGATCGAGAAGATCAGGTCATCGATCTTGGCCTTGCCGCCCCAGTACTGCGGGAAGGCCTTGAAGCGGATGACCGCGTCCTTCTGGTACTGCACCAGGTAGAACGGGCCGGTGCCGATCGGATCCTGGTCGACCTTCTCGGGCGTGCCGGCCTTGAGCATGGCGATCGCGTACTCCTTCGACTGGATGCCGGCGTACTGCATGGCGAGGTTCGACAGGAACGGCGCCTCGGCCTTGTTGAGCACGATCTTCACGGTGTGGTCGTCGATGCGGTCGACGGTCTTCAGCAGCTTGGGCATGCCCATGTCGTTGAAGTACGAATGGTTCGGGCTCGTGACCTTGAAGAACGGGTCGTTCTCCTTCCACTGCCGCTCGAGCATGAAGATGAAGTCGTCGGCATTGAAGTCGCGCGTGGGCTTGAAGCTCTTGCTCGTGGTGTGCCACTTCACGCCCTTGCGCAGCTTGAAGGTGTATTCGGTGCCGTCGGGCGAGATCGTCCAGCTTTCGGCCAGGCCCGGCACGACCTTGGTGCCGCCGCGCTCGAACTCGACGATGGTGTTGTAGACCTGCGTGGTCACGTCGAACGACGTGCCGGTGGTGTTGACCGCCGGGTAGAAGTTCTCGGGGCTGCCTTCGGAGCAGTACACCAGGGTCTTGGACGCGGCAGCGCCGCAGGCCAGGGCCATGGCGGTGGGGATCAACGCGGCGGCAAGGCGGAATGTGCGCATGGAAATACTCCTTCTGTGAAAGTGGTTCAACCCGGCAAGAATTTCTCGGCATGGTGGCAGGCCACCTTGCGCGCGTCCAGCATACGCAGCACCGGCCGCTCGCTGCGGCAAAGCTCGGTGGCATGCGCGCAGCGCGTGTTGAACACGCAGCCGGTGGGTGGATTCAGCGGCGAGGGCAGCTCGCCCTGCAGCACGATGCGCTCGGTCGCAAGGCCCGGCGTCGACGCCAGCAGGGCCTGGGTGTACGGGTGCAGCGGGCGCGCAAAGATGTGCGTCTTCGGCCCCTGCTCGACCGCATGGCCGAGGTACATCACGAGCACGTCGTGCGCAATGTGCCGCACCACGCCGAGGTCGTGCGAGATGAAGAGGTAGGCCAGCCCGAGCTCCGCCTGCAGGTCGGCCAGCAGGTTCAGCACCTGGGCCTGGATCGACACGTCGAGCGCCGACACCGGCTCGTCGGCCACCAGCAGCCGCGGCGACAGCATCAGCGCGCGTGCGATCGCGATGCGCTGGCGCTGCCCGCCCGAGAACATGTGCGGATAGCGGTTGGCATGCTCGGGCCGCAGGCCGACGCGCGCAAGCATCTCGCGGGCCTTCGCGGCGCGTTCGGTGGCGCCCATGGTCGTGTTGATGGCCAGCGGGTCTTCGAGCACGGCCGAGATCTTCTTGCGCGGATTGAGCGAGCCGTAGGGGTTCTGGAACACCAGCTGCACCGCCTGGCGCAGCTCGCGCCTGCGCTCGGCCGGGGTGTGGACTGCATCGACGCCCACCAGCGTGAGGCTGCCGGCCGTGGGCTTCTCGATCAGCGTGACCATGCGCGCCAGCGTCGACTTGCCGCAGCCCGATTCGCCCACCACGGCCAGCGTGCGGCCGCGCGCGAGCTGGAACGACACCTCGCCGACGGCCTGCAGATGCGCCGGCGCGCGGAACATGCCGCGCCGGATGTCGTAGACCTTGCGCAGGCCGACGGCCTCGGCAACGAGTTCTGCCGTCATGGCAGCACCTCTGCAGGTTGCGGACCGTCGCGCGCGATCAGCACCGCGCGGTTCGGGTCGCCGAGCGCATAGTGGCAGCGCACCTCGCCGCCTTCGCCTGCGGCGATCGGCTGGAGCTCGGGGCGCACGGCGCGCGAGTGGGCAGTGGCATACGTGCAGCGCGGCGCGAACAGGCAGCCGGCAGGCCGGTCATGCACGCCGGGTACCACCCCGGCGATGGTGGCAAGCCGGCCCTCGGGTGCAGCGCGTTCGGGCAGTGCCGCGAGCAGCGCCTCGGTATAGGGATGCTGCGGCGCGGCGAACAGGCGGTCGACACGCTGCTGCTCGACGACCTGCCCGGCATACATCACGGCCACGCGCTGGGCCATGTCGGCCACCACGCCCATGTTGTGCGTGATCAGCACCAGCGCCATGCCGCGCTCCTTCTGCAGGTTGCGCAGCAGGTCGAGGATCTGGGCCTGGATCGTGACGTCGAGCGCCGTGGTCGGCTCGTCGGCGATCAAGAGGCGCGGGTTGCAGGCAATGGCCATCGCAATCATCACGCGCTGGTTCATGCCGCCCGACAGCTGGTGCGGATAGGCGCCGATGCGAGAGGCAGCAGCCGGAATGCCGACCTGTTCGAGCAGCTCGATCGCACGCTTGTTCGCTGCGCGCTTGTCGAGCTTCAGGTGCAGGCGCAGCGTTTCGACGATCTGGAAGCCGATGGTGAAACAGGGGTTGAGGCTGGTGGTCGGCTCCTGGAAGATCATCGCGACGTCCTTGCCGACCAGGTTGCGGCGTGCGCGGTCGCTGATGCCGAGCAGGTCGTGGCCGGCAAAGCGCAAGTGCTGTGCACGCACGCGGCCGGGGTGGCCGATCAGTCCCATGAGCGCCATCATCGTGACGCTCTTGCCGGAGCCGGATTCGCCGACGATGCCGAGCACCTCGCCCTCGTCGACGCGCAGGCTGACGCCTTCGACGGCATGCATGATCCCGCCCTGCGTGGGGAACTCCACATGGAGGTCACGGATGTCAAGAAGGCTCATCTCTTCAACTTCGGATCAAGCGCGTCGCGCAAGCCGTCGCCCAGCAGGTTGAAGGCCAGCACGGCCATGAGGATCGCAAGGCCCGGAAAGGTGACGACCCACCAGGCGCGCAGCACGAACTCGCGCGCGTCGGCCAGCATCGTGCCCCATTCGGGCGATGGCGGCTGGGCGCCGAGGCCCAGAAAACCGAGCGCCGCGGCATCGAGGATGGCGGTCGATACGCCGAGCGAGGCCTGCACGATCAGCGGTGCCGCGCAGTTGGGCAGCACCTCGTGGAACATCAGCCGCAGCAGGCCGGCGCCGCTGATGCGCGCAGCGGTCACGTAGTCGCGCGAGACCTCGGTGATGACCGCAGCGCGCGTGATGCGCACATAGTGCGGCAGCACCACGATGGCAACTGCGAGCATCGCGTTGATGAGCCCCGGCCCGAGGATCGCGACGATCACGATCGCGAGCAGCAGGCTCGGCAAGGTGAGCACGATGTCCATGAGCCGCATGATCGCGATCTCGAGCACGCCGCGGAAGAAACCTGCAATGAGGCCGAGCGCGATGCCCACCACCACCGAGATCGCGACCACCGCGATGCCGATCGAGAGCGACAGCCGCGCACCGTACATGAGGCGCGAAAGAATGTCGCGGCCGATCGCGTCGGTACCGAGCAGGAACTGGGCGGAGCCGCCCTCCTGCCAGGCCGGTGGCCGCAGGAACGCCGTACTGTCGGTTTCGTTCGGCGCATGGGGTGCGATCCAGGGCGCGAACACCGCCACCACCAACAGCAGCGCGATCACGACCAACCCGGCAACCGCCCCCTTGTTGGCGGAAAACGACGTCCAGAACTCGCGCCATGGGCCGGGCGGGGCGCCCGCCGCCATTGCGACAGCTGTTTCAGCCACGCGCACTCCTTCCGGGAACACCGCAGAACCGGCTTTGCCGGGCTGCTGGTGTTGCCCCCTGCAAGGGGGTTGGCGAAGCGACACGAAGTGCGCGAAGACTGGGGGTCATCGTCTAATACGGGGGTTGATGACGCCGTAGGCCACGTCGACCAGCAGGTTGACCAGCATCACGATCGCGCCGAGCAGCAGCATGCCGCCCTGCAGCACCGGATAGTCGCGCCGCCCGATCGCTTCGATCAGCCATTTGCCGACACCGGGCCAGGAGAAGATGGTTTCGGTGAGGATGGCGCCCGTGAACAGCACGCCGACCTGCAGCCCGATCACGGTGACCACCGGGATCAGCGCGTTGCGCAGCGCATGCAGCGCCACCACGCGAAAGCGCGACAAACCCTTGGCGCGCGCGGTGCGGATGTAGTCTTCGCCCAGCACTTCGAGCATGGCCGAGCGCGTCATGCGCGCGATCACCGCCAGCGGGTTGGTGCCCAGCACAATGGTCGGCAGGATGAGGTGCTGCGCCGCCGACCAGAACGCACCGGGCTCGTCGGCCTTGAGCGAATCGATCAGCAGGAAGCCGGTGGTGGGCTCGATGTAGTACTGCACCGCGATGCGGCCCGACACCGGCGTCCAGCCCAGCTGCACCGAAAAGAACAGGATCAGCAGCAGCCCCCACCAGAAGATCGGCATCGAATAGCCGGTCAGCGAGGTCGCCATCACGCCGTGGTCGAAGATCGAGTTGCGCTTCACCGCGGCCAGCATGCCGGCCGGAATGCCGAGCACCAGCGCAAACAGGATGGCGCACACGGCCAACTCCACGGTGGCCGGAAACAGCGCGAGAAACTCGCTCATCACCGGCTCCTGCGTGATGACCGACTTGCCGAGGTCGCCCTGCAGCACCCGCCCGATGTAGATGCCGTACTGCACCAGCAAGGGTTGGTCGAAGCCGTAGGCCTTGAGCAGCTCGGCATGGCGCACCGGATCGATGCCGCGCTCGCCGGCCATCGTCTCGATCGGGTCGCCCGGCACCAGCCGGATCAGGAAGAAGGCCAGCAGCGTCATGCCGAGAAAGGTCGGCACGAGCAGGCTCAGGCGCGTGAGGAGGAAGCGAAGCATCAGCGCAGCGCCGGGCCGCCCCAGGCAAGGCAGCGCCACCTGGAGGGGCAGCGAAGACACGAAGGTGGGAGCGCGGTGGCCATCATGGCAGGACTATGCAAGTCCAATGCCGGCCTGCGCCCCCGGCCGAACCCTTATTGAAGGGTGCTACTTCTTGTCGCGCAGTTCGCGGCGCAGGATCTTGCCGACCGGCGTCTTCGGCATTTCGGTGCGGAACTCCACCACCTTGGGCTGCTTGTAGCCGGTGAGGTTGGTGCGGCAGAACTCGCGTACCTGCTGCTCGGTGAGCGCAGGGTTCTTCTTCACGATCACGAGCTTCACGGCTTCGCCGGTCTTCTCGTCGGGCACACCGACCACGGCGCACTCCATGACGCCTTCGAGCGTGGCCACCACATCCTCGACTTCGTTGGGGTACACGTTGAAGCCGCTGACCAGCACCATGTCTTTCTTGCGGTCGACGATCTTGAAGTACCCGCGCTCGTCGACGGTGCCGATGTCGCCGGTCTTGAAGTAGCCGTCGGCCGTCATGCTCTTGGCCGTTTCGTCGGGCCGCTGCCAGTAGCCTGCCATCACCTGCGGGCCCTTGATCGCGATCTCGCCGCGTTCGCCGGCCGGCACTTCATGACCGTCGTCGTCCAGCAGCTTGAGCCAGGTGCCCGGCAGGGGCAGGCCGATGGTGCCCGTATAGGCCTTGCTGGTGGTCGGGTTGCAGGTGGCCGACGGCGAAGTTTCGGAAAGCCCGTAGCCCTCGCAGATCGGACAGCCGGTTTTCTCGAGCCAGAGCTTGGCCACCGCACCCTGCACCGCCATGCCGCCGCCCACGGAGACCTTGAGGTTGCTCCAGTTCACGGTGCCGAAGTCGGGATGGTTCGCGAGTCCGTTGAACAGCGTGTTGACCGCAGGGAAGCTATGGAAGGTGTGCTTCGACAGCTCCTTCAGCACCGCGGGGATGTCGCGCGGATTCGGGATCAGGATGTTTTTGCCGCCCGTGCGCATGCCCAGCATCATGTTCACGGTGAACGCGTAGATGTGATACAGCGGCAGCGCGCAAACGCTGGTCGGCTGCTCGCCGGCCGGCACGGTCTTCATGGCCGGGTCATTCCAGGCTTCGGACTGCAGCACGTTGGCGATCACGTTGCGGTGCAGCAGCACCGCGCCCTTGCTCACGCCGGTGGTGCCGCCGGTGTACTGCAGCACGGCGACGTCGTCGGGGCCGATGACGGGCTTGTCGAGCTTGCGCGCGCTGCCTTTTTCGACCGCATCGTTGAAGCGGACGGCTCCTGGCAGATCGAACTGTGGCACCGCCTTCTTGACGTTGCGCACCACGTAGTTGACCAGCGCACCCTTGAGAAAGCCGAGCTGGTCGCCCACCGCGCCCAGCACGATGTGCTTGACTGGCGTGGCCTGCAGGCATTGCTGCAGCGTGTTGGCGAAGTTCTCCATGATGATGATCGCCTTGGCGCCCGAGTCCTTGAGCTGGTGCTCGAGTTCGCGCGGCGTGTAGAGCGGGTTCACGTTGACCACCACCAGCCCGGCACGCAACACCGCGGCCACCGAGATCGGGTACTGCGGTGTGTTCGGCATCATCAGCGCGACGCGGTCGCCTTTCACGAGGCCGAGGTTCTGTAGATAGGCCGCGAGCGCGGCACTGGCCTTGTCGGTCTGCGCGAAGCTCAGATCCTTGCCCATGAAGCTGTAGGCCACGCGGTCGCCGTACTTGCTGAAACTCTCTTCCATCAGCGCGACCAGCGACGTGTACTGCGACGCGTCGATGTCGGCGGGCACACCTTCGGGATAGCTGCGGAGCCAGGGGCGATCTGTCATGTTCTTCGTCTCCATCTGTGAAAAATGCCTGCGGCGCCCAACGGGCACGCGCAGGCAGCGGGGCCGGCTACTCGATCGCCTTGCCCATGTCCTCGACCACCTTCTTGGCGTCGCCGAACACCATCATGGTCTTGTCCATGTAGAACAGTTCGTTGTCCAGGCCGGCGTAGCCTGCCGCCATGCTGCGCTTGTTCACGATCACGGTCTTGGCCTTGTAGGCCTCCAGGATCGGCATGCCGTAGATGGCGCTGCCCTTGGTCAGCGCCGCCGGATTCACCACGTCGTTGGCGCCCAGGATGATGGCCACGTCGGCCTGCGCGAACTCGCCGTTGATGTCTTCCATCTCGAACACCTGGTCGTAGGGCACCTCGGCCTCGGCCAGCAGCACGTTCATGTGACCCGGCATGCGCCCGGCCACCGGGTGGATCGCGTACTTCACGATCACGCCCTTGTGCGTGAGCTTCTCGGCCAGTTCGTTCACCGCGTGCTGGGCGCGCGCCACCGCCAGGCCGTAGCCGGGCACGATGATCACGGTCTCGGCGTTGCTCAGCATGTAGGCCGCGTCGTCGGCGCTGCCGCTCTTGACCGGCCGCTGCTCGCCGGAACCGGCGGCCGCGGTGGTCGCCTCGCCGCCGAAGCCGCCCAGGATCACGTTGAAGAACGAGCGGTTCATCGCCTTGCACATGATGTAGGAGAGGATCGCGCCCGAGCTGCCCACCAGCGAGCCGGCGATGATCAGCATCGCGTTGTTCAGGCTGAAGCCGATGCCCGCCGCCGCCCAGCCCGAATAGCTGTTGAGCATCGACACCACCACCGGCATGTCGGCGCCGCCGATCGGGATGATGATCAGCACGCCCATCACGAACGACAACGCGAGCATCGCGAAGAACGCGGTCCAGCTCTCGGTCGCGACGAACACCAGCCCGAGGCCGATGGTCAGCAGCCCGAGCACCAGGTTGAGCATGTGCTGGCCCTTGAACTGCACGGGCGCGCCCTGGAACAGGCGGAACTTGTACTTGCCCGAGAGCTTGCCGAACGCGATGACCGAACCGCTGAAGGTGATGGCGCCGATGGCCGCACCGAGGAACAGCTCGAGCCGGTTGCCGTAGGGGATTGGCTCGCGCACGAAGCCTTCGACCAGCATCGAGCCCGCCGTCGAGGTGGCGCCGAGCACGGCCGCCACGGGCGCCGGCACGATCCCGAAGGCCCAGGGTTCGGCCACCGCCGCGACCCCGATGAACACCGCCGCCAGGCCGATCATGCTGTGCATGAACGCGACCAGCTCGGGCATCTTGGTCATCTCGACGCGCTTGGCCATGATCGAGCCCGCGGTGCCGCCGACCAGCAGGCCGAACAGCACCCAGCCCATGCCGAGCGCCTTGCCGCCCGACAGCTGCACGATCAGCGCGGCCGTGGTCGCCACGGCGATGGCCATGCCGATCATGCCGAACAGGTTGCCGCGGATCGAGGTGGTTGGATGCGACAGGCCCTTCAAGGCCTGGATGAAGCAAACCGACGCCACCAGATACAGCAGCGTGACAACGTTCATGCTCATGGGGCGGCTCCTTCAGCCTTGGGAGCGACCTTCTTTTCCTTCTTCCTGAACATCTCGAGCATGCGCCGCGTGACGAGGAAACCGCCGAATACGTTGACCGCTGCGAGCGCCACGGCCAGCACGCCCATGGTCTTGCCGAGCGTGGTTTCGGTCAGGGCGGCGGCGAGCATGGCGCCGACGATCACGATCGCCGAGATCGCGTTGGTCACCGCCATCAGCGGCGTGTGCAGTGCGGGGGTGACGGTCCAGACCACGTGGTAGCCGACGTAGATGGCCAGCACGAAGATGATCAGGTTGATGACGGTGTGGGAAACGGGATCCATGGCTTACTTCCTTGTGATTTGGCCGTCTTGCGTCATGCGGCACGCGGCCACGATGTCGTCCTCAAGATCGATCTTCAGGCCGCTCTCCTTCGTGACGATCAGCTTCAGGAAGTCGAGCACGTTGCGCGCATACAGCGCCGACGCGTCGGCCGCTACCAGCGCCGCGAGATTGGTCTCGCCCACGATGGTCACGCCGTGCTTGACCACCGTCTTGTCGGCTTCCGACAGCGGACAGTTGCCCCCGATGCCGTCGGCGCCCTTGCCGGCTGCGATGTCGACGATCACCGAGCCCGGCTTCATCGACTTGACCATGTCTTCAGTGATGAGCGTCGGTGCCGCGCGCCCCGGAATCAGGGCCGTGCTGATGACGATGTCGGCCAGCGCGACGCGCTTGGCGACTTCGACCTGCTGGCGCGCGAGCCAGCTGGCCGGCATCGGCTTGGCATAGCCGCCGACGCCCACGGCGGCTTCTTTTTCTTCATCGGTGTCGTAGGAGACCTCGATGAACTTGCCGCCGAGCGACTCGATCTGCTCCTTCACGCTCGGGCGCACGTCCGATGCCTCGATCACCGCGCCCAGGCGCTTTGCCGTGGCGATGGCCTGCAGGCCGGCCACGCCGACGCCCAGGATCACCACGCGCGCCGCCTTCACGGTGCCGGCGGCGGTCATCAGCATCGGGAAGAAGCGCTGGTATTTGTCGGCCGCCATCATCACGGCCTTGTAGCCGGCGATGTTGGCCTGCGATGAGAGGACGTCCATGCTCTGGGCGCGCGTGGTGCGCGGCGCGGCTTCGAGTGCAAAGCTGGTGAGTCCGGCCGTGGCCAGGCGCTGCAGTCCGGCCGCATCGAAGGGGTTGAGCATGCCGACGACCACGGTGCCCGGTTTCATGCGGGCGGCCTCGGCCTCGTCGGGGGTTCGCACCTTGAGCACGATATCGGCCGCGAAAGCCCCGTCGATGTCGGTGATCTCCGCGCCGGCTGCCTGGTACGCCGCGTCGGTGACGCTGGCGGCAACGCCGGCGCCCGCCTGCACACGCACCGTGTGGCCCTGCGCCACGAGTTTCTTGGCCGTCTCGGGCGTAAGCGCCACTCGGGTTTCGCCAGCCGTCGTCTCGGCGGGCACGCCTATCAGCATAGATATCTCCTCAGGGCGGGAGCGGCGTCGGGGCCGCATTGAAATTTGCGCCGAGCTTACCCGAAGACGTCCAGCGCGCACTGTCCCATTCGCTCAACGGCAATTTCAGGTTGCAACACCCGCCGAATCTACCTGAGCCGCTATCAACTTCGTAGCAAATAGCCGTAATCGCAGCGGCCCGCCATGACGCCCCTTCCAGGAAAGTAAATACCTTCCGTCGGTACTCGATGCGCAACTTCGTGCAGTAGTTGACAGTTGATGCCCGCCGCACGCTGGCTTGCAGGCACCCACCCGACCTAGACTCACGGGCACTAAAAAAAGTCAGGGGAATGGAATGCGAATCGCAGCGCTTGATGACGAACCGTACCAGCTCGAGCTGATCGAGCACACGATGGAAGGCATTGGCCACGAATGCCACTGCTACACCGAAGGGAAGACGTTGCTGCGCGACCTGCGCCAGCAAAGCTTCGATCTGCTCGTTCTTGACTGGAACCTTCCCGACGTTTCCGGGCCTGCGGTGGTTCAGTGGATCCGCCAGGATCTTGCGAGCAGCATCCCCATCCTGTTCGTGACGGCGCGCCGAGAAGAGGCCGACATGATCGAAGGCCTGGCGGCCGGCGCCGACGACTTCATGGTCAAACCGATCCGCGTGGGCGAACTCCAGGCCCGGGTACGCGCCCTGCTGCGCCGCGCCTATCCGCGCCAGCACGAGGCGGAGGTCTCGTTCGGGCCCTACCACTTCATGCAGCGTGCGCGCGCGCTCCAGGTCAACGGCGTGCCGATCGAGCTCAAGCACCGCGAGTACGAACTTGCGCTGTTCCTGTTCCAGAACATGGGGCGGCTGCTGTCGCGCGAACACCTGCGCGAAGCGGTGTGGGGCGCCGCGCCCGACGCGCCCTCGCGCTCGCTCGACACCCACATTTCAAGACTGCGCACCAAGCTCGACCTGCGGCCGGCCAACGGCTTTCTGCTGTCGGCGGTCTACGGCCTGGGCTACCGGCTCGAAGCCATGGACGGCGAGTCGTTCGCCCCCTCTTCCCCGCCTGCTCTCAGCGCCGAAGCATGACCACGCGCCGTGGCGCAATGCCATGGCGCCACGACCGGGATCGACAGCGTGGAGAATGCCGCTTGCACGGTGACACCGGCGATGCGCGACGACGACAAGGAACGACAAGAATGAAGCGAACGACGATCAAGCTGCTGTTCGGCCTGACGCTGCTGGCCGGCTGGCTCGGCAGTGCCACGGCCCAGGACGTGGAGGCCAGCGACATGGTGCGCGGCGGCCTGCAGGTGATCCAGCTCGTCGACCAGGCCAAGACCGGCGAGCTATGGGATGGCGCTGCGCCGGCCGCCAGGAAGCGCGTGGCCCGCGCCGACTTCATGGCCCAGATCTCGAAGCTGCGCGGCCCGCTCGGCGCGCCGCTGCAGCGCACCTGGGTTGCCATCAACCGCCAGGTGGTGGCCGACAGCGATGCCGACCTGGCGGGCCAGTATGTGAGCGTGGAGTATGAAACCCGCTTCACCAACACGGCGGCGAATCGGGCCTCGATGCGCGAGCTGGTCAGTTTTCACATGGACCGCGACGGGATCTGGCGCTTCAGCGGCTACGTCCTTCGCTAGCAGCCATGCACAAGCCCGAAGGCGCGCCCGCCGCCCTGCGCTGGAAGCCGAACGTCACGGTCGCGGCAGTGATCGAGCAGGACGGGCGCTTCCTGCTGGTCGAGGAGCACACCGCCGGCGGCCTCAAGCTCAACACGCCGGCCGGCCACCTGGATCCGGGCGAATCTCCCGCCGAGGGCTGCGCGCGCGAGGCGCTCGAAGAAACCGCCCATCACTTCACGCCCACTACGCTGGTCGGCATCTACATGGCACGGTTCCAGAAGCAGGCGGACGATGAGGACGTGACGTACCTGCGCTTTGCATTTGCCGGCGAACTCGGCATGTTCGAGGCCGGCCGCGAACTCGACACCGGCATCGTGCGCACGTTGTGGCTCACCGCCGACGAAATCCGCGCCAGCACCGAGCGGCATCGCAGCCCCTTGCTGCTGCAATGCATCGAAGACTACCTGGCCGGCCGGCGCTACCCGCTCGACCTGATCCACACCGATCCGTCGGTGGTCAATCCGGCTTGATGCCGGCCTTCGCGACGATGTCTTTCCACACCTTCTGCTGCGCGGTGATGAACGCGGCGAACTGCTCCGGTGTGTCGCCAACCCCCACGGCCGAGTCGTGCGCAAAGCGTTCGGTGACCGGGCCGGTGCGCAGTGCCTTGAGGCTTTCTTCCTGCAGCCGCTTCACCACCGGCGCGGGCGTGCCGGCCGGCGCGAGCAGGCCGTACCACTGCGAGGTTTCGAAGCCCTTGTAGCCGCTCTCGGCGATGGTCGGCACGTCCGGCAGCGCCGCGATGCACTGTGCCGAACCAACCGCCAGCGCGCGCAGCTTGCCGCTCTTGATGAAGGCCGACACGCTCGGCAACCCGTTCATCGCCACCTGCACGCGGCCGGCCAGCAGGTCGGTCATCTGCGGGCCGCTGCCGCGGTAGGGAATGTGGGTCATGAAAAATCCGGCCGTGAGCTTGAGGTATTCCATGCTCAGGTGGCCCGAGCTGCCGTTGCCGGCCGAGGAGTAGTTGACCTTGCCCGGATTGGCCTTGGCATAGGCGATGAACTCCTTGAAAGTCTTCGCCGGCACGTCCGGGTGCACCACGAGCACATTGGGCACCTTGGCCAGCAGCGTGACCGGGATGAAGTCCTTGTTCACGTCGTAGGGCTGGCTCGGCAGCATGTACGGGTTGACCGCCAGCGTGCCGACGTGGCCGAGGATCAGCGTGTAGCCGTCGGCGCCGGCCTTGGCCACCTCCTGCATCGCGATGACGCCGGCACCGCCGGGCTTGTTCTCGACGAACACGCTCTGGCCGAGCTGCTTGGTCAACTCGCCCGCCACGGAACGCGCGACCACCTCGCTGGAACCACCGGGCGCAAACGGCACCACCAGCCGGATCGGTTTCTGTGGCCAGGCGCCCTGCGCGTGCAGGGCGCTCGCGCCCCCGGTGGCGAGCAGTGCCAGCGACTGGCAAACGCGGCGGCGTTGGAACGAGAAAGGCGAACGCGTCGTCATGGGGTTGTCTCCGTGCATCAAGGCGGCCATTGTCCGAGCCCGCACCCGGCGTCGCGCGCCGCGCGCCCCCGTGATTTCCCGCATGCCGGCACCGCTTTGCGCGGACGGGGACAATCGCCCGGTCATGAAAAAGCAGCGCATCGTGGTGGGTCTGAGTGGCGGGGTCGACTCCGCGGTCACGGCGCACCTGCTGAAACAGCAGGGCCACGAGGTGATCGGCATCTTCATGAAGAACTGGGAAGACGACGACGACAGCGAGTACTGCTCGTCGAACATCGACTTCATCGACGCGGCCAGCGTGGCCGATGTGCTGGGCATCGAGATCGAGCATGTCAACTTCGCGGCCGACTACCGGGATCGCGTGTTCGCCGAGTTCCTGCGCGAGTACCAGGCCGGCCGCACGCCGAACCCAGACGTGCTGTGCAATGCCGAGATCAAGTTCAAGGCCTTCCTCGACCATGCGATGCGGCTCGGCGCCGAGAAGATCGCCACGGGCCACTATGCACGCGTGCGTTTCAACGAAGCCACGCAGCAGCACGAGCTGCTCAAGGGCCTCGATCCCGCCAAGGATCAAAGCTACTTCCTGCACCGGCTGAACCAGGCGCAGCTGTCGAAGACGCTGTTCCCGGTCGGCGAACTGCACAAGACCGAGGTGCGCCGCATCGCGGACGAAATCGGCCTGCCCAACGCGAAGAAGAAGGACTCCACCGGCATCTGCTTCATCGGCGAGCGGCCTTTCCGCGACTTCCTCAACCGCTACATCAGCAAGGCGCCGGGCCCGATCAAGGACGCACGCGGCCGCACCGTCGGCGAGCACCAGGGCCTGAGCTTCTACACGCTGGGCCAGCGCCAGGGCCTCGGCATCGGCGGCGTGAAAGAAAAGGGCGCGCAGCGCGGTGGCGGCGACCACTCGCCCTGGTTCGTGGCACGCAAGGACGTCGAGAAGAACACCTTGTGGGTGGTGCAGGGGCACGACCACCCGTGGCTGCTGTCGCATGCGCTCGAGGCCGACGACACGAGCTGGGTCGCCGGCGCGGCGCCGGCACCGGGCCACTACGGCGCCAAGTCGCGTTATCGGCAGGCCGATGCGGGCTGCGCGCTGGGCGCGGGCGACGAAGGTCGCATCCGCCTCGACTTCCCCGCGGCGCAGTGGGCCGTGACGCCGGGCCAGTCGGCCGTGGTGTACGACGGCGAAGTCTGCCTCGGCGGCGGTGTGATCGTCGGCGCCCTGGGCTAGCCGGGCAGCGCGGCCGTAGCGACCTCGTCGCGGATGCCGGCCAGAAGCTCATAGGAGCGCAGCCGTGCCGCGTGGTCGAACACCTGCGAGGTGACCATCAGCTCGTCGGCCCCGGTGCGCGCGATGAAGGCCTGCATGCCGGCCCGCACGGTCTCGACCGAGCCGACCGCCGAGCATGACAGCACCGAATCGAGCAACGCGTTCTCGGCTGGGCCGACCGTGCCGCGGTAGTTCTTGACCGGCGGCGGCAGGCGTCCCGGCCGTCCGCTGCGCAGGTTGACGAAGGCCTGTTGCCAGGAACTGGCGCGGAAGTTCGCCTCTTCGTCTGTGTCGGCCGCGAACACATTGAAGCCCAGCATCACATACGGCTTCTGCAACTGCGCCGATGGCTTGAAGGTTTCGCGGTAGATGCGGATCGCCTGCATCAGCTGCTGCGGTGCGAAGTGCGAGGCAAAGGCGTAGGGCAGGCCAAGATGCGCCGCGAGCTGCGCGCCGAAAGTGCTGGAGCCGAGGATCCACACCGGCACCTCCAGCCCACGGCCCGGCACGGCCATCACCGGCTGGCGCGGCGCCTTCGACATGTAGTCCATCAGCTCGACCACGTCCTGCGGGAACTGGTCCGCATCGGACTCGAGGTTGCGGCGCAACGCATGCGCGGTGCGCTGGTCCGAACCCGGCGCGCGGCCCAGGCCAAGGTCGATGCGCCCTGGATACAGCGACTCCAGCGTGCCGAACTGCTCGGCGATGACCAGGGGTGAATGGTTCGGCAGCATCACGCCGCCTGCGCCGATACGGATCGTCTGGGTGCCGGCGCCAATGTGGGCCAGCAGCACCGCGGTCGCTGCGCTCGCAATGCCCGGCATGCCGTGGTGCTCGGCAAGCCAGTAGCGCCGGTAGCCGAGCTTCTCGCCATGTTGCGCGAGCGACAACGAGTTGCGGAACGACTGCGAAGCGTCGCCGCCTTCGCAGATGGGGGACAGATCGAGAATGGAAAGCGGAGTGGTCATCGAGCGGGCGCCGGCATCAGATACAGGGTGCGTATCTTGGGCCGAAGCCGCTGCCTGCAAGGCAGCAGGGCCATTGCTGGCCGCGCGCGCCGCCCGGCCCGCGGCCCGCAGCGCTTGCTTCAGAACGGAATGTCGTCGTCCATGTCGTCGAAGCCGGAGGACGACTTCGCGGGCGCCTGGCGCGGCGCAGGGGCCGGTGCGCGCGGTGCGGCGGCCGGCGCACGCGGAGCGTAGCCGCCACCGCCGCCGCCACCACCGCCTTGCGAGTAACCGCCGTCATCGTCACCGCCGCCCGACGGGCCGCCCGCGCCCTGGCGGCTGCCGAGCATCTGCATCTGGTCGGCGCGGATCTCGGTGGTGAATTTTTCGATGCCGTCCTTGTCGGTCCACTTGCGCGTGCGCAGGCTGCCTTCGACGTACACCTGCGAGCCCTTGCGCAGGTACTGGCCGGCGATTTCGGCCAGGCGGCCGTTGAACACGATGCGGTGCCACTCGGTGGCTTCGCGCATCTCGCCGCTTTGCTTGTCTTTCCACTTGTCTGTGGTGGCGACGGTCACGTTCGCGACCTGGTCGCCGCTCGGGAATGTCCGCATTTCCGGGTCGCGCCCGAGGTTGCCGACGACGATGACCTTGTTGACCGATGCCATATGCACTGCCCCTGATGAATGAGTGAGAGAGGAGGAGGAAACCGGAGATTGTGCCCGGAAACGCCGGGCGACTTATCATGCTCGGTTGCCCAGAACGGACTGCCCCGTGAATTCCCCCTCCGACGACGCCTACCTCGGCGCACTGCTCGCGCAGCAGCGCATCAGCATCCGTGGCGCGCGCACGCACAACCTCAAGAACATCGATCTCGACATTCCGCGCAACAAGCTGGTGGTGATCACCGGCCTGTCGGGCTCGGGCAAGTCGAGCCTGGCGTTCGACACGCTGTACGCCGAGGGTCAGCGCCGCTATGTCGAGAGCCTGTCGGCCTATGCCCGGCAGTTCCTGCAGCTGATGGACAAGCCCGATGTCGACGTGATCGAGGGCCTGAGCCCTGCGATCAGCATCGAGCAGAAGGCCACCAGCCACAACCCGCGCTCGACCGTCGGCACCGTCACCGAGATCCACGACTACCTGCGCCTGCTCTATGCGCGCGCCGGCACGCCCTACTGCCCCGACCACCATCTGCCACTGCAGGCGCAGACCGTCTCGCAGATGGTCGATGCGACGCTGGGCATTCCCGACGAGCCGCGCCTGATGATTTTGGCGCCCGTCGCCCGCGAGAAAAAGGGCGAGTTCGTCGAACTGTTCGCCGAGATGCAGGCGCAGGGCTACGTGCGCTTTCGCGTCGATGGCCAGACCTACGAATACAACGACCTGCCCAAGCTCAAGAAGACCGAGAAGCACGACATCGACGTGGTGATCGACCGGCTGCGCGCGCGGCCCGACATGCAGCAGCGGCTGGCCGAGAGCTTCGAGGCCGCGCTGCGGCTGGCCGATGGCCGGGCGATCGCGCTCGAACTGGGCCAGGAGGGCGCGGCGGACAAGGAGCATCTCTACAACGCCAAGTTCGCCTGCCCGATCTGCCACTACTCGCTGGCCGAGCTGGAGCCGCGCCTGTTCTCGTTCAACTCGCCGGTGGGCGCCTGCCCGAGCTGCGACGGGCTGGGTCACCGCGAGGTCTTCGATCCTTCGCGCGTGGTTGCGTTTCCGTCGCTCTCGCTGGCGAGCGGCGCGATCAAGGGCTGGGACCGGCGCAACGGCTACTACTTCAGCATGCTGGAGAGCGTGGCGAAGCACTACGGCGTCGACATCGACCGCCCGTTCGAGGAGTTGCCAGAGGCCGTGCGCAACGCAGTGCTCACAGGCTCGGGCGAAGAAGAGATCAAGTTCAACTACGTGATGGAGAGCGGCCAGCAGGCCGGCAAGAAGCTCACGCGCAAGCACCCGTTCGAAGGGATCATCCCGAACATGACGCGGCGCTACCGCGAAACCGATTCGGTCGCGGTGCGCGAAGAGCTGGCCCGCTACCGCAACATGCAGCCCTGCCCGGATTGCGGCGGCACGCGGCTACGGCGCGAGGCGCGCAACGTGTTCCTGGTCGACGAGACCGGCGACGGCGAGCCGCAGCGCATGAGCATCTACGAGGTCAGCCATGCCACGCTGCGCGAGAGCCTCGGCTACTTCCAGACCTTGAAGCTGCGCGGCTCGAAGGCCGAGATCGCCGACAAGATCGTGCGCGAGATCGGCCTGCGGCTGAAGTTCCTGAACGACGTCGGCCTCAACTACCTGAGCCTGGACCGCAGTGCCGAGACGCTCTCGGGCGGCGAGGCGCAGCGCATCCGCCTGGCATCGCAGATCGGCTCCGGCCTCACGGGCGTGATGTACGTGCTCGACGAGCCCAGCATCGGCCTGCACCAGCGCGACAACGACCGGCTGATCGGCACGCTCAAGCACCTGCGCGACATCGGCAACAGCGTGCTCGTGGTCGAGCACGACGAGGACATGATCCACGCCGCCGACCACGTGATCGACATGGGCCCGGGCGCCGGCGTGCATGGCGGCCGCGTGATGGCACAGGGCACCTACGAGCAGGTGCGCGACAACCCCGCCTCGCTCACCGGCCAGTACCTGCTGGGCACCAAGAAGATCGCTCTGCCGAAGCACCGCACGCCCTGGCTGCCGGTGTTGCGCAAGAGTGCCGAAGAGAAGAAGGCGGCCGCGATCAAGCCCAAGTTTCCACCGAGCCCGGCCGCGCTGAAGCGGCAGGCACGCGAAGCAGCGCACCTCGCCTCGCAAAGCGACCTGCAGGAAATCCGCGTGGTCGGCGCGACCGGCAACAACCTGAAGAACGTGAGCGTGGCCTTCCCGGTCGGCCTGCTGACCTGCGTGACCGGCGTCTCGGGCTCGGGCAAGTCGACCCTGGTGAACGACACGCTCTACACCGCGGTGGCACGCACGCTGTACCGCGCGCACGAGGAGCCGGCCGCGCACGAGTCGGTCGAGGGCATCGAGTACTTCGACAAGGTCATCAACGTCGACCAGAGTCCGATCGGCCGCACGCCGCGCAGCAACCCCGCCACCTACACGGGCCTGTTCACGCCGATCCGCGAACTCATGGCCGAGACCAACACCGCGCGCGAGCGCGGCTACGGGCCGGGCCGCTTCAGCTTCAACGTGGCCGGTGGCCGCTGCGAGGCCTGCCAGGGCGACGGCGTGGTCAAGGTCGAGATGCACTTCCTGCCCGACGTGTACGTGCCCTGCGAGGTGTGCCACGGCCAGCGCTACAACCGCGAAACGCTCGAGGTGCAATACAAGGGCCGCAACATCGCGCAGATCCTCGACATGACGGTCGAGGTGGCGCACGAGTTCCTGAAAGCCGTGCCGACCATCGAGCGCAAGCTGCACACGCTGCTGGACGTGGGCCTCTCCTACATCAAGCTGGGCCAGTCGGCCACCACGCTGTCGGGTGGCGAGGCGCAGCGCGTGAAGCTCGCGCTGGAGCTCAGCAAGCGCGACACCGGCCGCACGCTGTACATCCTCGACGAGCCGACCACCGGCCTGCACTTCGCCGACATCGAGCTGCTGCTCAGGGTATTGCACCAGTTGCGCGACGCGGGCAACACCATCGTGGTGATCGAGCACAACCTCGACGTCATCAAGACCGCCGACTGGCTGATCGACATGGGGCCCGAGGGCGGCGCCGGCGGCGGCATGGTGGTGGGCGAAGGCACGCCGGAAGACATCGCGGCGAACGAGGCGAGCCACACCGGGCGCTATCTCAAGCGCCTTCTGTAGCGCATCGGCTCAGGGTACGTTGATCGCCACCGCACCGTTGGCGCTGAACCAGGCCACGCCGTTGCCGATCATGGCCCGTCCGTTGGAGACGAACATGTCATGCGGCAGCGCCTCCTTCAGCGCGTTGAGGCAGGCCCGCGTAAAGACCTGATCCCAGGCGGCGTCCAGTTGCTCGGCCGATGCGATCTCGCGCCCCTTGCCACCCTGGTTGACGTGCAACGGAAAGTCGACGAAACGTGCAGCCCCGGCACGGTCGCCCGCCAGCACCGCGCGATGGAAGCCCTGCACACGCGCTTCGAACTCCTCGTCGGTTTCCTTGGTGACCTGCTCATAGCGACGGCCGCCCGCCGGCCGGTTGGCGGTGTTCCCGAGCGTCACGTCGAGGCGCTTGCCCCCTTGCGTCCAGGCGCCCGTGAGGCCGATGCTGTTGCTGAAGTCGAGCGGTTTCCCGCCCCCGGTGCCGTTGCTCACCAGTTCCAGCGTGAAGGTGCCGCCGCCCGCTTCGCGCAACGTAAGCCGCCCACCCTGGAAGCTGCCCGTGAGCGGGATGTCCTTCAGGAACTTGCCGTGGAAGTAGTGCCCGGCCAGGCGGCCTTCCGCGCCCTTGGGCACCACCAGCGTCATGCCGATCAGGCTGCTGCCGAGCACGCCCTCGTACAGGGCTTCGGTCCGGCCGGCGGCCGGGGCCTGCGCCCAGCCGCTGACAGCCCAGACGGGCGCCGCCACCGCGAGCACGAGGCGCATGCACATCCGTCGGCGTGTGGGGAGCGGCAGCTTGGATTTCATGACGCGATTCTCGCGGCTGGCGCGGCACCATGACCTGCGACGTTATCGACCGTGTGCAGGCATTGCACGAAAGTGAAGCCACGTTCAAAAACCAAGCAACCCCTGAAAGGAACCCGCCATGAACGGCTTCGACATCCTCCCCCTCGGCGTTTCGCTGCTGATCGGCATTGCCGCTTTCGGCTCCTGCATCGGCATCGGTATCGTCGGTTCGAAGTTTCTGGAGGGCACGGCGCGCCAGCCGGAGCTGGTCGACACGCTGCAGACCAAGTTCTTCCTGGTGGCGGGCGTGACCGACGGCGCCTTCATCATCGCCACCGGCATCGGGCTCTGGTTCGCGACGTCCAACCCCTTCAAGGGCTGAGCCGCGCACAGTGCATCAGCGCAGTACGCGCAACATGCCTTCCTGGGCGGTCGACGCCACCAGCCGGCCGTCTCGCGCGAACACGCTGCCGCGGCAGAAGCCGCGCGCACCGCCGGCGCTTGGCGAATCGATCGTGTAGAGCAGCCAGTCGTCGAAGCGGAACTCGCGGTGGAACCACATGGCGTGGTCCAGGCTGGCCGCACGCAGTTGCCCGGTCATGAAGGTGAGGCCATGCGGTACCAGCGCGGCACGCAACAGGCCGTGATCGGACGCATAGGCCAGCAGCGCGCGGTGCACCGACGGATCGTCGGGCAGCGGCGAGACGGCACGCATCCAGATCGCGCTGCCGCCTTCGCGCGGTGCCGGCGCCAGCAGGTCGTCGTCCTCGACGCGGCGAAATTCGATGCCGTGCGGCTCGGTGCCCTTGACCTGCCAGCGCGCGGGCAGCCGGTCGCCCAGTGCCACGCGCCGCTCGAGTTCGCTCGGCAGGCCTTCGGGGCCACGCGTTTCGGGCATCGCCGACTGGTGCTCGACGCCTTCATCGGCGGTCTGGAACGAGGCCGCCATCTCGAAGATGATGCGGCCACGCTGGCGCGCCAGCACATGCCGGGTGGTGAAACTGCGCCCGTCGCGCACGCGGTCCACGGTGTAGTCGATCGGCGCATGCTCGCCGGGCAAGAGGAAGTAGGCGTGCATCGAATGCATCGGCCGATCGGGCTCGACCGTGCGGCTCGCGGCCATCACGGCCTGGCCGAGCACCTGGCCGCCGAACACCGCGGGTGTGCCGATGTCCTCGCTCTCGCCGCGAAAGCGGTCTTCGCCCACGGCTTCAAGACGCATCAGCGCCACAAGGTCTTCGACGAGGCAGGCAGCGGTGGGGGCGTCGGTCATCGGGAGCGGCGAACAGTTTCGGGAGGCTCCGACCTTAGCAAGAGCGGCGCCAGGGCATTGTCGCGCGCCGGTCTCTGCCGCATGGCCGCATCGGCCGTTTGGCGCGCAGACAGGCCGCAAAAAACCCGGAGAATGCCGCTGGCCGGAGACATCCCCGGCAGACCCCTACGGAGCTCGACCTTGATCCTTAAAACGTCCCTGAATTTCCTGGCTGTCGCAGCCGCCGTCGCCCTGGCGGCCGCCGGCTGCTCGTCGACATCGAAGAACGCGGCAGCGCCCGCGGCCCCCGCACCGGCTGCTGCCGCACCGGTCGCGCCACCGCCGCCGCCCGCCGTGGAAGGCCTCGATTACCGCCAGCTCAGCGGCCTGCTGGACGACGGCAACGAGAAGCGCGTCAAGCCCGAGATCGTCGGCAAGACGACGACGTTGACGCTTGCCAAGGCCGCGGGCCGCGGCGTGCCGCCGGGGCTGTACACGGTGGACGCCGGCGACCCCATCTACTTCCGTTGCCGCTCGGTGGGCCCTGGGTTCACAGGCGGCACAGTCACGACGAAGATCCGCGACTACCGCTTCGCGCCCAAGGAGAAGCAGAAGATCGTCGACCTCGAGCGCTGCGCGGTGGCGGCCGTCGAGCCGGCACGTCCGGCCGCTGCGCCGGCGCCTGCACCGCAGGCTGCGGCGCCCGCGCCTTCGACCATCGGCGCCGGCAAGCCCGGCATGGACGCGCGCGGCAACGTGGTCGATTCATCGAAGGTGGAAGCAGGCAGCGGCCGCACCGTGAAGGGCCTGAACGACTTCGAGGGCGAGATCACCGGCAACCCGGCCGCCAACAGCAAGTTCGCGAGGCTGCAGATCGGCATGTCGGCACGGCAGGTGCAGGACATCGCAGGCCCACCGACCGACCAGGGCGCCTACATCACCGGCAAGGCCTGGATCCCGTTCTATTTCGGTGCCGACCGCCACCGCTTCGAGATGACCTACAAGGGCCAGGGCCGCCTGATTTTCGCGGGTGGCGGCATGGGTGATTTCAGCAGCGGCAACCTGATCTGGATCATCCACAACCCGAACGAGGCGGGTTACCGCTGACCTTCGGCGGCGCAGGCCGCATCGCCCGGTTCCCAGCGGATCGTGAGGACGCAGGCCGGCGCGATGCCGAAGGCGCGGTGGTACAGGCCCGGGCCCCAGATCGCGAAATCGCCGGGCTCGCGCAGCACGCGTTTAATTGTGTTGGCCGGCGCGAAAGACGCCGTGGGCGAGAACTCGATGCGGAACTCGCTGTCCGGTGCGCCGCCGACCAGCATCGAGATCGTGCGGCCGGTGCTGACCGGCTTGGCCTCGCCGGCCGGATTCCCCGCCGGATGCATGAACCATTTGACGCACAGGCCGCGGGCATCGAGCGCCGGCGGCATGTGGCGCAGGTGCGCCCCGGTCGATCGGCACCAGTCACTGAAGCCGATGAACCAGCCGGTGCCGTTGGTATCGACCGTGCCGGCGTTGCCGAATTCGATGTCCATCACGCGCCCTCGGGTCTCAATCGATAGCCCGATGTTGCCACGCGGTTGCAAGGACTATGCTGTGCCCGCTACAACAACGAGGAACGGACATGGGCGCGCAGTGGAAAGCAAAAGGCAAGGAACTGGCGGCCAATGCCAGGGGCAAGCTGTTCGGAAGACTGGCCAAGGACATCATGATCGCGGCCCGCAGCGGGGCCGACCCGGCCTCGAATTCGCGTCTGCGGCTGGTCGTGGAGCAAGCCCGCAAGGTCTCCATGCCCAAGGAGACGCTGGAGCGCGCGATCAAGAAGGGTGCCGGGCTCACCGGTGATGCGGTTCATTTCGAGCATGTGATCTACGAAGGCTTTGCGCCGCACCGCGTGCCGGTGATGGTCGAATGCCTGACCGACAACGTGAACCGCACGGCGCCCGAAATGCGGGTGCTGTTTCGCAAGGGCCACCTGGGCACGTCAGGCTCGGTGGCCTGGGATTTCGACCATCTGGGCATGATCGAAGCCGAGCCGACATCGGCCAACGCCGACCCCGAACTGGCCGCCATCGAAGCGGGCGCCCAGGACTTCGAGCCCGGCGAGGAAGGCGGCCCCACGGTGTTTCTGACCGATCCGCACGACCTCGACCTGGTGAGCCGCGCACTGCCGACGCAGGGCTTCCACGTCGTCTCCGCGAAGCTTGGCTACAAGGCCAAGAACCCGGTCGACCCGGCGAGCCTCAGCGCCGAGCATCTGGAAGAGGTCGAAGCCTTCCTGGCGGCCATCGATGCGAACGACGACGTGCAGAACGTGTTTGCGGGCCTGGCAGGTTGAGTGCATCCACCGCTGACGGGGCCGGCGTGGCGCCGCTGGCCGACCTCGCCGCCCGTATCGGCGCGGCACTGCGCGAACGCGGCCAGACCGTGGCGGTGGCAGAGTCTTCGGCCGGCGGCCTGGTGTCGGCCGCGCTGCTCGCGGTGCCTGGCGCATCGAGCTTTTTCCTCGGCGGTGCGGTCGTGTACTCGCGGCGGGCCGGCAAGGCACTGCTCGGACTGACGGCCGCCGACGTGGCCGGGATGCGCGGGGAAACCGAACCCTTTGCCAGGCTCATCGCGGGCCGGATCCGCGACACCCATCGTGCCACCTGGGGCCTCGGCGAGACGGGCGCGGCCGGCCCTTCGGGCAGCCCCTATGGCGACGCACCGGGCCACCTGTGCATCGCCGTCGTCGGTGCCGTCACCGCAAGCCGGACGATCGAAACCGGCGACACGAACCGCGCCCTGAACATGAACCTGTTCGCCCGGCAGTTGCTCTCGCTGTTCGACGAAGCGCTGCGGGCACAAGATTCGCCGCAATGAGCAGGCGCCGGGCGACAATAATCCGTCACCCACCGCACAAAGGCCCTCATGCCGTCCATCACGCTTCGCTTTCTGGCCAATCCCAACACCGTCAACTTCGGCGGCAAGGTGCATGGCGGCACCGTCATGAAGTGGATCGACGAGGCCGGCTATGCCTGCGCGACCAGTTGGGCCAAGCGCTATTGCGTGACGGCCTTCATCGGCAGCATCCGCTTTCACCACCCCATCATGATCGGCGACCTGGTCGAAGTGGAGGCACGGCTCGCCTACACCGGCAACACCAGCATGAACATCTCGGTCGAGGTGCGCAGCGGCGACATGAAGGGCGGCGAAATGGCCAAGACCACCGAGTGCCTGATCGTGTTCGTGTCGGTGGACTCGCACGGCCGGCCGATGCCGGTGGAGGCGTTTTCGCCCGGCACGCCGGGCGAAATGGCGCTGGCGGAGCGGGCCAAGACCCATCTCGAGGCAGCCCGCGCGGCCGGAGCCTGACCGGGGCTCAGGGCACCACTGTTCCGCTCACCTCGCCCAGGCCGATCCGCACCGCGCCTTCGCGCTCGCAGTAGCCACGCAGGGTGAGCGTGTCGCCGTCTTCCAGGAAGGTGCGGCGTTCGCCGTTGGGCAGCGTGATCGGCTGCTTGCCACCCAGCGTGAGTTCCAGCAGCGAGCCGGCCTGATCGGGTTCGGGCCCCGATAGCGTGCCTGACCCCAGCAGGTCGCCAGGCTGCAGGTTGCAGCCATTCACCGTGTGGTGCGTGACCAGTTGCGCCGCGGTCCAGTAGGTGGCCTCGGCGGCCCCGCCGCGCGTGAGGCGCCTCGGCGCAGCGCCGGCGCTGCGCATCTTCGCGGTCTGCAGCCACACCTCGAGCGTGATGGCGAGCCCGCCGGCCTCGCGGTTGGCCACGCTGTCGAGGTAGGGCAGTGGCTGCGGGTCGCCAGCGGGCCGCTCGAACGCGGCGGCGCGGAACGGCGCCAGCGCCTCCATCGTCACGATCCACGGCGATAGGGTGCTGGCGAAATTCTTCGACAGGAACGGGCCGAGCGGTTGGTATTCCCAGGCCTGCACGTCGCGCGCCGACCAGTCGTTGAGGAGGGTCACGCCGAACAGGTGCTGCTCCGCCTCGCCGATGGTGATCGGCTCGCCGAGCGCATTGCCCTGGCCGATGAAGAAGCCGAGTTCGAGTTCGTAGTCGAGCCGCTTCGACGGGCCGAAGCCGGGCACTTCGGCATCCGGCGCTCGGGTCTGCCCCTGCGGGCGCCGGAAGCGCTGGCCGCTCACGCCGATCGACGAGGCGCGGCCGTGGTAGCCGATCGGCACCCACTTGTAGTTGGGCATCAAGGGCTGGTCGGGCCGGAACAGCTTGCCGACCGTGGTGGCGTGGTGGATGCCGGTGTAGAAGTCGGTGTAGTCGGCGATGCGGCAGGGGATCGTCATCTCGACCGCTGCCTGCGCATACAGCGCGAGCTCCCAGCCCGACTGCTTCGGGCTGCCTTCGCGCAGGCCCGCGGACAGCGCGGCGCGCAGCTCGGCACGCTCGGCGAGCGACGCGCCCATGAGCCGGTTCATGTCGGCATGGTCGACCAGCTTCGCGGCCGCCAGGTCCAGCACCCGGTCGCCGATCGCGACGCCGATGCGGAAAGGCTCGTCGGTGCCCGCCGGCCTGAAGCGGCCGAACGGCAGGTTCTGGAGCGGGAAGTCGCAGCCCGCTTCGTTGGCCGAGGGTACCCAGCTGCGCAGCGTCGGATCGTGGGTTTCGTTGAGCAGGTTCATGGCTTGTATTGGTCTTGCAGGCCGGCCCAGCAGTCGGCGTAATCGTGGTCGAGTGCCGGGCTTTGCAGCGCCCAGGCGGTAGGGATGAAACGGTAGCGGCTCTCGAACATGAAGGCCAGCGTGTTGTCGAGCTTCTGCGGCTTCAGGTCGGCCTGGCTGGCCTTGGTGAAAGCCTCTTCATCGGGGCCGTGCGGAACCATGCAGTTGTGCAGCGAGGCGCCGCCGGGCTTGAAGCCACCCGGCTTGGCGTCGTACTCGCCGTACACCAGCCCCATGAACTCGCTCATGAGGTTGCGGTGGTACCAGGGCGGACGGAAGGTGTCTTCCATCACCAGCCAGCGCGGCGGGAAGATCACGAAGTCGCAGTTGGCGGTGCCGGGCGTGTCGCTCGGCGAGGTGAGCACGGTGAAGATCGACGGATCCGGGTGGTCGAAGCTGATCGAGCCGATGGTCATGAAGTTCGCGGTGTCGTATTTCACCGGCGCGAGGTTGCCGTGCCACGCCACCACGTTGAACGGCGACTGCCGGGTCGGCGCGCGCCAGAAGCGGCCGCCGGCCTTCTTGACGAGTTCGTAGCCGCCCTCTTCCTGTTCGAACGCGGCCACCGGTGCGAGGAAGTCGCGCGCGTTGGCCAGGCCGTTGGAGCCGATCGGGCCGAGCTCGGGCAGGCGGAAATGCGCGCCGTAGTTTTCGCAGACGTAGCCGCGCGAAATGCCGTCGAGCAGGCCGACCTTGAACACCACGCCGCGCGGCACCAGCGCGATCTCGCCCGGCTTGACCTCGAGCACGCCCATCTCGGTCGTGAGCACGATGCGGCCCTGCTGCGGCACCAGCAGCATTTCACCGTCGGCGTTGACGAAGGCGCGGCGCACCATCGAGCGGCCCGCGAGGTACACCAGCGCGCCGATTCCGGTTTGCGCTTCGCAGTCGCCATTGGCCGCGAGCGTGTGCATGCCGTCGACGAAGTCTGCATCGGCTGCGCCCTCCAGCGGCACCGGCTGCCAGCGCATCGGCTCGGGCGGCAACGCGATGCTGCGGTCGCCGCCGGTTTGCCAGCGCGTTTGAGCATACGGCTGGTAGCGCCCCGACACCACCGAAGGCTGGCGCCGGTACAGCCACGAGCGCCGGTTCTCGTGGCGCGGCGCGGTGAAGGCGGTGCCAGAGATCAGTTCGGGGTACAGGTCGAGCGGTGCGCGCTGCGGACTGTTGCGGCCCTGCGGCAACGCGCCGGGCACCGCTTCGCTCGCATATTCATTGCCAAAGCCGCTCTGGCAGGGGATGGTCATCTGGAATGTCTCCACGAAAACAGAGCTGGATGGTAATGCGTTCATCTGCTATTGTCTAATGCATTCTTTTTAGACGAACATCAAAACACCATGGCATCCGGCATCGAACGCGGGCAGCGCGGCATCCAGAGCATCGAAGTCGGGGGCGAGTTGCTGCGTGCGCTGGTGCACACCGGCCGGCCGATGCCGCTGAAGGATCTGGCACGCGACGCCGGCATGACGGCGGCCAAGGCGCACCCCTACATGGTGAGCTTCGGCCGGCTCGGGCTGATCGAGCAGGACGACGCGACCGGCCACTACGCGCTCGGGCCGCTGGCGCTGCAGCTGGGGCTGATCGGCCTGCAGCAGGCCAACCCGATCCAGATCGCGACGCCGCTGATCGATGCGCTGGCCCGGCAGATCGGCCACACGGTGGCGCTGGCGGTATGGGGCGATCGCGGCGCCACCATCGTGCGCATTGCGGAGTCGGCCGCGCCGGTGCATGTGAGCCTGCGGCACGGCACGGTGTTTTCGTTGGCCAGCACAGCGTCGGGCCGGCTGTTCGGCGCCTACCTCGACCCGCTGGAGGTGAAGCGCCTGCTGGCGCAGGAGCGCGAGCACGGCGCGCCGTCCTGGAAGGATTTCGAGGTGCTGCTGCGCGAGGTGCGTGCGCACGGCATCAGCCGCTCCGAGGGCGAGATCGTGCCGGGCGTGAGCGCCATGGCGGCGCCGGTGTTCGACCACACCGGGCGGATCGTGCTGGCCATTGCCGCGATCGGGCCTGCCGGGATCTTCGACACGGCGTGGGACGGTGCGCTGGCCGAGGCGCTCAGGGCCTGCGGCGACGCGGTGTCGCAGCGGCTTGGCGCGGCGCGGCGCTAAGCCCTCAGCCCTTGCGGCCGCCCACGAAGAGCAGCGCGCCGCCCACCACGATCGCCGCGACGCCGGCCCACACCGGCAGGTTGACCGTCTCCTTCTCCTTCACCGACAGCTCGATCGGGCCGATCTTGGCCTGATGCGTTTCCTTGGTGAAGCTGAAGCTTCCGAGCGCCAGCGCGGCGATGCCGGCGACGATCAGCACGATGCCGACAAGGCGGGTTGCGTTCATGAGATGTTCTCCGGAGTTCAAGCCGGCATCATGAACCCAACATCCTTCGGATAGTTGTACGTGGTGCCGTTGACCACCAGGCTGCCGCCGAAATTCTTGAGATTCGGCAGGATGCCGGGCATGTCGGCATCGGGTACGCCGAACCACTTGGCGAGCGTCGCGCCGTACTGGTCGACCGAGGTGGTCGGAATCAGCCGACCCTGGCCCACGTGGCCCTCGTAGCCTGCCGAGGTCGACGTGTTGTCGATGCTCACCACCTGCGGCGAGCCGTAGATTGCCTTGCCCTTGACCGCGCCGCCGACCACGAAATGGTGGTTGCCCCAGCCGTGGTCGGAACCGTCGCCGTTGGACGCCAGCGTGCGGCCGAAGTCGGAAGCAGTGAAGGCAGTGACCTTGTCGCCCATGCCTTCGAGTGCCATCTGCCTGTGGAACGCGGCCATCGCATCGCTGAGCTGCTTCATCAGGCCGGGTTGGTTGGCGATCAGGTTGTCGTGCAGGTCGAAGCCGCCCATCGACACGAAGAAGACCTGGCGTTTGCTGCCGAGCGTGCCGCGGCCGCGGATCAGCCGGGCCACCATTGCGAGCTGGTTGCCGAGACCGGTGGTCGGGAAGGTGCCGGCCGGGTAGGCCGACTGGATCGCGGTGGTGACCGAGCCCTCGGCGTCGACGGCACGTTTGGTCACCTTGTTGTATTCGTTTTCGAGCTTGTGGCCACGGGCCTGCTGCGTGAGCAGCTGCATCGCACTCTTGACGGTGGACGAGCCAAAGAGGCTGGCGCTGCTTGCGCTGCTCACGCTGCTGATGCGCACCGCGCCGCCGGTGCTGACCTGGTACTGCAGCGCACTGTCGCCCGAGAGGAACACGGCATTGCCCGACACCGACATGCAGGTGAACAGCGAGTTGCTGTTCTGGTTCAGCACGAGGTCGCCGATGTTGCCGCCCCACCCGATGGTCGAGCCTTCGGGCGAGGACGACTGCCAGGTCGACTGCTGGTCGTTGTGCGAGAACAGCTTGGGCGGCTGCGGGTAGAGCTTCTTGTTGCTGTTGTTGTAGAGCGCGCGGCTCAGCGGCACCACCAGCGGGCCGACGTTGAGCTGCACCGCGACATTGCCCTCGGTGTTGAACAGCCCGGCCAGTTGCGTCATTTGCGGATGCAGTGCGTACTGCCGGCCGCCGGCCAGCGGCACGGTCGGGCTCAGCAGCGTGGCGGCGAGCGCCGCATCCTTCGCGATGGCCACGCCGCCGGAGGCCTGGGGCACGCGGATGGTGCTGTACTTGTTGTAGCTGTCGTCGTCGTAGGTGATGACGGTGTTCGCGTAGTCGTTGCCGCCGAACAGGAACACGCAGACCAGCGCCTTGTAATCGGTGGCGGACTGGGCCGCGGCCTCGCTCATCGCCGACAGGTTGAGTGCGAACGGCATCGCGGTGCCCGCCAACGCGAGCGCGCTCGAGCGCTGCAGGAAGGCGCGGCGGCTGTGGCCCTTGGGATCGATCAGATGCATGGGGCGCCCTATTTCTGGATCAGGTATTCGGGGGAAGCCATCACCATCAGCACCGCCGCATAGATGCGGTTGAGTTTGACGGCGTCGGTGCTGGCGGCGGTGACAGCCGGCGCGGCGAGCGCGTCGGTGATCGTCTTTTGCGTCGCGGCCGACAGCTGGTTGGCGCTCATCATCAGGGCGAGCCGGCGCACCAGCGCGCCCGCATCGGTGACCAGCGTCTTCTCGATCGCGTAGCTGGCAACCACGTCCTTGCTGTCGTAGCCGTTGACCAGCACGCTCTGCAGGTGATTGAGGTAGCCGCCCACGCTGGTCTCGTTGACCAGCTGGAACTCGGGCGCCGATTTGCCTTCGCTCGCCAGCACGGTCGATGGCGGCACATAGCCGGGCCGGAAGAAGTTGAACACCGAGGGCGAGCGCAGCGGACTCTGGCCGAGCCGGCTCGCGGCATCCGAGGTGTTGCCGATCTTCCAGGTGTCCTTGGTCGATGCGATGCCGAAAGTGCGGCCCCATTGCACCAGGCGCAGCATTGGCTCGCGCAAGCGGCCGAAGTCGGGGCTGGCGAGTCCGTCCGGGCTGCGCGCCTCGTTGTCGAGCAGCACGGCGGCGAGCACGCTTTTCATGTCGCCGCGCACACCGGCGCCGTTGTCGGAAAAAATCGCCGAGACGCGCGACACATAGCCCGCGCTCGGGTTGCTGGTCACGAGCCGCTGGATCAGTTGCTTGCCGATGAACGGCCCGACGTTGGGGTGATTGAACAGCGTGTCGAGCGCGGTCTTGAGTGCCGCCGTGCCCTCGGTGTTGGCCGCCACGGTGGCGCCGAGAAACTTGGCTTCCAGCAGGGAGTGGCGCGAGGCGGTCAGCACCATCGGCCGCTGCGTCCACTGGTTGCTTTCGATCGTGTATGTCTGGCCCGGCACGGGAAAGGCGGTGCGCTCGGCGGTCTTGATGTCGACGTCGTAGCCGGTGAACACGCGGGCCAGGTTGGTGACGTCGTCCTGGGTGTAGCTGTCGAGCGGTGTGCCGTCGGCCGCCTTTTTGACAGTGCCGTCGTCATTGAGCTGGTAGAGGCCCAGCGTCATGAGCTGCATCACTTCACGCGCGTAGTTCTCGTCGGGCTGGCGGCCCTGCGCGTTTTCCTTCTGGTTGCCGCGCGTGTTGAGGTAGTAGCCCATCGCGGGGTTCAGCGTCACGTCTTCCAGCAGCTTGCGGAAGTTGCCGGTGACGCCGGCCACCAGCATGTCCCAGTACTGGGCCATCATGTGGTCGGGCCAGCTGGAGCCGATGTCGTTGGCCGAGACCACGAAGATCTCGGTGAAGGCCAGCGCCATGCGCTTGCGAAATCCGTCCGGCGCCGTCATGAGCTGGTTCCAGATCATGTCGTCGGTGTAGACGGTGTTGTAGGGCTTGCTGCTGAGCCATTCCCAGCCGGTCTGGGTCTTCGCCAGGTCGACCTGCTCGCCGAGCCACGGTAGGTAGCCCTTGGTGCGCACGGCGGCGATGTCGGCCTCGTTGGCCGAGAACTGCGCCTGCAGCAGGAAGCGCGCGGCCTCGTCGTCGGTCTTGGCCGTGGTGTAGAGGTAGCCCTGCGCGGTCGGCGTGGTGCCGAGAGGGGTCAGCGACCCGGCACTGGTGGCGCCGGTCGTTGTTGCACCGAGGCCGAAAAACGCGCCCCCGCCACCGCCTCCTCCGCCACCCCCGCCGCCGCAGGCAGCCAGCGCGGTCGACGCAGCCAGCGCGGCGGCCAGCGTAAGAGGGGGATTCCGGCCCGCCGACGTGGCATCGGCTTCAGGCAGCGCGCGCACTGCCCCCAACGCTGGCACAGCAGCGCTTTCTTGTTCTTCAACCATCGGGTTCTCGCTCCTCGGCGCTCCGGCGCCCACAACCACAAGGCAAATGCCATGCCCGGCTGGGGCCAGACGCTAAGGCCTGAAAAGAACGCCCTCGAGACAACTAGTGTAATTAACTGTGACTTTTTACGTCACATTGATACAACTCGGGCTTGTGTTTGACAGGAAATGTCGCTCAGGAACGTGCGGCCTGAAGCATGTCGCGCGTGCCGAGGGCCACCCGCCGGGCGGCTTCGGCGAAGTCGTCACCCGACGAGGCGTAGCAGATCGCGCGCGATGAATTGACGACGATCGGCGCATCGCTGCGCCACCCGGCGCGCACCGTGGCGACCGCGTCGCCGCCCTGCGCGCCGACGCCCGGGATCAGCAGCGGCACGTTGGGTGCGAGCGCCCGCACCCGTTCGATCTCGGCCGGGTAGGTGGCGCCGACCACCAGCCCAAGTTGGCCGTTCAGGTTCCACGGGCCCTGCGCCAGCCGCGCAACGTGCTCATACAAAAAAGGTTCTCCTTCCAGCCCTGCCAAGCGCTGCCCCTGCAGATCGGCGCCGCCCGGATTACTGGTTCGGCACAACAGGAAAGCGCCCTTGCCGGCATGCCGCAGGTAGGGTTCCACCGAATCGAAGCCCATGAACGGCGACAGCGTGACCGCATCGGCACCGTAGCGCTCGAAGGCCTCGATCGCGTACTGCTCGGCGGTCGAGCCGATGTCGCCGCGCTTGGCGTCCAGGATCACCGGCACGTGCGGCGCGTTGCGGCGCAGGTGCTCCATGAGCTGTTCGAGCTGGCCCTCGGCGCGGTGCGCAGCGAAGTAGGCAATCTGCGGCTTGAAGGCGATGGCGAGGTCGGCCGTGGCATCGACGATGCGCGCACAGAAGTCGTAGATGCGGCTGGCGTCGCCCTTGAGCCCGGCCGGGAAACGGCTCGGTTCCGGATCGAGGCCGACGCAGAGCATGGAAGCGTTCTGCTGCTCGGCGGCGCGCAGCTTGAAGAGGAAGGTCATGGGGCCGGATTTTAGGTTCCGGCCCGCGGTGTCAGCCGAGCTGCGCGGCGGCCAGACAGAGGTCGGCCCAGGCCCGCGCCTTGTCGGCAGGGTTGCGCAGCAGATAAGCCGGGTGGTAGGTGGCCACCACCTGCACCCCGGGCAGCGCCGCGATTTCGGTGGCCCGGCCGCGCAGCTTGCCGAGCGGCTCGGCCCGCTGCAGCAGGCTTTGCGCCGCGAGCGGACCCAGCGCGAGCACCAGTCGCGGCGCCACGGCGGCGCTGTGTGCCGCGAAGCTCTCGTCGAACGGGCGCAGGCCGGTGTTCGATGCGACCGCGCCACGGTGCGTGCGCATCAGGTGCACCGGCACGGCGCCGCTGTGCAGTTGCAGCGCGCGCAGCATGTTGTCGAGCAGCCGGCCGGCGTCGCCCGCGAACGGCTCGCCATGGCGGCCGTCGGATTCGGGCGGCATGTCGGCCACGATCAGCCAGCCGCCCTGCGCCGCGCTGCCACCGTAGAGGCGCTGCGGCGGCTCTACCAGCACGACGGCATCGCCGGCGGCGGGCGCCGGGCGCACCACGGGTGCTGCTGCGACCACCGCCGGACGCGCCACGGTCGGCCGCACGGTGGTTTCGGGCCGCACCGGGGCTTCGGCCTGCACATCAGATCGGGCTGGGGCAGCCGCCGGCTCTGCGGCAACAGCCGTCTTTTCGACGGCAACCGGCGCCACCGGCTCGGCCGGCCACCAAACCTTGACGCCCATCTCATCGAGCATCGCGCGTTGCCGCGCGTCGAGCGCCAGGGTGCTCATTTCAGCGCACCCCAGGCGCTCGTCGATTCATTGAGGCGCAGGCTCATGACGATCGCGTCCTCGCGCCGGCTGTCGTGCGCCGGGTAATAGCCCTTGCGCAAGCCGACGCGGCGAAAGCCCTGGCGTTCGTAGACCTCGAGCGCGCGCGCATTGCTGGCCCGCACTTCCAGCCAGAGCCACTGCGCGCCCTGCGCGCGCGACCAGCCACACAGCGCTTCAAGCAACAGCGGCGCCCAGCCCTGACGCTGGAACGCGGGCGCCACGGTGAGGTTGAGAAGGTGCACTTCATCGACGCCCTTCATGGCGACGAAATAGCCGATCAGGGTTTCATCGCCGCCGCGCGCCGCCGGGCCGCCCACCAGCAGCTGGCAGTGGTAGCCGGCGTGCAGCGAATCGATGAAGTTGGCGCGCGTCCAAGGGTGGCTGTAGGCGGTCTGCTCGACTGCGCACACCGGCACCAGCCGCTCGATGGTGAGGGGCTCCAGGCGGGCTTCCAGCGGTTGCAGAACGGCGCTCATGTCGAGGGGGCCACCGAGGCGTGGGCAGCGGATTCGCGGCGAATGCGCAGGCGTTCCTCGGTGGTCTGCGCCACTTTATCGCGAACATAGAGCGGCCAGGCTTCGGCCGGCGTCACGGTGCGGCCGGCCGCGATCAGGCCGGGTGCCAGGCGCAGCAGCGCAGCAGCCGTGGGCAGCACCGCGTGGCGCGCCGGGCCGGACGGCAAGCGCTCGCCGTAGGCCTGGAACGCATTGCCGGCCATCACCCAGCCAGCGGGCACCTCCACCTCTTCGGGTGCCAGCAGCCGCGGCGCGCTGTCTGCCGGCGCATCGGCGTCGAAGTCATAGCCGGCCACATAGACCTGGTCCATGCGCGCGTCGAGCAAGGCCAGCACGCGCCGCGCGCCGAAGCGCTCGCGCGCCTCTTCGGCCACGGCCTGCAGCGTATCGATCGGCAGCAGGGGCACGCCCGCGCCGAACCCGAGACCCTGGGCCACCGAGCAGGCCGTGCGAAGCCCGGTGAAGGAACCCGGACCGCGACCGAATGCGATGGCGTCGAGCTGCTGCAGCGTGAGGCCGGCATCGGCCAGCAGTTGCAGCACGAGCGGAATGAGCGTGGTGGAGGACTGCGCACCGCCCGCGCCGCTGTGCGTCCACAGCGCGTCGCCGTGCTGAACCGCCACCGACAGGTGCTCGGTGCTGGTGTCGAAGGCCAGCAACTTATGCATCGAATCCGCCTGCAACGCCCGCCACTCGGGCGGCAGGCACCGTCTTTTCAGGCGCGACCGGGCGCACGCGCTGCACGCCGAACAGGATGCCCGCCGTCACCAGCAGCAGCCCGGCCAGCAGGCTCCAGTGCAGGGGCTCGCCCAGAAAGATCACGGCGCCAAAGGCCGACAGCCCCGGCACCAGCGCGGTGATCATGGTGGAGCGCACCGGGCCGAAGTACTGGATCATCCGGGTGAAGGTGATGCCCGAGATCACCACCGAGCCGACACCCTGGAACGCCATCTGGAACGCCACCTCGCCCCACGGTGCGGTGCCGATATGGCTGGTGAGCCAGCCGGCCGCCGCCAGCACGGCATAGACCGGCACGAAGCTCAGGAACGCGAACAGCGTGATCGCGATGGTGGCACGCACTGCGTCGAGCCCATGGCGCCGCACCACCACGCTGTAGCAGGCCCAGCAGAAGGCGGCGCTCATGAACAGCAGGTCGCCCTTCCAGATCTCGCCACCCTCGAAGGCGTGCAGCAGGCTGCGCCCGCCGACCACCAGGTCGCCGGCGACGATCAGCGCGAGCCCGGCCGCCCGCTTGGGCGTGATGCGGTCGTGCAGCACCACGGCCGCGAGCAGCGTGGTCCAGAGCGGCAGGCTGCCGGGCATCAGCACAGACGCATGCGCGGCCGGGGCATAGAAGAAGCCGGTGTACGCGAGCAGCGCATAGCCGAGGCCGCCGGTTGCGCCGGCCAGCGCCGTCACGCGCAAGCCGAGCGGCGACAGGCCGAACAGCGATCCGACAGGGGGCCCGCCCGTCCCGCCGGCTTGGGCGCGCCGCGCCTGCATCACCAGCCAGGCGCCCCACGGCGCCAGCACCAGGCTGGCGCCGGACATGCGTGCGAAGGCAAGGTCGAGCGGCGTCAGCGAGCGCCCGGCCGAAGCGCGCGCGATCACGATGAAGGCCGTCCAGACCAGCACCGTGACGACGGCGGCGCCGATGCCGATGGCACGCGGCGAGAAGCGGGGGGCAACGGGCATCGAGGGATTATCGAGCGCTCAGGCCACATCGTCGGCGCACACCACATGAGCCCCGGTCCTGCGCAAGGCTGTCAGCGGCTTCGGCGGCGCCGATGCCGCCACCAGCAGCGTGACCGACGCGCCGAGCGGCTGGATGACGCAGGCCGACGCCGCGCCGATCTTCTCGGACGACGCCAACACCACGGTTTCGGCAGCCGCGGCCATCAGGGCGCGCTTGATGTGCGCCTCTTCGAGGTCGGCCGTGGTCAGGCCGGCTTCGGCCTGTACGCCGGTCACGCCCATGAAGAAGGTGTCGGCGCGGATGCGCGCAATGGCCTCCATGGCCGCCGCGCCCACGGCCACCACCGAATGCTTGAACAGCCGGCCGCCTATCAGCACCACCTCGACGCCGGCATGGCCTACGAGTTCGAGCGCGACCGAGGGGCTGTGCGTGACCACCGTGGCGCGCAGCGCGGCCGGCAGGTGCCGGGCCATCTGCACGGCCGTGGTGCCGCCGTCGATGAAAACGACCTGCCCCGGCCGCACCATGCGCGCCGCCGCGCGGCCGATCGCGAGCTTGTCGCCGGTGGCCAGCTGCTGGCGACCGGCGAAGTCGGCCTCGGCCGGTGCCAGCGGCAGCGCCCCGCCGTGCACGCGCTGCAGCAGCCCTTCGGCCGACAGCTCGCGCAGATCGCGCCGGATCGTGTCTTCCGAGAGGCCGAGCGCTTCGCTGAGGGTCTTGGCGACCACCTGTCCGTCGCGCTGCAAGGTGGTGAGGATGTGTTGTTTGCGTTGACGGGTCAGCATGGCCCGATGGTAGCGGTGCGATGCGCTGTTTGCACGTTTTATCTTGATATTGCACGAATATGCACGTACGATCCTCACTCATGAACTTGCACGAACGCGTCCGGGTGCACGAAGTCACCCTCCTGTCCGACAGCTGGTATGTGCTGAAGAAGACCGCCTTCGACTGGCGCCGCAACGACGGCAGGTGGCAGCGCATGGAGCGCGAAACCTACGACCGCGGCAATGGCGCCACCTTGCTGCCATACGACCTGGCGCGCCGCACCGTGCTGCTGACGCGGCAGTTCCGCTACCCGGCCTTCGTCAACGGCGGCGCCGGGATGCTGATCGAGGCCGCGGCCGGGCTGCTCGACGATGCGGCGCCCGAAGCGCGCATCCGTGCCGAGGTCGAGGAAGAGCTCGGTTATCGGCTCGGCAGCGTCCAGAAGGTCTTCGAGTGCTTCATGAGCCCGGGCTCGGTGACGGAGAAGCTGCACTTCTTCATCGCTCCCTACGACGCTTCGATGCGCCTGCACGATGGCGGCGGCCTGGCCGACGAGGGCGAGGACATCGAGGTGCTCGAACCGACGATCGACGAGGCGCTCGCGATGGTGGCGGACGGCCGCATCGCCGATGCCAAGACCGTGATGCTGCTGTATCACGCCCAGCTTCACCTGTTCCGGTAGCCCGGCCGGGATAATCGGCGGATGCGTTTTTCCGCCCGCGTTGCCGCCCTCTCCTTCGCCGCGCTGGCATGCGCCGGCGCCGCCGCCCAGCAAAGCCTGCCGCCCGAAGTCGACGCCGCGCTGGCGCGTGCCAAAGTGCCGCGCGAGGCGGTGACGATGCTGGTGGTCGACGCCGAAGGGCAAAAGCCGCCGCGGCTGGCCTGGCGGCCGCAGGTGCCGGTCAACCCGGCGTCGATCATGAAACTGGTCACCACCTATGCGGGGCTCGACCTGCTCGGCCCGGCCTATGTGTGGAACACGCCGGTCTACATCGACGGCCCCATCGCCAACGGCGTGCTGAACGGCAACCTCTACATCAAGGGCCAAGGCGATCCCAAGCTGGTGATCGAGCGGCTCTGGCTGCTGATGCGCCGCGTGCAGGGGCTCGGGATCCACACCGTGGCGGGCGACATCGTGATCGACCGCAGCGCCTTCGAGAACACGGTCGAGCCCGACCCCGCAGCCTTCGACGGCGAGCCGCTGCGGCCCTACAACGCCTCGCCCGACGCGCTGCTGCTGAACTTCAAGTCGGTGGTCATGACCTTCGTGCCGAACCCGCAGGCGCAGACCGCGCAGATCAATTTCGAGCCCTCGCTCGCGGGCGTTTCGCTGCAGTCCACGGTGCCGCTCTCGGCCGGTGAATGCAGCGACTACCGCGGCGGCTTGCGCGCCGAGTTCACCGATCCGGCGCGCATCCGCTTCGCCGGCAGCTATCCGGCGGCCTGCGGCGAGAAGGTCTGGGCCGTTGCCTACGCCGACCCGCGCAGCTACGCGGTGCGCGCGGTCGGCGGCATGTGGGGCGACATGGGCAACCAGCTCAAGGGCCAGGTGCGCGAGGGCCGCGTGCCGGCCGGGCTGAAGCCGGTGTTCGAAAGCGTTTCGCCGCCGCTGGCCGAGGTGATCCGCGACATCAACAAGTACAGCAACAACGTGATGGCGCAGCAGCTGTTTCTCACGCTCGGACTGCAGCAGAAGAATCGCGGCACGCTCGACGCCGCGCGCACCACGCTGCGCCAGTGGTGGAACGACCGCATCGGCACCGGCGAAGGCCAGCCCGTGTTCGACAACGGTTCGGGCCTCTCGCGCGAGGAGCGCATCACGTCTGCGGCCCTGGCCAAGATGCTGCTGCACGCCTGGCGCTCGCCGGTGATGCCGGAGCTGATGTCGTCGCTGCCGGCCACAGGCGTCGACGGCACGCTGAAGAAGCGCGCGCTGCGCTCAGGCGGCGCCGCCCACCTGAAGACCGGCACGCTGCGCGATGCGGCCGGCGTGGCAGGCTATGTCGACGGCGCCAGCGGCCGGCGCTACGTGGTGGTCGCCATCGCGAACCATGTCAACGCCGGCGCGGCACGCCCGGCGTTCGACGCGCTGGTCGACTGGGCCGCGCAGGACTGAAAGGCGAACTCGGCGCGGCGGCTGACAGCGTCCGGGTTTGCCTTGTGGTGAAGTGTTCGGCGCGCGCCCACGATGGCCGCTGGATCGATCCACAACAACATCCATCGGAGACAACGATGAAACGTCTGCATTTCTGGAGTGCCATCGCGGCCGCGGCCCTGCTCACGGCCTGCGGCGGAGGCGGTGACGGCGGCAACTTCAATTTCGGTATCGGCACCGGGGTCGGTCCCAACGCCCCGGCCAGCACCGGCAAGCTGGTGGAGCAGCAAACCATTCTGACCACGCTCACCAGCGCGCAGATCGATGGCGCCACCCAGTCCAGCGGCCTGCAGGCGCTCAGCGGCAAGGCGCAGTGCGACGTGAAGGTGATCGCGCTCAACTACACCACGCTGGGCGCGCGCGGCGAGGACACCAACGCCTCGGGCGTGCTGCTGCTGCCGGCCGGTGCCTGCGCGGCCGCGGCCGCGCCGCTGGTGGCCTATGCCAAGGGCACCGATGTGCAGAAGCCGCGCACGCTGGCCAATCCGTCCGACCCGGAAACGCAGTTGCTGCTGGCAATGTATGCGGCGCAGGGCTACGCGGTGGTGGCGACCGACTACCTCGGCTATGCCAAGTCGACCTACCCGTACCACCCGTACCTGCATGCGGACTCGGAAGCCCGCTCGGTGATCGACGCGATCCGCGCTGCGCGTGCCGCGGTCGTGAACCTCAACGCCAACCTGTCGGGCAAGGTCATGTTCACCGGCTACTCGCAAGGCGGCCATTCGTCGATGGCTGCGCACCGCGCGGCCGAGCGCGACAACGCCGCCGAGTTCAACGTGGTGGCAGGCGCACATCTGGCGGGGCCCTACAACCTGTCGGGCTCGTTCAAGAGCGGCGTGGCGATCGCGGGCTACCAGTTCTTCGTGCCCTTCATCGTCAACTCGTACCAGAAGGTTTACGGCGATGTGTACACCAGCGTCGGCAGCGTCTACAAGGCGCCTTACGCGGCCACCATCGAGAACCTGCTGCCGAGCCCGACGCTCAACTACACCACGCTGGTGACCACCGGCGCGCTGCCTGGCGCCAATGGCGAGACGCCGGCGCAGGCGCGCGACGCGTTGTTCCAGTCGACCTTCCTGAACGACGTGCTGACCAATCCCCTCAACGCGCTGTACCTGGATGCGAAGAAGAACGACCTGTTCGGCTGGAGCCCGCGCGCCAAAACGCTGCTGTGCGGCGGGGCCGGCGATCCGACCGTACCGCCCGCGATGCACCTGGTGCCGATGAAGGCCGATTTCGACGCGCGGGGTGTGACGACGGTCTCGACCGTCGATGTCGATGCCCAGGTGCAAGCCACCTACGGGCCGGGCGGCAAGGCGCCGACCGATGCGGCGTCAGCCGCCTATGCGACCTACTACGGCGCCTACCACGGCAGCTACGAGCCGCCGTTCTGCCACGTTGCCGCGCGCAAGCTGTTCGACGCGGCCAAATAAGAAAGAAGGAAGCGGATGGTTCACTGGCCGGTTTTTTGATCGGCCAGGATCAGCGCAGCGCGGTAGGCCGTACGCCCGGCGATCTTGGTGTGGCTGCTGAGCGCCTTCCACTGGCTCTCCTGCTCGTGCGGCGAGGGGTTTTCGGGCTGTTTCAGCAAGGTCCGGCTCACGTCGAGCAGCGCACCGGCCGAGGTCAGGCAGAAATGGATGGCGGACTCCCTGGGCCGGGCGCGGTAGCTGGCTTCTTCCTTCAATTGCGCCGCCTCTTGCGCCGCGGGCGGCAGGGCGCCCAGTTCGCTCGGGCCGAAAAATGGCACTTCCGGTGATTCGCCCCGTGCGCGCGCCAACAGATTTTCGATGGCCGCCAGCGCGCTGGTGATTAACGCCAACTCGGCGGGGTTCGATTTCATGATCTGGGTGGCGTTTTTTGAATGTGCCAAATTGTGCCCGCAGGCTGCCGCAGTCGGGAGGTAAAAACGCACGAACATTAACGAAAGTATTCACGCGTTGCCACTGCGCAACCCGGGTGCTCCCTCGCATCGATGGCGGATTTACGCCGCGGCCGCGCGCTGCAGCCGGTCGCGCACGCCTTCCCATTCGGGGGCGTCAGGCGGCGTTTCGATCCAGATCAGCCTGGCGCCGCCCGCGTCGAACTCGCGCAGCACCGCGAACAGCTGCTGCGCCGCGATGGCTGCGTCGTCGGGCATGCGCCGCTGCAGCACGCGCTGCGAGCGGCTCTTGACCACGGTGCGCGACCAGACGGCGATGTGCGCCGCATTGGCGCCGAGCACATCGAGCCCGGTCTGCAGTGCGCGGGCGTCCATCAGCCGCAGCTTGGCATTGGGCGCGTAGTGCGCTTCGAGGGTGCCGGAGGCGCGCGGGTCGGGTTGCGCCAGCTCGGCCGGGTCGCGCACGCGCTCGCCGCACACGGCGGCGATCTGGGCCCGCGTGATGGCGCCCGGCCGCAACAGCACCGGCGCGCCGCGGCTGCAGTCGACGATGGTCGACTCGATGCCGACCGCGCACGCGCCGCCGTCGATCACCATGAGCCCGTCGCCGAACTCGTCCTGCACGTGGGCTGCGGTGGTCGGGCTCACCCGGCCGAAGCGGTTGGCACTCGGGCCGGCAAGGCCGGGCACGCCCTGCGCGGCGCAGGCCACCAGCAGCGCCTGCGCGACCGGATGGGCCGGGCAGCGCAGGCCGATGGTGTCCTGCCCGCCGGCCGCCGCAGCGCCCACGCCGGGCTGGCGCGTGACGATCAACGTGAGCGGCCCGGGCCAGAAGGCGGTGATCAGTTGCTGCGCGAACAACGGCAGCGGCTGGGCGAAGCGCGACAGCGACTCGGTGCCCGGAATGCCTGCCGCGACATGCACGATCAGCGGATGGTCACTGGGCCGGCCCTTGGCCGTGAAGATTCCGGCCACCGCTGCGTCGCTGGTCGCATCCGCCCCAAGGCCGTAGACGGTTTCGGTCGGGAACGCGACCAGGCCGCCGGCGCGCAGCAGGCTGGCCGCTTGTTCGATCGCGGCGGAAGACTGTCCGTCGAGAATCACGCGCGGCTCATTCCGACAGCGGGATCGCCAGCCCCAGCAGCGCGGCGGCGAAGTCGGCCGTGCTGCGCACCGCCGCGATGTCGGCGCCGGTGATGTTGAGATGGCCCATCTTGCGGCCACGCCGCGCCTCGGTCTTGCCGTAGAGGTGCAGGTGCGTGCCCGACAGCGCCAGCACATCGCCCCAGGGCGGCTCGGCCGGCGTGTCGCTGTCGAGCAGCCACAGGTCGCCCAGCAGGTTCAGCATGATGGCCGGGCTGTGCTGCCGCGGCGCCGTGAGCGGCAGGCCGGCCAGCGTGCGCACCTGCAGCTCGAACTGCGACACATCGCTCGCGTCCATGCTCCAGTGGCCGCTGTTGTGCGGACGTGGCGCCATTTCGTTGACGACCAGCGTGCCGTCGGTCAGCACGAAGAACTCGACGCAGAGCACGCCGACGTAGTTCAGCCCCTCGGCGATCGACCTTGCAGCGGCCACCGCGCGCTCTGCCTGTGCCGTGAGCATGTTTTGCTCATGCACTTCGGTGACGGCGAGGATGCCGCCGCGGTGCAGGTTGCGCTGCACCGGAAAGTGCACGATCTGCCCGTCGTGCCCGCGCGCGACGATCACCGAGCATTCGAAGTCCAGCGGCATCAGCTTTTCGAGCACGCAGGGCACGCCACCCGTCGCTTCCCAGGCGGCGGCGAGTTCATCGCGCGTCGCCACGCGCTGTTGGCCCTTGCCGTCGTAGCCGAGCCGCGCGGTCTTGAGGATGCCGGGCAGCAGCGCTTCGGTGACCGTGGCCAGATGGTCTGCGGTCTGGATCACGGCATGCGGCGCGCAGGCCACGCCACAGCGGGCGAAATGCGCCTTCTCGCGGATGCGATCCTGCGCAATCGCCACGGCCGGGGCGCCCGGGGAGACCGGCCGCGCGGCGGCGAGGTGCTCGAGCGACGGCGCCGGCACGTTCTCGAACTCGGTGGTGATCGCATCGGCCAGGCCGGCCAGTCGTGCCAGGCCGTCGACATCGGAGTAGTCGGTGTGGATGTGGTGGTGGCTCACGCGACCGGCCGGGCTGTCCGGATCCGGATCGAGCACGGCCGTGAAGTACCCCATGCGTTGTGCCGCCTGCGCAAACATGCGGCCGAGCTGGCCGCCGCCCAGCACACCCAGCGTGGCGCCGGGCAGCACCGGCGGGCCCGTGTTGACCCCGCCGCTCACAACGCACCCCCGCCTTGCGGCGAGAAGGGCGAAACCGGCACGGCAGCCAACGGTGCGTCGGCTCCCGGTGGCGGCAGCGTCATGGCCTGCGCTGCCGCGGTCTGCGCGGTGCGGAAGGTGTCGAGCTGGGTGCGCAGCCGGGGATTGCCGACCGCCAGCATCGCGATGGCGAACAGTGCCGCGTTGGCCGCGCCGGCATTGCCGATGGCGAAGGTGGCGACCGGCACGCCCTTTGGCATCTGCACGATGCTGTAGAGCGAATCGACGCCCTGCAGGTGGCGGCTGGCCACCGGCACGCCGAGCACCGGCACCGTGGTCTTGGACGCCAGCATGCCCGGCAGGTGCGCGGCGCCGCCGGCGCCCGCGATGATCGCCGCGAGGCCGCGCGAAGCGGCGCTTTCGGCGTAGGCGAACAGCTGATCGGGCATGCGGTGCGCCGACACGACGCGCGCTTCGTGCGCGATGCCGAATTGCTGGAGAATCTCGACCGCATGCCGCATCGTCTCCCAGTCGGAGTTCGAGCCCATCACCACGCCGACCTGGATTGCTTGATTCATGGTTTCAATTTTACGTTTGACCCCCGCCTTCGTCCCATGATCGACATCACCCTCGAAAACTTTCAGTCCGAACTCATCGACGGCTCGATGACCACGCCGGTGCTGCTGGACATCTGGGCCGAATGGTGCGGGCCCTGCAAACAGCTCGGCCCGGTGCTCGAAAAGCTGGAAGTCGACTACGCCGGCCGCTTCACGCTGGCCAAGCTCGACGCGGACAAGGTGCCTCAGATCTCGCAGCAGTTGAGCCAGATGTTCGGCGTGCGCAGCATCCCGTTCTGCGTGATGTTCAAGGACGGCCAACCGGTCGACGGCTTCGTCGGCGCCATTCCCGCAGCCGAGATCCGCACCTTTCTCGACAAGCACGTGCCTGCTGCCGAAGCGCTGGAAGCCGCCGCCGAGGAGGAAGCCGCCCAGGACGCGCTGGCCGAGGGCGACACCGAAGGCGCGCTCGAGAAGCTGCAGCATGCCGTCGCCACCGACCCGGCCAACGACGACGCACGCTTCGACTACATCAAGCTGTTGCTGCAGGAGGGCCGCGACGACGATGCCAAGGTGGCGTTTGCGCCGGTGATCGACAAGACTGCCCTGGTTCGCCGCTTCGACGCGCTGCAGCGCTGGATGGACGCGATCGATTTCGCCGCGCCCGCCGTCGGCACGCCGCCCGTGTTGGCGGAGCTGGACGCGAAGATCGCCGCCGCCAAGCGCGACTTCCAGGCCCGCTTCGACCGCGCCCGCCTGCTGATGGCCGCGCAGCAGTGGCCCGCGGCAATGGACGAACTGCTCGAGATCCTGATGCGCGACAAGACCTGGAACGAGGAAGTCGCGCGCAAGACCTACGTGGCGATCCTCGAGATCATCGAGCCGGCCAAGGTGAAAGTGGCCGACGGCCAGATCCCGCCGGTCGACCCGACCGTGTCGACCTACCGGCGCAGGCTGAGCAGCGTCGTGCTGAGCTGAGGCTTCCCATGCGTTTCACGATTCACCCGCTCTCCAGCTTCATCTTCGCGGCCCTGTTCGCTGCAGGCATCACCGCCTGCGGCAGCGGCATCAGTCTCGACGAGCCCATCGAGGGGCCGGTGTGGTGGCTGACGCAACTGAACGGCCAGCCGGTCGGGGCCGGCCGCGAGCCGCAGCGGGATCCGCAGGTCGCATTCGACCGCAACAGCGGACGCGTGAGCGGCTCGGGCGGCTGCAACCGGCTCTCTGGCAGCTTCACGCGCACCGGCAGCGCGCTGCGCATCGGCCAGCTCGCCTCGACCAAGATGGCTTGTGCCGACGCTGCGCGCAGCGATATCGAAGCCCAGTTCCTGCAAGTGCTCCAGACCGCCGCGACCTACCGCCTGGCCGGCCCCGACCGGCTGGTGTTGCTCGACGAGGGCGGGCGCACGCTCGCCTTGCTCAGCAGTCAGCCCTCACGCTGAGGCCGGCGGGCCGGCGGCGATGAATTTCAGCGCGGCCAATCCCGGCAGAAAGAAGTAGCCGCCACCCAATACGGTGGTGAAGCGCGGCAGCGGGCCGACGCGCATGCCGACCGGCAGGCCCTGTACGGTGAAGGCGCGATCGGGCGATGTGCCGAGGATCGGATCCTGCTCGTCGCTCAGCCCGCCAAAGCGCGGGCCACCGATCCAGCTGCGCTGGATGAACTCGAACTGGCGGTCGAGATCCGCGTTGAGCGCCACGAACATCAGCCCCTTGCCCTGGCCGACCTCGCACGGGCTGCTCGCGGCGCCCTCGTCCGCGTAGACGCGTCCGCGCCGCAGCAGCCGGTGCAGCCGGGAGCTCGTCACGCCCTCTTCCGGCGAGCTCGCCACCGCGTCGCGCGGGTTGGCGCGGCGCACATGGGCGCCGCGCGGACAACGAAAGCCGTCGGCGTCGTCCTGGAGGTAGCGAAACCCGTCCAGCCCGGTCTGGCTGTCGGGCGCGGCGGCCAGCGCGTGGCCGTTCTTGCGGCGGCCCATCATGCGTTCGGCGATGTCCGGCACCGGGCAATTACGCGCAAAGGCCTCGAAGACCGCCACATGCTGCTCGATCTGGCGCACCGCCATGTAGCTGCCGTTGCGGCCGAAATCGACGCACGGCGCCGTTGGCGCCGATGCCCAGGCCAGGCCCGGGCAGTACGCCTTTTCGCGGTATTCGTTGGGATGGCCGAGCACGAACTCGCCGAGTGCGACACGCCGGTCGTTGAAAAGCGTCTTGCCCGCTTGCCGCCGGGCGCGCCATTCGGCCTGGGACCAGGCGATGCCGCTGGGCAAGGGCTGGCTCAGCCCATCGCGGAACCCGAAAGGTTCGCGCGAACCCGGGTCTTCCTGCGTCGGCGGGTCGATGTAGGCCGGGCAGGTCGGCACCCGATGCATTTTCACCAGGCCCCGATCCGCGAGCAGGCCCGGATCGAGCAGGCGCGAGGGCACCGCATCGTCCGCCCAGAAGTGCGCCACCAGAAGGTGAACCGCATTGCGGTCGGTGTCGCCCCAGTACCACGCCGTTGTCTTGTCGTCGTCGAGCAACTCGCGGCGCGAAGGCTCGGCCATGCCGCCGCGGAACGCGCTGGGAAAGGGGCGGTCGAGGTCGTCGGTCAAGCCGAGCGCCGACAGGCCCGCATGGCTGAAGGTGAGCGTCACGGATTCGTCGATCGGTCGCCGTGTATCGGCGGTGGCCGGCGCCTCGCCCGGAATGTGCGGCCGGCGAACCTCGCCGAGGGCGCGCACCAGCCCCTGCGCCAGCAGTTCGCCGATCCATTGGCGTGCGAGTACAGCATCGGTAACCTGCAGCAGCAGGTAGTGCCCCTGCCGCAGGCGCGTGAAGCCGGTGCCGACGAGCGCCTGGATGTCACCGAACGCCTGTTCGAGATCGTGATGTGTTTGGCTCATGATTCCAGCGCCCTCGCAATCTGGTCGTCCTTGACGGCGGTGCGCCGGCCCTGCAGCGCCACGCGCAGCCGCGTCGCGCGCACGATGTCGTCGCTCGACAGGCAATACGCCTCGAAGCGGTACAGGTGCGGCACCATGCTGTCGCGCGCATAGGACTTGAACGCCTGTTCGCACTTGCAGCCGCAGAAGATGTGCACGCGCGTCGGCGGAAAGCTGCGCGCCACCTGCACCGCGGGATGGCCGGCACGCGCCGCCTGCCGGGGCCGCAGTTCGGTGTTGCGCCAGATCAGGTTGACGCCCTGCGATGCGCCACGGATGAAGGCATCGAGGTAGCCACCGAACGCGCCGTCGAAGTTGCTGCAGAACAGCAGCCGGCGGCCGTTGTCGAGGATGTGCCAGTGGCCGAAGTGGATGCCGCCCGTCCTGCCGAGTTGGCCTTCGGTGAAGTAGAGCTCACCGAGCAGGTTGATGAGCCAGAGCCAGAAGCGCAGGCGCCGCAGGTGTGCCGGGCTCCTGATCTCGGTCAGGCTGATCATGTGGCCGGTGCGCCTGGCCAGCGCCGCTTCGCAGGCCTGGATGCTGGGGTGCACCGTGTGCAGCGGCACGTCGGGCAGCGGCCCCGGGCGGTCGGCCTCCTTCAGCGCTTCGGCGAGCCTGCGGCCCAGAAAACCGAACAGGCGAGGACCGCAATACAGCCCCGCCCCCACCACGAAGATGGCACCGGACGCCCAGCAGATCGCGGTCAACGGATCTGGCCACACCGACAGATGCAGTGCATCCTGCTTGCAGTTCAGAGCCCCCATCACCCTGAACATCCACCAGGTCAGCCCGAAGACCAGCAGCAGCAACACCGCGCTCACAAGGGACGCGAGCACGACCGGAAAAAACGGCGGCGCACGCAGGTTGGACGCGGCACACACCACCAGCAGCAGGGCAGCGCTGAGCCCGATGGCGAGCAATGCGATGCCCCCCAGCGCCGTGAGCGCCCCCATGCAGGCGGGAATCCACAACACGCCCATCACCACGGTGACGAGCATCACGGCGCTCAGAAACAGCACGAAGATCAGCAACACCACGAATGCCACCACGATCCCCACCGCGCCGTTCATCGCGCCGAAGATGACCGGTAGCAGGATCGCCAGCAGTCCCAGTGCCGCAAACAGCACTGCGGCCGCGACAAAGTCGGGCACGGCAAGGCCCGCGCCGGCGAGCAACTGCGCCGACGCCAGCACGATCGCACCGACCACCGTCAGCAGGCCCAGCAGCGCGAGAAATGGAACCACCAGCCGGACCGACAGCAGGGCCAGTCGCACGACGTCGGGCAGATTGCCATGCCGCCACAGCGAGCGCCGCGGCAGTTCGGCGGCCCAGGCGCCACCGAAACGACGGGCCCAGACGGCCATGTAGTCGCCAAGCGCTGCGCGGTCTGCGAACGGATCCGGCCGCAGGTTGCGAAACGCGCTGCTGGCCTGCTTGAAGAGGTTGTTTTCACCGCGAACCTGCGCCACATCGAGATCGCGGTTGCCCACGAAACCGCAAGCCGCCACGTTGGCATGCTGCGCGAGAAACGCGCGCAGCCAATCCCGCTTGGACGCCGGCGTCGAGCCCTGCGGGCCCGGCCAGTGCGCACGGTAGAGCGACCACAGCGCGCCGAAGCCGTGCTGCAGCATGAGGTCGATGAGTTCGGCCGGCGGTACGCCTTCGTCGACCACCACCTCGAGCATCAGCGACGGCGATGCCATCGGCGAGGCCTCGGGCGCGATGGGCAAAAGCGCGAGCGTCGCGAAATGAATGCGCCCGATGGCGCGGCACATGCGCTCGATGCGGCGCTGCACGCTGGCGGGCACTTCGCCCGGCGCGTCCGCCGCGCCGGGGGTGACGAAACACATCATCTGCTCGCGCGCCATCGCCGCTGCCTCTAGTCCCTGAATGCCAGCCGGGCCGACGCGATGCTCGGGCCGTCGTAGCGCATGCGGCGCCACCACGGGTCGGCCCATTTCACGCCGGGCAACTGGAGCAGGCCGATCAACGCGCTGACCAACACTTCCACCACCTGCTCGGAGGCGATGCAGTGCCGCTGGCCGCCGCCGAACATCAAGTAGCGGTCGGGCGGGTGCACGAAGACGCGGCTCGGGTCGTACACCTGCGGCGGTGCGCCTTTGTGAGCTGCAGGGTCGAACAATGCGCCGATGGTCAGCACCGTCAGCTGTGCGCCGGCCGCGGCGCGCGACGCGCCATCGCTGCCGTAGCGCACATCGCGCGGCACGTCGCGACGCAGGATCGGGAACGGCGGACGAAAGCGCAGCAGTTCCAGCACATGCCGCGCGAACAGCTCGCGCAGCGGCATGTCGTTCCACGGGTCGGTGCATTGGCCGACCCGCTCGGCGAGCTCGCGCAGCACCTTCGGCCGCACCAGCAACTCCTGCATCAGGAGCGCTCCGCTCTGCACCGTTGCAGGATGGCCGACCCACAGCATGCCGACGACGTTGCGCGCGACCTCTTCCCGATGCGTCGAGCCGGGCAAGCCCCAGACGGCCTGCAACGCGGGCAGCCGGGCCTGCACCCAGGCGGTGAGTTGCGCCGCGCTCTCTCTCGCGCGGCGTTGCACCGCGTCGGTGGCGACACCGCCCACGATCAGGTGCGCGCCGATGTTGCGCAGGTGCAGAAAAACCGGATCACCGGACGGCAACGGCGGCAGCGCCGCGCCGAACGCCCCGCCCATCGCCTGCCAGACGATCGGCGCCATGTAGTCGGTGATCAGGTCGAAGCGGCGCACCGGCCCCGCGCGCAGGTCATGAACGAGGCGCCGGCTCTCGGCAGAAGCGCGCGCCGCGAAATCCGGCGAGGGCTGCAGCTTCTTCATCAGCAGTGCGCGCTCGCAAGCGTGCCGCGGGCCGGATTCCATGCCGATGGCAAAGTCGCCCGCCACCAGGTTCGGCCGCTGCGCCGAATTGGAGAACGCAAGCGGTCGCTCGAAGACACCGACAACGTCGTCCCGGGTGGCGACGGTGCGAAGGAAGCCGCGGGTTCTGGGATTCTTCTGGATCACCGCCGCCAGCGCGCGCAAGGCCCGTGGCTGGTGGATCGCGGTGCTGACGCCCTGGTAAGCCGCCCAGCGCCCGAAGCGGGAAAGCGCCTTCTCAAGCATGACTGCTGGGCACCGGCTCGTCCGCCAGGCCGGGCATGCCACAGTCGCGCGCGGCCGCCAGCGCCTGCTGCGCGTGCAAGGCCGCGTCCTGCGCGCGCCCTGCATCGGCCTCGATGCTGGCGAGGAGTTGCAAGGCACGCGCTTCGTGGCCGCGCTGTTCGAGCGCCGCGGCCGCCTCGCACGCGCCGTGCGCGGCCACGAGCGCCTCGTCCATCCGGCCCGCCTCCCGCAACGCGATGGCGAGGTTGAACGGAAAGTAGAACTCGTTGTAGCGGCCGCCGGAAAGCGAGACCTTGGCTGCAATCGCCGGCTCGAGCAGGGCCAGTGCCTGCAGGGCCTGCCCGCTGCGCGCCATGGCTCCGCCGAGGTAGGCCACGATCGCCGGGTGCATGTTCGACAGCTCATGCAGGCGGCACAGCTCGAGCGCCGAACGCAGCAGCGTCACCGCCTCTTCGGGCCGGTGCTGCGCGAGCAGCAACTCGGCCTGCACGAAGTCGACCAGCACGCGGGAGAACGCATGGTCTTCGGTGGCGAGCTCGCGGTAGGCGGCGTCGCATGCGGCCTGGGCGGCATCGAGCTCGCCCTTCCAGATCAGCGTGTCCGCCAGGAAGGTCTTGACGTTGACCGACGCGATCACGGCCCAGCCCGGCATGAGGCGCCGGGCGCGCAGTTCGGCAGCGAACTCGCGTTCGACCTCGGCGGCATCGGCACCTGCCATGGCATAGCGCCCGAGTCCGTGGTTGAGCATCATGCGCGCCTGCATGGCCGCCATCTGCAGGCTGCGGCTGCCGGCGGCCAGCGCCACTGCGCCGGCGTTGGCTGCGGCTTCCAGCCCTTGCCGGTAGCTGCCGCGCGTCCACAGCGTGACGGCGAGTTGCAGCGAAACGGCGGCCTGGCGCCGCGTGTCACCCAGGGTGCGCGTGATGTACTCGGCGCGCTCAAGGTTGCTGACGATCGCGTCGAACAGGCCGACCGCCATCTGTGCGCCCAGCGCCTCCATGCGCAGCGCGAGTTCGCAAGGCAGCATCGCGGCTTCGGGCTCCACGCGCCGGGCAGCCTCGAGCCCCAGCGAGAACACGCGCAGCGCATCGCGGTTGTCGGAGCGCGCAATCGAACGCGTCATGGCGCGCTGTGCGTACTCCGCGGCCGAGAGCCATTGCTCGCCGTTGTACGCGTGATGGGCGAGCACCCCGGGGTTCTCCGAAGGCTTGTCGCCGCTGCGCAGGCGCAGCGCGTCGAAGGCAGCGCGATGGAGCTGGCTGCGGCGCGAGCGCGTGAGCGTCGCCGCCACCGACTCCTGCACCAGCCCGTGGCGAAACGCATAGGCGCCGGCCGACGCGGATGCAGCGATCAGGCCGCCGGACATGGCCTGCCGCAAATGGCTTTCTGCCGCGGCCTCGTCGATGTTCCGCATCGCTGCGACCACGCTCGACAGCAGGGGCTCGCCGACGATGGCCGCGGCCTCGAGGCTTGCCTTGGTCTCGGCCGGAAGCCGGTCGACCCGCGCGCCGATGACCGCCATGATCGATGCCGGCACGCCCAGCGGCGACTGGCCCGATGTGCAACGGTAGGCGCCCGGTGGCCCGAGCAGGCTGCCGCCGTCGACCAGCGTCATCACCATCTGCTCGAGGAAGAAGGGATTGCCGTCGGCGCGGTCGAGCAAGGCGGCGCGGACGCTGTGCAGCGATTCGTCGTCGCCGAGCAGCGCCTGCGCCAGCTTGACCATCTGCGCCGAAGGCAGCGGGCCGATCCAGTGTTCGGCGAACCAGGGCGCATCGCTCCAGCGGTGCACATAGTCCTGCCGGTAGCTCATGAGCACCAGCAGCGGTTGCGACTGCAGGCGCCGCGCCAGGAGTTCGAGCAGCCGCAGGCTGCCGCGGTCGGCCAGGAAGACATCGTCCACCGCCAGCACCAACGGCCCGCTGCGGGTGCGTTCGCGCACCAGCCAGGCGAAGGTGTTGGCGATGCGCTCGCTGCGTTGCAGCGGCGACAGCGCGCGCCACGCGCTGCCGGCGTCGCCGGTGTCGAGCAGATCGGTGAGCGCGGCGGTGTGCAGATCGGTGGGCTGGTCCGGCGCCGTTTCCGTATGGATTGCGTCGACGCCCGAACTGCCGCTTCCCAGGCGCAGCAGCACGCGTGCGAGATCCGCGACCAATCCGTACGGCACATGGCTGGCGTAGGCGCGTGCGGTCACCGGCGCGATCGAGAAACCCGTTTCGCGCAAGTGCGTGCAAAGCTCCGCAATCAGCCGCGACTTGCCGATGCCCGCCTCGCCCCGCACGCCGACTGCGCAGAACGCGCCCGCCCGCACGCGCTCGGCGATCGCCTTCAGGTCGTCGATGGCTTCGCCGCGCCCGACCAGCGGACCCAGGTAGCGCCGGCGTGCGAGCGGCGCCGCCGCCGACCCTTGCGAACCGACCGTGATCTCGTGCACGTCGACCGGCACGCTGAAGCCGCGAATCTCGCGCTTGCCGAGCAGACGCGTCTCGATCTGGTCACCCACCAGCTGCATGGTGTTGCCGCTGACCTGCGCGGTGCCGGGTGCCGCCATTTTCTCCAGCCGCGACGCCAGGTGGATGGGCGGGCCGTCGACGCGGTAGGGCGTCGACAGGTCGGCGCCACCCGGCCCGGCGATGACCTCGCCCGAATCGATGCCGATGCGCACGCGCATGGGCGCCTCTACCGTCGTGTGCGCCTTCATCGCTTCGAGCATTGCGCTCGCCGCCAGGCATGCGCGCAGCGCGTGATCCTCCTGCGCGATGGGCGCGCCGAACAGGGCCAGCAGTTCGTCGCCGCGCCACTGCATGCGGGTGCCGCCATAGGTGGCAACGGCTTCGGCCATCAGGCGATAGGCGGTGTCGAGGTAGGCCTGCCCGTCTTCGGCCCCGGTTTGCACCACCTGGGCGGTGGAGTCGCAGAGGTCGGCGAGCAGCACGGTGACCTGCTTGAGTTCGCGCTGCGCGTCCAGCAACGCACCGCAGTTCCAGCAAAAGCGGTGGCGAGCCTGACGTGGCGTTCCGCAATTTGCACAAGCGATCATCCGTACCTCTGTTATACCGAGCCCCGCCGACTCTATCCGGTGAGACCCGCTTGTCCATACGCCATTCTGAGGAGGGGCGCCCTGGACACAAGACAGATACTCGCCACGCGTTGTCTTGAGAAAATGTTCAGGAGAAGAACCCGCCCATGGCTCGCCCACCGCAGTTCGAACTCGGTCTCTCGCTGGCCGGCGGCGTGTCCTGCGGCGCCTTCACCGCGGGCGCGATCGACTTCATCGTGGAAGCGCTGGACGCCTGGCAGGACGCGCAGGAGCGCAACGACGCCGACGCGCCGGCGCACCGGGTGGTGCTGCGCACCGTGATGGGCGCGTCGTCAGGCGCCTTGACGACCGCGGTACTGGGCGCCGCGTTGCCATATGACATTCCGCCAGTGCGCCCGGGCACCTCTTACGACGACGCATGCCGCAACCCGCTGTTCGAGAGCTGGGTTCACATGACCGGCCTCGACAACCTGCTCGACGCGCGCGATGCGGCGAGCGGCAACGTGCGCTCCCTGCTGGATCCGACGCGACTCGAAGGCGCCGCGCGCAAGGCCATCGAGTTCGGCCAGCGGGCCACGCCACGGCTTCGCCGCTGGCTGCCCGACCCGTTTCGCGTGGCCTTCTCGGTGACCAACCTGCGCGGCGTGCGCTACCCGTTGCTGCACGCCGGTCGCGCGGCAACACCGCCGCGCGCGACGGTGCATGGCGAACTGCTGCGCTTCGCACTCACCGGCCTGGGCGACGGGAGCCACCCGCAAACCGCGCGGCGGGCCGACGAAAAAGAGATTGCCGTCGGCGCCGATCCCGCGGCCGCCTGGGATCGATGGGGGCACGGGTATGCCACCGCAGCCCTCGCCTCCGCGGCCTTCCCGCTGCTGCTGCCGGCCCGGCCGCTGCAGCACCTCGCCGCCGATGCCCGCGCGTTGCAGATCGTGCTGCGCGGTGGCGTCTGCGCCCCGGATCAAGTGGTGACGGCGTCCCCGGCCGATGCTGCCACCGACCCACGCGACCGCGCATTCGACGGCGTCGATGGGGGCCTGATCGACAACGACCCGGTCGACGCCGTCCGCTCGGAGCTGAACGACCGCGACCCGCTGGCCTGCAACCCGCGCGACGGCCTCGTGAGCGACCGCGCGGTGCTGCTGGTCAATCCGTTGCTCGGCACGTCGGCCACCACCGGAGTGCCCTGGTTGCCGACAACGCTGGGCAATGCGCTGCCGCGCCTGCTGTCGACGCTGCTCGACCAGGCGCACCTGCGCATGGAAGACATTGCGCTGGCGACGCGCGAAGACGTCTACAGCCGCTTCCTGATCGCGCCGCACGCCGAAGCGGATCCGTCCACCGCGTCCAGCCGCGCCCTCGCCGGCGGAAGCCTCGGCGGTCTCGGCGGCTACCTGTGCCGCGAATTCCGGTTGCACGACTACCGGCTCGGCCGCCGCAATGCACAGCAGGCGTTGGCAAACCACCTGCTGCTGCCCGAGGACAACCCGCTCTTTGCGAATTGGACGACGACGCAGCGGGCGCACTACGCGGCCGGCGACCGCGAGCTGCCGATCATCCCGCTGGTCGGCCGACTGCACCCGCGCCATGGCGAGGAAGAGCCGTCTCCCGACTGGCCGCGCGGCCAGGCCGACCCGACCGCTTTCGGGCCGGCCTTCGACCGGCGTCTGAACCTCGTTTATCGCCACCTCGTGCCCTGGTGGGCTCGGTGGCTGCTCGCACCGCTCTGGCACCTGTTCGTGCGGCGGCGCGTGCGCAACGGCCTGGTGGAGGCAATGGTCACTGGCCTCCGGCAGCATGGACTGTCGTGACCGCGGCCCTACCAGCGCGCGGGCAAGGCTCGCAGCAACACCAGGCAACGCTGCTCGACGGCAATGTAGCCGCCTTTTTCGAGGTCTTTCAGCAGTCGGCTCACCATCTCGCGCGACGAACCGATCTCGCCGGCGATCGCCTGGTGCGTCAGGCGCTCGGCGATGCGCCGGGTGCCGTCGGGCTCGGCTTGTGCCCGCTCTTCCAGCACGCGCTTGAGCCGGCTGTAGACGTCGAGCAGGGCCATGCTGCGCGCGCTTTCGGTCGCCAGCCGGGCCCGCTGGATGAGCCGGACGATCAGCCCCATCGCGAAGTCGGCATCGGCCGCGATGTGGCGCAGCAGGGTCTCGCGCGTCACCACCGCGCAGACGGTCGGCTCCACCGTCTGCACGCTGGCCGAACGCGGGCCGCCGTCGAGCGACATCTCGCCGACGTATTCGCCCGGTCCGTGGTGGCCGAGCGTGACCTCACGGCCGCGCGCATCGGAGACGAAGGCGCGCAGCCGGCCGGTGAGCACGATGTAGATGGCATCGCCCTGGTCACCCTCTTCGATCAGCACCGCGTGGGTGCGGTAACGGCGCTGCACGCCCAGGGCTGCGAGCTTGAGCAGTGAGGTCGGCAAGGCGGCAAGAGGGTCGGCGCGGTTTCCGGCGGCGGGCGGCGGCATGCGCGGACTATAGAGCCACGCGGCGCAGCACGCCTGCGCGCCGCGGCCACCGCGACCTCAGTCGTGCGCAGAGAGCCTGAGCGCCGACACGATCTGCGGCATGCGCGTGACGCGGTGCACCACCTCGCGGATGCTGCTGCTGCCGGTTTTCTGGCGCACGTTCTTGATGTGCGTGCGCACCGTCGACAGGCAAATGCCCTGGAGCCCGGCGATTTCCTCGGCCCCATGACCGGCGCACAACTGGGCCAGCACGTTCTGTTCGGCCCGCGTCAGCTGCTTGGCCCGGGCGAACATCTGCATGGTGAGCATTTCGCAGCCGGCGGCGCGGCTGCACATGATCAGCACGGTGTCGATCACGGCGCCGGTGTCGCGCGGCTCGAGCGGGATGAAAGCCAGCGACAGCGGCTCGCTCGCGTGCTCCAGCTCGACGATGCTGCGGCAACCGCGCTCGGCGTCCCTGAGTGCCTGGCGAATGCGCGCCTGCCAGGCCGGCTGGCCGGCGCACAGCATGCCGTCGGCATTGCGCAGTGCGCGTGCGGCCGCCAGCTCGCGCCGCGCGGGGTGGTTGGAATGGAGGATGCGGCCGGTCAGGTCGACCAGCACGAGCCCGTGATCGATTTCGTCAAGCACACGCGCCAGCATGCCGGCCTGCAACGCGTCCGGCGGGGCGACCGTGCCGGCACCGAAAGACGGTGGACTTTTTTCATGGATTGCCAGATTCATTTCGCTTCCTCATCCGTTGTGGTGAGGACAGTGTCTGGAATCCGTGCCTTGGCAGGCAGGGACTATTGCCGCGGCGTTTGTGACTTATTTACATTTGTGAAAAACCGTCCACCGGTCAGTCGGTCAGTCGCTGCAGCGCTTCACGGTACTTGGCGGCGGTCTTCTCGATCACTTCGGCCGGCAGGCGCGGCGCGGGCGGGGTCTTGTCCCAGGGCTTGCCATTGATCTTGGTGGCTTCGAGCCAGTCGCGCACGAACTGCTTGTCGTAGCTCGGCGGGTTGGTGCCGTTGCGCAAGGCTTCTTCGTAGCCCTCGATCGGCCAATAGCGCGAGCTGTCGGGCGTGAGCACCTCGTCCATCAGCACCAGCGTGCCGGCCTCGTCGAGGCCGAACTCGAACTTGGTGTCGGCAATGATCATCCCCTTGGTCAACGCGATGGCCGCCGCGGTTTCGTAGATCTGGATGCTGGTTTCGCGGATCTGCTGGGCGAGCGCCGGACCGACGATTTCGACCACGCGGTCGTAGCTGATGTTCTCGTCATGCTCGCCCGCAGCCGCCTTGGCAGCGGGCGTGAAGATCGGGCGCGGCAGCTTGCTGGCGTTGGTCAGGCCCTCGGGCAACGGCACGCCGCAGACGGCTCGATTCTCCTGGTACTCCTTCCAGCCGCTGCCGGCCAGATAGCCGCGCACCACGGCTTCGACCGGGATCGGCTTCAGGCGCTTGACCAGCATCGAGCGGTCTTTCACCTGCGGTGCCTCTTCGGCGGTGACCACGCTCTCGGGTGCGTCGCCGGTCAGGTGATTCGGGCAGATGTGGCCAAGCCGGCCGAACCACCAGAGCGCCATTTGCGTGAGGATCACGCCCTTGCCCGGAATCGGCTCGCCCATGATCACGTCGAACGCGCTCAACCGGTCGCTCGCCACCATCAGGATGCGGTCGTCGCCGACCGCATAGTTGTCGCGCACCTTGCCGCGCGCGAGCAGGGGCAGGCTCTTGATGGAGGACGTGTGGACGGTGGTCATGGCGGAAGGCGGTGTGAAAACGGAAGGGGGAACGGAGGGGGAATGGCGATTGTGCGCGCAGAAAAAAGCCACCGCGAACGGTGGCCGGCATGCGGGCAGAACGCCCCTTGGGTCAGGTGATCGAGGCGCGGTAGATCGACTCGATGGCGGTGTCCAGCGCGCTGTTGAACGCCGCGTCGGACTGCTGTGCGCTCAGGCCTTCGGTCAAGGCACGGCTGAAGCTGGCGATGATTCCCGGGTTGCGCGCCAGGCGGGCATTGGCATCGTCGCGTTCGTAGCCGCCGGAGAGCGCCACCACGCGCACCACTTGCGGATGCGCCACGAGTTCGCTGTAGTAGCCGTCGACGGTCGGGAGCGTGAGCTTGAGCATCACCTTCGATGCGGCAGGCAACGCGTTCAGGCGCTCCAGGAAGCCCTTCTTGAGCACGACTTCGGCCTGCTGCTTGTCGGCCGCACCGATCGAGACTTCGGGCTCGAGAATCGGCACCAGGCCGGCGTTCAGGATCTGCTGGCCGACGGCGAACTGCTGGTCCAGCACGGCAGCGATGCCCTTTTCGTTGGCAGCGTTCACCACCGAACGCATCTTGGTGCCGAAGATGCCCTTGGCCGCGGCGCGTGCGAGCAGGCCGTCGAGTTCGGGCATCGGCTTCATGAGTTGCACGCCGTCGGCTTCGGCAGCCAGGCCCTTGTCCACCTTCAGAAAAGGCACGACCTGCTTGCGCTGCCAGAGGTAGGCGGCGGCATCGAGGCCATCGATCTGCCGATCCATCGTCGCCTCGAACAGGATGGCGCCCAGCACGCGGCGGCCGTCGAACGCGGGGCTGGTCACGATGCGGCTGCGCATCGCGTGCACGAGATCGAACATCTCGGCGTCGCCCTGGTAGGCGCTTTCCTCGATGCCGTATAGCTTGAGCGCCTTCGGGGTGCTGCCGCCACTTTGATCCAGCGCGGCGATGAAGCCTTTGCCCTTGGAGACTTTGTCGAGTTGTTCCTGATTCACTGCGTCGCTCTCGTTCGTGCCGTTGACACGGCGGTAGGGGGGTGGTGCAAGATTGTATCGGCGGCCCCCGATCGGCTCGATTGGCTATTTCCCTGCGTCTGGCGGGAGCCCCAGGAAAGCCAGTACCGGCGGCAGCACCGGGCCACCCAGCCACCGCAGCGGCTTGGCCACGGCAACGATCAGCGTGATGTGGCCGAGGTCGTCGAACTCGCGCGTCTGCACCGACACGCCCGCTGCCTGCAATTTGGCCGCCATCTGCCCGGTATTGCGCACCGGATTGACCACCTTGTCCTCGCGCGCCACCAGCAGCAGCGCGCGCGGCGAGGCGGCCGAGGCATGGGCCAGCGGCTGCGAATCCGGCGGCGTGGCCGGCCAGTTGAAAGCCACCCGCGCGTCGGGGTTCACGATCGGCAGGAAATCGTAGGGGCCGGCCAGCCCGATCCAGCCGGCGAGCTGTTTCGGGCTCGCCCCCACCGCGCCGAGCCAGCGCGCGTCGAGCGCCACCATCGCCGTGTTGTAGCCGCCCGAGCTGTGGCCCATCACATAAACCCGTGATGGATCGGCGCCGAGCCGCGCTGCGTTGTCGAGCGCCCATTTGACGGCGAGCGCACTGTCCTGGACGAACACCGGGTACTTGAACGCGGGCGACCGGCCGTAGTCGGGCAACACGACCACGGCGCCGCGCGCTGCCAGCGCCTCGCCGACGAACCGGAAGCCGGCACGCTCCCCGGTCGTCCAGGTGCCGCCATAGAAGAAGACGACCAGCGGGCGCTTGCCCTCGGCGGGCAAGGTGCTGGCCAGCGGCCGGTAGACGTCGAGCTGCTGGCGCGGCGCCGGCCCATAGGACACGTCGCCCTCCAGCGCGTAGGTGTCGCTCGGCACCACGCTGTTCAGCAGCTTGACCGGGGAGCAGGCGGCCAGCAACGTGGCGGCAGCAGCGATCAGCAGCGCGGTGCGCGGCCTGGGGAAGGGATATCTCATGGGGCAGGTACGCGCGGCAAACCAGAACGGTTTCGCAAGCTGCGCATTGCCGCCACCCGCGGCGTCAGGTCGCCCGGCAGATCTTGAGCATATTGGTGCCACCGGGTGCACCCATGGGCTCGCCGCAGGTGATCGCGTAGACGTCGCCGCTCTGCACGATCCCGCGCTTCTTCAGATGCGCCTCGGCCTGCTCGAGCGCCGTGTCGCGATCGCTCTCCGGATCCATCAGCAAGGGGCGCACGTTGCGAAAGAGCGCCATCTTGCGTTGCGTGGCAAGACGCGACGTCAGCGCATAGACCGGGATGTGCGCCGCATGCCGGCTCATCCAGAGCGGCGTGGAGCCCGACTCGGTCATGGCCACGATCGCCTTGGCGCCGAGGTGGTGCGCGGTGAACAGTGCACCCATGGCGATCGACTGGTCGATGCGGTTGTAGGTGTGGCCGCTGAAGTCGGTGTCGAGGGTCTTGTCCTCGGCCTGCTCGGCCGCTTCGCAGATGCGGCTCATCTCCTGCACGGTCTCGAGCGGGTAGCGGCCCGAGGCGGTTTCGGCCGAGAGCATCACGGCGTCGGTGCCGTCGAGCACTGCGTTGGCCACGTCGCTGACCTCGGCGCGGGTAGGCACCGGGTTGGTGATCATCGATTCCATCATCTGCGTGGCGGTGATGACCACGCGGTCCATCTCGCGCGCCATGCGAATCATCTTTTTCTGCAGCGCCGGCACGGCCGCATTGCCGACTTCCACCGCGAGGTCGCCGCGCGCGACCATGATGCCGTCGCTGGCGCGGATGATTTCTTCCAGCTTGGGGATCGCCTCGGCGCGCTCGATCTTGGCGATCAGCCCCGGCTTGTGGCCGAATTCGGCCGCCGCCACGTTGCAGAGCTGGCGCGCCATTTCCATGTCGGTCGCATTCTTCGGAAAGCTCACTGCCACGTAGTCGGCCTGGAAGCTCATCGCTGTCTTGATGTCTTCCATGTCCTTGCCGGTCAGCGCCGGTGCCGTGAGGCCGCCGCCCTGCTTGTTGATGCCCTTGTTGTTGGACAGCTCGCCGCCGAGCCGCACGGTGGTGTAGACCGCTTCGCCCTTGACCGCATCGACGGTCAGCACGATCAGGCCGTCGTTCAGAAGCAGCCGGTCGCCGGCCTTCACGTCGCGCGGCAGGTCCTTGTAGTCGAGGCCAACCGCATCCACGTCGCCGAGCTCGGTGCGGGCGCCGTCGAGCACGAACTTGGCGCCGGGTTCGAGCCAGATCTTGCCCTCGGCGAACTTGCCGACGCGGATCTTCGGGCCCTGCAGGTCGGCCATGATCGCGACCTCGCGCCCGGTGCGGCGTGCCGCCTCGCGCACCATCAGCGCGCGGTCGATGTGATCCTGCGCCTTGCCGTGACTGAAGTTGAGCCGCACCACGCTGACCTTGTTCAGGATCATCTGTTCCAGCAGTGCCGGGTCGCTCGAAGCGGGCCCGAGCGTGGCGACGATCTTGGTGGCGTGGCGTGGGATGCGGGGGTCGTTCATTTGTCTCTCACTGTTGGTTTGGCTTTGGGCGCTTTTGACGCAATTCTCACATGCGGAAATGACACCGCACGATACGGCAAGTTCAACCGCCAATCGGCCCGATATTGATTTTCGTCATGGTCGGTGTGCGTCGAACACGCTACGGTTCGACCATGAACGCCCTGCCTGACTCCGCCCCGCCCTTGCCCGTGCCGCCGGAAGCGCCGCTGCCGCACCGCAAGACCCTCCGTTCCTGGCTCATCCCGCTCTCGCAGCGCAGCAGCCTGCGGGCGCTGGCGTTGCTCGCCCTCGACTACGCGCTGTTCGTGGCGCTGCTGATTGCCGCAGTGCTGCTCGAGTCCGGCTGGCTCAAGCTGCTGTGCGGGCTGGCCACGGGGTTCGTGATCGGGCGCCTGTTCATCATCGGGCACGACGGCTGCCACCACAGCCTGACGCCGCACCGGGGCCTGAACCGGTGGCTGGGCCGAATCGCCTTCCTGCCATCGCTCACGCCGTTCAGCCTGTGGGACATGGGGCACAACGTGGTGCACCACGGGTTTACCAATCTGAAGGGCGTCGACTTCACCTGGGCGCCGCTCACGCAGGCCGAGTACGCGGCGTTATCGCCGTCGCGCCGCTTCATGGAGCGCGTCTACCGCAGCGGTTGGGCGCCAGGCCTCTATTACATGGTCGAGATCTGGTGGCACCGCATGGTGGCGCGCGACAAGTCGGGCAAGGCCGAACGCCCGGTGTTCTCGCACGATTGCTGGCTGGTGGGCAGCTTCGGCACGGTCTGGTTCTGCGCGCTGGCGGCGGCGGCGCTGGCCACCGGCCAGTCGGTGCTGCTGCTGGTCGCCACGGCGTTCGCGGTGCCGTTGCTGTTCTGGTTCGCAATGATCGGTTTCGTGGTCTACGTGCACCACACGCACGTGAAGGTGAGCTGGCACGACGATCGCGCCGCCTGGCAGCGCGCGCAGCCTTTCGTCTCGACCACCGTGCACCTGACGTTCCCACTGCGCATCGGCGCCCTGCTGCACCACATCATGGAGCACACCGCGCACCACGTGGACATGAGCATCCCGCTCTACAAGCTGAAGGCGGCGCAGGCGCGCCTCGAGGAACTGCTGCCGGACCGCATCGTGGTGCAGCGCTTTTCGTGGGGCTGGTACTTCGGCACCGCGCGCAGTTGCAAGCTCTACGACTTCACGCGCCGGTGCTGGACCGATTTCAAGGGCCGGGCGACCAGTGAGCCACGCGCCGCGCCGGCCTGAGCCGGCCGCGGCGACGCCCCTCAGCCGGCGGCGCGCTGTTCCAGGATCTGCAGCGCCGGCAGCGTCTTGCCCTCGAGGATCTCGAGGAACGCGCCGCCGCCGGTCGAGATGTAGCCGATCTTGTCTTCGATGCCGTACTTGGCGATTGCGGCCAGCGTGTCGCCGCCGCCCGCGATCGAAAAGCCCGGGCTGGAAGCGATGGCCTGCGCAATGACCTTCGTGCCGTTGGCGAAGGCATCGAACTCGAACACGCCGACCGGACCGTTCCAGACGATGGTGCCGGCTTCGCGCAGTTGCGCCGCAAGCTGCGCTGCGGTCTGCGGGCCGATGTCCAGGATCAGGTCGTCTTCGGCCACCTCGCTCGCCGCTTTCACCGTGGCCGGTGCATCGGCCGCGAAGGCCTTGGCCGTGATCACGTCGACCGGAATCGGCACTGCGGCACCGCGCGCGCGCATCGCTTCGATCACGGCTTTCGCCTGGTCCAGCAGATCGGGTTCGGCCAGCGACTTGCCGATCGGCAGGCCTGCGGCCAGCATGAAGGTGTTGGCGATGCCGCCGCCGACGATGAGCTGGTCGACCTTCTCGGCCAATGCCTTCAGGATGGTCAGCTTGGTGCTGACCTTGGAGCCCGCGACGATCGCCACCAGCGGGCGCTTCGGCGCGGTGAGGGCGCGCGTGATGGCATCGATTTCAGCCGCCAGCAACGGGCCGGCCGAAGCCACCTTGGCGTATTCGGCGATACCGTAGGTGGTGGCCTCGGCGCGGTGTGCGGTGCCGAAGGCATCGTTCACGTAGATGTCGCAGAGCGCAGCGAGCTTTTGCGCCAGCGCCGGATCGTTCTTCTTCTCGCCCTTGTTGACGCGGCAGTTCTCGAGCAGCACCACCTGGCCGGGCTTTACCTCGACGCCGTCGACCCAGTCGGCCAACAGCGGCACCTCGCGGCCCAGCAGTTCGCCCAGGCGGGCAGCCACGGGCGCCAGCGAATCGGCAGGCTTGAAGGCGCCTTCGGTGGGGCGGCCCAGATGCGAGGTGACCATGACCGCGGCGCCCGCGGCGAGCGCCTGCTGGATGCAGGGCGCGGATGCGCGGATGCGCGTGTCCTCGGTGATGCGGCCGGTGTCGTCCTGCGGCACGTTGAGGTCGGCACGAATGAAGACGCGCTGGCCGGCAACTTTGCCTTGGGCGCACAGATCGGTAAAGCGGATGACGTTCATGCGCCCGATTCTAGGAGCGCCTACCAGCCGAGCCACAGATGCAGCGGCAGGTAGACCGCCATGCCGACCACGATGGTGCCAAGCACGCCGCGGCGCCAGAAGTAGTAGGCGGCGCCGGCCGCGGCCGCAAAGAGCCGGCCATCCCGCCAGGTCGAGATGAAGTGTCCCTGCGTCATGACGATCTCGGGAATCACCACCGCCGCCAGCGCAGCCACCGGTGCGTAGTGCAGCGCCCGGTGCGCCCACGGCGGAAAACCCCAGGGCCGGTCAAGGATGAAGAAGAAGCAGCGCGTGAGCACGCTGACGCCGGCCAGGCCGACGATGATCAGCAGCGTCCAGGCATCCGTCACACCTTTCATGCCTCGTCTCCTTCGTTGGGATCGAGCCCGAGCTGCCGCTCGAACCAGAAGCAGAGCAGAACCGCCACGCCGATGCCGACCACGATGTTGAGCTTGAGCGGCAGGCTGTAGGCCGCGACCGCGGTGCCTCCCGCGATGGCAATGGCCAGCATTCGCAGCCGGCTGGTGGCCATCGAGCAGAGGATGCCGACCAGGCTCAGCACGCCCGCGAAGCCCAGCCCCCACGCCAGTGGAATGAAGTTCGCCAGCGTCACGCCGAGCAGGCTGAGCCCCATCCACGAGCACCAGGTCACGCAGCAGCCGCCTGCGAGGTAGGCCTCCTGCGCGGCGCGGCCTGCCGCGTCGTCGGCCGGCACCGGGTAGCGGCGCGTGAACAGCGCATAGCTCAGGTCGGCCGTCAGGTAGCCGTTGACCAGCCGGCGCCAGCGCGGCAGGTGCATCAGATAGGGCCGCAGGTGCAGACTGAACACCACGAAGCGCAGGTTCACGCAGAAGCCCGTGGCCAGAATCACCCAGCCTGGCGCACCCCCCACCAGCAACGGGATTGCGGCAAGTTGCGAACTGCCGGCGTAGACCAGCAGCGTCATGGCCACCGCCTCGACCACGCTCATGCCCGACTGCACCATCGCCACGCCGGTCATCAGGCCCCAGGCCGAGATGCCGAGGGCGAGCGGCGCCATCTCGCGGGCGCCCTGGCGAAAGGTGGGCTGGTTGCGGACGCTGGCGAGGAAGAACACCCGTCAGAGCCCGAAAACCTGGCCGGCCTTGACGTCGAAGCCGCGCAGAAAGTCGGCGGCCGCAAGGCGTTTGCCGCCGGCGCGCTGCAGCTCCGTCACCAGTACGACCGAGTTGCCAGCCGCCACCGCAATGCCGCTGGGCGCCACGGCCAGAATGGTTCCGGGTTGTTCGCCGGCCGAGCCGGACTGGACGCGGGCCGCCCAGAACTTGACGGCCTCGCCGTCGAGTGGGCTGGTGGCGCCGGGAAAGGGGTCGAAGGCGCGAATGCGGCGCACGATGGCCTCCGCCGGCTGGGCCCAGTCGATCTTCGCTTCGTGCTTTTCGACCTTGTGGGCGTAGGTCACACCTTCAGCCGGCTGCGCGACGGGCTGCAATGCGCCGGCTTCGGCCAGGCGCAGCGCCTCGACGATCAGCCGGCCACCCATGTCGGCCAGCCGGTCGTGCAGCTTGGCCGTGCTGTCGTCGCCGATGGCCAGCGCCTCGCGCAGCAGCATGTCGCCGGTGTCGAGGCCGGCATCCATCTGCATGATCGTGATGCCGGTCTCCACGTCGCCCGCCTCGATCGCGCGGTGGATCGGCGCGGCGCCACGCCAGCGCGGCAGCAGGCTGCCATGGATGTTCAGGCAGCCCAGCCTCGGCACGTCCAGCACCCATTGCGGCAGGATCAAGCCGTAGGCCGCGACCACCATCACGTCGGCACGCGCGGCGCGCAGCGCTTCGGCTGCCGCCGCCGCGTCGTCGGGGTACTTTCCGTCGAGCCGCAGGCTGCGCGGCTGCGCGACCGGCCAGCCGTTTTTCAGCGCCAGTTCCTTGACCGGGGACGCCTGCAGCCTGAGGCCGCGGCCGGCAGGCCGGTCGGGCTGGGTCAGCACCAGCACGATCTCGTGGCCCGCGGCGGCAAGCTGCGCCAGGGCAATGGCGGCAAAGGCGGGTGTCCCCGCAAAAATGACTCTCAAGCGGTGCTCGCAGACTTCAACGAACCAGAATTTCGAGCGACAGGTCGTCACCCACGTTGTAGTACTGCACCAGGCCCTGGGGGTCTACATAGATATAGAGCAGCCGACGCGAGTTCTGCGCCTTGTAGCGCCAGGCCCAGACCCCGCCGTCGAAGGACGACACGCGCGTGACCTCGAAGGGGCGGCCATACGTGCGCAGGATGTCGGCCTCGCGCCAGACGCCGGGGCGGATGGTGCTGGCGAACAGGCCTTCGTCGAGTTCCTGTCGCACCGAGAACACCCGGCCGGCGGCATCGACATCGACGTTGCTGACCTCGAACCCCGAAGGTGCGCGCGAATACTGCAGACGCTCGACGCCGTTCGGCAAGGCGTACACGGCGGTCGGTGTGCCCAGCCGCTGCAGGGCCTCGGCCTTGCTGGTATTGGGCGGCAGGCGGGTCGGTTCGCTGATGCAGGCCGTCAGTGCGAACGCCAGCGCCACCAGGGCGAGCACTCGTCCGCCACGCGGCACGTTCATTCGCGCCCTTCGCGCTGTTCTTCGCGCTGCGCCTTGAGCAGCTTGCTCTTGATGCGGTTGCGCTTGAGCGGCGAGAGGTATTCGACGAACACCTTGCCGAGCAAATGGTCGAGTTCGTGCTGGATGCAGACCGCGAGCAGGCCTTCGGCCTCGACGGTGCGAAGCTCGCCGTCGAGGTCGAGCGCGGTGCAACGCACGGCAGTGGCGCGTTCGACCCCGTCGTAGATGCCGGGCACCGAGAGACAGCCCTCTTCGTTCAGCACCTTTTCGTCGCTGGCCCAGACGATCTCGGGATTGATCAGCACCAGCGGTTCGTTGCGTTCTTCCGACACATCGATCACCACCAGCCGCTCATGAACGTCGACCTGGGTGGCCGCGAGCCCGATACCATGCGCGTCGTACATGGTTTCCAGCATGTCGGCCACCAGGGTCTTGATGCGCGCATCGACGCCCTGCACGGGCTTGGCCACCGTGTGCAGACGCTTGTCGGGGAAACTCAGAATGGGTCGTTTGGCCATGAAAGCGTGCGAAAGTTGTGGCTATTTTCGCCAATTCCGCGACGGCGCGCGGCGCCCGAAGGGGATAAACGTTGCCCAATCAAGGGCTTCAGCGCAAAATTCGTTGCAAATTGTGAGGATTCGTTTCGCCCGGCGTGGCGCAGTGTGTGCACACCATCAAACCATGAAAACAACCCGACTCAACGCTGGCCTGCGCCCCAACATCCTTGCCACGCTCGGCGCATTGGCACTGCTCGGCAGCGCGACCGTCGCGAACGCACAAAACTATCCCGTCACGCCGGCGCAGCGCGCGACCGCGCAGCAGACTGCCCAAACCGGCATTCCGCTGAGCGAGTTGACGCCGAACGCGCCCGACGAATACACGGTCAAGTCCGGCGACACGCTCTGGGCCATTTCGCGCCTGTACCTGAGGAGCCCGTGGCGCTGGCCCGAACTCTGGGGCATGAACCTCAGCGACATCGCCAATCCGCACCGGATCTACCCGGGCCAGGTGCTGTTCCTCGACAAGACCGGCGGCCGTGCCCGCCTGACGCTGCGCCGCGGCGGCGGCTCGGGTGAGGGTGGCACCATCAAGCTGTCGCCGCGCACCCGCCAGGACACCGTCACGGGGCTGGCGCTGCCGACGCTGAATCCGGCGCTGATCGAGCCGTTTCTCAGCGAGCCGATCGTGGTCGACGAAGACACCCTCAAGACGGCCCCGCGCATCGTGGCCGGCAACGACAGCCGCGTGCTGCTGTCGCGCGGCGACCGCGCCTATGCGCGCGGCGAGCCGAATGCACCGCTGCTCGAAAAGGCCGGCCCGATCAATCAGTTCCGCGTGTTCCGTACGGCCACGCCGCTGAAGGATCCGGCCACCAGCGAAATCCTCGGCTACGAAGCGCAATACGTCGGCAAGGCCCAGTTGCAGCGCAGCGAGTCGACCCAGACCATGATGGAGGCCGGCAAGGAGGTCACCAACGTGGTGCCTGCCACCATCGACATCGTGGCCGCGCGCGAAGAAATACGCGCCGGCGACCGCCTGCTGCCCGAGCCGCCGCGCCAGCTGCTCAGCTACACGCCGCGCGCGCCGATCGACCCCATCACCGATGGGCGCATCGTCTCGGTCTACGGCAACGCCGTGCAGTTCGCCGCGCAGAACCAGGTGGTGGCGATCAACAAGGGCATCCGCGACGGCATCGAAAGTGGCCACGTGATGGCCATCCTCAAGAACGGCGAAACCATCATCGACCGCACCGGCGGCGGCAAGGACACGCTCAAGCTGCCGAACGAACGCATCGGCCTGCTGATGGTGTTCCGCCCGTTCGAGAAGGTCTCCTACGCCCTGGTGCTCGAGATCAACGACACGCCGAAGGCCGGCGACCTGCTCGTCAATCCTTAAACTGCCGCGGCTTTCGTGGAGCGCGCAGAACTCGCGGGCTGGCTGCGGCTCTCGCTGACGCCGGGTATTGGCAACGCCGCGGCGCGCAAGCTGCTGGCGGCATTCGGCCTGCCCGCCGCCGTGTTTGTCCAGCCGGTGGGAGTGCTCGCGCAGGTGACCTCCGACGCCCGGGCTGCGGCGCTGTGCGAGCCGCCACCTGCACTCGATGCGTTGGTGGATCAAACCTGGCAGTGGCTCGACGGCACCGATGACACCGGAGCCGCGCGCCGCATCGTGACCCTGGGCGACCCGGGCTATCCGGCGGCGCTGCTGGAGATGGCCGACCCGCCCCTGCTCCTCTACACGCTGGGCGCCCCGGCGTTCGACCTGACCCAGCTAGGCCGCAGCCTTGGCGTGGTCGGCAGCCGCAACCCGACGCCGCAGGGCGCTTCGAACGCGCGGGCATTTGCACGCGCGCTCGGCGAGGCGCAGATCGTCGTCGTGTCGGGTCTGGCGCTTGGCATCGACGGTGCCGCGCACGAGGGCGCACTCGATGCAGCCGGCGACGCGCCGAAGCTCGCCACCGTTGCGCTGGTCGGCACCGGCCTGGACCGTGTCTACCCGGCGCGCCACCGCGATCTGGCGCGGCGCATCGTGCGGCGGGGCATGCTGATCAGCGAGTTTCCGCTGGGCACACCGCCGCTCACGCAGAACTTTCCGAAACGCAACCGGCTCATCGCGGGCCTCTCGCAGGGCACGCTGGTGGTGGAAGCGGCGCTGCAATCAGGCTCGCTGATCACGGCGCGGCTGGCGGCGGAGCAGGGCAAGGATGTGTTCGCGATCCCCGGCTCGATCCACGCGCCGCAATCGCGCGGCTGCCATGCGCTGATCCGCCAGGGCGCCAAGCTGGTCGAGTCGGTGCACGACATTCTGGAAGAGCTGCGGCTACCGAACACCCTGAATTTCGCGGCGTCCGACGCCCGGCCGGCAGCCGCCGCCGGTCTTTTCGACCCGCAGAACCCCTTGCTCGACGCGCTCGGCCACGACCCGGTGAGCCTCGATGCGCTGAGTGCCCGCACCGGCTGGAGCGCCGGCGATCTTCAGGCCCAGCTGCTCGAACTCGAACTGGACGGCCACGTGGCCCGCTTGCCGGGCGGCCTGTTCCAGCGCAGCGCGTCGGCCTGAACCCGCACGTCGCGCCGGCACAACGCAGGATCGGCGGGCCACGCCGGATGGTGGGCTATATTGGGGCCATGTTCGAAGTGCTCGTGTTCGTCTATGAAAACTACTGGCGCGGCGACGCGTGCCCCGAACCCGAGCAACTGGGCCGCAAGCTCAGCGCGCACGGCTTCGACCCCGACGAGATCCGTGACGCGCTGCAATGGCTCGACGGGCTGAGTCTCGCGACGCAAGGCGTGCAGGTGGCGCGCGATGCCGACGGGACGTCCGGCACCGTCACGCTGCGCGGCACCGGCGAAGCCGCCCTGCCCCAATCGGCCAGCGCGATGCGGGTGTACTCCAGCGCCGAACAGGATCATCTGGGCGCCGAATGCCTTGGGTTCATCAGCTTTCTCGAAACTGCCGGCGTGCTCACAGGCGGGCTGCGCGAGATCGTGATCGAGCGTGCGATGGCCGCGCCCGGCGACCCGGTTGCGCTCGACGAACTCAAGATCATCGTGTTGATGGTGCACTGGAGCACCGGCATCGAGCCCGACGCGCTGGTGCTCGACGAGCTGTGCGAGGGTCGCGAAGGCCGCACCGCCCACTGAGCGGCTCTACCTGCCAGTTCCTGCCTACTAGTTCAGCAGCCGCTCGGGGTTCGCGTCCAGCTTGGCCAGCGCCTCGCGCGTGGCGCGCACGGTGAGGGTTTCCTCTTCGGCGGGCACCAGCAGGCCGGCCTGCAGATAGGAAGCCAGCCGCCCGGCCTGGATCAGGAAGCTGCGGCCATGGGTCGAGGCGAACAGGTGCAGCTGTTTCCGGTCGCTGCGCCAGACGAACTGCACCTGGTTGACCTGGCCGTTGTGATCCAGCATGAACCAGGTGCCAACCTGCAGTTCGTGCGCCCAGGCCAGCATGTCTTCGCTGACCTTGCTGCCGGCGTTCGGAATCACCTCGATCGATGCCGCGTCGACGCCCAGCAGCAGTTCGATGCTGGCCTCGTCCATCGGCAATTCGCCCGAGGACTCGCCACCTTCATCGGTCACGAAATCTTCAAGGTTGCTCAGGCGCTGGGCCATGGCTTCGATCTGGGCCTGCGGAATGGCCTCGGTCTTCGACATGAACGCGTCCGACAGCGTCCCGCCGATGATCTTGATGTGCGCTTCCTGCGGATCACCGACGATGCCCAGCAGGGTCATGCCGGCGCGCAGGCGCTGCAGCAGCTTGGGCAGATCCTGGATCACACGGGTGCGGTCGTTGCGGTTGGGCTTGGCGCTCGCGGCCCACACCAGTTCGGAGGCGGCACGCTTGAGCGTGACCGTCTGCTCGTCCTGGCCGCCATAACGCAGCGCGGCGATGGCCAGCACCTCGGCCCAGACCTTGAACAGGAACTCGCGGATTTCCTCGCGTACCGGCATGTCGTTGAGCATCTTGCGCAACTCGATGGTGTACTGGATCGCCATCGTTTCCTTCTGCTCGACCTGCTGCGCCACGCTCATCAGGCGCTGGGTGGCATCGCTCTGCGTCAGGTACTTGTTGAGGAAGGCGACGAATTCGTCGAACACCAGCTTGAACACGCGCTGGCCGGTCTCGGGGTATTGCTCGATCACCTGCACCACGCGGCGGATCTCGCCTTCGAGGGCGCTGCCCGAGATCGCGGCGGCGTCGAAACCCATCACGCAGGAGCCCATGCGGTCGATCAGCATGCGCGCAGGGTGCTGCAGCGTGCCGAAGAACTCGGGCTCGGCAATGGCCACCCGCAGCACCGGCATCTGCAGACGGGCGAACCAGACGCGTGCCGAAAACGGAATGCGTTCTTCGGCCAGGATCGCCTGGAACATCAGGGCCACGATCTCGACCGTGGCCTTGTCGGCCGTGGTCGGTGCCTTTTTCTTGAGTTCGGCGGTGCGCCGGCGGATATCGAGCGCGGTTTGCTGCACCGCTGTGGCCTCGTCGCCGAGCACGTACTGCGAGGCAGCGATCTGGTAGGCCGCCTCGGCATCGGCAATGGCGGCAGCAAATACGGCACCCCCTGCGCCACCACCGGCCATGCCGCCGCCGCCCATGCCCGGGCCGGCCACGCCGCCTCCGCCGCTTTGCACCCCACCGCGTGTCGTGAAGTCGCCGCCGATGCGCGCGGTGACAAAGCGCTTGAGGTTGAGCAGCACGCCCTGCGCACGGTGGCGTGCCATCAGCAGCGGCGAGCCGCCGGTCGGGCCGTCGGCACCACCCGCGCCGTGGCCGGCGCCCACCACCTGGCCCGACGTGACGCCAATGGCGGCAGGCGCAAAACTGCCCGGCGGCGCGCCGAAGCCGAATTGCTGGCCGGCGAAGCGCTGACTCGACATGCCGCCAGGGCTGGTGGGTGGCACGCCACTGCTCACAAAACTGCTGCCGATCGCACCGGGGCCCGTGTTGGTCACCCCGCCGGTGCGCCTGACGAAGCTCTTCAGGTCGATTTCGGGCATCACGCCCTTGCTGATCAGGAAGGCGTTGGCCTCCTTGTACGCCGCCACCACCACCTCGAGCAGCCGCTGGTGCACGACATCCTGAACCTTGGTCCAGAGTTGGCGCGACAGCCCGGCGGCCAGCCACTGCTCCACCAGCATCTTGGCCAGGGCCTCGGGGCGCAGCACGTCCTTGGCGTCGAGCTCGCTGGTGCCTTCGAGAGACTGGATGCGCAGTCGCAGGTCGTTGAGCTCGAAGCTGGCCTTGTCCTGGATCACCAGCGCGAGCCGCGACGACAGGATGTTGTTTTCCACCACCTCGTCGCCGATCAGTTCGAGCCGTGACAGCGAATTGAGCGACCCGCTGCCAGTCGCAGCCTGGGCCAGCGCCTTGCGCCAGCCCTCCTGCGTCAGGGACACCCAGTTCGACGCCTTGGTCTGGAACGCGATGAAATCGTCGCGATGTTCCTGCATTTCCCGCGCATTGGTGACCTGTTGCGACAGCGCCGTCAGCCGCTCGCGGATCGCCGATGCGGCAGGCGCGATCACACCGCCGGTCGCAGCCACAAAGCGCTCACGCGTCTCTCGGGCAAGTTGCAGGGAGGTGGCGGGAGGCCTCACGGTGCTCATGAAGGTTCAGGACAGCTCAAAAATGCGGGAGTAGGCGCCGAGCTTGCATCGGGAAGGCATTTGGCACAAGACCCGCCGCATGCTCGGTTGCCCGAAATTCGGCCGGCCGCCTCACACCACGGCGCCCGAATTCGGGTCTTCGGGGTCACCGTCGCGCTTGACGGGGCCCTTGACCAGGTCTTCGCGCTTGACGCCGAGCCACATCGCGATCGCCGCCGCGACGAAGGCCGAAGAGTAGATACCGAACAGGATGCCGATGGTCAGCGCCAGCGCGAAGTAGTGCAGCGTCGGGCCGCCGAAGAAGAACATCGACAGCACCACCAGCTGGGTGGAGCCGTGGGTGATGATGGTCCGGCTGATGGTGGAGGTGATCGCGTTGTCGATGATCTCGACCGTGGTCATCTTGCGGTAGCGCCGGAAGTTCTCGCGCACCCGGTCGAAGATCACCACCGATTCGTTGACCGAATAGCCCAGCACCGCCAGCACCGCCGCCAGCACCGCGAGCGAGAACTCCCACTGGAAGAAGGCGAAAAAGCCCAGGATGATCACCACGTCGTGCAGGTTGGCCAGCACGGTCGCGACGGCGAACTTCCATTCGAAGCGGATGGCCAGGTAGATCATGATGCCGACCACCACCATGGCGAGCGCCTTGAGCCCGTTGGTCGTGAGTTCGTCGCCGACCTGCGGGCCGACGAACTCGTTGGCGCGCAGTTCCACACCCGGATCGGCCGCCTTCAGCGCGTCCATCACCTGGGTGCTCTGCTGGGATGCGCTCATGCCCTTCTGGACCGGCAGGCGGATCTGCACGTCGCGTGTCGAGCCGAAGCCCTGCACCTGCACGTCGGGATAGCCGAGCTTGCTGACGGTTTCGCGCACCTTGCCGACATCGGCCGACTGCTGGTAGGCCACGTCCATCACGGTGCCACCCGTGAACTCCACCGAAAGGTGCAGGCCGCGATGCAGCAGGAAAAACACAGCGAGCGCGAAGGTGGCGAACGAAATGATGTTCAGCACCAGCGCATAGCGCATGAACGGAATGGTCTTGTGGATTCTGAAGAATTCCATGGCGTGCCTCTTACTTTGCTTCGGCCACGGCCGTGGAATCGGTATCGGTCTTGGGCTTCCAGACCGTGCCGATCGACAGCGTCTTGAGCTTCTTCTTGCGGCCGTACCAGAGGTTCACCAGGCCACGCGAGAAAAACACCGCCGAGAACATCGAGGTGACGATGCCGATGCAGTGCACCACCGCGAAGCCGCGTACCGGGCCCGAGCCGAAGGCCAGCAGCGCGATGCCGGCAATCAGCGTGGTCACGTTCGAGTCGAGGATGGTGCCCCAGGCGCGGTCGTAGCCGGCGTGGATGGCGGCCTGCGGCGAGGCGCCGTTGCGCAGTTCCTCGCGCACGCGTTCGTTGATCAGCACGTTGGAGTCGATCGCCACGCCGATGGCCAGCGCCATGGCCGCGATGCCGGGCAGGGTGAGCGTGGCCTGCAGGATCGACAGGATCGCCACCAGCAGCAGCAGGTTCACCGCCAGCGCGATCGACGAGAACATGCCGAACAGCATGTAGTAGATGCACATGAAGACCATGATGGCGGCAAAGCCGTACATCACGCTCTCGAAACCCTTCTTGATGTTGTCGGCACCCAGGCTCGGGCCGATCGTGCGCTTCTGGATGATCTCCATCGGCGCGGCCAGCGAGCCGGCGCGCAGCAGCAGCGCCAGGTCGTTGGCTTCCACCACGCTCATCGAGCCGGAAATCTGGAAGCGGTTGCCCAACTCGCCGTTGATCGACGGGGCGGTGAGCACTTCGCCCTTGCCCTTTTCGAAGATCAGCATGGCCATGCGCTTCTTGTAGTTCTCGCGGCTCACGTCGCGCATGATGCGGCCGCCCTTGGCGTCCATCGTCAGGTCGACCTTGGGCTGGTTGCTCTGGGAGTCGAAGCCGGGTTGCGCGTCGGTGAGGTTCTCGCCGGTCACGAGCACCTGCTTCTTGACGATCACCGGCCGGCCGGTGCGATCGAGAAACCGCTCGGAGCCGAACGGCACCGGCCCGCTGCCGGTTTCGGCCGCGCGGCCTTCGGCACTCTCGTCGACCATGCGCATTTCGAGCGTGGCTGTGCGGCCCAGGATGGCCTCGGCACGGGCCGGATCCTGTACGCCGGCCAGTTGCACCACGATGCGGTCGATGCCCTGCTGCTGGATCACGGGCTCGGCCACGCCGAGTTCGTTGATCCGGTTGTGCAGGGTGGTGATGTTCTGCTTGAGCGCCGCGTCCTGCAGGCGGCGTGCCGCCTCCGGCTTGATCGAGCCGACGATCTTCCAGTCGCTGCCTTCCTGGCTGTCGACCGTGCTCAGGTCGGCAAACTGGTCCTGCATCAGCTGTTTGGTGATCTCGAGGCTGGCCGCGTCGCGCATCCGCACTTCGACGGTCTGCCCGTTTCGGGTGACGGCCGTACCGCGGACGCTCTTGTCGCGCAGGGCGGTGCGGATGTCGCCGGCGAAGGACTCGGCCTTCTTATCGAGCACGCCCTTCATGTCAACCTGCAGCAGGAAGTCGACCCCGCCGCGCAGATCCAGGCCGAGGTACATCGGGTAGGCATGCAGCGCGGTGAGCCAACCCGGCGAGCGCGACACCGACCCCGGCGTGACGACGTAGGAAGGATCGTCGCTGCTGGGCGCCAGCGCGCGCTGCAGCGCGTCCTGCGCTTTGAGCTGCTCGTCGGTGCTGCCGAAGCTGGCCCGCACCGACGTACCTTCGAGCGCAATCTTGCCTGGCGTGAGGCCGGCCGCCTTGAGCGTTTCCTGGATGCGCGCCAGCGTGGCGGCATCGACCTTGACGGTGGACTTGGCGGCCGACACCTGCACCGCGGGCGCCTCGCCGAAGAAATTGGGCAGGGCGTAGACGAGCCCCAAAAGAAGCACGATCACGATGACCGTGTATTTCCAGACCGGGTAGCGGTTCATCTTTCAGCCTTGAAACGCGTGGCGCGTTGATTCGTGGGCTGCCGTGGATCCGGCTTTGCCGGGCCACTGGCAGCGCCCCCGGTAGGGGGTAGGCGAAGCGGACACGAAGTGCCGCGCAGCCTGGGGGCGAGCATTACTTGATCGCGCCCTTGGGCAGCACCTGAACAACCGCGCTGCGCTGGATCCGGATCTCGACGCCGTTGGCGATCTCGAGACCGAGGTACTGGTCGCCGATCGAGGTGATCTTGCCGAGCACGCCGCCGGCGGTGGCGACTTCGTCGCCCTTGGCCAGCGCCTCGATCATGGCGCGCGCTTCCTTCTGGCGCTTCATTTGCGGGCGGATCATCACGAAATAGAGCACCACGAACATCAGCACCAGCGGCAGCATGCTGCTGAGCGAGGACAACATGTCGCCACCACCGGCAGCGGGGGCGGCAGCCTGGGCAAAAGCAGAGGAAATGAACAAGAGAGTCTCCAGCAGAGGGAAGGTAGGAACGCGGGCCCGGCCCGCAGTTCCGCGGCCGCAGCATGCGACCCCGCGGCGCGGGGCAGGCCCGCGCGCAGCACCCGGCATTGTATTCGGCGGGGTCGGCGCCGGTTGGCGCTAATCCGGCGCCGTGGACGGGGCTTTCAGCGCACGGTCAGGCGGCCACCCGCCCGGCCTGCGGATCGCGCCATTTCGCCAGCAACTCGGCCCGGCGGATGCGCGCGGCAGCCAGGTTGCGCTCCTTCACATGGCCATAGCCGCGGATCTGCTCGGGCAGGCTGGCGATGGCCAGCGCCGTCTCGTGATTGGCCGCGTTCAACCCGGCCAGCACTTCCTCGATGCTGGCGCGGTACTCGCCGATCAGGGCGCGCTCGGTCTTGCGCTCTTCGGTGCGGCCGAAGATGTCCAGCGCCGTGCCACGCAGGCCCTTGAGCCTGGCGAGGAAGCGGAAGCCAGTCAGCATCGCCGGGCCGAACTTGCGCTTTTGCAGTTCGCCCTTGGCGTTCTTCTTCGCGATGATCGGCGGGGCGAGGTGGTAGTTGAGCTTGAAGTCGCCCTCGAACATGCCATTGACGCGGTCGAGGAAGGCGGTGTCGGTGTGCAGCCGCGCGACCTCGTACTCGTCCTTGTACGCCATCAGCTTGAACAGGTAGCGCGCCGTGGCCTCGGTCAGGCTGGTCTTGCCGGTGGCGGCGCTTTCGGCCTGCTGCACCTTGCCGACAAAGGCACGGTAGTGCTCGGCATAGGCCGCGTTCTGGTAGCCGGTGAGGAACTCGACGCGGCGCTTGACCAGGCTCTCGACCGTGTCGCGCTTCTTGAACTCGATCACCTGGCCCGGCGACACCAGCTTTTGCACCGATGCCAGGTCGTGCGCGGCGCGGCGGCCCCATTCGAAGGCGGTCTTGTTGTTCTCGATCGCGACGTTGTTGAGATCGATGGCGCGCATCAGCGACGCGTATTCCAGCGGCACCCAGCCCTTTTGCCAGGCAAAGCCCAGCAACATCGGATTGGCATAGAGGCTGTCGCCCATCAGCGCCACGGCGGCGGCATCGGCGTCGAAGCTGCCCACGCCATCGATGCCGACGGCACGCGCGATTTCGTTGGCGCAGTCGTCCTGCGGGTTCTGCCAGTTGGCATTGCGCACGAAGGCAGCCGTGGGCGTGCTGTGCGTGTTGAGCGCCACGTGCGTGCGCCCTTCGCGCATGCGCGCCAGCGTCTCGGCGTTGACCGCCACCAGCGGATCGGCCGCCAGGATCAGGTCGGCCGCCGCGGTGCCGACGCGCGTGGTGCGGATCGCGTCCTGCGATTCGCCGATCAGCGCATGGCTCCAGGTGGCGCCGCCCTTTTGTGCGAGGCCCGCCGCATCCTGCGTGACGATGCCCTTGCCCTCGATGTGCGCCGCCATGCCGAGCAGTTGCCCGATGGTGATGACGCCCGTGCCGCCGACGCCGGCGACCACGATGCCCCAGACCTGGTCGGGTGCCAGGGTCGGCACGACCGGCTCGGGCATCGCGCCCATCTCGAACGGCGAGTTGGCCTTGTTCTTCGACTTCTTCTTGAGCGCGCCGCCTTCAACGGTCACGAAGCTCGGGCAAAAGCCCTTGAGGCAGCTCATGTCCTTGTTGCAGCTGCTCTGGTTGATGGTGCGCTTGCGGCCGAATTCGGTTTCAAGCGGCTCCACGCTGAGGCAGTTGCTCTGCACGCTGCAGTCGCCGCAGCCTTCGCACACCAGCTCGTTGATGACGACACGCACGGCCGGGTCGACAGCGGTGCCCCGCTTGCGGCGGCGCCGCTTTTCGGTGGCGCAGGTCTGGTCGTAGATGATGGCCGTGGTGCCGGAAATCTTGCGAAACTCGCGCTGGATCTCGTCCAGGTCGTCGCGATGGCGGATCTTGACGTTGTCGCCCGGCACATGGACGCCCTCGTACTTCTCGGGCTCGTCGGTGACGATGACAACCTTCATCGCGCCCTCGGCATGCAGGCTCTCTGCGATCTGCAGCACCGAATGGCCTTCGGGCCGCTCGCCGACCTGCTGGCCGCCAGTCATGGCGACCGCGTCGTTGTAGAGGATCTTGTAGGTGATGTTGACGCCGGCCGCGATGCTCTGGCGAATCGCGAGCAGGCCGCTGTGGAAGTAGGTGCCGTCGCCCAGGTTGGCAAAGATGTGCTGGTCGGTGGTGAAGGGCTGCTGGCCCACCCATGGCACGCCCTCGCCGCCCATCTGCGTGAAGCCGATGGTGCTGCGATCCATCCAGGTCGCCATGAAGTGGCAGCCGATGCCACCCATGGCGCGCGAGCCTTCTGGCACCACGGTGCTGGTGTTGTGCGGGCAGCCCGAGCAGAACCAGGGCTGGCGGCCTTCGGTCACGCCACTGGCCTGCAGCACGTCCATCGAGCGCTCTTTCGCTTCGAGGATCGCCACCTGCGCCTCGACCCGGGCGCGCATGTCGGCGCCGGCCTGGTCGAGGATGCCGAGCTTCTTCAGGCGCTGCGCGATCGCCTTGGCGATCAGCGCGGGGTTCAGGTCGGCGTTGGCACGCAGGAGCGTGTTGGCGGTGGGGTTGGGCATCGACCATTCACCGCCAGAGAAATCGCCGTCGTCGAGTTCGTTGAACTTGCCGAGCACATTGGGGCGCACGTCGGCGCGCCAGTTGTAGAGCTCTTCCTTCAGCTGGTATTCGATGACCTGCCGCTTTTCTTCGACCACCAGGATTTCCTGCAGCCCGGTCGCGAACTCGCGCGTGAGCTGTGCCTCGAGCGGCCACACCACCGCCACCTTGTGCAGGCGGATGCCGAGCTGGCGGCAGGTGGCGTCGTCCAGGCCCAGATCGATCAGGGCCTGGCGCGTGTCGTTGTAGGCCTTGCCGCTGGCCATGATGCCGAAGCGGTCGTTCGGGCCTTCGATGGTGTTGTGGTTGAGCCGGTTGGCGCGGATGTAGGCCAGCGCGGCATACCACTTGTAGTGCATCAGGCGCGCCTCCTGCTCCAGCGCATGGTCGGGCCAGCGGATGTGCAGGCCGCCCGGCGGCATCTGGAAATCGGTGGGGATGACGATCTCGACGCGCTCGGGGTCGATCATCGCGGTGGCGCTGGATTCGACGATCTCCTGGATCGTCTTCATGCCCGACCAGATGCCCGAGAAACGGCTCATCGCAAAGGCATGGATGCCGAGGTCGAGGATTTCCTGCACGTTGGTCGGAAAGAACACCGGCGTGCCGCAGGCCTTGAAGATGTGATCGCTCTGGTGCGCCGCCGTCGAGCTCTTGGAAATGTGGTCGTCGCCGGCCACCGCGATCACGCCGCCGAACTCGGTGGTGCCGGCCATGTTGGCGTGCTTGAACACGTCGGAGCAGCGGTCCACGCCGGGGCCCTTGCCGTACCAGATGCCGAACACGCCGTCGAACTTGTTGGTGCCCGCGGGCGAGAAGCCAAGCTGCTGCGTGCCCCAGAGCGCGGTGGCCGCCAGCTCTTCATTGACGCCCGGCTGGAACACGATGTTCTGCGCCTTGAGGTACTTGCTGGCCTTCCACAGCGCCTGGTCGTAGCCGCCGAGCGGCGAGCCGCGATAGCCGCTGATGAAGCCGGCCGTGTTCTTTCCGTTCTGCTGATCCCGCAGGCGCTGCAGCATGGGCAGCTTCACGAGGGCCTGCACGCCGCTCATGAAAGCGCGGCCGTAGTCCAGCGAATACTTGTCGTCGAGCGTGACGGTTTCGAGGGCCTTGCGAATGTGCTCGGGTAGCGGCGCGTTCATCGTGTCTGTCTCCAATTTGGCATGGCTTTGTGGGCCTGGCTGACGGGTCGTGGCCCGGGTAGGGCTGGTGCCCATGATGCTCGCAAAGTGTATGCCTGGGTGCGCGACAGGTGTTTGCGTTCTTTGCCCCGATAACGCGGCTTTCAGAAAGATTCTTTCTTAGAATTGCCAGTTATGGAAAGCCTTGATAAGTTCGACCTCGCCATCCTGCAAGAACTGCAGGCCGATGGCCGCCTCACCAACGCCGAGCTTGCGCAGCGCGTCGGCCTGTCGGCCGCCCCCTGCTGGCGCCGCGTGCGCGCGCTGGAAGAGGCCGGCTTCATCAAGGGCTACCACGCCGAGATCGACCGCCACAAGATCGGCCTGGGCGTGCTCGCCTTCGTGCGCGTCGACACGGAGCGCGTACAGGGCGACGCCACCCGCAAGCTCGAAGACGCGATCCGCAAGCTGCCCGAAGTGGTCGCCTGCCACTACATCAGCGGCACCGGCACCTTCGAGCTCCAGGTCGTGGCGCAGGATCTGGACAGCTTCTCGGGCTTCGCGCGCCAGCACCTGATGAACTTGGCCAACGTGAAAGACCTGCAGACCAGTTTTTCGCTCGGCGAGGTCAAGGCCAGCCATGCGCTGCCGCTGGGCCATCTGGCGCCGAAGCGGTAACAATCGGGGCAGATGCCACCGATATCCCCCGAGGAGACACCCCTGCCGCCCCTGCGCCCCGAGCCCGCGCGCATCGGGGCGCTCACGCCGCTCAAGCTGCCGGTGTTCCGCATGCTGTGGAGCACCTGGCTGATCGCCAACATCTGCATGTGGATGAACGACGTGGCGGCAGCGTGGATGATGACCACGTTGACCACCACGCCGATCTGGGTGGCGCTGGTGCAGTCGGCCTCCACGCTGCCGGTGTTCCTGCTCGGCCTGCCGAGCGGCGCGCTGGCCGACATCCTGGACCGGCGCCGCTGGCTGGTGGCCACGCAGTTCTGGCTGGCGGGCGTCGCGATCGTGCTGTGCGCCGCGGTGGCGCTCGACGTGATGAGTGCGCCGCTGCTACTCGCGCTCACCTTCGCCAACGGCATCGGCTTGGCGCTGCGCTGGCCGGTGTTCTCGGCCATCGTGCCGGAGCTGGTGCCGCGCATCCAGCTGCCGGCCGCGCTCGGGCTCAACGGCATTGCGATGAACGCCTCGCGCATCATCGGCCCGCTGGTGGCCGGCGCGCTGATCGCGAGTGCCGGCACCGTGTGGGTGTTCGTGCTCAATGCGGTGATGTCGGTCGCTTCGGGCTTCATCGTGCTGCGCTGGCGGCGAGAGCACACGCCCAATCCGCTGGGCCGCGAGAAGCTCATCAGCGCGATGCGCGTGGGCGTGCAGTTCGTGCGGCAGTCGCAGCGCATGCGCGCGGTGCTGACGCGCATCTCGATCTTCTTTTTTCACTCGACGGCGCTGCTCGCGCTGCTGCCCTTGCTGGCGCGGGGCCTGCAGGGCGGCGACGCCGGCACCTTCACGCTGCTGCTGGCCGCGATGGGCGCCGGCGCGATCGTCGCGGTGCTGTTTCTGCCGCGGCTGCGCCAGGCCTACGAGCGCGACCAGCTGGTGCTGCGCGGCACCATGGTGCAGTCGCTCGCCACGGCCGTGATGGCCTTCGCGCCCAACGTCTGGGTCGCGGTGCCGGCCATGCTGTTCGGCGGCGCGGCCTGGATCACGGTGGCCAATTCGCTGGCCGTATCGGCGCAGCTCGCGCTGCCCGACTGGGTGCGCGCGCGCGGCATGTCGATGTACCAGATGGCGATCATGGGCGCGACCGCGGTCGGCGCTGCGATCTGGGGCCAGGTCGCGACCGTGAGCACGCTGCAACTGAGCCTCAGCATCGCAGCCGCGAGCGGCACGCTGCTGATGCTGATGGCGCTGCGCTATGTGCTCGACCACGGCACCGACGACGACGTGAGCCCGGCCCAGGTCGGCTGGAGCACCGTGCCGACCCACAAGGTGCCTGACGACGGGCGCATCGTGATCAATGTCGAGTACCTGATCGACCCGGCGCGCGCGGCCTCCTTCCACCTCGTCATGCACCAGACCCGGCGCACGCGCCTGAGCGAAGGCGCGATCGGCTGGGAGTTGCTGCACGACATCACGCAGCCCGAGCGCTATGTGGAGCAGATCGTCGACGCGTCGTGGACGGAGCACCTGCGGCGCTTCAACCGCGCCACCGCGGCCGACCTGGCGCTGCGCGAGCGCCGGCTGGCGTTTCACATGGGCGAAGACCCGCCGGTGGTGACGCGCTACGTTGTGCAGCGCTAGACGCGGCGCAGCCAGCCGAGCCCGTCGGACGTTCCCTGCGGCACCGCGCCGCGAGCCGGCCGGTACTCGCAGCCGATCCAGCCGTCCCACTGTCCCGCGGCCATGAGTTCGTCGATCACCCGGAACAGGTAGTCGTGGTTGAGTTCGCCGATGTCGGGTTCGTGCCGCTCGGGCACGCCGGCGATCTGCAGATGGCCTACGCGGCCGGTCGGCAGGTACTTGCGCAGCTTCATCGCGACGTCGCCCTCGACGATCTGGCAGTGGTACAGATCCATCTGCACCTTCAGGTTGGGCGCGCCGACCGCTTCGAGGATCTGGTGGGCATGGTCTTGCCGGTTCAGGAAGAAGCGCGGAATGTCGCGCGTGTTGATCGGTTCGATCAGCAGGTCGCGCCCCACCTTGGCAGCCTGCTCGGCGGCCCAGCGCAGGTTGTCGACGTAGACCGGTTGTACGTCCTCGCGCAGCGTGTCCTCGGCAACCAGTCCGGCCATGATGTGCACGCGCGGGCAATCGAGCGCCGCCGCATAGTCGAGCGCCTTCAGCACGCCTTCGCGAAACTCGGCCTCGCGGCCCGGCAGGCTCGCGAGGCCGCGCTCGCCGCCGTCCCAGTTGCCGGGCGGGCCATTGAACAGCACCTGCTGCAGTCCGTTGGCCTGCAGGCGTGCCGCGAGCTCCTGAGGCGCGTACGCATACGGGAACAGGTATTCGACCGCGCGAAAGCCGTCTTTGGCTGCAGCCTCGAAGCGGTCGAGAAAATCGAGCTCCGGATAGAGCATCGACAGGTTGGCGGCAAAGCGGGGCATTTCAAAAACTCCTACCAGCGCGCGCCGAAAGTGCGGCGCAGTTCATCGATCTCGGCGGCGCCCAGCGGCGCGGGTTTGGCGTTGCCCAGCAACCAGAGCTTCGCCGTTTCTTCCAGTTCTTCCAGCGTGGCCATCGCGGCGGCCGGCGTGTCGTGCCACACGTTGGGCCCGAGTCGCTGTAGCATCACGGCGCGGATCGGCGTGCCCTGTGCGCCGTAGCGCTCGATCGCCTGCGCCACCTGTTCGGCCGCCTCGGGCGCACCGGGCCGGTGGTAGTCGATCACCGGAACATGGCCGACCTTCATCACGAAGTAGGGCGTGAGTGCGGGCAGCAGCTCCGGCGACTTCGACGGCGCCAGCGTGAGGGCAACGCAGTGCGTGGAATGCGTGTGGATCACGCAACGGGTGGCCGCATCGAAGCGGGTCGCCGCCGCATAGATGCAGGCATGCAGCGCGATCGTCTTGCTCGCGCGGTCGCCACCGGTCTGCTGCAAGTTGGCATCGAGCCGCGCGAGCCGCGCAGGATCCAGCAAGCCCAGGCAGGCATCGGTCGGCGTGATCAGGAAACCATCGTCCAGCCGCACGCTGATGTTGCCGGCCGTGGCGTGCACGTAGCCGCGCGCGAACAGGCTCGCGCCAATGCGGCAGATTTCTTCGCGGGCTTCGCTTTCCGTCATTCGAGGACTGTAAAGGCCTTGGTGAAGAAGTCCTCGGTGCCGAAGTTGCCAGACTTGAGCGTGATGTGCAGGCCGGCGCCGCCGGCGGCTTCGGCCTTGGCATGGCACCACGGCACGCCCGGATCGATCTGCGGCCCGATCTGCAACTGCGCGATGCCGAGCGCCTGCACGCAGGCGCCCGAGGTTTCGCCGCCGGCCACGATGAGCTGGCGCACGCCCTGCTCGACCAGCCCGCGCGCAATGGCCGCGACGCAGCGCTCGACCATGGCGCCGGCCGCTTCGACGCCGAGTTGCCCCTGCACCGATTTCACGGCGCCGGCTTCGGCCGTGGAGTACACCAGCAGCGGCCCCGATGCCAGCAACGGCGCGGCCCATGCCAATGCGTCGGCCACCACATCGTCGCCGGCCGCAAGGCGCAGCGGATCGATCGGGAAGGCCGGTCGGCCCGCTGCGATGAAGTGGGCCACCTGCTGGTTGGTGGCCAGCGAACAACTGCCCGACACGACGGCCAGCAGACCGCCGGCAGCCGGCAGCGCGCTTGCTTGCGGCGACGGCGCCAGCCCGAAGTTGGCCGGCAGCGCGATGGCCACGCCAGAGCCCGCCGTGAGCAGCGGCATGTCGGCCAGCGCGGGGCCGAGCCGCAAAAGGTCGTCGTTCGACACCGCGTCGACCACCGCGATGCCGACGCCTTCCACCTTGAGTTGCGCGATGCGCTCGCGCACCGCGTCGGCACCGCGCGCCACCGCCTTGTGGTCGATCAGCCCGACCTTGCGGCGGCACTGGGCCTGCAGCACGCGCACCAGGTTCGCGTCTGTCATCGGCGTGAGCGGATGGTCTTTCATGCCGCTTTCGCTCAGCAGCAGGTCGCCCACGAACAGGTAGCCCTTGAACACCGTTCGCCCGTTGTCGGGGAAGGCCGGCGTGGCAATGGTGAAGTCGCAGCCGATGGCGTCCATCAGCGCCTCGGTCACCGGGCCGATGTTGCCGCGCGGCGTGCTGTCGAAGGTGGAGCAGTACTTGAAGTAGACCTGCTGCACGCCCTGAGCGAGCAGCCAGCGCCAGGCGTCGAGCGACTGGTCGACGGCCTCGACCGGTGCGATGGTGCGCGACTTGAGCGCGACCACCACCGCATCCACATCGGCATCGAGCGGCGCACCCGGCACGCCGATGGTCTGCACCACGCGCATGCCCGCGCGCACCAGGTTGTTGGCGAGGTCGGTCGCGCCGGTGAAGTCGTCTGCGATGCAGCCAAGAACCAGGCTCATGGCGCCGCCTTCTTCGGGAGCTCGATGCCCGGAAAGATCTTGATCACCGCGCTGTCGTCTTCCTTCGCGAAGCCGGCCGTCGAGGCCTGCATGAACATCTGGTGCGCGGTGGACGAGAGCGGCAGCGGAAACTTGCTGGCGCGCGCCATGTCGAGCACCAGCCCGAGATCCTTCACGAAGATGTCGACGGCCGACAGCGGCGTGTAGTCGGCGGCCAGTACATGCGCCATGCGGTTCTCGAACATCCAGCTGTTGCCCGCGCTGTGGGTGATGACCTCGTACAGCGCGGCCGGATCGACCCCCTCGCGCAAACCCAGCGCCATGGCCTCCGCCGCGGCCGCGATGTGCACGCCGGCCAGCAACTGGTTGATGACCTTGACCTTGCTGCCCGCGCCGGCCTTGTCGCCGAGCCGGTAGACCTTGGCGGCCATCGCGTCGAGCACCGCGTCGGCCTTCGCGTAGGCTTCGGGCCGCGCGGCGGTCATCATCGTCATCTCGCCGCTCGCGGCCTTGGCCGCACCGCCGGAGATCGGTGCATCGACATAAAGAATGCCCTGCTGCGCCAGGCGCGATTCGAATGCGATCGACACGTGCGGGTCGACGGTGGAACACATCACGAACACGCTGCCTGGCTTCATCGTCGCGGCCAGCCCATCGGCGCCGAACAGCACGCTCTCGGTTTGCGCCGCGTTGACGACGACCGACACGACGACGTCGCAGCGCGCGCCCAGCTCGGCCAGCGTGGCGCAGGCGTGACCGCCCTCGCGCACAAAGGCGTTGACCGCGTCGGGTCGCACGTCGAAAACATGCAGGTCGTGGCCGGCACGCCGCAGCGACTGCGCCATGCCGCTGCCCATGGCGCCGAGGCCGATCAATCCGGTGGCGAAAGTCATTCTGGTTGTCCCCTTCTTATCGATCCGCATGATCCCCCAAGAATGCCACGAAGCCGTCATGTCGCGCCGATAAGGTCAGGTTCCCCTCAGTGAAGCACCAAAACAAACCATGACCGACGCGCATCTCGTTGCACCCCACATCGATCCTGACGACCTCGACAACAACCCCACTTCGAACACCAGCCTGAACGAAGTCATCGCCACGCGCATGCATCGGCGGCATCTGCTGCGCGGGGGCGTCAGTGCGCTGGCAGCCGCCTCGCTCGGCCCGCTGGCACTGAGCGCCTGTGGCGGCGGAGGCGGTGGGAGCGGCGCCTTCCCGATCGTTCCGGCCCCGGCACCGCCGGTCGCGGCGCCCCCTCCGGCACCGGTTCCGGCGCCGCCGGCCGGCCCGTCGCTCGGCTTCTCGGCCGTGAATAAGAGCCTGGCCGACAGCATCGTGGTGCCGGCCGGCTACACCGCCACCGTGATCTACGCCACCGGCGACTCGATCGACCCGGCTGTGAGCGACTACAAGAACGACGGAACCGACGACAACTTCGGCCGCCGCTCGGGCGACCAGCACGACGGCATGCACTACTTCGGCCTGACTGCCGACGGCAAGCCCACGCTCACCAGCAACGACCGCGCGCTGATGTGCATCAACCACGAGGCCATCAACGGCACCGTGCCGTTCATGCACCCCGCCGGCCAGACCAACCCGACCGGCGTGCGGCCCGAAGCCGAGGCGCTGAAGGAAGTCGAAGCGCACGGCGCGTCGGTGGTCGAAATCGCCAAGAGCGCAGGCAAGTTCGCCACGGTGAAGGCCTCGACCTTCAATCGCCGCGTCACGCCGCGCACGCCGATGGTGTTCGGCGGCCCGGCCAGGGGGTCGGCGCTGCTGAAGACGCTGTACTCCACGGACGGCACGGCCACGCGCGGCATGATCGGCAACTGCGCCAGCGGCTACACGCCTTGGGGCACGTACCTCACCTGCGAAGAGAACTTCGCCGGCTTCTTCACCCGCGGCGCCACGGACGACAGCCTGCGCAGTGCCAAGGAACTCACGGCGTTCCTGCGCATCGGCCTGAAGCAGAACGTCACCGGCGGCCAGCGCTGGTCGACCGTGGTGCCGGCCGATCCAGCCAGCACCGAATACCAGCGCTGGAACGCGAGCGTGACCGGCGTGTCGACCGACGGCACCGACGATTTCCGCAACACGCACAACACCTTCGGCTGGGTGGTGGAAATCGACCCGTACAACCCGACGTCGACGCCGGTCAAGCACACCGGCCTCGGCCGCTTCGCGCACGAAGGCGCGTGGCCGAGCAACCCGGTGGTGGGCAAGCCGCTGGCTTTCTACATGGGTGACGATTCGCGCAGCGAGTACGTCTACAAGTATGTGTCGAAGGCAACCTGGGTCGCGGCCGATGCCAACCCGGCGGATCGCCTCGCCACCGGCGCCAAATACCTCGACGACGGCACGCTCTACGCAGCGAAGTTCAATGCCGACGGCAGCGGCACCTGGCTCAAGCTCGACCTGACCAACACCGCCATCTCGGGCAGCACGGTCTACGCGTTTGCCGATCTGGCGGACGTGCTGGTGAACGCTCGCCTGGCGGCCGATGCGGCCGGCGCGACCAAATGCGACCGCCCCGAATGGACGGCCGTGAACCCGCTGAATGGCGAGATCTACATCACCATGACGGAGAACCCGGATCGCGGCAACGTCGGCACCCTGAGCAGCAACAACGTGCCCAACCCCGACGTGGAGCCGGCCTTCCCGCGTTACTGGCTCGACAACAAGGGCATCACGGCGCAGAACGCCGCCGCCCAGGCCAACAAGGGCGACGTGAACGGCCAGGTGATGCGCATCCGCGAAACCGGCAACGATGCCTCGGCCACCACTTTCAACTGGGACATCTACCTGTTCGGCAGCCAGGCCAAGGCCGATGCCGGGCTCGACGACGTGAACTACCAGAAGAACGTGAACCTGTCGGGCCTGTCGGACTTCAACGACCTGTCCAAGCCCGACGGCTGCTGGTTCTCGCGCGCGAGCGGCATCCTCTGGATCGAGACCGACGACAACGCCTACTACGACGTCACCAACTGCATGCTGCTGGCGGCGATCCCGGGCAGCTACGGCGACGGCGGCAAGATCGACGTGGTGAACCAGGCCAACGGCAAGCCCGGCGTTGCAGGCACCGGGCCAGTCACCGTGAGCACCTATGCCGGCAAGAAGATGACCGACACGATCTTCAAGCGCTTTCTCACGGCGCCCAAGGGTGCGGAAGTGACCGGCCTGGCCGAGTCGCCAGACGGCAAGGCGCTGTTCATCAACATCCAGCACCCGGGTGAAAACACGGTGGCAGCCAACATCGGCGATCCGAGCAAGTACGAAAGCCACTTCCCCGGCAGCGGCGCCGGCGTGGCGGCTTACGGCCCCGGCGGGGCGACTGCACGGCCGCGTTCGTCGACCGTGATGATCACGAAGAACGACGGCGGGATCGTCGGGCTTTGATTCGGCGCCAATGAAGCGATCGTTGCGGTGACCGACGTCACTGCAGCGACGCTTCCGCAGCTGATCGCGGTTGCGGCTCGCCGGCATGAGCACCGGGCGCCGCGGGTCGCTCCTGCGAACTCAGCCTGCACAGCAACGCCAGCATCATCAGCGCGCCGAAAAACAGGTAGGACTGCAGGAAATTGAAGCGCGTGCCGGCGAACAGGTTGGTCGCGGTATTGAACGACTGGCTCGTGAGCACGAAGGTGCCCCACAGGATCGGCAGCGTCCACCGGCCCCACGGCCGCCGTTGCAGTGCAGCCGGGAACACCACTGCAAAAATCGGGAAAAGCACGCCGTAGTGGTGGTCCCAGGCGATCGGCGACGCGATGGTCAGTGCGAGCATGATGAGTGCCAGGTCGAGGGTGCCGGGGCGCTTGGTCACGTTCCAGAGCATGGCCAATCCGAGAACCAGGATCGACGACACGAGCGTCGCTGCGTACACCACCGGATGGAACGGCGGAAAGTCCGTGCCGGACCACACCAGCCCCGCGCCCTGCAGGTTGACGCCGTTGAAGAGCAGGCGGTTCATGAGCCCGTTGACGGACTGGTTGATGAAATAGCTCTCGCCGTGGCGGCCCAGGAACGACACCACCGAGACATAGTCGAGCATGTTGCCGAGCCCGTACATGGCGGTGGCGATCAGGAGAAACACGCCGGTGGTCAGTGTTGCCGACACGGCGAAGACCCACTGCCGCCGCAGCAGCGCCCAGAGGATGACGATGGCCCACTGCGGCTTGATGACACAGCACAGGGCGATCAGCACGCCGGCGAGCTTCGGATTGCCGCGCTGCCATGCCAGCAGCGCCAACGCCGCAGCCAGCGTCATCGAGGTCTGGATCTGGCCGTGAAACTCGGAGCGCGAGATCGGGTAGAACAAGATCACGCTCACGAAACACAGGCCCATCAGGAACGCGGTTGACTGCAGCGGCAGGCGGCTGTCCGGATTCGACGGCTGCGCAGCGCCCATGAAGAGCTTGAAGAACACCACGCCGATCACCGGAACGCAGAGTCGCGACAGGATCTGCAGCGCCGTCACGACCGTCGCGCCATCGACCCGGAACAGCGCCATCGGCACGTCGAGCACCAGCAGGGCAGTGAGCGGGTACTGGAACTTCACATGCTGCTCGAAAAACACGGCGGGGAACACGGGGATGTCGGGATGCATGCGCAGGTGTTCCGACGCGCGCAGCATCGGCATCCATGAGTCGGTCCCCGCGTGCGCCGAAAAGAGCCAGCGGGCATAGCCCAGGGCGCTTTCGATACCAGGCGCATCGACCAGCACCATGACCGCGGAACTCGCCGCCATGCTGCTCAGCAGGAAGCACACCCACGTGCGCCAGTACGACTCGACTGCGGAGGCTGCCGACGAGCGGGGCCAACCCGGAATGCCAGGTCGAAATCGCCAGACGAGACACAGCAGCACGACGGACAGGCCAACCAGAATCGACATCTTCATGCAGCAGCCTCAAAACAGAACGGATTGAAAAAACATCTGAGCATGTGCAAGACCCGTGCGGACGTTCGATTGCGCAACGCGCTGCGGCAGCAGGTCATCGCTAGAACGCGTGAAGTTCAGATGCAGCCGAAAGCGCAGCGGGGGCGCGTTGCACCAGCTGACGGGCCGCCGTCGCGAAGACTGCCGTGTTGTTGACTGCCGCGAAGCCCGCGGCCGCGAGCGCCAAAGCGGGAGCAAGGCGGCCCAGCGGCGAACGCTGCGCGAACACCGCCAACGCCAGGAGCATCGGCAGGAAGTGCGCGGCATAGAGAAAGGTCTCCTCGCCGTAGAAGAAATGCATCAGTGCGTGGATGCCGAGGGTCAGCCCAAGCACCATGGCAAAGCCGCGCCAGCGCGATGCCGATGCCAGACCCCAGACACCTGCCAGCAGCAACAGGCTCCACAGCGCAAGCGCGATGGCCCCGGCCCAGCTGCCCGATGCCGGGGTGCTCAATTGCACCGTCAGAAAATTCAGCCCGGGTGCGGGCTGGAGCTGGGTCAGTACCCCGGGCACGCTGACCGGTGACCAGAAGATCGCCGCCAGCTTGTCGAACAGCGAGCCGGCCCGCGAGAGATTCACATAGTCCAGCTCTTCGCTGCTGCCGAGAAAGAAGAGCTTGGCGAAGCTGTAGTAGCTGCGCTGCACCACCGCCAGGACGGCCACCACCGCAAAGGCGATGGCGCTGATCCGGACGGCGCGGCGCCAGGGTCGCTGCGAGATCGCCAGTGCCAGGCCGGCGATCCAGTTGGTGACGGTGATGCTCAGGCTCGCCGCGCTGGCGATCGTCAGCAGGCGGTCGCTCACCGGTCGATGCACCGCAAGCGCCGCGGTCAGCAACACCAGCAGCAAGCTCAATGAACCGAATGCGTAGGTTTCCGGCACCGAGAACCAGAACTGGAAGCCGGCGCTGCCGATGGCCAGCGCCGAAAAGCACGCAGCCGCGATGCGGCCGGAACCCAGCAAACGGCACAGCGCGTAGAAGCCGGCCACCCACAGCAACCCGCACCCCCACACCACGCGCATCGCGGCCTGGAGATCGCTTCCCGGCCACAGCGCCCGCAGACCGGCAACCAGTGGATGGATCGTGATCGATGCGATCGGGTGAACCTTGGTCCGGTAGTGGTTGCTGCTGGCGTCCACCATGTTGCGCAGCGCACGCGACAGGTCAGCCTGAAACCATGCGTCGTTGCCGTCCGGGGTGTACAGCGCCCCCGGCAGCCGGGACGACAGCGTCGCGAGCACGAACAGCGCCACGCTGCCCAGCGTCACCGCGATGAGCGCATCGAATGCCAGACTCCTGCGCCTCATCCGCCCTCAGCCCGCGAGCCACAACGCCGCGGCGCCGATGCACACGGCCACGCGACTGACCCAGTCGCGTGCAGCGAACACCACCGGGTCGTCGTGAAGCACGCCACGCACCGCCTTGAGCCAGATGCGAATGATCCAGAAAAGGAACACCGGGATCAGCATCCACAGGTAGGCCGGGTGGGCGTAACGCGCCATCATGTCCTGGTTGTTGATGTAGAGGCTCAACAGCAGCGCGGACATCTGCCCGGCGCTGATGCCTGCGCACAGCACGAAGGTTGCGTCGGTGACGTAGTAGCCGCGATCGTTCTTCTCGGTCGTCACCTTGCTGTGCGGGCCGGTGAGCTCCACATAGCGCTTGGCGAGAGCCAGGCTCAGGAAGATGAACAACGAGAAGGAAAGGATCCAGAACGACAGCGGCAACCCGGTCGCCGTTGCGCCGGCGGCGAGCCGGATGGTGTACAGACCGGCCAGCGCGAAGACATCGACCACCGCGCGCCGCTTCAGGAACACCGAGTAGGCGGTGGTCAGCGCCATGTAGAGCAGGAGGACGCCGACGAACTCCCACGGCAACAAAGCCACCGAAAGCGCCAGCGACACCGCGCCGAGCGATGCCGAGATCAACAGCCCCTGCCCGACCGGAATCTCGCCGGACGCGAACGGTCGCCGGTACTTGCGGTGATGGCGCCGGTCGGATGCCAGATCGAGCAGATCGTTGAAGACGTAGATGCCCGACGCCATCAGGCCGAAAACCAGGAAGGCCAGGGCGGCGTCGACCAGGATGTCGGCCGTGAGATCGTGCAGCACAGGCATCAGGGGCAGAAAGATCAGCAGGTTCTTCAGCCACTGGTGCAATCGGATGCCATAAAGATAGCGCCCGAACGGCGCCGCTGCCGGCTCGATCACCGCCTCGGTGCGCGTGTTCAGGCCCGCCTCCCGCGCGAGCCCGCGCGATCGACTCACGACCACTGCGGCGCCTGAGCCGCGCCAGACGGGCATGTCGGCAGCGCGGTCGCCCGCATAGGCGAAGGCTGCGCCGCCCGCGTCGGCCTGAATCGCCGCGAGCTTGTGCACGCCGCCGAGGTTGCGCGCGCCATCCGAGGCGATCACCGCGTCGAACAGCCCGAGGTGGGCCGCCACCTGCTTGGCGAACTTGGCGTCGCTGGCTGTGGCCAGCACGATCCGTCGCCCGGCAGCGCGCGCTTCGCGCAGGTGCTGCAGCACCTGCGGCCGATACGGCAGGGTGGTGACATCGATCTCGACGCGCTGTGCCACCTCGCGCTTGAGAACTGCCTTGCCCCGCAACAGCCAGCCCGGCAATTGCAGCAACGACAGGGGTTCGGTGCGAACCAGTTGCAGCAGCGATTCATGCAACAGATCGGTGGCGATCAGCGTGCCGTCAAGATCCACGTACAACGGCAATGACGCCATGACTTACCTTATCCCCGATTGCTCAGCGGCGTCGGTCTGCGTGCAACAATGAAATTTCAACTTCTGCCTAACACGACGACCCCGATCAGGATGATGGCAATGCCAATAATCCTGCCGGCGCTCAATGACTCCCCGAACAGCTGCCACGCGAGCAATGCAGCGATGACGTAACCCATCGACAGCATCGGATAGGCGATGGTGACGTCGACTCTCGTCAATGCCACGATCCAGAGCGCTGCGCTTACAAAGTAACACACCAGCCCGACTCCGATCCAAGGCTGGGTGGCCGCGCCCCATGCAGCCTGGACCAGTGACGCCGTGCTGCCCATCGACACTGCGCCCAACGACCTTGCGCCCGCCTTCAACATCAGCTGTGCTGCAGAGTTCAGCAACACGCCGGCGAAGATGATGGAAAAAGTGCTCAGGTTCATGGATGCTTTCACAAAGGTGGTACGCAAGCACCGTGCCGCACCCAGTTCACGGGATCGCTCATTTCGGCCACAGCGCCCACAGGCGCAGCGGCTGGTTCACGGCTGCTGCGAGCCGGCCGGCGTCATTGCCGGTGCCGGCGAAGTAGTCGGCGCGCACGGCGCCGGTGATGGCCTTGCCGGTGTCCTGCGCGACCACCAGCTTTTGCAGTTGCACGGTCGGGCCGCTGGAGGCGAGCCAGACCGGCGTGCCGTAGGGGATGCTGTCGCGGTCGACCGCGATCGAGCGCCCGGCGGTGAGCGGTACGCCTTGCGCACCACGCGGGCCGGCCGAGGCATCGACTTCGTTCAGCGCCTCTTCGCGGAAGAACACATAGCGCGGGTTGCTCCACAAGAGTTGCGGCAGGCGCTGCGGATTCTGCACGGCCCAGTCCTTGACGTCGTCGGGCCAGCGGCCGGCACGCACACCCTGCCCGGTGAGCCATTGCTGGATGCTGCGGTAGGGCTGGTCGTTGGTGGCCGAGAAAGCCACCCGCACGGTGCGCTGCACGCCATCGGCCTCGACGATGCGCAGGCGCCCCGAGCCCTGGATGTGCAGCATCATGGCGTCGATCGGATCGGCAAGCCAGGCGATCTCGCGGCCGCGCAGCGCGGCCTGGGCTTCGGGCAAGGTCTCGATCTGCTGGCGCGTGAACCAGGGCTTGCGCGCCGCGATGCCGTCGGGCGCGCGGTACAGCGGCACGCTGAACTGCGCACTCGGCCGGCGCGCGGCGTCGTACACCGGCTCGTAGTAGCTGGTCAGCTGGCCTTCGCTCTGGCCCGTGAGCGATTCGATGCGGTAGGGCTGCAGCCGATCGGTCATCCACTGACGCTGTGCCTCACCGTCGGCGATGGCGAGGCGGCGCACGTCCTGGCACAGCGGCGCAAAGGCCGCGTTGGGCCGCGCGCAGTTCGACACCAGCGCCACCCAGCCTTCGTGCAACGGGTCGGCACCGAAGCCCGGCAGCTCCGACCAGCCCACCGGCACCCAGCGGCTCTTGGGGTGCGTGAGCGAGCCGGTGAGCGGGCCGAGCGGTGGCGGTTCGCCGACCCCCGGCACCTCAGGTACCGTGGGCGTGCGCGGCCCGAAGGAGCAGCCTGCCGCCAATGCCACTACGATCGCGGGCACGGCAAGCCGCCACAGGAGTCCTTTGTTCATGGGTCTGATTTTGCTTGAAGCCCTTGGGGCCGGATTGGTACTGGTGCTGATCGTGTGGTGGACGATGTTCTCGGGCCGCAAGCGCGGCGAGGTCGACCATGGCGATGACGCCGACGAAAGCGGGCCGCCGAAAGAGCGCGACTGACGCCTTGTAAGGCATCGCCGCATGAGGGCGTCATCCGGTAACGCGAAGGAGCTCAGCTCGCCCGAACGGCGCTTTGGCGTCCCGATAATCGCAGGCCACATCGTCGAAAGGGACTGCCATGAAAAAACTCGTTCTCTCCTCCTGCGCCCTCGCCGTGCTGCTGACCGGCTGCGCCGGTGTCAGCGACACGCAGCGCAACACCGGCATCGGTGCCGGCGTGGGCGCACTGGCCGGCGCGGCCATCGGCTCCGCTACCGGCGGCAATCGCGGCGCCATCGGCACCGGTGCGGTAGTGGGTGCTGCCGCTGGCGCACTCGGCGGCTACCTCTGGTCGCAGCGCATGGAAGCGCAGAAGCGCCAGATGGAACAGGCCACGCAGGGCACCGGCATCGCCGTGTCGCAAACCGCGAACAACGAACTCAAGCTCGCGATCCCGAGCGACGCCTCGTTCGACGTGGGTCGCGCCGCGATCAAACCCAACTTTGCGGCCGTGCTCGATCAGTTCTCCACCGGCCTGCGCAACAACGGCAACGCCGAAGTACGGATCATCGGCCACACCGACAGCACCGGTACCGATGCGATCAACAACCCGCTGTCGGTCGAACGTGCCGCCAGCACGCGCGACTACCTGATCTCGCGCGGCGTGCGTTCCACGGCCTTCCAGATCGACGGCCGCGGCTCGCGCGAGCCCGTTGCCGACAACAACAGCGATGCCGGCCGCGCGCATAACCGCCGTGTCGAGATCTTCGTGGGCGAGCGCCCGCCGCAAGGCTGACGGTTGGCAGGGCTGACGGCTAGATGCCGCGCAGAAGGTTGGCAAGTTCGACGGCGGACTTGACTTCCATCTTCTCGAACACGCGGGCGCGGTGCACTTCCACCGTGCGAACACTGATGGCGAGCTGATCCGCGATCAGCTTGTTCGGCAGGCCCTCGACCACCAGCCGCATCACGTCGCGTTCGCGCTCGGTGAGTTCGGTCATGCGGTTCGTCAGGCGCAGGCGCTCGCGCTGGCGCTCGATGGCGCGCAGCGACGCACCGAGCGCCTGCTCGATGCGATCCACCAGCGCGTTGTCGGAGAACGGCTTCTCGCAGAAGTCGAAGGCACCGCGCTTGACCAGGTCGACCGCCGTCGGCACGTCGGCATGGCCGGTGAGAAAGATCACCGGCATGGCTTCGAGCAGCCCGCGCGCGGCAAGTCGGTCGAACAGCACCAGTCCGCTGGTGCCGGGCATGCGCACATCGAGCAGCAGACAACGCGGCTGCACCGGCGCGTCGATCGAATGATCGTGGGCAAGGCGTTCCTCGAAGGCCTCGGCATTCTCGAAATGTTCGCTCATCAGGCGCCGCGAGCGCAGCAGCCAGGCCAGCGCCTCGCGCACGCTGGCGTCGTCGTCGACGATGAAGATCAGGGCATCGATCAGGGGTTGCATCGGTTCAGGGCGAAGTGGATTCGGTGACCAGCGGCAGCGGCGCCGTGGGCACCGCCGCCAGCAGGGTGAAACGGAAAATGGTGCCGCGCGGGCGGTTCGGCTCGAACAGCAGCGCGCCGCCGTGCTGCTCGACCACGGTGCGGCACAGGCTCAGGCCCAGGCCCATGCCGTCGCTGCGCGTGGTGAAGAAAGGCGTGAACAGGCGCTTTGCGACCTCGTCGCTGATGCCGCTGCCGATGTCGGCCACCGAGAACTCGAGCCAGCGGCGTGCTTCGCCGGCGCTGTCGACGCTGCTGCTGTTGCTGCCGCCGCCTCGCGCCGCGCGAATCAGCAGCACGCGTTCATCGATGCCGGCCACGTCCATCGCCTGCATGGCGTTGCGCGCCAGGTTCAGCAGCACCTGCTCGACCAGCGTGCGATCGCACAGCACCTGCGGCAGGTCGCGCTCCAGCACGATGTCGATGCGCACACCGAGCTTGCGTGCCTGCAACTGCACCAGCGGCAGCACGGCATCGATCAGGGCGCGGGGCGAGACCGCCTCGCGCGTGCGGTCGCGCCGGCGCACGAAGTCGTGCACGCTGCGGATCACCTGGCCGGCGCGCTCGGCCTGTTCGCCGATGCGGCGCAGTGCCATGGCGAGCTCCGCGGGCGCGCCGTCGGGCTCGCCATCGAGCAGGTTGAGCGAGCCGGTGGCATAGCTCGCGATCGCGGCCAGCGGTTGCGTGAGTTCATGGCTCAGCAGCGAGGCCATTTCGCCGACGGTGGCCAGCCGCGCGCTGGCCTGCAGCCGTTCCTGGCTGGCACGCGACAGTTCTTCGACACGGCGCTGCTCGCTGACGTCGATGAACGCGCTCATCCAGCCGGTCTGGACGCGCTGCGCATTGAGCAGCGGGGCCTCGAAGATCAGCACCGGAAAGCGCGTGCCGTTCTTGCGCATGTAGACCGACTCGAAGCCTTCGCGCGGGGGCATGCCACCCGCCAGCCGCAAGGTCTGGCGCTGCTGGTACTCGTGCACGAGTTCGGTTGGCCAGTAGGGCGCATCGGGACGGCCGATCAGTTCATCGAGACTGAAGCCGACCATCGCGCAGAAGGCAGGGTTGGCGTAGGTGATGCGGCCCTGCAGGTCGCGCGCGCGCAGGCCGGTGATGACCGAGTCTTCCATTGCCTTGCGAAACGCCAGCGTGTCGGCCAGCTCGCGCTCTGCCCTGAGCCGGCGCCGCGTGTCGCGCGCCAGCAGGATCAGCACGGAAATCAGCGCGATCGATACGCCCGTCACCAGCCCGGTCAGCAGGTTCGGGAACAGATCGGGCTCGGCGCGCCAGCCGTCCACCCGCAGCATCAGCGTGACGCCGGGCAGGTCGATCAGTTGCTGCGACGTGAAGATCCGGTTGCCGCCGCGGCGCGGCGCACCCACCGTGGCCAGGCGGGTGCCGTCGGGCTCGGCAAAGGCCACCTCCTGACCGCGCCGCAGGCTCGGGCCGACCAGTTCGATCAGGGTTTCGCGCATGGCGTAGCTCGCGATCAGGTAGTCGCCGGCTTCGCTCGGCAGGCAGATCTCCATCACCTCCACGCCGGTGCCGCTGCCGACCGGCACGTAGTGGCTCGGCGAATAGGCCGCGCCACCGAGCTTGCTTGCGGCCGCGCAGGCCAGCGCAATGTCGGATCGGCTCGCCTCGCGCGTGGCCTCGTCGAACAGCCGAACGCGGTACGGCGAGTCGGCAGCCGCCCGCAACTGCAGTTGCGGATCGCGCCATTCGAGCCGGACCCATTCGCGGTGCGCACGCAGCAATGCCGTGGCCTCGTCCTCCGGCCAGCGCACGCGGCCGCGGGTATCGGTCATCAGTGCGTTGAGGCTTTGCGCGTTGCGCTGCAGGCCGCCGCGCAACTCGGCCACGGCGTCGGAGGTGTCACGGTCGAGCGCGGCCTGCACCTGGTCGGCCTCGTGCCGGCCCGCGAGCCAGACCACCGTGCCGAGCAGGACCATCACCAGCAGCGCCAGCAGCACCCAGAGAAACCAGCGCTGCCAGAGCGAGCGCAGTCGCGCAACGGCCTGTCGGGCCGGCACGATCGGTTGCTGCGGCAGGGCGGCCACGTCAGAGCACGCGGTGCGACAGCGCGGGGAGCTGGCGCCGCGTCGCTTCAATCTGCGCGGCGTCGATATCGCACAGCACCACGCCCTCGCCGCTGGCCTGCTGCGCGGCGATCACGCCCCACGGGTCGACCACCATCGACTGACCCCAGGTGCGGCGGCCGTTCTCGTGCGTGCCGCCCTGCGCCGGTGCCATCACCCAGGCCAGGTTCTCGATCGCACGGGTGCGCAGCAGCAACTCCCAGTGGGCCGAGCCGGTGGTGTGGGTGAACGCGCTCGGCACCAGCAGCAGTTCGGCGCCTTGGGCGGCCAGCGCCCGGTACAGCTCGGGAAAGCGCAGGTCGTAGCAGACGCTCATGCCGACGCGCCACAGGTGACCGTCGCGCGAGGGCAGCTCGAACAGCACCGGCTGCGTGCCCGGCGTGATGACGCGGCGCTCGTCGTAGTGCTCGCTGCCGTTGTCGTAGCGGAACAGGTGGATCTTGTCGTAGCGCGCCACGCAGTCGCCGGCGGGAGAGAAGGCCAGCGAACTGTTGAAGACATGCTGGTCTTCCGGGCTTTCCATCGGCAAGGTGCCGCCGACGACCCAGAGGCCGAATTCGCGTGCGGCGTCGGCCAGAAAGCCCTGCACCCGGCCGTCGCCCGGGCGTTCGCGCAGTGCGAGCTTGTCGGTGTCGCGCCGTCCCATCACGCAGAAGTACTCGGGCAGCACGGCCAGTTCGGCACCGGCCGCCGCCGCCTCGCCAAGCAACACATGGGCGCGCGCCAGATTGGCTTCGCGTTCGACCGACGACACCATCTGCAGGGCTGCAACTTTCATGGTTTTCCTTAAGGTATCAGCTTGCGCGGCACCTTGGTGATCTTGGGGTCGGCCCAGGTGCCGTCGATCTGGAACTCCTGCGTGGCGGCGGCGGAGAGCGGCCGGCTCAGTGCCGCCTGCGCCAGGAAGGTGGCGAGCCCGATCGCCGGGTTGATCGCCGTGGCGACCAGCGCCGCCGTGCCGGCACTGATCTCAGGCACCACCACCACGTGCAGCGACTGGGTTTCGCGCGCGATATCGGCGTTGCCTTCCATCAGCACGGCGGCGTTGACGCCCTTCATCTGCAGGTTGTTGGTGGAGGCCACGCCGCCCGCGATCTTCGCGTCGCCGCGCAGGAAGTCGAACTGGAAGCCCTGGCTGAAGATGTCGCGGAAATCGAGTGTGAGCCGACGCGGCAGCGCCTGCAGGCTCAGCACGCCGAGCAGCTTGGCCAGGCCGGGGTCGGCCTTGAGGAATTGCCCGGACTCCACGTCGACGTGCAGTTGCCCGCCCAGGCTCGGGTAGTCGAGCGAAAAGGGCGAGCCGCGCCAGTCCACCTCGCCCTCGAGCCGGCCGCGGCCACGCCGCACCACGTCCTTCATGTTGAAGCGGCCGAGCAGCGCACCGGCATCGCTCATGTCGAGCTTGAAGCTCATCGTCATGCGGCGCGCCTCGCCGCGGGCGCGCGACGCGGCCCAGCTGCCCTGGGCGGTGAATGTCCCCTCCGGTGTCGTGAAGTTGAGCTTGTTGAGCCGCCACTCGCGCCCGGCCCCACCGACGTTGACCGCACTGATCTCGGCGCGGCCGAGCCGGCGGCCGAGCAGCTCGAAATCGTCGACCACGATGTCGAGCGCGGGCAGGGTGTCGGATTTCTCGTCCAGCAGCGATTCGACCTCGGGCGCCTCGCTCGGCGCGATCCGCAGCCGCGCCAACCGCGCATAGAGCCGGCCGTCCTGCGACTGGCGGTACTCGACATAGCCGCTGAGATCGTTGGCGTCGATGTTGCCGCGCCAGAGCGTGCCCTCGCGACTGCCGCCGAGCACCACGTTCTGCAGCTTGCGGCCGGCCACGACCAGTTCCTGCGCGCGCAGCGCGATGGAGGTGGGCAAATAGGTCGAGGCTTCGTCGTCCTTGCCCGCCACCGCTACCGCCGCCTCGGGCGCTGCGCCGGCGGCCCCGCCGAACAGCGACTTCCAGGCATCCACATCGACGCGCGCGAGCCGGATGTTGGCCAGCACGCCGCGCGCCGGCAACGCGACCGACTCGCCGCTTTCGAGGCCGACGCCGATGCCACCGGCCAGCACTTTCGACTCGGCGCCGGAGATGTCGCGCAGATAGCGCGCCGACAGCACGCGCCCGATGTCCAGCGAGAGTTCGTCATGCAGCGGTGCGGCGGGGCTGGCACGGGTTGCCAGTTTCTTGGCGAGGCGCAGCGGCATCGCTTCGTCGGCCGCCTTCGCCAGCGGTGCGGGCAACTGCAGCGCCAGGCCCTGCAGGGTGCTGTCCAGCTGGAATTCGGCATTGCCGTCGCGCAGCGAGAACGCGGCCGTGTAGGGCGTGCTGCCGCTCGCGTTCTTCGCGAGCCGGGCGAGCCAGCCGACCTCGCGCGCAGCGCGCAGCCCTTCGGCAGTGGTGGTGCCCTGCGCCTTGAAGCTGAGCTCGCTGCCGGTGCCGGCATAGCGCCCGCGCCCTTCGACCTTGACCTCGCCGCCCGCCAGCCGGGCCTGCACGCCGGCCAGCGCGAAGCCGCTTTCGGTAAAGGTCAGCGTGCCACGCGCCTGGGTGAACGGCGGCGCCTCGGGCACTGGCTGCAGTTCGTTGTCGGCCAGCACCAGGCTTGCCTGCAGCTTGACCTTGTCCATGGCCGCCAGCGGCAGTTCGAGCCGCAGCTTGTAGTCGGCATTGCCGGTGGCGCGGGCGCGCGCAGCGGCCTCGCCGGTGGCGCCGCCAGCGACCGGTGCGGCCACGCGCAGCAGTTCCGCCAGCGGCCCCTTGGCCTGCGCATCGACCTTGAGCAGCGCCGCATGGTGCGACATGTCGGCGATCTCGGCCTCGGCCTTGCTCACCTCGATGCCGGGCGCGCCGACGATACGCCCGCGCGCATTGCGCACCAGCATGCCGGCCCGCTCGAACACCAGCTCGCCCGACAGGCCGGTCAGCGCAGGCCAGTGGGTGCCGGCTGCAGCGCCAGGCACCGGCGGCACGTAGGCATAGGTCACGTCGGCCACCTTGGCGGCGATGCGGAACTCGCCCTGGCGCGGATCCATGAACGGCATGTCGCGCAGGTCGCCGCGCACCTTGAAATCGACCGTGCTCGCAGTGCCCTTGGTCACGCCGTCGCGCACGTAGTCGCGCGTGTGTTTGGGAATCACCAGCGGCAGGTAGCGGAACACGCGGGTGCCGTTGGCCCGCGTGAGCTGGCCCTGGAGATCGAGCACGCCCGGGAACCGCGCGCCCGAGCGCGTGGCCGGGTCGCTGGTGCGCCAGTCGGCCTTGGCTTCGCCCTGTGCATCGGCATTGGAGAAACGCACGCCGGTCACCTGCAGCTGCGCCTTCGGGCCATCGAGCTTCCAGCTCAGCTTGCCCGTGAGCTGGTCGATCGGTACCACGGGCTCCTCGAACACGCCGGGCAGCTCGAGCGCACCCTGCGCGATGCTGACGTCGGCCGTTCCACCGGCGTGGGTTGCGTCGAACGCGATGGTGGCACCGCGCACGCCGGGCGTGCCGACCGGCGCGTCGCCCGGCGAGGCTGCCGGCGCGGTGCCGGGCTGCGAGGCGATGCTGAGTGCGCTGACGCGGCCGCGCGCCTGGTACTGCTCGGGGGCGCCGAGCGGGCCCTGCCAGCTGGTATCGATGCGCTCGACCAACCCGCGCAGGGCATAGGTCGACAGCGCGCGATGGGTGGCCGCGTCCAGCGGCAGCCGGTTGGCGATCACCGCCAGCGCTGCCAGATCGAGCCGGTCGGCCTTGAACACGCCGCGCTCCGGGATGCGGCCCTTGGCCCGCGTACGCTGGAACGACAGGTTGCCACCAGGCCAGCGCAGGCCGTCGACAGTGTCGAACTGCAGGTTGGTGGTCGAGAACTGGAAGCTCTCGTCGCTCACGCTGCCTGCCAGCCGGCCGGTGACGGCGCGCAGCACCAGCGGCTCGAGCTTCTCGCCGAGCACGGCATCGACCCGTGCCAGCGCGAGGTCGAGCGCGCCGCCGCTGATCTGGCCATCGTCCAGGTCGGCCCACACGCGCAATGCGCCATTGCCTTCGCGGATGCGCGCATCGAGTGCCACGTACTGGCCAAGCCGCGTGACGTCGATGTAGGGCAGCTCGGCGTACATCTGGCCATCCCAGGTCTGCCACTTGCCGCTGCGCACCGACAGCAGCGGTTGCCGGAACAGGCCGCGGAAGGTGAAGCGCTGGCCCCAGCCCTCGGGTGGCGTGGCGTCGAGACGCATCGTGTGGCGGCGCGCACTGTTGCGGGCGACGAAGCTCACGTCGCTCAGCAGGATGGGCGGCGTGCCGCGCTGCTCGTCGGTCCAGCGCACGGTCCCGCCTTTGACCGCGAACTCGCGCTGCGAGAAAAACCAGTCGGCCGAACGGGTCTCTCCGCTGGTTTCGGTCGACATGTCGAGCCCGGCCACATGCAGCTTGCCCGCGGCGTCGCGCCGCACGTCGACCTCGGGGCTTTCGACGTAGACCTGTTCGAAGTTGAGGCGCCAGAGCGAGCGCGGCGACACGCTGGCCACCACGCGCGCAAGCTTGAGCGCCTCGCGCTGCTGTGCATCGTGCAGCACCACGTCACGCAGTTCGAAGCTGGGAAAGAGGCTGCCCGATTCCGCCGTGATGGAGCCGATGCGAACCGGCACCCCGATGGCCTTGCTGGCCTGCGCCTCGAGCGCACCACGGTAATCGCCGATTCGCGGCACAATCCAGCCGTGTAGGACAACGACTGACAGCGCGAACAACAACCACGCGGCGATCAGCAAACCCAGTATCCAGCGCGCCGTGACAGCGGTGATTCTGAGCAGACGTGAGGGAGAAGACGTCGTGTCGTTCATTGAGGATCGCGCTGTGTCAGGAATTATGACTGCCAGCCTCCAGACCGGTTCCAGCGCCGACCCGCGCAGCAGCGATGCCATTGCGGCGTCGGGGGCATTGCCGTTGCCAGTGCCGCTGTCGTCCCATTCGCGCTTCGTGCAACGTCTTCGGCGGCGCTATGCCGGCGAACTGGCGCTGTTGCCGCCCGGCGCACCGGTGCGCCCCCACATGATCACGGCCTTCGAGGCGCTGCGCACGCGCGGCGACACGGTGGGCGACGCCCTGCGCATCGTGCGACAGCTCGTGATGGAGCGGCTGGCAGTGATCGACTGCGACGCGCAGGCCCCGCTCGAGCAGATCACCACCGCCGTGACGCAACTGGCCGAGTTCGCGCTCGACACGGCGTGCTGCGAAGCCTGCCGCGAACTCGAGGGCGTGCACGGGGCCCCGCGCGGGCCCGAAGGCCAGCCGGCCCGGATCTGGGTGGTTGGCATGGGCAAGCTGGGGGCACGCGAACTCAACGTGTCGAGCGACATCGACCTGATCTACCTGTACGACCTGGACGGCGAAACCGACGGCAACGCGACGGGCAGCAACCGGATTGCCAACCAGGATTTCTTTGCGCGCGTGGTCAAGCGCATCTATGCACTGGTGGGCGACATCACCGAACACGGTTTCGTGTTCCGGGTCGACCTGGCCCTGCGGCCCAACGGCAACTCGGGGCCGAGCGCGGTGTCGCTCGACGCGCTCGAAGAGTATTTCCAGGTGCAGGGCCGCGAATGGGAGCGCTTTGCGTGGCTCAAGAGCCGCGTGGTCGCGCCACTCGACTGCATTGCCGACACCTCGGCGCAGGCGCTGCGCACGGTGGTGCTGCCGTTCGTGTTCCGCCGCTACCTCGACTACAGCGTGTTCGACGCGCTGCGGGTGCTGCACCAGCAGATCCGCGACCAGGCGGCGCGCCGCAGCGCCGGGCGGCCGGCCCGGGCCAATGATGTGAAGCTGTCGCGTGGCGGCATCCGCGAGATCGAGTTCACGGTGCAGCTGCTGCAGGTGGTGCGCGGCGGCCAATACCCCGAGCTGCGCACGCGCCCCACCCTCGATGCGCTGCAACGTCTCGCGCGCGCCGGCCTGATGCCGCAGGAAACGGCCGATGCGCTGGCCGAGGCCTATGTGTTCCTGCGCCGGGTCGAGCACCGCATCCAGTACCTCGACGACCAGCAGACCCATGTGCTGCCCGTGAGCGACGAGGATCTGCGCTGGATCGCCCTCACGCTCGGCAGTCCGGACTGCTGCGCGTTCCTGAGCCAGCTCGACGCCCATCGCGAACTGGTGGCGCAGGAGTTCGACAAGCTGCTGGGCGGCGAGCCCAAGCCCTGTAACGGCAAGTGCAATGGCGGCAAGAACGGCAAGGCGGCCGCCGCCACACCGGCCGACCTGACCGACCTGCTGGACGAATTGCCGCCGGCCTTCGCGGATCGCATCCGGCACTGGGTCGACCACCCACGCGTGCAGGCACTGCGCGAGGAGACGCAGGCGCGACTGCGCCAACTGGTACAGCGCACCGGTCGCTGGCTGCGCGAAGAGCCCGATGGCGACGCCGCCGGCCAGACCACCAACCATGTCCAGGCCGCGCTGCGCTGGGCCGACTGGATCGAGCCGCTGCTGCGGCGCGAAAGCTATCTGGCGCTGCTGGTCGAGCGGCCGGCGGTGCAACAACGCTTGCTGCGCCTGCTCGGCGCCGCCAAATGGCCGGCGCGCTACCTGCTGCAGCATCCGGGCGTGATCGACGAGCTGGCCAGCGACGAAATGCTGACCAGCCGCTTTCAGGCCGAGGAGTTCGAACGCGAACTCGAAGCGCGCCACGACGCCATGCGCAGCACCGGCGAAGCCGATGAGGAAGCGATGCTCAACATGCTGCGGCGCGCGCACCATGCCGAGGTGTTCCGCACGCTCGCCCGCGACGTGGAGGGCCGGATCTCGGTCGAACAGGTGGCCGACGACCTGAGCGCGCTGGCCGATGCGGTGCTGCGCGTCACCGCGCGCTGGTGCTGGCCGCTGCTGCGCAACCGGCATCGCGCGCAGCCGCAGTTCGCGATCGTCGGCTACGGCAAGCTGGGCGGCAAGGAACTCGGCTATGGCAGCGACCTCGACATCGTGTTCGTCTACGAGGACGACGACGAACGCGCCAGCGAGATCTACGCCGGCTATGTGCGCAAGCTGATCAACTGGATGACCGTCAAGACGGCCGAAGGCGACCTGTTCGAGATCGACACCGCGTTGCGCCCCAACGGCAACTCGGGCCTGCTCACCATCAGCTTCGCGGCCTACGAGAAGTACCAGCTCGGACGCGGCAGCAACACCGCCTGGACCTGGGAACACCAGGCCATGACGCGTGCACGCTTCGTGCTCGGCGATGCCGGGCTCGGCGCCCGCTTCGATGCGATCCGCGAAGCCGTGATCACCTCGCAGCGCGATGTGGCAGCGCTCAGGACGCAGATCGTCGCGATGCGCGAGAAGGTGCGCGCCGCACACCCGGTCAAGCCCGACCGCTTCGACGTGAAGCACAGCCCCGGCGGCATGGTCGACGCCGAGTTCGCGGTGCAGTTCCTGGTCTTGTCGGAAGGCGCAAGCCATCCTTCGCTGCTGCCGAACGTTGGCAACATCGCACTGCTGCTGCGCGCGGAAGAAGCCGGCCTGCTGCCGGCCGGCGTGGGCCGCGCCGCTTCAGAAGCCTATCGCGAGCTGCGCCGCGTGCAGCACCGGGCCCGGCTCAACGAGGAGCCGACCCAGGTGCCGATGAGCGCGCTGGCGAGCGAACGCAGCGCCATGCTCGTGTTGTGGAAGGCCGTCTTTGGCTGAGCGCGCGCGGCCGGCCTTTCAGCACCACGTGCTGGCGCTGGTCATTTGCGCCTCGGCCGCGCTGCTGGCTGGCTGTGCCAGCGGCCCGCGCGGGGCAGCAACCGGGCGCGACGGTGCCGATGCGAACCCGCCCGGCAACCTCGACCAGGTGCCCGACGCCGAGCCCCGCGTCGAGCCGATCCGCGCCGGCGGCGGCACCAGCAAGCCCTATGTGGTGCTGGGCCAGTCGTACGTGCCGATCGCGGACGACCGGCCGTTCCGCGAACGCGGGCTCGCTTCCTGGTACGGCCGCAAGTTCCACAGCCAGTCGACCGCCAGCGGCGAGCCCTACGACATGTACGCGATGACGGCCGCGCACAAGACACTGCCGCTGCCGAGCTACGTGCGGGTGCGCAACCCGGCCAACGGGCGCGAGGCGATCGTGCGTGTGAACGACCGCGGCCCGTTCCACGAGGGCCGCATCATCGACCTCAGCTACACCGCGGCGCTCAAGCTCGACCTGCTGCGCGGCGTGGCACCGGTCGAGATCGAGCGCATCACCAACGAAGACATCCGCACCGGCGCCTGGCGGCGACCGGGCGATACCGCGCTGGCACAAGCGGCGCCCACGGCCCTGCCGCCGCCCGAAGTGCCGGTGCCGGTCGCCATGACAGCGCCGGTGGTCGACCAGCCGCGCAGCACGGTGACCGATCTGGCGCCGCTGGCGCCGATGCCGCTGCCGGCACCCGTTGCGTCGCCGCCGCGGTCACCGTCGACGTCAACGTCGTCGGAGCCGCAGCCGCAGAAGGTCGACACCGCCACCCCCTCGGCCGGGTTCTGGCTGCAGTTGGGCGCGTTCAGCCAGCGCGAAGGCGCGGCGAGTTTTCAGGAAAAGGTGGCCCGGCAGATGCCGTCGCTGGCCACCACGCTGGCGGTGTTCAGCGAGAGCGGCATGCACCGGCTACAGGCCGGGCCCTATGCCTCGCGCGATGCGGCGCTGATGCTGGGTGAACAGGTGCGCAACGGCCTGGGCCTCGCACCGATCGTGGTCGAACGCCGTTAGGCGCCCTGGTATTCGGGCTTGGGGCCGAGCGTGGCGGCCAGTTCCTTGCGGTAGCGATTGAGTTCCTGCACGGTCTTGAAGCTGCGGTTCATCAGCAGGCTCAGGTTGTGCAGGATGCGCTCGCCGACCTTGTTTTCCCACACCGCGTCGAACTTGATCTGGTTGTCGAGCCAGTGCTCGAGCCAGTCTGGATCGGGCATGCGGCTCTGGATCGTGTCGCGCGGGAACAGCGCCTTGCTCACGTGCAGGTTGGTCGGGTGCAGCGCCTGCGCGGTGCGGCGGGCGCTGGCCATCAGCACGCCGACCTTGGTGAAGGCGGCACGCGCCTCGTCGCCGAACTTTTCCATCGCCCGCTTCATGTAGCGCAGGTAGGCGCCGCCGTGGCGGGCTTCGTCCTGGCTCAGCGTGGTGTAGATGTGCTTGATGACCGGCTCGGTGTGCCATTCGGCGGCACGGCGATACCAGTGATTGAGGCGGATCTCGCCGCAGAAATGCAGCATCAAGGTTTCGAGCGGCGGCGCCGGATCGAAGTCGAAGCGCACGTCGTGCAGTTCCTGCTCGGTCGGCGCGTGCTCCGGGCTGAAGCGCTTGAGGTATTCCATGAGCACCAGCGAGTGCTTCTGTTCCTCGAAGAACCAGATCGACATGAAGGCCGAGAAATCGCTGTCGTGCCGGTTGTCGCGCAGGAACATCTCGGTGGCCGGCAGCGCCGCCCACTCGGTGATGGCGTTCATCTTGATGGTCTGGGCCTGCTCGGGTGTCAACCGGGTCGCGTCGAAAGACTGCCACGGGATGTCCCGGTCCATGTCCCAGCGGACGGATTCGAGTTGTCTGAAGAGTTCCGGGTAGAGCATCGGTGTCTTTCTTTAGCCTGCGGATTTTAGTCGGCCGGTTTGGCGCGCCCGTGACAAGCGCGCGATGATGTGGACAAGTGCGCACCGCCGCGGTGGATGCGCCCGCCCTTCCGGAGAAACCTGATGCATCTCGCCCCCCTGTTGAAAACGCTGGCCGCCCCTCTGGTGGCCGCGGCCTTTTTTGTCCTGGCGCCAATGGCGAAAGCCGAGACGGCCACCTGTCCGCCCATCCTGCAACATACCTTCCCGCGTCTGCAAGACGAGAAACCCCAAGCCTTGTGCCAGTACACCGGCAAGGTGGTGCTTGTGGTGAACACGGCGAGCTTCTGCGGCTTCACCCCCCAGTACAAGGGGCTGGAGGCACTCGACAGCAAATACCGCTCGCGCGGGCTCGTGGTGCTGGGCTTTCCGTCGAACGACTTTTCGCAGGAATCGGGCTCCAACAAGGAGATTGCCGATTTTTGCGAAAGCACCTTTGGCGTCAAATTCCCGATGTTCGGCAAGTCGTCGGTGCGCGGGCCCGAGGCCAATCCGCTGTTCAAGCAACTCGCTCAGATGTCAGGCACCACACCCAAGTGGAACTTCTACAAGTACCTGATCGGCCGCGACGGCAAGGTGGTCGAGAGCTATTCGAGCACCACGGCGCCGGATGACCGCGGCTTCGTGCGCGAGCTGGAAAAGCAGCTGGGGTCAAATTGATACCAATCAGTTCACACAAAGACGAATCGGTATTAATATCGACCGATGCGTCCAATCCAGCTTGCCAAGACCGTCACAAATGCTTACGAGTACGCCGGGAACCGGGGTGAGTGGCACTCGCTCATAAAGGCATCGGGCGACGACAAAAGCCCGTCAGTTTTCATGCTGCGAGGTCTTCCGGATGCTTGTCGTCCGGTTGAAATTCCGAGGCGATTCTTCTCCTCCTCCCTCCCTCCCTCCTTCGCATCGGAGCGCCTCGCAGCATTTTTGTATTCACCGGGGTTCGCGGCATGACCAAGCCGCACCCGACGGTTGCCGTCATCGGCGCCGGCATCTCAGGGCTCGCAGCCGCCCACGCGCTGCGCGCTGACACCCGCGTCTCCCTGTTCGAAGCGGGCGACTATTTCGGCGGCCACGCCCACACGGTCGAGCTCGAATTGCCGGTCGCTGCCGGGCAACGCCCGGTGCGCCATGGCGTCGACACCGGCTTCCTGGTCTACAACGATCGCACCTACCCCCACCTGATCGCGCTGTTCGCCGAACTCGGCGTCGAGACGGCTGCCTCCGAGATGTCGTTTTCGGTGCAGGCGCACCGGCCGGACGGCCAACGACTGGAATGGAGCGGCAACAACCTGTCGACCGTGTTTGCGCAGCGCCGCAATCTGCTCGACGGCCGCTTCCTCGGCATGCTGGCGGATCTGCTGCGCTTCAATCGCCTCACCACGCGCATCGCCGAGGCCAGCACCGAGAACGAACTCGCACAGCCGTTGCGCGACTTCCTCGATGCGCACCGCTTCGGCGCCGCATTCCGCGACTGGTATTTCCTGCCAATGATGGGCTGCATCTGGAGCTGCCCGACGCAGCAGATGCTGGCGTTTCCGGTGGCGACCATGATCCGCTTCTGCCACAACCACGGGCTGCTCCAGATCGCCGACCGGCCGCAGTGGCGCACCGTCCGAGGCGGCTCCAGGCACTACGTCGAAAAGATCGTTGCCGGCCTCGACGACGCCCGGCTCGGCACGCCGGTGCGGCGCATCACGCGCACCGCCAACGGCGTGCTGATCGCCACCGACAACGGCACCGAGCGCTTCGACCACGTGGTGTTGGCCGCGCATTCCGACCAGAGCCTGGCGCTGCTGGCCGACGCCTCGCCCGCCGAACGGGCCACGCTCGGCGCCATCCGCTACCAGCCGAACCGCGCGGTGCTGCACACCGATGCTTCGGTGCTGCCGCAGCGGCGCGCCGCGTGGGCCGCATGGAACTACGAGGCCGCCAACGCCACCGATTCGCCGCAGGTCTGCTTGCACTACCTGCTCAACAAGCTGCAGCCGCTGCCCTGGCAGCAGCCGGTGGTCGTTTCGCTGAATCCGCAGCGGCCGATTGCGCGTAGTCAGGTCATGGCCGAATACGACTACTCCCACCCGGTGTTCGATCTCGCTGCGTTGCGGGCGCAGGCCGATGTGCAGCAGCTGCAAGGCCGGCGCAACACCTGGTTCGCGGGCGCGTGGATGGGCTACGGCTTTCACGAAGACGGCCTGAAAGCCGGACTGGCCGCAGCCGCCGGGGTGCGCAGGCGCCTCGCTGGTGGCAACGACGCGAGGCAGGCAGCATGAACGCGATCGAGGCCAAGGAGCACGGCGGCGGTCTGCGCGCGCAGGCTGCAAGACCGCCCGCCACCTCGCCGGTGCCGCTGATGGGCTTTGGTGAAGTGCGCCACACCCGACTGCGCCCGGCGCACAACGCTTTTGTCTATCCGACCTACTTCCTCATGCTGCCGATGCGCGCCCTGCGCCGGCACGGCGGCGGCACGTTGGCCATCAACCGCTTTGCGTCGCTCTCTTTCCACGACCGCGACCATGGCGATGGCCGCGGCCCGGACCAAGGCGGCGCGCTGGCCTGGCTCGATGCCCTGCTGGCCGCCGAGCACATCCACGACGCGACCGGCGAAGTCTGGCTGCACTGCTACCCGCGCGTGTTCGGCTACACCTTCAAGCCGGTGAGCTTCTGGTACTGCCACAGTGCGGCCGGTGCGCTGCGCGCGATCGTGGTCGAAGTGAATAACACCTTCGGCGAACGCCATTGCTACCTGCTCGAGCACCCCGTCTACGGCATGGAGCAGCGTGCGGCCAAGGCCTTCCATGTCTCGCCGTTCTGCCGTGTGCAGGGCGAGTACCGGTTCCGCTTTTTTGTCGACGAGCACCGGCAACGCACCGTGGTGCGCATCGACCACGACGACGCGGGCGGCCCGCTGCTGCAGACCAGCGTCGGCGGCGTGCTCGAGCCACTGACCGCGGCCAGCGTGCGGCGCGCGCTGTGGCGTTATCCCGCGATGACCTTCGGCGTTGTCGCCCGAATTCACTGGCAGGCGGCAAGGCTCTGGCTCAAGCGCGTGCCCTTCGCCGGCAAACCGCCCCGACCCGAGCAACCCGTTTCGCGCGAACACAAGGCGACGCCATGAACCCGACCACCACCGCGCCCTGTTTTTCGCTGCCGCAGGACGCGCCGTCTTCCGCCCGCACCGTGCTCGGCCTGCTGCAGCGCCTGGTGCACGGCTCGCTGACAGTGCGCCTGCCCGACGGCTCGGTGCAGCATTTCGGCACCGCGCCCGGCAGCGGCCCGACGGCTTCCCTCACGCTGCGCAACTGGGAGGTTTGCAGCGCCGCGCTCAAATCGGGCGACATCGGCTTCGCCGAGAGCTACATCGCCGGTGACTGGACGACGCCGAACCTCACCGAGCTGATCAAGGTGTTCATCGCCAACCGCCGCGCGATCGAGGACGTGGTCTACGGCAGCTGGTTCGGCCGGCTGCTGTACCGCGTGCGGCACCTGATGCACCGCAACAGCAAGGCCGGCAGCTCGCGCAACATCCATGCGCACTACGACCTCGGCAATGCGTTCTACCGGCTCTGGCTGGACGAGACGATGAACTACTCGTCGGCATGGTTCGAAGGCGACTTCGGCAAGCCGATGGCCGCGGCGCAGCATGCCAAAGTGCAGCGCGCGCTCGAGCTGGCGCAGGTCAAGCCCGGCGACCGCGTGCTCGAAATCGGCTGCGGCTGGGGCGCGCTGGCCGAGATGGCGGCCAGCCGCTTCGGCGCCAGCGTGACCGGCGTGACGCTGTCGACCGAGCAGCTCGCCTTTGCGCAGCAGCGCACCGCCGGCCTGCCCGCCGACCTGCGCCTGCAGGACTACCGCGACATCACCGACGCGCCGTTCGATGCAATCTGCTCGATCGAGATGGTGGAGGCGGTCGGCCGCGAATACTGGCCGACCTACTTCCAGAGCGTAGGCCGGCTGCTCAAGCCGGGCGGTCGCGCCTGCATCCAGAGCATCGTGATCGACGACCAGCTGTTCGACCGCTACATCGACTCGACCGACTTCATCCAGCAGTACATCTTTCCCGGCGGCTGCCTGCCCTGCCCGCGCGAGTTCCGGCGCGAGGCGGCGGCGGCCGGGCTCGAGGTGGTGGACGAATTCGCATTCGGCCCCGACTACGCCGAGACGCTGCGCCGCTGGCGCGAGAGCTTCCTCGCGCAACGCGGCCAGATCCTGCAACTTGGATTCGATGAAAGGTTCATGCGCATATGGGAGTTCTATCTCGCTTACTGCGAAGCGGCATTCGCCGGGGCCAACATCGACGTGGTGCAGTACACGCTGCAAAAGCGATAGGCGCTCACGCCCTGCTGGCTGGCGCTGCAGGCCTTTTCGGTTTGAATGCGGTGGCACAGGCGAGCGTTCAGCCGGGTGTCGAGGTCAGCGCGGCGCTGCCCGGCGCACAGCGCGCGGGCGCGAGCCGGCTCACCGTATGGGGCTTCGAGATCTACGACGCCAGCCTGTGGGTGACGCCGGGCTTCAGTCCGGCCGAGTGGGCCGGCAAGCCGCTCGCGCTCGAGCTGCAGTACCTGCGCCGGTTCGAGGGCGACGACATCGCACGGCGTTCGCTCGACGAGATGCGCCGCGCCGGCCCGATTGCGCCGGAGCAGGCCGCGCTGTGGCTGCGCACGATGACCCAGGCCTTCCCCAATGTGAACAAGGGCGACCGCCTGACCGGCATCTATGAGCCAGGTGCCGGCGTGCGCTTTCTCCACAACGGGCGCACCACGGCCAACGTACGGGATCCGCAGTTCGCGCAGCGCTTCTTCGGCATCTGGCTCGGGCCGCAAAGCTCGGAGCCCGCGCTGCGCGAGGCGTTGCTCGGCAAATGACCACGCCGTTCAGCCGCCTCGACGGACTGCGCTATGGGCTGCTCGGGCTGCCGCTGGCTTTCGTCGCGCTGCCGCTGTACGTGCTGCTGCCGAACCACTACGCACGCAACTTCGGCGTGCCGCTGGCGGCGCTCGGCCTGGTACTGCTCGGCGCGCGCCTGGTGGACGCGCTGATCGACCCGCTGCTCGGGCGCCTGAGCGACCGGCTTCACGCACGTGCCCCTTCGGCCGTGCTCGGCTTCGGGGCAGGTGCCGCGGTGTTGCTCGCGCTCGGCTTCGGCCTGTTGTTCTTTCCGCAGCTGCTGGTCGACACCTCGCGGCACGGCCTGCTGCTGGCCACGGCCGCTGTGCTGCTGATGCTGAGCTACGCGGGCTACAGCGCGCTCAGCATCACGCACCAGGCCTGGGGCGCGATGCTGGGCGGTGACGCTGTGCAGCGCAGCCGTATCGTCGGCTGGCGCGAGGGGCTGGGCCTGGCTGGCGTGGTGGTTGCATCGGTGGTGCCCACGCTCGCGGGTTTGCCGGTCATGGTCGGCCTGTTCGTTCTGCTGCTGGCGGCCGGCTGGGCGCTGTGGACGCGCGCCCCGCGGCCACGCACGCCGGCCGGTCACGCGGCGGCCGATTTGCGGCTGCCGTTCCGGCGGCCTGCGTTTCGCCGGCTGCTCGCGGTGTTCGTGCTGAACGGCATTGCGAGTGCAATTCCGGCGACGCTGGTGTTGTTCTTCGTACAGGACCGCCTGCAGGCGCCCGAATCGCTGCAGCCCGCATTCCTTGGCAGCTACTTCGTCTGTGCAGCCCTGTCGATTCCGTTCTGGCTGCGCATCGTGCCCCGGCTCGGCCTGGCGCGTACCTGGCTGGCCGGCATGGCGCTGGCCGTCGCGGTGTTCGCGGCCGCCAGCGGCATGAGCGCGGGCGACGCAATGCCGTTTCTCGTGGTGTGCGCGCTTTCGGGCGTCGCGCTCGGCGCCGACCTCGTGCTGCCCGGCGCATTGCTGGCCGGCGTGCTGGCCGATGCCGGCGAGCCCCAGCATGCCGGCGCCTACTTCGGCTGGTGGAACTTCGCCACCAAGCTCAACCTGGCGCTGGCCGCGGGGCTGGCGCTGCCGCTGCTGGGTCTGGCGGGCTACACACCCGGCGCGCGCGATGCCGGCGCATTGCAGGCGCTCACCGCCGCCTACTGCCTGCTGCCCTGCCTGCTGAAGCTGCTGGCCGCCGCGGCGCTGTGGCAGCTGCTGATCCGCGGCACACCCCAATCTCTGCCCCTGAAAGTCTCTCCATGACAAGAAGAAGCTTCTTCGCTGCTGCCGCGGCCGTGGCGCTGGCTGCCGCTCTCGGCGGCTGTGCCGCGCCACAGCCTTCGGACTACGCCGCCGAGCGGCCGGTACTCTCGCTGCAGCGCTATTTCAACGGCAAGCTCGAGGCGCACGGCATGTTCCAGAACCGCAGCGGCAAGGTGGTGAAGCGTTTCGTGGTGCAGATGAACTGCCGCTGGAATGGCGACGAAGGTTTGCTCGACGAAGCCTTCACCTACAGCGACGGCACCACCGGCCGCCGCGTGTGGAAGCTCAAGGCGCTGCCGGACGGCCGCTTCACCGGCACGGCCGACGACGTGGTCGGCGTGGCGCAGGGAGAGCAGCGCGGCAACGCCTTCCACTGGAACTACACCCTCCGGCAACCCGTCGGCGACAAGGTCTACGAAGTGCAGATGGACGACTGGATGATTCTGGTCGACGACCGCGTGATGCTGAACCGCGCCGAGATGAGCAAGTTCGGCGTCACGCTCGGCGCGGTCACGCTTTCGTTCACCCGGCGATGAGGCTGCTCGCCGCTTTCAACCCACCGCTGGAAGACTGGCGCGGCAAGACGGTGTGGATCGTCGGCGCGTCCTCGGGCATTGGCCGCGCGACCGCGTCGGCGCTGCTCGGCCGCGGCGCCTGCGTAGCGGTGTCGGCGCGCAACGGCGAGGCGCTCGAAGCGCTGGCCGCAGAGTATCGCGCCGCACCGGGCGAGCGCGCCCGCGTGGAGGTGCTGCCGCTCGATGTGCGCGATGCCGCAGCGGTGCATTCGGCGCACGCGCAGCTCGCGGCCCGGGGCCCGGTCGACCTGGTGCTGTATTGCGCCGGCACCTACCGGTCGCTGCGCGCCGATGCGTTCGATCTCGACGTGATGCTGGCGCACCAGCAGACCAACTACGTGGGCGCACTCAACGTGCTGGCGGCAGTGCTGCCTGATGCGATTGCGCGCGGCAGCGGCCACATCGCGCTGACGGCCAGCGTGGCCGGCTTCCGCGGCCTGCCGCAAAGCCTGGCCTACGGGCCGACCAAGGCCGCGCTGACCAATCTGGCGGAGGTGCTGTATGCCGATCTGCACGATCGCGGCATCGGCATCAGCGTGATCCAGCCGGGTTTCGTGGCAACGCCGTTGACGGCGCAGAACGATTTCGAGATGCCGGCGCTGATCGCGCCAGCGCAGGCGGCCGACGAGATGCTGAAAGGCTGGGCCCGCGGTGACTTCGAGATTCACTTTCCGAAGCGCTTCACCGGCTGGATGAAGCTGCTGCGGGTGCTGCCGTACCGGCTCTACTTTCCGGCGGTACGGCGCTTCACCGGGCTTTGACGGCGCAGGTCAGGCCGGTTGCGTGTCGGCGAAGCTGGGTCGCGTCAGCAGCTTGTCGTGCAGCCGCGCCAGATTGCTGTGCTTGGCGTGCCAGTCGATGTCGGGAAAGCGGAACGCGATCCAGCCCAGCGCGCAGCCGACCGCGATGTCCGACAGGCTCAGGTGGATGCCACTGCAGAACGGCTTGTCGCCCAGGCCCTTGGCCATGGCGGCGATGCCGGCCTCGACCTTGCCGCGCTGGCGATCCATCCAGGCCTGGCTGCGCTCGCCCTCGCCCCGGCCGGCCCAATTGGCTTCGAGGCGCCAGAGAATGCCCGCATCCATCACGCCATCGGCCAGCGCCTCCCAGGTCTTGACCTCGGCGCGTTCGCGGCTCTGCTGCGGAATGAGCTTGCCGACCGGCGACAGGGTGTCCAGGTATTCGACGATCACGCGCGAGTCGAACATCGCCTCGCTGCCTTCCATCACCAGGCAGGGCACCTTGCCCAGGGGGTTCGAGTGACCGATCGTCGTGGTGTCCGACCAGACATCTTCCTTCACGAACTGGTAGTCCAGCCGCTTTTCGGCCATGACCACGCGCACTTTGCGCACGTACGGGCTGGCGGCGGATCCGATCAATTTCATTCGGGCTCTTCCCTCGGGTAACTTCGTTGTAGCGCTTTGATTCTAGGGGAACCGCCCCCGGCCCGGCCGGCCCCGGCGCGCCGACGAGGGGGAAACGCCACAGCCGGCACCTAAAATTGAAGAATGAGCTTCTCCACCGTTTCCGCCCTTTCCCCCCTTGATGGCCGCTACGCCGCCAAACTCGGCGCGCTGCGCCCCCTGATGAGCGAGCAGGGCTACATGCACCGGCGCGTGCAGGTCGAGGTGGCCTGGTTCATCGCGCTGTCGGACGCCGGTTTTGCCGAGTTCAAGCCGCTCACGGGCGGCGCGCGCAAGTACCTGATGGGCCTGGTGTCCAACTTTTCCGAGGCCGACGCGCTCGCGATCAAGGAGATCGAGAAGACCACCAACCATGACGTGAAGGCGGTCGAGTACTGGATCAAGTCGAAGTTCGACGCCCGGCCCGAGTTGCTCGCGGCTTCCGAGTTCGTGCACTTCGCCTGCACCAGCGAAGACATCAACAACACCAGCCACGCACTGCAGATCCAGTCGGCGCGCGACAAGGTCATGCTGCCCGCACTCGACGGCATCATCGCCACGCTGCGCGAGATGGCGGGCAAGTTCGCCGAAGTGCCGATGCTGGCCCGCACCCACGGCCAGACCGCCAGCCCAACCACGGTCGGCAAGGAAATCGCCAACGTCGCGGTGCGGCTCGCCAAGGCGCGCGCAACCATCGCCGCAGTGGCGCTGCTGGGCAAGATGAACGGCGCGGTCGGCAACTACAACGCGCACCTTGCGGCCTGGCCCGAATTCGACTGGGAAAGCTTCAGCCGCAAGGTGATCGAGACGCCGGCGCCGCTGGGCCTGGGGCTGACTTTCCAGCCCTACAGCATCCAGATCGAGCCGCACGACTACATGGCCGAGTTGTTCGACGCGTTCGCGCGCACCAACACCATCCTGATCGACTTCTCGCGCGACATCTGGGGCTATGTGAGCCTGGGCTACTTCAAGCAGCGGCTCAAGAAGGGCGAGATCGGCTCGTCGACCATGCCGCACAAGGTCAACCCGATCGACTTCGAAAACGCCGAAGGCAATCTCGGCCTGGCGAACGCCGTGCTGCGGCATCTGAGCGAGAAGCTGCCGATCAGCCGCTGGCAGCGCGACCTGACCGACAGCACGGTATTGCGCAACATCGGCGTGGCCTTCGGCTACACCGCCCTGGCCTACGCGAGCCTGGCCACCGGCCTGGGCAAGCTCGAGCTCAACGAGCAGGCGTTGGCCGACGACCTCGACCGCTCCTGGGAAGTGCTGGCCGAACCGATCCAGACCGTGATGCGCCGCTTCGGCGTGCAGGGCGCCTACGAGCAATTGAAGGAAGTGACGCGCGGCAAGACCGTGACGGCCGAGGCACTGCACGGCCTGATCCGCTCGCTCGAGATTCCCGAGGCCGAGAAAGAGCGCCTGCTCGCAATGACGCCCGGCAGCTACACCGGCAAGGCGGCCGAGCTGGCTCGGCGGGCCTGATGGCGCTCAAATCGACGATCTTCAAGGCCAACCTCGCCGTTGCCGACATCGACCACGGCTACTACGCCGACCATGCGCTGACACTGGCGCGGCACCCGAGCGAGAACGACGAGCGGATGATGATCCGGCTCATCGCGCTGGCGCTCAACGCCTACAAGCTGCAGGACGTGGTGCAGGGCGACGGCACGCTCGCTTTCGGCGCCGGCCTCTCGAACGTCGACGAACCCGACGTCTGGCTGCGCGACTTCACCGGTGAAGTGAAACTCTGGATCGAGGTCGGCCAGCCCGAAGACAAGCCGATCATCAAGGCCTGCGGCAAGGCCGACCAGGTGATCGTCTACTGCTTCAGCCACGCCGCCGGCATCTGGTGGAAGGGCATCGAGAACAAGCTGACGCGGCCACAGAACCTGCAGGTGTGGCGCGTGCCGAGCGAGATCTCGCAGGCAGTGGCCGCGCTCGCCGAGCGCAGCATGCAGCTGCAGGCGACGATTCAGGAAAACACGCTGACGCTCGGCAACGGCGCCGAGAGCATCGACATCGAACTGGTCAAGCTCAAGTAGGCAGCTCGGGCTCCGGCGCGGCATCGTCGTCCGGCCAGGTCTGCTCAGCCTCGCGGGCGCGCTCGGCGTACTTGTTGAAACGCCAGGCCGAGTCTTCCATCGTGATGCGCCGCCAGGTGCTGCGCTTCTCGGCAGGCGACATCGCGGGCCAGTGCTGCACCTCGTCGAAGCTGCGGCCGCAGCCCTTGCATTCGTTGTCGCCCTGGCTGGTCGAGCAGATCGCGATGCAGGGCGTGTCGGGCGTGGTCTGGTACCAGGCCAGCCACGCGGCCCAGGCTTCGGCCGGAAACCCGACTTCGTCGACCTCGTCTTCGCGGTGATAGACCATCAACGCGTAGACCTCGGCCAATGCGCGGATCTCGGGCGCAAGCGTGATGCCGTCGGGCGACGGCTTCTGTTCGCGCCAGAAGTTGATGGCGGCCTCGATGTCGGTGATGTGGATGGCGGCCATGAACAGGGTTGCAGCAGCGGACGGGCATCATAGTCCGCACAAGTCCCGATGAAGTAAAAGGTCATTGATGCTATTAAAAACATAGCGCCAAATTACCACTGGCTGCGCCCTTCCGCCGTTTTTTCTTTATGAAAAAGGGAAAACCCAGTGTTGCCATACACGATGGGCCGATGCTTTAATCCGCCCACGAAGGGGAGTAGCTCCCGTCCGTTGCTTCAGGCAGCGGGTATCGCCAGGTCGTCAATACGAAGCAAAACACTTCCGGCCTGTCGGGCAATGCGCTGTACGCGCCTTGTTGAGCAAGACCTTCGATTTGAACCTGCGCAGGGTTAGATCGAAGCGATTGCAAGTCCCCGGAACTTTCCGGTTCCCACTCAGCCGCTTCATCCAACTGCACCGGATGAATCGAAACGAACAGAGGAACGTATGGAACAGTTCATGACCCCAGAATTCTGGGTCGCGGTCGGTCAGATCATCATGATCGACATCCTGCTCGGTGGCGACAACGCGGTGGTGATCGCGCTGGCATGCCGCAAGCTGCCGCCGGCGCAACGCACCAAGGGCATTCTGTGGGGCACCGCCGGCGCCATCGTGCTGCGCGTGGTGCTGATTTTCTTTGCGCTGACACTGTTGGCCATCCCCTTCCTCAAACTGGTTGGTGCCATCCTGCTGCTGTGGATTGGCGTCAAGCTGCTTGCCCCAGAGCACGATGACCCGCACGGCAACATCCAGGGCAGCGACAAGCTGTGGGCCGCCGTCAAGACCGTGATCGTGGCCGACCTGGTGATGAGCGTGGACAACGTGATCGCCATCGCCGGGGCTGCGCAGGGCGCGGGCCAGGGGCATCAGATGCCGCTGGTGATCTTCGGGCTGCTGGTCAGCATTCCGATCATTGTCTGGGGCAGCCAGCTGGTCATCAAGCTGATGGACCGCTTCCCGATCATCATCACGGCCGGCGGCATGCTGCTGGGCTGGATCGCGGGCACCATGGCGGTGTCGGATCCGGCGTTGTCGAACCCGGATGCCTGGACCTGGGTGCCGAAGGTTCCTCAAACCGACATGGTGAAGTACGTTGCCGGCATTGGCGGTGCGGTGCTGGTGCTGTTGATCGGCAAATGGATCGCCGCGCGCCGCCCCAAGGCCGGGCACACCGCTGCGGCCTGATATTGTTAACCACCCGAAGGAGCGCATCATGGAAAAGATCATCGTGTACGTGGACGACGCGGCCTATGCGCGCGAGCACCTCGCGCAGTTGCTGCCCGCCGAGTCCGCCGCCAGCGGTGCGCACCACTGGGTTCTGGTGGCCTGCCCACCCCGCATGACGCACCGCATCAGCAAATGGGTGAGCCACAGCGCGCGCGAGAACTGGCGCGCCAAGTGGTTCAGCAAGGCGCTGAGCGAGCTCACGCCGACCTTGTGCCGGCCAGGTGATCAGCTCACCCCGTTGCTGGCGAAGGGCCGGCTGACCGAGCTCACGCAGCAGCTCAAGCTCGAGCATGGCGCGGCCAAGGTGATCGATGCGCGCCGGCCGAAGATCGGTGTGGACTTGGAGCCGGTGGCGCCGGATGTTCCGCCGGCCGGCCATTCCGGCTGGGCCCTGCCCGGTGCGGTGCTCGGGATGGGCGCGCTGCTGGTCATGGCCAACGAGCTGACCGAGTAGGTACAAACAGTCCACCAAAACGGGCGCCTCGGGCGCCCGTTTTGCTAAGCTGCGGGCGATGCGACTGATCCTCAAATGGCTGCTGAGCGCGCTAGCGCTGTTGGCAGTTACCTATCTCTACAGCGGCGTGCAGGTGAGCAGCTTCACCTCGGCGCTGATCGCGGCCGCGGTGATCGGCCTGCTGAACATGATCGTGCGGCCAGTGCTGGTGGTGCTGACGCTGCCTGTCACCGTCGTCACGCTCGGGCTCTTCCTGTTCGTCATCAACGCACTGATGTTCTGGGCCGCCTCGGGGCTGCTGCAGGGCTTCAACGTGACCGGCTTCACGGCCGCACTGATCGGCTCGCTGATTTACTCCCTGCTGGGCCTGATCATCGAAACCGCGCTCGGCGGCGTGTTCAAACGCAGTTGAGTCCGCGCTTCAGTACAGCGGCTTCTTGTCTTCCGCCAGCTGCTCGCGCACCCGCTGATCGATCTCGCGCGCCCGGCTGTCGATGATCGAGGCCTCGTAATGGTCGACCGGGGTTCCGGGCTTGCGCATCAAGTCCTGCGCCGCCTTGAAGCGGTCGCGTGCGCCCGGGTAGTCGAGGATCGCAACGTTCGCCTCGGCATCGGAACGGATCGCGCGCACCGGCTCGTTCTGCGCGTTGTAGAGGCTGCCCAGCATGCGCCAGACCCCGGCATCGCGCGGGTGCGTGGCAACCCAGTCGCGCAGCGGCGCCACCATGGGCCCCGCGTTGCGCGTGGCAATGGCGGTTTGGGCCGACAGCATCATCTCGGGCCGGTCCTTGGCTTTGGCATCGAGCAGCGCCGCGGCCCGTGCCGGCTGGCCGGCCGCCAGTTCGATCTCGGCTGCCAGCAGCCGGGCCAGCCGCGCCGCCGGCGCGTCGGACGCACTGCGCTCGCGCAGGCGCGCCGCCAGCTCCCGCGCTGGCCCGAAGTCGCGCAACTGGGTGGCCGAGAGCGCGGCCGCGTAAAGCGTGGCCGCCTGCTGCGCGGGCGCGCTCTTGGCGAAATCGCCGGAGCCTGCGGCCTGCACCCAGAGGCGCAGCACGTCGACGCCCGGGCGCGACAGCACCCGGGCCCGGGCCGAAACCATGGCGTGATCCATCACCAGCGGCATGGCAACGTCAGCGCCGGGCTGCAGCTGGAAGCGGCCCTGCATGTCGGCGATGCGCTCGCTGTTGAGCGGGTGGCTGCGCAGGTAGGGGTAAGAGCCGTTGTCATTGAGGCGGGCCGCGTACTGCAGCTTGTCGAACAAAGCGGCGGCGCCTTGCGGCGCAAAGCCGGCCTGGGTCATCACGCCGAAGCCGACACGGTCGGCCTCGCGCTCCATGTCGCGCGAGAAGTTGAGCTGGTTCTGCACTGCCAGCGCCTGGCTGCCCATCACCATGGCCTGGCCGACGTCGCCGTTCTTGCTTTTCGCGGCGGCCAGCATGCCGAGCACCATGGCCGCGATCAGCACCGGCATGTCGCGCGACTGCTTGCCCAGCATGCGCGCGATGTGGCGCTGGGTGACATGCGACAGTTCGTGGCCGAGCACGGTGGCCAGCTCGTCGCGGCTGCCGATCACGCCAATCAGCCCGAGGTTGACGCCCAGGTAGCCGCCCGGCAGTGCAAAGGCATTGATGTTGCGATCCCGGCCGAGCAGCACCGTCCAGGCAAAGCGCTCATCGAGTTCGGGGGTGAGGTCGCCGCGCACGCGGGCGGCGGCCATCAGCTTTTGCCAGACGTCGTTCACGTACTCGACCAGCACCGGGTCGTCGATGTAGTCGGTGTCGCGGTACAGCTCGCGCACGATGCGGTCGCCAAGCAGGCGCTCGGCACTGGCGGTCATTTCGCCGCCGTCGCCCATGCCGGGCAGCAACTGGGCTTGCGCCGACGGCGGCACCAGCACCTGTGACGCTATCAAAACAGTAGCGCACAGCGACCGCAGGACGGGTGCCCTGGCTCGATTTGGCTTGGAATCTGGCATCAAGCGCGACGCTCCTCGTCAGTGGCTCGGCCCCGTATGATGCGCGAGACTTCACAATGTTCAAGCCTGCGCGGCCTCCCCAATGAGTTCACTCACCCATTTCGACAGCCAGGGCCAGGCCCACATGGTCGACGTGGCCGCCAAGCCGGCCACCCACCGCGTGGCGGTCGCCAGCGGCCGCATCGAAATGTTGGCCACCACACTGGCGCTGATCGAATCCGGCAGCGCGAAGAAGGGCGACGTGCTCGGCATCGCGCGGATCGCCGGCATTCAGGCGGCCAAGAAAACCAGCGACCTGATTCCGCTGTGCCATCCGCTGGCGCTGACGCGCGTGGCGGTGGCTTTTGCGGTGGCCAGCGGCGGCGTACCGTACGTGGCCTGCACCGCCACTGTGGAAACGGTCGGGCCGACCGGCGTCGAAATGGAAGCTCTGACCGCCGTCCAGGTCGCCCTGCTCACGATCTACGACATGTGCAAGGCGGTGGACCGCGGCATGACCATCACCGATGTGCGCCTGCTCGAAAAGCACGGCGGCAAGTCGGGCAGCTTCACGGCGCCGGTGGTGCATCCGCCGGCTGGCCTGTGAGCCAGCGCGCATAGTCGGCGGGAAACGCACGCCGGAAGCGTTCGGCCTGCGCAAACGCCTCGTCATCGCGCCCGAGCAGCGCGGCGCTTTCGATCAGCTTGACGATGACGCGCGGCTCCGGCGAAAAGTGCAAGGCGCGCTCGGCCATCGCATGGATTTCGGCCGCGTTGGCCTGCGTGACCGGCGTCAGCGACAGCTCGGCAAAGCGCACCTGGCTGGCAAACAGCCAGGAACCCTGCAGCTTGGCGAGCGTGTCGTCGCGGTATGCGGGCAGGCGTTCTTCGCGCGGCAGGTAGATCTGGCTGATGCGCGTGTAGTCCCAGCCGGCGTAGCCGACGATTGCCATCAAGACAATGGCTGCCAGCGCCCTCCAGCCGGGGCCTGCCGGTTTTTTTGCCGGTGCGCTCGCCGCACGCGGTGCCGGCCACAGCAGCCCCAGGCAAAGGCCGAACACCAGCTGGAACGGCCCGTACCAGAGCGGGTATTCAAGCAAGCTGTGCAGCACGATCACGGCCAGCAGGCCCCAGGCCATGAGCCGCGTCGGATCGCGCTCGCGCCAGGGCCGCGCCGCCAGCACCAGCCAGATGAAGCCGCCGCAGATCAGCGCGGCGGCCGGAATGCCAAGTTCGACGGCCAGGTGCAGCGGCAGGTTGTGCGCGTTGTCCAGAATCTCGACGAAACGCGGGCCCGGGTAGAGCGTGATGTAGTGGGCGTAGCCGAGTTCGCCCCAGCCCCAGCCGGCCAAGGGGTGGCGGGCGATCAGCGTCAGCACGTTGTGCCACAGCACCAGCCGGCTGTGATCGTCGGGTGCGCCGTGGCGCAGCCGGTGCAGCATGTCTTCGACGCCGCTGCTGGCCAGGTGCGGCAGCAGCCAGGCAGCGGCAAAGTAGGCCGGCACCATCGCCAGCAGCCAGGCCGGGTGAGGCAACCGGTAGGCAGCGGCGACGACCGCGCCCCCCGGGCGCCGCTCTCGCCAGGCGATGAAGGCCGCCACGCCGCTGATGCCCAGCAGCTGCAGCAGCCCCGTGCGCGAGGTCGAAGCGGCCGCCGCCAGCAGCAGCCAACCCATCGCCCACAGCAGCGCCACCCGCACACGGCGCCCGTCATACGCGGCATGCAACCAGAGCGCCGAGATGAGCGCCATGCTGATCAGCGTGGCGAACTGGTTGCGCTGGCGCAGATTGCCGTACGCCTGGCCGAGCTCGGGTTGGGTCGTCCAGGGGCGGAGGGGCTCGGCCAGGCCGTAGTACTGGAGCAGGCCGAGGAGGGCGCTGAGGAGGCCGGCCAACAGCAGGCCGGTTGCGAAGGGCGCCCGACCCGCCGGATCATGCCGCGACCATCCGGCGCCGGCGGCCGCCGCCAGTGCCATCGCCACCAGCGCCGCGCACGCAGGCAACCACACACCAGGATCGACGATGCGGGACGACAGGGCGATCTCGCTGGCGACGAGCGCCAGCCAGGCCAGCAATCCGCACCATGGGGATGCCCGTGGCGCCAGAATCATCAGCGCAATGGCGCAACACCAGGAAACAAGCAGTTGCCAGGCGCTGACTGAAGGGCCTGCGATGAGGGGAAAGACGAACGGCAGTGCCACGAACCCCGCAGTCGCACTGCCCCAGGCGCGCAACGGGAGGCGGGTATCGGGCAACGAGGTTTGCGAACTCATGCGAGCGCATTCTGCCGTCCTGGCTCGCCAGCGCAGGCGCGAAGCTCTCAGCGCGGGTCAATGCTCCTGTGCGTCAGCCCCAGCACTTTCGACTGGCCTCGAGATCGGCAACACCGCCCGTCCCGAACCCGGAATGGTTGACCACCGCCTTGCGCCCGGTGTTCGTGACGGTGAAATCGCCGCAGCGATCATTGTTCATGGCACCGGTCCGCGTTGCAGTCAGTGTGTACTGGTTGCCCGCGCTCGAAGCCGAAGTGTCGATCGTGATGGTGTAGGCCGCAGTACCTTCCGAGGGAAACGGTGCGACGCCGAACTGGGCCGCGAACAGCCCGCCTGCCGTGTTGTTGATGGCCACAGCCGCCGCAGTCTGGTCGTAACGATAGTTTTCGCTGTAATTGCGCTCCAGCCACTGCTGCGCTTGCGAAAGCACCGTCTTGGCCTGCGCCCTCTTGCCCTTGGCAATGGACTCTTTGTAGCTCGGGTACGCAATGGAGGCGAGGATCGCCACGATGGCGACCGTGATCATCAGTTCAATCAACGTGAAGCCGGCTTGTTGGCGAAATTGGTTGCGTGTCATGCGAGGTGCCTCAGTTCGCCGTCTTGAGACCCGGAATTTCGCGCCAGAAGATGCGCGACTGGGTGCTGTTTTGCTTTGTATTGACGTCGGTGTTCTGACCCAGAATGCGCTGGCAGTTCAGCCCGGTCGTGCAGCGCGACGTGGAGTCTTCCGTCACGCGGAAGCGCTGATCGAGCCCGGTCAAGCCCAGCACGATGCCCGCCGTGGAACTCGTCACGCCAAAGATGTTCGCAGTGGCAAGCCCTGTCACGGCATTGATCTGCACATAGGCACCCTCTGCGTTGTCGTTGCAGACTGCTCCGGTGGTCGCCTTCTTGTAGACCAGCGGAATGCCGATGTCCTTGCTGACCGCAGAGTAGAGAAGATTGCCCAGCACCATGCCGGACGACAACGGAATGTCCAGATACCAGCCCTTCTTGGTAGCCCAGTTGATGGCTGTGGTGTTGGTTTGCACGATGGCGCCGGTCGTCGAGTCGAAGGACCAGCTTCGCTGCTGCAGCTCGCTCAACCCGGTGGGCAACGCACTGGCGGCCGCATACGGCTTGTCCCAGATGCCGAAGACACGCTGGCTGCGGCTCACATCGGGGAAGTCGCCGGAAAGAACCGATTTTCCGGTGCCGAACACCACCACCTGACCGCCTTGCGGATGGAACCGCACGGCGGGCGCGGCGGTGATGGGCAAGGCCGCGGGAATCGTGGCGCCATCCTTCGCGGCGTAGAGGGGCACTCCGCCGTACGCCACCGACCAGGCCGCCGGATCCGTGCTCGACACGTCGAACTTCCACATTTGCCCCTTGAGGTCGCCGGCATAGATGGTGTCGGCAATGCCGTCGTCGTTGGTGTCGATCCAGGTCGGTTGCATCAGCCCGTTGCCAGTTCCGGTGTCGACAACGAGCTTGCGGTAGTGCGTGCCTTCCGTCCAGACGCCCGTGGTGCCGGGCCCGTTCACGAAGAGGATGTAGAGCACGGCCTTGCCGTTCGTGTTGGTCGCAGTGCTTCCGTAGCCGTTGCCGAACAAAACGGCGAACTTGCCGTTCGGCATCTTCGCAATCTGGGACGCCTGGTTGGTGATCGGATGAATACCGCCTTCGGACAGCACGTAGCCAAGGTCGGCGTCATCGGCCGACGTGAACTGCCACTTGAAGATGCTGGCTGCGTTCCCCTCCGACAGGCGGTTCGACGTGCTGTCGGTATCGGCCGTCACGTCGAGCGCGAAGATACCTTTGCCGCCGCGGCCAAGGCTGGAGAAAAGATAGCTCTTCCAGCTCGTGCCAGCGGTGCTCAGCATCACATCACCGGTGAACGGCGAGCCGTCCATGTAGGCGTTGACGTCGGTGATTGTGGCGTTTGCAACGTCCTTCAGGCGCGATACGAGGGGGCGAGGCACATACGACATCACCGGCGTCAACGTATCGGATGTGAAACCGTGCAGCATGCCGTCGGCCGCACCCACCCAGATCAACTTGTCGCGCTGCTTCTGGGCCGTCTTGAAGGTGCCGTAGCCGGTGAAGTTGGCGCCGAAGTAGTTGGCACTCGGGCGATCCTGCAGCCACGGATTCGAATTGATGACACCGCCCATGACGGAGGTCGCATTCCGGACGCGGAACTGAAGGCCCGCGGCCTCATTGGTGCGGTCGCCGCGAAGGTAATTGATCAACGCATCCTGCCGAGTGGTCGAACTTTCGAGCGCCGTACGATAGACCGCACCGGCGCTGCCGGCTGGCGTGCTCGCAATGCTGGTGGTCGTGAATGCGGTGCCAGTGACGGCATCCAGATTGGTGATGATTCGGCGTGACGCGTTCGCCGTGTTGGTCAGGTTCACATGACCCAACGCGCTTGGTGAGGTTTCGAAATTGCCGCTGGTGTCCAGCTTGTAGGCAGTCAGTTCGCCATGCAGGTCTTGCGGGGAGAAGGTAGCCACGTACTTGTAATCGCCGTTGCGCAGGTCGGGGCGCGACACAGCGGGTGCAGAGTTGGAATTGGCCGTGATGTCGGCGAACACCTGGCGAAGCGAGTCTTCGAGCAAGTCGGGCCGGCGCGCCAGGAAATAGTTGTCCGGAATGCCGTCGGCGCAAGCAGGTTGCGATGCGCCGCCGCAGAGCGCGCCATCGGCCCGCTTGGTGTCCCACTTGGAGACCGCATCTGGCTTGAGAGTCGGAATCTTGGAATCCTTGAAGCCGCCATACTTGGCCATGTACCACAGGGGATCCCGTATAACTGCGTCGAGCGACCCAACCATCTGGTAGCTCAGCATCGTCTCACCCTTGACAAAAGCAGTGCCGACTTTCACGCAGAGCCGAGGTGCCTTTGTGTAGTCCCATCCAGTCCAGGTCGATCCATCGTCGTTGAGGTAACACTTGTCCAGGGCATTTCTGGGCGCCGCCTGCACGCTGGAGGCCGAATATGTTGGCGCAGGCGACTCGGTCGAGACGTAGTTATTGATACCGCTGTGGAAGTGGCTGCCGTCTCGTTGGGTGCCTACCAGCGTGTATCCAAACGCATAGGGCGCGGATGAGCCCGTGTCGGATTCCAGCGTCTGGGTGTAGACCCGGAGCGTTGGAGGACTGGTGCTGGTGTCCGTTTCATAGCGAATGGATCCGAGCATGTCCTGATCCTGGTCTTCGCCAAGCGTGTAGTGCTGCCAAAGCACCACAAAACTGCCCGAAGAGCCATCAGCGGCGCGGTTGAGCACCTTGAAGTCCACCATGTTGCCGGCCAGCGGGTTGCTGGCGCTGATGCTCGCGTCCAGGCTGGCGGGAGTGATGTAGACGTATTTTGTAGGCGATGTGCCGGGCACCGGAATCTGGATGGATGCAGAGCCACCAGCCATCGAGACGGCGTACTGCCGAACTTTCAGGGCTTCCGCGTTGGCGTTGGCCGGAAGGGGGTTGAGATCGGTGCGAATCTGGTTGATGTGAGCCCAATACGCTGCACCGGCACCCAGATACGTACCCTTCATGTTGGGCGCCTCCGGGCACAGGCCGGTCAGCACTGACAGATCGCTGATCGTCTTGCCGGTGCACAAGTCTCCAGGAGTGTTGACACCGTTGTTGTTGCCGATCAGGCGAACGCTGCCGTACAGATTTTCCTGTGTGCCGATGTCCCGCGTGAGTTGAGCCGCAACACCATTCCCGCCGATATCAGTAAACGCGCCATTGACCTGGTCATCGTCGAACGTACTCACACCACTTGAAATGGTGACCATGTTGAGCGGCCGGCACACGTTCTTGCCATACAGCGCTGCGCGCGTCTTGCCGCTCGTGTAGGTTGGATTGCTGACCAGCGGGTCGGTCCAGCTTGGCTTGGGCAAACCGAACTCGTCGTCCATGCTGGTCCCGGGATTGAAGTAACGCGTTTTTCCGGCGAAATAGCGCAATCCCTCCGTCACGATTTCACCGATCGGATTGCCCCAGGACGGACAATGACCATTCGTGATAGCACGCGAGTTGCATGATTCAGAGTAATTACCGTTGTTGGGGTTGTACCCATACAGCCGCAGCTTGCTGAGTGCCTGGATGATCCCCGCCGTGCCGCCGCTCAGGTACTTGAACTGCCCGGTGCTCGAATCGATTTCGTCGTTGATCTCGCTCATGTTCTTGCGCAGCACACCGCCGTCAAGGTTCGAATCGAACGAGCCGAGCATGAGGGCGAATTCCGCCTTGGCCGCCTTGTTGCCGTAGTTGTCGCTTTCGCCAAACTCGTTGAGCAGTCCGCGCGGCTTCCACACCGTGCCGTACTGCTTGCAGCTTTCGTCGCCGATGCTGCTGGACACGCAGGCCTGAACGCGCGCTATATATTCCTTGGAACTCGTCGAGTTCGCCGGGTTGTCGGGCGTACCGCTCTTGTGCGCTACCGTGGTGCCACCGATACCCTGGTAGTTGTTCGACATGAAGGTCACCGTAGCCGGCTTCCAGGTGTAGCTGATCTCCTGGGTCCAGTTGCAGGTCTTGACCTCGGTCATGTTCCAGAGGAGGTAGTTGCCGCGCGCAGTGCGCAGAACGGGCAGCAGTGTGGTGGTCTGCGATGCGCTGTCGCCCGTCGGGTTCTGGTGCCTTCGGCACAGGGTCAGGCCGTCGCTGTAGTTGAACGGCGTGAGGCGATTCAGGTCAGTGCCGTTGTAGAACTTGACAAAGGCCTGACTGTTGCGCGGCACGAACGACAACTCGAGAACAGTGTCGGTGGTGCTGTCCGTCGAGCGCAGGCCGCCATAAAGAATCTTGCGCAACACGTCCATACGGGACATCGTTGCCCAGTTCAGGAAGTTGCCACTCCAGTAGGAATCGGCAGTGCAGTAGTACTTGCCGCTTTCGACCGTGGCGCCAGTGGTGGAAGGAACGAACTTGTTGCCGTCGTGCGTATAGCACTTCGTTGAATCGAAGTACCCGTAGTACTTGAATGCCGGCATGAAGGTGTAGTCGACGGCTCCGTCGAAATTCAGGTCTTCATAGTCGGTATAGGCGCGGCTGAACATGCTGAAGTCCTTCGAGACGTTCAGCATCACCATGGGCAGGTTGGGATCGGGGCTGATGTTGGGCGGCACAGCCTGGATCTGCGCGCCGGCCACGGTGCACCACAACAGCAGCACAGTGCCGACGATTTTCAGGAACATTGTTTTCATGGTCGGCCCTTCAGCCTCGTTTGAAGTAGCTCTGCAGAACCACCTCGGTGTTTTTGTCCAACCCCCAGCCGCGCGCGGTATTGCGGAAGTAGATGTCGTCGCCGCGCTGCATGTACTCGATCATGTATTCGGGCTGGCGCGACACGCCCTTGACGCCGGGTGTGGCGGTGAACATGCCCAGGGGCACGCCGCCCACGAACGTGCAGGTGGTCGGCGGTGTTGTCGCCCATTTGGTAGCGGCACCAGGCCACCACGGCTCCGGATTGGTACCGGCAGTGAAGTTGCTGGCGGCGTAGTACGCCGCAGGTGTTTGCTCGCCAAACCGGCACTGCCCGCGTGGGCAGGTGGCACCGAAGTTGGGCTCGCTGTAGGCCGACTTGATGGGGCGGTCGGCGCCGCGGTCGCATGTGGCGCCGGTGACGCCGCCGGCGAGCATGATGTCGCGTTCGGCGTCGCGCAATGCCGCTTCCGCGGCCTGCCGGGCGACCTCGATGTCGAGCAGATTGCGTGCCATGTCTTCACCGAACAGGATTCGCCTGACCGTGAACGCCGCGGTGCCAGACAGGATCACCAGAAAAATCAGGACAATGATCAGCGATACGCCGCGCTGGGATATGGATCGCTTCATGGCTATCAGAACGTCTTGGTGAGGTTGTTGCGAATGCCGAAAATCCGCGTCTGCTGGCGATAGATGGCCCGGTCAGTCGTCGTGTAGTTCACGGTGGTGCCGTCGCAATCGACGTAGCTGCCCGAAGCTGTCTGCCGCGCGGCCGCGTCCAGGGTTTTCGAGAGCACGCAAACCTGCACCGCAACCACGCGTTGCCAGCCGGTCTTGATGTCACCGTTGATATCAACGGAAGGCAGGGCCGAGACCGCGGTCGCCGTGTAGAACCGCGCGGGCGATTCGAGCGTCGACGCCTCGGCCACGCCATACCTGAAGCGGAGCTGGGTGATGCCCGAAACGAGTGGCTGGTAGGGGTTTGCGTTGGGCCCGTTGCCGGCACACAGAAAGCTGCGCGTCGTGACTGTCTGCCCGTTGTTCACGGTGTAGGTCGTATTAGCGCCCAGGCTGTAGGCATTGCTGATAAACAGCGGCAGATCGACCGTATCGGTGCTGCCGGTGGCGGAGCCGGCGCGTGCCTGGTTGTATGTGGAGCCGCCGAACGTGGCCAACTCCACGCTCTGGCTCAAGCAATCCCTGCGAGTTCCGACACCATTCGTCGAAAAATTGTCCGCGGAAAAATAGTTGATGACCAGCGAATCGGGTTCACTCGTCACCGGTGTGGGGCACCCGCCGGTTGCAACGTCGAACTGACCACCGGTGCACCCGAAAATGCCCTGGTTGTAGGCAACGACGGTGGCTGACACCACGTTGGCGTAGGTACCCTGGAACTTGCTGGAAACCGTGGTGGTCGGAAAATCCGCCGGGTAGAACCCTGCGTTCTTGAGATCGCGGCCAATGATGTCAAGGACGATCGCAGCACTTTCCTGTTGCTGTGACTTTGTTTCGACCACCGACGAAATCCGGTTGGTCGCAACAAAAAGGTAGCTGGCCGCCGCCGCGAGCAACAGCCCGATGGTGATGGAGATGAGCAGTTCGATCAGCGTCAAGCCGCGCTGGCGGGACAGACGATTCATGGCAGCACCCTGGTCGTGTAGCAACGCACGCCGTCTGGCACGGCCGCGTTCGCCGGGCAGCAGAAGCGCGCGCCGGCTTTGTTCTGGTCGGCGACCAAATCGGTGCAATTCTTCTTGGCCAGCGCGACGTCGTCGCTGTCGACGGCGTTCTTGTCGAACCACATCACGCTGACGGTGAAGCCCGTCGTAACGTCGCCAGTGATGTAGCCGGCGCCGCCAGGCAACGTGGCGCGCAACAAGTTGCGCCACTTGGCCTGGTCGTACGCGGCCAGTTGGGCTGGCGTGCAGCTGGCTGCGGAACAGTCTGGACTGTAGGTCGAAGCTGCTGCTGCCACCTGTGTCGCATAGGTTTGCGCCAAGTCGTAGCCGGTGCCGGTCGTGGTGACGCCGCCGATGATGGCGTTGAAGCCTTTAGCGCCTGTGACGTTGCTGCGGATGCGTTCCGACAGGTCGTTGATGGCGGCCGAAACGTTGAGCCGAGCCTCGTTGCCCACCTGGTACTTGAGCGCAGACGCCATCAGGCCCGCGATGCCGACCATGCCCAATGCAAATATCAGCAGGGCGACCAGCGCCTCGATCAATGTGGAACCGGCTTGCCGTCGAATCGTCGTCTTCATCGATGCCTCAGTTCAGGTTGGTGCCGCAGGCGATGCTGCCGGCCTTGGCCACGCGGGCCCGGCCGGTTCGATCCAGGCAGACCGCCTTGGTCGCAGTGCTCTCGCCGGCCGGCGTGAGCGACAGCGACGACTTCGCCGTGAGGCTGCCGGCCATGCCGCGTGAGTTGAATTGCACTTTGCGCAGCGCATCGGCTGCCGGGGCCGCCATGGAAGGGCCGCTCGGGTCGCCCAGATAGGCCTTCAGCAACTCGGCCGTCGAGTCCGCCGCGTTGTCGTCACATTTGTTGTTGGCGAAGATGATCCAGCCCACGTTCCACTCCAGACCCGCCGTGGCGCAAACGGGCGTGGCCGCCGATATATCTGCAGCCATGCACATCGTCACGCACTGGTTGCGGCTGATGGCCGCGCCACGCGCGAACGCCGCGCCCATCACAAACTCGTTGCCCAGCGTCGTGACTTGGCTGTTCTTGCGCATTTCCTGAAAACTCGGCGCAGCCAACGCGAGCAGTATGGCCAGCATCGCGATCACCACCATCAACTCGATGAGGGTGAACCCTTTTGGCTGGTGAGCGCCGCGCGCCCGGTGAATCGGCATTGGGGTGAGTTCCACAACAAATGTATCCAAGTGTGAACTGGGATATTACAAAAGGGTGGAACCCAGGGGGTTACCGTTCGTCGCGCGCCGGCAACCGCTTACCGAAACAATCGCTACGGAGGCGAAGGCGCCGGGAAACGACTTTTTATTTGACGCCGCTGGGAAATGGCTTATCGGCGTGCCGTAAATACTGCAACAACCGTCCGCCAGATGATGCACATATCGAGCCCGAAGCTTTGCTGCCGGACATAGTCCGCTGCATACCTCAGCTTCGCCGGCAGGACTGTTTCGACGTAGAACCGCTCCGGGTCGTCGCTCCCCGCAAGCAGCGCGCTTTCGTCCCTGTAGGCGATCGATGCCGCATCGGTGATGCCAGGGCGCACGCTCAAAACCAAGTTCTTGATGTCAGGTGGATAGATGGCCACGTACCGCGGCACCTCCGGCCGAGGCCCGACCACACTCATTTCGCCGATCAGGACATTGAAAAATTGCGGAAGTTCGTCGAGCTTGTATGCGCGCAACAGGCGGCCCGCCGCAGTAATGCGCGGATCGGCACCGACAGTGACTTGCGGCGCCGGGGCGCCCGATGCGGTTCGCATGGTGCGCAGTTTGAAGATTCGAAACGTCCGCCCATGCAGCCCAACGCGAACCTGACGGAAGAAGATCGGGCCTGGTGAATCGAGTTTGATCCAGGCACTCAGGACGACAAGCAACGGTAGCACCAGCACCAGTGCGAATATCGAAAAAACAAAGTCGAACGCCCGCTTAGGCATCAACCAAGTATCTCGCGCAATGCTGCGATCACCCTGTCCTGATCGCCATCGGTCATGGCTGTAAACAGCGGGATGCTCACCATTGACTGGTAAGCCGCCTCGGCGTGCGGAAACATTTCGGGCTTGAGCGCATAGCGATCGCGCCAATAGGGCTGCCGGTGCAACGGCACATAGTGGACGCTAGTGCCAATGCCACGATCGGCCAAGGCTTGAATCAATGCGTCTCGATTGACCGTAGCCGCCGGAGCGAGCCGAATCACGTACAGATGCCACGCGTGCACTTCCCCGGCGGGCGCATCCGCAGGGAGGATCAGCGGGAGAGATCCCAGTTGCTCTCGGTAGCGCGCGGCCAGATACTGCCGACGCTTCAGAAACTGCGGCAGCTTGGCCAGTTGCACCAGGCCCATCGCCGCCGCGATGTCCGTGAGGTTGTATTTGAAGCCGGGCGCCACGACTTCGTAGTACCAGGCTGGCGTTTTTGACTGGAACCGGTCGAAGGCATCACGATTGATGCCGTGAAGGCGCATGACTTTCATGCGCTCTGCCAGCGCCGCGTCGCGCGTAACGATCATCCCGCCTTCGCCGGTGGTCATCGTCTTGTTGGCGTAGAAGCTGAACACCGTGATGTCGGAATTCAAGGTTCCAACGAGCTTGCCAACGCAGGTCGTCGGCAGCGCGTGCGCCGCGTCCTCCACGATCTTCAGCTTGTATTTCTGCGCAAGTGAAAGCAGCGCGGGCATATCCGCGGCGAGTCCGGCGTAGTGCACCGGGATGATCGCCTTGGTGCGCGGCGTAAGGGCCGCCTCGACAAGCGCGGCATCGATGCAAAGTGTGAGCGGATCAACGTCTACCAGTACGACGTCGGCGCCCAAATAGCGAACGACTTCGGCCGTTGCTGTAAACGTATGGGATGTGGTTACGACCTCGTCACCTGGGCCAATGCCCAGCGCTTCGAGCGCGAGATGAAGACCCGCCGTTGCGGAATTGACCGCCATGCAATGAAGCGCCGGCTCACCAAGAAACGTCCCGAACGCCTCCTCGAAGCGCTTGGCTTTCGGGCCCGTTGTGATCCATCCCGACCTCATGGTGTCGGCGACCTCTGCGATTTCTTCATCGCCGATGTCCGGCAGGGCAAACGGAAGGAATGTCGGTTGCATTGACATGACGTCAATCTTTGGCGATCCAGCACAGCACGTGTGTGCGAAGGAAAGGCATCAGGTTGAAGAGGTGGTAGGCGCAAGGGTGAATACGACACACGCGCCTGCTGATTGGTGGAGCCAGCGTGACGCGGCGCACAGTCATTCGGCCACGCGGGAAAAGCGACCTCACGCGATGAAGGGGCACCGCCCGCACATCCTTGTTGGATGGATTGTCGTAGACAAAGTCGTACCAAAGGACGCCGCCTCCGGGTCGTACCCACGACCACATGCGTTCTGCGAGTTCGTGCTGGAAAACATCGTCCAGCAACGACGAGAAAACGACCGACTGAAACACGATATCTTGGCTTTCAGACGCCACATCGGCCGTACTGGCGTCGCCCTCATGCACATCAAGGGCAACGGGCAAACGAGCACGCGCGCCGGCAACGCGGTCAGACAGCAGTTCAATGCCGTAAAGGTTTTGCGGTGCGAATCCGAAACGGAGGAAGTCAAGGAGATGGCCTCCATAGCCACAACCAACATCCACCAGCCTAAGGTCGCGCAGATCAACATCCGTGTAGCCGCAGACGGATCCGAACAAGAACAGCATTTCTCTCTGCCATTCCTGGGTGCTCAACGCCACCTCGGGCCGCAAGATGCTGTACAGGCCACTTGTCTCTCTGCGCGCATAGCGCTTGGCCACTTCCAACACTTCGCTCTTGGGATGCGAATCCTTCGGCATTGTTTCAATTTTTCTCACGACGAGATTCCGTTAAAGCATCCTGCGGATCCCGCGCAGGTAGATCGACGCGAAAAAGTGCGTGAACGTATAAACATACGCCATGACGCCGAGACCTTTGCCGGACTTGAGACGGTATTTTCTCAGCATTGCCAAATGTCGACCCACCATTCTCAGTTTATTTCCGGATATCTGACTGGCCTGCTGCCGATAGAAGACAAGCGGATGGACGATCTTGATGCTGAACGCCATGTCCTCGTGAACCCGAATGAAGCAATCCGTATCTTCGCGCGCCTTGTAACTCGGCTCTTCGTTAAAGGGGTGCTGCAGCAAGAACTTGCGGCAAGCAACGATGCTGGACGTTGGAGTACGGTATTTGAATAACTGGTGCTTGAGCGTCACACGTTCGATGGGCAGCAGTAAAGGCGGTGGCTCAATCACGATCTGGCCACCGTCTCGGAAATCTTTCATCCTTGTGCTGCACATCAAGACGCCATGCTCATCGATTGCCTGCATCTGCAGTTCGAGCTTGCGAGGGTGCCATAGATCGTCCGCGTCAAGGAAGGCAACCCACTCACCGCGCCCCGCGGCCACACCCACGTTGCGTGGCACCGCTGGCGCTCCGTGATTGCGCGACAGTTGGATCAGGCGAACTCGTGCATCTCGCGTCGCAATCGCTGTCACGACTTGTGCAGTCTCATCGGTGGACTTGTCGTCGACCACGAGGATCTCGACTGCGCTCCAACTCTGCTGCAGCACCGACTCGATCGCCGCCCCCACATACGCAACCGCATTGAAGCAGGGGATGACCACCGACACGAGCGGCGGGGTATCTCTCGCTTCATCCCGCCGTTTAACTCTGAGAGGATGTTGCGCGGCAACATGGACAGGGAAGCTCGACATAGTCAAGTCTCGATGGGCGCGCGACTGAAGACAACGGCCACGTTTGAGACGTTCTTCGAAAGACCGTCTGCCGAATGAGAGATTTTTCGCGGCGCGTCGTGCTCAAAATAAACATGATCGACCTTGCCATCGAACAACAGCTTGATGCTGGCAGAAGAGTTGATCCTCTTTTCGAGCTTGTCGAATTCTTGCAATTGGTACCCAAGCAACTTCTTCTCCTCCACAGGCCCCAAGTTCGAGTATTCGACTCCGATGGCGATTATTCCTCCGGGCCGCGTAACGCGGATCATCTCAAGCGCTGCTTGTTGCGGCTTGGTGCTATAGCTCAGCGTCCATCCGCAGACAACCGCGTCAAACGCGCAATCGTCAAATGGGATTCGATGCATGTCACCCAGCACGATGTGAGGCGAATAGCTGATGAGATCCAAACCCACGAGGTTTTTCATTCGAAAGCCGAGCGCAACCAATGAGTAAAGATCAAACTCATTGCGTGGGCCTATGACCAGTATCCGAGAATCCGCATCCAGCGTTTCAATGATTGCGAGTGGGAACAATAGAAGATTCATGCGGTGATTGGCACCGTAGATCGACCGCATGTTGTGCGACACATTTGCCTTGAGTGCATCTCCGCTGTCCAGAGTGCGTAGGCGCTTGGCGATTCGTATGAAATAAAGCGCGCGAAGGTAGACCCAAAAATGTCGAATCAACGGCTCGGCCAACGGATTGATCCGCTTAAGGGATTGAATAAATCTTTGAATCATGTCGTTCAGCGATGAATGCCGGTAACTGGGCGAACCTCTTGCGTTCTCCACGCTGTAGCCGCCGCGGCCACGGTTCCGAGCAAGCTCAGAAGTGCCGCAAGTAGACCAATATCCCAAAGGGTCGTTGGAGCGCCGGCCCAAGGCGCGGTCCAAGCCAGCCAGATCAGTGTCGCGACAAGCAACGTGACGCCATTCAGAACCAGCAGCCGTGTTTCATAGCCTGTTATCAGCAAGTAGCTCGACCAGAAATCGGAAACTCTCAACACGCCGACAACCAGCAATAGCGGTATCAGGCTGGTCGCCTCCGAGTAAAGGGGGTACCAGCGACCGATGCTGTACTGAAGCAGCGCATTCGCCGGAAACGAGACGAGCGCGCCAAGAGCGAGGACGGCGACGGATGCACGCAGGCAGATGTTGAATGTGACCGCGGATCCAAGAGTGGCGAATCGGCGCGCCAGCATTGGGTACACGGAGGCGTTGATCAAGGCCTGCATCGCTTGTGAAACTGCGAGCAAGATTGCCATCAAGGAATACTGCGCGAACCCGGCGGTGCTGAGCAGGTGCGACGCAACCCATCGATCGACATTGAGTCCCGCAAAGGCGACGAGCATCACCACCATCATCGTCAGCGCAGAGCGCAAACGCAGTCGCGGGAGTCGGCGCAGCGCCAAGCGGTACGCAGCGCACCAGCCCAATGCAATGCGAATCATCGAAGCCCGAAGAATTGCAACAGACAAGACCGCCGACACCATTGCCTCTGTCGCGATGACTGCCACAGGTGAAGATGTGGTCACCGCCACAGTCGTCCCTAGTACAAGCGACAGTCCGGCACGCCCCACTTGTTGCCACGCGTATCTCAGTGCGTCTCCGCGACTGCGACTTTCGGTGGTGGCGACAAGAAACGCTTGCTGCGCAGCACCATGAACAACGCCAATTGCGAGAACCTGTGAACCCATGCCGGCGATCGAGAACCCTGACGCAGCAAACAAACAGACGGCGACAGCACTCGCGACCGCCAGCAAATTGCATTGCGCGGCCCCGATCACCGCGCGCAGTTCCTGGCCACGCACAACATAGCCGGGCCATTCGCGCTGCAGTACTGACTGCAGGCCCAAGCAACCCACCATGCAGAAAGTGCTCGAAACAAGGAGGCCCCCGCTGAATGTCGCAAAAGCATTCAGATCCAGCAATCGCGCCAGAACCAGCATGCGGAACATCACCAGGGCCATTGCCAACGCAAGTAGCGGCGCGTACCAGAGCTGCCGCATGCGGCGTGGCGACAGCATGAGGGGCAGGCGCATGGTTCGATTCACCGCCAGGCGTTACGCAATCATCTGAAGAGCCGATGAGTCTCTTCGGTCATGCATGGCACCGTAGTCGAACAACGCGTACTGCAACTGCAAAAGCAATCGTGGTTCGCGGATGGGAGTCAATCCTTTGTGAACACACAAGGTGTTCTCAGCGAAGCCCGTGCCCGCCGCCCCACATATCTCGACGATCCTGTCTGGAGCGAAACATTCTCTGACCTCGGCGTCGCTGTAGCGGCGGATGTTCCAGCGGTCGCCCAGGCGCAGCATCGGCGGCCGACGATGCGACCCGACGACGTAAACATGCGCACCGTCGCCCGCCTTCACGTCGGTAAGATAAAAGAAGAACTTGAAAAATCGGAAATCGTCGACATCGCGGTGGAAGAGGTGGGCATGGCGGTCACGGTCTTCCTCAAGTGCCTGCACAGGGAAGGTCCACCACAGATTCGCGCCGACAAAAGTTGGCACGGATTCCAGATAGGTGCCGGCGATCCACTGAAGCAATGGGTCTTGCAGCAGAAGGCCGATCGCCGGGCACTGCGTTGCCGCGTTGAAGTACTGGGCCACCAGGATAGGTTTGCCCAACTTCGATTCGGCACCTGGCCGAGCACCCAGGTGAAAGCCGCAATCGACCTGACGATCCGCGAAGCACGCGTGCTTCGAAGCGTATTCCACGAGTTCGCTGCTCAGTGCTTGCGGCAGTCTGAGCCCGAATGCGGCACCGTCTTCGCGCAGCCGCTGAACAAACGCGGTGCGGTCTATCTGGCCGAACAGACTTTGATCCATCCGCGCCTCGCAGTCGCCCAAGTGAACTCGCAGATCTCTGCCCTGCAGCAACCGTCGAGAGTGCCCAACAAGGCTTCGAACCGCGCGGAATCGTGCTGCGCCGCGCATCAAAGTGTAAGCCGGCTGCGAACGCAGAGCTTGCGCGACATTGCTCCACCTAGACATGTATGACTCTCAGAAATGAAAGGCGCCGCTCGCTAGCGGTCACCCAAGGGCATCCACTGCCGGATGTTGTCGATGGGGCGAAACAGCAGCCTGCGTCGCACGGGCTCATATACGCGCGTGTCACGCTCGAGCGCGTCAAGCAGGCCCTGCCAGTCGCGGCGTTCGATGCGTTGCAGCACCTCGTCTTCGGCACGAGTGTCATCGGCGCATTCCTCATCGTCAGCACGAAGCTCGCCCCCACGCAACAACTCGATGAAGCGCTGCGGATCTGCACTCATGTCATATTTGAAACGGGTCGTAGCATCGGCGCGCACGAACTGTGTGTATTGCGGCACACGATGAACCATCGTGTAGGCAAAGCGAAGGGTCAGGCGTGAAATCGATTCGCGCAGGCTGGTTTGCTCGGCCGCCTCAAGGTCGACATGCAGTTGCAGGCTGGTTAGTTCCCGTGCCGACGCGGCGGAGTTGCGGAACCCGGCTTCCTGGTAGATCGATGGCGCGATGCCGATCACCTGCTTGCCGAGCGCGCCCGCCTCCAGCGCGGCGCTGCCGTTGGCAACAACAATCGCATCGCATTGATCGATCAAGCCGAGTGTGCTGACGTCATCGGTGCTGGGAATCGCTTGAATGCCGCGACGCGCGGCCCAGTCCACGTAGTGGCGCTCAGCGTACTCGCCACCCTGGCGACCGATCTTCTCGCCCCAGTTCGGATGGCAGCGCAGCAACAGGTCGCGTGGCTCCAGCCCCAGATGATCGATCAGGGCGTCGTACGCCGCCAGCGGGTCAGCCCAGCCGGCCTCCCAGTCAGGATGCCCCCACACCTCGTTACGGCTGCTGGGGATGAGCAGAATTTTGTGCCGCCCACCCTTCACTGGCCAGTCGGCCGACGTGGCGCCAACGTTGTAGGCTCGCCACTCCTTGACGTTTTGTCGCAGGAAACGCCGCGCCACATACGATGCAGCTTGAACCGCTTGGCGGCCGGTCAGTGGCAGCTCGCGCCAGTGCCCGATCAGGCGGTGCACGCTGCCCAGACCAAGGCATGTTTCCTCGGGATAGAGCTGAAGCCCATCACCGAACCACGTCCGTTCGAGGCTGACCACGCGCACGCCGAGCGACTTCGCAGCCTCGTAGATGGCGCGCGTTGCATCCATTCGGCCATTGAACACGCAGACGGCGTCGAGTTTCTGGTCGCAGATCCAGGCCCGCGCCGCCTGATAGCTCAGTTGTACCGCGGGATGAAGACGTGCCGCGATGGCCTTGAACTCGGAGCCCGCGTAGTCGGCATCGGACTCGAAGCGACCCAGCGTGCTCGCACTCGAATGCGTCCAATCAGGCTGCGCCGGTGCCGCGTCGCGCGGCGCGCTCTCGCCAATCGAAGTGATGTTGCTCCGCGTATATGAGCGGATGCCGCCGGCTCGGCATTGCAGGCATTCTTGCCAAGCCGGCCGGTCGCGCATCTCGCGGGTGTAACAAGTAGGAAGGTCGGAATCGCAAGTCAGGAAAAAGGCTTCGTGCCCCGCCTTCTCGACGAGCCGGGCCAAGAAGTAAGCATGCTCGACGTGCGGGCGCCACGAGTAGATCGTGGCGAAGCCGATGCGCAACGGCTTCACACCAGCAGATCCCACGACACCGGCGTCGCGTAGCCGACGTCCTTGACGAGCACCCGGCCGACGATCTGATCCAGGAACTTCGGCGCCAACCCGTAACCGGGCCTCACGCTGCGCACCGCGTCGGCGGGCACTGTCTCCCCAGCCCTTAACGACTTGACGAAGTACAGCGAGCGGCGGAATTTCACGTTGCCTTGCTCGCTGGACTTGCGGCCGTAGTCGACACTGCCGAGTGCATCCCAGGCGGTGCGGCTGTCGCGGCACAGAGCCTCCAGTTCGCGCGGTTCGAGCGAGAAGCTGTCGTCAGGGCCGCCGCCGCTGCGATCCAACGTGAAGTGCTTCTCGATGATGGCGACGCCAAGTGCGATGCTCGCCAATGCGGTGGTGTTGTCCAATGTGTGATCCGATAGCCCGATCACTGCGCCGAAGCGTTCCCGCATGTCCGCGATCGTGTGCAGGTTGTAGTCGGCCGCCGGCGCCGGATAGCCACTGACGCAATGAAGCAGCGCGAGTTCTTTGCAGCCGCCGGTGCGGGCGGCCTCGACGGCTTCGCCGATCTCTTCTGCGTCTGCCATCCCAGTCGAGATGATCATCGGCTTGCCGGTACTTGCCACGTACCGGATCAGCGGCAGATCCACCGCCTCGAACGAGGCGATCTTGTAGGCCGGCGCACCCAGACTCTCGAGGAGATCGACTGCCGTCGCGTCAAAGGGCGAACTGAAGATCGTGATGCCGCACTTGTGCGCGTGCTCGAACAACACGGCATGCCAATTCCAAGGCGTGTGCGCCTCTTCGTACAAGTCGTAGAGCGTGCGACCGTCCCACACCCCACCTCGAATCTTGAACGGTTCTGCATCACTGTTCAACGTGATTGTGTCGGGCCGGTAGGTCTGCAGCTTGACGGCAGAGGCCCCCGCCGCCTTCGCTGCATCAATTATCCGCAGCGCGGTCTCAAGCTTGCCGTTGTGGTTGGCCGAAAGCTCCGCGATAACGTAGGGCGGCGCATCAATCGCGATGCGCCTACCGGCAATGACAATATTTGGATCTTGAGGCATGGTGTTCACCCCCTCGAAGCCGAGGACCATTCGTATTCGAGGAGGCCGAAACAGACCACCGCGTGGTAGCGCTGACCATCGAAATACTGGTCGCGCAGGATCCCCTCCTGGCGGAAACCCATGGCCGCATGGAAGCTGATGGAGGGCTGGTTGTATGCAATCGCCCGTCCGAAAACCTTGTGCAGCCCGAGGGCATCAAAGGCGTGATCGAGCGCGTGGCGGCCCATGGCGCGACCGGTTCCCTTAGGCGCTTCAGGGGCGACATAGAAGCCCCAGTCGGCGACGTGCGGATGGCCGCTCATGGTCAGACCGACGAAGCCCAGCGGCAATTCTTCCTTCTCGTATATCAGCAGATGACGGCTTGGATCGCGGGCGCTGCGTTCGAACCACGCAATATGTTCCTCGAGGCCGATTTCGTGCTGCGTGAACATGTTGTGTCGAACGTCGGGGTGATTGCGCCACTGGAGCACAAGGGTCAGGTCCGCGCCAGTCATCGGACGGATACGATCCACTGCGGAATTGCTGTCAGACATCGGGGGTCACCATCTCCGCCAACACGCGCGCAACGCCACGGCCGTCAGTGACGCAGCTGGCGGCATCGGCCATCTCATCGAGTTCGTCGCCTCGAAGCAGCCGACTCAAGATGCCGCTAAGGCTGTGCATCGCCGAATTCGCATCACCGAGCAGTACGGCGGCGCCGCAGGCCTCGAGCGCCCTCGCACCTGAAACCTGATTATCGGCCAACACCACTAGAAGCGTGGGAAGCCCGAGACAGCAGCGTTCCCACGCCGTTCCACCAGCTGCACCGATCGCCAAGTCGCTATCGACCATGCGCTGCGCCATGTCGTCGACATCGACCAGCACTTCGGTCGGCCAAGGCATCCGGCCAGCCTGCACGCGCACGCTCTCGAGCCAGGGCGCGGCTGCGCCCATGACGACGCTGAGCCGACAGTCTGGCGGCAGATCACAACGCTGCAGCGCGTGCAAGACCGATTCGGTGGCGTTCGGTTGATCAACCCCACCCATCGTGATCAGTAGGTGCCTAAGCACCGGCTCGGTTCGGCGCTGGAGGCTGCGCTCGCGCAACGCGGCAAACTCCCGACGCAGGAGTGCGAAGCGGGGCCCGGCAAGGACGCGGCACCCTGACGACACCAGCCGCTCATAGTCCGAAGCTTGACGGCCGAGGTTCTGGTCGACCAGTAACTCGCAACGATGCGACCGGTCGGCGAGATCATCGATCGCCAGCATGTGCGCAGCGTGGGCATGCAGTTCTACCTCCCAGCGCCCATCAAGCGCGTAGTGGTCGACAACGATCCAGTCAGTCCGCCGGCCACCCAGCGCTACGATGGTCTGCTGCGCGTCAGTCTGCCAGTCACAGCCCAGCCATCCCGCGTGCGCCGTCGTATCGGACACCGCCACTGGTGCGGCGGGAGTCAACGGCAAAGTCGCGACTTCGTAGCCTTGGCGGCCGATGTATTCCAGCAGGTGGCCGACATGAGCGCGGCTAACAAACCGGCATTGCGCCCCCCGCTCCTTCAGCGCCGACGCCAGCGCCAGGCACCGCATGACATGGCCGGTGCCGATCTGCAGCGATGCGTCGGCACGGAAGACCACGGTTGCACCAGCGAGGTCCGTCACGCCACCGCCTGCAGGGCCTTGAACATCCATTCGGCACGCACCCAGTCGTCCGACGTATCGATGTCTTGCACCCGATGCGGTGCCAACACCAGTGCCGCAGAAGCAGGGCCAAACAGAGTTTCGACCGACTGCCACGCTGGCGCTCGCCCCCAGTAGAACTGTCCGGCGTCGTAGTAGGCCTCCTCAAGGTCTTGAGAGCGGGTCTGGAAGTGCTCGGGGTTGAACATCGCCAGTCGGCCCGCAGCGTCAGTGCGAAACGCCCGCTGGATCGGAGACGGATACTTTGCGACCGAGAAGGCGAAGTCGCTGCCGCTACGCTCGAGCACATCGAGGCCGCGCCGAATGTCGTCGGCCAGAAGAAAGGGCGCCGTAGCGTAGATACAGCACACGAGACTCGGAGTCTCGCCAGTGGCTGCCTGCCACTCGATCGCGTGGCGCACGACCGGGATCGTGCCCGCATGGTCGTCAGACAACTCGAACGGGCGCACGAATGGCGCCTCGGCGCCCGCATCACGAGCCACCTGCGCGATCTCTGCGTCGTCGGTCGAGACGATCACGCGGTCGAAGCAGCCGCTGTCGTATGCGGCAGCAATCGACCACGCAATGATCGGCTTGCCGCAGAACGGCTTGATGTTCTTGCGCGGGATTCGTTTGCTGCCGCCACGCGCGGGAATGACGGCCAGTTTCACGCGAACAATGCCTTGTCCAAGACATCAATCACACGATTCTGCTGGTCATCGGTGAGGGTTGCGTACATCGGCAGGCTAATCGCCTCGGCGTAGTAGCGCTCGGCCTCAGGGTAGGTGCCGCTTGTGCTGCCAAGCCGTCGGTAGTACGGCTGCATGTGCACGGGGATGTAGTGCACGTTAACGCCGATGTTCTGCGCGCGCAACGCCTCGAACACGGCCAAGCGTCGAGTCGCCTCGACACGTACCACGTACAGATGGAGCCCCGAATAGCAATCCGGATGCTGCCACGGCGTGGTCAGCGGCAGCTTGGCGAGCAGTTCGTCATAGCGGCGGGCCACCTCGTGACGCCGCCGTACATAGTCGTGCAGCCGCGCCGTCTGGCTGAGGCCAAGCGCCGCCTGCAATTCGGTCATGCGGTAGTTGAAGCCCAGTTCGATCTGCTCGTAGTACCAGGGGCCATCGGGCTCGCGGCTCATCTGAGCCGGTTCGCGCGTCATGCCATGGCTTCGGAACAGCGCCATGCGTTCGGCGAGTTGCACGTCATTCGTCAGGGCCATTCCGCCTTCGGCACTGGTGATGATCTTCACCGGATGGAAGCTGAACACCGTGATATCGCTGAAGCGGCAATTGCCGACCGGCAGACCCTGGTAGCGGCCGCCCACGGCGTGTGAAGCATCTTCAATGATACGAAAGCCGTATTCGCGGCTAAGCGCTTGCATCGCAGCCATGTCGCAGCTCTGGCCGGCGAGGTGTACAGGCACAACGATCTTGGGCAGGCGGTTCTCGGTTCGGGCCTGCGCCAGTTTGCGGGCGAGGGCGTCGGGGGACAGGTTATAAGTGCGAGGATCAATGTCTACAAAATCAACCCGCGCTCCGCAATAAAGCGCACAGTTGGCGGAAGCTAGGAAGGTGATGGTGCTGGTCCAAAGCCAGTCACCCGGGCCCAGTCCAAGGGCGAGGCACGCGATGTGGAGTGCAGAGGTGGCGCTATTAACCGCGACCGCATAGCTGGCGGTGCAGACCTCGGCCACTGCGTACTCGAAGCGCGGCACGATGGGCCCCTGTGTCAACCAATCCGAATGCAGCACTGACGTAACGGCCGCGATGTCGTCAGCGATGACGTCCTGGCGGCCGTACGGAATGTGCGACATCAGAAGTTTCCGATCTTGTGCTGATTGGTGAGAATCCAGGATCGCAGCATGTCAACAGTCATCCACTCTGGATTGTTGTCACTGGCGTAGACAAAATCTTCAGGCACCTTGGTGCCGTCCTTGATGCGGCTCGGATCGATGCTCCATTTATGAATGGCCGGAAGAATCTTGAAGTGCTCCGGATACTCGTAAGTGTAAAGAGCATCCTCTGCGCTGATCATCTGTTCGTGCAGCTTTTCGCCAGGCCGGATGCCGATCACCTCCAGTTTCGCGTCCGGGGCGACTGCTTGAGCGACATCGGTGATGGCCATCGACGGGATCTTTTTGACATAGATCTCTCCGCCCTGCATGTCTGCGAAAGTGTGCCAAACAAGCTCGACCCCCTGCTCCAGAGAAATCATGAAGCGGGTCATCCGTCTATCAGTGATCGGCAAAACCCCTTTCTCTTTGATTGACAAGAAAAACGGAATTACAGATCCACGCGAGCCCATGACATTTCCATAGCGGACAACGGCAAAACGCGTGTCATGCCCGCCTGCGTATGAATTTCCTGCCACAAATAATTTGTCAGAAGCAAGTTTCGTTGCACCATACAAATTGATTGGACTACTGGCCTTGTCAGTAGACAAGGCCACGGCCCGCTTAACACCTTTATCTATGCAGGCATCAATGACATTCATTGCGCCATTGATGTTTGTCTTCACACATTCGAAAGGGTTGTATTCGGCGGTGGGAACAATTTTGGTGGCCGCCGCATGCACCACATAATCCACGCCATCTAGAGCGCGGTAAAGTCTCTCACGATCACGTACGTCACCGATAAAAAAACGGACTCGAGAATCCCCCTCATACTTTTTTGCCATTTCCCATTGTTTCATCTCGTCGCGCGAGTAGATGATGATTTTTCTGGGGTTGTATCTCGCCAGTGTCATTGCGACAAACGTATGTCCGAATGAGCCTGTTCCACCGGTAATAAGAATCGTTTTTTGGGAGAGCATTTTGCTTGTTTCAGATCATCATGGGCATGGCGAAGAGTATTCGACAATCTCCCCGCTTGTAGCGGTTTCCTCTGCAGCGTAGATAGCGTTCAAATTTTGATGGGCAGATTTTGGTATGTACCCAGGTACGAGCAACTGCAACATCCTTGACATCGCATTGATATCGTCACTACTGGCGGCGCTTAGCAGGGCCTGTAAATAACCTTCGAGAACGGGCCAGGTCATGAAGTCTTCACGCGCGCGAATGATGCGCGGATGACTAGTGGGCAGCGGATTTTCCCCAATGAGTAGTTCCTCGAACAACTTTTCACCGGGTCGCAGCCCCGTAATCTTAATGTGGATATCTCCATTCGGTCGTGCTGCGTCCCGAACCGTCAGGCCCGACAAAGCAATCATCCGCTTGGCCAAATCGAGAATCTTGATCGGCTTACCCATGTCGAGCACAAAAAGATCACCCCCATCAGCCAAGGCGCCCGCATGGAGCACCAGTTGCACAGCCTCGGGGATCGTCATGAAGTAGCGCATGACCTCCGGGTGCGTGACGGTGATTGGCCCCCCTTCAGCAAGCTGGGAGCGAAACATTGGCACCACGCTGCCACTCGATCCGAGCACATTGCCGAAGCGCACGATCGAGAAGCAGGTGTGGCGACGGTTCGTCTCCACCGGAACATCGCCGTTGTCGCCGAACGGACGCACATTGGTAGCGGCGAGCGACTGCAGAACCATTTCGGCGATGCGTTTGCTGGCTCCCATGATGTTGGTGGGTCGAACGGCCTTATCCGTCGAAATCAATACGAAGCGATCGACTTTCGCGTCGATCGCAGCGCGAGCCATATTCAAGGTGCCGAGTACGTTGTTGACAATCCCCTCGCCTGGATTTGCCTCAACTATGGGCACATGTTTGTATGCGGCAGCGTGATACACGGCAGCAGGTTTGTGAGCACCGCATATTGCAGAAATGCGCTCGAAATTGCAGACGCTGGCCAAGAGTGGTACCAAATGGACGTCGGTTCCACTGCGCTTGACCAACGAGGCCAGTTCGCGGTGAATGCTATAGAGCGCGAACTCACTGTGCTCAACAAGCAGCAACTCGCTCGGCCCCTGAAGCGTAATCTGACGGCAGAGTTCACTGCCGATGCTGCCACCGGCACCAGTCACCAGCACAACCCGTCCGGCGAGGCTGCGAGCCAGTAAGTCCGCCTGGACTGCGACAGGCTCGCGACCTAGCAAATCCTCAATGTCGAGATCCTTGAAGTCCTCAACGGTAACGCGCCCGCTCGCCAAATCGGCCAACCCAGGCAGCGAGCGAATACGAACGGGCAAAGACTGCAGCTGTCCGATGATCTGGTTGCGCCTTTGGCGGCTTGCGCTCGGCAACGCCAGAAGAATGTCAGTGACCGACAGCCGACTGACAGTGACAGCCGCGTCTGTTGAAGAGAAAACCGGGACGCCGTTGATGGTGCGCCCCCATTTCGTGGGGTCGTCATCGATGAAACCAAGCAAGGCGTACTGCTGAGCGCTCGCTAAAGCCGCCGCAGTCTGAGCACCTGCTGTCCCAGCACCGTATATGAGCAGGCGATTGCCCGGGTTGCTCGCTCTTCCCATCAGCCAATGCCATCCGAGTGTGCGGCTCGAGCTAACGAGGAGCAGAAAAATAAGTGGTTGAAGAAGGATCAAGCTGCGAGGAATGCCCTCCCAGTGGTACAGGCACCAGATGAACGGAAGGAGCATCAACCCGTATGCGCCAACAGCCTTGCCCGTGGCAAGAATCGCTGCGACCCCCGTATAGCGAAAAATCGCGCGGTACAAGCCAAAATGCACAAAGGTGGGGACAGCCAACAAGGGCGCGATCGCGTACGCCGCCCACTCAGCGCCCACAGGGCGATGGAGCACGTCAAGTCGCAGCGTGAAAGCAACCCACATGGAAAAGAGAGCAAGCCCCACATCGAGCGCGACGACGACGAGGCGCTTTCGCGAGCGAGGCCAGTTGAGCATCCCCCCCTGCATTTGACTTTTAGCCATCCTGCGAATCACGGTTGTTCGACATCGCTAGTATGTCTGGTGGCTAATGCCCTGCTGCTCCATGCAATTCCGCCTTTGCGGGCCATGCAACAGGAGCTAGAGAAGGGTGCAGTTTTTGTGCGTGCGCCCACTTTGCAGGCGCGGAAGCACACTGATCTCGAGGAACGACGCGGCACATTTTTACCAACCAGGACTGCGCCTCTTCTGTTTGGCGATTGAGCCCTAGCAGGACGGCAAGCGCCATGAAGTTACGCGAGCTGGGCGCTATTTGGGTTACATCCCTTGCCCATTGCAACTCCGCCGGGGACACACGAACGGCCGGGTCGAACTTCATGAAGCGCTGCGCTTCGCGCAGCTGAGTCAGGATTAACACGTCAGGGGGCTGGACAGGGCGACTGTTCTTGATACCTGCATTTTCAATCTGCAGAGCCGCATACGCGGCTTCCGCCCTGAAATAGTCCCGCACAACCACTCCTAGCAAAACCGCCCCAAGGCACCAAACGCCAAGCAGGAACCATCTCCCCCCCCTGTGGGGGTTGTGGTTGATCCGCCAAATTCCCAACTCTGCATTCAAAGCGCCCATCACCAAGCCTACAGGCAACAAGCAGTAGGCGTAATGCAGCGGGAACTCCAGCATTGCGTGAATTCCAACGACCATCACAAAGAGGAAGTACACAGCTTCCGGCGCGCGACGCACGCGCCGCGCCACGGTCAACAACCACGCCAACACGCAGGCAGTCAGCAGCAATCCAACCGGGAGCCCCGCCCACAAGACGAAGTCGAGAAAAAGATTGTGCGACTGCGAGAAGGGGTAGCCCATGGCGGGATGGTGATCCGCTACGTTCAGTTGCGCCGGTATTACTTCATTCCAACCGTAGCCACTGAAAGGCCGCTGCCAGGCGGCGTCTACTAGCATGCGCCATAGCTTTGGCCTGAGTTCGCCCGTGAGGCGATCTGTCATCGAAACAGGCGCTTCGAGCATCAGAAGTTGACTAAGGGGCGTCAAAGCCAGCAATACCACCCCATACAACGCAGTCAACCCGCTGGCGTAAAGGTGCGTGCGCCCATTCGCCCATAGCGGTCGCCACCACCAGACCGCGAGCACTATCGCAACAAGGCCTATCGCACCGCTGCGTGATTGCGTGAGGGCCAAACCGAGAATGAGAAATGCTGCGAGCAATAGTGCCGCCCCGCGTCCTATATGTCCGCGCCATGCACCCCAGCCGCCGGCAAGCATCCCCCACAACAGCAAAGTGGCAAGCTGGTTGGGTTGGCCCATATTCGCATAAGGACGCACGCCGTCCACGCTCGATACCCAGACGTCCAAGGATCCGTCTCGGGTAAGCCCCAGCCACTGTTGAAGCTGGAGGCCGACCGAAACAACCGACGCTATCCCGATGGCTAGAAACAGGATATCGCCCATGCAGACCTGGCGCCAACCATGCCACTGCTGACCTACCAACAGGGCCAGAAATAACCCAAGCAAATAGGCACTCGCAATCCATGCCTGCCCTGCAAATGGCAATAGTCCCGTTGCGAGTTGCAAAAACGGCAAGGGCACCAGAAAAGCGACCACCAAGGCCAAACCATGCCAGACCAGCCCTTGCGTAGCGCGCACCAACACCACAAGGCTGATACTTGCGAGGACAACAGCAATCCAAGCGTCAGAATGAAATGAAGACCATGGCCGCGCGTGGTTTGGGAGAAGCCAGGTCAGCGACAACAGAACGACAGCCAACGCCACCCATACCGGGGCAAGAGACACGCGAGAAATATGATTGGCCATAGCGCTTGAAATTCCTGGGCGCAAAAAAAGCCCCATGCGGGGCTTTTTTAATTAGTCGCCTGAATTAGATTCGGCATTCCGACGGGACGAATTTGTTTTTCGTGGCATCGGTAACCTTGCAAGTCCAAGTGATTGGCCCGCCAGGAAGCGTGTTCGCGGCCAAAGCAGCACCGTTCGCCAATGGCGTCAGATTCAGCGTCAATCCACCTGCATTGGTAGTAGTAACCATGACGATCTGGCCGTTGGTAGCGCTCGTCGTCATGCTGGTGACATTCTTCGTGCCTGAACCAGATGCAAAATCAGCGACGCCAAGAGCGAGCGACGATGCGGTATTGGCAGCATTTTCTGCAACGGTGGCCTTGTTGCCCGATGCCAAAACCAAGGCTTCCGATACGCGAGCGCGCACCGTGTAGTCCTGATACGCCGGCAGAGCCACAGCAGCCAGGATACCGATGATCGCCACGACGATCATCAATTCGATAAGGGTGAAGCCGGCTTGTGCGCGGCGTGCGATGGAACGACGGTTCATTTCAAAAAACTCCAGGTTGGTTGATAGAGCCCGGAGAGCCCCCGGTGCGCTGCTCTATCCGCAGCATCTGTGCCACCCACCGCGGAGGGCTCAATCAGCGCGTTTAATGTGGATTTGTTCACATCCGTGTTACAGCGTGTGACGCAACCTGTTGCAACCACCGCGTCTGTGATGACAAATTTGTCACGTGGCCCAAATCTGTCAGCCCTCAGAGCGTCAGAACTGCCGCCGCCTGCAGCCACCGGATGTCGCGCGGCTCAAGCCCGTGCATCTGCCAGCCTTCGGTAAAAGCGTCGATCTGGCTCATGATTTCTTCGGTCTCGGCGGGCTTGGTGTGGGTGATGTAGATCGGGTAGTGCTTGCCGGGGCCGATCTGGGCCAGTTCGTCGGCCAGGGTGGCGGGGGACAGGTGCAGGCTGCGCTGGGCCAGCGCCTGCTCGCGGTTGCTGAAGGCGGTTTCGATCACCAGCATGCCCACGTCGAGCTGGTTCACGCGCTGCCAGAAGGGGCCGTTGCGCTCGGTGTCGCCGCTGAAAACCCAGTGGGGGCCGCCTTCGGCGCAGCGGATGGCGTAGCCGCAGGCCGGCACGGTGTGAACGGCGGGCAATACTTCAAGATGCTTGGGCTCGCGGCTGCCGAGCTGCAGGGTCTGGCCCACGGCCACGTCGTGAAAGGTGACGAATGGGGCTTCGGTGCTGGGGATGTTGGCGAAATCGGGCCAGATCACGTTGTTGAACACGTGGACACGCAGCGCGTTGTTGGTGGCGTGCAGCGCATGCACGCGCAGGGGCCGGCTGCGGCGGCTGGCCACGGCGTCGATCATCAGGGGCAGGGCGGCGATGTGGTCGAGGTGCGAATGGGTGAGCACCACGTCGTCGATGGCGGCCATTTCTTCAAGGCTGAGGTCGCCCACGCCCGTGCCGGCGTCGACCAGCAGGTCGGTGTCGACCAGAAACGAGGTCGTGCGACAGTCTTTGGCAATGGCGCCCGAGCAGCCCAGCACACGCACCTGCATCTTTGCGAAACCCTCTTGGTCAGTCACTTCGTTTCAAACCGGGTTGCGCCGTCCCAGTTCCGGATTTTGGGCTGCAACGCCATCGAGGCTAAACGTTCCGTATACAACCGGTAAAGGAATTTTTTGGCAGACCGCGCCACCAGCGGGGCCAGTGCAGCCTTGGCGGCCACAAGATCCTGCGCGCGATAAGCCAGCAGGAACGCGCCCCAGGCTTCCAGTTCTTCGCGCAGCGCCACGGTCTGCTGCTCGGCGGCGGCCAGCGGCGTGAAGATCGTGACCACCTGCTCCTTGCCTTTGACCCGCACCTGATCCAGCTCCTGCCAAATGTAAGCGAGCGCTGACTGCTGCGTGGAGCGATTGGCGACGATCTCCACGCCGTAGTACCCGCTCAGGCCTTCGAGCCGGGCGGCCAGGTTGACCGCATCGCCGACCACGGTGTAGCTGCGCCGCACGGCGGAGCCCATGTCGCCCACGCTCATGACGCCGGTGTTGAGCCCGATGCCAACGCTGATGCCCGGAAGGCCTCTGGCCAGATGCGCCTGGTTGATCTCCCGCACCGCAGCGGCCATTTCGACGGCGGCCTGCACCGCGAGGGCGGCGTGATCCGGCATGCCGACCGGTGCGCCCCAGAAGGCCATGACGCAATCGCCCATGTATTTGTCGATGGTGCCGCGGCGCTGGCTGATGATTTCGGTCAAGCGGCTGAAGACTTCGTTCAGAAAGGCCTGGAGTTCAACCGGCGCCATCTGCTCCGACAAGCGGGTGAAGCCGCGCATGTCGCAGAACATCACGGTCAGTTCCTTGCTTTCGGCCCGCATGCTGTAGAGGTGCGGGCGCTCGAGCATTTCGTCGACCAGCTGGGGCGGCACGTAGGTTCCGAACAGGCGCGCCAGCCCGCGCCGGCCACGTTCTTCCACAAAGTAGCCCCAGCTCATGTTGATGCCGAAGGCCAGGCTGACCATCATCAACGCGGCAGCCAGCGGCATAACCAGCCGGGCCTGCGCATGCAGCCAGGCATTGAGCCCGACCAGCACGGCAGCCGTGGCGATGGCCAGCAGCGCGGCCGGAGGCGCCGAGAGCAGGCTCAGGCCAGTGGCCAATACCGCGCCCGCCATGACCAGCATGGCCACGTCGTAGCCCGGCGCGTAGTCGGGCACGGTGAGCATGCGGCCGTCGAGCAGCCCCGACACCACGTTGGCATGCACTTCGATCCCGGGGTAAGTGGCGCTGACCGGCGTGGCCCGAAGATCCTGCAGCCCGGGTGCGGTGGCGCCGACCATCACGATCTTGCCGCGCAGCTCTGCCGGCGCCAGTCGTCCGGCCAACACATCCCCAGCCGGGATGTAGCGAAACGACCCGCCATCCGGCCCGCCGTTGCCCCGGAACGGCACCAGCACGCCGGCTTGCGAGTCGACCGGCACCACGATGCGCCCGGCACCACGGCCAACCACCAGCGCTTCGAGCGGCGGGGGCGGCTTTGCCCCCTGCGCGAGCACTGGCCGCACCGAGTCAGCGCCGCTCGCAAGCCGGTACACCGCGAGCGACAACGACTCGTAGTAGCCCGACGCAGCGCCGTCCGAAGCCTTGTCGAGCGCGTCGTAGCGCGCCAGCAGCGGTGTGGCACGGATCACGCCATCGTCGTTGGCGTCGATCACCGAATTGATGAAACCGGCCCGCGGCGCTGCGGCGGCCAGCGCCTCCAGATTGGCGCCGTAGCCGTTCCACTGCGTGGCGTAAGTCCCGTTGGGTGGCAACGCGTCCGGCGCCAGCAGCGGCGCCGGCAACCGACCTCTGGCGCGCGGCGCTTCGGTCCGGGTGAAGTAGTAGCCGAGCGCGACGGGCTGCCCGGCCAATGCGCGTGCAAATGCGGCGTCCCGGTCCAACTCCGGCGCCAACCGCTGCAGTTCGGTCTCGAAGCCGGCATTTCCGCGCAACGGCCCGCGCGCCAGCTGTTGCAGGGTTTCCAGGCCGGCGCTGTGGTCGGGTTCGGCGAACACCACGTCGAAGCCGATCACTGCCGCCTGCTGGCGCGTGGTGAGTTCGGTGGCGAGTTTGGCCAGCTTGTCGCGGCTCCAGGGCCATTGGCCCCATTGCTGCAGGCTGACGTCGTCGATGTCGACGATGACGATGCGCGGGTCCCGCGTGCCCGGCATGGCGGCTCGCAGGCGCGCGTCGTAGATGAAGTGGTCGAGCCGCTCGACCAGCGGCAGGCGCCACACGCCGGTGGCGTGCAACAGCGCCAGCAAGACCGGCAACAGCGTGACGGCGATGCGCGCGCGGTGGCGGCGCAGCCGCGTCATCGCGCCCCGAGCCACCGCTCAGGCTTGGACGAACTGCATCCGGGTGCCGCCGAGTTCGAGCACGTCGCCGTCCTGCAGGGCGACCGCTTCGGCACCGAGCGGTTCGCCGTTGAGCACGGTGCCGCCATCGATCGGTGCCACCACGTAGCCTTGCAGGCGGCGCGTGACTGCTGCAACGGCCACGCCGGGCTTGCCGATGGTGGTGACGACCTTCTGCAGCGAGAGTTCGCGGCCGGCGCCCGCACCCGACAACACGCGGATGACGGCAACGCCGCCAGGCGCGACGAGGGGTGCGTTTTCGGTGGGCGCGGAAGACAGGGGAATGGGCATCGGCGGCGAAGCGATGTAGCTTCGCACCATGCTGGCACCTTCCGGCGCGCTGCCGCCCGCCAGGTAGCGGATCTTGTACTTGCCGACTTCGATGATGTCGTTGTGCTCGAGCGCCTGCTTCTTGATGGCGTGCGCGTTGACGTAGGTACCGTTGGTGCTGTTGAGATCTTCAAGATAGACGTCGCTGCCGATCATGTGCAAGACGGCATGCTCACCGCTGATCGCCAGATTGTCGATCACGATGTCGTTGTAGGGCCGCCGTCCCAGCGTGGTGCGGTCCTTGGCGAGCGTCACTTCCTTGATGACAACCCCATCGATCGAAACGATCATTTTCGGCATGGCCGACTCCTGGATCTCAATGTGTTTTTGTACAGCCTGGCCCCACGGAACGAGCGTCCATTTCCTGAGCCCCCATCATGCGGCGACATCGGATGCAGAACTGCTGTTGGCGCGAGCAAGAACAACAGAAATATTGTCCCGGCCTCCATTCTCGTTCGCAATTGCAACCAAAAGTGTTGCTTTTTCTGAAAGCCCGATATCTTGTAACAAAAGTGTGAAAAGCTGCCCCTCGGCAACCATCTCGCTCAACCCATCCGAACATAGCAGGTAGAGGTCGTTCGGGCGAACGTTGTGTTCGTGCATTTCGAGGCCGACGTGTCGCTCGATGCCCAACGCGCGGGTGACCAGGTTGCGATGCGGCGACTGGGCAGCCTGCTCGGCGGTGATGGCACCCGAGTCGAGCTGCTCCTGCAGCAGGGAATGGTCGCGCGTCAGCTGTTCGAGCTTGCCGTCCCGCAGCCTGTAACAACGCGAGTCGCCAATGTGGCCCACGGTGACCCGGTGCGGCCCGAAAGCGGCCACCACGAGCGTGGTGCCCATGCCCTGAAGTTGCAGATTGGCCACACCTGCTTCCAGGATGGCGTCATTGGCCTCGTCGACGCCCGCCTGCAAGGCCCGTCGGATCGCGCGCGCCGGGGCGCGAGGCCCCGCATGGGCCAGCCAGCGACCGAAACTGGCCTGCAGCAATGCGATCGCCATGCCGCTGGCCACCTCGCCGCCGTTGTAGCCCCCCATGCCGTCGGCCAGGATGGCAAGGCCGAGCGCGGGGTCGAACGCGATCGCGTCTTCGTTGTTGGCGCGCACCCGGCCGGAGTCGGTGAGTGCCGCGAAATCCCAAGGCAATGCCACGGCCCCGTGGACGGGTGCGGCGTTCGAAATTGCCATGGAGGGATTCGCTCTCGTTCAGTGCGCCGCGTGCGCGCGTTTTTGGAACATGCGGCCGAGGGCCACGACAAATGCCGCGCCGGCCGCCGCCGCCGCGTAGTGCAGCCAGGGCTTGGCCGCCAGTACCTCGCGCAGCGACACGTCGCTCACGATGGTTTCGCCGCCAACCCAGCCGATCAGCGCGGCGCCCACCATGACGATGATCGGGAAGCGCTCCATGAGCTTGATCATCAGGGTGCTGCCGAAAATCACCAGGGGGATGCTGATCGCCAGGCCGAGGATCAGCAACACCATGCTGCCCTGCGCTGCCGCAGCCACCGCGATCACGTTGTCCAGGCTCATCACCAGGTCGGCAATCAGGATGGTTCGTACCGCGGCCATCAGGGTTCCGTACTCCTTGGCTCCGCCGTCGTCTTCGTCTTCATCGCCAAACAGCTGAACACCGATGTAGAGCAACAGCAGGCCGCCGACGATCTGCAGGTAAGGCAGCGCCAGCAGTTTGGCCGCCACCACGGTGAGCACGATACGCAACACCACGGCGGCACCCGACCCGAACAGCACCGCTTTCTGCTGCTGATGCGGGGGCAGGGAACGGGCGGCCAGCGCGATCACCACCGCGTTGTCGCCCGAAAGGATGATGTTGATCCAGATAATCTTGACCAGTCCGATCCAGAAGTCAGCACTTTGCAACATTTCCATTTGTCTTCTCCACGTCTGTTATGAATTGAAAAAGCGCCCGCACCCTTGGGGTTGCGAGCGCTTCTCTTTTTGTGGGAGTCTTCGATCGCTGAAGCCGGTTTTACAACCGCGCCTTCAGCAGCTTGCCCAACTCCGAGAAGTTGCGCGTCACGGTAAACCCGCACTCTTCCATGATGGCGAGCTTGGCTTCGGCCGTATCGGCGCCGCCGGAGATCAGCGCGCCGGCATGGCCCATGCGCTTGCCCGGGGGCGCGGTGACGCCGGCGATGAAGCCGACGATCGGCTTCTTCATGTTGTCCTTGCACCAGCGGGCCGCATCGGCTTCGTCGGGGCCGCCGATTTCGCCGATCATGATCACCGCGTCGGTGTCGGGGTCGTCGTTGAAGGCCTTCATCACGTCGATGTGCTTCAGCCCGTTGATCGGGTCGCCGCCGATGCCGACCGCGCTCGACTGGCCGAGGCCGATTTCGGTGAGTTGCGCCACGGCTTCATACGTGAGCGTGCCCGAGCGCGAGACCACGCCGATGCGGCCCTTGCGGTGGATGTGGCCGGGCATGATGCCGATCTTGATTTCGTCGGGCGTGATCAGGCCGGGGCAGTTCGGGCCGAGCAGCAAGGTCTTCTTGCCACCGGCGGCTTCCTTGGCCTTCATCTTGTTGCGCACTTCGAGCATGTCGCGCACCGGGATGCCCTCGGTGATACAGATCGCCATGTCGAGGTCGGCTTCGACGGCTTCCCAGATCGCGGCGGCAGCACCCGGAGGCGGCACGTAGATCACCGACACGGTGGCGCCGGTCTGCTTGGCCGCCTCTTTGACCGAACCGAAGATCGGGATGTTGAAGATCGACTCGCCGGCCTTCTTCGGGTTCACGCCTGCGACGAAGCAGTTCTTGCCGTTCGCGTATTCCTGGCACTTTTCGGTGTGGAACTGGCCGGTCTTGCCCGTGATGCCCTGGGTGATGACTTTGGTGTCTTTGTTGATGTAGATGGACATGGCGTTTCCTTAGGCTTTCTTGACTGCTGCCACGACCTTCTGGGCCGCGTCCGCCATGGTGTCGGCGCTGATGATCGGCAGGCCCGAATCGGCCAGCAGCTTCTTGCCTTCGACTTCGTTGGTGCCCTTCATGCGCACCACCAGCGGCACCTGCAGGTTCACGGCCTTGCAGGCCGCGATCACGCCGGTGGCGATGGTGTCGCACTTCATGATGCCGCCGAAGATGTTGACGAGGATGGCCTCGACGTTCTTGTTCTTCAGCATGATCTTGAAGGCTTCGGTCACCTTCTCGGGGGTGGCGCCGCCGCCCACGTCGAGGAAGTTGGCCGGCTCGCCGCCGAACAGCTTGATGGTGTCCATCGTGGCCATGGCCAGTCCGGCGCCGTTCACCAGACAGCCGATGTTGCCGTCGAGGCTGATGTAGGCCAGGTCGAACTTGGAAGCCTCGACCTCGGCCGCGTCTTCTTCGTCGAGGTCGCGGAAGGCGACGATCTCGGGGTGGCGGAACAACGCGTTCGGGTCGAAGTTGAACTTCGCGTCGAGCGCCTTGATGTTGCCGTTGCCTTCAAGGATCAGCGGGTTGATTTCCACCAGAGACGCGTCGGTCTCCATGTAGATCTTGTAGAGCTTCTGCATCACGTCGACCGCTTGCGGCTGTGAGGCCTCGGGGATGCCGATGCCGGCTGCCAGCTTGGTGCCTTGCGCGTCGGTCAGGCCGACGGCCGGATCGACGAAGTCGGTGATGATCTTTTCGGGCGTGTCGTGGGCCACGCCCTCGATGTCCATGCCGCCTTCGCTCGAGACGATGAACGCCACGCGCTGGGTGGCGCGGTCGGTCACGGCCGAGACGTAATACTCTTTCTTGATGTCGGCGCCGTCTTCGATCAGCAGGCGACGCACTTTCTGGCCTTCGGGGCCGGTCTGGTGCGTGATGAGCTGCATGCCGAGAATCTCGCCGGCCAGCTTCTTCACCTCGTCGATCGAGCGCGCCAGCTTGACGCCGCCGCCCTTGCCGCGGCCACCGGCGTGGATCTGGGCCTTGACCACCCACACGGGGCCGCCAAGTTTCTGGGCGGCTTCGACCGCCTCCTGAACCGTGTATGCCGGGATGCCGCGCGGCACCGGCACACCGAACTTGGCAAGGATTTCCTTGCCCTGGTACTCGTGAATCTTCATGAGGATGTCTCTCGGAAGCGGAAGTGGGTCGGGAGAAGAGGGCTGTTGTCCGGGGGCCACGGCGCGCAACGGGGCGGGGCCGGCGAACAACCGGGGAATGTATCATGGTGCGCTGCACCAACCGCGGGCCCCGCCTGCGGTCAATACGTACTTTCTCCTGCCTCAATACGCCCCATGGTCAAGGTCTTCATCGACGGCGAAGCCGGCACCACCGGCCTGCAAATCCGCGAGCGGCTCGCCACGATGCCTAGCATCGAGGTGGTCAGCATCGCGCCCGAGTTGCGCAAGGACGCGGCCGCCAAGCGCGAGCTGATGGCCAGTGTCGACCTGGTGGTGCTGTGCCTGCACGACGATGCCGCGATCGAATCGGTCGCGCTGATCGACCAGCTCAACGGCAAGAAGCCCAAGATCATCGACGCCTCGACCGCGCACCGCACCAACCCGGGCTGGGCTTTCGGGTTTCCGGAGCTGGTTGCCGGCCACTGGGAGCTGGTGGCCAATGCCGACCGCGTGGCCAACCCCGGCTGCTACGCCACCGGCGCCATCGCCATCGTCCGCCCGCTGGTCGATGCCGGACTGCTGCCGGCCGACTTCCCCATCGCACTGCCGTCGGTCAGCGGCTATTCCGGCGGCGGCCGCACCATGATCGAGGCCTACGAAAAAGGCGAGGCGCCGCTGTTCGAGACCTATGCGCTCGGCCTCAAGCACAAGCACATCCCGGAAATCATGAAGTACACCGGCCTCACGCGCCGGCCCGTCTTCATTCCTTCCGTCGGCAACTTCAAGCAGGGCATGCTGGTGCAGCTGCCGCTGCATCTGGACGACCTGCCGGGCAAGCCGAAGGCCGCCGACCTGCACGATGCGCTGGCCGCCCACTACGCCAGGAGCAACACGCCGGCGAAGTTCGTGAAGGTGCTGCCGCCTACCGAGGGCGGCAAGATCGATCCGCTCGCGCTCAATGACACCAACGAGCTCGAGATTCGCGTGTTTCCGAACGAAGACCACCGCCACGCGGTCGTCATTGCCCGGCTCGACAACCTCGGCAAGGGCGCCAGCGGCGCGGCGGTGCAGAACCTGCAGTTGATGCTGGGACTCTGAGCCCGCAGCCAGCAGCGGCGGCGGCTGCAATCTCTTTGCTACACATTTGATAGCTGCCCCGCTATCATCTGCGCCCAGCAAACGAGGAGAAGTCATGGCCGCCAAATTCCAGAAACCCACAGGTGCGTTCGTCGCCGCGTCGTGGACTGCGCTGTTCGTCGGCGCCGTCGTGTACCTCCTCGGGCTGTGGAACGCCTCGATGCAGCTCAACGAAAAGGGCTACTACTTCACCATCCTGATGTATGGCCTGTTCGCCGCGGTCTCGCTGCAGAAGTCGGTGCGTGACCGGCTCGAGGGCATCAACGTCACGGGCATCTACTACAGCCTGTGCTGGGTGTCGCTGCTGCTGTCGATCGCGCTGCTGGCGGTCGGCCTCTTCAATGCCACGCTGGCCAACAGCGAGAAGGGCTTCTTCGCGATGGCCTTCCTGCTGGCCCTGTTCGGCGCGGTCGCGGTGCAGAAGAATGTGCGCGACATCGGCTCCGACAAGGCCGAAGCGGCGCTCGACGGCGCCACGACCGACGAAGCCTGAGCGACCCGCGCCGGCTCAGCGCAGCATCGCTGACATCGCCGAGCAGCAGTTCAGCATGCGCACCGCGGCTTCGACCGTCGGTGCGCCAAAGCGCAATTCGGTCGGCGCGACGCGCTCGAAGGCAGGCCACTGGCAGAACAGATCGGCCAGTGCCGGTGACTGGGTGTGCAAGGTGACGGCGAGCGGCGTCGGCCACACCAGCGGGGCCGCGTTGCCCCGGTTTTCCAGCGCCGACACCACCCCAGCACGGATGGCCGCGCAGGACTGCGCCGGCGACAGCGAGATGCCGCTGGTCTGGCCCGTGGCCCGCTTGGTCTGCACGAAGACGGCCTGCGGAAAGAGCGCACGGTTCTCGGCGATGAACACATCGTCGCCGCTGCCCATCAGCACCGGCGCGCCGTACTCGCCGGCCAGCGCGCCGTAAAGGCCGGCTTCGCTCATCGGCTGGCCATCGAATGCGATGCCGGCAAAGGCAAAGCTGTTGATGGTGTGGGCCAGGATGCCCGCACCCTGGGCACGCGAGTGGTAGCCGACCATGCAGACGCCATCCACGCCGAGGTCGACGCCGGCCACCATGCTGAGGTAGCGCGGCTTGCCCTGGATGACCTGCGCGCGCGCATCGAGCACGTCGGGCAGCAGGTTGCGGAAGTCGCCATGCGAATCGTTGACGTAGACCTCGGCCGCCCCGCCTTCGAAGGCGCCGGCGATCGCGGCGTTGGCCTCGTCGGTCATCCAGCGGCGGGCGCGCTCGTACTCGGGATTGCCGGCGCGCACCTGCTGGGAATGAAAGACGCCGGCCACGCCTTCGATGTCGACGGAAATCAGGATTTTCATGGCGTCTCAGAGGCGATCGATTTTGGGATCCAGCGCGTCGCGCAATCCGTCGCCCAGCAGATTGAAGGCCAGCACGGTGAAGAAGATGGCCAGCGACGGGAACAGCGCCACGTGCGGTGCGTTGACCATGTCGGCACGCGCCTCGTTCAGCATCGCACCCCACTCGGGCGTCGGCGGCTGCGCGCCCATGCCGAGGAACGACAGGCTGGCCGCCGTGATGATCGACGTGCCCAGCCGCATCGTGAAGTACACGACGATGGCCGAGATGGTGCCCGGCAGGATGTGCCGCAGCAGGATGGTCCGGTCGCTCGCGCCGATGCTGCGCGTGGCCTCGATGTAGGTCAGGTTCTTCAGCACCAGCGTGTTGCCGCGCACCAGGCGCGCAAAGGCCGGCACGCTGAACACCGAGACGGCGATCACGACGTTGACCATGCTGCTGCCGAGGATCGCGACCACGCCGATGGCAAGCAGGATGCCGGGGAAGGCGAAGAGCACGTCGGAGATGCGCATCACGATGCGATCCCACCAGCCGCCGTAGAAGCCCGCCAGCAGGCCCAGCACGGTACCGATGATGGCGCCCAGCACCACCGACATGAAGCCGGCCGCCAGCGAGATGCGCGCGCCCATCAGGATGCGGCTGAAGATGTCGCGCCCGAGCGGGTCGACGCCGAACCAGTGCGCCATCGACGGCGGCGAGTTGAGACGGTCGTAGTCGAAGAAGTTCTCGGCGTCGTAAGGCACGATCCACGGCGCGAGGATCGCCACCAGCACCAGCAGCAGCACGAACACCAGCGCGCCGAAGGCCACGTGCTGCATGCGGAACTTGCGCCAGAACTCGGTCCACGGCGTACGCACCGCAGACGCAACTTCGATGGTGTGGCTTTCACTCATCTCGCCCCTCCTCGCCCAGAAGTCTCTCTGCGCGGAACACCGCGGAACGGGCTCCGCCCGGCCGCAGGTGTTGCCCCCGGCAGGGGGTTGGCGCAGCGACACGAAGTGCGCGAAGACTGGGGGCGAGCATCATCTGTATCGAATGGTGGGATTGATGAAGCCATAGAGCACGTCGACCACGAGGTTGATCAGGATGAACTCGAGCGAAAAGAGCAGCACGAGCGTCTGGATGATGGGGTAGTCGCGCATGTCGACCGCGTCGACCAGCAGGCGGCCGAGGCCGGGCCAGTTGAACACCGCCTCGACCACGATCGAGCCGCCCAGCAGGAAGCCGAACTGCAGCCCCATCATCGTGACGACGGGGATCAGCGCATTGCGCAGGCAATGCTTCAACACCACGAGCTTCTCGGGCACGCCCTTGGCACGCGCGGTGCGCACGAAGTCCTCCTGGATCACCTCGATGAACGACGCGCGCGTGAAGCGCGCCATCACGGCCGCCACGGCGGCGCCGAGCGTGATCGAGGGCAGGACGTAGTGGCGCCACGAGTCCGCGCCCACAGTCGGCAGCCAACCGAGCTGAACCGAGAACACCTGCATCAGCAGCATGCCCAGCGCGAAGGCCGGGAACGAGATGCCGGACACGGCCAGCGTCATGCCGATGCGGTCGGGCCACTGGTTGCGGTACACCGCCGAGGTGATGCCGATCGCCATGCCGAACAGCACCGCCCACGCCATGCTGGTGAGCGTGAGCAGCAGCGTGGGCATGAAGCGCTCGGCGATCTCGGTCGACACCGGGCGCCGCGAGCGCAGCGAATGGCCGAAGTCGCCCTGCAGCATGTTCCCGAAGAAGCTCAGGAACTGCTGCGGCAGCGACTTGTCCAGGCCCAGCTCCTGCCGCACGAGGGCGATCGTCTCGGGCCCGGCGTCCGCCCCTGCGGCGAGCCGCGCCGGATCGCCCGGCAGCATGTGCACGAACAGGAACACCAGCACCGCGACGATGAAGAGCGTCGGCAGCAGACCCAGCAGCCGCTTGATGACGTAGTGGGTCATGGTCGAAGCGCCAGGATCACTTCAGTTCGACTTCATCGAAGTTGAAGCTGCCGTCCGGGATCATGTAGAAGCCCGCCAGGTTGCGCGCCCGCACCGACAGCAATTGCTCGGTCACCAGGAAGGCCCAGGGTGCGTCCTTCCAGATGCGTTGCTGCGCATCGGCGTAGATCTTTGCCTTGGCGGTCGGGTCGGTGGTGACGAGCGCCTTCTTGATGTCGGCATCGACCTCGTCGTTCTTGTAGTAAGCGGTGTTGAAGAGCTTCGGCGGGAAGGATTCGGACGCCAGCAGCGGACGCATCGCCCAGTCGGCCTCGCCGGTGGACGACGACCAGCCGACGTAGTACATGCGCACCGGTGCAGTGGCCGGATCCTGCGCGCTTTCGACGCGCTCGACGCGCTGGCCCGCTTCGAGCGCCAGCACCTGCACCTTGACGCCGACCTGCGCCAGCTGCTGCTGCACGAACTGGATCACCTTCTGAGCGGTCGTGTAGTTGTAGGCAGACCAGAGCGTGGTCTCGAAGCCGTTCGGATAGCCGGCTTCCTTCAACAGCTCCTTGGCCTTGGCCGGGTTGTACGGCCAGGGGCCGAGCTTGGTCGCGCCGTCCACGCCTTTGGGCAGCACGCCCTCGGCAGGAATCGCATAGCCGGAGAAGGCGACCTTGACCAGGGCTTCCTTATTGATCGCGTAGTTGATGGCCTCGCGCACCTTCGGGTTGTCGAAGGGCTTCTGCGTGGTGTTCATCGAGATGTAGCGCTGGATGATCGACGGCGCGGCGGTCACCTCCAGGCTCGGCTTGTCCTTGAGGGTCTGCGCGGCTTCGGGCGGCATCGGGAATGCGAAGTGCGCCTCGTTGGTCTGCATCATTGCAGCACGCGTGTTGTTGTCGACCACCGGGCGCCAGGTGATGGTGTCGACCTTCGGATAGCCCTTGCGCCAGTAGCCATCGAACTTGGCAACCTTGAGGTAGTCGGTGGCCTTCCACTCGACGAACTTGAACGGGCCGGTGCCGACCGGGTTCTGTGCGATGCCCTTGCTGCCGAACTTGGCGAGCGCGGCCGGCGAGATGATCACGCCCGACGGATGCGCCAGCGTGTTGATGAAGGGCGAGAAGGGCTCGGTGAGCGTGAAGCGCACCGTCGTCGCGTCCACCGCCTCGGTCTTGGCGATGTTCTTGTACAGGTTGTAGCGCTTGAGCTTGTTGTCGGGGTTGGTCACGCGGTCGAAGGTGACCTTCACCGCTTCGGCGTTGAAGGGCGTGCCATCGTGGAACTGGATGCCGGTCTTGAGCTTGACGGTGTAGACCAGCCCGTCCTTGCTCACCGTGTAGCCGGTGGCGAGCACCGGCACCATCTTCATGTCCTTGTCGAAGCCGTAGAGGCCTTGGTAGAAAGACTTGGCGACGGCCTGCGACAGCGTGTCGTTGGCGTCGTACGGGTCGGTGGTGGTGAAGTTCGACTGCACCGCGACCACCACGTCCTTGGCGGCGTAGGCAGACAGCGCGAAACCAGCCAGTGCCAGCGCACCTGCGATGTGGGAGAGGCGTTTGTTGAGCATGCAAGGACTCCTTTGAAGTCGGTTGGGATGGGAATCGGGGGAAAAAAGAAAAGTGAAAGTCAGCTGACCGGGTGCAGCGCGACGAAGTGGCCCGGGCCGACCTCGACCAGCGGCTTCACGTCGGGCTCGTAGCCGGCCGGATGCACCGGGCTCGGTATCTCGCCCTTGAGCAGGGTGCGGCCGATGTTGCGGCGGGTCGGGTCGGCCACCGGCACAGCGGCCATCAGGCGCCGCGTGTACGCATGCTGCGGGTTCTCGAAGATGGCGCGGCGCGGGCCGATCTCGACGATCTGGCCCAGGTACATCACGGCCACGCGGTGGCTCACGCGCTCGACCACGGCCATGTCGTGCGAGATGAAGAGAAAGGCCACGCCCAGTTCGCGCTGCAGGTCGAGCAGCAGGTTGATGATCTGCGCCTGGATCGACACGTCCAGCGCCGACACCGATTCGTCGGCCACCACCACCTTGGGGTTGAGCGCCAGCGCCCGTGCGATCGCGATGCGCTGGCGCTGGCCGCCCGAGAACTCGTGCGGGTAGCGTTGCGCATGGTCGGCCGGCAGGCCGACTTTTTCCAGCAGCCAGCGCACCCGCGCCTGCGCTGCGTCGCCGCTCGCGATGCGGTGCACCAGCAGCGGCTCCATGATCGAATAGCCCACCGTCACGCGCGGATCGAGCGAGGCGAACGGATCCTGGAAGATGAACTGGATGTCGCGCCGCAGCGTCTGCACCTCCTTCGTCGGCAGCGCGAGGATGTCGCGGCCATTGAACTCGATCGCGCCGCGCTGGCTCTCGACCAGGCGCAGCAGCGAGCGCCCGGTGGTCGACTTGCCGCAGCCGGATTCGCCAACCAGCGCCAGCGTCTCGCCAGCGTGCAGGTCGAAGCTCACCTTCTCGACCGCATGCACCTGGCGCGTGACACGGCCGAACAGGCCGCTGCGCAACTCGAAGCGGGTGACCAGATCCTTCACGCGCAGGATCGGCGGCACGTCACGCCGCACGGTGTCGTGCGGCAGCGGGGCGGCGACGTGCACGCCGGTGGCATCGACGTGCAGCAGTTCGAACTTGGCCGGCAGGTCGGTGCCGTGCATCGCGCCGAGCTGCGGCACGGCCGACAGCAGGGCGCGCGTATAGGCGTGGCGCGGATCGGCGAACACCTGCTCCGACGCGCCCGCCTCGACCTTGTCGCCGCGGTACATCACCAGCACGCGGTCGGCCACCTCGGCCACCACACCCATGTCGTGCGTGATGAAGAGCACGCCCATCTGCATCTCGGTCTGCAGTTCGCGCACGAGCTGGAGGATCTGCGCCTGAATGGTCACGTCGAGCGCGGTGGTTGGCTCGTCGGCGATCAGCAGCGACGGCCGGCACGAGAGCGCCATCGCGATCATCACGCGCTGGCGCATGCCGCCCGACAGCTGATGCGGATAGCGGTCGAGCACGCTCTTCGCTTCGGGGATGCGAACGAGTTCCAGCATGCGCAGCGCCTCGGCGCGCGCAGCCGCGCGATCCTTGGCCTGGTGGATTGCGATGGCCTCCGCGATCTGGTCGCCGGCCGTGAACACCGGGTTCAGCGAGGTCATCGGCTCCTGGAAGATCATCGCGATGTCGGCACCGCGGATGGTGCGCATGGCGGCATCCGAAGCGCGCGCCAGGTCGAGCACCTGGCCGCTGCGGCGCCGGAAGGCCATGCGCCCATTGACGATGCGGCCACCGCCCCACTCCACCAGCCGCATCAGCGCGAGCGAGGTGACGGACTTGCCCGAACCGGATTCGCCGACGATGGCCAGCGTCTCGCCGCGCTCGACATGGAACGACAGCTGGCGCACCGCATCCACCACGCGTTCCGAGGTGGAAAAGCGCACGGTGAGGTTGTCCACTGCAAGGACGTGCCCTTCGGGCAGCGCTGGCGCAGAGACGGTCGGTGGCGGATCGGCGAGGACGGCAGACATGGCAATTCAGCGGTGGATGGCAGTGTGCGGCAGTTCGGCGCCGCGGGCATGGGCGCGGTACATGCCCTCGGTATTGAACGGCAGGCAGACATTGCCGAGCCGGTCGACCGCGATCAGGCCGCCCCGGCCATCGATGGCGGGCAGTGTCTGCATGACGACCGCCTCGGTGGCCTGCTGCAGCGACTGGCCGGCATAGTGCATTCGGGCGCAGACATCGTAGGCCGCAACGGCGCGCATGAACATCTCGCCGCTGCCGGTGCAGGACACGGCGGCGCTGCGGTCATCGGCATAGGTGCCGGCGCCGATCAGCGGCGTGTCACCAACGCGGCCGACCCGCTTGTTGGTCATTCCGCCGGTCGAGGTGGCCGCGGCGAGGTGGCCGTGCAGGTCGAGCGCAACCGCGCCCACCGTGCCGAATTTGCTGCCCTCGACCAGCGGCGCGCCGTCGTGGTCGAGCGCCACGCGGTTGGCGGCGAGCGCCTGGTGCAGCTGCTTGCGGCGTGCGTCGGTCGAGAAGTACGAGGGGTCGACCATCTCCAGCCCGCGCTCGCGGGCGAAGGCGTCGGCGCCCGCGCCGGCCAGCAGCACGTGCGCGCCCTCCTCCATCACCGCGCGCGCCGCCCGCACCGGCCGGCGAACGCGGGTCGTGCCGGCCACCGCGCCCGCGCGCAGGCTGGCGCCGTCCATCACCGCGGCGTCGAGCTCGTGGGTTTCATCGTGCGTGAACACCGCGCCGTGGCCGGCGTTGAAGAGCGGGCAGTCTTCCAGCATCTCGACCGCAAGGCAGACGGCGTCGAGCGCACTTGCGCCGCGCAGCAGTGCCGCCTGTGCGGCGGACACGATGGCATGCAGCGCATCGCGGTAGGGCTGCGCTGAGGTCGGATCGGCCGATGCCGCAGCGATCGTGCCGGCGCCGCCGTGGATAGCGATCACGGGTGTGGAGGTCATGGGTCTTGTGAAGTTCTGGAAGTCTCGCGCAGACCCTGGCCGCCGTGCAGCCACGGCATGACGGATTCGACCACCTTGCCGGCGAGCTGGAAAGCACCCGGCGTGCAAAGTGCGACGGCACTGGTCAGCGCCTCGATCACGGCCAGCGCGCTGGTCTCGCAGTTGGGGCGGTAGCGGGTTCCAGTCTGCGCATAGAGGGCCACATCGGCGAGCGGCGCGAGCGGCGAGCTGGGCTTGTCGGTCAGCGCGAGCACGCGCACGCCCTGCGCACGCGCGATGCCCGCGAGCGTGACGGTATCGGTCAGGTAGCGCGGAAAGCCGATCGCCACCAGCAGGTCGCCGGGCTTGCCGCGCGACAGCGTGCGGGCACCGTGCGTCACGCCGCCGACCCCGGGCAAGAGGCGCACATCCGGGCAGTACGCGTCCAGCCCGTGCTGCAGCAGGCCTGCGAGCCACGCGCTGGCGCCGTAGCCCACGATGTAGATGGTGTTGGCGTCCCGCACGGACTGCACCGCGACTTCGCAGGCGCCGTGGTCGAGCGCGCGCCGCGTCGCCTCGATGTTGCGGTGGCTCTCTTCCAGCGCTGTGGCGAACACCTCGGCCACGGTCGATGGCTGCGCCAGGTTGCCGCGCAATTGCTCCACCGGCGCCAGCAAGGGTTCGAAGCCGCGCACCAACTCCGCGCGGAAGGTGGCATAGCCCTCGAAACCGAGCGCCCGTGCGAAGCGGTTGGCGGTGGCGACGGACACGCCGACGGTGGCCGCCAGTTCATCGATCGGCAGGGTCGCGACCTGCAGCGGATGCGCCAGCACGTGGTCGGCGACCTGACGATGCGACCGGGTCAACCGCGGCAGCGCCAGCGCAATGCGCTGCGCCACAGTGGTGCCGCCGGCGGGGGAAACAACAGGGGTCATGCCTCGGTGGGTATGCGCTTCACGGGCAAAAAGTAAATTTGATTACAAATATACCCATGCAAAGAAAATTTTTGGTCATTTCTTTGCATGACGCAACTTCCAGACCACCGGGCGGTGGCCGGCCGGTCGCGGCGCGAAGGCGTCGCAAACGGCTTCAGCGCCCGTCTGCTTCGAGCAACTGCCGCAAGGCTTCGAGATCCGCCGCGATCCAGGCGCTGTCGCGCGCAAAAGCCGCGTCGTCCATGCCGGGCTGGCGCAGCAGCGTCAACTGCAGTTCGCAACGCCCGAAGCCGGTGGCGATCACCCGAAACGGCACGTACACCTCGGCCATGCCCTCGGGCGTGACCCAGTGATCCAGCACGCCGAGGGTGTTGGCCGGCACAAAGCGCAGCCGGGCGCGGCCGGCCGGGGTTTCGGCAAGCCAGCCCGACCCATCGTGCAGCACGCGGCCCTTGGCCAGTCCGCTGGCCCATTCGGGCAGGCGTGCCGGGTCGGCGGCCACGGCGTAGGCGCGCTGCCAGTCGCAGGCCACGGCCCGGGTCAGCACGTGCGAAGCCGGAGTTTTTTCAGTCGTCATCGTCGTTGCCTCTCAAGACCTTCGCGACCACCGCGCCCGAAAATCCGCGCGCCAGCAGAAAGCGCACCTGTCGCGCGCGCTCGGTGGCGTCGGCGGGCGGCGCGTCGAAGCGCCGGCGCCAGACTTCGCGGGCACGCAGCAATTCGGTGTCGCGCAGGCCGGCAATCGCCTCGGCGATGGCTTCGGGCGCAATGCCCTTGTGCGCGAGCTCCTGCTTCACGCGCGCGGCACCCATGCGCGGCGCGCGCTGGTGCAGCACCGACTGGACCACGCGCGCCTCGCTGATGAAGTCCTTGGCGGCCAGCTCGTCGAGCGCCCTGGCGAGCGAACCGGGCTCTTCCTCGTGGCGCGCCAGCTTGCGTTCCAGCTCGACGCGCGAGTGCTCGCGCTGGCTCAGCAGGCGCAGCGCACGGCCTTTGAGGGAGGGGGCAGCGAACGCCATTTGCGGTAGCCGTACTGGACGGCCACCGGCTCAGGCCCGCTGCGCAGGCGCTGGCCGAGGCCGATCCGGTGCTTACTTTTCAGCCTTGTCTGCCTTGTCCGCCTTCGCGGGCTTGGCCTCGACGGTTTCGGCGCCCGCATCTGCGGCCAGCAGCGGGATGCCGAGCGACTCGCGCACCTTGTTCTCGATCTCGCGCGACAGTTCGGGGTTCTCGCGCAGGAACTCGCGCGCGTTGTCGCGGCCCTGGCCGATCTTCTCGCCGTTGTAGGCATACCAGGCGCCCGACTTGTCGACGATCTTGGCGACCACGCCCATGTCGATGATCTCGCCTTCGCGGCTGATGCCTTCGCCGAACAGGATGTCGAACTCGGCGGTCTTGAACGGCGGGCTGACCTTGTTCTTGACCACCTTGACCTTGGTTTCGTTGCCGATCGCCTCGTCGCCCTTCTTGATGGTGCCGATGCGGCGGATGTCCAGGCGCACCGAGGCGTAGAACTTCAGCGCATTGCCGCCGGTGGTGGTTTCGGGCGAGCCGAACATCACGCCGATCTTCATGCGGATCTGGTTGATGAAGATGACCATGCAGTTGGTCTTCTTGATGGTGGCGGTGAGCTTGCGCAGCGCCTGGCTCATCAGCCGGGCCTGCAGGCCGGGCAGCGAGTCGCCCATTTCGCCTTCGATTTCGGCCTTGGGCGTGAGCGCGGCGACCGAGTCGATGACGATCAGGTCGACTGCACCCGAGCGCACCAGCGAATCGACGATTTCGAGCGCTTGTTCACCGGTGTCGGGCTGGCTGATCAGCAGGTCGGACAGGTTCACGCCGAGCTTCTGGGCGTACTGCACGTCGAGTGCGTGCTCGGCATCGACGAAGGCGCAGGTGCCGGCCTGGCGCTGCATTTCGGCGATGACCTGCAGCGTGAGGGTGGTCTTGCCCGACGATTCCGGGCCGTAGATTTCGATGACGCGACCGCGCGGCAGGCCGCCGACGCCGAGCGCGATGTCCAGGCCCAGCGAGCCGGTAGAGACCACCTGGATGTCTTCGAGCGCCTCGCCTTCACCGAGCCGCATGATCGTGCCCTTGCCGAACTGCTTTTCGATCTGGGCCAGCGCGGCCTGCAGGGCCTTGGCTTTTTCGCTGCCTGCGACCGAGATGCTGGTGCCTTTGACGAGTGCGTCCATCTGGAAATCTCCTTGAATATCAACGGGTTGGTACTTGTTATACCCAGTCTGCTTTTAATCACAGGCTGGATGCTTGAACAGTAGTGTAGTGGGGCATGAATCGAAGTAAACCCCAATTTTGGTCAGTTTGATTTACTATCGAATCATGGCTGACGATGCACTTTCACATGCCGACGACTGGCGCCAGGTTCACCTCGGCCGACTGCTCGGCCACGCAATGCGCCGCTTCGACGAGCGCGTGCTGGCCCTGATGGCGCACGACGTCGATGTGCCTCTGGCGCTCTCCAATCTCGCCGCGCGGCAGCAGGTCAGCGCCGCCCACATCCACATCACCCGCCACCTCGCGCGCACCGGCTCGCGCCTGACCGACCTGGCCGAGCGCGCCGGCATGACCAAGCAGGCGATGGGCACGCTGGTCGACCAGTGCGAGGCCTGGGGCCTGGTCACGCGCGGGCCCGACCCGCTCGATGCGCGCGCGCGCCGTGTGTTGTTCACCGCCGACGGACTGGCCTGGCTCGAAGCCTTCCGGCGTGCCGTGGCACAGGCCGAACACGAGTTCCACGCCAGCGTCGGCGACGAGATCGCCACCGTGGTGACGATCGGCCTCGAAGCCTACGCTGCGGCCTAAAATTCGCGCCGAACAGCCGGAGAAGGCCCATGCGAATCCTGATTGCCGAAGATGACCAGGTGCTGGCCGATGCCCTGCTGCGCAGCCTGCGCACCTCGGGCGCGGCTTGCGACCATGTCGCGACCGGCTCGCAGGCCGACGCGGCGCTGATGACCAACAGCGAATTCGACCTGCTGATCCTCGATCTCGGCCTGCCCAAGATGCACGGCCTCGAGATCCTGAAGCGGCTGCGCGCACGCGGCTCCACGCTGCCGGTGCTGGTGCTGACCGCGGCCGACAGCGTGGAAGAACGCGTCAAGGGCCTCGACCATGGCGCCGACGACTACATGGCCAAGCCGTTCAGCCTGCAGGAGCTCGAAGCGCGCGTGCGTGCCCTCACGCGGCGCGGCATGGGCAGCACCAGCAACGCGATCAAGCACGGCCCGCTCACGTACGACCAGGCCGGCCGCGTTGCCACCATCGACGGCAAGATGGTCGAACTCTCGGCCCGCGAGCTCGGCCTGCTCGAAGTGCTGCTGCAGCGCGCCGGCCGGCTCGTCAGCAAGGACCAGCTGGTCGAGCGGCTCTGCGAATGGGGCGAGGAAGTGAGCCTCAACGCGATCGAGGTCTACATCCACCGCCTGCGCAAGAAGATCGAAAAGGGCCCGATCCGCATCGCCACGGTACGCGGCCTCGGCTACTGCCTCGAAAAAATCAACTGATGGGCCTCCACGCTCGTCACTGCGTGTGCTCACTGCTTCCCGAGGGAGCGCAGGCCATCCTTGGGGCGACCCGGCGGACGGCCTGGTGATTCGCCTGTTCCAGCACGGCCAGCGCTCGCTGTTCGGCGAGATCCTGGACTGGATGCTCACGCCGCTGCTGCTGCTGGTGCCGGTGAGCATCGGGGTCACGTGGCTGGTGGCACAGGGCATTGCCAACCGGCCGTTCGACCGCGCGCTCGAATACAACGTGCAGACGCTGGCCGCGCTGGTCACGGTGCAGGACAAGCGCGTGCGCTTCTACCTGCCGCAGCCCTCGCGCGACATCCTGCGGGGCGACGACACCGACCGCGTCTACTACCAGGTGCGGGGGGCCGAAGGCGATCTGCTCGGCGGCGACGCCGACCTGCCGCCGCCGCCCGAAGACGAGGTGCCCACGGACGAGCGCGTGTTCATCCGCACCGAACGCATGCGCGACGAGCCGGTGCGCGTGGCCTACACCTGGGTGCAGCCCGCACTGCCGGGGTCGGGGCTGGTATTGGTGCAGGTCGGCGAAACACGCGAAAAGCAGAAGGTGCTGGCCACCGAAATCATCAAAGGCGTGCTGCTGCCGCAGTTTGCGATCCTGCCGCTCGCGATCCTGCTGATCTGGCTGGCGCTGGTGCGTGGCATCAAGCCGCTGTCGGAGCTGGAAGACCGCATCCGCGAGCGCAAGCCCGACGACCTGAGTCCGCTCGACGACAGCGCGGTGCCGGTCGAGGTGGCGCCGCTGGTCATGTCCGTCAACGGGCTGTTGACCAAGCTGCAGGCCTCCATCGCGATCCAGCGGCGCTTTCTGGCCGATGCCGCGCACCAGCTCAAGACGCCGCTGGCCGGGTTGCGCATGCAGGCCGACCTGGCCCAGCGCAAGGGCGCGAGCGCCGACGACCTGAAGCAGTCGCTGCAGCAGATCGGGCGGGCCAGCGTTCGCGCGACCCACACCGTGAACCAGTTGCTGGCACTCGCACGGGCCGAAGGCGGCGCGGGCGCCCGCGCCTGGCAGCACTGCGACCTGGCACGGCTGACCATCGATGTCGTGCGCGAAGCGGTGCCCCGTGCCATCGAAAAGCGGATCGACCTCGGCTACGACGGTGCCGAGCCCGGCGCGCCCGGCGTGATGTTCGACGGCAACCTGACCCTGCTGAAGGAGATGGTGCGCAACCTGGTCGACAACGCCATCAACTACACGCCCTCGTCGGACGAACGGCCGGGGGTGATCACGGCGCGCGTGCTGGCCGACCCGTTCGGCCACGTGGTGCTGCTCCAGGTGGAGGACTCGGGGCCCGGTATTCCGGAGCACGAGCGCGAACTGGTGTTCGAGCCTTTCTACCGCGTGCTTGGCAACGAGGCCGACGGCTCCGGCCTGGGTCTGCCGATCGTGCTGGAAATCGCGCGGCAGCACAACGCCACGGTTCAGCTCGAAGACGCGCGGCCCGGCAGGCAACCGCCCGGCGTGCGCTTCAGCGTGCGCTTCGAAACCGTTTGAACCGAAACGCCGGCGGCTGCCGGATCACGGCGTCGACGCGGCAGGCGCTGGCGCCGGCTCGGCCGGCGCCGCAGGCACGGGCGCTGGCGCCGCTGCCGCTTCGTTGCGGATCTGCAGTGCGCCGGGGCGGATCTGTTGCGTCATGCGCTGTGGCTCGTGTTCCGCGAAAGCAGCCGGCACCGCGCCGAACATCGCCAGCCCACCCTGCGTCCATGCGAAGTAAACCAGGTTGGCGAGCAGCAGCGCCGCCAGCAGAAGGCGGGGTTTGCTCATGACGCCACCCCGCCCGACGGGCGCACGCTGACCTCGGCACTGGTGACCAACTGCAGGCCGGCCGCCGTCTGCACGCGCAGTTCGCCGGCCAGCCCCACGCCTTCGCAGTGGCCTTCGGTGCCGTCGCTCAGGCGCACGTCGCGCCCGCGCAGCGCATCGCGCGCCGCAAAGCCTTCTGCGAAGGCTGCGAAGCCGTGCTCGCCGAACCCCAGCACGCTGCGCACCAGGGGCGGCACGATGTCGGCCAGCACCTGCGGCGCCTGTGCGTCGGGGCAGAACTCACGCAGCCAGGCCGGTGCCGTGCCCAGCCCTGCGGCCTCGCGCGGCCCGATGTTGAGCCCGATGCCGATCACCAGGTAGCGCTGCGCAGCGGCCGGCTGCGGCAACGCGGTTTCGATCAGGATGCCGCCGAGCTTGCGATCCTGCACCGTCCAGAGATCGTTCGGCCACTTCAGGCGCAACTGGCTGCCGTGCGGATCCAGACTTTCGGCCACGCTGACACCGACCGCGAGCGACAGGCCCGACCAGTCCTGCGGCGCGAGCGGCAGCCCGATCGAAAAGGTCAGCGATTCGTCGGGCGCGGCAGTCCCGCCGTCCGCGGTGCTCTGCCAGGGCCGGCCAAGGCGCCCGCGCCCGGCGGTCTGGCGCTCGGCCACCAGCAACACCGGCGCGGCCCCACCGGCCCGTGCGCGGCGCATGAGCTCGGTGTTGGTCGAGTCGATCTCGGCCACCACCTCGACCGCGAAGCCCGGCACCAGCGCGTCGAGTGCGGCACGCAGTTCAGCGACAGGCCAGCGGTTCTTCACTCCTTGCCGGCCTTCCTGGTTTTTTTGGCCTTCTTGGCCTCTTTCTCGGCCTTCTTCTTTTTCTTCGCCTTTTTCTTCTTCTTTTCGGCCTTCGCCTGCTCGTCGTTGTCCTTGGGCGAGAGCAGCGTGCCGCGGCAGGACTCGGCGCCGCACCAGCACGGGAACTCGGCCAGCAGTTCGGGCGTGTAGGGTTCGTCGATGATCAGGCCATAGTCATAGTTGAGTTCTTCGCCGGCGGCGATGTCGCGCAGTGCCTTGATGAAGACCCGGCCGTCCTGCTCGTCGGCCTCGCAGTTGGGCTCGCACGAATGGTTGATCCACTTGGCGGCATTGCCGTTGACCTTGCCGTCGATCACATGCTTGTCATCGATGTGGAAGTAGAAGGTGTGGTTCGGCTGGGCCGGGTCGTGCGGATGGCGGCGCAGCGCCTCTTTCCAGCTGATGACTTCGCCCTTGTATTCGATCAGCGTTTCGCCCTTGGCAATGTCCTGCACCGCGAAGACGCCATTGCCGTGGATGCCGGAGCGCCGCGTCTGGATGCGGCGACCTGTGTTCGAAGGGGATTTGGAGGGCATCGCCGAAGTCTGTTAGTTTGAATATGCACACGTATGCGCGTGCGCGCGTACGCACGCGAGAAGCGGCAGATTGTAGATAGAGAGAAAAGATGACGAAGACTTTGGTGATTGCAGAGAAGCCCTCGGTGGCACAGGACATCGTCCGTGCCCTCACGCCGGTGGCCGGCAAGTTCGACAAGCACGACGAGCATTTCGAGAACGAAAGCTACGTCGTGACCAGCGCCGTGGGGCACCTGGTAGAGATCCAGGCGCCCGAAGAATTCGACGTGAAGCGCGGCAAGTGGAGCTTTGCCAACCTGCCGGTGATCCCGCCCCACTTCGACCTGAAGCCGGTCGACAAGACCAAAACGCGCCTGAACGCCGTGGTCAAGCAGGCCAAGCGCAAGGACGTGACGCAACTCATCAACGCCTGCGACGCGGGCCGCGAGGGCGAACTGATCTTCCGGCTGATTGAACAATATGCCGGCGGCAAGGCGCCGCTGGGCAAGCCGGTGCGGCGCCTGTGGCTGCAGTCGATGACGCCGCAGGCGATTCGCGACGGCTTCGAGACGCTGCGCACCGAAAAGCAGATGCAGGGCCTGGCCGATGCCGCGCGCTCGCGCTCCGAGGCCGACTGGCTGGTGGGCATCAACGGCACGCGCGCCATGACCGCGTTCAACTCGCGCGACGGCGGCTTCTTCCTCACGACCGTGGGCCGGGTGCAGACGCCGACACTGTCGGTGGTGGTCGAGCGCGAGGAGCAGATCCGCAAGTTCGTGAGCCGCGACTACTGGGAAATCCACGCGAGCTTTGCCGCTGAGGCCGGAAAATATCCGGGCAAGTGGTTCGACGCGAACTGGAAGAAGGGCAACGCGCCCACGCTGCCCAACGGCGAACCCGATGCCGAGCAGCGCGCCGACCGGGTGTGGAACGAACGCGATGCGCGCGAGATCGCCGACGCCGCGCGTGGCAAGCCGGCCACCGTCACCGAAGAGTCGAAGCCAACCACCCAGGCTTCGCCGGCCCTGTTCGACCTGACATCCCTGCAGCGCGAAGCCAACGGCCGCTTCGGCTTCTCGGCCAAGACCACGCTGGCGCTGGCGCAGAGCCTCTACGAGCGCCACAAGGCACTGACCTATCCCCGGACGGACTCGCGCGCCTTGCCCGAGGACTACCTGCCCGTGGTGAAAAACACGATGGAGATGCTGGCCAACAGCGGCATGAAGCACCTGGCGCCCTTTGCGAAGCAGGCCGTCGATGGCAACTACGTCAAGCCGAACAAGCGCATCTTCGACAACGCCAAGGTGTCGGATCACTTCGCGATCATCCCGACGCTGCAAGCGCCCAGTGGCCTGAGCGATGCCGAGCAGAAGCTGTACGACTTCGTCGTGCGGCGCTTCCTGTCGGTGTTCTTCCCGAGCGCCGAGCACCAGGTGACCACGCGCATCAGCACGGTCGAGCAGGGGGGCAAGAAGTACCCGTTCCGCAGCGACGGCAAGGTGCTGGTCAAGCCGGGCTGGCTCGCGATCTACGGCAAGGAAGCCGTGTCCGACGACGACGAGAAGGACGGCAAGAACCTGGTGCCGGTGAAGCCGGGCGAAATAGTCAACACCGAATCGGCCGACACCAAGGGCCTGAAGACGCGCCCGCCCGCGCGCTACTCGGAAGCCACGCTGCTCGGCGCCATGGAAGGCGCCGGCAAGACCATCGACGACGACGAACTGCGCGAAGCGATGCAGGAAAAGGGCCTCGGCACGCCCGCCACGCGCGCCGCCACCATCGAAGGCCTGATCGCCGAGAAGTACATGCTGCGCGAAGGCCGCGAGCTGATTCCGACGGCCAAGGCGTTCCAGCTCATGACGCTGCTGCGCGGCCTGGGCGTGGAGGAACTCTCCAAGGCCGAACTCACCGGCGACTGGGAATACAAGCTCGCGCAAATGGAGAAGGGGCACCTCAGCCGCGACACCTTCATGCGGGAGATTGCCGCGATGACCGAGCACATCGTCAAGAAGGCCAAGGAGTACGACCGCGACACCGTGCCCGGCGACTACGCCACGCTCGCGACGCCCTGCCCCAACTGTGGCGGCGTGGTGAAGGAAAACTACCGCCGCTACACCTGCACCGGCAAGCCGGGGGAGCAGCCCTGCGGCTTCTCGTTTGGCAAGTCGCCGGCCGGCCGCACCTTCGAGGTGGTGGAGGCCGAGGCATTGCTGCGCGACAAGCACATCGGCCCGATCGACGGCTTCCGCTCCAAGGCCGGCTGGCCCTTCACTGCGGAGATCGTGCTCAAGTTCGACGAGGAAGAAACCAAGAACTGGAAGCTCGAGTTCGACTTCGGCGACGACAAGAACGCCGACACCGGCGAGATCGTCGACTTCAGCCAGCAGGACACAGTGGGCCCGTGCCCGATCTGCGGTGCGCCGGTGTTCGAGCACGGCAGCAACTACGTCTGCGAGAAGTCGGTGCCGACGAACGAGCAGCCCACGCCGAGCTGCACCTTCAAGACCGGCAAGATCATCCTGCAGCAGCCGGTGGAGCGCGCGCAGATGGAAAAGCTGCTGGCTACCGGCAAGACCGACCTGCTCGACAAGTTCGTCTCGATGCGCACGCGCCGCGCGTTCAAGGCCTTCCTGGCCTGGAACAAGGAAGAGGGCAAGGTCACCTTCGAGTTCGAGCCGCGCACGAGCAAGTTCCCGCCGCGCAAGACCTTCGGCAAGGCCGCACCGGCCGCCGCGAAGAAAACCGCGGCGGGCACTGCAGCCAAGAAGGCGCCGGCCGCGAAAAAGGCGGCGGCGAAGAAAGTCGCCGCGCCCAAGGCACCGCGCAAGCCGGGTGCCGGCCTGAAGCCGAGCGAGGCGCTGGCCGCGGTGATCGGCGCCGAACCGGTGGCCCGCACCGAGGTCATCAAGAAGCTGTGGGACTACATCAAGGCCAACGGCCTGCAGGACGCCACCAACAAGCGCGCGATCAACGCCGACGCCAAGCTCAAGCCGGTGTTCGGCAAGGATCAGGTCACGATGTTCGAACTTGCCGGAATCGTGGGCAAGCACCTGTCCGCGCCCTGAGGACGCTCATGCCTAGAAATCAAGCTTGGCGCTCAAGCTGAAGGTGCGTGGGTCGCCAGGTTTGATGTAGTTCGCATACTGGTATTCCCAGTAGCGCTTGTTGGCCACGTTGTTGACCGCCACGCGGAAGGTCGTGTCATGGCCGCCGATGCGTGTCGCGTAGCTCGCGCCGATATTCGCGACCATGTAGCCGGCCAGCTTCAGCTGGTTCGATGCGTTGAGCATGGTGCCGCCCGTGTACTTCGCGTCGGCCGATAGCTTGAGACCCGGCACCTGCGGCACTGCATAGGACAGCTGTGCCGTGGCCACGAAGTTCGGCGCGCCCGCCACGCGGTTGCCGACGTACTCGCTGCCGCGCCGGTAGGAGGTGTCGAGGAACATCAGGTTGGCACCGAGCTGCCACTGGGAGCCCAGACGGGTCGAGGCGCCCAGTTCGAGGCCTTGGTAGATGGACTGCCCGTCCTGCACGAGGACGTTCTGGCTGTTCGCGTATTCGGCGCCGCGTTCGATGCGGAACAAAGCAGCCGTCGCGCTCCAGCGGTCGCGCTGGGTCTTGATGCCCAGTTCGTACTGCTTGCTCTTCAGCGGCTTCAGCAGGTCACGGTAGTTGGCATAGGTGGAGCCCACCGAAGCGCCCTGCTCGAGGGATTCGACATAGCTGGTGTAGAGCGTCGTGTCCGGCGTGGGCTTGAACATCAGCGCCAGCGTGGGCGTCACCACGCCGTTCTTGGTGTACTCGGAAGACCTGGCGCCAGCGGTGCTGTAGCTGTTCTGTTCGTAGTTGGTGTTGCGCAGGCCCACCAGCGCGGACCAATGCTCCGACAGCTTCACGGTGTCGCTCGCGAAGATCGCACGCTGCGTGATGTCGCTGTCGCGGTAGACCGAGAAGTCGGTCACGCTGGCATAGCCGTTGGTGTTCTGCGCGTAGAGGTTGCCGGTGCCGATCTGCTGGTAGACGCTGTTGCTGCTGTAGTCGTTGGCCTGTTTCTGCCAGGACGCGCCCAGCGTCAGCTGGTGTTCGATGGTGCCCGTGCGCAGCTTGCCTTGCGCCATCGCCTGCCACTGGTCGAAGCGATGGCCCTCGCTGCTGTCGGAGCGGAGGTCGTTGTAGTTGCCGCTCGGATCCAGCAGGTAGGCAATGCCCTCGTTGCGGCTGCGTGCAGCCGTGCTGTGGCTGTAGCTGGTGCTCAACGTCCAGTCAGGCGACAGCTTGTACTCGAGCCCGGTCGAGTAGAGCTTCAGGTCGGTGTTGAGGTGCTGCCCGCTGCCCAGGAGGAGTTGGTTGTCGCCGCTGATCGTGGTGGGCAGGCGCGAGCCGACATAGCTGCCGGTAAAGATCGACGGAGTCTGATCCGTGGACTTGCGTTTCTGGTACAGCGTGTCGAAATTCCAGGTCAGGTCGCGCGTCAGCCTGGCGTCGAGTGCCAGCGACACGGAATCGCGGCGGATGCCACCGTCGTTGAAGGTCTTGCCTTCCTCGTGCGTGGCGTTGAGCCGCACGCCGAAGCGGTCGTCGGCGCCGAAGCGCCCACCGAGGTCGACGTGCTCACTCCAGACGCTGTCGGACTTGTAGCCCACCTCGATGCTCCTCACCGGCTGCGAGGTTGGCTTCTTGGAAACGTAGTTCACGATGCCGCCAGGCGATCCGAAGCCGTACATGAAGCCGGACGAGCCCTTGAGAAGTTCGATCTGCTCGAAGTGCTCGTAGGGCAGGGTGATGGCATAGCTGAGAAAGGGCTTGCCATCGATCCGATAGGCGTTCTGCCAATCCAGCGGCAGACCCCGCACCGTGACGTAGCTGGCCCAGCTGCTGTAGGCGCCGCTGTTGTCGGAGACCGAGGCGTCGAGCGCGAACACGTCGCCCAGCTTCGAGACCTGGCGCTCCGCCAGGTCATCGCTCCTGACCACTGTGGTGGAAAAGGGTGTTTCAAGCTGCGTTCGTGCGCCGAGGGCGCCGCTGCTCACCTTCGTGTCGAGGTGCTGGGCCGTTTCTTCCTGCGGCGAGGCGGTCACGGTGACCGTCGGCAGCACTTTCTCCTTGTCCGTGGCTTCCTGGGCGTCGGCGCGGCCACCCTGGGCGGCGGCCCATAGAACGAGCAGCGTGGCGCCGGTGTGCAGGCCCAGTGTCGAGCGCTTGGAAGCGGGTGTAGAGGCAGATCCGGGCGTCCGATGGGCGCTGGCTGCGGCGATTTCCTTGAACTTGGCGTTTAACAATTTCTTCTCCGTAATACAAATAGCAATCATTATCATTCAAGATTTTGGAGAAACTTGGTGCTGGACAGGGCGCAAAAAAATGCTCGTCGAAGCGAGCCAGGTCAGCCCTTCACAGGGAGGGAGGGCTTGGAAGAGCTAGCGCCGCAGCAAGGCCTGCCGCAGCAACCGGGCCGCACGGTCGCGGATCTGGCCGGGCATGCGGTGGCGCCAGCGCTGCGGCTGGCGCTTCGCGGCTGCGCAGGCGGCCAGGAAGTCGTCGAGGATCGGCGTGTCGTCCACCGTGGTGATCTCGCTGCCCGATTTGTGGAACTCGGGGTGCCATTGCGTGGCCGCGATGTAACCCTGGCTGCCGTGGCCGTTGTGGCGGCCGACACGGCGGATCGCCTCGGGCACGCGGTCGGGGTAACTCCAGGCCTCGACCTCGAAGCCGGGCGCCAGATCCTTGATGCCCTGGTGGTGGATGCTGTTGACGCGCGTGTGCGTCACGCCCGGGTACATCTGCGACAGCCGCGTGCCCTCGACCAGCACCAGGTCGTGGTAGTTCTTGTCGTAGCTCACCGGGTCGCGGTGCGTGAGCGCGTTGGCATGCTGCGTCTCGATGTCCTGGTACAGCGTGCCGCCGAAGGCGACGTTGATCAGTTGCAGCCCGCGGCAGACGCCGAAGATCGGCTTGCCGACCTGCTCGAAAGCCTCGACCAGCGCCAGGTCGTAAAGGTCGCGGATGCGGTCGCCGACCCAGGCGTCCTTCAGTGGCGTCTCGCCGTAGCTGCCGGGCCAGACATCGGCGCCGCCGTGCATCACCACGCCGTCGAGCCACTCGGCATAGTGCGAGAGCTTGGTGTCGCCGCGCGCCGTTTCGCCCGTGGGGCAGGGCACCATCACCACCATCGCGCCGGCCGACATGAGCCAGTGCGCGATCGACTGCTCGACGTACTGCAGGGTCTTGTTGGTGAACAGCGAGCGCGTCGGGTCGGCATGCTGGAAACAGGCAGAGAGGCCGATCTTGAGGCGGCCGGCAACGTTCTGGGACATGGTGGGCGAGCGGTTCGGGGTGATGGCCTCATTGTGCCGACACCCCCGTCGCCGTGGGGTCGGACGACACCCCAGCCGTCAAATGCCTGCGGGCTTGCGCAAAGTCTGCATGCGGTCGATGGCGCGAAACCGGATCTTGCGCACCACCTCGCCCTGCTGCACCGTGAGTTCGATCTCGTCGTCGGGCTCGGCATGCATCCAGAGCTGCTTGTAGAGCGCCTCCGGCGTCGCGACCTTGGCGCCATCGATCTCCAGCACCACGTCGCCGGGTCGCAGACCCGCTGCTTCGGCCGGGCTTTCGCGGCTCACGCGCAGCACCTGCAGGCGACCGTCCAGCGCGCCGGACGAGAGGCCGAGCCAGGGGCGCCGGCTGGCGCGGGTGCTGCCGGTGGCCTGCAGCTCGGCCAGCACCGGCTTGAGCAGGTCGACCGGCACGAACATGTTGCCCGGCAGGCTGCGCGGGCCCTTGCCGGCTGCGTCGGTGGTGAACAGGCTGCCGATGCCGATCAGTTCGCCCTGCAGGTTGAACAGCGGTGCGCCGCTGTGGTTGGGTGCCGGCGGGCTGGTGAAGAAGGCCTGGTCGAGGTGGTACTCCCAGTAGCCCGAAAACGCGCGTTTGCTCACGAGCTGCGTCATGCCGATACCACCGTCGCGGCCGCCGATGCCCACCAGCATCCGGTCGCCCGTCGACGGCGTGGCCGGGCTGCTCAGGGCGACCGATTGCACGCCGCGCAAAGGCACCAGCGGGCGGATCAGGCCGAAGCCGGTTGCGAGGTCGTACGCAACGGCGCGCGCGGGCACGCTGCGGCCGTCGTGCGTGCCCACCTCGATCGACTGCGCCTCGAGCACGAGGTAGCCGATGGTCAGGATCAGTCCGTCGTCGCCGATCACCACGCCGGAGCCGTATCGCGACTGCCCGAGACTCTCGACCGAGTTCGCGCCCGGGATTGCTTCGACGCGCAGGCTCACCAGCGCGGTGTTCACCCGCTGCAGCATGTCGTAGGAGGCGATCGGTGGCGCCGTGGTGGCGGGCGTCGCGGCCAGCGCGGCGGTCGCGATGGCTGCTACGACGGTGAGCGACAGAAGCCGAAGACAAGACACGAAATCGCGCAACATGGCCTTGCTCCTCGCAAGCGATGGTAGACACATGGTGCGCCGCGGCGCGCCATGCTGCAAGCCGCAAGATCGGCCGCCACGGCGAGCTCGCACAGTACTTGCAGCAACACTCGTGCCAGAAGAGCTATAATCGAGGGTTCGCTGACACGACGAAGCACATCTCGTCATACCGCTGGCTGGCCCGGTTCCCGGGCCCCTGATTCCCCTAGCCGGCTCTCACAGTGCGTTGGAGCGCCAGACCGGGCGCCCATGATTGCCACCACTGCCTTCTGTCTTGTAAAGCGAATTTCGCGCCCTGCGTGCCGACCTCCGTCGGCAGCCGCGCGCGCCGTTTTCAAACATTTTCAGGGTGAGCCGCGCCGGTCGCGGCCACCGGGCATAGCAATTCATGGACATCATTCAACACAGCATTGCGGTGGGCAAGTACCTTGTTTCACCCCTTATCCGACACACCGACAACGGCGATTTCGCCGCCTCGGTTTCCATTCGCTCCGGCCGTGGCAGCGGCACGCACGACCGCGTGATGCGCTTCACGCCGCGCTTTGCCAGCCACGCGCAGGCGCTGGGCTATGCCACCGAACAAGGGCTGGGCTGGGTGCGCGAACGCACCGCTCCGCGCGTTGTAGCTGCGTGACATCCCTCAAGCCTTTTTCAGCCCAATTCACGATAATCACGCAGAGGTAAATCATTCATGGCCAAGGAAGAACTGATCGAAATGAACGGCGCAGTCACCGAGGTGCTGCCCGATTCGCGCTACCGCGTCACGCTCGACAACGGGCACCAGCTCATCGCGTACAGCGGCGGCAAGATGCGCAAGCATCACATCCGCATCCTGGCGGGTGACAAGGTGTCGCTGGAGCTGTCGCCCTACGACCTGACCAAGGGTCGCATCACTTTCCGCCACCTGAACGGTCGCGGCCCGATGCCGCCTTCGAACCCCTCCGCTCCCCGTCGCTGAGGCGTGCGGCCAGCAGTGCTGCTGGCCCCTGCCGATCCGGCCTCCGCGCTCCCGTTCCGACGGGCGCTGGAGGCTTTTTCTTTTTCCAGAACAACAACGAGAGACAGAGCGACGCCATGACGTCTTCCGAGCGCGACAACATCGCAGCAGCCTGGCTGATGCTGCTGGCACTGACCACGGCCTTCGCGCTGAGCCAGTCGTACCGCACCGTGGCCGCGATCATGGCGCCACGGCTGCAGGCCGACTTCGGCCTCACGGCGCAGGCGCTCGGCCTCTTTGCCGGCGCATTCCACTTCGCCTTCGGCGCGCTGCAGCTCTTCATGGGCATCGGGATCGATCTGTATGGCGTGCGCCGCACGGTGCTGGCCGCGTTTCCGCTCGCGATCGCGGGTGCAGTGCTGTCGGCGTTGTCGACGAACTTTCCGGTGCTGGTGGCCGGGCAGGTGCTGATCGGCATCGGCTGTGCCCCGGCGTTCCTCGTCTGCACGGTGTTCATCGCACGGCGCTTCCCGGCCGATCGTTTCGCCTCGGTGTCGGGGCTCACGCTGGGCATCGGCTCGGTCGGCATGCTGCTGACAGGCACACCGCTGGCCTGGCTGATCGAGGCAAGTTCCTGGCGCACCGGCTTCTGGGCACTGGCGCTCTGCTCGGCATTGGCCTGGGCGGTGATTTTCTGGCGCGTGCGCGAGCCGGCCCCGACGACCCCGCCCGTGAAGGTGCCGGTGGTGGCTGCGCTGCGCAGCTACGGCGCGCTGTTCGGGCTGCCACACACACTCGGCATCGTCGCGCTCGCCTGCGTCACCTACGCGGCCTTCATCACCTTGCGCGGGCTCTGGCTCGGGCCGCTGCTGATCGAGCGGCACGGCTTTTCGCTGGTGCAGAGCGGCAATGTCGCGGTGATCGTCTCGGTGGTCGGCATGTTCGGCCCGCCGCTGTTCGGCCGGCTCGACCCCGGTCCGGCCACGCGCCGGCGCTGGATCGTCGGCTTCACGCTCGTCGTGGCGGCGCTGTTCGGTGCGATGGCGGTGACGCGCGCCGCCTGGCTCGACGTGGGTGCAGCCATCGCGGTCGGCCTTGCGTCCGGCTACATCGTGCTGCAATACGCCGACGTGAAGGCGGCCTACCCGGCCCACATGACCGGCCGCGCCATGGCGGTGCTCACGATGGCCATGTTCCTCGGCGTGGCGGTGATGCAGTGGCTCACCGGCGTGGTGGCATCGGCCGCCGCGGCGCACGGCTTCAATCCTTTCAGCGCAGTGCTGGCGCAGACGATCGCGGCGCTGCTGCTGCTCGGCGCGACGGCTTTCGCCGCGCTGCCAACCCCCCTCCCGGCAATGCAAACATGACCACGCTCTCCACAGACAACGACAACGATTTCGGCACCCTGCCGCTCACGCCCCAGGCGCTGGCCAACCTCACGCAGCTCGGCTACACGCGCATGACGCCAATCCAGGCGGCCAGCCTGCCGCTGGCGCTGCTCGGCAAGGATCTGATCGCGCAGGCCAAGACGGGCAGCGGCAAGACCGCCGCCTTTGCCCTCGCACTGCTCGCCAACCTGAACCCGCGCCGCTTCGCGGTGCAGGCGATGGTGCTGTGCCCCACGCGCGAACTGGCCGACCAGGTGACCACCGAGATCCGCCGCCTTGCGCGTGCCGAAGAAAACATCAAGGTCGTGACGCTCTGCGGCGGCGTCGCGCTGCGCGGCCAGACCGCGAGCCTGGAGCACGGCGCGCACATCGTGGTCGGCACGCCGGGCCGCATCATGGACCACCTCGACCGCGGCAACCTGAACCTCGAGGCGCTCAATACGCTGGTGCTCGACGAAGCCGACCGCATGCTCGACATGGGCTTCTTCGACGACATCGCGAAGGTCGCGCGCCAATGCCCGCCCGAACGGCAGACGCTGCTGTTCTCGGCCACCTACCCGGAAGGCATCGCGCAGCTCGGCAAGCAGTTCATGAAGAACCCGCAGCAGGTCACGGTGCAGGTGCAGCACGAGGCCGGCAAGATCCGCCAGCGCTGGTACCAGGTGAAGGACAGCGAGCGGCTGCATGCGGTGAGCCTGCTGCTGAACCACTTCCGGCCCGAGAGCACGCTGGCGTTCTGCAACACCAAGCAGCAGTGCCGCGACTTGGTCGAGGTGCTGGTGGCGCAGGGCTTCAGCGCGCTTGCGCTGTTCGGCGAACTGGAGCAGCGCGAGCGCGATCAGGTGCTGGTTCAGTTTGCCAACCGCAGCTGCTCGGTGCTGGTGGCAACCGACGTGGCCTCGCGCGGGCTCGACATCGCCGATCTCGAAGCGGTGATCAACGTCGACGTGACGCCCGACCCCGAGCTGCACATCCACCGCATCGGCCGCACCGGCCGCGGCGACGCCGAGGGCCTGGCGCTGAACTTGGTCAGCATGGACGAGATGGGTTCGGTCGGCAAGATCGAGCAGCTGCAGGGCCGCGAATCGGACTGGCATGAACTGGCGAGCCTGACGCCCGCGGGCGGAGGCGCATTGCAGCCGCCGATGGCCACCTTGCAGATCGTCGGTGGGCGCAAGGAAAAGATCCGCGCCGGCGACGTGTTGGGCGCATTGACCGGCGAGGCCGGCTTCACGCGCGAGCAGGTCGGCAAGATCAATGTGAACGAATTCTCGACCTACGTGGCGGTCGACCGGCGCATCGCGCAACAGGCGCTGCAAAAGCTCTCGAGCGGCCGGGTCAAGGGAAAGAGCGTGAAAGTTCGGCTTCTTTAGTGCGAACGAAGCCGCCGGCTTCAGAGCGTGCCGGCAATGGTCGTCGGGCCGAAATCGGTGTCGGCCGCGTCGGCCGGACGTCCAGGCCGAAGGCCGCAGGGCGTGCCGCAGCGCTTTTCCAGCGCCGACATGCCGGCCAGCATGGCCAGCCCGTAGCTGGGCATCGGCCGCGCAGCGCGCTCCACTGGCGCCTTGCGCCAGGACTCCTTTCGCTGGAGGGCCCAGAAAAATTGACCGGGAGCAGGCTCCTCCACGATCAATGCAATGCGATTCGCGTCCAAGGTAATTCTTTCAAAATGCAAACTGGAACCTGAAGCGGTGTTTGTAAGCCAGCCGCGGCGCGCCGTCCGTGTAAAAGTTCACGGCAGCGCAGTGCTTGAACACCGGCGTCGCATGTTTGTGCGATAAGACCGGAAGCCGAATCTGTTACAGCAGCTCCCCTCTTCTTCAAGGATTTCCATGCGACTCAAGGCACGCTGCGCAATGACAGTGACCGCCGCCACCGACTGCCCGGTGGTGGCCATGCTGCGCCCGCGCAGCGGTGACGCGCAATGGATGGTGAGTGAGCGCTACGAAATGAGCCCCTGGGTGCGAACCACCGAGTACGTCGACAGCTACGGCAACCTGTGCCAGCGCCTGACGATTCCGCAGGGCGAGATGCGCATCGAGGTCGAGATGGAGCTGGAAACCGAGCCGTTGATCCAGGTCACGCCGAGCGCGCGACCCACGCCGGTCGCGCAACTGCCGGGCGACGTGCTTCAGTTTCTGCTGCAGAGCCGCTACTGCCCCTCGGACAAGATGGAAGCCAGGGCTCTGGAGATCGTCGAAGGGTGTGCGCCAGGCTACCCGCAGGCCGAGCGCATCCGCAGCTGGATTCACGAAACGCTCGAGTACCGCTACGGCGTGAGCGATGCCACCACCGACGCGATCGACACCCTGGGCCATGGTGCCGGCGTTTGCCGCGACTTCTCGCACGTCGGCGTGTCGCTGTGCCGCGCGCTCAAGATCCCGGCGCGGATGGTGGTCGGCTACCTGTATCAACTCGACCCGATGGACATGCATGCCTGGTTCGAGGCCTTCATCGGCGGGCGCTGGTACACCTTCGACGCCACGCAAGACCAGCCGCGCGGCGGCCGCATCGTGATCGCGTACGGGCGCGACGCCGCGGACGTGGCGTTCGTCTCGAACTACGGCCCGCTGCAGATGGCAGAGATGAAGGTCACGGTCGACCGGCTGGACGATCCGGCCCCGCCACCCGTGCTGGCGGACTGATGTCGGACGACTACCAGATCGACATTCCGCCGTCGTTCTTCGCGCTCTATACCGACGCACGGCAGCGGCTGAGCGAGCCGATCGGCACCGTGCGGGCGCGCTATGAGCTCTGTGAAGACCTGGCCACGCATCTGATAGAGCAGGCGCAGACGCTGCACCATGTGGCGGTTCCGTCGGAGGACGAGATCCTGCACCGTATCCGCGACGGCTTGCTGTCGGCCGAATCGGGTGTCTCGCCGGCCGAGGCGACCTGGATCGCGCGGCGGCTGGCCGAGTTGCTGAACTGGACCTGCCCGGATTTTTCTGCGGTTTAGTTCGGCCTACCCTGCCAGCACCGACCCGACCAGCCACACGTTGGCGCCGCTGATCACGCCGAACAGCGCCCAGGCCGTGCTGCGGATGACAGCGCCGTTCGCAAAGGCGCCCATCAGGGCGCGGTTGCTGCTGAAGCGGATCAGCGGCCACATCGCGAACGGCAGCTGAAAGCTCAGGATCACCTGGCTCAGCACCAGCATCTTGCCGACACCCGCATCGCCCAGCCACCAGACGCCGATGAAGGCCGGCACCAGCGCCAGCCCGCGCGTGATCAGGCGGCGCTGCCAGCACGGAATCTTCAGATCCAGAAAGCCCTCCATGATGATCTGGCCTGCGATGGTGCCGGTGAAGGTCGAGCTCTGGCCGGAGGCCAGCAGGGCGATGCCGAACAGCGTGGCCGCCAGGGCGCTGCCGACCAGCGGCTCGATCAGCCGGTAGGCATCGGCGATGTCGTTGACCTCGCGTTGCCCGTTGCTGTGAAAAGCGCTGGCCGCCAGCACCATGATCGCGGCGTTGACCAGCATCGCGAGCGACAGCGAGATCACCGCATCGAGCGTGCAGAAGCGGATCGCCTCGCGCCGGCCGGCGTCGGTGGGCGCCACCAACCGGGTTTGCACGATCGACGAGTGCAGATAGAGGTTGTGCGGCATCACCGTGGCGCCGACCACGCCGATCGCCAGGTACAGCGCGCCCGGTTGCTGCAGCCGCTCGAGGCTCGGCACGAAACCCATCGCCGCGCTCGACCAGAGCGGCTGCGACAGGGCCAGCTCGACCACGAAGCAGCCTGCGATGGTGGCGACCAGCCCGAGCACGATCGCTTCGACGCGCCGGAAACCGGCGCCCTGCAGGCCCAGCACCAGCACCGTGTCGAATGCCGTGATTGCGATGCCGACCGGGATCGACATGCCGAACAGCAGGTGCAGCGCCAACGCGCTACCGAGCACCTCGGCCAGGTCGCAGGCGACGATGGCGAGTTCGGCGCCGATCCACAGGAAGCGGCTGGCCGCAGGCGAATAGCGCTCGCGGCAAAGCCGCGCCAGATCCTTCTGCGTGACAAGGCCGAGCCGCACGCACAAGGTCTGCAGCAGCATTGCTGCCAGGCTGGCGAGCAGCACGATGAACAGCAGGCCGTAGCCGAAACGCGAGCCCGCCTCGATGTCGGTCGCCCAGTTGCCGGGATCCATGTAGCCCACCGACACCAGCAGGCCCGGGCCGGCATAGCGCAGCAGCTTGCGGTGGAACGGCAGCCCCGGGTCGACCGTGACACTGCCCTTGACCTCGGACGGGCAGAACGGCGCGGTGGCGGTGCGCGGCAGCGGAAAGAACATCCGCGCGATGATAGGTGCGACGGCCCGCGCCGGCTGTGCACGGAGCGGCGGGTGCGCTGACCGGCACCCGCCCGCTGGTTACTTACTTCTGCACGCCGAGCGCGCCGGAGCCCTGTGCGCTGCCATCAACGCGAGCGCCGGCAGCGCCCGGTTGCACTGCGCCTGCACCTTGCTTCCGGACGGCTGCGCCGCCCGACTTCGCAGCGCCGGTTGCACCGCTCACGACGCCACCAACGCTGTCCTGCACGCCACCGGCGGCGCCACCCACAGCACCGGTCGTGCCGCCGACCACGCCGCCCACGGTGTTCGTGAGGCCGGTCGTGGGAGGCACCGACACGCCCGCGGCGTCGGTGCGCGCACCGGCTCCCGCACCAGCGGAGCCCTGTTGCGAGGCACCGGTTGTGCCGGCTGACGTGTTGGTGTCGACGCGGGCTCCGACGCCGACCCCGACGCCCGGTGCGGTCACCGTCTGGGCGCCCACAGCGCCGGATGCGATGAGCAGGCCTGCAAACAGGGCGCTGACGGCGATGCGATGTTGCTGTTGAGTCTTCATGTGTCGTGTTTTCCTTTGATTCGGTGCCGTCGCCGGCAAGAAACACCGGTCGTGTACCCAGCACCTGAAACCACCGTAGGCAGGCACTTCGACTGCACCCTGTACGCGCCGGCCCCGGGCGCCTGTGGGACAAGTCTGTCAACGAGCGAGCGCGTTCAGCCGGCGCCGGCCGCCCAGAGACCGACCTGGCGCGCCACCCAGGGCCCGTCGTCCAGCGGCAGGTCATGGCCGGCGGTGGCGTGTTCCGCCGTCGGCAGGCGCCATTGCTGCGCGAGGCGCCGCGAGCAGCGCGGGTCGACCAGCGCGTCCCGCCCGCCGACCAGTACCAGCAACGGCACCGGTGGCCGCGCCATCGGTGCGCGGTAGCGCGCGGCGGCCAGCAGTTGGCGCAACGCGTTGCCGCGCGACACCGGGTGCGCCTCGCGCAGCGCGCACCATTTGGCGAGCACCGCCTCGGGCTGCGGCGGGTGGCGGGTGGTCAGTCGCAGGATCGCCTTCTCCTGCGCGCGTGGCGACTGCAGGCCCAGGGCAATCCCGAGCAGCGTGCCGTAGTTGCGCGGCCGCAGCCGCTGATACCAGGGGCTGAACGGGCGCAGGCTGGTGTTGACCAGCACGCAGCCCGCCAGCTCGACTGGATGCTGCGACGCCCATTCGACCGCCACCATCGCGCCCAGCGACATGGCCAGCAGGTGGTACGGCAGCGGCATGCCGAGCGCCTGCAGCTGTTGCCGGCAGCTTTGCATGATCGCTTCGATCTGCGTCGGGCTGCGCGCCTGGTTCAGGCGGCCGTTGCCGGGCAGGTCGAGCGCGACGATGCGAGCGTTCGCGGGCAGCTGGGCGCGCAGCAGATCCGGGAACGCACCCCAGTGGCCCGCTTCGCGCGTCAGGCCGCGCAGCAGCACCCAGGTGCCCGCTGCGGTCATGGCGCCGCCCCGCCGTACCAGCGCGTCATGGCGTCCGCATGGTGCCGCGCGCGCTCGTCGCCCGTGGGCAGCCAGCGCGCGTGGCTGCAGGCGGCGCGGGTGATGAAGTCGAGCCACCCGATGTGACGGCGCAGCACACGCTGCCGGCGATGCAGGATGACCGGGTTGAACATGCCGTGGCGCGAGAAGAGCTGGCGCGGGTTTTTCTTGACCCACAGCCATGACCCCATCTCCAGCGTGACCGGCAGGAACACGGTGTCGGGCCGTCGGCAGGCGTCGAGGTACAGGTAGTCCCACAGGTCGCCGTGGGTGCGGTAGTGCTGGCTTTGCGGCTCGAACACGTAGCGGTGGTGCAGCAGGGTCTGGTCGTGCAGTTCGCACAGCGCGTGCATCTCGGGCAGGTGCGCGATCGGCCGGGAGGTGTGCGCGAACGGAAACCAGATGCGGTCGGTCAGACCGAAGCCGGAATGGCAATCTACCGCCAGGCTGAAGGGACGCCCGAGCAGCTCGGTTTCGACCAGGCGGCACAGCGCCGCGCTCTCGTGCTCCATCGGCGCCCCCGGTGCCCCGCGAAACCACGGCAAGGCGGCGCTGATGCGTTGCCCCCCGACCAGCGACGGCACGCGTTCGGTCGCTTCCACCGGCGCGTTGCGCATCAGATCCACGCCGTGCGGGTTGGCGCGGGTGCCGAGCCACAGGCCGCCCGGGTTCACCAGCGGCATGAACACCAGCCGCACCGTCTCCAGCTGCCGGTGCAGCGTGTCGTCCCAGCGCAGCCGCATCACCAGGCTGCGCAGGTAGGCAATGGCCACCTCCGCGCCGATGCGCTCCAGCCCATGCACGCCGCCGAAGAAGCCGACCGCCGGCGCATCGGGCCGGCTGCTGCCAAGCGTGAATGCATGCACCGGAAAGCATTGGTCGCCCACCACCGCTTCGCACAGCACCCGCTGCGCCATGTGCGCGCCCGCGAGCTCGACGAGCGCCTGCAGTTCGAGCAGTTCGGGGAGTGGCGGTGCGATCACGCGCGCAGGATAGCGGCCCGCGCTGCCATCAAAACGTCACACGGCGCCTGTAGGGTGGATCGATGCTTCGCTTTCAACAATCCTTCCGCGGTGTACCGACCGCCTTGCTGTGGGGCCTGGTCGAATGGCTCGCGCTGGCCCGCTCGCGCCGGCTGCAGCGGCGTCGCTACTGATTGACGAAGCGCCGCACGTTGCCGGCGTAGTCGACGGTGCAGACCACCGCCTGCCCCGGTGTCATGTAGGTGATCTCCCAGATCCCCGGGCCGACCGGCGCATAGCCCATCATGTCGGCGAGCAGCGCACCCCGACGCACCCGGATGAAGTACATGCAGCCTTCCAGCGCTGCAGGCGATGGTGGGCCCATGGCACCGGGCGCGACCATCGGCGCCTGCGGCTGTGGCGGCGGATAGCCCGCGCCGGGATACGGTGCCGGATATGGGCCGGCATGGGGGCCGTAAGGCTGCGGCGCCACGCAGCCGGCCAGCAGGAACGCCGCCACCGCAGTGGCCAGGGAGTGCAGGGGTTTCATCGGACGCTCCGTTCGGAAATGTCCGCCCAGCCTACTCCTTCACAGACCCGGTCATGCCCGACACGTAGTACTCGACGAAGAACGAATACACGAAAGCCACCGGCAGCGAGCCAAGCAACGCGCCCGCCATCAACGGGCCCCAGTGGTAGACATCGCCCTCGACCAGCTCGGTGACCACGCCGACCGGCACCGTCTTGTTCTCGGAGGACGAGACGAAGGTCAGCGCGTAGATGAACTCGTTCCAGCTCAAGGTGAACGCGAAGATGCCGGCCGAGATCAAGCCCGGCACCGCCAGCGGCAACACGATCTTGATGAGGATCTGCCAGCGCGTGGCGCCGTCGATCAGCGCGCACTCTTCCAGCTCGTACGGGATCGAACGGAAGTAGCCCATCAGCAGCCAGGTCGAGAACGGAATCAGGAAGGTCGGGTAGGTGAGGATCAGCGCCATGCGGCTGTCGAACAGGCCGAGCTTGACGACGATCGCCGCGAGCGGAATGAACAGGATCGACGGCGGCACCAGGTAGGCCAGAAAAATCGCGCCGCCCGCGGGCTTCGAGCCCTGGAAGCGCAGCCGCTCGATCGCATAGGCCGCCAGCACCGACGCCACCAGCGAGATGCCGGTCGACACGACCGAGACGATCACCGTGTTCCACAGCCAGGCCGGGTACTCGGTCTTGAACAGCAGCTTCTCGAAGTGCGCCAGGGTCGGCCCGATGATCCAGAACGGGTTGCCGTCGCGCGAGAGCAATTCGTTGTCGGGCTTGAACGAGGTGATCGCCATCCAGTAGAACGGGAACAGCAGCACGAACACGAAGACCAGGATCGGGATGTAGACGGTGACCCAGCGCCGCGGCAGCGACTGCAGGTAGTCCATGCCCTGCGAAGCGTCGTTGTTGCTCTTTTCTGTCATTTGTCACCGCCCTGCTGCCATGCGCGGCGCTGCAATCCGAAGTAGCTGAACATGATGGCCGCCAGAAGGAACGGCACCATCAGCGTGGCGATGGCTGCGCCCTCGGCCAGCGCGCCGCCCGAGATCGCGCGCTGGAATGCGAGCGTGGCCATCAGGTGCGTGGCATTGAGCGGGCCGCCGCGCGTGAGCACGTAGATCAGCTGGAAGTCGGTGAAGGTGAACAGCACCGAGAAGGTCATCACCACCGCGATGATCGGCGTGAGCAGCGGCAGCGTAATGAAGCGGAACTGCTGCCAGGGCGTGGCGCCATCGATTGCCGAGGCTTCGTAGTACGACGGCGAGATGGTCTGCAGCCCGGCCAGCAGCGAGATCGCCACGAACGGGATGCCACGCCACACGTTGGCGATGATCGTGGAGATCCGCGCGTTCCACGGGTCGCCCAGAAAGTCGATGTAGCGGTTGATCAGCCCGAGCTTCATCAGCACCCAGCTGATGATGGAAAACTGCGCATCGAAGATCCACCAGAACGCGATCGCCGACAGCGCCGTCGGCACGATCCACGGCAGCAGCACCACGGCGCGAAAGAAGCTCTGGAACGGCAGCCGCTTGTTCAGCAGGATCGCCAGCCACAGGCCGAGGCCGAACTTCACGACGCTTGCAACCGCTGTGTAGAACAGCGTGTTGAACAGCGCCAGCTGGGTGACGCTGTCGGTGACCAGGAACGAGAAGTTCTCCAGACCGATCCACTCGCCCGTGCGCCCGATCTTGGCGTCGGTGAAGCCGAGCCAGGTGCCCAGCCCCAGCGGGTAGGTCAGGAACAGCAGCAACAGCACCGTGGCGGGCAACATGAATGCCCACCCCAGCGCATGCCGGTTGTTCTGGAACTTCTCGAGCGCCGTCACGCGTTCAGACCTTGTAGTAGCGCTCGGCGCGCTTCTGGGCCCGTTCCATCGCTTCCTTCGGCGGCTTCGACCCGCTGATGGCCTCGGCCACCATGTTGGCGATGATGAAGTCCGCGCCGGCGCCGGCCGAGGCATAGCCCAGCTTGCCCTCGTAGCCGGTCGGCCGCATGTTCTTCACGCTGTCGCGGTACGGCGTGTTCTTCGGGTCGGACGTCCAGATCGAGCACGACTCGTAGGCCGCCAGCGGCTGCGCGATGTAGCCGCCGGCCCCGATCAGCCAGGCGTCGAACTGTTCGCGCTCCATCATGAAGCGCAGGAACTCCTTGGCCGCCTGCGGGTACTTGGTGTACTTGAAGATCATCTGGTTGAAAAACAGATGCGATTCGGTCGGCACGCCCGCCGGCCCGATCGGGAACGACGCGTGGTTGATGTCGGCCACCATTTCCTTGACCTTCGGATCGGTCGAGTTCTTGGCCGCGTAGTAGATCGAGATGCCGTTGTTGGTGACGCTGATCTGGCCGTCGAGAAACGCCTTGTTGTTGTTCGGGTCGAGCCACGACAGCGTGCCCGGAATGAAGTTGGCGTACAGCTCCTTGCCGTACTCCAGCGCCTTCAGCGTCTCGGGGCTGTCGATCACCACCTTGTTGCTCTTGTCGACCAGCTTGCCGCCGTGCGACCAGATCAGCCAGTTGGTCCAGAGGCTGTCGCCGGTGGCGTTGCCGAGCGCGTAGCCGCCCGGCGTGCCCTTTTCCTTCAGGGCCTTGTGCAATGCGAGGAAGCCGGCCGTGTCCTTCGGGAAGGTGTCGAAACCCGCCGCCTTCACGTGGCTCTGCCGGTACACGATCATCGAGCCGGCCGCGCCGAGCCCGAGGCCGAGCCACTTCTTGCCGTCGGGCCGAAGGTACTGCTGCACTGCCGGATACCAGCCGCCGTATTTCTTGCCGAGGTACTCGGCGAGGTCGGTCACGTCGAGCAGTTTCTCAGGGTAGAGGTTCGCGTCGTCGTTGGTCGACAGGATGATGTCGGGCCCGGCGCCGGTGTTGGCGGCCACCGCAGCCTTGGGGCGCACGTCTTCCCAGCCTTCGTTGTCGACGCGCACTTCCACGCCGGTGAGTTCGGTGAACTTCTTGACGTTGGCCATGTAGGCGTCGATGTCACCTTGCACGAAACGGCTCCAGCGCAGCACGCGCAGCTTGGCGCCCTTCTCGGGCTTGAAGGTCATCGCCTGGGCATGGGCGAACGGCGCAAAGATCGCGCTGCCGGTGCCGATGGTGGCGGCCGCGGCCAAGCCGGCCGAGCCTTTGAGAATCGTGCGGCGCTGGTTGAAATCACTCATGGTTGTCGTCTCCTGTTGTTTGAACGGGCCAATCGGTGAAGCTCGGTCAAGCCACCAGTCGCTGGCCGGTGCTTGCGTCGAAAAGATGCGCGCGCTGCAGGTCGGGCTGCAGGTGGATCGTGGTGCCGGGCGCGAAGTCGTGCCGTTCGCGGAACACGGCCGAAAGCTCGGTGCCCTCGTGGCGGCAGGCGACGAAGGTGTCCATGCCGGTCGGCTCCATCACCGCCACGCGCGCCGGGATGCCGCCCGCGTCGGCCAGCATCAGGTGCTCGGGCCGGGTGCCGTACACGACCGGTTGGCCGTCGATGCCGCCCGCCTGCAAAGGCGCAGCGAGCTCGGTGCCATCGGCCAGTTCCACATGCGCTGCGCTGCCACGCCGGCGCAGCGTGCCGGGCAGGAAGTTCATGGCCGGCGAGCCGATGAAGCCGGCCACGAACTGGTTGGCCGGGTGGTCATAGAGGTCGAGCGGACTGCCGGTCTGCTCGATGCGGCCGTCGCGCATCACCACGATCTTGTCGCCCATCGTCATGGCTTCGATCTGGTCGTGGGTGACGTAGATCGAGGTCGTCTTCAGGCGCTGGTGCAGCTCCTTGATCTCGCTGCGCATCGCCACGCGCAGCTTGGCGTCGAGGTTCGACAGCGGCTCGTCGAACAGGAACACCTGCGGATCCCGCACGATCGCGCGGCCCATCGCCACGCGCTGCCGCTGGCCGCCGGAGAGCTGCCGCGGGTAGCGGTCGAGCAGCGCGCCGAGCGCCAGGATCTCGGCCGCGCGCGCCACCTTGCGCTCGATCTCGGCCTTGCCGAGCTTGGCGAGCGCCAGCGAGAACGCCATGTTCTCGCGCACCGTCATGTGTGGGTACAGCGCGTAGTTCTGGAACACCATCGCGATGTCGCGTTCCTTCGGCGGCAGATCGTTGACGCGCTTGTCGCCGATGCGGATCTCGCCGCCGTTGATCTGCTCCAGCCCCGCGATCATGCGCAGCAGGGTCGACTTGCCGCAGCCCGACGGCCCGACCAGCACCGTGAACGAGCCGTCCTGGATGTCGATGTCCACGCCATGCAGGATGGCAACGTCGCCGAAGTTCTTCTTGACCGCCTGGATCGTGACGCTGGCCATGCACTGAGTCCTGAAAGTTCGCGGGTCGACCGGCAACGCGAAAGAGCCCGCATCGCAGCCGGGCAGTATTGACACCGCCTTCACGCAGCGCCATCAGGGCAAACCGGTACGCATTAACCCCCGGTTATTTGTATGATGACCCGATAACTGCGCTAATTTCCTCCGCTGCCGTGCGGGCTGCCGCCCCCTCTTCCCAACCCCTGCGCCTGGTCGTCGACCGGCTGTCGGATCGGTTGGCAGCGCGCCTGGCCGAACAGATCGAATCCGGCCTGCTCCAACCCGGCGACCAGTTGCCGACCGAGCAGCAACTGGCGCTGGCACATGGCGTCTCGCGCACCGTGGTGCGCGAAGCGGTGCACCAGCTCAAGTCGAAGGGGCTGGTCACGTCGCGCCAGGGTTCGGGCGTGTTCGTGGCGGCCCGGCCGATGAATCTGCCGCTGGCGTTCGACCCGAGCGTGCTCGACTCGGTGCAGGCCGTGGTGCATGTGGTCGAAGTGCGGCGCGTGCTCGAGGGCGAGATCGCGGCGCTGGCAGCCGAGCGCGCCACGCGCGCGCAGATCGCGGCGCTGCGGCGTGCGCTGAAAGCCATCGACGCCGCAGCCGCGGCCGGGCACGACGGCGTGGCCGAAGATCTGGCGTTCCACCGCGTGATCGGCGAGGCCACCGGCAACCCGCAGTTCCGCCTGCTGCTCGGCTTTCTGGAGCAGTACCTGCGCGAAGGCATGCGCATCACGCGCGGCAACGAGGCCCGGCGCGTGGATTTCATGGCCGCAGTGCAAACCGAGCACCGGGCCATCTTCGAAGCCATTGCCGCGCGCGACCCGGTGGCCGCCCGGCACCATGCCACCGAGCACCTGATCCGCGGCGAGCAGCGGCTGGTCGAGGGCGGCATCATCCACGGCCAGCAGCGCCGGGCCGCCGCCAAGGCCAGACCGCACAAACCATGAAAGAGACCTCATGAAACTGATGATCACGGGCGGCGGCGGCTTCGTCGGCGCCCGCCTTGCGCGCACGCTGCTCAAGCGCGGCACCCTGGCCGGCCAGCGCATCGATCGCGTGGTGCTGACCGACATCGCGCCGCCGCCGGCCGACCTGCTGGCCGACGCGCGGGTCGAAGCGCGCACCGGCCCGCTGCTCACGCAAACCGACTCGCTGCGCACCGAGGCCTTCGACGGCGTGTTCCACCTGGCCTCTGCCGTGTCCGGCGAATGCGAAGCCGACTTCGACCTCGGCATGCGCTCCAACCTCGACAGCACGCGCGCCCTGCTCGACGCGATCCGCACCCACGTCAATGGCGGCGGCAAGGCGCCGCGGCTGGTGTTCTCGAGTTCGGTGGCCGTGTTCGGGCCCGATGCGGCCGTGCCCATGCCCAAGCTGGTGGCCGACGACACGCTGCCGGCACCGCAAACTTCCTATGGCGCGCAGAAGCTCATCTGCGAGCACCTGATCGCCGACTACACGCGCAAGGGCTATGTGGATGGCCGGGCCGCGCGCCTCATGACCGTGACCGTGCGGCCGGGCCGACCCAATGGCGCGGCGTCGTCGTTCTTCAGCGGCATCATCCGCGAGCCGCTGGCCGGCGTGGAGTCGGTCTGCCCGGTCTCGCCCGACGTGTCGCACCCGATGTCGTCGCCGAGCCGCACCATCGATGGCCTGATCGCCGTCTACGAAGCGAGCCGCGAAGCCTTCTGCGGCCGCACTGCCCTCAACCTGCCGGCGCTCAACGTGCGGGTGAGCGACATGCTCGACGCGCTGGAAGAAGTGGCCGGCCCGAAAGTGCGCGCGCTGGTGCGCTTCGAGCGCGACGAGCGCATCGCCGGCATCGTGGCCAACTGGCCCACCGGCGCATCGGCCGTGCGGGCCAACCGGCTCGGGCTGCAGCCGCACGACAATTTCGCCGACATCATCCGGCAGTACATCGAAGACTGCTCGGCACTCCCCAATGCAGACCAAACCCTGAAGGCCCTGAAGTGAAGAAGACAACGACAAAAGCCCCCACCCCCAAGAGCACGCCCAAGCCGCCGCGCAAAAAGGGCGCGCTCAAGCTGCGTTCGCAGGCCTGGTTCGACAACCCCGACAACGCCGACATGACGGCGCTCTACCTCGAGCGCACCATGAACTTCGGCCTCGGCTTCGAAGAGTTGCAGTCGGGCCGCCCGATCATCGGCATTGCGCAGACCGGCTCGGACATCGCGCCCTGCAACCGGCACCACATCGTGCTGGCCGAGCGCGTGAAAGAGGGCATCCGCGACGCCGGTGGCATCGCCTTCGAGTTCCCGATCCACCCAATCCAGGAAACCTGCAAACGCCCGACCGCCTCGCTCGACCGCAACCTGCAATACCTCTCGCTGGTCGAGGTGCTGTACGGCTACCCGATCGACGGCGTGGTGCTCACCACCGGCTGCGACAAGACCACGCCGGCACAGATCATGGCCGCGGCAACGGTCGACATTCCGGCCATTGCGCTCAACGCGGGCCCGATGCTCAACGGCTGGTACAACGGCGAGCGCACCGGCTCCGGCACCATCGTCTGGCGCGCGCGCGAACTCATGGCCGCGGGCGAGATCGGCTACGAAGGCTTCCTGAAGCTGGTCGCATCGTCGGCCCCTTCCACCGGCCACTGCAACACCATGGGCACGGCCTCCACGATGAACTCGCTGGCCGAGGCGCTCGGCCTCACGCTGCCGGGCAGCGCGGCCATTCCGGCGCCGTACCGCGACCGCCAGGAGATGGCCTACATGACCGGCAAGCGCATCGTCGAGATGGTGCGTGAAGACCTCAAGCCGTCCGACATCCTCACGCGTGCCGCATTCGAAAACGCGATCGTCGTCAACTCCGCGCTCGGCGGCTCGACCAATGCGCCGGTGCACCTGAACGCGATCGCGCGGCACATCGGCGTGCCGTTGACCACGGCCGACTGGGAAAAGCATGGCTACAAGGTGCCATTGCTGGTGAACCTGCAGCCCGCCGGCGAGTACCTCGGCGAGGATTTCTACCGCGCCGGCGGCGTGCCGGCCGTGGTGGCCGAGCTCATCGCCAAGGGCAAGATCCAGACCGCCGTCACGGCCAACGGCCGCACGCTCACCGAGAATTGCGAAGGCCGCTTCACGAGCGACCCCAAGGTGATCTGGCCCTATGCCAAGCCGATGAAGAAGAACGCCGGCTTCCTCAACATCACCGGCAACCTGTTCGATTCCGCGATCATGAAAACCAGCGTGATCACGCCCGAGTTCCAGGAGCGGTACCTGAACGACCCAAGCGACCCGATGGCGTTCGAGGGCACGGCCGTGGTGTTCGACGGCCCGGAGGACTACCACCACCGCATCGACGACCCGAAGATGAAGATCGACGCGCGCAGCGTGCTGTTCATGCGCGGGGTCGGCCCGGTTGGCTACCCCGGCGCGGCCGAGGTGGTGAACATGCGCGCGCCGAGTTACCTGCTGAAGAAGGGCATCACCTCCCTGCCCTGCATCGGCGACGGCCGGCAGTCGGGCACCTCGGGCTCGCCTTCGATCCTGAATGCGTCGCCCGAAGCGGCCACGGGTGGCAACCTCGCGTTGGTGCAGACGGGCGACCGCGTGCGCATCGACCTGAAAAAGCGCACCGCGAACATGCTGGTGTCCGATGAAGAGCTGGCGAAGCGCCGCGCCAAGCTCGACGCCGCCGGTGGCTACCCCTACCCGCCGAGCCAGACGCCGTGGCAGGAGATCCAGCGCGGCATCGTCGACGAACTGTCCGAAGGCATGGTGCTCAAGCCGGCGGTCAAGTACCAGAAGATCCACGCGACCTTCGGCATTCCGCGCGACAACCACTGAGGCGACTGATCGCGCTGAACACCACCAGCGGCCCCGCCATCAAACGCCGCCGTCCGTCATGCGATACCAGCCGATCACCGCCGATACGTAGAGCCGGCGCAGTCCGTACAGCGGAAACGGCTTGATTACCGAGGGCGCCACAGGCAACACCTGGGCGTCGCCGGTGGCGATGTACTCCGCCAGCGCCTGGCCCATGCGCGTCTGCAGCCCCACACCACGGCCTTGGCAGCCGATGTCGATCAGGAGGCCTGGCGCCGGCTCGTGCAAATGCGGTAGATAGTCGCGCGTGATGGCGACATGGCCGCACCAGCGGTAGGCGATCGGCACGTCCGCCGCCTGCGGGAACAGCTTGGCGACCACGTTCTCCAGGTGCGACCAGTCGCCGGGGTGCGCCGGATCGGGCTCGCGAAACGTGCCGCGGCCGCCCATCAGCAAGCGGCCGGTGTGGTCGATGCGGTAGTACAGCAGCAGGTTGCGCGCGTCGGACGACACGTGGCCTTCCGGCAGGATGCTGCGGCGCACCGCTTCGGGCAGCGGCTCGGTCGCGACCTGGAACGAGTTGGCACTGATGATCGACTTGCGCAACTGCGGCCACAGGTCGTCGGTGTAGCCGTTGGTGGCGAGCACCACGCGCTCGGCACTCACCTTCGCACCTTGCTTCGTGGTGGCCTGCCACTTGCCGCCGGACTGCGAAAGCCCGATGACCGGCGATGCGGTGTGGATCACCACCCCCGCCGCCAGCGCGGCGCGCGCCAGGCCGCGCGCGTAGCTCAACGGCTGCACGCCACCGCCGCGCGGATCGACCCAGCCGCCGAGGTACTTTTCGGTGCCGAGCAGGCGGGCCGCTTCGGCGCGGTCCAGCAGGCGCGTGGCCACGCCCTGCGCGCCCCAGTCGCGCACCCGGCGCTCGGCCATCTTCAGCGCGGCCGGCGTGTGCGAGCCCTGCACCCAGCCGCGGCGCTCGTGCGGCACGTCCATCTTGTGCTTGTCGATCAGGTCGAACACCGCGTCGGCGGTGCTGCCCGCGAAGTCGACCAGCCGCCGGCCCCGCTCGGCGCCGAACATCGACAGCAGTTCGCTCGGGTCGTACTTGAAGCCCGGAATCACCTGCCCGCCGTTGCGGCCCGAGCCGCCGAAGCCGATCTCGCGCGCTTCGAGCACCACGACGCGCACGCCGCGCTCGGCCAGATGCAGCGCGGTGCTGAGGCCGCAATAGCCCGCGCCGACGATGACCACATCGGCCTGCGTGTCGCCGTCTAGTGGCGCAGTGTCGGGCGCAGGGGCTGCGGTCGCGGCCCACAGGGACGGGGCCAACGGAAAGAAATCCTCTTGCGGCATGGCGCCTTTCACATCGGGTGGAGAACACGCCGCAGGAAATCCTGCGTGCGCGGGTGTTGAGGGTTGCCGAGCAGTTCGGCCGAAGGCCCCTGCTCGGCCACCACGCCGCCGTCGATGAACAGCACGCGGTCGGCCACCTCGCGCGCGAACTGCATCTCGTGCGTGACGACGACCATCGTCATGCCGGCTTCGGCCAACTTGCGCATGGCCTCCAGCACGTCGCCCACCAGCTCGGGATCGAGCGCGGAAGTCGGCTCGTCGAACAGGATCGCCTTGGGCTGCATCGCCAGCGCGCGGGCGATGGCCACGCGCTGCTGCTGGCCACCCGACAGCTGCGAGGGATGCGCGTTGACCTTGTCGGCCAGGCCGACGCTGGCCAGCAGCTCTTTCGCGCGCTCGGTGGCGGTCCCGCGCGCCTCGCCCTTGACGAAGATCGGCCCTTCGACGACGTTCTCGAGCACCGTGCGGTGCGGGAACAGGTTGAAGCGCTGGAACACCATCGCGACCTCGGTGCGGATCAGCTTGATGGTCGGCGCGCGGTTGTCGACGTGCACGCCGTCGATGTCGATGCTGCCGCCGCTGTAGCTTTCGAGCCCGTTGATGCAGCGCAGGATGGTCGACTTGCCCGAGCCCGAGGGGCCAATGATGCAGACCACCTCGCCTTTGGCGACCGACGCGTCGACGCCCTTGAGCACATGGTGGGTGCCGAAGAACTTTTGCAGGCCACGGATTTCGATCATGTCTTGTTCCGCTTCTCGAGATGCCGCACTAGCAGGATCAGCGGCACGCACATCACCAGGTACATCAGCGCCACCAGCGAGAACACGGTGGCGTTCTGGAAGGTGGAGGTGGCGATCAGCTTGCCCTGCAGCGCCAGCTCTGCAACCGTGATGGTCGAGGCCTGCGACGAGTCCTTGAGCATCATGATCATGATGTTGCCGTAGGGCGGCAGCACGATCTTCACGGCCTGCGGCAGCACAACGCGGCGCATCATCAGCGGCCAGCTCATGCCCATCGCCCGCGCGGCCTCGACCTGGCCGTGGTCGACCGCTTCGATGCCGGCGCGGAAGTTCTCGGCCTGGTAGGCCGAATAGGCAATGCCAAGCCCGAGGATGCCCGCCTGCAATGCCGTCAGCGCAATGCCGAAGTCGGGCATCACGAAGTACAGGAAGAACAGCAGCACGATGATCGGGATGCCGCGCAGCAGGTTGATCACCCCCGCCGCGAAGTTGGCGAGCAGCGGGATGCCCGACACGCGCATGACGGCCCACACCATGCCCAGCACGGTCGAGAGCGCCAGCGAGCCCAGCGTCACCAGGATGGTGAGCCAGGCACCCTGCAGCAGGATCGGAAAGTATTCGCGAACGCGAGCGAGGAATTCGACCATGGCGATCAGGAAGCCAGGCCCCACTTCTTCAGGATGCCGTCGATGGTGCCGTCGGCCTTGAGCTTGGTGAGCGCGGCGTTGACCTTGCCCATCGTCTCGGTGTCACCCTTGCGTGTCGCGATGCCGATGCTGTTGACCATGGTCGGCTTGAAGGTCGTTGCCATGCGCAGGTTGGGGAACAGCCCGCGCGAGATGGCGAAGGCGGCGATCGGTGAGTCCAGAAAACCCGCGTCGATGCGCCCGGCATTGGCGTCGCGCATCAGGTCGGCGGTGGTGTCGTACAGCTTCACCTCGGTGAAAAGGCCGCTCTTTTGCAGCGGGTCGACGAAGGCCGTGCCGACCTGCACGCCGACGCGCTTGCCCTTCAGGTCGGCCATGGCGACGTACCCGGTCTTGTCCGCCACCGGCACCACCACGCCCTCGCCGTAGCTGTAGATCGGCTGCGAGAAGTCGACCACCTCCTGGCGCACCGGCGTGATGAACATCGCGGCCGAGATCAGGTCGATGCGCTTGGTGGTGAGCGAGCTGATCAGCGTGGAGAACTGCATCGGCTCGATCTGCACGCCGAAGCCGGCCTCCTTGCCGACCGCCTTGACGATGTCGGCCATCACGCCGTCGATCGAGTTGGTCTTGGTGTCGAGAAAGGTGAAGGGGCTGCCGGTCGGCGTGGAGCCGACCTTCAGCACGGTCTGGGCCGAGGCCGGCGCCGTCATCGACAAGGCGAGCGTGGCCAGCAGCGAGGCGGCAAGTGCAGCGAGTTTCATGGGGTTTTTCCTTTTCGGGTGGGCGGTGGAGGGAGAGATGCGGATGCGGAGAGCGGTGCGCGCGTGATGGCCCACAGCACCGTGGTGAGCGTGGTGCCGGGGTTGCGCCAGCGGCGGGGCGTGCTACCGTCGTAGCAAAAGCTGTCGCCGGCCTGCAACTTGAGCAGCCGGTCTTCGATGAAGAGCTCGAGCTGGCCCTCGATGACGTAGCCGACCTGCTCGCCCTTGTGCGTGAAAAAGAGCTCGTCGCCGGTCGAGCCGCCGGATTCGATCACGGCGCGGTACATCTCGACCCGGCCGGTCGCGGCCGGCGGCGTCAGGTTTTCCTTGTGGATGCCCTTGTCGCCCAGGTCGATGCGGCGGTGCGCGCCTGCGCGCACCACGGCGCCGTCGACCTCGCCCTGGGTGTCGGCATGCCTGGTGTTGCGCACCAGCGTTTCCATCGGCAGCTGCAGCTCGCTTGCCAGCGCCTCGAGCGTGCGCATCGAAATCGAGCGCAGCCCGCGTTCGATCTGGCTCAGCAGGCTCACCGAGATGCCGCAGGCCAGCGCCACCTGCTGCAGCGGCCGCCCCAGTGCCTTGCGGCGCCGGCGCAACTGCTCACCCAGCCAGAGATCGATGACCGAGTGAATGTGGTGCGCTGGAACCCTTTCAGGTGCATCGGCGGGCTCGGCTGGCAAAGGTTGGCGGCTGTTCATGGAGAATGGGGCATCGGCGTGAAACTTTTACGCTTGTGAATATTTCACATGCAATTCCCGAGCCAATGTAGTCGCTGCCGACTGCTTTCCCATCCGGACAAACGTGTAGACGCCCTGCGCGGGTTGCAGCCCCCCGGCATGGGCCTTGCGGTGGTGTTGGCCTACGGCAGGTTCGGCAGGCCATACGTGGCGGCTGTAACCCGGATGGCGCAAAGTCCTGCTTTTTGTCCGGAAAGTCCATGTCAGACACCCCGCATCCCCACGCGCTCGAAGAAGGCGCCCCGCACCCGCTTGGCGCCACCTACACCGGCCGCGGGGTCAATTTCGCGGTGTTCTCTGCGCATGCCACCAAGGTGCAGGTGTGCCTGTACGACGACGCCGGCACCACCGAAACCGCTTGCGTCACGCTGCCCGAGTACACCGACGAGGTGTGGCACGGCTTTGTGCCCGGCCTGCTGCCCGGCACGCGCTACGGCCTGCGGGTGCACGGCCCCTACGACCCCGAGAGGGGCCACCGCTTCAACCACCACAAGCTGCTGCTCGACCCCTATGCCAAAGCGCACATGGGCGAGCTCAAGTGGGGCCCCGAGGTGTTCGGCTACACCGTCGGCCATCCGGATGGCGACCTGAGCTTCGACGAGCGCGACAGCGCGCCCTTCATGCCCAAGTGCGTGGTGGTCGACTCGCGCTTTGAGTGGAAACAGACCGACGTGCGCGTGCCCTGGAACCAGACCGTGTTCTACGAGACGCACGTGCGCGGCTTCACCATGAAGCACCCGGGCGTGCCCGAGCACTTTCGCGGCACCTTCGCCGGGCTGGCACGCGACGAGGTTATCGGCCCGATCCGCGCGCTGGGCGTGACCAGCGTCGAGCTGCTGCCGGTGCAGATGTTCCTGAACCAGCCTTTTCTCACCGACAAGGGCCTCACCAACTTCTGGGGCTACGACACCATCGGCTTCTTTGCGCTCGACCAGCGCTACATGGACGGCCCGAACATCGACGAGTTCAAGTACATGGTCGACCGCTTTCATGCCCACGGGCTCGAAGTGATCATGGACGTGGTCTACAACCACACGCCCGAAGGCAACGAGATGGGCCCGACGCTGTCGTTCAAGGGCATCGACAACGCGAGCTACTACCGCCTGATGCCGCCCGGCGAAGACGGGCTGGGCAAGCGCTATTACATCAATGACACCGGCACCGGCAACACCGTCAACCTGAGCCACCCGCGCGTGCTGCAGATGGTGACCGACAGCCTGCGCTACTGGGTGACCGAGATGCGCGTGGACGGCTTCCGCTTCGACCTGGCCACCATCCTGGCGCGCGAGCCACACGGCTTCGACGAAGGCGGCGGCTTCCTCAAGAGCTGCCGGCAGGATCCGGTGCTCTCCAGCGTGAAGCTGATCGCCGAGCCCTGGGACATCGGCCCCGGCGGCTACCAGGTGGGCGGCTTTCCGCCCGGTTGGGCCGAGTGGAACGACCAGTTCCGCGACACCGTGCGCGCCTTCTGGAAGGGCGACGAGGCCATGGCACCGGCGCTGGCGCAATGCCTCACCGCCAGCAGCGACCGCTTCAACAACCGCGGCCGCCGGCCGTGGGCCAGCGTCAACTTCGTTACCGCGCACGACGGCTTCACGCTGGCCGACACGGTGAGCTACAACGACAAGCACAACGAGGCCAACGGCGAAGACAACCGCGACGGCCATTCGGACAACCGCAGCTGGAACTGCGGCGTCGAAGGCCCGACCGACGACGAAGACATACTGGCGCTGCGTGCACGCCAGCAGCGCAACCTGCTGGCCACGCTGCTGCTGTCGCAGGGCACGCCGATGCTGCTGGCGGGCGACGAGTTCGGCCGCACGCAGCAGGGCAACAACAACGCCTACTGCCAGGACGACGACATCAGCTGGGTCGACTGGCAGAAGGCCGGCGAGGCGCGCGGCCATGCGCTCACGCAGTTCGTGCAGCACATCACCCACCTGCGCAGAACGCTGCCGGTGCTGCGCCGCAACCGCTTTCTCACGGGCCAGTTCAGCGCGGCCGCGCAGGTGAAAGACGCGACCTGGCTCGCGCCCGACGGTGCCGAGATGGACCATGCGCACTGGCAGGATCCGCAGACCCGCTGCTTCGGCCTGCTGCTGGAAGGCACCGCGCCCGGTTCGTCACTGCCGCAGCCCGCGGCCGACGCCAGCGTGCTGCTGGTGTTCAATGCGTGGGAAGGCGCGATCGACTTCAAGCTGCCGCCGCGCGGCAAGAGCCGCGGCAAGGTGTGGACACGCGTGGTCGACACCGCGCTCGAGGCGCAGGCCGAAGACGCCTTCAAGCCCGGCCATCACTACACCGTGACCGGCCGTTCCCTGCTTGTTTTCAGATCGACGACATGACGGCCTCGCCTCAGTCGACCTTCGCGCCCGAGGCCTTCACCACCAAGCCCATCGCGTCCCAGTCGCTGCGCAGCAGCTGTTGGAACTCGGCCGGCGTCTGGGTGCGTGGCTCTACGCCGAGCCGCACGAAGCGCTCCTGGATCGCCGGGTCGGCCAGCACCTTGTTGACAGCCGCGTTGAGCTTGTCGACCTCGGCCTTCGGCGTGGCGGCCGGCGCGAGCAGGCCGATCCACGAGTCGAAGGCGTAGCCCGGCAGGCCGCTTTCGGCCACGGTTGGCAGATTGGGCAGGAACGGGCTGCGCTTCTGGCCGGTGGTGGCCAGCAGCTTCAGGCGTGCGTCGTTCTGGAAGCCGATGACGCCGATGCTCGACGAGATCACCGCCTGCACGCGGCCGGCCAGCACTTCGTTGACTGCCTCGCCGGTCGACTTGGTCGGGATGTGCGTCATCTGCAGGCCGGCCTTCGCGAGAAACGATGCCATTGCCAGGTGCGTGGCGCTGCCGTTGCCGGCCGAGGCGTAGTTGTACTTGCCGGGGTTGGCCTTGACCTCCTTGATGAAGTCGGCCGTGGTGGCCACATTCATGCCGCTGGCCACCGCGAGCGCATAGCCCGCATTGCCGATGTTGGCGACGCCGACGAAGTCTTTCAGCGGGTCGTAGCTGAGCTTGCTGTAGAGGTGGCCGCCAATGTGGTGGCTGGCCGCGGCCAGGACCAGCGTATTGCCGTCGGCCGGCGCCTTGGCCACGATGGCCGAGCCCACCGTGCCGCCCGCCCCTGCGCGGTTCTCCACCACCGTGGTGGCGCCGAGCGCGGTGCCCAGCTCGGCATTGAAGGCGCGTGCCACCGTGTCCTGCACGGCGCCGGTGCCGAAGGGCACGACGATGTGGATCACGCGCTGCTGCTGCGCGAACGCAGCAGGCAGCGTGGCCGCCATGGCCAATGCGATGAGGGAACGTCGGGCCAGAAGAAGCGCGGTGGTGGTGGTCATGTTCATGGGGTTCATGGAGTTCCTGCGGCAGGCATCCACCGTTGCACCAGCTTCACGAAGTAGCTGGCGCCGATCGGGATGATCTCGTCGTTGAAGTCGAACGAGGTGTTGTGGATGATGCAAGGCCCGGGCCCGTGGCCGTCGAGCCGGTGGTCGCCGTCGCCATTGCCAAGGAATGCGTAGCAGCCCGGCCGCGCCATCAGCATGTGCGCAAAGTCTTCGGCGCCCATGACCGCGGGGAAATCGTCGGTGACCATGTCGTCGCCCACCACCTCGCGCATCACGCCCGCGGCAAAGCGCGCCTCGGCGAGATGGTTGACCACCGGCGGCGAAGCGCGCACGAAGCTCACCTCGGCCGTGCAGCCATGCGCCTCCGCCACGCCCCGGGCCACCGTGCGCAGGCGCTCTTCGATCTTGTCCAGTGCGTCGATTGAAAAGGTGCGCACCGTGCCACCGACCGTGGCAACGTCGGGAATCACGTTGGGCGCGTCGGAGCCCTGCAGCTGCGTCACGGCCAGCAGCGCACGCTCGGTGCTGGCGATGGTGCGCGGCACGATGGTCTGCAACTGCTGCGCCAGCGTGACCACCGCGGCCACCGGGTCGATGCCCGTGTGCGGCATCGAAGCATGCGTGCCGCGGCCGCGCAGCGTGATCTTCCAGGTGTTGCTCGACGCCATCAGCGCGCCCTCGTTGAGTGCAAAGCGCCCTACTTCGCCCACCGGAAAGTTGTGCAGCGCGAACACCGCGTCGCACGGAAAGCGCTCGAACAAGCCGTCCTGGATCATCTTCTTCGCGCCCGCCTTGCCCATCTCTTCGGCCGGCTGAAAGATGAAGTGCACCGTGCCATCGAAATCATCTTTCAGCCCCTGTTGCGACAGATGCCAGGCCGCCGCCAGCAGCATGGTGGTGTGGCCGTCATGCCCGCAGGCGTGCATGCGGCCCGCGTGCGTGGACTTGTGCGCGAACTCGTTGGCCTCGTTGAGCGGCAGCGCGTCCATGTCGGCCCGCAGCCCGATGGTGCGCGTGCCCGTGCCCTTGCGCAGCACCCCCACCAGCCCCGTGCCCGCGATGCCGCGGTGCACCTCGATGCCCCACTCAGCGAGCAGCGCCGCAACTTTCTCGGAAGTGCGATGCTCCTCGAAGCCGAGCTCGGGATGCGCGTGGATGTCGCGGCGGATGTCGGTGAAGCGGGTGGCCTGGGTGGCGAAAGCGTCGAGGAGGTTCATGCGCGGGAGTCGGAAGAAGGACGAGGCGGGCGAAGCGGACGATTCTGCAGCGGACTGCGAAGGCTGTCATGCGGCGGCTCGCCAAGCCTTGCGCCAAGAGCGGCCGTCCGCTCGGTACACTCGCGCCGTTCGTTTCTTCCAGCCCCAGGATTCCTCGAATGCGCCGACTTGCCAAGCCTCAGGACATCGAGGCAGTGTTCTCAATCTACGCGCACGAGAAGGTAGTGCCCTTCCTCACCTACGAGCCCATGTTGCTCGGCGCGTTCGAAGGCATCTACAAGGAGCTCGTCGACAGCGGTTGCTTCTATGTGTGGGAAGCCGACGGCTCAATCGCCGGCTTCTACAAGGCGACCCGCTACCCAGGCCGGGTGCGGCATGTCGCCTTGCTTGGAACCCTGGCGGTAGACCCACGCCGCCACGGGCAAGGGGTGGGGCATGCCATGCTCACCGATGCGATCGAGCGACTCAAGGCCGACGGCATCAGGCGCATCGAGCTGTACGCCGAGAGCGACAACACGCACGCACTGCGCTTCTATGAAAAGCTCGGGTTCGTACACGAAGGCACTCTGCGCGATTTCTACAAGCGGGCAGACGAATCACACTACGTGGACGAGTACGTGTTGGGACTGCTGGTCGCATGACCCTGCCGTTATGACCCCCGTCATGAACAATACCAAGTGGGAAGAGCTTCGACTTGGCATGCACGGGCTCGGGAAACTGTCGCCAAAGTTTCGCGTGCGCAACCTGCGAAGCCAACGCTTGAGCGAATGGGATGGCGAGTGGTTTCATCATTTCTATGGAAGCCACGCGGAGGACGAATGGGTTGAAATCGCCGTGATCTCTTCGGTTCAGCGCGAGGCTGTTCTGAAGGTGCTTCGCTCGGTGCACGTTCCTGGCGCTGCGAGCGACACAGGGTTCAAGGTATTCGGCTACGTGCCGCTCGGCACTCCAGTTGAGTACCTTTGAGTCGGGCACGGGTTTCGGCCGAAGCGGTTTGCACACAGCTTCGGCCAGGAGCGAACGGTCATCAAGCCGCTGCCAAAATTCCGGTTCAACCTATCCTCGTTTAGCCACCACCCATGCGTCATGTCCTCTTCATCTGCAGCAGGAACAGGCTTCGCAGCCCCACCGCGGAGAGCCTGTTCGCGGGGCCTGACATCGAGACGGACTCCGCGGGCCTCGCGCCCGACGCAGACTGCGTGCTGAGCGTCGAACAGGTTGAGTGGGCGGACCTCATATTCGTGATGGAGAGGCAGCATCGGGTCAAGCTCAAGCAGAGGTTCACGGCGTCTTTGCAGGGGAAAAAGGTCGTGTGCCTGGATGTTCCTGACCGGTATCAGTTCATGCAGCCTGAACTCGTCACGCTGCTGCAGCAGAAGGTGGGTCAGCATCTGCGTTAGTCGCGGCCCGGATCGGGCAACCCGGAATTCGAAAGTCACCGGTATTGAGGATTGCCATTCGCTTCCGAGCGGCGTATCTTGGCTGTCGAGAAGAAGGAGCGATCCATGCCTTCACCAGCGGGCTTCTTACAAAGAGACAAACGCGACACGCCCTCCAGCTCATTGAGCTACGCGGACGCAATGGCGCCGCCATCGGATGCCGAGTTGTGCGAGCGCGCCGTGCTCGCCATCTGGCACAGTCTGGACGAGCACGATCTCGTGGACGAGCGGGTACGAGCCGGCCTGGCGAGCGTCCTTGAACCATTGAGCGCTCTGGACTTGGGGGATCGCCTACAACGGTTGCTCGACACGCTCAGGTTGCCCGACCCGATCGATGCAGTTCACCTGTATTGGCTCACTCGCCGGCTCCTGACTTTTGTTCCCGAACTGCAAGCCGTGGCCGCCAGGTCGGGCGGCAATGGACTGCCGCCCTTCGCCTGACGGCCTAGGTGACGACTTGAAAGATGCCCGCCACGGGGAACCAGTCTTTGCCGCCCGAGGCAAAGCCAACTACGGCGTGATCCGCGAAATTGAGCACCGCAGTCAGCGTGAAGTCGGCGCCTGATTTGTACGAGAACACACCGACATCCTTGGTCATCTGGGTTGCGAAGTAGGGCACCTTCTCTGGCGCCTTCCTGGGCTTGACGTCGTTTGCCGGTTTCTGCGTCGCGCCGACGGCGTGCCATTCGACAGTGCCGTTCTTGTGAAACACATGCTCGTGCGTCTGACCTTTGGTCGGGCCTTCGGTCCAGCTCAGCCGGATCGTGGCGCCGCTGATTCTGTTGGCGATTGTCATGGTGAGTAATCCAGGGTGGCGTGCTCAGACTCCCTGTTGTCTCCGGTACCGGTATCGACCAGAGTGACCGAAGACGATGTCGGCAACAAGGCCAATTCGACGTCGGCAGCAAGGCAGAGGCGTCAACTGGATACCTTGTTCTTACTGGCTCGTTGCATTTACTCAAATGTGTAGCCGGTGGCTGACAAGACGAGGCGCCATGTCACCCGAAACTTGCAGCCATGTCCCAATATCTCGTCATCGTCATCGTGTGCCTCGCTTCGGCGCTCGCACTGATTCTGGCCTTGCCGACCGACGCGGTTTCGTCGAATTGGGAGTGGCCAGCGACCACCGCGGCTCCCAGGTAGGCCCGCCACGGGATCGCCGATGCGCCGCAACGCAACGAAAACCTGGACTGCGGCCTTTCTCTTTCTGTTTTTCTTTCTGATTGCACTGGTTTCTCCGGTGCGGGCACAGACCACCCAGCGGGTGGTGGACATTCCCACCCGGCCGGGGGTGACGCAGCGAATGCTCGTGCTGTCACCTCCAACGCCCAAGGCGGCCGTGGTGCTCTTTGCGGGCGGGCACGGGGGCCTGCAGATCTTCCCCAATGGCTCATTCAATTGGGGCGCCGGAAACTTCCTCGTTCGCACACGGGACTTGTTTGCAGAGCAGGGGCTCATGGTTGCGGTCATCGATGCCCCGTCCGATCGGCAGAGTCCGCCCTACCTCGGCGGCTTTCGTCAGACGCGCGAGCATGCGGCGGACATCAAGGCGGTCATTGCATGGATGCGGGAGCAATCCAAGGCGCCCGTATGGCTTGTGGGCACCAGCCGCGGCACGCAGTCCGCGGCCTACGTCGCCACCGAGCTTTCCGGACCAGAAGGGCCGGACGGCATTGTCTTGAGCTCGACCATTCTTGTTGACGGGCGCAGCCGCGCCGTGCCGGCCATGCCGCTGGAAAAGATCCGGATCCCGGTTCTCGTCGTGCACCACGAGCAGGATGGCTGCGCCCTCTGCGCGTTTGCCGAGGTGCCCGCACTCATGGCGAAGCTGTCAAACTCGCCGCGGAAGGAGTTGTTGGCCTTCACCGGCGGAGACAACAAAGGCGATCCATGCGAGGCCAGGGCATTCCACGGCTTCAATGGGCTTGAACGCGAAGTCGTCCAGCAAATCGCTGCCTGGACGCTCGCCAGATAAAAAAACGAGGAATCGACATGGGACTCGCAGGGTTTCGCCGCGCGCTCGCGGTATTCGGCAGCGGCTTGATCCTCGCGGCGATGTCCGCCTGTGGTGGCGGGGGCGGAGGTGGGGGCGGCGGAGGCGGCATCGCGATCGTGCCGCTGACCGGCAGCGCGCCTGCTGCCCAGCCTGCGCCCTCGCCGACCGGCCGTGTGGTGACGGAGACCGTCCGGGCAAAGGCAACCGGCATCTCTTACGTGGTCGAGATCTTCATCCCCGCTGCCTATGACAGCAGCACCGATGCATTCCCCTCCATCTACGCACTCGACGGAGATGCGACCAACGGGCTGCCCAACACGCGGTTCGGCAACCTCCAGAACATTCTGCTCAAGCGCGGCACGAAGGCCCTGCTCATCGGCATCGGTGGCAGCGCGCGGCGGCAGGAGGACTACAACTTTCCGGGTGCCTATGCGTACCACGACTTCCTCACGAAGGATCTGATTCCCTTCATCGAATCGAAGTACCGGACGGACCCGAAGAAGCGGATGCTCACGGGCCTGTCGACCAGCGGCAACCTGGCGGCCACCGCCCTCTTCCTCGAGGCGCCGGACAACCTGGTCTTCTCGTACTTCATTTCCATCGAGGCCGCCTTCTGGCAGCAGAAGGCCCAGAACTACGAGCTGGAACAGAAGATGTTCGATGCGCTGGCCGGCAGGCCCCTCCCCGTCACTTTGATACTCGCGCACTGCGCCAGCAACTGCAATCAGGTGGATGTGAAGGAGATGTACCAGCGCATGGCGGCCAGGGGCTATGCGGGACTGACGCTCATAGAAACCGAGTTCTCGGCGACCCATGTGGGAACGGACGTGCTGGCGTTCGAAGACGCGATGGTCAGACTCCTGAACTAGGAATAGTGAGCGCTGCGCCGGTCCGATCTGCGCGTGTACGGCAGACGTGGATACGGCCCGCAAGCCGGCGCTCAGGCGACCGGCCCACCCCAGCCGATGCCGAATCCGCCGGTGCGCCGTGCCGCATCGGCATCATCCAGGCTCTTGGCCGCGCGGCGCGCCGAGTAGTCGGCGAACAGGGCATCGATGGCGCGCGCTCGCTGCTCGGCGGCACTGGCGCGGCCGTCGGCCTGCAAGCTGCCCTTCACGAGGAACCGGCCATCGGCTTGCTGAAGCTGGGCAGCCACGCCAGGCGCCGGAACCCCCGGGATGGCAATGCCCGCCCGGCGAAGGATGGTCTCTTTCTGGTCGGTGGTGAGCATGACTGGCTCCTTGAGCAAATGGCGTACCCGCGTCGTGAGCAGGATATGCACCAGGGGCAGGCCGCCGCTGTCAGCAACGGTGCATTCGTGTTGTCGGCCGGCGCTTCAGGCGCGCTACCAGGCGATCGGCGCCGCTCCGAAGGCCGCCAGCTTCGCGTTGACCGCTGCGAACGGATTCGGCCCGTTGCTGAAGCCTGGGGCCACCGGGTGCGGCAGCGCAACCTCGCCGGCGCGCGTTTCCCAGGTGCCTGCCTGGGTGGCCGCCAGCTTCACGCCTTCGCTCGCGAGCAGCTTCTGTGCAAATCCGCCGAGGCACAGGAAAACCACCTGGCCGCTCGTGCGCGTTGCCATCGATCGCAGCACCTGGCCGACCACCGGCCGCCAGAAGGGGATGTGGCCGCGCGTCTGTTCCGGTGCGCCGCCCGATTTGTAGCGCGTGATGGTGAGCCCGGCATTGAGGAAGAGCACGCCCTGCGTTTGCTGCAGCCGATCGAAGAGGGCGCGCGGCGATTCGAGCGCGACCGCGGGCGTTGCGATGTGGCGAACGAACGTGGTCCAGCTCATCATCAACACGGCCGGGTCGTTGGTGCGCGCCGCCACCAACATGCGCAGCAGCACGCGCAGGCTGTTGGCGACCGACGCCGCGGGCAGGCCCCAGGCGTCGATGTCGCCCTGCTCGAAGGAGCGGCCGGTCGCGCGGCTCAGCGCGGGGTAGGGATCCTGGCCGATCAGCACGCAGCGCACCTTGGCGGGCGCGAGGCCGTCGAAGGCGCGGAACACGTGGGCATCGGGCCGCGCGCCGGGCAGCGGCTGGTCGCGTCGCGCCGGGTAGATCGGTTGCAGGTCGTCGTAGGTCAGCGTGCCGCCGACCGCGGTCGGGTTGGGGCTGGCGCCGGCGAGCGCCGTGCGCCAGGCGGGCGTGAGGTCGTTGCGCCAGTTGACGGTGAAGTCGTTCAATGCGTCGCGCAGGAGGGCCATGGTGCGGCGGCGTTCACGACCAGAGGTCGCGCAGCCCCTCCTTGATCGTGTCGGGGACGTTCCTTTGCGCGTCCAGGGCGTCGAGGTAGCCGGCATCGTCGACGACGGTCAGCGCATCGATCGCGAGCGGCATGACGACGGCCGAGAGCTTCTTCGTTTCCGCGAACACCGGCCGCATCGCCGCGGCCCGCAGCGTGCGGCCGCCGGGCACGCGCACCGGCAGGTTGGCGCGCATCTCGACGCCGGTGTCGAGGATCTCGTCGAGCGCGAGCCGCCAGGTGTTGGCGCCGGCACGCGCCATCGCCATCAGTGAGATCGGCCGCGGGCGCTCGGCCTTGCGTGCGAGCGCGGGCAGACCGCGCAGCGCGCGGGTCAGGCGATCGCTTGCGCCAGAGAGCGTGAGATCCTTCGTCAGCGGGTCTTCGGCCGGGTGCGCGAGGAACAGCATGCGGTTGGTGCCGCCGACTTTGAGCGTCTCGCCCGCGAAGCCCAGCTTGCGCATCAGCGCCGCGTCGCCGAAGCGGCCGACCCCGTTGATCATCACGAGCGCGAGGTCCGACTCCTTGGCGCGGATGAGCTGCTGGTAAGGGTCGCCCGCGGCGCCCTCGACCACGATGAGGTCGGCACGCTTGCCCACCTCGACGGAGCCGACCACGCGCTCCCAGCCGAGCAGCCCGGCCGACGCGCGCGTGACCATCGCGACCAGTTCTCGCGGCGTGAAGATCGCCCCGTTGGCCTCGCTGAGAATGTGCGCGACCTTGAGCTCGTTGAGCAGGTTGCGGCTGCCCGAGGGCGCCCAGTCGCAGCCAAGCGATATCGGCACGCCGGCCGCCTTGGCCGCGGCGATGTCGGCGGTGCCGCCGTACAGCAGCATGTTGCTGAAGGGCGACCACACCATGCTGCCGCCGTTGGCCGCCAGCACCTGGAAGTCCGGCGCCTGCAGCGCCGCCGCGTGGATGCCGCAAAGCGAGGGCGTGATCGCCCAGCTGGCGCCCCCGATCTGCAGCGACTGGAAGGCGCGGCGCGCGGTCGCGTCGGTGCCTTCGGACAGGTGCAGGAGGTAGCAGGTCTTTTCCTTCTTGAGGCGCGTGAGGAACGTCTGCGCGTCCTTGGCCGCCACGTCGGGCACGCGCGTCGAGGCCGCGGGCAGCGCGGCTTCGTCGTCGGTGGCCTCGACGTTGCGCACCACGCCGCGGAAGTAGCGCCGGATTCCCGACTGGTTCGCCAGCGTGATGCCCTGGCCGGTGGTGGTGCCGCCGATCAGCGCCTTGGCCTCGACGTAGCGGCAGATGGACGCCAGCAGCTCGGGCGTGGCCGCGAGCGTCTGCATCGGCGCGGAGATCTTGCTGTGGTACTCGGCGTGGCGGCCCCACTGGCCGCGGTTGCCGAACTTCTTGGGCACCTGCCACAGCGGCAGCACGTTGTAGGGCATGTGGTTGTGCAGGTCGATGAGGCCGGGGTAGATCGTGCCGCCGGTCTCCGTCACCGGCGTGTTGCCGAAGCCCGCGGGCGCGGGCGCTGTCGCCTCCTGCACGGCGACGATGTCTCCGTTCTGCGTGTAGACGCGGCCGTTCGCGATCACCTTGGCGTTGCCGTTCATCGTGACGACGCGGCCTTCGAGCACCACTCTCGGGCTGTCCGCCGGATCGATGGGTTTCCGGGTGGCCATGATTACTCCTCCAGTTCGCACCCCACCTCAAACTCCCCGACGCGCATCGTGACGTGCCGCGGGTTGATGCGCATCAGGCAGAGGTGATATGTCCGAAGCCCGATCGATCCAAACGTACGCCTGAGCAGTTGGCCCTCGTCAAACGGGTTGATCTTCAGGGTGCCTCCATGCGGGTCTGACGCGCGGGCCACAGCACGGACGCAATGGCCACGACCATCAGCACGACGGCTGCCCAGTCCTGCCAATGCACGGCCTCGCCGAGCCACACCGCGCCGCTGAAAACGCCAAGCACGGGGATGAGCATGACGCTGAGCGACGACGCGATGGGCGGAAGGCCGCGTGCGAGATAGAACCAGGCGGCATGCGCGAAACCGAAAATCAGGATGGCGTTGTAGGCGATAGCGCCCCAGGTCGCGCTGCCCGGCAGGCTCAGCGGCCGCTCGAACAGCAGCGCCAGTACCGTCATCACGGTGGCCGTGAGCGTCGTCATCCAGAACGAGATCGTGAGGGTTGGAACCTCGATCCGGGTGCGGCGCAACAGCTGCGTGCCAAGCGCCCAGGTACAAGCGGCGAAGAGCGCCAGCGCGACATAGCCGGGCCGTCCCGCAAGATCGGTGAACTCGTGCCACAACAGCAGCGCGACGCCGGCGGCGGCCGCGCTGACACCCAGCCAGCCGCGCCTGGAGAGTGCCGTGGAGAACAGCAGCGCGCCGATCACCGCCGAGAAGACCGGCATGCTGTAGCCGAGGATGGCCGCGCGACCGCTCGACAACGCATTCACTGCCAGGATGATGCAGGCATGCCAGATGAACATGTTGGTGGCGCTGAGCCATAGCAACTCGGGCCAGTTCTTGCGCGCGATGCGAAACGGCACTTTCATCGCGACCAGTGCCAGGCCAAGGATCGGGACGCCCAGCCAGATCGAGATCGCCCGAAAGGTCAGCGGCGGATAGCCGGTAACGCCCAGCTTCATGACCGGCCAGTTGAGGCCCCAGACCAATGTCAGCGGAACGAGCAGGGCGAGCTGCAGTCGGGTGAGGGTTTGCATCGGAGGCGAAGCCTATCCCGCCTCGACCCGCGCGCAGTACGCCTCGATGGTCCGCTTCCACGCGGGTCGGGCCAGGCACCGATCCCGATACGACGCGACGCCCGGATATGGCGCGATCAATCCCTCGTCCTTGATGCCCGAGGAAAGCACGTGCGCCATCAGGATGTCGGCGACGGTGAAGTCCTTTGTCGCGACGAACTCGCGGTCAGCGAACCAGCGCTCCAGGTTCGTCAGCATCCGATTCGCCCAGCCGACCAGGAACTCGCGGTGCTTGCCGCAGCTGCCATCCGCCGTCCAGTCGAGCACGATCAGACTGAGCAGCGGCATCTCGACCGTGTTCATCGCGGCGAAACACCAGCGCACCACCTGCGCCTCGCCGGCGCGGTCGCCGGGGATCAGGCGGCCGGACTTCTTCGCCAGGTAGACGAGGATGGCGGCGGATTCCGACACCACCAACCCGTCGTCGTCGATGGACGGGATCTGTTCGAAAGGGCTGAGCCGGCGATAGGCTTCGGTGTTCAGGTCGTGCGCGGGGTGGTCCATGCCGGCCAGCTCGAATGGCAGCTGCATCTCTTCGAGCGCCCACAGCACGCGCAGGTCGCGCGTGTGGCCGCGCGCGCCAGCGTTGACCTTCGAAAAGCCGTAGAGCTTGAGCACGGTGACGTTTCTTCGTTGAAGCTGCCTGCTGCGTAGAGTACCGTGTCTCGGCTTCGAACGCCGTCAACCGTCTAGTTTCGGACGCCCAAGACCTTACGACCCATGCTCGCCCAAACTTTGCTTCGCAGATTCCTCCTCCTCACCCTAGCCACCTTCATTCTCTTTGTTGCTTGGCAAGCCCCCATCGACGCCGCAGCCCGCACCCAGGTGCGCGAAGACCTCGCTCGTGCAGCCAAGGTCTTCGCCACCGCCCGCGCCATCGGTGCGACCTTGTCCGTTGCACAAAGCGCCAATGTCGACCTCAAGCTCTTTGGCACCGGCGTCGGAGTCTCCCCTGGCCAGGCTCTGCGCCCCGTGCAGGAGTTTGTGGATCGGTTCGCAGCGTTGATGCTCGCCGTCAGCGTCGCCTTCGGCATCCAATTGCTGCTGTTGGAAATCGGCGCGCATTGGGTGGTCTCGGCGCTGCTGTCGATCGCGATGCTCGCGGCCACTCTTACGGTGTGGCGCGGCAGAGCACCAATGCCCCGCGTGCTGCAGGCGTTGCTCGTGTTCATGCTGCTCGTGCGCTTCGCAGTACCTCTGAGCGTGGCCGCCAACGGCCTGGTCTACAAAGCTGTGATGGCGCCGGAGTACCAATCGGCGGTCGCCACCCTGGAGCAGAGTCCGGCTGTCAAGATCGAGCCGGGGCCCGATGTCGGCATGCTCACCCGGGCCAAGGCCTGGTTTCAGCGAATGGCGGACGCGCAGTCTGCAATCGAGTCGCTGTTGAGGTCGGCCAGCGACTGGGCCGATCGGATGGTTCGGCTGCTTGCGCTGTTCGCGGTGCAAACCATCGTGCTGCCCCTGGTCTTTCTCTGGCTCTTCTGGCGCGCATGTCGGTTGACGATCGATTCGCTGACACCAAGGCGGGTTCAATCGCGATGACGCAGGTGCTCAATGCGGGAATCAAGGTGGCCATAGGGCGCGGGGCCAGACGGCTGGAACAGAAGCTCGGTGACGGAGCGCAAGCATGAGTGTGGCGAGCAATGCAGAGGGTACAGGCGCCGGGAAAAAATCCGCGTCGCCGATGGGTGGTGTTTCGGATAGGCAAGCAGCTATCGCGACGCGTGGCGCCAGTTGGTTGGGTATCGCCCTAACGCTCTCTTCTGGCATAGCTATCGTATTGGCCCTGCTTGGCTATGGCGTAGCGCTCGCAGTCCAAACCAGCATGGGTATTCCCCATGCGTCGGTCTTCGGCTCCTCGCTCGATCTGTTCAACCTGGGCGGATGGGCTGTCTTTCAGGTCATCTCCAACTTCAAAGCCCTGGACAATTGGGCGTTCTACGCGGACGCGTGGAGTCTGCTGTGGCCGTTTGTTTGGAAGATATGGACAAGCGCGTTCTTCATGGGGCTGATCGCTCTTTTTTGCTTTGGACTTTATCGCCTTGCGGTGCATGTCATGCGCCTGCCTCAGAGTCAGCAGGGCGGGGTAAAGCTCCGTCAGAAGCTCCGCGAGAAGCCATGGCTCGTCATAGCGATCGTCGGGGCCTTTTCCTCGGGCCTCGTTGCGCTGTCCACTCCTGCGGTCATGTTCGCGGGCCTTCTTGCCCTGGTGTTCGGTTGTTCAGTGCTGAGCGTGATCCCACTGGCGGGTCATTTCGCGGGGACGGCACACATCAAGAATTGGGTTGTTGATCCGACGGTCTGCGTGTCAATGGAAGGCCGTTTGCAACGACTCGGCCAGCCAGCCCCCAAGCAAGTCGAAGGTCAGAAGCGAATCGTTGGTGCGGACTGCCTGTCGGTGACGCGCGCCGACGGCAAAGTGGAAAAAGGTCGGCTCGTGTTTTCGACAACGGGCGCCGTCGTGCTGTACAACCCAACGACCCATACGGTTCGGCGCGTACCGACAGAAGGTGCGGTGATCGAGGCGATCGATTCGCTCTGAGAGGAAGCCGATGGCCGAGCCGCGACAATCTCGCCTATCCGCCCTCCTTCCTCCGATCACATGAAACGCCTCATCCTCCAATCCACCCTAGCCCTCCTGGCCACCGCCTGCCTCGCCCCTCTGGCAGCCCACGCGCAGCCCACCGCCGTGCTGCGCGTCTCCGCCATCCCCGACGAAGCCCCCACCGAACTGCAGCGCAAGTTCAAGCCGCTCGGCGACTACCTGGCGCAAGCCACGGGCATGCAGGTGCAGTTCACGCCCGTGACCGACTACGCGGCGGTGGTCGAGGGGCTGGCCACCAACAAGATCGATCTGGCCTGGCTGGGCGGCTTCACCTTTGTGCAGGCCAAGCTGCGCACCGACGGCAAGGCGGTGCCTATCGTGCAGCGCGCGGAGGACGAGGTGTTCACCAGCAAGTTCATCGTGCCGACCGAGAGCAAGGCGAAGACGCTGGCCGACCTGAAGGGCGGCACCTTTGCGTTCGGGGCGCCGTCGTCCACGTCGGGCAGCCTGATGCCGCGCTACTTCCTCATGCAGGACGCGGCCAAGATCAACCCCGAGCGCGATTTCAAGACGGTGGCGTACTCGGGCGCGCACGACGCCACGGTCGCCTTCGTGGCGGCCGGCCGTGCCGATGCGGGCGTGCTCAACGCATCGGTGTGGGAGAAGCTGGTCGAGGCCAACAACCCCAACGCGGCCAAGGTGCGCGTGCTGGCGACCACGCCCACCTACTACGACTACAACTGGACGGTGCGGCCGGGCCTCGACGCGGCCACGACGAAGAAGCTGGCCGACGCGTTCCTCGCGCTCGACGCGGCCAACCCGCAGCACAAGGAGATCCTGGCGCTGCAGCGGGCATCGAAGTTCATCCCCACCAAGGCGTCGAACTACGACGGCATCGAGGCGGCCGGCCGCTCGGCCGGCCTCATCAAGTAACCCGCAGGAAGGCGACGCGACCTTGACGCTCTCGCTGCAAGGCGTGGTGCTGCGCTACCACGCCAATGGCTTCACCGCCATTGCCGATGCCACGCTGCACGTGGGGCAGGGCGAGCGCGTGGCCGTGATCGGGCCTTCGGGCGCGGGCAAGACGAGTTTGCTGCGCATCGCGGGCACCTCGGTGCGCGCGAGCGAGGGGCGCGTGACCGTGCTGGGGCAAGAGCCCTGGGCGCTGTCGGCGTCGGCGTTGAAGGCGCTGCGTGCGCGCATCGGCACGGTGCACCAGGCGCCGCCGATTCCGCCGCGGCTGCGCGTGGTCACTGCCGTGCTCGCGGGCAAGCTGGGCGCCTGGTCGGCGCTGCGGGCGATGAAATCGCTGCTGGTGCCGGCCGATGCGGCAGGCGCGCAGGCGGCGCTCGCGCGGCTGGGCCTGGGGGATCGCGTGTGGGAGCGCTGCGACCGACTCTCCGGCGGACAACTGCAGCGCGTGGGCATTGCGCGCGTGCTGTACCAGGCACCCGACCTGATGCTGGCCGACGAGCCGGTGTCTGCGCTCGACCCGACGTTGGCCGATGCCACCTTGCGCGAACTGGTGGCACAGAGCGAGGCGACGGGCGCGACGCTGCTGGCGTCGCTGCATGCGGTCGACCTGGCGCTCAAGTGGTTCGGCCGCATCGTCGGCATGCGCGAAGGCCGCATCGTGTTCGACATGGCAGCTACCGATGTGACGGCTGCGATGCTGAAAGACTTGTATGCGGCCGAAGGTGGCATCGTTCCCGTGCATGGCGTCGACGCCATCGCTGACGCAGGCGAGGGCACTGCCGACAGTCGGGCTTCGGCGCTGATGTGCCGTTGATCGGGCCTGCGGTGACCGCCACCACAGCCACGCTTCTTCGCGACCCGGCCGCACGCGGCCGTCTCACTGCGCTGCTGGTGGCGGCCGTGGTGCTGTGGCCGATGCTGCTCATCACCGATTTCCGGCCGCTCGCGCTGTTCGACGGCAACAGCCTGCGCGTGATGGGCGGTTTTCTGGCGGGCTTTCTGCCGCCCTCGATGGCGCCGGATTTTCTGGCGCTGCTGCTCAAGGCCACGCTCGAAACGCTGGCGATGGCCACCGCCGGCATTGCGCTGGCGTTGGTGATCGGCGTGCCGCTCGGGCTGCTGGTGGCGCAGTCGCTTTCCATCTCGCGGATCGGGCCCGGGTCGGGGCGCTGGCGCGGACAGGCGGTGCGCGCCGCGGCGCGCGGCCTGATGACGACCCTGCGCGCCATCCCCGAAGTGGTGTGGGCGCTGGTGCTGGTGCGCGCGCTGGGCCTGGGGCCGGCTGCGGGCGTGCTGGCGCTGGCCATCACCTACGGCGGCATGCTCGGCAAGGTGTATGCCGAGATCCTCGAATCGAGCGACACGCGGCCGGCGCGCGCGCTGCTCGAAGCCGGCAGCGGCCGCGTCGCCGCGCTCTGCTACGGGCTGCTGCCCGGCGCGGCGCAGGAGCTGGCCTCGTACACGGTCTACCGCTGGGAGTGCGCGGTGCGCGCCTCGGTGGTGATGGGCTTCGTGGGTGCGGGTGGACTCGGGCAGTTGATGGACCAGTCGATGAAGATGCTCAACGGTGGCGAGGCGAGCAGCATCCTCATCGTGTTTCTGTTTCTGGTGTTGATGGCCGATGCGTTGAGTGCGACGCTGCGCAAGGTGCTGGCATGAACGCGCGCGGCGTGGCGGTGCTGGCCTTTGTGGCGCTCGCGATCACCGCGAGCTTCGCCTACCTCGCCATCGACGTGCGCGGGCTGTTCACGGGTGAGTCGATGCGCGCGATGGGCAAGTTCGTGGCCGAGTTCTTTCCGCCGGACGTGTCGCCGGCGTTTCTTGCAAAGACAGGCTGGGGCGCACTGCAGACGCTGGCGATCTCGGCGCTCGGCACCTTGCTCGCGATGCTGGGCGGCGCATTGCTCGCGCTGCCGGCCTCGGGCCGCTTCGGCGGCGCGGCGAAGCAGGGCGCGCGCTTTTGCCTGAACGTGCTGCGCAGCGTGCCCGAACTGGTGTGGGCTGCGCTGATGGTGCTGGCCGCGGGCCTGGGCCCGTTCGCGGGCGTGCTGGCGCTGGCGCTGCACACCACGGGCGTTTTCGGCCGTCTCTTCGGCGAGGCGCTGGAAAACGCGCCGGCCTTGCCCGAGCGCGCCCTGCGCGAAGCCGGCAGTGGCGCCACGGCCGCCTTTGCCTACGGCAGCCTGCCGCTGGTGGCGCCGCAGTGGCTGGCCTACACGCTCTACCGCTGGGAGATGAACATCCGCATGGCCGCCGTGCTGGGCTTCGTGGGCGCGGGCGGGTTGGGGCAGATGCTGTACTTCCACCTGTCGCTGTTCCAGCAGACGCAGGCGGCGACGGTGATCCTGGCGATGTTCGCGATGGTGGTGGCGGTCGACAGCGCCAGCGGTCGGCTGCGGCGCGGATTGGCGCCGGCTTACGCCTGAGGCGCGTCGAGCGCGAGCACCGCGTCGGCCACGGCGGCGATGCCCGCATCCGACAGATCGTCGGCCGCCACCGCGCGCCGCTGCGCCCAGGTGCTGAAGTGCCGCTCCTGCGAGCGGGCGTAGTGCGGGTCGTAGTGCAGGCGCATCAGCTCGTCGAACAGCGGTGGCAGCTCACCCGCGCGGGCCCAGGCTTGCCAGCGGCCCACGGTTTCCTTGCCCTGCATTTCCTTCAGCAGGCCGAGCTGCGTGGCGAGCGCCTCGCGGTTGTCGCCGAGGTAGGCGTAGTCGCGCAGCAGGTAGGCCAGTCGCGCCTCGGGCGTGGCCTGCACCTCGACGCAGGCGCTCGCGCGCATGCGCGCCACCAGCGGAATCGGCAACGCGATGCGCCCGATGCGGGCGCTCTCGCCCTCGACGTACACAGTGCGCGAGAGGTCGAAGGGTTCCAGCACGGTGGCGATCTGCGTTTCGAAAGCTTTCTGCGAGGGCTGCGGCACGCCAGGCAGGGCGCCGAGCAGCGAGCCCTTGTGCCTGGCCAGGTCTTCGAGGTCGAGCACCTGCGCGCCGCGCGCCGCCAGCGCCTGCAGCACGCGCGTTTTGGCGCTGCCGGTCGCGCCGCAGATCACCTGCAGCCGCAAGCGCGGAACGCATTCGGCAAGCTGGTCCAGCACATGGTGCCTGAAGCTCTTGTAGCCGCCGGCGAGTTGCTGCGCATCCCAGCCGACCAGGCGCAGCCAGGTGACCATCGAGCCGCTGCGCAGCCCGCCGCGCCAGCAGTACACGAGCGGCTTCCAGGTGTGAGGCTTGTCCGAGAAGCGCTCGTTCAGGTGCCGCGCCAGGTTGGCCGCGACCATCGCACCGCCCACGCGGCGCGCCTCGAACGCGCCTTGCTGCTTGTAGAGCGTGCCCACGATGCGGCGCTCGTCGTCGTCGAGCACCGGGCAATTGATGGCGCCGGGGATGTGGTCGAGCGCGAACTCGGCCGGCGAGCGCGCGTCGATCACCACGTCGAACGCATGACGGTCTGCGACGCGCACGGGGCCGCGCTGGGTCATGGGTTTATTCTTCCGGGCATCATGGAACCGATCGCTCTCACACGTTTTTCACACGGCGGCGGTTGCGGCTGCAAGATTGCCCCCGGCTTGCTGGCGGAGATTCTGGCACGCGCACCGCAAGGCCTGGTGCCGCCGGAGCTGCTGGTCGGTACCGAGACCAGCGACGATGCCGCCGTCTACCGCCTCAACGCCACGCAGGCGCTGGTCGCCACCACCGACTTCTTCACGCCGATCGTCGACGACCCATACGACTTCGGCCGCATCGCGGCGACCAATGCGCTGTCGGACATCTACGCGATGGGTGGCACGCCGATCATGGCGCTGGCGCTCGTGGGCATGCCAATCGACAAGCTGCCGGCCGAGGTGATCGGCCGGGTGCTCGAAGGCGGCGCCAGCATCTGCCGCGAGGCCGGCATTCCGATCGCAGGGGGCCACAGCATCGACGTGCTGGAGCCGATCTACGGCCTGGTCGGGCTCGGCCTGGTGCACCCCGACAAGGTGCGCCGCAACTCGGCGGCCGAAGCCGGCGACGTGCTGGTGCTCGGCAAGCCGCTGGGCGTGGGCATTCTCTCGGCGGCGCTGAAGAAGGGGCTGCTCGATGCGGCCGGCTACGCCGAGATGATTCGCCACACCACGCAACTGAACCGCGTCGGCATCGAACTCGCCGCGCTCGACGGCCTGCATGCGATGACCGACGTGACCGGCTTCGGGCTGGCCGGCCATCTGCTCGAGATCTGCAAGGGCTCGGGCCTGCGCGCCGATGTGTCGCTCGACACGCTGCCGCTGATCGCGAGCGCGGTGCCCTTTGCGCAGCAGGGCATCGTGACCGGCGCCTCGGGCCGCAACTGGGCCGGCTACGGCGGGCAGATCGAATGGCCCGGCGCCGCATCCGACTGGCAACGCGCGCTGGTGGCCGACCCGCAGACCAGCGGCGGCCTGCTGGTGAGCTGCCGGCGCGACGCCGTGCCGGCCGTGCTGGCCGCCTTCCGCGCTGCGGGTTTTGCCCAGGCGGGCGAGGTCGGCGCGCTGCGCGCGACGGCGGCTGACGAGACCGCCGGCGTGTCGTTCCTCGCTTAGGCGAACGCAGCGCCCCTCAGTCGCGCCCGGCCTCGATCACTGCGCGCGCCAGGCGCTCCGGGTTGGAAAACCACATCTCGTGGCTGCCGGGGCATTCGACCAGCCGGAACAGCCCGAGCCGCTCGGACAGCCGCGGGTGCCAGGGCAGGCTGTGCGGCAGGGCCGTGTCCTGCTGGCAGTTGACGTAGGACTTGCCGATCGCCAGTTCGGCCAGCGGGCGCTGCAGCACGACCCCGTCGGTAAAGGTGCGGTAGGGATGCGGGTTCAGGATGGCGTAGGCCGAGGTGGCGAGCGCCAGGTCGGCGTCGTTGATGAAGGCCTCGCGCCAGATCTCGAAGGGCAGCACGACGGCACCGCCGTTCGCGGCCGCCATCGCGGTGAACATGCCGACGTAGTGCGGCGGCACCATGTCGTTCAGGGACTCGCCGGGCTGCGGCACGAAGGCGTTGACGTACACCAGCCGGCGCAGCCGCGGCAGCACGCGCTCCGCCACGCCCGAGATCACCATGCCGCCATAGCTGTGGCCGACCAGCCGAACCTCTTTCAGGTCGTTCGCCTCGAGGTAGTCGGCCACCGAGGCCACGGCATCGGCGAGCCCGGTGGTGGCGCGGTCGTCGCCCGGCCGGTTGCCGGCCAGCGTGGGGCAATGCACCACATGGCCGGCGTTGCGGATGTGTTGCGCGACCGCCTCGAGTTCGGCACCGGTGTGCCAGGCGCCGTGGATCAGGACATAGGTGTCGGCCATTCGGGGTCTCCTCTGGTTGTTGCAATCGGCCGCACTCTAGGGCGGGGCGGCGGCTCCGGATGGCCGCTGCGCGCCAGCGCGATGGCCGATTAGCGCCTGCCGTACTTTTTTCTCAGCGCCTGCGGCGCAGCTCGCCGGGCGTTGCGCCGAATTGCCGGCGGCATTGGCGGATGAAGTGCGAGGCATCGGCGAGGCCCACGCGGCGACCGATTTCGGCCCCGGTCAGCCGGTCGAAGCGCGGGTCGTCCAGCAGCCGTCGCGCCACTGCCATGCGGCAATCGACCAGGCATTGCCCGAAGGTGGCGCCGCCCTGGGCCAGGCAGCGGTGCAGCGTGCGCTCCGACACGCCCAGGTCGGCGGCGATGGCGCCGGCGGTGAGCCCCGGCTCGGCATGGCGCTGCTGCAGCCGTTCGCGCACGCGGCGCGCCAGCGCCTGCAGCCCCGGTGCCGGTGCCGGTGCGGCCTCGCCCGCATCTCCCGCCGCGGCATTGCCAGTGGCGAGCGCCAGCAGGGCGCCAAGCTGGTCGGCCATGAGCGCGCCCGGCAGCGGCGGCGATGCGGCCACTTCGGGCGACAGCTGGTGCATGAAGCTGCTGAGGGTGAGGCCCCAGCCCGACTGGCCATCGATGCGCCGGCCCAGCTGCGCCATCGGCTGCGGCAGCCAGGCTTCGAGCCACGCCGGCGGCAGCTCGATCGACAGCGTGTTGGCCGTCAGCGGAAAGTGGAATTCGTAGCAGAAGCGCGAGTCCACCAGCAGCATGTCGCCGGGCAGCAGCCGCGCTTCGCGGCCGGCCTGCGCCGCGTGCCATGGAACGTCGGACTTGCGCAGCAGGTAGTAGAAGTTGTCGCGGCTCTGCGCCACGGCGCGCGGTGTGCGGTAGACGTCCTGGGCGCTACCGCTCACCCGGTTCACGACCAGCGGGCCGAGCGGCGCGGCCTCGAGGCTGGCGCGAAAACCCGGGCCAAGCCGCGCGCTGACGTCCATTTCGAGGAAGCCCTCGCAGATCGCGCCGATCCAGTAGTCGAGCCGCTGCGCCGGCGGCACGGCATCGGTCGCCCAGCGGGCGATGGCGGTGGGCGCGGGGCCCGGCGGCGTGTGGGTACTTTCCAAAGGACACCTCGTTTCACGGGAACGGCGCACTGCGGGAGAATCGTGCCATGCAAATCGCCAAAGACACCGTCGTCACCCTCCGCTACAAAGTTGCCGATGCCCGGGGCAAGCTCATCGAAGAGAGCAAAGACCCGATGGTCTACCTGCACGGCGGCTATGGCAATACGCTGCCCAAGATCGAGGCCGCGCTCGACGGGCGCATGCCCGGCTACCAGGTCACGCTCGAACTCAAGCCGCAGGACGGCTTCGGCGAGCGCGACGAATCGCTCACGCGCACCATCCCCAAGTCGGAGTTCCCGCCGGGCGTGAAGGTGGGCGGCTCGCTCGAAGGCCGCAACGACCGCGGCGAGCCGCAGGTCTTCACGGTGATGAAGATCAAGGGCGACAAGGTGCTGCTCGACGGCAACCATCCGCTGGCGGGCATGGAGCTGCGCTTCAGCCTCAAGGTGACCGAGGTGCGCGCCGCATCGGAAGAAGAGATCGCGCACCGGCATGTGCATGGCGCGCACGGGCACCACCATTGAACCAGCGGGCACACTCGTCACCATGACCACCACCGACCCCAAACTCTCCGCCCGCGCGGCCGACATGAAGAAGATGGTGCTGTGCGAGCCCTGCGCCGGCATCCAGCGCAACTGGCGCCGCGCGCCGGGCCATGCCGAGCTGGTACAGCTTTCGAGCCGCAAGGAAGAGCGCAGCGATGGCGACAGCGGCGGCCACAGCGTCAATGTCACCAGCTACCGCTGCGACCGCTGCGGCACCCGCTGGGAATACGAAAACGACAAGACCAACCAGCAGGCGGGCTGGTCGGTCGTGGGGCACTAGCCGTTGAGCTTCAGCCCGGACTGATGGGCCTGATGGGGCTCATGGTCGGCTGACAATCTCAGCGTCCCGACCCTCCACCTCCACCTCCACCTCCACCTCCACCTCCACCGCCACCGCCACCGCCACCGCCGCCGCCGCCTGGCCCGCCGACACCACCGGGGCCACCGCCACCTGCGCCGCCGCCACCCGCACCACCGCCGGGGCCACCACCACCTGGGCCGCCGCCACCCGCACCACCACCGGGGCCACCGCCACCTGGGCCGCCGCCACCCGCACCACCACCGGGGCCACCGCCACCTGGGCCGCCGCCACCCGCGCCGCCGCCGGGGCCACCACCACCTGCGCCGCCACCACCCGCGCCACCGCCGGGGCCACCACCACCTGCACCGCCGCCACCAGCGCCACCACCCGCCCCGCCGCCGGGGCCACCACCACCTGGGCCGCCGCCACCCGCGCCACCGCCGGGGCCACCACCGCCGGCGCCGCCGCCACCCGCGCCACCGCCGGGACCACCACCACCTGCGCCGCCACCACCCGCGCCGCCGCCTGAACCGCCGCCGCCTGCGCCACCTCCGGCACCCGCGCCCCCGCCACCTGCACCAGCGCCGCCAGCAGCGCCAGCAGCGCCCGCAGCGCCCGCACCACCAGCCCCGCCGCCCCCCGGGCCGCCCGCGGCTGCACCTGCGCCGGTGCTTCCGGCCGCGCTGCTCCCGCCGCCATTGCCCGCCACCGCGGCGCTGGTGACGGCGCCGCTGCCACCGGCAACGCTATACAACGCTTCCTTTCCGGGGCGGGGTGCTGTCGGCCCCGTGGAGGCAGGTGCGATCGTTGCCGTCGGGGGAATCGCCGCCAGAACAGGCGCCTGCACCCGCGGCGCACTGGGCCCCGCGGGGGCGGGTGCGATGGTCGCCGTCGGGGCAACCGCTGCCGGAATGGGCGTCTGCACCCACGGCGCACTGGCCACGGGCATCGACCGTTCCCTGTATTCGCCGCTTGGCACCGGGGCCGGCACGCGCGGCCTGGTGGCGGCAAACGCGGGTTTGGAAATCTTCGTCCGAGCCGGCAGCGGCGCTGCCGTCTGCTCCGCCGGCTCCGTTTGCTCCGTTTGCTCTTTCTGGAGTGGCGGTTCCGGCGAGGCGTCGGTCGGCGCTGGTGCCGTGCTCGCTGGTGCCGTGCTCCGAGGCTCCCGGGAATGCGTGCCGAAGATGACAACCACGGCATCCGATGGCCGGGTGTCGCTGGCAGCCTTGGATGCCGCCTCCTTGCTGCTCACGTCAGCGGCCTGCTGAGGGGCCTTGCCCACCGGGGCCGTGGCGTCTGGCGCTGGCACGAGGACCACGCTGGAAGGCCGATCGCGCAACAGCTCATCGGGCTCGCGAACAAGGAACGCGTAGGCCAGCCCGAGGCCGAGCAGCACCACGCCCACAGCCGCGAAGGTTGGCATCCAGCTTCGTTCAGGAGGAACGGCGGTGACGCTGGGGGCGCGGGGGGTGTCCCTGCCTTGCTGCCAGGTACTGAAGCTTTTGATTCGTTCCAGCTCCGAGGGACCACTTGGCGCAAAGCCGGGGAGTTGGCCAGCGCAGCCAGAACAGAACATCGCGTTGCCGCGGTTGCGCGCTCCGCATGTCGCGCACTCAACCGGCATCTTGAGAACGCTATCGCCCAGTCGCAGCGCGGCGCTCATATGTGCCTCCGCGCACAGGAGCAGAGGTTTTCCCAAGGATCGCGGGGTGTGTTGAAGGCCGGCATCGCCATGGCTTTCCTCGTGGTTCTGAGCGCATGTGAAAACTTCCCATGCAGGCGAAAGTTTTCGTTTGGCTGCACCGATCCGGCTGTAAGACGAAACCGCCTCCTCTTGTCATGGCAAGGAAGAAGCCTTCGGATGGCCTCGCACGGCGAGGCCGCGCCGCACGGGTCAGAACCGCAGCGCGTCCACCCGGTTGAGCACCGCCCGCACCACGCTCCAGGCCGTGAGGGCCGAGGTTTTGGGGTTGTCGGGCGAGGGCAGGTTGTGCGCGCTGAACTCGAGCTGGCCGAAGGCGCCCGCGGCGGCGATGTGGTGCACGTTGCAGTCCGCGCCGGGGTCGGCGATCAGCGTCACGCGCGTGCGGTCGAAGCCGACGCCGGCCAGCGCCACAGTGGCGGCCACGTTGGCATTTTTGGGAAACTGCAGCGCCGCCTGGCGCGCGCTGCCTTCGAAGACCACGGTGGGTGCGGTGAGCAGGTCGAGCGGCCATTGCGCCTCGGCCGGCGTGCCCGACCAGGCCTGCGGCGGCTTGCGGCCGGTGTAGTGCACGCTGTCGAGTCCGCCGACGGCGGCGGCGGCCAGTGCATCGATGGCACCGATGGCACCGCTCATCAATTGCGCCGAGGTGCCGCCCTGTTCAGCTGCGGCGCGCACCTCGTCGGCGACCTGCGGCAAGGCCAGCGCGCCGACCGAACAGATGAAGCACGGGATGCCCCGCTGCAGCGCCGGCACCACGTGCTCGGTCACGGCGCGGCTGCCGGCCATTTCGATCACCAGGTCGCAGGCGTCCCAGGGCACGGCTGCGACCACCGGCACGCCGTGCCAACCCGGGGCCACGCCGGGCTCCGGCGCGCTGGCCGCGCCTGCGGCACGCACCACTGCCGCGATGCGCACCGCATCGCCGTGCGCGACCAGCCGGCTGTGGACTTCGGCCGCAATGGCGCCTGCACCGATGAATGTCACGCGCAACAAGGAGAACCTTCGGGGTAATTGTGGTGGGGCCATTCTGCCCACACCCGCACCCCGATCAGCGCGCGACGCTGCTAGAGCCCGTGCACGATGCCGGCACCGCCCGTCGTTTCGGGAACGAATAATGTCGCCTCGCCCACGCGATCGAAGCGGTGCTCGCGGTCGGAAATGCGCACCGCCGGCATGTTCGTCCAGATCACCACCTCGCGCCCGCCTGCCACTGGCCGGCTGCGGGTTACCTTGAAGACCGGCGGAATCACGATGCTGAAGTCAACGGCCTTCGAGGCCTGCATCGGGGCATTGCCGGGGCCTGCCAATGCCGGCGACGCCGACAGCAGCAACCCCTCCAGCAGGGTGGCTGCCGCCACCCACGCGCCTCTGCTCGTTGCGCCGAGAGGAACTTGCTTTCGATCCACGGCCAGGTTGCTCGTCAAGTGCGGTGTGATGTATGCCCCGTTCAGTGCCAGCCGGTGGCGCCGTGCGACTCCACCTCTTTGCGGCAGGCCTCGAGATCAAGTTGGGTGCGTGCCAGCGCGAGGGCGGCGCCGGGTTCATGACGGGCCAGCGCATCGAGCTGGCTGGCGTAGAGCTTGGTGAGCTCCTGCCACTGGCAAAAAGACGAACTCATTCCTGGGTATTCGAAAGTCATGTTGGTTTCCTGCGTGCAAAACCTGCTCCCTGCATCAAAGGGTGGCGCGGGGTGACCGTCGTCGGCATGTGGCAATGCCGCGCGCGGGCGTAAGGGAATGCGCTGGACTGCCGGGTAAGGGTGCACGGTGGTTCTCCTATGTTCCTTGCCCCCATTGAAGCCCCCGCCATCCCGTCCGGTAACTAGCATTACTGATAGGTAGCAGCGCCGCGGCGCGCAGCAGCGTGCAGTAGTGCCGGATGCCATGGTTTTAATTCGCGCTGGACACCGGCGTATCGCGGCACGAAGCTTGCGGCTTTGTCCGGCGTTCATGAATCCGACCACTGCCACTTTCGATACCGCCCGTTTGCTCGCAACGCTGGACCGCCTCGAGCCCTGGATGACCGACGCGCTGGGCGCGTTCGTGGCCGCACGCAGCCCATCGGGCGCGGAGCAGCCTGCAGCGGTGTTTCTGGAGCAGGCGCTGCACGAACTCGGCCTGGACGCCGAGCGCATCGTGCTCGACAGCAGCCTGCTCGAAGGCCTGCCGATGTTCTCGTGCCCCTGCGACCCCGACAACGGCCGCTACAACCTGCTGGCACGCCATCTGCCGCGCGCAGGCGGTGGCCGCTCGGTGCTGTTCAACGGTCACATCGACGTGGTGCCGACCGGGCCCGAAACGCTGTGGACACAGCCGCCTTACGTGCCCTGGGTGGCCGACGGCTGGCTGCACGGCCGCGGCGCGGGCGACATGAAGGGCGGCATCGTCTGCGCGCTGATGGCGTTTCGCGCGCTGCGCGAGATGGGGCTGCAGCCAGCGGGCATCGTGGGCTTCAACGCGGTGCTCGACGAAGAGAACACCGGCAACGGCACGCTCGCCACGGTGCATGCGCTGCAGAACGCGATGGGCAAGGCCCGGCTCACCGACTTCGACGCGGTGATCATTCCCGAGCCCTTTGGCGAAACGCTGATGAGCGCGCAAGTCGGCGTGTGCTGGCTGTTCGTGGAGATCACCGGCAAGCCGGCCCACGTGGCCTACATGCACCAGGGCGTGAATCCGATCGAGGCCGGCATCGCAGTCATGGCCGACCTGAAGGTGCTCGAAGCCGAGTGGAATGCGGCCGAAGTGCGGCACCCGGCGTTCAAGGATGTGACGCACCCGATCAACTTCAACCTGGGCCGCATCGAAGGCGGCGAGTGGAACTCGTCGGTGCCCTGCACCTGCACGCTGGGGCTGCGCTTCAGCTTTTTCCCCGGCGTCACGGCCGAGGATGCAACGCGCCAGGTGAGCGAGCGCATCCGCGCGACGGCGGCCCGGCTCAACCCGGCGCTGACGGTCGAGCTGCGCTCGCAGGGCCATTTCTCGCCGGGTTGCGAATACAACCTGGACGCGCCGGCGATGCAGGCGCTCGCCGAAGCGCATCGCGCGGTGACCGGGACGTTGCCCGAACGGCTGGCCTGCACGGCCACCACCGACGGCCGGCACTTCGCGTTGATGACCGACATTCCGGTGACCAACTACGGGCCGATCGCCCGCAACATCCACGGCATCGACGAAGCGGTGTCACTCGCCAGCATGAAGCGCGTGGCTGCGGCCATGGCGCTGTTCATGGCGGACTGGTGCGGCGTGGAGCCGATCGATGAAGGCTGATCAGAGCGCGGCGAGCGCCGTGTCGAGCGTATCGACCAGCAGATCGGCATGCGTTTCCGTGAACACCATCGGCGGGCGGATCTTCAGCGTGTTGGCGTGTTCGCCGGTGGCGCTCAGCAATACGCCGCGCTCGCGCAGCCCGTTGACGATGCGCACCGTCTGGGCGGTGGCCGGGGTTTTTGCGGCGCGGTCGGTCACGAGTTCGACGCCGGTGAACAGACCCGCGCCGCGCACGTCGCCGATCAGCGCATGGCGCCCGGCCAGTTCGGTGATGCGGCCGCGCAGGTAATTGCCGACGCGTTGTGCGCTGGCCACCAGGCCTTCGCGCTCGATCACGTCGAGCACCGCCATGCCCGCGGCCATCGACACCGGGTTGCCGCCAAAGGTGTTGAAGTAGCGGCACTCGCGGCCGAATGCGGCCAGCACCTCGGGCTGGACGGCCAGCCCGGCCAGCGGATGACCGGCGCCGAGCGGCTTGCCCATGGTGACCATGTCGGGCAACACGCCGTGGCGCTGGAAACCCCAGAAGCTGTCGCCGCTGCGGCCCAGGCCGGCCTGCACCTCATCGGCGATGAAGAGGCCACCGGCCTCACGCACCGCATCGACCGCCTCGGCCATGAAGCCGGGCGGGTCGGTGAAGATGCCGTCGCTGGAGAACACGGTGTCCACCATCAGCGCAGCCGGACGCATGCCGTGCGCCTTCAGGTCGGCGATGGCTTCGCGCACGCCGCTTGCGAAGACAGCACCCATCTGCGCAGGCGCGATGCGGTAGCTGTCGGGCGCGGGCACGGTGCGCACGTTGTCGCCCAACTGCACGAACTTGCCGAGCGAGGGCGACGCCACTGCAATGGCCGAAGTCACGCCGTGGTACGCGAAGCGGGTGACGATGAGGCCATCTGCCTTGGTGTGCGAGCGTGCGATACGCATGGCGAGGTCATTGGCTTCGCTGCCGGTGCAGGTGAACATCGCGTGCGCGAGTTCCGGCGGCATCGTCGCCAGCAGCCGCTCGGCATAGTCGAGCACGCCTTCGTGCAGGTAGCGCGTGTGCGTGTTGAGCACACCGGCCTGGCGCGCGATGGCCTCGACCACATGCGGGTGGCAGTGGCCAACCGAGGCGACGTTGTTGTAGGCATCGAGGTAGCGCGTGCCGTCGGCGTCGTACAGCCACGCGCCCTCGCCGCGCACCGGGTGCAGCGGGGTTTCGTAGAACAGGCGGTAGGCCGGGCCGAGCACGCGGGCGCGGCGTTCCATCAGGGCCTGGGTGTCTGCAGGGATCGGGGACATGCGAGCTTTCAGTTCAGGCCGCAGGCGTTGCGGAAGGCTTCAGTCGCGGCCCGGGCGCCGATGCGCTCGCAGGCCTGCAGGCGCGCCCACGAGAGCGCGTTGTTGCGCAGCAGATAAGGAGCGTTCTCGGGGTAGCGCGCGGCGCGCCAGCCGCTGATGGCGACCACCATCACCAGCCGCGCCGTGATCATCGTGAACAGCACCTCGACCTCGGCCGGTGCCAGCGGCCGCACCGCGTGGTACGCGGCGACGAAGGGCACGATGTCGACCAGCGGATCGTCGCCGGTGCCGATCTGGTAGGCCGCGGCCACGGCCAGGTCGTCGATGCAGGGCGCGCGCACCATGTCGCCGAAATCGAGGATCGCGGCGATGCGGTCGGTGTCATCCGGCGCCACCAGCACGTTGTAGATGTTGAAGTCGTTGTGGATCGGCTGCGCGGGCAGCGTGCGCAGCAGCGGCGCGGCCTCGCGCTCGAAACGGTCGAGGGCACCACTTGCGAGGGCGCGGCGTTCGGCGTCGGCAATGTGCACGAGCAGGCCGCGCACGCTGTCGGCACGCTGGATGTCCCATGGCAGCGGCAGGTCGCCGGCCGGGTGGTCGAAGCCGGCGAGCGCGAGGTCGAGCCGGGCCAGCATGCGCGCCAGGTTCTGCTGCTGCAGCGGCGTGCGCGGCGCCTCCGGCAGCGGCAGACCGGGCAGGTAGGTGAAAAGGCGCACCACGCGCGACAGCCCGTCGCCGGGGTCGCAGAGGAACGACGGCTCGCCTTGTTGTGTGGGCACGATGCGCTGCACGGGCAGGCCGGGGTCGGTGGCCGCGAGGTGGAGCAGGGCCTGGGTCTGGAAGTCGGCCACCAGCGCGGTCTCGGCCGGGTGCGAGATCTTCAGCATGAAGCGCGCGCCATCGCTCGCGCGTTCGAGCCGGTAGTTGCGGTCGCGCTCGCCGGTGAGAGTCTTCATCTCGCCGGTGATGCCGTAGCGCTCCCGCGCAAGCTGGCGCACCCAGGCCGCGTCGAGTTCGGGCGAGCCTTCGCTCAGCACCGGCACGTCGTCGAAATCAACGCTTGTCATGCGGCCCCTGAAAAGCCGCGCAGCGCGCTCGCAATGTTGGGCCCGAGGTCGTCGGACAGGTAGCCGCCTTCCTGCACCAGCACGGTCGGCAGGCCGAGCCGTGCGATCTCGGCCAGCAGCACCGCAAAGCCTGCGGTCTGGATCTTCATGCCCTTGTACGGATCGTGCTCGTGCGCGTCGAGGCCGAGCGCCACCACCAGCGCGCCGGGCGCGAAGGCCCGGATGCTGTCGCAGGCGTCGCGCAGCACCGGCAGGTAGCCGTCGATGTCGGTGCCGAGCGCCAGCGGCTTGTTGATGTTGTAGCCCAGGCCTTCGCCCTCGCCGCGCTCGTGCGCATGGCCGGTGAAGAAGGGCGTGAAGTTGCGCGGGTCGCCATGCAGCGAGAGGGTCAGCACATCGGAGCGGCGGTAGAAGATGCCCTGCGTGCCGTTGCCGTGGTGCACGTCGATGTCGAGGATCGCCACGCGGCCGTGCACGCCGCGCAGGTGCTGCGCCGCGATGGCGACGTTGTTCAGGTAGCAGAAGCCGTTGGCGCGGTCCACATACGCGTGGTGGCCCGGCGGCCGGCACAGCGCGTAGGCAACGCGCTCGCCGTCGAGCACCAGCTGCGCCGCATGCGTGGCCATGTTGGCCGAGGCGATGGCAGCCTGCCAGGTGTGCGCGCCGATCGTGCAGGCGGCGTCGCCCATGTGGAAGCCGGCCTGGCCGACCACGCTCTCGGGGTAGGTGCAGGGCTGGCCCGGGAACGGGTGGATGTTGGGCATGACCTCGTCCGACGGATCGTCCAGCAGCTGCCAGCGCGCATGGGCCGTTTCCAGAAAGCGCAGGTACTCGGGCGTGTGGATCGCCGCGCGCGGGCCGGGGCCGAAGTCGCGCGTGGCGACGATCTCGTGGCCCGCCTGCTCGACCGCCTGCAACAGGCGGAACGCGCGCTCCGGCTGCTCGTTGCTGCGCTTGAGTTTGCCGCGCACCATGAAGAGCTGCGGGTCATGGTGCTTGTGCGTATCGCTGTAGACGACTTTCATCGATCGGCTCCGCGAGGGGTGGCGGCAACTGCTCCGTGCTGCTCGACGAACAGCGCGCGCACGTGCTGCCACGCGTCGTCGAGGTGCAGCCGCATCGCGGCGCGGGCGGCTGCCACATCGCGCTTCACCAGCGCGTCGGACAGCGGGCGATGCGTCTCGGCCATGGCCGCGGGGTCGTGGTAGACCGCATCGCACAGCGCGATGATCATGCGCATCTCGGTCTGCGTGTTGGAGAAGATGCGGTGCAGGTGCGCGTTGCCCGAGAGCTCGCTGATCAGCGTGTGGAACTCCAGGTCGCGCGCGATGCGCTTGTGCTGCGGCTCGGTCGGCGCCAGGTCGACCATGGAATCGACGAACACCGGCAAGCGCGCCAGATCGGCATCGCTGGCCTTGATGCAGGCGCGCTCGATCGCGGTGAGTTCGAGGCAGATGCGCACTTCGAACAGTTCGTCGATTTCCTGCACGCTGATGGTTCGCACCGCGAAGCCGTGGCGCGGCCGTGCCACCAGCACGCCCTGCCGTTCCAGCCGGCGCGCCGCTTCGCGCACCGGCGCACGGCTGATGCCCATGCGGCGCGCGATGTCGGCCTCGACGATGCGGCTGCCGGGTGCGAGCCGGCCCTCGACGATGGCGCGCGTCAGTTGCGCCTCGACCAGGCCGACCAGGTCGGTCGATTCGACCGATTCGAAAACCGAGGCGTCCGCGCTGTCGGCAGAGGAGGGGGAAGAAGAGGGAGGGAATGCCATGTGCTTTTGTCTCGCGGTGCGGGGCGTTGTCGCCGTTATTTTCACAAGCCGGCGGCGGGCCGTGCCCGTGCCAGGTAGAGGCCGGCCGCCACGATCAGGGCGATGCCGGCGAGCGCCAGGCCGTCGGGCGGCTTGTGGAACCAGAAGGTGCTGAAGCCCACGGCCAACAGCAACTGGAAGTAGTTGAGCGGCGCGAGCGTGGAAGCCTCGACGCGCTCGAAGGCCGCCAGCAGCAGCCACTGCGCGGCCCCGCTGCAGGCGCCGCCTGCCAGCAGCAGCGCCACCGCGCCCCAGGGTGGCGCCTCGGCCGGTAGGAAGAAGGGCGCTGGAATGGCCGTGGCCACGAGGCACACCAGTGCCGTCCACGCGTATTGCACCGGGCTCGGCACCAGGCCTGCAAGCCGCCGCGTGAGCAGCTGGAAGATCGCATAGCAGACCGCCGCCACCGCCATCAGCACCGTGCCGAGCCAGGGCAGGTCGCCGCCGGGCCGCACGATCAGCAGCATGCCTGCGAAGCCCACCGTCACCGCGACCCAGCGGCTGCGCCGCACATGCTCGCCGAGCAGCCAGGGCGACAGCGCCACCATCAGCAGCGGCGCGGTGAAATAGATCGCGGTGGCCTCGGCCAGCGGCATCCAGATCAGCGCGGTCATGAAACAGGTGGCGACGGTGGCGAGCATCACGCCGCGCAACAGCAGCAGCTTCTTCTGCGGCACGCGCCACAGGCGCAGGTCGCCATGGCGCAGCAGCATCGCGAGCGCGATGCAGATCACCGCAACGTAGCGCATCAGGTTGACGAAAGGCGCCGGGTAGAACTGCAGCATGTACTTGCAGAACGCGTCGTAGCTGGCAAAGGCCACCAGCGCGCAGAAAAAGAGCGCGACACCCGTGGCCTTCGAGCCGGGCGGGCGCAGCGCGATGGCGGCCGTGGCAGCAGTCATGCGAGCAGCTGGTCGTCGGTGAAGAAGGCCCGCATCAGAGCGAGGCCTCGAACAGTTCGAATGCGCGGTCGAAGCGCGCGAACATTTCGTCGACCTGTTCGGCGGTGATGATGAGCGGCGGGCAGAACGCCACCGCGTCGCCCATGGCGCGCACGATCAGGCCCTGCGCGAGCGCGAGCTCGGCGAGCCGTGCGCCGGCTTTCAGGGCCGGGTCGAACGGCGTGCGTTTCGCGGGGTCGGCCGAGAGCTCGATCGCGCCGATCAGGCCGACGCCGCGCACCTCGCCGACGTGGGCGCGCGACGCATGGCGCTGCAGGCCGCGCTGGAACCGGGGCGCGAGCGACTGCACGTGCGCGAGGATGTTGTCGTCCTCGTAGACCTGCAGCGTCTCGAGCGCGATCGCCGCCGCGACCGGATGGCCCGAGTAGGTGAAGCCGTGGCCGAAGGTGCCGATCTTGCCGCTGTTGGCAGCCACCGCCGCGTGCACCTTCTCGTTGACCATCACCGCCGAGATCGCCGCGTAGCCCGACGACAGCGCCTTGGCCGAAGTGAGGATGTCGGGCTGCAGGCCGAAGGTGTTGGAGCCGAACATCTCGCCGGTGCGGCAGTAGCCGCAGATCACCTCGTCGGCGATCAGCAGCACCTCGTACTTGCGCAGCACGGCCTGCACCTTCTCGAAGTAGGTGGCTGGCGGCACCAGCACGCCGCCGGCGCCCATCACCGGCTCGGCGATGAAGGCCGCCACCGTTTCGGGGCCTTCGGCCAGGATGCGCTGTTCCAGCGCATCGGCCAGCCGCGTCGCGAAGGCTTCCTCGCTCTCGCCGGCTTCGGCGAAGCGGTAGTGGTGCGGGCACTCCACATGCAGGATGCGGTCGATCGGCAGGTCGAAGTCGCGGTGGTTCGGCACCAGCCCGCTCAGGCTGGCCGCCGCGACGGTGACGCCGTGGTACGCGTTCTTGCGCGCGATGATCTTCTTCTTGGCCGGCTTGCCGATGGCGTTGTGGTAGTACCAGACCAGCTTGACCGCGCTGTCGTTGGCCTCGGATCCGGAGTTGGCGAAGAACACTTTCGACATCGGCACCGGTGCCAGCGTCAGCAGCTTTTCGGCCAGCGCGATGGCGGCCGGGTTCGAGCGGCCGTTGAAGGTGTGATAGTACGGAAGCCCATGCAGCGCCTCGCTGCCGGCCCTGGCCAGCCGCGCGTTGCTGAAGCCCAGTGACGCGCACCACAGGCCCGACATCGCTTCGAGGTAGCGGCGGCCCTGGTCGTCTTCCACGAAGATGCCGTCGCCGCGCGTGATCACCAGCGGCCCGACCTGCGGATGGGTGGCCAGGTTGGTGAAGGGGTGCAGGTGCGCTGCGATGTCGTGGGCAGCGCGTTCGGCGACGGTGATGGCGTTCATGGCAGGAAGGGCAGTGCGGCAAGTTGAGTGAAAGGACGCGTGCTTCAGTAGCCGCGTTCGAGATCGACCTGGTTGGCCGGCCGCTGCCCCTGCTGCAGCGACGCAAGATTGGCCAGTGTCTGCTGCGCGATCACGAGCCGGTCGGTGCGCGTGGCGATGTGCGGCGTGACCAGGATGCGGTCGTCGCCCCAGAACGGATGGCCCTGCGGCAGCGGCTCCTGCGAAAACGCGTCGAGCGTGGCGGCGGAGAGCTGCCCCGCGTCGAGCGCATGCAGCAGGTCGGCCTCGACCAGATGGTCGCCACGCCCCACGTTGACCAGGTGCGCACCGCGTGGCAGCTTCGCGAACAGCGCGGCATTGAGGAAGCCCTGCGTTTGCGGCGTGAGCGGCAGCAGGCACACCAGCGTGTCGCAGCGCGCCAGGAACGCATCGAGCTGCGCATCGCCATGAAAGCCGGTGACACCGGCCGGCAGGTCGTGCTTGGCGCTGCGGCTCCAGCCGCTGACCTCGTAGCCGATGGTCGCGAGCGTCTCGGCGCAGGCCATGCCGAGCGTGCCGAGTCCCGCGATGCCGACGCGGTAGCGGCGCGGCGACACCACGTCCTGCTCCTGCCATTGGCCGGCCGCCGAGCTGGCCACATAGGCCTTCATGCCGCGATGCTGCTGCACCACGGCCCAGGTCACATAGGCCTTCATGCCAGCCGCCATGCCGGTGTCGACGATGCGGCACAGCGGGCGCTCGCGCGGCAGCGCGGGGTCGGCCACGATGTGGTCGATACCGGCCGCGAGCGACTGCACCAGCGTGAGCTTCGGCAGCTGCGCGAGCTGGCCATGCGGTGGAAACCAGCAGACGGCGGCATCGATGTCTTCCAGCGGCCCGAGATCGGCGCCCAGGCGCAGGTCGATGTCGGGGCAGGCCTCGCGGAAAGCGGGCACCAGGTACTGCATGTCCAGCACCTCGCTGAGCAGCGCCACGCACGGCGCGCGGGTGGTCGCACGCACGTCCATCACGCGGCCATCGCCAGCGGGCGGTCGAGCGCGGCCAGCCGCGGCACCGCGTCGATCAGCTTGCGCGTGTATTCGTGCTGCGGGTCGCGCAGCACCTTCTGCGTTTCGCCGTACTCGACCACCACGCCGCGCTGCATTACCGCGATGTGATCGCACATCTGGCCGGCCACGCGCAGGTCGTGCGTGATGAACACCATCGCCAGCTGGAAGCGCTCGCGCACCTGGGCGAACAGCTCCAGCACCTGGGCCTGCACCGACACGTCGAGCGCCGACACCGGTTCGTCGGCCACCAGCAGTTCGGGCTGCATCGCCAGCGCACGGGCGATGCCGATGCGCTGGCGCTGACCGCCCGAGAACTCGTGCGGATAGCGCTGCGCCGCATCGGCGCCAAGGCCGACGAGCTGCAGCAACTCCATGGCGCGCGCCATCGCCTCGGCCTTGCCCACGCCCTGCGCGATCGGCCCGCCCGCGATTGCGGCGCCGATGCGGTGCCGCGGGTTGAGCGAGGCGTACGGATCCTGGAACACCATCTGGATCTTGCCGCCGGCCGCCTGGCGCACGTTGCCGCCCTGCGCGAGGTTGCGGCCCTTGAAGAGAATGCGGCCGCTGTCGAACGGTGCAAGCCCCACGAGGCAGCGCCCGACGCTCGACTTGCCCGAGCCCGACTCGCCGACCAGCCCCAGCGTTTCGCCGCGCAGCAGCTCGAAGCTGATGTCCTTCGCCGCCTGCACCGAGCGGCCGCGCTTGAACAGGCCGTTGCCGGTGCGGTAGGTCTTGCAAAGATCCTGCACCTGCAGCAGGCGGATGGCATCGTCCTGCCGCACCGGGCTCGCGGCCTCGCCATCGGGAATCGCCGCGATCAGCTTGCGGGTGTAGGGGTGCTGCGGCGCGGTGAGCACCTGGCGCGCAGGGCCGGCCTCGACCAGCTTGCCGGTCTGCATCACCGCCACCTGGTCGGCGATCTCGGAGACCACGCCGAAGTCGTGCGTGATGAACAGCACCGCGGTGCCGCGGCGCTGCTGCAGCTCGCGGATGAGCTTGAGGATCTGCGCCTGCGTGGTCACGTCGAGCGCCGTGGTCGGCTCGTCGCAGATCAGCAGCACCGGCTCCAGCACCAGCGCGCAGGCGATCATCACGCGCTGGCGCTGCCCGCCCGACAGGCGAAACGGGTAGGCGTCGATCAGCAGTTCTGGATCTGGCAGGCCGACATCGGCGAGCGCCGCGAGGATGCGGCGGCGCTTCTCGGCTGCGGGCACGTTGCCGTGCGCGTCGAACACCTCGCCGATCTGCTCGCCGATGCGCATCACCGGATTCAGCGCCGTCATCGGCTCCTGGAACACCATGCCGATGCGTCGACCGCGCAGCTCGCGCATCTGCGGTTCGGTCAGCTGCAGCAGGTCGCGGCCCTCGAACAGGATCTGCCCAGCCACCGGCGCCACGTGCGGGCGCGGCAGCAGGCCCATCACGGCATTGGCGATCATCGACTTGCCCGAACCCGATTCGCCGACCACGCAGAGCGTCTGGCCCGGCAGCACCGACAGCGTGGCGCCATCGACGGCGAGCGCGCGGTCGGCACCTGCTGGCAGGCTGATGCCGAGGCCGACGATGTCGAGCACCGGCTGCACGGCCGCGGGCACGGTTGCAACGGTCGCGCTCATTTGCTTCTCCCGTCGAGCCGCGTGTTGAGGCCGTCGTTGAGGCCCTCGCCCACGAGGTTGAGCGCCAGCACGGTGAACACGATCGCCAGGCCCGGGAACAGCGCCATCCACCAGGCCTGGCGCAGCACGGTGCGGGCCGAGCCGACCATGTAGCCCCAGCTCATCTGGTTCGGGTCGCCGAGGCCGAGGAAGCTCAGGCTCGATTCGAGCAGGATGGCCGTGGCCACCATCAGCGACGCCATCACGATGATGGGCGACATGGCGTTGGGCAGGATCTGCGTGAGGATGATGCGCGGCGTCGACTGGCCGGCCAGCAGCGCGGCCTGCACGAAGTCGCGCTGGCGCAGCGTGAGGAACTCGCTGCGCACCAGCCGCGCCACCGGCGGCCACGACACGATGGCGATGGCCGCGACGATGGAGCCCACCGACGGCTGGAAGATGGCGACCAGCACGATCGCCAGCGCAAAGCTCGGCACCGCCTGGAAGATCTCGGTGAAGCGCATCAGGCCCGCGTCGATCCAGCCGCCGAAATAGCCGGCGATGGCGCCCAGCGTGACGCCGATCAGCAGCGCCACCACGGTCGACACCACGCCGATCAGCAGCGAGATGCGCGCACCGTGGATCACGCCGGACATGATGTCGCGGCCCAGCGTGTCGGTGCCCATGGCGAAGCCTGGCTCCGTCCAGGGGCGCAGGAAGGGCTGCTGCACCATGCCCCAGGGGTCGTTGGTGGCAATCCACGGGCCGAGAAGCGCGACGATGGCGACGATCACCAGCACGACCATGCCGATGACCGCACCCTTGTTGCGGGTGAAGCGGCGCCAGAAGGGGCTTTTCATCATGTCAGTTCGATGCGTGGGTCGACCAGCGTGTAGACGAGGTCGGTGACGAGGTTGAACAGCACCGCCATGGCGGCCGTCACGAGAAAGGCGCCGAGCAGCAGGCTGTAGTCGCGCTGCAGCAGCGCGTCGAACATCAGCCGCCCGATGCCGGGCCAGGCGAACACGGTTTCGGTCAGCACCGCGCCGCCGATCATCCCGCCGGCCTGGATGCCGGCCAGCGTGACCACCGGCAGCAGCGCGTTGCGCAGCACGTGCGCACGCAGGATGCGCCCGGGCTTCACGCCCTTGGCGCGAGCCGTCTTCACGAAGTCCATCTGCGCCACTTCGAGCATCGCGGCCCGCGTCATGCGCGCATAGACGGCCATGTAGAACAGCGCGAGCGTGAGCGCCGGCAACAGCAGGTGGCGGCCGATGTCGAGCGCCAGCGCCAGGCCCGTGAGTCCCGAGCCCACGGTGCTGAAGCCGAAGCCCGGCAGCCATTCGAGCTGCACCGTGAACACCAGCACCGCCATCAGCGCAAGCCAGTAGAGCGGGGTGGCGTAGAAGATCAGCGCCACGACGGTGATGGAGCTGTCGACCCAGGTACCGGCCCGCCGCGCCGACAGCGCACCGAGCGTGATGCCGAACAGCAGCGACAGCGCGAACGCCGTGCCGGTCAGCAGCAGCGTGGCGGGCAGCCGGTCCATGATGAGCTTGAGCACCGGCTGCTGCTGGCGGTGCGAGAAGCCGAGGTCGAGCTGCACCACCTTGCCCAGGTAGGTGGCGAGCTGCGTGGTGATCGGCTTGTCGAGCCCGAACTGTTCACGCAGCTGGGCCACGAACTGCGGGTCGGACGCGCCCGACTCGCCGGCCATCACCGACACCGGATCGCCCGGCGCGGCGCGCACCAGCATGAAGTTGACCGTGGCGATCAGCAGGATCGCCACCAGACCCTGCAGCACGCGGGTCAGCATGAACTGCGTGCGCTTCATGTCACGCGATCGATGCGGTGCCGAGGCTGTCGTTCAGGCCGATCGCGGAACTCACCAGGTTGTTGATCTTGGTGCGGTACAGCGTCGGGAAGTTGATCTCGTAGAGCCAGGCCACGGGCACTTCGTCCAGCAGGATCTTCTGCACCTGCAGGTAGATGGCCTTGCGCTTTTCCGGGTCGGCCTCCTTCGCACCGGCATCGAACAGCTCGTCGATCTTCGGATTCGAGTAGCCCTCGACGTTGTTGAACGGCGAGCCCTTGGCGATGTTGCTGGTCGTGTAGTTGCGGGCCACGCCCAGCGCCGGGTCACCGTACTGGTAGACGTAGGTGAAGGCCAGGTCGTAGTCCCACTCGTTGAGCTTCTGGTTCCAGCCGGCCACGTCGGTCGCGACCATTTCGATCTTGATGCCGGCCTGCAGCAGGTTCTGGCGCAGGATCTCGGCCGAACGCGTCCAGGTCTCGCCGTAAGGCAGCGGCAGCATGCGCAGGGTTTCGCCCTTGTAGCCGGCTTCGGCCAGCAGCTTCTTGGCGGCCTCGACATTGCGCGGGTACTTGGCAACGTCGGTGCTGTGGAACTTGATGTTGCTGTTGAACGGGCCGGTCGCAGGCTTGGCGAAGCCTTGCCACGCCACCTTGCAGATGGCTTCGCGGTCGATCGCGAACATCACCGCCTGGCGGAACTTGACGCTGTCCATCGGCGCCTTGCGGTTGTTGAGCCACAACCAGGCGTGCGGCGCGAAGAACTCCCAGCCCTTGGTGGTGACGGCGGCACCCGGCAGCTTGGCCAGGCGCTGCACGTCGAAGTACTCGACGGCGCCGCCCGGCACCACATCGACCTTGCCCGATTCGAACGCCGCGGCGCGCGATGCGGCGTCGGGAATGACGTGGAAGTAGACGCTCTCGACCAGCGGCACGTCCTTGACGTGGTACTTCTCGTTGGCCACGAGCTGGATGTACGAGCCCTTGACCCACTCCTTGAACTTGAAGGGCCCGGTGCCGATCGGCGTGGCGTTGGCCGGGTTGGTGGCGAAGTCGGTGCCTTCGTAGATGTGCTTGGGGATCATCGGCATGCTGCCGACCTCGAAGATGCCGAGGAACGGGCCGAACGGGTACTTGAGCTTGAACTCGACCGTGAGCGGGTCGAGCGCCTTGATGCTTTCCACCGCCGCCAGGTTGGCCCGCAGGCGCGCGTGCGTCTTGCGCAGGAACACATCGGCCGAGAACACCACGTCGGCCGCGGTGAAGGGCTTGCCGTCGTGCCACAGCACGCCGGGCTTGAGCTTGAAGGTGAAGAGCGTGCCTTCCTTGTTCGACGTCCACGAGGTCGCGAGGCCGGGCAGCGGGTTGACCTTTTCGTCGTAGCGCAGCAGGCCCTCGTAGATGTTGCCCGCGACCAGCTGGGTCGGCGCGTTCTGCGTGATGCCCACCATCAGGCTGGGCGGTTCGGGCTGCACGACGGCGTTGATCACGCCGCCCTTCTTGCCGGCGGCCAACAGATGCAGCGGCACGCCCGCGAGCGTCAGGCCGGTGGCGGCGGCACCCAGTTGGATGAGGTTGCGACGTTTCATGGGGACAGGACTCCTTGTGGCTCGAGGGAAGATTGGAAGGACGGGGGACGGATTTCTAGGCGGTGCGGGGGGCGCGGCCCCTGGCTGCGCGCCTCACTGGCGGAACGAGGTAGCGGGCGCCGGCTCGATGCGCTGCAGCAGCGCGCGCCACTCGCGCGCGTTCGGGTCGGGCGTGCCGGGCAGGCGGGTGCTGTCGCCGCTTTCGTACTGGCGCGCGGTTTTCTCGCAGACCTCCGGCGGCACCGGGTAGACCGGCACGCCGCTCGACTGGATCGCCAGCTGCACGCGGCAGGCGCGCTCGAGGTTGAGCATGAGGATGAAAGCTTCGGACACGTTGCGGCCCAGCGTCACGAGGCCGTGGTTGCGCAGGATCAGCGCCTGGGCGGTCGGGCCGAGGTCAGCCACCAGGCGTTCGCGCTCGTCGTCGTCGAGCGCGATGCCCTCGAAGTCGTGGTACACGACCCGGTTGTAGAACTGCAGCGCCCACTGGTTGCAGGGCTGCAGCCCGCCAGCCAGCGACGACACCGCCACGCCAGCCACGGTGTGGGTGTGCAGTACGCAGGCCGCATCGTGGCGTGCCGCGTGCACCGCGCTGTGGATGGTGAAGCCGGCCGGGTTCACGTCGTGGGGCGAGTCGTCCAGGATGCGGCCTTCGAGGTCGATCTTGACCAGCGACGAGGCGGTGATGTCGCGAAACAGCATGCCGAACGGGTTGATCAGGAACTGGCCGTCCTGGCCCGGCACCCGCGCCGAGATGTGGGTGTAGATGCTGTCGTCCATGCCGTAATAGGCGACCAGCCGGTAGGCGGCGGCCAAGTCTTCGCGCACTTGGCGCTCGGCATCGGACATGGGGGGGGCCAGGGGGCCCACGGCGTGCAACGGCGGCATGGCTCTGCTTCTCCGGGTCGGCCGCCCGTTTGCAGGTGCAAACTGTCGACAGTCAACTTTGGACAGCAGCTTGCAAGATGCGGGCCCGCTTGCGCCCAGGGGTTTTCCCTGAAATCAGCGTGGTTTCAGCGTGATGGCGGTGCGCGGACGCACCGATCCGGGGGAGCGAGAGGGCTTAGAAGCGCGAACTGTCGAAGAACGCCTCGGTTTCGGGCAGTTCCTCGCCGGAGAGCACGGACGCGGCATGGCGCGCAGCGTCGGCGGCCGCCATGGCGTCTTCGGAGCACTTGAGCAGGGCCTTGGCCCGTTCGGCGTGGGCCAGATCCGGGAAGTCGTGCATGAGTTTCGCGGCGACCTGCAGCGCCACGCTGGCCGCGCTCAGGCACATGTGAAGACCCACGCGCATGCGGTTGCCATCCTCGTTGTCTTCGACGATGCGCCGCTCTACCTCTTGCAGCGATGGCGGCAGCAGGGCGAAGTCGGTTGCTGCGAGCGTGGGCACGGCCTGCACGCCGAGATACCTGGCCGTGATGATTTCTTCGACCGAGACCCGCGCCTGCTCGATCGTTCTGAGATCGCTTGTTTCCATGAACACCACCCCCGCGTTGTGGCTGACCGCTCCCTGACCGCAACAACAGTCTTGCACAGCAAGGCCGAAATTGGTTTGTTGCAGCGCAACCAGACGCGCTTCAGCGTCAAAACGTCACGCAAATGTGACTGAAATGTCAAATCTTCGGCCCGCCCGGTGCGCAAAAGATGCGTACGCCCCACAGTTAGAGGGCTTCAGAGCACAAACCACGTGATGGCGACGAAATGGCTGGCAGTGCCACCAAGTACGAACAAGTGCCACAGTCCGTGGGCATGCACCCAGCCGCGCCGGTTGCGATAGAACACCGTGCCCGCGGTATAGAGCACCGCGCCGGCCAGCAGCCAGCCGAGACCGCCGCCATCGAGCCGTGCGGCCAGCGGCGCCGCCGCGGCCACGCCGAGCCAGCCCATGCCGATGTAGAGCGGCAGCGAAGGCGCGGCGCCGACGCCGGGCCGCAATTCCCGGTAGATGCCGAAAACCGCCACGCTCCAGATCGCGGCCAGCAGTGCCCAGCCCCATGGGCCCTGCAGCGTTACGAGGCCGAAGGGGGTGTAGGTGCCCGCGATCAGCAGGTAGATCGCGCAGTGGTCGGCGCGCTGCCAGAACAGCCGGGCCGGGCCGCGCGTGCTGTGGAACAGCGTCGACGCGGCGTACAGCACCACCATCGACAGCGCGAACACCAGCGCCGCCGCGATCCGGGCCGCATCGCCGTGCGGCAGCGTCTTGCCGAGCAGCAGGCCTGCGCCGAGCAAGGCGAGCAACAGGCCGAGCAGGTGGGTGTAGCCGTTGAAGCGTTCGCCGTGGTACATCGCGCCGATTCTGGCGGCGGCATGTGACGCGCCTGCGAAGGCCTCAGTCGCCCCCGCCATGGCGCTTCCTGCGCCGCCAGAAGCGCGGGCCGGCAGCGATTTCGCCCAGCGCCTTGCGGCAAGCCCGCGCCCCGGCCGGACGCCGGGCGCTGAACCAGCCGACGGCGAACCAGGCACCGGGGTCGTGTTCCACCGCCTGGCGGTACAGCGCGCTGGCGACCGCTTCGTCGTTGAACTCGCCCAGGGCGTCTTGCGCGGGGCCAAGCCGTGCGAGGTAGCGCTTCGCGCCGGCTTCGACAAACAGCGGCGCGACGAATTCGCCCAGGTAGCGCAGCCGCTTGAGCCGCTTGCGCGCGCGGTGCTGGCTTTCGGCGGCCAGGGTTTCGAAGCGCTTGCCGTCGCGCACCGTTTTCGCGTGCAGCTGCTGCAGGTGCTTGCGCAGCAGGCGCAGCGTGGCTTTGGAGTTGAGCGAGGACTCGCTTACATCCTGAGCTTCACCGGCCGTGAAGCCGATCAGCGCCACCAGAACGGCCTGGAAAGCCGGCGCGCGCACGGCGGTGCCAGCCGGGGGTGCAGGCGCGTTTTCGGCCGGCAACGCGATGGCTGGCGCACCGGCCTCGCGCAGCTGCGGCGCCATGCGTTGCACCACCTGTACGCGGTCGCGCAGCGCGCCGAGCGCGCGAAAGGCATCGACCAGCGGGGGTTCCCAGGCTGCATCGAAAGCGGATGGCGCGAGTTCGCTCAGCTCGCGCAGCGCGGTGCGCAGGCGCCGGATGCCGATGCGCAACTGATGGACTTGCTCCTCGTCCTCGCTGCCCGCCGCGATCTCGCTGGCGTTGGGCAGCATCTGCGCCAGGCAGCTCGCGACCACGGCGCGCTGCACGGCCGGGCCGTCCGGCGGCACATCTTGCGGAAAACGCGGCGGCAGCGCCTTGACGGCCGGCACCACGTCGAGGCCCGCCAGCAGGCGCTCGCCACGCTCGGCCTTGGAAACGGTGCTGAACCACAACCCGTGCTGTTGCGCCCAGCGCTGCGCGAGGGCGACCAGGCCGGCCACCGGGCCACGTTTGAGTTCGAGTTCCAGCTCGCACACCGGTGACTCGCGCGCCTCGGGCGTGCCCGCGTGCGCGACCACCTTGCCCACGTCGAGCGCGAGTTCCACGGTGCTGCCGCCGGCACGCACATCGCGCGTCAGCCGCCAGATGTCGGTCGCATAGGTTTCAGCCAGCGGCGCGCCGGCCAGTGCCTGAACCAGCCGCTCGCCCACCGGCGTGCCGTGGTGGCGCTGCGCATCGGGCGCCGGCACCACCCCGGCGCGCGCGACGCCGAGATCCACGTTGTGCTCCTCGCGATGCAGCGGCCCGTCACCCGCGGCCTTGACGGTCTGCACCCAGCGCCGGCCTTCCTTGCGCAGCCGCAGCACGATGCCACTGGAAGCCAGGGCGCGGTCGGCGGTGTCGAAGTAGCGCGCCTGCAGGCGCGTGCGAACCACGGCGCCGCGGCGCACGGCGGCTTCGACGGCCGCAAGGCGGGTGGGCGGAATGCAGAACTTGAATTCGATTTCCATGAGAGCAAGGGTAGCGATGGGAGATCATTGTTCCGCTGGCAGGTCGCTGCGTCCCACGCCGACCCCTTTCGCATCGGGGTGGGCATCCCCATATTTCAATGATTCACAGAAGGAGTGCCCCCGTGTCCACGATTGCTGCCAGCCCGATTCTCCAGATCAAAGCCCTTGGTTTCCCCTGGGAGACGATCGACCCTTTCCTGTTTTGCGCGTACCACGACGATGCCTATCCGCAGGGCAACGGCGAGATGGCGGTCGACGAAGCGATGCTGGCCGGCCGCCAGCTCGGCTCGGACTTCAGCCGCAAGGACGGCTGGAGCATGTACCACGGCAACCCGGTGCCGGGCTTTCCGGGGCATCCGCACCGCGGCTTTGAAACGGTGACGGTGGTGCGCAAGGGCCTGATCGACCATTCCGACTCGCTCGGCGCCGCGGCACGCTTCGGCGGCGGCGACGTGCAATGGCTCACCGCCGGCAAGGGCATCGTGCATTCCGAGATGTTCCCGCTGCTCGATGCCGCAGCACCGAACCCGCTCGAGCTGTTCCAGATCTGGCTGAACCTGCCGGCGCGCAACAAGATGGTGGCGCCGCACTTCACCATGTTCTGGGCCGAGGACATCCCGCACTTCACCGCCACCGATGCCGAAGGCCGCAGCACCGAAGTCTCGAGCGTGGCCGGCCGCATCGGCCCGGTCGACGGCGCTCCGGGCGAGGGCGGGCCGCTGGCGCCGCCGCCGGACTCGTGGGCTGCGCAGCCCGATGCCGACCTGGCGATCTGGACGATCCGCATGGCGCCCGGCGCGCACTGGACGCTGCCGGCCGCCACCGGCGAGGGCACGCGCCGCACGCTCTATTTCTTCAAGGGCACGTCGGTCGCCGTGGCCGGGCAGGACGTGACGCAGCACGCAATGATCGAGCTGCGCGCCGCGGAAGCGGTCGAGCTGGTCAACGGCAACGGCGCCGTCGCCGAGTTCCTGGTGCTGCAGGGCCGGCCGATCGCCGAGCCGGTGGTGCAGTACGGGCCGTTCGTGATGAACACGCAGGCCGAGATCGCGCAGACCATGCAGGACTACCGCCGCACCCAGTTCGGTGGCTGGCCTTGGGACCACGACGCGCCGGTGCACGGGCGCGACCCGGCCCGCTTCGCGCGGCATCCGGGTGGGCGCGAGGAGCGGCCGCCGGCGCTTCCTGTCAAATAGGCGGGATGGAACATCCGCAAGACGTCGAACACCGCCTGAACGAGCTGGAGATCAAGGCGAGCTACACCGAAGACCTGCTCGACCAGCTCAACCTGGTGATCTACCGGCAGCAGCAGCAGATCGACAGCCTGGTCCAACAGGTGGTGCAGCTGCGCCAGCAGAGCACCGACGCGGGCAGCGGCAGCCCGCGCAACCTGCGCGACGAACTGCCGCCCCACTACTGAGCCTGGCGACCGGCGAGCCGCCATCCAACGGACTGCACGGACCGCACGCGCTGTAACGGCTTGTGCCCGGCGGGTGTCACGTCCTACAGCCGTTCGCGGCCTGGATGTTTTGCCGGCGCGGCCGGCCGGCACTAGCCTTTGGCCATGACCCTTTCCAACTCCATCCGCAGCAAGCTGACGCTGGGCATGCTGGTTGCCGCCGCGCTGGCGCTGGCGGCCTGCACGGATCACGCCGGCAAAGAACCTTCGCGCGAGCAGGTCAACGCGGCCGTCGACAAGACCGAAGCGGCCGCCATCGCCGCTGCCAAGAAGGCGGCAGAACTGGCAGAGACGGCGCGCGACAAGACCGTCGCTTTCGCGAAGTCACCACAGGTGAAGCAGGACGCCGAAAACGCCAAGCAGGCGCTGGAGCGCGCCCTCGACAAGAACAAGCGCGAGAACCAGCCGCCGCCAAACGAGCCGCCGGCGAAACCGTAAGCGCCGAAGTCAGGCCGCAGGCGCCGTGACCTGCGCCACGACGGCGCCGGGTGCGGTCAGCGTGAGCAGGATGTCGGCGTACCAGGCGCAGTTGAGGCCGAGCGACTCGTCGAGCACCAGGTCGCGCGTGCTCATGTCCATGCGCGACGAATGCACGCCGAGCAGCTTCCAAGGCAGCGGGCCTCCGCCGGCCGGCACGCGCATGACGACCGGTGCACCGCTCGTGCCGCGGTGCGTGCGCGCATCCGTCAGAAAGAAACCCTGCCCCTGGAACCGGATGCCGAACGACGAGGCGACGACCGCCTGCCGCACTACCGGCAGGTGATGCACCACGTCGTGAAAGCCGAGCGGAAAGCCGACCACCAGCAGCACGCTGCCGACCTCCACCTCGTCGAGCGAGCGTTGCAGGTGCGCGGGCGTGAAGCAGAACATCGCGGTCGATGCCGGAATCGCGGAGCGCGGAATCTCGATCACCGCGACATCGATCTCGCCGCCCATGTCGCTGCCCTGGCGCCAGGCGCTCTTGCCGTCCACATACAGCCAGACCGATACCGAGAACGAGCGCGTCAGATCAACCGCGTCGGTGTGCAGCTCGATCTCGATGCGGTTGGGAAAGTGCTTGGTCGGCGCGTCCACCACCACGTGCCGGCTGGTCACGAAGAACAGCTGCTCGTCGCGCTCGAAGAAAAAGCCGCTGGCGCCGGTGAGGAGCCGGTCGCCATCGAATGTCGAAACGCGGGCGGTGGTGAGAAGCAGCGATTCGGCCATGGCGGTCTTTCGGAGGGGCCAGCGCTGCAGGATCGCGCGCCGGCCACCCATCTATTGAACACCACAACCTCGCCGGCCGTGGTCAATGCTGCCGTGCCGCCTTGCGCTGCCGCTTTTGCCAGCGCGACACCACGGCGCTGACGAGCGTCACCGCGGCGAACACGGCGACCTGCTGGGTCAGCGTCCTGGTGGCAACCTGCAGCCGCCGCGCGACTTCGCGCTGTGCGGCGGTCGCGCTGGCCAGGGCCGCGCCGTCGGGTTGCGCCGATGCCACCACCGCGGCAGGCGACGCGTCGGTGCCGGCCGCAGCCACCGTGGCCGTGGCCTCGGTGGCCGCCACCGCCTTGGCACCCGCCACCGAGCCGTGCTCGTTCGCATAGACCTTGGTGAACTCCGCCCCCAGCAGAAAGATCTGCGCCGCGTAGTAGACCCAGGCCAACACCACCACCAGCGAGCCCGCCGCCGCGAACGACTCGGTGACGCCGCTCTTGCCGAGGTAGAGGCCGATCAACGCCTTGCCGATTTCGAACAGCACCGCGGTGACCATCGCGCCGATCCAGACGTCGTGCCATGCGATCGGCGCGGTCGGCATCAGTTTGAAGATCATCGCGAACAGCACGGTGCTGACGGACAGCGAGATCGCCATGTTGAGGACCTGCAGTAGCAGCTCGGAGCCCGGCATCAGCCCGCCGGCCCAGCTGCCGAACGCAGCCAGCACCGCGCTGACCGTGAGCGACACCATCAGCAGGAACGCCAGGCCCAGGATGAGACCGAACGACAGCACCCGCGCGCGCAGCAGTGCCCAGACGCCCTTCGGCTTGTCCTTTTCGGGCACGTGCCAGATGCGATCGAGCGCGCTCTGCAGCTCGGCGAACACCGTGGTCGCGCCGATGATCAGGACGCCGACGCCGAGCAGCCCGGCGGCCAGGCCCTTGGCGGGCTCGCTCGCACTGCGCACGAGGCCCTGCACCGCGATCGCGCCTTCGCGCCCGATCAGCCCGGTGAGCTGGGCGACGATCTCGCCCTGTACGGCCTCCCGGCCGAACAGTGCGCCGGCGATGGCGGTCACGATCACCAGCAGCGGCGCCAGCGAGAACATCGTGTAGTAGGAGATCGCCGCGCCCATGCTCGGCGCGAAATCATCCACCCACGCGCTGACTGCCTTGCGGGACAGGTCGAAGAGATGTTTGGGATTCATGGTGTGCGACAGCGAGGCTTTGGGACGAAAGCACTGTCGCGTGCGGCAAGCCGTGCTTCCATGCGCCAAGTTTGAAATTCCAGGTAGGCCAACAGCCTTGAAATTCCGACGGGAACAGGCCGGGTGCCCCTGCAGGCCGCGCGGGCGACAGGCGAGGGGAGGGGCCTCGGCTAGAGTCCGGGACGCATTCCCTCATCAAAACCAACGGAGCCAGATTCACCATGATCCACGTCGTCGCCGTCATCACCGCCAAGGCCGGCCAGCGCGCCGCCATGCTCGAACTCTTTGCCGCCAACCGCGCCGCCGTGCTGGCCGAAACAGGCTGCATCGAATACGCCGCAACCGTCGACGCTGCCGGCATGCCGCCTTCGAAGGGCAGCTTCGGCGCCGACACTTTCGTGGTGATCGAGAAGTGGGAGAGCCTGGCCGCGCTGCAGGCGCACGCGGTCGCGCCACACATGGCGGCCTATGGCGCGAAGACCAAGGAGATGACCGAGAGCCGCGTGATCCACGTGCTTGAGCCCGTCTGACCGCGTCATTCGGGAAACACCGCGGAACGGGCTTCGCCCGGCCGCTGGTGTTGCCCCCGGCAGGGGGTAGGCGAAGCGGACACGAAGTGCCGCGCAGCCTGGGGGCGAGCGTTACTTCGCCACCACGCGCACCATCTCGAGCACCTTGTTCGAGTAGCCCCATTCGTTGTCGTACCAGCTCACGACCTTGACGAAGGTGCCGTCCAGCGCGATGCCGGCTTCGGCGTCGAACACCGAGGTGCGGGGCTCGCCGCGGAAGTCGGTCGAGACGACCTTGTCTTCGGTGTAGCCGAGCACGCCCTTGAGCGCGCCTTCGGACTGGGCCTTCATCTCGGCGCAGATTTCGGCGTAGGTTGCCGACTTCTCGAGCTCGACCACGAGGTCGACCACCGACACGTCGGAGGTCGGCACGCGGAAGCTCATGCCGGTGAGCTTCTTGTTGAGCGACGGGATCACCACGCCCACGGCCTTGGCGGCGCCGGTGCTCGACGGGATGATGTTTTCCAGGATGCCGCGGCCGCCGCGCCAGTCCTTGTTGCTCGGGCCGTCGACGGTCTTCTGGGTCGCGGTGGTGGCGTGCACGGTCGTCATCAGGCCGCGCTTGATGCCCCACTTGTCGTGCAGCACCTTGGCGACGGGCGCCAGGCAGTTGGTGGTGCAGCTGGCGTTGCTGATGATGGCCTCGCCCTTGTAGGTGCTGTCGTTGACGCCGTAGACGAACATCGGCGTGTCGTCCTTGCTGGGCGCCGACATCACGACCTTCTTCGCACCCGCATCGATGTGCTTCTGGCCGGTTTCCTTGGTCAGGAACAGACCAGTGGCCTCGACCACCACGTCGGCGCCGATGTCGCTCCACTTGAGGTTGGCCGGGTCGCGTTCCTGCGTGAGGCGGATCTTCTTGCCGTTGACGATGAGGGTGTTGCCCTCGACCGCGACTTCACCCCTGAACCGGCCATGCACCGAGTCGTACTGGAGCATGTAGGCCAGGTATTCGGGCTCGAGCAGGTCGTTGATGCCGACCACTTCGATTTCCTTGAAGTTCTGCACGGCCGCACGAAACACCATGCGCCCGATACGGCCGAAGCCGTTGATACCGATCTTGATAGCCACTGATTTGCTCCTGGATGGTTGTATGAAACTGGGTTACTTCTTGCCGAGCACGGCGCGCACGGTGGCGGCCACGTTGTCGGGCGTGAAGCCGAAGTGCTTGAACAGTGCCGACGCAGGCGCCGATTCGCCGAAGGTGTCGAGGCCGACCACGGCCGCACAGCCGTATTTCCACCAGCCGTCGGTCACGCCCATTTCGACCGCGATGCGGGGCAGGCCGGCCGGCAGCACGCTCTTCTTGTAGCCCGCGCTCTGGCGGTCGAACACGCTGGTGGAAGGCATGGAGACGACGCGCACCGCGATCTTCTTTTCGGCCAGCAGCTTCTGCGCGGCGAGCGCGAGCTGCACCTCGGAGCCGGTCGCGATCAACACGGCCTTGGCCTTCTTCTTCAGGCCGATGTCGGCCGGCTCGCTGAGCACGTAGGCACCCTTGCTGATGTCGGCCAGGTCTTTCTTCGGCGAATAGGCGAGGTTCTGGCGCGACAGCAGCAGTGCGCTCGGGCGGCGCGCGTTCTGCAGCGCGACGGCCCAGGCCACTGCGGTTTCGGCGGTGTCGCCCGGACGCCAGACGTCGAGGTTCGGAACCAGGCGCAGCGACGCGGCGTGTTCGATCGACTGGTGCGTCGGGCCGTCTTCGCCGAGGCCGATGGAGTCGTGCGTGAACACGTGGATCACGCGGTGCTTCATCAGCGCGGCCATGCGGATCGCATTGCGGCTGTAGTCGCTGAACGTGAGGAAGGTGCCGCCATAGGGGATGTAGCCGCCATGCAGCGCGACGCCGTTCATCACCGCGGCCATGCCGAACTCGCGCACGCCGTAGTTGATGTGGCGGCCGATCACGCCGTGCGGCGACTCGGCGTCGTCGGTGCTGCTGGCGGGCTTGGCTTCGTCTTCTGCGCCCTGCTTGGCCGTTTCGTGCGGCGCGCCGAGCACCACGGCACCGGTCTTCGCGTCGAAGCGCAGCGGTGCGGTGCTCTTGGTGTTGGTGAGGTTGGAGCCGGTGAGGTCGGCGCTGCCGCCCAGCATCTCGGGCAGCGCGGCGGTGAAGAACTCCAGCGCGATCTGCGAGGCCTTGCGCGAGGCCACGGTCTCGGCCTTGGTGTGGGCCGACACCACGGCGTCGAACGCGATCTGGTTGAAGTCCTTCGGCAGCTCGCCCTTCATGCGGCGCGTGAACTCGGCGGCCAGTTCGGGGTACGCGGCGCTGTACGCGGCGAAGCGCTCGTTCCAGGCGGCTTCTTCCTTGGCGCCGCGGGCCTTGCCGTCCCAGTCGGCATAAACCTCGGCCGGAATCTCGAAGGCCGCATACGGCCACTGCAGCGCGCTGCGCGTGAGCGCGATTTCCTCGGTACCGAGCGGCTCGCCGTGGGCCTTGGCGGTGTTGGCGCGGTTCGGGCTGCCCTTGCCGATCTGCGTCCGGCAGATGATCAAGGTGGGGCGCTGGTCGCTCTCGCCGCTCTTCTTGGCCTTGGCGATGGCCTTCGACACGTCCTTCGCGTCGTTGCCGTCGATCGGGCCGATCACGTTCCAGCCATGCGCCTCGAAGCGCTCCTTGGTGTTGTCGATGAACCAGGGCTTGACCTGGCCATCGATGCTGATGCCGTTGTCGTCGTACAGCGCGATCAGCTTGCCGAGCCGCCATGCACCGGCCAGCCCGGCCGCTTCATGGCTGATGCCTTCCATCATGCAGCCGTCGCCGAGGAAGGCGTAGGTGTGGTGGTCGACGATCTCGTGGCCCTTGCGGTTGAACTCGGCCGCGAGCAGCTTCTCGGCCAGCGCGAAGCCGACTGCGTTGGTGATGCCCTGGCCCAGTGGGCCGGTGGTGGTTTCGACGCCCGGCGTCACGTCGATTTCTGGGTGGCCCGGGGTCTTGCTGTGCAGTTGGCGGAAGTGCTTGAGCTCGTCGATGGGCAGTTCGTAGCCGGTGAGATGCAGCACCGCATACAACAGCATCGACGCGTGGCCGTTCGAAAGGATGAAGCGGTCGCGATTGGCCCAGTGCGGGTTGGCCGGATTGAACTGCAGGTGATCGCCCCAGAGCGCCACTGCCATGTCGGCCATGCCCATTGGCGCGCCCGGGTGGCCGGAGTTCGCGAGTTGGACGGCGTCCATTGCCAGCGCGCGGATCGCGTTGGCCATCAAGGCTTGGTTGGCCATTTGGGAAGGCTTTCGAGGAGGAGGGGGTTGGGGGGAACCCGCGATTTTAGCGAGCAGGGGGTGCTTCTTCCGCAGACCCCCGGTTTGTCCTTTGCTAGAGTGCCGCCCATGCATGGACTGCACCTCACCGCCGACCTTCACGACTGCCAGTGCGAGCCGCACTGGCTGCTCGATGCCGAAGCACTCGGCGCGGCATGCCTCAAGGCGGTCGAGGCGGTCGGCCTGCAGGGCGTGGGGCGTCTCTTCCACACCTTTCCCGCCACGCCCGAGGGCCCGGGTGGCGTCACGGCCACCGTGCTGCTGGCCGAGTCGCACCTCTGCATCCATACCTGGCCGGAGCAGCGCGCCGTGACGCTGGATGTGTACGTCTGCAATTTCGGCGGCGACCACTCGGCCAAGGCGCACGCGCTGATGTCGGCGCTGCTCGCGCTGTTTCGGCCCGGCCATGCCGAGCGGCATGCGCTGGCGCGCGGCAGCCTTGCTGCGGTGAACGCGTGACGGCGAAGGCGATGATCCTCGCCGCAGGCCGGGGCGAGCGCATGCGGCCGCTGACCGATGTCACGCCCAAGCCCCTGCTGGAGGTGCGCGGCAAGCCGCTGATGCAGTGGCCGATGGAGGCGCTGGCGGCCGGAGGCTTCACCGAACTGGTGGTCAACACCGCCTGGCTGGGCGACCGGATTTCAAGCCATTTCGGCCCACAGCACACGCTGGAGGGGCATGGTGGACTGTCCATTTCATACTCCCACGAGGGCCGCGACTTCGGTGGCGCGCTCGAGACCGCCGGCGGCATCGTGCGTGCGCTGCCGTTGCTGGGCGAGGTTTTCTGGGTGGCGGCCGGCGATGTGTTCGCGCCCGACTTTCGCTTCACGCAAGAGGCCGTTACACGCTTTGCGGCAAGCGGGATGCTGGCCCACCTGTGGCTGGTGCCCAATCCCGCGCACAACCCGCGCGGCGATTTCGGGCTGTCGCCCGAAGGGCTTGCGCTCGACGATGCGCCGCAGCGACTTACCTTCTCGACCATCGGCCTGTACCGTGCGGCGCTCTTCGCACCGCCCTACACCGAGATTGCCGCGGGCAACCCGCAGGGCATCCGGGCTGCGCTGGCGCCGCTGTTGCGTGCGGCCATGAAAAAGGGCCTGGTGAGCGCAGAACGCTACCCAGGCCCTTGGACTGACGTCGGCACGCCGGAACGGCTGGCGGCGTTGAACCGCACCGTGCCGGACGAGCCGACTGCTATGCCTTAAGGCACGTTCGCACCGGCGACCCCGAAGGCCTTGCCCGGCAGCATCAGGCTGCCGCCGAACTCGAACGGTGCCGCGCCACCGCTGGCGTTGATCGTCGGGCAGCCGCCGTTGGTCTGCTGGCAGGCCGTGAAGCCCGGGTGCAGGTACAGCACGCCATAACGATAGTTGGAGATCGCCTTGCCGCTGTAGTCGGCGATCGAGATCACCGGCGCAAAGGTGCCGCCGCCTTCGTTGTCATCCGCCGAGATCGGGTCGATCAGGTTCTTGTCCTGCAGCGTGCGCTCGATGGCGCCGCTGTTGACATCGAGCCACTGGATCTTGCGCTCGCCCCGTGAGACGACGATCAGCTTGTTGTTGATGTCGTTGCCGGCATTGCCCACCGTGTTGCGGAAGTAGGTCAGGCCCGTCACGTTCTGCCCGATCGCCATGACGCCGGTTTCAGAAACTTCAGCGGGGGTGCCGGTCGCCGTAGGCGACAGGTAGTTGCCCAGCCCGAAGGTGTGCAGCACGCCGTCCTGCGTGGCGATCCACGCACGCGGCGTGTTCCACAAGGTGGCCTTCACCGCCGTTGGCGAGTTTCCGAAGCTGACGGTCTTGATGATCTTCGGCATCTGCTCGGCTGTGTTGTCAAAGGTGAACGGCCACTGGTTGGCAGCCTGCCCCACATTCTTGGTCTGGTTGAAGTCGCTCAACGCGCCGAAGTACATCTTCTTGTAGTACGCGAACAGCGGCTTCAGGTCGATGAACGTGGCCTTGCGCTCGGACTTCGAGATCACCACCGCCACACCGGTCTTCGCATACGCGTTGACGTTGCCACCGCTGATGAAGCTCTGGCGGTTGCTCTCGGTGCTCAGGTTCAGGTGGTCGCGGTCGGCGGTGGTCTGGCCATAGCCGGTCCACGGGTTCACGCCGGTGGTGGCGCTGATCTCCGTGGGCGCCTTCATGTCGGGCAGCTCGATGTAGCCCACCACCTTCATGAACGCGTAGTTGCCCAGGTTCTGCAGCCCCGGGTAGGTCGCGTTCCATTCACCCCAGAAGGTCTCCTTGGTCGGCTGCGCCGGCGTGCAGCTGTTGCACAGGCCCGCCAGTGCGATGACGGCCACGCGTCCGCGCACGTTGACGGTGTCCCACACGGTGACCAGCGCAAACTCGCCGCTGTTGGTGACGGCCACGCCCGTGGGCACCATGCCGGCGTCCAGTTGGGTGGTGACCTGGTTCAGCGCGTTGTTGCTGCCGCGCGCATTGGCGATCAGGCCGCTCTGGTAGGCCACGATGCCTTGCACGCACCAGCCGGGACGGCCTGCGCAGCGAGCCATCGCGACCGGGTTGTTGGCTGCCAGGCCCTGCGCCTTGAAGTTGGCCGCGTTCGGGTCGACGATGCCGTCCGGATAGATCCAGCTGATCTCGGGCTTCTGCGACAGCGCGTTGTTGCCCGCCGCAAGCTGCTGGTACACCGACACGCCCGGGCTCGTTGCCGGGTTGTCGGCGACGAAGGCCGCGTTCGCCATGTCCGAGAAATACCAATCCGCGCTGTCCGTGACAGGGCCACCGACCTGCCAGCTGGTGCGGGTGCCATCGCCTGCGAGTGGTTGCTGGGATCTTGTGAACACGTTGTCCGGCCGCTTGTAGTACTGCGTGCTGACGCTGACGGTCGACGGCGAACCGTAGCGGTAGGTAATGCCCGCGTCCTTGCTCAACAGCGGCGCCATGGCGCGGTAGGAGGCGGGGATCACATTGAGCGACGAGTCGACGATATCGCCGGCGCTGGGTGCGGGTGCAGGCGCGGGTGCCGGTGCAGGCGCTGGAGCGGGCGCAGGGGCCGGTGCCGGCGCGGCGCCGACCGTGTAGCACGCCTTCAGCGTTTGCGGCGCCGGATCGCTGCCGAAGAAGGCGTTGCTGCAGGTGCCAGTGCCAGAGACGGTCTGCTGGACCATGCGGGTGCCGGAGCCGTACTGCACGACCGTCGCGGCAGCGAGCGTGAACGACTGGCCTTCATCGGCGATCTTGGCGCCGGCGACCGGTGCGGGCGCAGGCGCCGGTGCGGGCGCAGGGGCGGGAGCGGGAGCCGGGGCTGGCGCGGGCGCCGGTGCGGCACTCACCACATCGCATTCCTTGATCGTCTGCGGCGCGGGATCGCTGCCAAAGAAGGCGTTGCTGCAGGTGGCCGTGCCCGTGACCGTCTTGGTGACCCAGCGGGTACCCGAGCCGTATTGCACGAGCGTTGCGCTGGAGACCGTGAAGCTCTGGTTCTCTCCCGCCAGGCGGGCACCCGCTACGGGTGCCGGTGCGGGCGCGGGGGCAGGCGCTGGAGCCGGTGCTGGCGCCGGTGCCGCAGCGGTTTGCACGAAACAGCCCTTGATCGTCATCGGCGCCGGATCTCCGAACTCCGCATTGGTGCACTCGACGGTGCCCGACAGCGTCTTGCTGGCCCAGCCGGCATCCGAGCCGTACTGCACGACCTTGGCGGACGCGAGCGTGAAGGTTTCGTTCTCGGAGGCCACCTGTGTCCAGCTTGCGTCGAGCGCCTTGCGCAGGACGGCGTCCTGCTTGCCGGATGCAGTGGTGTCCTGCGCTGCTGCTGCAGTGGTCGCGGAGGGGTCCGCCGCTTTCTCTGCGCCCAGCGAAAGGCCGCTGCCAGAGCCAAGGCCGGAGCCGGAACTGCCGCCCCCGCAACTTGCCAAAAATGCCGCTGCAGCCACGCAGGTCACGGTTCTCAAAATATGCATGTATTCACCAATGAAAAGGTTGAGCGCTACACCGCCGTCGCCAGCGGTCGTATGCGACCACCCGCGACGACTTCCGGCGCGCGCCGGGATCGTCAGGAAGGGGAGAGAAAGATCAGGGCACGTTGCTGCCGGCGAGCATGAACGCCTTGCCGGGCAGAGCCAGGCTGCCGCCGAACTCGAACGGCGCGGCGCCGCCACTGGCATTGATGGTCGGGCAACCTCCCGCAGTCTGCTGGCAGGCCGCGAAGCCCGGGTGCAGGTACAGCACGCCATAGCGGTAGTTGGAGATTGCCTTGCCGTTGTAGTCGGCGATCGAGATCACCGGCGCATAGGTGCCGCCGCCCTCGTTGTCGTCCGCCGTGATCGGGTCGATCAGGTTCTTGTCCTGCAGCGTGCGTTCGACCGCGCCGCTATTGACATCCACCCAGGTGACCTTGCGCTCGCCCCGCGAGACGACGATCAGCTTGTTGTTGATGTCGTTGCCGGCATTGCCCACCGTGTTGCGGAAGTAGGTCAGGCCCGTGGGATTTGCACCGATGCCACCGAAGCTGCCGGTTTCGACCACTTCCGAGGCCGTGCCGGTCGCGGTCGGCGACAGGTAGTTGCCGAGGCCGAAGGTGTGCAGCACGCCGTCTTGCGTAGCGATCCACGCACGCGGCGTGTTCCACAGGCTGGCCTTCACCGCCGTGGGTGCATTGGCCAGGCTCACCGTCTTGATGATCGTGGGCACCTGCTCGGCTGTGTTGGCGAAGGTGAACGGCCACTGGTTGGCAGCCTGCCCCACGTTCTTGGTCTGGTTGAAGTCGCTCAGCGTGCCGAAGTACATCTTCTTGTAGTACGCGAACAGCGGCTTCAGGTCGATGAACGTGGCCTTGCGCTCGGACTTCGAGATCACCACCGCCACACCGGTCTTGGCATACGCGTTGACGTTGCCGCCACTGATGAAGCTCTGGCGATTGCTCTCGGTGCTCAGATTCAGGCTGTCGCGGTCGGCGGTGGTCTGGCCATAGCCGGTCCACGGGTTCACGCCGGTGGTGGCGCTGATCTCCGTGGGCGCTTTCATGTCGGGCAGCTCGATGTAGCCCACCACCTTCATGAACGCGTAGTTGCCCAGGTTCTGCAGCCCCGGGTAGGTCGCGTTCCATTCACCCCAGAAGGTTTCCTTGGCCGGCTGCGCCGGCGTGCAGCTGTTGCACAGACCCGCCAGTGCGATGACGGCCACGCGGCCACGCACGTTGACGCTGTCCCACACGGTGACCAGCGCAAACTCGCCGCTGTTGGTGACGGCCACGCCCGTGGGCACCATGCCGGCTTCCAGCTGGGTGGTGACCTGGTTCAGCGCGTTGTTGCTGCCGCGCGCATTGGCGATCAGGCCGCTCTGGTAGGCCACGATGCCTTGCACGCACCAGCCGGGACGGCCCGCGCAGCGACCCATCGCCACCGGGTTGTTGGCGGCCAGGCCCTGCGCCTTGAAGTTGGCCGCGTTCGGATCGACGATGCCCTCCGGATAGATCCAGCTGACCTCGGGCCGCTGCGACAGCACGTTGTTGCCCGCCGCAAGCTGCTGGTACACCGACACGCCCGGACTCGTTGCCGGGTTGTCGGCGACGAAGGCCGCGTTCGCCATGATCGAGAAGTACCAATCCGCGCTGACCGTGGGAGGGCCGCCGACCTGCCAGTGCGTGCGGGTGCCATTGCCCGCGAGCGGCTGCTGCGCGGCGGTGAACTCGATGTCCGCCCGCTTGAAATACTCGGTGCCGACGCTGGCGGTCGACGCCGAGCCGTAGCGGTAGGCAATGCCCGCGTCCTTGCTCAGTTGCGGCGCCATGGCCTTGTAGGATTCCGGGGAGATGGTGAACGACGTGTCGGCGATGTCGTTCGGCTGCGCCGGGCCCGCGACGACGCCGCCCGTGCCCGTCGATCCGGTTCCGGTGCTCGTCCCGGTGGCCGCCGTCGTGCCGGCCAGCCCTAGCGCGCTGAAGCCGCCGCCACCGCCACCACCGCCTCCACCCCCACAACCCACGAGTGCTATCGCTGCAACCCATGGCAGGATTGCCGTGTTTATGACTTTCAATGTGCTCATCCTCTGATTGACTTGTGCGGTTTTTACATGCATGACTATCGTTGGGGCAATGTTTCTTTCAAATCCTTTCGGGATGTGCTGCGACGCAACAAGCGCTTGTTACATAGCTGTGGCATCGTGCGGGGATGACCTCAACCCTCTACGAAAATCGCCGCGCCCGCTTGGCCACGCAACTGGGTCGCGACGGAATCGCCGTCATTCCGACCGCGGCTGAACGCGCCCGCAACCGCGACAGCGACTTCCTTTATCGACACGACAGTTACTTTTACTACCTCACCGGTTTTGCCGAGCCGAACGCCTGGCTGGTGCTGACCGGCGACGGAAATTCGACGTTGTTTTGTGCGCCGAAGGACCTGGAACGCGAGATCTGGGACGGCTATCGCCTGGGCCCCGAGGCGGCGCCCGCAGCCCTCGGGGTCGACCAGGCTTTCGCGGCCGGCGAACTCGACAGCCAGCTGCCCAAGCTGCTCGAGAACCGCGCCACCGTCTGGTATCCCTTTGCCACGCACAAGGGGCTGGAGTCGCGCATCGACGGCTGGCTGTCGTCGGTGCGGGCCCGCGTGCGCTACGGCGCGCTGTGCCCCGACGAGCAGCGCGACCTGTGCGGCCCGCTCGACGAGATGCGGCTTGTAAAGGACGCGCACGAGCAGGACGTGATGCGCCGCGCGGCACAGATCAGCGCGCGCGCTCACATCCGCGCAATGAAAGTGAGCGCTCGCATGCTGCGCGAGGGCAAGGATGTGCGCGAGTACCACCTCGACGCCGAACTGCTGCACGAATTCCGCCTCGGCGGCTCCCAGTGCCCGGCCTACGGCTCGATCGTGGCGGCCGGTGCCAATGCCTGCGTGCTGCACTACCGTGCCGATGCGGCACCGGTGCGCGCCGGGGAACTGGTGCTGATCGACGCCGGCTGCGAGCTCGACGGCTACGCGAGCGACATCACGCGCACCTTTCCGGCCAACGGCAAGTTCAGCGGCCCGCAGCGCGTGCTGTACGACCTGGTGCTCGCCAGCCAGGAAGCGGCGGTGGCGGCCACCAGGGCCGGTGCCCGCTTTACCGACCCGCACGATGCGACGGTGCGCGTGCTGGCGCAGGGCATGCTGGACGTGGGCCTGCTCGACGCCGACAAGGTCGGCGGTGTCGACGACGTGATCGAGCAGCGTGCCTACTTCCCGTTCTACATGCACCGCACCGGGCACTGGCTCGGCATGGACGTGCACGACTGCGGCAGCTATGTGGAGCCGACGCAGGTCGGCGAGGTGAGCGAACGCAAGGATCCGTTGTCGAACGAGATCATCAAGAACCGCCCCAGCCGCATCCTGCATCCCGGCATGGCGCTGACCATCGAACCCGGCATCTATGTGCGGCCGGGCGAGGGCGTGCCGGAGGAGTTCCACAACATCGGCATCCGCATCGAGGACGACGCGATCGTCACGGCCAGCGGCTGCGAGCTCATTTCGCGCGGCGTGCCGGTGAAGGCGGACGAGATCGAAGCGCTGATGCGCTGAGCCGGCGCCGCATGTCCGACCGCATCTCGATGATCATCCCCAACCAGTCGGGCGGGGTGATGGACTATGTTGCCACCATGACCGCGCAGCTCGGCGGCGACGCGCGCACGCTGGTGTTCGACCCGGCCCGGGACATGGGCGTAGACGGCGACAGCGTGCTGCTGCACTACAGCGGCTACGGCTACGGCCGCTACGGTGCACCGCTGCACCTGCTGGCCTGGGTGCGCCGCAACCGGCCGCGCATGAAGCGCTTCGGCGTGTTCTTCCACGAGACCCATGCGCAGAGCAGCTCGCCGCTGTCGTCGGTGTTCTGGGTGTCGCCGGTGCAGCGCTTCATCGCGACGCAGCTGGCCAGGCATGCCGACTGCTGGATCTCCAACATCGAGGTGTCCACCGACTGGCTGCAGGCCCGGGCCGGCGGGGTGCCGCATGTGCGGCTGCCGATCTATTCGAGCGTGGGCGAGTTGGCCGAGCTGCCGCCTATGCGCGACAAGTCGCTGCTGGTGTTCGGCAGCGAGCCGCTGCGCGCCTCCACCTGGCGCGAGGCAGGTGAGCCGCTGTTCCGATGGGCCACCGCCAACGGCGTCGCGCTGCACGATATCGGCTCGACGATCCACGACGCCGACATCGCGGCCTTGCTGCAGGCGCAAGGCGTCACGCTGCACGGCCGACTGCCGGTGGAGCGCATCCATGCGCTGATGCGCTCGGCGACCTTCGGCATGGTGGCCTACTCGCCGCACTGCGTGGCCAAGAGCAGCGTGTTCGGCGCCTATTGCGCGCACGGGCTGGTGCCGGTGCTGCTGTCGGGCAACACGGGAACCTACGACGGCCTGGCGAGCGGCACGAACTACCTGCACGGGGTGCCCGCCGCAGACCCGGCGCCGGCCGACCTGAAGCGCATCTCGCGCGCGGCCTTCGACTGGTACCAGGGCCATTCGGTCGCCGCGTCCGTCACCGCCATCGACGCATTGCTGCGCCCGCAAGCCGTTCAGCGCTGAACGGCAAGCCCGGCCAGGTGCCCGCGCGTGAACGCTTCCTCGAAGATCGAATAGCCCGACCAGTCGGCGTGCGCGAATGCAAGCCGCCCCACAGATGGCGCCTGCGCGCCAAGCCGGCGCAGCAGTCCGGGTGTCGGCATCGCCATCGCGTGGCCGTAGCGCGTGATGTCGATGCGCGTCGCCTGCGTGCGCAGATCGGCGTGCGGCAGCGACAGCTCGGCCAGCAGTTCGTCGCGCCAGCCGCTCCAGGGGCGCTCGAGCAGCAGTCGGCGCCCGTCGCCCGTGTCGTGGCGACTGGGGCCCAGCGGCCGGTACCAGGTCAGCACGGTCGGGCCGGGGGTCGGGTCGAGCGTCTGGTGGCGCGCGTCGACATAGCCCAGGCCGCGCGTGCCGTACACCACGTTGTCCCAGCTGGGCGCGGCGCCGGGGCGGTCGGCCAGCGGTGCGCGCAGGTGCACGTTGGCGACCAGCCAGGGCGCGTACGCCACGTGTGCGGCCGCGTTGCGCAAAGCCGGCGGCGGCGACTCGACCACCCGCGCGGCGATGAACACCGGCAGCGCGACGATGCAGCGCTCGGCCTGCCAGCGCACCAGCGACTTCGACGTCACGTCGAACACGTCGACCTCGACCCCCTCGCGCGTCTCGGCAATGCGCGTGACGACCTGGCCGCAGCGGAGTCGATCACCGAGCGGCTGTGCGAGCCGGCGTGCCAGCCAGCCGTTGCCCTCGGGCCAGGTGAGGACCGCATCGCGCTCCTCGCTGCCATCACCCGGAGCATGAAAGCCGTGACGGCTCGCGAAATAGTGGATGCCGGCCCAGGCCGACACATGCGCCGCATCGGCGCCGTAGTCGTCGCGGCAGCAGTAGTCCAGATACCAGCGCAGGTGCGGTTCGTCGAAGCCTTCGCGATCGAGCCAGTCCGCGAACGTCACCGCGTCGAGCGCCAGCAACGTGGGCGAGAGCGGCGCATGCAAAGTGGGAATGACGAAGCGCGCCGCAGCCTGCAACGCCTCGATGCGCTGGCCGAACAGGCGGTACTGCGCCAGCGCTGTGGCACCGACACCCTGCACCGGCAGCAGGCCTTCGTGCCATTCGTCCTCGAAAAAAATGCGCTCCTGCGGGCTGTGGCACAGATGGCGTTCGTTGTACTGCCAGCGTCCGGCCACACGCTGGCGCAGGCCGAATTCCTCCAGCAGATCCTGCACTTCGGGCGCATCGTCGCCCGGCACCGGCAGGTAGTGCGCGCCGAGCGGGCAGGCGATGCCGCCCACCACACCGCCGCGGCTGTTGCCGCCGGCCGTGTCTTCGAGTTCGAGCAGCACGAAGTCCTCGACCCCGGACTGGCGCAGCGCGCGCGCCGCTGCCAGCCCCGCAATACCGCCACCCGCGATCACCGCGCGGGTACGGCGCACCTGCGCCGGCGGCTTCGCGCGCAACGCGCCATCGCGCAGCGCGTGCCCGCGCGCGATATCGATGCCGGTAAAGCCCCCCGTGATCTCGGCCGCCGGTGGGCTGCAGCCCCCCAGCGCGAATGCCCCCGCCGTGGCGCCAACAAAGTCGCGCCGTCTCATGCCATGCCGGGAACACCGCAGAACCGGCTTTGCCGGGCTGCTGGTGTTGCCCCCTGCAAGGGGGTTGGCGCAGCGACACGAAGTGCGCGAAGACTGGGGGTGTGCGTAGTCAATGCGCCACCACCTTGCCCCATTCCTGCTCGTAGGTGGTGACCAGAACCTGGTTCGAGAGGCGGTTCACTTCGGTCGGAACCCGCGCCATGTCCTTGGGAAAATCGAACAACAGCGGCAGTGTCTTTGCCGTCAGGAAGCGCAAGCCGTCGGGCAATGCGTCGGGCTGCCGGTAAGGCCTGCGGCTCGCGATGATGAAGCCCCATTCGCCGAAGCTCGGCACATGCGCGTGGTAGGGCGTCGCCAGCAAGCCCACCGATTCGATCGTGGTGGCGACTGTCCAGAAACTGCGGCGCGCGACCAAGGGCGAGGTGGTCTGGATCACGGCGTAGCCGCTGGCCGACAGGCGCTTTTCGAGCAAGGCGTAGAAGGCGCTGGTGTAGAGCTTGCCGATCGCGAAGTTGGTCGGGTCGGGGAAGTCGACCACGATCACGTCGAAGGTATCGTCGGCCCCCAGGCGGCCCTGCTGCAGCCACTGGAACGCATCGGTATTGACGATCTTCAGCTTCGGCGATTTCAGCGCACCGCCGTTCAGCGCCGACAAGGTTTCGTGCGTGCTGAACAGGGTCGTCATGTTCGGATCGAGCTCGACCAGCGTGACCTGCTCGACCGACGGGTACTTGAGGATCTCGCGCACCGCCATGCCGTCGCCGCCACCGAGCACCGCGACTTTCTTCGGTGCGCCCTGCGCGGCCATCACCGGGTGCACCAGCGCCTCGTGGTAGCGGTACTCGTCGCGCTCGGCGAACTGCAGGTTGCCGTTCAGGAACAAGCGGTGCCCAAGCTGGCCGCGCGTGACCACGATGCGTTGGTACGGCGAACTCGCGCTGAACACGATGCGGTCCTGGTAGAACTTGTCTTCGGCCACGGTCGTGATGCGTTCCGCACCGGCGAAGGCCGCGCCGATGGCGGCCAGCGTTAGCAGGCAGGCCAGCGCATGAACGCCGACGCGCCGCAGCTCGTGGCGGAACAGCCAGAGCGCCCACAACGCCACCGCTGCGTTCATGAAGCCGAACAGCAAACCGGTACGGATCATGCCGAGCTGCGGCACCAGCAGCAGCGGGAACGCGATCGACACCGCGAGCGCGCCGAGGTAGTCGAAGGTGAGCACCTGCGACACCAGATCCTTCAACTGCACGTTGCGCTTGAGGATGCGCATCACCAGCGGGATCTCCAGCCCGACCAGCGCGCCAACCACCATCACCAGGCCATACAGCAGCGGTCGGAACGCGCCCGGAACCCAGGCGTTGGCAAGGAACAGGATGGCGGGCAAGGTGCCGCCGACCAGCGCCACCAGCAGTTCGATGCGCAGAAAGTGCGCCGGTAACTGGCGCTCGAAGTAGCGCGAGAGCCAGGAGCCCACGCCCATCGCGAACAGGTAGGTGCCGATGATGGTGCTGAACTGCAGCACCGAGTCGCCGAGCAGGTAGGAGCTCAGCGCCGCCGCGGTCAGCTCGTACACCAGACCGCAGGCCGCGATGACGAACACGCTGGCCAGCAGCGCGATTTCGACCGGCCGCGCGCCCACGGCCCGCGCGGGCGGAGAGACGACGCTCACAGCGTCAATGGATCGCCGCTGCGACGATGACGCAGATGCCGAGGCTCATGGCCGCGACCACGAGGCCGAGCGCCACGTTCTGCTTCTCGACGATCTCGCCCCACAGGTCGTAGGGCGTGATCTTGTCGATGATCAGGAAGCAGAGCCAGAAGATCACGACGCCGATCAGCGCGTACACGAGGGAGCCGAGGACCACGCCCGGTTTCAGCCATTCAAATCCCATGATGAGGACCTCCAGTCAAAGTTGATTCAGTTTGCACTCAGTCATCGCACAATGCGCGCGCTCCAAAACTGGCGCCGCCAAGTCCGGGGGGGTCATTTGTGCCCGCCGCCACTCGAGTAGCCGCCGGACGAGCCGCCCGAACTGCGGTAGCCGCTGCCCGACGAGCTGCTGCAGGTGCTCAGGATGATCAGCAGGACGATGATCACCACCACGATCAGGATGATGGTGCCGCAGCCCAGGCCGGACGCGGCGCTCAGCGGTGCCGCATCGTTGCGCTTGAACATCTCCTTCTTCGCGTCGAGCTTGAACGCGGTGGCGACGGCGGCGCTGTCGAGCTTGTCCCCGGACGACCAGGTCAACTCGCTGGCCGAGCGCTCCATCGACAGCAGCGACTTGCCCGCCGCGAAGTCGCGGTTGAAGGTTTTCTGGCCGCGCTCGACCTTCCAGTAGAACTCGCCGGCCACGTAGGTGGTTTCGGCGTTGTAGGCGTACTGCTGCTGGTAGCTCTTGCCGAGGTAGGCGGCGGTGGTCGCATTGCTGCTGGCCAGGGTCGGTGCACCCGTGGTCGGCTTGACCATGCTCCAGCCGTCTTCGGCATCGACCAGGAAGCTGAAGCCGCGCTTCTTGTTGTAGAGCAGGTATTCGTCCCAGCCGAAGTGCTCGTCGTCGCCGGGTTCGGCCCCCATGCGGTGCTGGAAGCCGACCACCTGCCATGCCACGCCCTGCAGCTGGCCCAGGGTGCCGAGCGGAATCAGCGGGCGCACCGGCTCGTCCTGCTCGGCATGCTTGAGCTCGCCGCCGATGCCCTGGGTCAGGTCGATGATGCTGTTGCAGCTCGCGCAGGTGATGCTCTTGCTGTTCTCGAAGTTGACCGTGACCGGCGCGCCGCAATTGGGGCAGGCGAAGCCGCGGCCTTTCTCGTCCTTGGCCGATTCGTCGCGCAGGCCGGTGAGCTGCAGGTCTTCGAGCTGCACCGCGCGGCCGAGGTAGGCGCCGGGCGGACTGGTGTCGTAGTCGAGGCTGAGCACCAGGCCGTTGTCGCTGCGAAGTTCGACCACGGTGAACGGCTTGCCGAGTTCCGGCAGCCGCGGCAGTTCACCCTGGGCCGACAGCAGCGACACCAGTTCGCTCGAAGCCACCGTGTAGTTCTGGCCGTTGAAGGCGGTCGTGGCGCCGACGCGCAACTCGCCGGCCGGAGGCGCGGGCCGCTGCAATTCGAGCGGCAGCGAGAAGACGTAGGCGCCGTTGTCCTCGCTCAGCGTGCCGGTGCGGTCGCCGTCGAGCGCAGCGATCCACTCCGTCCAGCGCCCGCCCGGGTAGCTGTACTGCAGCCGGCCGACCAGCGTGAAGGGCTTGTCCTGGATGCGGCCGGCGGCAAACAGCTGCAGCGGGCTGAAGTCGTCGAACAGCTCGGCCATCTTGCCCACGCGCGCCAGGGTGTCGCCCTGCCGCACCACGGTGCTCTGGCAGTAGGGGCAGACGGCAAAGGTCGATTGGGCCGAACGGAACTCGACCGGCGCGCCGCAGCCGGGGCAGGGCGCGCGGTAGGCGCGTTGGGGGGCCTCAGCCATGGCAGCGAGGAACGACGGCTGCAGACATCGGGAATACCGTGGAACCGGCTACGCCGGGCCACAGGTATTGCCCCCTGCAAGGGGGAAGGAGAAGCGACACGAAGTGCGCGAAGCCTGGGGGTTAGACCAACTTCTTGAGCAGGTCGGCCTTCTTGGCGTCGAACTCTTCCTGCGTGAGGATGCCCTTGGCCTTGAGCTCGCCGAGCTTTTCGAGCGTGGTCATGACGTCGGCAGCGCTCACCACGGCCACTGCGGGCTGGGCCGCGGCCGCCGCAGCAGCAGCCGCTGCGTTGTTGTTCGGGTTCAGCCCCTGCGCCAGGTTCTGCGCCATTACCTGACCGAGCGCCACGCCGGCCCCCAGGCCCATCGCGTCGCCTGCGATGCCGCTGCCGTGGCCCGCGCCTTCGGCGAACTTCGGAATCGCCTGCGCCGTCTGGTACTGCATGAACTTGCCCATGTCGTTGCCGACCATGCCCATGCCGATTTTCTGGTCGAGGATCTTCTGCAGCTCTTCGGGCAGCGAGACGTTCTGTACCGTGATGCTTTCGAGCTTGATGCCGATCTTGGCGAACTCGGGCACCAGCTGGGTGGCCAGCGCCGTCGCGAACTGGATCTGGTTGGCCGCGAGATCGAGGAACGGCACGCCGCTGGCGGCGATGGCATTGCTGATGTTCTGCAGCACCAGACCGCGCAGCTGGCCGTCGAGGTCGGCCACGCTGTAGATGTCGCGCGTGCCCGAGATCTCGGTGTGGAACAGCTTCGCATCGCCGATGCGGAAGCTGTAGTTGCCGAAGGCGCGCAGCCGCACCGCGCCGAAGTCCTTGTCGCGGATCGTGATCGGCTGGGGCGTGCCCCACTTCTGGTCGACCTGCTGGCGCGTGCTGAAGAAGTAGACGTCGCTCTTGAACGGGGACTCGAACAGCTTGTCCCAGTTCTTCAGGTAGGTGAGCACCGGCAGCGTCTGCGTCGTGAGCTTGTACATGCCGGGGCCGAACACGTCGGCCACCTTGCCCTCGTTGACGAACACCGCAACCTGGGACTCGCGCACCGTGAGCGAGGCGCCGTTCTGGATTTCCATCTCGGCCATCGGGAAACGCCAGGCCAGTGTGCCGTCGCCGGTCTCGGTCCACTGGATGATGTCGATGAACTGCTTCTTGATGAAATCCATCAGGGCCATGGCTTCTCCTCGTCAGGTTGTTCTGGGCGGGGGCATATTGCCACATTGGCGCCGGCCTTCGCCGGCTTTTTGGCGGCCGGGCAGGCCGGCCATGCAGCCTATGCCGCCAGGCCCCGGGTCTACAATCGCGCCCCCTACAACAGTGTCGCGGACGCGCCATTCGACGCGCGCCAGCGACAGCCGGAGCCAGTTGCCCATGTCCGATTCCGCCTCGACCACCACTGCCCCCAGCGCCGAAGACAAGCGCGCCGAACTGCGCCTCGCGGCGCTCGAGTACCACGAGTTTCCGGTGCCCGGCAAGATCGCCATCGCGGCGACCAAGCAGATGGTGAACCAGCGCGATCTGTCGCTGGCCTACTCGCCCGGCGTGGCAGCGCCCTGCGAGGAGATCGTCAAGGATCCGCTCAACGCCTTCAAGTACACGTCCCGGGGCAATCTGGTGGGCGTCATCACCAACGGCACTGCGGTGCTCGGCCTCGGCGACATCGGCCCGCTGGCCTCCAAGCCGGTGATGGAAGGCAAGGGCGTGCTGTTCAAGAAGTTCGCCGGCGTCGATGTGTTCGACATCGAGATCGACGAGAAGGATCCGGTCAAGCTGGTCGAGGTGATCGCCGCGCTGGAGCCGACCTTCGGCGCGATCAACCTCGAGGACATCAAGGCGCCGGACTGCTTCTACGTGGAGCGCGAACTGCGCAAGCGCATGAAGATTCCGGTGTTCCACGATGACCAGCACGGCACGGCCATCACGGTGGCGGCGGCGATGGTCAACGGTCTCAAGGTCGCTGGCAAGGACATCGCCAAGGTCAAGCTCGTCACCTCGGGCGCCGGCGCCGCGGCGCTGGCCTGCCTGAACCTGCTGCTCAAGGTCGGCCTGAAGCGCGAGAACGTCTACGTGACCGATCTGGCCGGCGTGGTCTACGAAGGCCGCGAAGAGCTCATGGACGACGACAAGCGCCAGTACATGCAAAAGACCGACCTGCGCAAGCTGGCCGAAGTGATCGAGGGCGCGGACGTGTTCCTCGGCCTCTCGGCCGGCGGCGTGCTGAAGCCGGCGATGGTGGCGAAGATGGCGCCCAACCCGGTGATCTTTGCGCTGGCCAATCCCAATCCCGAGATCGCGCCCGAAGACGCGCACGCGGTGCGCGGCGACGTCATCATGGCCACCGGCCGCACCGACTACCCGAACCAGGTCAACAACGTCCTGTGTTTCCCGTACATCTTCCGCGGCGCACTCGATTGCGGCGCCACCACGATCACCGACGAGATGGAAATCGCTGCGGTGCATGCGATTGCCGACCTGGCCCAGGCCGAGCAGAGCGAGCGTGTGGCGGCCGCCTATGTCGGCGAGAAGCTGAGCTTCGGCCCCGAATACCTGATTCCGAAGCCGTTCGATCCGCGGCTCATGATGAAGATCGCGCCGGCCGTGGCCAAGGCCGCCGAAGACAGCGGTGTGGCGACCCGGCCGATCAAGGATCTGGACGCCTACCGCGACCGCCTGCAGAGCTTCGTCTACGCGTCGGGCACGACGATGAAACCCATCTTCGATGCCGCCAAACGCGCCAGCAAGAAGCGCGTGGCTTTTGCCGAAGGCGAAGAGGAGCGCGTGCTGCGCGCAGTGCAGATCGTGGTCGACGAGGGCATTGCCCGGCCGACGCTGATCGGCCGCCCGGCCATCATCGCGGCGCGCATCGAAAAGTTCGGCCTGCGCCTGAAGGAAGAGCTCGACTACGACATCGTCAACGTTGAGCAGGATCACCGCTACCGCGATTTCTGGCAGACCTACCACCGCATGACCGAGCGCAAGGGCCAGACCGTGCAAACGGCCAAGATCGAGATGCGGCGCCGCCTGACGCTGATCGGGTCGATGCTGCTGCACAAGGGCGAGGTCGACGGCCTGATCTGCGGCACCTGGGGCACCACCCAGACGCACCTGCACTACATCGACCAGGTGATCGGCAAGCGCGCCGGCGGCTGCGAAAGCACGCCGCAGGACGTGCCGGTGTATGCCTGCATGAACGGCCTGCTGCTGCCCGATCGCCAGATCTTCCTGGTCGACACCCATGTCAACTACGACCCGACCCCGGAAGAGCTGGCCGAGATCACCACCATGGCGGCCGAGGAAATGATGCGCTTCGGCCTGAAGCCGAAGGCCGCGCTGCTGTCGCATTCGAACTTCGGCACCAGCGAGCAGCCCAGCGCGATCAAGATGCGCAAGACGCTGGCGCTGCTGCGCGAACAGGCGCCGTGGCTCGAGGTCGACGGCGAAATGCACGGCGACGTGGCGCTCGATGGCAAGCAGCGCGCCATCGTGATGCCGCACAGCGCGCTGGCGGGCAACGCCAACCTGCTGGTGTTCCCGAACATCGACGCGGCCAATATTTCCTACAACCTGCTGAAAACGGCGGCAGGCGGAAATATTGCGATCGGGCCGGTGCTGCTCGGCGCGGCCAAACCTGTGCATATTCTCACCGCCAGTGCAACAGTTCGCCGCATCGTGAACATGACGGCACTCACCGTTGCGGATGCCAACGCCGATCGCTGAGCGTTTTCCCGACAGCAATCGCTAACTTCGCTGCGAGGGACCGCCCTCTTCGCCCTGCCCATTCCTTGGGCAGGCGCTTGCTATTTGGGCAAGGCTGGTGCACACTCACGGGCTTGAATTTGCGGGTTAACCCCAAGGTTGATCCCTGATTCGGCTCCGCTCTTTTTCCTTCTGGTGCTCCATGGTGGCTAACGCCCCGAACACGTCCCCTTTTTCCAGTTTTGCGATCACCGGCTTGTTGCTGGTGGCGTTGAGCACCGGAGTTCAGGCTCGTGAGTGGTTCGGCACCAAAGCCGGGCAGCCGGTTCGGGAATCGATTGCGTTGACCGAACTGCCGGTGCAAGGGCAGAAAACCTACGCGGCCATTTTGAACGGTGGTTCCTTCCGACATGAAAAAGACGGCTCGGTGTTCGGCAACCGCGAACAACTGCTGCCGCGGGAACGGCGTGGCCACTACCGTGAATACACGGTCGATACCCCCGGTTCGCGTGATCGCGGTGCGCGGCGCATCGTCTGTGGTGGCGAACGCACGACACCGGTGGCCTGCTGGTATACGGCCGACCACTACGCGAGCTTTCGGCGGATCGTGCCATGAGCAGCGATGAACTCGATTGGAGCGGCGCCCCGAAGCGCCTGGAAAAAATGACGACGACAACCATGGAAAGACCAGCGGAGATGACCTTATCCCTTCGTGCCGTGCGACCGAACATCGTGCAGTCGATTCGCGCCTTCCGCGTGAGCGACCTGCAGGAAGCGGCGCATTCGGCGGGCCAGCACTTTCTGTATGCCAATCTGGGCAACGCCCAGACCAAGCAGGACGTGCTCGACCTGATCGCCCAGCAGTTCACCTTTCCGGCGCACTTCGGCAAGAACTTCGATGCGCTGTACGACTGCATGACCGACCCGTTGCACAAATCGGGCCCGCAGCCCGGCTTCGTGATCGTGCTCGAGCAGATCCCGGCCAATGCCAAGTTCGACAAGGAAGCCCGCGAGCAGCTGCTCGACATCTTCCGCGACGCCTCCGACTACTGGGGAGACCGGAAGATACCGTTCAGGTGCTTCTATTCTTTTCTGTAGCCCGTTCTGCACACACCAGCCAAGCAGAACGGGCGAACGAGGCTTCGCAGGGCACAGACGTGCTCTCGGGTATCGACTTGAACGCCGATCCCAACGCCGAGAAAATGCCGACCGACAAGTTGGTCGACGTCTCGCCACTGGCGCTGCGCATGAGCAGCCCTTTCAACGCCGGCTACTGGCTGGCCGCCGCTTAACTGTTGCTCGCCCCCAGGCTGCGCGGCACTTCGTGTCCGCTTCGCCAACCCCCTGCCGGGGGCGGCGCCAGTCGACCGGCGAAGCCGGTTCGACGGCGCCTCACGAACAGAAAAAAGCCCGTCGATGACGGGCTTTTTTCATTTCAGCGTCGGGTTGTTGGGGGGACGGCTTGTGCCAGCGCCACGTACTCGGCCACGGGCACTTCTTCCGCCCGGCGCTGGACATCGAAGCTGCCGGCAAAGCCGTGTGTCTCCAGCCATTTGCCGAGCGTGTGCCGCATGATCTTGCGGCGCTGGCTGAAGGCGACCTGCACGATCTCGCCCAGGCGCGCCGCATCGACCACTGGCGGCTCGGCCAGCGGCACCATGCGCACCACGGCGCTGTCGACCCGCGGCGGCGGCTCGAAGCTCTCGGGCGGCACGAACAGCACGTTTTCCATCGCATAGCGCCACTGCAGCATCACGCTGAGCCGGCTGTAGTCGGAAGTGGCCGGGCGCGCCACCATGCGGTCGATCACTTCCTTCTGCAGCATGAAGTGCTGGTCGGCGATGAGGTGCGCAGAGCCGAGCAGGTGAAAGAGGATCGGCGTCGAGATGTTGTAGGGCAGGTTGCCCACCACGCGCAACGGGGCCGGCGCCTTCTGTGCCGCGAGGGCTGCAAAGTCGACCCTGAGCACGTCGGACTCGATCACCTCCAGTTGCGCATGGGCGCGCAGGCGCGCCGCCAGGTCGCGGTCGAGTTCGATCACGGTGAGGTGGCCGAGCCGTTCGACCAACGGCTGCGTAAGGGCGGCCAGCCCGGGCCCGATCTCGACCATCGCATCGCCCGGCTGTGGCGCTATCGCCTGCACGATCGCGTCGATGATGCCGCCGTCGGACAGGAAATGCTGGCCGAAGCGCTTGCGCGCGATGTGCTTCAAGACTGCGGCGGTTCGCGGAACTCGACAAACGCGCGGGCGCGGACTTCCTGCGACCAGGTGTCGAAGGCTTCGTCAAGACGCTTCTCGCGCAGCGCGTTGCGCGCGGCTTCGCGCTGTTCGGCTGGCGTGAGCTTGCTTTCGCGCCGGCCCTCGACCTGGATCAGGTGCACGCCGAAACGCGACACCACCGGATCGCTGATCTGGCCCGGCGCAAGGCGGTTCATGGCATCCTCGAATTCGGGCACGAACTGGCCCGAACGCGACCAGCCGAGTTCGCCGCCATCCTTGGCGCTGGCATCCTGCGAGTTGTCGCGTGCCAGCCCTGCAAAGTCGGCCGTGCCGCCCTGGATGCGGCGCTTGAACTCCGCCAGCTTGGCCACTGCCTGCTCGTTGCTGAGGCGCGCATCGGTGCGCAACAGGATGTGGCGCACCTGGGTTTGCGTGACGGTGGCATCCGACGCGCCGGCCTGCACCTTGGCCAGCACCTTGAGCACATGGAAGCCCGCACCCGAGCGCACCGGACCGGCCACGCCGTTCACCGGGGTCGACGCCGTCGCTTCGACGAACAGGGGCGGGTAGCGTTCGGCGTTGCGCAATCCCAGCGCACCGCCGTTGGCCTTGTCGGGCGAGTCGGACAGTTCGGTGGCGAGCTTGGCGAAATCCTCGCCACTGCGCGCACGTTGCGCGATGCCCTGGGCCTTTTGCTGCAGCGTGGCGACCTGCGCGTCGCTGGCGCCCTCTGGCACGGCCACCATGATTTGCGCGATGTTGATGTCGGGTGCCAGCGCGGCATTGGGCGAGGTGCGCTGGTCGCGCAGGAACTGCTCGACTTCGAGGTCGCTGATCTTCACGCGCGGCTCCACCTCGCGCTCGCGCAAACGCGTGAGCAGCAGCTGGTTGCGCAGGTCTCGGCGGAACTCCACCTGCGTCAGGCCCTCGGCCGCCACCCGCTTGCGCAACTCTTCCACCGTGAGCTGGTTCTGCCGCGCCACGGTCTGCTCGGCCTGATCGACCGCCACATCGTCGACCTTGATGTTCTGTTCCTTGGCAACCTGCAACTGGGCGCGTTCACCGATCAGGCGTTCGAGCACCATCGAATTCAGTTCAGGGCGCGAGATCTTGCCGGCCTCGGCCGGGTTCTGCTCGATGATGCGCGCCACCCGCTGCTGCACGTCGGAATTGGTGATCGGTTCGGAATTGACCAGTGCCACGATGTACTCGGCGGCACGTTGCGTCGTGGGTGCTGCGGGCGCACGTGGCGCCGGCGGCACCGCGCCGAAACGCTGGGGCGCCCGCATGATGTCGGTGATGCCGCGGCTGGCGGTGCTCGCGGTATTGGGGCGGGAGCCTTGCGCCTGCGCGCCGGACGCCGCGGCCAGTGCCGCAACGACGGCCAGGGTGAGGGTGGAGCGAAGGTGTTTCATGGCGAAGATGCTCAGTCGTAATTGGTAAAGCGGCTGGGGCCGGGAACCGGCTGGCGCAGCGGCGTGTAGCGCGGGATGTTGGTTCGCAAGGTCTGCATCGGGCTGGAACCGACGCTCGAAAAGCCGACGAACTCGAGTTGGAACATGATGCGCTTGTTGGCTGTGACCTGGCCGGTGGTCAGACGTTCCAGCACCACGCGCGCGATGTAGCAGCAGCCGTCGTATTCGACGCCGACCACGGCGTCAGTCAGCTTGCGGTCGATCATGCTGTAGTTGAGCCGGCCCACCGAATACCAACGCCCACCGCCCTGGCCCTTGCCGGGGCCGAGATCCTTGCCCTTGTCACCCCACAGGTCGTTCAGCGGCCACTGCCAGCCGATATCGATCGACTTGTTGCCGTCGCCCGCGCCCACGCTCGAATCGGCCTGGAAGCGGTAGGCCGCGCTGATGGTGCGGTAGGGCCCCGGGCTGTAGCGCACACCGACGGTGTTGCGCGTCGAGGTCTGGGTGTCGGGGTTGTACTGGATCGTCGTGTCGACGCTCCACTTTGGCGTCCAGTTGATCTGGGCGCCGAGCAGCAGGTCGCTGACCCGGTCGGTCACCGGTGCAACGCCGGGCAGCTGGACCTTCTGATCGGCGAACCGGAGCCGCTGCGCGATGCCGAAGCGGGCTGCCTCGGCGCCGGTGTCCGGATCGATCAGGCGAGAAGTGACGCCCAGCGTGAGCAGGTTGTTGTCGGCAATGCGGTCGTTGCCCGAGAACGCGTTTTCGGTATAGATCGTGGCGAAGTTGAAATCGTTCGCCGCGGTGTCGTACACCGGAATGACGCTCTGGTTGCGGTAGGGCGTGTAGACGTAGAACGCGCGTGGCTCGAGGGTCTGGCGGAACGAGCGGCCGAAGAAGCTTGCGTCACGCTCGAAGATCAGGCCGCTGTCGAGGCTGAAGGTCGGCACCGTGCTGCTGGCCGAGCTGGCGCCGGTGGAAAGCGGCGCATCGAACTGGTAGGCGCGGGTGTGCAGCTGGAGCTTCGGAATGATGAAGGTGCCGGGCGTCAGGAACGGCCGACTGATCGCCGCCAGCGCGTAGACCCGCTCGGCATTGGGCTGGAGCTGCACCAACGGGTCGCCACTGAAGCGCGTGTAGTCGGTGTTGAGCGTGATGTCGAAGCCGTGCCAGTCGTACTTGTTGTAGTTGGCGGTGATCTGCGGCAGGCGGTCGTAGGGCGGCGTGATCGGCGACAGGTCGTACTTGAGCGTCTGGTACTGCAAGGCGCGCGCCTGGCCGCTCCAGTCACCCTTGCTCCAGTTGAGCGATGCCTCGCTCGCGAGCAGGCGCTGGGTGAGCGACGGCGTGCGTGTGAAGTCGCGCCAGTAATCGTCGTCGCTCACGCGGTTGAGGCTGAGCGAAGCGCTCAGCGAATCGAGGCCGAAAGGCTTAGGGTCGAAGGTCTGGGAGTGGTGGGCCCAGATGCCCCAGCGGTCGCGGCTGCGCAGCGTGTCGCTCGGCATGTAGTCGAACCGGATCTCGCCGCTGTAGCCCTTTTCGAGATAGCGGAAATCGTTGCTCAGGTTCACGCCGCGCTTGCTCATCACCGTCGGGGTGAAGGTGGCATCGCGGTTCGGTGCGATGTTCCAGTAGTACGGCTGCGTGACCTCGATGCCGTTGATGTTGTCGACCCCGATCGTCGGCGGCAGGAAACCGCTCTTGCGCGCGCTGCTGAGCGGAAAGCTCAGGCTCGGAAAGGGCGGTGTGCTCAGGCCCATGAAAGTGAGCTGCGCGTTCTCGGCCACGCCGACGTTTTCTTCGGTGTCGGTGTTGAGCGTGGTCGCACTCAGCATCCAGGCCGGCACCCAGCCCGGAAAATCTTCGCGCCGGCAGGTGGTGTAGGTGGCCTGCCGCGCAATCGAGCGGGACTCGTCGACGAAGTCGATGCGCTGCGCGTCGCCGTGGCCGCCGGTGGCGAGAAAGCGGTAGCGCACATTGTTGAAGAAGCCTTCGAAGCTCTCGACCTTGAGTTCGAGTTCCGGCCCCTCGTACACATTGCCGGCCTGGTTCACGCGCACGTGGCCGGTGGCCTTGGCAAGATCGCCGGGCTGGTCGTATTCGAGCCGGTCGGCGTTGATCACGGTGTCGCCGCGGCGCAGCGAGGCATTGCCGGTGACCACGGTTTCCAGATCGGGCCGGCCCGTGATCTTGTCGCCGGTGATGAAGCTCGACTGCTCGCCGCGCATCGTTTTTGGCAGCGTTTCCTGCAGCTGGGGGGTGCGCTTGAGTGTCAGCGGCGCATCGAAGTCTGCGCCCTGTGCTGCGGCGCCATGGGCATGCAGCAACGCGAGCGAAAGCACAGCCAGCGGCAGCGGAGGGCGGCACCGGCGCCGGGTAGCGCGGGTCAGATCAGGCATCGGCACAGGCAACAAGAAGGTCGGGCAAGAGCGGCGCAGCGCGGCCGGAGGGGGCAAGGGGTCGGCCGGAGCCGGCTTGCATTTGTAGAATCGATTATCCATGACAGCACCCCCGCCACCGGCCGCCGGCCTCGCCCCGCCCATCTCCTGGAGCGACCCGGCCCGCGCCGTGGCGTTCGAACGCTGGCTGACGGCCATCGCGCCGGCCCAGCGGCTGCTGCCCGAATCGGTGCGGCTGGCGTCGGCCGACGCCAGCTTCCGGCGCTATTTTCGCGTCGACAGCAACGATGTCGCAGTGGGCACCCGGATCGTGATGGACGCGCCTCCAGACAAGGAAAACAGCGCTCCCTTTGTGCAGGTCGCGCAACTGATGGCCGAGGCGGGTGTCAAGGCCCCGCAGGTGCTCGACTGGCACCAGGCCGACGGCTTCCTGCTGCTGGACGACCTCGGCACGCAGACCCTGCTCGACGTGATCGACCCGGCCCGGCCCGAGGCGAACCTACCGCACTACCTGGAGGCAATCGACGCACTGATCCGCTGGCAGCTCGCGTCCAAGCCTGGCGTGCTGCCGCCCTACGACCGGGCGCTGCTCGAGCGTGAGCTGTCGCTGTTTCCAGAGTGGTATCTGGGCAAGTACCGCGGCGTCGCGGTCGAGGGCATGCTGAAGGAGCGGCTTGACCGGGCGTTCCGCCAGATCGTCGAAACCAACCTCGCGTCGGCCAGCGTGTACGTGCACCGCGACTACATGCCGCGCAACCTGATGGTCGGCGCCGACGGCGGGCTGGGCGTGCTCGATTTCCAGGACGCGACCTATGGCCCGATCAGCTACGACATTGCCAGCCTGCTGCGCGACGCCTTCCTGAGCTGGGACGAGGAGTTCGTGCTCGACGTCACCGTGCGTTACTGGGAAGCGGCGCGCCGCGCGAAGCTGCCGGTGGACGACGACTTCGGCAGCTTCTACCGTGCGGTGGAATGGATGGGCCTGCAGCGCCATCTGAAGGTGGCCGGCATCTTCGCGCGGCTGACGCTGCGCGATGGCAAGCCCAAATACCTGGCCGACACGCCGCGCTTCATCCGCTACATCCGCACCACCGCCGCGCGCTATGCGCAGCTCACGCCGCTGCTGCGCGTGATCGACGAAGTCGAAGGCACTGCCGACGCAACCGGTTTCGCATTCGGACGGGTCTGAATCCGCCGATGCCACGCTTCCACTGTTCCGTGCCGCTGTCGGCCGGCGTCGCGCTGACGCTGCCGCCGGGCGCGGCGCGTCACGTACAGGTGCTGCGGCTGCAGCCTGGCGGCGAGATCACGCTGTTCGATGGCGCTGGCGGCGAATACGCCGCGACGGTCGAACGCATGGGCCGCAGCGAGGTCACGGTGCAGGTCGGGGCACACGACCCGGTCGAACGTGAAGCGCCGCGGGCGGTGCAGCTCGCGGTCGGCATGCCGACCAACGAGCGCATGGACTGGCTGGTCGAAAAAGCCACCGAACTCGGCGCGGCGGTGATCCAGCCGCTGGTGACCGCGCACGGGGTGTTGCGGCTCTCTGGCGAGCGCGCGGACAAGAAGGTCGCGCACTGGCAGGCGGTGGCCATCGCCTCGTGCGAGCAATGCGGCCGCAACCGCGTTCCACAGGTGCTGCCGGTGCGCTCGCTGAACGAATGGCTCGGCGCACTGCCGAGCGCCGATGCCGGGGAAGCACGCAGCGTGCTGAGTTTTGCGCCGGGCGCGCGCGCCGCCTCGGCGCTGGCCGCCGCCGGGCCGCAACAACGCTTCACGGTGCTCAGCGGCCCCGAAGGCGGCCTCAGTGCCGCCGAAGAAGAAGCAGCGCTGCGCAGCGGCTTTGCGCCGCTCACGCTCGGCCCGCGCGTGCTGCGGGCCGAGACGGCGGCGCTCGCCGCCCTGGTCGCGCTCGCGGGGTAAGCCGGTCAGGCCGGTTCGCCCGGCGCGGCGCCGGCCGCTTCGGCGAGCCAGCCCGTGAACGCCGCCACCAGAGGGTCTTGCGCCCGGTGCGGCGCAACGAACACGCTGTAGCCGCGGCTGTGCTGGCCGACCCTGGCATGGGCCAGCACCAGTTCGCCCGCCTTCAGTTCGCGCTCGACGAAGTAGCGCGGCACCAGGCCCACGCCGAGACCGGCGCGCACCGCCTCGACCAGCATCGAGAACAGGTCGAAACGGTGACCCGCAACCGCGTTCGCCGGCGTGCGTTCGATCCCGGCCTGTGCGAACCAGTCCTCCCATGCACCCAGCCGTGAAGTGAGTTGCAGCAAGGTGGCGCCGCTGAAGTCGCCGCGCCCCATCTCGCGCCGGCCGCGTGCCTGCGGGGCGCACACGGCGACGCACTGTTCCGGCATGAGCGGCCGCACCGATGCGCCGGGCCAGACGGCATCGTCGTACTGCAGGGCCACGTCGAAGGCCGGCTCGTCCATGTAGACCTGCGTCGGAAACACCTGCAGGTGCAGGCTGCAGGCCGGCTCGCGTTGCGCAAAAGCCGGCAGCCGCGGGATCAGCCAGCGCTCGGCCAGCACCGGAACCGCGCCGACCAGCAGACGCACGCCATCGGGACGCTGCGCCATCGCTTCGAGCGTGTGGTTCTCCAGCCGCAGCAGGTCGCCGGCGATCTGCGCGTGGTAGCGACGACCGGCTTCCGTGAGCTGCGAGCCGCGCGCGGTGCGCAGCACCAGCCGGACGCCCAGTTGCGTTTCGAGCAGCCGCAGCTGCTGGCTCACCGCGCCGTGCGTGAGGCTCAGCGCCTCGGCCGCCTTGCTGAGGCCATGGTGGCGCGCGACCGCGTCGAACACCAGCAGTGCGCGGGTCGTGGGCAGATGGCGGCGGGTGTTAGAAAAACTCACAGCTCGCTAGATTAAAGGAGAGCGGCGCTGGCCGGAAATTGAAAGAATGCCGGCTTGCTGTCCATCCACACCCAACACGCCATGCCGCACGCCCTTCGCCACCGCCTTGCCACCCTTGCCGCCGCAGCCGCGCTGATGGCGGCCGGCGCCGCGCATGCCCAGAGCTTCAACGCCGTGGCGTCGACGCCCGCGCAGGTCAAGCCCGCCATCGACCAGGCCTACACGCAATTGATGGCGTCGCCGGCCATCCTGAAGCTGCTCGACGCGGTCAAGGCCGACCACGACCGCTCGGTCGAAGACCTGAAGATGCTGACCGAGATCGAGGCGCCGCCGTTCAAGGAACAGAAGCGCGCGGAAGCGTTTCTGGCACGCATGAAAGCGCTCGGCCTCGCCGACGCGAAGATCGATGCCGAGGGCAACGTGGTCGGCCTGCGCAAGGGCACGGGCAACGGGCCGAAGCTCCTGATTTCGGCGCACCTGGACACCGTGTTCCCGGCCGGCACCGACGTGAAGGTGAAGGAGCGCGACGGCAAGCTCTACGCGCCCGGCATCTCGGACGACACGCGGGGGCTCAGCGTACTGCTGTCGTGGCTCAAGGTGCTGAACGACAACAAGGTGCAGACCGTGGGCGACCTGCTGTTCGTGGGCAATGTGGGCGAGGAAGAACTCGGCAACCTGCGCGGCATGAAGGCGCTGTTCCGCGATCAGCTCGACATCGACGGCATGGTCGGCCTGGAGCCGGCACCGGACGGCAGCGTGCTGATCCTCGGCACCGGCAGCCACCGCTACGAGTTCACCTTCAAGGGCCCGGGCGGCCACAGCTATGGCGCCTTCGGCCAGGTGCCGAGCGCGATCCATGGCATGGGCCGCGCGATCGCCAAGATCGCCGACGTCAAGACGCCGAGTTTCCCCAAGACCACCTTCACGGTCGGCACGGTCGGCGGCGGCACTTCGGTCAACACCATCGCGCCCGACGCGCGCATGGCGGTGGACATCCGCTCCGACGCGATGGAGCCGCTGCTCGAGACCGAAAAGAAGATCCTCGCCGCGGTCGACGAGGCCGTGGCGGAAGAGAACAAGCGCTGGGGCGTCACCACGCTGGCGGTGTCGAACAAGTTGATCGGCGACCGGCCGGGCGGCCGCACTCCGGCCGACTCGGTGATGGTCGAGGCTGCCATCCGCGCCAACACCGCGTTCGGCCACAAGACACTGCTGTCGGGCGCGAGCACCGACGCGAACGTGCCGATGGCGCTGGGCATCCCGGCCATCATCATCGGCGGCGGCGGCAAGACGGGCGGATTCCATGCGCTGAGCGAGTGGATCGACGTGACAGACGGCTGGAAAGGCGCGCAGAATTCGCTGGTGACGGTGTTGGGACTGGTGGGGGTTCAGGGCGTGAGCGAACCGTTGCTCCCAAAGCGCCCGCCTCGCGCGGCGGCGAAGTAATACTTCACGCCGAGACGCCGAAAGTTGCCACACCGCCGCATTCCGGGACGCGGCGTTCGACAATGCACGCGGTTCTGTCACACACCAAGCGCGCTTCGGCGCACAACCAGCAGGGGAACATCATGGGATTGCTCGATTCGGTACTCGGACAAGTGCTCGGCGGCGGCGCGCAGCAGCAGCAGCCGGGCGGGGGGCTGGGAGGCCTCGGCGATCTCGGCGGATTGGCCGGCGCGCTCGGCGGGCTGCTGGCGAACAACGGCGAGCAGGGCGGGCTCGGCGGGCTCGGCGGGCTGGTCACGAAGTTCGAGCAGGCCGGCATGGGCGACGTGATCGGCTCGTGGATCGGCAAAGGAGAGAACGCGCCGGTCTCGGGCAACCAGCTGAACGATGTCCTCGGCAGCGACACCATCGCGGCCATCGCCAGCAAGCTCGGCATCAATGCCCAGACACTGCTGCCGATGCTGGCGACGATGCTGCCGGCACTGATCGATCACCTGACGCCGCATGGCAAGGTGCCGGAAGAGGGCGTCGGCAACCACGACGATCTGCTGGCATCGCTCAGCGGCTTGCTGCAAAAGGGCTGATACCCGTCGCGGGGCCGGCGCCCGCGGGCAACAATGCCGCCATGAACCGCAATCTCTGGCTGCTGGCGATCTGCCAGGGACTCTTCCTCACCAACAACGTCACCTTCATCGCCATCAATGGCCTGGTCGGGCTGAGCCTGGCGCCGCGCGGCTGGATGGCAACCCTGCCGGTCATGGGCTACGTGGTCGGCGGCGCGCTCTCCACCGGGATCGTGGCGCGCACGCAGCGCCGCTTCGGCCGGCGCGGCTCGTTCCAGACCGGGCTGGCCGTGGCGTTCGGGTCGGCGCTGCTGTGCGGCTACGCGGCCTATTCGAAGAACTTCTGGCTGTTGACGCTGGCCACGCTGGTGGCCGGCTACTACAGCGCCAACGCCAGCCTCTACCGCTTCGCCGCAGCCGAGCTCGCGGCGCCGGCCTGGCGCGAGAAGGCGGTGTCGCTGGTGATGGCCGGTGGACTGATCGGCGCGGTGGTCGGGCCCAACCTGGCCTCGGTCACGCGCGGGTTGTTCGACGTGCCGTTCGTCGGCGCCTACCTCGCGCTCGCCATCGTGGCGCTGCTGTCGATGGCGCTGCTGGCCTTCATCGACTTTCCGCCGGCGCTCACGAAGCAACAGGCCGCTGGTGGCCGGTCGCTCGGTCAGATCATGCGGCAGCCAGTGTTCATCGTTGCAGCGGCAGCCGGCTCGCTTGGCTTCGGCGTGATGAACCTGCTGATGGCCGCCACGCCGATCGCCATGCAGATCTGCAGCCTGCCGTTCCCTGACATCGCACTGGTGCTCGAGTGGCACGTGATCGGCATGTTTGCGCCGGGCTTCTTCACCGGCCACCTGATCCGGCGCTTCGGCGCGCTGCCGGTGATGGGCGTGGGGCTGCTGCTGAACCTGGGTTGCATCGCGGTGGCGCTGTCGGGCGTCGAGCTGCACCAGTTCCTGATCGCGCTGGCCCTGCTCGGCGTGGGCTGGAATTTCCTGTTCACCGGTGCGACGACGCTGTCGCTCACGGCCTATGCGCCGGAAGAGAAAGACCGGGCCCAGGGCGCGCTGAACTTCTGCATCTTCGCCACGCTCGCCGTGACCTCGTTCGCCTCGGGCGTGCTGGTCACCACGCAGGGCTGGCGCCTGCTGAACTTCGGGTCGCTGTTGCCGGTCGCGCTGACGGGTGCGGCCTTGCTGTGGCTCGCCGTCATCCGCCGCCGCACCGCACGCGCAGCCGCCTAGAAGCGCTGTTCGAGCCAGTCGCGGAGGGCGGCGAATACCGGCTCTGCGTGCAGTTCGTTGAAGATCTCGTGGAACAGCGTGTCGAAGCAGGTTGCGCTCACCACGCCGGCCGGCGCGGCTTGCGCAAAGGCGGCGCTCGCGGCCGGCCGCACGAGCTTGTCGTCGCCTGCGTAAAGCAGCAGCGTCGGCACCTTCCAGCGCGGCGCCGCCGCCTGCACAACGGCGCCTTCCTCGGACAGGAAGCGCGCCAGCCGGCCGCAGATGCGGTCGTGGTTGAGCGGGTCGTCGCGGTAGGCCTGCACAACGGCCGGGTCGTGCGAGATGTCGCTGCTGTCGATGCCATTGCCCACGCGCATGTCCGGCGCGATGCGCGGCAACACCGCGATCAGCATCTTCTGCACCGCGTCGAGGCCCGGGTCGAGCCCCGGTGAGGACAACACCAGGCCTTCGACCGGCCGCACGCCGCGCGCGACGAAGCTGGATGCGACCAGGCCGCCGAGGCTGTGGCCGAACAGGATCAACGGCACTTCGGGGCAGGCACGGCGCGTCTGGTCGACTACCGCGGCCAGGTCGTCGATCAGTCGCAGCGTGCTCGGCAAGCCGCCCCGCACACCGCTCGACTGGCCATGGCCGTAGTGATCGTGCGCCCGCACCGCAAAGCCCCAGCTGTTGAGCCGCCGCGCCACGTGTTCGTAGCGGCCCATGTGTTCGCCGAGGCCGTGCAGAAGCTGCACGATCGCGCGCGGCGCCGCGCCCTCGACCGTCCACTCGCGCAGCGCGAGCGTCTCCCCGTCGGGCCGCTTCAATACCGTGCTCAAGCGGCGACGGCTTCGGCCGCGTGCGCCACCGGCAAGGCGGCAATCACTTCAGCCACCGCGGCGGTGAGCTTCTTGGCGTAAGGCACGTGCAGGAACTCGTTGGGCCCATGCGCGTTGCTCTTGGGGCCGAGCACGCCGCAGACCATCATCTGCGCCTGGGGAAAGCCTTCGCTCAGCATGTTCATGAGCGGGATGGTGCCGCCCTGGCCGATGTAGCCGCAGGGCGCGCCGAAATGAGCCTGGCTCGCGGCGTTGAGCGCCTGCTCGAACCACGGCGTGATCGCGGGTGCGTTCCAACCGGTTGCGCCGCCGCCATGCTCGAAGGTCACCCGCGCCTGATAGGGCGCGTTGTCTTCGAGCAGCTTCTTCATTTCCGCCACCGCCGCATCGGCTTCCACCAGTGGCGGCAGGCGCAGCGAGAGCTTGAACGCGGTGTAGGGGCGCAGCACGTTGCCCGCGTCCTTCAGCGCAGGGAAGCCCTCGGCACCGGTGACGCTCAGCGTCGGCTTCCAGGTGCGGTTCAGCAGCGCCTCGACCGGGTCGGTGGTGGTCGGCAGCGCGAACGTGGTCGAGCCGCCGCAGTCGTAGTGCGCCCACGGAAAGCGCTTGTAGACCTCGTCGCCGAGGATCGCGGCCGTGGCCCGGGCCTGTGCCAGCCGGTCGGCCGGCACTTCGCAATGGAAGCTGGCGGGCAGCATGCGACCGGTGGCGCTGTCTTCGAGCCGGTCGAGCACCTGCCGCATGATCCGGAAGCTCGACGGCACCAGGCCCGAAGCGTCGCCGGAGTGGATGCCTTCGGTCAGCACCTCGACCTTGAGCGTGCCGCTCGCCATGCCGCGCAGCGAGGTGGTGAGCCAGAGCTGGTCGTAGTTGCCGGCGCCCGAGTCGAGGCAGATCACCAGACCGACATCGCCGAGCCGGTCTTTGAGCGCGGTCACGTAGGGCAGCAGGTCGTAGGAGCCCGACTCCTCGCAGGTCTCGATGAGGCCGACGATGCGCGGATGGGCCGCGCCTTGTGCCTTGAGCGCCTGCAGCGCCGCGACGCTGGCATAGACCGCGTAGCCGTCATCGGCGCCGCCGCGGCCGTAGAGCAGGCCGTCCTGGTACTTGGGCGTCCAGGGGCCGAGATCGTTGCGCCAGCCGGTGAACTCGGGCTGCTTGTCGAGGTGGCCGTACATCAGCACGGTGTCGGTCATGGCCGTGCCGGTCGCTGGCACCTCGAAAAACAGCACCGGCGTGCGGCCTTCGAGCCGCACGATCTCGAGCTTCAGGCCCTCGACCTTCTGCGCCTCGACCCAGCTGGCCGCGTTGCGGATCACCGTTTCGAGATAGCCGTTGGCCGACCAGTCCTTGTCGAAGCCCGGCGATTTGGCCGGGATCTCGATGTAGCTGGTGAGCTGTTTGACGATGTCGGTGTCCCACTTCGTGGTGACGTCGGACAGGGCGCGTTCGGCGTCGAGGAAGCCGGCGGGCCGTTCCAGCTGACTGCGGTGCAGCGGTGCGTTCATGGTGTGAGGATCTCCGCGGGTGAGGAAAAAAGCATTTTGCGCCTGCACGCCGGCTTGCGTAGAGTGCGATGGCATCAACCCGGAGATCGACGTGAGCAAAGCAGCAGCGAGCAACGTGAGAGTGGGCATCGGCGGCTGGACTTTCGAGCCCTGGCGCGACAACTTCTACCCCAAGGGGCTTTCGCACGCGAAAGAGCTGGGCTACGCGAGCCGCCGCATGAGCGCCATCGAAGTCAATGGCACCTACTACAGCACCATGAAGCCCGAGAGCTTCCGCAAGTGGCACGACGAAACGCCCGACGATTTCGTGTTCTCGCTCAAGGCCTCGCGCTTTGCGACCAACCGCCGCGTGCTGGCCGATGCAGGCGATTCGATCCAGCGTTTCGTGGGCAGCGGTCTTGCCGAGCTGGGCGACAAGCTCGGCCCGATCGTCTGGCAGTTCATGCCGACCAAGCAATTCGACGCAGTGGACTTCGAGGCGTTTCTGGCGCTGCTGCCGAAGAAGGAGGGCAGCCGCAGCTTGCGCCACGTGATGGACGTGCGGCACGAAAGCTTCATCACGCCCGCCTACCAGAAGCTCGCGAAGAAGTACCAGGTGGCCACCGTCTTCACCGACTCCGACAAGTTCCCCTCGTTCGAGGAGCCCGAGGGCGAGTTCGCCTATGCGCGGCTCATGATGGCCGACGCCGGACTCAAGAGCGGCTATGCGCCGAAGGCGCTCGATGCATGGGCCGAGCGCGCGCAGGGCTGGGCCAAGGCGCCGAAGAAGCGCGATGTGTTCGTCTTCTTCATCAACGGCGCCAAAGAAAAAGCACCGGCCGCGGCCGGTGCCTTGCTGGAGCGTTTGGGCTGGAAGCCCGCAGAAGGCCCTTAAGCGGCGGCTTGGAGCGCCGGCTTGCTTTCCGACTTGGCGCCCGAGGTACCGAACGTGATTTCGCCCGACAGCTGGCCGCCTTCTTCGATAACGATCTTGCTGTAGCGGATCTTGCCGGTGACCTTGCCGGTCGAGTGGATCACGAGCTTTTCGCGCACCGTGAGGTTGCCCTCGAACAGGCCATGGATCTCGGCGATGTCGATTTCGGCGGAGCCCTTGAAGGCGCCCTGCTCGGCGATCTGCATCACGCGCGAATCCATCGTGGCTTCCACCAGGCCTTCGACGATCAACGTGTCGCAGTCGGTGATCTCGACGCCCTTGAGCTTGATGTTCGGGCCGACAGTGAGCTTGCTGCCGCCTTCCTTGGCCGCCGCCACGGCATTGGCCGCCTGCGCATTGATCAATGACGACGACGGACTCACCGGCGAGCCTGACAGATTGGTGGGGGAGCCGACCAGCGGTGCAGGACGGGAGGTGAGGTTGTCGGTGTCGCTGGTGCGCTTGCCGAAGAAGGGGGACTGTGTGGCCAAAAGGGAGCTCCTCAAGAAAGAGGACTATCGTAAGAACGCGCTTACGCATCGCGGCACTTCATTGCGAAAGATGCGTAACTGAATAAATCGAAAAACAGGCGGTCTGGGTACTTAAGGTTGCGTTGCGCACCGGATCACGCGGCAGCACCCGACACGTCGACAATCACCCGCATGTCGATCCTCGCACCCTCCGCTTCGCCTGCCGCAGCCACGACGGACGACGACGCGCGCTTCGGCAAGCCCGACAAGGGCTGGCGCGGCGTGCTCTTTTCGGTGATCTTCGAATCCGGAACGCGCGCCGGCCGCCTGTTCGACCTGGTGCTGATCGCGGTGATCCTGGCCAGCGTGGCCGTCGTCATCCTCGACAGCGTGCAGCCGATTCGCGCGCGCTGGGGCAGCGCCTTCAGCCTGCTCGAATGGGTGTTCACCGGGCTGTTCACGCTCGAGTACCTGGGCCGACTCGCTTGCGTTCAGCGGCCGCTGCGTTACGCGATGAGCTTCTATGGCGTGATCGATCTGCTCGCGCTGCTGCCGACCTTTCTGGTGGTGCTGGTGCCCGAGGCCTCGTACCTGATCGACGTGCGCATCCTGCGGTTGCTGCGCGTGTTCCGCATCTTCAAGCTGTCGCGCTATTCGGCCGAGTACCGCATGCTGGTCACGGCGGTCGCGGCGAGCCGCCGCAAGATCACCGTGTTCGTCGGCTTCGTCATGCTCGTGGTGCTGGTGATGGGCACGCTGATCTATGTGGTCGAAGGGCCGACGCATGGCTTCACCAGCATTCCGGTGGCCGTGTACTGGGCGATCTCGACCATGGCCACGGTCGGCTTCGGCGACCTAGTGCCGAAGACCGACCTGGGCCGCTTCATCGCCTCCGTGATGATGCTGCTCGGCTGGGGTGTGCTCGCGGTGCCGACCGGCATCGTGACCGCTGAAATGGCGCGTCGCGGGCCGGACGGTGAACCTGTGCTGCTGCCATCGCGTGGCCTGCTGGCGGCCACCGGCCCCGATGCCCCGCCCCCGGTTGCCCCCCGCCGCCTTACGCCGGCTGCCAGACGACGCGCCCTTGCGCAGCATCGTCGAGGCGGGCGATGAAGGCCGGAGCGGCCGGCGCAGGCAGCACGAGCATGAAGTGGACGAGGCTGTCGTGCCGCACCTCGTCGAGCACGCCGGCCGCAGCCGCCAGTTCGCGCCGCACCAGCCCCTCCAGCGCATAGGGCACGGCACAGCGCAGCACGCGCTGCGCCACGAGCGGCACCAGCGCCGCGCCGAGCAGTGCCTGCGCGATGGCATCGGTGTACGCACGCACCAGGCCACCGGCGCCGAGCTTCACGCCGCCGAAGTAGCGCACCACGGTTGCGAGCACGCCTTCGAGCTGCTGGTGGCGCAGCACTTCGAGCATGGGTCGGCCGGCGGTGCCGCCGGGCTCGCCGTCGTCGTTGGCCGCGGACTGCCCGCCGGCCATCAGGGCCCAGCAGACATGGGCCGCGCCGGGATGGGCCACGCGCAATGCGTCGACCACCGCGAGCGCGGCCGCCCGGTCGGCCACCGGCTGCACGCAGCCGATGAAGCGGCTCTTGCGAATCACGAGCTCGCTGTGCAGCGGTGCGGCGAGCGTGAAAGGCACCGCGTCAGGTGCGCTCGAACTTGAACACCGCGGTGCCGGCACGCGCGTTCGGCAGCCAGCGCACTTCGCGCCCTTCCTGCAGGCCGAAGGCATCGAGCAGCCGCAGCTTGTTGCGTTGCGCGAGCACCTCGAAGTCCTTGAAGGTGCCGACGCGGATGTTGGGCGTGTCGTACCACTGGTAGGGCAGCCGTCGCGTCACGGGCATGCGGCCGCGCGCCACGCTGAGTCGATTGGGCCAGTGCGCGAAATTGGGGAACGCGACGATGCCGGTGCGGCCCACGCGCGCGGTCTCGCGCAGCATGATCTCGGCATTGCGCAGATGCTGCAGGGTATCGATCTGCAGCACCACGTCGAACGAGGCGTCATCGAACATCGCGAGGCCTTCGTCGAGATTGAGCTGGATCACGTCGACGCCGCGGCGAATGCACTGCAGCACGTTGCCGTCGGCAATCTCGACGCCGTAGCCGCTGCAGCCGCGCTCGCGCTGCAGCAGGTCGAGCATGGCGCCGTCGCCGCAGCCGAGATCGAGCACGCGCGCGCCGCGGGGCACCAGGCGGGCGATGAGCTGTTGGGTCGCCAGGTCGCTCACAGCGCAATCCTCTCGAAGTAGGAACGCACCACGCCGTGGTAGCGCGCGTCGTCGAGCAGGAACGCGTCGTGGCCGTGCGGCGCGTCGATCTCGGCGTAGCTCACGCTGCGCCGGTTGTCGAGCAGTGCCTTCACCAGTTCGCGGCTGCGCGCGGGCGAGAACCGCCAGTCGGTCGTGAAGCTCACGAGCAGGAACCTGGCAGAGGCCCGCGCCAGTGCCTCGGTCAGGTTGCCGCCGAAGGAGCGTGCGGGGTCGAAGTAGTCGAGCGCGCGCGTGATCAGCAGGTAGGTGTTGGCGTCGAAGTATTCGCTGAACTTGTCGCCCTGGTAGCGCAGATAGCTTTCGATCTGGAACTCCACCTCCTGCGTCGAATACCGGTAGGCCGTGCCGGCCACTTCGCCCTCGACCGCGCTGCGCAGCATGCGGCCGAATTTCTCGTTCATCACGTCGTCGCTGAGGTAGGTGATGTGCCCGATCATGCGGGCGATGCGCAGGCCCCGCTTGGGCACCACGCCGTGCTCGTAGAAATGGCCGCCGTTGAAGTCCGGGTCGGTCACGATCGCGCGGCGCGCGACCTCGTTGAAGGCGATGTTCTCGGCCGTGAGGTTCGGCGCGCTGGCCACCACCACGGCATGGCGCACGCGCTCGGGGTACTGCAGCGTCCAGCTCAATGCCTGCATGCCGCCGAGGCTGCCGCCCATCACGGCCGCGAGAGTCTGGATGCCGAGCGCGTCGAGCAGGCCGGCCTGCGCGTCGACCCAGTCTTCGACCGTGACGACCGGAAAGTCGGCGCCGTAGACGCGGCCCGATTGCGGGTTGGTGTGCATCGGCCCGGTCGAGCCGAAGCAGGAGCCGAGGTTGTTGACGCCGATCACGAAGAAGCGGTCGGTGTCGACCGGCTTGCCGGGGCCGATCATGTTGTCCCACCAGCCCTCGGATTTCGCCTGGCCCGCATAGCTGCCCGCCACATGATGGTCGGCATTGAGCGCATGGCAGACCAACACCGCGTTGCTCTTGTCCGCATTGAGCGTGCCGTAGGTCTCGTAGGCCAGCGTGTAGTCGGCGATCGACGTGCCGCTGCGCATGGGCAGCGGGCCCGCGAAGGACATCGACTGTGGAACGACTTCAAAAGACATGAAAAAACCCGGCCTCGCCAAAAAACGAGCCGGGTCGGCCACGGTCTTTAGCTGAATTTGTTAAGCGCCCGCAAGCTGTAGCAAATCGGCGCAGTGGAAGTATAGCCGCCGGTCAGCCGGCGATCATCACGAGGCCGAGGATCAGGAAGATCACGGCGGAGATGCCGTGCACCAGCTTGATCGGCACGCGACGCATGATGCGTTCGCCGAGAAAGACCACGGGCGCGTTGGCCAGCATCATGCCCAGCGTGGTGCCGGCCACGACCCAGACGTAGTCGTGCACGAAACGGGCGGCGAGCATCACGGTCGCGATCTGGGTCTTGTCCCCCATCTCGGCCAGGAAGAACGCGATGACCGTGGTGCCGAACACGCCGAAGTGCGAGCTTTTGCCGGCTTCGTCGTCGTCGAGCTTGTCCGGGATCAGCACCCAGATCGCCATGGCGATGAAGGATCCGCCGAGGATCCAGCGCAGCGTGGTCGGCCCGAGCCAGTGCGTGACCCAGGTGCCGACCGCGCCGGCCAGCGCGTGGTTGACGATGGTGGCGGCGAAGATGCCCAGCACGATCGGCCAGGGCTTGCGAAAGCGTGCGGCGAGCACGAGCGCCAGCAGTTGAGTCTTGTCGCCCATTTCGGCGAGCGCGACGATGCCGGTGGCAACCAGAAAAGCTTCCATGACGTGAGGTTCCTTGGGCCGAAGGACGCAATTGACCGTGCAACACCTTCGGCCATATTCCCGAAGTTGCACAGTCAAAGGTCTCGCCAGGTGGAACACTGTTTGCGCCATGTTCTGCTGGGTTGCAGGACAAGTCTGTTGACGCAAGCCCTTCTCGCGATGGAAGGCGGCTACTCCCCAATGACAGCGAGGATTCTAGCCCGATGAGGCGGCATGCAATGTGAGTGGGCGCTGGCTCCCGGAATTTTGCGGACGGCATGGCCCAGGCCGCAAATTCCGTTTTGCGTGTTTGATATTTCACTCATAATGAACGGGCGTCCCTCCGCAAAATACTGGAAGACGCATTCGGGTGATCGGTCAGTTTCGCGCGACTCAGCGATTCAATGTTGGTTGTGCTGTCGGGACTCCATCGCTTTCTTTGATGTGTTTATAGGAGTCCCGTGATGGGCAACAAACTGTACGTCGGCAACCTGCCTTATTCGGTTCGCGACGGTGACCTCGAGCAGGCCTTCGGCCAATTCGGCGCGGTGACCAGCGCCAAAGTCATGATGGAGCGCGACACCGGCCGCTCCAAGGGCTTTGGTTTCGTCGAGATGGGCAGTGATGCCGAAGCGCAAGCCGCCATCAGCGGCATGAACGGCCAGCCGCTTGGCGGCCGCAGCGTCGTCGTGAACGAAGCACGCCCGATGGAAGCACGCCCGCCCCGCACCGGCGGCTATGGTGGTGGCGGCGGCGGTGGTGGTTACGGCGGTGGTGGTGGCGGCTACGGCGGCGGTGGCGCGGGTGGCGGCGGCCGCAGCGGCGGTGGTGGTGGCTACGGCGGCGGCGGTGGTGGCCGCAGCGGTGGCGGCGGCTATGGCGGTGGTGGCGGCGGCGGCGATGGCGGTTTCCGCAGCCCGTACGGCGCCGGCCCGCGCGGCGGCGGTGGTGGTCGCAGTGGCGGCGGCTACGGCGGCGGCAACAACAACGGCGGCAACAGCGGTTACTGACCATCCAGCGTCTTTCGACGCATGCAAAAAAGGCTCCCTCGGGAGCCTTTTTGTTTTCCGGTCACTGCGCTTCTCGCCTTGCCAGCGCCAAGAAGGCGCCCAATCCCACCATGGTGATGCCCGAGGTTCGTGTCATCAGTCGTGCGCGCGCGGCACGTGCTGGGCCCGACTGGAGCAGGCGATCCGCGGCGACCACCGCAACCACGTCAACGAGCGTGTTGAGCGCGACGCACGTGGTACCCAGAAGCACAAGTTGAGAGACGAGGGGCTCGGAGGGTGAAACGAACTGCGGCAGAAAGGCCAGGAAGAAAAGCGCAGTCTTGACGTTCAGGGCCTCAACGGCAACGCCCTCGAACAGCGCACGCCGCGCACCCTGCGGAGCGACACGCTCGACCGTGGAATGCTGCTCCTTGCGCAGCATCAGGCGAAGGCCCAGATAGACCAGATAGGCCGCGCCCAGGTACTTGACCAGGTTGAAAGCCATGGCCGATTGCGCAATCAGCAGCGACAGGCCAAGGGCCGCAGCGGCAACATGGAGCATGCCGCCGATGCCGGTGCCCAGGCACGAAGCCAAGCCCTCCGTCCGACCTCCAGCCACGGTGCGCGCGACCACGTAGGCAATGCCCGGGCCTGGAGTAACGGCCAAAACGACGGCCGTGAGCAAGAAGGCGAGGAATGACATGGGAGTAAGGGGTGTTGCTGCTGGGTGGGTATCGAGTTGTCGAACCTACTCGGTGCGCGAGTCTGAGTGGTTCGCAACCAGTGCGGATTGAGCCAGCGGGTGCGCGATTCCACCACCGCCATAGGATCTGAGCACCTGTGCGATGACGATCTGATACCCGTTGAGCCAACGTGCCTGTCGCTGCTTCGCCTTGATGTGCGCCGGGTGGTCGATCAGCCGACGAAGGGAATCCATCGTGTCCCAGTAGTACACGTTGGAAATCAGGCCAGTCGCCGGGTTCTCCCAAGTCTCTTCGCCCAGGTAGCCGGGGATGGACTTGGCAATCTGCGCTATGACGTTGTCCAACGCGTGGAACTCGTCGTCGTACTGGCGCTTGGCGAACGTGAAGGTCGATGTGTACATGGGTCGTCCATTCAGTCGGCCGGGCGCATCAGTTCGGCCAGTTCGCCGTGGCCACGCGCCTCCAATGTGTCGGCCGCGCCGACGAGATCACGCCCCTCGCGGTTCTGACTCAGCTTGGACTTGCCCACCAGCGAAGTGACGGCGATCTCAATGCCCACGATATTGCGCAGCATGCTATCGATGAACTCCTGCGCCGAGTCACCCATCTTCCACGGCCTGGGTTCGGCCGCCTCGTGCAGCCGCGTCAGGCGCGCGACGATACGGCGCACGAAGCGCTCATCGTCGTGCACGGTCAGTACGCCGTGCGCGTGCACTACCTCGTAGTTCCAGGTTGGCACCAGGCGATGCGACTCCTGCTTGCTCGGGTACCAGTTGGGCGAGATGTAGGCCTGTGCGCCGCGAAAGATCACCATGACAGGGCTTCCCGTGGGGCAGCGTTGCCAAAGCGGGTTCGCGCGGGCAACGTGGGCCGACAGCAGGCCGTGCTCTCCCACTTCAGGATCGAATTCGAAAGGCAGGTGGTCGGCATCCAGCCCGTCCATCCCTTGCGTCACAAGCGTGCCCAGGGAGTGCTCGCGGAGGATGCGGTGCAGTTGTTCGGGCCGGCTCTCGGCGAAATGAGGTGGGATGTACATGGGGCTTGGCTTTGCATTGGCGCGCTATCGCAGACTGTCCCCGAAAACCGGCACAATCGAAAGTGCCAGTTTTATCAATTCTTAATGGTCCAGTTTGCTCCTCACACCGGCCATGGCGCCGGCCGCCGCATCTACGACCTTCTGCGCGCGCAGATCGCCGATGGCACGCTTCCGGCAGGAGCGCGGGCACCGTCGACGCGCGCCTTGGCAGCCGATCTCGGCGTGTCGCGCACCACGGTGACGGCGGCCTACGAACAACTGGCCGCGGAGGGCTTTCTGGCCACATCCCTGGGGCGGGCCGCCCGGGTCGCCAGTCCGCCGGCCACAGTGGTAAACCACTCCGGCCCCTCTGACCGCCGCGGCAAGGCTGCCCTGGCTCTGTCAGCCTTCGGTCGACGGGTGGCGGGCATGGAAATGCCAGGATTGCCTCACGCGGAGCCAGCCCGCATCGACTTCCTGTACGGCGCAGTGGCCTCGCGCGACTTCCCGGCCCTGCGCTGGCGCCGCGCATACCAAGCCGAACTACTGCGCCACCAGCACAGCCTGTACTACGTCCCACCCGAAGGCGACGCGACTCTGCGCCGCGCGCTTCAAGGCTATCTGCGACGCGCGCGCGGGCTGGCCTGTGATGCCGAGCAAATCCTCGTGGTGCACGGCTCGCAGCAGGGCATCGACCTGTGCGCGCGCCTGCTGCTGGATCCCGGCGATGCATTCGTCTTCGAGGAACCGGGGTACCTGATGGCGCGCCGCTGCTTCGAGGCTACCGGCGCCGAACTGCTGGCCGTACCGGTCGACGGGCAAGGCCTGGATACTGCCTGTTTGCCCGGAGACGACCTGGCGCGTCTGGCGTATGTGACGCCTTCACACCAGTTTCCACTGGGTGGCGTGCTGCCCATTGGCCGGCGCTTGGCGCTGCTGCAGTGGGCGCAACGGCACCGCGCCTGGGTCGTCGAGGACGACTATGACGGCGAGTTTCGTTATGGGCAACGGCCGATCGATGCGTTGCAGTCCATCGATACCGACGGCCGCGTGATCTACATAGGCACTTTCTCCAAGGCGCTGTCACCGCAGCTTCGGCTGGGTTACTTGGTACTGCCCACTGAATTGGTGGCGGTGTTTCGACAAGCCAAGCGCATGGCCGACCGACACGCGCCTGTCTTGGAGCAGCGGGTGCTGGCATCGCTGATCGACAACGGAGCCTACGAGCGCCATGTCCGACGCAGTCGGCGCGAGAACGAACGCCGCCGCGCCGTGTTGCTCGACGCTATCGGGCGACACTTGCCAGCCGACGCGCGGGTGGAGGGCACGGCAGCCGGTCTGCATGTGGTTCTCTGGCTGCCGTTCCTTCGGTCACAGGATGAGCCGATTCTGGTGGCTGCCGCCCGCGCTCAGGGCGTGGGCGTCTACCCTGTGTCGCCGCTCTTTGCCAAGTCACGGCCCGGCAAGACTCCTCGCCCCGGCGGGTTGGTGCTGGGATATGCAAGCTTGACGCCCGAACAGATTGAACAGGGGCTGCGGATCTTGGGTGCGGTGATCGCATCGTGGAATCCAGCCGCGGAGCGCTCTCTGCCGCAGCGCTAATCGCCGCAGCGCGTTGCATGCAACGCTCCGCTTGCCGCTTGTTTTTCAGCTTTCGCCAAGCCGCTTCTTGCGGCCACGGCCCTGGACGGCGCGGTCGTAGAGCGCGTTCGGCAGCATCCGCATGATCTTGGCGACAACACCCATCTGCCATGGGATGACGCGGTAGCTCACGCCGGACTCGATGCCGCGAAAAGCCTGTTCGGCGAAATCCTCGGCCTTCATCAGGAACGGCATGCCGTAGCGGTTGCCTTGCGTCAGCGGCGTGTCGATGTAGCCGGGGCAGAGCGTGACCACCCGAACGCCGCTCGGCCGCAGTTCGCCGCGCAGGCTTTCGCAGTACGCCACCACGCCGGCCTTGCTGGCGCAGTAGGCGCCGTGGCCCGGCAGGCCGCGGATCGCAGCAACGCTGCCGATGCCGACCAGACGGCCGCTGCCGCGCGCCACCATCGCCGCGACGAAAGGATGGAACGTGGCGGCCAGGCCGGTGTTGTTGGTGGCGAAGGTGCTGGCCAGCACATCGAGATCGCCGCGTTCCGCGGTGTCGATGCCCACGCTGATGCCGGCGTTGGCAATGACCACGTCGGGCAGGCCCTGCTGCACGATGCAGGCTTGGCCGGCGCCCACGATGCTGTCGGTCTGCGCCACGTCGGCGCTGTAGATCCGGTAGCGTGCCGCGTCCAGTTGACGGGCGCTGGCCCACGATTCGATCTGATCCGTGCGGCGCGCGACCAGCGCGAGGTCGTAGCCGGCGGTGTAGAAACGCGCCGCCAGCGCCTGGCCGATGCCGCTCGAAGCGCCGGTGATGAAGACCAGGCGGCGTTGCGTCATGCTTCTCCCCTTGCTCTTGTTGTCAGGGTTTCGGCGCGGGCGCAGCCGCCGAGGGAATCAGCACGCCGCGCACGCGGCCCTGCAGGTTGGCGACACCGCTCAGGTTGTCGTAGTCGAGCGTATTGGCGGTGAATGTGTCGGTGCCGCGGGTCAGCGTGACTGGCTTGTTCGAGCGCACCTGTTCGGTGTCGAGAAACACGTGCAGGAACTCGCCGCGAAACTCGAGCCGCGGCAGTGGCCGGCCGTTCGCGCCGACGGTCGCATCGCGCACCACCACCGCGTTGCCGAACAGCTGAATCTCGCTGCCGTCGCCGTTCGAGAGGCCACGGTCGGCGGTGGCGCGAGTGACGAGGCCGGCCGGCGAAATCGAGCGCGTCCGGACCTGGTCCACCTCCAGCGTGTCGTTGTCGGGATAGTGCCTGCCTTCCTTGCCGGCCAGCTCGCTGCGCAACTCGCCGTTCGGGAGAAAGTTCTTGATCACGAAGCCACGCATGAAGTAGTCGGGCTCGTGCACGGGCGCCTCTTTGGTGGTCGGCTCGAGCAAGCGTGGCGCGTTGCGCACCAGCCAATAGGTGCCGAGCGCAAGCGCGGCCGTCAGGATGATCGGCAGGTAGAGCGTGGCGCGGTCGACGCCGCGCCGCAGCATCGCGAACAGGGTGGGAGCGTTCAAGCGACCGGCCCCCGCGCCAGATCGAGCAGCCGCCGGTAGTGGCCGCCGGCCGTGAGCAACAGGTCGCAGAATTCGCGCCCCGCGCCTTCGCCGCCACGTGCCGTCGTCACATAGTGCGCGATGGCACGCACTTCGCAATGCGCGTTGGCCGGCGCGGCGGCAAAGCCGCAGCGCGCCAGCACCGGCAGGTCGGGCCAGTCGTCGCCGATGCCGGCAGCTTGCGTCCAGTCGAGGCCCAGCGCCGCTAGCATCGCCTCGGCGGCAGGCAACTTGTTCTCGGTGCCGTAGCGCACGTGTTCGATGCCCAGCGCTTCGAGCCGCACGCGCAACGGCCTGGAATCGCGCCCCGTGATCACTGCCGGGGTGATCCCGGCTTGGCGCAGCAGCTTGAGGCCATGCCCGTCGAGGATGCTGAAGCGCTTGAGCGTTTCGCCATGCTCGCTGAAGTAGACGCCGCCATCGGTCAGCACGCCATCGACGTCGAAAAACGCGATACGCACATCCTGCGCGGCGAGCAGGGTTTCGGGGCTGAAACGGACAACCGGTGTTGCGGCCATCAGATGACCTTGGCCCGCATCAGGTCGTTGATGCTGAGCGCGCCGATCAGCAGGCCGGCCGCATCGACCACCAGGATGCTGGTGATTCGGTGCTGCTCCATCGCCTCGGCCGCCTCCACCCCCAGCGCGTCGGCGCGCACGGTGCGCGGGCCGGCATGCATCACGTCGGCGGCGGTGAGCTCGCGGAGATCGGCGCCGGTTTCGACCAGCCGGCGCAGGTCGCCGTCGGTGAACACGCCGATTGCCCGGCCCTGCGGGTCGATCACGGCGGCCGCACCGAGGCCCTTGGAACTCATCTCGCGCATCAGCTCGCCGAGCTTGGCGGAGGGCGCAACGCGCGGCACCTCGTCACCGGTGCGCATGAGGTCGCTCACATGCGTCAGCAACTTGCGCCCGAGTGCACCGCCCGGATGCGAACGCGCGAAGTCTTCGGTGCCGAAGCCGCGGGCGTCGAGCAGCGCCACAGCGAGCGCATCGCCCAGCGCCATCTGCGCAGTGGTGCTTGCGGTTGGCGCGAGGTTGAGCGGGCAGGCTTCCTTTTCGACGCCGCTGTCGAGCACGAGGTCGGCATGGCGCGCCAGCATGGAGTCGGCCCCGCCCGTGATGGCGATCAACGGGACGCCCTGGCGCTTGACCACCGGCAGGATTGCGGCGAGTTCGTCGCTCTCGCCGCTGTTGGAGATGGCCAGCACCAGATCGACCGCCTTGATCATGCCGAGGTCGCCATGGCTGGCCTCGGCCGGGTGGACGAACATGGCCGGCGTGCCTGTCGAGGCCAGCGTGGCGGCGATCTTGCGGCCGACGTGGCCGCTCTTGCCCATGCCCATCACGACCACGCGGCCGCGCACGTTGAGGATTTTCTGCACGGCCTCGACGAAGCTGGGGCCGATGCGCTCTTTCAGCCCCAGCACGGCCGCCGCTTCGATGTCGAAGGTGAGGCGGGCGCGTGCCAGCAGCTTGTCGGGGTCGGCGCTGGCGGCCAGATCGGGGCGGGAACTCATCGCGGCGATTTTAGGCGGGGCTCGCAAGTCGCCCACATCCTCTAGCATCGGGCCATGTCCTCGTTCCATCTCACGCTCCTATATCTGCTTTCTGCGGTGGTCGGCGTGGTGGTGTGTCGCTCGCTCAAGCTGCCGCCGATGCTGGGCTACCTGGTGGCCGGCGTATTGATCGGGCCGCACGCGATGGCACTGACGGACAACACCGAAGGCATCCGGCACCTCGGGGAGTTCGGCGTGGTGTTCCTGATGTTCGTGATCGGACTCGAGTTCAGCTTGCCCAAGCTGCGCGCGATGCGCCAGCACGTGTTCGGCCTGGGGATGCTGCAGGTGCTGCTGACCATGACCATCGCGACAGCCGGCGCGCTGGTCGTTGCCTCCTGGCTGCCGCCGGAATGGCAGCTCGGCTGGCAAACCGCACTGGCCCTGTCGGGCGCACTCACCATGAGCAGCACCGCGATCGTGGTCAAGCTGATGTCGGAGCGGCTCGAGCTCGAAAGCGAACACGGCAAGCGCGTGATGGGCGTGCTGCTGTTCCAGGATCTGGCCGTGGTGCCGCTGCTGGTGCTGATTCCGGCGCTCGGCGCGCCGCCCGAGGCGCTGCTCAGGGCGCTGGCGCTGGCCTTGGTGAAGGCCAGCTTCCTGATCGGCATCCTGCTCTATGGCGGGCCGCGCGTGATGCGCTGGTGGCTCACCATCGTGGCGCGGCTGCGCAGCGAGGAGTTGTTCATCCTCAACGTGCTGCTGGTCACGCTCGGCCTGGCCTGGCTGACCGAGCTGGCGGGCCTGTCACTCGCACTGGGCGCCTTCGTCGCCGGCATGCTGGTGTCGGAGACCGAATACAAGCACCAGGTCGAGACCGACATCCGGCCGTTCCATGATGTGCTGCTGGGGCTGTTTTTCATCACCATCGGCATGTCGCTGGACTGGCATATCGCGGTCGATCACTGGCTGCTGGTGGCCATGCTGCTGGTGCTGCCGCTGAGCTTCAAGCTGGTGCTGGTGACGGTGCTGGCGCGCACGCTCGGCGCAACCTCCGGCGTATCGCTGCGCACAGGTCTCTACCTGGCGCAGGCCGGCGAATTCGGCTTCGTGCTGCTGGCGCTGGCGCAGGAGCGCAGCCTGTTGCCGGCGTGGCTGGTGAACCCGGTGCTGGCCTCGATGGTGCTATCGATGCTGGCCACGCCCTTCATCATCATGTACAGCAACAAGATCGTGCGAAAGCTGGTTGCGAGCGACTGGCTGCAACAGTCGCTGCAGATGACCAACATTGCGCGCAAGACCATCAACACGAGCAAGCACGTGATCATCTGCGGCTATGGCCGCTGCGGTCAGAACCTGGCGCGCATCCTCGAGCGCGAAGGCATCCCGTACATGGCGCTCGACCTCGATCCCGACCGCGTGCGCCAGGCTGCCGCGGCCGGCGACTCGGTGGTGTTCGGCGACGCCGCGCGGCTGCAGGCGCTGATGGCGGCCGGCCTGGCGCGCGCCAGCGCCGTCGTCGTGACCTACCTCGACGTGGCCGGCGCGCTCAAGGTGCTGTCCAGCACGCGCACCCATGCACCGCAGGTGCCGGTGATCGTGCGCACGCAGGACGACCACGATCTCGAGAAGCTGCAGGCCGCGGGCGCCACCGAAGTGGTGCCCGAAGCCATCGAGGGTTCGTTGATGCTGGCCAGCCATGCGCTGGCGCTGGTCGGCGTGCCGATGCGGCGCGTGATCCGCGTGGTGCAGGATCAGCGCGACGCGCGCTACAACCTGCTGCGCGGCTACTTCCACGGCGCCGACGACGACAACGCCGACGAACTCGACCACGAGCGGCTCAATTCGTTCACGCTGACGCCGGGCGCGCGGGCGATCGGCCAGTCGCTCGCGCGGCTGGCGCTGCATGCGGTCGGGGTGCGCGTGGCCAGCCTGCGCCGGCATGACGGCAAGGCGGTAACGCCGGAGGACGACACAGTGCTGTCGGATGGCGACACGCTGGTGTTGTCGGGCAAACCGGCCGCGTTGGCCGTGGCGATCGACAAGCTGCAGAAGGGCTGAACCCGCGAGCCCTTGAGGCTGCGGCGCCCCCGGACAAGCGCGGGCGTTACATGGGCGTCGTGCCGCTGCGCATCGACCGGTCTCGCTCCACCATATCGCCGGACATCCATTGCGCATCGACCAGCACGAAGCTCTTGCGCTGGGTCAACGTCCAGCCCTCCGGGCCCGGCTGCCAGCGCGCGTTGCGCCAGCTCGGCAGTTCGCGCGCCAGCGCTTCACCGACACCGGGCTGGGCCAGCCAGGGCGCCGGCTGGTCGAGCGACCAACGCACATCCGCCAGCACACCGGTGTAGCGCTTGCCGCGCAGACGCATGTCTTCCACCGGCCCGAGGTTGGACACCGTATCGAGCCGAACCGCCTTTGCCACGCAAAGGCGCCGCGCGCCACCCCATTGCGCGAGCTCGGGCAGCGGGCGGTAGACGGAGATCGGCTCCGAAAGAAATCCGCCCGAGCTGCCACTTTCGGGCCCGGCATAGAGGCCAGCCTCGACCAGCATGTTCATCCACGCCAAGGTGGCCGAATTGTCCAGCTGGACATTGACCGGTTCCTGGTCGTAGGCGAGGCCATTGGCCACGCAAATCGGATCCTGTCCGGGTGCCTGGCCGTTTGCGATGGCATGAGTCATGGCGGCATGCAGTGCGGGCGCGGTGACCTCGGCCGGGGCCATCCACCGATTGACGCCGAAGGCGCCAATGGCCAACAGCGCCAGTGCACCGAGAACGCGAGGCAGCATCCGGCGTCGACGCCCCCCGGAGACGACTTGCGAAGCCGCGCCCGGCGGCGGCATCCGCTGCACCGTCGCGCCGCAGTGGTCGCAGAAAGGCGCCTCACTTTCGACTTCGCGGGAACAGACGGGACACAGCATTTTCTTGAGAACCACTGGCTGCTTCGGCGCGGCCCGCTTCAGTTGAGCAAGCTCGGGTTGCGTTTTTCTTCCTCGAGCCGCTGCTGCGCGCGTACCGCATCGCATTGCGGGGTCGCCTTGAATTCGGCCTTGGCGCATTGGGATGCCATGCACTGCGCCAACGCAACGAAATTGCGGCCAGCGCAAGCGGTTTGAGGGTTGGCTGGCGGCGGCGGGGCTGCCGGTGGCGGCGCGGGCACCGCGGGCGCGGCCGTTTCCGCGGGCGCGGCCGGTGGCGCAGCAACCGGCACCTTGCGAGGCTTCGGTGCCGCTGCAACGACCGGTGGCCGCGCCGGTGCGACAGCGTCGACAGGCGCCGGCGTGGGCGCTGGCGTGGCTACAACGGGCGGGGGCGCGGGCGGCTCGGGCGCGGTTGCGGGCGCCACGGCGGCCGGCTCGGTCACCGGAGCCGGCGCAGGCGCCGCCGCCACGACCGTCGGCGGCGCTGCAGCGACAACGGGCGCGGGATTGCCATCGCGCAGCAGGTACCAGCCACCGGCGCCCACCAGGACGGCAAGTGCGACGATGCCGATCCGGAGCCCCTTGCCCGACGATTTCGGGGTGGCGGCCAACCCCTTGCTGACGTGCGGCGGCGGCTTCCGCGTGACCGCGGGTTGCACGGGCGCAGGCGGCGGTTTCGGCGGTTTCGGCGGCTGTACGCGCGCCGCAGCGCCGACGATCACCGTGGCCTCTTCCGCCGGCAGGGCGGCACGCGCAGGCATTTGCGGCGCAGGTGCCGGAACGCTGGGGTCGAACAATCCGGCCGGCAGCTCCGGCGTGCGCGCAAGCGGTGCTGGAGCCGTGACCGGCCACGCCGTGTCGGCCGGCGGCACAGGGGCGATCGACGGCGCCCGCGGGACGATCAGCTTGGCGCCGCAGCTCTTGCAAAACTTGGCTGCATCACGGTTTTCCGTGCTGCAGTCTGCGCATACCACAGACATCTATTGCTTCTCCGATCTGTTTGTAACGCTGCCGCCTGCCGGCGCCCGGTGGAGCGACGCGGACGCGTCCGTCTCAGGTGACGGCGACGCGTTTCGGGCGATTGACCATGCGTTTGGCGATCACTCCGCCGAGCGCCATGATGAGTTCGAGGCCCACGCTCGGCTGACGATTGGCCAGCTCGGCGAAGCGGATCGGCGTCATGCGCCAGACCCGCGCCGAACCGGTTGCAACCACGTTGGCGGAGCGCGGCAGACGCGAGAAAAAGGAGCCTTCGCCCACCACCGATCCGGGGTTGAGGATGGCCAGCTGCATTTGGCCCTTGTCGCCGATCAGGTGCACGCTCAGCGCGCCGCTTTCGATGAAGAACAGGGTGCGATCGTGTGAGCCCTGGTTGATCAACACCTCTCCTGCAGAGAGGTCGTTCGGGACCATGTAGGCGGCAAGCAACTCCCATTGCTGCGGGCTCAGCGCCGGCGCGAAGGCGTCATAACTGGTGTTTTGTGCAACGGCGCGGCACAGATCCTGGATCGTGGAAGACATATTTCAACCCTTGGTTGGCCGCTTGAAGTATGAAGGATCGGCCTAACCAGGGGGAACAAATGTCACATAAATGCACACTTCTGTTGCTACTTACCAATACAGAAGCGAGAAAAGATCACTCCCAACAGTTCGTCGGCACCGAACTCGCCCGTGATTTCGTTCAGCGCGTTCTGGGCCAGGCGAAGCTCTTCGGCCAGCAGGTCGAGCGCCGGCAGCCGCGCCGCCAGTTGCCCGGCCGCCTGGTCCACGTGGTCGGCCACCTGGCGGAGGGCCTGCACATGGCGCGCACGCGCCAGGTACACACCTTCGGGCACCGCCTGCCAGCCTGCGATGTCGAGCAGCCGGCTGCGCAGCGCCTCGATCCCGAAGCCGGTCTTGGCGGACAGCACCAGGCCGTCCCGCTGCGCCGCGGCCGATACCGCGTCGTGCTTGTTCCAGACATCGAGCACCGGCACCCCGTTCGGCAGCTTGCGCTGGAGCGAGGCAAGGATGTCGCCGTCGCCTGACGCGTAGGCTGCGTCGTCCGCACGCGTGAGGTCGTGCAGGAACAGCACGGCGTCGGCCGATTCGATCTGGTTCCAGGCCCGGGCGATGCCGATCTGCTCGACCTCGTCGTGGCTCTCACGCAGGCCGGCGGTGTCGGCCACATGCACCGGCACGCCGTGGATCTGGATGGTTTGCGCCACGACGTCGCGCGTGGTGCCGGGCACCGCACTCACGATCGCGAGTTCGGCCCCGGCGAGCGCGTTGAGCAGCGAGCTCTTGCCCGCGTTGGGCTGGCCGGCGATCACGACCTTGATGCCTTCGCGCAGCAGCGCACCCTGCTGCGCGCGCCGGCGCACCGCGGCCAGTTGCGCCTGCAGCGCGGCGAGCTGCCCCGCGGCGTCGGCCTTCTGCAGGAAATCGATGTCTTCCTCGGGGAAGTCGAGCGTGGCCTCGACCAGCATGCGCAGATGCACCAGGGCGTCGCGCAGCACATGGATCTCGCGCGAGAACGCACCCGAAAGCGAGCGGCCGGCGCTGCGCGCTGCGGCTTCGGTGCTGGCATCGATCAGGTCGGCGATCGCCTCGGCCTGCGCCAGATCGATCTTTCCGTTGAGGAAGGCACGCTGGCTGAACTCGCCCGGCTGCGCGACGCGCAGGCCCGGCACGCGGGCACGGCCGGTTGCGCCATCGACCTCGGCCGCGGCTTCGAGACAGCGAGCCAGCAGCAGCTGCAGCACCACCGCGCCGCCATGCGCCTGAAGCTCGAGCACGTCTTCGCCGGTGAACGAATGCGGCGCAGGAAAGTGGATGGCCAGCCCGTGGTCGACCGGCTCGCCCGTGGCATCGCGGAAGGGGAGGTAGGTGGCCTCGCGCGGCCTGAGCGGCTTGGCGCAGACCGCGGCGATCAGCGGCGCCAGCCGGGCACCCGACACGCGCACGATGCCCACCGCGCCACGACCGGCGGCAGTGGCAACGGCGACGATCGGGTCGGTGGTGTTCGAGAGCATGGTGCGCATTCTTTCAGAGCCGAAGCCGCCAAAGAAAAAGGGCCGCGAATGCGGCCCTTGGGTGGCGGGGCGGTGGGCGGTCAGCCCGGCAACATCACTTGCCCAGCACGCCGAGCCGCTTGTTGATGAACCACTGCTGCGCAATCGACAGCGTGTTGTTGGTGATCCAGTACAGCACCAGGCCGGCCGGGAAGAAGATGAACATCACGCTGAACGCGAGCGGCATGATCCACATCAGCTTGGCCTGCATCGGATCGGGCGGCGTCGGGTTGAGCCAGGTCTGGAACAGCGAGGTGGCGGTCATCACCACCGGCAGGATGAACCAGGGATCCGGTGCCGAGAGGTCGTGGATCCAGCCGATCCACGGTGCGTGGCGCATTTCGACCGACGACAGCAGCACCCAGTAGAGCGCGATGAACACCGGGATCTGGATCACGATCGGGAAGCAGCCGCCCATCGGATTGACCTTTTCCTCGCGGTAGATGCGCATCATCTCCTGTTGCATCTCCTGCGGCTTGTCTTTCAGCCGCTCGCGCATCTCCATCACCTTCGGGTTGATGGCCTTCATCTTGGCCATGCTGGCGTAGGCCTTGGCATTGAGCCAGTAGAAGGCCGCCTTCAGCAGCACAACCAGCGCGACGATGGCCCAGCCCCAGTTGCCCAGGATGCCGTGCAACTGGTTCAGCAGCCAGTAGAGCGGCTTCGAGATGATCGCGAAGATGCCGTAGTCCTTGACCAGTTCGAGGCCCGGGGCGAGGGCCTCGAGCTTCTTTTCTTCCTCGGGGCCGGCGAACAGGTCGCTGTCGATGGTCTGCGACGCGCCGGGCGCCAGCTTGTTCAACGGAAGCACCATGGCGACCGAATAGAGGTTGTTGCCGAGGTCGGCCACGCGGAATTCGCGTTTCAGGGTATCGCTGCCTGGTGCGTTGAGCAGCCACGCCGAGACGAAGTAGTGTTGGATCATCGCGATCCAGCCGTTGGTGGCCGGCGGCGGCACTTCGGCCTTCTTCTTCTGGATGTCCGCGAAGTCGATCTTGTGGAACTTCTTTTCGTCGGTGTACGCAGCCGGGCCGGCATACGTGTTGGTGCCGAACATCGTGCCGGCCGCCACCGTGCCGTGACGCACCAGTTGGAGGTAGAGCTGCGCATCGACCGGCTGGTCGCTCACGTTGACGACCTGGTGCCTGACGCGGATGGAGTAGTCGCCCCGCGTGAACAAATAGGTCTTGACGTATTTCAGGCCGCCGGCCGGCTGCGACTCGAACACGACTTCGAGCGAATTCTGGCCCTCGGCCAGCTCGCGCGGCCCGGGCTTCGCCGTCATGGCGGTCAGGTGGTTCGGGAAGCGCGCACCGGTGTCGACAGGATTCAGCAGACCGGTCTGCGCCACATAGCGCGTGGCGGGCGAGCCGTCTTCCATCAGCGCCACGTCCTTGACCTCGTTCAGCGGCACGGGCATGCCGACCAGCTTCTTGAACCACTCGACGAGGCCATGGTTGTTGGTCTCGTCGGCGTACTTGCGCAACTGCAGGTGCGAGAGCGTGCCACCCTGGCCGTCGATGACCGCCTTGAACACGTCGGTGGAGACGGTGACCTTTTCACCCGCGGGGGCGCCAGCCTGCGCCGGCACGGCGGCCGAACTTGTGCCGGCGGCGCTTGCGCTGGCGGCGGCGGGCAAGGCAGCGGCGCCGGACGCCGCAGGCGCCACCGGCTGGTTCGCCGGCTTCGCCTGTTGCGCGGATGGCAGGAAGGTCGGCTTGTTGCCGTTGTGGACCTGCCATTGATCCCACAGCAGCACCAGCGAGAAACCAAAGATCACCCAGAGGATGGTTCGGCGAATATCGTTCATGAAGAAGGCTTCTTGTCGGAGATAAGAGAAGTGAACAGCGCGCCGGAGGCGGGCGGCACCGGATCGTGCCCGCCTTCGCACCAGGGCTGGCAGCGTGCCAGCCGTTTCAGCGTGAGGTAGCTGCCGCGCGCGGCGCCGTGGGTTTCGAGCGCCCCGATCGCATACACCGAGCAGGTCGGCTCGAAGCGGCAGGAAGCACCGAGCCATGGGCTCAGCAGCAGCCGGTAGCCTTTGACCAAGCCGACCAGCAGCCGCTGTATCACGGCCGTGCTCCCGCCGCGCGCGCAAGCAACTGCTGGAGCTCGGCCCGCACGGCGGCCTTGAGCCGATCGGAGCTGGCGCTCACGAATTCCTTGCGATCGAAACCGGCGCGCAGGCGCACCACGTGCGCGGCGCGCGGCAGCACCACGTCGGCCGAGGCGCTCACGTTGTAGATCTGGCGTTTGATCGCGTTGCGCGTCACGGCGCGCTTGGCCCAGCGCTTGGGCACCATCGCGCCGATCCACACGTCGTCCACGGTGAACAGGGGTGCGGCAGGATGCGAAGGGCCGTCGAGCGCACAACGGTGCAGGGCGAAGTGAGCGGTGCGCGCCACGGTGGAACCCGCGAGGACGGCCTGAAATTGAGCGCGGGTCTGGAGCCGCTGCATGGAAGCCAGTGCGCCTGCCGGTAAAGCTGGCGGTGGCTCGATGGCTGACAACGGCGCCCGCGGGGGTGCCGTCAGACGGCCAGGCGCTTGCGGCCCTTGGCGCGGCGTGCGTTGATCACAGCGCGGCCGCCACGGGTCTTCATGCGGACGAGGAAGCCGTGGGTACGGGCGCGGCGAACTTTGGATGCTTGGTAGGTGCGTTTCATGATGCTTTTCCTGATGAGCCGCCCGAGGAACGATTGCTTCGGTGCGGTGCGCGGGTGCGGTGGAACCCCGAAACACACAAAGAGGTTTTCAGGGAAACCCGCGATTATCGCAAACATTTGGCCGAGCGACAATATTGGTGGTGTTTCATAACGGTTTGGTGACAGCGCCGGGCATGTGGATAAGGTTTTGACAAGTTAGAATGCCGGGCGCTTTGCACTAGAACTATCCACAAAGTAAAACAAGAGATGACAGCGGGTTTCACAACGCGCCAGCGCCCCCATGCCGGGTGACAGCATCGGCGACAGCCTGTGGCAGGCCTGTGTCGATCAACTGGCGCAGGAACTGTCCGAACAGCAGTTCAATACATGGATCAAGCCGCTGACCGCACAGGTCGCGGACGACCTGTCGCGCATGACCGTGTTCGTCGCGAACCGCTTCAAGCTCGACTGGATCCGGGCCCAGTATTCGGGGCGGATTGCCTCCATGGCCGAGAAGCTTTATGGCCAGCCGGTAGCCGTTGAGTTAGCGCTTGCTCCGCGCGAAGCGCCCTTGCGCTCTACGCCAATGGCCGTCATGTCCGAAACCGACGTGCCGCGCGACGTGCCCGGCCCGGGCGAGGATCCAGCCGCCGCTGCGTTCAAGAACCGGCTCAACTCCGGCCTGACTTTCGACACCCTGGTGGAAGGCACGGCCAACCGCATGGCGCGCGCCGCGGCCATGCACGTGGCCGGCATGCCGGGCCATCTGTACAACCCGTTGTTCATCTACGGCGGCGTCGGCCTGGGGAAGACCCACCTGATGCACGCGGTGGGCAACCGGCTGCTGGCCGACCGGCCCGATTCCAAAGTTCTCTACATCCACGCCGAGCAGTTCGTGTCGGATGTGGTCAAAGCCTACCAGCGCAAGACTTTCGACGAGTTCAAGGAGCGCTATCACTCGCTCGACTTGTTGCTGATCGACGATGTGCAGTTCTTCGCCAACAAGGATCGGACGCAGGAAGAGTTCTTCAACGCGTTCGAAGCCCTGCTCGCCAAAAAATCGCACATCGTGATGACCAGCGACACCTACCCGAAGGGCCTGGCCGACATCCACGAGCGGCTGGTGTCGCGCTTCGATTCGGGCCTGACGGTGGCGATCGAGCCGCCCGAACTCGAGATGCGCGTGGCCATCCTGATCAACAAGGCGCGCGTCGAATCGGTCGAGATGCCGGAAGAAGTCGCCTTCTTCGTGGCCAAGAACGTGCGCTCGAACGTGCGCGAGCTCGAAGGCGCGCTGCGCAAGATCCTCGCGTACTCGCGTTTCAACCAGAAAGAGATCTCGATCGCATTGGCGCGCGAAGCGCTGCGCGATCTGCTGTCGATCCAGAACCGCCAGATCTCTGTGGAAAACATCCAGAAGACGGTGGCCGACTACTACAAGATCAAGGTCGCCGACATGTACAGCAAGAAGCGCCCGGCCAGCATTGCACGGCCGCGCCAGATTGCGATGTACCTGGCCAAGGAACTCACGCAGAAGAGCCTGCCCGAAATCGGCGAGCTGTTCGGCGGGCGCGATCACACCACCGTGTTGCACGCGGTGCGCAAGATCTCGGGTGAACGGCAACAGTTGACCGAGCTGAACCAGCAGCTCCACGTGCTCGAACAAACGCTCAAGGGCTGAAGCGTTGGAACGCAACTCAAAGAAAGATAGGAAGAGGTAAGCAATGATCGTCCTGAAGGCAACACAAGACAAAGTTCTCGCCGCGCTGCAGTCGGTGTCCGGCATCGTCGAGCGCCGCCACACGCTGCCGATCCTGGCCAACGTGCTGATCCGCAAGACCGGCGGGCAGCTGCAGCTCACCACGAGCGACCTGGAAATCCAGATCCGCACGACGGCCGAGCTGGGCGGCGACGAAGGCAACTTCACGACGACCATCGGCGCGCGCAAGCTGATCGACATCCTGCGCACCATGCCGGCCGACCAGACCGTGAGCCTCGAGTCGAGCGCGAGCAAGCTGGTGCTCAAGGGCGGCAAGAGCCGCTTCACGCTGCAGTCGCTGCCGGCCGAAGACTTTCCGCTGGTGCAGGAGGCCGCAAGCTTCGGCCCGGTGTTCAGCGTGCCGCAAAAGACGCTGAAAGACCTGCTGAGCCAGGTTTCGTTTTCGATGGCGGTGCACGACATCCGCTACTACCTCAACGGCATCCTGTTCGTCGCCGAAGGCAAGCAGCTGTCGCTGGTGGCCACCGACGGCCATCGGCTGGCCTTTGCCTCGGCCACGCTCGACGTCGAAGTGCCGCGCCAGGAAGTGATCCTGCCGCGCAAGACCGTGCTCGAGATGCAGCGCCTGCTGTCCGACGCCGAAGGCGCGATCGAGATGCAGTTCGCCAACAACCAGGCCAAGTTCAGCTTCGGCGGCATGGAGTTCGTCACCAAGCTGGTCGAGGGCAAGTTCCCCGACTACAACCGCGTGATTCCCAAGAACCACAAGAACAGCGTCACGCTGGGCCGTGCGCCGCTGCTGGCCAGCCTGCAGCGCACCGCCATCCTGACCAGCGAGAAGTTCAAGGGCGTGCGCCTGAACATCGAGCCCGGCACCCTGCGCATTGCATCGAGCAACGCCGAGCAGGAAGAGGCGCAGGACGAGCTCGACATCGACTACGGCGGCGACGCCATCGAGATCGGCTTCAACGTCACTTACCTGATCGACGCGCTCGCCAACATGAGCCAGGACATGGTCAAGCTCGACCTGGCCGATTCGAACAGCTCCGCGCTGCTGACCATTCCTGACAACGCATCCTTCAAGTACGTCGTCATGCCGATGCGCATTTAGCTCGCCCCCAGGCTGCGGCGCACTTCGTGTCGCCTGCGCCAACCCCCTGCCGGGGGGCATGCACCGTTCCGCCGAGTTACCGAGAGAGATAGGAAGGATCCTGATGAGCGAAGAAAACAAGCCGGAAGTCCCGCACACCGAGCCGGTCTACACGCCGGAGATTCAGATCGTCGGCGAACCCGACACTTCGTACGGCGAAGGCTCCATCACGATCCTCGAAGGTCTGGAGGCGGTGCGCAAACGCCCGGGCATGTACATCGGCGACACCTCCGACGGCACCGGCCTGCACCACCTCGTGTTCGAAGTGGTCGACAACTCGATCGATGAAGCGCTGGCCGGCCATTGCGACGACATCGTCGTCACCATCCACACCGACAACTCGATCTCCGTCACCGACAACGGCCGCGGCATCCCGACCGGCGTGAAGATGGACGACAAGCACGAGCCCAAGCGCTCGGCCGCCGAGATCGCGCTGACCGAGCTGCACGCCGGCGGCAAGTTCAACCAGAACAGCTACAAGGTCTCGGGCGGCCTGCACGGCGTGGGCGTGAGCTGCGTCAACGCACTGAGCAAGACGCTGCGCCTGATCGTGCGGCGCGAGGGCAAGATCCACGAGCTGGAATTCAGCCGCGGCTTCGTGCAGAACCGCCTGCTCGAAACGGTGAACGGCTTTGAGGTGTCCCCGATGAAGATCATCGGCGAAACCGACAAGCGCGGCACCGAAGTCCACTTTCTGCCCGACACCACCATCTTCATCGAGAACGCGGATTTCCATTACGAGATCCTGAGCAAGCGCCTGCGCGAACTGAGCTTCCTGAACAACGGCGTGCGCATTCGCCTGAAAGACGAGCGCACCGGCAAGGAAGACGACTTTTCGGGCGCCGGCGGCGTGCGCGGCTTTGTGGAGTTCATCAACAAGGGCAAGACCGTCCTGCACCCGAACGTGTTCTACGCCGCGGGCGAGCGCCCGGCCGAAACCTATGGCGGCATCCCCGGCACGCACATCGGCGTCGAAGTGGCGATGCAGTGGAACAGCGGCTACAACGAGCAGGTGCTGTGCTTCACCAACAACATTCCGCAGCGTGACGGCGGCACCCACCTGACCGGCCTGCGCGCCGCGATGACGCGCGTCATCAACAAGTACATCGAAGTCAACGAGTTCGCCAAGAAGGCCAAGGTCGAAGTCACCGGCGACGACATGCGCGAAGGCCTTTGCTGCGTGCTGAGCGTGAAGGTGCCCGAGCCCAAGTTCTCGAGCCAGACCAAGGACAAGCTGGTCAGCAGCGAAGTGCGCGCGCCGGTGGAAGACATCGTGGGCAAGCTGCTGAGCGACTACCTCGAAGAACGCCCGAACGACGCCAAGATCATCTGCGGCAAGATCGTCGAGGCCGCGCGTGCCCGCGAAGCCGCCCGCAAGGCGCGCGAAATGACGCGCCGCAAGGGCGTGCTCGACGGCATGGGCCTGCCCGGCAAGCTGGCCGACTGCCAGGAGAAAGACCCGGCGTTGTGCGAGGTGTACCTGGTCGAGGGCGACTCCGCCGGCGGCTCCGCCAAGCAGGGCCGCGACCGTAAGTTCCAGGCCATCCTGCCGCTGCGCGGCAAGATCCTGAACGTCGAGAAGGCTCGCTACGAAAAGCTGCTGACCAGCAACGAAATCCTGACCATGATCACCGCCCTCGGCACCGGCATCGGCCGCGCCGGTGCGACCACGGCGGGCGGCGGCGCCGACGACTTCAACGTTGCCAAGCTGCGCTACCACCGCATCATCATCATGACCGACGCCGACGTGGACGGTGCGCACATCCGCACGCTGCTGCTCACGTTCTTCTACCGCCAGATGCCCGAGCTGGTGGAACGCGGCCACATCTACATTGCGCAGCCGCCACTCTACAAGGTGAAGGTCGGCAAGGAAGAGCAGTACCTCAAGGACGGCCCCGCGCTCGATGCCTTCCTGCTCAAGGTAGCGCTGAAAGACGCGAGCATTGAAACCGGCGGCGACAAGTCGACCACCATCACCGGCGACACGCTGGCCGAACTGGCGCGCAAGCACCAGCTGGCCGAAGCCGTGATTGCGCGCCTGCGCAACTTCATGGACGCCGAAGCCCTGCGCGCCATCGCCGACGGCGTGGTGCTCGACCTGGACACCACGCCCGCAGCCGAGGCCTCGGCCGTGGCGCTGCAGACCAAGCTGCGAGAGCTCAACACCACCGGCGTGCCGGCCGAAGTGTCGAGCGAGTTCGACGTGCGCACTGACAAGCCGCTGCTGCGCATCAGCCGCCGACACCACGGCAACATCAAGAGCAGCGTGATCACGCAGGACTTTGTGCACGGCGCCGACTACGCCGCGCTGGCCGAAGCCGCCAACACCTTCCGCGGCCTGCTCAGCGAGTTTGCGGTGGTCAAGCGCGGCGAAGGCGAGCGCGCCAAGGAAGAAAAAGTGGCCGACTTCCGCATTGCCATGAAGTGGCTGATCGGCGAAGCCGAACGCACCACCTCACGCCAGCGCTACAAGGGCCTGGGCGAAATGAACCCCGAACAGCTGTGGGAAACCACGATGGATCCCAACGTGCGGCGCCTGCTGCGCGTGCAGATCGACGACGCGATCGAAGCCGACCGCGTGTTCACGATGCTGATGGGCGACGAGGTGGAACCGCGGCGCGAGTTCATTGAGCAGAATGCGCTGCGGGCGGCGAATATCGACGTTTGAGCGTACGCACGAGAGCTGCTGCGAACGCCACCCTCGGGTGGCGTCTTGCTTTCAGGCGTCGACGAGGCGGCTGCATTGACAGCGGCGAGTGGACTACACACAGCGCAACCGAAACTGCCGATCCGGCGATTCCTTCCGGTCTCGGGTCAGTTCGTCTTGTGTCCACGCGATCTGCGGCTGTAGCGCCATCGCATCGATCCACCCGATGTGTGCAACCAGCGCCGCGCACTAGCCCCGCGCGTCATTCGCTTTTTTTGCACCACGCGACGACCAGCCACGGCGGCCAGTGCCGCTCGCCCTTGCTCCAGCAGATCGCGCAGGTCAGAGGTCATGGAGTCGTGAGTGTCTCCCATCCCGCAAAGCTCGAGCTAAATCGGCTCGCCGCTATCAAATGGAGAGCGACCCCGGGAGCCAAGCGCTCGATCGCGCCTGACAGTGACAAAGCTGGCACGAAAAAATAAACCCGGCAGTCGTCTCTGCACCGTCATCGCCACGTCACAACCTTCTCCCCACAATCCTTGGCTAACCCTGTGAACAACTTGCGAACTGCTGTGTAGGGCGCGCGCAAGTCATTGTTTTTCAAGGGAAAACTACAGTCTGCTTAATCCGCAAGCAGCCCCTGGGCGCGTGCACCCCCTCCCTTTAGCGGCTCGTTCGCGCCGTGTCAAAGCACAACTCTGGGGACAGTTCCGGCACAAGGCAGTGGTTGTCCACAGACCGGATGGGCGGGGCAATGTTGTCCCTTTTGGCGCGACACCAGAAAAGCGCTGCTGCGCACAGTGGTTGAGAGGACGCAAGTCCTTGTGGCGCCACGGAAAAATGGCACTGTCCACAGATTGGCGCTGCCCTTACTACTACTACTAATTTAAATAAGAAGAATAAGAAGAGATAGCAAGGGACAAGCCGCGCCCGGTGGGCCGGGTACAGCCCGGGCGGCGGGGCAGGGTCGCACCGAATAGCCGAAGAGTGCGCAATGGGGCAAATTGCGACCGCGCCCGAGTCTTGCTTGGGGTGCCTCAAAGGACTTTTCACCGATGACCCTTCGCACCATGTCAGCCCGCTCCCGATTCGCTACCGTGCTTTGTTGTTGCACAGCCTTGTCGGGCAGCTTCGCAACCGGCGCGCAGGCGGCGGCCAACCCGCCGATCCGGATGGCGCAGGGCATCGAGTACATGTGCGGTGGTGCGAACCGCGACGAAGCCGACTTTCTGAAAATGGTGTCGCCGCGCTGGTCGACCACGCTCGAATTTGCAGTCAATCGGGGCCAGCGTGGTGCGTTTCCGGTGCCGGTGCAGGTCAAGGTGCGCGACCGCTACAACGGCCATGCGGTGATGCAGGCCGAGGTCGATGGCCCGTTGATGCTGGCGCGGCTGGAGCCGGGCGCCTACGAGGTCGAGGCCTCGGTGGGTGGTGTTTCGGTGGTGCAGCAGGTCACGGTGATCGGCGGCTATGCAGCGAGCGCGCTGTTCCTGTTTCCGTCGAACGTCGACTTTGCCGCACTGGCGCATCCGCCGCGCACGCTGGCGCAGGGCCAGTAAGCGCCGCTCGTCGCGCGCCGAGTTCAGGTTGGCCTAAGCAGGCCGTCGCAGAGTGAAGTCGTGAATTTGCTTCACTCAGACGAAAGGATTTCGACCATGAACAACTCCTGGCAAACAACGATGCGGCCGCTCGCGGCCGCGGTGCTTTGCGGCGCAGCCCTGCTGGGCGCACTCTCGGCGCAGGCGGCCAATCCGCCCATTCATTTCACCAACGGCATCGAGTACATGAGCGGCGGCATCGGCAGTGACGAGGCCCAGTTCATGGAAACCGTGTCGCCGCGCTGGGCAGCCACGCTCGAATTTGCCGTGAAGGATCGGGCTGACAAGCAAGGCGCCGATTTCGCCGCCAACGTGAGGGTGCAGGTGCGCGACATCTCGTCCGGCAATGCGCTGCTGAGCGCCACCTCCGAAGGCCCGTTCATGCTGGCCCGCCTCGAGCCCGGGCGCTATGAGGTCGAAGCCACCCTCAACGGCCAGACGCTCAAGCAGGAACTGACAGTGCGGGCCGGCATGCCGAGCAAGGCCACCTTCGTCTGGCCGAGCAGTGCTCTGCATTCCTGATGAGCAGTAGCAGCGCAAACGATCAGGTCGTCGTCGTGGCGCGGGGGCTTTCGGCGCATATCCTGCCCACGTCGGCCACGATGATCGGCGTGTGCATGACGGTGCTGTCGATCGGGCACCTGCGCCAGGGCGGACATTCGCGTGTCGTCGTCGACAAGCTGCTGGCGGCCGATGCGCTGGTGTTTCTGGCCAGTGCGGTGCTGTCGTTCATGTCGATCCGCTCGCGCCACGGGGCCGCACAGCACGAGCGGCGCGCCGAAATGGTGTTCCTGGTCGGGCTGGCCGTGCTGGCCATTGGTGCGGTGGCGCTGGCTTTTGTGATCGCGTGACCTTGAATGCAGGGCATGCGCCTTGCATCTGCATCCCCCCGGGCTGTGCCCGTTGCACAAGGCTCCGATGCCGCTTCGTCCCCTGACCCTGCTGACTGCGCTGCTGCACCTGTACATCGGGCTGCGGCTGTCGCCCGGATTAGCAGCGTTCACGCCCACCTGGCCCGTTCTGGTGCTGTTGCTCGCGGTGTCTGCCGTGACCATGCCGCTGCCCTTCATCGGCCTGCGCTCAGCCGCCAAGCCGGTGGCCGACACCTGGAAATGGATCGGCCTGCTCAGCATGGGCTGGTTCTCGTCGATGTTCGTGCTGACCGTCGCGCGTGATTTCGGGCTGCTGCTGGCCTGGGCGGCGAACGCGTTGGGCGGCCTGGCGGTCGATTGGCCCCTGGTAAAGGCCTGGAGCGCCGCTGCGGTGCCTTTGGCGGCCACGGCCACCTCCCTCATCGGTTTCGTGAATGCGCGGCGCACAGCGGGCGTGAAGCGGGTCGACGTGCCCATTGCGGGGCTACCGGCGGCGCTGGAAGGCTTCACGATCGCGCAACTCAGCGACATCCATGTCGGCCCGACCATCAGGCGCGGTTACATCCACCGCATCGTCGAGGCCGTGAACAAGCTGGGCGCCGACGTGGTCGCGATCACCGGCGACCTGGTCGACGGCAGCGTGCCCGAGCTGCGTGACCACATTGCGCCACTGGGTGGCCTGCGGGCACGGCATGGCACCTATGTGGTGACCGGCAACCATGAGTACTACGCCGGCGCATCGGCCTGGATCGCCGAACTGCGCCGCATCGGGCTGCGCGTGCTGCTCAACGAACACGTGGTGCTGCGGCAGGACACGCCGGGCCGCTCGACCGGCGACAGCGACGCATTGGTGCTGGCCGGTGTGACCGACTTCACCGCCGGGCATTTCGATGCCGCGCACGAGAGCGACCCCGAAGGCGCTCTGGCCGGTGCGCCGACCGGCAGCACCACGCGGGTGCTGCTGGCACACCAGCCGCGCAGCGCGCCGGCCGCGGCAGAAGCGGGTTACCAGCTTCAGTTGTCGGGCCACACGCACGGCGGACAGTTCTTTCCGTGGAACCTGTTCGTGCCGATGCAGCAGCCATTCACGGCCGGGCTGCACCGGTTGCGCGACATGTGGGTTTATGTGAGCCGGGGTACCGGCTATTGGGGCCCGCCCAAGCGCTTTGGCGCGCCGTCGGAGATCACGCTGCTGCGCCTGGTTCGGGCGAGCTGACGAAGTTCAGTCGGCGGTCGTCTGCGAAAGGCGGCGATGGTTCGACGTCGCCTTGGCGTGAATCGGCTTGAGCGCGCGCTGCGCAACGCGGGCACCGGCGCTGGAGAAATGGGTGATGGTGGCGGCCGCGCGCGTGGTGGCATCGACCAGGGCCTGGGCGCGCGACAGTGCCTGCGCCGGTGTGAAGCTGGTGGTCAGCGAGACCAGCGCCGTGCCGGTGTTGAACCACTGCTGCACCGCGCGATTCATCAGCGCGTACTGCGTGGTGTGAAGCTGGTTGGCAATGGCCGCGCCCGATTCGGTGACGGCGGCGAGCTTCTCTTCGCTCATGAGGTGGATCTCGCGCATGTCGGCCGATGTCGGCTGCATGCCGTGTTCGGCCATGCGGCGGGTGCGCATCTGGATCACCGAGCCCGAGGAGATCAGCATTTCGCCGGTCTTGAGCGCGACGTCGGTCCACAGCATCAACGGGTTGAAGAAGCGGGGATAGGAGTTGGGAGTGCGCATGAAGTGAACTATAGGCCTCGCCGCGCTGTTTTGCTGCAGTGCAGCATGAATCTGGTGGCGCTCGCCTAGTCAGGACGCGCCAAAACTGCCAACTAGTACCGTTTTGGCGGTTTCGGTGCGGCGATTTGGCCGCTGGCACGGCTCGCGCGGCGTGCCCGCACTTCCATTGCCACATAGGCGATGGTGGCGATCGCCAGCGGGGCGAGGTAGTACAGCGCGCGGTAGCCGATCAACCCCGCGAGGATCTGGCCCTGCGGCAGCTTGTGCGACAGGAGTGCGACGAAAACGGCTTCAAGCACGCCGAGGCCGGCCGGCACGTGCGTGATGACGCCGGCCACCGCGCCGACCAGCAGCACGGCTAGCACCTCGGGGTAGGCCACCTTCTGCTGCAGCAGCAGCCAGACCACGCCGCCCATCAGCGACCAGTTGGTGCACGACATCACCAGTTGCAGCAGCGCCATGCGCAGCGTCGGCACCTGCAGTTCGTGGCCGCGCAGGCTCAGGGTCTTTTCTTTTGCGGTGGCGCACAGCACCAGATACCCGGCGCCGAGCGCCAGCAGCACGCCGCCCAGCACGCGCAGGCCGCCACTGTCGATCTTCCAGTCGGGCGGCAGGTCGAGCGGCCAGAAGCAGAAGGCCGCACCGGCCACCACCAGGTAGCCGAACCAGTTGGTGAGCATGCTGAAACCCAGCACGCGCGTGATCACGGCGTTGCCGAGGCCGAGCCGCGAGTAGAGCCGGTAACGGAACGCGACGCCGCCGACCAGCGAGCCGAGGTTCAGGTTGAACGCATAGCTGATGAAGGTCACGCCCATCACCGTGCGGGTGCCGAGCGGGTGGCCGGTCAGGTAGCGGCCCAGCAGGTCGTAGGTGCTGTAAAGCGTAAAGCTGGCGGCGGCCAGCGCGGCGGCGGTGAGTAGCGTGCTCGCCGGCAGGCGCGAGAACGCAGCCATCACGTCGTCCCAATCGATGCCGCGCGCCTGTTTCACGAGCAGCCAGGCAACCAGCGCGAAGAAGGCCCAGGTGCCGATGCGGCGGGCCCAGAGCCACCGGGGTCTGGCGGTCGGGCCCGATGCGCCTGCGCCTTCGCGCGACGCGGGCGCGGCGGTGGTCATGCGACGTCCGTCTGCGTCGACCCGTTCGGGGCAAGTTCGCCCGCCTCAACTCGCTGAAGGCGCGGCGCGTGGCGCGGCAGCCAGCCGGCCCAGGCCGGATACCAGCGCATCAGGTGGAAGACCAGAAAGCTGCGCACCAGCCGCCAGCCGCTCCAGTCGCCGAGCTGCTGGGTATCGATCTGCTTGCAGCTGTGGTGCATCAGGTGCTCGAGCCGTCCGGCGAGCACGGCATTGAACGCCTGGTCGCGCACGACGACGTTGGCTTCGAGGTTGAGCGACAGTGACAGCGGGTCGAGGTTGCTGGAGCCCACCGTGCACCAGCGGTCGTCGACCAGCGCGACCTTGCCGTGCAGCGGCCGGTCGCAATACTCGTAGATGCGCACGCCGGCATGCAGCAGGTGGTGATACAGCATGCGCGCGGCGGTCTTGACGATCGGCATGTCGGGCTCGCCCTGCAGGATCAGGCGCACGTCGACGCCGCGCCGCGCCGCGCGCCGCATCTCCCGGATCAGCGTGTAGCCCGGAAAGAAGTACGCGTTGGCAATGGTGATGCGCTGGCGGGCCGTGCGGATCGCGGCGCGGTAGTGGCGTTCGATGTCGTTGGTGTGGCGGCGGTTGTCGCGCGTGACGAACAGCACCTCGGCACTGCCGGCGTCGGGCACCGCGTTCATGTCGGGCGCTTGTTTCAGGCGCTGGCGGTACCAGCGATGGCCCTTGCCGCCAACCGCGATCGCATGCAACACGAAGCGGTGGATTTCGCTGACGATCGGGCCGGCGAGTTCGACCGCGTAGTCCTGCTTGGCCTTCGGCCCGAAGTCGGTCAGATGGTCGGCCGAGAAGTTGATGCCGCCGACGAACGCGCGCAGGCCGTCGACCACCACGATCTTGCGATGCATGCGCCGCAGCATGTTGGTACGCCAGCCCATCAGCTTGCTGCCGGGGTCGAACATGCGCACCTTGACGCCGGCCGCAGTGAGGCTGCCGATGTATTCGCCCGACAGGTCAGGCGAGCCGAAGCCATCGATCATCAGGTCGACGCGCACGCCGCGCTGCGCGGCGGCGAGCATCGCCTCATGCAAGCCCTTTCCGACCTTGTCCTCGAACAGGATGAAGGTCTCGATGATCACCTCGCGCTCGGCCGCGGCGATGGCCTCGAACACGCGCGGGAAGTACGCCTCGCCGTTCTCGAGCAGGTCGACCTTGTTGCCGGAAACCCAGCGCGCGCTCATGGTGCAGGGCCTCTTTTCAAAGTTCGATCTCGGCAACCAGCGGGGCATGGTCGGACAGGTGCGACCATGGCTTGCGCGGCAGCACGACCGGCGCGTGCACGCCGGCGTTGCGAACGTAGATGCGGTCCAACTGGAGCAACGGAAACCGGGACGGAAAGGTCTTGGCGGCGCTGCCGTTGGCCTGGACGAACACCTCGCGCAGCGCAGCGCCTTCTTCAAGGACATCGTGTGCGCGGCCGCGCCAGTCGTTGAAGTCGCCGGCAACGATCAGCGGGGCGTCGCCCGGCACCTCGTCCCGGACGATGTGGCACAGCAGCTCGAGCTGCTGCTGACGGTGCGTTTCGGCCAGCCCGAGATGCGCGCAGATCACGTGCACGTCGATCGGTCGGCCGGGCAGCCTCAGCACGCAGTGCAGCAATCCGCGCTTTTCCGGTCCGGCGATCGAGATGTCGTGGTTCTGGAAATGCACGATCGGAAACTTCGACAGCACCGCATTGCCGTGGTGCCCCTTCGGATAGACCGCGTTGCGGCCGTAGGCGAACTGCGGCCACATGGTGTCGGCCAGGAATTCGTAGTGCGGCGCCTCGGGCCAGTTGTCGTGCTTGCGCGCATGCCGATCGTGGGTGCCTTGCACCTCCTGCAGAAACACCACGTCGGCTCCGATCGTGCGCACCGCATCCCGCAGTTCGGGCAGGATGAACTTGCGGTTCAGCGCCGTGAAGCCCTTGTGGGTGTTGACGGTCATCACCTTCAACGAGGTGGGCGCAATCGGCGAAGAGGAAGTCACGGCAGATGCCGCCGGCGGTGAGTGAAGCAACATGGAACGTCGTTTGTACGACCAGGCGGGCATATCGCCTGTAGGAAAGGAACGTAGGAACGCTCCGCGGAGGGTCTTGCCTGCGCCGCGCGCCGGCCTGCTCCTACAGGCCGGGCTTGCGCAGGATCACATCCGCGCCGTGCTCCGGGGGCCACGGTGGTTTCAGAGCTTCGAAAAGGGGCTCGCGTGTTCCAACCATTTCAAAGGACGACAACATGAAGCACACCCATCTTTTCTCTTCCGCGCTGCTGGCCGGCATGATGGCTTTTGCGGGGATCGCCTCGGCGCAGAACCCCGGCCCGGTCAAGCCCTCCGAAGTTGAACCGGCGTCGCGCGAAGCGGTGCGTGCCGAAGCGCGCGCCAACAACAAGAGCCCTGCCAACACCCTCACACCGGGCGGCGAGGCGAGCACCAAGACCAACAACCAGCCGAACATGGCGCCAACGCCGATCAGCGGCACCACGCGGGGCGAAGTGCGCCAGGAAGTGCTCAAGACCAGGCCGCAATTCGGCCAGAAGGGCGAACGCCCCGCCGTGCCCACCAATCCGAAGCATGAGACCGGAACTCCCCAGTAACGCGCCTCGTGCCACGTGAAAAAGCCCGCAGTGCGCAAGCGCTGCGGGCTTTTGTTCAAGGGCCGCGCGGGCGGCCGGTGGCTCAGCCCTTGGCGGGCGGGGCCTGGTGGCCGCGATGGCCGTGGTCGCCACGGTGGCCGCGGCGCATCGACTCGGCGTCGAAGGTCTTCTGTTGCTCGGGCGTCAGCACGGCGTAGAAGGTTTTGGTCGCTTCGGCGCGCTGAGCAAACCTTGCGCTGCGTTCAGCCTGGCGCGCCTGCATCCGTTCGAGGCGTTGCGGGGTCGTCATCTTTTCGAACTCGGCCCGGGCCGCCGCACGGTCCGGACGCTGTGCCGGGCGGGCCGGCGGCTGCGTCGCGGCGGTGAAGGTCGACCACGCGCCCTCCTGCGAAGCGTTGAGCTTGAGCTTGGTCTTCAGCTCGGCCAGGTGCTTGGCGCGCCGTTCCTGCATGCGCTCGAAATGCTTGCCGTCATGGGGCTTGTGCATGCGGTGCTCGGCGGCCGGACCGGCAGGCGGCGCGGCGGTCGGGGCCGGCGCCTGGGCCGAAGCGGCAAAAGCCGCGGTGGCCAGCAAGCCGGCGGAAACGAGACGTTGGGTGAGCGAGATCATGGAGAGAGCTTCCTTTCTGAGAAGCCTGATGCCACTCGGCAGCAGGTGAAGGGAAGTGTGGAAGCGCACTGTTTCGCCGCCATGAGCGCACGGTAGCGTTGCGTAAAGATACAGTGAATCGCAGCCCCTTCCTCAAGTAACCATTTGTATGATCCAATCGCCAGACGTGTCAATGAACTGGTAGGTGAATGCATGAAGAAGGTGCTCAGCATGTTGTGCGTCGCGGCATTGGTCTGCGGCTGTGCGGTTCGGCCGAAGGAAGGCCCGGGCTCGGGTTCGGGCGCGACCTCCTATATGCCCGTGGTGGAGCCAACGGAGGTCGACACCGCCGTTTATGACGCCGACGTGGCGACCTGCCGCAAGTCCGCCAGCAGCCTGCCGTTCACCGCCACGCAGCATGACGACGCGCTGCTCGGCGTCGACGCGATCACGATCGGCGCGGGCATTCTCTACGGCTGGCCCACATTCGCGGGGTTCGCCGCGATCGGCGGGTTGGCCGGCTTCGACTATGCCGTCTACACGCCCGAGCGTGCGGCCTGGAAGGCTCGGCAGGAAACCCTGATGGCCAATTGCCTGGCCCAGAAGGGCTATGTCAACGCCGACCCGACGGTGCGCGTGACCTGGGTTCCCCTGAACAAGCGCCCGGTCGACGCGCTGCGGGCAACCGGCGTCGACACTTACAGCGCCGAGCAACTCGCCAAGGCGCAACGCTGCAACGCCATGCCGCTGGCCCAGCTGGTCGACAAGGGCCCGGGCTACGAGCGTCATTCGATCGCGTGCAGCAACGGCCAGGTGATGGCGGTGCGCTGCGAGTTCGGCAACTGCCGGGCGACGCAGGGCATCACGTCGCGCAACTGAGCGTTGGCCATCGTCACCAAAGCCCGCCTCGAGCGGGCTTTTTTTCGCGCTACCGCGCGCAGTCGGCCGCGCGTTCGAGCAGCAGGGCGCGCTCGCGCGCATTGCGCGTGAGCGCGGCGGCGGCCTTGAAGTGGGCGCAGGCTTCGGCGGTGCGGCCGAGTTTGGCCAGCAGGTCGCCCCGCACGCTCGGCAGCAGGTGGTAGCCCTGCAGGGCGCCGTCGGCGACCAACGCATCGACGATCTCCAGTCCGGCGGCCGGGCCGAAGGCCATCGAGACGGCGACCGCGCGGTTGAGCGCCACCACCGGCGAGGGCATCAGCTGCGCCAGCGCGTCGTACAGCGCCGCAATGCGGGCCCAGTCGGTCGCCTCGGCGGTGCGCGCCCGCGCGTGGCAGGCAGCGATGGCGCCTTGCAGGGCATAAGGGCCGAGTGCGCCGCCAAGCGCTTCGGCCCGTGCCAGCGCGGTGAGCCCGCGGCCGATGAGCAGCCGATCCCAGCGCGCCCGGTTCTGCGCCAGCAGCAGGATCGGTACGCCCTGGGCATCGACCCGGGCGGCGGTGCGCGAGGCCTGGATTTCCATCAGCGCAACGAGGCCGTGTACCTCGGGCTCTCCGGGCATCAGTTCGGCAAGCACCCGGCCAAGGCGCAACGCCTCGTCGCACAGTGTCGGCCGCATCCAGTCGTCGCCTGCGGTGGCGGCATAGCCCTCATTGAACACGAGGTAGATCACCTCGAGCACCGAGGCCAGCCGCGACGGCAGCTCGGCGGCACGTGGCACTTCGAACGGCACGCGCGTCTCTGCCAGCGTGCGCTTTGCGCGCACGATGCGCTGGCCGATGGTCGCCTCGGGCACGAGAAACGCGCGGGCAATCTCGTCGGTGGTCAGGCCGCCGAGCAGGCGCAGCGTGAGTGCCACGCGCGCATCGGGTGACAGCACCGGGTGGCAGGCGGTGAAGACCAGCCGCAGCAGATCGTCGCCCACGTCGTCGTCGAGTGCCTCGTGCGTTTCGATAACGAAGTGCGCCTCCCGGGCCACGAGCTCGTGGCCGTATTCCTCGTGCTTGCGCTCCAGCAGCTTGCGGCGGCGCAGTTCGTCGAGCCCGCGATACTTGGCCGCGGCCATGAGCCAGGCGCCGGGGTTGTCCGGCACACCTGTCGAGGGCCACTTCTCGAGGGCGGCGACCAGTGCATCCTGCGCCAGTTCTTCGGCCAGGCCGACGTCGCGCACGATACGTGCGAGGCCCGCGATGATCTTCGCGGACTCGATGCGCCAGACCGCGTCGATCGCGCCGTGCGTCGCGCCCGGGCCGTTCACTGCCCGGCCACGGCGCTGGTCCTGGTCATGCTGCGCCGCCCATCTGGCGGTCGAGCGCGGCCCGCTCGACATCGGTGATGCCTTCGAAGTCGTCGAGCTCGTAGAGCTGCCGCAGCTCGAGCGACACGTTGCCGTGGCCGTCGCTGGCCGGCCAGCGGCGAACCCAGTCGAGTGCCTCTTGCTTGGACGCCACCTCGATCAGCGTGAAGCCGGCGATCAGCTCCTTGGCTTCGGCGAACGGGCCGTCGGTCACGCTCGGCTTGCCGGACTTGAACTGGATGCGTGCGCCGCAGGCACTGGGCTTCAGGCCCTGGCCGCCGCGCAGGATGCCGGCGTCCATCATGGCCTGGTTGTAGGCCATCATGTCCTTCAGCATCTGGTCGTTGCCCTCGCCGACCGGGTTGGCTTCCGATTCGGTCTCGGCGTCGGCCTTGCGGATGATCATGAATTTCATGCCGCGCTCCGCTACTGTTGCTGAGCGGCCGCCTCGGCGCGCAGCCGCTCTTCCTGTTCGCGCAACTCGGGCGTGAAGGCCTCGCCGAAGTCCTCTGCCGCGAAGATCTGGCGGATCTCGATCTCGGAATCGCCAGGCATCGGGTTCGGGCAGCGCTTGACCCACTCGATGCACTCCGCCTTCGACTTGCATTGCAGCAGCCAGAAGCCGGCGACCAGTTCCTTGGTTTCGGCGAAGGGGCCGTCGATGACGGTGCGCTCCTTGCCCGAGAAGCGCACGCGCGCGCCCTTCGTGCTCGGGTGCAAGCCTTCGCCGGCAAGCATCACGCCGGCCTTGACCAGCGTTTCGTTGTACGCGCCCATCTCCGCGAGCAGTTGCTCGCTGGGCATGATGCCGGCTTCGGAATCGGCGGTGGCCTTGACGATGACCATGAATTTCATCTCGATCTCCTGAGAGGTTGCGGTGGTGGGTGAGCCGCCGGCCGGTCAGGAATCGACTGGATTCACGGCGCCTCTGTTGACACGCCGAACGGGCCGGCGCGGATTCGACATCGGCACGGGCCTTGTTTTGTAACAGTCGTTTTCAAGCCGGCGCGGTGATCTCGCCGAGGGCGCGTGCGATTTCGTCGGAGGTGGTGGGCCGCACCACGCGCGCGGTTTCCTTGCCGTCGCGCAGGAACACAAGCGTGGGCCAGAGCTTGATCTGGAACGAGCGGCCCAGCGGCAGGCCGCTGCCGTCCTCGACCTTGATGCGGCGCACCCCGGAATGGCCTTCGAAGGCGGCATCGACCAGCGGTTCGGCGCGTTGGCAGTAGCCGCACCAGTTGGTGCCGAATTGGACGACGGTGGCGCCTTCATGCCGGTTGAGTTCGGCGCGGGTGGTGGATTCGGGGGTGTAGGGGATGGCGCTCATGTTCAGCCCAGTTTGCCATTCTGGAAGTCGTGCATGGCCTGCGTGACCTGTTCGCGCGTGTTCATCACGAACGGGCCGTACTGCACGATCGGCTCGTGCAGCGGCCGGCCGGCGATCAGCAAGGCGCGGGCGGCGCTGTGGTTGGTGGCGGCGGCACGCAGGTGCACGCCGTCGCTGCCGGGGTCGTTGGCCAGGATCGCCATGCGCCGGGTCGGCACCTCGCTGCCGGCGATCCAGACCGACTCGCGAAAGGCGTAGACCAGCGCGTTGTGGTCGTCGGGCAGCGGCTGCGAAAACTCGGTGCCCGGCGGCAGCGTGATGTCGAGGTAAAGCGGCTCGGTGTGCTCGCGCTGCTCCGCCCCCTGCACGCCATGGCTGGCGCCGGCAATCACGCGCACCTGCACGCCGGATGGCGTCGTGTACTCGGGAATCTCGGCGCTCTGGATGTCGCGGTACCAGGGCTCGCGCATCTTGTCCTTGGCCGGCAGGTTGAGCCAGAGCTGGAAGCCTTCCATGAGGCCGTCTTCCTGCTCGGGCAGTTCGCTGTGCACCAGGCCTCGGCCTGCCGTCATCCATTGCACGCCGCCGTTGGACAGCAGGCCCTCGTGGCCGGCGCTGTCGCGATGCCGCATGCGGCCGGCAATCATGTAGGTGACGGTTTCGAAGCCGCGGTGCGGATGGTTCGGAAAGCCGCCGATGTAGTCGCCCGGGTTGCTGCTGCCGAAGGCGTCGAGCATCAGGTACGGGTCGAGCCGTTGCTGCAGCGTCTGTTGCAGCACACGCGTGAGCTTGACGCCGTCGCCGTCGCTGGTCGAGACGCCGGCCACGATGTGGTCGATGCCGCGCGGCGTGGCCACGGGCATCAGGTCGGTGAGATGGTGGTGGGTGTGTGCGCTGGTCATCGGAAGATGGTGGCACCAAGTCGCGAACCGCGCCAGCAACGCGGATGTCCGGTCTGTGGTTGGTTGGTCAGGGCAGCGCGGCCATTTCCCAGGAGACGTTTTCCCAGGCGACGCCGAAGCCGCTTTCGCCGGCTTCGCGCCGGGTGCCGCGCACCGCCTCGAGCGCCCATTGCGCGCCGGCCTGCACGCTGTCGATCAGAGGCACCGGCACGTCGGCTGCGATGTCGGCCGCCATGCCCGCGAGCCCGGCGCCGCCGAGGATCACGGCCTGCACCTTGAAGCGCTCGGCCGCATCGCGGCAGGCCTGCGCCAGCAACTTGCGCGCGCCGACCGGGTCGGCCGCGAGTTCGGCACCGGTCGGCGCCACCGTGTGGATGCCGGCCATCGTTTGCGCGTGGCCGAGCGCGCCAGCCAGGCGCGACAGCATCGGCCGCCAGCGCTCGCCTCCGGTCACGACGGCAAAACTGCCATGCCAGGCCGCCGCTGCAAAAGCCGCCTCGGCGAGACCGGTGACCGGCACGCCCGCGCCTTCGCGCAGCGCGAACAGGCCGGGGTCGCCGAAGCAGCCGATCAGCACCGCGTCGGGCTTCGGTCGCTGCGTGAGCGCGACGGCCCAGGCGTCGAGCACCGTGTGGTTGGCCACCGCGTAGCTGGCCTCGGACGAGATGTAGGGCGCGCCGAAGCGGGCGGTGAGGGTGTGCACCTCGAGCGCGCTGCCGGCTTCCTTTTGCACATGCTGCTGCAGCAGCGCGCTGACGGAGGTCGAAGTGTTGGGGTTGATGACGAGCAGCGAAGGCATCGCGCGCTCAGTGCGTCTTCTTCGTGGAGCGGCGGCGCAGCAGCGCGGCCGTGCCGAGCGCGATCGCCATCACGCCGAACGACACGATGGTCGTCACCGTGCCGAGCGCGTAGATCGACGGCGTGGTGACGGTCGACGTGAGGCCCTGCAGTTCGAGCGGCAGGGTGTTGACGTCGCCGATGGCCTGCGAGGTGCGTGCGATCTCGTCCCAGCTCAAGGTGAAGCCGAACATGCCGATGCCGATGATCGATGGCCCGATCAGCGGCAGCACCACGTGGCGAAAGGTCTGCCAGGGCGTGGCGCCGAGGTCGCGTGCGGCTTCTTCGTAGGCGGGGTTGAACCGGTTGAACACGGCGAACATGATCAGGAGGCCGAAGGGCAGCGTCCAGGTCAGGTGGGCGCCGAGCGCGGAGGTGAGGAGGCCGAGCGCGGTGCCGTAGTTCTCGAGCGTGCTGGTTGCGTCCATCGCGGTCAGCGTTTCCTTGATGCCGGTGTCGAGCAGGCGGAACTGCAGCCCGATGCCGAGCGACACAATGATGGACGGCATGATGAGGCTGGCGACGGTGATGAAGAACAGCGCATTGCCGCCCTTGAGTTTCTTGCGGAACGCGAGGCCGGCCAGGACCGACAGCACCACGGTGAAGAGCATGACCACGGCGCCGAGCATGAGCGAGCGGCGAAATGCCGCGCCGATGTCGACGGTGCCGAGGCCCTCGGCGAGCTTGTGGAACCAGTGGAGCGACACGCCGCGCAGCGGAAACGTGAGGCCGCCTTCCGGGCCCTGGAAGCTGAGCACGAAGATCGTAATCATCGGGCCGTAGAGGAACAGCACGAACAGTGCGAAGACGATGGCAAGGGGCCAGAAGCCGGCGGAGCGTTGTTCACCGATGCGTTGGCTCATCCTTGTTGCTCCGCTTTGGCGCGTTGCTGCCCAAGGCCTGCATTCGGGGCGCGGTTGTTCAGGGCGCGTGCGGAGGGCACCGGGTATCCCCCTCCGCGAATGTCCCCCGCCTTCGGCTCCTCCTTTATTTCGCTGCGGGGGATACCCGGCACCCTCCGCACGAGTGACGCCGTGTTGTATTCGTCGATCAACCACCGCTCTGACGGATCAGGCCGATGGTGTGCTCTGCGCAGCGAAATAAAGGAGGAGGCCGAAGGCCGGGGGACATTCGCGGAGCAGAGTACGCCGTCGGCCTGATCCTGCCCACAGCGCCCCAAACGACCCAAGTAACGCAGGCCGCATCGGATGGAAAAGCCCGGCCTCATTCCTCAGAGTTCCTTGCGAATGTCGACGAGCCGCGTCAGGCCCCAGATGATCATCAGCACCACCGCCAGCAGAATCATCGCGTTGGCTGCGGCGAGCGGAAACTGCAGGTACGAGGTCTGCACCTGGATGATCTTGCCGATCGACGCGATCTGCTGGCCGCCCATCACGCCGATGGTGACGAAGTCGCCCATGACGATGGTGATGACAAAAATCGAGCCGATCAGGATGCCGGTGCGCGACAGCGGCACGATCACGTTCCACAGCGTCTGCCAGCCGGTGGCACCCGAGTCGCTGGCCGCTTCGAGCAGGCTGCGGTCGATGCGCATCATCGAGTTGAAGATGGGCACGATCATGAACATCGTGTACAGATGCACGAAGGCCAGCACCACCGAGAAGTCGGAGAACAACAGCCACTCGACCGGCTCGTGCACCAGACCCATGCCCATCAGCCCCTGGTTGACCAGCCCGTTGCGGCCCAGCAGCGGCACCCACGAGATCATGCGGATCACGTTGGACGTCCAGAACGGCACGGTGCACAGCACGAACAGCGCGGTCTGCATGCCTGGCGACCGCACATGGAACGCAAGAAAGTACGCGACCGAAAACCCGACCAGCAGCGTGATGCCCCAGACCAGCAGGCAGAACTTGAGCGTGCTGATGTAGGTGCTGAGCGTGACGCAGAAGTCACCGTTGTCGGTGAGCTGCGAACAGCCTTCGAAGATGCTCAGGTAGTTGCGCAGCGTGACGGCCGGAATCAGCTCGTACTCGTTGAAGTTCCACAGGCTGACCATCGCGATCAGCGCCAGTGGAATCAGGAAGAACAGCAGGAACACCAGCGCAAACGGTGCGGCCTGCCACCAGGCCTTCACGGCGTGGGTGGGCATGGAGGCGGCGTGGCCGGATGCGACAGGGGTGCTCATGAAATGGCGCAGCGTTGTTTATTCAAAGGCGAGCAGCGCGAAGCCCGTTGGTGAGACACCGCGGAACCGGCTTTGCCGGGCCGCTGGTGTCGCCCCCTCCAGGGGGTGGGCGAAGCGAAGCGCAGCCTGGGGGTCGAATTTGTCGACAGCCTTCAGGCTGCGACGAATTCGTTCCACTTTTTGACCATGTATTCGTTCTCGTCCATCACCGCGTTCCAGCAGGCGATGCCGCCCATGCGCTGCTCGTAGCTGCCGCCGTCGCGCACCGCACCGGCCTTGGCCAACACGTCGCCGTTCGGGCTCTTGATGTCCTGTGCGGCGGCCTTGCCTTCCATCCAGTAGGCCCACTCGTAGGCTTCCATCTTGGCCTTGGCGGTTTCGAGCACGGCGCTGTAGTAGCCCTGGCGATTGAGGTACGCACCGGCCCAGCCGTCGAGGAACCAGTTGATGAATTCGTAGGCGCCATCGAGCTTCTTGCCCGACAGCGTGGCCGGCAGGCCGAAGCCGGCGGCCCAGGCGCGGTAGCCCTCCTTGAGCGGCTGGAAGTTGCAGGCGATGCCCTTGGTGCGCACGGCGGTCACGGCCGGGCTCCACATCGACTGGATCACCACTTCGCCGGACGCCATCAGGTTGACCGACTCGTTGAAGTCTTTCCACAGCGCACGGAACTGGCCGGCTTTCTTGGCTTCGATCAGGGTCTTGATCGTCAGGTCGATCTCGGCCTTGGTCATGTTGCCCTTGTCCTTGTACTTGTGGATGCCCTTGGCCTCCACCACCATCGCGGCGTCCATGATGCCGATCGAGGGGATGTTCAGGATCGCGGCCTTGCCCTTGAACTCGGGGTTGAGCAGTTCGGCCCAGGAGCTGATGGGGCGCTTGATCAGATCCGGGCGGATGCCCAGGGTGTCGGCGTTGTAGACCGTCGGGATCAGCGACATGAACTGCGTCGGCGTGGCCGAGAACTTCTTCGACTTCTCGCCTTCGAGGTAGATCACCTTCTTCGGTGCCGTGCCCTGGTCGCCGACCGCCTTGCCTGCCACTTCACCCTTGGTGAACAGCGTGGTGATCTTGTCGGCGTTCTTGATCTTCTTGGTGTCGATGCCTTTCAGGTTGCCGGTCGGCACGATCTTCTTGAGCGAGAAGAACTCGGTGTCGATCAGGTCGAAGCTGTTGGGCGCGGTGACGGCGCGCTTGGTCACGTCGTCGGTGGTCACGGCCACGTACTGGATCTCGATGCCGGTGTCGGCCTTGAACTTGTCGCCGATCGCCTTGTCCTGGTTGACCGCGGTGCCGAGGTAGCGCAGCACGATCTTCTCTTGCGCGTGGACGAAGGGCGCCATGCCCGTGGCCAGGATGCCGGCCATGCCGGTGGTGCCTTGCAGCAGGGCGCGGCGCTTGATGCCGTTGGCGGAAGAGTCGATCGGTTCGGACATGAGGAGGCCTCCAGAGTTGGTGATGAGGGGTGAACGCAGGGGAAAAACGAAGAAGAAGAAGGAAGCTCAGGCGGCGACGGCAGCGAGCTCGTCGCGATGCCCGCGGCCCCGTGCGGAGGGCGTGCTGCGCTCCGCCGGCCGCTTGACGCCGGGGCCGAGCACGCGCGCGTCGGCCGCATCCCACGAGAGGCGAACCTGCTCGCCCGCCGCGTAGGGGCGGGCCAGGAAGGCGGCCTCGTTGAGCAGCACCGACACGCCCTTGCGGCCGGCCGCGGCTTCGGTGACTTCGAGGCCCATCAGCACATAGGTGCCCTGGTACTCGACATCGGTGATGTGCGCCGCGATGCCGGCCTCGTCGGGGCCGCTCACGCGCATGTGGTCGTTGCGCACCGCGATGGGGCCGGTGGGGGTGTCGATCACGTTGTGGCCGCCCATGAAGCGTGCCACGAACTCGCTGGCCGGATGGTTGTAGACCATGTGCGGCGAGCCGACCTGCTCGATCAGGCCGTGGTTCATGACCACCATGGTGTCGGCCAGCGCCATTGCTTCTTCCTGCGAGTGCGTGACGTGGATGAAGGTGAGGCCCAGCTCCTTCTGCCAGCGGCGCAGCTCGGCGCGCATCTGGATGCGCAGGAACGGGTCGAGCGCCGACAACGGCTCGTCGAGCAGCAGCACGCGCGGTTGGGTGATGAGCGCCCGCGCCAGCGCCACGCGCTGCTGCTGGCCGCCCGAGAGTTCGGCCGGCTTGCGTTCGGCCAGATGGCCCATGGCCACGCGTTCGAGCAGGTCGCCCGCACGCTTGTGACGTTCGGCCTTGCCGACGCCCTTCATCTTGAGGCTGAACGCGACGTTGTCCAGTGCCGACAGGTGCGGGAACAGCGCGAAGCTCTGGAACATCATGGCCGTGCCGCGTGCAGCGGCCGGCAGGTTGGTGATGTTGCGGTTGTCGAGCAGGATGTCGCCGACGGAGACCGACTCGTGCCCCGCGATCATGCGCAGCGTGGTGCTTTTGCCGCAGCCCGACGGCCCCAGCAGGCAACAGTAGCTGCCGCTTTCGATGCGCAGGTCGATCTGGTCCACCGCCGCGGGAGTGCCCGCGGCGTAGCGCTTCGTCAGCGCGACGATTTCAACGGCCGCAGGCGGGGGCGTAGCAACAGCATCCATTGATGCCCCAATTGCAAGACATGTGCCACCCGGCGCCGCACCGAATCGGTGCGGCCAACGCTATGCCGGCAGCCAGTATGCGTAGCGCCAGGCCGGGCTGAAGCCGGCGCGGCGGTAGAGCGAAAGCGCCGGAGCGTTGCCCGCTTCGACCTGCAGAAACACCCGCTCGACGCCCCGGGCCAGCGCCGCCTGCGCGAGCCCGGCCAGCACCCGGCCGGCCAGGCCGTGGCCGCGTGCGGCCTGCTCGGTGCGCATGCCGTGCACGCTGGCCCAGCCGTGGCCGAAGGCGATCGCACCGGCCGCCACGGTACGGCCGTCTTCGCGCACGCTGGCGAACAGCGTGCCGGACGCGCGGCTCAACGCACGCACGCGGCTGGCGCCATCGACCGGGTCGAAGCCGGGGCCGAGGAACACCGATTCCCAGCCGGCATCGGGTGCGGCGTCGACCTCGGCCGGCGCGTCGGCCGCGAGCGCCCCCATGGCCTGCGCATGGCCGATCTGCGTGACGGTGGCCTTGCAAGCGCCATAGCCGCGATGCGCGAGCGCCTCACGCATCGCGTCGAAACAGGGCGCGTCGGGCAGGCGGAACGCGGGTGGCAGGCCGCGTGCGTGGTAGCGGGCCTCGATGCGTTCGACCAGCCCGGGCCCGGGTGCCAAATGGCGCAACGGCAAAGCTGTTTTCGCGCGGCTCACGGTGCCACTGTCGAAGGGGAGGAGCCACCCTTCAGGCAGCTCTTCAACGGTTTGTGGCGAGACGGCGGCGATGGTGGCGCGTTCGATCGCTTCGATGTCGGCGGGCTCCATGGGTCAGGGCGGCGGCGCGAAACGCGCGTTGGCCACGCCTTTCAGCAGCGATTCGCGCTGTCCGCGCGTGATGCCGCGGATCCCTTCGGCCACCAGCTTGGAGCGTGCCGCGTCGATGTTGCCGGTGCGCTGCCATTGCGCGATTTCGGCGCCGGGGTTGTGCAGCATCGCGGCCAGCCAGACGGCCTGCGCCGGCTCCAGCCTGGCAGCACTGCGCTTGAAATAGCGTTTGGCCGCTGCTTCGGCGCCGCACACGCCGCTGCCCCAGGGCGCGTTGTCGAGGTAGAGCTGCAGGATGCGCGGCTTGCCGAGCGTCTGTTCCATCTCGACCGCGTAGAGCAGTTCGCGCAGCTTGCGTTCGCCGGTGCGCTCGCTGCCGGTGACCAGCAGCTTGGTGAGCTGCTGCGTGAGCGTGCTGCCGCCGCGCTCGACCTGGCCGGCCTTCTGGTTCGCCGCAACTGCGGCGCCGAGTTCGGTCAGGTCGTAGCCAGGGTGCTGAAAGAAACGCTGGTCTTCGGCCGCCATCACCGCGCGTGCGAGCCAGCTCTCGGCTGAAAGCCGCGATGGCGCGCCGCAGCTGCTGCGCGCATTGAGCATCGCTTCGGTGCCGAGGCCTTCGACCGTGAACTGCGAGATCGTCGGCTGGATCGTGAAACTGTCGGCCGGCAAGGCCAGCTGCGCGTGCAGCGCCATGGTGCCGCCGATGCGCGCGCGCTGCAGTTCGGGCAGCGCCGGTACGAACACGCCATACCACTGGGCGATCGGCGCGTCGGCCATGGTGATGTCGAGCTGCAGCGTTTTCTGCGTCAGGCGGCCATCCCAGCGGCCGCGCAGTGCCGGCGCGTCGGCGCCCGCGGCCTTGGCTTCGAGCGTGCCGTTGAGCACGACGACGTCGCGGCGTACCGTGATCAGCAGGCTGTCGACCTTGATCGGCTGGGCGCCGAGTTCGGGGACGGTGGCGCTGCAGGGCGCGCAGACCAGTTCGAGTGTCTGGCGGGGCTCGTTCCAGCCAAAATGCACCGGGCCGTAACGTGTGTCGAGCGTCTGGCCGTCGAGTTGCGGCGCGAACCAGGAGGCGGTGGCGAGGCGGATCGCGGTCGGCACGCCGACATCGAAGCCGACCGGCCCGGCCTTCACCCGCATCGACCATTCGCCGGCCGCCGGTGCCAACGCGATCTTCACGATCAAGACAATAGCGACGGCGACTGTGGCCACAAGCGCCAGAGCCACAAGAAGCAGGTCACGCAGAGTCTTCTTCACAAATTCTTCTTCAGAGCAGTTTCGCTGTCGTGACGGCTTGCCACGGTCCCTTCGATTGTCCGCTTGCCGCGGCCCAGTACCAGGCTGAAGTGTCGGTGAAAGAACTGCCATCGGCGGCCTCGATGCGCTCGCATACCCTCAAGTTTGAGGGGAGGGTTTGCCCTTGGCCGCGCATGGCCGAGAAGCAGCGCCAGAGCCGTCGCTGCGCGTCGCGCTCAAGGCGGGCCTGCTCGATGCGGTAACCCAGTGCACGGTAGCAATCTGCGGCGGGGTGCAGCATGCGGGTGGGCGACTTGACCTCGCGCAGCACCAGCATCTGGTGGCCATCGGTCATGCGCGCGATGCTGCCCGGGAACTGCTGCGCGAAGCGTTGCTCGACGGCGCTCAGTGCCAGCGGACGCAGCGGCGCACCGTCCCATTCGGCAGGCCACTCATGGAAGGCGGTCGGCGCGGCTGGCGTTGCAGCAGGCCGCAGTGCCTGGGCGCTGGCCCAGAGCAGGCACAGCAGCATCGCGAGCGCGAACAGCGCCTTGTGCGCGACGCGCTGCATGAAATGGTTGGCGAACAGAAAACGTTCAAGCAGTCGTATCGACACGGCGGCCTCCAGGGATGGTGATCAGGCCGGGAATGGCCGGCGTGCGGCGTGGCGTCATGGCCCGCGCGATGCCGCCGCACACAGCGGCCAGCACCAGCAGTCCGAAGGCGTTGTGCGCCCAGGGTGCAAGCGGGCGGCCTGCGGCTTCGAAAGCCACCAGCACACTGTTGCGCAGGATGTTGCCGGCCAGCACGAGCAGGCCCACGGCCGGCAGCCGCGCAAGGAAGGCGCGGTCACTGCGACCAGCCCACAGCGCGACCGCGCAGGCCGTGAAGTAGCCGAACCACACCATCTGCACGCCGGAGCAGGGCGCATCGACGATCACGAGCCGGCCGTCCACCAGCAAGGTGGTGCCTTCGCGTGCCACACCGAAGCCCGGCGCCAGCAGCCAGCGGCTGGCCTCGGCCGTGACCACGCGCAGCGGGTAGCCGGCGTAGAACTGCAGCGACGAGAGCAGCGGCAACGCCAGCACCGCCAACCCGGCGACCGGCAGCGCGGCCACGCGGCGTGGCAGGAAGGCCATCAGCCCGCAGGCGAGCGCCAGTACTGCGAGCAGGCTGGCGGCGAGCGGCGGCAGGGCCATTCGCAGCAGCGTGGCCGCAAGCGTCCCGCCGGCGGCCAGCGCGAGCCAGCCGAGGCGCGGCGAGGCGCGCAGGTCGTGGCGCAATTGCCAGACCAGCAGCGCGAGCGATGCGAGCGCCAGCAGGCCGAGCGGGTCGTCCGACCCGTCGCCCAGGCGTGCCGCCATCCAGAGCCAGGTGGGCGTGAGCGCCGCGGCCTGCAGTGCCAGCCAGCCGGCCGCAGGTGCGCGGTCGAGGCGAATGCTCCAGTCGACCAGGCGCGGGTGGGTTTGTGCCAATGATGCAAGCGACATGTGCAGCCTTCTTCTTCAAGCGGTCAGACGGCGCGGGTCATGCCGGCGTGCGCGGCGGCGCAGCATGGCCAGCATCGACAGCACCACGGCGATGGCACCCAGCGTCTCGGGCTCCGGCGTGCTCGGCACCTCGGCGCCGAGCGTTGCGCCGCCCACGGCCAGCTCGCTCACGCCCTTGGGCAGGGGCGAGGGCTGGGCGACGCTCGCAGCGTTCTGCGGCACCGGGTTGCGCACCACCTTGTCGACCGCGATGAAGCTGGTGTACTGCGTGAGCAGGCTGTACTTGAGGCCCAGGTCGGTGATGCGCTGCTTGAACGCGTCGCCGCCTTCCAGCGCTTCCTGGTCGCTCAAGGCGCCGATGCGGTGGCGTGCCCACAGCGTGCGCAGCGCGGCCGTATCCTGGCGCACCTTTGCGTCGATCGCGAGTTCCTGGCGGTACGGGCCGCTGGCGCTCTGGCCTTCGATGATCACGCGGCCCCTGGGCAATCCCTCCGAGCTCGAGCGCCATTTGCCAAACACGATCACCGGGCGCTCGCCGAGCACGTCGGGCAGGGCGGTCGGCTCCACGTCGTAGACATCGAGGCCGCCGAACGTGGCCTTCACATTGGTGAGCACCGGCGACTCGACCATGCGGCGGAAGCGCGCGGCCTGCTCGGGTGCCTGGATCGGGTCGGTGATGATGAAGGGCTCGCCCATGCCGGCACGGGCCAGGCCTTCCATCAGATGCCGGTTGACCGAACTGCCGATGCCGAACGCGAACACGTTGGCTTTCGACAGGTTCTTGCGCACCAGCTCAAAGGCTTCGCGCTCGACCGTCACGTAGCCATCGGTCACCACCACCACGGTGCGCGACACGTTCTCGGGCTTGGGTTCGGCATAGACGCGCTTCAAGGCCGGAATCAGCTCGGTGCTGCCGCCGCCCTCGTACTTGTTGATGGTGGCGAGTGCCTGCTCGATGTTGGCGCGCGTGGCCGGCACCGACTTCGGCGACAGCATCTTGCTGCTGCCCGAAAACAGCAGCACGTTGAAGGTGTCGCTCGGGCGCAGCCCGCCGATCAGGCGTTCGAGCATCACCTTGGCGGTGTCGAGCGGAAAGCCGTGCATCGAGCCCGAGATGTCGACCACGAAGATGTAGTCGCGCGGCGAGACGGCGCTGGCGGCCACCGACTTGGGCGGCTCGACCATGGCGAGAAAGAAGTTCTCGTCCTGGCCCTTGTAGAGCATCAGGCCCGATTCGATCCTGTCGCCGGCCAGCCGCCAGGCGAGCACGAAGTCGCGGTTGTTGGCGGGCTCGGTGCTCGCGGCCAGTGCGATGTCGGCATGCTGGTCGTTGTCGTCCTTCTTGACGTCGACCGCGTGCGTGGCCGAGCGGATCTCCTTGATGCCGAGCGGCGTGTCGATCGCGACCTTGAGCTTGAAGGTGGTGTCAGGCGCCACGCCGGCGCGCAGCACCGGTTGCGCAACCCACTTGGCATTGGCGTTCTCGGATTGAGGGCTGTTGTAGCGCGGGCCCACCACGGTCGGGAACACGAACTGGTAGTTGCCGCCACTGGGCACCAGCAGTTCGGTGTAGCGCAGCTCCACCTTCACGTCGTCGCCCGGCAGGATGTTGGCAACGTTCATCTGGAACACGTTGGGCAGGTGCTGTTCCAGCAGGGCGGCGGTCTTGCCTTCCTTCTTGGCCGTGTCGTATTCGATCTTCGCCTGCTGCTTCTCGCGGATCTGCGCGGTGATGAGGCGATCGCCCAGGCGCACGTTGAGGCCGCTCACGGCCGCCTTGGTCGAACCCGGGAACACGTAGCGCGCCTCGATCGCGCGCTGGCCTTCGTTGCGGTAGGTCTGCGTCACGGTCACGTCGGCGATCACGCCCGAGACCCGCACGTTGACCTCCGTGCCCTTGAGCGGCAGCCGGTCGGTATCGGGCGAATCGCTCTTGACGAAGAAGTACGGGCTCTCGGTCTTCAGGCGTGGGCCGGGCGCCTCCTGCGCGCCGACCGGCCGGGCCGTGAGCAATACGAAGCAGGTGGAGGCAATGCTCACGGTGGCGAGCCAGAGCCAGCGGCCGGGGCGGGGAGAGGTGGCTTGCAGCATGGGTTGTGTCCTCGGGTCGTGCGAACTTGCACGGGACTCAATGTCGCGAGCGGCTGCGAAGGCAATAGGAAGACTGCGGGAAGGCAAAACGCCTGTGTGAAGTCTGTGTGAAGTGCAGCGGCGGCAGCGCTTCATGAAGGCTTCTGCAACGGCCGCGAGCATCGGCGCTTCGAACAAACCGAAGGAGGACATCCATGTTCCAGGCGCTGAAGAATTCCATGCTGCTCAAGGTCATCGGCCTGGTGCTGCTGACCCTGTTGCTGTGCATCCCGCTGGCCGAAATCGGCTCGCTCAATCGTGAACGCGGGCGCAGCCAGCAGGAAGCTGCACAGGAGCTGGCCAGCACCTATGCCGGCAGCCAGACCGTGATCGGCCCGCTGCTGGTGGTGCCCTATGTGGAGCGCTGGAGCGAGACCCAGCGCGACGCCAAAGGCAGCGTCATCGGCAGCGTTGCGCGCAGCAAGGAGCTGACGCACATCGTGTTTCCGGACACGCTGCATACCGAAGGAAGCCTGACGCCGCAGGAGCGCTACCGCGGCATCTTCAAGATACCGTTCTACACGCTCAACGCGACGTTGAGCGGTGGGTTCGCCGGTTTTGATCCGGCGAGCGTTGCGCACAGCGAGGACGACTCGAAGATCGAGTTCAAGGCGCCCTTCGTCGCGTTCAGCGTGAGCGACCTGCGCGGGCTCGACGGCTCGCCCGCGCTCGACCTCGGCGGCGAGACCTTGCGCTTTGCCCAGCGCGTGCCGGGCATGGCCGACGACGGCTGGCTCGGTGGCGGTATCCACGCACCGCTCGCCGGCAGCGCGCTCGCGGCCTGGCAGACGAAGAAGCCCTTGCCTTTCAAGCTCAAGCTCGGCCTGGTGGGTCAGGAAACGCTCTCGATGGTGCCGATCGGCGACGAGACCACCGCGCATCTGACGTCGCCCTGGGCACACCCCAGCTTCGGTGGCCGCTTTCTGGCTTCGGAGCGCGCGATCACGGCACAGGGCTTCGATGCGAAGTGGCGCGTGTCCTCGCTCGTGACCTCGGCGCGGGAACAGGTGCGCGCCGGCATGGCCAGCCCAGGCCCAGCGGAAGCCGCCACGGCTGCGGCCGCCGTCGCCGTGGACACCGCACGCCATGCCGGCAATGCGGCACGGCGCATTGCCGGCCCGCTGGAAAGCTTCGATGTGTCGCTGGCCCAGCCTGTCAATGTCTATTCGATGTCGACGCGCGCCGGCAAGTACGGTGCGCTGTTCATCGGGCTGGTGGTCATGGCGGCCTTCATGTTCGAACTTTTCCGCAAGCTGCGACTCCATCCGGTGCAATATGGCCTGGTCGGCCTGTCGATCGCGCTGTTCTTTCTGTTACTGCTCGCCCTGTCGGAAAAGCTAAGGTTCCCTGTTGCCTACGCTGGTGCGGCCGGCGCCAGCGTGTTGCTGCTCGCGGCCTACTTCAGCGCCGTGCTCGGTGGCTGGCAGCGCGGCGTGTCGTTCGGTGGCTATGTGGCGGTGCTGTACGGTGCGCTCTACGGGCTGCTGGCGTCGGAGAGCAATGCCCTCCTGCTCGGCGCGTTGCTGATCTTCGGCATGCTGGCCACGCTGATGCTCGCGACCCGCAAGGTCGACTGGTATGCGCTGGCGAATTGATAGCTCTCTCCTCATGAAAAAACTCTTCTTCATTCCCAAACCCGCTTCGGGCCCCATGCGAGTCCTCTGGTGGGGCGGTGCCGTGGTGGCGGGCGGCGCGCTCGCGACGCTCTGCGTGGTCGGCCTGGCCGTGGCGGTGATCACGCCCAAGTTGCCCGATGTGTCGGAGCTGTCCGACTACCGCCCGAAGTTGCCGCTGCGCGTGTATTCGGCCGAGGGCGTGCTGATCGGCGAGTTCGGCGAGGAGCGCCGCAGCTTCGTGCCGATCGCGGCCGTGCCCAAGGTGTTGAAGGACGCAGTGCTCGCGGTCGAGGACGCGCGCTTCTACGAGCACGGCGGCCTTGACTACAAGGGGCTCGCGCGTGCGGTGCTGGTCAACCTGCGGCATGGCGTAAGCCAGGGCGCCTCCACGATCACGCAGCAGGTGGCGCGCAACGTCTATCTCAGTTCCGAGAGAACCCTGACGCGCAAGACCTACGAGGCGTTGCTGGCGTTCAGGCTCGAACGCGAGCTCAGCAAAGACCAGATCCTCGAGATCTACCTGAACCAGATCTACCTCGGCAACCGTTCCTATGGTTTTGCGGCGGCGTCGGAGGCGTATTTCGGCAAGCCGCTGCAGGATCTCACGGCCGCCGAGGCAGCGATGCTGGCCGGCCTGCCCAAGGCGCCGCGCAGCGGCAACCCGCTGAGCAACCCGCGCCGCGCGCGCGACCGCCAGCTGCATGTGATCGGCCGCATGCAGGCCACCGGCGTGCTGACGGCCGAACAAGCGGACGCAGCCAGGGCCGAGCCCCTGCACCTGCGCGATGCGGCCGACCCGAAGCGCCTGCATGCCGAGTACGTGGCCGAGACGGTGCGCCGCCTGATGGTCGAGAAGTACGGCGACAGCACCTACACGCGCGGCCTCAAGGTCTACACCACGCTGGTGGCGGCCGACCAGGCGGCGGCCTACAAATCGCTGCGCAAGGGGATCATGGATTACGAGCGGCGCCAGCCCTATCGCGGCCCCGAGAAGTACGTCGACCTGCCGGCCGACCCGACACCGGCGGTGCTGGACGAAGCGGTCGACGACGCGCTGGCCGATCATCCAGACAACGGCGATGTGATGGCGGCTGTGGTGCTGGCGGCGGGCCCGAAAGAGGTGACCGCGGTGCGCGCGAACGGCGACACGCTGCAGATCACGGGTGAAGGGTTGCGCCCGGTGCAAACGGGCTTGTCGGAGAAGGCGGCGCCGAACGTCCGGATCCGGCGCGGTGCCGTGGTTCGCGTCGCAAAGACGGCGAAGGGCGGCTGGGAAATCACGCAGTTGCCGGAGGTCGAGGGCGCCTTCGTCGCGGTCGATCCGCGCAACGGTACGGTGCGCGCCCTGGTCGGCGGCTTCGACTTCGACAAGAACAAGTTCAACCACGTCACGCAGGCCTGGCGCCAGCCGGGCTCGAGCTTCAAGCCCTTCATCTACTCGGCCGCGCTGGAAAAAGGGTTCACGCCCGGCACCGTGATCAACGACGCGCCGCTGTTCTTCGATGGCAGCACCACCGGCGGCACGCCCTGGGAGCCGAAGAACTACGACGGCACCTTCGATGGCCCGATGACGATGCGGCATGCGCTCGAGCAGTCGAAGAACATGGTGTCGATCCGGCTGCTGCAGTCGATCGGCACCCAGTACGCGCAGGACTGGATCACGCGCTTCGGCTTCACGGCCGAGAAGCACCCGGCCTACCTGCCGATGGCGCTCGGTTCCGGCTCGGTCACGCCGATGCAGATGGCCACCGCCTACGCGGTGTTCGCCAACGGTGGCTACCGCGTGAACCCGCACCTGGTGACGCGCGTCACCGACCACAAGGACCAGGTGCTGGTCGACACCCCGCCGCCGCCGCTCGACGAAAGCATGCGCGCCATCCCGGCACGCAACGCGTTCGTGATGGACACGCTGTTGAACAGCGTGGTGAAGAACGGCACCGGCCGCAAGGCCTGGACGACGCTGCGGCGCGACGACATCTACGGCAAGACCGGCACCACCAACGACTCGATCGACACCTGGTTTGCCGGCTTCCAGCCGACCATGGTGGGCATCGCATGGATCGGCTACGACACGCCGCGCCAGCTCGGCGTGCGCGGCGAAACCGGCGGCAGCCTGAGCCTGCCGGTGTGGACGGGCTTCATGGACACCGCGCTCAAGGGCGTGCCGGTGGCCGCGCTGAAGGCGCCCGACGGCGTGGCGCAGGTGGACGGCGAGTGGTACTTCGACGACTTCACGCCGGGCCACGGTATCGCGAGCCTGGGGATCGACGTGGCCGAGCCGCAACCCGCCGAAGCGTTGGCGCCCGAACAGGTGGCACCGCCGCCACCGCCGGAGGAGCGCAACCGGATCCTGGAGTGGTTCCGGTGAGCGCAGCGGCGCCGGTGATTGCGACTTCGAAGCGCTGAAATCCCGACCGTCGCCTGCACGAGAATCCGTGCATGCAACCGATGCCTCTCCGCCACCGCGTGCACGCCGACGCGCTGGCCATGGTGTGCGATGGCACGGTGCGCTGGAGTCCGGTCAAGTCGCTGTGGTTCACGGGCATGGCAGCGGTGGCGCTGGTCGGGGGCGCGTTCACTTTCAGCTGGGCCGCGCTGGCGTTGTTTGCGGCGAGCACTGCGCTTGTGCTGCTGTTCGGGCATTCGCTCGGCAGCCATCGCAAGTTGATCCACAACAGCTACCAGTGCCCGAAGTGGCTCGAATACCTGCTGGTCTATGCCGGCGTGCAGGTCGGGCTGGCCGGGCCGATCGGTCTGCTGCGCCAGCACGAGCTGCGCGACTTTGCGCAGCGCCTGCCTCAGTGCCACGACTACCTGCGCCACGGCCGCACGCTCTGGCGTGATGCCTGGTGGCAGCTGCATTGCGAGCTCCGTCTGCACACGGCGCCGCGAATCGAAATCGAATCCATCGTGGCTGACGACCCGTTCTACCGCTGGCTGGAGCGCACCTGGATGCTGCAGCAGTTGCCGCTGGCGGCGCTGTTCTGGCTATGGGGCGGCTGGGCCTTCGTGGTGTGGGGCGTTTGTGCACGCATCGCCGCGGGCGTGTCCGGCCACTGGCTGATCGGCTGGTTCGCCCACAACCGCGGTGACATGCACCATGAAGTGCGCGGCGCCGCGGTGCAAGGCCGCAACATCCGCTGGACCTCGCTGCTGACCATGGGCGAAGGCTGGCACAACAACCACCATGCGTTTCCGGGCTCGGCACGGCTGGGTCTGGCGCCAGGCGAATGGGATCCGGGCTGGTGGATGCTGTGCGCGCTGCGTCGGGCAGGGCTGGTGTGGGGCTTGCGCCTGCCGGCCGACTTGCCTCGCAGACCCGAGCTGATGCCGCTGACCCCTGCCGGTACCGCCGCGACGACCACGCCACTCTCGCCATGACCACCCAAGACCAAGAACTGCCGAAGCTCGAAGTGCCCGAAGACGATGGTGCGCGCAAGATGCCATTTTCCCGCTGGCTGCCGGTGCTGTTCGGCGCTGGAATTGGCCTCGCCTTGCGGCTGGTGTTCAGCGGTGATCCGGCCGGGGGGCGCTTTACAGCCATGAGCTGGGTGTTCATCTACCTGGCGCCCGCACTGGTGGGGGCCGTGACGGTCTATTTCGCCGAGCGGCAGGTGCCGCGCACCTTGGGCTACTGCTTTCGCGCCGGCGCCGTGGCCAACCTGCTGTTCGTGCTGGGCACGATGGCGGTGCTGATCGAGGGCCTCATCTGCGCCGTGATCATCGTGCCGCTGTTCATGGTGCTGGGCGGCCTCGCAGGCATGCTGATGGGGTTTGTCTGCCGCAAGCTGATCTGGCCGCGCGCCACGCTCTACAGCCTGACCGCCCTGCCGCTGGCGTTGGGCGCGCTGGTCGATGCCGCGCCGCCGCCGCGCGAGATCGAACGCATCGAGCGCAGCATCGTGATCGCGGCGCCGCCGTCTGCCGTCTGGCAACAGATCCACGATGCGCGCGACATCCGGCCCGAGGAAGTGCAGCAGGGCTGGATGTACCGCATCGGCGTGCCACTGCCGCAGAGTGGCGTGACGCAGGACACCGAGCATGGCCGCGTGCGCAAGATCACCATGGGCAAGCAGATCCACTTCGAGCAGGTGGAGCAGGAACGGCAGGAGAACCGGCATGTGCGCTGGACCTACCGCTTCGACAAAGACTCGATCCCGGCCGGCGCGCTGGACGACCACGTGATGATCGGCGGCCATTACTTCGACCTGATCGACACGGCCTACACGCTGACCCCCACCGTTGACGGCGCGACGCGGCTCGACATCAACATGGGCTACCGCGTGAGCACCGACTTCAACTGGTACGCGCGGCCGGTGGCCAGTCTGTTGATCGGCAACTTCGAGGACGTGATCCTGAAGTTCTATGCGCACCGGGCCGAGCGCGCGCCGCGCTGAGATTCATACCGGGTCGCATTCAAAGATAAAGATCCCTAACCTTTGCCGACAGGAGCATCTCGCGCCCGCGCTTCGTGCTTGACGTTTTGGGGTTCGTTCGGGGCGGGCCGCTGGCGGCGGGTGGCCCCTTCCGCGAATGTCCCCCGGCCTGCGGCCTCCTCCTTTATTTCGCTGCAGGGGCCACCCATCACCATCGGCCTGGGCACGCTCTGCTTGTTCAGCGCGAACAGTCACGCCGCGTCCAGGATCAGGGCGGTGGGGCACGCTGCGCAGCGAAATAAAGGAGGAGGCCGAAGGCCGGGGGACATTCGCGGAGCAGCGTGCCCCGCCGCCCTGAGCCCACCCCGGAACCTCAGCGCCCAGATCAACACCGGATGGAGATCTTTGAATGCAAGACCGTATCAGTCGTGCGCCGCCAGCGGCAGCGTCAGCGTCGCCAGCGCCCCGCCGCCCGGCCCGTTGACCAGCTCGACGCGGCCGCGGTGCAGGTTCGCAATCTCCTTCACGAACGCGAGGCCGAGGCCGGTGCTCTTCTTCTGGTTGTGCGGGCGCGCCAGCGAATAGAACTTCTCGAACACCTTGTCCTTGGCGTAATCGGGTATGCCCTGGCCGCGGTCGCGTACCGTGATGCGGGCCAGGCGTGCGGTGGCCTGCAGCGTCAGCACCACCTCGCGGCCGGCCGGCGAGAAGTCGATCGCGTTGTCGAGCAGGTTGCTCACCGCGCGGCGCAGCAGGAAGGGGTCGCCTTCGGTCGTTGCCTGCGCGTCGATGGCCACGCGCAGCCCGACGTTGCGCGCCGACGCGGCGGGGCGGGCGCCGGCCGCGATGTCCTGCAGCAGCGGCCCCAGCGCGACCGGCTCGGTGCGGTCCAGCGCGCGCCGCGTTTCGAGCGCGGTGAGCTCCATCATGCGGTCCACGATCTCCTGGATGCGCTGTGTCTCGCGCGTGATGTTGACCAGGAAGTGCTCGCGCTCGGCCTGCGGCATCGAGGGCTCCTGCAGCAGTTCTGCCGCACCGCGGATGGCCGAGAGCGGGCTCTTCACTTCGTGCGTGAAGGTCTGCACATAGTCGGCCACGTAGTTGCGGCCGGTGAGCGTGTCGCGCATCTCGCCGAAGCTGCTGCGCAGTGCGTCGAGCGCGCGGCGCGCCATGCGCGGCACGCTCAGGCGCGGTTGGCTGCGCACCCAGCCCCAATAGTCCGAAATCAGTCCGAACGGCCGCACCAGCCAGATCGACACGATGATGGCCAGCACCAGCAGCGCGAAGGCCGAGCCGACACCGACCCACAGCGTGCGGGCTCGGGCGTCTTCGACGAACTGGCCGAAGCTCTGCACCGGCTTGCCGACGCTGACCACGCCGACGATCTCCTCGTTCCAGCGGATCGGCGCGCTCACATACATGACCGAGGTGCGCGGGTCGCTTTCGACATCACGCGAGGTGCGTGCGCCGTACATGCCGGCCAGTGTGCGACTGACGTCGCTCCACTTGGAAAAGTCGGCGCCGTTCTGGCGGCCGGTCGAGTCGAACATCACGCGGCCGCTGCGGTCGGTCACGTATACGCGCAGTTCGACCCGGCGCTTGTGCAGGTTGTAGATCTGGGCCGAGAACTCGCGGGCGTAAACCGACTGGAACAGCGGCTCGAGCCGGGCCGTGTTGAGCGCGCCGGCGATCACGTCCTGCTCGATCAGGCTGGCCATGAGCTGCGAGGTTTCGACCAGCGATTCTTCGGCCGACTCGCGGTAGCGCGGGTCGATGTCGCCGACCACGCGGTACAGCAGGAACGCGATGCCCGCCGTGTAGATCAGCAGGATGCCGATGAAGATGCGGGTTCTGCGGCTCACGGGCTCAGGGCGTGGCCGGCAGTTCTTCGTTCAGCGCATAGCCGGTGCCGCGCAGCGTGCGGATCGGCTCGACGTCGGGCGCAATCGTCTTGAGCTTGGCACGCAGTGTCTTGATGTGCGCGTCGACGGTGCGGTCGAAGCTTTCGCTCGCATCGTCCCACACCAGCTGCAGCAGCTCGTCGCGCGTGAACACGCGGCCGGGGCGCTGCACCAGCAGGCGTAGCAGGCCGTATTCGTAGCGCGACAGATCCAGCGCGCGGCCGTAGTAGCGGATCTGCATGCGCTCGACATCGAGTGCGAAGGGCTGCGGGCTGGCTGCCGCCGCCGGGGTCGGCATGGCCGCGGGCGCCGGGGCCATGCCGCGTCCGCTGCGGCGCAGGATGGTGCGAACGCGCGCCACCAGCTCGCGCGGCGAGAAGGGCTTGGCGATGTAGTCGTCGGCACCGAGTTCGAGGCCGACCACGCGGTCGATCTCGTCGCTGCGCGCGGTGAGAAAGATCATCGGCACCTGCGCGCCGCCCGGCAGCGCGTGCAGGCGCTTGAAGAGTTCGAAGCCGTTGAGGTCGGGCAGCCCGACATCGAGAATGGCCAGGGCCGGCGGCTCCAGCGCGAACTGCGCCAGCGCCTCTTCTGCCGTGGCGCACCACACGGGCGTGAAGCCGTCGCTCTTGAGCACGTACTGCAGTGTGTCGGCAATGCCCGACTCGTCTTCGGCGATCAGGATGCGGGGGTTCGGCGACGGCATGGCGCGAATGGTAGCGGCTCGCGCCGCGCCAGCCTGCTTTGGCTACAGCAGGTCGAAGCAGCAGCCGGCGTAGTAGACGCTGTCGCCGCCTTCGACGAAGGGCACGTCGATCGGCTTGCCTTCGTTGCGCCAGGCGTCGCGGCGCTTGTAGCCGGCGTTGGTGAGCTGGGCGATCAGGTCGTCGTAGCGCTGGATGCGGTAGGGGCTGAAGCCGAAGCCGAGGCTGTGCACCGTGAAGATCGCGCGATCGGCATGCACCGCGGTGGTGTTGAGGATGATGCGCCGGGGCTTGACCGCGAGCGCATCGATCACCTGCGTCAGCGTTTCCGGCATGAACTGCAGGGTGCCTGCGATGAACAGCACGTCGTAGCCACTGGCGTCCCTGAAGTCGGTCGTGAAATCCAGCTCCTTGCCGACACCGCGCTCGGCCGCGATCTCGCGGCCGGCCTGCACCACGCCGGGGACGTCGCAGACCGTCCAGTGCAGGTCGGGCGGGTAGTTGAGCATGCGGCGGAACGCATGGAACTTGATGCCCGCGTGGCCGCCGAGGTCGAACACGCTGCGCATGCCGTCCTCGAGCGAGCGGCCGAGCCAGAACAGGCCCGGGTAGTCGAAAAAGAAGACTTGCTGGCTGTAGAGCTTGCGCGCCTCCTCGGCGTTGTCGAAGCCGAGCGGCTTGGAGGTGGGCGCGGCCGCCGCGGCAGCCTCGAAGCTCGGGTAGGAGCCCATGAAAAGGTGCTCGTCGACGTTGTCGATGAACTTGCGGCGGTACGCCGCTTCGCGCATCTTGCGCACGGGCGGCAGGTGATCCAGCATGGGTGGGAGCTACTCAGTTCGTGGGGATGCGGATGCGCAACTGGCGGCGCGATGGCTCGGGTGCCACTTCGGCCGATACCGGCGCCAGCAGGCCCGGCAGCACCAGTGCGCGGGCCAGCGCGGGGGAGTTGTGCTGCAGGCGCTCCATCGCGTCGAGCAGGCGGCCGGCGGTTTTGAGGTAGGTGCGCATCAACCAGGCCTTGCGCGGCGCTTTCTTGGCCTCGTCGTTCGCCACTTCGTCGACATAGTCGCCCCAGTTGGAGCCATCGAGCATGTTGGTGCAGACCGAGATCGAGGTCGACAGCGCGCGCGCCGCATGCCACCACTTGGCCGGCACGAAGATCATGTCGCCGGGCTTGAGTATGGTGCGGTACTGCGTTGCCTTGGCCAGCAACGGGTAGCGCCCCAGATCCTGCGAGACCGGATCGTCCACCATCGAGTGGTTGGGAAAGAACTTCTTCGGATACAGGTACTGCCCGTCTTCGGGTGCGTACATCACGAATTCCTTGTCGCCATAGATCTCGGTGATGGCCGCATGCGCGTTCTCGCCGTCGTAGTGCATCACCGGAAACTTGCTGCCAACGCCGCCGATCAGGAGCTTGAGGTAGCCATCGGGACGGCGCCATTTCTCGAGCATCAGCGGGCTCGCGTAGCGGCGCGCAAAGGCGAACTTGTTCTGCGGAATCACGTCGGGCAACAACTCGGGCAGCACCTCGTGCAGGAACGAGCGGTACATGTAGGGGCCCGGCTGCTCAGGGCTCGAGGCCAGCACCTGGTCGATGAACTGGTCGAACGGCATGTTGCGGTCGTAGCCGATCGCTACCGGCTGGCTGCCGAAGCGCTGCTTGAAATGCTCTGGCGTCCAGTTGCGCATCGCGGGCCAGTCGCCTGCCACGTTGGAGATGACGACTGGCCGGTTGGCGTGCATGTAGCGCGCGAGGAAGTCGTCGTAACTGAGGTGCGTGCCATCGATGCGCTCGATCGGCAGCCAGGCCGCCGGGGTGCGGCCGGGCGCGGTGGCTGGCATCGCCGAGAGCACCGGCTCGGCGGCTTGAGTTTGCATTTGCATACATTTATCTTACAAAAACCCTTGCTGGCCGGCAATGACTTTGGCATGCACGAAGTGCATATATCTCGTGTTCGAGGCTCAATTGCCGGCCAGATCCTCCAGGATCGGGCAGTCCGGCCGGCTGTCGCCGTGACAGCAATGCACCAGGTGCGACAGCGTCTGGCGCATGGCCTGCATCGCGGCAATGCGCTGGTCGAGCTCGGCCAGGTGCTTCCGGGCGATGGTCTTGACGCTCGAGCTGGTGCGCTGGCGGTCGTGCCACAGGTCGGCCAGTTCGGCGATCTCATCCATCGAGAAGCCGAGATCCCGGGCCCGCTTGATGAAGCGCAGGCTGTGGATGTCGGCCTCTCCGTACTGCCGGTAGCCGCTTTCGGTGCGGGCGACCTCGGGCAGCAGGCCGAGGCCTTCGTAATGCCGCACCATGCGGGCCGATACGCCGGAGCGCCGGGCCGCTTCGCCGATGGCAACCGCGGACATCACGCGGCCTTGTAGCCCGCGTTCTCGATCGCGAGGATGATGTTTTCGCGCGGCTGCTGGCTCACCACGTCGACATGGCCGGTCGGCAGGTCGACCGTGACCTGCGCCTCGGGGTCGATCTGCTGCACCGCCCGAGTGACGGCCTGCTGGCAATGGCCGCAGCTCATGCCGCTGACCTGGAATTTCTGGCTCATGGAATGCTCCTTTGGTGTCGAACGGATTTCAGTCTGAACCTTGACAGCGTGGCAAGGTCAAGCGGGTGGGCCTTGACCTTGCCATGGTGTGAGGCTTTAGCCTTCGGGCATGAGCTCTGCGAACACCACCACACTGGACATTTCCGTCGGCGGCATGACCTGCGCTTCCTGCGTGAGCCGGGTCGAGCGTGCGCTGCAGAACGTGCCCGGCGTGCAGGCCGCGACGGTCAACCTCGCCACCGAATCGGCGCGCATCGCGTACGCCGCCGATGAGGGCATGGATGCGCGCTTGCGCCGCGCAGTGCGCGCGGCCGGCTACGAGCCGCGTGCCGCCGCCGAGGCGCAGGCCCTGCAGGCCGCATCAGGCTGGAGCGGCTTTGCACCGGTTGCGGCCGGACTGCTGTTGTCGGCGCCGCTGCTCGCGCCGATGCTGGTTCAGCCCTTCGGGCTGGACTGGATGCTGCCGCCCTGGGTGCAATTGATGCTGGCCGCGCCGGTGCAGTTCTGGCTCGGCGCGCGCTTCTATCGCGCCGGCTGGCATGCGGCGAAGGCGCGCACCGGCAACATGGACCTGCTGGTGGCGCTCGGCACCAGCGCGGCCTTCGGGCTGTCGCTCTGGCTCTGGTGGCGTGCGGCCAGCGGCGAGCACGCCGGCCACGCCGTGCCGCATCTGTACTTCGAGGCCTCGTCGGTGGTGATTGCGCTGGTGCTGCTGGGCAAATGGCTGGAGGGCCGCGCCAAGCGGCAGGCCACCTCGGCGATTCGCGCGCTGCAGCAACTGCGGCCTGAGACGGCGCACCTGGTCGGCCCGCAAGGCGAAACCGACCTGCCGCTGGCCGAGGTGATGCCGGGCGACCGGCTCGCGGTGCGGCCCGGCGAGCGCGTGCCGGCCGACGCGCGCGTGCTCGAAGGCGAATCGGAGGTCGACGAATCGATGCTCACCGGCGAGCCCTTGCCGGTGGTCAAGCGTATGGGCGACATGCTCACGGGCGGCTCGGTCAACGGCGCCGGCCGGCTGGTGACCGAGGTGTGTGCGGTCGGTGCCGAGAGCGTGCTGGCGCGCATCATCCGGCTGGTGGAAGACGCGCAGGCGGCCAAGGCGCCGATCCAGCGGCTGGTCGACCGGGTCGCTGCCGTGTTCGTGCCGGTGGTGCTGCTGATCGGACTGGCCACGCTCGCGGGCTGGTGGCTGGCCGGCGCCGGCCTCGAGTCGGCGCTGATCCATGCGGTGGCGGTGCTGGTGATTGCCTGCCCCTGTGCGCTCGGCCTTGCCACCCCGGTCGCGGTGATGGCCGGCACCGGTGTCGCAGCGCGCAACGGCATCCTCATCAAGGACGCGCAGGCGCTGGAGCTGGCGCACCGCGTCGACACCGTGGCCTTCGACAAGACCGGCACGCTGACGCTCGGCACGCCCGAAATGATCGCGTTGCTGCCTGTGGATGGCAACGACGACGAGGCCGCGTTGCTGAAGATTGCAGCCAGCCTGCAAAGCGGCAGCGGGCATCCGCTGGCGCGCGCCGTGCTCGCTGCCGCGCAAACCCGTGGCGTGCCGGTCGAGGCGCCGCGCGACCTGCAATCGCTGCCCGGTCGGGGCGTGCGCGGCACCGTCGCCGGTGGTGACTGGGCGATTGCGAGCCTGCGCTGGTGCGAGGAACTCGGCGTGCCGGTGCAGGTGCCGCGGGCCCAGCAGGATCAGGGCGCGACGCTGTCGGCGCTGCTACGGTTCGATGGCGGCCAGCCCGCCGTGCGCGCACTGCTGGCCTTCATCGACCAGCCCAAGCCGCATGCGGCCGAAGCGGTCGCCGCGCTGCGTGCGCGGGGCTTGCGCGTAGTGATGATTTCGGGCGACAACGTGCGCGCCGCGCAGGCCATGGCGGCGCGGCTCGGCATCGACGCTGGCGACGTGCGTGCCGAGGTGCTGCCGGCCGACAAGGCGGCGCAGGTGAGCGCGCTGAAAGAGGGCCGGCATGTCGTCGCGATGGTCGGCGACGGCGCCAACGATGCGCCGGCGCTGGCCGCCGCCGATGTCGGCATCGCCATGGCCAATGGCACCGACGTGGCGATGGAGGCGGCCGGTATCACCTTGATGCGCGGCGACCTCGCGCTGGTGGCCGAGGCGCTCGAGCTGTCGGCGCGCACCGTCGCCAAGATCCGGCAGAACCTGTTCTGGGCCTTTGCCTACAACGTGGCCGGCATCCCGCTCGCGGCCTTCGGACTGCTGAGCCCGGTGGTGGCCGGTGCGGCGATGGCGCTGTCCAGCGTCAGCGTGATGGCGAATGCACTGCTGCTGCGGCGCGTTCGGATCAGCCCGCAGCGCGGCCGGCAATGAGCACGGCGTTGGTGCCGCCGAACGCGAACGAGTTCGACATCGCGTAGCGCAGATCCTTCGCTTCGCGCGCCGCGCCGCGCACCAGGTCGAGTGCGAAGGCCGGATCGGGCACGCGCAGATGGGCGGTGGGTGGCAGCAACTGCCGATCGAGCGCGCGCAGCGCGGCCACCAGTTCCACCACACCGCCACCGCCCAGCAGGTGGCCGTGGACGGCCTTGGTGGCGCTGACCGGCACGCCGTTGCCGAACACCGTGTGGATCGATGCCGCCTCGGCCGCGTCACCGGCCAGGGTGGCGGTGCCGTGCGCGTTGACGTGGCCGATCTGCCGCGCATCCAGCCCCGCGTCGCGCAGGGCCGCGCGCATCGCCCGGGCCTGGCCACTGGCGTCGGGGTTGGTGATGTGGCTGCCGTCGCAATTGGTCGCATAGCCGACCAGCGAGAAGCCGCCCGCGACGCCGCGGGCCTGTGCATGCGCTTCGGATTCGAGCACCAGCGCAGCCGCACCCTCGCCCAGCGCGAAGCCGGCCCGGTCGGCCGAGAAAGGCCGGCACGCGGTCTCGGGGGCGCCTGCGGGCGGCGGCGCCATCACGCGCATGCTGTGCCAAGCCGTCATGAGGCCCGGCGTGAGCATGGCGTCATGGCCGCCGACGATGGCCACGTCGATCCAGCCGCCGCGGATCGCGCGCATCGCCTCGCCGATCGCCACCGCCGACGATGCGCACGCACAGGCGTAGCCGATGGCACCACCGCACGCGCCGAAGTGCAGGGCGAGTTCGGCCACGGCCGCATTGGGCATCACGGTCAACACCGTGGTGGGCCGCATGCGGCGCTGCTCGCCATAGAACGCTTGCGTGGTGGTGTCGAAGGCGGCGGCGCCGGCCATGCCGCTGCCCCAGAACACGCCGACGCGGTCGGGGTCGAGCGTGGCGGTGTCAAGGCCTGCCTGCGCGGCGGCGTCCTGCGCCGCAGCCAGCGCCATCGCGGTGCCGCGGTCGAGCGGCAGGCGCGAGCTGCTGCGCACGTTCGCGTCGAAGTTGCAGGGAGCGATGGCCAGCTCGACCGGATCGAAGCCGTCGACCGCCAGCGTGTGCGCGCGCACCGCCGAGCGGCCGTTGAACAGCGCGTCGTCGAAGTCGGCGAGTGTGCGGCCGATCGGCGTGAGCAGGCCGATGCCGCTCACGCGCACCGGTGCAACGGCGCTGCCGGCGATCGATGCCGCCAGCGCCGCGTGAACCGCGCTGCTGCTCACGCTGAAAAAGCAGGCACGCCCACCGCCGGTTCGCCGGCCAGGTCGATCACCTCGCACAAATGCTGCAGCGTGAGGCCTGCCTCGCGCGGGTCGAGCCGGTCTTCGGGAATGCGCAGGTGAAACGCGTCCTCCACGGCAAACACGAACTCCATCAGCCCGAGCGAGTCGAGCCCGAGATCGGACAGCACGGCCTCCGGTCTCAGGCTGGCCCGTTCGACGTGGAAATCGTTCACCAGGATCGCGGCGATGCTGTTGAAGGTTGGCGTGTTCATGCGAAGCTTTCCTGCAGGCGGGGGAGGGGTAACAGCGGCGCGGTGCCATGGGCCACGGCGTCGGCGAAGGCCAGCGTCTCGCGCAGCACCTGGTGGCGGTCGTTGTCGATGGTGATCATGTGGTAGCTGTTGCCGAGCACCACGCTGCGAAAGGTGCCGCAGCCGAGGCCGCGTGCGAGCAGCTCGAGGTTGGCCACGCTGGCCACCTCGTCCTCGCGCGCGTGCAATGCCAGCACCTGTGCGCAGCGCACCTGGCCCAGGTGGCGGCGCACATGGCGCAACAGCCGGTCGTGCTCGCGCAGATGGTCGATGCCGATCACCGCGCTGCCTGCGCGAGAGATCTGGCGGCTGCGCAGTTCGCGCGCGATCCAGGCGCGCACGCGCTCGTTCTTCACGCCGTAGGGCGCGCGCTCGCGGTACCGCCAGAAGCGCCCGAGTGGCGTGTAGAGCGCCAGCGGCAGCAGCGCCTGGGTGCGCGGAACGGCCCAGCCGTCGAAGCGCAGCGCGGTCGACATCAGCACCAGCGCATCGACGCGCTCGCCGCAGCGGATGGCCGCGCCGAGCGCGAGCGCCGAACCGGCCGAGATGCCGACCAGCAGCACCTTGTCGTGGAGGGCACGCAATGCATCGACGCGCGCCTCGATCGTGGCCAGCCACTGCGTCCACGGTGCGGCCTGCTGCAGCGGCCTGGCGGCGTCGAACGAGTAGCCTTCGATCGGCAGCGCATCCACCGCGTAGCCGTGCTGGCGCAGTGCCGACTGCACGCTGGAGAGCTCGTCGGGCGTGCTGCAAAGGCCATGTAGCAGCACGACCGCGGTGCGGTGCACGGCGGGGTGCATGAAGCTCAATGAACCATCGGGTTCGCGTGCGCTCATAGGGTCAGCTGTCGTATGCTCATGCCGCGTTTATCGGGCCGACCCACTGACTGCGCGCTGACCCTCCCGGCTGGTGGACATAACCAACTCTTTCAAACCGCCCCATGCGAATCCTCCTGGTTGAAGACGATGTGGTGCTGCGCGACATGATGCTGCGCAGCCTCGGTGATGCGGGCCACCGCATCGATGTGGCGACCAACGTCGAGGACGCCGACCACCTTTGGCGCGTGCAGCCCTTCGATGCGGTGCTGCTCGACCTGAACCTGCCGGCCAGTGGCAGCGCGACCAGCGGCCTGGCCAGCGGGCTCGCAGCACTGCGGCAGGCACGCGGGCGCGGCGACCGCACACCGGTGCTGGTGCTGACTGCGCGCGACCGCACCGAGGAGCGCATTGCAGGCCTCGATGCCGGCGCCGACGACTACCTCGGCAAGCCGTTCGACCTGGCCGAAGTGGAGGCGCGGCTGCGCGCGCTGGTGCGGCGCGCACAGGGCACCGAAGACATCGTCACGCTGGGCAAGCTGAAGCTCGATCGCAAGGCACGCCGCTTCTCTGACGGCGCCGGCCCGCTCGACCTGCCGGCGCGCGAGTTCGAGGTGCTGTGGGAGCTCATGAGCCCACCCGGCCGCGCGGTGAGCAAGCGCACCCTGTCCGACAAGCTCTCGGGCTTCGACGAAGCACTCGGCGACAACGCGCTCGAAGCCTTCATCTCGCGGCTGCGCAAGAAGCTGGCGGGCACCGGCGCCGGCATTCGCACGCTGCGCGGCATCGGCTACCTGCTCGAAGCAGAACCTGAAGCCGAGCCGAACGACTGACATGGCGCAGTCCCGCGCGCCCTCGCTCACACGCAGGGTTCTGCGCAATGTGCTGTGGCCACTGGCGCTGACCTGGTTGCTTGGCACCGCGGTGGCGACCGGTGTGGCCAACTACCTCACCGATCAGGCGTTCGACCGCGCCATGCTCGACGATGCCCACGCGGTCTCGGCCAATATCCAGGCGGGCGAGCGCGGACCCGAGTTGCTGCTGTCGCCGCGCGAAGTCACCACCGTGCTGTTCGATGAGCAGGAAGAGGTTCACTTCGCCGTGCTGCGGCCCGACGGTTCGCTCATCGCGGGCGACCCGGATCTGAAGGCGCTGGCGCCCGAGGGCGGAACGCGCTATCGCTTTTCCGATATCGCCTACCACGGCAAGACCTTGCGCGCGGTGGTTCTGAGCCAGGAAGCGCCGGCCGCCTTCAGCGTGGTGATCGCGCAGACAACACGCGAACGCGCGGCGTTGGTCGAGCGCCTGCTCTTCTACGCTTTGACACCGCAGCTGCTGTTGCTGGCGCTGCTGGCGGTGTGGATCTGGCGCGGCGTTCGCAGCGACCTGCGACCGCTCGGTGCGCTTCAGCATGCACTGGACCGGCGTGATGCCGACGACCTGGCTCCGGTCGCGGTGGTGCGCACCTCGCGCGAGGTCGAGCGACTCGGGGACGCGGTCAACTCGCTGTTCGAGCGGCTCGGCCACAGCGTGGCCGCGCAGCGGGAGTTCACCGGCAACGTCGCGCACGAACTGCGCACGCCGCTGGCCGGCATTCGCGCACTGGTCGACTACGGCCTCGGGCAGAACGATCCGGCCGTATGGCGCGAGCAGCTGGAGCGCGTGGCGAAGAGCGAGGCGCGCGCCAGCCACCTGATCGACCAGCTGCTGGCGCTGGCGCTGGCCGACGAGGCCCATGCCGCGCAGCAACGCGCGCCCGTGCGGCTGGCCGAGGTCGTTGAGCGCACCGTGCTGCGCCACCTGGCGCGCGCCGACGCACGCGGCGTCGACCTCGGTGCGCGCGGCATCGACGATGACGCCGGCGCGACGGTGCAGGCCAACGTGGCGCTGATCGAAGGCATCCTCGACAACCTGATCGACAACGCCTTTCGCTATGGCGGCCGCACCATCACGGTCGAGCTGGCCGGCACCGTGCTGAGCGTGATCGACGACGGTCCCGGCATTCCACCCGAGGCGCAGCGCGATCTGCTGCAACGCTGGGCCCAGGGCCCCGCCGGGCTCCAGCTCGGAAAGGGTGCCGGGCTGGGCCTGTCGATCATGGCGCGCTATGCGCAGTTGCTCGGCGCAGGCTTCACGCTGCAGAACGATGCGGTGACCGGCGGCCTGCGGGCCAGCGTGGCGTTCGGCCAGCCGGGCGGCCCCGGCGCGTCATAGCGCCAGCGACTTGCGATAGAACACGCGGTCGTAGCCGTCTTCGGTGCGGCGACCAGTCTCTACGTAGCCGATGTGTGGGTAAAAGCGCTGGTTCTCGGTCATCTTCGCGTTGGTCGCAAGGCAGATGCTGCTGCGACCACAGCGGCGTGCCTCGTCTTCGGCGAACTGCAGCAATGCGCGGCCGAGCCCGGTGCCCTGGTGCGACGGCAGAACCGCCACCGTGTCGACATAGAAGCCGTCCTTGTAGCCGGGCTCCAGCACCAGCGCGCCGACGATGCATTCGCCGTCCTGCGCGACCCAGGCGCGTGCCGCCTCGATCAGCGCCGCGAAGTCCGCGCGCATCGGGCCCGGCACCTGGCCGCCCATGCGCTCGATGTAGTGGCTGAACGCAGCACCCACGCACGCGGCAAGGGCCTGCGCATCGGCGGGCCCGGCCAGGCGGATGGCCGGCGTGGGTTTCATGCGGCCGGATCGAAGTCGTCGTCGAGCGCGAACTCTCCGCGCTCGAAGGCCGCGATCACCTGCTTCGCTTCGTCCACATGCGCCGCCGCCACGCGCAACTTGGCACCCCCGACGGCCACGCTCCACAACGCGTTGGCCTGCACGAGGTTGGCGTCGGCCACGGTGGCGGGCACGCCGGCTGCGGCCAGGCAGGCGCAGAGCATGTGGGCGTCCGTGGGCGTGAGGTCGCGCGCGACCGTGATCATGTCGCCGGCGTAGTCGTCGGAGCGGCGGATCATGACGTTCGGCTCATGGCTGGTATGGGCCCTTGACCTCGCCCCAGCCCCACTTCGGCATCGGTGCGTCGGCGTCGGCCGTGGCGCCGGGCTGGGAGTTGAGCACGGCCAGCCGAGAGCCCCACTCCAGGTATCCGACCAGTGCCGAGCGGAACTCCGGATCGTCCGGCAGTTGCAGTTCGTCGGCGGTGTCGAGCAGCAGCGCGACCCATTCGCGTCGCTGCGCCTGATCGAGGTGCCGGTTCAGGTGCTGCCGGATCATGTGCGGATGCCCGCCGTGCTGCGCCGAGTAATCGGCCGGGCCGCCCAGAACCTCAGCCAGAAACGCCGCCACGTGTTGCGGGTGCGCGCCATCCATGTGGGCAAAGATCGGCGCGAGCAGCGCGTTGTCCCGCACGCGCTCGTAGAACCGCGTCGTGAGGCGATTCAGCGCGCCGAGGCCGCCGAGCCAGTCGTAGAGCGTGGGAACGGATGCTGTGGTCATGCGCCTGGGCCCGAAGCTGCAGATGCATGTGATTGTGATGCTGAATGACCTGCGATGCGCTCAGCTGTCGGCCAGATAGCCGCGTTCAAACGCCTGCGCGCCAAGTGGCGCTGCGCGGTACAGCGCAGCGAGCTCGTCCCAGTCGAGCGTCTCGATGGACGACGACCAGGTCAGCAGCGCAGCGTTGTCGGCGGTCACGCAGTCGCTGTCAGGCCAGCGCCGGGTAGTCGGTGTAGCCCTTCTCGCCACCGCCATACATCGTCGCCTTGTCCACCTCATTCAGCGGCGCGTTCTCGCGCAGGCGGCGCACCAGGTCGGGGTTGGCGATGAAGGGCTTGCCGAACGCGACCAGGTCGTCGCCTTCTTTCACGGCGGTTTCGGCCAGCGGCTTGTCGTAGCCGTTGTTCACCATCCAGGCGCCCCTGCCGCCGGCGGTGCGGTAGGCCGCCTTCAGGGCGTCGTAGTCGAACGGGCGGTCGTCGATCTCCCGCGGGCCGCCGGTGGCGCCTTCGATGATGTGGATGTAGGCCAGGTTCATCGTGGCGAGCTGCTTCACCACGTGGTCGAACAGTGGCTGCGGATTTTCGTCGTGCGCGTCGTTGGCCGGAGTCACCGGCGACAGGCGGATGCCGGTCTTGCCGCCGCCGATGGCGTCGACCACGGCGCGCGTCACCTCGAGCAGCAGGCGGGCACGGTTTTCGATGCTGCCGCCGTAATCGTCGGTGCGCCGGTTGCTGCCGGTCTTCAGGAACTGGTCGAGCAGGTAGCCATTGGCGCCGTGCACTTCGACGCCGTCGAAGCCCGCGGTTTCGACCGCGTTGCGTGCCGCCGCAGCGTAGCTGTGGACGATGCCGGGCAGCTCTTCGGCCTTGAGCGCGCGCGGCTCGGAGGTCTCGACGAAGGTCGGCACGCCGTCCTTGATCAGCACGGTCTTGGTCTTGGCCGTGATGGCCGATGGTGCGACCGGCTTGCCGCCATCGGGCTGCAGTTCGGTGTGCGAGACGCGGCCCACGTGCCAGAGCTGCACCACGATCTTGCCGCCCTTGGCATGCACGGCATCGGTGACCCGCTTCCACGCGTCGAGCTGCTCGGTGCCGTAGAGGCCGGGCACGTCCGCGTAGCCCTGGCCCTGGTGGCTGATGGCGGTGGCCTCGGTGATGAGCAGGCCGGCGCTGGCACGTTGCGCGTAGTAGGTGATGGCGATGTCGCGCGGGATCGCGTCGGGCGAGCGGTTGCGCGTGAGCGGCGCCATCACGACGCGGTTGGCGAGCTGCAAGTCGCCGGCCTGCACGGGGTCGAAAAGAGTGGGCATCTTCGGTGTCGAGCGTTGTTGTGGATGAACACCCGCAGCGTATGCCCGCGCCTGCAACCGTGCTGCCGCGGGGTTGTCGGCTTTGGTGTAAGCGTGCCGACGACGCGGTTACTTGAGCAGGCCTTCGGCCTTCATTGCCGCCTGTACGGCCGGCCGCGCGCCGACGCGTGCGTGCCAGGCCTGCACGTTCGGAAACGGCGCGAGATCGACGCCGGTCGGCTTGGCCCAGTTGGTGACGGTGAAGAGGTAGCCATCGGCCACGCCGAAGTGTTCGCCCATGAGCCATTCCTTGCCGGCGAGCTCCTTGTCGAGCCAGGTGTAGCGGCTGGTGAGCTTGTCCCGGGCGATGGTCTTGTACGCGTCGGGGGTGGCCGGGTTGAACAGCGGGCTGAAGCCCTTGTGGATCTCGGTGCCGATGAAGGTGAGCCACTCCTGCAGGCGGTAGCGCTGCAGCGTGCCGTTGGCCGGTGCCAGGTTCTTCTGCGGCGACAGGTCGGCAATGTACTGAAGGATGGCCGGGCCTTCGCGCAGGTGGGCGCCGTCGTCGAGTTCGAGCAGCGGCACGTAGCCGAGCGGGTTGATGCCGTAGTAGTCGGTGCCGTCCTGCAGTTTGTGGCTCTTGGTGCTGGCCATCACCAGCTCGAAGGCGAGGCCGGCTTCGTGCAGCGCGATGTGGGGTGAGAGCGAACAGGCGCCGGGCGAGTAATACAACTTCATGAACAGATGCTCCTGATGGATGGAATGGGAGGTTTGCAGCGCACGGATGCTAGCCGTTTCGCCGCGCGGGCTTGTCCTACGGGCCTTTGGGCGGGCTGCCGATCCGGTGCAGCAGCCCGCGTCTTCTAAGCTTTTCTTCACCGCGGCCAGAGGGCCGCTCCCAGGAGTTCAGTCATGTTGAAGTACGCCATCATTTTTGCGATCGTTTCGCTGATCGCCGGCGCGCTGGGCTTCGGCGGCGTGGCTGCCGGCGCGGCCGGCATTGCCAAGGTGCTGTTCGGTCTGTTCCTGATTCTGGCGGTCGTGTTCCTGGTGCTCGCGGCGCTCGGTGTCGGCGCCGTGAAAAAGGCGCTCGACTGAGCGCGGCCGGCCCTCATGGGGTGCCGGTGCCCGGCAAGCAGCCGGACGCCGGGTTCCCCGATTTGCAGGGAGGATCAATGCACTTCTCGACGATCGACGCGACACTCGAGTACCAGGTGAGGGCGCCGGCGCACATGGTGCTCAACATCGAGGCGGCGCGTTGCGCTGCGCAAGCCGTGCTGAGCGAGCAACTCGTGGTCGAGCCGCCCGTCGAGATGAATGCCTTTTGCGACGAGGGCAGCGGCAACCGTTTCATTCGCTTCGATGCGCAGCCGGGCCCGCTCAAGATCCGCTACCGCGCCAGCGTGCGGCGCTCGCCGGTGGCGGTGCCACCGGATCTTGCCGAGGCATCCGTGAGCGCCGTGCCCAACGAGGTGCTGCACTACCTGATGCCGACGCGCTACTGCGAGTCGGACTTGATGTCGCGCGCGGCGCAGCAGCTGTTCGGCAATCTGCCGACCGGCATTGGTCGGGTGCAGGCGATCGCCGACTGGGTTCACGACAACATCACCTACGAGCCGGGCACCAGCAGTTCCACGACGACCGCGCAGGAAGTGTTCGTGCAGCGCGCGGGCGTGTGCCGCGACTTCGCGCACCTGGGCATCACGCTGTGCCGGGCGCTCAACATTCCGGCGCGGCTGATGGTGGGCTATGTCTGGTTCGACGAGCCACCACAGGATTTCCACGCAGTGTTCGAGGCCTGGATCGGCAGCCAGTGGGTGCTGTTCGACGCCACCCGCATGGCGCCGGTCGACCGCATCGTGCGCGTCGGCACTGGACGCGATGCCAAGGATGTGGCCTTCTGCACCATCTTCGGCCCGGTCAGCATGACCAACAAAGCGCTGACCGTGCGTGAGTTTGAGGGCGAGACCGCGCCGCTCATCGGCAACGGGAAACCGGTGCCGATAAAAACCAGGCCCGCCGGCCCCGAAGCGGCAGCGCACACGGTCGAAACGGCTGCTTGAGGTTGTGCGCTATTAAAATGATAGCAAACAATGCCGATTGGACGGGCGCTGCAGCTCGATTTGGTTTGTGGCGCGACGGCTACGGCGCTTGACCTTGCTGTCGGCATACGGCAGGGCGCCCGATTAAAATCGGTGCCCCATTTCGCTGTGCGCACACCTTGCGCCTGCTCCCCATGCTCTACCCTGAAGAATTCGATGTGATCGTCGTCGGCGGCGGCCACGCCGGCACCGAAGCCGCGCTGGCCGCGGCCCGGATGGGCGCCAAGACGCTGCTGCTCAGCCACAACATCGAGACGCTGGGGCAGATGAGTTGCAACCCCTCGATCGGCGGCATCGGCAAGGGCCATCTGGTGAAAGAGGTCGATGCGCTCGGCGGTGCAATGGCGATTGCCACCGACGAAGCGGGCATCCAGTTCCGCATTCTCAATTCGAGCAAGGGGCCGGCCGTGCGTGCAACACGTGCACAGGCAGATCGCGTGCTCTACAAGGCCGCGATCCGGCGTCGGCTCGAGAACCAGCCGAACCTTTCGCTGTTCCAGCAGGCGGTGGACGACCTGATGGTCGAAGGTGATCGCGTGGTCGGTGCCGTTACGCAGGTCGGCATCGCGTTCCGCGCCCGCACCGTTGTGCTGACGGCCGGCACCTTTCTCGACGGCCGCATCCATGTGGGGCTCGACAACTACCAGGCCGGCAGGGCGGGCGACCCGCCGGCGATCAGCCTGTCGGCGCGGCTCAAGGAACTGAAGCTGCCGCAAGGCCGCCTCAAGACCGGCACGCCGCCGCGGCTCGACGGCCGCACCATCGACTTCAGCAAGTGCACCGAGCAGCCCGGCGACGGCATGCCCGGCGGCACCACCGATGCACTGCCGGTGTTCAGCTTCATGGGCAACACTGCGATGCATCCGCAGCAGATGCCGTGCTGGATCACGCACACCAATGCGCGCACGCACGAGATCATCCGCTCCGGGTTCGACCGCAGCCCTATGTTCACCGGCAAGATCGACGGCGTGGGGCCGCGCTATTGCCCAAGCGTGGAAGACAAGATCAACCGCTTTGCCGACAAGGAAAGCCACCAGATCTTTCTGGAGCCCGAAGGCCTGACCACCAACGAGTACTACCCGAACGGAATCTCGACCAGCTTGCCGTTCGACATTCAATACCAGCTGGTGCGGTCGATGGCCGGGCTGGAGAACGCGCACATCCTGCGGCCGGGCTATGCGATCGAGTACGACTACTTCGACCCGCGCGCGCTCAAGACGAGTTTTGAGACGCGGGCGATCCAGGGGCTGTTTTTCGCCGGCCAGATCAATGGCACCACCGGCTACGAAGAGGCGGCGGCCCAGGGCTTGTTCGCCGGCATCAACGCCGCGCTGCAGTGCCGCGGCGAAGACGCCTGGTTGCCGGGGCGAGATCAAGCCTACCTTGGCGTGCTGGTCGACGACCTGATCACCAAGGGCGTGACCGAACCCTACCGCATGTTCACCAGCCGGGCCGAGTTCCGCCTGCAATTGCGCGAGGACAACGCCGACATGCGTTTGACCGAAGCAGGGCGCAAACTGGGCTTGGTCGACGATGCGCGCTGGGATGCGTTTGCGCGCAAGCGCGACGCTGTTTCACGTGAAACAGAGCGGCTCAAGTCGATCTGGGTCAACCCACGCAACTTGCCGGCAGCTGAGTCCGAGCGCGTGCTCGGCAAGGTGATCGAGCACGAATACAACCTGGCCGATCTGCTGCGCCGGCCCGATGTGAGCTACGGCGCCTTGATGTCGCTGGACGGTGGCAAATACGCCGCGGAGGAGGGTGCGACCCTCGGTGCAATTGAAATCGAGCAGATCGAGATCGCAGCCAAGTACTCTGGCTACATCGATCGCCAGCAGGACGAAGTGCAGCGCGCAGCGCATTTCGAAAACCTCAAGCTGCCGGCAGACTTCGACTACGGCCAGGTTGCCGCGCTGAGTTTCGAAGTGCGGCAAAAGCTGGCCAAGCACCGCCCCGAAACGCTGGGCCTGGCCTCGCGGATCTCGGGTGTGACGCCGGCTGCCATCTCGTTGCTGCTGATTCATCTGCGCAAAGGCGGGCACCGCGCCTTCACAACGGCTGCGGCCGAGCTGACGGAATGAGGCCGCAGGAAGCCGCGCTGCGTGAGGGCGCGGCGGCTTTGGGCTTGCAGCTGACCGACCGCCAGTCGGAGCGCCTGCTGGCCTATGGCGCGCTGATCCTCAAATGGAACAAGGTCTACAACCTGACGGCGTTGCGCGACCCGCAGTCTGTGCTGACGCACCATCTGCTCGACAGCCTGGCGGTGATCGCACCGTTGAACCGGGTGCGGCCGAGTGCCCGCAAGCTCATCGATGTGGGGGCCGGCGCCGGGCTGCCGGGCGTGGTCATCGCCATTCTTCGGGACGATATCGACGTGAGCTGCCTGGACGCAGTGGCAAAGAAAGCCGCCTTCGTCCAGCAGGTGGCGGCGGAGCTGGCGTTGCCCAATCTGCGCGGCGTGCACGCGCGGGTCGAATCCTTGGCGGGGCGGTACGACATCGTGAGCTCGCGGGCCTTCGCATCGCTGGCTGACTTCTTCAACGGCTCACAGCAACTCGTCGCGCCGGATGGCCTTTGGCTCGCCATGAAGGGCAAGGCGCCTACGGACGAACTCGCTGCACTGGCAGGCGGCGTCGATGTGTTTCACGTGGAACAGTTGACGGTGCCCGGGCTGGACGCCGAGCGTTGCATTGTCTGGGCGCGGCCCAAACAGCCGCCGGCCGCCTGATTTTTCTTGCCTTTTGGCGGTCGGACGGGGCATCGCGAGGCCAGAGCGCGGCGGCCTTGCGTACACTCCGGGTTCCCCCTTTTCTCCAGCCATTGAGGCCACCCATGTTCGGCATCGCTGATTACGGCGCGTTCGTCGCAGCCATCGTTGTGTTTCTTGCGATTCCCGGCCCGGGCAATCTGGCGCTGGTCACGTCCACCAGCAAGGGCGGCATCCGCGGCGGCTTGGCGGCCACCCTGGGTGTGATCGCTGGCGACCAGGTGCTGATGTGGGCAGCGGTGGCCGGCATCGCTGCCTTGCTGGCGGCCTACCCGACGGTTTTCCATGCTGTGCAGTGGCTGGGCGCCGCGTACCTGGCCTGGCTCGGCTTCAGGATGCTCAGGGCCAAGCCCGGTGCGGCGCCAATCCTGAACATCCGCCCGCGCCAGTATTTCCGCCAGGCATTGGCGATCACCCTGCTGAACCCCAAGGCCATCGTGTTCTACATGGCCTTCTTCCCGCTCTTCATCGACCCCGCGCAGCACCAGGGCGCCACGACTTTCGGTGTGATGGCGCTGACCATCGCGGTGCTGACCTTCCTCTACGGGCTGGCCGCCACGCTGCTTACCCACTTTCTTGCGGAGCGGCTGCGTGCCAATCCGCGCATCTCGGCCACGCTCGAAAAGCTGGCTGGCGTGTTCTTGATCGCCTTCGGCGTCAAGCTCGCGATCTCGCGCTGAAGGCACGCATGGCCCGCATTTTCTGCATCGCCAACCAGAAGGGTGGAGTCGGCAAGACCACCACCACGGTGAATCTGGCCGCCGGACTGGCCAGGGTCGGGCAGCGGGTCCTCATGATCGACCTGGATCCGCAGGGCAATGCGACCATGGGTTCGGGCATCGACAAGCGCAAGCTCGAACTCACCGTCTACGATGTGCTGCTCGAATCGGCGACCGTGGCCGAGGCGCGCATCCGGGCCGACAAGTGCGGCTACGACGTGCTCGGCGCCAACCGCGAACTGGCCGGTGCCGAGGTGGAAATGGTCGCGCTCGATCGCCGCGAAAAGCGTCTGCGCACCGCGCTGGCGTCCGTCGGCGCCGAATACGACTTCGTGCTGATCGACTGCCCGCCTTCGCTGAGCCTGCTCACGCTCAACGGCCTGTGCGCCGCGCATGGCGTGATCGTGCCGATGCAGTGCGAATACTTCGCCCTCGAAGGGCTGACCGACCTGGTCAACACCATCAAGCAGGTGCACGCCAACCTCAACAAGAACCTGCAGATCATCGGCCTGCTGCGCGTGATGTTCGATCCGCGCATCACGCTGCAGCAGCAGGTGAGCGAGCAGCTCAAGGCGCACTTCGGCAGCAAGGTGTTCGATACCGTTATTCCGCGCAACGTGCGTCTGGCCGAGGCGCCGAGCTACGGCCTGCCGGGCGTGGTGTTCGACCCGGCCGCCAAGGGAAGTCAGGCTTTCGTCGCCTTCGCCCAAGAGATGGTGGAGAAGATGCCGCCTGCCAGCGCCACCACTGGCACAACACCCGTGCCTGCACCCGACGCAGCGCCGCAGTTCGTGGCGGCACCCGTGGTCGCGCCCGAAGCTCCTGCCCAAAACGACCTCTGATGCCCGTCAATTGGGCATAGGCAGCTATCAATTTAATAGCAATGACGATTTCATCGACCTGGCTGCTGCCCGGCTGGCTGAACAGCGACGCGGCGCACTGGCAGAGCCGCTGGGAGGCGGTACACGGCGACCACCGCGTCGAGCAGCACGACTGGCAACGCCCGCTGCGGGGCGACTGGCAGGCCCGGCTCGAAGACGAACTGCTGGCGGCGCCGAGCCCGGTGACGCTGGTCGCGCACAGCCTGGGCTGCATCCTCGTCGCCGCTTGGGCGGCCCACTCGCGCAACACGCACAAGGTGCGGGCTGCCTTGCTGGTGGCGCCGGGTGACCTCGAACGCGACGACGTCCGGCAGATGATTCCGGGCTGGGCGCCGATCGTGCGCCAGCCCCTGCCGTTTCCGGCGCTGATGATCGCGGCCAACGACGATCCGTACTGCGACCAGAGCCGCTCGCGCCAGATGGCTGCGGACTGGGGCGCACGCTTCATCGATGCTGGCCGGGGCGGGCATCTCAACGGCGAATCGGGCCTGGGCGACTGGCCCGAAGGCCGCAAGCTGCTCAACGACCTTCTGAAAGAAAGCTGATCCATGGCCACCAAAAAACCAAAGGGCCTCGGCCGCGGACTCGAAGCGCTGCTCGGCCCGACCGCCAGCGAATCGGGCGAAGCCCGTGCCGACAGCGATCAGCCGCAAAACCCGACCAACCTGCTGCTCGACCAGATGGTGCCCGGCGTCTACCAGCCGCGCACCCGCATGGACGAGGGCGCGCTGTACGAACTGGCCGAGAGCATCAAGGTGCAGGGCATCATGCAGCCGATCCTGGTGCGCCGGCTCGATGCCGATTCGGCCGCCGCCAAGAACGCCGAGTACGAAATCATCGCGGGCGAGCGCCGCTTCCGCGCCGCCAGGCTGGCCGGGCTCGAGAGCGTGCCCGTGCTGGTGCGCGACGTGCCGAACGAAGCCGCGGCGGCGATGTCGCTGATCGAAAACATCCAGCGCGAAGACCTCAACCCGCTCGAAGAAGCCCAAGGCCTGCAACGGCTGGTGTCTGAGTTTGGGCTCACTCACGAGCTGGCGGCGCAGGCCGTGGGCCGCTCGCGCAGCGCCGCCAGCAACCTGCTGCGCCTGCTCAACCTGGCCGAGCCGGCGCAGGCGATGCTGATGGCCGGCGACATCGACATGGGCCATGCGCGCGCGCTGCTGGCGCTCGAAAAGGCCATGCAGATCACGGCCGCCAGCCAGATCGTGGCCCGCAAGCTGTCGGTGCGCGAGACCGAGGCGTTGGTCAAGAAGCTCGGCGCCGACTTCAGCCTGTCGTCGCCGCGCCACTCGCGCACGGAGGAAAAGTCGCGCGATCTGCAGCGCGTCGAAGAGGAACTGGCCGACCTCTTGACCGCCGAAGTCGAAGTGCGCATCAAGAAGCGCAGCAAGCGCGCAGGCAAGGTGGAGCAGAGCGGCGAGCTCGCAATCCACTTCGGTTCGCTCGACGCGCTGAACGGCCTGATCGAGCGCATCCGCCGAATGACATAGTCCGCGGCGGCATGACTTTCGGCAATTGGCCGACTGCTTTTTTCCGCCTATGCTCCCGAAGTTACCTTTTTTAACTGTGTGCTTCTGAGGGACTCGACCATGCATTTCGCCAAACTACCGCTTGCCGCTGCTGTCGTCGGCGCGCTGCTTCTGGCCGGCTGCCAGACCACCGACATGCAGATGGGTAGCCAGTCTGCCAAGACCGTCGCCACCGGCAGCGCCGCCGGCTCTTCGTCGGCCAATGCCAGCGGCGCGCTCGAGCGCTGCGCATCGCCGCTCGGCACCGTCTCGCTGATCGAGAACCAGTCGGCCGGCTGGTACACCATCATCACCGGCGAATACAAGCTGCCCCCCACCGCCACGCTGCTGCGTCTGCTGATCCAGCAATCCAACTGCTTCGTCGTGGTCGAGCGCGGCGCTGCAGGCATGAACGCGATGAACCGCGAACGCGCCCTGATGCAGTCCGGCGAGATGCGCGCCGGCAGCAACTTCGGCGCCGGCCAGATGGTGGCCTCCGACTACGGCATTTCGCCCGAGGTCGTGTTCAGCAACAGCGATGCCGGCGGCATGGGCGCGGCGCTGGGCGGCATCGTGAACCGCGGCCGCTACAGCAACGTGCTGGCCAATGTCGGCGGCAGCCTGCAAACGCGTGAAGCCAACACCATGCTGACGCTCATCGACAACCGCTCGGGCGTGCAGATCGGCGTGTCGGAAGGCAGCGCCTCCAAGACCGATTTCGGCGGCTTCCTGAACATCGCGGGCGCTTCGGCGGCCGGCGGCATCGGTGGCTACTCGCGCACGCCGCAGGGCAAGGTGATCGCGGCAGCCTTCATGGACTCGTACAACCAGCTGGTCATCTCGTTGCGCAACTACAAGGCGCAGGTCGTGCAGGGCCAGGGCCTCGGTGGTGGCGGCCGCCTGGGCGTCGACGGCGGCGCAGCCCCGTCGCAAACCTCGGCCCCGGCCGATCGTCGCCAGACCAACCGCAAGAAGTAAGCGCTCGACGATCAACGAAAAAGCCCGCCATCAGCGGGCTTCTTTCTTTTCGCGAACACCGTGGAACCGGCTTTGCCGGGCCGCTGGTGTTGCCCCCGGTAGGGGGTTGGCAAAGCGACACGAAGTGCGCGCAGCCTGGGGGTGAGCCTAGATCGCGAAGATCTTGCCCGGGTTCATGATGTTCTTCGGATCCAGCGCGCGCTTGATGGTGCGCATCATGTCGATCGCACCCGTGCCGGCCTCCGACACCAGAAAGTCCATCTTGTGCAGCCCCACGCCGTGCTCGCCGGTGCAGGTGCCTTCGAGCGCGATCGCACGCGTCACCAGCGTGTGGTTCAGCGTCTCGGCCCTGGCGCGCTCCTCGGCGTCGTTGGGGTCGATGAGATAGCCGAAGTGGAAGTTGCCGTCGCCCACGTGGCCGACCAGGAAGTAGGGGATGCCGCTGGCATCGGCTTCGGCCACCGACTCGAGCAGGCAGTCGGCCAGGCGCGAGATCGGCACGCAGGTGTCGGTGCTGATGACGCGGCAGCCAGGGCGCGACTGGATCGCCGCGAAGTAGCTGTTGTGCCGCGCCGTCCAGAGACGCGTGCGCTCTTCCGGCGTGCTGGCCCATTCGAAGGCGTTGCCGCCGTGCCCGCTGGCAAGTTCCTGAACCGTCTCGGCCTGCTCCTTCACGCCGGCCGGCGAACCGTGGAATTCCATCAGCAGCATCGGCTCTTCGCGCAAATTGAGTTTGGAGTACGCGTTGACCATGCGCACCGAGTTCGCGTCGATCAGCTCCACGCGCGCGATTGGAACGCCGAGCTGGATGATTTCGATCGTGGTGCGCACGGCTGCCTCGATGCTCGGGAACGAGCAGATCGCAGCCGACACCGCCTCTGGCAGCGGGTAGATGCGCAAGGTGATTTCGGTGACCACGCCAAGCGTGCCTTCGCTGCCGACCATCAGACGCGTCAGGTCGTAGCCGGCCGACGATTTCTTGGCGCGCGTGCCGGTGCGGATGATCTCGCCGCTTGCCGTCACGACCTCGAGCGCCAGCACGTTCTCGCGCATGGTGCCGTAGCGCACCGCGTTGGTTCCGCTGGCGCGCGTGGCCGTCATGCCGCCGATCGATGCATCGGCTCCGGGGTCGATCGGAAAAAAGAGGCCGGTGCTCTTGATGTCTTCGTTGAGCTGCTTGCGCGTGACGCCAGGCTGCACCGTGACCGTGAGGTCGTCCGCATTGACCGACAGCACGCGGTTCATCCGCGATACGTCGATGCTGATACCGCCCTGCACCGCGAGCAGATGGCCCTCAAGCGAAGAACCGACGCCGAACGGAATGACCGGCACGCTGTGCTCGCTGGCGAGCTTGACCGCATCGGCCACATCCTGCGTGCTTTCGGCGAACACCACGGCCGAGGGCGGCGGCGCTTCGAATGACGACTCGTCGCGCCCGTGCTGCGTGCGCACGGCCAGCGCCGTCGAGCAGTTCGCGCCGAAGCGGGCCTTGAGCGCGTCGATCAATGTATCGGGCACGTTGCGCAAGGCAAGCTCGGGCGTCAGGTGGGCGAGGGCAGTGGGGGCATTCATGGGCGCTATCTCCAGGGGGCGGTTTACCATTCTATGAACCGCCCCTCCAGAAAGACAGCCCCATGGGCAATCGCCTCACCCAGATCGCCACCCGCACCGGCGACGACGGCACCACCGGCCTCGGCGACAACACGCGCGTGCCCAAAGACCACCTTCGCGTGCACGCGATGGGCGACGTGGACGAGCTCAACTCCAACATCGGCGTGCTGCTGTGCGAGCCGATGCCCGCGGGCGTGCGCGAGTTGCTGGTCGACGTGCAGCACCAGCTCTTCAACCTTGGCGGCGAACTCTCGATGCCGGGCTACACGCTGCTCAAGCCCGAGGCATTGCTGCAGCTCGACAACGCGCTGGCCGAGCACAACGCCGCGCTGCCGCGGCTGGCCGAATTCATCCTGCCGGCCGGCACGCGTGCAGCCTCGCTCGCGCACGTGTGCCGCACGATCGCGCGCCGCGCCGAACGCGCGGTGGTGGCGCTGGGGCAGGGCGAGACGCTCAACGACGCGCTGCGCCAGTACCTGAACCGCCTGAGCGACCTGCTGTTCGTGTTGGCACGCGTGCTCAATCGCGTCGATGGCGGCGACGACGTGTACTGGAAGAGCGAGCGCATGGCGCGCGCCCAGGCCGACGACCAGTAACGCGCGTGCCCTTCAGGGCTGCGCTTCGAGTGCGTCGGCGATGCGCTCGGCCGAGCCGAATGCCAGCGTGAAACCGAGCGCTCCGTGGCCGGTATTGAACAGCAGGTTCTTCGGCGCTCCGGCCAGGCGGCCGAGGATCGGCAAGCCGGTTGGCGTGGCGGGCCGCATGCCCGTCCAGGGATGGAGCTCGGTGAAGTCGCTGCTCTTCGGGAACACCGCCCGCGTCGAAGCCACCAGCGACTCGATGCGCGTCGCGGGAATCGAGGCGTCGTGCCCGACCAGTTCGGCCATGCCGGCCACGCGCAGGCGGTTGCCCAGGCGCGCGAACACCACCTTGCGTGCGGCGTCGGTCACGCTCACGGTCGGTGCAGCGCCGGGCCCGGAATCGACGTCGAGCGTGATGCTGTAGCCCTTCAGCGGATACACCGGCAGCCGCAGGCCGAGCCGGCGCGCGAGGGTGTGCGACGCGGTGCCGAGCGAGAGCACGAACGCCTCGCCGTCGATCGCGCCGCGCGCCGTGGTCACTGCGCTGACCGCATCGCCGCGCAATGCAAAGCCGTCGACCTCCTCACCGAGCACGAACTGCACGCCGCGCTCGCGCAGCGACGCGACGAGCGCGGTACAGAGCTTCAGGCAGTCGGCCGCGCATTCGCTGTCGGTGTAGACCGCGCCGGCGATCTCATGCCGCACCGCGGCCAGCGCCGGCTCGATGCCGACGCACTCGTCGGGCTTCACGATGCGCTGCGGTGCGCTGCCGAGTTCGCGCTGCAGGTCGAGCTGGCGCGCGGCACCGTCGAGCGCGGCCTGGCTGCGATAGATCACCAGCTTGCCGGTGGCCGAGAAATCGCAGTCCGGTTGCAGCGCCTGGCGCATCGCCTCGAAGCCCGCGCGGCTGCGCAGCGCGAGCGCCAGCAGCTGCGCCGTGGTCGCGCGCGAGGTCGTGCCATTGCAGGCCGCCAGAAACGCGAGCCCCCAGCGCCACTGGTGTGGATCGAGCTGCGGCCGCAGCTTGAGCGGCGAGGCGGGCGAAAGCAGCAGCTTGGGTAACTGTTTCCATATCGATGCATCCGCCAGCGGTTGAACGTACGAATAGCTCAGTTGCGCGCCGTTGCCGCCGCTCGCGCCGCGGCCGGGCTCGGCGCGATCGACCACGGTGACCGCGTGGCCGCGCCGTGTGAGTTCCCACGCGGCGGCGAGACCGACGATACCGGCGCCGAGCACTGTGACTTGCATGTCGGGTTGAAGTTGAAGGGAAGGAGGGGGAGAAAAGGGTTGGTGTCGTTCTTGCGTTTGCCGCAAGCAGTGCGCCAACTTTACGGGCGTTCGGGAAAAGGAGGGGATCGCCATGGCCCTGCCGCTCCTAGACTGCCCGCTCGTTGCGTCCCGTTTCATCCCGAAGCCAAAGGAATTTTCGACATGAAGTTTTCTGCTGTGACCTCCGCCCTGCTGTTGCTCGGCCTTGCAGGTGGCGCCCAGGCCGCCGACACGCTGGCCAAGATCGCCGCGGCCAACAAGATCACGCTGGCCTACCGCGAATCGTCGGTGCCGTTCAGCTACCTCGACGGCCCCGAGAAGCCCATCGGTTTCTCGGTAGACATCGCCAACGCAGTCGTGGCCGAGGTCAGGAAGAAGCTCAACAAGCCGAACATCGAGGTCGGCCTGATGGCCGTGACCTCGCAGAACCGCATCCCGCTGATCAGCAACGGCACGATCGACCTGGAGTGCGGTTCCACCACCAACAACACCGCGCGCGCCAAGGACGTGGCCTTCGCCGTCAATCACTTCTACACCGGCACCCGGCTGCTCGTGAAGAAGACCGCGGGCGTCAAGGACTACGCCGACCTCAAGGGCAAGAAGGTCGCGATCACCGCAGGCACCACCAACATGCTGGTGGTGCGCAAGTACAACGAGGAGAAAAAGCTCGACATCGACATCGTGTCGGCCAAGGACCATGCCGATGCGCTACTGCTGGTGGAGAGCGACCGCGCCACTGCTTTCGCGATGGACGACATCCTGCTGTTCGGCCTCAAGTCGAACGCCAAGGCGCCGAACGAGCTCGAAGTGGTCGGCGAGTCGCTGCAGGTCGAGCCCTACGCCTGCATGCTGCCGAAGGACGATCCGCAGTTCAAGGCGCTGGTCGACGGCGTCATCACCGGCATGATGAAGTCGGGTGAGTTCGAGAAGCTCTACAACAAGTGGTTCATGGGCCCGATCCCGCCGAAGAACCAGGCGATCGGCCTGCCGCTGAGCCCGCAACTGCGCGACAACATCAAGACCCCGAGCGACAAGCCGGCAACATAACCCTCACGCGCACTTTATTGCTGCAATCTGAGAACTTTCGGACTAAAGTTGATCTGAAAGAAGGGGAGTGCGACCAGCCGGGGCGCGCCCGCAGCGCGCAAGGATTCCCTGGAGGAATCTCATGCAGCGCGTTGCTTCGTCCCGCGCCCACAGCGAAGGCGCGAATCATTTCCGCGTCGAGCACCAGCGCGGCGTGCTGCTGGCGGGCAATGCCGAGCCGGTGCACGTTTCGCTCGCCGGCCGAGACGTGGCCGAGCGCGGCGCGGAACACCGCGGCAAGCCGCAGACGCCCCCCGGTTTTCTGGATCGCGAGGAAATCACCGGCGTCATTCTTGGCTCGTTGCACGCCGGCCTGTCGGCGGTCGAGGTAACGGGCGAGGCCGGCAGCGGCAAGACCTGGCTGCTGCGCCACGCCGGCGAACAGGCCGGAACGCTCTTTCGCGACGGCGTGGTGTGTGTTCCGGACGGCATGCTGGGCGGCTTCGACCTGCTGCAGTCGCTGTTCGACGCGTTCTACAGCGTCGATGCGCGCTGCCGCCCGGCCCGGGTCGAGCTGCGCGCACGGCTGTCCACCAAACGCGTGTTGCTGCTGGCGGACGACGCTGCGCTGGACGACCGTGCAATCGAGCAACTGCGCGACATCGCACCCGACTGCGCCGTGTTGATGACCACCAGCGCGCCGACGCTGCAGCGCGAAGCCACGCCGATCGCGCTGGGCGGGCTGCCAACCAGCTACGCCATGACCTTGCTCGAGCAGCTGCGCGGCGGGCCGCTGTCCGGCGCCAGCTTTGGCGAAGCGCTCGAGCGTTGCCATGCCTTGCGCGGCAATCCCGAACAGCTCGCGCGCAGCGCGCCGCCCGGATCCGTGGTCAAGGCCGAACAGCCCGGCCTGCCGTCGCGCACCAGCCCGGCTGCGCTCGCCATGCTCGGTGCCGACGCCCGCGCCGTGCTCGACACGCTGGCCGCCTTCAGCCCCTACCCAGTGCAAGCCACGGTGCTGGCAGAGCTTTGCGGCAAGCCCGATGCGCACGCGCTGGTGCTGCGCCTGTGCGATGCGGGCTGGATCTACGAGGACGAGGATCAGCTGCGCCTGCTGCCGCATGCCGTGCCGGCGCTGCAGGCGGCACCGGCGCTGGTGCGGCACCGACGCACCGCGGGGCTGGTGCGCCTGGGCCACCATATCGCGCAGCAGTCGTCCTCGGCGGCTCCGGCTTTGCTGGTGATGCCCTTGCTGTGGCTCACCCTGGCACAGGCGCGCGAGGCCGACGCGCTGGCCGATGTGGTCGCCCTCGGGCGCGCCTGGGACTTGCCGCTCACGCTGGCGACGCGCTGGGATGCGGCCAGGTACCTGCTCGAGCGGCACGCCGAAGCGGCCAGGGCGCTGGGCAATCCGGTTGAGTGCGCCTGGGCGCTGCACCAGCGCGGCACGCTGGAGTTGGCACAGGGCTATCCACCTCGCGCGGCGCAGTTGCTGCGCGAGGCCTTCAAGCTCGCGCAACTGGCCGACGACACGCAGCTGGCCGCATCGGCGCGCTATCACCTCGGCTGGCTGATGCCGGAGGCACCCCCGGAAGGCTGGGACGATGCGCCGCAGCTCGGGTTGGGGGTGGCCGCAAGCGATTCCACCATTGGCCAGGGTCATCCGTCGTGGTTGCCGCCACCGACGCCGGCGCTGCCGGCCTACGGCACTGCCGTGTCGTGGGGCGAGCGTCCGCTGCTGGGGCAGCTCGGCGTCGCGTTCGGCCTCGGCCTGGTCGGGGCGCTCGGCGTGGCGGGCCTGCTGCGCCTCACCGAGAAAGCGGAACTGGCGCTGGTGCCGGCGGTGCCGATCGATTTCGGCCACGTCACGCTGTCAGCGGCGTCCGGCGTGCCGCCTTATGTGCTGTTGGTGCAAAACGCGGGCTCGCGCACAGCTGCGCCGCCCGCCCCGCAAATCGGGGGTGCTGCCGCCTCGCAGTTCAGCGTGGAGGACGACTGCCAAGGGCGCGAGCTGGATACCGACGAAACCTGCCGGCTCGTGGTGCGCTATGCGCCCACACGTCCCGGCAAGCACCAGGCGCAGCTGGTGCTCGGCGCCAGGGCGGGCCTGCCGCTGTCCGGGGAGGCGCTGGCCGATCCCCTGCCGGCCGCAAAGTAGCCATCGGGCCGGCCGCGCGCCGACCATGACGGATACCTGACCCTGACACAGCTTTACATTGCCGCCACCTCCGCAGCGCCAGTCCGATACACGCGCCGCCGACACTGAACTCGTCATCCAACCAAGGAGTTCAGCATGAACATCAAGTCCAGAACCGTTGCCATCGTGGCCGCCACACTCGCGCTTTCGGGCGTCGGCAGCGCCTTCGCCCAGGATCGCTTCCAGCCGCGCAGCCCGGATCGCGATGGCCGCTTCGAGCAGCGTGGTGATCGCCAGGACTTCCGCAATGACCGCAATGGTCGCCACGACCGCGACGGCCGCTTCGACCACCGCGGTGATCGCCAGGACTTCCGCAATGACCGCAATGGTCGCCACGACCGCGACGGCCGCTTCGACCACCGCGGTGACCGCCAGGACTTTCGCGATGGCCGCCACGTGGATCGCAGCGGCTTCCCGTCACCGCATGCCGAATGGCGTCGTGGCGGTCGCGTGCCGACCGAATACCGCGGCCGCAACTACGTCGTGAACGACTGGCGCGGCCACCACCTGAATGCGCCGCCGCGCGGCTATCAGTGGGTGGGGGTGGGTGGTGACTACGTGCTGGCCGCGCTGGCGACCGGGCTGATCGCCCAGATCATCGTCGGCCAGTGACCGCGGGCAACGGCGGCTAGACCGCCGTTGGCGCCAGCTGCGCGCGCACGTTGCGCCCGGTGATGGTGAGCCGCAGGCCACCGCCGTGCCACTCGAGCCAGTTGAGCGCGACGTAGTCCTCGATGTCTTTGGCATCGATCTGGTCGGCGTGGCGTTGCTGGAGCCGGTTGACGGTGTCCGGCAATGCCTGCCGGAGGCGTTCGCGGTGCGCTGCCTGCTCGGTCGCCTTTTGGGAAGGCGCCGAGTATGCGCGGGAAGTTGCTGCCATTGCTTGTCCGTTCTGGAACTTGGAATGTTCCCCAATGTACGCCCGTGTGATGACACCGGGCGTATTCTTTTTTCTACCTGCCGATCTCAGGCCGGCGTCTTGCTCGCTGCGCGCTTCGCATTCTCCTCGTCGTACAGCTCCTTCTTCGACAGCTTGCCGACGGCGGTCTTGGGCAGCTCGGCGCGCACGTCGATCTCGCCCACCATCTCGTGCTTGCCGAGACGGTCTTTCAGGAACACCTTGAGCGTATCGAGGCTCAACGGTTCAGCGCCGGCCTTGAGCTTGATGAAGGCCTTGGGCGACTGGCCGCGGTAGGCGTCGGGAATGCCGATCACCGACACCTCTTCCACCGAAGGATGCTCGTAGATCGCCTCTTCGATCGTCCGTGGGTACACGTTGAAGCCGCCGCACAGCAGCATGTCCTTGGTGCGGTCGACGATGAAGACGAAGCCGTCATCGTCCATGATCGCCACGTCGCCGCTGCGGAAGAAGCCGTCGCTGGTCATGCTTTCGCGCGTGGCCTTCTCGTTGTGCCAGTAGCCCTTCATCACGTTCGGGCCCGAGATGCAGAGCTCGCCGCGTTCGCCGCGCGGCACTTCTTCATCCGGGTTCTCCAGGCTGCGCATCGACAGCGTGATGCCCGGCAGCGGCATGCCGCAGGAGCCGCCCTTGCGCCGTCCGCGTGCGGGCGTGAAGCTGCCGGTGGGCGAGGTCTCGGTCATGCCCCAGCCTTCGTTCAGGTTGCAGCCCGTCATGGCGAAGAACTTGTGGGCCACCTCCACCGGCAGCGGCGCACCGCCCGAGCCGCAGGACTTGAGCGATCGCATGTCGATCTCCTTGGCCTTCGGGTGGTTGGCGATGGCGGTGTACATGGTCGGCACGCCGGCGAACATGGTGATCTTCTTGGCTTCGAACTCCTTCATCACGGTCTCGAGTTCGAAGCGCGTGTGCAGCACGATCTCGGCGCCGAGCCGGATGCCCATCAGCATGTTGACCGTGAGCGAATAGATGTGAAACAGCGGCAGTACCGCTAGCACGCGCTCCTCGCCGAATTTCACGATCGGGTCGTCGCCCGACAGGCTCTCGACGTACTGGCCGCAGGCCGCCGTCAGGTTGCCGTGCGTGAGCATCGCGCCCTTGGGCAGCCCGGTGGTGCCGCCGGTGTACTGCAGCGCGGCCACGGCCTCGGCCGGGTTGCCGATGTCGTGCGGCGTGTACCGGCCGTCGTTGTCAAGCAGTTGCGCAAACGACATGTGGAAATCGTCGCTCGCCACCGGCGCCAGCATCTTCGCGGCTTCGAGGTGCGCGCGCGTCGGCGCCGGTGCGGCCGAGTATTCGCCGAGCGTGCCGACGATGAGCTTCTTCAGCCGCGAATGGCCCAGCAGGCGCGCCATCTGCGGGTACAGCACTGCCAGGTCGAGCGTGACGAGGATGTCGGTCTCGCTGTCTTCCACCTTGTGCTCGAGCACGCGCTCGGCATCGAGCGGCGAGTAGTTGACCACCGTGCCGCCGGCCTTGAGGATGCCGAAGAACGCGATCGGGTAGTGCGGCGAGTTCGGCAGGTAGAGCCCCACATGCACGCCCGGCTTCACGCCGAGCTTCTGGAAACCGCTGGCCGCATGGTCGACCAGGGTGCCGAACTCGCGGTAGGTGATGCGCCGGCCCATGAAGTCGAGGAACGGCCGATCGGGCCACTTCGCCACGGCCTCATCGAGCAGTTGCTGCACGGGCGTGACGGGCAGGGGTGCGTCCCAGCGCACCCCTGCGGGGTAGGAAGATGTCCACGGATGCGGGTTGCTGTTGCTCATGCTTGTCTCTCTCCTTATTTTGATTTTTGCGAATGGTTGGCGATGGCGCCGACCAGCTGCGGCCACAGCGACACCGGCAACGCATGCCCCATGGTCGGCAGGCGCAGCAGCTTGGCGCCCGGGATCGCGGCGGCCACGTCGATGCCGGCCTGCACCGGCACCAGCGGATCGGCATCACCGTGGATCACCAGCGTCGGCACCTGCGTGTCGCGCAGGGCCGGCTTGCGGTTGCCCGACGCAAAGATGGCCGCCAACTGGCGTGCTGTGCCGGCGGGGTTGAGTCCGCGCGTGAACACGGCACGCGCGCGTTCGGCATCGCGCGCCTCGTCTTCCGGGAACGGGTGCGGCCCGCGCAGCACGCGCCAGACCTTGGCGTAGTGCGGAATGAACGCCTCGAGCGTTGCGGGCGCCGGCGTGAACAGCACGCCCATCGCTTCTGCCGTGGGCGGGGGCAGCGTCGGGTCGCCGGTCGACGACATGATGCTGGTGAACGACAGCATCCGCCTGGCATGGTGGATTGCCATTTCCTGCCCGATCGCGCCGCCCATCGAGGCGCCGACGATGTGGGCACGTTCCAGCTTCAGTGCGTCGAGCAGGCCGGCCACGTCGTTCGCCATGTCGCGCAGCGTGTAGGGAACGGTGAACGGCTGGCCGCCCAGGGCCTTCATCATCAGCGCCTGCACGTCGGGCACGCCGAGCTGCGGGAGCTGGGTCGACAGCCCAACGTCGCGGTTGTCGAAGCGGATCACGTGCAGGCCGCCGGCAGCCGCCAGATGGGCGCAGAACACCTCGTCCCAGCCGATCATCTGGGTGCCGAGGCCCATGATCAGCACCATCGGCACGGCGCCCGGGTCGCCGAAGCTGTCCCAGGCCAGCTCGACGCCGTTGGCCCGGGCGACGCCGTGGCTCACTTGCCGCCGCGCTTGAGCAGCTTGCTGACCTGTTCCACGTTGTCGTTGATGCGTTCGCGCACCACGTTGAAGGCATCGGCCTGCGACTTGGCGGCCAGGTCGGCCAGCTCCTTCATGTCGTCGAGCGCGCGCTTGAACGAGGCACGGGCCATTTCGTCGAGCTTGGCCAGGTTTTCCTTCGGATCCTTGCCGGGCATGCCTTGCACCGCACCTTGCCAGTCGCTGATGGACGACTTGAGCATTTCGGTCTGCCGCGCCACCACGGCCTGCAGGCCCTTGTAGGACTTCTCGTTGGCCTCGACCAGCGCTTTCAGATCCTTGCGTCCGTTGTCGAGCAGCGCGCCGGCGGCGCCCTGCACGTTCATTTCCTTGAAGCGCTCGGCGATGCCGGGGATGTTCAGGGCTTGCAGCCGCTCGGTCACGCCCTTGAACGGCTTGGCCATCGCTTCCTGGATGTCTTGCACCGGGTTCGCGCGCGGCGCTGCTTTCGGTGCGGCGGCGGCGGTCTTCTTGGGGGCGGTCTTCTTGCTGGTGGCCATGTTTGCTTTCGGTGAGGGTTGTGGAATCGGGCGGCTGACACGATACGCCGCCGCCGCGCATTCGGCGAGCCTCGCCGCGCAGATTTCGCTGCGGGGTTTCCCGCTGTCCCCCACCGGACTGGCCCGCACGCAACTCCTGTCCACCAATGAAAACGCCCGCCAGCATTGCGCTGGCGGGCGTGGGCGGCGATCAGATCGATGGCCGGGCGCGATGCGGCCTCAGCGTGCTGGCACCACCGCGTCGGGCAACTCGATCTTCACCTCCAGCACTTCGAGATCGTCCTGGCGTTCCAGGTTGACCTTGATGTCTTCCGGCCGGATCGACACGTACTTGGAGATCACTGCCACCAGCTCGCGCTGGAGGTCGGCCAGGTACGCCGGCGGCCGGCTGTTGCCGAGGCCCGAGCGTTCGTGCGCCAGGATGATCTGCAGCCGCTCCTTGGCGACGCTCGCCGTCTTTTTCTTTTCGCCGAGCAGGAACGAGAGAAAGGACATGGCTTACTTCCCTCCGAACATGCGCTTGAAGAAGCCCGGCTTCTGCGCTTCGACAAAGCGCAGGGGCTTGTCTTCGCCGAGGAAGCGCGCCACCACGTCGCCGTAGGCTTCGGCCACGTCGCTGCCCTTGTCATGGATCGCGGGCACGCCCTGGTTCGACGCGTTGAGCACGCTTTCCGACTCGGGGATCACGCCGATCAGCTTGATGCGCAGGATGTCCTGGATGTCTTCGAGCGACAGCATCTGGCCGCCGGCGACGCGATTCGGGTTGTAGCGCGTGATCAGCAGGTGTTCCTTGATCGGCTCGCCGCCGTCCACAGCGCGCTTGGTCTTGCTGCTGAGCATGCCCAGGATGCGATCCGAGTCGCGCACCGAGGAGACTTCGGGGTTGGTGACGACCAGCGCCTCGTCGGCGAAGTGCATCGCCATCAGCGCGCCGGTTTCGATGCCGGCCGGCGAGTCGCAGACGATGTAGTCGAAGTCCATCGCGGCCAGGTCCTTCAGCACCTTCTCGACGCCGTCCTGTGTCAGCGCGTCCTTGTCGCGCGTCTGCGAGGCGGCCAGCACGAACAGGTTGTCGCACTGCTTGTCCTTGATCAGCGCCTGGTTCAGGTTGGCCTCGCCCTGGATGACGTTGATCAGGTCGTACACCACGCGGCGCTCGCAGCCCATGATCAAGTCGAGGTTGCGCAGGCCCACGTCGAAGTCGATCACCGCCGTCTTCTTGCCCGCGAGTGCAAGCCCCGAGGCAAAGCTCGCGCTCGTGGTCGTCTTGCCGACGCCGCCCTTGCCCGAGGTCACCACCACAATTTTGGCCATCGCCTGTCCTTCTCTATTTTGTTGATGTGATCGGATCGATCACGAGTTTCTTGCCGTCGAGGCTGATCTGCGCCGCCTTGCCGGCCACGTCGGGGCCGAGCGGCACTTCGGCCGTGCGGTAGATGCCTGCAATCGCCACCAGCTGCGCTTCGAGGCAGGTCGTGAAGATGCGCGCCTCGGTGTTGCCACGGGCCCCTGCAATAGCCTTGCCACGCAGCGGCGCGTAGACGTGCACGTTGCCGTCGGCGATCACTTCGGCGCCGAAGCTCACCACCGCGGTCACGATCACGTCGCCGCCGCGGGCGTAGACCTGCTGGCCCGAGCGCAGCGGCTTGTCGATCAGCAGCGTGCCGTTGGCCGGCACCGGCACTTCGCGCACGATCTGCGGGGCGGGGCTCGCTGCCTCGGCGGGGGCTGCCGGTGGGCGCGCCGGCGGCGACACCGGCATGGCGGCCAGCGCCAGGCCGGCGGCTCGGGCGGCGATGTTCTGTTCGGGGTTGCCGCCGCGCACGGCGATCGGCTGCGTCTGGTGCCGTGCCAGCAGGGCGCGCAGCGCGGTGAAGTCGAGCACGGCCGTTTCTCCCTCGTCCTGCAGCAGCGAGAGGTCGATGACCACTGGCTCCTGCTCGAAGAAATCGGGAGAGTCGGCCAGCTGGGCGTCGAGCGCCTCGGTCAGGACAGCCAGGTCGGCCGTCTTGAGGATCACCGCAATCAGCGGCAGCGTCGCGCTCTTGAATTCGAAAACCGCTCGGGTGCGCGCGGCGGATGCATCGGCCATGGGAAACGTCTTGCGGAAAGCGCTCAAGTCTAACGGGCGCAGCTACCGGCCCCGGCGCGAGGCGGCGCAACCGCTCACTCAGCACAACACTCTTTGCATCGGGTTGCATTTGAGGTGCACCGCTTTCGTGCCTGCGGTAAACCCTAGTCGCGGCGGCGACCCGGTGGTGCTCCACTTTTGGGCTCAACCTCTACAAAATCCGGCGCACACGAAATACCCATAGGGAGCTATTTTTTTGAAACTCGCCGACGTCCTGCCCTTCAGGGGCCTGTTCCGGAACACGCCCGACGAAAGCCGTCCGTCCAAGCTGCTGCTGCTGCTCGAAAGCCGAGTGATATGGGAGCTGTCGAGCCTGCCGCTCGCCATGCCCTGGCTGATGGCCCGCGTGCCGCGCGGCGATGGCCATCCGGTGCTGGTGCTGCCGGGGCTGATGGCCGACGACGTTTCCACGGTGCCGCTGCGCCGCTTTCTGGCTGCGCGCGGCTACGACGTCACGGGTTGGGGCCAGGGCCGCAACTTTGGTCCGCGCCAGGGCGTGCTCGGCCAGATGCGCAAGACGCTGGCCGAACTGCATGGGCGCACCGGCCGCAAGGTCAGCGTGATCGGCTGGAGCCTGGGCGGCGTGTACGCGCGCGAGTTGGCGCGCGAGGCGCCCGACCAGGTGCGGCAGGTCGTCACGCTCGGCAGCCCGATCTACGGCAACCCCCATACCAGCAGCAACGCCTGGGGCGTCTACCAGATGGTGAGCGGCAAGAACGACGTCGACCCCGGCGAACGCGGCGAAGGCCCGCCGCCGGGCGTGCCCACCACCTCGATCTTCACGCGCACCGACGGCATCGTTGGCTGGGGCTGCTGCATCGAGAAGAAAGGCCCGCTCACCGACAACATCGAGATCGTCGGCGCCACCCACAGCGGCCTGGGCGTGCATCCCCTGGTGCTCTATGCGCTGGGCGACCGGCTGGCGCAGGCCGAAGACGGGTGGACACATTTCAGCCCGCGCGGGCTTGAACGCGCGCTGTATCCTGCGGGCAGCCCCGATCGCTGAGCGAAGCCGGGGCCCCAGAGAACAACTTCAAGCGACACGGGACAGAGGAGACACCATGAAACACCTGAGCGGCCTCGATTCGACCTTCCTTCACCTCGAAACGCCTGAGATGCCGATGCACGTCGGCTCGCTCAACGTGCTCGACCTGCCCGAAGGCTACGAAGGCGACTTCTACGAAGATGCCAAGGCCTACCTGCTGTCGCGCATCCACCTGGCCGACGTGTTCACGCGCAAGCTGGCGCTGATGCCGTTCGACCTGTCGAACCCGGTGTGGGTCGACGACGAAGATATCGACATCGACTACCACGTGCGCCATGTCACGCTGCCCAGCCCCGGCACCAACCGCCAGCTGCAGCAGTACGTGGCGCGCCTGCATTCCACGCTGCTCGACCGCAGCCGGCCGCTCTGGGAGTTCTTCATCATCGACGGCCTCAAGAGCGGCCAGATCGGCCTCTACACCAAGGTGCACCATGCCGGCATCGACGGCCAGGCCGGCGTCGAGGTCGGCAAGGCGATCTTCGACATGGAGCCGACCGGCCGCGTGGTCAAGCCGCCGCGCACGCGTCCGCATCGCAATGAATACCAGCTCGGCATGGCCGAACTCGCAGGCGCCGCGCTGCGCAACACCGCTCAGCAGTACGTCAAGCTCTTCAAGATGGCCCCGGCATTGGCCAAGGCTATCGGCGGGCTGGCCAAGCCGGTCGAAGGCGCGGACGGCAAGTCGGTCAGCGCGATGCCCAAGAAGTTCAGCCTGTTCGCGCCGCGCACCTCGCTGAACGTGTCGATCACCAACCAGCGCACCTTTGCCGGCCGCACCATCTCGCTGGCGGAAACCAAGCACATCGCCAAGCACTTCGGCGTGTCGCTCAACGACGTGGTCATGGCCACCGTGGCCGGCGCCATGCGCCACTTCCTGGCCGACAACAACGAGCTGCCCGACAAGCCGCTGGTGGCCGGCGTGCCGGTGAGCTTGCGCGAAGCGGGCGACACCACTGCCAACAACCAGGCCAGCATCATCCTGGTGAGCCTGGCGACCGACATCAAGGATCCGGTCGAGCGCATGCGCGCGATCAACACCTCGTCGACCTCGTCCAAGTCGATGATGAGCCGGTTCAAGGCGGTGGTCATGGACGACTTTCCGATGTTCGGCGCCCCCTGGCTGATGTCGGGCATGGCCTCGATGATCGGGCGCTCCGGCCTGGTCAACCTGCTGCCGCCGACGGCCAACGTGGCGATCTCCAACGTGGCCGGCGCGCCGTTCCCGATGTACTTTGCCGGCGCGCTCGTCACCTGCTACTACCCGGTGTCGATCGCGAGCCACGGCATGGCGCTCAACATCACCGTGCAGAGCTACAACGGCCGCATGGACTACGGCCTGATCGCCTGCCGCCGCGCCGTGCCCGACCTCACCGAGCTCGGCGACTACCTGCTGGCCGAGCACCGGCTGCTGATGGAGCTGACCCAGACGCTGCCCGGCGATGCCAAGACGGCCGGCGCCGCCGGCAAGGCCGCTGCCGCCAAGACCGCCGCGCCGCCGCCGCCGGTGGCCGAGGTCGTGAAGGCTAGGCCTGCCGCGGTGAAGGTGGAAGCGCCCAAGCCCGAGCCGAAACCCGCGGCGAAGAAGGCGGCGGCGAAGAAGGCCCCGGCCCCCAAGGCACCGGCGAAGAAGGTGGCCGCCAAGAAGGCAAGCCCCGTCGCTGCCAAGGCGGCCGCGAAGCCGGCCGCCAAAAAGACGGCGGCCAAGAAGGCAGCGGCCAAGAAGGCCGCGCCGGCCGGGCGCGCGCGCAAGACCGCGAGCGCAGCATGATGAACCGGGCACCCTTGATGATGATGCGCAGCGCCTTCGTGGCGTGGATGGCGGCGCTCGTGCTGTCGCCGCTGGCAGCGCAGGCTGCCGACGATCACGCCAGACCGGCGCCGGCGGGCAGCCAGAGCAAGCCGCTGCAAAGTGTGAAGCGCGGCACCGATGCGGCCGGCCGCAGCATCAACCGCGCCGACCACGCGGCGCGCCGTGGCATCGCCACCGGCAGCGAACGCGCCAGCGCCGGCCCGCGCCGTGTGGGCGAGGCGTTCGGCCGCAAGCTGGCCCCCGGTTCCAGCGGCCGCGCCGCGCCGCCGCCGGTCGGGCCGCAGGGCAACCCGCCTTAAGCGTTGCGCGAGCGCCCGAGCAGCGCCCACAGCAGGATGGCGCCAAAGGTGGCGGTGCCGATGCCACCCAGCGCGAACTGGCCGAACTTGAGCGTGAAGTCGCCGGTGCCGATGATCAGCGTGATGGCAGCCACGATCAGGTTCCGGTTCTGCGAGAAGTCGACCTTGTTGTCGACCCAGATCTTGGCGCCCGCGATCGCGATCAGGCCGAACACCACGATGCTCACGCCGCCCATGACCGGCAGCGGAATCGCCTGGATCACCGCGCCGAACTTGGGGCTGAAGCCCAGCACCAGCGCGATCAGCGCGGCCACCACGAACACCGCGGTCGAGTAGATGCGCGTGGCGGCCATCACGCCGATGTTCTCGGCATAGGTGGTTACGCCGGTGCCGCCCGCCGCGCCGCTCACCACCGTAGCAATGCCGTCGCCGATGAAGGCGCGGCCCATGTAGCGGTCGAGGTTGCGGCCGGTCATCGCGGTCACGGCTTTCAGGTGGCCGAGGTTCTCGGCCACGAGGATGATCGCCACCGGCGCGATCAGCAGCATTGCGTTGCCGGTGAACACCGGCGCGGTGAAGGCCGGCAGGCCGAACCAGGCCGCGTTGGCAATGCCGCTCAAGTCCATCGGCTTGCCCAGGCCCAGGCCGTTGGTCAGCACCGCGTAGACGATGCTCGCGAGGATCAGGCCAACCAGGATCAGCAGCCGCTGCAGCATGCCGCGCGCAAACACCGCCACCAGCCCGACGCACAGGAAGGTGACCGCCTGCATCCACGCGTCGAAATTGTTGGCCGCCATGTTCTTGATCGGAATGCCTGCCAGGTTGAGCCCGATCACCGCGACCACCGCCCCCGTGACCACCGGCGGCATGAAGCGCTCGATCCAGCCGGTGCCAACCATCTGCACGATGGCGCCGATCAGCACGTAGAGCACGCCGCAGGCCACGATGCCGCCCAGCGCCACAGCGATGTTGGCGTTCGGCCCTGTCCCGGCGTAGCCGCTGGCCGCGATCACCACGCCGATGAACGCGAAGCTCGATCCGAGATAGCTCGGCACCCGTCCGCCCGTGACCAGAAAAAAGATCAGCGTGCCGACGCCGCTCATCAGGATTGCGATGTTGGGGTTGAAGCCCATCAGGATCGGTGCCAGCACCGTGGCGCCGAACATCGCGATCACGTGCTGCACCCCCATCACGGCGGTCTGCGGCCAGGGCAGGCGTTCGTCGGGCGCGACGACGCTGCCACTGGTGGCCTGCACCTCGCGCCAGCGGGGGAGGTAGGAATCGGTCATGTGCAGTCTCCTTTTTTACGCGCGTTGCGGCTGCATTGCCATCGTGAGGCGCGAGACGCAGGTCAGCTCGCCGGCGTCGTTCGTCATCTCGATCTGCCAGACCTGGGTGGTTCTGCCGCGGTGCACCGGCCGCGCGGTGCCCGTGACCCAGCCGCCCATGGCGCCGCGCAGGTGGTTGGCGTTGCTGTCCAGGCCCACGGCGCGTTGCCCCTCGGGCGAGGCGTAGTAGGCGCCGGTCGAACCCAGCGTTTCGGCCAGCAGCACCGACACGCCGCCGTGCAGCAGGCCATACGGTTGCACGGTGCGTGCGTCGACCGGCACGCGCGCGCGCAGGAAGTCGTCGCCGATCTCGGTGAACTCGATGCCGAGCGCGGCCACGGCGCCCTCGGCGCTGCGCGAATTGAGGAGGTCGAGCGTGACGGGTTTTTGCCAGATGGGCATGCGGGGCTCCAGGCCAGTGAAGGTGCAACACTGTAGCGAGCCCGCGCCGTGCAAACGGGCGGCCGGCCGACATCGGCGACACCGCCCCGACCCTAAGCTCGGCGCATGACCCGCCCACAACGATGGATTGCCGGCATCGCCGCCACGGCGCTGGCGGTGGTCGTGCTGCTGGCCGCCGGCCTGGCCTGGTGGCTGCCCAGCGATGAGGAGCTTGCCGCGCGCATTGCGAGCGAGTTCGAGCAGCGCACCGGCATCGGCCTGCGCGTCGGCGCCGCGCACTGGACGCTGCGGCCCGGCCCGGCCATCACGCTGAGCGAGGTCGCCACCACCCAGAAGGAGCCGATCACTGTGCAAAAGCTGGTGCTGCGCGCCGGCCTGTCGGCGCTGCTGGCGCGTCGCGTGCAGATCGGCACCGTCGAGATCGAGGGTGCGGTGCTGCCGCGTGCATCGGTGCGCGCGTTCCGGCAGCTCGGCGACAAGGCGCAGCAGCCGGTGGGCGGCTGGACGGTTCACAGCGTTCCGGTCGAACACGCCCGCTTCAGCGACCTGACCTGGATCGACCGGCGCGGCATCGCGCTGGCCTATGACGGCAGCATCGACTTCGACCCCGGCTGGCTGCCGCGACACGCCGAAGTGGCGCGACGCGAGGTGACACCGCCGGCCCGCCTCGTGCTGGAGCGCGAGGACGGCACTGACCGCTGGCGCACCGACATCGAGGTGGCGGGCGGCAGCTGGAACGGCACCACCACCGTGCAGACCTTGCCCGACCAGCGTCTGCGCCTGCATGCCGAGCTCACGCCGCGCAACGTCGACATCGCGCTGCTCACGGCCGCCTTCAAACGGCGCGCGCCGGTCGAAGGCCGCATCGAGGGCCGCACCGAAGTCGATGCCGAAGCCGACAACCCCATCGCGCTGCTTCGGGTGCTGCACACGCGCACGCGCTTCACGGTGCGGCCCGCCACGCTGCTGCGCTTCGACCTGGCCAAGGCGGTGGTCACCGCCGGCATCAGCCGCGGCGGGCAGACCCCGCTCGATGAACTTGCCGGCACGCTCGAAACGCAGAACACCGACGACGGCGTGGTGATGCGCTATCGCGACCTCAAGGCGCGCTCCGGCCTGCTCACCGCCAGCGGCAGCGTCACCATGCTGAACCGCAAGCTCGACGGCGAGGCGGCGGTCGACCTGGTCGATGGCGTGGTCGGCGTGCCGCTCAAGGTGGGCGGCACGGTCGACGTGCCGGAACTGTCACTCACCGGTGGTGCGCTGGCCGGCGCAGCCATCGGCAGTGCCGTGCTGCCGGGCGTCGGCACCGCGATCGGCGCGCGCATCGGGCAGAAAGTGGAGCAGCTGTTCGGCGGCGGCGACGGCGACAAGAAGCCGAAAAAACCCGCGGCACGCGGGCCGCGCAGCAACTGAGGCCGGGCGGCGGGACGCTCAGTGCACCACCGTCGCGTCGGCCCGGATCGGAACCGCGTACGCGAGCGGCGCCAGCGCCGCGTTGATGCGTTGCATCTGCGCGTCGCTGACGAGGCTCGCCAGCATCTGCTGGAAGCGCGGCTCTATCGCGCCCGAAACGATGTACTGCCAGCGGTAGGCCTTCAGCACGGTCGCGTCGATCGCTGCGGCCTGTGCGCCATCGGCCGGCACGCCGCTCACCGACTTGAAGTACGCCGCATCGCTCGCGGCCTGCGCCTGCAGGATGCCGTCGACGCCGCCAACGAGGGCGATCAGATCATCGACCGCAGCGTCGCGCGCCGCGTCCGACGGCAGCTTGCGGTCTTCCCGCACCCATTCCAGCTCGTCGATGACGGCGTGCTGTGACTCTTCACGCCAGTGGTACAGGAACACGTCCTTGAACAGCGCCGACAGGCCCTCGGCCCCTTCGATGCTGGCGCGGTAGTGCGCCAGCGAGAACAGTTCGATGTCGCAGGTCAGCGCCAGCACGGCCCAGGTGCACTTGCCGAGGACAAAGGATGCAACGTCGTTCGGGGCCACCTCGAACCGGTAGCCGGGCGGCATGCTGGCGCCCACCAGCAGTTCGATGCGGCGGAACAGTTCCTGGTGCTTCAGCTCTTCGTCCGTGAAGCGGACGATCGCCTCGAGTGCGGTCTGGTCGCCGAGCCAGTGGTCGCGGCTCACCTCGAGCATCTTCGCGCCGATGAAACGCTCGACCAGTCCGAACATGTTGGCGTAGGTTCGGCCCTGCACCTGGCTCAGGAAGCGCTGCTGGCCCGCGCTCAGAAAGCCCAGTTCGTCGACCAGAGACAGCCCGTCGGGAAGAAACTTGTGGTCCAGATCGAACTCGCGACCGCGGATCACGTCGCGGTCGATGTCCCAGCGGATTCGTTTGGAGACTTCGATCGTTCTGGCATAGCGTTGTGCGTCGCTCGACGCGTGGCTCGTTTGCATGGCAACCCCTTCAAGGATCGATCCGTCCGATTGACGTGAGCCGATCATTCCCCTGGGTCCTCTGCGCCGCATGGGGCGGCTGTCCCACGAACGCGGTGGCCAGCCGCATCTGCCGGCAGGAACGTGGTGTAACCGTCCCACGCCGGGAAGCGCGAGACAATCCGGCATGGCGTCGTCGTCCCGTCAAACCATCCGCTTCTGCGTGGCGCCCGACGGCACGCGCATCGCCATCGCCTCGATCGGCTCGGGCCCGCCGCTGATGCGCGCCGCGCACTGGCTGAGCCATGTCGAGCACGACGCCGACAGTCCGGTCTGGCGTCCCTGGCTGGAGGCGCTGGCCCGGCACCACACCTACATTCGCTACGACCAGCGCGGCTGCGGCCTGTCCGACAGCGATGTCGCCGACTTCTCGCTCGATGCCTGGGTGGCCGACCTGGAGGCGGTGGTCGACAGTCTCGGGCTGCGCCGCTTCCCGCTGCTCGGCATGTCGCAAGGCGGCGCGGTGGCCATCAGCTACGCGGTGCGCCATCCTGACAAGGTGTCGCACCTGATCCTGCACGGTGCCTACGCCCGCGGCGCGCTGCGTCGCGCCGGCGCCGCCAGCGAGAGGCTGGAGGCCGAGACGCTGGTCAACCTGATCCGCATCGGCTGGGGGCGCGACAACCCGGCGTTCCGGCAGGTGTTTACCAACCAGTTCATCCCGGGCGGAACGCCGCGGCAGCACCTCTGGTGGAACGAGCTGGAGCGGCTCACGGCCAGTCCCGACAACGCGGCACGCACACTGGAGGCGTTCCATCAGGTCGATGTCACCGATCTCGCCGCCCACTTGCGCGTGCCGACCCTGGTGCTGCATGCGCGCGGCGATGCCCGCGTTCCCTTCGACGAAGGACGCCGGCTGGCGGCGCTGATTCCGGACGCGCGCTTCGTGCCGCTCGACAGCGACAACCACGTGCTGCTCGAGAGCGAACCGGCCTGGGCGACCTTTCTGGCGGAGCTGCACGGCTTTCTCAGCGTGCCGCCGGCCGCCGCGGCGCAAGGCGCGGCGAACGAGGCGGCCCTGACACCCGCCGAGCGCGACGTGCTGCGGCTGGTGGCGCTCGGGCTGGACAACGCGGCGATTGCACGGCAACTGCAAAAGAGCGAGAAGACGGTGCGCAACCAGGTGTCGAGCATCTTCGACAAGCTCGGCGTGCACACGCGGGCGGAAGCCATCGTGCTGGTGCGCGACCGCGCGCTGGGTTTTGAAAGCCCGCCGCCGGGCTGACCCCGGATGCAGCGCGCGTGCCGGCGTTGGCAAATGTCGGAGTCGCGTAGGCGAGTGGTGCCCCGGCGGTAGTCCTCCATTCGAACCGTCGCTGTGAGCGAGTACTGCAACGTTGCGGTCTAAATTCGAAGGCCTACTTCGAAGCTATCGGGGCGCGTTGTCGGCCCCCTTGTGGCAGCCTCGGCCAGGAGCGGTCGTCGGTGACCGGCAGCATCATGGCAACTCGCCAGTGCAGCGCACTGATTTGTTAAGCGTTCACCACCGGTGGCGGCTAAGGTCACTTGGTGTCGGCGATGGCGCAGGGGGGGTGATACGTCTGTGCAGCGCACGACCAATCTGCAGGTGATGGACTGCACGCATGCGTTTCAAGCAAGCCCCCCTCTCAACAGCATTCCAAGCCTCTTGGCCAGCGGGGCAATCGTCTCGATCGGTGTATTGCCGTAGCCCAGCACCAGCCCGTTGTCCTGCGCCTGCGGGGCCAGTGCGAAGGTGGACAGCGCCTGTGGCGCCATGCCCCAGCGCCGCGCCGCTTCGACCACCTGCACATCTCTCATGGCCGGGTCAATCCGCACGCACAGGTGCAGGCCACAGCGCCCGCCTTCGATGCTGTGCGGCACGCCCAGATGTTGGCTCAGCGCCTCGCGCAAGGCCTGCTGGCGCTCACGGTACAGGCGACGCGCGCGCCCCAGATGACGGGCGAACTGGCCGGACTCGATGAAGTGCGCCATGGCCAGTTGTTCGTGGCTGTGTCCGCCGCGCAGCAACTCGCGCAGTGGCGATGTCAGCACCGCCAGCAAATCGGGCGGCACAACCAGAAATCCCAGCCGCAAGGCCGGGAACATGGTCTTGGAAAACGTGCCCACATAGAGCACGGGCGCGCCTTCTACCAGCCCCTGCATGGCCCCGATGGGATCGCCGCTGTGGCGGAATTCGCTGTCGTAGTCATCCTCGATGATCCAGGCGCCGTGGGCCTGCGCCGCGGCAATCAAGGCCAGACGACGGGCCACGGACATCACCGTGCCGATAGGGTACTGGTGGGAGGGCGTGGTGTAGATCAACCGGGGTTGTTCGCGCAGCCAGTCCTTGGCACCGAACTGCAGGCCCTCCGCATCCAGCCGCTTCGCAAGCACCCGCAAGTCACCAGCCTGAAGCGCTGATTTGGCGCCTCGGTAGCCCGGGTCTTCCATCCACGCCGTGTCGCCGGGGTTGGTGAGCAGGCGCACGCACAGTGTCAGTGCCTCCTGCGCCCCTTCGGTGATCACCACCTGAGCGGCCGTGCAGTGCACGCCGCGCGTCAGCGCCAAATGGTTGGCAATGGCGGCGCGCAAAGGCATCTGGCCCAAGGGATCACCATAGTTGAGCGTGCTGGCCGATGCCGTGGCCCATGCACGGTCCAGCGCCCGGCGCCAATGGGTAAATGGAAACTGAGCAAGCGTGGGCACGCCGGGACGAAGCGCGGTGCACTCCGCCGCCATGGGGGCGCTGGGGCGCAATTCGGCCAAGCGGCTGGCGAGTGGTCGAGAGGTTGTTGGCATGGCGGCTGTTGCGCGCTGGCGTTGGCGCGGCGCATCAGCGTTTGACTGCGCCAGCATGGCTACCACCGTGCCCTGCCGATCTGCCAACACATAACCCTCGGCCAGCAACTGCTCATAGGCCAGGCTGGCGGTGTTGCGCGAGACGGCAAGCGCCTGCGCCAGCACTCGGGTGGCAGGCAGGCGCAGGCCGGCAGGCAGATGCCCGGTCACGATCGCTTCCTTGATGCGACGACACAGCTGGCGCTGCAGCGGCTCGGTGCTGACCCGATCCAACGGGGTCTCCAGCAGTTCGGGTAAAGATGATGGCGCGTCCGCGGACGGGTCATTGAGGTTGGATTTCATGGTCTCGTGGCACCATCAGAAATTCATGTCGTGGAACTTTATATCAGACCACGATAGCGATATCGTCGGTCTGCATTCGCCTCATCCAGAGATCCCCATGACACGACAGAACGAGTATGACCAACCGATCGGCGATGCCGTTCCCGGCTGGTCAAGCCGACTGCTGCCGCCCCACGCCAGCATAGAGGGCCGCTTTTGCCGCCTGGAACCCATCGACGCCAAGCTTCACGGACCCGATCTGTTCGCGGCCAATGCCGCGGCACCCGACAACCGCGCCTGGACCTACCTTTTTCAGGAGCCGTTTGCCGAGTACGAGGCATTTCTCGCCCACCTGGAACAAACTCAAGCGAGCCGCGATCCGCTGTTCTTTGCCGTGGTGGACAGCAAGTCCTACCGTGCTGTGGGCTCTCTCGCCTTGATGCGCATTGACCCCGCGCACGGCGTGATCGAGGTCGGTAGCATCAACTACTCCCCCTTGGTTCAGCGCAGCCCCGCCGCCACCGAGGCCCAGTACCTGCTGATGAAACTGGTGTTCGACACGCTGGGCTACCGCCGATTTGAGTGGAAGTGCGACAGCCTGAACGCCCCGTCACGCAGTGCAGCGCAGCGCCTCGGTTTCAGGTTTGAAGGCGTCTTTCGGCAGGCGATTGTCTACAAAGGCCGCTCGCGCGATACGGCGTGGTTTTCCATCATCGACGGCGAGTGGCACGCCGTGAAGGCGGCGATGGAGGCTTGGCTTTCATCAGACAACTTTTCGCTCGATGGCACGCAACGCATGTCCCTGGCGGATATACGGCGGCGGCTGGTCGACTGAGTGCCTTCGGCGCTTCACACCAGCTTTCACAACGCACTGGAAGGACAAGGCACATGAACATTCGGTTGGCACAAGCGCAAGACTACGCGCAGTGGTTTCCCCTCTGGGAGGGTTACCAAGCCTTCTACAAAACCAGCATTTCCGAGCATGTGACCCAGCAAACCTGGGCGCGCTTCATGAACCCCGCCGAACCGATGCACTGCGCCGTGGCCGAGCACGAGGGCGTGCTGGTGGGCTTCGTGCACTACATCTTCCACCGCAGTTGCTGGACGGCGGGCGACTACGTCTATCTGCAGGATTTGTTCGCCGCGCCAGAGCGGCGCGACAAAGGCGTGGGGCGAGCCTTGATCGAGCATGTCTATGCGGCCGCGCGCTCGCAGGGTGGCAGCCGCGTCCACTGGCTCACGCACGAGAGCAACACACACGCGATGAAGCTTTACGACAACATCGCCGAGAAGAGCGGCTTCATTCAGTACAGAAAACTGATGGCATGAAGTGCCTTTCACTGGCTGCTCCTCGCAGTCACTTTGGTGCTGGGCAATTCGTCGCTGAATCGCGCACCTGGAAAGCTGTTGTTCGACTTCGAGCTCGTTGCGGCCGACGCCAGGCCCTTGCGAACGACCGCTGCCTACGAACATCGATTCCACACTGCGTTGTCCGACCGGCAGCTTGCTGGGTGGACCTGCCAGTCGGCCAGAAAACCGCCACAGACTCCTTTGGGCCCATTTGCGACATCCGTAGGCACAACTGGTTGAGCATCTCGAGCAGGAAGGCGGCCACAGTTCGAGCGGAAGCGCTTGATTTCGTTTAGCGCGCCGGTGTCGCCCACCCCAGCGCTGGCAGCACCGTCCCCCGGCTCTCCCCGAACCCGATGCGCGCCGCGCCCGGCTTCGCGCACGCGCCGCGCAGGATCACCGCGTCGCCGTCCGCCAGAAAACTGCGTTGCTCGCCGTTGGCCAGCGTCACCGGTGACTGGCCCGCGCGGGCCAGTTCGATGATGGCGCCGGCCTCGCCCGGCCCGGGGCCGGAGATGGTGCCGCTGCCGAACAGGTCGCCAGCATTCAGGCTGCAGCCGCCGACCGTGTGGTGCGCGACCATCTGCGCAGGTGTCCAGTACTGGTGCCGGAAGCTGGTGGCCGACAGGCGCGACGCGCCGGTGCCTTCGGTGCGCGCCTTGTCGCTCTCCAGCCAGACCTCCAGCTGGATGTCGATCGCACCCTCGGCACGGTTGGCCTCGGTGTCGAGATAGGCGAGCGGCTGCGGCTCGCCGGCCGGCCGCGTCCAGGCCTGGCGGTAGGGCGCGAGCGCTTCCATCGTCACGATCCACGGCGAAATAGTGGTGGCGAAGTTCTTGGCCAGGAAGGGGCCGAGCGGCGCCATCTCCCAGAACTGGATATCGCGCGCCGACCAGTCGTTGAGCAGGCAGATGCCGAAGATGTGCTGCTCCGCCTGCGCGAGCGGAATCGGCTCGCCGGCCGCGTTGCCCTGGCCGATCCAGATGCCGAGTTCCAGCTCGTAGTCGAGCCGCGCACAGGCGTGGAAGGTGGGCGCCGCGGCGCCGGGCGCCAGGGTCTGGCCCATCGGCCGGCGGAACCGCTGGCCGCTCACGCCGATGGTCGACACGCGTCCGTGGTACGCGATCGGAATCCAGCGGAAGTTGGGCGTGACGTCGCCCTCGGGGTTGAAGATGCGCGTGATGTTCAGCGCATGGTCGATCGAGGTGTAGAAGTCGGTGTAGTCGCCGATGCGCGCGGGCACGGTGTATTCCACCTCGGCTTGCGCCACCAGGCATTGGCGCACGCTGTCGGTGCCGTGGCGCGTGTCGGACTTCAGCAGCGCGAACAGGGCATGGCGCAAGGTCTGCCACGCGGCCGGGCCTTGCGCGAAGAAGTCGTTGAGCGCCGGCTGCGCGGCGGCGCGTGCGGCATGGAGCGCGAGGCCGTCGAGCTGCCCGCCGGCTGCCAGCGCCGCCAGGTCGAGCACCTGGTCGCCGATCGCCACGCCGCCGCGAAAGGCTTCGCTGCTGCCCGCGCGGCGAAACACCGCATGCGGCAGGTTCTGGATCGGAAAGTCGCAGCCCTCGGCATTGGCCGAGGCCAGCCAGCTGCGTGCTGCGGGGTCGTGGGTGTGGTTGAGCGCCGGCATGTCAAACCGAGGCCATCAAGGCATCATCGAAGATCGCGACGGCGCGCGTCCAGCCGGCCGATGCGCCGCGGATCTTGTGCGGAAAGCAGCTGATGAAGAAGCCTGAAGGCGGCAGCGCCTCCAGGTTGTGCAGCTTCTCGAGGTGGCAGTAGCCGATGTCGCGGCCGGCCTTGTGGCCTTCCCAGATGAGGGACGCGTCATGCGTCTCGCCATACTTCTTCGCGGTGTGCACGAAGGGTGCGTCCCAGCTCCAGGCGTCGGTGCCGGTCAGGCGCACGCCGCGCTCCAGCAAATACATCGTCGCCTCGTAGCCCATGCCCGCGCCGGCCGAGACGAAATCGGAGTGGCCGTAGCGCGAACCGGCGCGCGTATTGACCACCACGATCTCCAGCGGCTTGAGCGTGTGGCCGATGCGCTTGAGCTCGGCCTCGACGTCCTCTGCCGTCACGACGTAGCCGTCGGCGAAGTGCCGGAAGTCCAGCTTCACGCCGGGCTGGAAGCACCATTCGAGCGGCACGTCGTGGATCGCGATCGCGGGCTTCTTGTCGCCCAGCGCCTTGTCCATGGTCGAGTGGAAGTGGTAGGGCGCATCGAGGTGCGTGCCGTTGTGGGTGGACAGCTGCACCATCTCCACCGCCCAGCCTTCGCCGTCGGGCAGGTCTTCCTTCTTGAGACCGGGGAAGAAGGGCTCGATCTGCTCGTAGGTCTGCTCGTGCGTGAAGTACTGGATCTTCGGCGCGAAGGCGGGCGGGTCGGACAGCACATCGTTTTCGAGAAAGATCGAGAGATCGACAAACTTGCGTGGCATGGGGACTCCTTTGGAATGTGTTGTGGTTCAGGGTTGCTGCCAGCGCAGCAGCTTCTTTTCGGCGAGGGCCAGCAGCGCATTGCTGGCAAAGCCGATCAGGCCGAGCAGCACGATGCCGGCGAACAGGTCGCTCGCACGGAAGGCGCGCGCCGCGAGCAGGATGGCTTGGCCCAGGCCGCTTTGCGAGGCGATCATTTCGCCCACCACGGCAACGATCAGCGAGATCGTCATCGACAGGCGCATGCCCGCCAAGATGTCGGGCAGGGCGTTCGGCAGGCCGACCTTCCAGATGAAGGCGGCGCGCGACATCTGCAGGCAGCGCGCCACCTCCGACAGGCGCGGCTCCACCGCCGCAAAGCCATGCACCGTGGCCAGCAGCACCGGCCACATGGCACCGAAGGCAACCACGAACAGCACCATTCCCGGGTTCAGGCCGAAGATCGAGATCGCCAGCGGCAGCAGTGCCGAGGCCGGCAGCGGACGCACGAACTCCAGCGTCGGTTGCGCCCAGGCGCGCACCGCCGGCGAGACACCGATCGCTGCGCCCAGCAGCACGCCGAATAGCGATGCCAGCAGCCAGCCCTGCAGCATGCGCAGCACCGTGGCCTGCGTGAACGCCAGCAGTTCGCCATTGCCGTTGCCCGAGAGATTGAGGCCATCGGCCAGGCTCGCCAGCGTGGCCTGCGGTGTCGGCAGGAATACGCGGCTGACCCAGCCGGCGTTGCTGGCGCCCCACCAGAGCGCAACCAGCACGGCGAGCACGCCGACCGAGCCAAGCCAGCTCAGCGCCTGGTTCTTGCGGCCGTTCATGCCGGCACCCCCATGCGGCGCGCCACGAAGCGTTGCAGCTGCAGCATGCCGACATTGACCGCGAAGCCGACCACGCCGATCCAGCCCAGCCAGGCCAGCATCAGCGCCGGGTCGAGGCTCTGCTGCGCGATCATCATCGCGTAACCCATGCCGTTGGGGTTGGCCGCGATCTCGACAGTCACGGCCACCACCAGTGCGACGGCGACGCCAAGGCGCAATGCCACGAACAGCCGCGGCACGATCGCTGGCAGCACGATCTTCCAGGCGCGCTCGCGCGCCGAGAGGCCGAGCACGCGGCTCACCTCGAGCAGGCGCGGCTCGACCTGCTGCACCGCCGACTGCACCAACACCAGCATCGGCCAGAAAGTGGCAAAGGCGACGATGGACAACTCCATGCGCACGCCGAAGCCGAACATCAGCATCGCCAGCGGAATCAGCGCCACCGACGGCACCGGGCGGAACACCTCGATCGACAGAAAACTCAGGCGCGCCGCGCGGCGCGAGAGCCCGAGCGCAATGCCCAACCCGACGCCGAGCCCCGCGCCGATGAGCAACCCGAGCGCGGCGGTGCCGAGCGTGAAGCCGGTGGCCTGCCAGAGCGAGCCATCCATGGCCGCCCCCACGAAGGCCTTGGCCGCCGCGCTCGGCGGTGCGAGCGCATCGCTGCCCAGTGCCGCCGCACGCCGCGCGTACCACTCGAACAGCGCCAGCAGTGCCAGCGGCAGTACAAAGGGCCGGACGATGCCAGGAACACCGCGGAACCGGCTTCGCCGGGCCGCTGGTGTTGCCCCCTGCAAGGGGGTGGGCGAAGCGACACGAAGTGCGCGAAGCCTGGGGGTGTGCCTAATCATGTCCGTGCTCGATGAAGGCGAAGAGCTCGCGGCGCAGCTTCAGGAACTCGGGGTGCTCCTTGGTCGTCAACTGGTCGCGCGGGCGCGGGATCTGCACGTCGATCATCCGCGCCAGGCTCGGCCGGCCCGGGCCGGGGTTGGCCTGCAGCGCGATCACGCGGTCGCCGAGGTAGATCGCCTCCTCGAGGTCGTGCGTGACGAACAGCACCGTGAGTCCGTCGTCGCGCACCAGCCGCGCAAGCTCGTCCTGCAGGCTCTGGCGCGTGAGCGCATCGAGCGCGCCGAAGGGCTCGTCCATCATCATCAGCTCGGGCTTTTGCGCCAGGCAGCGCGCGATCTGGGCGCGCTGCTGCATGCCGCCCGAGAGCTGCACCGGGAACTTCTGTCCGTGCTTCGCGAGGCCGACCTTGGCCAGCACCTCGGCGATGCGCGCCGGTCGCTCGGCGCCCGGAATGCCGGCGGCTTCGAGTGCGAGGCTCACGTTGCCTTCGACGGTTCGCCAGGGCAGCAGCGCGCGGCCGTAGTCCTGGAACACGAAGGCCACTTCGCGAGAAGGCCCGGTCATGGGCACGCCATTGCGCCGCACCTCGCCGGCGCTGGCCGTGGCCAGGCCACTGGCCGCGCGCAGCAGCGTGGTCTTGCCGCAGCCGCTCGGGCCCACGATGCAGACGAACTCGCCGCGCCCCACGTCGAAGGAGGTGGGCGAGAGGATCTCCTGGCGGCCGAAGCAGATGGTCACGCCGTCGAAGCGCAGGAACGGCATCACTTGGCGATCAGCCTGGCGGCTTCGAGGGGGGTCTTCAGCATTTCCTGGTCTTTCATCAGATCGATCCAGTAGCCCACCTGCTTTTCGCTCACGATCGCGCCGGGCGGCGAGATCTGGGCCTTGGCCAGCACCTCCGGTGGCAGCTTGATGTACTTGCCGATCGCGCTGCGCATCCGGGCGTCGTTCTTCGGCTGCTGCATGAAGGTCGCGGCCTCGACCACCGCCTCGCGGAAGCCACGCGCGGCGGCCGGGTTCCTTGCCACCCACTCGCGCTTGGCGGCATGCACGATGGTCTGGTTGCCTTCGGGCAGAAAGGTGGCGTAGTACGAGGCCACATAGCCCGCGCCGCTCTCGGTGATGCGGCTCATGAACGGGTCGGCCGTCACCACCGCATCGACCGAGCCGCCGCGCAGCAGATCTGCATGCTGCGGGAACGCGGCCTCGACGAAGCTCACCTTGCGGTAGTCCACGCCACTGCCTTTGAGCCAGGCCCGGAAGGTCACGTGCAGGAAGGCACCCAGGCCGGGCACGCCGATCTTCTTGCCCACGCAGTCCTGCGGTGTGCGGATGCCCGAGCCCGCGCGCGCCACCAGGCCGAAGCCGGTGAAGGTCTTGGAGGTGACGCCGCCGCCGGACACCAGCACCAGGTCAAGCCCGCCATCCACCGCCTGCAGGAACACCGAGGGCGTCGGCCCGCCGATGTGAAGCGAGTCGGACTGCAGCGCGGCCGGAATGGTCGAGTTGAGCGGGATGAACTTGAGCTCGACATCGAGGTTGCGCTTCTTGAAGTAACCCTCTTCGGCCGCCACGAAGACCGAGGCGAAGTCGGTCACCGCGGTGTAGCCGAACACGATCTTCGTAGGGGGCTGCTGTGCGCGCAAGGGCAGCGCGGCGGTGGCCGATGCGGCTGCGAGCGCCGACAGCAGGGTGCGTCGTTTCATCATGGCTTGGGTCTCCTGGGGATGGCTTTTTGTGTACGCGGGGTCTTGGGTTTCGGCAGCGCGGCGCGCAGGCCGCCGACGATGAAGTTCACCAGCATCGGCGCCATCGCAGGGTCGGCGCGCGTGTTCTCGCCGCGCGAGAGCCGCTCGATGCGGCTGTCGTTCAGGTGGTGCAGCAGCGAACCCAGCGCGAACTGGTAGCCCCAGGCGACCTGGCCGCGCGTGGCATGCGGCAGCGCAATGAGCAGCGCGTCGATGAATGCCTCGGCCAGCGGGTCGAAGTAGCCGCGCAGCACGCGGTCCGCCTCTTCACTGGTGTGGGAGAGCTCGCGCGCCACCAGCAGTGCGTAGTACTCGCCCTCGGCGCTGGCGCGAAGGGCCAGCACCGGTGCGGTGAAGGCTTCGATGATGCGCGGCAGCGTGTGCGGGTCTTCGGGGTCGTTCTCCACTGCGGCGAGGCCGGCGAGCCGCGCCTTGATGGAGTGGCTCCAGTGTTCGAAGATGGCGTGAAAAAGCTCGTGCTTCTGGCCGTAGTAGTACCCCACCAGGGCCAGCGGCACGCCGGCCTCCTCGGCGATCTGGCGGATCGTCACGGCGTGGTAGCCGTGCTGGGCAAACAGCTTCTCGGCCGCCAGCAGGATGGCCTGCCGGCGGTCGGGCCGGGCGGCCTCGGCGCTGACGGCGGCGGCCCGATGGGTGCTGCGCCTGGCGGGCGGGTTGCGAGCATTCATGGCGGGTATTGAACGCTTGTACAAAAATCTTGTACACACGTACAAACCCTGAGGTCAACCCCGATTGAGCACGCTCGTTCGCAGGGCTACGCTCGGTTCATGCCCGTTCCCAATATTCCCCAGATCCGCCTCTATCAAACCTGGCTGCGCGAGAAGCGCGGCCTGTCTTTCGACAGCTACGACGCGCTGTGGCGCTGGTCCGTCACCGATCTCGATGCCTTCTGGCAAAGCATCTGGGACTACGCCGGCCTGCAGTCGCCCACGCCGCACAGCGCGGTGCTGGCCGAGCGCAAGATGCCGGGCGCCGTGTGGTTCCCCGGCGCCCAGGTCAACTACGCACGCGAGATCCTGCGCCATGCCGATGCAGCCCATGCCGCCGGCATGCTCGCCATCGTCAGCGACAACGAACTCGGCGAAGTGCGCGAGCTGTCATGGCCCGAACTGCGCCGGCAGATCGCCGCGGTGGCGCTCACGCTGAAGTCGCTCGGTGTGCAGCGCGGCGACCGCGTGGCGGCCTACCTGCCCAACGTGCCGGAAACCATGGTCGCGTTTCTTGCGTGCTCGAGCATCGGTGCGATCTGGAGCGTGTGCGCGCCCGACATGGGCACGGCCGCCGTGGCCGACCGCTTCCGCCAGATCGAGCCCAAGGTGCTGATCGCGGTCGACGGCGTGCACTACGGCGGCAAGCCGCTCGATCGCAGCGCAGTGCTGCAGGAGCTGCGCGGCCAGCTGCCGAGCGTGCAGAAGCTGCTGCTCTTGAAGACGCCCTTTGCCGCGGGCCCCGTCGAGCACGACGTCGACTGGACCGAGGCCACGGCGCGCAACGATGCCGAAGTCGCCGCCTTCGAACCCGAGTGGCTGCCCTTCGACCATCCGATCTGGATCGTCTATTCGAGCGGTACCACCGGCCTGCCCAAGCCCATCGTGCACGGGCAGGGCGGCATCCTGCTCACCATGCACGCCTGCGGCCTGCACAACGACGTGGGCGCGAGCTACGGCGCCAACAACTTCGGCGAGCGCTACCACTGGTACAGCTCCACCGGCTGGGTGATGTGGAACTCGCAGCTCTCGGGCCTGGCCTTCGGCGCCACCATCTGCATCTACGACGGCAACCCCGCGGGCAGCAAAGAGAAGCCCGACTGGAGCGTGCTGTGGCGCTTTGTCGCGCGGCACCAGGTCACCTTCTTCGGTGCCGGTGCGGCCTACTTCACCAACTGCATGAAGGCCGGCGTCGTCGCGAAGGACTGCGGCGATCTCTCGCGCGTGCGCGCCCTCGGCAGCACCGGCTCGCCGCTGCCCGAAGAAGTGCAGCGCTGGGGCACGAAGCAGATCCTCGATGCAGGCTCGAAGGAAGTGTGGTGGTGCAACATCTCGGGTGGCACCGACTTCTGCGGCGCCTTCGTCGGCGGCAACCGCGAGCTGCCCGAAGTGCCGGGCCAGATGCAGTGCCGCGAGCTCGGCCATGCGGTCGAGGCGTGGAACGAGCAGGGCCAGCCGGTCATCGGCGAAGTCGGCGAGCTGGTCTGCACCCAGGCCATTCCGTCGATGCCGCTCTACTTCTGGGGCGATGAAGGCAACGCGCGCTACCTGTCGAGCTACTTCGACACCTATCCGGGCGTCTGGCGCCACGGCGACTGGATCAAGATCGGCGAAGACGGCGGCTGCATCATCTACGGCCGCAGCGACGCCACCATCAACCGCCAGGGCCTGCGCATGGGCACCAGCGAGATCTACAGCGCCGTCGAAGGCCTGCCCGAAGTGCTCGACTCCATGGTGGTCGATCTCGAATACCTGGGCCGCGACAGCTACATGCCGCTGTTCGTGGTGCTGCGACCTGGCGTCGCGCTCGACGACGCGATGCGCGGCAAGCTCAACAACGCCATCAAGACCTCGCTGTCGCCGCGCTTTCTGCCGAACGACATCTTCCAGGTCGACGAGATCCCGCGCACGCTGTCGGGCAAGAAGCAGGAGCTGCCGATCAAGAAGCTGCTGCTGGGCCAGCCGATCGAGCGCGTGGTCAACAAGGAGGCGATGGCGAATCCCGGCAGCCTGGATTGGTACGTCGCGCTGGCGAAGCAGCGCGCCGCCGGAGCATCGGCCGCGGCCCCGGTTCCGCGTCGCTCGTAGTGCCATGCCAACAGCGTCACAATGGCCGTTCATGAAGTCCCTGCTTGTCCTCGCGATCCTGGCCACCTTCGGCGCGGCTGCCGATGCGGAGGTTCTGCGTTGCGCCGACGCAGCCGGCAACGTGAGCTACACCGACAACGCCTGCCCCGCGGGCGCCAAGCCGGTGGGGCGCGTCGCGATTCCGGAGCCCGTGGTTCCGAGCGCCGACGAAGCTGAACGGCGCCGCCAGGCGCAGATCGACAGCGCTGTCCGTTCGAGCCAGTCCCAGCGCGAATCGACCGAAGCGGCTGCGCGCCAGCCGGCACCGCAGCCGAGCGGGCCGATCGTCATCGACGCCAGCCGCACTGGCACTCCCGGCGGGCGGTCGTCGGACAGCCGCTGGAGCAACCGCAGCGACGAGCCGGCATTCATCGATGATGGCCAGCCCTATCCCGGCGTGGTGGGCAACCCCGTGCGGCCACGCAACATGGCCCCACGCATTCGCAACTGCGATGCCGGCGGCTGCCAGGACACGCAGGGCAACCACTACAACCGCTCGGGCCAGATCGACCGCTACCGCAGCATCGACGGCAAGACCTGCCAGCCGGTCGGCACGACCACGATCTGCCGCTAGCAGGGGCCGCTACTGCGGCTTGCGGCAATCGCCGCCAACCGACGCCGTGCCGTCCTTGCATTCGGTCAGCATTGGTTCTTCGTTGCTGCGCGGCTGCGGCGCGGAACCATCCTCGCGCTGATAGACGATCTTCTTGCTGCCGAGTTCGCAACTGCCGACCACCTGGCCCGTGGCCGGCGCGCTCGCATCGACCGTGGTCACGCTGAAGCGCGCGACGCCGGCGGCAGCGATCTTGGCTTCGATCTGGCTTCGCAGGGTTTCGCAGCTCTCGGCGCCGCTGGCGGTGCCGGCAAACATGCAGGCCAGGGGAACAAGCCACAGTTTCATCATGGTGAGACCTTCCTCATGAAGCGGGCAATCGGCCAGTCTACCGGCATAGGCCACGCGGACGATCGCGGACCGGCGCCATCGCCGCTAAGCTCGCGCCCCATGCCCGCAGACACCCATCCGCAAGACGCGACGAAGATCGCGCTGTCGCCCGACGGCATGCTGCGCATCGAGCAGGAACTGATCGAAGACGATCGCTCCGGCCCCTGGGAGACCACACGCGTGTTCGCGCTGCCCGGCGGCGCGCTGCTCGCGCACGCGACGAGCCACGGCTACGCGCCCGAACCGCCGCGCTTCCCGGCGCATGGCGTGGTCGTGCTGCCCCTCACCGATCGCTCCGGCCAGTGGCGCCAGGTGCGCATCGATGCGGTGGCGCGCGGCTTCAGGCTGCTGCCCGGCGAGGTCGACGAACCGCTCGCGCTGCTGTCGAAGCGGCTCGGCCTGGACGAGCCGGCCGCGCACTACACGCCGCCGCCGGCTGTGGTTTCGGCGGCGCAGACCTTCCTGATGCTGCTCACCACTTTCGGCAGCCTCGTCTTCGTGCTCGGCGGGCTGTGGATGATGTGGTCCGGCCACACCGCGAAGGATCGCTGGACCGGGCTCGCAGGCGTGGTGTTCTTCGGCGGTTGCATGTGGGGGTCGCTCTCGGAGATGCGGCAGCGGCGCTGATCAGGGCCGCGCGGACGGAATGCACCGACGCAAACTGTCACAGCGCCGCGCCGCGTGCATGTGATGAATGCCGATTGCGAGCCACGACGACCAAGGACTGCCATGCTCAAGACCGCCACGCTGCATGCCTATGTGCCCGCCCACAACGTGGAGCGCTGCCGCCGTTTCTATGACGAGAAGATCGGCCTCGGCCCCGGGCGCAAGGCCGGCCCGGGCTACACCTTCGAATGCGCGGGCGGCACCTCCTTCTTCGTCTACCCGTCGCCCGGTGCCGGCACCAACAAGGCGAGTTGTGCCTTCTGGCATGTCGACGACGTTGCGGCCGTGGTCGACTGGCTGAAGGTGCGCGGCGTGGTGTTCGAGCAGTACGACATGCCGGAGACCGCGCCCGGCAGCCGCATCTATCCGGCCGAGGACGCCAGTGCCGCGTGGTTCAAGGACACCGAGGGCAACATCATGGCCGTGGTGCAGAGCCCGTACTGAGCGCTACAGGTCCATCACCTTGTCGAGCCCGCGCAGCAGCCCGGTGTGGCCTCCGACCTTGCGGATCGCGAGCAGCGCACCGTCGACATAGGGCTCCGCGCTGGCGCCGGCTTCGTGCCGCAGATGCAGGCGCTGGTCTTTCATGCCGAAGATGGTTTCGATGCCGAGCACGAAGCCCGGCACGCGCACCGCGTGCACCTGCACGCCGTTCAGCGTGGCGCCACGCACGCCGTCCGGGCCGTTGACCTGGTCGAGCGGCACGCCGATCGCCGGCTGCCGCACGGCGCCGAGCCGAAGCGCCAGTTCGCGGCCGGTGCCGGAAGGCGCGTCGGGCTTCGAATCCTTCGCGTAGTCGATGATCTCGAAGTTCGGGATGTAGCGCGCCGCCATTTCCGCAAAGCGCTGCAGCAGCACGGCCGTCAGTGCGAAGTTGCCGCAGGCGAGCACCCCGCGGTCTGTGTCGCGCGCGGCCTTGTCGATCGCGGCGTAGTCGGCGTCGCTCAGGCCCGAGCTGGCAACCACCACATGCGCGCCGGCCGCCAGCGCGGCCAGGATGTTGGTCTTGACGATCCCGATGCTGCCGGGCTTTGCGTACTCGACATACACGTCGCAGCCCTTCGCCAGCGCGATCGCCTCGGCGGCGCTGCCGGACACCATGCCGGTGACCGTCGGCAGGTTCAGCAACTCGCCGAGCGGCCGTCCGGCATTGCGGTGCCCGACGGCACCCACCAGCTGGAGATCGTCTTGCGCTGCGATGCCGCGCGCCAGCGCCGCGCCGGCCCAGCCCGTGGCGCCGGAAAGAATCACACGTTGCATGGCTGCTCCTTCTCTTGTGTCATGTGCTGCTGCTGCCCGCTTGCGCCTGCAGCCAGGTGATGAACCGCGTCAACAGCGGCCGGTCGTCGCCGCGTTCGGGCGTGACGAGATAGTAGTTGCGCTCGCCCGATAGCGGCCGTGCGCAGGCCACCACCAGGTCGCCACGCGCAAGCTCGTCTTCCACCAGCATGGTTGGCATGAGCGCTACGCCAAGGCCGTGCGCGGCGGCGGTGGCCAGCATCGAGAACAGTTCGTAGCGCGGGCCGCCACGCGCGTTGGGCGCGTCGACCTGCTGCGCGTCGAACCACTGGCGCCAGCCGTCGGGGCGGGTGCTCTGCTGCAGCAACGGCAGCTTCGCGACCGCCGCAGGCGTGACCGGCTTGCCCCGTGGCAGCAGCTTCGGACTGCACACCGGCACCACGTCCTCGTGCAGCAGCAGCAGCGCGCGCGTGCCGGCCCAGTTCGCGACCTGCGCGGGGGTGCCCGCGTACAGCGCCGCATCGAACTCGGCATCGGCGAACAGGAACGGGCGTGTGCGCGTCTCGATGTGCACCACCACGTCGGGCTGCAGCGCGGCGAACGCAGGCAGGCGCGGGATCAGCCAGCGCGTGGCGAAGGTCGGAACGGCCGCCAGCGCGAGCGACCCCCCTTCACCCTGGTGCGCCATCGCGTCGAGCGTGTCGCGCTCCATCGCCTCCAGGCGCTTTGTGATCTGCCGGGCGTAGGCGGCGCCGCTCGCGGTGAGCGCGACGCCGTGCCGCGTGCGGCGAAACAGGGCCACGCCCAGAAAGGCCTCGAGCGTGCCGATCTGGCGCGACACGGCGCTCTGCGTCAGCGCGAGCTCCTGCGCCGCGCGCGTGTAGCTCTCGTGCCGGGCAGCGGCATCGAAACACACGAGGGTTTGCAGGGGCGGTATTTTGCGGCGCATGTATGCTGCCAGTGTATGACTGGGGTGGGGTCTTCGCCAATGGCAATGGCGAGAAAGCCCGCCGCGAGACATGCGTACTCCTCATGTCTGAGTGCGCATTACTCGTTTGCGCCACGGCCCTTGCGCCGCTAGGATCGACCGCATCCCCCATTTCAATTTCCGGAGACAGCCACATGGCCACCAAAGCGCACTTCCACTGGGACGACCCGATGTTGCTCGAGCAGCAGCTCACCGACGACGAGCGCATGGTGCGTGACGCGGCCAACGCCTACTGCCAGGAACGCCTGCTGCCACGCGTGACCGAAGCCTTCCGCTCCGGCGCGACCGACCCGGCCATCTTTCGCGAAATGGGCGCACTGGGCTTGCTGGGCCCGACCATTCCCGAGCAGTACGGCGGCCCCGGCCTCAACTATGTCTGCTACGGCCTGATCGCGCGCGAAGTCGAACGCGTCGACTCCGGCTACCGCTCGATGGCCAGCGTGCAGAGCTCGCTCGTGATGGTGCCGATCAACGAGTTCGGCACCGAAGCGCAAAAGCAGAAGTTCCTGCCCAAGCTGGCCACCGGCGAATGGATCGGCTGCTTCGGCCTGACCGAGCCCGACCACGGCTCCGACCCCGGCAGCATGGTCACCCGCGCCAAGAAGGTGCCCGGCGGCTACTCGGTCAGTGGCGCCAAGATGTGGATCAGCAACTCGCCGATCGCCGACGTGTTCGTGGTCTGGGCCAAGGAAGTCAGCGAGTCCGGCACGGTCGGCCCGATCCGCGGCTTCGTGCTCGAGAAGGGCATGAAGGGCCTGAGCGCCCCCGCGATCCACGGCAAGGTCGGCCTGCGCGCCAGCATCACCGGCGAGATCGTGATGGACAACGTGTTCTGCCCCGAGGAAAACGCGTTCCCCGAAGTGCAGGGCTTGAAGGGCCCGTTCACCTGCCTCAACAGCGCCCGCTACGGCATCTCGTGGGGCGCACTCGGCGCCGCCGAGGACTGCATGCACCGCGCCCGCCAGTACACGCTGGACCGCAAGCAGTTCGGCCGCCCGCTCGCGGCCAACCAGCTGATCCAGAAGAAGCTGGCCGACATGCAGACCGAGATCGCCCTGGGCCTGCAGGGCAGCCTGCGCCTGGGCCGCATGAAGGACGAAGGCACGGCCTCGGTCGAGATCACCTCGATCGTCAAGCGCAACAACTGCGGCAAGTCGCTCGACATCGCTCGCATGGCACGCGACATGATGGGTGGCAACGGGATCAGCGACGAGTTCGGCGTGGCGCGGCATCTGGTCAACCTCGAAGTGGTCAACACCTACGAAGGCACGCACGACATCCATGCGCTGATCCTGGGCCGTGCCATCACGGGCATCGCTGCGTTCGCGAACTGAACATGGCAGCGGCAGCCCTCGACGGCATCAAGGTTCTCGATCTCTCGCGCGTGCTCGCGGGCCCGTGGTGCACGCAGATCCTCGCGGACCTGGGTGCCGACGTGGTCAAGATCGAGCGCCCCGGCGTCGGTGACGACACGCGCACCTGGGGCCCGCCGTTCCTGAAGGATGCGGGCGGCCACGACACCAACCAGTCGACCTACTTCACCGCCTGCAACCGCAACAAGCGCTCGGTCACACTCGACATGGCCACGCCCGAAGGGCAGGCCCTGCTCAAGCAGATGGCCGCGCAGAGCGACATCGTGGTCGAGAACTTCAAGACCGGTGGGCTCAAGCAGTACGGGCTCGATCACGAGAGCCTGCGTGCCGCGAACCCGCGCCTCATCTACTGCAGCGTCACCGGCTTCGGCCATGACGGCCCGCACGCCTCGCGCGCTGGCTACGACCTGATGATCCAGGCCACCAGCGGCATGATGAGCATCACCGGCCGCCCCGACGAGGCACCCGGCGGCGGCCCGCTGCGCGTGGGCGTGGCGCTCACCGACCTGTTCACCGGCGTCTATGCGAGCACCGCGATCCTGGCCGCGCTCGAAGTGCGGCACCGCACCGGCGAGGGCCAGCACATCGACATGGCCTTGCTCGATGTCGGCATGGCGATCCTCGCGAACCAGGCCAGCGCGTTCCTGAACACCGGCGCGGCGCCGCAGCGCCAGGGCAACAGCCATCCGAGCCTGGCGCCCTACCAGGACTTCCACACCAAGGACGGCTCGATGCTGCTGGCCATCGGCAACAACGGCCAGTTCGCGCGCTTCTGCGAAGCGGCGGGCCATCCCGACTGGGCCGCCGATGCCCGCTTTGCCACCAACACGCTGCGCGTGCGGCACCGCGAACTGCTCATTCCGCAGATGGAAGCGGTCACGCGCACGCGCAACACGGCCGAGTGGATCGCACTGCTCGAAGACAAGGCCGTGCCCTGCGGCCCGATCAACGACATCGCCCAGGCCTTCGACGACGAACAGGTCAAGGCGCGCGGCCTGGCCGTCGCCCTGCCGCGCGATGCGGGCGATGGCATTGCGCAGATCGTCGGCGTGGCAAGCCCGCTGCGCCTGCAGGCCACGCCGCCGGTGCTGCGGCGTGCGCCGCCGGCACTCGGCCAGCACACCGACGAGGTGCTGGCCGAAATGGGCGTCGATGCGAAACAGCTGGCCGCGCTGCGCTCGGCGGGGGTGATCTGACGACGCGTCACGCACAACGGGCGTCAGCGTGTCCGGCGCCGGACACGCTGACGCCGGCGGATCGCTACCAGGAGCTGTTCACGGCCGTGCAGGGCGCGCGCGTGTTCGCCGACAGCAAGACCTTCGTCGACTGTGCGCCGCGCGGTGAACCGGCCGACATCCTGGCGGCCTACCGCGCACAGTGCAGCGCAGCCGGCTTCGACCTCGCTGCGTTCGTCGCTGCGAACTTCGAGGTGTTGCTGCCCGAGCCGAGCGAGTACGTCTCGGTGCCGGGCCAGCCGCTCTGTGCGCACATCGACGACCTGTGGCCCGTGCTCACGCGGCAGCCGCTCGACCATCCGCCGCGCGGCTCGCTGCTGCAAGTGCCGTACCCCTACGTGGTGCCGGGCGGCCGCTTCGGCGAGCTCTATTACTGGGACTCGTACTTCACGATGCTGGGCCTCGCCGCGAGCGGCCGGCCCGAGCTGCTGCACGACATGGTCGGCAACTTCGCGCACCTGATCGACACCTACGGCCATGTGCCGAACGGCACGCGCACCTACTACCTCACGCGCTCGCAGCCGCCGCTCTTTGCCTTCATGGTCGAGCTCGCACAGCAGCTCGGCAGCATCGACGCGGCGGACTGCCTGCCCCAGCTGCGGCAGGAGCACGTCTGGTGGATGCGCGGCAGCGAAGGCCTGGCGCCGGGCGCGGCCAGCGGGCGCGTGGTGCGGCTGCCCGACGGGCGGCTGCTCAACCGCTACTGGGACGAGCGCGATACGCCGCGCGAAGAAGCCTGGCTGGAAGACGTGACGACCGCGCGCGCTTCGGCATCCGACGCAGCCGAGGTCTACCGGCACATTCGCGCCGCGGCCGAATCAGGCTGGGACTTCAGCACGCGCTGGCTGGCGTGGTCGTCGGCCGTGAACGATGCCGCATCGCTCGCCGGCATCTGCACCACCGACATCGTGCCGGTGGATCTCAACGCCTTCCTGTACAAGCTCGAAACCACGATCGCAGACCTCGCGCAACAGTCGGGCGACGCGGCCACTGCGCAGGCGTTCGCGCAGCATGCGCAGCAGCGCAAGGCCACCGTCATCGAGCTGCTGTGGGACGAAGGGCAGGGCGCGTTCTTCGACCACGACTGGCGCCTCGGCACCCGGCGCACCTGCCTCACGGGTGCCACCATTGCGCCGCTGTTCGCCGGTCTTGCCGAACCGGCGCACGCCGACGCATTGGCGGCCACCGTGTCAGGCAGGCTGCTCGCACCCGGCGGCTTCTCGACCACCGAATACGCCAGCGACCAGCAGTGGGACCAGCCCAATGGCTGGGCCGCACTGCAATGGATGGCGATCGACGGCTTTGCGCGCAATGGGCACGAGGCGCTCGCGCGCACCATCGCGCACCGCTGGCTCGCCACGGTCGCCGCGGTCTACGAACGCGAGGGCAAGCTGGTCGAAAAGTACGCGCTGCGCCAGCGCGAGCACGAAGCTTCAGCCGGCGGCGACGGCGGGGAGTACCCGCTGCAGGATGGCTTCGGCTGGACCAATGGCGTCACGCGCGCGTTGCTGGCGGCGCACCTGCAGCACACGGCGCACGGCTGCGTCGCGCACTCGGCTGCGCCGCTGCACCGTTAGTGCGGTGCAGCCGCGAACGGCGCCGCCACATAGACCACCTTGCCGCCCACCACCGTCATCAGTGACACCGTCTTGCCAATGCGCTCCAGTGGCACGGTGAAGACGTCCTGGTCGAGCACGGCAAAGTCGGCGAGCTTGCCGACCTCCAGCGTGCCGCGTTTCGCTTCGTCGAAGCTGAACCATGCGCTGCCCGCCGTGTAGAGCCGCAAGGCCTGCTCGCGCGTGGGCGTCTCGTCGGGGCCGCGGGTGGGCTGGCCGCTGACGGTCTTGCCGTCGAGCATCCAGCGGATCGCGACGAACGGGTTGTACGAGGCAACGCGGTGCGCATCGGTGCCCGCACCCAGGTTCACGCCTGCGCGCAGGGCGGTGCCGATCGGCGGCATGCGGCGTGCTGCCTCGCCGCGAGTCTTCAGTGCACGGTCGCCCTGGAAATACATCGCGTCCTGCATCGTCCAGCCCATGCCGAGCGCCTTCATGCGGGCCAGCGTTTCCGGGGAGGCGTCGTCCAGGTGCGCGATCGACCAGCGCAGGCCGGTGATCGGCACTTCGCGGTTCAGGCGCTCGTACAGGCCGAGCAGATGATCGACCGAGCTGTTCTCGAGCCAGTGGATCGTCACCGTCATCTTCCGGGTCGCGGCCCACCTGATCAGCTCGTAGAACTTCTCCCGCGTCGCATCGTTCGGAAAATTGTTGTTGTACATGCCGATGGTCAGGCGCTCGCCGAGGCCGTTGAAGCGCAGCATGTCGTCGCCGAAACCCATCGGCAGCATCTGCGTGAGATCGCGAAACTCCTCGAGTTCGGCGCCGGGCTTCTGCGCGAAGATGCTGTAGGCGACCCGCACCGTCAGCGCCTTCTGGCGCCACAACTCGAACAGCGCCGCGTACTGCGATGGCGCGATGCTGAAGCCGCCCGGGTCGACCAGGCCGGTCACGCCGAGCCGGTTGAGTTCGGTGAAGAAAGCCCGGGTGCCCGCGAGGTTGTCGTCGTAGGTCGGCTTGGGCAGCTTGTCGAACAACGCCGAGATGCCCACGATGTCGCCGGCCATCCAGCCCGGCCCGCCGTCGCTGCCTTCGGGCGGCGCCTTCATGCCGGCCGGCAAGGTGCCCGCCGGCACGCCGAGTGCTTCCAGCGCCTTGGGTGTCATCACCACGGCCTCGTAGAAGAGCTGCACATACACCGGGTTGTCGGGCGCGGCTTCCTGAAGCTCGGCCATGGTGGGTCGGCGGCGTTCGGCGAACTGCTGCTCCGTCCAGCCGCCCGCCACGATCAACCACCCGCCGGGCCGTGCCCGCGCGGCTGCCGCGCGGATGCGGGCCATCGCCTCGGCGATGGTGCCGGCATCGATCCAGTTGACCTCGGTCGAATAGCTCAGCGCCGCGCGCACCGCATGCATGTGCGAGTCGATGAGGCCGGGGATCACGGTGCGGCCACCGGCATTCACAGTGTGTGTGATGGGGCCCGTGAGCGTGCGCATTTGCGTGGCGTTGCCGATGGCCACGATGCGGCCATCACGCACGGCAAGCGCCTGCGCGGTGGTGGAAGCGGCGTCGAGCGTTGCGATCTTCGCGTTGGTGACGATCAGATCGGCCGGTTGCGCCTGTGCGACGACAGGCAGCAAAAAGGCGGCAGCGAGGGCTAAAGTTCTTCGTGAGACACCACGGAACCGGCTTTGCCGGGCCGTTGGTGTCGCCCCCTGCAAGGGGGTTGGCGCAGCGACACGAAGTGCGCGAAGACTGGGGGTGAGCATATTTCAATCCACCTTGATGCCGGCCGCCTTGACCACCTGCTGCGCCTTGGCGGTTTCGTCGACGATGAACTTGTCGAACTGCGCCGATGGCATGGTGAAGGGTTCGGCGCCGAGCTTGTCGAGCCGCTCCCTGAGTTCGCTCGACACCATGATCTTCGCGACCTCGGCCTGCAGCGCGTCGACCACCGGCTTCGGCGTTTTGGCCGGCGCGAACAGGCCAACCCAGAACAGGTACTCCGAACCCGGCACGCCGCCTTCGACCGTGGTGGGCAGGCTGGGCTGCACCGCCGAGCGCTTGCCGGTGCCGACCGCCAGCGCCTTGAGCTTGCCGCTCTGGATCAGCGGCAGTGCCGACACCATCGGCGCAAAGAACCAGTCGATGCGGCCGCCCATCACTTCGGTCATGGCCTCGGGCGTGCCGCGAAAAGGCACATGCTGGGCCTGGATGCCGGCAGCCAGGCGGAATACCTCGGCATTCATGTGCGTGGCCGAGCCGTTGCCGGCCGACGCGTAGTTGAAGCCGCCCGGCCTGGCCTTTGCCTGCGCGACCAGATCCTTCACATCGTTGAACTTGCCCGGCGTGGTGACCAGCACATTGGGCAGGCTCGCCATCGGCGTGATGCCGGCGAAATCCTTCAGGGTGTCGTACGAGAGGTTGGGGTAGATCGACGGATTGACCAGGTGGCCGGCCGAATGCACCAGCAACGTGTAGCCGTCGGCCGGCGCCTTGGCCACCAGCGCCGCGCCCAGCGTGCCGCCGGCACCGGGCTTGTTGTCGACGATCACGCTGGTGCCGAGCGCCGGGCCGAGCCGCTCCGCCACCAGGCGCGCGACGATGTCGGTGCCGCTGCCGGCCGTGAACGGCACGACCAACCGGATCGACTGGCCGGCCGGCCAGGCGCCCTGCGCATGCGCGCCGGCGACGGTGCAGGCGGCCAGCGCGCCGATGACGATATGGCGACGGGTGGGGTGCAAGGAAGTCATGGTGTCGTTGTCTCCGTTGGATGGGGTCTTCTTTTCAGGGGCCGGCCGGCGGCGCGTTCGCCATCACCAGCGCCACCAGCACGGGCCGGTTGGTGCGGTTGATGAGCTGCCGCTTCTCGCCGGGCGCGAAGCGGGCGGAGTCGTAGCGCTCCAGCACCTGCTCCTGCCGTGGTTGTCCATCGACCTCGCCGACCAGCGTGAGCTGGCCTTCGAGCACCAGGTAGAGCTTCTCCATCGCCGAGCCGTCGAGCGTGGTGTGGCCGCCGGGCAGGATCTGGCTCATGCCCATCCACATCTGCGCCGAGGGCCCAGCCTCCTTGCCCTGCAGGCGAAGGCAGCGCATGTCGAAGTGGTTCGGCGCCTCGTAGGCCGGCGCTGCGTCGAGTCGGGTGACGTTCATGGCCGCAGCACCACGCGGTCGGTGCTGCCCGACAGCACCAGGCGGTAGGCATCGATCGCCTCGTCGAGCGCGAAATGCCGCGCCACCGGAAACGGCTTCAGCGTGCCGCGCTCGAAGCCGTCGCGCATGGCATCGAGCTGCGCGGCGCAACGCACGCAGTCCATCGCGAGCGAGTCGATGCCGACGAAGGTATGCATGCCGCGGTAGAACGCGAAGATGTCGAACGGCACGGCGCGGTCATGGGTGGCAATGAAGATCTGCGTCGCGCCCTTGGCCATGGCCTTGTTCGCGGCCTCGAAGTAGACGCTGCCGACCGTGTTGTAGACCACGTCGGCACCGCGCCCGCCGGTGAGCTCGCGCACCCGCTCGCCCACCTGGCCCTGTGTCGCGTCGATCACGTCGACCGGGCCGCTGGCAAAACCCTCGAACGCACCGCCGCGCCGCTGCACCGCGATCACGCGCGCGCCGGCCTGGGCCGCCAGCTGCACGGCCGCCTGGCCGACCTTGCCGTTGGCGCCGAGCACCAGCACTGTCTGGCCCGGCTGCGGCATGCCGCTGCGGCGGAAGCCTTCATACGCGGTGACGAAGGGCACGCCGACGGCGCCGGCTTCGTCCATCGAGATGTTGTGCGGCTTGGCACGCAACGCGCCTTCGGGCAGCACCAGATAACGTGCATGCGAGCCGTCGCGCGTGATGCCGATATCGCCGCCCGAGCCGTAGACCTCGCGGCCGATCCATTCGCTGGGCCCGCTCACCACGGTGCCTGCAAAGTCGCGGCCCGGAGTGCGCGGCCAGACGGCCTGCGGCATGATGCCCAGCGTCGCCTTCACGTCGCTCGGGTTCACCGCGGCGGCGGTGATGCGTACCACGGCGTGCCCGGGCGGTGCTGTGGGTTCCGGCTGAGGTGCAGCGTCGAGTTGCAGCGCATCGAGGTTGGCGGCCTTCTCGTTCACACGCAGAGCGCGAGAGGTGTGGGTTGTGTGCATGGCGGCTACGCTCATCTCAGTTCTTCACCGTGTGTTGTGTTGCGGGTTGCTTGTGCTCGTGGGCTGTTGTTCAGGGTGCGTGCACAGGCCACCGGGTACTCCCCTCCGCGAATGTCCCCCGCCTTCGGCTCCTCCTTTATTTCGCTGCGGGGAGCACCCGATGCCCTGTGCACGATGGACGCGGCTGTTGTGCTGGCCGATCAACCGCTGCGCTGAGCGATCACGTCGATGGGGTGCCTTGCGCAGCGAAATAAAGGAGGAGGCCGCAGGCCGGGGGACATTCGCGGAGCAAGGTACCCCGTCGGCGTGATCGCACCCCGAATGACCCACAACGCGACGAACAAAAGAGCAAGGTTTCATCTCCTAGCCCCCCGCACCAGCCAAGCCCAGCATGGCGCGCGCCTCACGAGGGTTGGCAATCTCGCCGCCCAGGCTCACGATGATGTCGCGCGCCTTCGCGACCAGTTGCGCATTGCTCTGGGCCAGCACGCCCTTCTCCAGGTAGATGTTGTCTTCCATGCCCACGCGCACATGGCCGCCGAGCAGCCAGGCCTGCGCCACGATCGGAAACTCCATGCGGCCGATGCCGAAGGCGCTCCAGAAGGCACCGCGCGGCAGCATGTTGCGCGCGTACAGCAGCGTCTCGGGCGTGGGCGCAAAGCCGTACTTCACGCCGAGCACGAAGGTCCACATCGCAGGCCCGTCGAGCGTGCCGTCGGCGATCAGGTCAAGCGCGAGGTTGATGTCGCCCGAATCGAAAATTTCCAGCTCCGGCTTCACGCCCGCCGCGCGAATCACCTTCGCCATGCGGCGCACGTTCTTCGGCGTGTTCATCACCACGTCGGGCCCGGAATTCATGGTGTTCAGATCGAGCGAGCACACGTCGGGCCGGATCAGCGCGATGTGCTCCACGCGCTTTTCCGGCGGCAGCAGCGAGGTGCCGGGCGCATAGACCTTGGGGTCGTCCTCGCTCGGAATGAAGCGGCCGCCCGGCCCGGTCGTGAGGTTGATCACCAGCTCGCGGTTCTCCTTGCGGATGCGCTCGACCACCTCGCGGTAGAGATCGACCTCCATCGACGGCTTGCCGGTCTGCGGATCGCGCACGTGGATGTGAACCTGCGCAGCCCCGGCCTCGGCCGCGGCCAGGCATTCGTCGGCAATCTGCACCGGCGTGATCGGCAGGTGCGGCGTCTGCTCGGGCTTCACGAGATTGCCGGTCACCGCGCAGGTGATCAGTGTCTTTGTTTCACTCACAGGTGCCTTCCTCCATCGACCACGATGCGCGTGCCGGTCACGAAGCGCAGCGTGGTCGCCAGTGCTTCCACCGTGGCGGCCACGTCTTCGGGCAGGCCGATGCGGCCCAGCGGCGTCGTGGCGGCCATCTTGTCGGCGAACTCGGCGCCGCGGCCCGGCACGAAGGGCGACGCCACCGCGCCCGGCGACACCGACACCACGCGCACCGCCGGCGCCAGGGCCTTGGCCAGCGCATCGCCGACCACGTCGAGCCCGGCCTTGGCCGCAACATAGGCGAGGTTGCTGCCGACGCCGGTAAAGCCCGCGATCGACGACACGTTCACGATCAGCCCGTCGCCGCTGGCCTTGAGCAGCGGCGCAAAGGCGCGGATGGTGGCAAACACGCCGCGGAAGTTGGCGCGCAGCAGTTCGTCGATGAGCTCGTCGGTCAGTGCGTCGAGGTCGGCGGCCGGCACGGGCTGCGTGTGGCCCGCGCTGTTGACCAGGATGTCGCAGCGGCCGTGCGTGGCCTGCACGTTCGCGGCGGCGGCCTGCAGGCTGGCGCTGTCGACGATGTCGGCGCGCAGCGCACCGTGGCGCTGGCCGCGCTCGGAGGGCAGGGCGGCGGCGCGCTCTGCGGCATCGTCGCCTTTGCGGTGCAGCAGCACGCAGGTCGCGCCCAGTGCCGCCAGCCGGCGCGCGCTCGCGTAGCCGATGGCGCCGAGGCCGCCGGTGATGACGGCCACCTTGCCGTCAAGTCGGGAAACAGGATCGAAGCTCATGGGATGGCAGTGGGTTCATCAGGGAATGGGAGGGCGTGGAAACTTCATCTCGCCGGGCTCCAGCGCAAAGTCGTACTGCAGCGTGGCGCTGCGGCCATCGGCCGCCGGCGCGAACCGGCCGATGAGCCGGCGCGTGACGCCGAAGGTCGGGTCGCTTTCGAGGTTCTGGTCGTCGTCGGCGAACACCTGCGTGACCAGCACCTTGAAGCCCGGCTTGCTCACCATGAAGTGCAGGTGCGCCGGCCGGTTCGGGTGGCGCTGCTGCGCGCGCAGCAAACCGCCGCAGGGCCCGTCGGTCGGTACCGGGTAGCCGGCCGGCCGCACGCTGCGAAAGTGGAAGCGGCCTTCGGCGTCGGTGCGGAAGCGCCCGCGCAGGTTCATGTCGTCCTGGGTCGGATCCTGGTTCTCGTAGAGGCCCACCGGCGAGGCCTGCCACACGTCGACCACCGCATCGGCCACCGGCTGCCCCTGCGCGTCGCGCACCGCACCCGCCACGGCGAGCGGAATGCCCGGCGTGCCGGAGCGCGCGATCGAGTCGCCGCTTTCGCAGGCCGGCGAGCCGTCGCGCCAGAACGGGCCGAGCAGCGCGGCCGGCGACTCGCCCTGAGGGTCCTGGTTGTTCTGCAGCGCGACCAGCGTCGAAATGCCGAGCAGGTCGGCCGCCAGCACCACCTCATTCTTGGTGTCGCCGGTGGCCTGGCCGAGGGCGACGACGAACTCCAGCGCCTGCTCGAACTCGTCTTCGGTCAACTTCACTTCCTGCACGAACGCATGAAGATGGCGCGTCAGCGCCGCCATCAGGGTGCGCAGGCGCGCGTCTGGCGTGCGCGCCATGGCTTCGAGCGCGATCGGCAGCACGGAGTCGGGGGTGGTCACGAGATTCATGGATGCAACCCAGGTTTATGCAATCGTTTGCATATTATGTGGCGAGATGCCCGACGCCCAAAATCAGGGTTTACGTGAGTCCCCCTTGGCAAAGAGGGCTTAGGATCCAGCAAGCCACAAACGTTTGCACCCAATGGCCTCCCAGCACGCCCCCCCAATCACCATCCGCGATGTCGCGCTGGCCGCCGGGGTGCACGTGTCGACCGTGTCGCGCGCGCTCAATCCGGCCAAGCGCCGCCTGATCAGCGACGACGTGCTGCGCGTGGTCGAGGAGGCCGCGCAGCGGCTCGGCTACCGGCCCAACCGGGCCGCCGCTGCGCTGCGCACGGGCCGCACCCACACCATCGGCGTGCTGGTGCCTGACATCACGAACCCGGTGTTTCCGCCGATCCTGCAGGGCATCGAGGCCAGCGCCGCGGCGCGCGGCTACTTCGTGTTCGTCGCGAACGTGGGCGATCCGCAGCTGGCGCAGCCGATCCTCGAGCGCATGCAGGCGCAGCAGATCGATGGCCTGGTGCTGGCGATTGCGCTGCGCGACGACCCGCTGGTCGACTACATCACGCGCAACGGCATGCGCGCGGTGATGGTCAACCGTGCCGACGAAACCGGCCGCCTGCCCGCCGTGGTGAGCGATGACCGACTCGCGATGAAGCTCGCGGTCGACCACCTGGTGGGGCTAGGCCACCGCCGCATCGCGCACCTGGCCGGTCCCCAGAACGTGCCGACCGGCGTCGGCCGCCGGCAGGGTGTCGAGCAGGCGCTGCGCGACCACGGCATGACCATGGCCGCAGTGGTCGAATGCGACAGCTACAGCCGCGAGGGCGGCCGGGCCGCCATGCGCGAGCTGTTGGCGGGCGGCAGCCCGCTGCCCGATGCAATCGTCTGCTGCAACGACCTCGTTGCGCTCGGCGGCTACGACGTCCTGCGCGAAGCGGGCATCCGCATTCCGCAGGACATCTCGATGACCGGGCACAACGACATGCCGCTGGTCGACATGGTCGACCCGCCGCTCACCACGATCCGGCTGCCCCATCGCGAACTCGGCTGGCGCGCGGCCGGGTTGCTGTTCGACGAGATCGAGGGCAAGGCGCTGTCGGCTACGACCGTGGTGCTGCGGCCCGAACTCGTCGTGCGCGCATCGACGCGCATGCGCCCGGCCTGACGCCAGCCCGGCGCGTCGGTGGTGTCAGAGGTACCAGGTGCATTTGTCACGCGCCGTCGAGACCACTCCTGAACTTCGCTCCGGCCGATCCCCAGGTCGTTGAGTTCCCGGTCGCTCATGTGATGGAGTTCCAGGCGCTGGTGCCGCGCAGCCAGCACGCGGCCAACCCAGCGCCGCAGCGCGGTGAGCAGGGAAAAGGACGACGGTTGCTGCGGGCTCGACATGGTGTTCTCCTGTGATGGAAGTGCATCTTCGGCGCCTGCGTGCTATTGTGGAAGTTGAGAATTCTGAAGCAATCGATCAGGAAACCTGATGCGCCAAATCAACCTCGACCAGCTGCGCACGCTGGTTGCCATTGCCGATCTCGGCACCTTCTCCGCAGCCGCGCAGGCGCTGCACCTGGCGCAGCCGACCGTGAGCCTGCACGTCAGCGAACTCGAGTCGCGGCTCGGTGCGCGGCTGGTGGTGCGCGGCAGCCGCAGCGTCACACCGACCGCGGCCGGCGCAGCACTGGTCGAGCGAGGACGCAGGCTGCTGCGCGACGCCGATGACGCGGTCGAAGCCGTCAAGCGCCAGGCCGAAGGCCGGCTCGGCCGGGTGCGCCTCGGCACCTCGACCGGCGTGGTGATCGACCTGCTGCCGCAGGTGCTCGAAGCACTGCAGGCCAGCCACCCGGGCATCGACGTCGAAGTGAGCATCCTCGGCTCCAACCAGGCGATGGAGCGCCTTGCGCTCGGCACGCTCGACATCGGCCTGGTGGCCGTGCCGCAGCCGCCGATGCGCGACCTCGTCGTCGCACCCTGGCGCAGCCAGCCCATGATGGCCTTCGTGCCACAGAAGTGGAAGGCGCCCAAGCGTGCAACGCCCCAGTGGCTGATCGAGCAGCCGCTGATCTTCAACGACGCGACCACCCACATGTACCGCCTCACGATGGAGTGGTTCGCCAACGCCGGCTGCTCGCCGCGCGCACGCATCGAGCTCAACTACGACGCCGCGATGCGCAGCCTGGTGGCGGCCGGCTACGGGGCCGCGGTGCTACCGGTGCAGCACGGCACCGACGCGGCGCTGAACGGCCGCATGCAGATCCTGCCGCTGAGCCCCAAGCTCACGCGCCGGCTGGGCATAGCGCATCGCGCGAAGGCGTCGCTCGATGGCGCTACGCAGAGCGTCGTCGACACCCTGATGGAATTCCGGCAGCGTTGACGTCGGCCGCATCGGCCCACGCCGTGGTCGCGGCGTCCGGGGGCCTGACGCTTTTCGCCAATCCACGGGATAGCTGCCGCCATTGCCGGCGGGCTGCGCGTCCTCTAGATTGCCCTCCCAATGACCTCTTCTCCTGAATCCCTCGCGAGCGCATCCACCGGCGCGCCGCTCGCCGGCGTGCGCGTGCTCGACCTGACCCGGCTGTTGCCGGGCCCGCTCGGCACGATGCACCTGGCCGATCTCGGCGCCGACGTCGTCAAGATCGAGGACACCGGCGCCGGCGACTACGCAAGCGCCACCGTGCGCGCGCTCGTCAACCGCAACAAGCGCGCGATCCGCATCGACCTCAAGCACCCCGAAGGCGTTGCCGCGCTGCTGCGCCTGTGCCGCGATGCCGACGTGCTGGTGGAAGGCTTCCGGCCCGGCGTGATGCAGCGGCTGGGCGTGGGCTACGAGGCGGTGGCGGCCGTCAACCCGCGCATCGTCTACTGCAGCATCAGCGGCTTCGGCCAGACCGGCCCGCTGTGCGACACGCCGGGGCACGACGTGAACTACGCGGCCCTGGCGGGCGTGGCCGACCAGATCGGCAACGCCGCGGGCCCGGCGCTGTCGAACCTGCCCGTGGCCGATTTGCTGGGCGGCACCATGACTGCGGTGGCCGGCATCCTCGCCGCGCTGTTCGACGCAGCCCGCAGCGGCCGCGGACGGCATGTGGACATCGCCATGGCCGATGGGGTGCTGGCCCATGCGGTACTGCCGCTGGCCGGCCTGCACCAGCATGGCGAGGTGCCGCGCACCGGCCACGGCGCGCTGACCGGTGCGCTCGCCTGCTACGGCTTCTATCGCACAGCGGACGATCGGCACGTCGCGGTCGGCGCGCTGGAAGCGAAGTTCTGGGACGACCTGTGCCGCACGCTGGAGCGCCCCGACCTCGCACCACTGCACCGCAGCGGCGACCCGGCGACAGAGGAACGCCTGCGCGCGGAACTGGCCGCCATCTTCGGCGCGCAGCCGCTCGCGCACTGGCGCAGCCTGTTCCACGACGGCGTCGGTTGCGTGACGCCGGTGCTGCGCATCGACGAAGCGCTGGCGCATCCGCACTTCCGTGCGCGCGGCATGCGCATCGCGGCCGACGATGCGGCGCTGCCGCAGCTCGGCTGTGCCATCAAGATGACGGGCTTCGACCCGTCCACCCCGCGGCCAGCCCCGCGCGCCGGGGAGCACACCGAGGAGATCCTGCGCGCGGCCGGGCTCGACGCGCCGGCCGTGGCTGCCTTGCGGGCGGCAGGCGCCGTCGGGTGAGGCGGCGCCACGCCCGGCACGGCGGGTGCTGCCTACAATTCAACAGGCCGAGCCGCGGCGACCGCCATCGATGACGCTCACCCACCACACCGTTGCCATCCAGCAGGTGCACCACATCCTGATGGGGGCGCGGCATCGCGGGCTCGATGTGGCTCCTCTGCTGGCACGCGCAGGCATTGCAGCACCGCTGCTGGAGTCGCCGCTGGCCCGCATCTCGCAGCGCCAGTACGCGCTGCTGATCCACGCCCTGCGGCGCGAAATGCGCGACGAGATCTGGGGCCTGCTGAGCAGCCCGCTGCCGCCCGGAAGCTTCGGCCAGTGCATGCGCCAGCTGGTGCGCTGCGCCACGCTGGGCGAGGCCATGCGCGAAGGCTTCGCCTGGTACCACCTGCTGCTGAACGACTTCGTGCCGCGCCTGTCGGTGCAGGGCGATAGCGCGCACGTGCAGTTCGTGCTGCGGCGCGCCTCTGATGTGCGGCTCGACTACGCGGTGAAGGCCTTCATGCTGCTCGGCTTCAACACCTTTTCGTGGCTGGTGGCGCGCCGCATCCCGGTGCTGGGGGTCGACTACACGGCGGAGCAGACGGGCATGGACAGCTCACGCGTGTACCAGGTGCCGATCCGCTACGGGCAACCCCACGTCGGCCTGTGGTTCGACGCACGCTGGCTCGATCTGCCGGTCGTGCAGTCGCAGCAGAGCCTGCGCGAATTCCTGGCCAGCTCGCCCGCCAACCTGATCGTGCGATACCGCGACACCAGCAGCCTCACCGAACGCATTCGCCGGCTGCTGCGCAAGGGGCTGGGCGCCGACATGCCGTCGCTCGAGGCGGTGGGCGAGGCGCTCGCCGTGACGCCGCAGACGCTGCGCCGACGGCTGCGCGAGGAGGGCCGCGGCTTCCAGCAAATCAAGGACGAACTGCGACGCGATGCCGCCATCGACGACCTGCTGCACACGCAACTGCCGCTGCTCGACATCGCCAACCGCGTGGGCTTTTCGGAAGCCAGCACCTTCCACCGCGCCTTCAAGCAGTGGACCGGCGTGGCCCCGGGCGAGTACCGCCTGGCGCACGGGCCGGAGCGCTGAGCGGTTTCGCCAAGCCCTTTGGCGCTTCCCGCCATTGGTCAGGGCCGCACGCAGGCCTAACCTTCGCCGCATCCTCAACAAGCCGGCGGTTCCATCGTGTATCTCACCCAAGGCCTGCATCGCGCGCTGCAGCGCTGCCCCGACAAGACGGCGCTCACCCACGTCGCCGAAACCGGCACCCGTAGCCATACGCATGCGCAGGTGGCGAACGGTATTGCGCTGCAGGCGGCCGCGCTGGCGAAGCGCGGCATCGGGCGCGGCGACCGCGTGGCGCTGCTCGCGCCCAACAACGACCAGCTGGTGCGGGCCATCCTTGCCTGCTGGTGGCTCGGCGCCGTCGCCTGTCCGCTGAACATCCGCTGGAGCACACCCGAGCTGGCGCACGCGCTGCAGGACAGCGAAGCGTCGCTGCTGCTCGTCGATGAAACGCTGCAGGCGCTTGCACCAGCCGGCGCGACCGCGCTGCTGCGCCTGGGCGCGCTGGAAGAAGAGAGCGCCGCGCTGGAGCCGCTCGCCGATACGCGCACCGGTGGCGACGCGCTCGCCGCCATCCTCTACACCGGCGGAACCACCGGCCGCTCCAAGGGCGTGATGCTGAGCCACGCGAATTTCTGGACCGCATCGATGACGCGGGGCGCCGAGCTCAACAATGCGCCGGACTCGGTATCGCTGCTGGTGGCGCCGCTGTTCCACGTGGCCGGGCTCGGCCGCCTGGTGGGCCAGCTGATCGTGGGCGGCAGCTGCGTGACGATGGCGCAGTTCCGTCCCGCATCGGTGATCGAGGCGATCGCGGAGCACCGCATCGGCGACATCATCGTGGTGCCGAGCATGCTGCAGTCGCTGCTCGACGACCCCTCGTTCACGCCCGAGCGCGTGCGCAGCCTCACGCGCATCGCCTTCGGTGCAGCACCGATGCCGCCGGACCTGCTGGACCGCGCACTGGCCGCCTGGCCGGACGCCGAGTTCTTCCAGGCCTATGGCCTCACCGAAACCGCGGGCGCCGTGTGCATCAACCTGCCGGCGAACCACCGGCCCGAGGCACGCGCCACCGGCCGCCTGAACTCCGTCGGCCGCGCTGGCCTCGGCGCCGAGATCATCGTCGCGGACGAGAGCGGCCACGAGCTGCCGCGCGGCGAAGTCGGCGAGATCCTGGCACGCGGGCCGATGGTCATGCAGGGCTACTGGCGCAACCCCGAGGCAACGGCCGCCGCGCTGCAGGGCGGCTGGCTGCACACCGGTGATGCGGGCCGCATGCTGCCCGACGGCCATCTCTTCATCGTCGACCGCCTCAAGGACATGATCATCAGCGGCGGCGAGAACGTGTACTGCGCCGAGGTCGAGGCCGCGCTGCGCGGCCATCCGCAGGTCCGGCAGGCGGCGGTCATCGGCGTGCCGGATGCGCGTTGGGGCGAGGCGGTGCACGCGGCGGTGGTGCTGGCCGACGGTGGCAGTGCCGACGCAGATGAACTGCGCGCCTGGTGCCGCGAGCGCCTGGCCGGCTACAAGTGTCCGCGTGGCATCAGCTTCGTGCGCGAGCTGCCGCTGTCGGCCGCCGGCAAGGTGCTGAAGAACGTGCTGCGCGAGCAGGTGCGCGCATGAAACCCGTCGTGGGCGCAGACGGCCGCAACATGTTCGGCCAGGTGCCCTTCACGCGGCTGCTGGGTGCGCGCCGCGAGTACTCCGAGGCCGGCCGTGCCCGCCTCGTCATCGACGCGCGGCCGGAACTCGGCAACGTCATCGGCGCCATGCACGGCGGGGTGCTGGTCACGCTGCTCGACGTGGCCATGGCCAGTGCCGCCGTGTCGCTGTTCGACTTTGACCGCACCGCCGTCACGCTCAACCTCAACACCAGCTTTCTCGAACCGGGCCGCGGCCGGCTCACCGCCGATGGCGAAGTCGTGCAGCACGACAGCAACGTCGCCTGGTGCCACGCCTCGATCACCGATGCCGACGGGCGCGTCGTCGCGCGCGCCCAGGGTTCCTTCCGCTACCTGCCGCTGCCGCAGGCCGCCTGACCCGCAATTTCAACCGACAGGAGACAACACCATGACGAAGATGCATCGCCGCGCGGCCCTGGCCGCACTGGCCGCCTGCGCGCTGGCCGCGCCGCTGGCGCAGGCCGCCGACCCTTACCCGCACAAGCCAATCCAGCTCGTGCTGCCATTTCCGCCCGGCGGCTCTTTCGACCCGATCTTCCGCACGCTGGCCGAGGCTGCCTCCAGGGACCTGGGCCAGCCCATCGTGCTGATGCACAGGCCGGGCGCAGGCGGCGTCACCGGCACCGCATCGCTGGCGACCATGAACGAGGCCGACGGCTACACGATCGCGGTCATGCACAACTCGGTGATCCGCGCGCCGCTGGTGCAAAAGGTGACCTGGGACCCTCTCAAGGATTTCACCTACCTGATCGGGCTGGCCGGCCTCACCACCGGCATCGTGGTGGCCGCCGACGCGCCCTGGAAGTCGCTGCCCGAACTGCTGGCCGACGCGAAGAAGCGTCCCGGCGCTGTCAGCTGGGGCAACGTCGGTGCGATCAGCATCAACCGCATCTACGCCGAGCGGCTCGCCAAGCAGGCGGGCACCTCCTTCAACCTGGTGCCCTACAAGGGCGGCAGTGAGGCTTTCCAGGCGGTGATCGGGCGCCATCTCGACGTCTACGGCGACCCCGGCTTCGGGCCCCAGGTTCAGGGCGGCAAGGTGCGCCTGCTCGCCACCTTCACCGCGGAGCGCCTGAAGCGCTACGACGCGCCGACCGTGAAGGAGCTGGGTCATGACATGGTGATCGAATCGCCGGTGGGCCTGGTTGCGCCGAAGAACCTCGATCCGAAGATCGCCGCCAGGCTGCACGCGGCCTTCAGCAAGGCTGCGGCGGACCCCGCCTACCTCCAGCAGCTGGAGCTGTTCGACATGCAGCCCAAGCTGATTACCGGCGAGAGCTATGCCGACTATGCCCGTACCCAGTTCGAGCGCGAGCGGAAGATGCTGGCCGAGATCGGCTTCAAGCCGGAGTGAGCGGAATGATGAACCCCATGGACTTTTCCGCATTCGATTTCAAGGGACGCCACGTGGCCGTGGCCGGTGGCTCCAGCGGCATCAACTTCGGCATCGCGCAGGCCTTCGCGCGTGCAGGCGCGCGCATCACGGTGCTCAGCCGCTCGGCCGACAAGGTGGCGGCGGCCGCGCAGCAACTCGAAGCGCTCGGCACCGAGGCGCTCGGCATCTCCGCGGACGTGCGCCAGCCCGACGCGCTGGAGCGCGCCTTCGCGCAGGCCGCCGATCGCTTCGGCCCGATCGACGTGCTGGTCTCGGGTGCAGCCGGCAACTTCCTCGCCAGCGCGCTCGACATGTCGCCCAATGCTTTCAAGACGGTGGTCGACATCGACCTGCTCGGCAGCTTCAACGTCGCGCGGTTGGCGCATGCGCACCTGCGCCAACCGGGCGCCTGCGTGATCCAGATCTCGGCCGGGCAGGCCTTCACGCCCACGCCCTTCCAGGCCCATGTTTGCGCGGCCAAGGCGGGTGTGGACATGCTGACGCAGGTGCTCGCACTGGAGTGGGGGCCGCAGGGCATCCGCATCAACTCCATCGTGCCCGGGCCGATCGCGGACACCGAAGGCCTGAAGCGCCTCGCCCCCACCGACGACACGATGGCCGCGATGGCGCAGCGCGTGCCGCTCAAGCGCCTGGGCCGCATCGAGGACATCAGCCGCATGGCCATGCTGCTGGCCAGCGACTGGGGCTCGTACATCACCGGCGCGATCATCCCTGTCGATGGCGGCCTGGCGTTGACCGGCCCGCGCGACTTCACCGCAGCGGCGGCGGCCTCGAAGCGGGTGCCGGCATGAGCCGGCAACTGGCGAGCGCGCAGCAGCAACAACAGCAGCAATCGCTGGAGGAGGGCGACCGCCCGCGCAGCGGCCCGCAGCGCTACGTGCCCTTCTCGGAGCACATCGGCCTGCGCGTCGAAAGCGCCGAGGCTGGCGAAGCCGTGGTGTCGGTGGAACTGCGCCCCGAGCTGATGAACAACCACGCGAGCGGCCACGGCGGCGTGCTGATGACCTTGCTCGACAGCGCAATGGCGCATGCCGCGCTGTCGCGCGTGGCCTATGCGCGCGAGGTCGTCACCGTCGACATGCACGTCGCCTTCATGCGGCCCAACAGCGGGCGGCTGCAGGCGCAAGGGCGCGCCACCGGCGGCGGCCGCTCGGTGTGCTTCTGCGAAGCCACTGTCACCGACGCCAGCGGCGAGGTGGCGGCGCGCGCCATGGGCACCTTCCGCTACCGCGATCCGGCGTGAGCGCAGCGCCTGCATCCATGAGCATTTCGGCCAATCGTTTTGGCCCAATCCGCGATTGTTGAAACGGCCACCGCGGCCGAGACTTGTCTTCATCGCATCCAGGAGTTTCCATGACACGTATGCAACGCCCCGTCCACGTGGTCGGCGTGGGGATGATCCCCTTCACCAAGCCCGGCGCCAGTGACCCGTACACCGTGATGGGAGCGCGCGCCGCGAAGCTCGCGCTCGACGATGCCGGCGTCGACTATTCGCTGGTGCAACAGGCTTACGTTGGCTACGTCTACGGCGATTCCACCGCCGGCCAGGCGGCCATCTACGGCGTCGGCCTCACCGGCATCCCGGTCTTCAACCTCAACAACAACTGCTCCACCGGTTCGAGCGCGCTGTTCCTCGCGCGCCAGGCGGTCGAAAGCGGCATGGTCGAATGCGCCATCGCGCTCGGCTTCGAGCAGATGCAGCCCGGCGCGCTCAAGGGCGCCTACGACGACCGTCCCTCGCCGATGACGCGCTTCGCCGAGGTAATGGCCGAGAAGCAGGGCTTCATTCCCGAAGCGCCGCGCGCAGCGCAGTTCTTCGGCGGCGCCGGCCGCGACTACATGGCGCAGTACGGCATCCGCCGCGACACCTTCGGCCGCATCTCGGTCAAGGCGCGCCAGCATGCCGCGCGCAACCCGCTGGCGGTGTTCCGCCAGACGCTGACGCTGGACGAGGTGATGGCCTCGGCGCCGGTGTTCGATCCGCTCACCCGCTTCCAGTGCTGCCCGCCCACCTGCGGCGCGGCCGCGGCAATCGTCTGCTCCGCCGAGTTCGCCAAGAAGCACGGGCTGGACATGCGCGTCGTGATCGCGGCGCAGGCCATGACCACCGACACGCCCTCCACCTTCGAGAGCAAGGACATGCGCAAGCTGGTGGGCTACGACATGACCGCGGCCGCAGCGAAGCAGGTGTACGAAGCGGCCGGCATCGGCCCCGAGGAGCTGGACGTGGTGGAGCTGCACGACTGCTTCACCGCCAACGAGCTGATCACCTACGAGGCGCTGGGCCTCACGCCTGAGGGCACGGCCGAGCGCTTCATCGTCGACGGCGACAACACCTATGGCGGCCGCGTGGTGACCAACCCTTCCGGCGGCCTGCTGTCCAAGGGCCATCCGCTCGGCGCCACCGGCCTTGCGCAATGTGCAGAGCTGGTGTGGCAACTGCGCGGCCAGGCCGAGCAGCGGCAGGTGGAGGGCGCGCGTCTCGCGCTGCAGCACAACCTGGGTCTGGGCGGCGCATGCGTCGTCACGCTCTACCAAGCCACCTGATATCGAGATGATCGATCGCCGCCACATAGGCCACACGCTGCCGCCGTTCCAGGTGGAAGTGGAGAAGGGCCGTCTGCGCTTCTTCGCCAAGGCCACGGGCCAGACCGACCCGGTCTACATCGACGAAGCCGCGGCACGCGCCGCGGGGCATCCAGGCCTGCCGGTGCCGCCAACCTTTTTCTTCTGCATGGAGATGGAGTCGCCCAACCCCGCCGCCATTCGCGAGCTGCTGGGCATGGACTACCGCAGCCTGCTGCACGGCGAGCAGGGCTTCAGCTATCACGCGATGGCCCATGCCGGCGACACGCTGCGCTTCGAGCAGCGCATCGCCGACATCTACGACAAGAAGGGCGGGGCGCTCGAGTTCGTGGTGCGCAATACGCGCGTCAGCAACCAGCGCGATGAACTCGTGGCGGAACTGCGCTGCGTGACGGTGGTGCGCAATGGCTGATGCCGCTTTGATCGACGCTCTGATTCCAATGACAAGCAAGACCCTTCCTGCCTGGGACGCACTGCAACCGGGCGACACCTTGCCGCCGCTGGAACTGCCACCGATCAGCCGTCTGGCATTGGCGCTGTACTGCGGCGCCTCGGGCGACCACAACCCGATCCACGTCGACATTGACTTCGCCAAGTCCGCCGGCATGCCCGATGTGTTTGCGCACGGCATGCTGTCGGCCGCGTGGCTCGGGCGGCTGTTGACCAACTGGGTGCCGCAGTCGGCCATCCGCTCGCTCGATGTGCGCTTTGCCGCCATCACGCAGATGGGCGAGCGCATCACCTGCACCGGCACGGTCGCCGAGAAATTCGAACACGAAGGCCGGCGCTGCGTGCGGCTGCAGGTCGCAACAACCAATGCGCAAGGCACACCCAAGCTGACCGGCGAAGCACTGATCGCCTGGCATTGAGATGAAAACCCACCCCCGTTTCTCGCTCACTTCGTGTAGCGCGCATACCCCCTCAAGGGGGCAACACCAGCGGCCCGGCAAAGCCGGTTCCGCGGTGTTTCACGAACGGGCATCGCTACGCTCGTCGCGACGTGTCGCGGGTGGCGCCATGAACCACTGATACAGGACAACACATGAACCGAAAACTCGAAGGCAAGGTCGCCCTCGTCTCTGGCTCCGGCCGCGGCATCGGGCGCGAGATCGCGCTCAAGCTGGCGAGCGACGGCGCCAGCGTCGTCATCAACGACCTCGATGCCGAACCGGCCGCGCAGACCGTCGCCGACATCGTGGCCGCGGGCGGCAGCGCCACGGCCTGCGCCGGCAGCGTGACCGACAGCGGCTTTGCCGACCGGTTCGTGCGCACCGCCATCGACAGCTATGGTGGCCTGGACATCATCGTCAACAACGCCGGCTACACCTGGGACAACGTGGTGCAGAAAATGACCGACGAGCAGTGGGAGGCCATGCTCGCCGTGCACCTGACCGCGCCCTTTCGCATCCTGCGCGCGGCCTCGGGCTTCATCCGCGATGCGGCCAAGCGCGAGACCGACGAAGGCCGCGAGGTGTTCCGCAAGGTGGTCAACATCTCGTCCACCTCCGGCGTGTACGGCAACGCGGGCCAGGCCAACTACGCAGCCGCCAAGGCCGGCATCAACGGGCTGACCAAGGCGATGGCCAAGGAATGGGGCCGCTACAAGGTCACCGTCAACAGCGTCGCGTTCGGCCTGATCAAGACCCGGCTGACCGAAGCCGATGCCAGCGCGGGCGCGAGCATCGACATCGAGGGCCGGCAGATCAAGGTGGGCGTCAATCCGCAGATCCTGAAGAACGCCGAAGCCATGATCCCGCTGGGCCGCGGCGGCACGCCGCAGGAAGCGGCCGGCGCGGTCTACCTGTTCTGCATTCCGGAGTCCAACTACGTCAGCGGACAGGTGCTGGTCTGCGGAGGCGGCAGGCCGTGATGAATGTGACCCGGCCGTGGATGAACGAAGAGCTGGAGATGCTGCGCGACAGCGCGCGCCGCTTCTTCGAGCGCGAATGCGTTCCCAACGAGCCGCGCTGGCGCGCGCAGCACCATGCCGACCGCGACATCTGGAGCAAGGCCGGTGCGGCCGGGCTGCTGTGCGCGAGCATCCCCGAGGAATACGGCGGCGGCGGCGGCAGCTTCCTGCACGAGGCCGTGATCTGCGAGGAGCAGATGCGCGCCATGGCGCAGGCCTTCAGCAACAACGTGCACAGCGGCATCGTCGCCCACTACCTGCTGGCCTACGGCACCGAAGAACAGAAGCGCCGCTGGCTGCCACGCATGGCCAGCGGTGAACTGGTGGCCGCCATCGCGATGAGCGAGCCCGGCGCCGGCACCGACCTGCAGCGCATCAAGACGCAGGCGAAGCGCGAGGGCGACCACTGGTGCATCAGCGGCAGCAAGACCTTCATCACCAACGGAATGCACGCCGGCCTGGTCTGCGTTGCAGCCAAGACGGGTGCCGCGGGCGGTGCCAAGGGCATCTCGCTGCTGATGGTCGAAACCGAAGGCACGGCGGGCTTCCGCCGCGGGCCGCTACTCGACAAGATGGGCCAGAAGACGCTGGACACCACCGAGCTGTTCTTCGACGACGTGCGCGTGCCGGCCGACAATCTGCTGGGCGGCCAGGAGGGCAGCGGCTTCGCGCAGCTCATGGCGCAGCTGCCGCGCGAGCGCATGCTGATCGCCGTCGGTGCGGTGGCGACCATGCAGCGCGCGATCAACGACACGCTTGCGTACGTGCGCGACCGCCAGGTGTTCGGCGAGCCGTTGCTGAAGATGCAGAACACGCGCTTCAAGCTGGCCGAGTGCGAGACGCAGGCGCAGGTGGCGCGCGCCTTCGTGGACGACTGCATCGCCCGACTGATGCGCGGTGAGCTCGACGTGCCGACGGCCGCCATGGCCAAGTGGTGGACCACCGACGCCTGCTGCCGCATCGTCGACGAGTGCCTGCAGCTGCACGGCGGCTACGGCTTCATGAACGAGTACCCGATCGCGCGGCTCTATGCCGACGTGCGCGTCGGCCGCATCTACGGCGGCGCCAACGAGGTGATGAAAGAGATCATCGCGCGGGCCATGGAGAAGCAATGATGGTGAGCGCCGCACGGCCGCCCGAAGGCGCGAAGGCCCCCCCGGGGGGCAGCGACCCACACGCAGTGGGGGAGCGTGGGGGCACTCTTCGCGTTCGTCCGCACTTCCGCTTCTGGCCCAAGGGCGTCGCACGCGAGCTGGTCGTGCCGCAGGCAACGCTGCCGGAGTACCTCGAGGTTGCAGCGCGGCGCTATCCGGACAAGGCCGCGATCGTCTATTGCGGCAGCGTCGTGCGCTATGCCAAGCTCCAGCAGCGCGTGGCTGCGATGTCGGCCTGGCTGCGCGACACGCTCGGGCTGCAGCGCGGCGACCGCGTGCTGATTGCCAGCCAGAACTGCCCACAGTTCGTGGTTGCCTGCTACGCGATCCTGCGTGCGGGCGGCGTCGTGGTGCCTGTGAATCCCATGAGCAAGGCCCAGGAGGTTAGGTACTACGCAGAGAACAGTGGCGCGCGCATCGCGTTCGTGGCGCAGGAGCTGCTGGAGTACTTCGAGCCCGGCCTGTTCGACCGCATCGTCGTGCATGCGTACAGCGAGGCCGTGGCGGATGCCTCCGACGAGATCCCGAACTGGGTGCTCGAGCCGCTGCGTCCGATCGCGCGGCCCGATTGCGCGGGGTGGGCCAGCGTGCCGGCCACCGGCGATGGTGCAGACGCGGGTGTACTCCCCACGGATCTCGCCATCCTGCCCTACACCTCGGGTACAACCGGCCACCCCAAGGGTTGCATGCACACCCACCAGACAGTGATCGCGTCCCTGGCCGCCTCGCACGTCTGGAAGGGCCTGCATTGCGAGACCGTGGTGCTGGCCGTCGCACCGCTGTTCCACATGCTCGGCCTGCAGAACGGCATGAACATGCCGATCTTTCTGGGCGGCACTTCGGTGATGCTGCCGCGCTGGAACCCGGCCCTGGCCGCCCGGCTGATCGAGCGCCACCGCGTCACCGCGTGGACGGCTCCGCCGGCGATGATCCTGGACTTCTTCGCGAACCCCGAGGTGGCGCAGCGCGACATCTCGAGCCTGACCCTGCTCTCCGGCGGCGCTGCGGCCATGCCCGAAGCGGTGGCAACGATGATGCAGCAGCGCTACGGCATCACCTACAACGAAGGCTACGGCCTGACCGAGACCGCCTCCTTCCTGCAGGCCAACCCGCTTGGGCGCGGCAAGCGCCAGTGCCTGGGCATCCCGGCGCAGGGCGTGGACACCCGCATCGTCGATCCGCAGACGCTGAAGGAACTGCCGCAGGGCGAGTTGGGCGAGCTGGTCACCCACGCGCCGCAGAACACCGTCGGCTACTGGCGCAACCCGCAGGCCGACCGCGACGCCTTCTTCGAGCTGGACGGCAAGCGCTTCTTTCGTACCGGCGACCTCGCCTACGTGGACGAGGAAGGCTACTTCTTCATGCGCGACCGCCTCAAGCGAATGATCAACAGCTCGGGCTTCAAGGTCTGGCCGGCCGAGGTGGAGAACATGATGTACGAGCACCCGGCGATCCACGAGGCCTGCATCATCGGCGTGCCCGACGCGAAGCAGGGCGAGGCGGTGAAGGCGATCGTCTCGCTCAAGCCCGCCTTCCGCGGCGAGGTGCAGGCGCAGGACATCGTCGATTGGGCACGCGAGCGCATGGCGGTCTACAAGGCGCCGCGTCTCGTGGAATTCGTGGACGCGCTGCCCAAGTCGGGCACCGGCAAGATCCTCTGGCGCGAGCTGCAGGAGCAGCATCGCACTCCGCCCGCCAAGGAGTCGACATGAGCGACACCCCGGTTCGCTTCGAGCGCCGCGGCACCACGGCCGTGGTGACCCTCGACAACCCCGCCACCCGCAACTCTTTCACCCCCGAGTTGAAAGAGGGCGTGGCCGCTGCCATCGCGCAGGTCAAGGCCGACAGCGGCATCCGTGCCGTGGTGATCACCGGCGCCAACGGCGCCTTCTGCGCGGGCGGCGACCTGCGCGGCATCGCCGCCGCCGGCGCGCTTGAAAGCGACAGCCTGCGCGCACGCATGCACGGCACGCACGCGATCTTCCGCGAGCTGCTGTCGCTGGATCGCCCCGTCATCGCGGCGGTGGACGGTGCGGCCTACGGTGCCGGCTTCAGCCTGGCGCTGGCGGCGGACTTCGTGCTGGTGACGCCGCGCGCCCGCTTCTGCATGGTCTTCATGCGGATCGGGCTCGTACCGGACTGCGGCGCCACCTACACCCTGCCGCGCATCGTCGGCGCGCAGCGCGCCCGCGAGCTGTTCCTCTCGTCCCGCGAAGTGGATGCGCGCGAGGCGCTGGCGCTCGGCATCGCGATGGAGCAGCACGAGCAGCCCGCGCTGCTGCCGCGGGCGCTCGCGCTGGCAGACAGCTTTGCCGGCGCCTCGCCGCTGGCCGTGAGCCTGGTCAAGCGCATCGCGCTCGACGCAGGCGCCATGGAAGCCGCCTTCGAGGCCGAGGCCAACGGCCAGGCCCTGTGCTTCCAGACCACGCCGCACCGCGACGCGTTGCAGCGGTTTTTTGACAAGCAGCCGCCGGCCTTCCAGTGGCCGCCGCGCACCGACAAGGAGTAAGAGCGAATGAGCAGTGAAACCCAAATGCTGGAAGGCAAGGTCGTCGTGGTCACCGGTGCCGGCGGCGGCATCGGGCGCGACATCGCGCTGGCGATGGCGCGCGAAGGTGCCAAGGTGGTGGTCAACGACATCGGCGCATCGGTCGGCGGAGAAGGGCAGGACGCGGGCCCGGCGCAGGCCGTGGTCAACGAGATCAAGGCCTTCGGCGGCGAGGCGGTGGCCAACACAGACAGCGTGTCGGAGCAGGCTGCCGCGGCGCGCATCGTTGGCACGGCGGTGGAGGCCTTCGGCCGCGTCGACGTGGTCGTCAACAACGCCGGCATCCTGCGCGACCGCTTCTTCCACAAGATGAGCGCCGAAGAGTGGGACGCCGTCATCAAGGTGCACCTGTACGGCGGCTTCTACGTGAGCCGCGCCGCTGCCACGCACTTCAAGGAGCAGGAGAGCGGCTGCTTCGTGCACATGACCTCTACCTCAGGGCTGGTCGGCAACCTCGGCCAGGCCAACTACAGCGCGGCCAAGCTCGGCATCGCCGCGCTGTCGAAGTCCATTGCGCTCGACATGCAGAAGTTCAACGTGCGCTCCAACTGCATCTCGCCCTTTGCGTGGAGTCGCATGATCGGCTCGATCCCGACCGAGACGCCCGAGGAGCAGGCGCGTGTCGATCGGCTCAAGCAGATGACGCCGGCCAAGATCGCGCCGCTGGCCGTCTGCCTGGCCAGCGATGCTGCGAAAGACGTCAACGGACAGATCTTTGCCGTGCGCAACAACGAGATCTTTCTCATGAGCCAGCCGCGGCCGGTGCGCTCGGTGCACCGCAGCGAAGGCTGGAGCCCGCAGACCGTGGCAAGCCATGCGCTGCCCGCGCTCAAAGCGAGCTTCTACGACCTGGATCGCTCAGCCGACGTGTTCAGCTGGGATCCGATCTGAGGACAGGCATGACGACGCAGACGATTCCCGAAGGCGTGCAGGCCTTCCACCAACGCGAACTGGATGCCGGTCGCTTTCTCCTCCAGTGCTGCGGCGGTTGCGGCCGCTACGTGTACTACCCGCGCGAGGGCTGCCCGCACTGCGGCAGCACCACGCTGGAGTGGAAGAGCTTCAGTGGCCTCGGCACCGTGCATGCCGTGACGACCGTGCGGCGCAAGCCCGCGGATGGCGGCGACCTCAACGTCAGCCTGATCGAGCTCGACGAAGGCGTGCGGCTCATGAGCCGCGTGGACAACCTCGCGCCCGACGCGGTGCGCATCGGCCAGCGCGTCAAGGCGCGGGTGCGGGTGAAAGACGGCCGCGGTTTGGTGCTGTTCGACGCCATCGACGGAGCGACTGCATGAGCGCCGGGCTCAAGGCCCTGCGCGGTAGCGCGGCCATCGCCGGCATTGCCACCTTCGGCTGCGGCGAGACGCCAGGCTTTACCGACATGGAACTGCTGGCACGCTCGGCCCATGCGGCGGTGGCCGATGCCGGCCTGACGATGCGCGACATCGACGGCCTCTGCACCGCGAGCGCTTCGGCCGCGATGTGGGCACTGCCGGTGGTCGAGTACCTCGGCCTCAACCCGCGCTACATCGACGGCACGATGCTGGGGGGCAGCAGCTTCATCGCGCATCTCTTGCCCGCGATGCATGCGATCCGCTCTGGCCAATGCAGCGCGGTTCTCATCTGCTACGGCAGTGCGCAGCGCAGCGCCGCCTTCGGCCGGCGCGAGATCGTGGCGGCGCGCCGCTTTCTCGACCCGCAGCCCTACGAGCACCCTTACGAGCCGATGCTGCCGGTGTCGGCCTATGCGCTGGCCGCATCGCGCCACATGCACGAGTTCGGCACCACGCGCGAGCAGCTTGCCGACGTGGCGGTGGCGGCCCGCGCGTGGGCCCAGCTCAACCCGGAAGCCTTCATGCGGGAGCCGCTCACGCGCGCCGATGTGCTGTCCGCCCGCATGGTGTCGGACCCGCTGACCGTGCGCGACTGCTGCCTGGTCACCGACGGGGGCGGCGCCTGCGTGCTGGTGAGCGCCGAGCGCGCGCGCGATCTGCCGAAGAAGCCGGTCTATGTGCTCGGCAATGCCACGGCGGTGTGGAACCGGCAGATCTCCTCGATGGCGGATCTCACGGTGACGGCGGCCAGCCAGTCGGGCCGCGAGGCCTTCGCCATGGCGGGGCTCGCACCGAAGGACATAGACGTCGTGCAGCTGTACGACGCCTTCACCATCAACACGCTGCTGTTCCTGGAAGACCTGGGCTTCTGCCCCAAGGGCGAAGCGGGCCGCTTCGTCGCCGATGGCGCCATCGCGCCGGGCGGCAAGCTGCCGGTCAACACCAACGGCGGCGGGCTGTCGTGCGTGCATCCCGGCATGTACGGCATCTTCGCGCTGATCGAGGCCGTGCGGCAGCTGCGCGGCGATTGCGGCGAGCGCCAGGTGAACAACGCCCACACCGCCATCGCGCACGGCAACGGCGGCATGTTGTCGAGCCAGGCCACCGCGATTCTCGGCACTGCCGAAGCCCTCTGAGAAAGCCAGCATGATCCGCGACCCGCAAACCCTCGAAGCCCTGCTCGACGCCGTCAACCGCTTCGTGCGCGAGCGCCTGGTGCCGGCCGAAGCCCTCGTGGCCGAGACCGACGAGATCCCCGACGACATCGTGCGCGAGATGAAGGAGCTGGGCCTGTTCGGTCTCACCGTGCCCGAGGAGTACGGCGGCCTCGGCGTGACGATGGAAGAAGAGGTGATGGTGATGCTGGCCATGGGCCAGACCTCGCCGTGCTTCCGCTCGCTCTTCGGCACCACGGTGGGCATCGGCTCGCAGGGCATCCTCTTCGACGGCACCGAAGCGCAGAAGAAGAAGTACCTGCCGCGCCTGGCAACCGGCGAGCTCATCGCCTCCTTCGCGCTGACCGAGCCCGAGGCCGGCTCTGACGCGGCGTCGCTCCGCACCACCGCGATCCGCGAGGGCGACCACTACATCGTCAACGGCACCAAGCGCTTTATCACCAATGCGCCGCATGCCGGCATCTTCACGCTGATGGCGCGCACCAATCCGCAGGACAAGGGCGCGGGCGGCGTTTCGGCCTTTATCGTGGAAGCGAACACGCCGGGCATCACCATCGGCCTCAAGGATCGCAAGATGGGCCAGCGCGGCGCCCACACAGCCGACGTCATCTTCGAGAACTGCAAGGTGCCTGTGAGCCAGCTGATCGGCGACCGCGAAGGCCAGGGCTTCAAGACCGCGATGAAGGTGCTGGAGAAGGGCCGCATCCACATCGCCGCCATCTGCGTCGGCGTGGCCGAGCGCATGCAGCGCGATGCGTTGAACTACGCCATCGAGCGCAAGCAGTTCGGCCAGCCCATCGCCGAGTTCCAGCTGGTGCAGGCGATGCTGGCCGACAACCAGGCCGAGATCTACGCCGCGCGCTGCATGGTGATCGATGCGGCGCGCCAGCGCGACGAGGGCCGCAACGTTTCGACCGAGGCTTCGTGCTGCAAGCTGTTTGCCTCCGAGATGTGCGGCCGCGTGGCCGACCGCGCGGTGCAGATCTTCGGCGGCGCCGGCTACATCGCCGACTACGGCATCGAACGCTTCTACCGCGACGTGCGCCTGTTCAGGCTGTACGAAGGCACCACGCAGATCCAGCAGATCGTCATCGCACGCAACCTGGTGCGCGAAGCGACGCGTTGAGTTTTTCCCACCCACCCGAGGAGACAAGACCATGAAGACATCGAAGATGCGAAGAATCTGCATTGCGGCCGGCATTGCCGCCGGCCTGACCGCCGCGCTGGCCACACCGGCCCTGGCGCAAACCGCCTACCCGAGCCAGCCGCTGAAGCTGGTGGTGCCGTACCCCGCCGGCGGCGCCACCGACACGCTGGCGCGCACCATCGGGCAGAAGCTGCAGGAAGCCTGGGGGCAGCCCGCACTGGTCGACAACCGGCCCGGCGCCGGCGGCACCATCGGCAACAGCTTCGTTGCCAAGGCGCCGGCCGACGGCTACACCCTGCTCATCGCCATCACCGCGCTGATCCAGCAGCCACCGCTCATGGAGAAGCTGCCCTACGACCCGCTGAAGGATCTTGCCCCCGTCACCATGATCGCGCGCAGCCCGAGCATGCTGGCCGTGCCGCTGGACTCGCCCGCGAAAGACCTCAAGAGCTTCATCGCGATGGTGAAGGCCAGCCCCGGCAAGTACAACTTTGGCAGCTACGGCGCCGGCACCTCGTCGCACATCCAGGGCGCGCTGCTGAACATGCAGGCCGGCATCGACCTGGTGCACGTGCCCTTCCAGGGCGCAGCGCCGCTGGTGACCAACCTGGTCGGCGGCCAGCTCGCCTCGGCCTTTGTCGACAGCGCCAGCGCCCGGCCGCACCTCAAGTCCATGCGCCCGCTGGCCGTGACCGGCACGCAGCGCATGCCCGGCCTGCCCGACGTGCCCACCTTCGCCGAGCTGGGCTACCACTCCTTCGACCCCTACGGCTGGTTTGGCGTGTTCCTGCCCGCCGCCACACCGGCGCCGGTGGTGCAAAAGCTGTCGGAAGAGATCAACCGCATCCTGCACTTGCCGGACGTCACCGCCAAGATCGAGGCGCTGGGCCTGCAGGTGGGCGGCGGCAAGCCGGAGGAGTTCCAGAAGGTCGTGCGGACGGATGCGGCGATCTACGCGAAGATCATCAAGGATGCGAATATTCGGCTGGCGCCGTGAGTGGCGGCAGTCGGCTGCGGAATCAACCGGTCGATGCAGCCTATTGGCTGAACGTTTCAGCAGGTGCTTGAAAGTTGAGAGTCTTGCTGGGCGCTCGTTCTTGGTCTGATTCAAAAAAAGGTGGAGACTCAATGTGCCAAGTTCGCTGATGACCTTTCGAGGCAAGAGCTTCTGGATGCACAACGCCGTAGCGGAGGTGTGGTTCGCCGCTTTCACGCGGGAGGTTGTAGGCGAAAAAGGAGCGCCAGAGTGGATCCAGTCCATGTTGGATGATGTGGCGCCGGCGCTTGAGCACGGATGGGTCGACGGAATAGTGATGAGTGCCTTCGACGAGCACCTCACATCAAATCAGAGGTTGGAAGCCTTCCTGCCTCGAATGGCAAGGACGAACTCGTACCTTCGTTCGGCCGCTGTTCTTGGGGACGTGGTGGTTGTCGGGAGGTTTTGCGTCAGCAAGGAATTCTTGCTGCCGCAAATTGAACGACTGGAAGACCTTTTCCTACGCCCCCAGGTGCTCTCCGAGCCATGGGAGATATTTACAGCGCCGGCAGGTTGGCGAGCCGCATGACAGGCGGCAGACGACCAGCAGCGGACACACCCGACATCAATATCTTCGCCATGCCACGACCACTTTCAGCAGATCGCGAGCGAGAGTTCCAGGAGTTGTTCGCGCTCGTTGATTTCTGGGCGACACACGTCAAGAAGACCGCACCGAACTCCCAAAATAACATGGCAGATGTCTGCGCAAACATCGTTCAGCAGCATGGGCGGTCAAAGGCGCTTGAAGGCCTACGCATGGCGGCCAATGACATCATCGAGGAATTGAGCGACATCCCTTCAGAAGAAGTCGCTTCGCTTGACGAATCCATGCTTGCCTCCGGACTCGTGACGTTGTCCGAACTTCGTCGTCGATACGCCTCTTCGTACAAACGCATTGTGAAGCGCGGCCACATCCGCAACGACACGGAGTACTACCTCATCAATGGCATTGTGGTCGATCTGGCCAAAGCGGTTCCGGATGCGGAGCGCCGTGAGCTTCAGCGGCTCACTGAGGCATACGAAGCGATGGCGAGACGACCGTAACAGCGCTTTCTGACGCGGCGGTACGTCCGCTTTGCAGCGATTGCTGTCTGCGCCACGAAGCGAGTTAAGGGCTGCTTTTGCGCCAAGAGCAGTCATTCAATCTGTGACAAGCCGCTCGACGTGAAAGCGGCGGACCTAGGAGCTCGCGTCTTGAAATGATGTTCCGCGCTGTCACCTCTGAGCTCGACGAAGACAAGGCGTACTTCCTGTTCGTCGGCTGCGAGCATCGCAACGGGCTCGTTACGTCGCGGGTGACAAGGGCGAGATCGCGTTTGCTCAAGCCGTCGGCGTGAACAGTCGCATGCAAGTCAATACTCGTCGGCGTCGTTTTCATCTCCGAAGGCGTCTTGATGCTCTGCTTGATAGACCTCTGAGCGCTTCTTGAGTGCAGCGCGAACACGCTCCCCCATTTCGACGGTTTGCGCGTTGAGCTTCGTCAAGTCACCGCCTAAGCCAATGTCGGCTCGCGCTGATGCCATTACTTCGTTCACATGCCCATTCAGGGCGGTCTGCCTCTCAATCACAAAGCTCAGATACTCCGACACTTTGCGTTGAAGCTTTGCATCAAGATCGTTGACAAGCTGCACCCACTGATGCTCAGACCGCATCGAGCCGCGCTGCTCGCGACTTACATTGTTCTCGCGGTTTAGCCAGTCCGGCGTCATCCTTTGCGCCTGTGGTTGGGCTCGCATTGCGCGCAGCTCCTCGCCCAATTGAGCCGTCTCAGCCTCGAACTTCCTCAACTGCTTCGTGAAGGCTGCAATGCTTTCTCGCAGTTCCTTGATGACTTCAGCTCGCGCCAAAGCCACGAAGTAAAACTCGTTGACTTGCGTGTAAAACTCGCGGACCCCGTAAGCGGATTCGACCTCGCCCCAGATCCAGAGCTTGTTTACGGATGCGCTCATGATGGAAAGTAGAGCACGCTCTTCGAACTTCGCATCCGGGTTAGCAAGGCCTCCGATGAACTGCTGCACCTTTTGGTAGTCGGCAAGAATTTCGACGTAGATGTCGCGGCGAGCTTCCATCAGGCGATTGGTATTGGCTTCATCCCTGTCATGCGCCATCTTGGCGTCGGCAGCCTCCTGCGCTGCCTTGAGCTGTTTATCGGTGGTTGCGGCTGCTGCCGTGAGCTGCTTGCCCAAGTTCAACGCCGCGGCATCTAGTTGCTTTGTCGTGTTCTCCGCGCTGAGCTGCAGGTTGCTTCGCGTCGCCCAGATGCTGTAGACCAATACAAGGAACGCAACAAGCGGCGTCAGGTACGTTGGATCGTGCCAGCTTGTTTCCTTTGCCTGTGTTTGCAGCGTGATCGCGATGGTTTTCACACCAGCCTCAACCGGTAGCAGAACGGGGGCAGAGGCGGTAGGCAGAGTACCGGGCGCCACGGGTGCGGACGCCGGTGCTTGGGCTTGGGTTGGGACTATTTCCGCCGGCGCGGAAGCAGTAGAGGTTCGCCAAGTGACTTCGGCCATAACTACATCGAACCGTCAGCAAATACTTTTTCGGCCATAAGCTTCAAGACCATACGCACGTCCTTCGCCTTTACTTGCAGATCAACGAACTCGGTATTCGCGTTGTCTTGGTAAGTCAGCCGTGAGGCACCTCCCGTCATGCGCCCGTTGCTCGCCATGTTCTTCGGAATCTCCTCAAGCTGGTCAGAGGGAGGCCGGGCGCCATAGATCGGGACGTGCGTGCCGAAGTACGTCCCGACATAGTTAAGGATGCCATCTGGAGTTTTTTCGGCAGCAAGCCTTTCGGCGGCTGCAGCCCAAAGAGTTTTGTTTGCCCGCGCCTCTTGGTACGCAAGTTTCGTGGCGACACGGAGCGGCATGAGGCCTCCTAAGCGCATTTTCCCAAACGCTTGAAGTCGACGTCCCATCGAGAAGGGAAGCGATGAAAGCTCGACGACGCCGTAGACCAGTAGACAGGCAGTCACAACGTACAGAGCTTTTGCGCCCAATGACCACTTAAAGTCGCCGATGGCTATTGCCGTGCTGAAGACGAATGTGGCTGCCGACCAAAAGCCAGCGGTTCCCACCACTTTTCCCTGGAACATGCCCTCACTCCGTTATTGGTTGAGCTCCATGCTGCCACAGCCGTGCACACCCCCCTGATTTGGGCGCACCGACCCACGAACGTGGGACATGCTCACCACAGTTTCCGGCATGAGGTGATCGATGCCGAGCGGCACATCGTTGCGCCCGCCGTGCTCGGCCCGAGTCCGGCGGAATCACACCTGCGAATGCTCATTGATCGCCCGCCGGGTATCCGCGACCAACTCGACGCCAGCGATCATCAATGCGCCGCCTGCGTTGGGTAGCAGGTTGAGATCGAACAGCATCGCCGTCGTCCGGACGCTTGTGGCGTCAGTGTCCGTCAGTAGCGTCAAGCGGCGCATGAGGCGGCGAGGAAGTTACCATTCGCCCATGATGAGTTGGAGCGGATTGAGATTGGCAGAGCCCGGTGAGATGGTTTCTGCAACTTCCACGGAAGCCGTACCGGCCCCGATGGTCCGGCCTCGTCCATTCGCCAGCGAACAGCTGTTGGTGGAGTCCATCCTCAAATGCATGCGAGGAGGCAGACGAAATGGCTGGACTGTGACGTTGGAACTCGACGCTGGGGTTGGTTTGGCGGACATCGTGGTGGCGAATCGAGCGCCAAACTCTACGCGCAGTTTGAGGGCCTTGGCCTCGATGCCTCTGCGCTTGGCGCCCCTTCTTGATCCGGCAGTGTCAACAGGCATCACGTCAATGCGTGAGCTTGCGCGGGTGCTCGGCCTGTCCAACAGCGCAACGACGAGAGTCTATGCGGCGCTGCGAGACGCCGGTGTGATTCGACCTCGTGCTGATGGGTTCGCGCTTGCCACTGTCGAGCAGCCGCCTTTTCAGGCCATCGTGGCAGTAGAGGCCAAGCTGTCAGATTGGGCCCGTGCGTTGGTTCAGGCCTATCGCAACCAACAATTCGCTGACGAGTCTTGGGTGGTGCTTGACCACTGCCATCACAAGGCGGCTGTCCGGAATGCAGACGAGTTCAGAAAGGCCGGAGTTGGCTTGGCTTCTGTTGCCCAGAAACAAGGCCTTTTCGTACACGTCCCTGCTGCTGCAGTTGGGCCGATAAGCACAGGGAAACGCTGGACGGCCCAATCAGCCTTGGCTAAGCGAGTCGTTCTTCGATAGGAACAGCCGTCAGCTAAGGGCGTCAGCCCAAGCTTTGACGTGTCCTCCACGCCCATGTTTTTCCAGTTGAATGCCGAGGCCGGCAATAGCCTCGTAGGCATGCTTTGCCTTGCTAAGTCGGTCCAGCAGGTAGACACGACGATCACCAGCCGACACCTTGTCGAGCACACGGAACTCGTCGTGCATGTTCTCGAAGTAGTGCTTGTAAAGTTGAGCCTGGTTGAACGTGGGTTCCACTGGAAGCGCAAGTGCCTCTTCCGAGTGCGCCGTGCCACGATAGACCGCTTTCCAGACGGCTGGCGCCTTTGCCCGGATCGTTTTGGCATCCTCGAACTGCAACCAGTTCATGAGGCCACTCAAGTAGATGCGCGCCTTGGGTCCTCTGCGTTCGTCTTCGGACACTAAGAATCGTTCGATGGAGAAGATTCGAGTGTTTTCAAACGATCCGATAGTTAGGCTCAAATCGCCAACTGTGGAGAACAGGAGCCCCTCGACGTTCGTGTAGCCGACAGTCAGTGCTAGACCTGTGGCACGGATCTGCGTGAAGAAGTGGAGGCATTCACGCAGAAAATCGCCATCTTGAATCAGTTTGGAATCTCTCGGATGTTGGTACATCAGATAGATTTCGTCCACATTGGGATAGGACGTAATCCAATTCAAAAGCCTCGTCCTGAAGCCAGCATCTTGGATCATTGCCGAGGTGATCGCAACCGACAGGCAGAGGGGTCGGTCACCCGCTGCTTCCATGAATGCTTCAACGGTGAACTGTCGCTGACGGTCAACGTAGTCTGTGAGCATCTGATCGATGAAACGCGTGGGTACGACTACCTTGCGGAAGCCAAGCTTAATCTGAAACTCGACACACTCTCGAGCCACAGCAAGCGCCTGCGCCTTGAAGGTAGATGTCTGAAATCCGCCGTCAACGCTCTCCGGAAAAAACGGGTAAGTCAGAAGCTTAGGCTTTCTGGAACTCGGAAGATAGAACTGAGGGTCAAACAAGGAGGTTGCTCGTGTCTCCGGCTTCAGCTTTTCAACCGCCGCGATGTTCTGATGTAGTGGGCTGAGGATTAGGCCGTCACCGAGACCTAGGTCTTGGAGGGAGTCGACGTTCCAATTGCTGTTGTGACCGACCTGATGCAGAAGTTGAAGAGCCATGGTGTCTACCCCAGAGAAATTTTTTGAAGGCCTTCGAGAAGCACCGCTGGAGTTCTCGGACGCATGTAGGGCGCCTGGCTCATCAACGACTGTACGAAGCCGGACACCTCGGCATCCGCTGCTCCCAAATCAAGGAGTGTGGCTGACTTGCACTTTTCAATGGCCTCGGCCAACTCGAAGTTGTTCATTTCAGGGTTCGTGTGAAATGGATGGCGTCCAGAAATGAGGACGTACATGAGAATCCCCAACGCAAAGAAGTCAGTCTTAAAGCTGATGGCATCTTTGTCATTCTGAATCTGCTCTGGTGCGGCATAGTCCAAGGTCAGAGGTGCCTTCCCCCAGCCATCTTGAGTAATGCCTGCTCCTCCAGTCTCGCGCACGATTCCTAGATCGATGACAACCACTTCACCATCTGGTTTGATCAAAATGTTGTCTGGTTTGATGTCGCGGTGCACGAATCGCTTTGGATGAACCCAGAGAGGCATCAAAGCGTTCGCGATGCCGAGGCAAAGTCTTCCGACTGCATCGGGCTTGCCATGGAAGTTCGCCATGATTCGACTTAAAGGGGTCGACTCAACAAATCCTTCGATGCTGACGTACAGGTTCTGAGGTAGGGGCTCATCAGTGACCGGGTTTTCGATGAACAAGTTGTAGAACCGTAGCGAGGGAAAGTTTACGGGTCTGAGCTCTTCCAAGATGGCAGTCTCCGCTTGCAATCGCGTGAGTGCGTCTGCCGAAGCGCCGGCGACGACCTTAACTACGATCCGTCCCCACGACTCCCAGCCGTGCAAGAAGCCAGGCTTTCCATCCGCCGGCGGCGGGACGTCGGGGGGAATCCGAGCATCTTCGAAACGGCCGATGTACACCACCCGTTGCCCAGATTGAGCCGCAACCTCTTCGATTACCAAACTCGGCAGGCATGCGACGAGATGGTCGCGAAGACCTTGGGAATCTACATGCACCTTACTCTCCGTCTCAGATTTTCCAGCGGAGTCTAACGTCTCGCCACATTTGGAATTCGGTTCAACGCTTCAACACGCGGATTGATGCGCGTGGTGTAGTGATTGCTCAGTGACCTGCCCATTCAATGCCTTGCCCATCCGTAGACCCGGGCGCGCGAGCCGCGCTGCTGCAAAGCCACCAGACCTCGGTTCGCTAGGAATTTCCAGAGCGTCGCCCACTTCACGAGGTACGGTCACTGTCTGCTTTCACGCTCAGCGGCCCTTCAGCGGAGGCAATCTGATGGCCGCTCCCAGTCTCAATCAGTCATCGGCGCGATCCAAACGAGCGGTCACTTATGACGAATGCCGTCCTTTCAAATGTGATGGTCACATGGCGCATTGGGCAATGACCACGCTCCCAACCCTTCAACCCGCCGCCGCCCCAACAATCTCCCCCAACCGCTTCAACCCCGCATCGATCGCGTCGTCATACGGCCAGCCGCAGTTGAGCCGCAGGTAGTGATCGCTGCGCGCGCTGTTGGAAAACAGCCAGCCCGGCGCCACCAGGATGCCTTCGCGCAGCGCGGCGTCGAACACCGCGGCCGACGCGCACTGCTTGGGCATCTCCACCCACAGCTGCAAGCCGCCGTTGGGCAGGTTCAGCCGCGTCCCCGCGGGAAAGTGGCGCGCTATTGCCTCGGCCGTGCGCTCGCGCTGGCCGCGCAATACGGTGCGCAGCCGGCGCAGGTGGCGGTCGTAGGCGCCGGTGGCCATGAATGCGCCGGCGCCGAGTTGCGACAGCACTTCGTTGTTGCGCGTCTGCGCGTACTTGAGCATTTCAACGCGGGCCTGCCAGCGGCCGGCCGCGATCCAGCCCAGGCGCATGCCGGGCGCCAAGATCTTGTGCATCGACGCGCAATGGATCACGTTGCCGGCGTTGCCGCCGCGGTCCCATGACTTGATGGCGCGCGGCGTGTGGTCAACGTCGAGCAGCTCGCTGTAGGTGTCGTCTTCGATCAGCGCAATGCCCTGCTGCTCGCACAGCTGCACCAGCCGCTGCTTGTGCGCATCGGGCATCACGCTGCCCAGCGGGTTCTGCAGGTGCGGAATCACCACCACGGCCTTGATGTCGGTGTAGGTCTGCAGCGCCAGCTCGAGCGCTTCGATCGACAGGCCGGTCTGCGGACTGGTGGGGATTTCGAGCGCGCGCAGGCCCAGGCTTTCCAGCACCTGCAGCAGGCCGTAGAAGGTGGGCGATTCCACCGCGATGGTGTCGCCGGGCTTCGCCACCGCGCGCAGCGCGAGGTTGAGCGCCTCGATGCAGCCATTGGTGACGAGCACCTCCTCGGGCGCGAGCGTCATGCCGGCCGCGAGTGCGCGCTTGGCCAGCACGGCGCGAAAGTGCGGGTCGCCCTGCAGCGGCGGCACGCCGGCCAGCAGCTCGGGGTGCAGGCGCAGCGCGCGCGTCATGCCGGCGCGCAAGGCCTCGGCCGGGTAGAACTGCGGCGCGGCACGCGCGATCGAGAAGTTGAGCTTGATGTCGGCCCCGCGCCGCTGCGCCACGAAGGCCGACACGCGCGCGTGGATGCCGACGTACTGCGCCGGGTCGGGCCGCTGGCCGGCCGGGGGCTCGTCCATCGGCGTCATGCGCAGGCGCTGTGGCCGGCGAACGAAGTAGCCGGAGCGGTCGCGCGCCTCGGCCCAGCCGTCGGACTCCAGCGTGCGGCACAGCTGCAGCGCGGTCGAGAGGCTGATGTCGTGCAGCCGCATCAGGTTGCGCAGCGAGGGCATGCGCTCGCCCGCCTGCAGCGAGCCGGCCTCGATCGCGCCGCGGTAGTGCGAGGCAAGGCGGCGGTACAGCGGCGGCTGGGTGGGCGACGGCGTCGTCATCATGTGCATGGCCCGATGGTGGCCCGGGAGCGCAGGGTTGAAACAAATGCAGATTGCGCGAAAACGACCATAACAGACGGCCCGGCCGCTGGGCTGTTCTGGTTGCAACAGCGCGGCCTGTGTCTGTTTTGGGAAGGCCTGCAGGCCGAACATCAAGGCCTTGCTTCAAGGAGCCTTCGATGATCCGCACCACGACCACCACCATCACCCGGCTGCAGCGCGGCGAAACGCTGCACATGCCGCTCGACGCCCACACCACGCTGCAGGTTGCCGCAGGCGAGGTCATCGTGCGCGAGCCGCTGCGCTGGCTCGGCGACACTGTGGTGGCGCCGGTCGCGACGCTGTCTGAAGGCCGGAGCCACCGCCTGCAGAACGGCGGCTGGGTCGAACTCCGGGCGCTGGGCGACGGTGCCGAAGTCCGGAGCCACCGGCCGATGTCCGCGCTGCACGCCCTGTACGCCGCCTGGCAGACCCTGTGGCGCCGCGCGACGCTGAGCCCGCTTCACCACCCTACCGACAAGGAACCCGCATGACCGCACCGACCCGCCAGGCCATTGCAGACCAGATCGCGGCCGAGCTCGGCCACAGCTTCGAGGGCGAAATCCGCATCGGCGGCCACTACGCCTCGGCCGTGCGCGATGGCCGCATCGTCTATCTCAGCGGACAGGTGCCGCGCGTCGGCAGCACCGTGGTCGTCACGGGCCGGGTCGGCGAGGCGGTGTCGCTCGACCAGGCCCGGCTGGCCGCGCAGATCTGCACGCTGCGCGCCCTGGCGATCCTGCGCCAGACGCTGGGCTCGCTCGACGCCGTCGAGAAGATGCTGCGCGTGATCGTTTACACGCAGAGCACGCCCGACTTCACGCAGCAAAGCGAGGTGGCCGACGCCGCATCAGACTTGCTGCACCGCGTGTTCGGCGAGGCCGGCGTGCACACGCGCACCTCGGTCGGCGTATACAGCCTGCCAAAGAATGCGGCGGTGGAACTCGACATGATCGTGGCCGCGCGCGAGGGCTGACGCGCAAGGGAATATCCTGTCGGCTGTCCGTGGAGGCCCTGCGTTGCAGGTAGACCCCTCGGGTTTCGACAATACAAGGAGTTTCCTTTTGAAAGCCACCCCCTTCATCCTCGCCGCGCTGCTTGCTGCCGCGGCGCTCCCTGCGGCCGCACAGGTTTCGGTCAACATCAACGTGCCGGGCCTGGTGCAGATCGCGCCACCGCAGCCGCGCTTCGAGCGCGTGCCGGGCCCGCGTGCCGGCCAGGTCTGGGTGCCGGGCCACTGGCAATGGAACGGCCGCGACTACATTTGGGCCGGTGGCCATTGGCAGCGCGCCCGCCCCGACTACGCCTATGCGCCCGGCCAATGGATCCAGGCCGATGGCGGTTGGCGCTGGCGCGAAGGCGACTGGCGCCGCGCGGAGCGCCGGGAAGCGCGTCGTGAAGAACGCCGCGACGAACGCCGGTACGACCGCCATGAACGACGCTACGACCGTCATGAACGGCACGACGACCATCACGGCGGCGGCCACCACTGCCCGCCGGGCCAGGCGAAAAAGGGCAACTGCTAAGGCAAGGAGCGCATGCCCACGCCACTCCATCGCGCCCATGCCGTCGCGCTGCCGCCTGGGGTGCGCGTTGCGCACCTCTACCCGGGAGCCTTTCTGGCCGACGCGTTCGCGATCGACCTGCCGCCCGGCGCCACGCACGACGTGCTGGCGCTCGCGCATTTCGCGCTGGCGCGGCAGGCGCCGTGGGTCGAGCGCCTGATGGCCGTGCGTGATGCGATCGTGTCGCCGTTCGGCCTGAAGACCGCGCACGCCCTGCGTGCCGACAATGGCGCGGCAAGCCCGGCGCGCGTCGGCATCTTTCGCATCTACGAAACCTTGCCCGACGAAGTGGTGCTGGGCGAGGACGACCGTCACCTGGACTTTCGCCTCTCGGTGCAGCGCTCTGCCGGCCAGCTGACCGCCGTCACCGTGGTGCACTGCCACAACCTGCTGGGCCGCACCTACATCCGCGCGATCGCGCCGTTCCACCGCAGGGTGGTGCGCTCGGCGCTGAACCGCGCCGCGCGGGCCGGCTGGCCCGCTGCCGCGGCGGCCTGAAAAAACGCTAGCGCGGCTTGGGCGAGTAGCCGCTCTCGATCCATGCCTCGGCGCTGGCGGCACTGAGCTTGAACGTCGGCGCCACGCGCGCCTCGCCGAGTTGCGTGCCGAACTCGTCCTGCGCGGTGAGCAGGGCGTAGGGGTTGTCTTCGTCGGGCACGATCTGCAGCGCCACGCGGATGCGTTCCGATCCGGCGCCGACGCTCAGCTGCTTGTTGAGTTGTGCGTGCAGTTGCTGCTCGTGGCGGCGCAGCACTTCCGATGCGGTCTTCACCAGCGTGTGGAAGGCGGGCGCATCGAGCGGCTTGGGGTTCTTCTTGTCGCGGCCCATCGTCCAGGGGCCGACCAGCGCGGGCTCGGATTCGCCCTGGCGTGTCATCGCCACGGCCCAGCCGTCGTCGTCTTCGTTCTTGATCACGCTGGCTGTCCAGAGCGCGTCGCGCCAGAGGCGGGGTTCCTGGATGTCGGTGCTGTCGGCGTCGTTGCCGCTGTCGATGGAGGGAGTAATTTCAGTCATGAACCGGCAAGTCTTGCACAGGCGCGGTCAGAACACCGACAAGCCCGTCTTCGTCACGAACAGCTCGAGCGCCTTCATGCCCAGCAGCGAGTTGCCGGTGGCATCGAGCGCGGGCGACCACACGGCCAGGGTCAGCTGGTCGGGCACCACCGCGACGATGCCACCGCCGACGCCGCTCTTGCAGGGCAGGCCGATGCGAAACGCGAACTCGCCGGCGGCATCGTAGGTGCCGCAGGTCAGCATCAGCGAGTTGATGCGGCGCGTCTGGCGTTCGGTCAGCAGGTTCACGCCCGGCGCCCAGGGGTGCACGCCGTCGCGGCAGAGGTAGCCGGCCGCGCGCGCCAGTTGCACGCAGCTCATCGACAACGCGCACTGGTGAAAGTACATGTCGAGCACCGTCTCCACGTCGTTGTCGAGCTTGCCGAAGCTCTTCATGAAATTGGCAAGCGCGTAGTTGCGATAGCCCGTGGCTGCCTCGGACGCGGCCACTTCGACGTCGAAGGAAATCGGGTCGCCGGTGAGGCTGTTCATCAGCTCCAGCACGTCGGTCTTGGCCTCGCGGCCGAACAGGCTCAGCAGCCGGTCGGCGACGGCAATGGCGCCGGCATTGATGAACGGGTTGCGCGGCTTGCCCTGTTCGTTCTCCAGCTGCACCAGCGAGTTGAACGGGTTGCCTGAAGGCTCGCGGCCGATGCGCTCCCACAGCGCTTCGCCGAGCCGCTGCATCGCCAGCGTGAGCGTGAACAGCTTCGACACGCTCTGGATCGAGAAGGGTTTGTTCGCATCGCCCGCATGTGCCTCCTGCCCGTCGCAGGTGCGCAGCGCCATGCCGAACTGCGCAGCCGGCACGCGGGCCAGTGCCGGTATGTAGCTCGCAACGGTGCCCCCCGCACCGAGCAGCGGACGGATCTCGGCGTCGATCTCGTCGAGCACGGGTTGGAACTTCATGGTGTGTCGTTTCAAAGGCAGGTGGAGCGGTTCAGGCGATCTGCATGAGTATGTCGCGCACGCGGTCGAGCGAGGGGTCGATGTCGAGCGTGTCGATGGCGCCGTAGCCCATCATCAGCCCGGGTTGTGGCTCGCTGAAATGGAAGAAGGGCGCCAGCGGGTAGAGCCCGACATCGACGCGCCGCGCCAGCGCGACCAGCAGCGCCACGTCCAGCGGCTTGCGGCACAGCGCGGCAATGTGAAAGCCCGCGGCCGCGGGCACCAGGCGGAACCAGGGTGCAAGGTCGCCCTCGAAGCGCGCGACCAGCTTCTCGCGCCGCAGCGCATAGGCCGCATGACAGCGCCGGATGTGCCTGGCCAGCAGCCCGTCGTCGATGAACTTCGCCAGCGCCCACTGCTGTGCTGGCGCGGTGTGCGAGTCGGTCAGGTGCTTGGCGGTCGCGACCGCGCTTCGGATCGAGGGCGGCGCAATCAGGTAGCCGAGCCGCAGCTGCGGGGACATCGTCTTGGAGAAGGTGCCCACGTAGGCCACCGTGCCCTGGGTGTCGAGGCTGTAGAGCGTGTCGGTCGGCCGCCCCGCATGGCGGAACTCGCTGTCGAAGTCGTCTTCGATCACCACCGCGCCGAGTTCCTGCGCGCGCCGCAGCAGCGCGGCTCGGCGCGCCGGGCTCATCGGCATGCCGAGTGGAAACTGGTGCGCCGGTGTCACGTAGATGAAGCGCGTGCCGGCGGGAATCGCGTCGACCACGATGCCTTCGTCGTCGACCGGCACGCCCACCACGTGCGCCCCCTGCGCGGCGAGCAGGTTGCGCATCGGCGGGTAGCCGGGCTCCTCGATCGCGACCGTGCTGCCCGGCGCTACCAGCACCCGCGCGACCAGGTCGAGCGCCTGCTGCGCGCCGGCGGTGACGATCACGTCGTCGGCGTCGCAGCGCACACCGCGCGCGAACGCGATGTGCCGGGCAATGGCCTGCCGCAGCGCCGGCACGCCTTCGGCCGTGCCGTAGAGGCTGCGCGAGGACGTGAACTGCCGCAGCCCGTGCAGCATGCAGCGGCGCCAGTCGTCGGCCGGAAACAGCGGCCCCGAGGGCACGCCGCCGATGTACTCGTAGCGCGCGCCGCCTTCGCGGTCCATCTGGCGCAGCGGGGTGGCCATGCGGCGCCACTGCTCCACCACGGCGGCGCCGGCCAGATCCTCGGTGCGCTGCGGCGCCGTGCGCGTCACCATCCCTTCGCCGACGAAGGTGCCGATGCCGGCGCGGCCAATCAGCAGCCCGTCGCGGGTCAGCCGCGCGAAGACCTCGGCCACGGTCTTGCGCGAAATTCCGAGCTGCTCCGCCAGCAGGCGCGTGGGCGGCAGGCGCTCGCCAGCCACCAGCCGGCCCGAGCGGATCGCGTCCTTGAGCTGGCCATGGAGCTGGCCGCCCAGGTCTTTCTTCCCCTCGATCACGACGTGCAATTCCATCCGTGGACTCCTCGATTTGCAGCGGATTGGTCACCTTCGGGCGGCCTGTGCGCTTTGACAATTCTCTCCACACAACCACTGCACGAAGGAGCACACCATGGAAACCCGTCTCAATTTCTACAAGGCTTCGCCCGACGCCATCAAGGCGATGCTGGCGCTCGAAGCGTCGGTGAGCAAGCTCGGTCTGGCGCCGCTGCTGCTCGACCTGGTCAAGCTGCGTGCCTCGCAGATCAACGGCTGCGCGTTCTGCGTCGACATGCATTCCACCGATGCCCGCAAGCGCGGCGAAACCGAGCGCCGCCTGTATGGCGTGGCGGCCTGGCGCGAGTCGCCGTTCTTCACGCCGCGCGAACGCGCCGCGCTGGCCTGGACCGAAGCGCTCACGCGCGTGGCCGACACGCATGCGCCCGATGCCGACCATGAAGCGCTGTGCGCCGAGTTCAACGAGCGCGAGCGCGTCGACCTCACGCTGGCCATCGGCGCCATCAACATCTGGAACCGGTTCGCGGTCGGCTTCCGTGCAATGCCGGCGGCCTGAGCGGGCTCACTCCTCGCTGGTCCACTCCACCTGCACGCCGAGCTGGCGCAGGTTTTCGACGAAGTGCGGATGGGCGCGGCGGATCGGCGTGGCATTGCGGATCTCGGAGCGGCCTTCGATGCTGGCCGCGACCATGAACAGCGCGATCGCCACGCGGATGATGTAGGGGCTCTCCACAACGGCCGGCGTCAGCGGATTGCCGCCGAAGGTGATGAGCCGGTGCGGGTCGGACGAGAACACATGGGCGCCGAACTTCGACAGCTCGCCGGTCCAGCCGAGCGCGCCGTCGTACACCTTGTTCCAGAACATCGCATTGCCCTGGGCGCGCACGCCGAGCGCAATGAAGATCGGCAGCAGGTCTACCGGGAAATACGGCCAGGGGGCCGCCTCGACCTTGGTCAGCACGTTGCTCGTGAACGGCGTCTGCACCTTGAGCGGCCCGGCGCTGCGCGCGCGCGACCAGCCGTCCTCGTGCGTGATCTGCACGCCGAACTTGGCGAAGGTGCGGTCGATCAGCGGGAACTGCGCCGGCGCACTGTTGCGCACCATCACATCGCCGCCGGTGATGGCGCCGAGCGCGAGAAAAGTGGTGATCTCGTGGAAGTCTTCGTCGAAGCGGAACTCGCCACCGCCGAGCGCTGCACCGCCATGCACCGTGAGGCGCGAGGTGCCGATGCCTTCGATGCGCGCGCCGAGCCCCACCATGAAGCGGCAGAACTCCTGCACGTGCGGCTCCGAGGCCGCGTTGGTCAGCGTCGAGGTGCCGTTGGCACCCACCGCGCACAGCACGAAGTTCTCGGTGGTGGTGACCGAGGCGTAGTCCAGCCAGTGGTCGGCCGGCACCAGGCCGCCGGTGTGCCGGATGATGAGCGAGCCCTCGGCGCGCTCGACGGTGCTGCCGAATTGCCGGAACACCTCCACGTGCGGATCGATTTCGCGCACGCCGAGCGTGCAGCCCTTGACGTTGTCTTCCAGCCGCGCCACGCCGAAGCGCGCCAGCAAGGGCGGCACCAGCATGATCGACGAGCGCATCTCTTCGGGCAGCCGATGGCGCTGCGCATCGAACACGGTGTCGCGATGGTGCAGGTGCAGCGTGCCGGTGGCATCGTCCATGCGAACCTCGCTGCCGAGCGTGCGGAAGATCTCGAGGATCTTGCGGACATCGGTGATGTCGGGCACGCCGTGCAGCTGCAGGGGCTCGCGCGTCAGCAGTGTGGCGCACAGCACCGGCAGGACGGCATTCTTGTTGGCGGAAGGAATGATGCGGCCGCGCAGTGGCGTGCCGCCGTGGACGATGAGATTGGACATGGGCAGGGCCCGATATGCTACCGGCGCAGGCTTGGTTTTCCGCTGTGGCCTAATTACGCCCGGACATTTTTTTACCGGAGCCACTCATGCCCACCAAAATCAGAACCGAGAGCGACCGTTCCGCTCCCAAGCCCACTCCCGCACCGGGTTTCACCATGCCCAAGTCGGGTGGCGGCCAAAAGCGCAGCCTCGAGCGCGGCACCGCGACGCGCAGCAAGAAGAACCCCGGCAAGCGCGCCAAGAAGGGCGGCTAAGCGGGCCCCGAGGGCTTACGCGCCTTGGGGGCAGCCCTGTGGCGCTCAAGCCCTCTTCCGGTTCACGAGGACGATCCCCAGCCCCACGCCCGCCAGTGCCAGCACCAGTTGGAGCGTGAGCGGCTCGGCCAGCAGCACCACACCGAACACCAGCGCGAACAGCGGGGTCAGGAAGGTGAACGACGACATCTTGGTCGCCGGATAGTGCCGCAACAGCCACATCCACGTCAGGTAGCTCGCGAACGCGCCGATCACGGTTTGCAGGCCGATCGACGTCCAGGCCCAGGCTGAATACGCAAAGCCCCACGACTCGCCGAGCGCGAGCGAGAGAAACGGGCAGACCGCCGCGGTCACCGCCACTTGGTAGAACAGCGTCTTTTCGGCGCTCGCCGTGGCGAGCTTTGTCGCGCGCAAAGCGAGCGTGGTCAGTCCCCAGAGCATGCCGGCCACCAGTCCCAGCACGTCGCCGCGCAGCTGCGCCGAACTGGAGTGCCCGAAGCTTTCGCTGAAGGCCAGCACGACACCGCCGAAGGCCAGTGCCAGGCCAACCCATTGCAGCCCGCGCAGCCGCTCGGCCGGCACCCAGCGCGGCAGGAACAGCGCCACCCAGAACGGCGAGGTGTAGAGAAACACCGTGAGCCGCGAGGCGGTGGTGTGCTGCAGCCCGATGTAGATGCAGCAGAACTCGCCCGCGAACAGCAGCCCGGCCAGCAGGCCGCCCGGCAGCGTGCCGTCGCGCGCGAACAGCGGCACCCCGCGCGAGCGGCACCACAGCCACAGCAGCGCCACGGCGCCCACCATGCGGATGGTGGCCTGCCAGAGCGGCGGCACCTCGGCGACGGTGGTCTTGATGAGAATCTGCTGCAGCCCCCAGAACGCGCAACAGGCGATGAGCAGGGTGATGGCGCGGGTGTCGAGATGGGTCTTGCGGTCGATCATTTATTTCTGGCGGTTCGATTCTTCTTCGTCGTTCACGGGGTAGGGCGCCCGGCCGCGAGTGCCGATCATCAGGTCGGGCACAACAGTCTCTACGTCCTTCACCGCGCGTGCGGCGCGCTCGAGGCGCTGCGCCAGCGCGCGCGTCGGCACGCAGCCCTGCAGGTAGACCCAGCGGCGCTGCACCGTCACCCACACGCTGCCGCGCTGCAGGCCCGGTACGCGGGCCAACGCGCGGCGCAGCTCGGGTGCGATCGCCTTGTCGTAGCGGTAGGCGTTGCTGTCGGCGCAGCGCCCGGCCAGCCAGCAACTGGTGCCGCGTTCGAGCCGGCTGTGCATCTGGCTGCGCCGCTCGGCCTCGGTGTACAGCGGGCCCAGCGGCACCGGGCAGGCCGGCAGGCCCGGTGCGACCTGCATGAACGGGTCGTCGAACCAGTTGCGGCGCTGCTCGCCGGCGTGGGCCGCGTCCGTCAGCGCCAACAGTGCCAGCAAGACATGCGGGCAGGAGCGGAGACAACGGCGCGGCATGCGTCGATGGTAGCCGTGACGCCGCGCGCTGGCTGGTGCAGACTGGCAGGATGAACACCGCCATCCCCGTCATCGACATCTCGGCACTTGCCTCGGACGATGCGGCAGCGCGTGCCCACGTGGCGGGCGAGGTGGGCGCGGCCTGCCGCGAGGTCGGCTTCTTCGCGATCACCGGCCATGGCGTGCCGGCCGCATTGCTGGTCGACGCCTTTGCTGCCAGCCGCGAATTCTTCGCGCTCGACGCCGCGGCCAAGCAGGCGTTGGCAATCGGGCAACTGGGCCACAACCGCGGCTATGTGGGGCTCGGCACCGAGGCGCTCGACGAGAAGAAGGGCGCCGACCAGAAAGAAGCCTTCAACCTGATCTGGACCGACGAGCGCGTGCGGCCGCCCAACGCATGGCCACCGATCGACGGCTGGCGTGCGCGGGTGCAGGCGTACTTCGATGCGGGGCTGCTGGCGGCGCGCAGGCTGCATGCGGCCTTTGCCATCGACCTCGGGCTCGCGGAGGGCTTCTTCGACGACAAGATCGACCGGCCGCTCGCCACGCTGCGCTTTCTGCACTATCCGGCGCCGGCGCCCGGCGCAGCCGCAGAGGGCCTCGGGGCCGGTGCCCATACCGACTACGGCAACGTGACACTGCTGGCCACCGATGGCGTGGCCGGGTTGCAGGTGCGCACGCGCGGCGGCGACTGGGTCGACGCGCCGTCGGTGCCCGGTGCCTTCATCTGCAACATCGGCGATTGCCTGATGCGATGGACCAACGACGTGTACGTGTCGACGCCGCACCGCGTGGCGCGGCCCACGCGCGAGCGCTATTCGATCGCGCTGTTTTTCGACCCGAACGCCGACGCGCTGGTCAGTGCGATCCCGTCGTGCGTGCCCGCAGGCGAGCTGCCCCGCTATGAGCCGATCACCGCGCAGGCCTACCTGCAGTCGCGCTTCGACGCGACCTACGCGGTCAGTGCCGCAGCCACCGTGGTCGCCAGCGGCGTGGTCGGCCGGCCGATGAGCTGACTCAGCTGCCGGCTGTCGTCGAACAGCGCGCCCTTGGCAGTGCCCGCGTCCGAGTTGGCCAGCAGTGCCGCAAAGCCTTCCGGCAGGCCGGCCTGCACCAGCGCGGCCTTGTACGCCGGCTCGGGCAGATCCTGGTAGGCCACCGTCTTGCCCGACTGGCGCGCGATCTCTGCCGCGAGTTCCGACAGGGTGTAGCCCGTGTCGCCAGCCAGCTCGTACACGCGCCCGGCCTGGTCTTCGCGGGTCAATACGGCCGCCGCGGCTGCCGCGTAGTCGGCCCGGGCCGCCGATGCGATGCGGCCTTCGCCGGCCGCGCCCAGCACCGCGCCATGCTGGAGTGCGACAGGGATGCTCGCCGTGCGGTTCTCCGTGTACCAGCCGTTGCGCAGCAGCACGAAGGGCAGGCCGGAGGCGCGCAGGGCGGCTTCGGTTTCCTTGTGCTCGGCTGCGAGCGCCAGGGGCGAGGTGTCGGCGCGCAGGATGCTCGTGTACGCGATCAGTTTCACGCCGGCTTTTGCGGCGGCCTCGATCACCGCGCGGTGCTGTGCAGCGCGCTGGCCGACTTCGCTGGAAGAGATCAGCAGCAGCTTCTCGACGCCCTGGAACGCGGCTTCGAGCGTGGCGGGCTGGGCATAGTCGGCCTGGCGCACCTGCACGCCGAGGGCGGCCAGGTTCTTGGCCTTCTCGGGGCTGCGCACGGCGGCGACGATCTGGGCGGCAGGAATCTTCGGCAGCAGTGCCTCGATGACGAGGCGGCCGAGTTGGCCGGTAGCTCCGGTGATGGCGATCATGAGAGAAATCCTTAGGCGGAATGGAAGGGAATCGGCAGAATACCGGCAGCACAAACTTTTTGTAAGTACGTACATAAAGGTAAGTACCCATGCCATCCGCCCCCAAGGCTCCCGCCACTGGCCCCGGCGCCGCAGGCAACGGCCCGCTGGCGCTGCAGTTGCAGCGCGGCGCATTGTTCTCCGTCGACTGCCCTTCCCGCGCAGTGCTCCAGCACGTCACCAGCCGCTGGGGCGTGCTGGTGCTGGTGGCGCTGCTCTCGGGCATGCATCGCTTCAGCGACCTGCGTCGGAAGGTCGGCGGCGTCAGCGAGAAGATGCTGGCGCAGACCCTTCAGTGGCTGGAGAGCGACGGCTTCGTGCTGCGCAAGTCCTATCCGGTGGTGCCGCCCCACGTCGAGTACAGCCTGACGCCGATGGGTGTCGAAGTGGCGCGCCAGGTCGAGGGCCTGGCCGACTGGATCGAGGGCAACCTCCACCGCATCCTCGACGAACGCCGTACGCGGGAACGCCCGCGCGATGGCGCAGCCTCAGAGCGGGTGCTCGGTGTAGAACCGCCCGCCGTGGTACAGCAGGGGTGATGCGCCTTCGCGCCAGCTGCAGCGCTCCACTTCGCCGACGAAGATCACGTGGTCGCCTTCGTCATAGCGGCTGCGGTTGAAGCACTCGAAGCTCGCTGCGGCACCGGCCAGCAGCGGCGCACCGCCGAGCCCCTCGGCGAAGTCCACATCGGTCCAGCGGTTCAGCAGCTTCTGCGCGAAGCGCTCGGCCAGCTCTTTCTGGTTCGCCGCCAGGATGTTGATCGCGTAGTGCGAGCCGGCACCCAGCGCCGGCATCGAGCCCGAACTGCGCGCCAGGCTCCACAACACCAGTGGCGGCGTGAGCGAGACCGAGTTGAAGGAGTTGGCCGTCAGCCCGACCAGCGAGCCGTCGGCCGCGCGCGCGGTGACGATCGTGACGCCGGTGGCGAACATGCCAAGCGCGTCGCGGAATTCGTCGGTCGAGAAAGAGGGCGCTTGCGCCTGGGCGGGGACGGTCACGAAGAATGGGGGAGAAGGGCAGGCTTGCATTCTGGCCGATCGGCCTTGGCGGCGCTGTCGTGCGGGTTCCATTGATGTGATTGCCGCATCAATGCGCCTGTGCGTTTTCATCGAAGCAAGGGCTCTGCGCGCCTACGATGAATGCATCAGGCCGCGCCATGCTTCTCCACCCTCGCACACTCCCTTCCGACCCGGTCGCCGGCTTTTTTGCGCAGGCGGTCGAGGAGCGCTATCGGCCCTGGAGCCGTGCCACGGAGATCGCGCACTGGCTGAGCGTGGCGGCCAGCGGCGTCTTCATGACCGCAGTGATTCTTGCCGGCGCCGCTTCGCCGTCAACCGAAGAACCAGTAGCAGACGGCGATGGCAGCCACCACGCCGGCGAACTCCGCAGCCAGCGCACACCCGACCGCGTGCCGCGCGCGCTGGATGCCGACCGCGCCGAAGTACACGGCCAGCACATAGAAGGTGGTCTCGGTGCTGCCCTGGATGACCGCGGCGGCGAGCGCGGGGAAGCTGTCGACGCCCTGGCTCTGCATCGTCTCGATCAGCATCGCGCGCGCCGCGCTGCCCGAGAACGGCTTGACCAGCGCGGTCGGCAGTGCGTCGACAAAGCGTGCGTCCCAGCCTGATTGCGCAACGAGCCATCGGATGCCGCCGAGCGCGAAGTCGAGCGCACCCGACGCGCGCAGCACGCCGATGGCGCAGAGCATCGCGACCAAGTAGGGCAGCAGGTTCTTCGCCACGTCGAAGCCTTCCTTGGCACCTTCGATGAAGCTCTCGTACACCTTCACGCGGCGCAGCGCCCCGACCAGCAGGAACACGATCACGATGCCGAACAGCGCCAGGTTGCCGAGCAGCGACGAGAGCGAGGCCAGCGCCGCGGCCGACAGCGTTCCGAGCAGTGCCATGAAGCCGCCCAGCACCAGCGCACCCGGCAGCAGGTAGGCCAGCACCACCGGATCCCACAGGCGCAGCCGCTGCATCACGGCCACGGAGAGCAGGCCGACCAGCGTCGACGCGCTGGTGGCCAGCAGGATCGGCAGGAACACCAGCGTCGGGTCGGCCGCGCCCTGCTGTGCGCGGTACATGAAGATGGTCACGGGCAGCAGCGTGAGCGACGAGGCGTTCAGCACCAGAAACAGGATCTGCGCGTTGGTCGCGCTGGCGGGGCTCGGGTTCAGAGTCTGCAGTTCGCGCATCGCCTTCAGCCCGATCGGCGTGGCGGCGTTGTCCAGGCCCAGCGCGTTGGCCGCGAAGTTCATCGTGATGAGGCCGAGGGCAGGATGCCCAGCCGGCACCTCGGGCATGAGCCGCCGGAACAGCGGCCCGAGCAGGCGCGCCAGCCAGGCGACCAGCCCGGCCGCCTCGGCGATGCGCAGCAGGCCGAGCCACAGCGTCAGCGTGCCGAACAGCAGCACCATCACCTCGACCGCCAGCCGCGCCATCGCGAACAGGCTTTCCACCACCGCCGCGAACACGGCCGCGTCGCCGCCGACCAGCCAGCGCCCGAGTGCGGCCACCGCGGCGACGAGGAAGAAGCCGAGCCACAGTCCGTTGAGCATGCGTTGTCCCTTGTTGCAAGTGCCGGGCGATCATAGGTGCCGGTTGTCTGGTCAGGCCCTGCCGCCGGTCTTACAGTGCGGGCCATGCGTGCACCGGACTCCCTCCGTTCCCTGCTGGCGATTGGCGCGGCCTTGCTGCTCGGCGCCTGCGCCAGCCTGCCGCCGCCGGTGCCGGGCGTGCCGACGCATGCGATGTCCGATGTCGCCACCACCTCGCTCGCGCGCCTCGTGGCGGCCGATGCGGCGGCCCATCCGGCGGCTTTCTCGGGCTTCCGGCTGCTGCCCGAGGCGGCGTTCGCCTTCGACGCCCGCATTTCCCTCGCGCGCAACGCCGAAAAAACGCTCGACGTCCAGTACTACCTGATCCAGAACGACGATGTCGGGCTGCTGTTCCTGCGCGAGCTGCGCGACGCCGCCGCGCGCGGCGTGCGGGTGCGGCTACTCGTCGACGATCTCTACACCGGCGGCGAAGACGAGCTGTTCAGCACGCTCTCGGCCTACCCGAACGTGGAGGTGCGGCTGTTCAACCCGCTGCCGTCGCGCGCGGCCTCGCTCACCGCGCGGCTGGCGTTGTCGCTGCACGAGTTCGGCCGCATCAACCACCGCATGCACAACAAGCTGCTGGTGGCCGACAACAGCTTTGCGGTTTCGGGCGGGCGCAACATCGCCAACGAATACTTCATGCGCAGCACCGCGGCCAACTTCATCGACATGGACGTGCTCTCGTGCGGGCCGATCGTGCGCCGAATGTCCGACGCCTTCGACCGCTACTGGAACAGCGGGCAGGTGTGGCCCATCGACAGCGTCGCGCCGCTGCCGCTGCCGCTGCGGCTGCGGCCCGACGCGGCGCAACGCCGCTTCGACGAACTGGTGAGCACGGCCGCGCCCGACGTGCCGATACGTGCGCGCGACGTGCTCGACCGCCCGCCGGTCGGGCAGCAGCTGGCGACGGGGCAGCTCGACTTCCGCTGGGCCCACGCCGAGCTCTTTGCCGACGACCCGGCCAAGATCACGCGCCCGCCGGCAGAGGCCTTTCGCGGCAGCGTGACGGAAGGCGCGCTGGGCGTCATCGGCTCGGCGCGCAAGGACGTGCAAATTGCGTCGCCGTATTTCATTCCGGGCGCACGCGGCCTCGAGATGATGAAGACGGCCATCGACCAGGGCGTTCGCGTCGCGGTCGTCACCAACTCGCTGGGCGCGACCGACGAGCCGCTGGCCTATGCGGGCTACGAGCGCTACCGCGCCGACATGCTGAAGATCGGTGTCGCCGTTTCCGAGATCGCACCCGAGTCGACCGGCCGCTCGGGCCGCTTCGGCGATTTCGGCAAGTCGATCAGCCGGCTGCATGCCAAGCTCGCGGTGGTCGATGCGCGGCGCATCTTCATCGGCTCGATGAACCTCGACCACCGTTCGGCGGCCGTCAACACCGAACTGGGGCTGGTGGTCGACAGCCCCGAGCTCGTGCACGACTATGTGCAGCTGGTGACCGGCAACCGTTTGAACCTCGGCTACCGGCTGCGCATGGGCCCCGATGGCAAGCGCGTGCAATGGCTCGAGTACGACGACCAGGGCGGCGACGTGGTGCATGAGGATCAGCCCGGCCAGTTCCTGTGGCTGCGCTTCAAGAACTGGCTGCTGCTGCCGATCGTGGGCGAAGAACTGCTTTAGGGCCTCGCCACGTTGTTCCGGAGATCGCGTTGCCCGCCCGTGCCTTCTACGACGCGGCAATGGCCTCCCTGACGAAGTCGGCGTACTTGCGCAGAGGACGGCCAAGGGTGGCCTGCAGGTGATCCGCTGCGCCGTCCGCACCGTGCATGCCGAACTTCTGGATCCCGGCCATCATCAGGCGCATGTCGTAGGCAAGCCAGGATGGCCCCATCGCAGCCATCTGTCCTTCGAACGCCGCCACGTCATCCCCGCCGTAGGTCACTTCGCGACCGAGCGCCGCACTCCAGATCTTGGCCACCGACTCTCCGGTCAACAGCTCGGGCCCGACCAGCTCCAGCGTCACGCGTGGTGACGGTGCAGGCGCGCGATCGCGGCGCAGCAGTTCGGCGACGGCGGCGTCCGCGATGTCTCGCGCATCGATCATCGCGACGCCCGCCGAGCCGATCGGCATCGGGTAGACGCCGTAGCCCTGGATCACCTGCTGGACCATGCGCTCGTTCTGCATGAAGTAGGCCGGCCGAAGGATGGTCGCCGGAATGTCGAGGCTCTCGATCATTCGCTCGACCGTGTGCTTGCCGGTGAAGTGCGGCACATTGGTGAACTTGTCCGCATGAATGACCGACAGGTAGACGACGCGCTCGATGCCAGCCTCGCGCGCCAGGTTCAGCGCGACGAGGGCTTGCGTCACCTCGTCGGGCGTGACGGCGTTCAGCAGAAACAGCGTGCGCACGGACGAGAGCGCCGCGCGCAATGAAGGCACGTCGGTGAGGTCGCCAACGACCTCCTTGACGCCGGCCGGAAAGCTTTGCTTTCCGGGTGTGCGAACGAACGCGCTGACTTGCGCGCCGGCAGTGGCCAGGCCTTGGACGACGAGGGAACCGATGGTGCCGGTGGCACCTGTGACGAGAATGCTCATGAAAATCTCCAGGGGTTGAGGGGAAACGGGTTAGGTGGGTAAGGGGGAGGGGGTCGATCAGCGCGAAAAGTCCGCGACGACCTTGCCGATGCGAGGGCCGGTGCGATTGCGTTCGATGGCCGCGGGGATATCGTCGAAGCCCACGACTTCGCCGAGCTTCGAGATCAGCGTGCCTTGGGCGATCTCCGCCGCCAGCCGTTCCAGAAGGGCTGTGTCCGGCTTGTTCACGAACCACAGTCCGCGGCGGCCGGGGGGCGTGCGTGCAAGGATGTCGGCCGAGGACGTGCCGACGATCGCGCCATCCTTCGTCAGCACCTGCCACGAGCGATCGAGCACTTCGCCGCCGACGTAGTCGAGCACCAGATCGATGTCCCGCGCGACCGATTCGAAGCGTTCGGTCCGGTAGTCGATGACGTGGTCTGCGCCCAGGCTGCGCACGTATTCGACGTGCGCGGTCGACGCCGTTGCGAAGACTTCGGCGCCTGCCCGCTTGGCGTACTGCACGGCATAGCCGCCCAGCCCTCCCGCTGCGCCGTGAATCAGGATTCGCTGACCTGCGGCGATCGGACCCGCGTGGTGCAAGCTGTGCCAGGCGGCCACGGCCGCTACAGGCACGCCGGCCGCGTGCACGTCGTCCAGGCCTTGCGGCGTGCGCACCAGCTTCGCCTCGTCGACGGTCACGAAGTCGGCATAGGCACCCAGCCCGCCGAGCGGCCCCATGACACGATCGCCCACACGAAAGCGCGAGCTCTCGGGCCCGACCGCCTCGACGACACCCGCGAGTTCGATGCCCAGCACGGCGGGCAGTTGAAGCGGGAAAGCCTGCTGGACGAAGCCTTCACGAACTTTCCAATCGATGCCGTTCACGCCGGCCGCCCGAACGCGGACCAGAACCTGGCCCCGTCCGGCTGAGGGCCTCGCGATCTCGGCAAGCTCCGCGGCGGCAACGCCGCCATAGGCCCGGATCAGGACAGCACGTTGAGTGGTGGTCATTTCAATTTCCTCATGTCCAAGTTGCAATGAGGAGAAGATAGGCCGTTGCATCGATAAAACGAAGATGCGAAGATGAAGACACCTCGTTTCAAATTCGGAACACATGGACCTGAACGCATTGACCGACTTCGCGCTCGTCGCAACGAATGGCGGCCTCGGAAAGGCAAGCCGCGCGAGCGGGAGATCGAAGGCGACCCTGTCCCGGCGCATCGCGGAGCTGGAAGAGCAACTCGGCGTGCGGCTCATCGAGCGCAGCGCCCGCGGGCTCAAGCTCACGGAAGCCGGCCAGATGCTGATGGATCGCACCGAAGGGCCGATGCACGAGGTGGCCGACGCCATGACTTCCGCGCGTGAGGGCTTGTCAGTACCGCGCGGACGCTTGCGTGTCGCTTCCCCGGTGCTGTTCTCCCAGTTGGCGATGGGTCGCATCTGCGCCGAGTTCTGCGCGGCTTACCCCGACGTCACGTGCGAGGTGGTGGCGGACGATCGCCTGGTGGACCTCGTCGAGGAGCAGTTCGACGCCGCGATCCGGATCAATCCGAGCCCGGACAGTAGCCTCGTGGGCCGGTGCTTCGCCAAGGACCGTTTGGTGGTCGTGGCGGCGCCCTCTGTGCCCGTGCCAACGCCAGGCAAGGTCAGCCCCGTTCCCGGCATCGTTTCAACAAGCTTTCAAGCCGGGAATTGGACGCTCGACGACGGACGCCTTGTCCTGGAGCCGATCCCGAGGCTCAGGCTTTCCTCGTTCCTGATGATTCGCGACGCTGCGATCGCCGGCGCCGGCGCCGCCCTGATACCGCAGTCCATTGCGTGGAACCAACTGACGCGCGGAGAGCTGATTCAGTGGGGCATGGTTTCGGGCGTGGAGGCCGAGCTCTGGGTCCTGCATACATCAAGGCGACTTCCTGCGCCGAAGGTTCGGGCGTTTGTCGATTTCATGTGCGAGCAATATCCGGAGGGATCTCTCGTGCTGAAAGGCTAGCCGCCGCGGCAGTCGAAGCCCTCGATCGGAGCGACGTTGCCGCTGATCAGCTCGGCCATCGCCTTGCCCGAGCCCGCGCCGTGCGTCCAGCCGAGCGTGCCGTGGCCGGCGTTGACCCATAGCTTGCCGACGCGCGTGTGGCCGATGTACGGGATGTTGGTCGGGGTGGCGGGGCGCAGGCCGGTCCAGAAATTCGGCTGGCCGCCTTCGTCTTCGCTGCGCGTGTCGCACACGCCGGGCAGCACGGTTTCGATGCGCTCGGCCAGCATGCGGCAGCGCCGGCGCGCCAGTGCCGTATCGAGCGCATGGTCGTAGCCGTTGAGTTCGACCGTGCCGGCCACCCGCAGGCGGTCGCCCAGGCGCGTCATGGCGCATTTCACCGTGTCGTCGATGGTGCTGACCCAGGGCGCGCCCTCGGGCCGGCGCAGCGCGAAGGTGGCGCTGTAGCCCTTGCCGGGGTAGATCGGCAGATCGACGCCCACCGTGCGCAGCAGCGGTGCGCTGTACGCGCCGCAGGCCACCACCACCGCGTCGGCGCGCAGCGTCAGGTCGTTCTGCGCCGAATCGCGCGCCGAGCCACCGCCGATGTCCACCGATTCGACCGCGCCGCCGGCGAGGTTGAGGCGCTGCACCGAACGGCCGAACAGCATGCGAGCGCCGCGGGCCGCGCAGCGCCGTGCGAGCGCCTGCGTGAAGAGCCGCGCATCGCCCGACTCGTCGCTTGCCGTGTAGGTGCCGCCGACGATGCGGTCGCCGAAGCTTCGCAGCGCCGGCTCGATGGCAAGCAGCTCGTCGCGGCCCACCACGCGGCGCTCGACGCCGTAGCGCTGCATCAGCGCCGCCGCCTGCGCTGCGCCGTCCAGCGATTTGGCGTCGGTGAAGTAGTGGGCAATGCCGCGCTCGAGCCGGTCGAACTCGATGCCGGTGGACAGCACGACGTCATTGAGCGCGGCATGGCTGTACGCGCCGAGCGCGATGATCTGCTCGACATTGCGGGCAAAGGCCGCGTCGTTGCACTGCGCCAGGAACTTCAGGCCCCAGCGCCATTGCTGCCAGTCGAAGCGCGGGCGGAACAGCAGCGGCGCGTCGTTGTGGAACATCCACTTCAACAGCTTGGCCGGCGCGCCCTTGTGCGCCCACGGTTCGCAGTAGCTCACCGAGATCTGCCCCGCGTTGGCGAAGCTGGTTTCCATTGCCGCGTCGGCCTGGCGGTCGACCACGGTCACGCTGTGCCCGCGCCCGAGCAGGTGCCAGGCGGTGCTGATGCCGATGATGCCGGCGCCGAGAACGATCACTTTCATGCAGTCAGTGTTGCAGACTTGCGCACGCCGCCGGGCACGGACAATGGCCGCGATGCAGCTTCGTCGCCGAGACTTCCACCGCGCCGCGCTCTGGCTTGCCCTGGGCAGTTGGGGCGCCACGACCGGTGCGCGCGCTGCCAACGATCCGCGCTGGGCCAGCGACCCGTTCACGCTCGGCGTGGCAAGCGGCCAGCCGCGGCCCGACAGCGTGGTGCTGTGGACACGGCTGGCCGCCCCGGAACTCCAGGAGGAACCGGCCGCCGGCGACCGTGCGGCCTTCGCAGTCCGCTATGAAATCTACGGCGATGCCGCGTTGCGCCAGCCGGTGCAGCAAGGCGAAGCGACGGCCTGGCCGTCGCGCGGCTTCAGCGTCCATGTGCTGGCGCAGGGGCTGCAGCCGGGTCGCGACTACTGGTACCGGTTTGCCTGCGGCAATGCGGTGAGCCCTGTGGGCCACACCCGCACGGCGCCTGCGGCCGAAGCGGACGTGCGCCGGCTGCGGCTCGCGCTGGCGTCCTGCCAGCATTACGAGCAGGGCTTCTTCGCCGCGCACCGCGAGATCGCCGCACGGGACATCGACTTCGTGCTGTTCGTCGGCGACTACATCTACGAAGGCAGCAGCCCGGCCTACACCGCGCGCCAGCACGGCAGCCCCGTGCCGCACACGCTCGACGAGTACCGCGCGCGCCATGCGCTCTACAAGCGCGATGCCGACCTGCAGGCCGCGCACGCGGCGCACCCGTGGATCGTGACGCTGGACGACCACGAGGTGGTGAACGACTACGCGGACGACCGCGATCCCGGCTACAGCGATCCCGCGCGGTTCCTGCGCCGGCGCGCTGCGGCCTACCGCGCCTACTTCGAGCACATGCCGATGGCGATCGCGCCCGAAGGCCCGGCCATGCGCATCCACGACCGCTTCCAGTGGGGCCGGCTGGCCGAGTTGTGGACGCTCGACTCGCGCCAGTACCGCAGCCACCACGCCTGCCCCGATCCGCAGCGTGATGCGGGCCGTTCGGTGATCGGCTGTAGCGAGCTCGCCGACCCGTCGCGCACGATGCTGGGCGCCGAGCAGGAGCGCTGGCTTGCACAGGGCCTGGCGGGTTCGTCGCGGCGCTGGAAGCTGCTGGGCCAGGCCACGCAGGTCAGCGCCACCGGCATCGAGACGCCCGCAGGCCGCAGCACCTGGACGGACGCGTGGGACGGCTACCCCGCGGCGCGCCAGCGCCTGTTGCAGGGCATCGTGGACGCCGGTGTGCGCGACGTGGTCTCGCTGGGCGGCGACGTGCACCGCCATGTGGCCGCCGACCTGCGCGTGGGGCCCAACGACAGCGCCTCGCCGGTGGTGGCAAGCGAGTTCATCGGCGGCTCGGTCACTGCGCACGGCGCCAGCAAGACCGCGATGGCGCGCCTGCGGCGCGACAACCCGGACGTGAAGCATGCCCGCGGCGACCAGCGCGGCTGGGCCCTGGTCGACGTGACGCCGGACGCGCTGCACTGCGAGATGCGCGCCACGCCGCACCCAGTGCCGGTGGATGCGGTGTTCACCCGGCAGGCCGCTTTTGTGGTGCAGGCCGGCCGTGCGGGCGTCGAGTCAGCATGACGCGTGGGTTCTGATCGAGACTGTGCAGTAGCTTCACAGGCGGGTCGGCTGTTCGGTGACGCGCGGGACTAGAATCCTGGCATGAACTCGGCCGTCGTTGCGCCCAAACCGTCTTTCAAGGAGCAGATGCTCGTGGCCCGCGAGGAAGCGATCGTCCAGGCCGTCAACCGGTTGCTGGCCGAAAAGGGCTTCGAAGCGATGACGGTCGACGAGGTGGCCGCCGCCGTGGGCATCGCCAAGGCCAGCCTCTACAAGCATTTCCCGAGCAAGGAAGACCTGGCCGCTGCCGCAATGGTGCGGATCATGAAGCGGACGCAGGATTTCATGGCCGCGTTGCCGGCCGACGGCGATCCGCTCGATCAGCTCAAGGCGGTGGCCCGCTGGGCCATGGAGGTGCAACTGGCCGGCGAAATGCCGTCACTGCCGCATCAGAGCTCCTCGCTGCGCACCACCCTGATGGCCAACCGCGCCTACATCGACCGCCTGATGGGCGTGAGCGACACGCTCGGCGGCTGGATCAAGGCGGCGCAGGCCAACGGCACGCTGAGCAGCAAGCTGCCGGCCATCGCGGTGCTCTACACGCTGTTCGCGCGGGCCTGCGATCCGGTGCTCGAGTTCCTCAAGGCCGGCGACAAGTACAGCGACGCGCAAATCGTCGACATGGTGCTCGAAAGCTGCTTCGCCGGGCTGTCGGCGCGCTGAGCCTTCAGCGCACCTCGACGCACAGCGTCGGCTTGAAGCTTTCCTGCTCGCCCTTGCTGCGGTAGCCGAGCGGGTTGGCGACCACGCGGCAGCCGTCCTTCACATAGTCGAACGCGCAGTGCAGGTGACCATGCAGCCAGAGCGAGGCCAGCGGCAGCAGTTCGTCGAGCGAATTGCAGAAACCGGCGGTGCCCGGCGTCAGGCCGTAGCGCGGGTCGGCGCTCGCGAGGGTCGGCGCAAAATGCGTGATCGCCACCGTGGTGCCATCGTAAGGCTCGGCCAATGCATTGCGCAGCCATACCTGGCACGTAAGTGAGTGCTCTCTCAATGCATCGGCCATGAAGGGCTGGCCGGCCCGCACCGTGGCCGCTTTCTCCAGGTAGAAATTGGCCGCGCGCATCGCCTTGCCGCGGGCCTTGAGCTGCTCGGTCATGCCGGCGGCCGGGTCCACCAGCGCGTCGAAGTCGCTCCAGAGCGTGGTGCCGATGAAGCGGATGCCGCCGATCACCCGCGTTTCGCGCTCCAGCCAGAGGATGCCGAGCGCGTCGCAGCTGTCGCGCAACCGGGCGTGCACCGCGTCGAAGTCGTCGCCGTCGTACTCGTGGTTGCCGGGCACATAGATCACCGGCGTCGGCCAGCCGTTTTTCGGGGAGAAGCGGCCCAGGCCGAAGTCGGGGTCGGTCAGGCGCGATCCGTTCTGGTAGGAGCCGATGTCGCCCGCCAGCACCAGCAGATCGGCGTCCGGTGCAGGCTCCGGCACGAAGCGGGGGTGCGATTCGAGGTGCAGGTCGGATAGCAGTTGCAGCTTCATTGCGGGCCAGTCTAGGGGAATGTGCCCATGCGCATCGGGCATGAAGTCGGGCTTGAAAGACTAGGGAAAACCCTTAACCTTGAGTACATCACCACACCAGCACGGTCCAAGGCCGTGCATCCGTATGTTTTCGTTGTTTGGTCAATTGATTGGTTTTTTCCGTTCCCCCGCCGCCGTTGTGCCTTCGAGCCCGGCCGCCGCGCTGCTTGAAAGCGCCGATTCGTGTGCCGGCGTCGACCCGCACCACGCGCACGAGCTGCGCGAAGCCGCGAGCGCCTGGCTGCGCGTTGTGCGCTGAGCTTCAGCCCCCTTCGGGCACCTTCTGCCCGATGACCGAGCGCGCAAACGCCACCGCGGCGGAGCGCACCAGTGCATCCCGCAGCCATTCATGCGAATGACCGTGCTGGGCGCGGCGATGCCAGACGGCGTCGACATGCAGCAGTGGCTGGTCGAACGGCAAATCGCGCAGCACCAGCTGGTCGTCGATGCCGGTCACGTTGACGAAATGGCGCGGCAGCACCGTCAGCAGGTCTGAATTGGCGACCACCCGGCCCGCCGTGAAAAACTGGTTCACCGTCACCACGATGCGCCGCTCGCGTCCGAGCGTGCCGAGCGTCTGATCGACGAAGCCGTAGGGCCGGCCCGAAAAACTCACGAGCAGATGGCGCGCGGCGCAGTAGTCGTCGAGCGTCAGCGGCTGGTCGGCGAGCGGATGGTCGCGCCGCATCACGCACACGTACTGGCCGACATAGAGCCGCTGCGTCTCGAATGGCACGGCGGCACCCGACTGGCCGCGCGCCGTCAGGCTGGCCAGCACCGCCGGAAAGTAGCCGACCGCCATGTCAGCGCCCTCGCTCTCGAGCAACTGGCGCGGGTCGCGCGTGGTCAACGGCACCACCCGGATCGAGATGCCGGGCGCCTCGCGTTCGGCAATCTGCACCAGGCCCGGGATCAGCTCGGCCGCGGTGGCATCGGCCATCGCCAGCACGAAGCTGGTGTCGGCTGTGCCCGGGTCGAAGTCGCTGGGTGCCAGCGTGTGCTGCAGGTGCCGCAGCGCGTCGCGGATGGTGGGCCAGAGCGCCAGCGCGCGCGGCGTGGGCTCGACACCCGCGCCCGAGCGGCGAACCAGTTCGTCGCCCAGCACGTCGCGCAGCCTCCGCAGTGCATTGCTCACCGCCGGCTGGGTCAGCGACAGGTTGCGGGCCGCGCGGGTGAGGTTGCGCTCGGCCATTACCTCGTCGAAGACGCGCAGCAGGTTGAGATCCAGCGTGCGAAAGTTGACATTTATCATCGTGGTGAATGATAAACATCAGAAAGATAAAGTGGAATAACACTAGGGAAACCCCTAATATCACTGCATCGGCTTCGGCCATTCGTTCCTTGGAGGAATCCACCATGACCAGTTTTGTCCACGTTGACCAACCCCAAGTCCATCCCGGCGTGCAGCGCGCCGAGATCCTGTTCGGCCGCTTCAGCGAAGTCCGCCGCAACGGCGCCAGCTCGCGCCATCTGATTCTGCTGTTGCTGGTGGCCGTGCTGGCCTCCGCGATGGTGGTCGTCGACACGCTCGTGTCCAACTGGACCGAGGCCAGCGTGCTGGCGGCTTGGGTTGCGCTGTGCGCCTTCGCGTTCGCCGCCCTGGCGCTCTACGCGGATATTTTCCGCGCCGGCTTCGCCCGCGTTGCTGCGGTGTTCCGTGAATCGGCCCAGAACCGTGCCGCCGCCCGCGCCGATGCCCGCTTCCTGGCCACCGCCCAGAGCGACCCGCGCGTGATGCAGGAGCTGCAAGCCGCGATCTCGCGCCGCAACTCGGATGCCGAAGTGGCAGCCGGCACCCAGCCCGCAGCGCCCGCGCTGAAGGCAAGGCGTTCGGAAGAAGGGCAAGTGCCCACGCTGTACGAAGCCATGCGCCGCCTGAACGCTTCGCGCTACTACTGAGCCCTCGCGGCTCCCGCAAAAAAGCCGCCCTTGGGCGGCTTTTTTCATGGCGTCGGCTCCGGGAGCCGGGGCAGGCCTCAGGCCTCCAGCCGCTCCTCGATCGCGGCCTTGGTTGCCGGCAGTTCCTTCGGCAGGTGGTGCGCAAGCTGCGCGAACAGCTCTTCGTGCAATTTCAGCTCGTCGCGCCAGGCCGACTTGTCGATGCTGGTGACGGTGTCGAACTGCTCGGCGCTGAAGTCGAGGCCCTTCCAGCTCAGATCCTGGTAGCGCGGGCTCACGCCGAACACGTGCTCGGTGCCCTCGGCCTTGTGCTCGATGCGCTCGATCATCCACTTGAGCACGCGCATGTTCTCGCCGTAGCCCGGCCAGACGAACTTGCCATCGGCACCCTTGCGGAACCAGTTGGTGGTGTAGATCTTCGGCAGCTTCGCGCCCGACGCGTCGAGCTTCTTGCCGAGGTCGAGCCAGTGCTGGAAGTAGTCGCTCATGTTGTAGCCCATGAACGGCAGCATCGCGAACGGGTCGCGCCGCACCACGCCGGCCTGGCCGGTGGCCGCGGCGGTCGTCTCCGAGCCCATCGTGGCGGCCATGTAGACGCCTTCGACCCAGCTGCGCGCTTCGGTCACCAGCGGCACGGTGGTCGAGCGGCGGCCACCGAAGATGAAGGCGTCGATCGCCACGCCCTTCGGGTCGTCCCAGGCTTCGTCGAGCGCCGGGTTGTTGGTGGCAGCGACGGTGAAGCGGGCGTTCGGGTGTGCCGCCTTGGCGCCGGTTTCCTTCGCGATGGCGGGCGTCCATTCGTTGCCCTGCCAATCGATCGCGTGGGCCGGTGCGTCGCCCATGCCTTCCCACCAGACGTCGCCGTCGTCGGTCAGCGCCACGTTGGTGAAGATGGTGTCGCGCTCGATGCTGGCCATGCAGTTCGGATTGGTCTGCACGTTGGTGCCGGGCGCCACGCCGAAGTACCCGGCTTCGGGGTTGATCGCGCGCAGGCGGCCGTCGGCCTGCGGCTTGATCCAGGCGATGTCGTCGCCGATGGTGGTGACCTTCCAGCCTTCGAGGCCGGCCGGCGGAATCAGCATCGCGAAGTTGGTCTTGCCGCAGGCGCTCGGGAACGCAGCAGCCACGTGGTACTTCTTGCCCTCGGGGTTGGTCACGCCAAGGATCAGCATGTGCTCGGCGAGCCAGCCTTCGTCGCGGCCCATGTTCGATGCGATGCGCAGCGCAAAGCACTTCTTGCCGAGCAGCGCATTGCCGCCGTAGCCCGAGCCGTAGCTCCAGATCTCGCGCGTTTCAGGGTAGTGGACGATGTACTTGGTCTTGTTGCAGGGCCAGGCCACGTCTTTCTGCCCGGCTTCGAGCGGCGCGCCGACCGTGTGGACGCAGGGCACGAAGTCGCCGTCGACACCGAGCACGTCGTGCACGGCACGGCCCATGCGCGTCATGATCTTCATGTTGACCGCCACGTAGGCGCTGTCGGAGAGCTCGATGCCGATGTGGGCAATCGGCGAGCCGAGCGGGCCCATGCTGAACGGCACCACGTACATCGTGCGGCCCTTCATGCAGCCGTCGAACAGCGGCTGCAGCGTGGCGCGCATCTCGGCCGGTGCCATCCAGTTGTTGGTGGGGCCGGCGTTTTCTTTCTTTTCAGCGCAGATGAAGGTGCGGTCTTCCACGCGCGCCACGTCGCTCGGGTCGGATGACGCGAGGTAGGAGTTCGGCCGCTTGGCCGGGTTGAGCTTCTTGAAGGTGCCGGCGTCCACCAATTGCTGGCAGAGACGGTCGTACTCTTCGGTGCTGCCGTCGCACCAATGGATGTTGTCGGGTTTGCAGAGTGCGGCCATATCGGCCACCCACGCGATCAGCTTCGCGTTCTTGACATAAGAGGGTGCCTGAAGGTTCAAGCCCTTCATCACGGGTGCGTTCATCGGAAGTCTCCTGGGTTTTGAAAATCGTCTTTTCAAACGAACCTCGGCGCCGATGCGCACGAAGGCCGTTGGAGAAAACGTTTTCTGCCGGAGTTTCGAAGGAGCGCCCGGCGGGCCCGCACAGGGGCCCGCACAGCCGAGGGGCTCAGGCCATGTAGACGGCGATCGATGCCAGCAACAGCATCAGGACGCCGCCGGCGAGCGGCAGCACGAGCGGCATCAACGGCACGATTGACTCGACCGCGTCTTTCTCGACAGCGGCGCCGTGGGCCGGCTCGACAGGGGTGGGTGTAGACATTAGTAGTACCTCAGGTTCTCGAAACTGGCGGCTATTTTACCGGTGGGGTCGCGGGCCGCGCCTAAGGGTCAGCCCGGTTGGTCGTAGGACAGGGAGCACTGGCCGGTCGGCCTATCGCTGTTCCTCGGCGGCGAAGCCGGCCTCATGCAGGGCACCGAGCACCGCCGCCAGATGCGGCCGCCCGCGCGTCTGCAGCACCAGTTCGACATCGACGTTCTGGGCTGCCAGCATGGTGAAGGCGCGCTGGTGGTGCACCTCGTCGATGTTGGCGCCCGCTTCGGCCACGGTCGCCGTGATCTGGGCCAGTGAACCCGGCACATCGCGGGCGCTGACCCGCACGCGGGCCAGCCGTCCGGCCCGCACCATGCCGCGCTCGATGATGGCCGCGAGCAGCAGCGGGTCGATGTTGCCGCCCGACAGGACCAGGCCGACCTTCTTGCCGCGAAAGCGCTCCGGATGCCGCAGGAGTGCCGCGAGGCCGGCCGCGCCCGCGCCCTCGACCAGCGTCTTTTCGATTTCGAGCAGCATCAGGACGCCCTGCTCGATGTCGCCCTCGTCCACCAGCAGCAGATCGTCGACCAGGCGCTTGATGATTTCCTGCGTCAGCCTGCCCGGCGTGCCGACGGCAATGCCTTCGGCGATCGTGCTGCTGCCCTGCACATGGTGCGTGCCCTGCACCGCATTGACCATCGCCGGGAAGCGCGAGGTCTGGACGCCGACGATCTCGATGCCCGGCCTGCGCGCCCGCGCCGCGATCGCCATGCCTGCGATGAGCCCGCCACCGCCGACCGACACCACCAGCATGTCCAGATCAGGCACCGCATCGAGCATCTCGAGCGCGACCGTGCCCTGGCCCGCGATGATGGCCTCGTCGTCGTAGGGGTGCACGAAGGCCAGGCCCTCGCGCTCGGCCAGCTCGAACGCATGGGCGCGCGCGGCGTCGAGCGTGTCGCCATGCAGCACCACCTCGGCGCCGAAGCCGCGGGTGCGCTCGATCTTCACGCCGGGCGTGAAGCGCGGCATCACGATCAGCGCGCGCAGGCCCAGCCGTTGTGCGTGATAGGCCACGCCCTGCGCGTGGTTGCCGGCCGACATTGCCACCACGCCGCGCGGAGGCGTGCCCTCGGTCAATTCGACCAGTTTGTTGCAGGCGCCACGCTCCTTGAACGACGCGGTGAACTGCAAGTTTTCGAACTTGAGGAACACCTGCGCGCCGACGATGTCCGATAGCGTGCGCGATTCCACGCACGGCGTATCGAGCAATTGCCCGCGCAGGCGCTGTGCGGCCCTGCTGATGTCTTCGATTCCAACCATGGCGGCGATTGTGGACGGATTCACAACATCAGGGTTTTTACTGTTCCCATGTCTTCCAGAACCCAAAAGTCTGCGTTATGGTCGCTCTGAGTCGGCTCTACAAAAGGTGCTCCGATGGTCAAACGTTCCGGTGTTGATGAGGTGGTGGCTGCCGCGCGCGGCCAGGCTCTGCCTTCGCCCGGACTCAAGGGTGCGCCGGTGCTCGAGCTCATGTGCTCGCACTTCGTGCTCACGCTCGCGGCCAAGCAGGGCCCGCGCTTCAATGTGCGACGCGATCTCAATGGCCTGCTGTCGCTGACGGGCCGTCATCTCGTGTGGCCCGCTCCCGTGCTGCACCGTTTGCGCGAGTTCCTTGGCCGGCGTTGCGCCGGCAACGAAATCTGGAAGGGCGTCGAGGGCTTCGACGGGCGCACGCTGCTGGAGCGCCACGGCGTCTGGCGCGGCCCGTACGAGGAGGGCACGCTGTTCTTCTACCTCGACGAATACGCCAAGGACCAGCCGAAGGATCTGCTCTCGGTGCTCTCGGCCACGCGCGACTGGCTCACGCATGCGTTGCGCAAGCAATCCACGCTGGTCGAGAAGAACATCGACGCGCTCGCCGGCCTGCTGCTGCTCAACAAGGCCGAGCGCGCGCTGCTGCTCTACGGCACGCTCGCGCGCTACCAGCGCGACCTGCGCTCGCTGCTGGTCGAGTTCAAGGTCAACAACGCGCCCGAGGCCTATGCCGCAATCGCCGAAGTGGCCGGCGTCAACGCCAGCGATGTGGGCGAGGCGTTGCGTGCCGGTTCCCGGCTGGAGCGCATCGGCCTGGTCGAGAACCTCATTTCCGAACACAACATCACCGACCTGGCCGACCTCATGAAGGTCAGCGAGAAGCTGCCCCCGGTGCTGATGCGCGAGTACCGCGACCAGAACGAACTGATGGCCGTGTTCACCCGGCCGTCGGCCAAGAGCGCACTCGCAGTCGACGATTTCGCCTTCGTGTCCGACGAAGCGCAGATGCTCATCACGCTGCTGCGCGCTGCCGTTGCGCGCAAGGAGCCCGGCGTCAACGTGCTGATGTACGGCCCGCCCGGCACCGGCAAGACCGAGCTGGCCAAGGTGGTGGCGCAGGCGGCGGGGCTCGAGCTGTTCGAAGTGGAGTACGCCGACCGCGACGGCAATTCGCTGAGCGGCCGCGACCGCTACCGTTCGCTGCAGATCGCGCAGGTATTTCTCAAGGGCAGCGCCCGGGCCGCGCTGCTCTTCGACGAGGTCGAAGACGTGTTCCCGCCGATCAGCACCGAGGCAGCGCAGTACATGTCGCGCGCCGAGCAGATGCCGGCACCGACCAGCGGCAGCGTCAGCGGCAAGGCCTGGGTCAACCAGATCCTCGAAACGAACGCCGTGCCCACGCTGTGGGTGACCAACCGCATCGAGCAGATCGACCCGGCTTTCCGGCGCCGCTTTGCCTATCACCTCGAACTCAAGTCGCCCCCGCCCGGCGCGCGCGAGCAACTCGTGCGCAAGACGCTCGAGGGCGTGGCCGTGTCGGAGGCCTTTACCGCCAAACTGGCCGAGCGCAAGGGTTTGACGCCCGCGCAGATCCGCACCGCGGCGCGTTTTGCCGACCTTGCCAAGACCGAGGATGTGTCGGTCGAATCGCTGATCGAGCGGCAGCTCAAGAATGCCGATCTCGCACTCGGCACCACCGACCGGGGCCGCGGCGAGCGCCGCAGCGTCACGACCTACGACCTCGACATGCTCAACGTCGAGACGCGCTTCGAGATCCCGCGCATCGTGGAGGCGGTCAGGGCGCGCGGCCACGGCACGCTGTGCTTCTACGGTGCGCCCGGCACCGGCAAGACCGCGCTGGCCGAGCACCTGGCCCGTGCCATCGGCCGGCCGCTCATCATCAAGCAGGCCAGCGACCTGATGAGCAAGTACGTCGGCGAAACCGAACAGAACATGGCCGCCATGTTCAAGGAGGCCGAGGCCGAGAAAGCCGTGCTGCTGCTCGACGAGGCCGACTCCTTCCTGCAGGACCGCCGTGGCGCGCAGCGTACCTACGAGGTCACCGAGGTCAACGAGATGCTGCAGGGCATGGAGCGCTTCAACGGCGTGTTCGTCTGCACCACCAACCTGATGGACCGGCTCGACCAGGCGGCGCTGCGGCGCTTCACCTTCAAGATCAAGTTCATGCCGCTCACGGCCACCCAGCGCGAACGCATGTTCATCACCGAGGCGCTGGCGGGCGACGCGACGCTGATGACCGGCGATCTGCGCGTGCGCCTGGCCAGGATGGATCAGCTCTGCCCGGGCGACTTCGCCGCGGTGAAGCGCCAGACCGACATCCTTGCGACCGAGTTCTCGGCGGCCGAGTTTCTCGAGCAGCTCGAGGCCGAGCATCGCATCAAGCCCGAAGTGCGCGAATCGCGTGGCATGGGTTTTGTGCAGTAGCGCCGTGCGACGCCACCTTGCAGGCGTCGCCGCCATCTGTGCCCTCGCGGTCCTCGCGGCCTGCGGGGGTGGCGGAGGGGGCGGCGGCGGCGGATTCCTGCCCATTGCTTCGGCCCCGGCCGTCGCGCCGGCCACAGCCGATGCCGAGGTCATCGTCGCCTCGTCCACCGTGGCCGGGCTCTGCGCCGCGCCGCGCTTCGGCGTCGACCCCGACACCGGCGCAGCCTTCCCCGACCGGCCGGGCTCGCTCGCCGACGAGAAGCGCTGGCTGCGCGGCTGGATCAACGAAACCTACCTCTGGTACGCCGAGGTGCCGACCGGTCTGCAGCCGGCCGCGTACGCCACGCCGATCGCCTACTTCGCCGCGCTCAAGACACCGGCCGTCACGGCGTCGGGCCGCGCCAAGGACCGCTTTCACTTCACCTACGACACTGCCGTCTACCGCGCGCTGTCCCAGTCGGGCGTGTCGGCCGGCTATGGCATGGAGATCGCCTTTCTGAGCAGCACCGTGCCGCGCGATCTGCGCGTGGCCTATGTCGAGCCGGGCGCCGCGGCCGCCGTGGCCGGCATCGGCCGCGGCGCGAAGCTGCTCGAGATCGATGGCGTCGATGTCGTCAGCGGCACCGACACCGCCCGGCTCAACGCCGGCCTCGCCCCGGCCAAGGCCGGCGAGCAGCACGGCTTCAAGCTCGGCCTGCCCGACGGCAGCACGCGCAGCGTGACGCTCACCTCGGCCAACGTCACCAGCACGCCGGTGCAGAACGTGAAGACCATCGACACGGCGAGCGGCCGCGTCGGCTACCTGCAATTCAACGACCACAACGAACCGGCCGAGGCGCAGCTGATCAGCGCCGTGAACCAGTTCAAGACCGCCGGCATCGCCGACCTGGTGATCGATATGCGCTACAACGGCGGCGGCCTGCTGGCCGTGGCCAGCGAGCTGGCCTTCATGGTGGCCACGCCCGCCGCCACGCAGGGCAGGATCTTCGAGCGGCTGCTGTTCAACGACAAGAACCCGTTCGGCCTGAACCCCGCACTGGGTGCCGTGCCGTTCTACGGCACCACGCGCGGCTACTCGACCACCGCCGGCCAGGCGCTGCCGCAACTGGGGCTGTCGCGCGTCACGGTGCTGACCGGGCCGGACACCTGTTCGGCCAGCGAGTCGGTGGTCAATTCATTGCGCGGCGTTGGCGTTGCGGTCAACCTGGTCGGCGGCGCCACCTGCGGCAAGCCCTACGGCTTCTATCCGCAGGACAACTGCGGCACCACCTACTTCGCGATCCAGTTCCAGGGCGTCAACGCGCAGGGCTTCGGCGACTATGGAGACGGCTTCGCACCCACCTGTGCCGTGGCCGACGACTTCGGTCATGCATTGGGCGACCCCGCCGAGGCGCGGCTGGCGGCGGCGCTGAGCCTGCGCAGCGGTGGCGCCTGCCCGGCGGCGGGCAGCACCAAGACTGCGATTGCCGGTGCCGCCAAGACGGACGTGGGCGACGGCCCTTACCTGCGCCGCTCGCCCGCGCGCGAGAACCGCGTGCTCGAAGCTCCCTCGCGCTAGAGATCCTTGTTGTCTGCGGCCGCGAGCCGCCGCGAGGGCTGGCGCAAGGTCGGGTCGAAGGGGTTGATCTTCGGCCCGATGGTGGCCGCTTCGCGGCGCAGCAGTTCCACCACGGTTGGCATGCGATCCGGGCTCAGGCGGTCTGCGATGGTGCCGACGCTCAGCGCGGCGACCGCGCGGCCTTCGCGGTCGCAGATCGGCACCGCGACACCGGCCATGCCTTCGAGCAGGCCGGTGCTGCGGCCGGCAAAGCCGGCCTGGCGCACGCGCTCGATCTCGGTGCGCAGATAGACCTCGTCGTACACGCCGTACTCGCGCACCCGCGACAGGTTGAAGCGGATCACCTCCTCGCGCTCGGCTTCGGGCAGGAAGGCGAGGATGGCGAGCGCGCCCTGGCCCACACCCAGGGCGACCCGGCCACCCACGTCGCCGACGAACGAGCGGATCGGAAACGGCCCTTCGCTGCGGTCCAGGCACACCGCATCGAAGCCGCTGCGCACCATCAGGAAGATGGTGTCGCCCAGGCTGCCGCACAGGCGCAGCATCGCCGGCCGGCACAGGCTGCGCAGGTCGCCGGGGTTGCCGGCGCGCGCGGCCAGCGCGAAGAAGTCGACGCTGAGCCGGTAGAGCTTGCTGCGCGCATCCTGCTCGACCATGCCTTCGGCCACCAGCGAGCGCAGCAGCCGGTGCACGGTGGCCTGGGTCAGCCCCACATCGAGCGCCAACTGGGTGACGCGGGCGCCCCCGGATGGGGCTTCGGCCAGGGCGCGCATGAGCGAGAAAACGCGTGGCACGGCGCCGGGGGCTGCTTCGGGTGTGGCCATGGGGTCATCCTGTGAAATCTGCAGTCCACTATAGCGCCTTCATATTCCGTTCAACGGAATAAATCAAAGAAACATTCCGTTTGATGGAATACCCGAACGAAGCTGGCTCGGCTGTTGCAATAGAGTGGAATACACGAAGGAGTGTTCTCCATGTCATTTCTCACCTTGAGCGACGTGAGCAAGCTCTACGGCAGCACGCGCGCGGTTTCGGCGATGAACCTGTCGGTCGAGCAGGGCGAATTCGTTTCCCTGCTGGGGCCGTCGGGCTGCGGCAAGACCACCACGCTGCAGATGGTGGCGGGCTTCGAGTCGGTCAGCAGCGGCACCATCACGCTGGCCGGGCGCGACATCACGCATGCCAAGGCCAACACGCGCGGGCTGGGCATCGTGTTCCAGAGCTACGCGCTGTTCCCGCACATGACGGTGGCCGACAACGTGAGCTTCGGCCTCGAGATGCGCAAGATGCCCAAGGCCGAGCGCCGCGAGCGGGTGGCCCGCGCGCTCTCGCTGGTGCACCTCGAGCCGCATGCGGCCCGCTATCCGCGCGAGCTGTCGGGCGGCCAGCGCCAGCGCGTGGCGCTGGCCCGCGCACTCGTCATCGAGCCGCCGGTGCTGCTGCTCGACGAGCCGCTGTCCAACCTCGACGCCAAGCTGCGCGAGGAAATGCAGTTCGAGCTGCGCCAGATCCAGCGCAAGGTCGGCACCACCACCGTGATGGTCACGCACGACCAGAGCGAGGCCATGTCGGTGAGCGACCGCGTGGTGGTGATGCAGGCCGGCGTGGTGACGCAGGTCGACGAGCCGATGCGCATCTACGAGCATCCGCGGACCCGCTTCATCTCCACCTTCGTCGGCAAGGCCAACCTGCTCGACGCGCGCGTGTGCGAGGTCGGCACCCGCGTGCGCGTCGCGCTCGGGGCGCGGCAGTTCGATGTGGCCGTCGACAACGCCACCCACTTCGCGGTCGGCGACACGGCACTCTTCAGCGTGCGGCCCGAGAAACTGCAACTGGTGGCGCGCGGCAGCGGCCGCATCGATGCCGAGGTGCAGGAGCGCTTCTTCCTCGGCAGCCAGTGGCTCTACCGCCTCGCGACCGATGCGGGCGAGTGGACGGTGCTGAGCCCCAACGACGGCCGCGATGCGCTGGCCGTGGGCCAGGCCGCCGCGCTCGACTGGCCCGACCATTGCGCACGGCTGCTGCCGGCCGAGGCGCCCGTGGCAACCGAGGCCATGGTGTGAGCAACCGCGCCAAGCCTGCCGCGCCCTGGCTGCTGGCCGGCCCGGCCATCCTGCTGTTCGCGACGCTGCTGCTCGTGCCGCTGCTGCTCACGACGGTTCTGTCCTTCAACGTCTACGACGCCGCCACCGGCGTCAAGGCGGGGCAGTACACGCTCGAACACTACGTGCACGTCTTCACCGACCACTACTACCTCGGCATCTTCTGGCGCACCTTCTGGATCTCGCTGCTGGTCACGCTGATCTGTGTTGCCATCGGTGCGCCCGAGGCCTATGTGCTGAGTCGCATGCGCAACCCCTGGCGTTCGGTGCTGCTGCTGATCGTGCTGGCGCCGCTGCTGGTGTCGGTGGTGGTGCGCGCCTTCGGCTGGAGCATGCTGCTCGGCCCCGAGGGTCTGGTGAACGGCGCGCTGCGCTGGATCGGCATCGGCCCGGTCAAGATGCTCTACACCGAGATCGCGGTGGTCATCGCGCTGGTGCACGTGATGCTGCCCTTCATGGTGATCCCGGTCTGGACGTCGCTGCAGAAGCTCGACCCCGGCGTCGAGAACGCAGCGCTGTCGCTCAACGCCTCGCCCTTCACCACGCTGCGGCGCGTGGTGCTGCCGCAGGTCATGCCGGGCGTGCTGTCGGGCAGCCTGATCGTGTTCGGCCTGAGCGCGAGTTCTTTCGCCATCCCCGGCCTGCTCGGCGGGCGGCGCCTGAAGATGGTGGCCACCGTCGTCTACGACGAGTACCTGCACGAGCTCAACTGGCCGCTGGGCGCCACCGTTGCGCTGGTGCTGCTGGCGGCCAACCTGGTCGTGATGCTGAGCTTCAACCGCATGGTCGAAGGCCGCTACAAGAAGGCGCTCGGATAGCCATCATGAGAAACAACGGCCCCTTCGCCCTGGCGTTCAACGCGCTCGTCATCGCCTTCATGCTGGCGCCGCTGCTGGTGGTGTGCGTGGTGGCGTTCACGCCCGAGAACACGCTCACCATTCCGACCACCTCGTTCTCGCTGCGGTGGTTCCGCGAGGTGTTCAGCCATCCGGACTTCGTGCTGTCGTTCTGGAACAGCCTGTGGCTCGCGCTGGGGTCGGCCACGCTGGCCACGGTGCTTGCGGTGCCGGCCGGCATCGCCATCACGCGCTACGACTTTCCGGGCCGCGACTTTCTCAACGGCCTGTTTCTCTCGCCGCTGATCATTCCGCACCTGGTGCTCGGCGTGGCCATGCTGCGCATGTTCGCGCTGGTCGGCGGCACCGGCAGCTTCGGCTGGCTGGTGCTGGCGCACACCGTGATCGTCACGCCGTACACCCTGCGGCTGGTGGTGGCGGCGCTGGTGGGCTTCGACCGCAGCGCCGAGCATGCGGCGCTTTCGCTCGGCGCAAGCCAGGCCACGGTGTTCCGCCGCATCACGCTGCCGATGATCCTGCCGGGCGTCACCGGCGGCTGGCTGCTGGCCTTCATTAACAGCTTCGACGAGGTGACGATGTCGATCTTCGTCACCGCGCCGTCGACCGTCACGCTGCCGGTGCGCATGTACATGTACGCGACCGAGTCGATCGACCCGCTCATGGCCGCTGTGTCGGCATTGATGATCGCGGTGACGGCCGGGGCGATGCTGCTGCTCGACCGCATCTACGGTCTTGACCGCGTGCTGGTGGGAAGGTCATGAGCGCCGTGCAACCACTGCTGCGCCGCCTGGCCGAAACCGGCCGTGCCGAAGTGCCTTTCGTGCTCGACGGCGTGCCGCGCACCGCGCTCGCGGGCGACACGGTTCTCACGGCCGTGCTCACGCACACCGGGCAGCTGCGCCGCAACGAGTTCAGCGGCGCGCCGCGCGCCGGCTTCTGCATGATGGGCGCGTGCCAGGACTGCTGGGTGCAGACCGTCGACGGCGAACGCCTGCGCGCCTGCTCCACCTTCGTGCAGCCGGGCATGTCATTGGTGACCGGCACTGTCCAGGAGGCCGCATGAACGGTGACACCGCGCCCCCCGTGATCGTCGGCGCCGGCCCGGCCGGCGTGCGCGCGGCGCAGACGCTGGTGGCGCACGGCCTGCGGCCGGTGCTGATCGACGAGGCCGCGCGCGCCGGCGGCCAGATCTACCGGCGCCAGCCGCCGCAGTTCGGCCGCAGCAGCCGCACGCTCTACGGCTTCGAGTCGGGCCGCGCCGATGCGCTGCACCAGAGCTTCGACGCGCTGAACGCGCAAGTCGACTACCGGCCCGACAGCCTGGTGTGGAACGCGCAAGGCGACCAGCTCGACGTGCTGCATGGCCCGAGCCAGCGCACGCAGCGCGTGGCCTTCGCGCAGCTCATCGTCGCCACCGGCGCCACCGACCGCGTGCTGCCGATGCCGGGCTGGACGCTGCCGGGCGTCTACACGCTGGGCGGCGCGCAGGTCGCGCTCAAGTTCCAGGGCTGTGCCATCGGCGAGCGCGTGGTGCTCATGGGCACCGGGCCGCTGCTGTACCTCGTGGCCTACCAGTATGCGAAGGCCGGTGCCAAGGTCGTGGCGGTGCTCGACACCGCGCGCCTCGCAGACCAGGTCGCCGCGTTGCCGGCCATGAGTTCCCAGCCGGCGGTGCTGCTCAAGGGCCTGTACTACGTCGGCTGGCTGCGCGCGCATGGCGTGCCGATCCACGGTGGCGTGCGGCCCCTGCGGGTGCTTGGCGACGAACGCGTGCGCGGCGTCGCCTGGCACGATGGGCAGGGCGAGCGCACGCTCGAATGCGATGCAGTGGGCTTCGGCTACGCGCTGCGTTCCGAGACGCAACTGGCCGACCTGCTCGGCTGCCGCTTCGCCTATGCCGCTCCGCACCGCGCGCACCTGCCCGAGCGCGATGCGGCCGGTCGCAGCAGCGTGGCTGGCATCTACCTGGCCGGCGACGGCGCCGGCATCATGGGCGCGGACGCGGCCGAGTGGGCCGGCGAGCGCGCGGCGTTCGCGTTGCTGGCCGACCGCGGCATGGCGATCGATGTGGCCCGCGCGCAATCGCTTGAACAGAAGCTGGCCCGCCTCGTCGGCTTTCGCGGCGGCCTCGAGCGCGCCTTTCCCTTCCCGGCAGATTGGGCCGCACACGCGCCTGACGAGCTCGTGGTGTGCCGCTGCGAAAACGTCACCGCCGGCACCTTGCGCCAGACCGTGCGCGAAACCGGTGCCGACGAGATGAACCGGCTGAAGGCGCTGTGCCGCGTCGGCATGGGCCGTTGCCAGGGCCGCATGTGCGGCGTGGCCGCGGCCGAAGTGCTGGCGCATTGCACCGGCCAGCCGGTGCAGCAGGTTGGCCGCCTGCGCGGGCAGGCGCCGATCAAGCCGATCCCGATGCAGCTGGTCGCCGCGAGCGAGGGCATGTCGTCATGACGCGGCGCATCGACACCGATGTGGCGATCGTCGGCGGCGGCATCGTCGGCGCCTCGGCAGCACTGGCGCTGCGCCGCATGGGCCGGCAGGTGGTGCTGCTGGAGCGCGACCTCTGCGGTTCACGCTCCAGTGGCGTCAACTTCGGCGGCGTGCGCCGGCAAGGCCGCCCGCTGAGCCAGCTGCCGCTCGCGCAACGTGCGCACCGCATCTGGGGCGAACTCACGGCCTTGCTGGGCACCGACGGCGAATACCTGCGCTCGGGCCACTTCAAGATCGCGCGCAGCGAGGCCGACCTGGCCGCGCTCGAGCGCTACCGCGAACTCACCCGTGACTTCGACCTCGGCCTTGAAATGATCACGGGCGCGGCCTTGCGCGCGCGTTCCGGCTGGCTCGGCCCCAAGGCGCTGGGCGGCTCGTTCTGCCCCGAAGACGGCCAGGCCAATCCACGGCTCGTGTCGCCCGCGTTTGCACGCGCAGCCGAACGTGCGGGCGCGCAGGTGTTCGAGCGCACGCCGCTTGATGAGGCGGTGCACGACGGCCAGCGCTTCGTGCTGCGCTCCACCGCGGCCGCGTTGGAGGTGCGTGCGCCGGTGCTGCTCAACTGCGCCGGCGCCTGGGCCGGCCCGCTCGCCGAACAGTTCGGCGACGCGGTGCCGCTGCGCACCGGCAACCCGGCGATGGCCGTCACCGAGCCACTGCCGGTCTTCATGGACTGGAGCCTCGGCGTCGAAGGCGGCGGCATCTATTGCCGGCAGGCAGCGCGCGGCAATGTCGTGATGGGTGGCGGCGCGGGCTACGCGCTCGACGCCGACCGCGCACGCGTCGAGCGCGGCACCATCCACGGCATGTGCCGCCAGGCGATCGAGCTGCTGCCCGCGCTGCGGCATGCCCACATCCTGCGCACCTGGAGCGGCAGCGAGGGCTACCTGCCCGACCGGCAGCCGGTGCTGGGCCCGAGCATCGGCAGGCCGGGGCTGTTCCATGGCTTCGGCTTTTCGGGCGCGGGCTTCCAGATCGGCCCGGCCGCCGGCGAGGTGCTGGCCGAGCTGGCCTGCAAGGGCCACAGCAGCACCCCCATCGATGCCTTCGCGGCCGATCGCTTCCATCGCCTGCCTGTTTCGTCCCCGTCTTCCACCCCGCCTGTTCCCCACGCCACTTCCGTCACGCACTGAAAGGAATCCCCATGACCCGCAAGACATCCCTGATCGCCGCCGCCTTCCTCGCATCCCTGCTGCCCGCCGGCGTCGCCTTCGCGCAGGCCAAGACGCTCTACATCGGCATGAACGGCGGCACGATGGAGAAGACGTACTCGCAGTACGTGTTCGGCGAATTCGAAAAGCAGACCGGCGCCAAGGTCGTGGTGGTGCCCGGCACCTCGTCGGACATCCTGGCCAAGGCCCAGGCCAACAAGGACAAGCCGCAGATGCACGTGATGTTCCTCGACGACGGCATCATGTACCGCGCCATCGGCATGGGCCTGTGCGAGAAGCAGCGCCCGAGCGCCGCGCTCAACGAGCTCTTTCCCGCGGCGCGCTTCAAGGGCGACATGGCCAGCGGCGTGAGCCTCGGCATGACCGGCATCGCCTACAACAAGAAGATGTTCACCGAGAAGGGCTGGGCTGCGCCCACCTCGTGGATGGACATGGCCGACCCCAAGTTCAAGGGCAAGGTGGTGTTCCAGTCGATGCCGTCGTCGTCCTTCGGCCTGCACGGCTTCCTGATGTTCAACCGCATCCAGGGCGGCAACGACAAGAACGTCGACCCCGGCTTCAACGCCTGGCCCAAGACCATCGGCCCGAACGTGCTCGAGTACATCCCGAGCTCGGCCAAGCTGTCGGAGATGGTGCAGACCGGCGAGGCCGCGCTCTTCCCGCTCACGCCCACGGCCGTGGCGGCGCTCAAGGAGAAGGGCATCCCGGTCGAGTACGCCCAGCCCAAGGAAGGCTCGGTGGTGCTCACCGTGGGCCAGTGCGTCATCGCCAACAACAGCGAACCCGAGCTCTCGCAGAAGCTCGCCGAATACCTGTTGAGCCCGCAGGCCCAGGCCGCGGCGCTGCAATATGGCAGCCAGTTGCCGACCAACCCCAAGACGCCCGCCACCGGCGATGCGGCCAAGCAGGTGGCGCAGATCAACGAGTGGATGAAGAACGCCGTCACGGTCGACTGGGAAAGCGTCAATGCCAACCGCCCCGCGTGGAACACGCGCTGGAACAAGACCATCGAACGTTGAGGCACCCACAGATGACGATGACCGCCCCCGCCGCCCAGATCCAGACCTTGCTCGGCCGCATCGGCGTGCCACGCGCCGCCTACAACGGCGGCGGCCTGCGCGTGCGCTCGCCGATCGACGGCAGCACCATCGGCCAGGTACCGATGCACACGCCGACCGACGTGGCGCGCACCGTCGGCGAGGCCCACGCGGCCTTCCTGGCCTGGCGCACCGTGCCCGCGCCGCGCCGCGGCGAGCTGGTGCGCCTGCTCGGCGAAGAACTGCGCGCCGAAAAGGAAGCGCTCGGCACCGTGGTCTCGCTCGAGGCCGGCAAGATCCTGACCGAAGGGCTCGGCGAGGTGCAGGAGATGATCGACATCTGCGACTTCGCGGTCGGCCTGTCGCGCCAGCTGTACGGCCTGACCATCGCGTCGGAGCGGCCGGGCCACCGCATGATGGAAACCTGGCATCCGCTGGGCGTGGTGGGCGTCATCAGCGCCTTCAATTTTCCGGCGGCCGTGTGGTCATGGAACGCGGCGCTTGCCTTCGTCTGCGGCGATGCGGTGGTGTGGAAGCCGTCCGAGAAGACACCGCTCACCGCGCTGGCCTGCCAGGCACTGTTCGAGCGTGCCGCCAAGCGTTTCGGCAGCGATGCGCCTGCCGGGCTTTCGGGCGTGGTCGTCGGCCTGCGCGACGTGGGCGAGGCCATCGTGGACGACGCACGCGTGCCGCTGGTGTCGGCCACCGGCAGCACCCGCATGGGCCGCGAAGTGGGTCCGCGCGTGGCGCAGCGCTTCGGGCGCAGCCTGCTCGAGCTGGGCGGCAACAACGCCGTCATCGTCACGCCCTCGGCCGACCTCGAACTCGCGGTGCGCGGCATCCTGTTCGCCGCAGCCGGCACGGCTGGCCAGCGCTGCACCACCACGCGCCGGCTGATCGTGCACGAGAGCGTGCGCGAAGTGCTGGTCGCGCGACTGCGCAAGGCCTACGAGGCATTGCCCATCGGCGATCCGCGCGTGGCCGGCACGCTGGTCGGCCCGCTGATCGACCAGGCCGCCTTCGACGCGATGCAGGCCGCGCTGGCGGCTGCGGCGAAGGAGGGCGGCAAGGTGTCAGGCGGCACGCGTGCTTTGGCTGCGCAGCATCCCGACGCGTTCTACGTGCACCCGGCCATCGTCGAGATGCCTTCGCAAACGGCCACGGTGTGCCACGAGACCTTTGCGCCCATCCTCTACGTGCTGGGCTATGACCGCTTCGAGGACGCCATCGCCCTGCACAACGCGGTGCCGCAGGGCCTCTCGTCGGCAGTGTTCGGCAACGACCTGCGCGAAACGGAATTCTTTCTCTCGGCCGCGGGCTCGGACTGCGGCATTGCCAACGTCAACCTCGGCACCTCGGGCGCGGAGATCGGCGGCGCCTTCGGTGGCGAAAAGGAAACCGGCGGCGGCCGCGAATCAGGCTCCGATGCCTGGCGCAACTACATGCGGCGCGCCACCAACACCATCAACTACTCGCGCGAGCTGCCGTTGGCGCAGGGGGTGCGGTTCGACGTGTGAGCACTCCTGGCCCCTGCGGCATTGTCTGGCCAGAAAACAAAGTCACCGCTAAGTGGTTGTCGTCAAAGGAAATTTATTCTTCCCCAGGTTTGTTATCTTCCAGAAGAGATAACAAACTCATCTCGGCCGGCGCCTCATTGGGCTTGGCGTAACCCATGTTCCGCTTGCCCCGGCCGGGCAAAGGCACCAGCACCCCCTGATCGCGCCAGGCGGCCAACAGCTTCGAAGCGCGCAGCGTGTCCACCCCGGCGATTCTGACCACGTCGGCATTGGCGATCGAGCCATTCCGGTCGATCCAGTCGCTGACCTGATCCCAGGCCGATGGCCGTTTCAGATTGAAGAGCGTGACCGTGACGCTCTCCACCGCCGTCGAGGTGTTCTGGCGGTACTGCGGAGGATAGAGATCCGCCAAGGCCATCTCGGCAAACATCATGGGCACCCCCTCGCCCGCATCGATGTTCGGTCGTTCCCGAAACTCGCGCAGGTTGCCGGCAATCAGTGGGTTGCGCGCCTTGGAGCCCATGCGCGCGATGGTCGCTGGCGCGATGTTGCCGGGCAGCAGGCCGGGGCTTTCTACTTCGATGCGGTCGTCGAAGATGCGCACGAAAATGTCCCGGTTGAGCCGGTAGTCTCGGTGCACGATCGCGTTGACGAGGGCTTCCTTGACCACGCGCTCCGGGTAGGCATGCAGGGTCTTGAAGCCGCTGCTGCTGAGTGTTAGCCCTTGCGCCAGTTCGTCGAGCACCGTCTTCACAGCGGCATCGATCAGGTCGATCAAGGGGCCGCGAAGGGTCTTGGGCGCCTTGCGCAAGTTCGGTGTGGCACCTGTGACCACCTGCTTGCCGTCGTACACCATCACGCGAACATCGGCGCGCGAGTCCAGCGCGGCAAGCAGGCTGCCCGGCTCATCGGCGAAGAGCAGCACCGCAGCTCGCCGTGGGCGAACTTCCCCCGCCACCTCGTCGGCCAGTCCAATCCTCAGCAGCTGTTCGGCAAAACTGCCCGTCAGCGGGCCGCGTGCGTCAGCAAAGCGCAGCCAGGCCTGCGTGCGCAAGCGCTCCAGCGCCACGGCCACGGGCTCGCTCGTCGCGCTGCGGATCCCGCGCTGGTACGAAAGCTCCGTGATCTCGCTGGCGCTCATTGGCCGGTTGCTCGCGTCCATCCTTTTGAACGTGCCGCCATGCGTGATCGAGTGCACGCCGCTGCTACGGCCCACATGCACCAGCAGCAGATAACCTGTCTTTCCGCTGGAAGGCCCGCCGTGCAGCGTGCAGCCCAGCCGTGCCAACCGCACTGTGTCGATGGATGGCGAAAACTCCGTCAGCAGCTTGCGCTGCAACTCGTCCACCGCTTCCGGGTTCTCCTCGATGCCGAACAGCCGGGCCTCGCCGGTGAACTCCTTCGGGTCGGCCACCCCCAGCACCAGCGTGCCGCCTTCCGCATTGGCAAAGGCGCAGATCGTTTCCAGCGCCTTGCCCACCATCTTGCCGCTGACTCGCTTGAACTCGAGACGACGGCTTTCTGGGAGCGTCAGAAGTTCCCGAAGGGCGACGGCCTGCAGCCGGGTAGAGGTCGAGGTCGAGGTCGAAGGCATGGTGGGATCAGAGCGTGGCGGATGCGATAAGCGCTTCGGCGAGTTGCGCTTGCGTGTGCCGATTGGCGGCTAAACGTTGGCGCAGGTCGGTGCAGAGGCTGCGGAGTTCTTCGACGCGGGCGACGATGCGGGATTGCTCGGCGAGCGGTGGCAACGGCACAACATATCGCTCCAAGGCTTGCCCGACAAAGTGCTTGATGGTCGCGCCCGTGAAATGCCTGTCTAAGCTACCAGCCCTCGCGTCAGCTTCGAGGCAAAGCGCCAAAAATCCAGAGCGCACCCCACTGAACGGCCGCACTCGATGCAAAGCTTTTTGAAAGTACATCGCGTCGGTGGCGCCGCCCCATATTGCGCACCGGCCAGGTTCGCCACCTTCACAGATCAATAAATCACCGGGGTGCAATCGGAACTCATCGAGTTCGCTCATCTCAAGATGAATGTGTTTGATGTCGTCTAGTTCAAATCGGCCCCATTGGACATTGGTATTTCTCAAATAGGGGTAAGGCTTGCCAGTGTTTTTCGCCTTGTCGAGCATCTTGCCCAAACGGGTGTCGGTGATCGTTCCCAGTCTTGCCCAAGACCATCGCGCAGGCAGCTTGAACGGTTGTTCTTTGTCAGTGGCGAGCGCGAACGACTTGGCTCGCTTGAGCTTCCGCTCGGAGACCAATTGTTCCTTTTCCATCCGTATTTTTTCCAGCAACACGCTTGCAGGTTCATCGTCCGGGTCTTGCCGCACGAGAAGTCCGCGTATGGCGAGCTGGAGAATGGTTTGCTCCAGCGCATCGATGGCTTCGGGGCGGTCGAGCAGGATGTCGAAGTGCTCGGCGATGCGTTGCCAGCGGTCGGCCAGCGCCTCGGGCGAGGCGCTGTCGGTCAGTGTGCCGAGCAGGGCGGTGACGAGCTGGCTGTGTTGCGCGGCTTCGAGCCGGCCCTTGGCGTCCAGCGCGTCGCACAGGGGCATTAGTTCTTCGACTCGGGCGACGATGCGGGTTTGTTCGGCGAGGGGCGGCACGGGGACAACAAATCTTGCGAGATCCCCAGCGCCAAGATTCGGTTGTGCAGTTCCGTTGTCAAAGCGCCTGATCAAAGCTGAAGCTAAGGGCGACGCCAAATACAGCATGGCGTAGGAGACGGATAGCTGTTTGGAAAGCCTAATGATCACCAACGACGAGGAGATTGCGCCGAGCATTTCGTTGTCAACAAGAGCGAATTTTCCTAGCGATCCGCGCAAACAATAGAGGATGTCGTCCTTCTGGATCTTGCCGCTTCGTAACGAGTTAAAAGTCTGAGAGGTGATGTAATTCAACTCGGAACAGTCAACGCGCCCGTTGAGCAGGTGCCCTGCATTGATGAAGGCGATGCCCTCATTCACAAAATTAGACCGGGATGGGTAGTTGCTTCCCCGGTCGCCATTTTCGAATGCGGCCAAGGAGCCCAGCCGCGCCCATTGCCAGTGCTGCGCCAGTGCAAAGGGCTTTTCTTCGGGGGCGATTGTGTTGTTCCAGCGATCGCGCGCAAATTTCCCCTGTGTGATCTGGCGCCTCCCGTCCGCCTGAATTTTCTCAAGAAGCGCACTCGCCGGCTCATCACTCGCGTCCTGCGGAACCAGCTTGCCTTGCACCGCCAAGCTGAGGATCAACTGGCGCAAGCGCGCCACGCCGCCGGGCGCAGTCGCAAGCAACTCGAAGTGCCGCACCAGCTGCGCTTCCCGCTTGACCACGTATTTCGCGCTTGGCTTGCGCGCCTTCAGCAACGCACTCATGCGTTCGCGCCCAGCGACTGCGACAGGATTGCCTTGAGCTGATCGCGCAGCGCCTGCGCCTCGCGCTGCAGCCGCGCATGGTCGGCCAGCAAGGTCTCGGGATCGTGACTAACCACATCGACGGCATGCGGGTTCTTCTGATCCAGGTTATAGCCCGCCGCCTTGATCTGCTCGATGCTGACCTTCCACGCGCGCTCGGTCTCCACGCGGCTGGCAAAGCCGTCGGCGGCGCTGCCCCACCAGGCTTTCTCGGCGTCGAACTCTTCGAGCCGAATCGGCTTGGTCTTGTTGTAGTTTTTCGCACCCGGTGGGTACGGGTGCTCGTAGTACCAGACGTATTGCGTCGGCTGGCCCTTGGTGAAGAACAGCAGATTGGTCTTGATGCCGGTGTAGGGCGCGAACACGCCGTTGGGCAGCCGCACGATGGTGTGCAGGTTGCACTCATTGAGCAACTGTTCCTTGATGCGGCTCTTGACGCCTTCGCCGAACAGAGTGCCATCGGGCAGCACCAGCGCGGCGCGGCCGCCGGGCTTGAGGATGTGCTTGATGAGCACGAGGAACAGGTCGGCCGTTTCCTTCGTGCGTACGTCGGCCGGGTAGCCCTGTTCGATGCCGGGCTCCTCGATGCCGCCAAACGGCGGGTTGGTCAGCACCACATCTACGCGGTCGGCGTTGGTGTAGTCGCGCAATGGGCGGATCAACGTGTTGTCGTGGCGGATCTGGCTTGGCACTTCGATGCCGTGCAGCATGAGGTTGGTTACGCACAGCATGTGCGGCATCTGTTTTTTTTCGACACCGAAGATGCTGGCCTGCAACTGCGCTTCTTGCGCCGGGTTGTGCACCTGCTTGCGCATGTGCTCGATCGCGCAAACCAAGAAGCCACCGGTGCCGGTGGCCGGGTCTAGCACGCGCTCACCAAGCTGCGGATCGCTCTGGTCAACCATGAACTGCGTGACGGCGCGCGGCGTATAGAACTCTCCTGCGTTGCCGGCGCTCTGGAGGTCTTTGAGGATCTTTTCGTAGAGGTCGTTGAACTGGTGGCGCTCGGCCTGGCGGTTGAAGTCGATGCCGTTGAGCTTGTTGATCACCTGGCGCAGCAGGTGACCACTCTTCATGTAGTTGTAGGCGTCTTCGAACACGCTGCGCACCACGTAGCCGCGCGGGTCGCGTTGCGCATCGCTGCGCAGGCCTTTTAGCGCGGGGAAGAGCTTTCCGTTGACGAAGTCCAGCAGTGTCTCGCCCGTCATGCCTTCGGCGTCGGTGGCCCAGTGGCGCCAGCGCAGCGCCTCGGGGATCGGGCTGGTATAGCTGTCGCGCGTGAGTTCGAGTTCTTCTTCCAGCGCGTCGAACACCTTCAAGAACAGCAGCCAGGTGAGCTGCGAGATGCGCTGCGCATCGCCGTCGACGCCGGTGTCCTGGCGCATGACGTCCTGAATGGACTTGATGAGAGGGGCAAAGTTGGACATGAGCGGTTCTTAAAGGTCATCAGGGCCGTAGAGCGCCTGCTCGACGTCGCGCAGCGCGCCGAGATACTGAATCCGGCCGCCAAAGCTGCGCACCAGCTCGGCCGGGCTGCCGATGTGCGAGAAGGGCTGCACCTTGAGCACGTCGTCGCTCTCGATGCTGGCAATGCCTTCGTCGGTGTACTTGTCGAGCAGCGCATCAATCACGCGGCGCGCTACCGGGCCGTAGCGCTCGAACGCCGCGCGCTGCTTGGCCTTCAGGGCGCGTTGCCGGCGAGTCTGCAGCGGCTGGTGCCAGGCGACGTGTAGCAACAGGTCGAACGCATCGAGATCCTTGCTGCCCATCTCATCGGCCAGGGCTTCGAACAGTACGCCATGCGATTCGAGTTCGGCGAGCAATGCGGCCTTGCGTTCGGCGCTGTTCCACGCCTGCAGGAACTTGTCGAGCGAGTCGTAACGGCGCGTTAGGTTGATGCGTGTGTAGTCGCGCAAGCTGTCGGTAATAAGCTTGCCATCAGCGCTCAAATATTGCACCCGCTCGCGGGCGACAACCACGGTGACGTTGTTGTCGAGCACGTATTTGCGCGGTGGCGGCTCCCCGGGGCCGAGCGGCCCGAGGGGGCCAGTCGGCGGATCGAACGGGTCGCGGGGCGTGCCGGTACCCTCGGGTTCGCCATCGGTCGGCTCGGGCGGCACGATGGGTTCGTCAGGGCCAGGCGTGAAGACCTGTTCAGGTTCACCATCGAAAGCCGGATCGGCAAAGAGCTCGGTCGCGCGCTTGAAGTCGAGCAGCGTGAACCAGGTCTTGCCGAGGTCTTCGCGCAGCCGAGTGCCACGACCGATGATCTGCTTGAACAGTGTCATCGACTGGATGTTCTGGTCGAGCACGATGAGCTTGCAGGTCTGCGCGTCTACGCCGGTGCTCATCAGGCGAGAGGTGGTGGCGATCACCGGATACGTTTTCTCGGGGTCGATGAAGTTGTCGAGCTCCCGCTTGCCCTCGGCGTTGTCGCCGGTGATCTGCACCACGTACTTGGGCTGCGCCCGGCAAATGTCGGCATTGGCATTGCTCAAGGCCTGGCGCATGCGATTGGCGTGGTCGATGTCCTCGCAGAAGACGATGGTCTTGGCGTAACGGTCGGTGCCCTTGAGGTATTCGGTGATGCGTGCGGCCACGGCTTCGTCGCGCGCTTCGAGCACCAGCTTGCGGTTCATGTCGGCGCCGGTGTAGACGCGGTCTTCGATGGGCTGGCCGTGCTTGTCGGTCATGCCTGCGGTGGGGCGCCAGCCAAAGGCATCCTTGTCGAGGTCGACGCGGATCACCTTGTACGGCGCGAGGTAGCCGTCGTCGATGCCTTGCTTCAGGCTATAGGTGTAGAGCGGATCGCCGAAGTAATCGGCATTGGATTCGCCCGTATCACTTGCCTTGGGAGTGGCCGTCAGGCCCACCTGCGTGGCGCGGGTGAAGTAGGTCAGGATCTCGCGCCAGGCCGAGTCTTCGGACGCGCTGCCGCGATGGCATTCGTCCACGATGATGAGGTCGAAGAAGTCCGGCGAGAACTGCTTGTAGATATTGCGGTCTTCGTCCGCACCCGACACCGCCTGGTAGAGCGACAGATAGATCTCGTAGCTCTTGTCGACCAGCTTTGTGGTCTTGTTGACGGCGAGGTCGACTTCTTCGATGAACTTCTGGCCTTGGGCGTCTACGCGCTCGATGCCCTTGGCGTTCGGGCTGAGCTTGGCCATCGCGCCCTTGAACGGCCGAAAGTCGTTGACCATGGTCTGGTCGATCAGGATGTTGCGGTCGGCAAGAAACAGGATGCGCTTCTTGGCGCCACTCTTCCACAGGCGCCAGATGATCTGGAACGCGGTGAAGGTCTTGCCCGTGCCAGTGGCCATGACGAGCAGCACGCGGTCTTGGCCGTTGGCGATGGCCTCCACCGTACGGTTGATGGCGTTGAGCTGGTAGTAACGCGGCGTTTTGCTTGGGGCGTAGTCTTGGGCCACGACGCGACTGACTTCGGGCGTCCAGCCCTTCCATGTGCAGTAGCGCGCCCACAGCGCTTCGGGCGACGGGAACTCATCGAGCGTGATGTTCTGTTCCAGCACGCCAGTGGCGAGCGTGGCATCGCGGAACACGAAACCGTCGCCGTTGCTGCTGAAACTGAACGGCACGGTCAGCAGATCTGAATACTGAATCGCCTGGGGCATGCCGGCACCCACGGCGTGTTGGTTGTCCTTGGCTTCTAAGGTCGCCAGCGGAATGTCGGCCTTGTAGAACAACGCGTAGTCGGCACGCAGCACGGTGGTCTTGTCGCGTTGGGCCTTGCTACCGCGTACCACCACGCGGCCTGCGCGCAATGGAAACTCCCGATAGATCTGATCCGTGCCACGCCAGCCCGCCTTGACGAGGGCCGGCGTGATGTACCTGTCACAGATATCGGTTTCGGAGAGTCGGCTTTTTTCCAAGGCGTTCTCGTTTTGTGGTGACCTCAGAAACTCGAACAAACCCGCAGCACATCCGCCCCGTAGGCCTCGAGCTTCTTGCTGCCGATGCCGCTGATGCCCTGCAGGTCTTCCAGCGTGACGGGCGCGCGCTCGGCGATGGTCGCGAGCGTGGCGTCGTGGAAGATCACGTAGGCCGGCAGGTTGTGCTCACGGGCCACTTCGGCGCGCCACGCCTTCAGTGCGGCAAAGCGGGCCTGGCCGGCCGCATCGAGCGCGGCGGCGGCCGGCGAGGGCGCGCCGCGTGGCGTCTTCTCGCGCCGCGTCTTGCCGCCGGAGCGCGAGGCCGGCGACGAAACCGACTCGCGCAGCGCCACGCTCGCCTCGCCCTTGAGCACGGCGCGCGAGCCTTCGGTGAGCTTCAAGGTATTGAAGGCTTCGGTGTCGACCGCCAGCGCGCCGGTGGCGATAAGCTGGCGCAGCACGCCGCGCAACTGCACCTCGCTGAACTCGGCGCCGAGGCCGAAGGTGCTGATGCTTTCGTGCCCGAACTGCTTGACCTTCTCGGTCGCCTTGCCGCGCAGGATGTCCATGATGTGGCCTGCGCCGAAGCTGATGCCGCTTTGCTGCTGCACGCGGTAGATGGTGCTCAGCAGCTTGCGTGCGGCATCGGTGCCATCCCACACCTGCGGCGGCGTGATGCAGTTGTCGCAGTTGCCGCAGGGTGTGCTCTGTTCGCCGAAGTAGCCGAGCAGGCGCACGCGCCGGCAATCGCTGGCCTCGGCCAATGACAGCAGTGCATCGAGCTTGCCGCGCATCACCTGCTTGAACTCCTCGCCGGCCGGGCTCTCGTCGATCATGCGGCGCTGGTTCACCACGTCCTGCAGGCCGTAAACCATCCAGGCATCGGCCGGCGCGCCGTCGCGGCCGGCACGGCCGGTCTCCTGGTAGTAGCCCTCGATGTTCTTGGGCATGTCGAGGTGGCCCACGAAGCGCACGTCAGGCTTGTCGATGCCCATGCCGAACGCGATGGTCGCCACCATCACGATGCCGTCCTCGCGCAGGAAGCGATCCTGGTGCTTCTGCCGCACCGCCGAATCGAGCCCTGCGTGGTAGGGCAGCGCGTTGATGCCCGCGCTCTGCAGCGCCACGGCCACGTCTTCGACGCGCTTGCGCGACTGGCAATAGACCACGCCGGCCTCGCCCTCGTGCTCGCGCTCGATGAAGCGCAGCAGCTGCGTGGTTGCGTCCTTCTTCTCGACGATGGAATAGCGGATGTTGGGCCGGTCGAAGCTCGAGACGAACTGCCGCGCCTCTTCGAGCTGCAGGCGTTCGACGATGTCGGCGCGCGTCAGCGCATCGGCCGTGGCGGTGAGCGCGATGCGCGGCACGCCGGCGTAGCGCTGGTGCAGCACCGTCAGCGCGCGGTACTCCGGGCGGAAGTCGTGGCCCCACTGGCTCACGCAATGGGCCTCGTCGATGGCGAACAGCGAGAGCTTGCCGCGCGACGCCAGCCCGTCCATCAACTCCAGAAAGCGCGGCGTGGTCACGCGCTCGGGTGCGGCGTAGAGCAGCGTGATCTCGGCGCGTGCCAGGCGGCGCTCCACGTCCTGCGTCTGCGCCCAGTCCAACGTGGAGTTGAGAAACGCCGCGTTCACGCCGGCCTCGTGCAGCGCGCCCACCTGGTCGTGCATCAGCGCGATCAGCGGCGACACCACGATCGCCACGCCGTGCCCCGCACGCTGCCGCGCGATCGCCGGGATCTGGTAGCAGAGCGACTTGCCGCCGCCGGTGGGCATCAGCACCAGCGCGTCGCCGCCGCCCACGACGTGGTCGACGATCGGCGCCTGCGGGCCGCGAAAGGCCTGGTAGCCGAACACCTCGTGCAGGATCTGCAGGGGCTCGGTGGAATTCGACGGGGAGGGCAAGGCGGACACGACGGCTGACGGGACTGAGGGGATGGCCCATTGTCGCCGCCCTGCCAGGCCGCCTCCGAGTCAGGGGGCGGCGGCGGAGCAGAGCAGCAACTCGTTCGGTCCGTGCCAGCCGTCTGGCGCACCGAACACGCCGAGCTGGGCAGTCATGTCGTCCCACGCAGCGCGTTGGGCATCCGGTGGCAGCGGCGCGAGCATCTGCATGAGCGGGGAGCCGGACGTTTGCACGAACTCGATGTAGGCGGCCGCGCTGGGCAGGTGGAACGGCGCCGACACCGGCCTGACTTCGACCTCGACGAAGCCGGCCGCGCCCAGCAGTCGAGCCATCCGGCCCGGCTCGCCGAGGCTGAGCAACGTGCCCGGGGCATACGGCGATGCGGCAGGCAGCGCGCGATGCCGCATCGCTGTCGCCGCCATGATCGCAATGCACGGGTTGCCTTGTGGTGCACCGAACACCAGTGCGGCGAATCGCCCGCCCGGCTTCAGGGCAGCGCGCGCCGCCTTCAACGCATCGATCGGGGCGAGGCAGAACATGAGTCCGAGCCGGCACAGGGCTGCATCGAATACGGCACCGTCCAGATCGAGCTGCTGCGCATCGGCCACGCGGGTTTCGACCTGCCGCAGGCCCGCGGCGTCGGCGTTGGCCTGCGCGAGTGCCAGGATGCGCGGCGAGATGTCGGTGGCGAGCACCTTGCCCTGCGGGCCGACCCGCCGCGCAATGTCGAGCGTCTGGTCGCCGGCGCCGGCCGCGATGTCGAGCACGCGTGCGCCGGGCCCGATGCGGGCCGCATCGAGCATTGCGTGGGTCGCGTCGTTCAGCCAGGCGCGGATCAGCGGTGCGCTGCGGTTCCAGCCCTCTGCAGCAGCGTCCCAGCCAGCAGCGGCATCGGAAGTGGCGGTCATCACTCCGCCCGGATCGCGGCAGCGCGAATCAACGGCGCCCACACCCGCTGCTCGGCCGCGATGCGCTCGACCAGCTCGGCCGGGCTGCTGGAGGCCGCGACCATGGCCGACTCGCCGAATGCGGCCACGAGCGCCGGCTGCGCAATGGCTGCGCGCAGCGCCTGCGAAGTAGCGGCCAACGTGGCCGGCGGCGTACGGCCCGGCAGGAAGAAGGCAAACCACTCGCGCAGCACCAGCTTCGGATGACCCTGCTCGACCAGCGTTGGCACGTCGGGCGAAAAGGCGCTGCGCTGTGCACCCGACGTCGCCAGCAGGCGCAGCCGGCCGCTCGCGCGATGTGGCCGGAGCAGCCCCTCGGGCAACACCAGCACGGCGATCTGCCCGCCCAGCAACCCCGCGAGCGCCGGTGGACCGCCGGGGTAGGCGACGTGCTCCCAGGCCACGCCCGCTTCCTGGAACAACATTGCTTCGAGCAGATGCGGCAGCGTGCCGGTGCCCGGGGATCCCGCGTTTGTCAGGCCCGGGTTCTGCCGCATCCACACGAGCAACTGGCGGATGTTCGTCACGCTGCCCGGCACCGCCGGGCCAACGGCGATGCCCAGCGTCATCTCGCCTGCCAGCGACACCGGTTGCAGATCGATGGCCGGGTCGTAGGCCAGCCTGGCGTACAGCGAGGGGTAGATGGTCGCGATGGCGCCTTGCGCCAGCAACAGCGTGCTGCCATCCGGTGCGGCAGTCTTGAGCGTATTGACGGCGATCTGGCCGGCAGCGCCCGGCCGGTTGTCGACCACGACCGTTCGCGCATCGAGCTCGGCCAGCGCCTCACCGACGCGCCGTGCCACGGTGTCGGGCACGCTGCCGGCCGGGCCGCTGCACAGGATGCGCAGCACATCGCCGCGCGAGGTTTGCGCCTGCGCGCGTCGCCAAAAGGGGGCGGCGAGCAGGGCGCTTGCAGCGCCGGCCAGCAGCGCGCGGCGTCGCGGGCGGAGCAGAATGGAATGGCGCAGCATCGTGATGAACCCGGTGTTGAATGCATCTAGCCTAGGTAGGCGGCCCACCTGCCACAAGGCGCAAGCTTGCAGAACGGGGCCGCGGAAGTGCATAACCGAACCATGCTCGACTGGGACGACCTCAAGTATTTCGTGGCGGTGGCGCGGCACGGCAGCACGCTGGCCGCTGGCCGGGCTTTGCAGGTGGATCAGTCGACCGTGCAGCGTCGCTTGGCAGCACTCGAGCGGCACATCGGCCGACCTCTGACGTTGCGCCATCCGAGCGGCTACCGTTTGACGGCGTTCGGGCAGGAGATGTTGCCCGCTGCGCAAGAGGTCGAGCGCGCGGCGCTCGCCTTCGAGCAGGCGCTCGCCGACTCGAAGCGCAACGCGGCCGGCGTGATCCGCATGACGTGCCCTGAACCGCTGGTCAACCGCCTCACGCGTTCCGGCCTGCTCGACCGCTTTCATGCCCGGCATCCGGCCTTCAGGGTCGAGTTCGTCATGAGCGACAAGTACCTCGATCTTCGCCATGGCGACGCCGACGTCGCCCTGCGCTCCGGCGACACCGTCGACGGCGCACTGGTCGGGCGCAAGCTCGGCGATTCGCTCTGGGCTGTCTACGCCAGCCGGACGTACGTCGCGCGGCACGGGCAGCCGGCGCGCATCGAAGAGCTCGCCGATCATCCCCTCGTTGGCTTTGACGACACGATGGCCAACCACCGCGCAGCCAGCTGGCTGCGCGAGGTGGCACCGCAAGCCCACATCGTGGCCCGCAACGACAGCGTGCTCGGCCTGCTGCTTTCGGTGAAGGCCGGCGTCGGCATCGCGCCGCTGCCCACCGCGCTGGGTGATGCCGAGCCCGATCTGGTGCGGGTGCTCGGGCCTGTTCCCGAACTCGCGCGAATCTGGCGTCTGCTGGCACTCCCGGAAGTGCGGCGCACGCCGCGCGTGTCGGCCCTGTTCGATTTCATGGTCGAAGAGATCGATGCCCTGCGCCCGATCATCACCGGCTAGGGCCGCCGCCGCCGGCTGGCACGGCGTTTGCGATGGTCTAGCGATCGCGCCGCATCCACCTGTATAGACAGCAATCTGGTGCATTTTCCTAAGAGAAGTGCACCAGATTCGCACACAGGGTTCACCCTGTATATACAAGTTGGGGCGCCCGACCACAATTCACCCATCCCGCTAGTCAGAACCCCAGGAGCTCCCATGGTCAAAACGGTCGTCTTCAAAGTTGCCACCCTTCTTGCAGCCGGCCTCTGTGCCGCGGGCGTCGCCCAGGCGCAGGACACCACCAAGATCGCGCTCGGCATGTCCGGCTGGACCGGCTTTGCGCCGCTCACGCTGGCCGACAAGGCCGGCATCTTCAAGAAGAACGGGCTCGACGTCGAACTGAAGATGATTCCGCAGAAAGACCGCCACCTGGCGCTGGCCTCCGAAGCGATCCAGTGCGCCGCCACCACGGTCGAGACGCACGTGGCCTGGAACGCCAACGGCGTGCCGATCGTGCAGATCTTCCAGATGGACAAGTCCTACGGCGCCGACGGCCTGGCCGTGCGCAACGACATCAAGAGCTTTGCCGATCTCAAGGGCAAGAGCATCGGCGTCAGCGCGCCGGGCACCGCGCCGTACTTCGGCCTGGCCTGGATGCTCAACAAGAACGGCATGACGCTGAAAGACGTGAAGCTGGTGTCGCTCGAGCCGCAGCCCGCCGCCACGGCGTTCGTCGCCGGCCAGAACGATGCCGCCATGACCTACGAGCCCTATCTCTCGACCGTGCGCGCCAACCCGACCGCCGGCAAGATCCTGGCGACCACGCTCGACTATCCGATGGTGATGGACACGGTTGGCTGCGCGCCGACCTGGCTCAAGGCCAATGCCAAGGCGGCGCAGGCGCTGACCAACTCGTACTTCGAGGCGCTGGAGATGATCAAGACCGACCCCGCCAAGGCCAACGAGATCATGGGTTCGGCCGTCAAGCAGAGCGGCGAGCAGTTCGCCAAGTCGTCGGCCTACCTGCGCTGGCAGGACAAGGCCGCCAACCAGAAGTTCTTTGCCGGCGAGATCACCAGCTTCATGAAGGATGCCGAAAAGATCCTGCTCGAGGCCGGCGTGATCCGCAAAGCGCCGGAGAACCTGGCCGTCACGTTCGACGCTTCGTACATCAAATGAACTGGCTCGCCCCCAGGCTGCGCGCACTGCGTGTCGCTTCGCCAACCCCCGACCGGGGGCAGCGCCAGCGGCCCGGCGTAGCCGGTTCCGCGGCGCTTCCGGTGCGAAGCCAACGCCGCGCGATCGCGCCGCTGGAGCCCGTGAGCAGCCGCGCGCGCTGGCTGCTCGGCGTCGGCTTCTTCATCCTGTTCGTCGCGGTCTGGGCCGTCTTCACGCTGGGCGGCTTCGTTTCGCCCACCTTCCTGGCCAGCCCGGTCACGATGGTGAAAGAGGGCTACCTGCTCTTCACCGAGTACAACTTCATCCACGACATCGGCATGACCGTGTGGCGGGTGTTCGGTGGCTTCGTGCTTGCCGCGCTGATCGCGGTGCCGCTCGGTATCGCGATGGGCGCGTGGAAGCCGGTCGAGGCCTTCTTCGAGCCCTTCGTGTCGTTCTGCCGCTACCTGCCGGCGTCTGCATTCATTCCGCTGCTGATCCTCTGGGCCGGCATCGGCGAGACGCAGAAGCTGCTGGTGATCTTCATCGGCTCGGTGTTCCAGATCATCCTGATGGTCGCGGTCATCGTGGGCGGCGCACGCAAGGATCTGGTGGAGGCCGCCTACACGCTGGGCGCCAACAGCAAGGGCATCGTGGCGCGTGTGCTGATTCCGGGCGCCGCACCGGGCATCGCCGAGACGCTGCGGCTGGTGCTGGGCTGGGCCTGGACCTACGTGATCGTGGCCGAACTGATCGGCTCGTCCTCGGGCATCGGCCACATGATCACCGACAGCCAGGCGCTGCTGAACACCGGCCAGATCATCTTCGGGATCATCGTGATCGGGATCATCGGGCTGGTGTCCGACTTCGCTTTCAAGGCGCTCAACCGCCGCTTGTTTGCCTGGAGCACCATATGAGGCTCACCCCCAGTCTTCGCGCACTTCGTGTCGCTACGCCAACCCCCTTGCAGGGGGCAGCACCAGCGGCCCGGCAAAGCCGGTTCCGCGGTACTTCCCGAATGAACACCTGGCAAGGTGACGTGCTATGAATCATCAACTCTCCATCCAGGGCGTTTCGCGCGTCTTTGAGGGCGCCCGGGGCCAGCGCACGCAGGCGCTGCTGCCGATCGATTTCGAGGTCAAGGAGAACGACTTCGTCACCATCCTCGGCCCCTCGGGCTGCGGCAAGTCGACGCTCTTGCGCATCGTTGCGGGGCTCGACTTTCCGACCACCGGCCAGGTGCAGCTCGACGGCCGGACCATCGAAGGCCCGGGCGCCGACCGCGGCGTGGTGTTCCAGAGCTACACGCTGTTTCCCTGGCTCACCATTGCGCAGAACATCCGTTTCGGCCTGCGCGAGCGCGGCATGAGCGAATCTGAGCAAAAGGAGCGCAGCGACTTCTTCATCGCCAAGGTGGGCCTGCGCGGCTTCGAGCATCACTTTCCCAAGCAGCTCTCGGGCGGCATGCAGCAGCGCACCGCCATCGCTCGCGCGCTCGCCAACGACCCCAGGATGCTGCTGCTCGACGAGCCGTTCGGCGCGCTCGACAACCAGACGCGTGTGCTGATGCAGGAGCTGTTGCTCGGCATCTGGGAGTCGGCGCAGAAGACGGTGCTGTTTGTCACGCATGACATCGACGAGGCGATCTTCATGGCGAACCGCGTGGCCGTGTTCAGCGCACGGCCGGGTCGCATCAAGACCGAGATCGCGGTCGACTTCCCGCATCCACGCCACTACACGATCAAGACCTCGCCCGAGTTCATGGAGATCAAGGCCAGGCTGACCGAAGAGATCCGTGCGGAATCGATGGCGGCGGCGGAGCATTGATGTGAACCCCCACGCTCATCACTTCGTCTATTCGCGGGAGGCCCAACATGAAGCGTGATCTGCCGACGCTCGCGCTCTACGCGCAGGTCAAGGAGCACATCTCCCGCAAGATCCAGGACGGCACCTGGCCGGCCGGGCACCGGCTGCCGTCGGAGCACGAACTGGTCGCGCAGTTCGGCATCTCGCGCATGACCGTGAACCGCGCGCTGCGCGAGCTGGTCGAGCAGGGCCGCATCGTGCGGGTGGCCGGTGTCGGCAGCTTCGTGGCCGAAGACAAGCCGCAGTCCACCCTGCTGCAGATCGCCAACATCGCGAGCGAAATCCGCGCGCGCGGCCACGACTACGGCTACCAGCTGGTGGTGGCCGAGCGCTTTGCGGCGTCGCCCGATGTGGCGGCCTGGCTCGACCTGCGCGCCGGGGAGTCGGTGTTCCACACGGTCTGCCTGCATCTCGAGGATGGCGTGCCGGTGCAGCTGGAAGACCGCTTCGTCAACCCGCGCGTGGTGCCCGATTTCCTGGAGCAGGATCTTGTCGCCACGCCGCCCAGCGAATACCTGGTGCGCCATGTTCCGTTCGACCAGATCGAGCACCTGGTCGATGCCGTGCTGCCCACGGTCGAGCAGGCCCTGCGCCTGTCGATGCCGGCCGCCGAGCCCTGCCTGCTGCTCACGCGCCGCACCTGGACGCGCACCGTGCCGGTGACGCTGGTGCGCTGCCTGCACCCGGCCTCGCGCTACCGGCTTGGCAGCCGCTTTCGCGCCGACGGCAATCCAGTTTCCTAGACCGGGGCGCTCTGCTTCGCGTCCGGCCCACACCCCTTGTATAGACAGCTTCATGACCATTGCATCCATCGTTGAACTCACGCCCGGTCAGGTCGATCTCGCGCTGCTGCGCCGCATCCATGCGGGCGGCCTGCGCCTCACGCTCGATCCCTCGGTGCAGGTGGGCCTGCGCGCCGCACAGGCCGCGGTGCAGCACATCGTCGACAACGACGAAGTGGTCTACGGCATCAACACCGGCTTCGGCAAGCTCGCGAGCACGCGCATCGGCAACGACCACCTGGCCGAACTGCAGCGCAACCTGGTGCTGTCGCACAGCGTCGGCACCGGCGAGCCGCTGGACGCGGCGGTGGTGCGGCTGGTGCTTGCGACCAAGGCGGTGAGCCTCGCGCGCGGGCACTCGGGCGTGCGGCCGGCACTGGTCGATGCGCTGCTCACGCTGTTCAACGCCGGCATCACGCCATCGATCCCGCGCAAGGGGTCGGTCGGCGCTTCGGGCGACCTCGCGCCGCTCGCGCACCTGGCATGCGTGCTTATCGGCGAAGGCGAGGCGACCACGGCCGAGGGCAGGCGCGTCAGCGGTGCCGAGGCGATGCGCCTGGCCGGCCTCGCGCCCTTCGTGCTCGGCCCCAAGGAGGGCCTGGCGCTGCTCAACGGCACGCAGGTGTCGACCGCGCTCGCACTGGCCGGCCTGTTCGGCGCCGAAAACGTGTTCGCCTCGGCGCTGATGTCGGGTGCACTGTCGCTCGAAGCGATCCAGGGCTCCATCAAGCCCTTCGACGCGCGCATCCACGCCGCGCGCGGCCAGCCGGGCCAGATGGCGGTGGCGGGTGCGGTGCGCACCTTGCTCGAAGGCAGCGAGATCGTGCCTTCGCACGCCGACTGCGGTCGCGTGCAGGATCCGTATTCGGTGCGCTGCATTCCGCAGGTGATGGGCGCGTGCCTCGACAACCTCGCGCACGCGGCGCGCGTGCTGGTGATCGAAGCCAACGCGGCCTCCGACAACCCGCTGGTGTTCGTCGACACGGGCGAGGTGATCTCGGGCGGCAATTTCCACGCCGAGCCGGTCGCGTTTGCGGCCGACATCCTCGCGCTCGCCATTGCCGAGATCGGTGCGATCGCCGAGCGCCGCATCGCGCTGCTGCTGGACACTGGGCTGTCGGGCCTGCCGCCGTTCCTGGTGCACGACGGCGGGCTCAACTCGGGCTTCATGATTGCGCAGGTCACGGCCGCGGCGCTCGCGTCGGAGAACAAGTCGCTCGCGCATCCGGCCAGCGTCGACAGCCTGCCGACTTCGGCCAACCAGGAAGACCATGTGTCGATGGCCACCTTCGCGGCGCGCCGGCTCGGCGGCATGGTGAACAACACGGCAGTCGTCGTCGGTGTCGAGGCGATGTGTGCGGCGCAAGGCATCGAGCTCAAGCGCGGCCTGAAAAGCTCGCCGCTGGTCGAAGCCGAATTCACCGCCATCCGCGGCAACGTGGCGTTTCTCGAACGCGACCGCTACCTCGCACCCGACATCGAAGCCATGCGGCTGTGGGCCCTGAAGGCCGCGCTGCCCGCCGTCCTGCTGAACATTCTTCCCAGTCACGCCAAGGAGCTCTGACCATGAACGCACCCGACAAATTCATCCCCGTGGCAGCCGACCCGCGCCACGACCCGACCCGCGTGATCCGCGCCCCGCGCGGCAGCCAGCTCAGCTGCAAGAGCTGGCTCACCGAAGCGGCCTATCGCATGCTGCAGAACAACCTCGACGCCGAGGTGGCCGAGCGGCCACAGGATCTGGTGGTGTACGGCGGCATCGGCCGTGCCGCGCGCAACTGGGCCTGCTATGACCAGATCCTGGAATCGCTGCGCAAGCTCGAGAACGACGAGTCGCTGCTGATCCAGTCGGGCAAGCCGGTGGGCGTGTTCAAGACGCACGAGAACGCGCCGCGCGTGCTCATCGCCAACTCGAACCTGGTGCCGAAGTGGGCCACCTGGGAGCACTTCAACGAACTCGACCAGCAAGGCTTGTTCATGTACGGCCAGATGACCGCCGGCAGCTGGATCTACATCGGCAGCCAGGGCATCGTGCAGGGCACCTTCGAGACTTTCGTCGAGGCCGGCCGCCAGCATTACGACAACAGCCTCGCGGGCAAGTGGATCCTCACGGCGGGCCTCGGCGGCATGGGCGGCGCGCAACCGCTGGCCGCCACGCTCGCGGGTGCGGTGTCGCTCAACATCGAGTGCCAGCAGTCGAGCATCGACTTTCGCCTGCGCACGCGCTATGTCGACAAGCAGGCGAAGGACATCGACGACGCGCTCGCGCTCATCCAGCACCACTGCGAGAAGAAGGAGGCCGTGTCGATCGCCTTGCTCGGCAATGCGGCGGACATCGTGCCGGAACTGGTGCGGCGTGCCCGCGCCGGCGCCATCAAGCCCGATCTCGTCACCGACCAGACCTCGGCGCACGACCTCATCAACGGCTATCTGCCCTCGGGCTGGAGCGTGGCGCAATGGCAGGACGCCATGAAAGACCCGGCCCGGCATGCGGGGCTGAAAGCGGCGGCGGCCAAGTCCTGCGCGGTGCATGTGCAGGCCATGCTCGACTTCCAGGCCATGGGCGTGCCAACGGTCGACTATGGCAACAACATCCGCCAGGTCGCGTTCGACGAGGGCGTAAAGAATGCGTTCGACTTTCCCGGCTTCGTGCCCGCCTACATCCGCCCGCTGTTCTGCGAGGGCAAGGGCCCGTTCCGCTGGGTCGCGCTTTCGGGCGACCCCGAAGACATCTACAAGACCGACGCCAAGATCAAGGAACTGTTCCCCGACAACAAGCACACGCACCGCTGGCTCGACATGGCGCGCGAGCGCATCGCGTTCCAGGGCCTGCCGGCGCGCATCTGCTGGCTCGGCCTCGGCGAGCGCCACAAGGCCGGCCTCGCCTTCAACGAGATGGTGAAGAGCGGCGAGCTGAAGGCGCCGATCGTGATCGGCCGCGACCACCTCGACACCGGCTCGGTCGCGAGTCCGAATCGCGAGACCGAAAGCATGAAGGACGGCACCGATGCCGTGTCCGACTGGCCGCTGCTCAACGCGCTGCTCAACACCGCCGGCGGCGCCACCTGGGTCAGCCTGCACCACGGCGGCGGCGTCGGCATGGGCTACTCGCAACATTCGGGCGTGGTGATCGTCGCCGATGGCACGGATGCTGCTGCGCAACGGATCTCCCGCGTGCTCTGGAACGACCCGGCCTCGGGCGTGATGCGCCATGCCGATGCCGGCTACGACATCGCGATCGCGACGGCGAAGAAGCAGGGGCTTCAACTGCCGATGGTCAAGTAACCCTCCTTCCTCTCCAACGAAAGTCACCATGCAGATCCGCCGCCAGTTCCTTCTTGCCACCGCCTTCGCCGCATTGGCCCTTGGCGTCAGCGCCCAGGCACAGGCCCAGGCCGTGCTCACGGTCGGCACCGACGCCACCTTTCCGCCGATGGAATTCGTCGACAACGGCAAGCGCACCGGCTTCGACATCGAACTGGTCGAAGCCATCGGCAAGACCCTGGGTCGCAAGGTCGAGTGGGTCGATATCGACTTCAAGGGCCTGATCCCGGGCCTGATCTCGAAGCGCTTCGACATGGCCGTGTCGGCGATCTACATCACCGACGAGCGGAAAAAGGTGGTCGACTTCACTGCGCCCTACTACGCGGGCGGCCTGGTTGCAATGGTGAAGGCCGACAACACCACGATCAAGGCGCCGGCCGACCTGAACGGCAAGAAGGTCAGCGTGCAGGTCGGTACCAAGTCGGTCAGCTACGTGAAAGAGAAGTACCCGCAGGTGCAGCTGATGGAAGTCGAGAAGAACCAGGAGATGTTCAACCTGGTCGACATCGGCCGCAGCGACGCCGCCGTGACCGGCAAGCCCGCCGCCTACCAGTACGTGCGCACGCGACCCGGCCTCAAGGTGCTCGACGAGCAACTGACCACCGAGGAATACGGCATGGCGATCCGCAAGGACTCACCCGAACTCACCAGTGCCGTGAACGGCGCGATCGAGAAGATGAAGGCCGACGGCACCTATGCCGCCATCGTGAAGAAATGGTTCAGCAACACGGCCAAGTAGTCTTGCGTGGATCTCGACTTCTCACCCGTCTGGCAAGGCTGGTCTGCGCTGCTGCAGGGCGCGCTCGTCACGGTCGAGATCACGGCCTGTGCGCTGCTGCTCGGCTGCGTGCTCGGCCTGCTGGTCGGCATCGGGCGGCTGAACCCGGCGCGGCGCTGGCTTTATTCGGTCTGCACCGCCTACGTCGCGGTCATCCGCGGCACGCCGCTGCTGGTGCAACTGTTCATCCTGTTCTTCGGGCTGCCGCACTTCGGCATTTTGCTGCCGGCGTTTTTCTGCGGTGTGCTGGGGCTCGGCGTGTACTCGGGGGCCTATGTGTCGGAGATCGTGCGCGGCGCGATCCAGTCGATCGACCGGGGCCAGACGCTGGCGGCCGAGTCGCTCGGCATGACGCCCTTCGTCGCGATGCGGCAGATCGTGCTGCCGCAAGCCATCGTGCGCATGATCCCGCCGCTCGGCAACGAGTTCATCGCGCTGATCAAGAACTCGGCGCTGGTGTCGCTGCTGACCATCCACGACGTGATGCACGAGGGGCAGAAGATCATCAGCGTTTCGTACCGCTCGCTCGAGGTGTACCTTGCGATCGCGCTGGTGTACTTCGTGCTGACCGGCACGGTCACCTTGATCCTGCGGCACTTCGAGCAGAAGCTGCGCCAAGGAGGGCTGCTGCGATGAGCATTCAACGTTTCACATTCAACGAGCTGCCGGTCATGCGTTGGAAGAATGGCGGCGGCGCCACGCGCGAAGCCGTCAACTGGCCGCCGGGCGCGGGGCTCGATGCCTTCGACTGGCGCGTGAGTATCGCCAACATCGCGGCAAGCGGGCCGTTCTCGGTGTTCGCGGGGGTCGACCGCCAGATCATGCTGCTCGAGGGCGACGGCGTGCGGCTCAAGTCCGACGACTTCGATCACCGAATGGCCGCGCCGCTCGAGCCCTTTGTCTTCCGTGGCGACGCGGCGGTCGAGTGCACCTTGCTCGGCGGGCCCTCCGTCGATTTCAACGTGATGGGCCGGCGCGCGCGCGGCACGGCTGAGCTGCGCATCATCGCGGAAGCGGCGACGCTGCCGCGTGTGAGTCATGGGTTGCTGATGAGCGTGGATGGCCAGTGGCGCATGGGTGGCAGCAACCTGGCGCAGGGGCAGGGCGTCTGGTGGGCCGACCAGGTCGAGGAATGGCATGTGAAACCTGCCAGCCGCTCGGCCCGCCTCGCGATGGTGGCGTGGTGGCCGATCCAGGGAGAGATACCTTCAACATGAAAAGCTTCGACGCCCATCCCTCGGCCGACGGACTCTGGACCGGCTTGCGCTCCGATGGCGGCGACGAGCTGGCGATCGTGGTCGGGCAAGGCACGATCCGCTGGATCGGCGAACGCGCCGCACTGCCGGCCGCGCACGCCGGCCTGCCTCTGCACGACGGCGGCGGCGCGCTGGTCACGCCCGGCCTGGTCGATTGCCACACGCACCTGGTCTACGGCGGCCAGCGCGCCAACGAGTTCGCGATGCGGCTCGCCGGTGCCAGCTACGAAGAGGTCGCGAAGGCCGGCGGCGGCATCGTCTCGAGCGTGCGCGCCACGCGCGAAGCGAGCGAAGACGAGCTGTTTGCGAGCGCCGGCGCGCGCCTGCAAAGCCTGCTGGCCGAAGGCGTCTGCGCCATCGAGATCAAGTCGGGCTACGGCCTCGCACTCGAGCACGAGCGCAAGCAGCTGCGTGTGGCGCGCCGGCTCGGCCAGGCGCATGGCGTCACGGTGCGCACCACTTTCCTCGGTGCGCACGCACTGCCGCCGGAGTACGCCGGCCGCAGCAGCGACTACATCGACCTCGTGTGCCGCGAGATGCTGCCCGCGCTCGCGGCCGAAGGGCTGGTGGATGCGGTCGATGTGTTCTGCGAGCGCATCGCGTTCTCGCTGGAAGAAACCGAGCGTGTGTTCCAGGCCGCCCGGGCGCTCGACCTTCCGGTCAAGCTGCATGCCGAGCAACTGTCCGACATGGGCGGCGCCGCGCTCGCGGCGCGCTACGGCGCGCTCTCGTGCGACCACATCGAGCACCTGTCGCAAGCCGGCATCGACGCGATGCGCGAAGCCGGCAGCGTCGCCGTGCTGCTGCCGGGCGCCTACTACACGCTGCGCGACACGCAACTGCCGCCAATCGCCGCGTTGCGCGCAGCCGGCGTGCCGATGGCCGTCTCGACCGATCACAACCCCGGCACCTCGCCCGCGCTGAGCCTGCTGCTGATGGTGAACATGGCATGCACGCTGTTCCGCCTCACGGTGCCCGAAGCGATCGACGGCGTGACGCGGCATGCGGCGCGTGCGCTGGGCCTGCAGGACACGCATGGCGACATCGCGGTCGGCAGGCCCGCCAACTTCGTGCTGTGGAATCTGCGCGAGCCGGCCGAGATGGCCTACTGGTTCGGCCAGCGGCCGGTGCGCACGGTGGTGCGGCAGGGCCGCATCGCGGAAGGCGTGGGCGCATGACGCAGACGCTGTTTGCAGCCGATGCACTGCTGCCTGGCGGCTGGGCCAGGAACGTGTCGCTGTCGTGGGATGCGGCCGGCACCTTCACCCGCGTCGAAGCCGGCGTGCAACCGGCGCCGGGCGCGCAAGTGGCCGCGGGCCCGGTCATCCCCGGCATGCCCAACCTGCACTCGCACGCCTTCCAGCGCGCCATCGCGGGCCTCACGGAGTTTCGGGGCGAGGCGCAGGACTCGTTCTGGAGCTGGCGCACGCTGATGTACCGCTTCGCCTCGCGGCTCGATCCACTGCAGCTCGAAGCGATCGCGCTCGGGCTCTATGTCGAGATGCTCGAGGCCGGCTACACCGCGGTGTGCGAGTTCCACTACGTGCACCACGATGCCGATGGCCGGCCCTATGCCGACGACGCCACGCTCGCGCTCGCCCTGCTGCGTGCGGCGCAACGCGCCGGCATCGGCCTCACGCTGCTGCCCGTGCTCTACCAGACCAGCGGCTTTGGCGGCCTCGCGCCGAACGAGGGGCAACGCCGCTTCATCCGCTCGACCGATTCGATGCTCGCGTTGCTCGAGCGCCTGAAGCCGCTGTGCGATGCGCAAGGCGCGCGGCTGGGCCTGGCACCGCACTCGTTGCGCGCTGTGCCGCCCGAGGGGTTGCGCGAAGCACTCGCCGGGCTGTCCGCGATCGATGCGAGCGCGCCCGTCCACATCCACATCGCCGAGCAGACGCGCGAGGTCGACGACTGCATCGGCTGGAGCGGCCAGCGCCCGGTTGCCTGGCTGCTCGACCACGCACCGGTCGACGCACGCTGGTGCCTGGTGCATGCCACGCACATGGACGCCGACGAATACCGGCGTGCGGCCGCGAGCGGCGCCGTCGCAGGGCTGTGCCCGACCACGGAAGCGAATCTCGGCGATGGCATCTTCGACCTGGTCGCCTGGCGTGCGGCCGGCGGCGCGTGGGGCATCGGCTCCGACAGCCACATCTGCGTGAATGCCGCCGAAGAGCTGCTGATGCTCGAATACAGCCAGCGCCTCGCGACGCGCCAGCGCAACGTGGCGGCCGACGCGGCGCAGCCGCAGGTCGCCGCGGCCATGACGCTCGCGGCGGTGCAGGGCGGGGCGCAGGCCGCCGGACGCCGCATTGCCGGCCTCGCGGTCGGCCAGCAGGCCGACTGCACGGTGCTCGATGCCACGCACCCGGCCCTGGCCGGTTTGCCCGCCGCCGACATGCTCTCGTCCCATGTGTTCGCCAGCCACCGCACCAGCGCGATCGATGCCGTGTGGGTCGCGGGCGAGCCGCGCGTGCAGGCCGGGCGCCATCTTCTCCACGACAGCGCGACGGCCGGCTTCGTCGCCGCGCGCAGCCAGTTGCTGACCCACACGCCATGAGCCTTTTCCAGACCACCGAACCGCCTTTCCGATTCCGCCAGGGCACCCGCCCGCTGCTGATCTCGATGCCGCACGTCGGCACCCATGTGCCACCCGCGCTGGCCGAACGCTTCACCGCGCAGGCGCGCCATGTGCCTGACACCGACTGGCACCTGGAGCGGCTCTACGACTTCGCCGACGAACTCGGCGCGTCGGTGCTCGTGGCCACGCACTCGCGCTACGTGGTCGACCTGAACCGCCCGCCCGACGACCAGAACCTCTACCCGGGCCAGGACACGACCGGCCTGTGCCCGGTCGACACCTTCGACAAGACGCCGATCTACGCGGCTGGCGACGTGCCGGGCCAGCCGGAGATCGCCGCGCGCCGCTTCGCGATCTGGCATCCGTACCACCGGCAGCTGCAGGCCGAGCTCGACCGCCTGAAAGCCGCGCACGGCACCATCGCGCTGTGGGATGCGCATTCGATCCGCTCGGTGCTGCCGCGCTTCTTCGAAGGCAAGCTGCCCGACCTCAACCTCGGCAGCGCCAACGGCGCGAGTTGCGACCCGGCGCTCGCGGCAACCTTGCTGGGCATCGCGGCTTCGGCGCCCGGCTACACCGGCGTGCTCAATGGCCGCTTCAAGGGCGGCTACATCACGCGGCAGTACGGCAACCCCGCGCGCGGCATCCATGCGGTGCAGCTCGAGATGACGCAGTGCAGCTACATGCAGGAGGCCTTGCCGTTCGACTACCTGCCCGAGGTCGCGGCGGGCGTGCAGCCGCATGTGCGCCGCATGCTCGAAGCCGTGCTGACCTTCGTCGAACAACGTTAAGGCGCGGTTTCTACAATCGGGGCATGAAGCCCGTCACCTACACCCGCGGCCAGGCATTGCCCGGCATCCTTGCGCAGCGCATTGCGATCCTTGACGGCGCGATGGGCACGATGATCCAGCGCTTCAAGCTCAACGAAGCGCAGTACCGCGGCGAGCGTTTCAAGGACTTCGAGCGCGACGTGAAGGGCAACAACGAGCTGCTTTCGCTCACGCAGCCCGATGTCATCAGCGACATTCACGAGGCTTACCTGGCAGCGGGCGCCGACCTGATCGAGACCAACACCTTCGGCGCGACCACCATCGCGCAGGAGGACTACAAGATGGCCCACCTGGCGCGCGAGATGAACCTCGAGTCCGCCAAGCTGGCGCGCGCAGCCTGCGACAAATACAGCACGCCCGACAAGCCGCGCTTCGTGGCCGGCGCCCTCGGCCCGACGCCCAAGACCGCGAGCATCAGCCCCGATGTGAACGACCCCGGCGCGCGCAACGTCGATTTCGAATCGCTGCGCGCGGCGTATTACGAGCAGACCGAGGCGCTGGTCGAAGGCGGCGCCGACGTGATCCTGGTCGAGACCATCTTCGACACGCTCAATGCCAAGGCTGCGCTGTTTGCGGTCGACGAATACTTCGACAACAGCGGCCACCGGCTGCCGCTGATCATCAGCGGCACCGTGACCGATGCCTCCGGCCGCATCCTGAGCGGCCAGACCGTCACCGCCTTCTGGCACAGCGTGCGCCATGCGCAGCCGCTGGCAGTCGGCCTCAACTGCGCGCTGGGCGCGGCGCTGATGCGGCCGTACATCCAGGAGCTGGCGAAGGTGGCCGGCGATACGTACATCAGCTGCTACCCGAATGCCGGGCTGCCCAACCCGATGAGCGACACCGGCTTCGACGAGACGCCCGATGTCACGTCGCGGCTGCTGCATGAGTTTGCGTCCGAGGGGCTGGTCAACATCGTCGGCGGCTGCTGCGGCACCACGCCCGATCACATCGCAGCGATCGGCCGCGCGGTCTTGGCCGTAGCGGGCCGCGCGTTGCAGCGCACGCCGTTCTATCGCGAAAGCAGCGAGGCGCAAGCCGCGGCCTGACCCGCGCTGTTGCGCGAGGGGCGGTCGCGCCCATGTCAAGCGCAGGTGAAGCTGATTGCCGGAGGTTGCAGTCGTGCACCACACGCGCCATCCGGGCGTTGACTGTGGAGGTGTGGGCTGATTGACAACACCCGAACGCGGCCTACCCTCGATTGCAAAGGAAACAACGCCATGAACAACCAACACGTCACTCGCTGGCTCGCCGTGGGAGCGGTTGCGCTGGCCCTGCCGCTGGCGGCAGCGGCCCAGGAGGCTTACACGCGGGGGCCGGTCAATCTGCGCGCCGGTCCATCGAACGACTACCCTTCTATCACCCGGCTCAGGCCAGGCCAGCCGCTCGAAGTGCTCGGCTGCACCAGCGGCTATGGCTGGTGCGATGTGGTGCTGCCCGATGGCCTGCGCGGCTGGGCCGCGGCCCAGCGCCTTGAATACCCCTACCGCGGCGGCAACGTGCCGCTGGCCACCTACGGCGCGACCATCGGCGTGCCCATCATCAGCTTCAACATCGGCAGCTACTGGGGCGACCACTACCGAGACCGCTCCTGGTATGGCGACCGCCGCTGGTGGGGCAACCGCCCGCCGCCGCCGCCTCAGCAAGGCTGGCGTCCGCCCCCGCCGCCGCGGGCGAGCTGGCAACCGCGCCCGGTCGAGCCGGGCTACCGCCCCGAACGCGGCTACGACAGGCCCGAACATGGCTACAACCGGCCGCAGCCGGAGTATCGACAACAGCCGGGTGGCCCGGGCTACGGGCCCGATCCGGGCTACCGGCAGCACCCGGGCGATGGCCAACGGCCACCCCGCGATCCGGGCTTCCGCGCGCCACAACCCGGCCCCGGCATCGGTCATCCCGGCCCGGGCGTCATGCCGCCGCAGCAAGGCGGTGGCCGGCCGAACGTGGGCGCAGTACCCACGCCGCCGGCGCCGCCCAACGTCAACGTGCCGCAGGCGCCGCGGCCGTACACCCCCCCGGGCGCTCGGCCCAATCTCGGGGATGGTTCGGGCGCGCAGAGGCCCGACGGGGGTTGACAACCTTCAGGCGGCGGGCGCCACCAGTGCGCCCTCGCTCCTGTCGGCGCGCTGGATGAGCTGAATGAAGCGTTGCGCGCCCAGGCCGAGCGGGCGCTCCTTCGACCACACCACGTCGACCCACAGATCGAGCCCGTTCGAGAGGTTCTCGAACTCGATCTCCACCAGTTCGCCGGCCGCCACATGGGGCTGCGCGAAGCTGCGCGGCAGCCACCCCCAGCCGACCCCCGCCTTGATGAGGCTGAGCGCCGCCTGGGCGTTGTCGCTGCGCCAGATGTGCCGCGCGAACACCAGGCGCGGATCGCTCGATGCGAGGTCGCGGCCGGCCACGACCATTTGCCGCGTGTTGGTCAGGTGCTGCTCGCGCAGGCGCCGGCCGGCTGCGACGAACACCGGGTGGTTCGGCGCGATTACCGCCACCAGCAATTCGCTTCCGACCTCCTGAAAACCTTCGCGCCCGTCGATGCTGGGGCGCTCGAACACCAGCGCCAGCTGGGCCCGGCCGGTGTGCAGCATTTCGAGCGCATCGGCCTGGGGTGCCGCGAGCACTTCGACTTCGAGCAGCGGGTGCTCCTGCGCCAGCGCGGCGAGCGGCGCGCTCCAGGGTGCAGACAGCAATTCCGGCGCAATCGCCAGCGTGAGGTGGTTCTCGAGCCCCTGCGTCAGCCCAAGCGCCTGCACCTGCAGCGCCTTCAGCTGGGCCGCCAGCAGCCGCGCCTGCGGCTCGAGCGAGCGCGCCGCCGCGGTGGGGCGCGGCTCGCGCCCGCTGCGGTCGAACAGTGGCAGGGCGAGTTCCGCCTCGAGATGGGCGATGGTCATGCTCACGGCCGAAGGCACGCGGCCGAGCGACCGTGCGGCGGCCGAAAACGAGCCGCGGTCGATCACCGCCAGAAAGACTTCGACCGTGTCGCTGGAAAAGGCCATGGGGTTGTCTATCAAGTTATCTGAAAGAAGATGACTTTTTATATCAGTTCTTGCGTCATAAAGTCGATTCCATGCAAGGAATTCAACGCAAAGTCGTCTACATCAGCCTCTATGAAGGCATTGCCATCGTCGCGGCCGCCGGCGGCCTGTCGCTCATGACGGGCCAGGGGCTGGGGCATTCGGGCGCGCTGGCCGTGGCGGCATCGGTCGTGGCGGTGGTCTGGAACCTCGCGTTCAACACCCTGTTCGAGCGCTGGGAGTCGCGCCAGGCCGCGCGCGGGCGCAGCGTGCGCCGGCGCATCGCCCATGCGATCGGCTTCGAGGGCGGCCTGATCGCCTTCCTGGTGCCGATGTTCGCGTGGGGGCTGGGCGTGAGCCTGTGGGAGGCCCTGGTGATGGACCTTGGCCTGGTGCTGTTCTTCCTGGTCTACACCTTTGCCTTCAACTGGGCCTTCGATCGCGTGTTCGGCCTGCCGACCTCGGCCTCGGCCGCGGGGGCCAGCGCAGGGCGGCCGGGGGTTTGTGAACCGGCCCTGGGCAAGACGACTTAAAATCCGCGCTCCCAAGGAGCGTTGCAACATCCCCCGCGCGGAGATGTCAGGCTTGGGGTTCCAGGTCTCCCGCAACGACGCTCACCTGCTGATCCGATTCACACAGGTGAGTGCCATGTCCCAAGTCCCCGTTCCCCCCATGCTGCTGTCCGGCCTCGAACCGGTCACGATCGGCGAGGGCTCGCTGTTCGTCAACATCGGCGAGCGCACCAACGTGACGGGCTCGAAGGCCTTTGCGCGAATGATCCTGAACGGCCAGTTCGAAGAGGCGCTGGCGGTTGCGCGCCAGCAGGTCGAGAACGGCGCGCAGGTGATCGACATCAACATGGACGAAGCCATGCTCGACAGCAAGGCGGCGATGGTTCGTTTCCTGAACCTGATCGCGAGCGAGCCCGACATCGCGCGCATGCCGATCATGGTCGACAGCTCGAAGTGGGAAGTGATCGAGGCCGGCCTGCGCTGCATCCAGGGCAAGGGCATCGTCAACTCGATCTCGATGAAGGAGGGCGAGGCGCAGTTCAAGCACCAGGCCAAGCTGCTGCGGCGCTATGGCGCAGCGGCCGTCGTGATGGCCTTCGACGAGACAGGCCAGGCCGACACCTACCAGCGCAAGGTCGAGATCTGCGAGCGCGCCTACCGCATCCTGGTCGACGAGATCGGCTTTCCAGCCGAGGACATCATCTTCGACCCCAACATCTTCGCGGTGGCCACCGGCATCGAGGAGCACAACAACTACGCGGTCGACTTCATCGAGGCGACGCGCTGGATCAAGCAGAACCTGCCCGGCGCCAAGGTGTCGGGCGGCGTCAGCAATGTGAGCTTCAGCTTCCGCGGCAACGACCCGGTGCGCGAAGCGATCCACACCGTGTTCCTGTACCACGCGATCAAGGCCGGCATGGACATGGGCATCGTCAATGCCGGCATGGTCGGTGTCTATGACGACCTCGAGCCGACCTTGCGCGAGCGCGTCGAGGACGTGATCCTGAACCGCCGGCCCGACGCCGGCGAGCGCCTGGTCGAAGTGGCCGAAACCGCCAAGAGCGGCGCCAAGGACGAGAGCAAGCGCAACGACTGGCGCGGCACGCCCGAGGCCCCCGTGACAGTCGGCCAGCGCCTGACCCACGCGCTGGTGCACGGCATCACCGAGTTCATCGTCGAAGACACCGAAGAGGCCTACCAGGACATCCTCGCCAAGGGCGGCCGTCCGCTGCACGTGATCGAAGGCCCGCTGATGGACGGCATGAACGTGGTCGGCGACCTGTTCGGCCAGGGCAAGATGTTCCTGCCACAGGTGGTGAAGTCGGCCCGCGTGATGAAGCAGGCCGTGGCGCACCTGCTGCCCTACATCGAGGAAGAAAAGCTGCGCGACGAAGCCGCCGGCCGCGACGTGCGCACCAAGGGCAAGATCATCATCGCCACCGTCAAGGGCGACGTGCACGACATCGGCAAGAACATCGTCACCGTCGTGCTCCAGTGCAACAACTTCGAGGTCGTGAACATGGGCGTGATGGTGCCGTGCCACGAGATCCTGGCGCGCGCCAAGGTCGAGGGCGCCGACATCGTGGGCCTGAGCGGCCTCATCACGCCGAGCCTCGAAGAGATGCAGTACGTCGCGGGCGAGATGCAGCGCGACGACCATTTCCGCATCAAGAAGATCCCGCTGATGATCGGCGGCGCCACCACCAGCCGCGTGCACACGGCGGTCAAGATCGCGCCGCACTACGAAGGCCCGGTGGTCTACGTGCCCGATGCCTCGCGCAGCGTGAGCGTGGCGCAGTCGCTGCTCTCCGACCAGGCCACGAAGTACATCGACGAACTCAACGCCGACTACGACAAGGTGCGCCACCAGCATGCCAACAAGAAGCAGGTCACCCTGTGGCCGCTGCAGAAGGCGCGTGCCAACAAGACGCCGGTCGACTGGTCGGCCTACACGCCGACCGTGCCACGGTTCCTCGGCCGCCGCGTGTTCAAGAACTTCGACCTGACCGAGCTCGCCAAGTACATCGACTGGGGCCCGTTCTTCCAGACCTGGGATCTGGCCGGGCCGTTCCCTGCGATCCTGAAGGACGAGGTGGTCGGCACCGAGGCCGTGCGCGTGTATGCCGATGCCAAGCGCATGCTGCAGCGCCTGATCGAAGGCCGCTGGCTCAGCGCCAGCGGCATCGTCGGCTTCTGGCCGGCCAATACGGTGAACGACGACGACATCGTGCTCTACACCGACGAGTCGCGCACTGAAGTCGCGCTCACCTGGTACGGCATGCGCCAGCAAGCCGAAAAACAGGTGATCGAGGGCGTGATGCGCCCGAGCCGCTGCCTGGCCGACTTCGTGGCGCCGAAAGACAGCGGCATCAAGGACTACGTCGGCGTGTTCGCCGTGACCGCCGGCCTCGGCATCGAGAAAAAGGAAAAGTACTTCATCGACGACCTCGACGACTACTCGGCCATCATGTTGAAGGCGCTCGCCGACCGCCTGGCCGAAGCCTTTGCCGAGGCCATGCACCACCGCACGCGCACCGATCTCTGGGGCTATGCGACGAACGAGGGCTTGAGCAACGAGGACATGATTGCCGAGAAGTACCGCGGCATTCGCCCGGCGCCCGGCTATCCGGCCTGCCCCGACCACAGCGTCAAGGGCCCGATGTTCGACCTGCTGCACTGCGCCGACATCGGCATGAGTGTGACCGAGAGCCTGGCCATGCTGCCGGCTGCGAGCGTGAGCGGCTTCTATCTGGCGCACCCCGAAGCCACGTACTTCAACGTCGGCAAGATCGGGCACGACCAGCTGGTGGATCAGGCCCGGCGCCGCCAGGCCAGCGAGGCCGACCTCGAGCGCCTGCTGGCGCCCAACCTTTGACGCCGCATCCGGGAGTCGTTATTCAGAAGCTTGTTTTTGCAGCCGCACACTACGCGGCCTTTGCGGTGTTCGTGGCGGCTTGCTGGGGCTTCGGCCGGCTGCTGCTCTCGCGCCTGGCGGCGCCTGCACACCGCGACCGGTGGCTCGAAACGGCGATGGCCACGGCGCTCGGGTTGGGGTTGTTCGTCGTCGCCTTGCAAGCACTGGCGCTGGCGGGTGCATTGAGCCGCGGCGCGGTTCTTGTGCTGGTGGCGGCCGGTGCGCTGGCCGGCGCGCTCCAATGGCGCGCCTGGCGGCGGCAACCGGACGCCGCGGCGCCCGCCCTCACGCGGGGTGACCGCTTTGCGCTGGCCGCGCTGGCATGCGTTGCACTGCCCACGCTGACGGCGCCGCTTGCGCCGCCGGTGGCGTTCGACGAGATCATGTACCACCTGCCCTATGCGCGGCAGCTGGCCGAGAGCGGCCGCATGGGCGTGTACGAGTGGCTGCGCTATCCCTGGTTTCCGTACAACTACGACCTGCTCTATGCGGCCGCGCTGCAGGTCTACGACGACGTGTTCACGCACCTGCTGCATGCGCTGGCGGGCTGGCTGTCGGTGGTGATGATCTACCGGCTCGGGCTGCGCCACGTGAACCGGCTGGTGGCCTGCATCGGCGCGGCGATCTGGCTGGCGCTCGGCGACTACCCGAACTCGTACATCGACATGGGCGTGGCGCTGTTGGTGTTGTCGGCCTTCGTGGCGCTCTGGTGGTGGCACGAGGCGGCGGCGCCGGATCGCGGCGTGCGCTGGCTGGCGCTGGCCGCCTTCTTTCTCGGCGTGGCCGCGGGCTCCAAGTACCAGGCGCTGATTTTCCTGCCGCTGGTCGCGGTGTTCGTGGTGCGGCGCGAGCGCCGGCCGCAGGTCTGGGCGCTGGCCCTGCTCTGTTTTCTGTTGCCCTGCATCTACTGGTATGCGCGCAATGCGCTCATGACCGGCGATCCGTTCAACCCGATCGGCGCGCGCCTGTTCGGCTTCACCAACTGGAACGCCGCGGATTACGCGCAGCAGATCATCGATGTGCAGCAGCACCATGCGAGTCCGCCCAACGTGATGCTGTGGCCGGTGCTGCTGGCGCCGTTCAGCCTGGCCTGGAAGCGCTCGCCCGCCGTGCGTGCTGCCGTGGTGTTCTGCGCCTGGGCGTTGCTGGTGTGGGGCGTGACCTCGCGCTACCCGCGCTACCTGCTGCCGTCGTACCCGCTGATCGCCTTGATGGCGGCGGTGGGCTGGCACCAACTGTTTACCTGGATCGGCCGGGCCTGGCGCTGGCAACTGCCGGCGAGGGCCCCGCAGATTGCCGGCGGCGTGCTGATCGCCGCGCTCGTCGCGACATCCCTCTCGCACAGCGCGCGCAACGTGCGCATGATCTCGCCCACGCCGGAAAGCCGCGAGGCCTTCTTCCGCGAACGCATTCCGGGCTACGAGGTGCTGAGTCACCTGCGCGCGCATCCGGTCGAGGGCAAGCTCTACCAGGTGGCACTGAACGATTCGCTCTACTTCGCGCCGAACCCGGTCTGGGGCGATATCTTCGGGCCCTGGCGCTATTCGGATTTCGTCTACCTGCCGGCCGACCAGATGGCGCGCAAGCTGCGCGACCAGCAGTTCAGCCGCATCGTGATCCAGACCGCGCTGGCGCCTTACATTCACACCAAACCCGACTTCGACCGCTACTTCCAACTCATCACCGAGAAGGACGGCGTGAAGGCCTACCGCATTCTTCCGACCTCGCCATGACCGAGCCCCTAGCGTCCCCGCTGCCTCCACTGCGAATAGCCGCAGTGATCCCCTGCTACAACGAGGCGCTGGCCATCGGGCAGGTGATCGAGGCCTTTCGCGCTGCGCTGCCCGAGGCCGAGATCCACGTGTTCGACAACAACTCGAGCGACGACACGGCCGCCGTGGCCGCCGCCGCAGGTGCACACGTGACCCACGTGGCGCTGCGTGGCAAGGGCAACGTGGCGCGCCGCATGTTTGCCGACGTCGATGCCGATGTCTACGTGATGGTCGACGGCGACGCGACCTACGACCTGGGCGAGGTGCACCGCATGGTCGACATGCTGGTGGCGGGCAACCTCGACATGGTGGTGGGCGCACGGGTCGACGACGAGCGGGATGCGCAGACCTACCGGCGCGGCCACCGCTTCGGCAACCGGCTGCTGACCGGTGCCGTCGCGAACCTGTTCGGTGGCGGCTTCACCGACATGCTGTCGGGCTACCGCGTGTTCTCGCGCCGCTATGCCAAGTCGTTCCCGGCGCTGGCGCGCGGCTTCGAGATTGAAACCGAGCTCACCGTGCACGCGCTCGAGCTGCGCATGCCCTATGCCGAGCTGCCCTGCCGCTACCTGTCGCGGCCCGAAGGATCCGAAAGCAAGCTCTCGACCTACCGCGACGGCTGGCGCATCCTGCGCACCATCACGCGGCTCTTCATCAGCGAGCGGCCGCTGGCGTTCTTCTCGATCGTGGCCGGCCTGCTGACCCTGGGCGCGCTGGTGCTGGTCGAGCCGCTGGTCGTCACCTATCTGCGTACCGGCCTGGTTCCGCGCCTGCCGACCGCCGTGCTGGCCACCGGCACCGTGCTGGTCGCGATGCTCTCGCTGGTGTGCGGCATCGTGCTCAATACCGTCACCGTCGGCCGGCAGGAGGCCAAGCGCCTGCGCTACCTGGCCATTCCGGGCGTGCTGTCCGTCGTCCGGTACGGCCGCGGCCGATGAAGGCGGCGCGCAGCTTCGGCTGGTTCCTCGTTGCGGGGCTGCTGGGGCTGCTGGTCGACGTGGCCGTGCTGTACCTCGCGGCGCCGTGGCTGGGCTGGTACGCGGCGCGCGTGCTCTCGTTCCTGGCGGCGGCCACGGTCACCTGGCAGGTCAATCGCCGTTACACCTTCGCCGATGCGGCGCCCCATGCCTCGCTGCTGCGCGAGTACGTGGCCTACCTGTCGGCCATGCTCGGGGGGGCGGCGGTCAACTATGCGGTCTACGTGCTGACGCTGCACTGGCTCTCGGGTCCCTGGGTGGCGGCCATCGGCGTTGCGCTTGGCAGCGCGGCCGGTCTGGTGGTCAACTTCGTGTCGGCACGTTACCTGGTGTTCAAGCATTGACGGAGTTCCTCAAGACCCTCGCTGCGCCGCTGCGCCCCCTGCTGCCGCTCTGGCGCGCCGGCACGCTGTGGAGCGAGGCGGACGGCCTGCGCATGAGCGCGGCGATGTCGTTCTACGGCATGCTGAGCCTGGCGCCGTTGCTGGTGCTGCTGGTCGCGGTGCTGGGCTGGTGGCTGGACCGCGAGTTCGTCGAGACCCGCCTCATCAGCGAGATCAGCGCCGTGGTCGGCCAGCGCGGCGCCGAGGTCATCAAGCAGGCCATCACGAGCGCGCAGGAACCGAAGGAAGGAATCATCGCATCGGTGATCGCCTTCGCCCTGCTGATCTCGGGCGCCACGGGCGTGTTCACCGAGCTGCAATCGGCCATCGAGCGGCTCTGGCGGCATGGCGGCGAGGCGGCGGTTCAAGTGCCCTGGTGGCACAAGGCGTCGCTCCGGCTGCGCGGGCTCGGCTACATCCTGGTGTTCGGATTCCTGCTGCTGATGTCGCTCGCGGTCACCACGGCGCTCAACCTGGCGACGGGCTGGGCCGGCACCTGGCTGCCGATGGAGGCGTTGCTCAAGGTGGTGAACGAGGTGGTTTCGTTCGCCTTCGTCACGGGTCTGTTTGCGGCGCTGATGCGGCTCAGCAGCGGCCCCAAGCCGGCGCTGCGTCATCTGGTGCTGGGCGGCGCCGTCGGGGCGATCCTGTTCACGCTCGGCAAGCATGTTCTGGCCTTCTATCTCTCGACCGCGGCCGTGGTGTCGGCCTACGGCGCGGCCGGTTCGCTGGTGGTGCTGCTGATGTGGATCTACTTCTCGTCGGCGATCCTGCTGTTCTCGGCGGGTTGTGCGCGCGCGGTGTCCGATGACGCGAAGGCGCGTGCTGCGGGGGGCTGAGTTTCCGGGGTGGGCTCAGGGCGGCGGGGCACGCTGCTCCGCGAATGTCCCCCGGCCTGCGGCCTCCTCCTTTATTTCGCTGCGCAGCGTGCCCCACCGCCCTGATCCTGGACGCGGCATGACCGTTTCGCGCTGAACACCACCATCGGCCCACCCCAACGCCAAATCGGGCCGTCAGCACGAGATGCATGCGGCTGCGTTCAGTGACATGTGGACACGCACTCTGGATGCAAACTGACAACCTAAGCCTTCGTATTCATGCAAAGTGAAGCGCATGTTCAAGGTCAGGTCTCCATCGGTCGTCTGCCCGGCGTGCGGCAGTCCCAATCGCGCACAGGCAATTTTTTGCGCGGCATGCGCCGCTCGGCTCGGCGAAGAGCCGTCGATTGCGCACGCCCAGCAGCGAGCAGCCGCGGCGGCCGCAACGGTGCCGCCGCCGCACGGCACCGGCCTGGATGCGCCACGCACCAATTATTCGCGGCCGATGCCGCTGCATGCACCACCTTCGGACGCGCTCGGCTTCTGGTTCAAGTTCTGCATGACCGGACTGGTGCTGATGCTCGGGTTCATCGCCTGGGCGGTCTACGTGCTGACCGGCAGCAAGGCCGTGCCGCCACTGCCCGTGGGGCAGGGCGGCGCTGCGCCGATGTCGCAAAGCGCGCCGCCAGCGCCGCCTGCTGCATCGACGCCGCCGCTGGTGGCCGCCGTGGCGCCGGCGTCGGCCTCGCAGAAATCTGTCGCGGCCGCATCGGCACCGCCGGCAACGCCTGCGCCGCCGCCGGCACGCGTTGCAACGACCCGTCGTGCGCCCGATGCCGATACCGATGCCAATCCCGATACCCGCCGCCGCAGCCCCGAGACGGCGCAGCAGCGCCCCGCGGGCGCGCAACGCCAGGCCTCGCGCGAGCGCAGCCGGCAGCCGGTGTGGAATGAGGAAGAAGAGGTCGCTGCGCCGGGAGGCGGCGCGTGGGTCATGCCGTCCCGGCCGCCCGCGGTCACGTCCTCGCCGCAGTTCCGGGATGCGGGGCCGCCGATCGTGCCGGGGCCGGGGCCGCGCGAGCCGTATGTCGCATCGCAGGATGCACCGGCGGCAGTGCCCGCCGGCGATCTCGGTCCGCCGATCGCGGTCGGGCCCGGGCCGCGCTACGACTATTCGACGCCGAGCGCCGGCGCCGGCCGCAGGTAGCCCGCGCCGGGCCTACAGGACGACCGGAATCTCGGTCGCTGGCGGCGTGTTGCGGCTGCGGCCGCAGCGCACGATGCCGTCGATCATCACCATGCCGACACCCGGAATGTCGCCGAGCTGAACGCTCTCGAGCAGGCCCGGAGCCGGCGAATGCTGGGCGCGATCCATGAACACGAAGTCGGCATCGCGGCCGACCTCGATCAGCCCGCAGTTGAGCTTGCGGATCCTGGCCGTGTTGCCGGTCGCAAAGCAGAACACCAGTTCGGCCGGGATGTTCGCGATCGACGACAGCATCGCCACCATGCGCAGGATGCCCAGCGGCTGCACGCCCGAGCCGGCCGGCCCGTCGGTGCCGAGGATCACGCGGTGCGGGCACTTGAGCTCCAGCGCGGCCTTGGCTGCAGCGATGGCGACCTTTTCGTTGCCGTTGTGCACGATCTCGATGGCGCGGCTGCTCTTCTCGCAGAGCTCGCACACATGCGCCTCGGGCAGCGCGGTGTGGCCGCCGTTGATGTGGCCGATGATGTCGGCGTCGGCCTCCAGCACCACGTCCTTGTCGATCAGGCCTGAGCCGGGAATCGAAGGCCCGCCCGTGTGGATCGTGCTCTGGATGCCGTACTTGCGCGCCCAGGCCACCATCTCTTTCGCTTCGTAGCCGGCCTTGACCGAGCCCAGGCCCACTTCGCCGAGCAGGCCGACGCCGGCCTCGGCAAGCTCCTTGAAGTCGCTCTCGACCATGCCCTTCTCGATCACCGGCGCGCCGGCCAGCACCTTCACGCCGCCCGGGCGGAAGTTGTCGAACGCGCGCTGCGCCGTGATGGCCAGCGCCTTCAGGCCGACGATGTCCTTGGGCCGGCCCGGCAGGTGCACTTCACCGGCCGAGATCATCGTCGTCACGCCGCCGTTCATGGTCGAGTCGATCCAGCCCAGCTGGCTCTGGCGCGGCGTCCAGTCGCCGAACACCGGGTGCACGTGGCTGTCGATCAGGCCGGGAGCGACGCAGGTCTTTTTGCAGTCGATGACGGTCTTCGCACCCTCGAGGTCGCAGTCCTTCTCCTTGCCGACCGCGACGATGAGGCCGTCGTTCACCACGATGGTGTCGGCATCAAGGATGGGCTTGTCGATGTCGCCCGACAGCAGCAAGCCGATGTTCTTGATGACGACCTTGCCGGACTTGCCGGCTGCAGCAGCTTCTGCCATGGGGGACTCCTCGTGGGTGGAGATGTTCTAGGGGGAGAGGGGTGCCGCGCTGACCGCGCGCAGCACCGTGTCGATCGCGAAGGCCTCCCAGCGCGCCACGGCCTCCGCGGTTTCCAGCGGCTCGCCGAGAAAGGCGGTCAGCGTGTGCCGGTTCGACATGTAGAAGTAACCGGTCGAGGCGATCAGGAGGTAGACGTCGCGTGCCGCCACGTCGGGCCGGAACAGGCCCTTGGCGACGCCGCTGGCCAGCACCTCGCGGATCACCGCGATCGCGTGCGACGAGTATTCGCCGGCACGCAGCGATTTCGCGATGTGGCGCCCTTTGTGCAGGTTCTCGGTGTTCAGCAGCGTGACGAACTCGGGGTTCTTGCGGTAGTAGCCGTGCACGAAGCGGATCACGGCGGTGAGCGTCTCGACCGGGCGGCCGGCATCGAGCGCGATGGCCGTCTCCGCGTCGTCCATCGCGCGGTACATCTCCTCGAGCACCGCGATGAACAAGCCTTCCTTGCTGCCGAAGTAGTAGTAGATCATGCGGTCGTACGACTTGGCCGCCTTCGAGATCTTCTCGACGCTGCCGCCGTCGTAGCCGTACCTGGCAAACACCTTGGTCGCCGCCTTGAGGATGGCCTTGCGCGTGGCCTGCGCGGCAGCGTCGCGCACGCCGGTGCCGCGACGTTGGCCGTTGACAGGCAAGGCCTTGGCGACAGCCATCGTCAGCGGCCGAGCGCCGGGCCGCCCCAAGCCGGCCGCGCCTCCCCCTCGGGGGGTGGAGTTACACGAGCGCAGCGAGTGAAAAGCCGGGGGGCTGTCATTTCTCAGCGAAGGCGCGTTCGACGACGAAATCGCCAGGCGTGCTGGTGTTGCCTTCCTTGAAGCCCTTGGCCTCCAGCATGTGCTTCAGGTCGGTCAGCATGCCGGGGCTGCCGCACAGCATCACGCGGTCTTCGGCGGCATTGAGCGGGGGCAGGCCCAGGTCGTCGGTCAGCTTGTTGCTCTCCATCAGCTCGGTGATGCGGCCCATGTTGCGGAAGTCCTCGCGCGTCACGGTCGGGTAGTAGAGCAACTGGTTCTTGATCAGGTCGCCCAGAAACTCGTGCTGAGGCAGGTGGTCGAGCACCAGGTCGTGGTAGGCCAGCTCGTCGACCTGGCGCACGCCGTGCACCAGGATCACCTTCTCGAACTTCTCGTAGGTGTCGGGGTCGCGGATCACGCTCATGAACGGCGCGAGGCCCGTGCCGGTGCCCAGCAGGTACAGGCGCTTGCCGGGCAGCGTGTAGTCGATCAGCAGCGTGCCGGTGGGCTTGCGGCCCACGATGATCTTGTCGCCCGGCTGGATGTGCTGCAGCTTGGAGGTCAGCGGGCCTTCCTCGACCTTGATGCTGAGGAACTCGAGGTGTTCTTCGTAGTTGGCGCTGACGATGCTGTAGGCGCGCAGCAACGGCTTGTTGTTCACCCGCAGGCCGATCATCGTGAAATGACCGTTCGAGAAACGCAGCGCGGGGTCGCGCGTCGTGGTGAACGTGAACAGGCGGTCGGTCCAGTGGTGGACGCTGAGGACGGTTTCTTCGCTGAAGGCACTCATGACTTGAAGTTGGTTCGGTAAAAACGCCGTTGCGCGTTGGCATTGCATTTGCTACATTGATTTTGAATGTAGCGTTCACAACATCAAAGTGGAGTGAATGCTACACAAAGAGCAAATCGATCACAAGCATCTTCTGAGCCAGCCGATGCGGGTGATCCCCCTGATTTTCCACGATGACCGAACACACAAAAACCGACGGGCTTCCGGGCATGGACATGCCGGTCATGGGCGACCTTGCCGGGCGCGCGCCGCTGCGCAACGACAAGATGAGCGTGGCCAAGGTCGAGTGCAACGCCTGCCCGGTGCTTTGCCAGATTTCCGAGGGGCGCAGCGGCGCCTGCGACCGCTACGCGAACCGTGCCGGCACGCTGGTGCGGGTCGATCCGGTGGTGCTGTTGCGCCGCGCGGTCGAAGCCGATGCCACCGCCCTGGTGCCGTTTGCACGCCCGGCGGCCGATGCATCCGCGGATTTGCCCGCCGATGGTGCGCCCGACTGGGACGGCGACCTGTTGCTGGCCGACGAAGTGTTCGTCACCGGGGTCGGCTCTTCCACCACCTACCCTGACTACAAGCCGGCGCCGTTCATCGTCGGCTCGAAGGCGCGGGGCGTCGACATGGTCACGGTGGTGACCGAAGGCATCTTCAGCTACTGCAGCTTCAAGATCAAGATCGACACGGACCGCTTCCTCGGCGCCGAGCAGGCCAACGTGCGCTACAAGGGCGAGGTGGTCGGCCACGTGACCACGGCCGAGTACGGCTCGCAGATGCTGTCGCTCGGCGGCGTGCACCACCTCACCGGCGGCAGCAAGAAGGAAGGCCGCATGACGGTCGAGCTGATGCAGCTGCTCGGCAACAAGAAGCCGGTGGAATGCACCATCGACGGCGGCGCGAGCCTTGTGATCCAGGCCGGCCGCGCGCCCATCGTCAACGGCGTCGAGGAGCAGCGCATGCGCGTCGGCTGCGGCTCGGCCGCGGTCGGCATCTTCGCGCGCCAGTTCGCCGGCGTGGCCGACGAGGTGGTGGTGGTCGATGACCACATCACCGGCGTGCTCACCCAGCACCAGGCCGGCCGCTGCCTCGACATGGCGCCTTCGGGCATCGAGATGCGCGGGCGCAAGTCGACGCCGGGGCGCTACTTCCAGGTCGCCAATCCCGGCAACGGCTGGGGCGGCACCGACATTGCCGATCCGCTGTCGATCATCGAGGGATGGGAGGCGGGGGTTGCCAAGCCCGGCCTGCGCCTGCTCATGACTTCGACCACGGGCGAGCATGCCCAGTGGTATGTGCTCGACGAGACGCTGCAGCCGGTCGAGCAGCCGATGCCCGACGAAGTGCGCCGCATCGTCGAGCGCATCGGCGAGAACTGCGAGCCCTCGCTCTGCACCGTGCTGTTCCTCGGCGGCGCCGGCGGCAGCCTGCGTGCGGGCGTCAGCGAGAACCCAGTGCTGCTCACGCGCGCCATCAAGCGCGCGCTGGTCAACGTGACCTGCGGCGGTGCGCCGGCCTATGTGTGGCCCGGCGGCGGCATCACGGTGATGGTCGACGTGATGCGCATGCCCGACAACAGCTTCGGCACCGTGCCGACGCCGGCGATCGTCGCGCCGATCGAATTCAGCATGCGGCTCGACGACTACGCCGCGCTCGGCGGCCACACCGGTCATGTGTTCCCGCTCGAACAGGCGCTGGCACGCGGCGCCTGGCAGGACGACGGGGCGCCGCTGGCGCGGCAGTGGCAGCAGATCGATGCCGCGAATCCATGGCCGCTCGGCCAACCGCCGATGCTCGGCTGAAAACCATGTCTGCGCAACGCAGGGCGCTCGACGCGCACCGCTGGCACCTGAGTCACGGGCCGATCGACATCGTGGCCGAGGCCCATGGCGAGCCGCGGGCGGTCGCCGCCGCGCATGAAGCGGCATGGCAGCGCTTCGGCACCGTGCTCGGCGAGCTGGTCGACGAGTTGCCGCTGTTGCGCCAGCCAGTTGGTGCCCGGTGCGCGCTGCACGGCCCGGTGGCGCGGCGCATGTGGAGCGCCTGCTTTCCGTTCCACGCGGCCTTCATCACGCCGATGGCCGCTGTGGCCGGTTCGGTGGCGCAGGAACTGATCCGGTTCTACGAGCGCCCCGGCATCGACCGCGCCTGGCTCAACAACGGCGGCGACATCGCGTTGCACCTCGCTGCGGGGCACTCGGTGCGCGTGGGCCTGTTCTCCGACCTGGCGCGTTTCGACCCGCGCGATGTGGGCGCCATCACGACCGACGGGCAGTTCGAGATCACCGCCGACATGCCGGTGCGCGGCGTCGCGACCAGCGGCTGGCGCGGGCGCAGCTTCTCGCTCGGCATCGCCGACAGCGTCACGGTGCTGGCCCGGAGCGCCGCCGAGGCCGATGCGGCGGCGACCGTCATCGCCAACGCGGTCAATGTGGAAGACGCTGGCATCACGCGCCGCCCCGCCAGCGAATGCAAGGACGAGAGCGACCTCGGCGACATTCCGGTCACGGTCGGGGTCGACGCGCTCGCCCCGGCCCAGGTGCGCCGCGCACTGGATGCGGGCATGGCGCGCGCCCTCATGCTCCAGCAGGGCGGATTGATCGACTCGGCGGTGCTCGTTTGCCAGGGGCAGTACCGCGTGGCCGAGCCCTTATGCTCCAAGGCCCGGCTGCCGGATCGCGCATCCCGGATGGCCGTTGGTTCAGTATTTGCTTAACGAAATGTCCATGATCGAAATCCGCCGCGTCTTCACGCAAGTCGAGCACATCCACCACGAGTTCGGCCCCCGCGCCGCGACTCCGCTGGTGCGTGGCGCCATCGGCGCCGTGCTGACCAACCCTTTCGCCGGCCGCTACGAGCCCGACATCCTGCCGATGATGACGTTGCTCGATCCGGTCGGTGTCGACATGGCGCACCGGCTGCTCGCGGCCATGGACGTGGGCACGGAGCAGATCGCCACGTACGGCAAGGGCGCGATCGTCGGTGCCGCGGGCGAGCTCGAACACGGCGCGCTCTGGCATGTGCCGGGCGGCTATGCAATGCGCGAGCTGCTCGGCTGGAAGGGCGACCGCAATGCGTACCGCAAGGGTGAGGCCGAAGAGAAAACCGGCCAGCCTGCGAATGCGCTGTCGATCGTGCCCTCGACCAAGAAGGTCGGCCCGCCGGGCGCTGCGCTCGACGTGCCGCTCACCAACATCAATGCCAGCTATGTGCGCGGCCAGTTCGATGCGATCGAGGTGCGCGTGCCCGGTGCGCCGGCCGCGGACGAAATCGTCTTCATCCTCGCGATGAGCACCGGCTACCGCATCCATGCCCGCGTCGGCGGGCTGCTCGCCAAAGACATTTCCAAGTGGGACGGACTCCGATGACTGCCAATATCCGCAAACTCCTCGTCCAGGTGGACGAGACCCGTATCGAAATGGGCCAAGCCATCGACCCGCCGACGCGCCGCGCCGTAGCCATCGCCGTGATCGAGAACCCCTACGCCGGCCGCTACAGCGAAAACCTCGACGAGCTGATCGCCATCGGCGAAGAGCTCGGTGCGCTGCTCGGCCAGAAGTGCGTGGCCGCGCTCGGCATCGCACCGGGTGCCGCGCAGAGCTACGGCAAGGCCGCGATCGTCGGCGAAGCCGGCGAGCTGGAGCACGCCGCTGCCATCCTTCATCCCAAGCTCGGCGCGCCGCTGCGCGTGGCGGTGGAGAAGGGCGCGGCCCTGGTGCCGTCCAGCAAGAAGCGCGGCACGCTCGGCACCGCGATCGACGTGCCGCTCGGCCACAAGGATGCAGCCTTCGTGCGCAGCCACTTCGATGCGGTCGAAGCCCGTGTCTCCGATGCCCCGCGCGCCAACGAGATCGTCGTTGCCGTCGCAGTTACCGACAGCGGCCGCCCGTTGCCGCGCATCGGCGGCCTGAAGGTCTCTGAAATCAAGGGCGAAGACGGATTGAAATGAAGCTCGAGTATGAAGCTCGCCCTCAGTCTTCGCGCACTTCGTGTCGCTCCGCCAACCCCCTGCCGGGGGCAACACCGGCGGCCCGGCGAAGCCGGTTCCGCGGTGTTCCGCGAAAAGTCAGTTATTCGTTTTTGTTCCCTGTACTCAAGGAGTTTTTCATGAAACCACTGCGTCATGTCTTCAGCGCCGCGGCACTCGCCACCCTGGCCACCGCTCTCGTTCCCGCGCATGCGCAGGGCGTTATCAAGATCGGCGAGGTCAACAGCTACAAGGCGCAGCCCGCCTTCCTCGAGCCCTACAAGAAGGGCATGGAACTGGCCGTCGAAGAGATCAATGCCAAGGGCGGCATCAATGGCAAGAAGGTCGAACTCATCACGCGTGACGATAACGCGAACCCCGGCGACGCGGTGCGTGTGGCCGAAGAACTGGTGGCACGCGAGAAGATCGACGTGCTGACCGGCACCTTCCTGTCGAACACCGGCCTGGCCGTGGCCGACTTCGCCAAGCAGAAGAAGTTCTTCTTCCTGGCCGGTGAACCGCTCACCGACAAGATGACCTGGCAGGGCGGCAACGAGTACACCTTCCGCCTGCGCCCCGGCACCTACATGCAGGCCGCGATGCTGGTGCCCGAGGCGGTCAAGCTCAACAAGAAGCGCTGGGCCATCGTCTACCCCAACTACGAATACGGCCAGTCGGCCGTGGCCGCCTTCAAGAACCTGCTGAAGGCTGCACAGCCCGACGTGGAGTTCGTGGTCGAGCAGGCCACGCCGCTGGGCAAGGTCGACGCCGGTGCCGTGGCCCAGGCACTGGGCGATGCCAAGCCCGATGCCATCTTCAACGTGCTCTTCGGCGCCGACCTGTCGAAGTTCGTGCGCGAGGGCAACACCCGCGGGCTGTTCAAGGACCGTGCCGTGGTCAGCGTGCTGACCGGCGAGCCCGAATACCTCGACCCGCTGAAGGACGAAGCGCCTAACGGCTGGCTCGTCACCGGCTACCCCTGGTATGGCATCCAGACGCCCGAGCACAAGGCCTTCTTCCTGGCCTACCACGGCAAGTACAAGGACTACCCGCGCCTCGGCTCGGTGGTCGGCTACAGCATGATCAAGTCGGTCGCGGCCGGCATCACCAAGGCCAAGAGCACCGAAACGCCGAAGCTGGTCGCCGCCTTCAAGGGCCTGCAGGTCGACACGCCGTTCGGCAAGATCACCTACCGTCCGGAAGACCACCAGTCGACCATGGGTGCCTTCGTCGGCAAGACCAAGAACGAAGGCGGCAAGGGCGTGATGGTCGACTATGTCTATCTCGACGGCGCCAAGTTCCAGCCTTCGGCCGCGGATGTGAAGAAGGCGCGCGCGGCGCAATGAAGGTCGCCGGATGAGTTTGTCTTCCTTGCTGCTGCAGTTCCTCACGGGGCTGTCGTCGGCTTCTTCGCTGTTCCTCGTGGGGGCGGGCCTGTCGCTGATTTTCGGCGTCACGCGCATCGTCAACTTCGCGCACGGCTCCTTCTTCATGGTGGGCATCTACATCGCCTACACGCTGGTCGAGAAGCTGGGCACCGGCCTGGGCTTCTGGCCGGCACTCGTGATCGCAGCCGTCGCCGTGGGCATCCTCGGCGCGCTGATCGAGGTGGTGCTGCTGCGCCGCATCTACAAGGCGCCCGAGCTGTTCCAGTTGCTCGCGACCTTTGCACTCGTGCTGGTGATCAAGGACGCAGTGCTGTGGCTCTGGGGCCCCGACGAGCTGCTCGGCCCGCGTGCGCCGGGCCTGTCGGGCTCGGTCGAAATCCTCGGCCGGCAGTTCCCGAGCTACGACCTGTTCCTGATCGTGGTCGGCCCGGTGGTGCTGGGCCTGCTCTGGCTGCTGCTCACGCGCACGCGCTGGGGCACGCTGGTGCGCGCCGCCACGCAAGACCGCGAGATGGTCAGCGCGCTCGGCGTCAACCAGGCCTGGCTGTTCACGGCCGTGTTCGCGCTCGGCGCCCTGCTGGCAGGGCTCGGCGGTGCGCTGCAGTTGCCGCGGGAGCCCGCCACGCTCGAGATGGACCTCAACACCATCGGCGCGGCCTTCGTGGTGGTGGTGGTCGGCGGCATGGGCTCGATCCCGGGGGCGTATGTGGCGGCACTGCTCATTTCCGAGATCAAGGCCGTCTGCATCTGGCTCGGCGTGGTCGATGTGTTCGGCTACAGCGTGTCGTTCTCCAAGCTCACGCTGGTGGTCGAATTCCTCGTCATGGCGGTGGTGCTGGTCTGGCGCCCGTGGGGCCTGTTCGGCAGGCCGCAGGCGCCGAGCCGCTATGTCGGCATGCAGGAAGAGCCGCTGCGCCGCGCCGGCAAGGGCTACCTCTGGCTGGTCGCCGCGCTCGGTGCCGTGCTGATGGCGATGCCGCTGCTCACGGCCGATTCGCCCTACACCACGGTGCTGCTGATCGACCTGCTGATCGCCGCGCTGTTCGCCGCCAGCCTGCACTTCATCATGGGCCCGGCCGGCATGCACTCGTTCGGCCACGCGGCGTACTTCGGCCTGGGCGCGTACGGCGCCGCGCTGCTGGTGCGTTCGAGCGGCCTGCCGATGGAGGTGGCGCTTATCGCGGCGCCGCTGGTCGCGGCCATAGGTGCCTTCGTCTACGGCTGGTTCGCGGTGCGGCTGTCGGGCGTGTACCTCGCAATGCTCACGCTGGCCTTCGCGCAGATCACCTGGGCCATCACCTACCAGTGGGATTCGTTCACCGGCGGCAGTAATGGCCTCACCGGTGTCTGGCCCTCGGAATGGCTGTCGGACAAGCGCGCCTACTACTGGCTCACGCTGGTGCTGGTGGGCGGCGGCATCCTCATGCTGCGCCGCGTGCTGTTCTCGCCGTTCGGCTATGCGCTGCGCGCCGGGCGCGATTCGGTGCTGCGCGCCGACGCGATCGGCATCGACGTCAAGCGCATGCAGTGGACGGCCTTCGTCATCGCGGGTGCCGCGGCCGGGCTGGCTGGCTCGCTCTATGCGTTCTCCAAAGGCAGCATCTCGCCCGAAAGCCTCAGCGTCGGCAAGTCGGTCGACGGCCTGGTCATGGTGCTGCTGGGCGGCATCCAGACGCTGGCCGGGCCGGTGGTGGGGGCCTTCACCTTCAGCTGGCTGCACGACGCGGTGGCGCGCAACACCGACTACTGGCGCGCGATGCTGGGCGCGATCATCCTGATCCTGGTGTTGCTGTTCCCGCAAGGCATCGCGGGCTTCACGAAGCAACTGTTCGACCGGTTGAAGCGCAAGCCGGACGCGGTGGAAGTGAAGGAGGCCAAGGCATGAGCACGTCGCCTCTTCTCAAGGTCGACAACCTCGGCAAGTCGTTCGGCGGCGTGAAGGCGGTCGACGGCATCAGCTTCGAACTCGCCGCCGGCGAACTGCTGGCACTGATCGGCCCCAACGGCGCCGGCAAGTCGACCACCTTCAACATGGTCAACGGCCAGCTCAAGGCAGACCAGGGTTCGATCCTGTTCGACGGGCACGAACTGGTGGGCCGCAAGCCGCGCGCCATCTGGCGCCTGGGCGTCGGCCGCACCTTCCAGATCGCCGAAACCTTTGCATCGCTCACAGTGGTCGAGAACGTGCAGATGGCGATGCTCTCGCACGACGGCAAGTTGTTTTCAATGTGGCGCCGCGCGGCCGAGCACAAGCGCGACGAGGCGCTCGCGCTGCTGGAGCAGGTCGGCATGAAGGCGCAGGCCGATCGCCCCTGCAGCGAACTCGCGTACGGCGACGTCAAGCGCGTCGAACTCGCGATCGCCATGGCCAACAGCCCGAAGCTGTTGCTGATGGACGAGCCCACGGCCGGCATGGCGCCGAAGGAGCGCAATTCGCTGATGGCACTGACCAAGGAACTCGTGATCCAGCGCGGCCTGGCCGTGCTGTTCACCGAACACAGCATGGACGTGGTGTTCGCCTACGCCGACCGCATGATCGTGCTGGCGCGTGGCCGGCTCATCGCGCAGGGCAAGCCGCTCGAGATCCGCGACCATCCGAAGGTGCAGGAGGTGTACTTCGGCAGCGGCAAGACCTTCGAGAAGATTGCAGAGAAGGCCGCCGAAGTGAACGCGGCGGTGGGAGCGGCAGGATGAGCACACACGAAACATTGCTCCAGGCGAAATCGCTGTGCGCCTGGTATGGCGCCGCGCAGATCCTCTACGACGTGGATCTCGAAGTGCGGCGCGGCGAAGTGGTCGCGCTGATGGGCCGCAACGGCGCCGGCAAGTCGACCACGCTCAAGGCGCTGATCGGCATGCTGCCCAAGCGCCGCGGTGCGGTGAGCTTTCTGGGCCACGACATCTCGAAGCGGGAGCCGCACGTGGCGGCGCGGCTGGGCCTGGGCTTCGTGCCCGAAGACCGGCGCGTGTTCACCGACCTCACGGTGATGGAGAACCTCGAGGTCGGCAGACAGCCCGAGCGCCGCTGGACGGACGGCAGCAGCGCGCCGGTGTGGACGCCCGAGCGGCTGTTCAAGCTGTTTCCCAATCTGGGTGAAATGCCGAACCGTCCGGGCGGCCGCATGAGCGGCGGCGAGCAGCAGATGCTGACCGTGGCGCGCACGCTGATGGGCAACCCGTATCTGGTGCTGCTCGACGAGCCATCGGAAGGCGTGGCGCCAGTGATCGTCGAGCAGATGGCCAACATGATCCTCGAGCTCAAGGCACATGGCGTGAGCATCCTGTTGTCGGAGCAGAACATGCACTTTGCCGAACTGGTGTCGGACCGCGCCTATGTGCTCGAAAAGGGCCAGATCCGCTACCAGGCCTCGATGGCCGAACTCGCCGCCAACGACGAGATTCGCCGCGCGTATCTCAGCGTCTGATTTTTTCTCAACCTCCCGGAGCATTCATCATGTCCTACGCCAATCGCAGAACCCTTCTCAAGTCCGGCGCCGCACTCGGCCTCATGGGCGGTTTCGGCCTGTCCGCCTTCGCGGCCGGCAAGATCAAGCCCGGCAGCAAGGCCGCGCTGATCGTGGTCGACGTGCAGAACTGCTTCCTCGACGGCGGTACGCTCGCGGTCAAGGGCGGCAACGAAGTCATCCCGATCATCAACAAGCTGGCGCCGGGCTTCGAGAACGTGGTCGTCACGCAGGACTGGCACACCGCAGGCCATGCCTCGTTCGCGAGCACGTACACGGGCAAGAAGCCGTTCGAGACCACCAAGCTCAGCTACGGCACGCAGGTGCTGTGGCCGGATCATTGCGTGCAGGGCACCGAGGATGCCGCGCTCGGCAAGGAACTCAAGGTGCCGACCGCGCAGCTCGTCATCCGCAAGGGCTTCCACAAGGACATGGACAGCTACTCGGCCTTCGAGGAGGCCGACCACAAGACGGCGACCGGGCTGGCCGGCTACCTCAAGGCGCGTGGCATCAAGACCGTGTTCGTCACCGGCCTGGCCACCGACTTCTGCGTCGCCTGGACCGCGATGGATGCACGCAAGGCAGGCTTCGAGGCCTATGTGATCGAAGACGCGACGCGTGGCATCGACCTCAATGGTTCGCTGGCTGCGGCCTGGAAGCAGATGACCGCCAAGGGCGTCAAGCGCATCCAGTCGGCCGACATCGCCGTGGCCGCCTGAGGTATGGGCTTGCATTTCAAGCAACGCGCCCGCGCGGCGTGGCATGCGGCGCTGTGGCTGGGTGCCGCGCTGCCCGGCCTGGCGCTCGCCGAAACCGGCGTGTCCGACAGCACCATCCGTATCGGCCAGTCGGCCGTGTTCAGCGGCGTGGCCAAGGACTTCGGCATCGACTACCGGGCCGGCATCCAGCTCTACTTCGACCGCGTCAACAAGAGCGGCGGCGTCAACGGCCGCAAGCTCGAACTGGTGTCGTACGACGATGCCTACGAGCCGCAGCGCACGGCTGCCAACACCGCCAAGCTGATCGACGAAGACAAGGTGTTCGCGCTCACCGGCTATGTGGCCACCGGCAATCTGGTGGCCGCGATGCCGCTGGCCACCAAGGCGGGCGTGCCGATGTTCGCGCCGCTGGTCGGCACCACATCGTTCCGCACCAACTTCGACCGCCACCTGTTCCATGTGCGAGCTGGCTACGACCTCGAGCTGCGCAAGATCATCAGCCACCTCTCGACCATCGGCAACAAGAGCATCGCCGTGGTGTTCCAGGACAGCGCCTTCGGCAAGTCGAACCTCGCCACCTGCGAGCAGCTGGCGGCCGAGTACAACGTCAAGGTCGTGCAGACGCTGCCGATGGCAATCACCGCGACCGACGCCAAGGCCATCGGCGAGAGTCTGGCCAAGACACAACCCGGCGCGGTGGTGATGATCATGGCCGGCCGCATGACCGAGGTGTTCATCCGCGACTACCGCACCAGCGGTGCCGCTGCGCCTCTGTACACGCTGTCGGTCGGCATCACCGATGCGCAGGGCTCGGCGCAGCGCCTCAACGGCAAGCTCGAAGGTCTGGTCACGGCCAGCATCGTGCCACCGCCGCAGGTGCCGCGCCTGCCGATCGTGGCCGACTACCAGCGCGACCGCGCCGAGTTCGGCCAGAAGATCGACAGCTACACCGCACTCGAGGGCTACATCGTCTCGCGCGTGCTGGTCGACGGCATCAAGCGCGCGGGCCGCAGCCTCACGCGCGAGGGCTTCATCACCGCGCTCGAAGGCATGGGCAACGCGCGCTTCGGTGAGTTTCCCGTGACCTACAGCGCGAAGAACCACAACGGCTCGAACTTCGTGGATCTGGAGATGTACACCCGTGACGGCAGCCTGCGGCGCTGAAGCCGCACAGAGACTCGAACTGCAGGTCAACGGCCGGCCGCAGGTGCTGGCTGTCCCGCGTGAGGCCTCGCTGCTGCATTTGCTGCGCAACGACCTCGGGCTCAACGGCCCGAAGTACGGCTGCGGGCTCGGCCAGTGCGGAGCGTGCACGGTGTGGGTCGACGGCGTGGCCGCGCGATCCTGCGTGATCCCGGCGCACGGCGTGGCAGGCCGCTGCATCACCACGCTGGAAGGGCTGGGCTCGCGCGACGACTGGCACCCAGTGCAGCAGGCCTTCGAGGATGCACAGGCGGCCCAGTGCGGCTATTGCCTCAACGGCATGGTGATGCAGGCCGCCGCGCTGCTGGCGCGCGAGCGCAGGCCGAGCGAGGACCGCATCCGTGCCGAGCTGTCGGGCAACCTGTGCCGTTGTGGCACGCACGTGGAAATCCTGCGTGCGGTGCAGCTCGCGGCGCAACGCATCGCCGACAAGGACGAGCCCTTGTGACGCGTCGCGCCGATGCACCGCGCACGCGGGCCGATTTTCTGGAGGCCGATGGCGTGCTGGTCGTGGTACGCGAGACACCACCCGCGCCGCCACCGGCCCAGGGGCAGCCGGCACTCGTCTCCGGCAATCCGGCCGAGGGCCCCGAAGTCCTGCTTGCGCTGTGGGACGACGGCAGCGCGACCGCGCTCAACGGCCATGTCGATCTCGGCACCGGCCTGCAGACTGCGCTGGCGCAGATCGTGGCCGAGGAACTCGACCTGCCGCTCGCGCAGCTGTGCGTGGTGCTGGGCGACACCGCGCGCGCGCCCAACCAGGGCGCGACCATTGCCAGCGCATCGATCCAGTTGCACGCCGCGCCGTTGCGGCTCGCCGCGGCGCAGGCGCGCGGCTGGCTGATCGCGCAGGCGGCCGAATGGCTGGGCATTCCCGAGGCCGATCTCACGGTGACCGACGGCCGCGTGCATGCGCGGGCCGATGCCGCGGTCGGCCGCTCGTTCGCTGAACTGCTGGCAGGGCAGCGCGGCCTGCTGATGCTCGCCGCCGACACGCCGCTCAAGCATCCCGACGACTACCGCCTGGTCGGCACGCGCGTGCCGCGCATCGACATTCCGGCCAAGCTGGCCGGCGATGCCGTGTTCGTGCACGACATGCGCGTGCCCGGCATGCTGCACGGCCGCGTGGTGCGGCCGCCCTATGCGGGCGCTGACCACGGCGAGTTCATCGGCAACACGCTGGAGGCGGTCGACCAGGCATCGATCGCGCACATTCCCGGCATCCGCGCCGTGGTGGTGATCCGTGATTTCGTCGGCATCGTGGCCGAGCGCGAGGAGCATGCGGAGCAGGCGCTGCGCGAACTGCGCGTGAGCTGGAAGCCCTGGCCCGGGCTGCCGTCGCTCGACGACCTCGAAGGCGCGATCCGCGCCAACCCGTCGACACAGCGCCTGCTGGTCGATGAGGGCGATGTCGACGCCGCGCTCGCCGCTGCAGCGCAGCCGATGCCGCGCACGTATGTGTGGCCCTACCAGATGCATGCGTCGATCGGGCCGTCCTGTGCCCTGGCCGACTGGCGCGGCGAGCCCCACGCAGTGGGTGAGCGTGGGGGCACGGTGCTCACGGTGTGGGCCGGCACGCAGAATCCGCACGTGTTGCGCGCCGACCTCGCGCGCCTCATGGGGCTGCCCGATGTGGCCATCGAAGTCGTGCGCATGGAAGCAGCCGGCTGCTATGGCCGCAACGGCGCCGACGACGTGGCGGCCGACGCGGCGCTGCTGGCCCGGGCCGTCGGTGCGCCGGTGCGCGTGCAGCTCACGCGCGAGCAGGAGCACGCCTGGGAGCCCAAGGGCGCGGCGCAGCTGATGCAGGTCAACGGCGGGCTCGCGGCCGACGGCAGCGTGGCCGCCTACGACTTCGAAACCTCGTACCCGTCGAACGGCGCGCCGACGCTCGCGCTGCTGCTCACGCGCACCATCGAACCGGTGGCGCAGGCTTTCGAGATGGGCGACCGCACCGCGCGCCCGCCCTATGCGTACGAGAACCTGCGCGTCAAGGTCAACGACATGGCGCCGATCGTGCGCGCCTCGTGGCTGCGCGGCGTGTCGGCGCTGCCCAGCTCGTTCGCGCACGAGTCGTATGTGGACGAGCTCGCCACCGCTGCCGGCATCGACCCGGTCGAGTTCCGCTTGCGGCATCTGCCCGACCCGCGCGCCGCCGAGCTGCTGCGCGCCACCGCGCAGAAAGCCGGCTGGCGCATGCGCACCGGCCCGCAGGAGAACGCCGACGGCGGGCTCGGTGCCGGTGGCGACATCCTGTTCGGCCAGGGCGTGGCCTACGCGCGCTACATCCACAGCAAGTGGCCCGGCTTCGGCGCGGCCTGGGCCGCCTGGGTGGCCGATGTCGAGGTCAACCAGAAGACCGGCGAAGTGCATGTGCGCCGCGTGGTCGTCGGCCACGACGCAGGCCTGCTGATCAACCCAGCCGGCGTCGAGCACCAGATCCACGGCAACGTGATCCAGACCACCAGCCGGGCGCTGAAGGAGAAGGTGCAGTTCGCGCCCCAGGCGCCGCACAAGGCCGGGCTGTTGCCCGGCGTGCCGCCCGCCGGCGTGGTGGTGAATCGCGAATGGGGCAGCTACCCGATCCTCAGCTTCCGCGAAGTGCCGGTGATCGAGGTGATGCACATGCCCCGCCCCGGCGAGCCGGCGCTCGGTGCGGGCGAGTCGTCATCGGTGCCGGGCACCGCGGCGATCGCCAATGCGATCTTCGATGCGACCGGCGTGCGGTTTAGGTCGCCGCCGTTCACGCCCGAGGTGGTTCGTGCAGGCTTGTACCCGAATTGGCTCCCTCCCCCTCCGGGGGAGGGCGGGGGCGGGGGCGAGCAGCGGTCGAATGGCGACGCCGTCGTGCCCCCATCCCAGCCTTCCCCCGGGAGGGGAAGGAGCAAGACGGCCTGGGCCACGGCTTTTGTGCTCGGCAGCCTCGGCGCCATCGCCGGCCTGCTTGGCTGGCGCCCCGCGATCGCGCCGGTCGCGCTCAGCGCACCGGTCTACACCGAAGCCACGATCGAACGAGGCCGCGTGCTTGCCGCCATCGGCGACTGCGCCGTCTGCCACACCGCACCCGGCGGCGCCGTCAACGCGGGCGGCCGTGCCATGGAAACGCCGTTCGGCACGCTCTACACCACCAACCTCACGCCCGATGCCGAGACGGGCATCGGGCGCTGGTCGTTCAGCGCGTTCCAGCGCGCGATGCGCGAAGGCGTCTCGCGCGACGGCCACAGGCTCTACCCGGCGTTCCCGTACACCGCATTCGCCAAGACCAGCGACGACGACCTCAACGCGCTCTACGCGTACTTCATGGCGCAGCCCGCGGTGCACGCCGAAACGCCTTCGGCCGAGCTGAAATTCCCGTACAGCGTGCGCCCGCTCATGGGCTTCTGGAACGCGATGTTCCACGACCCGGCGCCGTACCAGCCCGTGGCCACGCAGACGGCCGAATGGAACCGCGGTGCCTACCTGGTCAACGGCCTCGGCCACTGCGGCGCCTGCCACACGCCGCGCAATGCGCTCGGCGCCGAACAGGGCGGCAGCGCGTATCTGACGGGCGCGATGGTCGAGGGCTGGGAAGCGCCCGCGCTCACCGCGCGCTCGGCCTCGGCCGTACCCTGGAACGCCGACGCGCTCTACCGCTATCTGCGCAATGGCCATGCGCCGCAACACGGCATCGCCGCGGGCCCGATGGCAGAGGTGGTGCGCGAACTCGGCGCAGTGCCCGATGCGGACATCCGCGCGATGGCGGCCTATCTCGCCAGCTTCAACCCGCAATCGACCGAAGCGCAGGCTGCTGAAAAGGCGCAGCAGGTGATTGCCACGGCCGCCAGCCGCCAGGGCCAACTGCTCGGCCCGGCGCAGCGCATGTTCGACAGCGCATGCGCGAGCTGCCACCACGACGGCAACGGCCCGACGCTGCTCGGCGTGAACACGCCGCTCGCGCTCAACAGCAACCTCACCAGCCGCCGCCCCGACAACCTGCTGCGCACCATCCTCGACGGCGTGCGCGAGCCGGCGACCAAAGACATCGGCTTCATGCCCGCCTTCCGCGAGGCACTCGACGACGCGCAGATCGCCGAACTCGCCGGCTACATGCGCGCGCGTTTCGCGCCCGGCCAGCCGCCATGGCGCGATCTGCCGCAGGAGGTGGCGCGCGTCCGTGCAAGCGCTTCGCACGGCGCGGCGCGCTGAGCGCATCCCGGTACCATCGGGCAAAGAAACCCGGAGACACAACGACATGCCCAGCGCCACCCTGACCCCGCAAGATGCCCTGCCACGCGACGCCGATCGCGCAACCCTGATCGGCCGCCTCTGGCAACCCGACGTGGGCCCGGTGCTGGTGGCCGTGCACCAGGGCCAACTGCACGACCTGTCGCGCATCGCGCCAACCGCGAGCCAGTTGCTCGAACTCGACGCGCCCGTGGCGCACATCCGCACGGCGCTGCGTGACGGCACGGCCCCACGCATTGCTGCACTCGATGCGGTGCTGGCCAACAGCGACGAGACGCTGCGCGACACCTCGAAGCCCTGGCTGCTCGCGCCCTGCGACCTGCAGGCCATCAAGGCCAGCGGCGTGACCTTCGTCGCCAGCCTGCTCGAACGCGTGATCGAGGAGCAGGCGCGCGGCGACGCGGCCAGGGCCGAATCGATCCGCGCCGGACTGACCGACGTGCTGGGCGACAACCTGGCCGGCATCGTGCCGGGCTCGGCCGCAGCCGCGAAGGTCAAGGAGGTGCTGATCGCCCAGGGCGTGTGGTCGCAGTACCTCGAGGTCGGCATCGGCCCCGATGCCGAGATCTTCACCAAGGCACCTGTGCTGGCGGCGGTCGGCACCGGCGCCGATGTCGGCATCCACGAAGGCTCGGTCTGGAACAACCCCGAGCCCGAAGTCGTGCTGGCCGTCAACAGCCAGGGCCACACCCGCGGCGCCGCGCTGGGCAACGACGTGAACCTGCGCGACTTCGAAGGCCGCAGCGCGCTGCTGCTCGGCAAGGCCAAGGACAACAACGCATCGTGTGCGATCGGCCCCTTCATCCGCCTGTTCGACGAGCACTTCGGCATCGATGACGTGCGCCGCATCACGGTCGGCCTGCAGGTCACCGGGCCCGAGGGCTTCGAACTCGAAGGCTCGAGCTCGCTCGCCAAGATCAGCCGCGACCCACTCGACCTGGTGGGCCAGGCGATCGGCCCGCAGCACGACTACCCCGACGGCCTGATGCTGTTCCTCGGCACCATGTTCGCGCCCACGCAGGATCGCCATGGCCCGGGGCAGGGCTTCACACATGTGGTGGGCGACCGCGTCAGCGTCAGCGCCCCCGAACTCGGCGCGCTGGTCAACCGCGTGGTGCATTCGCAGCAGGCCGCGCGCTGGAACTTCGGCATCGGTGCGCTGATGCGCAACCTGGCCGGGCGCGGGCTGCTGCAGGGTGGGGCGCCGACGCGAACCCCATGAACGCCACCCTGCAGCGCTTCGGCTATCCAGACTCCGTCATCAAGGAGTATGTTCATTGGGTGGTGATGGTCAGGCCGGGGCAGGTCACGCTGGGTTGCACGGTCATCGCCGCGAAGTCCGGGTGCACCAGCCTGGGAGACTTGACTCCTGAGGAAGGCGCGGAGCTGCCGCAGGTGATCGGCGACTTCGAGCGAGCCGTGCGTCGAATCGCACCCGCGCTGAAGTTCAACTACCTCGCGCTGATGATGGTCGATCCGAATCCGCACTTCCATGCCATCCCGCGGTACGCCGCCGAGGTTCATATCGGTCGAACCGCCTTTGCCGATGCCGCATTTCCCAACCCGCCGGACTTGCGCTCTGTCCATGAATTGACGGCGGAACAACTGGAGGATGTGAGGCTGCTGCTGGCGCAAAGCTGGCAGGCTTGACCCCGGGGGCCTTCTTCAGGCATGTGCGAGTTCACTCTGGGGCGCGCTGGCGGAGGGCGAGACGCCGAGGCCCTTGTAGTAGTGGCCGACCCGGGTCGCGAGGAACTGCTCGAGCGGGGCCTGCTCCTGGCCGACGAAGCCGCGCGGCGGAAGCTTCCCCTGCTGCAGCAGCTCGAACACGCCGACGACGCCAGCCGCGGTGGTGAGTTCGATCGCCGTGCGGTCCTTCCCGCGCAGCGGCGCACCGAACACGCGCCCTACGCGCGTCTCCTGTTCGAAGCGGCCATCGCGCAGGCCGGACGCCGAGGCAAACAGGATCACGACGTCTTCACGGCTGTGCGGCACGGCATGCTCGAGCACCTGGCGCAGCAGGTCGCGGCGCTCGATCAGGCGCAGGTCGTGCAGCAGGAAGTTCATCGCGGCGCGGTGGCCCGGATAGCGGATGGTCTTGTAGTCGAGGTTTCTGACCTTCCCCTTCAGGGTCTCGCACAGCGTGCCCAGGCCGCCCGACGTGTTGAAGGCTTCGAACGCCTCCGCGTCGAGCGTGAAGGTCTCATGCCCTTCCATCGGCTGCACCGACACGAGCTGGCCGTTGACGATGGCATCGCACGGGTTGCAGTACTCGTTGATGACGCCGTCGATGCTCCATGTGAAGTTGTAGCGCAGGCTGTTCGTCGCATTGCGCGTGAGGGCGCCGACGCGCAGCCGCAGGTCGTAGAGCTCGTCGAAGCGGCCGGCCAGGTAGCCGCCGAGCATGCCGATCACGCCGGGCGCCAGGCCGCACTGCGGCATGAGGATCGAAGTCGCGTCCTTCGATATCGCGCGGATGGCCCTCGTCGCCGCCACGTCTTCGGTGAGGTCGAAGTAGTGGACGCCGCACCTTGCAGCCTCGGTCGCCACGCGCTGCGCGAGGTAGAAGGGCAGGCAGTTGATCACGACCGAATGGGCCGAGAGCGCCGCGCCTAGGTCCTGCGCGCTTTCGACGTCGAGCGCGATCCTGCGAACCAGCGCGTCGCTTTCGGTGGCGCGGCCCGGTTTCACATCGGCAAGCGTGACCGGCAAGCGGTGGTACTCGGCGATCATGTCCGCCACCGTGCTGCCAACCTTGCCAGCACCCAGAACCAGAACATTCTTGATCTGCAGCTTCGTCATTTCATTTCTCCTGTGAGCATGTTTGCCCGCTGGAGAAACTGTAGGAGCGAGTGCTGGCAGATGGTAGAGAGCAGATCGTCGAAAGAGCGAGGGGGTTCGTCAGTCTGACGCGGGCGTTGGTCACTTGCGACCACGGGCCTCGCCGGTCAGGCCACGCCACAATCGCTGAGTTTTGCAAGGTTCCCCCATGGACTCACGACTTGATGACCTCGATCAGCACCTTCTGAGCTTGCTGCAGGCCAACGCCCGCGAGCCGGCGGCCAACCTGGCGCGCAAGCTGGGAATCGCCAGAACCACGGTGGTCGCGCGCATCGCCCGGCTGGAGCGTGAGGGCATCGTCGCGGGTTACGGGGTTCGCCTCGGCCAGCGACTCGAACGCGCTGCGGTTCGCGCGTTCTGCGGGCTCAGCGTCAACGCCAAAAGCGCCCCCGCGGTCATCGCGGCGCTCGAGCGCCTGCCCGAGGTGGAGGAGGTCTGGGCCGTGAGCGGTCAGTTCGACTACATGGTCCTTCTGCGCTGCGGCACGCCCGAACAGCTGGACGAGTTGCTCGATCAGCTGGGTCAGATCGACGGCATCCACCAGACCCACACCTCCATGGTGCTCAGTCGAAAGATCGACCGACGCAGCACGGTTCCTCACAGCGGATAGCCTTCGCCGCCCTCGGTTCGCGAGCGGCAAGCCGGCGCTGCTGAACTACACCGGCAGGCAGCGCAACTGCGCCTGGGGCGACTGCAGCTTGTCGGCGTACCAGCCGTCGCGCGCGGGCGAGATCAGCGCACCGAGCCCGTCCATCAGTGCCACGCTGTCATTCGCCTTGGTGTCGCGATAGCACTCGCCGAGCTTGCGCAGCGTGTCGCGCAGCGCCGTGGCCTGCGGCGGGTTGGTTTTCTCCAGGGCCTGCGCGCTGTCGCCGAGCCACTTCTCGTAAGACGCCAGCGTCTGCTCGGGCAGCTTCGCGGCCTCTTCCTTGGGGATCATCGTGGCGTAGAGCTTTTGCAGGCTCTCGGCGCCGCTGCGGGCCATGCGCAGGCTCACGTCGTACTGCGCCTCGAATGCGCCTTGACGGTAGATCACCCGGCGCACCTTGTAATCGAGTTGTCCCTTCTCGCCACCCAGCGTCTGAACCAGCTCGCGTGCCTTGGCGTTGTTGGCGTCCTGCTCGAAGTTGGCCTGCAGCGCCTGCGCGATATCGGCATCGGCCGGAAAAGCGATATCGGATTTGCAGGCGGACAGGCCGGCCGCCGAAAGCACCACGACGGCCGCGGCCGATGCGCGTCGCGCGAAAAAAGAGGAACAAAAACGATCACGAAAGGTCGACATTAGGTATTCGGGAAGTGAGAACGACTCAAGTTTGCGCGAGTGAGTGCGCGCCTCCTGTCAGACTCGTCCGACGTGAATTCCCTTTAGCGGCAAGGACTTGTAACTAAATATTGCAGAATCCATTGCATTTGCGTTTGGATTCGTTTTGATTCGGCCGCCAAGGGTTGACATCGCCCGCGTGCGGTGTCCGGACTCGGTCATCCGTTGGCATGCCCACCCGCCACGCAATCCCCGCATTACCGAATGCCGCTTTAATTAAGAGCAAGCGTTCACGTGCGAATTCGGGCAGCGCTTTTTCGGCCCTCTATGCGACGCGCGCGTTTAATTTACGGCCCATAAATCGATGCGAAAAAAGTTCGCGTGGATCGCTGCCGTCTATTTCTTTTTGTAAGGAATAGCGCCGTCAACATGGATTTACAAATAAGAAGCAATTTGTCATGTGCCCTCGGTAGATTGGCCGCTCGTGGTCCACACCCCCGGACTGCGCTTCAACCCTTCAACCGCAATCCTTTCAGGAGTGAACACATGAAGAAATTCGCTGCAGCCGGCGTCGTCACGCTCGCATTCTTTTCCGCCTCGGCCTTCGCGCAGAGCGGCAACATCAGCATTCCGGGCGTGGGCAAGGCCTCCGGTTCGACCGGCTCCGAAGTCACCAACAGCAAGATCACGGTGAGCAACAACAGCGCCAAGAATGTCATCTCCGGCGGCGGCTCGGTGGGCCTCAAGCTGGCCGGCGTCGAGATGAGCGGTATGGCCAACGTCAACAGCGTGAACATCACCGGCTCCAAGGTCAAGAACAGCGAAATCATGGTCACCGGCAACACGGCCGAAGACATCAAGGCGATCGGCGGCACGGCCAACGTCAACTCCGTGAACATCAACTGAGTTCGACCCGTCCCGCGGGCCGATCCACGGCCCGACGACCTGTTCTGGAGACGCCTGTGCCCTTCGCCCTCGTGCAACACCGCAAGACCCTGATCGCCATGGCGCTGCTTGGCGCCGGCTTCGCGCTGCCGCTGGCGGCGCAGGCGCAGGAGGGCGTGCTCCATGGCCTGGGCTGGCTCACGGCCCGGCCCGGCAGCGAGGTGGACGGGCGCTCCAGCGCCATCGCCACCGGCAACCGGGCCCCGGCGCAGGTCAGTGCGAGCGGCGGCAAGGCCGGCGCCGGCCTCGGGCTCGCGGCCTCGGCCGAACTCGTTTCCACCGCGCAGGCCAACACCATCGGCCTGTCGGCGCTGCAGGTCGGCAACTCGCAGGTCAGCGTGCTGCAAAACCAGGTGCAGGGCTTCGTCTCCGCGGTGGGCGGTGCGGCCACGGCCAACACGGTGCTGCTCTCGGGCGGCACCGGCCGCCGGCCGCTGGCCGACAGCCGCGTGCTGGTGAGCGGCAACCAGGCAAACAACATCGAGGCGATCGGTGCCAAGGGCGCGATTGCCCTCGGCGCGATCGGCTCGCTCCAGCTGCCGGGCCGCGCCACGGCCAACGGCGTGCTGGCCGACGAATCCGAAATGCGCCGCATGCAGCTGTCGGTCACCGGCAACAAGGCCGACGGCGTGCAATCGGTCGGCGGGGCGGCACTCGCCAACGCCACCACGCTGGCGCGCAGCACGGCCGAAGACCTGACCGTCACCCAGGGTGGCAACACGGCGCGCGACGTGCGCGCGGGCGGTGGTTCGGGCAGCGTCGGTGGCGGCATGGTCGCCTCGGCGGATCTGAGCGGCGTGGCGGCCGCCAACTCCTTTGCGGCGGCCGGCAGCCAGGTCAAGGGCGCGCGCATCACGCAGCAGGGCAACGACACCAACGGCATGTGGGCACTCGGCGGCAGCGCCCTGGCCAACAGCGTGAACCTGGCCGACTACACGGGCAGCGATCTGCGCAACTACCAGGCCTTGCAGTCGGGCAACCGCGCGAGCAAGGTAGAAGCCAGCGGCGGCAGCGGCTCGCTGCTGATGGGCGCCCTGGCCGACGTGACCATGTCGGCATCGGCGCTCGCCAACAGCGTGTCGATCCAGAAGGGCGACGTGCAGGGTGCCACGCAGCACACGCTCACCGGCAATACGGCCGACAAGGTGCAGGCCGTCGGCGGTGCGGCCGCGGCCAACAGCATCTGGCTGCAGCAGTCGACCACGCAGCGCAGCAACGTCACGCTGAGCGGCAACACCGCGAGCGACATCAACACCGCCGGCGGCGGCGCGAGCATCGGTGGCGGCGTGGTGGGCTCGTTCGAACGCAACGGCCGTGCGCTGGCCAACAGCCTGGCGCTCGACAGCAATGCCACCTTGCAGAACACGCCGATCACGATCAGCGGCAATACCGCGCGCGGCGTGCAGGGTTCGGGCGGGCTCGCCGCCGCCAACAGCGCGCTGCTGAGCGATGCCCGCGTGCAGAACGGCACGCTCAACATCGCAGGCAACACCGCCGAGAACGTACGCGCCAGCGGCTTCGAGGGCAGCGCCGGCGGCGGCCTGCTGTTCTCGAGCAAGCAGAACGCGATGGCACTCGCCAACAGCCTGGGGGTGTTCGGCTCCACGGTGGATGCGGGCTCGGTCGCGCTCTCGGGCAACACCGCGCGCGACCTGTCGGCGCAGGGCGGCAAGCTGGTGGCCAACAGCGTGAGCGTGGAAAAGGGCGAGGGCGGCGGCTCGCGCCTGTCGGCAGCCACCAGCGTCAGCGGCAACACCGCGTCGCAGGTGTCGACCGGCGCCAGCTCGATGGCCGGCCCCGGCAACGTGTTCAGCGAGAAGAGCGTGGCCCGCGCGGCCACCAACGCAGTGGTGCTCTACCAGAACGTGCGCGTCGACGCCGCCTCGCCGATCTCGGTGGCCGGCAACCGCGCCAACAACGTCGGCGCCATCGGCGGCACGGCGCTGGTGAACGCCCTGGCGGGCTACCGCGATGCGAGCGTGACGGGCAGCCCGATCACCATCGCGAACAATACGGCCGACGACGTGCGCACCGGCGGCGGCTACAACCAGGCCGCCGGTATCGGCAGCGCGAAGAACGGCATCCTCGTGGCCAACGGCATCTACCTCGAAGGCGAGGGCGGCGTGCGCCTCAACGGTTCGCCGGTGAGCATCCAGGGCAACGTGGCGAAGGCGCTCAATGCGGACGGCGGACGTGTCAATGCCAATGCGCTGGCGCTCAACGGCAGCGGCGACATGCAGGGCAGCGCCATCACGCTGTCGAACAACCGCGCCGAGAACGTGCGCAGTCATGGCGACGAAGGCACTGTCGCGGGCTATGCGGTGATGGACCGCGGCGTAGGCTACGCCAGCGCCAATGCGGTGCAGGTGATGGGCGCGCTGCGTGCCAGCAGCATGCAGTTGCTCGGCAACACCGCGACCGACGTCTCGGCCGACAAGGGCGTGGCGCTGGCCAACAGCGCGGTGGTCGACAAGTCGGGCGCAACCGATGCGACGCAGACCACCATCACGGCCAACAACGCCGAAGGCGTGAGCACGCGCGACGGCAAGACGGCGGTCGCCAACAGCGTCTACAACGAAGGCCAGCTGACCGGCTCCTCGCTCACCATCGCAGCCAACCGAGGCAGCGCGCAGGTCGGCTCCGAAGACGTCAGCGCCAACAGCGTGCGCAACCGCGAAGGCGCGCGCATGGCGGGCACCAACGTCACGATCTCCGGCAACCAGGGCCGGGTCGCGCAAAAGGGCAGCATCAACAGCGTCGACAACCAGGGCACGCTGGGCGGCAGCAACATCACGATCATCGGCAACCGCGGCTCGGTCGAGGGCGGCGGTATTGCCAACAGCGTGATCAACAACGGCAACATCGCCGGCAGCCAGATCCACATCCTGGGCAACCAGGGCAGCACGCAGGGTGGCGGCACGGTCAACTCGGTGATCAACCAGGGCCGCATCGGCGCCAGCAACATCGTCATCGCCGGCAACACGGGCTCGGCGCAAGGCAGCGGCACGGTCAACAGCGTGCACAACCGCGGCAACGGCAACCTGATCAGCAGCAACATCGCCATCATCGGCAACCGCGGCAGCGCCAACGGCGGCGGCATGGTGAACAGCGTCGACAACCAGGGGCTCCTGACCGGCCGTATTGCCATCCTCGGCAACCAGGGCAGCGCGCAGGGCGGCGGCACGGTCAACTCGGTGGTGAACCGCGGCGTGCTGGCCGGCAACGTGGTCATCGCCGGCAACCGCGGCACGGCCATGGCGGGCGGCACGTCGAACTCGGTCATCAACCGCGGCGTGATCACGGGCAGCGTCGCGATCGTCGGCAACCAGTCGATGGCCGGCGTCGGCATCACCACGGGCAGCGTGCGCACCACGGCCGGCGTGCTGGCCGGTTCGGCCGGCGTTGCCGGCAACACGCCGTGGGCTGCGAACGTCGGCTACACGGTGACCAAGCCGTCGAGCGGCGTGGTCAACCACAGCGTCACCGTGGGCCCGGCCGTCACCGTGCTCAGCATGTAACGCATGCAAGGAGAGTCACCATGAACTTCGTCCGCATCACCACCACCGCCGCGCTGGGCGCCGCACTGCTCGCGCTGGGCGGCCACGCCTCGGCACAGCTCGTCAACTACGGCGAAGCGATGGGCGCCTACAAGGATTCGAAGGAAGCCGGCGTCAAGCTGGTCGACGGCGTGACGCCAGGCGTCACGGCCAAGGCACGCGTCGCGCGGGCGCTCGAACAGAACAAGGTGGTGGAGCAGCAGGCGCTGGTGCAGCCCGACGGCACGCTGAAGCTGCCGCCGAACCAGACCAACCTGGTGATCCGCACCAACTACAACAACGTGCAGCAGGGCGCCGATGGCCAGCTGCGCATCGCGAGCCCGACCATTCAGGGCAACGTGAGCGGCAACGTGACGCTGTTCGTCGATGGCAAGGGGGTGGAGAACATCACGGTCCTGAACAACGGCCGATGAGCTGCGCTGCGCAACAGCGTCCGGCGAACGAGCATGAACAAGAACAACTTTTCCCGTGAAACGCATGACCTCGCAAACCACTTCGCGCTTCCGGCGCGGGATCCTCGCCCTGGCCGCCACCACGTTGCTGGCCGGCTGTGCCACCACTGAAAACGCACTCGGCGACGCCGACAAGCTGCTGGCCGCCAGGGAGGCCGCCAAGCAACTTCCCTCGGCCAATCTCAGCAACTACGCCACCTCGCTCGGGCGCTTCGGCCGCATGCTCGACATCTACAAGGACGGCGATCCGGTGGTCTACATGCAGACCCGCAACATCCTCGATGCGACCAACCTGTCGAACCCGCTGGTGGGCTCCGAGATCCCGGGCGACATCACAGAGATGGTTCGCACCGCGGTCAACCGCATCGGCGCGCGCATCGTGTACGTGCCGTACCACCCCGACTACCTGATCTCGCAGGCGCAGCTCGGCGCGAAGTTCGGTGTGACGATGCCCGACTTCCTCATCACCGGCGCGCTTACCGAGTTCGACCGCGCGCTGTCGGGCGCCGGCCGCTCGAACTCGGCCAGCGTCGAGTTCGGCAAGGGCAAGGGCGAGACCGCGCTGGGCGCCGACGTGAAGCGCACCGCCATCCTGTCGGCGCTCGCGCTCGACCTCAACCTGGTGAGCTTCAGCACTCAGCAGATGGTGCCGCGCATCCAGGCCTCGAACGTCATCAAGGTGCTGAACTTCACGGCAGAAGACAACGCGAGCCTGGGCTTCTACGGCGACTCGTTCGGCTTCAAGCTCGAAGGCCGCTACCTGCAGGGCCGGCACTCGGCCATCCGCACGCTGGTCGACCTGAGCGTGCTCGAGCTCATGGGCAAGGCCACCAACACGCCTTACTGGCGCTGCATTCCGAACGGCGTGCCGGATCCGGTGGTGGTCGACAACATGCGCGCCTCGTTTGAAGGCCTCACGCCCCAGCTGAAGATCGGACTGGTCCAGGTGATGCTGCGCAAGTACGGCCAGAACGTGACCGTCAACCAGAAGCTCGACGAGCCCACGCGCGAGGCGCTGCGCAACGTGTACTCGACACGCTACCCGCAGGTCGGCGACAGCGTCGACGTGCTGACCTGGCAGGGCTTCGAGCCGCTGTTCTTCGGCGTGCCGATGCCCTGGGATCCGCCGCTGGTCACTCAGGCCGGCGCGCCACCGGCGAAGGCGGGCACCTGATGCGCCAGTTCGCCTTGCCGGTGCTGGCCATGCTCGCGTTGCTGCATGGCGGGCTGGCGTGGGCACAGGCGGCCGCGAGCACGGGCGCCGTGACGCAAAGCGGCGCGGCGCGCGCGTCGGTGGCGGCCGGTACCGGCGGCACCCCCGCGCCTGCGACCTCGTCCGGCACCATCGGCGCTCCGGTGGCCGGCACCGGGGCGCGCTACGTCGAGTCGTGCCAGCAGGCGCTCGAGCGCGGCGTGGTCAACCCGGGTTGCCAGGGGCCGCTGTACCAGAGCGAGATCGCGCGGCTGAAAGAAGACGCGCTGCGCACCAACAACCCGAACCTGCTGACGCTGTTGGGCGACGCCTATCAAAGCAACCGCAGCGGCGTGTCCGACATCGGCCAGGCCTACCGCTGGTACCTGCTCGGCGCGGTGCGTGGCGACCCGCGTGCGATGCAGCGGCTGAGCGAGCTCTACAAGAACGGGCGCGGCGCGCCGCAGGACAACATCAAGGCGCTCGGCTATGCGCGCCTGACCCAGCGGCTCGCACCGCCCGGCAGCACCAGCGCCCGGCAGGCGACCGAGGCCATCACCTCGCTGGGCGGCGAAATGGCGACGGAAGAAATGGCCCTGGCCGAGCGCTTTGCGAGCGACCTGGAAAACACCATCCGCCGGCAGGGCGGTTTGTCGCCCGAGGCAGCGTCGGCAGCCGCGGGCGCGCAGACTGCACCACCCGTCGCCAAGACAGCGAGTTCGCTGGCCCGCCTGCCGGGCATGGGCGCCGTTCAGCCCGAAGGCGTGGCCGCGCAACCTTCGGCGCCGCCCGGCAGCCTGCCCGGGCGCGACAGCCTGACGCGCCAACCTTGAGGAGCTTCTGCATGCATCACCGCAGCCATTTACTTCACATCTTCTGTTCTCTCGGCATCGTGGCGGCGGCGCCCGCTGCCGCGGCTGGCACCACCGTCATCGAGAACCCGGGCAGCGGCACCAACCGCATAGAGGTCAGCGGCAACAAGGCGCAGAACGTACAGGTGCAATGCGCCGACGGCAATACGAAGAACACGGCGGCAGCCGGCAACGTCAACAGCGTCAACATCGACGGCCGCGCGCTGCAGGGCAAGACGGTGATCGTCACCGGGCGCAACAGCCGCGACGTGCGCGCCGACGCCGATTGCAAGGGCGGCACGGTGCCGAACGCCAACGTCAACAGCGTCAACATCCGATGAAACCCGAATCCTCCATCACGTTGCTGGCCATCGTGTTCGCCTTGGCGCTCGCCGGGTGCGGCGACAAGAGTGCACCGCCAGCGTCGACTGCGCCCGCCGCAGTTTCACCCGCCCCAATCGCACCTGCAGCACAACCCACGCCTGCACTCGCCGCGCCGCCACCGACCGCTGCGATGCCGGCACCCGCAGCCGCGGCAGCGCCCAAGCAGGTCGCGCTGAGCGTGCAGGGCGTCGCGAGCGCGGGCCTGACGGTGCGCGTGAAGAACATCGAGCTGGGCGAGGACGCGACCGTGCTCACCGTGAGCGCGTCCTTCGGCAGCCGCGAGACCAACTTCACCAACCTTGCGGAGACCGTCACCTACCTGGCCGACCCCGCGGGCAACCGCCTGATGCTGCGGCCGCCTGAGGACAACCGCTATCTGCGCATCGTGTCGGGCGACACGATGGAAGGCAAGCTGGTGTTCCTTGGCGCCGTGCCGCCCGGCACACCGCAGTTGCGGCTGGTATTCAACGAGGGCAACACGCCCGACAACACCGCGGGCCCCGGCCTCTCGATCACGCTGCCGTTGCAGCAAGGCGGTACATGACGCGAGGCGCGCACGTGCTGGCCGTGTTGTGGTGCGCCGGCACGGGGCTGGTGGCGCCTGCGTCGGCCCTCACGGTCGAGCGCGTCGCCCGGAGCCTGAAGGACGTGCCGAGCAGCTTCGTGCGCGTGGCCGATGCGCCGCGCACGGAGTTCCGCAAGGCCGGTGTGGCGGGCGCGCTCGCCAGCAGCGCCACGCCGTCGCAGCTGGGCAGCGCAGCGGCGCCGAGCACGGTGTTCCGCCTGGCCGAAGTGCCACCGGCCCGCGTCGCCGTAACGCGCGAACTGCTCGACACGCTGCAGGCGCGCCAGACCGAGCAGCAGGCCATCGTGATCGACCTGCCCGCCGACGTGCTGTTCGATTTCGACAAGGCCGAGCTGCGGCCCGATGCGCGCGCCTCGCTCGAGAAGGCTGCCGAGCTCTTGCGCAGCTACCCCGAAGCGCCGGTCACCATCAACGGACACTCCGACGGCAAAGGCACCGATGCCTACAACGAAGTGCTCTCGAAGCGGCGCGCACAGGCCGTGGCCGCCCGGCTGCAGGGCGAGCCGGCCCGCGCGTTCGCGGTGCACGGGTTCGGCAAGCAGCGGCCGCTTGCATCGAACACCCGACCCGATGGCAGTGACGACCCGGACGGCCGGCAACGCAATCGGCGCGTCGAGATCATCATCCAGCCACCCACCGCGGTGGCGGGCAAGAAATCCTGAGGAGGAGAACGACCATGGCGCTCATCGCATGTCCCGAATGCGGCAAACAGGTGTCGACGCAGGCCAGCACATGTCCTTCGTGCGGTGCGCCGGTGCCCGGCAGCACCGCGCCCGCCGCGGGGCGGCGCGAGCCGCTCGTCAATGCCGGGCTGCTCGGCAAGATTGCAGCGGTCGTCGGCGCCTGGCTGGTGGTGCCGTGGGTGGTGCGGCTGCTCGCCTTCCTGGCCGGTATCGTGATGCTGATCGTGATGTTCAGGTCCGCGCGCTGAACCGCTGCGCGCCCACCAGCGCCAGCACCGCCACCACGCTCACGACCAGCAGCACCCACAGGCCCGCGGTGTAGCCCAGCGCCGGCGTCCACAGCAGGCCCAGCATCAGCGGCGCGACGGCACGCGCGATGGCGCTCGGCAAGCCGAGCGCGCCATTGAGCGTGGCAACGTGGTCGCGGTTCACGTACTGCGCGATGGCCGTGCCCTTGACGATCGTCAGCATGCCGTTACCCATGCCGTAGAGCGCCACGAACAGCAGCGCCGCGCCCGCATGGCCACCGCCGGCCAGCAAGGCGACGAGCCCGAGCGGGATCAGGCACGGGATCAACCGATTCGCCAGGTGCAGGTCGAAGCGGTGTTCGAAGAAGTAGAGCAGCGCGCGTCCCAGCACCTGCACCAGGCCGATGCTGGCGGGAATCGCGATCGCCCACGACTCCGACAGCCCGCTTTCGCGCAGCAGGCTCACCATGTGCGGCGGCAGGGCCACGGTCACGGCCATCAGCAGCACCACGAACACGCCCACCAGCAGGAACGGTGCGCTGCGCAGGTAGTGCGCGACCGGCAGGGGTGCAGTGCCGGCCGGTGCGTCGGTCTTGGCACGCGCCGGCGGCGCGTGGCGCAGCACCCGTGCATGCAGCGGGACGCAGACGAACAGGTGGATCGCTGCCAGCACCCACAGCGCGTGCCGCCAGCCCAGCGCGCCCACCAGCCCCGCGACCAGCGGGATGAACACCGTGCTGGCCAGCCCGCCCAGAAATGTCAGCGTGATGATGGCGCGGCGAAAGTCATCTGGAAAGCGGCGCGTCACGATCGCGAACGCCGGGTTGTAGAGGGTGGCGGCCAGTGCCGCGCCGAGCACGATCCACACGGCGTAGAAGCCGGCTGCGTTCTGGATGAAGCTGTGGGCAAAGAGGCCGGCGGCCATCACGAGCGAGCCCCCGGTCATCACGGCGCGTTCGTGGCCGCGGTCGATCCAGCGGCCGACCGTCCACGCCATCACGCCTTCGGCCAGCAGCGCGAGGCTGAATGCCAGCGACGACTGTGCGCGGCTCAAGCCCAGCGCCTGCTCGACCGGCGCCATCAGCAGCGCGAATGCATAGAACACGCTGCCCCAGGTGATGAGCTGGCCGACCGACAGCCAGCCGACCATGCGGCCGTCGTAGGGCGCTGCGGGCGATCGACTCGACATCAACATCGTGCGTTCTCTCAACAAAAACGAAAACGGCCCCTCAGGGCCGCGGTGCTCACTCCGCAGCATGCGCTGCGAGGCCGATCACTTCTTCTTGGCAGCGGCCTTCTTGGCAACCGGCTTGGCGGCCGGCTTTGCAACGGCTGCCTTGTCGGCCTTGCGCTTCGCGGCCTTGGGATCCACGGCCGCCTTGAACGATGCGCCCGGGACGAACTTGGGCACCTTCTGTGCGGCAATCTTGATCTTGGTGCCAGCTTGCGGATTGAAACCGGTGCGCGCAGCACGTGCCACCTGCTTGAACGTGCCGAAGCCGACGATCTGAACGGGGTCGCCCTTCTTGACTGCAGCGACGATGGCGCTGGTCACGGTTTCGAGGATGCGCGCGGCTTCGGCCTTGCTGACGGTATGGGTGGTGGCGATTTTTTCGACGAGTTCGATGCGGTTCACTGAGAGATTTCCTTGGACTAGAGATCAGGCACTTGCCTGTTGCAACGCTGCCAGCAGGCGCTGGCAGCGAGGGGCGGCAGTTTAGCCTCCGGTGCAGCGGGTCGAACCCTCATCCGAAAAACCTGCCCGGAAAGCACAAGTTCACGGCTCGCCTTCATCCTTGTTCCTTCATGACTTGCGCCGCTGTTAGGCTCGCCGCTGAACGGTCATTTCGACCAATCAAGGGAGTAGATAAATGAGCTTGTTGTGGTTTCTCGTCGTGGGTCTTGTTGCGGGCTGGCTGGCCGGCGTTCTCGTCAAGGGCGGTGGCTTCGGCCTTGTCGGCGATCTCATCGTCGGCGTGATCGGCGCCTTCCTCGGCGGCTTTCTTTTCAGCACCTTTGGCGTCTCGCTCGGTGGCGGCCTCATTGGCAGCATCGTTGTTGCCACCGTCGGTGCCGTGGTGCTGTTGTTCATCGTTCGCCTCGTCAAGCGCGCATAGCGATCCCCTGATGCAGCGGCCACTCAGGCCGCGCCGCGCAGCGCCCGGCGATACTGCACCGCTTCGGCCACATGTGCCGTCTGCACCTGCGTGGCGCCGGCCAGGTCGGCGATGGTGCGCGCGACCTTGAGCGTGCGGTGCGTAGAGCGGGCACTCCAGCCGAGTTTGGCGGCAGCGGTTTGCATGAAGCGCAGGCCCGCATCGTCCAGCGCGGCGTGGGTGTCGATTTCGCGCCCGTGGAGCGCCTGGTTCGGCTTGCCCTGGCGCGTGGCCGCGCACTCGCGAGCCGCCTCGACCCGGGCACGGATCCCGCCGGTCGCTTCGCCCGGCTGCGCCGTCAGCAGCTCTTGCGCCGACACGGCCGGCACTTCGATGTGAAGGTCGATGCGGTCCAGCAGCGGGCCGCTCAGCTTGCCCTGGTAGCGCGAAATCTGGTCGGGCGTGCAGCGGCAGGCCTTCAGCGCCGAGCCCGAAAAACCGCAGGGGCACGGGTTCATCGCGGCAATGAGCTGGAAGCGCGCGGGGAACTCGGCGCGCCTGGCGGCCCGCGCGATCGTGATCGTGCCGGTCTCCAGTGGCTCGCGCAGCGCCTCCAGCGCGCCGCGCGGAAACTCGGGCAACTCGTCGAGGAACAGCACACCATGGTGCGCCAGCGAGATCTCGCCAGGGCGCGGCGGCGAGCCACCGCCCACCAGCGCGATCGCACTTGAGGTGTGGTGCGGCGCGGCGAGTGGGCGGCGCATCCAGCGCTCGACCGCGAAGCGGCCGCCAAGGCTCGACACCGCTGCGCTCTCCAGTGCCTCTTCGACCGTCATGGCCGGCAACAGGCCCGCGAACCGCTGCGCCAGCATCGACTTGCCGGAGCCTGGCGGGCCGACCATCAGAAGGCTGTGCGAACCTGCCGCTGCGATCTCGAGCGCGCGCTTGGCGCCGGCATGGCCCTTCACGTCCGATAGCTCGGGATAGTTCACGACGTGAGTGCCGGCTTCGGCTGAAACCCTTGTCCATCCATCGTCGCCGGGCGCCGGCTCCGGGAGATCGGTGGCGCCTGCCGGCAGAAACTGGCGCACCACATCGAGCAGATGGCGAGCACCATAGACATGCGAGCCCGGCACCAGGGAGGCCTCCCGGGCGCTGTCGGCTGGCAGCACAAGCCGGGTCGCAATGCCCCGGCTGTGCAGCGCCAGCGCCATGGCGAGTGCGCCGCGCACCGGCCGCAGCTGGCCCGACAGCGACAACTCGCCGGCAAATTCCCAGCCGGCCAGCCGTGCCGCGTCGATCTGGCCGCTGGCGGCAAGGATGCCGAGTGCGATCGGCAGGTCGAAGCGGCCGGAATCCTTCGGCAGATCGGCCGGTGCCAGATTGACCGTGATGCGCTTGTTGTTCGGAAACTCGAGGCCGGCGTTCTGGATCGCGCAACGCACCCGCTCACGCGCCTCTTTCACTTCGACATCCGCCAGGCCGACCAGCGTGAAACTGGGCAGACCATTGGCCAGATGCACCTCGACCGTGACACTGGCCGCTTCCAGGCCGAGCAATGCACGGCTCTGCACCAAAGACAGACTCATTTTCTCTCCCTTCACCAAGATGGTGCGTCCATCTTTGGTGCAATCTTGCTTTCTTTCCGGTCTACTCGCCGCGATGCGGAAACATTGGATGACGAATCGGTTGTTTGCAAGGGAACTCGCGTTGCCCCACGGCGTCGCCGCTGTGCACTTTGGCACGCTCCCTGCTATGAACGGGTTCCACCCCCATCCACACCCTCCGAGGAGTTTCCCCGATGATGCACCGTAAAACCGCCAAGGCTTTGGTCGCGCTGGCCGCCGCTCTGACCGCGTCGAGCGCTGTCCTGGCCCAAACGACGCCGGCAGCGGACCCGGCGCCCGCGTCGCCGTTGACGGCCAACATCTCGCTGACCACCAACTACAAGTTCCGTGGCCAGGATCAGGATCAGATCGGCAAGAACGACTACTACAAGACGCGCGCCGTCAAGCCCGCGATCCAGGGCGGTTTCGACTACGCGCACGAGAGCGGCTTCTACGTGGGCAACTGGAACTCCAGCGTCAACTGGCTCCAGGGCAATAGCATCGAGAGCGACATCTACGGCGGCTACAAGTTCAAGGGCGGCCCGATCGACTGGGACGTGGGCGTGCTGACCTACATCTACCCGGGCAACAGCCTCGGCAACACCACCGAAATCTACGGTGCCGGCACCTGGGCCGACGACGCGATCGGCTCGTTCACCCTCAAGTACTCGCACACCGTGTCGAAGGATTACTTCGGCTACGCTGGCGCCAAGAACGGTTCGGGCCTGAAGGGCCGCGGCACCGGCTACCTGAACCTGGCCTACAGCAAGGAAATCGTTCCGAAGCTCACGCTGAAGGCGGCGGTCGGCTACACGCGCATGTCCAGCGACATCCGCAGCCTCGGCTACAAGAGCTATGTGGACTACAACGTGGGTGCCAGCTACGACTTCGGCGGCGGCCTGTCGCTTTCGGGCGCGGTCGTGGGCGCCAACAAGAAGAGCTCCTACCTGCTGACCAGCAACCCCGGCATTGAAATCCCGGACTTCGGTACATTCGGCGCCCAGCAGCAGTCCGTCAACAAGGCCCGCTTCATCGTCACCCTCACCAAGACGCTCTGAACGCGACACAGCCAGGCGCGGCCTGAGTTGCCGCGCCCATCCCTTTATTCCTCAGGAGTCATAAAACCATGAAGCTGGTCACAGCCATCATCAAACCCTTCAAGCTCGACGAGGTGCGCGAGGCGCTCTCGGCGATCGGTGTGCAAGGCATCACCGTGACCGAAGTCAAGGGCTTCGGCCGACAGAAGGGCCACACCGAGCTCTACCGTGGCGCAGAGTACGTGGTCGACTTCCTGCCGAAGGTCAAGATCGAAGCGGCTGTGTCCGACGAACTGGTGGAGCGCGTGATCGAGGCGGTCGAGGGCGCAGCCCGCACCGGCAAGATCGGCGACGGCAAGATTTTTGTCTACAACCTCGAGCAGGTCGTTCGCATCCGCACCGGCGAAACCGGCCGTGAAGCCCTCTGATTTCAGGTATTTCAAGGCACGAAAGAACACCGAAATGAAAAAACTGCTCGTCTCCCTCGCGCTCGGCCTGAGCGTTCTCACTGCCGGCGTCACCGGCTTTGCCCAGACGCCGGCGCCGGCCGCTGCTGAAGCTTCGGCTCCCGCCGCCGCGGCAGCCCCGGCCGCAGCACCCGCACCGGCCGCCCCCGCTGCTGCAGCAGCGCCCGCGGCAGCTGCCGCCGCACCTGCCGCCGCACCCGCCCCGTCCTTCAACAAGGGCGACACCAGCTGGATGATGCTGTCGACGTTGCTGGTCATCATGATGACCATCCCGGGCCTCGCACTGTTCTACGGCGGCCTGGTCCGCAGCAAGAACATGTTGTCGGTGCTGATGCAGGTCATGGTCACGTTCTCGATGATCGTGGTGCTGTGGCTCATCTACGGCTACAGCCTCGCGTTCACCGAGGGCAACTCCTTCATAGGCGGGTTCGACCGGCTGTTCATGAAGGGCATCTTCGACCCGGCCACCGGCGTGTTCGCCCCGGGCGCGACCTTCAGCAAGGGTGTCTACATCCCCGAGTTGCTGTTCGCCGCCTTCCAGGCCACGTTCGCCGGCATCACCTGCTGCCTGATCGTCGGTGCCTTCGCCGAGCGCGCCAAGTTCTCGGCGGTGCTGCTGTTCATGGTGATCTGGTTCACCTTCAGCTATGCGCCGATCGCGCACATGGTCTGGTTCTGGATGGGCCCGGACGCCTACACCGCCGCTGGCGTGGTCGACGAGATGAACGGCAAGGCCGGCCTGATCTGGCAGTGGGGCGCGCTCGACTTCGCAGGCGGCACCGTGGTGCACATCAACGCGGCCGTTGCCGGCCTGGTCGGTGCCTATGTGATCGGCAAGCGCGTCGGTTACGGCAAGGAAGCCTTCACGCCGCATTCGCTGACGTTGACCATGGTCGGTGCCTCGCTGCTGTGGGTGGGCTGGTTCGGCTTCAACGCCGGTTCGGCCCTCGAAGCCGGCACCAGCGCCGTGCTCGCGTTCATGAACACCTTCTCTGCCACCGCCGCTGCCGTGCTCGCATGGTGCATCGGTGAAGCGCTGATGCGCGGCAAGGCCTCGATGCTGGGTGCCGCTTCGGGCGCCGTCGCCGGCCTCGTGGCCATCACGCCGGCTGCCGGCAACGTCGGCCTCATGGGTGCCATCGTGATCGGCTTCGTCGCCGGCTTCGCCTGCCTCTGGGGCGTCAACGGCCTCAAGAAGCTGCTGGGTGCGGACGACTCGCTCGACGTGTTCGGCGTGCACGGTGTCGGCGGTATCGTCGGCGCACTGCTCACCGGTGTGTTCAACACGCAGGCACTCGGCGGCCCCGGCCTCGTGGGCGACTGGGTCACGGCGTCGGTCATCTCCAACCCGATCGGCACCCAGGTCTGGATCCAGCTCAAGGCTGTGGTGCTGACCATCGTGTGGTCGGGCGTGGTCTCGTTCATCGCCTACAAGATCGCCGACCTGACCATCGGTCTGCGCGTGACGGAAGAAGAAGAGCGCGAAGGCCTCGACATCTCCGCGCACGGCGAAACCGCATATAACAGGTAACCCCCCAGGCTTCGCGCACTGCGTGTCGCTTCTCCTTCCCCCCTGCTGGGGGCAACACCAGCGGCCCGGCTGAGCCGGTTCCGCGGTGTTTCTGGAACTCAAGAAAAAGCCACCCTCGGGTGGCTTTTTCTTGTCTGACTCGGGGGGTCTTGGCTATTCGGCGCGGATGTCGTTGTTCTTCACGACCTCGCCGAGCAGCTTGTAGTAGTCGCGCGTCATCGCGGCCAACTGCTCGGGGGTGCCGCCGCCGGCGTCGTCGCCGCGCTCGGCAATGGTCTTCTGGATGGCGGGGTCCTTGATCGCGGTGTTCATTGCCGTGTTGACCTTCTTCACGATGTCGGCGGGCAGGCCGGCCGGCCCGTACAGGCCGATGAACGAAATGATCTCGAAGTCCTTGATGCCCCGCTCCTTCGCGGTGGGCACGTCGGGGAAGGCCGGCACGCGCTTCGCGCCGGTGGACATCAGCGCCTTGAGCTGTCCGGACTTGAGCATGGGCGCGACCACGGAAGAAGCGTCGAACATGCAGGGGATGCGGCCGGCGATCAGGTCGATCATGGCCGGGCTGCTGCCCTTGTAGGGCACATGGCTCATCTTCGGCTTGCCGATGCGCTCGCGGAACAGCTCCATGGTGGTCTGCACCAGGCTGCCGGGCCCGCCCGAGGCGTAGTCGACGGTCTTGCCGGCCTTGTCTTCGGCCTTGACCCAGGCGATGAATTCCTCGACCGTCTTGACCGGCAGGTTCGCCGGCACGACCAGCATCAGCGACGAGGTCAGCAGCAGCCCGATGGGCGTGAGCTTGAGCGGATCCGCCACGGTGGTGTTGCGGTAGGTGTGCGGATTGAGCACCATGTTGCTGCCATTGCCCACCAGCAGCCGATAGCCGTCCGGCGGCGACTTCGCGATGTAGTCGGTGGCGATGTTGCCGTTGACGCCGGGCTTGTTGTCGATCACCACCCCCTGGCCCAGGCTGGTCTGCATGCCGGCGGTGAGCACCCGCCCGGCAAAGTCGGTCTGCCCGCCGGGCGGATAGCCGACCACCAGCGTCACCGCTTTGGTCGGCCAGGCCGCTTGTGCTGATGCGAAGCCCGGCAGCATGCCGCCGAGGCCCCCCAAACCGAGTTGCAACGCCGCCCGGCGTGAAAGCGAGGCGTTCGATCCGTCGTGTTCCATGTGTTGCTCCCGTGCTGGAGAGGCCAGCCGCTGCATCATAGGAGCGTGTGGACGGGCTCACAAGGCCGCCCATGCCCGCACAATCCCGCACCATGTGGCAAACGCTTCCAAACTCCCTCTGCGAACTTGGCGAATCGCCGTTCTGGCATCCGCACGAGCAATCGCTCTACTGGATCGACATTCCGGGCCGCGCCGTGCTGCGCACACGCGGCGCGACCGGCGGTGAGGTCCAGCGCTGGCCTCTCGCCGAGGAGCCGGGCTGCATCGCGCCGGCGCGGCGCGGCGGCCTGGTGCTGGCGCTGCGCAGCGGCATCTACCGTGCACGCGAATGGGGTGGCGCACTGCAGTTGCTGGCGCCGGCCGACTACGACACCACCACCCTGCGCTTCAACGACGGCAAGTGCGATCCGCTCGGCCGCTTCTGGGCCGGCACGCTGAACGAGCCGAAAGACCAGGCCAACGCCACGCTCTACTGCCTCGATGCCCGTGCCGGACGCGCGCCCGTCGTGACGAAGATGGCCAATGCCGCCACCACGGCCAACGGACTCGGCTTTGCGCCCGACGCGCGCACCGTCTACTGGGCCGACACCGCGGCGCACGCGGTGCGCGCCTGGGACTGGGCCGGCGAGGCCAATGCGCTCACGCGCGAACGCGTGTTCCACCAGTTCGACATGAAGCCTGCAAGCTGGACGCCGGAGAGCGGCGTGCCCTACCAGGGCCGGCCGGACGGCGCCACCATCGACGCGGCCGGCGACTACTGGGTCGCGATGTTCGAAGGCGCGCAACTGCTGCGCCTCTCGCCTGCCGGCGAAGTGCGCGAGGCGATCGCGCTGCCGGTGCAGTGCCCGACGATGCCCTGCTTCGGCGGCGACGACTTGCGCACGCTGTTCGTCACAAGCGGGCGCAAGGGCCGCCCGGCCGCGGAGATCGCGCGACTGCCGGCGTCGGGCAGCGTCATTCAGCAGCGCGTCGCCACGCCCGGGCTGCCCGTTGCGTTCTTCGAGGACTGACGCGCCGGGCTGGCGGGTCTACCATCGGCGGCATGAAGGTATCTGCATGAATGCGCCGTTGAGCCCGATCCAGCACGATCTGCTCTCGAAGTCAGAGCGCCAGGCGCAGGTGGTGCGGGCGCTGCAGGCCAGCTTGCCTTCGCACGCGCTGATCTGGCACGACGAGGACACCACGCCTTACGAATGCGACGGCCTCACCGCCTATCGCCAGCGCCCGCTGGTGGTGGCCTTGCCCGAAACCGAAGCGCAGGTGCAGGCCGTTCTCAAGACCTGCCACCAGCTCGGTGTGCCGGTGGTGGCGCGCGGCGCCGGCACCGGGCTCTCGGGCGGTGCGATGCCCGATGCGATGGGCGTGACGCTCTCGCTCGCCAAGTTCAACAGGATCCTCGACATCGATCCAGTCGCGCGCACGGCCAGCGTGCAGTGCGGCGTGCGCAACCTCGCGATCAGCGAAGCCGCTGCACCCTATGGCCTCTACTACGCGCCCGATCCATCGAGCCAGATCGCCTGCACCATCGGCGGCAACGTGGCCGAGAACTCGGGCGGCGTGCACTGCCTCAAGTACGGCCTTACCTTGCACAACGTGCTGCGCGTGCGCGGCTTCATGGCCGATGGCGAGGCGGTCGAGTTCGGCAGCGCCGCGCTCGATGCCGCAGGCCTCGATCTGCTTGCACTCGTGATCGGCAGTGAAGGCATGCTGGCCGTCACCACCGAGGTGCTGGTCAAGCTGGTGCCCAGGCCGCAGCTCGCGCGCTGCATCATGGCCAGCTTCGACGACGTGCGCAAAGCCGGCGACGCGGTCGCGGCCGTGATTGCGGCCGGCATCATCCCGGCGGGCCTGGAGATGATGGACAAGCCGATGACCGCCGCCGTCGAGGATTTCGTGCGCGCCGGCTACGACCTCACGGCCGAGGCCATCCTGCTGTGCGAATCCGACGGCACGCCCGAAGAGGTCGAGGAAGAGATCGGCCGCATGAGCGAGGTGCTGCGCCGCTGCGGCGCCACTGCCATCGCGGTGAGCGAAAACGAGGACGAGCGCCTCAAGTTCTGGAGCGGCCGCAAGAACGCGTTCCCGGCCTCGGGCCGCATCAGCCCCGACTACATGTGCCTCGACTCGACCATTCCGCGCAAGCGCCTGGCCGACATCCTGCTCGCGATTCAGCAGATGGAAATCAAATACAACCTGCGCTGCTGCAACGTGTTTCATGCCGGCGACGGCAACCTGCACCCGCTGGTGCTGTTCGATGCCAACGACCCCGACGAGCTGCACCGCTGCGAGCTGTTCGGCGCCGACATCCTCGAGACCAGCGTCGCGATGGGCGGCACCGTGTCGGGCGAGCATGGCGTGGGCGTGGAAAAACTCAACAGCATGTGCGTGCAATTCACAGGGCCCGAAAACGAGCAGATGTTCGGCGTCAAGCGCGCGTTCGATCCGGTCGGCCTGCTCAACCCCGGCAAGGTGATCCCGACGCTGCAGCGCTGCGCCGAATACGGCAAGCAGGTGGTGCGGGGCGGCAAGACGCTGCCGTTCGCCGAACTGCCGCGGTTTTGAGGCGCGTGACCTTGACCGATTCCGCCCCTCACGCCCTGCATACCCTCATTGACCGCGTGCGCGCCGCCGCTGCGCACGCCAGCCCGCTGCGCATCCACGGCGGTGGCACCAAGGACTTCTACGGCGAAGCGCTGCAGGGCGAAGCGCTCGACACCACGCCGCTCGCCGGCATCACGAGCTACGAGCCGAGCGAGCTGGTGGTCACGGTGCGCGCCGGCACGCGGCTGCTCGAACTCGAAACCCTGCTCGCCACCGAGGGCCAGTGCCTTGCTTTCGAGCCGCCGCGCTTCCAGCCCGGCGGCACGGTTGGCGGCATGGTGGCGGCGGGCCTGAGCGGCCCGGCGCGTGCCAGCGTCGGCGCAGTGCGCGATCACCTGCTCGGCGCCGAGCTGCTCAACGGCAAGGCCGAGTTGCTGCGCTTCGGCGGCACGGTGATGAAGAACGTCGCCGGCTACGACGTCTCGCGCGTGCTGGCCGGAGCGCTCGGCACGCTGGGGCTCATCACCGAAGTCAGCCTCAAGGTGCTGCCGATGGCGCCGGCCGAAGCCACGCTTGACTTCGAATGCAGCCAGGCCGACGCACTGCGCCTGCTGAACGCATGGGGCGGCCAGCCGCTGCCGCTGAACGCCAGCGTCTGGCGCGAACGCGACGGCGCGGGTGTGCTTTCGCTGCGCCTGCGCGGCGCAGTGGCCGCAGTGGAGGCGGCCTGCGCGCATCTGGGCGGTGCGCGTCAGGACGCCGATCGCAGTGCGGCCGCGTGGCAGGCGTTGCGCGACCAGCAGGACCCATGGTTCGACGCTGATGCGCATGACCTGTGGCGCGTGTCGGTGCCGCAAACCGCGCCGGTGCTGGCGATCGATGGCGCGCCGCCGCTGATTGAATGGCACGGCGGTCAGCGCTGGTACCGCGCGGCGCCGGGGCAGGGTGCTGCGATCCGCACTTCAGCCCGCGGCGTCGGTGGCCACGCCACCCTTTTCAGGGCAGCGGCCGCAACCGGCGCGGGCGCGCCAGCCCGATCTGGTTCCACTTTCGAACCGCTGTCGCCGGTGCTCGAGCGCATCCACCGCGCGCTCAAGCGCGAGTTCGATCCGCACGGTGTGTTCAACCGCGGCCGGCTGCACGCCGCCTGGTAGGCCAGCATGCGGCGCCTGCGCTTTCTCACCGGCCGGCACCGAACGCCGTCCATCAACCGCCTGCTCGGGCTGCTGCTTGCGTTCATCGCGGGCGCTGTCAATGCGGGCGGCTTTCTCGTGGTGCACATGTACACCTCGCACATGACCGGCTTCGTCTCGATGCTGGCCGACAACCTGGTGCTGGGCAACATGGCGCTGGTGCTCGGCGCCACGGGCGCGTTGCTGGCCTTTGTCTGCGGCGCGGCCTTCACGGCCGTGGTCGTGAACTGGGCGCGCCAGCATCGTCTGCGCAGCGGCTTCGCATTGCCGCTGCTGTTAGAAGCCCTGCTGCTGTTGCTGTTCGGGCTGGTGGGTGCCACAACGCTCAGCCAGGCGACACCGTTCGCGGTGCCGTTGACCGTGCTGCTGCTGGCGTTCCTGATGGGGCTGCAGAACGCGCTGGTCAGCAAGGTGTCGTCGGCGCAGATCCGCACCACGCACATGACGGGCGTGATCACCGACCTCGGCATCGAGCTCGGCAAGCTTTTCTACTGGAACCGGGCTGGCACGCCGGCCAGCGCACAGGTGCGTGCCAATCGCGCGAAGCTGCGGCTGTTCAGCCTGCTGCTGGCGATGTTCCTGATCGGCGGGCTGGTCGGTGCCGCGGGCTTCAAGTACATCGGCTTCATCTGGGTGGTGCCGCTTGCGGCGCTGCTGTTCGCGGTGTCGCTGCCGCCGTTGCTGCAGGATCTGCGGCATTCCATCTACCTGCGCGCAGCCATCGGGCGCATCGCGCGGGCACTGTGGCCGCACGCCAGCCACCGCTGAACACATTCCATGCAAACCGAACTCGCCCCCGAATTCCGCGACACCGCCGATGGCCGCGAAGCCGAAGCCATCCTGCGCAAGTGCGTGCACTGCGGCTTCTGCACCGCGACCTGTCCCACGTATCAATTGCTCGGCGACGAACTCGACGGGCCGCGTGGCCGCATCTACCTCATCAAGCAGGTGCTCGAAGGCAAGGCGCCGACGCGCAGCACGCAGCTGCACCTGGACCGCTGTCTGACCTGCCGCAACTGCGAAAGCACCTGCCCCAGCGGCGTGCAGTACGGCCACCTGGTCGACATCGGCCGCAAGATCGTCGACCAGAAGGTGCCACGCCCCGCGATGGAATCGGCCACGCGCTGGCTATTGAAAGAGGCGCTGCCGTCGCCGCTGTTCGGCCCTGCGATGAAGCTCGGGCAATCGGTGCGCGGCCTGCTGCCCGAGGCGCTCAAGGCCAAGGTGCCAGCCAAGCAGGATGCCGGCGCGTGGCCGACGCGAACGCATGCACGCAAGATGCTGATGCTGGCCGGCTGCGTGCAGCCCGCGATGATGCCGAACATCAACAGCGCCACCGCGCGGGTGCTCGACGCCGCCGGCATCGAGACGGTGATCGCGAAAGAGGCCGGCTGCTGCGGCGCGGTCAAGTTCCACCTGAACGACCAGCAGGGCGGCATGGCGCAGATGCGCGCCAACATCGACGCCTGGTGGCCCCAGGTCGAGCGCGACGAGGTGGAAGCGATCGTCATGAACGCCTCGGGCTGCGGTGTCACCGTGCGCGAGTACGGCCACATCCTGCGAGACGACGCGGCCTATTCGCTGAAGGCCAAGCGCATCAGCGAACTCACGCGCGACCTCAGCGAGTTGCTGCCCGAGCTGGTGCCGCTGCTCAAGGCCCGCGTAAAGGCACCGGCCGGCGTGGTGGCCTACCATCCGCCCTGCACTCTGCAGCATGGGCAAAAGTTGCGCGGCGGTGTCGAAGTGAACCTGCGCGCGCTCGGCTTCGACCTACAGCTGACGAGGAATGAATCCCACCTGTGCTGCGGCTCGGCCGGTACCTACTCGGTGCTGCAACCGGACTTGGCCTATCCGCTGCGCGACCGGAAGTTGGGCCACTTGCAGCAGTTGCAGCCGACCACCATCGCCTCGGCCAACATCGGCTGCATCACGCACCTGCAAAGCGGCAGCGAAGTCCCGGTCAGGCATTGGGTCGAGCTGCTCGATGCTGCCCTGGTGGTTTCACCGTCTTCGAAGGAGCAAACGTCATGAACCGTCTTCAATGGATCGCCGCCCTCGGCATCGCCAGTGCGTTGCAGGCCCAGGCGCAGACCCCCGTCGCTATCCCGCCCATGAAGGGCGATGGCGCGGTGCGCTGGGTTTGCGGCGGCATCGGCGTGGACGAGTCCACTGCGATGCGGTCGGCGATGAAATCGCATCCGCTCTCGCTGCTGTTCGCGCGCAAGGACGGCGCCTACCTGGCCGAGATCGACGTGACGATCCAGCGCAGCGACGGCGGCCCGACGCTGGCGTTGCGCGCGGACGGCCCGGTTTGCCTGATCGATCTGCCGGCCGGTCGCTACACCGTGCAAGCTGCCACAGGCGGTGCAACACTGAAGGAGTCGGTCACTGTCGGCGGCGCACCCAAAACAGCCGACTTCCGCTTCTGAAGTGAGGCGCGGCGTGAGGAACGCCGCTCTCTGCGCAGCAGGCATTGCGTCCGCGCTTCGTGCTTGACGTTCCGGGGTAGGGCCTGTGGCGTGGGGTAGGCCGCTGGCGGCGGGTGGCCCCTTCCGCGAATGTCCCCCGGGCTTCGCCCTCCTCCTTTATTTCGCTGCAGGGGCCACCCACCACCATCGGCCAGGGCACGATCGTTGTGTTCAGCGCGAAACGGTTCCGCCGCCCTGATCCCGCCCGACCTCAGGGTCCAGCTCCCGCCACAAGACCCTCGGTGCTCAGACCACCGCCGATTTAGGGTTCATACCTATTTGTTTGCGCAAACATTCGAGCCAAACTCAATTGTTTGCGCAAACAACCGATGTGGTTGTGCAAGCCAACTGATGGAACACGCACAAGGAGATCCTGTGACCGCGGAAACATTGTTTGACATTCTCATATCACTAATCGATGACTAAGTGGCAATTCCATCGCTCTGTTTTTGCGCTTTTTGTCACGGATCGGCCGCAAAAAAGAAATGTCCGTGGGCGTTCTGTGCAGTTTTGCCTATCAGGTTGCCCGCGTGAATTTGATACTCCCGCCCGGCTCCTGCCAGCCTTTCGTCTGATGGTGGGCACATCAACTCAAGGGGGGCTCAATGAACCGATTCAACAAAACCATCTGGGACGCATCGCCATCGTTTGTGTCGGCCTGGCGCGCGGAGGCGCCAACGCGCAGGCAGCCCAACGGCCAGGTCGACTTCGAGGTCTCCGGGGAGCGATGAGCATGGCGCGGGCAATGTGTCGTCGGGCCGGCTTCGCAGGCTTTGCAGCCCTCGCCGCGCTGGCGGGGGTGGCTGCGTATGCGCAGCAGGGCGCACCGGCCGGCCCGAATGCCAACACGCTGGATCAGCTCGCCCGCACCGCGGGGGTTCAGAAGTGCGCGCAGGCCGCCACCGCAGTGAGCCCATTCATGACGGGCTTCGGCGCGGAACACGGGGCATTGCTCATGGCGCACCCGGTGGCGCCGGATGCCGCGATGTTCGGCGCCACCATCGAACGAACCACCGAGCACGGGCCGAGCCTGGTCAGCGCCTGGTTCGCGCCCACCCCGCGCGGCAACTGCGACGTGGGCTACGACCTGATCGACGTGTGGCCCAAGGCCTGCCAGGACGTGGCGCGCGAAGTGTTCAACCATGCGGTTCCGTTGGTCGGGGTCGGCCGCAGCATCGGCGTTCTCGCGCTCGGCCCGACCCATCACGTCTACCTGATCGGCACACCAGCCGGCTGCGTCAGCATCCGCAAGGAAGTGCTCTACCCATGAAGCTCAGGCAGATGGTCACGCACGGGTTCCTGCAATTCATACCCGCACCGCGCGATGGCCCGCAGCATCCAGCCGTGTTCGGCGCGCAGGCCGCGCACGCCGTGCGCACGCAGCGCTTGCGCGTCCTGGAACGCGACAGGCATGTGGCCGAGCCGGTTGACCACGCTGCTCACGCGGCGGCGGGAACGCCGATTGGAGTCGACGATGGCCACGCACCGCTCGGCGTGCGCCCGCGATGCCAGACCCATGTTCAAGCCGCTGTCCATCGTCGCCCTTTGCTCGTGCGGCATCTGCAACTCGCTCCCGTTTTTGAGTTGCATTCCGTTGGGGCTGCATGGTGCCGTGGGCCTGTCGTGCGGCGAGCCGTTGGCAAGAATTCACCAGATTCCACGGCGACAACCCATCCAGATGCGGCACTACCGCACACGCCGCGTTTCTCACTCCGCGCCTCAACCGTTCTTGTCGAGATGCGTCGGATTTCGATGCTCGACACAGCGGCACCCTCGCGCAAACCCCGTTCTTGACTCCCTATAGCGGCCTCCACCATGCGCATCGCCATCCTCGAAGACGAACCCACCCAGATGAGCCATTTCATCAACACCATCGAGCGTCAGTTGACGGTGGGCGACGAGCCGGTGGTATGTGTGCCCTTCGATCAGGGCGAGGATTTGCGCCGCGCGCTGCGTCGCGAAACCTTCGACCTGCTGGTGCTCGACTGGAACGTGCCCGATCTGGATGGGGTCGAACTGCTCCAATGGCTGCGGCAAATGCAGGAAGGCTCTGTGCCGGTGATCATCCTGAGCGCGCGTGCCTCGGAGCGCGACGTGGCAGGCGCACTCGGCGCCGGCGCCGACGACTACGTGGCCAAGCCTTTTCGTCCCCTGGAACTTGCGGCACGCATCCGCCGCCTCCTGGGGCGGCAGCAGCCGGCCGTGGCAGCACCGGTGGAGCGTTTCGGTGCCTGGGCATTCGATCGGGCTTCGTCCAGCGTCAAAGTGGAAGCCCACGATCAGGCCCCCGGGTGGCAGCAGGTGCTGACCGACAGCGAGTACCGCCTCGCACTGGCGCTGTTCCGCAATCTCGGCAGGCCGGTGTCGCGCGCCTACCTGGTGGAGTGCATCGGCCAGAACGGCGAAGGGCCCACCCGCGCGCTTGACACCCACATCTACCGGGTGCGCACCAAGCTCGGCCTGTACGCTTCGCACGGGGTGCGGCTGCAGACGGTGTACGGCCTGGGCTATCGACTGGAACTGGTGGCCGAGGCGAACCCCAAGGAGTCCTCATGAGCTTGAGGCTCAATGACGCGCTGACCCTCGCCTTGGCCCTTGTGCTGACCGGCGCAGTGCAGGCGCAAGGAACCCACGTGGTGCGGCCCGGCGAGACGCTGTGGGACATTTCGCGCCAGCACATGAACACGCCGCTGCGCTGGCCCGAACTGCAGCGCGACAACGCGGTGCCGCTACCGCGGAAGCTGCAACCCGGGCGGGTGCTGCAGCTTGGCGGTGCGGTAGCCGCCGTGCGAGAGCTTGAGGGCATGGCATGGATCAAGCGCGGCAACGATGCGCCGCGCGCACTGCTGGTGGGGACCGCGGTGCAGGCCGACGACGTGCTCATCACCGACCGCGACGCATTTCTCAGCCTGGAGCTGGCCGACGGCAGCCGCGTGGTCGTGCCTTCGAGCAGCGCGCTGCAGGTGCTCGTCGCGAATGGGCGCGTGACGCGGCTTGAGCTGCTGAGCGGGCGGGTCGAAGCGCACGTCCAAAAGCAGAACGGCCGGGAGTTCGAGATACGCAATCGCACTTCGGGGCTCGGCGTGAGGGGCACGCATTTCCGTGCACGCGATGAAGACGGCGTCACGGCCGCCGAGGTGATCGAAGGGGCGGTGGCGGTTTCAAGCAACGGCCAACCCGTGCTGGTGCTGGCGGCCGCGAGCGGCACGCGGCTCGACGGTGCCGACGCACTGAAGGCACAACCGCTGTTGCCGCCGCCGCAGCGGGCAACGGACACATCCGGCGCCGAGGTGGCAGCAGTGCCCATCGAAGGGGCCCGAAGCTACCGGTTGCAACTGGCGCGCGACGAGCGCTTTCTGCAGATCGTGCACGAGGCGCGTTCGGCGCAAGGCAGGTTCACGCTGCCGAATGAGCTGGACGCCGGCTTCTACCACCTGCGGCTGACCGCCCTCGACCCGCAGCAGATCGAAGGGATGCCCGGCGACAGCACGATCTACGTGCCCGGCGGCATGCCGCGCAGCAGTGTGCTGCGCATGAGCGACGGCCGCTACGAGATCCGTTGGCCGGCACGCCCGGGACAGCGCTACCTCTTCGAACTGGCGCGCACGCCGGCTTTCGCACCGCCGCTGGTGAGCGAGCCCGTCGTGTACGGTGGCGGCGTGGTCGTGGGGCCGCTCGATACGCCTGGGCCTTACCACTGGCGCAGTCGCGCACTGACGCCGGGCACCGATGCACCGGGCGGCGTCCAGGAAGGCAGCTTCGAAGTGCCTGCCCAGGCGCCCCGGAGTCCTTGAGCGTGAGACGGCGTAGCTGGCGCTTTCTTGCGGAATGGCTGCTCATGGCGCTGTTGTTGCCGCCACTGCTGTGGTGGCTGCAAAGTGCGCCCGGGCTGTCGCAGGCCGATCTGGCGCTGTACGACTGGGCAATCGCCCACAGACGACCCGATCCCTCGCTCGACGTGCTGGTGGTGGGCATCGATGAGCGCAGCCTGAACGCGCTGGGCCCCTGGCCATGGCCGCGCAGCGTGCATGCCCGGCTGTTGGAGCAGCTGGCATTGCAGGCACCGCAGGCCGTCTTGCTCGACCTGTTTCTGGATTCGCCTTCCCAGTACCCCGACGACGACCAGCGCCTGGCAAGGGCGCTGGCGCAAGTGCCGGTGTACCTCCCGTTGCGCTATGTCAGCCCCGCAGAAGCCGGAACCGGCGAAATACCCCACTTCGAGGAACCCTTGCCCATGTTCGCCCACAACGCCAGGGCGGTCGGTCACGCGCTCCTTACCACCGATGCGGACGGCGTCACACGGCGAATGAACCTGAGCGAAGGCACGCCCGGCGCAATGAAGCCCTATGTGGGTTGGCAAATGGCAAACGCGTTGGCGGGGAGCGCGGCGCCTGCGCTAGCCGTCGCTGCGCCAGCAACGCCGGAGCGCGACGGCTGGCAGGCGCAGGGGTCCTTCGGCATACCGTTCGCCGGACCCGCCGGCACCTGGCGCACCGTCTCTTACGCGAGCGTGCTGCGTGGCGAGGTGCCGCCGGAGTTGCTGCGCGGCAAGCTGGTGCTCATTGGAGCGCTCGCGAATGCCAGGTTGGGCGACGAGCTGGCGGTGGCCGGTGCCGGGCCGGTGATGCAGTTTTCCGGCATCGAACTGCATGCCAATGCCATCGAGGCGCTGCGGCATGGCCGCACCGTGACTTTTGCCGACGGAGCTGGGCTGCTGCTGTGGACGACGCTGCCGGTCTGGCTCGCGTTGGCGCTGTTCCTGTGGGCAGCGCGGCACGCATGGGCATTTGCATTTGGGCTGGGTGCAGCCTGCCTCGTGGTGAGTCTGGGCCTGCTCTGGCGCCAGCACCTGTGGCTGCCGCCTGCGGCGCCCTTGCTCGGCATCGCGCTGGTTTACTTTCTCTGGAGCTGGCGCCGGCTCGACGCGCTGCTCCGCTTCTTCCGCGAACGCGTGGCAGCGCTGAATGCCGTTCCGGCCGGCGCCTTCGAACCCGAACCCCGGGCGCCCGCGCAAGCCTGGGACAGCGTGGAAGCACAGACGCAGGCGCTGGACGGCGCCATCGACCGCATCGCCCGGATGCAGGCGCTGCTTGCAACCGGGCTCTGGCAAATGCCGGTGGCGGTGCTGGTCTGCAGCGACGCCGGCACGATCGTCCAGAGCAATGCTGCCGCCCGCTCACTGCTGCTCGCGGGGTTGCCCAGTGGATCTTTCGCGGACGACCCGTTGCGTGGCAGCACAGTGCGCGGAGTGCTTCAGCAAGCGACGTGCGAAAGCCCGCCCGCGCGGCTCGAGCCCAACGTGGCCGAGCATTGGTCGGATGAGTTGTACACGGAGCGCACGGCAATAACAGGCAAGGTGTTCCGGGGCCGCGCCGCGCCATTGGCCGACGCGCACGGCAGGGTAACGGCATGGATGGTGGTGCTGCGCGACCTCACAGACCAACGCCGCGCCGAGCGCGAGCGCGAGCAATGGTTGAGCTTCATGTCGCACGACATGCGCACGCCGCAGATCAACATCCTTGGCTTGCTGAACCTGCATGCCGGTGGCGCCAACGGCATGAATCCGGGCCGATTGACCGAAGGCGTGCGCCGCGAGGCTGAACGCTCCTTGGCGCTCGCCGACGGCTTCGTCGACTTGATTCAGGCACGCCTGCACACCTACCGCTTTGCCGAAATGCCCGCCGGCGCCGTGGCACTCGATGCGGTCGATCAGGTATGGGCCCATGCGATGGCAAGCGGCGTGGCGCTGACGACCCGCTTCGAAGCAGAAGACGCAATGCTCTGGGTCGACCTGGCGCTGCTGACCCGCGCCATCGTCAACCTGCTGCGCAATGCCATTCGCCACAGCGCGGCGGGCAGCACGATCGAGCTTTGCATCACCACCGATACCGACGCAAGGCCCGGCCGCGTGTTGCTCGCCATTCGCGATCAGGGCGAAGGCATGACATCACAGCAGATGCAATCGTTGCTGCAGCCGACTGAACCGGGCAGCCCGGCGGTCCCGTCCGCGGCTCCTGTACCGCCCGGCACCGCGCGCTCGCATGGCATCGGGCTGGCCATCGTGCGCGCCGTTGTCGAGCGGCACGGCGGACTGCTCAAGGGCTCCAGCGCGCGAGGCGTCGGAACGACGTTCGTGCTCGACCTGCCGCTGCATTTGCCCGCGGTGGCCGCAGTGGCCGCGATGGCCACGATGGCCGCCAAATTCTGATCCCCCGCCCGGCGCCGTATGTGCGGTATTAACGCTTTCAGTCGCCTGGCACACCAAAATTCTGAGCAATTCTCGCGAGCGGCCCGGTGGTCGCCACTGTTTCTTGCCCAATTGACAAGTCACACAGTTGAGCGCCCGCATGAATACGACACACGAACCTCCGAAGCGCCGGCACGCCGGCACCGCCACCGCCACAAAACCGAAGCCGGCCGAGTTTGTAGCCGTACTCGACCCGGTGCCCTTCAAGCGGGCGCGCACGCGCCGCCTGCTCGCAGGGCTGGGCCTGCCGACGCTGGGTTTCGATCGATCTGCCGAGTTGAGTGCCAAGCTCGCCGCGGGGCACCGCTTCACCATGCTCGTTCTGGCCTTTGAAGGCAGCATCGCCCGCGTACGCGTCGAACTGGAGCACCTGGTCGAATGCGTCGGGCCCGAGGTGCCGATCATGCTGTTGATAGACATTGAACAGGTCGACCTCGCGGCCGACGTGATGGGAAGCGACTACTACGACTTCCTGATGGCCCCGTTCTCCGAGGAAGAGCTCCTCACGCGGCTCGGCCTGCTGTATCTGAACTGGAGCCGCCAGGTCAACTTCGACCTTGCACGGCGAATGCAGGGGTTCATCGAAAGCCGGCACGGCGACGAAAACCAGCCTATGCCGCTGTAATCGTGGAAACAAGTCAACCAAAGGAACAGGGTCAATCATGAGAATCAATTTGAAGGCGGCGTGGCCATTGGCGCTCGCAATTTTCTGCAGCGCGGCATCCGCCCAGGACCTCGACCCGTCTGCATTGGTGAAGGCGGCGCAAGCCACCATCCAGAAGATCGACGAGGGTAGCCCCGCGGGCGTTTGGGAGGACATGTCCGGCGTGGTGAAACAACGCGTCACGCGCAAGGACTTCACCGAGGCAACCCTGCGCGCACGCCAGCCCTTGGGCACCCCGGGCACCCGTTACTGGGTTGCGATCTCGCGCCAGCGACTGGCAGCAGCCACGGAGTCAGTGCCGGCCGGCATGTACAGCACCGTCCAGTTCGAGACCCAGTTCCAGGGCAACAAGGCGGTGCGCGAACTGGTTTCGTTCCGACTCGACGAAGACAAGACATGGCGCGCGAGCGGGTACACCGTGCGCGGTGAAGCCCGCTGAGTCGGCAATGGGCAGGCGCCGAACGGCACGGTGATCTCGAACGTGGTGCCGGGCGGGCACGGCGACAGTCGGTGCCGTGGGTGTTCAGTTGATTCAGGGAGGGACGATCATGGAAAAGCAAAAACAATTCCGCGCGACGATGCTGGCAATGGCGCTGGTGGCCTTGCCGCCGCTTGTCGCCGCCATATGCGTGGTGGTGCTCGGGGGCTGCGCCAGCCCGAGCTACCCCATCACGCCGCAGGCGCACGCCAACGCAGCGCGGGAGAACCCGCCACCGCCGAAGGACGAAGACTTTCTCAAGCTCAGCCCGGCCAAGTGGGACTTCGTCGGCGGGCCCGTGGGCGACTGGCCGGGCTCCGCGCGTGGAAATCGAAGTGGTGGGTGGGCGCTAGCAGCAAGGCAGGCAAGAACTGTATGAGTGACCGTAGTCGCTACCTGATCCTCTTGCCCATCGCGTTGGCAGCCGGCTGCCAGATGCGCGGCGACGTGCGCCCGCTGTCGTCCGAGGTGCCGCGCCCCCCGGCCTTTGTCGCTGCGCCCGAGGCCTGCAGTGCTTCCCGGAGCCACTTCGCCTTGGCCCAGCGCATCAGCGCTCCGCTGCTGGAAGAACTGCGCCAGCGTACCGGCGCCCGGCGCGCCCGCACGCAGCCGGTCGATGGCCTCCAGAGCACCGAATACGATGCCGCGCGACTGACCGTGGACATCGAGCCGAACGGCCGCATCGTGGGCACGCGATGCGCGTAGGCGGCCACGAGCCGACCCGCCCTTCCGCAGGCGCCAGGTTGTACGCCTGGCGCCCGATCCTGCTCGGCGCGCTGATCGGCATGCTGATCGCGCAGGTGCTGGTCATGAAGTGGCTCGCCGAGGCCCAGGTTGAAGCAGGCATCGAACGCCAGGCGCGCGAGGCGGCCGCACGCGCGGCGCAAGCGCGCTGCTTCGAAGCCGCGACACACCGTACCAAAGACGCTTGCCGCGTTGGCCTCGCAACGGCCGACGGCGGGCGCTGATCGCGCCGGAGATTTATTTGATGCCGAGCTACGGCCTCTTGGCCCGTGGTCTGCGCTCCTTTCGAGCGTCGCCGGCTGCCTTGGGAGACATGACTCCAAAGATGGTTTTGAAGTCCAACTCCTCTTGCGTCGCGGGTTGTTGGATACCACGCTCAACATGATCCAGATGTTCCAGCATCAAACGCTCGGCGCGGCGCACATCACCGGATTCGATTGCTTCGACCAGCTTGGCATGCTCGTCTGGAGGGCAGGCGCTGGTGGCAAGGGAGTCGTACTGAGAAATTGCAAGGCTGGTGAGTGTGGCGAGGCGGCGGAGGTTATCTCCGAACATCTTGTTCTCTGTGATCAGCGCCATCCTGACGTGAAAATCACCCGTAAGACGTGCCAGCGTAGCCCGATCACCGGCCGCACGCGCACGGTCTTCGTCGTCGATGTGACTTCGCAGCACGACCACGGGCTGCCCCGCGAACTGGGTGGTCAATTGGGCAACGATGGCCCGTTCCAATGCCCGACGCATCTCGAATACATCCCTCAAGTCTCGGGGCGAAGGAGAGGCGACAAACGCGCCACGGTTGACGTGCAATTCCACCAGCATTTCCTGGCTCAGTCGAGCCAGGACCTCACGAATGCGAGCGCGGCCGGATTGAAACGCCTCGGCCAGCCGCTCCTCGTTGAGTTTTGTCCCGGGAAGCAAGCGCCGCTCACTGATCGCCGAGTAGATGCGTTCGTAGATTTCCTGGTTGCTGAGCGACGTCGTCATGAAGGTTTGCTGATGCGCATGGTTGATTCGATTATCTGTTGGCGCAAATCGATCGCCGCTGCGGATCGCACCAGTTTCGCGCCTCGGCCGCCCCATAGACAGGCGTTCTGCTCGATCTCGGTGACCAGCTGATTGCACTTTTTGCTGTCAAACTAGTCATGGTTTGCCGACAAAGCGAAAAGCACATTGCGTTCAATCTGGCCTGTTTATTGCAAGCACATCGGTTGCGACACCTGATCAGAGGGGTCGCCAACCAATCCTTCAAGGAGTCACCATGTCATCCAGCGCCAATGAAGTTCCGGTGATCGTCGTTACCGGCGCCCATCCGCAGCTCTACAACCACGACCTTGCGCCTGTGGCGCCCGAGGGCCGAACGTGGGGCACCTTCAGTCTGTTTGCGATGTGGATGTCCGACGTCCATTCGGTCGGCGGCTACACCTTCGCGGCGAGCTTGTTCTTCCTCGGACTCGCGGGCTGGCAAGTGCTGCTGTCGATGGTCGTGGGCATCACCATCGTGTACTACCTCATGAACCTGGTAGGCCGGCCGTCGCAGAAATACGGCGTGCCATTTCCGGTGTTTGCCCGGATGGCCTTTGGCGTGATGGGCGCGAACCTGGCGGCCATCGTGCGCGGCATCGTCGGCATCGTCTGGTACGGCGTGCAAACGTACTTTGCGTCCAAGGCAGTCGAGGTGCTGGTCATCACGCTCTTTCCGTCGGCGGCCGACCTCACGCACAACAACATGTTCGGTCTCTCGACCCTCGGCTGGGCCAGCTTCCTGTTCATGTGGTTTTTCCAGCTCGTCATCTTCCTGTCGGGCATGGAGTCGATTCGCAAATTCATCGATTTTTGTGGGCCGATCGTCTACATCGTGATGTTCGTACTGGCCGGATGGATGATCTCCAAGACAGGCCTGGACAGCTTCTCGATGCAGCTTTCGGACAAGAAGTACACGGGCATCGAGTCAATCGGCCTCATGGCCAATGCTGCGATGCTCATCGTGGCCTACTTCGCCGCGCTGCTCCTGAACTTCGGCGACTTCTCCCGCTTCGCCAAGAGTGACTCGGCCATGAAGCGCGGCAACTTCTGGGGCTTGCCAGTCAACTTCATCCTGTTCGCGATCATCACGGTGATCGTCACCGGCGGATCGATGAAGGTGTTCGGTGAAGCCATCATGGATCCGGTGCTGATTGTCGAGAAGATCAACAATCCCATAGCGACCATCGTCGGTTCCATCACCTTCATCGTCGCGACGATGGGCATCAACATCGTGGCCAACTTCGTCTCGCCGGCCTACGACATCGCCAACCTCGCGCCACAGAAGATCAACTTCAAAATGGGCGGCCTGATCACGTCCATCCTGTCGGTTCTGGTCTGCCCTTGGTTCTTCGTGTCCAGTGCCCATGCCATCACAGTCTTCGTGAGCATCTTCGGCGCCGTGCTCGGCCCGATGTTCGGGATCATGGTGGCCGACTACTACCTGGTGAAAAAGCAGACCATCGTGCTGGAAGACCTCTACACGCTGTCGCCCAAGGGCAGCCTGCACTTCGACGGCGGCTGGAACAGGAAAGCGCTGATCGCGCTGGCGTTGTCGGGCGCACTGTCGATCGGGCTGGCACTGGCCGGCGCGTTTGGGCTGATGTTCAACGTGGGTGACTGGGGATGGCTGATCGGCGCGAGCTCGGGCGCGATCCTCTATGTCTTGATCAACCGTGCGGGCGTTGCCGTGACGACAAGACCTGGATCAATCGCCACCTCGTAGTGCACCGGACCGTGCCGACGTAAAGGGAGTGGCTCAGGTAGCAAGAGACGAAGGACGCTTGGCGCATCGGCCTCGCGAGCGCTGACACCGGGCGCTAGCCTATATTCGGCCCTCGTTTATTGTTAGGGACGCATGACCTCAGCACTGCCCGCGAAACTGAAGAACATCGGCCACGCACTGATGCTGCTCTTCGTGCTCGGTTCGGTGCAAGGATGCAGCTCGCCCGAGCCGCTTGTCCGTGCAGCGGATGAACTCTCCGCGCCGCTGCCTTCGGCACAGCCCTCGGAGGTCGAAATGGATGGCGCGCTCCTGCGGCAGGCCGTCTCGGATCTGCCCCCGGAGAGCGAGCATGGCCTGCGGAGCATGCTGGTGATGCGTCGCGGAAAACTGGTTCTTGAAACCTACTGGAACGGACGCGATGGCAATGTCCAGCAAGACATCCGTTCTGCGACCAAGAGCGTCACTTCGCTTCTGCTCGGAATTGCCGTGGACAGAGGCCTCGTCAAGAGCGTGCAGGAACCCGTGCGCACTTATCTCGGCTCGATCTATCCCGAGAGCGCCTTGCTGAAGCAGGACGTCAAGGTGGAGCATCTGCTGACGATGCGCAGCGGCGCCGCGTGCAACGATCACGATGGGGGCTCCCCCGGCCAGGAAGACAAGATGTACCGCGAGCGGGACTGGGTTGGCTTCTTCCTGGCGTTGCCGATGGCAAACCCCGCAGGCGAAGCGGCGCACTACTGCACGGGCGGCGTGGTCGCTCTCGGCAGGATCCTCGCCGCTACCAGCAAGGCTTCCGTACCGGAGTTTGCCAACAATGCCTTGTTCGATCCGCTGGGCATCACGGGGGCACGCTGGAGCCGCTTCGACAATGGTCGGCAGACCGACACTGGTGGCCATCTCTTCCTGCGGCCGCAGGACATGCTCAGGATCGGCCAGCTCGTGCTGCAAGGAGGCGTGTGGAACGGGCGCCAGCTGGTGTCCCGCGCGTGGATCGAGCAGTCAACCCGTGAGCACACGCGAATCGACAACAGACGGCCGTACGGCTATCTCTGGTGGCCCCAGCCTGCGCCGTATCGAGGGCGTCAAGTCCGGGCGATCCTTGCGGATGGAAATGGAGGCCAGTACATCTTCGTGGTTCCCGAACTCGAACTCGTGGCCGTCTTCACCGGAGGAAACTACAACTCGAGAAAGGCGCAGCGGCCCTTCGAGATCATGAGCAAGTACATCCTGCCGGCCGTACAGGCCCCCTGACTGTCTCGCCTATCGCTTCTTCGGCAGCTGCCCCGTCGCACCAACAGGCGCCACGCCCGGCCCGGCAGCGGCGTTCTGCCAGCCATATTCGACATAGCGCCGGATGATCAGGCAGCCCGGCGGCGAATCGATCAGCGAGACCGACGAGGTCGGCTCCTTCTCATCGGTATAGACCGCGTAGTTGGGCAGCAGCCGCGTCATCTTGTAGTTCGCCAGCTCCTGCTGGCCGACGCTCGCACACGTAAAGGGCGCGACCGAAATGCGCTCGGCCGACACGGTGCAGGCGCCGCTGTCGTCGGGAATGGCGGTGATCGACGCAGCCACGCCGGCGTTCGGAAACTCCATGCCGACCAACGCGAACGTCGGCCCGGCATCGGGGCGCTTGCGATCCCAGTCGAGCAGCACGTCGTGGCTGCGGGCACCCTGCACGGTCAGCGTGGAAAGCCGCGTGATGGCGGGGAGGCAGCGCTTGATGCCCACGCTGGTGGCGGCGCGCGTCAGCGTGTCCTGCGGCGCCGCGGGGGGTGCCTGGGGAACCAGCACGCCCTGGGCGAGTGCTGTGCCGGCGGCTGCCCATGCGAGGGCAGCGGTCAGCATGCGAGGAAATCGTTGGGCCGGCCTCATCCCGGTACTTATGCGTAAAGGTTTTCGATGGTGGCGGTGTAGGCGCGCACGTTGTCCTCGCCCTCGGGGTCGAGCGTGGCGATGAAGCGGCGAGCGCGCTCGCGGTAGGCCGGCAGGTTGGCATCGTGCTCGGCAAGGGCGCGCTGCAGGGCGCGGCCACCGTCCTCGCAGTCGAAGCCGTGGTAGCGGTAGCCGCAGTCGCCGATGAGGTGCGAGTTGTGGATCAGCGCGTAGCCGCCGTACAAGGCCTCGTAGTAGAGATAGTTCTGCGCGTTCTCCCAATGGTGCGCGAACACGGCGTCGATCCTGCCCGGCATCACCTGGTACATCGGAAAGCGCCCCTCGAAGGTGGCCAGCCCGTGCTGCACGATATCCAGGCTCTGGGCGAAGCCAATGAACAGCGGCTTGTCCTTCAGGTGGAAGCTGTTGTAGACCCAAACCTTCTCGATCAGCCGGGGCTGCGCGCGGTGCGCCGCCTCGCAGCCGAGCATCGGGATGAAGCTGGTCTTCACCATGCAGATGTTGGGCTCGAAGATGGCTACGCGCCACTGCTTGCGGCCGGGCTCGTAGGCAAAGGGCGGGCTCTGCGGCGCGCGGGCCATCGCGCGCTCCAGCACCATAGGGCTCCAGAGGTGCGGCATGAGCCGCACCGGCGCGCGGAAGGTGCTCTCGAAGTAGGGCTTGCACGACACCTCGTACTCGGGGATCGTCCAGACCTCGTCGTAAGGTGCGCCCGAGATCAGCAGGCCGTTCGGCTTGTCGAAGATCATGCGCTCGATGTCGATCACGTAGTCGTTGCCCACGCGCATCGAAACGATCTTGCCGCCGCGCTCGCGGAACGCCACGGACCACGGCATGGCCAGCTGGGCGCTCATCTCGATCATGAGGTCGAGTTCTTGCGCGGCCGTGGCCATGTCGATGACGGGCACAGGCGAATCGGCGAGAAAGTTGGTGGCATCTGCAGGGCCGCCGTCGCCGCCGCCGGCCACCAGCACGGCGCTTTCCACGCGCGGCGAACGCAGCAGCAGCATCACGAGGAACAGGCAGTTCTGGTACACGCCGTTTTCCCAGAGGCTCTGCTCGCCCTTGCGGATGAAGATGGAAACGCCGACCTTCAGCTTCACCGGCATGGCGGTCTTTTTCTGTTGCGCTCCGCTCATGCGGCCGCCCTCATGCCGTCGGCCCGGAATGCGGCATTGCCACCCACCAGGTGCAGCAGGCGCTGCGCATAGCCGTCGACGTTCGCGGGGTTGAGCGGGTCGACCGACTCCAGAACCCGCAAGGAGCGGGCGCGGTAGTCGCCCTGCTGCTGGTCGTGGTCGCGCACGGCTTGCAGCAACTGCGCCGCGCCCGCGGCGATGTCGAAGTCGGGGTAGTAGTAGCCCGCATCGCGCAGCCAGGGCGAGTTGTGCACCAGCGGGTAGTTGCCGTAGAGCGCATCGAGGTAGCTGTAGTTCTGGTCGTTCTGCCACTGGTGCGACACCACCGCGTCGGCGAACTGCACCATGAAGCCCGCGAAGTCGTGCCGGCCATGGAACACCGCCTTGTGCTGGCGCACGATGTCGAGCGAGTTCGCCAGGTAGAGCATGGTCGGGTGATCCTTGATGTGCAGGGTGTTGAGCACCTGCATGGAGGTGACGGCGGCCGGGTTGGCGCGGTAGGCTCCGTCGCAGATCAGCATGGGCACGCTGCTCGACTTCACCACCGAGATGTTGGGCTCGAAGATCGCCACGCGGAAGCCCGGCTGCTCCGCCGTGCGTCGCGTGTAGCCGAAACGATGGCCCGCGGCCTCGACCTCCGCGGCGCGCTGGGCCAGGAAATACGGCGACCACAGGTAAGGCACCTCGAACACCGGGCGGCGGTGCAGGGTGCGCATCATGGGCGTGAACACCGCGTCCTTGGGCAGCAGCCACACCTCGTCGCAGCGGTCGGGCTTGCTGAAGTGGCCCTTGCCGGTGAACACGATCGGCTCGGCCAGCGCCACGAAAGGCTGGCCCACGCAATGAAAAACGACGCGGCCGCCGCGCGCGCGGAAGTAAGAGAGCCATTGCACATCGAGCGCGCCCGCCATCTCGATGACCACGTCCAGCGCATCGGTCAGCTCGTGTGCCCGCCCGAAGGCCAGGCCCATGGCGGCCAGATCCACCTGAGGCGGCATGTTCGGCTGGTCGCCGGCATCGATCAGCGTTACCGATTCGACGAACTCGATGCGTTGCAGCAGCCGGGCCAGAAACAGGACGTTCTGCCCCATCCCGTTTTCCCAGATGTTCTGCTCGGCGTGAGTAAGGATTGAAATACCAATTCGCATGGGCTCAAGGTGTACCAAAAAAAACGACCCGGCCGCGGCCGATGCTGTGGCTTATTTCCTTCTTTTGCTTTCCATCGATGCGGGCGGCCACACCCTATGATGCGGGCGACCAAAATCATTGCGACGTTTAACTATTTTTAACAATCAAGGCAATGGCGACTAATACAAGCCTCCGAGTAGGAATCACCATCGGCCTGCACCACGAAGCCGAAACCCTCTGGAACAACGGCATCAAGCAAAACGCCGTGTTCCTGGCGGAAGCCCTGAAGCACTGCCCGGCCGTGGCCTCGGTGGTACTGGTCAACACCACGGCCATCCCGATCACGCCGGCCCTGCCCTGGGACCAGACACGCTGGCCCACGGTTCCTTTCGAGAGCGCCAAGGACAGCGTCGACGTTCTCATCGAGCTTGGCGGCCAGATCGGCCCGGAGCAGACCGACTATCTCAAGCGCCGCGGCACGCGGCTCGTGTCTTACTGCTGCGGCTGCGAATACGTGAGCGCCATGGAGTCCATGCTGTTCAACAAGCCGCTCTGGGGGCAGAACCTGTTCGTGAACCGGCGCTACGACGACATCTGGATGGTTCCGCAGGTGGCAAATATCAGCCAACCCTACTTCGAAGTGCTGCGCCGGGCCGAGGCGCGCCCCGTGCCTTTCGTCTGGAGCCCGGTGTTTCTGGACGAACGCACGCGCGACCTGCCCCATGCCGGCATCTACCACCCGCACGCCGGCCCCCGCCGGCTCAGCGTGATGGAGCCCAACATCAACGTCGTCAAGTTCTGCCTCTACCCGGTCTTCATTGCCGAGTTGGCCTACCGCACGCGGCCTGAAGCCATCGCTCAGCTGCAGGTTACCAACGCTGAACGGCCCGCCAAGGAGAGCATGGAGTTCATCACGCTGATGAACCAGCTCGACCTCATCCGCGACCACAAGGCGGTGTTTCTCGGCCGGCACGAAACGCCCGTCTTCCTGGCGCAGAACACCGACATCGTGGTCTCGCACCAGTGGGAGAACCCGCTCAACTACTTCTATCTGGAAACCTGCTGGCAGGGCTATGCGCTGGTACACAACGCGCACCTGTGCGCGGATCTTGGCTACTACTACCCGGGGAACGACGTGGCCGGCGGCAGCGCCCGCCTGCTCGAGGCCATCGACACGCACGACGCCCAGGCCGAGGCCTACCGGGAGCGCCAGCGCGGCCTGATCGGCCGCTACCTCCCCGGCAACGCCGCAGCCACCGAGGCTTACAACACCCTGTTGCTCGGCCTGATGCAGCGCACCGCGCTATAGGAAAACAGATCAGCGCTGCGCGGCCAGTTCCTGGCCAGCCCGCAGCGCACAGGCACCACAGCTTCTGGGAGAAATCTGTGAAGTAGTGCCGCCTTCAGGGCCCTTGTTGCGGTCCAAATCTGATCAATTCTCGCGAATTCCTCACTCGCCGAGAGGGCCCCTTCACCATCCGCTCCGTCTGTCGACGAAGTGTTACGCGCATCAATGATGCCGACATTTTTGTTGCGCGATGTGGGCAATGGGGAAGGCGCGAAAACGCGTTCACCGGCGCTCCGATTAACGGTACAGCCCAAGAGGAGAAGACGGTGAACAAGGTATATCGATCAATTTGGAACACGACGCTCGGCACATTCGTGGCCGCCCCGGAAACGGCGAAGGCGGCTGGCAAGAAGGCCGGCTCTTCGGTGAACGTCGTGGAGGGTGGCGCGCTCGGCGATGGTTCGGGCCTTGGGCTTTCGGCTGGGGGTGGGGCGGGGCGCTTCGCCCTTACGGTGCTTGCGGCGGGCATGTTCCTTGGCGGTGGCGTGCTTGCTCCGCGCGATGCAATGGCCGATTCGTCGAGCATCGTCATTGGCGGCGGAACCCAAACCAACGTCACCACCGGTTGCGAAGCTGCAGCCAACCCGGCCTCTGCCCTCGCCATCGGGTGCCTGGCAGGCGCTTCTGCCGAAAGTGCAACCGCGTTGGGTGTGGTTGCTACGGCCCAGGCATTTCGTGCGACGGCCATCGGTGCCTTTGCGACTGTGATGCCTGACAGTGAGCAAGGACTTGCCATCGGGTACAACGCCGTTGCACGCGGCGGCATCAACGCAAATGCCATCGGTACGCAAACGAGGGCGAGTGCGGACAATGCAACGGCAGTCGGGTCGAACGCCAGCGCCCTCGGCGTGGAGTCTGTTGCGGTAGGTTTCTTTGCTACTGCGGCCTTCAACGATTCGGTGGCGATCGGACACCTTGCGAGAGTGGACAGCAACTCTGGCATCGCCATCGGCGATCAGAGCTACTCGGGTGGCCAGACGGGTATCGCGCTCGGCTATCAGGCTAGGGCAATTGGCCAGGACACCGTTGCCATTGGCAGGACCCTAACGGTGAACGGAAACTATGCGGTCGGGATCGGCTCCGGCGTGGATGCAAACACGGATAGCGTCGCAATCGGCCACACCGCCATTGCCGGCGGTGTCAGCTCCACCGCGATTGGTGCTTCTGCCAGGGCAGCCGGCGGGAACGATTCCGCCTTCGGCACTGGGGCTACGGCAACTGGCGGCAATAGCGCTGCCTTTGGCGTTAGCGCAAGAGCCACTGGTGTTTCGTCCGTTGCCGTCGGCGACAACTCAGTTGCTTCCTCACTGGAATCTGTAGCCATCGGTGCGCACGCGCAGGCTAATGGCGGCAAGTCCGTATCCATCGGTTCGCGCAATACCGCCTATGGCAATGGTGCCGTGTCGATTGGTGACCCGAGCTTTTCGAGCGGTACGGGCGCCTTCACCGGTGGTGCCGACAACATCGCCAACAGCGACGGCACGGCCACCGCCACTGCGGCCAACATGGCCAATGGCGCGGTCGCCATCGGTAACAACAACAAGGCCATCGGCCAGGGCTCAGTGGCTCTGGGTAACGGCAGCACGGCCGGGGCAGCGGGCATTGCGGGCAACGTAGCCATCGGCGACGGGGCTACTGCCGCGGCCAGCGCAGGCGATGTGGCGCTGGGCTCGGGCTCCACCACGGCGGCCGCTGTGGGAACGGCCGGCGCGACGATCAATGGCAAAGCCTACACCTTCGCCGGCGCGGCACCTGCCAGCACCGTCAGCGTCGGCTCGGCGGGCGCCGAACGCACCATCACCAACGTGGCGGCAGGCCAGCTCAGCGGCACCAGCACCGACGCAGTCAATGGCTCGCAACTCTTCGCGACCAACAGCGCCATCAACAGCCTGACAGCCAGCGCCACGCACTATGTCAGTGTGAACGACGGCGGCACGACAGGCGCCAACTTCGCCAACGACGGGGCGGCGGGCAAAAACTCCATTGCGGTTGGCGTGGGTGCCAGCACCACGGCGGCGGCCACCGATGGCGTGGCCATCGGCAGCGCGGCCACGGCCAGCGCGACCACTGCGATCGCGCTTGGCTCGAGTGCGCAGGCTACGGCCGGCAACGCCACGGCCCTGGGGACCAACGCGGGCGCCAGCGGGGGCTCCAGCGTGGCCATCGGCAATACGGCGGCCGCGAGCGGCACGCAGGCAACGGCTGTGGGCTCGTTCTCCAGCGCTTCGGGGGACAACGCGGTCGCGCTGGGTACTTTCGCGGATGCCTCCGGGAAAGACTCTTTTGCCGTTGGAGGCCTTTCGGTGGCGAGCGGGACCTCCGCCATCGCCATCGGATCGGGCGCGCAGGCAACCAACGCGGGCGATGTGGCACTGGGCTCGGGCTCCACCACGGCGGCCGCTGTGGGAACGGCCGGCGCGACGATCGGTGGCACCGCCTACACCTTCGCCGGCGCGGCACCTGCCAGCACCGTCAGCGTCGGCTCGGCGGGCGCCGAACGCACCATCACCAACGTGGCAGCAGGCCGGATCAACGGCACCAGCACCGACGCGATCAACGGCAGCCAGCTCTTTGCCACCAACACGGCGATCGAGACGCTCTCGACTTCAACGTCCACGGGCATCACTTCGCTGTCAACAGGATTGAGTACGTCAGGCAGTGCAATTGCATCGCTGTCGACCGGTTTGTCGACCACCGGCAGCAACCTGGCCTCTTTGTCGACTTCGACCTCGACCACGGCCAGTTCGCTCTCGACCGGCTTGAGCACGACCGACAGCACCGTGGCCAGCTTGTCGACCTCGACGTCCACGGGCTTGAGCACGGCGACCAGCGGCATCACCAGCCTGTCGACGGGCCTGAGCACGACCAACAGCACCGTGACCTCGTTGTCGACTTCGACGTCGACCGGCATTGCTTCGCTGTCGACGGGTCTTTCCAATGCGGTCATGTATGACAACGCAGGCCACACGTCTGTGACGCTGGGCGGCGTGGGTGCAACAACGCCAGTGGTCCTTACCAATGTCGCCGCGGGCGTGAATCCCACGGACGCGGTGAACTTCAGCCAGTTGACGTCGCTGTCGACTTCGGCCTCGACCGGCATCACTTCGCTTTCGACCGGCCTCAGCACCACCGACAGCACCGTTGCAAGCCTGTCCACCACGGTGAGTTCGTCGACGAGCGGTCTCTCGAGTCTGTCGACTGCGTTGAGCACGACCGACAGCACCGTTGCGAGCCTGTCGACTTCGACCTCCACCGGCCTGAGCACGGCAACCAGCGGCATCGCGAGCCTGTCGACTGGCTTGAGCACCACCGACAGCACCGTTGCCAGCTTGTCGACCTCGACGTCCACCGGTCTGAGCACTGCGACCAGCAGCATCGCCAGCCTGTCGACTTCGACCTCAACCGGCATCAGCAGCCTGTCCACAGGCCTGAGCACGACGGACAGCACCGTGGCCAGCCTGTCGACTTCGACATCCACGGGTCTGAGCACCGCAACCAGCGGCATCGCCAGCTTGTCGACCTCGACCTCAACCGGCATCGCGAGCCTATCGACGAGCTTGAGCACCACGGACAGCACCGTTGCAAGCCTGTCGACTTCGACTTCCACCGGCCTGAGCACGGCAACCAGCAGCGTCGCCAGCCTGTCGACTTCGACCTCGACCGGCATCAGCAGCCTGTCGACCGGCTTGAGCACGACTGACAGCACGGTTGCAAGCCTGTCGACTTCGACCTCCACGGGTCTGAGCACGACAACCAGCGGCATCGCCAGCCTGTCGACCGGCCTGAGCACGACCGACAGCACCGTGGCCAGCTTGTCGACCTCGACCTCGACCGGCATCGGCAGCCTGTCGACCGGCTTGAGCACGACGGACAGCACTGTTGCAAGCCTGTCGACTTCGACCTCCACGGGTCTGAGCACGACAACCAGCGGCATCGCCAGCTTGTCGACGGGCCTGAGCACGACCGACAGCACCGTGGCCAGCCTGTCGACCTCGACCTCGACCGGCATCAGCAGCCTGTCGACTGGCTTGAGCACAGCCACCAGTGGCATCGCGAGCCTGTCGACCGGCCTGAGCACGACTGACAGCACTGTTGCAAGCCTGTCGACCTCGACCTCGACCGGCATCAACAGCCTGTCGACTGGCTTGAGCACAGCCACCAGCGGCGTCGCCAGCCTGTCGACCGGCTTGAGCACGACCGACAGCACTGTTGCCAGCCTGTCGACTTCGACCTCCACGGGTCTGAGCACGGCAACGAGCGGCATCGCCAGTCTGTCCACGGGCCTGAGCACAACCGACAGCACTGTGGCGAGCCTGTCGACCTCGACCTCGACCGGCCTGAGCACTGCCACTAGCGGCATCGCCAGCCTGTCGACTGGCCTGAGCACGACGGACAGCACCGTTGCAAGCCTGTCGACTTCGACCTCCACGGGTCTGAGCACGGCAACCAGCGGCATCGCCAGCTTGTCGACGGGCCTGAGCACGACCGATAGCACCGTTGCCAGCCTGTCGACCTCGACCTCGACCGGCATCAGCAGCCTGTCAACGGGCCTGAGCACGACCGACAGCAATCTTGCCAGTCTGTCGACTTCGACTTCGACCGGCATCAGCAGCCTGTCGACCGGCTTGAGCACGACTGACAGCACGGTTGCCAGCCTGTCGACTTCGACCTCCACGGGTCTGAGCACGGCGACCAGCGGCATCGCCAGCCTGTCCACGGGCCTGAGCACGACCGACAGCAATCTCGCCAGTCTGTCGACTTCGACCTCCACGGGTCTGAGCACGGCAACCAGTGGCATCGCCAGTTTGTCCACGGGCCTGACTTCGCTCTCGACGTCGACCTCGACCGGGATCAGCAGTCTCTCGACCGGCGTTGCTTCGCTGTCCACCGGCCTGAGCACCACCAACAGCAACCTGGACAGCGTCGGGACTGGCGCAGCCGCAGCATTGGGTGGCGGCGCTTCCTACAACCCGACGACGGGCACCTGGACGGCTCCTTCGTACACCATCAACAATGCCAACGGCACGGTCAGCACCGTGAACAACGTGGGCGATGCGTTGACCGGTGTCTACACGCAGGGCACCAGGTACTTCCACGCCAACTCGACCCTGCCGGATTCGATCGCGAGCGGTGCCAACTCGGTCGCGATCGGGCCGAACGCAGTGGCAAGTGGTGACAGCGCGATCGCCGTGGGCCTTGGCGCCCAGGCGACCGGAACGAACGCCGTTGCCATCGGTACCGGTGCGCTTGCCACGGGTTCCGTGGCCCTCGGCGCCAGCTCCCGCGCCGGGGGCGGGGGCACGGCGGTCGGCGACTTCGCCGACGCAGGCGGTACGCCGCTGAGTGCCGCACCGACGATCTCGCGAGGCACTGCGATCGGCTACGGCGCCATCGTCCAGCAAACCGGTGGTGTCGCGCTGGGAACCGGATCCGTCGCCAACAGGGCTGCGGGCACGGTCACCGAGGCGTACACCGGCGTGTCGGTCAACGCGCAGGCGGCGGTGTCGGTCGGCAGTGCAGGCAACGAGCGCCAGATCACCAACGTGGCCGGCGGCACGCAGGCCACCGACGCGGTGAATCTGCGGCAGTTGCAGGCGGCCAGTGCTGCTTCGGTGCAGTACGCCACCAATCCGGATGGCAGCGTCAACTACAACCAGGTCACTCTGGGGAATGGCCAGGCGCCCAACGGTACGGTGATCTCGAACGTGGCACCTGGGGTGAAGGGCACCGACGCGGTCAACGTGAACCAGTTGAACAGCGGTGTCGCCGCGGCCACTGCCTATACCGACTCGCGAGTCAACGGCTTGCAGACCAGCATCAACGACGTGGCCAAGAAGTCGTATGCGGGGGTTGCGTCGGCGATGGCAATGGAAAGCGCGCCGTACATCCCGGGCAAGCTGACCTATGCCGCAGGGCTGGGCTACTACCAGTCCCAGAGTGCCGTCGGCGTTTCGTTGCGGCGCACGTCGGACAACGGCCGCTGGAGTGTCACGGGCGGTGCCTCGGTGAGTCCGGCAGGCGGCGTTGCGGTGCGAGCGGGGATTTCGGGTGTTTGGGATTGATGGGGCGCCTGGAGAAATCATGCAAAGCACCATGCACTTCACTCGCCGCAGCCTCGCCGCTGCCGTGTCGGCCCAAGGCGCGCCTGGCTCGCCTGCGGAGCCGACATCGTTCCCCGCGCTCGAAAGCTTCCCCTTCGGGGGGCGCCGGGCGCACGTTCAACCAATTCGCGGAGTTTCGATCTTGAAAAAAATGATTCAACAGCGGGCAAAACCCCTCGTGCCGATGCTGCAGTTCGTGCCGCTGGCGGTCGTGGCTGCTTTTTTGCTCACGCTCGGCGGCTGTGCCGGCTCGGCGGCGGTCGCGCCGCAGGCCGGAATGATCAAGGAAGATTCGCCGCCGCCCCGTGCGGAGGATTTTCCCAAGCGCGACGCCGTGAAGTGGAAGGAGGGCGCGTTCCCGAGTACCGAGGCGCTGCGCACCATGCGTACCGGTATGGGCAAGGACGAGGTGCGCGCGCTGCTCGGATCGCCTCACTTCAGCGAGGGCATCGCCGGAGTGCGCGAGTGGAACTACTTCTTCCACTTTCACACCGGCAAGGGCCCGGAGTTCACCACCTGCCAGTACATGGTGCGCTTCAACCGCGACATGCTGACCAACGGCATGTATTGGAAGGAGCCCGATTGCGCGATGCTGGTTGATCCGCCGCAGGTCAAGCCGATTCCGGCAGTGGTCACGCCGTCGCCTGCACCTGCGCCGGCGCAGAAGGTGACGCTGGGCGCCGACGGGCTGTTCCGCTTCGATGGTGGCTCCCTTGCCGACCTGCAGCCCGCAGGGCGCGCGAAGATCGAGCAGCTGGCCGCGGAGATCAAGCGCAGTTTCCGCAAGCTGAACTACGTCGCGGTGACGGGCCATACCGACCGGCTGGGCTCCGAAAGCTACAACGAGAAGCTCTCGCTCGCTCGTGCCAATACCGTAGCTGATTTGCTGGCGCAAGGAGGGGTTCCAAAGGGGGTGATCCGTACCGCAGGCACGGGCGAGCGACAGCCGCTCGCGCAATGTCCAGGCGCCGCGAAGACGCCCGCACTGGTGGCTTGCCTGCAGCCCAATCGTCGCGTGGAGATCGAGGTGAGCGGGGATCGGTAAAGCCCCGACCCGCTAGCGATCGAGGGGAGCGTTTCGCAGCGCCCCCTCCCTTCAAGATCATGAACCTGTACGGCCTGGCGGCTGTACAGGTTTTTTGGCTTTTCCCGGCACGCTCGGGCAGCTCGAGTCGGCAGATGGGTCTCTGCCTGCCTAGACCAGTGCCGCGATCTCCGCCGCGCTCAGCGCGCCGCTGTAGAGCCGGAAGTCGTCCAGCCGCCCCGGCAGTGTCGGATCCGCCGCGAACTGGGAGCGCCCGAGCCAGTTCTGCGTGGTCTCGCCGAGATGGAAGGGCGCCAGTGTCATCTGCGTGTTGGTGCCGACCGCGATGCCGTCGACGTACAGCGTGCCGAGGCTGTCCGACAAGGTCACCGCCACATGCACCCAGCGGCCGGTAGGCAGTGCCGCGTTGCCGTCGATCACCTGCTCGTTGTAGCCGTGGACCGTGGAGATCGCATAGCGGACCGTGCCGGCATTGCTGCGCGGCGTCAGCATCATGTAGCGGCGCGGGCCGGAGCCGAAGTCGAACACGCGCGACCATGTGGCGGCGCTGTCCAGGAACACGCGGGCTGCGATCGTGAAGTCGGCAAGATCCTTTGCCAGACCGGTCGCGAGCGTGGCGTGGCCGTTGCCGCCGTCGTCGGTCTTCTTCTGCAGCAGCAGCTCGGGTTTGATCGCCACCCTCGCTTCGGTCGAGGGCGCGCTCTCGCCTGCCGCGTTCACGCCGACGACCGCGTAGTAGTACACGGCACCGGCAACGGCGGTGCTGTCCGTGAAAGTCAGCGTGTCGGTGATACCGGCGACGAGCGTGGCGTAGGGGCCGCCCGCGTTGTCGCCACGCTTGACCGTGTAGCTCAGTGCGTCGGTGCAGCCCCACCACGACAGCAACACCTGCGGCCCGCGCAGCCGCGCCGTGAGGCTGCTCGGGCGCAAAGGCGTTGCGAGCGGATCACGCGTGAAAGTCAGCGTGCCGAAGCCCAGCTGGTCGCCGTTGCCGCCGTCCCCCTCGGGGCGCATTTGCGCGACTTGCAGGGCGGTGTAGGGCGTCGCGATGCCGAGGCGATTGGCATAGTGGTTGTGCACGCTCTCCCAGATCCCACGCCGGTGGCCCTGGCCGGCGCTAGACAGCACCGACTGCGTGCCCTGCCTGTTGATGTTGGTGAAGAAGGGCACCGTGTAAAAGGCGCCGGAGCCATCTAGAAGGTTGGACTTCGCCACGTACTCGGCGCCGGCCAGAAAGCGGTTGTTTTCGTAGCCGTAGACGTCGTCGCCCTGGTTCCATGCCATTTCGCAGAACGCGCCCGCGAGACCGATGCCGAGCGTGCAATGCCCCTGGTCGCGCCCGCTCTCCTGCCATTGGCCGAGGTAACCGGGATGCACGTGATAGACCGCCTGCAGGCCCGCGCCGTTGCCCTGGCCGGTCTTGTAGTAGCCGAGCGCCTCGTCATAGATGTCCTGCCGGTCGCACAGCACGCCGATGGCCAGCATCGAGGCCAGCGCGCACTGGTCCCAGTTGGCCCAGTAGTTGGTGATGACCGAGCCGTTGTGGTTGACCAGGAAGCTGTGGTTGAGCGGGTAGAACACGGTCAGCATCATGTTCTGGAAGCGCGCCAGATCGCCTGCCGCCCAGCCGGTGTAGGAGCGCATGATCTCGGCCGCATTGGCGAACTGGTAGCCATAGATGCCCGCCGCCAGGAAGCGGTCCGCATTGCCGTTGATGGCAGTCAGCGTGGAAGACCACGCGTTCAGGAACACCACCGCCAGGTCGGCGTAGCGCGTGTCTTGCGAGACTTTCCAGCGCAGCGCCAGTTGGTAGGCGCGCGCGATGTCGATGTACATCTGGGCGAAGTTCGAGTCGTCGCCGCCGCGGATCACGGTGGCCAGCGGACGCGGGCTGGCGCCGAGCTGCGCGCGGCCGTTGGATGTCAATGCGGTCCAGCCGCTCAGCCAGGGCTGCGCGCCGGCGCCCACTTTCACGCGCATGCGCTCGAAATCAGCCTCGCTGTGCAGCAGGCCGGGGTGCGTGAACTTGCGCGCTTGCGTCGTTGAACTCGCAACGGGTTCGGTCGATGCAACGATTTCGGTAGAAGCGCCTGTCGCGACTGCCCCGCCAGACGAAGCCGCCGCACCCTGCGTGGCGCCGAGCGCGCTTGGGCTCCCGAATCCGTCAACGCCGCCGCCGCCATTGCCCCCGCAACCTGCGGCTCCCAACGCTGCCAAGCTCACCGCGCCCATGCAGAAGGTACGGCGGGCCAGTCGCGTGCTGTTTTCGTTGTCTTGGGAATGCATGATCGAGCAGGATATGTGAGGTTTTGTTACAGCAACATTTATGCCTGTGGCTAGCACGCGTCGGCCACGATGTCTCGTGGCAGAACGAGCTGAAACGTGGCGCCTCGTCCGGCCGTGCTTTCAAGCAAAACCTTGCCGCCGTGGCGCACGGCAACCGTTTTGACGAAGGCCAGGCCAAGCCCGGCGCCATCGGTGCGAGTCATCGAGGCGCCTTTCAGGAAGGGCTCGAAAACCGCGGCTTGCTGATCCTCCGCGATGCCCGGCCCTTCATCCTCCACCCGGAGGGCCCAGCCATCGGCATGCGGCTCGACGGCGCAGGTGACCGTGGAACCCTCGGGCGCGTATTTGAGTGCGTTGCCCAGCAGGTTGTCGAGCGCGCGGCCCACCAGCTCGCGATCCACATGGCTCAGCGCTTCCTGCGGCCCGGGCGCAAGCGTCACCTCGATCTTGTTGCGCTGGCGCGTTTCCCACGCATCGTCGATGCATTCGCGCAGCATGTCCGCCAGGCAGCAGGGCTCGAAGCGATAGTGTTGAGACCGGGCCCGCGCCAATTGAATGAAGCCATCCGACAACGCCAGCGCCTTGCGCGCATGCCGTTCGATCCGGTCATGGAATTGCTGCGGCGTCATCGCCGTTGGATCATGCCGATCGAGCGCCAGCAGCGTGAGGATGGATGTATGTGGCGCACGAATGTCGTGGCTGAGAAAGTGCATGGCATCGTCCCGCTGGCGCTGGAGCTCGCGCATTTCGGTGACGTCGACGATGCTCACGATCCAGCCCGTATGCTGCCCGTCGGCGCTGAACGAAGGCGCCTGCTTGACCAGCAGGTCGCGGCCCGGAATGTCCCGTGCGGCTGTTGCACGTGAAGCAGGGGCCTGGGCCAGCGACTCCGGCGTAACGACAAGTTGATGATGGTCGTCATTCGAGCGCACGTAGCGCATCAGATCGACCACCGATGCATCGCCTGACCAATCGCCGCCCGGCACATTGAAGTAGCGTGTTGCGGCGGCATTGGCCAGCAACAACTTGCCCGACCGGTCGCACACCAGCGTCGCATCGGGCAGGTTGTCCAGGCTGTCGCTCACAAACCGGTGCAGGTCGCGCAGTTGCCAGGTGGTCTTCTCCAGTGCCTTGATGCGCCGGTCCAGAAAATCCCCCGAGGAACGTTTCCCACCCGAGGGCGCCTGACCCAGGTTGGCACTCGCACGCAAATGGGTCGAGGCCTCGATCAGGTAGCGCGAGGCTGCGCTCAACCTTCCCCAGCCCCATAGCGCATACGCGATGCCCAGGCCCAGCATTCCCGCTAGCGGCGCAAACTGCTGGTGCAGCATCGCGCCGCCGACGAAGGTGGCCAGCCACAGCCACAGGGCCAGCGCGCCAGTGAGCAGCAGCGCCGCCAGGGGCCCGACCAAGGTCATGCCAATCAATGCCAGCAACACCACCAGTGCGTTCAGGCCCGCGTTCAGCCACGTCGGCGTCGGTGTCACCTCATAGCGGCGCAACAGACTGTCGAGCACGTTGGCCGTGATCTCGATGCCCGGCATCAGTTGCTCCTGGCTCGCGACCGGCGTCGCGTACTGGCTGCCCAGCCCTGCGGCCGTGGTACCCACCAGAACGTACTTGCCCCGGAACGTGCCGGCCGGCACTTCGCCCTTGAGCGCATCGACGTACGAGATCCGCGGGAAATGGCCACTGGGGCCCGCGAAAGGCAGCACCATCTTGTGCGAGCGCCGCCAATCGAGCCATTCGCTGGAGGGCGGGGTAGGGATCAGTTTCTCGTCGTCCGGATTGCCGGGAACATCCGCAATAGAACGATCCGGTTCCCCGATGCGGAGCATCGCGAGGCTGAAGTGATCTTGCTGGGCACCGCGCGGGCCTTCGCGCAAGTACACGTTGCGCGCGATGCCGTCGTTGTCCACCGACAGGTGGTCGAAGCCCAGGCGATTCGCAGCGGCAGCGAGCGACACGGTGGGCGCCATCGTCATCGGGCTGCCGCCATGGTTGTGCATCATCATCGGCAACACCACCTTGCCGCTTCGCTCCAGCGCAGACGCCAGTGCGGCGTCGTCGTCGGGGTGTTGTATGTCTTCTTCCGTCAGCAGAAGGTCAAGGCCAATAGCGCGCGGCCCATCCTGCGTGATTCGGTCGATCAACTGAGCATGCAGCTTCCGGCGCCAGGGCCAGCGCCCGAGCGCGGCCATGCTTTTCTCGTCGATGGCGACGATGACCACGTCGCTGTCGCGCACATCCCGGCCCTGCGCTGCCACGATCGCGTCCTGCACCAGACGGTTGGGCTGGCGCAACATGCCGGACACATCCATGCCGACGACCAGCGCCAGGGCAATGGCCGCGACGACAATCCACTCAAGCCTGCGCGCGAGTCGGTGGCGTACGCACCTGCTCAAGGGCACGCCGGCCCGTAGAGTCTGGAAAGCTCGCATGAACAGAGAGACGAACCCGGTCGAAGGGGATCAGTTCTCGCAGGTCTCGAGGTTCTGCACGGCTTCGAGGCGATAGCCCTGACCGTAAACCGCGCACAACCGGTAGCCGTTTTCGGGCCGCAAGCCCAGCGCGATTCTCACCCGCGACACATGCGTGTCGAGTGAACGCGACATCAATTCCGAACCCAGCGGGTTGTTGGCCTTCCACATCCCTTCCAGCAGGTGGCGCCGCGACACCAGGCGGCCCAGGTTGCGGAACAGGAACAGCGCCAAGTCGAATTCCTTCTGCGTCAACGGCACCGGCTTGCCGTCGACATCCAGACTGGTCTGGGCCGGCAAGAACCGGTAGCGCCCCCAGCATTCTTCGACCGCCTTGGGTTCGAAGTACGCGCGGCGCAGCAACGCCCGCACGCGTGCAGTCAGTTCCGACACGCGAATCGGCTTGCTCATGAAGTCATCCGCACCCACCTCGAGCCCTTCCACCACATCGCGCTCGCCGCGCCTGTTGGTCACGAAAAGGATCGGCACGTGGTCATGCACGTTGCTTCGGACCCAGCGCACGATGTCCAGCCCGCTCATGTCGGGCAGCTCCCAATCGAGCAACAGTAAATCGAAAGACTCGCGCCGCAATTCATTCAGCAATGCGGCGCCATTCGTAAACGTATGGCAATGGTGTCCCATCGCCTTTAGAGTACTTTTGGTTAAATCGAGCTGGTCGATATCGTCATCAAGTGCTGCAATTCGCATGAAATTTCGCTGCTGGCCAGCCAAACGGCAATGCGGGCGTGTAGTAGATGGGTCGACCCCGAGTCTAGTAACAATCGGTTCTTCGCGCGCCAGACGAATGTCAACAATTGTCAAATGAGCGGCCATGGTGACGGGTTTCAAACGCCGTTGAGCATGGTTTGTATCAATGCCCGGCATCGATACTGGAAATACGCCGAAACCGCACCAATCCAGGGTTTTTTGCACCGCATGAGTGCATATAGCCGCCCTCAGATCCTCTCCATCTGAATACGTCGTTGCAGCGCATCGATACGCTGTTGCTTTGTTGCAACGCGTGAGGTGATCGCCACGACGCGGCCCTTTTTCCTCACGATCCGGAAGTTCCCGCGAACTGAGTAATTTCGCACGATCGCGTGCCTCACATTGTTAAACATAGTCAATTCGATAGACATGTGCGCCCATCCGAAGGCGCTGGGCTGCAGCTCAATTCCCGCAAGTTCCGTCAATTCGCTGATTTGACAATGTTTGAGTTTTTGTTACGCCATGTGACCGCCATTATTTATCCCGGTTTTGATGTTAAGTCTGCCGCACATTTGTACTACCAATGTTTTACAAATTTGGAAATAAGAGATCGGCGCCGCCTTGGGCAAGAGGAACGGTTTCATGCGCCGAAATGGTCTTAAGGCCATTAAGTAATTTGCTTTAAATGGATGGACGGGGCACATGAACAGAACTTATCGCTCGCTTTGGAATGAATCCATTGGCGCCTGGGTTGCGGCATCGGAGATCACCTGCGCTCGCGGAAAGCGCGGCGCCAGTCGCGTGGCGCTTGCCGCCACAGGCGGAGTGCTTGCATCCGTCCCGGCGGGGCGCCTGCGCAGGGGGGTTCTGACTGCGCTGCTGGCGATGGGCGGTTTGGGATGGGGCTCTTGGGCACAGGCGCAGGTGAACTGCAATGCGGCGCCCTACAACTTCTACAACGGCAGCTCGACGTGCGTGGGTTTTCAGTCCCAAGCGACTTTTGGCGGAGCCACTGCGATAGGTTTTAACGCCTTCAGTACGGGGCTGAATGCCACGACTCTCGGCTACCAAGCCCTTGCCTCTGCGACCAACGCCCTTTACCTGGGTGCGCGCACCGCCGCCGGGACAGGTGCATTGGCCCAGAGCGCCATTGCAATCGGCACAGACGTGACCGCCAGTGGAAATGCTGCCGTTGCCGTTGGCATCCAAGCCCAGGCAACCAACGCATCAGCCACCGCCGTCGGCGCCCTCGCTCGGGCACTAGGGAATAGTTCGCTGGCGCTCGGAACGTCAGCGCTCGCAATCGGGGACAGCACAGTTTCGGTCGGCCAGGGTGCCGGTGCGGGCTCGACGATCGCCAATACTGGTTCGGTCGCTGTGGGTGTTGCCGCCGGAACGCTGGTCAGCGGCGCGCTGAACACCGCCCTGGGGGGAGGCACTGCGAGCGTGATGCGGGGTGCGGGTTCGGGCGTCACGGGAACGCGCAACGTCGCCTTCGGCACAGGCGACGGTACGGTTGCTTACGATGCCACCTTGAAAGCTGCGGCAGGCAGCCTGGTCAGCGGCAACGACAACATCGCCATCGGCACCAACGCAGGCATCGGCGTCGCGAGCAACGCGACGACGTCGATCGGCCTGAACGCGAATGCGAGCGCGGACAGGGCAATCGCGATCGGCTCCCAGGCAATCGCTTCCGTAACGGATGCCATCGCGCAAGGCAGCAGCGCCAACGCGAGCGCCCTGAATGCCATTGCGATTGGCTTCGGGTCGATCGCCTCCAAGATAAATTCCATCAATCTTGGCGCGCGCACGCTTGCAGGAACGGGCGCCACTGCGGTGGGCGCCGTCGCCATTGGCACGGATGTGACGGCATCGCAGGATCGCGCTGTCGCGATGGGGATCGTAAGCCGGGCAACCGGCCTGGATGCCGTAGCGGTCGGTACCCGGGCCAACGCGGCTGCCGACAATGCCACCGCGCTCGGCTCCGGCGGAACCAGCGCCGCGACCGCCGTGCGCGCCTCGGGCACCGGTTCTGTGGCGCTGGGCGGCAACACGACCGCGGGCGCCAACGCGGCGGGCACCAACGCCATCGCCATCGGCGGAGAGTCGTCCGCGACCCAGACCGAAGCGATCGCAATGGGCCGCCTGGCGACCGCCTCGGCCTTGAACACCATCGCGGTCGGCAGCAATGCGCGGGCCGATTCGGCCGAAGCGGTTGCGATCGGCACCAACGCCGTCGCCACCGGCGGCCGCGCCGTATCGATCGGCTCGGGCAACGTCGCCAGCGGCAACGGCGCAGTGGCCATCGGCGACCCCAGCACCGCAACAGGCAACGGCGCTCTCGCTCAAGGCCTGGACGCCACGGCAACGGGCGATGGCGCGGTGTCCCTGGGCAACACCAACATGGTCGGCGGCGGCGGTCAGGCGGTCAGTGTTGCCGGGACGGCGGCGCAAGGTGCAGTGGGCATCGGCTATCACAACACCGTGACCGGCCAGGGCGCAGTCGGCATCGGCAACAGCAACACGGCGACCGGCCAGGGCTCGGTGGCCCTCGGCAATGCCTCGTCGGCGACTGTCGCCGGTGGCGTCGCCTTGGGCGACACCGCCAGTTCCAGCGCCAGCAATGCCTTGGCGCTGGGCTCAGGCGCCGTGGCGAGCGACGCGGGCGCAGTGGCCCTGGGCGCAGGCTCGAAGACGGCCGCCGCAGTCGGTACGGCCGGCGCGACGATCGGTGGCACCGCCTACACCTTCGCGGGCGCCACGCCAGCCAGCACGGTCAGCGTGGGCGCGGTGGGTTCCGAGCGCACCATCACCAACGTGGCGGCGGGTCGCATCAGCGCGACCAGCACGGATGCCATCAACGGCTCGCAGCTCTACGCCACCAACCAGGCGGTGCAGGCCATCGCGGCCAGCACGCCCACCCATTACTACAGCGTGAACGACGGCGGCACGCAGCAGGCGAACTACACCAACAACGGAGCGGTGGGCGTCAACTCCATAGCGGCTGGCGTGGGTGCCAGCACAACGGCGGCGGCCACCAATGGCGTGGCCATCGGCAGCGCGGCCACGGCCAGCGCGACCACCGCGATCGCGCTTGGCTCGAGTGCGCAGGCGACGGCCGGCAACGCCGTGGCCCTGGGGACCAGCGCGGGCGCCAGCGGGGGCTCCAGCGTGGCCATCGGCAATACCACGACCGCGAGCGGCCTCACGGCAACGGCTGTGGGCTCGTTCTCCAGCGCTTCGGGGGACAACGCGGTCGCGCTGGGTACTTTCGCCGATGCCTCCGGGAAAGACTCTTTTGCCGTTGGAGGCCTTTCAGTGGCGAGCGGGACCGCCGCCACCGCCATCGGCCTCAACGCGACCGCCTCCGGGAGTAGCGCTGTTGCCCTAGGCGAGCAGGCCAATGCCACTGCGGGCGCCGCGACCGCGCTTGGCTTCGGTGCGCAGGCTACGGCCGGCAACGCCGTGGCCCTGGGGACCAGCGCGGGCGCCAGCGGGGGCTCCAGCGTGGCCATCGGCAATACCGCGGCCGCGAGCGGCACACAGGCAACGGCTGTGGGCTCGTTCTCCAGCGCTTCGGGGGACAACGCGGTCGCGCTGGGTACTTTCGCGGATGCCTCCGGGAAAGACTCTTTTGCCGTTGGAGGCCTTTCAGTGGCGAGCGGGACCTCCGCCATCGCCATCGGATCGGGCGCGCAGGCAACCAACGCGGGCGATGTGGCACTGGGCTCGGGCTCCACCACGGCGGCCGCTGTGGGAACGGCCGGCGCGACGATCGGTGGCACCGCCTACACCTTCGCCGGCGCGGCACCTGCCAGCACCGTCAGCGTCGGCTCGGCGGGCGCCGAACGCACCATCACCAACGTGGCGGCAGGCCGGATCAGCGGCACCAGCACCGACGCGATCAACGGCAGCCAGCTGTTCGCGACCAACGGCGCCATCGACGCGGTGAGCGCCGTCGCCAACAAGGGCTTCAACGTGACGACGGCGGCGACGGGCAGCGGCACGGTGAGCGGCAGTACGTCGAAGAACATTGCGCCGGGCGCCACCGCCACCTACACGGCGGGCAACAACATTGCCATCACGCAGAACGGTGCCGAGGTGCAGATCGCGACCTCGGCCACGCCGACCTTCGCCAGCGTGACCACCACCAACCTGACAGCCACCGGCCCGACGACGCTCAGCGGTGGCACCACCATCGGCGGCAGCCTAACGGTGAACCCGGGCACCACGGTGAACATGGGCAACAACGTCATCACCAACGTGGCGGCGGGTCTCAACGCGACCGACGCGGTCAACCTGACCCAGCTCAACACGGCAACTGCGGCGGTGCAGACGCACTACTTCAGCGTCAGGGACAATCCGGCTCCGCAGCAAGGCAACTACCTCAACGATGGCGCGACGGGTGACGGTGCGGTAGCGGCTGGCCTCAATGTCAGTGCATCGGGCGAGTCCTCGGTGGCAATGGGCAATGTGGCGGTCGCCAGCGGTAAGTTCTCTGCTGCCATTGGCCTCAATTCTTCCGCCACCAAGCAAGGGGCGACCGCAATTGGCTGGAGTACGGATGCGACGGGCTTTGTTTCGACCGCGGTAGGGACAAACTCGACGGCCTCTGGCGACTGGTCGACCGCGCTCGGCGACAACACGATCGCTGCCGGCCTTGGTTCAACGGCTGTCGGCGACGGGGCAATCGCCAATGAAGCGCGCGACGTCGCACTGGGCTCGGGTGCGATAGCCACCGGAGTGCCGGGCACAGGGCCGGGCACAGGGCCGGCCATCGCAATCGGCAATCTTTCCAGCGCAACAGGTGCTGGCACGGTGGCCTTGGGCAACGCCGCGACGGCTACGGGTACGGGCAGCCTGGCTTTGGGCGACACGGCTGTGGCCAGCAACGCGGGCGCCGTGGCGCTGGGCTCGGGCTCGGTCACGGCAGCGGCCGTGGGCACGCCCGGCGTGACCATTGCGGGCACGCCCTATGTCTTCCAAGGCACCAACCCGGCCAGCACGGTGAGCGTGGGGGCGGTTGGCGCCGAGCGCACCATCACCAACGTGGCGGCAGGCCGCATCAGCGGCACTAGCACGGATGCCATCAACGGCAGCCAGCTGTTCGCGACCAACAGCGCGATCGATGTGGTATCCGTGACGGCCAACAAGGGCTGGAACACGACGACGGCGGCCACAGGCACCGGCACGGTGACTGGCACCAGCACGGCCAACGTGGCGCCTGGCGCGCTGGTGACGACGACGGCGGGCAACAACATTGCGATCACGCAGAGCGGCACCAACCTGACCATTGCCACCAACCCAGATCTGGTTGCGACCAGCGTGACCACGGGCAACACCACGATCAACAACGCTGGCCTGACCATCACCGGCGGCCCGAGCGTGACCAGCACGGGCATCAATGCCGGCAACACCGTCATCACCAATGTGGCGCCCGGCGTGGCCGGCACCGATGCGACGAACGTGAACCAGCTGAACGCGGTGAGCGCTGTCGCCAACGCAGGCTGGAACGTCACCACGGCAGCCACCGGCACCGGCACCGCCACTGGCACCACGGTGCAGAACATTGCCCCGGGCGCCACGGCGACCTATACCGCGGGCAACAACATTGCCATCACGCAAAACGGTGCCGAAGTGCAGATTGCCACCTCGGCGACGCCGACCTTCACCAGCGTGACTACCAACAGCCTGACGGCCACCGGCCCGACGACGCTCAGCGGCGGTACCACCATCGGCGGCAGCCTGACGGTGAACCCGGGTACCACGGTGAACATGGGCGGCAACGTCGTCACCAATGTGGCGGCTGGCAGCAACCCGACCGACGCGGCGAACGTGGGTCAGATCACCACGCTGTCCAACACGCCACTGACCTTCACCGGCAACACCGGCACGGTGGACAGAAAGCTGGGCGAGACCCTGGCCATCACCGGCGTGGGCAGCACGGCTGGTACCTACAGCGGTGCCAACCTGCGCACCGCCGTGGTCGGCAACGAGGTGCAGTTGCAGATGACGGACACGCCGGTGTTCACCAGCGTGACCACGGGCAACAGCACGCTGAACACCAACGGCCTGACCATCACCGGCGGCCCGAGCGTGACCAGCACGGGAATCAACGCCGGCAACACAGTGATCACCAACGTGGCACCTGGCGTGGCTGGCACCGACGGGGTGAACGTCAACCAGTTGACCGCAGTGAGCACGACGGCCAACAAGGGCTGGAACGCCACCACGGCCGCCACCGGCACCGGCACGGTGACGGGCACCACCGTGCAGAACATTGCACCGGGCGCCACGGCAACCTACACCGCGGGCAACAACATCGCCATCACGCAGAACGGTGCCGAGGTGCAGATTGCGACCTCGGCCACGCCGACCTTCACCAGCGTGACTACCAACAGCCTGACGGCCACCGGTCCGACTACGCTCAGCGGCGGCACCACCATCGGCGGCAGCCTGACGGTGAACCCGGGCACCACGGTGAACATGGGCAACAACGTCATCACCAATGTGGCGGCGGGCACCAACCCGACCGACGCGGCGAACGTGAGCCAGGTCACGGCGGCAGGCAACAAGTGGATCATCGGCTCGCCCACGACCTACGTGGCGCCCGTCTCCACGGGCACCGACAGCACCGCTGTCGGCTCCGGCGCATCGGCCGCGGGCAACACCAGCGTGGCCATCGGCACCGGCGCAAGCGCCACCACGACCAACAGCGTGGCGCTGGGCAACGCCAGCACCACGGGCACGGCGGTTGCCACGCCGGGTGCCACCATCGGCGGCACGCCCTACACCTTCGCGGGCGCTGCGCCAACGGGGGTGGTGAGCGTGGGCAGCGCGGGCAACGAGCGGCAGATCACCAACGTGGCGGCAGGGCAGCTCAATGCCACCAGCACCGATGCGGTGAACGGCAGCCAGCTGTACCAGACCAACCAGGCGATCGATGCGGTGGGCACGACGGCCAACAAGGGCTGGAACGTCACGACGGCGGCCACCGGCACCGGCACGGTGACGGGCAGCACGTCGCAGAACATTGCCCCGGGCGGCACGGCCACCTACACGGCAGGCAACAACATTGCCATCACGCAAAACGGTGCAGAGGTGCAGATCGCGACCTCGGCGACGCCGACCTTCACCAGCGTGACCACCGGGGGCCTGACGGCCACCGGCCCGACCACGCTGACCGGCGGCACGACCATCGGCGGCAGCCTGACGGTGAACCCTGGCACCACGGTGAACATGGGCAACAACGTCATCACCAACGTGGCACCCGGTGTGGTTTCGGCGACCTCGACCGATGCGGTCAACGGCAGCCAGCTCAATGCGGTGACGACGACGGCCAACAAGGGCTGGAACCTGAGTGCCAATGGCGAGGCGACGCCGCAAAACATTGCGCCAGGCGCAACGGCAGACTTTGCCAACGGCAGCAACACGACCGTCACGCGCGCGGGCAACCAGATCCGGGTCGATGTGGTGGCAGATCCGACTTTCAACTCCGTGACCACAGGCAACACCAGGATCGACAACACCGGCCTGACCATCGTGGGTGGCCCGAGCGTAACCACCACCGGCATCAATGCCGGTGGCACGCAGATCACGAACGTGGCAGCCGGCACGGCCGCCACGGATGCTGTCAACCTGACCCAGCTGAACACCGTGGTGGCCGGTAGCAAGACCAAGTACTACAGCGTCAACTCCATCGGTGGCGGCAACGAGGACAACCTCGGCGCGACCGGCGCCGACGCCATCGCGTCGGGCAAGGGCGCAACGGCCGCAGGTGCCTCCAGCGTAGCCATGGGCCTGGGCGCCACGGCCAGCACGGCCAACAGCGTGGCGCTGGGTGCGGGCTCGGCCACGGCGACAGCCGTCGGCACGCCCAGCACGACGATCAACGGCACGACTTACAACTTCCAGGGCATCACGCCTGTGGGCACGGTCAGCGTGGGCAGCGTGGGCGCCGAGCGCACCATCACCAACGTGGCGGCGGGCCGGCTCTCTGCGACCAGCACCGATGCGATCAACGGCAGCCAGCTGTACCAGACCAATCAGGCAATCGATGCGGCGACGACGACGGCCAACAAGGGCTGGAACCTGAGTGCCAATGGCGAGGCAACGCCGCAAAACATTGCGCCAGGCGCAACGGCAGACTTTGCCAACGGCAGCAACACGACCGTCACGCGCACGGGCAACCAGATCAGGGTCGATGTGGTGGCAGATCCGACTTTCAACTCCGTGACCACAGGCAACACCAGGATCGACAACGCCGGCCTGACCATCGTGGGTGGCCCGAGCGTAACCACCACCGGCATCAATGCCGGCGGCACGCAGATCACGAACGTGGCAGCCGGCACGGCCGCCACGGACGCTGTCAACCTGAACCAGCTGAACACCGTGGTGGCCGGCAGCAAGACCAAGTACTACAGCGTCAACTCCGTCGGTGGTGGCAACGAAGACAACCTCGGTGCCACAGGTGCCGACGCCATCGCCTCGGGCAAGGACGCCAGTGCAACCGTCGCCGGCTCCGTTGCACTCGGCTCGGGCTCCGTCTCCGACCGGGCCGTCGCGCCTTCCACCGGCAGCATTCCGGCGGGCAGTTCATTGATCAACTACAACACCACCGACCGCACGCTGCTGGGCGCCCTCTCGGTCGGCAGCGCCACTACCTACCGCCAGATCACCAACGTCGCCGACGGCACGCAGGCGCAGGACGCGGTCACGGTGCGCCAACTCAGCGGCGCGCTGCAGTCTTTCGCGGTCACGCCGATCCAGTACTTCCACGCCAACTCCACCGCAGCCGACTCGCTCGCCATCGGGGCGGAGTCCGTGGCGGTGGGACCGCAGACCGTGGTCAACGGCAACAACGGCGTGGGCATCGGCAATGGCGCCGTGGTGCAGCAGAGCGCGCCGGGCGGCATCGCGATCGGCCAGGGAGCGACCTCGCACCTGGCCGACTCCATCGCCTTGGGTACACAGGCTTCGGCGGCGGCTGTTCAGGGTGTCGCGCTCGGTGCGGGCACCAACGTGACGCAGGCCGGCGGCGTGGCGTTGGGCGCGGGGTCGGTGGCCTCCACCGCCGCGGGCGTGGCAGGCTATGTGCCGCCCACCGCGACGGATTCGCAGCGCATCGCCATCGGCGCGACCACCAGCACGCTGGCGGCCGTGTCGGTTGGCAATGCGGCCACCGGGCAGTTCCGCCAGATCACCGGCGTGGCCGCGGGTTCGGCCGACAGCGATGCGGTCAACGTCTCGCAGCTCAGGGGGGTGCAGGGCCAGGTAGCGGTGGTCGACCGGTCGGCGGTCAAGTACGACACCAACCCGGATGGCTCCATCAACTACAACACCGTGTCGATGGGCGGCAGCAACGCGACCGGTCCGGTCACGGTGCACAACGTGGCGCCCGGCGTGGCAGGCACCGACGCGGTCAACGTGAACCAGCTCAACAGCGGCATCGCAGGGGCCAATGCATACACCGATGCACGCGCCAATGCCCTCGGCGGCGAGATCAACAGGGTGGGTCGCAATGCGTATGCCGGCGTGGCCGCCGCGATGGCCGTGCAGATGCCCGGCCAGTCACTGCCGGGCAAGACGGTGATGCGCATCGGCTACGGCACCTTCAAGGGCGAGAGCGCGGTGGGCGTGAGCTTCCGCCGGACGGCCGAAAACAATGGCTGGAGCGTCACGGGTGGCGTGGGCATGAGCCGTGCCGGTCCGGCCGCAACAGTCGGTGCCGAGTGGGTGTTCAATTGATTCAGGGGAGTTCGACCATGAAAAATCAAAAACCACAGGAGGCGACGTTGCTGGCAATGGCGCTGGGGGCCTTGCCGCCGCTGGTTGCGTGCGTGCTGGTGCTCGGCGGCTGCGCCAGCGCGAGCTACCCCCTCTTGCCCGAGGCGCAGGCCAACGTCGCAAGGGACAACCCGCCGCCGCCGAAGGACGAAGACTTCCCGAAGCTCAGCACGGCCAAGTGGGAGCAGGGCGCGTTCCCGAGCCTGGAGGCGTTGCGCGCCATGCGCACCGGCATGGGCAAGGATCAGGTGCGCGAGTTGCTGAGCTGGCCGCATTTCACCGAGGGCCTGGGTGGTGTGCGCGAGTGGAACTACATCTTCCATTTCCGCACCGGCAAGGGCCCCGAGTACGTCACCTGCCAGTACATGGTGCGCTACAACAAGGACGTGCTGACCAGCGGCATGTACTGGAAGAACCCCGAATGCGCCGCGCTGGTCAATCCGCCGGAGGCCAAGCCGATTCCGGTGGTGGTCGCGCCGGCGCCGGCACCGGCACAGAAGGTGACGCTGGGTGCCGACGGCCTGTTCCGCTTCGACGGCGGGGCCGTGAGCGACCTGCTGCCCGAGGGCCGCGCAAAGGTCGAGCGGCTGGCCGTCGAGATCCAGCGCAACGCCAAGCAACTGCAAGGCATCGTGGTGACCGGGCACACCGACCGGCTGGGCTCCGAAAGCTACAACGCGGCGCTCTCGCTGGCGCGCGCCAACAGCGTGCGCGAGCTGCTGGCGCAAAACGGCATCGACCGCCGGCTGATCCGTACGCAAGGCATGGGGGAACGCCAGCCGGTGGCTCAGTGCCAGGGCACCGCGAAAACCCCTGCGCTGGTGAGCTGCCTGCAGCCCAACCGCCGTGTCGAAATCGAAGTGGTGGACGGGCGGCAGTAAGAACAGCATGGGCGACTGGCGTCGTTACCCCACCCTCTTGCTTTTCGCGCTGGCAGCCGGCTGCCAGATGCGGGGTGAGGTGCGGCCGCTGTCGTCCGAGATTCCGCCGCCGCCGGCCTTTGTCGCCGCCCCTGAGGCCTGTCTTGCCGCCCGCAGCCGCTTCGCGTTGGGCCAGCGAATCAGCCTGCCACTGCTGGAAGAACTGCGCCAGCGCACGGGAGCCCGGCGCGCTCGCGCGCAGCGGATCGACGACCCGCAAAAAAATACCGAATCCGATGCCGCGCGACTGACCGTGGATGTCGAGCCGAGCGGTCGCATCGTGGGCGCGCGATGCGCCTAGGCGGCCCTGCGCCGTCGAACATCACCGTATCAACCCACCCTCAAGGAAATCCAATGAAACGTTTCATGCTGCCCGCGGCACTCACGCTGTGCGTCGTGGCCGGCCCGGCGCTCGCCCAGACGCCCGCCCCGCGGACGCCGGCGGCGCCACAGCAGCAGGCTGCGGCCCCCGATCTCGATCCCAACGCCCTGGCCAATGCAGGATTGCAGATCGCGCAGGCAATCGATCGCGACCAGATCGCCGGGCTCTGGGAAGGCGCATCGGCCGTCACCAAGCGTTTCGCGAAACGCGAGGAGTTCGTGGCCAATGTTGCCGGCAGCCGCAAGCCTCTGGGCGCGGTCGTCGAGCGCAACTGGATGGTGGTGCGGCGCCAGCAGGTCGCCGACGGCGGCCAGATCCCGTCCGGCCTTTACGCGAGCGTCGAGTTCGCGACGCGGTTTCGCACCGACCCGCCGCGAACCGAGCTGGTGTCGATGCGACGGGACGAAGACGGCACCTGGCGCTTTGCCGGCTACGTCGTCAGGTGAGTGCGCCCTCGACAAGCCGCTCGCCGACCCGCCACAGGGAAAAGTGCACGTATTTGCGCTTTCTATTGTTAACAACCGTCAAGTCGATCGACTGACGGCGCATCTGTCCTTATCTTCTCCCTGTCAGCGCTGAGGCATCCATGCACAAAACAAACATTTCCATCTGGTCAGCCGAGTTTCTTGGAACCTTCTGGCTCACGCTCGGCGGCTGCGGCAGCGCGGTTCTTGCCGCCGCCTTTCCGGGCCTGGGCATCGGGCTTCTTGGCGTATCGCTGGCCTTCGGCCTGACGGTGGTCACCGGTGCCTACGCGTTCGGGCCGATCTCGGGCGCGCACTTCAATCCGGCCGTCTCGTTCGGCCTGGTGGTCGCCGGCCGGATGCGCGCATCGGCACTGCCGGGCTATGTGATCTCGCAAGTATTCGGCGCGTGTGCCGCGGCGGCCGTGCTGTACCTCATTGCGACCGGGCGCCCGGGTGCGGACATCGGCAGCTTTGCGGTGAACGGCTATGGCATCCACTCGCCCGGGCAGTACGGCCTTGTCGCCGCCCTGCTCTGTGAAGTGGTCATGACGGCGATGTTCCTGATCGTGATTCTGGGTGCGACTGCAAAACCCGCCGCCTCGGGATTCGCGGGCCTTGCCATCGGCCTGTGCCTGACCCTGATCCACCTGGTCTCGATTCCGGTGACCAACACGTCGGTCAATCCGGCGCGCAGCATCGGGCCGGCGCTGTTCGGGCCGGCGTGGGCCTCGTCGCAGCTCTGGCTGTTCGTGGTGGCGCCACTTGCAGGTGCCGCGATCGGCGCCCTGGTCCATCGCTTTCTGTTGAAGAGCAGCGACGAGGCGGAGGCGGGTTGAGGGTTGAGGTGGCGCCCGGCTTTCAGCCGGCCAGCGCAGCCTCGATGTCGCGCACCATCGAGGCGGGTGTTTCGAGCGGCGCATAGCGCTTGAGCACCTTGCCGTCGCGCCCGAGCAGGAACTTGGTGAAGTTCCACTTGATCGCGGTGCTGCCCAGCAGGCCGGGTTTTTCCTTCGTGAGCCACTGGTAGAGCGGCGCGGCGCTGCTGCCGTTGACGTCGATCTTCTCCATCATCGGAAAGCTCACGCCGTAGTTCTTGGTACAGAAGGCGCCGATCTCCTCGTTGCTGCCCGGATCCTGCGCGCCGAACTGGTTGGACGGAAAACCCAGCACCGTCAGACCCTGCTCCGCGTATTTCTCGTGCAACTCTTCGAGCCCCGCGAACTGCGGGGTGAAGCCGCACTTGCTGGCGGTGTTGACGATCAGCATCACCCGGCCCTTGTAGGCGGAAAGCTTCACCTTCTTGCCGTCGATCTGCTGGGCTTCGAAGTCGTAGACGGTGGTCATCGCATGTCTTTCAGGTAGGTAGGGGCCGATCATCGTCCGAGCCCGGCGTTCGTGCAAACGACGACCATGCCGCCGCGGCAACGATCAGCACACCGCCCAGCAGCACGCGCCCGTCCAGCGTGGCGGCGCCGAGTGCGGCCGACGACACACTGGCGAACAGCACTTCCGACAACATGATCACTGCCGTGGCGCTCGCGGCCAGCCGCGCGGCACCGTACTGCAGGCAGACGTTTCCCAGCACCAGGCCGAGGCCGAGCGCGGCGGCCCAGCCGAGCCAGCCCACGCTCGCCAGTGTCATGGCCGGCGCGGCCATCGCGCCCAGGCCGGTGGCGGCCAGCGCCGTGGCACCCGCCACCACCGCGCAGCCCGCGAACATGGCGAGCGCGCGCGACATGCCCGGTGCTGCATGCAGGTCGCGCAACAGGACGTTGACGACCGCGAAGCTGAAGCCTGCGGCCATGCCCAGCCAGTCCGGCAGGCTCGCGGGCACCGGCCATTCGACGCCGGGCGCCTTCAGCACCACGGCCACGCCGGTCAGTGCCAGCGCGACGCGCAGCAGCGCGCCCGGCGTCGGGCGCTCGCCCAGAAAGGCCCAGCCGAGCAGCACGCTCCACAGGGGCATCAGATAGAAGAGCAGCACCACGCGCACCACGTCGCCCTGCGTCACGGCCCAGTTGAAACCGACGTTGGTGAAGCCGGCAGCGAGCCCGAGCAGCGCGAGCCGGGGCCAGGCCGCGAAGCCGCGCCACGCCTGCGGGCGCACCATGCTCAGCGCGAGTGCGATCGCGATGTAGATCAGCGCCGTCGCCCACACCGGGTGCACGCCGTGGGCTTCGATCTGGCGGAACGGAAACCACGAGACGCCCCAGACGAACGCGTTCAGCAGCAGGGCGAGTGCGGGCGCCACCTCAGTGGTGTTTGTCGCTGCGTGCGATGGCCAGCAGGTGCGCGATTTCTTCGGGGTATTTCACGCAGTTGCTTTCATGCCAGCGCTTGATCAGCCACATGAAGCCGGCCACCACGAGGCCGAACGCCGTGATCGCGGTATAGGCCGACAGGCCCATCCCGGTGCAGGCGCTGTAGAACGCGCCGAGCAGCAGGATGCAGGCCTGCTCGTTGAAGTTCTGCACGGCAATGGAGCGGCCTGCGCCCATGAGGTTGTGGCCGCGGTGCTGCAGCAGCGCGTTCATCGGCACCACCAGAAAACCGCCGAGCCCGCCCAGCAGGATCAGGAACGGGATCGCCACCCAGAGGTTGGTGATGAAGTTCAGCGAGATGATCAACAGGCCCATGCCGATGCCGAGCGGGATCACGCGGGTTGCCATGTCGAGCTTCATGCGCATCGACGCCACCACCGCGCCGACGGCGGTGCCGATCACCACCACGCCGGTGAGCGCGGTGGCCTGGGCCGTGTTGTAGCCGAGGGCGAGCGAGGCCCAGGCCAGCACGATGTATTTGAGGTTGCCGCCCGCGCCCCAGAACAGCGTGGTGGTGCCGAGCGAGATCTGGCCCAGCTTGTCGCGCCACAGCCGCGAATTGCAGTGCCAGAAGTCCGGCAGCAGCGCGAACAGGTTGCGCACGAAGCTGTGCCGCGGGTTGGAGCGCAGCGGCCGCATCTCGACGCCGGTGTGCGGAATGCGGGTGTTGAACCAGGCCGCGATCAGGTACACGAAGATCAGCACGCTGATGGCGGCAGCGGGCGGGGTGTCGACGCCGGTGTCCACCATCGGCAGGTCGAACGCCAGGAGATGGCTCGACACCATGTGGCCGACCAGTTGCCCGCCGAGAAGGATGCCCAGGATGATCGACGCGATGGTCAGGCCCTCGATCCAGCCATTGGCCTTGACCAGCTGCGAGGCCGGCAGCAGTTCGGTCAGGATGCCGTACTTGGCCGGCGAGTAGGCCGCGGCGCCGAGCCCGACGATGGCGTACGACAGCAGCGGGTGCGAGCCGAACAGCATCATCACGCAGCCGACCACCTTGATGGCGTTGCTGATGAACATCACCTGCCCCTTGGGCAGCGCGTCCGAGAACGCGCCCACCAGCGGCGCGAGCACCACGTAGAAGACGGCGAAGATCGGCACCAGCGCGGCGCGCTGCCATTCGGGAGCCCCGGTGGTTCGCAACAGTTCGATGGCGGCGACGAAAAGCGCGTTGTCGGCCACCGACGAAAAGAACTGGGCCGACATGATGGTGTAGAAACCGCGCTTCATCGATGGGCTGGCTGGCCAGAGGAGTGAGGGCCGCTGGCAATAGTGGAAGAGGTCTCCGCCCCGGGGCGGATGCGCGGTTATAGCATGGGGTCAAATGACAGAATAAGGAGCACGCGTGCGGGTTCGCCCGCGGCCCGAACGTGCTGTTTTTCTCGCCTTCCCCTTTGTCCACGCTCCACCATGCCGCGCCCCATCCTCGCCACCGTCCATACCGACGCCCTTCGCCACAACCTTGACCGTGCGCGCCGCTCCGCGCTCGACGCGCGGGTCTGGGCCGTGGTCAAGGCCAACGCCTACGGCCACGGCATCGAGCGCGCCTACGAAGGCCTGCGCGGCGCCGACGGCTTTGCGCTGCTCGATCTGGCCGAGGCCGAGCGCGTTCGCGCCCTCGGCTGGCGCGGGCCGGTGCTGCTGCTCGAAGGCGTGTTCGACGCGCGCGACCTCGAGCTGTGCTCGCGGCTCGACCTCTGGCACACGGTGCATTGCGACGAGCAGATCGACATGCTGGCCGCGCACAAGACCCAGCAGCCGCAGCGCGTGTTCCTGAAGATGAACTCGGGCATGAACCGGCTCGGCTTCACGCCCGAGCGCTACCGCGCGGCCTGGACCCGGTTGAACGCGCTGCCGCAGGTCGACGAGATTTCGCTGGTGACGCACTTCAGCGACGCCGACGGTTCGCGCGGCATCGCGGCGCAGGTCGCCGCCTTCCAGCAGGCCACCGAAGATTTGCCCGGCGAGCGTTCCATTGCCAACAGCGCCGCACTGTTGCGCCATGCCGACAGCACGCGGGCCGACTGGGTGCGCCCCGGCATTGCGTTGTACGGCAGCGCACCCGACTTTCCCGAACACGACGCGGCGCACTGGCAGTTGCAGCCGACCATGACGCTCGCCAGCAAGCTCATCGGCATCCAGACGCTGGCGGCGGGCGCGCTGGTCGGCTACGGCTCCAGCTTTGCGGCCGAGGCGCCGATGCGCATCGGCGTCGCGGCGGTCGGCTATGCCGACGGCTATCCGCGCCACGCCCACACCGGCACACCGGTGCTGGTGAACGGCGTGCGCACGCGCATGGTCGGGCGCGTGAGCATGGACATGATCACGGTCGACCTCACGCCCGTGCCCGACGCCGGTTTCGGCAGCGAGGTCACGTTGTGGGGCCGCTCGGCCGTCAACGGCGCCGTGCTGCCGATCGACGAGGTGGCGCGGGCCGCCGGCACGGTGGGCTACGAGCTCATGTGCGCGCTCGCGCTGCGCGTGCCGACGGTGATTGCGTGATGTTCGCCACGGCCGCCGCATGAAAGTCCTGTCGAACTGGCGCTCGGTCAAGCTGTGGGAAAGCGCGTTCGAGCGCGATCTGCACCGGCGCCACAGCCTGCGTGCCTACGGCCTCCTGATCGGCACCTTCACGCTGTTGCTGATGTGGGGCGTGTCCAGCCTGGTCATGCGCTTCGGCACCCACTCGCTGGCTGTGCGCTACCTGTTCACGCTGGGCGTCGGCTACATCGCCTACCTGCTGATCCTGCGCTGGTGGGCGCAGCGGCTGGCGCAAGACCGCACGCATTTCAATCCCGATGTCGACATGCCCGATGTTTCCGGCGGCGGCAGCGACCACGGCTTCGACACCGGCTATGCCGACCTGGCCCATGCCGACGGCACCGGCCTCGGCGACCTCGCCGGTGGCGCGCTCGAGGCGGTCGGCAGCGCCGACGAGGGCGCCATCGTCGTGGTGCCGGTGCTCGCGATCTTCCTGATCGGTATCGCCATCGTGTTCGGCGCCGGCTGGCTGGTGCTGCTTTACTTCGGCTCCGACGTGCTGCTGGCCGTCACGCTGGAGATCGCGTTTTCCTACGTGTCGGCGCGTGCCGCCGTGCGGCTGGCGCGCGAGGGCTGGCTCTCGGCCGCGCTGCGGCTGACCTGGAAGCCGCTGCTCGGCGCCGTGATCTGCGCGGTCGTGCTGGGCGCCGCCATCGACCACTTCATGCCCGACGTGCAGACGCTGCCGCAGGCGGTTCGGGTGCTGCTCGGTCGTTGACCGGCCGCCACGGCCGCGCTTCAGGCGTGGCGGCGGCGTGCCAGCCAGCCGATGTCTGAAGTGAACGAGTAGAGCAGCGCTGCCAGGCCGGCCCCTGCGATCCAGCGCGCGGCGGACGCTTCCACCCACGGCGCGAGGCAGACGATGAGCGTCACGGTCTGAACCACGCAGATCGCCTTGCGCAGCAGGCGCGGCGGCAGCGGACGCGCCAGCCAGGGCGAGGGCGCGGCGGCGGCGACGAAGCCGTAGCGCAGCAGCCCGGCGAGCAGGATCCATGGGCCCACCTTGTCCGTTTGCACTGCCAGCACGCACAACACCAGGATCAGCAGCGCATCGGTTTCCATGTCGAAGCGCGCCCCGAACGCGGAGGCCGAGCCGCTGCGGCGCGCCAGCGGCCCGTCCACGGCGTCGAGCACCGCCGCCACCGTGGCCACCGCAACCAGGGCCCACGCGCCGGCGGGCGAGCTCGCCGCTGCCTCGCCGATGCTCGCCGCCAGCATGGCGATCAACGCCAGCCGCAGCAGCGTGACGGCGTTGGCCGACCCGAAGCGCGCATGCGGCCGGTGCGCCGGCAGTGCCCGCCACGCGAGTGCACAGCCCAATCCGAACACGGCCATCGCCTTCGCCGCATACCAGCCGCCGAGCCAGGCCTGCGCTGCCGCCAGCGCCGCACCGGCCAGCAGCAGTCCGATCGCTGCCACGGTACGCGCGGCATCGTGCCGCAGCGCGGCCAGGCCGGCTGTGTCGGCGGGACGGGGGGAAGCATGGCTTGAAAGCATCGCCTTAAGATCGGTCGGCATCACTATCCAAAGCAGCATGCCAGCAATTCAGTCCCGCGTCGCCTCCGGGGATTCGCGTGCCTGCTGGACCGAGGCGCCCGGCCGGGCGGCGATCCGCTCCGAGACGCTCCCTGCACCGGGCGCGAACCAGGTGCAGGTGCGCGCCCTGCACAGCGGCGTGAGCCGCGGCACCGAACTGCTGGTGTTCCGCGGCGAAGTTCCACCCAGCGAATTCGCCCGCATGCGGGCACCGTTCCAGGCCGGCGAGTTTCCGGCGCCGGTGAAGTACGGCTACGCCAGTGTCGGCGTGGTCGAGGACGGCGCCGCAGATCTGTTGGGGAAGACGGTGTTCTGCCTCCATCCGCACCAGACGCGCTACGTGGTGCCGGCAACGGCCGTGCACCCCTTGCCCGATGGCCTGCCGGCCGCGCGTGCGGTGCTGGCGGCCAACATGGAGACGGCCGTCAACGCGCTGTGGGACGCCGCGCCGCGGCTCGGCGACCGCATCGCGGTGGTCGGCGGCGGCGTGGTCGGCTTGCTGGTGGCCTGGCTGGCCGCCCGCTTGCCGGGCTGCCAGGTCGAGCTGATCGACACGCACCGGCCGCGGGCGCGCGTCGCCGCGCAGCTCGGGCTCCGGTTCGCGACCCCGGACGCAGCCACCCGCGACGCCGACCTGGTGGTGCATGCCAGCGGCCAGCCTGCCGGGCTGGTGACCGCGCTCGGGCTGGCCGCCTTCGAGGCGACCGTGCTGGAACTCAGCTGGTACGGCCAGCGCGCCGTGTCGTTGCCGCTCGGCGAGGCATTCCACGCGCGCCGGTTGACGCTGCGCAGCTCGCAGGTCGGGCAGGTGGCCAGCGCGCAGCGCAGCCGCTGGAGCCACGACCGGCGCATGGCGCTCGCGCTCACGCTGCTGTGCGATCCAGTGCTCGACGCGCTCATCACCGACACCGCGCCTTTCGACGAACTGCCGGCGGTGCTGGCGCGGCTGGCGGCCGGTGCGCCCGACACGCTGTGCCAGCGCATCGATTACCTATGAAGCTCGCCCCCAGTCTGTGAAAAGGAAACCATGTACAGCGTCAATGTCCGCGACCACTTCATGATTGCCCACAGCTTCCGCGGCGAGGCCTTCGGGCCGGCCCAGCGGCTGCACGGCGCCACCTATGTGGTCGACGTGGAATTCCGCCGTGCGGCGCTGGACGTCGACGGCATGGTGGTCGACATCGCGCGCGCCACCGACGTGCTGCGCAGCGTGCTGGGCGAGCTGAACCTGCGCAACCTCGACGACGAGCCGGCGTTCGAAGGCCGCAACACCACGACCGAGTTCATGGCGCGCGTCATCTTCGACCGCATCGCCGCGCGCAGTGCCGCCGGCGAACTTGGTCCGCATGCCGGCGGACTGGCCTCGCTGCGGGTGCGGCTCCACGAGTCGCACGTGGCATGGGCGGCCTACGAAGGGCCGATGCCGGCGCTCGATCCGCGCTGAGTCTGCATGACCGCGGCCTGCTTCTTCCTCGTGCCCGGCGACTGGAATGCGGCCACCGGCGGCTATGGTTACGACCGGCGCATCGCGGCCGGCCTGCGAGGCGCGGGTTGGGCGGTCGACGTGCGGTCGCCGGGCGATGCGTTTCCGCTGCCGGATGCCGCCACGCTCGATCGGGCGCGTGACGTGATCGCCGCGCTGCCCGACCACGCCTTGGTGGTGGCCGACGGGCTCGCGTTCGGCGCGTTGCCCGAACTGGTCGAAGCGCACGCCCGGCGCCTGCGCTGGGTGGCGCTGGTGCACCACCCGTTGTCGTTCGAGGCCGGCCTGCCGGACGACGTGCGCCACCGGTTGTTCGACAGCGAACGGCGCGCACTGGTGCATGCGCGGCACGTCGTCGTGACCAGTCCGTCCACCGCGCGCGCCCTCGGCGCGTTCGGCGTGGCGCCGTCGCGTGTGACGGTGATCGAGCCCGGAACCGAAGCGGCGCCGCTCGCCACCGGCGGCGGTGCCGGCGCGCAGGCGCTGTACCTGCTCTGCGTCGCGACGGTCACCACCCGCAAGGGCCACGCAGTGCTGATCGAGGCGCTGGCCGGCCTGGCGGATCGAAGCTGGACGCTGCATTGCGCGGGCAGCCTGGCACGCGACGCTGCGGCGGTGGCTGCGGTGCAGGCGCTGGTGGCGCAGCACGGCCTGCAGGATCGCATCGTCTGGCACGGCGAGGTCGATGGCGCCCGGCTCGACGGGCTTTATGCACAGGCCGACCTGTTCGTGCTGCCGTCCTTCCACGAAGGCTATGGCATGGCGCTGGCCGAGGCACTCGTGCGTGGCCTGCCGGTCGTCAGCTGCGCCGCCGGCGCGATTCCCGACACGGTACCGCCCGCTGCGGGCCTGCTGGTGCCGCCCGGCGATGCGGCCGCGCTGCAGGCGGCGCTGCAGCGTGTGATGGACGAGGCCGGTCTGCGCACCGCGCTGGCGGCCGGTGCGCGTGCCGCCGGCGCGCAGCTGCCGACCTGGCCACAGGCCGTCGCTCGCTTCGCCACCGTGCTGCATCAGGTCGGCGAGGCCACCGCGCCATGAGCGGATTCAGCGCCGACTGGCTGGCGCTGCGCGAGCCGTTCGACCGTGCCGCGCGCGCCGCGACACCGGACGCGGAATGGTTGCACGCGCGAGGGCGGCGCGCCGGATCGCGCGGACAAGCGCTGCAGGTGGTCGACCTCGGCAGCGGCACCGGCGCCAACTTGCGCGAGATCGCGCCGCGCCTGGGCGGCCTGCAGCACTGGCGCCTGGTCGACCACGACCCGCAACTGCTGGCCGCGCTGCCCGATGCGCTCGCGCCGTGGGCCGCCGCGCACGGCCTGCGGTTGCAGCAGCGCGAGGCCTTGCTGGTGATCGAAGGCGGCGACGGCCTGCGCATCGAGATCGAGCGTTGCGAGGCCGATCTGGCCCACGGACTCGACACCGTACCGCTCGAGGGCGTGCACCTGGTCACGGCCTCGGCCTTGCTCGATCTCGTGTCCGCAGCCTGGCTCGACGCGCTGGTGGCGCGCTGCAGCGAGGCCGGCGCAGCCGTCTGGTGGGCGCTGACCGTCGACGACCGGATCACGTGGACGCCTTGGGATCCGGACGACGCGCTGGTGCTCGCGCAGTTCCACGCTCACCAGCAGCGCGACAAGGGCTTTGGCCCGGCGCTCGGCGGCGCCGCGGCTGGCCGGGCCGCGGATCGCCTCGCGGCGGCCGGCTACCGGGTCACCCGCACCGCGACCGACTGGCAGGTCGACGGGAGCCGGGGCATGGCCGACCTTGCGATGTTGCAGGCCATGGTCGAAGGCATCGCCGCCGCGGCCGCCGAGCAGGCGCCCGCGCTGGCCGAACGCGCAAGGCATTGGCAGGCGCGCAAGCTCGCCCAGCTAGACACGTTGCGCCTTCAGGTCGGGCACACCGACGTGCAGGCCTGGCTGCCTTAGGGCTGCGGGTTCGGCATCGGCGCAGCGCGCAAGTCCAGATCCCACAGCACGTCGCCGCCAAGCGCAAAGGTGCGTGCCGGTGGCCGCAGGGCATCACGCATCGCGGTCGCGGGCTGCACCGTCAGGCCGCGCTGGCCGCCGCCGATCAGCACTGGTGCCAGGATCAGGTGCAGGCGGTCGAGGCAGTCTTGCCGCACGAACTCCGACACCGTGATGCCGCCGCCTTCGACGAAAAGCCGTTGCAGTCCGCGCGCATGCAGCGCCTCGACCACGGCCGGCAGGGCGAGCATGCGGCTGTCGGTACGGCGGGCCACGGCAATGACGCGCGCGGCGCCGAAGCGGGCCTCGGCTTCGGTGCGCCGGTCGTTTCCGCACACCAGCAGGGTCGGCGCCAGGTCGTCGTTGAAGATGCGCGCCGAGGCCGGCACGCGCAGCGAGGGGTCGAGCAGCACGCGCGTGGCGTTCGGCCCCGGCACCCGCCGCGTCGTCAGTTGCGGGTTGTCGAGCGACGCGGTGCCGGCGCCGACGATCACGGCATCGCACAGCGCGCGCAGGCGGTGTACATGCACCAGCCCTTCGGGCCCGTTGACGAAGCAGGAGTCGCCGGTGTGCGTCGCGATGCAGCCGTCCAGGCTCTGGCCGAGCTGGCCGACCGCCCAGCCGGCGCCGCGCCGGCAGCCGTCGAGCAGCGGCTTGAGCAGATCGAAGAGCGCCTGCGCGCCTGGATCGTGATCGCCCTGCAGCGCATGGCCGGTGGCTTCATGCCACACCACGCCTGCTGGCACGTCGACCGCATCCATACCGCTTCGATGTCGTTGTGCGATCGCAAGGCACAACGGCCAGATGGCCTCGGGAGCAGGGGGCGGGCGGGCCTTCACCAGCGGGTCAGTACAGGCCGAGCTGCCGTGCCTGCACCCGGGCCAGGCCCAGCAGTGCGTCGGTGAAGGGTGCGGGCACCTTCGTGAGCTGGCCCAGTTCGCGCACCGCACCCACCAGCGCGTCGAGCTCCACGGCGCGGCCGGCTTCCACGTCCTGCAGCATCGAGGTCTTGAACGCGCCGAGCTTGCGCGTCACGGCATGGCGGTCCTCCGGGCTGTCGGTGATGGTGATGCCGATGCGCGCGCCGATCTCCTTGGCTTCGAGCATCACGGCCGAGATGAACCCCAGCAGCAACTCGTCGCCCATGATCCGGTCGGTGGCGGCGCCGGTGAGGGCGCTTACGGGGTTCACCGTCATGTTGCCCCAGAGCTTGAACCACACGTCTTTCTGGATCTGTGCCGACAGCTTGGTGTCGATGCCGGCACGCGTGAACAGCGCGAGCAGTTGCTTGACGCGCGCCGTCGCCTCGCCCGAGGGCTCGCCGATGATCAGCCCGTTGCCGAAGTGGTGCCGCACCACGCCGGGCCCATCGAGCGAGCAGCTCGCATGCACCACGCCGCCGATCACATGCCGGTCGGGAATGGCGGCGGCGATTGCGCCTTCGGGGTCGACCGTCGCGAGTCGGGTGCCGGCCAGCGCGCCGCCGAAGCCGCCCTGCAGAAACCACCATGGCACGCCATTCATTGCGACCAGCACGATGGTGTCGGGCCCGAGCAGCGGGCCGATGCGTGCGGCCACGCCGGCCAGCGCGGGCGCCTTCACGGCCACGACCACCAGATCCTGCTCGCCGAGCTCGGCCGGGTCGGCCACCGCGTTCACGGGCACGCGGGTGCGGACGTCGCCCCGCATCAGCGACAGGCCGTCGCGCTGCAGTGCTTCGAGCGTGGCGCCGCGTGCCACCACGTTGAGGCGTTCGCCGGCCTGGGCCAGCGCGACGCCGATCCAGCCACCGATCGCGCCGGCGCCGTAGATGCAGACTCTCATCGTTCAGTGCCTGTAGCTGTCGTCGATACGGTCGACCTGCCGCACCAGCGCGTCGAACATGTCCTGGCCCGCACCGTGGTCCGGGTTGAACTGCAGCGAGTCATGCGTGCAGCGCTGCGCCACTTCATCGCTGACCGGGATCGCGGCGCCCATCGAAAAGGTCGCCATCTGGATCTCGCAGGCGCGTTGCAGCGTCCACAGGATCGCAAAGGTCTGCGGCAGCGTCCGGCCCCAGGCCAGCAGGCCGTGGTTGCGCAGGATCACGGCCGGCTTGTTGCCCATGCTTTTGAGCAGGCGCGGCCCTTCGTCGGCATGGATCGTGATGCCCTCGAAGTCGTGGTACGCCACCATGCCGTGCAACTGCGCGGTGTAGAAATTGGTCTGCTGCAGGCCGCCCTGCAGGCAGGCCACGGCCACGCCGGCCGTGGTGTGGGTGTGCATGACGCAGTGCGCATCGGGCAGCCCGTCGTGGATGGCTGCGTGCACGGTGAAGCCGGCCGGGTTGACCGGGTACGCGCCGCCGTCGAGCACCTTGCCCTCGAGGTCGATCTTCAGCAGGTTGCTTGCCGTCACCTCGCTGTAGTGCAGGCCGAAGGGATTGATGAGGAACTGCTTGGCACCGCCCGTCACGCTGTCGGGCAACCGCACCGTGATGTGGTTGTAGATCATCTCCGTCCAGCCCAGCATCGCGAACACGCGGTAGCAGGCCGCAAGCTGCAGCCGCGCAGCGCGCTCGTCGGGATGGAGGGAGGGATGGATCAACTGGGACGCTGTGGCGGGTGTGTTCATGGGATTCCTTTCGTGGAACACCGCGGAACCGGCTTTGCCGGGCCGCTGGTGTTGCCCCCGGTAGGGGGTTGGCGAAGCGACACGAAGTGCGCGAAGACTGGGGGCGAGCCTAGCCCTCTGCGGTGAAGCCGACCTGTTTGACAATCGGGGCCCACTTGGCGGTGTCTTTCTTGAGCAGCTCGGTCAGCTCGCCCGGCGTGGACGACATGGCTTCCAGGCCGAAGGTGCCGAGGCCGTCGATCACGTCCTTCGATGCCAGCGCGGTCTTCATGGCGGTGTTCAGGCGCGCCACGACTTCGGGCGAAGCCTTGGCCGGCAGCAGGAACGCGAACCACTCGCTGTGCGCCATGTCCTTGATGCCCTGTTCGCCGAAGGTCGGCACGTCGGGCGCAAAGCGGCTGCGCTTGGCACCCGACACGCCCAGGATGCGCACCTTGCCGGTGGCCAGATGCTGCGTGATGTCGCCGATCGGGCCCGACACGGCCGAGACGTTGCCGCCCAGCAGGTCGAGCATGGCGGGCTGGGTGCCGCGATAGGCGGCATGCTTGAGTTCCACGCCCGCGTTCTTGCCGAGCAGCGCGCCGATGAAGTGCGGCGTCGAGCCCGCGGCCGGCGAGCCGTAGTTGGCGCCGGCGGGGTTGGCCTTGGCCCAGGCCAGGAATTCGGGCACCGTCTTGACGCTCGCTGGAACAGCCGGGCCGACGGCGAAACCGAAGTCGAAGATGCAGGCGATGCTGACCGGCGTGAGGTCCACCAGCGGGTCGTACGGCAGCTTCTTGTAGATGTGCGGGTAGATCGTGAGGATCGAGGTCGGCGTCTGCAGGATGGTGGCGCCGTCGGCCGGCTGGCCCTTGACGTAGGTGACGGCGATCTGCCCGCCCGCGCCGGTGCGGTTCTCGACCACGCAGGCGTTCGCATAGGGCGGGCCGAGCTTGGTGGCAACGCGCCGGCACAGCGTGTCGGACGTGCCGCCCGCGGCAAAGCCGGTGATGAGCCGGGCCGTCTCGATCTGCGCCTGTGCAAAGGCCTGCTGGCCGATGGCAGCGAGCAGGGTGGCGGCGCCGGTCGATTGCAGGATGTGGCGGCGGGTGGTGTCCATGGTGTCTCCAGAAGTGGTTTCGAGCGGATATTTTTCCAGCAAGAGGCCTTGCTGCGTCCCCGCGTTTACCTGACGTGCAGCTCTCAATAGGTCTTGCTGACCGGTGCCGCGGCAACGCCCGACTTGAAGTGCGCGGCCAATGCGGTGGTGTGGCGGATCAGCAGGTTCGTGTCGAGCCCGACGGCGACGAAGGTGGCGCCCAGATCCAGGTATTTGCGCGCCAGCGTTTCGTCGGGCGTCAGGATGCCGGCGGCCTTGCCGGCGCGCTGAATGCGCGCGATCGCGTCCGCGATGGCGGCCTGCACCTCGGCATGGGCGGGGTTGCCGACATGGCCGAGCGAGGCCGACAGATCGGCCGGACCAATGAAGATGCCGTCCACGCCCTCGGTTGCCGCGATCGCGTCGAGGTTGGCCAGCGCCTCGCGCGTCTCGGCCTGCAGCAGCAGGCAGACCTGGTCGTTGGCTTCTTTCGGATAGTTGGCGTAGCGGCCCCAGCGCGAGGCCCGCGCGCCGCCCATGCCGCGGATGCCCTGCGGCGGATAGCGCATCGCGCGCACGATCGCGGCGGCCTGCTCGGCCGTGTCGACCATCGGCACCAGCAGGGTCTGGAGGCCGAGGTCGAGGTACTGCTTGATCAGCGCCGTGCCAGCATCGCCGTGGCCCAGCGGCACCCGCGCGATGGCGTTCGTGCCGGGGTAGGCGGCAATGGCCTGTGCCTGCTGCAGGATGCTCTGCAGCCCGTTGGGCGAGTGCTCGCCGTCGATCAGCAGCCAGTCGAAGCCGGCGCCGGCGCAGATCTCGGCGCTGTAGGCGTCGGCCAGGCCGAGCCACAGGCCGATCTGTGCGCGCTTTTCGCGCAGGGCTTGCTTGAAGGGGTTGACGGGTGTTTGCATGGTGGAGTCCTGTTCAGGCGAAACGGAAGGCGATCGAGCCCAAGGGCCCGTAGTCGGCGTGGAAAGTGTCGCCCGGCACGGCGCTGGTCGGACGCGTGAACGAGCCGCCCAGCACCACCTCGCCGGCCTCGAGGCATTCGCCCCAGGGGGCGAGCTTGCTGGCGAGCCAGGCGACGCCAGTGGCCGGATGGTTCAGCACGGCTGCCGCCACGCCCGATTCTTCGATCACGCCGTTCTTGTACAGCAGCGCGCTGACCCAGCGCAGGTCGACCGCGTCGGGCTTGACCGGCCGCCCGCCCATCACGATGCCGGCGTTGGCCGCGTTGTCGGCGATGGTGTCGAACACCTTGCGCATCTGCTTGGTGTGGCGGTCGAACTGCTCGATGCGCGAGTCGATGATCTCGATCGCGGGCACCACGTAGTCGGTGGCGGCCAGCACGTCGAAGATCGTCACGTTCGGGCCTTCGAGTTTCTTGCCGAGCACGAAGGCCAGCTCGACCTCGACGCGCGGCGCGATGAAGCGCGTGAACGGGATGTCGCCGCCCTGGTCGAAGAACATGTCGTCGAGCAGGGTGCCGTAGTCGGGCTCCGTGATCTGGCTGGCCTGCTGCATCGCGCGCGAGGTCAGGCCGATCTTGTGGCCTTTGACGGTGCGGCCTTCGGCGAGCTTGGTCTTGACCCATTCGCGCGAGACCGCGTAGCCGTCTTCGACCGTCATCTCCGGATGGCGTTTGGAGAAATGCTCGACCTGCACGCGCGACTGCTCGCTGTGGTGCAGCTCGGCCGCAAGTTGCTGGATGACGCTGTTGGAGAGCATGGGCTAGGGGTTGAACAGGGGATGCAGGTTGTTGTGCTTGCCGTCGTAGACCTGGCCCGGCGCCTCGTCGATCTGCAGTGTCACACCGAGCAGCCGTTTTGGGAACAGCGGGTCGAAGTGTTCCTTGGCGCTCGCCAGCAGGGCGTCGCCCACGGTCGTCTTGACCGCGCCGGAGCGACCCGCGGCCATGCGCAGGTTCAGGTAGACGAAGGCATAGTCCGCGTGGCCGTCGGCCACCGCATAGTGCGCGGCTGGGTAGGCCAGCACGCGCGTGCCGCCGGTCGGGAACACCTGCTTGCCGGCCTCGTCCCGCTGCGCCAGCATGGTGTCGGCCAGCGTGCGGCACAAGATCGACATGTCGGTCTGCGTTTCGAGGTTCGGTGTGTAGAGGATGACCAGATGGGGCATGTGCGTTACTCCACCGACATCGTGGCGGCCGTGCAGCTCACCGCGAAAATCGGAATCGCTTTCATGTGAAAGATCTCGCCGCGCCCGCGTGCTGCGGCAGCCACGGCGACGAAGGTGCGGATCTCGAAACCGCCCTGGCCCGCTTCGCGGTAGGTGGCCTCATCGGTATAGCCCAGCATGCCAGCGCGGTCGTTCGCGCACCAGTGTTGCATGAAGGCAGCGTCCCAGGCTTCGTTGATCTTGCCCGAGTCGGGCGTCGCCGGCCAGTGCGAGATGCCGCCGGTGCCGACCAGCGCAATGCGCTCCGGCGCCGCATCGCAGGCGCGGCGCAGCGCCTCGCCGAAGGCCCAGGCCCGGTGCAGCGGCGTGAGCGGTGGCCCCTGGCAGTTGATGTTGACCGGGATCACCGGCAGGTCGTATTTCGGCGTGAGGAAGTTGAGCGGCACCATGATGCCGTGGTCGAACTTCCATTCCTCCGCATACGCCACGTCGACCGTTTGCATCACCTCGCGGATCAGGCGCTGCGACAGCGCGGCATTGCCGGGCACGGAAGTCTTCGCGATGCCGAGCCAGGCGGGGTCTTCGATCGGCCCTTCGTAGCGATCGGCCATGCCGATCGCATAGGCGGGCATGTTGTTCATGAAGAAGTTGGCGAAGTGCTCGGCCGCGATCACGATCACGGCGTCAGGCTTGGTCGCGCGCATTGCTTCGCCGAAGCGATGGAACTGCGCATGGAACGCATCCTTGACTGCCGGGTCGGCTAGGTGTGCGCGGCCGGTGATGCCGGGGGCGTGACTGCAAACGCCTGCGAATACGAGACTCATACGCCGGCCACCTTTTCGTCCGTGCCCGTTGTCATGGCATAAATTCCTGCGCGCACCGGGCCGTATTTGCGAACGCCTTCCCGCATGGCTTCGAGGTAGTCGGCCCACGGCATACCGAGCAGTGGTGCAAAGTGCATCAGCAGTTGCCCATTGCAGCCCAGCACGTAGAGCTTGCCGATGTCGCCCGCGTCGATGGCTTCACGCTCTTCGTCGGTGAAGTCATAGGCAGCCAGCAACGCGGCACGTGTGTCGCTGCCTTCGCTGTACCGGCGCTGCACATTGGCGTCGCGGTTGAGTGCGAACAGGAATTTCTGCATGGCGTAAAGGCTCATTGCAGGAACTTTGTATCTTCTTTCGGGGCGCGTGCACAGGCCACCGGGTACTCCCCTCCGCGAATGTCCCCCGGCCTGCGGCCTCCTCCTTTATTTCGCTGCGGGGAGTACCCGATGCCCTGTGCACCAGGGCACGCTGTGGGTGTACCGTCGATCAACGACCGCTCTGGATAACGATCACGTCGATGGGGTGCCTTGCGCAGCGAAATAAAGGAGGAGGCCGCAGGCCGGGGGACATTCGCGGAGCAAGGTACCCCGTCGGCGTGAGCGCGCCCTGAACAAAGCGCCCGACGCTCAACCCGCTCAAGCGAAAAGCAGAGGCTCATCTCAGACCCCCCAATGCGGAATATGGTGCGAACCCATCGACACCGCAACGTTCTTCGGCTCGCAGAACACCTCGTAGCTCCAGGTGCCCCCTTCGCGCCCCGTGCCCGAGGCCTTGGTACCGCCGAAGGGCTGGCGCAGGTCGCGCACGTTCTGGCTGTTGACGAAGCACATGCCGGCCTCCACCGCAGCAGCGACGCGATGTGCGCGGCCGATGTTCTCCGTCCACACGTAACTCGAGAGGCCGTACTGGATGTCGTTGGCCAGACGGATCGCATCGGCCTCGTCGTCGAACGGAATCAGGCAGGCCACCGGGCCGAAGATTTCTTCTTGTGCGATCCGCATGCGGTTGTCGACATCGGCGAACACCGTCGGCAGCACGTAGTTGCCGCGCTTCACACGATCGGGCAGTTCGGGCGTGCCGAGCCCACCGCACAGCAGCGTCGCGCCTTCCTTCGGGCCCAGATCGATGTAGCTGCGCACCTTGGCCAGATGCGCCTGTGAAATCATCGGGCCGACGATTGTCTTCTCGTCGAGCGGGTCGCCAACGGTGATGCGCTTTGCACGCGCCGCGAACTTCGCGGCGAAGTCGGCATAGATCGACTTCTGCACCAGGATGCGCGAGCCCGCCGTGCAACGCTCGCCGTTGTTGCTGAAGATCATGAACACCGCCGCGTCCAGCGCGCGGTCGAGATCCGCGTCGTCGAAGACCACGAACGGGCTCTTTCCGCCGAGCTCCATGCTGAACTTCTTGAGGCCCGCGCTCTTCACGATGCGGTTGCCCGTGGCGGTGGAGCCGGTGAACGAGATCGCGCGCACGTCGGGATGTGCGACCAGCGGCTCGCCGGCCTCCTTGCCGTAGCCATGCACCAGGTTCAGCACACCGGGCGGAATGCCGGCTTCGAGCGCCAGCTCGCCGAGCCGTGCTGCGGAGAGCGGCGACAGCTCGCTCATCTTGAGCACCGCCGTGTTGCCGAACGCGAGGCAGGGCGCGACCTTCCAGGTCGCCGTCATGAACGGCACGTTCCACGGCGAGATCAGCGCGCAGACACCGACCGGATGAAACAACGTGTAGTTGAGATGCGTCTCGGTCGGGTAGGTGTGGCCGTCGACACGGGTGCACATCTCGGCGAAGTAGGTGAAGTTGTCGGCTGCGCGCGGCACCAGTTGCTTGCCGGTCTGCGAGATGGTCTGGCCGCAATCGTCGGTCTCGGTTTGCGCGATGGCCGGCACGTTGGCCGCGATCAGCTCGCCGAGCTTGCGGATCAGCCTGGCGCGCTGCGGCGCCGGCATGCCGGCCCATTTCGGGAAGGCTTCCTTGGCGGCGGCCACGGCGGCGTTCACTTCGGCTTCGCCGCCCGAGGCCACTTCGGCCAGCACCTCCTGCGTCGCGGGGTTCACGGTCTCGAAGTAGTCGGTGCCGGCAACGGCCTTGCCGTCGATCAAGTGGTCGATTCTCATGGGGTTCCTTGAATGGTGTTCACGAGCGCGCCGATACCTTCGATCTCGGTGACGATCACGTCGCCCGGCTGGCAATCGACCACGCCGTCGGGTGTGCCGGTGAGGATCAGGTCGCCCGGCGAGAGCGTCATGAAGCGGCTGAAATACTCGATCAGGAACGGCGCGTCAAAAATCATGTCGCGCGTGTTGCCCGATTGCGTGACCTTGCCGTTCACGGTGGTCGAAAGGGCAAGCGCCATCGGATCGGGCACGTCGGCCGCATCGACGAACCACGGCCCGATCGGCGTGCAGGTGTCGCGGTTCTTCACGCGCAGGTTGGGGCGGTACCAGTTCTCGAGGTAGTCGCGGATCGCGTAATCGTTGGCGACCGTGTAGCCGCCGATGAAGTCGTACGCGTCGTCGCGCCGCACCTTCTTCGCGGTCTTGCCGACCACGATGACCAGCTCGCACTCGTAATGCATGAACTGCACGCCGGCCGGGCGCTGCGTGAACTGGCGGTGGCCGGTCAGCGTGCCTTCGCCCTTCACGAACACCAACGGTTCCTCGGGCGCCTTGAATTCGAGTTCCTTCGCGTGGTCGGCGTAGTTGAGGCCGAGCGCGAGGATGGTGCGCGGACGCGGCGTCGGCGCGAGCGGCGGCAGCCAGGTGAGCAAGTCCTGGAACACGACGCGGCCGTCGTCGAGGCGCACGGCCGCGTCGGGATGGCCGCCGAATTCGTGGGCGGTGCCGGTATGTTCGCGGCCTTCGTAGATGACGCGTGCGTGCTTCATGCGGCCTCCTGCACCAGCGTGTTGCGCAATGTCTCGAAGCCTGGCGCCACGATCTCGATGCGGTCACCGGCCTGCGCCATCGGGCGGCCCGCATTGCAGCCCAGCATCAGCACATCGCCGGGTGCCAGCGTCATGAAGGCATTCACGTCGGCCAGCAATTGCGGCGCGCTGCGAACCAGTTGCGAGAAGTCGGCCGTGTGGCGCGTCTCGCCGTTGATCCGCACTTCGAGCGAGAACCCGGACGGATCGCCGCCGACACGCAGCGCCGGGCCGATGCCCAGGAAACCGTCGACGCATTTGTATTTGACCGGCGGCCGGAAGAAGCTCGCGTGCGGCAGCGAGAAGTCGTTCATCAGCACATGGCCGGCGACGCTGCCCTGGGCACCGATCACCATCGCAATCGTGGCGCCGACTTCGACCTGCGCTGCATCGCGCGGCAGCGTGACTGTGCTGCCGTGCGGGCTCCAGGTGTTGGCCGTCTTCACGTACAGCACGGGTGCTTGCGGCGGCGCCTTGTAGGGCGGCAGGCTCATCTGCGGCGCCAGCGCTTCGGCTTCCGCCTTGAAGTTGAGCAGCACGCCGTACACCGTGCCCTGCGGAACGAAGCTCATGGTTGCTCCAGTGCGATGAGTTGATCGAGCAGCACATACAGCTCGCCGAGCTTGGCCTTGCCCATGGACGCCTCGAGCCATGCGTAGTGCGCCTCGATGGTGGTGGAAAGCCGCTTCACGAGCTTCTTGCCCTGGGGCGTGGCCTCGATCACCGTGCGGCGCTGGTCGTCCGGATCGCGGGCGCGCCGAACCAGGCCGTCGCGCTCCATGCGCGCGAGCACGCCGGTCAGGCTGGGGCCGAGGATGAAGGCTTCGCGCGCCACGCGGCCGGTTTCGACAGCGCCGTGCTCGCCGAGCACGCGCAGCACGCGCCACTGCTGATCCGACAGCGCATGCTCGCGCAGGCTGGGCCGGGTGTGGGCCATGACGGCCTCGCGCGCCTGCAGCAGAAGGCGCGGCAGGTTGCGGTGAACGAAGGGGGTGGTGCTCATGGAAGGTGGCTATTATTTAACATGTTAAGTGTTTTGCAAAGACCTGCCGAAGCCTGTGGCGCCGGGGTTTTCCCGGAGGCGTCGCGCGGGCCCGGCAGCGACGCTGCCTACACTCGCCCGATGGCCAAGGAAAAAACAAACTACGTCTGCAGCGAATGCGGCGGCATCAGCCCCAAATGGCTCGGCAAATGCCCGAGCTGCGGCGCCTGGAACACGCTGGTCGAACAGGTCGCCGGGCCAACCGGCGGGACCGCCAACAACCGCTTCGGCACGCAATACGCGGCGCTGGCCGGCGCGTCCGAACTCGCCACGCTCTCGGAGATCGAGGCCAACGACGTGGCGCGCACGCCCACCGGGCTCGATGAACTCGACCGCGTGCTCGGTGGCGGCATCGTGGCCGGCGGCGTCACCCTGATCGGCGGCGACCCCGGCATCGGCAAATCGACCCTGCTGCTGCAGGCCGTCGATGCGCTGCAACGCGCCGGGCAGAACGCGTTGTATGTCACCGGCGAGGAAAGCGGTGCGCAGGTGGCGCTGCGCTCCAGGCGGCTCGGGCTCGATCATTCGCAGGTGCAGGTGATGGCCGAGATCCAGCTCGAGAAGATCATCGCCACGCTCGACGCGAACCGGCCGGCGATCGCGGTGATCGACTCGATCCAGACGGTCTACTCCGATCAGCTCACGTCGGCCCCCGGCTCGGTGGCGCAGGTGCGCGAATGCGCCGCGCATCTCACGCGCTTTGCCAAAACCAGCGGCACGGCCGTGGTGCTGGTCGGCCATGTCACCAAAGAGGGCGCACTGGCCGGTCCGCGCGTGCTCGAACACATGGTCGACACGGTGCTGTACTTCGAGGGCGACACGCACTCGAGCTTTCGCCTCGTGCGCGCCATCAAGAACCGCTTCGGCGCGGTCAACGAGATCGGCGTGTTCGCCATGACCGAGCGCGGCCTGAAGGGCGTGACCAATCCGAGCGCGATCTTCCTGAGCCAGCATCCGGAGCCGGTGCCCGGCAGCGTGGTGCTGGTCACGCTCGAAGGCACGCGGCCGATGCTGGTCGAGATCCAGGCGCTGGTCGACAACGGCGGCCCGAGCCCGCGGCGCCTCAGCGTGGGCCTGGACCGCGACCGCCTCGCGATGCTGCTCGCCGTGCTGCACCGCCATGCCGGCGTGGCCTGCATGGACCAGGACGTGTTCGTCAATGCGGTCGGTGGCGTGCGCATCAGCGAGCCCGCGGCCGACCTGGCCGTGATGCTGGCCATCACCTCGAGCCTGCGCGGCAAGCCGCTGCCCAAGGGCTTCATCGCTTTCGGCGAAGTGGGACTGGCCGGCGAAGTCCGCCCGGCACCGCGCGGCCAGGAGCGCCTGCGCGAGGCGGCCAAGCTCGGCTTCAGCATCGCGGTGGTGCCCAAGGCCAACGCGCCGAAGAAGGGCGCGAAAGAGATCGAAGGCCTCACCATCCACGCGGTCGAACGCGTCGAGGAAGCCATGGACGTGGTGCGGCAGCTTCAGTGAGCCCCAGGACGGCACTTCATGCGTGAGGCGCCACCGATCCGGCTCTGCCGGTCGGTCGGCGCCGCCCCCGGCCGGGGGAAGGCAAGCGACACGAAGTGCGCGCCGCCTCGGGGGCGAGCCTCTTAATCACCGATGTGCATCGTGAACGCGGGGCCGCTGTTGAGCACGCAGCTGCCGGTGCCCAGTGTGGCCGAGTTCATCGTGTACCGGCAACTCAAGATGCCGCCGCGCGTGCCGCTCGCGTTCGCGATGCCGCCGCGCTGCGAGCCCGCGACGCGTGTCGCCTCTCCCTGGAACTGTTCACCACCGATCACCGCGCTGAAGTGGCCGCGGCCGTTCATGTCGTTGGTGACCACGCCTGCGACCGTTCCGTAGGGGGCGGCTTCGGCATTGCTCGGGTAGAGCCGGGCGGTGAAGGTTTGGGCGACTGGCCCGGCCGGCATCACGGCGATGGCCTGGGCCGGCGGTGTGACTTGGCCGATCGGCTGCATCGGCACCACGTAGCAGCCGCTCAGCGCGGTGGCGGCGACGACTGCAGCCACGGCCAGGCGGATGGAAGAAGCAGAGGAGGATGAGAGGGGATTCATACATCTGACGATGGCCCGGGCACATGCCCGTGCGCACCAATGTGCCCACGGCGCCCGGCGCGCTCAAGCCGTTTTGCGCCGGGTATCGAAACGCGGACCCGCCGGTAGCCGCGCCGGCTACCGGCGACAATCCGCGCCATGAATCTGCGAAAAATCCTGGTGCCGCTCGGCGGACTCGTGCTCCTGGGCTTCGCCTGGAAGAGCTATGGCTGGGCCGGGGTGGCGCTGGTGTCGGGCGCCATCGTGATGTTCCTGCTGATGCACTTCAACCGCACCATGCAGGTGATGCGGCGCGCAGCGAACCGGCCGATCGGCTATGTCGACAGCGCGGTGATGCTCAACGCCAAGCTCAAGCCCGGCGTGACCCTGTTGCACGTGATGGCGCTCACGCGTGCCATCGGCGAGCTGCGCTCGCCCAAAGACCAGCAGCCCGAGCTGTACCGCTGGACGGATGGCGGCGGCTCGTGGGTCGATGCCGAATTCCAGGACGGCAAGCTGCGCCAGTGGTCATTGACGCGGCCGGAGTCGGAAGATTCGGCGTACCAGCCGCCCCTGCCCTAGAACGGCGCGTCTTCGGTTTCCTCTGCGGAGGGCACGGGGTCGGCTGCCACCGGTGCCGCCGTGCCGAGCGCCATTTCACCGCCCAGCGCTTCGAGCAGATCGGGCACCAGTTGCCCCAGCTCCCCGGTCGCGATGGCGGCATCGGCGTCGAAGTTGTCGTCCTTCGCATCCCGTGACGAGGTGGCGCTGTCGGTGCCTTCAAGGAACACGATCTTGCGCAGCTGCATGCCTTCGGTGAGCTCGAACGACACGCGGTCGTCCCAGGTCATCGCGAGCCGGGTCGGGCGCTTGCCGGCGGCGATGTGCTGGCGCACTTCCTCGATGTCGAGCGCGTGCTTGGCATAGCGCACCACCGATTTCGATTCGTCGCTGGCCTTGAGCTCGCATTCGCGGTCGATGCTGAAGCCGGCCGGCGGCTCCTGCGTCGAGAGCCAGTTCGACATCGCGGCGGCCGGCTCGATCTGGGTCGACAGTTGCGCGACCGCAAAGCCGTCGAGCGCCTTGACCAGCGCCGTGACCACTTCGTCGGCGCGTGTCGCGTTCGAGCTGTTCACCACCAGCCGGCGCTCGACTGGGTCGATCCATACCGCGACCTTGGCCTGGCGGGTGAAGGCCATCGGCAGCAACTCGTGCGCGATGTCTTCCTTGAGCTCTTTCTTTTCTTTCTTGCCGGGCTTGCGGCCGGTGGCGGCCTCGATCTGTGCGCAGCGCTCGTCGACCTTGCGACGCACCACCGAGGCCGGCACGGCCTTGGCCTCGATCATGAATTCGAGCAGCCACTGGCCGTCGATGGATTCGACCAGCGGGCCATGCGCGGCGCCGCGCGGCTCGATCCAGCCGGCCGATTTTTCCTGCGAAGGGCCGCAGGGTACGAAGCGCTGGCCATCCAGGGCCTGTTCGGCCTGCTCGAGCGTGGCAGACCATGAAGATTCGATGCGGTAGACGATGACGTTCTTGAAGAAGGACAAAGGGACACTCTTTCCTGAAGCGGTGGGCCGAAACGTTGGGCGAAACCGCCATTGTGGCCGGGCCGTAAAATCGCCGGCTCCGCGAACCCCTTTCCCTCAAAGGACACAAAAATGAGCGCCCTCGTCCCTCCCGCGCCTTCAATGGCCGACCGTGACGGCAAGATCTGGATGGACGGCCAGCTGGTCGACTGGCGCGATGCCAAGATCCACGTGCTGACCCACACGCTGCACTACGGCTGCGGCGCCTTCGAGGGCGTGCGCGCCTACAACACGGCCGACGGCACGGCGATCTTCCGGCTCGAGGAGCACACCGAGCGCCTGTTCAACAGCGCCAAGATCCTGCGCATGAAGATTCCCTTCAGCAAGGAAGAGGTCAACGAGGCCCAGAAGCAGGTCGTGCGCGAGAACAAGCTCGAGAGCTGCTACCTGCGCCCGCTCACCTGGATCGGCTCGCAGAAGCTGGGCGTCAGCCCCAAGGGCAACACCATCCACCTGATGGTCGCGGCCTGGGCCTGGGGCGCCTACCTCGGCGAAGAGGGCATGAAGCGCGGCATCCGCGTCAAGACCTCGAGCTACACGCGGCATCACGTCAACATCACGATGACGCAGGCCAAGGCGGTCAGCAACTACACCAATTCCATTCTGGCCAACATGGAAGCGCTGGACGACGGCTACGACGAGGCGCTGCTGCTCGATGCGAGCGGTTTCGTCTCCGAAGGCGCGGGCGAGAATATCTTCGTGATCAAGGGCGGCGTGGTCTACACGCCTGACCTGTCGGCCGGCGCGCTGAACGGCATCACGCGCAACACCGTGCTGCACATCTGCAAGGATCTGGGCCTGGAACTGGTGCAAAAGCGCATCACGCGCGACGAGGTCTACATCGCCGACGAGGCCTTTTTCACCGGCACTGCCGCCGAAGTCACGCCGATCCGCGAACTCGACCGCATCGAGCTCGGCGCCGGTTCGCGCGGCCCGATCACCGAGAAGATCCAGACCGCGTTCTTCGATATCGTGAACGGCAGGAATCCCAAATACGCCCACTGGCTCGCGAAAGTCTGAACATGTCCACCACCGCTGTCGTCGAACTCCTCGGCAAGGAACTGAATCACCAGGGCGGCGTGTTCTGCCCGAACCCCAAGGCCGACATGCCGCTTTGGAACAACCACCCCAAGGTGTACCTCGACGTGGGCCGCACCGGCGAGGCCAAGTGCCCCTATTGCGGCACGGTCTACCGGCTCAAGGCCGGCGAGATGCTGGGACACCGGCACTGAGCCGCAGCCAGCCGGCGAACGCCGCCATGGCGGGCGTCACCGGCTTGGACTTGAGGCGTGTGAGCCAGTAGCCGCCCCGGTCTATTTCAACCGCGAACGGGCGCGCCAGCCGCCCATGCCGCACGTCCCGCTCGAACATGCGGGCCGGCAACAGCGCCACGCCGGCGCCCTGGGCCGCTGCCTCCGCCATCGTCAGCGACGAATCGAACACCGCGCCGCGCAGGATCGGGCAGGCCGTCCCGGCGGCGGCGAACCAGGCGCTCCACTCGTCGCTGCGGTAGGAGCGCAGCAGCACCTGGCCCGCCAGGTCTTCCGGCCGCCGCAGCCGCGCCGCGATGTCGGGCGCGCACAGCGGGCACAGCGGCGCTGCGAACAGCAGTTCCGCGTCGGTGCCATGCCAGGCGCCGTCGCCGAAGCGCACCGCAAAGTCCAGGCCCTCGCCGGCCAGATCCACGCGGTTGTTGTTGGTCAGCAGGCGCAGGTCGACGAACGGATGCGTCTGCTGGAACTCGCGCAGCCGCGGCATCAGCCAGCCCACCGCAAAGGTGCCGACCGCGCCCAGCGTGAGCACTTCGCGCGACCGGCCGGCACCGAACTGCCCGAGCAGCGACTCGATCCGGTCGAACGACTCGGCCAGTGCCGGCAACAGCGCGGCGCCTTCGTCGGTCAACGCGAGCCCCCGCGGAAGCCTTCGGAAAAGCGGGACACCCATCCGGTCTTCGAGATTGCGCACATGCTGGCTCACGGCCGTCTGGGTGACGTTGAGCTCTGCGGCTGCACGAGTGAAGCTGAGATGGCGCGCGGACACTTCGAACGCGCGCAGGGCATTGAGGGGGAGGTGCATGGCGTTGGCGCGAGCCCCAAGTTTTGCTTGGGGCTCGCTGCGATTATTGCCATTTGCCGGAGCGGCGTTGCCTGCCTATCGTTGCGCCTCCATTTCATCCACCGCGTGTATCCATGAAGCCTCCGATCTCCCGCCGCAGCCTCTTGCTCGGCACCGTATCCGCACCCCTGATCGGCGCCTGCGCGCCCCTTGCCGCGGCGTCGCAGCCGCTCGCCAGGCTCGAGGCCGACGCCGGCGGCCGGCTCGGCGTGATGGCCTTCGACACGGCCAGTGGCCGACAGCTCGGGCACCGCGCCGACGAGCGCTTTGCGGCCTGCAGCACCTTCAAGGTGCTGGCCGCGTCCGCCGTGCTGGCCCGGAGCGCCAACGATGCCGGCCTGCTGCAGCGGCGGGTGCGCTACGAGGCGGCGAGCCTGGTGAACTATTCGCCGATTACCGCCAAGCATGTGGCCGACGGCATGACCGTTGCCGAACTGTGCGCGGCCGCGCTGCAATACAGCGACAACACAGCCGGCAACCTGCTGATGACGCTGGTTGGCGGGCCGGCCGGGGTGACCGCGTTCGCCCGGGCCATCGGCGACACCACCTTCCGCCTCGACCGCTGGGAAACCGAACTCAACACCGCGATCCCGGGCGACCCGCGCGACACCTGCACGCCCGCCGCGATGGCGCGCAACCTGCAGCGGCTGCTGCTCGGCGACGCACTGCCGCCCGCCCAGCGTGCGCAGTTGGAGGCATGGATGCGCGGCAACACCACCGGGGCTGCGCGCATCCGCGCGGGCGTGCCGGCCGCCTGGGCGGTGGCCGACAAGACCGGGTCGGGCGACTACGGCAGCGTGAACGATCTGGGTGTGGCCTGGCCGCCGACCGGTGCGCCGCTCGTGCTGGCGATCTACTTCACGCAGGAAGTTCGGGATGCGCCGATGCGCAACGACGTGCTGGCCGCCGCCGCGCGCATCGCGGCCGAAGCGCTGGCTTCTTAGGCCTCTTGGGGGGCAAGAGGGCCGAGGCGCGCCGCAGCGCCTCGCCGGGGCCACAGCTCGCTCCACGGCTCGCCCGGCTCCTGCACCAGCCGCAGGTAGAGCATCGCGATCCAGAGCAGGCTCAGGCCGATCTGCGCATCGCGCAGCGCCGAGTTCACGCTGGTCGCCACCAGCAGCACGAACATCGCCACCAGCGCGAAGCGGCCGGTCAGGTCGTGCCGCCGCCAGGCCTGCCAGAGGCCCACAAGGACGATCACCAGGAGGCTCAGCGCACCGGGCACGCCGGCCTGCGCACCCATCCACAGGAAGTCGTTGTGCGGCATGTTGTAGTCGGCCAGCAGCTTGGGCCCGCGCAGATGCCACTGCTGCGTCCAACCGCCGATGCCCCAGCCGGTGAGCGGCTTGTCGATGATCATGCGCGCCGTGTCGCGGTACATGTAGAAGCGCACCACCCAGCTGCCTTCCGACACGGCGCCGGCCTGCGCCGCCTCGATCTCCTGCACGCCGAGCGCGAACTTCTGCTGCACCGTGGGCGATTGCCACACCGCCACGCCGACCAGCGCGCCGCCGAGCAGCATCGCGATGGCCAGCACGCGCAACTGCCGTCGCCACTGGTGCAGGCAGGCCAGCGGCAGCGCCAGCAGCAGGGCCAGCATCGAGGTGCGCGACGGCAGCGTGAACGTGATGATCACCATCACCGCCAGCGTGAAGCCGAACGCGAGCACGACGGGCCATGGGCGGCGCCCGGCCAGCAAGGCCAGCCCGAGCACGGCCGCGCTGGCGCCGAAGATGGTCAGCAGCAATGCGTTGCTGATCGACTTGTTGCCGACCAGCACCAGCAGGCCGCGCCAGGCCTCCGCCATTGGAAAGCCGACCGTGTAGTACAGCGCGATCATCACGATGCCGATCACCGCCATCAGCAGGAAGCCGCGCAGTGCCCAGATGGCTTCTTCACGCGTCAGCGCCAGCGCCATCAGCACCGTGGCTGCGATGCGCAGGCCATGCACGATGTTCGACGGCGTCTGCGGATAGTGCGCGCCGAAGGCCAGCACCAGCAGCGTCCAGGTGACGTAGGCCACGATCGGCCACCAGAGCGGATGGTGTCGCACGCGTTGCGCGCGCTCGCGCCAACCGCCACCCGCAAGCAACGCCAGCAACAGCAGCGCAAAGGCGCCGTAGTTGGCGCCGACCGGCATGAAGACCACAAAGCCCCAGAGCATCGCTGCCGGGCGAACCAACCAATTTCTCGACATGGGCGAGATTCTAGGGATCAAAAGCGGATCAAAAGAGGCGAAGGTGCCCGTCTTTCGGGCGCAGGCAGCTATGATTTTTATAGCGAGGCGACACCCGCGCGCGGCAGCGCGATGACGAAGCTGGCGCCGCCGCCCTCGCGCCCCTCGCAGCGCACGCTGCCGCCGTGGCGCTCGACGATCGACTTCACCAGCGCCAGCCCGAGCCCGACGCCGCCTTCGCGCTCGCTTGCGCCGGGCAGCCGGTAGAAAGGCTCGAAGATGCGCTCGCGCAGTGCGGCCGGCACGCCCGGGCCGCGGTCGTTCACGCGCACCTCGGCACTCTGTGCATCGACCGCCAGCTCCACGCTGATCTCGCCGGCGCCGTAGCGGCGCGCGTTTTCCAGCAGGTTGCGGATCGCGCGGCGCAGCAGGCGCGCCACGCCCGGCACGTTGAGGCCGTTGCTGCTGGTGCCGTCGACCAGATCGAGCTCGGCGCCGACGCGCGAGCATTCCTCGGCGGCCAGCCCGGTCAGGTCGACCGTCTCGACCGTGCCCATGTCGGCTTCGTGCGCGTCGAGCCGGCTCGCGAGCAGGATCTCGTCGATGAGCTGGTCGAGTTCGCCGATGTTGCGCGAGATCTCGTCGCGGGCGGTGGCGGTTGGCGTGGCATTGGTGCCCATCAGCTCCAGCCCCATGCGGATGCGGGTGAGCGGCGAGCGCAGCTCGTGCGAGGCATTGGCCAGCAGCGACTTGTGCGAGCGCACCAGCGTCTCGACCCGCGCCGCCGCGGCGTTGAAGCGTTTTGAAAGGTCGGCCACTTCATCGTCCCCGTGCTCGGGCACGCGCACCGACAGGTCGCCGTCGCCCCAGCGCTGCACGCCGCGCTGCAGCGTTTCGAGCCGCTGCGTGATGCGCCGCACGATCGGGTAGACGCCGAGCGCCACAGCAACGCCGACCAGCGCGATCATCCAGATGAAGCCGAACGGCGTGCGCCAGGCCGGCGGCGCCTGGCGGCTGGCCGGGCCGGCCTGCTGGTCGCGCGGCGGCATCTGCAGCGTCAGCGCGCGGCCGTCGCTCAGGGTGAGGTCGAACTCGAGGCCCTGGCCGCGCACGCGCGTGGCCTGGCCGCTGCCGATCACGCGGTCTTCGGCGTCGCGCACGACCACCGTGCGCGGCAGCACCGAGATGCGGTCGCGTTCGCTTTCGGTCGCCACGCGCACCATCCAGCTCGCGGTGAGCGTGAGGATGACCACGCCCGCCACCACCGCCAGCCAGATGCGGACGTAGAGGTGGCGGGAGTAGAGATTGGCCATCAGTCCTGCTGCTTGGCGAAGACGTAGCCCACGCCGCGCACCGTGAGGATGCGTTTCGGCGTCTTTGCATCGACCTCGATCGCGGCGCGGATGCGCCCCATGTGCACGTCGATCGAGCGGTCGAAGGCCTCGAGCTCTCGTCCGCGCACGGCTTCCATGATCTGGTCGCGCGTGAGCACGCGGCCGGCGCGCTCGGCCATGGCCACCAGCAGGTCGAACTGGTAGGAGGTGAGATCGGCCAGTTCGCCGCCCACCGTCACGGCGCGCGCGTTGCGGTCGATCTCGAGCGAGCCGAAGCGCATCAGCGTGGCCGCCGCGGTTTCGCTGGCGGTCTCGCTGCGGCGCCGCAGCACGGCGCGGATGCGCGCCAGCAACTCGCGTGGCTCGAACGGCTTGGGCAGGTAATCGTCGGCGCCGATTTCGAGGCCGATGATGCGGTCCATCGGATCGCCCTTGGCGGTGAGCATCAGCACCGAGACCTTGGCCAGTCCGCCGGGCAGCGCCCGGATGCGGCGGCAGACCTCGAGCCCGTCGATGTCGGGCAGCATCAGGTCGAGGATCACGAGATCCGGTGCGCGCTGCTGCAACTGCTCCAGCCCGCTGATGCCGTCGGGTGCATGCGTGACGCCGAAGCCCGACTGGGTGAGGTATTCGCTCACCATCTGCGCCAGGCGGGCGTCGTCTTCGATCATCAGGAGTTGCGGTGTGCTCATGGAACGATCGTCGCGGCACGCCGGCAAGGCGGCTTGAACGCTGCGTAAAGTTGGGTAAACGCGCAGGTTACGCGAGGACGGCGGTTGCCGTAAAAAGCATCGCAGTCTGCGTCCGGTCCGCGGGCAGCCCGGGGATCTCTTGCGCCAGCACCGGGCCGAGTGCACCGCTGCCCAGCGTGGGGTAGTCCTGGTTGGCGCGCTCGACCATTTCGCTGGCCAGCTGGCGCAGCAGCACCACCGCCGACCGGATGCGCCGGCGGAAGGCGTCGTCGTCGTCGCGCTTGTCTTTCATGCTCTGGTTGAGCTCGACGAACCACGGCAGCGCCGCATGGTCCAGCATCACGGCCGGGTTGCGCTTGGCGCTCACGCCGGACCATTCGCGCATGAAATGCTGCGCCGCAATGTTGAGCTTCTGGCAATGCACCAGTTCGTTCTTCAGGCTGCCGAGCACCGTCAGATCGGTGAGCCGCTCCTGGAAGAAGATCTGCGACAGCACGCTCCAGTAGTAGGTGTAGTCCCAGATCACCTTCACCGGCAGCACTTCGGGGTCGCCGAACAGGGGGTACTGGTCCTGGTAGAGCGCCAACGTGCTCTCGTAGAACGAGTGGTAGAGCTGGTCGTACAGCTGCGCGCGCGCTTCCAGCGGATCGCCGGCACGGTCGTGCGCGATCAGGTCGGTGATGTAGGTGTTGCTCATCGCGATGAAGTCGCTGCCGGGCGAATAGAACGGGTCGAGGAACAGGCCGGCCTCGCCGGTCAGCGCCCAGCGCTTGCCCGAAAACACCTGCTTGCAGCCATGCGAGAAGTGGCGCAGGAACAGGAAGTCCTGCAGCAGGTGGCGCTTGTCGTCGAGCTTGTCGAACACCGCCGGCTGCCAGCGCTTGAGCCAGTCCATGGCCTTGTCGAAGGTGTTGTAGGTTTCCAGCGGGTGCAGCTTCGGGTCGGCCACGATGCCGACCGAGTGCGAGCCCGAGGCCAGCGGGATCAGCCAGACCCAGTAGCCCGCGCCGCACATGTGGTTGGTCGAGAGCCAGCGCGCCTGCGGCTCGCACAGCGCGCGCCACTCCTCGTTGTCGCTCCATTGGTCGACGTCGATGCGTTCGCCGATGCGGAACCACGCGGCGTCGACGTCGTGCGCGTTGGTCTCGGCCAGCCCCAGCTTGCGCTTGAGCAGGCCGGCGCGGCCGCAGGCGTCGATCAGCCAGCGCGACTGGGCGCTGTGGGTCTCGCCGCCCTGCGTCCAGCTCAGACGGTGCAGGCCGTTCGTGTCTTCGCCCTCGGCCAGCTCGATCTGCCGCACCATCGCGTTGTCGACGAAGCGCACGCCGTGCCGCAGCGCTTCCTCGCCCAGGTAGTTCTCGAAGATGCCGCGGTCGATCTGGTAGCTCGGTATCGGCAGGTAGCGGCTGGCGCCGATCTCGGTCACCTGGTCGATGTCGCGCCGGCCCTCGCTGAAGAAGAAGCGGAAGCCGAACTTGTACAGCTGGCCCGAGTGCATGTGCGGCTTGAGGCCCAGCACGGTGTCGAAGTAGTGCGCGCCGATTTCCACCGAAGATTCGCCCACCTTGTGCGCCGCATGCGGCAGCGGGTGGCTACGGCGTTCCAGCACCAGCACGTCGATGCCCTCGAAGCGCTGCTTGAGCTGAATTGCGAGGGTGAGTCCTGCCAGACCGCCCCCCATGATCACGACGTCGTGTTGAGGGGCTGTGGCAGTTGTCATGGGTCTCAATCCGTATGTTGGTGCAGCGCGATGCGCAGCGAGAGGGTGGGTGCCAGCGGCATCAGCAGCGGCAGTGGGTTGTTGGCAGCCAGTGCCTCGAACAGTGGCAGCGCATCGGCGATCGCGTTCACCTGCAGCGCGCGCGCCGCTTCGGATTGCAGCATCGGCGCCTGCACCGGGCCTGGCTGAAGCGACCAGTCGAACGATGCCACGGTGCGCTCGGTGCGCGTGGGTGCCACCACGAATGCCACGGCCAGCAGACCCCGGCTGGTGGTGACCGAGCTCAGCGCCCCGACGGCCGGCACGTCGAAGCCCACCAGCAGCACGGCGCGCTGGTCGGCCGCACATTGGGTCGCGGCCTCCAGCAGGCCGGCCGCGAAGCTGGCTTCGTAGGCGGTCAGCGAGTTGCTGGCCGCCATGCAGCCGGTGCCGATCGTCCAGTAGCCGACCGCAGCGTTGTGCACCGAGTTGTGGAACTTGGTGGGCGACAGCAGCTTGGGGTCGCTCGCGAGCGTGCTGCACATGTAGTCGTTGATGCCGAGGTCGCCGTGCGCCGACGCAAACACGCAGGGCAGATCTTTCGCGTCGCGGCCCGACGTCGCAACCGTGGCGGTCGCGACTTCCAGTGCCAGGGCCACGGTGTCGGGGGCGCGGCGCCGCTCTGCCGGCGCCAGCAGTTGCGGCGCGGGCCGCTTGGCCGGCGGGTCGACCAGCGCGCCCTCGCCGCGCAAGGCGGCCCGTGCGACGTCCCAGCCAGGAAGCGAAGGCGCCCAGAACGAGGGGCCTTCGATATAGAGCGTGGGCGTGCTCATGTTGCGACCCCCTTGCCGAAGACCAGGGCGCAGTTGTTGCCACCGAAGCCGAACGAGTTGGAGAGCGCGTACTTCACCTCGCCGCGCGCCGGCTCGATCCTGATCTGCGGACCGAAGTCGGCCCCGATCTCCTGGCAGTTGACGGTGCCGGGCTTCAGCCCGGTTTCGAGCGCGAGCAGGCTGATCACCGCCTCCACGATGCCGGCCGCGCCGAGCGTGTGGCCGGTAAAGCCCTTGGTCGAACTGGCGTGGGTGGTGGCGGGGAAGCGCCGCGCCACCAGGCCGCCTTCGACCTCGTCGTTCTTCGTGCTGGCGGTGCCGTGCATGTTGATGTAGTCGATCGCGTCGGTGCCGAGGCCGGCGCGCGCGAGCGCATCGTCGAGCGCATGCTCGGCGCCCAGGCCTTCAGGGTGCGGCGTCGACATGTGGTGCGCGTCGCTCGATTCGCCGTAGCCCAACAGCTGCAGCGGGCCTGTGCCGCGTTCCAGCAGCGCGAAGCCGGCCGCCTCGCCGAGGCTGATGCCGTCGCGTTGGGCATCGAACGGCCGGCAAGGCTGCGGCGACACCAGTTCCAGCGAGTTGAAGCCGAACAGCACGCTGCCGCAGAGCGTGTCGACGCCACCGACCACCGCCGCGTCGACCAGCCCGAGCCGGATCAGCCGCTCGGCCGAGGCGAAGGCCTTGGCGCTCGACGAGCAGGCGGTCGAAATGGTTTCACACGGTCCTTCGAGCTGCAGCACCTCCTGCACGAACAGCGCGAGCGAGTGCGGCGTGTGCAGACGCGGGCGCTGCTGGTCGGGGCGGAAGTCGCCGTTCTCGTCGAGCTGCGTGTAGGCCAGCTCGGTCTCGCCGATGCTGGCGGTCGAGGTGCCGAGGATCAGCGCGATGCGGGAGGCGCCATGGCGCGCGCGCGCCGCTGCGACCGCTTCGATGAAACCGTCGGCATGCAGGCCGAGCCAGGCCAGACGGTTGTTGCGGCAATCCCATTCGGCCAGCGTTTCAGGCCACTGCAGCTCTTCGAGGCCGTCGACGCGGCCGATCCAGGTCGGCAGGGGCGCTGGGCCGAAGTCGTTGGCGCGCAGGCCGCTGCGGCCTTGCTCGAGCGCGGCGAGCAGTGGCGCCTTGCCGACGCCGACAGCCGACGTGGCGGTGAAGGCACTGATCTGGAGAGGAAGAATCGGGGAGGGCACGACGGTGTTTCGAAAAGGAAGAAGACGGATTCGGGGGCGGGGCAGATTGGCGCCAGGCCGGAGCGGCAAAGCCTACCAGTTCGATCGCCGGCGCCGCGTGGGGCTTTTCCGACAGAAACGACCGGCCATCCTCGGCTAGGAGCGGGGCTCCGACGCCTGCCGGGCGCGCGCCGCCAGCGCCACCAGCAACAGCACCGGCACGCCCAGCAGTGCGGTGGCGGTGAAGAAGGTGCCGTAGCCATACGCATCGACGAACGCGCCCGAATAGCCGGCAATGAACTTGGGCAGCAGCAGCATCATCGAGCTGAACAGCGCGTACTGCGTGGCCGAATAGTTGATGTTGGTGAGGCTCGACAGGTAGGCGATGAATGCCGCCGAGGCGATGCCGCCTGCCAGGTTGTCGGCCGACACCACCGCCACCAGTGCCGTGAGGTCGTGCCCGCGCGTGGCGAGCCAGGCGAACAGCAGGTTGCTCGCCGCGCTGAGCACGGCGCCCAGCATCAGCACCCGCATCACGCCGAAACGCATCGACAGCACGCCGCCAACGAAGGCGCCGACCAGCGTCATGATCACGCCGAAGATCTTGCTGACCGTGGCCACCTCGTCCTTGGTGAAGCCCATGTCGACATAGAACGGGTTGGCCATGATGCCCATCACCACGTCGCTGATGCGGTAGATGGCGATCAGCGCGAGGATCAGCGCGGCCTGCCACTTGTAGCGCCGGATGAAGTCGGCAAAGGGTTCGACCAGCACGCTCTGCAGCCACTCGGCCGCGTTCTTCGGCTTGGCCAGCACGCGTCGGGCCGGCTCGGGCGAGAGCAGCACGGTGAGCACACCCACCGCCATCGAAGCAGCCATCACCAGGTAGGCGGTGCGCCATGCGGCGTTCTGGTAGCCGCCGCTGCCGCTCACCTCGGCCCAGGCCGCGACCCACAGCACGCCGGCGCCGGCCCAGATCATCGCCAGCCGGTAGCCGGTTTGATAGGCCGCTGCCAGCGCCGCCTGCTTGCGCGTCTCGGCCGATTCGATGCGGAACGCGTCGAGCGCAATGTCCTGCGTGGCCGAGCCGAACGCCACCAGCAGCGCGCACCAGATCAGCGGATGCAGTCCGGCGCGCGGATCGTTCATCGCCATGCCGACCAGGCCGGTGATGACGATGGCCTGCGCCAGCAACAGCCAGCCGCGCCGGCGCCCGAGCAGCGTGGTCAGCGGCGGCAACGGCAACCGGTCGACCAGCGGCGCCCAGACCCACTTGAACGCATAGGCCAGGCCGACCCAGCTCAGGTAGCCGATGGTGGTGCGGTCGATGCCGGCTTCGCGCAGCCGGAAGCTCAAGGTGCCCAGCACCAGCAGCAGCGGCAGCCCGGCCGAGAAACCGAGCGCGAGCATGCGCAGCGTGGCTGGCTCGAGGTACACCTTGAGCGTGTCGCGCCAGGGCAGCTTGCGGTCTTCTTCGGAAGCGGGGAGGGTTTGTTCGGCGGTGGGTGGGGACATGGAGGGCGAACGGGGCAGGCTGCTTATTATTCCCCCATGTGTTCACGCTGCTTTGGCTTCCCCTCTTCCAACCCCGGCGTTGCGCGCCGCGCGTTCCTCCTGCTCGCGGCCGGCGCCGCCGTTGCGGCCCCCGCGCTGGCGCAGGTCGAGGTCGGCAATCCCTCGATGGCGCGCAACCTCGTGCCCGCCGACAACATCGAGCAAGCCGGCACCCAGCAATACGGGCAACTGCTTGCACAGGCCAGGGCCAAGGGCGCGCTGGCAGGCGACGGCAACCCGCAACTGCTGCGGCTGCGTGCCATCGCGGCACGGATCATTCCGTTCGCTGCGCAATGGAACCCGCGGGCGGCGAAGTGGAAGTGGGAGGTCAACCTGATCGGCAGCAAGCAGATCAACGCCTTCTGCATGCCGGGCGGAAAGATCGCATTTTTCACCGCCATCCTCGACACGCTGAAGCTGACCGACGACGAGGTCGCGATGGTGATGGGCCACGAGATGGCGCACGCGCTGCGCGAACATGCGCGCGCGCGGCTGGCCAAGAGCGTCGGCACCGGCGCGGCGCTGTCCATCGGCGCGCAGATCCTCGGCCTCGGCCAGGCCGGCGACGTGGCGGCGCGAGCCGGCACGCAGCTCATCACGCTCAAGTTCAGCCGCAACGACGAAACCGAAGCCGACCTGGTCGGGCTGGAGCTGGCGGCGCGTGCGGGTTACGACCCGACGGCTTCGGTCTCGCTCTGGAAGAAGATGGCCGAGGCCAACAACAAGGCGGGCGGCCTGAGCTTCCTGTCGACCCACCCGAGCGGGCCCGACCGCATCAAGAAGCTCGAGGCCAACGTGCCGAAGGTCGAGGGGCTGTACCGGTCGGCTAAGCGCTGACGCCGATCACCAGCGTGCCGGCGGATCCGGCACGTAGCCCGCCTGCGGGTTTTGCGGAAACGCCCGCGGCCGCGCCACGCGCTCGTCGGGATCGGGAATGACGCCCATGCGGATCAGGTTGGCGCGGCTGTCGTAGCGCAGCGCGATCACTTCGTCGGGCGTGCTGCGGGCGCGCTCGAAGCGGGTGTGCGTGATCACCGATTCCTCGCGCTGGCCGTGGCCGGTGCCCAGCTTTTGTTCCGCCATGGTGGAGCGCTCACGCCGCGCGAGTGCCGAGGGCGCGGCGTCGCTGGCCGCGCCCGCGCCCAGCGAGCCGGCGGGCGAAGCCGGTGCGGGCGCAGCCGCCTCCGCTTCGGCCGGGGCGGCAGCCTTGTTGGCGGCGGCGCGATCCTGCATCGGCGTGGACTGCATCACGGGCGGCGGCACCGGGCGCGGCTCGGGCCGGCGCTCGCTGAACACCGCGACGCCAATCACGCCGAGGTCGAGTGGCCTGCCGGTGCGCGATGCGTACGAGTCGCCCGGTGCGGTGAATTCGAAGGCCGCGATCTCGCGGTCGCTCTTGCGCCAGCCGGCAATCTGCCCGGCGCCCAGCGGGCCGAGCACGTAGCCGTCCTGGTTCCAGCCAGCGGTCTGGCCATTGAGCACGTTGATGCCGTCGACCGACATCACCACCAGGATGCGTTCGCGGCGCAGGTTGCGGATGGTGATGCCGTAGCGCGCGCCCGGTCGGCCGGCCACATAGCGCTGTCCATCGGCGGCGGTATAGACCTGCAGCGTTTCGCCGCTGTCGCGATCCTGCACGTCGATGCGGAGCCAACGTCCGTCGATCTGCGTGCGCGCCCAGGTTGGCAACGCACTGGCCGCGAGCAGGCCGGCTGGCAGGCCGAGCAACAGGCGGCGGTTCATCAAGCCCGCACGGGGCGGCAGGGCGGCGACAGGATGGGACATGAAAGGCTCCTCGCAAGCCGGTCGACATTGACCGTGGAGGCTTGTACGGCGCAGCGCGCGAAACCGGGTTAGGGGGTTCGCAGGTTCGCTTGGGGCTTGGGGCGGGCCGCTGGCGGCGGGTGGCCCCTTCCGCGAATGTCCCCCGGGCTTCGCCCTCCTCCTTTATTTCGCTGCAGGGGCCACCCACCACCAGCGGCCAGGGCACGCTCGTGGTGTTCAGCGCGAAACGGTCACGCTGCGTCCAGGATCAGGGCGGTGGGGCATGCTGCGCAGCGAAATAAAGGAGGAGGGCGAAGCCCGGGGGACATTCGCGGAGCAGCGTGCCCCGCCGCCCTGGTCCCCGCCCTGAAAGACCGCCTCACCCGCTAGTACCGAACCCCGTGTCGAAGGTATCGCGCACCTCCAGTCGCTGTTTGATCAGCCCGACCTGCTGGTAGAAGTCGGCTGTCCCCTGCTGGTCGGCGATGACCTTGGCATCGATCGCCACCCAGCGTTGCTGGCGCCGCTCGAACTGCAGCTTCGCCGCCTCGGGCGGGATGCCGATGATGCGCGCCAGCGTGGCCGAGAACGCGTCCACGTTGCGGTACGACCAGGCCTGCGCGCGCACCACGCGCAGCAGAAAGTCCTGCAGCACCGGGCGCTTCGCCGCGATCGCTGCATCGGTGGCGGCCAGATAGCTCAGGCCCGGCAGCAGGCCGCGGCCGCTCACCAGCACGCGCGCATGCTGGCTGGTTTCGGCCAACGCGGTGTAGGGCTCCCAGGTCGCCCAGGCATCGACCGAACCCTGCGTCAGCGCCAGCTTGGCATCGGCCGGCGCCAGAAAGCGGATGTTGACCTCGTCGGGCTTCAGGCCCGCCGACGTGATCGCCTTGAGCGTCACGTAGTGGCCGATCGAGCCGCGGTTGGTCGCGATGCTCTTGCCTCGGAGATCGGCCGCGGTCTTCAGCGGCGAGTCGGGCCGCACCAGCACCGCGGTGCCGTACGAATCGGAACGGTTGGCGCCGATCGCCTTCACCCGCGTGCCAGCCGCCAGCGCGAAGATCAGCGGCGCATCGCCGATCGGGCCGGAGTCGACAGCGTTGGCATTCAACGCTTCGGCCAACGGCGCAGCTGCAGGAAATTCCGACCACTGGATGTCATAGCCCAGGCCCTCGAGGCCGCCGGCCGCTTCGAGCAATGCGCGCAGGCCGCCCTTCTGGTCGCCAGCCTTGAGCACGGGGCGCGGCTGCGCGCGTAGCGAAAGTGCCGGTGCTGCCAACGCGGCACCCGTGGCCAGCGCAAGAAAGCGCCTGCGGTCGGGCGTGCTCATTCCAGCAGCTCCGGTTCGGCTTCGACCAGGCCTTCGTACAGGCTCTCGAAGGCGTGGCGGGCGCCGTCCGGTCCGCCGATCTGGCCGTGCGTATGGCGGGCCACGGCGTCGTCGATCGGTTGCGGCTGGCCGGCGGCCTCGGCCAGCAATTGCGTGTGGCAGGCGTTGTCGAGCGCGATGTACCACCAGGCCGCGGCCTCGACCGTCGGGCCCGCGCTCAGGATGCCGTGGTTCTTCAGGATCGCGCCCTTGCGGTCGCCCAGCGCCTTGGCGATGCGCAGGCCTTCGCTATCGTCGACCACCATGCCGGTGAAGTCGTCGAACAGCGCCACGTCGTCATGGAACACGCAACTGTCCTGCGTGAGCGTGTCGAGCTTGCGGCCCAGCGTCGACCAGGCCTTGCCGTAGGTCGAGTGGGTGTGCGCCGCGGCGACGATCTTCGGGTTGTGCTCGTGGATCGCCGCATGGATCGCGAAGGCGGCCTTGTTGAGCGGGCGATCTCCGATGACGGTTTCACCCCGGGAGTTCACCAGCAGGAGGTCGGACACCTTGATGCGCGAGAAATGGATGCCCAGCGGATTGACCCAGAAGTGGTCGGCCAACTCGGGGTCGCGCGCCGTGATGTGGCCGGCCAGGCCCTGCGCAAAGCCGAAACGTGCGAACAGGCGGAACGCCCCGGCCAGCCGTTCCTGCCGGTGGCGGCGCTCGGCGCCGATGCTGGTGCGCGGCGCGGGCGGGTCGAACCAGTACTTCTGCTGCGGGTTCGGGTTGAGCTTGAGTGGCTGCGTCGCGTTGCGGTCGAGCGAAAGAACTGCGCTCATGCGGCTTTCCTCTGTGACGCGATGCGCTGCGCTACCAGCTCGCGCGTGCGCGGAATCAGTTCGCGGCCATAGTCGATGGCGTCTTCCAGCGGGTCGAAGCCGCGGATCAGGAAGGTGGTCACGCCGAGGTCGTAGTAGTCCAGCAGCGCATCGGCCACCTGCTCGGGCGTGCCGACCAGCGCGGTGCTGTTCGAGCGGCCGCCGATCTCCTGCGCCACCGCGGTCCACAGGCGCTTGTCGAGCCGCGAGCCTTGCGACGCCGCCGCCAGCAGCCGCTTGGCGCCCTCGCTCTGCTGCGGGCCGCCGCGGCCGAAGCCCTGCACCACGCGCAGTCGCTTCGTCTCGGCCAGGATCTGGTCGGCGCGTTCCCAGGCCTTGTCCTCGGTCTTGGCCAGGATCGGGCGGAACGACACCGAGAAGCGCACCTGCCGGCCGTGCTTGGCGGCCTCGGCGCGCACGCGCGAGGTCAGCTCGCGCGCCTGCTCCAGCGATTCGCCCCACAGCGCGTACACGTCCGCATGCTTGCCGGCCACCGGGATCGCGGCCTCCGATGCGCCGCCGAAATACACCGGCACATGCGGCTTGCCGTTCAGCGTCTGTACCGGCTTCACTTCCGAGAATGCGTTCTGGAAGCGGTAGTGCGCGCCTTCGTGGTCGAACGGCTTCTCGCTCGTCCACACGCGGCGCAGCACGTCGAGGTACTCGTCGGTGCGGGCGTAGCGCTGGTCGTGGTCGAGCCAGTCGCCGTCGCGCCGCTGCTCTTCGTCGGAGCCGCCCGAGATGTAGTGCACGCCGAGCCGGCCGCCGCTGAACTGGTCGAGCGACGCGAACTGGCGCGCTGCCAGCGTCGGCGCGACGAAGCCCGGGCGGTGCGCGAGCATGAAGTGGATGCGTTCCGTCACCGAGGCCGCGTAGGCCACCGTCAGCGTGGCATCGGGGCCGGTGGAGTGATGCGGCACCAGCACGCGGTCGAACCCGGCCTGCTCATGCGCCTGCGCGAAAGCGCGCACGTACTCGCGGTCGATCGCCGGCCCCTTGGCGGCATGAATCTCCGAGACCTTCTGGCCCTGGATCATGCCGATGAATTCAACGTCGTTGTGGTGGCTCATGCTGTTCCTTGGTATTGAGAGGAGGAATGTTCCTGGGTGGAACACCGCGGAACCGGCTTTGCCGGTCCGCCGGTGTTGCCCCCGGCAGGGGGTTGGCGAAGCGGACACGCAGTGCCGCGCAGCCTGGGGGCGAGTCCTAGATCAAGCTGCGATCCCACAACGGCCGCACGTTGGCCGGGCCGTCGAGAACGCCGAGCTTCTGGAAGGTGTCGGCCACGTCCTGGTGGCTGCGAATAACGCCGTCGTCGACGGCCGCGAGGCTGTAGTCGCCGCTGCGCCCGTTGAACAGTTCCACCAGGTCGCCGACCGGCACGCGCGTCTCGGCCGACTGCGCGCGCGCATAGGCCAGGAAGTTGCCGTTGATCCAGGCGAACGAGCGCTGCAGCCGCCGCAGCAGGTCGGCAATGGCGGCACGGCGCGGCGCGTCGTTCAGCGTGCGCGGGTTGGCATAGATCGGAAAGTTGCCCGAGAGGTAGCCGACGCCGGTCTTGATGGTGCGGGCGCCGTACTGCGTGCGCGCGAGCTGGCCGTTGTAGCCGTAGATCGCCCAGGCATCGAGATCGCCACGAGCAAAGGCCGAGAGGCCGTCGGCCGGTGTCAGGCTCACCGGCTGGATGTCGGCGAACGACAGCCCGGCCTCGGCCAGCTGCTTGGCCAGGTAGTAGTGCGAGGTGGTGGCGCGCACGTAGCCCACGCGCTTGCCCTTGAAGTCGGCGATGCTGCGGATCGGCGCATCCTTGCGGGCCAGCGTGGCCTGGTTATTGAGGTCTTCGTGCGTCACCGCGACGAAGCGCACATTGGCTTTCTGCCGCGCTGCGAACACGGCCGGGATCTCGCTGCCCGAGCCGAGATCCAGCGCGTCGCCGTTGATGGCCTCGATGTGCAGCACGCCGTTGTTCAGCTCGCGCCAGTCGATCTTGTAGGGCGTGTCGGCCTGGCCCGAGGCCTGCAGCAGCGGGCGCCACAGGCCCTTGTAGGTGCCGACGCGCAGCGTCACGCCGCGCAGGTCGGCCTGGGACGCGCTCGCCGCCTGTGCCAGCGGCGGGAGCAGGCCGGCGGCGGCGGTGGCGGCTGCGGCCTGGAGCCACGCACGGCGATGGAGGGATGAAGGTGTCATGACCCCGACCGTAGCCATCGCGGCCCGAAAAGCGAACTCAGAAAAACGAGTTTGCATATGCGGGATCGGTTGTTCCCCGGCGCGCCGCACGCCGCTACCTTCGCGGCATGAGTGCCATACCCCTGCGCCGCGATGCGCCCGTTTCCGAATCGCCCGATGCGGCCTTGCTTGCGCAACTGACCGCGCTGTTTGCCACCACCGCGGCCGACCACGACCGCAGCGGCGCCTTTCCGCGCGCCAACTTCGAGCTGTTGCAGGCCCGCGGCCTGATCGGACTGGTGGCGCCGCAGGCCTTCGGTGGCGGCGGTGCCACGCTGGCTGCGGCACGCCGCGTGATCGCGGCGGTTGCGCGCGGCGAGCCGGCCACCGCGCTGATCCTCACCATGACTTACCTGCAGCACCACGCGATTGCGCGCAGCGACAGCCGCTGGCCCGCGGCGCTGCGCGAGCGCGTGGCACGCGATGCCGTGGCGCACGGTGCGCTGATCAATTCGCTGCGGGTCGAGCCCGCGCTCGGGTCGCCGGCGCGCGGCGGCCTGCCCGCCACCATCGCACGGCGCGATGGTGAGGGCTGGCGCCTCAGCGGCCACAAGCTCTACACCACGGGCATCGAAGGCCTGCGCTGGCTGGCGGTGTGGGGCCGCACCGACGAGGCCGCGCCGCGTGTCGGCACCTTCCTCGTGCCGCGCGATGCGCCTGGCATCCGCGTGATTGCAAGCTGGGATCACCTGGGCCTGCGCGCCTCGGGCAGCCACGAGGTCGTGTTCGACGATGTTGCGATTCCGCTTGCGCATGCGGTCGACCTGCGTGCGCCGGCCGACTGGGCGCCCGACGCCGGCAGCCAGACCGACATCGATGCCCATGCGGTGCAGCAGGCCTGGATGGTCGTGCTGCTCGGCAGCCTCTACGACGCGGTCGCGCAGGCCGCGCGCGACTGGCTCGTGGGCTTTCTCAACCAACGCGCACCCAGCGGCCTCGGTGCGCCGCTCGCGAGCCTCCCGCGCATCCAGGAGACGGTCGGCGAGATCGAAGCGCTGCTGCGCGTGAACCGCGTGCTGCTGGACCACGCCGCTGGAGCGGTGGACGGCGGTCATGCACCCGCGGCCGCCGACAGCGGCCTGCTCAAGTACACGGTAGCGAACAACGCGATCCGCGCAGTCGAGCTCGCGCTGCAGTCGAGCGGCAACCACGGCCTCACGCGCCAGAACCCGCTGGAGCGCCACTACCGCGACGTGCTGTGCGGCCGCATCCACACACCACAGAACGACGCTGTGCTGGTGGCCGCAGGGCGCCGTGCGCTGCAGGAGCTTGTTGCATGAACGCACTCCATCTCTCCCGTCGCCGCTGGCTGCAGCAGGCCGGTGTTGCCTCGCTCGGTGCGGCCGGATTCATCGGCCACCATGCGGCAGCGCAGACCCAGGCCGCGCTCGTGCTCGGCGACCAGGCCGGCGGCCTGCGCGCGCTGTTCGAAGCCTCGCGCGCACTCGAGGGCGCGCCGTTCGCCTGGCGCTGGGCCAACTTCCAGGGTGCGGCGCCGCTGTTCGAGGCGCACCGCAGCGGCGCGGTCGATACCGCAGTGGCCGGCGACCTCCCTGTGCTGGCCGCGGCCGTCGGCAAGACGCCGCTCAAGATCGTGGCCACACGCGTCGGCAAGGCCGAATCGCTCGGCATCGTGGTGCAACCGGGCTCGCCGCTGCGCAGCGTGGCCGACCTGCGCGGCCAGACCGTGATCGTCTCGTCGGCGCGCGGCAGCATCTCGCAGTACCAGCTCTACGGCGCGCTCGAAGAAGCTGGCGTGCGGCGCGACGAGGTCACGGTCAAGTTCGTGCTGCCGACCGATGCGGCCGCGGCCTTCGCGTCCAAGCAGATCGATGCCTGGGCCATCTTCGATCCCTACTACACGATCGCCCTGCAGCAGGGCGGCCGCATCCTGCGCGACGGGCGCGGCATCAACACAGCGCTCGGCTTCATCACCGCGAGCGAGGCGGCGCTGGCCGATGCGGGCAAGCGCGCAGCGATCGTGCAGTTTCTCGACCGGCTGGCGCGCGCTGGCGACTGGGCGCTGGCCAATCCGGAGGCCTATGCACAGGCCTACACCCAGCTCACACGGCTGCCGATCGAGGCAGCGCGCACCATCACCGCACGCTCGGCCGTCGCCGGGCGTCCTGTGAGCGAGGCCGACATCGTCGCGCTGCAGACCGTGGCAGACCGCTCGGCGCGCGACGGCATCCTGCCGGTGCGGGTCGACGTGCGCGCCATCACCGACGCGCAGCTCTGGCGCCGCGCCGCGTGAGCGCCGCCGCGATTGCACCGCTGCACGATTTCGTCGCCGCCTTCAGCCGCCTGCTCGACAGCGCGCCGGACGAGGCGCGCATCCTGCGCGAAGGCGGCGCGCTGCTGCGCCGGCTGGTTGCGCACGACGGCTGGCTGCCTGATGCGTATGCGCAACCCGATCCGTCGCGCTACCAGCAGTTCGCGCTGCATGTCGATCCGGCCGCGCGCTTTTCGGTGGTGAGCTTCGTCTGGGGCCCGGGCCAGGCCACGCCGGTGCACGACCACACGGTGTGGGGCCTGATCGGCATGCTGCGCGGGGCGGAGTACAGCCAGGGCTATGCGCAGGTCGGCGACACCTTGCAGCCGCAAGGCGAGCCGGTGCGGCTGGCTCCGGGCGACGTGGAAGCCGTGTCGCCCACCATCGGCGACGTGCACCGCGTGCGCAATGCGCACGACGACCGCGTGTCGATCAGCATCCACGTCTACGGCGCCGACATCGGCCGTGTGCAGCGGCATACTTACCCGCCCGAAGGAGGGCGCAAGCCCTTCGTCTCCGGCTATTCCAACCTGCAGCGCCCGCCATGACCGACACCCTCTCTTTCGCGGACGTGCGCGCCCACCTGCTCGCCCGCCGCGAGATCGCCCTGATCGACCTGCGCGAAGAGCATCCCTTCGCACAGGCCCATCCGCTCTGGGCCGCCAACCTGCCGCTCTCGCGCATCGAGCCCGATGCGCGGCGCCGCATTCCGCGCCATGACACGTTGATCGTGCTCTATGGCGAGGACGATGCGGGCGAAGACCTGGTGCCGCGCGCCGCCGCCCTGTTCGCCGCGCTGGGCTACACCCGCGTGCACCGGCTCGAAGGCGGTCTCGAAGGCTGGCGCGAGGCCGGCGGCGAGCTGTTCCGCGATGTCAACGTGCCGAGCAAGTCCTTCGGTGAGCTGGTCGAGCACGAGCGCCACACGCCGTCGCTGTCGGCGCAGGAGGTGAAGGCACTGGTCGACGGGCAGGCGAACGTGGTCGTGCTCGACGCGCGCCGCTTCGACGAGTACCAGACCATGAGCATCCCCACGGCCACCAGCGTGCCGGGCGCCGAGCTGGTGCTGCGCGTGCGCGCGCTCGCGCCCGATCCGGCCACGCAGGTCATCGTCAATTGCGCCGGCCGCACGCGCAGCATCATCGGCACGCAGTCGCTGGTGAACGCCGGCATTCCGAACCCGGTGGCGGCCTTGCGCAACGGCACCATCGGCTGGAAGCTGGCGGGGCAGGTGCTCGACCAGGGGGCGGTGCGGCGCGCACCGACCGTGCTCGGCGAGGCCATCCGCACACAGGCGCAGGCCGATGCGCGCGGCGTGGCCGAGCGCGCCGGCGTTCAATGGATCGCGCTGGCCGCCCTGCATTCGCTCGAGGCGCCCGACCGCACGCTGTACCGATTCGACGTGCGCACGCCCGACGAATACGCGGCCGGGCACCTGCCCGGCTTCGCCAGTGCGCCGGGCGGCCAGCTGGTCCAGGAAACCGACCACCACGTGCCGGTGCGCGGCGCGCGCATCGTGCTTGCGGACGACGACGCCGTGCGCGCGCCGATGACCGCATCGTGGCTCGCTCAGATGGGCTGGGACGTGCATGTGCTCGCGCCCGTCGATGCCGCCGCGTTCAGCGAAACCGGTGCGCCGGGCGCGGTTCACTCAGTCGGCGCACAACGCTACCGCCGCCCCTACGAGGGCACCGATGCCCCGGCCGAAGCGATGCAGGCCTACCTCGACTGGGAGTTCGGCCTGGTCGCGCAACTCGCGCGCGACGGCACGCACCACTTCCGGGTGATCTGAGGCGGGTCGATCGAGCTCACCGGCCACCGGGGGAAGGCCACGTTGCAGCGCCGGCCGCAACGCTGTACAAGTACCCTGTTGGCAGGATCGAACCTCCCGGCAGGCCCGCAGGGGCAGACCGGCTCAAAGGGGATGAAAACATGTTGGCGGCCGAATGTGCGTGGGCCATCTTGCGAGCCGAGCACGCTCGCATGCGCGAGTTGTCGACGCGGGTCGACGGCACGCTGAAATCCGGCGGTTGGGCGCACCCGCAATCGCAGGCCGCGTCGCTCGTCGAACTCGTCGAGCACTTTCAGGCATTCGAAGAAACAACGCACCGCCCCAAGGGCGTCGTGCTGCTCGAGACCATGCGTGGCAGGTCGGCCGAGGCAGACGAACTGCTCAATGAGCTCGAACTGGAAAGCCGGCACTGCGACGACCTGCTCTCGCAGTCGAAAGCCGCGTTGAAGCTGGCCGGATCGGGCGACATGGGCGCAGCCAGAACCGCCGAAACCCTGCTGCAGGAGCATCGCCGGCTGATGGCCGCCCACCTGGAGCGGGAGGACACGCTGCTCCACTCGCAAACCGCACTGTTGCTGACAGGCGAGGAATGGGCCGCCGTGGTGTCTTCGATGTCCGAAGCCATGGGGGGGCCGCGAAAGAACCCAACCGGAGGCGTCCGCTTTCCAGAGGATGATTGGCGCTGATCCGTCAGGCGCAGCAGGCGCTTGGCACACTTCCGCTTTGTCGGCTTGGCCCCTTATGCGCCCCCAATGTTGGCGCCCGCCACCGGGGTTCCCTGGTGATAGACGACTTGCCACCGCTCCGAAACCCGGCGCCACAACGTCGCTCTTCGGGTCACCCGGTGGCCCTGATGGAGGGTGTACGTGAGCAGGTAGTTGGCTGGCGCGAGCTCCTGGCAGAAGAACTCCCTGGCCTCCCAGGAAGCTTCGTCTTCAGTGGTCGGCTCAAGCGCTTGCAGTTCGGCCTGCACATCCAGCAATCGTGCTTCGGTCGTTCGATCAGGTTCCATTGAGGTTTTTGGAAAGTTCACGTCCCAGCCATGTACCTATCGCAGTCAAACCAGCCGCTGCAAGTAGCAGGGCGATTTCGACGCGGACCCGTCTGCTCATTGCCAGTTTCGGTCAGGCCCGTGTAGGCGTACCCTCGACCCAGACCACCTCATTGGGATGATGCTGGTCGATGGTATCAAGCGCCTCCTCAAGCACCTCAGGGTCGCGAGCGCCCAATTCGTAGCTGAATCGCGAAAGACTCTTGCCTTTCAACAAGGCGTAGTCCGCATCGGAGATTGCATCCGCACCACACCAAACAGCGGGTGCCGATGTTTCTGCAAGGCGTAGCGCCTCCTTCAATCCACCTGCGGTGATTGCGATTGGCCACTCGAAGTCGCAACGGTCAATCGACATGACAGTCGTTAAGCATCGGGAGCGCGAAACGTGCACTTTTCTCCGTCGCTCGTAGAGGGTCGCTCTTTTACCCCGCCGCCGCGGCCTGGGGGCCATCGATCCGCTTCGCGAGTGCGCGCTGGGCACCCGTGCGCTGGCGCAGTTCTTCCAGCAGCGGTAGGCTGATGCGTCGGCCGGCGTCGCGACGTGGTTGTTGTTCAGCTTCAGCGGCGATTGAGCAGGGATTCAGAGTGTCGCCGGATCAACTCGCCGAGCGAGTCGAAATTCCGCGCTGTTTCGACATCGCCAGACCGGCCCGCAACAATCGCGTCAGGGTCACCGGCCGAACGCTGCCGGTTCCGCTGTGCCAGGGGAAGTCGATTGCGCCCAACTCCTCGTACTCTTGGAGCCGGGCATTCGCGTGGGGATCCGCTGCAAAAGGGGCAGCAGATGGGTGGCACATCAGCACGTCGCCTGTGCGGGCGGTGCGCAGCCAGTAGTCCAGTCGGCTCCGATAGGCGCCGGCGTCGCCATCAAAGTCATACACACCCAGAAGTCCGCGGCTGCAGGGGATGCCGCGAGAGCGGGCCTGCTGTTGCAGGGTAGAGCCGCCGAGCGCGTGGATCATCCGAGCCTTCAGGCCCTCTCGCCGCAGTGGGCCGCCGGGCTCTGTGCTGCGCAGCCATGGCGGCGACGTTGGATAACGCCTAGAGATCTCCTCGACCAGCACCTCGCGCACCACCGGAAACTGGTGCACGTGCCGATGACCGTCGATGAAGGCGGGTGCGCATCCCATGGCGTCCTCGAAGCGCGTGAGCTGGTCGCAAACGTCGGACCTCAGTCCTTCCACGAACACCGTTCGTGTGTAGGTTTGCAAGAGCAGTCCCGCCAAACCGGGCTCGGCTCCATCCCCCTGCGACGGCCGGGTGAGATCAAGGTGCAGGCCGACTTCGAGCTGTTCGGGGGCAATGCGGCGCAGCATCCGCGCGCCGTCCACCCAGGCGCTGCGCCGCACCATGCCGCTGGTGGCGGAAATCTTGCCGCGCTCGGCCAGGTCAACGACCGCCGTGTTGACGCCGGCGCCTAGACCGAAATCGTCGGCGCATATGCAGATCTCCTGCATCGCGACTGCCCCGAGCCCGATGGCCTCAGTCATTGCCGGCCGCATTGGAGGCTGGTGCAGCGGACGCGGAGGTCAAGCAATGCGGGTCGCTGGAGGCACTCCCTGGGAACCGCCATGCGGCAAGGGCATCGTTGACCACCACCAACTGGGCGCGAGCCAGCCAGGGATTGGTGAGCTGCGCGAAGTTCGGCCCGACAATCCAGGTGGCGCGGGGCACGCAGAGCGTGTAAGCCAGCTGGGTTCGGTTCAGCAACGTCGCAGCAGTGCGCGCCGGTTCGAAGCGCCCCGCATCGGAGAGTTCCTTGCGCCAGTTGTCGCGCGTGTCGCGTGCCGCGGCCTCCCAATCGTCCGATACCAGCACTGGCTCGCGCAGATTCCAGTAGAAGGGGATCTCGTAGTCGTAGCTGTCGACCATCAGCACCCGCTCGCCGGGCGCGACCGACATGCCGGCAGGCAGTCTCAGGCGAGTGCCGGGCGGTGCCGAGTAGATCGCGACAATCGGCACACAAGCCACGCACACCGCGACGGCCACCAGCGCGGTCGCGAGCAACGGGGTCCGTAGCGCATAACGTGAACGACCCGCGAACACGCGCTGTGCGATCACGTAGGCCAGCGGCGGGAGTGCCGGCAGCACGTATCCCACGAGCTTGGAGCGCGGCACTGAGAAGAACACAACGATCACCGCGAGCCATATCCACATCAGCCAGTCAACATCGCAGCGCTCGGCACGCGTTTCGTCATCCTTGCCGCGTGGCACCAGCATCCAGGCGAACCACGGCAGCGTCAGTCCAGCCAGCACCGGCAGGTAGAACCAGAAGCCCTGCTCGTTGTTGAAGCCCGACGAAGCGAAGCGCCGGAAGTGCTGCGTCACGACGAAGTAGTCGAAGAACCCTGGGTACCTCACCTGCATGAGCACGAACCATGGACCGGCAAGGACTAGCAGCAGGGCCCAGCCCGGCAACCACAAAGCGAGCTGCAGCGCCGCGAGCCGGTGTGTCACGGCGCACCAGATCGTCACGATCATCGCGGGGAGCACGAGGCCGATGAGACCCTTGGCCAGCAGCCCGGCTGCGGCGAACAGGTAAGCGCCCGCGAGCAGCGCTCGCCATGGCTCTCCACGCTCCTTCGCCAATGCAGCCCCGGCCGCCAGCAGCACTGTGCACGCGATGCATCCCGCCACCAGCATGTCGAGGTTGGCGAACTGCGCGCCCAGGAAAAAATAAGGCGTGGTCACCAGCACCACGGTCGACAGCAGCGCTACGTGTGGCGTCGACCAACGGCGAAGGAAAAGATACAGCGCCGTCGCGCCCGCGACCGCACCGAGCACCGAGGGCAGCCGCGCCGCCCATTCCACCGGGCCCGTCACCGACATCGCCGCAGCCCCGATCCAGTAGAACAGCGGCGGCTTGTGGAAGAAAGGCAGGCCGTCGAGCCGCGGTACCAGCCAGTCGCCTGAGTTCAGCATGGCCAGCGCGACGCTGCCGTAGCGGCCCTCGTCGGGCGCCATCAAGGGGCGGGCCCATGCCGTCGCCAGCAGCCACGCGAAGAGCGCCAGCACGAACCACAGGAGGCGAGGGGAAACCCAGAGGTCGGATTCGTTGGCTTTCATGGCGTGCCGTTCTTCAGACCGGTTCCGTGCTCCCGGCTCACCACGTACAACGGGCGGCCCTTGACCTCCTCGTAGATGCGCGCGATGTATTCGCCCACGATACCCGTGGAGATCATCTGCACGCCGATGAAGAACATCAGGCTCACGACGATAGTGGTCCAGCCGGAGACCGCGTTGCCGAACAGGAGGTAGTCGATGGTCACGTAGAGGCCGTAGCCGATGGCAGACAGCGCAAACATCAGTCCGACCACACTGACCATGCGCAGCGGCCAGGTCGTGAAGGCGGTGAGCCCGTCGATGGCCAGCCGTACCAGGCGCTGCGCATTGAAGGTGCTAACACCCTGCGCGCGCGGCGCAGGTGTGTAAGGTATGGCAACGGCGCGGAAGCCCACCCAGGCATACAGGCCCTTCATAAAGCGGCTGCGCTCGGACAGGCTCATGAGTGCATCGACCACCTTGCGGTCCATCAGGCGAAAGTCGCCTGCATCCTTGGGGACGGCGAACCTATCCGAGGTGTCGAGCAGGCGGTAGAAGAGGCTGCTGCCGAATTGCTTGAACCGGCTTTCGTCGGTGCGCGCCTCGCGCACTGCGTACACCACTTCGGCACCGGCCAGCCACTGGGCGATCATCTTTTGGATGAGGCCGGGCGAGTGCTGTAGGTCGCCATCGAGCAGCACCACGGCGTCGCCGGTGGCAGCGGCCAGGCCCGCGGTGAGGGCGGCTTCCTTGCCGAAATTGCGCGACAGCGAGATGCAGCGAAAACCGGGAAGCTCACACCAGGCGCGCGCGACTTCCTCCGTGTCGTCGGTGCTGCCGTCGTCTACGACGATGATTTCCCAACGCAAATTGGTAGCCCATAGGATTTCTTCGAGTCGAGGCAACAGCTGCCGCAGATTAACGCCCTCGTTGAAGCATGGAATGACGCAGGAGACGGCCTTGTTCTGCCGCTCTCCCGTCAGTCCAAGCCCATCGACGATTCTGGTGGCTGCCTCGCTCTGCAGCCTGATATTCGTCGAAGAATTCATGAATGCCTCCATGGCGAACCCGCCTCCCGTGTGCCCGTGTGTCGTTGCATTCGAAGCGTGAAAAAATGAACCAGCCAACAACCTATGACGACCGCGCCAGCGATCAGCGCACCAAGCAGCAGGCCCGCGGCGATGTCGAGAGGGAAATGGACGCCCACGTACACCCGGGCCCATCCGGTGATGGCCGCCAGCGCCAGCAGCGGACCGCCCCACCGGCGCAGGGTGGGGCGCAACGTGAAGGCCAGCGCCACCATGAACATCACGGCCGCGTGCGTGCTTGGCAATGAGCCGCGACCCCCGTGCGCGATATATGCTGGCGCCAGCCCGAGTGCGAAGGGGCGGGGTAGGTCAAGAGACATCGCAATGGCGTGCGACAGCAGCGATGTCAATCCCGCCGCAGCCGCAACGATGCACACGTAAGCCCGGTCGGCACGGTATCGCCACAGGGTAACTAAGAGGATGGCCGCGCTTAACCAACTGCCCCAAAGCGCGCAAGCCCCGGCGACGGAAAGCAGCCACGGCACGGGATCGCTGCCCGCCGTGAGCCAGTGGAAGAGCGTGAGGTTCAGCGCATTCATGGCGCGACCCCGGTCAAGATGAAAGAAAGCACAGACGCAGGGCGACGCCCCATGCGGCATGCGCACCCCAGGAAATTGGACATGGTCAGAACCTTTCGGCAAGGAAGGCCAAGCTGCGGATGCGACGGAGCACGTCACGACGTCGTGCGAGGTCAGGCAGCGAGGAGATGCGACGCGCGCGGCGTCGTTCGCTTCTCAGGCAATGAAAGGTGGCGCGGTGGTGGGCGGCAAACGTCGCCAAGGCTCCACAGGAGGTGGTGGATCACTGTGCGTCGGCACACGCTCTGGGGTCGTGCGCACAATAGGCATGACCAGACGCACCATCGCAAGTACCAGCGGGAGCATCGCCAGAACTGCGGCCATGAGGGTGTTCAGCGCGAGATTGAGCGCGTCGGGGTGCTTGAGGGTCGCCGGGGTCTGCGCGAACACGGTGGTTTCGTGATCGGACGGATGATCGGCGCGATTGTCGGGCTCGAACTGCACCGCTTCGCCCGCGATGTGCAGTCTGAGCATCGGCTCGTCCTCGAGACCATCGCAGCGGTAGTGCGCCGCAATGAACGGCAGCAGCAGCACCATGGCAACACCTGCCCAGCACCACCGCAAACAGTGGTTAGCAACCCACTTCCTGATTCGCGCGAGCAACATGCGGCATCGTAGGTCTCAATGGTGAACGCCAGCTGATTGACCCGTTCAGCCTTCCTTAAGGAAGTATTGCCCCCTCGCCGTGGTGCCGCCGTGTCCACGGATCGCCGAACGACTGATATTGCGTCGAACATTTGCGCAACGATGGGGACGGTCGCCGATGCGCCACTTTCGCACCCATGACCGTCTTCCAAGCGCTTTTCTGAATTGAATACCTGCGTCCAACATGCGCGTCAACCCGTGTTGCGGCATGCCCCGAGGGCATCTAGCGCCGGCCTGTAGGTGGGCGTGATCACGTCCATCAGGCCCAGCACCGTGTGATAGAGGTTGTCGTGCGTGAGTGGCGTGTCCAGCCTCGCTTCCATGCACGAGCGCGAGAGCTTGCGCCGCTTGCTCATTCCTTCGCTGAACCAGGTGACCATCGGCACGTGCTTCTGCGCCTCGGGCGCGAAGCTGTATGGCACGCCGTGCAGGAACAGGCCGTACTCGCCGAGCGATTCGCCATGGTCGCTTACGTACAGCATCGCCGGGTCGTACGCCTTCGACTGTGCCTTGAGCCAGTCGATGGTGTCGGCCAGGAAGCGGTCGGTCTGGACGATGGAGTTGTCATAGGCGTTTATCAGCTCGTTGTGGCCGCATTCAGCCAGCGCGTTCGTCTTGCACTCGGGCTGGAAGCGCTTCACGTCGGGCGCCGAGCGTTTGTAGTAAGCGGGCCCGTGGCTGCCCATCTGGTGCATGACCAGCACCACGCCCTTGGCGCGGCGCTCCGCCGGCAGCGCGGCAATGCGCACGTCCAGGCCATTGAGCATCACGTTGTCCAGGCACTCGTCGCCGTCGCACAGCGCCTTCTTTGTTGCGGCGTCAAGACCTTCGAAGGCCGATGCATTGGGGATGCGCGTGCACACGCCCTTGCAGCCAGCTTGGTTGTCCAGCCAGAGTACGGCCAGGCCCGCGGCCTGCAACACGTCGACCAGGTTCTCGTAGTCGTCCTTGCGCGATTCGTAGCCTTGCTTGCCCAGTGGCGAGAACATGCAAGGCACCGAGACCAGCGTGTTGGTGCCGCACGAATGCACGTCGCGGTAGCTCAGCACCCCGCGCTTGGCCAGTTCCGGGGTGGTGTCGCGCGCGTAGCCGTTCAGGGCAAAGTGATCCGCACGCGCAGTTTCGCCCACTACGACCACGAACATCGGCGGGCGCGCCTGCGCGGCATAGCTCGCACCGAGCGTGGTGCCGGCCGTGATCGGGATCAGCTTGCCGCTGCGCTTGAAGAGCGGCTTGATGAACACGGCGCCCGTCGAGTAGAGGCTCGCAATCGGGTTCATCATGTAGCGCAGGTGGACGTTGTTGCGCATCAGCGGCGCAAGTTGCCGGTTCATGGCCACCGCCGTGCCCAACGCCACCACCACGGCCAGCAGCAGCAGGGCAGCGTTGCGCCAGAGATTCGAGAAGAAGCGCATCCGAATGATGCGCACGCGCCAGAGCAGCATCGCCGCGGGCACCACGACCACCCCCACGTTGAAGGCCATGCGCCAGCTCAGCAGGTCGCGCGCTTCCTTAGCGTCGGTCTGCAGCGCGTTGGCGATCATGGTTGGATCCATGACGACGCGGTACGCCAGCATGTAGTGCTGCACCACCGCGGCCAGCACGACCACCGCGAACCAAAGCGGCTTGAGCCAGCGCGACCAGGCCGTGAGCGAAAGGAATGCCACTGAGCCGCAAAGTGCGAGCAGGCCCACAGCAATGGTCGTTGGCATGTAGGCGCTCGGCGCCCCGCCGATGCGGGCCAGTTCGTTCCCCAGAGGCCAGTTGGTGGTCAGCAGCAAGTAGAGGCTGAGCCAGAGCACGACTTGCCAGGCGGGACGCGGCCGTGCGAGCCCTTGACTAAAGCGCACCCACAGCGCGGCCGGGGAGTAATTTTGTGCAGGCGCCTCCACCTGATGTACGTGGTGTACCGGTGCAGTTTCGAGATCCGAAGGTGACATAGGACGCAATTCTCAGGTTCGCCGTGCGCGCGACCGCCTGCGCCGGGCAGGCATTCTGGCGAGGGCAAGGCTCAGCGGTCTGCTCACGCCGCGCTCGACCATGATCGACACCAGCGCCCCAAGGAGCACCGCCCCGGCCACGTCGGAAGGAAAGTGCAGCCCAAGGTAGAGGCGGCTCCAGCCTACTACCGCCGCCAGCCCAAGTGCCGCCAGCATGGGCGCGCGGTGCGGCAGGCACCCCAGGGAGAAAGCCGCGGCAAAGGTGGCGGCCGCATGCAGGCTCGGAAAGCCCGGCCGCACGCCCTGCGGCGCCCACTGGATGCCCAGGCCGTAGGCCGCGGGCCTCGGGAACGGCAACGCCGAGCGAAATGTGTTCACGACGATCCAAGTCGCCAGCACGCTCACCAGCGCGGTGAAAAGCGCATAGCGCCAACGCTTGTCGAACGCGGCGCCTGCGATGATCGTCAGGGCGAGCAGGGCCGGCAGCCCCTCGGAGGCGAAACGTGCGAACTCGACGAGCCACGGCGATGCAGACGCGCCCGCATTGAGCCATCCAAAAAGAGTGAAATCAAACGCTTGCATGAAGAGAGCGATTCCCCTTGGCAAGGAATGGATTTGGCCGCGTCACGGCCACTTCTATGGCGAACCCGACTGTCCAGCAGATCCAGGCGGTCCAGAGCGTGTGGCTCATGTAGTGGGCGCCGCGCAGTTGTTGCGCCAACCCCAGCGCCAAGCCCGCGATGGCCGCGATGCCCAGCCAGACCAATGCCGCGCGGTCGGAAACACGGCGCAGCACGAAATAGCCGCCGACATAGGCAAACGCGGCCGAGGCGTGTCCGGCTGGAAAGCACCCGCCGGCACCGCCATCCCTCACGCTCCACGACCAGTGCGACACGTAGCGCGCAACGCCGCCGAACTCCTTCTGATCCCAGGGGCAGCTCGTGTGGCTGAAATGCTTGATGAGGCTGACGGCGAGTACCGAAACCAGCACGGTCAGCGCGAGCTGCGTCCGCTCCCGCGTGGCCAACTTGCGCAGCACGCCCACGGGCCAGCGGATGGCAATGAACAGGCCGATCACCAGCAGCCAACTCAGATCCCTGGCGCCCACGTGCATCACGTGAACCAGGAATGGGTTCTCGCGCAGAGGAAACCCAATTGGGGTGCCCATCACGCGCGCCAGCTTCAGATCGCCGTTGGAGACATCCCAGAACATCAAGAAAGCCAGTGCGAGCAGCGTCACTGCGCCGAGGCGGAGGGTCGTGGTGCGTGTCATGAACAAAAAAGCAGGCCTCGAGACGGTGCGAGAGCCTACTTTCGCGGGATGAACCCAGCCTGAAGCGACCGGCTCAATTCCGGGCATGACACAGCGTGCCCATCGCAGGGGCGGTGATCCATGCGAACTATTTGTCTACGAAGACAGTCCTCCCTGCAGTCGCTGCCCATGCTGGAGCCAGCGACCTGGCGATGACGATTTGTTTTGGAGATCTCGACTTCAAGAGGTTTGTCGGCTGAGCAGCGGTACTGGCAGCCGGTGCTCCGAGCCAACGGCGGTGATTTCGGAGCAATCGCGCCGCGGGCGCCTCCGATGCTGCCGCTAGCCTCTTGCGATCACGATCAACCCGCCCACCATCATTGCGCCGCCGATGAGCTTGGGGGCCGTCAACGTTTCGCCAAGCAGAAGCCAGGCCAACACCAGCGCGACCACGACGCTGCCTTTGTCGATGAGCGCAACTGTGGACACCTCGCCTAGCTTGATGGCCTTGTAGTAAAAGACCCACGAGCCTGCGGTAGTGACACCGGATAGCGCGAGCCAGCCGATGTTGCGGGGCGTAAGAGAGCGCACTTGGTCGAAAGGAACGACGGCTGCGGCAAACATGAGAACGAATGCGAAGACGAAAGATGTTCGAACGGCCAGTCCCAGATCGCCGGAAATGCCAGCAAGACCCAACTTGGCGATCACCGAAGTGAAGCCGGCGAAGGCCATGGAGACCATGGCGTAGAGGATCCACTTTTCCATCACTGCCTCCTGAAGGCGCAGCCAAAAAAAACCAGGCCGATCAGCGCCCAGGGTAGCGCGCCGGAATAGGCTTCAAGGGCAAATGGAAGCACAAAGTCGGCGGCCACATCGAGCCAACATCTGTGCTGGCAGATCTCCTTCTTGGAAATGCCAAACACGGCACCGATACCGCCGGCACCAAGGCCGAAACATAGCTCCAAAGGTCTGGCTTTCATACGCGGTGCGACCACCACCAGTACCAGACCGCAACGCCGATGGCGATCCACAAGGTCACGATCGCAACGGCTCCGATGCGACTCGTCGGCTTCTTCCCTGTCCTTTGCATCCAGTCGTCCGCCTGACTACGGCACTCGGCCAGTGTGGATGCCGGAATCATCCTGACTGCCAACCAGATCAGGGCCGGAAGAAGAAGAACGTCGTCGACGTAGCCCAGGATAGGGATGAAATCTGGGATGAGGTCGATCGGACTCAATGCGTAGCTCACGACGAACACACCGAGCGCCTTGGCATACCAAGGGGTTGCTGGGTGTTTGCCGGCGAACCAGAGCGTCAGGCCGTCGCGCTTGATCCGCACCGCCCAGCTTCTAGCTTGTAAAGCGAAAGAATGCATGCCGTGAGATCGGTATCAGCGTCAGGGCTTGGCCGATGGCCGCAGTTTAGCCTGCAAGCCAAGGACGGAAGTCGCCTGGCTATGATGGGATGGCTGACCGCTTGGGTCGCAACTTCCGCAGTAGTTGGTTAGCTTGAGGTTTTTAAGCTTTCGAGGAGCACGCTCCGTCCACGCGATTTCGGCTCCATCCCCAAGCTCCTCGTAGATCGGAAGCACTTCGGTGATGCCAACCAACTTCCATTGAACAGGTACGCCATCCGGCCCACCTTTGTAGGGCTTCGCAGCTTCGCGAGCTACGCTCATACCCTTTCCGTAGGCATCGTCAAGCGTACTTGCCTTGACAAGGATCGTGTTCTCCCACGACAAGAAGCGAGCTTCGTCGTCGTCTTTTTGGGCATCCTTCAACTCGACGAAACGCAGTAGGTACGACACCAAGTACCAACCCACCGGCGAGAGATTCCTGTCGTGTGTCATCGAACTATCGTGCGGTTCGTTCGAAGTGGCGTTGATAAACGTTTACGTAGTTGGTGCCGACCTGACAGCAGCTGATGTTCTCGTAGTCCAGCCGGATCGGGGTGTCTACCCAGTTGGCGGCGCCGGTGAATTGTTGAACCTCGACCCAACTCGCCGCGGTCTTCTGGACGCGACCAATCACAAGTTCTTTCATGTCGCTCGTTTCGCATTCGAGAGTCACGAGGGCGTTCTGCTTCGCAAGTTGGGAAATCAATGCTCGCCAGTTGAGCAGATCAAAAGTGGATGCGAACGGAACCTTCTCTTCCAGGCCCTCGTGCGCCAGCAGTTCTTTCTGAAACCTGTCCGTTGCTGACGCTTGTACTTCGCTAATGTCAGCGACACGAAGCACCATGAGTCCGTCGAGGTTGAAGTCGTATACGTACTGGAGTACGACGAGTTCGTCTGAGGACGCCAGAACGAAGCCCTGAATGCTGTTGGTGTCGATCTCGTCCCGAGAGATCGAGACCAGATCGCGGTTCTTCTGATGCTGGGCAAGGTGATGCATGTCGTGTGCGAGGTGATTGCAGCGCCGCTCGAATTATTCGCTGATCCTGGCCGACTGTGGTCCTTGCAAGTTCCCAAGAGTCTGCCGGCTCTGCCGAGTCCAGTGCATCTTCGACCCAGTTCAAAAATCCTCCTGGTGCTCACGAGCTTTGTGTGAGCCTAGACAAAAGTTGGACGACGCCCAGATCGTGCGTGCGACGCCACCGCACCGCGGTGTAGCCTGTCGCCATGGACTCCCTGATCGCCGCCTCCGCGCGTGCGCTCGCAGCGGGCGACGCGCTCGGCGCGCTCAAGCGGGTGGCTCTGCGCGACGACCCTCCGGCGCTGGCATTGCGCGGCATTGCCATGGCCCAGCTCGGCGAACACCCGCGCGCCCGCGAGTTGCTGCGGCGCGCGGCCCGCGGCTTTGGTGCGCACGAGGAGCTGGCGCGTGCGCGCTGTGTCGTCGCCGAGGCCGAGGTGGCGCTGGCCATGCGGGATCTCGGTGGTTCGCCGCGCCCGCTGGCGGCGGCGGCGAGCACGCTCGAGGCGCGCGCCGATCGTGCCAACGCGCTGCAGGCGCGGCTGATCGCGGTGCGCAGGCTCGTGCTGCTGGGCCGCCTCGACGAGGCTGCGGCCGCGCTGGCGCGGCTGGATGCGCGTGGACTGCCACCGGCGCTGGCGGCGGTGGCCAGGTTGACCGAAGCTGAGCTGGCACTGCGCTCGCTGCGCACGGCCTCGGCGCGGGCGGCGCTCGCACTGGCGCAAGAGGCGGCCGATCGGGCCGGCGTTCCGGCGCTCCTGGCCGAGCTGGCGGAGCTGCGGGCCGTGCTCGATCGTCCCGCCGCGCGGCGCCTCTTCGCCGGCGCCGAGCAGGCGCTGTGCCTCGATGAAGTTGCCGCGCTGCTGGCCTCGGACGCCCTGGTGGTCGACGCCTGCCGCCGCGGCTTGGGCGCCGGCGACGCATGGCGGCCGCTGGCGCGCCGACCGGTGCTGTTCGCGCTGGCGCGTGCACTCGCCGAAGCGTGGCCGGGCGATGTCGATCGCGAAGCCTTGATCGCGAACGCATTCAACACACGTCGGCCCGACGAGACGCACCGCGCGCGCCTGCGGGTCGAGATCGGCCGTCTGCGCGCGCTCGTCAAGCCGCTCGCGCACATCGAGGCCACCGCGCGAGGCTTCGTCCTCAAGCCGCACGGCGATCGCGCCGTCGTCGTGCTGGCGCCGCCCATCGACGGCGAGCAGGCATCGCTGGTGGCGCTGCTGTCCGACGGCGCGGCCTGGTCGACCTCGGCGCTGGCACTGGCGCTGGGGGCCAGCCAGCGCACCGTCCAGCGCGCGCTGGTCGAGCTCGAGGCGGCCGGGCGGGTGCGCGCGATCGGTCAGGCACGCGCGCGCCGCTGGCTGTCGCCGCCGCTGGCCGGATTCACGACGATCTTGTTACTCCCCGCTGCGCTGCCGTTTGCATAGAGTTGTCTCCAGGCGCCGATTCGAGGCGCACCACCAGGAGCCAGCGATGAGCAGCAACACAAGCAAAGACAGACCCCAGGCCACGGCGCATGCAGCCGAGATCGTGCGCGAGTACGGCCCCTTCCCCGGCGTCGATCAAATCCACGGCGTGACCCACGACGGCCGCCGCGTCTGGGCCGCCACCGGGGCCAGCCTGGTCGCCTTCGATCCCGAGACAGGCGAGCCTGCGCGCACGCTCGCCTGTGCCTGCGACGCCGGCACCGCCTTCGATGGCACGCACCTCTATCAGATCGCCGAGACACGCATTGACAAGATCGACCCGGTCAGTGGCAACGTGGTGGCGTCGATCCCGGCGCCCGGCAGCGGGAGCGACTCCGGGCTCACCTGGGCCGAGGGCAGCCTGTGGGTGGGCCAGTACCGCGATCGCCGGATCCACCAGATCGATCCGGCCACCGGTGCCGTGGTGCGCACCATCGAGTCCAACCGTTTCGTCACGGGCGTGACCTGGGTCGACGGCGAGCTGTGGCACGGCACGTGGGAAGGCGACGTGAGCGAGATCCGCCGGATCGACCCGTCGAGCGGCACCGTGCTCGAGCGGCTCGAGATGCCGAGCGGCGTTGGCGTCAGCGGGCTCGAGTCCGACGGCGCAGACCTCTTTTATGCGGGCGGCGGAGAGAGCGGAAAGATCCGCGCCGTGCGCCGCCCGAAAGCCGCCAGAGCGTGATCACGCACAAGGAGTCCGTCATGAACACAGCCATTGCCGAACAAGCCAACACCTTGAACCACCCCGTCGTGTCGAAGGAGCGATGGATTGCCGAGCGCAAGTCGCTGCTGGCGCGCGAAAGGGAACTGACGCACCTGCGCGACCAGATCGCCCGCGAACGCCGTGCGCTGCCGTGGGAGCGCGTCGAGAAGAACTACACCTTCGACACTCCCGAGGGCCGGCGCTCGCTCCCCGATCTGTTCGAAGGCCGCAGCCAGCTGCTGGTGCAGCACTTCATGTTCGGCCCGGGGTGGGAGCAGGGTTGCCCGAGTTGCTCCTTCATGGCCGACCACATCGCCGGAATGCAGGTGCACCTCGAACACCGCGACGTCACGCTGCTGGTGGTCTCGCGCGCGCCGCTGGACGAGATCGAGCGCTTTCGCCAGCGCATGGGCTGGCAGTTCAAGTGGGTCTCGTCGCATGGCAGCGATTTCAACCACGACTTCGGCGTCAGCTTCACGCCGGAAGCGATGGCCAGGGGCGAGGTCTATTACAACTACAGCGTGCGTCCGTTCCCGAGCGAGGAGGCGCCCGGCATCAGCGTGTTCTGCAAGGACGGCGCGGGCGATGTCTTTCACACCTACTCGACCTACGAGCGCGGCGTGGAAGTGATGATGGGCACCTACAACCTGCTCGACCTCATGCCGAAGGGCCGCGACGAGCACAACCCGGTCTATGCGATGGATTGGGTGCGCCACCACGACCGCTACGAGCCGGCCACCGACTGACCGGCGTGATCGCCATCGGGGGCGTGTTACTCATCGGGCCGGGCCTTGAGAGGCTTCGGATCGGGAGGCATTCCGGCGCTGCGCCAAACGGCCGCGCCGCCGACAATGACCCATCCGAACCGCCCCTGAAAGACCCCGCCCGCCATGACCACCTTCGAATGGATCATCGTGCTGCTGCTCGGCGCAGCGCTGCTCGCGGCACTCGCGCGCAAGGTCGGCGCGCCGTATCCGACCTTTCTGGCGCTTGGCGGCACCTTGCTCGCCTTTGTGCCCGAAAGCCCGCGCTGGACGCTTGACCCGCACCTTGCGCTCACGCTCTTCGTTGCGCCGGTGCTGGTCGACGCCGCCTACGACACCTCGCTGCGCGACCTGCGTGCCAATTGGCGGCCGGTGGCGGGGCTCGTCATCGCAGCGGTGGGCACCACGGTGCTGGCGGTCGCGTTCACGGCGCGCTGGCTGGTGCCGGAGATGCCGTGGCCGGTGGCGATCGCGCTCGGCGCCATCGTGGCGCCGCCCGACGCCGCTGCGGCCACCGCGGTGATGCGGCAGGTCAAGCTGCCGCACAAGCTGCTGAAGATCCTCGAAGGCGAAAGCCTGCTGAACGACGCGAGCGCGCTGCTCGTGTACCGGCTCGCCATCATGGCCATGCTGGCCGGGCACCTCGGCTTTGCCAGCTTCGCGCCGGTGTTCCTGCTGACCGTGTTCGGCAGCCTTGCCGCCGGCGTGGGCTGCGCGTATGCGCTGCGGCCGTTGACAGCCGGGCTTCGCGACGTCCCGATCGCGCTGATCGTGCAGTTCGCGCTGACCTTCGGCGTCTGGATCGCGGCCGAGGCGATCGGGCTCTCCGGCATCCTGACCCTGGTTACGTATGCGATGACGGTCGCACGGCGCAGTGGCCCGCAAATGCCCGCGCACATGCGCGTGCCGATCTTCGCGGTGTGGGAGACAGTGGTGTTCGTGCTGAACGCCTTCGCGTTCGTGCTGATCGGCATGCAGCTGCGGCCGATCTGGGAGCGGCTCGAGGCGGGCGGCGCGCGCACCGATGCGCTCGTCACCGCTGCGGTGGTGCTGGTGGTCACGATTGCAGCCCGCTTCGTGTGGGTGCTGAGCTATCACGCACTGAAGCGCCGGCGCGCCGCCAGTGCCGGTCGCACGCCGCCCACCTTCGGCAGCGGCATCGTGCTCTCATGGGCAGGCATGCGCGGCATCGTGACGCTGGCCGCGGCCTTCGCGATTCCCGAAACGCTGCCCGGCGGCGCGCCATTCCCGTTCCGCGACCTGATCCTGCTGTGCGCGTTTGCGGTCGTGCTTGGCACGCTGGTGCTGCAGGGCCTGACGATGGCGCCGCTGATCCGCTTCATGGGCCTGACCGACGACGACCCGGTCGGCCGCGAGATCCGGCTCGGTCGCACGCATGCGTACCGCGCGCTACTCGATGCGATCAAGGACGACGACACGCTCGCCGCGAAGTTGCTGCGCAAGGAATACGGTGCGGTGGTCGATCTGAACACCAGCCAGGCGCCCGACGCGCCGGTCGACGAGGTGCCCGGCGGACCGCTGCGGCGCCGCGCGATCGCGGTGGCGCGGCAGCGCGCGTTCGAACTGCGGCGCGACGACGTGATCGGCGACGACGCCTATCGCGTGCTGGTGCAGGAGCTCGACTGGGCCGAGCTGAGCGCCGGTGGCGGCCGGCAGGACTGACGCGCCGCCGCCCTCAGCGCACCGTCGACATCACCGTGGCGCGGCACCTCGGCTGGTCGCGCGGCGCCAGCATCATGCAGTTGTCCAGCGCGCGCTGCTGCATGTCGCTCAGCTTGGGCTGCTCCCTGGGTTGGTCCTGCCATTGACGGTACGTCGGCGGTGGCGGCGGCTGATCGGCCCATTGCTGGCGGCGGTCGTAGTCCCGCCGTTCGTACTCACGCCGTTCATACCGGTCGTGGTCGCGGTCGCGGTCGCGCCGCAGTTGCCGCATGCAGGAATTGAAGTCGACGCCGGAGCGGCCGCTGGCGCAGTACCTGCGGTCGCTTTCGTACACGTCGATGTCGCTCTGGGCCACGGCACTGAAGGTGTTCATGAGGCCCAGGAAGGCCAGGACAGCAAGTTTTTTCATGATGGTTGGACGGGAGACCCGTGGTTGATTACCGGTAGAACACCTCGACCCGCCCCTTCAGCTTGATCAGCAGCGGCTTGCCCTTGCGATCCAGCGTCCGGCCTGCGGGCACCTTGATCCAGCCTTCGCTGATGCAGTACTCCTCCACGTCGGCCCGCTCCTTGTCATTGAAGCGGATGCCGATGTCGCGCTCGAACACGGCAGCGACGTGGTGCGGGCTGCGCGGGTCGATCGACAGATGGTCGGGCAGGGGTGGAACTTGATCGGCTTCGGTCATGGATGGTTTCTTGCTTCCTCGATTACCGCCATTTTGACCCCCTTGCGGCCGAAAAACCGGCTGGCACGCCGCTTGCATCTAATCATGTACACAAGACAGGATGCTTGATGATGGTGCATGAAATGGCTCCGCTCGCCGGGCCCGCTTCGAATGACGAAACCGCCGCCGCCGCCTGGATCGCGCGCTTCGCCGTGCCGGTGCAGGGCGCGCAGACCGGGCCGCTCGCGGGGCTGCGCTTCGCGATCAAGGACAACATCGACGCCGCCGGCGTGCCCACCACGGCCGCCTGCCCGGCGTTCGAGCGCTTTCCGGCGGAACACGCCCATGTGGTGCAGCGCCTGCTCGATGCCGGTGCCACGCTGGTCGGCAAGACCAACCTCGACCAGTTCGCCTGCGGCCTGAACGGCACGCGCTCGCCGTACGGCGCCGTGCCCAATGCCTTCGACGCGCGCTATGTATCGGGCGGCTCCAGCTCTGGCTCGGCCTATGTGGTCGCCGCCGGCCAGGTCGACTTCGCGCTCGGCACCGACACCGCCGGTTCGGGGCGCGTGCCGGCCGGCCTCAACAACATCGTCGGGCTGAAGCCCACCAAGGGGCTGCTGAGCACGCGCGGCGTGCTGCCGGCGGCGCAGAGCGTCGACTGCGTCTCGGTCTTCGCGCCTACCGTGGCGCTTGCGCTGCAGGTGCTGCATGTGGCCCGGGGCTTCGACGCGGCCGACCCCTATGCGCGGCCGCTGCGGCTGCTTGGCGCGCCGCTGCCGGCGCGCTTCCTGTTCGGCGTGCCCGCAGCCCTCGAATTCTTCGGCGACCAGCTTGCAGCGGCGGCCTTCAACGACGCAATCGCGCGGCTCGAAGCACTCGGGGGCGAGCGCGTGGCGATCGACTACGCACCGCTGGCCGAAGCCGCCGCGCTGCTCTACGACAGCGCACTGGTGGCCGAGCGCTACGCCGCGGTGCGCCCGTTCTTCGATGCCCACGAGGCCGACGTGATCGAGCCGGTGCGCAGCATCCTCGCGAGCGGCCGCAATTACGACGCGGCCGACTTCGTCGACGCGCAGATCCGCCTGCGCGAAATCGCGCAGCGCGTGGCACCGATGTGGCAGCACATCGACCTGCTGCTGGTGCCGACCGCACCCACCCACTGCACCATCGAGGCGATGCTGGCCGACCCGGTGGCGCGCAACCGCGAACTCGGCGCGTACACCAACTTCGTCAACCTGCTCGACTACGCGGCGCTGTCGGTGCCCAGCAGCATCCGACCCGACGGGCTGCCGTTCGGCATCACGCTGATCGGCCCCTGCGGCAGCGACCTGCAACTGGCCGAGCTGGGCCAGCGCTACCACCACGCCACCGGCCTTACGCTGGGTGCGACCGGGCAGCCGATGCCGCCGCCGGTCGCAATGCCGATGACTTCCGACACCGTCAAGGTCGCGGTCGTCGGCGCCCACCTGTCGGGCATGCCGCTCAACGGCCAGCTGCGCGAGCGCGGTGCGCGGCTGGTGGCCGAAACGCAGACCGCGCCGCAGTACCGCCTCTACGCCTTGCCCGGCACCGTGCCGCCCAAGCCCGGCATGGTGCGCGTCGCGCCCGGCACCGGCGGCGCCATCGCGGTCGAGGTATGGGAGATGCCCGTCGCGCATTACGGCAGCTTCGTCGCGCTCATTCCGGCGCCACTTGGCATCGGCAGCCTGACGCTGGCCGACGGCAGCAGCGTGCAGGGCTTTCTGTGCGAAGCGCTGGCGCTCGAAGGTGCCGAAGACATCACACAACACGGCGGCTGGCGCCGCTTCATTTCACTCAGGAGCGTTCCATGACCCCCAAGCCAATCTCTTCCGGGCCGTCGCGCCGCAAACTGCTGCAAGCAGGCGCCGCCGGCCTCGGTGTGCTGGCCGCACCCGCCATCGTGCGCGCCCAGGGCGGCCCGAAGATCCGCATCGGCTTCTGGCCGGTGGCGGCTGGTCTGCCGTTCTTTGCGGCGATCGAGAAGGGCTATTTCAAGGAAGCGGGCCTCGACGTGGAGCCGCTCAAGTTTGCCGGTGCCCAGCAGGTGATGGAGGCGATGCTGTCGGGCCGCTCCGACGGCAGCTCCAACGGCACCGGCTCGGCCAACCTCGCGATCGGCGAGATCGCGCAGCCGGGCCTGTTCAAGATCTTCTGCACCAACCCGAGCAACGCGAAGTTCGTGCTCGACGAGTTCATCACCGGCAAGGACAGCCCGATCAAGACCATGGCGGACCTCAAGGGCAAGAAGGTCGCGTCCGGCCCCGGCATCCAGAACGTCACGCTGTGCAAGACAATGCTGGAGCGCGCCGGCGCCACCGGTGCGACGGTGTCGGAACTGCCGATCGGCCAGCACGTCGCCTCGCTGGTGGCCGGCCAGGTCGACGCCTGCTACACGCTCGAGCCGACCGGCACCATCGGCCGCATGAACGGCACCACGCGCGTGATCGAGGCCGGCGTGGTCGCCCGGTACATCCTGGGCGACCCGATGGCACCCTGGCACGGCGGCGCGGCCAGCCTGACCACCGAGTTCATCAAGAAGAACCCCGAGGTGTCGAAGAAGTTCATCGCCGCCTACGCGCGCGGTGTCGAACTGGTGCGCAGCAAGCCCGACGATGCGCGCCAGTACATGAAGGGCTACACCGCCATCGAGGGCCCGCTCACCGCCGAGGTGCCGCTCGCCTCGTACATGCTCTACAACGAGTTCAAGCCGAGCGACGTGGCGTACTTCCAGAAGTTCTACGACCTGTTCACCGAGAAAGGTATCTTCGAAAAGAAGGTGCTGGTGGACGGCCTGCTCTACAAGGCCTGACCATGGCCGAACCGACCTCTGCCGCCGCCGCGCCGTGGGCGCCCCCGGCCGCCGCTGCCACCGCCAGCGCGGTGCCGAAGAAGCCGGTGTGGGACCGCTGGCTGCCCGCCATCGGCCCGATCGCACTGTTCATCCTGTGGGATCTGGTGGTGCGCCTCGGCTTCATCAAGCCGATCCTGCTGCCGACGCCGGCCGACACCGTCTCTGCGCTCATCACCGGACTTGCGGGCGGGCCGTTGCTGCTCGACTTTGCGGTCACCGTGTGGCGCACGCTGCAGGCGTTCGCGATCGCCGCCATCGTCGGCGTGCCGCTTGGCGTGCTGCTGGGCAGCAACGAGAAGGCCTACCGCAGCGTCGAATTCCTGATCGACTTCTTTCGCTCGACACCCTCGTCGGCGCTGATTCCGCTGTTCCTGCTGATCTTCGGCGTGTCCGACATCAACAAGGTGGCGATCGCGGCCTTCGGCGCGTTCCTGATCGTCATCTTCAACAGCGCCTACGGTGTCATCAACGCGCGCAAGCAGCGCGTGATGGCGGCGCGCGTGATGGGCGCCTCGCGCTGGCAGATCTTCAAGGACGTGCTGATCTGGGAAAGCCTGCAGCCCTCGTTCGTGGGCCTGCGCTCGGCCGTGTCGATGGCGCTGGTGATCGTGATCGTGGCCGAGATGTTCATCGGCAGCGACAACGGCCTCGGCCATCGCATCATCGACGCGCAGCAGGTGCTCAACGTCAAGAGCATGTATGCCGCCATCCTCGCGGCCGGCGCGCTGGGCTATGCGCTCAACATCCTTTTCCTCGTGGCCGAGCGCCGCATCGTGCACTGGAGCGGAAGGTAATGGCCCACCCCCAGTCTTCGCGCACTTCGTGTCGCTTCGCCAACCCCCTGCGAGGGGGCGCCGCCTGCGGCCCGGCAAAGCCGGTTCCGCGGCGGCTCACGAACGGCGCTCGCTGCGCGGCGCCTCGATTCGCCCGTTCCGGTATTACCGCATCTGGAGGCTTGTATGCGCGCTTCGTCTGACATTGTCCTCAACGGCCCGGTTTACGCCGACGTGCCGAAGCCGGCTTTCCAGCCCGGGCCGGCCGGCACGCACATCACCATGCGCGGCCTGACCAAATACTTCGCGGGCTGGCCGCTCTACGAGAACTTCGATCTCGACATTCCGAAGCATGCGATCGTCTCGGTGTTCGGGCCCAACGGCTGCGGCAAGTCGACGCTGATCAACATGATCGCGGGCCTGATCCCGATCGACTCGGGCGAGATCCTGTTCGACGGCAAGTCGCTCAAGGACACCAAGATCGGCTACGTGTTCCAGAACTACCGCGAAGCGATGTTCCCGTGGATGCGCACCATCGATAACATCGCCTACCCGCTCAAGCTGGAAGGCAAGTCGAAGGCCGAAGTCGACCGCCGCATGGAAGAGCTGGTGGCGTCGTTCGACGTCAAGTTCGACCTGAAGCGCTTTCCCTACGAACTCTCGGGCGGCCAGCAGCAGACCGCATCGATCATGCGCGCGCTGGCGCCCAACCCGGAGGTGCTGTTTCTCGACGAGCCGTTCTCGGCGCTCGACTTCGAGATGACGCTGTTCATCCGCGAGAAGCTGCAGGAGGTGTTCATGCAGACCGGCACCACCATGCTGCTGGTGTCGCACGACCTCGAAGAGGCCGTGTACCTGGCCGACCAGGTGCTGCTGCTGACCAAGCGGCCGACCAAGGTGGCCGAGATCCTTGCCTACGGCGACGCGCGGCCGCGCACGCTCGACACGCTCAGCGCGGCCAGCTTCATCGCGACGAAGAAGCTCAGCCTCGAGATCTTCCAAAGGGAAGTCCGGCGATGACGCCCGCCCAGACCGAAGCCTATGTCGACGCGGCTGCCGCGGCGCTCGACCTGAAGCTGCGGCCCGAGCATCGCCCCGGCGTGCTGCGCTACTTCGCGCTGGCCGCGGAAATGGCGGCGCTGGTCGAGGCCGTGCCGCTCGATCCGCATGCGGAGCCCGCGGTGAGCTTCGTGCCGGTGTCGCCGAAGGAGCCGGAGGCATGAGTGCAGCCGAACTTCTGCTGAAAGACGCATCGGCAATGGCCGATGCGGTGCGCAGCAACGCGGTCAGTGCCGTCGCCCTGGTGCAGGCCAGCCTGGACCGCATTGCCGCGACCGAACCACGCGTCAACGCGTTTACCGACGTGGTGCGCGAACGCGCGTTGCGGCGCGCCGGCCAGGTCGATGCATCGCTCGCCTCGGCCAACGGCGCGCGCACACGCGAGCTGCCGCTGCTGGGCGTGCCCTTCGCCGTCAAGAACCTGTTCGACATCGCCGGCCTGCCCACGCTCGCCGGCTCGAAGATCGAGCGCGACAGCACGCCGATGCGCGCGGACGCGGCCCTGGTGCGGCGACTCGAAAGCGCCGGCGCGGTGCTGGTCGGCGCGCTCAACATGGACGAGTACGCCTACGGCTTCACCACCGAGAACAGCCACGTGGGCGCAGTGCGCAACCCGCACGACCTCACGCGCGTCGCGGGCGGTTCGTCGGGCGGTTCGGGCGCGGCGGTCGCGGCCGGCCAGGTGCCGCTCACGCTCGGCTCCGACACCAACGGGTCGATCCGTGTGCCGGCCTCGCTGTGCGGCATCTTCGGGCTCAAGCCGACCTTCGGGCGCCTGCCGCGCACCGGCAGCTACCCGTTCATCTCGAGCCTCGACCACCTCGGGCCGTTCGCACGCTCGGTGCGCGACCTCGCACTCGCCTACGACGCGATGCAGGGCCCCGAGGCGGTCGAGCCGCACGATCCCGGCTGCGTGCAGCGTGCCATCGAGCCCACCGCGTCGCAACTGACGCACGGCCTGGCCGGACTGCGCATCGGCGTGCTCGGTGGCTACTTCCGCCAGCGCGCGCAGGCCGACGCCCTGAGCGCTGTCGATCGCGTGGCCGAAGCGCTGGGCGCCCGCAAGGTCGTCGAGTTGCCGATGGTCGAGGCCGGCCGCGCCGCCGCGTTTCTCATCACGAATTCGGAAGGCGCCGCGCTGCACCTGGCCAACCTGCGCAAGCGCCCGCAAGACTTCGAACCGCTCTCGCGCGACCGCTTCCTCGCCGGTGCGCTGTTGCCGGCGGCTTGGGTGGCGCGGGCGCAGCGCGTGCGGCGTCTGTATGCGGAGCGGGTGGCAAAGCTGTTCGAGCGCTTCGACATCCTGCTGGCTGCGTCCACGCCTTGCGCCGCGACGCCGATCGGTGCGGAATGGTTCGACATCAACGGCCACCAACTGCCGGTGCGCCCGAACATGGGTGTGCTGACGCAGCCGATCTCGTGCATCGGGCTGCCGGTGTGCGGCGTGCCGGTGTGGGGCGCGCATGCCAGCTTGCCGATCGGCGTGCAGGTCATCGGTGCACCGTGGCGCGAAGACCTTGTGCTGCGTGTTGCGGCGGCGCTCGAAAGCGCTGGGGTGGTTCAGTCGCCGGTGGCGGGGCTATGACCTGGATGGTTGGCTCGGGGCGGGATCACGCCGACGGCGTGCTCTGCTCCGCGAATGTCCCCCGGCCTTCGGCCTCCTCCTTTATTTCGCTGCGCAGAGCACGCCATCGGCGAGATCCGTCAGAGCCGCGGTTCATCGACGAACACAACACAGCGTGTCCCGTGCCGAGGGCATCGGGTGCTCCACGCAGCGAAATAAAGGAGGAGCCGAAGGCGGGGGACATTCGCGGAGGGGAGTACCCGGTGTCCTCGGCACACGCCCCGAACGAACGAACGAACGAACCCAAGTAACCGACATGAATGAAGCAATGTCCCTGGCCATCAACCTGCCCGACATCGTGGCCGAAGTCACCACCGCCTTCGCGCGTTACGAAGACGCACTCGTGAACAACAAGGTCGACGTGCTCGACGAACTGTTCTGGGACAGCGCGCACACGCTGCGCTACGGCGCCACCGAAAACCTCTACGGCTACGACGCCATCAAGAACTTCCGCGCCGGCCGGCCCGCGACCGGCCTCTCGCGCGACATCCTGCGCACCGTCATCACCACCTACGGCACCGATTTCGCCACCACCAACGTCGAGTTCCAGCGCCACGGAAGCCCAAGGACGGGGCGCCAGAGCCAGACCTGGATGCGCACCGCACAAGGCTGGCGCGTGGTGGCCGCACACGTGAGCCTGCTGGGCTAACTCACGCAGGCACGCTTTATGCACACCGTCTTGTATCCAAGTTAATCCCGCCCTGTTTCCGTTTTTCTTTGGAGCACACCATGAGCCAGATCAACCGTCGCGACTCCCTCAAATCCATCGCTGCGCTCGGCGCCGCCACCACGCTCGGCGGCTGGAGCGCGCTTGCCAATGCCCAGAAGCCGCTGACCGTGGGCGTGATCTACGTCGGCCCGCGCGACGACTACGGCTACAACCAGGCGCACGCACAGGCCGCTGCCGAAATCAAGAAGCTGCCCGGCATCAAGGTGGTCGAGGAAGAGAACGTGCCCGAAACCGCCGCGGTACAGAAGACCATGACCGGCATGATTTCGCAGGACGGCGCCAAGCTCCTGTTCCCCACCTCGTTCGGCTACTTCGATCCCCACCTGCTGGCGCTGGCCGCCAAGTACCCCGACGTGCGCTTCTCGCATTGCGGCGGCATGTGGACGGAAGGCAAGCATCCGAAGAACGCGGGCAGCTTCTTCGGCTACATCGACGAGTGCCAGTACCTCAACGGCGTGATCGCGGCGCACATGACCAAGAGCAACAAGATCGCCTTCGTCGCCGCCAAGCCGATTCCGCAGGTGCTGCGCAACATCAACGCCTTCACGCTCGGTGCGCGCTCGGTCAAGCCCGGCATCACCTGCAGCGTGATCTTCACCGGCGACTGGTCGATGGCCGTGAAGGAAGCCGAGGCCACCAACAGCCTGGCCGACCAGGGCTGCGACGTGTTCACGATGCACGTCGACGGCCCCAAGGTGGTGGTCGAGACGGCCGCCAAGCGCGGCAAGATGGTGTGCGGCTACCACGCGAGCCAGGCCAAGCTGGCGCCCGCCGCGTACCTCACGGGTGCCGAGTGGAACTGGCTCACCGCGTACAAGACCATCATCGACGCGGCGCAGACCGGCAAGCCGCACCCCAACTTCCTGCGCGGAGGCCTGAAGGAAGGCTTCGTGAAGATGTCGGCCTACGGCTCGATGGTCACCGATGCCGCGAAGAAGCAGGCTGACGAGATCAAAGCCAAGATGCTCGCGGGCAACTTCGACATCTTCAAGGACGGCATCAAGGACAACAAGGGCGCCGTGGTAGTTCCGGCCGGCAAGGTGCTCAAGCAGACCGACCTCGAGCTCGAAAAGATGAACTACCTGGTCGAAGGCGTGCTCGGTAGCATCGGATGACATCCCCCAGCCTTCGCGCACTGCGTGTCGCTTCGCCAACCCCCTTTGCAAGGGGGCGCAGCCGGCGGCCCGGAAAAACCGGTTCCGCGGCTGCCCGCGCCTGAAGACAGGGGCACGCATCATGCGCAACGCCATTAAGGAAATCGCCCTGCCGGCGTTCGCCATCGCGGCGGCGTTGCTGGTGTTCGGGGTGCTGGTCTGGTTCGCCGGGGTCAATCCGGTGGACGTGTGGATCACGCTGTTCAAGGGCGCGTTCGGCGACTGGTTCTCGTGGCAGAACACGCTGCAGCGCGCCGCGCCGCTCATGCTGACGGCGCTGTGCGTCGCGATTCCGGCGCGTGCGGGGCTCATCATCATCGGCGGCGAAGGCGCGCTGGTGCTAGGCGGTCTGGCCTGCGCCGCGCTGCCCTACATCGTGCCGCTGCCGGGCAACATCGTCGGCACCGTGTTCGTGTGCCTCGCCGGCGCCGTCGCCGGCGCGCTGTGGATCATGCTGGCCGGATGGCTGCGCCAGTACCGCGGCATCAACGAAACCATCAGCAGCCTGTTGCTCGCTTACATTGCCATCGGCATCTTCAAGCACCTGGTCGAAGGCTTGCTGCGCGACCCGGCCAGCCTGAACAAGCCCTCGACGCATCCGCTGGCCGAAGGGCTGCTGATCGGCGGCATGTTCGGCTCCGACGTGCACTGGGGCCTGGCGATTGCCGCGGTGGCCTGCATCGGGCTCGGGCTCTGGCTGCGCGCCACGGCGTCGGGCTTCTCGATTCGCGTGGTCGGCGGCAATCCGCGCACCGCGCAACTCGTGGGCCTGCCGGCCACGCGGCTCATCCTCGCGGCCTGCGGCCTGGGTGGCGCCTGCGCCGGGCTGGCCGGTGCGGTCGAGGTGGCGGCAGTGCATACCAATGCCAACGCTTCGATGATCGCGGGCTACGGCTACGCGGGCATCCTGGTGTCGTTCATTGCGCGGCACAACCCCATTGCGATCATCCCCGTGGCCATCCTGTTCGGGGGCTTCGGCGCGGCGGGCAGCCTGCTCCAACGCCGGCTCGGCCTGCCCGATGCGTCGGTGCAGGTGCTGCAGGGCATCGCCTTCGTGCTGATCCTGGCGAGCGAAGGCCTGCGCATGGTCGACTGGAAGACGCTGCTCAGGAACCGCATGCCGCGCGCGGTTCAGCCCAAGCTGGTGAAGGAGACCACTGCATGACCGCCGACCAGTGGATCGCGCTCGTGGCCGGCATCGTCGGCGGCGCCTTGCGCGTGGGTGCGCCGTTCTTGTTCGTGAGCCTGGGCGAATGCCTCACCGAGAAATCGGGCCGCATCAACCTGGGTCTCGAAGGCGTGCTGGTGCTGTCGGCCATGGCGGCCTTCGGCGGGGCCTACCTCGCCGACTCGGCCTGGATCGGCGTGCTGGTCGGTGCCGCGGCCGGCGCGGTGCTCGCGCTGCTGCATGGCCTGCTGTGCTCGCTCGACCGCGTCAACGACGTGGCCACCGGCATCGCGCTGATGCTGTTCGGCACTGGGCTCGCGTTCTACCTCGGCAAGCCGCTGATTCAGCCGCAGGCGCCGCAGCTCCCGGCCATTCCGCTCGGCTTCTGGAGCGATAACACGGTGGTGCGCGCGGCGCTGCAGATCAATGCGCTGGTGCCGATCGGCATCGTGCTCGCGGTGTTTCTCTGGTGGGCCTTCGCCCGCACGCGCGCCGGCCTGCTGGTGCGCATGGCGGGCGACTCGGCCAACGCCACGCGCGCACTGGGCTACTCGGTGTCGGGCATCCGCATCGCGGCCACCACGGCGGGCGGCGCCATCGCCGGGCTCGGCGGTGCATCGCTCACGCTGTTCTATCCGGGCAGCTGGAACGAAGGCATCTCGAGCGGGCAGGGCCTGATCGCGGTGGCGCTGGTGATCTTCGCGCGCTGGAGCCCGCTGCGCTGCGTCGGCGCAGCATTTCTCTTCGGCGGTGCGGGTGCGATCGGGCCGGCGCTGCAGTCGGTTGGCGTGGGCTGGGGCTATCACCTGTTCAACACGGTGCCCTACGTGCTCACGCTCGTGATCCTGGTCCTCACCTGCAAGCCGGGCAGCGTGGCGATCGGCAGCCCGGGTGAACTCTCTTCGACACGGTAAAAGACATCCCATGACCGCCACCGTTGCAGCCCAACCCTACGCCTGGCCGTACAACGGCGACCTGCGTCCGGAGAACACCGCGCTCATCGTCATCGACATGCAGACCGACTTCTGCGGCAAGGGCGGCTATGTCGACGTGATGGGCTACGACCTGTCGCTGGTGCAGGCGCCGATCCAGCCGATCGCGCGCACGCTGGCGGCATTGCGGCCTCTGGGCTTTCACATCATCCACACGCGCGAAGGGCACCGGCCCGACCTGGCCGACCTGCCGCCCAACAAGCGCTGGCGCTCGCGCCAGATCGGCGCCAACGGCGTGGGCATCGGCGACGATGGGCCGTGCGGCCGCATCCTGGTGCGCGGCGAGCCGGGCTGGGACATCATTCCGGAGCTGGCGCCGCTGCCGGGCGAGGTCGTCATCGACAAGCCGGGCAAGGGCTCGTTCTACGCCACCGACCTGGAACTCATCCTGCGCACGCGCGGCATCGAGAACCTGATCCTGGCCGGCATCACCACCGACGTGTGCGTGCACACCACCATGCGCGACGCCAACGACCGCGGCTTCGAATGCCTGCTGCTGTCGGACTGCACTGCCGCCACCGACCACGGCAACCACCTGGCCGCGCTCAAGATGATCACGATGCAGGGCGGCGTGTTCGGCGCGCATGCCGAGTCCACGGCGCTGCTGGCGGCGCTCACCTGACCACCCCGCGAGGACACCATGCCCGAAGAAGCCGCCACGACACCCATCGGCGCCTTGCCCGCCGGCACCGGCGCCCTTGCGCTCGACACCTACCAGCTCACCAAGCGCTTCGGCACCTTCACCGCGATGGACAGCGTGACCATGCGCGTGGAACCCGGCACGGTGCACGCGCTGCTCGGCGAAAACGGGGCAGGAAAGAGCACGCTGGTGAAATGCGTGGCCGGCTTCCAGCGCGCGGAGGAGGGCAGCATCTTGATCGACGGGCGCGAGCAGGACATTGCCAACCCCATCGTGGCGCGCGCGCTCGGCATCGGCATGGTCTACCAGCACTTCACGCTGGCGCCCGGCATGACGGTCGCCGAGAACCTGCTGCTCGCGGGCGGCAAGACACCCGCGCTGATCGACTGGAAGGTCAAGCGCGCCGAGCTGCAGGCGTTCCTCGCAACCACGCCGTTCAGCCTGGATCTGGACGTGACGCCGTCGTCGCTCGCGGCTGGCGAGAAGCAGAAGCTCGAACTGCTGAAGCAGCTCTACCTGAAGCCGCGTTTGCTGATCCTCGACGAGCCCACCTCGGTGCTCACGCCGCAGGAGGCCGACGAGGTGCTGGGCCATGTGCGCGCCTTTGCGCAAAGCGGCATGTGCACCGTGCTCATCATCACGCACAAGTTCCGCGAGGTGATGGCGTATGCCGACAGCGTGACGGTGCTGCGCCGCGGCAAGGCCGTCAAGCATTGCCGCGTGGCCGACACCAGCCCGGCGCAGCTCGCAGCTTCGATGATGGGCGAGGGCGACGCACCACCGCCCGAGGCGGGACTGCCCGACGCACTGGGGGCGCCCGCCGCGCTCACCGGCCGCGCGCTGCATGGTGCGCAAGCCACGGCCCGCGATGCCAAGGTGTTGCTCCAGGTCGACGGCCTGGTGGCGCAGGGCGACCGCGGCACGCTGGCCGTGCACGACCTGAGCCTGCAGGTGCGCGCCGGCGAAATCCTCGGCGTGGCCGGTGTCTCGGGCAACGGCCAACGTGAGCTGGTCGAAGCACTCGTGGGGCAGCGTCCGCGCCTGGCCGGCAAGGTCACGGTGCGCGGCGAGCCCTATCTCGCAAGGCGCGAGGAGAACCGCCGCCTGAAGGTGCGCAGCCTGCCCGAAGAGCCGCTGCGCAACGCCTGCGTCGGCGATCTCAGCGTGGCCGAGAACATGGCGCTGCGCGACTTCGATCAACCGCCGTTGGCCAGCGGCGGCCTGTTGCGCTTTCCGGTGTGGCGCAGCCGCGCGCGCGAATGGATTGCCGAGTACGGCGTCAAGACGCAGGGTGAGGGCGCGCCGATCCGCAGCCTCTCGGGTGGCAACGTGCAGCGCGCCGTGCTCGCGCGCGAACTGGCTGGCGACATCGACGTGCTGATCGCGGCCAACCCGGTGTTCGGCCTCGACTTCGCGGCCGTGGCCGAAATCCACAGCCGCATCATGCAGGTGCGCGAGAAGGGCGGCGCGGTGCTGCTCATCAGCGAAGACATCGACGAACTGCTGGAGCTGGCCGATCGCATCGTGGTGATGAGCGAAGGCCGCATCGTCTACGAGACCGACGCGGCCACGGCCGAGCGCCATGTGCTCGGCGCACACATGGGCGGTGGCGACCACGGCCATGGCCACCACGCGGGCGAAGCTGTTGTTGCGGAGGCTGCATGAGCTTGCTGCAGATCGACGCGACCCCGTTCGCCTACCCGTTCGACATCGCCAGCACCGCCTTCGTCATCATCGACATGCAGCGCGACTTCATCGAGCCCGGCGGTTTTGGCGAAACGCTGGGCAACGACGTGTCGCTGCTCGAAGCCATCGTGCCGGCGACCCAGGCCGTGCTGCAGGCCTGGCGCCAGGCGGGCGGCCTGGTGGTGCACACGCGCGAGGCGCACCAGCCCGACCTGTCGGACTGCCCGCCCGCCAAACGCAACCGTGGCGCGCCGACACTGCGCATCGGCGACGAAGGCCCGATGGGCCGCATCCTCGTGATGGGCGAGCCCGGCAACCAGATCATCGACGCGCTCGCGCCCATCGACGGTGAGATCGTCATCGACAAGCCCGGCAAGGGCGCCTTCTATGCCACCGGCCTGCACGAGATGCTGCAGGCCAGGGGCATCACGCACCTGCTGTTTGCCGGCGTGACCACCGAGGTGTGCGTGCAGACCACCATGCGCGAGGCCAACGACCGCGGCTACGACGGCCTGCTGCTGGAAGACTGCACCGAAAGCTATTTCCCCGCGTTCAAGACCGCAGCGGTCGAGATGATCCGCGCGCAGGGCGCCATCGTCGGCTGGACGGCGCCGAGCGCGGCGCTGCTGGCCGTTCTGCCCGCCGCCTGACCCGGACTGCAGCAGCGACTAACATTCCACGGTGCCCATCGTCCAAGCCGTTCCCCATCCCGCCGCCGCTGTCGATGCCGTCGTGTTCCGCACGCGCGCCGACGAGGTGTATGCGCAACTGAAGCGGGATGTCGCCGAGTTCCGCATGGTGCCCGGCGACCGCTTCACCGAAAACGAGATCAGCGAACGCCTCGGCGTGTCACGCACACCGGTGCGGCAGGCGCTGTTCAGGCTGCAGCAGGAGGGCTATGTCGAGGTGCTGTTCCGGAGCGGCTGGCGCGTGCTGCCCTTCGACTTCGACCAGTTCGAGCAGCTGTACGACCTGCGCATGGTGCTGGAGACCACCGCCGCGCACCGCCTCTGCGAGACCGACCGCCACATCGACCGCGGCTTGCTCGACAAGCTGGTCGGCATCTGGCTGGTGCCCGCCGCGCAACGCAGCACCGACGCCACCCAGGTCGCGCAGTGGGACGAGGAGTTCCACTGCGCACTGGTCGCCGCAGCCGGCAACGCCGAGATGGCCCGCGTGCACAGCGACGTGACCGACCGCATCCGCATCATCCGCAGGCTCGACTTCACCAAGCAGCCGCGCATCGACGCCACCTACGACGAGCACGCCAAGATCCTGAAAGCTGTGCGCGCCAACCGCGGCGACCAGGCCGCGATGCTGCTGCGCGCGCACATCGAGACGAGCCAGGCCGAGGTGCGGAAGATCACGCTGCATCAGGTGCATATGGCGCGGCATGCGGCGGGTTAGATTGCCCAGCAGGCAGATCGCCCATATCTCGCGCCAGATGCCGTGATCCGCAGCCGCGGCGCCACTGCTGCAAAATTGCAGCCCATCCCTGAAAACCCTCATGACCCGACTCAAGATCACCGCCGGCGGCTTCGACTTCGTCGCCGAAACCCACCCTGATGCGCCGCTCACCGTGGCCGCGTTTGCCAAGCTGCTGCCCTATCGGCAAAAGCTGATCCATGTGCGCTGGAGCGGCGAAGGCTGCTGGGTGCCGCTGGGCGAGTTCAAGCTCGAGGCCGACGGCGCGCCAGTGGGCTTCGAGAACCACACCAGCCACCCGTCGGTCGGCGACATCCTGTTCTATCCGGGCGGCTACAGCGAAACCGAGATCATCCTGGCCTATGGCGCCTGCAGCTTCGCCAGCAAGATGGGGCAACTCGCCGGCAACCACTTCCTCACCATCGTCGAAGGCAAGGAAAACCTGCGCAAGCTGGGCACCAAGGTGCTGTGGGAAGGCGCGCAGGACGTGCTGTTCGAGCTGGCCTGACCCTGGCTACGGTTACGGCTAAAGCGTGAAGTCGTAGTCGACCGTGATCGGCGCGTGGTCGCTGAACTTCACGGTCTTGTAGATCTCTTCGCTGCGCGCTAGTGCCGCGGTCTTCGGTGTGGCCAGGTGGTAGTCGAGCCGCCACCCCACGTTGTTGGCGTAGGCCTGGCCACGGTTGCTCCACCAGGTGTAGGCGGCGTCGGTGGTGTCGGGCTTCAGCATCCGGTAGACGTCGACCAGGCCGGCGCCTTCCGTGCCCGCATCGAGCAGCCGGGTCATCCAGGCGCGCTCTTCGGGCAGGAAGCCGCTGTTCTTCTGGTTGCCGCGCCAGTTCTTGAGGTCGATTTCCTTGTGCGCGATGTTGATGTCGCCGCACAGCACGAACTCACGCGTTTTCTTCAGCGCGATCAGGTAGGGGAAGAAGCCCGCCAGAAAGCGGAATTTGGCAGCCTGGCGCTCCTCGCCCGACGAGCCGCTCGGAAAGTAGCAGCTGATGACCGAGAACTTCCGCTTGGGCGTGTCGAAGCGCAGTTCGAGATACCGGCCCTCGGCATCGAACTCCTTGTCGCCCCAGCCGACGATCACGTCGCTCGGCACGTGCCGGGTGTAGATCGCGGTGCCGGCGTAGCCTTTTTTCTCGGCGTAGTGGAAATGGCCCTTGAGCCCGGCCATCTCTTCGAAGCGGCCGGTGACGTCGCTGGCCTGCACGCGAATCTCCTGCATGCAAATACAATCCGGCGCCAGTTCGGCCACCCAGTCGGCCACGCCTTTGGTGGAGGCCGAGCGCAGGCCATTGAGGTTGAGGCTGGTCAGTTTGAACACAACAAGGATTTCCAGATGGCTGTGAGTGGTGGTTCGGACAATGGCTCGAAGCAGCTGGCCCAGGATTTTGTGCAGTTCGCACTCGATGCCGGTGTGCTGCGCTTCGGCGAGTTCAAGATCAAGTCGGGCCGCATCAGTCCGTATTTCTTCAATGCCGGGCTGTTCGACGACGGCGCCAAGCTGGCCCGGCTGGCCGGATTCTATGCAGAGCGGCTGATCGCCAGCGGGCTCGAGTTCGACATGGTCTTCGGCCCGGCCTACAAGGGCATTCCGCTGGGCGCCACGGTGGCGGTCGAGCTCGCGCGGCGTGGCTGCAATGTGCCGTTTGCCTACAACCGCAAGGAGGCCAAGGCGCATGGCGAGGGCGGCAGCCTGGTCGGCGCACCGCTGCGGGGCCGGGTGCTGATCGTCGACGACGTGATGTCGGCCGGCACCGCGGTGCGCGAGTCGATCGCGATCATCGAGGCGGCCGGCGCCACGCCGCATGCGGTGGCGATTGCGCTGGACCGGCAGGAGAAGGCAACCGAGAACGGCGCCGACGTGGACTACAGCGCCGTGCAATATGTACGAAATCAGCTCGGCTTGCAGGTAACGGCCATCGCCACGCTCGATGACTTGTTACAGTACCTCACGGGCCGCGCCGACCGCACGCTGGACGCCCACCGTGCGGGAGTGTTGGCCTACCGGGAGCGCTACGGCGCAACCTGACGACAAATCTAAAGGAACGATGCCGTGCGCTTCGCCGTATACCTTGCCGGGCTGCCGTTGTTGCTGCTGACCGGCATCGTGCAGGCGCAGCCCCAGGCGGCGCCCGCCGGCATCTACACTTGCATCGATTCGCGCGGCCGCAATATCACGTCGGATCGGCCCATTGCCGACTGCGTGGACCGCGAGCAGCGCGAACTCAACCCGAGCGGTACCACCCGGCGCCGCATCGAGCCGACCTACACCGCCAAGGAGCAGGCCGAGCGCGATGAGCGTGCGCGCCAGGCCGCGCTGGTCGCGCTGCGGCAAAACGAGGATCGGCGGCGCGAGCGGGCGCTGTTGATGCGCTACCCCAACCTCGCAGCGCACGAACGCGAGCGCAAGGAAGCGATCTCGCAGATCGACGCCGTGATCCACGCCGCGCGCAAGCGCCAGGCCGAGCTGGTCGACGAGCGCAAGAAGGTCGACGACGAGCTCGAGTTTTACAAGGGCGATGCGAGCAAGGCGCCGGCCTCGATCCGCCGCCAGCTGGACGACAACGCCCAGAGCGCGGTGGTGCAAAACCGCTTCATCGGCGAGCAGGAAGACGAGAAGAAGCGCGTGAATGCGCGCTTCGACGAGGAGCGCGCGCGCCTGCGCCAACTGTGGACGGTCGACGCAGGCGGCGTCGCGAAATAGGGCTCGCCCTGCCGGGGGCGGCGCCGATCGACCGGCAAAGCCGGATCGATGGCACCTCACCGCTTCAACCCAACTTGGCTTTCAAAAGCGCATTGACCTGCGCCGGATTGGCCTTGCCCTGGCTGGCCTTCATGACCTGGCCCACCAGCGCATTGAAGGCCTTGTCCTTGCCGGCGCGGTACTCGTCGATGTTCTTCTGATTCGTGGCCAACACGCCGTCGATGATCTTGTCGAGCGCACCGGTGTCGTTCATCGGCTTCAGGTCCTTGGTCTCAATGATCGCGTCGACGTCGCTGCCTTCGCCGCTCCACAACGCATCGAAGACCTGGCGCGCCGCGTTGTTCGGGATCGTGCCGTCGCTGATGCGCGCGATCAGCTGGCCCAACTGCGCGGCCTTGACCGGCGCAGCCTCGATGCCGATCTCCTGCGCATTGAGCCGCCGTGTCAGTTCGCCCGTGATCCAGTTGCTGGCCAGCTTGGGCGTGCCGCCGGCCGCGACCGTGGCATCGAAGTAGCGCGCGAGCGTGGTGCTCTGTGTGAGCTGCGCGGCGTCGTAGGCCGACAGCCCGTGGTCGCGCACATAGCGCTCGGCCATCGCACGCGGCAGCTCGGGCATGCCGGCCTTCACGCGGTCGATCCAGTCTTGCGCGATCACCAGCGGCGGCAGGTCGGGGTCGGGAAAGTAGCGGTAGTCGGCCGCGTCTTCCTTGGTGCGCATGGCGCGCGTCTCGCCGGTGTCGGGGTCGAACAGCACGGTGGCCTGCTGGATCGCGCGGCCGTCCTCGATCTCGCCGATCTGCCAGCGGATCTCGTAGTCGATCGCCTGCTGCATGAACCGGAAGCTGTTCAGGTTCTTGATTTCGCGGCGCGTGCCGAGCGGCGCGCCGGGCCGGCGCACCGACACGTTGGCGTCGCAGCGAAAGCTGCCTTCCTGCATGTTGCCGTCGCAGATGCCGATCCAGGTGACGATCTTGTGCAGCTCCCTGGCATAGGCCACGGCCTCGGCGGTGGAGCGCATGTCGGGCTCGGTCACGATCTCGAGCAGCGGCGTGCCGGCGCGGTTCAGGTCGATGCCGCTCTGGCCGACGAAGTTCTCGTGCAGCGACTTGCCGGCATCCTCCTCGAGATGGGCGCGCACCAGGCGCACGGTCTTCTGCTCGTCACCGACGAAGAAGCTGACCGAGCCGCCCTGCACAACGGGGATCTCGAACTGGCTGATCTGGTAGCCCTTGGGCAGGTCGGGGTAGAAGTAGTTCTTGCGCGCGAACACGCTGCGCGGCGCAATGTGCGAGCCGAGCGCGAGCCCGAGCTTGATCGCGCGTTCGACCGCGCCCTTGTTCATCACCGGCAGCGTGCCGGGCAGCGCCAGGTCGACCGCGCAGGCCTGCGTGTTGGGCTCGGCGCCGAAGGCGGTGGAGGCGCGGCTGAAGATCTTGCTCGCGGTCGACAACTGGGCATGGGTCTCGAAGCCGATGATGACTTCGAAGCCCTGCACCAGCGGGCCTGTGGGGCGGCCGGCTTGCGCTTCAGCGAAGGGGTTCACGACAGCGGTCTCACTCATCTCAGAAGCCCTCCGGGGTGCGGGTGTGCCAATCGGTGGCCTGCTGGAACCGGTGGGCGGCATTCAGCAGTTTCGCTTCGCCGAAGTAGTTGCCGATGAGCTGCAGGCCCACCGGCATGTTGGCTTCGCCGAAACCCGCTGGCAGGCTCATGCCCGGCAGACCCGCCAGCGAGCCGGGCAGCGTGAAGATGTCCGCCAGGTAGTCGGCCACCGGGTCGTCGCCGTGTTCGCCGAGCTTCCAGGCGACGGTCGGCGCGGCCGGGCCGGCGATCAGGTCGCACTGCGCAAAGGCCTGCTGGAAATCGTCGGCGATCATGCGGCGCACCTTCTGCGCCTGCAGGTAGTAGGCATCGTAGTAGCCGTGGCTCAGCACATAGGTGCCGATCATGATGCGGCGCTTGACCTCGTCGCCGAAGCCTTCCTCGCGCGTCTGGGCATACATGTCGGCCAGGTCTTTGTACTTCGCGGCGCGGTGCCCGAACTTGACGCCGTCGAAACGGCTCAGGTTGCTCGATGCCTCGGCCGCGGCCAGGATGTAGTAGACCGGGATCGAGAGCTCGGTGCGCGGCAGCGTGATCGCCACGCGTTTCGCGCCGAGCTTCTCGTACTCGGCCAGTGCCGCATCGATCGCCGCGCGCACCCCGGGCGCGACGCCGTCACCCAGAAATTCCTTCGGCACGCCGATGCGCAGGCCTTCGAGCGAGTCGCCCAGGCTGCGAGAGAAGTCTTCGGCCGGACGGTCGATCGAGGTCGAATCGCGATCGAGATCCGGTCCGCACATCGCCGACAGCAGCAGCGCGCAATCCTCGGCCGAGCGGGCCATCGGGCCGGCCTGGTCGAGGCTGGAGGCAAATGCCACCATGCCGTAGCGCGAGGCGCGGCCGTAGGTCGGCTTGATGCCGGTCACGCCGCAGAACGAGGCAGGCTGGCGGATCGAGCCGCCGGTGTCGGTGCCGGTCGCGGCCGGCGTCAGGCGCGCGGCCACGGCCGCGGCGCTGCCGCCCGACGAGCCACCGGGGATGCGGCTCACGTCCCACGGATTGCTCACCGGCGTGGCGGCGTCGAAGCCGATCGCGGGCACGGCCACGTTCTCGTTGGCCGAGCCCATTGCGAATTCGTCGCAGCTCAGCTTGCCGAGCGTGACGGTGCCGGCCTCGGCCAGCTTGCGCACCACGGTGGCGTCGAACGGCGAGCGGTAGCCCGCCAGGATGCGCGAGCCGGCGGTGGTCGGGAAGTCGGTGGTGACGAAGATGTCCTTGTGCGCGATCGGCACGCCGGTGAGCGAAGGCGCACCGCCGGCAGCGAGCTTCTCGTCGGCGGCGCGGGCCTGGGCCAGGGTCAGGTCGGCGTCCAGCGCGACGAAGGCGCCGAGCGACTGGTGGGTGCGGGCACGATCGAGAAAGTGCTGCGCCGTTTCCACGGCCGACACCTCGCGCGCTGCCAGCGCCCGGGCGAGCTGGGCCACGCCCTGTTGGTGGAGGTCGGGCCGGCTCATTCGATCACCTTCGGCACCAGGAACAGGCCCGCCTCGACGGCCGGCGCGCTCCTCTGGTTGGCTTCGCGGTTGTTCGCCTCGCTCACTACGTCGTCGCGCAGGCGCAATGAAATATCTTCAATTGCGGCCACTGGATGGGCCAGCGGCGCGATGCCGGTGGTGTCGACGGCACGCATGCGTTCGACCAGGTCGAAGAAGCCATTGATCTGGCCAAGCATGCGCTCGCTTTCGTCGGGAGCCAATTGCAGCTTCGCCAACGAAGCGATGCGCGCGATATCGGAATGGGAGAGAGACATCGGAAAAACCGGGTGAACCGGAGCAAATCGCACGCCGCGAGGGGGTGCAGACACGGGAGACGAAGGGGATTCGGGTATTATCCCGCCTTTGCCGCAACCCCCGCGAACGCGCCGGCTTTTGCCGCAAAAACGACCAATCCACCCCGTCAGACGACCCAATAAGAGAGCGACGACATGCCGATGCGTGTGCCGTGCTCCAGAGGATTCCACACATGTTTGGAGCTTTCCGTCGGTACTTTTCGACCGACCTCGCCATTGACCTCGGCACCGCCAACACCCTGATCTTTGCCCGCGGCAAAGGCATCGTGCTCGACGAACCGTCGGTCGTGGCGATCCGCCACGAAGGCGGCCCCCACGGCAAGAAGGTGATCCAGGCTGTGGGCCGCGAGGCCAAGGCCATGCTCGGCAAGGTGCCCGGCAACATCGAGGCGATCCGCCCGATGAAGGACGGCGTCATTGCCGACTTCGTGATCACCGAGCAGATGATCAAGCAGTTCATCAAGATGGTGCACCCGCGCTCGATGCTCACGCCGAGCCCGCGCATCATCATCTGCGTGCCCTGCGGCTCCACCCAGGTCGAGCGCCGTGCCATCAAGGACGCGGCCGAAGCAGCCGGCGCCACGTCGGTCTACCTGATCGAAGAACCGATGGCCGCCGCGATCGGCGCCGGCCTGCCGGTGTCGGAAGCCTCCGGGTCGATGGTGGTCGACATCGGCGGCGGCACCACCGAAGTGGGCGTCATCAGCCTCGGCGGCATGGTCTACAAGGGCAGCGTGCGCGTCGGTGGCGACCGCTTCGACGAAGCCATCATCAACTACATCCGCCGCAACTACGGCATGCTGATCGGCGAGCCGACGGCCGAAGTCATCAAGAAGACCATCGGCTCGGCCTTTCCGGGCTCCGAAGTCAAGGAGATGGAAGTCAAGGGCCGCAACCTCAGCGAAGGCGTGCCGCGCAGCTTCACGATCAGCTCCAACGAAGTGCTGGAAGCCCTGACCGACCCGCTCAACAACATCGTTTCGGCCGTCAAGAACGCGCTCGAGCAGACGCCGCCCGAGCTGGGCGCCGACATCGCCGACCGCGGAATGATGCTGACCGGCGGCGGCGCGCTGCTGCGTGACCTCGATCGCCTGCTGGCCGAGGAAACCGGCCTGCCGGTGCTGGTGGCCGAAGACCCGCTGACCTGCGTGGTGCGCGGCTGCGGCATCGCGCTGGAGCGCATGGATCGGCTCGGAAGCATCTTTACCTCGGAATAAGCTCACCCCCAGGCTGCGCGGCACTTCGTGTCCGCTTCGCCCACCCCCTGCCGGGGGCGGCGCCAGCGGCCCGGCAAAGCCGGTTCCGCGGCACCTCACAAAAATTCAGGTGTTTCTGGCGTAAAACCGCACCATGCCGCTCGGCACCGTTGACCGCACCGCCCCGCCCCTCTTCAACCAGGGGCCGTCGGCGCTCAGCAAGCTGATCTTCTTCAGCGCGCTGTCGCTGTTCCTGATGGTGGCGGATGCGCGCTTCGACATCGTGCGCCCGGTGCGCGCCGCCGTCGGCGCGGTGCTGTACCCGGTGCAGTGGATCGCGCTGAAGCCGGTGCAGATGGCCCTCGGCGGCACCCGCTATTTCGAAGACCTGCAGGTGGCCCAACGCAACGAAGCCGACGCGCGCCGTGCGCTGGCGCTGCAGTCCGAGCGCGCTGGCCAGGCCGACGCGCTGGCGCAGGAGAACACGCGGCTGCGCGCGATGCTCGACCTGCGTGCCACCACCGACACGCCGGGACGCGTTGCCGAGGTGCTGTACGACGCGGCCGACCCTTACACCCGCAAGCTGATCCTCGACCAGGGCATGACACAAGGCATCGCGGCCGGGTCGCCCGTGATCGACGAGCACGGCGTGCTCGGGCAGGTGACGCAGGTGCAACCCTTCACCAGCGAGGTGACGCTGGTGATCGACCGCGACCTTTCCATTCCGGTGCAGAACGGCCGTACCGGTGCGCGCAGCGTGGCGTTCGGCGAGGCCAACGCCCACGGCGGCGGGCTCGAACTGCGCTTCATGCAGGCCAACTCCGATGTGCAGGAAGGCGACCTGCTCACCACCAGCGGGGTGGATGGCGTCTACCCGCCGGGACTGCCGGTCGCCAAGATCGACCGTATCGAGCGCCGGGCCGATTCGGCCTTTGCGCGCATCCATTGCGTGCCGCTGGCCGGCGTGACGGCCGCGCGCTACGTGATGGTGCTGTCGCCGTTGAGCGCGCGCTCCGCGCCGCGCCCTGCGGCACCGGCTGCGGCGCCCACGGCCACCGCGAAGAAGAAGGCCGACAAGGAAAAGGCAGTCAAGGACAAGACCGACAAGGCCGAAAAAGACAAGGCTGACAAGGCTGACAAGAAAGGCGCGGCAGCACGATGATCATGCGTCCTGGTCAACAGCAGCTGCTGCTCCCCGTCAGCCCGCTCTTCATGTGGGGCAGCCTGTTTCTTGCGCTGGTGATCGACATGCTGCCGCTCGGCCGCATCGCCTGGATGCCCGACGTGCTGGCGTTGGCCATCGTGTTCTGGAGCGTGCACCAGCCCACCCGCATCGGCATCGGCGTGGCGTTCGTGTTCGGCTTGTGCATGGACGTGCACCAGTCGGCCATGCTCGGACAGCACGCGCTGTCGTACACCACGCTCGGATTCCTGGCGATCATGATCCACCGCCGCCTGCTCTGGTACCCGGTGGTGTCGCAGGCATTGCAGCTGCTGCCGCTGTTCGCGCTGTCGCACCTGATCGAACTGGCGATCCGCATGGTCGGCGGCGGCTTGTTCCCGGGCTGGAACCTGCTGCTGGCGCCGGCGCTCGAAACCGCACTCTGGCCGCTGGCCAGCCTGCTGCTGCTGGCCCCGCAGAAACGCACGCCCGAGCCCGACGCCAATCGGCCGCTGTGATGCCAGGTGCTACCAAAGCCATAGCGTGGAGCGCAGGCCGGGCGGGCGCTGCCACCCGATTGCCATTGAACACCCGGAAGCCTAAGCTCCAGCCCCGATGACCGAGATCCGCAACGTCGCCGCCGACCTCGCGCGCTTCAAGCGCCGCGTGATCGTGATCGGCCTCGTCGTGCTGACAGCCTTCAGCCTGCTGTGCATGCGGCTGGTCTACCTGCAGGTGGTGCGCCACGAAGACCTGGCCGAACAGGCCGAGAACAACCGCACCGCGATCGTGCCGGTGGTGCCGAACCGCGGCTTGATCCTGGATCGCAACGGCATCACGCTGGCCTCGAACTATTCGGCCTACACGCTGGAAATCACGCCTTCGAAAGCCGGCGATGTCGAGCAGACCATCGACGGCCTGACCGAGGTGCTCGAAGTGACGCCGCGCGATCGCCGGCGCTTCAAGCGGCTGCGCGAGGACTCGCGCAACTTCGACTCGATCCCGATCCGCACCCGCCTGAGCGACGAGGAGGTGGCCCGCTTCGCGGCGCAGCGCTACCGCTTCCCGGGTGTCGAGATCAAGGCGCGGCTGTTCCGCAACTACCCCCACGGTGAAATCGCGAGCCATGTGCTCGGCTACATCGGTCGCATCAACCAGACCGAAAAAGCCGCGATGGAGGAGTGGGAGGACGAGGACTTCGCCAACTACAAGGGCACCGAGTACATCGGCAAGCTCGGCATCGAACAAAGCTACGAGAAGACGCTGCATGGCCAGACCGGCGTCGAGCAGATGGAAACCTCGGCCGGCGGCCGCGCGGTGCGGCGCCTCGCCGGCCATCCGGCCACGCCGGGCAACACGGTGATGCTGTCGCTCGACATCAAGCTGCAGAAGCTGGTCGAGGACATGTACGGCGAGCGCCGCGGCGCGCTGGTCGCGATCGATCCCAAGACCGGCGAGGTGCTGGCCTTCGTGAGCAAGCCGACCTTCGACCCCAACCTGTTCGTCGAGGGCATCGACAGCGAAAGCTGGAAGGAACTCAGCGAATCGCTCGACAAGCCGCTGCTGAACCGCGCGCTGCGGGGCACCTACCCGCCGGGCTCGACCTACAAGCCTTTCATGGCGATGGCAGCCCTGCAAACCGGCAAGCGCGGGCCGAACGTGGTCGTCAACGACCCCGGGTATTTCAATTTCGGCGGGCATCGCTTCGGCAGCCCCGAGGGCAACATCGGTGGCGTCGACATGCGCCGCTCGATCCAGCTGTCGAGCAACATCTACTACTACTCGCTGGCCAACGAGATGGGCGTGGATCTGATCCACGACTTCATGAAGCCGATGGGCTTTGGCCAGATCACCGGCATCGACCTCGGCGGCGAGTTGCGCGGCGTGTTGCCGAGCACCGAGTGGAAACGCAACGCCTACAAGCGGCCCGAGGCGAAGAAATGGTACGCGGGCGAAACCATTTCGCTCGGCATCGGGCAGGGCTACAACAGCTTCACCATGCTGCAGCTGGCCCAGGCGACAGCCATCGTGGCCGACGGCGGCCTCAAGCACCGGCCGCACCTGGTGCTCGCGACGCGCGACGCGGTCAGCGGCAAGGCCGTGCCGGTCGCGCAACCGCCAGTCGTCGACCTCGGCTTTGCGCCGGCCAACGTGGCGGTGGTGCGCGAGGGGTTGCAGGCGGTGATCACCGCCGGCACCGCGCGCGGCGTGTTCGCCGGCGCGCCGTACACCGCCGCCGGCAAGACCGGCACCGCGCAGGCGGTCAGCCAGGCGCAGAACACCAAGTACAACGCCCGCGCGCTCGAAGAGCACCAGCGCGACCACGCACTCTTCATGGCGTTCGCACCGGCCAACGACCCGAAGATCGCATTGGCGGTGATCGTGGAGAACGCGGGGTGGGGCGCCGGTGCCGCTGCGCCGATCGCGCGGCGTGTGTTCGACTACTGGCTGCTCGGCCAGTATCCGAGCGAGGCCGACATGGCGGCGATCAAGGTGGGCAAGGCCACCGCGCCGATCGGCAAGCCGCGGCTGGCGAGCGAAGCGGCCTGGCCGGCGCCGGTGACGACGCCTGCAACCGCGCCCTGAATCAGCTCACCACTCGCCGGTTTCGCGCACCCGTTGATCGGGATCGAGGCGGCTGAGCCGCTCCTGCTGCACCTGCGCGTTGAGGCGGTTCCGGCGCTGCGAAAGAACCCCGAAATGACGCGTCACGGCTGTCACCATGGCCGGTCGCGGCGGCGCGGAGGCGGGCGTGCCGGTCGGGCTGTGCTGGCTGCGCATGGGGATTCCTTTCAAGGAGCCTCCATGATCGATCCGGTTCGCCGGATGTAGACAAAAGTTTTCGTGAACTCCTTGGGCTTTCAGGTGACTGATCGACCTGCCGTCGCGTGCCGGCCACACAGGTGACTACGGGTTAACCCTTGATTTGCGAGGGTTACCTCTCAATCTGTACGCTTCCGGTTTTTGTAAACAATCGTTACAGAGAACGATGGCGGCGAAGCGCGCCGGAAAGGTCACGGACATGGGGAAGCAAGAGGGATATCGGCTCGGGGGATGGCGTCGCGCATGCGCGGCCGCTTTTTTGCTGGCGGGCGTGCACTGGAATGCGGTGGCCGCTGGCGAGCCCATCGTCATCGGCCAGGTCGCGCCTTTCACGGGCTCGCAGGCAGTCACGGGCCGGGCCATCCACGCCGGCGCCAAGCTGTACTTCGATGCCGTCAATGCCAAGGGCGGTGTGCGCGGGCGGCCGATCAAGTTCGTGACGCGCGACGATGCGCAAAAGGTGGAGGAGAGCGTGCGGCTGACCCGCGAGATCATCGCGGCCGAAACGCCGGTCGCCCTGATCGGAACGGTGGGCACCGCCAACCTCGAAGCCATCGCCAAGGATGGCGTGCTGGCGCAGCAGAAGATCGCGTTGATCGGCGCCGTCTCGGGCGCCAGCAGCGTGGCACAGGCGCCGGGCATGCATGTGGTGAAGGCGAGCTACCAGGACGAGGTGGCGCGGCTGTTCAGCCAGCTCTCTGGCGTGGGCGTGCAGCGCGTCGGCCTGCTGTTCCAGGACGACAGCCTGGGCCGCGACGTGCTGGCCGGCGCCGAGGCGGCCGCCAAGCGCTACGGCATGCAGCTGGTGGTGCGTGCCGGCTACCCTCGCAACACCGTCGCTGTCGAGAAGGCCGTGGCCGAGATCGCCAAGGCCAAGGTGCAGGTGGTCTTTCTGGGTGCGACCACGGCGGCCGGCATCGAGTTCGTCAAGCAGTACGTGACCGCAGGCGGGGCCGGCAGCATGGTCTACGGCATGTCGATCATCGACACCGACGCGCTGCTCAAGGCGCTCGGGCCCGAGCGCGCGCGCGGCTACGCTTTCTCGGTCGTTCTGCCGCAGGGGGGCGACCGCAGCACCGTCGCACGCGAGTACCAGCAGCTGCGCCAGGCCTCCAGCGACGCGGATCTGTCGGCGCGCTCGATGGAGGGCTTCATCGCCGCCAAGGCGCTGGTCAAGGTGATGGAGGGGGCCAGCCCCCTCAACGCGGCCGGGATCGCCACCGCGCTGGCCTCGTCGAAGGCCGTCGACGTCGGTGGTTACCTGCTCGACTTCAGCACCAAGGGCCAGACCGCCTCGCGCTACGTGGACTTCGCGATGTTCGGCGACGGCGGCAAGCTGGTCCACTGACCGGCGGCCCCGCTCACCGCAGGAACGCGTCGTAGCCGGTCTTGAGAATGAGGGCGCTCACGACCACGATGAACACGCCGCGCACGAAGCCCGCGCCGTGCTTGAGCGCGACGCGGGTGCCCAGCACGCTGCCGGCCACATTGGCGACCGCCATCACCAGCCCGTAGTGCCACCAGACGTGGCCCTTGGCCGCCAGCAGCAGCAGGGCGGCGAGGTTGGTGGCCACATTGATCAGCTTGGCCGAGGCCGACGCGTTCAGGAAGTCGTAGCCGAGCCAGCGCACGAACAGGAACACGAGGAAGCTGCCGGCGCCGGGGCCGAAGAAGCCGTCGTACAGGCCGATCAGCAGCCCGACGGTGCAGGCGGCCAGCGTTTCGTGGCGTCCGATGAAGCGAGGCACATGGTGGCGGCCCATGTCCTTGCGCGCCAGCGTGTAGCCCAGCACGGCCAGCAGGATGAAGGGCAGGGCGCGGCGCAGGAATTCGCCCGGAAACACCGTCACGGCCCAGGCGCCCGCCATCGAACCTGCAAAACCGACGGCTGCGGCCGGCAGCAGGGCCGACCACTGGATCTGCACGCGCCGGCTGAACTGCGCAGCCGATGCGGCGGTGCCCCAGATCGAGGCGCTCTTGTTGGTGCCCAGGAGCGTGGCGGGTGGCGCGCCCGGGAACGTGGCGAACAGCGCGGGCACCAGAATGAGTCCGCCGCCGCCCACGATCGAATCGACAAAGCCCCCGAGCAGCGAGGCGCCCGTCACCACCAACATTTCCATGGCGGCCATTCTCGCATCGGAGTTTGCTATCAAATCGATAGCTATAAATGCCCGGCTGGCCAATGCTGCAGCACGATCCGCCATAAAAAAAGCGCCGACCAGCGGCGCTTTTTAAAGGAAGTGGGCATCTCGTGAGTGGATGCCTTTGGAATCGTTCTATTTGTTCGCGAAGTTTTGTCTCCTCGGCCCCGCCCTGACGGGCATGGCCCGTTGCGAGTGGCGAGACTGTAGGGGCCGCACCGTCGCAGTGCATTGGGGGATACCCGTTCCACTCCCGTCCGCGCAGAATAAATTTGTTTCTAAAAGTTAGCTGGCGGCGCCCGTCGTGCGCTTGGCGTCGGCCCGAATCCATGCGGCCGCCTTCTCGGCCATCATCAAGGTCGGGCTATTGGTGTTGCCGCTGGTGATGGTCGGCATCGCGCCGGCGTCGACCACGCGCAGTCCCTGGATGCCGCGCACGCGCAAGCGCGAATCGAGCACTGCCATGGGGTCGTTGTCGGCGCCCATCTTGGTGGTGCCGACCGGATGGAAGATCGTGGTGGCGATGTCGCCGGCCAGGCGCGCGAGTTCTTCGTCGCTCTGGTACTGCACGCCCGGCTTCCATTCTTCGGGCTTGTACCTGGCCAGCGCGGGCTGGGCCGCGATGTGGCGTGTCACGCGCAGCGAGTCGGCCGCAACCTTGCGGTCTTCGGCGGTGCTCAGGTAGTTGGGTGCGATGGCCGGGGCATCCTGATAGCGGCTGCTCTTGATGCGCACCGTGCCGCGGCTGGTCGGGTTGAGGTTGCACACGCTCGCGGTGAAGGCCGGAAAGCTGTGCAGCGGCTCCCCGAAGGCGTCGAGCGACAGCGGCTGCACGTGGTACTCGAGGTTCGGGTGCTCATGATCGGGCGAGCTGCGCGTGAAGGCGCCGAGCTGCGACGGCGCCATGCTCATCGGGCCGGTTCGCTTCATCAAATACTCGAGGCCGATCTTCGCCTTGCCGAGCTTCGATGAGGCCAGCACGTTGAGCGTCGGCGCGCCGTCGATCTTGAACACGGCGCGGATCTGCAGGTGATCCTGCAGGTTGGCGCCGACGCCGGGCAGGTCAGCGACCAGCGGAATGCCGTGCTGTTGCAGCAGGTCGGCCGGGCCGATTCCCGACAACTGCAGCAGCTGCGGCGAGCCGATGCTGCCGCCGCAGAGAACCACTTCGCGCGTCGCATGTGCGGTGACCATCTCGTGGCCGTCCCACACCTGCACGCCGGTGCAGCGCTGCGTGCCGTCGGGCTGTGTTTCGACGATCAGCTTGGTGACATGGGCGTTGACCCACATCTCGAAGTTGGGCCGGCCGTAGCAGGTCGGGCGCAGGAAGGCCTTGGCCGTATTCCAGCGCCAGCCGTCTTTCTGATTGACCTGGAAGTAGCCCACGCCTTCGTTGTTGCCACGGTTGAAATCGCTCGAATGCGGAATGCCCGCTTCCTGCGCCGCCAGCGCGAACGCGTCGAGGATGTCCCAGCGCAGGCGCTGCTTCTCGACCCGCCACTCGCCGCCGGCGCCGTGCATTTCATCGGCACCGAGGTAATAGTCTTCGTGCTGCTTGAAAGCGGGCAGCACGTTCTGCCAGCGCCATTCGTCGTCGCCGGTGAGGGCCGCCCACTGGTCGTAGTCGCGTGCCTGGCCGCGCATGTAGATCATGCCGTTGATGCTGGAGCAGCCGCCCAGTGTCTTGCCCCGCGGATAGCGCAGCGTGCGGCCGTTGAGCCCGGCATCGGGCTCGGTGCTGTAGAGCCAGTCGGTGCGCGGGTTGCCGATGCAGTAGAGATACCCGACCGGGATGTGGATCCAGTGGTAGTCGTCCTTGCGGCCGGCCTCGATCAGCAGCGTGCGCTTCTGCGAATCCCGGGTCAATCGGTTGCACATCAGCGCCCCCGCGGTGCCGCCGCCGATGACGATGTAGTCGAAAGTGGTGTCGCTCAACGCGTTGTCTCCAGATCAACAAAAAGCCCGAGCCGGTGTATCCGGGCCTCGGGCTTTGCAGTTTAGGCGCCAATGACTGGCGGCCTGCTCAGCGGGCCGGCGTCCGCGGCGAGCGGGAGCGCCCGCCTTCCGCCGCGAGGTACCGGTAGAGCCGGGGATCGTCGGCATAGCCCACGTTGAAGCGCAGCCACGGCGTCGGGCGCAGGTCGGTGCGGAACAGGTCACCGGGCGCCAGCAGGAAGCCTTCGGCGATGGCGCGCTGCGCGAGCGCGCGCATGTCGACGTCGTCGCGCTCGAAGCGCGCCCACAGGAACGGCCCGCCGGCCGGCCGCAGGAAGAGTTGCATGCCGGCCGCCTCCAGCCCGTCGCACACCTTCTCCTGCGCTTGGCGCAGTCGCGTGGCCAGTTGCGCGAGGTGGGCCCGGAAACGACCCTCGGCCAGCACGCCGTGCAGGAGCTTCTCGTTGAGCTCCGAGGTGGTGAGGCTATTGACCATCTTGTGAAGGATCAGCTTCTCCGCGAACTCCTCGCTGCAGGCCACGAAACCCACCCGCAGGCTGGGCGACACGGTCTTCGAGAAACTCCCGATATGGATCACGCGCTGCAGGCGGTCGAGGCTTGCCAGCGAGGTGGCGCCGGGCGACTCGAGGCCCGACATCGCGTCGTTGTCGACGATATGAAAATCCAGCTGCTCCGCCAGTCGCAGCATCTGGTAGGCCACCGCCGGACTGCATTGGCTGCCAGTGGGGTTGTGCAGATTGGCGGTCGTGAAGAAGGCCTTGGCGCGGTGCCGCTGCGCGAGCGTGCGCAGCGCCTCGAGGTCAGGGCCCTGCGCGGTGCGCTCGATGCCCACGAGCTTCAGGTCGAGCGAGCGCAGCATGGCGAACAGGTTGGTCGAACTGGGCTCGTCGACCAACACCACGTCGCGCGGCTGCAGCAGGCAGCGCGCCGCGAGGATGAGCGCCTGCGATGCCCCGTGCGTCAGCACGATCTGGTGCGGCGGCGCCTCGATGCCCTTCTGTGCCAGCAGCACCTGGATCTGCTGGCGCAGCGGCAGGTAGCCGTACGGGTTGCCGTAGTTCGCGAGGCCTGCGGCCGACTTGCGCGAGAGCGCGGCCAACGCGCGCCGCACGCCTTCGGTGTGCAGCAGCTCCGGCGGCACCCAGCCGCAGCCGGCGTTGAGCAGGCTGCGGTCGTCCTCGTACACATGCTTGAGCAGCCAGAGCGAATCGACCGAGGTGCGGCCCGCGAAAGGCTTGCGCCTCGCGCCGGAACGCTCGGGGGCCGCGACGTAGTAGCCGCTCGCGCTGCGCGCCTCGACATGGCCCTCGGCCACGAGGCGCTGGTAGGCGTTGGTCACCGTCATGGTGCTCACGCCGCACGATGCCGCGAGCCCGCGGACCGAGGGCAGCTTGTCGCCCGGTTTCATCGCACTCGACGAGATGTCGTGCAGCAAGGCGTCGTAGACCTGCCGCACCAGCGGGGTCGAAAGGGTGGGGTCGATAGCGATCATGGTGGCGGGTCGATGCACGGTTTGTGTGCGGGGCCAGGCCCCAATCGAGTGATCTTGCCTCAACTGTTCTGCAACAGAAAACAGAACTGTATATATGCGTTTCAGGCGATTGCAGTCCCAATGCAGAGCACGCCGGCCCTGATGGGCGGGCTGCGCCCATCAACCTGAACACCCCAACGTCCATGCAGCAACGCTCTCTCGGGCCCGTCGGCCCCACCGGTTTCCTGTCGCGCCGTTTCACGAAGTGGGCCACCACCGCCCTGCTCGCGGGCGCGGTCATGGCTCCGGCCATGGCGCAGACCAGCACCCTCAAGATCATCCCGAGCAGCAACATCACCGTGCTCGACCCGATCTGGACGACGGCCTACGTGACGCGCAACTTCGGCTACATGGTCTACGACACGCTGTTCGCGACCGACCTCGCAGGCCACATCAAGCCGCAGATGGTCGACAAGTGGAAGGTGTCCGCCGACAACAAGACCTGGACCTTCACGCTGCGCGACGGCCTTGAGTTCCACGACGGCAAGCCGGTCACTGGCGAAGACGTGGTCGCCTCCATCAAGCGCTGGGCCAGCCGCGACACCTTCGGCGCCCAACTGGCCAAGAACACCGAGCGCTACGAGACGCCCGACGCCAAGACCTTCGTGATCGTGCTGAAGGAGCCCTTCGGCCTGGTGCTCGAAGCGCTGGGCAAGCCGTCGTCGAACGTGCCCTTCATCATGCCCAAGCGCATGGCCGACACCCCCGGCGACACGCAGGTCAAGGAGTCGATCGGCTCCGGCCCGTACGTCTTCAAGGCCGACGAGTTCCGCCCTGGCGAGCGCGTCGTGTTCACCAAGAACACTCGCTACAAGCCGCGCGCCGAAGCGCCCTCGGGCACGGCCGGCGGCAAGAATGTGTACGTCGACCGCGTTGAATGGCTGCTCATCCGCGACGCGCAGACGCAGATGAATGCGCTACTCAACGGCGAGGCCGACATCCTGGAGCAGCCCGCGTTCGAGCAGTACGCCACGCTGCGCACCAACCCCGATGTCAAGCTGGTCGATGCCCAGCCGGCCGGCAACCAGTTCATCCTGCGCTTCAACTTCCTGCAGCCGCCCTTCAACAACGAGAAGGTGCGCCGCGCCGCCATGCTGGCGCTGGGCCAGGAGGCCTTCTTGCGCACGCAGGTGGGCACGCCGGGCCTCACGCGCTACTGCAAGAGCATGTTCCCGTGCGGCACGCTGTTCGAGTCGGAGCAGACCGGCGACTACACCGGTGTCGCCGATCCGGCCAAGGCCAAGGCCCTGCTGGCCGAAGCCGGCTACAAGGGCGAGCCCGTGGTGCTGATGCGCCCGACCGACAACGCGACCATCGGCAAGCTGCCGCTGGTGGCCAAGCAGCAGCTCGAGCAGGCCGGCTTCAAGGTCGACATGCAGGCCATGGACTGGTCGACGCTGGTGGCTCGCCGCGCCAAGAAGGACGCGCCCTCGGCCGGCGGCTGGAGCGCCTTCATGACCTCGTGGACCGCCTCGGACATTCTCAACCCGATCACCATGGCGATGATGAATGCGACCGGCGACAAGGGCTGGTTCGGCTGGCAGACGGACGCCAAGCTCGAAGAGATCAAGGCCCAGTTCACGCAGGCCAAGACCGACGCGGACAAGAAAAAGCTGTCCACTGCGGCCCAACTGCGCGCCTTCGAGATCGCGACTCACGTGCCGGTCGGCCAGTACAACCAGCCCGCCGCCGTGCGCAAGAACATCGACGGCCTGGTGCCGGCGGGTGCGCAGGTGTACTGGAACATCAAGAAGCAATAAGCGAAATCGGCGGGGGCCTTGAGGGCCGCCGACCGGCCGCGGAGTTCCTCCTATGCTCACCTTCCTCGGCAAGCGCCTGCTCGCCACCCTGCCCGTGCTGATGGTCGTCGCCATCGCGATCTTCATGATCGTGCGGCTCACGCCCGGCGACCCCGCCGCCGTCATCGGCGGCAACAGCGCCACCAACGAAGACCTGGACCGCATCCGCGTGCAGCTCGGCCTGACGAAGCCGCTGTGGACGCAGTTCGCGATCTGGGGCAACGGCGTGCTGCACGGCGACCTGGGCTTCTCCTTCTTCCTGAACAAGCCGGTGACCGAACTCATCGGCCAGCGCATGGAGCCCACGCTGTCGCTGGCGGTCGGTACGCTGCTGCTGGCCGTGCTCATCGCGCTGCCGCTGGGCACGCTGGCGGCCTGGCGCATGGGCGGCTGGCTCGACAAGGCCGTGATGGCCTTCTCGGTGGCCGGCTTCTCGGTGCCTGTGTTCGTGGTCGGCTACGTGCTGATCTATGTGCTGGCGATGAAGCTGCAGTGGTTCCCGGTGCAGGGCTACCGGCGCATCGCCGATGGGGTCGGCCCGTGGCTCAACCAACTGGTGCTGCCGTGCCTCACGCTGGCCATCACCTACGTGGCGCTGCTCTCGCGCGTCACGCGCGCTGCCGTGAGCGAGGCGCTGACCGAGGACTACATCCGCACCGCGCGTGCCAAGGGCATCACCGAGCTGCAGGTGCTCATGCACCACGCGCTGCGCAACGCCGCGGTGCCGGTGGTCACGGTGATCGGCGTGAGCGCCGCGCTGCTGCTCGGCGGCGTGGTCGTCACCGAGACGGTGTATGCCATTCCCGGCCTGGGCCAGCTCACGGTCGACGCAGTGCTCAACCGCGACTTCCCGGTGCTGCAGGGCGTGGTGCTGTTCTTCGCGCTCGTCTACGTCGGCGTCAACCTGCTGGTCGACCTGAGCTATCTGTTCCTCGACCCGCGCATCCGCTACTGATCATGAGCAACCTTCAAAGACTCTGGCGCAACACCGCCGTGCGCGGTGGCCTCGTCGTGCTGGCCGTGCTGGCGCTGCTGGGCGTGTGCGCGCCCTGGCTCGGCACCTTCGACCCGTCGGCGATGGACCCGAGCTTCATCTCGGTGGACGCTGGCACCGCGGGCCGGGTCACGCTGCCCGACGGCAACCAGATCGCCCACACCTTCTGGATGGGCAGCGACAGCGTGGGGCGCGACGTGTGGAGCCGCGTGCTCTACGGCACGCGCATCTCGATGCTGGTGGGCCTGTTCACCGCCTTCGTCGCCATCGCCTTCGGCTGCCTGCTCGGCATGCTGGCCGGCTACTTCCGGGCGGTCGACGCGGTGCTGATGCGGGTGATGGACGGCGTCATGGCCATCCCGGCCGTGCTGCTGGCCATCACGCTTGTGGCGGTGCTCGGTGCCAACCTGTCGACCGTGATCCTCGCGATCGCGGTGCCCGAGGTGCCGCGTGTCACGCGCCTGGTGCGCGCGCTGGTGATGAGCCTGCGCGACGAGCCTTTCGTCGAGGCGGCGCGTGCGCTGGCTACACCCGACTTCACCATCCTGTGGCGCGACATCCTGCCCAACGCGCTGGCGCCGCTGATCGTGCAGGGCACCTTCATCGCCGCGTCGGCCGTGCTGACCGAGGCCATCCTGAGCTTCCTCGGCCTGGGTCTGCCGTCGGACGTGCCGACCTGGGGAAACATCATGGCCGAAGGTCGCGTGCAGTTCTCGCAGAGCCCGGGCAACGTGCTGTTCCCCGCGCTGTTCCTGGTGCCGACGGTGCTGGCGATCAACCTGCTGGGCGACGGCCTGCGTGACGTGCTCGACCCCAAATTCTCCAAACGCGTGTGAGCCTGCGACCCATGACTGACATGACCGATTCCCCGGGCCGCGAGCTGATTCTCGAAGTGCGCGGCCTGCAGGTGGGCCTGCCGTCGGATGCGGATCGCCCGCATGCGATCGAACACCTTGATCTGCGCCTCGACGCTGGCCGCACGCTCTGCGTCGTGGGCGAGTCCGGCTCCGGCAAGTCTGTGCTGGCGACCACCGTGATGGGCCTGATGGCAAAGGGGCTGACGCTCTCGGCCGGGCAGGTGGTGCTGTCGGGGGAGACGCTGGTCGACCAGGGCCGCTTCATCTCCGACAAGCGCCTGCGGCAGCTGCGCGGCACCGGCATGGGGATGGTGTTCCAGGAGCCGATGACGGCGCTGAACCCGGTGCTGAGTTGCGGCGAGCAGGTCGACGAACTATTGCGCACCCACACAACTTGGGGTGCCGCCGAGCGCAAGGCGCACATCCTCGCGATCTTCGAGCGGGTGCGCCTGCCCGACCCGGCACGCATCTTCGCGAGCTTCCCGCACCAGCTCTCGGGCGGGCAGCGCCAGCGCATCGTGATCGCGATGGCGATCATCCTCAAGCCCCGCCTGCTGATCTGCGACGAGCCGACCACGGCACTCGACGTGACCACGCAGGCCGAGATCCTCAAGCTCATCGCCGAGTTGCAGGCCGAGGAGGGCAGCGCCGTGCTCTTCATCACCCACGACATGGGCGTGGTCGCAGAGATCGCCGACGAGGTGATGGTGATGCACCGCGGCGCGCTGGTGGAGCAGGGCGCCTGCGAACAGGTGCTGCGCCGCCCGCGCGAGGCCTACACGCGCATGCTGCTCGACGCCGTGCCCGGCATGACGCCGCCGCCCGCGCGCACGCTGCCGGACGGGCCGGCGCTGATAACGGGCGACGGCGTCGGCAAGGTCTACACGCGGCGCGACTGGATGGGCCGCGCCAGGCACAACACCGCGCTGCAGGCCGCGAGCGTCGCGGTGCACCGCGGCGAGACGGTGGGCGTGGTAGGCGAGTCCGGCTCGGGCAAGTCGACCTTCGCGCGCTGCATGATCCGGCTGATCGAACCGAGCGAAGGCCGCATCCTCTGGGGCGATGCGCCGGTGCACGACCTGCCTGAAGGCCGCCTGCGGCCGCTGCGCTCGCGGGTGCAGGTGGTGTTTCAGGATCCGAACCGCTCGCTCAACCCGCGGCGCACCGTCGGCTCATCGATGGTCGAGGGCGCGATGAACTTCGGCATGGACCGCATGCATGCGCGCAAGACCGCCGAAGAGCTGATGGACCGCATCCAGCTGCCGCGCACCGCGCTCCAGCGTTACCCGCATCAGTTCTCCGGCGGCCAGCGCCAGCGCCTCGCGATCGCGCGGGCCATCGCCTGCCAGCCGCAGGTGCTGGTGGCGGACGAGGCGGTGTCGGCGCTCGACGTGTCGGTGCAGGCGCAGATCCTCGAACTGCTGCGCGAGATCCAGCGCGACCTCGGGCTGGGCATTCTCTTCATCACGCACGACCTGCGCGTCGCGGCGCAGCTGTGCGACCGCGTGATCGTGATGAGCCAGGGCCGCATCGTGGAGCAGGGCGCCACCGGGCGGGTGTTCAACGCGCCCGAGAACGACTACACGCGCCGACTGCTGGCCGCCGCGCCGCGCGCGGAACTCGCGGGCCAGCCGGTGCCGACGGCGCTCTGATGCGACAGCCGTTCCCGTCGCCGCGGCTCAACGACCCCGTATGGCGCCACGAGTTCACCCAGGGTTGCCGTGACATCAGGGGCCCGGCGCTCGGCACCCTGGCCATGGGCCTGGTCGCCGGCGTGGCAATGGCCAAGAGCGGCGTCGGCCTCGGCGTGATCCTCGGCATGTCTCTGCTGGTGTTCGCCAGTGCGTCGCAACTGGCCTGCCTGCCGCTCATCGCCGCCAACGCGCCGCTGTGGGTAATTGCCGCGACCGCCTGCGTGCTCAACCTGCGCTTCGTGGTGTTCAGCGTCAGCTGGCGGCGCTATTTCGGCGGGCATGGCCGGCCGCAGCGCGTGCTGCTGTCCTACCTGGCCGGTGATCCGGTGTACGCGCAGTTCGTGCAGCGGCATCCGGTGCCCTCGCCGACCGGCCGTGCGACCGTGTCGCAGCAGGGCTACTTCCTCGGCCTGGCATTGACCAACTGGGCCGCCTGGCATGCCGCGTCGCTCGCGGGCATCTTCCTGGCCGACGCCATTCCCACCGCCTGGGGTCTGCACTTCGTCGGCGTGCTGGCACTGCTCGCGCTCGCGCTGCCGATGCTGACCGACCGCGCGGTGCGCTGCTCGGCCCTGGCGGCCGCGTCGGTCGCGCTGGCCACCGCCTCGTGGCCGATGGGCCTGAACGTGGTCGCGGCCATTGCGACGGCCTTCGTGGTCGGGCTCTGGGCCGACCGCCACTGGAACGTGCGCTGATGCATGCGGCCCACGGGATGTACGCCTGGCTCGCGGTGCTGGCGCTGGTGCTGGTGACCGTGCTCACGCGCAGCTTCTTCCTGCTGCCCAACCGCGACCCGCGCCTGCCCGGCTGGCTGCGCCAGGGCCTGCGCCATGCCCCGGTAGCGGCGCTGCTTGCGATGGTGGTGCCCGAGGTCTTGCTGAGCAACGGCCACCTGCTGGCCGACTGGCGCGACGCGCGGCTGTTCGCCGTGGCGGCGGCCTTGCTGTACTACCTGGCCCGGCGAGGCGACGTGACCGGGACGATCCTGGTCGGGACGGCTACGCTCATGGTGCTGAGGCTGGGATTCGGCTGGCCTTGATTCGACAACTGAAGAGAAACGGAAACTGAAATGACGATGGCAATGACCTGGTCCGAATGGGCGGACCACGATGCGGTGGCGCTGGCCGAACGGGTGCGCAAGGGCGACGTGAGCCCGGCCGAACTGGCGGCGCAGGCGAAGGCTGCCGTCGAGAAGGTCAACGGCCCGCTCGATGCGGTGGTCGAAGTGTTCGACGACGCCGTGGCCGACCCGGTGGGCAACGGCACGAACACCGGCGGCACCTTCGCCGGCGTGCCCTATCTGATGAAGGACCTCGGCCCCACGCTCAAGGGCCGTCTGCAGGAATTCGGCTCGCAGCTGATGCAGGGCCACCGCCCCGCCGAAGACAGCTTCCTCACCGGCAAGATCCGCCAGGCGGGCCTGAACATCATGGGCCGCACCACCACGCCCGAGTTCGGCGTGTGCAGCTCGGCAGAAAACTCGCTGTACGTCACGCGCAACCCCTGGGACACGGCCTACACCACCTACGGCTCCTCGGCCGGCACCGGCGCCATCGTGGCCGCGGGTGTGCTGCCGATGTCGCACGCCACCGACGGCGGTGGCTCCATCCGCATTCCGGCCGGCGCCAACGGCAACATCGGCCTGAAGGTGTCGCGCGGCGTGTTCTCGCTGGCGCCCGGCCTGTCGGATCTGTCGGGCCTGGTGTCGATCCAGGGCTGCCACAGCCGCACGGTGCGCGACACGGCGACCTTCGTCGACCAGTGCCGCGGCGGCGCGCCCGGCGAGTTCATGCCGTTCTGGTCGCCGGCCGAGCCGTACAGCGAACTCATCCAGCGCGACCCCGGCCGCCTGCGCATCGCGCTGTCGCACGAGTGGGGCGACTACCGCGCCGTGCCGCATTTCGTGGCCGAGCTCGAGCGTGTCGGCCGCTTCCTCGAAGGGCTGGGCCATCACGTCGAATGGGCGCTGCCGAAGGTCGACTTCCAGACCGCCTTCGCCGCGCAGACCACCTGCTACATCAGCAACTTCGCGCAGGTCATCGCCGGCCAGATTGCGCGCCTGGGCCACGAGCGTCCGCCGGCCGATCTGCTGGAGCCGATCAACATCAAGATCTGGGAAGCGGGCCTGAACACGTCGTACACCGAGCGCTCGAAGATGCAGGCGGTGTTCAACACCACCTCGCGCGCCTTCGGCAACTTCTTCGAGGACTGGGACATCATCCTCACGCCGGTGACCGCGCTGCCTACGCCCAAGGTCGGCACCACCGAGTACCTCACGGTCAGCGACAACCCGTCGGTCTACGACTGGTTCGGCAACCTGTGGAAGAACTTCGCGTACACCCCGCTCGCCAACCTGTGCGGCATGCCCGGCATCTCGCTGCCGCTGGCTGCGCAAGAGAACGGTTTGCCGCTGGGCATCCAGGCGCAGGCGCGTCAGGCCAACGACGGGCTGCTGCTGCAACTGGCGGCGCAGATCGAGCGGGCCATTGGGGGCAAGTGGAACGCGGGGTTGCGGCCGGGTGTGCATGTGACCGGCGCTTGAACACGATGGGAAATCGGGCGCTGGGCTCATGCCGGGGGACATTCGCGGAAGGGGCTACCCGTCGCCCTCGAGCCCATCCCGAACAGCAGTCAACAAAGAAAAACGCCGCGAGCCTCCAAAGGCCCGCGGCGTTTTTCATAGAAGGCGGTCGAGTTACTTCGCCGTCGGCATCACGAACTCCGCACCCTTGCCGATGCTCTCGGGCCAGCGCTGCATGATCGATTTCTGCTTGGTGTAGAAGCGCACGCCTTCTTCGCCATACGCATGCATGTCGCCGAACATCGAGCGCTTCCAGCCACCGAAGCCGTGCCAGGCCATCGGCACCGGGATCGGCACGTTGATGCCGACCATGCCGACCTGGATGCGCCGCGAGAACTCGCGCGCCACATTGCCATCGCGCGTGAAACAGCTCACGCCGTTGCCGAACTCGTGCGCGTTGATCAGGTCGACCGCTTCCTTCAGATCGTGCACACGCACGCAGCCGAGCACCGGGCCGAAGATCTCTTCCTTGTAGATGCGCATGGCGGGCGTCACATGGTCGAACAGCGTGCCGCCCATCCAGAAGCCGTTGTCGCAACCGTTGCCCGCTGCCCCGGCATCGAAGCCGCGGCCGTCGACCAGCAGCTTCGCGCCTTCCTGCTCGCCCAGCGCGATGTAGCCGGTGATGCGCTCGTGGGCGGCTTTGGTGACGATCGGGCCCATTTCGGCCGCGAGGTTCTCGCCGTCGAGCACCTTCAGCGTCTTGGTGCGCTCGACCAGCTTGGGCAGCAGCTTGTCGGCCACGTCGCCCACCAGCACCGCCACGCTGATCGCCATGCAACGCTCGCCGGCCGAGCCGTAGCCTGCCCCGATCAGCGCATCGACCGCCTGGTCGATGTCGGCGTCGGGCATCACCACCATGTGGTTCTTGGCGCCGCCCAGGGCCTGCACGCGCTTGCCGTGGCGGGCACCGGTTTCGTAGATGTAGTTGGCGATCGGCGTCGAGCCGACAAAGCTCACCGCCTTCACGTCCGGGTGTTCGAGCAGCGCATCGACCGCGACCTTGTCGCCCTGCACCACGTTGAACACGCCGTCGGGGAGGCCCGCTTCCTTCAGCAACTCGGCCATGCGCAGCGAGGCGCTCGGATCGGTCGGGCTCGGCTTCAGCACGAAGGTGTTGCCGGCCGCGATCGCCACCGGGAACATCCACATCGGCACCATCACCGGAAAGTTGAACGGCGTGATGCCGGCCACCACGCCGAGCGGCTGGCGCAGCGTCCAGTTGTCGATGCCGGTGCTGACCTGGTCGGTGAAGTCGCCCTTGAGCAACTGCGGAATGCCGCAGGCGAACTCGACGATGTCGATGCCGCGGCTGACTTCGCCCTGCGCATCGGTGAACACCTTGCCGTGCTCGGCGGTGATCAGGTGCGCCAGCTCGTCCTTGTGCCGGTTGAGCAGTTCGAGAAACTTGAACAGCACGCGTGCGCGGCGGATCGGCGGCGTGTCGGCCCAGGCCGGGAACGCGGCTTGCGCGGCGGCCACCGCGGCACCCACTTCGGCCGCACTGGCCAGGCCGGCGTAGCCGGTGACCGAGCCGGTGGCGGGGTTGGTCACGTCCTGGCCGCGGCCCGAGGTGTTGGCAACCATCTTGCCGTTGATGAAGTGGTCGATGGGTGTCTTGGTGAGTTGCATGGGAGGTGTCGGGTAGTGGCAGGGGTGCGGGCAGTTTAGGCAGCGTGGGTCGGCCCGCCAAGCGGCTGCCGCTGAATTGATTGTTCGGTATGGTGAACAATGCAGGCATGGAACACCAAAAGATCGAAGCACTCTGGGTTCATCTGCACTGGCTCACCGTGCTGGCCCAGCAAGGCAGCTTCACGGCGGCGGCGCAGCGCCTGGGCGTCAGCAAGGCGGCCATGAGCCAGCGCATCGCCGAACTCGAGCGTGCGGCCGGCGTGCCGCTGGTGCAGCGCACCACGCGCAGCGTTCGGCTGACCGAGGCCGGCCAGCGGCTGGTGGAGGACATGCGCGAGCCCTTCGAGCAGATTGCCCGAGGCTTTGCCGGGGTGCGCGACCTTGCGGGCGTGCCGCGCGGGCTGGTGCGCGTGACCGCGCCGGTCGCGTTCGCGCGCCAGCAACTGGTGCCGCGGCTGGCCGAGTTCCTGCGCGCCCAGCCCGAGGTGCGGCTCGAGCTCGACCTGTCCGATCGGCTCCGCTCGCTCGCGATGGAAGGCTTCGACCTCGCGATCCGGCACACCGCCGCGCCGCCCGACACGCACGTGGCCTGGACGCTCTGCCACACGCGCTCGGTGCTGGTCGCCAGCCGCGCCTACCTGCGCCGCCGCGGCATGCCCGACGGGCCGCAGGCGCTGGCCGGCCACGACTGCCTGCACTACCCGCGCGCGCAGGACACGCCGGCCTGGCATTTCGAGGCCCGTGCGCCCGGGCGCGGGCCGACGGCACCGCGCATCACCGTGCCGGTGTCCGGGCCGCTCGCGGCCAACAACAGCGAGGCGCTGCGCGACGCCGCCATCACCGGCCTGGGCATCGCGCTGATGCCGGATTTCAGCGCGCAGGCGGCGTTGCAGGCGGGCAAGCTGGTGGAGGTGCTGCCGCAATGGCAGCCAGTGGGTGCTTTCGGCGAACAGCTCTACGCGATCCGGCCCTACGCCACCCATGTGCCGCGGGCGGTCACCGCGTTCGTGGCGTGGCTGCGTGACGTGCTGGCGCCGGGGTTCAGCGTGGGCCGCGCTCCTACGTCGCGTGCACAACCCCTGCGGTTACGATGAAGTCCGCTTCCACACACGAGCCGCCTCCGGAACCGATCGCACCCATGTCCGCCGCTGCACCCACCCTTGCGCCTGACGCTTCGCCGCGCATCGAGCATGCGGGCGGCGCCGTGGTGGCAAGCGGTCGCTGGACGGCGTTGGCGTTGTCCCGGGCCGGCGCCTGGCAGGCGCTGTCGAAGAGTCTGGCGTCGGCCTCGGCGCAGTCCGCGACAGGCTGGGACCTGCGGCCGATCGACCAGCTCGACCATATCGGCGCGCAGGTGCTCTGGAACCACTGGGGCCAGGCCTGGCCGACGCAGCTCGAGATGGATCCGCAGCACAAGGCCGTGCTCGACCAGGTGGCGCAGTACACCTGCCGTGCGCCCGACGAGACGCCGCCGTCGCTGGCCGATCGCTTCAAGACCTTTGCGCACACCGGCCCGCGCATCATGTTCGTGGCGAGGGATTTCCTGCGCCTGATCGGCCAGCTGGTGCTCGACATCGGCAAGCTGATCCGTGCGCCGCACCGCGGGCCCTGGCGCGATTTTTCGGGCCAGCTCTACCAGTTCGGCACCACCGCACTGCCGATCACCGCGCTGGTCGGCCTGCTGATCGGCGTGGTGCTGGCCTACCTCACCTCGCAACAGCTGCGGCAGTACGGCGCCGAGACCTTCATCGTCAACATCCTCGGCCTGTCGCTGATCCGCGAACTGGGTCCGGTGCTGGCGGCGGTGCTGATCGCCGGCCGCTCCGGCTCGGCCATCACGGCGCAGATAGGCGTGATGCGCGTGACCGAAGAGCTCGACGCGATGCGCGTAATGGGCATTCCGCACGGCTTCCGGCTCGTGATGCCGCGCGTGCTGGCGCTGGCCATCGCGATGCCGCTGATCAGCCTCTGGACATCGGCGGCAGCGCTGTTCGGCGGCATGATCGCGGCCGATCTGGCGCTCGATATCTCGCCTGCGTACTTCATGTCGGCATTGCCGCGCGCGGTGCCGATGTCGAACCTCTGGCTCGCGATGTCGAAGTCGGCCGTGTTCGGCGTCCTGATCGCGCTGATCGGCTGCTACTTCGGCATGAAGGTCAAGCCCAACACCGAGAGCCTCGGGCGCGGCACCACCTCCTCGGTGGTCACCTCGATCACGGTGGTGATCCTGGTCGACGCGCTGTTCGCCGTGTTGTTCAAGGGCATTGGGTTCCGCGCATGAGCGCCGCGCCGGGCCGCCCCAAGCAAGCTCGCACCGCAGTGCGCAGCACGAAGGTACTCGCATGACCGACGCTGTCGAAAACGTGGTCGAGATCCGCAAGCTGTGGACCGTGTTCACCTCGCCCGACGGCGACCAGGTGGTGCACCGCGACCTCGACCTCACGATCCGGCGCGGCGAGGTGCTGTCGCTGGTGGGCGGCTCCGGGACCGGCAAGACGGTGCTGCTGCGCCAGATCCTCGGGCTCGAACACCCCACCAAAGGCGAGGTCACGGTGCTCGGCCAGCCGCCCGGCCACCTCAGCGCGATGGCCGCGGCCGATGTCGGCATGCTGTTCCAGCACGGCGCGCTGTTCTCGGCGTTCAGCGTGCTCGACAACATCGCGTTTCCGCTGCGCGAACTGAAGCTGCTGCCGGACGACCTGATCCGCGACGCCGCACTGGTCAAGCTGCAGATGGTCGGGCTGGAACCGCAGCACGCCACCAAGAGTCCGTCGGATCTGTCGGGCGGCATGATCAAGCGCGTGGCGCTGGCACGCGCGCTCATCATGGATCCGCCGTTGCTGCTGCTCGACGAGCCCACCGCCGGGCTCGACCCCGAAAGCGCCGACGGCTTCTGCGACCTGCTGAGCGGGCTGCACCGCGAACTCGGGCTCACGGTGGTGATGGTGACGCACGACCTCGACACCCTGTTCGACCTGAGCACCCGCATCGCCGTGCTGGCAGACCAGAAGGTGATCGTGGCCGGCAGCGCGCGCGACGTGATCGCCTATCCGCATCCGTTCATCCACGAATATTTCCTCGGCGGCCGTGGCCAGCGTGCCATGGAAGCCCTGCACGAGAAGAGGTAGACCCATGGAAAACAAAAGCCACGCCATCGCCGCCGGCGCCTTCGTGCTCGGCCTGCTCGCCGCGCTCGTTGCGCTGGTGGTCTGGCTCACGCGCGACAACACGGTGCGCAACATCTACGAGCTGTCCACGCGCGACGCGGTCAGCGGGCTGCAGCCGCAGGCCACGGTGCGCTACCGCGGCATCGCGGTCGGCAAGGTGGCCTCGATCGACTTCGACCCCAAGGTGAAGGGCAACGTGCGCGTGCGCATCACGGTCGACGAGCGCGTGCCGCTCACCACCTCGAGCTACGCCACGCTGAGCTACCAGGGGGTGACCGGCCTGGCCTTCATCGCGCTTGACGACAAGGCCGACGGCAGCCCGACGCTGGTGCCCGACAACGACAACCCGCCGCGCATTCCGCTCAAGCCCTCGGTGCTGGCCCAGCTGCAGGATCGCGGCGAAGCCATCATCAACCAGATCGAAGAGGTGACGAAGCGCGCCAACAAACTGCTCGGCGACGACAACCAGAAGCGCATCGCCGACGCGCTGGAAAACATCGCGCAGGTGGCCGCCACAGCCAACCAGGTGACACGCTCGTTCGACAACACGCTCAAGACCCGCATCGATCCGGCGTTGGCGGCCATCCCGCCGCTGGCCAACACGGCGCGCGAGTCAATCGCCACCTTCCGCACCACCGCGAACGACTTCTCGCGCGTGGCCAATTCGGTCAACGGCACGCTCACGCGGCTGAACGCCGAGGGCGGCACCATGGACCGGCTCGGCAACGGTACCACCGCGTTGCAGCAGACACTGGAGTCGCTCAACACCACCACGCTGCCGCGCTTCAACCGCGCGGCCGACGACACCTCGTTGGCCGCACGCCGCGTCGGCCGCGTGGCCGATGCCATTGCCGACAATCCGCAGTCGGTGCTCTACGGCACCGGCACGCCGTTGCCGGGGCCGGGCGAGCCGGGCTTCGTCGCACCGCCGGCCCGTCCCTGAGAAAGCACGCACATGACCGCATTTGCTATCAAGACAATGACTGCTCGCGCAGGCAGGACGGGCGCGGCAGGCCTTTTTTGCCTGGCAATTCTGGGCGCGCTGGGCCTGGCCGGCTGCGGTGCGTTGCCCGACAAGCCCGGCCGCACCGTGCTCTACGACTTCGGCCCCGGGCCGCTGACCGCTGCACTCGAGGCCGCGCCGTCCGCCGTGCTGCCCCCGATCACGCTGGCCGACCTCGACACCAGCGCCTCGCGGCTCGAAGGCACGCAACTGCACTATCGCCTCGGCTATGCCGACGCCAACGAACTGCGTCCATACGCGGGCTCGCGCTGGACCCTGCCGCCCACGCAACTGCTGCGCCAGCGCCTGCGCGATGCGCTGGCGCAACGGCGCACCGTGCTCGGCACGCTGGAGGCCGCCAACCTGACGCGCACCGAGGGCCGCACCACCGACCTGTTGCGCATCTCGCTCGAAGAGTTCAGCCACTACTTCGAGTCGCCCGCCAGCAGCGTCGGCCTGGTGCGCGTGCGCGCTACGCTGGTCCGCGGCAGCCCGGGCGGGGAGCGCGTGCTGGGCCAGCGCCTGGTCGTCGTCACGCGTCCCGCGCCGAGCGCCGACGCTGCCGGCGGCGTGAAGGCGCTCACCGCGGCCACCGACGCAGCGGTGGCCGAGCTGGTGCAATGGGCAGACGGGCTCAAGTGACGTGACACGCATCGGCCTGATCTCCGACACGCACGGCCTGCTGCGGCCGGAGGCGCTGGCGTTTCTGCAGGGCTGCGACCACATCGTGCACGGCGGCGACATCGGCGGGCCGCAGATTCTCGAGCAGTTGTCCGCCATTGCGCCGCTCACCGCCGTGCGCGGCAACAACGACCGCGAGCCCTGGGCCGACGCCGTGCCCGAAACCGACATGGTGCAGGTCGGCGGCGTGTTCCTCTACGCGCTGCACGACATCGCCGAGCTCGACATCGACGCCGCGGCCGCCGGCGTGCAGGTGGTCGTCACCGGCCATTCGCACAAGCCGCGCATCGAGCGGCGGGACGGCGTGCTCTACATCAACCCCGGCAGCGCCGGGCCGCGGCGCTTCAGCCTGCCGATTTCGGTGGGCGAACTTGTCGTCGATGGCGGCACGGTCACGCCGCGCCTCGTTGAACTCGAACTTGCCCCGAATGCAGATGCCCCAAAAGCCGCCCGTTGAAGCCCTGTTGTTCGACCTAGGCGGCGTGGTGTTCGAGTTCGACTTCGAGCATGCGCTGCAGCATTGGGCGCTGCATTCGGCGCTGCCGCTGGACGAACTGCGCCAGCGCTTCGGCTTCGACGAGCCCTACCGCCGGCACGAGCGCGGCGAGATCGCCGCTGCCGACTATTTCGAAAGCCTGCGCCGCACCCTGCGGCTCAGCGCCAGCGACGAACAGATCGCCCACGGCTGGAACGCGATCTTCCGCGCCGAGATCACCGAAACGCTGGACGCGATCCAGCAGGCACGCAAGCACTGGCCCTGCTACGCGTTCAGCAACACCAACGCCGAGCACCAGCGTGCCTGGACGGCGGCCTACCCGCGCATCGCCACCACTTTCGACCGGGTGTTCGTTTCATCGGAGATCGGCCTGCGCAAGCCCGAAGCCGCCGCGTTCGCCCACATCGCCGAAGCGATCGGCGTCGCGCCATCGGCCATCCTGTTCTTCGACGACTTGGCCGAGAACGTGACCGGCGCCATTGCCGCCGGCCTGCAGGCGGTGCAGGTGCGCTCGCCCGCCGATGTGCGCGAGGCGCTGGCGCGGCTCTGAGGTTCAGGCGACGCGGTTCAGGATCGGAAACAGCTTGCCGAGCCCGTCGGCCATCACTTCCACGGCCAGCGCAGCGAGGATCAGGCCCATCAGCCGGGTCATCACGTTGATGCCGGTCTTGCCGAGCACGCGCGCGATCGGCTCGGCCAGCGAGAAGGCGGCGGCCGTGGCCAGCGCGATCACGGCGCCGTAGCCGACCAGCACCAGCAGCTCCCAGATGTGGCGCGTCTTCTCGGCATAGATCACCACGGTCGACATGGTGGCCGGGCCGGTCAGCAGCGGGATGGTCAGCGGCACCACCGCGATCGACGCGCCGAGCGATGCCTTGACCTCGGTGGCGCGAATCTCTTCGTTGGTGGTCTTGCTTTCGGCCGGCTTGGCATTGAGCATCGAGAGCGAACTCATCAACAGCAGCAACCCGCCACCGACCTGGAAGCTCGCGATCGAGATGCCGAAGAAGCCAAGCAGCTGCAAGCCCAGCAACGCACTCACACCGATCACCACGAAAGCGCTGAACGATGCCACCATGACGGTACGCCGCCGCTGGCCTTCGGTGAAGCCCTGCGTGTAGTGGATGAAGAAGGGCACGATCGCGAGCGGGTTCACGATCGCCAGCAGTGTGATCAGCGGCTTGATCAGATCCATCGCCGGGGTGGCCATGTCAGCGCCCCCCGGTGATGTCGACGAACGACGCGGTCGCGTAGCTGGCCTCCGCGGACAACAGCCAGACGATGGCGTTGGCAACCTCGTCGGCGCTGCCGGTGCGCTTCATCGGCACCGTGGACGCCAGTTGTGCGGCGCGGTCGGGCAGGCCGCCGGAGGCATGGATCTCGGTCTCGATCAGGCCCGGGCGCACCGCGTTGACGCGAATGCCTTCGTCGGCGACCTCTTTCGCGAGGCCGATGGTGAAGCTGTCGATGGCGCCCTTGCTCGCGGCGTAGTCGACATACTGGCCGGGCGAGCCGAGCCGCGCCGCCGCGCTCGAGAGGTTCACGATCACGCCGCCACGGCCTCCGTGCCGGGTGCTCATGCGCTGCACCGCTTCGCGGGCGCAAATGAAGCTGCCGATCACGTTGATGCGCAGCATGCGCTCCAGCCGTGCCACCGTCATCTGGTCGACGCGGGACTGCATGTCGACCACGCCGGCGTTGTTGACAAGGCCGCTCAGCGGGCCGAGCTCGGCATCGACCTGGTCGAACATGGCGAGCACCTGCGCCTCGTCGCCCACATCGGCCTGCACCGCGATCGCCCGGCCGCCTTCGGCGCGGATGGCCTGCACCACCTCGTCGGCCGCAGCCGCCTGGCTCGCGTAGTTGACGGCCACGGCCCAGCCGCGCCGCGCCGCGAGCCGCGCCGTGGCAGCGCCGATGCCGCGGCTGCCGCCGGTGATCAAGAGCACCTGATTCAAAGCCCGCCTCCTGCACAGAATCTGCGCGTCAGTTAAAACCCCCCGACGCCGGATTACATCATCGAGGAGACCGATTGAGCCGCACCATCGACTACTACTTCACACCGCAAAGCCCGTGGACGTATCTGGGCCACGCGCGCTTCGCCGCCTTGGCCGAAGCCGCCGGTGCCACGGTTCGGGTGCGGCCGGTCGATTTCGGCGCCGTGTTCCCGGTGTCGGGCGGACTGCCGCTCGGCAAGCGCGCGCCGCAGCGGCAGGCCTACCGGCTGGTCGAACTGGCGCGCTACTCGCGCCACCTGGGCATGCCGTTGATCCCGCAGCCGAAGTTCTTTCCGGTGTCGGGCGACGATGCGGCACGGCTGATCATTGCGGTGGATCTCAACGACGGCACCGACGCTGCGATGAAACTCTGCAGTGCCCTGTTTGCTGCGGTCTGGGTGCAGCAGCGCAACATCGCCGATCCGAAACATCTGGAAGCGATGGTGGTTGAATGCGGGTTGCCCGCGCGCCGCATCGAGCAGTCGCAAAGCCAGGCGGTGCAGGAGCGCTACGAGCAGTACACGCAGGATGCGATCGAGGCCGGCGTGTTCGGCGCACCGAGCTATGTAATCGACGGCGAAATCTTCTGGGGGCAGGATCGGCTCGACTTCGTCGCCAGCGCCCTGCAACCACCACCCACCACCAACGGAGCATGACCATGGGCCAATCCATCGACCTCACCGCCAAAGACGGCTTCACCTTCCCGGCCTACATTGCCGAACCAGCCGGCGCGCCGAAGGGCGCCGTCGTCGTGGTGCAGGAAATCTTCGGCGTCAACTCGCACATCCGCGCAGTGGCCGACGGCTATGCGGCCGCGGGCTATCTCGCCGTGGCGCCGGCGACGTTCCACCGCGTCAAGCCCGGTGTCGAACTTGGCTACACCGACGAAGACATGAAGGCCGGCTTCGGCCTCAAGACCGCGGTGGAAGCACTGCCTGCGCCCGGCGTGCTGCAGGACATCCAGGCGGCGGTCGACTACGCGGGCAAGGCCGGCAAGGTCGGCATCGTGGGCTACTGCTGGGGCGGGCTGCTCACCTGGCGCGCGGCGGCATCGGTGTCGGGCCTCGCGGCGGCGGCGCCTTACTATGGCGGCGGCATGACCACGCCGGAAGAAAGCGCGCTGCAACCGAAGGTGCCGGTGCTGGCCCATTTCGGCAACAACGACCACTGGATTCCGCTGCCCACCATCGACGACTTCCGCACCGCGCACCCCGAGGTCGAGGTGCATGTGTACGAATGCGGTCACGGTTTCAACTGCGACCAGCGCGGCTCGTACAACGCGGAAGCGGCAAAGGTCGCGAAAGAACGCACGCTCGCGTTCTTCGCGAAGCACCTGACCTGAGCGTGCCGGCCTTCAAGCCTCCGCTGCCAGCGCCCGCAGTACGGGCACTGGCAGCGATCGCCTTGATGGCAAGCAGCGTGATCGCACAGGCCGCCGACTACACCGGTCCGCTGTTCGACACCCACCTGCACTACAACCAGGAGGCGTGGGACGGCAACACCGGCCCGTTTCCGCCGACCGAGGCGCTCGCGCGCATGCAGCGCAACGGCGTGAAAGCCATCGTGGCCAACTCGCGGCCCAACGCCGGAACGCAGACCCTCGCCGCCGCACGCGAGACGCGCGAGGCCGGCGTCACGGTGGTGCCCTTCGTGCGGCTCTACCGCAACCGCGACGACTACACCAGCTGGTTCCGCGACGAGACGATCTACGAGATGGTGCATGCCGAACTCGCGCGCGGCACAGCGAGCGGGCCGTACCGCGGCATCGGTGAATTCCATCTGTACGAGAGCGCCAATGCCAACGGCCCGGTCGCAAAAAAACTGATCGTGCTGGCGGAGCAGAAGCAGCTCGCGGTGCTCGCGCACGTGGACGACGTGGCGATCGATCTGTTGATGGCGAACGCGCCGTCCAAGGGCAGGGCGCTGCGCCTGATCTGGGCGCACACCGGCATCGGCGGCGCGCCGGTGGCGCGCGTGCGCGCACTGCTCGAGCGCTATCCGCTGCTGATGGGCGAGCTCTCCTACCGCCCCGGCCTGACCTGTGCCGATGGCAAGCTGTGCCCTGAGTGGCGCGAATTGATCCTGCAGTACCCGGAGCGCTTTCTGGTGGGCTCCGACACCTGGGTCAACCAGCGCTGGAGTTCGTACGACGAACTGATGCAGGGCTATCGCGCCTGGCTCGGCGACCTGCCGCCGGCCGTGGCGCGGCGCATCGCCTGGGACAACGCGGCCGACCTGTTCGGCGTGAAGTGACTCAGGTCTTTTTCGGCTTGGGACCCTTGCCGGGAGTCCCCTTGATGCGGGTTTCCAGAAAATCCAGCAGCGCGCGCAACGCCGCGCTGTTGTGGCGTCGTTGCAGGTAGGCGGCCGACAACCACATGTCACCCCTCACATAGTCCTGCAGCACCGGCTCGAGCTCGCCTTTGTCCAGGTACGACTGCACCAGCAGCGTAGGCAGGTAGAGCACGCCAAAGCCGTGCAGCGCGACTTCGATCAGCGGCGCGCCTTCGGTCGCGTCCATGCGGCTCTTCACGTCCACCTTGAACGGCTTGCCGTCGACCTCGAAAGTCCACTCCGGATGCTGGCCCTGGTTGAAGTTGGTCAGCGCGTCGTGCTGCGCGAGTTCCGAGGGGTGCGTCGGCTTGCCATGCTTCTTCCAGTAGCGCGGCGAGGCGCACACCACCAGATCCATCAACAGCAGGCGCCGCACGATCAGGTTGGCGTCGGTGATCGGGCCGAAGCGCAGCGCGACATCGATGCCTTCCTCGGCCAGATCCACCACGCGGTTGGTCAGCTGCAGGCTGATGTGCACGTCGGGGTAGTAGCCCATGTACTGGGCCAGCAGGTTCGGCAGGTTGCCCTGGCCCATGCCATGCGAGGCCGAGATGCGCAGCCGGCCCCGCGGCTTGCTCGCGTGATCCTGCAGTTCAGCCTGCGTATGCTCGACCATCTCGATCACCGGCTTGCTGCGCTCGAGCAGCAGGGCGCCGGCATCGGTGAGGCTCACCGATCGGGTGGAGCGGTTGAGCAGGCGCACGCCGAAGCGCGTCTCGAGCTCGGCCACGTACTTGCTCACGGTGGCCTTTGACATGTCCAGCCGCTTGGCCGCCTGCGAAAAACTGCCCTGTGCGGCCACTTCGTGGAAGGTTTTGATGAGGTCAAGACTGTCCATAGGCTCCTGGATTGTTTCGATAGCGTGAACGCAGCGGTTCGATTCTCAAGGGTTTTTACCTATATTCCTGGTTCAAAATTCATCTCACGGGCAAGCACTCCAGCAAACCCGAGTGAACAAAGGCCCCCGAGCGAGGAAAGCGTCAACGAAGACGCAATCCCACCCAAGACCAGTTCGATTCAACTGACTCAATGCTCAAAGGAAATTGAAATGAAGACCACCTCGAAGATCATCGCCGCCGCCGCTCTCACCATTCTGGCTGCCGCCGGCGCACAAGCCGAAACCTATGATGGCGTGCACCAGCTGACCAGCGGCCTCGCTCGCGCCGATGTCGCTGCCGAAGCCACCGTCGCTGCCCGTGCAGGCAACGTGTATGGCGACGGCGTGTCGTCCAACGTGGCACCGGCCCTGACCGCTTCGGTCGATCGCGCTGTCGTCCGTGAACAGGCTGTCGCTGCCGCGCACAACCCGCTGCAGAGCCTGGATCGCCGTGCTTTCTACCGTGACCAAGTGCCGGCGGCCTACAGCAAGCCGACCGTGTCCTTCACGCGCCAGGCAGCGCTGTAATTCATCCGGCCGCTTCTGCGGCCGCGTGACAGCGACACAAACCAAGGCCGGGGCGGCGCGCAAGCGCTGCCCCGGCCTTTTTCTTGTGCACGTCAGGCTGCGGTCATTGTTTCTAAGGAGGAAACGTGGTGTCTCCTTTTCGTGCGTTTCTCAAGGGGCAAACGGCTCGAAACTTCGGGCCACAGGCAGGCGCTACCGCAAGCCTGGCTCGATACCACCATCCGCCATCAAAGGAACCGACATGAAGACCTCTTCGCAACTCATCGCTGCCGCAGCCCTCGCATTTGTCGCCGTTGTCGGCGCGCATGCTGAAACCTACCTGGGCGTTCACCAATCGGTTTCGGCGCTCAACCGCGCCGATGTCGACGCTGAAGCCGTTCGCGCCGCTTCGGCACCTAACCAGAACGTGACCCGCGGTTCGCGCGGTGCCGACCCGTTCACCTCGGTGGCCGACCCGGCTGCCGTGCGTGCCCAGGCCGTTGCAACCGCGAGCGCCCCTGACCAGAACGTGTCGAGCGGCTCGCGCGTCAACAGCCGCGTGATCTCGACCATGAAGAACCCCGCCGAAGTGCGTCTGCAGGCGCAGCGCGACGGCGTTCAGGCCAAGTAAGCACCGGCCGTTAAAAAAAAGCCCGGGCTGCGCAGGCAGCCCGGGCTTTTTCATGGGCGCGTGCTCAGCGCGCCGTGCGCGCGAGGTAGCGTTTGCGCCAGAACACCAGCACCAGAACCACCGCCACGACCACCATGGACCCCATGGCGATCCAGAAACCGTCGGCCTTGTGTACCAGCGGAATGAACTCGAAGTTCATGCCGAAGATCCCGGCGATCAGGTTCAGCGGCAGGAAGATCGCAGTCAGCACCGTGAGCACCCGCATGATGTCGTTGGTGCGGTGGCTCTGCACGCTGAAGTGCATCTGCACGGCGGTCTCGGCGTTCTGCTCGAGCCGGCGCACATGGTGCACCACGCGCTCGATGTGTTCGTGCACGTCGCGGCTGCGCACCATGACCAGCTCGCGGTCGCGCCGTTCCGCCGCGTCGTCGGGCATTGGCAGGGTTTCGAGCGCGTCAATCCAGTCCTGCACCGCGGCGCGCTGGTCTTCGCAGATTTCGTCCAGGTGGTGCAGCGATTGGCGCGCCTGCATCAGCGCGCCCCAGTTGGTGAAGCGGCTGCGCGGGTCGATCAGCTCGGCCTGCCAGTGGTCAAGCTGCCGGGTGAGTTCGCGCCGCAAATCGAGGTAGCCGTCGACGATCTGGTTCACCAGCCGCAGCATCAGATCCGCCGGGCCGCTGGGCAGCCGCGCGCTCGTGGCGCGTACATCGAGCGCTGGTGCGCCGCCGCCCGGTGCGGCTGCGGCCAGCAGCTTGGCCGCATAGATGTCGCGCAGCGCTCCGCCTTCGGGGTGCACTGAAAGCAACACGCGGTCGAACACGGCGAAGCCGACCGGGCGCGTGTCGATGCGGCGCAGTACCGTCGGGCCGCCCCGCGCTGGAGGTGGCGTGCCCGGCGTGGCGGCCTCGACGCCCGCCGCCAGCCGACGGAACACCAGCACGTCGTAGAGCGAGGTGAAGTCGTAGTGCGAGGGCAACTGGTCGTTCAGCAGGTCGGCCACATGCAGGTCGACCAGCCGGGTGCCGCACAAGGCTTGGAGAATGTCCTGCACGTTGCCGAGCTCGGCCCGGAATTCCTCGCGCGTCAGCGAGATCCAGAGGTAGCTGCCGTTGCCGCAAACGCCGGGCCGGGCCAATGGCGCGAGCGAATCGTGCTCGATCACCCGGCTGCTGTCGATTTCGAGGCTGCGCATCGGGCGTTATTGTTTCTGTAGCAAGCGGGCGGCGTCGAGCGCAAAGTAGGTAAGCACGCCGTCGGCGCCCGCGCGCTTGAACGCGAGCAGGCTTTCCAGCACCACTGCATCGTGGTCGAGCCAGCCGTTCTGCGCGGCGGCCTTCAGCATGGCGTACTCGCCGCTCACCTGGTAGGCGAAGGTCGGCACGCGGAACTCGTCCTTCACGCGGCGCACGATGTCGAGGTAGGGCATGCCGGGCTTCACCATCACCATGTCGGCGCCCTCGGCAATGTCGATCGCCACCTCGCGCAGCGCCTCGTCGCTGTTGCCGGGATCCATCTGGTAGACCTTCTTGTTGCTCTTGCCGAGGTTGGCGGCCGAGCCGACCGCATCGCGAAATGGGCCGTAGAACGCGCTCGCGTACTTGGCGCTGTAGGCCATGATGCGCGTGTGGATGGCACCGTTGGCTTCGAGCGCGTCGCGGATCGCGCCGATCCGTCCGTCCATCATGTCGCTCGGCGCGACGATGTCGACGCCGGCTTCGGCCTGGACGAGCGCCTGCTTCACCAGCACTTCCACCGTCGGGTCGTTGAGGATGTAACCGGTCTCGTCGAGCAGGCCGTCCTGGCCGTGGCTGGTGTAGGGGTCGAGCGCCACATCGGTCATCACGCCGAGTTCGGGAAAGCGCGACTTGAGCGCGGCCACCACGCGCGGGATCAGGCCATCGGGATTGAAAGCCTCGTCACCGTCGGGCGTCTTCAGGCTGGCATCGATCACCGGGAACAGCGCCATCACCGGAATGCCGAGCGCCACGCATTGTTCGGCCACCGGTAGCAGCAGGTCGAGGCTGAGCCGCTCGACGCCGGGCATCGACGCGACTGGGTCGCGCCGTTGCTGGCCCTCCTGCACGAACACCGGGTAGATCAGGTCGTGCGACGTGAGCGCGTGCTCGCGCACCAGATTGCGGCTGAACGCATCGCGGCGCAGGCGGCGCGGGCGGCCGGCGGGAAAGGGGGCGAGAGGGGTCATGGGGAAAATTGTGCCCGAACTGCTGCGGCGCGGCCGTTGTGCGCCGCACGACCGTTCGTTCTTTGATTTCGCATTGATGAATACTTTATGGTTATTTTGAAGGGGCAAAAATGTCAAAAAAAAGTTACCAGCGCCTTGAAAGCACGGGGTTGCTTTGTTAAATTCTGTCTTGGGCGGCTTGCCGTCCCCCGCTTTTCCTCCCTGAGCGGGTGCCTTGATGTGTGACAGCAAAAGGGCTTCCTGGCCCGACGTTTTGACGTCGGGCTTTTTTTTGTCCGCTCGCCGTCAGGGCGGCGCCACTAAACTGCCTTCATGCTCTGGGTCAAGTCGCTGCATATCGTGTTCGTCGCAAGCTGGTTTGCAGGGCTTTTCTATCTACCCCGGATTTTCGTGAACCTGGCGATGGTGCCGCCCGAATCGATCGCCGAGCGGGCCCGCTTGCTGCTGATGGCGCGCAAGCTGATGCGCTTCACCACCTTCCTGGCCGTGCCTGCGCTGGCGTTCGGCCTGTGGCTCTGGTTGGGCTACGGCATCGGCCGGGGCCCCGGCAACGGGTGGATGCACGCCAAGCTGGTCCTGGTGCTGGTGGCGCTCGGTTATCACCATGCCTGCGGCGCGTTGCTGCGCCGCTTCGAAGCGGGCATCGACCGGCACAGCCATCGCTGGTATCGCTGGTTCAACGAGGCGCCGGTGTTCCTGTTGCTCGGCATCGTGATCCTGGTCGTGGTGAAGCCCTTCTGACCACGGTGGCAGCGCACAAGACCACCGCACTGCCCCTGGCGCTCGCCTATGCGGCGCTGATTCTCTACGCCAGCCTCTATCCGTTTGCCGACTGGCGCGACCAGGGCATCGCGCCCTGGGCCTATCTGGCGGCGCCGTGGCCCAAATACTGGACCGGTTTCGATTTCGCGATCAATATCGCAGGCTACGTTCCGCTCGGCTTTCTGGCCGCGCTCACGGTGCTTCGGACCCGGGCCGCCGCGAGTGGCGCGCGCGCCGTATTGCGGGCGACCCTGGCGGGCGCGGCGATCTCGTTCGCGATGGAAACCTTGCAGAGCTATCTGCCGGCGCGCATTCCGTCGAACGTCGACTTCGGCTTCAACACGGCCGGCACGCTGCTCGGCGCAGTGCTGGCGGTCGGGCTCGAACGCATGGGCGCCATCGCGCACTGGCACCGCACGCGCTCGAACTGGTTCGTCGAGGACGCGCGTGGCGCGCTGGTGCTGCTGGCGTTGTGGCCCGTCGCACTGCTGTTCCCGGCGGCTGTCACGTTCGGGCTCGGCCAGGTGTTCGAGCGGCTCGAAACCGCCATCTCCGAACTGCTGCTCGACACGCCCTTCATCGACTGGATGCCGTTGCGTCAATTCGAGCTGCAGCCGCTGGTGCCGGGCGTCGAACTGTTGTGCGTGATGCTTGGTGCGCTGGTGCCGTGCCTGCTCGGCTTCATGGTGACGCGCTCGGCGGTGCGGCGCGCGATGCTGCTGCCGTTGACGCTGCTGGTCGGCATCGCGGCCAGTGCGCTCTCGGCGGCGCTGAGTTACGGGCCGCCGCACGCCTGGTCGTGGCTCAGCCTGCCCGTGCAGATCGGGATCGTCGCGGCGGGGTGTGTCGGCATCGTCTTGCTGGGGGCGCCGCGGCGGCTATGCGGCGGGTTGTTGCTGCTGGCGCTGGTGTTGCACCTGAGCCTGCTGAACCAGGCGCCTGAAAGCGCCTACTTCGCCCAGACGCTGGCCACGTGGGAGCAGGGCCGCTTCATCCGCTTCAACGGGTTGGCGCAGTGGCTGGGTTGGCTCTGGCCCTTTGCCACGCTCGGCTACGCGCTGGTGGCGCTGTCGCGCCGTACACGCCAATCCTAGAATGGCTCGATGCCCAGTTCTCCGCCTCCCGCTTCGCCCGGTTACTACGGCCGCCATATCTTTTTCTGCCTGAACGAGCGCAAGAACGGCGAAGAGTCCTGTGCGCAGCACGGCGCCCAGGCCGGTTTCGACCACTGCAAGTCGCGGGTCAAGCAGGCCGACCTGGCCGGGCCGGGCAAGGTTCGCGTCAACAAGGCAGGTTGCCTGGATCGCTGCGCGGGCGGGCCGGTGGCAGTGGTGTACCCGGAGGCCGTCTGGTACAGCTTCGTCGACCTCGAAGACATCGACGAAATCGTCGATTCGCACCTGAAGAACGGGAAGGTGGTCGAGCGGCTGCTGCTGCCGCCCGACGTGGGCCGCTAATGAACGCGCAAACCGAAAAAATCCAGCTCGAGGGCGGAGCCGGCGTCATCCAGGCGCTGCGCGATGGGCCGGTTGCCGGCACGGCGCCGCGCGGTGTGGCCGTGATCGCACATCCCCATCCGCTGTTCGGCGGCACCATGGACAACAAGGTGGTGCAGACGCTGGCGCGCGCCTTCATCGGGGCAGGCTGGGCGGCGGTGCGTTTCAACTTCCGCGGCGTTGGTGCCAGCGAAGGGGTGCATGACGAAGGCCGCGGCGAGGCCGAAGACATGCTGGCCATCGTGCAGCAGGTGGCACCCGAGGGGCCGCTGGCGATCGCCGGGTTTTCCTTCGGCGCCTTCGTGGCCATCAACGCGTTGCAGTCGCTCTGGGACACCCGCGATGTGCAGCGCGTGGCGTTGGTTGGCGCCAGCGTGGCGCGGGTCCCGCCGCCGGCGCTGCCCGAGGCCGCGCACGACCGCGTGCTGCTGGTGCACGGCGAGCAGGACGATACGGTCGCGCTGGCAGCCGTGCTGGACTGGGCGCGGCCACAGTCACTTCCTGTCACAGTCGTTCCCGGAGGCGGCCATTTCTTTCACGGACAATTGCCGCTGCTCAAAAATCTCGTCGCCCGCCATCTGCGCGCGGGCTAGTTTTCTCCTGTTCCCCCCGACGTTTTCATGACCCGTTTTTCGAAAGCGCTGCGTGCGCTGCTGCTCGTTGCCGCCCTTCCGTTCTGCATGGTCGTTGCCGCCCAGGTGCCCGCGCCGCCGGAAGTCGCCGCGCGCAGCTACCTGCTGCTCGATGTCACGGCCAACCAGTTGCTGGCGCAGAAGGACATCGACATGCCGGTCGAACCGGCGTCGCTGACCAAGCTGATGTCGGCATACATCGTGTTCGACGCGTTGCGCGCCAAGAAGATCACGCTGACGCAGACCATGCCGGTTTCCCAGCGCGCCTGGAAGATGCCCGGCTCGCGCATGTTCATCGACCCGAAGATGCAGGTGCCGGTCGAAGATCTGATCAAGGGGCTCATCGTGCAGTCGGGCAACGACGCCACCGTGGCGCTGGCCGAGGGGGTCGGCGGCACGGTCGAGCACTTCGTGGAACTCATGAATGACCAGGCCAAGGCGCTGGGCATGAAGAACACCAGCTACAAGAACCCCGAAGGACTGACCGCGCCCGGCCACACCACGACCGCGCGCGACCTCAGCATCCTGGCGACCCGGCTGGTGCGCGACTTTCCGGAAGAGGCCAAGTACTACGCGATCAAGAAATACCGCTATCCGGGCACGCCTTCGACCAACGACACCAACCGCAACCTGCTGCTGTTCCGTGATCCGACGGTCGACGGCCTGAAGACGGGGCACACCGATGCGGCCGGCTTCTGCATGATCGTGACGGCCAAGCGCGACTTTCCGAACCTGACCGGCGGCCGTCGCCTTCTGACCATCGTGCTCGGCGCGAGCAGCGAGAACGCGCGTGCCAACGAATCGCAAAAGCTGCTGAACTGGGGCTACACCGCGTACGACGCGGTGCGCCTGTTCGATGGCGGCCAGGCGGTCGCGACCCCGGCGGTCTGGAAGGGAAAGCAGAACACCGTGAAGCTGGGCCGCAACGACCCGATCGTGGTGGCCGTGCCGGCCGGCTCGGCCAGCAAGATCAAGACGCAGATCGCCCGGCCCGATCCGCTGGTAGCGCCGTTCGCCAAGAATCAGACGGTCGGTTCGCTCAAGGTCACGCTGGGTGATCAGCCCGTGACCGAGGTGCCGCTGGTGGCGCTGGAAGCCGTGGAGCAGGCCGGCGTGCTCGGCCGGGCCTGGGACGCCGTAAGGCTCTGGATCAAGTAGCGCCGGGCTGCTATACTCGTGGGCTTTTCGGAAATTTCCGAAGGGTTTCACGTTTTCGTCATCTCCTGCCTCCTCATGTCACGATGAGGGATCCCGGCGGAGTGTTACTGGACTTATTCATTCATGCCAACCATCAATCAACTGGTGCGTCAGGGTCGCGAGGTCGAGAAGATCAACTCGAAGAGCCCTGCCATGCAGAACTCGCCGCAACGTCGCGGTGTCTGCACCCGGGTCTACACCACGACCCCGAAAAAGCCGAACTCGGCGCTGCGTAAGGTTGCCAAAGTGCGCCTGACCAACGGCTTCGAAGTCATTTCCTACATCGGCGGCGAAGGCCACAACCTGCAGGAACACAGCGTGGTGCTGGTTCGTGGCGGTCGTGTCAAGGACTTGCCTGGTGTCCGCTACCACATCGTGCGCGGTTCGCTCGACTTGCAAGGCGTGAAAGACCGCAAGCAGTCGCGTTCCAAGTACGGCGCGAAGCGCCCGAAGAAGGCTTAAGGCTTTCTGTATTTCAACGGTGTTCGGCGTGCCTTGGCGGGCGCATCGAGCGAAGTGACCCGGTTTTGGGTCGAGTAAGTGAGAGTTCTTGTTGACTCTCGCGGTGCTGGAAACGGTGCCAACTGAAGCAAAGAGGTTAGAAAAATGCCACGTCGTCGCGAAGTCCCCAAACGTGAAATCCTGCCGGATCCGAAGTTCGGCAATGTCGAGTTGTCCAAATTCATGAACGTGATCATGGAAGGCGGCAAAAAGGCGGTTGCCGAGCGCATCATTTATGGCGCGCTCGAGCAGATCGAGAAGAAGAACCCGGGCAAGGATCCGGTCGAAGCCTTCACCATGGCCATCAACAATGTGAAGCCGATGGTCGAAGTGAAGTCGCGCCGCGTTGGTGGTGCGAACTACCAGGTGCCGGTCGAAGTGCGCCCGGTGCGCCGTCTTGCGCTGTCGATGCGCTGGATCAAGGAAGCCGCCCGCAAGCGTGGCGAAAAGTCGATGGCCCTGCGTCTGGCCAATGAACTCATGGAAGCCACGGAAGGCCGTGGCGGTGCCATGAAGAAGCGCGATGAAGTGCACCGCATGGCCGAGGCCAACAAGGCCTTCAGCCACTTCCGCTTCTAAGCACCGTCCCCTCAAATCAGACAGGCTGGAAGCCCGACTCACCGTGTGGTGAGCGGGCTTTCATCCGTTAATGGAGTAATTTCTCATGGCACGCAATACCCCCATCGAGCGCTACCGCAACATCGGTATCTCGGCGCATATCGACGCTGGCAAAACCACGACGACCGAGCGCATCCTGTTCTACACCGGCGTGAACCACAAGATCGGTGAAGTGCACGACGGCGCCGCCACGATGGACTGGATGGAGCAGGAGCAGGAGCGCGGCATCACGATCACCTCGGCTGCCACCACCTGCTTCTGGAAAGGCATGGGCGGCACGTTCGACGAACACCGCATCAACATCATCGACACCCCCGGCCACGTGGACTTCACGATTGAAGTCGAGCGCTCGATGCGCGTGCTCGACGGCGCCGTGATGGTGTACGACGCGGTCGGCGGCGTGCAGCCCCAATCCGAAACCGTCTGGCGCCAGGCCAACAAGTACAAGGTTCCGCGTCTCGCGTTCGTCAACAAGATGGACCGCACCGGCGCCGACTTCCTGCGCGTGCGCCAGATGATGGTGGATCGCCTGAAGGCCAACCCGGTCGTGATCCAGATCCCGATCGGTGCCGAAGAGCGCTTCCAGGGCATCGTCGACCTCGTCAAGATGAAGTCGATCATCTGGGACGAAGACAAGGGCGTGACCTTCAAGTACGGCGAAATCCCGGCCGACCTCGCCGACGTCTGTGCCGAATACCGCGAAAAGCTGGTCGAGGCTGCTGCCGAATCGAGCGAAGAGCTGATGAACAAGTACCTTGAAGGCGAGGCGCTGACCGAAGCCGAGATCAAGGCCGGCATCCGTCAACGCACCATCGCCGGCGAAATCCAGCCGATGCTGTGCGGCTCGGCCTTCAAGAACAAGGGCGTGCAGGCCATGCTCGACGCAGTGGTCGAGTACATGCCTGCACCGACCGACATTCCGCCGGTCAAGGGCATGGACGAAGATGAAGTGCCGACGACCCGCAAGGCCGACGACAGCGAGAAGTTCTCGGCCCTGGCTTTCAAGCTGATGACCGACCCGTTCGTCGGCCAGTTGACCTTCGTGCGCGTCTACTCCGGCGTGCTGACCAAGGGCGACAGCGTCTATAACCCGGTGCGTGGCAAGAAAGAGCGCATCGGCCGGATCGTGCAGATGCACGCCAACAACCGTGTTGAAGTCAGTGAAATTCGCGCTGGCGACATTGCTGCCTGCATCGGCTTGAAGGAAGTGACCACGGGCGAGACCCTGTGCGATCCCGCTTCGATCCTGACGCTGGAACGCATGGTGTTCCCGGAATCGGTGATCTCGCAGGCCGTCGAGCCCAAGACCAAGGTCGACCAGGAAAAGATGGGCATCGCCCTGCAGCGTCTGGCGCAGGAAGATCCGTCGTTCCGCGTCAAGACCGACGAAGAATCGGGCCAGACCATCATCGCCGGCATGGGCGAACTGCACCTCGAAATCATCGTGGACCGCATGAAGCGCGAGTTCGGCGTGGAAGCCAATGTCGGCAAGCCGCAGGTGGCATACCGCGAAACCATCCGCAAGACCGTGGACGAAGCCGAAGGCAAGTTCGTGCGCCAGTCGGGCGGCAAGGGCCAATACGGTCACGTCGTGCTCAAGATCGAACCGCAGGAAGCCGGCAAGGGCTTCGAGTTCGTCGATGCGATCAAGGGCGGCGTGGTGCCGCGCGAATACATTCCCGCGGTCGAAAAGGGCGTGATCGAAGCGCTCGGCCAGGGCGTGCTCGCCGGCTACCCGGTGGTCGACGTCAAGGTCACCCTGCACTTCGGCTCGTACCACGACGTGGACTCGAACGAAATGGCGTTCAAGATGGCCGCCATCTTCGGTTTCAAGGAAGGCTGCCGCAAGGCCAGCCCGGTGATCCTCGAGCCGATGATGGCTGTGGAAGTCGAAACGCCTGAAGACTACGCCGGCAACGTGATGGGCGACCTGTCCTCACGCCGCGGCATGGTGCAGGGCATGGAAGACATGATGGGTGGCGGCAAGGCCATCAAGGCCGAAGTGCCGCTGTCGGAAATGTTCGGCTACTCGACCACGCTGCGTTCGATGTCGCAAGGCCGTGCCACGTACACGATGGAGTTCAAGCACTACGCTGAAGCTCCGCGCAACGTTGCAGAAGCCATCGTGGCTGCTCGCGCGAAGTAAGTTTTCAAGAACGTCGGGCGACGCACGGCGTCGCCCAACTTGTCTGCGATCCGGTGCCGCCCTGTTCCCGTGCGGGGCGAACCAGCAATCGGATGCAGACATAAAACCAATACACGGGAATGCTCTTTCTAAGGATTGAAAAATGGCAAAAGGTAAATTCACCCGCACCAAGCCGCACGTGAACGTGGGCACGATCGGTCACGTTGACCACGGCAAGACCACGCTGACGGCGGCGATCGCGACGGTGCTGTCGGCCAAGTTCGGCGGCGAAGCCAAGGCGTACGACCAGATCGACGCGGCCCCTGAAGAAAAGGCCCGCGGCATCACGATCAACACCGCGCACGTCGAATACGAAACGGCCAACCGCCACTACGCCCACGTCGACTGCCCCGGCCACGCTGACTATGTGAAGAACATGATCACCGGCGCCGCCCAGATGGACGGCGCCATCCTGGTGTGCTCGGCCGCTGACGGCCCGATGCCCCAGACCCGCGAACACATCCTGCTGGCCCGCCAGGTCGGTGTGGGTTACATCATCGTGTTCCTGAACAAGTGCGACATGGTCGACGACGCCGAACTGCTCGAGCTGGTCGAAATGGAAGTGCGCGAACTCCTGGACAAGTACGAGTTCCCGGGCGACGACACCCCGATCATCCACGGCTCGGCCAAGCTCGCCCTGGAAGGCGACAAGGGCAAGCTGGGCGAAGAAGCCATCATGAAGCTGGCCGAAGCGCTCGACACCTACATCCCGACGCCCGAGCGCGCCGTGGACGGCACCTTCCTGATGCCCGTGGAAGACGTGTTCTCGATCTCGGGTCGCGGCACCGTGGTGACCGGCGCCGTCGAGCGTGGCGTGATCAAGGTTGGCGAGGAAATCGAGATCGTCGGCATCCGCCCGACCGTCAAGACCACCTGCACCGGCGTGGAAATGTTCCGCAAGCTGCTGGACCAAGGTCAAGCTGGCGACAACGTTGGCGTGCTGCTGCGCGGCACCAAGCGCGAAGAAGTCGAGCGCGGCCAGGTGCTGTGCAAGCCCGGCTCGATCAAGCCGCACACGCACTTCACCGCTGAAGTCTATGTACTGAGCAAGGACGAAGGCGGCCGTCACACGCCGTTCTTCAACAACTACCGTCCGCAGTTCTACTTCCGCACGACGGACGTGACCGGCGCGATCGAGCTGCCGACCGACAAGGAAATGGTCATGCCCGGCGACAACGTGAGCATCACCGTCAAGCTGATCAACCCGATCGCGATGGAAGAAGGCCTGCGCTTCGCCATCCGTGAAGGCGGCAAGACGGTCGGCTCGGGTGTCGTGGCAAAGATCCTCGCCTGATAAGGAACCGCGTCATGGCCACCAAGCAAAAAATCCGCATCCGCCTGAAGGCGTTCGACTACAAGCTCATCGACCAGTCGGCCGCTGAAATCGTGGACACCGCCAAGCGCACCGGCGCGATCGTCAAGGGCCCCGTGCCCCTGCCGACCCGCATGAAGCGTTTCGACATCCTGCGCTCGCCGCACGTCAACAAGACGTCGCGCGACCAGCTCGAGATCCGCACGCACCAGCGCCTGATGGACATCGTCGACCCGACCGACAAGACCGTGGACGCGCTGATGAAGCTCGACCTGCCGGCCGGCGTCGACGTCGAGATCAAGCTGCAGTAAATCGCCGGAAACCGGTTCGACAAAGCCCGCGTGCATTTCGGCAAGCGGGCTTTTGTCTTTTTCGCCGCGCCTGTGGCATTCTTCGCAGGTATTGGCGCGTCGTCGTTCGGGAACTCCCAGCACAGGGAAAGGGTGGCAGGTATGAAAAAGATGTTGTGGTCTCGCGGTGTCGCGATGTTTGCCCTCGTCGTGCTGGCTGGTTGCGGTGGCGGGGGTGGCGGCGGTGGCGCGGCCTTCTTCCCGCTTTCGGGCATTGCCGTACCGGGCGACACAAGCATTCCGGTCACGCTCAGCGGTACCGCCACCTACGACGCGGTGCCCAACGCAACCGGCGCGCTGCTCTACGGCTCCATCAGCGCCAAGCCCGTGCGCGGCGCTGCAGTGGAAGTGCTCAACGCTGCGTCGGCCGTGTTGGCCAGCACCACGACCGATGGCAACGGCGTGTACTCCGTGACAGTGCCTTCAAACACCCAGGTCTTCGTGCGGGTCAAGGCCCAGATGGTGCAGGGCGGCAGCGGCGCCACCTGGGATGTCAGCGTGCGCGACAACACGCAATCCGATGCGATCTACGTGATCGATTCGCCCACCTTCTCGTCGGGCGCAGCGGCGCTGACGCGTGACCTGCGCGCAACCTCCGGTTGGGGTGGCGCGTCGTACACCGGCACCCGAATCGCGGCGCCGTTCGCGGTGCTCGACACGGTCTACACGGCAATGCAGAAAGTGCTTTCCGTTGCGCCGGCTACAGCCTTTCCTTCGTTGCGGGTGTTCTGGAGCATCAACAACGTGCCTTCCGGCGGCAGTCCGGCGCTTGGCCAGATCGGAACCACCTCGTTCTCGAGCGGCGGCTCTAGCGGCCGCGCAATCTATGTTCTGGGCAAGGAAAACGTCGATACCGATGAATACGACGCCTCGGTGATCGCGCACGAGTGGGGGCACTACTACCAGTCGGCGTTCAGCCGCGACGATTCGCCGGGCGGCGAGCACTCCCAGTCGCAGCGGGTCGATCGCCGTTTGGCCTTCTCGGAGGGTTGGGGCAATGCCTGGTCGGGCATTGCATTGGCGCGCAGCAATTACACCGATTCGGGTGGTGCCGCACAGGCGCAGGGCGTCAACATCGATCTTTCGGTGGGGCCCGCGAGCAATCCCGGCTGGTACCGGGAGGCGTCGATCCAGTCGATCCTGTGGAATCTCAACCAGCAGGTCGGATTCCAGCCGATCCACGCCGCCATGACCGGCTCGTTCAAGACGGCCGTTGCCGTCACCTCGATCCATCCCTTCGCCGCCGCTTTCAATGCCGCGTCGCCGGGCAGCGCCTCCGCGCTGGCCGGTCTGTTGGGCGGGCAAAACATCAGTGTGGCGGCGAACGACCCGTTCGGGACGGCCGAAACCAATGCTGGCGGCACACCTGTGATCGCCTCGGCGCTGCCGATGTACGTGACGGCCCCCATCGGCGCCACCACCGTCGCTTGCGTCTCCAACATCGCCGGTGCCGGCAACAAGCTCGGCAGCTTCGTTTATCTGCGCGTCACTGCGCCCAGCGCGGGCGCCCGCCAGATTTCGGTGACGGGCCCGGCCGCGGCCGATCCGGACTTCGAGGTCTACAGCGGCCGGTTGCTGGCGCTCAGCGATGGCCTCGGGTCGACCGAAACTGCGGCCGTCGGCCTGCTGGCCGGGGACAACGTTGTTGTTCTGCGCGACTACAACGACTCCGCCGCATCGACCTGCTTCAACGTCAGCATCACTTGAGGAACACCGCCATGAACATCCGTCGCAGTTCGAGCGTGACCTTTCTGGCGCTGGCTCTGGCAATTCCGCTGGCGGCGTCGGCCGATGCCCCCGCCGGGCCCGGCATCGCCAAGACATCATCGAGGCAGGCCACCATGACCCAGGCCGCGAAAAAGCCCAACGGCTCCGGCGTCGACGTGCAGTACACGGTCGACGGTTCGCCGCAGGTCGGCCGCAACACGACTGTGACCATTCGTTTCGACGGCGTCGTCGATCCGGCCGGCGCGGGCGTGCGGCTCAGCGCCGATCCCGGGCTTACGCTGACCGGCAGCGCCGAGCTCCGCCTGCCGGCTGGCGAGGCCACCACCATCACCGTGCAGGTGGCCCCGGGCGCCGAGGGGATCTCCTACCTGAACGTTTTCACCACGCAGAACGGGTTGACCAGCGCAACATCGATCCCGGTGCGGGTCGGCAAGGTCGCGCCGACGATGCGCTCGAGCGGCGATCTCAAGAAGACGCCGGCGGGCGAGCCTGTGATATCGATGCCGGTGCGCTGAGCGCTGCGGGCGGCCCATCGGCCGCCCTTGCGCGGTGGCCCCGCCCCGGGCTATAATCTTTGGCTCTGCCTTTCGTGCGTCCTTTGGGGCGCCAAAAGGTCGGGTCTTATCAACCTTCTTCCGTGGCCGGGTTCCTTCAACAAGGATTCGGTCAACGCTGTCGCCAATTGAAGTGGCAGCGGCGGGAGAGGACTTCCATTTTTGGAGAAAACAAATGAGTCTGAGCAACTCCCTCGGGTTGCTGGGTCGCAAGGTGGGGATGATGCGTCTCTTCACCGATGATGGGGACGCAGTTCCTGTCACGGTGGTGGATGTGTCCAACAACCGCGTGACCCAGATCAAGTCGCAAGAGACGGATGGCTACGTTGCCCTGCAGGTGACGTTCGGTTCGCGCAAAGCATCGCGCGTGACCAAGCCCCAGGCCGGCCACCTCGCGAAAGCGGGCGTCGAAGCCGGTGAAATCATCCAGGAATTCCGTGTGACCGCCGATACGGCCGGTCAGCACAAGGCCGGTGGTGTCATCGCCGCAGGCAGCGTGTTCGCGGTCGGCCAGAAGGTGGACGTGCAGGGCACTTCCATCGGCAAGGGCTTCGCTGGCACCATCAAGCGCCACAACATGAGCTCGCAGCGCGCGTCGCACGGTAACAGCCGTTCGCACAACGTGCCGGGTTCCATTGGTATGGCGCAGGATCCGGGCCGTGTGTTCCCGGGCAAGCGCATGACGGGCCATCTCGGCGACGTCACCGTGACCACGCAGAACCTCGACGTGTTCCGCATCGACGAAGCGCGCCAGCTGCTGTTGATCAAGGGCGCGATTCCGGGCTCCAAGGGTGGCTTCGTCACCGTGCGCCCCGCCGTCAAGGCCAAGCCGCAAGCTGCTGAAGGAGCGAAGTAATGGAACTCGAACTCCTGAACGAACAAGGCCAGGCTGCGTCGAAGTTCGACGCCCCCGAGACCGTGTTCGGCCGTGACTACAACGAAGACCTGGTTCACCAGATCGTCGTTGCATTCCAGGCCAACGCCCGTCAGGGCACGCGCGCCCAAAAGGATCGCGAGCAGGTCAAGCACTCGACCAAGAAGCCGTTCAAGCAAAAGGGAACGGGCCGTGCCCGTGCCGGTATGACGTCCTCGCCGCTGTGGCGCGGGGGTGGCCGGATTTTCCCGAACATGCCCGACGAAAACTTCTCGCAGAAGATCAACAAGAAGATGTATCGCGCCGGCATGGCGTCGATCCTCTCGCAGCTCGCCCGCGAAGGCCGTCTGGCCGTGGTGGACTCGCTCACGGTTGATTCGCCCAAGACCAAGCCGCTGGCGGCCCGGTTCAAGGCAATGAATCTGCAATCGGTGCTCGTGATCGCCGACGAAGTCGATGAAAACCTGTACCTCGCTTCGCGCAACCTGGTGAACGTGCTCGTCGTCGAGCCGCGTTACGCCGATCCGGTTTCGCTGGTGCACTACAAGAAGGTGCTGGTCACCAAGGCTGCCATCGAAAAGCTCAAGGAGATGTTCGCATGAGCCGCATGAATCCTACGCCCGCCGCCCGCCAGTTCGACGAAGGTCGACTGATGACGGTGCTGGTCGCGCCGATCGTGTCCGAAAAGGCCACGATGGTCGGCGAGAAGTCGAATGCGGTCACCTTCAAGGTGCTGCAAGACGCCACCAAGCCCGAGATCAAGGCCGCTGTTGAACTGATGTTCAAGGTCGAAGTCCAGGGCGTGTCCGTGCTCAACACCAAGGGCAAGACCAAGCGCTTCGGCAAGTCCATCGGCCGCCGCGACAACGTTCGCAAGGCCTACGTGACGCTGAAGGCCGGTCAAGAGCTCAACCTCGTCGGGGAAGGCGCTTAATCATGGCCGTCATCAAGATGAAACCCACTTCGCCGGGCCAACGTGGCGCGGTGAAGATCTCGCGGGATCACCTGTTCAAGGGTGCCCCGCACGCAGCCCTTCTGGAGCCTCAGTTCCAGAAGGCCGGCCGCAACAACAACGGCCACATCACGACGCGTCACAAGGGCGGTGGGCACAAGCACCACTACCGCGTGGTCGACTTCGTGCGCAACAAGGACGGCATCCCGGCCAAGGTCGAACGCATCGAATACGACCCGAACCGCACCGCCCACATCGCTCTGGTCTGCTATGCCGACGGCGAGCGTCGCTACATCATCGCCCCGCGCGGTCTGGAAGCCGGTGCCACGCTGCTGAGCGGTGCCGAAGCACCGATCCGCGCCGGCAACACGCTGCCGATCCGCAACATCCCGGTGGGTTCAACCATCCACTGCATCGAGCTGCAACCCGGCAAGGGCGCGCAAATCGCCCGCTCGGCCGGCACGTCGGCCACGCTGCTGGCCCGCGAAGGCGTCTACGCCCAGGTGCGCATGCGCTCGGGCGAAGTGCGCCGCGTGCACGTCGAATGCCGCGCGACCATCGGTGAAGTTGCCAACGAAGAACACAGCCTGCGCCGTCTCGGCAAGGCCGGTGTCAAGCGTCACATGGGTATTCGCCCGACCGTTCGCGGCGTGGTGATGAACCCGGTGGATCACCCGCACGGTGGTGGCGAAGGCAAGACCGGCGAAGGCCGCCATCCTGTCGACCCGTGGGGCAATCTCACCAAGGGCTACCGTACCCGTAACAACAAGCGCACGCAGGTCTTCATCGTGTCGCGTCGCAAGAAGTAAGGGACAGCCTCATGACTCGCTCTCTCAAAAAGGGTCCTTTCGTCGACCACCACCTGGTGGCCAAGGCCGACAAGGCCGTGACGACCAAGGACAAGAAGCCGATCAAGACCTGGTCGCGTCGCTCGATGGTCCTGCCCGAGTTCATCGGCCTGACCATTGCCGTGCACAACGGCAAGCAGCACGTGCCTGTCTACATTACCGACCAGATGGTCGGCCACAAGCTCGGCGAATTTGCGCTCACCCGCACGTTCAAGGGGCACCCCGCGGACAAGAAAGTCCAGAAGAAGTAAGGAACGACCATGTCTGAAACACGTGCAGTCCTCCGCGGCGTCCGCCTCTCGGTCGACAAGGGCCGTCTGGTCGCTGACCTGATCCGCGGCAAGAAGGTCGATCAAGCGCTCAACGTTCTGCAGTTCACGCAGAAAAAGGCCGCTGTGATCATCAAGAAGGTGCTCGAGTCGGCCATCGCCAACGCCGAGCACAACGACGGTGCCGACATCGACGAACTGAAGGTCAAGACCATCTACGTTGAACAAGGTGCCACGCTCAAGCGCTTCACCGCGCGCGCCAAGGGCCGCGGCAACAGCATCAGCAAGCCCACGTGCCATGTGTACGTGACGGTTGGCAACTAAGAGGCCAGGAAGACTATGGGACAAAAAATCCACCCGACCGGCTTCCGCCTTGCGGTTACCCGCAACTGGTCCAGCCGCTGGTATGCCAACAACCGCGATTTCGCGGGCATGCTGGCCGAAGACATCAAGGTGCGCGAGTACCTGAAGAAGAAGCTCAAGAACGCATCGGTCTCCCGCGTGATGATCGAGCGCCCCGCCAAGAACGCCCGCATCACGATCTACTCGGCACGTCCGGGCGTCGTGATCGGCAAGAAGGGCGAGGACATCGAGAACCTCAAGCGCGAACTGGGCAAGCAGCTCGGCGTGCCGGTGGCAGTGAACATCGAAGAAGTGCGCAAGCCCGAAATCGATGCCAAGCTGATCGCCGACAGCATCACCCAGCAGCTCGAAAAGCGCATCATGTTCCGCCGCGCCATGAAGCGCGCGATGCAGAACGCCATGCGCCTCGGCGCGCAGGGCATCAAGATCATGTCGTCGGGCCGCCTGAACGGCATCGAAATCGCACGTTGCGAGTGGTACCGCGAAGGTCGCGTGCCGCTTCACACCCTGCGCGCCGACATCGACTACGGCACCTCGGAAGCCAAGACCACATACGGCGTCATCGGCGTCAAGGTCTGGGTCTACAAGGGCGACACGCTGGGTCGCAACGACCTGCCGGCCGTAGAAACGCCGCGTCCCGACGACGAGCGTCGTCCGCGTGGTCCGCGCCGTGATGGCCGCCCAGGTGGCGACCGTCCGGGTGCAGACCGTCGTGGTCCCGCACGCCCCGCAGCCCGTGGCCCGATCGGTGGCAACACCGCGCCGGCCGATGGCAGCGACAAGCCCGCAGAAGCCACCGGTGGTGCCCCCGCACCGGGTGCAGACGCCCCGAAACCCGCCGTTAAGCGCGTCCGCAAAGCCGCGCCAGCTGCAGCAGCTGACGGTGCCAAGACCGAGTAATCGGTCTTAGAACCACGGAGTAAGAAACATGCTGCAACCTGCACGCAGAAAGTTCCGCAAGGAACAAAAGGGCCGCAACACCGGCATCGCGACCCGGGGCAACTCGGTCGCCTTCGGTGACTTCGGTCTGAAATGCACCGACCGCGGCCGTCTCACGGCGCGTCAGCTCGAAGCCGCGCGTCGCGCGATTTCGCGCCACGTGAAGCGCGGTGGCCGTATCTGGATTCGCGTGTTCCCCGACAAGCCAATCTCCCACAAGCCCGCTGAAGTGCGGATGGGTAACGGCAAGGGCAACCCCGAGTACTACGTGGCTGAAATCCAGCCCGGCAAGATCGTGTTCGAGATCGTCGGCGTGCCCGAAGAACTCGCTCGCGAAGCGTTCCGCCTGGCTGCCGCCAAGCTGCCGCTGCGCACCACGTTCGTCTCGCGCCAGCTTGGCGCCTGATGGGAGAACACTGATGGCAACACGTAAAAAGAAGGACGCCGCGGCCAAGCCGGTCAAGGTGTCGAAGGCCGCAACGCTGCGCGACAAGGATGTCGCCGGCCTGCAGACCGAAATCAAGGAATTGCAAAAGGCCCATTTCGGCCTGCGCATGCAGAAAGCCACGCAACAGCTGTCGAACACCTCGACGTTGCGCGTGACGCGTCGCGACATCGCGCGCGCCAAGACCATTCTTGCCCAGAAGCAAGAAACCCAAGCCGCCAAGTAAGGAGTGAACATGACGGAAGTTAAAAAGTCCCTCAAGCGCACCTTGATCGGCAAGGTGGTCAGCGACAAGCGTGAGAAGACCGTGACCGTGCTGGTCGAGCGTCGTGTGAAGCACGAGCTCTACGGCAAGATCGTGGCCAAGACGAGCAAGTACCACGCCCATGACGAAAAGGGCGAGTACCACCTCGGCGACACCATCGAGATCACCGAAAGCCGGCCGATCTCGAAGACCAAGAACTGGGTTGTGACCCGTCTGGTCGAAAAGGCCGCTGCGGTCTAAACCCCGGGCCCGCAGCCCACGCCGAAACGGCCCACAATGTGGGCCGTTTTTCTTTTTCTGGAGCATCTTTCATCATGATCAAAGTCGGCGACACCCTTCCAGCGGCCACCCTGCAGGAGTACTCGGAGGTTGAAGGCGAGGCTTGCAGCATCGGCCCGAACCCGGTCGATGTGGCCAAGGCTTCGGCCGGCAAGACCATCGCACTGTTCGCATTGCCCGGTGCCTTCACGCCGACCTGCTCGGCCAAGCATGTCCCGGGCTATGTGCAGCACTTCGACGACTTCAAGGCGGCCGGCGTCGACGAGATCTGGTGCGTCAGCGTGAACGACGCTTTCGTCATGGGCGCCTGGGCGCGTGACCAGAAGACCGGCGCCAAGGTGCGCATGCTGGCCGACGGCAGCGCCGACTTCGCCAAGGCCACCGGCCTGACGCTCGACCTCACGGGCCGCGGCATGGGCCTGCGCAGCAATCGCTATTCGATGCTGGTGAAAGACGGCAAGGTCGCCTCGCTCAATGTCGAAGCGCCCGGCAAATTCGAGGTCAGCGACGCCGACACCCTGCTGGCCCAAGCGCGGGGCTGATCCAAGAATTCTTTCGCGAGGTGCCACGGATCCGGCTTTGCCGGGCCGTCGGCGCCGCCCCCGGGCGGGGGTAGGCGAAGCGACACGAAGTGCGCGCAGCCTGGGGGGCGAGCTATAGCTCCACCTTGAGGTAGTGCGCCCCGGCAATCGGGTTGTGATAGTAGGGCGGCACTTCCTCGAAACCCAGGTCTTCATAGAGCGCACGCGCCGATTCCATGTCGTCGAGCGTGTCGAGCAGCACGCAGCCGTAGCCCGCGCTGCGGGCTGCATCGAGCAGCGCCTCGGCGATCTGGCGGCCCAGTCCGAGTCCGCGAAAACCCGGCCGCACGTAGAGCCGTTTCATTTCCGCCGCGTTGGGGTAGTCGGCGGTATCGAGCGGGCGCAGCGCACCGCAGCCCGCCACATGCGCCGGCCGGCCGTCACCTCGTGTGAGCAGCGGCGCGCCGGTGGCTTGTTGCACGTTGGCGTCGGTCGCATCGACCAGCGCCAGCAGCAGGAAGCCGCGCGGCTCGGCGTAGTCGCCCGGCAGCCCTGCCAGCTCCTCTTCGAAATTCTGAAAGCACAGGTCGACGTCCAGTGCTTCGGCATAGTCGCGGAACACCGTGCGCGCAGCCTCGAGTTCGTGCGGCTCGTCGGGCGTCAGCAGCACGATCTCGGGCGTGTCGGCCAGCGGCAGGGGGCGCGATACGGAGTAGCTCATGCGCGCAACGATGCAATCCAGGCTGCGAAGCCGGCGCACAGGGCGAAGATCAACAGCGCCATCAGCCGTGTCGCCATGTTGTCGCGGCTCTCGGCGATGCGACCGCCGCTCAGCAGCTTGTCGCCGGAAAACATGGGCCGAATCAGGTGATCGCGCTTCACCAGCACGTAGAACAGGATCGCCAGCACATGCAGGCTGACCAGCCCGATCACGATCCACTTGCCATACCGCGTGTGCCAGCCGCTGGCGAGGCTCACCGTGGCGTTGGAAACGAAGCGCGTCAGCGGCCCGGACGCCGAGATCTCGTCGTCCGCGACGAGGCCGCTCGCGACCTGCAACGCCAGGATGCCGAGCAACGCGAACACCGAAAACGCGCCGAGTGGGGTATGGCCGATCAGATGGTCGGGATGGGCCCGGCCAGCCAGGTAGGCGAGCACCGAGCGCGGCGAATAGATGAAGGCCGCAAAGCGTGACCAGCGCCCGCCGACGAAGCCCCACACCAGCCGGAACAGCAGCAGCGCCAGCACCGCATAGCCGAACCGGAAGTGCCATTCCATGACGCCCCCCAAGCCGGTGACGAGCAGGCAGATCACCGCCAACGCCAGCGCCCAGTGAAACAGCCGTGTCGGCAGATCCCAGATCCGGGCCGGACGCGCAAGCTCGTCTCCCAGCGCGGCGCGGTGGGTGGTCGGCTCGAACGAAGCGCTCATCGGAGGGGTGGGGCGGGCTGCGGAACACGCAGATTAGCAAAGTCGGGCCGGGGGTGTCTGCGGGTTGTTGCTATGCGACGGCCGGGGGATGCCCCCTCACACTGACGCGCAGCGCCGTTTCGAAGCGCTGCCCCACCTCGAGGAACACTCACGATGAACCGTCTTGCCCTGTTCGCCTTCGCTGCGGCCTGCGCCGCGCTGTCGACATCCGCTGCTGCTCAGTTCGCCAAACCCGAAGACGCGGTCAAGTACCGCCAGAGCGCGATGTTCATGCAGAGCCAGCATTTCGGGCGCATCGCCGCCATGGCCAACGGACGCGTGCCCTACGACCAGGCCAGCGCTGTCGCCAACGCGGAAGTCGTGGCCATGGTGTCGCAATTGCCGTGGAGCGGCGCCTATGGGCCGGGCACGGAGGGCGGCAAGGCAAAGGCCGAAATCTGGAAAGAGCCGGCCAAGTTCAAGGAACACAGCGACAAGCTGGTCGCCGAAACCGCCAAGCTGCTGGCCACCGCCAAGACCGGCAACCTGGAGGCGCTGAAGGCGGCGGTCGGGTCGGTCGGAGGTACCTGCAAATCGTGCCACGACAGCTTCCGCCGCGAGTAGGCGTTTTGCTACGAAGTTGATAGCTGCTTGCGCCCGCCTGGCGGGCGCTGCAGGTCGATCCGGCTTGCAAGTTGCAGCCGGTCAGACCTCGGTCAGAAGCTTTTCGATCAGCTGGTGCAGCTCGGCGAAATCGGGCTCGCCCACGTACCGCTTGACGATCTCGCCGCGCTTGTTGACCAGATAGGTGGTCGGCGTGAGCTGCACGTCGCCCCAGGCCTTGGCCACCGCGCCGGTGTTGTCGATCGCCACCTTGAACGGCAGCTTGCGCGTCTCGGCAAAGTTCACCACGTAGCTCGGCGGGTCGTAGCTCATGGCCACGGCCAGCGTGTCGTAGCCCTTGCTCTTGTACTTGTCGTACGTGGCGATCACCTTCGGCATCTCGCCGACGCAGGTGACGCAGCTGGTGGCCCAGAAGTTGACCAGCGTGACCTTGCCCTTCAGGTCGTTGGTGCTCTTCTGGCTGCCATCGAGCAGCACGAAGGTGGAGGCTGGAGCCTCCGTGGCGCCCGAATTCAGGTACACGCCCACGCCGGCCGCCAGGGCGATCGCGGTTGCGGCAACATAGAGGGCTTTTTTCATGGGGTGTCTGACAGATGGAGCGTCGCGATTTTAGTTCCGCCGGCTTTTGGCTGCTGGCCGCGCCGATGCTCCTGCTGGCGTTCGCCTGCAGCCCCACTTTCAACTGGCGGGACGTTGCGGCAACCAATGCCGAGCTGAAGGCGCTGATGCCCTGCAAGCCCGACCGCGCCGAGCGCCGGATTCCGCTCGGCAGCGAGACGGTGAGCGTCCAGATGGCCGGCTGCGAAGCCGGCGGCGCCACTTTTGCGGTGGCCCATGCCCGCGCCGACAACGTGGCCCAGGCCGAGGCCTGGCTGGCCGCCTGGCGCGCCGGCACGCGCGCCCAGTGGCAGGCCGCAACCGGAGGCCAGATCCAGGAGGGGCCGGTCAGCGTGGTGCGCGCCGCCGCCTCGCCGGCGCCCTGGCAGATCGAGGCGCGGGGCGCGGGGCCCGACGGCAAGCCGACCGAGGCCCGCGTGCGCTGGTTTGCGCATGCGCAGCGCGACGGTAGCGTCGCGATCTACCAGGCCACGGTGCTCGGCAAGCCGTCGGCCGCAGACGCCACGGGGACTTTCTTCGACGGGCTGCGCCTGCCGTGAGATCGCACAACCCCCGCATAATCAGCGACCGACCTCCGACACCGCATGAACAGCATTTTCATCATCGCCCACTCGCCACTGGCCCAGGCGCTGAGGCAGTGCGCGCTGCACGTGTTCCCCGATTGCGAGAACTCCATCGTGGCGCTCGACGTGTTGCCCAATGTCTCGCCCGAAGAGACGCTGGCGGCGGCGCGCATCACGCTGCAGCAGCAATACCGCACGCCGCGCTCCCAGGTGCTGGTGCTGGCCGATGTGTTCGGTGCCACGCCTTGCAACGTGGCGCAGAAGCTGGTCGACGGCGCCCGCTCGCGGCTCGTGGCCGGTGTCAACCTGCCGATGCTGCTGCGCGCCGTGACCTACCGGCACGAACCGCTCGAGGCGCTCGTGCAGCGCGCGGTCACCGGTGGCACTGCGGGTGTCATGCAGGTTGCCGTTGCGGCACCCCAGAACCAGGCCCGAAGAAAACTCAGTGATCAAGAACTCCGTGACCATCAGCAATAAGCTCGGGCTGCATGCCCGTGCTTCGGCCAAGCTCACCAAGCTGGCTGGCAGTTTTCCATGCGACGTGTACCTGGCGCGCGGCGACCGCCGCGTCAATGCCAAGAGCATCATGGGCGTGATGATGCTGGCCGCCGGCATCGGCGTCACGATCGACATCGAAATCAGCGGCGACCAGGAACAGGAAGCCATGGACGCGGTGGTCGACCTGATCAACGACAAGTTCGGCGAAGGCGAATGAACATGCCCCCACGCTGCGCACTTCGTGTCGTCGCTGCCCCCCGAGGGGGTGCGGCCGGCTTGGGGCGGCCCGGCGCCGGCCTGGCATGACCTTCGCAGTCCACGGCCTTCCGGTTGCCCGTGGCATCGCGATCGGACGCGCCGTGCTGGTGGTGTCGAGCCGCATCGACGTTGCCCACTACTTCATCAAGCCCGAAGAGATCGACACCGAGATCGGCCGCGTGCGCAGTGCGCGCAATGCGGTGGCCGAAGAGCTCGTCAAGCTGCAGGCCAGCGTGGCCCTCATGGGCCCGAAAGACGCGCCGCACGAGCTCTCGGCGCTGCTCGAGGTGCACCAGATGCTGCTGCAGGACGAGGCCCTGTCCGAAGGCGTCAAGCACTGGATCACCGAACGCCTCTACAACGCCGAATGGGCGCTGACCACGCAGCTCGAAATCATCGCGCGCCAGTTCGACGAGATGGAGGACGAGTACCTGCGCGAGCGCAAGGCCGACCTCGAGCAGGTGGTCGAGCGCCTGCTGCACCGCATGAAGGGCACCGCCGCCGTGCTGGCACCGAAGCCGCCGCGCCGCAAGCGCGCGGCCGAGGCGGAGGACGACGAAGACGTGACCGTCAGCGACGGCATCGACGTGCCGCTGGTGCTGATTGCGCACGACCTGTCGCCGGCCGACATGCTGCAGTTCAAGAAGAGCGTGTTCGCCGGCTTCGTCACCGACGTGGGCGGCCGCACCTCGCACACCGCGATCGTCGCGCGCAGCATGGACATTCCGGCCGTGGTCGGCGCGCGCAGCGCGAGCCAGCTGGTGCGCCAGGACGACTGGGTCATCATCGACGGCGATGCCGGCGTGGTGATCGTCGACCCGTCGCCGATCATCCTGGCCGAGTACGGCTTCAAGCAGCGCCAGGGCGACCTCGAACGCGGCCGGCTCTCGCGCCTGCGCCACAAGCCGGCCGTCACCCTCGATGGCGAGCGCGTCGACCTGCTGGCCAACATCGAGATGCCGGAAGACACGCTCAACGCGGTCAAGGCCGGCGCCGTGGGCGTGGGCCTGTTCCGCAGCGAGTTCCTGTTCATGGGCCGCGAGTCGCAGCGCCTCTCGCGCCTGCCCGACGAGGAAGAGCAGTACCAGGCCTACAAGCGCGCGGTCGAGGGCATGCAGGGCATGCCGGTCACCATCCGTACCATCGACGTCGGCGCCGACAAGCCGCTCGACGGCAAGTCGGCCAGCAAGCAGGAGCACCTGAACCCGGCGCTCGGCCTGCGCGCGATCCGCTGGAGCCTGGCCGACCCGGCCATGTTCCTGACGCAACTGCGCGCCATCCTGCGCGCCGCGGCGCACGGCGAGATCCACCTGCTGATTCCGATGCTCGCGCACGCCAGCGAGATCCGCCAGACGCTGTCGCTGATCGACTTTGCCCGCGCCGAGCTCGACAACCGCGGCGTGGTGTACGGCCACGTGAAGCTTGGCGCCATGATCGAGATCCCGGCCGCGGCGCTCACGCTCAAGACCTTCCTGAAGTACTTCGACTTTCTCTCGATCGGCACCAACGACCTGATCCAGTACACGCTGGCAATCGACCGGGCCGACGAAGCGGTGGCGCATCTCTACGACCCGGCGCATCCGGCCGTGCTGCGCCTGGTGGCCGACACCATTGCGGAATGCCGTCGCCAGGGCAAGGGCGTCAGCGTCTGCGGCGAAATGGCGGGCGACCCCCAGTTCACGCGACTGCTGCTCGGCATGGGCCTGCGCAGCTTCTCGATGCACCCCTCGCAGATCCTCACGGTCAAGCAGGAGGTACTGCGCGCCGACACCAACAAGCTGGTGCCGTGGGCGCAACAGGTGCTCGAGGCCGACGACCCGGCGGTGCTGCTGGCGCGCTGAGGTTCCGGGCCCGATCGGCCTGCAGCGCCGTTTTGCGGGCGCAGGCGCCGTTGAGCAACGGCGTTGACATCAAACGAAACATTACGAGACCGCGCTGAAAAGACGCGGCGCGACGCTGCTCGCACCATCGAGGCTCCTTCAACAAGCACTCCCTGAAAGGCCTCGATCATGAACATCCGCTCCACCTTCCTCGCCGTTTCCGCGCTGGCCCTGCTGGGCACCTCTGCCGTCCAGGCCGAGACCTATGCAGGCGTGCAGGCGCCCGTTTCCGCCATGAGCCGCGACGCCGTGCATGCCGAAGCCCTGCGCGCTGCTTCGGCACCCGACCAAAACGTGACACGCGGTTCGCGCGGCCCGGAAACCGTGGCCGTTTCGCAGGATCGCGCCGCGGTTCAGGCCGAGGCCGTGCGCGCGAGCGCCGCGCCGGACCAAAACGTGAGCTCGAGCTCGCGCGTCAACAGCAAGGTCATTTCGACCATGCAGAACCCGGTCGACGTGCGCACCAGCAAGCTCTGACGCGCCGCCTTCCCCTCCATTCCATCTCAAGGACATCTCATGAAGCACTGGATCAAACGTTCCCTTTTCGGCCTCCTCGGCGGCGCGCTCGTGGTCGGCAGCATTGCCGGCTGTGCGGGCCAGCGCCATGGCTGGGGCAGCGGCGACTCGGCCGAATTCCGTGCCAAGGTGGTCGAGCGCGTCGGCAGCAAGCTCGACCTCGACGCCACGCAGAAGCAGAAGCTCGCCGTGCTCGCCGAAAAGCTGCAGGCGCAGCGCACGGCGATGCGTGACGCGGGCGGCGCCGGCGGCGCGCGCTCGCAGTTCACGTCGCTGTTCGCCGGCAACAAACTCGACCAGGCTGGCGCCGCCAAACTGGTCGACGAAAAGACGGCAGCGGTGCGCGCCGGCAGCCCCGAAATCATCGCGGCAGCGGCCGACTTCTTCGACAACCTGAACCCGTCGCAGCAGCAGAAGGTGCGCGAGTTCATGGCCCGTGGCCGCCGTTGGGGCCATCGTGGCTGAAGCCGCGGGCGTCAGCGGCGGGCGTGGCTGGCGCCGCGCCGAGCGAGTGCCGGGCGTCAGCACCGTGGTTCCGGTGCTGCCCGGCGCGGTGCGCGGCGGCGTGCGCAATCTGCTGCGCCTCGAAGGCGCGGTGCTGCTGGTCGGCGCGCTGGTCGCGTACGGCCAGGTCGGCGCCGGCTGGGGCGCATTCGCGCTGCTGTTCCTCGTGCCCGATGTCTCGCTGCTGGGCTACCTTGCCGGCGCGCGCACCGGGGCCATGCTCTACAACGCCGCGCATTCCTACTTCGGGCCGGCCGCGCTGATCGCGCTCGGCGCGCTGGCCGCGCAACCGGTGGCGCTTGCGCTGGGGCTGGTCTGGCTGGCCCACATCGGCTTCGATCGCCTGCTGGGCTACGGTCTCAAGTACGGCAGCAGCTTCGGTGCCACCCACCTCGGGCAACTCGGCCCGCGCGACGCGTGGTGATCCTTTTAAAGGGGTCCCGCAGTCACAATCCGGCCATGCCTCGCATCCTTCTGATCGACGACGACGAACACCTGGCGCCGCCGCTCGCCACTTACTTCGCGCGCTTCGACTGCACGCTGGAAAGCGCGACGCGGCCGAGCGAAGGGCTGGCCAAGCTGCGGGCAGGCCACTACGACGCTGCGATCCTCGACGTGATGCTGCCCGAGATGGACGGTTTTGCGCTGTGCCGCGAGATCCGCAAGGAGAGCGAGATCCCGATCGTGATGCTCACGGCGCGCGGCGATGTGATGGACCGCGTGGTCGGCCTCGAGATCGGGGCCGACGACTACCTGCCCAAGCCCTTCGAGCCGCGCGAGCTGGTGGCGCGCGTGCAGACCATCCTGCGGCGCCAGCGGGCGCAGCTCGCCGCCGCGCCCGCCGCGACGGCGGCGACGACGCAGCGCCTTGCGTTCGACGGCCTGGCCATCGACCTCGACCGGCGCGAAGTGCTGCGCCAGGGCGAGCGCGTCGAACTCACCGGCACCGAATTCGAACTGCTCGCGCTGCTGGCTGCCGAGCCAGGCCGGGTGTTCAGCCGCGACGACATCCTGAATCGCCTGCGCGGCCACGAGGCCGACCTGTACACGCGTGCGGTCGACATCGTGGTGAGCCGTCTGCGCAAGAAGCTGGAGCCGCTCGACTGCATCAAGACACTGCGCAACGCGGGCTACACGCTCGCGGTGGCCAGAAGCGAGCGGGCATGAGGCGTCGCGGCCGCGTGCTGGCTTCGGCCGACCGGGCGCTGGCTGCTGCGGGCCAGGCCAGCCAGCGCGGCCAGCGGCGCTGGCGCCATTCGCTGCGGCTGCGGCTGGTCACGCTGTTCGTCGTGCTCGCGGTGGCGCTGATGGCCGTGTTCGTCGGCGGCATGAAGTCGGCCCTGTCGAGCACCGGCTGGCGCGAGGTCGCACGCCCGCTGCTGGTCGACTACATGGATCGCGTCGTGGTCGAACTCGGCAGTCCGCCCGATGTGGCGCGCGCGCAGGCGTTGGTCGACCGGCTGCCGATCGCCCTGCACATCGAAGGCCCGAAGGTGAACTGGGATTCGCATCCCGGCCGCAGCGACCGCCGCGGCTGGTTCTCCGACCGTTGGCGCGAACGCGGCGCGCCGGACGATCCCTGGTTCGTCCGGCCGACGGCCGACGGTCACCGCATCACTTTCGGCTGGAGTCCGCGCATGTGGCAGCACCAGCCCAGCAATGCCGACTGGATCACCGCGGTGCTTGCGCTCGGGCTGATCCTGCTGGCCTACGCGCTCGTGCACAAGTTGCTCAAGCCACTGGACGACATTCGCAAAGGCGCCGACCGCTTCGGCCGCGGCGACTTTGCGCAGGCCATTCCGCTGCGCCGGCGCGACGAGCTCGGCGACCTCGCGCACCGCATCAACACCATGGCGCACGACCTCGAAGGCATGCTCGATGCCAAGCGCGCACTGCTGCTCGCGCTGAGCCACGAGCTGCGCTCGCCGCTCACACGCGCACGGCTCAATGCCGAGCTGCTGCCCGACACGCCCGAGGGCGCCGCCGAGCGCGCTGCCCTGTTGCGGGATCTGAACGAGATGCGCGACCTCATCAGCGACCTGCTGGAAAGCGAGCGCCTCGCCAGTCCGCACGCGGCGCTGCAGCGCGAGCCGGTCGACCTGACGGCGCTGGTGCGCGAGGTGGTGGCCGAGCAGGCCGAGGGCCCGCAGGTGCAGCTGGATCTGCCCGAGGCGCTGCCGGTGCGCCCGCTCGACCGCACCCGTGTGCGCCTGCTGGTGCGCAACCTGCTCGACAACGCGTTGCGCTACAGCGCCGGTGCACCGCAGCCGCCGCGTATTTCGCTGCGCACCGAGGGCAAGGGCGTGCTGCTCGAAGTGCGCGATTTCGGCCCCGGCGTCGACGAGGCGCAGCTCGAGCACCTGACCGAACCGTTCTACCGCACCGACAGCGCGCGCCAGCGCGCGACCGGCGGCGTCGGCCTCGGGATGTACTTGTGTCGGCTGGTGGCCGAGGCGCATGGCGGCAGGCTCGAGGTGCGCAACGCGCAGCCCGGTCTGGCCATTTCGGCGCTGCTGATCTGATCGATCAGCCGTGCGCGTGCCAGAGTGCCGCGAAAAAGTGGCAGGTGCTGCCCCCCAGCACGAACAGGTGCCAGACGAAGTGCGCGTAGCGCAGCTTCGAGTCGAGCAGGAACACCACTGCGCCCGCGGTATAGGACAGCCCGCCGGCCACCAGCCAGCCTAGCCCGGCCGGCGACATGCGCTCGACCAGCGGCACGGCAGCCACCAGCGCCATCCAGCCCATCGCGACATAGAGCCCGGTCGACCAGAGCGGATGCTGCAGGCGGTTGAGCAGCTTGGCGCCGACACCCACCACCGCGGCCGCAGTCACCGCGCTCAGCAGCGCCCAGCCCCAGGGCCCGCGCAGCACGCCGAGCAGGAACGGCATGTAGCTGCCCGCAATGAAGAGGTAGATGGCGGCATGGTCGAGCCGGTTCAGCAGCAGCTTGGCGCGGCCGGCTGGCAGCGCGTGGTACAGCGTCGAGATCAGGTACAGCACGATGGCTGTGCCTGCGAACAGCGAGGCGCCGACGACGTTGGCGGCCTGGCCCTGCTGCGCGGCGTTGAAGACCAGGATCGGAAGGGCTGCGACCGCAAGCAGCAGGCCCAGCCCATGGCTCACCGCGTTGGCGATCTCTTCGCCGAGGGTCTGGATTCGGGGAGGTGTCAGTTCGGACATGGGTTCATTCTGCACAAAGCCGCTGTCGCGCGCGCTACGTCAGGCGACCTAGACCGGAGATAGCATCCGGCTCCACAGCCGACTCCTCAAGACATATCCCAAGGAAACAACGCCATGACTGCCACGCTCACCAACCACCAGGTTCGACTCGCCAAGCGCCCCGAGGCCGCCGCCACGCGCGAGCACTGGCGCTTCACCACCGAGCCCGTGGGCGAGCCGGCCGAGGGCGGTGTGCTGGTCAAGACGCTGTCGCTGTCGCTCGACCCCGCGATGCGCGGCTGGCTCAACGACGCCAAGAGCTATATCCCGCCGGTGGCTATCGACGAGGTGATGCGCGCCGGCGGCGTGGGCCGCGTGGTCGCGTCGAAGAACCCGGCGTTCGCGGTAGGCGACACGGTCTACGGCACGCTCAACGTGCAGGAGTACATGCTCATTCCGCAGGAGGAGATCAAGCGCAACGGCTTGGTGAAGATCGACCTGCGCGTCGGCACCATCGGCCAATGGCTCAACGTGCTCGGCATGCCGGGCATGACCGGCTACTTCGGCTTGATGGATGTGGGCCAGCCCAAGCCGGGCGAAACGGTCGTCGTCTCGGGCGCGGCCGGCGCGGTCGGCCAGACGGTCGGCCAGCTCGCGAAGATCAAGGGCTGCCGCGTGGTCGGCATCGCGGGCGGCGCGGCCAAGTGCGACTGGGTGGTGAAGGAACTGGGCTTCGACGCCTGCATCGATTACAAGGCCGGCGAAGGCGCCGTGCGCGCGGGCCTGAAGGAACATTGCCCCAAGGGCGTCGACATCTACTTCGACAACGTCGGCGGCGAAATCCTCGACCAGGTGCTGGCCAGGCTCGCGCGCAAGGCCCGCATCATCATCTGTGGCGCGATCAGCCAGTACAACAACGCCAACAGCATGCCCGGCGCCGGCCCGCGCAACTACCTGAGCCTGCTGGTGAACCGCGCGCGCATGGAAGGCATCGTGGTGTTCGACTATGCCGATCGCTTCCCCATCGCCATTGCCGAACTCTCGGGCTACCTGAAAGACGGCCGCATGAAGAGCAAGGAAGACACCGTCAAGGGCATTGACACCTTCCCCGAATCGCTCAACAAGCTGTTCGCGGGGGAGAACTTCGGCAAGCTGGTGCTACAGGTGGCGGAGAGCTGAGCGGCGCCACATGCCAACGCGGTATTGGCATGAGCTTGCCCAGGAAAGGCCGCTTGGAGGAGGATCGCGGATGACGCCTAACCCCTTCCATCTGGAGAGCACCTTCCATGCCCATGGAACTCTGGTTCGCCTTCGTCGCCGCATCCGCGGTTCTTCTCATCATTCCCGGGCCGACGATCCTCACGGTGATCAGCTACTCCATGGCCCATGGCCGTCGCGCCAACGTCCCGCTTGTCGCCGCCGTCGCACTTGGCGACTCCACCGCATTGGTCGTCTCGCTGCTCGGCCTGGGTGCGCTGCTGGCAACGTCTGCCTTCTGGTTCACGGTGGTCAAGTGGGCAGGCGGCCTGTATCTGCTCTACCTTGGCGTGAAGCTCCTGCGTGCAGGCGTGTCGTCCGCCGAATTGGCCGCACCGGCCGCGCCGAAGTCTCGCTGGAGATTGTTCGCAAACACCTACCTCGTGACGGCGCTCAATCCGAAGGGCATCGTGTTCTTCGTGGCGTTCCTGCCCCAGTTCATCAACCCGAGTGCCAGCGTCACGCGTCAGCTCTGGGTTCTTGCCGTCACGTTCGTCGTCATGGCCACGATCAATGCGAGCCTCTATGCCGTGTTCGCAGCTTCGGCGCGCAGACTCCTGGCATCTCCGCGGGCGCAGCGGCGCTTCAATCTTTCTGGCGGCGCGCTCCTCTCGGCCGCCGGTGTGTGGGCACTGCTGGCCAAGCGTCCTGCGTGAAGAGGGCCAGCGCCTTCCTCGAACGGATCCGCCTGCGTCCAGCGTTAGGCCTGCCAGGAGCCCGGCATTGAAGTTCGCGGCCTTCTTCCGGAACCTGAATCTCGGACGGCCGCCCGCGCCGACGCGCATCCAGTTCGAAGAAGCATTCGCCGCCGCCGGGGCAGAAGAACCGCGCTCCTTCCTGACGAATGGCTCGCTGGTCTTCAGCGCGAAGAACCGCCAAACAGCATCGCGGGTGCTCTCGACCGCGCGCCGGAACCTGGCGTCGGCTTGCGGACTGCAGGAGCCGGCCTTCCTCCGCGAGGTCGAGTACCTGGCCGGACTGGTGGCGCTTGAACCGTTTGCGTACATCGATCCGTCGGTCGTCTACGGCTGCTACGTCACGTTTCTGCCGGAGAACTTCGCGGCCATCGGCGAGCGCCCTGCCGCCAACCGCCGCGGCGACGTCGCGGTCGTGCAGTACACCGGGACGGAACTGCTCTCGTGCGCGCTCCAGCTGGGCAAATCGCCGGGCAGCCCGAATGCCTTTGCCGAGAACGTGTTCCAGATGCCGGCGACCACGCGCGCCTGGAACACCATCGTTCGCCTGGTCGAGCGGCATGCCTGAGCCTTTGCTGGAACGGCAGTCGCCACGCGTGCGGCGCGCCGTGGCCGACTGGCCGGGTTTCGTCAGCGCGCGCGCGTTCCCATCACGGCCGCCGAGATGATCAGCAGCGCCGCAAGCGCAATCGTCCAGCTCAGCGGCCGTCCCGTCACCACCAGCAACAGCGCGGTCGACGCGAGCGGCGTGAGGTAGCTCAGGATGCCGATCTGCCGCGCATCGCCTCGCTTCAGCGCCATGTCCCACAGGTAAAACGCGGCGCCGAGCGGGCCGAGTCCACACAGCACGACCAGCAGCCAGTCGCGCGCCGAGAGCGCTGCCGCAGGTTCGAGCAATGCATGGCACGCCAGCGAGAGCAAGCCCGAAACCAGTCCGAACAGGCCGATCGCCGCTGTGGGAAACGCCGGCACGCGCTGCGTCCACAACGAGTAGCTGGCCCAGATGAAGGCCGACCCGGCCGCCAGCCCGAAGCCCCAGGTCTCGCCGCTTGCAGAGGTGGCACCGCTGCGAGCGCCGAGGATCGCGATGGCTGCGCCGACGAAGCCCAGCAACGCCGCCACCAGATGCAGCGCGCGCAATGAAACGCCGCGCAGCAGCACGGGCGCAAGCACCACCATCAGCAGCGGCCAGAGGTAGTTGACCAGGTTGGCCTCGACCGGCGGCGCATGCCGCAGCGCGATGAACAGCAGGAAGTGAAAGCCGAACAGGCCGTAGATGCCGAGCGCCAACGTGGTTGCCGGCACTTGCCATGCGGCGCGGTCGCGCAGCACGCTGGGCAGGCTCAGCACGCTGCCGATGGTGAGCGCCAGGCCGGTCAGCAGAAAGGGCGGCAAATGGGCGAGCGCAGTGCCGAGCGAGGCCAGCGAGGCCCAGAGCGCGATCGCGCCCAGGGCGTAGAAACGGGAGGCAGAAGACGCCGATGGCATGCCCTCAGCTTACGGATCGTCGTCGTCGCGCAACGCCGGCGTGTCGTCGCGTTTCAACGGACGGCGTGAAATCTGACACGTTATCGGGGGAGAACGGCCAACTGGCCTGTAATAACAAAGTTACACTCGCCAACTCAAAAATGCTACTTTTGTTTGCTGGCTCGGGTGCCCCTTGGGTACATCGTTCCAGCGAAAACAGCAGCTCCCTGTCACCAAGCCCCGAGGCAGCTTCCCATGAATCGTATCTACCGCGTTGTGTTCAATCAGGCTCTCAACAGCTGGCAGGCTGTGTCCGAAATTGCGCGAGGGCGTGTGCGCAGCAGCAGCCCGGCCGTTGAGCGTCCGTCCAGGGCCGAATCCGCCCCGAATGCGGGTGGCTTTCGGGCCGTGGCGACCGCCGCGATGCTTTGCCTGCTGGCCGGCGCGGCCACGGCCGGCGGCGGCGGCGCGGGCGGTCAGCCCACCCAAACGATCATCCACGGCGGCGCGGGCGGCAGCGACAGCGCAGGTGGTGCAGGCGCTGTCAACGACACCAATTTCGGCTCCTTCGGCGGCGATGGCGGCTCCGCGACGCCCGCGGGTGCGACTGCGGGCTCGGCTGCATTTCCGGGTGTTCCGGTCGTCGGGCCTGCCGGTGCCGGGGGCGCAGCCGGCATCCCCGGTACGCCGGACGGGTCGCCGGGCGGAAGCCAGACGGTGGGAGGCTTCGGCGGCGGCGGCGGCGCCGGTGCTGCCGGTGCGAGTGGAGTGGTCACGGTCAACGGCGGTCTCCTGACGGGTGGCAACGGCGGCGCCGGTGGTGCCGGGTTCTTCGCCGCCGGCGGCGGCGGCGGCGGCGGCTACGGCGTGGTGCTCGACCCGTCGGTCACTTCGTTTGCCAACAACGGCACCATCACCGCCGGGACGGGCGGCGTAGGCGGAAATGCCAATTCACAGGGCGCCGGCGGCGGCGGGGGCGGCACGGGCGTCTACTTCGCGCCGGCGGCCACCACCAGCCTAATCGTCAACAACGCCGCGAGCCTGATCCAGGGTGGCAACGGCGGCAACGGCGGCAATGGCATCGGCGCCGGTGGCACCGGCCCGAGCGGTGGCGGCGGTGGCGGTGGCGGCAACGGCGTGACCATGCTCGGCGGCCAACTGCGCAACGAAGCCGGGGCTGCCATCGTCGGCGGCAATGGCGGTGCGGGCGGCGCGGGCGATGCCACGCAGGGCGGCGGCGCGTCGGGTGGCGGTGGCAACGGCGGCAATGCGATCAATATCAATGCCGGTGGCACGCAGATCTTCAATGCCGGGACGCTGACGGGTGGCAATGGTGGGGCAGGGGGCACCAACACCACCGGACCAACCGGTGCAGTGGGCAGCGCCGCCGTGGGCGTCGGCGTCGTGGGCAATGCCAACACGGTCATCAACGCGGGCAGCATCTCGGGCGGACTCGGCGGCGACGGCGTCACGCGCGGCAACGCCGTGACCTTCCTGGGCAACAACAACACGCTGGAGCTGCAAACCGGCTACGCCTTCACCGGCAATTCCGTGGCCAGCGGAACCGGCAACGCGCTGGCACTGGGTGGCACCACCAATGGTGCTTTCGACGTGGCCGGCATCGGCAGCCTGTACCAGGGCTTCGACGCCTACCGCAAGACCGGGACCGGAACCTGGACGCTGAGCGGCAGCAACGCGGCTGTCACGCCGTGGACGGTGCAGGCCGGCACCCTGGCGATCGCCAGCGATGCAAATCTGGGCGCCATCGGCGGCGCGCTGACGCTGGACGGCGGCGCGCTGCAGACCACCGCCAGCATCGCGACCGCCCGCCAGGTGATTCTGGGCGCGGCCGGTGGCACGCTGCAAACCGACGCCGGCACCACGCTCTCGCTGAGCAGTGGCATCACGGGCGCGGGCAGCCTGCGCAAGGACGGCACCGGCGTGCTGGTGCTGAGCGGCGTCAACGGCTACACCGGTGCCACCACCGTGGCAGCCGGCACGCTGCAGGCCGGCGCGGCCAACACCTTCGCTGCGGCCAGCGCCCACACCGTGGCCGCCGGCGCCACGCTCGATCTGGCTGGCTTCAATCAGACCTTTGCCGCGCTGAACAACGGCGGTACCGTCAACCTGCTGGGCACCACGCCGGGCACCACGCTGACAGTGACGGGCCCCTACGTCGGCAACAACGGCACCCTGCGGATCGGCACGTCGCTGGGCAACAGCGCCAGCGCCACGGACCGTCTGGTGCTGAGCGGCGCCACCGCCGTGGCCAGCGGCAGCACCACTGTGCAGGTCGTCAACATCGGAGGGCTCGGCGCGCAAACCACCGGCAACGGCATCGAGGTCATCAGCACGGCCAATGGCGGCAGCATCGGCGCCAACGCCTTCAGCCTGGCCGGCGGTCATGTGGATGCGGGCGCCTACGAGTACCGCCTGAACACGACCAGCAGCGGTGGGTACCTGAGTTCCACCACGAGCGTTGTTCCGACGCCCACCACGCCCACCACTCCGACTACTCCGACCACCCCGACGAACCCCGCGACGCCCGGGGTACCGGTCGGCACGGTTCCCACCTACCGCGCCGAAGTGCCGCTCTTTGCCGCATTGCCCGAGCAATTGCGCCAGGGCAACCTCGCCATGCTCGGCAACATGCACCAGCGCACGGGTGACGACGCGGGCGATCGGCAGGCCTGGGCGCGCGTGATCAGCACCGATCGCAACATCCGCCAGACCGGCACCGTCAGCCCCGAAAGCGATGGTCGCCTGACCGGCCTGCAGGCTGGCACCGACCTCTGGGCCAATGCCGGATGGCGCGCCGGCGTATACGTCGGCCAGCTCGACGGCGACATGAAGGTCAGCGGTTTCGCACGCGGCATCCAGAACCTCGCGGTCGGTTCGAACGACCTGCGCAGCCAGTACCTCGGCGCTTACGCCAGCTACAAGAACGCGGGGGGCTTCTATGCCGACGCGGTGCTGCAAGCCGGGCGCCACCGTTACACCGTGCAGCCGAGCCTGGCCCTCAGCACCAGCGGCAAGGGCGACAGCCTGCTGGCCTCGATCGAGGTCGGCCAGTCGTTCCCGCTGGCGCCGAACTGGACGATCGAGCCGCAATTGCAGCTCGTGCATCAGCGCCTGAGTCTGGACGATGCCTCGATCTTCGGTGCGCAGGTGCAGCAGGACGCCGACAGCGGCTGGCTGGTGCGGGCCGGCGTGCGCGTGAAGGGCGAGATCGCCACCGGCATCGGCATGCTGCAGCCCTACGGCCGCTTCAACGTCTACAGCAGCAGCAAGGGCAACGATGTCACGCGCTTCATCGGACCGGCGGCCTATACCGACATCCTGACGCGCACCGGTGGCACCAGCAGCGAGCTGGCAGCCGGCGCAACGCTGGTGCTGTCGCCCACGACCAGCCTCTACGGCGAACTCGGCAAGCTCTGGGCTTCGGGCGGCAATGCGCGCGTCAAGAGCTCGGTCAACGCCAGCCTCGGCGTGAAGGTGCGCTGGTAAGCAGCGCCTATCCGGCGCGCCGCATCGCTGCGGTGAGCGCCGATGGCGAGCGGTAGCCGGTGCGTCGCGCCACCTCGGCGACGCCGAGGCCATGGCCGCGCAACTGGCGCGCATGTGCCAGCCGCTGCTGACGCAGCCACTGCATCGCCGCGACGCCCAGTTCGTCGCGGCAGCGCTGGGCGAACTGGCTCGGGCTCAGGCAGACCACGGCGGCCAGGTCGGCCACGCTCAGCGGTCGCTGCCAGCGCGCCTGCGCCCAGAGGCTCAGTGCGGCCCAGTCGATCGGTCGGCGCCGGCTGGCGCTGGCGGGCAGCGGGCCCCAGGCTTCAAGCAGCAGGGCCGGCCCGTGCTGCAGCGCGAGCGCCGGGGCGTCGGGCTGGCTCAGGCACAGCGCGAGATAGCGTGCGAGCGACAGCGCCTGCGGCGCCAGCGGGGAGCGTCCTGCCGCGCGGGCCCACGGCATTTCGCGCGTGTCGAGCACGAGGCACCGGGCGCCGTCGCGCGCTTCGAAGTCGTGCCGGTCGCCAGGCTCGACCACCCAGCCGTCGCCGGCCGCGATGCGCCGGCCGCGGCCTTCCACTTCCAGATCGAGTTGTCCTTCGAGGCCGACGAGGATCTGGAAGTGATCGTGCGCATGGCTGCCGCGCGACGCGCCATAGCGGCGCAGCGAGAGGCCGTGCGGTGCGGGGGCGGGCGTGGCGGTCGACGACATGGTGCGACATCGATTGTCAGTGCGCCCGGCAGCGCTGTCACCCGATGCGCAGCAACAGGGCCGAGGCGGCGCAGACGATCAGAAACGGAATGCTGATGCGATGAAACTCGGCCAGGCCGTTCGGCAGCTTCGCGAGCCGCAGCGCGATCAGGTTGGCCAGCGAGCCCAGCACGCAGCCGAAGCCGCCGACGCTCACGCCGGCCGCCAGCGCGGGTAGGTCGTGCACGGTGCGGTCGAGCAGGATCGCGGCCGGCACGTTGCTGATGACCTGCGACGCCGCGATCGCGGCCAGATAGGCGCGCCAGCCTTCTGCGATCGGCCACCGTGCAAGCCGCTCTGCGATCACCGGCAGGTCGGCCAGCTGGCGCAGGTCGACGAACATCAGCGCGATGATGAGAAGCAGTGCCCAGTCGACGCCACGCAGCACGCGCGGGCGGAACAGCAGGAAAACACCGAACACCAGGCCCAGCCCGGCCAGCAGCCAGTGGCGGTCGAGCGCCACCACGAAGGCGACGAACAGCGCGCCGGCCAGCCACAGCAGCCGGGGCTGCACCGGCTGGGCGTCGACCGCGGGCTTGAGCGAAATAGGCGTGCGCGGCACCAGGAACCACACCGCGACGAACAGCCAGAACAGCATCACCGCCACGGTCGGCGCCATCATCCCGACGAAGCCGGCAAAGCTTTCGCCCGAGCGGTGCCAGAGATACAGGTTCTGCGGGTTGCCGATCGGCGTGAGGGCCGAGCCGGCATTGACGGCCAGCGCTTCCAGCACCACGAGCCTGGCCAGCGGCAGGTGCGCCTGGGTGGCGAGTACGCGCGTCAGCGGCACCAGCAGGAACAGGCTCACGTCATTGGTGACCAGCGCCGACAACAGCGCGGCACCGGCGGTCAGCAGCAGCGCAAGGCTGCGCAGCGTGGTCATGCGTGCCAGCAGGCGCTGCGCGGTGGCCTGCAGCATGCCGCTCTGCTCGACGCCCTGGGTGATGGCCAGCAGCCCGGCCAGGGCGCCGATGGTCTGCCAGTCGACCAGATGGAGGTAGTCGAGCGGCGCGCGCGGGTGAACCACGGCAAAGCCGATCGCAACGGCCAGCAGCACCCAGAGCAGGCCATTGCCGCCGCCCTCGTTCGGCGGGGCTGTCGCTACCGCCTCAGCCGCGGGCATGCAGATCGCGCAGTTCGCGCTTGAGCACCTTGCCGATCGCACTGCGCGGCAGATCGTCGATCAGCCGCAGCGCAGCGAGCCGCTGGGTCTTGCCGAGCTGGGCGTTGGCCCATTGCAGCAACGTGTCGGCGTCGGTGGTGTCGCCGGCCCGGCGCACCACGAAGGCGACCGGCGTCTCGCCCCATTGCTCGGACGGCACGCCGACCACGGCCACGTCGGCCACCGCCGCATGGGCGCGCAGCACGGCTTCGAGATCGCTCGGGTAGATGTTGAAGCCGCCGCTGATCACCATGTCCTTCTTGCGGTCGAACAGCGTCAGGAAGCCCTCGTCGTCGAAGCGGCCGATATCGCCGGTGCGGATGAAGCGCTTGCCTTCGGGCGAGAACCATTCGGCTTCGCGCGTCTTTTCAGGCTGGCGGTGGTAGCCGACCATCATGCCGGCCGAACTGCCGACCACTTCGCCGTCTTCGCCGGCCGCCACTTCCTGGCCGGCCTCGTCGATCAGGCGGATGTCGCTGCCTTCGGCCGGCCGGCCCACGGTATGCAGCTTGGTCGGGTGCAGGTGGGCTTCGAGGATGCAGGTGCCGCCGCCTTCGGTCATGCCGTAGAACTCGATCAGTCCGCCGGGCCAGCGCGCCAGCACGTCGGCCTTGAGCGCGGCGTTGAACGGTGCGCTGGTGCTGAACTTGAAGCGGAAGGACGACAGGTCGTGCGCTTCGAACGCCGCGTGCGCCATCAGGCGCTGGTACTGCACGGGCACCAGCATGGTGTGCGTGACGCGATGCCGTTGCGCCAGTGCCAGGTAGCCGGCCGCATCGAACTTCGGCATCAGGATCACGCAACCGCCGAACGCGATGGTCGGGAAGAACACCACCAGCGTGGTGTTGGAGTAGAGCGGCGTCGACAGCAGCGTGACCGTGTCGGGCCCGTAGCCATAGCCGGCACCGCGCTTCACATGCGACCAGCGCATGCCGTGGCCCTGCACGATGCCCTTGGGCTCGCCCGTGGTGCCGGAGGAATAGATGATGTTGAAGGGCGAGGCCGGCTGCAATTCGACCGGATCGGGGCGCGATCCCGCCGGCGCGAGCCAGTCGTCGAGGGCACGCCCGGCCTGGGAGCCGTCGAGCGCGATGCGCGGAATGCCACCGGGGCGGGCGGATCCGACCACCTCGGCGGCCGAGGCATCGGTGAAGAGCCATCGGGCGTCGGCATCTTCCATCATGCGAACCAGACTGGCCGGCGTCGACCCGGGCGCCAGCGGCGCAACCGCGACACCGGCGCGCAGAGCGCCCAGGAATACGGCGGCGTAGGGCACCGACGGCGTTGCGCAAATGGCAACTGCGTCGCCAGCACGGAGACCATCGCGCTGGAGTGCCACCGCGACGCGATCCATCAGCGCATCGAGTTCGGAATAAGTGAGCGCGGACTTCCCATCTTGCAATGCAGGGCTGTGGGGGCGCTGCTGTGCATGGATCCGGATCAAGTCGGCGATCAAGCCGAAATCCCGGGCCATCGCATCCTGGAAAGTGTCCGAGTCGGTCATGGGCGAATGAAAAAGAGTGTCAACGCAATGTCTGGCGGCCGCGTTGGAAGGTGCCGCAAGCCTTCGGGCTGGCGTCAAGTACGAGGAGCCATGATGACCCAATCCAACAAACCCGCTGTTCGCGCAGACGACAAGCGTTCCGGCCCGCCGACCCGCCGCCGTCCGGCCCGCCAGTCGCCCTCCGCCTGAGCCTCACACGCCGGCGGCGTGTGCCTGCTCGTCGGCGTGGTAGCTCGAACGCACCATCGCGCCCACCGCGGCGTGGCTGAAACCCATCTTGTAGGCCTCTTCCTCGAACATCTTGAAGGTGTCGGGGTGCACATAGCGGCGCACCGGCAGGTGGCTGTTGCTCGGTGACAGGTACTGGCCGATGGTCAGCATGTCGATGTCGTGCGCACGCATGTCGCGCATGACCTGCAGAATTTCTTCGTCCGTCTCGCCCAGCCCGACCATGATGCCGCTCTTGGTGGGCACGCCGGGGTGCAGCGCCTTGAACTTCTTCAGCAGGTTCAGGCTGAACTGGTAGTCGCTGCCGGGGCGCGCTTCCTTGTAGAGGCGCGGTGCGGTTTCCAGGTTGTGGTTCATCACGTCCGGCGGCGCGGCCTTCAGGATTTCGAGCGCGCGGTCGTCCCGGCCGCGGAAGTCGGGCACAAGGATCTCGATCTGCGTTTGAGGCGAGAGCGCCCGGATGTTCTGGATGCAGTCGACGAAATGCTGGCTGCCGCCATCGCGCAGGTCGTCGCGATCCACGCTGGTGATCACCACGTACTTGAGCTTGAGCTTGGCGATCGTCTTCGCGAGATTGAGTGGCTCGTCGACATCGAGCGGGTCGGGCCGGCCATGGCCCACGTCGCAGAACGGGCAGCGGCGCGTGCACTTGTCGCCCATGATCATGAAGGTGGCCGTGCCCTTGCCGAAGCACTCGCCGATGTTCGGGCACGAAGCTTCCTCGCACACCGTGTGCAGGTTGCTCTCGCGCAGGATCTGCTTGATCTCGTAGAAGCGGGTGGTCGGCGAGCCGGCCTTGACGCGAATCCATTCCGGCTTTTTCAGCGCCTCGCCCTGGATCACCTTGACCGGGATGCGCGACAGCTTGGCCGCGGCCTTCTGCTTGGCGAGCGGGTTGTAGGTGTCTTGGCTTTGGGCGTCGCGGACGACTTCGGATGTGCTCATGGCGTGATCAGGGTGCCAGGTACGTGACCAGCTTCTGGCCCAGTACCCGGGCAGCTTCGTCCCAGGTGGTTTGGACCCCGATTGTAGAAAGGTCGACCGTTTTCAGTCCCGCATAGCCGCAAGGGTTGATGCGCGAGAAGGGCTCAAGATCCATCGCCACGTTGAGCGAGACGCCGTGGTAGGTGCAATGGCGGCTGACCTTGATGCCGAGCGCAGCGATCTTGCCGAGGCCGCGAAACGGGTCGGCGGGATGCATCGGGCCGGTCAGCGCCGCATGTGAAAACGGGTCGTCGAGCCGCACATAGATGCCCGGCGCGCCGCCTACGCGATGGCCGGTCACGCCGAAATATGCGAGCGTGCGGATCACCGATTCCTCGAGGCGGTAGACGTATTCCTTGACGTAATAGCCGGCCCGCTTGAGGTCGATCAGCGGATAGGCCACCACTTGGCCGGGCCCGTGGTAGGTGACCTGGCCGCCGCGGTCGGTCTGAATCACGGGGATGTCGCCCGGGTTCAGCAGATGGTCGGCCTTGCCTGCAAGGCCCTGGGTGTAGACCGGCGGATGCTCGCAGATCCATAGCATGTCGCGCCCTTCCGGCGGGCGCTCCAGCGTGATCCGGCGCATCGCGGCCCAGGTCGGCTCGTAGTCGACGCGGCCGAGAAGCTCGATCGGCAGGGGTGCGACGACCGTCGTCAGATCACCCATTTGGTCATCGGGTGGCTGGTCAGCGCGCGATAGATATCGTCCAGCTGCTCGCGGCTGGTGGCGGTCACTGTCAGGGTCACGCTGAGGTAGTTGCCCGCCTTGCTGTTGCGCAGTTGAACCGTGCTCGCATCGAAGGCCGGATCGAACCGTTCGGCAATCTCGGTCATGGCGTGCACGAAGCCGTCGACGTTGGCGCCCGCCACCTTGATCGGGAACAGCGAGGGGTATTCGATCAGCGACTCCTGGCGCGTCGCGATGTGGTCGTTGTTGTCGCTCATGAAGAAACTCCGTTCTGTCGCTTGGCCTGCTGGTAGGCGGCGTACAAGGCGTCATAGATAGGGCCGGGCCGCCCGGTTCCAATGGGCAGGCCGTCCAGCGTCGTTACCGGCAGCACTTCCTTGCTGGCAGACGACAGCATGAGCTCGTCGGCACCGAACACTTCCTCGCGGGTGACGCGGCGCAGCTCGTACGGAATGCCCGCTTCGCGGCACAGCCGCTGGAGCAGGTCATAGCGGATGCCCTTGAGCACGAGCTGGTCGGGCACCGGGCCTGCGAGGCGGCCGCCCTTGACGATCCACACATTGCTCGAGGAGGCTTCGCTCAGCGCGTCGTCGCGGAACATGATGGTTTCCGTCGCGCCGGCTTCCACGCTGATCTGCCGCGCCAGCACGGCGCCGAGCAAGCTGGTGCTCTTGATGTGGGCCTTCTGCCAGCGGAAGTCTTCGGCAGTGACACAGGCCACGCCCTTGGCGCGAACCGCATCGGGCACGGGCTTCAGCGGATTGACCATCGCGAACACCGTGGGCGTGATGCCTTGCGTCATCGCGTGGTCGCGCGGCGCAACGCCGCGCGTCACCTGGAAATACACGGCCACCGATGGCGCCGCCGCCTGATCCACCAGCTGTTGGGCGATCGCGCGCCATTGCGCGGCCGTGTGCGGGTTCGTGATCTGCAACTCGGCCAGCGAGCGGCCGAGCCGTGCGATGTGCTCGTCGAAACAGAAGAGATGGCCGTCGTACGCAGGCACCACTTCGTAGATGCCGTCACCGAAGATGAAACCGCGGTCCAGTACACTGACCTTGGCCTGACCGAGAGGCGTGAATGCACCGTCGAGGTAGCAGAGCGATTCGGGAAGGGCGGTGGCGAGAGGATGCATGCGGGGAATTATGGGCGGCTGCCGTCAAGCGCACTCATTCCACCCCATGCGCCGCGAAACGGCGGGAGGCCATGGGTTTTTACTTATAATCAATGGCTTTGTAGAAATTCTGCTTCGTCACTCGGGCGCCATTCCAAATGAGAAAAATAGCCCGGGACGCGGAGCGTGAAGAAGACTCCGACGCAGATTTCAAGCCGCTGACCGCCGATGAGGCGCGCCAGTTGCGCGAAAGAAGTCCTTCGATCTCCCCTTGGCGGGTGATCTCGGGTCAGGCCCTTGCGGGCCTGCTGGTGGCTTTGGCCGCCTGGGGTCTGACGGGGAGGCAAAATCTGGGTTGGTCGGCCGGTTATGGCGCGTTGTCGGTGGTGGTTCCCGCTGCTGTCTTCGCACGCGGCCTGACGGGTCGTTTGTCTTCCCTGAATCCGGCCACCGCGATGGTCGGGTTCTTTGTGTGGGAAATGGTCAAGATGGCTTTGACGCTGGCAATGTTGCTGGCGGCGCCAAAGCTGATAACGGCGCTGAGCTGGCCGGCGATGCTGGTGGGTTTGGCGGTGGCAATGCAGGCGTATTGGGTGGCGTTGATGTTCGCCCCCAAGCGCAAGTAACTGAGAGACGAGTAACAGATGGCTGCTGAAAACGCTGCGGAACATGGTCAGACCGCTGGTGAATACATCATTCACCATCTGACGCACCTGCAAAACGCCAAGCCCAAGGCGGTTGTCGACTTTTCTGTTTTCAGCTTCGATTCCATGTTCTTCTCGATCGCGCTCGGCGTGATCGGTTGCTGGGTCCTGTGGTTGGCTGCACGCAAGGCCACGTCCGGCGTGCCGGGCCGCTTCCAGGCCTTTGTCGAGTTGCTTGTTGAAATGGTCGACCAGCAGGCCAAGGGCATCGTCCACAACAAGGAAAGCCGCAAGTTCGTGGCGCCGCTTGCGCTGACGATCTTCGTCTGGATCTTCCTGCTCAATGCAATGGACTTGTTTCCGGTCGATCTGTTCCCGTACCTGTGGGGAAAAGTTTTCTCGGCGGCCGGCGGCGATCCGCATCACGCCTATCTGCGCGTCGTGCCCACGGCCGACCTGTCGGTGACGATGGGCCTGTCGGTCGCGGTGCTGCTGATCTGCCTGTACTACAACATCAAGATCAAGGGCTTGGGCGGCTGGGTTCATGAGTTGTTCACCGCACCGTTCGGCAACCACTGGGCGCTGTACCCCTTCAATTTCGCGATGCAGATGATCGAGTTCGTTGCCAAGACGGTCTCGCACGGCATGCGGTTGTTCGGCAACATGTACGCTGGCGAGCTGATCTTCCTGCTGATCGCACTGATGGGCGGCGCGTTCACGCTGTCGGCCACCGGCATCGGCCTGGCGATCGGTCACATCATCGCGGGCACCGTCTGGTCGATCTTCCACATCCTGATCATCACGTTGCAAGCCTTCGTGTTCATGATGCTGGCGCTGGTGTACATCGGCCAGGCCCACGATCACCACTGATCAAGTTTTCGTTTTCGTTTCCGTTTTCTTTTTTCTCGTCAACCAAAGTCCCTTAGGAGTCATCATGGAAGTTATCAGCTTTGTTGCACTGGCCGCCGGCCTGATCATCGGTCTCGGCGCGTTCGGCGCTTGCGTCGGCATTGGCATCATGGGCAGCAAGTACCTCGAATCGGCTGCACGCCAACCCGAGCTGATGGGTGAACTGCAAACCAAGATGTTCCTGCTGGTCGGTCTGATCGACGCATCGTTCATCATCGGTACCGGTGTGGCCCTGTGGTTCGCCACTGCCAACCCGTTCCTGGCGCAAATCGCCAACCTGCCGAAGTAATCAGGCTTCTCGTCGGACCCAAGTTGTCGTTCCCATCGGAATGGCTGCGGAATCCATCCCAAAGAGAGGGTGAAAAGTGAGCATTACCGGTACCTTAATCGTCCAGATGATCGTGTTCCTGATCCTGGTCGGGTTCACGATGAAGTTCGTGTGGCCGCCGATCGCGAAGGCGCTGGACGAGCGCGCCGTCAAGATCGCCGACGGCCTGGCTGCGGCTGACAAGGCCAAAACCGAACTGGCTGCGGCCGACAAGAAAGTCGAATCCGCGCTGAGCCAGGCCCGCAACGAGTCGGCCCAGCGGCTGGCCGATGCGGAGCGTCGTGCCCAGGCGATCGTGGAAGAGGCCAAGGGCCGCGCCACCGAAGAAGGCAACAAGATCGTCGCCGCCGCGCGCGTCGAAGCCGAGCAACAGTCCGCCAAGGCCCGCGAGGCCCTGCGCGAGCAGGTCGCCGCGCTCGCCGTCAAGGGCGCCGAGCAGATCCTGCGCAAGGAAGTGAACCCCGCGGTTCACGCCGATTTGCTGGCCCGCCTGCAGACCGAACTCTGAAGCACGAGGCGCAACGAGGATCACCATGGCAGAAATCGCCACCATTGCACGCCCCTACGCCGAGGCCTTGTTCAAGGCTTCCGCGGCCGACCTTCAGGGCGCTGGCGCCTGGCTGGAGCAGGTTGCAGCGATCGCGGGCCAGCCGCAGCTGCAGCAGTTCGCCGACAACCCGAAGGCCACGCCCGAGCAGGTGCTCGGCGTGATCGCCGGTGTCGCGGGTGGCACGCTGCCCGCGCAGGCCAATAACTTCCTGTCGGCCCTGCTCGAAAACGGTCGCTTTGCGGCCCTGCCCGAGATTGCCCGGCAGTTCCGCCTGCTGGCCAATGCCCAGCGTGGCTCGTCCGATGCGGTGGTGTACAGCGCCTTCCCGATCGACGACGCGTCGCTCGCGTCGCTCGCGGCCGTGCTCGAAAAGCGCTTCGGTCGCAAGTTGCAGGTGTCGGTTCAGCTCGATCCCTCGTTGATCGGTGGCGTTCGCGTGGCGGTGGGTGACGAGGTGCTCGACACCTCCGTCAAGGCCCGCCTCGAACAAATGAAAGTTGCGCTGGCGGCGTAAGCCCTCGGCCCCTTACCCTTACCAAGAAAGAAGGAAAGAGTCATGCAACTCAATCCCGCAGAAATTTCCGAACTCATCAAGAGCCGTATCGAAGGTCTTGGCGTCAGCGCCAATATCCGCAACGAAGGCACCGTGGTGTCGGTGACCGACGGCATCGTGCGCGTGCACGGCCTGTCGGACGCGATGCAGGGCGAAATGCTCGAGTTCCCGCCGAGCGCCGACGGCACGCCGTCGTTCGGCCTGGCGCTGAACCTCGAGCGCGACTCGGTCGGCGCTGTGATTCTGGGCGAATACGAGCACATCTCCGAAGGCGACACGGTCAAGTGCACCGGCCGCATCCTGGAAGTGCCGGTCGGCCCCGAACTCATCGGCCGCGTGGTGAACGCGCTGGGCCAGCCGATCGACGGCAAGGGCCCGATCAACGCCAAGATGACCGACGTGATCGAAAAGGTCGCACCGGGCGTGATCGCCCGTAAATCGGTGGACCAGCCGCTGCAAACCGGCCTCAAGTCGATCGACTCGATGGTGCCGATCGGCCGCGGTCAGCGCGAGCTGATCATCGGCGACCGTCAGACCGGCAAGACGGCAGTGGCTATCGACGCGATCATCAACCAGAAGGGCCAGGGCGTGACGTGTATCTACGTCGCCATCGGCCAGAAGGCTTCGTCGATCAAGAACGTGGTGCGCGCGCTGGAGCAAGCCGGTGCCATGGACTACACGATCGTGGTCGCTGCTTCCGCTTCGGAATCGGCCGCCATGCAGTACGTGTCGGCCTACTCGGGCTGCACGATGGGCGAGTACTTCCGCGACCGCGGCGAAGACGCGCTGATCGTCTATGACGACCTCTCCAAGCAAGCCGTCGCATACCGCCAGGTGTCGCTGCTGCTGCGCCGTCCGCCAGGCCGCGAAGCCTACCCCGGCGACGTGTTCTATCTCCACAGCCGCCTGCTCGAGCGCGCAGCCCGCGTGAACGCCGACTACGTCGAAGCCTTCACCAAGGGTGAAGTCAAGGGCAAGACCGGCTCGCTGACGGCCCTCCCGATCATCGAAACGCAAGCTGGCGACGTGTCCGCTTTCGTGCCGACCAACGTGATCTCGATCACCGACGGCCAAATCTTCCTGGAAACCAACCTGTTCAACGCCGGTATCCGCCCCGCCATCAACGCCGGTATCTCGGTGTCGCGCGTGGGTTCGTCGGCCCAGACCAAGATCATCAAGGGCCTGTCCGGCGGTATCCGTACCGACCTGGCGCAGTACCGTGAACTGGCTGCGTTCGCGCAGTTCGCTTCCGACCTCGACGAAGCCACCCGCAAGCAGCTCGACCGCGGTGCCCGCGTGACCGAACTGCTCAAGCAAGCCCAGTACAGCCCGCTGCCGATCTCGCTGATGGGCGCCACGCTGTTCGCGGTGAACAAGGGCTTCATGGACGACCTCGACATCAAGAAGGTGTTGAGCTTCGAGCACGGCCTGCACCAGTTCCTGAAGTCCAGCCACGCTGCGCTGCTCGACAAGATCGAGAAGGCCAAGGCGCTCGACAAGGAAGCGGAAGCCGAGTTGACGGCCGCCATCACGTCGTTCAAGAAGTCGTTCGCCTGATCGGCCGACCAAGGAGCTCTTATGGCAGCTGGTAAGGAAATCCGCGGCAAGATCAAATCGGTGGAGAACACCAAGAAGATCACCAAGGCCATGGAAATGGTCTCGGTTTCCAAGATGCGCAAGGCGCAGGAACGCATGCGCGCGGCCCGCCCCTACAGCGAGAAGATTCGCAACATTGCGGCCAACCTCGGCAAGGCGAACCCGGAGTACACGCACGCGTTCATGAAGACGAACGAGGCGAAGGGCGTCGGGTTCATCATCGTGACCAGCGACAAAGGCTTGTGCGGTGGCTTGAACACCAACCTGCTGCGCGCCGTCACGATCAAATTGCGCGAGGCACAGAGTGCCGGCATGGCGATCGAATCGGTTGCCATCGGCAGCAAGGGCCTCGGCTTCCTGAACCGCATCGGCGCCCGCGTGGTCGCGCATGTCACCCATCTGGGCGACACGCCGCACCTCGACAAGCTCATCGGCCCGGTGAAGACGCTGCTCGACGCCTATGCCGAGGGCAAGCTGTCTGCCGTGTACCTGTGCTACACCAAGTTCATCAACACGATCAAGCAGGAGCCGATGGTCGAGCAGCTGCTGCCGCTGGCCGCCGAATCGCTGCAGACCGAGCCGGGCGCGCACTCGTGGGACTACATCTACGAGCCCGATGCGCAAAGCGTGATCGACGAGCTGCTGGTGCGCTATGTCGAATCGCTGGTGTACCAGGCGGTGGCCGAGAACATGGCGTCCGAGCATTCCGCGCGCATGGTCGCGATGAAGGCCGCCACCGACAACGCCGGCAACGTGATCGACGAACTCAAGCTGGTCTACAACAAGACCCGTCAGGCCGGCATCACCAAGGAACTCTCCGAGATCGTCTCGGGCGCGGCAGCAGCCGCGGGCGTGTAAGCCAGTTTCACGGTCGTCCCCCTACAAACAACCTTTTATCGGAGCACACATGGCTCAAGCAAACGCAGTGCAAGGCAAGATCGTTCAATGTATCGGCGCCGTGGTCGACGTGGAATTTCCGCGCGACCAGATGCCGAAGATCTACGACGCGCTCAAGTTCGAAGGCAGCGCGCTGACGCTCGAGGTGCAGCAGCAGCTCGGTGACGGCGTCGTGCGTACCATTGCGCTCGGCTCGTCGGACGGCCTGCGCCGCGGCCTGATCGTGACCAACACGCAAGCGCCGATCACGGTGCCCGTCGGCAAGGCCACCCTCGGCCGCATCATGGACGTGCTGGGTGCGCCGATCGACGAACGCGGTCCGGTCGACCAGACCTTGACCGCCTCGATCCACCGCAAGGCCCCGGCCTACGACGAGCTGTCGCCTTCGCAAGACCTGCTGGAAACCGGTATCAAGGTGATCGACCTGGTGTGCCCGTTCGCCAAGGGCGGCAAGGTGGGCCTGTTCGGCGGCGCCGGCGTGGGCAAGACCGTGAACATGATGGAACTCATCAACAACATCGCCAAGGCCCACTCGGGGCTGTCGGTGTTCGCCGGTGTGGGTGAACGTACCCGCGAAGGCAACGACTTCTATCACGAGATGGCCGACTCCGGCGTCGTGAACCTCGAGAAGCTCGAGGACTCGAAGGTGGCCATGGTCTACGGCCAGATGAACGAACCCCCGGGCAACCGCCTGCGCGTGGCGCTGACCGGCCTGACCATCGCCGAGTCGTTCCGCGACGAAGGCCGTGACGTGCTGTTCTTCGTGGACAACATCTACCGCTACACGCTGGCCGGTACCGAAGTGTCGGCGCTGCTGGGCCGCATGCCTTCCGCCGTGGGCTACCAGCCGACGCTGGCCGAAGAAATGGGCCGCCTGCAAGAGCGGATCACGTCGACCAAGGTCGGCTCGATCACCTCGATCCAGGCCGTTTACGTGCCGGCCGATGACTTGACCGACCCGTCGCCCGCCACCACCTTCGCCCACTTGGACTCGACCGTGGTGCTGTCGCGTGACATCGCTTCGCTCGGCATCTACCCCGCCGTGGATCCGCTCGATTCGACCTCGCGTCAGCTCGACCCGAACGTGGTCGGCGAAGAGCACTACAACGTGGCCCGCGCCGTGCAAGGCACGCTGCAGCGCTACAAGGAACTGCGCGACATCATCGCGATTCTGGGCATGGACGAACTGGCTCCCGACGACAAGCTCGCCGTGGCCCGCGCCCGCAAGATCCAGCGTTTCCTGTCGCAGCCGTTCCACGTGGCCGAAGTGTTCACCGGCTCGCCCGGCAAGTACGTGCCGCTGGCCGAAACCATCCGTGGTTTCAAGATGATCGTGAACGGCGAAGCCGACCACCTGCCGGAACAAGCGTTCTACATGGTGGGCGGCATCGACGAGGCGTTCGAGAAGGCCAAGAAGGTCTCTTAAAAAGGAATCACCATGGCAGGCACCATTCATGTGGACGTGGTCAGCGCGGAAGAGTCGATCTTCTCGGGCGAAGCCAGGTTCGTCGCGCTGCCCGGTGAAGCCGGCGAGCTCGGCATCTATCCGCGCCACACGCCGCTGATCACGCGCATTCGCCCCGGCGCCGTGCGCATCGAAACGGCCGACGGCGGCGAAGAGTTCGTGTTCGTGGCGGGCGGCATTCTCGAAGTGCAGCCCAACACCGTCACCGTGCTGTCCGACACCGCCATCCGCGGCAAGGATCTCGACGACGAAAAGGCGAACCAGGCCAAGGCTGCAGCGGAAGAAGCGCTCAAGAACGCCAAGACCGACATCGACATCGCGATGGCGCAGTCGGAACTGGCCGTCATGGCCGCCCAACTGGCTGCTTTGCGCAAGTACCGGCAAAAAAAGTAGCTCGCCCCCAGGCTGCGCGGCACTTCGTGTCCGCTACGCCAACCCCCTGCCGGGGGCAACACCAGCGGCCCGGCGGAGCCGGTTCCGCGGTGTTCCACGAATCAAAGCCGCCTTCGGGCGGCTTTTCTTTGGGCGCATCGATTGTGTTGGGAGGTGGCTTCGGTCTGAATTTGGTCGAAGTTGAGCCTTGTCCGGCTGAAGCAGCGCACCTAGTATTCGCCTTCGTGCGGCACAGAGAGGCCGTGCACAAGACGGAGACAACATTTGACGCGCTGGAGCGGCCTCACTGCCGATGAGATGCAGTTGCTGGAAGCGACCTTCTGGTCGGCCGGCGGCTCGCGCCACGGCATGGCCGAACGGCTCGGCTTTTCCAAGAGCAAGGCCAACGGCCTGATTGCCGGCCTGGTGGAACAGGGCCTGCTGGCCGAATCCGGTTTGCAGCCTTCTTCGGGCGGACGCCGCGCCGAGAATCTCCAGCTCCATGGTGCGCTCGGCGTCCTGATCGGCATCGACATCGGTGCGACGAGCCTCGACGTGGCCGTGCTGCGCCCAGATCTCACAAGCCTCGCGCAGCATGCGGAACCGGCCGATGTGCGCCAGGGTCCAGGTGTGGTGCTGGCCCGCGTGGGCGCGCTGATGCGCGAACTGCTGGCCCGGTGCGGCTTTGCCGCCCGGGATGTGATCGGTATCGGCATCGGCGTGCCGGGCCCGGTCGACTTTGCCGGCGGGCAGCTCGTCAATCCGCCGCTGATGCCGGCCTGGGACAGCTTCTCGATCCGCGACTACCTGCGCGAGGACTATGCAGCGCCGGTGTTCGTCGACAACGACGTGAACCTCATGGCGCTTGGCGAGCTCTGGCGCCTGCGGCGCTCGCTCAGCAACTTTCTCGTGATCAAGGTCGGCACCGGCATCGGATGCGGCATCGTCTGCCACGGCGAGGTCTACCGCGGCGCGGCCGGCTCGGCCGGCGACGTGGGCCACATCTGCGTCGACCAGGAGGGCCCGCGCTGCCGCTGCGGCAACCTCGGCTGTGTCGAGGCGATGGCGGCCGGGCCTGCGATCACGCGCATGGCCACCGAGGCGGCCGAAGCGGGCCAGAGCGCCGCGCTGGCAGAGTACCTGCGCACGCGCGGCCGCATCGACGCGATCGATGTCGGCGAAGCCAGCCGCGCCGGCGACGCCGCGGCCAACGGCATCATCCAGCACGCCGGCAACCTGATCGGCCAGATGCTGGCGTCGGTGGTCAACTTCTTCAACCCGTCGCACGTGTTCATCGGCGGCGGCATCACGCGCATCGGGCCGCTGTTCCTGGCGGCGGTGCGGCAAAGCGTCTACCAGCGCTCGCTGGCGCTGTCGACGCGGCATCTGGAGATCCAGTACGCGCCGCTCGGCGCGCAGGGCGGGCTGGTCGGTGCGGGCGTGCTCGCCATGCACGAAACACTCAAGGTGAGAGGCATCGCGCCATGAGCACCAAGCCCAGCGTGTCGGTCGAGTTCGTCGACATCGTCAAGGCCTTCGGGCCGGTGCAGGTGCTGCACGGCGTGAGCTTCGCGCTCGAGCCCGGCCGCGTCTACGGTCTGCTCGGCGAGAACGGCGCCGGCAAGTCCACGATGATGAAGATTCTCGCGGGCTACGAGCAGCCGACAGCGGGCAACGTGCGCATCAACGGCAGTGTGCAGCACTTTGCGAGCTCGCGCGATGCCGAGGCGCTCGGCATCGTGCTGATCCACCAGGAGTTCAACCTGGCGGAAGACCTCAGCGTCGCGCAGAACATCTTCCTCGGCCATGAAAAGAAGAAGGGCTTCTGGCTCGACGACAAGGCGATGGAGCGCGAGGCCGCAGCGGCGCTCGCCCAGGTCGGCCTGCAGATCGACCCGACCACCAAGGTGCGCCGCCTGATCGTCGCGGAGAAGCAGCTCGTGGAGATCGCGAAAGCCATTGCCCGCCATGCGCGGCTGCTCATCATGGACGAGCCGACTGCGACGCTCACGCCGGGCGAGACCGAGCGGCTTTTCCGGCTCATTGCGCAGCTGCGCGCCGACGGCGTGACCATCGTCTACATCTCGCACAAGCTCGACGAAGTGGAGCAGGTGACCGACGACGTGCTCGTCATGCGCGACGGCCGCTTCGTCACGCGCGCACCCACGGCCGAACTCACGCGCCAGCAGATGGCCAATCTGATGGTGGGTCGCGAACTGGCCGACCTCTACCCGCCGCGCGACCTGGTCGTCGTCGGCAGCGCGCCGGCCCTGCAGGTGCGCCACTTCAGCGTGCCGGGCTGGGCGCAGGACGCGAGCTTCGAAGTGCATGCGGGCGAAATCCTCGGCTTCGCGGGGCTGGTCGGCGCCGGCCGCACCGAGCTGTTCGAAGGCCTGATGGGCCTGCGCCCCGCGAGCGGCGAGGTGCAGATGCTGGGCCAGGCGGCGCATCTGCGCAACCCGCGCGACGCTGCCAAGCACGGCTTCACCTACCTGAGCGAAGACCGCAAGGGCAAAGGTCTGCACGTCAACTTCGGGCTGCGCCAGAACCTCACCCTGATGGCCCTCGAGCGCTATGCACAGCCGTGGCTCAAGCCCGAAGCCGAACGCGCCGCGCTGGCCGAAGCGGTGAAGGACTACGGCATCCGCACCGGCTCGCTCGACGTGAAAGCCTCGTCGCTCTCCGGCGGCAACCAGCAGAAGCTCGCGCTCGCCAAGGTGCTGCAGCCGCAACCGAAGATCGTGGTGCTCGACGAGCCCACGCGCGGCGTCGACGTCGGCGCCAAGCGCGATATCTATTTCCTGATCCAGCGACTGGCCCGCGAAGGGCTCGCCGTGATCGTCGTCTCGTCCGAGCTGATGGAACTGATCGGCCTGTGCCACCGCGTCGCGGTGATGCGCGCAGGCCGGCTCGTCACCACGCTGGATGCAGACCATTTGACCGAAGAGGAGCTCATCGCTCATGCCACCGGAACAGCCAGCATCCCCGCAGTCGCCTGAGGCCGCACAGCAGCAGCACCGCAGCGAAAGCAAGCCGCGCTGGACCGAGCGCCTGCATGGCCTCGGCCCGGTCATCGGCCTGGTGTTGCTCTGCATTGCCGGCACCTTGCTCAACGGCGATTTCGCCACCGTCGACAACGCGATGAACGTGCTCACGCGCACCGCCTTCATCGGCATCATCGCGGTCGGCATGTGCTTCGTGATCATCTCCGGTGGCATCGACCTGTCGGTGGGCTCGATGGCGGCGCTGATCGCCGGCAGCGTGATCATGTTCATCAACTGGGCCGGCCCCGCCACGGGCTCGCCGCTGCTGGCCGTGCTGCTCGGTGCCGGCATGGCGGTGCTGCTCGGGGCGATGTTCGGGCTGGCGCACGGCCTCCTGATCACCAAGGGGCGCATCGAGCCCTTCATCGTCACGCTCGGCACGCTCGGAATCTTTCGCGCCTACCTCACGTACTTTGCCGACGGCGGCGCGCTCACGCTCGACAACGAGCTTTCGGATCTCTATGCGCCGGTGTACTACGCGAGCCTTGCCGGCATTCCGGTGCCGGTGTGGGTGTTCGTGATCGTCGCGATCATCGGCGGCGTGATCCTGAACCGCACGGCCTACGGGCGCTACGTGCAGGCGATCGGCTCCAACGAGCAGGTGGCGCGCTATGCGGCGGTCGACGTCGACCGCGTGAAGATCCTCACTTACGTGCTGCTCGGCGTGTGCGTCGGCATCGCCACGTTGCTGTACGTGCCGCGCCTCGGTTCGGCTTCACCGACCACCGGCCTGCTGTGGGAGCTCGAAGCCATTGCTGCGGTGATCGTCGGCGGCACCGCGTTGAAGGGCGGCGCCGGCAGCATCACCGGCACCGTGATCGGCGCGATCCTGCTCTCGGTCATCAGCAACATCCTGAACCTCACCAGCATCATCAGCGTGTACCTCAACGCGGCGGTGCAGGGCTTCGTGATCATCATCGTCGCGTTCCTTCAACGCGGAAAAAGATGAGCTCGCCCCCAGGCTTCGCGCACTTCGTGTCGCTTCGCCAACCCCCTCGCGGGGGCAACACCAGCGGCCCGGCGGAGCCGGTTCCGCGGTGTTCCACGAACCAGCCGTCCACTCAGCTTTCCGTTCCAGTTCCATCAACCAAGAGGAGACATCCAGCATGACAACTTTCACACGTCGCATCGCACTCACGGCCGTTGCGGCCGCTGCATTCGCCAGCCTGCCGGCGCTCGCTGCCGAGAAGGTCAACCTCGGGGTTTCGATCCCGGCTGCCACGCACAGCTTCATGGGCGGCATCAACTACTGGGCCAACCAGGCGAAGAAGGATCTGGAGAAGCAACACAAGGACTTGAAGATCACGATCAAGACCGCCAGCGGCGCGCCCGAGCAGGCCAACCAGCTGCAGGACTTCACCACCGTGACCAAGATCAACGCGCTCGTGATCTTCCCGTTCGAGTCGGCCGCGCTGACCAAGCCGGTTGCACAGGTCAAGGCCAAGGGCGCCTATGTCACCGTGGTCGACCGCGGCCTCACCGACACCAGCGCACAGGACGCGTATGTGGCCGGCGACAACACCGCCTTCGGCAAGATCCCGGCCGAATACATCGTCAAGCAACTCGGTGGCAAGGGCAACGTGGTGGCGCTGCGCGGCATTGCGACCACGCTCGACAACGAGCGCATGGACGCCTTCAATGCGGTGCTCAAGGGCAGCCCCGACGTGAAGCTGCTGGACGCCAAGTACGCCAACTGGAACCGCGACGATGCGTTCAAGGTCACGCAGGACTACCTCACGCGCTTCAAGAACATCGACGCCATCTGGGCAGCCGACGACGACATGGCCGTGGGTGTGCTGAAGGCGATCGAGCAGGCCAAGCGCGACGACATCAAGATCATCTTCGGCGGCGCGGGCGCCAAGGGCATGGTCAAGACCATCATGGACGGCAAGGACAAGCGCATCGGCGCCGACGTGAGCTATTCGCCCAAGTTCATCTACGACGCGATCAAGCTCACCGCCGAGGCGCGGCTGAAGGGCGAGAAGCTGCCTGCGACGACGATCATTCCTTCGGTGCTGATCACCAAGGAAAACGCCAAGGACTTCTACTTTCCCAATTCGCCGTTCTGACTTGTTGCTCGCCCCCAGGCTGCGCGCACTTCGTGTCGCGCGCGCCTTCCCCCTGCCGGGGGCAACACCTGCGGCCCGGCGGAGCCGGTTCCGCGGTGTTCCGCGAAGAGCCCGGAGAACTGAAAGCAGAGCGGTATCAATGAGCATCCCTATTTCTTCCCGCAAGCTGCGCTACGCCATGGTGGGCGGCGGGCGCGACGCCTTCATCGGGGCCGTGCACCGCAAGGCGATTGCGCTCGACGGCCAGGCCGAGCTGGTGGCTGGCGCGCTCTCGTCGAGTCCCGACAAGGCGCGCGCGTCGGGCCGCGACCTGTATCTCGCCGATGACCGCAACCACGGCGACTGGCCGGGCCTTTTGGCCGACGAGCTGAAGCGGCCGGTGCACGAGCGCATCGACTTCGTCTCGATCGTGACGCCCAACCACGTGCACTTTCCGGTGGCGCAGGCTTTCGTCGAGGCCGGCTTCCACGTGGTCTGCGACAAGCCGCTGGTTCATACATGCGAGCAAGCCGATGCGCTGGTCGCCGCGGTGAAGCAGCGCGGCACGGTGTTTGGCGTGACCTACAACTACACCGGCTATCCGATGGTGCGGCAGGCCCGCGCCATGGTGCAGGCCGGCGAACTCGGCGAGCTTCGCAAGGTCGTCGTCGAATACAACCAGGGCTGGCTCGCGAGCCAGCTCGAAGGCGGCGGCAACAAGCAGGCCGACTGGCGCACCGACCCGGCCCGCAGCGGGGCGGCCGGCGCCATCGGCGACATCGGCTCGCATGCCGAGAACCTGGTCGCGACCGTGACCGGCCTGGCGATCGAAAGCATTTGCGCCGATCTCAGCAGCCTGGTGCCCGGGCGCGCGCTCGACGACGATGGCAGCCTGCTGCTGCGCTTCGCTGGCGGCGCACGCGGCGTGCTCGTTGCATCGCAGATCAACACCGGCGTCGAGAACGACCTGCGCCTGCGCGTGTCGGGCACCCTCGGCACGCTTGAATGGCGGCAGGAGCAGCCGAGCCAGCTCGCGCATCTGCCGCACGACGGGCCCAAGCGCATCCTCACGCGCGGCTCGCCCTGGCTGCACCCATCGGCCCAGCGCGCCAGCCGCATTCCGGCCGGCCATCCCGAGGGTTTCATTGAAGCCTTCGCCAACGTGTATGGTGGCGTCATGGCAGACATCCGGGCCCACCTCGACGGCACCCCAAGCACCGACCCGTTCACGGCCGATTACCCGCGCGTGGAAGACGGCGCGCGCGGTGTGCGCTTCATCGAACGTACTGTCGCATCCGCGGCAAGCGACCGGAAATGGACGCCCTGGTGAATCCCGGACGCCGGTGATGCAGTCGTCCTGGCAAGGCGCGCTCGGCCGGCGCTGCGCGACCTTGTGGGCCCTCAAGCTGGTCGGCAACAGCGTTGCGACGGCCGGCTTCTTCGTGCTGTATTTCGGGGTCATGTCGCGCGCGCTGCCCCACGCCTGGGTGCTGCCGCTCACGCCGCTCGACCGGTGGCTCGAACTGCGCGTGGCGGCGCTGCCGCTCTACGCCTCGCTCTGGCTCTACCTGGCGTTGCCACCGGCGTTTGCCAAGGACCTGCGGGAACTCACGGCCTTCGCGCTCCATGCCGCGCTGATGAGTGCCGTCGCGCTGGCTGTGTTCTGGTTTATGCCGACCGCGGTGCCGATCTTCCCGGTCGATGGCGAGCTGCATCCGGCGCTCCACTTTCTCAAGACCACCGACGCGGCCGGCAACGCCTTCCCGTCGCTGCACGTTTCCTTCGCGGTGTTCGCCTGCGCCGTGCTGATGCGGCAGTTGCGCGAGGTTGGCGCGCCGGCCTGGGTGCGGGCGCTCAACGTCTTGTGGGCCGTGGGCATCGTCTACTCGACCATGGCGGTTCGCCAGCATGTGGCCATCGACGTGGCGGGCGGACTGCTGCTCGGCCTGCTGTTCTGCTGGGGCTCGGCGTATGCCGATCGCGCTATTCCGCGCGCGCAGCGCAGCAAGTAGAAAGGTGGCATGTCCGCCATGAAACGCCTCGCGAGCCTGCGCCTTCGGCGCACCCTGTTCTGCAGCCTCTGCCTGGGTAGCGTCGCCGGTGCCGGCCAGGCCGCGGACTACCCTCCGCGCAAGCCCGGCCTGTGGGAAACCTCGGTGCAAACCGATGCCAAGGGCAGCGAGAAGATGGGGCCGCTCGTCAGCCAGCAATGCATCGACGCGGCGAGCGACAAGGCACTGCGCGAGATGGGCATGGGCATGAGCCAGGGCATGTGCAGCAGGCAGGACATGCGCTCCGAAGGCGGCAAGCTGGTGGTCGACTCGGTCTGCAAGATCGGCAACACCACTGCCACCACGCACGGCGTCATCAGCGGCGACTTCAGCTCGTCCTACCGCATGGAAATGACCTCGACCTACAACCCGCCGATGATGGGCCGCAGTGGCGGCGCTTCGGTGATCGCGGCCCGATGGCTGGGCCCGTGCAAGCCCGATCAGAAACCCGGCGACATGATCATGTCGAACGGCACGAAGATGAACATGCTCGACATGATGAAGAACGCGCCGAAAGGGCCGGCGAAGTAGGCGCGATGCGGCCGGCGGACTGCGGTGCGCCGTGCACCCGGTAGCGCTACCGGGTCGCTAGAATCTTCGGCATGACCGCTCCCGCCACTCCGGCACGGCGCGCCCGCCGCGGCAGCGGCGCCGTCACGCTGCACGACGTTGCCCGGCTCGCCGGGGTGGCGCCGATCACCGCATCACGCGCCCTGAACACGCCGTCGCAGGTATCGCCCGACGTGCTGAAAAAGGTGACCGACGCGGTCGGCCGCACCGGCTACGTGCGCAACCGGCTGGCCGGCGGGCTGGCTTCGGCACGCAGCCGGCTGGTGGCCGCCGTGGTGCCCACCATTGCGGGCCCGGTGTTCCTGCAAACCGTCCAGGCACTCACCGAAGCGCTGGCCGAACACGGCTACCAGCTCATGCTGGGGCAGAGCGGCTACGTCGATTCGCGCGAGGACGCGCTGCTCGAAACCATCATCGGCCGTCGGCCCGACGGCATCGTGCTCACCGGCATCATGCATTCGGCACAGGGGCGCAAGCGGCTGCTGGCGGCCGGCATCCCGGTGGTCGAAACCTGGGATCTCACGCCGACGCCGATCGACATGCTGGTCGGCTTCTCGCATCCGGAGGTGGGGCGCGCCGTGGCCGAATTCCTGCTGGCCCGGGGCCGCCACCGGCTCGCCGTGGTGGCGGGCGACGACGAGCGCTCGACCCGCCGCCTGCAGGCCTTCTCCCAGGCGGCTGCGGCGGCGGGCCTGCGCGAGGTTGCCGTGGTCACGGTGCCGGCGCCGACCACGCTGAAGAGCGGCCGCGCCGGGCTCGGCGAACTGCTGCAGCGCCTGCCGGACACCGATGCCGTGTTCTGCAGTTCGGATCTGCTGGCGCTCGGCGTCATGACCGAGGCGCAGGCGCGCGGCATCGCGGTGCCCGCGCAACTCGCGGTGGTCGGTTTCGGCGACCTGGCGTTCTCTGCCGACCTGTACCCGGCACTCACCACGGTGCGCATCGACGGCATGGCCATCGGGCGCCAGGCGGCGCAGTTCATCGTCGACCGTGCCGAAGGGCGCGAGGTGGCGCCGCGCGTGGTGGATATCGGCTTTTCGATCGTGGCGCGCGAAAGCGCCTGATCCGTATAAACCCCTAGATTGGGTGCTTGACGTGGCATTTGGTAGCGCTATCATTGCGCCCAGATCATTCTGGTAGCGCTACCGCATGGCGCCCACATTTGGAGACACCCATGAAACGACTCATCGCCAGCCTCGCGCTCGGCCTCGCCGCCACCTCCGCCGCCTGGGCCCAATCCTGGCCGTCCAAGCCCGTCACGCTGATCGTGCCGTTCCCGGCCGGCGGTTCCACCGACATGGTGGGCCGGGCCATCGGCACCAAGCTCGCGGCCACGCTCGGCCAGCCCTTCCTGGTCGACAACAAGGCCGGCGCCACCGGCACCATCGGCGCCACGCAGGTCAAGCGCGCGGCGCCCGACGGCAGCACCTTCCTGGTCACCTCGCTCGGGCCGCTGGTGATCGCGCCGCACCTGATCAAGGGCATGCAGTACGACGCGCTCAAAGACTTCGACTTCATCACCGTGGCCGTGCAGGCGCCCAACGTGCTCGTGGTGCCGGCCAACTCGCCGCACAAGGATGTGGCCGACGTGATCGCGTTCGAGAAAAAGAACCCCGGCAAGATGACCTTCGCGTCGTCGGGCAACGGCTCCAGCGACCACCTGACGGCTGAACTCTTCTGGCAGCAGACCGGCACAACCGGCCTGCACGTGCCCTACAAGGGCGGTGCCCCGGCCATGACCGACCTGCTCGGAGGCCAGGTCGACGGCTCGTTCCAGAACGTCAACGCGGTGGTGCAGAACATCAAGGCCGGCAAGCTCAAGGCGCTGGCGGTCACGGGCGCCAAGCGCTCGCCGGTGCTGCCCGACGTGCCCACGCTCGCCGAGGCCGGCGTGAAGAACGTCGAGGTCTATTCGTGGCAGGCCGTGGTGGCGCCGAAGGGCCTGCCGGCCGACGTGCGCGCCAAGGCGAGCAGCGCGATCGTCGCCGCCCTGAACGACCCGGCCATCAAGCAGCAGTTCACCGACATCGGCCTCGAGGTGGTGGCCAACACGCCGGAACAGTTCGCCGCGTTCCAGGCCAAGGAATATGCGCGCTGGAAAAAGGTCATCGAGACCGGCAAGATCACGGCGGATTGAACGCGCCTCCGCCCCCTTTCAGAACAACCTGACCATGACCGCTTCTTCCTCATCCTCCACCCCCCTCATCACCGAACTGCGCGTGATCCCCGTCGCCGGCCGCGACAGCATGCTGCTCAACCTGAGCGGCGCGCACGGCCCCTTCTTCACGCGCAACATCCTGATCCTGACCGACAGCGCCGGCCGCACCGGCGTGGGCGAGGTGCCCGGAGGCGAGAAGATCCGGCAGACGCTGGAAGACGCGCGCGGCCTCATCGTCGGCCAGCCGCTCGGCTCGCAGCAGCGCCTGCTGCAGGAAGTGCAGAGCAAGTTCGCCGACCGCGACAGCGGCGGGCGCGGCCAGCAGACCTTCGACCTGCGCACCACGATCCACGCGGTCACCGCCATCGAGTCGGCGCTGCTCGACCTGCTCGGCCAGCACCTCGGCGTGCCGGTGGCGGCGCTGCTCGGCGAAGGCCAGCAGCGCGAGGCGGTCGAGATGCTCGGCTACCTGTTCTACGTGGGCGACAAGGCCAGGACCGACCTGCCGTACGCCAGCGACCCCGGTGCCGACAACGACTGGTTCCGGCTGCGCCACGAGGCCGCAATGACGCCCGAGGCGATCGTGCGACTGGCCGAAGCGGCGCGCGAACGCTACGGCTTCAACGACTTCAAGCTCAAGGGCGGCGTGCTGCGCGGCGACGAGGAGGTCGAGGCCATCGTCGCGCTGCACGAGCGCTTTCCGCAAGCCCGCGTCACGCTCGACCCGAACGGCGGCTGGCTGCTGAAGGATGCGATCCGCCTGATGCGCGACATGCGTGGCGTGGTCGCCTATGCCGAGGATCCGTGCGGCGCCGAAGACGGCTTCTCGGGCCGCGAAGTGATGGCCGAATTCCGCCGCGCGACCGGCCTGCCCACGGCCACCAACATGATCGCGACCGACTGGCGCCAGCTGAGCCATGCGCTTGCGCTGCAGTCGGTCGACATCCCGCTGGCTGACCCGCATTTCTGGACGATGGCCGGCTCGGTGCGCGTGGCGCAAACATGCCGCGACTGGGGCCTGACCTGGGGCTCGCATTCCAACAACCATTTCGACGTGTCGCTGGCGATGTTCACGCACGTCGGTGCGGCGGCGCCCGGCCGCGTGACCGCGATCGACACGCACTGGATCTGGCAGGACGGCCAGCGCCTCACCAGGGATCCGCTGCAGATCGTCGATGGCCATGTGCAAGTGCCGAAGAAGCCCGGCCTCGGCGTCGAACTCGACATGGCCGAGGTCGAGAAGGCACACCAGCTCTACAAACAGCACGGCCTGGGTTCGCGCGACGATGCCACGGCCATGCAATACCTCGTGCCGGGCTGGAAGTTCGATCCGAAACGCCCGGCGTTCGATCGCTGAACAACGACAACCCGGTGCGCGCCGCGCCGGGAACCGGCTTCTCCATCGACTGAAAGGACACTGCAATGAACATCGGATTCATCGGCCTCGGCATCATGGGCGCGCCCATGGCGCTGCACCTGGTCAACGCGGGGCATCAGCTCTACTACGTCAAGCGCAGCAAGGTCAACGCCGAGATCGCGGCCAGCAATGCCATCGCCTGCGCCAATGGCAAGGAGGTTGCGCAACGGGCCGAGATCGTGATCACGATGGTGCCCGACACGCCCGATGTCGAAGCCGTGCTGTTCGGCGCAGACGGCGTGGCCGAAGGCCTCTCGAAGGGCAAGACCGTCATCGACATGAGCAGCATCTCGCCGATCGAGACCAAGGCCTTCGCGAAGAAGATCAACGACCTGGGCTGCGACTACCTCGATGCCCCGGTGTCGGGCGGCGAAGTGGGCGCCAAGGCCGCCAGCCTGACCATCATGGTCGGCGGCACCGAAGAAGCTTTCGCGCGCGCCCGGCCCCTGTTCGAGCGCATGGGCAAGAACATCACCCATGTCGGCGGCACCGGCGACGGCCAGACCACCAAGGTGGCCAACCAGATCATCGTGGCGCTCAACATCGCGGCGGTCGGCGAGGCCCTGCTGTTCGCCAGCAAGGCAGGGGCCGACCCGGCCAAGGTGCGCCAGGCCCTGATGGGCGGCTTTGCATCGAGCCGCATTCTCGAAGTGCATGGCGAACGCATGATCAAGCGCACCTTCAATCCGGGCTTTCGCATCGCGCTGCACCAGAAAGACCTGAACCTGGCGCTGGCCGGCGCCAAGGCCATCGGCGTGGCGCTGCCGCAGACGGCCAACGCGGCACAGCTCATGCAGGCCTGCGCCGCCAACGGCTGGGATCAGCTCGACCACTCGGCACTGGTCAAGGCGCTGGAGCTCATGGCGTCGCACGAAGTGGCAAAGGGCTGAGGGCCGCTGCACGTCGCCGCCGGCACGTTACAGTCATCCATGTTTGTCGCAGGGGGCGGCATCGGTGCTGAAGGAGTCGACGTGAAGACGTTGTTGGTGTTGCTGCTGCTCGGTTCGGTGGGCGCACCGGCGTTCGCCCAGACCCACTGGTTCACCGTCACCGGCAATCCGCAGGATCCGGCGGTCAATACGGTACAGGTCGACCCTGTCGCCGTGGCGACCTCGGTCGACCGCAGGGTCATGAACGTGCGCGTCAGCCGCTCGGCCGATCGCGTCAACTGGGACGGCGTGCCCTATCGGTCGTACGAGTCGCAGGTCGCGTTCGACTGCCGTGCCGGAAAAGCCGAGTACCTGAACGCGATCTACTACCTGGCGCCTTTCTGGACGGGCACCTCGCACCACACGACCGACTACGCGGCGAGTCCGCGGCCGATGCTGTTTCGCGATGTCGAGCCCAACCCGACCCACCGGATCGTGCGCGCGGCGTGCCGCACCCGGACGGGCTGAGTTCAGGCATGTCTGCCGACCTGGTCGTAGCAAGGCCCGAAGGCCTCTACTGCCCGGCCGGCGACTTCTACATCGACCCCTGGAAGCCGGTGGAGCGTGCCGTCATCACGCATGCGCACTCCGATCACGCGCGCGTCGGGCACGGCCACTACCTCGCGCACACCGACAGCGCCGGCACGCTGCGCACCCGGCTCGGTGCCGACATCCGCCTGCAGACCCTGCCCTATGGCGAGGCCATCGAGCACCACGGCGTGCGCGTGTCGCTGCACCCGGCCGGGCATGTGCTCGGCTCGGCGCAGGTACGGCTCGAGCATGGCGGCCGCGTGTGGGTCGCTTCGGGCGACTACAAGACCGAGCCCGACGGCACCTGCACGCCCTTCGAGCCCGTGCCCTGCGACACCTTCATCACCGAATCGACCTTCGGCCTGCCGATCTACCGCTGGCCGACGCAGGCCGTGCTGTTCGCCGAAATCAACGACTGGTGGCGCCGCAATGCCGAAGAGGGGCGCGCATCGGTGCTGTTCTGCTATGCCTTCGGCAAGGCGCAGCGAATCCTGCACGGCGTCGACGCCGGCATCGGGCCGATCGTGGTGCATGGCGCGGTCGAGCCGCTCAATGCCGTGTACCGCGCGGCCGGCGTCGCGCTGCCGGCGACGCTGCGCGTGACCGATCCAGGCGTCGACGCCCGGACGCTGCAACGTGCGCTCGTGCTGGCGCCGCCCTCGGCGCAGGGCACGCCGTGGATGCGCCGCTTCGGCAACTATGCGGATGCGTTCGCCAGCGGCTGGATGCAACTGCGCGGCACGCGCCGCCGACGCGGCGTCGACCGCGGCTTTGTCATGAGCGACCATGCCGATTGGCCGGGGCTGCAGCAAGCCATTGCCGGCACCGGCGCCGGGCGCGTGCTGGTGACGCACGGCAGCGTCGCAGTGCTGGTGCGCTGGCTCACCGAGAACGGGCTGGAGGCGCAGGGCTTCAAGACCGAGTATGGCGACGAAGACGTGGCGGATGTTGCTCCCTCCCCTACCGGGGGAGGGCAGGGGAGGGGGCCTGCGGCGGTCGACGAAGACCCCCATCCCAACCTTCCCCCGGAAGGGGAAGGAGCAAATTCATGAAAGCCTTCGCCGCGCTGTACCGCGAACTCGATGCGACCACGTCGAGCCTGGCCAAGCAGGCGGCGCTGCAGCGCTACCTGCACAGCACAGCACCCCAAGACGCCGCCTGGGCCGTCTACTTCCTCGCCGGCGGCAAGCCGCGCCAGCTGGTGCCGACCAAGCTGCTGCGCCTGCTGGCGCAGGAAGCAGCCGGCCTGCCCGAATGGCTGTTCGACGAGAGCTACGAGGCGGTCGGCGACCTGGCCGAGACCATCGCGTTGCTGCTGCCGCCTCCAACCGAGCAGCACGACCGGGGGCTTGCCGCGTGGGTCGAGCAGCACCTGCTGCCATTGCGCAAGACACCGCCCGACGAGTTGGCCGACACGCTGCGCGCGCAGTGGCGCCAGCTCGCGCCCGACGAGCGCCTGGTCTACTTCAAGCTCATCACCGGCGCCTTCCGCGTCGGCGTGTCGAAGCTGCAGGTGACGCAAGCGCTCGCGGCCGTGGGCGGCATCGACGCCAAGCGCGTCGCGCAGCGCCTCATGGGCTACACCCACATCGGCGGGCAGCCGACCCCGAGCGACTACGCGAAGCTGATCGCCCCCGAAAGCGATGGCGAGCAGAACCAGCAGACCAGCGGCCAGCCTTACCCGTTCTTCCTGGCGCACCCGTTCAACGAACCGGTCGAGCGCTTCGATGCGCTGCTCGGGCCACCGGCCGACTGGATCGTCGAATGGAAGTGGGACGGCATCCGCGCGCAACTGGTCAGGCGCGCAGGGCAGGTGTGGCTCTGGTCGCGCGGCGAAGAACTCGTGACCGACCGCTTCCCCGAACTCGCGACCATGGGCGAAGCGCTGCCCGACGGCACCGTGCTCGACGGCGAGATCGTCGTGTGGAGAGACGATCGCGTGCAGCCCTTCGCCGAACTGCAGCGCCGCATCGGCCGCAAGACGCTCGGCCCCAAGCTGCTGCGCGAGATCCCGGTCGTGCTGCTCGCCTACGACCTGCTCGAATGGCAGGGCCGCGACCTGCGCGCGCTGCCGCAGGAAGAGCGCCGCGTGTTGCTGGACGAGCTGGTCACGCAGGTGCAGCACCCGCAACTGATCGCAAGCCCCATGCTCACCGGCGACAGCTGGGGTGACTTGTCACGCCAGCGCGAGGCCGCGCGATCCATGGGCGTCGAGGGGATGATGCTCAAGCAGCGCCGCGCCGCGTACGGCGTAGGCCGCACCAAGGACGTCGGCACCTGGTGGAAGTGGAAGATCGACCCGCTCAGCATTGACGCGGTGCTGATCTACGCACAACGCGGCCATGGCCGCCGCGCCAGCCTGTACAGCGACTACACCTTCGCCGTGTGGGACGGCCCGCCGGCGCAGGCCGACCGCAAGCTCGTGCCCTTCGCCAAGGCCTACTCCGGCCTCACCGATGCAGAGATGAGCCGCGTCGATGCCGTGATCCGCAAGACCACCGTCGAAAGCTTCGGCCCGGTGCGCAGCGTCAAGCCGACGCTGGTGTTCGAACTCGGCTTCGAAGGCATTGCCCGAAGCACGCGCCACAAGAGCGGCATCGCGGTGCGCTTTCCGCGCATGCTGCGCTGGCGGGAAGACAAGCCGGTGGAGGAGGCGGACACGCTGGAGACGCTGGCGGCGTTGTTGCCGGCCTCGACATGAAGCAGGCTGACCTGCTCGCCTGGTTTGCGGCGCGCAGCTGGAAGCCCTTCAAGTTCCAGCGCGAAGTGTGGAAGGCGATCGGCGACGGCCACTCGGGCTTGCTGCATGCGACCACGGGCGCGGGCAAGACCTACGCGGTGTGGCTCGGCGCGCTGAAGGCGTTCGCCGTGGCACCGAAGGCGCCTGCGCGCGCCACGGCGAAGAAGGTCGCACCGCCGCTCACCGTGCTGTGGATCACCCCCATGCGCGCCTTGGCCGCCGACACCCTGCGCGCGCTCCAGCAGCCGCTCGAAACCCTCGCCCCCGACTGGTCGGCCGGTGCGCGCAGCGGCGACACCTCCAGCGCCGAGCGCAGTGCGCAGAACGCGCGGCTGCCGACCGTGCTGGTCACCACGCCCGAGAGCCTGTCGGTGCTGCTCTCGCGGGCTGACGCGCGCGACGTGCTCGCCACGGTGCGGATGGTGGTGGTCGACGAGTGGCACGAGCTGCTGGGCAGCAAGCGCGGCGTTCAGGTGCAGCTGGCGCTGGCGCGATTGCGGCGCTGGAACCCGGGCCTGTGTGTCTGGGGCATGTCGGCCACCCTCGGCAACCTGCCCGAGGCGATGCGCACCCTGCTCGGCGGCGACGATGGCGTCATGGTGCAGGGCCAGGTGCCCAAGCAACTCGTCATCGACTCGCTGCTGCCCGGCCGGGCCGAGCGCTTTCCGTGGGGCGGGCATCTGGGCCTCACGATGCTGCCGCAGGTCATCGAAGAGATCGCCAAGAGCAGCACCACGCTGGTCTTCACCAACACGCGCTCGCAGTCGGAGATCTGGTACCAGGCCATGCTCGAAGCGAAGCCAGAGTGGGCCGGGCTCATCGCGCTGCACCACGGCTCGCTCGACCGCGCGGTGCGCGAATGGGTCGAGGCAGGGCTCAAGAACGGCGAGCTGCGCGCGGTGGTGTGCACGTCGAGCCTCGATCTCGGCGTGGATTTTCTGCCGGTCGAGCGCGTGCTGCAGATCGGGTCGCCCAAGGGTGTCGCGCGGCTGCTGCAGCGTGCCGGCCGATCGGGCCATGCGCCGGGCCGGCCCTCGCGCATCACGCTCGTGCCGACGCACAGCATCGAGATGGTCGAGGGCGCGGCTGCGCGCGATGCGATTGCGGCCGGCCACATCGAGGCGCGCAGTTCGCCCGAGCAACCGCTCGATGTCCTGGTGCAGCATCTGGTCACCGTCGCGCTCGGCGGTGGCTTCCGGCCCGAGGATCTCTACGAAGAAGTGCGCAGCACCGCGGCCTATGCCCACCTCGGCCGCGAGAGCTGGGAGTGGTGCCTGTCGTTCGTGGCGCAGGGCGGCCCGTCGCTTGCGGCATACCCCGACTACCGGCGCGCCGTGCCCGATGCCGAAGGCGTGTGGCGCGTGCCCGATGCCCGGCTCGCGCGGCGCCACCGCATGAACATCGGCACCATCGTGAGCGACGCGAGCATGGCGGTGCAGTACGTCGGTGGCGCGAAGCTCGGCTCGGTGGAAGAGAGCTTTGCCGCGCGCATGAAGCCGGGCGACTGCTTCCTGTTCGGCGGCCGGCTGCTCGAACTCGTGCGGATCCGCGAGATGACGGCCTGGGTGCGGCGCGCCAGCGGCAAGCGGCCAGCCGTGCCGCGCTGGAACGGTGGCCGCATGCCGCTGTCGACCACGCTGGCCGATGCGGTGGTGCAGCAGCTTGCGCTGGCCGGCGCGGGCCGCTACGACTCACCCGAGTTGCAGTGCGTGCGCCCGCTGCTCGAGATCCAGCAGCAGTGGTCGGCACTGCCGACACCAAAAACGCTGCTGGCCGAGCTGCTCAAGACGCGCGAAGGCTGGCACCTTTTTCTCTACCCGTTCGCCGGCCGCCACGTGCACCTCGGCCTTGCCAGCCTGATCGCCTGGCGCGTCGCGCAGCACGCCCCGCGCACCTTCTCGATCGCGGTCAACGACTACGGCTTCGAACTGCTGAGCGCCACCGAAGTCGACTGGCCAACACTGTTGCCGCAGGTGCTGGCGGCGCGCGATGAAGCGACGCTGCTGCACGAGGTGCTGCAAAGCCTGAACGCCGGCGAACTCGCGCAGCGCCGCTTCCGCGAGATCGCGCGCGTGTCGGGCCTGATCTTTCAGGGCTACCCGGGCGAGAAGCGCAGCAACAAGCAACTGCAGGCCTCGTCCTCGCTGTTCTGGGAGGTGTTCCGAAAGTACGACCCGCAGAACAAGCTGCTGCTGCAGGCCGAGGCCGAGCTGCTCGCGCAAGAGCTGGAAATCAGCCGCCTGCGCGCGAGCCTGGCGCGCATCAGCACGCAGCAACTCGTGGTTCAGTCACTGGCAAGGCCCACGCCCTTCGCGTTTCCGCTCATGGTCGAGCTGTTCCGCGAAAAGCTCACCAACGAGAACGTGGCCGACCGCATTGCGCGCATGGTCGAACAACTGGAGAAGGCCGCAGGCGGCGCGGTGCCGGTCGGCGATGCGGAGCGCGTCAGGAGCACGCTGGCGTTCGGGCAGGAGGGCGCCTCGGAACGCGGCGGCGCGCGTTCGGCGGGCAAGCCGCGGCGGGAGCGCAAGCCCTCGCGGCCATTGCCGCCGCTGTGACGCGCTTCAACCGGCTCCGTTGGCTTTCACCCACCGCACGATGTCCGCCGCGCCCATCGCCCCGGCCTGCCGCGCCACCTCGCGCCCGCCGCGAAACAGCGCCAGCGTCGGAATGCTGCGGATGTTGAAGCGCGCGCCCAGCGCGGGCAGCGCCTCGGTGTCGACTTTGGCCAGCCGGACCTGCGGTTCCAGCTGCCCCGCAGCCTGCTCGTAGCCCGGCGCCATCTGGCGGCAGGGGCCGCACCAGGGCGCCCAGAAGTCGACCAGCACCGGGATCTCGTTGCGCGCGATGTGGCGGTCGAATGTCGCTTCGTCGGCCAGCGCCGTAGAGTGCGCCGTGAACAGCGGGCGGTGGCAGCTGCCGCAATCGGGCGCGCTGCCCAACTGCGCCGCGCGCACGCGGTTGGTGGTGTGGCAGTGCGGGCAGACGATGTGCAGCGAAGGCGATTCGGTCATGCGGAAGAACTGGGGTTGGCCGGGTCCGATTGCAAGGTGGTCGCTGCTTCGGCGACGCGGTTCGCAATCCACGCCTGAAACTGCCGCTCGGCCTGCAGCTTGAATTCGTTGCGCATGCGGTTGCAGACGGCGTGTGCCAGCCGCCGGTGCTTCGGCTTGCGTATGCTGCCGAGCGGGGCATCGAGCAGGTGCTCGATGGTGGCCGAATCAGGCTGGCTGCGCGGCTCCGAAAAATCCATCGGCAGGCCACACCAGTGGCAATTGCCGCCAAAAGAAGACTTCAGTGCTTGCACGCTCATGGGCCCTATGTTCGCCGAAGCCAAGACCCCTCCGGCCCGCGTTGGCGCATCTTTTTTGCGACACTCGTGGCCCGTGATTTCCGCGAACCTCCCCACTTCGCCGTTCCCGATCCGTTGGGCGGACGAACAGCTGCATCTGCTGCCCGAGCGCGCGCTCTGGTGGCCCGGGGGCGAGACCTTGTTCGTGGCCGACCTGCACCTCGGAAAGGCGGCCACGTACCGCGCGCTCGGCCAGCCGGTGCCGGGCGGCACCACGCTGGAGAACCTGGCGCGGCTCGACGATCTCATTGCACGGCATGCGCCGCAACGCATCGTGTTCCTCGGCGACTTTCTGCATGCCGCGCAGGCGCGCACGGTGCTCGCCGCGGTCGAAGCCTGGCGCATTCGCCATGCCGGCGTTGCGATGACGCTGGTGCGCGGCAACCACGACAGCCGTGCCGGCGATCCGCCCGCATCACTCGCCATCGATGTGGTCGACGAGCCGTATCTGCTCGGCCCGTTCGCCTGCTGCCACCACCCGCAAACGCACCCCACGCACTTCGTGCTGGCCGGCCATCTGCATCCGGTGTGCCGGCTCTACGGCCGTGGGCGCGACAGCCTGCGGCTGCCGTGTTTCGTGAGCGAGCCGGGCCAGGCGATCCTGCCGGCCTTCGGAGAATTCACCGGTGGCTGGCTCATGGAGCCCGCGCCTGGCCGACAATTCCATGGTGTCGGCGGTGCGGCTGTCTGGGCGCTGCCGGCAACACTCCCCTGAACCTGCGTTCTGTTTCGTATGCCGCACACCCATCCTTCCCTTGCCACGCCCGATCTGCGGGAGCGCGCCGCCAGGCTGCTGATGGCGGCTGCGCCGTCGACGCACATGAGCCTTGCCGAGGCCACGATCGTGGTCAACCTGATGGAGCCCGCCTTCGTCAGCATCGGCACCGTGCTGATGGAAGAGGGCGAGGCCGAAGACACCGACTACATGGCGCTGGTGCTCGAAGGCGAAGTCCGCGCAGAGAGCGGGGGCGGCATTCCGGGCGAGGAAGTCGTCATCTCGGTGCTCGGGCCTGGCAGCCTGATCGGCGAGATGGGCATGCTCGATGGCTCGCCGCGCTCGGCCACCTGCACCGCGTTGACCGACCTCAAGCTCGCGACCTTGTCGGGCGCCATGTTGCTGGCCCTGATCGATACGCAGCCTTCCGCGGCGGCACGCCTGCTGCTGGGCGTTTCGGTGGCGCTGTCGGCGCGCGTGCGCGAAAGCAACCGCCGCCTGCGCGCCCTGGCGAGCGTGAGCCGCGCGGTGCAGCTCGAACTGGACGCGACGCACGCAGTCAACCGGCGCTTGCTCGACCGCTAAACGTTCGTTCCGGCCGTCTCAGTCGTCCCGGCCGTAAGGCGCAGCCCGGGCCAGCGGTCGGCGTAGTCGGCTGCCTTGCGCAAGTACAGCGCGCGGTGGTCGCACAACGGGTTCGGCGCCAGCACACCCTGGTAGATTGCCTCCAGTCCGTACGGCGCGTAGAGCACCGGCCCGTGTGGCCCGGGCTGCAGCGCAACACAGGTGCCGGCCACCAGAAACCGGTCGATGCCGTCGCGCGCGCTGCCGAGCGCCGGATAGTCATGGCCGAACCAGGCGCGATACCAGGTGTGCACCCGCGCCTGGTTCTTGGCCTCGACCACGATGCCGCGGTCGGCCAGCAGGGCCTGCACGCGTGCGCCGACGGCCGCCTCGGCGGCTTCCGACAGGTCGCTGCCGTCGAAATAGAACAGGTCGTAGTCGCGGATGCCGGCGTCCGGCGCGCGGCCGGCCTGCAGGTTCCACACGGTCTGGAACAGGCAGCCGGCCACCAGCCAGGCGTCAGGCAGGGCCAGCGCAGGCAGGCGCTGCAGGATGGCGCGGTTGTGGTCGTTGCGCAGGGCTTCGTCGATGAAGCGCTGCGCCAGCGCAGGCGGTGCGTTCACGACACGCTCACAGGACGACGGGTGCGTCGGGCAGCTCGTTGCGGTTGTCGCTGCCTTCGGCCGCCGGGAAGTGCGTGACCAGCAGGGCCGACACCTCCTCGAGCGCCTGCGTCAGCCCATCCTCGAAGCGCCCCTCGCGAAAAGCGGCGCCCATGCGTTGGGTCATGGAGGACCATTCGGCGGCATCGACATGCGCGTCGATGCCGCGGTCGGCCACGATCTCGATCGCGTGCTCGGCCAGCAGCAGGTAGACGAGCACGCCGTTGTTCTGCGCGGTGTCCCACACGCGCAGCTTGCCGAACAGCATGATCGCGCGTTGCCGCGCCGGCGCATCGCGCCAGAGGTAGGACATCGGCAATCCGGCCTCGACGCAGATGCGGATTTCGCCGGTGTGGCGATGCTCGCTGGCCGCGACGCGGCGCGTGAGCCGCTCCAGCATGTCGGCCGGCAGCACGCGGCGCACCTGCGCCTCGTCGATCCAGCGATGCCGCCAGATGCGGCCCAGCGTCTTGAAAGAGAACCCGGCCATCGCTACCAGTCCCCCGAGGCGCCACCGCCCCCGAAATCGCCACCACCGCCGGAGCTGAAGCCACCGCCCCCGCCACCCGACGAGCCGCCGCCGAAGCCGCCGCCAAACCCACCACCGCCACCGCCAAAACCGCCGCCACCGCGCCCGCCACCGAGCGAGGGCAGGGAGATGGCGCCCGAGAACAGCGTGAACAGCAGCGCCACGAAACCGGCGATCACGGCCAGCACCACGCTGGCGGTGACGACCATCGCGATCGCGCCCGCCCCAAGGCCGGTGACCAGCGGCCCCAGCTTGTTGCCGAAAATCGAGCGCGCGACGCGGCCGATCACGAGCACGCCGAAGAACAGGAAGATGCCAAGCTCGGCCCAGTCGATGTCGAGGTTGCCGAGCAGGCCGCCGGCGCCCTTGCCGCCGGCTTCACCGCTGACCTCGGGCAGTGCCTCGCCGTTGATGCGCGCGATGAGCTGGTCGGTCGCCGCGCTGAGCCCGCCCGCAAAATCGTTGTTGCGAAAGCGCGGCTTCATCTCGTTGTCGATGATGCGCGCCGCCGCCAGATCGGGCACCGCGCCTTCAAGGGCCTTGGCGACCTCGATGCGCATCTTGCGGTCGTCCTTCGCCACGATCACCAGCACGCCATCGCCCACCTCCTTGCGGCCGATCTTCCAGGTGGCGGCAACGCGGTGGGCATAGCTCGCGATGTCTTCCGGCGCCGTGGTCGGCACCATCAGCACCACGATCTGCGACCCCTTCTTCTGCTCGAACCCGGCCAGCTTGGCCTCGAGCACCTGCAACTGCGTGGCATCGAGCGTGCCGGTCTGGTCGATCACCCGGGCCGTGAGCGCCGGCACCGGCAGCACCCCCTGCGCGAATGCCCCTGCCGGCGCCAGCACAAAAAAGAAGCAGGCGGCCAGCACCCATCGCAAGAAGGCCGCCGCCGAAGGCGCGGCCATTTCGGGGAACACCGCGGAACCGGCTTTGCCGGGCCGCTGGTGTTGCCCCCGGCGAGGGGGTTGGCGAAGCGACACGAAGTGCGCGAAGACTGGGGGTGGACCTACTTCTTGTTGAAGTCGACCGTGGGTGGCTTGGAGATCTCGGCCTCGTTCTGCACGCTGAAGGTCTGTTTCGGCGGGTAGCCGAAGATCTTGGCCGTCACGTTGGTCGGAAAGCTGCGCGAGAGCACGTTGTACTCCTGCACCGTCTTGATGTAGTTGTTGCGCGCCACGGTGATGCGGTTCTCGGTGCCTTCGAGCGTCACGCGCAGGTCGCGAAACGCCTGGTTGGCCTGCAGCGTCGGATAGCGCTCGGCCACCACCATGAGCCGCGACAACGCGCCTGACAGCTCACCCTGTGCCTGCTGGAACTTGTTGAACGCCTCGGGGTTGTTCAGCGTCTCGGGCGTGACCTGGATCGACGTGGCCTTGGCGCGCGCCTCGATCACCTTGGTGAGCGTCTCCTGCTCGAAATTGGCCTCGCCCTTCACGCTGGCGACGATGTTCGGCACCAGGTCGGCACGGCGCTGGTACTGGTTCAGCACCTCGCTCCAGGCAGACTTGCTCGCCTCGTCGAGCTTCTGAAAGTCGTTGTATCCGCAGCCCGTCAGCGACAGGGCCAGCACCATCATTCCAAGCCAGCGTTTCAACATCGAGCGATCCTCCTGAGTGCAAGGCGGCGAAGTTAGCATAGATGGATGGTGGTCGATCCCTTTCAGGCACTGCAGGCGGCGCAACGCAAGCCGCCGTCCTACACCGGGGCTGCCGCGACCACTTTGCTGATCGCCGGCGCCACTGGGGCGCTCGGCAACGAACTGTTGCGGCGCATGGCCGGCGCGCAGCGCCATGCCCACATGCTGGTGCTGGCGAAAGAGCCGATCACCGACGGGCTGCGCGGCGTGGAAACGGCCGTCGTGCCGGCCGGGCCGATCGCGCAGTGGCCGTTGCGCAAGGCCGATGCGGCGCTGGTGTCGTTCGACCCGCCGCGCCTCTATCACGACCGCGAGCGCGCGCTCTGGACGCCCGCGCCGGCCGAACTGCCCGAACTCGCGCGCTGGCTCAAGGCCTGCGGCGTGCAGACGCTGGCGATCGTGCAGCCGCACGCGCAGGGCCGGATGCCCGAGGCGCTCAAGCGAGGGCTGGCCAGCCTCGACGAACAGGCCGTGGTGGCGCTCGGCTTCGAGCGCGTGCTGCTGGTGCGCTCGGCGCAGAAGCCGGCCGCGCAGCGTTTCGCCAATCCGGCCGAGCGGCTGGCGGCATGGATGCTGTCGATCTTCCGCTTCATGGTGCCGAACAGCGAGCAGCCGGTGCGTGCCAGCAAGGTGGCCGAGTTCGTCGAGCTGGCGCTGCGCACCGCACCGCCCGGCGTGCACATCGCGGCGCCTGAAGTCGTTTGGCAGGCGGCGCAGGGCAACTTGCCGGAAGTGGTGCGGGGCTGGCTCGGCGCGCAGAGTTGATCAGCCGCCGCGCCACTGGGCCAGCAGATCCTGCGACTCCATCACCAGGCCTAGGTGCAGCGACACCATGGTGAGCGCCGCGGCTTCGAGCGCCGCGTCGGTGCCGCGCACCAGATCGCGCAGCACGATCACGCGGTAGTTGTGGTTGTTGGCATCGAACGCCGTGTTGAGCACGCAGCAGTCGGTGAAGCCGCCGTCGAGCACCACCGTCGTGATGCGCTGGTTGCGCAGCAAGAAATCCAGATCGGTCGGGTAGAAGGCCGACAGGCGCCGCTTGTTCTCGACGCGCATGTCGCCGGGCTCGACTCGCGTGACCCATTCGGTCCACGGCGAGCCTTCGATCGCGTGCGCATCGGCATTCGGGATCGGGCCCACATGCAGCGGAAAGGTGCGGCGCCAGGCGGACGGAATGCCGCGCACGTCGTCGACCCCATCGGGCCGCAGCGTCGACTTCACGTGCACGATGCGGCCGCCGAGTGCACGCACGGCGTCGTGGAACGCGTCGATCGGCGCCACCACGTCGCGCGCCCGCGGTGCGGGGCAGGGGCAGTCGGGCGAATCGTCGAGGTGGCCGCGGTGCATGTCGATCGAGATCACCGCCGTGGTGGCCGGGTCGAGGTAGTCGGCGAACTGCGCCGCGTCCAGTTCGCGCGGCTGTTCGTAGACGAAGGCGCGCAGGGGCGTTGGTGTCATCGGCGTCATCGGCGTTCCTCCCGCAGGTAGGGCTGGCCCAGCGCGCCGGGCTCGCCGTCGCCACCGCGGCGTGCCAGCGCCACCCACACCATCACGGCCAGCGTCACCGCATAGGGCGTCATCAGCACGAAATACTGCGGCAACTGCACGCCGGCCGCGGCGAGTTGCGGAATGAGCGCCTCGATGCAGCCGAACAGCACTGCGCCGGCCAGTGCCTTCCACGGCGACCAGCGCGCGAAGATCACGAGGCCGACCGCGATCCAGCCACGCCCGCCGGTCATGCCCGCGATCCACAGCTTGGTGCTGACGACCGAGATGTAGGCGCCGGCCAGGCCGACCAGTGCAGCGCCCGCGAGCACGGCCGCAAAGCGCCATGCGGTGACGCTGATGCCGGCCGCATCGGCCGCCTGCGGGTTCTCGCCGACCGCGCGCAGGCGCAGGCCGGCGCTGGTGCGCGTGAGATACCAGACCACGCCGATGAAGATCGGCAGCGTGAGGTACACGACGATGTTCTGCGCGAACAACCGGCCGACCAGCGGCAGGTCGGACAGGGGCCACAGCGGGATCGCGCTGAAGCTCGTGACGGCGACGTTGGTCCAGCCGAACAGCGTCCCCATGAGACTGGTGAGGCCCTGGCAGAAGAACACCAGCGCAAGCCCGGCGATCACCTGGTTCACGCGCAGCAGGATCACCATCACCGCGAACAGCAGCGACACGCCGCTGGCCGCCAGCATCGCGATCACCAGCGAGATGCCCGGCTGTCCCAGCGCGATCTGCGCGCCGATGCCGGCCAGCGCGCCGACCAGCATCAGCCCCTCGGCGCCGAGCGACAGCACGCCCGCGCGTTCGGTGAGGATCAGGCCCAGCGCGGCCAGCGCGTAGGGCACGGCGAAGTCCGGCGCGTTGCCGAGCCAGTTGGTGGCGATGGCGAAGGCGTTCATCGGACGTTGCGGATGCGGTGGCGGATGAAGAAGTCCGACGATGCCACGCAGATCACCACGATCGCCTGGATCAGCTGCACCATCGAGAACGGGATCTGATAGAAAACCTGCAGGTTCCGTCCGGCCACGAACAAGGCCGCCACCAGCACCGCGACCACGGTTGCCGCCAGCGGGTTGTTGCGCGCGAGGAAGGCGATCAGGATGCCGGAGAAGCCGTAGCCCGAATGGAAGGCCTGCGTCAGCCGGCCTTCCTGGCCCGCCACGACGACGAAGCCCGCAATGCCCGAGAGCGCGCCCGACAGCAGCACCGCCGACAGGATCATGCGCCGCACCGGCACGCCCACCGCATCGGCCATGCGCGGATTGGCATCGACGAAGCGCAGGTACAGCCCGGCGCGGCTGACGCCGACGAACCACCAGGCAAGAAGTGCCACGCACAGCGCCAGCCCGATGGCGGCTGTGCTGACATTGCCGAACCATTCCGGCAGGCGCTCGAAGGCGCGGAACTGCGGCGAGTACGGAAACGAATCCTTCGGGTCTTTCCAGGCCCCGTACACCAGGTGCAGCAGGAAGTTGCCCGCAATGTAGTTGAGCATCAGCGACGAGATGATCTCGTTCACGCCCAGCCTGAGCTTGAGCAGCGCCGGCGCCAGCGCCCAGAGCAGGCCGAACGCGATCGCCATGGCCAGCATCAACGGCAGGCGCAGCGCGGGCGGGCCGAGGTCGAAGAAGGAGATCGCCGTCGCGCCGATCGCGCCCCAGATCATCTGGCCTTCGAGCCCCAGGTTCCAGAAGCGTGCGCGGAACGCCAGCGACGCCGCGATGCCGACCAGGATCATCGGTGCGGCCTGAAACAGCACGGCCTGCAGGCTCTGCTTGTCGAACAGCGTCTGCAGCACGAATTCGTTGAGCAGTTCGTTGGCGGGCACGCCGGCCGCCACCAGGATCGCGGCCGAGATGCCCATGCCGATCGCGAGCGACACGGCCAGGATCAGCGCCTGCCGCGGCCAGGCCATCTGCTGGCGGATTTCCAGCGCGAAACGGCGGCTGGCCAGCGGCCGGGCCTGCGCGGTGGGCTCTTTGCCGGGAACACCACGGAGCTGGCTTTGCCCGGCCGCTGGCGCTGCCGCCTGCAAGGGGGTGGAGTTCATCTGCTCACCATCGCCTGCCCGATCGCCTGTCGATCGGCCGGCTGTTCGAATTCGGCCACGATGCGCCCGCGCGTCATCACGCCCACGCGATCCGATAGGGCCAGCACCTCGTCGAGGTCTTCGCTGATCAGCAGCACCGCGGCGCCCGCATCGCGCGCAGCCAGCAGCCGCGCATGCACCTCGGCGCTGGCGCGCACGTCGAGGCCGCGGCTCGGGCTGTGTGCCAGCACGATGCGCGGCGCGCGGCCGAACTCGCGCGCAAGCACCAGCTTCTGTGCATTGCCGCCGGACAGCAGCGCGGCCTTCTGGTCGAGCTGGCGCACGCCCTGCACGTCGAACGCCGCAACGGCCGTCTTCGCGTCGGCTTCCATCTGCTTCGTGTCGAGCCGCCAGGGCGAACCGTAGCGCCCGTCATGCACCTGGCCGATGCCGAAGTTCTCGGCCACCGACAAGGCGCCCGCCAGTGCAATGCCGTAGCGATCCGCCGGGATGGCCGCGAACTGCAGCGCACGGCGACCGGAAGTGGTGGCGGCCCGCAGGTCGCCGAAATCCTGCAGCGTGATGCTGCCTTCGATCGCGGGGTCGAGCCCCATCAGCGCCGCGGACAGCTCGCTCTGCCCGTTGCCACCGACACCCGCCAGGCCGTAGATCTCGCCGGCGTGCAGCGTGAGGTCGACGCCGTCGAGCGCAGGGCGGCCGGCGGCCGGGGCCGAGCGCAGTCCGCGAACCGTGAGCCGCGCCTCGCCGGCCGGCGTGCGCGTGCGCTGCCCGGCGCCGGGCAGCGCGATCGATTCGCCGACCGTGAGCTGCACCAGCTCCGCGATCGCCACGGTCCGGGGATCGACCGTCCGGATCGTGCGGCCGCCGCGCATCACGGTCACGCGGTCGGCCCAGGTCTTGACGTCGGCCATCTTGTGCGTGACCAGCACCACCGCGGCGCCGTTGCGCGAGAGCGCATGCACGGTAGACAGCAGGCGCTCGGCCTCCTGGTCGGTCAGCACGGCGGTGGGTTCGTCGAGGATCAGGATGCGCGCGCCGGCCAGCAGCACCTTCAGGATCTCGACGCGCTGCTGCTCGGCGATCGACAGGCGCTCGGTGCGCTGGCGCGGATCGATGTCGAAGCCCAGCGCCGCGGCCTTGGCGCGGATCTCGGCCTCGAGCGTGGCAAGCCGCTTGCGGTGGCTGCCCTCGCCAGTGGCGAGCGGATGGCCCAGCATGATGTTCTCGGCCACGGTAAACGGCTTCACCAGCTTGAAGTGCTGGTGCACCATGCCGATGTGGTGGCGCGCCGCGTCACGCGGGCCGCTGAACTGCACCGGGTTGTCGTCGACCAGGATCTGGCCGGCCTCGGGCGCGTAGAGCCCGGCCGCGATGTTCATCAGCGACGACTTGCCCGCGCCGTTCTCGCCGAGCAGCGCATGCACCTCGCCCCGGCGCACGCTGAAGTCCGCATCGATCAGCGCCTTGAAGCCGTCGAAGGACTTGCCGATGCCCGTCAGTTGAAGTGCGGTCGCCATCCCTGCCTTGTGCCGTGCCCGTGTCGTGCCTCGTGCGCCTACTTCTGCGTGACCACGCCCTTGACGTACCAGTCCATCTTCCAGAGGTCGGCGTCCGACAGCGCGGCGCCGGCGGCCACGCGTTCCTTGCCGTCGCGGTCTTTCAGCGGGCCTGCATAGACCTGCTTGCCCTTGAGGATCGCATCGCGTTCCGCGGTGATCAGCGCGGCCTTGTCCTTCGGCACGCCCGCGCCGAAGCCGGCGATGTCGGTGCCGCCGTCCTTCATCTCGATGAAGGCGCCGTACTGCGAAGGCTTCCAGTTGCCCGCCATGACCTTCTTCAACTCCGGCGTGAGGAACTTGTCCCAGACCCAGACCGACGAGCACAGCGTGGCCTTGGGCGCGAACTGGCGCAGGTCGCGGTGGTGGCCGGTACCGTAGACGCCGCGCTCCTGCGCCACGATCTGCGGTGTGGGCGAGTCGACGTGCTGGCCGATCACGTCGGCACCCTGGTCGATCAGCGCCATCGCGGCCGCGCGCTCTTTCACCGGGTCGTTCCAGGCGCCGGTGTAGATCACGTTGACGGTGGCGTTCGGATTCATCTTCTGCGCGCCGAGCGCGAACGCGTTGACGGTCCAGTTCACCACGCCGAACGGGTTGGCCGCGACGAAGCCGAGCTTGCCGCTCTTCGACGCCGCGCCGGCGGCCATGCCGCAGAGGTACTGGCTTTCGTAGGTGCGGCCGTAGAACGATTCGAGGTTGGTGCCGTTGGTGGTGCCCGAGCCGTTCAGGAAGGCGACGTCGGGGTACTTGGCAGCCAGCTCCTTGAAGGTGTCGGAGTAGCCGAAGGCGGTGCCGATCACGATGTTGGCGCCGCGCGAAATGAAGCGCTCGGCGGCCGGCTTGATGGCCGACGCATCTTCGGGCACGTTCTCGACGAACTGGATCTTCTTGCCCAGCGCGGTCTCGACCTTGATGCGCGCCTCGTCGAAGGCCTGCGTCCAGCCGCCGTCGTTCTTGGGGCCGAAATACAGCATGGCGATCTTCGGTTCGCCCTTGAGGGTGAAGCCGTCGGCGGCCATGGCGGGCACCGCCAGCACGGTGCAGACGGTCAGCGCCAGAACAGCGCCTGGGGAAAGAGTGCGGAACATGGAAGAACCTTTCGTGGTGGGCAGGGGAGGACTAGAAAAAAACGACTGGCCGCAGGCGCTCGTCACATCATGAAATTGATGCGGAACACATTGCCTTCGGGGTCGAGCAGTACCGACTGGTACCAGTGGTAGTAGGTGACATAGGGCGCCTTGACCAGCGTGGCGCCGGCCTCGACGGCGATGGGCACCATGCGGTCGACCTCGGCCTGGCTGTCGACGTCGATGTTCAGCAGGAACTTGACGCCGCGCGTGTCCGAGAACTCGGCCAGGTGCAGCAACTCGTAGGCGTCCAGCGCGTTGAAGCCGAGGCTGGACCGACCGGTGTCGAGTCCGCGAAAGATCGGCGAACGGATCGCCTCGATCTCGGGAAAGCCGAACACGCGCTGGTAGAAGCCGCTGAGCGCGACCACGTCTTTCGCGAACACGTTGACGTACGACAGGTGGGCCATGGCGTCGTCGGGTTCAGGCCGCAGCCTTGGTGCCGCCGAAGGTGGTCTGCTTGACGAACTTCGACATCAGGTGGTCGCCCGAAGAGATCGGCGCGTACTTGGGTTTTTCGCCGGGCGCGAGGCAGCTGCGCAGGCACTCCACCATCGCGTCGTAGTTGGGCTGGTGAAAGAACACCAGCGACTGGCGGCGGTTGGTGCTGGCCGCCTCGAAGGGCGGGTTCACCACGCGGTGCAGGGTCGACACCCACTGGTCGTTGGTCCACTGCATCATGAGGTCGGCAATGTTCACCACCAGCCCGCCGGGGATCAGCGGCACGTCGACCCATTCGCCGGCCTTGTTGCGCACCTGCAGGCCCTTGTCGTCCGGCAGCACGATGGTGAGGCTGCCGTAGTCGCTGTGCGCGCCGGCACGCAACTGGCCGGGCAGCGGCGCCTCTTTCTGCGGCGGGTAGCTCAGCACGCGGAACATGCTGATGTGTTCATTGATCTTGTCGTCGAAGAAGTACTCGGGCAACTCGAGGCTGAGCGCGAAGATCCGCATCAGCGAGCGCGCGAGATCGCTCATCGCCTCGAAGTACGCCTCGCAGGCCTCGCGGAAGCCGGGAATGTCGGGCCAGCTGTTGGGCTCGAAGTGCGGGCCGGCCGCCGGGCCGCGGTGGTATTCGTCATCGGGCACGTTCGACGGGCCGGTCGAGAACGACTCCTTCAGGTCGCCCGGCGCTTCCTCTTCGAGGCTGTACGACAGGCCCTCCTCGCCAACCGCGCTGTAGCCGCGCACCGCGTCTTCGCGCGGACGATCGACCTTGCGCTTCTCGGCCAGCGGCAACTCGAAGAAGCGGCGCGACAGCGTCGACACGCGCTCGATCAACTCGGGCGAAATGCCGTGGTTCGTGATGACGAGAAAGCCGATGCTGCGGCAGGCCTCGTCCACCTTGCGCGCAACCTCGGCGCGGCCTGCTGCGGTGCCGGAGAAATAGGGCGAGAGATCGATGATCGGTACGGAAAGCAATGTCATGCCTTGAATCCTTGGGGCAACGCCTGAACAGGGGCGTCAGCACGGCTGGTATGCAACGTCTGTGCCAGTTTGACCAAATGGACAAATGCAGTAGCCTGCGTCCGTGTGGTGCATCGGCCATGCGCGCGCCTTCCGGTGGTGCGCGGTGCGGGTATGACTCGTGCGAGCATGCGATGCACCGGACACAGAGCAATCGAAGAAAGCAACAGGACATGCCAAAGACCACAGGTGGGGCGGCCGCCACGCGCGCAGGCGCGGCTGGCAAGCTGGCGACCAAGCCCTCGCAGCGCGCGCTGGGCAAGCGTGCACCCGGCACGCGCAGCCCCGCCGCCGTGAGCCGCCGGCTGCGCCAGATCGAGGACAAGCGCAGCGTCATCCTCGCGGCCGCGCTCGGCCTGTTCTCGCGCTTCGGCCTGCAGGGCACCAGCCTCGACCAGGTGGCCGCGCGCGCCGATGTCTCCAAGAGCAACCTGCTCTATTACTTCGCGAACAAGGAAGAGCTCTACGTGAGCGTGCTGCGCGACCTGCTGGCCATATGGCTCGAGCCGTTGCGCGGCTTCAGCGCCGAGCAGGATCCGCGCGAAGCCATCAGCGACTACATCCGCCGCAAGCTGGTGATCTCGCGCGACCGGCCCGATGCATCGCGCCTGTTCTGCCTCGAAATGATCCAGGGCGCGCCGCTGCTGCGCGACGAGCTCGGCCGCGAGCTGCGCACGCTGGTCGAGCGCAAGTCGGAAGTGATCCGCGCCTGGGTCGAGGCCGGCAAGCTGGCGCCGACGGATCCGCACCACCTGATCTTTGCGCTGTGGGCGATCACGCAGCACTACGCGGATTTCGGCGTGCAGGTGCAGGCCATCACCGGCCGCACGCTCGACGATCCGGAGTTCTTCGAGCAGACGGTGGACAACGTGCAGCGCATCGTGCTCGGAGGCATCGCTCCGCCGCCCTGAATTCAGTGCGGCGGCAGCAGGTCGTGGTAGCGGCGGTCGAAGTAGATGAGGCCGTGCGCAGCCGCACCGACGGCGATCGCCACCACTTCGCAGAACAGCACGTCGTGCGTGCCGACGCCGGTGCTGCGCACCACGCGGCAATCGAACGAGACGGCCGCGCCGTCGAGCACTGGCGAGCCGGTGATGCAGCGGCGCCAGTTCGCGCTGGCAAAGCGCTCGTCCATGGGCGTCTTGCCGCCAAACACGCCCGACAGCGTCTGCTGGCCTGCGGCCAGCACGTTCACGCACAGCACACCGTTGGTCTGGAAGGCCGGGTACACCGATGCCGTGCGGTTCAGGCACAGCAGCAGCGTCGGCGGGTCGTCCGTCACGCTGCACACGGCCGAGGCGGTGAAGCCGGCCCGGCCGGCCACGCCGTCGGTGGTGATGATGTTGACCGCAGCGCCGAGCCTCGCCATGGCATCGCGGTATTCGCTGCGGGGCAGCGCCACCCCATGCGCGGAGGGCAGGGCGCCGCGGCTGGTGGCGGAAATGGTCGGGTTCAGCATGGGAGTGCTCCGGCGGCGTGGGGTCAGGCCAGCGTGCAGGCTTCGTCGAAGTCCAGCCGCGGCAGGCGGCTGAAAACCTTCGACGGGTCGCCGTGGCCGAGGTTGATGAGGAAGTTGGCAGTCCAGGTGGTGCCGGCGAAGAATGCGGCGTTGACCTTGGCCTTGTCGAAGCCTGACATCGGCCCCGCATCGAGCCCGAGCGATCGTGCGGCGAGCATCAGGTAGGCCGCCTGCAAGGTGCCGTTGCGGAACGCCGTTTCGTGTGCCATCTCCGGGCTGCCGGTGAACCAGGGACGGGCATCGGTGTGCGGAAAGAGCTTGGGCAGCTTGTCGTAGAACGCGGTGTCCCAGGCGGCGATCACGGTCACCGGTGCGGTCATCGTCTTGTCGTAGTTGCTGGCCGACAGTGCCGGTGCCAGCCGCTGCTTGGCCTCGGGCGTGCGCACGAAAACAAAGCGTCCGGGCGAGCAGTTGGCCGAGGTCGGGCCCATGCGCGCGAGCGCGTAGATCTGTGCGAGCTGCGCGTCGGACACGGGCTCGGCCGTCCAGCCGTTCTGGGTGCGCGCTTCGGTGAACAGGGCTGCCAATGCGGTGGCGTCGAGTGCGGGGCTCATGCAGGAATTCCGGTCAGGTTGGTTTGCTGCGCCAGGAAGGCGAGCAGCGTGCGGTTGAAGTTGTCTGGGTCGGTCACGCTGTGCGCATGGCCGCCGTGCGGCACCAGGTCGAGCGTGGCATGCGGCAGGCCATCGGCCAGGCGCTGCGAGCAGGTCCAGGGCACCAGCACGTCGTCCTGCGCAGCGGCCACCAGCGTGGGCGTGGCGATGTCCGCGAGTCGTGCATCGGCATCGAAGGCGCGCAGTGCCGCGATGCGCGCACGCATGTTGGCTTCGCCCGGGAAATGGGCCACCGCGTGTTCCACCTCGGCATTGACCTGTTCGGCATGCGCCGCGGCCCAGGCGGCCGGGTACAGGAAGATCGGCTGCGCCTCGACATATGCGCGCGCGCCGCAGGCGCCGAGCAGCGCGAGCCGGGCGTCGAAGCAGCGCGCCGAATGCGGGTTGGGCCTGGACCATGCATTGATCAGCACGAGCCCGGCAACGCGTTCGGGCGCGTCCAGCGCGAGCTGCAGGCCGACCAGTCCGCCCAGTGCATGGCCGACCAGGACGCATTGCGCGGTGCCGGTGACATCGAGCACCTCGGCCACGTCGCGCGCCATGTCGGCGATGGTGTGGCCGGCGGGCAGTGCCTCGGGGCTGCGCCCGGTGCCGCGCTGGTCGTAGGCGACCACGCGCCAGCCGGCATCGACCAGCGCGGGAATCTGCGGCTTCCAGAAGGCGGCCGAGCCGCCGAGGCCGGAGGACAGCAGCACGCTCGGCGCGCCGGCCTTCGCCTTGCCGTGGACTTCGGTGTGCAGCGCCATGGGCTCAGGGCTTGCCGACGTGTGCAATGGATGCGATTTCCACCAGCGCGTCGGGCTTCACCAGCCCGCACTGGATGCAGTAGCGCGCCGGCTTCACGCCCGGAAAGTACTCGGCGTACACCGCATTGACCTTGGCGTAGTCGGCCCAGTCCTTGATCATGATCATGTTGAAGGTCACGTCGTCCATGGTGCCGCCGGCCGTCGTGATCACGCTCTTGATGGTTTCCAGCACGTGGCGCGTCTGCGCCGTGGCGTCGCCGACGTGAACCACGTTGTTGTCCTTGTCGAATGGCAGCGTGCCCGACACGTAGACGACACCGTCGGCCATGGTGCCGGGCACGAAGGGGGCGATCGGCGTGGTGGTGCCGGGCGGGATGATGGCTTGCTTGGGCATGGTTGCTCCTTCTTGAAAAACGAGATCAGGTGGAGAGTGCAACGGTCGGCGCAGGCGCTCCTGTTGCCGTGGCCGGCGCGAAGGTGCGGATGAAGTCCTCGACGCGCGACACCCAGCCGAAGAAGGTCTCGACGTTGTAGACCGACGCCTGCTGGATCGCGGCGCCGCCGAGTTCATGCGTCGCGTCTTCCAGCATCACGGCGAAGTACTCGAGGTGGAAGGCATCGCGCAGCGTGGACTCGACGCACACGTTGGTCGCGATGCCGGTGAACACCAGGTTGCGGATGCCGCGCGCGCGCAGCGTGCTGTCGAGCGTGCTGTTGAAGAAGCCGCTGTAGCGCGTCTTCGGGATGACGATGTCGCCCTCCTGCGGCTTCATCGCATCGACGAGTTCGTAGTCCCAGCCGCCTTTGGCGAGGAACTTGCCCTGCAGCTCGGGCTTGCGGCGCATGGTCTTGAGCGCGTTCGACTTGTACCAGTTGGGCGAACCCGGGCCGCCTGCTTCCACGTACGCCGAATCCCAGCCGTTCTGCAGGAACACCACGAGCACGCCCGCCGCGCGTGCCGCGGCGATGGTGCGGCCGATGTTGGCGATCACGCCCTGCGCGCCAGAGATGTCGAACCCGGCCGAGTCCACGTAGCCGCCGATCGAGGCATAGGCGTTCTGCATGTCGACCACGATCAGCGCCGAGTTGGCGGCGTGCAGCGCGAGCGGCTCGGGCCGCGCCGGCAGCACCAGCGGCGCAGGCGCGCCGGGCGCGTTCGGCACGCCGACGGGCCGGGTCGATGTGAGGGTGGTGTTCCTGGGCGTGTTCATGGAGCGCCTCACGCTGCGAGTGCCTGCGGCTGCACCTGCGACGGCACGGGCGTGTCGATGTGGGTGCGGCTCTTCATCAGTGGCTGGATGCGCTCGCCGAAGGCTTCCACGCCTGCGACGAAGTCGTCGAAGGTCAGCAGCACGCCCTCGGTGCCGGGCACCTCGGCCATTTCGTCGAGCATCTGCGCGACGTTCGCGTACGAGCCCACCAGCGTGCCCATGTTGATGTTGACCGCCGAGGTCGGGTCGGTCATCTGGCGCACGTTGGTGTCGGCGCCCGACTTGGTGTCGGCCGCGCCCTGCGCGCCCAGCCAGCGGATGGCTTCCTGGTCGGCGCCGGCCTTGTAGTGCTCCCACTTGGCGCGCGCGGCTTCGTCGGTCTCGTCGGCGATCACCATCATCAGCACGTAGGTGGTGACGTTGCGGCCGGTTTTCTTCGTGGCCTCGATCAATTTCTCGGCGGCGGGCGCGAAGGCCTTGGGCGTGTTGACGCCCTTGCCGAAGCAGAAGTTGTAGTCGGCGTACTTCGCGGAGAAGTCCATGCCCGCATCGCTCTGGCCGGCGCAGATCACCTTCATGTCGGCCTCGGGCTGCGGACTCAGGCGGCAGTCGTCCATCTGGAAGTGCTCGCCCTTGAAGTCGGACTGGCCCTTGCCCCAGAGGTCGCGCAGCACCTGGATGTACTCGGAGAGGTACTGGTAGCGCGTGCCGAAGAACTCGTCGCCAGGCCACATGCCCATCTGCGAGTACTCGGGCCGCTGCCAGCCCGTCACCAGGTTGAGGCCGAAGCGGCCGTTCGAGATCGAGTCGATGGTCGAGGCCATGCGCGCGACGATGGCCGGCGGCATCACCAGCGACGCGGCGGTGGCGAACAGCTTGATCTTGGTGGTGACCGCTGCCAGCCCGGACATGAGGGTGAAAGACTCCAGGTTGTGATCCCAGAATTCGGTCTTGCCGCCAAAGCCGCGCAGCTTGATCATCGACAGCACGAAGTCGAGGCCGTAGTGCTCGGCCTTCAGCGTGATCTCCTTGTTGAGCGCAAAGCTGGGCTTGTATTGCGGTGCGTTCTCGGACAACAGCCAGCCGTTGTTGCCGATCGGGATGAAGATGCCGACGTTCATGCGGTGCGCTCCTGGGTCATAAGGTGGATGGAGCCGTCCTATGCATACCCCGTGCCAGCCTACAAGTTGTTTGAAATCAACAACTTGCGCGCGTCTGGCGTCGCTCGTTTGACCAAATGGTCCAAAATGGAGCGCTTACTCTTTCGGCGCACGGAACGCATTGGTGCAAATGGCGTCTGACGGTGCATGGGGCGCGCCGGTGCAAGCGGCACAATCGTTGACTCCCGCCCCGGCCCTTCCTCCTTTCCTCTGCTCTCATGCCCAAGTCCCCCTCTCGCACCGCGGTCAGCGTCGGCGGCACTGCCGATGACGTCGAGGCCGCTTTCTACGAAGCGCTGCAGCGCGGCGACATCGAGGCGCTGATGGCGTGCTGGGCCGACGACGACGAGATGTTCTGCGTGCACCCGGGCGGGCCACGGCTGGTCGGGCCGGGCGCGATCCGCGCGGCGTTCGAGCAGATGTTCGGCAACGGCGCGATCCATGCGACACCGGCGCGCGTGCGCAAGGTGGAGTCGCTGGCGAGCGCGGTGCACAACGTGCTGGAGCGCATCGAAGTGCTCACGTCCGAAGGCCCGCGCCACGCCTACGTGCTTGCCACCAACGTCTATCACAAGACCGCGCAGGGCTGGCGCATGGTGGCGCACCATGCGAGCCCCGGCGCCGCGCACGCGCCCGACGAGGCCAACGACCCGCCGCAAACCCTTCACTGACCTGACACCACGGATGCAGCAGTACACCGCACCGCGCTGGCTACCCGGCGGCAACCTGCAGACGATCTGGCCCGCGCTCTATGCGCGCCGCCTGGACGGCCCTGCACCGGTCTACCGGCGCGAGCGCTGGCCCACGCCGGACGGCGACTTCGTCGACGTCGACTTCATCGACGGGCCTGTTGCACCGGGGCCCAGGCCGCTGCTGGTGCTGTTCCACGGGCTCGAGGGCTCGTCGCGCAGCCACTACGCCGAGGCGTTCGCCGCCTTCGCCGCCGCGAACGGCATGGCCTTCGCCGTGCCGCATTTCCGCGGCTGCAGCGGCGAGCTGAACCTGGCGCCACGGGCCTACCACTCGGGTGACTTCGAGGAGATCGGCTGGATCCTGGCGCGCCTGCGTGCGCGGCACGATGCGGCAGGCGGCGGTGCGCTGTTCGCTGTCGGCGTGTCGCTCGGCGGCAATGCGCTGCTGCGCTGGGCCGAGGAGGCCGGCGACAGCGCCAGCCGCATTGCCAGCGCCGTGGCCGCGGTGTCGGCGCCGATCGACCTTGCCGCCGGCGGGCGCGCGATCGGGCAGGGCTTCAACCGGCTGGTCTACACGCGCATGTTCCTGTCGACCATGAAGCCGAAGGCGCTGGCCAAGCTGGCGCAGCACCCGGGCCTGTTCGACCGCGAGCGCATGCTGGCCGCCCGCGATCTCTACGCCTTCGACAACATCTTCACCGCGCCGCTGCACGGCTTTCGCGACACCGACGACTACTGGTTGCGCGGCTCCGCCAAGCCGCACCTGCATGCGATCCGCATTCCCGCGCTGGTGGTCAACGCCACCAACGACCCCTTCGTGCCGGCCGCGAGCCTGCCGCGCCAGGCGGACGTCGGCCCCCACGTCACCCTGTGGCAGCCGCCGCACGGCGGCCATGTCGGCTTTCCGCAGGGCCGTCCGCCCGGCCATGTAGGCGCGATGCCCGAAGCGGTTGGCGCCTGGCTGCTGGGCGCGCAAAATCTGCCCCATGGATGACATCGTCAAACAGGCGCTTGCCAAGTGGCCGAACGTGCCGCATTGCTACGGCTGGCTCGGGCTCGACGCCCGCGGCAACTGGTACATGCGCGACGACCGCACGCAGGCGGCCGGCCCGTTCGCCACGGCCAAGGGGTCGCTGCTGCGGCACGACAAGCTGATCGACTTCATCCAGCGCAACTACGAGCACGACGAGGCCGGCCAGTGGTTCTTCCAGAACGGGCCGCAGCGCGTGTACGTCGAGCTGGAGGCGGCACCGCTGGTGTGGCGCATCGGCGAGCCCGATTTTTCGGTCACGGCCCACACCGGCGTGGCGGTGGAGCCGACCGGCTGCCTGCTCGACGAACAGGGGCGGCTCTACCTGGTGGCGCCGATCGGGCTGGGCCTGGTGCACACGCAGGACGTGGGGCTGGCCGCCGAGGCGATCGAGCAGGGGCGCTGGCAGCCCGAAGACGTGCTGGCGGCCGACCTGCCCGCACGCTTCGGCCATGTCATGAGCCCGGCGGCCGGGCGCGCCGTGTCCCACGCGTAGCGGCCCAGGAACAGGTCGGAACAGGCAAAGAAAAAGCCGGCCACAGGGCCGGCTTTTTTGATGGCTGCTGCGCGCCGAGCCTACTTGGCGGCGCCTTCGGCGGCAGGCGCTGCAGGCGCGGCGGCGGCTGTCGTGGGTGCGGCTGTTGCGGGTGCTGCGGGTGCTGCACCCGACGCGGCGCCTTCGGCCGGTGCTGCACCGGCGGCCGGGCGATCCGGCACCGGGAACTTGGCGCCGCCCGAGTTGGCCATGTAGACCACGGCACGGCCGATTTCGAGGTCTTCGAAGTCGCCGCCGCCTTGCGCCGGCATGGCGCCCTTGCCCTTGAGCGCATGTTCAAGCAGCGTGGCATAGCCCTGGCCGATGCGCGGCGCCCAGGCGGCCGCGTCGCTGAAGTGCGGTGCACCCGGGATGCCGGGCGCGCCATGGCAGGCGATGCACTGGCCCTTGAACACAGCTTCGCCGAGGGCGAGCGGGCGGTTGGCATCGCGGATCTCGATCGAGCCGACGCGCTTGAGGCGCTCTGCCACATCGCGGTCACGCACGTCCTTCGAGACGCCGTACAGGTCGAGCTCGGTGGTGGTGGTGCCGGCGGGGTGCGACTCCGACACCACGTACGAAACCAGCCCGACGATGATCAGGATGGGGGCAACGAAGGAGAAAAAAACCGCCAGCAGCAGCTGCTTGGGATTCTTGATCGGGCCGGTATGGGCGTCTTCGGTGGCCTGGTAATGCGGGTCTGCGCTCATGGCGTCCTCAAAATCGGGGGCTTCTTCGGGGGCGTGGGGTTAACCGGCGGATTATAGAGAGGGCCTTCGCAGCCCCCTCCAGACAGCCGCCGGGCCGCCACTCATTCCTTCCAGCCGCCGCCCAGGGTCTTGTAGAGCACCACCTGGTTCTGGAGCAGTTGCAGTTGCACCTGCACCGCAGCCTGCTGCGCAGTGAACAGCGAGCGCTGCGAGTCGAGCAGGTCGAGCGAACTCGCGATGCCGTTGCGATAGCGCAGGTCGGCCAGCTTGTAGCGCACGCCTTCGGCATCCGCCGTGGCACGCAGCGCGCGCGCCTGCTCGCCCAGCGTCACGCGGCCGGCCAGTGCGTCGCCCACTTCGCGGAACGCGCTCTGGATCGACTTCTCGTATTGCGCCACCGCGATCTCGCGGCCTGCCCGTGCCGAGTCCAGGTTGGCCTGGTTGCGCCCCGCATCGAAGATCGGCAGCGTGATCTGCGGCGCGAAGCTCCAGGCCTTGGTGCCGCTGTCGAACAGCCCCGAGAACTGGGTGCTCGCCGTGCCGATGGAGGTCGTCAGCGACACCCTCGGAAAGAACGCCGCGCGCGCCGCGCCGATGTTGGCGTTGGCCGCGATCAGTTGCTGTTCGGCGGCGCGGATGTCCGGCCGTTCGATCAGCAGGTCGGAGGGCAGGCCGGCCGGCACATCGGGCATGGGTGCAGCACCGGCCAGGCCGCGGGCGCCCGCCAATGCCTCGGCCGGCACCGGCGCGCCGAGCAGCAGTGCGAGCGCGTTCTCGTCCTGCAGGCGCGTGCGTTGCTGCTGCGCATAGGTGGCGCGTGCGGTCTCGGCCAGCGAGTTGGCGAGCTGGAAGTCGATTTCCGACGAGACGCCGTTGTCGAAGCGCATCTTCGTGAGGCGCAGCGTGTCTTCGCGCGTGGTCAGCGTCTGGCGCGTGATGTCGAGCAGCTCTTCGTCGGCCAGCAGCGTCAGCCAGCCGTTCGCCACCGAGGTGATGAGGCTGATCTGTGCGGCCTTGCGCGATTCCTCCGTGGCCAGGTACTGGGCCAGTGCGTTGTCCTTGAGGCTGCGGATGCGGCCGAAGAAGTCGAGCTCCCAGGCCGTGATGCCGAGGTTGACGCTGTACTGCGACGACACGCTGCCCAGGCTGCTGTCGAAGGCCTGGAAGGCGTTGGGGCTCGAGCGCGAACCGCTGCCCGTCAGGCCCACCGCCGGAAACAGCGCGGAACGCTGAACCTGGAACTGCGCGCGCGCCTGCTCGATGTTGAGCACCGACACGCGCAGATCCCGGTTGTTGGCCAGCGCGGTGTCGATCAGCTTCGCCAGGCGCGGATCGGTGAAGAATGTCTGCCACGGCACCGAGGCGGCGGCCGGGCCGGCCGGCTGCGCCGGATCACCCGGGAACACGGTCGGCACCGGCGCGGCCGGGCGTTCGTAGGTGGGAATCAGCGAGCAGCCGGTGGCCAGCAACGCCGCGGCCAGCAAGGTCGGAATCAGTTTCTTGGAGGTCATGCTTTTTCTTCCTCGATGCCGGCGGCGGCCGCATGCCGCTTGTCGGCCTCACGTTGCCGCGCGCTGCCCTTGAACACGGTGCGCACGACCACGAAGAACACGGGGACGAAGAACACCGCGAGCGCGGTGCCGGTCACCATGCCGCCCAGCACGCCGGTGCCGATGGCGCGCTGGCTTGCCGAGCCGGCGCCGCTGGCCGTCACCAGCGGCACGACGCCAAGGCCGAAGGCCAGCGAGGTCATCACGATCGGGCGGAACCGCAGGTGGGCCGCGGCGAGCGCCGACTCGACCACGCCCTTGCCGGTGGCCTGCAGGTCTTTCGCGAACTCGATGATCAGAATCGCGTTCTTCGCGGAGAGCCCGATGATGGTGATCAGGCCGACCTGGAAGTACACGTCGTTCGAGTAGGCGCGCAGCATCGTCGCCAGCAGCACGCCGAGCACGCCGAGCGGCACCACCATGATCACCGAGAGCGGAATCGTCCAGCTCTCGTACAGCGCGGCCAGGCACAGGAACACCGCCAGGATCGCGAAGCCGTACAGGATGATGGCCTGCGAGCCGGCGAGCTTTTCTTCGCGCGACTGGCCGGTCCATTCGAAGCCGAAGCCGGGTGGCAGCTGCGCGGCGAGCTTTTCCATCTCGGCCATCGCCGCGCCCGAGCTGTTGCCCGCCGAGGCCGAGCCCGAGATGCGCACGGCCGGGTAGCCGTTGTAGCGCACCGTCTGCTGCGCACCGTTGACCCAGCGCGTCGTCGCGAAGGTCGAGAGCGGCACCGGGTTGCCCTGCGCGTTGCTCGCGTTGAGTTTCAGCAGATCCTGCGGCTGCATCCGTGCCGGCGCATCGGCCTGCACCACCACGCGCTGCAGACGGCCCCGGTTCGGGAAGTCGTTGATGTAGCTGGAGCCGAGTGCGGTCGACAGCGTCGTGTTGATCGCATCGAACGTCACGCCCAGTGCATTGGCCTTGTCGCGGTCGATGTCGATCTGCAGCTGCGGCGCATCTTCGAGGCCGTCCGGGCGCACCTGCGCCAGCAGCGGGCTCTTGCTGGCCATGCCGAGCAACTGGTTGCGCGCGTTGACGAGCGCCTCGTGGCCGGCACCGCCGCGATCCTGCAGGCGGAAGGTGAAGCCGCTGGCATTGCCCAGTTCGGGAATGGGCGGCGGGCTCAGCGGATAGATGAACGCGTCGCGCACGCTCGAAAGCGCGCCGAACGCCCGGCCCGCGAGCGCCTCGGCCGACTGGCTCGGTTCCTTGCGCTGATCCCAGTCCTTCAGCGTCACGAACGCGAGGCCGGCATTCTGGCCCTGGCCCGAGAAGCTGAAGCCCAGCACGCCCACCATGCTCTGCACTTCGGGCTGCTTCAGGATGAAGCCTTCGACCTGCTCCATCACCGACAGCGTGCGCTCCTGCGTCGCACCCGGCGGCAGCTGCACGTTCACGATGATGTTGCCCTGGTCTTCCTGCGGAAGGAACGAGGTCGGCAGGCCGCGGAAGATGACCACCACCGCGGCGGCGATCGCCACGTAGATGATCAGGTAGCGCGCCGCGCGCTTGAGCATGCGCGCCACCCAGCCTTCGTAGCCCTTGGCCGTGCGCGAGAAGCCGCGGTTGAACCAGCCGAAGAAGCCCTTCTTTTCATGATGGCTGCCCTTTTCGATCGGCTTGAGCAGCGTGGCGCAGAGCGCCGGCGTGAGCGACAGCGCCATGAAGGCCGAGAAGCCGATCGACGCGACCATCACCGCGGAGAACTGGCGGTAGATGTTGCCGGTGGAGCCGGCGAAGAAGGCCAGCGGCACGAACACCGAGATCAGCACCACGGTCACGCCGATGATGGCGCCCGAGATCTGCTTCATGGCCTTGCGCGTGGCATCGAGCGGTGACAGGCCCTCCTCGGTCATGATGCGCTCGACGTTCTCGACCACCACGATCGCATCGTCCACCACGATGCCGATCACCAGCACCATGCCGAACATGGTGAGCACGTTGATCGAGAAGCCCAGTGCCGACAGCACGGCAAAGGTGCCCAGCAGCGCGATCGGCACCACGATGGTTGGAATGATCGTGTAGCGCCAGTTCTGCAGGAACAGGAACATCACCACGAACACCAGCGCCACCGCCTCGAACAGCGTCTTCACCACTTCCGTGATGGAGATGCTCACGAAGCGCGAGCTGTCGTACGGAATCGTCCACTTCACGCCTTCGGGGAAGTACTTGGCGAGCTCGGTCATCTTGGCGCGGATCGCCTTGGCCGACTGCAGCGCATTTCCGTTGGGCGCCAGCTGCACGCCGATACCGACGGCCGGCTGGCCGTTCAGGCGGGCCGAGGTTGCGTAGGCCTGGCCGCCGAGTTCGATGCGCGCCACGTCCTTCAGGCGCACGGCCGAGCCGTCGGTGTTGGCACGCAGCACGATGTTGCCGAACTGCGTCACGCTGGTGAGCTGGCCGTTGACCACCACGGTGGCTGCGATGCTCTGGCCGGTGATGTTCGGCAGGTCGCCGATCGAGCCCGAAGACACCTGCGCGTTCTGCGCGCGGATGGCGGCATTGACGTCGGCTGCCGACAGGTTGAAGCCCTGCAGCTTGGTCGGGTCGATCCAGATGCGCATGGCGCGTTCGGTACCGAACAGTTGCGCCTGGCCGATGCCGGCCACGCGCTGCAGTTCAGGCAGGACGTTGCGCGAGGCGTAGTCGCCCAGCGCGATCGGGTCGATCGCCGGATTGTCCGAAGACAGGATCGTGAACAGCAGGAAGTTGTTGCGCGACTTGTCGACGCGCACGCCCTGTTGCGTCACCGAGGCCGGCAGGCGGGGCGTGGCGCGCGAGAGGCGGTTCTGCACGTCCACCTGCGCCAGGTCGGCATTGGTGCCCGTTTCGAAGGTGACCGTGATCGTGCCGGTGCCGTCGGCCTGCGCCACCGACTCCATGTAGATCAGGCCGGGCGAACCATTCATTTCACGTTCGATCACCGACAGCACGCTGTCCTCCAGCGTCTGGGCCGAGGCGCCCGGGTACGCGGTGGTGATCACGATGGCGGGCGGTGCCACCGGCGGGTACTGCGAGATCGGCAACTGCGTGATTGCCACGCTGCCCATCACGATGACGAATAGCGCGATCACCCACGCGAAGATCGGGCGCTCGATAAAGAACTTGGCCATGCGGGCGCGCTCCTTACTGCTTCGCCGCCGGCGCGGAAGCGGCTGCGGCAGGTGCGGCCGGCGGCGTTGCCGCACCCGGGGCCGGTGCCTTCCACGGCACGGCCTTCACCGGCGTGCCGGGCGGCATCATCTGCAGCTTCTGGAAGCCGTCGACCATCACCTGTTCGCCGGCCTTCAGGCCGTCGAGAACCACCCACTGGTTGTTCTGCGCGGCGCTGATCTTCACGGTGCGCTTGCTGATCTTGCCTTCGGCATCGACCACCGACACCGTGTCGCCCTGCTGCGTGCGGGTGACCGACTGCTGCGGCACCGTGATCGCGTTGCTGACCTGGGCCTGCTCGATGCGCACGCGCACATAAAGGCCCGGCAGCAGGTCGCCCTTCGGGTTCGGCACCTCGGCACGCAGCGTCACCTGGCCGCTGGTGGGGTCGACCGTCAGGTCGGTGAACAGCAGCTTGCCGGGCAGGGCGTATTCGCTGCCGTCTTCGAGCACCACGCGGATGCTGGCCGCGGCGGAACCGTCGGCCTGCTTGAACTGGCCGTCCTGCATTGCGCGGCGCAGCTTCAGCACCTCGGAGGCCGACTGGGTGAAGTTCACGTAGAGCGGGTTGATCTGCTGGATCACCGCCAGCTCCGTCGCATCGCCCTGGCCGACCAGTGCGCCTTCGGTGACGAGCGCGCGGCCGATGCGGCCCGAGATCGGTGCGGTGACCGATGCGTAGCCGAGGTTGATCTTCGCGGTGGCGACCGACGCGCGGCCTACGGCCACGTCGGCTTCGGCCGATTTGGCCGAGGCGACCGCCGTGGCGTACTCCTGCTTGCTGACCGCGTTGGCTTCGACCAGCGGCTTGTAGCGCTCGGCCAGGGCCTTGGCCTGGGCCGCGTTCGCCTCTGCCCGCGCCAGGCTGGCTGCAGCGCTCTGCGCCGCGGCCGCGTAGGGCGCCGGATCGATCTTGAACAGCGCCTGCCCGGCCTTCACGTCGCTGCCTTCACGGAACAGCCGCTCCTGCAGGATGCCGGCCGCCCGTGCCCGCACCTGCGAGACGCGCGAGGCTTCGAGCCGGCCGGGCAGCTCCGTCACCAGGCCGACATTGCCCGGCGTGGCAATCACCACGCCCACTTCGGGCGCCGGCGGCTTGCCGCCTCCAGCACCGCCCGGTGCGCCGCCTGCGGCGGCTGGCGCCTCGCCTTTGCCGCACGCGGCCAGCGAGAGCAGCGCCACGGTGGCGAGGGCGGCCACGACGGCACGCAGCGGAAACGACGAACGATGAGAAACATGCGAGACGGGCATGCGATTCCTTCCAGTGAGGCACGAAAAGACGGGGTGGGGCGCTGCGTGCCAGGCAAAAACAAAAACCATGGCAACGCCGCGACCTAGGGCAAGCCCGCTAGTTTACATACATTCATGGATGTATAGTGACAGCCGGCAAAGGCCCCACGATAAAGGAGGGGCGCTCTATTTACAAATCAGGAAATTTGGTGGCACGACGTACGAAGGAAGAAGCATTGGCCACGCGGCATCGGTTGCTCGATGCCGCGGAGCTGCTGTTTCAGGCGCAAGGCGTCTCGCAGACCTCGCTGCAGCAGATCGCGCAGCAGGCCGGGGCAACGCGCGGCGCGATCTACTGGCACTTCAAGGACAAGGCGGATCTGTTCAACGCGATGATGGACCGCGTCAAGCTGCCGCTCGAGGCCGCGGCGCGCTTCACCGACGAACCGGCGCAGGATCCGCTCGATGCGATCGAGAACGCGATGGTCGGCGCGCTGCGCCAGGTGACCACCGACCCGCAGGTGCGCCGTGTGTTCGAGGTGGCAATCCACAAGGTCGAATACGCGGGCGAAACCGCGTCGCTGCAACTGCGCCACCTCGAGAGCCGCGATGCCTGCATCGTCGACTTCGAAAAGGCGCTGCGGCTGGCCTCGCGCCGCGCCAAGCTCAAGCTGCCGCTGCCGGCCAGCATGGCCGCGCATGGCCTGCACGCCCTCATCAGCGGCCTCATCCAGAACTGGCTGCTCGATCCCGTGGCCTTTGCGCTGGTGCCCACCGGCCGCCGCACCTTCAATGTCTACCTTGCCGGCCTGGGCTTCGACCGCCCCGGCCTGCGCGCCGACCTCGCCGCGCCGGAGACCGGGCCCGGCTCAGGGGCGCGCAGCAGCATCCCTGCGCGATAGGCGATAATCCAGAGCGCTGGCCCAGGCCGGCGCACCCCTCTCTCGCTGTATTTCAACGGATAGAATTCGGCCCTCCGAAGGCTGAGATCCAGGTTCGATTCCTGGCGGCGGGACCAAATACAAATCCGGATGAGTTCAAACTCTTCCGGATTTTTTATTTCTCCTCTGAAAACCCACAGATTGCCGTTCGCAGTGAGCCGCTGGAGTGTGAGGCTACTTTCGGAGTATTTTCTCGCGGTGGAGGCAAATTCCTTCTGTATCGAAGCCACCTTTGAGGAGGCGCCCGGGGGCTCAATCCACATGCGCCTTTATTTGCAACGCTAGGTCTGAAAAATGCTCGAAGTCCCACTGCTCTGGCCCTCGATAGCCACACCTCCTGGAGAGGTTGTCGCGATCAAGGATCTCTATGCGGCGCTGACGGGCTTGAACTACAGCGTTGAGGCTTGGGAGGCGGCACTCCTCCTTTATGAGACCTCCAAGCAGCCTCCATCTTCAATCTCAAGATCAGTTGCAAGTCGCTGGCGCTTCATAGCCTGCAATGAATGTGTTCTGGAGCTGTATCACCTTCGAGCTCGGCTCGAGAAGATCCGCTCCGTCATGCTCCGAGCTTGTCCATCGCTGCGGCCATTGCTCAACACATCGACTATGCGGAGCGCGTCTAAGCGCCTTGACGAGTACTTCCCCGACATAGAGCTGCTCCGCCATGCGACCGCGCATCGGGGGGAGAACGAGGCGCATCCTGAATCGCACGCGCCGGATGGTCACCACGCCCTTAGCGGATTCCGGGAGCCCGATAGGTACAGCACACCTTACAACGGTACGCTTCGCTATCTGGACGTTACGAATCAGTCGCTCGAACGCATTTACGAGGTAGTTGCAGAGTTTCTCTCTGCCTTCGCCGATGCGGCCACTGAGTTGGAGAAGCAGGGCTCCTTGGAATGAAGCGATTTTTAAACTGACTTTTAGCCCTACATCCAGCGGTCAAACTCCGGGTTAAATCCTTCGCTTGCCACCCATATCAAAACGTTGACGAATGATTTGGAACGGATCGAACGTCGCCTCTCGGCCGGGTTGGAGCGCGTTCCGCTGAAGAGGCGCTCCCGACCTTTGACTAGACACTTCCAGAAGTGCCACACAAAATGGAACGGGCAATTGCGTGCCCACGCCGCGAGCACAACAAATAGAAGGGTTTCGCATGAAAGCGCTGATGGAGGTTACACCCACACCAGAACAGCTGGCGCTCTTCTCCCGTGTACGACCCGGGGTTGAGGTCATCCGGGGAGCGGCGGGAAGCGGTAAGACGACTACCGCTGTCCTTAAGCTGCGACAGGCCGTAGCGTTCTTCCTCAGTCGGATGAAGCGGCAGCACGATAAGACTCAACTGAGAGTACTTATTCTCACGTTCAACAGGACGTTGCGCGGATACGTAGCTGAGTTGGCGGCGAAGCAGTTCGAGCAAGGTAGCACTATTAGCTTGGAGATCAGCACCTTCTCGAAATGGGCCATGGGTCTTCTCGGATCTGTAAACCTCCTCGACGAAAAGGTGGCACACCGGAAACTGCGGCAATTGGGGGCGGGGCTTCCATTTTCTGACGCCTTCATTATTGATGAAGTGGAGTATGTGCTCGGGAAGTTCTTGCCAGACGACCTAGGGGCCTACCTGACTGTTCGAAGAGATGGGCGCGGCAACACTCCTCGAATGGAAAAAGCAGCCAGAGAACTTTTAATGGCCACTGTAATTTTGCCGTATCTGGAGTACAAGCTTGAGGCGGAAAAGCTCGACTGGAGCGACCTTGCGGTGCGGGTGGCAACTGCGAATCTAGCCAGCTACGACGTGGTCGTTGTCGACGAAACGCAGGACTTCTCTGCAAATCAAGTCAGGGCTGTAATGGCTCAAATGGCGAGTGAACACACAGCCACCTTTGTACTTGACTCCGCTCAACGGATCTATGCGCGAAGCTTTACGTGGCAAGAGGTAGGCGTGACTGTTCGGCCCGAGAATAGCTTTCGGCTCAGCACCAACTATCGAAACTCCAAGGAGATTGCTCAGTTTGCAGCCTCCATCTTGGAGGGTATCCCCATCGATGACGACGGCAGCATGCCGGATTTCAAGAGTGCCGCTAGGTCTGGAACTCTTCCAGTTGTCTTGGAAGGCAAGTATTCAGGTCAGCTCAGGTTCGCACTCAACTTCATCAAAGATGAAGTTGACCTCAACTTGGAATCTGTCGCTTTCCTGCACCCAAAAGGCTACGGCTGGTTCGACGGCGAGGGCGGGCTGCGAGCTACTTTGGCAAGAGAAAAACTGCCGTATGTTGAGATCGCTCGAAATAACGAATGGCCCCAGGGTTCCGAAAATATTGCGCTAAGCACTCTGCATTCTGCAAAGGGCCTTGAGTTCGATCATGTGTTCATCTTGGGCCTGAACGCTGAAGTGCTGTCTATTGAGGAAGTTGGCGCAACAAACGAGGAAGAGAAGCTAGTCACCCTTAGGCGCCTTCTCGCCATGGGCGTAGGTCGTGCACGAAAGACCGTCGTGATCGGCTATAAGCCTGAGGACAAGCCTGAGCTAGCCGACTTTTTTGCAGCTGGAAAGTATGAGAAGAAGACAGTATGAATATTGCCGAGATAATTGCTACTCGCCGCATCGAATCGATTCTGCATTTCACCAGCAACAAAGGCTCTTTGGGAATTCTAGATGCACGCGCTATCAAGGCGAGGGCGCGTTTGAACAAGGACGAGAGGCTTGAGCACATCTTTATGCCCAACGCCGCTGATCGCAGTCGGGACGAGAAATGGCTCGACTACGTGAACCTCTCCATTTCGCGGATCAACGAGTCGTTCTTCAACGTTTCCGCTGGGTCTTGGCACAAAGAGAAGGATTTTTGGTGGTGCATCTTCGATTTCTCGCCAGACATTCTTAACCATCAGGGCGTCTATTTCACTACTACGAATAACATGTACAGCGGTGTTAAGCGCAACCAAGGCGGCGACGCACTCGAGGCAGCATTTGGGCGTCGGATTGTTCAGTGGAGCAGTTCGCGTAGTAGCTCAATCATTCAACGGGATGTCGCGCTGTCGCCAGCGCTCACCACTTGCGCGCAAGCTGAGATTCTCTATCCAGGAGAACTCTCAACTGACTTTCTACAGGCGGTCTACGTATCCGCTGACGAATTCGCCGACGAGCTTGCGTCGCAATGTTCGGTGGTCGGCCATCCGGCAGTGGATATCCGGGTGCGCCCCGAGTTGTTCGGCAGCATAAAGTAGGCTTCAACTATGAGCGACTCTCGCAAGCTGCGAACAATTTCATCCTGCCTATGGGCGGCTTACGGCGATGCCCTAGGCTTCCCCACCGAGTTGGCCAACCCAAGCTTGATTGCTCAAAGGATTGGCGAGCCCACATCACGTCAGTTGGTGCCGTGGAAAAGAATGGTCGGTGGGCGCTTTGGGGCTCTAGCGAAACTTGACGCAGGTAGCTATTCGGATGACACGCAGTTAAGGTTAGCAGTCTCTCGAGCCATTCGCGGGGACGGGGTCTTTGATGTTGAGGCCTTTGCGAAAGTCGAGCTACCGATCTGGCTTACTTATTCCCTCGGTGCTGGACGTGGCAGTAAGGCGGCGGCTAGTTCATTAGCAAATCGCGGCACGAACTGGTTCAGCAACTTTTTCAACAACGGTGACATCACTTACGTGACCGGGGGCGGCAACGGCGCGGCTATGCGAGTGCAGCCGCATGTCTGGTGCGCTGGAGAACTCGCGAACGAAAAATCCTTTCTGCCGGACGTCGTTCGCAATGCGGTCTGTACTCATGGACATGTGCGTGGGATTGCCGGCGCAATGATTCATGCTTCCACGTTGGCGTATGTATTGAGAACGGGCGTCATTCCTGAACCGAGTGATTGGATGGACTTCGCCCAAGTTGTGCAGGGACTTCCGGAAATCATCGCGGGGGATCCTGATCTCAATACGTTCTGGCGTCCAACGTGGGAGAAATATAGCGGCAGTTCGCTGGAAAGCATAGTTTTAGACGTGGCTGATGAATGGGCGCACTCCGTCGGATTCGCCATATCTTTGATCGAAGGGGGGCGCGAGGATGCGTATCGATCGATCGTTCAATCGTTAGATGGTTTTAGCGATGCTCAGCGCGGCTCGGGACTTAAAGCCAGTCTTTTCTCTTTAGCGGCAGCTTGGCTACTCAAGGATCTCGGCCCGCAAAAAGCCTTAGAGGTTGTTGCGAACCTGCTCCACAGTGACACGGACACCATAGCCACGATGGCGGGCGCGTTGCTGGGAGCACGGTTTGATCAAGCGCCGCCAAATGAAAGGGTGCAGGATCACGATTATCTGGAACGAGAGGCGATGAGACTTTTTTCAATCAGCCAAGGGCAGGGAGGGGTCAGCTTCACTTATCCAGATCTGCTCTATTGGCAGCCGCCGAGAACGTCTCTTGACTCGGTAGGGCGATTTGGCGAGAGCCTTGCCATAGCTGGTCTTGGCGCGTTAGAGAATTTTGGGGAGGAGTTCACTTCGAACCAAAAGGGAACTGTTTGGCAGTGGGGGCGTCTTTCTTTTGGACAAACTGTTCTCTGTAAGCGTCGCGTCTTGCTCAAGGAACTCCCCCCTCACTCACTGCCTGATCGACGACGGCCGCTGCCACAGACGTCCCCGAAGAACGCTCTCGCCCGATCGCATATGCCCCCTCAAGTCGCTACTCCTGACATGTTTAACCAAGCTCCTGGTAGAGATTTCACTGAGAAGAATGAGCCTGCGCGGAAAAAAAGTGTCGATCTGCCATCGCTAGATGAACTTAGTGACCTGGCCATTCGGGCTCAGTTTGACCCGGCGCTGATCGGGACGCACCTACTAGGATTTGCCGAGCAACCAAATGGCCTAGAGCTAGCTATGGGCTACGCTGCAATCGTTGTAAAAGCCCGACGAGCACGCCTCAAGCGGAGCTAGCGTAAACGTTCGACTGCTTGCTGTCGTTCCGTGATCGTCCTACGGATGGGCGCGCACATTGCCAGCCCCATCAGAATTACCAGTACGAAGTCCGCATCCGCAGGCACGAAGACTTTGTCAGGCATGTGTCTGCTTCACCTCACTGTGCTCAGCCATGCGTCAAACGTCGTCCGCAGCTGTTCGGCAAGGTTGCGCGCGACGCCGTAGATTGGCTACAGCCGTGCCGCGGCGCGCGCATTGCATTGGTCTTGCTCCATCCCCTACCCCAGATCCTGATGCAAACAGAGGATGTTGCCTTCAGTATCGAGAAACCAGGCCGCCTTTTCCGCGCCCAGCACGCAGACATGCTCCACAGTCTTCAGCCCCGGAAAGTCGTAGTTCTCGAACACCACGCCAGCCTGCTTTAACTCAGCAATGCTCGCCGCGATGTCGGGCACCCGAAAGCTGACGGCGGTGTGGTCGGCCTTGGTGCCGCCTTCTTTCGGAAACAGCGCCAGCGTGGTGCCTCCGCAGTCGTAGGTGAACTTGCCATCGGGCTTCAGCTCGCCGGGCCGCAGGCCGAGCGAACCTTCGTAGAAGCGTCGGGCGCGCTCCAGATCCTTCACGGGCAACATGGTGGTTACCGGGGCATCCATCAGCATAGGCACCTCCTTTCGGACGAGACCTGAATTCTGCGCCTGCGGCGGCCTTGGCGGGGGCCTTAGCTTAGCTCCAGCCGGCGTCCACGACGAAGTTCTGCGCGCTGCACATGCGCGAGTCGTCGGCGGCGAGAAACAGCGCCATGGATGCGATGTCGCTGCCCATCACGCGGCCGGGCAGGCATTGCGCGGTGTCGATCTCGGCGGCGGATTCGGGCTTCACCCACAGCTTGAGCTGCCGCTCGGTCATGACCCAGCCCGGCACCAGCGTGTTGACACGGATGTTCTGCTTGCCGAGGTCGCGCGCCAGCGAGCGCGTGAGGCCCTGCGCGGCCGACTTGCACATGGCGTAGACCGAGAGGTCGGTGTTCTTGTTCATCCAGCTCACCGAGCCGAGGTTGATGATGCTGCCGCCGCCCAGCTGCACCATGTCGGGCGCCACGGCCTGGGCCGCGAAGTACTGGTGCTTGAGGTTGACGGCCACCGTCCGGTCGAAGAATTCGGGGGTCACGTCGGCCACCTTGTGGCGATGGTCGTTGGCCGCGTTGTTGACCAGTGCGCCGATGGGGCCGAAGCGCGCGCGCACCGCATCGATGGCGGCGCGCAGTGCGGCGATGTCGGTCACGTCGCAGCGCTGGAACAGCGCGCTGTCGGCGCCGAGCTTCTGCGCCAGGGCCTGGCCGGCGGTCTCGTCGATGTCGACGAAGCCGACTTTCGAGCCTTGCGCCGCAAAAGCCGCGACCACGTCTGCGCCGATGCCCGAGGCGCCGCCCGAGACGAAAACAGTGCGGCCCTTCAGCGAGGGGTAGATGGCATGGGTCATCGAAAAGCGTCCTTCTTTTTGAGGAGGTGGAGTTTGCCAGCAGCCGGGCTGGCTTGAAGCTTGCGTTGAAAATAAGGCGACAGCGCCAACGACCCTCCCATGACCTACCAACTGCACTACTGGCCCACCATCCAGGGCCGCGGCGAATTCGTTCGCCTCGCGCTCGAGGCGGCGGGTGTCGACTATGTCGACGTGGCGCGCGAGTTGCCGGCCACCGGCGGTGGCGAGGCCGCGCTGATGCGCCGGGTGCGCGACCCGCACAACCCGTTCGCGCCCTTTGCGCCACCGTTCCTGGTGCACGGCGACATCACCGTCGGCCAGACCGCGGCGATCCTGCTGTACCTCGGCCCGCGCCTGCACCTGGTGGGCGAAAGCGAAGAGGCGCGCATCTGGACGCACCAGCTGCAACTGACCATCGCCGACGTGGTGGCCGAGGCGCACGACACGCACCATCCGGTCGGCATCGGCCTCTACTACGAAGACCAGCAGCCCGAGGCGCGGCGCGTGGCGCAGTCGTTCCGCGACGAGCGCATCCCCAAGTTCCTCGGCTGGTTCGAGCAGGTGCTCCAGCGCAATCCGGCTGGCGACACGCACCTTGTCGGCAGCGCGCTGAGCTATGCCGACCTGTCGCTGTTCCAGCTGGTGGCGGGCCTGCAATACGCCTTTCCGAAAGCCACGGCGCGCGCGCTGGCCAAGACGCCATCGGTTGCCAAGCTGCACACCAACGTCGCGCGGCGCCAGCGCGTCCACGAGTACCTGCACAGCCCGCGGCGCATCCCGTTCAATGAAGACGGGATCTTCCGGCGCTATTCCGAGCTGGACGCCTGATCGCGCAGCCTGAGCGCGGCGTCGTACAGCGCGTTGCGCGGTGCGCCGGTGATCTCGGCGGCGAGCTTGACGGCGGTCTTCACCGGCAGCTCGGCCAGCAGCAGGCGCAGCACGCGCTCGCCGTCGCCCGCATCGTCGTCCGCTTTCGCGGACGGATGCAGCACCAGCGCGAATTCGCCGCGCGTGCGTTGCGGGCCGGCCGCGAGCCAGGCCGGTAACGCCTCCGCGGCGACGGTGGCGATTTCTTCGAACTGCTTGGTGAGCTCGCGGCCCAGCGTCACGCGGCGCGAGCCCAGCGCGGCCAGCGCCTTCGCCATGGCCTCGATGCGGTGCGGCGCCTCCAGCAGCAGTACCGCGCGCGGTTCGTGCGCCAGGCGCTGCACGGCGGTATCGCGCTCGCCAGCCTTGGTCGGCAGGAAGCCGGCGAACACGAAAGCGCTGCCGTCGTCCTCGCTGCCGACCAGCCCGGCCGCGCTCAGCAGCGTGGTGACGCTGCTGGCGCCCGGCAGCGGCAGCACGCGGTGGCCGGCCTCGCGCACCGCGGCCGTGAGCCGGGCGCCGGGGTCGCTCACGCCCGGCGTGCCGGCGTCGCTCACATAGGCGATGCGTTCGCCCTGCGCGAGCCGTGCGATCACGCCCTGTGCGGCCTCGGCCTCGTTGTGCTGGTGCACGGCGAGCAGGCGGGCACCGGGCCGGTCGATGCCGTAGGCGCGCAGCAGGCTCTGCGTGTGGCGCGTGTCTTCGCAGGCGATCGCGTCGACGATTTCCAGCACATGCAGCGCACGCAGCGTGATGTCGGCCAAGTTGCCGATCGGCGTGGCAACCACGTACAGCGTGCCCTGCGGATAATGCTGCGCACCCGCGGCATCGCGCGCCGCCTGCAGTGCGGCGCCGAACGAAGCGGGGGCCAGGGAGCTCAAGGGTGTTTCTCCAGAACAAGAGATCAGGGACGACGAAACAGCGTGGTGACGCCGGTGAAGACGCGGCGCTCGCGCATTTGCTCGATGCCGGGCTGCTGCTCGTCGCGCGCAATTATCGAACCCCGGGGCGCGGGGGCGGCGAGATCGACCTGATCATGCGCGCACCGCGCGACGGCACGCTCGTCTTCGTGGAGGTGCGCCGCCGCGCCAGCGGCACGCACGGCGGTGCCGGCGGCAGCATCACGGGCGTCAAGCAGCGCCGCATCGTGTTCGCGGCGCGGCACTACCTCATGAAGCTGCGCAGCTGGCCGCCCTGCCGGTTCGACGTGGTGCTGGTGGAGGGGGGCGGCATAGAGTGGCTGCAGGGCGCGTTCGACGCGGGCTAACACGATTTGTTGCACCGGCTGTCGCTATCATCCGGGCCAACATGCTCGAGCAACGTATTCAGCAGCACTTCATCGACAGCGCCGACCTCAAGTACCAGGCCGGGCCCGCCCTCAGCAAACCCATTTCGCAAGCGATGCAGGCGCTGCTGGCCTGCGTGACCAGCGGCGGCAAGATACTCGCCTGCGGCGCAGGCGTCTCCGGCCTGCTCGCGGCGCAGTTCGCGGCGCAGTTCGTCGGCCGCTTCGAGCGCGAGCGCCCCGAACTCGGCGCCATTGCGCTGGCCGGCGACAGCGCCGATCCGCTGGCCGACACGCCCGAAGCCGCCGATGCCGACCGGCTGGCGCGCCAGGTGCGCGCATTGGGCCAGGCCGGCGACGTGCTGCTGGCCATCAGCGCCAGCGGGCAATCCGCCGCCGTGCTGGCCGCGGTCGAGGCGGCCCATGCGCGCGACATGACCGTGGTCGCCCTGCTCGGCAATGCGCCGGGCGATGGCCGTGGCGAGCGCAACGGCGGTGCGGTCGGGCGCGCGCTGCGCGAAACCGATGTCCAGGTCTGTGTGCCGCACGAGCGTGCGGCACGTATCCACGAAGTCCACCTGCTCGCGCTGCACTGCATGTGCGACGGTGTGGATGCCCAGCTACTCGGAGAACAGGAAGTTTCCCTATGACGATGACATCCACTCAACGCCTGGCGTGCGCACTCACGGCCGGCGCCGCTCTGGTGGCCGGCCTCGCGGGCTGCGTGCCGCTGGTGATCGGCGGGGCGGCCGTCGCCGGTGCCGGCATGGTGGCGACCGACCGTCGCACCTCGGGCGCCCAGCTCGACGACCAGGGCATCGAACTGCGTGGCGCGGCCCGCGTGCGCGACATCGCCAACGACGACATGAACGTCACCGTGATCAGCTTCAACCGCCAGGTGCTGCTGGTGGGCACGGTCGGCAACGAGGGCGACCGGCGCCGCGTCGAGGAGTCGGTTTCGCGGGTCGACAACGTGCGCTCGGTCGTCAATGAAATCACCGTCGGGCCGGGCAGCACGCTGCCGCAGCGCTCCAACGACGCCTTCATCACCGGCAAGGTCAAGGCCTCGCTGCTCGACCAGAAGGACATCTTTGCCAACGCGTTCAAGGTCGTGACCGAGCGCGGCGTGGTCTATCTCATGGGCATTGCCACGCGCCGCGAGGTCGACCGCGCGACCGACATCACGCGCGGCGTGCCGGGTGTGCAGAAGGTGGTGCGGGTGGTCGAGGTCGTCTCCGATGCCGACCTGGCCGCGACGCAGGCCCGCCAGGGCGGTACCGGCGCACCGCCGCCGCCAGTGCAGGATGGGGCGTCGTCCTCTTCCGCGCGCGTGCCGCTGCCGCCGATGGCGCCACTGCCCTCGACGGGCGGTACGGCGGCACCGGCGCCCGCCGGCAGCGGCGTCACGACCTCGCCGGTGCGCTGATTCCGGCGCGCGACTACTTCAGCCTGGTGATGAGGCTGGAGGTGTCCCAGCGCTTGCCGCCGGACTGCTGCACGTCGGCATAGAACTGGTCGACCAGTGCCGTGACCGGCAGCCGGGCGCCGTTGCGCTTGGCCTCGTCGAGCACCAGCCCCAGATCCTTGCGCATCCAGTCGACGGCAAAGCCGTAGTCGAACTTGCCGTCGATCATGGTCTTGCCGCGGTTTTCCATTTGCCAGCTCTGTGCCGCGCCCTTGCTGATGACGCCGAGCACCGCCTCCATGTCGAGGCCGGCCCGCTGGCCGAAGGCGATGGCTTCGCTCAGGCCCTGCACGAGTCCCGCGATGCAGATCTGGTTGACCATCTTGGCCAACTGGCCCGCGCCGCTTTCGCCGAGCAGCGTGACGGCGCGCGCAAAGACCGCGATTGCCGGCTTGACCTGTTCGAACGTGGCGGCGTCGCCACCGCACATCACCGTCAGCGCGCCGTTCTGCGCGCCGGCCTGGCCGCCGGACACCGGTGCATCGATGAACTGCAGACCCAGCGCGAGCGCGGTCTTGGACAGCTCACGCGCCACGTCGGCCGAGGCCGTGGTGTGGTCGACGAACACCGCGCCCTTCTGCATGCCGGCGAAGGCACCGTCGTCGCCGAGCACCACCGAGCGCAGATCATCGTCGTTGCCGACGCAGCAGAACACGATCTCCGCGCCCGCCACCGCCTCACGAGGCGTGGCACCTTGCTTGAGCGTGCCGGTGGCCTTGGCCCCGGTGAGTTGCGCCAGCCATCCAGCCGACTTGGCCGCCGTGCGGTTGTAGACCGTCACGCTGTGGCCCGCCAGCGCCAAGTGGCCGGCCATCGGGTATCCCATCACGCCAAGGCCAAGAAAGGCGACTTTGCGAGAAGGGGTGGAGTCGTAGGTTTTAGGGGTGATGGTTGAAGTCATCCCCGAAGCTTAGCGGTGAACACCGCGGAACCGGCTCCGCCGGGCCGCAGGTGTTGCCCCCGGTAGGGGGTTGGCGTAGCGGACACGAAGTGCCGCGCAGCCTGGGGGCGAGCTAAACGATCGCGAAGTGCTCGGTGCCGGCCGAGAGGTCGGTCGTGCGGGCGCGCTGGCTGTTGAGCTTGATCTGCAGCCGCAGGTCGTTCTGCGAATCGGCGTTGCGCAGTGCGTCCTCGAGCGAGATCGCGTTGTATTCGAACAGGTCGTACAGCGCCTGGTCGAAGGTCTGCATGCCGAGGTTGCGGCTCTTGCGCATGATTTCCTTGATCTCGCCGACCTCGCCCTTCAGGATCATGTCGGAGATCAGCGGCGTGTTCAGCAGGATCTCGACCGCCGCCACGCGGCCGCGCCCGTCTTCGGTGGGCACCAGGCGCTGCGACACCAGCGACCGCAGGTTCAGCGACAAGTCCATCAGCAGCTGCATGCGGCGCTCTTCCGGGAAGAAGTTGATGATCCGGTCGAGCGCCTGGTTGGCGCTGTTGGCGTGCAGCGTGGCCATGCAGAGGTGGCCCGTTTCGGCGAAGGCGATGGCATGGTCCATCGTTTCGCGGTCGCGGATTTCGCCCATCAGGATCACGTCTGGCGCCTGGCGCAGCGTGTTCTTGAGCGCGGCCTCCCAGGTGTCGGTGTCGATGCCCACTTCGCGCTGCGTCACCACGCAGTTCTTGTGCGGGTGCACGAATTCGATCGGGTCTTCCACCGTGACGATGTGGCCTTGCGAGTTTTCGTTGCGCCAGTCGACCATCGCGGCCAGCGTGGTCGATTTGCCCGAGCCGGTGGCGCCGACCAGGATGGTCAGCCCGCGCTTGGTCATCGCCACGTCTTTCAGAATCTGCGGCATGCCGAGCCCGTCGATGGTCGGCAGCTTTTGCGGGATGGTGCGCAGCACCATGCCGATCTTGCCCTGCTGCACGAACGCGTTCACCCGGAAGCGGCCGATCTCGGTCGGCGAGATCGCGAAATTGCACTCCTTGGTGCGCTCGAACTCCGCCGTCTGCCGGTCGTTCATGATCGAGCGGGTAAGGGCCAGCGTGTGCTGCGCGCCGAGCGCCTGGCCCGACACCTTGATGACCTTGCCATCGACCTTGATCGCCGGCGGAAAGTCGGCCGTGATGAACAGGTCGCTGCCGTTGCGGCTCACCATGAGCTTGAGCAGGTCGTTGATGAACTGGCTGGCTTGATCGCGTTCCATGATTGCGACTCCTGATTCAGTGTGCCGTCGTCGATGGACGAGCGCGGCCGTAAGAGGTTATTCCCATTCGCGAAATACCGCGGAACCGGCTCTGCCGGGCCGCCGGTGTTGCCCCCGGCAGGGGGTTGGCGAAGCGACACGCAGTGCGCGCAGACTGGGGGCGAGCCGAAGTCATCCTGGGAAATTCTCGGGGATCTTGGCCTTGCCGCGTGCTTCGGCAGCCGAAATGACACTCCGGCGCACCAGGTCGGTCAGGTTTTGGTCGAGCGTCTGCATGCCCTGGCCCTGGCCGGTCTGGATCGACGAATACATCTGCGCCACCTTGCCTTCGCGGATCAGGTTGCGGATGGCGGGGGTGCCCAGCATGATCTCGTGCGCCGCCACGCGGCCCTGGCCGTCCTTGGTCTTGCACAGGGTCTGCGAAATCACGGCCTGAAGCGACTCCGAAAGCATCGCCCGGATCATGTCCTTTTCTTCGCCGGGGAACACGTCGATGATCCGGTCGATGGTCTTGGCGGCCGACGAGGTGTGCAGCGTGCCGAACACCAGGTGGCCCGTTTCGGCCGCGGTCATGGCGAGGCGGATGGTTTCCAGGTCGCGCATTTCGCCGACCAGGATCGCATCCGGGTCTTCGCGCAGGGCGGAGCGCAGCGCGGCCGCGAACGAGAGCGTCATCGGCCCGACTTCGCGCTGGTTGATCAGGCACTTCTTGGACTCGTGCACGAACTCGATCGGGTCTTCCACCGTCAGGATGTGGCCGTACTCGGTTTCGTTGAGGTAATTGACCATCGCCGCCAGCGTGGTCGACTTGCCCGAGCCCGTGGGGCCGGTGACCAGCACCAGGCCACGCGGCTTGAGCGCCAGATCGCCGAAGATCTTGGGTGCGTTGAGCTGTTCGAGCGAAAGGATCTTCGAGGGAATCGTCCGGAACACCGCTGCCGCGCCGCGCGACTGGTTGAAGGCATTCACGCGAAAGCGCGCCAGGCCTTCGATTTCGAAGGAAAAGTCGACTTCGAGGAACTCTTCGTAGTGCTTGCGGTGCGTGTCGCTCATGATGTCGTACACCATGGCATGCACCTGCTTGTGGTCCAGCGCGTCGACGTTGATGCGCCGCACGTCGCCGTGCACCCGGATCATCGGCGGCAGACCGGAAGAAAGGTGCAAGTCCGACGCCTTGTTCTTGACGCTGAACGCCAGCAATTGGGTAATGTCCACGAGACTCCTCAATCAGCAGTGACGCGACCGGCCAGAAGGGTCGGTCACGTTTTGATACGGTTTTGACGATTATGACGATGATTGGCGACAAGCTCCAGCAAGTTCAGGCGAGGATCGTGACGGCCTGCACGGCTGTCGGGCGCGATCCTGCAAGCGTGCGCCTGCTTTCAGTCAGCAAGACGTTTCCGCCCGAAGCGTTGCGCGAAGCCCACGCGGCCGGACAGCACGCCTTCGGCGAAAACTACGTCCAGGAAGGCCTGGCCAAGATCGAGGCGCTGGCCGATCTGCGCGCAACCCTCGAATGGCATTGCATCGGGCCGCTGCAAAGCAACAAGACGCGCGCCGTGGCCGAGCAGTTCGACTGGGTGCACAGCATCGACCGCCTGAAGATCGCCGAGCGCCTCAGCGCGCAGCGCCCGGCCGGGCTGCCGCCGCTGCAGGTGTGCCTGCAGGTCAATGTGGACGGCGGCGCCAACAAGTCGGGCGTGCCGGCCGAAGAGGCGCTGGCGCTGGCGCGCGCCGTTGCGGCGCTGCCACGGCTGCAACTCCGCGGGCTGATGGCGATTCCCGAGCCGGCGCCCGATTTCGCAGCGCAACGCGAGCTGTTCCTGCGCGCCACCGCGGTTTTCGACCAGATCCGTGCGGCCGGCATGCCGCTCGATGTACTGTCGCTCGGCATGTCGGCCGACCTGGAAGCGGCCATCGCGGCCGGCAGCACGATGGTGCGCGTGGGGTCGGCGATCTTCGGTGGGCGCAGCTGACGGGGTCGGCGCTCAGGCCGGCAACGCCAGCCGCGTCGTGCTCTTGACCTCTTCCATCACGGCGTAGGTGCGCGTTTCGCGCACGCCGGGCAACTGCCACAGTACGGTGCCGGCGAAGTCGCGGTAGGCGGCCATGTCGGCCATGCGGGTCTTGAGCAGGTAGTCGAAGCCGCCGGCCACCATGTGGCATTCCATGATCTCGTCGCGCACCTGCACCGCGGCCTTGAACTGCTCGAACACATTGGGCGTGGTCCGATCGAGCAGCACCTCGACGAACACCAGCATGCCGCGGCCGAGCTTGTGCGGGTCGAGTTGCGCTTCGTAGCCGCGGATGAAGCCGTCGCGCGTGAGGCGCTGCACGCGGGCCAGCACGGCGGTCGGCGAGAGGGCGACGGCTTCCGCCAGCTTGAGGTTGGAGATGCGGCCGTCTTCCTGGAGGATCTTCAGCAGCCGAAGGTCGATGCGGTCGAGGTCAGGCATTGGATGATTATCCGGTTGGATGCGGGTGTTTTGGTGAGTAATTCGCCACGAGAGTAGAGAACATAGCGATATCAACCAAGGAATTGCCGTGCGCCTGCCAAACCCCTACCGCCCCGAAGCCGACGTCGTGTCCCGGCGCCTCGCCGCACTTGCCGGCGCACTCGACTGGCATGCGGCCGCCGCCGTGGCCGCTCCCTGGGTCGAACAGGTGCGGCGCAATCCGCCGCCGTTCTGGGCCATGGAAAGCCTGCTGCGCGAATATCCGATCTCCAGCGCCGAGGGCCTGGCGCTCATGCGGCTGGCCGAGGCGCTGCTGCGCGTGCCCGATGCCGAAACCGCGATTGCGCTCACCGCCGACCAGCTCGGGCGGGCCGATTTCGATGGCGCCGCCGATTCCGCGCTGTCGCGGCTGTCGTCGTCCGCGATCGCGCTGTCCAAGAAGTTCCTGCCCGATGGCGAGCATGCACCGGGCCTCATGGCCAAGCTCGGTGCGCGCACCGTGGTCGCGGCCACGTTGCGCGCCGTGCAACTGCTGGGCCGCCAGTTCGTGCTGGGCCAGACCATCGGCGAAGCGATGCAGGAGGCGCGCTCGGCGCAGAAGAAGCAGCCTCAGCTGCGCTACAGCTATGACATGCTGGGCGAGGGCGCGCGCACCGCGGCCGATGCCGCACGCTATCTGCAAAGCTACCTCGACGCGATCGATTCGATCGCGGCCGCCGCAGACAGCGCAGGCGCCCCCGCCCGGAACGACGGCATTTCCATCAAGCTCAGCGCGCTGCACCCGCGCTACGAAGACGCGCAGCGCGAGCGCGTGCTGCGCGAGCTGGTGCCGGCCGTCTGGCAGCTCTGCGAACGCGCGGCCGACGCCAACCTCAACCTGACGATCGACGCCGAAGAGGTGGATCGGCTGGAGCTTTCGCTCGACGTGTTCGAGGCGCTGGCCGCCCGGGTCGCCGCCGAACGCCCGCAGTGGCAGGGCTTCGGCCTTGCGATGCAGGCCTACCAGACCCGCGCGCTGGAACTCATTGAGCACGTCACCGCGCTGGCGCGCAAGTACCGGCTGCGCCTGATGTGCCGGCTGGTGAAGGGCGCCTACTGGGATGCCGAAATCAAGCGCGCGCAGGAGCTCGGCCTGCCGCACTACCCCGTGTTCACGCACAAGCACCATAGCGACGTGAGCTACCTGGCTTGCGCGCGTGCGTTGCTGGCCGCGCCCGATGCGATCTACCCGCAGTTCGCTACCCACAACGCCGGCACGATCGCGGCGATCCTGCAGATGGCTGGCAACACGCCCTTCGAGCTGCAGCGGCTGCATGGCATGGGCGAGGGCGTCTACCGCGAACTCATGAAGACCACCCCGGCGCCGGTGCGCGTCTACGCTCCGGTAGGCCAGCACAAGGATCTGCTGGCCTACCTGGTGCGGCGCCTGCTGGAAAACGGCGCGAATTCGTCGTTCGTGAACCAGCTCGGCGACGACCATGTGCCGCTTGACGAGTTGCTGGCCTCGCCGCTGCACCTGACCGCCGCGTCGCCGTTGCCTGCGCCCGAATGGCTCTACGGCCCGGCGCCGGCCCGGCGCAACAGCACGGGGCTCGACCTCGCGGTCGAATCGATGCGCGCGCCGCTGTTGGCCGCCGGTGCCGCAACCGTGGTGCCGGCCGTGCCCGAAGCAACGGCCGCCTCGGCCGCCAGTGCGGTGCAGGCCAGCGCCGCCAGCTACCGGCAGTGGCACAAGACCCCCGTTGGCGCGCGCGCCGCCATGCTGCGCCAGGCCGCCGATGCGCTGCAGGCCGACCTGCCGCGCTTTTGCGCGCTGCTGGTCAAGGAGGCCTTCAAGACCTGGGGCGACGCCATCGCCGAAGTGCGTGAGGCAGTCGACTTCCTGCGCTACTACGCCGACGAGGCCGAGCGGATCATGCGGCCGGTCGCGCTGCCCGGACCCACGGGGGAAAGCAACGAACTCCGGCTCACCGCGCGCGGGCCGTGGGTCTGCATCAGCCCCTGGAACTTTCCGCTCGCGATCTTCATGGGCCAGGTGGCGGCGGCGCTCGCCACAGGCAACACGGTGCTGGCCAAGCCGGCCGAGCAGACACCGGCCGTCGCGCTCGAAGCCGTCAGGCTGCTGCATGCCGCGGGCGTGCCCGCCGACGTGCTGCAACTGCTGCACGGCCCGGGCGAAACCGTGGGTGCCGCGCTGGTCGCAGCGCCCGGCGTGGCGGGCGTGGTGTTCACCGGCTCGACCCAGGTCGCGAAGATCATCCACCGTGCGCTGGCCGCGAAGGACGGCGCGATCGTCCCGCTGATCGCCGAGACCGGCGGCATCAACGCGATGCTGGTCGATTCGAGCGCATTGCCCGAGCAGGTGGTCGACGCGGTGGTGCAGAGCGCGTTCCGCTCGGCCGGCCAGCGCTGCTCGGCGCTGCGCCTGCTGTGCGTGCACGAGGGCATCGCCGACCACGTGATCGAGATGATCCGGGGCGCGGCCGCCGAGCTGGCCGGCGGCGACCCGGCGCTGCTCGCCACCGACGTCGGCCCGGTCATCGATGCCGAGGCCTTCGACAACATCACGCGCGCCACGCAACGCCTGGGCGCCGAGCAGAAAGTGCTGCTGGCGCCCGCCGCACCGACCCGGGAGGCGGCCAATTTCATCGCGCCCGCCGCCTACGAGGTGGATTCCATCGACAGCGTCAAGGCCGAGATCTTCGGCCCGGTGCTGCAGATCGTGCGCTGGTCGGGCGAGCCGTCGGCCGTCATCGAGCGCATCAACACGCTGGGCTACGGCCTCACGCTCGGCATCCAGACCCGCATCGACTCGCGCGCGGCTGCGCTGGCCGCGCAGGCGCATGTCGGCAACATCTACGTGAACCGCAACATCATCGGCGCGGTGGTCGGCGTGCAGCCGTTCGGTGGCGAGGGCCTGAGCGGCACCGGCCCGAAGGCGGGCGGCCCGCATTACCTCTACCGTTTCTGTGCGGAGCAGACGGTAACCATCAACACGACGGCGGCAGGCGGCAATGCCGCGCTGCTTGCCGCAAGCGCATAACGGCCAACGCAACTGGCATAGCCCATGGCGTCGCGGGCGCGACACGGCTATCGTTTCGCCCATCCATTCACCCGAGGCCTCCTCATGAGCGAAAAACTGTCCTTCGTCAATCCCACGCCCAACAGCCCGTGGGGCACCTACCTGCAGCAGGTCGACCGCGTCGTGCCCTACCTCGGCGGCCTGGCCAAGTGGGTCGAGACGCTGAAGCGCCCCAAGCGCGCGCTGATCGTCGACGTGCCGATCGAGATGGACGACGGCCGCATCGCCCACTACGAGGGCTACCGCGTGCAGCACAACATGTCGCGCGGCCCGGGCAAGGGGGGCGTGCGCTTCCACCCCGACGTGACGCTCGAGGAAGTGATGGCCTTGTCGGCCTGGATGACGGTCAAGACCGCCGCAGTGAACCTGCCCTACGGCGGCGCCAAAGGCGGCATCCGCGTCGACCCCAAGAAGCTGTCGTTGAAAGAGCTGGAGAAGGTCACGCGCCGCTACACCAGCGAGATCGGCATCATCATCGGCCCGCACACCGACATTCCGGCGCCCGACGTCAACACCAACGGCCAGATCATGGCCTGGATGATGGACACCTATTCGATGAACGTCGGCGGCACTGCCACCGGCGTCGTCACCGGCAAGCCGCTGCACCTGGGCGGCTCGCTGGGCCGCGTCAAGGCCACCGGCCGCGGCGTGTTCGTCACCGGCCGCGAAGCGGCGCGCCGCCTCGGCCTCGACCTGCGCGGTGCACGCATCGCGGTGCAGGGCTTCGGCAACGTGGGCTCGGTCGCGGCCGAGCTGTTCGCCGAAGCGGGCGCGATCATCGTGGCGGTGCAGGATCACACCGGCACCGTGGTCAACGAAAAGGGCCTCGACCTGGAAAAGCTGATCCCGATCTCGCGCACCGTCGCGGGCGCGGTCAGCTTCAAGGGCGGTGACGTGGTGCCGAACGAGCAGTTCTGGGACGTGGCCTGCGACATCCTGATTCCGGCCGCGCTCGAAGGCCAGATCACCGCTGCGCGCGCCAAGAAGACCAGCGCCAAGCTCGTGCTCGAAGGCGCCAACGGCCCGACGGTGCCGGAGGCCGACGACATCCTGGCCGAGCGCGGCGTGCTGGTGGTGCCCGACGTGATCTGCAACGCCGGCGGCGTGACGGTGAGCTACTTCGAATGGGTTCAGGACTTCTCGTCCTTCTTCTGGGACGAGGACGAGATCAACGTGCGGCTCGACCGCATCATGATGAACGCGCTCAACCACATCTGGGACACGGCCGACAAGCACAAGATCACGCTGCGCACGGCCACCTATGCGGTGGCTTGCGAGCGCATCCTGATGGCGCGGCAAGAGCGCGGCCTGTATCCCTGATGCAGATCGGAGCCACCGAGCTGGCGCGCGTCGACGCGCTGCTGGCCGATGGCCGGCGCAAGCTGCTTGGGCTGGTCGGCGCCCCCGGCGCCGGCAAATCCACGCTCGCCGCGGCGCTGCAAGAGGCGCTGGGCCCGCGCGCGCAGGTCGTGCCGATGGACGGCTTTCACCTCGCCAATGTCGAACTGCAACGGCTCGGCCGGGCCGCGCGCAAGGGCGCACCCGACACCTTCGACAGCGCGGGCTACGCGGCGTTGCTGCAACGCTTGCGCCTGCAGGGCCCCAACGAAACCGTCTACGCCCCCGAGTTCCGCCGCGAGATCGAGGAGCCGGTCGCCGGCGCCATCGCGGTGCTGCCGCAAACGCAACTGGTCATCACCGAAGGCAACTACCTTCTGTTGTGGCCGGCCGCGGCGGCGCTGCTCGACGAGGCCTGGTATGTCGAGGTCGATGACACCCTGCGGCGCGAACGCCTGACCCGCAGGCACGAGCAGTTCGGCCGCAGCCCCGAGGCCGCAATCGCCTGGGTGGCCGCCACCGACGACCCGAACGCACAGCTGATCGAGTCCACGCGCGCACGCGCGGATCACATCGTCCACATCGGTCGCTGACCGCTGTCTGGCAGGCGCCGGGGAACGCGCACGGCATTTGCTTGCTCGAAGCGGGGCCGGCGCCGTGCCGGGTAGCATCCGTCCTCCCATGCCTCTGCCCGCCTTGCCTTTCCCATCGACCGCGCTGCCGCGCGCACCGCTGCTTCTGCTGGCGGCGTTGCTGCTGGCCGGTTGCGGCTCGACCTCGCCGACGCGCCGCATCTCGTACGAGCCCGAGGAATTCGACTCCACCACCACCCACACCCGTACCTACACGGCCACCGAGGCCCAGACCTGCGAGGCCGCGCGCCGTGCGCTGCTGAGCCAGGGCTATCTGATCACGGCGGCCAACCCTGACCTCGTCACCGGGCGCAAGAGCTTCCAGCCGGCCAACGAGGTGCATGTCGAGGTCGAGTTCCGCGTGGTCTGCGCCAAGGAGGCCGGCGCGGGCCGGAACAAGCCTCGCACCACCATCGCTTTCGTCAGCGCGCTGCAGGATCGCTACAGCCTGAAGAAAACCAACAACTCGGCCAGCGTCGGTGTCGGCGCGTTCGGATCGCTCTCGGTGCCGTTCTCGGCCAGCGACGACGCGCTGGTCAAGGTGGCGAGCGAAACGCTGACGGACGAGCGCTTCTACGACCGCTTCTTCGTGCTGCTCGACCGCTTCCTGGCGCCGCCGGACGAGGCGCCGGCGGCAGAGGATCCCCCGGTCAGCCCGGTTGCTCCGGCGACGACTTTTCCAGTGCCTTCTTCTCCGAACCGGGGCTGAGGCCGTCGGCGGCCGTTGCCAGCGCCTCTTCGAGCTGGTCGATCCCGAACGGCTTTTGCAGCCACAGCGTGCCGGCCACCGGCCGGGCAGGCCGGGTCTGACCAGTCGCAAAGATCACCCGCAGTTGGTGGTGCGCGAGCAGGCTCTCCACCAGGTCATAGCCCGACAGCGCGGGCAGGCCGATATCGGTGAGCAGCACATCGAACGCACCCTCCATGAAGCGATCCTTGGCAAGCTCGGCACTCTTCACGCCGGTGGCCCAATGGCCGAGCAACTGCACCATTTCGACCGTCAGCATCAGGGTTTGGGGGTCGTCCTCGACCACCAGCACGCGCAGGGCGCGCGGCGGCGGGTTCGGGGATGAGTCTGGGGGAACGGCTTGCATGGTCGAATGCGCAGGGCCGGCCCACTGTAGGGCATGCCGCGGCGGCCTGCATGTCACGGACTTCACAAGCCGACGTAGGAGTCCGGCCTTTGCCTTGTCAGCGCACCAGCGTCGACTTGCCGAACAGGCTCTCGATCAGCTCCACCGCCACCTCGGCGGTGCGGTTGCGCACGTCGAGTGCGGGGTTGAGCTCCACCACGTCGAGCGAGCCCAGCCGGCCGGTGTCGGCGATCATTTCCATGCACAGCTGCATCTCGCGCCAGGTCGGGCCGCCCCGCACGCCGGTGCCAACGCCGGGCGCGTAGTCGGGGTCGAGGCAGTCGAGGTCGAAACTCACATGCAGGTGGGTGTTGTCGTCCACGTCCTGCAGCGCCTCGGTCATCGTGGTGCGCATGCCGTGCTCGTCGATGTGGCGCATGTCGAACACCTGCAGCCCGTGCGCGCGGATGGACTTTTTTTCCTCGGCGTCGACGCTGCGGATGCCGAGGAAGCGAATCGCATCAGGGGCGACCGCGGCCTGCTCGCCGCTCCAGCCGGTCAGCGCGGCCGGGCCGTGGCCCAGCAGGCAGGCGACCGGCATGCCGTGGATGTTGCCGCTGGGGCTGGTGGTGTCGGTGTTGACGTCGGTGTGCGCGTCGAGCCAGATCACGCGCAGCTTCTGCCCGCGCCGGCGCACGTGCCAGGCAATGGCGCTGATCGAACCGATCGCCAGGCAGTGGTCGCCGCCCAGCAGCACCGGCAGATGGCCGGCGCCGAGCGCACTGTCCACGGCCTGATAGACCGAGCGGTTCCAGGCCACCACTTCGTCCACATGCCGCAGGCCGGCTTGCGGCGCGGCCCAGGGCGTGGCCGGCCCGGCCAGGTTGCCGCTGTCGCGCACCGCGAAGCCGAGCCGCGCGAGCATGCCGGGCAGGTCGGCCACGCGCAGCGCGTCGGGGCCCATGCCGGCGCCGCGCACGCTGGCGCCGATGTCGGTGGGTGCGCCGATCAGTTCGAGGGTGGTGGGCATGGGTTGAATCCTTCTTGTTCGCCGGTCGCGTGAACTCTGCCACGTTCCCGCACACATCTTTGCCGAAACCTGAATCCGCCTGTGCAATAACTGCGTAGCTCGATCGTTCTGACAAAGAACGTTGCAGGGGGGGTATCCACAACCAAGGAGATTGATTTGGCGACCATGTGCGATTTGGCGCTCACCGTGGAAGAGCGCGAAGAGGGACAGTTCTACTGGGTGGTGCTCGAAGCCGCCAACGACGAGTCGCAGGATGTGCTGGTGTACCGCCGCGTCGAAGTGGCGGCCCGGGCGCAGCCGAACTACTCCAACGCGCTGATCGTCGGCGCTGCGGTGGTGCGGCGACTCAGCGCCGACTGAGAAGCATCTGCTTGTTCGGCGCGCGCCTTATTGCGCCGGCCGCACCATCTTGCACTCCGTGCCCTGCGCCAGCTCGTTGCCGGTATAGACGGCATCGGTTCGGAAGCCGTACGTGGTGCCTTCCCAGCCGACCTTGACGGCCTTGCCGTCCACCGGCGCGATGGTGTTGACCACCTGCGGCAGCAGCAGCTGGTGGTCTTCGGCGCGCATGCGCACCGGGCCGACCACCGATTCGAACGTGAGGTCTTCCATCGCCTTCGCGATCTTCGACGCATCGGTGCTGCCGGCCTTGACGATGGCGGCGGCCAGGATGCGCGGGGTCATCTCGATGCGTGGCGCCAGGAAGTCCTTTTGCGTCTTGGCCTTGTAGGCCTTGGCCAGCGCGTCGACCTTCGGCACGTCGGCCTGGCCGGGGTGCCATTCGGCGACCCAGGTCAGCTGCCCCATCCTGGCCTGCGAAACCGCCAGAACGGTGCCTGGCACCGAGCCCGCACTGTGGTTGAAGTAGCGCAGGTTGTAGCCGGCATCGCCCGCGGCCTTCAGCAGCAGGGTCATGTCCTGGCCCCAGTTGCCGGTGATCACCGAATCGGCGCCGCTCTGCTTGATGTTGGCGAGGTAGGGCGAGAAGTCCTTCACGCGGCCGATCGGATGCAGCGCCTCGCCGACGAACTGCACGTCGGGCCGCGCGAGGCCGACCATCTGGCGGCCGTAGCTGGCCCATTGCTTGCCGTGCGCGTAGTCCTGGTTGAGCAGGTAGACCTTCTTCACGTCCGGCGTCTTCTTGATGTAGTTGGCAATCGCCTTCATCTTCATCGCGGTGTTGGCATCGGTCTGGAAGTGCCAGAAGCTGCACGACTTGCCGGTGAGGTCGGGGTCGATCGAGGAGTGGTTCAGCACGAGCAGCTCCTTGCCCGGATTGCGCTCGTTCCAGCGGTTCACCGCCTGCACCAGCGCCGCCACCACCGACGAGCCCGAGCCGCCGGTGACGATGGCGCGTGCGCCCTGGTCGATCGCAGCCTGCAACGCGCTCTGGCTTTCCTGCGCCGAGAGCTTGCTGTCGAACTGGAGCAGTTGCATCTTCTGGCCGCCCGGCAGTCCGCCCCTGGCATTGATGTCGTCGATCGCGTAGCGCGTGTGCGCCAGCATCAGCTCGCCGACATTGGCGAACGGGCCCGAGAGCGGATCGATGTAGGCGATCTTGTAGGTGGCCGGCTGTGCCAGCACGGCGCCGCCGGCCAGCAAGAGGGATGCGAGCGCCACCGGGCGCAGCGAAAGGGCGAGCTTCATGGGGTGTCTCCAGTGGGTTTGATCTTCAGGCCGAGCACACGCCCCGCCAGGGTGCTGAGCTCGGCCACCACTTCGTCTGCCGACAGGCGACCGTCGGGCCGGTACCAGGTGTAGAGAAATCCGGGCAGGCTGCAGGCTGCGAGCGCGGTGATCTTGGTGTCGGCAAAGTCGAGGTCTCCATCGCGGCGCGCCTGTTCGAGCAGCGGGCACAGCCGGCCGTAGAAGTGGTTGGCCAGCTTCTTCAGCGCGGCCGTGTATTCGGGCCGGTAGACCTGCGGCTCGCGGTACGGAAAGAAGCCGCAGGGGTAGTGCGCCACCGTCGCGCGGATCAGCCGCTCCAGCGCTTCGAGCACCTTGGCGCAGGCCGGGCGTGCATCATCGGCGGGCAGGTCGAGCACGGTGAAGCAGGCGACCGCCGGCCGCCATGAGAGCACCTCGAAGATCTCCTGCTTGTCGCGGAAGTAGTAGTAGACGAAGGGCTTGGTCACGCCCAGGGCGCCGACGATCTGCGCCATCGTGGTGTTGGCATAGCCCTGGCGCGCGAACAGCTCGGCCGCGGCCTGCAGGATGCGCTCGCGCTGCACTTCGGTGCTGGCGGTGGCCGCGCGCTGGCGTCCCGTGCCATGGGGAAGCCCGGGTTTGTGCGGTGTCTCCAAAGTTCTACCCATCGGTAGGATTGTTCGGGCACGATCTGGCGAAAGCGGCTATCGCTAACCCTGAGAGAGTGACGCCATGGAGACAAAAGAAGTTCGTCCGCAACAACCCCTGCACGCCTTCCTGCGCGACAACGCACGTCTGCGCGGCGACCAGGCGGCCTGCATCTGGTACGGCACCCGCATGAGCTGGGCCGAACTCGATCGCGCGAGCGACGCCTTCGCCGCAAGGCTGCAAGCGCTAGGTGTGCGCAAGGGCGAGCCGGTCGTGCTGTTCCTCAACAACTGCCCGCAGTATCTGGTCGCGCACTTCGGCATCCAGAAGATCGGCGCCATCGTCTGCCCGAGCGGGCCGCTCAACAAGGAGCATGAGCTGGCCTACCAGGTCGGTGACCTGAAGGCACGCGTGATCGTCGCGGCCTCGTCGTTGCTGCCGGTGGTCGACAAGGTGCGGCCGCAGAGCCAACTGGAGCATGTGTTCGCGGTGCACTATGCCGATCTGTTGCCGCCGGAGCCTGCGCTCGACCTGCCGGCCGAGCTGCGTATCGCGCAGCAGGCGCAGCAGGCGCCGCGCGAGCTGCCCGTGGGCTGCGAAGACTTCCTGGCCGTGATGCGCAGCGGCGCGACGCCGCAACCCGTGGCGGTCGAGCTCGACGACGTCGCCCTCATGACCTACACCTCGGGCACCACCGGCCTGCCCAAGGGCGCGATGCTGAGCTATGGCAATGCGCTGTTCAAGACGGCGGCAGCGGCCGACTGCAACGGCGTGACGGCCGACGATGTGCTGCTCTCCATCGCGCCGCTGTACCACATCGCCGGCATGCTGATGGGTGTCAACGTGCCGGTGCTGACCGGTGCCACGTCGGTGCTGCTGCACCGCTTCGACCCGCACGCGGTGCCGCAGGCCATCGAAAAATACAAGGTGAGCTGGTGGTACAGCATCGCGCCGATGAACGTGGCCGTGATGCAGCTGCCCGACATCGCGTCGTTCGACCTGGCCAGCCTGCGCATGAACCCGGTCACGAGTTTCGGCATCACCTTCACTGAAGGGCTGGCCGCGCAGTGGAAGGGCTTCGCGAAAAACTGCACCTCGTTCGAAGCCGCCTATGGGCTCAGCGAAACCCACACCTGCGACACCTACACGCCGCATCACGCGCCGCGCTGGGGCACGCAGGGCGTGCCGGTGCCGGGCGTCACGATCCGCATCGTCGATGCCGACACCGGCGCGGATGTGCCGACCGGAGAGATCGGCGAAATCGTGCTGGCCAGCCCCGGCACCTTCAAGGGCTACTGGAACAAGCCAGAGGCCACTGCGGCCACCTTGCGCAACGGCTGGGTGCACACCGGCGACATGGGCAAGCTCGACGCCGACGGCTACCTCAGCTTCATCGGCCGCTTCAAGGAAATGATCAAGGTTTCCGGCTACAGCGTGTTCCCGGAAGAGGTCGAGACCATCCTGATCAAGCACCCCGCGGTGGCGCAGGCTGCGGTGATCGCGCAGCCCGATGCCGAGAAGGGCGAAGTGGTGAAGGCCTTCATCGTGAGGAAGGCCGGTGCCGAGGTCGATGCCGACGCATTGATGGCCTGGTCGCGCGACAACATGGCCAGCTACAAGGCGCCGCGTTCCGTGGCCTTCATCGATGCATTGCCGACGACGGGCGCCGGCAAGGTGCTGCGCCGCCTGCTCAAAGACCAGTAAAGGCATTCGTGTTCAAAAAAATTCTTGTGGCCAACCGCGGCGAGATCGCGGTGCGGCTGGTGCGTGCGCTGCGCGATCTGGACATTGCCAGCGTCGGCGTGTTTGCCAGGGACGATGCGCAGGCGCTGCATGTGCAGCTGGCCGACAGGGCCGTCGCGCTCGATGCCACCGGCCCCTCGGCCTACCTCGACATCGCGGCGCTGCTTGCCGTGGCGCGCGCCGAAGGCTGCGACGCGGTGCACCCGGGCTATGGCTTCCTCAGCGAACGCGCCGACTTCGCGCAGGCCTGCGCCGATGCCGGCCTGATGTTCATCGGCCCCACGCCCGACCAGCTCGCGCTGTTCGGCGACAAGGCGCGCGCCCGCGCGCTGGCCGAACAGTGCGGCGTGCCGGTGATGCCTGGCAGCGCCGGCGCGGCCACGCTGGCGCAGGCCCAGGCATTTTTCGCCGCGCAGACCGCTGATGGCGCGCAGGCCGGCGTCATGGTCAAGGCCATCGGTGGCGGCGGCGGCCGCGGCATGCGCGCGGTGCTGCATGCCGAAGACCTGGCCGAAGCGCACGCGCGCTGCGTGTCGGAAGCCAGGGCGGCGTTCGGTGTCGACGGCGTCTACGTCGAGCGCCTGATGCTTGACGCGCGGCATATCGAAGTGCAGGTGATCGGCGATGGCATGGCCGTCGCAAGCCTGGGCGAGCGCGAGTGCACCTTGCAGCGGCGCTTTCAGAAGTTGGTCGAGATCGCGCCGAGCCCGTCGCTGCCGGAGTCGCTCCGTGCGCAAATCACCGATGCGGCGCTGCGCATGGCCAAGGCGGTCGGCTACCGCAGCCTCGGCACCTTCGAGTTTCTGGTCGATGAAAGCTCGACGTCGCTGCCCTTCGTGTTCATCGAAGCAAATCCGCGCCTGCAGGTCGAGCACACGGTGACCGAAGCCGTGACCGGGCTCGACCTGGTGCAGTTGCAGATCGCCGTGGCAGGCGGCCAGCCATTGCGCGAACTCGGCGTCGAAGAAGGGCACACGGCGCCGCAACGCGGCTTTGCGATCCAGTGGCGCATCAATGCCGAGACGCTCGATGCAGCAGGCCAGGCGCGGCCTGCGAGCGGCACGCTGTCGCGTTTCGATCTGGCCGAAGGGCCCGGCGTGCGCGTCGACAGCCACGGCTACGCGGGGCTTGCGCCATCGCCGCACTACGACACGCTGCTGGCCAAGCTGATCGTGCAGTCGTCGTCGCCGCGCTTCGCCGACGCGCTGCGCCGCTCGCTGCGCGCGCTGGAGGAGTGCCGCATCGAAGGCATTGCGACCAACCTTGCGCTGCTGCGCGCCATTGCCGCGCGGCCCGAGTTTGCGACGCAGGCGGTGCACACGCGCTTCGTCGAAGCGCACCTCGGCGAGCTGCTGGCCGCGGCGGCCCGGCTCGAACAACCGGCCAGGAAGGTGACCACACCCGCCGCGGTCGCGCCTGCACCTGCGCCGGATGACGACGACGGCCTGACGATTCGGGCGCCGATGGCCGCCAGGCTCGTGCAGTTCGAAGTCGCGGTCGGCGACGTGCTGCCGGCTGGCGCACAGCTCGGCGTGCTCGATGCCATGAAGATGGAGCATCTGCTCAACGCACCGCAGGCCGGCCGCGTGGTGGCACTGTTCGCGGCGCCGGGCGACTACCTGGTCGAAGGGCAGCCGCTGGTGCAGCTCGAAGCGGTCGATGCGCATGCGGTCGAGGCCGAGGTGCAGGCCGCGCACGACCTCGATGCGATCCGCCCCGATCTGCAGAAGGTCATCGACCGCCACGCGCCCACGCTCGATGCCAACCGCGCTGCGGCCGTGGCCAAGCGCGCGCAGCAGGGCGGCCGCACCGCGCGCGCCAACATCGCCGACCTGTGCGACCTCGACACCGACCCCGGCAACTTCAGCGAGTACGGCGCGCTCGCCATCGCGGCGCAGACGCGGCGGCGCAAGCTGGACGACCTGATCGCCAACACGCCGGCCGACGGCATGGTCACCGGCATCGGCAGCATCAACGCCAGGCAGTTCGGCCCCGAGAAGTCGCGCTGCGCCGTGCTGGCCTACGACTACACGGTGCTGGCCGGCACGCAGGGCATGCGCAACCACCACAAGACCGACCGCATGCTCGGCATCGCGCACCAGCTCAAGCTGCCGGTGGTGCTGTTCGCCGAGGGCGGCGGCGGCCGGCCGGGCGACACCGACATGCCGATCGTGGCCGGCCTCAACAACCACACCTTCAGCCAGTTCGCGGCGCTGTCGGGCAAGGTGCCGGTGGTCGGCATCGTGCATGGCCGCTGCTTCGCGGGGAACGCGGCGCTGCTGGGCTGCAGCGACGTGATCATTGCCACGCGCGGCAGCAACATCGGCATGAGCGGACCGGCCATGATCGAAGGCGGCGGGCTCGGCACCTTCGCACCGGAGCAGATCGGCCCGAGCGGCGTGCAGTCGAAAAACGGCGTGATCGACATCCTGGTGCAGGACGAGGCCGAGGCGGTCGCAGCGGCGAAGCAGTACCTCTCGTACTTTCAGGGCACGACGCTGGACTGGCACTGCGCCGACCCGCGTGCGCTGCGCCATGCGGTGCCGGAGAACCGGCTGCGCGTGTACGACGTGCGCGCCGCGATGCGCGGCCTGGTCGACAGCGGCTCGCTGCTCGAACTGCGCGCCGGCTTCGGCGCCGGCATCCTCACCGCGCTGGCGCGCATCGAGGGCAAGCCGGTCGGGCTGCTCGCCAACAACCCGCAGCACCTGGGTGGCGCGATCGACGTGGCCGCCGCCGACAAGGCCGCGCGCTTCATGCAGCTGTGCAACGCGCACGGGCTGCCGATCGTCGCGCTGTGCGACACGCCCGGCTTCATGGTCGGCCCCGAGATCGAGGCGCAGGCGCAGGTGCGCCACGTGTGCCGCATGTTCATGGTGGCCGCGCACCTGCGCGTGCCGTACTTCTGCGTGGTGCTGCGCAAGGGCTACGGGCTCGGTGCGCAGGCGATGGCGGCAGGCGGCTTCGATGCGCCGGTGTTCACCGTGGCCTGGCCGACCGGCGAGTTCGGCGCGATGGGGCTCGAAGGCGCGGTGCGGCTCGGCTACCGCAAGGAGCTCGAGGCCGCGGCCGAGGGCGCCGCGCGCGACGCGCTCTTCACGCAACTCGTGGCGCAGCAGTACGCCAACGGCGAGGCCATCAACATGGCGCAGACACTCGAGATCGACGCCGTGATCGACCCGGCCGACACGCGGGTCTGGCTGGTGCGCGGCCTGGCCTCGGCGGCGCGCCCGCCCGAGCCCGCAGTCGCCTACGTCGACACCTGGTAACACGTCCCGGGCGCCTCGGGCGTCGCGGGGGCCATGAGGCCTTTAGACTGCGCGGCTTTGGTCGCATGAAACGAACTTCGCTGCTCGTCTGGCTGGTGCTGCTGTGGGCTGGCGCGTGCGTGGCCCGGGCCGATCCGGCGCCGCCGCGCTGGGTCGCCAGTTGGGCCGCCGCCCCGCTGCAGCACTTTCCGGCCGCCGCCCCTGCGGGCGCCGCCCCGGCGCCTGCGGCGTTCCCCGCGCGGACGACCCTGCGCCAGCGCGTGTTCCCCACCGTGGGAGGCGACCGGGTGCGCGTGCGCTTCTCCAACCTGTTCGGCACCGTGCCGCTGCATGTGGCCGAAGCGACTGCCGCGATCGGCACGGGCGGGCCTGGCGTGTCGCCGGCCACGCTACGGCCACTGTATTTCGGCGGGCAACGGGCAATCACCATTGCGCCGGGCACCGAAGCCTGGAGCGATGCGGCACCCGTCGCGGTGCGCGCAGGGCAGGCCGTGGCAGTCAGCTTCTATCTGGACGAGGCGACGCCGTTCGGGACGGCGCACCACCTGCCGTTGAGCGCGACTTGGGCCGTGCCCGGCAATTCGGTGGCCAGTGCGATGCTCGAAGGCGCGGTGCAGCCCGATTGGAACCACATCGTCACCGGGCTCGATGTGGCGGGCCCCGCATCGGCCCGCGTGGTGGTGGCTTTCGGCGATTCGGTCACCGAGGGCGTCAACGCGTTTGCGCCGGTGCGCACGCGCTACCCGGACCGGTTGGCAGAGCGCCTGCGGGAGCCGGCGAAGAACAGCACGACCGTGGCGGTGCTCAATGCCGGCATCTCGGGCAACCGCCTGCTCAGCGACTGGATCGGCCCCAAGGGCATCGACCGGTTCGAGCGCGATGTGCTGGGGCAAAGCGGCGTGACGCACGCGATCATCCTGATCGGCATCAATGACATCGGCTTCGGCGCGCTCAACGGCCCGGCCGGCAGCCCGGTGCCCGTGGGCGATCCGGTCAGCGCGGAGCAACTCACGGCAGGGCTGCAGCGGCTGATCGACCAGGCGCGTGCCAAGGGTGTGAAAGTCGTGCTTGGCACGCTGATGCCGATCAAGGGCAGTGGCTACTGGAACGCAGACAACGAAGCGCGGCGGCAGGCCGTGAACCGGTGGATCCGCGGCCGGCAGCAGGTCGGCGTAGTCGACTTCGATGCGGTGATGCGCGATCCGCGCGACCCGCAGGCGCTGAATCCGCTCTATGACAGCGGCGACCACCTGCATCCGGGCGATGCCGGCTACGCGGCCATGGCGTCGGCGATCGACCTGCGCCAGTTGCTTGAATAGGGGCGGGAAACAGCAGCTCGCCGGGTTACGGTTGGCGATCCGGCTTTACACAAGCTGCCGAGTCCCGCTGACAGAGGCTTTACACGGCCTGCCCACCATGAAGGCTCCTGTAACTCATGAGGAGCCCCCATGAAAAGACTCATTCTTGCCGCCGGCGCCGCCACCGTGTTGTCGCTGGGCGCCTTCACCGTGCCGACGGTTGCGCAAGCTCAGCCCCGTGTCACGGTTCAGGTCGCACCGCCCCCGCCGCGCGCCGAACGTGTGCCAAGGCTGCACCGCGGCCAGGCGTGGGTGCCGGGCCATTGGGAATGGCGGGGCAGCCGGTATGTGTGGATCCGCGGCCAGCAGGTTCGCGCGCGGCCCGGCTATCAGTACCGCGCGCCCGAATGGCGTGAGCGGGACGGCCGTTGGGAAATGCGCCGCGGCCAATGGGATCGGGATCACGACGGCGTGCCGAACCGTGCCGACCGTGATCGCGACGGCGACGGTGTGCCGAACCGTGCCGACCGCCGGCCGGACAATCCGAACCGCAACTGATCGACCGCAGTCATCGTGAACAGACGCCCGCCAGCCATGGCGGGCGTTTTTTTTGTGAGGCAGGAGGTATGGCGTAGGCCATGCCGGCATTACCCCCGAAGGAGGATGCGCGACACCAGGCGGCTCGCCATACTGGCGCCAACCCGCCACGGCCTCCGGCCGACGCGGGATCTGGAGGGCCCTTCGATGGACGCCACCCCGTTGTTCCGGCCGCTCGTGGCGGCCGCGCTGAGCTTGCTGGCACTGGGCGCATCCGCGCAGGTACCCAAGCATGCGCCCGGCACCATCTGCTTTACGCCCCGCCTGTGGTGCTGGGCCCAGCCCCCGGGCCAGCCGGGCGGCGCGTGCAGTTGTCCCACGCCGTATGGTCGTGCGGAAGGCACGCTCGGCTGAGCGGAGGTGGCGATGGAGCAGACGGCGAACGCACAACCGATCGTGGATCTCGAAGCGCTGGTGTCCGACCTGCGCCTTGTCTGCGCCTACGCCGCCAAGGCGGGGCTGATGACCGAGGATCTGCTGGCGGCTTCCGACCGCGCCGACCAGGCGCTGCTCGACCCGCAAAGAAGGGATGCCAAGCCGGTTCTGGCCGCGCTCAGCCTCGGTGCGCAGCGGATCGCGCCCATGACCGTGGCAGACCTCAAGTTCAGGCGCGACCCTTTCCTGCCCGAAAACCAGCAGCGGGGCCGCGTGGCGCAGTTCTGGCTTGCGTCGTTCGCGCTGGTCGTGCTGGGCTTTCTGGTGGTCTACATGCTGGCGCTGCAGAGCGAGCAGGATGCGCTGGCCAACATCGAACAGGTGCAGCGCCTGAATGCGCGCCAGAAGCTGTCGGCGCTGCGCCGCATGGCCCAGGACAAGCAACTCACCGAGCGCGCCGCGCTCCAGGAACAGTATCGGGAGAAGGCGGTCGAGCTCGCTTTTATCTACGGGCGGATCGTCAATTCCTACGGGCAGAGCCGCGCTGCGGCCGACATGACGCTCAATCCCGTGATCGGCCTGCACAAGGCGTGGCAGGACTGGATCGCCACCTTCACCGCAGCGGACAAAGGCATGCCCACGCTTGCGCCAAGCCCCGATCCGGAGCTGTGCCTGGGCGGCGATGACGGCGACTTCAAGCCGCCCAAGAGCATCACGCAGCAGCCGCCCTGGCTTCAGACCGCAGTGAAGGACGATGTGGCGGACTTCTGCTTCCTGATCAATGTCGTTGGCCGCGACCAGCCGGCGTCGAACATCGACAGCCAGATCCAGGAGCAACTGACGATGGCGCCGCAGATCAAGTTCAATGCCTCGGCCCGGGCGCAGTGGATCCTGCCCTTTCTCTATGGGCTGCTCGGCGCCACCGTCTTCATGATGCGGCACGTGGCCAGCGTGCGCACGCCGGCCGTCGAATGGTTTCCGATGTTCATGCGCGTCACGCTGGGCGGCGTGGCCGGCATCGTGATCGGATGGTTCTCGACGGCCAACGGCAGCACCTCGCTGCAGGGTGCCAGCAGCCTGTCGCTGCCCTTTGCGGCGGCCTTCGTCACGGGCTATGGCATCGACGTGCTGTTCTCGATGCTGGACCGCGTGACGCGGTTGATCGGGTCGCCGACCGTGCCTGCCACCGGGGCCGAGCGAAGCGCGGCGGCTGGCTAGAGCAGGCGAAACACCAGCGGCATCAGCAGCGCCGCCAGCACCACCTGCAGGCCGAGCGCGAGCCCGGCATAGGCGCCGGCGTCGGCGTTCACATGCAGCGCGCGTGCCGCGCCGATGCCGTGCGCCGAGGTGCCGAGCGCAAAGCCGCGCGCTGCCATGCCCAGCGGGCCGGTGCCGATGCGCAATGCATCGAACAGGTACTTGCCCGAGAGCGCGCCGATCATGCCGGTGAGCACGGCGAACACGGCCGACAGCGCCGGGATGCCGCCGATCTTTTCAGCAATGCCCATCGCGACCGGCGCCGTGACCGACTTGGGCGCCAGCGACAGCACCACGTCGTGCGGCAACCCCACCGCCCAGCCGAGCGCAAGCGCCGAGCCGCTGGCGGCGGCACCGCCGAGCAACGCTGCCAGCAACAGCCGGCCGTAGCGTGCGCGCAGTTCGGCACGGCGCTGCCACAGCGGCCAGGCCAGTGCGACGACGGCCGGCCCGAGCAGGAAGTGGATGAACTGCGCGCCGGCAAAGTAGGTCGGGTAGTCGACGCCGGTGGCGAGCAGGCAGCCCGCAATCACCACCACCGACCACAACACCGGATTGGCCCACGGTGCATTGCCCAGCCGGCTGTAGGCTGCCTGCGCGAGCAGGTACACCACCAGGGTCGCCGTCAGGCCGAACAGCGGCGTTGCCGTGAGGTAGACCCAGAGCTGGACGAAGTGCGGCATCAGGCGTCCTTTCTCGCGCGGTCGGGCCAGAAGAGCACCAGCGCCGTCACCGCGAGCCCGATCCAGGTCGACAGCGCGATCACCAGCAACATGCGGCCGCCGTACTGGCTCACGAGCGCCAAATGGGTCATCACGCCGACGCCCACCGGGATGAACAGCAGCGAAAGGTGCGAGAGCAGAAAGCCGGCGCATTCGCCGACGGGTTCGCGGATCGCTTCGAAGCGCAAGCCGGCGAGCATCAGGACCAGTCCGAGCACCGGACCGGGCAGCGGCAGCGAGAGGCCGCGCGACAGCAGTTCGCCCGCGGACTGGAACACCAGCAGCCAGGCGAGCCCGCGCAAGCCCTGCATTGCGCGCGGCCTCTCAGCGGAACACCACGGTGCGGTGCCCGTTCAGCAGCACGCGGTGCTCGCTGTGCCACTTCACGGCGCGCGCCAGCACCTGGCTCTCGGTGTCGCGGCCGCGTGCGGTGAGGTCTTCCACCGTGTCGGTGTGGTCGGCGTGCGCCACGTCCTGTTCGATGATCGGGCCTTCGTCGAGGTCGGCCGTCACGTAGTGTGCGGTGGCGCCGATCAGCTTCACGCCGCGGTCGTGCGCCTGGTAGTAGGGCTTGGCGCCCTTGAAGCTCGGCAGGAACGAATGGTGGATGTTGATCGCGCGGCCGGCCAGCTTCTGGCACAGGTCGTTGCTGAGGATCTGCATGTAGCGCGCCAGCACCACGAGTTCGGCGCCCTCGGCCTCGATGACCTCGAGCTGCTTGGCCTCGCCCTGTGCCTTGGTTGCGGCCGTCACCGGGATATGGTGGAACGGCACGTTGTAGCTGGCCGCGAGCTGGTAGAAGTCGCGGTGGTTCGAGACGATGGCGCGCACGTCGATCGCAAGATGCCCGCTCTTCCAGCGGAACAGCAGGTCGTTCAGGCAGTGGCCGTCCTTGCTGACCAGGATCACCGTCTTCATCGGCACGGCGGCGGCGTGCAGTTGCCAGTGCATGCCGAAGCTCTCGGCCAGCAGCGCGATCTGCGAACGCAGCGCGGCCTCGTCGGGCACGGCGCAGGCGAAGCGCACGCGCATGAAGAACAGGCCGGTGTCGTGGTCGTTGTATTGGGCCGCCTCTTCGATGTTGCCGCCGCGCTCGAGCAGGAAGCCGGAGACGGCGTGCACGATGCCGGTGCGATCGGGGCAGGAGAGGGTGAGGATGTACGCAGTGCTCATAAGGGCGAGCATTGTCGCAGCCGCGGCAGGGGTGCATGGCCGGTGCCAGAATGCCCCTTTCCCCCAGCGCGCCGCGCCAGGAGCGACCCATGGCCTTCAACGATTTCAACATGGACAACCAGTGGTTGCCCTTCACCCCCAACCGCCATTTCAAGAAGGATCCGCGCGTGTTCGTGGCGGCCGACGGCATGGAGTTCACCACGCACGACGGCAAGAAGGTGATCGACGGCATCTCGTCGCTCTGGTGCGTGGGCGCGGGCCATAAACGGAAGCCCATCAACGAGGCGATCAAGCAGCAGCTCGACACGCTCGACTACGCCACCGCCTTCCAGGTCAGCAACGACCGTGCGTTCAAGGCGGCCGAGATGATCGCGGCGCTGGCTCCCGGCGACCTGAACAAGGTGCTGTTCTGCAACTCGGGCAGCGAAGCGGCCGATACCTCGCTGAAAGTGGCGCTGGCCTACCATCGTGCGCGCGGCGAGGGCCACCGCAACGTTTTCATCGGCCGCGAGAAGGGCTACCACGGCGTCGGCTTCGGCGGCATGTCGGTCGGCGGCATTCCGGGCAACCGCAAGGTGTTCGGCACGGCGTTCCTGCCGCGGGTGGATCACATGCGCTTCATCCACGACTCGGTGAACCATGCCTACATCCACAACGAGGAGCCAGCCTGGGCCGAAGACCCGCTGCTGGAGCTCGAACAACGCATCCTGCCACTGCACGACCCGAGCAACGTGGCTGCGATCATCGTCGAGCCGGTGGCCGGTTCGGCCGGCTGGTACCTGCCGCCCAAAGGCTACCTGAAGCGGCTGCGCGAGATCTGCGACAAGCACGGCATCCTGCTCATCTTCGACGAGGTCATCACCGGCTTCGGCCGCATGGGCACCAACTTCGCATCGGACTACTACGGCGTGGTGCCCGACATGCTGAACTTCGCCAAGTGCGTGACCAACGGCGTGATTCCGATGGGCGGCGTGATCTGCCGCGACAAGCTGTACGACGCGATGATGAAGACCGATGCGCCCGAGCACGTGGTCGAGTTCTTTCACGGTTACACCTACTCGGGCCATCCGGTGGCCTGTGCCGCGGCCATCGCCACGCTCGACCTGCTGCAGCGGGAGAACCTGTTCGCGCGGGCCGGCGAAATGGGCCCGGTGCTCGGCGACGCGTTCCACAGCGCCTTCAAGGGCCTGCCGAACGTGGTCGGCATCCGCAGCCTGGGCCTGGCCGCAGCGGTGGAGCTCGCGCCGATCGCCGGCTCACCGGGCAAGCGCGCCTACGACATCTTCCTGGACTGCTATCACAAGGGTTCGCTGGTGCGGCCGGCCGGCGAGGTGCTGGTGATCGCACCGCCGTACATCGTGGAAAAGGAGCACATCGACACGCTGGTCAACACGCTCGCCGACAGCATCAAGAAGCACGCTTGAGCGTGGCGCAGTAGTCTTTCTCGGGCAGCGGCGCGGTCTGCCAGGTGCGGTCGAACTCGGTGTCGGCCTCAGCCGGCGCCGAAGCCGATGCGAGCAGCCTGACCGACACCACCTTGATGTCGGTCGGCAAATGCTGCGGCACGCCGAGCGTACGCAGCGCGTGGGCGCTGCCGGAGATGAGCAGCACCGTCTTGCCGGGCTGGCGCGCCTTGACGATCGTCTGCGCCATCGCGCGGTCGCGCGCGATCTGGATGCGTGTCATCGGCACGATCTGCGCGGCCGGCAGCAGGTTGCAGTGGCCACTGCGCACCGCCTCCTGCTGCAGCACGCGGGCCGCGTCGCTCAGTTGCGCATCGAGTGACACATCGACCATCGCGTCCTTCATGCGGGCGCGCGGCATGTTGGCCCCGATCACCGGCACGCCGGCCCGTACCGCGGCCATCACGGCCGGGCCGTAGTCTTCCCAGGGCCAGGCCTTGTCCTGCCATTCGAGCGCGGCGCGCACCTGGGCCTCCGTGGCCGTGGCCGGCAGGCGCGCGGTGCTCTGGCCGTCCTCGGCCATCTCGAGCGCCAGCGCGGCGAGTTGATCCTTGGCGAGCAGCGCTTCCACCGTCTCGCGTTCGATGCGGTGATGCTCGTCGGCATCGTGCTGCTCGCCCAGCAGCAACGCGTCTGCGGGCAGCAGCGCGGCAACGCGCTTCGCCACCGGCGCATCGGCTGCGGGTGGCAGCCAGGCACAACCGGCGGCCAGCAAGGTCACCGACACGGTCAGGATTGAAAGCGGGCGCAGGCTGGTGAACAACATCGCAGGGATACTAAGCGAGGGCCTTCTCTGGCCGTGCCATCCCTTTTCGCTTTCGCCTGTCTCCGTTCGTGTCTTCCCGCTTCTTCGTTCGCGTGCTCGGGACGCTGCTGCTCGCGCTGGCGGCCGCCGGCCTCTGCCTGCTGCTGCACGCGCCGCTGCCCTGGATGATCGGGCCCTTGCTGGCGGTGTCGATCGCGTCGATCCTGGGTCAGCCCACGGCCAGCTACACGCCCTTGCGCAATGGCGGCCAGTGGGTGATCGGCGCCGCGCTGGGCCTTTATTTCACGCCCTCGGTCAGCGCGCTGGTGGTCAGCGTCTGGTGGGCGATCGGGCTGGCCATCGTCTGGGCGCTCGCGCTCGGCTGGCTGTTCGGTCAATGGCTCCATCGGCGACATGGTGCCGAGATGCGAGGCGTCACGGGGCCTGCCATGCGGGCGACGACTTACTTCGCAGGCGCAATCGGCGGCGCGTCCGAGATGACTTTGCTGGCCGAGCGGGCCGGCGCGCGCACCGACCTGGTGGCCGCAGCGCACAGCTTGCGGCTCATGGTCGTGACGGTAACCATCCCGTTCGCCATGCAGTTCAGCGGTCTGCACGGGCTCGACGCGCTGCCGCCGCTGATTCGCGACGTGCGCTGGGGCGGGCTTGGCTGGCTGGCCGTCGCCACCGGCGTCGGAGCGCTGCTGATGCGCGCCAGCGGCCGTACCAACCCATGGTTCATCGGCCCGCTGCTGGTCGCGATGGGATTCACCATGACCGGCACCACGCTGTCGGCCGTGCCGACCTGGCTGTCGAACGCGGCCCAACTCGTGATCGCCGTCAGCCTGGGCGTGCGTTTCAGCCGCGAGTTCCTGTACACGGCGCCGCGCTGGCTGGCGTCGGTGGCGCTCGGCACGGTCGCGATGCTGGTGTTGTGTGGGGCTTTCGCGGTGCTGCTGGCCTGGGGCACCGGCCTGCACTGGGCCACGATGGTTCTCGGCACCTCGCCCGGCGGCATTGCAGAAATGGCAATCACGGCCAAGGTCTTGCAGCTAGGGGTGCCGGTGGTGACGGCGTTCCAGGTGTGCCGACTGGTGGCGGTGCTGTTGATCGTAGGGCCGCTCTACAGCCGTCTCTACGCAAAATCAGCTTGATTACACATTCGAGAACCACCGCGGAACCGGCTCCGCCGGGCCGCCGGTGGCGCCCCCGGCAGGGGGTTGGCGCAGCGACACGAAGTGCGCGCAGCCTGGGGGCGATCCAAATCTAGTGCATCAGCACCGGGTTTTGTGCCAGTTCGGCGTACCCCTCGAGGGTGTCTTCCACCTCTTCCTGGGTCGGGGTATTGAGCTGCCAGGCGGTGATCTTCTGATGGAACAACTCGGCCCAGGAGCCATCGAGGTAGACCTCCTTGCCGGAGCGCTTGTCCACGATTTCAAAACCGTGGCGAGCCAGCACCGGGATGTTGGGCGCGATCGGTTCATCGTCCTCGTTGGGTTGCACGTGTACGACGACGAAAGAATCCGAGTCATAGAGCATCTGCATGGCGGGGTGGCTCCTGTAGTCGATTGCATTCATGATCACTAGATAGCAATCAACGCGCCAGTTTCAAGAACTGCCGACTGTTTGCAGGCATTTGGCCCACAAGAGCGTGATCAATTCGCCACCGGCGGGGCCGTTTTGTCGCGCAATTGCATGTCGATGATGTCGCCATCGGTCTGCGTTTGCCGGATTCGGACAGGCAAATAGCCGATTTCAGGTGCCAGCCAAAGCTCGAGTTTGTGGTCGAACTCGCGGCGCGGGCTGCGGGTGAGCTTGCGCACCGTGAAGTCGCCCGCCGGCACGTGCATCGGTTCTTCGCCCTCGACGTTGAAGACCCAGACGTCGGCATCGCGCGGCCCGACGGTCTGCACCTCGATCTTGCTGCCTTCGGGAAAGCGCTTCGGATCGCCGGCCATCAACGCGCCGAGCTGCATCACCACGCTGAGCCGATCCTGCGCACCCGGCAGCAGCGGCACCGTGGGCGCGTTGTTGCTGAACACCACCTTGCCCTGGTCGCGCACCAGATGCGAGGCCACCTCGGCCTTGCGCGCCTCCGAAAACCGCGTCGGCGCGATGCCGCTGCCGTCGACGCGGCCAGTGCTGGTCTGGCGCAGGAAGGTGCGAAACAGCATCGTGAGCGACAGCCGGGCGTTGTACTCGGCGCCGTTCTGCAGCCAGATCAGCTCGCCGAACACGCCTGACATCGGTTGCGGGCCGCGCTGGCCGGTGACGTCGAAGGCGAGGCGCACCGAGCCTGGCACGACCAGTGGCTGTGTGGCGCCGGCGGTCAGCGTGGCCATGGCGGGGTTGGAGCCGCCGGCCGGGCCCGCTGCGTCCGGTGCCGGCGCCGCAGCGACGCCGTCGGGCCCGGAGGCAGCAGATGCCGGCGCCTCCGCGGCGGGTTCGGCAGGTATCGGATCCTGCGAGGTTTCCGCCGTCAGCACCGGCGGTGTAGCCGCTGGCGGTGCCGGATCGACGCGTGGCGGCGTGATCGCACGCGGGCGCTTGGGCGGCGCGGGCCTGGCCACGCGCACGGGCGGCGGTGGTGCCGCAGCAGGCGCCGGTGCCTCTGCAGCGGCCGGCGGCGGCGCGATCACGATCGTGCGGGTGATGAACTTGCTCGCGAGCGGCAGTTGCTCCGACCCGATGCCTGCGGGCATCAGGCCCAGCACCACCAGGTGCACCGCCACCACCAGCACGGTCAGCAACGCGAGCACGCGCCAGGCCGGGCGCGCTGCGCCGGCCAGCGGTGGAGCAGCATCAGCGGTGCGCGGCATCGTCGTCATGGCAGGTGGAAGAGGGCGGGCTCGGTACACTGCCGCCGTTCAACCAGTTTAGTAGAGCGATGCCGGCCGCCCGGCGTTCCGCACCGACCACCGTACCCCATGAAACTCGCCACCTACAAAGACGGTTCGCGCGACGGCCAGCTCGTCGTCGTCTCGCGCGACCTCGGCAGCGCCCACTACGCCACCGGCATCGCCAGCCGCCTGCAGCAGGTGCTGGACGACTGGGGCTTCATGAGCCCGCAGCTGCAAGACCTGTACGACAGCGTCAACGCTGGCCGCGCACGCCATGCCTTTCCGTTCGACCCCGCGCAGTGCATGGCGCCGCTGCCGCGCGCCTACCAATGGGCCGACGGCTCGGCCTACCTGAACCACGTCGAACTGGTGCGCAAGGCCCGCAATGCCGAAGTGCCCGAAAGCTTCTACACCGACCCGCTGATGTACCAGGGCGGCAGCGATGATTTCATCGGGCCGACCGACCCGGTGGTGGTCGCGAGCGAATCCTTCGGCATCGATTTCGAGGCCGAGATCGCGGTCGTCACCGGTGACGTGAAGATGGGTGCCTCGGCCGAACAGGCGCTCGACGGCATCCGCCTCGTGATGCTGGTCAACGACGTGAGCCTGCGCAACCTGATCCCGGCCGAACTCGCCAAGGGCTTCGGCTTCTTCCAGAGCAAGCCCGCCACCGCGTTCAGCCCGGTCGCGGTCACGCCCGACGAACTGGACGACGCCTGGATCGGCGGCCGCGTGCATCTCACGCTGCAAAGCACCTGGAACGGCCGCAAGGTCGGCCTGTGCGATGCCGGCGACGAGATGACCTTCCACTTCGGCCAGCTCATCGCGCACATCGCGAAAACGCGCAACGTGCGCGCGGGCAGCATCGTCGGCAGCGGCACCGTCAGCAACAAGGGAGTCGAGAAAAAAGACGGCGGCATGGACTGGCCCAAGGGCTATTCGTGCATCGCCGAAAAGCGCTGCATCGAAACCATTCAGGACGGCCAGCCGAGCACCGAGTTCATGAAGTACGGCGACACCATTCGCATCGAGATGAAGGGCAAGGACGGGCAGTCCGTATTTGGCGCGATCGAGCAGGAAGTCGTCGCGCCGCATTGATGGCTGGCTGAAGCTTTCAGCGGCCCCCAAGCTCCAGCAGCAACGCCTTCAGCGTCCCGATTCCCAGCCGCCGGAATGCACGGTACTGGTGGGTGCGCACGGTGCTGAGTTCCACGCCCAGCGCGCGCGCCGCTTGCTTGGCGGTGCGGCCGGCCAGCAGGTGGCCGATGACCTCGCGCTCGCGCACGGTCAGCACCAGCAGGCGTGGCTCGGTCGGCCGGATGCCGGAGGATTGCTGCGAGGTGGCCGCCCCGACCAATCCGCGGCTGTGCGCGGCGGTGGCCTCGGCCAGCAGTGCGCCGTGCGCGGCAATCAGCCCGAAATCCGCTTCATCGAACTCCGGCAGCGCCAGGCTGCGATAGAAGCTCACGGCCGCGCGCTGGCCGCCGGGCAACAGCAACAGCACCGAACTGCGCTCGCGAATGCCGACATCGCCATAGCAGGCCGCGCGGTAGGCCGGGTCGGCCACCTCGTCGGCGCGCTGGTGGCTCAGCCACAACTGCGGCTGCTTCGGCAGCTTGCGCGCCGAGAGCCACACCATGTTGGGGTCGAGCAGGTCGAAGCGGTTCTCGATGTAGCGCTCCGATGTCAGCGCCGCGGCATCGCCGTAGTTGCTGGCCGTTGAAACGGTCACCACGCGGCCGCTGGCGCCGAGCGCGAACACGGTGCAGAAGGTGAGCGGAAGCACCTGCTGCATCGCGGCCAGAAAGCCGTCGGCGAGGTGCGGCGTGCCGATGCCGGCAACGATGCGCACCGCGACCGAAGCGTCCACAGGCGTGCGGGCGGGATGGATGCGGCGTCGCTTCATGGGATCTTGGGGTAAATACCTCGTACGAAGTTACGACACGCAGCAACGGGGGGCATCGGGACAATCCCTCCACCATGACGCACCCCACGACGCTCCATCCGATCCACGGCCTGCACCACTTCGCTTGGCGCTGCCGCGATGCCGAGGAAACCCGCCACTTCTACGAAGACATCCTCGGCCTGCCGCTCACGCACGTGATCAAGAAGGACACGGTGCCCTCCACCGGCGAGCACTGCCCCTACGTGCACATCTTCTTCCGCATGGCCGACGGCTCGCACATCGCATTCTTCGACCTCGGCGACAACATGATCGCCGCGCCTTCGCCCAACACGCCGGCCTGGGTCAACCACATCGCGCTGCGTGTCGAATCGGACCAGGCGCTGCAGGACATGAAGGCACGGCTGCAGGCCCACGGCATCGACGTGATCGGCATCACCGACCACGACGGCTACATCCACTCGATCTACTTTTTCGACCCCAACGGCCTGCGGCTTGAACTGACCACCGAGCTCGCGACCCAGCCCGTGCTCGAGGGCTACAAGCGCGACGCGCACGCATCGCTGGCGACCTGGACGGCCCAACGCAGGGCCGCGCATGTCTGAGGCCGAGCTCGTTGTCATCGACGTCCAGCCAGGCGTCACCATGGAAAGCCAGTCGGGCCTGCAGGCGCTGCGCCCGCGCATCTTCGGCGCGCTGATGCGGCCGAAAGGGCAGGGCAGCGGCACGGCGGCGATCGTGATGCATCCCACCAGCAACTTCATGGGCCACTACCTGCTCGAGCCGCTGGCCGCACGCGGCATCGCCTGCATGGGGCTCAACTCGCGCTATGCGGGCAACGACACCATGCTGCTGATGGAAACAGTGCTGCAGGACCTGGGCGCCGGCGTGAAATGGCTGCGCGCGCAGGGCTTCCGCAAGGTCGTGCTCGTCGGCAACTCGGGCGGTGCGGCGTTGTCGGCGTTCTACCAGTCGCAGGCCGAGTCGCTGACCGCAACCACCTTTGTCGACGGCCTGCCCACGCACCTGTCGCCGGCCGATCTGCCGCCGGTCGATGCGCTGATGCTGTCGGCCGCGCACCCGGGCCGTTCGCGGCTGCTCGCCGAGTGGCTCGATCCCTCGGTGATCGACGAGGCCGACCCGCTCGCGACCGACCCGGCCTTCGACCTTTATGCGAGAGGCGAGCCCGTGCCCTTCGCGGGCGACTACGTGGCGCGCTTTCGGGCCGCCCAGCTTGCACGGCGCGACCGCATCGAAGCCTGGGTGTGGGGGCGGTTGCGCATGCTGCGCGGCACGCCGGGAGCGCCGTCGGACCAGACCTTTCTGGTCTACCGCACCCACAGCGACCCGCGCTTCCTGGACACCTCGCTCGATGCCAACGACCGGCCGGTCGGATCGATCTGGGGCGACGCGCGCACGGTCAACTACGCGGCCAATGCGATGGGCCGTTTCAACACGCTGCGCTCATGGTTGTCGCAATGGTCCTCTGCTTCGCAGGCCGATGGGCCGGCCTGCCTCGCGCGCACCTCGGTGCCAGTGCTGCTGATGACGCACACGGCTGACGGCTCGACCTTCCCGAGCACGGCCGCACTCTGGCGCGAGGCGGGGCGCGACCGGCTCACCGAAGTACCGGTCGTCGGCGGCAACCATTACCTTGCGGGCCAGCCCGCGCTCGTCACGCAATCGGCCGACACGATGGAAGCCTGGCTGCAACGGGTTCTGCATTGAGATTTCGATGAGCCCTTCCGCCATTCCCACCGTTCCCTCCGCCCGCGCCGGCGACGCTGCCTCGGGGCCGCTGCCGCCCATGGCCGGCGATGCGTTGCCGCCTTCGGTTGGCGCCTTCCACTACACGCGCTTTGCGCCTTTCACGCCGCCGCTCGAGGACGGCATCGCGCCGGGCCGGCATCCCGTCGTCATCGCCGGCGGCGGGCCGGTCGGCATGGCGCTCGCGCTCGGCCTTGCCAACCATGGCGTGCGCAGCGTGATCCTCGAAGCCGACGACACCGTCTGCGTCGGCAGCCGCGCGGCCTGCATCTCGCGCCGCAGCCTGGAGATCATGGAGCGTCTCGGCGCACTGCCCGCGTTCCTGGCCAAGGGGCTGCCGTGGACAGGCGGGCGCAGCTTCTACAAGACCGACGAGGTGTTCCGCTTCGAGATGCCGCACGACGACACGCAGAAGCTGCCGCCGATGATCAACCTCGAGCAGTACTACATCGAGCAGTACCTGCTCGACCAGATCGAGCGCCGCAACGCGGCAACGCCGGGGGTGGTCGACATCCGCTGGGGCACCGAACTCGTCGCGCTCGCGCAGGACGACGAGGGCGTCACGCTCGACGTGCGCAATGCCGACGGCGGCTACACCCTGCATGGCCAGTGGCTCGCCGCCTGCGACGGCGGCCAGAGCTTCGTGCGCAAGGCGCTCGGGCTGGCGCTCGAAGGCACCGGCTACGAGGGGCGCTACGTGATCATCGACATCGAGCTGCACAGCGATCACCCCACCGAGCGCCGCGCCTGGTTCGATCCGCCCTGGAATCCGGGTTCGACCGTGCTCATGCACCGCCAGCCCGACGACATCTGGCGCATCGACTACCAGCTTCGCGCAGGCCAGAGCACCGAAGAAGCGCTGCAGCCCGCGGCTGTTGCCGAGTTCGTGCAGCGCCATCTCGACGCGATCGGCGAAGGCCATCTGCCATGGCACACGGTCTGGACATCGGTCTACCGTGCCGGCGCGATGACGCTCGCAAGCTACCGCCACGCACGCGTGCTGTTTGCCGGCAACGCGGCGCATGCGATGCCGATCTTCGGTGTGCGCGGCCTCAATTCGGGTTTCGACGACGCCGACAACCTCGCGTGGAAACTTGCCTTCGTGGCGCGCGGCGTTTCGGACGCGGCGCTGCTCGACAGCTATTCGCAGGAGCGCATCGCGGCCTTCCACATCAACGCCGAGAGCGCGATGCGCAGCACCGAATTCATGTCGCCGCCCTCGCGCGGGTTCGACCTGCTGCGCGAGGCCGCTTTGTCGCTTTCGGCCCGGCACCGCGAGATCGCCAAGCTCATCAACCCGCGGCAGACCGAGGCGGTGCGCTACGACGACTCGGCCCTCTCGAGCGAGAGCGACGCGCTGGCTGCGGGGCCGAAGCCCGGCGAAGCGATGCCCGAGTTGCAACTGGGCCCGGATCGGCACCTGACCGATCTTCTGCAGGCGCCGGCTTTCACCTTGCTGGTGCTGCAGGGCGAGAGCGTGCCGTTCGACATGGAGGGCGTGCCGCTGGTGCAGCACACGCTGCAGCGCGATGCGCACAACGCCGCCGCCTTCGCCGCGCTCGGTGCTGACGAGCTGCGTGGCGCGGTTTACCTGCTGCGCCCTGACGGCCATGTGGCCGCGCGCTGGCGCGACGCGCCACCGGTCGAGGTGCTTCGGCAGGCGCTGGTGCGCGCCGGTGCGCTGCATCCTGCCGCGAACCTGGAGCCCGCATGACCGCCACGCTGCCACCCGAAGCCCGCGACCGCCTCTACGCCGCGTGCGCGAATGCCATCAGCGAAGCCGGCGACGCGCGCGAATCGCTGTTCCTTGCGCGGCTCGCGCTGCTGCTGTTCGAACAGGTCGGCGACGAGGCGCGCTGCCGCCAGGCGCTGGCCGACGCGCTGGACGCGCTGCCACTACCATCCCTTTCATCATCCCCGGAGACAACAACTTGAACGCCCAACGCAGAACCCTCCTCACCGGCCTGGCCGCCGCTGGCGCCACCGCCACCCTCGCACCGTGGGCGCGCGCCCAGGGCTACCCCGAGCAACCGGTCAAATGGATCGTGCCGTACCCGGCGGGCGGCGGCACCGACGTGATCGCGCGCACCTTGTCCGAGGCGATGCGGACGGGGCTCGGCCAGGCCATCGTGATCGACAACCGGCCCGGCGCCTCGACCAACATCGGTGCGGATTTGGTGGCGAAGTCGAAGCCGGACGGCTACACCATCATGTCGGCCGACAACGCCGTGCTGGCCTTCAATGAATACCTGTTCGGCAAGCTGCCGTTCAACCCCGAAAAAGACTTCAGCTACATCGGCGCGATCGGCCGCTTTCCGCTCGCGCTCGTGGTGCACCCGGACTTTCCGGCGCAAGACTTCAAGGCTTTCCTGGCCTACGCGAAGGCCAACCCCGGCAAACTGAACTACGCTTCCCCCGGCAACGGCTCGCCGCACCACCTTGCGATGGAAATGTTCAAGAACCGCACCGGCACCTTTCTCACCCACATCCCGTACCGCGGCGCCGCGCCCGCGATGGCCGACGTGATGGGCGGCCAGGTGCCATGCATGTTCCTCGACCTCGCGTCGGGCCTGCCGATCATGCAGGGCAACAAGGTGCGCGTGCTTGCGATCGGCTCGGCGCAGCGCAACAAGCTGCTGCCCAATGTGCCCACGCTGGCCGAGGTCGGCGTGCCGAACACCGAGGTGTTCGCGTTCCAGGGCGTGCTCGGCCCGGCCGGGCTGCCTGCGCCGGTGGTCGCCAAACTCAACGGCGAACTCAACAAGGCCTTCGGTAATCCGGCGGTGCAAAAACGCTTCAACGATTTCGGCATGGAAGCGTTGCCGGGTACGCCCGAGCAGTTCGCGGCGCTGTCGCGTGCAGAATCCAAGCGTTGGGGGCCGATCATCAAGGCCCAGGGCATCAAGCTGGACTGAGGGAATCGAACCGACCGATGAACACGGCGCCGCGACGCATCGAAGGCAGCACCAGCCTGGTGCTGGACAGCCTGCGCCTGCTCGCGGCACTCACGGTGCTCTATCGGCACATCGAAGACGTCTGGTTTCCCGCGACGGCGCATGTGGCCCAGCTCCCTGGCGACCTCTCGCACGCGGCGGTGATCGTGTTCTTCGTGTTGTCCGGCTTCGTCATCGCCTACACCACCAGCGAAAAGCAGCGTGGCCTGTCGTCCTATATGCAGGCGCGCTTCAGCCGCCTGTGCTCGATGGTCATTCCAGCGCTGCTGCTGACGGCCGTGGTGGAAATCGTGGTCAGGGTTCAGGCAAACCCCGACCTGATCGCCAACTACGTGCGCGGAACCTTCGGCCCGCGCTATGCCATCACCGCCCTGTTCCTGAACGAGATCTGGTTCTTCTCGGCCGCGCCGCCGGTCAACCGGCCGCTCTGGTCGCTCGGCTTCGAGTTCTGGTACTACGTGATCTTCGGCCTCTGGTACTGCACCGGCCGCGGCCTCAAGTCGTGGGCACTGGCGCTGGGCGCCTGCCTGGTGGCCGGGCCGAAGATCGTGCTGATGATGCCGATCTGGCTGATGGGTTGCGCGGCCTACCACCTGCCGCGGCCGCAACTCGGGCGCGGCCTGTCGTGGCTGTGCGTGGCGCTGGCACTCTCTGCGGCGGCGTGCACCGTGCTCTATCTGCCGCCCTTCCCCTATGCGCTGGGCGAGAAGCCGCTGTTCTTCGCGAACCAGTTCGCGAGCGACTGGGTGGCGGGCGTGTTCGTGGCACTGGCGCTGTGGATGCTGCCACCGGCAGCACCTGCGGCGGCCGTGGTGGCGTCGCCCCGTGTGGCGCGCAACTTCCGGGTGCTGGCCGACCTGACCTTCCCGATCTACGTGCTGCACCATGCGCTGCTGGTGCTCTACCTCGCCCTGTTCGGGCTGAAGGTGAACGACGCCAGCCAGTTCTGGCAGGCGGTCGTCGTGATCCTCGTCGTGTCGTCGCTGCTCGGCCTGGTGCTCGAGTGGCAGCGGCCCAATTGGTCGCGCTTCTTCAGGTGGCTGTTCGCGGCAGTGCAGCCCCGGCTCCGGAAGGCGTTTGCACGCTAGCCGGCGCGGCCATCGCGGCTGGCACGGCGGCTGCAACGGCTATTTGGCAAACGCCTTGCGCGACCCGTCCTCGAACACCTCGTCGTCGCGCTGCAGCTTGCCGGTCTCGTCCCAGGCGCGTTCGCGGGTGACCCGGCCCTTCGCGTCGTAGACCGATTCGGTCACGAGCGTGCCCTTGTCGTCGAAGCGCTGGTGCGTGCCGGCTGGCATCTGGCGGCCGCGCGGCGGGGCGCTGTAGCGGCCCAGGCTGGCGCGCTGGCCGTTGTCGTGGAAGGTGGCGTTCTCGACCGTGCGCGACTCGCCGCTGCCGCTGTAGACCGACTGGCTGCGCGGCTGGCCGTTCAGGAAGAAGCTCTTGTCGCTGACGGGCTCGCCGGTTGCGTTCCAGCGCTGCTCGCGCACCAGCGTGCCGGTTTCAGAGAACGCCTGTTCGACCTGCCGGATGCCGCCGCGTTCGGTCAGGAGCCAGACGGTCTCGGCGCGCTTCACGCCCTCCGCCGAAAAGCGCCGCTCGGTGCGCTGGCTGCCGGTGATCTCCTCCTGTGCCGACGGCTTGCCGTTGTCGTAGAGGTTCTCGCTGCGCTGCCGCTTGCCGCTGGCCCACACGGCGCGGGTGCGCAGGGTGCCACGCGTGTCGAACAGCTCGACCTCCGCAGCCTTGCCGCCGAAGCCGCAGAGCCTGGTGTCGTCGGCCGCGGGGGCCAGCATCGGCCGCTCGCCGCAGCGCAGTGCCGAGAGCTGGCCGCTTTCGTTGAACTCCACCGAAGCCTGTTCGCCCCCGGCCTCGGCGTAGAAAGCCGCTCGGCGCAACTGGCCGTTCGGATGGAAGCTGCGTACCAGGCCGCGCTCGCTGCCGTTGACGTAGGTCGCCTCGCGCAGCACCTGGCCGGTCGGCGAGAACTCGCGCGCCCGGCCCTCAACGTTGCCGTTCGCGTTGACGCTGTGTTCCTTGATGAGCTGGCCCTTGCCGTAGTAGCGCACGATGCCCATGAACACGCCGTTCTTCAGCTCCTGCTCGCGCTGCAGTTCGCCGCTGTCGCGATCCTTGCAGCGCATCAGGCCGGTCTTGCCGGCGGTGGTGCTGCCGTTGGCCGGATTGACGCTCTGGCCGTTGAGTTCGCAGTCCTGGATCGCCATGGCAGCGAACGGCGCGGCAAGGGCGGCTGCAAGCAGCAAGGTACGGGGCGACGACATGGGCAACGCGTCCGGAAGACAAGTGGCGGGGCCACCAGTCTAGCGGGCGGGTGCGCGTGCCACAGGCGTGTCAGTGCACTCCGAAGCCGCCGCCGCCCGGCGTGTGAACCTCGAACACGTCGCCCGGCTTCATCTCGGCCTGGCCGATGTGCGCGAGCAGCAGTTCGGAGCCGTCGGCGCGCACGACGCGGTTCAACCCCACCTGGCCGCACTGTCCGCCCGCGAAGCCGAAGGCCCCGTGCACGCGGCCGTTGGAGAGGATGCTGGCCGTCATGTCTTCCAGGAAGCGCACGCGCCGCACCGCGCCGTCACCGCCGCGCCAGCGCCCGGCGCCACCCGATCCGCGGCGGATTTCGTGGCTGTCGAGCCGCACCGGAAAGCGGAACTCGAGCACCTCGGGGTCGGTCAGGCGCGAGTTGGTCATGTGGGTCTGAACCACGCTGGTGCCGTCGAAGCCGTCGCCCGCACCCGAGCCGCCCGAGAGGGTCTCGTAGTACTGGTGCGACGCATTGCCGAAGGTGAAGTTGTTCATCGTGCACTGGCCAGCGGCCATCACGCCGAGCGCGCCATAGAGCGCGTTGGTGATGCAGGTCGAGGTCTCGACGTTGCCGGCCACCACCGAGGCCGGCGCGTCCGGGTTGAGCATCGAGCCGGGCGGGATGATCACGCGCAGCGGCTTCAGGCAGCCCGCGTTGAGCGGAATGTCGTCGTCGACCAGCGTGCGGAACACATACAGCACGGCGGCCATGCACACCGCGGTGGGCGCGTTGAAGTTGTTGTCCTGCTGGGCCGAGGTGCCGGTGAAGTCGACCTCGGCGCTGCGCGTGGCCGCGTCGACGCGGATCGCCACCTCGATCTGCGCGCCGTTGTCCAGCGGCAGCGTGAAGCGGCCGTCCTTCAGCCGCGTGATGACGCGGCGCACCGACTCCTCTGCGTTGTCCTGCACATGGCGCATGTAGGCCTGCACCACGTCCAGCCCGAACTGCGCGACCATCTTGCGCAGCTCCTGCGCACCTTTCTCGTTGGAGGCGATCTGGGCCTTGAGGTCGGCCATGTTCTGCTGTGGATTGCGCGCCGGGTGGGCGCCGCCCTGCAGCAGCGCCAGCATCCCGGCCTCGCGCAGCACGCCGCGCTCGACCAGCTTGAAGTTGTCGATCTGCACGCCTTCTTCCTCGATGCGCGTGGAGAAGGGCGGCATCGAGCCCGGCGTGGTGCCGCCGATGTCGGCATGGTGGCCGCGGCTGCCGACGTAGAACATCGGCTTGTCGTTCGCCCCGCCATCGTCGAGATACACCGGGGTGATGACCGTGATGTCGGGCAGGTGGGTGCCGCCGTGGTACGGGTCATTCAGCACGTACACATCGCCGGGTTGCATCCGGCCCGCGTTCTCGCGGATCACGGTCTGGATGCTTTCGCCCATGCTGCCCAGGTGCACCGGAATGTGCGGCGCGTTGGCGATGAGCTCGCCCGCACCGTCGAACAGGGCACACGAGAAATCGAGCCGCTCCTTGATGGTCACGGAATAGGCGGTGTTCTGCAACTGCAGCCCCATCTGTTCGGCGACGTTCATGAACAGGTTGTTGAACACCTCGAGCAGCACTGGGTCGACCGTGGTGCCGGCCGCATGCGCGACCGGCCTGGCCGCGCGGCGGTCCAGCATCAGGTGGTCGAGCGCAGTGAGCTGCGCTTCCCAGCCGGGCTCCACCACCGTGGTCGCGTTCTTCTCGGCAATGATCGCGGGGCCGGGAATCACGTCGCCCGGGCGCAGGTCTTCGCGCACGACCAGCGCCGCGTCGTGCCAGGCGCCGCCCGAATACATGCGCACGGTTTCGCGACGCGGCACCTCGCGCACCGGATGCATGGCGTGGCGGGGCTCCGCGGGCGCATCGCCGGGCACCACTGCTTCGACCGACACGGCCTCCACGACCAGTGGCTTGCCCTGCATGAGGAACGCGAAGCGCTGGCGGTACGCCGCCTCGAAGCGGCTCTGGATCGCGGCCAGGTCGCCGAAGGGCACCACCAGCGCCGAGTCGCTGCCTTCGTAGCGCACATGCACCCGATGCAGCACGCTCACCGCACCGGCGTTCACCTGCTGGCGCTCGAGTTCGGCCTGCGCCGCCGCGCCGAGCGCGTCGAGCCGCTCGGCCACGAGGGGCAGCGTTTCCGCTGCCAGCGGCAGCTCGACGGCCTGCTCGCGGATCACGTTCTGGTCGGCCAGCCCCATGCCGTAGGCCGACAGCACGCCGGCCATCGGATGCACGAACACGCGACTCATCCCGAGCGCATCGGCCACCAGGCAGGCGTGCTGGCCGCCGGCACCGCCGAAGCATTGCAGCGTGTAGCGCGTGACGTCGTAGCCGCGCGCCACCGAGATCTTCTTGATCGCGTTCGCCATCTGCTGAACCGCGATCCGGATGAAGCCTTCGGCCACATGTTCGGGGCTGCGCCCGGTCTGCGCCGCCAGCGCGCCGAAGCCGTCCGCCGCCGCAGCGTGGCTCAGCGACTCGTCCGCACCGGGGCCGAACACAGTGGGGAAATAGCGTGGCTGCACCTTGCCGAGCATCACGTTGGCATCGGTCACGGCCAGCGGCCCGCCGCGCCGGTAGCTGGCGGGGCCGGGGTTGGCGCCCGCACTTTCAGGGCCGACGCGGAAGCGCGCGCCGTCGAAGCTCAACACCGAGCCGCCGCCCGCGGCCACGGTGTGGATGCTCATCATCGGCGCGCGCATCCGCACGCCGGCCACCTGCGTCTCGAACTCGCGCTCGAACTCGCCCGCATAGTGCGACACGTCGGTCGAGGTGCCGCCCATGTCGAAGCCGATCACGCGCGCCTGCTCGGCCAGTGCGGCGGTGCGGGCCATGCCCACGATGCCGCCGGCCGGGCCGGACAGGATCGCGTCCTTGCCCTGGAACACCTGCGCGTCGGTCAGGCCACCCGAAGACTGCATGAAGAAGAGCCGCACGCCGGGCATCTCACCTGCCACCTGCTCGACGTAGCGGCGCAGGATCGGCGAGAGGTACGCGTCGACCACGGTGGTGTCGCCGCGGCTCACGAACTTCATCATCGGGCTGGTCTGGTGCGAGGTGCTGATCTGCGTGAAGCCCACTTCGGCGGCGATGCGCCGTGCCGCCTGTTCGTGCGCGCTGTACCGGTAGCCGTGCATGAAGACGATCGCCACGCTGCGCAGGCCGCGGCCGAAGGCGGCCAGCAGCTCGCCGCGCAGGCCGCCCTCGTCGAGCGCCTCGACCACGTCGCCGTGCGCGCCGATGCGCTCGCGCGCTTCGATCACGTCGCTGTAGAGCAGTTCGGGCAGCACGATGTGGCGGTCGAACAGGCGCGGGCGGTTCTGGTAGGCGATGCGCAGCGCATCGCGAAAGCCGCGCGTGGTGACCAGCAGCGTGGGTTCGCCCTTGCGTTCGAGCAACGCGTTGGTGGCCACCGTGGTGCCCATCTTCACGCACTCGACCAATGCCGGCGTGACCGGCTCGCCGGGCTTCAGCCCGAGCAGGTGGCGGATGCCGGCCACGGCCGCGTCCTTGTACTGCTCGGGGTTCTCCGACAGCAGCTTGTGGGTGGTGAGCGAGCCGTCAGGGCGCCGGCCCACGATGTCGGTGAAGGTGCCGCCGCGGTCGATCCAGAATTGCCAGCGGTTGCTGAGGGGAGTGGGTTGGTCTTGCATGGTGGAGCGGTCGCTCAGCGTTTGCTGTCGACGTAGTAAGGAACAAAGATGCGGTTGGCTTCATTGCCGACCGAGCGCACCCATTCGAGCGAGAACTTCTCGCCCATGCGCTTGAGGTCGGCCTCGAAGTCCGGCGAAACGCGGCCGACCTGGAGGCCGCGGCTGCGCAGTTCGTTGGTGGCGTCGGCGGCTGCGGCCTGGCTCAGGGCCCAGCCGCGCGCCTCGGCCTCCTGCCCGGCGGCCAGCAGCATCTGCTGCAGATCGGGTGCAAGCGCCTCGAAGGCCTTCCGGTTGACGAAGACGATGTTCTTCGGAAACCAGGCATTGATCTCGTAGTAGTACTTCGCGCGGCCCCACACCTGGTTCTCCACGCCGGTGACCGCCGAGGTGATCATGCTGGTGATGCGGCCGGTGGCGAGCGCCTGGTTCACCTCGACCATCGGCACGTCGACCGGTGTGGCGCCCAGCAGCTCGGCAATGCGTTCGGTGGTCTGGTTGTAGGTGCGCATGCGCGCGCCGCGGAAGTCGGCCGCCGTGCGCACCGGCGTGTCGGTGTAGAGCCCCTGCGGCGGCCACGGAACGGCATAGAGCGCCTGGAGGCCGCGTGCCGCGAAGTGCTGGTCGATCAGCGGCCGCTGCAGCGTCCACATGCGCCGCGCGTCGGCGTAGCTTCCCACCACGAACGGAACGGCGTCGGCCCCCGCGATCGGGATCTCCTTCACCATGCTGGTCATGATGGTCTCGCCGGCCTGCACCTTGCCGTCCTGCACCGCCTGCCGGATGTCCGCCAGCTTCACCAGCGCGTTGTTCGGCTTCACTTCGATGCGCAGGCGGCCTGCGCTGGCGCGCGCCACGTCGGCCGCCATGCGCTCGATGTTCTGCGTGTGGAACGACTCGATGCGGTAGCCGGTGGCCAGCTGCCACTGGACGGCGGTTTGCGCCAGGCAAGGCTGTCCCGACGCGGCTGCGAATGCAGTCGCGATCCAGATGTGCTTCATGCGGATCCCCTAAGAGCGCAACGGCTGGCGTTGCGGGTGCGTCACTTCGCCGGCCCCATCACGAGGTCGGGCACGATCGTCACGATCTGCGGGAACACGGTGATCAACCCGATGCAGAGCACCAGGCAAAGGAAGAACGGGATCGCGGCCCGCGCGATGCGGTTGCTGTCCTTGCCGGTCATGTTCTGCAGCACGAAGAGATTGAAGCCCACGGGTGGCGTGACTTCGGCAATCTCCACCAGCAGGATCACGAAGATGCCGAACCAGATGAGATCGAAGCCGGCCTTCTGGATCATGGGCAGCACCACGGCGGCGGTCAGCACGATCATGCTGATGCCATCCAGCGCCGTGCCGAGCACCAGGTACACGAGCACCAGGCAGGCAATCAACGCGTAGGGCGACAGGTGCATCGAATTGACCCACTCGGCCAGCTCGCGCGGGATGCCGGTGAAGGCCATGGTCTTGGTCAGGAAGGCCGCGCCCGCGAGGATGAACATGATCATGCAGCTGGTGCGTGCCGATCCGAAGAGGCCTTCCTTGAAGTTGCTCCATGTGAGCGAGCGGCTCCAGGCTGCCAGGGCCAGCGCGCCGACCACGCCGTAGGCAGCGCACTCGGTGGCCGTGGCCCAGCCCGCCACCAGCGACCAGCAGATGAACACGATCAGCAATGCGCAGGGGATCAGGTTCCTGGAGAGGCGCAGCTTTTCGCGCAGGCTGGTCGGCGGCTCTTCCGCGGGCATCAGTGCCTTGTTGCGCAGCGCCCACCAGGCGATGTAGGCGCAGAACAGGAACATCAGCACCAGGCCGGGCAGGAAGCCTGCCAGGAAGATGCGGATGATCGACGCATCGGCGGCCACCGCGTAGACCACCATGGTGATCGACGGCGGGATCAGGATGCCGAGCGTGCCCGCCGTGGCCAGTGAGCCGATGGCGATGTTCTCGTCGTAGCCGCGCTTCTTCAGCTCGGGCAGCGAAACCTTGGCGATCGTTGCGCAAGTCGCGGCGGATGAGCCGGACACCGAGCCGAAGATGCCGCAGCCCAGAATCGTGGTGTGGAACAGCCGTCCGGGGATTCTGCCGAGCCAGGGTGCCAGGCCGGTGAACATTTCCTGGCTGAGCTTGGTGCGAAACAGTATCTCGCCCATCCAGATGAACAGCGGCAGCGCCGCCAGCTCCCAGCTGGCATTGCTTTCCCAGAAGGCCGAGAACAGGTTCAGGCCCGGCTGGCTGGTCGTGAAGAAGGCCTGGCCAACCCAGCCGCAGATCGCCAGTGTCATGGCAATCCAGACACCGCCGGACAGCATGAGCAGCATCAGCAACAGGAGAATGGCACCGACGGTGAGGATGTCCATGATCTTGACCTTTCAGAGATCGGAAGAGAAGTCGCCCTGGGCGTGGCGTTCTTCCACCAGTCGCACGTAGGTCGGAATGCCGCCGCGTACGACGATCAGCAGTTCGTCGAGCAGCGCCACCAGGAACAGGACCGAACCGATGGCAAAGCTCATCTGCGGAATCCAGATCGGTATCGCCCAGAGTCCCTGCGCCAGCTCGTTGAACTGCCAGCTCTCGAACGTGAACCGGCAGGCCCACCAGGCGAGGTATCCCATCGCGACGCAAGCCACCGCGAGGCAGGCCAGTTCGAAGCGGCGCCGGTTGGGCACGGAGAGCTTTTCCAGCACCAGCGTGACCCGCACGAAGTCGCCATGCTTGAAGGCATGGGCCATCGTCATGAAGGCGGCGGCGGCACACAGCCACGACACCACGTCGGTGATGGCGCCGGTCTGAAAGCCGAACTGCCGCCCCAGCGTCTGGACAACCATCAGGATGCAGATGAGCGCGATGCAGCCCGCGCCCAATGCGCCGGCCACCAGGTAGGTGCGGTCGAGCGCGCGCCGCAGTGCGTGCGGCGCTGCCGACGGGGCGGCGGCGATGCCGTCCAGGGGCGTGTCCATATTGGCGGTCAGCGACATGGGAGGCTCACTTCCGGGCGTAGGTGTCGATGACCGCCTGGCCATCGGCACCGGCCAGCTTGATCCAGTCGGCCGTCATGCGGTCGCCGATGACCTTGAGTTCCTTCTTCAGGCCTTCGGCGCCGACGTCGACGGTCATGCCCCGGGCGGCCAGCTCCTTGATGTACTCCTCGTTCTTCTGCTCGCTGAGCTTCCAGCCGCGCTGCTCGGAGGCCGCGGCCTGTTGCAGCACCGCCTCCTGCGTCGGCTTGTCCAGGGCCTCGAACGCCTTCTGGTTGACCACCACGGCGTTGCGCGGCAGCCAGGCTGCCACACCATAGAAGTACTTGATGCTCTCGTACAACTTGCTGTCCACGCCGCTCGCGCTGGACGTGAGGAAGTTGTCCACGCCGCCGGTGGCCAGCGCCGCCGGCAGTTCGGCCAGCTGGATCGTCACCGGCTGCGCACCCACGGCCGTCGCGATGTACGAGGTGGCCGGGTTGTAGGCGCGCATCTTGGTGCGGTTGAGATCCTTGAGTGTCGCCACCGGCTTGGTGGAGTACAGGCTCTGCGGCGGCCACGGCACCGTGTAGAGGAGCTTGACGCCCTGCGCGGCCAACGTCTTCGCCAGCAGCGGCCGGGAGGCTTCGTCCAGCCGTTTCGAGTCTGCATAGCTCGTGGCCAGGAACGGAATGGAGTCGATGCCGAACACCGGCGCTTCGTTCGAGGCGCCCGACAGGAGGAGTTCCCCGGCCGGCACCTGGGCCGACTGCACGGCGCGCTTGATTTCGTTCGCCTTGAAGAGCGAGGCATTGGCGTGCACCGCGATCTTGAGCTTTCCGCCGGTGGCCTTCTCGACGCCTTCTGCGAACTGCTGCAGGTTCTGCACCGGGAATGTGTTGACGCCGTAGCCGGACGGCAGATCCCACTTGACCTGGGCGGAGGCGGTGCCGGCAGCCGCGGCCGCGGCCAGGCAGAGCATGAGTTTTTTCATCGGGGGGTCCTTGTTCAGAAGCTGGCGAGCTGGTGGTTGAAAAGATCGGTGATGAGCATCGCGCCCGGGGCGTGCGTGATGCAGAACGCGGGGCGGGCCTGCGCGATGGCCGCCTGGGGCGTGACGCCGCAGGCCCAGAACACGGGCAGCTCGTCGGGCAGCACCGCCACCGCGTCGCCGTAGTCGGGTTTCGACAGGTCGGCGATGCCGATCAGCGCGGGGTCGCCGATGTGCACCGGCGCACCGTGCACGGCCGGAAAGCGCGAGGTGATCTGGATCGCGCGGATCGCATCCGGCGCGCGCAGCGGCCGCATCGACACCACCATCGGCCCGCTGAACGGGCCTGCGGCCTCGGTTGCGATGTTGCTGCGGTACATGGCCACGTTGCGGCCTTCGGCCACGTGGCGCAGCGGCAGCCCGGCTTCGAGCAGTGCCTGTTCGAACGAGAAGGAACATCCGATCACGAAGGTCACCAGGTCGTCGCGCCAGAGGCTGGTGATGTCGGTCGGCTGCTCGACCAGCTCGCCCTCGCGCCAGACCCGGTAGCGCGGCACGTCGGTGCGGATGTCGATGTCGCGGCCCAGCGTGGGCAGCAGCGGCTGGCCGGGCTCCGACACGGCCAGCAGCGGGCAGGGCTTGGGGTTGCGCTGGCAATAGCGCAGGAAGTCGTTGGCAAAGGCCTCGGGAAGGATGACCACGTTGCCCTGCACGTGGGCCTGTGCAGCGCCGCTGGTGTGCGCTGTCCAGTCGCCCTTGCGGATCATTTGCCGCACCTGGGCGGGATCCTGCAATGCCTTGCTGCCGGCGCCCTGTGGCGCGAAACCTGAAGTTGAGCCCACCGCATCTCCTTGTCGGAAACATGTCACCTGGATGACGATGGGCGGATTGTGGTGGGCGCCTTACCCCACCGCAAACTCAAAAAATTTCGCTCAGCTCATCGATTTTGTCGATGCTCCGGAATGAGGCGCGTAACGCTTCGGATCGGTGCGTTTCACCTTCTTCGCCGCGGCCGCCGGCAGCGCCTCGGGCTTGGCCGTGACATACGCGAAGGCCGACTTGACGACGGTCTCGACAGCCATCGACGACGGGTCGGCACGGAAGCTGGCGTGGATCGGCAGCGGCTGCAGCGCCGTGTCGCAGGAGAGCTGCCGCAGGTGCGGGTAGCCCAACAGCCGCTGCACCGCACGGCGCGGCAGCGTCGCCACGCCGAAGCCGCCTTGCACCAGTTGCACCATGGCCGAAATCGACGAGATGGTGTGAACGCGACGCGGTTCGATGTGCGCTTGCCGCAGCACGTCGAGCAATGCCACGTGCGGCTGCGAGCCGCGCTGGAAGGTCAGCAGGTCGTGCTCTGCGAGCGCGGCCAGGGTGTAGCGGCGCTTGCGGTGCAGTTCCTTGTTGCCGAGGAACACCATGTCCATCGGCGGCAGCGCCCGGCTGCGCACGCCGTCGGCGGTGGCGGGCAGTGCCGCGAACACCAGGTCCTGCGTGCCGCGGCGCACCTGCTCCACCAGGATCGGCGTGGTTTCGACCGTGAGTTCGAGTTCGAGCGCCGGCTGGTCGATGCGCAATTTCTCGATCCACGGGATCAGCCAGGAGTGCAGCACCGACTCGATGGCGCCGATGCGCAGCGCCACCGTTGCCATCGGTGCGCCAGCGCCCATCTCGGACTTGAGCTCGCGCTGCAGCTCCAGCAGGCGCTGCGCATAGACGAAGAAGCGCGAGCCTGCGATGGTCAGACGGAACTGCTTGTCGCGCCGGTCCAGTAGCAGCACGCCGAGCTCTTCTTCGAGCGCCGCGACCCGGCTGGACATGGCCGACTGCGTGAGGAACAGCTTCTCGGCGGCGCGCGTCACGCTCTTGAGCGACACCACCCAGTAGAACGCCTCGACAAAACGCAGATTCACGGCAGCCCTACTTGTCGTACAGCGTCTCGAGCGAGCGGAAGCCCTTGACCTCGATCGGGTTGCCGAACGGGTCGCGAAAGAACATCGTCCACTGCTCGCCGGGCTGGCCTTCGAAGCGCACCTGCGGCTTGAGCACGAAGTCGGTGTTGGCGGCTTCGAGCCGGTCGGCCAGCGCGCGCCAGTCGGGCAGGGCGAGGGCCAGGCCGAAGTGCGGCATCGGCACCATCACCTCGCCCACATGGCCGGTGTTCGCGGTGGCGAAAGGCTCGCCGAGGTGCATCGAGATCTGGTGGCCGAAGAAGTCGAAGTCGACCCAGGTGTCGGTGCTGCGGCCTTCGACGCAACCCAGCACGTCCCCGTAGAAACGGCGGGCGCCGTCGAGGTCGCGAACATTGAAGGCAAGGTGAAATATGCTGTGCATGGCCGCAGCATAGCCGCGCACACCCCGAAGCACACCATGAAGCCCGAAGACGAATCCACGCCCGACCCGACCACCCGCCTCGTGCACGCCGACCGCCACTTCGACAAGGCGCAGGGCGGGGTGCACGGCGGCGTGCACATGCCGGTTCACACCTCGGTGCAGTACGGCTACGAGCGCGTGGAAGACCTCATCGGCGTGTTCCAGGGCACGGTCAAGGGCCGTTTCAACTATGCGCGCCAGGGTACGCCGACCACGGCTGCGCTGGAGTCCAAGCTCACGCAGATGGAAGACGGCGTCGGCACGGTCTGCTTCGCGACCGGCATGGCGGCGGTGTCGGCCGTGTTCTTCACGCTGCTGCGCACGGGCGACCATCTGGTGGCGAGCCGCTACCTGTTCGGCAACACGATCAGCCTGCTCGGCACGCTGCAGGGGCTGGGTGTGCAGGTCACGCTGGTCGATGCGACTTCCGCGCATGCGGTGGCCGACGCGATCACGCCGGCCACCCGCATGGTGTTCGTCGAAACCATCGCGAACCCCGGCACGCAGGTGCCCGATCTCGCGGGCATCGGTGCGTTGTGCCGGCAGCACGACCTGCTCTATGTGGTCGACAACACCATCACGTCGCCGGCCTTGTTCCAGCCGAAGACCGTGGGTGCGAGCCTCTCGGTCAACTCGCTGACCAAGACCATCGCCGGCCATGGCAATGCGCTCGGCGGCGCCGTCACCGACACCGGCCTGTTCGACTGGTCGGGCTGCGCCAACATCTTCGACGGCTACCGGCAAGGCGATGCGAAGCAGTGGGGCCTGACGCAGCTGCGCAAGAAGGCGCTGCGCGACATGGGCGGCACGCTGAGTTCGGATGTAGCGCACCGCATCGCGGTCGGCGCCGAGACGCTGGCGCTGCGCATCGCGCAGACCAGCGCGACGGCGCTCGCACTCGCCACCTTTCTCGAAAGCCATCCGGCCGTGGCGCGCGTGCACTATCCGATGCTGGCTTCGCACCCGCAGCACGCGATCGCAAAGGCGCACTTCGCCGCCGGTGCGTGGTTGTTCTCGTTCGAGCTGCGCGATGCCGACGCCTGCATCGCGGTGCTCAACCGGCTGCAGTTGCCGATCAAGGCCACGGGCATGGGTGACACGCGCACGCTGGTCATTCCGGTGGCGCCGACGATCTTCTGGGAGGTCGGCGCAGCGCGGCGCGCCGAACTCGGCATCGCCGAAGGGCTGATCCGCGTCTCGGTCGGGCTCGAGCGGGCGAGTGACCTGATCGCGGATTTCGGGCAGGCGCTGGCGTGACGCGCCGCGCGCCCGGCATGCCGCCGGCGCGATAATCGCCGTTCCATGCTTGCTTCCCTGCGCCACGCCCTGCACATCGGCCTTCTCGGCCGCTTCGTGCTGCTGTGGTTCGTGCTGTCGCTCGGCGTCGCTGCTGCCTCGCCGCTGGTGCACCCGCAGGCGATGGAACTGGTGTGTTCCAGCGCCGGTGCGGTCAAGGTCATCGTGCAGACCGACGACGGCGCGCAGGAACTCGGCGCGAGCCACATGGACTGCCCCCTTTGCGTGCTGACCGGCGCACCGCCGCCGGCCGCGCCGCTGGCCGGGCTGCCGGTGATTCAACCGCTGGGCCATGCTGTCCAGTCGATTCCGGCCGCGCGCATCGCCGCAGCCACCGCCGCGCCGCTGCCGCCGCGCGGGCCTCCCGTTTTCTCCTGACGCTGTCGATGTCGCAGCTGCTCGCGCCCCTGGTGCGGGCACTGCAGGCCGTTTGGCCTTGAACCAAGCTTCTGGAGATTCCGTTGAGAAGAAGAACACCCATTGCGATGGCCGCTGCCATCGCGCTTTCGGCGCCGGCCTGGGGGCAGGACGTCGACGGCAGCACGCGCGCGCTCGGCACGATCACCGTCACCGGTGGCCGGCCGACTTCGCTGCCGACGCAGATACCCACCACCATCGAGGGCACCACGCGCGAGCAGATCGAGGCCACGGTCAACGCCACCGACGCCGAAGACGCGCTCAAGTACCTGCCGAGCCTGGTGGTGCGCAAGCGCTACATCGGCGACTACAACCACGCCGTGCTGGCCACGCGCGCGTCGGGCACCGGCAACAGCGCGCGCTCGATGGTCTATGCAGACGGCATTCCTCTGTCGAACCTGCTGGGCAACGGCGCCACCTTTGCGCCGCGCTGGGGCATGGTGTCGCCGGAAGAAATCGAACGGGTCGACGTGCTGTACGGCCCGTTCTCGGCCGCCTACCCGGGCAACTCGGTCGGCGCGGTGGTGGACTATGTGACGCGCATGCCCGAGAAGTTCGAGGCGCACATCAAGCTCAGCGGCGCTGCGGGCAGGTTCGAGCAGTACGGCAGCAGTTCGTCGCCTTCCGCGAACCAGCTCGACCTGTCGCTCGGCGGCCGCAACGGCGATTGGTCCTGGTGGCTCAGCGCCAACCGCACCCACAGCAAGGGCCAGGCGCTGGTGTTCGGCAACCGGCTGCTCAGTGCCGGCACGGTGGGCAGCGCGGGCGTGCCCGTCACCGGTGCGGTGTTCGGCCTGAGCCCGACCAACCAGCCCTGGTGGCTGGTCGGCGGCAGCACGATCTACGACACCGAGCAAACCCAGGCCAAGCTCAAGCTGGCCTACGACTTCTCGCCCACGGTGCGCGCCACCTACACGCTCGGCGGCTGGAACAACAGCACCTACGGCGCGGTCGACAGCTACCTGCGCGACCGCAACGGCCTGCCGGCGTATTCGGGCCGAGTCAACATTGCGGGCCGCACGTACAACCTCGACACGCCTAGCCTCGCGCTCGCGCCGACGCAGAACGACATCACGCACACGATGCAGGGCCTGTCGGTCAAGAGCCACACCGGCGGCGTGTTCGACTGGGAGCTGTCGGGCAGCCTCTACGACTACGGAAAAGATCAGTTGCGCACACCGACCACGGCGCAATGGCTGGCCGGACGCACCACCGACATGAAGGGCACCGGCTGGAACACGCTGAAGGCCGCGGGCACATGGCGCCCGACCGGCTCGGCTGAAGGTTTGGGTGCGCACGTGGTCGACTTCGGCGTGCAGCAGGACACGGCGCACCTGCGCACCCAGGTGCGCAACACGGCCGAGTGGTACGCGGGCCCGGCGCTCACGCCGTTCTCGCAGTTCAACGGCAACACGCAACTGCAGTCGCTCTACGCACAGGACACCTGGCGCTTTGCCAAGGACTGGAAGACCACGCTGGGCCTGCGCTACGAGCACTGGACGGCCTATGGCGGCGAACTCGGCAATGCAACCAGCGTGCTCAGGTTCGGCGAGCGCAGCGAGAACCACGTCTCGCCCAAGGCCGCCATCGCCTGGCAGGCGAACGGCGACTGGCTGTTCAAGGCGTCGGCCGGCCGCGCGATCCGCAACCCGACGGTGAGCGAGCTCTACCAGGGCCAGATCCTCGGCAGCACCATCGTCAACACCAACCCCGATCTGCGGCCCGAGCGCTCCTGGACGACCGAGTTCAGCGCCGAGCGTGACCTGAAGGGCTGGGGCGTCGAGGGCCTGCTGCGCGCCACCCTGTTCCTCGAGCGGACGAAAGACGCGCTCTACAGCCAGACCGCGGCCAATGGCATCACGACGATCCAGAACGTCGATGCGATCCGCACCAGGGGGCTGGAGCTGGCGGCCAATCTCTACGATGCCGGTATCAAGGGGCTGGAACTGGGCGGCAGCCTGACGCTGGCCGATTCGAAGATCGTGGCCAACAGCGGCTTTCCGGCGAGTGTCGGCGCGCAGCAGCCGCGCGTGCCGCGGGTGCGCGCGGCGCTGCTCGCCACCTACAAGCCCGATGCAAACTGGGCCTTTACCTTCGGCGCACGCTACAGCGGCAAGCAGTTCGGCACGCTCGACAACAGCGACCCGAACGGCTTTACCTACACCGGCTTCAGCAAGTACTTCGTGACCGACATCCGCGTGCGCTATCGCATCGACAAACAGTGGAGCGCGGCCGTGGGCATCGACAACCTCAACAACTACCGGTACTGGGCCTTTCACCCGTACCCGCAACGCACCTTCGTGGCTGAACTCAAGTTCGACCTGTGACTCTCATCTCTTCAAGGAACTTCATGAAACACTCGATTGCTCTCAAATTCATAGCACTTGCCCTGGCAATGGCGGGCATTACAGCCGCTTTCTCCCAGACAAATCCGGCCGCCGCGGTCGAAGTGAAAGACGCCTGGGTTCGGCCAGCCGTGCCGGGCCAGAGCGGCACCGGCGCCTTCATGAAGCTCAGTGCACCCGCGGGTGCACGGCTGGTCGGCGTGCAGACCCCGGTGGCCGGCGTGGCCGAGGTGCACGAGATGAAGATGGAGGGCGACACCATGCGGATGCGTGCCGTCAAAGGCGGACTCGAGCTGCCGGCGCGCCAGACCGTGGAGCTCAAGCCCGGCGGCTACCACCTCATGCTGATGGACTTGAAGCAACCCGTTACCAAGGGCGGCACGGTGCCGATCACGCTGCAGTTCGAGGATGCGAAGGGCGCCAGGAGTTCGCTCGCGCTCAATGTGCCGGTGGGCATGCCGGCTGCGCAGCAGGCGCCTGCCGGTGCGCATGAGCACAAGCACTGATCCGGCCGGTAAAACCGGCATTGCTTGGAGTAAGCTGCCACGAAACAACACCCCTGCAGGAGACAAACCCATGACCGACGCGGCCAAACCTTTCAACTTTGCCAACTTCGTGCCCGGCTTCGATTTCCTGAAGAACCTCACCACCGGGGGTGCCGCCGGCGCCGCCAACGCCGTGCCCGGGCTGTCGGGCCTGGCGAGCTGGGTGGCACCGACGCTGAGCGTGGAAGAAGTCGACAAGCGCATCCAGGAGTTGAAGACCGTGCAGTTCTGGCTCGACCAGAACCTCAACGCGCTCAAGGCCACGATCCAGGCACTCGAAGTGCAGAAGATGACGCTCTCGACCCTGAAGGGCATGAACGTGCGCATGGAAGACCTGGCCAACTCGTTCACGCGCGCCGCCACCGTGGCATCGCAGGCCTCACCCCGTGCGGCGGCACCGGCGCCGGTGGCTGCTGCTCCCGCGATGGCACCGCCGCCGCCCGCGCCCGCGCCCACTGAACCCGCACCGGAATCGGCGCCCGAGCCCGATGCCAAGCCCAAGGGCAAGGCCGCTGCCGCCGCGCCCACGGCCGGCGTGGTCGACCCGCTCCAGTGGTGGGGTGCGTTGACGCAGCAGTTCGAGCAGATCGCCAGCGGCGCCATGCGCGATGCCGCCAGCCTCAAGGTGCCGTCCATGCTGCAATCGGCGGTCGACCAGGCTTCCGATGCGGTCAAACAATCCGTCTCCGTGGCCAGCGGCAAGAAGCCTGTGGCCGCGAAGAAGAAGACGCCCTCCAAACCTGCGGCCAAGCGCGCCGCACCCAAAAGACGCTGAGCCGCGCCGGTCGCGGCTTCAGGATCGGACACTGACATGAAGCTATTTCCCTCCGGTCACGCGACCCACCCCCAGTGGCGAATGGCTGCCGGCCTGGTGCTGGCGCAGTTGCGTGCGCAGATGGCGCTGCCCGAATACGCGCAGTCGCCCACGCTGGGCCTGCTCTACATCACCGACCACTACGGTGCCGATGCGCAAGAGATCCTCGATCACCTCGGCGCCGAGCTGCCCGAGGTCACCGACTGGGCCGGCACCGTCGGCATCGGCGTCTCGGCCAACAACGCCGAGTACTTCGACGAGCCGGCACTGAGTCTGATGCTGTGCGAGCTGCCGAGCGACCAGTACCGCGTGTTCTCGGGCGTGGCGCCCTTGAGCAGCGCCGAGATGGCCGGCTTCGAGGCGCACACGGCGCTGGTGCATGCCGACGCCGAAACGCACGACCTGCCCGAACTCCTCGGCGACCTGGCGGTGCGCACCGACACCGGCTACCTGTTCGGAGGGCTCGCGTCCGGCCGCGCCGGTGCGCTGCAGTTCGCGATCGGCGGCAACGGCAACATCAAGGGCCACGGCGCGGCCGGCGGCGTGTTCAGCGGGGGCCTGTCGGGCGTGGTGTTCGGCGAGGGCGTGCGGCTGGTGTCGCGCGTCACGCAGGGCTGCCAGCCGTTGGCGGGCGGGGCAGGGCGCGAACGCGAGATCACCGAGGCCGACGGCAACGTGCTGCTCACGCTCGACGGCGAACCTGCGCTCGACGTGCTGCTGGCCGAACTCAATGTGTCGCTCGACGAACCGCAGGAAGCCATCGACGCCGTGCGCGCCACGCTGATCGGTCTGGTCGATGCCGGCAATGACGGCGTGCGCCGCACCGGCGACCTCGGCGCCGACGTGCTGGTGCGCCACATCATCGGGCTCGACCCCACACGGCGCGGCATCGCCATCGCCGACCAGGCCGAGGCCGGCATGCGCATGAGCTTCTGCCGGCGCAGCGCACAGGCCGCGCGCGCCGACCTCATGCGCATCTGCGCCGAGATCCGCGAAGAGCTGGAGCCCGAAGAGCAGACGCTCGAAACCGCGACCGCCATCGCAGCCGGCGAGGCCGAGCGCGCGCCGCACCCGGCGCGCCGCGTCGCCGGGGCGGTGTACGTGAGCTGCTCGGGCCGCGGCGGTCCGCACTTCGGCGCGCCGGGCGCCGAGTTGCAGATCGTGCGCCATGCGCTCGGCGACGTGCCGCTGGTCGGCTTCTTCGCCGCCGGCGAAATCGCGCGGCACCACCTGTATGGCTACACCGGCGTGCTCACCGTGTTCACCGCCGCCGACTGAGCTTTCTCAGGCCGGCACGAAAACCCCGTGCAGGCCCAGCGGCAGCGAATAGGGCAGCGTCGCCTGGGCCACCGGCCCGTCGCCGAGGCGGTCGGCCGCAAAGCACGAGAGCACGGTCTTCTTCTGTGCGAAGTCCAGCACGGTGCCGAGCACCCAGCCCGCACCGGCGCCGTCGGGCACGAGCACGTGTTCTTCCACCATCGCCTGCTGTCCGTAGACAAAGCACTGTGAGCTGCCGGATTCGACGTCGGTGACGGCGATCGCGGCAAAGCCCGGGCGGTCTTGCGCCACCTGTGTCGCATGCACCACCCGGCGATGGCGCAGCCCGACACGGCGCGGATCGATGCGGGGAAACTCGGCTTCGAGCGGCAGGGTGGTCTGCGTGGCCCGGCCGCTGCCCAGATTCAGGGTGGCGACGGTCAGGTGCGGCTCGGCGCAGCGCACGCGGCGTGCGCGCATCACTTCGCGGTTGCTCGTGAACACGCTGGCCGCGGTGTTCGAGCGCACGTAGTCGACGTGGATCACCGTGCCGTCTGCCGCCTCTTCCGACCAGGCATTGCCCAGGTGGAACAGGAAGCCGGCCGGCAGCGCCAGTGTCTGGCGCTTTTTCCAGTCCTTCTTGTCGACCACCAGCACACGCATGCCGAGTTCGGGCCGCCACACATGGGCATCGAGAAAGCTCGCGCCGGCCTGCTTGCGCTGTGCGTCGTACACCAGCGGTGGCATCAGGAACACGAGGTGCCGATCGGTCACCGCAAAATCATGGACCATCGGCAGGTCGGGCACCGGCACGGCGTCGGCCCGGCGCAGCGCACCGTCGGGTGCGAGTTCGTAGAGCACCAGCAAGCCTTGGCTGGCGCCGACGCCGAAGTTCCACACCGTGCCATCGGGGTCGACCTTCGGGTGGGCCGAAAACGGCAGGCCTGCCAGGTCGGCACGCCAGGTCTTCAGGCCCAGTGTGTCGAGCGTGCGCGGATCCAGCCGCGTGGCCGAGCCGCCCTCCCACAATGCCAGCAGTTCGCCCGACAGCGGGAGCAGGCTGGTGTTGGCGACGTTGATGCTGTCGGGCGACTCCGGCGGCTCGACCCCGGCAATGATGGTGCCGAAGCCTTCGGTGAGCCGATGGCCCGCGCGCAGTTCGCTGGTGCGTTTGGCGGTCGCGACGTAGCGGCCCTGGTGCCGCACCTCGCTGCCTTCGATCAAGAAGCGCTGCGTCATGCCGTCGCCGTCGAACCAGTGGTGGTAGCGCTCGCCGCCAAGGTCGTGGCCGGCCGGGCCGATGCGGTAGAGCGAGCCGCGCAGCGCATCGGGAAAGCGGCCGCGCACCGTGGCGGGCGTGAGCGGCAGGTCGCCCGGCGGTGTGGCGAAGCCGAGCTTCCAGGGCGCGCCGGCTGCATTGAACTCGGTCTGCCAGTTTTCGGGGCCGGCGGCGTGCGCCAGGGGGGCCAGCAGCGGGGCAGCGCCGGCGGTGGCCAGCAGGCGCAGGAGCTTGCGTCGATCCATGATGGCCTCAGCGCAGGTGCACGGTGGTCGTGGTGTCGGCCTCGAGCGGAAATGAGGCCGCGTCGAAGGTCGGCGGCCCCATCTTGCCCTTGGCGTCATTCGAGAAGCCGTAGCGCTCGATCGGCAGGCCGAGCAGGTTGGCGTCGAGCTTGCCGTTGCCGTTTTCGTCGGCAAACAGTCTCAGCACGTAGCGACCCGCAGGCAGGCCGAGAAAGGCGAGCTGCGCATTGCCCGCGCGCACCGGCAGTGTTTGCGAGGCCACCGATTTGCCGCCGGCATAGGCGTCGGCACTGTCGTAGAGCGCCACGTACAGCGTGGCCGGCACGGCCGGGCCGTCGGCCACGGCCACGCGCAGATCGGCGGCGCTGGCCGCCAGCGGCGCCAGCAGGGCAGCGGCGCACAGGGTCTGGAATGAATACATCGACGGGACTCCTCAAAAGTTGGAGCCCCGAAGATCGCGCGTGCCGGCTTCGCCAGCCAGCGCAATGCGACGAAATGCAGGAGGCGCGCGCGAAACGCGGATTTGCGCGCGCCAGCGCCGCGGCGGCCTCAGCCGTTCGTGAACGCGAAGTCCACCTCGGGCGCGAGCCCGCTCACGATGCGCGCGATCGATTTGCCGGAGCCGCACGAGTGCGTCCAGCCCAGCGTGCCGTGGCCGGTGTTCAGGAAGAAGTTGGGCAGCTTCGTCTTGCCGATCAGCGGCACGTTGCTCGGCGTGGCGGGGCGCAGACCGGTCCAGAACTGGGCCTGCGAGGCATCGCCCGCACCCGGGAACAGCTGCTCGACGCGGCGCACGATCGCTTCGCAGCGCACGCGGTTCAGGTCGCGGTCGTAGCCATTGAGTTCGGCCGTTCCAGCGATGCGCAGGCGGTCGCCGTCGGCGGCGGTGTAGCGTGAGAACACGAGCTTGAACTCGTCGTCGGTCAGCGAAACCTGGTGCGCCTTCGAGGCGTCCTTGACCGGCATCGTCACCGAGTAGCCCTTGGCCGGGTAGATCGGCAGGCGGATGCCGAGCGGCGCGGCGTAGATCGGGCTGAGCGAGCCCATCGCCAGCACATAGGCGTCGCCCACGATGCGCTGGAAGCGGCCTTCGCTGTCGGTCGCCTCGACGTGCTCGATCTTGCCGCCGGCCTCGCGGATCGCAGTGACCGTGTGGCTCATCAGGAACCTGACGCCGGCCGCCTCGCAGAGCTTGACCAATTCGCGCGCGAAGCGGTTGGCGTCGCCCGACTCGTCTTCGGCCGTGTAGGTGGCGCCGGCCAGTTGCGGGCGGATGTGGGCCAGCGCGGGCTCGATCTTCACCGCCTCGTCGGCCGAGATCACATGGCGCTCGCAGCCGAGGGCACGCATCTGTTCGGCCGGCTTGAGCGCGCCGTCGAACTCCTTTTGCGTCGTGTAGAAGTGCAGGATGCCTTCGGTGCGCTCGTGGTACGCGATGCCGGCCTCGCGGCGCAGCGCCTGCAGCATGTCGCGGCTGTAGGTGCCCAGGCGCACGATCTGCGCGATGTTGTGCCGGGTGCGGGCCGGCGTGCATTCGCGCAGGAACTGCAGGCCCCAGAGCCACTGGCGCATGTCGGCGCGGATGCGGAACAGCAGCGGCGCGTCTTCCTTGCCCAGCCATTGCAGCACCTTGAGCGGCGCGCTCGGGTTGGCCCAGGGTTCGGCATGGCTGACGGAGATTTGCCCGCCGTTGGCAAAGCTGGTTTCGGCGGCCGGCGTGGCCTGCCGGTCGATCACGGTCACTTCGTGGCCGAGTTGCTGGAGGTAATAAGCCGAGGTGACGCCGAGCAAGCCGGCGCCGAGAACGATCACACGCATGGAAGAGCCTCTTCAGTAGAAGGTGGCCGCTCCCCCTGTCCTTGGTACCTGAGAGATTCAGCCGCTGCGCCCGCAGTGGCCTTGCTCCTTCGGTGCATCACAGGTTGTGATGGCTCTCCAGACGGCGTTTCAATGTGTGCAGTACGCAACCGGGATCGACCGGTTTACCTGAGCGTTCATGGGAGTTTGCGCCTTCGGTGGGGCCGCTTGCCGGCCCGCTCTCCTGCAGAGGTGTGAGTCTAGCCGCTATTAGCGGCGCAGGCGCGTGAAGCCCTCGAACTCCCAGTTGCGCATGCCCAACACCAGCGTGTAGCCCTCGCGGTCTTTCTCGGCGATCTTCTGGTCGGTCTGGTGCTGTTGCGCGAAGTCCTGCGCAACGCGCTGCAGCCGTTCGCGGAACGACGGCGCCAGCGCCCGGCTGATGGTGCCGTGCACCAGCATCAGCGCCTCGGCCGGGCCGTCGAAGCCGCCGCGGTAGTAGTCGAGCACCACGTTGTCGCGAAAGAACTCCATGAAGGGACCGTGCGGCCGCCAGCGGAAGGTCTTGGCCAGCTTGAGGCGGTAGCGGTTCATCGGCCGCAGCTCGATGATGCCGATCCGGTCGAGTTGCGCAAAACAGACGATGCATTCAGCCTCGGTGATACGGTAGGTGCTCGTGATTTGCTCCAGCGTCCACTGGCTCAGCACATTGATGGCCACCAGCAGCAGCTTCTTGTCCTTGACCACGGCTTTCTCCTGCTCGTGCGTCAGTTCCTTCAGCAGTGGCTGGGCATCGGCCACCCGCCGCGCGAGTTCGGCAAAGTCGAGCTTGAGCGCGCGGCAGATGGCATCGACCCGCGACAGCGGCATGTCGCCCTTGGCCAGCATGCGCTTGACGCTGGACTCGGCCATGTCGAGCGAGCGCGCCAGGTCGGCGTAGGTCATGCGGGCGCTCTTGAGTTCGTTCTTGAGGGCGAGGACGAGGTCGACGGTGGTGCTCATGATGGATTGGGTACCTTTATTTGATACTGCAAGTCGTGAAAAAATGCTCCGTATCGATTTTCGATGCCCCGGGCGAGGTTGACAACCTACATTCCGCCGCACACCCACCTACCGGAGCCCCGCCATGAATTTCTTCTCCGTGCGCCGCCTGTTCGCCAGCCTGCAACCGCGCGAGGCCGGCCTGCTCGGCGTGCTTGTGTTGTTCACGCTGCTCGCGCTGTTCGGCCCGGAGCTGCCGGCGCGGGCTGGCGGCGGCACCCTGCTGGCCGACAGCCGCGAGTGGCGCGGTCTGCCGAACGCGATGGATGTATTGAGCAACCTGCCGTTCTTCGCGATCGGGCTGTGGGGCCTGATCCGGCTGCACTGGCTCGACCACGCGCACGAGCGGGCGCAGGCTGCGATGCCGACGCGGCCCCATGCGCTGGTCGAGCCGCCGGTCGACGCGCTCGACTGCGCCTGGTTGTTCTTCGCCGGCCTGATCCTTACCGCCGCCGGGTCGGTCTTCTATCACCTGCAGCCCGATGCACTGCGGCTCGCCGCGGATCGGGCCGGCATGGCGGTGGCGTTTTCCGGTCTGATCGGCATGGCCGTATGCGAGCGGATCAGCCACCGGGCCGGCTGGCCAGCCGCCTGGTTCACGCTGGCCGCCGGCCTGCTGGCGGTGGCGGTCTACCATGAGACGCGCAATGTGATGCCCTGGGCGGTGGTGCAGTTCGGCGGCATGCTGCTGGTGCTCGGGCTGGCGTTGCTGCGCCCGGTGGCCGGCGCATGGGGCCTGCGGCTCGGCTGGGTGATCTTCTTCTACGCGGCGGCCAAGCTGTTCGAGATGGCCGACGGTGCGATCTACGAAGCCACCGCGCATCTGGTGTCGGGCCACAGCCTCAAGCACCTGACCGCTGCCCTGGCAGCGCTCCCGGTGCTGCTGACGCTGCGCACGGCAGAACGCCACACGCTGCTGCGGCACAATTCGGGCGCAGCGACCGCTACGGCGTGAAGGCTGCGCTGTCAACGCCGTCCCGGCCAAGTCGAGGCACCACGAGGCACAACGATTCATGACAACAACAACTGCCGCTGCCCCCGCCACCGAAGCGCATGCCAACCAGTTTGCGCTGCTCGGCCAGCGGCGTTTTGCGCCGTTCTTCTGGACGCAGTTTGCCGGCGCGGCCAACGACAACCTGTTCAAGTTCGCCTTCACCGTGATGGTGACCTACCAGCTCCAGTTGAGCTGGATGCCGCCGGCCATGGCGGGGCTGGCGATCGGCGCGCTGTTCATCCTGCCCTTCCTGCTGTTCTCGGCGACGGCGGGCCAGCTCACCGACAAGTTCGACAAGACGAAGATGATCCGCTTCGTCAAGAACCTCGAGATCGCGATCATGCTGCTCGCGGCGTGGGGCTTCGTCCGGGCCGATGCCGCGGTGCTGCTGGGCTGCGTGTTTCTCATGGGGCTGCATTCCACGCTGTTCGGGCCGGTCAAGTTCGCCTACCTGCCGCAGGTGCTCGATGCACGCGAGCTCACGGGCGGCAACGGCATGGTCGAGATGGGCACCTTCGTCGCGATCCTGCTGGGCCAGGTGGCGGGCGGGCTGCTGGTCGCGCTGCCGGGCATCGGACACACCACGGTGGCGGTGGCATGCGTGCTGCTCGCACTGGTCGGCCGCGGCGTCGCGCAGGCCATCCCGCCCGCACCGGCGACCGATCCGGGCCTGGTCATCAACTGGAACCCCTTCAGCGAGACCTGGCGCAACCTGAAGCTGGCGCACGGCAACATCGTGGTGTTTCGCTCGCTGCTTGGCATCTCGTGGATGTGGTTCTTCGGTGCGGTGTTCCTGAGCCAGTTCCCGAGCTTCGCCAAGGAGGTGCTGCACGGCAACGAGCAGGTCGCTTCGCTGCTGCTGGTGGTGTTCTCGGTCGGCATCGGCATCGGTTCGCTGCTCTGCGAAACGCTGTCGCGCCGCCAGGTCGAGATCGGTCTGGTGCCGCTGGGCGCGATCGGCATGAGCGTGTTTGCCATCGATCTCTACTTTGCCTCGCGCGCCTTGCCACCGGTGGCCGAGATGGGGCTCGGTGCTTTTGTGCGGCAGCCTGCGCACTGGCGCGTGATGGCCGATCTCGGGCTGCTGTCGCTGTTCGCAGGGCTCTACAGCGTGCCGATGTATGCACTCATCCAGCTGCGCAGCCAGCCCACGCACCGCGCGCGGATCATCGCTGCCAACAACATCCTCAATGCCCTCTTCATGATCGGCAGCTCGGTCATCGCCGGTGCGCTGCTCGGCGCCGGCTTCACCATTCCGCAGATCTTCCTGTTCACCGGGATCGCCAATGCGGTGGTGGCGTTCTATATCTTCATGCTGGTGCCGGAATACCTGCTGCGTTTCGTGTCGTGGGTGCTGTCGCACTTCATCTACCGCTTCAAGGTGCGCGGCGAACAGCACATTCCGGCCGAGGGCGCGGCCATCCTGGTCTGCAACCACGTGAGCTTCATCGACGCGGTGCTGCTGATGGCGGCGAGCCCGCGGCCGATCCGTTTCATCATGGACCATCAGATCTTCCGGGTGCCGGTGCTGGGCTGGCTGTTCAAGCTGGCCAAGGCGATTCCGATCGCGCCGCAGAAAGAAAACCCCGCGGCCTATGAAGCCGCCTTTGCGCAGGCTGTGCAGGTGCTGCGCGAAGGCGATCTGCTCGCGATCTTTCCCGAGGGCGCCCTGACGCGCGACGGCGAATTGCAGCCGTTCAAGGGCGGTGTCATGAAGATCGTCGACAGTGCGCGCAGCCAGGGCATCGAGGCCCCGGTGATCCCGATGGCGCTGAGCAACCTCTGGGGCTCGTACTTCAGCCGCATCGAAAGGCGCGGCGACAAGAACATCGCGATGGCCAAGCCGTTTCGCCGCGGCTTCTTCAGCAGCGTTGGCCTGCATGTGGGGGGTGTGGTGCCGCCGGCCGAAGTGCAGCCCGACGCGTTGCGACAACGCGTGCATGCGCTGCTCGTGAGCTGATGGCGTCTTTGCGCCACGCTCTGTGGCAGGTCATCGCATCGGTTCCGGAGTCGTTCTGGCACGCCTTGACCTGGTTCGGCGACAGTGGCCTGCTGCTGCCGGCGGCGGTATCGATCACGGTGTGGCTTGCGCTGTCGCGGCGTACCTGGCCGACAGCGGCGCTGTGGGTGCTCGCGTTCGGCTGCGGCAGCACGGTGATCCTGATTTCCAAGCTGGCCTTCATGGGCTGGGGCATCGGTAGCGCGCGCTTCAATTTCACCGGCTTCAGCGGCCACACTGCGATCTCCGCGAGCGTCTGGCCGGTGGCGCTGTGGCTGATCGCCAGCCGCCAGAGCCATCGCGTAAGGGTCGCAGCCGTGCTGATCGGTTGGGCCCTGGCCGCGGCCATCGGCGTGTCACGCCTGGCGTTGTTTGCGCACTCGGGGTCGGAAGTGGCGGCCGGCTACCTGCTCGGCGTGGCGGTCAGCGCCAGCTTTCTGGTGTTGCAGCGCGGGCGCCCGCATTCGCGCATCCCGGGGCTGCTGGTGGGGCTGAGCCTGCTGGTTCCGCTGACCTTGCTGAAGCCCGGCACACCGGCACCGACCCAGAGCGCGCTGGAACTGATGGCAATACGACTGGCCGGCGTGGAGCGGGCCTATACGCGCGAAGATCTGCTACGGCGACCCGGGTGATGTTTGGCGCATATTGGTATCGAAATTCGATACCTTGAGGGCATCGCGTCGCCACCGGTGCAGTATTAAGAGGCTTTTGGAATGGGTGAGCCACATCATTCGCACACCTTCAACACGCCGCGAGGCCCACATGCAAAACCGTTCCGGAATCCTCATGAAAAAGTCGTTCGCAACCGTCCTGATCGCAGCCTGCGCCGCAGTGGCGGGCGTGAGCGCTCCGCTGCAGGCCCAGGCCCAGAGCGAAGCCTCGGCTGCACTCTCGATGCTGCCGGTGGCGTCGGTGGTCGGTGCCGCTTCCGTGGCCGGTAGCGCAGCCAGTGCCGTGGTCGCGCTGCCGGCGGCGCTGTCGGTCGGCGGTGCGGTGCTCACCGTGGTGGCGGTCGAGGCTTCGGCCGATGGCGCCGTCTACCTGCTCGAGCGTGCCTCGGACGGTGCGCGCGCCAGCGTCAAGGTTTCGGGGCGCGTCGCGCAGGGCGCTTCGCTGGCGGTGGGCACCACGGTGCTGGTCAGCGTGATCGGCAGCGGCGTGCTGCTGTCGGTCGCCGGCGAAGTGCTGGCCTTCCTGCCCAACGCTCTGGGCCGCGCCCTGCTGCACAACGAGAGGCTGGGATGAACTTCCGCAATTCGTCGCTGAGCTCGCTGCCGCCCGAGGACGTGCTGAACGCGCTGCGGGCGGCCCGGGCCGACGCCGCAACGACCAACTTCGGCCCGTACGACAAGGAAGACGCCCAGCAAGTGCCGCTCTGGCAGCGGGTGTTCCGCACCGTTGCCCGGGCCGCGCTGGTGGTGGCTGCAGTGGTGCTTGCGGGCGTGTTCGTGTTCCCGATCAACGCCCATGCCGGCCGTTCCTGCGAGGCGGCCAAACCCACGCCGGCACTCATCATGAAGGGCATGCAACTGGCCGAGCGCACCTCGACCGCGCTCGATGCCAGCGGTGCGCGCGTGGTGGTGCTGGCGCGTGCCGGCCAGAACCTCGAGAAATACGGTTTGCAGTACTCGCACCTCGGCCTGGCCTACAAGACCGACGCCGGCCCGTGGCGCGTGGTGCACAAGCTCAACCACTGCGGCACCGCCGTCGCGGCGGTCTACCGCCAGGGTCTTGGCGAGTTCTTCCTCGACGACCTTTGGCGCTATGAAGCGGCATGGGTGGTGCCGACGCCGGCCGTGCAGGCACAGCTGTTGACGGCGCTGCAGGCGCCGCCCGCCGCCGTTTTGCGGCTTCACAGCGCGCCTTACAACCTGGTGAGCTATGCCTGGGGCCAGAAGTACCAACAGTCGAACCAGTGGGCAATCGAGACGCTGGCCGGCGCGATGGAGCCGGACACGATCCGCACCCGCGGCCAGGCGCAGGCCTGGCTGCAGTTCAAGGGCTACGAACCGGGCACGCTGAAGCTGGGTGCGCTGACGCGGCTGGGCGGCCGCATCAGCGCAGCCAACGTGGCTTTCGACGACCACCCGAACGAGAAGCGCTTCTCCGACCGCATCGAGACGGTGACCGTGGACTCGGTGTTTGCGTGGTTGCCGCGGGCCGGCCTGGGCGCCGCGCCGGTGCGTCTGAAAATCTGAGCCGAATCAACCGAGAGAGAAGAGTTCATGAGCAAGTCGTTGCGTTTGTCGGAGAAGTGGTTCCGCCGGGGCCTGTGGGTCGTGGCGCTGGTGTTTGCGAGCTTCCTGATCGGGCTCGGCGGCACCGTGGTGGGCGACCTGCCGCAGGTCGAGCATCAGCGCACGTTGGACGACTTCATCGACAAGGCGGCCGCCGAACCGCTGCGCGCGGCCGTCAAGGAGGCGGGCCGCGCCGGCCAGCAGGCGCAGCGCGACCTGGCGCAGGCCGAGCTGAAGCTGCAGGCCGCGTCGCAGGCCAGCGAGAACGCCCGCGAGACCTTTGCCAACTGGGTCGCCACGCGTCGCGCCACGCAGCAGCCGGACCAGGATGTGGAACTGATCGCCCGCACCAAGGCGCTCGACGGACTCAAGGCCCGGGTAGACGCCGAGCAGCAGAAGGTCGATGCGCAACGGCAAATCGCGCTCGATGCCCGCCAGGCGCAGGAGCGCGAGCAACAGAAGCTCGGCGTGCTCGAGCGGGACGCGCAGAAACTGATGGATGCGGACTATCGCCGCGTCGAACTGCGCGTGTTCGGCTACCGGCTCGCGCTCACGCTGCCGCTGCTCGCCATCGCCGGTTGGCTGTTCGTGAAGAAGCGCAAGGGCACGTACTGGCCGTTCGTCTGGGGCTTCATCTTCTTTGCGCTGTTCGCGTTCTTCGTGGAACTGGTGCCCTACCTGCCGAGCTACGGCGGCTATGTGCGCTACATCGTGGGCATCGTGGTCACGGTGCTGGTGGGGCGCTATGCCATCGTCGCGCTCAACCGCTATCTCGCACGCCAGAAACTGGCCGAAGCACAACCCGATCAGGTGCGGCGCGAGGAGTTGAGCTATGACACGGCGCTGGCGCGACTGGCCAAGAGCGTCTGTCCGGGCTGCGAGCGACCGGTCGACCTGAAGAACACCGCCATCGATTTCTGCCCGCACTGCGGCATTGGCCTGTTCGATCATTGCCGTACCTGCGACACACGCAAGAGCGCGTTCTCCCGGTTCTGCCACGGGTGTGGCACGGGGGCGGCCGCCGCCTGAAAAAGCGCGCGCTGTAAGCGTGTGTAAGAGCCGGTCGATCGACCACTTCCGCACGGACGCACGACGCCTCGTCACATTTGCGCGCGCAGTCGCGTGATAGAACCTCCGCTGCGTCGCACATCGCGCGCAGCAACCCACCCTTCACATCACCCGGGAGCAATGACATGAGCATTTTCGGCAGCATCCTTTCCAAGATCTTCCCCTCTGCCCACGCAGCCGAGGTCGAGGCCGCGACGGTCGCTCCGGCCCCGGGTGCGGCACCGGCCCCCGCGCCGCCGCCTTCGCCCATCACCCTGGTCGACGTGGAAGCGCTGCTCGACGGCATGCCCGGTGCGAAGAACCTCAACTGGCGCACGTCGATCGTCGACCTGATGAAGCTGCTCGGCCTGGACAGCAGTCTCGATTCGCGCAAGCAACTCGCGCAAGAGCTGAGCTACGGCGTCGACACCAGCGACAGCGCCAAGATGAACATCTGGCTGCATCGCCAGGTCATGACCAAGCTTGCGGCCAACGGCGGCAAGGTGCCTTCCGACCTGATCGCCTGATCGCCTGAGCGACGCAAGGCGTATGGCTTCCGGCAGGTTCGCAGCCGGGCCCGGTGTGGCTACGCTCGACGGTTTTCCAGAACACAGGACACCGTCCCCATGCACCCCACCTTCCGTCGCGCCGTTTCTTCCCTGGTTCTGACCTCGGCCTGTGCCTGGGCGCTGGCCGCGTCGGCACAGGCGCCGGCCGGCGTCAAGCTGTTCAAGTTCGTCTCCACGCGGGACGAGATCGTGGTCGGGCTCGATGCCGCGCAGCTCGGCGCCGGCAGCGGCCCCGAAGTCGGTCGGCTCGCGGCGATGCTGGCCGACAAGGGCCAGCTCACGGTCTGGCAGTACGCCTCGCACAAGGAGCCGAGCGGCGAGCTGGTGCAGGCGCCGCTGCGCCAGGTCGCGATCTTCAAGAACGACGCGGTGCGCATCGAGCCCTACAGCACGCCGTTGCCGGTCAAGCCGATCGGCACGGCGAAGTAGTCGTTGCTACACCCCGCGTGCGCGCTCGGCCTTGAAGCTCGCGCGGAACGCGCTGAACATGCCGGCCTCGAGCGCCGCGCGAATTTCTGCCATCAGGTTCAGGTAGTAGTGCAGATTGTGGATGGTGCAGAGCATCGGCCCCAGCATCTCGCCGCAGCGATCCAGATGGTGCATGTAGGCGCGGCTGAAACCCTCGCGGCCGCCGTCGTTCCATGACACCCCCGACGTGCCGGCACACGCATGGCAGGTGCAGCTCGGATCGAGTGGTTGCGGGTCGCTCTTGTGGCGTGCATTGCGCAGCTTGAGGTCGCCGTAGCGCGTGAAGATCGTGCCGTTGCGCGCATTGCGCGTCGGCATCACGCAGTCGAACATGTCGACGCCGTCGGCCACGCCTTGCACCAGGTCTTCGGGCGTGCCGACGCCCATGAGGTAGCGCGGCTTGTGGGCCGGCAGCCGGTGCGGCGTGTGGCCCATGATGTGCAGCATCTGGGCCTTCGGCTCGCCGACGCTGACGCCGCCAATTGCATAGCCCGGAAAGTCCATCTCGACCAGCTGCGCGAGCGATTCTTCACGCAGGTTCTCGAACATGCCGCCCTGCACGATGCCGAACAGCGCGTTCGGGTTATCGAGCCGCGCGAACTCGGTCTGGCAGCGCTTCGCCCAGCGCAGGCTCAGCTCCATCGATGTGCGCGCCTCGTCTTCGGTCGTGATGTGGCCGTCGGTGTCGTAGGGCGTGCACTCGTCGAACTGCATGACGATGTCGCTGTTGAGGATGGTCTGGATCTGCATCGAGACCTCGGGCGTGAGGAACAGCTTGTCGCCGTTCACCGGGGACGCGAACTTGACGCCTTCCTCGCTGATCTTGCGCATGGCTCCGAGCGACCAGACCTGGAAGCCGCCGGAGTCGGTGAGGATCGGCTTGTTCCACTTCTCGAAGCCGTGCAGTCCGCCGAAGCTCGCCATCACGTCGAGGCCCGGCCGCATCCACAGGTGGAAGGTGTTGCCCAGAATGATCTGCGCGCCCATCTCCTCGAGGCTGCGCGGCATCACGCCCTTGACCGTGCCGTAGGTGCCGACCGGCATGAAGATCGGCGTCTGCACCGGGCCATGGTTCAGCGTGAGCGTGCCGCGGCGCGCGTGGCTGTCGGGGTCGGTAGTGAGAAGTTCGAAGTGCAGCATGGTGTTCAAAGGGTTCGCTCGAGCAGCATTGCGTCGCCGTAGCTGAAGAAGCGGTAGCGCGCGTGGATCGCATGGGCATAGAGCGCCATCACCCGCTCGTAGCCGGCGAAGGCGCTCACCAGCATCATCAGCGTGCTCTTGGGCAGGTGGAAGTTGGTCACGAGCAGGTCGACGTGCGTGAACGCGAAGCCCGGCGTGATGAAGATGCGCGTATCGCCGCTGGCCTCGCCGCTTTGCGCCCACGATTCGAGCGTGCGAACCGTGGTGGTGCCGATGGCGACGACGCGGCCGCCGCGCGCCTTGCAGTCGGCGATCGCCTGCTGCGTAGCGGCGGGCACCTCGTAGCGCTCCGCATGCATCTGGTGCTCGGCGATGTTCTCGGTTTTCACCGGCTGGAAGGTGCCGGCACCGACGTGCAGCGTGACGTTGGCGCGTTGCACGCCGCGCGCGTCGAGCGCTGCCAGCAGCGCCTCGTCGAAATGCAGCGCCGCCGTCGGCGCGGCCACCGCCCCCGGCACGCGTGCGAACACGGTCTGGTAGCGGCTTTCGTCTTCGGCCGAGTCGGTGTGTTCGATGTAGGGCGGCAGCGGCACATGGCCGTGGCGGCTCATCAGCGCATAGGGGTCTTCGCCGGCATCGCTTTCGAAGGCGAAAAGGAACAGCGCACCGTTCGCGTCGGGCCAGCGACCGAGCAGGGTGGCGCGAAAGCCGCCGACCATCTGCAGCACGGTGCCGACCAGCGGCTTCTTGCTGACCTTCATGTGGCATACGACTTCGGATCCGGTCAGCACGCGCTCGACCAGCAGTTCGAGCTTGCCGCCGGTCGGCTTTTCGCCGAACAGGCGCGCCTTGACCACGCGCGTGTCGTTGAACACCAGCAGATCGCCGGCGCGCAGCAGCGAGGGCAAGGTCTTGAAGATGCGGTCGACCGGCACCGGGCCGGTGCCATCGAGCAGCCGCGACGAGGTGCGCTCCGCGGCGGGGTGTTGCGCCACCAGGTCGGCGGGCAGGGCGAAATCGAAATCGGAGAGGGTGAAGGCAGACATGCTTGAGGGCCGGACAGACCCGTTCCAAGAGAAGGCGGCGATTGTCCCATGCCAAGGCAGAATCGTCCGATGGCCGACATCTCTCCTGCTGCGTCCGCGTTCCCAGCGCTGGTGCGCGCCGGCGCGCCGCCACCCGGTTCGGGCCTGAGCGCGACCCAGCGCGCGCTGCGCAAGCTGGGGCTGCTGCGCGACATCGACTTTGCGCTCTACCTGCCGATGCGCTACGAAGACGAAACCCGCATCGTGCGGCTGGTCGACACGCGCGACGGCGATCTGGCGCAGGTCGAAGGCGTGGTGGTGGCGAGCGAAGTCACGTTCAGGCCGCGCCGCCAGTTGCTGGTGACGCTGGACGATGGCAGCGACACCTGCATCCTGCGCTTCTTCAACTTCTACCCCTCGCAGCAAAAGCAGCTCGAAGTCGGCGCGCGGGTGCGCGTGCGAGGCGAAATGAAGGGCGGTTTTCTGGGCCGGCAGATCATGCAGCCCAGCGTCAAGAGCGCCGGCATCGCGCTGCCGCTGGCACTCACGCCGGTCTATTCGACCATCGCGGGGCTGGCGCAGCCGGTGCTGCGACGTGAAGTGCGCGCGGGCCTCGCGCGGGCCGTGCTGGACGAAACCATTCCCAGCCAGCACCTGCCGCGCGGCGCATGGAGCCTGCGCGATGCGCTCTCGTTCCTGCACTACCCGACACCCGACGCCGCCATGGTCACGCTCGAGGATCGCAGCCATCCGGCCTGGCAGCGGCTCAAGGCCGAGGAACTGCTGGCGCAGCAGCTCTCGCAACTGCAGGCGCGGCGCGAACGGGCGGCGCAACGCGCACCGGTGCTGAGCCCGGCACGCACATCGCAGACGCTGCATTCACAGCTGATGGCCGTGCTGCCATTCGCGCTGACCGGTGCGCAGGCCCGCGTGGGCGAGGAAATTGGCAAAGACCTCATGCGCCCGATCCCGATGCACCGGCTGCTGCAGGGCGACGTCGGCTCCGGCAAGACCGTGGTCGCGGCGCTGGCGGCCGCGCTCTGCATCGACGCCGGCCACCAGTGCGCGCTGATGGCACCCACCGAGATCCTCGCTTCGCAGCACTTTGCCAAGCTGGTCGGCTGGCTCGACCCATTGCTGGCCGAGCGCGGATTGCGCGTGGCCTGGCTCACCGGCAGCCAGAAGAAGAAGGAGCGCGACGGGATGGCCGCCGCCGTCGAAAGCGGCGAAGCGGCGCTCGTCATCGGCACGCATGCGGTGATCTCGGAGAAGGTGCGCTTCAAGCACCTCGCGCTGGCGATCATCGACGAGCAGCATCGCTTCGGCGTGGCGCAGCGCCTGGCGTTGCGCGGAAAAGCAACGCAAGGGCTCGAGCCGCACCTGCTGATGATGAGCGCCACGCCGATCCCGCGCACGCTGGCGATGAGCTACTACGCCGATCTCGATGTATCGACGCTCGACGAGCTGCCGCCCGGCCGCACGCCGATCGTCACCAAACTCGTGGCCGAGCATCGGCGCGACGAGGTGATCGGACGCATCCAGGCCCAGCTCGCGCAGGGGCGGCAGGTGTACTGGGTGTGCCCGCTGATCGAAGAGAGCGAGGCGGTGGACCTGCGCAACGCGACCGAGACGCGCGACGAACTTGCCGGGACGCTGGGCGACAAGGTCAGCGTCGGCCTGCTGCACTCGCGCATGCCCACGGCCGAAAAGCAGGCGGTGATGGCGGGCTTCACGGCCGGCACGCTGCAGGTGCTGGTCAGCACCACGGTGATCGAGGTCGGTGTCGACGTGCCGAATGCCTCGCTGATGGTGATCGAGCATGCCGAGCGCTTCGGTCTGTCTCAACTGCACCAGTTGCGCGGGCGCGTGGGGCGCGGCGCGGCCGCGTCGGCCTGTGTGCTGCTGTATGCGCCGAACGAGGGCGGCCGCGTCGGCGAGACGGCGCGCGCGCGGCTCAGGGCCATGGTTGAAACCGGCGACGGTTTCGAGATTGCGCGGCGCGACCTGGAAATCCGCGGGCCCGGGGAGTTCCTGGGCGCCCGGCAGTCGGGCGCACCACTGCTGCGCTTTGCCGATCTGGAGGCCGATGCGTTGTTGCTCGACTGGGCGCGCGAACTCGCGCCCCAGATGCTCGGCCTTCATCCCGATCTGGCGCAAAAGCACGTCGATCGCTGGCTCGGCAGCAAGGCCGAATACCTCAAGGCCTGAGCGCATCTGCGCCGGCACGGCGCCACGCCCCGGGCAGTCCTTGCGCATAATTGACGCAAGCTATGACCCTGACCGAACTCAAATACATCGTTGCCGTCGCCCGCGAACGGCATTTCGGCAAGGCGGCCGAGGCCTGTTACGTCTCGCAACCCACCCTGTCGGTGGCGATCAAGAAACTGGAAGAAGAGCTCGAACTCAAGCTGTTCGAGCGCAGTGCGGGCGAGGTCACCGTCACGCCGCTCGGCGAGCAGATCGTGCAGCAGGCACAGACGGTGCTCGACCAGGCCGCTGCCATCAAGGAAATCGCCAAGCGCGGCAAGGATCCGCTGGCGGGGCCGTTGAACCTCGGCGTGATCTACACCATCGGCCCTTACCTGTTGCCCGACCTGGTGCGCCAGAACATCGCGCGCACGCCGCAGATGCCGCTGGTGCTGCAGGAGAACTTCACGGCCAAGCTGCTGGAGATGCTGCGGGCCGGCGAGATCGACTGCGCCGTCATGGCCGAGCCCTTTCCGGACACCGGCCTTGCCATGGCACAGCTCTACGACGAGCCTTTCATGGCCGTGGTGCCGGCGAGCCATCCGCTGGCCGCGCGCGATTCGGTCACATCGGACGAGCTCAAGAACGAGACCATGCTGCTACTCGGCACCGGCCACTGCTTTCGTGACCACGTGCTCGAGGTTTGCCCCGAGTTCGCGCGTTTCTCAAGCAATGCCGAGGGCATCCGCAAGAGCTTCGAAGGCTCGTCGCTCGAAACCATCAAGCACATGGTGGCGGCCGGCATGGGGGTGACGCTGGTGCCGCGGTTGTCCGTTCCCGCCGACGCGCTGGTGCCCCGGCTCAAAGGCCGTGGCAAGGAGCCCGAACAGATCGTGCGCTACCTGCCGATCGCCGACGCGCAGGGCCGCGAGCCGCCGACCCGGCGCGTGGTGCTGGCATGGCGCCGCAGCTTCACGCGCTACGAGGCGATAGCCGCGCTGCGCAACGCGATCTACGCCTGCGAGTTGCCGGGCGTGACGCGGCTGTCCTAGCCGCAAGTTGCGCCGCCGGCCTACGCGCCGGTGCACCGGTTGCGGCCATCGCTGCGATAGAGTGCGGCTGTTGCGAAGCCGCCGCGCGGCTTCTACAGTTTCTCCTTCTCCGCTATCTACTTCAAAGGACGTCATCCATGCCCAAGGCAAGCCCCAAGTCGCCGAAGAAATCCAAGTCGCCGATCACGGCCGCCCCTGCTGCTGGCGCGGGCAAGGTGCCTGCAAAGGGCGGCACGGTGGTGGCGCACGAGTCGGGCAGCCGCAATGCGCCCATCATCAACATCGGCATCGACCGCCAGGATCGCGCGGCCATTGCGGAAGGCCTGAGCCGCGTGCTGGCAGACACCTACACGCTCTACCTCACCACGCACAACTTCCACTGGAACGTGACCGGCCCGCACTTCAACTCGCTGCATGCGATGTTCATGAACCAGTACACCGAGCTCTGGGGCTCGACCGACGTGCTCGCCGAGCGCATCCGCGCGCTGGGCCACTACGCACCGGGTTCGTACGCCGAGTTCAGCAAGATCGCCACCGTGCCCGACGTGCCGCAGAACCCGCCCAAGGCGATGGAGATGGTGCGCATCCTGGTCAAGGGCCACGAAACGGTCTCGCGCATCGCGCGCGAGTTCATTCCGGTGGCCGAAGAAGCGGGCGACGATCCAACGGCCGACATGCTGACGGCGCGCTGCACGGTGCACGACCAAACCGCCTGGATGCTGCGCTCGCTGCTGGAAGATTGAAGCGTATGTTTCGTGCGCGAAACGCCGCGGAACCGGCTTTGCCGGGCCGCTGGCGTTGCCCCCTTGAGGGGGGAGGCGGCTACACGAAGTGAGCAAGCAACGGGGGTGGGCCCCCTACCTCGACCTGATCCGCTGGAATCGCCCTGCGGGCTGGCTGCTGCTGCTCTGGCCTACGCTGGGCGCGCTCTGGTTCGCGGCCGATGGGTGGCCGGGCTGGCACCTGGTCGTGGTGTTCACGCTCGGCACCTTCCTCATGCGCAGCGCGGGCTGCTGCGTCAACGACGTGGCCGACCGCGATTTCGACCGCCACGTGAAGCGCACCGCCCAGCGGCCCGTGACCAGCGGTGCGATTTCGGTCAAGGAGGCGCTGGCGCTCGGTGCGGTGTTGGCGTTGCTGGCCTTCGGGCTGGTGCTCACCACCAACCGCGTGACGGTGCTCTGGTCGTTCGTGGCATTGGCCATCACGCTGGTCTACCCGTTCGCCAAGCGCTTCGTGTCGATCCCGCAAGCGGTGCTGGGCATTGCCTTCAGCTTCGGCATTCCGATGGCCTTTGCGGCGGTGCAGTCCAACGTGCCGGTGTTTGCGGCCTGGCTGTTGGCTGGCAACCTGTTCTGGGTGCTGGCCTACGACACGGAATACGCGATGGTCGACCGCGACGACGACCTCAAGATCGGCATGAAGACCTCGGCCATCACCTTCGGCCGCTTCGATGTGGCGGCCGTGATGCTGAGCTACGCGATCTTCCTGGCGGTCTGGACCTGGGCCGGCGCGAGCCGATCGCTCGGCGTACTGTTCTTTGTGGGGATCGCCATTGCTGCGGGGCAGGCGATCTGGCACTGGCGGTTGATCCGTGAGCGAACCCGCGATGGTTGCTTCAAGGCTTTCCGATTGAACCATTGGCTGGGTTTCACGGTGTTCGTCGGCGTCGTGGCCGGCTACGCGATTCGTTGAAGGGGTGCGCATGCTCGACCGCCTGACGCAGAAGATCGGCCAGGAGGGCCTGTCCGAATGGCATCTCATCACGCAGGAGATGGTCGACCGCTACGCGGTGCTGTCGGGCGATGGTGAAGGCGAGTGGATTCATCTCGACCCGGAGCGCGCGGCGCGCGAGGCGAACTACGGCGGCACGATCGTGCCGGGCTTCTTCCAGGTCTCGCACCTGATCCGATTGACCGGCGAGGCCATGCGCACGCTGCTGCCCTTCGACACGAACCACGCGCTGAACTACGGCTTCGACCGCCTGCGCTTCGTCAAGCCGATGCCGGTCGGCGCGCGCTTCCGGGCGCGGGTGCGCATCCTCGGCGTGACGCCCAAGGCGGAAGACAGCTTTTTGCTGAAGGAAGAGGTGCTGCTCGAACTCGAGGACGGCACCGTCACGCTGGCCGCCGAGTGGCTGTTCTTTCTCGGGCCGCGCGCGCTCGCCGCCTGAACGGGTTCAGCCGCGCCCGAATTCCTCGCCCAGTTCGGCGGCGCGCTTCTGCGCTGCGCGAATGGCGGTTTTGAACTGGGTCTTGACGTCCGCGCCTTCGAGCGAGGTGATGGCCGCGTAGGTGGTACCGCCCTTGGAGGTCACGCGCTCGCGCAGCACCGAGGGCGGCTCGGTCGCGCTGTGCGCCAGCGCCGAGGCGCCGGTGAAGGTGCCGATGGCCAGCCGCTGGGCCTGGTCGGGCGTGAGGCCCATCTCGACGCCGGCTTCGGTCATCGCCTCGATGAAATAGAAGACGTAGGCCGGGCCCGAGCCGGACATCGCCGTCACTGCGTCGAGCGCGGACTCGGCATCGACCCAGAGCAGTTCGCCGGTCGGTGCGAGCAGCTGCCCGACCAGCGCGCGATCGGCCGCGTCGACGTCCGGCCGTGCGAACAGCCCGGTCATGCCCTGGCCGACCAGCGCGGGCGTGTTGGGCATGGCACGCACGATGCGCTCGCTGGCGAGCCAGCGAGCGATGCTGTCCGAGGGAATGCCGGCCGCCACGCTCAGGTGCAGCGCGCTGCCGGCATGGGCGCGCACGGGCTGGGCGGCTTCGGCAAAAGTCTGCGGCTTGACCGCCCAGACCAATACCTCGCAGCGTGCCAGCGCAGCGCTGCCCTGGGGCTGCGCCGCGATGCCGAAATCGTGTGCCAACCGCTCGCGGGCTTCGGCAAAGGGTTCGACCACCTCGAAGGCGGCCGCGGGCACGCCTTGGCGGATCAGCCCGCCGAGGATCGCGCTGGCCATGTTGCCGCCACCGATGAAGCCGATCGGGGGCAGGGGGGCGCCGTCGGGGCGCGGCAGGGAGGTGGCAGTGATGGTCATGGTCGGTCGGTGAATGCGAAGGCGGCGAACTGGGTGACTTGCAGCGGGTTGAAATTGTCGTCGCTCACCACCACCAGCACGCGCTGGCCATCGGGCAGAGGCGGGCCCCAGCACATGCCTTCGGTGTTGTCCAGGCGCGAGAGGCCGAGCGTCGCGAAGTCGGCCACCAGCGTCTTGGTGGCTGCGCGGTGGTTGCCGGGCGTGAGGGCGTCGAGCGCCAGCGTGTCGGTCGCGTCGCGCGTGTCGATCTCGTAGAGGCGCAGCGAGTTGCCGACACCGGTTGCGTAGGCGCGCTCCAGCACCAGCATGCGGTGCGCGTCGAGCATCAGTATCTCGCTCACGCCGTTGTCGGCATATGTGCCCGTCAGCAGGGGCCGCATCGGAATGCGATCGGGCTGATAGGCAATCTGGCCCACCGCACGTCCGCTGGACAGCTCGACCCGCGTGAAGCGGCAGGGCCCGCCCGCCGAGTCAACGCTCGGGACGGCGCCGTCCTGCGCCAGCGCGTTTTCCATCGCGAGCCAGCAATGGCGGTTGTCGGGCGTCAGCGCCAGGCCTTCGAAACCCAGGTTGTCGCGCGCGCCGCGCCGGCGCTCGCGCGACGGCTCGAACATGGCGGGCAGTTCGAACTGGCGCAGCAGGCTGCCGTCGCGCCGGCTTTCATACAGCGCGGGGCCGAAGCCGCGCGCCTCGTCGCCTTCGGATGTCCAGAGGATCGAGCCCGTGTCCGGTCGCAACCGCAGCGCTTCGGGATCCGGCACTGGCACGCCCTCGCGGGCTTGGCGCCTGGGCGCCCAGGTGGTGCCGTCGGCCTGGCGCAACGATGTGACTTCGCTCAATTCCGGGATGGCGCCAAATGCCCAGCGTGCCGTGTAGAAACGAGCCGGTGCCATATCCGACCGATCGTCTGACAGAAGCAAGTACTCACCTTTGTCGTTGTCGTAGTCGATGCCTGACAGTCCGCCGACCTGGGTGCCCCTGAAAGCCAGGCGGTGCGGCAGCCTGGCTTCGCCGAGCAAGTGCAGCCGCTGTCGACCGCCGCCGGACGCAGCCGGCAGCGGACTGTTGCAGCCGCCCAACGCGCTGGCCAGCGCCGCTGCGCCACCCAGCAGCAGGCGGCGGCGTGTCGGCAACGGAGGGGCTGGGAGCTTCGGCACGCCGCGAGTCTAGGCCGAAACGAACGCGCCGAAGGAGGCGTGTTGACAGGCCAGGGATCACGTGCAACAATCGCGGGCTTCGCTTCAAAAAGGCGAGGCTTTCCGCCCAGACGGATGTGCCCCAAGTGGTTTGGGGTGCGGACGACGGGCCCAAGACTGACTGCGGCAGACCCATTTCGGGCCTGCATCGGTACAAGTTGGGAACTACGAACAATGATCCAGACTGAATCCCGGCTCGAAGTGGCCGACAACACAGGCGCGAAATCCGTCCTGTGCATCAAGGTGCTCGGTGGCTCCAAGCGGCGTTATGCCAGCGTGGGCGACGTCATCAAGGTGAGCATCAAGGAATGTGCGCCGCGTGGTCGCGTCAAAAAGGGCGAGATCTACAGCGCCGTGGTGGTTCGCACCGCCAAGGGCATCCGTCGCGCCGATGGGTCGCTCGTCAAGTTCGACGGCAATGCCGCCGTTCTGCTCAATGCCAAGCTGGAGCCGATCGGCACCCGCATCTTCGGACCGGTGACGCGCGAGCTGCGCACCGAAAAGTTCATGAAGATCGTGTCGCTGGCCCCCGAAGTTCTCTGAGGACAACAACGCCATGAACAAGATTCGCAAAGGCGACCAGGTCATCGTGTTGGCCGGTCGTGACAAGGGCAAGCGCGGCACTGTGTCGCTGCGCAAGGATGACGCCCACCTGATCGTCGACGGCATCAACATCGTCAAGAAGCACGCCAAGCCGAACCCGCTCAAGGGTACGACTGGTGGCATCGTCGAGAAGACCATGCCGATTCACCAATCGAACGTGGCGATCTTCAATGCCGCGACCGGCAAGGCCGATCGCGTGGGCATCAAGGTCACGGACGGCAAGCGCGTGCGCGTCTTCAAGTCCAGCGGCGAAGAAATCAAGCTGGCCTAAGGAGTACTCACATGGCACGTCTCCAACAAATCTACCGCGAGAAAATCGCGAAAGACCTGACCGAAAAGTTCGGCTACAAGTCGCCGATGCAGGTTCCGCGCATCACCAAGATCACGCTCAACATGGGTGTGGGTGAGGCGGTTGCCGACAAGAAGGTGCTCGACAACGCCGTCGGCGACCTGACCAAGATCGCCGGCCAGAAGCCGGTCGTCACCAAGTCGAAGAAGGCCATCGCCGGCTTCAAGATCCGTGAGCAACAGCCGATCGGCTGCATGGTCACGCTGCGCGGCGTGCAGATGTACGAGTTCCTGGACCGTTTCGTGACCGTGGCCCTGCCGCGCGTGCGCGACTTCCGCGGGATCTCTGGCCGTGCCTTCGATGGCCGCGGCAACTACAACATCGGCGTGAAAGAGCAGATCATTTTCCCCGAGATCGAATACGACAAGGTTGATGCCCTGCGCGGTCTCAACATCAGCATCACGACGACGGCCAAGAACGACGAAGAAGCCAAAGCGCTTCTCGCCGGCTTCCGTTTCCCGTTCAAGAACTGAGGCGACCATGGCTAAAGCATCATTGATCCAGCGCGAACTCAAGCGCGACAACCTGGTCGCCAAGTACGCTGCGAAGCACGCCGAACTCAAGGCGATCGCCAACGACGCGAAGAAGAGCGACGAAGAGCGTGCGGCTGCCCGTCTGGGCCTGCAAAAGCTCCCGCGCAACGCGAACCCGACCCGTCAGCGCAACCGTTGCGCCATCACCGGTCGCCCGCGTGGCACCTTCCGTCAGTTCGGTCTGGCCCGCGCCAAGATCCGCGAACTGGCTTTCGCTGGTGACATCCCCGGTGTCACCAAGGCCAGCTGGTAAGCCAGGCAGGAGCAAACAACATGAGCATGAGTGATCCTATTGCCGACCTGCTGACGCGTATCCGTAACGCGCAGATGGTGGCGAAGCCCACCGTGTCGGTTCCGTCTTCCAAGGTGAAGATCGCAATCGCACAGGTGCTGAAAGACGAGGGCTACATCGACAGCTTCCAGGTCAAGACCGAAGCTGGCAAGTCCGAACTCGAAATCGCACTGAAGTACTACGCCGGTCGCCCGGTGATCGAACGCATCGAACGCGTGAGCCGCCCCGGCCTGCGCGTCTACAAGGGCAGCACCGCGATTCCGCAAGTGCAGAACGGCCTTGGCGTTGCGATCGTGACCACGCCGCAAGGCGTGATGACCGACCGCAAGGCGCGCGCTACCGGTGTCGGTGGCGAAGTGCTGTGCTACGTCGCCTAACCGAGACATTGAGGAGTCACTGAAAATGTCCCGAGTCGGAAAAATGCCGGTCGCCATCCCCGCAGGTGTGGATGTGTCGATCAAGGACGACCAGATCAACGTGAAGGGCACGGGCGGCACGCTCGCGCTGACCCGCAACGTTCTGGTCAACGTCGTCAACAAGGATGGCAAGCTGAGCTTCGAGCCCGCCAACGAATCGCGTGAAGCCAACGCGATGAGCGGCACGCTGCGCCAGCTGGTCAACAACATGGTGGTCGGCGTGACCAAGGGCTTCGAGAAGAAGCTCAACCTCGTCGGCGTGGGCTACAAGGCCCAGGCGCAAGGCGCCAAGCTCAACCTCACGGTGGGCTACTCGCACCCCGTCAACATCGACATGCCGCAAGGCATTACGGTGGCAACCCCGACCCCGACAGAAGTCGTGATCAAGGGTGCAGACCGTCAACGCGTCGGCCAGATCGCCGCCGAGATTCGCGCTGTTCGTCCGCCTGAGCCTTACAAGGGCAAGGGCATCCGTTATTCGGACGAAAAGATCGTGATCAAAGAGACCAAGAAGAAGTAAGGGGCAGCAAAATGATGTTGACCAAAAAAGCACAACGTCTGCGCCGCTCGCGCCAGACCCGCATCCGCATCGCGACCCAGGGCGTGGCCCGTCTCACGGTGAACCGCACCAACCTGCACATCTACGCCACCGTCATCTCCGGCGACGGCGCCAAGGTGCTGGCCACGGCCTCGACGGCCGAAGCCGAAGTGCGCAGCTCGCTCGGCGCGTCTGGCAAGGGTGGCAATGCCGCCGCCGCCACGCTGATCGGCAAGCGCATCGCCGAAAAGGCCAAGGCAGCCGGCGTCGACAAGGTTGCTTTCGACCGCGCAGGTTTTGCGTACCACGGCCGCGTCAAGGCGCTGGCCGATGCGGCCCGCGAAGCCGGTCTGCAGTTCTAACCGAACGCTCAGGAATTCAAAATGGCAAAGATTCAGGCAAGAACGCAGAACGAAGGACCGGAAGACGGTCTGCGCGAGAAGATGATCGCGATCAACCGCGTCACCAAGGTGGTGAAGGGTGGTCGTATCCTCGGTTTCGCAGCACTCACCGTGGTCGGTGACGGCGACGGCAAGGTCGGCATGGGCAAGGGCAAGTCGAAAGAAGTGCCGGCAGCCGTGCAGAAGGCCATGGAAGAAGCCCGCCGCAACCTGTTCAAGATCTCGATCAAGAACGGCACGCTGCACCACCGCGTGACCGGCCACCATGGCGCCGCTTCGGTCGTCATGATCCCGGCCCCGAAGGGTACCGGCATCATCGCCGGCGGCCCGATGCGCGCCGTGTTCGAAGTGCTGGGCATCACCGACATCGTGGCCAAGAGCCATGGTTCGTCGAACCCCTACAACATGGTTCGTGCCACGCTGGACGGCCTGAAGAATTCGACCACCGCCTCTGCCGTCGCTGCCAAGCGCGGCCTGACGGTCGAAGAACTCTTCGCCTGAACTGGAGCATCGGAATGACGACGCAACAACAAACGCTCAAGGTGCAACTGGTCAAGAGCCCGATCGGCACCAAGGAAGCACATCGCGCCACGGTGCGCGGCCTGGGCCTGCGCAAGCTCAACAGCGTGAGCGAGCTGCAGGACACGCCCGCCGTGCGCGGCATGATCAACAAGATCAGTTATCTGGTCAAAGTTCTGTAAGAGAGACTGATATGGAACTCAATGGCATCAAGCCGGCGGACGGCGCCAAGCATTACAAGCGCCGTGTCGGTCGCGGTATCGGCTCCGGCATCGGCAAGACGGCAGGTCGCGGTCACAAGGGCCAGAAGTCGCGCGCGGGTGGTTTCCACAAGGTGGGTTTCGAAGGCGGTCAAATGCCTTTGCAACGTCGCCTGCCGAAGCGCGGCTTCAAGTCGCAGCTGCTCAAGTACAACGCCGAAGTCACGTTGACCGCGCTGGAAGCCCTCGGCCTGGCCGAAGTCGACCTGCTGGCACTGAAGCAAGCTGGCCTCGTCGGCCAGATCGCCAAGGTCGTCAAGGTCATCAAGACCGGTGAACTGACCAAGGCCGTCAAGCTGACGGGCATCGGCGCGACCGCCGGCGCCAAGGCCGCGATCGAAGCCGCTGGCGGCAGCGTCGCCTGAACCCGGCACCGGAAAGAAGGCTGTAGTGGCAACCAACGCGGCAACGCTCGCAAAGACAGGCAAGTTCGGTGACCTCCGTCGCCGGCTGGTCTTCTTGCTGCTCGCGCTCGTGGTCTATCGCATCGGCGCGCACATTCCTGTTCCGGGCATCAACCCGGATCAGCTGGCGCAGCTGTTCCAGGGGCAGCAGGGCGGCATCCTGAGTCTGTTCAACATGTTTTCGGGCGGCGCGCTGTCGCGCTTCACCGTGTTCGCGTTGGGCATCATGCCGTACATCTCCGCGTCGATCATCATGCAGTTGATGACCTACGTGCTGCCCTCCTTCGAGCAATTGAAGAAGGAAGGCGAGGCCGGTCGTCGCAAGATCACGCAGTACACGCGCTATGGCGCCCTGGGTCTTGCTTTGTTCCAGTCGTTCAGCATCGCCGTGGCGCTCGAATCGTCGGCAGGCCTGGTGATCACGCCCGGCTTCGGCTTCCGCATCACGGCCATGATCAGCCTCACGGCCGGTTCGATGTTCCTGATGTGGCTGGGTGAGCAGATCACCGAACGCGGTCTCGGCAACGGCATCTCGATCCTGATCTTCGCAGGCATCGCGGCGGGTCTTCCCAATGCCATCGGCGGCCTGCTCGAGCTGGTTCGCACCGGCGCCATGAACGTGCTGGTTGCACTGTTCATCGTGGCGACGGTGGTGCTGGTGACCTACTTCGTGGTGTTCGTGGAACGCGGCCAGCGCAAGATTCTCGTGAATTACGCGCGGCGCCAGGTGGGCAACAAGGTCTATGGCGGCCAGTCGTCGCATCTGCCCCTGAAGCTCAACATGGCCGGTGTGATTCCGCCGATCTTCGCCTCGTCGATCATCCTGCTGCCGGCGACCGTGGTCGGCTGGTTCAGCACCGGCGACAGCGTGCGCTGGATCAAGGACATCGCAGGTGCACTGACGCCGGGCCAGCCGATCTACGTGCTGCTGTATGCAGCGGCCATCGTCTTTTTCTGCTTCTTCTATACGGCCCTTGTGTTCAACAGCAAGGAAACGGCCGACAACCTGAAGAAGAGCGGTGCGTTCATTCCGGGCATTCGTCCGGGTGACCAGACCGCGCGCTACATCGACAAGATCCTGGTTCGCCTGACGTTGGCTGGCGCGGTGTACATCACCTTCGTCTGCCTGCTGCCAGAGTTCCTGATCCTCAAGTACAACGTGCCGTTCTATTTCGGCGGCACCTCGCTCTTGATCATCGTTGTGGTGACCATGGACTTCATGGCCCAAGTGCAGAACTACATGATGTCCCAGCAGTACGAGTCGCTGCTGAAGAAGGCCAACTTCAAGACGTCGTAGTCCAGGTTAACGAGAACAGTTCTAGGAGAATGAAATGAGAGTTTCGGCTTCGGTCAAAACCATTTGTCGCAATTGCAAGGTCATCCGCCGCAAGGGTGTGGTGCGAGTGATCTGTACCGACCCGCGCCATAAGCAGCGCCAGGGTTGATTCGAGAGTATTAGAGGACGCACATGGCACGTATCGCTGGCATCAACATTCCGCCGCACAAGCACGCTGAGATCGGCCTGACCGCCATTTTCGGCATCGGTCGCACCCGCGCTCGCAAGATCTGCGAAGCGACTGGCATCGACTATTCGAAGAAGATCAAGGATCTGACCGACGCCGATCTCGAGAAGATCCGCGACCAGATCGCGCTCTTCACGATCGAAGGTGACCTGCGTCGCGAAACGACGATGAACATCAAGCGTTTGATGGACATCGGCTGCTACCGCGGCTTCCGCCACCGTCGTGGCCTGCCGATGCGCGGCCAGCGCACGCGCACCAATGCCCGTACCCGCAAGGGTCCGCGCAAGGCTGCGCAGTCCCTGAAGAAATAAGGATAGACCAGCATGGCTAAAGCTCCTGCCAATAACGCCGCACAGCGCGTTCGCAAGAAGGTTCGCAAGAACGTTGCGGACGGTATCGCCCACGTGCATGCCTCGTTCAACAACACCATCATCACGATCACCGATCGCCAGGGCAACGCCCTGTCGTGGGCTTCGTCGGGTGGCCAGGGCTTCAAGGGTTCGCGCAAGTCGACGCCCTTCGCAGCGCAGGTCGCTTCGGAAGTCGCCGGTCGTGCTGCCGTGGAACAGGGCATCAAGAACCTCGATGTCGAGATCAAGGGCCCCGGCCCGGGTCGCGAATCGTCGGTGCGCGCACTCGCCGCACTCGGCATCCGCATCAACTCGATCGCCGACGTGACGCCAGTTCCGCACAACGGCTGCCGTCCGCAAAAGCGTCGTCGCATCTAAAGCGACAACGCCCGGCGCAGCCTGCTTCACAGCGGCTGCGCATTTTGTTTTTTCAACAAGCCCACCGCCATCGGCACGCCGCTGATGGCTCCCGCAGGTTCTCCCCGCGGCAGATGACACAAAGGAAGATCAAGTGGCACGCTACCTCGGCCCCAAGGCCAAACTTTCCCGCCGCGAAGGCACCGACCTGTTCCTCAAGAGCGCCCGTCGCTCCATCCAGGACAAGGCCAAGTTCGACTCCAAGCCCGGCCAGCACGGTCGCACCTCGGGTCAGCGCACCTCCGACTTCGGCCTGCAACTGCGTGAAAAGCAGAAGGTCAAGCGCATGTACGGCGTGCTCGAAAAGCAGTTCCGCCGCTACTTCGAGGAAGCCGATCGCCGTCGCGGCAACACCGGCGCCAACCTGCTGTTCATCCTCGAGGCACGCCTCGACAACGTGGTGTACCGCATGGGCTTCGGCTCGACCCGCGCCGAGGCACGCCAGCTCGTGTCGCACAAGGCGATCACGGTCAACGGCAAGTCGGTCAACATCCCGTCGTACCTGGTCAAGACCGGCGACGTGATCGCCGTGCGCGACAAGTCGAAGAAGCAGACCCGGATTGCCGAGGCGCTGCAACTGGCCGCACAAGTCGGCATGCCGGCCTGGGTGGAAGTGAACGCCGACAAGGGCGAAGGCGTGTTCAAGAAGGTGCCGGATCGCGACGAATTCGCCGCCGACATCAACGAATCGCTGATCGTGGAGCTGTACTCGCGTTAACGCGAGTACATGGAAGAAAACGAGGCTGCTGCGCGGCCTCGTCCTTGATTTTTTTTGTTCCCTCCGCGCTGCACCGCGCAGGGCACTTCACCAGCCTTACCGGTGTAACGAACCGGGGGTATTGAGAGGAAGTCTGCATGCAAACCACCCTGCTGAAACCCAAGACCATCCAGGTCGAGCAACTCGCCGCCAACAAGGCCAAGGTCACGCTCGAACCCTTCGAGCGCGGCTATGGCCACACGCTCGGCAACGCGCTGCGTCGCGTTCTGCTGTCGTCGATGGTGGGCTACTCGGCCACCGAAGTCACGATCGCCGGCGTGCTCCACGAGTACTCGTCGATCGACGGCGTGCAGGAAGATGTCGTCAACATCCTGCTGAACCTCAAGGGCGTGGTGTTCAAGCTCCACAACCGCGATGAAGTCACGCTGAGCCTGCGCAAGGACGGCGAAGGCCCGGTGCTGGCGTCGGACATCCAGACCCCGCACGACGTCGAGATCATCAACCCCGACCACGTGATCGCGCACCTGTCGCAAGGCGGCAAGCTCGACATGCAGATCAAGGTTGAAAAGGGTCGCGGCTATGTGCCCGGCACGATGCGCCGCTACGCCGACGAGCCGACCAAGTCGATTGGCCGCATCGTCCTCGACGCTTCGTTCTCGCCGGTCAAGCGCGTGAGCTACACGGTCGAAAGCGCCCGTGTCGAACAACGCACCGACCTCGACAAGCTGCTGGTCGAAATCGAAACCAACGGCGCGATCACCGCCGAAGACGCCGTGCGCGCTTCGGCCAAGATCCTGGTCGAGCAACTGGCTGTGTTTGCCCAGCTCGAAGGTGGCGAACTCGCCGCGTTCGACGCGCCGGCACCGCGCAGCGCGCAACAGTTCGACCCGATCCTGCTGCGCCCTGTCGACGAACTCGAACTGACCGTGCGTTCGGCCAACTGCCTGAAGGCCGAAAACATCTACTACATCGGTGACCTGATCCAGCGCACCGAGAACGAGCTGCTCAAGACCCCGAACCTGGGTCGCAAGTCGCTCAACGAAATCAAGGAAGTGCTCGCCTCGCGCGGCCTCACCTTGGGCATGAAGCTCGAAAGCTGGCCGCCGGCCGGCCTCGACAAGCGTTAATCAACCGAAGCGGTCAACCGCAAAGGGCAGTACCTGACACGGCTGCCTTTATTAAAAACCTCAAAAGGAAATCACCATGCGTCACGGTCACGGACTCCGCAAACTCAACCGCACCAGCTCGCACCGCCTCGCGATGCTGCAGAACATGATGAACTCGCTCATCGAGCATGAAGTCATCAAGACCACCGTCCCCAAGGCCAAGGAATTGCGCCGTGTGGTCGAGCCGATGATCACCCTGGCCAAGAAGCCGACGGTCGCCAACAAGCGCCTGGCCTTCGACCGCCTGCGCGATCGCGACAGCGTGGTCAAGCTGTTCAACGTGCTGGGCCCGCGCTACAACACGCGTCCGGGCGGCTACACGCGCATCCTGAAAATGGGTTTCCGCGTGGGCGACAACGCGCCGATGGCGCTGGTCGAATTGGTCGACCGTCCCGAAGTGAAAGAAGACGCATCTGCCGAGCAGAGCGCCGCTGAATAAGCTATAATTCCATCTTGCCGCGCGATGGAGCAGCCTGGTAGCTCGTTGGGCTCATAACCCAAAGGTCGCAAGTTCAAATCTTGCTCGCGCAACCAAATTAAAAGGCCCTGTTTTCGAACAGGGCCTTTTTTCTTTGGCGGTCGTTTTCTTTCTCAGTCGGGAATAACGGCCGTCACCTCGATCTCGACCTTGGCGCGCGACTCCACCAGCTTTGCGACCTGCACGCAGGTCATTGCCGGAAAGTTGCGGCCCATGGCCTCGCGATACACCGGGCCGAGTTCGCCAAGGCGCGCGTTGTACTCGTCGCGGTCTGTGATGTACCAGGTCATCCGCACCATGTGCTCGGGCCCGGCACCGGCTTCGCGCAGCACTTCGACGATGTTGCGCAAGGCCTGGCCGGTCTGCGCGATGAAATCGTCCGACTCGAACTGCTGCTGCGCGTTCCAGCCGATCTGGCCGCCGACGAACACCTGGGTGCCGCGGGTCGCGATGCCATTGGCATAGCCCTTGGGCGGCAGCCAGCCGGGCGGTTGCAGAAACTGCATCATGGATTTGTCCTTAATTTGAAGCGTTGGAGCTTGCCGGTTTCGGTGCGGGGCAGTGCGGCCACGAATTCGATCTCGCGCGGGTATTTGTAGGGTGCGATGCTGGCTTTCACGTGGTCTTGCAGCGCCTTCACCAGCACGGCATCGCCGGTGTGGCCCGGCTTGAGCACGCAGAAGGCCTTCACCACCATGCCGCGCTCTTCGTCGGGCTTGCCGATCACCCCGCACTCGGCGACTGCGGGATGACGCAGCAGCGCGTCCTCGACTTCGGGGCCGCCGATGTTGTAGCCGGCCGATACGATCATGTCGTCGGCGCGCGCCTGGTAGAAAAAGTAGCCGTCTTCGTCCTGCACGAAGGCATCGCCCGGGTAGTTCCAGCCGTTCTTCACGTAGTCGGTCTGGCGCGCGTCGTCGAGGTAGCGGCAGCCGACCGGCCCGATGATCGCCAACTTGCCCACGGTGCCGCGCGGCACCTCGTCGCCTTGTTCATCCACCACCTTCGCGGTGAAGCCCGGCACGGCCTTGCCGATGGAGCCTCGCCGGATGTCATCGCCGGCCGCCGAGATGTAGATGTGGAACACCTCGGTGCCGCCGATGCCGTCGAGCATCTCGATGCCGGTGGCCTCCTTCCAGAGCTGGCGGGTTGCGTCGGGCAAGGCCTCGCCGGCGCTCACGCTGATGCGCAGGCTCGGCACGCCGTGCTGCCGGGCGAACGGCGCCATCTGGCGGTAGAAGGTGGGTGCGGTGTAGCAGATGGTCGCGCCGATCTCGTTGATCACCTTGACCATGCCTTCGGGCGTGTAGCCGGCATCGGGGAAATAGACCGAGGAGCCGGCCCACATCGGGTACACCAGCAGGCCGCCGAGCCCGAAGGTGAAGGCCAGCGGCGGCGAGCCGATGACGATGTCGTCGCTGCGCGCCTTGAGCACATGGCGCGGCCAGGTTTCGCACATCGCGAGCACGTCGCGATGGGTGGTGACGGGCGCCTTGGGCTTGCCCGTAGTGCCGGAGGTGAAGGCCAGCAGCGCAATGTCGTCGGCCGCCGTCGGACAGGCTGGGAAGATGCCGCTTTTCGCCGCGGCGCGCACTTCGAGCGAGTCGGCGTTGTCGGGTTGGTTGAAGGCCAGCACCGCCTTCAGCACCGGATGGCCGGCGCGCGCCGTCTCCAGTTCGGCCAGCAAGCGGCCGTCGCACAGAGCCGCCGCAGGCTCCGCCTTGTCGATGATTTCTTCGAGCTCCTTGGCGCGCAGCAGCGGCATCGTGGCGACGGCGATCAACCCCGCCTTGACCACCGCGAGCCAGGCTAGCGCCATCGACACCGAGTTGCCGCCGCGCAGCAGCACGCGGTTGCCGGGCACGAGGCCGAGATCTTCGACCAGCACCTGCGCGATCCGATTCGCCTCGACCGCCGCTTGCGCGTAGCTCAGCGTGCGGGTCGGCGAGCGCAGCATGGGCAGGTCGCCGAAGCCCTTGGACGCGGCCTTGTCGAGCAGCTCCTCGACCAGGTTCAACTGGTCGGGCAACTGCAGTTCCGGCAGGTCGTAGCGGAACGTGGGCAACTGCTCTGCCGGTGGCAGGCGGTCATGCACGAATCGGTCGATTTGGGCGCTCAAGATCTATCCCCGCAGAACGGACTTGCCGATGATGAGTTGTTGAACCTCGGTCGCACCCTCGTAGATGCGCAGTGAGCGGATGTCGCGGTACAGGCTTTCGACCTTGGTGCCGACCTGCACGCCCAGGCCGCCATGCAACTGCAGTGCCATGTCGATCACGCGCTGCGCGTTCTCGGTCGCGGCCATCTTGGCCATTGCGGCCGCCGCCGTGAGGTCGCCCGCTGGCTTCTGGCCGCTGCGCTCCGCTTCGTCGCGCATCCATGCGGCACGGTAGGTGAGCAGTGCGGCCGCATCGACCAGTGCCGCCATGTCGCCGAGCTTGGCCTGCGTGAGCTGGAAATCGGCGAGCGAGTGGCCGAACATGCGGCGGCGCTGCGCATGCGCAATGGCTTCGGCCAGCGCACGCCGCGCCATGCCGAGAGCGGCTGCCGCCACCGAGGCGCGAAAGATGTCGAGCGTGCGCATCGCGAGCTTGAAGCCGCCATTGAGATCGCCCAGCTGCGCCGCGCGCGGGACATCGCAACGGTCGAACTTCAATGTTGCCAGCGGGTGTGGCGCCATCACGTGGATGTGCGCCGAACTGTCGAGCCCCGCGCTGTCGGCGTCGACGATGAACGACGTGATGCCGCGTGTGCCACCGGCCGGATCGGTTTTGGCAAACACGCAATAGAAGTCGGCGATGCCGCCGTTGCTGATCCAGGTCTTGGTGCCGTCGAGCCGCCAGCCATCGGCCGTGGCCTCGGCCCTCATCGCCATCGCGCCCACGTCGGAGCCGGCTTCGGGCTCGCTCAGTGCGAAGGCCGCGATCTTGCTGCCGTCGGCCACGGCGGGCAGATAGGCCGCCTGCTGCTCGGCGCTGCCGGCCAGCGTGATCGCGCCGCTGCCGAGGCCCTGCATGGCGAAGGCGAAATCGGCCAGCGGCGAGTGGTAGGCCAGCGTTTCGCGCAGCAGCACCAGCGCGCGCGAATCCAGGCGCTCGAGCGCACCGCCCGAAGCGGCCGGCACGCAGTAGCGCAACCAGCCGCCGTCGCCGAGCCGGCGCACCCAGTCGCGGCAAGCCGCGCGGTCGTCGCGCTCGTCGACATCCTGCGCGGCGGCCCAGGGCAACAGCCCCCGCGCGAGTTCGCGGTGCGCCGCGTCGAAGAACGGCAGCGCCAGGTGCGCGGTGGAAGGCGGAGCCGGGGGCGTCGTGTTCATGCTGCTCAATCTCCGCCGAACACCGGCTTGCGCTTCGCCGCGAACGCTTCGTAGGCGCGCTTGAAGTCTTCGGTCTGCATGCAGATCGCCTGCGCCTGCGCCTCGGCCTCGATCGCCTGCTCGATCGTCATCGACCACTCCTGCGACAGCATGGTCTTGGTCATGCCGTGCGCAAAGGTCGGGCCGTCGGCCAAGTCGCGCGCGACCGCTGTGGCGGCTGCGAGCAGGGCATCGCTTTCGTGCAGCGCGTTGAAGAAGCCCCAGGCGTGGCCTTCGGTCGCGGTCATCGCGCGGCCGGTGAACAGCAGTTCGGACGCGCGGCCCTGGCCAATCATGCGCGGCAGCAGCGCGCAGGCGCCCATGTCGGCGCCGGCCAGCCCGACGCGGGTGAACAGGAAGGCCGTGCGCGTGGCCGGCGTGCCGTAGCGCAGGTCGCAGGCCAGCGCGATCATGGCGCCGGCACCGGCACAGATGCCGTCGATAGCACCAACGATCGGCTGCGGGCACTGGCGCATGGTCTTGATCAGGTCGCCGGTCATGCGGGTGAACTCGAGCAGCGCGGGCATGCGCATCTGCGTGAGCGGGCCGATGATCTCGTGCACATCGCCGCCCGAGCAGAAGTTGCCGCCGGCGCCGGTGATCACGATCGCCTTCACGTCGGTCGCGTACTGCAGCGCGCGAAACAGGTCGCGCAGCTCGGCATACGAATCGAAGGTCAGCGGGTTCTTGCGTTCGGGCCGGTTCAGCGTGATGGTGCCGACGCCATCTGCGAAGGTCCAGGCGAAGTGCTGCGCCGCGTACGCCGCCTTGGGTTCGAACTGCGCGTGCATGGGGTTGCTGGCGCCGATGTAGTGCTTCATGCGGGTTCCGTGGTGGTGGTGTGGGAGTGCTGCTTGACCTTGCCGAGCAGCTTGTGCAGTTGCGCGATCTCCTTGCCGTTGAGCCCGGCAAAGGCTTCGACGATCCAGGCCTCGTGCTGTTGCGCCATCTCGTTGAAGATCTTGCGGCCGCGCGTCGTGAGCCGGATGCGCCAGGCGCGCCGGTCGTTCGCCACGTCGACGCGTTCGACCAGCCCTTCGGTCACGAGCTGGTCGGTGATGCCGGTGACGTTGCCGCCCGTCACCATCATGCGGCGCGAGAGCTCGTTCATCTTCAGTCCGTCCGGCGCGCGCTCCAGCTGCGACATCAGATCGAAGCGCGGCAGCGTGGTGGCGAACTGTTCGCGCAGGCCGTTGCGAACCTGCTTTTCGATCAGCTGCGTGCAGGTCAGCAGGCGCAGCCAGAGCCGAAGCTCGTCGGGATGTTCGCTGTGGGCGCGTGCTTCCAGATCCATGGCGTTCACTCCTCGGGTGTTGTTGCTTTGACAGCCGCTTGCGCAGTACCGGCGGCGGCCGCAGCAATTTCTTTTTGCTTGGAGATCTCGCGGTAGAGCTGGTCGCGGCCACTGAGGTACTGCTTCGGCCAGGTGACCGCCCGGCTCTGCAGCTTGGCGGCCTCGTGCAGCGTCCAGGCCGGATCGGCCAGGTGCGGCCGCGCGATGGCGCACAGATCGGCGCGGCCGGCCGCGATGATGCTGTTGGCCTGGTCGGCGTCGGTGATGGCACCCACCGCGATGGTCGAGATGCCGACCTCGTTGCGGATGCGGTCGGCAAACGGCGTCTGGTACATGCGCCCGTAGATCGGCCTGGCGGCCCGCGTGGTCTGGCCCGACGACACGTCGATGAAATCGCAGCCGGCTTCCTTGAACAGGCGCGCCACCGTCACCGCATCGGCGTCGGTGTTGCCGCCGGGCGCCCAGTCGTGCGCCGAGATGCGCACGCTCATCGGCCGATCGGCCGGCCAGACGGCGCGCATCGCTGCAAATACCTCCAGCGGATAGCGGCAGCGCCGCACGATGTCGCCGCCGTATTCGTCGTCGCGCAGGTTGGTCAGCGGGCTGATGAAGGAGGCCAGCAGGTAGCCGTGCGCGCAATGCAGTTCGAGCCAGTCGAAGCCGGCCTCGGCCGCACGCTTCGTGGAACGGGTGAACTGGTCGCGCAGCGCGTCCATGTCGGCGCGCGTCATCGCGGCGGGCAACTGGTTCTGTTCGCCGTAGGGCAGCGCACTGGCTGCCAGCAGCGGCCAGTTGCCGGCCGGCAACGGTTCGTCGGTGCCTTCCCAGCCGAGCTGCGTCGAGCCCTTCGGCCCGCTATGGCCGAGCTGCATGCCGATGTAGGCGCTGCTCTGGCCGTGCACGAAGTCGACGATGCGCTTGAACGCTGCGCTTTGCGCGTCGTTGTAGAGCCCGGTGCAGCCCGGTGTGATCCGGCCTTCGGGCGTCGGGCTGGTCATCTCGACCATCACCATCGCGGCGCCGCCGAGCGCGCGCGCGCCCAGGTGCACCAGCAGAAAATCCTGCGGCACGCCGTCGACCGCGCTGTAGGTTGCCATCGGCGACACGATGATGCGGTTCTTCAGCGTGAGCCCGCGCACGGTGAACGGCATCAGCATCGGCGCCACGCCCGCGCGGCCGGCCAGCCATTGCTCATAGCCGTCCAGCCAGCCGGCATCGCGCAGCCGCAGGTTCTCGTGGCTGATGCGCTGCGAGCGCGTGAGCAGCGAATACGCGAACTGCTCGATCTGCATGCCGCTGTAGCGCGTCACGTTCTCGAACCATTCGGTCGAGTTGCGCGCCGCGTTCTGGATCTTCAGCACCTCGACGCTGCGCCGGCCTTCGTAGGCTTCCAGCACCTCGTCCAGCGAGCCGCCTTCCTCGAAAGTCCTGGCGAGGTCGATCGCGTCCTCGAGCGCGAGCTTGGTGCCCGAGCCGATCGAGAAGTGCGCCGTGTGTGCCGCGTCGCCCATCAGCACCACCGGGACGGTCTTGCCGCCGACCTCGACGTGGTGCGTCCAGTGCTTGCACACCACGCGCGGAAAGCGGATCCAGATGGCCGAGCCGCGCAGGTGCGATGCATTGCTGATCAGCGCGTTGCCGTCGAGATAGCGTGCGAACAGCTTCTCGCAGAACGCGACCGCCTCGGCCTGCTCCATCTTGTCGAGGCCATGCGCCTGCCAGACTTCTTCAGGCGTTTCCACGATGAAGGTCGAGGTGTCTCCGTCGAACTGGTAGGCATGCGCCTGGAACCAGCCGTGCTCGGTCTGCTCGAACGCGAAGGTGAAGGCGTCGAACATCTTCTTCGTGCCGAGCCAGACGAAGCGGCAGCGGCGCAGGTCGATGTCGGGCTGGTACGCGTCGGCATAGCGCTGGCGGATGCGGCTGTTCAGGCCGTCGCTGGCGATCACCAGGTCGGCGTTGTACTGCGCGGCCAGCGCCTGGTCGTCGGTGGCGTCGGTTTCGAACACCAGGTCGACGCCGAGCGCCAGGCAGCGCTCCTGCAGGATGTTGAGCAGGCGCTTGCGGCCGATGCCGCAGAAGCCGTGGCCGCCGGAGCGCACGCTGCGCCCCTTGAAGAAGACCTCGATGTCGTCCCAATGGTTGAAGGCCGCGCCGATCAGCGCTGCGCTCTCGGCATCGGCTGCTGCCAGGTTGGCCAGCGTCTGGTCGCTCAGCACCACGCCCCAGCCGAAGGTGTCGAACGGGCGGTTGCGCTCAACCACGGTAATCTTCAGCGCGGGCTGGCGCACCTTCATCAGCAGTGCGAAGTACAGCCCGGCAGGGCCGCCCCCGATGCACAGCACGCTGCGAAGCGCGGGAACTGGCGGCATTTGGCTATTCATGGCTAAATAGTTTAAGCATAAACAATCTTGTGTCAATGGCCCAAAGGGCATCGGGAGGGGGCGGTTGACGAGTGCACCCGCGCTCGCAAGAATGACTTTATGCAGAGCCTGATACCGAAAATCGAATCGCGCCTGGATGCGCTTTCTGTTCCGATCGCCCTGGAATTGCCCGACGGACGTCGGGTCGAGATGCCCGGCTCACGCATCACGCTGGCCTTTTCGGAATGGTCCGGGCTGGCCAAGCTGGCGTCGAGCCAGATCGGCGCGATCGGCGAGGCCTACGTCGAGGGAAGGGTGCAGATCGAAGGCAAGATGCGCGACCTCACCGATGCGGTGGTGGGCCTGCTGCCCGGCAACCCGGCCGAAACCAACAGTGGCTGGTGGGGCCGCCTGTTGCGGCGGGCCAAGTCCCGCGGCGCCCATTCGCTGAACAAGGATGCGGCGCAGATCGAGTTCCACTACGACGTCTCGGACGACTTCTACGCGCTCTGGCTCGATCCGCGGCGCGTCTACTCGTGCGCCTACTTCCGGACGCCGGAGATGACGCTGGCGCAGGCGCAGGAGGCCAAGCTCGACCACATCTGCCGCAAGCTCATGCTGCAACCGGGCCAGCGCTTTCTGGACATCGGTTCGGGCTGGGGTGCGTTGCTGTTGTGGGCGGCCGAGCACTACGGCGTCGATGCGACCGGCATCACCTTGTCGAAAAACCAGCATGCCTACGTGCAGCAACTGATCGAAGAAAAGGGCCTGCAGGGTCGCGTGCGGGTGGAGTTGCGGGACTACCGCGAGCTCTCGACCGGTCAGCCGTTCGACCGCATCTCGTCGGTCGGCATGTTCGAGCATGTCGGCGCGGCCAACATGCCGGCGTACTTCGCCAAGATCAATTCGCTGCTGGTGCCCGGCGGCATCGTGATGAACCACGGCATCACCGCGGGGCAGCTCGATTCGACGCAACTGGGCAACGGCATGGGTGACTTCATCGAGAAGTACATTTTTCCGGGCGGCGAACTGCTGCATGTGACGCATGTGTTGCGCGAAATGGCGGCGGCCGGGCTCGAGATGGTCGATACCGAAAACCTGCGCCCGCACTACGCGCGCACGCTCTGGAGCTGGTCGGACACGCTAGAAGCCAGGCTTGACGAGGCACTTGCGGTGCTGCAGCGCACGGCCGGCCAGACCGGCCGCGCCGAGCGCATCCTGCGCGCCTACCGCCTCTACCTGGCGGGCTCGGCCATGAGCTTCGAGCAGGGCTGGATTTCGCTCTACCAGATGCTGGCCATCAAGCCCGACCGCAGCAAAGCGACGGGCCCGGTGCCCGGGGCACAATCGGCGTACCCTTTCGTCCGAGACTTCCTCTACAAGTAAGAACCATGCTGTACCGATTCAAATCGCAAGCGAGTGCCGACATCGTGATGCTCGAGGCCAATGCCCGCCAACTGCTCGACATCATGGGCAAGGCGGGCGGCCCAAAGGGCATCATCACCGTGGAGCAGATTCCGGCGGCGCTTGCCGCGCTGGAGGCCGCGGTGCGCAACGAAGGTGCCAACCAGCACAACCATGACTCTTTTGCGGTCGAAGGTCATGCCGAAGACGCCGAACGCCAGCACGTGGGCCTGCACCAGCGCGCCGCGCCACTGATTCACATGCTCAAGGACTCCCTGTCGGACAAAAAAGACGTCGTCTGGGGCGTGTAGAGCCTCAGTCGACCTTGGCGCCGGAGTCCTTCACGACCTTGGCCCACTTGGTGTGCTCGGCCGCAATGAACCGCGTGAACTCGGCGGGCGTGTTGCCACTCGGGATCGCGCCTTGCGCCAGCATCTTTTCCTTGATCGCCGGGGTGCCGAGCGACTTCGCCACTTCCTGCTGAATCCGGCTCACGATCTCGGGTGAGGTGCCGGCCGGCGCCAGCAGGCCGAACCACGAACTGGCCTCGTAGCCCTTGAGCGACGGGCCACCCGCCTCTTCCACGGTCGGGATGTCGGGCAGGGCGGCCGAGCGCTTCGAGCTGGTCACGGCCAGCGCCACCAGCTTGCCGGCCTTGATCTGTGCCATCGACGAAGGCAGGTTGTCGAACATCACGTCGGCATTGCCACCCACCATGTCGAGCAGGGCCGGGCCAGAGCCCTTGTACGGGATGTGGGTCATGAAGCTGCCGGTCATGCTCTTGAACAGCTCGCCGGCCAGGTGGATCGACGTGCCGCTGCCGCTCGACGCCATGTTGAGCTTGCCGGGGTGGCTCTTGGCGTACTTCACGAAATCGGCCACGTTCTTGATGCCCATTTCCTTCGCCTTGTCGGCATTCATTTCCATCACGTTTGGCACTGCGGCCACCAGCGTGATCGGCACGAAGTCCTTGATCGGGTCGAACGGCAGCTTGGCGTACAGCGCGCGGTTGATGCCGTGCGTGCCGACCGTGCCCATCAGCAGCGTGTAGCCGTCATTCGGCGCCTTGGCCACGATGTCGGCGCCCACGTTGCCGCCGGCGCCGGCCCGGTTGTCGACGATGAACTGCTGGCCGAAGGCCTTCGACAATTCGGGCGCCACCGCGCGCGCCAGGATGTCGGTGGTGCCGCCGGGTGCGAACGGCACCACGATGCGCACCGGCTTGGTCGGCCAGGTGCCCTGCGCGGCCGTTGGCCCTGCTGCCAAAACGAGAACAGCCGCCGCAGTGGCAGCAAGCGCTGTACGTCGATTGGGTTTGGAAAGAACAGTCATGTCTGCTTTCTGGAAGAGATGGAAGAGAGTGAGCGGGCCGTCGCTGAGGCGCGCCGCGTCATCGGCATGGCCGCAGTTGTACGTGCGAAGCGGCCCATCCGCTGAGGGTAATAACCCCGGCCTGCGGGCTCATGCGGTCTTGCATTCAAGGATCTCGATCTGGCTTTGCTTTGATCTGGGCGCTGAGGTTCGGGGGCGGGATCAGGGCGGCGGGGCACGCTGCTCCGCGAATGTCCCCCGGCCTGCGGCCTCCTCCTTTATTTCGCTGCGCAGCGTGCCCCACCGCCCTGATCCTGGACGCGGCGTGACCAATTCGCGCTGAACACCACGAGCGTGCCCTGGCCGATGGTGGTGGGTGGCCCCTGCAGCGAAATAAAGGAGGAGGGCGAAGCCCGGGGGACATTCGCGGAAGGGGCCACCCGCCGCCAGCGGCCTACCCTGATATCAGTCGCCGCGCATGCGCCGGGCAAAGTCTGCCGCGCGGAAACGCTCAACCACAAAGTCGACGAACACGCGCGTTTTGGCCGGCAGAAGTTTCTTGCCGGGGTAGTAGAGCGACAGTGCGCCGGAGTCGGCATGCCAGCCTGGCAGCAGCCGCACGAATTCGCCGCTCGCGAGACCGGGCGCGGCAAAGGGCATCGGCAGCAACGCCACGCCGAGGCCCATGCGCACCGCCAGCGCGATCGCCTCGGGGTCGCTAAAGATCGCACGCGGCTTTGGTTCCACCGCGCCTTCCTCGCCGGCCGCGTTGCGCAGCGTCCAGGCGCGCACGCGGCCGGTCGGCGAGGAACGCCGCACGATGCCGTCGAGCGCGGCCAGATCCGCCGGCTGCTGGGGCATCGGCCGCGCTGCCATGTAGCCGGGCGACGCCACCGCCACCACATGCACCCGCCCGAGTTCCCGCGCGACCAGCCCCGGCGTGAGCTCGATGCCGCCGCCGATGGCCGCGTCGAAGCCTTCGCCGATCAGGTCGACCTGCCGGTTGTCGAAATGCCAGTCGGGCAGCACGGCCGGATAGCGCGCCAGGAACTCCCCGAGCAGCGGCACCACATAGGCACGGCCGAACGCCTGCCCCATGCTGACCTTGAGCGTGCCGGCCGGTTGCCCGCCGACGGTGCTCACGTTCGCCAAGGCATCCTGCAGGGTGGCGAGCCCGCCGCTCACCTGGCGCAGGAAGCCCTCGCCGGTTTCGGTGAGCGTGAGGCGCCGCGTGCTGCGCTGGAACAGGCGCACACCCAGCCGGGCTTCGAGCCGCGCCACGTTCTTGCTCACCGCCGCCGGCGTCAGGCCCAGGCGCCGCGCTGCCGCGGAAAAGCTGCCGGCCTCGGCGCTTTGAACGAAGGATTCGAGATGGCTGAGGGCTTCCATCGCCACATTTTCAACCAACGGTTGAAGCTGATTGGGTTTTTTAGCGGCTACCGGGAACAGCCAACCATCGCCAAACTGAGGGCCTGTTCAACACATTCCGTCGAAAGACACCATGACCACCTCTTCCAACTCCCTTCCGCTGGCCGGCAAGGTTGCCTTCGTCACCGGCGGTTCGCGCGGCATCGGCGCCGCCATCGTGCGCCGGCTGGCCAACGATGGCGCCGCGGTCGCGTTCAGCTACACCAGTGCCAAGGCGCCGGCCGACGAACTGGTGCGCAGCATCGAAGCGGCCGGCGGACGCGCGCAGGCGCTGCGCATCGACAGCGCTGACGCCGCCGCGCTGACCGCCGGCATCAACCAGGCCGCGGCCGATTTCGGTCGTCTCGACATCCTGGTCAACAGCGCGGGCGTGTTCGTTCCGGGTGCCATCGGCGAGTTCACCCTCGCGGACTTCGACCGCACGGTGGCTGTCAACGTGCGCGCGGTGTTCGTCGCCACCCAGGCCGCCGTGGCCCACATGGGGCAGGGCGGACGCGTGATCAACATCGGAAGCACCAACGCCGACCGCATGCCGTTTGCCGGCGGCAGTGCTTATGCGATGAGCAAGGCGGCGCTCAAGGGGCTGGTGCAGGGGTTGTCGCGGGATCTCGGCCCGCGCGGCATCACGATCAACAACGTCCAGCCGGGCCCGGTCAATACCGACATGAACCCGGCCGACGGCCCGCAAGCCGGCTTCATGCACAGCTTCATGGCGCTGGATCGCCACGGCCACCCGGAGGAGATCGCCGGCATGGTCGCCTACCTGGCCAGCCCGGAAGCCGCTTTCGTGACCGGCGCCAGCCTCAACATCGACGGTGGTTTTGCCGCCTGACGCCGCCTCAGTCGATCGGCTCCGCGCTGCTCGCCACCGACGCCATCAGCTTGTCCAGCGTGGCGCCGAAGCGCGCCAATTCCGCGGCATCCACGCCCGCGAACAGTTCGGCTTCGCGCTGCCGGCCGAGCGCATGCACGATGCCAAAGAGCTCCTTGCCGGCCGCCGTGAGGTAGAGCCGGCTGCGGCGCTGGTCGGTCGGGTCGTCGCGCGCCTGCAGGCGGCGGGCGCGCTTGAGGCCGGCCAGCGCGCGGCTCACCGACATCTTGTCCAGGCCGGTCTGCTCGACCACCTGGGTGGCGGTGTAGCCCGGGTGCGCGCCGAGCACGGCCATCGCGCGCCATTCGTTCAGCGTGAGCTGGTGCTGGCGGCCGACGCGCTGCTGGAACGGGCGCGCAGTGAGGTTGACCACCCGCACCAGCTTGAAGAAAAGCGAGTCGTCGCTGTCCATGGGCATCAGGCGACCAGCCTGCGCGCCGCCGCCACGATCTGTTCGGCGCTCACGCGCGACTGCGCCTCGAGCACCGGCGCATAGCCGACCGGGATGCGCGGCGCACCGAGCCGCGCGACCTTGCAGCCGGTCGCCTCGGCCGCCGTTGCCGCGATCTCGGCGCCGAAGCCGGCGGCCCGCACCGCCTCGTGCACCACCAGCAGCTTGCGCGTGCGCCCGCATGAGGCCAGCACCGCTTCGCGATCCCACGGCCAGAGCGTGCGCAGATCGAGCAGGTCGACCGCGATGCCGTCGGCCGCCAGCGCGTCGCAGGCGGCGGCGCATACCTGCAACTGCTTGCCCCAGCTCACCAGCGTGAACTCGTCGCCGTCGCGCAGCCGCGCGGCCTGGCCGAGCGTGGCGACCTGCGTCGTATCGACCTCGCCGCGCGCGCCCCACAGCGCCTTGTGCTCGATGTAGACCACCGGGTCGCCGCAGCGCAGGGCCGCGCGCAGCAGGCTGTAGTTGTCCTGCGGCGTGGCCGGGCTCACCACCACCACGCCCGGCAGGTGGGCGAACCAGGCTTCGAGCGACTGCGAATGCTGCGCGGCCGACGCGTCCCAGATGCCGCCCGGCATGCGCGCCACCAGCGGCACGCGGCCCTGGCCGCCGAACATGAAGCGGTTCTTGGCGGCCTGGTTGACGAGTTCGTCCATGCCGCACAGCGCGAAGTCGACCACGCGCATCTCGACCACCGGGCGCAGGCCCGCGAGCGCCATGCCGACGCCCGCGCCCATGATCGCGGCCTCGCTGATCGGCGTGTCGATCACGCGCTCGGTGCCGAAGCGCTGCTGCAGCCCCTTGTACTGGCCGAAGATGCCGCCGCGTCCGACGTCCTCGCCGAGCACGACCACGTTGGCGTCGGCTTCCATCTCGTGCTGCAGCGCGAGTGCGGCGGCTTCTGCGTAGCTGAGTTCGCTCAATGCCATTGGCCGGCCCCGGTGGTCTGCACGTCGGTGAAGGCGGCGCTGGCGTCCGGCCAGGGCGCCGCCGCGGCGGCGGCGAGCGCGGCTTCGACTTCGCGCTGCGCCTCGGCATCGATCGCGTCCAGCGCGGCGGCCGCCACGCCGGCTTGCAGGCACTGCATGCGCGCATTGGCGATCGGGTCGGTCGCCAGCGCGGCGGCCAGCTCCCCGGCGTCGCGGTAGGCGGCCGGATCGACCGACACATGGCCCTTCACACGGTAGGTCAGCGCATGCAGCAGGCGCGGCCCGGCGCCGCTGCGCACCTCGGCCACCAGCCTGGCGGCGGCTGCGTGCACCGCGAACACGTCGTTGCCATCGACCTGCGTGGCCGCGATGTCGAGCGCCCGCGCGCGGGCCGACGCGCCGTCGCCGGCCGTCATCGGGCCGCTTGCGGTGGTGGCGCTCCAGCGGTTGTCCTCGCAGACGAACAGCACCGGCAGCTGGTAGACGCGGGCCCAGTTGAGCGCTTCGAGAAAGGGGCCGCGGTTGATCGCGCCGTCACCGAAGAAGCAGACCGTGATGGCGTCGCGCCGCTGCAGTTTTTGCGCATGGGCCGCACCCACCGCGATCGGCAGCCCGGCCGCCACCACGCCGTTGGCGCCCAGCATGCCGACCGAAAAATCGGCGATGTGCATCGAGCCGCCCTTGCCGCCATTGAAGCCGGTTGCCTTGCCGAACAGCTCGCACATCATCCGCGTGAGGTTGGCGCCCTTGGCCAGCGTGTGGCCGTGGCCGCGGTGCGTGGACGTCAGGTAGTCGGTGGGCGCGAGGTGGGCGCAAACGCCGGCCGGCACGGCTTCCTGCCCGGTCGACAGGTGCAGCGGGCCGCGCACCCTGGCGGCGCCCGCAGCCTCCTGGCCATAGGCGCTCACGCCGCCCTGGCTGGCCGCTTCGGCGGCATTCTCGAAAGCGCGGATCCGCGCCATCGTGCGGTAGAGGGACGAGTGCATCTTGTCTCCAGCGCCCGCACACCGGGCGCCAACGCCGAAATCGTATCGGGCGTGACCAATTCGCGCGCACGGATTAACCCGGGAATTCCCCGATGACCGGTCCGCGTTCCGGATGAGATAGTTAGTTTGCCACCCGAACTAATTAACCTCGTTCCAACCGGAGACACACCCATGCAACTCAAGAGCACCCTCACCGCACTGGCCCTCGGCCTTGCTGCCATTGGCGCCTGCGCCCAGACCGTGGTCGGCGTGAGCTGGTCGAACTTCCAGGAAGAGCGCTGGAAGACCGACGAAGCCGCGATCAAGACCCAGCTCGAAAAGCTCGGCGCCAAGTACATCAGTGCGGATGCCGGCGGCTCGCCCGAGAAGCAGCTCGGCGACATCGAGGGCTTGATGGCCAAGGGCGCCAAGGTGCTGATCGTGCTGGCGATGGACAAGGACGCGATCCTGCCTGCCGTTACCAAGGCCGTGCGCCAGAAGGTGCCCGTGGTGGCCTACGACCGCCTGATCGAGGCGCCCGGCGTGTTCTACATCACCTTCGACAACACCGAGGTCGGCCGCCTGCAGGCGCGCGAGGTGTTCAAGCTGGCGCCCAAGGGCAACTACGTGATGATCAAGGGCTCGCCGACCGACCCGAACGCCAACTTCCTGCGCGCCGGGCAGCAGGAAGTCATTGCCGATGCGGTGAAAAAGGGCGACATCAAGATCGTCGGCGACGAATACACCGAAGGCTGGAAGCCCGAGGTTGCGCAGAAGAACATGGAGCAGATCCTGACCAAGGCCGGCGGCAAGGTCGACGCGGTCGTGGCTTCCAACGACGGCACCGCCGGCGGCGCGGTGGCGGCGCTCTCGGCCAAGGGCATCCGCGGCATTCCGTTGTCGGGCCAGGATGCCGACTTCGCGGCGCTGAACCGCGTGGCGCTCGGCACGCAGACCGTCACGGTCTGGAAGGACTCGCGCGAACTCGGCAAGGAAGCCGCCAGCGCGGCCATCGCCCTCGCGGGCGGCAAGCCGGTCGAAAAGGCCGCCAGCTGGGACAAGGGCGAGAAGAAGATCGCGCTCCAGTCGCGCTTCCTCACGCCGGTGGCGATCACGCGCAGCAACCTCGACGTGGTGGTGAAGGCCGGCTGGATCAAGAAGGACGAACTCTGCAAGGGCGTCACGGGCGACAAGGCCCCCGCTGCCTGCAAGTAGCAGAGCACCCCCCAGGCTTCGCGCACTGCGTGTCGCTACGCCAACCCCCTCACCGGGGGCAACACCAGCGGCCCGGCAAAGCCGGTTCCGCGGTGTTTCCTGAAGGAGTCATTCCATGAATCAGTCTTTGCCACTCTGGCGCCGGGCCGGGGTCGACCTGCGCCTGGTGCTGATGAGCGTGCTGCTCATCGCGATGGGCGTGGTGTTCCACATCCTCTCGGGCGGCATCTTCCTGTCGCCCGAGAACCTCTACAACATCGCGCAGCAGACGGCCGTGGTCGGCATCGTCTCCACGGTGATGGTGCTGGTGATCGTGGCGCGCCACATCGACCTGTCGGTCGGCTCGGTGATGGGCTTCGTCGGCGTGCTGATCGCCTACCTGCAGTACACCTCGGGCTGGTCGTGGCCCACTGCCTGCCTCGCGGGGCTCGCGGTGGCGTTGCTGGTGTCCATCTACCAAGGCTGGCTCACGGCGGTGCTGGGCGTGCCGTCGTTCGTGGTCACGCTGGGCGGGCTCATGTCGTTCCGCGGTGCGGCGTTTCTCGTGGCCGACGGCAAGACCCAACCGGTCAACGACGAGTTCTTCCAGAGCCTGGGCGGCGGCTACGACGGCGGCATCGGCGTCACGGCCACCTGGGTGCTCACGGCGGTGGTGGTGGCGATCCTGTTCGCGCGCATGGTGCAGAAGCGCCGCGCGCGCCAGCACCACGAGATGCCGACCGAGGCGGTCTGGGTCGACGTGCTGCTGACAGCGGTGCCGGCCGCGGTGCTGGTGGCGTTCGCGTGGACGATGAACCACTACCAGATCTCGTCCAAGACCGAGGCGCAAGGCATCCCGATCCCGGTGCTGATCTGGGCCGCGGTGGCGATCGTGCTGTCGTTCATCGTGCACCGCACGCGCTTCGGCCGTTACGTGTTCGCGATGGGCGGCAACCCGGACGCGGCGGCGCTGGTGGGCATTCCGGTCAAGCGCGTCACGCTGATGCTGTTCGCGCTGCTCGCGGTGCTGGTGACCATCGCGGCGATCGTATCGATCGCGCGGCTCAACGCCGGCACCAACTCGCTCGGCACCGGCATGGAGCTCTACGTGATCGCGGCAGCCGTCATCGGCGGCACCGCGCTGGCCGGCGGCAGCGGCTCGATCTTCGGCTCGGTGCTGGGCGCGCTGATCATGCAGTCACTCGACAGCGGCATGCTGCTGCTCGACGTGCCGATCGGCAAACGCATGGTGATCATCGGGCAGGTGCTGATCATCGCGGTGGTGTTCGACGTCCTGTACCGCCGCAAGTTTGGAGAGAACTGATGGCCGCCACGATCGACAAGACAAAGCCATTGGTCGAGCTGCGCGAGATCCGCAAGGCTTTCGGCGGCGTGCACGCGGTGGACGGCGTGAGCGTCAACCTCTACCCGGGCGAAGTGGTCGCGCTGCTGGGCCACAACGGCGCCGGCAAGTCCACGCTGATGAAGATGCTCGCGGGCGCCTACCCGATCGACTCGGGCGACACGCTGATCGCCGGCGAGAAGGTGCACATCCGCACGCCTGCCGAAGCGCAGGCGCAGGGCATCGAAACCATCTACCAGACGCTGGCGCTGGCCGACAACCTGGATTCGGTGTCCAACCTCTTCCTCGGCCGCGAGAAGATGACGCGCTGGAACACGCTGGACGACCATTTCATGGAAGGTGCGGCGCGCAAGGTGTTTCACCGGCTCAACAAGAACTTCACGAACATCCGCGTGCCGGTGCGCCGGCTGTCGGGCGGGCAGCGCCAGGTGGTGGCGATCTCGCGCGCGCTGTACTTCAACGCGCGCATCCTGATCATGGACGAGCCCTGCGCCGCGCTCGGGCCGGAAGAGACCGCGATGGTCGGCCGGCTGGTCAAGCAGCTCAAGGACGACGGCGTCGGCATCTTCCTGATCACGCACGACATGCCCGACGTGTTCGGCCTCTCGGACCGGCTCGCGGTGATGAAGAACGGCCGGCTGGTCGGCACCTACCGCACCGCCGACGTCACCGAGGACGAGGTGCTCGGGATGATCATCGCGGGCAAGAAGCCGGAAGGCAAAGCCGAGGCACCCCACGCGTGAAAACGATTGGCGACCAGCAACTGCTCAAGCGCATCAACCGCAGCGTGGTGCTGCGGCTGCTGCGCGCACAGCCGGGCTTGTCGCGCGCACGGCTTGCCAGCGAAAGCGGATTGACCAAGTCGACCGTGAGCGGCCTGGTGCGCGAACTGATCGACGACCGCTGGCTCAGCGAGGCCGGCGCCGCGGTGAACGACGGGTTGGGCCGGCCGTCGACGCCGCTGCACATCAACGACCGGGTGCGTGCGCTGGTCGGGGTGGAAATCGGCGTCGAGACGATGCGCGTGGCTTGCGTCTCGCTGCTGGGCGAGGTGCTGCACGCGGATGCGCAACCGCTGGCCAGCACCGAACCCGCGCGCGCCTGCGCGCAGGCAGCCGCGATGTGCGCGCAGGCCTGGAAGCAGATCGCGGCGCGCGGCCTTGAACTTTCGGGCATCGGTGTCGGCGTGCCGGGCGCGGTCGACGACGCCACCGGCATCGTGCTGTTCGCGCCGAACCTGGGCTGGCGCCGGCTCGACCTGTTGCCCGACCTCATCGAGGCCTTCGCGGTGGCCGGCCTGCCGCGCGTGCCGGTGCAATTGCAGAACGAGGCCGACGTGGCCGCGCTCGGCGAATACGAATTCTGCAAAGGCGAGGGCGAAGACCCGCTGATCTTTGTCGACTGCGACGTCGGCGTCGGCGCCGGCATCGTGCTGAACGACCGGCTCTTCACCGGCGCGCAAGGCATGGCGGGCGAGATCGGCCACACCATCCTGCAGGCCGATGGGCCGTTGTGCTCCTGCGGCCGGCGCGGTTGCGCCGAGGCATTCTTCGGCTCCCGCGTACTCGGACGCGGTGCCGGCGACGTGAAGCGGGCCGGGCAGATGCTCGGCGTGCTGCTGCAGAACCTCTGGACGGCGTTCGACCCGCGCGCCATCGTCATCGGCGGCTCGACCTGCGAGGCGCATCCCGAATTCCTGCGCAGCGCGATCGCCACGGTGCAAAGCTATGCCGATGCTGCCGGCATGCCGCCGCCTGCGGTGCGTGGCGCGCGCCACGGGTTGCTCGCGCCAGCGGTGGGCGCCGCGGCGCTGGCGCTGCACGACTACCTGCGCCCGATGCACCCGAACACGGTGACGCGGCGAGAGCGCAGCGGCGCGCGCGCAAAAAAGCCGCCGGGCCCGGTGGGCGCAGCGGCTTTGCGTTGACGCGGAAGCGTCAGTCAGCGTAGATGCCGGCGGCCTTGATGACCGGGCCGAAACGCGCCACCTCTGCCTGCACGAACTTCTTGTGCTCGGCCGGCTCCATGCGCTTGTCGTTGACCACCACGGCGCCCAGGCCTTCTTCCTTCTTGATGAAGTCCGGATCCTTCAGCGCGACCTTCAGCGCATCGTTGATCTTCTTCAGGATCGGCGCCGGCGTGCCCTTGGGCGCGTAAAGGCCGTGCCAGATCGTGACCTGGAAGTTCTTCATGCCCGACTCGTCGAGCGTCGGGATGTCCTTCAGTGCCGGCGTGCTCAGGCGCTTGAGCGTGGTCACGGCGTAGGGCTTGACCTTCTTGGCTTCGATCTGGCTCGTGGTGTTGGTGGTCTGGTCGCACAGCAGGTCGATCTGGCCGCCCAGCAGGTCGGCCATGGCCGGCGCGGTGCCCTTGTAGGGCACGGTGGTCATTTCAACCTTGAGTTCGCTTTGGAACAGCAGGCCGCACAGGTGCGATGCAGAGCCGACGCCGGCGTTGCCGAGGTTCACCTTGCCGCCGCTCTTGCTGATCCAGTCGCGCAGTTCCTTGAAGTTCTTTGCTTCCAGCTGCGGCTTGCCGACCAGCGTCATCGGCACGTCATTGATCAGGCCGAGGTACTCGAAATCGGTTTCGTAGTTGTAGGGCAGCTTGCGGTAGAGCACCGGTGTGGTGGCCATGCCGACGTGCGTCAGCAGCAGCGTGTAGCCATCGTTCTTGGCGCGTGCCACCTTGGCATTGCCGATCGTGCTGCCCGCGCCGGCCGTGTTGTCGACCACGATGCTGACGCCGTCGAGCGGCTTGCGCAGCGCTTCGGCCAGGTCGCGCGCCACGCGGTCGGTCGGGCCGCCTGCCGCGAATGGCACCACGATCGTGATGGGCTTTCCGCCAGGAAAGTCCTGGGCGTGAACCCCGAAGGCGGCAGCGGCAATGGCGGCGAGAGCAAACAGTTTCTTCATGAAAACTCCGGAGATCAAAGGCCGCGATCTTATCGGCTGACGGTGGCCTGACTGCTCCCGAAAAGCCCTAACGCACGAAGCCAATGTCCTCACTGCCTTGTCGGCATCGGCCGACGGGCCCGAAGAAGACCCGCTACCGGTAGCTGCGCGCGTCCTCGATCACCTTGCCGTCGTTTGGCAGGCTCCCCGTGGGCACGCACTCGACCTCGCTGCGCAGCTTGGTCACTTCGCGCACGGCCTCGGCAATGCGCTCGGCGAGGCCTCCAGTGGCCGGCGCCTCGACCTTGAGCGTCATGCGGTCTTGCGCCATCTCGCCTTCGACCACGAGTCGTGCGCGCGCGATCTCGGGAAATCGCTTTGCGACTTCGGCCACCTGGCCCGGGTGCACGAACATGCCGCGCACCTTGGTGGTCTGGTCGGCGCGCCCAAGCCAGCCCTTGATGCGGGTGTTGGTGCGGCCGCTGGGGCAGGGGCCCGGCAGCACGGCCGACAGGTCGCCGGTGCCGAAGCGCACCAGCGGGTAGTCGCGGTTGAAGGTGGTGACGACCACCTCGCCGACCTCGCCGTCGGGCACCGGGTCGCCGGTACCGGGGCGCACGATTTCGAGCAGCACGCCCTCGTCGAGCACCAGGCCTTCGTGTGCGCTGGTTTCGTAGGCGATCAGCCCCAGGTCGGCGGTGGCGTAGCACTGCATGCCGCGCACGCCGCGCTCGGCCAGCCAGTCGCGCAGGCTCGGCGGAAAGGCTTCGCCCGACAGCAGCGCCTTGGTCACGCTCGGCAACGGCAGGTTCATCGCCGCGGCTTTTTCGATCAGGATCTTCAGGAAGCTAGGGGTGCCGACATAGCCGTCGGGCCGGAGCTCGGCCATGGCCTCGAGTTGCTGCTCGGTCTGCCCAGTGCCGCCGGGAAACACGCTGCAGCCCAGTGCATGTGCGCCGCTCTCCAGGATCGCACCGGCGGGGGTCATGTGGTAGCTGAAGCTGTTGTGAACCAACTCGCCGCTGCGAAAGCCGGCCGCGTACAGCGCGCGCGCCGTGCGCCAGTAGTCGGGTGCCGCGCCTTCGGGCTCGTAGATGGTGCCGGGGCTTGCGAACACGCGCCGCATGGCCGGCCCGCGCGCAATGGCGCTGAAGCCGCCGAAGGCATCAGTGGTGCGCAGTTCCTTCTGGCGTGCGAGCAGGTCGGTCTTGCGCGTGACCGGCAGCGCCGCCAGGGCTTCGCGGTTCACAACAAGTTGGGCGTCGAAGCCCTTCAGGATGGCGGCGAACGCCGGTGCTGCTGATTGGGCATGCGCGACCTGGCGCGGCAGCGCGGCGAGCAGGTCGGCCTCGCGCTGCGCCGGGTCGCGCACTTCGAGTTGATCGTAAAAATCGGTCATGGCTTCAGTTCCAGAGGTGTGCCATCACGCCAGCCACCTCTTGCGCCGCTTGTAGCTCTTCACATCGCGGAAGCTCTTGCGCTCCGCGCCGCCAACGCCGAGGTAGAACTCCTTGACGTCTTCGTTGTTGGCCAGGTCGCCGGCCTTGCCGTCCATCACGATGCGGCCGCTTTCCAGGATGTAGCCGTAGTCGGCGTAGCGCAGTGCCATGTTGGTGTTCTGCTCGGCCAGCAGGAAGGTCACCTTCTCCTTGGTGTTGAGGTCTTTCACGATCTCGAACACCTCTTCGACGATCTGCGGCGCCAGGCCCATCGAGGGCTCGTCGAGCAGCACCATGGTCGGGTTGGCCATCAGCGCGCGGCCGATCGCGCACATCTGCTGCTCGCCGCCCGAGGTGTAGGCCGCCTGCGAAGTGCGGCGGGTTTTCAGGCGCGGAAAGTAGGCATACACCTTGTCGAGCGTCTGCTGCACCGCGGCCTTGCCGTCCTTGCGCGTGTAGGCGCCCGTCATGAGGTTCTCTTCGATGGTCAGGTGGGCAAAGCAGTGGCGGCCTTCCATCACCTGGATCAGGCCGCGCTGCACCAGCGCCGAGGGCGTGAGCGCCTCGATGCGCTCGCCGCGCAGCTCGATCGTGCCCTTGGTCACCGCGCCACGCTCGCCTGCCAGCAGGTTGCTCACGGCACGCAGTGTGGTCGTCTTGCCCGCGCCGTTGCCGCCCAGCAGCGCCACGATGCCGCCCTCGGGCACCACGAGCGAGACGCCCTTGAGCACGAGGATCACGTGGTTGTAGATGACCTCGATGCCGTTGACGTTGAGAACGATGTTCGGTGAACTCATATTGCTTCCAATGACTGGCGAAGCCGCCCGGCTGCCCCTTCGCGGAACACCGCGGAACCGGCTTTGCCGGGCCGCTGGTGTTGCCCCCTCGAAGGGGGTTGGCGGAGCGACACGAAGTGCGCGAAGCCTGGGGGTGGGCCTAGCTCTGGCAATCCGCGGGGGTACGCGGTGTGAGCTTCTTCTCGGCCGCGTACTTGGCAGCGGTCGACTTCACGAGCGGCTTGATGATCTGCTCGTCGGCCTGCAGCCAGTCAGACGTGAACTTCCATGCCTTGCCGTCCCAGGTGTGGATGCGCGCCCAGGCCGCACCCATGTGGTCCGAGCACGAGGTGCTGATCGGGCGCATCACGCCCGCAAAGCCCAGGCCGTCGAGCTTGGCTTGCGTGAGGTTGAGGTTCTCCAGCCCCCAGCGCACCTGCTCGCCCGTCATGACCTTGCCCTTGCCGAAGCGATCCTGCGCGGCGCGGATGCCTTCCACGCCGAGCATCGCGCTCATGGCGCCGCGCATGTAGAGCACCTGCCCGACTTCGTCCTTCGGGCCGGTGCCCTGGTTCTTGTCGTGCAGCATCGCGACCACGTCCTTCACGAGCTTGGACTGCGGCTCTGCACCGTGCTGCATGGTCACGGCGTTGTAGCCCTTGGCGCCGTCGCCCACATCCTTCACGTCGGGTTCGGCGCCGGCCCACCACACGCCGTACATCTTCTCGCGGGCGAAGCCGGTGGCCTGCGCTTCCTTGATGGCGGTGGAGTTCATCACGCCCCAGCCCCACAGCAGCACGAAGTCGGGACGGGCCTGGCGCACCTGCAGCCAGGTGGCCTTCTGCTCGACGCCGGGCGCTGTCACCGGCAGCAGCTGCAGCTCGAAGCCGTGCAGCTTGGCGCGCTCCTGGAGCAGCGGGATCGGCTCCTTGCCGTACGGGCTGTCGTGATAGATCAGGGCGATCTTCTTGCCCTTGAGCTTGTCGAGCCCGCCTTCCTTCTTGGCGATCGCCTGGATGATCGCGTCGGCCGCGACCCAGTAGGTGCCGGCGATCGGGAAGTTCCACTTGAACACCGAGCCGTCGGCGCTCTCGCTGCGGCCGTAGCCCACGGTCACCACGGGGATCTTGTCGACCGGCGCCTTCTCGGTGATGGCGAAGGTGGCGCCGGTGGACAGCGGCTGCACCAGCGTGGCGCCGCCGTTCTTGCCCTTCAGGCGCTCGTAGCACTCCACGCTGCGCGCCGTGTCGTAGCCGGTCTCGCATTCCTCGAAGGTGAGCTTCACGCCGTTGATGCCGCCGCGCGCATTCACCAGCTTGAGATAGTCGACATAGCCGTTGGCCCAGGGCGTGCCGTTCGGCGCGTAGGCGCCGGTGCGATACGACAGCACGGGAATGAACTGCTCGGTGGGCTGCGCGAACGCGGGGGCCGCTCCCGCCAGCGCGGACGCGGTGGCCACGGCAAGTGCGAGTGATTTCAGTTTCATGGTTGTCTCCTGGGGTTGGATGGGAAAGTCACGCGATCAATGAGGGAAGGGCCAGAGGCGCAGCTTCTGCTTGCCGGTGGACCAGAGCTTGGCCAGCCCGTGCGGCTCGACGATCAGGAACCACACGATGAGGCCACCGAAGATCATCAGCTCGGCATGCGCGATGCCGACGGTCGAGATCTGTGCGCCGAACCAGCCGGCGATGACCGGCAGCGCCTGGTTCAGCACGATCGGCAGCACGGTGATGAAGGCCGCGCCGAAGAAGGCGCCCATGATCGAGCCGAGCCCGCCGATGATCACCATGAAGAGCAGCCGGAACGACTGGTCGACCGAGAACGCCGCCGGTTCCCAGGCGCCGAGGTAGACAAAGGCCCAGAGCGCACCGGCCACGCCGATGATGAACGAGCTGACCGCGAAGGCGCTGAGCTTGGCGTACATCGGGCGGATGCCGATCACTGCGGCGGCCACGTCCATGTCGCGGATCGCCATCCACTCGCGGCCGATGGCGCCGCGCACCAGGTTCTTGGTCAGCACGGCGACCACCAGGAGCACCACCAGGCAGAACAGGTACTTGCTCGCGGCACTTTCGATCGGCCAGCCGAAGACCTGCAGGTTCGACACCGACACCGAGCCCGAGGGCGTGTCGAGCGTGAACCACTTGATGCGCAGGAACATCCAGTCGCTGAAGAACTGGGCGGCCAGCGTCGCGACCGCGAGGTAGAGGCCCTTGACGCGCAGGCTGGGCAGGCCGAACAGGATGCCGAACAGCGTGGCGCACAGGCCGCCCAGGATCAGCGCGGGAATCAGCGGCAGCCCCGGGAAGCGCACGAAGAAGTTGTAGGCCCCGTAGGCGCCCACCGCCATGAAGGCGCCCGAGCCCAGCGAGATCTGCCCGCAGTAGCCCACCAGCACGTTCACGCCGAGCGCGGCCAGCGAAATGATCACGAAGGGAATCAGGATCGCGCGCATCAGGTAGTCGCTGGCCAGGAGGGGCACGACGGCGAACGCGAAGACCAGCATCAGGCCGATCGCCACGCGATCCTGCAGGATCGGGAAAACCTGCTGGTCGGCGCGGTAGCTGGTCTTGAACTGGCCGTTTTCTCTGTAGAACATGGTCAGACCCGATCAATGATTTTTTCGCCGAACAATCCTTGTGGACGGAACAACAGGAAGACAAGCGCCAGCACGTAGGCGAACCAGATCTCGATGCCGCCGCCCACGTACGGGCCCAGGTACACCTCCGACAGCTTCTCGCCGACGCCGATGATCAGCCCGCCGATGATCGCGCCCGGCACCGAGGTGAGCCCGCCGAGGATCACCACCGGCAGCGCACGCAGCGCCACCGTGGTGAGCGAGAACTGCACGCCCAGCTTGCTGCCCCAGATCATTCCGGCCACGAGCGCCACCACGCCGGCCACGCACCAGACGATGACCCAGATGCGCGCGAGCGGAATGCCGATCGACTGCGCGGCCTGGTGGTCGTCGGCCACCGCGCGCAGTGCGCGGCCGGTGCCGGTCTTCTGGAAGAACAGCGAGAGCAGCGCCACCAGCGCGGCGGCGATCGCGGCGGCGTACAGGTCTTCCTTGTTGATCAGGATGCCGCCTTCGAACATCTTGTCGAGCAGGAAGATCGGATCCTTCGGCATGCCGATGTCGATCTTGTAGATGTTGCTGCCGAACAGGGTCTGGCCCAGGCCGTCGAGGAAGTAGGCGATGCCTAGCGTGGCCATCAGCAGCGTTGCGCCTTCCTGGTTGACCAGGTGGCGCAGCACCAGCCGCTCCACCAGCCATGCCACCATGAACATCACGAGGCCCGCGACGACGAAGGCCGCGCCGTTGGCGAACCAGCGGTTGTCGATGCCCGTCCACATCGGGATCCACTCGGCGAAGCGCGCCATCGCGAGCGCGGCGAACAGCACCATCGCGCCCTGCGCGAAATTGAAGACACCCGAGGCCTTGAAGATCAGCACGAAGCCGAGCGCCACCAGCGAATACAGCATGCCCACCATGAGGCCGCCGAAAAGGGTTTCGAGAAAGAAGGCCATCAGTGTTCGACCCCCAGGTAGGCGCGGATCACGTTCTCGTTGCTGCGCACTTCGTCGGGCGTGCCGTCGCCGATCTTCTTGCCGTAGTCGAGCACCACCACGCGATCCGAGATGTCCATCACCACGCCCATGTCGTGTTCGATCAGCACGATGGTGCTGCCGAATTCGTCGTTCACATCGAGGATGAAGCGGCTCATGTCCTGCTTCTCTTCCACGTTCATGCCGGCCATCGGCTCGTCGAGCAGCAGCACCTGCGGCTCCATCGCGAGCGCGCGGCCGAGGTCGACGCGCTTCTGCAGGCCGTAGGGGAGCTGGCCGACCGGCGTCTTGCGATGCGCCTGAATCTCGAGGAAATCGATGATCTGTTCGACGAACTCGCGGTGCTTCGTTTCCTCGCGCTCGGCCGCGCCCCAGCGGATCGCCTGCTGGAATAGGTTCGACTTCATGCGCAGGTTGCGGCCCGTCATGATGTTGTCGAGCACGCTCATGCCCTTGAACAGCGCCAGGTTCTGGAAGGTGCGCGCCACGCCCATCTCGGCCACCTGGCGCGAGTTCATGTGCTTGAAGGTCTGGCCGCGGAAGGCGATGCTGCCCTGCTGCGGCTGGTACACGCCGTTGATGCAGTTGAGCATCGAGCTCTTGCCCGCGCCGTTCGGGCCGATGATGGCGCGCACCTCGTGTTCGCGCACGTCGAAGCTGATGTCGGTCAGCGCCTTGACGCCACCGAAGCCGAGGCTGATGTTCTGCACATCGAGGATGACGTCGCCGATTTTCCGGGTGCTCATCGGAAGACCTCCGTGCTGACGCACTGCGGTGCGAGCTTGCTTGGGGCGGCCCGGCGCGCGCTCATGCTGCGGCCTTCACGGGCGGGAAGCGCTTGGCTTCCACGATGGTGAGCGTGGCACTCACGGTGCCGGTGCGCCCGTCTTCGAACTTGACCTGCGTTTCGATGAACTGCTCCTTCTTGCCGCCATACAGCGCGTCGAGCAGCACCGCGTATTTCTCGGCGATGAAACCGCGCCGCACCTTGCGCGTTCGCGTGAGCTCGTCGTCGTCGGGGTCGAGCTCCTTGTGCAGCACCAGGAAGCGCGCGATCTGCGTGTCGGCCATGCCGTCTTCGGCCGCAAGGTCGGCGTTCACCTTCGCGATGCATTCGCCGACCAGTGCCAGCACCTCGGGCTTGCCGGCCAGGTCAACGTAGCCGCCATAGGCCAGCCCGCGCCGCTCGGCCCAGTTGCCGACCGCCTCGAAGTCGATGTTGATCGCGGCGCAGACCTCGTCGCGGCCGTTGCCGAAGCACACCGCCTCCTTGATCTGCGGAAAGAACTTGAGCTTGTTCTCGATGTAGTTGGGCGCGAAGATCGCGCCGCCGTTCATGCGGCCCACGTCCTTCGCACGGTCGATGATGCGCAGGTGGCCTTCGCTGTCGAGCACGCCGGCATCGCCGGTGTGGAAATAGCCTTCGGCATCGAGCACCTCGGCCGTCGCGTCGGGCCGCTTGTAGTACTCCTTGAGCACCGACACGCCGCGCACCAGCACTTCGCCGTCGTGCGCGATCTTCAGTTCGATGCCCGGTGCCGCGGTGCCGACCGTCTGCAGCTTGACCTTGCCGTCCTGCTGCAGGCAGACGTACGCGCAGGTCTCGGTCTGGCCGTAGAACTGCTTGAGATTGACGCCGATCGAGCGGTAGAAACGGAACAGGTCGGGCCCGATCGCCGCGCCTGCCGTGTAGGCCACCCGGATGCGGCTCATGCCCAGCACGTTGCGCAGCGGGCCATACACCAGCGCGTTGCCGATCGCGTACATGAAGCGATCGCCGCCGCCCACCGGCGCGCCATTGAGGATGTCGGCGCCCACGCGTTGCGCCAGCGCCATGAACTTGCCATAGAACCAGCGCTTGGGGGCGGCCGCGTCTTCCATGCGGATCGAGACGGCCGTCAGCAGGCCTTCGAAGGTGCGCGGCGGGCCGAAGTAGTAGCTTGGCCCGATCTCGCGCATGTCGTTCATCACGGTCTCGGCCGACTCGGGGCAGTTGAGCGTGAAGCCGCCCACCAGCCACTGCGCCACCGAGAACAGGTGGTCGCCGACCCAGGCCATCGGCAGGTAGCTCATGATGTTGTCGCCCGGGCCGAGCTTGTCGGTCACCACGCCACCGTGACCGGCCGCGATGAAGCTCGCATGCGTCTGGCAGACGCCCTTGGGCCGGCCGGTGGTGCCGGAGGTGTAGAGGATCACGCCCACGTCGGTCGGCGCACCGCTCGCCACCGCGGCATCGAAGTAGCCCTTGTTGGCGAGGTCGAAGGCGCGGCCGAGCACGCGCAATTGTTCGTAGCCGAGCAGGCCCGGCTGCTCGTAGTGGCGCAGGCCCTTCGGGTCGTCGTAGATGATGTGGCGCAGGTTGGGCTGCTTGCCTTGCTGCAGCTCGCGGCACTCCAGCAGCTTGTCGACCTGTTCCTGGTCTTCGGCAAACACGAACTCGATCGCCGCGTCTTCCAGCATGAACACCATCTCGCCCGCCACCGCGTCCTGGTAGAGCGGCACCGGCACGCCGCGCAGGCTTTGCGCGGCCACCACGGCCATGTAGAGATGCGGCCGGTTGGCACCGACGATCGCGAGGTTGTCGAAGGGCCTGAACCCCAGGCTCGCAAGGCCGCAGGCGATCTCGCGCACTTCGGTGGCCACGTCGGCCCACGTCCAGGCCTGCCAGATGCCGAGGTCTTTTTCGCGCACGGCGGGCGCCGCGGGCTGCCGCGCCGCGTGGGCGGCCAGCAGGCGAGGGAAGGTGTCGGCGGGCAGAGGAGGAAGGTTCACAGTGGGGCGGATCGTAGGCCGCACTTTGACGCCGAGTTGTCGTTCCAACGACAATCCTAGGGACACTACTCCCCGGAGTTTCCCGATGAACATCGGCAGTTCCAGCAGCGGCAATTCGATCCGCGACCGCGTGCGTCCGGCCGATGCCGGCGAGCTCGACAACATCCCGTGGCTGCGCGCGCTCGCGGGCCCGGAGCGGCGCCGCGCCGAGGCCGCGCTGGTGGTGGGCGAGGCCGAACCCGGCGACCTGGTCTGCCGCATCGGCCGCGCGCCGACCTACTGGTTCGGCGTGATCGAGGGCCTGCTCAAGATGAGCAACGACAACGCCGATGGCACCTCGATGACCTACAGCGGCCTGCCGCCCGGCGGCTGGTTCGGCGAAGGCACCGCGCTCAAGCGGGAGCCGTACCGCTACAACATCCAGGCGCTGCGCCGCAGCCTCGTGGCGGGGTTGCCGGTCGACGACTTCCACTGGCTGCTGGACCACTCCATCGGTTTCAACCGCTTCGTGATGAACCAGCTCAACGAGCGGCTGGCCCAGTTCATCGCCGCGCGCGAGGCCGACCGGCTCAACAACCCCGACGTGCGCGTGGCGCGCAACCTGGCCGCGTTGTTCAATCCCGTGCTGTTTCCGGGCGTGGGCGAACTGCTGCGCATCACCCAGCAGGAACTGGCCTACCTGATCGGCCTGTCGCGCCAGCGCGTGAACCAGGCGCTGCGCACGCTGGAAGCGCAGGGCGCGCTGCGGGTGGAATACGGTGGGCTGCGCGTGCTCGACATGGCGGCGCTGCGCGGCGGTGGGGGTGCGGGCCCTCGATAATCGCGCAGCCCTCAAAGAGAACCAGATTGACAACCTCGCGCGAGAAAAAACCTGTTGCCGCCGCGCCGCCGCTCTATGGCCGGGTGCGCGAGATATTGGACGCGGCGCGTGCCGGCGTGGCGCGCACGGTCAACACGACACAGGTTGCTGCCAACTGGCTGGTCGGCCGCGAGATCGTTGAAGAAGAGCAGCGTGGGCAGCGGCGGGCCGGATATGGCGCCAGGTTGCTGGCCGAGCTGTCGGCGCGGCTGAACGCCGAGTTCGGGCGCGGTTACTCCGTGGACAACCTTGAAGCCTTCCGGCAGTTCTACCTCGACTATCCACAGCTGATTTCCGAGACGGTGTCTCGGAAATCTTCGGCGGCGGCGCTGGCCTTGCCCCTGGAGGCGATTTCCGGGACGCCGTCTCGGAAATCGGTGGGCGATGAAGCGTGGCAGCCCGGTGTGCTGCATCCATCGCTGTCATGGAGCCACTATCGCCAGCTCCTGCGTGTGGGGCGTGCCGAGGCGCGGGCCTTCTATGAGATCGAGGCGATCCGCAATGCGTGGTCGGTGCGCGAACTGTCGCGCCAGGCAGCGAGCCTGCTGTACGACCGCCTGGCCAAGAGCAAAGACAAAAAGGGATTGATGCGGCTGGCAACGCATGGGCATGAAGTGATGCAACCGCTCGACGCTTTGAAAGACCCGCTGGTGATCGAGTTTCTGGGGCTGCCCGAGTCCCCGAGGCTGGTGGAGTCGAAGCTGGAGCAGGCGCTCATAGACAACCTGCAAACCTTTTTGCTGGAGCTGGGCAAGGGCTTTGCATTTGTGTCGCGCCAGGAGCGCATCACGGTCGACGGCGATCACTTCTACATCGATCTGGTTTTCTATCACACGGTGCTGAAGTGCTACGTGCTGATCGACCTCAAGGTCGGCAAGCTGACCCATGGCGACTTGGGCCAGATCCAGTTCTATGTGAACTACTACGACCGCGAGCGGCGCACCGAGGGCGACAACCCGACACTTGGCGTGATCCTGTGCCCGGACAAGAACGACGCGGTGGTGAAGTACACCCTGGGCGAGCAGCAGGAGCGCAACATCTTCACCAGCCGCTACCAACTGCATCTGCCGACGGAGCAGGAGCTGGAGCGCGAGCTTCGCCGTGAGCTGAGGCAGCTTTCCTCAGGCGCATGAGCCTGCGGCGCCAGGCCAACGGGCTGGAGTGACCGTCTGACGGGCTCCGTAAGCTATCAAAACAATAGCAGATCGCATGGGGGCCGCCGCACGGGATCACTACACTCCTGCCCATGGAAATCTTTGTTCTGGCGATCCTGATCGCCTTCGGCGCGTACGCTCTCAAATCGAGAGACCAGAAGCGGCGCATTGCGTTGCTGGCCAGCCATCTCGGCAACCACCAGATCGAGAAGCTCATGGAAAAGCTCACCGACGGCTACCTGCGCTGCCTGGGCGAAGACGATGCGGAGCGCCGGGCCCAGATCTGGAGCCTGCTCGACAGCAGCGAGCAGGACTTGTCGGCGCAGTTCAACCGTTTCGCCGCCGGTTTCTCGCGCGTCGACGAATCGCAGGCGCGCGTCAGCAAGTTGCCACTGGCCTTGCCGTTCGCCGACCAGCTGCTGCCCGCATCGATGTTCTTCGACGTGCGCCAGGCCTTTGCGATCCATGCCCAGGGCATCGCCGATGCGGCCGCCAACCGCCTGCAGCAAACGCCCAAGGCCAAGGCGTTCACGATGTCGGCCGAGCTGTTCTTGATGCAACACACCTGCCACTGGTACTGCAAGTCGAAAACCGTGGCCTCCGCGCGCATGATGGCGCGGCACCGAACCTCTTACCAGCTGGCGCTCGACTCCGTCGCGCCCGGCACGCGCGACGCCTACCGCGCACTGATCGGGAGCTGAATCCACCATGTCCACGACACCCTACGCCCAGGCCGATGCCGCAGCCGATGCCCTGCTCGCCGCCAACGCGCAGAACGAGGCCATGGCGGAGCAGCTCGATGCGCTCAACGAACTGCTCGCCAAGCCGCTCAACGAAATCCTGGCCGAGCGCGACAAGTTCAAGGAAGCCGCCGCCGCCTGGGATGCCTTCGGCGCCATGTGGATGCTGTCGCAGCGCGCCATGAAGCGCGTGGCGCTCGACCTTGCGGCCGGCCAGGGCGTGAGCGAAGAAGAGGTCGTCGCGCGCGCGCTGGCGCTTGCCAACGAGGTGCTGAACGGCGACGGCGTCGACCTTGGCGGCACCATCGCCGAAGCGCAGATGGCGCACATCGACCGGCACCGTGCGGTGCTGCGCAAGCAGTTCCGCCAACCCTAGCCCCTCACCTTTTCCGGAACCCCACCATGGCCACCGCCAAATCGATCGACACGGGTGAGTACAAGCTCTTTCCGTCGCCGCGCAACGTGCACCGCGTGGTGTTCGAGCACCAGGTCTTCGTGCCGCACCCCTACATGCTGATCGACCTCGAGAGCTACTACTTCAAGGGCCGCTACAGCCTGTTCGCCGCCTGCCGCCTCGCCGACAACAAGATGGGCCAGCTCGTCACGCTCGAGCTCGATGCCGACGAGGCGAAGTTCAAGGCGAAGTTCGTTGCTGACTGATTCGTCCACTCACCACCGAAGAAGGAGACACGCACCATGTTCCAACCCACCCTCATGACCGGCCAGCGCATCCTGGTCACCGGCGGCGGCACCGGCCTCGGCAAGTCGATGGCCGAGCGTTTTCTGGGCCTCGGCGCCGACGTCGCGATCTGCGGCCGGCGCCAGTCGGTGGTCGAAGACACGGCGGCCGAATGGCGCAAGCAGTTTCCGGGGCGCCGCGTCGATGCGTTCGGCGTCGACATCCGCAACGCGCAGGCGGTCGACGAAATGGTGGAGTCGCTGTTCGCCGGCGGCGGCCTCACCGGCCTGGTCAACAACGCGGCCGGCAACTTCGTCTCGCCGACCGAGGCGCTGTCGCCGCGCGCCTTCGACGCGGTGGCCAACATCGTGTTCCACGGCAGCTTCTACGTGACGCAGGCGGTCGGCAAGCGCTGGATCGCGCAGGCCAAGGCCGGCGAGTGGAAGCCCGGCAGCCCGTACCGCAGCGTGATGAGCATCATCGTGACCTGGGTCGACAACGGCGGCCCCTACGTGGTGCCCTCGGCCATGAGCAAGGCCGGCATCGAGGTCATGACCAAGTCGCTGGCCGTGGAGTGGGCGCGCTACGGCATCCGCCTCAACGCGGTCGGCCCCGGCGAGATTCCGACCGAAGGCATGAGCAAGCGCCTGAATCCCGGCGAGGAGCCCGGCGAGCGCAGCAAGAAGAGCAATCCGATGGCACGCACCGGCGAGATGAGCGAGTTGCAGAACCTCGCCGCATTCCTCATGGCGCCCGGCCAGTGCGACTGGCTCACCGGCCAGGCCATCATGATGGACGGCGGCCAGGCGCTCGCCACCGGCGGCAACTTCTACGAACTGCGGCAGTGGAGCGACGCCGACTGGATGGCCGCCCGCGAGCGCATCGAGGCGCAGAACGCAAAAGACAAGCTCCAGCGCTGAATTCTCAACACGGACGCTACCGAAGTGAGTACTATCGTGCTATTACAACTCTTCGGTTGTGGAGCGAAGCTTTGCGTAAACCGTCGGACACCATGGGCAGTTCATTCGCGCAATGGGCTCACCTGACAGACACTCTCGCCAAGCTGTTCCTTCAGCTCCACAGCGGGGATGAATCCGTGCGTGCCGAAGTTCTGAAGCTGTCCAGAAAGCTGCAAGAGCTCAACCGCGAGATGCAGCAGGCCAGCTTTCCGCGCGCCTGAGCCAACCCCGCTCGCCGTTTTTACGGCTTCTTTACACCCCGCCCCCGAGTCCATTCCCCGTTTTTACGCACGCCTGCCGAGACTGAGTGCCATGTCTCGCAACAGGAGTGACTGAATGGATTTGGTATGGATCGCCGCCCTCGCGGCGCTGTGGGTGGCACTGGTCGTCATGGTGGCAGGGCTGCACAGGCTGCAGGCCGCCAAAGGGGAGCGGCCGTGATCAGCCTCGAAGTGCTCTATGGCTTTGGCGCTTTCATTGCGATCGCGCTGTTCGCCTATCTGGTCTACGCGCTGATCCGCGCGGAGGAGTTCTGAGTCATGAACGCCTCTGCCTGGACTCTGCTGCTGCTCTTTCTGGTCGTGCTCGGCCTGCTGGCCTGGCCAATCGGCCGCTTCCTTGCGGCATTGTGTGACGGCCGCCTGCCGCATTGGATGCAGCGCGTGGAAGCGCCGCTGTACCGCCTGGCCGGCGTGTCGGCCGGCGAATCGATGCACTGGCGCAGCTATGCGCTGGCGCTGCTGGCCTTCAATGCACTGGGCGGGCTGGTCGTCTACGGGCTGCAACGCCTGCAGGCCGTGCTGCCGCTCAACCCGGCCGGCATGGCCGCGGTCTCGCCCGATTCTTCGTTCAATACCGCGGTGGCCTTCGTCACCAACACCAACTGGCAGGGCTACGCCGGCGAGTCGACCATGAGCTATCTCACACAGATGCTCGGGCTCACGGTGCAGAACTTCCTGTCGGCCGCCACCGGCATCGCGGTCGCCTTCGCGCTGGCACGCGGCTTCGCGGCGCGGCGCACCGATGGCCGGGGCTTTGTCGGCAATTTCTGGGTCGACACCACGCGCATCACCGTGTGGCTGCTGCTGCCGCTCTCGTTTGTCGTGGCCGTGTTCTTCGCCGGCCAGGGCGTGATCCAGAACTTCGACAGCTACAAGACGGTGACCACGGTCGAGGCGCAGGCCTACCAACAGCCGAAGAACGGCCCCGACGGGCAGCCCCTGAAAGACCCAGCCGGCAATCCCGTGATGGAAGACGCCAACACCACCACCCAGACGCTGGCGATGGGCCCGGTCGCTTCGCAGGAGGCCATCAAGATGGTCGGCACCAACGGCGGCGGTTTCTTCAACGCCAACTCGGCGCACCCGTACGAGAACCCGACGGCGCTCGCCAACTTCGTGCAGATGCTGGCGATCTTCCTGATTCCGGCCGCCCTGTGCTTCGCCTTCGGCCGCGTGGTCGGGGACCTGCGGCAGGGCTGGGCGGTGCTGGCCGCGATGACGGTGATGTTCGTCATTGCCGTCGTCGTGCTGCTGCCGGCGGAGCAGGCCGGCAACCCGCTGCTCGGCGCGCTGGGCGTCGACCAGGCCACAAGCGCGCTGCAGGCCGGCGGCAACATGGAGGGCAAGGAAGTCCGCTTCGGCATCAATGCCTCCGCGTTGTTCGCCGCCGTGACCACGGCCGCCTCGTGCGGCGCGGTGAACGCGATGCACGACTCGCTCACGCCGATCGGGGGCCTGGTGCCGCTGGTGCTGATGCAGCTCGGCGAGGTGGTGTTCGGCGGCGTCGGCAGCGGCCTGTACGGCATGCTGATCTTCGCGATCCTCGCGGTGTTCATTGCCGGCCTGATGATCGGCCGCACGCCCGAGTACCTCGGCAAGAAGATCGAGGTGCACGAGATGAAGCTGACCTCGGTCGCGATCCTGGTCACGCCGATCCTGGTGCTGGCGGGCACCGCACTCGCGGTCAGCATGGTGGATGGCAAAGCCGGCATCGCCAACCCCGGCGCGCACGGCTTCTCCGAGATCCTCTACGCGCTGACCTCGGCCGGCAACAACAACGGCAGTGCGTTCGCAGGGCTTTCGGCCAACACGCCGTTCTACAACGCGCTGCTCGGCCTCGTGATGTGGCTCGGCCGCTTCGGCGTGATCGTGCCGGTGCTGGCCATCGCGGGTGCGCTCGCCGCCAAGAAGCGCCTGCCCGAGACCGCCGGCACCATGCCGACGCACGGGCCGCTGTTCGTCTCCCTGCTGATCGGCACCGTGTTGCTGGTCGGCCTGCTCAACTACGTGCCGGCGCTCGCGCTGGGGCCGGTGGTCGAGCACTTGATGTTGTGGAAGTGATCGTCATGAAAGCCAAAACCGCTTCCCTGTCGCTGCTCGACGCGGCGTTGATCAAACCCGCGCTGTGGAGCGCCTTTGCCAAGCTGAGCCCGCGCGTGCAATGGCGCAACCCGGTGATGTTCGTCGTCTACATCGGCAGCATCCTCACGACGCTGCTGTGGCTGCACGCCATCGGCTTCAAGGGCGACACCGGAATGCGGGCCGGCTTCGTGCTGGCCATTGCCGTGTGGCTCTGGTTCACCGTGCTGTTCGCCAACTTCGCCGAGGCGCTGGCCGAAGGCCGCAGCAAGGCGCAGGCGGCGTCGCTGCGCGGCCTGCGCAAGGACACCTGGGCCAAGAAGCTCAACGGCCCGCACCGCGATGCAGGCTTCCTGCCGGAGCAGGCGCCGAACCTGCGCAAGGGCGACGTGGTGCTGGTCGAAACCGGCGACGTGATCCCGCTCGACGGCGAAGTGATCGAAGGCGTGGCCTCGGTCGACGAGAGCGCGATCACCGGCGAATCGGCGCCCGTGGTGCGCGAATCGGGCGGCGACTTTTCCGCCGTGACCGGCGGCACGCGCGTGCTGTCCGACTGGCTGGTGGTGCGCATCTCGGTCAACCCGGGCGAATCCTTCCTCGACCGCATGATCGGCATGGTCGAGGCCGCCAAGCGCCACAAGACGCCGAACGAGATTGCGCTCACCATCCTGCTGGTGGCGTTGACGCTGGTGTTCCTGATGGTCACGGTCACGCTGCTGCCGTACTCGGTGTTCAGCGTGGGCGCGGCCGGTGCCGGCACGGTGGTGTCGCTCACCGCGCTGGTGGCGTTGCTGGTGTGCCTGATTCCCACCACCATCGGCGGCCTGCTGTCGGCGGTCGGCGTGGCCGGCATGAGCCGCATGATGCAGGCCAACGTGATCGCGACCTCGGGCCGCGCAGTGGAAGCCGCTGGCGACGTCGACGTGCTGCTGCTCGACAAGACCGGCACCATCACGCACGGCAATCGCCAGGCGTCGGCCTTTCTGCCCGGGCCCGGCATCACGCCCGAGCGGCTGGCGCGCGCCGCGGTGCTGGCCTCGCTGGCCGATGAAACGCCCGAAGGCCGCAGCATCGTCGAGCTGGCACGCCGCCAGGGCGTGACCGATGCGGGCGTGGACGACACGCGCTTCGTGCCCTTCACCGCGCAGACGCGCATGAGCGGAGCCGATCTGCCCGAAGCCATCATGCTGCGCAAGGGCGCGGTCGACGCGGTGCGCAGGCACGTCGAAGCGCTGGGTGGCTCGATCGCGCCCGAGGTGCTGCGCGCGTCCGACGAAGTGTCGCGCCGCGGCAGCACGCCGCTGGCCGTTTCCGAAGGCAACCGCGTGCTCGGCATCGTCGAGCTCAAGGACATCGTCAAGACCGGCATCAAGGAGCGTTTCGCCGAGCTGCGCCGCATGGGCATCAAGACCGTGATGATCACGGGCGACAACAAGCTCACGGCCGCGGCCATCGCAGCCGAGGCCGGCGTCGACGACTTTCTCGCCGAAGCGACGCCCGAAGACAAGCTCGCGCTGATCCGCCAGTACCAGGCCGAGGGGCGCCTGGTCGCGATGACCGGCGACGGCACCAACGACGCGCCGGCGCTCGCGCAGGCCGACGTCGCCGTGGCCATGGGCAGCGGCACGCAGGCCGCGAAGGAGGCCGGCAACATGGTCGACCTCGACTCGAACCCGACCAAGCTGCTCGAAGTGGTCGAGACCGGCAAGGCGTTGCTGATGACGCGCGGCTCGCTCACCACCTTCAGCATCGCGAACGACGTGGCGAAGTACTTCGCGATCATCCCGGCGATCTTCGTGTCGACCTATCCGCAGCTGGGTGCGCTCAACGTGATGCGGCTGGCGAGCCCGTCGTCGGCCATCCTGTCGGCGGTGATCTTCAATGCACTGGTGATCGTGTTCCTGATTCCGCTGGCGCTCAAGGGCGTGCGCTATCGCCCGGTCGGCGCCGCCGCACTGCTGCGCCGCAATCTCGCGATCTATGGCCTCGGCGGCCTGATCGTTCCCTTCATCGGCATCAAGGCAATCGACTGGCTGCTCGCCGTCGTGGGCCTGGTCTGAGGACACATCCATGACAACCCCACTTCTGCGTCCGGCCCTCGTGCTGTTCACAGCGCTCACGCTCGTCACCGGCGTGCTCTACCCGCTCGCCGTCACCGGCGTCGCGCAAGCTCTGTTCCCCGCGCAGGCTGCGGGCAGCCTGGTGTTGCGCGATGGCAAGCCGGTCGGCTCCGCGCTGATCGGCCAGGCCTTCAGCGACCCGAAGCACTTCTGGGGCCGCCCGTCGGCCACGGCACCGATGGCCTACAACGCATCCGCCTCGGGCGGCGCGAACCAGGGGCCGCTGAACCCGGCGCTGGCCGACGCGGTCAAGGCCCGCATCGAGGCGCTGCGCGTGGCCGACCCCGGCAACACGGCACCCGTGCCGGTGGATCTGGTCACCGCATCGGCGAGTGGGCTCGATCCGCACATCAGCCCGGCGGCGGCGCACTACCAGGCGGTGCGGGTCGCACGCGTGCGCGGCCTGCCGGTCGAGCAGGTCGAGCAACTCATCGCCAGCAACACCGAGGGCGCGCTGTGGGGGCTGCTCGGCGAGCCGCGCATCAACGTGCTGGCGCTGAACCTCGCGCTCGACCCGGCGAAGTAGCACGCGATGATTGTCGACGGCGCAAGGAACGGCCCATGCGCTAACCTGACGGGCCGCCTCCCATGAACGAAGTCGTCCGCCCCGACCCCGACGCGCTGCTCGCGCAGATGCGCAGCGACGAGGCGCGTGCCCAGCGCGGCAAGCTGCGCATCTATTTCGGCGCGAGCGCCGGCGTCGGCAAGACCTGGGCCATGCTGAGTGCGGCGCAGCGCGAGCATGCGGCGGGGCGCGACGTGCTGATCGGCGTGGTCGAGACGCATGGCCGCAGCGAGACCGCGGCATTGCTGGTCGGGCTCGATCGCCTCCCGTTGCGCCAGTTGCCGTACCGCGACCGCGCGCTGCCCGAGTTCGACCTGGATGCCGCGCTCGAACGCAAACCAGCGGTGCTGCTGGTCGACGAGCTGGCGCACACCAACGCGCCGGGTTCCCGCCATGCCAAGCGCTGGCAGGACGTGCAGGAGCTGTTGGCCGCAGGCATCGAGGTCTGGTCGGCCCTCAACGTTCAGCACCTCGAGAGCCTGAACGGCACCGTGGGCGCCATCACCGGCGTGCGGGTGCACGAGACCGTGCCCGACACCGTGCTCGACGAGGCCGACGAGGTGGTGCTGGTCGACGTCACGCCCGACGAACTCACGGCCCGGCTCGCGGCCGGCAAGGTGTACCTGCCCCAGCAGGCGGAGCGCGCTGCCCAGAATTTCTTTCGCAAAGGCAACCTGCTCGCGCTGCGCGAGATCGCCTTGCGCCGCACCGCCGAGCATGTCGAAGACGACATGCGTGGCTGGCGCGTCGAGCAGTCGGGCGCCACCGCGCTGCAGGCCTGGAACACGTCGGGCGCCATCCTCGCCTGCGTCGGCCCGAGCGAGGGCGCGGCCCAAACGGTGCGTGCCGCGGCGCGGCTCGCCGGGCAGCTCAACGTCCGCTGGCATGCCGCGTACGTGGAGACGCCGCCGCTGCAGCGCCTCGCCGCCGCGCAGCGCGACCGCATTCTGGCGGTGCTCAAGCTGGCCGAAGAACTGGGTGCCGCCACGGCCGTGCTGACCGGCGCCGACATCGCGCAGCAACTCGCCGCGCAGGCGCAGCGCCTCAATTGCGCCACGCTGGTGATCGGTCGGCCCGCGCCGGACGCCGGCTGGCGCGGCTGGTGGCCGCAGGCATCGCTGGCGCGCGCCCTGGCGCAGCAGGCGCCGGCGCTCGACATCGTCGAGGTCGGCCGTGCGGAAAGCTCGCGTCGCCTGTCCAGCGCGCCGCTCGGCCGGGGGCGCGGCGCCGAGGCGACCGACGACGCCGATGCCGACCGCCCGCACGCGCGCTGGCCGGGCTACGCCTGGGCCGCCGCCAGCAGCGTGGCCGTGACCCTGCTCGCGACGCCGCTGGCTGGCGTGCTCGAACTGGCCAACATCGTGATGCTGTTCCTGCTCGGCGTGGTCGGTGTCGCCATCCGCTTCGGGCGCGGGCCGGCCGCGTTCGCAGCGGCGCTCAACGTGGCCGCGTTCGACTTCTTCTTCGTGCAGCCGCGGTTCTCGTTTGCCGTGAGCGACGTCCAGTACCTCGTGACCTTCGCGGTGATGCTCGGCGTCGGCCTGCTCGTGGGCCAGCTCACCGCGGGTCTTCGCTTCGCGGTGGGTGTCTCGACCAGCCGGGAGCGGCGCGCGCAATCGCTGTTCGAGCTCACGCGCGAGCTCTCGGCCGCACTCGAAAGCACGCGCGTGGTCGAACTCGGCGCGGCCGCCGTGCAGGGGCATTTCGGTGGCCGGGCGCTGGTGCTCGTCACCAATGCGGCCGACCAGCTGGTGGCGCCCGCAGCGCCGCCGCCCGGGTTCGATGCGAGCGTGGCCGACTGGGCGTTCCGCCAGGGCCAGCCGGCCGGCCTCGCCACTGCCACGCTGGCCGCGCAGCCCTGGCACTACGTGCCGCTGCAGGCGCCGATGCGCGTGCGCGGCGTGCTCGCGCTCGAGCCCGCGCAACCGCGCTGGCTGCTGATCCCGGAGCAGGCGCAGCAACTCGAAACGCTGGCGAGGCAGATCGCGATCGCGCTGGAACGGGTGCACTACGTCGAGGTCGCGCAGCAGGCCGTGGTCGAGATGGAGTCGGAGCGGCTGCGCAACGCATTGCTTGGCGCCATTTCGCACGACGTGCGCACGCCGCTCACGGCGCTGATCGCACTGGCCGAGTCGCTGCAGACCCTGCCGGCCGAACAGCACGGCGCGGCGGCGCAGGCGATCGTGGCGCAGGCGAGGGCGCTCAACGCGCTGGTCAACAACCTGCTCGACATGGCGCGGCTCGAAAGCGGCATCGGCGACGGTGCGGTCAATCTGCGGCGTGACTGGCAGTCGGTGGAGGAGGTGGCGGGTTCGGCCATCCGCGCCGCGCAGCCTGCGCTGGGCGGCCGGTCGGTGCAGACGGCACTCGCGCCCGACCTGCCGCTGGTCGAATTCGATGCGGTGCTGATCGAGCGCGTGCTGGTCAACCTGCTGGAGAACGCGGCCAAGTACGGCGCGCAACCGATCGTGCTGGGCGCGACGGTCACGCCGGCGGCACTGGTGCTTACCGTGCGCGACCACGGCGCCGGCCTGCCTGCCGCGCTGCAGGGCCATGAGCAAACGCTGTTCGACAAGTTCACGCGCGGCCAGGCCGAGTCGGCCACGCCCGGTGTCGGCCTCGGCCTGGCGATCTGCAAGGCGGTCGTGAGCGCGCACGGGGGCGAGATCACGGCGGCCAACGCGCGTGGCGGCGGTGCAGAATTCACCGTGACCCTGCCGCGGCGCGCACCGCCCCGTCCTCCGGAACTGCCCGACGCTTGAGCCGCCCATGCCCCAACCCACCGCCATCGTGATCGAGGACGAGCCGCAGATCCGCCGCTTCGTGCGCGGCGCGCTGGAGGCCGAGGGCTGGCAGGTGCACGAAGCCGGGAACCTGCGCGACGGGCTGGCTGCGGCCGGCACGCGCCAGCCCGACCTGCTGGTGCTCGACCTCGGCCTGCCCGACGGCGACGGGGTGACGCTGATCCGCGATGTGCGCGGCTGGTCCGCGGTGCCGATCATCGTGCTGTCGGCCCGCACCGACGAGGCCGACAAGATCGCCGCGCTCGATGCCGGCGCCGACGACTACCTCACCAAACCCTTCGGCACCGGCGAGCTGCTCGCGCGCGTGCGGGCCAACCTGCGTCGCCCGCGCGCGGCCGGGGGCAACGGCGACGAGCCCGAGGCGGTGTTCCGTTTCGGCGAGATCGAACTCGACCGTGCCGCGCGCATCGTGCGCCGCGCCGGTGCCGAGGTGCACCTGACGCCGACCGAATACCGCCTGCTCGCCGTGCTGGTGGCGAACGCCGGCCGCGTGCTCACGCAGCGCCAGCTGCTGCGCGAGGTGTGGGGCCCGTCGCATTCGGAGCAGAGCCACTACCTGCGCATCTACATGGGCCACCTGCGGCAGAAGCTCGAGGCCGATCCGGCGCAGCCGAAGCATCTGCTGACCGAAACGGCGGTGGGCTACCGGCTGGTCGTCTAGGCAAGAAGAAATCCGGGAAAAGAAGCGTCAAACGCGCTGGCGATAATCCGGGCCACAACATGACCCGACTCCTGATCCTCAGCGTGAGCGCCGGCAACGGCCACGTGCGCGCCGCCCAAGCCCTGGCCGCGACGGCCGAAGCATTGAACCCGCCCTGCAGCGCAGTGCACATCGACGCCATGGCCCATGTGGCCGGCGGCTTCCGCAAGGTGTACACGGACTGGTACATCCAGCTCGTGAACCGCGCCCCCGAGGTCTGGTCGTACCTGCACCAGAAGGCCGACAGCACGCCGCACAGCGCCACCTCGCAGCGGCTGCGGCGCGGCATCGAGCGCGTGAGTGCTGGCGCGTTGCTGCGCGAGATCCATCGCGCCAAGCCGAGGGCGATCGTCTGCACCCACTTTCTGCCGGCCGAGTTGCTGATGCGCGAGGGCAATCGCGGCCGGCTCGACTGCCCGGTGTGGCTGCAGGTGACCGACTACGACCTGCACAACATGTGGATCGTGCCCGGCATGGCCGGCTACCTCGCCGCCACCGAAGAAGTGGCTTTCCGCATGCGCGCGCGCGGGCTCCCGGCCGACCGCATCCACGTGACCGGCATCCCGGTGATGCCGGTGTTCTCCCGGCCCGATGCGCCCGAACTGGCGCGCGACGCCTGCGTGTCGCGGCTCGGCCTCGACCCGGCGCGCAAGGTGATCTTGATGGCTTCCGGTGGCGCCGGTGTGGGCGACCTGCCGAGCATGGTCGAGCGCGTGCTGGCGCTCGGCGGGCCGGGCAGCGACTTCCAGGTGATCGCGGTGGCCGGCCGCAATGCGACGGCGCATGAAGCACTGAAGGCGATCGCGCAGCGCCTTCCCGGCCGGCTGGTCGCATTGGGCTTCACCAACGAGATGGAAAAGCTCATGGCCGCGGCCGACCTCGTGGTGACCAAACCGGGTGGCTTGACGATTTCGGAGTGCCTCGCACTCGGCAAGCCGATGCTGCTGGTGTCGCCGATCCCGGGGCAGGAAGAGCACAACGCGGGTTTCCTCATGGAAGAGGGCGCGGCCTGGCTGGCCTACGACAGCATCGGCCTCGAGTACAAGGTTGCGCGCCTCATGGCCGCACCCGAACAGCTCGCGCGCATGGCGCAGAAGAGCCGGAGCCTCGGCAAGCCCGACGCGGCGTGCCGCGTGCTCGACTGCGTGCTCGGCGCATGAACGGCGAACAGCACGAGCGGCGCATCGGCCGCACCATCGGCTACCTCGTGTGGGTCGTCGTCATGGCGTATTTCTTCGCCAACGCCGAGGTTCAGATCGAAGGCGGCGCCGGCTGGGCCACCAGCCTGCCGACCTGGCGCATCGAGAAGCACTGGCTGCTCGACATCTTCTGGGGCGGCCGCGCGATGACCGGCTACCACGCCTGGGTGTTCACCTTCATGGCGCTGGTGTTCTTTGCGCCGCTGGCTTTCAACGGCCGCTGGAGGTGGCGAGAAGCGGGGCTCGCGCTGGTCGGCCTCGTGGTGTTCTGGATCGTCGAAGACTTCCTGTGGTTCATCATCAACCCGGCCTGGGGCTGGGCCCAGTTCAGGCCGGATCTGGTGACCTGGCACAAGCACTGGCTGTTCGGTGCGCCGGTCGACTACTGGATCGGTCTCGGCGCGGCTGCGCTCATCTTGTGGGTGCGGCACCGCCCGCGCCGAAAGGCGCCCGGCGCATGAAGCGCGAAAGCCGAAGGAAGAAGCACGCGCCGCTCGATCGGCCGGCCGATGCGCGCCCCGATGAATGGGCCGACCCGCTGGCCGGCCATGGCCACCGCGTCGAGAACCTGCACCGCATCACACCCACGCTGTACCGCAGTGCGCAGCCGCGGCATGACGACGTGGCCGCGCTCAAGGCGCTCGGCATCCAGACGGTGCTGAGCTTCCGGTCGTACAACAGCGACGAGCGCGCGTTCCGCGGCCACCCCGAGATCGCGCTCGAGCGCGTGCGCATCGACACCTGGTCGATCAATGACGACGAGGTGCTGCGCGCGCTGATTGCGATCCGTAAGGCCGAGCGCAACGGCCCGGTGCTGATCCATTGCTGGCACGGCGCCGACCGCACCGGCGTGGTGGCCGCGGCCTATCGGATGGTGCTGCAGGGCTGGCGCAAGGAGGATGCGCTGCGCGAGATGTTTCGCGGCGGCTACGGCTACCACACGCTGTGGCGCAACATCCCGCGCTACCTGGAGCGGCTGGACGTGGAGAAGATGCGCGCAGCGCTGGTGCAGGCGGGGGTTGCCTAGTCCTTCGTCTCCTGCCTCTTCGTCTCCTGGCCCTTGCGCCGCGCGGCCCGCGCTGCCGCAGCGTCCCGCACCGCGTGCTCCGTGAAGCTGTTGGCGGGGTGCATCACTTCGAGCGCGATCTCTTCCAGCGTCACATCGACCGGGCTGCCGAACACCGTGATGGCCGTGATGAACGAGAGGCGACCGATGCGGGTGTCGATGTCGAGCGTCATCGCCGGCCCGCCCGTCGATTCGTCGATCGGGCCGATGCCGCCTGGCCAGGCCAGCGTTTCGCGCAGCAGCGCGCCGAGGTGGGGATCGGCAGTCAGCTCGAACTGGCGGCGCATCTGCACGATGAAGTGGGAGCGCCACGATGGCAGGTTGTGCACGCGCGACGCCATGCCCTGGGGGTGCAGCATGAGCCGCACGACGTTGGTGGGCGGCACCAGCAGGGCAGCATCGACGCCTTCGTACAGCTCCGGCACGCCGTCGTTGCGACACACGACGTCCCAGTGCCGGTCGATCACATAGGCTGGAAACGGCGCGTGCCGCGCCAGCGTGATGTCGATGATCGAGCGCACCGGGTCGAACGACGGGTCGTCGAAGCGCCGCTGCTCGAACACCGGCGCAAAGCCCGCCGCCCTGAGCAGCATGTTGCGCTCGCGCAATGGAATCTCGAGTTCGTCGGCCAGCCGCAGGATCAGCTCGCGCCCGGGTTGCGCGCGCCCGGTTTCCACAAAACTCAGGTGCCGCGCCGACACCTCGGCCTGCAGGGCCAGCGCCATCTGGCTCAGGTGCCGGCGCTCGCGCCAGCTGCGCAGGCGGTCACCTGGCGACGGGGGTTGCGGCGCGACGCGGGTGTCCATCGCGTCAGCATAGTGCAGTCGGTGCGCCGTCGCCTTACCTGCGGGTAATCGACGCGGCCGGGCGCAGCGTGCACAGTCCGGTCCATGCCCACACCCGAAACCCTTGAGCTTTTTATTGCCCGCGTCGAAGCCAATGCGCACGACGAAGCCGTCGAGGCGTTCTATGCGCCGAACGTCTCGATGCAGGAAAACCAGTCCGAGCCGCGCATCGGGCGCGATTCCGCGGTGGCGCGCGAGCGCGCGATCCTGGCCCGGGCCGTGTCGATCCGGTCTCAGTGCGTGCGGCCGGTGCTGGTGAATGGCGACCATGTCGCGATCCGCTGGATCTTCGAGTTCGAATGGCCCGACGGCACCGTCACGCACATGGAGGAGATCGCCTGGCAGCGCTGGGAAGGCGAGCGGCTGGCACAGGAGACCTTCTTCTACGATCCGGCGCAGCGCGTGCCGAAGCCCAAGACGGGCGCGTAGCGGGCGCAGCGGTCTGTGCGCGTCGCGCGTCTTCTCAGTGGCCGTGCGCGGTTTCCGCCGCCACGATCTGGTGCAGCACCGAGCCGGGGTCGGTGCGCTCGGTGAGCGCGCGCACCTCGCGCTGCCCCTCGTCCTCGATGCCCATCTGGCTGGCCATGCGCGTCACGAGCCGCAGCATCGCGGTCATCTCGCGTTCGGTGAGCAGGTTGATCTGCAAGTCCAGATGATGGCGGCGTTCGTCCTGCTCCAGCGACATGTTCTGGCTGATGAGGATCAGGATCGACAGAAAAATCGCTTCGAGCGACACCAAGAACAGCAGGAAGGTGAACGGGTAGGGGTCGAGCTTCCAGACCAACTGGTTCACCAGGATCCAGCCCACGAACACCACGGCGTTGGCCGCGAGGAAGCTCAGCGTGCCGCAGAAGGCCGCGATGCGCGAGACCGCGCGGTACAGCGCCGGCTTCGCGTTCTGCTGATCGTCTTCCAGGCAAAGAATCGTCTCGATGTTGTGGCGCGTCAGCGCCTCGATCGTCGGGGCCGAGGCGGGGTGAGTGTCGTGCTTCGTCATCTTGGGGGCTCCTTGGGCTGTTGCGGTCCTGCGCGCGCACAGCGCCCCGCATGCTGCGGCGCAATGCGGGCACGCGTTGTCGGACAGCGATGCGAAGCCGCATAGGTGCCCGCCGCCTGCGGCATCGCCCTACATGGGCCGTCACGTCGGGCCGACGCAACGCGCGAGTCGTCGGCCGATCATGAAGCTTCATCCCTCCCCAACTTTCAACTTCCAGGAGATCATGCATGTCCAGTGACAACTACAACCCCATTGAGTCCGACAGTGCGACAAAGCTCGGCGACGAGGAAACTCTCGGCGTGCTGAACGACCTGCTCGAAAATGCACGCGATGGCGAGTACGGGTTCCGCGCCTGCGCCCAGCAGGTGGAAAACGCGCAATTGAAGCAGGTGTTCAACGACCGCGCGATCGAATGCCGCCGCACAGCCGAAGAGCTGGTGCAATGGATCACACGCCGTGGCGGGGCGCCAGCCGACGGCGGCAGTGCCACCGGGGCGCTGCATCGCGGCTGGGTCAACCTGAAAGGCGCCGTTGGCGCCAACAGCGACGTATCGATTCTCGAGGAATGCGAACGCGGCGAAGACGCCGCGCTGGCCCGCTATCGCAAGGCGCTGAAGAGCGATGCCCTGCCCGCCGACGTGCGCAGCCTGATCGAGCAGCAGATGCTGGGCGCGCAGCGCAATCACGACCAGATCAAGGCCCTGCGCGATCAGGCCAAAGCGGTGTCCTGAAGCGGGGTCGACCACCGGCTGCTGCGCGGTGTTCGTGCGGTTCGGGATAGCATGACGCCCCGAACATGACCGATCCCGCTTCTTCCTCCTCATCCTCCGTTTCCGGCGCGGTGCGCCTCAACAAGCGCATGGCCGAGCTCGGCCTGTGCTCGCGCCGCGAGGCCGACCTCTGGATCGAGCAGGGCTGGGTCAAGGTCAACGGGCAGGTCGCGCCGATGGGTGTCAAGGTGACACCGGCGGATCGCGTGGAGGTCGACAAGAAGGCGCACGGCCACCAGGCCACGCAGGTCACGATCATCCTGCACAAGCCCATGGGTTACGTGAGCGGCCAGGCCGAAGACGGGCACGAACCCGCGGTGATGCTGATCAACCCGCGCACGCATTGGCGTGAAGACACCAGCACACACCGTTTTTCGCCGCCGCAACTGCGCGGGTTGGCGCCGGCCGGGCGGCTCGACATCGACTCGGTCGGCCTGCTCGTGCTGACGCAGGACGGCCGGGTCGCGCGCCAGCTGATCGGCGAAGACTCGGGCATGGAAAAGGAATACCTGGTGCGCGTGACCTGGTCGCCGCCTGGCAGCGGGCCCGGCGACATGGGCGACATCAGCACCGACGTGCAGCGTGTCTTTCCGCCGGCGCAGCTGGCGCGGCTGCGCCACGGCCTCAGCCTCGACGGCCAGCCGCTCAAGCCGGCCCGGGTCGACTGGCAGAACCCCGAGCAGCTGCGCTTCGTGCTGACCGAAGGCAAGAAGCGCCAGATCCGGCGCATGTGCGAGCAGGTCGGGCTCAAGGTGGTCGGCCTCAAGCGCATCCGCATCGGCCGGGTGGTCTTGGGCAACCTGCCGGCTGGCCAGTGGCGCTATCTGGGCGCCCACGAGAAGTTCTAGGCTAGGGTGCGCTGCTAAGCCGCGCAGGCCTTGTTGTGGGACGCGTGCATGCCCTTCGCCTTGGCATCGGCCTCGCTCAGGTATTCGCCCTTTTTGGTCTTGCCGTAGTAGCGGTCGCCCATGCAGTGGTAGACCTTGGTCTCGTCGTTGGCCCACACCTTGCCGGCACCGCCACCAGGTGCGGCCGCCATGGTTGACGGATCGTTCTTCTCATTCTTCTTGGCAGGCGTGCTGCTGGCGGTTGACGCTGCTGGCGCCGCGGGTGCCGCGGCCGTTGCTGGTTGGGCATCGGCCTTGCCGTACCAGGTCTTGATGCCCTTGTGACCGCGGCAGGCGCCGGACTTGGTGTCGGGTGCCGCGTAGCTGCCGTCCTTGCACTGAACCGTGCTGCCCGCGGGTGCATCGGCCGGCAGCGTCTGGGCCTGGGCGGCCAGCATGCCGATCAAGCCGGCAGCAGCCAGCAGGGTCTGGAAGGAAAGCTTCATTCAATGAACTCCGGAAAAAGGGGTGTAGCGGGCGCCGCGCGATCGTGGCCCCCGAAAGCCAGCACAGGCTGACCTGGCATGGCGCCGGTGGGTGAACGCCGCAGGCTCACGCGCGGCTAAGAAAACCGGCGTAGCCTCGCGCAGCCGAGGAGTCACTTTGCGCGCATTGCTGGTGGAAGACGACGAGATGATCGGGCGCAGCCTGCAGCAGGCGCTCGAGGGAGCGGGCTGGTCGGTCGACTGGGTGCGCGACGGCATGCTGGCGCAGAGTGCGCTGAGCGATGGGGGCTATGCCTGCGCGCTGCTCGACCTCGGCCTGCCGGGGCAGGACGGCAACGAGGTGCTGCGCCGCGCACGCGAATGCGGCGACGCGACCCCGGTGCTTGTGCTCACGGCGCGCGACGGGCTCGAAGAGCGCATCCACAGCCTCGACCTCGGCGCCGACGACTACCTGCTCAAGCCCTTTGCGTTTCGTGAACTGCTGGCGCGCATGCGGGCCGTGGTGCGGCGGCGCGCCGGTGCGGCCCATTCGCTGATCGGCACTGGCGCACTGCAGCTCGACCTGACCACGCGCGAAGTGCTGCAGAACGGCACGCGCGATGCGCTTACGGCGCGCGAGTTCGCCTTGCTGCATGCACTGCTGGAGCGCCCGGGCGCGATCCTCTCGCGCGAGCAGCTCGAGAACCGCATCTACGGCTGGGGCGAAGAGGTCACGAGCAACGCGGTCGATGTGCTGATCCACGGCATGCGCCGCAAGATCGGGCCCGACGCGATCCGCAACGTGCGGGGGCTTGGCTGGCGCGTCGTCGTTGCGCCGTGAAGGGCGGTGGCCGCTATTCGCTGCGCAGGCGGTTGCTGCTGGGGCTGGTCACGCTGCACGTGCTGGCCGCAGGGCTCACGGCTTGGTTGTCGTATGGCGCCTATGGACGGCTGGTTCACACCTTCATGGATGACCAGATGCGACTGGTGGCCGAGTCGTATGCGGCCAACCGCAAGCCTGCGCAACTGCAGACGCTGGGGCCGGACGATGTGGCCACGCGTGGCGCCTTCGTCGTGCAGGTCTGGAGCGGCGACGGTGGCACGCTGCTTTCCAGCGCCTTTGCGCCGGCGGTCGTGCCGCTGCAGCCGGCGGCCGGCTTTGCGGATGTGCGCAGCGGCGCGGGCGACGCCGAAACCTGGCGCGTCTACACCGCTGCGTTGCCCGACGACCGGCATGCCGCGCGGCTGCGCGTGCAGGTGATCCAGAGCGAGGCGTTCCGTCGCCATCGCATCGCGCGGCGCGCGCTGCTCGAGGGGCTGCCGGTGGCGCTGCTGCTGCCGGCCACGCTGCTGGTGTTGTGGTTGATCGTGTCGGCCGCTTCGCGCGCCCTGCGCGGGGCGGCGCGCGAGGTGGCCGCGCGGGACGAACGCAGCTTGTCCGAGCTGACGCTGGCGCGGGTGCCCGACGAGATCGACCCGCTGGTGGCCGCCTTCAACAGCCTGCTGGCGCGGCTGCGCGATGCCTTCGCCAACCAGCGCCGCTTCGTGCAGGATGCAGCGCACGAGCTGCGCACGCCCATGACCGCAATCGGCCTGCAGGTCGAGAACCTGCGCGCGCATGTACCGGCCGGCGCCGCGGACGAACGCTTTGCGCAGCTCGAAGCGGGCGTGCTGCGCGCCCAGCACCTGATCGAGCAGCTGCTGAGCCTGTCGCGGCAGGAGGCACCCGGAGACGACGCGGTGCGCGAGCCGGTCGATGTGACGGCGCTGCTGCGCGAGAGCCTGGGCCAGCGCATGGTGCTGGCCGACCAGCGCCGCGTCGATGTCGGCTTCGAGGGCGCCATCGCGCCGGTGCTCACGGCGTCGGCCGGTGACCTGCGCTGCGTGTTCGACAACCTGATCGACAACGCACTGCGCCATGTGCCCGAAGGCGGCACGGTCGATGTGCACGTGCATGCGGTCGATGGCCGTGCGGTGGTCGATGTGGTCGACAACGGCCCCGGCATCGCGCCCGAATGGCGCAGCCGCGTGTTCGACCGCTTCTTTCGCGTGCCGGGCGCGTCGCCGGGTGGCAGCGGCCTTGGCCTGGCGATCGCGCAAGCCGCGGCAGCGCGACAGGGCGTGCGCATCGAGCTGCGCGACCGGCAGCAGGACGGCGAGCGCAGCGGCAGCCTGAGCGGCCTGGTCGCCCGTGTGCACCTGCTCATTCCGGCCTAAGTCTTTGCTCATGCCGGGCTCAGACCCATTGCCTAGAGTTGTTGCACCTCAATCACTGTCCAGGAGACCTGCCATGAACGCATCCCTCAAATTCCTTGCTGCCAGCGGTTTCGTCATGCTCGCCGCCGCCGTCGGCCCGCTCACTGCCATGGCCGACACCACCGACGGTTCCGACTACCACCCGCTGCAGATGAACTCGCCGGAAAGCGCAGAGGTGCAGGCCGGTGCCGTGGCGGCCGCGCACGCAACCGGCACAGAGGCGATCGGCCAGTCAACCGGTGCACCGGCGATGGCTTCGCAAGTGTCGTCCGACGACGTCTACCAGGGCGCCGTGGCCGCCTCGCATGCCAGCGGCACCGAAGCCATCGGGCAGTCGACGGCGCTGCCCATGCCCACTGGCGGCACCGGCGAATGATGCTGCACGGGCTATCCTGCGGCCTGGATCCACCAGGCCGTCAGGAGAACCCCCGTGCACACCTTTTCCATCAAGACCATCGCTGCCTGCGCCGCACTGGCGGGCGCCGGCGCGCTTTTTCCCCTGAGCGTCCAGGCTCAGCAGGGCACCATCAATGCACTGTGCAGCACCGACGCCGGCTGGTGCGAAATGGCCGCGGCGACGTTCACGCGCGAGACCGGCATCAAGGTGAACCAGGCGCACAAGGGCACCGGCGAAATCGGCGCGCAGCTTCGCGCCGAAGCGGCGAACCCCAAGACCGACATCTGGTGGGGCGGCACCGGCGATCCGTTCCTACAGGCGGCCGAGCAGGGCCTGCTCGATGCCTACCGGCCGGCCTACATCAACGACCTGCACGATTGGGCGGTGCGCCAGTACGCCATGAGCGGCAACCAGGTCGGCGGCTTCTACACCAGCACCATCGGCTTCGGTTTCAACACCGACGTGCTCAAGAAGAAGAAGCTGGCCGAGCCCAAGTGCTGGGCCGATCTGGTCAAGCCCGAGTACAAGGGCGAGATCGAGATTTCGCACCCTGCGACCAGCGGAACGGCCTACACCATCATCGCGGGCCTGGTGCAGCAGATGGGCGAAGACGCGGCGTTCGACTACCTGAAAAAGCTGCACCGGAACACCAACACCTACACCCGCAGCGGCCAGGCCCAGGCACCCAACGTGGCGAAGGGTGAAGTCGGCATCGGCGTGAGTTTCCTGTTCGGCTTCGAGAAGTGGCGCTACGAGAAATTTCCGGTCAAGACTGCATCGCCTTGCGAAGGCACCGGTTACGAGATTGGCGGCATTGCCCTCGTGAAGGGCGCGCGCAACAAGGCCAATGCCGTGAAGTTCTATGACTGGCTCATGAGCCCGGCCGGTCAGGCCATCGGCGCCAAGGCCGGCAGCTTCCAGACGCCCGCCAACAAGACCTTCAAGCCCGATTCGCGCATCCCGTCCTCCGACGGCGTCAAGCTCATCAAGTACGACTTCGAGAAGTACGGCAAGGCGGCCGAGCGCCGGCGGCTGATCGAGCGCTGGACCCGGGAGGTGGAGTCGCAGCCGCGCTGAACGGCGCCGCGTCTTCAGCGGTCGCGTCGAACCGCGAAGTCGGCGGTCGCGGTGCCCCGCACGTACACCTGCACCGGCACGCCCTCGCGTGCTGCGGGTGTCCACGGCAGCGGCAGGTTGTCCGGCACCACCTCGATCTGGTAGCTGCCGGCGGCCACCGACGGAAAGCTGTAGTAGCCCTGCGCATCGGTGCGCGCCACGTAGCGGCGGTTCAGCATCACCGTGACATTGGGCACGCCGCCCTCGCTGGCCTCGCGCTTGCCGTTGTTGTCCTGGTCGAAGTACACATGGCCTTCGAGGCGGCCGGAACCGGCACCGGCGCCGCCGCCGATCGGCGCGCTGGCGCTGCCCGCACGCGCTTCCCAGCGCAGCGCGATCTGCATCGTGCGGCTCGACGGCAGCGTGAGGATCGGTGCCTGCGTGGCGGTGGTGAGGGCCGACACCACGGCCGGGTTGAGCGATTCCTGCCCGCGCGCCGCCGTGTACTGCGCGATGAACGACCAGCCGCCGCCGAGCGGCCAGCTCACGCGCGCATTCGCGTTCAGGAACTTGCTGCTGTTGTCGCCGATGCCGTTGCTGCCGCGCAGGCTCAGGTCGACACGCCCCCCGGCGAGGAAGGGCATGCTGCCCAGCACGCCCCAGATCACCGAGCGCGAAGTGACGCTGGACTGCATCGACTGCTCGAATGCCAGCGTGGTCGAGAGCGATTGCGATTCGCCCACGGCCCAGGCATGGTCGACGCCCAGGCGCACCACCCGCTGGTCGCGGCCGTTCGCCACATCGGCGCGCCACTGGCTCTGGCCCCATTGCGGCGAGATGTGCTCCCAGGTGAGCTGCAGCGATTGCGCGGCCGCCGTGCCGGTGCGTGCGGCCACGGTACCGGACAGCGCATCGCGCGAGTCGAAGCGGTAGCGCCCGAACAGGTTGCCGAACAGCGAGCGCCCCTGCAAGCCGCTCACGCTCTCGCTGACCTCGACATTGCCGCCGAGCTGCCATTGCCGTGTCGACACGTCCGCGCGCCAGCTCGCGCCGCGCAGGTCGCCCGCGATCGGGTTGCTGCCCCAACGCAATGACGGGTCGAAATAGAACACGCTTGCGCCCTGCTGCGCCCAGTTGCTGCGCCAGCTCGAATCGACCCAGAAGCCGTTGGCCGAATCGGTCGGCGCGAGCGAGCCGGCATAGGAAGGCTTGCCCGCGCTGTGCGCGTAGTTGGCCTGCACGCGCAGCCCGCCGGGCCGCTCCTGCACCGGGCCGATGCCCGGGCCGAGCGAGTCGGCCCACGGCGCCACGCCCTGCCAGGACACCGCGCCCCAGAACGACTGGGAGTCCTGCGCGTAGCCGGACAGGCCGTTCTGGTTGACGTTGCGGGTCTCGACCCACTGGAAGGCCGCGTCGGTGCGGCCGATGCCGAGCTGTGTTTCGGGGCCCGTGATCTGCTGCTGCGCGCCGAAGGTCGCAACGCTGCCGCGCCCCAGCGTGAAGCCTTGCGACGTGAGCCCATCGAAGTAGCCGAGACGGCCGGCCGAGGCATTCAGCACGGTGCTGCCGCCGCGCTCGAAACTGGTGGAAAAGCCTTCGATCGGCAGCGAGGGCAGGTAGACGCGCCCGATGCCGCGCGACATCGGCGTGGCGGCGGTGTTGATGTCGCCGATGCTGCTGTTGGCGAACCAGCCGTTGTTGAACGGCATGGCGCGCTGGTCGATGCGGCCCGTGTTGCCGTTGCGGTAGGACAGGCTGTAGAGATTGCCGGTCTGGCCCGACAGGTCGTAGGCGGTGACGGGGTTGCGATAACGGTTGATGTTCAGGTTGGCCGAAAACGCGCCGTAGTTCGGCGTGTCGAGGTGGCCTTCGAGCTTGAGCGTTTCGTTGCGTGTGTCCGTGAGGCCGCCGCTTTGCCGCAGCGATTGCAGCTCGACGCTGCCGCCGCGCGGCCAGCCGGTGTCAGGCGCCTGGTCGTCCGGCTCGTCGAGCGTGGCCTGCGGCCCGCTCTCGAGCAGCCGGTCTTCATAGGCCGCCGGTGCCGGCTCCGCGGCGTGGCTGCTCAGCGCAGTGCCCGCGCCGAGCATGCCGAGCGCGCACCCGATCAGCCGGCATTTCATGGGGCGAAGCGCTGGTCGACGGTGATCGAGCCGGATTCACCCCATTCAAGCTTGCCGCGCACGGTGACCGGAAAGCGCACCTGCACCTGCGCGTCGATGTTGCCCGGGCGCGTGGCGCTGAGCGCGATGTCGCGCGTCTCGCCGGGCAGGATCGGCGAGGTGGCGGCGGTGAACTCGAGCGCCGTGCCGCTGGCATCGGTGCCGCTCAGAAAACCGCTGAGCCGGCCGTGCGCGGTGCCGTCGTTGCGCACCTTGAGGGTCGGCACCGGCTGGCCGTTGACCGGTTGCACCACGCTGCCGACCACGCTGAGCACGGGCTTCACGTCGCCGATCGCCACGTAGACGATCACGCCGACGCGGGCCGAAAGCGCGATCGGCACGCCGGGCCCCGCGGCCTGCTCCTTGCCTTCGATCAGAACCGCGAAGCGGCACTCCGTCGGCGTCGCATCGGCCGGCGGCGTGACCTCGAAGCGGTAGCGATAGGGCCGGCCTGGCGGCACCAGGAGCTCCTTGCGCTCGATCGCAACCCAGGGGCGGCAACTGCCGGGCGCGAGTGCGTCGATGAAGTCGACCGAGCCATCGGGCTTGAAGGTCCAGTCGGCTGTGCGGACGGTGTAGCTGCCCGGACGAACGTCGACCTGCGAGAGTTCGATCACGCTGCGGATCGGCGTGCCGGGCTTGCCCGCCAGCTCGAAGCGCGGCGGCGACACCGCCAACGCGAACTGCGCGAAGGCCACGGGGCACAGCGCACCCAGACTGAGCGCCAGCAGCGCGCGGCGGCACCAGGCGGTCGAAAACACAGGGGGGGTCAAGGCGATACCTCGATCTCGAAATAGAACTGGAGCGATTGCGCGCGCGTCAGCAGGCGGCCGTCGGCCACCAGGTTGAGCTGGATCGTCTCGGTCAAGATGGCGTCGCGCACCAGGCCGTCGTACACCAGTGTGCGGCCGCCGCTGCGTAGCGCGCCGGGCAGCAGGCGGCCCTGGGTGCGCCAGGTGGCCTGGAGTTGTTCGCCCTCGGTCGGCGCCAATAGCATGTAGATGCGGGCCGGGCGGTTGAGCCAGCTCGCCAGGTTCAGGCGCAGCGCCACGTTGAGCTGGCCTTCGACCGTGTTGTCACCGCCGCGTGACGGCACCAGCTGGCGCCATTTCATGGGGGTGACAGGCTGGCTCACCACCGTGCCGGTGTCGTCGACGCGGTAGGTGGCGGCCTGCACCGTGCTCCAAAACAAGGCGGCAAGCAGCGCCAGCGCAAGGAGCCGCTTCATGGCGCGACCAATTGGTAGGTGGCGCGGCCTGTGAAGGTCCCGGCCGGCGCCAGCTGCGCATTGGCATAGCTGAAGGTGAGGCAACTCTCGAACCAGTTGTTGAGTGCGACCGACAGCAGCGTCTGCGTCGAGCCGCCGGCGAAGGTTCCGCTCGGAATCGTGGCGGAGGCGTCCTGGGCGCCGCCCGACACCCACGAGATTGTGCTGAACGGGATCGTGTCGCTGCTGGCGTTGACCAGATTGAGAGGCGTCGTGACACTCAAGGTGGCGCTCGCGCCTGTCAAGCTCGGCAAGCGATAAAAGCCGCCCACGTACACCTGCCCGGTGCCCGGGGTGCAGAACGCGAAGTTGTCGTATGGGCTGTTGGAGACCGTGCTGTTGGTCGACATGGTTTGCGCGCCGCTGCCGATCGCGCTCGCGCCGACCGTCGCGGTCACCGTGTTGATCGTCGTGTTGTCGCCCGGCGTTCCGCCGCCCTGGTAGGTGCCGGTGAAGGTGCCGGTGCCAACCTGCAGGTAGAGGGCACGCGTGCCCACCCCGATGCCCACCAGGTAAGCCTGTGCGGCGCTGCAGCCGAACAGGCCGGACAGCGCCAGCGCGCACGCTGAAGCGGGACGGATGGGCAGGAGCGTCAGGAGCATGGGAGGTATCACCGGGTGCGATTGTCCGTTGCGCGGGCGATCATGGCATGGAGGCCGTGTAGGTGACCCGGCCATTGTTGACACCCACGCCGCCATACGTGCCCGCCGCCACCGCTTCGGTGTTGGCATAGCTGTAGGTCCACTGGCCCTCCTGCTGCACCATCTTGTTGCTGGCGGTCAGCAGCACCGCAGTGCCGGCGCCGCCTGTGGCATTGAAGGCTGGATGGGGGATTGCGCTGTTGTTGAAGCCGCTGGTCGTGCTGGCCAGTGGCGCGCTCGCCACATTGATGCGATTCCAGCCGATCTGTTGCGCCGCCACGCCGTTGTTGAGCGGGCCGGTGGTGTTGGAGTTGAGTGTGATGTTGCCGCCGTTGCCCATCACCCGCACCGTCACCGCGCCGGCACCGATGTCGCCACCGGTGGCGGCGACCGCCACGCCGTTACCGACCGCCGCCGCCGGCACCGTGATGTCGATCAGATTGACCGTACCGACGCTCGTGAAGCTGGTGCCGGTGCCGACCCGCAGGTACAGCACGCGCGGAATCGTGACGATGAAGTCCAGTCGCGCGGTCGCCGTCAGCGACGCGCCGTTCCCACTGGCGAAATCCGATTCGGCATGGGCCGACACCAGCGCGGTCGCCAGCGCGGCCAGCAGTGTCAGCCGCGCTTCGATCCGCATGGCGTTCAGGCGTCAGGTGGTGCGGATGCTCAGGGCATCGTGGCGGTGTAGGTCACACGGCCGGCGTTGGTGTTCACGCCGCCGTAGGTGCCGGCTGCGAGGATGTCCTGGTTCAGGTAGGTAAAGGTCCACTTGCCTTCTTCGCGCACTACGCCGTTGGTGGCGTTCAGCGTGGTGGCGGTGCCGTTGCCGGTGTTCGAGGCGGGGAAGGCGGGGTGGGCGATGCCGGTGTTGTTGAAGCCGGTCGTGGTGCCGGCCGTCAGCGGGGCAGCAGCCACCGCGATGCGGTTCCAGCCGACCGTCGAGCCCGCGCCATTGTTCATGGCGCCGGTGGTGGCCGAGTTGAGCGAGATCGTGCTGGCGCCGTTGCCCATGACACGCACGGTGACAGCGCCGTTGGTCAGGTTGCCGCTGGCGGCCGTGGCCGCCACGACCGTGCCGTCGCCGACGTTGGCGGCCGGCACTGCGAAGTCGATCAGATCGACGCCGGCGTTGGCGACGAAGTTAGTGCCGGTGCCGACCTGCAGAAACAGCACGCGCGGCACGACGATGCGGAAGTCGAGCTTCGCAGATGCCGTTGCAGCGGCGGCGGCCGGCGCAACCATGGCGCTCTCGGCCAGTGCGGCCATCGGGGACACGAGCGCTGCGAGAGCGGAAACCAGGAGGAGCCTTTTCATGATGAATCTATATTTAAAGGGGTTGTAAATTGGACAAAGGTCGTAGCCAAAATCCGTCGGCGAAGTGGAATGTAAGAGCAAGACTACAAATCGAGACAGTTTTGTGAACTTACGACTCACATCTGTTAAATAAGCACGCTCTTTGTCGCGCCGGAGCGTCAGATCGGCCCGAAATCGTTACCGGGCCCACAAGCCCGACAATCACGAGCCCGCGGCAGCCGTTGAAAATGCGGCGGCCGCAACCACCTGACTTCCGGGCCGGCAGCCGTGCCGGCCCACGACCCTGAAAACATCCCTCCCATGACCAGCGCCAGCACCAAACTCCCATTCCAGGCCGAAGTGGCCCAACTGCTTCACCTCGTCACCCACGCGCTCTACTCCAACAAGGAGATCTTTCTGCGCGAGCTGATCTCGAACGCGTCTGACGCGTGCGACAAGCTGCGCTTCGAGGCGCTCGACCATCCCGCGCTGTACGAAGACCAGCCCGATCTGAACGTGCGGCTGAGCTTCGACGCCGCCGCCAGGACGCTGACGATCACTGACAACGGCATCGGCCTGTCGCGCGACGAGGCAATCGACAACCTCGGCACCATCGCCAAGAGCGGCACCAAGGACTTCATGGCCAGGCTCAGCGGCGACCAGAAAGCCGACGCCCAGCTCATCGGCCAGTTCGGCGTGGGCTTCTATTCGGGCTTCATCGTGGCCGACAAGATCACGGTGGAATCGCGCCGCGCCGGCTTGCCTGCGGAGGAGGGTGTGCGCTGGACGAGCGGCGGCGCCGGCGACTTCGAGGTCGACGTGATCACCCGCCCGGCGCGCGGCACCAGCGTCACGCTGCATCTGCGCAACGACGAAAAGGACAGTGCCGGGGAATACCTCAACGCCTGGAAGCTCAAGTCGGTCGTCGGCAAGTACTCCGACCACATCTCGCTGCCGATCCTCATGGAGAAAGAGGAGTGGAAAGAGGGCGAGAACGACCAGCCCGGCGAAATGGTGAAAACCGGCGAATGGGAAACGGTCAACAAGGCCAACGCGCTCTGGAGCCGCAGCAAGAAGGACATCACGCCCGAGCAGTACAGCGAGTTCTACAAGGCCATCAGCCACGATTTCGAGGCGCCACTGGCCTGGAGCCACAACCGCGTCGAAGGCTCGACCGAATACACGCAGCTGCTCTACATCCCGGCCAAGGCGCCGTTCGACCTGTGGAACCGCGAGAAGAGCGCGGGCGTCAAGCTCTACGTCAAGCGCGTCTTCATCATGGACGACGCCGAGGCGCTGATGCCGGGCTACCTGCGCTTCGTCAAGGGCGTGATCGACTCGGCCGACCTGCCGCTCAACGTGAGCCGCGAACTGCTGCAGGAAAGCCGCGACGTGAAGGCGATCCGCGAAGGCAGTACCAAGCGCGTGCTCGGCATGCTGGAAGACCTGGCGAAGAAGGCCACGCCGGCGCCCGTCGAAGAGGGGGTGACCGACGTGACCGACAAGAAGGACGACGCGGCAGCCGAGGACGAAACCGGCAAGTACGCGAAGTTCTATGCCGAGTTCGGCGCGGTGCTGAAGGAAGGCCTGGGCGAAGACCACGCCAACCGCGAGCGCATCGCGAAGCTGCTGCGCTTCGCCTCGACCACCAGCGACAGCGTGAGCGTCGGCTTCGCCGACTACAAGGCGCGCATGAAGGAAGGCCAGGACGCGATCTACTACATCACGGCCGACACCATGGCCGCGGCGAAGAACAGCCCGCAGCTCGAGGTCTTCAAGAAGAAGGGCATCGAGGTGCTGCTCATGACCGACCGCGTCGACGAGTGGGCGCTCAACTACCTCAATGAGTTCGATGGCACGCCGCTGCAAAGCGTGGCCAAGGGCGCGGTCGACCTCGGCAAGCTGCAGGACGAGGCCGAGAAGAAGGCCGCCGAGGAAGCCGCCGAATCCTTCAAGCCGCTGCTGGAGAAGCTCAAGGAAGCGCTCAAGGACAAGGCCCAGGACGTGCGCGTCACCACCCGCCTGGTCGATTCACCCGCCTGCCTCGTGGTGCAGGACGGCGGCATGAGCACGCAGCTCGCACGCATGCTCAAGCAGGCCGGCCAGCCCGCACCCGACCTGAAGCCGGTGCTCGAAGTGAATGCCGAGCATGCGCTGGTCAGGAAGCTCGAAGGCTCGGCGCACTTCGACGACCTGGCCAACATCCTGTTCGACCAGGCGCTGCTGGCCGAAGGCGGCATGCCGGCCGACCCGGCCGCCTACGTGCGGCGCGTCAACGCCTTGCTGGTTTGAGCGGATTTCAACAGTACAGCGGTGCTTCTTCCATTGCCTCGCACTGGTCTTGCAGCATCTGCACCTGCCCGTTCCAGTAGTCGCTCGAGCCGAACCACGGAAAGTTGATCGGGAAGATCGGGTCCTGCCAGCGCCGCGCGAGCCAGGCGCTGTAGTGGATCAGGCGCAGCGTGCGCAACGGTTCGATCAGCGCCAGCTCGCGCCGGTCGAACTCGCGGAACTGTTCGTAGCCTTCGAGCAGGCCGCTGAGCTGTCCGGTGCGCTGGGCGCGCTCGCCCGACAGCAGCATCCACAGATCCTGCACCGCGAAACCGGTGCGGGCGTCGTCCAGGTCGACAAAGTGCGGGCCGCCATCGGGGCGGTCGGTGGGTGTCCAGAGGATGTTGCCGGGGTGGCAGTCGCCGTGCAGGCGCAGGCTCCTGAATTCGGTGCCGAAGGCGCCCTTGGCATCCGTGGCGAGGGCTGTGGCTGCGATCAGCTCGAGCGCCTGGTTGCAGTGCTTCTCCCACAGGCCCTGCACGTCGAGCGGAATCTTGTCGTGGCCCAGCAGCCAGTCGCGCGACGCGATGCCGAAGCTCTGCAGGTCGAGTGCCGGCCGCGTCGCGAACGGCTGCTTGCCGCCCACGGTGTGGATGCGCGCTAGAAAGCGGCCGATCCATTCGAGCACCTCGAAGTCGTCCAGCTCGGGCGGGCGGCCACCGCGGTACGGGCTCACGCTGAACGCAAAGCCGGCGTGTTCGTGCAGCGTCGCGCCTTTCAGTTCGAGCGGCGCCACGGCCGGCACTTCGGCCGCGGTGAGCTCGGCCGAGAAGGCGTGTTCCTCGAGGATCTGTGCCTCGCTCCAGCGGCCCGGCCGGTAGAACTTGGCGACCACGATGCTGCGGTCTTCCAGGTGGATCTGGTAGACCCGGTTTTCGTAGGAGCTCAGTGCCTGCAAGCGGCCGTCGCCGTGCAGGTCGAGCGTGGCCAGGGCGTCGAGCACCACGTCGGGCGTGAGCGATTGGTATGGGTGGGTGGACGACGGCGCAGGAGAGGCGGGCGTGGCGCCGGGTTGGTCTGGTTGCATCCGGGCCATTGTCGCGCCCGGCCGCATTCGGCCGCTACGGCTTGATCAGCGACAGCATGTGTCCCACGCGCGGGTGGCCGTGGCCGCCCAGCACTTCGAGGTAGGCCACCTGCACGGCCTCCGGCCCGCGGTGGAGGTCGGCCACCAGCCAGGGCGCCGCCGGGTCGGTGACCTGCGCGATGAAGGTCGTCCAGGCTTTCAGCATGCGCTCGCCAAGGCCGGCTGAGCCCCACTCCTCGGTGCGCTTCTTGATTTGCGCCGGCGCAAAGAACAGCGTGGCGCGCGGGCCCGGCAAGTCCTTGGCCCCGCCCAGCTGTTCAACGTGGGTGCCGCCGATCGAGCTGCTGTAGCGCAGGTTGACGAAACGGGTGTGGACGGCGAGCCGCAGCGCCGCATTGCCCGCGAAGTCGACATACACGCTCGCCGCGTCGCTCGGAACCAGCTCCAGCTCGTCGTAGCTGATCACCCGGCTGTAGCAGCCCAGGCTTTCGCAGAACAGCTTGTTGCCTGCCGACGTGAGGCCGACCACCTCGAGGCCGGGCCGCTGCGCCAGCTGGAAGGCCGTGCCGTAGGCCGTCTTGCTCGAAGCGCTCGACACCAGGATGGTGTCGGCCTCGAAGAAGTCGTTGTCGGCCAGAAAGTCGTCGATCAGCCACGACGTGATGAACAGCGGCCGCAGCAGCGCCTGGATGTCTTCGGTGTCGGCGGTGTAGAACGGATCTTTGTTGCAGCGCGTGTAGCGGTTGTAGACCGCGTGCAGCTCGGCACGGTGCGGCGCCGCGTCGAAGAAGCCGTCGGGCCGGAGCCGATCCGGCTGCAGCACCACCTGGTCCGCCATCGGGAAGTAGCCATACAGCCGCTCGCCTACCGCCACGCCGGGATGCAGCGATTGCGCCACGGTGCCGAAGCCCCACACCGGAATCACGCCGAAACCTTCTTCGGCGCTCGGAAAGAACCCCCAGTAGTTCATCGCGGCGCCGAAGGCGGCGTAGGTGATGTTGTTGGAGGTCAGCGCGAAGGACTCGACGCGAACCCGTACCTGGCCCTCGGCGAGAGGTGCGTCTTCGGTGGTGTGCAGGCGCGTGGTGCCGAGCGCGTCCTTGCGGATGAGGAGGGTGGTGGTGCTCATGCGCCCACCTTAGCGCAGCCGCGCGACAAGCGCATGCAAAAAAGCCCGCGGGCGTCGCATCGGCGACGGCCGCGGGCTTCGGGCGCAGGGCCCGGCGCCGGATCAGACGATTTCGAGATCGACGTCGATGTTGCCGCGCGTGGCGTTCGAGTAGGGGCACACCTTGTGTGCGGTTTCGACCAGCAGCTTCTTCTGTGCGTCATCCAGGCCCGGCAGCGTGATCGCCAGCTTGACCGAGATGCCGTAGGCCGCGCCGCCGTTCGTCGGGCCGAGGGAAACCTTGGAGTCGATGGCCACGTCGTCCGGCACCTTCACGCTGATCTTCGGGCCCACGGCCTTCATCGCGCCGATGAAGCAGGCGGCATAGCCGACCGCGAACAGCTGCTCGGGGTTGGTGCCCGGCTTGCCCGAACCGGGCGAGCTCAGTTGCACGTCGATTGCGCCGTCGCTGGACTTGCCCGCGCCGTCGCGGCCACCGGTGGTGTGGGCTTCGGCGGTGTAGAGCACTTTGTCGAGTTTTGTCGTCATGGTGATTTCCTTTGGTTGGAGTGGTGGTGAGAGAGAAAGAGAAACAGGAAAAGAAACAGGAAAAAATCAGGCGGCCGCCTTCACGCGGTCGCGCAGCGTCTGCAACTGGCGCGTGAGCCCCATCAGTTCCGAAATGGAGCACTGACTCGCTGCCAGCAGGCAACCCGGGACGCTCGCGGCCTGGGCCTTGAGCTTGCGCCCCGCCGGCGTGAGCGTGACGTGCACGCGCCGCTCGTCTGCCACGTCGCGCAGCCGGGACACGAGCCCGTTGGTCTCGAGCCGCTTGAGCAGCGGCGTGAGCGTGCCAGAGTCAAGTGACAACTGCGTGCCAAGCTCCGACACCATCAACCCGTCGCGCTCCCAGAGCGCGAGCATGACGAGGTATTGCGGATAGGTGAGGTTGAGCTTTTCGAGCAGCGGCTTGTACAGACGCGTCATCGCGAGCGACGCCGAATACACCGCGAAGCACAACTGGTTGTCGAGCTTCAGCAGGTCGTCGGAGGTGGGTGCGGTGCGCATGGCTGAATTGTAGCTGGCAATTAAATTGTGTGCAACTTAATTGAGAAGTAGAAAGAAACCCTCGTTCTCCGATCTCCACCGCCCCCCCGCCCGCAGGCTGTCGGCAGCCCGCGCCCAGCCGGTCCTGCCGGCCGGGCGACGATGCCTCACGAGCGCCTCACTTGCCCCACAGCGTCTTGTACTGCGTGCGGTAACCGTTGTCGGGGTCGAACACGTTCTTCGGCCCGCCGTCCTTGCCCACGTTGCCCACGGTCACGAGGTGCACCTTGGGCACATAGCCCGACCACTTCTCCTTGCTGAAGGCGCGATTGAGCTCGTCGACGATCTGCCAGCCCTGCATGTTCAGGGGCTCCGGCACGGTGCCGGCCTGGAAGCGCTGCGTGCGGATGCGCTGGTAAGCCGCTTCCGAGCCGTCGCCGGCCGACACGGCCTTGGGTGAGCCGTCGCCCTTCTTGCCCGCCGCCGTGAGCGAGGGGCCCATGAAGTCGAAGTACAGGTCGTTGATGGCCAGCGAATGGGTCCACTTGTCGCCGAAGCGCTGCAGCAGCGAGGTGGTGAGCTGCGGCATGCGGGTGGAGCTTTCGGAGATCGGGCTGTCCTCGAAGCTCAGCACGGTGCAGCCGCCGCACTTCTTGATCACCGCCTCCATCGCGCGTGCCTTGTAGAGCGCAATGGCGTATTGCGAATCGGTGAAGATCACCACGCCCGCCTTGCCGCCCGAATCGGCCACCACCCACGAGGCGGCGACATCGGCCACGTCGTCGGTCACGGTGGTCACGTTGGCGTAGAGGCCGGCCTTGTCGTTCGGGCCGGGCTGTTCGCCCGAGTGCCAGCCGACCAGCGGAATGCCCGACTTGGCCGCGCCCGAAAAGGCTGCCTTCTGCTCGGTCGTGTCGAAGCCGCCGACCACGATGCCCGCGGGCTTGACGGCCAGCGCCTGGTTGAGCGCGGCGGTGCGCCCGCTGACCGTGCCCTGTCCGTCGATCACGCGCACGGTCCAGCCGATGGCGCGGCCCGCTTCCTCCACGCCCTTGCTGACGCCGACGATGCCGCCGTTCTTCATGTCGCCCGCGACGAAGACGATGGTCTTGCCGGCGCTGGCCTTGGGGCCGGTGGTGGGACCGTCCCACTTCTCCTTGGTCATGGTGGCGACGTCGACTTTCTTTTTCGCGGCATCGAGAAAATCGTCGGCCATCGCCTTGGTCGTCAGCGTGGCTGCGGCGCACAGGGCCAGCACGGCGGCCGCCGTGCGCGCGAGAACACTCTTCTTCATGCTTGTCTCCAGTGGTTGCAGGGGGCCGTCTTCATTTCGACGGGGTTGAGGGAACCGGTGCCGCATGGTCGAGCTGCCGCTCGGCAATGCGCCGCTTGATCGAACGGTTGCGCCGCTGCTGCGCCCAGCCGGCGATGCCGATGGACACCAGCAGCGTCAGCCCGTTGAACAGCGGCTCCACATAGAAGGCGCCGCCGAACTGCTGGATGCCCGAAATGCCGATGGCGAGAATCGCAACGCCCACCAGCGTGCCCCAGACATTCACGCGGCCGGGGCGGATGGTGGTGGAGCCGAGAAAGGCGCCGACCAGCGCCGGCAGCAGGAATTCGAGCCCCACGCTGGCCTGCCCGATCTGCAGCCGCGAGGCCAGCAGCACGCCCGCAAAGCCCGACAGCAGCCCCGAGGCGACAAACGCACCCATCACATGCCGGCGTACCGAAATGCCATTGAGCTGCGCCGCCTTCGGATTCGCGCCGATCACGTAGAGCGCGCGGCCCAGCGGCGTGAACTCGGTGACCACCCACAGCGTGACGCTCACCGCGAGCACATAGAAGGCGCCGATGGGCAGGCCCAGCAGGCTGCCGGCCGCAATGCCGACAAAGCCGTCGGGCAATTCGCCCACCACCTGCCGCCCGCCGCTGTGCCACATGGCCACCGCGTAGATCACCGTGCCGGTGCCCAGCGTGGCGATGAAGGAGTCGATCTGCGCCAGCTCGACCAGCAGGCCGTTGAGCACGCCGAACAGTGCCGCGCATGCCAGCACCACCAGCACGGCCGCCGGCCAGGGCAGACCCAGCTGCGTCTGCAGGCTGATCGCGAGGATGTGCCACAGCACGATGCCATAGCCCACCGTGAGGTCGATCTTGCCGGTGATCATCGGGATGGTGGCAGCCAGCGCGAGCAGCGCGATCACCGATTTGTCGGCCAGGATCGCGCGCAGGTTGAACAGCGTGGGAAAGGTGTCGGGCAGCAGCACCGAGAACAGCAGCGCCAGTGCCACCGTCAACACCACGAGGCCATAGACCGGCATCGCGCGGCCGATGCGCTGCAGCAGGGACACGGCCTCGCCGTCGAGCGACTTGTCGGGCTCCAGCGCCGTGGACTTGATCGAACTGCTCATGCGCGAACCTCCTCGCGCGTTGCCGCGCCTGCTGCCAATGCCAGAAGTCTTTCCACCGCGATCGCGTCGCCCGTGAGTTCGGCCGTGATCAGCCCGTCGCGAAAGACCAGCACGCGGGTGCAGACGGTGGCGATCTCCTCGAAATCGGTGGACACGACGATCAGCGCGGTGCCGGCCTCCGCACGCTCGCGCAGCACCCCGTAGATTTGCCGCTTGGCGCCGACATCCACGCCCGCGGTCGGCTCCTCGAGCACCACCAGCGGCTTGTCGAGGTGGAACCAGCGCGCCAGCACCACCTTCTGCTGGTTGCCGCCCGAGAGCTGCTGCACCTCGGCCGAGGGCGCGGGGGGGTTGATGTCGAAGCGCCGGATCAGCGCGAGCGCATGGTCGTTCTCGCGGCGCGGGCGGTCGAACGCCAGGCCGCGGTCGCCATGCAGCGCGGCATTGGGAAACAGGTTTTCGAGCACGGTCATCGACGCGGCCAGGTTTTCTTCGAGGCGTTCGCCGGCGACATAGGCCACGCCGGCGCGGATGGCATCGGCCGGGCTGGTGAAGTCGCAGGCATTGCCGAGCAGCCGCATGCGGCCGGCCGACAGCGGCTCACGGCCAAAGATGGCGCGGCTGATGGCTTCGTGGCCCGCGCCGCGCAGGCCGACCAGCCCCAGCACCTCGCCGCGATGCACGGCGAGGTTCAAGGGGCCGGCATTGCCGCTGGCGGCGCCGTCCAGCTGCAGCACGGGCTCGCTGCGCGCGGGCGCCGGCGCCTTGTCCACCGACGCCGACAGGGCCTTGCCGACGATCAGCCCGACCAGTTCGTGTTCACTGCTTTGCGCCGTGGTCTTGACCGCCACCAGCTTGCCGTCGCGCATGACGGCCGCGCGGTCGGAAATGGCCATCACCTCGTCGAGCCGGTGCGACACGTACAGCATCGCCATGCCGTCGCGGCGCAGTTCGCGCAGCACGCCGAACATGCGGTCCACGTCGCTCATCGGCAGGCTGGCCGAGGGCTCGTCGAGCACCAGCAGCCGCGCTTTCACTTCGAGCGCGCGGCCGATGGCCAGCAGCGACTTCTCGGCGCGCGTGAGCGAAAAAACGCGCCGACCGGGGTCGATGTCGCAGCCCACTCGCGCCATCACGCGGCGCGCGATGGCGCTGGCGGCGGACCAGTCGATGAGGCCGAAGCGGCGTGGGTAGCCGGTACCGAGGCCGACGTTCTCGGCCACCGTCATCCATTCGACCAGACCGAGATCCTGGTGGATGAAGGCGACCGGCTGCTCGCGCCGATCGCCGCGCCGCCAGTCGGACTGCGGGCGGCCGTCGAACAGGATCTCGCCCTGATCCGCCGGATAGATGCCCGCGAGCAGCTTGATCAGGGTCGACTTGCCGGCGCCGTTCTCGCCGAGCAGCGCGAGGATCTCGCCGGCATGCACGTCGAGCGTTACGTTGTCCACGGCCTGTGTGCCGCCGAAGCGCTTGCTGACCGACTGGAACTGCAGCAACGGCGCGTTCATGGCCGGGCCGCGGCGCCGGAGCGTGGGTCGAGAACTTCGAGGGTCATCGGGGGCGATCGAGTGGCCCGCAGTGTGGCACCAATGAAGATACCGGTATCTAGGTCTTTCCCGGACGGGCCATCGCCCGCTTCGCGGACTAAACTTGCCGGATTCCGGCGTCGACCGGACTTCAGGGTGAGTGGTGGATGTGGTATCGATATCACGTATCCGGCGTTTCGCGTCCTGCCTGCAATAGAGTTCAGACTTGGCTTCGAAAAAAGCTCCTGCTTCCCCCCTGCGACCCGTGACGATGGCCGACGTCGCCGCGCGCGTGGGCGTTTCCAAGATGACCGTATCGCGGGCGCTCAACCGCAGCGTTGAAAGCGAACGCGTGACCTCCGAGGCGTTGCGCCAGCGCATCCTGCAGGCCTGCGAGGACATGGGCTACGTGATCGACCAGACCGCGCGCACCTTCTCCAGCAAGCGCTCCGGCTTCGTCGCGGCACTGCTGCCGTCGCTGAACAACTCGAACTTCTCCGAAACCACCCAAGGCCTCACCGAGGTCGTCGAGGCGCGCGGGCTGCAACTGCTGCTGGGCTACACCGACTACCGCGTGGAAACCGAGGAGCGGTTGATCCGGGCGATGCTCACGCGCCGTCCCGAGGGCGTGATCCTTACCGGCGGCAGCCACACCACGGCGGCGCGCAGCATGCTGCGCGCCGCCGGTATTCCGGTGGTGGAGACCTGGGATCTGCCTGCCAAGCCGATCGAGCATGTGGTCGGCTTCTCGAATGCCGAGGCGGCCGCGGTCATGGTGCGGCACCTGCACGCCAAGGGCTACCGGCGCATCGCCTTCATCGGCGGCACTTCCAACCGCGATACGCGGGGCGCCGACCGGCGGCGCGGCTACGCGCAGGCGATCCGCGAACTGGGCTTGCCCGACGGCCGGGTCATCAGCTTCGGGCAGCCGCCGATCTCCATGGCCCAGGGCGGCGAAGCCGTGGTTCAGCTGATCCGGCAATGGCCCGACGTGGACGCGGTGGTCTGCGTATCGGATCTGTCGGCCTTCGGCGCGCTCATGGAATGCCAGCGGCGCGGATGGGATGTGCCAGGGCGCATCGCGATCGCCGGCTTCGGCGACTTCGAGGTTGCGCGGGCCGCGCATCCACGCATCACCACCGTGGCGGTGAACTGCACGGGCATCGGCCGCGCAGCCGGCGAGTTGCTGTTGAGCGCGATCGACGGCCTGCGCGACGGGCATCGGCCGCCGGCCGAGACGGTGCTGATTCCGTTCCACATCGAGCAGCGCGAGAGTTCCTAGATGGATTCTCTGCTTGACGGGTCAAAGAGATACCGGTAACTTTAGAGCCCTGTCACACATCGAGGCGCCCCCGTCCCTCATCGCGGCCGACCACAAAGAGAGTTTCGCCATGGCATTTCCGAGTCAGCGCGTGGCCGTCGTCGGCGTGGGCATCATGGGCTCCGCCATCGCGCGCCGGCTGCTCGACTGCGGCCACAGCGTGAGTGTGTTCGACCTCGATCCGGCCAAGGTCGCGGCGCTGGAGGTGCAGGGCGCGCAGGCCGCGGGCACTGCCGCCGCAGCGGCCGCGGCAAGCGACTTCGTCATCACCAGCCTCAATGCCGCAGCCGTGGTGGAGCGCGCGATCTTCGGCGAGGCGGGCATCGCGGCTGCCCCGGCCGATGCACGGCGGCTGCTGATCGACATGTCGTCGATCGACCCGCCTGCCACGCGCCGGCTGGCCCGGTCGCTGCGCGAGCGCACCGGCATGGGATTCGTGGACGCGCCGCTCTCCGGGGGCGCACCGAAGGCGCTGCTGGGGCAGCTCACCGTCATGGCGGGCGGCAGCGCGGACGACGTGGCGCGTGCGCGCGCCGTGATGGACAGCCTCTGCGCCAACTACACGCACATGGGCGAAAGCGGCGCCGGCCAGACCACCAAGCTGGTCAACCAGTTACTTTGCGCGATCAGCTTCCAGGCCATGGCCGAGGCGGTGCGCCTCGCGGAGGCCGGCGGCGTGGACGCGGCCCGTCTGCCCGCCGCGCTGGCGGGCGGGCGCGCCGACAGCCAGATCCTGCGCGAGTTCGGCCCCAAGATGGCCGCACGCGACATGACGCCCACCGGCCGCATCGACAACATGCTGAAGGATCTCGATGCGGTGCAGGCCTTCGTGCAGGCCGAGCGGCTGCAGTTGCCGCTGGCAGGCATGGTCACCGAACTCCATCGAAGCTTCGTTGCCGCGGGGCTGGGCGGCGACGACACCGTCGCGATGATGCGGCAGTTCGACGGCGCCGGCCGCGGCTGAGCCGCCCGGCCCGCTCCCGCCGCAGCGTCAGCGCCCGCTGAAGCGCGAAGGCCGTCGCTCCACGAACGAGCGCACGCCTTCGGCCGCATCCTCGCTGTTCGACAAGCGCTTCTGCGTCTCGATGAACTCGGCCACGGCCGCGAGCGGGCCCTGTTCGACCGCCTTGATCACGTTCAGCCGCGTGGCGACCACGGCCAGCGGCGCCTGGGCCGCGATGCGCTGTGCGATCTTGAGCGCCGCATCCAGCTCCTGGCCGGCCGGCACCACCTTCTGAACGAAGTTGCAGCGCAAGGCCTCGGCACTGTCGAACTCGTCGGCCGTCAGCAGGTGCAGCATCGCGTTGCCGACGCCCGCGCGCTCGGCCATGCGCAGCGTGGCGCCGCCGGTGGCCATGATCCCGCGCTGCACTTCCATCTGCGAAAAGCGGCAGTTGTCGGCCGCCACCACGATGTCGGCGCCGAGCATCAGCTCGATGCCGACCGTGAAGCAGATGCCCTTGACCGCCACCACCATCGGCTTGGTGCGCCGGCGGTAGCCGGGCAGGCCGAAGTCGTGCGGCTCCACCAGCCCTTCGGGCGTTGCCTTCTCGCCGCGCCGCATGTACTCGGCCACGGCCGGCAGGTCGAGGCCCGCGGTGAAATGGTCGCCGAACGCGTGCAGCACGCCGACGCGCAGCGCAGGGTCATCGTCGAGCCGCGTGTAGGCCTCGGCGAGCTGCCTGAACATCGGCGGCGTCCAGCCGTTGCGCTTGGCCGGGCGATTGATGCCAATAAGCAGCACATGGTCGAGCACCTGGGTGTCGATGCAGCCTTCGGCGGGCGGGTCAGTGGCGATGGCAGTCATGGTCAGTAAGCGTACACGCCGCGCTTGGTCTTGCGGCCGAGTTGGCCCGCAGCGACCATTTCCTTCAACAGCGGGCATGGCCGGTACTTGGAATCGCCGAACTGCTCCAGGTAGACCTCCATCACGGCCAGGCACACATCGAGGCCGATCATGTCGGCCAGCGCCAGCGGGCCGATCGGCTGGTTGCAGCCGAGCTTCATGCCGTCGTCGATGTCCTCGGCCGTGGCGAGCCCTTCGGCCAGCACGAAGAACGCTTCGTTGATCATCGGCACCAGGATGCGGTTGACCACGAAGCCGGGCGCGTTCTTCACCGTGATCGGCGACTTGCCGAGCTTGACGGCCAGTTCCTTCACCGCATCGTGGGTGGCGTCGCTCGTGAGGTAGCCGCGGATGATCTCCACCAGCGCCATCATCGGCACCGGGTTGAAAAAATGCATGCCGATGAAACGGTCGGCGCGCGAGGTGGCGGCGGCCAGCTGCGTGATCGAGATCGACGAGGTGTTCGACGCGATGATCACCTCGGGCGCCAGCAGCTCGTCGACCTGCTTCAGGATCTTGAGCTTGAGCGCGTGGTTCTCGGTGGCGGCTTCGATCACCAGCTGCGCACCCTTGAGTTCGGCGTAATCGGTCGAGCCCTTGATGAGCGCCAGCGCCGCGGTCTTCTGCGCTTCGGTCAGCTTTTCCTTCTTGATCAGCCGGTCGAGGCTGCCGGACACCGTGGCCACGCCCTTGTCGACCGCGGTCTGCGCGATGTCGACCATGATGACGTTGACGCCCGCCACCGCACACGCCTGCGCGATGCCGTTGCCCATGGTGCCGGCGCCGATGATGCCGACGGTCTGAATAGCCATTTGGGGAAGCTCCTGGAAAATCCGACATTGTGGGTCAAGCCGTGAATTAAAGTCGTCGCCATGACGACGCTTGGAACCCCTCTTTCCCCCTCTGCAACCCGCGTGATGCTGCTCGGCTCCGGTGAACTCGGCAAGGAGGTGCTGATCGCCCTGCAGCGCCTCGGCGTCGAGACCATCGCGGTCGACCGCTACGAGAACGCGCCAGGCCAGCAGGTGGCACATCACGCGCGCACCATCACCATGAGCGATCCGGCTGCGCTCAAGGCCCTGATCGAGGCCGAGAAGCCGATGCTCGTGGTGCCCGAGATCGAGGCCATTGCCACGCCGATGCTGCAGCAGCTCGAAGACGCCGGCTTGGTGCGCGTGATCCCGACCGCGCGCGCGGCGCGCCTGACGATGGACCGCGAAGGCATTCGCCGCCTGGCCGCCGAAACGCTGGGCTTGCCGACCAGCCCCTACAAGTTCTGCGACTCGCTGGCCGAGCTGCAGGCCGCGATCGACGGCGAGAACGGACAAGGCATCGGCTACCCCTGCGTGATCAAGCCCGTGATGAGCAGCTCCGGCAAAGGCCAGAGCAAGATCGACGGCCCGGCCGACGTGCAGAAGGCGTGGGACTACGCCATGGCCGGCGGCCGCGTGAGCCATGGCCGGGTGATCGTCGAGGGCTTCATCGACTTCGACTACGAGATCACGCTGCTGACGGTGCGCGCCGTCGCTGCCGACGGCACCGTACAGACGGCCTTCTGCGAGCCGATCGGCCACCTGCAGGTGAGTGGTGACTACGTCGAGAGCTGGCAGCCGCACCCGATGGCGCCGGCCGCGCTGCAGAAGGCGCAGCAGATCGCGCAGGCCGTGACGGCCGACCTCGGCGGCCAGGGCCTGTTCGGCGTCGAGCTGTTCGTCAAGGGCGATGCGGTCTGGTTCAGCGAGGTCAGCCCGCGCCCGCACGACACCGGCATGGTGACGATGGCGACGCAGTGGCAGAACGAGTTCGAGCTGCACGCGCGGGCGATCCTCGGCCTGCCGGTCGACACCACCCTCAAGAGCGCAGGCGCCAGTGCGGTGATCTACGGCGGCGTCGATGCCACCGGCATCGTGTTCGACGGCGTGGCGGAGGCGATGCGCGTGCCGGGCGCCGACGTGCGGCTGTTCGGCAAGCCCGAAAGCTTCGTCAAGCGCCGCATGGGCGTGGCGCTGGTGCATGCCCCGGATGTCGACACCGCGCGCAGCCGGGCGCGCGAGGCCGCGGCCTGCGTCAAGCCGCGCACCGCCAACTGAATTGCTCCCTCCCCTGCCGGGGGAGGGTGCAAATCCCCAGCCAGTTTCCGCAAGCCGCGCCGCGCCGGGCCGCATAGGCTCCGCGCCATGCCCGCCGCCGTCCCGTCCACGCCACGCTCCGTCGTCCGCATCGGCGGCGCCTCGGGCTTCTGGGGCGATAGCAGCGTCGGCGCGCGCCAGCTCGTCGATTCCGGGCAGATCGACTACCTGGTGTTCGACTATCTGGCCGAAACCACCATGGCCGTGCTGGCCGCGGCGCGCCTGCGCAAGCCCGAGATGGGCTATGCCACCGATTTCGTCGACGTGGCGATGCGCGACGTGCTGGCAGATTGCATCGTGCGTGGCATCAAGGTGGTGAGCAACGCGGGCGGCATCCATCCCGAAGCCTGCGCCGCGGCGCTGCGTGCGCTCGCTGCCGAGCTTGGCGTCCCGGCACGCATCGCCGTGGTGTTGGGCGACGACGTGAGCGCGCAACTGCCGGCGCTGTGCGCGGCGGGCACGACGGACATGTTCACCGGCGAGCCGCTGCCCGCGAAGCTGCTCAGCGCCAGCGCCTACCTCGGCGCGCAGGGCGTGCGGCAGGCGCTCGCGGCCGGCGCGGACGTGGTCGTCACCGGCCGCTGCGTCGACAGCGCCGTCACGCTCGGCCCGCTGATGCACGAATTCGGCTGGGCCGACGACGACTGGGATCGGCTGGCCGGCGGCAGCCTGGCCGGCCACATCATCGAATGCGGCTGCCAGGCAACCGGCGGGCTGCACACCGATTGGCAGGCGATTCCCGACTGGGCGCACATCGGCTACCCGATCGTCGAATGCGCGGCCGACGGCAGCTTCAGCGTCACCAAGCCGGCCGGCACCGGTGGGCGCATGCTGCGCGCGGCCGTGGCCGAGCAGATGCTCTATGAGATCGGCGACCCGGCCGCCTACCTGCTGCCCGACGTGGCCTGCGACTTCCGCGACGTGGTGATCACGCAGCAGGACGAAGACCGCGTGCAGGTGAACGGCGCCCGGGGCCGCCCGCCGACCGACAGCTACAAGGTCTCCGCCACCGCGCAGGACGGCTGGCGCTGCGTCGGCAGCCTGGTCATCGTCGGGCTCGACGCAGCCGCCAAGGCGCAGCGCACCGGCGAGGCGATCCTCGAGCGCACGCGCGAGCTGTTCGCGGCGCGCGGCTGGGCCGACTACAGCGCCACGCACGTCGAGCTGCTCGGCGTCGAGTCGTTGTACGGCCCGCGCGCCCGCACCGGCGCCGCGCGCGAGGTGATGCTGCGGCTGGTGGTCGACCATGCCTCCAGGCCGGCGCTGGAACTGTTCGCGCGCGAGGTCGCGCCGGCCGGCACCTCGTGGGCGCCGGGCACCACGGGGCCTGGCGCGGGGCGGCCGTCGGTGTCGCCACTGATCAAGCCGTCGGCCTTCCTGCTCGCGAAATCGGAGGTTCCGGTGTCCGTGGTGACCGAGGGCGAGGCCCGGCCGGCGCCCTGGCCCGCGGCCTTTGCGTCGATCGCTGCCGCGCCCACGAAAGCGCCGCCGGAAGTCGATCTGCGCATCGCCACGCACGAGGTTCCCCTGATCTCACTCGCCTGGGCCCGCAGCGGCGACAAGGGCGACCTCTCCAACATCGGCCTGGTCGCGCGCCGGCCCGAGTGGCTGCCCTGGATCTGGGCCGCCGTGACGCCGGAGGCGGTGAAGACCTGGTTCGCGCATCTCGTGCTGGGCGAGGTCGAGCGCTTTCATCTGCCCGGCATCCACGGCCTGAACCTTTTGCTGCACGGCGCGCTGGCCGGCGGCGGGCCGCGCTCGCCGCGCATGGATCCGCTCGGCAAAGGCATGGGCCAGATGCTGCTGGAGTTGCCGATTCGGGTGCCTGCGGATATCGCGAACGCGGACTAGGGAAAGTCCCCGCGCAAATGACCCGCCTCTTGTCGACCTGCACCGCTACGATGCCCCGAAGACCCGGCTGGCTCCGCCACCCGGCGCCACGTGCAGGAGACAACAAGAACATGCAGGAGACGACGAGGACGTTGCGCACGCCGCGTGGCGAGCGCCTCATGTGGATCACCACGCAGCGCGTGTTCTACGCGGGCCTGCTGGGTGCCGCTGGCGAGCGCACGCTGGGCGGCCACGGCGTCTATGTGGCGCCGGCCGGCGCGCCGCCGAACCGCATCTGCATCTGCATCGGTGGCGGCGCCTGGCAGAGCGGCGACCTGCTGGTGGTGCCGCCGCAGGTGCCGCACCGCGTGCAGAGCGCGAGCCCGCTGATCCTCAATTTGCTGATCGAAGCCGAGTCGGTCGACGCGGCGCGCCTGCCCGCGGTTCTGCAGCACTGCGGCCCGGTCGATGCGCCAGCCTTCGTGCAGCGCGTGCGCGACGGCCATGCGCGCTTGCTGGCAGCGTCGGGCCGCGAATGCTTCAACAGCTTCGACTTCGACACGCTGTTTTTCGGCGCCGCACTGGCGCCGCGCCCCTTCGACGCACGCATCCGCGAAGTCATCGACCGCATCAACGCCGACCCGGCCGGCCCGGCCTCGGCCGAAGCCTGCGCTGCGGCGGTGCACCTGTCGTTCTCGCGCTTCCTCCATTTGTTCAAGCAGGAGACCGGCGTGCCGTTCCGCGCATTCCGCGCGTGGAAGCGCGCGCGCAGCCTGCTGCGCCATGTGCGCGAGCCTTCGACGCTGACCGACATCGCGCTCGACACCGGCTACCCCGATTCCACGCACTTCAGTCATTCGATCCGGCAGGTGTACGGCCTGAAGCCGAGCGACATCCTGGCCGGTTCGCGCCGGCTGGCGCTGCACGACGCCGGGCGCGTGGTGCTGTGAACTCCGGAGGCCGTCCTTGCAAGTCCTCCAGCTGCTGATCTCGGGCATTGCGCAAGGCTGCATCTACGGCCTGATCGCGCTCGGCTTCGTGCTGATCTACAAGGCCACCGAAACCGTGAGCTTCGCGCAGGGCGACCTGATGATGCTCGGCGCCTTCGCCGCCTTTGCCGGCATGGCCATGTTCGGCATGCCGTTCTGGCTGGCCGCCGTGCTCGCGGTGCTGGCGATGGCGGCGCTGGGCGTGCTGCTCGAGCTGGTGGTGATCCGGCCGATCCTCGGGCAGCCGCAGTTCTCGATCGTCATGCTCACCATCGGCATCGCCTATGTGGCGCGCGGGTTGATCACGATGATCCCGGGCATCGGCACCGACACCAACACGCTGCCGGTGCCCTACAAGGACCAGGTCTGGAACCTCGGGGCGCTGGTGCTCAATGTCGAACAGATGGTGATCATCGCGGCCACCGCCGTGCTGTGCGGTCTGCTGTTCGCGATGTTCCGCTACAGCAAGCTCGGCATCGCGATGCAGGCCTCGTCGCAGAACCAGCTCGCGGCCTACTACATGGGCATTCCGGTCAAGCGGCTCAACGGGCTGGTGTGGGGGCTGGCGGCGGCGGTCGCGGCCATCGCCGGCATGCTGCTCGCGCCCATCACCTTCGTGCACGCCAACATGGGCTTCATCGGGCTCAAGGCCTTTCCGGCCGCGGTGGTGGGCGGCTTCGGCAGCCTGCCGGGCGCGATCGTGGGCGGCCTGGTGATCGGCGTGGTCGAGTCGTTCGCCGGTTTCTACCTGCCCGACGGTTTCAAGGACACGGCGCCCTACATCGTGGTGCTGCTGATGCTGATGATCAAACCCAACGGGCTGTTCGGCGAGAAGCTGCGCAAGAAAGTATGAGCCCCCACGTTCGGCACTTCGTGTCTTCTCTGCCCATCGGGTGGGAGGCCTGAATGCGCTTCATCTTCAAGACCAGCTACGCGCAAGACATTGCGCTTGCCAGGCACGGCGGGCACCGGCTCTGGTACGGGCTGCTGTGCGTGGCGCTGGTAGCGGCGCCCTGGCTGGTGCCCGAGTACTGGCTCGCGCAACTCACCTTCGTGCTGATCTACGGCATCGTCGGCCTCGGGCTGATGCTGCTGGCGGGCTTCACCGGGCAGTTCTCGATCGGGCATGCCGCGTTCCTCGGCACCGGTGCCTACACGCAGGGCGTGCTCACCAACATGGGCGTGCCGTTCCCGATCGCGCTGCTCGCGGCGGCGGCGCTGTCGGCGGGCGTCGGCGTGGTGGTGGCGCTGCCGGCGCTGCGCGTCAAGGGCATCTATCTCGGCATCGCGACGCTGTCGTTCGGCTTCATCGTCGAGGAGGTGTTCGCGCGCTGGGAGAGCGTCACGGGCGGCAACTCGGGCCTGCACGTGAAGGCACCGTCGCTGTTCGGCTGGCAGCTCGGGTCGGGCGAGGGCTTCTACTTTCTGTGCCTGGGGATCGCGCTGCTGGCCACGCTCGGCATCCTCAACCTGCTGCGCTCGGCCACGGGCCGCGCCTTCGTCGCGATCCGCGACTCGGAGATTTCGGCGCAGAGCATGGGCATTCATCTGGCGCGCTACAAGACGCTGTCGTTCGCGATCTCGGCTGCGCTGGCGGGCGTGGGCGGCGCGCTCTATGCGCACAAGCTGAGCTTCATCTCGCCGGATCAGTTCAACATCCTGCAGTCGATCGATCTGCTGCTGATGGTGGTGATCGGCGGGCTCGGGTCGGTGCACGGCGCGTTTCTGGGTGCGATCTTCCTGATCGCGATGCCGCAGTTGATCTCGCTCGGCAAGGATTACTTGCCTGCGTTCATCGGCCAGGCGCCGGGGTTGCAGGGCTTTGTCTACGGCGCGGTGCTGATCGCGTTCGTGCTGTTCGAGCCGCTGGGCCTGTACGGCCGCTGGTTGAAGGTGCGCACCTGGCTGCAGTTGTTTCCGTTCTACCGCAAGGGGTTGTTCAAGCGGCAGAAGTCGTTCACCAAGTCGGATCGGCTGCGATGAGAACCCGATTTTCGATTTCACGCGTGCTGGGCTACTTGGGTCGCTTTGGGCGCTGTGGGCGGGATCGCGCCGACGGCGTACTCTGCTCCGCGAATGTCCCCCGGCCTGCGGCCTCCTCCTTTATTTCGCTGCGCAGAGCACGCCATCGGCGTGATCCATCAGAGCGGTGGTTGATAGGCGGAACTGCCGCAGCGTGTCCCGTGCCGAGGGCATCGGGTGCCTCCCGCAGCGAAATAAAGGAGGAGGCGAAGCCGGGGGACATTCGCGGAGGGAGGTACCCGGTGTCCTCGGCACGCACCCCGAACGTCAGCGCCACCAAGTGGGCGCACCTGCCATGACCAGCACCGATGTCCTACTCGAAGCCAAAGACCTGAGCGTGCGCTTCGGTGGCGTGCTCGCGGTCAACAAGGTGAGCTTCGACGTGCGGCGCGGCGAGGTGTTCACGCTGATCGGGCCGAACGGCGCTGGCAAGACCACGGTGTTCAACCTCATCAGCCGCATCTACACGCCAACCACCGGCGAGATCACCTGGCATGGCGATGCCGCCGGGCCGATCGCATTGACGCACCAGGCACCGCATGAGATCGCCGCTTTGGGCATTGCGCGCACCTTCCAGAACATCGAGCTGTTCGAGCACGCGACGGTTTTGCACAACCTGCTGATCGGCCGCCACACGCACCGCCAAACCGGCTTCTGGAGCGAGGTGTTCTTCACCCCCGCCACGCGCCGCGCCGAGATCGCCGCGCGCGAGAAGGCCGAGCAGGTGATCGACCTGCTGGACTTGCAGCACCACCGCGACTCGATGGTGGCAGGCTTGCCCTACGGTGTGCGCAAGGTGGTGGAACTGGCACGCGCGTTGTGCACCGAACCCAAGCTGCTGCTGCTGGACGAACCGTCGTCGGGCCTGAACGTCGAAGAGACGGCCGACATGGCCTTCTGGATCCAGGACATCCAGCATGAGCTCGGCGTGTCGGTGCTGATGGTGGAGCACGACATGTCGCTGGTGTCCAAGGTGTCCGACCGGGTGCTGGCGATGAACATGGGCGAGGTGTTGGCGACCGGTACGCCGCGCGAAGTGCAGTCGGACGGCAAGGTTATCGAGGCGTATCTCGGGACTGTGGACGACGTGAGCAGCTTGAGGAGGGTGGCGGCGTGATTGGCGCTTCAATCTTCGTTTCCCATGGCCGGGGCGCCCGGTGTGCGGTACGGGCTGTCCGACCCTGCTGCGCCGGCCGCTTCGCGGCTGCCCCAGCGCATACCGCCCGCCGACGCACCCCGAGCACCAGGGGGGCCCAATGACCGAAGTCGTCCTCCAACTGCTGAACGTCGAAAGCGCCTACGGCCCCATCAAGGCCATCCGGGGCGTGAGCCTGAAGGTGCGCGCCGGCGAGATTGCCACGGTGCTGGGCTCCAACGGCGCCGGCAAGACCACCATCCTCAAGACCATCTCCGGCATCATCGATCCGCGCAAGGGCAGCATCGAGTTCAAGGGGCACAACATCACGGCCAGGGATCCTGCCTTCATCGTGCAGCAAGGCCTGAGCCATGTGCCCGAAGGACGCGAAGTCTTTCCGCTGCTGTCGGTGAAAGACAACCTCCTGATGGGCGCCTACACCCGCAGCGATCGTGACGGCGTCGCGCGCGACATGGAAACGGTGTTCCGCTACTTCCCGATCCTGCACGAGCGCGCCACGCAGGACGCCGGGCTGCTCTCGGGCGGCCAGCAGCAGATGCTGGCCATCTCGCGCGCCATCATGGCCGCACCGGCGCTGATCCTGCTCGACGAGCCCAGCCTCGGCCTCAGCCCCAAGCTCACCAAGGAAATCTTCGAGATCGTGGTGCGCATCAACCGCGAGCGCGGCACCACCATCCTGCTGGTCGAGCAGAACGCCAACATGGCCCTCAACGCCGCCGACTACGGCTACGTGCTGGAGAACGGCCGCATCGTCATGGAAGATACCTGCGAACGGCTGCGCGAGAAAGACGACATCAAGGAGTTCTACCTCGGCCTCAAGGACGACGGCGTGCGCGGCGAGCGGCGCTGGAAGAAAAAGAAGACCTGGAGATAAGCCGCATGCAAGGACTCTGGGATCTCTCCACCATCCAGCCCGGCAAGGACGTCGTGGTGCCGGGTGACACGCTGCCCGCGATGTTCTGGAATGCAGTGGCCATGCGCGGCGATGCCACCTGGATGCGCCAGAAAAAGCTCGGCATCTGGCGCGCCTGGAGCTGGAAGCAGACCGCCGAGGCCGTGCGCGAAATCGCCGGCGGCCTCATGGCGCTCGGCTTCGGCCCGGGGCAGTCTGCGTCGATCCTGTCCAACACCGTCATCGAATGGGTACTGTGCGATCTGGCGGTGCTGAGCTGCGGCGGCGTGTCGAACGGCATCTACCCGACCGATGCCGCGTCGCAGGTGCAGTACCTCTGCGAAGACTCGCGCACCACCGTGCTGTTCGTCGAAGACGACGAGCAGCTCGACAAGGCGCTCGAAGTGCGTGCCGGCCTGCCGCTGCTGCGCAAGGTCATCGTGGCCGACATGGAAGGCCTGCGCGACCTCCACGACCCCGGCGTGATGAGCCTCGACGCGCTGCGCACGCTGGGCCGTGAATACCTGCAGGCGCACCCCGACGCGGTCGAGCGCGGCGTGGCCTCCTGCCGGCCCGAAGACCTCGCCATCCTGGTCTACACCTCGGGCACCACCGGCAAGCCCAAGGGCGCCATGCACAGCCACGCGGGACTGGTCTACACCACGCGCGGCTACAACACGCTGGTCGCACAGGACGAGCGCGACGAGCGCATGTGCTTCCTGCCGCTGTGCCACATTGCAGAACGCATGGGCGGCGAGTACTTCGCGATGTACACCGGCGCGATCCTCAACTTCGTCGAGAACCCGGAAACGGTGCCTGAGAACGTGCGCGAGATTGCGCCCACCGTGTTCACTGCCGTGCCGCGCGTGTGGGAGAAGTTCTATTCCGGCGTGATGATCGCGCTCAAGGAGGCCAGCCCGCTGCAGCAGGCCGCCTACAAGTGGAGCATCGGCGTGGGCGAGGCCATCGCCGCGAAGGTGATGGCGGGCGAGGCGGTGGGTGGCGGGCTCAAGCTCAAGTTCCGCCTGGCGCGCCTGCTCGCCCTGGACAACGCGCGCAAGCTCATCGGCATCCACCGTGCGCGCTTTCTGGTCACCGGCGCGGCGCCGATTTCGCCGGAATTGGTCAAGTGGTACCTCGCGCTCGGCGTGCCGATGCTCGAGGTGTGGGGCATGACCGAGTCGTGCGGCGCCTCGACCGCGGTGCCGATCCAGCGCATCAAGCCGGGCTCGATCGGGCCGGCCACGGCCTACAACGAGGTGCGCATCGATGCGGCCACCGGCGAGATCCTGGTGCGCGGCCCCAACGTGTTCATGGGCTACCTGAACCTGCCCGAGAAAACCGCCGAGACCATCGACGCCGAAGGCTGGCTGCACACCGGCGACGTGGGCGTGATGGATGCGGACGGCTACTTCCGCATCACCGACCGCATGAAGGACATCATCATCACGGCCGGCGGCAAGAACGTGACGCCGAGCGAGCTCGAGAACGAGCTGAAGTTCAGCCCCTACGTCACCGACGCGGTGGTGATCGGCGACGCCAGGCCCTACCTGACGGTGATCATCATGATCGACCAGGAGAACGTCGAGAAGTATGCGCAGGATCACGACGTTCCCTTCAGCAACTACCAGAGCCTGACGCGCGCGCAGGAGGTTCTGGACCTGATCCAGGGCGAGCTGGATCGGGTCAACACCAAGTTCGCGCGGGTCGAGCAGATCAAGAAGTTTTTTCTGCTCGAAACCCAGCTCAGCGCCGAAGACGAAGAACTCACGCCCACGATGAAGCTCAAACGCAAGCTGGTGCAGACCAAGTATGCGGAGCGCATCGAGGCCATGTACAGATGATTTTTACAACGAAGGAGATGGTGATGAAGACATTGACAGCGTTGACCATGGCCGCTTCACTCGCGCTCGGTGCGGGTATCGCGTCGGCACAGCAAGGTGTGAGCAAGGACGAGATCCGCGTCGGCTCGATCCAGGATCTGTCGGGCCCGCTCGCGGGCTACGGCAAGCAGGCCCGCAACGGCATGCAGTTGCGGGTGGACGAAATCAACGAGCAGGGCGGCGTCAACGGCCGCAAGCTCACGCTCTTCGTCGAGGATTCGGGTTACGACCCCAAGAAGGCGGTGCTGGCCGCGCAGAAGCTGGTCAACCAGGAAAAGATCTTCATCATGGCCGGCCACATCGGCACCGCGCAGAACATGGCGGCAATGCCGGTGCAGTTCGAAAAGAACGTGATCAACTTCTTCCCGATCACCGCGGCGCGCGAGATGTACGAGCCCTTCCACAAGCTCAAGTACTCGTTCGCCGCCACCTACTACGACCAGGTCCGGCACGCGCTGCCGAAGATGATCAAGGACAAGGGCGCCAAGAAGGTCTGCACCATCTACCAGGACGACGACTTCGGCCTCGAGGTGCAGCGGGGTGCCGAGGCCGGCGTCAAGGTGGCCGGCATGGAGATCGCCGAAAAGACCTCGTTCAAGCGCGGCGCGACCGATTTCAGCTCGCAGGTCGCGAAGATGAAGGCCAGCGGCTGCGACCTGGTGGTGCTCGGCACGATCATCCGCGAGACCATCGGCACCATCGGCGAGGCGCGCAAGACCGGCTTCAACCCGACCTTTCTGGGCACCAGCGCCGCCTATACCGACCTGATCCACAAGCTCGGCGGCAAGCCGATGGACGGCATGTACGCCACGATGACGGTGCAGAACCCCTACACCGATGAGCAGTCGCAGCCGCTGCGCTTCTGGGCCAACAAGTACAAGACCAAGTTCAACGAAGACCCGACCGTGTTCAGCGTCTACGGCTACTCGATCATCGACTCGTTCATCAAGGTGGCGCAGAAGGCGGGCCCCAACCTCACGACCGAAAGCTTCATCAAGGTGATGGACTCGATGACCTTCGAGCCCGACATGTTCGGCGCGGCCAAGAGCACCTATACCGCCACCAAGCGCCTGGGCAACGACCAGTCGCGCCTGTCGCAGATCGTGGACGGCAAGTGGAAGGTGATCTCGGACTACGTCACGCCCTGACGCTCTCTTCGCCGGGATGGGCGCATCGTCGGCCGCGTGCTAGCTGACGATGCCCATGTGCCAGGGCACGAACTCGTGGTTGCCCAGGCCCAACAGTTCGCTCTTGGTCCTGGCGCCGGAGGCAGCGCGCAGGATCTGCTCGAAGATGCGCTGGCCCATCTGCTGCACGTCGACCTCGCCGTCGAGCACCGCGCCGCAGTTGATGTCCATGTCCTCTTCCAGCCGCGTGAACATCGGCGTGTTGCTCGCGAGCTTGATCGTCGGCGCCGGCTTGCTGCCGAACATCGAGCCGCGGCCGGTGGTGAAGCAGATCAGGTTGGCGCCGCTGGCGATCTGGCCGGTCGAGGCGACCGGGTCGTAGCCGGGGGAGTCCATGAACACGAAGCCGGCCTTGTCGATGGGCTCCGCGTACTCGTACACCGCCTGCAGCGGCGTGGTGCCGCCCTTCATGGCCGAGCCGAGCGATTTCTCGAAGATGTTGGCCAGGCCGCCCGCCTGGTTGCCGGGGCCCACGACACCGTTGAACTGGCCGTTGTGGCCGCGCGTGTACTCTTCCCACCAGGCCAGCCGGTCGAGCAGCTTCTGGCCGACCTCCGGGCTGACCGCGCGGCGGGTGAGCATGAATTCGACGCCGTGGATCTCGGGTGTCTCCGACAGGATCGCGGTCCCGCCGTGGCGCACCAGGATGTCCATCGCCGCGCCGAGGGCCGGGTTGGCGCTGATGCCGGAAAAGCCGTCCGAGCCGCCGCACTCCAGTCCGATCTTCAGATGCGCGGCACTGACCGGCTGGCGCTCGATGTCGTTGGCCGCCGGCAGCATGGCTTCGATGGCCGCGACGCCCGCTGCGATCGTGGCGCGGGTGCCGCCCGTGTCCTGCATCACGAAGGTCTTGACGTGGCTGCCCAGCGTGAGCCCTTGCGAGGCGACGAGGTCGGCCACCTGGTTGCGCTCGCAGCCCAGTCCGACGATCAGCACGCCGGCCAGGTTGGGATGGCGCGCGTAGCCGGCGATCGTCCTGCGCAGCACGTCGAAGTGCTCGCTGGGGGACGACATGCCGCAGCCGCTGGTCTGCGCAAACGCCACCACGCCGTCGATGTTCGGAAAGGCCGCGAGCCGCTCGGGCGTGAAGTGCGCCGCGATGTGGTGAATGGCGGTGGCCGAGCAGTTCACCGACGAAATGAGGCCGATGAAGTTGCGCGTCGCGACGCGCCCGTCGGGCCGCACGATGCCCATGAAGGTCGCGCGCTCGGCCTCCGGCACGTAGTCGACCGGCCGCACGTCCTCGCAGAAGCCGGGGTCGCGGTCGAAGTCGATCAGCGCGAGGTTGTGCGTGTGCACGTGTTCACCCGCTTCGATGTCGCGCATTGCCGCGCCGATCACCGTGTCGTACTTCTTCACCGGCTCGCCGGCCGCGATGCGGCATGCCGAGATCTTGTGGCCGGCCGGCACCTGTGCGCGCATGCGCAGCCCGAACTCGGGCAGCTCCTGCCCGAGGCCGATCGGCGAGCGCGCGATCAGCACGTTGTCGTTGGCATGCAGCCGGATCAGGGCAGAAGCGGGAGCGATGTTCGGGGTCGCAGGGGCGAGGGCGGCAGTCATGCGGGTCTCCAGTTCGGCCTAGGGTTCAGCTCTTGCTGATCAGTTCCTTGAGCTTGAGCCGCTGGATCAGCGCCTTCTCCTTCTCGTAGCTCGCGGCGACGTATTTCTCGTACTCCGGCGCATCCAGGTACAGCAAGGGGGCATCGATCCTGGCGCAGGCCGCCGTGAACTCGGGGCTCGCTGCCGCGACCTTGAAGGCGGCGCGCAGCCGGGCCAGCACGTCGGCCGGCAGCCCCTTCGGAGCACCGATGCCATTGGGCGCATCCACCACCACGTTGTAGCCGGACTCCTTGAGCGTCGGCACGTCCTGGAACTCGGTGGTGCGTTGCTCGCCCCAGGTGGCCAGCAGGCGCAACTTGCCGGCCTTCACGTGCGGCGCCCATGAACTCGAATCGGCCAGCACGTCGACGTGGCCGCCCATCAAGCCCTGCAGCGCTTCCGATCCGCCCTTGTAGGGAATCGCATTGAACTTGGCGCCCGCCGCGAGGGCGAACTCCTCCATGCCGACGTGCGTGGCCCCACCGAGGCCGGCCGTACCGTAGGTGATCTTGTCGGGGTTGGCCTTGGCGTCGGCCACCAGGTCCTTGAGCGTCTTCCAGGGCGCCTCGGCCCGCACGGCGATGCCGAAGGTCTGGCCCGAGACGCGCGCGATGTACGCCAGATCCTTCGTCGGATCGATCTGCACCATGCCCAGCTGCGAGAAGCGCGTCACCGAGATCGGGATCTGCCCGATGGTGTAGCCGTCTGGCTTGGCCGAGGCCAGCGCCTTCAGGCCGATCATGCCGGAGGCACCGGCCTTGTTGTCCACCACCACCGATTGGCCGAGTTCCCTGGAAGCGGCCGTGCACAGCGCGCGCATCGTCACATCCGCGGTGCCGCCTGCCGGCCACGGACAGATGAAAGTCACGGGGCGATCCGGGTAGCCGGCAGCGAATGCGCGTGCGGTGGACAAGGGAAGGATGGCAGCGGCGAGGCTGCCGAGCACGAGCTGGCGGCGATTGGATCGCATCGGTTTGTCTCCTGATGTTCGGTCGTGGAACTCCGATTGTTCGTGGGTAGAACATTACAATCCAATGAAATAAGCGACTCTCTTTATTCCCTTTGGGTTATGGAGCCGACATGGCCGATATCGACCGCGTGCTGCGCTCCAACCTGAAGCTGCGGCACCTGCAGCTGCTGGTGGCGCTGGATGAATTCCGCCACCTCGGGCGCGCCGCCGAGTTCCTTTCGGTGAGCCAGCCGGCGGTGTCCAAGACGCTGGCCGAGATCGAGCGCATGTTCGGTCTCGACCTGTTCGTGCGATCCACGCGCGGCACGGAACCCACTGCCTACGGCAACGCCGTCGTTCGCTTCGCCCGCTCGGTGCTGGCAGACTACGGCCGTACGCGCGACGAGATCGCCGCGGTGGCCGGCGGCGCAGCCGGCCGCACCAGCGTGGGAGCGATGGTGGTGGCGATGCCCTCGCTGCTCGTGCGTGCCGTCACGCTGCTCAAGCACCGTTCGGCACGCACCACGGTGCTGGTGGAGGAGGGCGACCTGACCCGGCTGCTGCCCAGGCTGCGCGTCGGCGAGCTCGATCTCTTCGTCGGCCGGCTCGAACCTGGCTATGCGTCGCCCGATCTGGACACCGAGGCGCTGTATGCCGAGCCGATGTGCATCGTGGTGCGCCCCGACCACGCACTTGCGCGCGACACACGAGTCGACTGGAAAAAGCTGGCCGACGCTCCCTGGGTCGTTCCGCCACCGTGGGCCTCGTCGCGCGTCAAGCTCGAGCAGATGTTCTACAAGCATGGCCTCGCGCCCCCCGTCGACATCGTGGAGACGGCGTCGTTCCTTGCCACGCTGACATTTGTGCGCGAGCGGCCCGCGGTCGGGTTCCTTGCGCGCGGCGTGGCGCGTCACTTCGAGTCGGAGGGGCTCGTCAAGATCCTGAAGCTCAAGGTGCCGATCGAGCTGCCGCCGGTGGGAATGATTACCTTGCGCGGACGTCTTCGCACCCCCGCGACGGAGCAGCTGATGGACTGTCTGCGTATCACGGCGCTCACCGTTGGCGCCTGATCAGGTGCGCATTGCCATCAGCGCTTTCCAAGATGCTCGGCGATGGTCTGGGCAGAAACGCCGACCTCGGCCACGGCCTTGCGAAGGTCGGCTTCGCTGACATCGAGGTGCTGCGTCCAATACCGGATTTCGTGAGGCTCGTTGATGTCGATGCGGCTGCGGTCTTGCGCGCCGGTGTTGGCGAAGTCGTCGGACATGGTGGGTGTTCTCCTTGGAAAAGTGCCACCTTCTCACGCATCGGCGCCTTCACCATGACGGCCGGCGGGCAACTTCGTGCAGGACGAGTGCCCGTCTTGGCGGAGCGACAAAATTGTTACCGGTATTGTTACTTTCGACTGACGCGGTTACAACCCTGCCTTTGTCTGCATTAATACCGCTTGAGGTCGCTCGTGCTTCCGAATGATTCGATCTACCGCTTCGACAACATCGAATTGCGTCCTTCCACCCGGCAGCTGCTGGTAGAGGGCCAGCCTGCCAGCTTGGGGGCCCGCGCCTTCGATGTGCTTTCGGCCTTGATTGCCCACCGTGAGCGGATGCTGACCAAGAACGAGCTGCTCGAGATGGTGTGGCCGAACCTGGTGGTGGAGGAAAACAACCTGCAGGTCCATGTGAGCGCACTGCGCAAGCTGCTGGGGCCCCAGGCCATCGTCACGATTCCGGGCCGTGGCTATCGCTTCGCTGCCGCGCTGGACGCGCTGCCTGCCTCGGCCACGGCCGCGACGGCCGCTGCGGCCGCCGCACCCGCACGGAGCCCCAGAGATGCCCCCATGGCATCCGCCGCCAGGGCCCTGCGTTCGGACACCGGCAACCTGCCCGCCCTGCTGCCGCCCTTGCTGGGCCGAGATACCGAGCTGGCGATGCTGCGCGAGCTGGTACAAAAGCATCGGCTGCTCAGCGTGCTGGGGCCGGGCGGCATCGGCAAGACCAGCCTCGCCCGCACCGTGGCCCGCCAGGTGGCGCATGACTTCCGGGACGGCGCCTGGATGGTGGAGCTGGCCTCCATCTCGGATCCGGCCGCGCTGCCCGGCGCGGTGGCGCTGTCCCTGAGCATCAACCTGCCCGAGCGGGCCGACGCGAGCATCGAGCTGGCCGAACGCCTGCGCGGCCACGAACTGCTCGTGCTCGACAACTGTGAGCACCTGATCGAGCCCGTGACCGCGCTCGTGGGCCACCTGCTCGAAGCCGTGCCCAACCTGCATGTCCTGGTCACGAGCCAGGAGCCCTTGAAGCTGGCCACCGAGCGGCCGGTCCGGCTCGGCGCCCTGGCAGTGCCGGACCATGCCGTCCTGGCCGATGCGGCGACGCATGGCGCCGTGGCGCTGTTCGTGGCCCGCGTCGACGCCATGCAGCCGGGCTTCCGGCTCGACGAAGGCAACCTCGACGCGGTGGTGGACATCTGCCGCGAGCTCGACGGCCTGCCACTGGCGCTGGAACTCGCCGCCGCGCGCGTGCCGCTCCTGGGCGTGCAGGGCGTGCGGCAGCACCTGGCCCAGCGCCTGCATGTGCTGAAGAACGGCGTGCGCGATGCGCCCTCGCGCCATCGCACCCTGCGCACAACGCTCGACTGGAGCCATGCGCTGCTGAGTCCGGACGAGCAGAAGGTGTTCCGCCGGCTTGGCGTGTTCGTCGGCGGCTTCGGCCTCGAGTTGGCGCAGCAGGTGGCGTTCGACGAGCACATCGATGTCTGGGCCGTGCTGGACCATCTTGGCAACCTGGTCGACAAGTCGATCGTGGTGGTCGATGCCGGGCCGGTGCCGCGCTACCGTCTGCTGGGGACGGCCCGCGCCTATGCCCGCGAGCAGTTGGAGGCGGCCTCCGAATGGGACACCCTGCGGCAATGGCATGCGCGCTGCATGCATTCGACGCTCGACCGTCGCGCCCGCACCGACCGCCTGGGCCACGAGACGACGGACCAGTGGGTGCTGGCCTGCAGCCCCGAGATCGACAACCTGCGCAGCGCGATCGAATGGGCCTGCGGCCCCGACGGCGATGCCGCGCTGGCGCTCGACCTGGTGAACATCGCCGCCGTGCTGATGTACCAGGCCGGCCGCTACCCCGAGTGCGTCCGCTGGATGCTGATGGCCGAGCCTCTGATCGACGAGGCCACGCCGGCGCAGGTGGTGGCCGAATTCAGCCTCGGCCTGGCGCTGGTCGGTCTGCACGGCGGCATCAGCGCCCAGCGGCGGATGCAGCTGCTCGACCGGGCCTGCGACATCTTCGAGCGGCAGCCGCCGCACGGCCTGCTGGCCCTCACCCTGTGCTCGAACGCCTACGTGGCAGCCGTGAGCGGCGATTTCGACAGCGCCGAGCGAAGGCTGCTGCAATGCCGCGCGCTGGTCGAGCAACCCGGCCTGCGCGCCTTCAAGGGCACCTGGCTGTTCTGCACGGGCCTGGTGCAGCGCTACCAGGACCAGCCCGTCCAGGCGCTGGCTGCCTTCACCCAGGCGCTGCCGCTGGTGCGGTCGGAGGGCAACGCGCGCACGCTGTTCCATGTGCTCAACAACCTGGCTGCCATGCATCACGAACTGGGGCACGTCGACGAGGCGGTCGCCCAGTTCCGCAGGCTCATCGACCATTTGCAGCGCTCGCCGCTGACCGATGCGCAGATGATGGCCTTCGCGCTGAACTGGTATGCGCACGCGCTGACCGGCCAGGGTGCGCTCGAGGAGGCCCAGGTCCAGGTGCTTCGAAGCCTGCCGCATTGCCGCCGTTCGGTCGGGCTGCGCCACTTCGCGGGCATGCTGGCGCTGCTGGCGGCGCGCCAGGGCCGGCTGCGCGAGGCCGCGCTGTTGATCGGCTGCGACGACGCCGCGCGCCAGCGGCGCGGCGAGCGGCGCGCGCCCAGCGACATCCGCACGATGGCGGCCGCCCTGGCGCTCATCGGCGCTGCGCATCCGGCGACCCTCATCGAGGCCTGGCGCCTCGAAGGAACCGGCCTCGACGAGGACGCCACCGTCGCGCTGGTGACCGGACCCGGTTGATCGACTGAGCTTCACGCAACTTGCGGCGCAGAAAGCCGCGTGCCCCAGTCGTGAAACACCGCGGAACCGGCTTCGCCGGGCCGCTGGTGTTGCCCCCGGAGAGGGGGTTGGCGGACCACACGAAGTGGGGGAGCCTGGGGGAGAGCTTCATCCTTTTTCGAGCTGCGCGATCAGGTAGGGGAAGACGTCCCGCGCCGCATCCCGCCCGATAAACAGATCCATGTGGGCGTAGCCGTCGAAGATGTGGCGCGTGTACAGCGCCGGGTCGTTGAAGGCCGACAGCCAGCTCTGCGTGCGGATGCAGGTTTCCGGGAAGAAGAGCTGGTTGCCGGCGCCGGCCACGAAGCTGATCGGCAGCGCCAGCCGCGGCGCTTTCTCCGGCACGACGTAGACGTTGCGCCCCTCGCTGTCCACCGCCTTGGCCTGCTGCATCATCAGGCTCAGCTGCTCGAAGGGGCGCAGCGACACGCAGCCGAACATTTCCGCCAGCGCCGTGTGGGTGGCGTTGTTCAGCTGCGCATGCGTGTACGAGGGCCCGAAGATGGAGAACACGCGGCGGCACAGCGGGTTCTTGCATTCCTCGCCGGCGGGGATCGGCACCTTCCAGGCGAGCGTGTCGATTTCGCGATCCAGGTCGGTGGTGCCGGGCACGTTGTCGAAGCGGTCCCCCAGTGGTGCATAGCCTCCCAGCAGGCGGGCCAGGCCCAGGTCGGCCTTGGCGTAGTTGAGCCAGTTCGTCACTGGATGCAGCGTCAGCTGCGAGGAGACGATCGACCGCACGCCAGTCATGCCGTCGAGCAGGGCCATCATCAGGCTCATCGAACCGACGCAGTGCGCGATCGCCTGCAGATCCCGTGCGCCCGTGGCCTCCAGGATGAAGCGCACCGCGGCCGGCCAGTCGATGCGGGCGATGTCGTCGATGGTGAAGGGGGCGATCGGGCTGCCGGAATCGGGGCTGGCCCGGTAGTCGAACAGCCACACGTCCCAGCCGCGCGCGCAGAGCGCCTCCACCAGGTTCTGCTCCACCGTGTCGGTGGCGAAGGACGACGCCCGCACCGAGAAGCCCGGCGCCAGCACCACCGGCCCGCGCGCGCCGCCGGCATAGCGGGTGAGCTTGACGCGGAAGCCATCGCCGACGTCCAGGCTGTGTGGCACCGGCGTCGGCGCGTGCAACGCGCGTCGCTGCAGCTGGGGCAGGTCGAGGGCCGGGAAATTGTTCAGATCCGCCAGCAGGCCGCCGTAGGCGCGGAACAGCGTCGTGCCGAAGAAGCCGCCGAACTTGGCCAGGTAGACGGCGTTGATGGCGTCGCGTGCGGCCGGCACCTTCCGCTCCAGCTCGCCCAGCAGGTTTGCGGGCGGCTCCAGCCGGATGGACGACGACTGCCACAGGAGGTCTTCGAGGTCGAGCGTCAGGATGCCCTGCGCGACCATCGGGCTCTCGGCGCTTTCCACGTCGTGCACCCGCACGAACAGCGTGGTGGTGTCGGTCCAGGGTGAGGATCCGGCCCACTGGTGCAGCACCTTGTGGCCCTTGAAGCGCAGCCGCGAGTCGCCGCGCTGCAGCATCATCTCGTAGGTCATGGTCCAGGTTTCCACGCGCTGCGCGTCGGCCGGCAGGAGGTGAAACACGCCGCTCGCTACCGGCATCGGCTCGTGCCACAGCGCCGGGCAGGTGACGGTGCCGGAGATGGTCGCGGCGTGGGTCGGATCCGAGACCATCGCGTACAGGTCGTGCGTGTGGATGGTCAGCTCGAAGCACATCGTCTGGTTGCGCATGCGGCCCCAGGCGCAGGCGACTTCGTAGTCGTCGGCAATGCGGCGTGCCGCGTCGGGGCGCGCGACCACCGCATCGGTGCTGATCCAGCCTTGCATGGTCTCGGTGAACTGGAAGCTCGGGCTGAGCAGCGCCGGATCCTTCTCGATGATCAGCTTGATCGCGTGCTTCGCCAGATCGATGGCGCCGGCTTCGATCTGGCCGGTCACGCTGTGGAGGAGCGCTTCGGCGTCGTGCGCGATCGACGAGATCTCGCGCTCCAGCCGCTCCAGCAGGCTCGAAGGAGGCGCGGCGGCGGGCTCGGCGGGAGGTTCAGCAGGAGGCGAGGATGCGTTGCGCGCCGGCAAGAGCTGGCGCGGCTTCAGGCCGAATTCGGTCGCCCAGCCCCGCGCGTCGCACAGGTTCTGGCAGGCGCGCTCGGCCAGCGCAGTGATGGTCAGCAGCGGATTCACGCCTGCCGCGCCCGGCAGCACCGCGCCGTCGCAGACGTACAGGCCCTCGTGCACCGCCTCGCCTTCGCTGCCCGAGAACACTTGGCTCTGGTGATTGACCACGCCATCGCGCGCGCTGTCGCCCATGCCGCAGCCGCCGAGCGGATGCACGGTGATCAGCTTGCGGCCGAGTGATTCGCTCGACAGCGGATTCGGGATGAACTGGCCCTGAACCGCGTCGTTGGCGGCCCGCAGCCACGCCTCGTCCCTGGCGATCGTGGAACTGGCGCCGGCGTTCGGCCAGTCGATGCGCAGCCGGTCGTCCTCGAGGTGCAGGCGGCCGGCCGCCTCGTCCACGCTCATCACCAGGTAGGTCTGCGTGCGGCCCACCGCGCCGCTGTAGGCCAGCCCGGTCAGGCTGCCGGGGTCGTTCTGCACCGCCTCGCCCAGAACCTGGGCATCGAGCAGACGGGGCTTGGCCTGCGCGGCGCCGTACGCGAACTCGCCGCCCAGCATCGCGTCGGCGAAGAACAGCGCGGGCGTCAGCATCGTGGCCAGCGCGCCGGGGATCACGCCTTCTTCGATCACGAGCCCGTCGCCCACCTCGGCCGTCTGGCGCATGTCGATCACGCCGGTGATGCATGGCCCTGGCAGATCGGCCGGCGCAACCTCGTTGCGCCCCATGCCGACACCGTTGATGTTGCGCTGAACCGCCTGGCCCTGTGCATCGGCGTCGGACTGCCAGTAGCTGTTGTAGCCCAGGGCGAGCACGTCGCCGTTGCCGGAGAAGCGCTGGCCGAGCCGGTCCGACAAGGGCAGGCCTTTCGCCTTGGAGCGCAGCAGGATCTCGGTCGAGCCCAGGGCGCCTGCGCCCAGCATCACCACATCGGCGGTGACGCTGCGCCGGCCGGTGGCCTCCTGCGCGGCCGGGCCCTCCGAACCCCGCAAGGCGACCTCGTCGAAGAACACACGCCAGCGCGCGCCGTCGCGCTCGACGTGGCTAACCCGCGCGCCCGTGAAGATCTGCGCGCCGTGGCTGTGCGCGTCGGGCAGGTAGTTCATGCGCGTGGTGTTCTTCGCACCCACGTTGCAGCCGCTGGTGCAATCGCCGCACAGGTTGCAGCGCGGCTGCGTCACCCCGAACGGATTCACCTGGTCGACGAAGTTCACGGCGATCGGTGGGCGCTTGAAAGGCTTCTTCATCGTCGCTGCCGATTTCTGCAGCGCCAGCAGCTTGTTCAGCGGCGGGAAGTCTTCCGAATCCTCGGGATAGGGCGAGGGGTCGAGCATCTGCCGGGCCCGTGCAATGAACGGGTCGAGCAGCTTCGGGTCGCGGCGGAACTCGGCCGGCCAGGGCGTGGCATCGAACAGGCGCGGATCGATCTCCAGCGCGACGTTGGCATTGATCAGCGAGGTGCCGCCCAGGCCGCAGCCCACCATCGCCAGCATGTCGTCGTTCAGGTGCAGGTTGTACAGGCCGTCGGGCGCGCCGAGCTTGCCGCGCGCACCGTCGATCTGCATGTCGGCCTGTGCGGTGGAGAGGTCGTTCGGGAACTGGCCGGGCAGGATCTCGCGGCCGCGCTCCAGCACGCAGACCGTCTGGCCGGCCCGCGCGAGGCGCGAAGCCGCCACGCCGGCGCCATAGCCGGAACCGACCACGACCACCGCGTAGTGCGGGGCGATCTCGCCGAGCGGGCGGGAAATGGGCTTCATCGTCATGCCTTCGCCTTTGCCATCGTCCTGGCTCCGGCCGCCATCACCGCGACCGAGGCGGTGAAGAATTCGTCGAGCAGCAGCGTGGCGCGACTCTCGGTGGCCTGCTGCGCGTTGCGCGAGAAGGCCTCCCAGGCCGGTGCTGTGCGTTCGATGCCGGCGGCCAGCGCCGCCAGCATCGGGTTGTCGCGGTCGCGGAAGCCGCCGCCGCCCCGCGCGTGCACCGGGGGCACGCGGCCGTTCACCGGGTCGTTGAAGAGCCGCAGCGACGCGATGTTCAGCGCATCGTCGATGAACATGGCCGAGGCGCCCTGCGTGGAGGTCATGGTGGGCTGGTCCATGACCCAGCCGCCGGTGTTGAAAATGCCGACCGGCCGGTCGAAGCCCGCCACCGGCAGTTCGTCCTCGAAAGGCTTGTGGCTGTGGCCGAAGACAAAGCTGAAATCCAGCTCCGACGGCTTGAGCCCGGCCTGCTCGAGCTGCAGCTTCACCGGCCCCGACAGGTACCAGCGCAGATCCGCCACGTCATCGGCACTCATCACTTCGGAGTAGCCGTCGCGCTGCGACTCGGCGCCCCGGCCCAGCGTGGCGTCGAGCGTGCCGAGCACGAGCTGGCTGACCGTGATGCCCTGGAACACATCCATGCTCCCGCTCATGCCGAAGTTCTGGTCGAGCTTGGTCACCAGCAGGGCTGCCAGCCGTTGCGAGAAGTCGTGCGATGCGGCGGCATCGCGCATCACCTCGTAGAGCTTGCCGGCGCCGGCCCCGGTCAAGCCCGAGCTGCCGAGGTCGGACCACATGAAGTCGACCCAGGCACCGTTCTGGCCCTCCAGGTCCGAGACCGTCACGGCGCGGGGGTTGCGTCCGGCGCTGCGGCCCGGGGCTTGCGCATTCAGCATCGTCATCACCCGGTACATCGGGTCGATGTAGTGCCCGTGGTGCAGCACAACGCAGCGGCGGCGCGACGCATCGAGCAGGCCAAGGTTCGGATAGGCGATGTCCACCCGCGCGTCGGCCAGGCCCGGGCAGCTGGCCGCGAGCCGCGTCAGCATCGCCGAGCCGATCCGGGCGGCCTCGGGCTCGTCGTCCGCAGGCTCGAACAGCGCGGTGTGCTTGATCAGGTCGTCCTCGATGCGGCCCTGCTGCAGCGCGTCCTGGTACTGCTGGTCCTGCGCGATGCGCCAGAGATGGTGGTCGTGGTTGCCGGGCACGTACAGCACGCGCGGGGCGAACACCGGACGGCCGCCGTCCTGCATCACCGTCTCCACGAAGCACCGGAACGCCGCCGCCACGTCGCCCATCGGCGACAGGCCCATGTCGAGCACGTCGCCCAGCAGGATCAGCGTAGGGGGCGGGCCCTCCATGGCGGACAGCAGCTGGCGCAGGGCGCTGCCGAAGGCGATCTGGGTGTCGCTCGGGCGGCCGGGGTCGGGCCGTCCCTGCGCGTCGGCATAGGTCAGGGTGCTGTAGGCGGCACCGAGGTGAAGGTCGGACAGGCAGACATAACGCGGTGCATTCAGGGCCATGGCTCGTGGGTGGATCAGTCTCAGTCGAACCCGGCTGGATCCGTGCGTGAACTGTCGCCGAAGGCGACCGCGGCGTCATCAATGCGGCCCTTAAGCGTTCTGAATTCGCAGGCTGGCGGCCGCCCTGAAGCGGGCTTCAGCATGCTTCAGTACTACTTAAGGACTGAAAAGGCGCGGCGCGGGAAGCTTGGCGCCTCTTTCACAAGCCAACGGAATAGCCCCATGCGTCATGCGAACACCACCCCTGCCGCCGCCATCGCCGCGACGCGGCGTGCCGTGGGACTGCCTCGGCACGTGCGGCTGCACAACGGCGCGCAGGCCCAGATCCGCGCCGTGCGTTCCGACGACGCGAAGCGCTTCGGCGGCTTCGTTGCCGGGCTGTCGGCGGCGTCGCGCGGCGAGCGCTTCGGCCGCGGCTTCGATGCCTGCTCGCCGGCCACGCTGGTGGACCTGGTCAACGTGGACGGTATTCGCCGTGTCGCTTTCGTCGCCACGCTGAGGCTGGACCATGACGAGGAGGTGATCGGGGAGGCGCGCTACGACGTCAACGCGGACGGCGACTGCGCGGCGCTGACGCTGGTCGTGGCCGACATCTGGCAGGGCCAGGGGCTGGCCGACCAGTTGCTCGACCACCTGCTCGGGGCGGCGCGCGATGCCGGCCTGCGCCGGCTTGTCGGCGAGGTGCCTTCTTCCAACCGCCGGACGATCCGCTTCATGCAGCGCATGGGCTTCGTCGCGTTTGCCCAGGGCGCTGATTGGGCGGAGCTGCGCATCGAGCTGAAGCGTGGCGTGGCCTCGCGGATGTCGCAGGCGCCCGCGCCGCGGCCCGTGGAGGTGGTGCGGCGCTGGCTGGACAACCAGCTCTTCCAGTTCGGCTTCTGAATGGCCTCCCATGGCGAGATAAGATGCCGCGCTTTTGGCGCGCCGGCGCACAAAGGGGCTGACATGGCGATCACCACCGATGGACCGCGTGCGGATGCACCCGTGCGTCGCATTCGCGAACTGCCGGGGCCGCGCGGCCTGCCTCTGCTGGGCAATGCCCTCCAGATCGAGCGCGAACGGCTGCACCAGAAGGTCGAGCAATGGGCGCGCGAGTACGGCGAGATCTACCGGTTTCGCATCGCCTCCCGCGAGTTCGTCGTCATCTCCAACCCGGGAACGGTCGCAGCAGTGCTGCGCGACCGGCCCGACGGATTCCAGCGCGGCGCAAAGCTCAACGCAGCGGCTCGCTCGCTGGGCTTCAATGGCCTGTTCACCGTCAACGGCGACGAATGGCGGCGGCACCGGCCCATGGTGCTGCGCGGCCTGGACCCGACCCACATCAAGGCCTTCCATCCCACGCTGGTGAAGGTCACGCAGCGCTTCGAGGGCCGCTGGCGCCGTGCCGCGGAGGCCGGACAGCCGATCGACCTGCAGGCGGATCTGATGCGCTACACCGTCGACGTGACCGCAGGCCTGGCCTTCGGCACCGACATCAACACGCTGGAGTCGGACGAGGAAGTGATCCAGCAGCACCTGGACAAGCTGCTGCCCGCGCTGGCCAAGCGCGTGCTGTCGCCGCTGCCGCGCTGGCTGACGCGGCGCGACCGGGCGGTGGAAGAGGATCTGGTGGCCGTTCACGGCGCCGTGAACGGCTTCATCGCCGCCGCGAGGCAACGGCTCGCCGACGACCCTGAATTGCGCGAGCACCCCCGCAACCTCATCGAAGCCATGGTCGCCGAGCGCGACCGGCCCGGCTCTGAGCTGACCGACGAGGACGTGTCCGGCAACATGCTGACCATGCTGCTGGCCGGCGAGGACACGACGGCCAACACGCTGGCGTGGATGATCTGGCTGCTGCATTGCCATCCCGAAGCCGCGCAACTGGCCACCGAGGAAGTTCGCCGCGTGCTCGGCACCCAATCCCATCCCACCCATGAGCAGTTGAGCCAACTCGATTTCGTGGAAGCCTGCGCGCACGAGACGATGCGGCTGAAGCCGGTCGCCCCGCTCCTCATTCAGGAGGCGGTGCGCGACACCGTGGTGGACGGCGTGGCCGTGCCTGCCGGCACGCCGGTGATGTGCCTGATGCGCCCCGGCGCCGTGAATGCCGCGCATTTCGCCGATCCCCAGGCGTTCCGGCCGGAACGCTGGCTCGCCGGCGACGGCCCGGGCCGGGCCGCGAGCTCGGCCAAGCGTGTCGCCATGCCGTTCGGCGCCGGGCCGCGCACCTGTCCCGGCCGCTACCTGGCGCTGTCGGAGATGAAGATGGTGGCCGCCATGCTGCTCGGCGCATTCGAGATCGCCGATGTCTCGACCGCTGATGGCACGAGCGTGCAGGAGCGGCTGGCGTTCACGATGTCGCCCGTAGGCCTTCGGCTGCGGCTGCGCGCGCGGGCCTAGAAGGCACCTGTGCACAGACGCGGCGAGTCGAGTCTTCGGCTAAGCCGCTTGTCGCAGGGACGCGCGCGCACAAGCCAGGAACGGCTCGATCAGTGGGCTCTCCCAATCGCTGCGCCAGCAGGCAGCGATGTCCATCTTTGCATCGACGTTACGGAAGGGCCTGAACACCACGCCCGGCGGTCGGCCGATCCGGGCGCAGGCGGGCAGGATGGCCACGCCCTTGCCTGCCAGCACGAGCGCCAGCGCCGACACCATCGTCTCGACCCGTTGCGCGATCGGCATGCTGACATCGTGCCGCCGGAGCATTGAAGCCACGACGGATTTGTCGACGTCCCCTTCGGGCATAGGGAGCCCGATGAGGGGCGTGCCTGAAAGCCGCTCCAGCGGAATGCTGGTCATCCGGGCCAGGGGCGAATCCGCATGCACGGCCAGCATCAAGGGCTGGGTGCCGATGCGTTCGACGGCAATGCCTGCCTGGACGACGGGCGGAATGCAGATCGCCACGGACACCTGCGAGTCGGTGATGGCCGAGACGTTGTTGACGGCATTCAGTTCCACATACTGGATTTCCACGTCTGGCAACTTCGCCCGAAGCACGTTTTCCAGGCGGGGGAGCACCAGATAGGACAGCACGACCATGGTTCCGACCGTGAGCCGGCCCCTGCTGCCTGACCCGATGGCCCGGGCGGCGTCGAATCCTTCGTTGGCAAGGAGCAGTGCTTCCTTCGCACGCTGGAAGAGCGCATTGCCGGCGTCGGTGATCTCCATGCCGCGCGCGGCCCTGCGAAACAGGGGCGTGCCCACCGCCGCCTCCAGATTCTTGATGTGAACCGACAACGGCGGCTGGGCCATGTTGAGCCGGCGTGCCGCCTTTCCGACGCTGCGTTCCTCTGCAACGGCCACGAAGTAGCGGAGCGTTCTGAAGTCCGGTGCTGCCATACGCTGGTCATATGCCTTTTCAGAAAAACAGTATTGGACGCGATGGTGCGGCACATCAATCATTTGCGCCATGAAAAAGTTTCCCCGTCTGCCGAAGTCCGAGATCTGCGAAATGTCGGCTGTGACGATGCGCACGCTCGTCGCGCAGCGCAAGCTCTCGCCGGTCGAGATCGTCGAAGAAGTATTGGGCCGGGCCGACGCGGTCCAGCCGCACCTGAATTGCTTCATCACCCTCTGCCACGAGCAGGCGATGGCGCAGGCCAAGCAGGCAGAAGCCGCCGTGATGAGGGGCGAGGCATTGGGCCTGCTGCACGGCTTGCCCTTTACCGTGAAGGACATCGTCGACACCGGGAACGTCAGGACGACCTACGGGTCCGTGCTGCATCGCGACCACGTTCCCGCGCAGGATGCAGTGGCCGTGGCGCGCATGCGCCAGGCCGGCGGCATCCTGATCGGCAAGACGACCACGTCCGAGTTCGGCGCCAAGTGCATGACCGACGCCCCTCTTTTCGGAAGCACCCGCAACGCCTGGAGTGCAGCGCGCACGAGCGGCGGCTCGAGCGGAGGCGCGGCTTCGTCCATGGCGGCAGGCATCGCGCCGCTGGCCATTGCGACCGACGGCGGGGGCTCGACCCGCATTCCCGCCGCCTGCAACGGCGTGGTCGGTCTGAAGCAGAGCCTGGGTGTGGTTCCCCACAGCCAGGTACAGGACGCATTCGGGAACTACACCTACGTGACACCCACCACGCGCGAGGTGGGCGACACCGCGCTCATGCTGCAGGCCATGACGGGCGCCCACGGGTCCGACCCCTGGTCGTTGGGTGTGCCGGCCCGGCGCTACTTCGACGACCTGCGCCCTGCAGGCGACCTTCGCGGAAAGCGGATCCTCTACTGCGCGACGCTCGCCGGGCGTCCGATTGCCGCCGACGTCGCCGCCGCCTTCGACGCAGCCCTTGAAACATTGCGTTCGATGGGCGCAGACCTGGAGGAGATGTCGAGCGAGGGGTATGACGTCGAGCCGTTGTGGCGGGTGATCAACCACACCAGTTGGCGCGGCCGCTTCGCCCCGCTGGCCGCCGCGCATGCGGATCAGCTGAGTCCGTCACTGCTGCAACAGCTCGCGCTCGTCGAGCACGTCGATGGGGTCGACTTCCAGCAGGCCATGTTTGCCAGGACCGTGCTCTTTCGCAAGGTTCAGGCCCAGATGGAGACGCACGACTTCATCTTCACGCCGACCCTCTCGCGTACGGCCTTGCCGATTGACCAGGATCTGTTCGGCAGCATCGAGATCGATGGCGAAGCGTTTGCCGAGGTACGACCGAACTGGTTTCCGTGGACGATGCCCTTCAACCTCACAGGGCACCCCGCCATCAGCTTGCCGTGCGGCGCAGGCCACGACGGCATGCCTATCGGCATGCAGCTCGTCGGTCGATTCCGCGAGGACATGCAACTGCTGCAGGCCGCAGCGTCTTTCGAAGACGCGCACCGTCCGGTGAACGTGCTGCCCACCCTGGCCTTCTAGGTCCACCTTCTCCGTTCTTCACTCAACTTTGCAGGTACTCCCATCATGGCCTCGTTCCTCAAGACACTCTTTCTCAGTGCGTCGATCGCTTTGATCGGCGCCGCCGCGCATGCCGACAGCAACGCGCCCATCCGGCTGATCATCGGCGTTCCGCCGGGTGGCGCTCTCGACAATCTGGCGCGCTCGCTGGCTGAGGATTTGCGCACCACGCTCAAGGAGCCCGTGCTGGTGGAGAGCCGGCCCGGCGCCTCGACCCGGATTTCCATCGAGGCGGTCAAGACCGCACGGCCCGATGGCCGCACGATCCTGATCGGCGCCACACCGCCTTTCGTCCTTTTCCCGATGACCTATGCGCGGCTGAACTATGACGTCGACAAGGATTTCATACCTGTCGCGCACCTGGCGAATGTGCCCTGCGTCATTTCCGCCGGCGCAGATCAGCCGTTCAAGACGATTCCCGAGTACGTGGCCTGGATCAAGAAGAATCCTGCCAACGCAAGCGTGGGACTGACCAACCTCGGCGGCGGGCTGCACTTCAGCGTGCTGCAGTTGTCCAAGGCCGTCGGTGTACCGCTCACGCCGGTCACTTACAAAGGGGGTGCGCCGCTTGCGACAGACATCATCGGAAACCATGTGCCGATGGGCACCGACGCACTGGCCAGCCAGCTCGAACTCCACCGCGCGGGCAAGTTGCGGATATTGGGCGTCGCAGGCACCAAGCGCTTGAGCTGGCTGCCCGACGTTCCGACGATCAAGGAGTCAGGCTATGACGCCTTCGACCGCGCCAATGCCGCCTATGCCGCCTTCGTGCCGGCGGGAACGCCGAAGGACGTGGTTGCGAAGCTGGAGACAGCCCTTCTTGCCGCAATGCGCAATTCGCAAGTGCGCGGGCAGGTCGATCGCATGGGCCTCGAGCCGACCGGGCTCCCCGGCGCGGAACTGAAGCGCATCATGGCCGAGGATCGGGTGTACTGGCGCCCCATCGTCCAGGCATCGGGGTTCAAGAGCGAAGACTAAATCGATGACCGACGACGCAGACAGGGTCGGCTGGGCGGTGCTCGTTGCCGCCAGTTCGGGCGCGCTGCTGTGTTTCCTCAATCTCAGCGCGCTCAATGTCGCGCTGCCTGCCGTGGCGCGAAGCCTGCACGCCTCACCGACGCAGGCGAGCTGGATTCTGCTGTCCTACATGCTGGTCACTACCGTTTGCATCCTCAGCTTCGGACGCCTGGCCGACCTCTGGGGACGGCGCCGACTCTTCCTCTCAGGACTCGGGCTTTTTGTGGTCGCCTGTGCGGCATGCGCCTTCGCACCCACCGCCGATCTGATGTTGGCCAGCCGCATATGCCAGGCCGTGGGCGCGGCCGGCGTCATGGCCAACGCCAGCGCATTGGTGAGTGACGCGTTCGGCCGCCGCAAGATGGGGCTGGCACTCGGCGTGCTCGCCATGGTTGCGGCCCTGGCCCAGGTCGTGGGCCCGCTGGCTGGCGGCTTCGTCGTGTCGTGGTGGGGATGGCGCGCTCTTTTCATGCTCAACGTGCCCATCGGGCTTTGCGTGCTGGCGTGGTCCTGGAAGGTCCTGCCGAATAGCGCGGCGGCGCAGTCCGAGCGCTTCGACCTTGCAGGCGCGGCGCTTTCCCTCATTGGCATCGGATGCGTGACCTATGCACTCTCGATGGCAGGAACCAGCGGATGGACGAGCACGCCAGTGTGGGCATTCATGCTCGCGGGGCTTTGCGCCATCGTCCTTTTCTCCGGAGTCCAGATGCGTGTGGCCAGTCCATTGGTCGACCCGTCGCTGTTCAGTGACCCGGGGCGCCGGATCGCCTACGCGGGCATCCTGCTTCTGTCGATGACGCAAGCTGCACCTCTGTTGCTCGTGGCCTTGTATCTCCAGGCTTGCGCGGGCCTCGAACCATCGGAGGCGGGCCTGCGCATCGCGCCGGTCGCATTCGGCATGCTGATGGCCGCGCCGGTAGCGGGCATCCTGCTTCGACGCTTCAGCGCCGAATCCATCTGCGTGGGCGGCATGCTTCTCGCAGGATGCGCACTGGCAACGCTGGCGGCGCTGCTGCAGCCAGCGATCGGCGCCGTGCAACTGTCCGTCTGCCTCTGGGTGCTCGGCCTGGGCATCGGGAGTTTCGTGACGCCGAACAACGCGTCGATCCTGCAGAGCGTGCTCCCCCGGCGTCGCGGTATCGCCAACGGCGTCCGATCGACGCTGCAGAACACGGGCATCATGGTGGGAACCGCGCTGACGTTGAGCGTGGCGATGGCACAGCTTCCTTCCGGCTCGCAACGCATGATTCTGGGCAATGGCAGCCCGGGACTTTCGAATCTCGATGTAGCCACCTTTACCCAAGGGGCCAGTTCTGCGCTGGCCTTGCTTGCAGTCCTTTGTCTGGCCGGCGCGGCCCTGATCGCGAATAGCTGCCGTCAAGCCGGGCAGCCGCAATCAGCGTGAAGCAGAAATTTTTGGACGCTCCAGGCGTCAGGCAACGTATTCAGTATGGGCGGCCAATCGCCCCCGATCCAGTAGCTCGATGTGCCGGTAGCCAACCCGCAGCGTGCCGTCCTCGTCCCACATCTTGAGCAGCCGGTTGACGCTCTGGCGCGACACGCCGAGCATGAAGGCCAGATCCTCCTGCGACACGTCGAGCGAGACTGCACCCGCCGCGCCGGCGGGCCGCGGATCGAGCGTCAGCAGCCGATGCGCGAGCCGCACGGGCAGTGGCATCAGGATCGCATCGTCGATCCACGCGAGCGCCTGGCGCAGCCGCATGCACACCAGGCGCGTGAAGGCCATGTGCACGTCGAAGCGTTCGGCCACCAGGCGATGAAAATCTTCCGCCTGCACGACGGCCATCTCGGTCGCGGCGAGCGCGCATGTGTCGTACACCCGCTCACGGCCGACCAGCAGCGAGACCTCGCCGAACCAGTGACCCGGCTTCAGGATCGCGATCACCGCCTCGCGCCCGCCTGGCGCGACGACGCTGACGCGAAGTGAGCCGCTCAGCACGCCGAACAGCGCGTCGGGTGCGGAGCCCTTGAGAAACACCGAGTCGCCGCGTGCCAGCGACCGGCGGTGCGCAACCTCGAGCAACTGCTGCTGCACGTCGTCGGGCAGCATCTGGCGGTCATCGGATTCCGACGCGTCGGTCATGCGGGTTTGTCTCGATCGGCAATTGCCAACAACGGACAGTCTACGCGCGGGGCACCGTGGATAGTGCAGCCACTTCCTCTCAACAAACCGCCCCGCCATGACAACCGACCTCTCTCTCCAGACCCGCCGCGAACGCCTCGTGCTGGACCACTTCGCCGACGAAACCCGGCAGGACTTCGACGCCGTGCTCGACACGTTTCCGCACCCGCACTACGAACTGATCGCCAGCGGCGAGGTGCACGATGGCCTGCATGCCGTTCGCAAGTACTACGCCGATACGCGCACCGCTTTTCCCGACCAGCGCCACGAAATCATCAAGCTGCGGCACGCCGCGGATTCGGTCATCGTCGAGTTCTGGCTGCTCGGCACGCATCGCGGCCCGTTGCGCAACCTGCCGGCCACCGGCAACACGTTTCGCTGCCGGATGATTGCGCTGTTCATCTTCGATGGCGACCGGCTGGTTTGCGAGCGCGTCTATTTCGACACGCTGACGATCCTCAAGCAGTTGCTCGTCGGCGTGCCTCCCGCGGCCCTGCCGGCGATCGTCAGCGGGCTGCTGACCGGTCAACCCGCGGCGGCCACGGCATGAGCCTTGCGGCCGCTCCCGGCGACCTGCACGGCCACCATGCCGTCATCACGGGCGGCGCGCAAGGCATCGGGCTGGCGATCGCGCGGCGCTACCTTCGCAGCGGCGCCTCCGTCTCGCTCTGGGACGTATCGGCCAGCAAGCTCGACGAGGCCGTGAACGCGCTCGCCGCGCCGGGGCGCGTGCAGGCGCTGGTGGTCGACGTGCGCGACGAAGCGCAGGTGATGCAGGCCGCGCAGCGCTCGCTCGCGGCGCTGGGCGCCGTCACCGTGCTCGTCAACAACGCCGGTGTGCTCGGCCCCACGGTGAACACCTGGGAGACGACCCCCGCGGACTGGCGCAATGTGCTGGACATCAACCTCACCGGCGCCTACCTGTGCTGCCGCGCGCTGGTGCCGCAGATGCTGGGCATTGCGACGCCCGCGCGGCGCGTCATCAACATCGCATCGGTCGCGGGCAAGGAGGGCAATGCGATGAACGCGGCGTACTCCGCCTCCAAAGCGGGGTTGATCGCCTTGACCAAGTCGCTCGCGAAGGAGCTCGCCACGGCCGGCGTGCTCGTCAACTGCATCACGCCGTCGGCGGCCGACACCGCGGTGTTCGCCGGCATCCCGCCGGAGCACCGCGAGCAGTTGGACAAGATCCTGCTGGCGCGTGTGCCGATGGGCCGTTTTGTCGAAGTCGATGAGGTTGCTGCGATGGCCGCATGGCTCGCCTCTGCCGACTGCTCGTTCAGCACGGGCGCGGTGTTCGACATCACCGGCGGCCGTTCCGTCTACTGACCTCAAGGATTCGCCATGATGCGTGATGCCCCAATCCACGGCCTCGTGCCGATCACCGACTTCGATGGTGCGCGCGATGCCGCCGGGCCGCAGGATCGCCTGCGCGAACTGCGCAAGCGCGGCCGGCAGTTCCGCGAGCGCTTTCTCGAAGAGCCCGCCGTGCGCTACGCGCGCAGCTTCGACCTGCTGCGCATCCCGTACCCGGCCTGGTACTCGTTCACCGGGGTGTATGCCCAGCAACTGCTGAAACCGCACATGGTGCACCTGCTGACGCGCCTGGTGCTGATCCAGTTCGACGACTTCGACGGCCGCCTGCGCCACCTGCTGTTCTCGCCGGCCGACTTCGAGACCGGCAGCGAGACGCCGTACTTCAAGCGCCTCGGCGAGCAGACGCCGAAGTTTCTGCACAGCACGATCGCGCCGATGTATGCGACCGTGCCGCAGGCGCTGCAAAGCGTGGGTGTCGCGCCCGAGTCCATCGACTACATCACGTACGACCACCTGCACACGCAGAACGTGCGACGCTGGCTGGGCGACAAGAGCTCCCCCGGCGTGTTCCCGAATGCGCGGCTGCTGGCGCACCGGCAGGAGCTGGCGAGCGTGCAAAGCCTGCTGCCGATCCAGGCCGACTGGTACTGCCCGCAAGGGCTGGACGGCGTGCCGCCGGAACGCATCGTCGCGTTCGACGGCAGCGTCCAGCTCGGCCGTGGCATCGCGCTGGTGCACACGCCAGGGCATACCGAAGGCAACCACTCGCTGGTTTACCGTGCCGAAGACGGCCTGCGCGTCAGCAGCGAGAACGGCGTTTCCGCAGACAGCTGGGCGCCCGACCGCTCGCGCCACAACGGCATCCGCCGCTATGCCAAGGCGACCGGCGCCGAGGTGATCCTGAACGGCAACACGCAGGAAAGCAGCAACGCGCAGTACCTGTCCATGGTGCTGGAGAAAACCATCGCCGGCGATTCGACGCGCCACGAATTCACCAACGTCGTGCCCTCCAGCGAGTGCTCGCCGCACTGGCTGTTTCCGGGCGCACCGACCAGCCACCTTTGGGGCTGCACTGAATTTGGCACACTCGCGCGCGGCTGACCCACATCCGAGGAGAACAAAACAATGAACACTGCCACCTTTGCCGCAGGCGCAACCGCGCCATCGCTGGCCGAGACCAGCGACGACGCGCTCTTTCGCAAGATCACGTGGCGATTGCTGCCGCTGCTGTTTGCCTGCTACGTGCTGAACTACCTGGACCGCACCAACATCGGCTACGCACAGTTGCAGATGAAGGATCAGCTCAGCTTCAGCGATACCGTCTTCGGCCTCGGTGCCGGCATCTTCTTCATCGGCTATGCGGTGTTCGAGATCCCGAGCAACCTGATGCTCGCGAAGATCGGCGTGCGCGCGACGCTGTTGCGCATCATGGGCCTGTGGGGGCTGACTTCGGCCGCGATGATGTTCGCGACGACGCCAACGCACTTCTACGTGCTGCGTTTCCTGCTCGGCGTGTTCGAGGCCGGTTTTGCGCCGGGCATCCTGTTCTACCTGACGCTCTGGTTCCCAGCTGGGCGCCGCGCCAAGGCCACCGCGCTGTTCTTCATGGGCCCCGCTGCGGCGCCCCTCTTCGCGGGGCCGCTGGCAGGCATCGTGATGACCAGCCTGGACGGGGCATACGGCCTGGCGGGCTGGCAATGGCTGTTCCTGGTCGAAGGCGTGCCGAGCGTGGTGCTGGGCGTGGCCGTGTTCTTCCTGCTCTCGAACACGCCCGCCGACGCGCCCTGGCTGAACGATATCGAGAAGCAGCGCGTGCGCCATCTGCTGGAGCACGATCTTGCGGCGCACGGTTCACACGAGCGGCAGACGATCGCCAGCGCGCTGCGCGACGGGCGCGTCTGGCTGCTCGGCTTCATCTCGTTCCTGGTCATCCTCGGCGTCTACGCAATGGCGTTCTGGCAGCCGACCATGCTCAAGGGCATGGGGCTGACGGTGCTCCAGGTCGGCTTCTATTCGATGGTGCCGGCGCTGGCGGGCATCGCCGCGATGATCATCATCGGCGGCCACTCGGATCGCCAGGGCGAGCGCCGGTGGCATTTCGCCATCACCGCCTGCGTCGGTGCGCTCGGACTTTCGCTGACGACGCTGTTCATGAAGAGCCCCGTGCCCGCCGTGGCCTGCCTCGCACTGGCTGCCATTGGCATTTCGAGCGCGTTCACGATCCTGTGGACGGTGCCGGGAATCCTGCTGTCGAAGAAAGCGGCAGCTGCTGGCATCGCGCTGATCTCGACCATCGGCGGCTGCGCCGGACTGGTCGCACCGTTGGTGGTGGGTGCGATCAAGACCGCTACCGGCGGCTTCACGCTGAGCCTGTATCTGCTCAGCGGCGCACTGGTGCTGGCGGCAGTGCTGATGCTGGTCGGGCTGCGTCTGCACAGCAAGCCCGGTTGAGCTGCCGGAGCCGGACGAGCGCGGCATCGCATGGCGGCGCTGTCGAGGGTCAACCCTAGAAGTGCGCCACCGGAATCCGTCAAAATCCGGAAATGCCAAACATTGCAACCGTCCTGAAAGCCGAGATCTCCCGCGTTGCCCGCAAGGAAGTGCGCACAGAGGTCGAGGCTCTGAAGAAAGCCAGCGCGCAGCACCGCAGCGCCATCGCGACATTGCGTCGCCAGGTCGAGTCCTTGCAAAAGGAACTCAAGCGCGTTGACAAGCGCGCAGCGGCGCCTGCCCCGGCGGCCCGGGAAAGCCAGGCCGATGAGGAGGGCCCACGCCGGCGCTTCAGCGCGGCGCGCCTGGCCGCGCACCGCAGCAAGCTGGGGTGGTCGGCGGCGACGTACGGCAAGCTGGTGGGCATCGGCGGGCAAACCATCTATAACTGGGAGCAGGGCAAGTCCAGGCCCAATGCCTCGCAGGTTCAACAGTTGGCCGTGGTCAAGGAACTTAGCCGCGACGACTTGCTGAAACGACTCGAAGCCAGCGCGGCGGACTAGCGAACCAGCCTGCGGCGCGCCGAGTCATCGGTGGAAGCGCCGTGGCGTGCAGGCGCGGCCGTCGTTCTGAGGCAAGGCGAATTCGTTCAAATTTGAGAACTATTGCCCTATCTTGTTTGCAGCAAGTAATCAATACTTCTGCGCCGGATATCCGAAGCAGTAGAGCGGAATCGCGAGCGACCTCAGGGATTGAAGTTTGGGCGAGTCGCACGCCCAGGGCAGGGCAAAGACCCAGCCTGGCCCATCGCGTCTCCGATGAATTACCGTTTCCCCGCACAGCCCGCAGCGAACCCGCACGCCCGCCAGATCGTTTCCATCGCAATCCTGACCATGTCGGCCGGCCTTTTGCCGAATGCCGCCTTGGCAGCCTGTCCCGGAGTTGCAGGCATCCGACTCCAGGCCAATGCGGGGTCGACCTGCGCTGCCTCAGGCGGCTACACCGGCATCGGCGTGGCGTCGGGCAGGGGCGCCGTCTCTTCGTTGACCGGAGGCGTGGTCAACGCGGCTGCCGCCCTGACGATGCCTCTGGCCCAAAACAGCGTGTTCGGTGCGTCCGCCGCCGGTGCGGGCTCGCAAGTCAACCTGCAAGCTGGCGCTACCATCAGCAGGACTGGCGCGACCACCGGAAACGGGGGGCTTCGTGCGGGCGCTGGTGGTGCCATCACCGTCAACGGCCCGCTGTCGATCACCTTGTCCAACGGGTCGGGCAACCATGGCGTGCTCACGGAAGACAGCGGCACCCTCATCACGCTGAACGGACCCGTCGACATCACCATGGGCAGCGGCACCGCATTTGCTCCAGGGATCCGCGCCCTCACCAGTTCGGCCGTGGTTGCCAATGGCGCTGTAACCATCAACACCGCCGGTGACAACCGGTCGGATGCCATTGCGGCGGCCACTTCGGCCACGATCACATTGAATGGCTCGTTGAATCTCACCACCAGCGGTGTGCAGTCGTCCGCGCTGAAAGTCACCAGCGCGGGCCGCATCGTCTACAGCGGGCCGGCCACGATCAACATCAGCAGCATCAACGGATCCGGGATCCGCGCGGTCACCGGCGGTATCGTGGATGCGAACGCGTCTTCGGCCACGTCGATCAACGTCACCGGCGTCAACGGCCAGGGCATCTCTTCGCGGGACGCCGGTTCCCAGGTGAACCTGGCGGGCAGCACGCTCATCAACGTGAGCGGCGCCACGCAGGCAGACTTCCCGAGCGGCAATCCGGAGTCCTACGCTGCCGGCGTGTTGGCCGACCTGGGCGGCGCCATCACGGCGACCGGCGCGCTTCGGATCAACACCACCGACGCCACGAGCTATGGCGCGCTGCTGGCCGGGAGCAACTCCACCCTCGCGGCGACGGGCGGCGGCACGGTCAACGCAGCCGGCGTCGCACTGGGTTTTCTGGCGGGCGCAGACCAGAACGCTCGCTTTGACGGCTTCGCCATCAGCAACACCTCGGGCGATCTGATTCAGGTCAATGGGGCAACCGGCAACTCTGCGCTCGTGCTGAACAACAGCACGGCCTCGGCCGCCTCGGGCAGCAAGCTGTTGAATGTCACGAACGGCAGCACGTTTGCGCTGACCGCCAATCGCAGCACACTGACCGGCGACATCGTGACGGATGCCGGCAGCGCCGTCAGCCTGAGTCTGCTGAACGCCTCGAGCCTGACGGGCGCCATCGATCCGGTGACCCTGAACATCGATGGCACCAGCCGCTGGACGATGACCGGCGATTCCTCCCTGAGCGGCCTGACCCTTGCCGGCCGCATCGACTTCCAGGCACCCGCTGCGGCATTTGTTCCCAAGACCTTGACCGTCAACGGCAACTGGGTCGGCCAGGGCGGTACGGTGCGGCTCAATACTTCGCTGGGAAATTCCGGCTCGCAGACCGACCGGATCGTCATCAATGGCGGTGCGGTCAGCGGCAACACCCTCCTGCAGATCAACAACGTCGGCGGCCTGGGGGCCCTGACGACCGGCAACGGCATCGAGGTGGTGAGCGCGGGCAGCGGCGCCACCACCACTGCGCAGACCACCAAGGACGGTTTCGCGCTGAGCGGCGGCCATGTCGATGCGGGCGCCTACGAGTACCGCCTGTATGCGGCCGATGCCCAGGGCGCCGGCGAGAACTGGTACTTGCGTTCGGCAACGACCGTCGCGCCGACCATCCCGACCATCCCGACCACCCCCGCCACGCCCACTCCGACCGCGGACACGCCCGCCACGCCGACCCTGCCGCAGCTGAGCGTGCCGACCTACCGTGCCGAAGTCCCGCTCTTCGCGGCGCTGCCGGCGCAACTGCGCCAGGCCGACCTCGGCATGCTGGGCAACCTGAACCGCCGCATCGGCGACGAGGCCGCGACTGCACCCGGCGATGCCGCCGACACCAGCGCGCTGCGCCGCGCCTGGGCCCGCGCCGTCTACAGCGGCCTCGACATCCGCCAGGCCGGCGTCGCCCGCGCGCAAAGTCGCGGCCACGTCAGCGGCCTGCAGGCCGGTACCGACCTGCTGGCCAGCGGCAACTGGCGCGCGGGCGTCTACGTCGGCACCCTGGACGGCAGTGCCGACGTGAGCGGCAACGCGCGCGGCATCACCGCCAAGGTCGGCCACAACGAACTGCAATCGCGCTACCTTGGCGGCTATGCGACCTGGATGGACGCGAGCGGCCTCTATGCCGATGCCGTGGTTCAGGCCGGCAGCCATCGCTACGGCGTGCGGCCCGACAGCAATCCGGGCGCCTCGGGCAAGGCCCGCAGCCTGACGGCGTCGATCGAGGTCGGCCAGTCCTTTGCGCTGGCCGAGGGCTGGCGCATCGAGCCGCAGGCGCAGCTGATTCACCAGCGCACGCGCTTCGACGACGTGCAGATCACCGGCGCGACCGTGCGGCAGGACGCCGACGGCGGCTGGATCGGCCGCCTGGGCGTGCGCATCAAGGGCGACATCGCGACCGGTGCCGGCCGGCTGCAGCCCTACGCGCGCGCGAACCTGTACCGCACGGGCCGCGGCGCCGACGTTGCCGAGTTCATCGGCCCGGCGGCCAGCACGCGCATCGCCAGCGCCAGCGGCTACACCTCGGCCGAACTGGCCGGCGGCTTCACGCTCGCCGTGACGCCCGCCGCCAGCGTCTACGGTGAAGTGGGGCGCCTGTTCAGCACCGGCGGCGATGCCCGCGTGAAGTCCTCGGTGCAGGGCGCCGTCGGCCTCAAGGTGCGGTGGTAGATCTGGCGCGCGCCGTCTTCCGGTGGCTCTCGCCGCGCGGCACGTCCGCACCCGCCGGGGCGCCGCCTGCATTCGCCTGATCGATCCACAGCAGGGCGTCGACGTACGCCATGAACCGGTGCAGGTACTCCGGCGACAGCTCGCGCATCAACGTGAGCGACCGGTGCACGAGCTGGTGCGAGTTGAGCGGGCCGGCATTCTCCGGCAGCTTCGCCAGCGATTGCGTCAGCCGCCGCTCGGCGCTGAGCCGGGACCAGGTGCTTCTGAAATAGCTCAGCGTTTCGACGTCATGGGTCGATGCATGCCGGCCGATGTGGTCGACCAGCTCCGCGAGCGCGCTGCGATCGGGTGGCGTTGGTAGTTTCGCGGTGGCGTCCGCACACGAGTCTGTTGTGCCAAGCTCCTCGCCATACGCCGCCAGCAGGCGGGCCAGCCTGTCGTCGAGGATGCGTCGTGCATCGCCGCGCTGCGCGGCTGCCCGCGTGGCGAGCGCCTCGATGAAACGGAAGCGGACGGGATCGTGGTGATGGTCGCCACGCTCGCGCCAGGCGTCGAGCAGGGCCCCGGCGTCGGTGCTACTCACGGGGCTTCTTCAGGATTGCGTCGGATCGTTTCGGCGTCGGCGCCATTTCCACGCGCCGGTTCTTCGAACGGCCGTCGGCATCGGCATTCGAGGCCACTGCCTGCTCCGCGCCGAAGGCCGCGGCAAAGACCGAGGCCGAGGGCAGGCCTTCCTCGATCAATGCCCGGGTTACCGTCAAGGCCCGCTGGGCGGACAGCTCCCAGTTGTCGGCGAACTGGCGGTTGCCGCCGCGCACCTGCCGGTCGTCGGTGAAGCCGCTCACCATCAGGATCTCGTCACGGGCCTGGAGGTAGGCGGCCAGCGGTGCGGCCAGGCTCTTCAGCAGTTGCCGGCCTTCGGGCTGCAGTTCAGCGGAGTTGAGGGCAAACAGCACGCTGCCGCTGATGCCGATGCGCCCGTTGTTCAGCGTCACCCGGCCCGCTGCCAGCGGTCCCGCGAGGGCCTGCTCGAGCGTCTGGAGGCGCTGCGCCTCCACCTGCCGCTGCTTGACCTCGGCTTCCAGCCGGGTCGCGAGTTCCAGCTGCATGCCCAGCACGCACACCAGAATCAGCACGAAGGCGCCCAGCAGCCCCGACATCAGGTCGCCGAACACGGCCCAGACCGGCACCGACGACTCCATGCCGCCGTCGCCGTGCTCCGTCATCTCGGTCATCACGCTTCGCTGCCCGCGAGTGCCTGCTGGCTGGCGAGCCGCTGCAGGTCCTCGACGATCTGCCTTTGCGACAGCATGCTCAGGTCGACGACTTCCCTGGCCTGCGCCACGTAGTAGGCGAGTTGTTCGTCACTGCGCACCATCGACTTGCCGAGTGCGCCTTCGATGCGCTGCAACTGGGCGCCCAGCTTGTCGTTCGATTGACTGAACAGCTGCACGGCCAGGCCGAAGGCCTCGCCCATGCTCGCCACCTCGACGGCACTGCCGGTGAGCTGTGCGGTGACCTCGGCCATCTTGCCGGCTTCGGCATCGACCCTGTCGGTGAAGCGCGCGCCGACCCGGTCCAGCAGGTCCGCCGATGCGCCGACCAGCGCGTCGATCGCCGTGCGCTGCTCGGTCGATGCATGGTTCACCGCATTGAGCAGTGTCTCCAGCGTGCCGAGGATGCGGCTGCGCTCCTCCAGCATGGCGTTGTCGTGCACCATGCTGTCGGAAAGTTTCTGCCGCAGTTCCGCAATCACTTCGGCCGCGGCACGTGGTGCTTCCGAAGCGGTCTGCATGAGCTGGGCGATTTCGGCGATGGTGCTGCGCGCGTGCGCTTCGGTCTGGGCGGTGATGTCGCTGGCGGTCTGTGCCAGCGTCTTGCAGATTTCCTGCTGCTGGCTCTCGCTGCGCACGCCCGCCTGCTGCCATTCCTGCTGGAGCGACACGGCCATCGCCTCGAGCGCCTGGGTCCAGGCCGCGAGCCGCTGCTCGTCTCGCGACGCGATTCCGGTCTGCAGGTCGGCATGCGCCTGGCTCACGGTGCCCAGCAGGGAGGCCGAGTGCTGCTCGAAGGTCGCCGCTGCCGCCGTCAGGGCGCGCTGCGTGTCACCCGACAGGCTCTCGCTCACGCGCTCATGCTGCGCGAGCGCACTGCGCCAGGAATCCGACACGCGCTCGACCGTGGTTTCCAGGCGGGCAGAGACGCCGTCCACCAGCGATGCCGAGCGTTGCTCGAAAGTCTCGGTGAACTGGTCGAGCGAGCTGCGCAAGTGGCTGGACTGCGCCTCGCTCGCACGCTGGTGCCCGGCGAGCGCGGTCTGCCAGATGTCCGCCACGGTGGTGGTGGTGGCCTCGAAGCGGGTCGACAGTCCGTCGAGTTGCTGCTGCACGCTGTTCTCGACGGTCTTGTGCAACGAAGCCGTCTCGCGCGCGATGCCGGCCATCGTGGCCTCGACAACCGGCTGGATCGTCGCGCCGGCCGCGCGGGCGCTTTCCGTCAGGCTGTCCTTCAGCGATCGGCCGACGGAAGAAGCCAGGCCGGCATACGCGGCCTCGGCCTTGCCGTGGAAGCTGTCCTGGTTGGCGATCAGGCGCTCGTTCAGCGCCTGGCTCTGCCGTTCCATCGCCGCCATCATGGCCTGCAGCCGATCGACCAGCACGGGCATCGCCTCGCCCTGTCGCTGCAGCAGCTTGAAGGACTCCTCGCGCTGATGCGCGAGGGAGAAGACGCGCAAGGTGGTCGCGATCCGCGTGTCGAGCAGCTGCGCGGTCTGCAGGCGGTCGCGCCGGCACAGGGCGGAGATCAGGCCGAGCATCGCGGACGCAGCCACGCCCGCGAGCGAGGTGCCGAACGCCAGCCCCAGGCCCTTGACCGGGGCGGCCAGGGACGAGCGGATGGCCAGCAGATCCGATGCGCTCTCCAGCGCCGTGCCGGTGCCGTTCAGCGTGACCACCATGCCAACGAAGGTGCCGAGCATGCCCAGCAGCACCAGCAGGCCGGTCAGGTAGGGCGTCAGGGCCGGGCCGGGCAGGCCGACGCGCTCACCCTCGATGCGCAGGCGCACCGCGTTGCGCAAGGAGGGATGCAGCTGGTCGAGCCATTGGCCCAGGTTCGCCGGCGGCTCGGGCATGTCTGTCACGGCGCGCGCCAGGGTGGCGGTGGCATCGTGAAAGCGGTGCAGCTCCAGCGCGCCCATCAGGTAGAACGCGCCGACCAGCAGCGTGATCATCAGCGCCAGAGGGTTGGAGCCGATGTAGCCGGCGCCGACCCAGCCGATGGCGGCAAGGCCGATGAAGAAGGCGGTGTAGTGAAGAGATCGGGTCATGGCAGTCTGGTTAGCGGGCAGCAAGGGCTTCGAGCAGCCCTTCGACCGGTTGCAATCGGATGTCCAGCTCGGCGAGCAACACGCTTTGCATGTCCTGGCCGAACACGTCCAGCCACGCTCTGGGCTGGACTTCAGGGTTGTCTGGCGCGTCCGGCGCCGGGTCGGCCGGGCGCAGGCGCTTGAAATGCTTTTCGAGCAGGGCGGGCACGGTGGCCAGCAGGCGGTGCTCGTGCGCGCCCAGCACCTGCTCCATGACGGCATCCACCGCGGCCAGCCGGGCCATCGCCGGCGATCGGGCCGCCAGCGTCTCCCGCAGACGGCCGCGCAGCGCGCCGATGCTCGTCGCCATCGCCTGTTGCCGCGCAAGGTAGCGCTGGCGCCAGGGCGAGAAGCCGGTGGTTGTGTCCGTGTCCATGGCGGCGCCGCGCATGTCTTCGGCGATGGCGCTCGCCGCCGCGCTGCGCACGCGCGCGCACTGGGCTCGTTCGGCGCTGGCGTCAGCCGCCGCGCCCGATCGCGCCGCCGCCGAACTGCCGCTCAACGCCGCGGACAGCGAAATCGCGTCCGTCCAGCCAAGCCATTGGCTCAGTCGATCAGCGAACGCTTGTTTGGATTCGGGGGCCTCGGTGTCGGCCAGTCGAGCGAGCAAGCGAACGAGCGTCGAACCGGTAACCCCAGTACGCCGTGACACTTGCACCATACCGCCCAGAGCGAAAAACCTAGCAGTCTACACGCCCCACCCCACAAGAGAAAAGCCGCCCAAGGGCGGCCTTTCTGTTCGTGAGACACCGCGGAACCGGCTTCGCCGGGCCGCAGGTGTCGCCCCCGGCAGGGGGTAGGCGAAGCGACACGAAGTGCGCGCAGCCTGGGGGCGAGCTAGTCCTCCACAAACGCCTCTTCGCGCTTCGCCTTGATCGACGGCAGCAGCACGATGCCCAGCAGCAGCACGGCGGCCACCAGCAGGCCGGCCGAGAGCGGCCGCGTGACGAACACGCTCCAGGTGCCGCGCGACAGCAGCAGCGCGCGGCGCAGGTTCTCTTCCATCATCGGCCCGAGGATGAAGCCCAGCAGCAGCGGCGCCGGCTCGGTCTTGAGCTTGAGGAAAAGGTAGCCGATGAAGCCGAAGGCCGCGACCATCCAGATGTCGAAGGTGTTGTTGTTGGTGGAGTACACGCCAATCGCGCAGAACAGCACGATCGCCGGAAACAGGAACTTGTAGGGCACCGTCAGCAGCTTGATCCACATGCCGATCAGCGGCAGATTCAGGATGATCAGCATTGCGTTGCCGATCCACATCGAAGCGATCAGGCCCCAGAACAGCTCCGGGTTGCTGGTCATCACCTGCGGGCCGGGCTGGATGTTGTGGATGGTCATGGCACCCACCATCAGCGCCATCACGGCGTTGGGCGGAATACCGAGCGTCAGCAGCGGAATGAACGAGGTCTGCGCCCCGGCATTGTTGGCCGATTCCGGCGACGCGACGCCGCGGATGTTGCCCTTGCCGAACGGCACTTCGCCTGGCTGCATCTTGATCTTCTTTTCCAGGGCATAGGCCGCGAAAGCCGCCAGCAATGCACCGCCGCCGGGCAGGATGCCGAGCGCCGAGCCCAGCGTGGTGCCGCGCAGCACGGCCGGCGCCATGCGCTTGAAGTCGTCCTTGGTCGGCCACAGGCCCGTGACGTTGGCGGTGAACACCTCGCGCTCGTCGTCGGGCTGCGAGAGATTGCCGATGATTTCGCCATAGCCGAACACGCCCATCGCAATCACGACGAAGCCGATGCCGTCGGTGAGTTCCGGGACGTCGAAGCTGAAGCGTGCCACGCCCGAATTCACGTCAGTGCCGACGATGCCGAGCAGCAGGCCCAGCACGATCATGGCGACTGCCTTGAGCAGCGAGCCCGAAGCCAGCACCACGGCGCCGATCAGGCCCAGGATCATCAGCGAGAAATACTCGGCCGGACCGAACTTGAAGGCCAGCTCGGTCAGCGGCGGCGCGAACGCAGCCAGGATCAGGGTGCCGACGCAGCCGGCAAAGAACGAGCCCAGGCCGGCCGCCGCGAGGGCGGGCCCCGCGCGCCCCTGGCGCGCCATCTGGTAGCCGTCGATGCAGGTCACCACCGAGGACGACTCCCCGGGCAGGTTGACCAGGATGGCGGTGGTGGAGCCGCCGTACTGCGCGCCGTAGTAGATGCCGGCCAGCATGATCAGCGCCGACACGGGCGGCAGCGCATAGGTGGCGGGCAGCAGCATCGCGATGGTCGCGACCGGGCCGATGCCCGGCAGCACGCCGATCAGCGTGCCCAGGATGCAGCCGACCAGGCAGTACAGCAGGTTGGTGAAGGTGAACGCGACACCGAAACCGATCGAGAGGTTGTGAATCAGATCCATGGTGCAGGTCTCCTCAGCCCGAAATGAAAGTGGGCCAGACCTGGATCTGGAGTTTGAGCGCCCAGATGAACGCGATGTAGCTGCCAATTGCCAGGATGGTCGACAGCACCAGCACGTCGCGCAGCTTGAAATGCTGGCCGGCCAGGCTCGAGATGATGGTGAGCGCGTAGATCGCGATGATCATCCCCATGGCCGGAACACCGATGCTCGGCAGGCCGCCGAGCAGCACGCCGAATGCCAGGTTGGCCGCGATCACGAAGAACAGCGGCTTCCAGGCCCATTTGCCGATCGGTTCGCCGTCGGCGGTTTCGACCGTCAGCGCCTGGAACATGATGATGGCGCCGAGCGCCGCCAGGATGATGCCGAGCATCAGCGGGAAATAGCCGGGCCCCATGCGGGCGCCGTCGCCGACGTTGTAGGTGGTGGCGCCGATGGCGAAGGCGCCCCCGACACTGGCGAACATGACTCCTGAAAAGAAGTCGGTCTGACTCTTGATACGCATGGCTTGGATGTCCCCGAAATAGTCAGGGGAGCATCGTTTCCGCTGCCTGACTGTCGGCTGACCAAGGTCGTACGCACTAACGCGTAGCGCCGCTTCGGCGCTATCAATTCAATAGCAGAAACGCAGCGCTACAGCCACTGCCCGCTGCTTGGCATCCGGATCTCGGTTTCGGGCGGACCGCCGACGAAGAAGCCGCCGATCACGATGCTGAGGATCGAGATGAACAGGCTCGCGAACAGCGCCGTCCAGAAGCCCGACACCTTGAAGCCGCGCACCAGCGCCGCCACCAGCAGGATCATCAGCGCGTTGATGACCAGCAGGAAGAGCCCGAACGTGATCAGCGTGAGCGGCAGCGTCAGCACGATCAGCAGCGGCTTCACCACCGCGTTGGCCAGGCCCAGCAACAGCGCCGAGATCACGAGCGACCAGGTGCTCGAGAACGAGAGCCCGCGAAACAGCAGGCTCGCGATCCAGAGCGACACCGCGGTGATGGCCCAGTGCAGCAGGAACGGCGTGAGGTTGGCCATCATGGTGCGATTCCCAGCATCTTGCGGTTGGCGGCCGTGTCGGCGCCACCACCCGCGAAGTCGTCGAAAGCGCGGTCGGCCACGCGGATGATGTGATCGGCAATGAACAGGGCGCCTTCGCGCGCACCGTCTTCCGGGTGCTTGATGCAGCACTCCCACTCCAGCACGGCCCAGCCCGGAAAGTCATAGGCGGCCATCTTCGAGAAGATCGCGCCGAAATCGACCTGCCCATCACCGAGCGAGCGGAAGCGCCCGGCGCGGTTGAGCCAGGTCTGGAAGCCGCCGTACACGCCCTGCTTGCCGGTCGGGTTGAACTCGGCGTCCTTCACATGAAAGATCTTGATGCGCTCGTGGTAGTGGTCGATGTAGGCCAGGTAGTCGAGCTGCTGCAGCACGAAGTGGCTCGGGTCGTAGAGCAGGCAGGCGCGCTTGTGGCCGCCGACGCGTTCCAGGAACATCTCGTAGGTGACACCGTCGTGAAGGTCCTCGCCCGGGTGGATCTCGTAGCAGACGTCGACGCCGGCTGCGTCGAAGGCGTCGAGGATCGGCCGCCAGCGGCGTGCGAGCTCGTCGAAGGCCTCTTCGATCAGGCCCGGCGGGCGCGGTGGCCAGGAGTAAAGATAGGGCCAGGCCAGTGCGCCCGAGAAGGTCGCATGCGCCGTCAGGCCCAGGTTGGCCGAAGCCTTCGCGGCCAGGTGCAATTGTTCGACCGCCCATTGCTGCCGTTTGACCGGATCGTTGCGCACTTCGGCCGCGGCAAAGCCGTCGAAGCCCGCGTCGTAGGCCGGATGCACCGCCACCAACTGGCCCTGCAGGTGCGTGGAGAGTTCGGTGATCGAGAGCCCATGCGCGGCCAGCGTGCCCTGCACCTCGTCGCAGTAGGTCTTGCTTTCGGCGGCCTTCTTCAGGTCGAAGATGCGGGCATCCCAGCTCGGGATCTGAACGCCCTTGTAGCCGAGGCCGGCCGCCCAGCCGGCGATGGCGTCGAGCGAGTTGAACGGTGCGGCGTCACCCGTGAACTGGGCCAGAAAGATGGCCGGGCCCTTGATCGTCTTCATGCGGTGTCTGTCCTTGGCTGAGTCAACAGCCGGCAGGCTACCAGCCCAGCTGCTTCGCTGCCAGTTCCTTCATGATCTCCTCGGCGCCACCGCCGATCATCATCACCTTGACCTCGCGGTAGATGCGCTCGCTAACGGTGCCGCGCATGAAGCCCATGCCGCCGAGGATCTGCACCGCCGCGTCGGCACAGAACTGCATGGTTTGCGTGGCGTGGTTCTTCAGCAGGCAGATCGCAGCCACCCATTCGGGCGCGTTCGCGCTGCCCTGCGCTTCGAGCGCATCGCCCTGCGCGGCAACGGCGTCGACCCACGCTTCGGTCGATGCGATGCGCATCTGCATGTCGGCCAGCTTGTGGCGGATCGCCTGGTGGTCGAGCAGCGATGCTCCGAAGGTCTTGCGCGCACGCGCCCAGGCCAGCGCCTCGTCGAGGCAGGCCTGCGCGAAGCCGAGCGCGCCGGCCGCCAGCGCCAGCCGCTCGCCGTTGAAGTTGGCCATGATCATGCGGAAACCCGCGCCTTCGGCGCCGAGCAGGTAGCGCGCTGGCACGCGCACGTTGTCGAAGTGCAGTGTGGCGGTGTCGGAGCAGAGCCAACCCATCTTGGCAAGGCGTGTGCGCGAGAGGCCTGCCGCATCGCCCGGCACCAGCAGCATCGAGATGCCGGCCGCGCCGCGCGATTCACCGGTGCGCACCGCCACGCTGATCCAGTCGGCGCGCACGCCGGAGGTGATGAAGGTCTTCTCGCCGTTGACGACGTAGTGGTCGCCTTCGGCATCCGTGGCACGCCGTGCCGTGGTGCGCAGCGCCGCCACGTCGGAGCCGCCGCCCGGTTCGGTGATCGCCAGCGCTGCGATCTTCTCGCCGCGCAGCACGGGCGGAATCACCTCGTGGCACACGGCTTCGCTCGCATGCAGCAGCACCAACGGCAAGCCGATGTTGTGCGAGAACAGGCTGGCCAGCACGCCGCCGCTGGCGCCATGGCGCGCGATGGCGACGGTCATTGCCATCTTCAGCGCATGGGTCGCCGGCGTGCCGCCGAGCGACTCGGGGTAGCCGAGGCCGAGCAGCCCGAGACCAGCGGCCTGCGTGTACAGCGCGCGCGGAAACTCGCCTGCCTCGTCCCACGCCGTCACATGCGGCGCGATCTCGGCTGCGGCAAAACGCCGCACCGTGTCGGCCAGCGCCGTGCGGTCGGCCTGCAGTGCGTCGTTCATGGCCGCGGTGGCCGCTTCGCAATGCCCATGGTCTTGGCCAGGATGCCCAGCATCACCTCGTCGGCGCCGCCGCCGATCGAGCCGAGCCGGCCGTCGCGGTACAGGCGCGACACGCGGTTCTCCCAGGTAAAGCCCATGCCGCCCCAGAACTGCAGGCAGGTGTCGGCCACGACGCGCGTGAGGCGGCCGCACTTGAGCTTGGCCATCGAGGCCAGTTCGGTCACGTCGGTGCCCTGCACATGCAGTTCGCAGGCGCGGTAGGTGAGGGCGCGCAGTGCTTCCACTTCGGTCTTGAGCTCGGCCAGCTTGAACTGCACCCATTGCTGGTCGGCCAGCGTGCCGCCGAACAGCTTGCGCTGCTGCGCCCATTCGATGGTGTCGGCGATGCAGGCGTCCATCGGCTCGAGCGAACTCGCGGCGCACCAGAGGCGCTCTTCCTGGAACTGCTGCATCTGGTAGACGAAGCCCTGGCCTTCCTCGCCGATGCGAAAACGCTGCGGCACGCGCACGTTGTCGAAGTAGATGAGGCCGGTGTCACTCGAATGCATGCCGATCTTGCGGATCTTCTGTGCTTTCTCGATGCCGGGTGAATCCATCGGCACCATCACCAGCGACTTGTTGCGGTGCACGGGCCCGTCGCTGGTGTTGACCAGCATGCACATCCAGTCGGCCTGCAGGCTGTTGGTGATCCACATCTTCTGGCCGCTGATCAGGTAGTCGTCGCCGTCCTTGCGCGCTTGGCTCTTGAGGCCGGCCACGTCGCTGCCGGCGCCGGGCTCGCTCACGCCGATGCAGCCGACCGTCTCGCCCGCGATGGCAGGCGCCAGGAACTCGCGCCGCAGTTCGTCGCTGCCGAAGCGCGCCAACGCCGGGGTGCACATGTCGGTCTGGACCCCGATGGCCATGGGCACGCCGCCGCAGTTCACGTGGCCGACCGCTTCGGCCAGCGCCATCGCATACGAGTAGTCGAGCCCGGCGCCGCCGTAGGCCTCGGGCTTGTTCAGGCCGAGCAGGCCGAGCGCGCCCATGCGCTTGAACACCTGGTGCGCGGGAAAGGCCTCGGCCGCTTCCCATTCGTCGACATGCGGGTTGATCTCCTCGTCGATGAAGCGGCGCATCGTCTTCTGGATCTCGAGGTGTTCGTGGGTGTATTGCATGGCCGTTTCCGTCAATCGTTCGGTTCGTCTTCGCGCTCGGCGAACACACGCGGCGTGGCCGCGCGATGGAAGCCGTCGCAGGGGCGCACGGCGGCGCGCTGCTGTGCGGCGGCGTCGGGCAGGGCCATCGGCCAGCCGATGCGCGCTTGCGGCCGCGCGCCGTCCACGCGCAGCACGCTGCCGCTGATGAAGCTGGCGCCCGGGCCCAGCAGAAAGACTACTGCGGCCGAGGTTTCGGCCTCGTTGCCGAAGCGCCCGGCCGGCACGGTGTGGCGCATGGCGCGCAGCATGTCGCCCGCTTCGGGCGGGTAATGGTCCATGCCGCTCGATGCGATGTAGCCCGGCGCCACCGCGTTCACGCGCACGCCGCTGGCCGCCCATTCGAGCGCTGCGGTTTCGGTGAAGCTCACCATGCCGGCGCGTGCGGCGCCGCTGTGCCCCATGCCTGGCATCGAGCCCCACATGTCGGCCACGATGTTGACGATGGCGCCGCCGCCCGACTGCATCGCCTGCACGAAGCACTCGCGCGCCACCAGGAAGCCGCCGGTCAGGTTGGTGTGGATCACCGCCTCCCAGCCCTTGGCCGAGATCGCGGCCAAGGGCGTGATGTACTGGCCGCCAGCGTTGTTGACCAGCGCGTCGATGCGGCCATGCGTCGCGACAACCGAGGCAATGGCGGCACGCACGGCCGCCTCGTCGCGGATGTCGCACACCTCGAAGCTGGCCTGGCCGCCGTCGTCGCGGATCTCGCCGGCCGTGCGCTCGAGCTTCTCGCGATTGCGCCCGACCAGCACCACCTGTGCGCCGAGCGACGCGAGTTCATGGGCGATGCAGCGGCCGATGCCGGAGCCGCCACCCGTGACCACGGCCACCTGGCCGGCGAACAGGCCGGGTGCGAACACCGAGCGATAGCGTTGCATCATGTTTTGACACCTTCACCGATTTCAGCCAGCAACTGGCGCGCGGCGACCTGTGCACCGGCCGCCACATGCAGCGCCGCGACGCGGCCGGCCCGCGGTGCTGCATGCACATGTTCCATCTTCATCGCCTCCAGCGTCACGAGGGGTTGCCCGGCCGCGACGGTGTCGCCTTCGGCCACGAGCAGCGCGACGACGCGGCCGGTCATCGCGGCGCGCAGGCTGCCGTCGCTGGCGGTGGCGCCGGCGCGCGCCACGGGCGCGAGGCTCAGGTCGACCGCCTCGTGGGCGCCATCATCGGCGTGCAGCAGCAGGCGCTGGCCCTCGCGCACGAACACGGCGCGGCCCCGCAGGCCGTCGCACACATAGTGCACCGTGTTGCCGTTGTGTGCGACAAGTTCGATCTGTGCCGGCGGGGCGTCATCGCAGTGCACGCGCCAGCGCGCGTTGCCCAGTGCCGTCACCTGCGCGCCGTGCAACTGGCCGTCGAGCGCAAAGCGCTGCGATGTCGGCAGGCGGCTTGCCAGCGGCGAGTGCGCGCCGAGCTGCAGCAGCCAGGCGGCCAACAGGGCCGATTGCATGTGCGCCGCGGGGTCCGGTGCGTGCAATGTCTCGCCCTCCGCACCGATGAATGCGGTCGTGGCTGCGCCGCTGGCGAACACCGGATGCGCCAGGCAGCGCTGCAGAAACTGCTGGTTGGTCGGCAGCCCCAGCGCGACCGTGTCGGCCAGGCCCGCGAGCAGGCGGCGCCGCGCCTCCTCGCGCGTGCGGCCGGCGCCAACCAGCTTGGCGATCATCGAGTCGTAGAAGGGCGGCACCATGGCGCCGCTGCGCAAACCATGCTCCACGCGCAGCGCGGGCGAGGGACGCCACAGCACCAGCGTGCCGCTCTGCGGCATGAAATCCTGCGTCGGGTCTTCCGCGCACAGCCGCACTTCGATCGCATGGCCCTCGATGCGCACCTGCTCCTGCGTCAACGGCAGGGGTTCGCCGGCTGCAATGCGCAGTTGCAGCTCGACCAGGTCGAGCCCCGTCACGGCCTCGGTCACCGGGTGCTCGACCTGCAGCCGCGTGTTCATTTCCATGAACCAGTAGTGGCCCGCGCCATCGAGCAGAAACTCCAGCGTGCCTGCGCCTTCGTAGCCGACCGCTAGCGTCGCCGCCACCGCGTCGCGCCCCATGCGTTCGCGCAGCGCGGGCGAGACGGCGGGCGAGGGCGCTTCCTCGATGATCTTCTGGTGCCGGCGCTGCACCGAGCAGTCGCGCTCGCCGAGGTGGATCGCGTGGCCGTGCCGGTCGGCCAGCACCTGGATCTCGATGTGGCGCGGCTCGACGATGGCGCGCTCCAGCAGCACCTCATCGTCGCCGAATGCGCTCATCGCTTCGGAGCGCGCGCTGCGCAGCAACCCGGTGAACTGCGCGGGCCCGTCCACCAGTCGCATGCCGCGGCCGCCACCGCCGGCCGTGGCCTTGATCATCAAGGGGTAGCCGACGCGATCGGCCTCCGCGGCGAGCCGCGCATCGCTCTGGTCGGCGCCCGCGTAGCCGGGCACCACGGGCACGCCGGCCGCGTGCATCAACTGCTTGGCGCCGGCCTTGTGGGACATCGCGCGCATCGCGTCGGGCGAGGGGCCGACGAACACCAGGCCGGCCGCGCGGCAGGCGGTCGCGAACGCCGGGTTCTCGGCCAGGAAGCCGTAGCCCGGATGCACCGCATCGGCACCGCTGCGTTGTGCCGCCGCGATGATCGCCGGGATGTTCAGGTAGCTCTGTGCCGGCAGCGCCGCGCCGATCGGCACGGCCTCGTCGGCGGCGCGCACGTGTTCGGCATCGGCATCGGCGCTGGAATACACGGCGACCGTGCGCAGGCCCATGGCGCGGGCGCTGCGGATCACGCGCATCGCGATCTCGCCGCGGTTGGCGACGAGCAGCTTGCGGAAAGGCGTGCTTTTCACGGCCGTGCGACACCAAATTGCATGGCCTGCGGCGTGCGCGCATCGGCCTCGCGGCAGATCGCGAACACCTCGGCCAGCACGGCGCGCGTGTCGCGCGGGTCGATCACGCCGTCATCGAGCAGCAGCGCGCTGGTGGAGAACACGCTCATCTGGCCTTCGAAGCGCTCGACGATCTTCTGCTGGATCGCGTCGAGCTTGCCCTGGTCGACGGCGCCCTGGCGCGCCATCGCGGCCTCGGCCACGATCGCCATCGTCTTCGCAGCCTGCTCGCCGCCCATCACCGCGGTGACGGCGTTGGGCCACGAAAAGCAGAAGCGCGGTGCGAAGCCGCGGCCGCACATGCCGTAGTTGCCGGCACCGAACGACGCGCCGCAATGCAGGGTGACCTGCGGCACGCTCGCGTTGGTCACGGCCTGGATCATCTTGGCGCCGTGCTTGATGATGCCGCCCTCTTCGTGCGCAACACCGACCATGTAGCCCGTGATGTTGTGCAGGTAGAGCAGCGGCGTGCGGCTCTGGCAGCAGGCCTGGATGAAGTGCGTGGCCTTGGTCGCGCCGGCCGCATCGATCGGGCCGTTGTTGGTAATGATGCCGACCGGCCAGCCTTCGAGTCGTGCATGGCCGCACACGGTGGCCGGGCCGTAGTCGGGGCTGAAGGCCAGGAAGTCCGAGTCGTCCACCAGCCGCGCGATCACCTCGCGCATGTCGACCGGGCGTTTCCAGTCGGCCGGCATCACGCCCATCAGCTCTTCGGCGGCATGGCGCGGCGGCTTGAAGTCGCGCGCGGAACGCGATGCGGGCCAGTCGATGTTCGCCAGGATCTCGCGCGCGATGCGGATCGCGTCGCGGTCGTCCTCGGCCAGGTAGTCGCCCAGGCCCGATACCGAGGTGTGCATCACGGCGCCACCGAGCGCTTCTTCGCTCGCCACCTCGCCGGTCGCGGCCTTGAGCAGCGGTGGCCCGGCCAGGAAGGCACGTGTGCGGTCACGCACCATCACGATGTAGTCCGACAAACCCGTCTGGTAGGCGCCGCCCGCGGTCGACGAACCGTGCGTGACGGTGATCACCGGCAGGCCCGCAGCCGAGAGCCGCGCGAGATTGCGAAAGATGTTGCCGCCGCGCACGAAGTCCTGCACGCGGTAGGCCATGAGATTGGCCCCGGCGCTCTCGACCAGCTGCACATACGGCAGCTTGTTTTCGAGCGCGAGCTCCTGCACGCGCAACTGCTTGTCGAGCCCCATCGGCTGCAGCGCGCCTGCATCGATGCCGGAGTCGGATGCGCTCACCATGCAGCGGATGCCCGAGACGAAGCCGATACCCGCGATCACGCCCGCGCCGGGCACGCTGCGGCTCAGGTCGGGCTGGTCGTGGCCGAGGCCGGCGAGCGAGGCGATCGGCAGGAAAGGCGAGCCGGGATCGAGCAGCAGCGCCACGCGCTCGCGCGGCAGCAACTGGTTGCGCTTGGCAAAGCGCGGCGCCGAGGCTTGCGAAGCCGCGACCGCGCGCTGCTCGTGCGCGCGCAACTGGCCGAGCAGCGCGTGCATCGCCGTGCTGTGGGACTGGAAGGCTTCGCTGTCCGGCTGCAGCCGGGATTCGATGACGGGCATGACCCGGCCACTCTAGGCCGCGTCATGGGTTCGGGCTTGCGGCAATTGGCTGCAAGCTCCGATCGGGGGTAGGCCGCTGGCGGCGGGTGGCCCCTTCCGCGAATGTCCCCCGCCCTGAAACCAAACCGATCTCAGCCCCGGGCCGGAATCGTCAACCCCTTCGCCACAGCAGGCCGTGCGACGAACGCCGCCAGCACGCGCGCCACATTCGGAAAGTCCTGGAAGCCGACCAGTTCACCGGCCTCGTAGAAACCGATGAGGTTGCGCACCCATGGAAAGGTGGCGATGTCGGCGATGGTGTATTCGTCTCCCATGATCCACTGGCGGCCCACCAGCCGGCCATCGAGCACCCCGAGCAGGCGCTTCGACTCGGCCACGTAGCGATCGCGCGGGCGCTTGTCTTCATAGTCCTTGCCGGCGAACTTGTTGAAGAAGCCGAGCTGCCCGAACATCGGGCCGATGCCGCCCATCTGCCACATGAGCCACTGGATGGTTTCGTAGCGGCCTGCGGCATCCTTCGGAACGAACTTGCCGGTCTTGTCGGCCAGGTACAGCAGGATCGCGCCGGACTCGAACAGCCCCAGCGGCTTTCCGCCCGGCCCGTCCGGATCAACGATGGCCGGGATCTTGTTGTTCGGGTTGAGCGACAGGAAGGCCGACGACATCTGGTCGTGGCTGCCGAAGTCGACCAGGTGCGGTTCGTAGGGAAGGCCGGTTTCCTCCAGCAGGATCGACACCTTCACGCCATTGGGCGTGGGCAACGAGTAGAGCTGCAGGCGATCGGGGTGTTGCGCGGGCCATTTGGCCGTGATGGGGAAGGAGGAGAGGTCGGTCATGGGCCTCTTTATACGGTGGTTGCAATGGCCTTGCCCCGGCGCCCCGCACGTCAGCGTTGCGGACGGATCCGGTACAGCGCGTTGTTGCGGTCGGCGCTCATGTAGATGGTGCCGTCGCTGCCGACCGCCACGCCGGTCGGCACGTAGGGCGGCGGCATGCCGGGGCCGCCGGGCAGGCCGATCGGCAGGTTCTCGGCCACCGTGCGGCGGCTGCCGTCGGCGGGGTTGATCTCGACCAGGCGCCTCGCCGCGCTCTCGGCCACGACGAAGCTGCCCCAGGGCGTCTGCGCCAGGCCCTCCGGCAGTGCCAGGCCTTCGGCGATGGCGCGCAGCGGTGCACTCGCATCGAGCGGAATCCGCAGCAGCTTGCCGGCCGCCTCGGTCACGTAGAGCGCGCCATCGCGGCCCAGCACCATCTGCACCGGGCCAGCCAGGCCGGTGGCGATCACGCGCTTGTCGCCGAACTTGGGGCCGCTCGCCTGCGTGATGCTGCCGGTGGCGATCTCTGCATAGATCACGCTGCCGTCGGCCATCGGGATCGCGTCGAAAGGCGCCTTCAGGCCATGGATCGTTTCCACCGTCTTCAGCGTCTTCCGGTCTACCAGCTGCACAGTGCCGGTGAACCACGAGGTCAGCGCAAAGCGCGTGGCCGACAGGCCGACAGAAAAGGGGTAGTCGAGATCGGGGTCGCGCTGCATGCGGAACACGTCGCGCACGGCGCCCGTGCGCGCATCGACCTGGCGGAAGCCGAAGATGTCGGCCACCCAGAGGTCGTTGCCGTCGATCTTCAGGCCCGCCGGCACCGCGAGCTTGCCGCTGGTGAGCGTGCGCAGCGTGCCGGTCGGGGGATCGAAGGCGTCGATCTGGTTGTTGGCCATGTTCGACACGTAGATCGTTCCGTCGGGCGCGATCGCGAGGTTGTCGATCGAGGGCGTGAGCTGCTTCGCCACGGTCTTGCGACCGGTCGCCAGGTCGACCCGCACCAGCTCGCCGCTGCGCGTGTCGACCACCCACAGGTTGCCCTTGCCGTCGAGGTTGGCGGCGGCGGGGATCTTGAAGCCGTCGGCAATCACCGTGAGGTTGCCGTCAGCCGGGTTGATCTTCACCACCTGGCCCTTGAACCACAGTGGGCCGTAGAGCATGCCGTCGGGCCCGACCTCGAAACCGTTGAAGCCGCCCATGTCCTTCTTGATCAGGCGCGGCGGCTGCTGGCCCGCGCGGTCGATCTCCCAGAGTGCATCGCCCAGGAACACCTGCGACGCATAGAGCTTGCCGTTGCGGCGGTCGAAGTCGACCGAGTTGAGGCCGGGCAGATCCTTGGCGAGCACGCGCAGCGGTGCGCTGTCGTTCTCGCGGTAGCGCAGCATGCCCATCAGGTAGTTGGTCCAGGCGAGTTCGCCCTTGGGCCCGACCGCGATGTCGTCGGCCTGCCCCTCGGGGCCTTCGACCAGCACGCGCGCGGCACCGCTCTGGCGGTTGACTTCCCACAGCGTGTTGCCGACCACCGAGCCGGCCAGCAGGCGGCCGCTCTGGTCGACCGCCAGCCCGTGGACGCCGTTGAAGGCTGAGGGCGCGACCAGCGCCTCGGGCGCGGCCCAGCCTGCAGGCCGGGTGGCGGGCGCCTGGGGCGCGGTGAGGGTGGTGCAGGCGCCGAGCGCGACGGCGGCTGCGAGCAGGGCGCTCTTGATGAAGATTGCGTGCATGTCTGTCTCCTTCTTTTTGAGGGGGTCGCCGGCGCAGTCTAAGAGCGCCGGCCCACGGCACGGTCACGCGCGGGACACCGCGCCCCGGTGCGGCGCGCTCAGGTCCGGAACCGTTTGCGCGTGAGCGCCAGCGCCACCCAGAACGCCACCACCGCATACACCACCAGCACCACCGCGTGGCGCACCCAGTCGGTCGGCCATTGATCCATGAACAGCGGCCGCACCAAGGCCACCGCGTTGGCCAGCGGCAACCAGGCGGCCACGGCGCGCACCACGCCGGGCAACTGTTCGAGCGGAAAGAACACTCCGCTCAAAAACATCATCGGCGTCATGAAGAGCGTGAAGTAGTAGGTGAAGAAATCGTAGCCCTTGGCCAGCGCGTTGAAGATCAGCGCGATCGACGAAAACGTGATGCCGGAGCCGACCAGCACGGCCCAGGCCACCACCAGTTTCGGACTGTGGCTGATGCCAAGCGCCAGCATCACGAACAGGATCGCCGTCACGGTGAAGATGGCCTTGAACGCGGCCCACAGCATCTCGGCCAGCACCACGTCGTCGAGGCCGACCGGCGCGTTCATGATGCCGTCCCAGGTCTTCTGCACATGCATGCGCGAGAAGGCGGAATACAGCGCCTCGAAACTCGCCGCGTTCATCGCGCTCATGCAGATCGAGCCGCTCGCCAGGAACAGGATGTAGGGCACCTTGGTGCCGCTCACCTCGACTTGCCCGACCAGCGCGCCCATGCCGTAGCCGAAGGCCACGAGCCAGATCAGCGGCTCGGCGATGTTGCCGATCAGGCTCGGGATCGCGAGCTTGCGCCACACCAGCAGGTTGCGCAGGAACACCGGCCACCAGCGCATGGAAAGTGATGGTGGCCGCCAGATTGACGGTGTTGTGGAAGTCATTTCATTCGGGGAATACCGCGGAACGGGCTTTGCCCGGCCGCTGGTATTGCCCCCGGAAGGGGGTTGGCGAAGCGACACGAAGTGCGCGCAGACTGGGGGCGAGCCATATTCCTAGCCGTCTTCACGAATCTGCCTCCCGGTGAGTTTGAGGAACAGGTCTTCCAGGTTGGCCGGGCGGTGGAAGGTGCGCAGGCCCGGGTGCGATGTCAACGCCTGCAGCAGCCCGCGCGCATCCTGCGTGTAGAAGAACACGGTCTCGCCGCTCACTTCGACGCGTGCGGCCAGTGCCTTCAGCTCGGGCCGCTCGGCCAGGGCGAGCGCGCCGTTGCCGTAGACCTCGACCACGTCGGGTTCGAGGTGCTGCGCGATCAGGTCGCGCGGCTTGCCTTCGGCGATCTTGCGGCCGTGGTCGAGCACGATGAGGCGCGAGCACAGCCGTTCGGCCTCGTCCATGAAGTGCGTGGTCAGCAGGATCGACTTGCCCTGTTGCAGCAGCAGCTGCAGGCGCTCCCACATCAGGTGGCGCGCCTGCGGATCGAGGCCGGTGGTGGGTTCGTCGAGCAGCAGCAGCTTGGGGTCGTTCACCAGCGCGCGCGCCAGCGACAACCGGCGCCGCATGCCGCCCGACAGCTCGCCCGGCTTGGCATCGGCCTTGTGCGAGAGCGCGGCGAACTCCAGCAGCTTCGGCACCCGCGGCAGGATCTGCGACTTGGAAAAACCGAAGTAGCGGCCGTACACCACGAGGTTCTCGGCGCAGCTGAAATCGGGGTCGAGCGTGTCGAACTGCGTCACCACGCCGAGCTGCGCCTTGATGGCCAGCGCATCGCGCGGCATCTGGAGCTCCTGCGCGCCGCCGTTGCGGTAGGCGATCCGGCCCGCATCGGGCATCGTCAGGCCGAGGCACATGCGGATGGTGGTGGTCTTGCCGGCACCGTTCGGGCCGATCACGCCCAGGCACTCGCCAGGCACGATCTCGAACGACAGGTCGTCGACCACGGTGGTGTCGCCGTAGCGCTTGCTGAGATTCGATGCGTGGAAGAGCGAGGGGGAGGTCACCGGGGCATTGTCATTCACGCGGGCCGGCGGCTCTCACAGTGCGAACCCGCTGAACTCCTGCTTCATCCAGTCGACGAAGGCGCGGGTGCGCGCCGGCATCAGGCGCGCATGCGGGTAGATCACGCTCACCGGCCGCGAGGGCGATTCGAAGTCGGGCAGCACGATCTGCAGCCGGCCCTGTGCAATGTGCGGCAGCACCTGGTACGAGAAGAAGCGGCCATAGCCCATGCCGGCCGCGCAGGCCTCGATGGCGGGCGCGATGTGGTTGAAGGCGAGGCGGCCGTCGACCGGCACGGTATGCACCCGGGTGCCCTCATGGAAGGTCCATTGCGACGGCCCGTCGACGCGCCCGCGCACACAGGGCGCATGCGCCAGGTCGCGCGGATGGCGCGGCTCGCCGTTGCGGCGCAGAAAGTCCGGGCTCGCCACCACCAGGCTGCGGATAGTGCCCAGTTGCTGCGCCACCATCGACGAGTCGTCCAGCGGGCTGATGCGGATGCCCACGTCGACGCCTTCCTCCAGCAGATCGACCTTGCGGTCGTGCAGCAGCACGGTGCAGCGCACCTTGTCGTGGCGCTGCATGAAGCGCGTGATGGCCGGCGCCACGTACATGTGGCCGAACAGCACCGGCGCGGTGATGGTGAGCTGGCCTGCGAGTTCGCGCGATTCGGCCTTGAGCGCGAAATCGGCTGCATCGGCCGCGGCCAGCACGTCGCGCGCGCTCTGCAGATAGTGACGGCCTTCCTCGGTCAGCGCATTGCGGCGCGTGGTGCGGTGGAACAGCCGTACGCCCAGGTGCGCCTCGAGCGCGGCGAGCGAGCGCACCACGGCGGGCAGGGAGCTGTCGAGCGCGCGGGCCGCACCGGTGAGGCTGCCCTGGTCGGCGATCTGCACGAAGGTCTGCATGGCTTTGAGGCGATCCATGGGCGGATTAAACCGGAAATCGCAGCAGTCCTGTGCGTTCTGCATGATTCCTCCAGAGGGCGAAAGAAAGAAGAATGGGTCCATCACTTCACCGAGAGCCCACGATGACCCCCACTCGACCCATCCGCCTCTACGGCTTTGCGCTTTCCGGCCACTCGCACCGGGTCGCGCTGTTCCTGTCGCTGCTCGGCCTGCCGTTCGAGACGATCGAGATCGACCTGACCCAAGGTGTCCAGCGCACGCCCGAATTCCTGCAGCGCAACGCCTTCGGCCAGGTGCCGGTGATCGAGGACGGCGACGTCACGCTGGCCGACTCGAACGCGATCCTGGTGTACCTCAACGAACGCTATGCGCCCGACCCGGCGCGCTGGCTGCCGCGCGATCCGGTTGGCGCCGCGCGAGTGCAGCGCTGGCTCTCGGCCGCTGCCGGCCCGCTCGCAGGCGGCCCCGCGGCGGCGCGCGTGGTGCAGCTGTTCGGCCGGAAGGCCGACCCCGCCGAGCTGATCGCGCGCTCGCACAACCTGCTGAAGGTGATGGAAACCGAACTCGCCGCCACCGGCTACCTGGCCGGCCCGGCCGCGACGCTGGCCGACATTGCCAACTACAGCTACGTGGCCCATGCACCCGAGGGCAGGGTGTCGCTCGACGACTACCCGCGGCTGCGCGGCTGGCTGGCGCGTATCGAGGCGCTGCCCGGTTTCGTGCCGATGCCGCGCTCGGCGATCGGACTGGTGGCCGCATGACCGCCGCTGCGGCGGCGTTCCATGAGGGCGAGCAGCGCATGCAGGCGCGCGCCGGCGTGCGCGATCGGCTGGCGGAGATCGGGCCGCGCGTGATCCGGGTGCACATGCCGGATCAGCACCGCAGCTTCTTCGGACAGCTGCCCTTTCTCGTGCTGGGCCTGGTCGACGCGCAGGGCCAGCCCTGGGCTTCTGTGCTGGCGGCGGCGCCGGGGTTCGTGCAGTCACCCGACGACACACGGCTCGATATCGCGGCGCTGCCGTTCGCGCCCGATCCGGTGCAGGCCGGGCTGGTGCCTGGCGCAGCCGTCGGCCTGCTCGGCATCGAGCCGCACACGCGCCGCCGCAACCGGGCCAACGGCGTGGTCGGGCGCGTCGATGCAGCGGGCTTCTCGGTGCACGTGACGCAGAGTTTCGGCAATTGCCCCAAGTACATCCAGCCGCGCAAGGCCGAGTTCGCGCCGCGGGCGCGGCCAGCGGCAGCGCTGATGGAGCGCTCGGACGCGCTCGATGCCGAGGCGATGCGCTTCATCGCGCAGGCCGACACGTTCTTCATCGCGACCGCACACCCCGCTTCGGTTGCGCAGGACAAGGTGCGCGCGCAGGGTGTCGATGTGTCGCACCGTGGCGGCCCGGCCGGCTTCGTGCGTGTGAACGACGCGCACTCGCTCACCGTGCCCGACTTCATTGGCAACTTCTTCTTCAACACGCTCGGCAACCTGCTGCTGAACCCGCGCGCCGGGCTGGTCTTCATCGATCCGGTGCGCGGCGACCTGCTGTACCTCGCGGTCGAGGTGCGGATCGAAGAGGACAGTGCAGCGCTGGCTGCCTCCGAGGGTGCGCAGCGCCTGCTGCAGATGCGGGTGACGCAGATGCAGCGTCTTCGCGGCGCGCTGCCGTTGCGCTGGCGCTAGCCGAAGCGGGGCATGCGGCCGTTGACCGACGCGTGATAGCCCCAGCCGATGCGCGCGATGGCCGTCGTGTCGAGCCCCTGTTCGTCCAGCACCTGCAGGCCCGCAGCCGCCAGCACCAGCGCCAGTGCCTGGCCCGGACAGCCATGCGGGCCATGCCCGAAGCCCAGCGTGCGCCGCTCGGCCCGGTCGAGCCGGAACGCGTCGGGCGTGGGGTTCAGTGCGGCATCGCGGTTCGCGGCGGCCAGCACCAGCAGGATTGCGTCGCCCGCTTGCAGATCGACGCCGGCCACGTTGCATGCCTCGGCCGCAAAACGGCGCGTGTTCTGCACCGACGCATCGTGCCGTGCGGCCTCTTGCGCCAGCAGCGCGAAGCCGTCCGGGCGCGCACGCACTGCATCCTGCAGACCGGGTTCGCGCGCCAGCGCCACCACGCCCTGGCCGATCAGCCCGGCCGTGCCGTCGCAGGTTTGCGAGAACAGGCCGACCAGGTTGGCCAGCAGCGTGTCGGCGTCGGTCTCGCCGCTGGCACGGGCTTGCGCATGCACGGCCGAAAGCAGGCTGTCGGGGGGCGCGCGCCCGGGTGCCAGCAGCGCGCCGAAGCGTGCGCGCAATGCCGACGCCGCGGCACTGGCCGCATCGAGCTGTGCGGCTGTGGACAACGGTGACAGGCAGGCGACGAAGGCGCGCACTTCCATCACGATGCCCGCCTGGTCTTCGTCCGCGAAGCCGAGCAGCTGCGCCAGCGCGCACAGGGGCATGGCGAACATCTGCTCGTTGAGCGGTATCGATGGCAGCCGTCGAGCCACCCGCAGCGCGTCGGCGTGTGCCGCCTGAAGGTCGAGCCCGGCCAGTGCGCGTTGCAGCACCGGCCGGTGCAACGCATGCAGCGGCCCGTCGTTCATGCGCACCAGGCGCGCGAAAATCTCGCCGGCCGGTGCACCTGCGATGGCGCGCGGCACCGGTTCGGCCGGCGGCCGCACGCGCAAGGCCGGGTGCGCGAGCACTTGCGCGACCACGTCGGCGCGGCTCGCCACCCACAGCTTCAGCGCGGGATGGAACGCGAGCGGCGGGCCGGCACGCAGGCTGGCGTAGTAGGGATAAGGGTCGGCATGCGTGACGGCGGCGACCGGGTCGGGCGGGATGTCTGCGGGGTTCATGGCGCGATTCTGCAGCTTCCGGACATTGCACACTTCGTCTACCATCGAAGCATGGATGCTGAACCGCAGGACGAAACCGAGCACCACCTGGCCCGCATCGCCGCGGCCATCGCCGAGCCGGCGCGCGCGCGCATGCTGTGCTGCCTGATGGACGGCCACGCCCGCACCGCGACCGAGCTGGCCGCCGTCGGCGGCGTGGCCGCTTCGACCGCCAGCGTGCACCTGGCGCGGCTGCGCGATCAGAAGCTGGTCGAGTCGGTGGCGCAGGGCAAGCACCGCTACTTCCGTCTGGGCGGCAGCGATGTCGCGGCCGCGCTCGAAGGCCTGCTGGTGGTTGCCGGCGCAGGGCGCAGCGCGTTTCGCCCGAGCACGCCGAACCGGCTGCGTGCCGCCCGCACCTGCTACGACCACATGGCCGGCGCGGCCGGCGTCGCGTTGCACGACCAGTTGCATGCGCAGGGCTGGCTCAGCGGGTTGGCGAGCGGCTCTTACGAACTCACGGCCGAGGGCGCGTTCGCGCTCGAGAGCCTGGGGCTCGATGTCGCCGCGGCGCGCGCCATGCGCCGCCGCTTCGCCTGCCCGTGCCTGGACTGGAGCGAGCGCCGGCCGCACCTGGGCGGCGCGCTCGGCGCGGCCTGCCTGCAGTTGGCGCTGCGCCGCGGCTGGGCCCGGCAGGCGCTCGACGGCCGGGCGCTCAGCCTCACGCCGAAGGCACAGCGCGAAATGCCGGAGCTGTTCGGCCTGGCCTGAAACCAGGCCGAAGTGTGCCCGTACACTGCCCGGCAGCGCCCGCGAGGGCATTGCGAGGTTCGTGATGAAGGTTCTTGTTCTCGGCAGTGGCGTGATCGGCGTGACGGCGGCCTACCAGCTTGCAGTGGCGGGCCACGAGGTCACGGTGGTCGACCGGCAGCCGGCGGCCGCGCTGGAAACCAGCTATGGCAACGCGGGCGAAGTCTCGCCGGGCTATTCGGCGCCCTGGGCCGGCCCCGGCGTGCCGATCAAGGCGATCAAGTGGCTGCTGATGCAGCACCGGCCGCTGGTGGTGCGCCCGCATCTCGACCTGGGCATGGTGCGCTGGGGTTTGTCGATGCTGCGCAACTGCACCGCGGCCCGCTACGAAATCAACAAGGGCCGCATGGTGCGTCTCGCCGAGTACAGCCGCGATTGCCTGAAAGAGCTGCGCGCGCAAACCGGCATCGAGTACGACCAGCGTATGCAGGGCACGCTGCAGCTCTTTCGCACCCAGGCCCAGTTCGACGGCACCGCGGCCGACATCGCCATCCTGAAGCGCTACGGCGTCGGCTTCGAGCTGCTCGACCGCGACGGCTGCATCCGCCACGAACCCGCGCTCGCGGCCGTGCGTGACAAGTTCGTCGGCGGCCTGCTGTTGCCGGGCGATGAAACCGGCGACTGCTTCAAGTTCACCCAGCGCCTGGCCGCCATGGCGGTGCGGCAGGGCGTGCAGTTCCGCTACGGCACGCGCATCCAGCGGCTCAAGCTCGCCGGCCAGCAGATCGACGGCGTGGTCACCGATGCCGGCACGCTCAAGGCCGACGCCTACCTTGTCGCGCTCGGCAGCTATTCGCCGTTGCTGCTCGAGCCGATCGGCATCCGCATTCCGGTCTACCCGGTCAAGGGCTACTCGATCACCGTGCCCATCACCGATGCCGTGGGCGCACCTGAATCGACCGTGATGGACGAATCGCACAAGGTTGCTGTCACCCGCCTGGGCGACCGCATCCGCGTCGGCGGCACGGCCGAGCTGGCCGGCTACACCCTGAAGCTGCACGATGCGCGCCGCCACACGCTGGAGCACGTGGTGACCGACCTGTTCCCGCGCGGCGGCGATGTCAAGCGCGCCGAGTTCTGGTGCGGCCTGCGCCCGATGACGCCCGACGGCACGCCCGTGGTCGGCGGCACGCGGCTGCCCAACCTGTACCTCGCCACCGGCCACGGCACGCTCGGCTGGACGATGGCTGCCGGCACCGGCCGCGTGATGGCCGACGTGATCTCGGGCCGCAAGCCTGGCATCGACCTCAAGGGTCTGACGGTCGATCGCTACCCGGGGGCTTACCGATGAGCGCGATCCGCAAGGCACTGGTGGTGCTGGGCGCTGCACTGCTCGCGGCCTGCGCCGCGCCGCAGATGACGCCCGAACTGGTGAGCCAGCTCGCCTACGAATCGCTCGGCCCCGAAATGCAGATGGGCGACCAGATGCTGACCGTGTGGGTGCCGGCTGCACCCAAGCCGGCCGACGGCACGGCGCCGTTGTCGCCCGAGGCGACGGTCGCGCTCGCCGCGGCCTCGTCGCCGATGGTGACCGACCTGGCTCAGGTGATGGCGCGCGGATCGCGCGAGCCGCTCAACCTGGCCGTCGGCGGCCCGGACAGCGCGCTCACCGCCCAGGTGCTGATCCGCGCCCTGCGCGTGGTGCCGGTCGAGGTGCCGTACCTGCGCATCGCCTTCATCGGCCAGCGCGCCGACCTGCCCGGGCTCGCGGCTGCGGCGCAACAGCGGCGGGCCACGCTGCATTTCGAGCCGGCGCCGAAGTAGGGTCAGCGCCGGCGCAACGGCGCCAGCAGCCCCTTCAGCCCGTTGTGGTCGATCTCGTGCATCAGCTGCAGCAGGCGGCCGATTTCGCCCTTGGGGAAGCCCTCGCGCGCGAACCAGCCGAGGTAGTTGGCAGGCAGGTCGGCGATCACGGTGCCCTTGTGCTTGCCGAAGGGCATCGGCATCGAGACGAGCTTGTCGAGGTCTTCGGGATTCATCGCGTGCTCAGCCTCCCGCGCGCTTGACGGTCATGCCCTGCTTCTGCAGCGCCGCGATCACGGTGTCGCGGTGGTCGCCCTGGATTTCGATCACGTCGTCTTTCGTCGTGCCGCCCGATCCGCAGCTCGCCTTGAGCTGCTTGCCGAGCAGCGCGAGCGCCGCCGGATCGAGCGCCACGCCTTTGACCACGGTCACGCCCTTGCCTTTGCGGCCCTTGGTTTCCAGCGACACCCGCACAATGCCGTCAGTCGCGGGCGCGGCAGTCTTGTTCAGTTTGCAGGTGCAGGCCGCCACCGGCTGGCCGCAATCAGGGCAGACTCTGCCGGTTTCGGTGGAATACACCAGGCGGCTGCCGTCGCCCCATTTCTTCATCGTCATCATTGCCCTTCATGCCATTTCCATCGCTCGGCCTCGCGCCGGCCCTCGCACTCGCCGCCACCGACGCCGGTTACCTCGCGCCGACCGCCATTCAACTGGCCGCCGTGCCCGCCGTGCTGCGCGGACAGGACGTGCTGGGCCTGGCGCAAACCGGCTCGGGCAAGACCGCCGCATTTTCGCTGCCGCTGCTGCAGCGCTGGGCAGAGGCGCCGCGGCACCGGTCGCGCCGCGCGGTGCACACGCTGGTGCTGGTGCCCACGCGCGAACTCGCCGCGCAGGTCGGCGAAACGCTGCGAATCCTGGCGCAGCACCTGAACGAGCGGCCCAAGATCGTGGTGCTGTTCGGCGGCGTCTCGGTCAACCCGCAGATGATGGCCTTGCGCGGCGGTGCCGACATCGTGGTCGCCACGCCGGGCCGGCTGCTCGACCTGCTCGACCACAACGCGCTGAAGATCGGCGACGTGGCCGCGCTGGTGCTCGACGAAGCCGACCGCCTGCTCGACCTCGGCTTTGCCGAAGAGCTGGGCCGCATCCTCGCGTTGCTGCCGGCGCAGCGGCAGAACCTGTTCTTCTCGGCCACCTTCGTGCCGGCGGTCGAGGCGCTGGCCGCGCAGCTGCTGCGCGATCCGCTGCGCATCGAAGTCGAATCCACCGATGCCACCGAGCCCGACATCGCCCAGCGCGCCATCGAGGTCGACGCCAGCCGGCGCACGCAGTTGCTGCGCCACCTGGTGCAGGAGCAGAAGTGGACGCGCGTGCTGGCCTTCGTCGCCACCAAGCACGCGGCCGAGATCGTGGCCGACAAGCTGCGCAAGGCCGGCATCGAGGCCGAGCCTTTCCACGGCCTGCTGAGCCAGGGCAAGCGCACCCAGGTGGTGGCCGACTTCAAGGCCAGCCGCGTGCAGGTGGTGGTGGCGACTGACCTGGCAGCGCGCGGCATCGACATCGCGCAACTGCCCGTGGTGGTGAACTACGACCTGCCGCGCTCCGCCACCGACTACGTGCACCGCATCGGCCGCACCGGCCGCGCCGGCGAGAGCGGGCTGGCCGTGAGCTTCATTCCGGCCGAGAGCGAGGCGCACTTCCGTCTGATCGAAAAGCGCCAGGGCCTGAGCGTGCCGCGCGAACGCATCGCGGGCTTCGAGCCCGTCGAAGTGGCCGTGGCGCCACAGGCGATCGAATCGCCCGCCAACGGCGGCATCAAGGGCAAGCGCCCGAGCAAGAAAGACAAGCTGCGCGCTGCGGCCGCCAACAAACAGCCGTGATGCCGCTGCGCTGGCTCGACTTCGACTACAGCGAAGGCACCGACGACACCGGCGTGTTCGACGCCATGGCGTCGGTCGCACCGCAGCATGCGGCTGCGGTGGAGGCTGAGATTGCGCAGGTGCTGGCTTGGGCTGAAGCGACCTTTCCCGGAGGACGCGGGCCGGTGGAAGAGGGGGGTGAGTGGGACAGTGATCTGCAGGTGGTGGAGGAAAACGATGGCACGCCGCGCCAGACCTTCAGCCTTGCGATCGGCGGGTCGACCGCTTTCTGCGAAGCATTTCGCATGCAGTTCGGCGAGGCGATCTCTTAAGGAAAAAGACTCGCGGCGTCCGTGGGGTCGTGGACGGTTTCGATCGCCTCTCAAGTTGGCTTTTCGGGGCTGCCTCCGAAGAGGGGATGAAGACACGCATGGCCGCGCCCCAATCCAGACCTGTACACTTCCACCCCATGTCGTGCAATTTCCTCCCCATCGCATCCTGCGCCGCCCGCAGCAGCCGCTTGGCGCTGCCCGCGTTCGCATGTGCGACGAAGAAGAGTGCACGAATGATTACCACCATTACCGCCGCGGCCACCTGAGCACGCGCAGGTGGCCGCTCCGGCAGCCACCTGGTGTACTCCTCGGTTCCTCCTCCGAATGAATGAGACCCAGCTCTGGCAGCTGGGTTTTTTGTTTGTTCATCCGGAGTTGTTCATGTACCGCGATCCCGTCCCCGCATTTCATCAACCTCATCACAGCCGGCCTTCGGCGATCCGTCCGCTGCGTGTCGGCATGATCGGCATCGGCACGGTGGGCGAGGGCACCTTCCGCGTGCTGGCCCGCAACCAGATGGAGATTTCCGGGCGGGCCGGGCGGTCGATCGAGTTGAAGGTGGTCGCCGCCCGCAACCTCACCCGGGCCGCCGGCATCGTGGGCGAATCGATCGAGTTGACGGGCGACCCGATGCACGTCGCCGCCCATCCCGATGTCGACGTGGTGGTGGAAGTGGCCGGCGGCACCGGGCCGGCGCGCGACTGGGTGCTTGCTGCCATTGCGCACGGCAAGCACGTGGTAACGGCCAACAAGGCATTGCTGGCGGTGCACGGCACCGAGATCTTCGACGCCGCGCGGCGGCATGACGTGATCGTGGCGTACGAGGGCGCCGTGGCCGTGAGCATTCCCATCATCAAGGCGCTGCGCGAGGGGCTCTCGGCCAACCGCATCGCGTCGGTGGTGGGCGTCGTCAACGGAACCACCAACTTCATCCTGAGCAAGATGCGCGACGAGGGCCTGGATTTCGGCAGCGCGCTCGCGCAGGCGCAGACACTGGGCTACGCCGAGGCCGACCCCACGTTCGATATCGAGGGCATCGACGCTGCGCACAAGATGGCGCTGCTGGCCGCCAATGCGTTCGGCACGCCGGTGCAGTTTGCCGCCGTGAACGTACAGGGCATCTCTGCCGTGCAGCGGCTCGACATGCTGTGCGCTGAACAGCTCGGCTATCGCATCAAGCTGCTGGGTGTGGCGCGTCGCGCGGCGCAAGGCGTCGAGCTCGGGGTGCAGCCCGCCTTGATCCCCGCCACGCACCTGATGGCGCACGTGAACGGATCGATGAACGCGATCCTGGTCAACAGCGATGCGGCCGGCGTGACGATGTACTACGGCGCGGGAGCCGGCTCGGAGCAGACGGCTTCGGCGGTGATCGCCGACCTCATCGACGTGGCACGGCTGGCCGGTACTTCGGCCGCGCAACGGGTTCCCCACCTGGGCTTTCATGCGGATGCGATGAGCGCGCTGCCGGCGCTGCCCCATGCCGCGGTGCGTGCCGCCCGCTACGTGCGGGTGCCGGTGCGCGATCCGGCGCAAATGGCGCCGCTGAGCGCATGGCTCGCGCAGCAGGGGCTGCCCGTGCGGCAGATGACGCTCGCATCACTGCCGCTTGAAGCAGGCCCGCAGCTGCTGGTGCTGACCGATCCGGTCGTCCAGGCCGACTTCGATCGGATCCTGCATGCGCTGGCAACGCACGCGGGCGTCTCGGCGGCGCCGACAGCGTTGCGGGTGGAGCCACTGGCAGGCTGAAACGCCTGCGCAGCGTCGGCTGCTACTGGAACGCCACTTCCGCAAAGCTCCTGAGCTTGCGGCTGTGGAGCCGGCTCGAGCCTTCGCTGCGCAGGATGTCGATCGCCGCCATGCCGATGCGCAGGTGCTGCTCGACGCGCTCGCGGTAGAAATGGTTGGCCATGCCGGGCAGCTTGATCTCACCGTGCAGCGGCTTGTCGCTCACGCACAGCAGCGTGCCGTAGGGCACCCGAAAGCGGAAGCCGTTGGCCGCGATGGTCGCGCTCTCCATATCGAGCGCGACCGCGCGGCTCTGGCTGAAGCGGCGCTGCGGCGTGTTGTTCGGCAGCAGCTCCCAGTTGCGGTTGTCGGTGCTGGCCACGGTGCCGGTGCGCATGATGGTCTTGAGCTCGGGCCCCTGGAAGCCGGTGACGTCGGCCACGGCTTTTTCAAGTGCGAGCTGGATCTCCGACAGCGCCGGAATCGGCACCCACAGCGGCAGCTCTTCGTCGAGCACATGGTCTTCGCGCACGTAGGCATGGGCCAGCACGTAGTCGCCGAGCTGCTGGCTCGGGCGCAGGCCGGCGCAGTGGCCCAGCATCATCCATGCGTGCGGGCGCAGCACGGCGATGTGGTCGGTGATGGTCTTGGCATTGGCTGGGCCGACGCCGATGTTCACCATCGTGATGCCGCTGTGGTCTTCCCGCACCAGGTGGTAGGCCGGCATCTGCGGCAGCCGCGGCGGCGGCGTGCCCTGGCTGCCGTCGAGCAGCGTGCTGAAGAAGCCGGCCTTGCCGGGGGGCAGCCCGCGCCGGCGCGTGACCACGTTGCCGGGCTCGATGAACGCGATGTACTCGCTGTTCTCGTCCATCATGGCCTCGTGGCCGAGCCGCACGAACTCGTCGATGTAGAACTGGTAGTTGGTGAACAGCACGAAATTCTGGAACCACTCGGGCGCGGTGCCGGTGTAGTGGCGCAGCCGGTGCAGCGAGTAGTCGACCCGCGCCGCGGTGAACAGCGCCAGCGGCTGCATCTCGCCCGGACGGGCTTCGTGCGTGCCGTTGGCAATGCCGTCGTCCATGGCGTGCAGATCGGGCAGGTCGAACACGTCGCGCATCAGTGCGCGGCGGTCGGCGCTCATCGTGCCTTCGATGTGGTCGTTCTCGGCAAACGAGAAGTGGATCGGAATCGGCTGGCTGCTGGTGCCGACTTCGAGTTCGATCTGGTGGTTTTCGAGCAGCAGCCGGAACTGCTCGGCGTAGTAGCGGCTGAACAGGTCGGGCCGCGTCAGCGTGGTTTCGTAGCGGCCCGGCCCGGCCACGAAGCCATAGCTCAGGCCGGCGTTGGCCGGCACCGTTTGCCGCGACACGGTGTGCGTGTGCACGCGCACGAACGGGTAGCAGGCCCGCATGCGGCCCGGCAGCGACTCGCCGGCCACGAAGCGCAGCATCGCGTCGCGCAGGTGCGCCAGGCCTTCGTCGTAGATGGTGCGCACCCGGTCGAGTGCTTCGGCTGCATTGGTGTAGTTGGCAGGCGGGGCGAAAGGAGGCATGTAGGGCATGGTGGATTGTGCCGTTCAGCGCGAGGTGGCCACCCGCATGGTCACGAACTCCTCGGCCGCGGTCGGATGGATGCCGATGGTGCTGTCGAACACGGCCTTGGTCGCGCCGGCGCGCATGGCCACCGCAAAGCCCTGCACGATCTCGCCGGCATCGGCGCCGACCATGTGGATGCCGACCACGCGGTCGGTCTTGGTCTCGACCACCAGCTTCATGAAGGTGCGCTCGCTGCGGCCCGACAGCGTGTGGCGCAGCGCCTTGAACTCGCTCGAGAAGATGGTGATGTCGCCGAACTTCTGCCGCGCCCCGGCTTCGGTATAGCCGCAGGTGCCGACGCCGGGATGGGTGAACACGGCCGTCGGCACGAACTCGTAGTCGACCTTGCGGCGCCGTGCGGGCTGCTTCGGGTCGGGGAACAGTGCGTCGACCACCACCATCGCTTCGGCCAGCGCCACCGGCGTCAGCTGCATCCGGGTCGACACATCGCCGACTGCATGGATCGACGGCACCGAGCTGCGGTAGTGCGCGTCGACCACGATCGCGCCCTTGTCGTCGAGCGCCACGCCCGCGTTCTCGAGGCCCAGGCCCTGCGTGTTGGCCACGCGGCCGGTGGCGAACAGCACGGCATCGGCCTGCAGGTGGGTGCCGCGTTCGAGCATGACGTCGAGCCCGTCGGCGCCGCGCCGGATCGACGCGATCTCGGTATTGAAACGGATGTCGACGCCGGCCTTCTGCATCTCGACCGCCAGGAACTGGCGCACGTCTTCGTCGAACTCGCTGAGGATGTGCGACTTGCGCTGCAGCTGCGTGACCTTCGCGCCGAGCCCGTTGAAGATCGAGGCGAACTCGCAGGCGATGTAGCCACCGCCGACCACCAGCAGCCGCCGGGGGAAGGGCTCCAGGTCGAATATTGCGTCCGACACCAGCCCATGCTCGCGGCCGACGAACTCGGGCACGAAGGGCATGCCGCCGGTTGCCACGATGATGTGCCTGGCGCGGTGCCGCTGGCCGTCGATGTCGACCGTGTGCGGGTCGACCAGCGCCGCCCAGCCTTGCAACGTGGTCACGCCGGGCCCATCTAGCAGCGCACGGTAGGCGCCGTTGAGCCGCTTGATTTCCTTGGCGCGCTGGGTCTTGAGGTGCTGCCAGTCGAAGCGTGGCTCGCCGAGTTGCCAGCCGTAGCCGGCCGCCTCCTCGAACGCCTCGGCATAGCCGGCTGCGTAGCTGTAGAGCTTCTTGGGGATGCAGCCGACGTTGACGCAGGTGCCGCCCAGCTCGGCCACCTCGGCCAGCGCCACGCGGGCACCCCGCGCAGCGGCCATGCGCGCGGCGCGCACGCCGCCGCTGCCGCCGCCGATCACGAACAGGTCGAAGTCAAAAGTGGGCATCGGGGAAACCTCCGCTGCCGACTTTAGCCGGCCTGCGGAGTGTCCGAGCCCCGATGCTCAGGGGCGGTCGACCGGCGGCCCGCCATTGCCGAGCGAGCGGCGAGGCTGCGGCGCGCCAGGGTCTTGCGGCGTGGCGCGCTGCTGTTGCTGCTGCTGGGCGCGCTGTTGCAACTGCTGTTGTTGTTGCTGGGCCTGCATTTGCTGGGCTTGTTGCTGTTGGCGCATGGCCTGTTGTTGTTGCTGCTGCGCCTGCTGAATCGCCTGGGCCTGCGCGGCGCGTTGCTGTTGAAGCTGCTGCTGCTCCAGGTGCATTTGCTGCTGCGCTTGCGCTTGCGCCTGGGCCTGCGCCGCGCGTTGCTGCATGGCTTGCTGTTGCAACTGCATCTGTTGCTGCTGCTGTGCCTGCGCGGCCCGCTGTTGCATCTCCTGCTGCTGGCGCATCGCTTGTTGTTGCTGCTGCATTTGCATTTGCTGCTGTGCCTGACCATGTGCCGCGCGCTGCTGCATGTCCTGTTGTTGGCGAAGCGCCTCTTGCTGCTGCAGTTGTTGCATCTGGATCTGCTGCTGCTGCTGCTGCGCACCCGGGAAGCCGCGCTGCGGCAGTTGCTGTTGGGGTTGCGGTTGAAACTCCCGCTGCGCGCGCGGCGACTGCTGTTGCTGGAACGCGGCTTGCGCCTGCTGCCGCTGCTGCCATTGCGAGGGCGGCAGCGCGGTCGCCGGCCGGCCCACGAAGCCCGACGGAGCATTGCCGATGCCCGGCGCGAAGCGAGGCAGCGGAATCGCCGGCGTGTTGGCGACCGCGACACCGCTGAATGCGGCGTCGGGCAAGCGCACTCGGTCGCGCCGGCCGATCGGGCCGCGGCCGAACACGTCGGCCGGCACCACGGTCACGGCCTGCTGCCGCTGGTTGACGTAGCCGCTGTTGCGCAGCGGCGCCTGGTTGAAGAACGCCATGCGGTTGGCCTGCTCCACATAGCGCGAACTGGTGCGGTAGCCCGGCCGCCAGGCTTCGCCCGGTGCCAGCGGAAACCACCCCACGCCGTTGCGACCGCTGCCGATGGCGACCTGCGCGCTGCCGCCCGGCCCACCGCCGATGAAGCCCACCAGCGCCGGCGAGTAGACGGGCCGGCTCTGCTGCCGTCCCGGCACCCAGGCCCAGCGCGGGCCGACCTGCGTCCAGCGGCCGTAATGGAAGGGCGCGAAGCCCCAGGGTGCGTTGTCGACCCAGGTCCAGCCCCACGGCGCGATGTTGGCCCAATGGCCGTCGCTGTAGGGCGCCCAGTCGGCCTCCACGTTGCGCGGGAACCAGACCGGGCCGTAGGTGCTGTCGTTCCGCCAGTCGCCGAAGTTGTCGAGCTGCTGGTAGCCCACCACCTCGCGCGAGACGTAGCGCGCCGACACCGAGGCGTCCTCGGCGCGGTTGCGTTCGGCCACCCAGCGCTCGAAGCCGTCGTTCAGCGCGGGTGGCGCAGCGCCTGTGTTGGCCAGGCCGCGGCCGGTCACGGCAAGCTGCTGGCGGTTCGACACGGGCAGCGACTCGCCGTTTTCGCCGTAGGCCGTGCCCGAGCCGCTGGCCACCATGATGTGCGTCAGGTCGGACTGCGGATCGGCCTGCACGCGGTAGTCGCCGGGCTGCTGGACCACGAAGGCGAGGTTGGCGGTATCGAGTTCGACGCGCTGGCCCGCCAGGTCGTCGCGCACGCGCAACTGCACGCTGCCCTGCTGCACCGTGATGCGCACGGTCTGGTCGTCAAGCTCGGAAAACTCGATGGCGGTGTTGCCGTCGAGCCGCAGCGCGGCGGATCCGACGAACAGCTCGGCGCGCGCGTTGCGGTCAGCCCAGAGCCGGTCGCCGGTGGTCAGGGGGCGGTTCGGCACCGCGTCATACCAGCTGTCGTCGCCGGCCGGCGAGAAGCTCACCGTGCCCTGTTGCGCATTGAGGCGCGCCACGCGGCCGGGCGGATCTTCTTGCGCTACAGCCTGCAGGCCGACGCAGACCAGCGCCAGGCCGACCAGCCAGCGGCCGATGCGGGAAGAAAAGGGGTGTTGGATAGAGCGTGTCATGTTTTGGCTTGTCTCGTCGATGGCGTTCGTGCGTCATCCCTCAACGCGCGAACCCCGCGCCCGGCTGGCAGTCGCCGTGCAAAGTTATGTCAGATTGCATCCGATCGGGTCACCGGATGTAGGCGATCTGCCCGAATGCCGGAGATACAGTCGCGGCCATGACATTTCGCTTCAGTCTCCGGATCGCGCTGCTGGCACTCGGCGCCACCCTCTTGCCGGGGTTGCCGGCGCAGGCGCAACTGGCGCGCAAGCCTTCGTTCTACGACCAGCGCAACGAAGCGCAGTCCGGCCTGGTGGCGCGTGATCCGCTGGCAAACCCGGTACGCCCCGCCCGGGGGGCGGCCTCGCTGCCCGCGCTGCGCAGCCAGGCCGAGTTCGACGCACTGGCCCGTGTCTACGACCCCGGCACGCCGATGCAGCTGGCCCACGTGCTGTTCGTGATCGACCGGCAGGCCGAGCCGGCGCGCATGTACTACCTCGACACGCCGCGTTTCCAGCTGCATGTGCGCTTCGTGCGCGACACCGGGCTGGCGCCTCATGCCGGCAAGCGCGCCATCGACCAGAACTACCTGCGGCCGGATCGGCGCTTTCTGTTTGGCACCTTGAGCTGGCAGCAGAACATCGGCGCCTTCACCTACGAGTTCTGGGAGGGCGACCAGCTCACCGCGCCGCTGCTGAAAGAGGCCGACCGCGTGGTCAAGGCCACGTTCCAGTTCGCGCCGGTCAAACTCAAGACCAACTCCACGCTGCACGAGCGCCGCGCCCGGGAAACCGGCACCGACTTCGTGAGCCAGGAGGCGCTGATCCGCGAGCAGCCCTACCTGCCGCTCAACATCGGCCGTGCGATCGGGCGCGTGCGCATCGTCGAGCAGGCATCCGGCGTCAACGCGCTCACGCCCGACGACATCGCCGTGCTGAAGCAGGTGCCGATCAGCCTCCCGCCGGTGGCCGGCGTGGTGACCGAGCGGCCATCGACCGCGCTGTCTCATGTGAACCTGCTGGCCAAGGGCTGGGGCATTCCGAATGCCTACCTGCGCGATGCGGCCAGCGCACTGCGGCCCTACGAAGGCCGATGGATCGAACTGCAGGTGAACGCCGCAGGCCACACGGTGCGGGTGCTGTCGGCCGACGAGGTCGCGGCCCGGCCACCGCGCAGTGCACCTGCGACACCGCCGCCGACCGTGCTGACCCTGCGGCCCGACCTGCGCGAGCAACGCCTGCTGCCGCTGGCGGCGCTGCGCGCGCGCAGCAGCACGCATTGCGGCGTCAAGGCCGCCAACCTGGGTGCGATGCAGGCAGCGAAGATCCCGATGACCTCGGTGCCCGACGGTTTCTGCATCCCGTTTGCGCAGTACGACCGTTTCATGCGCGACAACGGCCTGGCCGCACGGCTCACGAAGCTTCAGCGGCAGCCGGGCTTCGCGACCGATCCGCAGGCGCGCCAGAAGGCGCTCGCGCAACTGCGCGACGAAATCGTCCAGTGGCCGGTCGATGCCGCCACGTCGGCGGCCTGGCGCGCGCGCTGGCAGTCTCAGCTCGGCGGTGGCGGGGTGTTCGTGCGCAGCTCGTCGAACTCGGAAGACCTGCCGGGCTTCAGCGGCGCCGGCCTCTATACCACTGTGCCGAACGTCAAGACCGGCGACGCGCTCGAGCTCGCGGTCAAGAAGGTCTGGGCTTCGGTGTTCAACCCCGAGGCTTGGGAAGCGCGCGCGGCCGCCGGTTTCGGCGCCGACGCAGTGCTGATGGGCGTCTTCGTGCAAACCGCGATCGATTCGACCAACGCCGGCGTGCTGATCACGCGCGACCCGTTCGACGCCCGGCACTACCACGTGACCTACATCTCCGCCAAACGCGGCATCGGCATCCGCGTGGTCGAGGGCCAGCGCGTGGCCGAGCAGGTGATGTACTCGAGCTGGTCGAAGGCGATCCAGGTGCTGAGCCGCTCCGCCGAGAACACCGCGCTGCAGCTCGACCAGGGCGGCGGCGTGAAGGAAGTGCCGGTCGAGCCCGGCCGCAATGTGCTCACCGACGAACTGGTGCTGAAGCTGGCCGGCGTCGGTGCGGCCGTCAAGCGCGTGTTCAACGGCGTCGACCAGGACATCGAATGGGCCACGGTCGGCGACCGCGTGGTGCTGCTGCAGGCCCGGCCGTATGTGGAGCGCAGCGCGCCGCCACGCTGAAGCGTCAGCGGGCGCGCGGGTGCGCGAGAAAGAAGCGCAGCATTTCCGCACTCGCATCGACACCATTCGGCTCGGTGTAGCTGCCCTGGCTGCTGCCGCCGGACCACGCGTGGCCGGTGCCGTGCAGCAACCAGTGCTCGACCGTGTTGCGGCCTTCGCCGGCCGGGTAGTCGGAGCGCGTGAAGGCGCGGCCGGCGGCCGAGCGGCCTTCGGAGACCTGGCCAACGCTGGTGTCGGTACCCCGCGCCGCGCTCACCACGGCCGCGCCATTGCGCGGGTGCACGGTCGAATCCGCATCGCCGTGGAACACGATCACCGGCGGCATCGCGCCGTCCCTGGCCGGCCGCTGGGCCGCGCCGTTGCGCATCGCACCCAGCGCCGACATCACGTCGGTGGCCGCGCCGGTCGGCAGGCCCGAATGCACGCCGACCGCGGCGAACAGTTCGGGGTAGCAGCGGCCCAGGATGTCGGCCATTGCACCGCCTGCCGACAGGCCGGCAACGTAGACGCGCGCCGGATCGATCGCCTCGCTCGCCATCACGAACTGGGTCAGCGCCGCTAGCAAGGCCGGCTCGCCACGGCCGCGCTGCTGGTGTTGCGGCTTGAACCAGTTCCAGCAGCCCTGCGCGTTGGCATGCTGCGTCTGTGCCGGGTAGAGCACCGCGAAACCCTGGGCGCGCGCCAGATCGTTCATGCGCGTGCCGGCGGCGAAATCGGCCGGATTCTGGGTGCAGCCGTGCAGCATCAGCACGAGCGGCATCGGCGTGGCCGTTGCGCCCGGCGCACGCGGCGGCAGGTAGAGCTTGTAGGCCAGCGTGCGGCCGCCATGGGCAAAGCTGCCGTCGCGCCACTGCTCCGGCCCGGCTTCGCCGGCCTCCGAGGCCTCGGCCGGTTCGACATAGGCGAATTCGGCGTCGGCATCGGCCGGGGTCGTGTCGACCACGCGGACTTCGGCTTCGATCACATCGGCCTCGTGCGCAGCGGGGGTGGCCGCTGGCGCTGGTTGCGCTGGCGGCGCGGGTTGCGGGCGAGCCGTCTGCGGCGTGCCGATGTGCAGCGCACGCTGGATCGCCTCGGTTGCGGCTTGCAGGTTGCCGTTGCGGGTGAGCCGGGTGGCTTCTTTCATCAGGCGTTGGAGAAGGGGGTTCATGGGGGATTTGCTTTCAATGGATTCGGCCGGCCAGCGCGGCCTTGACCGCGGGGCTGGCCTGGAGTGCGCCCAGCACGGTGATGGACTGGATCGTGGCGAGCGCGAGTTCGGGTGGCACATCGGTGGCGATGCTGGCCAGCCCGAGCACGCGGATGTCGAGGGCCTGGCCGGCCGCGCGCGCCGCCTCGAGTTCCGCGACGCCGAAGCTCTGCAGCCCCAGCACAAGCGTTTTTCGGGCCACCACCTGCTTCACAGCGTCGCTGTGCGTGGTGAGCTGGTTGCGGATCGCGGTCCGGATGAAGTCGGTGCGGTTCGAGTAGAAGCCTTCGGCCACGAGCAGGTCGATCTGCCCGAGATCGACGTAGCCGAGGTTGATGGTGATCTTTTCGGCCTCTGGCGGCTTGGCGCGCTGAACGGCAGGAAGGGTGGAGGTTGGCATGTCACCATCCTAACACCATCCAGGTGGATGGTGGTTGGATGGTTTTTTAACCGTAGAGGTATTTCGGCAGCCAGAGCGTGAGGCCGGGCCAGATGTACATGAACACCATGCAGAGGATCACGATCAGCATGTACGGCATCATCCCCGCGAAGATCTGGTTGAGCGTCACGTGCGGCGGCGACACCCCCTTCAGATAGAAGGCCGACATCGCGACCGGCGGCGAAAGGAACGCGGCCTGCAGGTTCACGAACACCAGCACGCCGAACAGCAGCGGGTCGATCTGGAAGTGCGCCAGCAGCGGCAAGAAGATCGGCACGAAGATCACGATGATCTCGGTCCATTCGAGCGGCCAGCCGAGCACGAAGATGAGGGCCTGCGACAGCAGCAGGAACTGCAGCGGCGTCAGGTTCATGCTCAGTACCCATTCCTCGATGATGCGCTGTCCGCCCAGCAGTGCGAACACGGCCGAGAACAGCGCCGAGCCCACGAACAGCCAGCACACCATCGAGGTGGTCTTGAGCGTGAGGAACACCGCCTCCTTGGTCTTCTGGAAGTTGATCGTGCCGGCCTGCCAGGCCATCAGGAAGGCGCCGGCCGCCCCCACCGCGGCCGATTCCGTGGCGGTGGTGATGCCGAACAGGATCACGCCCAGCACCACCAGCGTGAGCGTGGCGAGCGGCATCACCGACGACACCAGCATGCGCAGGATCTCGAACTGCTCCGCGTCCATGCGCCAGTAGTACCAGGCCAGCAGCGCCAGCGTGAACAGGCTGGCGAGCAGGAATCCGGTGTAGAAGGCCTCGGGCACCGCGGCGGTTTTGGGCGCGTCGACGGCTTCGCCGAGCTGTTGCAAGCCGCTCTCTGCAGCCGGGGCCGCCGCCGTCTCGCTGCCAGGCGGTTCTTCGACGCCACCGGGCGGCTCCTGCAGGCCAACGTCCGATCCAGCTTCCTTCGGCGCGTCGTCGGTGGGCGGTTCGGCAAGGCCAGTGCCGCTGCCGGACGAAGAAGATGAGGACGCCTCGGGCAGCGTCGCGGCCGCGCCCGCAGTCTTCTGTGTCGTCTGCTGTTGCTCCGCCACCGGCGCGTTGCTGTCCTTCTGGGAGTAGATCGTCACATACCACCACACCGACCCCAGCGTCGCCGCGGCCAGTGCCAGCGGCACCAGCGCATTCAGCAGACTGCGCAGCAGCATCCACCAGGTGATGCGCACGCCCTCGGCCGCGCCGCGCAGCGCGCGCCCCGGCGCCAGTACCGCCGCGAACAGTGCCGGCAGCATGCGCGGCGAATAGCTGGCCGCGATGTGCGCCACCCAGGGCGAGATCGGCGCGCGCTGCTGCTCGGGCGGGAGCTTGGGCGCGACCTTCGGCTGCAGCACGGCCCAGCCGATCACGTAGATCAGGTACAGAAAGGCGAGAAAGAAGCCCGGGAACATCGCCGCCGCATACAGCTTGACCACCGACTGGCCGGCCACGGCCGCGTACACGATGATCATCACCGAGGGCGGAATCAGGATGCCCAGTGTGCCGCCGGCCGTGATGACGCCGGCCGCCAGCCGGGTGTCGTAGCCGGCATTGAGCATCGGCCGCATCGCGATCACGCCCATCAGCACCACCACGGCACCGACCAGCCCGCTCGCAATGCCCCAGAAGGTGCAGACGATCAGCGTGGTCACCGCGAGCGAGCCGGGCACGCGGCGGAACGCCAGTTGCACGCTGTGGAACATCTTGTCGACCAGCGCGCCGCGCTCCATCACGTAGCCCATCAGCACAAAGAGCGGAATGGACAGCAGCGTCTCGTTGGTCATGGCGCCGAAGGCGCGCTGCACCATCAGGTCGAACACCTTGTTGTCGAGCCAGTGCGCGCTCGGGTCGTAGAAGGCGATGAAGCCAAAGAACATGCCCAGCCCCATGAGCGTGAACGCCGTGGGAAAGCCCAGCATGATCACCACCACGATCAGGCCGAGCATCAGCATGCCGAGTGCCGGCTGGCTCATTGGGAAATCCCCGCGTTGCGTTGCTGGGCCGCCTGTTCGATGTCCTTCGCCTTGCCGATCACCTCGCGCTTGTCGGCTTCATCGACGTAGCTGCTGCCTGCGAGTTGGTCGCCGACCACGTCCATCTCCTGGGCGTCGTTCAGCCGCGGCGTCCACGCGCCCGTCTTCAGGCACAGCACGCAACGCACCATCTCTGCCACGCCCTGGATCAGCAGCACCAGCCCGGCCACCGGGATCACGAACTTGAACGGGTACAGCGGCAGCGGGTCGGCGTTGAAAGTCTGCTCGCGCATGGCGAGCGACTCGTTGAAGTAGGTCCAGCCCGACCAGGTGAGCGCCACCACGCCGGGCAGGAAGAACAGCGCGAACAACGCCAGGTCGAGCGCGGCCTGCGTGCGCGCCTTCATGCTGCCGTAGAAGAAGTCGCCGCGCACGTGGCCAGCCTGGGCCAGCGTGTAGGCGCCACCCATCATGAACAGCGTGCCGTAGAGCATGTTGTTGGCGTCGAAGATCCAGGCGGTCGGCGCGTTGAGCGCGTAGCGCTTGAAGACCTCGCCGCAGACCACCAGCATCAGCACCACGATGAGCCATGCAAAGGTCTTGCCCACGACCATGCTGAACCGGTCGACGGCGTGGAGAAAGCGTTGGACATTCATGTTGTTTTTGGCAAGTCCATTGGTGAAACACCGCGGAACCGGCTCAGCCGGGCCGCAGGTGTTGCCCCCTGGAAGGGGGTAGGAGAAGCGACACGAAGTGCGCGAAGCCTGGGGGTCAGGCCTTCTTTTTGCTGAAGTAGTGGTTGTAGGCCATCTTGAAATCGACGCCGTAGTCGTTTTGCCACTGCAGCGCCTGCTCGGCGAACGCTCTCTGCGAATCGAGCACCTTCTTGAACAGCGGGTTCTCGCCGGCCTTCTTGGCCGTGATCTTGTCCCACGAGGCGAGTTGCGCGCGCAGCACCGCATCGGGCGTCTTGTAGAACTTGATGCCCTGCTTCTTCATGTCGGCATAGTCCTGCGAGTTGCGCTGAACCGCCTTCCAACTCATGTCGGCGCTTGCGGCCTGCACTGCGTAGTCGATGATCGACTTCAGTTCCTGCGGCAGCGCGGTGTACTTGGGCTTGTTGAACAGGATCTCGAACTGTTCGCCCGACTGGTGAAAGCTCTGCAGCATGCAGTTCTTCACCACGTCGGGGAAGCCGAGCACGCGGTCGCTCGATGCGTTGTTGAACTCGGCCGCGTCGATCAGGCCGCGGTCCAGCGCCGGCACGATCTCGCCACCCGGCAGCGGGTTCACCGCGGTGCCCATGTCGGTGAACACGTCGACCGCGAGGCCCACGGTGCGGAACTTGAGCCCTTTCATGTCCTCCACCTTGGCCACCGGCTTCTTGAACCAGCCCAGCGGTTGCGTCGGCATCGGGCCATAGAGGTACGACACCGTGTCCATGTTCAGGCTCTTGTAGATTTCATCGAGCAACGCCTTGCCGCCGCCGTAGTAGTGCCACGCCAGCACGGTGTTGGCGTCCATGCCGAAGCCGGGGCCCGAACCCCAGAGCGCGAGCGCCGAATTCTTGCCGTAGTGGTAGGCGACCACGCCGTGCCCGCCGTCCAGCGTGCCCTTGCTCACCGCTTCGAGCAGCTGGAATGCAGGCACTACCGCGCCGGAGGGCAGCACTTCGATCTTCAGGCGGCTGCCGGCCATGTCGTTGACCTTCTTCGCGAAGTCCTGCGCGTACTCGTGGAAGATGTCCTTGGCCGGCCATGTGCTCTGGAAGCGCAGCGAGGTTGTCTGCGCCATGCTGATCATGGGCGCGGACATTGCGCCGGCCGCCACTGCTGCGCCCTTCAACAGGCTGCGGCGGCGGTTCGGTGTGTTGTCTGTCATTGCGTTGTCTCCGTTGTGGTGCCTGGAAAATCCAGACTCCCATCTTTGACAGGGGAAGATGCACTCCTCAGAGGGTTTCCACGAACTGTTGAAAATTGTGTCGTGAATCGGGCTGTTTCTCACTGAGTACAACCTGACGAAGAACCCGCAACCATTTCGACCGAAGAATTGATCCGACCATGACTGCCCCCGAATTCCTCCCCGCCGACGGCTACGCCGGCGACATCACCCCCGACCAGGCTGCCCGGTGGGTTGCGAGCGGCGATGCCGTGCTGGTCGATGTGCGCAGCGACGCCGAGCGCGAATGGGTGGGCTATGTGCCGGGCGCGGTGCCGCTGGCATGGAAGCAGTGGCCCGGCATGGCGCTGAACGCCGGTTTCGACGAAGGCCTGCGCGCCGCGGTGCCGGCGGGGCAGAAGGCGTTGCTGCTGTGCCGCAGCGGCGTGCGCTCGATCGCGGCGGCCAGGCGCGCGACCGAACTGGGCATCGAGGCCTACAACATCCTCGAAGGTTTCGAGGGCAACCCCGACGAAAACGGCCAGCGCGGCCACACCGGCGGCTGGCGGCATCGGGGCCTGCCGTGGAAGCAGAACTAGGCTGCTTCCAGCGCCCGCTTCACTTCAGCGGGGGAATGCGCAGCTTCTGGCCCGGGTAGATCTTGTCCGGGTGGCTCAGCATCGGTTTGTTGGCTTCGAAGATCGCGTTGTACTTGTTGGCGTCGCCGTAGTACTTCTTGGAAATGGCCGAGAGCGTGTCACCCTTGACCACGTCGTGGTACTGCGCGGGGTCGGCCGCAGGCGCGGTGAGGTTGTTGTCGACATCGGTCACGTTGGCCACGTTGCCGGCCGCGAGCGCGGCTTTTTCGCTGGCCTCCTGCGAGGGTGCTGCGCCTGCGAGCGTCACCTTGCCGCTGGCGCCGTCATAGGTCACGGCGAGGTTGGTCAGCCCGAGGTTCTGCTTCTCGATGTAGGTCTTGATGGCTGCTGCCGCGGTGGCATTGGCATCGGCCGGCGCCGTGGCGGCCTGGGCCGACGAACCGCCGAACAGCTTTTCGCCGGCTTCCTTGATGAAACTGAGCAATCCCATGCTTCTCTCCTTCGTATGTTGGGAGGGCTGAGGATCGTCGAATTCAGCGGCCCGGGCTGTCGGCCGGCGCGCCGTTCGCGCAAGCAAATGCAAGCGGCAAGCGCCGCGCAGCCGGCTTCAGGCCGTCAGAACGATCTTGCCCGCGCGTCCGGGCTTGTCGCTCGCGGTCGCGGCCTCGGCCGCACGGGCGATGTCGAATGCGGCCTCGACCGGGAGCTTCAGCGCGCCGGTGGCAACCGCTTTCATCAGCTCGCCGATCAGCCGGCCGAGTTCAGCCGGCGGCGTGCTCTCGCTGCGCTTGGCGCCCCAGAAGCCCTTGACCGTGGCCTGCTTGAAGATCAGGTTGTCGGCGCCGATGACCAGCGGCTTGCCCGACATGGCACCGAACGAGATCAGCGTGCCGCCCACGGCCATCACGTTGGCCACCTGGTTCGCCGCGTCGCCACCGATCGAATCGACGGCGCGCAGGATCGGCGCGCCTCCGGTGATCTCGGCAACACACTTTTCCCAGCCCGGCTGTTCGGTCGACACGCCGTTGGCGATGCCCAGCGCCTCCAGTTCCGCCACGCCGGCGTCGCGCCGCACCAGGTTCACGACGCGGATGCCGCGCGCCTGCGCGAGACCGGCCACGGTCTTGCCGACCGCGCCGTTGGCGGTGTTCTGCACCATCCATTCGCCCGCCTTCAGCTGCAGATCCTCCAGCAACATCGCGGCGCTCAGCGGCATCGCGATGAGCTGGCAGGCCGCTTCGTCGGGCAGCGCGTCGGGCACGGCGATGAGCTTGGCCGCGGGGGCCAGGAAGAACTCGGCCCAGGTCGCGCTGGCACCAGCCATCATCACGCGCTGGCCCTTGGCCGGCGTGGTCACGCCATCGCCCAGTGCATCGACGACCCCGACTGCCTCGGTGCCCGGCGTGGCCGGCAGCGGGGGCTTGTAGCCGTAGACGCCGCGCACGATGGCCAGGTCGTGGTTGTGGATCGGCGACATGGTCATGCGCACGCGCACCTGGCCCGGGCCGGGCTCGGGCAGCGGCCGCTCGGCCAGAGTGAGCACTTCGCCCGGGTTGCCGAATTTTTCGATGACGACGCTTCGCATGGAATGTCCCTGTGGTGAAGTGAAGGGGCGTCAGCATAATGCGCCGCATGGCATTCCTCGCGATCGATATCGGCAACACGCGCCTCAAGTGGGCCATGTACGAGGCGCCGCGTCCCGGCGCCGCCTTGCTGGGGCACGGGGCGGAGTTCCTCGACCACATCGAGCGCCTGGCCGAGGGCCCGTGGGCCGAGCTGCCGCAGCCCGGTGCGATGCTCGGCTGCGTGGTGGCCGGCGATGCGGTGCGCCGCCGTGCCGAGGAGCAGGTGACGGAGTGCTTCGACTGCACCGCGCGCTGGGTGGTGTCGAGTACGGCCGAGGCCGGCATCGTGAATGGCTACGACCATCCCACGCGGCTGGGCGCCGATCGCTGGGTGGCGATGATCGGTGCGCGGCACCGCATGCTGGCCGAGGGGCCGGCGCGGCCGATGGTGGTGGTGCTGATCGGCACGGCGGTGACGGTCGAGGCGGTCGACACGCACGGCAAGTTCCTGGGCGGCCTGATCCTGCCGGGCCACGGCATCATGCTGCGCGCACTGGAGTCGGGCACTGCCGGCCTGCACGTGCCCACCGGCGAGGTGAGCGACTTTCCGACCAACACCAGCGATGCGCTCACGAGCGGCGGCACGTATGCGATCGCAGGCGCAGTCGAGCGCATGGTCGAGCATGTGCGCAAGCATTGTGGCGCCGAGCCGGTGCGCTACATGACGGGCGGGGCGGGCTGGAAGATGGCGCCGTCGATGGTGTCGCCGTTTGAGCTGGTCGACAGTCTGATCATGGACGGGCTGCTGGTGATTGCGCAGGAGCGGTTGCTGGCGAATTGAACCTGAATCGGCTGTGGTGAGAGCGCCCGGTGAGCGGTACGGGCCGTCCGACCCTGCTGCGCCGGCCGCTTCGCGGCTGCCCTGCGGTGCTCGCGCTTTGCGGGGTCTCGCAGAACTCGCTTCGCTCAAACAGCTGCGAGCCCTGATCCGCAAAACGCTGCGCTCCTCGGCGGCGCAGAAGGGATCGGCCAGCCCGTACCGCTCACCGGGCTTGGGGGTGGTGCGGAGGTCGCGCCTTCCGGATGCAACCCCCCGCGTCCACGTCGGTGGGTGGTATGCGCTGGGGCGGCCGTTGAGGCACCGCCGAGCAGCGCAGGGGCAGGCGGATCAGGGCCGCGCATACCGCCCGCCGACGCCCCCGGGTACGACGCACACCCCGGGGCCTCCGGCTCGTACTGAAGAAGCCCTACGCCGACTCCGGCCCCCGACGATGCACCTGTTGCGACGCCTTGCGCAGGCTCAACACCCACAGGCGCGCGTGCCGCTGCTCCTTGTTTTCGAAGCGTTCGGCAAAGCGCCGCATCGTGGGGCGTTCGATCGCCGCCATCGTCATCCAGTCGGTGCTGCGGAACCCCTCCGAGTCGACGCTGCGGCCAACCAGCGCAGGCCGCAGGGCCATGATCCATTCGGTTGGGATGCGCGGGTCGCCATCGAGCATGCGCAATGCGATCTTGGCGGCCTTGGGCGTCAGCGCATCGATCTTGTGTACGTGAAAGTCCAAGTCCATCGGGCAGGCCTTTGTTGATACAGAAGGATACAACTCACCTGCACGATCGTGCAACTACGCCGGAAGTACTCTGTGGCCGCGCCGCTCAGGCTCGCGCCCACTGCGTCACCGCGTGGATCGCCAGGCCCACCAGCCCACCCACCAGCGTGCCGTTGATGCGGATGAACTGCAGATCCCGCCCGATGTGCCGCTCCAGCTCGTCGGTCATCTCGTCGGCGTTCCACTGGCCCACGCGCTCGACGATGTAGACGCGGATGTCCTCGCGGTAGCGTTCGATGGCCAGCGGGGCCGCGGCCTCGATCTGCTCGTTTATCCAGTGGCGGATTTCGGCATCGGCCTGCAGCCGGGTGCCCAGCGCGCCGGCGAGTTTCGCGATGCGCTGCGCGATGCTGGAGTCCGGCCGCGCGAGGTCGTCATGCAGCCAGGCCAGCAGCTCGCCCCACAGGCCGTGCAGGTAGTCGCCCAGCGCCGGGTGCGCCATCAGCTCGGCGCGGATCTCTTCGCCGCGCTGCTGGAACGCCGGGTCGAGCTGTAGCCGTGCGATGAAGTCGGCCATGAAGCCGTCGAAGCGCGCGCGCAGCGGGTGGCCGGGCTCGGCCGCGAGTTCGGCCACGCTGTTGGCGACGGCGGCCACGATCTTCTTCGTGGCCATGCGTGCGGCCACTTGGTCGAGCCCGACGTAGCGCAGCGTCCTGATCTCGCGCGCGATAGCTTCGGTGATCTGCGCCTGCGCGGTTTCGCCTTCGAGCAGTTCGGCCACCTGCGCCAGCGCTTCGTCGAGCAGCGCCTGGTGCCGGCCGCCCGCGGTCAGTGCCTCCAGCGCCTGGCCGGCCACGCGCGAGATGTCGACCTGCGCCAGGCCCGCGCTTGCGATGCGGCCGAGGAAGTCGCGCACGCGCGCATCGTCGAAAGCGCTCAGGCCGTAGCGCGCCGCCATCACCCCCCAGCCCCCCATCCTTTCGGCGCTGGCCGGGCGTGCGAGCCAGTCGGCCAGTCGGCCCGCGGTATCGAACTCGCGCAGCTTGGCCAGTACCTGCTCGGTGCTCAGGAAGTTGTTGCAGATGAAGCCGGCGAGCTTGGCGCCGATGCGATCCTTGTTGCTCGGGATGATGGCCGTGTGCGGAATCGGCAGGCCGAGCGGATGGCGAAACAGCGCCACCACGGCGAACCAGTCGGCAATGGCGCCGACCATCGCGGCTTCGGCAAACGCCGCGAGATAGCCCCAGCCCGGATGCGGAAGGCGCCCCTCCATCGCGATGGCCAGCGCATAGAGCAGCGCCGCGCCGCACAGCAGGCCGAGCGCGATGCGCTTCATCAGCCGATCTGGGGTGCGCTGGCCAGGCCCTGCAGAAAAAGTTCGCAGCGCGCCAGCTGCTCCAGCGTCACGTACTCGTCAGGCTGGTGCGCCTGCTGGATGCTGCCGGGGCCGCACACCACGGTCGGGATGCCGGCGTTCTTGAAGAGGCCGGCTTCGGTGCCGAACGCGACCTGCGTCACGCCCGACTCGCCCGACAGGCGCTGCGCCAGCCGCGTCACCGGGTCGGTCGCCGAGCCGAGGAAGCTCGGGATCTCGCAGATGGTCTCGAACTTGAAGCCGGCCTCGGGCGCCACCCTTTTCATGGCAGGCTCTACGCGGCTGGCGTAGGCCAGCACTTCTTTTTGCATCGCCACGGCGTCGGCCGTCGGCAGGTTGCGGAATTCGTAGCGGAACTCGGCATCGCGCGGCACCACGTTGTCGGCAATGCCGCCCTGGAACTGGCCCACGCTCGCGGTGCTGAACGGCACGTCGAAGCCTTCGTAGCGCGCCTCGTTCTGCTCGAAGCCCTCGGCCATGTCGCGCACCTTGCCGATCACGCGCGCGGCCATCTCGATTGCGTTGACCGATTGCGGCGTGAGCGACGAGTGCGCCTCCTTGCCGCGCACGCAGCACCGGTAGCGGTACACGCCCTTGTGCGCGATCGCCGGAACCATGAGGGTCGGCTCGCCGATGATGCAGGCCACCGGCTTGACGTTGGCGTCCTTCATGTCGGCGATCAGTTCCCTCACGCCGAAGCAGCCGACCTCCTCGTCGTAGCTGAACGCGAAGTGCACCGCGAACGGCGACGCGCTTTCAAGGAACAGTTCGGCATTGGCCACCGCGATCGCGATGAAGCTTTTCATGTCGGCCGAGCCACGCCCGTACAGGCGCGGCTCGACGCGTTCGATCTCGCCGTCCTGGCCGACGGCCTCGGGCCAGGCCTGCACGCTGGCCGAAAGGGGGTCGACGCTCCACTCCTGCCCATCCCACGGCACCGTGTCGGTGTGGCCGGAGACGATCACGCCGGCCGGCTTGCCGGCACCGAGCGTGGCGAACAGGTTGGCCTTCCTGCGGTCGGCGCTGCGTGTGATGCGGCTGCGCACGCCGAGTCCGGCCAGGTGGTCCCGCACGAAGTCGATCAGCTCGAGATTGCTGTGGGCGCTGACGGTGTTCATGCGCACCAGCGTCTGCGCAAAACTGAGACTGCGGCTGGAGAGAATGTGTGACATGCCGTCATTCTCCCGGAAGTCCGGGCAGCGCATCGGCGCTGTCGAACATGCAACGAGATGTTCTGCGCGGCCGACGCACTGTGACGGCAGCGTGACAGGAAACAGTCATGCAGCCGGGGTAGGCTCGCGACTTTCAACCCGGAGAGGAAAAGCACCATGACCTTGTCGCACGCCCGTTGCGCCCGCCACGCCCTGTCTGCCGCCGCCCTGCTCGCGCTCGCCGCCTGCAGCATGCCCGGTGCCGGCCCGACGCCCCTGCTCACGCTCGACGGCCGCGCCCCGCTCGTGGTGGCGCACCGCGGTGCCTCCGGCTACATCCCCGAAGAAACGATCGAGGCCTACACCCGCGCGATCGAGCTCGGTGCCGATGTGATCGAAATGGACCTGGTGGTCACCAAGGACGGCGTGCTCATCACCCGCCACGACCCGAATCTCGCCCTGAGCACCGACGTGGCCACCAAGCCGCAGTTCGCGTCGCGCAAGAAGACCATGCAGGTCGACGGCGAAACGCAGACCGGCTGGTTCAGCCAGGACTTCACGCTGGCCGAGATCAAGACGCTGGGCGCCATCAGCACTGACGCCGAGCGGCCGCAGCAGTTCAACGGCCGCTACAAGATCCCGACCTTCCAGGAGGTTCTGGACCTGGCTGCCGCCCAGTCGAAGGCGACCGGCCGCGCGATCGCGATCTATCCCGAAACCAAGAACCCGACCTTCTTCCGCGACATGGGCCTGCCGATGGAAGACAAGCTCATCGCCATGCTCGAGCGTGCCGGCCTCAACAGCAAGACCGCGCCGGTGTTCGTGCAGTCGTTCGAGCCGGGCAGCCTCAAGTACATGAAGAGCAAGGGCCTGAAGACCAAGCTGATCCAGCTGATCGACGGCGACGGCATCGACATGAAAACCGGCGCCATGACCTATGCCGTGCCGGTCGACCGCCCCTACGAGTGGACGAAGGCCGGCGACAAGCGCAACTTCGACGTGATGGTCACGCCGGCCGGCCTGGCCGAGATCGCGAAGTACGCCGATGGCATCGGGCCGTGGAAGCGCTACATCATCAGCATCAAGGGCACCATCGGTGCCGACGGCAAGCCGGTCGACCTCAACAAGGACGGCAAGATCAACGATGCCGATGCAAGCTCGATGACGCCCACCACGCTGGTCGCCGACGCGCACAAGGCCGGCCTGTTCGTGCATCCGTTCACCTTCCGCAACGAGAACCGGCGCCTGGCGACCGACTACAAGGGCGACGCGAAGAACGAGTACCTGGCCTATTACCGGCTCGGCGTGGACGGTGTCTTCACCGATTTCACCGACACCGCACTGGCGGCCCGCAGCGCCTGGCTGAAGGAAACCGGCCGCTGAACTGGGCTCGCCCCCAGGCTTCGCGCACTGCGTGTCGCGCGCGCCAACCCCCTTCCGGGGGCAACACCAGCGGCCCGGCTAAGCCGGTTCCGCGGTGTTCTGGTAGAAAACGGGGATGAAACTCATTGATTCCCTGGTCACGCAGGCGGCCGGCATTGCTGCTGTGCGGCGCGACCTGCATGCACATCCCGAACTCTGCTTTCAGGAGGTGCGCACGGCCGACGTGGTTGCGGCCAAGCTCACCGAATGGGGCATTCCGATCCATCGCGGCCTGGGCACCACCGGCGTGATCGGCATCGTGAAGAACGGCACCAGCCACCGTGCCGTCGGCCTGCGCGCCGACATGGACGCGCTGCCGGTGACCGAGCTCAACACCTTTGCCCACGCCAGCACCCACCCGGGCAAGATGCACGCCTGCGGCCACGATGGCCACACCGCCATGCTGCTGGCTGCCGCGCAGCACCTGGCGAAGCATCGCAATTTCGACGGCACCGTCTACCTGATCTTCCAGCCGGCCGAAGAGGGCGGCGGCGGTGCACGCGAGATGGTCAAGGAAGGGCTGTTCGAGCAGTTCCCGATGGACGCCGTGTTCGGCATGCACAACTGGCCGGGCATGAAGGCGGGCCAGTTCGCCGTGAGCCCGGGGCCTGCGATGGCGTCGAGCAACGAGTTCACCATCACCATCCGCGGCAAGGGTGGCCATGCCGCGCTGCCGCACACGGGCATCGATCCGGTGCCGATCGGCTGCGAGATGGTGCAGGCGTTCCAGACCATCCTGACGCGCAACAAGAAGCCGACCGATGCCGGCGTGATCTCGGTGTCGATGTTCCACGCGGGCGAGGCGGTCAACGTGATCCCGAACAATGCCGAGCTGCGCGGCACGGTGCGAACCTTCACGCTCGAGGTGCTCGACCTGATCGAATCGCGCATGAAGCAGATCGCGACGCACATCTGCGCGGCGCACGACGCCGAATGCGACTTCGAGTTCATCCGCAACTACCCACCCACCATCAACACGGCCAACGAAGCCGACTTTGCGCGCCGCGTGATGGCCGGCATCGTCGGCGCAGACAACGTGCTGGTGCAGGAACCTGCGATGACCGCCGAAGACTTCTCTTTCATGCTGCTGGCCAAGCCGGGCGCCTATGCATTCATCGGCAACGGCGACGGTGCGCACCGCGACATGCACCACGGTGCCGGCCCGTGCACGCTGCACAACGCGAGCTACGACTTCAACGACGAGCTGATTCCCCTCGGCGCGACCTGCTGGGTGAGCCTGGCAGAGCAATTTCTGAAACCGGGCGGGGCCGCCGCATGATCGGGGTGGCCGAGGCGTTTTCTCCAGGCTACGCCGAGGCGCGCCGCAAATTCCTGCAAGGCTGCGTCGCCGCCGGCCTGAAGGTCGACACCCACCCGCATCCGCTCAAGGGCCGTGACGGCGAAGCGCTGGCGATGGACGTGGCGCTCGATGGCCCCGCCGATGCGAAGCACCTGCTGATCGTCACCAGCGCCTGCCACGGCATCGAGGGCCATTGCGGCAGCGGCGTGCAGGTGTTTGCGCTGCACGATGCCGAGTGGCGCGACAAGGCACGCGCGGCCGGCGTCGCCGTGCTGTACGTGCATGCGCTCAATCCGCACGGCTTTTCCCACGGCCGGCGCGTGACGCAGGAAAACGTCGACCTGAACCGCAACTTTGTCGACTACACGCAGCCGCTGCCCGTCAACGAGGCGTATGCCGGCCTGCACGCGCTGCTGCTGCCGACCGAGTGGCCTCCGTCGCCGAACAACCAGGCCCAGATCGCCGCCTGGATCGACACGCACGGCGTCGCCGCCTACCAGGCCGCGATCAGCGGCGGCCAGTACCAGTTCGACGACGGCCTGTTCTTCGGCGGCAAGGCGCCGACCTGGAGCAACCGCACCTTCCGCCAGGTGCTGCGGGCGCACGGGCAGGCCGCGCAGCGGCTGGCCTGGATCGACCTGCACACGGGGCTCGGGCCCAACGGCATCGGCGAACGCATCTTTGCCTGCCGCGACGACCGGGCCGCCTACGCGCGCGCCAACGCCTGGTGGGGCACGCCCGAGGCGCCGGTCACGTCGATCTACGACGGCTCGTCGACCTCGGCCTTGCTGACCGGCCTGATGTGCACCGCCATGTATGAGGAATGCCCGCAGGCCGAGTACACCGCAATCGCGCTCGAATACGGCACGCAGCCGATCCTCGAGGTGATGGGCGCACTGCGCGCCGACCACTGGCTGCACGCCCATCCGGAAGCCGCACCCGAGCTGGCCGACGCCATCCATGCGCAGATGCTGGAGGCGTTCTACACCGACACCGATGCCTGGAAAGGCCAGGTCATCAGCCAGGCGCGGCAGGCGATGTTCCAGGCCGTGGACGGCCTGGCCGCTAGGTCCTGATACGCCCGTCGCCCGTGATCATCGACAGCTCGACGAACTTCGACGCCACATGGTTGCGGGCCGAGAACGACACGTCGAAACCGCCGAACTGCTGCTTGTCGATGCTTTCCAGCCCGGCGATCAGGCTGTCGCGCGAAGGCTTGCCGGGGGCGCGCTTGAGACCTTCGGTCAGCACCTTGGCAGCCAGGTAGCCCTCCATGCTCGAGAAGTTGGCCTTGGTGTTGCCGCCGCTCTTGCGCACCGCATCGCTGAACTCGCGCGTGATGCCGTTGGCCGCGTTGTAGGGCGAGGGCACCACCTGCGTGACCACCACGCCAGCGCCTTCCTTGCCGAGCTCGTCGGCCAGCGCCTGCGTACCGACGAACGACACGTTGTAGAACGTGCCGCCGTAGCCCGCCTTGCGCGCTTCGCGAATGAACGCGGCGCAGGCCTTGTAGGCGCCGATCTGCACCACCGCGTCGGGCTTCGTGGCAATGATCGTTTTCACCGCGCCCGCCACTTCGACCGAATTGCGTTCCACCGTGGCCTGCGCCAGCGGCTTGAGATCCTGCTGCGACAACGCCAGCGTGACGCCGTCGAGCCCGGCCTTGCCGTACGCGTCGTTCTGATAGAACACCGCGATCTTCTTCAGCCCGAGGTGGGTGAGCTGCTTCACGATCACTGCGGTCTCGTCGTTGTAAGAGGCGCGCAGATGGAAGACGTTCTTGTGGAACGGCTCGCGCAGCGCCATCGCGCCGGTGAAGGGCGCGATGAACGGAACCTTGTCTTTCACGGCCAGCGGCAGCGCGGCCAGGCTGGTCGGCGTGCCGATGTAGCCGAACAGCGCAAAGACGTCGTCGTCGATCAGCTTGCGGGTGTTGGCCGCGCAGCGGTCGGGCTCGTAGCCGTCGTCCAGAAAGCGCAGCTCGATGTCGCGCCCCGGCTGGGCGTTGTAGCCGTCGAGGAACAGCTTGGCGCCCTGGTAGAACTGGATTCCCAACTGTGCTGCGGGGCCCGAGAACGGGGCGGATTGGCCCAGCACGATCGGCGTTTCACTTTGCGCGCGCGCGATCTGGAAGTTGCCGAGCATTGCCGCACCTGCGGCCGCGACGGAAAACTGTCTGCGATTCATCATTGAGGAAACCCCTCCACGCGCACATGCCGCGCGCAAACTAGACTTGGCCGATGGTCATTGCCACGGCGTTATCAACAACTCCCCAAACCACGGTGCTCGGCGCCTGCCCGCACGACTGCCCCGACACCTGTGCACTGGTCACGACCGTCCAGGACGGCCGGGCGGTCAAGTTGCAGGGCAACCCGAACCATCCGCACACCGGTGGCGTGCTGTGCACGAAGGTGTCGCGCTACATCGAGCGCAACGACCACGCAGAGCGGCTCACCACTCCGTTGCGTCGGGTCGGGCCCAAGGGCGCCGGCCGGTTCGAGCCGGTGTCGTGGGACATTGCTCTCGACGCGATCATTGCTCGCTTCAAGGCGCTGAAACATTCAGAAACTATTTTGCCCTACAGCTACGCCGGAACCATGGGTTTGGTGCAGGGTGAATCGATGGATCGTCGTTTTTTTCACAGGCTGGGCGCCTCGCTGCTCGATCGGACGATCTGCTCCACCGCTGGGGGTGAGGCCTTAAGTTTTACATTGGGTGGCAAGGTCGGCATGCGGGTCGAGTTTTTTGCCGAGTCGAAGCTGATCCTGATCTGGGGCAGCAACTCGATCGGCAGCAACCTGCACTTCTGGCGCCACGCGCAAGCGGCCAAACGCAACGGCGCACGGCTGGTTTGCATCGACCCGCGCAAGACTGAAACCGCCGACAAGTGCGACGAGCACATCGCGCTGCTGCCGGGCACCGATGCGGCGCTGGCCCTGGCGCTGATGCACGAACTCATCGTGCACGACTGGCTCGACCACGACTACATTGCCAATCACACGCTCGGGTGGGAGCAGCTGCGCGAGCGCGCGCTGCAATGGCCACCCGCGCGGGCGGCGCAAGTCTGCGGCGTGCCCGAAGCGCAGATCGTGGCGCTCGCGCAGGCCTGGGGCACCACGAAGCCGGCGGCGATCCGGCTCAACTACGGCATGCAGCGCGTGCGCGGCGGCGGCAACGCGGCCCGGGCGATCGCCTGCCTGCCGGCGCTGGTGGGCGCCTGGCGGCATCGTGCCGGCGGCTTGCTGCTGAGTGCGTCGGGCCATTTTCCAGTCGACCGCGCGGCGCTGCAGCGGCCGGATCTGCTGGCCGGGCGCAGGCCGCGCACCATCAACATGAGCACGATCGGCGATGCCTTGCTCGACACGGCCAACCCGGTCGAGGCGATCGTGGTCTACAACAGCAATCCGGTGGCGGTGGCGCCCGATTCCGGCAAGGTGGTGGCCGGCTTTGCGCGCGAAGACCTGTTCACCGTGGTGCTCGAGCAGTTCCAGACCGACACTGCCGACTACGCCGACTTCGTGCTGCCCGCGACCACGCAGCTCGAACATTGGGACATCCACACCAGCTACGGCCACACCGATGTTCTGCTGAACCGGCCGGCCGTGGCGCCGCGTGGCGAGGCGCGCAGCAACGCCTGGGTGTTTCGCGAACTGGCGCGGCGCATGGGCTTCACCGAGCCCTGCTTTGCCGACGACGACGAAGCGCTGTGCCGCAGCGCCTTTGCACCCGGCGTGGTCGACTTTGCGCAACTCGAGGCGCAAGGGTTCACCAGCCTCGCGCTGCCCGAGGCGCCCTTCGCCGACGGCAAGTTCCCGACGCCTTCGGGCCGCTGCGAATTCTTCAGCGCCCGGCTCGCCGCGCAGGGTCAGGACGGGCTGCCCGACCATGTGCCCAACTACGAAGCGGCCGGCAGTTCGCGCGAATTTCCGCTGGCCATGATCTCGCCGCCGGCGCGCAACTTCCTCAACTCCACCTTTGTGAACGTGAAGAGCCTGCGGGCGATCGAAGGCGAGCCACTGCTCGAAATCCACACCGACGACGCGGCCGCGCGTGGCATTGCCGACGGTGCAACGGTGAGGGTCTTCAACGCACGCGGCGAACACCGCTGCCGCGCCGAGGTGTCGCGCCGCGCGCGACCGGGCGTGGTGCACGGGCTCGGCATATGGTGGCGCAAGCTCGGAATGGACGGCACCAACGTCAACCAGCTCACCAGCCAGCGCCTGACCGACATCGGCCGCGGCCCGACGTTCTACGACTGCCTGGTGCAGGTGGAAGTCGACGACAGGAGCGCTGCCGCATCATGACGCGGCGCCGCAAGGCCGCGTGGCTGCTGGCCCTGGCCGCCGTCGGCGCGCTCGCGCTCACGGGCTGCAGCAACCTCGGCTACTACTGGCAATCGGCTCGTGGCCACGTGAACCTGATGCGCGCGGCCCGGCCGGTGCCGGAGTGGCTTGGCGATCCCGCGACGCCCGCCGTGCTCAAGGCCAGGCTCGAACTCACCCAGCGCATCCGCCGCTTTGCCGTGACCGACCTCAGCCTGCCCGACAACGCCAGCTACACCGCCTATGCGGAACTGCATCGCAGTGCGGCCGTATGGAACGTGGTCGCGGCACCGGAATATTCGCTCACGCTCAAGACCTGGTGCTTCCCGGTGGCGGGCTGCGTCGGCTACCGCGGCTACTACGACAGCGCCGACGCCAACGCCGAGGCGGCCGCGCAACGCTCGACCGGGCTGGAGGCCGCCGTGTACCCGGTGCCTGCCTACTCGACGCTGGGCTGGTTGAACTGGGCCGGCGGCGACCCGTTGCTGTCCACCTTCATCGGCTACCCCGAGGGCGAGCTGGCGCGGTTGATCTTCCACGAGCTGGCGCACCAGGTGCTCTACGTGCCGGACGACACGGTGTTCAACGAGTCCTACGCCACGGCGGTCGAGCGGATCGGTGGCGCGCGATGGCTCGCCACGCAGGCGGGGGAGCCGGCACGCACCGAATACGCGCAGTTCGACGCGCGGCGCCAGCAGTTTCGCCAACTCATGCTCGAAACGCGCCGGCAACTGCAGCGGATCTATGATTCCAAAGAGGCCGCGGCGCACGACTGGCGGGCGGTGGATGCGATGAAAAAGTCAGCAATGGACGGTTTTCGCGAGCGCTACGGCGCCTTGCGCGCCGGCTGGCCCGGCCCGCGCCAGGGCGCATACGATGCCTGGGTGGCGCGCGCCAACAATGCGACTTTCGGCGCGCAGGCCGCTTACGATGAGCTGGTGCCCGCCTTCGAGGCGCTGTACGAACGCGAAGGGCGCGACTGGCCGCGCTTCTACGCAGCCGTCAAGCGGATCGCCGTACTGCCCAAGGGCGAACGCGAGCGGGCGCTGAAGAACATTCCTCAAGAGAACGGAAAGCCTGGTGTCTGACATCCACATCGAACGCAATCACACGCTCGGCATCGAGCGGGCCCGCGAAGTCGCGCAGCAATGGGTCGACCAGGTCGAGCGCGACTACGGCATGGAGTGCCGCTATTCCGAAGGCTGGGAGTGCGACGTGGCGCAGTTCGCGCGGCCGGGCGCCGAGGGCACCCTGCGCGTGACGGCCGACTCCTTCGAGCTGCACATGACGCTGGGCTTCCTGATGGACGCGTTCAGCAGCCAGATCGAGGCCAAGGTGTCGCGCAACCTCGACGAACTGCTGGGCGCGGCTTAGCGCAGCGACTCGATGAGATCGATGTAGCCTTGCTTGGCTGCGTCGGCGTCGATGCCCTTGTTCGCCGTCCAGGCGTCCCACTTGGCGCGCGCAACGAAGTCGCTGAAGCTTGGCTTCTTCTCGGTGTTGTCGCCGAGCGTCGCCTGTTTGAACAGGCCGTAGATCTTCAGCAGGGTGGGGTTGTCGGGGCGCTCGGCCAGCAGCTTGGAGTTGGCTTGGGCGGCTTCGAAAAGGGCGTTCAGGTCGGTCATGCCGGGATTGTCTCAGCCTGCCGGACTCAGTCCGAAAGACCGGCGCGTGCCAGTTCGACGTCGAGCCGTTCGCGCGCGTCGACCGGCTCGAGCGCCGCCGCCCGCTGGTAGAGCCGGGTTGCTTCGCCCATGCGTGCGTCGCCATACAGCATCAGCAAGCCGCGCCCGTACTCCATCAGTCCACTGGCCGATTCGGGATGCAATTCCAGGCCGCGCTCGAACAGCTCGATGGCAGTTTCTGCCCGGACGCCGTAGGTCATGCGGGCCACCAGCGGCCCGACCTTGTCGATCACCTCGGCATGGAAAGCGGCCAGCGCGATGTGGGCGTCGGCATGGTGCGGCTGCAACGCGATCACGCGCTCGAGCGCGGTCTTGACCTTGCCGCCCAGCCCCTGCGCCAGCGCGCGCGCCACGCTGATGCCCTGGCTGTAGCGGCCCAGCGCATAGGCTTCCCAGTAGAGCGCCTGGCAGTTGTCCGGCTCGTTGCCGGCCTGTGTGGCGGCCCGCTCCGCCACCTGGCGGAACAGCGTGAGCCGGATCGCCTCGCGCGGCTCGATGTAGTTGGCATAGATCGCGGTTGCCTGGTTGACCAGTGCGGAGCCTTCACGGCCATGCAGCAGGCCCACGGCAGCGGCGCGCTCGAACTCGCCGCTGTGATACAGCGCCCAGCCCTCGGCCAGCGGCCCCGGTGCAGGCGGCTGCAGACCCTGGCCGGCATGCAGCCTGTTCCAGTGCGCCAGCAGGCTGACCGTGTCGAAGCGGGTGACGTCGGAGTAGGGCAACGGTGTCCATGGCGCCGTCATCGGGTTGGCGCCAGTGGGTGCCAGCAGCGATTGGGGGGTCGTGAAATTGGAGACAGGCATGGTCAGGCGACGGCCTCATCTTCGCTCGCATAGGCGTCGCTCAGTGTCAGAAGATGCCGACGTTGTGCCGACACCAGGTACGGCGCCAGCAGATGCAGCGTGTGCTGGCCCCCGCGCAGCAGCGCGCCTTGCGCATGGGCTGGCTCAAGCGCCTCGCGCGGGTTGCGCACGTACTCGTAGCTGAGCCAGTAGGTCAGCACCACCACCATGCTCTGGGCCAGTGCGTCGACCTCCCGCGCGTCGATCTCGAGGTGGCCGGCGCGGGCCATGCCGGCCAGCAGCGTGCGAATGGCGCGCACCTTGTTCTTGAGCACGGCCTGGAAGCGGGTCTCGAGCAGACGGTTCTTGCTCAGCAGGTCGTTCAGGTCGCGATACAGAAAGCGGTGGCGCCAGATCAGCTCGAACAGGCTGTGCATGAAGAACCAGGCATCTTCCACATCGTGCACGCCTTCACTGGCATGCAGCAGTTCGTCGAGCTCGGCTTCGTAGGCCTCGTAGAGCCGGTTGATCAGCTCGTCCTTGGCGGGATAGTGGTAGTAGAGATTGCCGGGGCTGATGCCCAGTTCGGCCGCGACCAGCGTGGTCGACACGTTCGGCTCGCCGAAACGGTTGAACAGGTCGAGCGCCGTCTCGAGGATGCGTTGTGCAGTGCGGCGTGGCGCTTTCTTGGCCATGACGTAGCCCCGGTTTTTGTCTCTGGGGCCACTCTAGCGCAACTGTGCTGACGCAGGGCGACGTAGATCAAAGTTTCGGTCGCCGCCGTGAGGGCTTCTTGGCCGGGGCTTCATCGGCCTTGCGCGTTGCTGCCGTCTTGCGCGCGGGGTGCGGTGCGCTGCCGGCCGGTGATTGCGATGCGAGCCGGGCCTCGAGTTCGGTGACGCGCGCCTTGAGCGCCTGGATCTCGGCGGCCGATGGCACGCCGATTTTTTCGAGCGCCTTTGCCACGCGCTCCTCGAAGATGTTTTCGAGCTTGCCCCATTGGCCGACCGCCTTGGCGCCGAACTCGCTGGCGAAGCCGCTCATGCGGGCTTGCGCCTGCGCGAGCGTCTCTTCGGCCGCCTGCTGCGTCTTCTTCTGCATGCCGGCGCCGTCCTTCACCAGCGACTCGAACACCTTGCTGCCCTCTTGCTGGGCCTTGGCAAAAGCGCCGAGACCGGCAAGCCAGATTTGCTGGGCGGAGTCCTTGATGCGGTCGCCAGCGGCAGCTGCCTCATCGTTCTTGGGCGTTGGCTTTTCCATGGATTGATCTCCGGAGTGAACAGCGAAACCGCAGGGTACAGCACAGGGATGATGCGTGATGCATGAGCGGTGTTAACCATGATGCAGCAGGGTGTGGATGTCGTCGCGGATCACGCCCAATCCCATGGCCAGGGTGTGCTGGAGCCGGTGCCAGCGCGAGGCGCTCACCGAACTCTGCGCCGGTTCCTCGGCACGCGTCGGGGGAAGCGACGCGACCAACGCGCCGACGCAGACCGCGGCTGCGATCACCACCTGGACGGCGTGCCGCACGGGACGTGCGGCAGGGGTATGAAGGGGCGTTGCCGGAGATTCGACATCGGGCGCCACCGCCTCCGCAGAGACGCAAAGCCACTCGAGGGAAAGCCGCTGGAGATGAAATCCCAGGCGCCGCGCGTCAGCACCGAGCCCGCAATCGCAGGGCCGCAGGGGATCGGTGATGTCGAACTCCAGCACGAGCACCCGCGCCTTCGGCATGTCGGTAGAAGGTGCCTTCAGGACGAAGCGCACTTCGGTTTCGCCGGTGGTGCCGCCTGCCGTCTGCACGTCTGCCTGCCGCCCACCGATCCAGGCGCGAACGATCGGATTTCGGCTGGACGTTCCCACGAAGAGAAGGCCCTCGATCCGCGCGCGCAATTCGGTTGCGTTGGCCGGGGCGCTGCTGGCCAGCGGAATGACGAGGCACGCGCGTGTTCCGCCGGTCCAGACGCCCGTGCCCTCCGGGGCGCTCCAGCCGAAGCTGAGCCAGGCGGTCGCAGGCTGGCCCGCCTGAAAATCGTAGACGCGGCCCGGGGCCAGTTCGGGTGCGGCGTGCAGTCCGGGGCTCTGCGCATCCCATCCCCAGCGGACGGCGAAAGCGCGATCCAGTGCATCGTCGGGGAAACGGGCGGGGCGCTGCGTCAAGCCGTCCGTGCGGCCGCAGATCTTTGACAGTGCTTGCATCGACAGGATCCCGGGCTCCGTGATCTGCCAGTCCGAGCAGGCTGCCGGCAGCTTGTTGCGCCGGTTGCGGTCGGCTTCGATCAAAGGCACGGCGGGCTTCATGAAGTAAGCCGCTTCGCGCAGTGCGCCGGACGAAAGTCCGCAGACGAAGCTCAGGTTGTCCGCACACATCAGCGCATAGATGTTGCTGTCAGTCCAGGCCACGTTGGAGATCTGGCTCGCCAGCCGTGTGAGATGCCGAAGGTCGGATTCATAAGGGTGCGGCTTGATCAGGAGCAGATCCACGCTGCTGGCGAGCTCCCGAATTTCATCGAGGCCGTCGATCGGGTGGGCAATCTCGCCGTCACGGATCAGCGCCAGATCCACAGCGGTCTGACCGCAGAACAACCCGACAGTCATGTCGCGATCGAACAGGAGCGAGGGGCCGCGGCGTGAGAAGTAGCCCTCCAGAACGATCGCTTCGTTCCAGAACAGCTCTTCGTCGATGTGCCACCCACCGAGCGCTGCCTCGATCTGCCGGTCGTTCGTTCGTGCACAGAAGGCCAGGTGCGAAGTGAAGCGGATCGGTGAAATTTCCAGATCGACGAACGCGGCGCCGCTGCGTTCGATGAAATGCATCAGCGACGGCGTCAGGCCCCAGCCGATCACCAGCGTTCGCGGCGTGAGCATGGGCATCAATCCCATTTCCGCCACTGGCGTCAGATCCGCAGCGCTCGCCTTTGCCCACCCCGCAGGCGTGGGCGCGAGCCCGAGCGCCTTCATCATCGCGGCGACATCGAGCCGGCCGCCATCGGATCGCGCATATTCTTCCCGGCAGACAATGCCCAGTCGGCTGGCCGAGTGGCGGAACGCTTTGTGAAGAAACCGCCGGTTCGCAGGATGCGATGGCAGGGAGTTGTCAGACGAGCGAAAGAAATCGTCCATGAACACGATCTCGTCGAAACGTGTGGCGTTCGCCATTTTTATTGTTCCGGTAGCCAGGCTGAGGCATTCAGACGCGCGGCTGGTCACCCCGGTTCCGGAGCTTTACCGCGGCTTCACAAAATCGTTGTTCTGGACGGCTGGCAGGGGCGTCGGCGCGCCCCCGAGCCATCGACAAATCCGTGTTGCGCGGCACGCGGGATAATCTCTCCTGCCTTCCGCTTGTGAGGGTGCATTTCGAAGCAAGAGGAGACCCATGATCCTGGTTACCGGCGGCGCCGGCTTTATTGGTGCCAATTTCGTACTCGACTGGCTCGCGCAGAGCGGCGAAGCGGTCGTCAATCTCGACAAGCTGACCTACGCAGGCAACCTGGAGACGCTGGCCTCGCTCAAGGCCAACCCGGGCCATGTCTTCGTGCAGGGCGATATCGGCGACAGCACGCTGGTTGACCGCCTGCTGGCCGAACACAAGCCGCGCGCAGTGGTCAACTTCGCGGCCGAGTCGCATGTCGATCGTTCGATCCACGGCCCCGAGGATTTCGTGCAGACCAATGTGCTGGGCACGTTCAGGTTGCTCGAATCCGTGCGTGGCTACTGGAGCGCGCTGCCCGCAGAGCAGAAAGCGCAGTTCCGCTTCCTGCATGTGTCGACGGACGAGGTCTATGGTTCACTTTCAGCAAGCGACCCGGCGTTTACCGAAGAGAACAAATACGAGCCCAACAGCCCGTACTCGGCCAGCAAGGCGGCCAGCGACCACCTCGTTCGGTCATGGCATCACACCTACGGCCTGCCGGTGCTGACAACCAATTGTTCCAACAATTACGGTCCGTTCCATTTCCCCGAAAAGCTCATCCCGCTGATGATCGTCAATGCGCTCGCCGGCAAGCCGCTGCCGGTGTATGGCGACGGCATGCAGGTGCGCGACTGGCTCTACGTCAAAGACCACTGCAGCGCCATCCGCCGCGTGCTCGAAGCGGGCCGGCTCGGCGAAACCTACAACGTCGGCGGCTGGAACGAGAAGCCCAACATCGAGATCGTCAACACCGTGTGTGCCCTGCTCGACGAGTTGCGGCCCAAGGCCGACGGCAAGAGCTACCGCGAGCAGATCAGCTACGTGACCGACCGCCCCGGGCATGACCGTCGCTATGCGATCGACGCGCGCAAGCTCGAGAAAGAGCTGGGCTGGAAGCCGGCCGAAACCTTCGACACCGGCATCCGCAAGACCGTCGAGTGGTACCTGGCCAACGGCGAATGGGTGCGCAACGTCCAGAGCGGTGCCTACCGCGAATGGGTCGAGAAGCAATACGACGCCACGCCCGCAAAGGCAGCCGCATGAAGTTGCTGCTGCTGGGCAAGGGTGGTCAGGTAGGCTGGGAACTGCAGCGCAGCCTGGCGCCGTTGGGCGAAGTGGTGGCGCTGGATTTCGACAGCAGCGACTTCCACGCGGACTTCAGTCGCCCCGAGCAACTGGCAGAAACCGTGCTCAAGGTGCGCCCCGACGTGATCGTCAATTCGGCGGCCCACACGGCGGTGGACAAGGCCGAGGGCGAGCCCGATTTCGCGCGCAGGCTCAATGCCACCTCACCCGGCGTCGTCGCCGAAGCCGCGCAGCAGATCGGCGCGCTGATGGTTCACTACTCGACCGACTACGTGTTCGACGGCAGCGGCACGAAGCCCTGGCTGGAAGACGACGCAACCGGGCCGCTGAGCGTGTACGGTCGTACCAAGCTGGAGGGCGAGCAACTGGTGGCAAAGCACTGTGCCCGGCATCTGATCTTTCGCACCAGCTGGGTCTATGCGGCCCGCGGCGGCAACTTCGCCAAGACCATGCTGCGGCTGGCGAAGGAGCGCGACCGCCTGACCGTGATCGACGACCAGTTCGGCGCGCCTACGGGGGCCGAGCTGTTGGCCGACGTTACTGCACACGCCATCCGCGACACGCTGCGCGAACCGGCCAAGGCGGGGCTCTACCACCTGGTCGCCGGCGGCGAAACCACTTGGCACGGTTATGCGAAGTTCGTGCTGGAGCAGGCGCGCGCTGCCGGGGTCGAGCTGAAAGCCGCGCCCGAGGCCGTGGATCCCGTGCCGACCAGTGCGTTTCCGACGCCAGCGACACGCCCCCACAATTCGCGGCTGAACACGTCAAAGCTCCAATCCGCTTTCGGCCTTGTGCTGCCGCAATGGCAGACCGGCGTGGCCCGCATGCTGCGCGAGACTTTTTAGAAGAGGGACAACAACGATGACGCAACGCAAGGGGATCATCCTCGCGGGGGGCTCCGGCACCCGCCTGCATCCGGCCACGCTCGCCATGAGCAAGCAACTGCTGCCGGTGTACGACAAGCCCATGATCTATTACCCGCTGAGCACGTTGATGCTCGGCGGCATGCGCGACATTTTGATCATCAGCACGCCGCAGGACACGCCACGCTTTCAGCAGTTGCTGGGCGACGGCAGCCAGTGGGGCATCAACCTGGAGTACGCGGTGCAGCCGAGTCCGGACGGCTTGGCGCAGGCGTTCATCATCGGCGACAAGTTCGTCGGGAATGCGCCGAGCGCGCTGGTGCTGGGCGACAACATCTTTTACGGTCATGACCTGCAGCACCTGCTGGGCGATGCAGATGCGCAAACCAGCGGCGCCACGGTATTCGCGTACCACGTGCACGACCCGGAGCGCTATGGCGTGGTGGCGTTCGACGCAAATGGCAAGGCCAGCAGCATCGAAGAGAAGCCGGCCAAGCCCAAAAGCAGCTATGCGGTGACAGGCCTGTACTTCTACGACAACCAAGTCGTCGACATCGCCAAGGCCGTGAAGCCCAGCGGGCGCGGCGAATTGGAGATCACCGCGGTCAACCAGGCTTACCTGGATCTCGGGCAACTCAACGTGCAGATCATGCAGCGCGGCTATGCGTGGCTCGACACGGGCACGCATGAGAGCCTGCTTGAAGCGGGGCAGTTCATCGCCACGCTGGAGCATCGGCAGGGGCTGAAGATCGCCTGCCCGGAAGAGATTGCGTGGCGGCACGGCTTCATCGATCGGGAGCAGTTGGCCAAACTGGCCGCGCCGCTGGAAAAAAGCGGATACGGCAAATACCTGAATCATCTGCTGGCCGAGGAGATGCGCTCATGAAGGTCACGCCGACTGCGATTCCCGATGTGCTCGTGATCGAGCCCAAGGTATTTGGCGATGCGCGTGGATTCTTCTTCGAGAGCTTCAACAACAAGGCTTTCGATGACGCGGTCGGCAAGCATGTCGAGTTTGTCCAGGACAATCATTCGCGTTCGGTCAAGGGCGTACTCCGGGGACTTCACTATCAGATAGAGCAGCCGCAGGGGAAATTGGTGCGGGCGGTTCGCGGTGCAGTGTTTGACGTGGCCGTGGACATTCGCAAGTCGTCTGCGACGTTTGGACAGTGGGTGGGAGCCGAACTCAGCGACGAAAACCACAAGCAGTTGTGGGTGCCGCCGGGTTTCGCGCACGCCTTTCTGGTGCTGACCGATTCCGCGGACTTCCTGTACAAGACTACAAGCTACTACGCTCCGGCCCATGAGCGCGCGATCGCCTGGAACGACCCCGAACTGGGCATTCGCTGGCCGGATACCGGCGGGGATCCAAAGCTTTCCGCCAAGGATGCGGCCGCCGTCCCGTTCCGCTCGGCGGAAGTGTTTGACTGAAAAATTGTTGAAAAGACCCTGCAATGCTTGAATTCACCGGCGAAAGATTCATCCCCACAGAAAGCGGTGAAATCAGGTACGAGCACATGCACCGGTACGGTTGGGCTCAGTCGTTGTGCAGTGGGAAGGCAGTTCTCGATATCGCTTGCGGCGAAGGCTATGGTTCGGCATTGCTCGCGAAAGTGGCGCAATCAGTCATCGGGGTCGATATTTCGAAGGATGCCGTAGATCACGCGGCGCGCAACTACGCGGGCCGCGCGAACTTGCGCTTCGTTCAGGGCAGCGCAACGCACATCCCCGTCGATGACGCGAGCGTCGACGTCGTGGTTTCGTTCGAGACGCTGGAGCATCTCTCGGAGCAGGAGCAGATGCTCGCCGAATTGCGGCGCGTGCTCAAGGCCACCGGTGTTCTCGTCATCTCTTCGCCCAACAAGAAGGTCTATTCGGACGATCGGAACTACGCGAACGAGTTTCACGTCAAGGAGCTCTATTTCGCCGCACTGGAGCAACTTTTGCGTCGGCACTTCGGGGCCACGCGTTATTTCGGGCAGCGCTTCCTGACGGCGTCCGCGTTGTTGCCTCTCGACGGGCCAGCGAACCGATATGACGCGATCCTCATGAGGGACGATCAGGTCACGGCTCAAACACACCTCTCGGATCAGAACATGTACTTCGTTGCTGTGTGTGCAGCCAGCGAGGGGCTGTTGCCGGATTTGAGTCCAAACCTCTTCGTTGAAAGCAGCAATGATCTGTATGCGGATCAGCAAAAGGTGATGCACTGGGCATCGGGGTTGGATCAGGAGCATCAGGCGCTGTCTGTGGCTTATTTGAAGCTGCAGGCGGAGTCTGACGAGCGCAGCGCGCATGCGCTGAAGCTGAACGCGGAGCGTGTTCAACAGGCTTCGGCGCACGACCAATTGCAACAGCGGCTTGAAGCCAGTACCCGGAAGATCGAGGCGGCGGAGATGAATTTGACCGAAGCACGCGCCAGCGCCGCCGAAGCTCGGCGCGAGATCGATGAACTGAAGAACTCCCGGTCGTGGAGATGGATGGCTCCCTTGCGGTGGCTGGCTCGGAGATTGGCGTAGGAAGCCTGCTCATCAGGCGTCCGACGATGGATCCGCCCGGCCATTGATATACGCTCTGCGCCTTCCCCATCTTCACTAAGACACGCACGATGCAATGTACTGTTTGCGGCGGCCAAGAATTCTCTTCCCGGGCGATTCTCTGGCAAGGACTCATTGACGAATGGCAGATCTCACGCGCTGAGGCTGACTACATTGACCGACAGCAGGGTGAGCAGTGCACAGCTTGCGGGGCCAATCTGCGCTCCATCGCGCTCGCCGAGGCCATACTTTCCTGTCTCGGTACGCCCGGTACGCTACGCGAAGCCGCAGCTGTCACCGCGGGCCGCGAGCTTCGCATTCTTGAACTGAACGAGGCCGGCACGTTGACCTCTACCCTTCAAGGGTTCAGCGGGTATCAGTTTGGCAAATACCCAGAAGTCGACATGCATGCGTTGCCCTATGCAGACGGCACTTTCGACCTGGTGATCCACTCGGACACGCTCGAACATGTGCCGAATCCGGTGCATGGCCTCAAGGAGTGCAGGCGGGTGCTGCGGGCCGGCGGAGCCCTCTGTTTCACTGTCCCGATCATTGTCGGAAGAATGACCAGGGATCGAACGGGATTGCCAAAGAGCTTTCACGGAGATGCCGCAACCGCTACCGATGATCTGATCGTACAAACTGAATTCGGTGCGGACGCATGGACTTTCATGATGGAAGCAGGCTTTCGACGCGTCACAACCCATGCAGTCCAGTATCCGGCCGCTACGGCCTTTGCAGCGTTCAATAGTTGAGAGAGATGCGGCCACGGCCGCTCTGGCATCGCGGCTGGCGAGTCAAGCGCTCCCGGCGCTAGATCATGACTTGCTAGACACCCTGGCCAAGAACAGATGCCTTGGAGCGGGCACGGCCCCTTCTTCGTAGGATCAATGCCAAGACGGCAAGCCCCGCTCCTGCAATGCCAATGGGGACCGAGACCAGAAAGGTTACTGGTCGGTATCGAAGATCCACTACATGCTGGCCCGGCGGTAACGGAATTGCCATCTGGCTGCTGTTGACGCGAACAATCCTTGCTGCCTTGCCGTCGATCTTCGCCTTCCAGGACGGGTCAAAGAACTCGTTTACGACCAGTGCGGCTTTCGCGGGGCAGGTGCTTGTCACGCGCATACGTTCGGCGGAGCGCCGCGTTTCCTCGCTCGTGCACCCATCTTGTGAAGCCGTGCCGGCGATATCGGCGTCGCCGGGCGAAACGAAGAGCAGGCCTTTCGACAGATCGGCGCCGGCGAGCTTTGCCGCAAAATCGTTCAGACCCGAATAGGTGCCGTCGACGGTCGTCATCAACTGGCTATGAGGCAACGCATGCTTGGCTTCATAGATGCTGAAACCAGCAGTGCGATCGAGAAGCTCGTAGCCGCGAACGGCATCGGCCGCGCATGAATCACAGACGAGATACCTTGCGCCGAGTGCCTGAAAGTAGTTGGGCGAGCGCTGAGCATGGTAGTAAAGCTCCTCGAACTGACGGTATGGCGCAGGGTTGAAGTACGCGTTGAGCGTGCGAATGCCCTTGTACGAGGCCAGCATCGCAGCCATTTGCTTGTCGATCGTCCCGTCGAAGACAACCCGATATCGACGCTTCGGGTCGAGTGCGACGAGCCGATCGAAGACTTGGTCGAGTTCGTGCCCACCGTCTCGGTTGTATTTGCTGGCAGAAATAGGCGCGGGCACCCATCGAACGTCGGCGGCCAGAAGAACCAAGGCCACTGCTGCCCACAGCAAGCCGACAAACATGCCCGCAGAATTCGAAGGCTTGCGCATGCACAGCATGGTCAGGGCAATCAACGACACCAACGCCAGCACGGACACCCAAGGGGAGAGGGTCGATATGGTTTTCGCCTGGATTGCCGGCATCAGCATCAGCACCAGTCCCAATACAGCCACGACCCAAAGTGCGGCGATCTCCCGGCGCGGGTTTCGCACTGCGAGGTCACGATCTGCCCTTAGAACTCGGCGAAGCTGGTCGATTCCCAAGGCGGCGAGCGCTGCGATCGCGAACTGGAACAGAACCAGGAAGCGGCTTGGTTCCCGGATCTTGTTGAGAACGGGGACGAGATAGTTGAAGTGCGCCAGACCGAGATTGCTGCCGGTCGCCGAGATGATCGAGTAGAGCGCGATGAACAGAAGCGCGCGCGCGATCCATGAACGCATGGACGATACGGCCGCGACTGCGGCCAATGCCACGCCGATCACGCCGACATAGGGGCTGCCAACTGCTGCGCCCTCCTGTCTGAAAAGAATGCCGGCCAGACTCGACACCGAAAGCTGATCGACCTGGAACGCAGCAAAAGGGATGCGCGCATTGCCGATCACGGGCGGGAAGGAGCCGATCCAGCGAATCATGTCCTTGAATTCGAGAGCCGTCGGAATGACGATGGGCGCGACGATCAGGAAAGCCAGCACACCCACTGCCCCCAATACCGCGAGAGGGCGGCGGGTTTCTTTCCACCCGTCGACGAATCCGTTGCCTCTCCAGCAGTGCGCGACGACGAAAACAATGGACACCATGACTGCATGGATCAAGGGCTGCGCGGGCGATGCCAGTGCCAGCAACACGACTGCGACCAAGGCGACGACGGGAAAGATGACGCGATCCGGAGCACGGAAGATGCCGATCAGCCCGGCGAGATACAGCGGAAACCAGGCATAGGGCGCCGTGATGTTCAACCAGGCTGCGTAGGTAAGACTATTCGCGCTGAAAGCGAACAACGCAGCGCCGGCGACAGCGGCGATTCGGGATACGCCGACCACTCTCAGGAACACGAAGGTGTTGATCTCGAGGATCAGCAGGTGACCGACAGTGAGCCAGTGCATCGAGTGCACGACGTCGCCGGGCGTGCGAAAGATCGGAAGCGAGGCGAAATAGAACGGGTAAAGAGGCGACAGCTGCGGAAAGTTGTAGAGCGGCACGCCACCAAGTACCGTGTCCATCCTGAGGGGCCACTCGCCATGCGACAAGGAGGCAGAAATGGCAGAAAGCACTGTGCCGACGAAGAATTCGTTGTCCATGTCCAGCGCGAACGATCGTCCTGCGTCAAAGGTGTTTCTCAGAAAGAAGCACCAGAGAGCTGTCAGGATCAGAAGGGTCACGACTCCAGGCAATCGCGCTGAACGTATGTGGCGAGTAGCCCCCTCTCGATCAGTCGGCATCGGCATTCCTGAAGACATAGAACTTGTTCATTGCATAAGACGCAAGCACGTAGACGGCGCCGGCCAGAATTTGGCTTGCACCTTCATGTATGCCAAGTTGTCGAATGAATACGAGCAGAGCCAGAAAATTGGCTCCATAAGCGATCGCGAAGACACTGACGAAGCGCAGAACCTCGGTTCCGCTCCGCTGCGTGCTTCTGAACGTGTAGTTCCTGTTCAACAGGTAAGAGGTCGTCAGGCCCACTCCGTAGCCGATGACATTGCTGAGTTCTGCCGACAGGCCTGCGAGATACATGCAGGCGAAGATGATGCAGTAGCCAAAGACCGTATTTATGACTCCAACGGTCAGAAACCGGAGAAATTGCCTCATGCCGGTCGAAGGCCCCTGACCCAGTACTGCCCGCCCAGCGGCAGCCAGCCAAGGACGTTTTCCAGCCATGTGAGCGCGGACAGCTTGGGCGGAACGAAGAGGCAGTAGCCTGCCCCTTCGAGGGTCAACGACGCGTCTCGCATGAGCGACTTGAGTTCTGCAGGTCTCAGGAGAACCGCATCTTCGTCGTACGGGCAGTTGTCAACGATCCGTCGCGTCACGGGGTTGAACGGATTGTGTTCGAAAACGAAGAGTTCACCGCCGGGTGACAGGCGACTGAAAAGCTTCCTCGTTACCGCGGCACGCTGGGACACGGGGATGTGATGAAACACGCCGGCCACGAAAATCAGATCTACCGGCTCGCCTTGCTGTACATCGCCATCCTCGACGAAGAAGTTGACCGCCGGGTTGTCCCGGCGGGCAATCTCCAGGCTTGCTGCAGAGATGTCGGAGCCCTCGATCTGGGCGTCCGGGAATGCGGAGCGCAGAAACGGGATGTTCCGGCCAATTCCGCAACCATATTCCAGGATGCGCTTCGGCGACCGATCGATCATCTTGCGCACGAGTTCGATCTTGTAGCGCGCGAAGTACTCTTCGCTGGCCGAAAAGAATCCCGTGCTTTCTCGGAGCAACTGGTTGTAGTTATCGGTGTAGTTGTCGAAGTCGACCTTGTTACTCATGTGAGATCTCCTCTGCCACGATGTAGCGCGGCCGACCCTTTACCTCTTCGTAGATGCCACCGACATACGCACCCATGATGCCGAGCACGATCAACTGGATACCGCTGAAAAGGAGCAACAAAACAACCAGCGTCGTCCAACCGTTCGGAATTGACTGGACGAGAAAGAACTTGATGATCGAGACGATGATCAGCAGAAAGGCCAGCAGGGCGAAAGATGCACCGACGAAGATGCTCAACTGCAAAGGCTTGGTGCTGAACGAGAGGATGCCCGCCATCGCGAGCTTGATCATCCGTGACAAGGAGTACTTCGATTGGCCGGCGAAGCGCTTTTCGGCCGTGTACTCGACACTCGTCTGATTGAAGCCAATCCAGGAGAAGAGGCCACGCAGGAACATGTTGCGCTCGCGGAAGCCGCTTGCCAATGCTTGCGCAACCCGATTGGAAATCAATCGAAAATCGGCCGCGTTGGGATTGATCGGCACCTGCGATATCTTGCCCAGCGTGAAATAGAACATATTGCCTGCGCTCTTGCGCAAGAAACTCGCGTCTTCGGTATCGCGTCTTACCGTGTAGACGACGTCGTAACCTTGGCGGTGTTTGTCGAGCAGTTCAGGTATGAGCTCGGGAGGATGTTGCAGATCGCTGTCCATCATGATGATGGCGTCGGCATCGAGCGAGTGCTCAATGCCTGCCAGCAGCGACATCTGGTGACCAAATCGCGAAGACAATGCGATGACTCGTGCACGGGGGTCGGCTGCGACGATGCCGCGAAGCACCTCGAGGGTGTTGTCAGTGCAGCGATCCACGACGTAGACGATGGTCGCTGCGACGTTGTCCAGGCGATCCAGCACACCCGTCGTACGCTCGTGAAAATGTGCGATCACCTGCTCTTCATTGAACACAGGCGTGAGGACAGTGAGTTTGAGTTGCGGCACTTCAGGTTCTTTGCTGTATGAGCTCTTGCGTGCGCGTGGTATCTGCGTAGATGACTGGCACGTCGTAGCCGATTCGATTGCTGAGTTCGCTGGATTCACGCACGCCAATGTGATCGAGGCCGCTTGCAGCCAACATGGATTGGAGCAACTCCCGCATTGTGACCGGCGTTCCGCTCGCTATGTGATACGCACGTCCTGCCTGACCATGAATGGCAACGGCAATGAGTTGCTTTGCGGCATCGGCTGCGCTGACATAGTCCCGAACCGCAGTCAGCGCCCCCAGTTCGAGCTCTGTCCTTAGGCCGCCAAGCACTTCTTGAATCTGTTTTTGCACTCGGCCGACGAACAGGCGCTCGGACAGGCCGGGTGCATCGAGGTTGAACAGCCGGGCCACCACAACGTCTACGCCGCGTTTGGCGTAAAGCCCCGCGAGCTGGGTTTGCCAAGTCTTGCTGAGGCCATAGATCGAAACAGGGTTCAATGCGTGGTCTTCGCGAATCGGGTTTTCTTCAGGGCGCACCGCGCCATACTCTGCAGCGGATCCGACCAGAAGGATTCTCGGGCGGGGGCTGGAGTCTTGCGCCGCTTCGAGCAGACGCCGTGTCGCCTCCACGTTGACCGCATACGCCTCATCGAACTCGTTTGAAAAGGTTGCGGCAAGGTGAAGGATCAGATCAGGGCGCGTCTGATCGAGCAGGCACCGAAAATCCGGCGCCTCCTTCATATCCAGGTGCAGCTTTTCGCTGCGCCGACCGGCCGTCTCGATTACATACTGCGAATCCCTTCGCAGTGCTGCCAGAACCGCCTGGCCCAGCGCGCCTTCCGCGCCGGTCATCAGCACCTTTTTCATTGATCAATGCCAAGTTTGGCGGACAGCTCCTCGAAATTCTCGTCTGCAAACTCATAGTCGTCCGGACGTCCGATGTCCAGCCAGTAACCGTCGAACGAGCGAATGTCAATCGCCTGCTTGTTCTTCAGGCCATCGATCATCAAGTTGTCGAATCCGTACTTCATGCCTTTGGGAAGGCCTTCGATGATCGATCGGTTGATGCAGTAGATGCCCATACTCACATCGAAATCGTAGGACGGCTTCTCTTGGAACTCGGTCAGTTTGCCGTTCGCGTCGTATCGGAGCACTCCAAAATCGATCTTGACTTGACGGCGATAGGACGAGACCGAAATCATGCTTTCCGATGCGACATGAGCCTCGAAGAACTTCCTGTAGTCGAGGTCGCAGAGGATGTCTCCGTTCATTACCAGAAAGTTCTCGGGCAGATCACTGATGAGCGTCAACGGACCAATGGTGCTGAGTTCGCCATCCTCAAGCGAATAGTCGAGCTGAACGCCAAGACGAGATCCGTCGCCGAAGTACGCCATGATCAACTGGGAAAGGTGATTTACTGCAAGCGTGATGTGCGTGAAGCCCGAGCGCTTCAGTTGCATGATGATGATCTCGAGGATCGAGTACTTTCCGCCCAGCGGCACAAGTGGCTTGGGTATGAGCGTGGTGTAAGGCCGAAGTCGGGTGCCTTTACCCCCCGCCAGAATGACTGCTCGCATGATGTGATGCTTTCCCTTAGACGTTGTACAGCCAGGCCTTGTATCTCGAAAGATTGTCGGGCTGCTTGAACCACGCGATCGTGTCGCGCAGACCGGCATCCAGATCGAAACCAGGGCGCCAATCAGTGAGCGTTGTGATCAAGGTGTTGTCACCCATCAGGCGGAAGACCTCGGAGGCGTCAGGCCTCAGGCGTTGATCCTCGGTGACGATCCGTGCGCCAGGATTCAGTTCGGATATCAGAATCTCTGCCACATTCCCGATGGTGAACTCCTTGCCGGTCGCAATGTTGATCTCTTTGCCCACCGCTTCGTCAGCTTCGGCAAGTGCAATGAAACCCTGCGCGGTGTCTTTCACGTAGTTGAAATCCCGGGTTGGCGTGAGACTGCCGAGTCGCAACTCTTCTTCGCCAAGAATCAGTTGGGTGATGATCGTCGGGATGACGGCCCGCGCGGATTGACGTGGCCCGTAGGTATTGAAAGGTCTCACGATCACCACAGGCGTGCCGAAAGATCTGAAGAAGGACTCGGCCAATCGATCGGCGCCGATTTTGGTTGCGCTATACGGCGACTGCCCCTGGAAGGGGTGCTTTTCGTCGATCGGGGCATATTGGGCGGTTCCGTAAACCTCCGACGTGGACGTGATCATGATCCGCTCGGTGCCCAGGCGCTTGGCAGCCTGGAGGACATTCAATGTTCCCTTGATGTTGGTATCCACGTACGAGTCGGGCGAGTGGTACGAAAACGGAATCGCGATGAGCGCCGCGAGGTGGAACACGACGTCGCAACCTTGCATCGCCTCAAGCACACCGTTGGGATCTCGTATGTCGCCGGCGAAGACGTCCAGGCTCTTGAGCAGATCGGCCGGGAAGGTGTCCAGCCATCCCCAGCTGTTGAACGAGTTGTAGTAGACGAACGCGCGCACGTCACATCCCTTTGCCAGAAGCGCCTCCACCAGATGGCTACCGATAAAGCCATCCGCACCGGTGACCAATACCTTCTTGCCCTTCAGATTCATGATTCAAGCCTAAGCACGTGTTGACTGGGATGGGTTCGGGCGACCTGGCGGCCACGCCAAGCCCGAAAATGGTGAGTGACCGACGAGGACTCTGATCCCGCCTGCGTCTGCCGAGCACCGCCGGAAAGCAAGCGTGCGCGTGACATGATCAGGTCGGCGGGAGTGAAGATTTTATGTCACGCGTACTGGGCGCCACCGCTATACAGTGCAGTGCCGTCAGCCGTGCATGGCGCGAGTCAGCAATCAGCACCCGGCTCGCAACACCGGGAGTCGTGCATGTGGCGGATTTGTCAAACGAATCTGGAGCGCAGGTGAGAAATATTCTTCAAGCAATGTTTGGCAAGCGCAGCGTTGTCGTGTCGTCGCCAACTGCTGTTCGAGCCACCTTGCCCATGTTTCCCTTCGCGGCTCAGCCGGAGGATGCCTATCCGGGACAAGTGAGCAGCGCGGAACCGTTGCAGGGCGTGTGTCCGGTCTGCGGCATGCCTTGCAGCTTTGAGCGATTTACCGAGAATCTGCGGGAATCCGGATTTTGCTCGTCGTGTGGCTCGTTCAACCGGCAGAGGCAGCTTGCACACGTGTTGCGTAGACAGTGCGGGTTGCGAGCGGCCGGGGCAATGGTTTTTCCGCAAGACTTTGTGATCTACAACACCGAGTCCAACGGGGCGATGCACACGCAACTGTCGGTTGCGTCAGGCTACCTGTGCTCCGAATATTTCGGTGAAGAATACGAGCGTGGGCAGGACGTAGATGGGCGCCGCCATGAAGATCTGCAGAACCTTTCGTTCGGCGATGCCTCGATCGATCTGGTGCTGTCAAGTGACGTGCTGGAACACATGCCCGATCCTTACCGGGCGCACAGCGAGATTTTTCGGGTTCTTCGGCCCGGCGGTCGGCACATCTTCACGGTGCCGTTCAATGCGCAAGCCGCGCACGACGACATCAGGGCAAAGTTTGTCGATGGACAGATCGTGTACCTGGCGGACAAGCAGTTCCACGGGGATCCCGTGCGGCCCGACGAGGGCATTCTGGTTTGGACAATCTTCGGATTGGAAATGCTGGTGAGGCTGGCCGACATCGGCTTCCAGCCCTTTGCATGGAACCTGTTTCAGCCTGACGAAGGCATCGTCGGCTCTTACTCGCTCGTTTTCGAGGCGCGCAAGGCCTGAGTGTTCAGGCCTCGGTCATCAGGGCCGGTCGCCTTGTTGCTGCAATATCTTTGCGAGCGCTGCAACACGTTTGTGTTCATACCTGCGTGTCCAGATTCGACCGGCAACGTCGTATCCCTTGAGGCACAGTTCTTCGGCTTGCGCACGGGAGTAGCTTTTTTCCAGATACGAAAAGGCGGCCTTTTGCATGACGCTCCATTCGTCCTCATTGAAGTAAAGCTTCAATGCGGCGCGCGCGAACGATTCGACATCGCCCTCCACCGCGATGTGTGGATCGTGGTCCGAGCCGATGCCTTCGGCGGCAACAGGTGTCGCAACGCACGGAACACCATGCGCAAACGCGGTCACGATCTTGCCTTTGATGCCTGCTCCATAGCGCAGCGGCGCCAGGAACACGCGCGACTTCTCGAAGTAGGGTGTCATATCCTCCACGAAGCCGGTGACCACGATTCGATCCGAGCCCAAGGCGGTGACCTCCGGCGTGGGCATGTTGCCAACGATGTAGAGCTTGGCATGTGCCGGTAGCTTGCTTTCAAGCAATGGCCAGATTTGCTTGACAAGATAGATGGCCGAATCAATGTTGGGCACATGCATGAAGTTGCCCAGAAACATAAGGTCATGCCGCTGGTCGAACTTGTTGGCAGCACCGACGATCTCTGCGAGCCACGGGAAAACAATGATGTTGTCGAGATTCACCGGCAACTCGGATGCGATGATCTCGCGCTCTGCGGCGGTATGCACGAATGCTGCATCGGCCTTCACGAACATTCCCAGTTCGCTGGTTTTTGTGAATTGGGCGCGGTTCAATGCCCGTTGATCTCCGCTCACCTCCGCGCCTCTCATTTCCCGCAGGTAGTGCAAATCGACGTTTGCAAATATGACACGGGCTTCCGGCATCCTCTTTCGAATTTTGTCGTAAACGAGTTGGGCTACGTCGTGTCTGTAAATCAATGCTAATTCAAAGGCGCCCGTCGATCGTGCGATGGATCCTACACCAGGGGAAAATGGGGCGTAATGACAGCAGGTGCCGTTCCGCTGCAACTCATAAGAATACTTTTCAAGCCACTGCGGAAAACAGGCAGAAACAAAATGCTGTTCGAATCCCAGCTTCCGATACGTACGCATCACTTCTGATGTCATGATGGAGCCAGAGTCCCGATCGGGTGTTGGCGTCAATGCGTCCACCACCAGCATGCGTTTTTTCAAACGAAAAGTGGCGGCCTCATGCGGCGAGGTTGCAGCCGGCGCATGATCGGCGAGCTCCGTACCATAACGGATGAGAATTTTTCTCAGATTTTCAATCTGGTAAGCCTTTGTGCCTGAATTGACATCCCTACCATGAGTGATGCCTTCGTAATGGACAACACGCGAGAAGGGTTGATACCAAACTTTGTACCCGGCCTGTCGAACCTTGAATGCCAGATCCACGTCCTCGCAGTAAGCGGGGAAAAAGTGGCGATCAAAGCCGCCAAGTGTTTCCCACAGTTCGCGAGTAATGCCGATAGACGCACCGGATATATAGTCAGCTTGCCGAGAAAAGCAATAACGGGGGTCATTGGAGTCTTGGCCGCGCCCGTAGTTGTGAGCGGCGCCACTCTGGAAAATGATCCCTCCAGCCTCTTGAAGAGTACCGTCCGCGTTCAATAGCTTCGAACCCACCAGGCCCGCATTCTCCAGGTTGTCAAACCCCCAAACCAACTCATCGAGCCAACCCTCGACGACGCGCGTATCGCTGTTCAGGAAGATCAAAATCTCTCCCGTGGCTTGCGAAGCAGCATAATTGCAGCAATCGATAAATCCGCCGTTTTGCGCGCGCCGCAGATATTTGATCCAAGGAATGTCTGAAAGCAACGTCATTTCATTCGCGTCGGGCGAAGCGTCGTCGCATACGATGATTTCGCACAAATGGATCGATCGGTGTTTGCTCAACGAGTCAAGACAACTTAGCACGTAGTCGATTTGCCCATATACGGGAATGATGACAGAAACACGAGCGCCAACGCCTGTTCTACCTGTTGGCAGGGTCGCGCGCGACAGATCGCTAATACACCTGGTGACGTAGCCTTTGACATTCCTGTTGACGAAGTCAAAGCCGTAACCGCGAAAGAATGCTTGACCGGCAATCAGTTCGAACTTCACACAATCGTCTGGAAGCGGAAAATTGCGGTTCGTCTCTTCCCATACTGGAGCCAGATCGCGATTCGGCAGGTCCCGGTGCTCGATTCTTCCGGAATCCAACCAATGAAGCAGAGGATTGGCGCAGGCCGCTCGCAGGTCAGGGTATTTGGCGAGATAACCAATCAATGAGAACTTTGAATTCACTTCCGTGCAAAACTGTGCACCTGTCGCCAGATAGTGCATGACCGGATCCCACTGTTCTAGGTCCGACGCCGGCAGTTGGCTGACGTAAAAATCTTCATCAAAAAGTTTGCTATTCTTTATTTTCTTCGCTGCCTGTATATAATCGATTGGTATTATTCTGTTTGCGATGATAGGCTGCGACAATTGTCCGCGATGAATGCAATCCAGCAAGGCTTCCGCGCGGCTGCGAACCTCCGGGTTCTCCGAGCAGTAGTCGTCTGGACGGAATTGCATGCTCGGCTGCCGTCCGATTGCCATGCCGATCGCCATGAAATGGTCCAACGCGGCTTGGGCGTCGAATGGTACATCGATGTAGGCCGTCGCGTAGAATTGCCAATCAAACAAGCCAGAATCGTGCACCATGCGCGTGAGGTCCTTGTCTGATCCTTCTGGGAATCCGATGCCTGGCTTGCCCTCTTTTACTCCATGGCGAATGTAATGAAGGAAAGCTGATTCATAGTCCAACAACTCAGGAATCGTGGAAAGATAAAATTTTGGATCAAACTTCTCGGACGGCCGGCGTCCTTCCATCATTCCAAATTTAACGAAGTGGGAAAGAGCGCCCGTTGCGGACAATGCATTCAAGTCGCTGTTTGACTGAAGGTAGTAATCAGCGTCGAACTGTCCCGAGGAGTGGACTTCTTTTTTGATCAAGAACTCACGCATCATTTTTCGGGTAATCCTGTGTAGTTTGATGCAGAAAACTGCGAGGCGTTTTGGTTGCATATGAACGGCCGGCTTTGGGCAAAACCCTAAAACAAAGAGTTGGCTAGCTTGAGTATTGGCGATGCTCGTCGATACTCAAGTCCTGAATCATCCGCAGGATCCCCGCCTGCAAGTCGATTTCGGGTGCCCAGTTCAATTCTCGCTTGGCACGTCCAATGTCCAGTACGCTGATCGGAACATCGAAGGGGCGCGTCGGCTTCCAGTTGATTTCCAGCGATTCACCCAGCGCTGCTTCGACCAGTTTGACGATTTCACGCAAGGTGTAGCGCTGTCCGCTGCCAACGTTGAAAATTGGCATTTCAAGCTCGTCGGCGCTCGGCATGCGTGAGGCCGCAATAAGCGCAGGCACTACATCCATGACATGGATGTAGTCGCGCACGGTTTCTCCATCTCCCCAGATCTCGATGGGTACGCGATGCATTGCACGGTGCACGAATGTGGTCACGGCGCCTTGCTGACGAGATGGATTCTGGCCCGCACCATAGGGGTTGGAGATGCGGACGACCCGTGAGTCGACGCCATGCAGATGCCGGTAGAGACGCAAGTAGTTTTCCGCAGCCACCTTCGACACGCCATAAGCGGTGATTGGCTGGAGATGATGGTCTTCCGGTACGGGGATAGTGCGCAACTTGCCATAGACCGTACCTCCGGAGGAGGCAAAGACCATTCGGCCTTTGCCTCTGCGCTTCAGCGCGTCGAGCAAACCGATGGTAATTCTCAGGTTGTCGCGGGCATCGGCAAAGGGATCGGCGTTCGCCGATGCAGGCAAGGTGGTCCACGCGTAGTGGTGCACTACGTCTGCACCGTCGATCATTGCGTCGAAGTCCGGGGTCGACGCTTCCAGAATATCGAAGCGCCTTGTCTGTATCGAGATGGTCGATTCAGCAGGAAACGGGCAGATGTCCACCACGGCAACGTCTTCACCTGATTGCTTCAGGCCTCTGGCAAGGTGGCGACCAAGGAAGCCACACCCTCCGACGACGACGTGAGATGTCATCGCAGAAGTTCCTGCACGTACGTGGTCGCATATCGAAAACCCGCGTGGGTCGCCGAAAAGGGAATCAGCCTTTCCAGAGCGTGCAGCAATGTTCCGTCGATCGGAACTGGCTCGTCCGGGTAGTCTTCCAATGCAATTCCCAATCTCGCCAGCGGTTCGAGTGCCGCCGGTCTGGCCCAGAACATCGTGCCTTGTGGGAAATCAAAATGGTTGGGCAGCGGCAGCGGCAGCGGCAGCGGCAGCGGCAGCGGCAGCGACAAGCCCATCTGTTGCGCGACTGCACTTGCTATTTCACGATTGTCGTCCCAGTCGTTCAGGTGAGGATCCTCCGGAAAAACGAGCCCGAGAGAGGGAGTGCTCGCGAACGCGCCGAGGATGATGTCCATCATCCTTTCCTTGTCGCCGAGCAGATGCCCCCACAAAAAGTCCCTCCACGTTGCACCCACCGCGTCGTCGACGTGCGGGCTGCGTTTGCCATGGAAGTGGCCGATGACGTCGTAGTTCGCAAAAAGGCCCTTGTGGAGTGCGTTCAGGAAAGGCCCGATGTCCCGCCCCTTGTTGGGAACGACATGAACGCTCGCGCGTGTCAAATCCGAGAGCGAAAGCGCTTCGAGGATCTGCTTCGCCCGCTCCTCGGAGGTGGTTGTGAAGACGCAATCGACCGGCGTTTCGTTGCGCGCGATGCGGTCGATGAAGTCTCCCAGGAGTTCCGGGTAGTGAAAGTGAGCATGAACCACGACGCGCAACGTGCTGGAAACCGGCGTGGCGGCGCCTTCGGGGCGAATGACCTCATGTTTCCAGCGTCCTTCCGGGAAGCCTGTGCGCGCGTAATGCGCCAGCGGGTCTTCACCTGCCGCTTCGTCGTAGTCCGGGTTGTCGGATGCGTAGACCAGTGGGTGAAAGCCTTCGAGGGGCCTTCGCACAACGAGGCCGGTTCGGGGCTGGCCACGCGGCGCGACCAAGCGCGACGCGTGAAGGTATTTGCGGACACCCTCGTCAGCAGACATCGTCGAGACCGCGGGCCCCAGATAGAGCGCAGGGTTGAAGGCGTCGCGTCGCATGATCTCTGCGCGATCGAGCTCTACCAGCGCATTGGCATCAACTGAGGCAAGGCCCAGTTTGTCGATTGCCTCAACATACTGAACCATGTCGAAACGCCCGCTGGCAACCGCGCGGATCGCGTCAGAGTAGGCCTGCCATTGGGCCGGGTGGTTTGCCAGCTCGACGATAACGCGGGCCGCTGCCTCGGCATCCAGATACGGCACGACCAATCCGCTGGTTTGCTTGCTGCTCTTGAGTATCTCGGCCATCCCGCTGGCTTCGTCGAAGCAAACCGTGGGAATCCCGCGCAGCGCTGAGTCGATCGTGACGTTGGGCAGTGGGTCGAGGCGGGAAGACAGGAAGCAGATGTCGGCGCGCCGATAAACGGGCTCGAGATCTTCAAACTCGCTCAGAAAGCGGAATGAGGCTTCAACGCCGGAGCGCTTGACCTGCTCGTTCAGATAGTCGAGATAGGGTTGGTCGAACCAATAGCACTTGCCGATCCAGCCGAATTTGACGGGCCGACTCGGCATCATGCGCTGTACGCTGGCCGCAGCGGCGATGAAGAACTCCACACCCTTGCGCATGGTGATCGTCCCAATGCCCACGACCCATACAGAGCCATCGTCGCTCGGAATCTGCCCGAGGTTGTCCGGCCCCCCGGTCGCTGTTGTGCCGACGGCTGCATCGTTCGGTGGCAGCGCGGATGCGCCTTGCGGGATGACCTTGAAGGCTCGCGTATGAAGGCTCTTGTAGTCGTCAAGGGCCGATTGCGCAACGATATTGGCCGAGAACACGAGTTGAGAGCCGGTCACAAATAGTTGGCTCAACTCGCCCAATGGCCTGACCGTGCTGGAAAACTCGTGGATCAGCGAAACGGTGGGTACACCCATTCGCTCGAACGACGGAACGAAGTAGCGTGTTTCAACGCTGTTTGCCACCACATACCTGGGTGAGTAGTGCTTTACAAACTGCCGCACGAGTGCATCGAGTTCGGCGTCGACGAGGACAAACTTCTCAGGCAGGATCACCGCGCCACACGACGCGCTCACGAGAGCCTGTGTGATCGGGCCATCCCGCTTGAGCAGGGCGATGACGTTGTAGCGCCGCTGCAGTTGGCCAATGATGTTCCACGCCAGGATGGCAGCGCCTGTTCGTGTCGCCTCGTGCACGGCCACGATCACCGTTTCGCGGTTTGGATCGAGCCTGTCGGTCGGGAAGTCCAGGTCACCGGCCTTAGGCCGCGCGCTGCGGCCCTCCTGCTTCCCGCTGAGAAGATAGTGCGACAGCCGGCCGCGGCCAGCTTTGACAACATCGTCGTAGCGCCTGGCGTAGTAGACCGGGTCGAACAGGCGGGATGGCGCCAGCCCGGCCGCTTCTCCCTTGGTGAGATAGTGCTCTACCGGGCTGATGCCCATCGCCCGGGCGTCTTCTGCGCCTGGATAGAACGCCTCGTCGAAGAAGCCGCTGCGTCGGATCAGTTCCACTTCAGGATTGGACGGTTCGGGCACTGCCTGAGTCTGTGGCGGCCTTGCCTTGCCTCGGACGGCGCGAAGCGGTGCAGTGATGCGCCAGGAGGTGGACGCATAGACCGCCGCCAGCTCGGCCCGCAATGCCTCGACCAACGGCCCTTCAGACGGCAGATCGGTGCCGGCGTCCGAGTCACTCTTGGTTTGTCCCGAAATGGTCATGAGAAGCTATGTTGAAGAGGTGATGCGGGTCATCAAAGCATCCACGTTCACCGAAAACGGCTTGTGCGCGGTGCCCCAGTCTTGATCGATCGCCTTGGCTTCGAGAATTCCGTAGTCCAGGCCGCACGAGCCGAACAGATTGGTGTGCGCGAATATCCAGTGCGGCTCCGACTCGATGTCGATCAGCCGCGTGCCGGGACGGCTGAAAACGACATTGAACATGGCGGAACCCGACGCGCCCACGATCACATCCGCGGCGGAGAAGGCTTCGATCTGCTGTCTGGAAGACATATTGTGCGGGCGGATGACTGCGAAGCCCTCGGCCGCGAGCCGCCGGGCCAGTTGCTCTTCGTTGCGCATCACCCTGTGCGTGGCGGCGTGCGACTCGGTCCAGCCGAGGCGCGATACAAAGATCTTCCGTGCCCCGCGGCGTGTGCCGTAGCGATCGCGAAGCGCCGCATAGAACGCAAGTGTCTCCGCATCGAGTAGCGCATGGGTGTTGCGCAGCGACGGAATGATTGCCGTCTTCAGCCTGTAGATGGCGTGCGTGTTGTGCGCCACGATGCGTTCAACCGGTACCCCCGCCATTGCAAACAGATCGCGCATTGCCTGGTTGTACAGCGGTGCAAGCACGGCGCGGCTCTTGAGCAGGTGTCGGCGCCCGGCAAGCTTGGGCAGCACGCGAAACAGGAAGGCGCCGTAATTGCTCGGTTCAAAGGAGCAGAGGCACAACGTCTCCCCATCGATGTCGATGACGGGGCGGCTTCGCGCATCGAAAGTGAAACGACCCGTTTCGTGCGCTGGAATGAGCCCTGTGTCTTCGTTTGGAAAAGACGACTGCTGGCCAATGCGATCGACAAAGCGCTGTTCTTCGTCGGCGTTGACGAGCGCTTCGTCCGTGAAGAACTCGTTTCCGCCACTCAGGTAACCGCGGTACCCGATCTGCTTTACCGCCCCTGTTTGCAGGACGAACGCCGGCGAATGCGGCACGCAGCTCTCGCCGAGCGAGGGGAACAAGCCGGCGCCATCGGGGTCGTCGTGAAACGAGGGGCCCGGGCGCACCCGCAGGCTTGCGTGCTCTTCGACAGTCACCCCGGCGGTGGAAGGACTCAGCCTCAGTGGCGACGAGTAGTCGAAGTGCATGAGAGAGAACCGACGCCCGGGCAAGGCCGCCGGGACAGCCTTCGGCGCGTCAGAACGAATGCCCGTCCGCGTTGTGGCGCAGGTCAGCCTCGACCATCATGGTGCAGAGTTGCTCCAGCGTCGTCTTGGGCTCCCATCCGAGCTTTTCCTTGGCGCGGGCCGGGTTGCCTATCAACAAGTCGACCTCCGCCGGTCGGTAGAACTTGGGGTTCACGCGCACCAGTGTCTTGCCGGTGCTGACGTCGACGCCGACCTCGTTCTGCTCTTCGCCTTCAAACCGCAGTTCATAGCCTGCGGCCCTGAACGCCATGTCCACGAAGCTGCGAACGGTTTCCGTGCGGTTCGTGGCGAGCACGAATGTGTCGGGTTCGTCGGCCTGGAGCATGCGCCACATGCCGTCCACATATTCCTTGGCAAAACCCCAGTCGCGCTTGGCCCCGAGATTGCCGAGCTCCAGCACATCGAGCTTGCCGAGCTTGATTTTCGCCACGGAGTCGGTGATTTTGCGGGTGACGAACTCGCGGCCGCGCAACGGGCTCTCGTGATTGAAGAGGATCCCGCTGCAGCCGAAGATGCCGTAGCTCTCGCGGTAGTTGATGGTCATCCAGTGCGCGAAGAGCTTGGCCACACCATAGGGGCTGCGCGGATAGAAAGGGGTGTCCTCAACCTGTGGAATCGCTTGAACCTTGCCGAACATCTCCGAAGTCGAGGCCTGGTAGAAGCGGATTTTGGGATTGGTGAGGCGGATGGCCTCCAGCAGGTGCAATGCACCCATGCCGGTGATTTGCGCGGTGGCATCGGGCTGGTTGAAGCTGACGCCCACGAAGCTTTGCGCCGCCAGGTTGTAGACCTCGTCAGGCTGCGCTTCCTTCATCAGCGTCATCGAACTGCCGAGATCGGTCAGGTCGTACTCGATAAGGTGGAGGTCGGGATGGTGCTGGATCCCCAACTCCTCCATGCGCCAGAAGTTCACGGAACTGGTACGGCGGTACGTGCCATAGACCACGTAGCCCTTGCTCAGAAGCAATTCCGCCAGATAGGCGCCATCCTGTCCGGTGACGCCAGTGACTACTGCTCTTTTTTTCATGAATACCTTTCTGAAGACAACCTGCGGCTGCGTTCACGGAGTGTGAACGCAGTTGGATGACAGCACGTGGGCCCGCAATTTTGCCGCAAACTGGCTGTAGCACTCTTACACATGTCGTGACGAGGTCCAGCCTGGGGCGGGCGGGGCACAATGGGAGCCTTCACATCTCCCGTTTCACATCCGGGCGGCCGCAGCAGAGACGCCCTCAAGCTTAGTGCCGCCGGCCCTTCATGACTGTCACCTCTTTCTTCCCAACTCCCGAAAACGACGCGTTCCGGCGCGCTTTGCGCAATATCGAGCAGGGCTTCTATGTGAGGGTGGGCGCGTTGTCGCAAGGCGCGGATTCTGTTCTGCGCGCGTTCGCCGAACGCGGCTGGAGCGGCATCGAGGTTGTGGCTGACCCTGCCGCGCCCGGCGTTGCATGGGCGGACAAGGTGCCCGAGGGGCAAGCCGTCCATTTGATGGTGGTGGATGCCCTGTGGCTCGAGGCGGCCCTGTCGGCGGGGCAGGGTGGGTCTGCCCCTCGCCCATGGCTGGTGGCGATCGCGCCGGCCGACAACGAAATGGCGCTCGACAGCGACCTCGCAAGGCAGCGGTACGTCTTCGTTCATGCAGACGATACCCACCGCTACTACGCGGCGGCCGAACGTGGGGAACTGCATGTGCCCTTGCGCCGGGATGCGGGCGCGTGGCAAGACCGATCCCGTCAACTCGAGATCGAGCTGGCCGACGCCAGGGTTCGCGCGCGGGTCGCCGAGAAAGAGGGGCTTCGTGCGGAACACGAAGAGCGCGAGGCCAGACTGAGTGCAGAGGCACTCTCTGCGCGACTGCAGGACGAACTGCGAGCAAACGAGGCGGCGCGCGCGGGCGCGGAGCACAACGCCGTGCTGGTTGCCCAGATGCGGGCATCTGCCTCGTGGCGCATCACGGCCCCATTGCGCAGGGTGGTGCCGATGATTTCGCCGGCGCTGAGGCAGCATGCACGCCGGCTCGTCAAGGCCGCCTGGTGGGCTGCAACGCCCTGGCGCATGCCACAGCGTGTCCGCTTCATCCAGGCCAGACGCACGGGTGGCGCCGGTGGGCAGGCGCCGAGCGGCAGCCTGGCTCCGTCTCCTTCGATTCCCCTGGAGGGCCAGTATGCAGAGTGGATCCGCAGCGGGGAGAAGTGGTCGGATGCGGCTGAAGTGCCGCGCAACGACCTTCCTCTTGTCAGCTTTCTGGTCTTTGCCGGGACGGACAACAACGAACTGACCCGGACGCTCGAGTCGATTCGCGGCCAGCGACACGGTGAATGGGAAGCCATCGTGTGCGCAGGTGTCGCGCACAGCCGCGAACTCGGGGCGAGGGTTGGTGCCTTGGCGGATGACCGCATCCGTGTGGTCGACGCTGCAGCGCCGGACAAGGCTTCCTGTCTGGCGACCGGCTTCGAGTTGGCCGTCGGGGAGTTCATCGCTGTGCTGGACGCGGGTGACGTGCTCGCCGCCGCCGCATCGAACGAGATTGCTGCGGCGCTGCAACGTTTGCCAGAGGCTGACATTCTCTACAGCGACGAAGACACGCAATCTGCGGCTGGGGCGCGCGAGGCGCCGTACTTCAAACCGGGCTGGTCGCCCGACCTCCTGTACGCGTTCAACTACTTTGGCCGCCTCACGCTGTGGCGTCGTGCGCTCGTGGCCGAGGTGGGAGGGTTCGACCGCCAGGCCGGTGCTGCGGTCGAATGGGACTTGAACCTGCGTGCGAGTGACTCTGCGCAGCGCATCGGGCGGATCCCCAAGGTGCTTTGCCATCTGCGAAACGGCGCGGATCGCGGGCGGCCGGAGTCTGGCACTTCCGGCGCAGCCGACGGTCGCGCTGTCATCGAAAGATACTGGGCGCGTTCCGGCTTCGAAGCTCGTGCGGAAACGCAGCCTGACGGGACACAGCGGGTCATGTGGGCCCTCGCGAAGCCGCCGCTCGTCTCCGTCGTGATCCCGACGCGAAACAAGCCCGAGCTGCTGCGCATGTGCATCGACGGGCTGCTGCGTGGCACAGACTACGACAACAAGGAAATCGTGATCGTCGACACCGGATCCGACGACCCCGCGACGCTCGCGTACTACGGCGAACTCGCGCAGATCCCCTGCATCCGGATCGTCCATTTCCTCAAGAAGTTCAACTACTCCGCTGCCTGCAATTACGGCGCGTCTTTCGCACGCGGCGACCTGCTGCTGTTCCTGAACAACGACATCGAGGTGGTCTCCCGGGATTGGCTGCAGGAACTGGTGAGCTTTGCCGTGCGTCCAGGTGTGGGCGTTGTGGGGACCAAGCTCATCTATCCTTCCGGCGAACTGCAGCACGGTGGCGTCGGTGTGGGCATTCACCTTGCCGCGCTGATGTACAGAAGTGCAGAGGCAGGGCGCTGGGACGTGTTCGGTTCGGCCGAGCACCCGCGCAACTGGCTGGCCATCATGGGCGCGTGTCAGCTGGTGCGCCGCGATGCGTTTGAACAGGTTGGCGGCTTCGACGAGTCCTACCTCGTCGCGATGAGCGACGTGGCGCTTTGCCTGCGCATCTGGCGGGCAGGATTTCGCACGGCCTACGCGCCCCATGCGTGCCTGGTGCATCACGAAGGCGCCACGCGGGGCAACAGCAATCCCGTCATGGACGTTCGAAGGATCGCGGACGATATCCGGGCGCTGGGCATCGACGAAGACCCCTATCTCCATCCCGAACTGGATGGGCATGTCGCCATCCCGACGCTGCGCATCGGCGCGGCGCCCTCCGTCCGCGAGATCCTGCAGATTCGCCTGCGTGAGGATGGCTCGCCGGTTCTGCCCGCGCGAATACTCGATCTGACGGACGATGGTGCATGCTTGCAGGCCTGCAGTGTCGAGCGCGATGAACTGCTGTGGCCTCCCCAGCCGGTGCACCAGATTCGCGACAAATGGTCGGCAGCGCGGTGGTGCCTGGACCTGTTGCGCACGCGCAGCGACCTGCGCCTGCGCTTTCCGCAAGCGTTGTCGGAGGGTGCGTCCGGCGGGTTTGTGCGCTGGCTGAAGGGCGAAGGCCGCCAGCAACTCCATCTCCCGGCCGGATGGGAAACCTGGGTGGATGCGCTTTTTGCGGAAGACCTGTCGGCGCGTGCCCGCCAGATATTTCTCTATCGCGCGGATGTCAGGCTTTTGATGCCGCACGGCCTGACGCCGATCGGCCAGCGAGAACTGTTGCGCTGGTTTGCACGGCATGGTCGGCCAGAGTTCAAGCTCCGCCTGGAAGAGATATGGTGGCTTTTCTGGGAAGCTGCCGAGAATCCGGCGCGCGAACTGGTTCGCGCCTACCTGTTCAATCCGGACTGGCAGCGGTTGTACCCCGACGCGTTGACTGTGTTTGGCCAGGATGCCTTCGCCGCCTGGTTCTCCGCCACCTACCGCATCCACGCGCTTTGGGTTCGGCCTGGCGCATGGCCGCTGACAGCCACGCCCGCACAGCAGATACGCACGGCGTACCATGCCAGGGAGTCATGGCGCCTGGCGGTTCCCAACGCGCTCGGCGATGCCACCCAGGCCGCTGCCCTGATCGACTGGTTGCAGTCAGACGAAGCCATGCTGCGCGGAGAGGTGCGCGATTGGTGTGCGCAACTCGACAAGAACGGCGTCGCGCGCGAGTTGACGGCGCTGGGTGTCAACGTCATCGGCCATTTCTGCTACCCATCGGGGCTGCGGGTGTCGGTCGAGGCCCTTGTTGGCGGGTTGCAGCGAGTGGGCGTTGCGACGTCGTTGCGCGACCTGCGAACGGACAAGAAGGACGACCCCCACCATATTGAGTTCGATGGCTTCGAGGACTTCGATGCAACCATCATCCACACTCAGCCCGAGCCCTTCTTCGACGACGCCTACGACCGGGCCGATCTTTTCGAGCGGGTACCCCGAACCTATCGAATCGCCTACTGGTACTGGGAGTTCGACTCGATCCCCGACGCGTGGGTTGCCAAGGCAACGCAGGTGGACGAAGTGTGGGCCGCCACGGAGTTCGTGGCCAAGGGCCTGCGCGAGAAATTGAAGATCCCCGTGCGGACATTGTTCCCCGGCGTTCAGCTCGGCGCCTACCAGCGGCGGGAGAGGTCGTACTTCGGTCTGAAGGATGGTGTTTTCACCTTCCTCTTCACCTTCCACATGATGAGCATCATGGAGCGGAAAAACCCCTTGGGGCTGATCCGCGCCTTCGAGCAGGCGTTCGCGGCCGGCGAGCCGGTTCAACTGGTGCTCAAGACGTCGTTCGGCGATCGCCATCCCGCGCAGCTGGAAGAACTGCGAGCCGCGGCGAGCGGCAGCAACATCACCATCATCGACCAGGTGTACAGCCCGGATGAGGTGCTCTCGCTGATGGACGCCTGCGATTGCTACGTGTCGCTGCATCGAAGCGAAGGCCTGGGGCTCACGATGGCCGAGGCGATGCTCATGGGCAAGCCGGTGATTGCGACCAATTACTCCGGCAACGTCGATTTCATGAACGACAGCAACAGCCTGCTCGTGCCCTATGAGCGCGTCAAGCTCGGACGCCCGATCCCGCCATATGACGCCGATTCCGAATGGGCAGAGCCGTCCATCGAGCACGCAGCGCAGTACATGCGCCGCATCTTCGAGAACCAGGCATGGGCGCGCGAACTGGGCGCGCAAGCCAAGCTGAGCGCCGAGGCGAGCCTGTCGCTGGAGGCCGCCGGCCGGCGCGTCGCCCAGCGGCTGGCCGAGATCAAGGCAATTCCGAAAGCAAACCCGTCCCGGTGCTGAAGGAGGACTCTTGCCCGGTCGCTATTGCTCGACGATGCGACCGTGCTCGAGATGGATGACCCGGTTGCATTCCTTCGCGATCAGAGCCGGCGAATGCGAAGCCAGAACCAGAATACCGGACTTGGCCACCACGTCCTTCATCCGCTGCTCGGCCTTTTCGGTGAACTCTGCATCGCCGACCGAAAGCCATTCGTCCATCAACAGGATGTCCGCTTCGACGCTGGTCGAGATGGAGAAAGCCAGCCGCATCATCATGCCGGTGGAGTAGGTTCGCACCGGCATGTTGACGTACTCGCCAAGCCCGCTGAACTCGCAGATGGAGGGCGTCAGATCGTCCAACTGCTTCTTGCTCATGCCCATCACGAGGCCGCGCAGCATGATGTTCTCGATGCCGGTGGCATCGGGCTCGATGCCCAGCGATGGATCGATCAGGCTGGACACGGTGCCTTCGCGAACGAACTCGCCGGAAGACGGCTCGTAGACGCCCGCCAGCGCACGCAGCAGCGTCGATTTTCCGGCGCCGTTGTGGCCTACCAAACCAAGGCGATCACCGCTCTTCAATTCAAGATTGATGCCGCTCAGGGCCTGAACCACATTGACCCCGGTTTCCTTGCCGAACCGGCCGCCCGTGACTGAGGATGCGAGGGTCTTCTTCAACGATGCGGCGCCGGCGCCGTAGATCGGAAAATTGACAGAGACGTTTTTGAGGGAAATGAAAGCCATCAGTTACAGCCAGTAGACAACGCGGCGGCGGTACTTCGAAAAAAGCAGGCCCGAAACAACGACCGTCGCCGCTGTCCATCCCAGGATGCCCCACCAGTTGTGGGACTCCGCAACGCCGCCCATCAGCGGCGTTCGCAGCAGATCCAGCATCTGCGCAAACGGATTCCAGAGGATGTACTTGGCACGGCTGGGCAGGCTTTCCGGCAGCCAGAAGACCGGTGTGAGAAACATCAGCATCTGCATCACGCTGGTGACGATCTGGGTGACATCGCGAAACCGCGTGCAGACCAGTCCCAGTGCCAGGCCAAGCGCCTGCGCATTGATCAGAACCAGCAGGAACGCTGGGATAAAGAGCAGGGCCGACCACGACAGCGTGATGCCCGCCCAGATGGCGACCGGGACATACAGCACGATCTGGTGACCGAACTGGATGAGGTTGCGCGCCATGCTTCGCCAGACGAACAGGCTGATGGGGAAGTAGCCCTGCTTCAGATAGTTCGCGGAGCCGATGAACGCATTGCACGCTTCGGTGACCATGCTGGAGAAGAAGCCCCAGAAGATCAGGCCCAGCGCCAGATGGGGAAAGAACGTCGAAAGCTCCGTGCCGAACAGCGAGCTGTAAAGCGGCCCCATGCCACCGATCATGGCGGCCATGCTGAGCGTCAGCCAGATCGGTCCGAGCATTGAGCGCCGATAGCGCAGCACGATGTCGAACCACGCCAGCGTCCACCAGATGTCGGTGCGGCGGGTGCCTTCCCACCAGTCGGCCCACGCACTGCGATGCAAATTGGAATGTGCCTGGCTCATACGCGACCGTAGGTGTCTGCCAGGCGAACAATGTCGTCTTCGCCGAGGTAGCGCCCGCATTGCACTTCGATGAGCACCAGCTCATCCTTGCCGATATTCGTCAAACGATGTTTCTCCTTGAGGGGGATGTACCGGTATTGACCCGGCAATGTCTCGTACTCTACGTCCCCGACCTGCACGATCGCCGTGCCTGCCACGACCACCCAGTGCTCCGCGCGCTGGTGGTGGTATTGCAGGGACAAGGATTCGCCAGGTTTGACCGTGATGCGCTTGACCTTGTAGCCGTCTTCTTCCTTGAGCGACGCGTAGGTGCCCCACGGGCGATGCACTACGGCGGGAAGGTTGATGGTTTCGTGCTTGCGTGCCTTGAGCACGTCGACAACCTGCTTGACCCTCTGCGCGCTGTTCTTGTGCGCAACAAGAAGGGCGTCCGGCGTGTCCACGATCACGAGATCGTGCACACCCAGCGTGGCGACCACCTTCGGGCCATGACTTTCGATCTGCACGTGCGTGCCGGTGGTGTCGATCGCGATCGTGTCATAGGGCATCGTGTTGCCGCTGGCATCCGACGTCTGGGCTTTGGCAACAGAAGGCCAGGTGCCGACATCGCTCCAACTGAACTTGGCGGGCACGACCTGAACGTTGTCGGCACGCTCCATGACGGCGTAGTCGATGCTGATGTCGGGTTGCAAGCCGAAGTCGTGCACTTCGAATTGAACCGTGTCGCCGGCCGTCTTTGCCGACGCAAATGCACGCCGCGCCGCGGTCAGCACCTCGGGCGCGTTGCGCTCGAACGCGTCGATGATCGCGTCCGCCGTGAAGCAGAACATGCCGCTGTTCCAGTAGTAGCGGCCGGTCGCGAGGTATTCCCGCGCGGTTTCGAGATCCGGCTTTTCCACGAAGCGCTTGACCGGCTGGCTGTTGCGTGAGACGTGCTCGACCTCCACGTAGCCAAAGCCGGTATCGGGATTGGTGGGGCTGACCCCGAAAATGACCAGCGCGCCCTTCTCGGCGAGCCGGAACGCCTGGCTGGCACTCGCGACGAAGGCGTCGACATCCGGCACCAGATGGTCGGCCGACAGCACCAGCATCACGGTGTCGCCGCCGAAATCCTTGGCGCATTGCAGCGCGGCAAGCGCGATGGCGGGCGCAGTATTCCGACCCTTGGGCTCGAGCAGGAGCGTCGCCTTGGGCGGATCGGCCATCTGACGCAGCACATCCTTCGTCAGAAACAGATGATCCTTGTTGGTAACCACCATCAGGTCGCCTGTGCCGCACGCCTGCCCGCGTTCGATCGCCTGCTGCAGCAGTGTCGATCCGCCCAGCTTCATGAACGGCTTCGGATACGCCTGGCGCGATGCAGGCCACAACCTGGAACCTGCGCCCCCGGAGAGGACAACTGAAAGGACGCGCATTATTTTCCTGATAACTGGACGGGCGATAATTTTACCGGTCTGGCTTTGACGTCCCCCTGACGCAGGGGGCTGTCCCTCTTTGCGCCATATTCCAACGCCAACCCATTTTCATGAAGCCAACCTTGAATGCCACACGCCGGGCCGCGGAGCACCGCGAACTCCGGCAGGGGCCGGACAAAGGGCAGTTGCTTCGACAGCTTGGCGCCCTGGGCGAACAGATGATCGCGCTCGAGGGGCGGATCGGTGCGATGCAACGGTCGACCAGTTGGCGGATCTCGGCCCCCGTGCGCTGGGTCAGCCGGCAGATGCAGCGCCTGCGAACCGGTGCGACGGTATCCGCGCAGCCACAGGCGCCAAGCTACGCGGAGTGGATTCGCCTGTACGACCAGCCCGACCTGATGTCGCCGGATCGGGTGTTGGCCATTGCCGACGCCTGGCCCCTGCGGCCGCAGTTTGTGATCTTTCTGTCGGTGGCGGGTGCGGACTTGGCCTCGCTGGCCGCCACCATCGACGCGGTGCTCTCCCAGACCTATGCATCCTGGGTACTTTGTGCGCGCGCCGACCCGGCGGCGACCGGTGCGGAAATCCGGACAGCCCTCGCGCGGTACGCCGCGCAGGACGCACGCATCAAACCGGGTCTCGAGGCTGCGAGCGACTGGGTGCTCCCGATAGATGCCGGCGACGTGCTGCCCGCGCATGCGCTGTTCCGTATCGCCCGCGAAATCGTCGAGAACCCGCAAGCCAGGCTCATCTATGCCGACGAGGACGCGCTCGACGCCCACAGTTTGCGCGCCGATCCCTGCTTCAAGCCGGACTGGAACATCGATCTTTTCCGTGCCGGCAACCTGAGTCTTTGTCCGGGCGCGTACGCGCGCGAGCTGCTCGGCGACGCGGGCGAATGGCGCGCCGGCTTCGACGCGGCGGCATACGATCTTGCCCTGCGGTGTGTCGAGCGACTTCGGCCTGACCAGGTGCGGCACATTCCACAGGTGCTCTGCCATCGGCGTGCCGGCCCGGCGGATGCCATTTGGCCGGCGAACGCGCAACGCGCCCGAGCGCAGGCCCTGAGCCAGCACCTTCAGCGCATCGGAGCGCGCGCGGGCGTTGCGGACGCCGGCGGTGGCCTTTTGCACGTTCGCTACGAACTGCCTGCCGATCCGCCGCCGGTGACCCTGGTCATTCCCACGCGCAATGCGGTTGCACTCTTGCGCCAATGCGTCGAGAGCATCGTGCTGGACACGACCTACCCCGACTTCGACATCCTGGTGGTCGACAACGGCTCCGACGATCCGGAAGCGCTGGCCTACCTGGCCGAGTTGAATGCTTCGCCGGGCATCCAGGTGATCCGCGACGACAGCCCGTTCAATTACGCGGCCCTCAACAACAGGGCCGTCGCGCTCGCGCGGGGCGATGTGGTGGGGCTGGTCAACAACGACATCGAAGTCATTTCGCCCGGCTGGCTCGACGAGATGGTCTCGATCGCGCTGCAGCCCGGCGTCGGGGCAGTCGGTGCCAAGCTGCTCTACGCGGACGAAACGGTTCAGCACGGCGGCGTGCTGCTCGGCGTCGGGGGTGTGGCGGCCCATGCGCACAAGCACCTGCCCGCCTGGCACAGCGGTTACTTCCAGCGGGCGCAGTCGATCCAGTCGTTCTCGGCGGTGACCGCCGCCTGTCTCGTGGTGCGCAAGGCCCTCTACCAGGAGGTCGGCGGCCTCGACGAAATGAACCTGAAAGTCGCATATAACGACATCGACTTCTGCCTGAAACTGCGGGCGGCCGGTCATCGCAATGTCTGGACGCCCCACGCCGAGCTGTTCCACCACGAGTCGGCGACGCGGGGGGCGGATGTGTCCGACGTGCAGCGCGCGCGCCTGATCGAAGAGGAGGCCTGCATGCGCCAACGCTGGGGCGACCTGATCGCCAACGACCCCGCCTACAACCCCAACCTTACGATTCACGCAGAGAACTTCGGCCTGGCCTGGCCACCGAGAGTGCCCTGGATCAGCGGTGCCGCAAAGCCATGAACCCAGCGCTCGCCATCTCCGTTGCCCTCTGCACCTACAACGGGGCGCGCTTCATCGAAGAGCAGGTGCGCAGCATCTGCCTCCAGACCGTGCCGCCAGCCGAGATCGTTTTGTCTGACGACGCCTCCACCGACGATTGCGTCGAGTTGGCGCGCAAGGCAGTCGATGCCTGCCTGCAGGAGTGGCCCGGCCTCTCGATCACGCTGAAGGTGCTGCGCAACGCCACGTCGCTGCGCGTCACCAAGAACTTCGAGCAGGCCGCCAGCGCCTGCAGCGGCGACCTGATCGCGCTGTGCGACCAGGACGACGTCTGGTATCCCGATCGCCTGGCGCGAATGGTGGCCGAGTTCGACAAGCGACCCGAGCTGCTGCTGCTGCACAGCGATGCGCGACTGGTCGATGGCCAGCGCAAGGATCTCGGCCAGTCGCTGTTCCATGCGCTCGAGGTGCAGCGTTTCGAGCTCGAATGGATTCACACGGGGCGCGCCTTCGATGTGTTCCTGCGCCGCAACCTCGTGACCGGCGCGACCACGATGTTCCGGCGAACGTTGCTGGCGCCCGCGGTGCCATTCCCGAAGGAGTGGGTGCATGACGAGTGGTTGGCCATCGTGGCCTCGTCGATCGGCCGCGTCGACGTGATCGAGCAAGCGCTGATCGAATACCGGCAGCACGAGAACAACCAGATCGGCGCACGTCGCGACAGCTTTCTGGGCAAGGTGAGGAAGGCACTCGCCTCGCGCGGCAATACGCACGCCGAGCGGGCGTTCAAGGCAGAGCTTCTGTTGACCCGGCTGCTGGCGCTCGGTGACCGCGTTGAACCGGATACCATCCGCAAGTTGCGCGACAAGCTGGTGCACCAGCGCTTCCGGGCTGCGCTCCCGCCCTCGCGCGTGGCGCGCTGCCTGCCGGTACTGCGCGAGGCCCTGACCGGCCGCTACAACAAGTTCGGCCGCGGTGCACGCGGCGTGGTGCGCGATCTGTTCGAATCCGTCTGAATCAAAACTGTCCCCGAATGCCTCACGAAAACGTCATCACCGCCGCTGCGAGGCCGAGCGTCGTCGTGGTCATCCCGTTCTACAACGGCGCCGATTTCATCGAGCGTTCGGTCAAGAGCGTGTTCAACCAGACGGTTCCGGCGCACGAGGTGATCGTCGTCAACGACGGTTCGCGGCCGGAAGAGCGCGAAGCGCTGGGGGCCTTGGCCGCGCGCTATCCGTTCAGGATCGTCGACAAGGAAAACGGCGGCCAGGGCTCGGCGCGCAATGCCGGCGTGGCCGCTTCCAGCGCGGATTTCCTCTGCTTCCTGGACCAGGACGACTTCTATCTGCCGAACCACATCGAGATCCTGGTCGACGGGATTCCCGCCGGTGATGCGCGTTTCGGTTTCGTCTACGCCGACCTGTACGAGGCCGATGTCGACGGCAATGTGGTGCGCACCTCGCTCGTGAAGGAGCATGCGAAGAACCACCCCAAGCGCAGCATCTTCGACCTGCTGCGCTACGACATGTTCGTGCTGCCGTCCGCGGCACTGGTGAGCCGCGTGGCGTTCGATGCGGTGGGTGGCTTCGATGGCCAGTTCATGGGCTACGAAGACGACGACCTCTTTCTTCGCATTTTCCGCAAGGGCTACAGCAACCATTTCATCGACCGTGCCGTCACGGTCTGGTGCATCCACACCGAAAGCACCTCATTCGGCATCCGGATGATCCGCAGCCGCTTTCGCTATTTCAAGAAACTGATCGCGATGTTCCCCGACGAGCCGCGGCGCGGGCGCTTCTACTTTCGCGACCAGCTGGTGCCGAGGTTCGGCAAATTCTTCGTCGATCACGCCATTGAGGCGATCAAGCTCGACAACGAGTACCGCGGCGAGATGTTCGCTTACCTGTCCGAATACACCGACATGGTGCTCGCCAACCCCTACATGGGCCGCCGCCGCAAGGTCAAGCTCTGGATCACGCGCTTCCTGCTGTCGCACAGCACGCCCGGCATCGTCCGCGCGATCGGCTCGGCCACCAAGCTGCCGCTGATCCGCGGCTTTCGCAGGATCTACAAGACCGAGGCCTGACTCCCGCCTCGCACAGCCCTGCGAAACCGCCAGAACGCGCCGGAGCCCCAGACCTTGAGCAGGCTGGTGACGTGCCAGTAAAGATGCCGGCGGCTGGCGTGACTGGCGCGTTGCGCCTCGTGCCGCGCCAGCAAGTCTTCGGCCACCTGCAGCTTCCATCCCGCCAACTGCGTGCGCGCACAGATGTCGAAGTCTTCGCCGTACATGAAAAATCGTTCGTCGAAGCCGCCGACCTCGCGGTACGCGCGGCTGCGAAACAGCATGAAGAGGCCGGGCACCCATTCGGGCACGGCCGGAATGGCATACCCCGGCCGCTTGCGCGTCAGGATCTCGAGCGGCGTGATGATGGCGCGGTGCTGTTCGGGCTGGGCCTTGCCGGGCTCGAGGATGCGCGGTGTCAGCAAGCCGGCATCCGGCGCAGCCTGTGCAGCCAGCGGCGCGAGCACGTCGTTGTCGAAGCGCATGTCCGGGTTGAGCACCAGGAACCATTCGGAATCGCAGTGCCTGAAGGCCTGGTTGTGGTTCGCCCCGAAGCCCATGGCCGCGGCGTTCTCGATCCGTTCGACCGGAAACTGCCACGGCAGGCCCGCCAGCACATCGGGTTCCGGAATGTTCAGGGTCAACACCACCTTGTCGATCGACCCGGCGCTGAACCGGTCCAGTTGTTCCAGCAACGGCCGGACCAGCGCCAGCTGACCGTGGCTCACGATCGAGACGGTGATGGGCTGGGGGGTGCGGGAAGGGGGCGTGGGCATGGTCTAATTTCGACCGGGAATTCTAGGGTTCCCGCTCCATCCCCATGATTGCCCTGATCGTCATCAGTTTCCTCCTCTCCGCGGTTGCCGTGCTGGTGTTCATGCGCCGCGCGCGGCGCCATGCACGGCGCTATGCGGTCGACATGCCGCAGCGCTTTCACAAGGGACACGTGCCGCGCCTCGGAGGCGCCGGAATCTTCATCGGCATGGGCGCGGCCTGGCTCGCGGCCGGGTGGGCCGGAGACCCGTTCAACGTGCGCTGGTCCGTCGGGGCCTCTGGCCTGATGCTGTTGTGCATCGCGCCGGCCGTGCTGGGCGGCATCACCGAGGACGTGACGCAGAAGGTCAAGGTGCGCTGGCGGCTCGGGCTCACCATCGGCTCGGCCTTGCTGCTGTGCTGGCTGCTCGGGCTCGGCGTCTACCGCACCGGCGTCCCTATCGTCGACGGCTGGATGCGCACCGTGCCCTATGTCGCCGTGCTGTTCGCCGCGCTGGCGATCGGCGGCCTGCCGCATGCCTTCAACATCATCGACGGTTACAACGGCCTCGCCGGCACCGTGGCCGTGCTGGTGTGCCTGGCGATCTCGCATGTGTCGCTCCAGGTGGGCGACCGGCAGCTCGCGGCGATGGTGATCTGCCTGGTCGGCGCGACGCTGGGCTTCCTGATGTGGAACTACCCGCGCGGCAAGATCTTCGCGGGCGACGGCGGGGCCTACGTTTGGGGCATCGTCATCGCCGTGGCCTGCGTGATGCTGGTCAAGCGGCACTCGAATGTTTCGCCCTGGTTCCCGATGCTGCTGCTGATCTACCCGGTGTGGGAGACGCTGTTCTCGATCTACCGCAAGCTGGCGCGCGGCCAGTCGCCGGGGACGGCCGACGCGCTGCACTTCCACCAGCTGATCTTCCGCCGCATCGTGCGCGTGGCCTTCGAGGACAACGAGGCGCGCCAGCTGCTGGCGCGCAACAATCGCACCTCGCCCTACCTGTGGATGTTCGCCGCGCTGTCGGTGGTGCCGGCCGTGCTGTTCTGGAACAACACCATCGTGCTGATGCTGTTCTGTCTTCTGTTCGTCACGACCTACGTCATTGCCTACCTGATGATCGTGCGCTTCAAGGTGCCGCGCTGGCTGCGGCCCTAGTCATACCGGCAAAATCCGCCGACTTTCACCTGTGCCATTTCCTCCATGACCGACCCAGTCCTGAACATCCCGCCGCGTGACAAGGCCGAAATCCTGGCCCAGGCGCTGCCGTACATCCGCAAGTTCCACGGCAAGACCATCGTCATCAAGTACGGCGGCAACGCGATGACCGATCCGGCCCTGCAGGCCGACTTTGCCGAAGACGTGGTGCTGCTCAAGCTGGTCGGCATGAACCCGGTGGTGGTGCACGGCGGCGGGCCGCAGATCGAGGCGGCGCTCAACCGGCTCGGCAAGAAGGGCCATTTCATCCAGGGTATGCGGGTGACCGACGACGAGACCATGGAAGTTGTCGAGTGGGTGCTGGCCGGCGAGGTGCAACAGGACATCGTGGGCCTGATCAACCAGGCCGGCGGCAAGGCGGTGGGCCTGACCGGGCGCGATGGCGGCCTGATCCGTGCGCAGAAGCTCAAGCTGGCCGACCGCAACGATCCCAACCTGCATCACGACGTGGGCCTGGTCGGCGACATCGTGGCAATCGACCCCAGCGTGGTGAAGGCATTGCAGGACGACGCCTTCATTCCGGTGGTCAGCCCGATCGGCTTTGGCGAAAACAACGAGAGCTACAACATCAACGCCGATGTGGTGGCCGGCAAGCTGGCCACGGTGCTGAAGGCCGAAAAGCTGATGCTGCTGACCAACACGCCGGGCGTGCTCGACAAGAACGGCAAGCTGCTGACCAACCTGAGCGCGCGCGAAATCGACGACCTGTTCGCCGACGGCACCATCTCGGGCGGCATGCTGCCCAAGATCGAGGGCGCGCTCGATGCGGCCAAGAGCGGCGTGAACGCGGTGCACATCATCGACGGCCGCGTGCCGCACGCGATGCTGCTCGAAATCCTGACCGACCAGGCCTACGGCACGATGATCCGTGCCCGCTGATCAGTTCTCGTAGCCCTTCGGATTCGCCTGCTGCCAGCGCCAGCTGTCGGCGCACATCTGATCCAGCCCGCGGCGGGCCTGCCAGCCGAGCGTGGCCTGCGCGAGCGACGGATCGCCCCAGTACGCGGGCACGTCGCCCGGTCGGCGCGGGCCGATCTCGTAGGCAATCGCGCGTCCGCTGGCGCGCTCGAACGCCTTGACGACGTCCAGCACCGACGCGCCCTGGCCGGTGCCGAGGTTCAGCGTCACCAGCCCGGGCGCGCGCGCCGCATGCCGCAGCGCCGCCACATGGCCCTCGGCCAGATCCATCACATGCACATAGTCGCGCACACCGGTGCCGTCGGGCGTGGGGTAGTCGCCGCCATGCACCGCCAGCCGGTCGCGCAGACCCACGGCAACCTGGCAGACGTAGGGCATCAGGTTGTTCGGCTTGCCTTGCGGGTGTTCGCCGATCAGTCCGCTCTCATGCGCACCCACCGGATTGAAGTAGCGCAGCAGCGCCACGCGCCAGTCTGGCTGAGCGTGCTGCAGGTCGGCCAGCACCTGCTCCACCATGCGCTTCGAATGCCCGTAGGGATTGGCGGGCCGGCACGGCGCGCTTTCGGGAATGGGCGAGCGCTCCGGGTCGCCATACACGGTGGCCGACGACGAAAAGATCAGCGTCTTCACGCCAGCCGCCTGCATGGCCGCGGCCAGCACCAGCGTGCCGTTCACGTTGTTGTCGTAATAACGCACCGGGTCGGCCACCGAGTCGCCGACCGCCTTGAGGCCGGCGAAATGGATCACGCCCGAGATGACGTTTTCGTGAAACAGGCGATCCAGCAGCGCACGGTCGCGCACGTCGCCTTCGATGAACGCCGGCGTTCGGCCCGTGATGGCGGCAAGCCGCTCCAGCACGCGCACGTCGCTGTTGCCCAGGTTGTCGAGGATCAAGGGCGCGTAGCCCGCCGCAGCGAGTGCGACGCAGGTGTGGCTGCCGATAAAGCCGGCTCCGCCGGTCACCAGGATGTTGTGGCTCATTGCTGCAAACATTTCGTGAAGTCGTTCATTCTCTGTGAGCCCGCGCAGAATGATGTTGGCGCGCACTCACTAACGCTGTGCGAGAATCATTTAATTACACTTTTTCGCCACAATCATGCAGCACGAAGAGATGAGCGCCCCTGGTGATGCCATCCCGGCCGAGGCCGCTCTGGCCACGACGCGCAAGCGGCCCAAGCCGGGCGAGCGGCGCGTGCAGATTCTGCAGGCGCTGGCGGCCATGCTCGAGCAACCGGGCGCCGAACGTGTGACGACGGCGGCGCTGGCAGCGCGGCTGGAGGTGAGCGAGGCCGCGCTGTACCGCCACTTCGCCAGCAAGGCGCAGATGTTCGAGGGCCTGATCGACTTCATCGAACAGAGCGTGTTCAGCCTGGTCAACCAGATCACCGAGCGCGACGCGCCGGGCCGGGAACAGGCCGCACGGGTGATTTCGATGGTGGTGCAGTTCGCCGAGAAAAACCCGGGCATGACGCGCGTGATGGTCGGGGATGCGCTGGTCTACGAGAACGAGCGCTTGCAAAGCCGCATGAACCAGTTCTTCGACAAGATCGAATCGACGTTGCGCCAGGCCCTGCGCGGCGTTGCGGCGGACGAGGGCTCGGCCACGCCCACCGTCGATGCGCAGGTGCGGGCCTCTGCGCTCACCGCCTTCGTGGTCGGGCGCCTCCAGCGTTTTGCGCGCTCGGGGTTCCGGCGCGCGCCGTCCGAGCACCTGGAAGCGTCGGTCGCGCTCATGCTCTGAGCCTGTCCCAGCCACTCGACTTGATCCGGCGCGAAGCGTAGGATCAGTGCCCCCTTGCCGCCCCGGTCGCGGCGACAAGTCCGTGTTCGTGTGGCTTCTTGAACGGAGGTTCGTATGAGCTATCACCTGGAAGGTCGCCTGCTCGAGGTATGCAACTGCAACGTCCTGTGTCCCTGCTGGATCGGCGAGGATCCTGACAACGGAACCTGCGACACGATCGTCGCGTGGCGCATCGACAAGGGAACGGTCGACGGCCTCGATGTCGGCGGCAACACCATCGCGGCCGTAGCGCATGTGCCCGGAAACATCCTGGAGGGCAACTGGACGGCGGCGATCTTCGTCGACGACAACGCCTCCAAGGCGCAGGAGGAGGCGCTGCTCAAGGTCTACACCGGGCAGGCCGGCGGGCCGATCGCAGACCTGGCCGCGCTCATCGGTGAGGTCGTGTCGGTCGAACGAGCTTCGATCCGCTTCACCGTGAACGAGGGCAAGGGCGAGTTGGCGATCGGCAAGGACTACTACGCCGAACTGGAGCCCTACCGTGGCGCGACGGGCGGCCAGACCACGCTATCTGACACCGTGTTCTCGACGGTTCCGGGTGCGCCAGTGTTCGTCGGCAAGGCTCCGACCTATCGCTCCAAGAACGCCGCCCTCGGCATCGACCTCGACATCAAGAACCACAACGCCCTGCAAAGCACCTTCGTCTTCGACGCATGAGCGCCGCGCCGGGCCGCCCCAAGCAAGCTCGCACCGCAGTGCGAAGCACGAAGGTTACCCAATGAACCCGGCGGCCCGCTCGCCGCCGCGCAACGTCTCCCGCCACCGCCGCGTGTTCCTGCCGGTTCTTGCAGCGCTGATTGCGCTCGCATGGGTGGTGCTGTGGGCCTGGGCGCGCAGCCCGTACGGACGCTATCTCGAACACGGCGACTGGACGGCCTCGGGGCCGGCAGCGTTCCTGTGCCGGGTCGTTCCCGCTGGCGACGTGGTCGTGCCCATGGTGCTTTACGCCGCGGCGTGGATCCTCATGACGGCGGCCATGATGCTGCCGACCACGCTGCCGCTGTTCAACGCTTTCGACCGGTTGACCACGGGGCGCCCGGATCATGGGCGCCTGCTCATGCTGCTGGGGCTGGGCTACATGGCGGTGTGGGGTGCATTCGGGCTGCTGGCGCACGCGCTCCACAGTGCAGTGCTGGCGCTGCTCGCCAGCGCGCCGACGCTGGCCTGGCATGGCTGGGTGATTGGTGCCGCGACCATTGCGCTGGCCGGTGCCTTCCAGTTCAGCCGTCTCAAGCACCGCTGCCTGGAGAAGTGCCGCACACCGCTGAGCTTCGTCATCGAGCACTGGCGGGGGCAGGCGCAGGCCCGCCATGCGTTCGCATTGGGCCTGCACCACGGCCTGTTCTGCGTCGGCTGCTGCTGGGCACTGATGCTGTTGATGTTCGCGCTCGGCACCGGTAGCTTGGGCTGGATGCTTCTGCTGGCCGCCGTCATGGCGATGGAAAAGAACGTTCCGTGGGGCCATCGCCTGAGCGCGCCGCTCGGGTTCGCGTTGCTGGGCTGGGCCGTCTTCCTGGTGGCGACGCATGCCTGAAGCGCGCGACGGCCCGTCCACGTTGCAGACCTTTGCTCTCACGGCGGTGGCCATGCTGGCGTTCGCGGCCAATTCGCTGTTGTGCCGGCTCGCGTTGCAGCAAGGCGGCATCGATCCGGCCAGCTTCGGCAGCATCCGGCTGGTTTCCGGTGCGATCGCGCTCGTCCTCGTGGTGCGGTTCAGGGCGCAGCCGCCGGTGGCCCGCCGTGCCGACTGGCTCGCCGCCGTCATGCTGTTCGCCTATGTGGCGTTCTTCTCTTTTGCCTACCTGAGCCTGCCCGCGGGCACGGGCGCGCTGATCCTGTTCGGCGCGGTTCAGCTCACGATGCTGGGTGCCGGCCTGGGCGCCGGCGAGCGCTTCGGGCCCGTTGCATGGTTCGGCCTCGTTGTGGCGGCGGGTGGGCTCGTCTACCTGGTGTTGCCGGGCATTGCTGCGCCGCCATTGGCCGGTGCCGTGCTGATGGCCCTTGCCGGCGTGGCGTGGGGCGTGTACTCGTTGCGCGGCCGTGGCGTGCCCGACCCGTTGGCCGCGACGGCCCGCAACTTCACGCGGGCCGTGCCGCTGGCTCTCGCGTTGAGCCTTGTTTTTGCGGCCCGCGCCCATGCGGACGCAACCGGCGTAGTGCTCGCCGTGGCGTCCGGTGCATTGACCTCGGGCCTCGGCTATGTCGTCTGGTATGCGGCGTTGGCCCGTCTTTCGGCCATGCAGGCGGCCACCGTGCAGTTGTCGGTACCGCTGCTGGCTGCGTTCGGCGGCGTGCTGCTCCTGTCGGAAGCGATCACGCCGCGGCTGGCTGTTGCCTCGGTCGCGATCCTGGGCGGTATTGCGCTGGTGTTGAGCCGCAAGTCGCAGCGCCGGCCTTCGGCTTGACGCTTCGCGCTTCGGCTCAGGGTTCGGAGTTCGGGGCGGGCTCAGGCCGGGGGACATTCGCGGAGCAGCGTGCCCCGCCGCCCTGAGCCCGCCCCGGACCCTCAGCGCCCCGGAACCTCGGCCCCGGAATCACAGCGCTCAGAACAACGCAACGCCGGATTCAGATTCTCGAATGCAAAACCGTGTGCGCGCCTCACGCGATGGTCACGCCCATCTTGGCGCCCGCCGCGACGATCTCGCCCCACGTTGCATCGTCCAGCCAGATGCCGTCGCGCTCGCGCGCCACGCGCGCCGCGCGCTCGGGCTCGCCGGCGATCTGCACATGGTCGAAGCCCGCGCCCGGCGGGCTCTGGCGCAACCAGTCGACGAAGGCCGTGGCCTCCTGCGCGAAGCTGGCCTGGGTGCCGAGCTTCGCCGGATCGATCAGCACCGTCAGCATGCCGTTGAGCACGGTGCGCGCCGCGTCCGCCGGGCGGTGCCAGGTACCGCCACCGGTCAGTGCGCCGCCGAGCAACTCGCAGGCCATCGCCATGCCGTAACCCTTGTGCTCGCCAAAGGTCATCAGCGCGCCGAACAAGCCATTGCCTTGCGGCACGACAACCACGCCGGGGTCGTTGGTCGGCGCGCCGCGCTCGTCGATCAGGTAGCCGTCGGGCACGCGCTCGCCCTTGTTGTGGGCCACGCGCATCTTGCCCTGCGCCACTCGGCTGGTCGCAAAGTCGAGCAGGAACGGTTCGGCGCCCGCGAGCGGAATGCCGATGCAGCACGGGTTGGTGCCGAAGCGTCCGTCGCCGCCGCCCCAGGGTGCGACCACGGGGCGCGACAGCACGTTGACGAAGTGCATCGACACCAGGCCTTGCGCCGTCGCCATTTCGGCGAAATGCCCGATGCGGCCCAGGTGGTGGGCCGCCGACAGCGTCATGATGCAACTGCCGTGTTGCTTGGCGCGCGCGGTGCCGAGTTCCATGGCCTGCACGCCGACAATCTGCCCGTAGCCATGCTGGCCGTCGAGCGCGAGCATCGTGCCGATGTCGGCGTTGACCTTGACCGACGCATTGGGTGTGAGCCCGCCTTCCGCCACCGCGTCGACATAGCGCGGCAGCATGCCCACGCCATGCGAGTCGTGGCCGCTCAGGTTGGCCAGCACGAGGTTGTCGGCAACCTGGCCGGCCTCGGCCGGCGTGCTGCCGGCGGCTTCAAGAATGCGGGCGCATTGCGATCGCAGGACAGTGGCGGAAAGTGTCTGTGGCATCAGTGGACTCCAGGGGGGGTTTGCAAGGGCCGCGCAGCGAGACCCGTTCGTGAAACACCGCGGAACCGGCTCTGCCGGGCCGCAGGTGTTGCCCCCGGTCGGGGGAAGGCGAAGGCGACACGCAGTGCGCCGCAGCCTGGGGGCGAGCTACATGACGGCTCCGACTTGCCATGGCACGAACTCGTTCTGGCCGTAGCCGTGTTTCTCGCTCTTCGACGGCTCACCCGATGCGGTGGCCAGCACCAGCTCGAAGATGCGCTGGCCCATCTCCTGGATCGACGCCGTGCCGTCGACGATCTCGCCGCAGTTGATGTCCATGTCTTCCTCCTGACGTTTCCACAATGCCGAGTTGGTGGCGAGCTTGAGCGAAGGCGAGGGCGCGCAGCCGTAGGCCGAACCGCGGCCGGTGGTGAAGCAGATCACGTTGGCGCCGCCGGCCACCTGGCCGGTCGCGCTCACCGGGTCGTAGCCTGGCGTGTCCATGTAGACGAAGCCGTGCGCCGTCACGGGCTCTGCGTATTCGTAGACGGCTTCGAGGTTGCTGGTGCCGCCCTTGGCCACCGCGCCCAGCGACTTCTCGAGGATGGTGGTGAGCCCGCCCGCCTTGTTGCCCGGCGAGGGGTTGTTGTTCATCTCGCCCTCGTTGATCTCGGTGTAGTGCTCCCACCAGCGGATGCGGTCGACCAGCTTCTGGCCCACCTCGCGCTTCACGGCACGGCGCGTCAGCAGATGTTCGGCACCGTAGACCTCCGGGGTTTCGCTGAGGATCGCCGTGCCGCCATGCGCCACCAGCAGGTCGACCGCAGCCCCCAGCGCCGGATTCGCGCTGATGCCCGAGTAGCCGTCCGAGCCGCCGCACTGCAGCCCGATCGTGATGTGCGCCGCGCTGCAAGGCTCGCGCTTCACCGCGTTGGCGCGCGGCAGCATCTCGTTGATGAGCGCGATGCCCTTGTCGACCGTCTTGCGCGTGCCGCCCGTGTCCTGGATGTTGAAGGTGCGGAAGTTCTCGCCCTCGGCCAGATGGCCGGTCGCGAGCCAGGCGTTGATCTGGTTGGCTTCGCAGCCCAGGCCCACCACCAGCACGCCGGCAAAGTTGGGGTGCGTCGCATAACCAGTGAGCGTGCGCTCCAGGATCTGCATGCCCATGCCCTGCGTGTCCATGCCGCAGCCGGTGCCGTGCGTGAGCGCGACGATGCCGTCGACGTTCGGGAACGCCGCGAGCGCCGAAGGGTTGGTCTTGCGCGAGAAATGGTCGGCAATGGCGCGCGCGGCGGTGGCCGAGCAGTTCACGCTGGTTAGCACGCCGATGTAGTTGCGCGTGGCCACGCGGCCGTCCGCGCGCTTGATGCCCATGAAAGTGGCCTCGCGCTTCGCGGGCGCCGGTTTCACGTCGGCGCCGAATGCGTAGTCTCGCGCAAAGTCGCCCTTGTCGGGGCCCATGTCGAGGTTGTGCGTATGCACATGCTCGCCAGCGGCGATCGGCCTGCTCGCGAAGCCGATGATCTGGTTGTAGCGGCGCACCGGCTCGCCCGCGGCGATCGCATGCGTCGCGACCTTGTGGCCGGCGGGAATCAGGCCGCGCACGGCGAAGTCTTCGATCTGCGCGCCGCCGACCAGCTGGCTGCGCGCGATCACGACATCGTCGGCTGGATGCAGACGGATAAACGGGGTCATGGACGTCATGGATGAATCTCCTGGGGAACACCGTGGAACCGGCTTTGCCGGGCCGCTGGTGTTGCCCCCTGCAAGGGGGTTGGCGAAGCGACACGAAGTGCGCGAAGACTGGGGGTGTGCGTCATTTCTAGAAGAACATTTTGGGCAACCACAGTACCAATGACGGTACGTAGGTGATAACCACCAGCGCCAGCAGCAGCGGCACCAGCCAGGGAAGGATCGCCATGGTGGTGCGCTCGAAACTCAGGCCCGCCACGCGCGCCAGCACGAACAGCACCATGCCCATGGGCGGGTGCAGCAGGCCGATCATCAGGTTGAGCACCATCACGAGGCCGAAGTGGATCGGGTCGATGCCCAGTTGCGTGGCGATCGGCAGCAGGATCGGCACCAGGATCGTGATGGCCGCCGTGGGCTCGAGAAAGCAACCCACGAACAGCATCAGGAGGTTGGCCAGCAGCAGGAACACCCAGGCCTGCCGGGTGAAGCCGAGCACCCAGGCCGCGATGTCGGTGGTGACGCCGGTGGCGGTCAGCATCCAGCCGAAGATCGAGGCCGCAGCCACGATGAACAACACGGTCGAGGTGGTTTCGATGGTGTCGAGACACACCTTGACGAACATCTTCCACGACAACGTGCGATACCAGGCGAAGCCCAGGATCATGGCCCACACGCAGGCCGCGATCGCGCCTTCGGTCGGCGTGAAGAGCCCCGTCGTCATGCCGCCGATCAGCAGCACCGGCGTCATGATCGGCAGCAGGGCCTCGAACCTGAAGATCCGGTCGAGCACGAACAGGCTGGCCAGGCCCGCGAACACGGTGAGTTGCGCCGGCATGCCGAGCTTGGCCACCAGCAGCCAGATCAGCAGCGGCCAGCCGACCACCACCGCCAGCTCGCACATCGCCTTGAAGAAGCGGGTGCTCGAGAACTTCACGTCGCCGCCCCATTTGTTCTTGTGGGCGTAGTAGCCGACCGTCAGCATCATCAGGATCGCCATCATCACGCCCGGCAGGATGCCCGCGAGGAACAGCGCGCCGACCGACACGTTGGCCATCATCCCGTAGATCACGAAGGGCAGGCTGGGCGGGATGATCGGGCCCAGCGTGGCCGATGCGGCGGTCACGCCGACCGCGAACTCGGTCGAGTAGCCGTGCTCCTTCATGGCCTTGATCTCGATCGTGCCGAGGCCGGCCGCATCGGCAATGGCAGTGCCGCTCATGCCCGCGAAGATCACCGAGCCCAGCACGTTCACATGGCCGAGCCCGCCCTTCATCCAGCCCACCAGCGCCAGTGCAAAGTTGTAGATGCGCGTCGTGATGCCCGCGTTGTTCATCAGGTTGCCGGCCAGGATGAAAAACGGGACGGCCAGCAGCGGAAAGCTGTCGATGCCGCTCACCATGCGGTGGATCACCACGAATGGCGGCAGGGTGCTGTCCGACAGCGCGATGTAGGCCAGCGAAGCGCCGGCCATCGCGATGGCGACCGGAATGCCGCCGGCCATGAAAACAAGGAAGAAGATCTTCAGCATGCGCGCGCGTCTCAGTGATCGGCCAGGGTGGATTCGGGGCGCTCCAGCACGCTGTAGCCGCGCCGCCAGTGGATGCGCGCGACCTGCAGCGAGCGAAACGCCATGGCCGCGAAGCCGAATGCGCACAGCCCGTAGACGATGTTCATCGGCGCGTCGACGATGGTCATGCGCGTGTTGCTGCCGATCTTCAGCATCATCTGGACCGTCATGACCACGGCCGCGACGAAGAACGCGATGCGCAGCACATCGACCGCACGCGACAGCCACCGGCCCATCGCAGCCGGCATGTGGCGGTAGAAGAAGTCGACCTGGATCTGGTTGTTCTTGGCCACGCCGATCGCGGCACCGATGAACACCACGCCGATCAGCATGTAGCGCGCCACCTCTTCGGTCCACGCGGCCGAGTCGTTCATCACGTAGCGCGTGACGAACTGGTAGAACACGGTGAGCGCGAGCATCCAGAAGATCGCCAGCGCGATCCAGCCCTCGGCGATGGTGTCCGAGAGATCGATGGTTTCGTCTTCCACATGGAAGTGGCCCTCGTCGTCGATGATCTTCTTGTCGTCAGTCACTGCAATCTCCTGCTGGTCGGCTCCAGCGGCAAGCAAAGCGAAGCCCGTTCGGGAGACACCGCGGAACCGGCCTCGCCGGGCCGCTGGTGTCGCCCCCTCGAGGGGGAGGCGGCTACACGAAGTGAGCCGCTTGGGGGGTGCTATTTAATTGCGAGGATGCGGTCGTAGTCCTGCTGGCGGTAGCCCTGGTCGGTGGGCTTGGTGGCCTTCAGCACGGCTTCGCGGAACGCGTTCTTGTCGACCGTGATGATGTTGTTGCCCTTCTTCTTGAACTCTTCGGCCAACCGCGTTTCCGAGGCGATGATTTCGCGGCCGGTCTTCTCGGCGGCTTCCTGCATCACATCGCCGAAGACCTTCCTCTCGTCCGCGCTCAGCTTGCCCCAGAGCTGGCCCGAGGTGACGGTGAGCAACGAGTCGATGATGTGGCCGGTCAGCGAGATGTTCTTCTGCACTTCGAAGAACTTCTTGGCTTCGATGGTCGGCAGCGGGTTTTCCTGGGCGTCGACCGTGCCGTTCTGCAAGGCAAGGTACACCTCGGCAAAGGCGATCGGCGTGGCGTTGGCGCCGAGCGACTTGGGAAAAGCCAGGTAGGCCGGCGCATCGGGCACGCGGATCTTCAGGCCCTTCATGTCTTCAGGCTTGGTCACTGGCCTGGCCGCGCTCGACGTCACGTGGCGTGCGCCGTAGTAGGTGAGGGCGGTCACGTGGTTGCCGCTCTTCTCGTCGTAGCCCTTGGCCAGCTCCTTGAAGACATCGCTCTGCGCGTACTTCAGCAAGTGATCGGAATCGCGGAAGATGAACGGAAAGTAGGTGACGGCAAGCGGCTTGTAGGTGTTGCCCGCGAAGCTCGCGCCGGTCAGCACGATGTCGACCGTGCCCAGCGTCAGGCCCTGGTTGATGTCCGACTCCTTGCCCAGGCTCGAGGCCGGGAACACCTGGATCTCGTACTTGCCGTTGGTGCGCTTCTTGATTTCGTCGGCCGCCCACAGCGAGTACTTGTGGAACGGCTCCGACGTTTCGTACACGTGCGCCCACTTCAGCTTGGTCTGCGCATTGGCAATGCCCACGGTGCCTGCAGCGCCCACGGCGATGGCGCAGGCAGCCAGGGTCTTGATGGCGAATCGCTTGTTGATGTTCATTGTTGTCTCCGTTGGTGGTGGGGAAGAAAGCAGGAAGCGACGTTGTTCAAACCGCCTTGGCCCGGCGCCAGCTCGCGCTGAAGCGTTGATGCGACTTGTCCATGTGCTCGTGCATCGCGGCGCGCGCGGCGGCGGGGTCACGCGCCACGATCGCGTCGCGGATCGCCTCGTGTTCGGCGATTGCGCGGCGCCAGGACACCACGGTTTCGAAATAGCCGCCGAGGCGCGTGAACAGCGGGCCCCTGCGCGAGTCCCAGAAGCCCTGCACGGTTTCGATCAGCACCGTGTTGCCGCTGGCTTCGACGATCGCGAGGTGAAAGGCCCGGTCGCCGTCGAGCGGCATCACGTTGCGGTCGGCCATTTCGCGCATGGTGTCGATCGCGCGCTGCATGGCGTCGAAATCCTTCCGCTTGCCATGCAGCGCGGCCAGCGCCGCGGTCTCGCCCTCGACCACGCGGCGCGCGCGGATCAACTCGAGCGGGCCCCATTCGGTCGCTTCGATCGGCGCGGCCGAGCGCTGGGGTCGATCGAGCACATACACGCCCGAGCCGGTGCGCACCTCGACATAGCCTTCGACCTCGAGCGCGATCAGTGCTTCGCGCACCGAGGGCCGGCTCACGCCGAGCTGGCGCGCCAGGTCGCGCTCGGCCGGCAGCCGCGCGCCCGGGACGAACTCGCCCTTGCCGATCAGTGCGCGCAGTTGGTCGGCAATCTGGCGGTAGAGGCGTTGCGGTGCGATCGAGTGCAGCGGCACGGGGAGTCGGGAAGAGGGAAGGGCGGGGTTTAAGGGTTGTCCTGAATTGGACAAGTGGTCAGGCCAATTCAGAATACGATCTGCACGGCGCCGCAACCATCGGGCGAAACCCTGAACGTTCAGCCGGCACCCATTCCATCGAGGAGACAGCATGAGACTCAAAGGGAAGACCGCCCTCATCACGGCGGCCGGGCAGGGCATCGGCCGCGCCACCGCGCTCGCCATGGCCGCCGAAGGCGCCCAGGTCTGGGCCACCGACGTCAACGCGAAGCTGCTCGAAAGCTACGCCGGCACGCCGAACGTGCAGACCGCCGTGCTCGACGTGCTCGACAAGGCCGCGATCCATGCGCTGGTGGCCCGGATGCCGGCGGTCGACGTGCTGTTCAACTGTGCCGGCATCGTGCACAACGGCCCGATCCTCAGCGCCACCGACGACGACCTCGACTTCGCGTTCCGCCTCAACGTGCGCGCGCAGTTCTGGGCCATCCAGGCCGTGCTGCCGCGCATGCTGGCCGCGGGCGGCGGCAGCATCATCAACATGGCGAGCGTGTGCTCCAGCATCAAGGGCCTGCCGAACCGCAACGTCTACGGCACCACCAAGGCGGCGGTGCTGGGCCTGACCAAAAGCGTGGCGGCCGACTACGTCATGCAGGGAGTCCGCTGCAACGCCGTGTGCCCCGGCACGGTCGATACGCCGTCGCTGGGCGAACGCATCAATGCCAATGACGACCCGATCGCGGCCCGCCAGGCCTTCATCGCGCGCCAGCCGATGGGCCGGCTCGCACAGGCGCACGAAATCGCACCAGTGGTGGTGTTCCTGGCCAGCGACGAGGCCATCTTCGCCACCGGCCAGGCCTTCTCGGTCGACGGCGGCATCACGATATGAACCGGCTCGACTTCCACGGCCGGCATGCGGTCATCACCGGTGGTGCCACCGGGCTCGGCTTTGCGATTGCCGAGCGGCTGCTGGCTTCGGGCGGGGACGTCACGCTGTGGGATCGCGACCAGGCAGCCGTCGAGGCCGCAGCGCAGAGCCTCGGCGAGAACGCGGTGGCGGTCGCCGTCGACGTGGCCGATGCCGCCGGCGTCGCCCAGGCGGTGCAGGTCACTCTGGCGCGCCGCAAGGCCGGCGCGACGGTCGACGCGCTGGTCAACTGCGCCGGCATCACCGGCCCGAATTCGAAGCTCGCCGACTACCCCGTCGACGCCTGGCGCCAGGTGATCGAGGTCAACCTCAACGGCGTTTTTCTCTGCTGCCGCGAATGGGTGCCGCACCTGCGCGAACGGCCGTGGGCGCGCATCGTCAACATCGCCTCGGTGGCCGGCAAGGAGGGCAATCCGAATGCCAGCGCCTACAGCGCCAGCAAGGCCGGCGTGATCGCGCTGACCAAATCGCTCGGCAAGGAACTGGCCGACACCGGTGTGCGGGTCAACTGCGTCACGCCGGCCGCGGTCAAGACCGCGATCTTCGACCAGATGACGCCCGAGCACATTGCGTTCATGCTCTCGAAAATTCCGATGGGCCGCTTCGGCACGCCGGCCGAGATCGCGTCGATGGTGGCCTGGCTGTGCACCGAAGACTGCGCTTTCTCGACCGGTGCTACCTTCGACCTCTCCGGTGGCCGCGCCACCTACTGATCCACTTGTCACACTGAAAGGACTCCCCGAATGAAACTCGTGCGCTACGGCAACCCCGGCAAGGAAAAGCCTGGCCTCATCGACGACAACGGCCAGCTGCGCGACCTGAGCGGCGTGATCAAGGACATCGGGCCCGACCAGCTCGGCGACGCTGCCATCGCCAAGCTGCGCAAGCTCAAGGCCGACAAGCTGCCGCTGGTCAAGGGCAAGCCGCGCTACGGCAGCCCGGTTGCCAATGTCGGCAAGTTCATCGCGATCGGCCTCAACTTTGCCGACCATGCGGCCGAATCCGGTCTTCCGGTTCCGAAGGAGCCGGTGGTGTTCATGAAGGCCACCACCTGCATCCAGGGCCCGAACGATCCGGTCATGCTGCCCAAGGGCTCGGTCAAGTCCGACTGGGAGGTCGAGCTCGGCGTGGTCATCGGCACGCGCGCGCGCTATGTCTCGCAAAAGGATGCGCTGAACTACGTGGCCGGCTACTGCACCATCAACGACGTGAGCGAGCGCGAGTACCAGATCGAGCGCGGCGGCACCTGGGACAAGGGCAAGGGTTGCGACACCTTCGGCCCGCTCGGCCCCTGGCTGGTGACGCGCGACGACGTGGCCAATCCGCAGAAGCTCGCCATGTGGCTCGACCTCAACGGCAAGCGCGTGCAGACCGGCAACACCAAGACGATGGTTTTCGGCGTCGCCAAGATCATCAGCTACGTGAGCCAGTTCATGACGCTGATGCCCGGCGACGTGATCACCACCGGCACCCCGCCCGGCGTCGGCATGGGCATGAAGCCGCCGTTGTTCCTGAAGAAGGGCGACGTCATGACGCTCGGCATCGAGGGGCTGGGCGAGCAGCGGCAGGACGTGGTGGGCTTCAAGCTGTAACCTCCCCCGTTTCGCGTTCCCCCCAAAGACCCACCCGCGCGGTGGGTCTTTTTGTTGGGCAGAACAGTCAATCTCCTGCAAAATAGAACGACCGTTCGTTTTATTCTGCAAGCCCATGTCCCTCGATGCCGTTCCCGCCAAAAGTGCCCGTGCGGCCCAGAAAGGGCAGCAGACCAAGGCCGTGATCGTCGATGCCGCGCTCAATCTGGCGCAGCAGATCGGCCTCGAGGGCCTGTCGATCGGGGCCGTGGCCGAGATCACGCAGATGAGCAAGTCGGGCGTGTTCGCCCATTTCGGCTCGCGCGAGGAACTGCAGATCTCCGTAGTGCGCGAGTACCACGCGCGCTTCGAGCAGGAGGTGTTCTACGCCGCCCTGTCGGCGCCGCGCGGGCTGCCGCGCCTGCGTGCCATGTTCGGCAACTGGATGAAGCGCACCTCGGTCGAGATCGATTCGGGCTGCATCTACATCAGCGGCGCCACCGAATTCGACGACCGGCCCGGGCCGGTGCGCGACGCGCTGGTCGAGTCGGTCAGCATCTGGCAGGCCGCGGTGCTGCGCGCCGTGGTGCAGGCGCAGGCCGAAGGCCACCTCGATCCGGGCGCCGACGCGCGGCAGATCGCATTCGAGATCCACGGCCTGATCCTCGCGCTGCACTACGAGGCGCGCTTCCTGCGCGTGCCGGGCTCGATCGAGCGTGCGGAGCGCGGCTTCGACAACCTGCTCGAGCGCTGCGCCACGCCCACGGCGCCGCGGCCTGCGGGCGCATCTCCCCAGCCGCCGCTCAAGCGCGTGCGCTGAACATTTTTCCTTTCCTCTTCTCTTTCTAGAACTTGTCCAGGAGCTTTCGTCCATGCCCATCTACAACCCGCCGCTGCGTGACATGCAATTCGTTCTGCACGAAGTGCTGCACGTCGCCGAAGAACTGAAGGCCCTGCCGGCGCATGCCGAGACCGATGCCGAAACCATCAACGCGGTGATCGAGGAGGCCGGCAAGTTCGCGGCCGAAGTGACGTTTCCGCTCAACATCAGCGGCGACGAAGAAGGCTGCGTGCTCGACAAGACCACGCACGAGGTCAAGGCCCCCAAGGGGTTCAAGGAGGCCTACGCGCAGTTCGTCGAAGGCGGCTGGCCGGCACTGTCGTGCGACCCGCAGTTCGGCGGCCAGGGCTTGCCGTTCGTGGTGAACCAGTGCCTGTACGAAATGCTCAACAGCGCCAACCAGGCCTGGACGATGTACCCGGGCCTCTCGCACGGCGCGTACGAAGCACTGGTGGCGCACGGCACCGACGCGCAGAAGAAAACCTATTTGCCCAAGCTCACGAGCGGTGAGTGGACCGGCACCATGTGCCTGACCGAGCCGCACTGCGGCACGGATCTCGGCATGCTGCGCACCAAGGCCGAGCCGATGGCCGACGGCAACTACAAGCTCACCGGCAACAAGATCTTCATTTCGGCCGGCGAGCACGACATGGCCGCCAACATCATCCACCTGGTGCTGGCCCGCCTGCCTGACGCGCCCAAGGGCAGCAAGGGTATCAGCCTGTTCGCGGTGCCGAAGTTCATCGTCAAGGACGACGGATCGCTCGGCGAGCGCAACCCGATCTACTGCGGCGGCCTCGAGCACAAGATGGGCATCCACGGCAACGCGACTGCGCAGATCGTGATCGACGGCGCCGTCGGCTCGCTGGTCGGCCAGCCGCACAAGGGCCTGGCCGCGATGTTCGTGATGATGAACGCGGCACGCCTGGGCGTCGGCAACCAGTCGCTCGGCCTGACCGAAGTGGCCTACCAGAACGCACTGGCCTATGCCCGGGATCGCATCCAGATGCGCTCGCTGACCGGTCCGAAGGCCAAGGACAAGGACGCCGACCCGATCATCGTGCACCCCGACGTGCGCAAGATGCTGCTCACGGCCAAGGCTTACGCCGAAGGTGGCCGCGCGCTGCAGATCTTTTGTACCCTGCTGCTCGACAAGGAACACCACCACCCCGACGAGAAGGTGCGCAAGGACAGCGGCGAACTGGTCGCGCTGCTCACGCCGATCGTCAAGGCCTTCATCACCGACAACGGCCACATCGCGACCAACGCCTGCATGCAGGTGTTCGGCGGCCACGGCTTCATCAAGGAATGGGGCATGGAGCAGTTCACGCGCGACAACCGCATCAACATGATCTACGAAGGCACCAACACCATCCAGTCGCTGGATCTGCTGGGCCGCAAGGTGCTGGGCAACAACGGCGCCTCGCTCAAGAAGTTTGGCAAGCTGGTCGGTGCACTGGTCGCCGAAGAGGGTGTCAACGAGAAGATGAGCGAGTTCATCACGCCGGTGGCGATGCTGGGCGAGCAACTGACCAAGTTCACCACCGAGATCGGCTTCAAGGGCTTCCAGAATCCCGACGAGGTTGGCGCTGCCGCGGTCGACTACCTGCGCGTGGCCGGCCACTTCGTGTTCGGCTACCTGTTCGCCCGCATGGCCCAGGTGGCGCTGCGCGAGATCGCCGCCGGCAACACCGACCCGTTCTATGTCGCCAAGCTGCAGACCGCGCGCTTCTACTTCGCCAAGCTGTTCCCCGAGACCGCGACGCTGATGCGCACGGCGCGCGCCGGCAGCAAGGTCCTGATGGACACGGATGCGGCCTTGGCCTGATCCTTTCCCTGACAACAAACGTGGAGTCCCGCATGAAATCGATCCTTGCAGCAGTGGTTCTGGTGGCATCGGCCGGCACGGCGCTCGCACAGACGAGTCCGGTCGGGCTGTGGCGCAGCGTCGACGACAAGACCGGTGAGGTCAAGGCGGAGATCCGCGTCACCGAAACCGGCGGCGCACTGGCCGGTCGCATCGAGAAGACGCTGAGGAAGGACGCCAAGGCCGACGCCGTCTGCGACGAATGCAGCGACGACCGCAAGGGCAAGCCGATCGCCGGCCTCGAGATCATCCGCGGCGGCAAGAAGGCCGACGGCAAGGATGTCTGGGAGGGCGGCAAGATCCTCGACCCCGAGAACGGCAAGGAATACCGCGCCAGCTTCACGCCCATCGACGGTGGCAGGAAGCTGGAAGTGCGCGGCTACCTCGGCCCCTTCTGGCGCACCCAGACCTGGACCCGCATGCCTTGACCCACCCCCGTAGCTGCTCACTTCGTGTAGCAGCCTCCCCCTCAAGGGGGCAACACCAGCGGCCCGGCAAAGCCGGCTCCGCGGTGTTCCCCGAAAGAAACCAGAACTTTTGAGCCCAGATATGTCCCGATTTCAAGTGAAGAAGGTTGCCGTGCTCGGCGCCGGCGTGATGGGGGCGCAGATTGCTGCGCACCTGGTCAACGTCCGTGTGCCGGTGGTGCTGTTCGACCTGGCCGCCAAGGAAGGCCCGAAGAACGGCATCGTCACGCGCGCCATCGACAATCTCAAAAAGCTCAAGCCCGCGCCGCTCGGCGACGTGGCCGATGCCGGCCTGATCGAGGTCGCCAACTACGACGACGACCTCGCGAAGCTGGGCGAATGCGACCTGGTGATCGAGGCGATCGCCGAGCGCATGGACTGGAAGCTCGATCTTTACAAGAAGATCGCGCCGCACGTTGCCAAGCATTCGATCCTGGCTTCGAACACCTCGGGTCTGTCGATCACCAAGCTCAGCGAAGCGCTGCCCGAAGCGCTCAAGCCGCGCTTCTGCGGCATCCACTTCTTCAACCCGCCGCGCTACATGGCGCTGGTCGAGCTGATCAACACGCCGACCACCGAGCCGCAGGTGCTCGACCAGCTTGAGGCCTTCGTCACCAGCACGCTCGGCAAGGGCGTCGTGCGCGCGCACGACACGCCCAACTTCATCGCCAACCGCGTCGGCATCGCCGGCATGCTGGCCACGCTGAAGGAAGTCGAGAAGTTCGGCCTCACGCCGGACGTGGTGGACGACCTCACCGGCAAGAAGCTGGGCCGCGCGAGCTCGGGCACCTTCCGCACTGCCGACGTGGTGGGCCTCGACACGATGGCCCATGTGGTCAAGACGCTGCAGGACAACCTGAACGCCGAGACCGATCCGTTCTACGCCAACTTCGCGACGCCGCCGGTGCTGGCCAAGCTGCTGGAGCTCGGCAACCTGGGCCAGAAGACCAAGGCCGGTTTCTTCAAGAAGGTCGGCCGCGACATCCTGCGCTTCGACCTGACCAAGGGCGACTACGTGCCTTCGGGCGAGAAGGCCGACGAGGTCTATGGACGCATGCTGAAGAAGCCGGCAGGCGAGCGCCTGAAGCTGCTGCGAGAGAGCGAAGGGCCGCAGGGCCAGTTCCTGTGGGCCATCCTGCGCGACAGCTTCCACTACGCGGCCGTGCACCTGGCGACCATTGCCGAAAGCGCGCGCGATGTGGACTTCGCGATGCGCTGGGGCTTCGGCATGAAGCAGGGCCCGTTCGAGCTCTGGCAGGAGGCCGGCTGGGCTCAGGTCGCGAAGTGGGTGCAGGAAGACATCGACGCCGGCAAGGCGCTCAGCACGGTGCCGTTGCCCAAGTGGGTGTTCGAGGGCGCTGTCGCCAAGGCCGGCGGCGTGCACACGCCAGAGGGTTCGTGGAGCGCCTCGCAGGGTCAGTTCGTGCCGCAGCGCAAACTGCCGGTGCACGAGCGCCAGTTGTTCCCCGAAAGCGTGCTCGGCGCCAATGCGCCCGATGCCAACACCGCGGGCACGACGATCAGCGACGAAGGCGATGTGCGCGTCTGGACGCTCGACAAGGAAGGATTTGAAGGAGTGCTGATCGCGAGCATCCATTCCAAGATGCACGCCATCAGCCCCGACGTGGCCGAAGCGCTGGGTGCCGCGGTCGAGCTGGCCGAAGCCGAGTACAAGGGCCTGGTGATCTGGTCGCCCGACGAGATGTTCTCGGTCGGCGCCGATCTGCAGGCGATGCTGCCGGCCTTCGTGGTCGCCGGCATCGGTGCGGTCGAAGGGGCCGAAGAAGAACTGCAGAAGGTGATGCTCAAGCTGCGTTACGCGAGCGTGCCGGTGGTGTCTGCCGTGCGCGGCCTGGCGCTCGGCGGCGGCTGCGAGTTGGCCGTGTATTCGGCCAAGCGCGTTGCCGCGATGGAAAGCTACATCGGCCTGGTCGAAGTCGGTGTGGGCCTCGTGCCGGGCGCCGGTGGCCTCACCTACATCGCGCGCCGCGCCGCAGAGAACGCGGCTGCATCGACCGGCACCGACCTGCTGCCGTTCCTGACCGAAGGCTTCACCGCCGCAGCGATGGCCAAGGTCGGCACCGGCGCGCTCGATTCGAAGAAGCTGGGTTATCTGCTCGACAGCGACGTGATCGTCGCGAACAAGGACGAGTTGCTCTACGTCGCGCTGCAGCAGGCGAAGGCGATGGCCGATGCCGGCTACCGCGCACCGCTGCGCCGCAGCTTCCGCGTGGCGGGCCGCAGCGGCGCCGCCACCATCAAGGGCCAGCTCGTGAACATGCGCGACGGCGGCTTCATCAGCGCGCACGACTTCCACATCGCGAGCCTGATCGCGGGCGTGGTCACCGGCGGCGACATCGACGCGGGTTCGCTCGTGACCGAGGAATACCTGATGGCGCTGGAACGCAAGGCGTTCTGCTCGCTCATCGTGCATCCGAAGACGCAGGAGCGAATCATGGGAATGCTCAGCACGGGGAAACCAGTAAGAAACTAACCCCCAGTCTTCGCGCACTTCGTGTCGCTACGCCAACCCCCTTGCAGGGGGCAACACCGGCGGCCCGGCAAAGCCGGTCCCGCGGTGTTTCCCGAACAGAGAAAGCCCTTCAGGAGCTATTCATGAAACAGATTCAAGACGCCTACATCGTCTCCGCCACACGCACACCGATCGGCAAGTCGCACCGTGGCTATTTCCGCAACTACCGGCCCGACGACCTGCTCGCGACCACGCTGAAGGCGGCGCTCGCAGCGGTGCCCGGGCTCGACCCGAAGGCCATCGAAGACATCATCTGCGGCTGCGCGATCCCGGAATCGCAGCAGGGGCTGAATATCGCGCGCATCGGCGCCGTGCTGGCCGGCCTGCCCAACAGCATCGGCGGCATCACGGTCAACCGCTTCTGCGCCTCCGGCCTTTCGGCCGTGCAGATGGCGGCGGATCGCATCCGCGTTGGCGAGGCCGACGTGATGATCGCCGCCGGCGTCGAAAGCATGAGCATGGTGCCGATGATGGGCAATGCGCCCTCGCTGTCGCCCTCGATCTTCGAGCGTGAAGGCGATGTCGGCATTGCCTATGGCATGGGGCTCACGGCCGAGAAGGTCGCGCAGCAGTGGAAGGTGGGCCGCGACGCGCAGGACGCGTTCGCGCTGGCCTCGCACCAGAAGGCGCTGGCCGCGCAGCAGGCCGGCGAGTTCGCCGACGAGATCACGCCGATCGAAGTGACCGACCGCACGCCGGACCTCGCGACCGGCGAGCCGGTCGCGAAGACGCGCACCGTGAACCTCGACGAAGGCGCACGTCCCGACACCAGCCTCGAAGGACTCGCCAAGCTGCGCACCGTGTTCGCAGCGCGCGGCACCGTGACGGCCGGCAACAGCTCGCAGACCTCCGACGGCGCCGGTGCGCTGATCCTCGCGAGCGAAAAGGCGGTCAGGCAGTTCGGCCTGACGCCGCTCGCGCGCTTCGTGAGCTTTGCCAGCAAGGGCGTGCCGCCGCACATCATGGGCATCGGGCCGATCGAGGCGATTCCGGCCGCGCTGCGCTATGCGGGGCTGAAGCACGAGGACATCGACTGGTTCGAGCTGAATGAAGCCTTCGCCGCGCAGTCGCTGGCGGTGATCAACACGCTTGGGCTCGACCCCAGCAAGGTCAACCCGATGGGCGGCGCGATCGCCCTGGGGCACCCGCTTGGCGCAACCGGCGCGATCCGCTCGGCCACCGTGGTGCATGCGCTGCGCCGCAAGAACCTGAAGTACGGCATGGTGACGATGTGCGTCGGCATGGGGCAGGGCGCCGCAGGCATCTTCGAGCGCGTGTAGTCGCAACCGAGTTGCTGGCATGCAAGAACAACAGCTGCAGGTCGACCCCGCCACGCGCATCGCGCTGCGGGTCTATGAACCCGCCGATGGCATGCCACCGCGCGCCAGCGTGGTTATCGGCGGCGCGATGGGCGTGCGCCAAGGTTTCTACGCACCTTTTGCCGAATGGCTCGCCACGCGGGGCCTGCGCGTCACCACTTTCGATTACAGGGGCTCGGGCGCCTCGATGGAAGGCCGGTCGCTGCGCGGCTACCGTGCCGACCTGTTCGACTGGGCTCGCGACTACGAAGCCGTGATCGACGCGGCCAAGGCCGTCGAGCCCGAGCTGCCGCTCTACCTGTTCGGCCACAGCCTCGGCGCGCAGTTGCCGGGCTTTCTGCGGCGGCCGCAGCAGGTCGACGGGCTGCTGAGCATCGCGGCCGGCAGCGGCTACTGGCGCGACAACGCGCCGAAGCTCAAGCGCATGGTGCCGTACTTCTGGTGGGTGCTGGTGCCGATCGCGACGCGCATCTGCGGCTACTTCCCGGGTCGCAGGCTGCGCAAGGTCGGCGACCTGCCGCGCGGCGTGATCCTGCAGTGGCGCCGCTGGTGCCTGGATCCGCGCTACAGCGTCGGCGCCGAGGGCGAAGCGGCGGCGCAGAGCTATGGCCGCGTGCAGTTCCCGGTGCTCGCGCTGTCGATGACCGACGACGAACTCATGACCTTGCGTGGCACGCACAACCTGATCGGCCTCTACACCGGCGCGCCGCAGGAGGTGCAGCAGATCGCACCGGCCGACGTGCAGGCCGGGCGCATCGGCCACTTCGGCTTCTTCCACGAACGCTTTGCCGACAAGCTGTGGCCGCGCGCGCTCGAGTCCTTGCGCGGCTTCCAGCGCGCCGCCGCTGCGCGCGTCGCCTCCACGACTGCCTGAACCCACGCGCCGATGCACACTGCCGCCATGACCGCTCCTCACATCTTCGACCGGGCGCTGGCGCTGAAGCCGAGCGGCATCCGCGCCGGCCTTTCGACCGGCATGACCAGCGCCGATTACTGGAACATGATCGGCCCGTTCGGCGGCACCACCGCGGCCGTGGTGCTGCAGTCGGTGCTGCAGCATCCCGACCTGCTGGGCACGCCGATCGCGCTGACGGTGAACTACGCAGCGGCGATCGAGGCCGGCGCGTTCGATGTGCAGGCCACCGCCGTGCGCACCAACCGGTCGACCCAGCACTGGACGATCGAGATCACGCAGGCCGCCGCCGGCGGTGCGCCGCATGTGACCACCACCGCAACGGTGGTCACGGCCGCGCGTCGCGAGACCTGGGGTGCCAACGACCTGCCGATGCCCGCCGTGCCGGCGCCGGCCGCGGTCAAGCGCATCAGCATCGGCCCGACCGGCGTCGCATGGACGAACCAGTACGAGATGCGGCCGATCAGCGGCAAGATTCCGGCGACCTGGGATGGCGGCGGCGACCACAGCGAATCCTTGATCTGGCTGCGCGATGCCGATCCGCGCCCGCTCGACTTCACCTCGCTGGCGTCGCTGAGCGACATGTTCTATCCACGCGTCTGGCTGCGCCGGGCGCGGCATGTGCCGGCCGGTACCGTGTCGATCACGACCTACTTCCACGTTGGCCCGGCCGAACTCGCCGCCGTGGGCACCGGCTACCTGCTGGGCCGCGCGGTCGGGCAGCAGTTTCACAACGGCTTCTTCGACCAGGCCGCGCAGTTGTGGAGCGAAGCGGGGCTGCTGCTCGCCACGAGCAACCAGATCGTCTATTTCAAGGAATGACCATGACGCGCAAGACCGCCCTGATCGTCGGTGCCGGCGACGCCACCGGCGGTGCCATTGCGCGTCGCTTTGCGCGCGAGGGCTACGTGGCCTGTGTCACGCGCCGCAGCCTCGACAAGCTGCAGCCGCTGGTCGCGCAGATCGAGGCCGACGGCGGCGCAGCGCGCGCCTTTGCCTGCGATGCGCGCAAGGAAGAAGAGGTCATCGCGCTGGTCGAAGAGATCGAATCGACCCTCGGCCCGATCGAGGTGATGGTGTTCAACATCGGCGCCAACGTGCCCGAGAGCATCCTGGCCGAGACCGCGCGCAAGTACTTCAAGGTGTGGGAGATGGCCTGCTTCTCGGGCTTCCTGAACGGCCGTGAAGTGGCCAAGCGCATGGTGGCGCGTGAGCTTCCCGAGGGCGGGCATCGCGGCACGATCATCTTCACGGGGGCCACGGCATCGCTGCGTGGCGCGGCCAACTTCGGCGCTTTCTCGGGCGCGAAGATGGCGTTGCGCGCATTGGCGCAGTCGATGGCGCGTGAGCTGGGGCCGCAGGGCATTCACGTCGCGCATGTGGTGGTTGACGGCGCGATCGACACCGAGTTCATCCGCAGTAACTTTCCCGAGCGCTATGCGTTGAAGGAGAGCGATGGCATCCTGAATCCGGAACACATTGCCGACAGCTACTGGATGCTGCACACGCAGCCGCGCGACGCTTGGACGCACGAGCTCGATCTGCGGCCGTGGTCTGAGAAGTTCTGAGATGACGACTTGGTTTCTTGTTCGTCGTGTTGTGGGTCATTCAGGGCGCGCTCACGCCGACGGGGTACCTTGCTCCGCGAATGTCCCCCGGCCTTCGGCCTCCTCCTTTATTTCGCTGCGCAAGGCACCCCATCGGCGTGATCCGTCAGAGCGGTCGTTCATCGGCCAGCACGACAGCCGCGCCCATCGTGCACAGGGCATCGGGTGCTCCCCGCAGCGAAATAAAGGAGGAGCCGAAGGCGGGGGACATTCGCGGAGGGGAGTACCCGGTGCCCTGTGCACGCGCCCCGAACAAAAGAGCCCCGAACAAGAACGCCCAGAACAAAAGCACCCGACAAGGAGACACTCATGACCCACTCCATCGACTTCTATTTCGATTTCGGCAGCCCCGCCGCCTACCTGGCCGCGACGCAGCTGCCGCACATCGCGGCCGACGCCGGGGCCACGCTGGTCTGGAAACCGATGCTGCTCGGCGGCGTGTTCCAGGCCACCGGCAATCGCTCGCCGGCCGAGATCAAGCTCAAGGGCCGGTACATGAACAAGGACCTGGCCCGTTTTGCCAAACGTTACGGCGTGCCCTTTGCGCACAATCCGCACTTTCCGATCAACACGCTGCTGCTGATGCGCGGTGCTGCCGGACTGCAGATGGCGCAGCCCGAGCGCTTCATGGACTACGTGAAGGCGATCTACGCCGCCATGTGGGTCGACGGCCGCAACATGAACGACCCCGCCACCGTGGGCGCCGCGCTGCAGGCCGCCGGCTTCGACGCGGCGGCTGTGCTCGCACTCGCCAACGCGCAGGCCACCAAGGACCGGCTCAAGGCCACCACGCAGGAAGCGGTCGAACGCGGCGTGTTCGGCGCGCCGACCATGTTCGTCGGCGACGAAATGTTCTGGGGGCAAGACCGCCTCGACTTCGTGCGCGAGGCCCTCGCGGCCTGAACTTCATCATTCTTCTCCAAGGAAACCTCCATGAGCGACATCCTCGTCCACACCGAAGCCGGTGTAATGACCCTGACCTTCAACCGTGTCGAGCGCAAGAACTCGATCACCGGCGCCATGTACGACGCACTCTCGGTAGCGCTCGATCAGGCCGCGGGCGATGCGGCCGTGCGCACCGTGCTGATCCAGGGTGACCCGACCGTCTTCTGCGCCGGCAACGACATCGGCGACTTCATGGCCGCCGCGAGCGCGCCGGCCCAGCAGACCCTGACCGAGTCGCCCGCGATCCGCTTCCTGCGGCTGATCGCGGCATTTCCGAAACCGGTCGTCGCCAGCGTCTGTGGTCCGGCCGTCGGCATCGGCACTACGCTGCTGTTTCATTGCGACCTGGTCTATGCGGGCGACAACGCGGCGTTCTCGATGCCGTTCGTGAACTTGGGCCTGGTGCCCGAAGCCGCGTCGAGCATGCTGGCGCCGCAGATGTTCGGCTACCACCGCGCGGCCGAAGCGCTGCTGCTGGGCGAGCCCTTCATGGCAGAGGCCGCGCTCGAAGTGGGCCTGGTCAACCGCGTCGTGCCGCCGACCGAATGCAACGGCATCGCGCAGACGCAGGCGCGCAAGCTGGCGGCCAAGCCGTTGTCGGCGCTCGTCGAAACCAAGCGCCTGCTCAAGCTGGCGCAGCTGCCCGCGGTGCTGGAGCGCATCGGCGTGGAGGGCGCGAGCTTCGGCACTGCGATGCGCTCGCCGGCAGCCAAGGAAGCTTTCACCGCCTTCATGGAAAAGCGCAAACCCGATTTCTCGAAGGTCTGATCGCCGTTCGTCGAGCGGCCCTGCGCTAAAGTGCTTCTCCGCTTTTCACGAGGAGACGACAGCGTGGCCATCACAAGACGACAGGCATTGGCAGCGGCTGCGCTGCTGGGCGCCCGCGCCACCGCCGGTGCGCAACCCGCTGCGCTCGAGGGCGGCACCCTCAAGATCGTGGTGCCGTACCCGGCAGGCGGCACTTCCGACCGCGCGGCACGGCTGCTTGGCGACGCGATCGCACCGAAGCTCGGCGTCACGGTGATCGTCGAGAACCGCGTCGGCGCCGGCGGCAGGCTTGCCGCGCAACAGGTTCACAAGGACACCAGCGGCCAGAACCTGGTGCTGCTGGCCAACCCGGCCACCATGCTGGTCGCACCGCTGGTGTTCAAGGACGCCGGCTACGACCCGGACAAGGACTACGTTGCGCTGTCCCAGGTCACGAGCTACGACTTCGGCATCGCGGTCGGGCCGGCCGTGCCGGTGCGCGAGTTCGGCCACCTGCGCGCCTGGATGCAAACCAACCAGGACAAGATCGCTGCCGGCGTGCCCGCCACCGGCAGCCTGCCGCACTTCTTCGCGTTGATGCTGGGCGACAAGATGAAGCTCAGCATGCCGGTGGTGGGCTACAAGGGTTCGGCGCCGCTGATGAACGACCTGATGGGCGGCCATGTGCCGATTGCGTTCGACTCGCTCGATGCACTGGAGCCCCTGGCCAAGGCCGGCAAGGTGCGCATCCTGGCCGTTTCAGGCGTGCGCCGCGCGGCCTCGCTGCCCGATGTGCCTACCTTCAAGGAAGCCGGGCTCGACCTGTCCGCTTCGGGCTGGAACGTGGTGTATGCGGCCCAATCGATGCCGGCGGCACGCCAGCGCGCCATCGCAACGGCCGTGCAGCAGGCCATGGCCGACCCCGCGCTGCAGGCCCGCTTCAGGTCCGCCGAGATGGTGCCGGTGTCGAGCAGCAGCGCGCAGACGGTGGCGATGCTCGCCGCCTACAAGGCGCAGTGGGCGCCGGTGGTGAAGAAGTCGGGCTTCCAGCCCTGATTCATTCCCGCTCGATCGCCCGCGGCCTTCCGTTGTCGTCGATCGCCACATAGGTGAAGGTCGCCTGCGTCACCTTGAGGTACTCGCCCTGCGCCTTGAAGCGCTCGGCGAACACCTCGACCGTCACGGTGATGGAGGTGCGGCCGATCTTCACCAGCTTCGAATAGAACGAGAGAATGTCGCCGAGCCGCACCGGCTGCTTGAAGATGAATTCGTTCACTGCCACGGTCGCCATGCGGCCCTTGGCATAGCGCGCCGGAATCACCGAGCCCGCCAGGTCGCACTGGGCCATGACCCAGCCGCCGAAGATGTCGCCGTTGGCGTTGACGTCGGCCGGCATCGGAATGACCTTGAGCACCAGCTCCATGTCGGTCGGCAGGCTCTTGAGGGTTGCGGCCACACTGGCGCTGGAAGAATCGGACATGGGCACAATCTGGAGAACAACAACAGCCACGATTGTCATCCATGCGCCGCAGCGGCGAAACGCTTTCCTCTCCTCACGCCGCCTCTTCCGGTGCGCCCGCGCGCGCCGATCGCTCCGACTGGGCCACGCTGCGCCGCCTGTTTCCCTACCTCTGGCAGTACAAGTGGCGCGTGCTGGCGGCGCTGGCATTCATGGTCGGCGCCAAGGTCGCCAACGTCGGCGTGCCGGTGCTGCTGAAGAACCTGGTCGACACCATGACGCCGAAGCCCGACCTGGCGCAGGCCCTGCTCGTGGTGCCGATCGCGCTGCTGGTGGCCTACGGGCTGCTGCGTTTTTCGACTTCGCTGTTCGGTGAACTGCGCGAGCTGGTGTTCGCCAAGGCGACCGAAGGCGCGGCGCGCAGCATTTCGCTCGAGGTGTTCCGGCATCTGCACGCGCTGAGCCTGCGCTTTCACCTGGAGCGGCAGACCGGCGGCATGACGCGCGACATCGAGCGCGGCACGCGTGGCGTGCACTCGCTGATCTCGATGTCGCTCTACAGCATCGTGCCGACGATCATCGAGCTGACGCTGGTGCTCACCATCCTCGGCGTCAAGTTCGACGCGCTGTTCGTCTGGATCACCGGCGTGGCGCTGATCCTCTACATCGGCTTCACCGTCACGGTGACCGAATGGCGCACCCAGTTCCGCAAGACCATGAACGAACTCGACTCGGTCGCGCAGAGCCGCGCGGTCGATTCGCTGCTGAACTACGAAACGGTCAAGTACTTCAACAACGAGGAGTTCGAGGCACAACGCTACGACGCGAGCCTGGACCGCTACCGCAAGGCCGCCATCAAGAGCCAGCGCACGCTGTCGATGCTCAACACCGGCCAGCAGCTGCTGATCGCGGTGAGCCTGGTGCTGATGCTGTGGCGCGCGACCGCGGGCGTGGTCGAGGGGCGGATGACGCTGGGCGACCTGGTGATGGTCAACGCCTTCATGATCCAGCTCTACATCCCGCTCAACTTTCTGGGCGTGATCTACCGCGAGATCAAGCAGAGCCTGACCGACCTCGACAAGATGTTCGTGCTGATGGAAAAGGAGCGCGAGGTGCGCGATGCGCCGCAGGCGCAGCCGCTCGCGGGCGTCGATTCCACCGTGCGTTTCGAGGACGTCAGCTTCGCCTACGAGGCCGCGCGCCCGATCCTCAAGCATGTGAGCTTCGAAATCCCTGCCGGCAAGACGGTGGCGGTGGTCGGCCCTTCGGGCTCGGGAAAGTCCACGTTGGCGCGGCTCATGTACCGCTTCTACGACGTGCAGCAAGGCCGTATCACCATTGGTGGCCAGGACATCCGCGAGGTCACGCAGGCCAGCGTGCGGCGATCCATCGGCATCGTGCCGCAGGACACGGTGCTGTTCAACGACTCGGTCGAATACAACATCGCCTACGGCCGGCCGGGTTCCACGCGCGACGAAGTCGAGGCGGCGGCGAAGGCGGCGCGCATCCACGACTTCATCATGGCCACGCCGAAGGGCTACGACACGCCGGTCGGCGAGCGCGGTCTCAAGCTCTCGGGCGGCGAAAAGCAGCGCGTGGCCATTGCGCGCACGTTGCTCAAGGACCCGCCGATCCTGATCTTCGATGAAGCCACCTCGGCCCTCGATTCGGCCAACGAACGCGCGATCCAGGCCGAACTGCAGAGTGCCGCGCAGAACAAGACCACGCTGGTGATCGCGCACCGGCTGTCGACCGTGGTCGATGCGCACGAGATCCTGGTGCTGGAGAGCGGTGTCATTGTCGAGCGCGGCACGCACGCCGGCCTGCTGGCGCAGAACGGCCGCTATGCGCAGATGTGGGCGATGCAGCAGGTCGAAGCAACGCCGGTCGTCCTTTGAGATCAATTCAGGAACAACGAACGCATGTCCGAGAAGATTCCCCTGCTGGTGATCACCAGCTTGTCGAGCGAACACCAGTCCCGCCTGGCGGAGCGCTACGCACTGACCTATGCGCCCACGTCGGCCGAGCGCGACGCCGCCATCGCCACGCACGGCTCCAGCTATCGTGCGGTGCTGACCATCGGCGTGATCGGGCTCACCGCCGCAGAAATGGCCGCGATGCCGGCGCTGGAGCTGGTGTGCTGCATGGGCGCCGGCTATGAACTGGTCGACCTCGACGCGGCCCGCCAGCGCGGCATTGCATTGGCCAACGGCCAGGGCACCAACGACGACTGCGTGGCAGATCACGCCTTCGGTCTCGTGATCGCGTCGGTGCGCGGCTTTCGCACGCTCGACCGGTTGTGCCGCGACGGCGTGTGGCGCCTCGCCATCCCGCAGCCGCCCAATGTTTCGGGCAAGCGCCTGGGGATCCTCGGGCTCGGCACCATCGGCCAGAAGATCGCGAGGCGGGCGGCCGGCTTCGATATGACCATCGGCTATCACAACCGCAAGCCGAAAGAGGGGGCGCCGCACCGCTACTTCGACAGCGTCAAGGCGCTGGCCGACTGGTGCGACGTGCTCGTCTGCGCCACGCCGGGCGGCGCGGCCACCCGGCACATCGTCAACGCCGAGGTGCTGGACGCGCTCGGGCCGCAGGGTTTCCTGGTCAACATCGGCCGCGGCAGCGTGGTCGACACCGACGCGCTGGCCACTGCCCTGCGCGAGGGCCGCATCGCCGGCGCCGGCATCGATGTGTACGAGAGCGAGCCGAAGCGGCCGGAGCAGCTGATCGGCATCGACAACCTCATCCTGACCCCGCACCTGGCCGGCTGGTCGCCCGAAGCGACCGAAGCTTCCTTCCGGCGGTTCCTCGAGAACGCCGAAGGGCACTTTGCCGGCCGCGGCGTCGTCACACCGATCTGACTGGACGGCTCATGCGCAAAGAACATAATGCCGGCTCATGGAAACCAAGTGGTTGGAAGATTTCGTCAGCCTTGCTGAAACCCGCAGCTTCAGCCGCTCCGCCCAACTGCGCCATGTGACGCAGCCGGCCTTCTCGCGCCGCATCCAGGCGCTCGAAGGGTGGGCCGGCACCGACCTGGTCGACCGCACCTCGTACCCGACACGCCTGACTCCGGCCGGCCAGACCCTGTACGGCCAGGCGCTCGAGGTGCTGCAGGGCTTGCAAAGCACGCGCGCCATGCTGCGCGGCCACGCGGCGGCGGGGCAGGACGTGATCGAATTCGCCGTGCCGCACACGCTGGCGTTCACCTTCTTCCCGGCCTGGGTCACGACCTTGCGGGAGCGTTTCGGACCGATCAAGAGCCGGCTGATCGCCCTCAACGTGCATGACGCGGTGCTACGGCTGGTCGAGGGCAGTTGCGACCTGCTGATCTCCTACCAGCACCCGTCGCAGCCGCTGCAGCTCGACGCCAACCGCTACGAGATGGTGAGCCTGGGCCACGAAACGGTGTCGGCCTGGGTCAAGCCCGATGCCGACGGCGCGCCGAAATACCGCCTGCCGGGGCGCGCCGGCAGGCCGCTGCCGTACCTGGGCTATGCGCCCGGGGCGTATCTGGGACGCATGGTCGACCAGCTGCTCAAGGAATCGGGCACCGCAATCCACCTCGACCGCGTCTACGAAACCGACATGGCCGAAGGCCTCAAGGTGATGGCGCTCGAGGGGCATGGCATCGCATTCCTGCCGCAGAGCGCGGTGCGCCGCGAGGTCAAGGCCCGCAAGCTGGTGAGCGCGCTGCCGCCGGAAATCGACAGCCTGGAAATCACGCTCGAGATCCAGGCCTATCGCGAGCGGCCCACTGCGGCGCCGGCCGGCAAGACCGCCGCGCGCGCCGCCAAGGGCGCGGTGGCCGAACCGGCGCAAGCCGACAAGCGCGCGGCCGATGCGCTGTGGAGCTACCTTGTGGCCAATCCGGTGGCCGGCGTCAAATAGCGCCGGCCTGTGAACGATCTATGACAACTGTGCATAACGGTGCCCGCAAACGGCATTGGCGCGGGTGCGGCGGCGAACTTACAGTCGCCGCAGTTTCGCTGTCACGCAACACACCTCCAGCACGCCGAGCGCGTGCTTTTTTTTAACTGGAGCGCTGCCATGGTTTCGAATTTCCGTACCGAACACGATTTTCTCGGGGAAAAGCAAATACCCGTGGTCGCCTATTGGGGTGTCCACACCGCCCGGGCGGTCGAGAACTTCCCGATTTCGGGCACGCGCATCTCGGCCATGCCCGACCTGGTTCGGGCGCTGGCCTATGTGAAGAAAGCCGCCGCGCGCGCCAATGCCGACCTCGGCGCGCTGGACCGGGAGCGCGCCGGCGCCATCATCCTGGCCTGCGAAGACCTGATCGAGGGCAAGCTGCTCGGCGAGTTCGTGGTCGACGTGATCCAGGGCGGCGCCGGCACCTCGACCAACATGAATGCGAACGAGGTGATCTGCAACCTCGCACTCGAAAAGCTCGGCCACGAAAAAGCCCGCTACGACGTGCTGCATCCCAACGACCATGTGAATGCATCGCAGAGCACCAACGACGTCTACCCGACGGCCGTCCGCCTGGCGCTCTGGTTCGCGATCGGCCGGCTGCTGACGGCGATGGCCGACCTGCGCAGGAGCTTCGAAGCCAAGGCGCTGGAATTCCGCGACGTGCTCAAGATCGGCCGCACCCAGTTGCAGGACGCGGTGCCGATGACGCTGGGCCAGGAGTTCCTGACCTACGCGATCATGATCGGCGAGGACGAGCAGCGGCTGGCCGAAGCACGGGCACTGATCGAGGAAATCAACCTGGGCGCCACCGCCATCGGCACCGGCATCAACGCGCCGCACGGCTATGCCAACCTGGTGTGCCAGTACCTGGCCGAACAGACCGAAGTCCCGCTCAAGCAGGCTGCCAACCTGATCGAGGCCACGCAGGACACCGGCGCCTTCGTGCAGCTGTCGGGCGTGCTCAAGCGCGTGGCGTGCAAGCTGAGCAAGACCTGCAACGATCTGCGCCTGCTGTCGAGCGGCCCGCAGGCCGGCTTCGGCGAGATCCGCCTGCCGGCGCGCCAGGCCGGCTCGTCGATCATGCCGGGCAAGGTGAACCCGGTGATTCCGGAAGTGATGAACCAGGTGGCCTTCGAGGTCATCGGCAACGACATTACCGTGACGATGGCGTCCGAAGCCGGCCAGCTGCAGCTCAATGCCTTCGAGCCGATCATGGGCTGGAGCCTGTTCAAGAGCATCCAGCATCTGGGCAACGCCTGCGTCACGCTGCAGAAAAACTGCGTCGAGGGCATCGAGGCCAACCACGAGTTTCTGGCCAAGCAGGTGCGCGAGTCGGTCACGCTGGTCACGGCCCTCAACCCGATCATCGGCTACGAGAAGGCTGCGTTGATTGCCAAGACCGCGCTCAAGACCGGCGGCCCGATCGATCTGGTGGCCGAATCGCTGGGCATCATGACCCGCGAACAGATGGCGCTGCTGCTCGTTCCCGAACATTTGACGCAACCTGTGCGATTGTCCACACCCGTTCCGGTGGCCGCCCTGCCTTCGGGCACAGAGGCTGCTTAGTCATGGCGGAACAACGAAAAGCGCGACAAGTGCGCGACAAGTGCACCAGTTCAGCGCTAACCAACAAGTCTGCCGACCGGACACAGTGCGTTGCGCACTGCATTGATTCGGGTATTCCCGAGAACGTGAATGTCTAAAATTTCGTTGTATCTCTCTCAGTCACCTTCAGGAGTTCTTCACATGAAAAAGCAAGTACTGGCATTGGCGATCTCGGCCGTCGCCGCCGGCGGCGCGTTTGCGCAAGCCACCGACACCCTGGCCAAGATCAAGGCCTCGGGCGTCATCACCGAAGGCGTGCGCGAATCGTCGGGCCTGTCGTACACGCTGGGGAACGGGCAATACACCGGTTTCCACTACGACGTCTGCGCCAACATCATCAAGGATCTCGAGAAGGCTGTCGGCAAGAAGCTCGAAACCAAATACCAGCCGGTGACCTCGCAGAACCGCGTGCCGCTGGTGCAGAACGGCACGGTCGACCTCGAGTGCGGCTCCACCACCAACAACGCCACGCGCGCCAAGGACGTGTCCTTCGCCGTGACCACCTACGTGGAAGAAGTGCGCATCGCGGTCAAGGCCAACTCGGGCATCACGTCGATCAAGGACCTGAACGGCAAGACCGTGGCCACCACCACCGGCACCACCTCGGTCCAGACGCTGCGCAAGAACGAACGCGCCGGCGGCATCGACTTCAAGGAGCTCTATGGCAAGGACCACTCGGACAGCTTCCTGCTGCTTGAATCGGGCCGCGCCGATGCGTTCGTGATGGACGGGTCGATCCTGGCGTCGAACATCGCCAAGTCAAAGGCACCGGCCGAGTACAAGATCGTTGGCGAAGTGCTGAGCGTCGAGCCGATCGCCATCATGATCCGCAAGGACGACCCGGCCTTCAAGAAGGCCGTGGACGACAGCATCAAGGCCCAGATCAAGAACGGCGACCTGGCCAAGCTGTGGGACAAGTGGTTCCTTAAGCCGATTCCCCCGGCAAACGTCACCGTGAACCTGCCGTTGTCGGATGCCACCAAGTCTGCCTGGGCCGCCCCGAACGACAAGCCGATGGAAGACTACGCCAAGAAGTGATCGCCATGCGGCGCTGACGTCAAAACGCCCGCCCGCAAGGCGGGCGTTTTGTCAAAAGAGCGCCAGACCCAACAATCGAGCATTTGAGGAGAGTCCCGATGGGATCAAACTGGGATTGGCAGGTCTTCTTGCAGGACCCGGGTGGCAAGTACCCGACTTACTGGCAATGGATGCTGTCGGCGTGGGGCTGGACCGTTTCGGTCGCGGTGCTGGCGCTGATCGTCGCGCTCGTGCTGGGCTCGCTGATCGGCATCATCCGCACGCTGCCCGACAGCCCGTGGCTGGTGCGCCTGGGCAACGCCTGGGTCGAGCTGTTTCGCAACATTCCGCTGTTGGTGCAGATCTTCCTGTGGTACCACGTGATTCCCGCGCTGGTGCCGCCGATGAAGTCGGTGCCGAGCTTCGTGCTGGTGGTGCTGGCGCTGGGGTTCTTCACCTCGGCGCGGATCGCCGAGCAGGTGCGCTCCGGCATCCAGGCATTGCCAAAGGGCCAGCGCTATGCGGGCATGGCGGTGGGCTTCACCACGCCGCAGTACTACCGCTACGTGATCCTGCCGATGGCCTACCGCATCATCCTGCCGCCGCTCACCAGCGAGACGATGAACATCTTCAAGAACTCGTCGGTGGCGTTCGCCGTGTCGGTGACCGAGCTCACGATGTTCGCGATGCAGGCGCAGGAAGAAACCTCGCGCGGCATCGAGGTCTATCTGGCGGTGACCGGGCTCTACGTGATCTCGGCGTTTGCGATCAACCGGATCATGGCCTACATCGAGAAGAAGACGCGCGTGCCGGGCTTCATCGTCTCGGCCAGCGGCGGCGGAGGACACTGACATGATGAATCTCGACCTGTCCTTCTACAACTGGGAAGTCATCAGCAACTTCGTGATGAAGGGCTTCTTCTTCAGCGTGATGCTGACGCTGGTGGCCACCGTGGGCGGCGTGATCTTCGGCACCGTGCTCGCGCTGATGCGCCTGTCCGGCAAGAAGTGGCTCGACGCACCGGCCACGATCTATGTCAACGGCATGCGCAGCATTCCGCTGGTGATGGTGATCCTGTGGTTCTTCCTGCTGGTGCCGGCCGCGTTCTACGCGTACTTCGGCACGCTGGGCTCCAACTACCGCTCCGAAATCTCGGCTGTCATTACGTTCATCGCGTTCGAGGCGGCCTACTTCAGCGAGATCATGCGGGCCGGCATCCAGTCGATTCCGCGCGGCCAGGTGCATGCGGGCCAGGCTGTCGGCATGACCTATGGCCAGAACATGAAGCTGGTGGTGTTGCCGCAGGCGTTCCGCAACATGCTGCCGGTGCTGCTCACGCAGACCATCATCCTGTTCCAGGACACCTCGCTGGTCTATGCCATCGGTGCCTACGACATGCTCAAGGGCTTCGAAACCGCCGGCAAGAACTTCGGCCGCCCGATCGAGGCCTACCTGCTGGCGGCCGTCGTGTACTTCATCCTTTGCTACGCGCTGTCGTACCTCGTCAAGCGCCTGCACAAGAAAATCGCAATCATCCGCTGATCGGAGAGTTGAAAATGATTGAAATCAAGAACGTTTCCAAGTGGTACGGCCCGGTGCAGGTGCTCAACGAGTGCTCGGTCAGCATCAAGCAGGGCGATGTGGTCGTGGTCTGCGGCCCGTCGGGCTCCGGCAAGTCCACGCTGATCAAGACGGTCAATGCGCTCGAGCCCTTCCAGAAGGGCGAGATCACGGTCAACGGCATCGCGCTGCACGACCCCAAGACCAACCTGCCCAAGCTGCGCTCCAAGGTCGGCATGGTGTTCCAGCACTTCGAGCTGTTCCCGCACCTGTCGGTGACCGAGAACCTCACGATCGCGCAGATCAAGGTGCTGGGCCGCAGCGTCGACGAAGCCAAGACGCGCGGCCTGAAGATGCTCGACCGCGTGGGCCTGATGGCGCACAAGGACAAGTTCCCCGGCCAGCTCTCCGGCGGCCAGCAGCAGCGCGTGGCGATCGCCCGTGCGCTGAGCATGGATCCGATCGTGATGCTGTTCGACGAGCCCACTTCGGCGCTCGACCCCGAGATGGTCGGCGAGGTGCTCGACGTGATGGTGACGCTGGCCAAGGAAGGCATGACCATGATGGTGGTCACGCACGAAATGGGCTTTGCGCGCAAGGTCGCCAGCCGCGTGATCTTCATCGACGTCGGTGGCCGTATCCTGGAAGACTGCTCGAAGGACGAGTTCTTCAACCACCCCGAGAACCGTCAGGCGCGCACCAAGGATTTCTTGAACAAGATCCTGGCGCACTGAGCTCGCCCCCAGGCTGCGCGGCACTTTCTCTTTTGTCTTTCCGCTTTCTATCTGCGTTGCAGGTGCGGGTTGTTGGCGAACAGGTCGGCGGCCCAGTCGACGAAGGCGCGCACCTTGGGGCTCAGGTGGCGATTGGGCGGGTAGACCACATGCACCGGCAGGGGCGGCGGCGCCCAATCGGCCAGCACTTCCACCAGCTCGCCGCTTTCGAGCTTTGGTGCCGCCGTGAAGGTCAGCGTCTGCGTCACGCCGAAACCCGCCAGCACCGCCGCCATGTGGGCGTTGCCGTCGTTGACCGAGACGCGGTAGGGCCCGGTGACATCGACGCGCTCGTCGCCCTTGACGAACTCGTGCGGGTACATGCGGCGCGTGCTGCCGGCGAAGAAGCCGATCACCAGGTGCTTCTTTTCCAGCTCGTCCGGATGCGTCGGCGTGCCGTAGCGCTTCAGGTAGGCCGGCGAGGCGACGGTGACCCAGGGCAGGTTGCCGATGCGGCGCGCCACCAGCGACTGGTCGGCCAGCTCGCCGCCGCGGATCACGCAGTCGACGTTGTCGCCGATCAGGTCGACCAACCGGTCGCTCGCGCCGAGGTCGACCAGGATGTCGGGGTACTGGTCGCAAAAGCGCGAGAGCGCCGGAATGATCACATGCGACGCGACCGTCGTTCCGACGTCGATGCGCAAGCGGCCCTTCGGGCTGGCCTGCGCGTTGGCCATGCTGCCCTCGAGATCGTCGAAGTCGTTGATCAGGCGCGCGGCGCGCTCGAAATAGGCGGCACCATCGGGCGTGACCGTGACCCGGCGCGTGGTGCGGTTCAGCAGCTTCACCCGCAGCCGCGCCTCGAGCGCCTGGATCTGCTTGGTGACCGTGCCTTTGGGGAGGTCGAGCGAATCGGCGGCGCGCGTGAAAGTGCCGGCTTCGACAACGCGAACGAAGATCCGCATCGCCTGTATCTGGTCCATCTTTAGAGCTTCTCCTGGGGGCCAACGGGTGCCGGCAGCGGAATTTTCACATGGGCAATCCGGGCGATTGTTAGCCGATTTGAAACAGAGTGGAGGTCTGCCGCCTGTTTTTCACACAGTGCAGCAGGCCTATATTCCATCCATCGTCGATCCAAATCCAGGCCCACACACCATGTCACCCCGTTCCCCGTCCAGCGCTGCCGATGCCGTTGCCGCCACGGGAAATGCCGTGGAAGCCGACATCACGATCGAACTGCCGGGCCGCGACCCGGTCAAGGCCCGCACCTATGGCCTGCGTGCCAGTGGCGCCCAGGGCGCGCCGCTGGTGCTGCACTTCCATGGCGGCACTTTCTCCTGCGGCAGCCTCGACAACGGCCGCACGGTCGGCCGGATGCTGGCCAAGGCGGGTGCCGTGGCGGTGTCGCTGGCCTATCCGCTCACGCCGTTCCCGGAGCCGATCGAAGTCGGCTATGCGGTGCTCGAATGGCTCTACAAGCAGCGCGTCAAGCTGGCTGGCAAGGGCGCACGCGTGTTCCTGGCGGGTGAAGAGGCCGGCGGCAACCTGGCGGCCGCGCTGTCGCTGATTGCGCGCGATCGAGCCCATCCGCCGCTGGCAGGCCAGATCCTGCTGTCGCCGATGCTCGACCCGTGCGCCGGCACACGCTCGCTGCGTGAAGCGAGCGCCAGCACAGTCGATTGCCGCTTTGCCAGCGGCTGGCAGGACTACCTTCGCTGCCCTGGCGATGCCTTGCACCCGTACGCCGTACCGGGCGCGTCGATGCGTCTGGCCGAACTGGCGCCCACGCTGGTGCTGGTCGGCCCCGACGACCCGATGCGCGACGAGGCGCTGGCCTATGCCGAGCGGCTGCGCAAAGCGGGCAATCCGGTGACCAGCAGCGTGCTGCAGAGTGCGGCCAACTGGCCCCAAGCGCTGTACGACGCGGACAGCAGCTGTTGTGCCTGCGAAGCCGCCGTCGAGCAGCAGTTGCGTGACTTCTTCGGCGCCACGCCTCCGGCACCGCAACCGCCTCACTAGCGCGCCGCGCCGGCGCGCCCCTTCCGACTTCCGCTCACCGGTGCCGAAACGCACCGGCGGGCCCCGTGCATCCCGACTTCAGCGTTTTCAGGTCTCTTCAAGGAATCATCATGAACAACAACCAACTGCTTTCCCTGTCCCGCCGCGGCCTGTGGCCAGCCCTGACCGGCATCACGGCGATCGCCGCCGTGGTTGCCGCGCTGTTCGGCCAGCCGGTTTCCAACGCCGAAAGCCCGCCGGCCGCGCCACCCGCAACGCCTGTGTCGGTCGCGACGGTGGCTTCCACCAACATCACCGCCTGGGACGAGTTCTCGGGCCGGCTCGAAGCGGTCGAGCGGGTCGACGTGCGTTCGCGCGTGGCCGGCGCCGTGCAGGCGGTGCACTTCAAGGAAGGCTCGCTGGTCAAGCAGGGCGAGTTGCTGATCACGATCGATCCGGCGCCCTACGCCGCCGACGTGGATCGCGCCGAAGCCCAGGTCGCAGCCGCGCAGGCCCGCGTCTCGCAGGCGCAAAGCGAGCACGTGCGCGCCAGCCGCCTGTGGGACGAACAGGCCATCGCACAGCGGGAGCTCGACGAGCGTGGCAACGCCAAGCGCGAAGCCGAGGCCAACCTGCGTGCCGCACAGGCCGCGCTGCAAACGGCGCGCCTGAGCCTGGGCTACACCCAGGTCAGGGCGCCGGTGGCCGGCCGCATCGGCAAGCTCGAAGTCACGGTCGGCAACCTGGTCGCGGCCGGCCCCGGCGCGCCGGTGCTGACGACGCTGGTGTCGGTGAGCCCGATCTACGCGAGCTTCGATGCCGACGAGCAGGTGATCGGCAAGGCATTGAAGGATCTGCCCGGTGGCGCCAGCGCACGCACCTTGATCGGCCAGATTCCAGTGCAGATGGGCACGGCGGCGAGCAATGGCACGCCGTTCGAAGGCAAGCTGCAACTCATCGACAACCAGGTCGACGCGCGCAGCGGCACGGTGCGCGTGCGCGCCGCCTTCGACAACAAGGACGGCGCCCTGATTCCGGGCCAGTTCGCCCGCATCCGCATGGGCCAGGCGCGCAGCACCAACGTGATGCTCGTCAGCGAGCGCGCCATCGGCACCGATCAGAACAAGAAGTTCGTGATGGTCGTGAACGGCGACAACAAGACCGAGTACCGGGAAATCACGCTGGGCGCGCCGGCCAACGGCCTGCGCGTGGTGACCACCGGCTTGAAGACCGGCGAGCGCGTGGTCGTGAACGGCCTGCAGCATGTGCGCCCCGGCGCGCTGGTGGCGCCGCAGTCGGTGCCGATGGACGCGACCGCGCAGGCTCCCGCCGAACGCAAGGTCGCGTCGAATTCCTGAGCTGAAAGCGGATCATGAATCTTTCCAAATTCTTCATCGACCGGCCGATCTTCGCCGGCGTGCTGTCGGTGCTGATGGTTATCGCGGGGCTGATCGCCCTGCGTGGCCTGCCGATCTCTGAGTACCCCGAAGTCGCGCCGCCCTCGGTGGTGGTGCGCGCCCAGTACCCCGGCGCAAACCCGAAGGTGATTGCCGAAACCGTGGCCACGCCGCTCGAGGAATCGATCAACGGGGTCGAAGGCATGCTCTACATGGGCAGCCAGGCGACCACCGACGGCGCGATGACGCTGACCGTGACTTTCCAGCTCGGTACCGATCCCGACAAGGCGCAGCAACTGGTGCAGAACCGCGTCTCGCAAGCCGAGCCGCGCCTGCCCGAGGAAGTGCGCCGGCTCGGCATCACGACCGTCAAGAGCGCACCCGATCTCACGATGGTGGTGCATCTGGTGTCGCCGAACGACCGCTACGACATCAACTACCTGCGCAACTACGCGGTGCTGAACGTCAAGGACCGGCTCGCGCGCATCCAGGGCGTCGGCCAGGTGCAGATCTTCGGCGGCGGCGAGTACTCGATGCGCGTCTGGCTCGATCCGCAGAAGGTCGCGCAGCGCGGGCTCTCGGCCAGCGACGTGGTCGCCGCGATCCGCAGCCAGAACATCCAGGCTGCGGCCGGCGTGGTCGGTGCGTCGCCGGGCCTCTCGGGGGTCGACATGCAGTTGTCGATCAATGCGCAAGGCCGTCTGCAGAATGAAGAAGAGTTCGGCGACATCATCGTCAAGACCGGCACCGACGGCGCCGTGACCCGGCTGCGCGACATCGGCCGGCTCGAGCTCGGCGCGGCCGACTATTCGCTGCGTTCGCTGCTCAACAACGACGCCGCGGTCGGCATGGGCGTGTTCCAGGCGCCGGGCTCCAATGCGCTCGACATCTCTTCCAACGTGCGCAAGACCATGGACGAGATCGCGAAGAACATGCCCGAAGGCGTGGAGTACCGCATCGCCTACGACCCGACGCAGTTCGTGCGCGCCTCGATCGAATCGGTGCTGCACACCCTGCTCGAAGCCATCGCGCTGGTGGTGCTGGTTGTGATCCTGTTCCTGCAGACCTGGCGCGCGTCGATCATCCCGCTGCTGGCTGTGCCAGTCTCGGTGGTCGGCACCTTCGCCGTGCTGCACCTGCTGGGCTTCTCGATCAACGCGCTGAGCCTGTTCGGGCTGGTGCTGGCGATCGGCATCGTGGTGGACGACGCGATCGTGGTGGTCGAGAACGTGGAGCGCAACATCGAGGCCGGCCTCACGCCGCGCGAAGCGACCTACAAGGCCATGCGCGAAGTGTCCGGGCCGATCATCGCGATCGCGCTGGTGCTGGTGGCGGTGTTCGTGCCGCTGGCCTTCATCAGCGGCCTCACGGGCCAGTTCTACCGCCAGTTCGCGGTGACGATCGCGATCTCGACCGTCATCTCGGCGATCAACTCGCTCACCTTGTCGCCCGCGCTCGCCGCCTTGCTGCTGCGCGGCCACGACCAACCCAAGGACGCGCTGACGCGCGGCATGGACAAGGCATTCGGCTGGCTGTTCCGCGGCTTCAACCGCTTCTTCCATCGCGGTTCCGAGGCCTACAGCGGCGGCGTCAAGGGCGTGATCTCGCGCAAGACGCTGATGCTGGTGATCTACCTGGCGCTGATCGGCGTCACCTTCGGCCTGTTCAAGGCGGTGCCGAGCGGCTTCGTGCCGGCGCAGGACAAGCAGTACCTGATCGGCTTCGCGCAGTTGCCCGATGGCGCCACGCTGGACCGCACCGAAGACGTGATCCATCGCATGGGCGAGATCATGAAGAAGAACCCGAACGTGCAGGACGCCATTGCGTTCCCGGGCCTGTCGATCAACGGCTTCACCAACAGCTCGAACTCGGGCATCGTGTTCGCCACCTTGAAGCCCTTCGACGAGCGCAAGCGCGCCGACCAGAGCGGTGGCGCGGTGGCGGGGCAGCTCAACCAGGCGTTCGCCGGCATCCAGGACGCGTTCATCGTGATGTTCCCGCCGCCACCGGTGGCGGGCCTGGGCACCACGGGCGGCTTCAAGCTGCAGATCGAAGACCGCGCCTCGCTCGGCTACGACCAGATGGACGCCTCCGTGAAGGCCTTCATGGCCAAGGCTTCCAAGGCGCCCGAGCTGGCCGGCATGTTCACCAGCTGGCAGGTCAACGTGCCGCAGCTCTATGCCGACATCGACCGCACCAAGGCGCGCCAGCTCGGCGTGCCGGTGACGGACATCTTCGACACCATGCAGATCTACCTCGGCAGCCTGTACGCGAACGACTTCAACAAGTTCGGCCGCACCTACAGCGTGCGGGTACAGGCCGATGCGCCGTACCGTGCGCGGGCCGAAGACGTGGGCCTGCTCAAGGTGCGCTCCAACTCCGGCGAAATGGTGCCGCTGTCGGCGCTGATGAAGGTCAGCTCCAGCTTCGGCCCGGAGCGCGCCATGCGCTACAACGGCTATCTTGCGGCCGACATCAACGGCGGCCCGGCTCCCGGCTATTCGTCGGGCCAGGCGCAGGACGCGATCGAGCGCATTGCCAAGGAGACGCTGCCCCAGGGCATCAGCTTCGAGTGGACGGAGCTCACCTACCAGGAAATCCTGGCCGGCAACTCCGCGTTCCTCGTGTTTCCGCTGGCGATCCTGCTGGTGTTCCTGGTGCTGGCTGCGCAGTACGAAAGCCTGACCCTGCCGATCGCGATCATCCTGATCGTGCCGATGGGCCTGCTCGCCGCGATGACCGGCGTCTGGATATCGGGAGGTGACAACAACGTCTTCACGCAGATCGGGCTGATCGTGCTGGTGGGGCTGAGTGCGAAGAACGCGATCCTGATCGTGGAGTTCGCACGCGAGCTGGAGTTCGCTGGCCGCACCCCGGTGCAGGCCGCGATCGAAGCGAGCCGGCTGCGGCTGCGCCCGATCCTGATGACCTCGCTGGCCTTCGTGATGGGTGTGCTGCCGCTGGTGCTGTCGACCGGTGCCGGCGCCGAGATGCGCAGCGCCATGGGCGTGGCGGTGTTCGCCGGGATGATCGGCGTGACGGCCTTCGGCCTGTTCCTCACGCCGGTGTTCTACGTGGTGCTGCGCCGCCTTACGGGCAACCGGCCGCTGAAGCTGCATGGCGCGGTGCCGCACGTGACCGAAGCCTTCGCGTCGCCCGCTGGCGGTGGCGGCCCGCTGCACGCACAGCCGGCCGCGCCGCGCCCGTCGCACGAATGAATGAACGAGCGACACAAGGAGTCCAGACCATGACAACGAATCGCATTTCCTCCACTTTGCGCGGCGCCTTGCTGCCGCTGGTTGCCGCCCTGGTGCTGGCCGGCTGTGCGTCGACGGCAGAGCTGTCGTCCGGCGTCACCACGCCGGTGCAGTTCAAGGAAAACGCCGCGACCACCGTGGCGGCCACCGCCGCAGCGCCGGCGCAGGCCGACGGCGCCTGGTGGCGCGCCTTCAACGACAGCACGCTCGACGCGCTGGTCGAACGCGCCGCCGTCAACAACACCAGCGTGCAGCAGGCAGCCGCGCGGCTGGCCGAAGCGCGCGCCATCGCCCGCACCGTCGATGCCGACCGCTCGGTGCAGGTCGGCCTGGGCGCCGGCGCCAACCGCGGCGCCGGGCTGGATCGCGGCAATGGCAGCAAGACGCCGGCCACGCTGATCACGGCCGGCGCCAATGTCTCGTGGGAGCTCGATCTGTTCGGCCGGCTCTCGGGCGCCAGCAACGCGGCGGCGCTCGATGCCGGCTCGCGCGAGGCCCTGCTGCGCAGTGCCAAACTCGCGGTGCAGGCCGAAGTGGCGCAGAGCTACCTGGCGCTGCGCGCGCTCGACGACGAGCGCGCGATCGTGCGCGAAACAGTCGAGGCCTATCGCGGCACCTTGAGCCTGACCGAGCGCCGCTTCCGCGCCGGCGACCTGGCCGAGCTCGACGTGGCCCGCGTCCAGACCGAAATGGCCTCGACCGAATCCGACGCGCTCGCGCTGGATCGCCAGCGAGCCCAACTCGAGCACGCACTGGCCGTGCTGACCGGTGATGTCGCCTCGCAGTTCGAACTGAAAGGCGCCGACTGGACGACGACCCTGCCTTCGATCCCGGCCGGCCTGCCCTCGACCGTGCTGGAGCGCCGGCCCGACGTGGCTGCTGCGCAAAGAACGATGCAGGCGGCGCAGTCCCGCGTCGGCGTCGCCAAGGCCGCCTGGTTCCCGAGCATCGCGCTCACCGGTGCCGGCGGTTATGCATCGAGCGACCTGGGCGACCTGTTCAAGTGGTCGGCCCGCTCATGGGGCGTCGGCGCGCTGATGTCGCTGCCGCTGCTCGATGGCGGCAGGCGCGAGGCCGGCGTGCAGGGCGCCTCGGCGCAGCTCGACGGCGCACTGGCGAGCTACCGCGAGCAGGTGCTGGTGGCGTTCAGGGAAGTGGAAGACCAGCTCTCGGCGCTGCGCCTGCTCGAAGAACAGTCGGCGGTGCAGGCCCGCGCCGTTGCCTCGGCCAAGCGTGCCACCGTGCTGAGCGACGCGCGCTACCGCAACGGCTACGTGAGCCAGCTCGACCTGCTCGACGCGCGCCGCAGCGAACTGCGCAACCGGCGCCAGGCGCTGCAGGTGAAGTCGGCCCAGTACCAGGCGACGGTGGGGCTGATCCGCGCGCTGGGCGGGGGCTGGGAAGCGCCGGCGGTGGTGGGCAAGGTGTCCTAGAAGGCGTGCCTCATGCCGAAGTCATAGCCGGTCGACCTGCTGGGCGCATAGCCCGAGGTGCCGGCGCCGGTTGAAGCGTACGTGGCGGCGGCTCCGGCAATGGCGCCCATGATGGCCGGGTTGTTCTGCCCGTCCTTCACGCGGATGCGTGCCACGGTGGCGTAGAGGGCGGTGCGCTTCGACAGGTTGTATTCGTAGCCCACGGCGAGCTTCCTGACCGAAGCGTCGCGACCCGGCGCGAAGGGCGTGGCCAGCGGGCCAAGGTCGTTGTCGAACTTCACCCACGAATAGGAAGTCTTGAAGAGGCCGGCCCCGAGCGGAACGGTCACCCCGACCAGGCCGCCCTTGTACTTGTCGCTTTCCCGGGTGGTGAGTGCGCCGACGCCCGCAATCGGTGCCGTCGACCTCGACACGTCGCGCACATGCGACAACTCCCCGAAGAGCTTGAAGGCATCGAAATTGTAGGAGGCGCCGATGCTGAAGGTCTTGGTCTTCTCGCTGAGCCTGGCGCCCGTGGCAAGCCCGGCTGCGCTCACCGCGGTGGTATCGGCAGCGGTGCTTTCGCCATAAGCGGCCGCAACATCCAGCGCGCCCGCGGCATAGCCGAAGCGGCCGCCGGCGAAGCGACCCTTCGACGACGGGGTGCCAGGCACATTGCCCTGGCCGACGTTTTCGTGCAGCGCATATTGAAACTGGCCGTAGAAGCCGCCCAGGCCCGGGGGGAGGAAGTAGCCGATGCTGTTGCCGGTTCGCATGTAGTTGTCCGTTGCCGACATCGCGGAACCCGGCCCCTTCGCCACCTGCAGATTGCTGCCGACCGCCGACACCACGTTGGTGCCGACGCCCAGGGTGCTGAAAGGGCTGAAGACGGCATCGTTCCAGTAGGTGGGCGTGTAGTCGCGGCCCAGGCGAACCTCGCCGAAGGGCCCGGAGAAGCTCACGGTGGATCGGCGATTGAAGGCAAACGCGCCGCCCGGCCCGGCGCCGAGGCCTGCATCGTTGGCCAGCCCTGCTTCGAGCCAGAAGCTGGCCGCGAGGCCGCCCCCGAGATCCTCGGTACCCCGGAAGCCCAGCCGACTGGGCGTGGTGCCGCTGCTGGACAGCGCAGTCTGGCTGCGCGTCACGTCGGGCGCGGGCGCGACCGGTCGGGCGGTGTTGTTGTAGAACGAACTCGTCGCGCTGTAGTAGCTGATGCCGGCGTCCATCGCGCCGAACAAGGTGACGGACGATTGCGCCGATGCCGCGCCGGCACAAGACAGCACGGCTGCTGCCACGATGGTTTTCTTCATGGGCTCTCCTCGGTGGTGAAAACTGGCGGTGAATGCCCGTGCGCAGTCGAGCCGCTAAGGTTGCGGGGGCCTGGATCGGACGCGGCACGCAGATCAATTCACGAAGTGTGAATTATGTGGAGTCGCCTGTGGCGCGTCACAGGGGAGTAAAACTTAAGGAATTACCCTAATAATTCACCCAACGTGAGCTTGCATTGAAGAATTGCCCATGAAGAAGACGATTGCGGCGGAAGCCAGAACCCGGGACGCGGATCGCTCCCGCAAAGCCATCCTGCAGGCAGCGAGAAACGAGTTCTCCGTGTACGGCCTGGGTGGGGCGCGGCTGGAGCGGATCGCGGCGGAGGCCAGCGTGCACAAGCGGCTCGTGTACTACTACTTCCAGGACAAGGACGGCCTGTTCTCCGCGGTGCTCGAGAGCGTGTACGAGGAGATACGGGATGCGCAGCTGTATCTCGATCTCAAGGACATGGCCCCCCTGGCTGCGCTGCGGCGGCTCATCGAGTTCACCTGGGACTACTACATTGCCCACCCCGAGTTCATCACGTTCCTGAACAGCGAGAACCTGCACAAGGCCAGGCACCTGGCCGCCTCTCCCCGCATCAAGGAACTGAACTCGCCGCTTCTGCAAACCCTTGCCGGCATCCTCGAACGGGGACAGAAAGAGGGCGTGTTCCGCGCGGGCATCGACCCCATGCAGCTGTACATCACGATGGCGGGCTGCGCCTATTTCTACCTGTCCAACATCCACACGCTCTCGGTCGGCTTCAGTTGCGAGCTCGGCAGCCAGAAGATGCTCACTCAGCGGATGCTGCACATCATCGATGTCGTGACCGCCTACGTCCTGCGGTAACTACGGAGCCCCGGGGCCTTGCAGGCCCCTTTTCTTCGCCCCATAATTCACCAATAGTGAATAAATGGCGTTCTTGCCAGCCAGCAGAAGAGACAACGTGAAAAAAATCGACAGCTACGCACACATCTTTCCGCGTGCCTATTTCGACAGGATGGCCTCGATGGCCAAGGACAAGGGGGCCATCAAGCGGTGGCTGACGATCCCCGTCCTCTACGACCTCGAAGCGAGGCTGAAGATGATGGAAGGGTTCCCCGATTACCAGCAGGTGCTGACCCTCTCGAATCCCCCGATCGAGCTGATTGCCGGGCCCGACGACTCGCCGGAGCTGGCGCGGCTTGCCAACGACGGCATGGCGGCAATCCGGGATGCGCATCCGGAGAAGTTTCCGGCCTTCGTCGCCTCGCTGCCCATGAACAACGTGCCCGAAGCGCTCAAGGAGATGGAGCGTGCAATCACGGTTCTTGGCGCCCGCGGCATCCAGGTCTTCACCAACGTCAGTGGGCGGCCGCTGGACGAGGATGAGTTCTGGCCGATCTTCGAAGCGGCGGTCAACCGCTACGACGTGCCGATCTGGATGCACCCGGCGCGCGGCGCCAACGTGCCGGACTATGCGTCCGAGAGCAAATCCAGGTACGAAATCTGGTGGACCTTCGGGTGGCCCTACGAAACCAGCGCCGCGATGGCACGCATGGTGTTTTCCGGCTTCTTCGACCGCTGGCCGAACATGAAACTGATCACCCACCACATGGGCGCGATGATCCCGTTCTTCGATGGCCGCGTCGGCCCCGGGCTGGATCAATTCGGCAGCCGCACCTCGGACGAAGACTACGAGGGAATGCTCAAGCGAATGGCGAAGCGCCCCATCGACTACTTCCGCATGTTCTACGCCGATACGGCGCTGGCCGGCGGTCGCAGCGGCCTTCGCTGCGGGCTGGACTTCTTCGGTGCGCGCCAGGTTCTGTTCGCGACCGACTGTCCGTTCGACCCCGAGGGCGGCCCCATGTTTCTGCGCACGATCCCCAAGGCGATCGATGAACTCGGCCTGTCGGAATCGGAGCAGGAAGGCATCTATTTCCGCAACGCCCTGCGCTTGCTGAAGCTCCCCTGCGACTGCTGAAACGGAGACATCTCACTCATGAACCCCATCGCTGCACTTGCATTCGGTCTTGCCGTCCTTGGCACCTCGCTCGCCGGCCAGGCACAGAACTATCCCGACAAGCCGGTCAGGATCGTTGTTCCCTACCAGCCCGGCGGCACGGTCGACCTCGTTGCCCGCGTGCTGGCGCAGAGCCTGACCGAGCAGACAGGCACGCAGTTCATCGTCGACAACCGCTCGGGTGCGAGCGGCGCCATCGGCAGCGAGGCCGTCGCCAAGGCCGCCCCGGACGGCTACACGCTGCTGGTCCAGTCGCCCACGCTGATCGCCAATCCGCTGATCAGCCGCAAGGTCGGCTATGACCCGATCCGCGACTTCCGCCCGATCGCCATGCTTGGCTCCGTGCCGATGGTGTTGTCGATTCATCCGTCCCTCCCGGCCAAGACGTTGAAGGAATTCGTCGAATCGGCGCGCGCCAATCCCAAGGGCCATGCGTTCGGCACCTCGGCCGTGGGCTCTCCCATGCATCTGGCCGAGGAAGCGATCAAGAGGGAGAGCAAGCTGGACATTCCCATCATCGTCTACCGCGGTACCGCGGGAGCCCTCAACGACGTGCTCGGAGGGCAGGTCAGCGGCATGATCGATGCGATCCCATCTTCTGCTCCGCACATCGCAGCGGGCAAGCTGAAGCCATTGGCCGTCACCACAAGTCATCGTATTGCGAGCCTGCCCAACGTACCGACCGTGGCGGAATCGGGCTACCCCGGGTTCGAGATGGTGTCGTGGTACGGCCTGTGGGCACCTCACGGTCTTCCCGAGCCGATTGCAAAGAAGCTCGAGGCGCTGGTCCAGAAAGCAATGGCATCCCAGTTCGTGTCGGATCGACTGGCGCCGCAGAGCTTCGAGGCCCAGACGCTGCTGGGCAACAGTTTCAGCGCCTTCATTGCGCGCCAGCAGACGCGCTACATGGTCATCGTCAAGGAGGCCAACATCACGGCGGAGTGACGCAATGGGCGCCACGCCACGCCTCGCCCCGGCACCGTTCGTTAATTTGTTGTTCATGCATCGGCGCATGCTGCGACGCTAAAGTGCCGCATGTTTCGCCTACGACTGTCTCTCGCGTTCGCTGCGCTGGTCGCGCTGGTTTGCATCCAGGCCGCATTCGTCTATCGGGGAGCGAATCGGGTCAACGACTACGCCCAGCACAGCCGGCTGGCCAGCGACATCCTGTCGGAACTGCTGGAACTGTCGGCCAGCAAGCAGCGGCTGCGCGTCTGGGCGTCCCAGCAACTGATGGATGCGAACGCTTCGCCCGAGGTGCGTGACAGCCTGCTGACGCGCATGCAGGCCAGCACGGAGAAGCTCAGGACCCTCGCACGCCGCGATCTTTCCTTGTGGGGCGGAATCGCGGCACTCGAAGAGGTGCCGATACCGCCGGAAGTCGGCCAGCTCGTCGCCATGAGCGAACTGCTCGACGACAACATCGCCTCAGTCCGGGCGCGGCTGTTGGGGTTGGCGCCGCTGGAGCGCGGCGCCGAGTTCGCCAGCGTCTGGCAGGAACTGAACGGCGTGTTCGATGTGGCGCGCGGCCGCGACCTGCGCGAGCTGATCAACGGCGCGATCGAACGACAGCGAAACGTGATGCCCATTGCCCGTGCCGCGACCGAGCGCGGCCTGGACCGGTTGCGCCAGCAGACCATCGGCCTGGCGGCCCTCACGCTGGCTGCAGCCGTCGTGCTCGCGCTGTACTTGAACCGGCGGCTGCAGCGGCCGCTGGATCGCCTGCTCGAAGGCACGCAGGCCTTGCGGGCCGGCGCACTCGACCACCGCATCGCGCTGGGTTCGCGCGACGAGTTCGACCGCGTCGCCGAGCACTTCAATGCGATGGCAGCCGAATTGCAGCAGCACCGGCACGACGCCGATGCGGCGCGTCGCCGGCTCGAGGATGCGGTTCTGGAGCGCACCAGCGAGCTGCGCGCGGCGCACCAGACACTGCAACAGATCGACCAGCGGCGCCGCCAGCTTCTCGCCGATCTCAGCCACGAGCTTCGCACGCCGGCCACGGCGATCCGCGGAGAGGCGGAGATCGCCCTGCGCGGCGCCGACAAGCCGCTGCCCGAGTACCGGGAGACGCTGACGCGCATCGTGGGCGGCGTGAAGCAACTCACCGGCGTGATCGACGACCTGCTTCTGGTGGCCAGGGCCGAAGCCGATCAACTGGCGATGCGGTTCGGCGCGGTCGACCTGGCGGAGCTGCTGGGCGACGCCACCGAAATGGCTGGCGCGCTGGGTGCACGGCACAACGTGCGCGTTGAGCTGGAAGCACCGGGTGCCGACCTGCCCGGGGTCACGCTCCAGGCCGATGCCGATCGCCTGCGGCAGGCGCTCGTCATCGTGCTCGACAACGCGGTGCGTTATTCGCGCACGGACGGGACGGTTCGGGTGAGCTGGCAGTCGACCGACAGCCGCGTGCAAGTGCGTGTGGCAGACGAGGGGATCGGTATCGATGCGGACGAGTTGCCGACGGTGTTCGAGCGTTTTGTCCGTGGCCGCCGCGCCCGCGTGCACCGGGCCGACGGAACCGGTATCGGGCTGTCGATCGCGCAGGCCATCGTGCACGCCCACCATGGCCATATCGACATCGAGAGCGTCCCCATGCAGGGCACCACGGTGCGCATCGAGTTGCCCTGCCTGTACAGTCCCACCCTCTCATCGTGACGCAAGAATCATGAACATACTGGTGGTCGAAGACGACATGCGTGTCGCCGACTTTCTGTTGCGGGGGCTGCGTGCCGAGGGGTACCGCGTGCAGCTCGCGCGCACCGGGCCCGAGGGCCTCGAACTCGCGCGCAACAGCGATCTTTCGCTGCTGCTGCTGGATCTGATGCTGCCCGGCCTGAGCGGCCTGGAGTTGTGCCAGACGCTGCGTGCCGAAGGCCACCACGTGCCGGTGCTGATGCTGACCGCGCTGAGCGAAACCGAGGACAAGGTCAGTGGCCTGCGCCTGGGTGCCGATGATTACCTCACCAAACCCTTTGCGTTCGAGGAACTGCTGGCGCGCATCGAGGCCCTGCTGCGTCGCGGCCGGGAGCAACGGCCCAGAGCCACCACGCTGCAGGTGGCAGACCTCGTGCTCGACCGGGAACGCATGCAGGTCACCCGTGCCGGCAAGCTCGTCCCGCTGACCGCCAAGGAACTTGCATTCCTCGAGCTGTTGATGACGGCCCCGGGTCGCGTCTACAGCCGCGAGCGCATCCTCTCCAATGTCTGGGGCACCAACGAAGACCCCCTGACCAACATCGTCGACGTCTATGTCCGCCGTCTGCGGGCCAAGGTCGACGATGGCCACCCCGTTGCATTGCTGAAGACGGTGCGCGGTGTGGGCTATCGGCTGGATGCCGTGCCGGGCTGAGGCAGTTCATCCGATGTTCATGTGCGCGTCACCCCGGATTCATGGTGAACAACGGGTGGTGTTCATGGAGGGACCGAAGAATGAAGTCCTGTCTCGCAAACGCGATGCAGCACCGGAAATCCCGGTGATCGACTACTCATTTCAAAAAGGAAAACTCCATGAATGTGCTTCGTACGCTCTCCCTCTCGGCAACGACGGCGGCGGTTCTCGCCATTTCAACCACTGCCTTCGCGCAGGCGCCGGCCGCGGGGATCTGCGTGCCGGCCACCGAGCCGCAGATCGCGGCGTTGTTCGACCGCTGGAACGACTCGCTGCGCACGCTGGATGCCGACAAGGTCGTCGCCAACTACGCCGTCGACGGCGTGCTGCTGCCGACCGTTTCGAACAAGCCGCGCACGAACCCGGCGGAGATCCACGACTACTTCGTCAAGTTCCTGAAGGACGCGCCGCAGGGCACGATCGACCAGCGCATCATCAAGATCGGCTGCAACGTGGCGCAGGACGTCGGCACCTACACCTTCAAGTTCAAGGACGGCAAGAAGGTGAATGCCCGCTACACGTATGTCTATGAGTGGGTGAACGGCCAATGGTTGATCGCGCACCACCACTCTTCGGCAATGCCCGAGGTCGTCGCGGGCAAGTAAGAAGCGCAAGAAAAAGCCCCGCTGTGCGGGGCTTTTTCTCAAGGCGGGATCGACCTACTGCTTGCGTCCCGCCACCGCCTTCTCGGCCTTGTTCACCAGGTCGGCGCCCACAGTGGTCTTCCACTTCGCATAGACCGGCCGGGTTGCCTTCACGAAGGCCTCGCGTTCCGCGGGCGACAGTTGCGTCACGGTCACGCCCATCCCGGCGATGTCTTTCAGCACGGGCTTGTCGGCTTCGACCAGGCCCTTGCGGGCCAGCGTGATTTCCTGCTTGCCGGCATCGATCGCGGCCTGCTTCACGATGGCCTGGTCGGCCGGCGTCCACGAAGCCCAGATCTCCTTGTTGACCACGAAGATCAGCGGGTCGGCCACGTAGCCCCAGGTGGTCACGAACTTCTGGCCCACGTTGTGCATCTTCAGCACGGTGAACAGGAACAGCGGGTTCTCCTGGCCGTCGACCGCGCCGCTGGCGAGCGCGGGCTGGGCATCGGCCCAGCTCATCTGCGTCGGGTTGGCGCCGAGCGCGGTGAAGAGGTCGGCGAACAGCGGCGAGCCGACCACGCGAATCTTCATGCCCTTCAGGTCTTCGGGCGACTTGATGGCTTTCTTGGAATTGGTGAGCTCGCGATACCCGTTCTCGCCCCATGCGAGCGGCACCACGCCGGCGCGGTCGATGGTGGCGAAGATTTCCTTGCCGACTTCGCCCTGCGTCAGCGCGTCGATCGCCGCGTAGTCGGGCATCAGGAACGGCATGGAGAACAGATTGAGTTGCTTCACCTGCGGCGACCAGTTGATGGTCGAGCCCACGGCCATGTCGATCACGCCCTGGCGCAGTGCGCTGAATTCGCGCGTCTGGTCGCCCTGGATCAGTGACACGCCCGGGTAGAGCTTGATGTTGATGCGGCCGTGCGTGCGCTCCTTCACCATGTCCGCCCAGAGCTTGCCGGCCTGGCCCCAGGGCGTCGGCGGCCCGAGCACCAGCGACATCTTGTACTCGGCCTTGTAGGCGGTCTGGGCGGGCGCGGCGACCGAGAAGGTGGCGAGCGCGGTGGCAACGGCGGCAAGGCCGAGCAGCGTGCGGCGGAATTTCATGGTTGTCTCCTTGGGAAAAATCAATAACCGAGTTTGGCGGGAAGCCACAGGGCAAGCTGGGGCCAGACGATCACGGCCACCATCACGAGGAACATCGCAAACAGCATCCAGCCGACCCAGCGCACGGTCTCTTCCATGCGCACGTTGGCGATGCGGCAAGACACCATCAGGTTGACGGCCAACGGCGGGGTGAACTGGCCCAGCGCCACCTTGAGAGTGAGGATCACGCCGAACCAGACCGGGTCCCACTTGTAGAACTGCACGATCGGCCACAGCAGCGGCACGAAGATCAGGAAGATCGAGACACCGTCGAGGAACATGCCGACGGTGATCAGCATCACGATCAGCAGCGACAGCACGCCGTATTCGCCGAGGCCCGAGTTCACGATCGCATTGGCCACCGGATCGATGACGCCAAGAGTAGAGAGCGAGTAGGCAAAGATGCCCGCCAGCGACACCACCAGCAGGATCACTGCCGACAACTCGCCCGACTCGCGCAGGATCACGAACAGGTCGCGCACCTTGATCGTGCGGTAGATCACCATGCCGACGAACAGCCCGTAGAACACGGCGACCACGGCCGCTTCGGTCGGCGTGAACCAGCCGGCACGCATGCCGCCCAGAATGAGCACCGGCGCTGCCAGGCCCCAGGTTGCTTCGCGAAAACTCTTCCAGAAGGCCGGCCGCGGCAGGGTCGCTTCGAGCGCGCCCATCTTGTGCGAGCGCGACATCCACACGGCCGGAACGATCAGCGCCAGCCCGGCCAGGATGCCCGGCACCATGCCGGCCGCGAACAGCGCCGGCACCGAGGCACCGGGCACCAGCACCGAATAGACGATGAACGCCACCGACGGCGGAATCAGGATGTCGGTGGCCGCCGCGGCGCCCACCACGCTGGCCGAGAACGCGGGCGGGTAGCCGGCGCGCGACATGGCCGCGATCATCACCGCGCCCACCGCGGCGGCGTTGGCCGGGCCCGAGCCCGAGATGCCGCCCAAGAACATCGCCACCAGGATTGCCACCATCGGCAGCATGCCGGGGCCGCGCCCAACCACCGAGATCGCAAAATTGACCAGGCGCAGCGCCACGCCGGAACGGTCGAAGATCGAGCCGACCAGCACGAACATCGGGATCGCGAGCAGCGGGTACTTGCCCAGGCCTGCATAGAAGTTCTGCGGCACGGCCAGCAGGCCGAACCATTGCGCATCGGCATTGGCCAGCGCGATGCAGGCGGCGCCCGCCAGGCCGAGCGCCGCACCGATCGGTACGCCGACCAGCATCAGCAGCACGAAGGCGACGAAGAGCAGGGTGGCGATCATTCGGCGTCCCGGTCGTCGCGTCTTCCGCGTCGCACGAACAGACCACAGGCGCGCAATGCAATCGCGGTCGAAACGATCGGCAGCCAGATCGAATACCACCACTGCGGCACGCCGATGCCCGGCGAGGTTTCGTCGAACTTGTAGTCGTCCCAGACCATCCGCACGCTCAGGCCAGCCATCAGGAAGAACAGCGCCGCCACCAGCACCGCGCCGAACTGCGACAGCCGCTTGCGCCGCGCCATCGAGCCGCTTTCGGAGAAGTATTCGATGCGGATGTGCCGGTCGCGCGCCACCGCGGCCGAGCCGGCCACCATGGCCAGCAGGATCATGAGGAACACCGAGAACTCCTCCGTCCATGCGAACGACGAGTCGGTGAAGTAGCGCACCAGCACATTGGCAAAGGTGATGCAGGCCAGCAGGCCCATGATGACCACGGTGGCCCAGTCTTCGATGGCGAGCGGCACGCGGGCCTGTTCGTCGGTGGCTTCGATTTCGGGGGGCAACGGGCTGGCGGCGTCCAGCACGGGGCCGGACTCGGGAGAGGAGGACATCGGGGAGGCAAAGTGTTGACGAGGCGCCGCGCCCGCCAGTAGTGCGTGCGGCGCCGAATCGTAACGGCTGTGACTTTTCCGGCCCATAGGGCTTACCTTGACCGGCTGCCTTGCGCGACAGGCCACAGCCGTACCATGGACGGGCACGCTTTCTGCTGCCGAATCCTCATGACCACCACCCTCACACCTCCACGCGCGGCCGTCAGGCTTGCCGACCTCGCCATCGACCCGCAACGTCTCTGGGCCTCGCTGATGGAACTGGCCCGCATCGGTGCCACCGACAAGGGCGGCGTGTGCCGTCTGGCCCTCACCGACCTGGATCGCCAGGGCCGCGAACTGTTCGTGCGCTGGGTCGAAGAAGCCGGCTGTAGCGTGCGCGTCGACGCCATCGGCAACCTGTTCGCGCGCCGGCCGGGGCAGAACCCGGCGCTGCCGGCCGTGGCCACAGGCAGCCATATCGACACACAACCCACCGGCGGCAAGTTCGATGGCAACTACGGCGTGCTGGCCGGCCTCGAAGTGCTGCGCACCCTGAACGATGCCGGCATCCGGACCGAGGCGCCGCTCGAGGTCTGCGTCTGGACCAACGAGGAGGGTTCGCGCTTCGTGCCGGTCATGATGGGCTCGGGCGTCTATGCCGGCGCGTTCACGCTCGACCACGCCCTGACAGCCGCCGACCGCGACGGCATCACTGTCGACTCAGCCCTGCGCAGCATCGGTTTTGCGGGCGAGTCACCGGCCTCGGTGGCGTCCGGCGCGCCGGCCTTCGGCGCGTACTTCGAGGCCCACATCGAACAGGGTCCGGTGCTCGAAGATGCCGACATCCCGCTCGGCGTGGTGACCGGCGCGCTCGGCCAGCGCTGGTACGACGTGGTCGTGACCGGCCAGGAAGCGCATGCCGGCCCGACCCCGATGAAGCTGCGGCGCGACGCGCTGCAGGGCGCCACCGGCCTGATGCAGATGGTGAACCGCATCGCGATGGATGAGCAGCCGGATGGGCGCGGTACCGTGGGCTACGTGCATGTGCACCCCAATTCGCGCAACGTCATTCCGGGCCGCGTGACCTTCACGGTCGACCTGCGCCATGCCGACGACGAAGGCCTGAACCGCATGGATACGCGCATCCGCCAGGCGTGTGCCGCGCTGCAGGCGCAGGGTGGCCTCAGCGTGACGATCGAGCAGACCGTGTATTTCCCGCCGGTGCGTTTTGCCGACGCGCTGGTGAACGCGGTGCGCGAGGGCGCCGCGCGCGCGGGCCTGCCGCACCTCGACATCGTGAGCGGCGCGGGCCACGACGCGGTGTACGTCGCGCGCGTCGCGCCGGCCGCGATGATCTTCGTGCCCTGCAAGGACGGTATCTCGCACAACGAGATCGAAGACGCCCGGCCTGAACACCTGGCCGCCGGCTGCAACGTGCTGCTGCACGCGATGCTGGACCAGGCCGGCGTCGCTGCGTGAAGGCGCGGGTGGGGGTCAGGCGGCGATGCGTTCCGCCAGACCGACCAGCGACCGGTCCGAACCCGCCGGCCCGAGCAGCGAGATGCCCAGCGGCGCGCCATCGCGCTGCGCGAGCGGCATCGACAACTGCGGAAAGCCGCTGAGCCCGGCCACGCAGAGCATGCGGATGGCCTTGTTGCGGTAGTCCTCGAGGCTGCTTTCGGGCGCGGCGCGCAGCGGCGCGATGTCGGGCATGGTCGGCATCAGCAGCACGCCATCGTGGCCGAGCAATGCGGCGAGCTGTTCGCGAAACTTCGCGCGGAAGGCGCGGGCGCCATTCACCTGCGCGTCCGTCACGTCGCGCGACCAGGCAAAGCGTTCGGCCACGCCAGGGCCGAGCGGCGGCGCGTAGCGCTCGATCAGCGGGCCGTCGGTGAGCCAGGCTTCGCGCGCCTGCACGTAGCGGAAGTTCCAGTACATCGCGTCCCAGTCGCCGAGCGCGATCGCTTTCACCGGGCTGGCCGTGCCCAGCACCGCCTGCACCTGGTCGGCGGCGCCTTTCAAGGCTGCGGCAACGGGGGCGTCGAGCATCGCCCAGATGTCCTCGGGCCACAGCAGCCGCACCGGGGTCGGCAGCGGCGACGCATCGGTGCCCAGCAGCACGTCGGCCACGCGCGCGAAGGTGCCGACATCGCGCGTGAACCAGCCGCAGGTGTCGAGGCTCGGCGCCAGGTCGAGCACGCCCGCGAGGCTGATGCGGCCGTGCGTCGGCCGCAGGCCGTACAGGTTGCAGTGATTCGCCGGCGCGCGCACCGAGCCGCCGGTGTCACTGCCCAGCGCAAAGTCGCACAGGCCTGACGACACGGCCGAGGCCGAGCCCGACGAGCTGCCGCCCGTGATGCGGTCTTTCGCGGCGCCATTGACCGGTGCGCCGAAGTGCGCGTTGTTGCCGTTCATCGAGAACGCGAGCTCGTCGGTCACGGTCTTTCCGACGAAGCGCGCACCGGCATCCAGCAGCCTCTGCACGGCCGGCGCGGTGGTGGTCTTGATGCCCGACATCGCGAGCAGGAACGGGCTGCCGCCGCCGGTCGGGTAGCCGGCCACGTCGTACAGATCCTTCACACCGAAGCTCAGGTCGGCCAGCGGGCCGGTCGCAGCGCGCGGCACCAGCACATCGGGGTAGGGGACGAAGGCGTGGGCAGGGTCGTGCAGGGGCATGGTGCGGTGGGTGAAGGTCAGGCGACGACGGTCGGTGCGATGGCGGCCGCGGCGTCGATCCGGATGCAGCGCGCCCGGTGGTTCGGCGCGAGTTCGATGGCGGGCGGCTGCGCCGCGCGGCAGGCGTCGGTGGCGAGCGTGCAGCGCTCGGCAAATGCGCAGCCCGGCGGCAGCGCCGAGAGATCCGGTGGTGCGCCTCCGATGGTCTCGAGCCGAGTGCCGCGCGCCATCGCGCCGTGGGCGCGGCTCTTGAGCAGCGCGATGGTGTACGGATGGCGCGGCGAGCGGATGAGCTCGCGCGTGGTGCCTTCCTCGACGATGCGGCCCGCATACATCACGGCGATGCGATCGGCCACCTCGACCGCGGCGCCGATGTCGTGCGTGACGAACACCACCGAGAGGCCGAGATCGCGCTGCAGCTCGCGCAGCAGCAACAGGATCTGGATCTGCACGGTGGCATCGAGCGCGGTGGTCGGCTCGTCGGCCAGCAGCAGTTGCGGCCTGCAGGCCAACGCCAGCGCGATCATGGCGCGTTGGCGCATGCCGCCTGACATCTCGTGCGGGTAGGCCGCAAGCCGCCGCTCGGGGCTAGGAATGCGCACGCGCTCGAACAGCTCGAGTGCACGCTGGTGCGCCTCGGCGGCCGACACGGGCTCGTGCCGGCGGATCGATTCCACGATCTGCGCGCCGACCGAGTACACCGGGTCGAGCGCCAGCAGCGGTTCCTGGAAGATCATCGACGCGACCTTGCCGCGGAAGTCGGTGATCTCGCGTTGCGACATCGCCAGCACATCGCGTCCGGCCACGCACACCTGGCCGCCCATGCGCGTGCGGCGCTCGGGGTGCAGGCGCAGCATGGTGCGCATGGTCACGCTCTTGCCCGAGCCCGATTCGCCGATCAGCGCCACCACCTCGCCGCGCTGCACGTCCAGGCTTACGCCGCTGACCGCGTGCACCGGCTTGCGGCCCCCGGTGAAGGTGACGCTGAGGTCGCGCAGGCTGACCATCGGCTCGGCGGTGTTCGTGGTGTTCATGCTCAGGCGGCCTTTGCGAGCGGCAGTGCATTCGGGTGACCGCTGCCGGGTTCGTACATCAGGCAGCTCACCGCCTGCGCGGCGCCCGCGAGCACGCGCGCCGGCACACGTTCGCTGCAGACCGGTGCGGCCATCGCGCAGCGTGGGTGAAAGCGGCAGCCCGAGGGCGGGTTGATCGGGTTCGGCGGGTCGCCCGCCAGCGCGGCTTCTTCGGTGCGGTGATCCGGATCCATCGAGGGCATCGATGACAGCAGCGCGCGCGTGTAGGGATGCGCGGGCGTCTCGTAGAGCGCACCGGACGGGCCGATCTCCGAGACCTGTCCCAGGTACATCACCATCACGCGGTCGCTCATGTAGCGCACCACGTTCAGGTCGTGGCTGATGAAGACGTAGGTGAGGCCGAACTCGGCCTTGAGATCCAGCAACAGGTTGATCACCTGTGCCTCCACCGACTTGTCGAGCGCCGACACGGCCTCGTCGAGGATCACCATGCGCGGCTGCAGCGCGAGCGCGCGCGCGATGTTCACGCGCTGGCGCTGCCCGCCCGACAACTCGTGCGGATAGCGTTCGGCAAAGCGCTGCGGCTCCAGCCCCACGCGCACCAGCAGGTCGCGCGCGCGGGCGATCGATTCCTTCTTCGGCACGCCATGCACCTGCGGTCCGAACGCGACCGAGTCTTCGATCGTGAGGCGCGGGTTCAGGGAGGCGTAGCTGTCCTGGAACACCATCTGCACCTGGCGCCGGAACTCCTTCAGCGGCAGGTCGCGGCTGCCGACCGCGCGGCCGTCGAACACGACCTCGCCGGCGGTCGGTGCGATGAGCTGCATCAGGAGGCGCGCCGTGGTCGACTTGCCGCAGCCCGATTCGCCGACCACGCCGAGCGTTTCGCCCTTGAGTACCTCGAAGTCGACGCCGTCCACCGCGCGCACCACGCCGCCGCCGCGACCCAGCGGGTCTTTCTTGAGCGGGAAGTGCTTCTGCAGGCCGCGCACCGTGAGCAGCGGTTGCGCCGGGCCGCCGATGTCTTTCAGTGCATCCATGCGGTCACGCTCCTTCGGTGAGCACTGCGTTGCGTTGCCGGGTGCTTTTGTTCAGGGTGCTTTTGTTCGGGGCGCGTGCACAGGCCGCCGGGTACTCCCCTCCGCGAATGTCCCCCGCCTTCGGCTCCTCCTTTATTTCGCTGCGGGGAGCACCCGATGCCCTGTGCACGGGAGGCGCGGCTGTAGTGCTGGCCGATGAACGACCGCTCTGATTGATCACGCCGATGGGGTGCCTTGCGCAGCGAAATAAAGGAGGAGGCCGAAGGCCGGGGGACATTCGCGGAGCAAGGTACCCCGTCGGCGCGAGCGCGCCCTGAACAGCGAACGTCGAACCCAGCACAAACAACAAAGGAGCAGAGTTCCACGTTCAGCCCTTGTTGTCCATCGCCGAGCGCAGGCCGTCGGAGAGGATGTTGAAGGAAATCGACGTAACGAAGATCATCGCCCCCGGCAGCGCCGCCACCCAAGGCTGCACGTAGATCGCGGTCCGCAGCGTGTTGAGCATCAGGCCCCACTCGGGTTCGGGTGGCTTCACGCCGAGGCCGAGGAAGGACAGGCCCGAGGCCAGGATCATCGACACCGCGATCAGGCTGGTGGCGTACACGAAGATCGGCCCGAGCACGTTGCCGAGCACGTGCACGCGCACAATCGTGAAGGCATTGGCGCCCGAGGCACGCGCCGCTTCCACGTAATCGCGGCTGCGCACCTGGGTGGTCACGCTTTCGGCCACCCGCGCGATCTGCGGGATGAACACGATGGTCAGCGAGATCAGCGAGTTGAAGACGCCCGCACCCAGCACCCCCGACAGCGCAATGGCCAGCAGCACCGACGGGAACGCATAGAACACGTCGATCGTGCGCATGATCAGCGTGTTGACGATGCCGCCCGCATAGCCGGCCACGATGCCGATCACCGCACCGAGCACGAAGGCGCAGACCACCGGCGTGATGCCGATGAAGAGCGACAGCCGCGCACCGACGATCAGGCGCGACAGCATGTCCCGGCCCAGTTCGTCGCTGCCGAGCGGCAGGCCCTCGGTGCCAATCGGCTTCAGCCGCTTGAGCATCGACGAGGCGTAGGGATCGGCCGGCGCCAGCCAGGGGCCGAACACCGCTAGGCCGATCAGCAGCAGCACCACGAAGGCCGCGCCCATCGCGACCGGGTCGCGCGTGAAGCGCAGCATGGCCGACGTCCAGTAGCCGCGCGAGCGCTGCATCGGCAGCGGTTTCACGTCGACGGCGGCGGAAGAAGCAGTCAGGGTGGCCATGGGTCAGGCCCTCGCAATGCGGGGGTCGAGCAAGGTTTGCAGCACGTCGACCAGCAGGTTCAGCACCACGAAAAACAGTGCCAGCACAAGGATCGTGCCCTGCAGCAAAGGCAGGTCGCGCTGGAAGATCGCGGAGTTCAGCAGGAAGCCGGTACCCGGCCAGGAGAACACGGTCTCGATCAGGATCGAGCCGCCGAGCAGGTAGCCCAGCTGCAGCCCCATCACGGCCAGCGCCGTGGGCGCCGCGTTCTTCACCATGTGGCGGAACACGCCGAGGTGCGTGAGCCCCTTGGCGCGCAGGCCGACGATGAATTCCTGGTCGAGGATGTCGGCCACCAGCGCGCGCACGGTGCGCGCGATGATGCCCATCGGAATCACCGACATCGTGATCGCCGGCAGCACCAGGAACTGGATGTGATCCCAGTCCCAGGCCCAGTCGCTCGAGCCGCCCGGCCCGGCGCCGGTGGCCGGCAGCAGCATCAGCTGCGACGAGAACACGATCACCATCACCATGCCGAGCCAGTAGTGCGGCACGCTCACGCCGAGCACCGAGAGCATCGACGCGAAGCGGTCGAGCCAGGAGCCGCGGAAGTAGCCGGCGACGAAGCCGAACAGGCAGCCAACCACGAAGCCGATCACGGTCGCGACCACTGCGAGCCGCAATGTGTTGCCGACCGCCGTCAGCACTTCGGTGGCCACCGGCCGGTTGCTCGCAATCGACACGCCGAGATCGCCATGCATCGCGCGCCACACCCACATCGCGAACTGCTCGGGCAGCGAGCGGTTGAAGCCGTAGAGCTCGCGCAGCTGTGCCTGCAGGTCCGCCGAGGCATCGGGCGGAAGGATCGAAACCAGCGGGTCGCCCGGCGCCAGGTGAACGAGCAGGAAGCACACGAACGCGACGCCGACCATGATCGGCAGCGCATAGACGATGCGACGTAACAGGTAGGCAAACATCGGTGGCTGGCTTGAGGCTGGCTTGGCTGGCGGCGGCGAGCGCCGTCAGTCCATAGTCATGGTCGCGATGTCGATGAACCAGCTGCGCGGCTGCACCACGTTCTTCACCTTGGCCGACAGCGCGCGCGGGCCCACGTCGTGCGCGATCCAGACGAACGGCGCGTCGTCGACGATGTGCTCGTGCAGCTTGGCCAGCGCGGCGTCGCGGGCCTTTTCGTCGAAGCTGGTGCGCGCATCGGCCACCAGCTTGTCGACCTCGGGGCTGCCGTAATAGCCCCAGTTGTTCGACACCGGCGGGAACGCCTTGGTGCTCACGAAGCGAACCATCGCGAAGAAGGGATCCATCGCCGCGAAGCTCACGTTGGTCGCGTTGGCGCCGTTGGCCGACGGATCCTTCGCGCCCTTGCGCCAGTTGGTGAACAGCGTGTTCCATTCGATCACGTCGAACTGCACGTCGAAGAAGCATTGCTTGAGCGACTGCTGCGCGAACTCGTTCATCGGCAGCGGCTGCATCTGGCCCGAGCCCGAAGCCGAGATCTGCACCTTCACCTTGACTGGCTTGGCGGCCGAGTAGCCGGCCTGCGTCATCAGCGCCTGCGCCGCCTTCACGTCGTACTTGATGTCGAAGGTCGGTTTGCCGAACCAAGGGTGGCCGGGTGGCACGGTGCCCTTGGGCTCGGCCATCATGCCGCCGAGCAACTGCTTCATGCCGCCGCGGTCGATGCACAGATTGGCGGCCTGGCGCACGCGCTTGTCGAGCCAGGGCGAGCCCTCGACAAAGGAGAGTTGCCAGGGCCACACGTGCGGCTGCGCGTTCGAATAGATCTTGAAGCCGCGCTGCGTGATCTGCGGCATGGCGTCGGGCGCCGGCGCTTCGATCCAGTCAACCTGGCCGCCGAGCAGCGCGGCGGTGCGCGCATTGGCTTCCGGCATCGGCAGCATCACGACCTTGTCGATCTTCGGCACGCGCTTGGCGTCCCAGTACGTCTTGTTGGCTGCGAGTTCGAGGCGTTCGCGCGCCACGAAGCGGGTGACCTTGAACGGGCCCGAGCCGGCCGGGTCGGCGGCGAAGGCCGTCCAGGCGGCCTTGGCCTTGTCGGCGGGGGTTGCGCCGGCGGCGGCATCGAACTTCTTTTGCCACTGCGCCGGCGAGGCCATGAACAGGTTGGTGAGGTTGATCGGCAGGAACGCGTCGGGCTCGCTGGTCGTCAGCTCGACGGTCATGTCGTCGATCTTGCGGGCGCTCTTGAGCGTGGGCATGCGCGAGGCCGTCACGCCGACCTGGCTCGGATCGAACTGCGGCGCTTCCTTGTCGAGCACCTTGTTCACGTTCCAGACCACGGCGTCGGCCGTGAAGGCCGAGCCATCGTGGAACTTGACGCCGGGACGCAGCTTGAAGGTCCACTTGGTCTTGTCCTTGGCGTCCACCGCCCAGGAGGTCGCGAGAGCGGGGATCAGCACGCTCGGCGCGTCGGCCTTCGACAGATCCCATTGCGTGAGCGAGTCGTAGATCGGGATGCCGGTGAAGCGGTTGCCCTCGAAGCCCTGGTCGGGTTGGCCCAGCGTGCGCGGAATGTCCGCGGCGGTCATGGCAATGCGCAGCGTTTTTTCCTGGGCCGCGGCGGCGCCGCAGGCGAGGGCGGCACAAGCGGCGACAAGCCCGATCCAGAAGTGCCTGGCAGGCTGGGAAGACGTCATCGGGTTCATGGAGCGGCCTCTAAAAGATGGTTTGCAAAGTCGGACGGAGCCGTTGTCTGGCGAAGCAAGTGCTGTGCCAATCTCTGCATTCAAACGCATCGTTTAAAGGTAAATGGATATCGATAATCGATATATTCACGCGGCCTCAAGGCGCGTGCAGGGGGCGTCAGTGCGAGATGGCGCTGGAGATGGCGCGCGCGCACTCGATCACCATCGGCGCGAGCTTCTTCTGCGCAGCCTCCAGGCTCCACCGGCTGGTGGGCGGCGCCACATGCACCGCGCCGAGCGCGCGCCCCTTGCCGTCGATGATCGGCGCGGCGATGCCCATGTCCCCGAGGAACAGTTCCTCCGCGTTGTACGCATAGCCGAGCTTGCGGCAGGCGGCGACGCGCGCCAGGATGGCATTCACGTTGGTCAGCGTGGCCGGTGTGCGCGCTTCGCGCCGGGAGCGCTGCAGCATGGCCCTGGCTTCTTCGGTCGGCAGCGAACTGAGCCAGGCGCGACCCGAACTGGTGCAGTACATCGGAATCCGCATACCCACGGGAGTCGAGACCGGAATGAACTGGCTCGTGACCCGCTGCGCCACGTACAGCATGTCGAGCTCTACCGGTTCGGTCAGACTCGCCGTTTCGCCGCTGGCATTGGCGAGCTGCGCAAGGTAGGGGTTCGCCACCTGCACCAGCGGATGGCTGGCGAGGTAGTTGAAGCCGATGTCCATGATTTTCGGCCGCAGCTGGAAGCGGCGCGTCTGCTCGTGCTTGCCCACGTAGCCCAGCACCTGCAGCGTGTGCACCGTTCGCTGTGCCGAGGCCTTGCTCATGCCGGCGCGTGCCGCCACTTCGGCCAGGGTCATCGTCCGGTGCGCGCCGTCGAAGGCATGCAGCACCGCCAGGCCCTTCTCGAGCGACTGGTTGAAGAGCGGGTCGGCCGGCGCCGCATCGTCCTCGACCGGGCGCACCGGCGCAGATTTCTTGCTGACCATCTGTTTTTATATGTGTGAATCGATTATCGATTCTAGGATCGGGCGCAGTTTGCCGGCATGCGAATGGGACAATCCCGAGCCATGACAGATACCCTGACCCTCCTGCGTCCCGACGACTGGCACCTCCATGTGCGCGATGGCGCCGCGCTCGAAGCCGTGGTGCCGCATTCGGCGCGCCAGTTCGGCCGCGCGCTGATCATGCCCAACCTGCGCCCGCCCGTGACCACGGCGCAGCAGGCGCTGGACTACCGCGACCGCATCCTCGCGGCGGTTCCCCCGGGCGTGGAGTTCGAGCCCGTGATGTCGCTCTATCTCACCGACCGGTTGCCGCCCGAAGAGATCGCGCTGGCCGCCGAGGCCGGCGTGCGGGCCCTCAAGCTCTACCCTGCGGGTGCCACCACCAACAGCGATGCCGGCGTGACCGACGTCCGCAAGACCTACAAGACACTCGAGGCCATGCAGAAACACGGTCTGTTGCTGCTGGTGCATGGCGAGGTGACCGACCCGGCCATCGACCTGTTCGACCGCGAGGCGGTGTTCGTCGACCGCGTGATGGTGCCGCTGCGGCGCGACTTCCCCGAGCTCAAGATCGTGTTCGAGCACCTGACCACGAAAGAGGGCGCGCACTACGTGCGCGATGCCGGCCGCTTTACCGCCGCCACCATCACGGCGCACCACCTGCTCTACAACCGCAACGCGATCTTCACCGGCGGCATCCGGCCGCACTACTACTGCCTGCCGGTGCTCAAGCGCGAAACCCATCGCATCGCACTGGTCGAGGCAGCAACGAGCGGCAGCGACCGCTTCTTCCTCGGCACCGACAGCGCACCGCATGCGGCGCACCTGAAGGAACACGCATTCGGCTGCGCCGGCTGCTACACGGCGCTGACGGCCATCGAGCTCTATGCCGAGGCCTTCGACAATGCCGGCGCACTCGACAAGCTCGAAGGCTTCGCGAGTCTGCACGGCCCCGATTTCTACGGCCTGCCGCGCGCCACCGACACAGTCACGCTCAAGCGCGAGGCCTGGACGGTGCCCGAGACCGTGCCGTATGGCGACGCCCTGCTCAAGCCGCTGCGCGGCGGCGAAACACTGAACTGGAGGCTTGCATGAACGCAACGACACCGAAGGTGATGCTGCTGATCGACGCCGACAACGTCTCGGCCGATGTGATGGAGCAGGCCGTGCACAAGGTGCTGGCCGAACACGGCGCGCTGCATGTGCGGCGTGCCTACTGCACGGCCGAGGTCGCGCTCAAGCACCAGTCGCTGTTCAAGCGCCTGTCGGTGCGGCCGATGGTCAACCTCGCTGCGGGCAAGAACAGCACCGACATCGCGCTCGCCGTCGATGCGCTCGACCTGGCCATCGCAGAGCGCCCGCAGGTGGTCTACCTGGTGTCGTCCGACTCCGACTTCGCGCCGCTCGTGATCCGGCTGCGCGAGAAGGGCTGCCGCGTCTGCGGCATCGGCCAGCAGGGAAAGACCGGCGAGGAGACCGTGGGCGCGTACGACGCGTTCACCGACCTCGAACACCATGGCAGCCGGCCGGCCGCTGCGGCGGCGCCTGCGCCCGCCCGGAAAACCCGCGCCAGGCCGGCCACCAAGACGGCCGCTGCCAAGACCGCACCGGCCGCCAAGAAGACCGCTGCAAAGACCGCGGCCCGCAAGACCGCAGCCGCCCGCCAGCCCAACCCGCCCTCCGAAGCCGCCGAGTTCATCCTGCAGGCCTTGCCCGCGCTGCGCACCGGCAAGGAGGTCGCCCTCAACGATGCCGCCCAGGCCCTGCGTGCGGCGGGGTTGCTCGGCAAGCACGGCAGCTCGCTGAAGCTGTTCGACAAGCTCACCGACGAGTTCGCGGTGTTGCAGCATCCCGACCGCATCCGATGGACGGGCGCGACGGCCGCTTGAATCCGGCCGGCGCGATCGATTGGAATCGGCCCTGGCTCGATCCCTATCGCGCGCGGGGCGCGACGGTGGTGCTGCAGGCCGTGCGCGAGGCCGGCCTCCCGCGCTTCGTGCCGCAGGATCGACTGCCGCCCGGCGAAGCCTACGAAGCCTTCATCCACCGCACCGGCACCGTCCCCACCCGCGACAACCTGCACGACTTCTTCAACGGCCTGGTATGGCTGCGCTTTCCGCAGGCCAAGCGTCGGCTCAACGCGTTGCAGGCAGCCGAGATCGCCCGCGCCGGCATCGGCGCCACGCGCGGCCCGCTGCGCGATGCGCTCACGCTGTTCGATGAGAACGGCGCCGTGCTCGATGCGCCGCCGGCGCTCTGGCAGGCGCTGATCGCGCGCGACTGGCAGCGGCTTTTCGTCACCGAGCGTGCGCTCTGGCAGCAGGCGCGCCTGCTCGTTTTCGGCCATGCCCTGCTGGAGAAGTTGGTTGCGCCGAGGAAAGCGGCCACGGCGCATGTCCTGCTGGCGCCAGACGTTGCGAAATCGATCGCCGCCGACGACGCAGCGATCACCGCCGCCCTCGATGCGGTCCATCTTTCGGCCAAGCCTTTTGTGACCCTTCCCGTTCTCGGCATACCGGGCTGGTGGGCCGCCAACCAGAACTTTTGCTTTTATGATGACTCGGACGTTTTTCGGCCGCGCCGATCCTCTGAGTAGAACAACAACCAACACGGTTCCGCGTCGAAGCACAGCTTGAAGCGGGCCGCCCGGCCCCCAACTGCGCGCCAACGTTTCCCCACGGAGAAATCAACTTGAAACGCATTCTTCTGTTTGTCCTGACCAACGTCATGGTGGTGGCGGTGCTTGGCGTCGTCGCCAGCCTGCTCGGCGTCAACCGCTTTCTCACGGCCAACGGCCTCAACCTCACGGCGCTGCTCGGCTTTGCGCTGGTGATGGGTTTCGGCGGCGCGATCATCTCGCTCCTGATCAGCAAGCCGATGGCCAAGTGGACGGCCGGACTGCGCATGATCGACAACCCCCAGACGCCCGACGAAGCCTGGATCGTGCAGACCGTGCGCAACTTCGCCGACAAGGCCGGCATCGGCATGCCCGAGGTCGGCATCTTCGAGGGCGAGCCCAACGCCTTCGCCACCGGCGCGTTCAAGAACTCGTCGCTGGTCGCGGTGTCCACCGGCCTGCTGCAGGGTATGACGCGCGAAGAGGTGGAAGCCGTGATCGGCCATGAGGTCGCGCACATCTCCAATGGCGACATGGTCACGATGGCGCTGATCCAGGGCGTGATGAACACCTTCGTGGTGTTCCTCTCGCGCGTGATCGGCTATGCGGTCGATTCCTTCCTGCGCCGCGGCGACGACCGCTCGTCGGGCCCGGGCATCGGCTACATGGTGACGACCGTCGTGCTCGACATCGTGCTGGGCTTCGCCGCCGCCATCGTGGTGGCCTGGTTCTCGCGCCAGCGGGAGTTCCGTGCCGATGCGGGCGCCGCGCAGCTCATGGGCCGCAAGCAGCCCATGATGAATGCGCTGGCCCGCCTCGGCGGCCTGCCGGCCGGCGAGCTGCCCAAGGCCGTGGAAGCGATGGGCATCACCGGCGCGGTCGGCAAGCTGTTCGCGACCCATCCGCCGATCGAAGAGCGCATCGCCGCACTGCAGAACGCCCAGCAGGGCTAAAGAGGACGCCATGGCCAAGCTGCAGCGCCTGATCCGGGACAACCGCGGCTTTCTGGTGCTGCTGCTGTTCTTCGGCCTGTTCCGCACCGCAGTGGCGGACTGGAACCCGATCCCCTCGGGGTCGATGCGGCCGAACCTGCTCGAGGGCGACGTGGTGTTCGTCAACCGGCTCGCCTTCAACGTCAAGGTGCCACTGACCGATGTGATCGTCGCGAAGACGGCCGAGCCGCAGCGCGGCGACATCGTGACCTTTTCGTCGCCAGCCGACGGCACGCGCCTCATCAAGCGGCTGGTAGCGCTGCCGGGCGACGTGGTCGAGATGCGCCACAAGCGCCTGGTCATCGACGGCCAGCCCGACAGCTACGTGCCGCAAGGTGCGGGCATCGAGCCGGTGCCTGGCGTGGTGGACGGGCTGCGCGCCTTGCGCATGGAAGAGCAGGGTGCTGCGCCTGGCAGCCCGCAGCGCACGATCCAGTGGCTGCCCGACGTGGCGGCGCGCGACGATTTCGGCCCGGTCACGGTGCCGGCCGACCACTTCCTCATGCTCGGCGACAACCGTGACAACAGTGCCGATTCGCGCTACTTCGGCCTGGTGCCGCGCAAGCTGCTGATCGGCCGCGCCGAGCGCATCTTGGTGTCGGCCGACATCCTCGACCACTGGCAGCCGCGTTTCAACCGCTTCGGCAAGTCGCTCTATTGAGCACCGGCGGCGCTATCAGTGGCCCTGCGTGATCGCGCGCGCCACCGCTTCCGCCACCTTGATGCCATCGACACCCGCCGAGAGAATGCCGCCCGCGTAGCTTGCGCCTTCGCCGGCGGGGTAGAGCCCGCGCACGTTGAGGCTTTGAAAATCCTCGCCGCGCGTGATCTTGATGGGCGACGAGGTGCGTGTTTCCACGCCGGTGAGCACCGCGTCGTGCAGGTCGAAGCCCTTGATCTTGCGGCCAAAGGCCGGAAAGGCCTCGCGCATCGCCTCGATGGCGTAGCCGGGCAGGGCCTGGTGCAGGTCGCTCGGCGTCACGCCGGGCTTGTACGAGGGCTCGACGCTGCCGAGCGCGGTGGAGGGCCTGCCCGCGACGAAGTCGCCGACCAGTTGGCCCGGCGCGCGGTAGTCGCTGCCGCCGAGCACGAAGGCGTTGGATTCGAGTTCGCGTTGCAAGGCGATGCCTGCCAGCGCATCACCGGAGGAATTGGGTTCCCATCCTGGAAAGTCGCCCGGGTCGATCCCCACCACGATGCCCGCGTTGGCGTTGCGCTCGTTGCGCGAGTACTGGCTCATGCCGTTGGTGACCACGCGGCCCGGCTCGCTGGTGGCCGCGACCACGGTGCCGCCGGGGCACATGCAGAAGCTGTAGACCGAGCGGCCGTTGCTCGCGTGGTGCACCAGCTTGTAGTCGGCCGCGCCCAGCAGCGGATGGCCCGCATGGCGGCCCCAGCGCGCGCGGTCGATCAGGCCCTGCGGGTGCTCGACGCGAAAACCGATCGAGAACGGCTTGGCCTCGATGTGCACGCCGCGCGCATGCAGCATCTCGAAGGTGTCGCGCGAGCTGTGGCCGAGCGCCATCACCGCGTGATCGCAGCGCAGTTCGCCGGTGGCGCCGGTGGCCTGGTCGAGCACGGTCAATCCACGCAGATGGCCGTCTTCGATCCGCACGTCGATCACGCGCTGCTCGAAGCGCACTTCGCCGCCGAGCGCGATGATTTCCGCGCGCATCGTCTCGACCACCTTCACCAGCTTGAAGGTGCCGATGTGCGGGTGCGCGACGTAAAGAATCTCGGGCGGCGCGCCGGCCTTGACGAATTCTTCCATCACCTTGCGGCCGAGGAAGCGCGGATCCTTGATCTGGCTGTAGAGCTTGCCGTCCGAGAAGGTGCCGGCGCCGCCCTCGCCGAACTGCACGTTGCTTTCAGGGTTGAGCACGTTCTTGCGCCACAGGCGCCAGGTGTCCTTGGTGCGCTGCCGCACCGTCTTGCCGCGCTCCAGCACGATCGGCCTGAAGCCCATCTGCGCCAGCAGCAGTGCCGCGAAGATGCCGCAGGGGCCGAAGCCGACCACCACCGGCCGCACCGGCAGGCCGGCGGGGGCTTGCGCCTGGAGCCGGTAGGCCATGTCGGGCGTGGGCGTCACGCGCGGGTTGCCGGCCAGCTTAGCGAGCAATTCGGCTTCGCGGCCGGGGTCGACCAGCGTGACGTCGACGATGTAGACCTGCAGCAGGTCTACCTTGCGCGCATCGAAGCTGCGCTTGTGCACGTGGATGTGGGCGACGGCGTCTGCTTCGACGCCGAGCAGGCCCTGCACCGCGCGCGGCAGCGCATCGGAAGGCGGATCCAGTGGGAGTTTGATCTCGGAGAGGCGAATCATCGTGCGGCTCGTGGTTATCAAGCAAGGTGCGAATCTTAGGCCAGACAGCGTGCCTCACCGCCCTGATCCTGGAGGCGGCGTGACCGTCGCGCTGAGCACCCCGAACCCCGAAACGTCAAGCACGAAGCGCGGGCGCGATGCCCGCCGCCAAAGGCCCGGTATGAGGCCCGCCCGTCAGGCCGGCAGCGCCGGCAGGAAGCCGTCCACCGACAGGTAGCGCTCGCCCGTGTCGTAGTTGAAGCCCAGCACCACCGCGTCGGCGGGCAATTCGGGCAGCTTCTGGGCGATGGCGACGAGCGTGGCGCCGGACGAGATGCCGACCAGCATGCCCTCTTCGACCGCGCAGCGGCGCGCCATCTCGCGCGCCGGTTCGGCGTCGACCTGGATCACGCCGTCGAGCAGGCTCACGTCGAGGTTCTTCGGAATGAAGCCCGCGCCGATGCCCTGGATCGGGTGCGGCGACGGCGCGCCGCCCGAGATCACGGGCGAGGCCACCGGCTCGACCGCGAACACCCTGAGCTTGGGCCATTTCGCCTTGAGCACTTTCGCGCAGCCGGTGATGTGGCCGCCGGTGCCCACGCCGGTGATCAGCACGTCAACGCCATCGGGAAAGTCGGCCGCGATCTCTTCGGCCGTGGTGCGCACGTGCACCTCGATGTTGGCCGGGTTGTTGAACTGCTGCGGCATCCACGAATTGGGCGTGGTTGCGACGATTTCTTCCGCCCGCGCGATCGAGGCCTTCATGCCGCCGGCACGCGGCGTCAGGTCGAAGGTTGCACCGTAGGCCAGCATCAGGCGGCGGCGCTCGAGCGACATGCTGTCGGGCATCACCAGCACCAGCTTGTAGCCCTTGACCGCCGCGACCATCGCCAGGCCGATGCCGGTGTTGCCGGAAGTCGGCTCGACGATGGTGCCGCCGGGCTTGAGCGCGCCCGATTTCTCGGCGTCTTCGATCATCGACAGGGCGATGCGATCCTTGATCGAGCCGCCCGGGTTGGCGCGCTCGGATTTGATCCAGACCTGCTGTTTCGCAGCGCCGAACAGGCGCTGGATGCGTATGTGCGGCGTGTTGCCGATGGTCTGGAGGATGTTCTGGGCTTTCATGGGAGGGTCTCCTGGCATCTTCAAAACAGTGGATCGCCATTGTGGCGAGATAATCCGTTCCGTGAAGCACGCCAGACCGCCGCTGGTGCAAGTCTCGAAAGAGCGCACTGGAGGAACGTCCGGACTGCACAGGACAGCGCAGGAGTTAACGACTCTCCACCGTGAGGTGAGGATCAGAGCAACAGAGACGAGTCGGCAAAGGGGCAACCCGGCGCCGGGTGAAACGGGCAATCTCTGCGCGCAGCAACACCAAGTAGGCCAGTATCGAGGTGGTTCCGCTGAGCTGGCGGGTAGGTGGCATCGAGCCGTCCGGGTGACCGGCGGCCCAGATTAATGGCGGTCACGTGGGCGCAACCGCAAGGAAGCGTCAACGCACAGAATCCGGCTTATCGGCGGGCTTCACACTTTTTTTACCGGGGCGCGGTGCAACCCTGCAGTTGCCCCGACTTCATGCGCTGGGCGCGCTCGGCCGTGGCCGGATGGCTGCTGAGCAGGTTGGCCAGCGCGGACGAAGAGGATGAGGGCGGCGTGGCCTTCGGTTTGTCGTCCTTCCCCTTCTTGCTTTCTTTTTCGTCTTCCGGCCCGTCGATTGCCAGCAGCAGGTCGGCCATCGGCGCCAGCGGGCGCTGCGCCTTGCGCATCAGTGCCACGGCGAAGCAGTCGGCCTCGGCCTCGTGGTTGCGCTGGTAGGCCAGGCCGGTCAGCAGCGTGCTGCCGGTGGCGACGATGCTCGATACATCGCCCATCGCCAGGCCCAGCCCGACGTTGAGCACCCCCTGCTCGACCACCAGCCGGGTCGTGTGCCGGTGCACCACGTGGCCCATCTCGTGGGCCAGCACGCCCACCAGGGCATCGTCGCCCAGGCTGCGTTTGCGGGCAGCCTCGACCAGCCCGTCGGTGACGACCATGGCGCCGCCCGGCAATGCGAAGGCGTTGGCGCCCATGCCCGAGCGGAACGCCAGCGTCATGGTCGGCGCATAGCCCGGGTAGCGCGCGAATTCCGGGCCCATCTGCTGGACCAGGCTGTCGAAGGCCGCGCGCAGCTCGGCCTGGCGTTCGGGCGCGAGCTTGCTCGGCTTCAGGTAGCTTGCGTCGAGTTCCTGCATCGCCTCGGCCGACAGCTGCTGCTCCCAGCCCAGCGGCACGTGCTGCGCCAACTGCGCCGCGGCCCAGGGCGTGCCCCAGCGGTAGAAGGCCCAGAGGCCGAGCACCGCGACGACCAGCACGGCCGCGAACACGCGCCAGTGCGTCTGCATGCGCTGCGCGAGGCCGGGCCGCCCGCCGGCCGCTTCGAGTGCGGCATGCCATTGCGCGCCATTGTCGATTTCGAGGCTGCCGCCGCTGCGCAAGTCGACCACCACCGTGCGCTGGGCGCGCCGTGGATTCCATGCCTCGGGCCAGCCGATCTCACCGTGCGCGAACACGCGTGGGGCCGCCCCGCCCGCGGTCAGCGGGTGCAGATGGAGCGCAGGGCCGCGCGGGCCGGGCGCGAGGCCCACGAGCACGGGCTGCGCCTGGCTGCTCAGCCCGTCGAACCAGCGCGCGCGCAGCAGGGGTTCCATGCCGTCAGCTGATCAGGTCGAAGCCGACCGCGTCGCCGATTGCATCGCCGAAGCCGTCCTGCTGTTGCTGGCTCAACTGGCCCACCAGCGGCTCCAGCCCGCCGCGCAGGTGCAGCGTGACCGACTCGCTCTTCATGTGGTATTCGTTGATGCGTGCGAACGGCCGGTAGAAACCCAGCGTCAGCACGCTGAAGATCGAATTGCGGATGCGCCGCCAGACGAAGGCGCCGGTTCCCAACCCGGTGCGAAAGCGCGCGATGTCGCTCACGCCGATGTTGTTCCACATCAGCTGGAACATGCGGGCCTCGCGGTAGGCCAGCGCAGGCGTGGCCGCGAGGAAGACGGCGAGGAAGCCGCCGAACAGCAGCGCCATCACCAGCACGATGGCCATCATGCCCATCGGGCGCGAGCCCGAGAGCAGGGCCAGCCCGCCGAACAGCACGCCCAGCAACGCCACCACGCCGATGATCAGCGCCACCGAGAGCACGAACACGGCCACGCTCGCCAGCCAGATCCGCACGAAGTCGCGGTACACCGGCTTCCAGCGGCCGGCCTGCGAGCCGATCAGCGTGCGGCGCACCAGAAGGCTCTTGTAGTTGTATTCGAGGCGGATCAGGCACAGCAGGCTCAGCACCACACCCAGCAGTCCGAGGCCCCACATCGCCGGCGTGACGACCGGGAGCTTGGGCAGCTTCGCGTCGTCTGCGTCGTCTGCCACGGACGACGTGTCTTCTTCGTCTTCCTGCTGCGCGCCGACATCCGGCGCGGCCTGGGCTTGTGCGACCAGCGTCGATGCCCCGGCTTGTGCGGGCGAGGGCGGCGTCATGCGGTCGAGGGCAAAGCCCAGCACCAGCCAGAGCGCCGCCAGCGCGAACACCGGCCAGCTCGCCCGGTACACCTCGGCCCAGCTGGCCTGGAACTGCAGCCGCAGCCCGCGCCAGCGCGTGTGGCCGAGCCGAAAGCGCATCGCGCTGCCCCAGAGCCACGGCGCCAGCGCCGCACCGACCACCAGCATCGCTGCCACGGCGGTGTCCTGGCCGGTGTTGGACGCCAGCTCGAAAGCGACATACAGCGCGGCGAACAGCAGAAAGCCGACCACCATGCGCCGCAGCGGCGCGGTGAACTCGAACGGGCTGTCGGCCAGCTCGGTGTGGCCGTAGAAGTACTGCACGGTGCGGCGCCGCGCCCAGGGTGTGTAGAGGCCGAGCGTGATGATGGTCAGCAACACGTTGACCATCCAGACGCCGAAATACTCGCCGCCGTCGCCCGAAAAGCGCACGGCATGTTGTTCGATGGGCGGGCGCGGCTGTGCGACCGGCATGTCGTCGTTCATGAAAATTCCCTCCTGCGAGGGAGTCTACCGGCGCGTTCCGGTCGGCGGATCAGGGCCGGGGCTTGACCCGGCCCACCGCCACCAGCAGCAGCGCGATCGCCGAATAACCGGCCAGGATGCCCGCTGCGTTGACCGCCACACGCCCCAGGCCGAGCGTGGCGACGTCGACGAAGGGATAGGGGTAGACGCCCCAGATCGCGCCGCGCACCATCGCATAGACGAGGTAACCCAGCGGGTAGGCCCACCACCACGGCAGGTCGCGCCAGCGCAGCCCCCGCGCAGGCACGGCCAGCCACCACCAGAGCAGAAACAGCAACGGCATCACGTAATGCAGTAGCACGTCCGCCAGCCACAGCAGGCCCTGCGGCGCCCAGATGTGGCGCAGCACGAAGAAATAGACCAGGCCGACAACGGTGATCGAGGCCGCGACTCCCGTCGTCACTCCGGGCCGGCGCCAGAGCTGCCAGAAGGCGGCGGTCGAGCGCGTCCACGCGGCGCTGAGCACCACTGCCGCCAGCAGGTTGGTCAGCACGGTGAAGTAGCCGAAGTACATGAACACTCCCCAACCCGCCGAGCGCGCGTTGCCGAGCGCGAGCTGGATCGACAGCACGAGCTGCAGCGCAAGCGCGAGCCAGCCCACCAGCGCGCCGACGCCGGCGAGCGTGCTTCGCCCAGGCGTGAGCCTCAGGTCAGACACGTTCGTTCGGTGCCATGAAACGCCACTCGCCCGGCGCGAGCCCGGCCAGCGGCAGCCGGCCCACGCGAATGCGCTTCATCGCCACGATGCGCAGGCCGGCCATGTCGCACATCTGCGCGATCTGGCCGGGCCAGCTGCCCTTGACCGCGAAGCGCAGCCCGGTCACCCCGTCGGCCTCGCGGCCGATGCTGACCTTCGCCGGCAGCATCGCGCGGCCGTCGATCACGGGCGACTGGTTGAGCCGGTGCAGCGCGCGCGGATCGACCGGGCCGGCCACGTCGACCATCACTTCGTTTTCGATCAGCCCGGCGTCTTCCACCAGCTTGCGTTCGACGCGCAGTTCCTGCGTGAACACCAGCAACCCGCTGGCGCCGGTTTCGAGCGGGGTGAAGCAGTGCTGCCCGGCAAAGTGGCGCTGCAGCGGTGGCCGCTGCGAGCGCTCGCTTTCGCTGTGCTGCGCCATCACCAGCAGCTTCGGCAGCGGTGCGTTGAAGGCGATGCCGGCCGGCTTGTGCAGCAGCAGCGTCACCGGCTCCACGGCGCCCGGCCGCGCGCCGGTCTCGATTTCCACCTGCTGCGCATCGCGCACGCGGTGCGCCGGCACTTCGACCACGCGGCCGTCGACGCGCACGGCGCCGCTCTCTATCAGCAGTTCGGCCTCGCGGCGCGAACAACCGGCCAGCGCCGCCACGCGTTTGGCCAGGCGGATACCTTCTGCTTCGTCAGTCATGGGTCGATTCATATTCGGGTCAGCAGCCGGATGCGGTCGACATGGGCTTCGAGCGAGCGTGCCGCCACCGGCCACATGCGCGACGGCACATCGTCGTAGGCCAGTTCCAGCCATTCCTCGGGCGTGCCGTCGGGCAGCTGGCGCATGACGGCGGCGATCTTGGCCTCGCGCTTCATGCGGTGCGCCTTGAGCCGCGCGATCGCCGCCCGCGCCTGGCCCAGCACATAGCCATGCGCCGGCAGGATGAACTCGACACCGTGCGTCACGCAGGCCTCGTCGAGCACATCCAGCGAGTGAAGGTAGGCGGTCATGTTGCCGTCGGGCGGGTCGACCACGGTGGTGCTGCCGTTCAGCACGTGGTCGCCGGTGAACAGCAGGCCGTCTTCCTCGAGCAGCAGGCAGAGGTGGTTGGCGGCATGGCCCGGCGTGTGGATCACGCGCAGCGTGTGCGTGGCACTCAATACCGAATCCGCCTGCTGCGCCCGCCCCGCCAGCGTGATGCGCTCGTGATTCTGCAGCGTGCGGTCGGGCGTGAAGCGCGCCGAGGCCCGCGCGGTGGGCGCCGAGGGCAGGCCCAGGATCGGCGGCCGCTGCCGGCACAGCGCCTGCAGCGGCAGCGCGCCCGGCGCATGGTCGGCGTGCGAGTGGGTGCAGACGATCGCGCGGATGTCGCCCTGTGTCAGGCGCCAGAGCCGGCCGATGTGGTCGAAGTCGTTCGGCCCCGGGTCGATCACGATGTAGCCGGTGGAAGCATCGCCCACGATCCAGGTGTTGGTGCCCGGCCCGGTCATCGCGCTCGGGTTGTTCGCCGTCAGGCGCTGCACATTCTTGAGCAGCCTGACCGGCTCCTGACACTGCCAGTCGAGCGGATGCAGGATCTGGCCATCGGGGCAGACCAGCGCGAGCTCGCCGTACGGCGCCTCGTGCTCCATGTAGCGCGCTTGCTTGCCGCCGAGCAAGCCGGCGCGCGGGCAGCTCGTCCACAGCGGCTGTTCGCGCGCGCAGACGGCGAGCACCGCGTCGACGCTGTCGAAAGCGGCCAGCCGCTCGAGCGTGCGCACGGTCGGGAAAAGCATTGCAAAGCGCTTTTGCGCGAAGCGCGCCAGCGCATCGGCCGGGCGCACCCAGCAGGGCTCGAACTGCTCGGTTTCGTCCGCCACCGGCACCTGGCCCTCGGGCATGCGCGCCACCAGAAAGGGCACGTCGAAGCGTTTCGGCAGGTCGCGGTCGGTCATCCAGTGCGCGAGCGTGAAGACCTGGTCGCTCGCCAGCCGCAGCCCGCGCACCGCGCACTGGGCTGCGAGCGACATCTCCGGCGGCGTGCTGCGGTCCATTGCCGCCACTTCGGCGCCGCTGACCATGCGCCCATCGGGATGGCGCGCCAGCAGCACGCCCAGCTCCTCGAAGCTCTCGCGGATCGCGGCGATCGACTGGGTCAGCTGCAGGCGGCTCTGGGTGCGGCGCCGCGTGGCGATGGGGCGGGCCTCGATGTCGCTGTCGTCGATGCGCCCGCCCGGGAACACATAGGCGCCCGGCGCAAAGCTGGCGTGTTCGGAGCGCCGGGTCATCAGCACTTCGATGCCTTCGGCCGTATCGCGCAACAGCAACACCGTCGCGGCCGGCAGCAACGGTGCCGGATCACGATGGGGGTGGAGTTGTTGGCCGGGGCGAACCATCGCGCCATTATCGGGAGTGCAGGCGGATGCGGCGCACGCGATCCGGGAACGAGCCGCCGGCACTCACACCATCATGCCGCCGGCGCGCCGCTCGAGCGACTCGAAGATGGCGTGCACGGCGTCCTGGACCAGCGGCAGCAGCGGGTGCGCGTCCGACTTGCGTTGCAGCAGCGCCAGCACCTCGCCCGGATGCGGCCCGCGCAGGCCGCGGAACTTTGCCCCCTTGGCGCCGAGCAGCGCGCACGAAGCGGGCACCAGCGCCACGCCCAGGCCGGCGCCCACCAGGTCGAGCACGCCGTGCACGGTGCTGGCTTCGTAGCGGATGCGCGGGCTGAAGCCGGCCTTCGCACACAGGTGGATCGACTGGTCGAAATAGGCCGGCCCGCGGTGCCGCGTGAAAGCGACGAACGCGTGGTCGGCAAAGCTGTGCAGGTCGACCGGCCCGGGCTTCCGGTGTGCTTGCGAGGTCGGCATCGCAAGGCAGAACGGGTCGGCCATGCGGGCTGCCACGGCCAGCCGCGGGTGCTGCGGCTGGGTGCGCGCAATGCCGGCATCGATATGGCCGGCCACCAGGGCCTCGGCCTGTTCGCTGCTGATCATTTCGCGCAGTTCGATGTTCAGGTGCGGGTGCTGCTTGCGCATCCGCCGCAGCAGATCCGGCAAGACCGTGCTGCTGGCCGAGGGCACGAAACCCAACGCCAGGTGGCCGCCGCTGGCGGCATCGTGCAGCCGCTCCTTCACGCGCGCCGCGCGATCCAGCAGGTAGCGGGCCTCGGGCACCAGCGCCTCGCCTGCGGCGGTCAGCCGCACGCCCTTGGGGTGACGCACGAACAGCGGCGTGCCCAACTCGTCTTCGAGCTGGCGGATCTGAACCGACAGCGGCGGCTGCGCGATGAACAGCTTCTCCGCGGCGCGGCTCAGGTTGCCCGTCTCGGCCACCGCCATGAAATAGCGAAGGTGTCTCAGCTCCATGGTCATCTCCATACGTTTCAGGTATGGAGAAGATAGCGCATCGGTGTTTGGAATATCGCGCTTCAATCGCCAGAATTCCACCCATTCCAGGCGCACCAAGCGTCGCAATCCGAACGGAGACACACCCATGAAGAGATCGCTCGCCTTTCTCGTCGCCTGCGGCCTTTCCCTTGGCGCATCGGCCCAGAGCTGGCCCACCAAGCCGGTCAAGCTGGTGGTGCCGGCGCCGGCCGGCAGTTCGCTCGACTTCATTGCCAGAACCCTCGGCGACAAGCTGCGCACGCGCTGGAAGCAGCCGGTCGTCGTCGACAACAAGGCGGGCGCTGGCGGCATGCTCGGCATGGCCGCGGTCGCCAAGGCGCCGGCCGACGGCTACACGCTCGGCATCGGCTTCAACGGGCCTATCGCCTTCGGCCCCCACATGTACAAGAAGATGGCGTACGACCCGGCGAAGGACTTGTTGCCGATCGTGATGACCTCGTCGCAGCCCAACGTGCTCGCCGTTCCGGTCGGCAACCCGGCGAAGACCTTGCCCGAATTCGTGGCCTGGGCCAAAGGGCAGGGCGGCAAGGTCAACTACGCATCGGTTGGCGCGGGCAGTTCGTCGCATCTGACGATGGAACTGTTCAAGAGCGTCGCCGGCTTCGAGGCCGCGCATGTGCCGTTCGCGGGATCCCCGCCAGCTGGCATCTCGGTCGCGTCGGATGAAACGCAAGCGCTGTTCACCGTCGCTCCGGCGCTGCTGCCGCTGATCGAGGGTGGCCGCATCCGCCTGCTGGCGTCCACCAGCCTGAAGCGCACCGACACCATGAAAAACCTGCCGACCGTGGCCGAGTCCGGCTACCCCGGCTTCGAGGCGCTGGCTTGGAACGGCCTGTTCAGCGCCGCGGGTACGCCGCCCGATGTAGTGAGCCGCATCAACGCGGATCTCAATGAAGTCATGAAAGACCCGGCCGTGCGCGAGGCGTTCGCCCGCCAGGGCCTGATCATCGGCGGCGGTTCGCCCGACGAGTTCAGGATCTTCATCGCCGGTGAAAGCGCCAAGTGGGGCGCGATCATCAAGAAGGTCGGCATCAGCATCGACTGAACCGGAGCCGCCAACATGCAAGCCTTGCGAAAAACGCGCCCCGCATCGGGCCTCGAGCTGGTCGACGTGCCGGCACCGGGGATGGACGCCTCGACGACCGACGTGCTGGTGAAGGTCTCGGCAGCCGGGATCTGCGGCAGCGACCTGCACGTGGACGACTGGACGCCGAGCTATGCCTTCATCGCGCAGAGCATCCCGGTCACGATCGGCCACGAGTTCGTCGGCGTGGCACACGCCGGCCCGCTGGCGGGTCGGCGCGTGGTCGTGCGTCCCTCCGTCACCTGCGGCGTCTGCGCCGCCTGCAGCGCCGGCCACCACGACGGCTGCGAAAGGCGCCGCGGCATCGGCATGACGCGCGACGGCGCCTTCGCACCATGGGTGCGCGTGCCATTGCGCAACTGCGTGCCTGTGCCCGACAGCCTGAGCGACGAGCTGGCAGCACTCACGGAGCCGCTCACCATCTCGATGCAGGCACTGCGCATCGCGGGCGACGTGCTCGGGCGGCGCGTGCTGGTGATGGGCCCGGGCACCATCGGCCAGGGCATCGCGGCGCTGGCCCGCCGTGCGGGCGCCGCGCAGGTCGTGGTCAGCGGCTTCGACGATGCAGCCCGCTTCGATGCATTGCAGCGCATGGGCTTCGACGCGCTGGTCGACGTGGCCAAGCGGTCGCTCGCCGAGGGCGTGGGCGCGCACACCGGCGGCGAGCCGTTCGACATCGTGTTCGAGGCCACCGGCGTGCCGGAAACCATCACCGAGGCGCTGGCACTGCTGCGCCGCAACGGCATCGTTGTGGTGACCGGCATCCATTCGCGGCCGCTCGCGCTCGACCTGACGCCGCTGGTGCGCAACCAGCAGCAACTGCGCGGCTCCTTTCGCCCACCCGAATCCGACTGGCCATTGGCCCTCGCGCTGATGGGCGAGATGGACGCCGTGCTGCGGCCGATGGTGAGCCACGTGCTGCCGCTTTCGCTGGCCGCCGAGGGGTTCGCGCTGGCGCACGGCAAACTGGCCAGCAAGGTACTGCTCAAGCCGGAGCCCGGCGATGAGTGAAGCGGCTGCCGGCGCGGTGCTGGTGCTGTGGAACGACGTCACGCCCGAGCTTGACGAGGCCTACAACGACTGGCATGCCAACGAGCACGTGCCCGAGCGGCTGACGGTGCCGGGCATGCTCTGGGCGCGGCGCTATGCGGGCGTGCCTGGCAGTCCTGGGCCGCGCTACCTCACGCTCTACGGCTTGCGCGACGCGCAGGTGCTGGGGAGCGAACCCTACCAGCGCCTGTTGCGCGAACCCACGCCGATGAGTGCGCGCATGCGTCCGCACCTGTGCGGGCTGTCGCGCTGGGTTTGCCAGGTGCGCTCCGCGCGCGGCACGCTAGCTGCCGACACGCTCGTCGTCCGGATCTTCGGAACCGAAGACGAGGCGGCGCGCTGCGAACGCAACGAGGCGCACGCCGCGCCGGGCGCCCTGTTGCTGGAGCGCCTGCCGGATGCGTCGCCGCTGCCGTGGCTGGCAGGAAGCCAGGAAGAGGCTATCCGCGGCCGCTGGCTGCTTGCACTGGCGCCCGGCCGCGCGCCAGCGCCCGCTGGGGGCGCGCGGGTCTACACGGCGCTGCCGGTCAACGCAGCTTCGCCCATCCCTGAGCAGCGCCCGGGTTCTTGAAGACGGGGTGCAGGTCGTCGATCTCGATAACATGACGAGATCGATGCCTGAGGAAATCCGATGCTGAGCAAGAGCAAAGCCTTCAGTGGCTTTTCGGTGGACGACATGTCCGTGGCTCTGGCCTTCTACGGCGAGACGCTGGGGCTCGACGTGGCTGAGTCCGACGGTCTGATGACGCTGCACCTGGGAGGCGGCACCGACGTGCTGGTGTATGCCAAGCCCGACCACACGCCGGCCAGCTTCACCATCCTCAACTTTCCCGTGAAGAGCGTGGACCAGGCGGTGGCCGAGCTCAAGCGCCGCGGCGTGCGCTTCGAGGTGTACGACCTGCCCGGGGGGGTGAAGACCGACGCCAACGGCATCTCGCGCGATCCGGGCGGGCCGGTGATCGCGTGGTTCCGCGACCCGGCCGGCAACATCCTGTCGGTGCTGGAGGGCATGGGATGACGATGTACCGCGACGAATTCATGCAGCGTGCCCTGGCCCTGTCCGCGCAGGCGCTCGACACGCCCGGTACCGAACCCTTTGGCGCCGTCGTTGTGAAGGATGGCGCCGTGGTGGGCGAGGGCTTCAACCATTCGGTCGCGCATTTCGACCCGACCTCGCACGGCGAGATCGAGGCGATCCGCGATGCCTGCCGCAACCTGAAGACGGTCGACCTCGCCGGCTGCACGCTCTACACCTCGTGCGAGCCCTGCGCGCTGTGCGCGGCGGCGATGCACATCGCGGGCATCGGCCAGCTCTACTACGCGGCTTCGATGGTGCAATCGGGCGCCGCATTCGAAGGCGTGCCGGTCGCGGCGCGCCACCCGATCGATGTGGAGGCGCTGCGCGCCGAAGCCGGCGCACCGTTCGCCGCGCGTGCGCTGCCGGCGGAACAACGGCGCGACGCCGAGGCCGTCGAGATCCTGCGCGCCTGGGCCGCTGCACGCAGGGGCTAGGGCGGCTCAACACGCAGCTTGCGGCGCGGATTGCGTGTTGCTGTCAAGCGAGCGCAATGCGAAAGCGTAGCTCGGGCGTCCCGCCGAGCGAGGGCAGCTTGACGAATTCCTCAACCAGCACGCCACCATTGGCAGCGATCACGCGCTGCGAGGCGACGTTGTCCGGACTGGTCGTGATCTCCACATAGCGCTGCCCTTCGGCCGCCGCTTCGCGCAGCAACTCGCGCAGCGCTGCAGTCGCATAACCTCTGCCGCTCTTCCAGGGCACCACGCCGTAGCCGATGTGCCCGAGGCAGTAAACCGGCAGATCGTTGGTGCCGCGCTGCCAGCGCAGGCCGATGCTGCCGCAGAATTCGCCGTCCCAGATCCAGCGCCGGTAGCCGGGCAGCTTGGGCACCGTGGAGCCATCGGGCATGCGAACGGGTGGCCCCAGGGCTTCGCGATCGACCAGGCTTGCCAGAAATGCGTCGGGGTCGGCGTGGATGAGGTCGAGCTCTTCCTGGCGCGCGACAGGGCGCAGGTTGTTGGGTGACCAGCCGCGTTCGAGCGCGGCCACGTAGCCCGGCAGGAATTCGTGTGAGGGCCAGACGAGGGGCATGTGAGGCCTGCTGTTCACCACTCACCCAGCGCGCGCACGCGCTGGTCGAGATCCAGGCAATCGAGGTCGTCGCGGCGGATGCGGGGCTCGCTCTTCGGCACGGTGTGCGACACCAGCCGCACCAGCGCAGACACCATGCGGCTGCGCGCAGGCGGTGTGGGCAGCACGGCGATCGTGCGGATCGGGGTCTGACGGCGCTTGCGCATGGTGGCTCCTGCGGTGAGGTGGATTCGAAAAAAGTGTCCGGTTACGGGTTCCGGCGCCGCCCAATCTTTGCGGCCGGTTTCCGCGGGAGAACCATCTGCATGGCCCTGTCCCGCTCGGTTTGTTGTCGCTTCCTTTTCATTTCGGTTGTGTCCTCACGCGACCGGTCGCGCGCCAGTCCCGGCGCGCAGCCTCGTGATGCATCGCTGCACAAGGGGATCAGTCCCTGCACATCCGGCCAGACCGTCCACGCGGCTGAACCTGGCGGTGGGTGAAGGCACACCCGAAATGAAAAGAACAAAAAAACAAAAAGGCCCGGAACCTTGCGGTGTCCGGGCCTCTGAAAACAGAGAGGGGAGGTGGCGCTGTTCTTATTCTTGCTAAGCGCTGACTCCGCCCGGTGCGGCATGCACGAACGTCCGGCCCGATTCGGGTCGGACGTTGCTGAGGTGCAGTGCGTTGGTTTTCACGATGGGCTCGGTGGTGGTTCGGGGTGCGGATGAGTCCGCGAGTGAGTGAACTGTAAATAGTCTTTACGGCTGCGTCAACGCCGCCGACAATACTTTTTTCGCTTCGTTGTTGTTTTCGAACAGTGCCTCCCAACACCACCGTCACGCGCCGCCGTAATGCCTTGCTGCTGCATCGCCGTTTTCTCGAACAGGCGATCGCCGCCGGGCTGCCGGCCAAGGGGCTCGACCAGGCGTTTGCGCAGAAGCTGGAGGTGTCGCCCAGCATGTGGAGCCAGATCAAGAGCTCGCGCCCGATCGGCGACACGCTGGCGCGGCAGATCGAGCGCCATTGCGGGGTCGAGGCCGGCTGGCTCGATCGTGCCGAACTCGCGGCCGATGTGCCCGATGCGGCCGAAGAACGCTTCGTGGCCACGGCGCGGCTGGCCTGGCGCGAGGCCAATGCCAAGGGTAAGCGCGACCTGTCGCGCTGGCTCAACGCCTTGCCTTGAGCCGTTCGATCTGGGCCAGCTGCAGCTGGAACGCGTCGAGCGCGCGCTGTTCGTCGGGCTCCAGCGCGTCGAGCTTCACGTGCTTGAGCAGCACCGCGAGCGCATCGCCGATTTGGCCGAGCTGTCGGCCGTAGGTGCCGACGTCGTCCAGGATCTGCTGCTCCAGCACGGGGTCGGCCGACTTCCCCATGTTGATGTTGATCAGCCCGAACTGTCCGCCCACGGATTTGACGAACCAGGTCCACGGGTTGATCGCCTGCGTGACGTCGCCCGAGAGGGGAAGCATGAGATTTGGCATGGCGTCGATTGTGCGAATCCATGCGCGTTTCGCCGATCGGTCGTTCGGCCTATACCGGCGTTGCAAAAGGCCAGCGGCCGTATCGCCGACGCGCGCTGCGGGTAACAATGCGCGGCATGATCGTGCTCGACTGCTACTACAGCCTTTCGTCGCCCTGGGCGTACCTCGGTGGCCCGCAGTTGCAGGACATCGTGCGCCGCCACCACGTCAAGCTGGTGCTCAAGCCCTACGACTTTCAGGCCGTGGCGTCGCAGACCGGCGGTATCCCGCTCAAGTCCCGGCCCGAGCCGCGCCGCAGCTACCACGCGCTGGAGCTGGCGCGCTGGCGCGAGCACCTCGGCATGCCGCTGAACCTGGCGCCCGCGCACTACCCCAAGGGTGCGGCGAGCGACCCCGACTGGAACAAGTACCCGGGCTGGATGGTGATTGCCGCGCAGTTGCAGGGGCACGACGCGCAGCCGCTGTCGCATGCGCTGCTGCGCGCGCTGTGGGCGGAAGAGCGTGATACGGCCGAGGCGTCCGTGCGCATCGCGGTGGCCGACGAGAACGGCTACGACGGCGCGGCGCTGCAGGCGCTCGAACAGGCGGCCGAAACGCTCGCGACCTATCGCGTCAACAGCGCGCAGGCGGTCGAGCACGGCGTGTTCGGCGCGCCGACCTATGTGCTGAACGGTGAGCGCTTCTGGGGCCAGGATCGGCTGGCCTTTCTGGACCGGGCGCTCGACAGACTGCGCGCCGGCTGAAGCAGGCCGGCCGCGAATCGCATGGCTGCGTCTCCTGGCCCGTCGCCGTATCTGGGTTGGTGGGTCGGGCTGGTGCACGCGCTGCTGGCACTTTCGTGGACGCTGTATGTGCTCTTCCTGCCAGGCCTCGTCGTCAGCGTGGGGCTGCCGCGCACCAGCGTGATCTGGATCCTCGTGCTGGACCAGGCGCTGTTCGCAGTCAGCGACTGGGGCTCCGCCGTCTTCGCCGATCGCATTGCCGGCATGTGGCGAAGGCTCGGTGCCGGGATCGCAGTCGCCGCGGTTGTTTCGGCGCTGCTGTTCGCGGCCATGCCGTGGGTGGCCGGGCCCGATGGCTCGATCCGGTTGATCGCATTCATTGCGGGCTGGGCCATCGTGACCTCGTTCCTGCGTGCGCCGGTGCTGTCCCTACTGGGGCGCATCGGCAACGCGACGCGCCAGGGCTGGGCGGTCGGGGTCACGCTAGGGCTGGTGGCCATGGCGGGTGCCGCGGGGCCCGCGCTCACCGAGTGGTTGCGCCAGCGCGACCCGTTCTGGCCATTCGCAGTGGCATCCGCGGGCATTGCGCTGGCCGGCCTGGTCGCGGTGCGCGCCGATGCCTGGCCGTTGCCGCACCGCGACACCGTGCCTGGCGATGCCCGGCGCGGCCCGATCGTGCTGATGGCGGCCGTGCTGCTGTTGGCAGGCCTCGGCTTCCAGTGGCACACGGCCTTGCTCGCGGCTGCTTCACCCATGCCCTGGGCGCGCTCGTTGTGGGTGCCGCTGTTCTGGGGCGGCTTCGCGCTCGGGCTGCTGATCTCGATGCGGCTGGTGGCGTCGCCCTTCCGCATGCGGGGCGGGGCGCTCGCACTCTGGGCCGGCGCGCTGGCCGCGCCGATCGCGGTGCACACCGGCATCCAGGTTTTCTTTCTGGCGGCGCAGCTGATCGCCGGGGCAGCGTGGGGCATGGCGCTGCACACCGGTCTGGGCGTGGCGCTGGCGCGCAGTCCCGCACAGCGACTGGCCTCGCCGGTCGGGCTGGTGTTCTCGGCACTGGCCGTTGCGGCGCTGTGCCGCGTGCTGATCGTGGCCCTGAAACTGCAAACCTGGCCGGGCTGGAGCGCGTTGCCATGCGTGGTCTGGCTGGTCGCAGGCCTCGGGTTCTGGCTGCATCCCTGGCGCAGTACGCCCGGAACGCAAAGTGGCTCGTCACCGGCGGGGCTGCAACGTGCCGAAGCGTTGCCGGTGCTTCAGCCATCGGACCAGGTGGCCGGCAGGGCGGAGCAGCGCCAGGCCTGAGTGTGCGAAGGCCGTGCGGCGGACGCATCTGAAGCGCAGCAGATAATCCCTGCATGCGAATCCGCTTCACCAAGATGCAAGGGGCCGGCAATGACTTCGTCGTGCTGGACGAAACGCGCGGCTCGCTTGCGCTGACACCCGCGCAATACCGCTTTCTGGGGGATCGCCACTTCGGCGTGGGCGCCGACCAGATCCTCACCGTGCGGCCCTCGCCGTCACCGGGCATCGACTTCCAGTACGTGATCCACAACTCGGACGGCGGCGAGGTCGAGCAGTGCGGCAACGGTGCGCGTTGCTTCATGCGCTTCGTGCGCGAGCAGGGACTGACCACCAAAGACGCGGTGCGCGTGCAAACCCTGTCGGGTGTGATCGAGCCGCGCATGGGCGCCGATGGGCGCGTCACGGTCGACATGGGCGCGCCGGTCTTCGAGCCGGCGCAGGTGCCTTTCGATGCTGCGGGGCTCACCCCGCAATCCGAAGGGTCGTGGCACACATGGCATCTGGCGCTTTCGACACATGCCCAGAGCGCCATCATTTCCGTCGCGGTGCTCTCGATGGGCAATCCGCACGCGGTGCAGGTGGTCGATAACGTCGACACCGCCCCGGTAGCCCTCCAGGGCCCGCTGATCGAGCACCATCCCCGTTTTCCGCAGCGCGTCAACGCCGGCTTCATGCAGGTGGTGAGCCGCTCGCAGATCAGGCTGCGCGTGTTCGAGCGCGGCGCCGGCGAAACGCTGGCCTGCGGCACCGGCGCCTGCGCGGCGGTGGTGGCGGGCATCCGGCTCGGCCTGCTCGATGCACGCGTCGATGTCGACACGCACGGCGGCCGCCTCACCATCGAGTGGGCCGGTGTCGGCCAGCCGGTGCTGATGACTGGCCCGGCCGTTACCGTATTCGAGGGCGACATCGAGGTACCCGAGCAGCCATGAAATCCATCCACGCAGCAGACGCCATGAACCCGATCACCGAAGACGACATCGCCAACTACCTGTCGAATACGCCCGACTTCTTCGAGCGCCACGCGCAGTTGCTGGCGCAGGTGCAGCTCACCAGCCCGCACGGCAACCGGGCCGTGAGCCTGCAGGAGCGCCAGGCCGAAATGCTGCGCGAGAAGATCAAGGCGCTCGAGCACCGCCTGATGGACATGGTGCGCCACGGCACCGAAAACGTCGTCACGGCCGACCGGCTGCAGCGCTGGACGCGCGGCCTGCTCACCACGCGCGACCCGCGCGGCCTGCCCTGGCAGATCGCGGCCGACCTGCAGGCGCTGTTCATGGTGCCGCAGATCGCCATCAAGGTCTGGGATTGCGACGAGACCTATGCGAGCGAAGGCTATGCCCAGTGGGTCAGCGATGACGTGAAGGCGCTGGCCACCTCGCTGACTGCGCCGTATTGCGGCCTCAATGCTGGTTTCGAGGCGGCCAACTGGCTCGGCGACGTGCGCGCCGCGATCTCGATCGCACTGATTCCGTTGCGCGCTGAGCCCGAAGCGCCGGCCTTCGGCCTGCTGGTGCTGGCGTCGCCCGATGCGGCGCGCTTCAACACCGACATGGGCACCGACTTTCTGGAGCGCATCGCCGAACTGGCGTCGGCCGCGCTCTCGCGGCTGCGGCCTTGAGCCGACGCCTGCGGAGCTGGCTGCGGCCGCTGCTGGCTGCGTTTGTTGTCCTGCTGCTGGGCTATGCCGCCATCTGGGCCACGGTCTGGCAGCACGCGCGTGCGCAGCTGGCCCAGCCCCCGACGCGCACCGCCGAGGTGGCGCTGGTGCTCGGCAACCGCGCCTGGCTGCGCGGCAAACCCAATCCCTGCTTGACCGGGCGCGTCGACACCGCCGTGGCGCTGGCGCAGGCCGGCACGGTGCAGCGCCTGCTGATGTCAGGCGGCGTCGACCGGGAAGACGGCCGCATCGAGGCTGAAGTGATGGAGCACCACGCGCGCCAGATCGGCTACGCCGGGCCGGTGCAGCTCGAGGCGGTGTCGTCGTCGACGCGGCAGAACCTGTCGATGTCGCGCGCGCTGTTGCAGGCGGCCGGCGTGCGCAGCGTCGTCGTGGTGTCGGAGCCCTATCACCTGTGGCGGGTCGAGCGACTGGCGCGCGCCAGCGGCTTCGACCGCGAGTTCGACGTGCAGTACGCTGCCGCGCCGAGTTCCTGCTGGCGCAGCTGGGGCATGGTGTTCAAGGGCGCGCTTCGCGAGCCGCTCGCGATCGTCAACAATGGCCTGAATGGCTACTTCTGAACGCAGCGACGCGCTGGTCGACAAATACCTCGAGCATGTGCGGGTCGAGCGCCGGCTGGCGGCGCGCACGGTCGAGCTGTATGCGATCCACCTCGGTACGCTGACCGAAAAGGCGGCCGCCGCGAACCTGCCGCTCGAGCAGGTGCAAACGGCCCATGTGCGGCGCTGGATGGCGCAACTGCACAGCGCCGGTCGCGAATCGCGCGGCATCGCACTGGTGCTCTCGTGCTGGCGCAGCTTCTACCGCTGGCTCGGCAACGAGGGCCTGGTCGGCAGCAACCCGGTGCAGGACGTGCACGCCCCCAAGGCGGATCGGCCGCTGCCCAAGGCGCTGGCGGTCGACGACGCGGTGCGCCTGGCCGAACACCGCGACCCCGACGCCGACCCGTGGACCGAGGCGCGCGACCGCGCGGTCGTCGAACTCCTTTACGGCTGCGGCCTGCGTGTGAGCGAGCTGGTCGGGCTCGACGTGCAGGCCAGCCCGACCGCGCGTGGCTGGGTCGACCTGGCGTCCGGCGAAGCGCAGGTGCTCGGCAAGGGCAACAAGCGCCGCAGCGTGCCTGTGGGCGCCAAGGCGGCCGAGGCGCTGCAGGCCTGGCTGGCAGTGCGGAGCGGCTGCCCGGCATTGCCGGCTGCGCTGCAGCGCGATCCGGCCGGTGCGGCGGCGCTGTTCATCGGACGCACCGGCACGCGCTGGACGGCGCAGGCGGTCTGGAAGCAGTTGCGCCAGCGCAGCCTCAAGGCCGGCATGGCGGCGCCGGTGCATCCCCACATGCTGCGGCATTCGTTCGCCAGCCACCTGCTGCAATCCAGCAGCGACCTGCGCGCGGTGCAGGAGCTGCTGGGCCACGCCAACATCACGACCACGCAGGTCTACACCCGGCTGGATTTCCAGCATCTGGCGAAGGCGTATGACGCGGCACATCCGCGCGCGAAGGCCAAGGAAGACAAATGAAAGCATTGCGGCTGCGGCCGGGCAAGGAGCGCTCGCTGTTGCGCCGCCATCCCTGGATCTTCGAGTCCGCCATCGCAAAGGGCGGCGCCGACCCGGGCGAAACGGTGCGCGTCGAGTCGCACGAAGGCCGCTTCCTGGCCTGGGCCGCGTTCAGCCCGGTCTCGAAGATCCGCGCGCGGGCCTGGAGCTTCGACGAGACGCAGCGCATCGATGCTTCGTTCTTGACGGAGCGCTGCGCCCGCGCGGTGGGCGCCAGAGGCCTATTCGACATCCAGAGCGACGGCCTGCGGCTGATCCACGGCGAGGCCGACGGGTTGCCGGGCCTGATCGTCGACCGCTACGGCGACACGCTGGTGGCGCAGTTCCTGTCGGCCGGCGTCGAGCGCTGGAAGCCGCAACTGGCCGATGCGTTGCTCGCGGCAACCGGCCTCACCCAACTCTACGAGCGCTCGGATGCGAGCGGGCGCGAGCGCGAAGGGCTCAAGCCGGTCACCGGCTGGCTGCGCGGGGAGGGCGCCACCGAACGCACCATCCGCGAGCACGACTGGCAGCTCACGCTCGACATCGCGACCGGCCACAAGACCGGTTTCTACCTCGACCAGCGCGACAGCCGGCAGCGCTTTGCCGAGATCGCGAAGCACCGCAGGTTCCGGCGCGTGCTCAACTGCTTCTGCTACACCGGCGGCTTCACAGTGGCGGCGCTGGCCGGGCTGCGCGCGGCCGGCGCGCTGGAGGGTGCCGAGATGATCTCGGTCGATTCGTCGCTGCCGGCCTTGCAGCGGGCCGAGGCCCATGTGGCGCTGAACGGCTTCGGTGCGGCGAACAGCCAGTACCTCGACGCCGACGTCAATGCCACGCTGCGCCGCTTCATCGCCGAGGGCAAGACCTTCGACGCGATCGTGCTCGACCCACCCAAGTTCGCGCCCACGGTCGCCCATGCGGAACGCGCGGCCCGGGCCTACAAGGACATCAACCGCCTGGCGCTGCAATTGCTGGTGCCGGGCGGCGTGCTGCTGACCTTCAGCTGCTCGGGCGGCATCGGTGCCGACCTGTTCCACAAGATCGTGGCCTCGGCTGGCATCGATGCAGGGGTCGACGGTTACATCAGCGAGCGGCTGGGCGCCGCGCCGGATCACCCGATGACGATCGAATTCCCGGAAGGGGAGTACCTGAAAGGCCTCGTGGTCGTGCGCAAGTAAGGCCGTCCCCACGAAGGACTCTCCCGAAGGCCTAAACTTCCCGCCCTTCCCCGTTTTCCCTCCGGAGCATCCCATGGCCCTGATCCCCGCCACCATCCTCACCGGTTTTCTCGGCTCCGGCAAAACCACGCTGCTCAAGCGCATCCTGACCGAAGCGCATGGCCAGAAAATCGCCGTGATCGAGAACGAGTTCGGCGAAGAAAACATCGACAGCGACATCCTCGTGACCGAGTCCAAGGAGCAGATCGTCCAGATGAGCAACGGCTGCATCTGCTGCACCATCCGCGAAGACCTGCGCGAAGCGTTGCAGACGCTGGCCGCCAAGAGGCGCAAGGGCCTGCTCGATTTCGACCGCGTGGTGATCGAAACCACCGGCCTGGCCGACCCGGGCCCGGTGGCGCAGACCTTCTTCATGGACGACGAGATCGCCGAAAGCTACCTGCTCGACTCGATCCTGACGCTGGTCGACGCCAAGCATGCGCCGCAACAGCTCAACGACCGCCAGGAAGCGCGCCGCCAGGTCGGTTTTGCCGACCAGATCTTCATCAGCAAGAGCGATCTGGTCGCGGCCAAAGAAACCGAGGCGCTGATCCACCGCCTGAAGCACATGAACCCGCGCGCCCCGCAGCAGAAGGTGCATTTCGGCGAAGTGCCGCTGAAAGACGTGTTCGACCTGCGCGGCTTCAACCTGAACGCCAAGCTCGACATCGACCCGGATTTCCTCAAGGAGGACGATCACGAGCACCACGACCATGACCACGCGCATGGCGAGCATTGCGACCACCCCTCCCACGCGAACGAGGGGCACGGCCACCACCATCACCATGACGACGACGTCAAGAGCTTCGTCTACCGCTCGGATCGCGCCTTCGATCCGGCCCGCCTGGAAGACTTCCTGGGTGCCATCGTCAATATCTACGGCCCGCGCATGCTGCGCTACAAGGGCGTGCTGCACATGAAGGGAACCGAGCGCAAGGTCATCTTCCAGGGTGTGCACCAGTTGATGGGGAGCGACCTGGGCCCCGAATGGGGCAAGGACGAAGCGCGCCAGAGCCGCATGGTGTTCATCGGCATCGAATTGCCACGCGAGATTCTCGAACAGGGTTTGGACCAGTGCCTGGTTTGAGTTGCTGAGCGCGCAAGCCGAACTTCTCTATACAATCGCGCGCCTGTTCCGGGGCCATACCCCCTCGCCGAGGCGAGAGGTGTGACTTTCGGCATAGAAGAGCGCGCGTTCGTGGCCTGCATTCGGGGGTATAACCCCGTGGGTCGCCATTGGCGAGCATGCTGAACAATGGGAATCCGCGTGGCTTTGGCCCGAGGTTCCCCTGGGGAGGAGACATCCTGTGAAAGCGCGTTCGAGCCCGACCAAGGAGCCAGTCACCGTGAAGAAACCCGCCGCCAAGGCCCCGCCCGCTAAACCGGCCGTCAAAAAGACGGCCGTCAAGCAGGCTGCGCCGGCCGCGAAGAAGGTTTCCGCCGCGAAGACCGGCGCCTCGAAACCCATCACTGCCAAAACGGCAAAACCGGCCGGCCGTCCTGCCGCCCCTCCTGCACCTGCCCCGACCTCCATGAAAAAAACGGCTGCCGCCTCCTCTTCCGCCCCGGCGACACCCACCACCCCGACGCCGGCGCCCGCGCCTGCACGGGGCGGTCGCGTCTCCCGGCTCTCCCAACTGACCGTGCCTTCGATGGCCCAGTCGGTGGCCTCCACCGCCGCCAAGTCGAGCTTCACCCAGATCGCTTCGACCGCGCTGGTGCCGCCGCCGCACGTGGCCGTCAAAAAAGACGCCAAGCTCGCCAACAACTGGAAGACCAAGACGGCCGACCAGTTGACCGACGCCGAAGTGGTGGCGATGCCCGATGCCGAGTACATGAACGACAAGCAGATGGCGTTCTTCCGGCTCAAGCTGGTTCAGCTCAAGCTCGGCATCCTCGAAAACGCCGGCGAAACCACCGAACACCTGCGTGAAGACACCGTGGTGGTGCCCGATCCGGCCGACCGCGCCACCATCGAGGAAGAGCACGCGCTGGAACTGCGCACGCGCGACCGCGAGCGCAAGCTGCTCAAGAAGATCGAGCAGTCGATCCAGCGCATCGATGCCGGCGACTACGGCTATTGCGACGAAACCGGCGAGCCGATCGGCGTCGGCCGACTGCTGGCCCGCCCGACCGCCACGCTTTCGCTCGAGGCGCAGCAGCGCCGCGAGCTCAAGCAGAAGATGTTCGGCGACTAGCAGCAAGCACATGGCCAAAGAGGAGCCCGGTCGCCTGCTGTCCAAGGTGGCGAAGTTCGTCCGCAATCCGCTCAAGGACTGGGCGGAGCTGGACGAGCAGGACACCGGCGCGGCCGACACCGGCTACAGCCGGGAGATGCTCAAGGAAATGATCGAGCGGCGCCAGCGCAACGATTTCGTGCGCCGCCGCGAGTTCGACATGCTGCGCAAATTGCGCCAGCGCGAGGCCGCGGGCGCACGCGACCCCAACGCGCCGCCTTCTTCGTTCAACATCAACAGCACCGGCAAGACCGAGGGCCGCGCGCTCACGCTCAAGAAGATCGACGAGATCGAAGAGCAGATGTCGCAGCAGTGGTGGAAGGGCCGACCCCAGGGCGAAAACGCCGACGGTGGGCCGCCGCCGACGCCGGAGGCGCTGGCCGCCCAGCAGGCGCGCGCCTATGCCGACACCGAGCCCGGCGTGCCGCCGCCGCCCGCCGAGCAGCCCAGTGGCGCCGGCGCGCTGCATGCCTCGCGGCTCATGATCGACGGCAGCCTGGAAGAGGCCGCAATCCGCTTCGCGCATGGCGACGACGCGGGCGCCGAGGCCATCCTGCTGCAGACGCTGGGACCCGATGGTGCGCAGGCCGACCACAACGACACCTGGCGCGGATTGCTCGACCTCTACCGCGCCACAGGCGATGCCGAGAAATTCGTGCAGGCGAGTACCCGCTATGCCCAGCGCCTCAAGCGGCCCGGGCCCGAATGGATCTCGCTGCGCGTGCTGGCGCGCGACGTGCAGGCGGCCGGCGTGGCGAGCCGCACCGGCCAAATTGGCGTTTCGTCGGAGCCGGCCGACTGGTTCAGCCCGCACCAGCTGACGCGCGATTCCCTGTCGGGCCTGACCCGGGCGCTGGGCGGCGCGGGCGCGGTGTGGACGCTCGACTGGCGCGTGCTGTCCAGCATCGATGCCGATGCTGCCGCTCCGCTGCGCGCCCTTTTCGAGCACTGGGCGGCGTCGCCGGTACAACTGCGGTTCGCTGGCGCCGACCGTTTGCTGGGTGTGCTGGCCGCGGCCACGCCGAGCAACGACCGCCGCACCGATCCGATCTGGTGGCAGTTGCGGATGGCCGTGCTGCGCGTGCTGCACGATGCCGACGAGTTCGAACTGACCGCGCTCAACTACTGCATTGCCTATGAGGTGTCGCCACCGCCCTGGGAGGATCCGGTCGGCAGCTACACCGATACGGGTGCGTCACGTGCGGAAAAGTCGGCATCGTCGGGCTTTTCGATGGATTCCATGAGGCAAGAGCCCTCTGCCGAGCCCGCGCCTACCGCCGCGGCGGCCGGCCATACCTTGCTGGCGGGCGAACTCAGCGGTGAATGTCATGCCATCTGGCACCAGCTCGATGCCGAACTGATGGACGCAGCCACGCCGACCATTTCGTGCGCGGCGCTGGTGCGGATCGACTTCGCGGCCGCCGGCACCCTGCTCAACTGGGTCATGGCGCGTGCGGCACGCGACCAGCGCGTCGAATTCGTCGACGCCCACCGCATGATCGCGGCCTTCTTCAAGGTGATCGGCATCGCCGATCACGCCGGCGTCGCTGTTCGAAGCAATTGATCGGGCAGGGCTTGCATCGCCTGCAGGTGGCCCAAGATGGCTTCGATGGAACAGTTTCACGGAACCACGATCGTCAGCGTGCGCCGAAAAACCCCGAACGGCGACCAGGTCGCGATCGGTGGTGATGGCCAGGTCACGCTGGGCAATATCGTCATCAAGGGCACCGCGCGCAAGGTGCGGCGCCTGTACCACGGCAAGGTGCTGGCGGGCTTTGCCGGCGCCACGGCCGATGCCTTCACGCTGTTCGAGCGCTTCGAAGCCAAGCTCGAAAAGCACCAGGGCCAGTTGGCGCGCGCCGCGATCGAGCTCACCAAAGACTGGCGCACCGACCGCGTGCTGCGCCGGCTCGAAGCCATGCTGGCCGTCGCCGATGCCGAAACCTCGCTGATCATCACGGGCAACGGCGACGTGCTCGAGCCCGAGGGCGGCATCGTGGCGATAGGCTCCGGCGGCGCCTACGCGCAGGCGGCCGCCCGGGCCTTGCTCGACCACACCGACATGCCGGCCGACCAGGTGGTGAAGAAGGCGCTCGTGATTGCGGGCGAGCTTTGCATCTACACCAACATGAACCACACCATCGAAACGCTCTGAGGCCGCTTCTTCCATGTCCATGACCCCTCAGGAAATCGTTTCCGAACTCGACAACCACATCGTCGGCCAGCCGCAAGCCAAGCGGGCGGTGGCGATTGCGCTGCGCAACCGCTGGCGCCGGCAACAGGTTGCCGACACGCTGCGCGCCGAGATCACGCCGAAGAACATCCTCATGATCGGCCCGACCGGCGTCGGCAAGACCGAGATCGCGCGCCGGCTGGCACGGCTGGCCGATGCGCCTTTCATCAAGGTGGAAGCGACCAAGTTCACCGAGGTCGGCTATGTCGGCAAGGACGTCGATTCGATCATCCGGGACCTGGCCGAGATTGCCGTCAAGCAGACCCGCGAGGCCGCGAGCGCCAAGGTGCGCATGCGTGCCGAGGACGCGGCGGAAGACCGCATCCTCGATGTGCTGCTGCCCCCGGCGCGCACCGCCGATGGCGCGGCGCCCGACAGCGGCAGCGCCACGCGCCAGGCCTTCCGCAAGAAGCTGCGCGAGAAGCAGCTCGACGACAAGGAGATCGAGATCGACCTTGCGGAAACCCGCGCGCCGCTCGAAATCATGGGCCCGGCCGGCATGGAAGAAATGACCGAGCAACTGCGCGGCATGTTCGGCCAGCTTGGCAACACCCGGCGCAAGACGCGCAAGCTCAAGATCGCCGAAGCCATGCGCCTCCTGATCGACGAGGAAGCCGGCAAGCTGCTCAACGAGGACGAGGTGCGTGCCCAGGCGATCACCAGCGCCGAGCAGAACGGCATCGTCTTCATCGACGAGATCGACAAGGTCGCCACCCGCAGCGAAGCGCAGGGCGCCGACGTGTCGCGCCAGGGGGTTCAGCGCGACCTGCTGCCGCTGGTCGAAGGCACGGCCGTCACCACCAAATACGGCGTGGTGCGCACCGACCACATCCTGTTCATCGCGAGCGGCGCGTTTCATGTCAGCAAGCCGAGCGACCTGATTCCGGAGCTGCAGGGCCGCTTTCCGATCCGCGTCGAGCTGCAATCGCTCTCGGTGGCCGACTTCGAAAGCATCCTTGTCCAGACCCGCGCCTCGCTGGTCAAGCAGTATCAGGCGCTGCTCGCGACCGAGGGCGTCACGCTCGAGTTCACGCCGGAAGGCATCACGCGTCTCGCCACCATCGCGTTCGAGGTCAATGAGCGCACCGAGAACATCGGCGCCCGCCGGTTGTCGACCGTGATGGAGCGCCTGCTCGACGAAGTGAGCTTCGACGCCACCAGGCTTGAAGGCCAGTCGATCCGTATCGACGCAGCCTACGTGGACGAGCGCCTGGCGGCACTAAGTCACGACGAAGATCTTTCGCGCTTCATCCTCTGAGCGACAGCGGTCCCCGCGGCCGCTTCACGCAACACATTCATTGCGTGTGCTAAGTGCTTCATTTGCAACGAAATTCAGTGTTTTCAAGCATCCGAAAACACCGCTAAGTCGTTGATTCCATTACAAAAAATAGCCGCGACCCCTTGTTGCGCTGTAGTTGTTTCCTGCTACAGTGGAAAAAAGTGCAGTTAAGTGGGAAAAAGTGTCGGTAAATGCCTCTTTCAGGCGGCCGAAGCTTCTCACAACCGGGGTTGTTTTTCGTGTTTCAAGGCGCTTCATCGCTGAGTCTGGATGCCAAGGGGCGGCTATCGGTGCCGACCCGGCATCGTGACGTCCTGAGCGCGACCGCCGGCGGTCAGCTCACGATCACGCGCCACCCGCACGGCTGCCTGATGATCTTTCCGCGTCCGGCGTGGGAGCAGTTCCGCGAACGCATTGCCGCGATGCCGCTGAAGGATCAATGGCTCAAGCGCCTGTTTCTCGGCAACGCGATGGACGTCGAGATGGATGGCACCGGCCGCATCCTGGTCTCGCCCGAGCTGCGTGCGGCGACCGGCATCACGCGCGATACGCTGCTGCTTGGCATGGGCAGCCACTTCGAGCTCTGGGACAAGGCCACGCACGACGCCAAGGAGGCCGAGGCGCTGGCCGCCGGCCTCGCCGAGGGTGCGTTCCAGGATCTGGCGTTCTGAAGGCGTACGTGGACACCGCATGGACTCACACCACCGTCTTGTTGCACGAAGCGGTCGACGCACTGTTGGCTGCCGAGGCAGCTGCAGCGGGCACCTACGTGGATGCGACTTTCGGGCGGGGCGGGCATTCGCGCCTGATTCTGGAGAGGCTGGGCCCGGAGGGCCGGCTGATTGCGTTCGACAAGGACGCGGAAGCGGTGGCCGAAGCAACGCGCATCGAGGATGCGCGTTTTTCCATCCGGCACCAGGGTTTCCGGGATCTGGGCGAATTGCCGGCGGCCAGCGTGGCCGGGCTGCTGCTGGATCTGGGCATCAGCTCGCCGCAGATCGACAACCCGGCGCGCGGTTTCAGTTTTCGTTTCGACGGCCCGCTCGACATGCGCATGGACACCACGCGCGGAGAAAGTGTGGCCGAGTGGCTGGCAACGGCCGAACAACAGCAGATTGCCGAGGTGATACGTGACTATGGCGAAGAACGGTTTGCTGTTCAGATTGCAAAGGCGATTGTTGCTCGCCGACAAGAACGGGGCCCAGTTTCAACCACCGCCGAACTGGCCGAGCTCGTGGCTGGCACGGTCAAAACCCGCGAGCAGGGCCAGAACCCTGCAACGCGCACATTTCAGGCTCTTCGGATTTTCATCAACGCCGAGCTTGAAGAGTTGCAACAGGCGCTAGAAGCGAGCATCGACGTGCTGCAACCCCAAGGCCGGCTCGCGGTGATCAGCTTCCATTCGCTGGAGGACCGCATCGTCAAGCAGTTCATCGCGAAGCATTCGCGCGAGGTGTATGACCGCCGCGCGCCGTTTGCCGCACCGGTGCCGATGAGGCTGCGGGCGCTGGCCCGCGTGCGTCCGTCGGCCGCCGAAGTGGCGGCCAATCCGCGCGCCCGCAGTGCCATCCTGCGCGTGGCCGAACGCACCGAGACCCGCTAGTCCGATGGCCCGGCTCAACCTCCTCCTGCTGATCGCCGTACTGGGTACGGCGCTCCTGCTCGTGCACACGCAATACCGCTCGCGCCAGCTCTTCACCGAGCTCGAGCGGGTCAACAGCGAAGCACGGCGGCTCGAGGTGGAGTACGAGCGGCTGCAGGTCGACAAGCGTGCCCAGGCCACGCCGCTGCGCGTCGAGAAGCTGGCCAAGGAGCAGCTCAAGATGCGCACCACCACGCCGGCGATCACGCTCTACGTGCGGCAGGACGGCAGCGTGATCCCGGCGGTCGTGGCACCCGCTGCGCCGGCTTCGGTGCCCCCGGCCGCGCGACCCGCAGCGGTGCGAAGGAGCCACGGATGAGCCGCCGCAGCGTCCAGTACACCACCAGCCCGTTGCTCGCGAGCAAGACCCCGGTCTGGCGCAGCAAGTTCATCGTGGCCGCCATCGCGTGCGGCTTCGTGGTGCTTGCCGGCCGCGCCGCGTACGTGCAGGTGATCGGCAACGACTTCTTCCAGCGCCAGGGCGAGGTGCGCTTCGCGCGCACCCTCGAGTTGCCGGCCAACCGCGGTCGCATCTTCGACCGCAACGGGCTGATCCTGGCCTCCAGCGTGGTCGCGCCGAGCATCTGGGCCATCCCGGAAGACATCGAGCGCGACGACCCGGCCGTCAAGGCCAAGCTCAAGCAGGTGGCCAAGCTGCTCGGCATGGCGCAGAAGGACTTCGACAAGAAGCTGGCCGACGAAGACAAGACCTTCGTCTGGATCCAGCGCCAGGTCGACGAGCCGATTGCCAAGCAGATTGCCGCGCTCGACATCAAGGGCCTGTATCAGCGCAAGGAATACAAGCGCCAGTACCCGGAGGGCGAGGCGGCCGCGCACGTGGTCGGCTTCACAAATGTCGAAGACCACGGCCAGGAAGGCATCGAGCTGGCGTTCGACAAGGATCTGGCCGGCAAGGCCGGCTCGCGCCGCGTCATCAAGGATCGGCTCGGCCGTGCGGTCGAGGGGGTGGGCGACCAGATCCCGCCGCTCGACGGCAAGGACATCCAGCTCAGCCTCGACAGCAAGGTGCAGTTCTTCGCCTACCAGAAGCTGCGCGACGCCGTCACCGCCCACAAGGCCAAGGCCGGCAGCGTGGTGGTGCTCGACGCCATCACCGGCGAGGTGCTGGCGCTGGCCAACTACCCGAGCTACGTGCCCGACAAGCGGCAGAACCTGACCGGCGAGCAGTTGCGCAACCGCGCGTTGACCGACACCTTCGAGCCCGGCTCGACCATGAAGCCGATCACGGTGGCGATGGCGCTGGAGGCGGGCCGCGTCAAGCCGCAGACGATCATCGAAACCAGCCCCGGCCGGTTTTCGATCGGCGGTTTCACGATCAGCGACACGCACAACTACGGCACGCTCACGGTCGAAGGCGTGATCCAGAAGTCGAGCAACGTCGGCGCGCTCAAGATCGCGCAGAAGATGAGCCCGCACGAGATGTGGGACACCTACACCGCGCTCGGCTATGGCCAGAAGCCGCAGCTCACGTTCCCCGGTGCCGTCACCGGCCGGCTGCGGCCCTGGAAGACCTGGAAGCCGGTCGAGCAGGCGACCATGGCCTACGGCTACGGCCTGTCGGCCTCGCTGTTCCAGATGGCGCATTCGTACACCTCGTTCGCGCACGATGGCCGCATCATCCCGGCCACCATGCTCAAGAGCGCCGAGCCCGCGGTCGGCGTGCGGGTGTTCTCGGAAGAGAACGCGCATGCGGTGCGCAAGATGCTGCAGATGGCCGCCGGCCCGGGCGGCACCGGCCAGCTGGCCCAGACCGTCGGCTACTCGGTCGGCGGCAAGTCCGGCACGGCGCACAAGCAGGTCGGCAAGGGCTATGCGAGCAACAAGTACCGCTCGTGGTTCACCGGCATGGCGCCGATCGAGAAGCCGCGCATCATCGTCGCGGTGATGATCGACGAGCCCAGCGCCGGCCAGTATTTCGGCGGCACGGTGGCCGCGCCGGTGTTCAGCGAAGTGGTGCAGCAGACGCTGCGCATGATGAACGTGGCGCCCGATCTGGCGGTCAAGCCGCTGGTCGTGACCAAGGGCGTAGACGAGAGCTTCTGATGAACGACATCCGCCTCTCCACACCCAACGAAGCCGCCCACTGGCTGCGCTCGTGCGTGCCCGGCCAGTTGCAGGCCGACAGCCGCCGTGTCGGCACGGGCGACGGCTTCATTGCCTGGCCCGGTGCCGCGACCGATGGCCGCGCCCACGTGGCGGCGGCGCTGGCGCAGGGTGCGGCGGCCTGCCTGGTCGAGCAGGACGGCGTCGAAGCGTTCGGCTTCGACAGCGATGCGGTCGCCACCTATCCGGGGCTCAAGTCGGCCACCGGCCCGATCGCCTCGGCGTTCTACGGCCAGCCTTCCACACAGCTCGCGCTGCTGGCCGTGACCGGCACCAACGGCAAGACCTCGACCGCCTGGTGGCTGGCCGAAGCGCTGTCGCGCCACAGCGGCTACGGCCCCTGCGCCGCGGTCGGCACGCTCGGCATCGGCGTGCCGCCCGATCTCACCTACACCGGCCTCACCACGCCCGACCCGGTGATGCTGCAGCGCGAACTGCGCGGCTTCGTCTCGCGCGGCTTCGGTGCCTGCGCTATCGAAGCCTCGTCGATCGGCATTGCCGAGCGGCGGCTCGACGGCTGCGAGATCCGCGTCGCGGTGTTCACCAACTTCACGCAGGATCACCTCGACTACCACGGCAGCATGGACGCCTACTGGCAGGCCAAGGCCGAATTGTTCCGCTGGCCCGGCCTGCGCGCCGCCGTCGTCAACATCGACGACGTGCACGGCGCCAGCCTGGTCGCCAACCTGCTCGACGCCGATTGCGGCGCGCTCGACGTGTGGACGGTGTCGGCCGGCGGCGCGCCGGCACGGCTGGCGGCGCACGACATCGGCTATGGCGCCGAAGGGCTGCGCTTCTCGGTCGCCGAGCAGGGCGGTGGCAGCGAAAGCCTCTCGACCCGGTTGATCGGCCAGTACAACGTGGCCAATCTGCTCGGCGTCATCGGCACCTTGCGCTCGCTCGGGTTGTCGCTGGCCGACGCCGTGCAGGCCTGCCGCGATCTCAGCAGCGTGCCCGGCCGGATGGAGCGCGTCACGGCGCCGGGCCAACCGCTCGTCGTGGTCGACTATGCCCACACGCCCGACGCGCTCGACAAGGCGCTTGCGGGTCTGCGGCCACTGGCAGCGCAGCGCGGCGGTGCGCTGTGGTGCCTGTTCGGCTGCGGCGGCGACCGCGACCCGATCAAGCGGCCCCTGATGGCCGCCGTGGTCGAGAAGCAGGCGGACCGCGTGGTCGTGACCAGCGACAACCCGCGCAGCGAAAAGCCGGCGGCGATCATCAGCCAGATCCTGCTGGGCCTGGCGCAGCCCGAAGCGGCCCAGGTCGAGCCCGACCGTGCCAAAGCGATCGCCGACACGATCGCGCAGGCCGCACCGCAGGACGTGGTGCTGCTGGCCGGCCGCGGGCACGAGGCGTGGCAGGAAATCGCGGGCGAGAAGATCGCGTTCTCGGAGCGCGCGCACGCAGCCGACGCACTTGCGCGGAGGGCCCGACCATGATGACGCTTGCACAGGCCCTGGGCTGGATCCCCGGTGCGCGGCTCGTGGGCGATCCGCTCACGAAAATCGAGCGCGTGCACACCGACACGCGCACGCTGGCGGCCGGCGATCTCTTCGTGGCGCTCAAGGGCGAGCGCTTCGACGCCAATGAATTCCTGGCTGATGCGAAGGCGCGCGGAGCTGCGGCCGCCATCGCCCACGGCGGACTCGAGGCAGCCGGTCTGGCCGGGCTGGAAGTGCCGGATTCGCTGGCTGCGCTTGGCGCGCTCGCGACCGGCTGGCGCAGCCAGTTCACCTTGCCCCTGATCGCGGTCACCGGCAGCAACGGCAAGACCACCGTCACACAGATGCTGGCCACCATCCTGCGAGTCGCCTGCGACGACAGATCGCTGGCGACGGCCGGCAACTTCAACAACGAAATCGGCGTGCCGCTGACCTTGCTGCGGTTGCGCGAACGCCACCGGCGGGCGGTGGTCGAGCTCGGCATGAACCATCCGGGCGAGATCGCGCGGCTGGCTGCCATGGCGCGACCGACCGTTGCGCTGGTCAACAACGCGCAGCGCGAGCACCAGGAATTCATGGCGACAGTGGAAGCGGTGGCGCGCGAGAACGCAGCCGTCTTCACGGCGCTCCCGGCCGATGGCACCGCGGTGTTTCCGCATGGCGACGAATTCACGCCGCTGTGGACCGAACTGGCCACCGAAGGCGCGCGGCGCCGCTGCCTCAGCTTCGGCGAGCACCCTGATGCCGACATCACGCTGATCTCGGCCGAATGGCAGCAGCATGCCTGGCGCTTCGCGGCCCGCACACCGCTCGGTGAATTGCGTTGCACGCTGCGCATTGCCGGCCGCCACAACGTGGTCAACGCGCTGGCGGCCATCGCCTGCGCGCTTTCTACCGGCGTGTCGCTCGACGACATCGCGCGCGGGCTCGAAGCCTTCGAGCCGGTCAAGGGCCGCTCGCGCGCCAGCGCCTTGCAACTGGTCGACGGCCGCGAGATCACGCTGGTCGACGACACCTACAACGCGAACCCCGACTCGGTGCGCGCCGCGATCGACGTGCTCGCCAGCCTGCCGGCCCCACGCCTGCTGGTGCTCGGCGACATGGGCGAAGTCGGCGACGACGGCGAACGCTTCCACGCCGAGGTTGGCGCCTGGGCGCGCGAACGCGGCATCGACACTTTTTATGCGCTCGGCACGGCCACGACCCATAGCGTCGCGGCCTTCGGAGACCCGGGCCGAGCGCGCCATTTCGAGACCATCGACCTGCTCAACGAGGCCGTGCTCGCGCAGTTGTCCCGGGCCGCCAGCGTGCTGGTCAAGGGCTCCCGCTTCATGCGCATGGAGCGCGTGGTGCAGGCCATCGACAGCCGCGCGGTGCAATCGTCACAACAACAAAAAGAGGAGGCCGGTCATGCATCGTGAACCGCGCGCTTTCGCACCATGCTGCTGAGCCTGGCCCAATGGTTGCAGACGCTCGGGCCCGAGTTCGGGTTCCTGCGCGTGTTCCAGTACCTCACGTTCCGCGCGCTGATGGCGGCGCTGACCGCGCTGCTGGTGGGCCTGGCGGCCGGCCCCTATGTGATCCGGCGCCTTGCCGCGCTCAAGATCGGCCAGCCGGTGCGCGGCTACGGCATGGAGACGCACCTGAGCAAGAGCGGCACACCGACCATGGGCGGCGTGCTGGTGCTGTTCTCGATCGCACTTGCCACGGTGTTGTGGTTCGACGTATCGAACCGCTTCGTCTGGATCGTCCTGTGGGTCACGCTCGGCTTCGGCGCGATTGGCTGGGTCGACGACTGGCGCAAGGTGGTGCGCAAGGATCCCGAGGGCATGCGCTCTCGCGAGAAATACCTGTGGCAATCGATCGTCGGCCTGGTGGCCGGTTTCTATTTGCTGTTCAGCATTTCGGAAAGCTCGAACTGGCGCGTGCTGGAACTGTTCTACACCTGGGTGCGCTCGGGCTTCGACCTCGACTTTCCGCCGAAGATCAATTTGCTGGTGCCGTTCTTCAAGGAGATCAGCTACCCGCTCGGCGGCATCGGCTTCGTGATCCTGACCTACCTCGTGATCGTCGGCGCCAGCAACGCGGTGAACCTCACCGACGGGCTCGACGGCCTCGCGATCATGCCGGTGGTGATGGTCGGCTCGGCCCTTGGCGTATTCGCCTATGTGACCGGCAGCGCGGTCTACTCGAAGTACCTGCTGTTTCCGCACATCCCGGGCTCCGGCGAGTTGCTGGTGTTCTGCTCGGCAATGGCCGGCGCGGGCCTGGCCTTCCTGTGGTTCAACACGCATCCGGCCCAGGTCTTCATGGGCGACGTGGGTGCGCTCGCGCTCGGCGGCGCGCTCGGCACCATCGCCGTCATCGTGCGCCAGGAGATCGTGTTCTTCATCATGGGCGGCATCTTCGTGGTGGAAGCCGTGTCGGTGATGGCCCAGGTCATGTACTTCAAGTACACGAAGAAGCGTTTCGGCGAAGGTCGGCGCGTGCTCAAGATGGCACCCTTGCACCATCATTTCGAAAAGAGCGGCTGGCGTGAAACCCAGGTCGTGGTGCGGTTCTGGATCATCACGATGCTGCTGTGCCTCGTGGGTCTTTCCACGCTGAAGCTGAGGTGAGTGAAATGCGCCCACGCTCATCGCTTCACGCATCGCTGCAGGCACTGATGTGAAACACCTGCAAGACCAACCCGTCCTGATCCTTGGCCTGGGCCTGTCCGGCCTGGCCATGGCACGCTGGTGCGCGCGCCATGGCGCGCAGGTCACGGTTGCCGACACGCGCGAGGCGCCCGCACTGCTGGAGACGCTGCGGGCGGAATGGCCGCAGGCCACTTTCATCGGCGGGCCGTTCTCCGCCAGCCTGATCGAAGGCACTGCGATCCGCGCGGTCTACCGGTCACCGGGCCTGGCGCCGGCCACCATCGCGCCGGTGGTCGATGCGGCACGCGCCATCGGCTTGCCGGTCGGCGGCGAGCTGGATCTGTTCGCGCAGGCCCTGCACGACCTGCGGGCCGTTGATCTGCCGCTCGAGGAGCCGGCGGCGGTGTCGGGTGATTCGGTCGAAGCCGAAACCGAAACTGAAACCGAAATTGAAGACGAACTGGCCGAGCCGGTCGATCCGTCGCCGATGGCCGAAGCCATCGAACCTGAATCTGAACCCGAACCCGTTTCCGAGCCGACGCCGCCTGTCGTCGTTGCCTCGGTGCCCGTGGTTCCGGCCAAGGCATCGGTGCATACCGCCGCGCGCGATGCGGCCGAGTTCGTTGCCCGCATCGCCGAGCTCTCGACAGCCGCGCCGGCCGCCGCGGCTGCACCCGGAGATGAGAAGCCGCTGCCGATCGCAGCACCCGAGCCGGCGCCGGCGCAGGGCTACCGCCCGGCCGTGCTCGCCATCACGGGCACCAACGGCAAGACGACCGTCACCGCGCTCACGGGCCAACTGGTCGAGCGCGCCGGCAAGACGGTCGCGGTGGCCGGCAACATCGGCCCGACCTTGCTCGATACGCTGGCGGCGCACATGGACGCGGGCACGCTGCCGCAGGTCTGGGTGCTCGAACTTTCCAGCTTTCAGCTGGATGGCGTGCAGCACTTCGAGCCGACCGCAGCCGCAGTGCTGAACCTCACGCAGGACCACCTCGACTGGCATGGCGACATGACGGCCTATGCGGCGGCCAAGGCGCGCATCTTCGGCACGCGCGGCCCGATGGTGCTCAATCGCGACGACGCGGCAGTCATGCAGATGCTGCCGGCGCCGGTGCGCGTCAAGCTGCAGCGCCCGCAACAGCGCACCCACATCACTTTTGGCGCCGGAATGCCCCTGCGGCCCGGCGATTTCGGCATCGAGCGCATCAACGGCATGGCCTGGCTGGTCCGCGCACTGGAAGCCGACGAGACCATCAAGCGCAAGCGCGGCGGCCCGGTCGAAGAAGTGGAGATCCATCTCCAGCGGCTGTTGCCCGCGGACGCACTGCGCATCCGCGGCCAGCACAACGCGCTCAACGCACTGGCCGCGCTGGCACTCGCCAGCGCGGCCGATTGCGCACTTGGCCCGATGCTCTACGGCCTGCGTGAATACCGGGGCGAGCCGCACCGCGTGGAGCCGGTCGCGATCGTCGACGAGGTCGAGTACTTCGACGACAGCAAGGGCACCAACGTCGGCGCTACCGTCGCCGCCCTCAGCGGGCTCGGTGCCGAGCGTCGCATCGTCGTGATCCTCGGCGGCGAAGGCAAGGGCCAGGACTTCACGCCGCTGGCGGCGCCGGTGCGCCAGTTCGCGCGCGCCGTGGTGCTGATCGGCCGCGATGCGCCGATCCTCGAAGAGGCATTGGCGGGCACCGGCGTTTCGCTGCTGCATGCGGGCTCGATGGAAGAGGCCGTGCAGGCCGCGGCCCAGCGCGCCAATCCGGGCGATGCGGTGCTGTTGTCGCCGGCCTGTGCCAGCTTCGACATGTTCAAGGACTACGCCCACCGCGCAGCGGCGTTCTGCGAGGCCGTGCAGTCGCTCGCCGACGCGCCAGAAGGCCAACAGCCATGAACCAGACCGCCGCCGCCACCCCGAACGAAAACAGCCGTTTTGCCGGCTGGTTCCGTCGTGCCGCAAGGAGCAGCATCGATGCGCTGCCGATGCATCTGCCGGTGCGCCTCGGCGGTTCCGACATCGCGCAGACCAAGGCCACGCCGATGCGCGTGCTTGGTTTCGATCAGGCGCTGCTCTGGGTCACCATGGCGCTGGTGGCCTGGGGCCTGGTGATGGTGTATTCGGCCTCGATCGCGTTGGGCGACAACCCGCGCTTCTCGCGCATGAACTACAGCCAGTCGTACTTCGTGCTGCGCCACACGCTGTTTCTGCTGATCGCGTTCGTTGCCGCACTGCTGACCTTCCAGGTGCCGATGAAGACCTGGGAGCGCGCGGCGCCCTGGCTGTTCGTCGCGTCGCTGCTGCTGCTGGTGGCGGTGTTGATCCCGCACGTGGGGCGCAGCGTGAACGGTGCGCGCCGCTGGATTCCGCTGGGCTTCATGAGCTTCCAGCCGTCGGAACTCGCCAAGCTCGCGATGGTGCTCTACGCGGCCAGCTACATGGTGCGCAAGATGGAGATCAAGGAGCGCTTCTTCCGCGCCGTGCTGCCGATGGGCATCGCGGTGGTGGTGGTCGGCATGCTGCTGCTGGCCGAGCCCGACATGGGCGCCTTCATGGTGATCGCGATCATCGCGATGGGTATCCTGTTCCTGGGCGGCGTCAACGCGCGCATGTTCTTCGTCATCGCCGCGCTCGTGGTCGTGGCCTTCGGCATGATCGTCGCCTCGTCGCCCTGGCGGCGCGAGCGCATCTTTGCGTACCTCGATCCGTTCGGCGAGAACAACGCGCTCGGCAAGGGCTACCAGCTCTCGCACTCATTGATCGCGATCGGCCGCGGCGAGATCTTCGGCGTCGGCCTTGGCGGCAGCGTCGAGAAGCTGCATTGGCTGCCCGAAGCCCACACCGACTTCCTGATGGCTGTGATCGGCGAGGAGTTCGGCCTGGTCGGCGTGTTGCTCGCGATCGCGCTGTTCCTCTGGCTCACGCGCCGCATCATGCACATCGGCCGCCAGGCCATCGCGCTGGACCGCGTGTTCTCGGGCCTGGTGGCCCAGGGCATCGGGATCTGGATCGGCTTCCAGACCTTCATCAACATGGGCGTAAACCTCGGCGCGCTGCCGACCAAGGGCCTCACACTGCCGCTGATGAGCTTCGGTGGCTCCGCGATCCTGATGAACCTGATCGCGATCGCGGTGGTGCTGCGCATCGACTACGAGAACCGTGTCCTCATGAAGGGCGGCCGGGTATGAGCACTCCCCCAGTCTTCGCGCACTTCGTGTCGCTTCGCCAACCCCCTCGCCGGGGGCAACACCAGCGGCCCGGCACAGCCGGTTCCGCGGTGTTTCGCGCATCGCCCTTGAGGGGGCGCTCATGGTCATGAGTCGAACCGCACTCGTCATGGCCGGCGGAACAGGTGGGCATATCTTCCCGGGCCTGGCCGTGGCCGAAGAACTGCGCACGCGCGGCTGGCGCGTGCACTGGCTCGGCGCGCCGGGCAGCATGGAACAGCAACTGGTGCCGCCGCGCGGCTTCGCGTTCGAGCCGGTGCAGTTCGGCGGCGTGCGCGGCAAGGGGCCGCTGACGTTGGTGCTGCTGCCGCTCAAACTGCTTCGCGCCTTCCTGCAGAGCATTGCCGTGGTGCGCCGTGTGCGGCCGGACGTCGTGATCGGCCTGGGCGGCTACATCACCTTTCCGGGCGGCATGATGAGCGTGCTGCTCGGCAAGCCGCTGGTGCTGCACGAACAGAACTCGGTGGCGGGCCTGGCCAACAAGGTGCTGGCCGGCGTGGCCGACCGGGTGTTCAGCGCCTTCCCGAACGTGCTCAAGAACGCGAAGTGGGTCGGCAACCCCTTGCGCGCCGCTTTCCTGTCGCAGCCCGATCCGGCTGCGCGTTTCGCGGGCCGCAGCGGCCCGCTCAAGCTGCTCGTGGTGGGCGGCAGCCTCGGCGCCAGGGCGCTCAACGCGGTGGTGCCGAAAGCGCTCGCGCTGATCGGGCCGGCCACGCGTCCGACCGTCCTGCACCAGAGCGGCGCCAAGCAGATCGACGAGCTGCGCGCCAACTACGCTGCAGCCGGCGTCGAGGGTGAACTGACCCCCTTCATCGACGACACGGCCAGCGCCTACGCCGATGCCGACCTGATCGTCGCGCGCGCCGGTGCCAGCACCGTGACCGAAATCGCAGCGGTGGGCGCTGCCGCGCTGTTTGTTCCTTTTCCTTCGGCGGTCGACGACCACCAGACTACCAACGCGCGCTTCCTCGTCGACGCGGGCGGCGGCTGGCTGGTGCAGCAGACCGACCTGACCCCTGAATGGCTGGCTGATTTGCTTACGAAAACCGATCGCTCCACGCTGATGGAGCGGGCCTTGCACGCCAAGACGATGCAGAAAACCGAGGCCGTCGCGGAAGTTGTTCGCGCCTGCGAGGAGTTGGCGAAATGAAGCACGCAATTCGCAACATCCATTTCGTCGGCATCGGCGGCTCGGGCATGAGCGGCATCGCCGAAGTGCTGCTGAACCTCGGCTACACGATCTCGGGCTCCGACCTGGCCGACAGCGTGACGCTGCGGCGGCTGCAGGGGCTTGGCATCACCACCTGCGTAGGCCATGCGGCGGCGAACATCGCCGGCGCCGATGCGGTCGTGACCTCGACCGCGGTGCAATCCGACAACCCCGAAGTGATCGCCGCGCGCGAGAAGAAGATTCCGGTGGTGCCGCGTGCGCTGATGCTGGCCGAACTGATGCGGCTCAAGCAGGGCATCGCGATCGCCGGCACGCACGGCAAGACGACCACCACCAGCCTGGTCGCGAGCGTGCTGGCAGCGGCGGGCCTGGATCCGACCTTCGTGATCGGCGGCCGGCTCAACAGCGCCGGCGCCAATGCGCGGCTCGGCAGCGGCGACTACATCGTTGTCGAAGCCGACGAGTCTGATGCGTCGTTCCTGAACCTGCTGCCGGTGATGGCGGTGGTCACGAACATCGACGCCGACCACATGGAAACCTACGGGCATGACTTCGGCAAGCTCAAGAAGGCCTTCGTCGATTTCCTGCACCGCATGCCCTTCTATGGCGTCGCGATCCTCTGCACCGACGACGCCGCAGTGCGCGAGATCGTGACCGAAGTGTCCTGCCCGGTGACCAGCTACGGCTTCAACGAAGACGCGCAGGTGCGGGCGGTCGACGTGCGCGCGGTCGGCGGCCAGATGCATTTCACGGTGCAGCGCCGCAATGGCATCACGCTGCCCGACCTGCAGGTGGTGCTGAACCTGCCGGGCGAGCACAACGTGTTGAACGCGCTGTCGGTGATTGCCGTGGCGGTCGAACTCAACGTGCCCGATGAAGCGGTGCAGCGCGGGCTGGCCGAGTTCAAGGGCGTGGGCCGCCGCTTCCAGCGCTACGGCGAGGTGGCGGTGCAAGGCCAGCAGGCGCCGGGCGGCTTCACATTGATCGACGACTATGGCCATCATCCGGTCGAGATGGCCGCCACGATCGCGGCAGCGCGTGGCGCGTTCCCGGGACGGCGTCTGGTGCTGGCCTTTCAGCCGCACCGCTTTACCCGCACGCGCGACTGCTTCGAGGATTTCGTCAAGGTCATCGGCAATGCCGATGCGGTACTGCTGGGCGAGGTCTATGCCGCCGGCGAGGCACCGATCGTCGCCGCCGACGGCCGTTCGCTGGCGCGCGCACTGCGCGTGGCCGGCAAGGTCGAGCCGGTTTTCGTCGACGAGATCACGGCGATGCCGCAGGCGATTCTCGACAACGCTCGCGACGGCGACGTGGTGATCTGCATGGGCGCCGGCTCGATCGGCGCGGTGCCGGCCAGGGTCGTCGAGCTGGGCGGCGCCGCATCGCAAAAGTCGGAGCGCTTCACGCGCGAAGGACGGGCACTGTGAACCCCATCGATCCAAAAACCATGGGCAAGGTTGCCGTGCTGTTCGGTGGCACTTCGGCCGAGCGCGAGATCTCGGTCATGTCGGGCAGCGGCGTGCTCGAAGCGCTGCGCGCGCGCGGTGTCGACGCCCATGCGTTCGACCCGGCCGAGCGCGACCTGGCCGAACTCAAGCGCGATGGCTATGCGCGCTGCTTTATCGCGCTGCATGGCCGTCATGGCGAAGACGGCACGGTGCAGGGCGCGCTGGAACTGCTCGGCATTCCGTACACCGGCTCGGGCGTGATGGCCTCCAGCGTGGCGATGGACAAGGTCATGACCAAGCGCATCTGGCAGGCCGACGGCCTGCCGACGCCGAAGTACGTGCGGCTGGCCTTCGACCAGCAGAGCCGCGAGCAGATCCACGCCGTGCCCGACGTGCTCGGCCTGCCGCTGATCGTGAAGCCGCCGCGCGAAGGCTCCTCGATCGGTGTCACCAAGGTCATGGGCTATTCGCAGATGCAGGATGCAGTGGCGCTCTCGGCGAAGTACGACGCCGATGTGCTCTGCGAGGAGTTCATCGAGGGCGAGGAAGTGACCTGCGCCGTGCTCGGACAGGGGTTGGGCGCGGTGGCGCTGCCGGTGGTGCGCATCGCTGCGCCCGAGGGCGCCTACGACTACCAGAACAAGTACTTCACCGATGAAGTGAAGTACCACTGCCCGAGCGGGCTGCCCGAAGCCGAGGAACGCGAGATCCAGCATGCCACGCTGGCCGCCTACCGCACGTTGGGTTGCCGGGGCTGGGGCCGCGCCGACGTGATGATCCGCGCGAGCGATCGCAAGCCGTTCCTGCTCGAGATGAACACCTCGCCGGGCATGACCAGCCATTCGCTGGTGCCGATGTCGGCGCGCGCCGCCGGCATCAGCTACGAAGACCTGTGCCTGCGCGTGCTCGCGTCGGCCGCGCTCGATTCAGGGGGGCACGTCTGATGGCCGACAGCATCCCCGTTCCCTTCGACGTCAAGCTCATGAACCTCACCGCGACGCTGTTGTTCGCGCTGTGCGCGCTCATGCTGCTGGCGGCGGGGGCATGGTGGGTGCTGCGCCAGCCCTTCTTTCCGCTGGCCGCGATCCGGGTGGACGGCGAGGTCACGCACAACAACGAGGTCACCCTGCGCGCCAACGTGGCGCCGCAGCTCGCCGGCAACTTCTTCACCGTCGACCTGGCCAAGGCGCGTGCCGCATTCGAGTCGGTGCCCTGGGTGCGCAAGGCCGTGGTGCGGCGCGAGTTTCCGAATCGCCTGCGTGCCACGCTGACCGAGCAGGTACCGGTTGCCCATTGGGGCGACGAGTCGGCGTCGAAGCTGGTCAACAGCTACGGCGAAGTGTTCGAGGCCAATGTGGCCGAGGTCGACGACACGCTGCCGCGACTCGACGGGCCCGCCGACCAGGCCGGCCAGGTGCTCGGCATGTACCGCGTGATGGCGCCGCTGTTCCAGCCGTACGACCTCGCGATCGAAGAGCTGACGCTGTCGGGCCGCGGCAGCTGGCAGGTGGTGCTCGACACCGGCGCCACGATCGAACTCGGCCGCGGCCGCAGCGAAGAGGTCGCCGCCCGCACGTCGCAGTTTTTGAAGTCGGTGACGCAGGTCGCGCAACAGTACGGCCGCAGCGTCGCGTCCGTCGAGGGCGCCGACCTGCGGCACCGCGATGCTTATGCGCTGCGCCTGCGCGGCGTCACCACGGTCGTACCCGACCCCAAGAAGAAGTAAAGAACACCCGAGGAAATTCCATGCCCAAAGAATACAAAGACCTCGTCGTCGGCCTCGACATCGGTACCGCCAAGGTGATGGTGGTGGTAGCCGAAGTACTGCCCAACGGCGAACTCAAGCTGGCCGGTCTCGGCATCGCGCCCAGCAACGGGCTCAAGCGCGGCGTGGTGGTGAACATCGACGCCACCGTCCAGAGCATCCAGCAGGCGCTGAAAGAAGCGGAGCTGATGGCCGACTGCAAGATCGGCCGCGTCTACACCGGCATCACCGGCAGCCACATCCGCGGCATCAATTCGAGCGGCATGGTGGCGGTGAAGGACAAGGAAGTGACGGCAGCCGACGTGGCCCGCGTGGTCGAGACGGCGCGCGCGATCAACATCTCGAGCGACCAGCGGCTGCTGCTGGTCGAGCCGCAGGAGTTCGTGATCGACGGCCAGGACGTGAAAGAGCCGATCGGGATGAGCGGCATGCGGCTCGAAGCCAAGGTGCACATTGTGACCGGCGCCCAGAGCGCGGCCGAGAACATCATCAAGTGCGTGCGCCGCTGCGGTCTCGAAGTGGATCAGCTCATGCTGAACCCGCTGGCCTCGGCCCAGGCGGTGCTGAGCGAGGACGAGCGCGAGCTCGGCGTGTGCCTGGTCGACATCGGCGCCGGCACCACCGACGTGGCGATCTTCACCAACGGTGCGATCCGCCACACCGCCGTGATCCCGATCGCGGGCGACCTGATCACCAGCGACATCGCGATGGCGCTGCGCACGCCGACCAAGGACGCCGAAGACATCAAGGTCGAGAACGGCTTTGCCAAGCAGCTGCTGGCCGACCCGGACACGCAGGTGGAAGTGCCGGGCCTCGGCGACCGCGGGCCCCGCATGCTGAGCAGGCAGGCACTGGCCGGCGTGATCGAGCCGCGCATCGAGGAAATCTTTTCGCTGGTGCAGCAGGTGGTGCGCGAGTCGGGCTACGAGGAAGTGCTGTCCTCGGGCATCGTGCTGACCGGTGGCAGCGCGGTCATGCCCGGCATGGTCGAACTCGGCGAAGACATCTTCCTGAAGCCGGTGCGGCGCGGTATTCCGAAGTATTCGAGCGCGTTGTCCGACATGGTCGCGCAGCCGCGTGCTGCCACAGTGATGGGCCTGCTCGAAGAGGCCCGCTTCGCCCGCATGCGCGGCTTCAAGGTGGCGCAGAAGAACGGTTCTGTAAAGACCGCGTTCGGGCGCTTCAAGGACTTCATCGTGGGGAACTTCTGATCATGAACTTCTACCCACTGTGGTTGGCCCGCAGCAGTCCTCAACGGCATTTCAATGAGCGATGGCGGCGCACCGGCCCACCTTCGTGATGCAACACCGGTGACGCTCGAAAAACATTCATTCATAAACAAACGGCAACTGCAAATTCAAGGAGTCAGAAATGGCCATCGAAATGATCGAAGTAGAAGAGTTCAATCAGGGCACGCAGATCAAGGTGATCGGCGTTGGCGGCGGCGGCGGCAATGCGGTCGCGCACATGATCGAACGTGGCGTGCAGGGCGTTCAGTTCGCCTGCGCCAACACCGATGCCCAAGCGCTGTCGCGCAGCAACGCACCCAAGCTGATCCAGCTCGGCAGCAACGGCCTCGGCGCCGGCGGCAAGCCCGACAAGGGTCGTGACGCAGCCGAAGCAGCGGTCGACGAAATCCGCGCGGCCATCGACGGCGCGCACATGCTGTTCATCACGGCCGGCATGGGCGGCGGCACCGGCACCGGCGCCGCACCCGTCATCGCGCGCATCGCCAAGGAAATGGGCATCCTGACGGTGGGCGTGGTCACCAAGCCGTTCGACTGGGAAGGCGGCAAGCGCATGAGCAATGCCGATTGCGGCCTGGCCGAACTCGAAGCCAACGTCGACTCGCTGATCGTGATCCTCAACGAAAAGCTGCTCGAAGTGCTGGGCGACGACGTCACGCAGGCCGAAGCCTTCGCCCACGCGAACGACGTGCTGAAGAACGCCGTCGGCGGTATCTCGGAAATCATCAACGAGTACGGCGGCGTGAACGTCGACTTCGAAGACGTTCGCACCGTGATGGGTGAACCCGGCAAGGCCATGATGGGCACGGCGGCTGCCAGCGGCCCGGACCGTGCCCGCATCGCGGCCGAACAGGCCGTGGCCTGCCCGCTGCTCGAAGGCATCGATCTCTCGGGTGCCAAGGGCGTGCTGGTGCTGGTCACCGCATCGAAGGGTTCGCTGAAGCTGGCCGAATCCAAGCTCGCGATGACGACGATCCGTGAGTTCGCGGCGCCCGATGCGCACGTGATCTACGGTGCGGCCTACGACGAGAGCCTCGGCGACGAGATGCGCGTCACCGTGGTCGCCACCGGCCTGTCGCGCCAGGATGCCCGCCGCCAGGCCCCGACGCTGGAAGTGATCCGCACCGGCACCGACAACATCCCGTTCCACGTGCCGACCCTCGGTGGCAACGGCCATGCCGGCAGCCAGCCCAACTACGAAGGCATGGCAGTGCCCAGCGTGTGGCGCACCAACCGCACGATGGCCGCGGCCAAGGTGGATGCGCTGTCGTCGGGCGGCATGGACGACTTCGAGATCCCGGCCTTCCTGCGCAGGCAGGCAGACTGACCGTTGCAGGGGCAACGGCTGTGACTATCGCGGACATAGCGAGGCGCGCGGTGCGCCATACGCCTCGCGCTCCTAAAATCACCGCCGTGCTGCAACAACGAACTCTCAAGGCCATCACGCGCGCGGTCGGCGTGGGGCTGCACAGCGGGCAACGCGTGGAACTCACGCTGCGCCCGGCACCGGTCGACACCGGCATTGTGTTCCGCCGCGTCGACCTGCCCGAGCCGGTCGAGATCGCGATGACGCCCGAGGCCGTGACCGACACGCGCCTGGCCTCGACCGTGTCGTCGGGCGGCGCCAAGGTGCAGACCATCGAACATCTGATGTCGGCTTGCGCCGGCCTCGGCATCGACAACCTGCGCATCGATATCACGGCCGACGAGGTACCGATCCTCGACGGGTCTGCTTCTTCCTTCGTTTTCCTGCTGCAGAGCGCGGGCATCGCGTTGCAACAGGCGCCACGCCGCTTCATCAAGGTGACGCGCCCGGTCGAGGTGCGCGAGGGCGAGGGCGCCGACGTCAAGTGGGCACGGCTCGATCCGTACCACGGCTACAAGCTCAGCTTCGAAATCGATTTCGACCACCGCGTGGTCAATTCGACCGGCCAGCGCGTCGAGTTCGATCTCGGCAGCGGCTCCTACAGCCGCGACATCGCGCGTGCGCGTACCTTCGGCTTCACCAAGGAAGTCGAGTACATGCGCAGCAAGGGCCTGGCCCTCGGTGGCGGGCTCGACAACGCGATCGTCATGGACGACACCAAGGTGCTCAATGCCGGCGGGCTGCGCTACGACGACGAGTTCGTGAAGCACAAGATCCTCGACGCCATGGGCGACCTTTATGTGGTCGGCCGGCCGCTGCTGGCCGCATACAGTGCGTTTCGTTCGGGCCATGCGCTCAACAACAAGCTGCTGCGCGCGCTGATGGCGCAACCCGAGACGTGGGAGGTCGTGACTTTCGACGACGAGAAGCGCGCGCCGACCGGCTTCGCCGAAGTCGCTCGCGCCTGGTAGGCCGCCCCGCCGATGCTGCTGTTCCGCTGGGCCATCCTGCTTTTGCTGCTGGTGGCTGGCGTGTCGTTCGCGTTCTATGCGGGCACCGGGCAGATCAAGTACCGGCGCTTCGGCTGGATCGTGCTCAAGTGGACGCTGCTCGCGGCGTTCGGTTTCTTCGCGGTGCTCATCGCGGAGCGCATCGCCTAGCGGCGTTCCGGCAAAAGGCGTTCGCGGGGCACAACTGCGGTCTGCGCTGTGGGACCGTGGGCGCAAGGCGCAGGCCGCTGGCGGCGGGTGGCCCCTTCCGCGAATGTCCCCCGGCCTGCGGCCTCCTCCTTTATTTCGCTGCAGGGGCCACCCACCACCATCGGCCTTGGGCACGCTCTGCCTGTTCAGCGCGAAACGGCCACGCGGCTTTCAGGATCAGGGCGGTGGGGTACGCTGCGCAGCGAAATAAAGGAGGAGGCCGAAGGCCGGGGGACATTCGCAGAGCAGCGTGCCCCGCCGCCCTGAGCCCGCCCCGGAACCTCAGCGCCCGTGAGTCCACCCCGGAACCGAAGCACTCAGATCAAACGTCGGACTCGGCGAATGCAAGACCGCATGAGCCGTCAGCGGGTGCGCCCTTGCCGGTACATGCCGCTGCTGGCGCGCGCGAGCGTGGCCGCTTCGGCCAGCCGGGCCATGGACCGCCCGACCTGTGCGTGCGTGATCGCAATTCCCAGTGCGTCGGCTGCGTCGCTGCCAGGCACGCCCGGCAGCGACAGCAGTCGCTTCACCATCTCCTGCACCTGCGCCTTGGCGGCCTGCCCGTGACCGGCCACGGCTTGTTTCATCTGCAGCGCGGTGTATTCGGCAACGCTCAGCTTGCTCGTCACCAGCGCCGTGATGCAGGCGCCGCGCGCCTGGCCCAGCAGCAGCGTCGACTGCGGGTTGACATTGACAAACACGATCTCGATCGCGGCCGCATCGGGCTGGTAACGCGCGCTGACCTCGTTGATGCCGTCGAACAGCACCTTGAGCCGCGCCGGCAGGTCGCCTCGCGGCAGGTGCTTGGTGCTGATGGTGCCGCTCGCCACATAGCGCAGCGCATGGCCGTCGGCGTCGACCACGCCGAAGCCAGTGGTCTGCAGCCCCGGATCGATGCCAAGAATGCGCATCTCAAGTACCTCCCATTCCAGGAATGCCACGGAACCGGCTTCGCCGGGCCGCTGGTATTGCCCCCTGCAAGGGGGTTGGCGAAGCGACACGAAGTGCGCGAAGCCTAGGGGTGTGCTGATTCATACGCCGAAGTACCAGCGCACCGAATGGAAGAAGATCGGCGCGGCGAAGCACAGCGCATCGACGCGGTCGAGCAGGCCGTTGGCACCCGTCACGCCGACGCCCTTCTGGCCCCAATTCGGAATCCCGCGATCGCGCTTGAGCGCCTTCATCACCAGATGACCCATCGAGCCGGCAACACATGCGATCAGCGCCATCGCCAGTGCCTGGTCGAACCTGAACGGGGTGATGAACGACATCAGCGCACCAACCACGCTTGCGATCGCCATACCGACGCCCCAGCTCGCCCAGTTGAAGCTTCGGCTCACATTGGGCGCGAAGGGTTCGCGCGCCAGCCAGCGTTGCAGCGGCGGGCGCCCTTCGGCCGCCGAATAGGTGAAGCGGCGCGCGATCAGGTGCTGCACCACCATGCAGGTCTGCACCACGAACACCAGGAAGAACACGAGAAAAGCGCTCTTGCCTTCATAGCTGGGGAACGACAGCAGCAACAGCGCCGGCACATGGCTCATGCCGTAGACGCAGACCATGATGCCCCACTGCAGCTTGGCATTGCGCTCGAGAAACTGGCTCGGGTCGTTGGCCAGCGCGCTGACCACCGGAATCGCGATGAACACGTAGACCGGGATGAACACGGTGAACAGATCGAAGCGTGCGGTGCCGACCAGGATGAACTGAATCGGCAGCACCACGAAGAACGCGAGGATCAGGCTGCGGTGGTCGCCGCGGCGCGTGGGTGAGAGCGTGATGAACTCTCGCAGCGCCAGGAAGGCAATCAGCCCGAACAGCACCGTGGCCACGGCTTCGCCGAGCGCCCAGCCGATCCAGAAAATGACCACCATGAACCAGCTGGTGCGCAGCAGGTTGCGAAAGTCGTGCAGTTCGCGCTGCCAGGCTTCGTTGTGCGCGGCATTGCGGCGCTCGCGAAAGCCGACCAGCAAGGTGACGACGCTCACGATGGTGAGCAGGCCGAACACGATCACGAACAGGGCCGCGACCTGCTGGGTCGGTGTGAGGCTGCGCAGGAACTGGTTCATTGCGGAGGGGCTTCAGACATCGCGCAGCGCGATCACCGCGGCGCGCGCGCGGTCGAGAAATGGCCGGCGCTCTTCGCCCGCCTCGACCTGCAGCGGCGCACCGAAGGTCACCGAGCAGAGGATCGGCACCGGCACGACTTCACCCTTGGGCATTACGCGCTGGATGTTGTCGATCCAGGCCGGCACCAGCACGATATCCGGGAACAGCGTTGCCAGCGTGTAGAGGCCCGACTTGAACTTCTGCGGCTCGCCGGCATGGCCGCGCGTGCCTTCGGGAAAGATGATGATCGAATCGCCGCTGGTCAGCGCCTCGATCAGCGGTGCGAGCGGATCGGGGCCTTCGGGTGCCGGCGGCGGGGCCGCTTCGACCGTGGGTTCGGGCGCCACCAGCGGCAACTGCGCCGGCGCCGCCGGTTCCATCGAGGGCTCGATCCGCTCTGCAGGCGCGGTCGGCATGGCGGGTGCGGCAGGTGGCGGCGCGGTGCCGCGTTCCACATACACCGCGTTGAACACCTCGGTCGTGATCCAGCGTTTGAACGGCGTGTTGGCCCAGTAGTCGCGCGCGGCGATGGGCCGCGTGATGCTGCGCAATTCTTCGGGCAGCGCGGCCCAGATCATCACGAGATCGGCATGGCTCTGGTGGTTGGCGAAGTAGATGCGCTGCTCGGCCTTGGGCGGGCAACCGTACCAGCGTGCCTGGGCCCCGGTGAGGAGGCGCACCACGCCGAGCAACATCCACCCTACGAGCTTTGCCAACATGGCCCGATGATACGGGCCGGCTCTTTCAGGGCAGCTCGGCCGACGGCATGCGCGCCACGATGGTGGCGGCCCGGCCGATGATGTAGGGCGAGGTTGGCCGCCGCTCGAAGAACTTGGGGCTGGGCAGCATCACCGCCAAGCGCGCGGCTTCGCTCGAATTGAGACGGGCGGCCGGCTTCTTGAAATAGTGCTGCGCTGCGGCCTCGGCGCCGAAGATGCCCTCGCCCCATTCCACGCTGTTGAGGTAGATCTCCAGAATGCGGCGCTTGTCGAGCAGCACCTCGAGCATCGTCGCGAGCACCAGCTCCTGGCCCTTGCGCAGCAAGGTGCGTTCGCCGGACAGCAGCAGGTTCTTGGCCAGCTGCTGCGTGATGGTCGAACCGCCGCGCAGGCGGGGTGGGCGTGCCGGCTTGCCGCTGGCAGCGGCCCGGGCGGCACGACGCGCGGCGATCTCTTCCGCCTTGGCGTTGCGCTGGCGCGCCTTCTCGACCGCTTCCCACTCGACGCCCTGGTGGTAGATGAACTCGCCGTCTTCGCTCGCGATCACGGCGCGCTTCAGCGTGTCGGAAATCTGGTCGTAGGGCACCCAACGCTGCCGCCAGTCGCGCTCCGCATTGGCGCGGCCCCGGGTGGCGATCTGCCAGGCCTCTGAGCGCTGGAAGGTGGTCGATTGCGGGTCGATCACCGTCATCGCGGCGATGCGCGCAATGAAGAAGAGTTCGAGCGCGAGTCCTGCGGCCAGCAGGCACAGCACCCAGCGAAACAGCGCGCGCATTCCGTCAGCGTGCGATCAACGCGCGCAACTCGGCCAGCACCTGGGCCGATGGCGGGCGCACACCCCGCCAGATCTCGAATGCCTCGGCTGCCTGTTCGAGCAGCATCCCGAGTCCGTCGCGCGGCACCGCGCCGTGTTCCTTCGCCCAGGTCATGAAGCCGGCCGCGGCCGGTCCGTACATCATGTCGATCGCGAGCGCGCCGGGCTTCAGCACGCTGGCCGCCACCGGCACTGCGCCGCCGGCCAGGCTCGATGCGGTGCCGTTGACGACTACGTCGAACGTGCCGTTCACGGTATCGAGCTGCTGCGCTTCGATCTCTGCGTGGTGTCGCAGCGCAAGCGCGGCATGGCGCTGCACCAGCGAAACCGCCTTGGCCAGCGTGCGATTCGCCACCACCACGCGGCGCGCGCCGGCGTCGAGCAGCGGGCCCAGCACGCCGGCGGCAGCGCCGCCCGCGCCGATCAACAGCACATCGCGCCCCTGCAGCGTGACACCGGCGTTCAGCAGGATGTCGTTCACCAGGCCGATGCCGTCGGTGTTGTCGCCATGCACGCCGTCTTCGCGAAAGGCCAGCAGATTGACGGCCTGCGCGAGCGCGGCCCGCTCGCTCACATGCTGCGCGGCAGCGGCCGCGTCGAACTTGAATGGCACCGTGATGTTGCAGCCTCGCGCCGTGCCGGCCGGGTCGGCGCGGAACGCGGCCACCGCGGCGGCAAAACCGTCGAGCGGCACCAGGCGCCGGCCGTAGTCCAGCGTTTGGCCGGTGAGTTCGGCAAAACGCGCATGAATCCAGGGCGACCGGCTGTGCTCGATCGGGTTGCCCATCACGCAGTACAAGTCCATGGCTTTCTCAGGGTGCGGAGGGGCGTGCCTCGAGCGTCTCGTCACGCGTGAACCGGAAGCGCGAGGGCAGCACGATCTGGTCGGTCTGGCGCCGCATCGCGTCCGAGAATTTGCCGAAGTTGCCGATGCTGCGCACGATTGCCTGGGCCCGCCGGTCGAGCAGCAGGTTGCCCGAGCTTTCGACGATGTCGGCGCCGATCACGCTGCCGTCGTGGTTGATCGTTACCAGCATCGTCAGCGCGCCATAGAGCTTCTTGCCGGCCGCTTCGGGGAAGTGCTCGGTGCCGCGCGCCTCGATGCGGCGCCGCAGGGTGTCGACATAGATGGCATAGGCGGCCTCGCGCGTGGCTGGGCTCACGTAGCGCTTCTTGGGCCGCGCGTTCTCTTCGTTCACGCGCTTCTCGATTTCGGCCAGCAGTTCGACCAGCTGGCGCCGCTTTTCCTCGCGTGCGTTGTTCTCGGTCGGGTCGCCCTGGTTGCGCGGATCGGGCAACGGCATCGCCGCGAGCTGCTGTTTGACCTGCGCCAGCAGCAGTTGCTGCTGCGCCTGCATCGACTCGACCTGGCGCTGGGCGTCTTCCGCTGCGTCGCCGACGGCGGTGAAGGCCGAGGGGGGCAGCGGGCTGGTGGCGCGGCCGCGTTCGAGGTCGCCGCCGCCGGCCAATGACTTCTGCGCGATCGCCTGCGCCTTGTCGGGCTTCTCGTTGGTCGAGGCGTTGACGAGAATGACCTCGAGGGCCGTTTCCTGGAATGCGCGGTCGAAGGCCTCGGGGTTGGCGAAGCGCACCCCCAGCAACACGCCGTGCGCCAGGATCGACGCCCCGAGTGCAATCTGCAGGACGCTGAAGTCGCGCAGGTTCATGCGGGCACGTTGTCCGTGGTGGCCTCGCTGTCGGCCAGATCGACCGCAATGGCGATGGGGCCCGCGACTTCTTCTTCCTCGTCGTCGCCGCGGTCGTCTTCATTCGCGGCCGCCGCATCGGGCGCGCTGTCGAGCCTTGCCAGCACCGTGCCGTGCACATCGAGCGCGATCTCGTCGATGGCGCCGAGCTTCACGCGCAGGTGGGCACCGCGCTCCTGCGCGCCCGCTACCGGAAACACCAGCGGCAACCCGTCGGCACGCACCAGCGCGCCGTTCGGCAGGTCTTTCATCACGGTCGCGTCGAGCTCGGTGATGCCCTGCTGCTGCAGGTACTTGAGCGTCCAGAAGCGTTCCATGCCGGCCTGGTAGCCGTTGTAGGTGCTGTAGGCGGCGTCGAAGCCCGAGAGGATCGAGAACAGGTCGGCGTCCTTGGGCTTGAACGGCGCGGCCAGCGCGGCGGTCTTGCCATGGCGCACGGCCGCGATGATCTGCCACTGGTTGACCAGGTCGGTGTAGCGGCGCAGCGGCGAGGTGCTCCACGCGTAGCTCTTGACGCCGATGCCCGCATGCGGCGCCGGCCGGGTACCCATGCGCACCTTCACGCCGGGTGCGAGGCTGGCCTGGCTGCGGTAGAGGCCGGGCACGCCGAACTCGCCGAGCCAGTTGCCCCAGGTGCTGTTGGCCAGGATCATGGCCTCGGCCACGATCAGGTCGAGCGGTGCGCCGCGGCGTCGCGTCGTGATCTGCACCTGCTCGTCGCCGGTCGGCTCGCCCGTGTTGCCTTCGAGGCGGAAGTTGTAGTCGGGCCGGTTGAAGTTCTCGGGCTTGCCGCGCACCACTTCGCGCTGCGCCTTGAGGCTGCGCGCCAAGCGGAACAGGAACGACAGCGGGTCGCGCAGCGCGGTGACCGTGGCCGGTGCGTCGCCGTTCGGTGTCGCCGCATCGGTCAGCCATTCTTCGCTGACGAACGCGTCGAGCTGGTCGTGCCGCAGGTTCGCGACGATCGGCACGCGCTCCAGTTTGGTTTCGGTGGCTTTCAGTTCGAGCGAAGCTTCGTCGAAGCTCGCGTAGAGCGACACGGCCGGGCAGTCGCGGCCTTCCTGCAGCGTGTAGCTCGCCACGATGTCGTCGGGCAGCATCGTGATCTTGTAGCCCGGCATGTAGACGGTCGACATGCGCTGGCGCGCGACCTGGTCGATTGCGCTGCCCGGCACCAGTGCGAGGCCTGGTGCGGCAATGTGGATGCCGACCGTCACGGTGCCGCTGCCGAGGCCCTGCACCGAGAGTGCGTCGTCGATTTCGGTGGTTTGCGAGTCGTCGATCGAGAACGCCTGCACGCCTTCGGCCAGCGGCAGTGCGTCGGTGATGGCCGGGGCCTGCAAGGCCGGGAAGGCCGTGCCCTTCGGAAAGTTCTCGAACAGAAAACGCTTCCAGTGGAACTGGTAGGCGGAATCGATGGCGCCGGCGCGCTCGAGCAGTTCGAGCGGCGGGCGCTGCGAAGCGCGCGCGGCCTCGACCACGGCGCGGTACTCGGGCGCATTCTTGTCGGGCTTGAACAGGATCTTGTAGAGCTGCTCGCGCACCGGCGCCGGGCACACGCCGGCGGCCAGCTCGGTCGCCCATTCGGCGATCTGCGCCAGCACGAGCTTCTTTTTCTCGATCGCGGCGAGCGCCTGCTGCACGATCTCGGCCGGCGCCTTCTTGAAGCGGCCCTTGCCGGCGCGGCGGAAGTAATGCGGCGCCTCGAACAGGCCGAACAGCGCGGCGGCCTGCTGCGCCAGCGTGGGCTTGTCCTGGAAATACTCGGCGGCAAGGTCGGCAAAGCCGAATTCGCCCTCGGGGGCAAACTCCCAGGCCAGGTCGAGATCCAGCGTGGCAGCCAGTGCGCGGGCGTCGGCGATCAGTTCGGGCGGGCCCGGTTTCTCGAAGCGCAGCACGATGTTGGCCGTTTTGACCTTGAGCCGCTTGCCGGTCTCGAGCTCGACCTGGGCCGAGGCTTCGGCTTCCGACAGCACGCGGCCGCCAAGGTATTTGCCGGCTTCTTCAAACAATACAAACATGGGCAAGATTGTCCCATGCGGGGAGGGCGGGGTAGCGGGATTGCCGGCCGGCCGGCGCCGGGACGCCCGCGGTCACCCCGCAGTACAGTTGATTAGAACAATCGTTGTCGAATACCTAGAGTCGGCGGGGGAGGCGACCCAACTGCTCGCCCCACCCAACCCCATGAAACGCCCCAACATCATCTTCATCGTGGCCGACGACCTCGGCTTTGCCGATCTCGGCTGCTATGGCGGGCGCGACGCCGACTTCGGCGCCGTGTCGCCGGTGCTCGACGGCCTGGCCGCGCGCGGCATGCGCTTCACCGAGGGCTATTCGAACTCCCCGGTCTGCTCGCCGACGCGTTTCGCACTGATGACCGCGCGCTACCAGTACCGCCTGCGCGGCGCGGCCGAGGAACCCATCAACAGCAAGAGCCGCGGCAGCGCAACGCTCGGCCTGCCGCCCGAGCACCCCACCTTGCCATCGCTGCTGCGCGCAGCCGGCTACCGCACGGCGCTGATCGGCAAGTGGCATCTGGGCTATCCGCCTGCGTTCGGCCCGTTGCGCTCGGGCTACGAGGAGTTCTTCGGCCCCCTGTCGGGCGGCGTCGACTACTTCACGCACTGCGATTCGCGCGGCACGCACGACCTCTATTCGGGCGAGGAGGAGAGAGTCGAGCACGGGTATCTGACCGATCTGTTCTCGCAGCATGCAGTGGACTACATCGAACGCATGGGCGGCCAGCAGGATCCGTTCTTCCTGAGCTTGCACTACACCGCACCGCACTGGCCCTGGGAGACGCGCGACGACGCTGGCGTGGCACCGCAGGTGGCCGACAACCTGTTCCACCTTGACGGCGGCAACATCGAAACCTACCGCCGCATGATCCATCACATGGACGAGGGCATCGGCTGGATCATTGCGGCGCTCGAAAAGCAGGGCATCGCCGACAACACGCTGGTGGTGTTCACCAGCGACAACGGCGGCGAGCGCTTCTCCGACAACTGGCCGCTGGTCGGCGGCAAGATGGATCTGACCGAAGGCGGCATCCGGGTGCCCTGGATCGCGCACTGGCCCGCCGCCATCTCGCCCGGCGGCGAGAGCACCCAGCACTGCATGACGATGGACTGGTCAGCCACCATGCTCGACGTGGCCAGCGCGCCAGCCGACCCCGCGTTCCCACTTGACGGCGTGTCCCTGCTGCCGGTGCTGCGCGACCCGGCGGCGCAATTTGCCCGCCCGCTGCACTGGCGCATGAACCACCGCGACCAGCGCGCGCTGCGCGATGGCGACTGGAAATACCTGCGGGTCGACGGCAACGACTACCTGTTCAACATCCCGGCCGACGAGCGCGAACGCGCCAATCGCGCCAAACGGGAGCCCGAGCGCCTTGCCACCATGCGCGCCGCCTGGGAGGCCTGGAACGCCACGATGCCCTCCATCCCGGACGATGCGACCGTGAGCCTGGGCTACTCGGCCAAGGACATGCCGCAGCGCTGACGGTTTTCGTCGCGGCCCTGCAACTCAGGGCTCGCGTTCCGGCCACCGATGGCGGGTGCCGCCCGCGCGCCGATCGGCCTTGTCGGTCACCACCCCCTGGGCATTGAGCTGGTGGCCGCGCGCCTCGAGCCGCTGCAGGCACTGCAGCAGCACGTCGACGTGCTCGGCGGGGAGGCCGTCAAGAAGATCGCCGTTGAGACGTGCCACCCGGGGAAACAGCTCGCCGAACAACTGGCGGCCGCTGTTGCTCAGGCGCACATGCACCTCGCGGCGATCCGCGACGAGCTGCCGTCGCTCCACCAGCTTTTTCTCGGTCAGGCTGCGAAGCCCCCGCGAGGTGCGCACGCGATCCAGATGCAATCGCTCGGCCAGTTGCGACGAGGTGATCTCTTCGACCTGCGAAAGCATTCCGATCATTCCCCACTCGCGGCGCGTGATGCCGAACCCGCCTTCCACCAGGCGTGTCGCCATTCCGCTGCTGGCGCGAACCACGCGCGAAAGCCGGTACAGCAGCAGGTCTTCCAGGCATTGAGGGTTCAGCAATGAGTCGGGAGTGGGATAGGCGTTCATCACAACGGATGGGTGTTCGTTTGGCGCCAAAAGAGGCAAATGGTGGATTAGATCAACTATTTGTTGCGAATGTATAAATACGTAACAGCGCCAATGAGGCCGCTGCAACGAGGACGATCCCTGTGCTTTCTGCTTTTTCCCGGCGCTTTCTGGCGCTGGCAGGCCTGCTGCTGGTCGCGCTCCATGCTGGCGCTGCGATGCTGGACGACAAGTTGACCATCGTCGTGGGCTACCCGCCCGGTGGCACCACCGATCGGATTGCGCGTCTCGTCGGTGAGAAGCTCCGTACCAGGCTTGGCGTGGATGTCATTGTCGACAACAGGGCGGGTGCAGGTGGCCGCATTGCGGCGCAACAGGTCAAGCGCACGCCCGCCAGCCAGAACGTGCTGCTGCTCGGCAACCCCGCCACCATGGTGATCGCGCCCCTGGTGTTCAAGGATGTGGGCTACGACCCGGATCGGGACTTCTGGCCCGTGTCCAATGTCGGCGACTACCAGTTCGCGGTCGCAGTGGCCCGCGAAGTGCCGGTGCGGGAGCTCGCGCATCTCGTGGCCTGGCTCAGGGCCAACCCGGAGAAAGCCAACTTCGGTGTGCCGGCGTCGGGGAGCCTGCCGCACTTTTTCGGATTGATGCTGGGTGATGCGGTTCACGTCCGATCGGAAATCATCAGCTACCGGGGATCCGCGCCGCTGCAGACCGATCTGATCGGCGGCCAGTTGCCGGTGGCAATCGATACCCTCGACTCGGTCTATCCGCAGCATGAGGGCGGCAAACTTCGCATCCTGGCGATGTCGGGTGCCCGCCGCGCGGCCTTCGCCAAGGACATCCCGACCTTCAAGGAAGCCGGCTTCGACGTTGCCGCGACCGGCTGGAACGCCTTTTTCGCGCCCCGCACGATGCCGGACGCCAAGGTTCAACTGCTCGGGCGGGCCATCAGGGAAGTGATGCTGGATCCCGCGATGCGGGCCTCGTTCGAAGCGATGAAGCTCACTCCCGTTGCCAGCACGCCGGCCGAGACGGATCGGATGATCAAAACCTTTCGCGGGCAGTGGGAGCCGGTGGTCAAACGCGCGGGCTTCACCCCTTGAGGGTCGCCTCGTTCCCCCACAAACAAGCAGGAGACGCCATGGCCGCCCTTTTTTCCCGGCGAAAGCTCGTCATCGCATGGAGCATTGCGCTGGCCGTTTGCGGCGCGCAGGCCCAAGCCCTGGACGGCCCGCTCACGCTGGTCGTCGGCTATGCGCCCGGCGGAAGCACCGATCGCATGGCACGCCTGATCGCACAACAGCTGAGCCCCCGGCTGGGCGTGCCCGTGACGGTCGAAAACCGCCCCGGCGACGGCGGCCGGCTGGCGGCGCAGCAGGTGAAGCGCTCGCCCGCGGGCCAGAACATCCTGATGCTGGGCAATCCTGCCGTGATGGTGGTTGCACCCCTCGTCTTTAAGGATGCAGGCTACGACCCGGACAAGGACTTCGTGCCGGTATCGCAGGTCAGCAGCTATGACTTTGCGCTGGCGGTAAGTCCCAAGCTGGAGCTGGATCGCGTCATGTTTCTCCTGGGAAGGCTCTGGGGGCATCCGGAAGACGCCATCTTCGGCGTGCCGGCGACTGGCAGCCTCCCTCACTTCTTTGGACTGATGGTGGGTGATGCGTTGAGCATCCAGCCGCAAATCAAGGGCTATGGCGGTTCGGCGCCGCTCGCGGCGGACCTGATGGGTGGCAAGCTGCCAATCGCGATCGACACGGTCGACTCCCTGTACGCCCAGCACCTGGCCGGCAAGGTTCGCATCCTGGCGGTCTCCGGCAAGGAGCGGTCGAGTTTCGCGCCGACGCTTCCCACTTTTCGCGAATCCGGATTGAAGATCGATGCCACGGGGTGGAACGCTTTTTTTGCGCCCAGTTCGATGCCGCCGGCCAAGGTGCAATTGATGGCGGCCGCCATTCGCGAAGTAATGCAGGACGCCGGGTTGCGGAAGGCCTCGGATGCGCTCTACCTGAAGCCGGTGGTTAGCACATCCACAGAGACCGCGCAGATGATCAAGACGTTCCGGCAGCAATGGGAGCCGGTGGTGCGAAGGTCGGGCTTCGCACCCTAGGGGGCAAACGCTAGGCCGGCTGCAGGAAGGCGATGACTTCGTCCAGGTGCGCCCGCTCGAAATCCGACAGTGCATGGTCGCCTTTTTCGAGCAGCTTGACGCGGCTGTCCGGGTAGCGCGCCGACATCTCGCGCCAGTCGAGCACCTCGTCTCCCTTGGCCACGATGGCAAAGCAGCGCTCCGGCCGGGGCAGAGCGCCGACTTCGAGCCCGCGCAACTCGTCGATGTACTCGGAGCGGAAGTAGAAGTGCTGTTCCCGGTCGTGCCATTGGGTCTGCGTGCCGATGTGGCGGGCCAGGTCGCGCGCTGGGTGCACCGCGGGGTTCAGCAGCACCGCGGGACATCGGGTCATGCCGGCCACATAGGTCGCATAGAAGCCGCCAAGGGACGAACCGACCACTGCCATCGAATCGCGCGGCCAGCAGGCAATGCCGCGCATGATCAGGTCGATGGCCTCGCGCGGCGAGGGCGGAAGCTGCGGGCACCACCAGTGCACCTTGGGGTGTGTGGTTGCAATGCGACGTGCCATCAGCTGCGCCTTGGTCGAACCTGGCGACGAACGAAAACCGTGCAAATAAAGCAGATGGGTCGTTGGCAATGATCGCATGCTATTAAATCCATAGCGGCTTGCGCAGTCGGGACGGGCGCTGCGGGCCTTTTTTTGTTTGTATTTCCGATCCCGTCAGAGCGCCGGATTCTCCGCGCCGGCGCGCTGTCGCAGAGCCCGGTGGTTGCGAGTGTCGGGGTCTATGGTTGTACCGGCATCCCATGAATTCGGGAAGCACGCAATGTTTCCCAAGTGTTACGGGCTTTATGCTCGTTGCCATGCCACCCATCGACGCAATGGATCTCTCCGTGCCCCGCCCCTGGGGCGTCTGGGTGGTCGAAGACGACAGCCACGCGCGCTCCTTCTTCGAAACCAGCGTTCGGCGCAGCCCGCAACTGCAGTGGCTCGGCGGGGCCGGTTCGGTGCGCGAGGCACTCGACTGGCTCAAGGGTGACGGCGTTGCGCCCGATGTGGTGCTGGTCGACCTCGGGTTGCCTGACGGCAGCGGCCTCGACGTGATCGCGGCCGCGGTGGCGCGCTATCCGCAATGCGAGCCGCTGGTGATCTCGGTGTTCGGCGACGAAGAAAGCGTGCTCGCAAGCATCGAGGCCGGCGCGCTCGGCTACATCCACAAGGACGCCGCGCCGGAAGACATTGCCCAGACCATCCTCGAGATGAAGGCCGGCGCTTCTCCGATCTCGCCGATGATCGCGCGCCGCGTGCTGGCGCGTTACCGGCTGCTGCAGACGGCGAGCCGACCGGAGCCGGCTGCCGCAGTGCCGCCGCTCTCCGTCGGCCCGGTCGAGAAGGCGGATCCGGGGCGCTCCCTGCTCTCGGGCCGCGAGCAGGAAGTGCTGACGCTGATTGCGCGCGGCTTCTCCTACGCCGAGATCGCGCGGCTGCAGGGCTTGAGCGTGCACACGGTGCAGACGCACATCAAGCATCTCTACGGCAAGCTCTCCGTGCATTCGAAAAACGAGGCCGTGTTCGAGGCCATGCGCCTTGGACTGCTGCGCCATCCGGGGTCGGATTGATGCGCGTGTGGGCCCGGGTTGGCGCGCTCTGGCTCTTGTGGTGCTGCGCTGCCATTGCGCCCGCCGCGGCGCAAGTGATCACGCTGGACAGTGGCAGCGTGACCACCACGGTGAATGGCCAGACCCGCACGGCACCCCTGCGCTTGCCCTACCACTGGGATCGGGAACAGGCCGCGCAGCCCGGTTCTGCCCGCTTCGACTTGCCGTTCACGCTGGCGAGCCGTCCCGATGAGCCCTGGGCGGTGTTCATTCCGCGCGTGGGCAACGTCTTCGATCTGCGCGTCAACGGCGCGCTGCTGCGCGTGCACGGCGACATGGAGCGCGGCAACGGCGCCGACTATGCCAAGGCGCCGCGCTCCCTGATCATCCCTGCGCAGTTGCTGCAGGCGGGCGAGAACCTGATCGAGATCCGGGTGCGTGCCGACACCGGGCGTCGGGCCGGCCTGTCGCCCGTCATCGTCGGGCCGTCCGATGAAGTGCTGCGGCAATACAGCAGCGCCTACGCCTCGCGCTTCACCGGTTCGGTGCTGCTGGTGGGCTTCAGCGCCGTGGTCGGCGCGATCGCGTTTGCGCTCTGGCTCACCCAGCTCGATGCGGGTGCAGCCGGTGGCCGCCGCCGGGAGGGCCTCTACCTCTGGGCCGCGCTGGCCGAATTCTGCTGGGCGCTGCGCGTCGCCGATGCCGCGATCATCAGTCCACCCCTGTCATGGGTTCCCTGGGGCATGCTGATGACGGCGTGCTATTCGGGCTGGGCGGCGTCGGCCATGCTGTTCTGCCACCACGTCGCGGGCTGGCACCGGAACGCCTACATGCCCTGGATGCGGGGGGCCATGGCGGTGATGTTCACCGGTTCGATCCTCTGCTGCTGGCTTTCGCTGACCCGGGCCGATCCGCGCTGGCTGACCGGGTGGCTCGCGCTCGAACTGGTCGGCGTAGGGGCGTATGTCGCCTTTTTTGCGGTGGCAACGGTGCGTCGGCCCAACCTGGCGCGGGTGCTGGTCGGGTCGGCGGCGCTGCTCACCGTCGCGGTCGCATTTCGCGACTGGCTGATGATCCGCCTCAGCGACAGCTATGGCGAGACCACCTGGGTGCGCTACACCTCGGTGTTTTTCGGCATCGCGCTGCTGGCGATCGTGATCAGGCGTTTCCGCACGGCCAGCACGCAGGCCAACGAGCTGCTGGGCACGCTGGCAGCCCGGGTCGCCGATCGCGAGCGCGAACTGGCCATCACCTACGCGCGGCTGGCCGAGGTGGGGCGCGAGCAGGCGCGCACGCACGAGCGCGAGCGCATCCTGCGCGATATGCACGACGGCGTGGGGTCGCACATCAGTGCCGCCATCCACCAGTTGCAGTCTGGCCAGGCCAGCCAGGCGGGGCTGCTGCGCACGCTGCGCGATTCGCTCGACCAGCTCAAGCTGTCGATCGATTCGATCCACCTGCCGGCCGGCGATGTCGGTGCGCTGCTGGCCGCGCTGCGTTACCGGCTGGCGCCGCGGCTGGCGGACTCGGGCGTGGCACTCGAATGGGCGGTCGAGGAATGCCCGCCGGTGGCGCGGCTCGACGCACCCGCCATGCGGCAACTGCAGTTCCTGTTGTTCGAGACCATATCCAACGTGCTGCAGCATGCCGGCGCCAGCGTGCTGCGCATCGAGGCCGGAATGCACAACGGCGTGCAGCGGCTGCGTGCCATCGACAACGGCTGCGGCTTTGACGCCACGCATGCGCCGCGCGCGCTGCAGCAGCGCGCGCGGGCCATCGGCGCGCGCCTGACCCTCGAAAGCCGACCGGGCCGCACGGTCGTTCAACTGCAATTCGATTGAACCGGCCCCGCGCGCGCCGATAATCGCGCACCATGTCGGCCGTCTTCCAGCAACCCTCGCTCGCGCGCCGCATCGCGCCCGTGTTCCAGGGCTTCGACGGTTTTCTGGCGTTTGCCGTGTTCCTGCTGGCCTGTGCCGGGCTGGTGACGATGTACTCGTCGGGTTTCGACCACGGCTCCCGCTTCATGGATCACGGCCGCAACATGCTGCTGGCCGGCTTCATCATGTTCGTGGTGGCGCAGGTTCCGCCGCAGCGGCTCATGACGTTCGCGGTGCCGCTCTACACGCTGGGCGTGGCGCTGCTCATTGCCGTGGCGATCTTCGGCATCACCAAGAAGGGCGCCCGGCGCTGGATCAACGTCGGGGTGGTGATCCAGCCGAGCGAAATTCTCAAGATCGCGATGCCGCTGATGCTGGCCTGGTGGTTCCAGCGCCGCGAGGGGCAGTTGCGGCCGCTCGACTTCGTGGTCGCCACGGCGCTGCTGGCCATTCCGGTGGGGTTGATCATGAAGCAGCCCGACCTCGGCACCTCGCTCCTCGTGCTGGCGGCCGGGTTGTCGGTGATCTTCTTTGCGGGACTCTCATGGAAGCTGATCGTGCCGCCGGTGGTGATCGGGCTGATCGCCGTGGCGCTGATCGTCGGCTACGAATCGACGCTGTGCGCCGACGGTTTCGACTGGCGTGTGCTGCACGACTATCAAAAGCAGCGCATCTGCACGCTGCTCGATCCGTCCAAGGATCCGCTCGGCAAGGGCTTCCACATCATCCAGGGAATGATCGCGATCGGCTCCGGCGGGGTCGGCGGCAAGGGCTTCATGCAGGGCACGCAGACGCATCTGGAGTTCATTCCAGAGCGCACGACCGACTTCATCTTCGCGGCCTATTCCGAAGAGTTCGGGCTGGCCGGCAACCTGTTCCTGATCACCGCGTTCATCTTCCTGATTCTTCGCGGCCTGGCCATCGCCATGGACGCGCCGACGCTGTTCTCGCGCCTGCTGGCGGGCGCGGTCACGATGATCTTCTTCACCTACGCCTTCGTGAACATGGGCATGGTGAGCGGCATCCTGCCGGTGGTGGGCGTGCCCTTGCCCTTCATCAGCTATGGCGGCACCGCGATGGTGACATTGGGGCTGGCGCTGGGCATCCTGATGTCGATTTCACGCGCCAAGCGGCTCATGCAGTCGTGAGCGCGGCGCGCGCCTGTCCCGGGGGCGATTGCGTCCGCCCAGGCCTGCGGCTCCAATCGGCCGGCATTCCAACGATTCCGGAGACACAACCATGGCACTTTTTCGAGTCCGCGCCGGCGCGGGCATCCTGCTTGCGACCGTTGCCGTCGTGAGCCTGGCCCAGACGCCGCCGCTGCCGCTGTCCGCCACCGCCAGCGATCCGGTCAAGCTGGAGCTGATGCAGGGCTCGCCACCGCCGGCGGACAAACAGATCACCTTCCAGAACGGCGGCCAGTTTCCCAACCTCCGGTGGACGCTGCAGCACATGCGCGAGCTCGTGCCGAGCCGCAACGTCTGGCGTGGCGCCGGCGGGGCGGCCGAGCTGCCGCGCGCCGAGCGCGACTGGTCGGGCTTTGCCTTCGAAGACGACCGCGGCCAGCGCGTCGGCATCGACGCCTATGCCGAGCGCAGCTACACCGACGCGATCGTGGTGCTGCACAAGGGCCGCGTGGTGCTCGAGCGGTACTGGACCGGCATGACGCCCAACACGCCGCACGCGGTGTTCTCGGTGACCAAATCGCTGACCGGCGTGCTGGCATCGCAACTGATCGCCGAAGGCAAGCTCGACCCGAACGCCAAAGTCTCGAGCTACCTGCCCGAACTGGCCGGCACGGCATGGGACGACGCCACGGTGCAGCAGACGCTCGACATGACGGCCGGCGTCAAGTTCCGCGAGGACTATGCCGACCCGACCTCGGAAGTGATCCAGTACGCGATCTCGTCCGGCCTGGTGCCGATGCCTCCAACCTGGAGCGGCCCGCGCGACACCATCACCTTCCTGAAGACGCTCAAGAAAGAGGGCGAGCACGGGGCCGGCTTCGCCTACAAGACCGTGCACTCCGAGATCATCGGCTGGCTGGTGCACCGTGTGACGGGCAAGCCCTTCTCGCAAAACCTCAGCGAGCGCGTGTGGTCGAAGATGGGCGCCGAGAACGACGCGTCGATCAACATCGACCGGCTCGGCTTCGAGTCGATGGGTTCGGGTTTCAACGCGACGGCGCGGGATCTGGCGCGCTTCGGCGAGATGTTGCGCAATGACGGCCAGGTCGGTGGCGTGTTCAGTCGGCAGCAACTGGTGTCGAAGGCAGCGGTCGAGATGATCCGGGCCGGCGGCGACCGCGAGAAGTTCAAGGCCGGCAACCAGGCCGCGCGGCCCGGCTACTCGTACCGCAACCAGTGGTGGATCCTGCACAACGCCGACGGCGCCTTCGAGGCCTCCGGCATCCACGGCCAGTACATCCACGTGAATCCGAAGGCCGAAGTCGTGATCGTCCGGCTGGGCTCCACCCCCGCCGCCGCCAACGGCCCCCTGCACGGCCTGCACATGCGCGCCTTCCAGGCCATCGCTGATAACCTCCGTTAGCACCCTTCGATAGCGCGCGGCCCCTTCGTGAATGCCGCAGAACCGGCTTCGCCGGGCTGCAGGCATTGCCCCCGGCAGGGGGTGGGCGAAGCGGACACGAAGTGCCGCGCAGCCTGGGGGCGAGCAATAATGCCCCGATGATCTCCCGCGAACCCACCATCGAGCGCCTCGCCACGGCGCAGTCGCTGCTTCTCACGCCCTTCGGCCTCGACGAGTCGCACCTGTCGCGCGCGCTGGCCGAGATCACGGCCCACAAGGTCGACGATGCGGATCTCTACTTCCAGTACACGCGCAGCGAGGGCTGGAGCCTGGAAGAGGGCATCGTCAAGACCGGCAGCTTCAGCATCGACCAGGGCGTCGGCGTGCGCGCGGTCAGCGGCGAGAAGACCGCGTTCGCCTATTCAGATGACATCTCCGAGGCCTCGCTGCTCGACGCGGCGCGCACTGTGCGCTCCATTTCATCGGCCGGCCGTTCGGCCCGCACGAAAACCCCGAGCCGCAAGATCGCCTCCAGCCGCTCGCTCTACAACGGCGTGGACCCGATCTCCACGCTCGACAGCACCGCCAAGGTGGCGCTGCTCGGCCGCGTCGAAAAGCTGGCGCGGGCGCGTGATCCGCGCGTGGCGCAGGTCATGGCCGGGCTGGCGAGCGAATACGACGTGGTGCTGGTGGCGCGCGCAGACGGCACGCTGGCCGCCGACGTGCGGCCGCTGGTGCGCCTGTCGGTGACGGTGATCGCCGAGCAGAACGGCCGGCGCGAGATGGGGTCGGGTGGCGGCGGCGGCCGTTTCGGCCTGGCCTATTTCGACGAAGCCCACATCGCCGAATACGTCGAGCAGGCGGTCAGCGCCGCGCTCATGAACCTCGAATCGCGTCCGGCACCAGCCGGCGAGATGACCGTGGTGCTGGGCCCGGGCTGGCCCGGCATCCTGCTGCACGAAGCCATCGGCCACGGGCTCGAAGGCGACTTCAACCGCAAGGGCTCGAGCGCCTTCAGCGGACGCATCGGCCAGCGCGTGGCGGCCAAGGGCGTGACGGTGCTCGACGACGGCACCATCGCCGACCGCCGCGGCTCGCTCAACGTCGACGACGAGGGCAATGCCAGCCAGCGCAACGTGCTGATCGAAGACGGCATTCTCAAGGGCTACATCCAGGATTCGCTCAACGCGCGCCTGATGAAGGTCAAGCCCACCGGCAACGGCCGGCGCGAGAGCTATGCGCACGTGCCGATGCCGCGCATGACCAACACCTACATGCTGGGCGGCGACAAGGATCCGAAGGAAATCGTCGCGAGCATCAAGAAGGGCCTGTACGCCACCAACTTCGGCGGTGGCCAGGTCGACATCACGAGCGGCAAGTTCGTGTTCTCGGCCAGCGAGGCCTACTGGGTCGAGAACGGCAAGATTCAGTACCCGGTGAAGGGCGCGACCATCGTCGGCAACGGCCCGGATGCGCTGACGCGCGTGACCATGATCGGCGACGACATGGCGCTCGATTCGGGCGTCGGCACCTGCGGCAAGGAAGGCCAGAGCGTGCCTGTGGGCGTGGGCCAGCCTACGCTGCGCATCGACGGCCTGACGGTCGGCGGCACCGCGTAGATGTTGCTCGCCCCCAGTCTTCGCGCACTTCGTGTCGCTACGCCAACCCCCTGCCGGGGGCATCGCCAGCGGCCCGGCGGAGCCGGTTCCGCGGCGTTCCTGGCCTTGGCCGCTGTTGTGCTAGAGTCCGCTTCCATGTCTCTGCGCGCTGCTTTTTACTTTTCGTACTTTTGGTTCCGGATCTCCGGCGGCCCAGAGGCGAGCGCGTAAAGCACACGAACACCCCTCCAAGACCGCCGGCGCTCACGCCCCGGCGGTTTTTTTATGCCTCTTTGTTTTTGATCCAGGAGCACACGATGACCCAGAACACCGCCCCCACCAGCGACAGCTGGTATGCGAGCGTCGAGAAAACCAGCCAAACCGACGACGAACGCATCAAGGACATCAACGTGCTGCCCCCTCCTGAACATCTGATCCGTTTCTTCCCGATCCGCGGGACGCCGGTCGAAACGCTGATCACCGGCACCCGTCGCGCGATCCACGACATCATGGCGGGCACCGACGACCGGTTGCTGGTGGTCATGGGCCCCTGTTCGATCCACGACCCGGCCGCCGCGCTCGAGTACGCGCGCCGCCTGAAGGTGCAACGCGACAAGTACGCCGATTCGCTCGAGATCGTGATGCGCGTCTACTTCGAGAAGCCGCGCACCACGGTCGGCTGGAAGGGGCTGATCAACGATCCGTACCTCGATGAGAGCTTTCGCATCGACGAAGGCCTGCGCATCGCACGCCAGCTGCTGATCGACATCAACCGCATCGGCCTGCCGGCCGGCAGCGAGTTCCTCGACGTGATCTCGCCCCAGTACATCGGCGACCTGATCGCCTGGGGCGCGATCGGCGCGCGCACCACCGAAAGCCAAGTGCACCGCGAACTGGCTTCGGGCCTGTCGGCACCGATCGGTTTCAAGAACGGCACCGACGGCAACATCCGCATCGCCACCGACGCGATCCAGGCGGCAGCGCGCGGGCACCACTTCCTGTCGGTGCACAAGAACGGCCAGGTCGCGATCGTCCAGACCAACGGCAACAACGACTGCCACGTGATCCTGCGCGGCGGCAAGGCGCCCAACTACGACGCGGCCAGCGTGGCTGCAGCCTGCAAGGATCTGGAGGCCGCCAAGCTGCCGCCGACTTTGATGGTCGATTGCAGCCATGCCAACAGCTCCAAGCAGCATCTGAAGCAGATCGAGGTGGCCGGGAACATTGCGGCGCAGATTGCCAGCGGCAGCAAGAGCGTGTTCGGCGTGATGGTCGAAAGCCATCTGCAGGCGGGCGCCCAGAAATTCACTGCGGGCAAGGACCAGATCGCCGGCCTGGAATACGGCAAGAGCATCACCGACGCCTGCATCGGCTGGGACGATTCGGTGGCGGTGCTCGACACGCTGTCGCAGGCGGTGAAGCAACGCCGCGGTTAGGCTAGATCAGGCTGGCCAGGTCGGGCCAGTGGTGGCGCAGCAGCGTGGCTTCTTCGCCATCGGGCGCCATGAAGGAGAAGTCGGCAAAGTCGAAGCCCGGGCCCACCGTGCAGGCCACCAGGCTGTAGTCGCCATTGCTGTGGGCGACGATCGGCCGCGCGGCCTGCCACTGGCCGGCCGGCACCACGTGCTGCGGCCGAGTGCCGTGCAGGTCGACCGGGCCGAGCCGCACGTGGGCCGGTGCCGTGCGCAGCGCCGCGTCGCACGTCCAGAGCGCGATCGGCACGCCTTCGAGATGCACCCAGACCTCGTCCGAAAGCACGCGGTGCCAGCGCGATTGCTGGGTTGCTTCGAGCAGGAAGTAGATGCTGGTCAATGCGTCGCGCTGCGGCCGGCCATCGGGCGGGCTCACGTTTGTCGCCGAGCGGAACACCTCGCGGTACCAGCCGCCTTCCGGATGCGGCTGCAGCCGCAGCATCTCGATCAGTTCCTGCGCACGCACGGTGGTCAGCTCGCCTTGCGCAGTCCGGCCAGCAGCTTCTCGTGCACGCCGCCGAAACCGCCGTTGCTCATGCAGACGACGTGGTCGCCCGCCCGCGCCGCAGCCACCACCTGATCCACCAGGGGGGCGATCGCGTCGGCCACCTGGGCCCGTGCGCCCATCGGCGCGAGCGCAGCGGCAGCGTCCCAGCCCAGTCCGGCGGTATGGCAGAAGGCGAGGTCGGCCTGTTCCAGACTCCAGGGCAGTTGCGCAGCCATCGCGCCCAGCTTCATGGTGTTGCTGCGCGGCTCGAACACGGCCAGGATCCGGTCGGCCTGGGCGCCCTTGCCATCGAGCTGGCGACGCAGGCCGTCGAGCGTGGTGCTGATCGCGGTCGGGTGGTGGGCGAAATCGTCATACACGGTGATGGCACCGCCGTCGCGCTCGACCGTGCCGCGCAATTCCATGCGCCGGCGCACGTTGCGAAACGATGCCAGCGCCGCCGCCGCCTCGGCCGGTGGCACGCCCAGGTGGTCGGCCGCCGCGATGGCGGCCAGCGCGTTCATCTGGTTGTGCCGGCCCGAGAGCGCCCATTCGACCCGGCCCACGGATCGACCCGCGCGCAGCACCTCGAAAGCATCGTCGCTGCCATCGGCCTGCCATTCGCCGCCGGCGCCGAAGCGTGCGAGTTCGCTCCAGCAGCCCTGGGCCAGCACGCGCTGCAGGCTGTCCTCGGTGGCGTTGACCACCACGCGCCCGCGGGCCGGCACCGTGCGCAGCAGGTGGTGAAACTGGCGCTCGATCGCGGCAAGGTCGTCGAAGATGTCGGCGTGGTCGAACTCCAGGTTGTTCAGCACCGCGGTGCGCGGCCGGTAGTGGACGAACTTGCTGCGCTTGTCGAAGAAGGCCGTGTCGTACTCGTCGGCTTCGATCACGAAGCCCTTTCCCGAGCCCAGTCGCGCCGACACGTCGAAATTCAACGGCACGCCGCCGACCAGAAAGCCGGGCGCCTGGCCGGTGGCTTCCAGCACCCAGGCCAGCATCGAGGTGGTGGTGGTCTTGCCGTGCGTGCCGGCCACGGCCAGTACATGCCGGCCCTGCAGTACCTGCTCGGCCAGCCATTGCGGGCCGCTGGTGTAGGGCAGCCCCGCGTCGAGGATCGCCTCCATCAGCGGAAACTTCGGCGTGCCATCGTCCAGGCGAACCCGCGACACCACGTTGCCGATGACGAAAACGTCCGGCTTCAACGCGAGCTGCTGCGCGTCGAAGCCTTCGATCAACTCGATGCCAAGTGCGCGCAACTGGTCGCTCATCGGTGGATAAACCCCGGCATCGCAGCCCGTGACCTTGTGGCCGGCCTCGCGCGCGAGGGCGGCCACGCCACCCATGAAGGTGCCGCAGATGCCCAGAATGTGAATATGCATCAGCCGATTTTAGGGACGGCCCGTGGGGGCACTCCTGCATCGGCCGCCTTGCGGGCAGAATGCCGTGATGGACATGTCCAAGCGTGAAATCGCCGCCGCCGCCGCACGCCTCGTGGTCGAGGAAGGGCTCGAGTACGGGCCGGCCAAGCGCCGCGCATTGCGCAGCCTTGGCTTGCCTTCGCGCACCGCGCTGCCCAACAACGACGAGGTCGAAGCCGAGGTGCGCGAATACATCGCGCTGTTCTGCGCCGACACGCAGCCGGCCGAGCTGAAGGCGCTGCGCGGGTTGGCACTCGAATGGATGGAGCGCATGGCCCCGTTCCGGCCCCATGTGGGCGGTGCGGTCTGGCACGGCACCGCGACTCGACTCTCCGATATCTACATCCAGCTGTTCTGCGACGACTCCAAGTCGGCCGAAATCGCGCTGATCGACCACCACGTGGACTACGAGCCACGCATGGTGACCGGCTTCCACGGTGAGCAGGTCGAAGCGCTCAGCGTGCACGCGCTCAGCCGGCCGCTCGGTGAAGAAATCGGCGTGCACCTGCTGGTGTACGACCTTGACGACCTGCGCGGCGCGCTCAAGCCCGACGCGCAGGGCCGCGCGCCGCGCGGCGACCTGGCTGCCTTGCGGCGGCTGATGGAACAGGAAGACAAGCCGTGAGCAACACCTCCTCACCGGCGCGCAGGCGCTGGATCGTCGGCGGCGTCGCGGCCCTCGCGGCCGTGGCCGGAGCCGGCGGCGCCTGGTGGCGCGAAAGTGCGAGCAAGGCGAGTGCCGCTGATACGCTCGATGCGGCGTTCTGGGCCCAGCGCTTCGATCGGCCGGAGGGCGGCGAGCTCTCATTTGCGTCGCTGCGCGGCAAGCCGTTGCTGATCAATTTCTGGGCAACATGGTGTCCGCCGTGCATCGAGGAATTACCCATGGTTGATCGCTTCTTTCGCGATCAGGCAGCCAACGGCTGGCAAGTGGTCGGTTTGGCCATTGATCAGCCCAGTTCGGTGCGAAAGTTCCTGGCCCATACTCCGGTCAGTTTCCCGGTCGGCCTGGCTGGGCTCGAAGGAACCGATCTGGTTCGCCGGCTGGGCAATACCGGGGGCGGATTGCCATTCACGATTGTTGTCAATGCGGCCGGCGCAGTGGCCGCGCGTAAAATGGGCAAGCTCGAGGCGACCGACCTCGATGCGTGGCGACGGGCCCCTGTTCACGGGTAGAATCCGGCGCACAATCCGGCATTTGGCGTTAAAACGCCGACATAAGCCGATTTTCAGGCGAGTTACTACCTATTGACCGGCAAAGCTGGCGCTGGAGGCCCATGGATCTGCGCAAACTCAAGACACTGATCGATCTGGTGTCTGAATCGAATATTTCCGAACTCGAAATCACCGAAGCCGAAGGCAAGGTGCGCATCGTCAAGGCTGGCGCCGCAGCGCCGGTGCAATACGTGCAAACGCTGGCACCGCAAGGCGGCCCGGCACCGGCGCCCGCCCCCGAGATGCCCGCCGCGCCTGCCCCCGCGGGAGTCGCTGCACCCACCGGCCACGCGATCAAGTCGCCGATGGTTGGCACCTTCTATCGTTCCTCGAGCCCCGGCGCGCCGGCCTTCGTCGAAGTGGGCAGCCAGGTCAAGGAAGGCGATACGGTCTGCATCATCGAGGCCATGAAGATCCTCAACGAGATCGAGGCCGACAAGTCCGGCACCATCAAACAGATCCTCGGCGAAAACGGCCAGGCGGTCGAATACGGCCAACCGCTGTTCATCATCGAGTGACCATGTTCAAGAAGATTCTGGTCGCGAATCGCGGGGAGATCGCGCTGAGAATTCAGCGCGCTTGCAGCGAGATGGGCATCAAGGCCGTGATGGTCTATTCCGAAGCCGACCGCGAGGCCAAGTACGTCAAGCTGGCGCAGGAGGCGGTCTGCATCGGCCCGGCCCCTTCGTCGCAAAGCTACCTCAACATGCCGGCGATCATTTCGGCCGCCGAAGTGACGGATGCCGAAGCAATCCACCCGGGCTACGGCTTTCTGAGCGAAAACGCCAACTTCGCCGAGCGGGTGGAGCAAAGCGGCTTCCAGTTCATCGGCCCGACGCCCGAGAACATCCGCACCATGGGCGACAAGGTGTCGGCCAAGCAGGCCATGATCAAGGCCGGCGTGCCCTGCGTGCCAGGCTCCGAAGGCGAACTGTCGGACGACGCCACCACCAACAAGCGCATCGCGCGCGCCATTGGCTACCCGGTCATCATCAAGGCGGCCGGCGGCGGTGGCGGTCGCGGCATGCGCGTGGTGCACACCGAGGCGGCGCTGGTCAACGCGATCCAGATGACCAAGGCCGAGGCGGCGGCGGCTTTCAACAACGGCGCTGTCTATATGGAGAAGTTTCTCCAGAACCCGCGCCACGTCGAAATCCAGATCCTGGCCGACAAGTTCAAGAACGCGGTCTATCTGGGCGAGCGCGACTGCTCGATGCAGCGCCGCCACCAGAAGGTGATCGAGGAGTCGCCGGCGCCGGGCATTCCGCGCAAGCTGATCGAGAAGATCGGTGAGCGTTGCGCGGCGGCCTGCAAGAAGATCGGCTACCGCGGCGCCGGCACCTTCGAGTTCCTCTACGAAAACGGCGAGTTCTATTTCATCGAGATGAACACGCGCGTGCAGGTCGAGCACCCGGTGACCGAGTTCACCACCGGCATCGACATCGTCAAGACCCAGATCATGGTCGCCGCCGGCGAGAAGCTGCCGTTCACGCAGCGCCAGATCCAGATGCACGGCCACGCGATCGAATGCCGCATCAATGCCGAGGATGCCTGGAAGTTCACGCCGTCGCCGGGCCGCATCACCATGTGGCATCCGCCGGGTGGGCCGGGGGTGCGGGTCGACTCGCACGTGTACACCAACTATTTCGTACCGCCCAACTACGACTCGATGATCGGCAAGATCATCACCTATGGCGATACGCGCGAGCAGGCGATGGCGCGCATGCGCACTGCCCTCAGCGAGACGGTGGTCGAAGGCATCAGCACCAACATCCCGCTGCACCGCGAGCTGATGGTCGACGCCAAGTTCATGACCGGCGGCACCAACATCCACTACCTCGAAGAGTGGCTGGCTTCCCACAAGCGCTGAGCGGGACGCACGGGTGCACGAACTTCGCCTGCTGGTTCCGCAAGACCTTGTCGAGACGGTCAGCGATGCGCTCGACGCGCTCGATGCGCTGAGTGTTTCGGTCGAGGACGCCGACGCCCAGACCGATGCCGAACAGGCGCTGTTCGGCGAACCCGGCATGCCGCCGCCCAAGGAGGGCTGGCAGCGCTCGCGCGTGATCGCGCTGTACGCGACAGAGGCGCTTGCGCGCGACGCGGCGCAGGTGCTTGCGGCGCAGGACTTCTTTGACGGCTGCCAGACCCTTGGCGTGGCCGACGTGCCGGACCAGGACTGGGTGCGGCTCACGCAATCGCAGTTCGCGCCGGTCGAGATCACGCCCGAATTCTGGATCGTACCGACCTGGCACGAGCCGCCGGCGCAGGCGCGCAAGGTGATCCGGCTCGACCCGGGACTCGCCTTCGGCACCGGCACGCACCCGACCACGCGCATGTGCCTGCGCTGGATCGCGACGCACCCGCCTGCGAACCAGCGTGTGCTCGACTACGGCTGCGGCTCCGGCATTCTCGCGATCGGCGCGGCCAAGTACGGCGCGGCGCAGATCGACGCGGTCGACATCGACGAAGCCGCAGTGGAGTCGACCCGGCTCAATGCCGAAGCCAACGCGGTGCAACTGCAGACCGGCCTGCCCGACGTGGCGCAGGGCTGCTATCAGACCGTGCTGGCCAACATCCTCGCCACGCCACTCAAGGTGCTGGCGCCGCTGCTTTGCCGCTATGTGGCACCGGGCGGCGCGCTGGTGCTGGCAGGCATCCTCGAGCGCCAGGCCGAAGAGCTGACACTGGCCTACGCGCCGTTTGCGCAGTTGCAGGTCAGCGACAGCGAGGACGGCTGGATCCTCATGACCGCCCGCCTTTAGCGGCGCGGCGTGGGGCACGCCACCTACAATCCCCGCCTCATGAGTCTTGTGACCCGCTGCCCATCCTGCGCGACCACTTTCAAGGTGGTGCGGGATCAACTGCGCATTTCGGACGGCTGGGTTCGATGCGGTCGTTGCAGCAACGTGTTCGATGCGACCCTGGATCTGCAGGAAGCGCCTGAGGCGGGCACTGCAGCGCCGGCCGCGGCACCCGAAGAAGACGGCGCCGCTTCTTCGTCGACCGAAGCCGACCCGCCCAGTTCGCCGGAGCCCGAACCCCCCGCCTTGCCTGAACCGGAAGCGCAGTCTTCCACGCCGTTGAAAGCGGCGTTCCCGCCGCCGGCCTGGCCCGGGATCGGCGTGGTGGCCGACGAGCCCTGGCCAACACCGTCTGTCCCGGCGCCCGCCGAACCGATGCCCGTGCTGGCCCGAAGCTCGCTGGTCAGCTCGGTCGAAGCGCTCGACGATTTCTCGGCCGTGGTCGAGCAGGCGGCCGACGCCCAGTTGCAGAAGGCCTTGCGACGTGCACGCATCGACGCGGTCCGGAGCGCACGGGCGCGCAAGGCGGCCCAACCGCCGACGGAGCCACTGCCGCGCGAGGAAACATCGTCGCCGCCGATGCCGGTGGTGAGCGCTGCAAGCGTGAGCGAGGCCCGCGTGGAGGAACTGCCGCCGTCGGAGCCTTTGTTTGCCGAGCCCACAGCGGTGGAACATTCGCACGGCACGAAAGCCGGCAGGGCGACTGTGATTGCAGCCGTGGTGTGCGCGCTGCTGCTGGTGCTGCAAGTGCTGCGCCACGAGCGCGACACGATCGTGGCGCGGCAGCCGTCGTGGCGACCGGTGCTCGAGGCGATCTGCGGCGCCACGGGCTGCGAGCTGTCGGCGCTGCGCCAGATCGGCGCGATCACGATCGACGGCGCGGCCTTTGCGCGGGAAAAAAGCGGAGACGGCTATCGCCTGAACTTCACGCTGCGCAACGCGGTCGCGATGCCGCTCGCGATGCCTGCGGTCGAACTCTCGCTGCTCGACACGCAGGAACGCCCGGTGGTTCGGCGCGTGCTCATGCCTTCCGACTTCGGCGCGCCCCCCGTGCTTGCGGCCAAGGCCGAACGCACCGCCTCGCTGCCACTCGCTCTGACCGGCCTGGACTCTGCAGCGCTGCAGCCGGTGGCGGGCTACCGGGTGGTGGCCTTCTATCCCTGAGCGGTCTCATCGCTCCTTTCTTTTTTCAACCAACGGTTCATTCATGGCAGCAGTGATTTGCGGTTCCCTCGCGTTCGACACCATCATGACTTTCGAGGGCCGGTTCGCCGACCAGATCCTTCCTGATCAACTGCACATCCTCAATGTGTCGTTTCTGGTGCCCGCGTTGCGGCGCGACTTCGGAGGCTGCGCCGGCAACATCGCCTATGCCCTGCGCGCACTCGGTGGGGCGGCATTGCCGATGGCGACCGTGGGCAGTGACGGCGCCGGCTATGTCGCGCGGCTCAACGAACAGGGCATCGGCACGGAGTTCATCCGGACAGTGGCGGATGCCTACACCGCGCAGGCCATGATCATGACCGACCGCGACAACAACCAGATCACCGCCTTCCACCCGGGGGCGATGCAGCAGGCGCACATCACGCGCATCGAGGCGCGCGCCGATCTCAAGCTTGGCATCATTTCGCCCGATGGACGCGACGCCATGCTGCAGCATGCGGAGCAGTTCAAGGTGGCCGGTATCCCGTTTGTTTTCGATCCGGGGCAGGGGCTGCCGATGTTCAACGGCGACGAACTCGCGCGCTTCATCGAACAGGCCGACTGGGTCACGGTCAACGACTACGAAGGCAAGATGCTGAGCGATCGCACCGGCTGGGACAACGCCGAAATCTCTCGCCGTGTGCGCGGGCTGGTGGTGACGCTTGGTGCCGAGGGCTGCGAGGTCTGGATCGATGGCGAGAAGACGCACGTGCCACCGGTTCAGCCCGAGGCCGTGGTCGATCCCACCGGCTGTGGCGATGCCTGGCGTGGTGCGCTGCTGTTCGGTCTCGAGCAGGGCTGGCCGCTGGCGAAATGCGCGGCGCTTGGCAACCAGATCGGTGCGCTCAAGGTCGCGCAGCGGGGGCCGCAGAACTACACGGTGGATCTGAAGAAAATCGGCCTGTAGCGCAGCGCCCGGCGCACCGCCCAAAAAAAAGCCCGACACCTTTCGGTGCCGGGCTTTTGCCTTTCAGGGCCTCTGAACGACTCAGGGCTTGCTGGCCGTAGGGAACGGCCAGGCAGCTTGAGGGTTCAGCGTCGTTTGTGCCGCAGGGGCAGGGGCGACGGCGGCCTTGGCGGGTGCTTTCGCAGCCTTCTTGGCGGCAGGCTTGGCAGCGGGCTTTTTCGCGGCTTTCTTGGCCGCGGCCTTTTTCGCAGGCGCCTTCTTGGCGGCGGCCTTCTTCGCCGGAGCCTTCTTCGCAGCGGCCTTCTTGGCCGGAGCCTTCTTAGCTGCTGCCTTCTTCGCCGGAGCCTTCTTCGCTACGACCTTCTTCGCCGGGGCCTTCTTGGCTGCCGCCTTTTTGGCCGGTGCCTTCTTTGCCGGAGCCTTCTTCGCTACGACCTTCTTTGCCGGAGCCTTCTTTGCTGCCGCCTTTTTGGCCGGAGCCTTCTTTGCCGGAGCCTTCTTTGCAGCGACCTTCTTGGCCGGCGCTTTCTTTGCAGTTGCCATTTCTTTCTCCTTGATCAAGTTGAAAAATCAACCTTTTGAAGCACTCCACGCTCGCTTGTGAACGTGAAGCGATTCATGGCGTTGGAAATCAAGCTCCAGCACCATGAACACCGACGCCTCCCAGCAGCCGCACTCTGTGGTGCGGTATGCGCTGGGGGCAATTCTTGAAATCACTCATTCTTATCGGAAAACCTCAATCCCACGAGAGGGCACCACCCGACTGGTACTCGATCACGCGGGTCTCGAAGAAATTGCGTTCTTTCTTCAGATCGATCATTTCGCTCATCCACGGGAACGGATTTTCTTCGTTCGGGAACAGCGTTTCGAGGCCGATCTGCTGCGCACGCCGGTTGGCGATGTAGCGCAGGTAGCCCTTGAACATGGAGGCGTTCATGCCGAGCACACCGCGCGGCATGGTGTCTTCGGCGTACTTGTATTCGAGCTCGACGGCCTTCAGGAACAAGGCCTTGATCTCGGCCTTGAACTCGGCCGTCCAGAGGCCCGGGTTCTCGAGCTTGAGCTGGTTGATCAGGTCGATGCCGAAATTGCAGTGCATCGACTCGTCGCGCAGGATGTACTGGTACTGCTCGGCGGCACCGGTCATCTTGTTCTGGCGGCCCAGCGCAAGGATCTGCGTGAAGCCGACGTAGAAGAACAGGCCTTCCATCAGGCAGGCGAACACGATGAGCGACTTGAGCAAGGTCTGGTCGGTCTCGTGCGTGCCGGTGTGGAAGTGCGGGTCGCTGATGGCGTCGATGAACGGAATCAGGAACTGATCCTTCTCGCGGATCGACGTCACCTCGTTGTAGGCGTTGAAGATCTCGCTTTCGTCCAGGCCGAGCGACTCGACGATGTACTGGTAGGCGTGCGTGTGGATCGCTTCTTCAAAGGCCTGGCGCAGCAGGAACTGGCGGCACTCGGGCGCGGTGATGTGGCGATAGGTGCCCAGCACGATGTTGTTCGCGGCCAGCGAATCGGCGGTCACGAAGAAGCCGAGGTTGCGCTTGATGATGCGGCGCTCGTCTTCGGTCAGGCCGTTCGGGTCTTTCCAGAGCGCGATGTCGCGCGTCATGTTCACTTCCTGCGGCATCCAGTGGTTGGCGCAGGTGGCGAGGTATTTTTCCCAGGCCCACTTGTACTTGAACGGCACCAGCTGGTTGACGTCGGTCTGGCCGTTGATGATGCGTTTGTCGGCCGCGTTGACGCGGCGTGCAGCCGGCGTTGCAACGGCGGCGGAGGCGACGGGCGCAACGCGTGCGGGAACGGCAGCGCCGTCATCGAGCGTCGAGCGGATTGCGGGGGCTGTTTGCGGCGTCGGGACTTCCATCGAGCGGCCGATCGGCGCGCCGTTTTTCGTGGAGTGCTGCAATCCTTGTTGCATGTCCTTTGGCAAGGAGGGCTTGACTTCTTCGTCCCAGGTCAACATAGAAAAATCCAATACTCAATTATGTGAGCAACGATGTGAGTTGCAAAGTGCTGGTTCACATCGCGCTCCAGTTATCTTGTTCTTATGTTGTTCGCATGCATCGCGTTTCTGTCAGGCGATGCCGCGAAGTTCACACAACGATCACTGACATGCTTCGCACGTCGGGTCATCGACACCGCAGAACGCGATGTCGGTAGCGGGCATCGCGCTCAGTTGCGCTTGCGCTGCGAGCGCTGCTGCTTCGAGTGCGCTCATCTTCTGCCCATCGACGTTGTGGCTGGTGCTGCCACCCGATGACACGGCATTGAGTCGGCCCGATTGCACCGTCGACTTTTCCGCGTGCGTCGCGCTCTGCGTGCGCAGGTAGTAGGTGGTCTTCAAGCCGCGCAGCCAGGCGAGCTTGTAGGTGTCGTCGAGCTTCTTGCCCGATGCGCCGGCCATGTAGATGTTGAGCGACTGCGCCTGGTCGATCCACTTCTGGCGACGTGCCGCGGCTTCGACCAGCCAGGTTGTCTCGACTTCGAACGCGGTGGCGTAGAGCGCCTTCACGTCTTGCGGCACGCGGTCGATCGGACGCAGCGAGCCATCGAAGTGCTTGAGATCCATCACCATCACGTCGTCCCACAGACCCAGGCGCTTCAGGTCGCGCACCAGGTAGTGGTTGATCACGGTGAACTCGCCCGACAGGTTCGACTTGACCGAGAGGTTGCCGAAGCAGGGCTCGATGGAGGCGTCGACGCCGATGATGTTCGAGATGGTCGCGGTCGGTGCGATGGCCACGCAGTTGGAGTTGCGCATGCCGTCGGCCTTGATCTTCTGGCGCAGCGCGTCCCAGTCGAGCGTGGCCGAGCGGTCGACCTCGACGTAGCCGCCGCGAGCCTTCTCGAGCAGGTCGAGCGTGTCGATCGGAAGGATCCCCTTGTCCCACAGCGAGCCCTTGTAGCTCGAGTACTTGCCGCGTTCCTTGGCGAGGTCGGTCGAGGCCCAGTAGGCGTGGTAGCAGATGGCTTCCATCGACTCGTCGGCGAACTGCACGGCTTCCTGCGAGGCGTAGGGAATGCGCAGCTCGTAGAGCGCATCCTGGAAGCCCATCAGGCCCAGGCCGACCGGACGGTGGCGCAGGTTCGAGTCGCGCGCCTTCTTCACGGCGTAGTAGTTGATGTCGATCACGTTGTCGAGCATGCGCATGGCCGTCGAGATCGTGCGCTTGAGCTTCTCCTGGTCGACCTTGCCGTCCTTCAGATGCTGCAGCAGGTTCACGGAACCGAGGTTGCAGACGGCGGTTTCGGTGTCGCTGGTGTTGAGCGTGATCTCGGTGCAGAGGTTCGACGAGTGAACGACGCCGGCGTGCTGCTGCGGCGAACGCACGTTGCAGGCGTCCTTGAACGTGATCCACGGATGCCCGGTTTCGAACAGCATCGTGAGCATCTTGCGCCACAGGTCGGAGGCCTGGAGCGTGCGGCTCGGCTTGATCTCGCCGCGGGCGGCCTTTTCTTCGTATGCGACGTAGGCGGTTTCGAAGTCGGCGCCGAACTTGTCATGCAGGTCGGGCACGTTGGAGGGCGAGAACAGCGTCCAGGTGCCCTTTTCCATCACGCGGCGCATGAACAGGTCGGGGATCCAGTTGGCCGTGTTCATGTCGTGCGTGCGGCGGCGGTCGTCGCCGGTGTTCTTGCGCAGTTCCAGGAACTCCTCGATGTCGAGGTGCCAGCTTTCGAGGTAGGTGCAGACGGCGCCCTTGCGCTTGCCGCCCTGGTTCACGGCCACGGCCGTGTCGTTCACCACCTTGAGGAAGGGCACCACGCCCTGCGATTCGCCGTTGGTGCCCTTGATGTGGCTGCCGAGTGCGCGCACGCGGGTCCAGTCGTTGCCCAGGCCGCCCGCGAATTTCGAGAGCAGCGCGTTTTCCTTGATCGATTCGTAGATGCCATCGAGGTCGTCGGGCACCGTGGTCAGGTAGCAGCTCGACAGCTGCGAACGCAGCGTGCCGGCGTTGAACAGCGTGGGCGTGCTCGACATGAAGTCGAACGACGACAGCACTTCATAGAACTCGATGGCGCGGGCTTCGCGGTCGATTTCACCGAGCGACAGGCCCATCGCCACGCGCATGAAGAAGGCTTGCGGCAGTTCGATGCGTTCCTTGCGCACGTGCAGGAAGTAGCGGTCGTACAGCGTTTGCAGGCCGAGGTAGTCGAACTGCAGGTCGCGTTCGGCCTTGAGTGCGGCAGCCAGACGGGGCAGGTCGTACTGCAGCAGCTTCTCGTCGAGCAACTCGTTGTCGACGCCCTTCTTGATGAACTGCGGGAAGTAGTCGGCGTAGGTTTGCGCGCGTTCCGACGGCATCACTTCGCGGCCGATGATCTCCTTGAAGATCGTGTGCAGCAGCAGGCGCGCGGTCGCGAAGGTGTAGTCGGGATCTTTTTCGATCAGCGTGCGGGCGGCCAGGATCGAGGCCTTGTAGACCTCGTCGAGCGGCACGCCGTCGTACAGGTTGCGCATCGTCTCGGCCTGGATCGGCGCGGCCGTGATGCTGTCGCCCAGACCTTCGCAGGCGGATTCGATCAGGCCCTTGAGTTCGTTCAGGTCGAGCGCCACGCGTTCGCCACGGTCCAGCACATGCAGCGCCGGCGCGACGGGTGTGTCCTGCGCGCCCTGCCTGGCGCGCTCTTGCGTGCGGCGTTCGCGGTAGAGCACGTAGGCGCGCGCGATTTCGTGGTGACCGCCGCGCATCAGGCCGAGTTCGACCTGATCCTGCACGTCTTCGATGTGGAAAGTGCCGCCGCCCGGACGCGAACGCACCATCGCACGCACCACTGCCTGGGTCAGGCCGTCGACCGTTTCGCGGACGCTGGCCGAGGCCGCACCCTGGGTGCCGTGCACGGCCAGGAAGGCTTTCATCATCGCGATCGCGATCTTGTTCGGCTCGAAGGGCACCACCGCGCCGTTGCGGCGGATGATCTGGTAGTGCGCAAGGGCATCACCGGCGGGCGAGCCTGCGGTATCGCGCGGCTTGGTGCCGGCGGGTTGCGAGGAGGGCACGGCGCGGGGCGTGGCGGGGGTGTTCAGTGCTGTCTGCATTCGGGTCCTCTGTTGGCGACTGTTGTTGTTGCGGCGGCGCGGGAGGCCATCTGGCCTGGGCGCGTGTAACGGAATATGTCCGCGCTAGGCAGACACTATATCTAGGGTGTGGAAGGCCTACAAGCCACTAGATGTAGTGTTTTTCATGAAGCTGCCATGTGACAAGGCTGGCTCGTCGGAGGCTTCGCCGCCACAGCGCGCGTCGTTGCTGAACAACTGTGCCACGCCTGAGATTTGATGCGGGTTGCCGGGCATTTCGAGCCCGCAACCCGCATGGTTGCTGCGCTGTTGCCCTGCAGCATCGCGCGCCGTGTGATTTGCCGGCAGGCATCGCATTCGCGCCCGCGATTGAGAAAATTCAGCGCCGGACGACTCCGTCGGGAAACATCCCGTCGGCCCAGCCGAGTTGGTCGTGCAGTGCGGGCCAGTCAAATCCGCTGCCGGGATCCTGCTTGCGGCCCGGCGCGATGTGTTCGTGGCCGGCGATGTACGCAATCGGATAACGCTGCGCGATCGCCGGACACAGGCTCGCCAGCGCTTCGTATTGCGCCGGCTCGAAGGCTTGGCCCTCCAGCCCTTCCAGTTCGATGCCGATCGAGTCGTCGTTGCAATTGGCACGTCCGCGCCAGGTCGACGCACCGGCATGCCAGGCGCGTTCGTCGCAACTCACGAACTGCCAGAGTGCGCCGTCGCGCCGCACATAGAAATGGGCGGACACCTCGATGCCGCGGATCTGGCCGAAATAAGGATCGGCCTCCCAGTCGAGACGGTTGGTGAACAGCTGCTGCACTTCGTTGCCGCCATAGCGCCCGGGCGGCAGGCTGATCGAGTGCAGCACGATCAGGTCGACCTGTGCGGCATCGGGCCGGGGCCCGAAGTTGGGCGAAGCGAGGCGTCGGGCAAAGCGATACCAGCCGCCTTGCCAGAGTCCGGCGTCCGTCGCCTCACTCATCCGGATTGCCGGCCAATCCGTCGTCGCCATGCGGCGTGTTGATGCCGAGCCGCGCAATGCGGTAGCGGATCTGGCGCAGGCTCAGGCCGAGCCGTGCCGCCGCCGCGGTGCGGTTGAAGCCGCTTTCCTGCAACGCACGCACGAGGATCTCGCGCTCCTGCTGGTCGAGGTAGGTCTGCAGATCCGGCGGCATCGCGTGCCGGCCCGGGCCGGCGGCTTCGCGCGGCGCTGCAGGGCCGGCTGCCACTGCAACAGGCGGCGTGGCCTCCAGCAGCACCCCGGTGCTGCCCGTGAAGTCCAGATGGAGTTCGTCGCCGTCGTTGAGCGCGACTGCGCGGTGCAGCAGGTTCTCGAGCTCGCGCACGTTGCCGTCGAGCGGCTGCATGGCCAGTTGCGCGATCACGTCGGCCGACAAAACCGGCACCGGCATTCCGGCGTCGCGCGCAATGCGCGCCAGCAGCGCCGCGCACAGCGCGGGCAGATCCTCGCGCCGGTCGCGCAACGCCGGCACCGCGATCTCGATCACGTTGAGCCGGTAAAAAAGATCTTGGCGGAAGCGGCTGGCCTGCACTTCGGCGTGCAAGTCCTTGTGCGTTGCGCTGACGATGCGCACATCGACCGCATCTTCCTGCGTCGATCCGATCGGTCGGACGCTGCGCTCCTGGATCGCACGCAGCAGCTTGGACTGCATCGCGAGCGGCAGGTCCCCGATCTCGTCGAGAAACAGCGTACCGCCGCGCGCCGCCTGAAAGTAGCCATCGCGATCCGCTGCCGAGCCGGTGTAGGAGCCCTTGCGCGCGCCGAAGAACTCGGCCTCGAGCAGGTTCTCGGGAATCGCGCCGCAATTCACGGCGACAAAAGGGCCCTCGCTGCGCTGGCTGCAGGCATGCACGGCGCGTGCTACCAGCTCCTTGCCGGTGCCCGACTCGCCACGCACCAGCACCGGCGCCATGCCGCGCGCCACCTTGGCGATGCGCGACTTGACCAGCCGCATCGACTCCGATCCGCCGACCAGACGGTCGAGTGCACCCGCACCCTGAACCGTCGGCGCGGATGCGATGCCGCCGTCGTCGGCGGCCGGCCGGGCCGCCCTGGGGGCCGGCAGCTCCTGCGGCTGCAACTGCACTGCCGATGCCACCACGGCGCGGAACTGCTTGAGGTCGACCGGCTTGGTCAGATAGTCGAAGGCACCGGCCTTCAGTGCCTCGACTGCGTTCTCGGCCGAGCCGTAAGCGGTCATCACCACGCAGCGCTCGCTGCGCTGGTCTTTCTGGATGCGCTGCAGGATCTCCATGCCGAGGCCATCGGGCAGCCGCATGTCGGTGATGACGGCATCGAAGCGGCCGGCATCGAGGTGTTGCCAGGCTTCCGACACGCTGCCCGCGGCCTCGACGCGATAGCCCTCGCGCAGCAGCGTCAACTCGTACAGCGTGCGCAAATCGGGCTCGTCGTCGACGACGAGGATCTGGGCCGGCTTGTTCGTGGAAGAGGGGGGAGTGCTCACGCCGCTATTGTGTCAGCCGGGCTTCGGCGCCGGCGAAGGTGACGAAGAATTCGTTGCCCTCGGGCCCCGCCGCCGACAGCGCGCGCCGTTCGTAGCCGATCGTGGCGCCGTGCCGTTCGCAGAGTTCGCGGCAGATGAACAGACCCAACCCGCTCGAGCGGCTTTCGGAAGAGAAGAACGGCTCGAACAGATGGCGCTGCACACCCGGCTCCAGCGGCGCGCCATCGCTCCAGACCTGCAGCGTCGAACGGCCACCGGGTTCGACCTCGGTCGCAACCTGGATCGAGCCCTCGCGGTCGCCCGCATAGCGCGCCGCGTTGTCGAGCAGGTTGACGAGGATGCGGCGCAGGTGCTCGACCTCGAAGCGCACGTCGCACCCGACCGCGTCGAGCACCAGCAGCACACCCTGTCGCTTGGACTGGCGCACCCACTCCTCGGCCAGTGTGCGAACGGTGCTGTCGAGCGCCACCATGTCGGCGAGCGGCAGGACGCGTTGCTGGCGGGCGCGTGACACATCGAGCACGTCGTCGACGATACGGGCGAGCCGCTGTGCGTTCTGCTGCACCATCGCGGTGAGTTGGCGGTGCGCCGGGTCGACCAGGTCTTCGCCGAGCAACGCGCTGGCCTGGGTGATCGCGGCCAGCGGGTTGCGGATCTCGTGCGCGACCGCGGCCGACATGCGACCCATGGCCGCGAGCTTTTCGGTGCGGATGCGCGCTTCGAGTTCGCGCAGATCCTGCAGGAACATCACGCACAGGCTTTCGATGCGCCGGTCGTTGTCGGGCGTCAGGCGCGTGCGCACGCGCACCTCGCGCGGTGCGCCCTGCGCCTGGGCGATCGGCATTTCCTTCGACTGCGGCGCGCGCCGCGAGAAGGTCTTGCCGGCCACCATTGCAAGCGGATGCCAGGCCGGATGGGCGTCGAGCGGAAAGGGCAGCGCCAACCCGGCCAACCCCCGGCCGAGGATCGCGTCGGCAGCCGGGTTGGCCGCATGCACACGGCCCGCGGCATCGATCACCAGCACGCCTTCACTCAGTGTTTCGATCACCAGGTCGTTCACCTGCGCATGCATCTGCGCGGTGCTTCGGCTGCGCAGCGCCAGTGCTTCTTCGCGCGCCAGCCGCAGGGCGAGCTGGTGCGCCAGCAGCGCCACCACGAACAGGCCCGTGCCGGTGAGCGCTGCCTGCAGGAAGCGCGTCGACGGGTCGACCGCCTGCGACAGCCACTGCCAGCCGGCGTCGCCGAGCAGCAGCAGCGTGACCGCGGCGGTGGTGCCGAGGCCGACCGACACGGTGCCCAGCACCGCACCCATCAGCACCGGCAGCGCGAACAGCGGTGTGTAGTTGATGCTGCCGGCCTGCGCCAGCTGCAGCACCGTGAAGGTGGCCAGATCGATACCGATGGAGGCGATCCACGCGCTGCCGAAGCCGCGCATCGGTGGCCGAAAACGCACATAGCGCGCGCCAGCCAGCGCGGCCACGAGGTAAGCCCCCGAAAGCACCAGCGCGGTGGGGTGCACCGACTGGCTGATGCCGAAGCTCACACCCTGCAGCAGCACCAGCACGAGGCCGACGAAACTGCGCGCCGTCATGAAGCCGCGCCAGAGCCGTTGCAGGGCGGGACTGTCGGGTTGGGGCTTGTATTCGAGGCCGCCCCATTCGCTGCCCGGTTCGCCGCGCGACCAAAGCAGGGGGGATGTCATCGTGCGCCGGCCTGCCGGTGCGCAGTGCTGCAATACACCTTGTCGTCGGGCCCGGTGATCGCGTCGCTCGCCGGCAGATGCAGGCCGCAATGCGCGCAGCGCAGCATCGCCTGGGGTTCGCCGACCTTCGGCGGCGCGGCCTGCGGCGGTCGTGCTTCTTCCATTTCCTCGCGCCGGTTGCGGCGCCAGAGCCAGATCGCCACCGCGACCACGAGGAGCACGATCAGGTATTTCATGCGGTGCGGCCCAGCACGACTTCGAGCACGAAGCGTGAGCCCACATAGGCCAGCAGCAGCAGCGCCGCGCCGGCGTAGAGCACGCGCCGCGCGGTGCGGCCGCGCCAGCCGAAGCGGGCACGTCCGATCAGCAGCACCGCGAAAGTCAGCCAGGCCAGCATCGAAAACACGGTCTTGTGATCCCAGCGCCAGGCGCGGCCGTAAAGCGTTTCGCTGAACAGCATGCCGGCCAGCAGGGTGGCCGACAGCAGCACGAAGCCGGCCGTGATGAAGCGGAAAGTGAGGCGCTCCAGCGTCAGCAGTGGCAGGCCGGTCTGCGTTTCGGCGACCAGCCGCATCTGCTTTTCGGTGCGGGTCATGAGCCAGGCGTGCACCACGGCCGCGCCGAACAAGCCATACGATGCCAGTGCCAGCGCGATGTGCAACGGCAGCCAGGGGGAACTGCCCACATCCAGTGGCGTGCCCTGGAACTCTGCCGCCAGCAGTGCCGCGCCGCCGCCGAGCACGGCCAGCACGCGCCGAACCGTCAGCTGGGGGTACAGGCGGCTTTCGATCGCATAGACCGTCAACACCAGCCAGGCGGTGACGGAGATGGCCGGCGCAAAGCCGAACTGCCTGAGCCCGATCAGCTCCCATGCCAACGCAACCCCGTGCAGCAACCAGGCCAGCCCCAGCAGCCATTGCGTGGCCGACCGGCCCAGGCGGGGCGCCGCGACGGCGGTCACGCCATAGGCCGCGGCGGTGGCGATACCCAGTGCCACGCCGAGCGGGGAGGGGCTCGCTAAAATCATGGAGCGAGTTTACTGGCGCCCAGGCGGCACGCACTTCTCGTCCTCTACGCCCTTTCCATTCGGCCCGCTGCAGCGGGCACCAAGGCATCCATGGCCACCGCACTTACCGAAAAATTCTCGCGCCTCGTCAAGCAGGTCAGCGGCCAGGCCCGCATCACCGAAGCCAACGTGCAGGACATGCTGCGCGAGGTGCGCATGGCGCTGCTCGAAGCCGACGTGGCGCTGCCCGTGGTGCGCGACTTCGTCGCCCGGGTGAAGGAAAAGGCACTCGGCCAGGAGGTGCTGGGTTCGCTCAAGCCGGGCCAGGCGCTGGTCGGCATCGTGAACCGCGAACTGGCCGCGACCATGGGCGAGGGCGTGTCGGACATCAACCTCGCCGCGCAACCGCCGGCGGTGATCCTGATGGCCGGCCTGCAGGGCGCGGGCAAGACCACCACCACGGCCAAGCTGGCCAAGCACCTGATCGAGAAGCGCAAGAAGAAAGTTCTCACCGTGTCGGGCGACGTGTACCGGCCGGCCGCGATCGAGCAGTTGAAGACAGTCACGAAGCAGGCGGGTGCCGAATGGTTCCCGAGCACGCCCGACCAGAAGCCGATCGACATCGCGCGCGCCGCGATCGACCATGCGCGCCGGCACTTCTTCGACGTGCTGCTGGTCGACACCGCAGGCCGGCTCGCGATCGACGAAGTGCTGATGACCGAAATCAAGCAGCTGCATGCCGAGCTGAACCCGGTCGAGACCCTTTTCGTGGTCGACGCGATGCAGGGGCAGGACGCGGTCAACACCGCCAAGGCCTTCAAGGACGCGCTGCCCCTGACCGGCATCATCCTGACCAAGACCGATGGCGACTCGCGGGGTGGCGCAGCGCTTTCAGTGCGGCAAATCACCGGCGTGCCGATCAAGTTCGCCGGCACCAGCGAGAAGATCGACGGGCTGGAGGTGTTCGATGCCGAGCGCCATGCCGGCCGCATCCTCGGCATGGGCGACATCGTGGCGCTGGTCGAGCAGGTCACGGCCGGCGTCGACGTCGCGGCAGCGCAGAAGCTGGCGGCCAAGGTCAAGAGCGGGGCCGGCTTCGATCTCGACGATTTCCTCGGCCAGCTGCAGCAGATGAAGCAGATGGGTGGGCTCTCCAGCATCATGGATAAGCTGCCCCAGCAGATGGCGGCCAAGGCCACCGACGCCGACATGACCCGCGCCGAGCGCGACATCCGCCGCAAGGAAGGGATCATCCAGAGCATGACGCCGCTCGAGCGCCGCAAGCCCGAGCTGCTGAAGGCCACGCGCAAGCGCCGCATTGCCGCCGGCGCCGGCGTGCAGGTTCAGGAAGTGAACCGCCTGCTCAACGAGTTCGAGCAGATGCAGACCATGATGAAAAAGATGAAGGGCGGCGGCCTCATGAAGATGATGAAGCGCATGGGCGGCATGAAGGGCATGCCCGGCATGGGCGGGGGCGGCGGGCCGAAGCTGCCGTTCTGAACCTGCGGTTTGGCTCGCATCGGAGTTCCAAGCATGCTCAAGACGTATCACGGCAGTTGTCATTGCGGCGCCGTCCGGTTCGAGGCGGATCTTGATCTCACGCAGAGCACCTACCGCTGCAACTGCTCGATTTGCCGTCGCACCAGGTTCTGGCCAGCGGTAGCCAGGCCTGACGGATTTCGCCTGCTCGCTGGCGAAGCGGATCTGACGAAGTACCTGTTCAACACGAGGAAGAATGAACACTACTTCTGCAGGCACTGCGGAGTGCGCGCGTTTGGGGTTGGAACCGAAACCCCGATCGGACTTATGTATGGCGTGAACCTGGGCTGCCTTGAAGACGCTTCCGACGAAGAACTTGCCAACGCACCCGTGACCTATGTGGATGGCCGGAGCGACAACTGGGCCAATGCACCAGAGTTCTTCCGCCATCTCTGAAGCACAGGCCCCGCGAATCCCCCGGGGCGGTTCAGCGGCGCGACGTGGCGATTACTGAGCCACGTGCCCGTAGCAGGCCTTGAGGGCCGTGTACTCGTAGTAGTGAGCCGTGCCCGCTGCCTTGGCGGCGTCACAGGCCGCCTTGAAGTCGGTTTCCCTCTCGTTGTAGAGCATGCGCACCAGCAGCTTGCTGCCGGTGCCGGCAAACACGTCCCACTGCATGTTGGCCGCCATCGGCGACACATACTGGCCGCGCCATGCATTGCTGTCGTAACTGAAGCCCGTGGCCTTGGGCACGCTCTGGTCCACGCCCTTCAGACCCATGCGCACGGCAAAGGGCATCATGATTTCCGCATGCGTGAAGCGCAGCTTGGCCGCGTGCGAGCGATCACCCCGGGCGATCGCATCGACCTCGTTGAACATGTCGTCCACCAGGATCTGGGCCATGCGCGAGGTGATGTCGCCCTTCTCGGTCATGCCCGGGCCCTTGTCGTAGAAGTCGGAGCCATCGTTGAGCGCGGCAAAGAACTTTGCCTGCGCGGCGGGCATGTAGGCCGTGAAATCGACGCCGGCCTCGCTTCGCATCGCGGGGGCGATCACATACAGCTCGTACAGCAGCGAGCCCGCATCGCCGATCGACTTGATCGAAGTCTTGCCGTCGCCGCTCAGGCTGGGCGCGAACTTGCCGTCGTCGCTCGTGTAGCTGAAGCTGCCGCTATTGGCAAAGCTGTAGGTGCCGTTGGCGATCTTGTCCACGAAGCTCTTCGCGAACAGGCGCTCCAGCAGCACGCGACCGGCAGCCGCGGCCTCGGGCGTGACCGTGAGGCCGCTCTGCTTGGCAAGCAGGTCGGCATCGTTGCTCTTGTAGTCCTGGTAGGCCAGGCTGGCCTGGTAGGTGTTGTAGAGCGGATCGGCCGGGTTCGTAACCAGGTCGGTCGCCTTCACGAGCTTGTGGAAGTAGAGCAGGAAGCGGTTGGTGCCGGCCGGCTGGCTCACGGCCGTGCCGTTGTCGGGGTAAGGCGCCGGTGCCGGCGGATAGGTCAGCAGCGGTGCCAGCGCAGGCTGCACCGCCTTGAGCGACTGCACGAAGAAGTTGCCGCTGTCGACCGCGCGGTCGACGCCGGAGGTCACCGTCACGATCTGGCGCGGGGCGGTACCGGCACTGTCGCCGATCTGCTTCCAGTAGGCCGGCAGGCGCTGAACCAGCCGCGCCGCGAGCTGCGTGTGTTCGTTGATGCCGACCTGTGTCTCGTTGCCGTAGCCGGGCGTGCTGATGCCCGCCACGCCATAGCCGAGCAGGAAGTTGGCTTTCATGATCTTCAGCACGTCGGGGCCGAGCTTCTCGCCCAGCGGCGTGAGGGCGCCGTCGCCCTGCGCCTTCTTCCACATGTTGTAGACCGCGAGGTCGTACTTGAGGCCCGAGAGCCCGCGCGAGCCGTGCCGCGCGACCACCTCGGTGTAGACCGGCGAGAAGCCCGCGGGCGCCGCCTCGTAGGTGCTGACGTCCTGCTGCGGCCGGTACGGCGCCTTGGTCTGGTAGTAGCGGTCCGTCAGGGCAGCGGCCGTCACCAGCACCTTGACGTCGTCACCGCTGCCGGCCGATGCCAGTGCATCGCGAATGCGCTGCAGTCCTTCGTCGGATGCGGCCTTGAGCGCCGCCTTGGCGACCGGGTCGCTCTCGGTGTTGATATCGCCGAGCAGCTTCGCTGCAATCACGCCGACCGAGATCGCCACCTTGCCCGTGGCGGCCTGGAAGTCGAGACCGTTGGCTTCCATCTCGGCAACCACCGCGGTCGATTGGAAGTCGACGACGCCGGGCGCCTCCTTCGGCGCACGCAGCACGAGTGGCGAGGTCACCGGCTTGGAGGACGGGATGGAAGGGTCGAGCTCGGTGGCATCGGTGCCGATCTCGGCCACGATGCCCGCGCCCGAACCGGCGAGCCTGAAGCCGCCCTGCTTGTCCGATCGCGTGGAAGGCTCGCCGGTGTCGCAGCGGCCGTTGGAATTGATATCCAGGCAGACCTTGGCGTTGACGAAATAGCTACCGACCACCACCCCGCTGATGCTGGGGCTCGTCGTGTTGTCCGGGGCGGCGGGCGTTGTCGAAACCCCGGTGGGGGCCGCAGGCAAGGCGAAAGAGGAGCCGCCGCCACCACCGCATGCAACCAGCAGGAGCGCCGAGAGGCTGAGACAAGAGATCGGCGCGAGAGCCAGGGCACGGCGAAACGGGAAGGTTGGCTGCATGAGAGTCACGAACGAGCAAAAGGGGCGGATCTTTCTATGCGCGCGTGACGTGGCTGTGACCAACGGCAGCCAGCTGGTGCTCTTCGTCGCACCAAAGAAAAAGCCCGCCGAAGCGGGCTTTCTCAGGGGGTGGAGCCTCAGGCCGCTGCCAGCGCCGGACGGGCCAGGCGGCTGGCATGCAGCCAGGCGCGGCGCAGCACGGCGGGGGAGCGCGACTCTTCCGGAATCAGCAGGTAGCCGCGTTCGCGCAGCGTGGTGCCCATGCCGATCTGGCTGGTCAGTACGGTCAGCGGGATCGCCAGCAGCAGCGGCAGGCCGACCGGCATGAGCCAGATCAGCGCGCTCGGGTCGATCAGCGCAATGCCGAGGGCCAGCGCCACCACCACCAGGCTCATCGGGGCCAGCGTGGCTGCAGCATCACGCCACGGCACGGCGTTGGCTTCCCGCGGAGGCGACTTCCAGTCGAGCTTGATGCCGGTGAGGGCGACCACGACGAACAGCGAGTGCGCAATCATGCGAACCGGGGCTTGCACGATGGCCAGTGCGCTTTCAAGCGATGCGCTCTTCACCAGGCCCCACAGGCCGCCGTACTGGCGTTGTTCGCCACGCATCATCACGGCGGCAATGCCGAGCACGCGGGGCAGGAACAACAGGCACAGGGTCCAGACCCACAGGCCGGCCAGCTCGGCGGGCAACGCGCTCCAGCTCGAAACGAGGCTGGAGCCGCTGAGCCACAGCGCGGTGCCGAGCGTCAGGAATGCCAGCCATAGCGGCGCCGACACATAAGCCATGGTGCCGGTCACGAACATTGCGCGGTGCACCGGGTGGATGCCGGGCTCGGCCATCAGGCGGGCGTTTTGCAGGTTGCCCTGGCACCAGCGGCGGTCGCGGGTGAGTTCAGCCAGCAGATCCGGCGGTTGCTGCTCGTAGCTGCCGACCAGGTCGGACACCAGCCACACGTGGTAGCCGGCACGGCGCATCAGCGCGGCTTCGACGAAGTCATGCGACATGATGCCGCCCGACATGCCGCCGGTGCCCTTGATCGGGGCCAGCGCGCAATGGTCCATGAAGGGCTGCACGCGGATGATCGCGTTGTGGCCCCAGTAGTGCGATTCGCCCAGTTGCCAGAACTGCATGCCCAGCGTGAACAGGCGGCCCGTCACGCGGGAAGCGAATTGTTGTGCGCGGGCATGCAGCGTGACGTGGCCGATGGCCTGCGTCGCGGTCTGGATGATGCCGGCGGTCGGGTTGGCTTCCATCAGCTTGACCATCGAGGTCAGGCAGTCGCCGCTCATCACGGAGTCGGCGTCGAGCACGACCATGTAGCGGTAGTCCTTGCCCCAGCGGCGGCAGAAGTCGGCCACGTTGCCGGCCTTGCGGTGCGTGCGGCGGGTGCGCAGGCGGTAGTACACCTCGACCTGCGGCTGGTTCGGGCTGTCGGCCAGGGCGGCGCGCAGGTCTTCCCAGGCGGCGCGCTCGGCGGCGGCGGTTTCGGGGTTGTAGCTGTCCGACAGCACGAACACGTCGAACTGTTTGGCATGGCCGGTAGAGGCGACCGATTCGCAGGTGGCGCGCAGGCCGGCGAAAACCGTGGCCACGTCCTCGTTGCAGATCGGCATGATGATCGCCGTGCGGGCTTCCGGGTTCATCGGGTGGTTGGCCACCTGCTTGGCCGAGAGCGCGTGCTTGTCACCGCGCACCGAAACGTAGAAACCCATCAGCGCAGTCACGAAGCCGGTCACGACCCAGCCCGACAGCAGCGCGTACAGGCCGATCTGGCCGTATTCGAGCCAGAGGTTGTCGTAGTCGGGCTGGATGCCGGCGAACAGGGTCGCGGCGATCACGGTGCTCAGCAGCGTCAGCGCCATGAAGGCGAAGCGGCGTTGTGCGGCAGCGCGCTGCCACGGCTGGGCTGCCGGTGCGCCGGCCGGAGTGGCAGCGCGCGGGCCAGCGGCACCGAGCTTGACCAGCATGGCGGTGCCGATGCTGTTCCAGAAACCGCGCCAGGGACGGGGCGCCATCGAACCGCGGTTCATTGGCGGGGCCGTGACCGAGTTCGGGTGGCGCTCTTCGCGCAGCAGGCCGCTGCGCGCCGACACCAGAGTTTGTTCGTCTTCAATCAATGTATCGAGAACGTTCATTTGCGAGAAGTCGTTGGGCTTCATGTTGTCGGCTTACCAGTGTTGTTTGGTGGAGGCGGGGGTGTCGCCAATTGCCGGAAAGCGCTTGAACACGCAATCCGGTGCCGCGCCGCCCGAGGCGTCGTGCGCGCCGAGCTGATGTCCCGCGCCACGGGGCCGCGAGAGTGAAAACTGCTTTTGACGCAGGCCATCGCGCTGCGGACGCAGTGCGAAAGAAGGGCTGGTGAGTGCTGTCATGCCTCTACAGGGGCAAACCCTGTGCCAGCATGGAAAAGTCGTTTCAGATCAACGACTTGGGATGATTTTTTGGGCCGGGAAGCGGGTTTTCCCGGATCAGGGGGCGCCAAACCCCCTGTTTTGTCGCCAAACCCCGACAAGCTGTCGAGGCGTGGTTGCCAAATCCAATGAAATCAACGACTTAGGTGCGTCGCTCGTCAGCGACAGGCTCGCCGGGTGCGCTGCCGGCGTCGGCCTTGAACAGGCCCGGCGTCAACTCGTGCTTCTGCAAAAGCCGGTAGAACTCGGTGCGATTGCGGTCGGCCAGACGCGCCGCATCGGCGACGTTGCCGTCGGTCAGCTTGAGCAGGCCGACCAGGTAATCGCGCTCGAACCGCTGCTTGGCCTCTGCATAGGTCTGCACTTCGACCGTCGGCACCCGCAACGCGCGCTGCACCAGCGCCAGCGGGATCAGCGGCGAACTCGACAGCGCGCAGACCTGCTCGACCACGTTGAAAAGCTGGCGCACGTTGCCCGGCCAGGCGGCCGTGGTCAAGGCCTTGAGCGCCTCCGGCGCAAAACCCGAGAGCCGTTTGCCGTATTTGGTGGAAAGACGGTGCAGGAAGTGGTTGGCCAACAGCGGGATGTCTTCGCGCCGTGCGCTGAGCGGCGGCAAGGTCAGCGTGACGACGTTGAGCCGGTAATAAAGGTCTTCGCGGAACTGGCCGGCTTCCATCGCAACGTCGAGGTCGCGGTGGGTGGCAGAGATGATCCGCACGTCGACCGCGATCGACTGGCTGCCGCCCAGCGGCCGCACCGCGCGCTCCTGCAGCACCCGCAGCAGCTTGACCTGCAGGGCCGGCGGCATGTCACCGATTTCGTCGAGCAGCAAGGTGCCGCCGTCGGCCTGCTGGAACAGGCCCTTGTGGTTGGCATGCGCGTCGGTGAAGGCGCCCTTCATGTGGCCGAACAGTTCGGACTCGAGCAACGCCTCGGGAATTGCGCCGCAGTTGACCGCGACGAACGGCTTTTCGGCGCGTGCGCTGGCACGGTGGATGGCGCGTGCCAGCAGTTCCTTGCCGGCGCCGCTGTCGCCGCGCAGCAGCACCGACGCATCGGATTTGGCGATCATGCGGGCTTCGGCCAGCACCTCGGCCATCCGGTTGCTGCGGCTCACGATTTCGGCGCGCCAGCTTTCGTCGCTGCCCTTGCTCGGCGCGCTGGCGGGTGCCCCGAGCGCAAGCGCCTGGCCAATTTTCTCGAGCAGCTCGCGCGCGTCGTAGGGCTTGGTCAGGTAGGTGAAGACACCGCGCGCGGTCGCCTCCACCGCATCGGGAATGGTGCCGTGCGCGGTCAGCAGGATCACCGGCAGCGAGGGATGCCGTTTGCGGATCTCGTCGAACAGCGCCAGGCCGTCGCGGCCCGGCAGGCGCACGTCGCTCAGCACCAGCTGCGGATGCTCGATTTCGAGCTGCGTGAGCGCCGACTCGGCCGAGGTCACGGCCGTGACCTGGTAGCCGGCCGAATTGAGCCGCATCGACAGCAGCCGCAGCATGTCCGGGTCGTCGTCGACGACCAGCAGCCTTGCGCCCGGCGTTGAAGAAGCGGTTGCGGTGCTCATGGCGGTGGCTTGGCGTTGTTGGCCGGCGGCGCCGCCGCAGGTGCGGCCGGGGCCGCAGCCGGGGGGGTGTTGGGCCGCGCGAAGCTGCGCTCGATGGCGCGCAAGGCCTCCATGCGATCGTTCAACTGGTCGATGCGGCGCTGCGCGTCGCGCACCTGCTGCGCCTGCCGGTCGCGGTCGTCCTCGACGCGGCGTTGTTCGAAGTAGCGCGAGGTGAGCGCGCGTGCCAGCGGATGCAGCGCCTGTGCCTCGGGCGAGGGGTTGGCCATTACCCGCTGCATCAGGCCCGCAGCGCGCGCCAGATCGGCCGACACGCGCGTCTGGGCCAGTGCGAGCGCAAGCTGCATCTGCGTGGTGGGGGAGTCGGCCGGGTCGCCGAGGCGGGCGATCTCGGCTGCGAGGTCGTTGCCGTTGAGCGGGCGCACCTTGTCGGCATACGCCAGCATCATCGCAATCGGCGCGGGGCTGCCGGGCGGTGGAGGCGTGAGACGCGACGCCGGCGCCGCAGGTTCGACTTCGACCGGCAGCACGCGCGGCGCGGGCGCGGGCGGCGGCACCTGGGCTTCGGCCGGTGGCTGTGGGGGGGCGGCGCAGCCGGCCATCAACATGGCGGTGGCCGCGACCAGGGCGCTTTTGCAAACAGTCTGGAACAACATGAATCGGGGGCTTGGAAATCCGGGTGCGCTCAGTTGGAGCGCGGCAGTTCGATGCGAAAACGCGCACCGGGGCCACTCGGCAGCAGGCTGATATGGCCACCGTGTGCAGCAATGTACTCCTGCACGATCGACAGGCCGATACCAGTGCCTTTGACCGCATGCTCGGGTTGCCGCTCGCCACGGTAGAAGGGTTCGAAGATGCGGTCGCGGTCTTCCGGCGCGATGCCGGGGCCGGCGTCGTTGATGTCGATGCAGGCCAGGCCCGGTGCGCTCGACACCACGATGGTGATGGTGCCGCCACGCGCCGAAAAACGGATCGCGTTCGACAGCAGATTGGCGATCGCGGTGCCGAGCTTCACCGGGTCGACCGTGACCGTGAGCGGCTCGCCTTCGGCGCGCACCTTGAGGCCCTGCGACTGCCATTGCAGCCGCTGCGCGTCGATCTGCTCCTCGACCAGGCCCAGCAGCTGAGTGCGCTCGCGCCGCAGCTCGCGCGCTTCGAACGCGGCCGCATTGAAGCGCAGCAGGGCTTCGATCTGGCCCTGCAGTGCCACCGTGTTCTGCTGGAGGATCTGCGCAACCTCGCGCTGGGCCGGGTTGAGTGCGCCGGTCACGCCGTCCTCCAGCAGCGACACGCCTTCACGCAGCGCGGCCAGCGGGGTCTTGAGCTCATGCGAGACATGACGCAAAAAGCGCGCCTTGTCGGCGTCGAGTTCGGTCAGCCGCAGTCGCAGCCATTCGAGCTGCTGCGACACGCGCCGCACGTCGGCCGGGCCGCGGATGTCGATCGGCTCGTCCAGCCGGTTCTGGCCGAGCCCGACGATCGCGCGCTCGATGCGCTTGAAGGGCCGCGCCAGCCAGATGCCGAAGGCCAGCGCCAGCGTCACCGCGAGCCCGCTGGCCGCCACCACCTGCCGCATCAGCCGCCGGCCGGCGTTCTCGATGCGTTGCGCCAGCGCGTTGTTGCCGGTTTCGATGAGAAATTGCGCCTGCTGCGCGATATTGGTGTTGAGCCCGTCGAGGTCGCGGAACTGCAGCGCCATGGTGCTTTCGCGCGTGAGGGCAGTGTCGGAGGGGCCGTTCATCAGGCCCTCGATCACACCGAGCTGCGCGCGCCAGGCGTCGATCGATGACGGCGGCAGCCCGTTGTCGACCAGCTTGCCGACCACTTCGTTGGCGTCGCGCGCCGCGTCGTTGAAGCGGCGCCGCAATACCGCATCGTTGAGCACCAGCGACTGGCGCGCCGCACGCTCCATCGCCGCACTGCGCTCGGCCAGCGACTGGGCGCCGCCCGACAGGGCGAGCGCGCGCGACGCCGCGTTGCGGCTCTGGGTCATGAGTGCGTCGTACTGGAACAGCGAACGCAGCGCAACGCCGACCAGCAGCGCCGTGATCAGCAGGAACGCAAACAGCAGCAGTTGCTGGAACGAGCCGCGCGCGGAGTGGGTGGTCGGCATCAGGCCGCGAGCGCCAGCTCGCGCGTGAGCACTTCGCCACGCAGCGTGTAGGCGAGCGAACGCGTGATGCGCAGGTCGACCATCTGGCCGACCAGGCGGGCGTCGCCGGCGAAATTCACCACGCGGTTGCACTCGGTGCGGCCCATGAGTTCGGTGGCATCCTTGCGCGAGGCGCCTTCCACCAGCACGCGGCGGGTCTGGCCGACCAGCGCCTCGCCGAAACGCTTGACGTTGGTGTCGATCACGGCCTGCAGCTGCTGCAGCCGCGCCAGCTTGACCGCATGTGGCGTGTCGTCGTGCAGTTGGGCGGCCGGCGTGCCGGGGCGGGGGCTGAAGATGAAGCTGAAACTGGCGTCGAACTCGCAGTCGGCGATGAGCTTCATCATCTTCGCGAAGTCTTCGTCGGTCTCGCCGGGGAAGCCGACGATGAAGTCGCTGCTGAGCGCCAGTTCGGGCCGGATCGCGCGCAGCTTGCGCACCGTGCTCTTGTATTCCATCGCGGTGTAGCCACGCTTCATTGCCATCAGGATTCGGTCGCTGCCGTGTTGCACCGGCAGGTGCAGGTGGCTCACCAGTTGCGGCACCTTCGCGTAGGCCTCGATCAGGCGCGGCGTGAACTCGTTCGGGTGGCTGGTGGTGTAGCGGATGCGCTCGATGCCGGGGATCTCGGCGATGTACTCGATCAGCAGCGCGAAGTCGGCGATCTCCGCCGTGTCACCCATGCGGCCGCGGTAGGCGTTGACGTTCTGGCCGAGCAGCGTGACCTCGCGCACGCCCTGGTCGGCCAGACCCGCGACCTCCACCAGCACGTCGTCGAGCGGCCGGTTCACCTCCTCGCCGCGGGTGTAGGGCACCACGCAGTAGCTGCAGTACTTGGAGCAGCCCTCCATGATCGAGACGAAGGCGGTGACGCCGTCGACGCGCGCCGGCGGCAGGTGGTCGAACTTCTCGATCTCGGGAAAGCTGATGTCGACCTGCGGGCGGTTCAGGCGCTCGCGCTCGTTCAGCATCTCGGGCAGGCGGTGCAGCGTCTGCGGGCCGAACACGATGTCGACGTAGGGCGCGCGGGCGATGATGGCCTCGCCCTCCTGGCTGGCCACGCAGCCGCCGACGCCGATCTTCACGCCCTTGGCCTTCAGGTGCTTCACGCGGCCGAGGTCGGAGAACACCTTCTCCTGCGCCTTCTCGCGCACCGAGCAGGTGTTGAACAGAATCAGGTCGGCCTCGTCGACGTTCTGCGTCGGCTCGTAGCCCTGCGCGGCGTTCAGCACGTCGGCCATCTTGTCCGAGTCGTACTCGTTCATCTGGCAGCCGAAGGTTTTGATGAAGACTTTTTTGCTCATGGGGTCACCTGTCATGGGAACGCCTGCTTGCTATGCGTTTGATAGCTGGTTCCGCAGGCTGGATGGGCGCTGTAGCGCGCTTTGGCATGGAATACAGCGGTGCCGGGGGGCACCGCGGAGCACTCGGACTTGTGCTTATTCGCCGTACTTCGGCAACTGGTCGAACGGCGTCTTGCCGTCGTCGCGCGGGCCGCTGTTGGCCACGAAGGGCCAGAAATTCAGCAGCGGCTTCTCGGCCGATTGACGCTTGACCACGGCCTCTTCGGGCGACAGCACCCAGACCAGGGACACCAGCCCGGCGGCATCGCGCGTGTAGTTGACCAAGAGGTTCTGGCCGGTGATGGCGGCCGGCATCATCAGCATGTTTTGCGGGCTGCGGATGCGGGCACCGGGCGCCAGGCGTTCCGACTGCCCGTCGAGCAGGATCTCGGGCGCGTTGACGACCTGGAATTTGCCGCGCAGCGTGCCGGTCGGGAAGTTGCGTCCGCCGTTGGCCGCTTCGTTCAGTTCCTGGGCCCGGGCTTCAGGGGCAATCAGGGTGCCAGCGCCTGCCAATGCAAGGCATAGCGCTATTAAAATGTGAGCGTGCAGGGAGTTATTGCAGCGGTTCATGGGGTATATCCAGAGGCTGTGGACCGGCGATTCTAGCGGCGCCGCCCGGCGCATCGACCGATGCAGGCGGGCTTGTTGCACAGGCGCTTTACTTATCTTTGCGGCTGCTATGGACGACATCCCCGGCGCACTGCTCCAATAGTCACATTCGTAAACAAAAGTTGGCCTTTTCGATGATGCAGCCGACACTTTGCAAGCCCGTTTCATGAAAAAGAATGCCGCCCTGACCCTCTCGGGTGTGTTGATCGTGGCCGTTGCCGGTGGCAGCTGGTGGTGGTCGAACCAGAAGGGGCGTGCCGCTGCGCCGGCAAACGCTGCGGCATCCGCCGGTGCGCCGGCGTTGGTGACCCTTGCACAGGCCCTCAGGCAGACCGTGCCGGTGACGGTGCAGGTCAACGGCAGCGTGGTCTCGCTCAACAGCGTCGACCTGCGGCCGCAGGTGACGAACACGGTGCGCGAGGTGCACATCAAGGAAGGGCAGTTCGTGAAGGCCGGGCAACTGCTGTTCACCCTCGACGACCGGCCCGACCAGGCGAACCTGGCCAAGGCCCGCGCCCAGCAGCAGAAAGACGAGGCCACCCTGGCCGACCTGGATCGCCAGTACAAGCGCAGCCAGGAGCTGGTGGCGCAGAACTTCATCGCCAAGAGCGCGGCCGATTCCACGCTGTCGCAGCTGGACGCGCAGAAGGCGGCGGTGGCGGCCGATCGCGCTGCCGTGCAATCGGCGCAGGTGGCACTTGGTTATGCCACGTTGCGCGCGCCGATCGCGGGCCGCATCGGCGCGGTCAACATCTACCCCGGCAGCCTGGTGCAGCCGACCGCTTCGCTGGTCACGATCACCCAGCTCGACCCGATCGCGGTGAGCTTCCCGGTGCCCGAAGGCCAACTGCAGGATCTTCTGGAGGCCGCGCGCGCGCAGGCGCCGGTCCAGGCGCTGGTGGCCGGTCGCAGCAAGCCGCTGATCGGGGCGCTGAGCTTCGTCGACAACACGGTCGACCCGCTGATCGGCACGGTGCGCGCCAAGGCCGTTTTCGCCAACGAAGACCAGGCACTCTGGCCCGGCCAGTTCGTCGACACCCGCGTCACCGTGCGCACGCTGCGCGACGCCACCGTGGTGCCGGCCGCGGCGATCATGATGCTGACCGAGGGCCCGTCGATCTACGTGGTCGACGCCGAACAGAAAGCCGCGCGGCGCAAGGTGCAGACGCTCTACACCTTCGGAACCCAGGTCGCGGTCGGCGGTGTCCAGCCCGGCGAGCTGGTGGTGATCGAAGGCAAACAGAACGTGCGGCCCGGTGGCAAGGTGCGCGTGGAAGCACCCGCCAAACCGGCGCAGCCGCCCGGCGCTGCGCCCGCAACCTCGCCGGCATCGATCTCGCCCGCGCAGTCGGGAGCCCTGCCGGCGCAGGAGCGGGCATGAACATTTCGGAGCTGTGCATCCGCCGTCCCGCGATGACGGTGCTGCTGTCCGCCGCGGTGGTGGTGATCGGCATCTTTGCCTACTTCAGCATCCCGGTGGCGGCGCTGCCCAGCTACAACACGCCGGTCATCAACGTCAACGCGCAGCTGCCCGGCGCCAGTCCGGACACCATGGCCTCGTCGGTCGCGCTGCCGCTCGAAAAGCAGTTCTCGACCATTCCGGGTCTGCAGACCATCAGTTCGGTCAACACGCAGGGCGTGACCTCGCTGACGCTGGAGTTCGTCAGCAGTCGCGACATCGACGCGGCCGCGGTCGACGTGCAGGCTGCGCTGCTGCGGGCGCAACGCCAGCTGCCGGTCGAGCTGACCCAGCTGCCGTCGTACCGCAAGGTGAATCCGGCCGATGCGCCGGTGCTTTTCATCGCGCTGCAGTCGGATTCGATGAACCCGGCCGAACTCAACGACTATGCCGAGAACCTGATCTCGCCCACGCTCTCGACCATTGACGGCGTGGCGCAGGTGGCCGTGTTCGGCCGTAAGGCGTTCGCGGTGCGCATCAAGGCCGACGCCAACCTGCTCAACGCGCGCAACATCACGCTCGACGAGCTGGCCAACGCGGTTCGGCTGGCCAATGCCAACACGCCGGTCGGCGTGCTCGACGGCCCGCGCCAGACGCTCACCATCCAGGCCAACGAGCAGATGCTGAAGGCGGCCGATTTCGCCCGCGTGATCGTCGGCCAGCGCAACGGCGCGCCGGTGCGGCTCGACGAGGTGGCGGCCATCGAAGACAGCTTCGAGTCGGTCAAGACCGCCAGCAGCTACAACGGCCGCACCTCGATCACGCTGGCCGTGCAGCGCCAGCCGAACGCCAACACGGTGCAGGTGGTCGACGCGGTGCGGGCGTTGCTGCCGCGCTTCAAGGCCGAGCTGCCGCAGTCGGTCGAGATCAACATGGTCAACGACCGCTCGCTCTCGATCCGCGAGGCGGTGCACGACGTGCAGCTCACGCTGATCGGCACCATCCTGCTGGTGGTGCTGGTGATCTTCCTGTTCCTGCACCGGTTGGTGGCCACGCTCATTCCGGCCGCCACCATTCCGATCTCGCTGATCGGCGCGGTCGCGCTGCTCTACGCGTTCGGCTACAGCCTGGACAACGTGTCGCTGCTCGGCATCACGCTGGCCGTGGGGCTGGTGGTGGACGACGCGATCGTGGTGCTCGAGAACATCATGCGCTACGTCGAGAAGGGCATGGAGCCGATGGCGGCGGCGTTGCGCGGTGCGCGCGAGGTGGGTTTCACCATTGTCTCGATCTCGATCTCGCTGGTGGCGGTGTTCATTCCGATCTTCTTCATGCCGGGCGTGATCGGCCTGCTGTTCCACGAGTTCGCGGTGGTGGTGGCGCTGGCGGTGCTGGTGTCGGCCGTGGTGTCGCTCACGCTGGTGCCCATGCTCGCCAGCCGCCTGCTCAGGCAGGTGCAGCGGGCGCCCGGCGCGCTGGACCACGAGGAAGGGCACCCGGAGCCCGGCACCGCGATCGGGCGCGCTTTCGAGCGCGGCTACCGCGCCCTGCACGGCGGCTACATGCGCTCGCTCGACTGGACGCTGCATCACCGCCTGCTGATGCTGGGCCTGGCCGGCCTGACCTTCGCTGTCACGGCGTGGCTGTTCATCGCGATCCCGAAGGGCTTCTTTCCCGAAGAGGACATCGGCCAGATCCAGATCACGACGGAGGCCGCCGAAGACATCTCGTTCACCGCCATGAAGGTGCTGCAGGACCGGGTGGGCGAGGCCATCATGGCCGACCCGAACGTCGCCTACGTGAGTTCCTTCGTCGGCGTCGGCGGGCCGACCGCCACCCAGAATTCGGGCCGGCTGTTCGCGGTGCTGAAGCCCCGCAGCCAGCGCGCGAAGATGCCGCAGGTGCTCGAATCGCTGCGCCAGCGCTTCCGCCAGATTCCGGGCATCGCGGTCTACATGCGGCCGGTGCAGAACCTGCAGCTCGGCGGGCGCCAGAGCAAGGCGCGCTACCAGTACACGCTGCAGAGCGTGAGCGCCGGCGCCATGAGCGAATGGGCCGACAAGATGATGGAGCGCATGCGCGCCGACAACGACTTCCGCGATGTGACGAGCGACTCCCAGAACCGCGGCCTGCAGGCCACGCTCGACATCGATCGCGACAAGGCCGGCGTGCTGGGCGTGCAGGTCGGCGACCTGCGCACCGCGCTCTACAACGCCTATGGCGATCGCCAGATCGGTAGCATCTACGGCGCCAGTAACACCTACCAGGTGATCCTGTCGGCATCCGACAACGACCGCCAGTTCGAGCAGGACATGGCGCGCCTCTCGGTGCGCAACAAGGCGGGGCAACTGGTGCCGTTGACGGCGTTCTCGACCGTGCGGCGCACCGTCGGACCGACGGCGGTCAACCACCAGGGGCAGTTGCAGGCCATCACACTGTCGTTCAACCTCGCGCCGGATGTGCCGCTCGGCAACGCCACCGCCAAGATCGACCAGTTCAAGCAGGAGATCCGGATGCCCGAGTCGATCATCACCAGCTACGGTGGCGACGCGGCGGTGTTCCAGAGTTCGCAGGCCAGCCAGGCCGTGCTGCTGATCCTGGCGGTGCTGGTGATTTACGTGCTGCTGGGCGTGCTGTATGAAAGCTACATCCATCCGCTCACGATCCTGGCGGGCTTGCCGTCGGCCGCGGTCGGCGCGCTGTTGTCGCTCAAGCTGTTCGGCTTCGACCTTACCCTGATCGCGACCATCGGCATCCTGCTGCTGATCGGCATTGTCAAGAAGAACGCGATCATGCTGATCGACTTCGCCCTCGATGCGCAGCGCACCGAAGGCCTGCAGCCGGTCGACGCGATCCGCGAAGCCTGCCGACTGCGCTTTCGCCCGATTCTCATGACCACGCTGGCCGCGCTGATGGGTGCGCTGCCGCTCGCGCTGGGGCTCGGCGCCGGCGCCGAACTGCGCCAGCCGCTCGGCGTGGCCGTGGTCGGCGGCTTGATCTTCTCGCAGGTGATCACGCTCTACATCACGCCCGCGATCTACCTGGCGCTGGACCGCTACAGCGGCACCGGCCCGCTGCAGACGCTGCCGGGCGAAACCGCGTCCACACCCCATCCCGCCACCGGTGCGGCGGCGAGCTAGCCTGCCGTTGTTCTGGTCGTGCCTTGCGCCTGCCCGTCAGGCGTTGCAGGCGGATTCGTCGGCTGTCGCGCGTTGTCGGGCAGTGCGCCCGGTGCGTCGAGCTGCAGGCCGGCGTCTGGGCCACCGGGCGCTGCTTTGACGGCCGCATGCTGCTGCCCCGGCGTGCGCCCCTTGGCGACGCGCAGCGCCCACTCGCAGACCACCCCCATGAAAGTGCGCTGCGAGGCCAGCGAGGTCAGTCCATGGTCGATCTCGCCCATGAAGCGGTAGTCGATATGCTGTGCATAGGGCTCCGCAGCAAAGCGGCCCAACTGGTCGCGCCCGTGGTCGCGCACGTGCGTGGTGCCGGTGTACAGAAAGAACAGCGCCACGCCCCGGCCCACCAGCTGCGTCATCGAGCGATGGAAGACTTCCTCCGTCACCTCGCGCGGCACGGGCTCGAACAGGTCGGCCGGCGCACGGGCGGCCGCTGCCTTGGCCGAGAACTTGCGCTTCAGCCAGCGCATCGTCTTGCCGATCACGGCCGGATTGGTCGGTACCGCGAGTGCACGGTGCAAGGCCAGCTCCAGTTGCGAGCGGCGGCCGGGAAACGCGTAGCCATCGAACATCAGGATACCGACGATGCGCGGATCCACCATCGCGGTGGCCATGCCGTTGGTGGAGCCCGAGCACAGGCCGATCACGATGAAGCGGCGAATGCCGAGCATGGTTTCGACCAGGTTCATCGCCGCCTGCACGTCGAGCACCACCTGCTTCATGAAGTGGCCGGCGCCGCTCGGCTGGCCGCTGTCGCCGAGCCCGGCCAGATCGAAGCGGATGCTGCTGATGCCGTGGCCCGCCATCTGTCGCGCGAGCTTGACGTTGATGCGGTGCGGGCCCACGCGGTAGTTGGCGCCCATGTTCAGCATGAGGCAGGCGACCGGTGCCATCTTGCCCTCTGCGTCAGGCGTGCTGACGACGCCGACCAGCGAGCGATCGGGGCCGAACAGAACCGGTGTCTCTTTCATATCAGTTTCCGATCTCCGCCAACAGGCGCTGCAAGGCTTCGGCCGGCACCATCGCATTGTTGGGATGCGGATCGGCCGTCCATGTCATGGGGTGCTTGAACGGCAGCAGGCGCAGCGGCATGTGGCGCGCCAGTTGCGTGTCGGCCCAGTGCCGGGCCGCGGCGTCGTCTGCGTCGGCGAGCACGGTGGTTTCGTAGAGCGCGGTCAGCGGCAGCGCGTTGGCATCGAGCGCGCGCAGTTGGCCTAGCAGCGTGGGCGAAACCTCATAGCCCAGCAGTTCGGCGCCGAACGCTTCGGGGTTGCGGGCCAGTTCACGGCGCCATGCCGGGTCGGGCACGACGAACGACTGCTCCAGCGCATCGACATGGCGCTCGCGCAGGTGCGCCAGGTACTGGTTGCCGTCGAACACCGGATCCCACAGCAGCAGACGGGCCGGGTCGGCGCGCCCGCTGCGCGCGGCCAGGACCGCAATGCTGGCGCCGAGCCGGGCGCCGAGCCAGACCACGTGCGACGCAGCGCTCAGGCGCTTGAGTTCATCGTGCGCCACGCAAACATCACGGCGCCAGCCCTCGAGTTCGCCTTCTGCATCGTCGCCGGGCGAGTCGCCGCAGCCGTAATAGTCGAAGCGCAACACCGCCACGCCGGCACGCGCCAGCCGGTCGGCCAGCACACGGAACAGCCGATGCGCACGTATCGATTCCTGGCCGAATGGCGGGCAGATGAGCACCGCCGTTCCGCCTTCGCGTTCACCCGGGTGAAACAGGCCGAAAAGCTGGCGCGAGGCGGGGCCGAACAGCAAGGGCGTCATGCGAAAACCTCGCATTCCGGCTCGGCATCCCGCCGCATCGTCAGCACCTTGGCCAGCGCGGCGACCGCGCCCTGGCCGTCATGGGTCGAAACGAGCGCCACCTGCAGCGGGCCGTCGTCCAGCGGCATCGTGACGTTGCGGGTGTCGGGCTCAAGGCCGACATGAAAGCTGCGGGTATCGAGCCCGAGCCCGACGCCCGCCGCCTTCAGGCAGGCTTCCTTGCGCGTCCAGCAGCGAAAGAAGGCGAGGTCGCGCGACGGGCCGGGTTCGATGGCAGCGAGCGCATCGCGTTCGGCCGCATCGAAGTAGTCGGCCGCCAGCGCACCTGCGTCGATCATCGGCCGCACGAGTTCGACGTCGACGCCGATCTCGGCCTGCTCGCTGAGTGCGATCAGCCCCACGCCCTGGCTGTGGCTCAGGTTGAAATGCAGCCCGGTCGCGACTGCCAGCGCCGGTTTGCCGAAGCGGCCGGCCGTGAAACACAGCTGCGCCGCATGGCGCCGCGCCGGCCCGGCCAGCGTCTGGCGCAGTGCCACGTGGGCCGCGAGGTAGCGGCTGCGATCGCGTGCGAACACGAAGCGGCGGGCCCGGTTGCTTTCCTCGGTCGACAGGCCGCGCACCGCGTCCGGCGCCGGCGCAGCGTCGAGATCCACGCGCCAGAGGACGCAGGACAGTGCCGAAGGAAGAGCGGTGATGGACATGGTGACGACCTGTTCCCTCGTTACTTGCGGCCCCAGCCCAGCACCCGGCCGAGTAGTCCGCGCTTGGCCGGTTCGGCTTCGGCGGCGGGCGCGGCCAACGGATCGACCTTGATGCCCGCTTCGGCCACGGCGAGCTGGCCCAGGTTTTCGAACACGTAGCGACGTGGCTCGACCCGGAAGCCCAGCACCTGCTCGGCCTGCTGGATGATGCGCATGGCCAGCAGCGAATCGCCACCGAGGTCGAAGAAGTTGTCGGTGGCCCGGATGTCGTTGACGTCGATGCTCAGCGAACTGGCCCAGATCTGCGCCAGCTGGGCCTGCTCGGGCAGCAGCAGCGGGTTCATCGTGGTGGCAGGCGCCGAGGCTGCGACGGGTGGCGCGACGACGGCCGATGTGGGCGTCGCAGCCACCGGTGCCGGCCCTTCGGCCAGCCGCTGCAGGTGCGCCGCATGGGGCGAGGTGCCCGGCGCCGTGAGGGCCTCGAGCACCGCGTCGGGCTGGTCGGCCACGCTGCGAAGCAGCTCCAGGTAGCGCTCGCGAAACGCGGTGGCGGTTTCCCGGCGGTAGATGTCGGCGTTGTAGACCACCGCACCCTCCAGGCCGTGCGGCTTGTCCATCAGCCAGATGCCGAGGTCGTCGGTCGCGCCGCGTTGCAGCAGATGCATCTGGCGGTGCTGCAGGCTACCGAAGTCGCGCGGCCGCTCGCGCGTGTCCTGGAACGAGAACAGCGCCTGGTACAGGCCCGCGCCCTTGGCGCGCGCGGCAAACTCGGGCTCCGACACCAGCCGCTCGAATGGCACCTGCTGATGGTTCATCACCGACAGCAGTTCCTGTTTCACATAGCGCATGAAGTCGCCCAGGCGCAGCTTCATGTCGACCTGGAAGGCCAGCGGCAGCACGTTGTTGAAGAAGCCCATCACCGGCTCCAGCTCGGGCGCCTCGCGGCCACGCACCGGCATCGCAATCACGATCGAGTCGCCTTCGATCACACGTCCCATCATCGCGACGTAGATGCCAAGGGTCAGCATGTTGAGCGTCACGCCGTGGTCGCGCGCCACGGCACGCAGGCGCTCGGTCAGCGTCTGGTCGACGGTGATCCACTGGGTGCCGCCCTGGCCACTCATGCCGGCCTTGCGCGGCATGTCGGTGTTGAGCGCGCGCGGCGTCGGGGCATTGGCGAAGCGGGTCTTCCAGTAGCGCAGCTGCTGCTCGAAGGCGGGCTGCTGCAGCCAGTCGCAGTACCACTCCGAGAAGTCGCCCAGGTTCACCGCAAGCGGGGGCAGGCCGTGCGGCTCGCCGCGCACCAGCGCGCCGTAGATCGTGACCAACTCGCTCTGCAGGATGTCGAACGACCAGCCGTCCCACACCAGGTGATGCGGCACGAACACGAAGGCGTGGTCGTCGTCGGCCATCCGGAAAAGCGTTGCATGAAAGAGCGGCGCGCGATGGATGTCGATCGGCTCGTCGGCCAGCGTCTGCATGCGCTCGGCGAGTTCGGCCTCGCGCTGGTCGGCCGGAATGCCGCGCAGGTCGACCACCGGCAGCGTGATGGCGACTTCGGGTGCGATCAGCTGCGCGGGCGCGCCGGTGGCCGGATCCTTGCCGATGTGCGTGCGCAACGCGGGTTGGCGCCGCACGATCTCCTGCAGCGTCGCCTCGAACTTCGCCGCATCGAGCGGGCCGGCGAGGCGGTGCGCCGACGGGGCGTTGTAGACCGAGCGTCCGGGGTGCAGCTCCTCGATGAAGCGGATCCGTTCCTGCATCGGCGTGAGCGGTGCGCTGGTGCGCCCCGGCCGGTGCTGGATCGGCGTGGCGGCCGCCACGCCGGCGCTGGCCAGCTCGTCGATTGCCACGGCAAGCTGCTCGGCCGTCGGTGCTTCGAACAGCGTGCGCAGCGGGATCGTGACGCCGCAGGCGCGGCTCAGCAGCGTGGTCAGGCGTGCGGCCAGCAGCGAATGGCCGCCAAGCGCGAAGAAGTCGTCGCGAATGCCCAGGCCGGGCAGGCTCAGCACCTGCTCCATGGTGGCGAGCACGGTTTGCTCGCGCGCATTGCGCGGCAGCAGGCGCGCACTGGTGTCGCGCGCCACGGCCTGCGGTGCCGGCAGCGACTTGCGATCGACCTTGCCGTTGGGCAACTGCGGAATGGCATCGAGCATCACCACGTGCTGCGGCAGCATGTACTGCGGCAGGCGGCTGCGCAGGTGGCGATCGAGCGCCGCCGGGTCGAACGCGACTCCCGGGGTCGGCGCCAGATAGGCCACCAGGCGCACATCGCCCGGCTGGTCTTCGCGCGTGATGACCACGCTGCGCGCCACGCCAGTCGCCTCGTTGCAGCGGGCCTCGATCTCGCCGAGCTCGATGCGATAGCCGCGTACCTTGACCTGGAAGTCGAAGCGGCCCATGTGTTCGAGCAGCCCGTCGTTGCGCCAGCGGCCGCGGTCACCGGTGCGGTAGATCAGCGTATCGGCGCCGGCGATCGGCACGGTGACGAAGCGCTCGGCCGTTAGTTCGGGGCGATCCAGGTAGCCGAGCGTCACGCCCATGCCGCTGATGCAGATTTCGCCGGGCACGCCGATCGGGCACAGCTGCTGGGCGCCGTCGAGGATCCAGATGCCGGTGTTCGCCATCGGCCGGCCGATCGAGACGCCGCGCGCCGCGATCACGTCGCGCCGCATGCGCCATACCGATGACCACACCGTGGTTTCGGTCGGGCCGTAGTGGTTCCAGAGTTCGGCGCAGCGGTCGAGCAATTCGAGCGACAGGTCGGCCGGCACGCTTTCGGCGCCGATCCAGGCGCGGAAGCCCGGCGGGCCCGACCACTGGGCGTCGAGCAGGAGGCGCCACATGCCGGGCGTGGCCTGCAGGATCGTGACCGCCTCGGCCTCGAGCAGCGCGCGCAGGCGGTTGCCGTCCATGGCCGTCTCGCGTTGCACGATCACGATCTCGGCGCCCGCTGCGAGCGGCAGCATCACTTCCGGCACGGCCATGTCGAAGGACAGCGTGGTGACGGCCGCGAGCCGGTCTTCGGCGCCGATGCCCGGCTCGCGCTGCATCGTTTCCATGAGGTTCGCCACCGCGCGGTGCGGCACGACGACGCCCTTGGGCTGGCCGGTCGAGCCCGAGGTGTAGATCACATAGGCGGCATCTTCGGCCTGCGCATCGAGCGGGCCGGGCGGCAGGGCGTCAGTGCTTTCGGTCTTCCACTGCGTTTCGGTGTCGAGCGCGAACACGCGCTGCGCCGCATCGTCGCACCAGCTCCTGGGCGCGGCGGCCACCGACGATGCCGTCAGCAACAGGCTCAGTTGCGCATCCTGCGCGTAGTAGTCGAGCCGCGCCTGCGGAAAGGCCGGATCCAGCGGCACGTAGGCGGCGCCGGACTTCAGCACCGCCAGCAGCGCGATGAACATGTCGCTGCCGCGATCGAGGCACAGGCCGACCCGGTGGCCGCGGCCCACGCCGCGCGCGCGCAGCGCACGCGCGAGCCGGTTCGACGCCTGGTCGACTTCGCCGTAGCTCCAGCGCTTTGCGCCGTCCCGCAATGCGGGGCGGTCGGGCCGGGCGAGCGCATGGGCGCTGAAGCCGGCGTGCATCAGTGGCGCGCCCGCCAGCGGGGTGGGCGCCGGCTGCAGCGCGGCCAGCGCGGTGGCCTGGTCGGGCGACAGCAGCGGCAGCCGGCCGACCGGCTGGGCCGGATCACGCGCCACCGATGCCAGCAGGCTCTGGTAGACGTCGAGCCAGCGTCGCACGGTGGCGTCGTCGAACAGGTCGGCGTTGTACTGCACCTCGACCTGCATGCCGCCGGTGGCCGGCGTGACGTTGAAGAACAGCTCGAAGTTCTCGAAATGGCGCGGAATGCTGCGCTGTTCGACCTCGAGGTTCGGGAAGCCGCCGGCGCCGCGTGCCACGTCGGGATCCACGTTGAACAACACGCTGACCAGTGGCAACCGGCTCGGGTCGCGCCGAACCGGAAGCTTCTTGAGCAGCGCACCGTAGGTCAGGGTCTGGTGTTCGAAGGCGTCGAGCAGGGTGCTGCCCGATTCGCGCATCAAGGCATCGAACGGCATCTGCGCATCGACCGCCACACGCAGCGGCAGCAGGTTGACGCAGTGGCCGACCAGTTGCGGCATGTCGCTTGCGAGCTGGCCCGCGGCGGCGATGCCGATCACCAGGTCGTCCTGCTCGGTCAGCCGGTGCAGCAAGGCCGCGAAGCCGCTGAACATGGTGGCGAACAGGCTGGTGCCGGAGGCCGAGCCGATGCGGCGCAGGTCGCTCATGAGCGCGGGGTCGAGCACATGGTCGATGCGGCGCGAGGTGAAGGTGCGCACCGCGGGCCGGGGCCGGTCGAGCGGCAGTTCGAGCACCGGCAGGTTGCTGCCGGCGAAGCGCGCGAGCCAGTAGTCCACATGGCCTTGCATGTCGGGGCCCGCGGCCTCGGCCGCTTCCCACGCGGCGTAGTCGCTGTAGCGTGCCGCCGGTGGCAGGGCCGGGCCCTGGCCGAGCTGCTCGGCATAGAGCTGCGGCAGCTCCTCGCCGATCACGCCCCAGGACCAGCCGTCGCAGATCGCGTGGTGCGCGGTCATCACGAGTTCGTGTTCGCCGGCTCCCAGCTTGTAGAGCGCAGCCCGGAACAGCGGGCCCTGGTCGAGCGCGAACGGATGCCGCACCGCAGCGGCGCAGGCTTCGGCCAGCGTGCGCTGGCGCTCGGCGGCGTCGCCCACCAGGCTCAGGTCGTGCTGCGCCAGCGCAAAAGGCTGTGCTTCGCCGATCACGAGCTGGGTGCCGTCAGCCGAAAAGGTGGCGCGCAGCGACTGATGTCGCGTCACGAGCCGGTTCAACGCCACCGAAAGCGCCTGCGCATCGAGCGCACCGCGCAGGCGCAGCACCATCGACTCGTTGTAGGCCAGCGAGGCCTCGGCGCTCAACTGGTCGCCGAGCCAGACCTCGCGCTGCGGTTCGGTGCTGGGAACGATCTGTTCGATGAGGCCCGACGCAAAGGGGTCGAACGCGACTGCGTCTTCGGCATCGAGGGCCATGCTTGCTTCCGTCATGATTGAATCTTGATGAACTTGCCCTGGGCGGCCGGATCGGGCACGAACCAGGCGGGTTGACCGTCCTTGTCCCGGCCCAGGCGGGCATTCGGAACCGGCGGATGGGCAGCATCGAAACGTTGCACGGCCGCTGCGCGGCGCGGCAGGAATTCGGCTTCCTGCATTTCGGCGACCGACTCCTTGAAGGCCGACTTGATGGTGGCGATGTCCTGCTGCGTGTGCGCAGTGGTCATGAAGCAGGGGAAGTTGTCGAGGATGTGCACGCCGCGGCTGCGCATCATCGCGAACAGCAGATCCTGCAGCGGGTGGTCTTCGAGCCAGCTCACGCGCCAGAGCGAGGCAAAGTAGCGAATCTCGAGCGGCGCTCCGACCTCGCGGCAGAACGCCGTGAGTTCGTCGGCCATGGCCGCGGTGTGCAGGTTCAGTTGCGTCTGCAGGCCTTCACCGGCCTGCTTCAGATGCTCCAGCGAGGCCTTGCAGGCGGCCAGCGCGAGCGGATGCCGTACGAAGGTGCCGGCGAAGTAGGTCACGCCGATCGTCGGCACGGAACTGTCGCCGTACTGCCAGGCGCCGCCGTCCAGCGCGTCCATGAAGTCGCGCTTGCCGGCCACCACGCCCACCGGGAAGCCGCCGCCGATGACCTTGCCGTAGCACGCCAGGTCGGCGCGAATGCCGTACACCGCCTGGGCGCCGCCGAGGTGCGAACGGAAGCCGGTGATGACCTCGTCGAAGATCAGGCAGGTCTGCGACTTCTCGGTGATGGCGCGCACTTCGCGCAGGAACTCGCGCGGCTGGAAGTCGGGCCGGCGGCTTTGCACCGGCTCACACAGCACGGCGGCCAGGTCGTCGGCATTGGCGCGGATGAACTCGAGCGCTTCGGGCGAGCCGTAGTCGAGCACGCGCACGTCGCCGAACATGCCCTGCATCACCCCCGGCGCGGCCGACATGCCCTTGGCATTGCGGCCGGCGCGCACCAGCACCTCGTCGAAGGTGCCGTGGTAGGAACCGGTGAACAGCACCACGGTGTTGCGGCCCGTGACAGTGCGCGCGATGCGGATGGCGGCCATCACCGATTCGGAGCCGGTGTTGCAAAGCGCCGCGCGGTCGAAGCCGGTGAGCTCGCAGATCAGCCGGGTCACGTCAGCCGCGAGCGGATGCTGCGGGCCGATTTCGTAGCCGAGGTCGAGCTGCTTGCGCACCGCGTCCTGCACGAAGTCCGGCTGCCAGCCGAACAGGTTCATGCCGAAGCCGTTCAGCACGTCGACGTATTCGTTGCCGTCAAGATCCCACAGGCGCGAGCCCTTGGAGCGCTCGACCACCACCTGGTAGGTGATTTCCTTGGTGGCCGGACGGAAGCCGTTGACCACGCGCGGATCCGCCATGTGCGAGCGGTTGTCCTGGGTGAAGGCCTTGCTCTTTTGCGTGCGCTCGGTGTAGCGGCGCATGAAAGCCGCCAGCCGCACGCGCTGGCGTTCGGTCGGTTCCTTGCTTTGCGTGTGGATGCGGGCGATCGCGCCGAAGGCCTTCTTGACGTCGTACTTGATCGGGCCCTGCGGCTCGGCGGCTTCGGGAGTCGCCGCGGCCTGCACTTCGGCGGCGGCAGCCGGCACCTCGGTCGGCGTCGGCGCCACCGCTGCCACTGGCTGTGTGGCTGCCGCTGCCGGCGCGCCCGAAAGCAGCGCAAGTTGCTGTTGCATCAGCTGCATCTGCTGCGCAATCACCTGCTGCACCAGCGAGCCGCCCTCGGTCGACATGGCCGGGGCCTGCAGCGCAGGCATCACTGCGATGCGTGCGGGTGCCACGGCCTGCGCCGGAACAGCCGGTTGGGCCACCGCCACCGCGGCGACCGCATCGGGCGGCAGGGTGACGTCGAGGAATTCGCCCAGGGCGTCGAAGGTGCGGTAGCTCTCCATCAGCTGGCGGAAGCTCAGGTTCACCTTGAAGTGCTTCTTCACCTGGGTCGCGGCCTGGGTCAGCGTGAGCGAGTCCAGCCCCATTTCGACAAAGGGCACGCCGCCTTCGGCAGTGCCCATCTCGACGCCGGAAATGTCCTCGAAGAGTTCACGCAGGCGGGCAGTCAGCGCGGCGCGGCGCGCGGGCGCAGCGGCAGGTGTGGGGAGTGCGGCGGTCATGGTCGGCTCCGGGGCGATGGTGGGCATGGGAAGGGGGGCGGCTATGAGGGCTGCAGGCGTCGCAGGGGTCGCGATGTCGACCCAGAAGCGCTTGCGTTCAAAGGGATAGGTCGGCAGGCGCAGGCGCAGCTTGCGTGCGCGCGTGTCGAGTTTCCGTAGGTCAATCTCGACGCCTTGCGTCCAGAGTCGGCCGGCCGCGAGGCGCCAGGCGCTGCATTCGTCGGCCGGCTGGTCGTTGAGCAAAGCGACCGCCGGGGCCGGCTGCGCCTTGCTCGCATGCTGGCGCACCAGCGTCGCGAGCGTGTTGCGCGGGCCCACCTCGATGAAGACCGCCTGCGGCACTTCGGCGAGCACGCTGCGCACGGCGGGCGAGAAGCGCACGGTTTCGCGCAGGTGGCGGGCCCAGTAGTGCGGGTTGGTGGCTTCGGCGTCGCTCAGCAGGCGGCCGGTCAGGGTCGAGTAGATCGGAAGCGTCGGTGCCGACAGCGTCACTTCGCGCACCAGCGCCTCGAAAGGCGCCACGGCCGGCTCCATCATGGCCGAATGGAAGGCGTGCGAGGTCTGCAGCAGCCGCGCCGGGATGCCGTCGGCTTCGAGCGCCACGCGCAGTGCTTCGATAGCATCGAAGGGGCCAGCCGCGACGCAGGCGGTGGGCCCGTTCTCGGCGGCGAGCGACAAGCCTTCCGGCAGCCGCGCCTGCAACTCCACGGCCGGCAACCGCACCGTGAGCATCACGCCGGCCGGCTGCGCCTGCATCAGCGCGCCGCGGCGTGCCACCAGGCGTGCCGCGTCCTCCAGCCGCATCACGCCGGCCAGCACCGCGGCCGCGAACTCGCCGACGCTGTGGCCGATCAGCGCAGCCGGCTTCAGGCCGAGCGCGAGCAATTGGCGCGCAAGCGCATATTCGAGCGCGAACGTGGCCGGCTGGGTCACCGAGGTCGGTGCCAGGGCGGCGGGGTCGGCTGAATAAATACGCTCGCGCATATCGAAATCGAGCACGCCGTCGAAGGCGCGCAGGCAGTCGTCGAAGGCGGCGCGGAACACGCCGTCGCCTTCGTAAAGCGCCTGGCCCATGCGCGCGTATTGCGCGCCCTGGCCCGGGAACATCAACACCGGCTGCGGCAGCGCGGCGGGCACCATGCCGCCGGCACGCCAGGGCGAATCGGTGCTGCGCAAGGCCGCGATGGCCTGCGGCACATCCATGGCCACCACGCAGGCGCGTTGGCTGAAGGCCTTGCGGCCGACGCGCAGCGTATGGGCCACGTCCGGCAGCGACACATCCGGGTGCGCCGCCAGATGGTCGGCCAGGCGCTGCGTGGCATTGGCGAGCGCGGCCGGCGTGCGGGCCGAGATCTGCAGCAGTTGCGGCAACGGCGACGGGTCGGAAGGCGCCTGCAGCGGCGCCTCTTCGACGATCACATGGGCGTTGGTGCCGCCGACGCCGAACGCGCTGACGCCGGCACGGCGAGGTTGCTCCGCACGCGGCCAGGCACCGAGCTGATGCTGCACGCGGAACGGCGTCGCACCGAAGTCGATGGCGGGGTTCGGCGCGTCATAGTGCAGCGAGGCCGGCAAGGTCTCGGCCTGCAGCGCCAGCACGGTCTTGATGAGTCCACCGGCGCCGGCAGCCGTGACCATGTGGCCGACGTTGCTCTTGAGCGAGCCGATCGCGCAGAAGCCCCGGTCGGCGGTGTGGCGCGCATAGGCCTGGCGCAGACCTTCGACCTCGACCGGATCGCCCATCGGCGTAGCCGTGCCGTGGGCCTCCACGTAAGAGATGCTGCGTGCGTCGACGCCGGCCGAGGCGAGTGCGGCCGACACCACGGCCGCCTGGCCCTTGACGCTGGGCGCAGTGAAGCTGGCCTTGGCGCCGCCGTCGTTGTTGATGGCGGCGCCGCGCAGCACGGCGTGGACGGTGTCGCCGTCGGCCAGCGCATCGGACAGCCGTTTGAGCAGCACCACGGCCGCGCCATCGCTGAACACGGTGCCCTTGGCCTGCGCGCTGAAGCTGCGCGTATGGCCGTCGGGCGACAGCATCGAGCCTTCCTGGTAGATGTAGCCGCTGCGCGGCGGGCAGGTCACCGATGCGCCGCCGGCCAGCGCCATGTGGCATTGGCCGGTACGAAGCGCGAAGAAGGCCTGCGCGATCGCCACCAGCGAGGTCGAGCAGGCCGTGTGCACGGCCACGGCCGGGCCGGTGAGGTTGAGCCGGTTCGCCACCCGCGTGGTGATGTAGTCCTTCTCGTTCGCCAGCATCACCTGGAACTCGCCGACCGCTTCGACGAGGTCGGGCCGGGTGCTCACATGGCGCTGGAAATAGGTGGCGTTGTACATGCCGCCGTAAACACCGACCGGCTCTGCACACTGGTCGGGCGCATGGCCGGCGCGCTCCAGGCATTCCCAGCAAAGCTCGAGAAAGATCCGCTGCTGTGGATCCATCAGCTCGGCTTCCTTGGGGTTGATGCCGAAGAAGGCGGCATCGAACTGTTCGATGCCGTCGATCACGCCACGTGCCCGCACATAGGCCGGGTCGGCGCGCAGTGCGGCGCTGACGCCCGCGTCGAGCGTTGCGTCGTCGAAGAAGCTGATGCTCTCGCGGCCCGCGACGAGGTTGTCCCAGAACTGCTCCACGTCGGCCGCGCCGGGGAAACGGCCGGCCATGCCGATCACCGCAATGGGTTCCTCGGCCTCTTGGCGCGGGGTGCGGGTTTCGGGCTGCGCGGGTGCGACCGGGGTGGCATCCAGTTCTGCCGCGATCGCGAGCGGCGTCGGGTCGCTGAAGAACAGGTTGGCCGACAGCGTCCTGTCGCTGCCGCGTTGCAGCTGTGCCAGCACCTTGAGCACCAGCAGCGAGTTGCCGCCAAGGTCGAAGAAGTTGTCGCGCCGGCCGACCTGCGCAATGCCGAGCGCGTCGGCAAACGCCTGGCAGACGCGGCGTTCGGCGTCGCTGCGCGCCGCTTCGCAGGGTTGTGCCAGGTCGGGCCGCTCGCGCGTGGGTTCGGGAAGCGCACGGCGGTCGAGCTTGCCGTTGGTCGTGACCGGCAGCCGTTCGAGCCAGACCTGGGCGGCCGGCACCATGACCTCAGGCAAACGCGCGGCAAGGTATTCGCGCAGCTCGCTCCACGGCACCGGCGCGTCGCGCGCCACCAGGTAAGCCACGAGCCGCGCCTGTCCACCCGCGTCGTCGCGCGCCACCACGGCGCTGGCGCGCACGCCCGGATGGAGGTTGAGCGCGGTTTCGATCTCGCCGGTTTCGATGCGATGACCGCGGATCTTGACCTGGCCGTCGATGCGGCCGAGGAATTCGATGGTGCCGTCGGGCAGCCAGCGCGCCTGGTCGCCGGTGCGGTACAGGCGCTCGCCCGGCGCGCCGAACGGGTCGGGCACGAAGCGCTCGGCCGTGAGGTCGGGGCGCTTCAGATAGCCGCGTGCCAGGCCGCGCCCGCCGATGCAGAGCTCGCCGACAGCGCCCGGTGCCAGCAGTTCGAGCGTGGGCGACAGCACATGCAGCGTGGTGTCGGTGATCGGGCGGCCGATCGGTACCGAGCGCGCGTCTGCCGGCAGGTCGCGCGGGATGCGATGCGTGGCCGCGAAGGTGGTGCACTCGGTCGGCCCGTAGCCGTTGATCAGCGTGAGCCCAGGCAGGGCCGCCAATGCGCGCCGCACATGGGCGACCGAAAGCGCCTCGCCGCCGGTCAGCAATTGGCGCAGCCCGGCAAGATGCGCCGGGTCGTCGTCGACCACCGCGTTGAACAGCCCGGCCGTGAGCCATGCGGTCTTGACGCCATGGGTGCCGATGGTGTGCGCGAGGCCGGCGCCGGTCGGCATCTCCTCGTCGTGCACCACGCAGCAGCCGCCGTTGAGCAGCGGGCCCCAGATCTCGAGCGTGGCCGCGTCGAAGCCCAGTGGTGCCGCATGCAGCATCGGCTCGTCGGCCCGAAGATCGACATAGCGCGCGTCGATCACCAGGCGCAGGATCGAGCGATGGCAGATCTCGATGCCCTTGGGCACGCCGGTCGAGCCCGAGGTGTACATCGCGTAGGCGAGCGCATCGCCGTCGACGGCCACCGGGCGCAGCGGCGCCAGCGTGGCTGCGTCGGGCGCCGCGTCGTCCAGCCACAGCGTCGCGAGCCCGGCCGGTACGGCCGCGGCATGAGGGTGTTCGCTGACCAGCAGCTTGACGCCGGCGTCGCAGAGCATGAAGGCGATGCGGTCGACCGGGAAGTTGGGTTGCACCGGAACATACGCAGCGCCGGCCTTGAGGATGCCGAGCAGGGCCACGATGGCCTGGGGTGAACGCTCGAGCATCACGCCCACCGCGTCGCCGGCCTCGACACCCGCGGCCTGCAGCCGGCGTGCCATGTGCTCCGCGCGGTTTTCCAGCTCGGCGTAGTCCAGGTGCATCCCGGTGCCGGCGAGGGCAGGACTGGCCGGCGATGCGGCCGCCCGGGCTGCGAACACGCCATGCACGGTTCGGGTCACGTCATAGGGCGAAGCTGGCGCGTTCCATTCGCCCAGCATCCGGTGGCGGTCGGCCGGGGAGATGGCCGGAAGGGCAGCAGCAGCGTCGGACGGGCGTTCCTGATTCATGGGCATGGCCTCCGGGCCGCCATCGAGGGAGCTGAACACACACGGTTGCACGATCGACGCAACACGATGTTTCTGAACCTCGAAATTAATGACAAAGCACTCACCTCAAAACTGCTGCCGATACTGCCCCTCTTGCCCTGCTATTACCACCTGTCGAAAGCGCTGCCCGAACGGCCTATGTCCTGCGGGGTCCGGGCTACAAACGATGCATTTGGTTGCGATTGCCAGATTGACAAACGCAAAAGAGCAAGGAGATGTGTATTCATTGTGCCCCTCTTTCGGGGGTTTGAATACTAAAAGCTGACAGTCAGAACCTGTTGCGCTTCAAAAAGTAACACAAAAGAAGCACTTCTGCACAGAGTCAACTGCTGGTTTCGTCGAGCGCGTCGCTGGCCAGGTGCGAGGTGTCGCTCCAGCCCACCAAAGAGAGGCCCTCGGGCGTCCACAGCAACCGGTTAATCGCTGCGTTTCCGAGCTGCCAGGTGCGGGGCGCCTGCAGTTCCTGCCGGGTGGCGGCGCGGTAGAGCACGTCCATCACGCCGCCGTGGGCGACGATGCCCACCAGTTCGCCCGGGTGGCGCGCCGCGATCGCGTCGACCGTGCGTGCGACGCGGTCGCGGAACACCAGGAGCGATTCACCGCCTTGCGGCGAGAAGTCGGGATCGCGCGTGCGCCACAGCCGGGCCTGTTCGGGCAGCTCGGCATCGATCCGGGCGAAGGTCAGGCCTTCGAAGTGGCCGAAGCCGCGCTCGCGCAGGCCGGCGTCGGGCATCACGGCCAGGCCCTGCGGCGCGGCGATCGCCTCGGCGGTCTGCCAGGCGCGGCGCAGGTCGCTCGAATAGATGGCCGCCATCGGCTCGTCGCGCAGCGCTTCGCCGAGACGGCTGGCTTGCCATTCGCCGGTCGCGTTGAGCGGGATGTCGAGCTGGCCCTGAATCCGGGTGTCGACGTTCCAGGCGGTCTCGCCGTGGCGGATGGCGATCAGGCGGGTGACATCCATCGAACAACGTCAGAGTTGAACCACGCGCAGCGGGGCCAGGCCACCGACGGCGCCGATGCCCGTGGCAGGAAATTCGGGCGCATCGAAAGCCTTGTCGCCCTCGTCATCGGCCACGCCGGTGGCCTTGAGCCCCTTGAAGTCGTGTCGCGTTCCGTCGAGCAGGTGCGAGGGCACCACGTTCTGCAGCGCGGTGAACATGTTCTCGACGCGGCCCGGGTGCTTTTTCTCCCATTCGCGCAGCATTTCGGCCACCTGCTTGCGCTGCAGGTTCTCCTGGCTGCCGCACAGCGTGCAGGGAATGATCGGGAATGCGCGGTGCTGCGCCCAGCGCACCAGGTCTTTCTCGGCCACGTAGGCGAGCGGACGGATCACGATGTGGCGGCCGTCGTCGCTCACCAGCTTGGGCGGCATGCTCTTGAGCTTGCCGGCAAAGAACATGTTGAGGAAGAAGGTCTGCAGCATGTCGTCGCGGTGGTGTCCCAGCGCGACCTTGGTGGCGCCCAGCTCGTCGGCCACGCGGTACAGGATGCCGCGCCGCAGCCGGCTGCACAGGCCGCAGGTGGTCTTGCCCTCGGGAATCACGCGCTTGACGATGCTGTAGGTGTCCTGGTTCTCGATGTGGAAGGCCACACCCAGCTCGCTCAGGTACTTGGGCAGCACCTCTTCGGGAAAGCCCGGCTGCTTCTGGTCGAGGTTGACGGCGATCAGGTCGAAATGGATCGGCGCGCGCGCCTTGAGCTTGAGCAGGATGTCCAGCATTGCGTAGCTGTCCTTGCCGCCCGACACGCACACCATGACCTTGTCGCCTTCCTCGATCATGTTGTAGTCGACGATCGCGCGGCCGACTTCGCGGCACAGGCGCTTTTCGAGCTTGTGCGTTTCGCGTTCGATCTTGAAAGAAGCCGCGGGCGCGGCCTCGTCGATCCAGATGGCGCTCATTTCATTTGCTCCGGAAAACTTCGACGCCGACGGAATGGCAGTCGGGATACACATCGGGCTTGGCCGTCGACACGCGTGCGGCCTGCACCTTCGGGTGCGCCAGCACCTGCGTCAGGATGTCGTCGCACAGCGTTTCCTGCAGATGGATGTGCCCCTTGCTCAGGCGTGCGGCGACGGTTCGGCGGATGAAGTCGTAGTCGACCACTTCGTCGAGCTCGTCGGCCCGGGGGGTCGAAACGGCCAAGGGCACGTAGAGGTCGACGTTGATGATCACGCGCTGTTCGGCGCGCTTCTCGAACTCGTGCACGCCGATGTTGATCCACACCTCGTAGTCGCGCAGGAACACGCGCCGGCAGGAGAGCAACAAGGGGTCGAGGGCGGCAAAAGTCATGGAGTGCTTGCTTTCAGCAGGTCGTCGACGACGAACATGATGTCGCGTTCCAGCGGCACCAGGTGCTGGCCGTTGTCGACGCTCAACGTGGTGCCTGTCACGCTCGGCGTGCCGGCCAGGAAGACGCAGCTTTTCGCCACATCGGCGGGATCGATCGGCCGGCGCAGCAGGTTGGCGCGCGCGGCCCGGGCAAAGTTGGCCTCGTTCTGCGGCCCGCTCTTGAACAGGATGCCCGGCGCCACGCCGCACACGCGCACGGCCGGCGCCAGCGCCTGGGCCTGCAGCGCCACCGAGCGCTCGAGAGCGAGCTTCGAGACGGTGTACGAGAAATAGTCGGGGTTCAGGTTGAACACCTTCTGGTCGAGGATGTGGATGGCACAACGGTCTGCGCCATCGGCCGGCTGCTTCGCCAGCAGGCGCGCGAACGAGAGCGGCGCGATCAGGTTCACGCCGAGTTGCTTCAGCGCGGCCTCGGCTTCGAAGTCGAGCCCGGTGTCGGGCTCGAACGCCGAGGCGTTGTTGACGACGCAGTGCAGCGGTGCGTCCGCCGTGACCCGTGCGACCAGCGCTTGCCGGCCCGCTTCGCTGGCGATGTCGGCCTCGATGGCCGCGGCCGCATGCCCTTCGTCGCGCAGCCGCGCGCAAAGCGCTTCGGCCGCCACGCGCGAGGCCCGGTACTGGCACCAGACCCGCCAGCCCGCGCGCGCGAAGGCCTCGCAGACCGCGGCGCCGAGCCGTTGTCCGCCACCGGTCACGAGCACGCCGGGGGTCGTCGTTGCCATGCTGATAGATTTCCGCTTCTATGAAATTGGAGCCAGGCGCCGAGCGCGCCCATCCGCTGACCCGGATTATCGACGCCACGCTCGCTCGCTCGGGCGGCTGGTTGCCCTTTGACCGCTTCATGGCGCTGGCCTTGTACGCGCCCGGCCTCGGCTACTACGCCAACGACAGCCGCAAGTTCGGACAGATGCCGGCGTCCGGCAGCGACTTCGTCACCGCGCCCGAGATGACGCCGCTGTTCGGCCAGGCCCTTGCGGTGCAACTGGCCGAGGCACTGGAAAAAACCGGCACCGACACGGTGTGGGAGTTCGGCGCCGGCTCCGGCGCGCTGGCCGCGCAAGTGCTCGATGCACTGGGCAAGCGCGTGAAGCACTACCGCATCGTGGATCTTTCGGGCAGCCTGCGTGCCCGTCAGCGCGTGACCCTGGCGCGTTTCGGCGACAAGGTCGAATGGCTCAGCGCCTTGCCCGACACCATGCAGGGCATCGTGATCGGCAACGAGGTGCTCGACGCGATGCCGGTGCAGCTGCTGGTGCGCGTGGGCGGCCGCTGGTTGGAGCGCGGCGTGGTGGCGCACGAAGCGGGCTGGGCCTGGCAAGACCGTCCGACCGACCTGCGTCCGCCGGTCGAGCCCGAGGGCCCGCAGGACTACCTGACCGAGATCCATCCCCAGGCCGAGGCCTTCATCGCCACGCTGGCCGACCGGCTCACCCGCGGTGCGGCGTTCTTTCTCGACTACGGCTTCCCCGAGGCAGAGTACTACCACCCGCAGCGCCACATGGGCACCGTGATGTGCCACAAGGCGCACCTGGCCGACGGCGACCCGCTGGTGGACGTCGGCGCCAAGGACATCACGGCGCACGTCAACTTCACCGGCGTGGCGCTGGCGGGCCAGAACGCGGGGCTGGAAGTGCTGGGCTACTGCAGCCAGGCCCGGTTCCTCATCAACTGCGGTCTGACGTCAAAAATGGAGCACGCCACGCAGGCGCAGCGGGCGCTGGCGGCCCGCTTGATCCATGAACACGAGATGGGCGAACTGTTCAAGGTGATCGGCTTCGGCATCGGCGCGCCCTGGGAACCACTGGGCTTCGCCGAAGGCGACCGCAGCCACACGCTCTGAGCACCGGCGCCGGGAGTGCGCGTCAGCGCTGGCGCAGGGCGCGCAGCTCTTCGTACAGGAAGTCGCTCGATTCGCGCACCGCGTTGCCGCCCGCCATCCTGACCTTGTAGGTGACCTTGGTCATCTCCGACCGGGTGCCGCAGCGCAGGATGAAGTCTTCCGCGGTGACGATCTCCTGCTTGAAGTACTCGTACTTCTCGCGCATGTGCCTGGCCGCGTCGGCCGCGCTGTATTCGTTGCCATTGCGCAGGAAGACCATGTTGGCCCTGGCCGCTACCCGCTGGATCAGGCTCTCGATGATCTTGTCTTCGCTCGCCGACGGCGTGGCGCCGGCCAGTCCGGCAGTGCCCGCCAGCAGAAGAAAGGTGCAACAGGCGTTGCGAAAGAACGCGAGAAACATCGATCCACCCAACACCATGCCAGCTCCGTGCCGCGGGCCGGGGGTCGGCGCTGGGCGTATTCGGGCCGGATGCTAGGCGGGCGCCACGCCGGCTGTCAATCCGGCGGCAAGCCGGCTCGGTTCTAATGCCATCTTGTTCCGCTTTTGCCTGCCATGAGTTCCACACGCCCCGAAGAATCGCTGCGCATCGCGCGGGCCCTGGCCGATGCCGCGGCGGCCGAGTCGATGCGCTGGTTTCGAACGCCGCTCGACATCATCACCAAGGCCGACGAAAGCCCGGTCACGCTGGCCGACCGCGCGGCCGAAACGGCCATGCGCGACATCCTCGGCGCGCAGTGCCCGGCCGATGGCATCTACGGCGAGGAGCACGGGCTCGTGCGACTCGATGCCGCGCGCATCTGGGTGCTCGACCCGATCGACGGCACCCGCAGCTTCATCACAGGCTCGCCGCTCTGGGGCACGCTGATCGGTCTGCTCGAGGGCGGGCGCGTCACGCTCGGCATCGTCGACATGCCGGTGCTCGGCGAGCGCTGGGTCGGCCAGGCCGGAATCGGCGCGCACCGCAACGGCGAAGCCGTGCGCGTGAGCGCCTGCGCAGAAGTGGCCCAGGCCCGCATCGTCACCACCTCGCCCGACATCTTTGCGCCGGCCGACTGGCATGCCTTCGACCGGCTGAGTCGCCGCTGTGCAATGCGCCGCTTCGGCGGCGATTGCTACGGCTATGCCCAGCTTGCGGGCGGCACCATCGACCTGGTGGTCGAGGCCGGCCTGCAACCCTATGACTACCTCGGCCCGACGGGGTTGATCGAAGCGGCGGGCGGCGTCATCACCGACTGGCAGGGCCAGCCGCTGGGCCTGAATTCCGACGGCCGTGTCATCGCTGCCGCCACCCCCGCGCTGCACCGCGCCGCGCTCGAACTGCTGCGTGAATGATCCGCTGGCTCATCGTCGTCGTGCTCGCGCTGGTACTCATGAGCGGGCTCACCGAGTTCCTGCGCCGCTATGGCTTCGGGCGCCTGCCCGGCGACTTCGAATTCCGCGCCTTCGGGCGCAACTGGCAACTTCCGATCGCGAGCACGCTGGTGCTCAGCATGATCGCGGCGTTGATCGCGCGATGGATCTGACAACCACAAGGACAGACAAGAAATGAGAGCCTGCGTCGACATCGGCGGTACCAAGCTGGCCGTGAGCCTGGCGGCCGACGGCCAGTCGCTGGATGGCAGCGCCCGGCCCTTGCTGGGCCGCCGCAGCGAACCGACCGCCAAGACCGGCGACAACTTCGCGGTCGCGCGGCAGATCCTGCGCATGGTCGACGAGGTCTGTGCCGAGCAGAAGATCGCGCCTGAGGCGGTGCGGCGCGTCGGCGTGTCGTCGGCCGGGCCGTTCGTGCTGAGCGCCGGTGCGATCGAACTCGCCACGCCCAACATCTGCGGCGGCATCGCCGGCCCAGCGCGCGGCCTGCCCAACGACTGGATGACCGCGCCCGTCGAGGCACCGCTGGCCGTCCGCTTCGACGAGGTGCGCGTCGAGAACGATGCCGTCGGTGCGCTCGAGGCCGAGCGCCGCTGGGGGGCGCTCCAGGGCGTCGGCCATTGCGCCTACGTCACCTGGAGCACCGGCATCGGCGTCGGCCTGTGCGTCGACGGGCGCGTGCTGCACGGCAAGAACGGCAACGCCGGCCACGCCGGCCACACCTTCGTGGTCGACGACGACAGCAATGCGCTGTGCGGCTGCGGCAACGTGGGCGACGTCGAGGGACTGACCGCGGGCAACGCGATTGCACGCCGCTTCGGGCAGCCGGCCGAAGCGCTGTTCGCTGCGGCGGCGGCCGGCGATGCGGCGGCGCTGGCGCGAGTCGACGCGCTCTGCCGCAGCATGGGCCGCATGCTCTACAACCTGGTCGCCACGCTCGATCTGGAGCGCATCAGCCTGGGAGGCAGCGTGTTCTGGAACAACCGCGAATTCCTGCTGCCGCGGCTGCAGGCGCAGATCGATGGCAGGCTGCCCTCATTGACGGCGGGCGTCACGCTGGTGCCCGCGGGGCTGGGTGACAAGGTGGGCGACTACGCGGCGCTGGCGCTGCTGGACTAGCGGCTGGCCATCCTTCTGACGGGTTTGGGTGCGTGCTGGCCGCGCGCCGCAAACAGCCGGGCGCACAGCTCGCGCAGCCAACGGTTGGCTGGATCCTCGTGATACCGCGCGTGCCAATGTTGCTTGACCGTGAAGGGCGGCACCGGAAGCGGGCAGGGGAACACGGTCAGGCCGCCGGTTCTGGCCAGCGTTTCGCCAATGTGGCGGGGCAACGTGGCGATCAGATCCGTGGTCTCCACGATCGCCGCCAAACCCAGAAAGCCCGGAAGTTCCAGTTGCACCCGCCGTTCGATGCGGTGCCTGGCCAGCGCCGCCTCCAGCAGTTGCCCGCCGGTGCCACCGGCGATGCCGACATGCGCCTCGGCCTTGTAGTCGCGCAGGCCCAAGGCCTTGGCACCGATGCGCGGGTGCCGCGCATTGACCAGACAGACCCAGTCCTGCGGAAACAGCACCTGCTGGTAGAAGCCTGACTCCAGCCAGGGCACCAGGCCGATTGCCAGATCGGCCTCGCCGGACTGCAGGGCCTGGGCCGTCTCGCCATCGATGCGCGCTGCCACCAGCCGCACCTTGGGTGCCGACGCGCGCACATGGGCCAGCAGCTGCGGCAGCAGCGTCACATGGCTGGCGTCCGTCATGCAGATGCGAAAGCGGCGGCTGGCGGTCGCAGGGTCGAACACGGCCTGCGCGATGGCCAACTGGCGCAGCGAGCGCAACGCTTCGCGCACGATGCCGATCAGCATCTCGGCGCGCGGCGTTGGCTGCATGCCGCTGGGCGTGCGCACGAACAGCGGGTCGTTCAATTGCCGGCGCAGCCGTGCCAGCCAGATGCTCACGGTGGGTTGGCTTTGCCCGAGCTGTTCGGCGGCGCGCGTCACGCTGTGCGTGCTGTAGAGCAGCTCGAACAGGCGCAGCAGCTTGATGTCGAGCAGCCCGGCGTCGGGGGTGTCGGTCGTTTCATTCATTGCGAAATGCAATGTACGTTATTGCGGTAGCTGCATTTTGGAAATGTTGATTGCTCCCTATCGTTGAGTCCGTTGCCAGGCCGCATCGGCTCGGACGAACAAGGAGACCTGCTTGAAGATCCATTTTTTGGGTGCCGGCGCCCTCGGTTGCGCGATCGGCGGCACGCTCGCCGCGGCGGGTTCCGAGGTCACGCTGATCGACCCGTTCCGGGCCCACGTCGACGCCATCAACCGCAACGGCCTGCGCATGAAGGACGGCAATTCGGAGCGCACCGTCAAGGTCAGGGCCGCACTTGATGCCGGCGGCCTGGAGCCGGCCGACCTGGTGATCGTGCTGGTCAAGTCCTTCCACACGCGTTCGGCGATCGAAGGCGCACGCAACATCGTCGGGCCGGACACCGCCGTGCTGTCGCTGCAGAACGGCATGGGTCACGAGGAGATCCTGGCCGAGGTGGTGGGTCGCGCGCATGTGCTGGCCGGCAAGACCTACGTCGGCGGCGTGCTGCTCGGCCCCGGCCACGTCATCGCCGGCACGCGCGGCAAGCGCACCGTGATCGGCGAGCTCGACGGCCGCCTCAGCGCGCGCGCCAGGGCCATCGCCGCCGAATTCGAGCGTGCCGAACTGCCCACCGAGCTCAGCGACAACATCCTGGGCGTGATGTGGGACAAGCTGCTCATCAACGTGTCCACCGGCGCGCTGAGCGGCATCACCGGCCAGACCTACGGCAGCCTCTATGCCGTGCCCGAGATCGAAGCGACCGCCGTGGCCGCAGTGGCCGAAGCGATGGCGGTGGCGCGCGCCGCCGGCGTCACGCTGTCGATCAAGGAGCCGCGCGACGCCTGGGTCATGGCCGCCGACGGCCTGCCGCCGGAGTTCAAGACCTCGATGCTGCAGAGCCTCGAGAAAGGCTCGGCCACCGAGATCGACTACATCAACGGCTCGGTGGTGCGCGCAGGCGCCAAGCACAACGTGCCGACGCCGGTCAACCAGACGCTGGTAGCCGCCATCAAGGGCATCGAGCGCCGCATGGAGGAGACGACCCGATGAGCCAGCCGAAAGCCTATCTGGAACACGTCGCCATCTGGGTTCAGGACATCCACTGGCACATCAAGTTCTTCCACGACGTTTGCGGCATGGCGATGCGCGAGGTGCAGGGCTCGATCGAAGCGCCGGCGCAGTACTGGACGCTGGGCGGCATGCAGTTCATGGCCAACCCCGATTTCGTCGGTCCCGAAGGGCGGCTGGGCCACCTCGGCGTGATGTGCGAAGACCTCGAGGCTGCATTGGTCGCAGCGCAGGCCTTCGGCGTGACCGAGATGCCGCAAGGCCGCAACTGGCTGCGGCTGCCCGACGGCCTGGCCGTCGAATTCATCCAGGCCAGCAAGGGCGCCGTGGCGCAGGCACTTGCCGTGCAGCCGCGCGATTGACCCCTGTTCAACAAGACGAGACACCAAGGAAACACCACCACCATGGCCATCGAAGACAAGTACTGGGACGACGCCGTCGTCGGCGAGGCATGCACCAGCCCGCCCTACGAAGTGACCGAGGCTCGCGTCATGGCCTACGCCGATCTGACCGGCGACCACACGCCGGTGCACACCGACGAGGCCTACGCGCGCACCACGCCGTTCGGCACGCGCGTGGCGCACGGCCTGTTCGGGCTGTCGGTCGCCGACGGGCTGAAGACTGGCAGCGACATGCGCTTCATGCCCGGCATGTCGCTGGGTTGGGAATGGAGCTTCGTCGGCCCGATCAAGCTCGGCGACACGGTGCGCGTGAAGTTCCACGTCGGCAGCAAGCGGGAATCGAAGAGCAAGCCGGGCTGGGGCATCCTGGTGTTGCCGTCCGAACTCGTCAACCAGCGCGACGAGGTGGTGCAAAAGGGCGAGCACCGCGTGATGATTCCGCGGAGGCCGGCATGAGCGCTGCGCAGCAGGCGCTGCCACTTGCGGGCATCCGCGTGGTCGACTACAGCCACTTCCTGGCCGGCCCCTACGTCGGGCGCTGTCTGGCGGCGCTCGGCGCCGAGGTGATCAAGGTCGAGCGTCCCGGCACCGGCGACGCCGGCCGCCAGCATGCCTGGTTCGTCGGCGAGCACAGCGGCTATTTCCTGCAGCAGAACATGGGCAAGAAGGGCCTGTGCGTCAACACCAAGGATCCGCGCGGCCGCGAACTGATGCAGAAACTGGTCGACAGCGCCGACGTGTTCGTCGAGAACTACCGCCCCGGCGCGCTGAAGAAGCTGGGTCTGGGCTACGAAGGACTGGCGACGCGCAATCCGGGCCTGGTGTATTGCTCGATCTCGGCCTACGGTCACACCGGGCCTGATGCGCACCGTGCCGGCTTCGGCCTGATCGCCGAGGCCAAGAGCGGGATCATGCAGATGGTCGGCAACCCGGGCGAGGCGCCGCCGCTGCTGCGCATCTCGCTCGGCGACATGTACACCGGAATCCACGCCGTGGCCGCGATCAATGCCGCGCTGCTCGGCCGCGTGAAGTCGGGCCGGGGGCAGCACATCGACATGGCGCTGTACGACACGCTGGTGTCGATGCACGAGTATGCGGTGCAGTGCTACACGCTGTCCGACGGCAAGGAGGTGCCGGTGCAGACCGGCCACGACATGCCCAATTCCACGCTCTACGGCGTGTTCCGCGCGCAGGACGGCGACCTGGTGATCGCCGCGCAGGTGGACGATGCCTGGAAGCGCTTTGCCACGCTGGTCTCGCAGACCGGCGGCCCGGCCGGCTTCGGTGCCGACACGCGCCTGCACACTTCGACCGGCCGCAACGCGAACCGGTTGGACATCCTGCCAGTGGTTCGCGCCTGGGTCGAAGCGCGCCCGGTGGCGCGAGTGCTGGAATTGCTCGATGGCATTGACGTGCCATGCGCCAAGGTGCAGCGCATCGACGAGGTGCTGGCCGATCCGCAGATCCAGGCACGCGGCATGGTGGTCGAACAACAGCATCCGGCGCTCGGCCCGATCCGGCTGCCGAATCTGCCGTTCCGCTTCTCGGGCTGCGACACGACGCAGACGCAGGTCGCGCCCGACCTGGGCCAGCACAACGCGGAAGTCGCCACGAGCCTGGGCTTCAGCGACGCGCAGATCGCCGACATGCAGGCCGACGGCGTGCTCTACGCCAAATGAGAGGGGCGAACAAATGACCGACCGCTACGCCGTCATCGGCAATCCCATCGGCCACAGCAAGTCGCCGCTGATTCATGGCAGCTTCGCCGCGGCGACGGGCCAGGACATTGCCTACAGCGCGATCGAAGGGCCGCTCGACGGTTTTGCCGATACCGTGCACGCGTTCCGCGCTGCCGGCGGCTTTGGCATGAACATCACCGCGCCGTTCAAACTGCAGGCTTTCGACCTGGCGACCGACAGGCTGGAGCGCGCCGAACTGGCCGGCGCCACCAACGCGCTCAAGTTCGAAGGGAGCCGCATCTACGCGGACAACTTCGACGGCGTCGGCCTGGTCAACGACATCACGCGCAACTTGGGCGTCGCGATGAAGGGCGCGCGCGTGCTGCTGCTCGGTGCCGGCGGCGCGGCGCGCGGGGCGCTGCTGCCCTTCCTGGCGCAGGCGCCGGCCGAGTTGGTGGTGGCCAATCGCACCGTGGCGACCGCCGCCGGGCTGGCCGGGAAATTCGCGGCGCACGGCCGCGTGGTCGCATCAGGCTACGCCGAGCTCGCCGGCCAGCGCTTCGACATGGTGATCAACGCCACTTCGGCCAGCCTCAAGGCCGAACTGCCGCCGCTGCCGGCCGAGGCGTTGCAGGGCGCCGGGCTGGCCTACGAACTGGTCTACGGCAAGGGCCTCACGCCCTTCCTGCGGCTCGCGCAGAACGCTGGCGTGCCAAGACTGGCCGACGGTGTGGGCATGTTGGTCGAGCAGGCTGCCGAGGCTTTCGTGTGGTGGCGCGGCGTGCGCCCCGACACGCGTGCCGTGATCGACCGCATGACGATCCCGCTGATCTGAGCGCGGCGGCTGGAGGCGGCGACCTCAAAGAAACATGCCGCCCGACACCTCGATCCGCTGGCCGGTGATCCAGCGGTTGTCGGGCTGCAGCAGCATCGAGATTGCACCGCCGATGTCGTCGGGCAGGCCGACCCGGCCCAGCGCGGTCTGCGACGCGATGGCTGCGTTCATCTGCGCGTTGTCGCGCACCACGCCGCCGCCGAAGTCGGTCTCGATCGCGCCCGGTGCCACCACGTTCACCGCGATGCCGCGCGCACCGAGCTCCTTGGCCAGGTAGCGCGTCAGCACCTCGATCCCGCCCTTCATCGACGCATAGGCCGCGTAGCCGGGCAGGGCGAAGCGCGCCAGGCCGGTCGATACGTTGACGATGCGCCCGCCGTCGGCGATCAGCGGCAGCAGCGCCTGCGTGAGGAAGAACGGGCCCTTGAGCTGGATCTTCATCAGCATGTCGAACTCCGCTTCGGTGGTCTGCGCAAAGGGTGCGTTGATGCCGACGCCGGCGTTGTTGACCAGATAGTCGAAGCGCTCGCGCTGCCACACCGTGGCGAGCGCGCTTTTCACGGCCGCGGCGAAAGCGGTGAAGCCGGCGCTGTCTGCCACGTCGAGCGGCAGTGCCACCGCGCGGCGGCCGAGCGCTTCGACCTGCTGCACCAGTTGCTGCGCTTCGTCGGCGCCGCTGCGGTAGGTGAGGATCAGGTCGACGCCGCGTTCGGCCAGCTTCAGGGCGGTGTTCTTGCCGAGGCCGCGGCTGGCGCCGGTGACGAGTGCGATGGGAGCGGGGCTCATGTCGGTTCCTTTCAGGTTCAGAGTGGATGGACTGAACTTTAGAAGGGAACAATCAAGCGATAAACCAGCAAAGATAGACATAATCGTTCTGCATAAAAGAACAATTGAGTCGACGCCATGGACTTCGCCCTGCTGCAAACCTTTGTGAAGGTCGCCGAACTCGGCAGCTTCACGCGCGCTGCGGAACAGCTCGGGCTGCCGAAATCACGCGTCTCCACCAGCGTGCAGCAACTCGAGGCCCAGCTCGGCACGCGGCTGCTGCACCGCACCACGCGCACCGTGCGCGTGACGCCCGACGGCGAACAGTTTCTGGAGCGCGGCAAGGCGCTGCTGGCCGATGCGGAAGAACTGCAGGCCTTGTTCCAGCACGCGCCGAGCAGCCTGCGCGGCCGGCTGCGCGTCGACCTACCGACCGGCCTGGCGCGCAGCGTGGTGATTCCGCGCCTGCCGGAATTCCTGGCTGCGCATCCACTGGTCGAGATCGAACTCAGTACCACCGACCGGCGCGTCGATCTCGTCCACGAGGGCTTCGACTGCGTGCTGCGCGTGGGCCAGTTGCAGGATTCGGGGCTGGTCGCCCGGCGCCTCGGCCAGCTGTCGCAGGTCAACTGCGCGAGCCCCGCCTACCTGGCGCAGTACGGCACGCCCCGCACGCTGGAGGATCTGGCGCGCCATCGACTGGTGCGCTGGGCGTCGAGCCCCGGCGGCGCCGTGTCCGGCTGGGAGTACTACGACGGAGAGCGCTACCGCGTTCTGGAAATGCAGGGCGTGATCACCGTCAACCACACCGATGCCTACCAGACCGCCTGCCTGGCCGGCCTTGGGTTGATCCAGGCGCCGCGCTTCGGCGCCATGTCCTCGCTGAACGCAGGCCTCCTGGTCGAAGTGATGCCGGGGTTTACTGGTGAGCCGATGCCGGTGTCGTTGCTCTACGCGAACCGGCGAAATCTGTCGAAGCGCGTGCAGGCGCTGATGGACTGGCTGGCCGAGGTGTTGGCACCGCACCTCGACCCGGTGTCAGGCTGAGCGTCAGTCGCCCGGCGGCGTGGCCTCGCTGAGCGCCTGCAGGAAGGTGCGGCGCCACCAGTGCACGTCCTGGTCGCGAATGCCCTGCAGCAGCTTCTGGTGCCGGTGGCGGCGTTCTTCCAGCGGCATCTGCAGCGCCTGCTGCATCACCTCGGCCGTGCCGTGGGTGTCGTAGGGGTTCACCAGCAGCGCCTCTTTCAGCTGCTCGGCCGCGCCGGCAAAACGCGACAGCACCAGCACGCCGGGGTCGGCCGGGTCTTGCGCCGCAACGTATTCCTTGGCCACCAGGTTCATGCCGTCGCGCAGTGGCGTCACCAGGCCCACGGCGGCCGCGCGGCACAGGCCGGGCACGCGCTTGCGCGCCACGTTGCGGTGGATGTAGCGCACCGGCATCCAGTCGAGCTCGCCGTAGTCGCCGTTGATCGCGCCGCACAGCGACTCGAGCTCGCGCCGGATGTCGCCATACGCATCGACCGTCTCGCGCGTGGGCGACGCGATCTGGATCAGCGTCGCGCTACGCCGGTTCTCGGGGTAGTGCGCCAGCAGTTCGCGAAACGCGCGCACGCGGTTCGGGATGCCCTTGGAATAGTCGAGGCGGTCGATGCCGAGCAGCAGCCGCCGCGTCGAATACTCGCGCTTCATGGTGTCGTACATGTCGCGCGCTTCCTTCGCGTGCGTGAGCGCGGCGAACTCGTCGACGTCGATGCCGATCGGAAACGCGCCGCAGCGCACCGTCTGTCCGTAGGCGCGGTACATGTCGTTGCCGAGCGCCTCGCCATGGGCTTCGCTCAGCACGTAGCGCTCGAAGTGTTCCTGGTCCTGGCGCGCCTGCAGCCCGATCAGGTCGTAGGCGAACAGCGAGCGGGTGAGCCACTCGTGCTGCGGAATGGCCGCCATGATGATCTGCGGCGGCAGCGGAATGTGCAGGAAGAAGCCGATGCGCTGGCGGCACCCCATCGCGCGCAGCTCGGCCGCCAGCGGGATCAGGTGGTAGTCGTGCACCCAGATGATGTCGTCTTCCTTCAGCAGCGGCAGCAGCTTGCGCGCAAACAGCTGGTTGGCGCGCCGGTAGCCGCCGATGAAGCCGGCCTCGAACCGGGCCAGGTCGAGCCGGTTGTGGAACACCGGCCACAGGACGTCGTTGCTGTAGCCGAGGTAGTAGCTGTCGTGGTCTTCACGGCTCAGGTCGAGCGTGGCCAGCGTCACCTTGCCGGCCTGTTGCTTGTGCAGTTCGCCTTCGCCGGCGGGCCCGCCCTCGATCACCGTGCCGCTCCAGCCGAACCAGAGGCCGCCGGTCTGCTGCAGCGTTTCGCCGAGCGCCACTGCCAGTCCGCCGGCAGCCTGCTTGCGCGGATCGGCCACGCGGTTGGAAACGACGACCAGGCGACTCATGCCGGCGTGCCCTCGGCCGCGGGCCGAGGCCCGGCCGCGAGCAGGTCGCGCGCCTGCAGCAGCCACTCGAACACCGCGCGGGGCGATTCGAGCCGGTGCACCGCAAGGCTCGGCCCGCTGCCGACCTTGATGGCCACGCCGCCGCGCGGCTGCACCACGGCAAAGCCGGTTTCGTCGGTGGTGTCGTCGCCTGCGAACACCGGCATGCGTCCGGCGAAAGGTGCCTCGCGCAGGAAGGCGTCGATCGCGATGCCCTTGTTCACGCCGGCCGGCTTCACTTCGAACACGAACTTGCCGTGCAGCAGCTCGAACTGGGGCTGCCCCGCGATCACGCGCGACATGGTCTCGCGGCAAACAGCCTCGAGATCCGGCGCGAGCCGGTAGTGCAGCGCGATGGCGGCGTGCTTGCGTTCCACCAATAGGCCTGGGTGCGCGCCGGCGAGCTCGTTGGCTGCGTCGAGCACCGCCACCAGGTCGGGTGGGCGCTGCTCCTGCATATGACCTTCGGCGTCGCGCCGCTGCACACCGTGCTCGCCCGCGGCCGGCAGCCGCAGCGGTGCCAGATAGCGGTCGATCGAGTCGATCTGCCGGCCCGACACCACGGCTACGGCACCGCCGAGCAAGTCATGAAGATCACCGAGCAGCGCGACCAGTGCCGGTGGAATCTCGATCGCTTCGGGGGTTTCGGCCAGGGCGACCAGGGTGCCGTCGAAGTCGAGAAAAAGGGCGGCGTCGGGGGTAAGGCGGGGAGGCGTCAGCATGGGTTGCCAACCATAACCCCGCGCCGGCCATGCCGCTGTCGGCCAATGCCGGTAATCAGGCGCGCGGGATCGACGCCACCGCCGCGACCCGTGCTGCACGGATGGCGTCCCCGATCTTCGGGCCGGTCGCGCCGGCCCGCTGGGCATCGCGTGCTATCGAATCCGTAGCAACAGCCCGGGCGGCGGCAAGGGCTGCGGCGAGGCGGGGGCGCGGCGCATAGCTGCCGGCGCGCTCGCCGAGCACGCCGCACTCGCAGGCCAGCAAGGCCTGTTCGAAGCGCTGCGGCTTGCGGATGGCATCGCAGCGTTCCAGCAGATCCATCACTTGCGCGGCATCCAGTTCGGTGGCTGCATCGATGCGGTGGCCCTCCCGGTCGACCAGCAGCGCCAGATCGCGCTCTTCGATCGGCACGCGCCAGCGCTCGCACAGCGCGGGCAGCGCCGGCCCGAGGCCGCGCATGACACAGGCAAAGCGCACCGGCAGCGGAGCGCCGATCTGCGCGGCGCGGTCGAGCGCCCGCATGCGGGCCGTGGCAGGGTCGAGTTCCGGCAGCAGCCGCTCGAGCGCACCGCACTCGTGCAGCACCGCGAACATGCGCGACGGCCTCGCTTCCATCAGCCCGCGTGCGAGCTCCTGCCAGACGCGTTCGGGCACCAGCGCATCGACCTCGCCGGCGTCGACCATTTCGCGCATCAGCGCCATGGTTTCGGGCGCGACGCCGAACTGGTGAAAGCGCGCGGCGAAGCGCGCCACGCGCAGGATGCGCACCGGGTCTTCGCGGAAGGCGTCGGTCACATGGCGCAGCACCTTGTCGCGCAGGTCGCGCTGGCCGTTGAACGGGTCGACCAATGCCTCCAGGCTCAATGGAAACTGGCCGCCGTCGCCCGCCAGTTCGGCCGGGAGTGCGATCGAATTGATGGTGAGGTCGCGCCGCGCCAGGTCTTGCTCCAGCGTGACGTCGGGCGCGGCATGAATGGTGAAGCCGCGGTAGCCCGGCGCGCTCTTGCGCTCGGTGCGCGCCAGCGCGTACTCTTCGCGCGTTTGCGGATGCAGGAACACCGGAAAGTCGCGCCCCACCGGCAGGTAGCCGCGCTGCGTCATCTCTTCGGGCGTGGCGCCGACCACGAGCCAGTCGCGGTCCGATACCGGCAGGCCGAGCAGACGGTCGCGCAGCGCACCGCCGACAAGGTAGGTTTTCATGGGCGCAGTGTAGGGGCGTGCACCGGCGGGCCGGCCATCCGGTGGATTGACCAGCCGCCGCAAAAGTACTTCACTGGCGTCTGTGACACAGGAGCGCGCAGCATGAAACTCCCGCACGCGGCGATGGCCGCATTGGTCGCGCTGGCGCTGCATCAGCCCGGCTTTGCCGCCGAGACGCCAGCGGCGCCCGGCACCGACAAGCTTGCCCCGGTCAAGGCCCAGATCGCACAGCGCAACTGGAGCGGGGCCATCCAGGAGCTGAAGAACATCAACGACGTGAGCAGCGCCGACTGGAACAACCTGATGGGCTACAGCCTGCGCAAGTCCGCCACGCCCGACTACGCGGCGGCCGAGCGCTACTACAACCTGGCCCTGCGCATCGACCCTAAACACCGCGGCGCGCTCGAGTATTCGGGCGAGCTGTACCTGATGACCGGCGATCTGCAGAAGGCCGAGGAGCGGCTGGCCGCGCTCGACAAGGCCTGTTTTTTTCCCTGCGAAGAGCACACCGACCTGAAGCGCGCGATCGAGCGCTACAAGGCTGCAGGCAACAAGTACGTCCCTGAGTAGCTCAGCGGCTTGAGTCAGCGGCCCAGGCGGTACGGTTCCTCGAAATCCAGGAAGTCGCGCTCGGCCAGCGCGTCGTCGACCCAGGCCTTGACGCCCGGCAGCGCCTCGACGCGCTTCAGGTAGGCCGCCACCTCGGCCGGCACTGGCAGCGCATAGCGCGTGAGCCGCATCACCACCGGCGCGTAATAGGCGTCGGCCACGCTGAAGCGGCCGAACAGCATGCCGTCGGCATGGCTGGCGGCGTGGTCGGCGAGCAGTTCGCTCCACATCGAAACGATGCGGGCGACGTCGGCACGCACGGCCGCGTTGTCGCGCCAGATCAGCGCGCCCTGGGTTGCAAGGTCGGCCTCGATGTTCATGATGCAAGCCGAACGGAGCGCGCCAAAACCCGCATGCATCTCCGCGCAGATGCTGCGCGCCCGGGCGCGTTGCGCGCGGTCGGCCGGCCAGAGCTGCGCGTCGGGGCAGGTTTCAGCCAGGTATTCGGCAATGGCCAGCGTGTCCCAGACGATGAGGCCGTCGTCCACCAGCACGGGCACGAGGCCGTTCGGGTTCAGCGCGCCAATGGTGCGCTTGAACTGGGAGCCGGGTGAAAACGCATCCTCTCCGAAGGGCACCATGACTTCCTCGAATTCGATGCCGGCCTGCTTCATCAGCACCCAGGGCCGCATCGACCACGACGAATAGTTCTTGTTGGCCACGTAGAGCTTGCGCATTTCCCATCATCCTTTTCGATTGCAGAGCCAGCGATGCTAGCGGCCCGGACTGTCGGCGTTGATGCCAAAAACGCGGGGAATTGATGCGGCGTGGTGCGTCAGCGCTTGTCGGCCGGCTGGCCGAGCGCGCGTTCGATCAGGCTGACCAGCCGCGGCACGAGGGCCAGCACCGCCAGCGCCAGCAGCGTGCTGAGTGCGGCCGTCGATTCACGGCCGAGCCCGCAGGCCATGCCGATGGCGGCCGTCATCCACAGGCCGGCCGCGGTGGTGAGCCCCTGCACCTGCTGCTCGTCCTTGCCCTGCTTGAGGATGGTGCCGGCGCACAGGAAGCCGACGCCGGCGATCAGCCCCTGGATCACACGACTCATGTCGGCCGGCACGATGCCGGTCTGCTGCGGAACCAGCACGAACATCGCGGAGCCGATCGCCACCAGCATGTGGGTGCGCACGCCCGCCGCCTTGCCCTGCTGCTCGCGCTCGAAACCGAGCACGAAGCCGAGCAGCGCGGCCAGCGTGAGCCGCACGCCGATGCGGGTGAGTTGCGCAAGATCCGTGACGTCCGAGAACTCGGCCGCAACGGTGTCGGTGATCGTGTCCCAGGCAGAGGCCATTGCGCGCTCGGCAACTCAGCTCAGGGCAGGTCTTTGTTGACTTCCGGAATGCGCGCATCGCGCGGCCCGATCATGCCGAGCCGTGCCTTCAGCGACTGCGGCTGGCCGGTGATGATGGCCGCGTAGTTGGTGGTGTTGGCCAGCACTTTTTTCACGTAGTCGCGCGTTTCGGTGAACGGCACGTTCTCGGCCCAGATCGCGGCCTCGACCACCGGCCCGTTGCGCCAGTTGCGCGGGCGGCCCGGGCCGGCGTTGTAGGCCGCCGCGGCCAGCGGCATGGAGCCGTCGAAGTCGTCGAGCGCCAGCTTGAGGTAGCTGGTGCCGATGGTGATGTTGGTGTCGCGGTCGTTGATCTGGTTCGACGTGAAGCCGGCCATGCCGATCTTGTTGGCGGTCCATTTGGCGGTGGCGGGCATCACCTGCATCAGGCCGGAGGCGCCGACGCCGGAGCGCGCGTCCATGATGAAGCGGCTTTCCTGCCGGATCAGCCCGTAGACGTAGGCCGGGTCGAGCCCGATGTCCTGGCTCTTGCGCAGCACCGCGTCGTGGTAGGGCATCGGGAAGCGCTGTTCGGGGTCGATCACGCCCTTGGTGCGCTCGCTTGTGTTGATGCAGCGATCCCACACCTCGCGCTGGCAGGCGAAGTCGGCCGCGGCCAGCAGGCCTCGGTCGTCCATGCCGCCCTTGTCGTGCAGGTTGGTGGCGTAGTTCCACTCGCGCGTGCCTTCGGGGCGCAGGCCGATCGCGATGGCGTAGAGGGCGCGGTTGAGCCCGAGGTTGTTGCGGGCACCGTCTTTTTCCTCGGCGGTCAGCGGTGCGGGCCGGGTCGGCATCGTTGCACGCTGGCCCAGTTCTTCGAGGGCCAGCAACTCGTAGAAGCCGCGCGTGCCGGCGATGCTTTCGAACAGGCGACGCGCCTCGGCCTTGCGCTCGTCGCCGCCGGCGACCTGCAGCGAGCGGGCGCGCCAGTAGACCCAGGTCGGATCCTGCTTGCCCTCGGCGCTCATCGCGCCGGTGGCGGCCTGCACCTCTTTCCAGTCGCCGGCGCGCAGGGCGGCGCGGGCTTTCCAGCCGAGCATGTCGTCCGACAGGTCGCTGTTCTTCGTGACGTTGGCGTAGTAGCCCATCGCCTGCGGGGACAGCTTGCCGGCCGCTTGCCGGCCAATGACGCCCCAGACCCAGTTGCGCTCCTCCGGCGAGAGCATCGGCCCCCACTTGCTGTCGAGCTGGGTGGCGGCCTGCTCGGGGTCGGCGATGGCGATCTTGATGAGCGCCAGCACCACCAGTTCCTTGCGCGACTTGGCGGCCACGAAGGCGCGGCCGAGCAGAAATTTGGGCGCGCTGGCATTGACTTCGTCGAACAGCGCCACCGCGTCCGGCGCGGCGATGGTCACGGCGCCACGTGCGGCCTGCGGCCGATTCGCCTCGATCGCGAGGCGGGCCTTCTTCCAGACGTCGTTGGGCGAAAGCATGCGGGCCGACACCAGGCGGTCGGCCGCGGTCATGCAGCCGTCGTCGTTGTCACGCTGCGCGAACCAGTTGCGCCGCACCTCGTCGGCATGGGCTGCGCCGGGATTGCCGGTGCGCAGCATGTCGACCAGCACTGCATAGCAGCGCACCTGGGCGTCGTCACCCATGCGGTAGGCCGGATGCAGGCTCGCAAAGCCGTCCCAGTCGCGGCGCTGGCCGAGCAGCAGCAGCCAGTCGTTGCGCAGGCGGTCTTCCTGGTAGGTGCCGGCGTAGCGGCCGAGGAAATCCTGCACCTCCTGCGCGCTGGCTTCCTGCAAGCGGGCCTTCAGTTCCCAGTACGCGGCCCAGGGCTCGAGTGCATGGCCGCGGGCCTGCGGGAGCAGCGCGGTCAGGCGCGCCTTGTCGCCACGCTGGAAGGCCTGCTTCATCTGCAGCAGGACGTCGTCGTTGCGGTTCTGTGCGCAGGCTGGCTGCAGCATGGTGGCGACCGCCAGCACAAGAATGGAGAGGAGGGAGCGCCGGGGTGCCAAAATGCTTCGAAACTGCATCGGGGGATTATGGACAAGTCAAAGGGTGCCGACACCTCGGCCACCGCCAGTTTTCTCAAGGGCCAACTGCGCGCCGCGCTGATCGAGCAGCGCCAGGCGCTGCCCGACCGGCAGCAACGCTCCGATCTGTTGCAGCGCGTGATGCGGATCTGGCTGGTCGGACGGCCCGACACGGTGATCGGCGCCTACTGGCCGATCAAGGGCGAGTTCGACCCGTTGCCGGCGCTGCATCGCTGGAAGGAAGACGGCGAACTGCTCGAAGAGCCGCACCGCCGCCGGATCGGCTTGCCGGTGGTCAACCGCGAGCACAAGACGCTCACGTTTCACAGCTGGTACCCGGGCTGCCCGATGGAGCACGACGCCTACGACATCCCGAAACCCAAGGACACCGAACTGATCGTGCCGACGCTGCTGTTCGTGCCTTGCCTGGGCTACAGCGCAGGGGGCTACCGGCTCGGCTACGGCGGCGGCTTCTACGACCGTACGCTGGCGACGCTGCAGCCGAAGCCCTTCACCGTGGGGCTGGGCTTCACGCAGGGCTTTCTCGACGATTTCGAGCCTGAAGGGCACGACGTGCCGCTGGATGCGATCCTCAACGACAACGGCGTGGTCTGGCCGATAGGCTAGAAAGTCAGTCCATGTGGTCGACGGTGTCCGGGTCCGGCACCTCGCCGATCGTCTCGCGCGTGGTGGCGGCCTGCGCCTCCAGCCACTCACAGAACGCCTTGATTTCGGGCCGCAGCGCGTTGCGCGGGCCGATCAGCAGCCAGTAGGCCATCGGGGAATCCAGGCGGTGCTGCGGCAGCACCTCGACCAGGTCGCCGTTGGCCAGGCTCTCGGCGATCAGTGAACTGCGCGCCAGCACCAGGCCCTGGCCGGTCAGCGCGGCCTGCACCATCTGGTAGGCGTAGTTGAAGTACAGCCAGCGCGGCGGCTGCGCCCGGCTTTGCCCTGTGACCTCGAACCAGCGCCGCCAGGTCAGCCATTCGAGGTGCGTACGGTGCGCGTCGCCGGCCTCGATCAGCGTGAAGTTCACCATGTCGGCCGGCTTGCGGATCGGGGGGCTGCCCTTGATGAGCCAGGGGCTGGCCACCGGCGTCAAGGTTTCGCCGAACAGGCGCACTGCGCCGGCCGGCATCGCCTCGGGCGGGCCGTAGCGCAGCGCGATGTCGACATCGGCCATTTCCAGATCCATCGCCACGTCGCTGGCGTCGATGCGGATGTCGATGTCGGGGTTGTCGCGCTGAAATGCTTCGAGCCGGGGGATCAGCCACATCGAGGCGAACGAGGCAAAGGTGGTGAGCGACACGCTCTTGCGGCCCGCGCTCTGGCGGATCTGCCGCACCGCGCCGTCGATGCGCGGCAGCGACTGTTGCACCGCCAGCAGCAGTTGCGCGCCGGCGCTGGTGAGCTCGACCGCCCGGGTGTGGCGCAGGAACAGCGGCACGCCGACTTCTTCCTCGAGTGACTGGATCTGGCGGCTCACGGCCGATTGCGTGAGCGCCATCTCTTCGGCGGCCGCCCGGAAGTTGAGATGCCGCGCCACCGCCTCGAAGGCGCGCAGATGACCGGCCGCAATCGGCCGGGAACGCAGGTGGGTCTGGGAATGCTGCACGGTGATTGATGCGGAAACGGAATCAGTAGCCTACCGCGTTTTCATTGGACTGCCAACGGGCCAGCGCCGATCATTCATTCCTGAATCGTGCTTATGCGATTTAAGGAAACCTCAGGAGTCCATCATGTCCACCGCCGTTTGCACCGCGTCCTCGTCCCTGTCGCTGCCCGTCCGTCCGGCCGCCATTCCGGCGGCGGCACGTCGAGGTGCGTGGCAACTTTCCGCCGGCCAGGCCACGAGCCTCAAGGCCACTCAAGCCAGCGTGCTGCGGATCCGGCAAGGCCGGGTCTGGGTCACGCGCGACGCCAACGCCCGTCACGCCAGCGAAGACCTGGTGCTGGCGCCCGGTGAGTCGCTGGCCGTGGTGGCCGGTGACCGCATCGTGATGGAGCCGTGGGACGGCTACGGCGCCACGTACACCTGGGACGTTGCCTGAGCCAACTGCCGGGGCTGGGTGGCGACTCAGCCTGGCATATCGTAGTTCCACGGGGCGTTCTGATGCTGCTTGCATTCGGGGCGCGTGCCGAGGACATCGGGTACCTCCCTCCGCGAATGTCCCCCGGCCTGCGGCCTCCTCCTTTATTTCGCTGCGGGAGGCACCCGATGCCCTCGGCACGAGTGCCGCTGCGTCGTGTTCGTCGATCAACCACTGCTCTGACGGATCGCGTCGACGGCGTGCTCTGCGCAGCGAAATAAAGGAGGAGGGCGAAGCCCGGGGGACATTCGCGGAGCAGAGCACGCCGTCGGCGTGATCCCGCCCCAGGGTCGTGTAGTGCAGGTCGGTTCAGTTGCGGAAATGTCAAAAAGGCCCGGTCGCGGCCCTATAGTCCTCGGGGTGAAACTCGATGACCATGCCGCGCCGATCCATCTGCCACGGCCGACTCCACTGATCTAAATGACTGTTCTTGCCCTTGTGCGCCGGGTCGCGGCGGTTGGCGGCGTCGAGACCCTGGGCGTCATCGCCGGCGGGTTGGCCGGCCTGCTGATCGTCAATGTCTTGCCCAAAGACCAGTACGCCCAATACACCTTCCTGCTGGCGTGCATGACCCTGCTGCTGGGCGTCACCGACCTTGGCATTGCCCATTGCACCCTGCCCGTGGTGGGCCAGCGGGCGCGCGAAGTGCCCTGGGTGGTCGGCGCATGCCAGCGCGTGTTCCATTGGCGCTGGGCATTGCTCGGCGCAGGCGTGCTGGTCGTGGCGCCCTACCTCCACTACACGACCCGCGAGCACGGCTGGGGCGGGGCGGCTTACTGGATCGCGGCGGCGCTGTTCGTGGTGATCGTGTTGACCACCTTGCGCGAACACTATGCCAACGCCGTGCTGCTGATCCTCGGCCACGTGCCGACGCTCAACAAGATCGGGCTCAAGACGACCGCGGTGCGGCTGGGGTTGGTCGGCCTCGTGCTGCTGTTGCCGATCACAGCCTATTCGGTCACCGGCATCGTGGCCGCGACGGCGGCCGCGGGCATCGTCAGCGTGCTGCTGTACCGCCAGGCGCTGACAACGCACGGAATCGCGGAAACGCGGCTCGATGCGGGCGACGCAAAGCGCGTCGACGCCCAGGTGCTGCGCATTGCCAGGCCACTGGTGCTGCCGGCCGTCTTCTACCAGGTGCAGGGCGTCGTCACCGTGTTGCTGGTGTCGCTGTTCGGCACGGCGAACATGCTGGCCGAAGTCGGTGCGTTCGGGCGGCTCGCGATGGTGCTGATGGTGCTGGACCGCATGACCAACGTGTTGCTGTTTCCCGCCATCGCGCGGGCGCCGACCGGCCCGCGCCTGGCCACGACGATGGTGCGCGTGCACCTGCTGTACCTGCTTTGCATGGCGCTCGTGCTGGCAAGCGCCGTATGGCTGCCGCAATACTGGATCCTGCTGCTCGGCAAGCAATACAGCACCATGGCGGCCTACGTGTGGATCGTGTTCATGGCCTCGATGCTGAACAACGCCGCCGGCATGGCATTTCGTACCCTGACGGTACGCGGCACCACGGCCAACCAGAGCTTCAGCATTCCGCTGGTGCTGGCGGTTCAGGCGCTGTACCTGTGGCTGTTCGGTGCGGCCGACCTGCGTGCGGTGCTGCTGTTCAACCTGGCGACCGCGTTCGCCAATTTCGGCTACCAGTATCTGCTGCTGGTTGTGGCGCTGCCGCAGTTCCGTGCGGCCGCACCACCGCCCCCGCCGGCGGTCGAGGGCGCCGGCTGACTAGGTGCGGCGGTACACCCGGCCGATCGCACCGGCGATCTGCATGGTGAGCTTCCGGCGAGCCAGTTCGTTGTCCGAAAAGACCCTGATCGGGTGGTTGGCGTACGCAAAGTAAGCCTTCGCCGGTAGCGAGGGCGGAAAGCCCCGCAGCGCGCGCCGGATGTGGCCGCCGTGCCAGGGTTTCGCCGGGCCGATGGCATGCGACAGGTAGTAGCCGCCGGGCATGAAGTCCATGCCGTCGGCGCCAACCGTGTTGAGCTTGTCGTCGCAGGCGGTCAGCGCGAAGTTCATCGCATCCTGATCGGTCGAATTGAACAGCGCCGCACCGCCCCCCACCTTGATGAGTTTGGGTCCGTTGTAGGCCACCACCACCTCGCAGACGCGACGCCACAGGTCGAGAAAACCGATGCTGCTGCGCGGGATGCCAATGAAGCCGGCATTGAAATACCGGTCCAGCGGACGCCGTTCGACGAAGCCATGCGGCGCGAAGTGCTCGCGCCACAGCAGGCGCTTGGGATGGCGCGCGGGAAAGCGGAAGTTGACGTCTTCGCACAGCGCGACGCCGCCGTCGAGGAACCAGCCGGCCAGCGCCGGCCAGTCGCATTTGACGACGATATCGGGGTCGATGTAGGCCACCGTGTCGAGCTGCGGGTTCTGCGCCAGCAGGTCGGCGATGAAAGTGGGCTTGTAGTAGGTGAAGTGCAGTGGCGTGTCGAGCACCACGAAGCGCAACACCAGCGAGGGACTCGCCTGGAAGTGGCCGACTTGCGGGTCGAAGCCCGGCGCGTCGAGTACCCAGCGCGGCAACGGCCCGCGGTAGCCGACCCAGAGTTCACCCTGGTAGCCCGAGGCCACCAGCGAATTCGCCAACGCGGCCACGCCGTAGTGGTAGTTGCCCTCGAAGAGCGTGCAGAGCGAGATGTTCATCGGTTGGAGGGTGGTTGGCGGGGTCGCAACGTTGCGGCGAGGGCAGTGTAATCAAGCGCCGCAAGCGCCGTGCCACGCCGTCACTGCGCCGAGGCAAGTTCCCGCACGTCGGTCTGGTACGCCTGCAGCCGCCGCACCGCACGCTCGCGCTGCGCGGCCGATGTGCCGTTGTGAAGCGTCGCGACGTTGCGGCAACCCTCCTGCAGCATGGCCTGCTGGTAGGTGCGCCAGGGCCCGGGTGGCGGGTCGGCGATGCGCAGGACGTACGCGTGCAGCGCGGCTCGCACTTCTGCCGGCGGGGTCTGGTTGGCCCGGAATCCGCGCAACAGCGCCAGCGCCTCCTGCTGGCGGTTGCGGCGCTCGGCGTCGACGCGCTGCGCACTGAACGCCGACTGCGCCACCTGCTGCCGCAGCAGCTCGCGCTGCGGCCTGTCGAGCGTGCCGTAGAAGTCCTCGTTGCGCTCCAGAAACTGGTCGTAGCGCTTGTCCTGCTGCCTGGCCTCGCTCCGCGCGAGCCAGTCCTTGCGGTAGTCGGCGTTGACCTTGACGTACTTGCGCTCGAGCTGCTGCAGCTGCGCGTCGCTGAGGCTCAGCGCGAGTTCGGCGCCGGCCGCCTCGGCGCGCTCGGCCACCGCCAGCAGGCGGGCGCGGATCTCGTCGCCGACTTCGCACACCTGGGCCGGCGTGATGTCGTCGGTCGCCAGCGCCTCGGCCTTCTGCAGCAGGCGCGTGACCTTCGGCAGTTCGTTGCGGCGGTGCCAGTCCAGCAACTGCGCGAGCTCGTCGCGCATGCGGGGAGTCTGGGCACCGTCGAAGTCGACATACCCGTCGAGCCACCAGTAGCTCAGTTCCGGCAGGTTGTTGTAGGCCAGCTTGACGGCGCTGCACGCGGCCAGCAAGGAGGCCAGCAGCAGCACGCCGATAATTCGCGACTGCTTCGCGCAGCCACAACGCATTCGGGAAACAAGACGCATGACACAGATTCCGCAAGACAACCAGGGGCCGGTCGACATCGTCGTCATGGCGGCCGGCAAGGGCACGCGCATGAAGAGCAGCTGGCCCAAAGTGTTGCACCGTTTGGCCGGCCGTGCGCTGGTGCTGCATGTGCTCGATACCGCGGCCCGGCTGAACGCCCGGCACGTGGTGGTGGTGACCGGTCATGGCGCCAACGAGGTCGAGGCCGCGCTGGCCGATGCGCCGTGCGCGCCGCGTTTCGCGCGTCAGATACCGCAGCTCGGCACCGGCCACGCCGTGCAGCAGGCCGCGCCGCTGCTGCCCGACGATGGCATCGTGGTGGTGCTCTCGGGCGATGTGCCGCTGATCCGCGAAGACACCTTGCGGGCCTTGATCGCGGCGAGCGCCGGCCGACGCCTGGCGCTGCTGACCATCGATTTCGACGACCCCACCGGCTATGGCCGCATCCTGCGCGAAGGCGACGCGGTACAGGCGATCGTCGAGCAGAAGGACGCGAACGAGGCACAGCGGGCGGTCAAGGAGGTCTACAGCGGCGTGATGGCGGTGCCGGCGCGCCTGCTCAAGCCCTGGCTGGCGCGGCTCGACAGCCGCAACGCCCAGGGCGAGTTCTATCTGACCGACATCGTGCGGCTTGCCACCGTCGACGGCGTGCCCGTGGTGGCGCACCGCACCGACGACCGCCTGCAGGTCACCGGCGTGAACGACCCGGCCCAGCTCGCCGCGCTCGAGCGCGCCTGGCAGCGCCGCCAGGCCGACGCGCTGATGGCGCAGGGTGTGCGGCTGGCCGATCCGGCGCGCATCGACGTGCGTGGCACGCTGGCCTGCGAATCGGATGTCGAGATCGACGTCAACTGCGTGTTCGAAGGCGCGGTGTCGCTGGGTGCCGGTGTCACGGTCGGCGCCAATTGCGTGATCGCCAATGCGCGCATCGAGACCGGCGCGGTGATCCATCCCTTCACGCACATCGACGGCGAGCAGGCCGGCGTGACGGTCGGCGCCGGCTCGCGCATCGGCCCGTTTGCCCGGCTGCGGCCCGGCGCCCGGCTCGGCGCCGAAGTGCACATCGGCAATTTCGTCGAGATCAAGAATTCCACCCTGGCCGAGGGCGCCAAGGCGAACCACCTTGCCTACATCGGCGACGCCACGGTGGGCGCACGCGTGAACTACGGCGCCGGCAGCATCACCGCCAACTACGACGGCGCCAACAAGCATCGCACCATCATCGGCGACGACGTGCACGTGGGCAGCAACTGCGTGCTGGTGGCGCCCGTCACCATCGGCGCGGGCGGCACCGTGGGCGGCGGCTCGACCGTGACGAAATCGACCGCACCCGGCGTGCTGACCGTCGCACGCGGCCGGCAAGTGAGCTTTGCCGACTGGGTGCGGCCCCGCAAATAGCTTTTGTCAGTCGGGCGCCAGCGGCACCCTGGGTTCGAACTTCGAGCGCTTCAGGCTGAAGAAGGCCTTGACGTTGCGCACGTTGGCGTCGGCCGTGAACAGCCGCTGCGCCAGCGCCAGGTAGCCCGGCATGTCGCGCGCGGCCACGATCAGCACGAAGTCGGGGCCGGGCGAGACGCGGTAGCACTGCTGCACCGCGTCGTCGGCGATCACACGGGCCTCGAAAGCGTCCAGCGCGGCGACGTCCTGCCGGTCCAGCGCGATCTCGACCACGGCCTGCAGGCCGTGGCCCAGCAACGGGGCCAGCCTGTCGGGTGAAAGCAGGGCCACCTGGCGCTCGATCAGGCCCGCCGTGCGCAGCCGCTGCACGCGCCGCAGGCAGGTCGGCGGGGAGATATGGACATCCGCCGCGAGCTGCTGGTTGGTCTGCGAAGCGTCGCGCTGCAATGCATCGAGCAGGCGAAGGTCGATGGCGTCGAGCGATATTGATTCCATATTCGTATGAATTATGGAATAAAAATCCATCATCAACGAATTAAGAAATTTAATTCCATGAACGGCGAAAAGTCGGAAGCATTGTTTTCGGCAAGCTGCCTACCATCTCCCCCTCAGACAACTCATCAAGGCAGCATCCATGTGCGGCATCGTCGGCGCGGCATCCCATCGCAACATCGTTCCGGTTCTGGTCCAGGGCCTGCAGCGGCTCGAATACCGGGGCTATGACTCCTGCGGCGTGGCGGTTCACGCCGGCGGCCTGACCCGCGCCCGCACCACTTCGCGCGTGGCCGACTTGCTGACGCAGGTGGCCGAAGACCATGTCGAAGGCCTGACCGGCATCGCCCACACGCGTTGGGCCACGCACGGTGCGCCGGTGGTGCACAACGCGCACCCGCATTTCAGCCACGGCACGGGCGAGGGCGTCGACAGCGCCAGGCCGGCGCGCGTGGCGCTGGTGCACAACGGCATCATCGAAAACCACGAGCCGCTGCGCGCCGCGTTGCAGGCCAGGGGCTATGTGTTCCAGAGCCAGACCGACACCGAGGTCATCGCGCACCTGATCGACAGCCTCTACGACGGCGACCTGTTCGAGGCCGTCAAGGCCGCGGTGCTGCAACTGCACGGCGCCTATGCCATCGCCGTGATCTGCCGCGACGAGCCGCATCGCGTCGTCGGCGCGCGCGCCGGTTCGCCACTGATCCTCGGCGTGGGCCAGGATGGCAGCGAGAACTTCCTCGCCAGCGACGCGATGGCGCTGGCCGGCGTGACCGACCAGATCGTCTACCTCGAAGAGGGCGACGTGGTCGACCTGCAGCCCGGCAAGTACTGGATCGTCGACCGCGCGCACAAGGCCCTGTCCACCGCGCAGCGCCCCGTGCGCACGGTGCAGGCGCACAGCGGCGCGGCCGAACTTGGCCCCTACCGCCACTACATGCAAAAGGAGATCTTCGAGCAGCCGCGCGCCATCGCCGACACGCTCGAAGGCGTGGTCGGCATTGCGCCGGAACTGTTCGACGGCGTCGGCGACAACGGCGCGGTGGGCGCCAGCGCGCACCGTGTGTTCAGCGAGATCGACAAGGTGCTGATCCTGGCCTGCGGCACCAGCTACTACAGCGGCTGCACCGCCAAGTACTGGCTCGAAGGCATCGCGAAGATCCCGACCCAGGTCGAGATCGCGAGCGAATACCGCTACCGCGACTCGGTGCCGGATCCGAAGACGCTGGTCGTGACCATCACGCAATCGGGCGAAACCGCCGACACGCTGGCTGCGCTCAAGCACGCACGCAGCCTCGGCATGGAACAGACGCTGACCATCTGCAATGTCGCCACCAGCGCGATGGTGCGCGAGTGCAAGCTGGCCTACATCACGCGCGCCGGCGTCGAGATCGGCGTGGCGTCGACCAAGGCGTTCACGACGCAGCTCGCCGGCCTGTTCCTGCTGACCCTGGCGCTGGCCCAGGCCAAGGGGCGGCTCAGCGACGAAGACGAAGCGCGCTACCTGAAGGAGATGCGCCACCTGCCGGTCGCGCTGCAGTCGGTGCTGGCGCTGGAGCCGCAGATCATCAGCTGGTCGGAAGACTTTGCGCGCAAGGAGAACGCGCTGTTCCTCGGCCGCGGCCTGCACTACCCGATCGCGCTCGAAGGCGCGCTCAAGCTCAAGGAAGTGACCTACATCCACGCCGAGGCCTACGCCGCCGGCGAACTCAAGCACGGCCCGCTGGCGCTGGTGACGAGCGAGATGCCGGTGGTCACGGTGGCGCCCAACGACGCCCTGCTCGAAAAGCTCAAGAGCAACCTGCAGGAGGTGCGTGCCCGCGGCGGTGTGCTGTATGTGCTGGCCGACGGCGACACGAAGATCGTCGGCGGCGAAGGCCTGCACGTGATCCGCATGCCCGAGCACTACGGCGCACTGAGCCCGCTGCTGCATGTGGTGCCGCTGCAGCTGCTGGCCTATCACACGGCCTGCGCACGCGGCACCGACGTGGACAAGCCGCGCAACCTGGCCAAGTCGGTGACGGTCGAATGACGCGCATCACCGAACGCGCCTACGGCCGCATGCCCGACGGCCGCGAGGTCACCGAATACACGCTCGACAACGGCCGCGGCCTGCGCCTGGCCGCCATCAACTACGGCGGCATCGTCACGGCGCTGCATGTGCCCGATCGTGACGGCCGCAGCGACAACGTGGTGCTGAACCTGCCCTCGCTCGACGACTACGTCACGCGCAATCCGCATTTCGGGACGATCGTGGGGCGCTATGCCAATCGCATTGCGGGTGGGCGCCTGGTGCTCGACGGCGCGTCGCACCAGCTCACCGTGAACGACGGCCCCAACTCGCTGCACGGCGGCTTGAAGGGTTTCGGCGCGCGCTGGTGGGCGTTGACCCCCTCGCGCGACGACGCCACCGGCGATGTCGCACTGGAACTGCGCTACACGAGCGCCGATGGCGAAGAGGGCTACCCCGGCGAGCTCCAGGCCACCGTGCGCTACACCCTAAGCGCCGCCGCCAACGAATGGCGCATCGACTACCACGCCGTGTGCGACCAGGCGACGGCCGTCAATCTGAGCCACCACGACTATTTCAACCTGGCGGGCAGCGGATCGGTGCTCGGCCACCGGCTCACCATCCCGGCCAGCCGCTACACGCCCGTCGATGCGACGCTGATCCCGACCGGCATCGAAGACGTGGCGGGAACGCCCTTCGACTTCCGCACCGCGACGCTGATCGGTGCGCGCATCCGTGAAGGGCACACGCAGTTGCTGCGCGCGCGCGGCTACGACCACAACTGGGTGCTCGACCGCAGCAGCCCTGGTGGCGATGGCCTGGCGCTGGCGGCGCGGCTGGCGCACGAGGCAACGGGCCGCGTGCTGGAAATCCACACCACCGAGCCGGGCGTGCAGTTCTACTCGGGCAATTTCCTGGAAGGCAACCTCGTCGGCACGGCGGGCCTTGCCTGGCGGCAGGGCGATGGCCTGTGCCTGGAAACCCAGCACTTTCCGGATTCGCCGAACCAGAACGGGTTTCCGTCGACCCTCCTGCGGCCGGGCGAAGTGTTCCGCAGCACGACGCTGCACCGGTTCGGCGTGGCCTGAGGCGCTGGCCGGCCCGGCTACCCGGCGAAGCGACCGGCCGGCACGCCGCCGCCATCGACCCGCACCGCGAACAGCCCGCCCGCCAGCGGCTCGGCCGCGCGCTGTTCCGGCGTCAACCCGCTCGCGGCGCTGGTGATGAACAGCGTGCGCAGGTCTTCGCCGCCGAAAGCGCAGTTGGTGATGTGCCGCGTCGGCAGGCGCACGCGGCAGAGTTCGGCCGCCGTCACCGGGTCGTGGCAGCTCACACATGCAGCACCCCAATGGGCGATCCAGAGCCGGCCTGCGGCATCGGTGGTCATGCCATCCGGAAAGCCATCGTCCTTGGCAAAGCGCAACCATTGGCGCTTGTTCGACAGCGTGCCCGCGGCCGCATCGAAGTCGTAGGCAAACACGCGCGCCGTCACCGTGTCGTTGAAGTACATCGTGGCGCCGTTCGCCGACCAGGTGGGCCCGTTGGTCACGGCGAAGCCATGTTCGTGCTGCGTGCAGCGGCCATCGGCGTCGTAGCGGTAGAGCGCGCCGGTGGGCGCTTCACAGGCGAAGTCCATCGTGCCGCCCCAGAAGCGGCCCGCCGCATCGCACTTGCCATCGTTGAAGCGGTTGCCCGGCAGCGTCGGCTCCGGCTGGTGCAGGTAGCGCGGTGTGGGTGCCGGCTCGGCCGGGTCGAACAGTGCAAAGCCGCGCCGCAGCGTGACGATCAACCCCGGCGCTGTGGCCCGCTCGGCCACAGCCGAGATCTCCTCGTCGAACTGCCAGCTCGTGCGCGCTGCGTCCGAAGGGCGGAACCGGTGCAGCCGGCAGGAAAGGATGTCGACCCAGTAGAGCGCCTGCTCGCGCGCCGACCACAGGGTGCCTTCGCCCAGGGTCGCCTCCGCAGCCCAGATGCATTGAGGGGAGCCCGAGACGACGGGCACGGGCAGCAGTGATGTGTTCAATCGCAACTCCGTTGGGTGCAGGCGTGGTTCAGTCGGGATCCAGGCGTCGACCGTAGACCTTCAGGCTCTCATCCTTGAGTGCCTTCAGCATGATCTTCGCCGCCGGCGAGAGCAGCCGGTCGGTTCGCGTGATGATGCCGAAGGCGTCCATGTGGCAGGGCATGGCGAGCGGCAGCACGGCCGCGATGCCGTGCGCGGCGTAGTAGCGCCCCACCTCCGTGGCCAGCACCGCGATCATGTCACTCTGCTGCAGCATGCGCGTGATGAAGAGCAACGCGGCGCTCTCGATCACGTTGAGCGGTGGCGCCAGGCCTTCTTCCTGGTACATGAGTTCGAAGCGATGCCGCAGCACGCTGCCTGCGGGCGGCACGATCCAGCCGGCCGACACCACGTCGCGCAGCGTCAGCCCGGTCATGCCAAGCAGCGGGTGGCCGGGCCGCACCACCGCGCACACGGGCTCTTCGGTCAGCGCTTCATAGCGCAGCTTCGATTTGTCGTGCTCCGCGAACAGCCGCGCCACCAGGATGTCGAGCTTGCCTTGCTCCAGGCGCTCCAGCAGCACCGGGCTGGTTTCGATCTCGAGCGAGACGCGCAAGGTCGGCTGGTCGCGCTTGACCTCGGCCACCGCGCCGGGCAGCAGCGCGAGTCCGGGGGAGGTGATGGCGCCGATGTTCACCTGGCCGAAGCGCCCGGCCTTCAATGCCGTCAGTTCGTCGTGCGCCTGGTTGAGGCTTGCCAGTGCGACGCGGGCATGCCGGATCATGGTCTCGCCATACCAGGTGGGCCGCATGCCGCGCGGCAGGCGGTCGAACAGCGAGACCTCCAGCACGTCCTCGAGGTCCTTCAGCAATTTCGATGCGGCCGGCTGCGTCATGTTGAGCACCTGCGCGGCACGATGGATGTTGCCTTCCTCGGCCAGCGCCACCAGCAACAGCAGCTGGCGGGTCTTGAGTCGCGCACGGATGAACCAGTGCGTGTAGTTCGTCATGGGGTTTACCTGAATGCTGTTTCTGGCATTGATTCAATCCAAATCTTGATTGGAAAGATATGAGCGCGATTCTTACACTCGCGCCACTTTGAAACGCAGTGACCTCACACAACACGCCCGCCATTACATCAATGGCCGTTGGGAGACCGGCGTCACCGCAGGCTTGAGCGGCAACCCGTCGGACACCAGCGAAGTGGTCGCCGAATACGCGCGCGCCGATCGAAGCCAGACCGAACTCGCGATCCGTGCCGCCGCCGACGCCTTCCCGCAGTGGAGCCAGACGACGCCGCAGCGGCGTGCCGACGTGCTCGACCAGATCGGCAGCGAGATCCTGGCGCGCAAGGATGAACTGGGCCTGCTGCTGGCGAGAGAGGAAGGGAAAACCCTGCCCGAAGCCATCGGCGAGGCTGCGCGCGCGGGGCACATCTTCAAGTTCTTCGCCGGTGAAGCCTTGCGCGCCGGCGGCGAGACGCTGCCCTCGGTGCGCCCCGGCGTGCAGGTCGACATCACGCGCGAGCCGGTCGGCGTGGTCGGGCTCATTGCGCCATGGAATTTTCCGCTGGCCATTCCCGCGTGGAAGATCGCGCCTGCACTGGCCTACGGCAACAGCGTGGTGTTCAAGCCCGCCGAGCTGGTGCCGGCCTGTGGCTGGGCGCTGGCCGACATCATCAGCCGCGCCGCATTGCCGGCCGGCACCTTCAACCTCGTGATGGGCAGCGGCCGCGAGGTCGGGCAAACCATCGTCGACAGCCCGCTGGTCGATGCGCTGAGCTTCACCGGCTCGGTTGCCACCGGCGAGCGCATCCTGCATGCCGCTGCCGCGCGGCGTGCCAAGGTGCAGCTCGAGATGGGTGGCAAGAACCCGCTGGTGGTGCTCGAGGATGCAGACCTCGACCGGGCGGTCGACTGTGCTGTTCAGGGCGCCTACTTCTCGACCGGCCAGCGCTGCACGGCGTCAAGCCGGCTGATCGTCCAGGCGTCCGTGCACGACGCCTTCGTGGTGCGCGTGCGCCACCGTCTTGCGGCCTTGCGCGTCGGCCATGCGCTGGAACACGGCGTGGACATCGGGCCCGTGGTCGATCGCGGCCAGCTCGAACAGAACCTGGCATGGCTGAAGATCGCCCGCGACGAAGGCGCGGAGCACGTGTTCGGTGGCGAGACGGTGCAACGCGCAACCGCGGGCTATTTCATGAGCCCGGCGCTCTTCATCGCGAAGCCGTCGCACCGCGTCGCGCGCGAAGAGATCTTCGGCCCCATCGCCTGCGTGCTGCGGGCCGACGACTACGAGCATGCGCTGGCGCTGGCCAACGACACGCCGTTCGGTCTTTGCGCGGGCATCTGCACCACCTCGCTCAAACATGCGACGCATTTCAGGCGCCATGCCAAGGTGGGCATGACGATGGTCAATCTGCCGACCGCGGGGGTCGACTTCCATGTGCCGTTCGGTGGGCGCAAGGGGTCGAGCTACGGGCCGCGCGAGCAGGGCCGCTATGCAGCGGAGTTCTACACCTCGGTCAAGACCGGGTACATGATGGCCTGAGCAAACCGGGCCGAAGAGTTTTTCATCACGCCAACAGGAGACAACACCATGAAATTGACCCGTCGTACCCTCACCACCGCACTCGCGGCCGCGTCGCTCGCGAGCCTGCTGCCAGGCACCGCGCTGGCGCAGAAAAAGATCGTCCTCGGCTTCAGCCAGGTCGGCGCCGAGAGCGAATGGCGCACCGCCAACACCGAGTCGATCAAGTCTTCCGCCGCTGAGGCCGGCATCGAACTCAAGTTCTCCGATGCGCAGCAAAAGCAGGAGAACCAGATCAAGGCCATCCGCTCCTTCATCGCACAGAAGGTCGATGTGATCGCGTTCTCGCCGGTGGTCGAAACCGGCTGGGACACCGTGCTGCGCGAAGCCAAGGCCGCCAAGATTCCGGTGGTGTTGACCGACCGCTCGGTCAACTCGAAGGACGACTCGCTCTATGTGACCTTCATGGGCTCCGACTTCGTCGAAGAAGGCCGCAAGGCCGGCCGCTGGCTGGTGGAAAAGATGAAGGACCAGAAAGGCGAAGTGAACATCGTCGAGCTGCAGGGCACCGTGGGCTCGGCACCGGCCATCGACCGCAAGAAGGGCTTCGAGGAAATCATCAAGGCCGACCCCAAGTTCAAGATCATCCGTTCGCAGACCGGTGACTTCACGCGCGCCAAGGGCAAGGAAGTCATGGAAGCCTTCCTGAAGGCCGACGGCAAGAAGATCAACGTGCTGTTCGCGCACAACGACGACATGGCGATCGGTGCGATCCAGGCCATCGAGGAAGCTGGCATGAAGCCGGCCAAGGACATCACGATCATCTCGATCGACGCCGTCAAGGGCGCCTTCGAAGCCATGATCGCCGGCAAGCTCAACGTGTCGGTGGAATGCAGCCCGCTGCTGGGCCCGCAGCTGATGAGCGCCGTGAAAGACATCAAGGCCGGCAAGGCGCTGCCCAAGCGTATCGTGACCGAGGAAACGATCTTCCCGATGGAAGTCGCGGCCAAGGAATTCCCGAAGCGCAAGTACTAAGCACACCCCCAGGCTACGCGCACTTCGTGTCGCTTCGCCAACCCCCTTGCAGGGGGCAACACCAGCGGCCCGGCAAAGCCGGTTCCGCGGTGTTCCTTGAACAAGACCATACCCAAAAGACGGAGCTCATCACACCATGAAACGCAATTTCCTCAAGGCCTCGCTCGCAGGTATCGCCTGCGCCATCGTGGGCTTCACGCCGTTGGCCAATGCGCAGGACAAGGGCCCGATCGCGATCTCGATGCCGACCAAGTCGTCGGCGCGCTGGATCGCCGACGGCGCCAACATGGTCAAGTACTTCAAGGAGAAGGGCTACAAGACCGACCTGCAATACGCCGACGACGACATCCCGAACCAACTCGCGCAGATCGAGAACATGGTGACCAAGGGCTCCAAGGTGCTGGTGATTGCGGCCATCGACGGCACCACCCTGTCGGACGTGCTGCAGAAGGCGGCCGACAAGGGCGTCAAGGTCATCGCCTACGACCGGCTCATCAAGGGCTCGAAGAACGTCGACTACTACGCCACGTTCGACAACTTCCAGGTCGGCGTGCTGCAGGCGCAGTCGATCGAGAAGGCGCTTGACCTGAAGAGCGGCAAGGGCCCGTTCAACATCGAGCTGTTCGGCGGCTCGCCGGACGACAACAACGCCTTCTTCTTCTACAACGGCGCGCTGTCGGTGCTGAAGCCCTACATCGACAGCGGCAAGCTGGTGGTGCGCAGCAAGCAGATGGGCATGGAGAAGGTCGGCACGCTGCGCTGGGACGGCGCCGTGGCCCAGGCCCGCATGGACAACCTGCTGTCGGCCTACTACACCAAGGACCGTGTCGATGCGGTGCTCTCGCCCTATGACGGCTTGTCGATCGGTATCCTGTCGTCGCTCAAGGGCGTGGGCTACGGCTCGCCGAAGCAGCCGATGCCGGTCGTCTCCGGCCAGGATGCAGAAGTGCCTTCGGTCAAGTCGATCCTGCGCAAGGAGCAGAGCTCTACCGTGTTCAAGGACACGCGTGAACTGGCAAAGGTCACGGTGGCGATGGTCGACGCGATGCTGTCGGGCAAGACCCCCGAGGTCAACGACACCAAGACCTACAACAACGGCGTCAAGGTCGTGCCGTCCTACCTGCTCAAGCCGGTCAGCGTGGACATCTCGAACTGGAAGCCGGTGCTGATCGACAGCGGTTACTACACCGAGAGCCAGGTCAAGTAGTTGAACGCGATGAACGGCGCGATTCTGGAGATGCGGGGCATCACCAAGACGTTTCCGGGCGTGAACGCGCTCGACAACGTCAACCTCGCAGTGCGCGCGGGTGAGATCCATGCGGTGGTCGGGGAGAACGGTGCCGGCAAGTCGACGCTGATGAAAGTGCTTAGCGGCGTCTACCCGGCCGACTCCTACACCGGCGAGATCCATTTCGAGGGCGAGTCGCGCCGGTTCAAGAGCATTGCCGACAGCGAGAAGCTGGGCATCATCATCATTCACCAGGAGCTCGCGCTGGTGCCGCTGCTGTCGATTGCCGAGAACATCTTCCTCGGCAACGAAACAGCGCGCGGCGGCGTGATCGACTGGTTCGCCGCGTATGCCAAGACGCGCGAGCTGCTCGCGAAAGTGGGCCTGAAGGAGCCGCCGACCGCGCTCATCACCAACCTCGGCGTGGGCAAGCAGCAGCTGGTGGAGATCGCCAAGGCCCTCTCGAAAGAGGTCAAGCTGCTGATCCTCGACGAGCCGACCGCGAGTCTCAACGAGAGCGACAGCGATGCGCTGCTCGCGTTGCTGCTCGAACTCAAGGCGCAGGGCATCGCCTCGATCCTGATCTCGCACAAGCTCAACGAGATCGCCAAGGTGGCTGATTCCATCACCGTGCTGCGCGACGGCGGGACAGTCGAGACGATGGACTGCCGCACCACCCCGATCAGCGAAGACCGGATCATCCGCGGCATGGTCGGGCGCGACATGGCGCACCGCTACCCGCAGCGCCACCCGCAGATCGGCGAGACGATCTTCGAGGTGCGCGACTGGCGCGTGCACCATGAACTGCACGCCGACCGCGAACAGATCAAGGGTGTGAACCTCCACGTGCGCCGCGGCGAGATCGTCGGCATTGCCGGCCTCATGGGCGCAGGCCGTACCGAGTTCGCGATGAGCGTGTTCGGGCGGTCGTATGGCCAGCGCATCAGCGGCACCGCCCTGATGCATGGCAAGGAAGTCGATCTGGGCACGATCCGCAAGGCGATCGACCACGGCATCGCCTATGTGACCGAAGACCGCAAAGGCTGCGGCCTGGTGCTCGACGAAGACATCAAGAAAAACGTGAGCCTGGCCAATCTCGAAGCGGTGTCGAAGGCGATGGTGATCGACGACGGGCTCGAGTACAAGGTGGCGTCCGACTACCGCCGCGCACTCAACATCCGGTGCTCCGACATCTACCAGCATGTGGTGAACCTGTCGGGCGGCAACCAGCAGAAGGTGGTGCTCAGCAAGTGGCTGTTCGCGAAGCCCGAGCTGCTGATCCTCGACGAGCCGACGCGCGGCATCGATGTCGGCGCCAAGTACGAGATCTACACCATCGTCGACGCGCTGGCGAGCGAGGGCAAGGGCATCCTGATGATCTCGTCGGAAATGCCCGAGCTGCTCGGCATGTGCGACCGCATCTACGTCATGAATGAAGGGCGCTTTGTCGCCGAGTACACGGCCGCCGAGGCCTCACAGGAAAAAATAATGCGCGCGATCGTCAATTCAGGGGGTTCGGTTCATGACGAGTGAAGTGAAGGAGGCGAATGCAGGCTTCCTGAAGAGCAATTTGCGCGAGTACGGCATGCTGATCTCGCTGGTCGCGATCATGGTGCTGTTCCAGGTGCTGACGGACGGCACGCTGATGCGGCCGCTGAACCTCACCAACCTGCTGCTGCAGAACAGCTACATCGTGATCATGGCGCTGGGCATGCTGCTGGTGATCGTGGCAGGCCACATCGACCTTTCGGTCGGCTCGGTCTGCGGCTTTGTCGGTGCCCTGGCCGCGGTGCTGATGGTCGAATACAACTGGCATTTCGTTCCGACGACGCTCGTGTGCCTGGTCGCCGGCGGCGTCATCGGTGCGTCGCAGGGCTGGTTCGTCGCGTACTTCCGCATTCCGTCGTTCATCGTCACGCTGGCCGGCATGCTGGTGTTCAAGGGCCTCACGCTGGCGCTGCTGGCGGGGCAGTCGGTCGGCCCGTTTCCGGAAGCGTTCCAGCGCCTCAGCTCGGGCTTCATTCCGGACGTCTTCGGCGGTGAAGAACTGCGCACGACATCGGTGGTGCTGGGCGCGGTGCTTGCCGCTGCGATGCTGTTCTTTGCGTTGCGCGGCCGTGCCAAGCTCGCGAAGCACGGCATGGCGCAGGAGCCCTACGCGTTCTTCCTGGTGAAGAACATCTTCTTCGCGGGCGTCATCCTGTTCCTGAGCTACCTGCTGGCCTCGTACAAGGGCCTGCCGAACGTGCTGATCGTGATGGGCGTGCTGATCGTGGCCTACGACTTCGTCACCAACCGCACCACCGTCGGCCGGCGCATCTACGCGCTCGGCGGCAATGAGAAGGCGGCCCGCCTGTCGGGCATCAAGACGCAGCGGCTCGCCTTTCTCACCTTCGTCAACATGGGCGTGCTGGCCGCGCTGGCCGGCCTGGTGTTTGCCGCGCGCCTGAACACCGCGACGCCGAAGGCGGGGCTGGGCTTCGAGCTCGACGTGATTGCCGCCTGCTTCATCGGCGGGGCCTCGGCATCGGGCGGCGTCGGCAAGGTGATGGGCGCTGTCATCGGCGCGTTCGTCATGGGCGTCATGAACAACGGCATGTCGATCCTCGGCATCGGCATCGACTACCAGCAGGTGATCAAGGGCCTGGTGCTGCTGGCCGCGGTGTTCATCGACGTCTACAACAAGAACAAGTGAGCATGACGAACGCCAGCGTCGCACCTGTTCTCGAACTGACCGGAATCCACAAGTCGTTTTCCGGCAACCGGGTGCTGAACGACGTTCAGCTGCGGCTGTATCCGGGCGAGATCCATGCGCTGATGGGCCAGAACGGCGCGGGCAAGTCGACCCTGATCAAGGTGCTGACGGGCGTGTTCCCCTCCAGCGGCGGCGAGATGCGACTGTCCGGCAAGGCGATCCACCCGGCCTCGCCGCTCGAGGCCCAGCAGGTGGGCATCAGCACGGTTTACCAGGAGGTCAACCTGTGCCCGAACCTCTCGGTGGCCGAGAACGTGTTTGCCGGACGCTACCCGCGCTGCGGCGTGGCGCAGGGCTTCCGGATCGACTGGTCGGCGGTCAACCGTCGCGCGACCGAGCTGCTCGCGCGCATCGGGCTCGACATCGACGTGACGCGGCTGCTGTCGAGCTACTCGGTCGCCGTGCAGCAGATGGTGGCCATTGCGCGTGCGCTGGGCGTGTCGTCCAAGGTGCTGATCCTTGACGAGCCCACTTCGAGCCTCGACGACGACGAAGTCAACAAACTGTTCGAAGTGCTACGCCGGCTGCGCGGCGAGGGCCTCGCGATTGTCTTCGTCACCCACTTCCTGAACCAGGTGTATGCGGTGTCGGATCGCATCACGGTGTTGCGCAACGGCAGCTGGGTGGGCGAATGGCGTGCCAGCGAGCTCGGGCCGCAGGCCCTGATCGCCGCGATGCTGGGGCGCGAGCTGGCGGCGCAGGCGGCGAGGCCTGCCGCATTGCCGGCCTTCGACGAAACCGCCACCGCGCTGCTGCAGGCCGAGGGCGTGGGGCAGGCCGGCCAGCTGAACGCCACCGATCTGCGTGTGCGCGCGGGCGAGATCGTGGGCCTGGCCGGGCTGCTCGGCGCCGGCCGCACCGAGCTTGCACGGCTGTTGTTCGGGCTCGAGTTGCCCGACCGCGGCGTGCTCAGGATCGATGGCCGCACGGTCAGTTTCTCGAACCCCGCCGATGCGATCCGGGAAGGTCTCGCGCTGTGTCCCGAAGAGCGCAAGACCGATGGCATCGTGGCCGAGCTGTCGGTGCGCGAAAACATCGCGCTGGCATTGCAGGCGAGGCTGGGCACACGCCGCTTCCTGTCGCGCGCGGAGCAGACCGCACTGGCCGAGCGCTACGTTGCGTCGCTGGGGATCAAGACCGCCAGCGTGGAAACGCCGATCGGCCTGCTATCGGGCGGCAACCAGCAAAAAGCCATGATCGCGCGCTGGCTCGCGACCGAGCCGCGCCTGCTGATCCTCGACGAGCCCACCCGCGGCATCGACGTCGCCGCCAAGCAGGAAATCATGGAGCAGATCCTGCGCCTGGCGCAGGCCGGCATGGCGGTGCTCTTCATCTCGTCCGAAATGAGCGAGGTGGTGCGGGTGGCGCACCGCATCGTGGTGCTGCGCGACCGCCGCAAGGTCGGCGAGCTGCCAGGCGGCAGCAGCGAAGACGACGTGTACGAAATGATTGCGACCGACCATGCCTGAAGCGTCTTCTTCCAGTTTCCTTGCCGTGGCCATGCGCCACCGCCTCGCCTGGCCGTTGATCACGCTGCTGCTGCTGCTGGCGCTCAACACCGCGTTCAACGCGAGCTTCCTTCATATCGAATGGCGCGACGGCCATCTGTACGGCAGCCTGATCGACATCCTCAACCGCGCGGCGCCGCTGGTGCTGGTGTCGCTCGGCATGACGCTGGTGATCGCCACGCGCGGCATCGACATCTCGGTCGGCGCGGTGGTGGCCATCGCGGCCGCGCTGGCGGCCTGGATGATCGGCGGCGCCGTCACGCCCAACACGAGCCGGTTTCCGATGCCGCTGGCCATCCTGGCGGCGATCGGCATCGCGCTGCTGTGCGGGCTGTGGAACGGCCTGCTGGTCGCCAGGGTCGGAATGCAGCCGATCATTGCGACGCTGATCCTCATGGTGGCCGGCCGCGGCATCGCGCAACTCATCACCGGCGGGCAGATCATCACGATCTACTACGCACCGTTCTTCTTCCTGGGCAGTGGCTATCTGTTCGGCCTGCCGTTCTCGCTGTTCATCGTGGCGGCACTGTTCGCACTGCTGTATCTCGCGATCACGCGCACTGCGCTGGGCCTGTTCATCCAGGCGGTGGGCATCAACCCGACGGCGGCGCGCGTCGCAGGCGTGCAGGCACGCCGCCTGGTCGTCGGCGCCTACGCGTTCTGCGGCATGTGCGCCGGCATTGCGGGTCTGCTGATCAGCTCCAACGTGAAGAGCGCGGACGGCAACAACGCCGGCCAGCTGCTGGAGCTCGACGCCATCCTCGCCGTCACGCTGGGCGGCACTGCACTCACGGGCGGGCGCTTCAGCCTGGTCGGCAGCGTGATCGGGGCCCTGATCATCCAGACCCTCACCTACGCGATCTATTCGCTCGGCGTGCCGCCCGAGATCAATCTGGTGGTGAAGGCGGTGGTGGTGTTTCTCGTGATGCTGCTGCAGTCGCCCGAGTTCCGCGCGACGGTGGGTGGCTGGGTGCGGCGGCCCGCGTTGGGCGAGGTGCGCTCGTGAGCGCCGTGCTGCCCCAGCGCAGCGGCCAGGAGGCGGTGGCCTCGCCGGCCGCAGCGCCGCGCCGTTCGCGCTTCAATCCCAAGTACCTGCCGCTGACGGCCACCATCTCGCTGTTCGTGCTGATGGGCACGTTGGGCTCGGTGCTCTACGACGGCTTCTTCTCGGCGCAGGTATTCCTGAACCTGCTGATCGACAACGCCTTCCTGATCGTCGTGGCCGTGGGCATGACCTTCGTCATCCTGTCGGGCGGCATCGACCTGTCGGTCGGCTCCGTCATCGCGCTCACTACCATGGTCTCGGCTTCGCTGGTCGAAAAGCATGGCTGGAGCCCGGCCATCGTGATCCCCCTGGTGCTGCTCATGGGAACGGTGTTCGGCGCGTTCATGGGCCTCTTGATCGAGCGCTTCCGGCTCCAGCCCTTCATCGTGACGCTTGCAGGAATGTTCCTCGCGCGCGGGCTCTGCTACCTCATCAGCATCGACTCGGTCAGCATCACGAACGAGTTCTACGCAGAGGTGTCGCAGATCCGCATTCCGGTCTGGGGCGAGGCCTCGCTCTCGATCAGCGCGGTGATCGCCATCGTGGTGGTGTTGGCGGCGGTGTTCATTGCGCACTGCACGCCGTTCGGCCGCGCGGTCTACGCCATCGGCGGCAGCGAGCATTCGGCAATGCTGATGGGCTTGCCGGTGCGCTCGACCTTGATCGGTGTCTACACGCTCTCGGGTTTCTGCTCCGCGCTGGCCGGCGTGATCTTCACCTTCTACATGCTCTCGGGCTACGGGCTGCACGCGGTGGGCCTCGAGCTCGACGCCATCGCTGCGGTGGTGATCGGCGGCACGCTGCTCACCGGCGGCGTGGGCTATGTGGCGGGCACGCTGTTCGGCGTGCTGATGCTCGGGATCATCCAGACGCTGATTTCCTTTGACGGCACGCTGAGCTCGTGGTGGACGCGCATCGTCGTCGGTGCACTGCTGTTCTTCTTCTGCCTGCTGCAACGCTTTTTCACGTCGCGCGCACCGCGCCGCTGACGCTTTTCCCCTCAGGACTCCCGCATGACGGACACCTCCCCCAAAAAACTGCGTTCGGCCGCATGGTTCGGCTCGGCCGACAAGAACGGCTTCATGTACCGCAGCTGGATGAAGAACCAGGGCATTCCCGATCACGAATTCGACGGGCGCCCGGTCATCGGCATCTGCAACACATGGTCGGAGTTGACGCCCTGCAACGCGCACTTCCGCAAGATTGCCGAACACGTCAAGCGCGGCATCTACGAAGCGGGCGGTTTCCCGGTCGAATTCCCGGTGTTTTCCAATGGCGAATCGAACCTGCGGCCGACCGCCATGCTCACGCGCAACCTCGCGAGCATGGATGTGGAGGAGGCGATCCGCGGCAACCCGATCGACGGCGTGGTGCTGCTCACTGGCTGCGACAAGACCACGCCCGCGCTGCTGATGGGCGCGGCGAGCTGCGACGTGCCGGCCATCGTCGTCACCGGCGGCCCGATGCTCAACGGCAAGCTCGACGGCAAGGACATCGGCTCGGGCACGGCCGTGTGGCGCCTGCACGAGTCGCTCAAGGCCGGCGAGATCGACGTGCACCAGTTTCTTTCGGCCGAGGCCGGCATGTCGCGCTCTGCCGGCACCTGCAACACGATGGGCACCGCCTCCACCATGGCCTGCATGGCCGAGGCGCTCGGCACCTCGCTGCCGCACAACGCAGCGATTCCCGCGGTCGATGCGCGCCGCTATGTGCTGGCCCACATGTCGGGCATGCGCGCGGTCGAGATGGTGCGCGAAGGGCTGACGCTGTCGAAGGTGCTCACGCGCGAAGCCTTCGAGAACGCCATCCGCGTCAACGCCGCGATCGGCGGGTCGACCAATGCGGTGATTCATCTGAAGGCGATTGCAGGCCGCATCGGTGTGCCGCTCGAACTCGAGGACTGGACGCGCATCGGCCGCGGCACACCGACGCTGGTCGACCTGCAGCCTTCAGGCCGCTTCCTGATGGAAGAGTTCTACTACGCCGGCGGGCTGCCGGCGGTGCTGCGCCGCCTTGGCGAGCACGGCTTGCTGCCGCATCCGGATGCGCTCACCGTCAATGGCCGCTCACTCTGGGACAACGTGCGCGAGGCGCCCAGCTACAACGACGAGGTGATCCGCCCGCTCGACAAGCCGCTGATCGCGGACGGCGGCATCTGCATCCTGCGCGGCAACCTGTCGCCGCGCGGGGCGGTGCTCAAGCCCTCGGCCGCGTCGCCCGAACTGCTCAAGCACCGCGGCCGCGCGGTCGTGTTCGAGAACCTGGAGCACTACAAGGAACGCATCGTCGACGAGAACCTCGACGTCGACGCGAACTCGGTGCTGGTCATGAAGCACTGCGGGCCCAAGGGCTACCCCGGCATGGCCGAGGTCGGCAACATGGGCTTGCCGCCTAAGCTGCTGCGGCAGGGCATCAAGGACATGGTGCGCATTTCCGACGCGCGCATGAGCGGCACCGCCTACGGCACCGTGGTGCTGCACGTGGCGCCCGAGGCGGCGGACGGCGGGCCGCTCGCAGCGGTGCGCGATGGCGACTGGATCGAGCTCGACTGCGAAGCGGGGCGCCTGCACCTGGACATCAGCGACGCCGAACTCGCGGAGCGTTTGCGCGCCGTGGCAGCCACGATTGCGCCGCAGCGCGGCGGCTACCAGCGCCTGTATGTCGAGCATGTGCTGCAGGCCGACGAAGGCTGCGACTTCGACTTCCTCGTCGGCTGCCGCGGCGCCGACGTTCCACGCCATTCGCATTAGCTCGCCCCCAGGCTTCGCGCACTTCGTGTCGCTTCGCCAACCCCCTACCGGGGGCAACACCTGCGGCCCGGCTAAGCCGGTTCCGCGGTGTTCTTGAAAAGCCCCCATTTAAAAGCACTGCCCAACCATGAACCACAGCCTTTCCAATCCCAGATACCGCGGCATCTTTCCGGTGGTGCCGACCATCTTCACCGAATCGGGCGAGCTGGATCTCGAAAGCCAGAAGCGCTGTATCGATTTCATGATCGATGCCGGCTCCGACGGGCTCTGCATCCTTGCCAATTTCTCGGAGCAGTTCCTGCTGTCCGACGACGAACGCGAAGTGTTGACCCGCATGGCGCTCGAACATGTGGCCGGGCGCGTGCCAGTGATCGTGACGACCACGCACTTCTCAACCACCGTCTGCGCCGCGCGCAGCCGCCGTGCGCAGGACATGGGCGCGGCGATGGTGATGGTGATGCCGCCCTACCACGGCGCGACCTTCCGCGTGCCCGAGCCGAAGATCGAGGAGTTCTACGCGCGTCTTTCGGATGCGATCGACATTCCGATCATGATCCAGGACGCTCCGGCCGCAGGCACGGTGCTGTCGGCGCCGTTCCTGGCGCGCATGGCGACCGAGATCGAACACGTCGCGTACTTCAAGATCGAAACGGCGGGTGCGGCGTCCAAGTTGCGCGAACTGATCCGGCTTGGTGGAGAGGCCATCGAAGGCCCGTGGGACGGCGAGGAGGCGATCACGCTGATGCCTGACCTCGATGCAGGTGCGACCGGCTCGATGACCGGTGGCGGTTTCCCCGACGGCATTCGCCCGATCATCGAAGCGCACCGCCAGGGCGATCGTGACAAGGCCTTTGCGCTGTATCAGCAGTGGCTGCCGCTGATCAACTACGAAAATCGGCAGGCCGGGTTGCTTGCCGCCAAGACGCTGATGAAAGAGGGCGGCGTGATTGCATGCGAGGCACCGCGCCATCCGCTGCCGCCGATGCATCCGGAGACGCGCGCCGGCCTGCTGGAGACGGCGCGGCGGCTCGATCCGTTGGTGTTGCGCTGGGGTAGGTAACGCCTTCGTCGTTCCGGGGCGGGTTCAGGGCGGGCTCAGGGCGGCGGGGCACGCTGCTCCGCGAATGTCCCCCAGCCAGCGGCCTACCCGTGGCCGAACCCGACTGCGCTATCAGCTTTCGAGTTCGTCCACCTGCAGCGAGATGTCGTAGAGCTTCGACTTGCTTGCGTAGTAGCGATCCAGGCGCCATTCCTGCAGGATCTCGATGGCCAGCTGGAAGCTCTTGTAGTCGAGGCCGTAGAGCGTCACGAGTTCGAAGCTGCGCTCCGACTCCAGCGCCAACACCAGCCGGGCCAGGATCTTCGCGGATTCGTTGTCCGAATCCGCTTCGATGAAGCGACGTGCGGCCTTGATGGCGTTCATGGGGAGTTACCTCGATTGACGAAATGAATCGAGAACTATAGCTAGCAGTCGCCGGAGTTTTATGACAGTCCCGTGACAGCCCCAGCCCCCACAACACCGCCGCTCTTATTGCAGCGGCGCAGGAATCGGCGTAACCGTTTCGCGGATCAGCCCACCGCCCAGCACGCTGCCCTGAATACCGGTATCACCGGTGCCCATGACGCGCGCCTCGCACGCGCCGCGGTCGCTGACCGGTTGCAACTGGCAGCGGGCCAGCGCGTTCTGCCGATAGTCCGGCGCGCTGGTCAACTGGCCTGTTGCGGCAGCCTGGCGCGCAGCGCCGGCCTCACGGATACAGGCGGCGCGATCCTGCTGGATATGGCCGCAGACCGCGAGTTCCTGTTGATATGTGGCGGAACCGCCGCGCGGCGTGGCCGCGGTAGCAGTGGTGACGGCACCCGCTGCCAACACAAGGGCGAGGGCCGAATGGGTCAATCTGAACATGGTGTGCTCCTTTCGATCGATGGGCATCGCATCAACGCGCGGGCGTGGCCGGCAGCGGCGTCACGGTTTCGCGGATCACGCCGCCGCCCATGACGCTGCCACTGGTCGTCGTGGTGCTGCCGGGAGCACCCCGCAGGCGCGCCTCGCAGTCGGCACGATCGGCCGGCGGCTGCAATTGGCAGCGCGCCATCGCGTTCGATTCGTTGCCGCCCGGGCCGGCGCTGGTCAGGCCGCTACGGCCGGCTTCCTGACGCGCCGCACCCGCTTCGCGCAGGCAGGCCGCCTTGTCCTGCAGCACCCCGTCGCAGGTCGCGCGCTCGCTTTGCATGCGGGCGGCCGATCCCGGCGGCGCACTGGTCTGTGCGCCGGCGGAGAAGGACAGGCAAGCCAGCGCCGTCAGCGCGGCCGACGCAAATGTTCGAGTTGTTTTCATGGGCGTTTCCTCTTCATATGGATGAAAGCGAAGCGGGCATTGGCCCGCTGGATCACCAATATGGCCCCCGACGGCGGCAGCGGCTGTGGGACGGCCGGGCGTCATCGGCCCTCCTGACGCGGGGATCGATGTCGGACAGCGCCGCCTCCAAGTTTCCGGTTGCGCTTGATCTGCTATCGAAAAGATAGCTTCAGACGCCCGGCAGGCGGGCGTTGGCGTCCGATTTCGGGCTTAAAAACGAAGCGTCAGCCAGCCGCGATGCGTTTGGCCAGGTGCGCCAGGGCTTCTTCGACCTGATCCACGAGGATCAGCGACAGGTCGCCCGGTTGCAGCCGCTCGAGGGCGGCGTCGATCGCGATGAATTCGCCGCGGATCTCGTCGATCTGCTGCGTGCGGCGCGCGCCCTGCAGGCCCTGGCGCAGCAACGCCATCACCTCGCCGTCGGCGCGGCCGCGCTGGGCCGCGTCCTGGTAGAGGATCACGTCGTCGAAGGCTTCGCCGAGGATCGCGGTCTGGTCGCGGATGTCGCAGTCGCGCCGGTCGCCGGCGCCGCTGATCACCACCGAGCGCTTGTTCGCCGGCATGGTGTCCACGGCGGCGACCAGTGCCTTCATGGCGTCGGTGTTGTGGCCGTAATCGGCGATCACGGTCGCGCCACGGAACTCCATCACGTTGAAGCGGCCGGGCACGCCGGCCGGATCGTTCATGAAACTCGACAGGCCGCTGCGAATGGTGTCCCAGTCGAGGCCCACGGCCCAGCCCGCGGCCACCGCCGCCATCACGTTCTCGACCTGGAACGGCAGCGTGCCATTGCGCGTGATCGGCACGTCGCGCAGCGGCACGCGCTCGCGCCACGAGCCTTCGGCCGCCACCAGCACGTCGTTGTCGACGTACACCGTGCGCTTGCCCTGGGCGCGGTGCGTGGCCATCACCGGATGCTGGCGATCGGCGGCGAAGAAGATCACGCTGCCGGGGCAGCCGGTCGCCATCGCGGCCACGTTCGGGTCGGCGGCGTTGAGCGCCGCGTAGCCGTCGCTGGCCACGTTGCGCACGATCACGCGCTTGAGCACGGCCAGGTCTTCCACCGTCGTGATGTAGTTCAGGCCGAGATGGTCGCCGCTGCCCACATTGGTGACCACCGCCACCTGGCAGCGGTCGAAGCCCAACCCTTCGCGCAGCACCCCGCCGCGCGCCACTTCGAACACGGCCGCATCCACATCGGGATGCATCAGCACGTTGCGCGCGCTCTTGGGGCCGCTGCAGTCGCCGCTGTCGGTCTGGCGGCCATCGACCCACACGCCATCGGTGTTGGTCATGCCGGTGCGCAGGCCGCTCGAGGCGAGCAGATGGTTGATGAGCCGCGCCGTGGTGGTCTTGCCGTTGGTGCCGGTCACGGCGACCACCGGGATGCGGCCGTCGTCGCCGGCCGCGAACAGGGTGTCGATCACGGCCTCGCCGACCGCACGGCCGCGTCCGAACGAGGGCGAAATGTGCATGCGCAGCCCGGGCGCCGCGTTGACCTCGACCACGCCGCCATGCTGCTCTTCGAGTGGGCGCAGCACGTTCTCGCACACCATGTCGACACCGCAGATGTGCAGGCCGACCATCTGCGCCGCGTCGACCGCGCGCGCCGCGATCTCGGGGTGCACGGTGTCGGTCACGTCGGTGGCGCTGCCGCCGGTCGAGAGGTTCGCGTTGTTGCGCAGCACCACGCGCTGGCCGCGCGTGGGCACGCTGTCAGGGGTCAGGCCCTGGGCCTCGAGCCGGCCGATCGCGATGTCGTCGAGCCGGATCTTGGTGAGCGAGGTGGCATGGCCTTCGCCGCGGCGCGGGTCGAGGTTTACCGTTTCGACCAGCTGGCGCACCGTGCTGCGGCCGTCGCCGATCACCTGTGGCGGATCGCGTCGCGCCGCCGCGACGAGCTTGTCGCCAACCACCAGCAGGCGGAAGTCGAAGCCTGGCAAGAACTTCTCGACCATCACTTCGCCGTACCGGGCGGCGGACTCGCAGGCCGCAGTCAATTGCTCCCGCGTCGTGATGTTGACGGTGACGCCCTTGCCCTGGTTGCCGTCCTGCGGCTTCACCACCACGGGCAGACCAATCTCCAGTGCGGCGGCCCAGCCGTCGTCGGCGTCGGCCACCGGCCGGCCCAGCGGTACCGGCACGCCGGCGGCATTCAGCAACTGCTTGGTGAGTTCCTTGTCCTGCGCGATCGACTCGGCCACGCCGCTGGTGCTGTCGATCTCGGCCGCCTGGATGCGGCGCTGCTTGGCGCCCCAGCCGAACTGCACCAGGCTGCCGCTGGTGAGCCGGCGGTAGGGGATGCCGCGCGCCACACCGGCGTCGACGATCGAGCCCGTGCTCGGGCCCAGGCGCTCCGATTCGTCGAGGTCGCGCAGTTCGGTGATGGCGGCGATGGGATCGAAAGCCGTGTTGTTGAGCGCGGCCTCGATCAGTTGTTCGGCCTGCTTCAGTGCGAGCCGGCCAACGGCCTCTTCGGTGTACTGGACGGTGACCTGGTAGACGCCTTCTTCGGGGGTGGGCGCCGTGTGGCCGAAGCTCACCTGGCAGCCGGCCTGCGTCTGCAGCGCCATGGCCGCGTTTTCGAGCACGTGGGCGAGCGCCAGCGGCTGGCCCAGCACGATCGGGTGCAGTTCGCCGATCATCGGGAACAGCGCGCGCAGCCGCGCTTCGAAGCCGGGCAGTTTCGGTACGGCGTTTTCGTCGCCGCGGCAGGCCACGATGGCTTCGATGGCCGTGTGGCGGCTCCAGAGATTCGGGCCACGCAGGGCGCGGATGCGGGTGACTTCCATGGATCAGGCGAGTTGTTTGTCCGGCGAGGGAATGGTTTGCGACAGCTGCAGCGACGCGAGCGCGGCGTGCAGGTCGGATTCGAAGGCTTCGACGCCAGCGCCGATCAGGTTGAGCGGGATGCCGAGCGCCCAGGCGGCGGCCACGGCGGCCAGCAGGCTGTCGATGCTCACGCCCGCATGGTTGGCGCGCCAGACCGTGAGTCGGCCCAGGCCGGGCAGGAACGATTCGCTGCTGCCATTGGCCAGCACCACGCGGTCTTGCCGCACCAGCACGGCCTTGCCGCCGGCGGCTTGATGGGGCTCCAGCGCTGGCGCAGTCGCGTCGGACGCGTAGAGGATCACGGCGCCGTCGCACAGCGGCGCCAGGCCGGCCACGCGCGGGTCGGCCGCGTTGAGCACGGCCGTGCCTTCGGGCAGCACCACGTCGACCTGGGTGCGCAGCACCTTCACCAGCTGGTCGCTCTCGGTGATGTCGTATTCGGCCAGCGCGCCTGCGCCTTCGAGGTCGGTCACGATGCCGACTTCGCAGCGGTCGTAGGCCAGGCCGTCGCGCAGGATGGTTTCGGCGCCGTTCTCGATCACCACCGCCTGCACCGCGCGGTTCACCAGCAGGCGGTGGCCGGCTTCCCAGTTGGCGCTGCTGCGCGCGTCGACGCGGCGGCGTTCGAGGAACAGGCCGTCGCGGCAGGCCAGGCCGGTATGGCGGCCGCCCAGATTGAGGAGCCAGGCGACCAGCCGCGCCAGCACGGCCGTGTCCTGCGAGCCGGCCACGCCGACCACCGGAATGCGGCCCGGAGCGTCGTCCGGAAACAGGTGGTCGCAGATCGCACGGCCCACCGGGCGCGGCGAACCGACCGCCGGCTTCAGGTGCATCAGCAGGCCGGGGCCGGCGTTGACTTCGACGATCGCGGCGCCCTGCGCGGCGAGCGGCCGGGAGATGTCCTGGGCAACCAGGTCGATGCCGGCGATGTCGAGTCCCACGACCCGGGCGGCCAGCGTCGCCGCATGCGCGACTTCGGGATGGACCTGGTCGGTGCAGTCGACGCCGAGGTTGCCGTTGCGCTGGATCGTGACGACGCGGCCCGCCTCCGGTACGGCTGCAGCGTCGAGTTTCTGGCGCTGCAGCTCGAGCTGCAGCTTGGCGTCGGTCGCGGCATCGATGAAATCGAGCGGAAATTCCTCTTCGACGCCGCGGCGCGGGTCGCTGTTGAGCTGGCTGTCGATCAGCGCGCTCACGGTGGCCTTGCCGTCGCCGGTGACGGTGATGATCTCGCCGCGCGCGGCCGCAACCACCTGGCCGCCGACCACCAGCAGCCTGTGCTCGGAGCCGCGGATGAAGCGCTCGACCATCACGTCGCTGCCTTCGGGCTCGGCCACTGCGAAGGCGGCCTCGACCTCTTCGCGCGTATGCAGCTCGAGCGAGACGCCGCGGCCATGGTTGGCGTCGGACGGCTTCACGACCACCGGCAGGCCGATGTCTTCGGCCGCTTCCCAGGCTTCCGCGGCCGTGGCCACGACCTGGCCTTCGGGCACCGGCACGCCGCAGCTGGCGAGCAGCGACTTGGTGAGCTCCTTGTCGCTCGCGATCGATTCGCCGATGGCGCTGGTGTAGTCGGTCTCGGCCGTCCAGATGCGCTGCTGGTTGGCGCCGTAGCCCAGTTGCACCAGGTTGCCGTTGTTCAGCCGCATGTGCGGAATGCCGCGATCGGTGGCCGCGCTGACGATGCAGGCGGTGCTGGGCCCGAGGTAGCAGTCTTCGACCTTGGCCTTGACTGCGTCGACCGCGCGCTGCACTTCGGCGGCATCGAACGGGTCGTTGTTGATGGCGGCCATCAGCAGGCGGTGGCCTTCGGTCAGCGCCGCGCGGGCAACCTGCTCGTCGCGCGCGCGGAACACCATGCGGTAGACGCCATGCCGCGAGGTACTGCGGGTCTGGCCGAAGCCGGTCGGCATGCTGGCCAGGTTGAGCAGCTCGATCACCACGTGCTCGAGCACATGGCCGGCCCAGGTGCCCTCATTCAGGCGCTGGATGAAGCCGCCGCGCTCACCGACGCCGCAGTGATGCTCGATCAGCGCCGGCAGCAGCGTGGTCAGGCGGTCTGTGAAGCCCGGAATCAGGTTGGAAGGGAAGTCCTCGAGGCGGCCCAGATCGAGCCAGACTTCGAGCACGGGGCGGTAGGTCCAGAGGTTCGGGCCACGCAAATAGTGGGTGCGCAGCAGCTGGATGTCGTCGAAATGGGTCATGGAAACGTTCGATGTGCTTTGACCGAGCACGGACGCGCTCTCAAGCACGTCCATTGTCATCGGTCAGAATCGGCGCCCGTCGGGTGCCATGAGGGGGCCTGCAGTGGGCCAGAGACACAGAAACACAATGCAACATCACGATCCAGTCGGCACCCCGGAGGGCGAAGCAGGGGCGGCTCTGAAAAGCCGGCTCACAGTCGCGGAAAACGTTCTGGCCACGCTCGCGGTTGACCTCGACGCCGAACTTCTGTTTGCAGACGGTTTGCTGGCGCTGACCGAAACCCGCCTGATCGCGCGCGACACCGCCGGTGGGTGGCACGACTGGCCGCTCGCCGAATCCGGGCTGGCGCTGCATTTGCACGACCACGCGGGCGTCGGGACCCTCGATCTGACCGGTGCGCAGGGTCTTCTGGCGCGCTGGCGTTACACCTTGGTGCACCAGACGGCGGCGTTGCGGCTGCTCAAGCTGTTCGAGCAGCGCTCGGCCAGCGTCGCGCAGGTGACAGCCGACGCGGCCGACGCGGCCGAGCGCGAAGACATCGCGGCTGGTGAAACCGAAGCGCAAACCCCGCCGTCGACCTGGGTGCTGCTGCGTCTGGGCCGTTTCGCCCGACCCTACCGCAAGCAACTGATTGCCGGCTTCCTGCTGACGCTGGCGTCGACCGCGGCGACGCTGGTGCCGCCTTATCTGACCATCCCGCTGATGGACGACATCCTGATCCCGTTCCAGAACGGGCAGCAGATTGCGGTCGGCAAGGTCGCGATGTTCCTCACGGCGCTGCTGGCGTCGGCGCTGGCCGGCTGGGCGCTCGGCTGGGCCCGCACCTACCTGCTGGCGCTGGTGTCCGAGCGCATCGGCGCCGATCTGCGCACCACCACCTACGAGCACTTGCTGACGCTGCCGCTCGACTATTTCGGCGGCAAGCGAACCGGCGACCTGATGGCGCGCATCGGCTCCGAAACCGACCGCATCAACGTGTTCCTGTCGCTGCACGCGCTCGACTTCCTCACCGACGTGCTGATGATCGCGATGACCGCGGTGATCCTGGTGTCGATCAACCCGCTGCTGGCGGTGGTCACCCTGGTGCCGCTGCCTTTCATCGCCTGGATGATCCATGTCGTGCGCGACCGGCTGCGCACCGGCTTCGAGAAGATCGACCGCGTCTGGAGCGAGGTCACCAACGTGCTGGCCGACACCATTCCGGGCATCCGCGTGGTGAAGGCCTTTGCGCAGGAAAAGCGCGAGGCCGACCGCTTCCGCGAAGCCAACAAATACAACCTCCAGGTCAACGACAAGCTCAACAAGACCTGGTCGCTGTTCACGCCGAGCGTGTCGCTGCTCACCGAGATCGGCTTGCTCGTGGTCTGGGGCTTCGGCATCTGGCAGGTGGCGCGCGGGCGCATCACGGTCGGGGTGCTGACGGCCTTCATCGCCTACATCGGGCGCTTCTACACGCGCCTGGATTCGATGAGCCGCATCGTCTCGGTCACGCAGAAGGCCGCCGCCGGCGCCAAGCGCATCTTCGACATCCTCGACCACGTGAGCAACGTGCCGGAGCCGGCGAATCCGGTCAAGGTCGAGCAGTTGCAGGGGCAGATCGAGATGAAGGGCCTGGGCTTTCGCTACGGCTCGCGCGCCGTGATCCGGGACCTCGACCTGACGATCCGCCCCGGCGAGATGATCGGCCTGGTCGGCCACAGCGGCTCGGGCAAGAGCACCCTGGTCAACCTGATCTGCCGCTTCTACGACGTGACCGACGGCGCCATCAAGGTCGACGGCACCGACATTCGCCGCTTCGCCGTGGCCGATTACCGGCGCCATGTCGGCCTGGTGCTGCAGGAGCCCTTTTTGTTCTTCGGCACCATCGCGCAGAACATCGCCTACGGCAAGCCCGAAGCGACGCGCGAGGAGATCGTTGCGGCGGCCCGCGCGGCCCATGCACACGACTTCATCCTGCGCCTCCCGCACGGCTACGACTCGCTGGTGGGCGAACGCGGCCAGGGTCTTTCGGGCGGGGAGCGCCAGCGCATCAGCATCGCAAGGGCGCTGCTGATCGACCCGCGCATCCTGATCCTCGACGAGGCCACCTCGGCGGTCGACACCGAGACCGAGAAAGAAATCCAGAAGGCGCTCGACAACCTGGTGAAGGGCCGCACCACGATCGCGATCGCGCACCGCCTGTCGACGCTGCGCAAGGCGGACCGTCTCGTGGTGATGGACCGCGGCGAGGTGGTCGAGGTCGGGCCGCACGACGCACTCATGGAGAAGCAGGGCGCCTACTGGCGGCTCTACCAGGCCCAGCTGCGGCAGGCCGACGAGGAAGACGCCGACGCGGCAGCCGCCGAGCGCAGCGCGGTCGCGGCCGTGCTGCACACCCATGCGGCGCATCCGGCGGGGGAAGCATGATGACGACGAACTTTCAACTCGAGCGCGACGACTTCGGACGGCTGGTGCTGATCGACGCCGAAGGCGAGCGCCATGTGGGCATCGTGCCGGTTCGCGCGTTTCCCCTGACGGCGCCGGATCAGGGGCTTTCGCTGGTCGGCAGCGACGGGCGTGAGCAGGTCTGGATCGACCGCATCGACCAGTTGCCGGCGGCCATGCGCGCCACCCTCGATGCCGACCTGGCGGCGCGCGACTTCGCACCGATCCTCCAGAAGCTGCACCGCGTGTCGAGCTTTGGCGTGCCGAGCACCTGGCATGTGAGCACCGATCGCGGCGAGACCGAATTCGTGCTGAAGGCCGAGGAAGATATCCGCCGGCTGGAAGGCGGCGCGCTGCTGATCGGCAGCGCACATGGCGTGCAGTTCCGCATTCCCGATGTCAAGGCGCTGGACCGCGGCTCGCGCAGGTTGCTGGAGCGCTTTCTCTAGGAAAGCGGCCGAAAGCGCGAGTTGCCTGGCTCCAGCGTGGGTTGCTGCCTGGCCGCCTTCGCCCACCGGTGACCCCATTGCGTCAACGGCTTCTCGAACCCGCGGAAGAGAACATCCGACACGGCCAGCGCCAGCACGAACGCGCCGCCGAGCAGCAGCGGCCCCGCCACCGTGCCGGGCAGCACGGCAATGAGGGCCTGGGCTGCCAGGTACTGAACCAGGTACATCGCGTACGACCGTTGCCCGATGAAAACGAGGAACTGCCGGGACAACACCCGGCCGATGCCGGTGCGCGCCACCAGCGATGGCAGCAACAGCCCCACCAGCACGGTGTAGAGGGCAATCATCTGCGGCTCGCCGAGGTGCTTGGCGATGACGACCGACTTGCGGTGCATCACGAACAGCGCCAGCGCGATGGCGAGGGCCACCCCATCGCGCATCAGTGCGCGCGCCCAGCGAAAGGTGCTGCGCGTGTGCATCGCGATGGCCACCAGCGAGCCGATCAGCATGCCCAGGTAATGCCAGGGCGAGAACCAGGCCGGCGGGATGTGGCTGAGCCAGATCGCCACCAGCACCATCACGCAGCCAAGGGCCGTGGCGAAGCGTGACGCGACCGTGGTGCCGAGCAGCGCGAACAGCAGCGGCCACACCAGGTAGTACTTCCATTCCACGCCCAGCGTCCACGTCATGTGGAGCGGCGCAAGGTCGGCGAACTCGTTCAGGAAAGTGAGGTAGTACGGCGTTGCCGCCTTCATCTGCGCCCACGGTTCGCCCTGCGCAAACCAGCTCTGGGCCAGCACAACAAGGTAGACGAGCAAGTAGAGCGGCAGGATCCGCGTACTGCGGCGGATGTAGAACGCCTTCAGCGACACGCCGCCGGTGGCATCGTGTTCGCGCAGCAGCAGCGTGGTGATCAGAAAGCCGGAGAGAACAAAAAAGGCGTAGACACCCAGCCAGCCGGAGAGCTTGGCCCAGGCCGGTCCACCGAAATGAAAGGTGAAGACGAGAAAAACGGAAACGGCACGCAAGCCGTCCAGGGCTGCGAAACTCCGTGTCTCCAGAAACTTGTCGTGGTCGCCTTGCGACCCACTTGCGCGCATTCGATCAGCCTCTTCCCAAAGAGGCCTTGATTTTCCCCGGAAGCGGTCAGCGCGAACTGATCCAGCGCAATGCGGCGAGCCCCGCTGTTGCAGAGACGCCACTGACGAACGTGCCCCAGGCCATGTCGATCAACGACAGGCCGACCGGCCAGCCGCGCACCGCGGCGAGGTTGGTCAGGTCGTAGGTGCCGTACGCGAACAGGCCGAACAGCGCGCCCAGCAGTGCCGCACGCGCGAGGCTGTCCGCCGCCATCCCGGGCAGCACCGCGAAGATCACCAGCCCGACCGGGTACATCAGGTAGAACAGCGCGGCAACTGCGAGCCGCGGCTGCGGCGCCATCAGATTGCCCATGCCCTGCTGGTACAGCCCCTTGGCGATCACGCCCAGCCAGAGCAGGTCGATCGCGATCATTGCAATGAAGGTGGCGGCCCAAGCCAGCAGGTATCGGGTGGTCATGCGCCGGATCGTAGCGACCGAACCGGGGGATGCTGCGAAACTTGCGCGCTTGGCCTACAGCGGCTTTTCCAGACCGAAACTTCCGATGCACACGACCGCCCTTGTCCTGTTTTCCGGCGGGCAGGACTCCACCACCTGCCTGGCCCAGGCGCTCTCCAAATACGAACGCGTGGAAACGCTCGGCTTCGACTACGGCCAGCGCCACCGCGTCGAGCTCGACATGCGCGGCGTGGTGCTGGCCCACCTGCGCGAGCGCTTTCCGGCCTGGGCGCCGCGGCTTGGCGAAGACCACACGCTCACGCTCGACGCGTTGCACCAGCTCGGTGGCTCCTCGCTCACCGACGAGGTGGCGTTCGCGATGCAGGCGGACGGCTTGCCCAACACCTTCGTGCCGGGACGCAACCTGCTGTTCCTCACGCTCGCCGGTGCGCTGGCCTATCGCCGCGGGCTGCAGGTGATCGTCACCGGCGTCTGCGAAACCGACTTCTCGGGCTATCCGGACTGCCGCGACGACACCATGAAGGCGATGCAACTCGCGCTGTCGCTCGGGCTGGAGCGGCGCCTGCTGATCGAGACGCCGCTGATGTGGATCGACAAGGCCGACACCTGGCGGCTCGCCGATTCGCTCGGCGGCCAGCCGTTGATCGACCTGATCGTCGAAGACACCCACACCTGCTACCTCGGCGACCGCGTGCATCGCCATGCCTGGGGCTATGGCTGTGGCACCTGTCCGGCCTGCGAACTGCGCCAGCGGGGCTGGGAGCGCTATTCGGTGCGCGAAGCGAACGCGTCGTCGAGGCCGTAGTCGCGCTCGACCTTGCAAATGCGCGTCTTGTAGTCGGTGTACCAGGTGCTGCGACCGGTCTGCTGCGCGACCAGGTGCTCGGCGTTGGCCTTCCAGGCACGGATCGAGGCGAGGTCGCGCCAGTAGCTCACCGTGATGCCGAGGCCTTCCCGGGCCGACTCGACGCCGAGGTAGCCCGGCTGCTGTGCCGCGAGCGCGTCCATGCGCTCGGCCATGGCGCCATAGCCGTTGTCGCCGTCGGTGCGCAGCGAGCTGAAGATCACGGCGTAGTAGGGCGGCTCGGGCGTGTCGGCGATGGTCATGCGGAGGCTCCTTCAATGCGCAGGCGGTAGCGGGCCGGCGCGCCTTCGGCCTCCGGCACGAGCGTCCAGCGCTGTCGGTGGTGGTCGGCCACGGCGGCCCGGTGCGCGATCGACACCATGGCGCCGCCGGCGGAATGCACGGTCGCCGCGAGCCGTTTGTACAGGGTGCTCTCGGCCTCGGCATCGAGTGCGCTGGTGGCTTCGTCGGCGAACAGCCAGGCCGGCTTCTTGAGCAGCACCCGCGCGATCGCAAGGCGCTGCTGTTCCCCGCCCGAAAGCTTCTGACTCCACGCGTCGCTGTCGTCGAGCCGGCCGGCCAAGTCGGGCAGCAGGGCGTCGGCGAGCGCTTTCTTCAGCGCCTCGTCGCTGTAGTCGGCAGCGGGGTTCGGGTAGGCCAGGGCATCACGCAGGGTGCCGTCCGGCACGTAGGGCCGCTGCGGAATGAACATCGCGTTGCCCGGCACGTTGACGTGCCCGCGCGCGAAGGGCCAGATGCCAGCGAAAGCGCGGAACAGGGTCGACTTGCCACTGCCCGAAGGCCCTTGCAACAGCACCGTGTCACCGGGCTGCACCGCCAGCGCCGCGCCGGCCAGCAGCGGCGTACCGTCCGGCAGGGTCACGTCGAGATCCCTCGTTGCGAGGGCGTTGTCCATGTGCCCGCGCACCAGCGCGCCGTCCGGCTTGGCATGCGCCTGCATCGCGTCGTCGAAGCTCGTGAGCCGGTCGGCGGTGGCACGCCAGGCGGCCACGCTGTCGTAGTTTTCGACGAACCACGACAGCGCATCCTGCACCGTGCTAAAGGTGCGCGAGATCTGCATCAGCTCACCGAACTGGATCGCGCCGCTGAAGAAGCGCGGCGCCGCCAGGAAGAACGGGAACACCACCGACAACTGGGCGAAGGAGGCGGTGAAAGCCACCAGGTTCTTTTGCTGCCGAACCAGCGCGAGGTAGTTGCGCAGCACGCTCGAAAACCGAGTATCGAGCTGTGCATGCTCGACCGTCTCCCCGCGATCCAGTGCGATCGCCTCGCTGTGCTCGCGCACGCGCACCAAGTGATGGCGGAAGTCGGCCTCGAAACGTTGCTGGCGAAAATTGAGGCCGATCAGCGAGCGACCGATGAAGTGCGTGATGGTGGTGCCGACGACGCAATACAGCACGGCCACCCAGACCATGTAGCCAGGGATGTTGAAGGCGTGCCCGGCCAGCGTGAAGGAGAGCGGGCCCGACAGTGACCACAGGATGCCGATGAAGGTGACCAGCGTCACGACCGAGTTCAGGATGCCCATCGACAGCGACACCGTGCTGGCGGTGAAAAGATGCATGTCCTCCTGGAGGCGCTGGTCGGGGTTGTCGGGATTGACCGGTTGCGCGCCTGAACCGGCCGCGGGCTTGGCATAGCGTGCGAGTTCCAGCCGGTAGAAGGTGTGGTGCGCCATCCAGCGCGCCATATAGCTGCGCGTCATCCATGCCCGCCAGCGAACCTGCAGCAACTGCGTGAGGTAGAACTTGAGCACGGCCACCAGAATGCCCGCCATCGCAATGTAGGTAAAGCGCAGCAGCTGCGTCCAGAACACTGGCTGGTTCTTGGCCTGCAGGGCGTCGTAGAAGACGCGGCTCCAGTCGTTGATGAGCACCGTGACGTAAACCGTGCCGAGGTTCAGTACCACCACGCACAGCAGAAGGCCGCGCGCCTTCCACTTTTCCTCGGATCGGAAGTACGGCGCCGCGAGGCGCCAAACGCGGCGCAGGGTGGCGAGGAAGGACTGGGTTTGCGAGAGCGCAGTGGAAGGGGCCATCTGCCGATCGTAGCGTCGGCGGCGCTGCCTCCCTTAGGCGGCGCTGAAGCGGATGGCCGCTCAGTCCCCCTTCGGCTTCGGCAGCACCGGCGTCGAGCCGGGCGCCAGCAGGCCGGTGCGGGTGTACGCCATGAGCTTGTCGCGTGTGTCGACGATGTCGAGGTTGCGCATCGTGAGCTGGCCGATGCGGTCTTGCGGCGAGAACGCGCCTTCGACCTTTTCCATGCTCAGCCGCTCGGGCTTGTAGGTGAGGTTGGGCGAATCGGTGTTGAGCAGCGAATAGTCGTTGCCGCGGCGCAGCTCGAGGGTCACCTCGCCGGTGATCGCGCTGGCCACCCAGCGCTGCGCGGTTTCGCGCAGCATGATCGCCTGCGGATCAAACCAGCGGCCCTGGTAGAGCAGGCGGCCGAGTTTCAGGCCGTTCATGCGGTATTGCTCGATGGTGTCTTCGTTGTGGATGCCGGTCACCAGGCGTTCGTAGGCGATGAACAGCAGCGCGAGGCCGGGCGCCTCGTAGATGCCGCGGCTCTTGGCCTCGATGATGCGGTTTTCGATCTGGTCGCTCATGCCCAGGCCGTGGCGGCCGCCGATGCGGTTGGCTTCCATCAGCAGATCGACGGAATTGGCAAAGGTCTTGCCGTTCAGCGCGACCGGCACGCCTTCCTCGAAGCGCACGGAGACTTCTTCGGTTTTGACGACCACGTCGTCTTTCCAGAACGCCACACCCATGATCGGCTGCACGATCTTCATGCCGCTCGACAGGTGTTCCAGATCCTTGGCCTCGTGCGTGGCGCCGAGCATGTTGGAGTCGGTCGAGTAGGCCTTTTCGGCCGACATCTTGTAGCCGAAGCCGTGCTGCGTCATGAAAGCCGACATTTCGGCGCGGCCGCCGAGCTCGTCGATGAAGAGCTGGTCGAGCCAGGGCTTGTAGATCTTGAGCGCCGGGTTGGTGAGCAGGCCGTAGCGGTAGAAGCGCTCGATGTCGTTGCCCTTGTAGGTGCTGCCGTCGCCCCAGATGTTGACGTCGTCGTCCTTCATTGCCGCGACCAGCATCGTGCCGGTGACCGCACGGCCGATCGGCGTGGTGTTGAAGTAGGTGATGCCCGCGGTGGAGATGTGGAAGGCGCCCGACTGCAGCGCGGCGATGCCTTCATTGACCAGTTGCGTGCGGCAGTCGATCAGGCGGGCGGCTTCGGCGCCGTACTGCGTGGCCTTGCGCGGGATCTCCTCGTAGTCGGGCTCGTCGGGCTGGCCGAGGTTGGCGGTGTAGGCGTAGGGCAGGGCGCCCTTCTGCTTCATCCAGAGCAGCGCGGCGCTGGTGTCGAGGCCGCCGGAGAACGCGATGCCGACCTTCTGGCCGGTGGGGATGTGCTGGAGGATGGTGGACATGGACAAGTGGGCCGGGCGAGCCACGGCGCAATGAGGGGAAAAAACGGGGACCGCGTATTTTCGGTGCTTTTTCAGCGCGGGTTGCTGACGCCGCTCGATACGTGCCCGGAAGGCACATGGCGCGCCGCCGCATCGACGTGGCCGGTCTGGTCGTCGAAGAAGAAATCGGGTTCGAACTCGCGCAAGAACTCGCCTTTGGGCAGGCCGCCGAGGAACATCGCTTCGTCGACCCGGATGTTCCAGTTCATCAGCGTGCGGATCGCGCGCTCGTGGGCCGGTGCGCTGCGCGCCGTGACCAGCGCGGTGCGGATGCGCATCTGGGCATTGCCGGCCAACTGCAACCGGTGCAGCGCGGCCAGCAGCGGCTTGAACGGGCCGCCCGGCAACGGCAGCGCTGCCTTGCTCGATTCGTGCAACTGGAATGCGTCGAGCCCTTCGGCCTGGAATACGCGCTCGGCTTCGTCGCTGAACAGCACCGCGTCGCCGTCGAAGGCGATGCGCACTTCGTTCGGGTATGCATCGCTGGCCTTGACCGACTCGACCAGCACGCGCGCCGCCGGAAAGCCCGCATTCAGCGCCTCGCGCACGTCTTCGGCATTGACCGAGAGGAACAGGTGCGCACCCAGTGGCCGCAAATAACCATACGGCGGCCGCCCCTGCGTGAAAACACCGCGTTGCAGCTTGATGCCGGCCGCGCCGCCGGAGCGGAACACGCGCATGCCCGACACCGGGTCGTTGCGCGACAGGATCACGACCTCGACCCGCTCGGTGCCGTCCTCGTTGAAGCGCAACAACTTCTGCACCAGCGAGTAGGCGATGCCCGGCTGCGCCGGCACATCGAGCCGCTCGAACTGCAGCCGCATGTAGCCCTCAGGGTCGCCCGATTCGAACAAGCGGTTCTCTTCTTCGAGGTTGAACAGGGCGCGCGAGGAGATCGCGACGACCAGCTTGTCCCCCAGCGTCACCGGCATGCGTGCACCCTGAGCTTCATTTGACGAATTGGTTGAGCTGGATGATCGGCATCAGGACCGCCAGCACGATCAGCATCACGACCCCGCCCATCGCCACGATCAGCAGCGGTTCGAGGATGGTCGCCAGGTGCATCGCGCGGCGCTGCACTTCGGCGCCGAGCTGGTTGGCGGCGCGCTGCAGCATCAGCGGCAACTGGCCGGTTTGCTCGCCGAGTCGCGCGAACATCGAGACCAGGCCGGGAAAGCGTTTTTTCTGCGAGAGCGCCGAGGCGAGCGGCGCGCCTTCGCGCACCAGCACCAGCGCGTCTAGCGCGTCGGCGCGCATCGCGTGGTTGCCCAGCGTTTCGGCCGCGGCCTGCAGCGCACGCAGGATCGGCACGCCGGCCGTCGCCAGCATCGCCAGCGTGCTGGCGAAGCGTGCCGCGTTGTAGCCGCGGGCCAGTTTGCCGACCAGCGGCAGCTTCAGCCAGGCGGCATCGAACTTCAGGCGGAACGAGGCGTTGGCGAGCGCCATCCGGGCGCCCACGACAAACAGCACGAAAGCAGCCAGGAGCACCCAGCCGTAGTCGCGCACGAACGCGCTGATCGCCAGCATGGCCGAGGTGAGAAACGGCAGCGCCCGCTTGGTGCCGGCGAACACGTTGGCGACCTGCGGCACGACGTAGGTCACCAGAAAGATCACGATGGCGATGGCCACCAGCGTCACGATGGCCGGATAGAGCGCCGCGCCCACCAGTTTCTGCTGCAGCGCCTGGCGCTGCTCGAGGTCGTCGGCCAGTCGTTCGAGCACCAGGCCGAGGTTGCCGGTTTGCTCGCCGGCGCTGATCACGGCGGTGTAGATCGGCGTGAACTCGCGCGGGTGCCGCGCCAGCGCGCGGCCGAATTGCGAGCCGGCGTTCACCTCGGCGCGCAGCGATGCGATCAGGTTGCGCTCGGCTTCGGTTTCGGCTTCTTCGGTCAGCGCGGTGAGTGCGCGCTCCAGCGTGAGGCCGGACGAGACGAGCCCGGCAATCTGGCGTGTCCAGACGGCGAGGCCGGTGGCGTTGAACACCCGTCCGCCGCCGAACCAGCGCCGCCAGCCGCCGCGATCGGGCGTGTCCGGGTTCTGGCCGCCGACCGAGGCGACCGTCAGCGGAATCAGCGCCTGCGCGCGCAGCAGCCCGCGAGCGGCGCGTGCCGTGTCGGCCTCCAGCACGCCTTTGCGGGTCTGGCCCTGTTGGTCTATGGCTTCAAAGGAATAGGCGGGCATGGTGGTTGTCGGCAAAATGCGCGAGCCTGCATTGTCGGCGTTTGGCACCGTTCTTCGCCGCCTTGTGTTTCGCAATCGACCATTGAGGAGACTCTGCCATGTCGTTGCTTCATTTCATTGCCGGCGCCGCGCTGCTTGGCGCGTTTTCGCTCCCCGCGGCGGCTCAGCCCACCTACGACGGTTACCTCTGCTGCAACGTGCGCTCCGACGGCAGCTGGATCAGCGACAGCAACTATGCCGAAAGCGGTAAGCGCGTGATTCCGGTCGGCACGCCGACCCGGGTGACGGGCTATGGCCGCAGCCGCGTGCAGGTGGAAATCAACGGCGCCAAGCAGGCGATCGGCAACGACTACAGCCGCGATCTCGATCTGGGCACTTTCGCCAAACGCTGGGTGGTGACCGAGGATCCCTCGGCCAAGATCGCAAAATTTCCACCGAAGATCCGCGATGCCATCAAGTCCGCACGCATCGCCAAAGGCATGACGCGCGAACAGGTGGCGATGGCGGTCGGCTACCCGATCAGCAGCGAGAACCCGAACCTCGACGCGCCGACCTGGCGCATGTGGCTCGGCAGCTTCAGCGAGTTCCAGGTGCAGTTCGACCGATCGGGCCGGGTCAGCGAAGTGACGACCGACCCGCAGACGCGCAATCTGGTGGTGATGGACTGAGGCTAGTCTCTGGTCACGCGCAGCAGTTCGGCGCGTGAGGTGATGCCGGTTTCCACCAGCCGCTCGCCGTCTTCCCGCATCGAGCGCAGGCCGCCGCGTTCGGCCGCGACGAACAGCTGGCTTTCGGGAGCGCGGCTGTGGATCAGCGATTGCACCGCGTCGTCGGCCACCAGCAACTCAAAGATGCCGGTGCGGCCCTGGTAGCCGGTCTGGCCGCAGGCTTCGCAGCCCGGCCCCTGGCACACCGTGCAGACCTTGCGCACCAGCCGCTGCGCCAGCACGCCGAGCAGCGAGGAACTCAGCAGGAAAGGCTCCACACCCATGTCGGTCAGCCGCGTCACGGCGCTCACCGAGTCGTTGGTGTGCAGCGTGGCCAGCACCAGATGGCCTGTGAGCGAGGCCTGGATCGCAATCTGCGCGGTCTCGAAATCGCGGATTTCGCCGATCATGATCACGTCCGGATCCTGCCGCAGGATCGCGCGCAGCGCCTTGGCGAAGGTCAGCTCGATCTTGGCGTTGACCTGGGTCTGCCCGACGCCCGCCAGCTCGTATTCGATCGGGTCTTCCACCGTCATGATGTTGCTGCGGCTGGCATCGAGCCGGCCCAGCGCTGCGTAGAGCGTGGTGGTCTTGCCGGAGCCGGTCGGCCCGGTCACGAGGATGATGCCGTGTGGCTGGCTGATCAATTGCTCGAAACGCGACAGCGTGTCGCCCTGCATGCCGACCGCTTCGAGCGTGAGCTTGGATTCGGTCTTGTCGAGCAGCCGCAGCACGGCGCGCTCGCCGTGCGCGCTCGGCAGGGTCGACACACGCACGTCGACCGCGCGCGTGCCGATGCGCAGGCTGATGCGGCCGTCCTGCGGCAGGCGCTTCTCGGCGATGTCGAGGTCGGCCATGATCTTCAGCCGCGAGATCAGCGCCGCATGCAGCGCACGGTTCGGCTGCACCACTTCGCGCAGCGTGCCGTCGATGCGAAAGCGCACCGATGACGTCCGTTCATACGGCTCGATGTGGATGTCGCTGGCGCCGTCGCGCGCGGCCTGCGTCAACAGCGCGTTCAGCATGCGGATGATCGGCGCATCGCCGGCGTTTTCCAGCAGGTCTTCCACTGCCGGCAGTTCCTGCATCATGCGCGTGAGGTCGGCGTCGCTCTGCACCTCGCTCACCACCGAGGCCGCACTCGATTCGCCCTGCGCATAGGCCGCGCTGATGCGCTGCGCAAGCACCGGTGCCGTGAGCGGCTCGAACGACGTCACCGCGTACTTGCGCATCACCTCGCCGAGCGCACTGCGCGGCGGGTTCTGCGGCATCCACAGTGTGGCGCTGCCGTCGTCGGCCTGCTCCAGCAGCAATTGCTGGCTGCGCGCGAAGGCGTAGGGCAGCGGGTAGCGCATCACGGTAGTTCGCGCGCGCTGGTCGGGTCGGCCGTGGGCGGCAGCGCGCCTTTCAGCGGGCCAGTGCCGAGGCGGGAGTTGTTCATCGGCATCAGCGGCGGCGGCACCAAGCGCGTGCCTTCGATGCGGCGATCCGACGGCACGCCCGGCGTCGGCGTGGGTTCCGGCAGCGGCGCCAGCACGGCCGATTCCCGCACCGAGTTCAGCGGCAGCGTGCTCTGCGGCTGGGTGCCCTGCTGCAGCTGGCGCATCATGTCGTAGCGGTCGGCCGAGAACGCATCGGTACTCGTACCGTCGCGCATCACCACCGGCCGGAGGAAGACCATCAGGTTGGTCTTGTTGCGGCTGCGCGTCTCGCTCTTGAACAGGTTGCCGATGATCGGGATGTCGCCGGCCAGCGGGATCTTCTCGGTGCTGGACGAATAGTCGTCCTGCAGCAGGCCGCCGAGCAGCACGACGCTGCCGTCTTCAACCAGCACGTTCGACTCGATGCTGCGCTTGTTGGTGGTCGGGCCGTTCAGGTCGTTGCGGGTGGCGGCGTCGACGTTCGAGACCTCCTGGAAGATCGCCAGCTTGATCGTGCCGTTCTCGTTGATCTGCGGCTTCACGCGCATCGTCAGGCCCACGTCCTTGCGCTCGACGGTGGTGAATGGGTTGATGGTCGAGGTGTTGCCGTTGGTACTCGCGTACTGTCCGGTCACGAACGGCACGTTCTGGCCGATCACGATCTTGGCCTCTTCGTTGTCGAGCGTCAGCAGGTTGGGCGTGGACAACACGTTGCCCTCGCCGTTGCTGGCCAGAAAGCGCGCAAGGAAGCCCAGCACGTACTGGCCATTGATGCGGTGCCCGATGCCGAAGTTGAGACCGGTCGAGGGCCGCGTCGCCGTGTTGCTGGTGGCGAGGCCGACTGCAAGGTCGATGATGTTCTGCCCGCCCAGGCTCGAATTGGTGCCGATCACGCCGACGTTGCGGTCGCCGCTCTTGCCGAGCGCGCTTTGCCACTGCACGCCGAACTCGGCCGCCTTGGTGGCGTTGACCTCGACGATCAGGCTTTCGATCATCACCTGCGCGCGGCGGCCGTCGAGCCGGTCGACGACGGCGCGGATCTGCCGGTATTGCGGCTCCGAGGCCGTGATGATCAGCGAATTGGTGGCCGGATCGGCCTGGATCTGGCCACCGGTCGAAGGCTGGTTGGTGTTGTTGAGCGGCGTGTTGGCTGGCGAGCTTCCCTGCGCGCCGCTCGCCTGGACGTTGGCCACCGGCTGGGTGCCGGCACTGAGTGCCGACGCGCCGGCGGCGCCGCCACCGCTGGTGCCGCCGCGCGCGTCGCTCGCCAGCGCCGCGCGCAGCGTCACGGCGAGGCGCACCGCGTCGGCGTTCTTCAGGTAGATCACGTAGATGTTGCCGGCCGCGCCGTTGCTGTTGTCGATCGGCGGGCGATCGAGCCGTTCCACCAGCGTGCGCACCAGCTGCGCGCGGGCCGGGTTGGCGGCGCGCAGGATCAGCGAGTTGCTGCGCGGCTCGGCCAGCAGCGTGGTGCGGAACGACGCATCCGCGGTGCCCGGCGCCGCAGCACCGGCGGTGCCCGAGCCGCCGTCGACCAGACGTTGCACCAGCGGCACCATGTCGGTCGCCACCGAATGCTTGAGTGGAATGACCTCGATGTCCGACGCGTTCGGCACGTCGAGTGCCGCGATGATGCGGCCGAGCCGGCGCATGTTGTCGGCGTAGTCGGTGATCACCAGCGAGTTGTTGCCGGGGTTCACGTTGATCGTGTTGTTCGGCGCGATAAGCGGCCGCAGCACCGGCAGCAGGTTGTTGGGCGACTCGTAGTTGAGGCGGAACACCTGCGTCACGATCTGGCTGCCGCCCACGCCGCGCGTGCCGGTGGTCGAGGTCGTCACGTTGGTGGCGAGGATCTTGGCGTCGGCCTCGGGCACCACCTTGTAGAGCCCGTCGGTCTGCACCACGGCGAAGCCCTGCAGCCGCAGTGCAGCGGCAAACTGGTCGAATGCGGCGACGGGCGCAATGGCGCGGTCGGTTTGCAGTGTGACGGTGCCCTTGACGCGCGGATCCACCACCACGTCGCGCCCGGTCACCACGGCCATGGTGCGGGCCACCGATTCGATCTCGGCGTTGGTGAAGTTCAGCGTGATCGGCTCGCCGCGCCGGGGCGCGCCCGGTTCCTGCTGCGCGAATGCGGCGGGTATGCAGGTGGCGAACAGCACCTGCACCGCGAGTGCGACGATGCCGGTGCGAGCGCCGAGCGAAGACAGGTGCTTCATGGTCAACCCAGTGTAATGAGCGAACGCGCGCCGTCGCGCCGTCCGATGATGTTCAGAAGATTCGAAAGCGCGTCTTCGCGCCCCGGGGCGGCACTGGCTTCGCCGTCGAAGCGCAGCGCACGGCCGTTCCAGCGGCCGCTGCCGCTGAGTTGCAGGCTGCCTTCGCGCGTGGCGAGCAGCAGGGTTGGTTGTGCACCGCCTTCGAGCGTGAGGCGATAGCTGCCCATCGGTTTGAGCGTTGACAGGCTGGACGAAATGTCGGTGGCCGCCAGCGTGGCACGGCCGGCCAGTGCGAGCTGCGGGCCGCTCCAGCGCATCGAGAACGCCTGCGTGGAGATATCGAGCACGCCGTCGGGCTTGAGCGTGTTCCACGGCGCACCGAAACCGCTGAGCAGCGCGGCCGGCCAGCGCGACTGGCCGTCCTGCCAGTCGAGTTGCAGGCCATCGGTGTGCGGCAGCGCCTTGAAGTGGAGCGGTTGCGGCGCGCAGCAGGGTAGGGTGAGCGCGGCCGCCACGCCGCCCCAGGCCGGACGCAGCCGCCAGTCGAGCAGGCCGGGCAGGGAAATCGATTCGGCGCCGCCCTGGCCGCTGGCGAACACCACGCCGGCGCTGCCGTTCCAGACGGTGCCGCGCGGGTTCACCAGCACCAGCCGGCCGCTCGTTGCGTCCTTCAGACTCTGGGCCAGCCAGCGCGCCGGCGCGAACAGTGCCAGCGTTGCCAGCACCCCGCACAGCATGCCGAGCACGGCCCAGCGCCAGCCGGTGGCAGTCGGGGCGAGGGGGCGGGCGGCGCGCGCGACCATGGCGGGCTTCAGCGGGCGGCCGGCAAGGCCATGACCAGCGTGCCGTCCCAGCGCGCGCGTGCCGGCTCGTCTGCGGCCTTGGTGTTGGCTGGGGCTGCGGGAGGCGCGGCCTGGGAGCGCGTCAGATGCGCTTCGCGTGGCAAGGCGCGTGCATTGCTGCGTGCTTGTGCCAGCCATTGCGCGAGCACGTCGGCTGGCGCACCGCGCATCGCCACATTGGCGCCGTCGCCGGCCCGCGCGAACTGGGCATTGGGGCCGAGCCCCTGGCGCACCGAGCTTTCGAGCGCGCGCATCGAATCGTCGCGGTTGGCGCGCGGCTGGGCCTGCAACGCCTTGGCCTGCGCCTGCAGCGTGCTCATCTGCTGCAACTGTGCGTCGAGCCTGGCATGTTCTTCGCGCGCCGCGGACAAGGTGCGCAAGGCCGGCGCCAGGGCGACCCACCACAGTAGGGCCAGCGCCAACAGCGTCACGGCCACTGCGACCATCTGGCGCTCGCGCGGTGCCAGTTCGGCCCAGCGCGCCTGAAGCGTTTCGCGGGGGCTCATCGTGTGGCCTCCGCCTGCACCAGCAGCAGGTCGCCTTCGCTGCGTGCGCTGTAGCCGCGCGGCGCCAGCGTGTTCGAGAGGCCGGTGAGTTCATCGGCCGACAGGTTGAGCCCACGCAGCCGCAACTGGCCGGCGCTGTAGTCGAGCGCGTTCGGCACCCGTCCCTGCGGCAGGCTTGCGGCCAGCGCGACCAGCATCGGCTCCAGGTCGAGCGCGGCCACGCCACCGGTGGCCTGCTGCAGCACCGCCACCTCGCGCGCCATCTGCACTGGCGCGTCCACCACCAGCTTCACGGACGGGAAGGTCTGGGTCAGCATGGCGTTGATGCTGCCGCGCTTGGCATCGAGCGCACTGCGCTCTTTCCAGGCCCAGGCGTTGAGCCCGATCAGTTGCGCCAGCACCAGCGCCACGGCGCCCCAGCGTGCGGCGCGCCATTGCGGCGCATGGCGCAGCGTTTGCAGCAGCGCACTGAACTTCTTGCCAGCGCGCGCGCGGCCGCTGCTGGCCAGGTCGAATTGGGCCAGATCCCAGGGCGCGCGGGCCGCCTGCAACCAGCGCTCAGGGGCCTGCGCAATCGGCAGGCGCTGCCCGAGCAGGGCCTCGGCCATGGCGGCGACAGCCGGCTCGGCACTCGCCACGGCGGTGTCGAGCGGCGCGGAGCCGACCAGCGCCAGACCGGCCGCATTGAGCGGCAGCGTCGCCACGCCGCTGGCATCGCAGATCGTGAGTTGCGCCGCCTCTGGCTCCCCGGTGGCGAACAGCAGTGCCGGCGCGCCATCGGGTTGCGGGGCGAATTCGGGAACGATGCGGGTCACGCGCCGCCCGGCGGCTTCGAGCGCCTGCACCGCTGCGCGCAGCGCGATGCGCTGGCTGGCCGCCACCCACACCGTTGCGCCCGGCTTGGCCCCGGGTTCGAGCGCAAAGTGAAGCGCCTCGGGTTCGTCGAGCAGGCGCTCCTCGAGCAGCCCGTCGAGCACCGAACGCAAGCGCGCCGCGCCGCCGAGATTGCCTTGCGGCAAGGTCACCGTGTGCCACGACAGTGCGGCGCCCGGCACCAGCACCGTCACTTCGTCGCCGGCCGGCAGCAACGCCAGTGGCGCGCTGCCATGGGACAACAGTGTTCGACCGTCATCCGCCAACAGCGCCCAGCCGTGCTCGACACCGGCATGGGCCGGTGAGAGTGGCGGGCGGACGATCAGTGCGGGCATGCAGGATGATGTGAAAAAGGGTAACCATTGTAGAAGCGCACCCGGGTACTCCGCTCCAGATTTGATAGCACCTTGCGCAAGCAGGACGGGCTTTTAAAGCGGTTTTACCTGATAAACATGAAAGAGAACGTTCGACTTAGGGGTTCGGTGCAGGGAGCGTAGCGCCGGCGCCACGTTCGCGCCAGATGGTGGTCACGGTGATCCCGTCGCGTCGCAGCAAAGAATGTTCCTCCACCCAGGTCTTGTCGAGCCGCAACCGGCCTACCACCTCGAAATAGTTGGTGCTGACGCTGTGGCGCTGTGAATCGAACGCGCCGGCCTGGTCGCGCAGCACGCTGCTGGTGTCGGTCAGGCTGCGGAAATGGTTGCGCGTGCGCTGTGCCACGAGCCGCTTGGCGCTGGCCAGGTCGAGCGCCGGCACGCTGGCGAAGATGGCTTCGGCACTGGCGGTGTTGATGTTGAGCGGCGTGCGCACCGGCAGCACCGTCACGTAGGGCTCCAGCGCGGCCACGGTTTGCGGTGAAAGCCCGAACCACACCAACTGCGCGACATGCTGCGGCATCAGGGGTGCGGCGGTGGACGAGGTTTCGCTGCTGTCGCTGGCCGTCGCAGTGGGCGTAGGCGTGGGCGTCGCGCTGGCAGCCGCTGCGCCGGTGGTCGCGGCCGGCGTGACAGGCGCGATGCCGGCGGTGGCGCGCTGCACGCCAATGGTCAGCAGGCTCAGTTCTCCGGCGGGCAGGCCGAGCAGATCGAACAGCTTGGCGAAGGCCGCGGCCGCCGCGGGCGCCGGCTTGTTGCCCTCGATCAGGCTCAGGACGTTTAGCTTGGATTGCGCGTCGACGATGCGGCCGGACAGGAAAGCATCCGGCAGTCCTTCCAGCGAGTCGCTTGCGACGTTCTTCTCGGCCGAAAGAAAGCTCGACAGCCGCGCTTCCTCGAGCGGCACGGCCCAGGGTTCGGCGAGGTAATCGGCACCGGCAGTCCGGCCGTCCTCGCGCAGGATCAGCCGGGCCCAGTCGAGTGCGCCGACCAGCACCCAGGCCGACTGCACCCGTGCGCGCTCGGCCGACTCGACCTCGACGGCGCGCCACTGCTGCCAGAGCGCGGCGGCGGCGAAGGTGGCGACCAGCGTCACCGTCAGCATCGCCATCAGCAGCGCGGCGCCGCTCTGGCGTGCCAACGAAGGCGGGCGGCGCGGCGTCATGTCTTCGGGGCTCCGGCCGTGGGGCGCACCCAGTCGCGCGTCAGCAGCCCGGCCAGCGCGGCGCCGGGCGGCAGCGTCAGCACCAGGCGCACGCCGTCGGGCAGGGTGCTGGAGGTGTCGAGCGCCCCGGCGCCGACGGCCGGGCCCCACGCGTTGTTGCGAAAGTAGGACAGCTGCCAGCTTTCGAGCGGCATCAGTGCAACCTCGGCCCCCTGCGCGTTGCTGCGGGTTGCGCTGTCCTGCGCCCAGGATGCGGCACGGTTCCAGGCCTGCTGCCATTCGTTGCGGGCGGTCAGCGGGGCCGATTGCCAGCGGCTCCAGTGGGCGCCGTTGGCATCGCTGCGCAACGTCCAGGCCACCACGTAGACGACCGGCCGCAGGTCGTCGCTGCCGCGCCGCGTGATGCGCAGCAGGCGGCCGTCCCAGTCGAGCGCACGGGTCGTCGGCAGCACCACCATCGCGTCGAGATCGGCGCTCCACTGTGCGAGCGTGGTCTGCAGCGCGAGCACCGCTTCGCCGCGCTCCTTGTTCCGTTCCTGTGCGCGTGCCATGCCGTCGAGCCCGCGCCAGCTCATGATGGCGAGCAGCGCCATCACCGCGATGGCCACCATGACTTCGATCAGCGTGAAGCCGCGCTGCCGCTTCATGTCAGTACCGCCCCACCACGGTCGACACACGCAGCACTGGCGCCGCGTCAGCATCGCGCACCTGCACGTCGACGCGGCGGAAGTTCGGGTTCAGCGTGGCGGTGGTTGACACGAGGACGTCGAAGCTGACCCCGGCCTGGGTGCAGACCAGGCTGCTGTCGCCGACTTCCGGCATCACGCGCGCGAGCCGGGCCTTGACCAGTTCGTTCTCGGCGCAAAGCTGGGCCAGCATCACGTCCGACTGGCGCTGCGCGTTGCGCGTCAGGGCACCCGTGGCCTGGGTGCCGGCCATGAGGGCGATCGCGACGATGCCGAGCGCGACCAGCACTTCGATGAGCGTAAAGCCGCGGACCCGAAAGCGCTTCATGGCGCCACCACGGTGAACGGGCGCAGCCCGTCGGTCGCAAGGCGCAGGGTGCGCACTGGCGGCCCTTCGAGCGTCAGTTCCACCTGCTGCGCCGCGATGATCGGATCGGGCCCGAGCAGCAGCACGTTGCCGGCGCGGCCATCCGCCGTGAACGGCTGCGCGCTGACGCCTGCATTGAGCCAGCCGGTGGGCAGGCTGTTGACCGGCAAGCCATCGAAGACGAAACCTTCAGGCGTCACGCGCCAGCGCACCGTGGCGCCGCTGGCGCGCGACTGGGCGCGGGCAGCGTCGAGCAACACCGCGAGCCGATCGGCCTCGCGCTCGAGCGCGGCCTCGCCGCTATCGCGCATCGCGAAACTGACGCCGGCCGTGGCTAGCGCCATGATGGCGATCACCACAATCAGTTCGAGCAGCGTGAAGCCGCGGGAAAAATCAGGCAAAAAAGGCCGATGGCGCCCACCAAGTGGGCGTTTGGAGCTATCGATTTGATAGCAAGGCTTACTGCCAGCTGCCGATGTCGGCATTGTTGCCTTCGCCGCCCGGCTGGCCGTCGGCGCCGAGCGAGAACACGTCGATCTCGCCCTTGATGCCAGGGTTCAGGTACTGGTAGGGCTTGCCCCAGGGGTCGCTGGGCAGTTTCTCGACGTAGGGCTTCCAGTTCGGCGCTGCCGGGCCTGCGGTGGGCCGTGTGAGCAGCGCCTGCAGCCCCTGGTCGGCGGTCGGGTAGCGCTGGTTGTCGAGGCGGTAGAGCTTCAGTGCCTGCATCAGGTTGTTGACGTCGGTGCGGGCGGCGGTGGCGCGCGCGTCGTCGGCGCGACCGATCACGTTTGGCACGATCAGCGCGGCCAGCACGCCGATGATGACCAGCACCACCATGAGCTCGATCAGCGTAAAGCCGCGTTGCAGGGGCGTGCGCGGCGTGCGGTGCAAAGGTGTCATGGTGAATGGGCTTCGGATCAGGTGGCGCTGAATGATAATCCGCCCACATGTCTGCACACACTGTTCCCTTTGCTGCTGCCCGCTGGCCCGCGCCCGTCGCCACGACCGTCGTGTGGGCACTGGCCGCCGCGAGCATCGTGTTCTGGGGCTTGCGGCTTGCTGCGCCGGCCGATGCGGTGGCGCCACCTGCCGTGGCCAGTGCGCCGGCCGCAGTCGATCCGGCGGCTGTGGGGCACCTGCTCGGCGCGGTCGATTCGGCGGCGGTGGTGGCGGCAACGCCCGATGCGGCCAGCCGGTTCGTGCTGTTGGGCGTGATCGCCGACACCGACGGGCAGGGTGCTGCGCTGATCGCGGTCGATGGCAAGCCGGCGCGGCCGTTCCGTGTCGGCGCCAAACTCGGCGACAGTTATGTGCTGCAGTCGGTGGGTGCACGCGCCGCCACGCTCGGCGGCAACGCGCAGGGGCCGGCCGCCTTCACGCTGCAATTGCCCGCCCGCCCGATGGCGATGCCGGGGCCGCCGCCGGCGCCCTGATCCTTTTCAGGCCTTCAGAAACAGCTTGTAGACCGGGTTGTCGGTTTCCTCGACGAACGGGTAGCCGAGCGTCTGCAGGAAGCTGTCGAACGCCGCGTGGTCGGCCGTCGGCACCTGCACGCCGACCAGGATGCGGCCGTAGTCGGCGCCCTGGTTGCGGTAGTGGAACAGGCTGATGTTCCAGTTCGGCCGCATCAGGTTCAAGAACTTCAGCAACGCACCGGGACGCTCGGGAAATACGAAGCGCAACAGCCGCTCGTTGCCCGCCAGGCCGGTACGGCCGCCGACCATGTGGCGGACGTGTTCCTTGGCCAGTTCGTCGTGGGTCAGGTCGAGCGCGCCGAAGCCATGCGCGACGAAGGTCTCGGCAATGGTGGTCGATTCGCCGCGCGCGCTGGTCGTGAGTCCGACGAACACATGCGCCTCGGCCGTGTCGCTGATGCGGTAGTTGAACTCGGTCACGTTGCGCGATGCGCCCGGCAACTCGCCGACCAGTTCGCAGAAACGGCGGAAGCTGCCGCGCTCTTCGGGAATGGTCACGGCGAACAGGGCCTCGCGTTCCTCGCCGACCTCGGCCCGCTCGGCCACGAAGCGCAGCCGGTCGAAATTCATGTTGGCGCCGCAGAGGATCGCGGCATAGGTCTCGCCGTGTGTGCCGTGCTGCTCGACGTATTGCTTGATCGCCGCCACCGCGAGCGCACCGGCCGGCTCGACGATGCTGCGCGTATCGACAAAGATGTCCTTGATGCCGGCGCAGACTGCGTCGGTGTCGACCGTGATGAACTCGTCCACCAGCTCGCGCGCGATGCGGAAGGTTTCCTCGCCGACCAGCTTGACCGCAGTGCCGTCGGAGAAGAGGCCCACATCGGGCAGCGTGACGCGTTGGTGCGCGGCGACCGACTGCATCATCGCGTCGGAGTCGTTCATCTGCACGCCGATCACCTTGATCTCGGGCCGCACGGCCTTGATGTAGTTGGCGACGCCGGAGATCAGCCCACCGCCGCCGATCGCGACGAACACCGCGTCGAGCCGGCCCTGGTGCTGGCGCAGAATTTCCATCGCGATCGTGCCCTGGCCGGCAATCACGTCGGGGTCGTCGAATGGGTGCACGAAGGTCAGGCCCTGCGCGGCCTGCAGTTCGAGCGCGTGGCCGTAGGCGTCGGAATAGCTCTCGCCGTGCAGCGCCACTTCGCCACCGAGCGCGCGCACCGCGTCGATCTTGAGCTGCGGCGTCGTCACCGGCATCACGATCACGGCGCGCGTGCCGAGCGTGCGCGCGCTGAGCGCGACGCCCTGCGCATGGTTGCCGGCCGAGGCGCAGATCACGCCGTTGGCCAATTGCTCGGCGCTCAGGTGCGCCATCTTGTTGTAGGCGCCGCGCAGCTTGAAGCTGAACACGGCCTGTTGATCCTCGCGCTTGAGCAGCACGGTATTGCCGAGCCGAATGCTCAAGGCCTTGGCCGGCTCGAGCGCCGACTCGACCGCCACGTCGTAGACGCGTGCGGTCAGGATTTTCTTGAGGTAGTCGGCGGGGGTGAGCGGGCTGGGCATAGGGCCGCGATCATAGGGCCGTGGCCGGCTGCAGATTCCGGGCATAAAAAAGCCCCGAGTCTTGCGACTCGGGGCTAAATCCACCAATTGGAAGGGTGGAGGAGACAACCGGTGCACGGCAATGTGCCGCGCGATGAAATAAAGTATATCGACAGTTTGCTGCGATGCAACAAGCAGTGATGCTTTTCCCACACAAACCGATGGCCCCGTGAAATTTGTCCGCGGCCGACCTCTCTCGGAGTCAGTAGATCGATGGAATGCACAGTGAGTTGGATCGGCGCTGCCGGTACCCAGTCCCCGATGGGGTTCGTGGCCGAGACCGGCAGTGGCCATGTGCTGACGATGGACGGCGCGCCGGACGCGGCCAAGCCGGAAAACGGGGGGCGCAACCAGGCACCGCGGCCGATGGAAACCGTGCTGGCCGGCACCGGCGGCTGTACCGCCTATGACGTGGTGCTGATCCTCAAGCGCGGCCGCCACAAGGTCGAGCGCTGCAGCGTGAAGCTCACCAGCGAGCGCGCCGAAAAGGATCCGAAGGTTTTCACGAAGATCCACATGCACTTCACGGTGGCCGGCAAGGGCATTCCCGCGAGCGCTGTCGAGCGCGCGATTGCGCTGAGCCACGACACCTACTGCTCGGCCACCATCATGCTGGGCAAGACGGCGGAGATCACGACCAGCTTCGAGCTGATCGACACCTGAGTTCGCAGCTCAGATCCGGTGCGCCACCGTCGTCATGACGCGTGAAGCCAGGCGCATTGCGGCTCGTGCGGGTGCGGGGAGTTCGCGCGCGCCGGCGCTCCAGGCTTGCGCTGCATGCCGGGCTTCGTCCTCTTTCATCTGCGTCACGACCGCGCGCGAGGCGGTATCGGGTGCTGGCAGGCGTTCCAGATGCCCGTCAAGATGGGCTTCGACCTGCCGTTCGGTTTCTGCCACGAAGCCGAGGCTCAGCGCATCGCCGAGTCGTCCTGCCACCAGGCCCAGGCCGAAAGCGCCCGCGTACCAGAGCGGATTCAGGAGCGATGGCCGCGCGCCCAGGTCGTCAAGCCGCTGGCGTGTCCAGGCGAGGTGGTCGGTTTCTTCATGGGCCGCCTTTACGAACTGCTCGCGCAGTGCCGGGTCACGCGTCACGGCGGCCTGGGCCGTATAGAGCGCCTGCGCGCAGATCTCTCCGACGTGGTTGACCCGCATCAGTGCGCCGGCTTCACGGCGCTCGACGTCGGTCAGCGGGCCGGGCGGCAGCGCCGGCTGCGGCGCCGGACGGGTGGCGTGAGGGCGGGCGAACAAGGTGCGCAATACCGCGTCTGCGGCGTTCAAAAGGGGGTCGAGCGAACGGGTCATGGCGCGATTTGAACGCATCCCGGGAGCGGGCGACGGCGATGTTTTTTCGTTTCACATCGTGAAGTCGTGGATGGGCGCAAAGCTTTGTTGCACCGCTGCAACGAAACGTGGAACCCTTCCCATATTTCGGCTGAATTGCTTTGCCCTGACGCAGCGGCTCTGGTGCAATAGCAACAACTTCCCAAAAGGAGGTTGGCCCGGGGTCCGGTGGGAGCACAAAAAAGTGCCAGTCACGGTGAGCCCTCTGCACCGGAGCCCTATGTTTAACCTTGGAGAAACTTGCAATGAAAAAATCCCTAGTTGCTTTGGCTGCCCTGGCTGTCGCTGGCGTTGCCTCGGCTCAGTCGTCGGTCACGTTGTTCGGTGTGGTCGATGCGTCGATCAGCCACTACGAAACCAGCAGCCGTTACATCAACACCAACCCGTTCTTCGTGCCGGTGCTGGGCCAGTACTACGGCAACATCAAGCAAAGCCAAACCGTGTTGACCAACTCGGGTTACAACTCGAGCCGCCTCGGCTTCCGTGGTACGGAAGACCTCGGTGGTGGCCTGGCAGCTAGCTTCTGGCTCGAAGCTCCCCTGAGCAACGATGACGGTTCGAGCAGCACGAGCTTCAGCTTCGCGCGTCGTTCGACCGTGAGCCTGTCGGGTGGTTTCGGTGAAGTCCGCCTCGGCCGTGACTACAACCCGACCTTCTGGAACGACACCGTGTTCGATCCGTTCGGCACCAACGGCGTTGGCACCAACCTGATCTTCGGTCTGAACGCAGCTTCGATCTATGGCCCGGGCAATGCCACCGGCAACGCCAACTACGTTCGCGCCAGCAACAGCATCGGCTACTTCCTGCCGCCGAACCTGGGTGGTTTCTACGGCCAGTTGCAGTACTCCTTCCACGAAAAGGTCAAGTACGATCCGGGTAACACGACGCCTGCAGTCGCCAACAACAGCCGCACCGGCCGCAATGTTGCTGGTCGCTTCGGCTACGCCAACGGCCCGCTCGACGTCGCTTTTGCCTATGGCCAAAGCACCGTGGGTGACCAGTTCTACCCCGGCGTCACTTCGAACGTGAAGATCGCCAACCTGGGCGCTTCGTATGACTTCGGCGTCGTCAAGCTGTTCGGCGAACTGTCGCAAACGAAGAACAAGAACGACTTCGAAACCCAACCGTTGTTCGGCTCGGCTTCTGACTTCAAGGGCAATGGCTACCTGCTCGGCGTGACCGTGCCGGTCGGTGCTGGCTTGATCCGCGCTTCGTACTCGTGGGTGAAGGTCAAGTTCGACAACAACGCTAACAGCGCTGGCTTCTTCCAAACCGACACGCCTGATCCGAAGGCCAACAAGTTCGCCATCGGCTACGTGCATAACCTGTCGAAGCGCACTGCGCTGTACGCCACGGTTGCACGCACCGCGAACAAGAACGGCCTGCCGATCACCGTTGGTGGCGCTCCTGTGTTCACGAACACCTTCAACCCTGCTGTGGCCAACTCTGCTGGCTACCAGCCGCGCAACTCGACCGGCTACGACTTCGGTATCCGTCACGCTTTCTGATCTGACGCTGGCTAACGCCAGCTGATGTTGAAAGACTCGAAAAGCCACTCGACGAAAGTCGGGTGGCTTTTTTTATTGGGTTAATCCTGCATTGGGCACATACATTGCTCTGCTAAGGTCACCACCTACATCCGATGCTCGTTTTCGTACTGCGCCGCCTTCTTCAAGCCGTGATCGTGATGGTCGTGGTGGCTTTCATTGCCTTCCTTTTGTTCCAGTACGTGGGAGATCCCGTGGTCTTCCTGTTGGGGCAGGACGCCAAGCCCGATCAGATCCGGCAACTGCGAGCCGACTTGGGGCTCGATCAGCCCTTCTTCGTGCAGTTCTGGCACTTCCTGCTGAACGCGGCACAGGGCGAGTTCGGCCTGAGCTTGCGGCAGGGTGCGAAGGTGTCGCGCCTGATCGGCGAGCGTCTGCCGGCCACGCTGGAGCTCTCCCTGGTGGCGGCGCTGCTGGCGCTGCTGGTCGGCTTGCCGATGGGTGTCTATGCGGCGCTGCGGCGCGGCACGGTCGGCAGCCAGGCCGTGATGGCGCTGTCGCTGCTGGGCGTATCGTTGCCGACCTTCCTGATCGGCATTCTGCTGATCCTCGTGTTCTCGGTCTGGCTCGGCTGGTTGCCGAGCTTTGGTCGGGGCGAGGTGGTCAATCTCGGCTGGTGGAGCACCGGCTTGCTCACGCGCGATGGCTGGAGCCATCTGGTGCTGCCGACCGTCACGCTCGCCGTCTTCCAGCTCACGCTGATCATGCGACTGGTGCGCGCCGAGATGCTCGAAGTGCTGCGCACCGACTACATCAAGTTCGCCCGCGCGCGCGGCCTGTCGGATCGGGCGATCCACTTCGGTCACGCATTGCGCAACACGATGGTGCCCGTGATCACCATCACGGGCCTGCAACTGGGCTCGCTGATCGCCTTTGCGATCATTACCGAGACCGTGTTCCAGTGGCCCGGCATGGGCCTGCTGTTCATCCAGGCCGTGACCTATGCCGACATTCCCGTGATGGCGGCCTACCTGTGCCTGATTGCGCTGATCTTCGTGACCATCAACCTGGTCGTCGACTTGCTGTATTTCGCCGTCGATCCACGGCTGCGCGTTTCCACCACGGGAGGACATTGATGGGGTTGCCACGCTGGCAGGTTGCAGGCCGGGCCTTTGCGCACATCGCGCGCTTTCATCCGGAGATCACTGCGTTCCGCCGCGATCTGCATGCGCATCCGGAACTGGGTTTCGAAGAGGTCTACACCGCGGCGCGGGTGCAGGAGGCGCTGCGTGCCTGCGGGGTGGACGAGATCCACACCGGCATCGGCAAGACCGGCCTGGTGGGCGTCATCCGCGGCAGGTCCACAGCAAGCGGCCGCATGATCGGCCTGCGCGCCGACATGGACGCGCTGCCGATGTGCGAGGACAACAGCTTCGCCTGGCGCTCCGCCAAGAACGGGGTGATGCATGGCTGCGGCCATGACGGCCACGTCTCGATGCTGGTCGGCGCAGCGCGCTACCTGGCCGAAACACGCAATTTCGACGGCACGGCGGTTCTGGTCTTCCAGCCCGGCGAAGAGGGTTTCGCGGGCGCCCGCGTCATGATCGAAGACGGCCTGTTCGACCGCTTTCCGGTGCAATCGGTCTTCGCGATGCACAACTGGCCCGGCATGCCGGCCGGCACCATTGGCCTGAACAGCGGCGCGATGATGGCGGCGGCCGACCGCATCACGATCGAGGTCACCGGCAAGGGTGGCCATGGCGCCCACGCCTACCAGACCATCGATCCGGTGCTGGTCGCGGCGCACATCATCACGGCGGTGCAAAGCATCGTCTCGCGCAACGTCCGGCCGATCGATGCGGCCGTGATCAGCGTCTGCGCGGTGCAGGCCGGCGATCTGGGCGCGATGAGCGTGGTGCCGGGCAAGGCCACGCTGGTCGGCACGGTGCGCACCTTCAGCGCCAAGGTGCAGGCCCAGGTCGAGCAACGCCTGACGGAGCTTTGCAGCGCGGTGGCCACCGGATTCGGTGCCAGTGCGACGGTGCGCTTCGAGCGGATCTACCCGGCCACCATCAACACGCCGACCGAGGCGCTGTTCGCTGGCGACGTGGCACAGGGCCTGGTTGGTGCGCGCAACGTCGAGCGCAACATGGAGCCCAGCATGGGCGCGGAAGACTTCTCCTTCATGTTGCAAAAGAAGCCCGGCGCCTACCTGCGCATCGGCCAGGACGTGCGGGACGGTGCCTTTCTGCACAACAGCCGGTACGACTTCAACGACGAGATCCTGCCCCTCGGCGCCGCCTTGCATGCAAGCCTGATCGAGCAGGGCATGCCACTGAAAGCCGCTGCCGCAACGCAGGAAAACGCCAAGATCGGTGCCATGCAATAGCCCACATGATCGGGCCCCCACCTTGCGTTGGCCACAAGCCGGCGCATCGTTCCACAGTAGATCCTGTTTCCAACCCCCAAGAGGAGTGCCTCCCATGAGTTTCAAGTCAAAAGTGCTGTTGGCCAGCCTGTTCGCTGCGTTGAGCGCCGCCAGTCTGATGGCCAGCGCGCAGACCATCCGGATCGCGAACCAGGGCGATGCGCTCTCGCTGGATCCGCATTCGCTGAACGAATCGCTGCAGCTCAGCGTCGACTCCAACGTTTATGAAACCCTGGTCGGGCGCAACAAGGATCTGAGCCTGGCGCCGCTGCTGGCCACCAGCTGGAAGCAGACCTCGCCCAATGTCTGGCGTTTCGAACTGCGCAAGGGCGTGCAGTTCCACGATGGCACGCCGTTCACTGCCGACGACGTGGTGTTCAGCTTCGTGCGCGCCAAGGGCGAAGGCTCCGACCTGCGAGCCACGCTGAGCGACATCAAGGAAGTGCGCAAGGTTGGCGACCTGGCGGTCGAGATCGAGACCGCCGGCCCGTTCCCGATCCTGCCCGACGTGATCTCGCTGACCATGATCATGAGCAAGAAGTGGTGCGAGGAGAACAAGGCCACGATGCCGGTCGACCGCCGCAAGGGCATCGAGAACACCGCTTCGTTCAAGGCCAACGGCACCGGCCCGTTCCGCGTGCGCGAACGCCAGCCCAATGTGCGCACCGTGTTCACGCGCAACGGCACCTACTGGGGCAAGATCGAAGGCAACGCGCAGGAAATCATCTTCACGCCGATCGCCAATCCATCGACCCGCGTGGCCGCGCTGCTGTCGGGTGAAATCGACGTGATGGAACCGGTGCCGGTGCAAGACATCGCCCGCATCAACGCCACGGCCAGCGCGCGCGTGATCGCCGGCGCCGAGCTGCGCACCATCTTCCTCGGCATGGACCAGAAACGCGACGAGCTCCTGTACTCGAGCGTGAAGGGAAAGAACCCGTTCAAGGACAAGCGCGTGCGCCAGGCCTTCTACCAGGCCATCGACATCAACGGCATCAAGCGCACCGTGATGCGTGATGCCTCGCGCCCGACCGCCTTGCTGGTCGGCCCCGGCATCAATGGCTGGAACGCCGAGCAGGACAAGCGCCTGCCCTTCGACGTCGACGCCGCCAAGAAGCTGCTGGCCGATGCCGGCTATCCGCAGGGCTTCGAAGTCTCGCTCAACTGCCCGAACGACCGCTACGTGAACGACGGCCAGATCTGCCAGAGCGTGGCCGCGAACCTGGCCAGGATCGGCGTCAAGATCAATCTCGTGACCGAGACCAAGGGAACCTACTTCCCCAAGATCCTGCGCCGTGACACCAGCTTCTACCTGCTCGGCTGGACGCCCACCACCTACGACTCGCACAACGCGCTGAGCTCGCTGACCGCATGCCCCGATGACAAGGGCACGGGCCAGTTCAACCTGGGCGCCTACTGCAATCCCAAGCTCGATGCGCTGACCAAGCAGATCCAGTCCGAGTCCGACAAGACCAAGCGCAACGCCTTGATCAAGGAAGCGTTTGCGATGCATGCCGACGACGTGGGCCATCTGCCGCTGCACCAGCAGTCGCTGGCCTGGGGTGTCAGCAAGAAGGTCGAGCTGACCCAGCTTGCCGACAACTTCATGTTCTTCAAGTGGATGAGCATCAAGCCCTAACGATGACGCACCCCTGGCACGCACCCTGCGTGCCGGGTCGGTTGTATGAAAAAAACGCTCGCCCGTTGGCTCGACAGCGATGTCGGCCACAGCTTCCGCAATTCGCCGATGGCGATTGCGGCGGCTGTTATCGCTTTTATCTGCGTGTTCAGTGCCGCCTTCGCGGGCTGGATCGCGCCCCACAACCCTTACGACCTCGCCACGCTCGAGCTCAGTGACGCGCGCCTGCCGCCGGCCTGGATGGCCGAGGGTTCGCGCAAATACCTGCTTGGCACCGACGACCAGGGCCGCGACATCGTGTCCGCACTGATGTATGGCGCGCGCGTCTCGCTGGTCGTCGGTTTTGTCTCGGTGCTGTTGTCGATGCTGATGGGGGTGACGCTCGGGCTGCTCGCGGGTTTTCGCGGCGGCTGGGTCGATGCGTTCCTGATGCGCCTGTGCGACGTGGTGCTGTCGTTCCCCGCGATTCTGGTGGCGCTGCTGATCGCCGGCGTCGGCCGCGCGCTGTTTCCCGATGCGCACAACACGGTCGCTTTCGGCGTGCTGATCCTTGCCATCTCGCTCACCAAATGGGTCGACTACGCCCGCACCGTGCGTGGTTCCACGCTGGTCGAACGCAACAAGGAATACGTACAGGCCGCGCGCGTCACCGGCGTCTCGCCGCTGCGCATCATGCGCAAGCACGTGCTGCCGAACGTCATGGGCCCGGTGTTCGTGATCTCGACGGTGCAGGTCGCGACCGCGATCATCACCGAGGCGACCCTGTCCTTTCTGGGTGTCGGCGTGCCGTCGACGTCGCCCTCCCTGGGCACCCTGATCAGCAATGGCAACCAGTTCCTCTTTTCGGGAGAGTGGTGGAGCATCGTGTTCCCTGGCGCTGCACTCGTCCTGATTGCGCTGAGCGTGAACCTGCTCGGCGACTGGTTGCGCGACGCAATGAATCCGAGGCTGCACTGATGTCCAGGCCACTGCTGGAAGTCCAGAACCTCGTTGTCGAATTCCCGGGCCGGCGCGGCACGCTGCGCGCGCTCGACGACATTTCGTTTTCCATCGCGCCGGGTGAAATCCTCGGCGTGGTGGGCGAATCGGGCGCCGGCAAGTCACTCACCGGCGCCGCCATCATCGGCCTGCTGGAGCCGCCCGGCCGCATCGCCAGTGGGCAGATCCTGCTGCAGGGCGAGCGCATCGACCATCTCAACCATGCGCAGATGCGCCACATCCGCGGCCGGCGCATCGGTGCGATCTTCCAGGATCCGCTGACCTCGCTGAACCCTCTCTACACGATTGGCCGGCAGCTCACCGAAACCATTCGCGCGCATCTGCCCGTCACCGAAGCCGAAGCGCGCAGGCGTGCCATCGGCCTGCTCGAAGACACCGGCATTCCGGCGGCGGCGCAGCGCGTCGACCACTACCCGCACCAGTTTTCGGGCGGCATGCGCCAGCGCGTCGTGATTGCGCTCGCGCTGGCGGCCGAGCCCACGCTGATCGTGGCCGACGAGCCCACCACCGCGCTCGACGTGTCGATCCAGGCGCAGATCATCACGCTGCTCAAGCGCCTGTGCCACGAACGTGGCGCGGCCGTGATGCTGATCACGCACGACATGGGCGTCATCGCCGAGACCTGCGATCGCGTGGCCGTGCTGTACGCAGGCCGCGTGGCCGAAATCGGCCCGGTGCACGAGGTGATCCATGCGCCCGCACATCCCTACACCGGCGGCCTGATGGCAGCCATTCCCGACATGACGATCGAGCGCGAACGCCTCAACCAGATCGACGGCGCGATGCCGCGCCTCAATGCGATTCCGACCGGTTGCGCCTACAACCCGCGTTGCCCGCGCGCCTTCGACCGCTGCACGAAGGAGCGGCCCGACCTGATCGCGGCCGGCGCCACGAGCGCGGCCTGCTGGCTGCACGATGCCACGCACGGCGCAGGGGTGGCGGCATGAGCGCGGTTCTTCAGAACGCAGGTGCGGCCGCGGCCACCGACACCGCACCGCTGGTCGTCGCCCACGACATCGCCAAGACCTTCGACGTATCGGCCCCCTGGCTCAACCGCGTCATCGAGCGGCAGCCACGGCTGCTGCTGCATGCGGTCGACGGCGTGAGCTTCACCATTCCGCGCGGGCAGACGCTGGCGCTGGTCGGCGAATCCGGCTGTGGCAAGAGCACCGTGGCGCGCCTGCTGGTCGGGCTCTACAACCCGAGCCGGGGCCATGTGAACTTTGCCGGCGAGGACGTGCACAGCACCTTTGCGTCAGCGCGCGGGCGCGCGTTGCGCCAGCGCATCCAGATGATCTTCCAGGATCCGTACGCGAGCCTCAACCCGCGCTGGACGGTCGAGGCGATCGTCGGCGAGCCGGTGGTCGAGCACGGGCTGGTGATGGACAAGGGCGCGCTGCGCGACCGCGTCGGCGAACTGCTGCGCTCGGTCGGCCTGAGCCCGCTCGACATGGTGAAGTACCCGCACCAGTTCTCGGGCGGCCAACGACAGCGCATCTCGATCGCGCGTGCCCTCGCCACTGCGCCCGAGTTCCTGGTGTGCGACGAGCCGACCTCGGCGCTCGACGTGAGCGTGCAGGCGCAGGTGCTCAACATCATGAAAGACCTGCAGCGCGAGCGAGGCCTGACCTATCTCTTCATCTCGCACAACCTCGCGGTGGTGCGCCATGTGAGCGACCAGGTCGGCGTGATGTATCTCGGCCGGCTGGTCGAGGTGGCCGAGAAGCGCACGCTGTTCGCCACGCCGCGGCACCCGTATACGCGCATGCTGCTCGACGCGATTCCGCAGATGCACGCGACCGGCCGCGCCCGCACGCCGGTGCAGGGCGAGGTGCCGAACCCGCTGTCACCGCCGGCCGGCTGCGCGTTCCATCCACGCTGCCCGCACGCCAACGCACGCTGCTCGGCCGAGCGGCCGAAGCTGCAGAACTTCGAAGGCATCCAGGTCGCCTGCCACGCGGTGGAAGAGGGACGTATCTAGCGACTGCTATCAATTTGATAGCTGATTGCGCTCATCCCACGGGCGCTTCGGTCCGGGTTTGATCTCCGGACAGCGCCAGCGTCCAACCGCAGGCGCGAAAGACGTCAGCGGCCGGCTGGCATGCGCCACAATACGGCCCGTGAACACCCTGGGGAGGCCATCGCGCAGCAACGCCATGCAACTGCGGCATGTTGAGTCACGCACGGGCGTGCGCTGGCTGCGCGAGGGGTTCTTCACCTTCATGCGCCAACCCGTGGTGCCCTTTGTGCTGGTCATGGCGTACTTGCTGCCCGTGCACCTGCTGTCGCTTGTCTCGCCCGCCTTGAGTCGGGCCTTCGAGGGCGCGCTGGCCCCCGCGATGACGCTGGCGCTCATGGCCGCCACGGCCAGCCTGCTGCAGGCAGGGACCTCGACACGGCAAGTATTCCTCTCGGCCCTCCAGGCCACGCGCACTCGCATTCGTCCGCTGGCGGTGCTGGGCCTCATGCATGGCGCCGCCCTGCTGCTAGCCGGAAAGGCGGCATTGGCATTCGCCGGCGCTCTGGCTTCCGACACTGCCGACCTGAGCACGACCATTCCCGGCTCAGCTGCAAGTCCAACGGTCGTCACGGGCTTGCTTTTTTACTACCTCCTGAGGTCGCTCGTGATCCTCATGTTCTGGCATGCCCCCGGGCTGGTGCACTGGCATGGCGTCGCGCCCGTCAAGAGCCTTTTCTTCAGCACAGTGACTTGCCTGCGCAACCTTGGCGCCATGGCGGTGCTGGGCCTGGCGTGGGGCGCGGGCCTGGCGGCGCTTGTCGCGTGGATGAGCTTCGTCACCACCAAGACCGCGACACCCCTCGCCGGCCCCATCGACATGCTGGCCGGCAAGATGGCCGTGTTTGTGGTCGTCGTGGTGCTGGAGGCCGTGGTGCATACCGCCGTGTGGTTCAGCTTCAAGGACTGCCTGCGGGCACGTGGGGCCGATGGGGCAGCGGCAGAGTGATACGAAGCTGCCCCCGTGCGATATTTTTGAAGGCCGAAGGGCCTGCGTGATTGTGGCCACCACCTCAGGCGCTCTGCACTTCGTAACCAGCCTTCAATCAAGAATTTTTCAGGGAGAACAACATGGAAGCCGCCTACTACGCCCTCATCAAGCAATACCTCACCCGCCAGATCAACGATTTCGGCGACAACCTGCTGGGCAACACGATGAGCTTCGTGTCCGTCATCGCGCTGCTCGTGCTGACGCTCATCATCCTGACCAAGGGTTTTCGCATCGTCACGGGCCGCTCCCAGGAATCCCTGATGGGCCTGGTGCTGGAGATGAGCCGCAACGCGCTCATCGTGACCGCCGCCACCACCATGGCGCTGGGCAACATCCCGATCAAACAACTGCTGCTGACGGACTTGCCCAATGGCATCAACCACCTGGTCACGGGAAGCGACGATTCGCCGGAGAAGTCCATCGACAAGAACCTGGTCTACATCGCGGTGACCATGGCGGCCATGGACGGCGCCCAGGGCCTGAACGCCGGCATCAGCGCCGAGAACGTGGCCTCGGCCTCCAGCGCCAAGATGGTCGCCGCCCTGGGCGTGGCCGGCCCGCCCATGACGGCCGGTGCCATGCTGCTGATGTACACCTTCGCGATCAACTTGTTCGTGGGGCTGGGGCCGATCTTCATCCTGTGTCTGCTGCACGATGCGACCAAGCAACTGTTTCATGGATGGCTCAAGTACGGTCTGGCCACGATGTTCAGCCTGGCGGTGCTCAGTTTCATGACCTCGGTGATCATGGAGATGATGTTGAAGGTGGCGGTGGCGCTGTGGTCGGCCAGCGCCATCAACACCCTGCTGGGCCTGGGCGATGGCGGCGCGGGGCTGACCAGCCAGGCGATGCAGCAAGGCGGCATTGGGTTGTTGATGACGGTGCTGCTGGTGACCGCGCCACCGATGGCGGCGCAGTTCTTCGGCGCGACGATCGGTACCTTCTATTCGTTCTCACAGCTGGGTGGGGCGTCTGGAGGGGGCGCGCAGGCCAATGCGACGGGGATGCCGGGGCAGGTTGGGTATCAGCCGGCGAACGCCCCCGCGCAGACGAACCAAGGGACTGGATCTACAGCCAACCTTCCTCCTGTTGCCCGTACCTCGACAGAGCCCCCGCGCGATGAGATCAGGACAGCTTCTGTTCCTCCACCGCCTCCATCGAAGGCACTCAAGGTTGCTGGGGAAGCGTGATGAGCACGCTATCGCTGACGCGCAGCTTGACTGGGTTACTGCTGGGCGTGGTGGTGAGTTTTACGGTGCAAGCTGAAGGTGGCAGTTGCCCAAACGGGTACTACCCCATAGGCGGACAGGGGACGATGGGATGCGCGCCGCTTCCCAATGGGGCCCAGCGTGCAGTTCCCCAACGACCCGCCGAGGTTTGGCAAGATCGGTATGGGGCGATCTATCTGGACTTGCCAAAAGGCGCAATGGGAACCTCCACAAGCTTGGCAAGCCGCGCAGCGTCGGAGCAAGCAGCCATTGCGGATTGCAAGGCCAGGGGTGGGATCGATTGCAAGCAAGAAGCGTCGTATGGCAATGGCTGCATCGCCTTTGTGATTGATGACAATTGGCATGGGGCCGTTTTTCGCAAGAACCTAGATGCCGCCAAACAGCAAGCCATGCGTGACTGCCAAGGTGTCGCTGGCAACGCCAACTGCCACGTCTACTACACCGACTGCAGCCAGCCGGTCCGGATTCAATAGCCATCATGAGGCGTCTCATCCCCGCGCTCGCCATTTTTCTTGCCCTCACCACCACCGCCTGCGGCCAGTCCATGAAAAAGCCCGACATTAAGCTCAATCCGCATCCCAAGATGCGCTATGAGGTCACGCTGACCATTGAAGATGCGCCGGGGCCCTTTGATGTCATTGACGGGTCGTCGGGCTACGACGTGTCGAACGATCGCTGTGTGCCACTGGAACCCTTCAGCGGCGCCCGGCCTACCCCCGAAAAATCCCTCCCGATCGCCCTGACCCGCGTGAGCGACAGGGTCTACAAGGGCACGCTCTACGTGGATCATCTGAAGGACGAGGACTACTTCGGCCTCGGCGTGTGCCGCTGGTCGCTGACCTCTGTGGGTTTCGGGCTGCGGGTCGGGAACCTGATATTCAGCCATTCCCTTGATCTCGATGAAGTCCTGGCGGGGAAGTCCGTGCCCAGGTATTTCAATAAGCACTCTTTTGTCAGCGAATACGCCAAGGCGAAGCCAGATGGTCATCCGCTCATCACCAGTGGCAATGCACACCGCTCTGACTTCAAGGAAGACTCGAACAACACCTTCTCGACGACTCTGTCTGCCCAGGAGAAATTCGAATGACGATCACGTCGACGGACTATGCGTTGCTGGCAGAGCATTCATACAGAACCCCAGAATCTGATCCGAGGAAAAGAGAGGTCATTCTGGACGGTGCGAAATACAAGATCTTCGACCACACCGACAACCCGGCGACTGGCTTCCAGGCCACGGCCTACCAGCGCGTCGACACGGGCGAGGTGGTGATCGCCTATCGCGGCACCGAGTTCGGCCGCGAGCCCGTGCACGATGGCACCGTCGATGCGGGCATGGCCCTGGCCGGCATCAATGCCCAAGCGCCCGATGCGCGAGTCTTCACGCACAGGGTGCTGGCGCTGGCCAAGGCCGATTCGCAGCTGACCCCTCACCCCCTCAACGTCACCGTCACCGGCCACTCCCTTGGCGGCACGCTGGCCGAGCTGGAGGCCCACAAGTTCGGCCTCAAGGGCGAGACCTTCAATGCCTTTGGCGCGGCCGGTCTGGTGCATGGCGTCCCGAAAGGCGGGCATCAGGTTATCAACCATGTTCGGGCCGGCGATCCGGTGAGCGCGGCCAGCGCGCATTTTGGCGAGGTGCGCACCTATGCGGCGCAGCAGGATATCGACACGCTGGGCAAGGCCGGCTACCGAGAGGATGGCGGGACGGTGAGTGCGCGCAATCCGATCAAGGCGATCGACTTCGGTGCCCACTCGATCGACAACTTCGTGCCCAACAGCCAAACGTTGGGGCAATCGATCCTCTCGCCGGAGAGCCAAGCACGCTATCGGGCGCACCACAGCATGATCGATCGGTACCGCAGCGATGTGTACGACGCTCGTGCCATCGCATCGGTTCCGCTGCAAACCGGGATGCAGGCCGGCCAGGCGGTCGGTCATGGTGTGAACGCAGTCGGCCACGCCGCCGGGCTAGCCTACGATGCCACGCGCGATGCGGCAGTCAAAGGCGCCCAGCGGGCAGGACAAGCACTGGATCAGGCCGGTAAGGCGCTCCACGATCGCGCCTCCCAAGCCGTTGACAAGCTCACCCGTCCCGGTTCATGGCTCGGCAGTCAGGCCGATCCGACTCCTCTTGTTCCCCTTCTCTCTGACCCTGCCCATCCCGGCAACGGACTGTTCAAGCAAGCCCAAGCCGGCATGCAGGCGATCGATGCCAAGTACGGACGCCTATCGGATCATCAAACCGACAACGCCGCAGGCCACGTGGCAGTCAAAGCGCAATGCGCCCGCATGACGTGCATCGAGATCATGGAATTGGGTGGCACCAAGGGCGACAAGATCATTGCCATACAAGGCTCGCCGGGAAGCGTGCATTCCAAGCTGATCGACGTGCCGACGATGGTGGCGCTGAACACGCCGCTTGCGGAGAGTTCACGAGCTTTCGTCGAGGAGCAGGCCCAACAACAGCGCCAACAGCGGGCGCAGCAGCTGAACCAGCCTGCTCCAATGCAAAGCGGGCCGGTTCTGGCTTGAGCTCGCTTGTCTAGAACTCAGGCACTTTCGGCTATTGTTCTTCGCCCCAGGCGAAACCGTCGCGGGCAATCATCGCGCTCGACGCGCTCGGCCCCCACGTGCCGGCCGCATAGGGGCGCGGGCCGCCATCCGTGCCCCAGCTGTCGATCAGCGGCTCGACCCAGCGCCAGGCTTCTTCCTGCTCGTCGCTGCGCACGAACAGGTTGAGGCGGCCGTCGATCACGTCGAGCAGCAGCCGCTCATAGGCGCCAACGCGCTCGGTGCCGAAGCGCTTGTCGAAGTCGAGGTCGAGTTGCACCGGTGCCAGTGGCAGCATGCCGCCGCGCACACCGCCCTTGGTGGTGACGCGCTGATCCTGCGCCTGTGCCAGCAAGTGCAGTTCGAGCCCGTCCTTGGGCTGCAGGTTGATGACCAGCCTGTTCGCCACGCCGGCTGGCGTGCGAAAGATGGCGTGCGGCGTGGGGCGGAAATTGATCTCGATGCGCGCGTCGCGCGAGGCCAGGCGCTTGCCGGTGCGGATGTAGATCGGCACGCCGGCCCAGCGCCAGTTCTCGATCTCGGTGCGCAGCGCGACGAAGGTTTCGGTGCGGCTCTCGGGGTCGACGCCGGGCTCGTCCCTGTAGCCGGGCACGCGCTCACCGTAGGCGGTGCCCGCCGTGTACTGGCCGCGGATCGCCTGCAGGCCCAGAGTCTCGGGCGTCCAGCGCGCCAACGAGCGCAGCACCTTCAGCTTCTCGTCGCGGATCGCGTCGGCGTGCGAGTTGATCGGTGGCTCCATCGCAATCGCACAGACCAGTTGCAGCGCGTGGTTCTGCACCATGTCGCGCAGCGCGCCGGTCTGGTCGTAGAAAGCGCCGCGCTTCTCGACGCCAAGGTCTTCCGCGATCGTGATCTGGATGTTGGCAATGTGCTCGCGGCGCCAGATCGGCTCGAACAGCGCATTGCCGAAGCGCAGCGCAAACAGGTTCTGCACCGAGGGCTTGCCGAGGTAGTGGTCGATGCGGAACACCTGGTTCTCGTGCAGCACCTTGCCGACCGCCTCGTTGATCGCGCGGTTCGATGCGAGGTCGTGGCCCAGCGGCTTTTCGAGCACGATGCGGGTGTTCGGGCCATTCAGGCCGGCCGCGGCGATCTGCTGGACCGTTTGCGTGAAGAGAGCCGGCGCGGTCGCCACGTACATCACGATGTTGCCCGCGTTGCGCGACTTCAGCATGTCGGCGAGCTGCGCATAGTCGGCCGGTTTGGAGAGGTCGAGCCGCAGGTAATAGAGCATCGACGCGAACGCCTTGAACTCTTCTTCGGTCGGGCGCTTGGCGCCTTCTACCGCCTTGAAGCGCGACTGGATCAACGCGCGGTACTGGTCGTCCGACAGGTCATCGCGCGCCACGCCGATGATTCGCCCGCCTTCGGGCAGGCTGCCATGGCGGAAGGCCTGAAACAGCGCGGGCATGAGCTTGCGCCATGCGAGGTCACCGGTGCCGCCGAACAGAACGAGGTCGAAACTCATGAAAGATATCCGTGTGGTGGAGGAAGCTGAATCAGCCCGTCACTTTAATGGTACTTGTACGGATGCTCGATACGCAGCGCCACGACTATGCTCACGCGCGGCCCGCCGGGCCATTTTTTTTTGAAGGCGAGGGTCGAATGAAGAAGCTTCTGTGCGCGGCAGCGCTGGTGGGCATGTCGTCGCTGGCATCGGCGCAACAGGTTAACGTGATCTGCTCGGTGCAGGCTGACTGGTGCAACATGATCGCCACGGTCTATGCCCGCACCACCGGCGTCAAGATCAACCTCGCCCTCAAGGGCTCGGGCGAAGCACTGGCCCAGCTGATCGCCGAAAAGGACAACCCCAAGACCGACGTCTGGTTCGGCGGCACCGGCGACCCGCACCTGCAGGCGGCCGAATCGGGCCTCACGCTCGAATACAAGTCGCCCACCTTGTCGCAGCTCTATCCCTGGGCCCAGCAGCAGGCGCAGCAGTCGGGCTTCAAGACCGTCGGCATCTACTCAGGCCCGCTGGGCTTTGGCTACAACACCGAGCTGCTGAAGAAAAAGAAGCTGGCCGTGCCCCAGAGCTGGGCCGACCTGCTCAAGCCCGAATACAAGGGCGACATCCAGGTCGCCAACCCGGCTTCGAGCGGCACCGCCTACACGATGATCGCCACGCTGGTGCAGCTCATGGGCGAAGAGAAGGCCTTCGACTACCTCAAGGGCCTGCACAAGAACGTCGGCCAGTACACGCGCTCGGGCACTGGGCCGATCAAGGCGGTGGCGCGCGGCGAAACCGCGGTGTCGATCAGCTTCGTGCACGACGCGCCGCAAGAGCGCATGCAGGGCTTCCCGGTCGAGACCGTGACGCCCGCAGAGGGCACCGGCGCCGAGATCGGCTCCATGAGCATCGTCAAGGGTGCGCGCAACCTGGCAGAGGCCAAGAAGTTCTACGAATGGGCGCTGACGCCCCAGGCCCAGACCTTCGGTGCCGCCGCCAAGCAGTTCCAGCTGCCGTCGAACAAGGGCACCGTGGTCGACGCCAACGTGCCCGACTTCAAGAAGATCAAGATGATCAACTACGACTACGCCAAGTATGGCGCCAGCGCCGAGCGTCGGCGCCTGATTGCGCGCTGGGAGAAGGACGTCAACTCGCTGCCGCGCTGATGTTGCCCCCACGCCCGGCACTTCGTGTGCTCGCTGCCCCCCGAGGGGGCAGCACCCCGCCTTGGTGCGGCCCGGCGGCGGCGTCGTGAGCGCGGCCATGATCGGCGGCGTGCCCGTCAACTCCGCGGCGCTGGCCGCGGCCAGGCGCGCCCAGGGCTCGATCTGGCTCTGGGTTGCGATCGGGATTGCTGCCTACCTCGCGCTGCCGTGGTACGCGATCCAGGACACCACCTGGTACCAGGCCATTCCACAGGTCTTCGGGTCGGCCGAGGGCGCCAATGGCGTGATGCAGGCGGCGACGCAAGGGCGCAGCTGGCTGTTCATCGGCCTGGCCGGCCTTGCGCTGTGCGCCGTCGGCGCGGCGATGCCGGCCGGGCGAGCGCAGGGGCGCTGGCTGCTGGCCGGGGGGCTGGTCGGTGCGCTCGGGCTTGCCGTCAGCGGCTTTGCGATTGGCGCGCGCGGCTGGAGTTTCGCGGCGCTCAACAGCAGCTTTGGCGAGCTCGCCATCAACCAGTTCGGCATCGGCGCCGGCGGCTTCGTTGCGCTCACCGCGCTGGTGCTGCTCACCGCCTTCGGACTGGCGCGGCTCGGCTTCTTCAAGGGCGACCTGTTCGTATCGGGCGCCGTCATCGGCTGCGGCGTGATGATGGCGTTGTTCATCGCCTATCCGGTCAGCAAGGCGCTGGCCGGCGCCTTCTTCAATGAAGACGGGCAATGGTCGATCACCGCCTTCGTCGCCCGCGTGTTCACCGAACGGATCTGGGGCCTCGGTTGCCTGGCCGGGGGCGTGCGCTGCGGCGTGGCCTGGAACACGCTCGCGCTGGCATTGCTCACCGCGGCCGGCACCACCTTCCTCGGCACGCTGATGGCGCTCATGGCCGAGCGGGGCGGCAAGCGCTGGCAGGGCCCGCTGCGCGTGCTCGCGCTGCTGCCGATCATCACGCCGCCGTTCGTCGTGGGCCTGGGCCTGATCCTGCTGTTCGGCCGCGCGGGCGTGGTCAACCAGGCGCTGGAGTCGTGGTTCGGCATCGAGCCGACGCGCTGGTTCTACGGCATGCCGGGCGTGCTGGTGGCGCAGCTGTTTGCGTTCACGCCGATCGCCTTCATGATCATGCGCGGCGTGGTGCAGGGCATCGCGCCGAGCCTCGAAGAGGCAGCGCAGATGCTGCGCGCCGACCGGCGCCGCACCTTCTTCACGATCACGCTGCCGCTCATGAAGCCGGGGCTGGCCAATGCCTTCCTGGTCGGCTTCATCGAAAGCATTGCCGACTTCGGCAACCCGGTCGTGGTGGGCGGACAGTTCTCGGTGCTGTCGACCGACATCTTCTTCGCCATCGTCGGTGCGCAGTACGACCAGGGCCGCGCCGCGTCGCTCGCCTGGATCCTCACGTTCTTTGCGCTGGCCGTGTTCGCCCTGCAGCGCGGCGTGCTCGGCAAGAAAAACTACACCACTGTCAGCGGCAAGGGCGATGCCGGCATCGCCATGGCGCTGCCCGACGGCGTGCGCCGCACGGTCTACTGCATCGCGTTTCCGTGGATCGTGTTCACGGTGGTGGTCTACCTGTTCGCGTTTGCGGGCGGTTTCGTGCAAACCTGGGGGCGCGACTACACCTTCACGCTGAACCACTTCAAGACCGCGTTCTCGCTGGAGTGGGGGCAGTTCGGACTGGTGTGGGCCGGCACCGCGTGGAACTCGCTGCTGACCACGCTCAAGCTCGCGGGCATTTCGGCACCGATCACCGCGGCGCTCGGGTTGCTCATCGCCTGGCTGCTGGCGCGCAACGAGTTCAAGGGGCAGGGCGCCTTCGAGTTCGGCGCGCTGCTGGCGTTTGCGATTCCGGGCACCGTGCTGGGCGTGAGCTACATCCTGGCCTTCAACGTGCCGCCGTTCGAACTCACAGGCACCGGGCTCATCATCGTGCTGTGCTTCATGTTCCGCAATCTGCCGGTCGGCGTGCGCGCCGGCACGGCGGCCTTCAAGCAGCTCGACCGCTCGCTCGACGAGGCGTCGCTGATGCTGCGCGCATCGACTTCGCAGACGCTGTTCAAGGTGGTGCTGCCGCTGCTGAAGCCGGCGCTGGTGGCCGCGCTGGTCTACAGCTTCGTGCGCGCGATGACGACGGTGAGTGCAGTGATCTTTCTGGTGACGGCCGAGAACGAACTCGCGACGACCTACATCATCGGCCGTGTCGGCAACGGCGACTACGGCGTGGCGCTGGCCTACTGCACGGTGCTGATCGTGCTGATGTCGGCCGCCATCGCGCTGATCCAGTTCGTGGTGGGGGAGCGCAAGCTGGGGCGGCGCAAGACGGGCGGCGTGGCTGCGCCGGTCGTGGTGGGACATTGAAGGAACAAGACATGACAGGCACCATGACGAACGGCATCGAGTTTCGCAACGTCACCAAGCGCTATGGCACCGACCCGTCGGCGCCGCTGGCGGTCAAGGGCATCAGCTTCGAAGTGCCGGTCGGCACGCTGACCACCATCCTCGGCCCCTCGGGCTGCGGCAAGACCACCACGCTGCGCATGATCGCAGGGCTGGAGTCGCCCACCTCGGGCTCGATCATCATGGGTGGCCGCGACGTCACCACGCTCGGCCCGGCCGAGCGCAACGTGAGCATGATGTTCCAGAGCTATGCGTTGTTCCCGCACATGAACGTGATCGAGAACGTCGGCTACGGCCTGAAGATGAGCGGCGTCAAGAAGGACGAGATTGCACGCCGTGCGCGCGACACGCTCAAGGGCGTCGGGCTGGTCGGCTTCGACGAACGCTTGCCGAGCGAGTTGTCGGGCGGCCAGCAACAGCGCGTGGCGCTGGCCCGTGCGCTCGTGCTGGAGCCGGCGGTGCTGCTGTTCGACGAGCCGCTGTCGAACCTCGACGCCCGCCTGCGGCGCGAGATGCGCGAGGAAATCCGCTCGCTGCAGCAGCGCCTCCAGCTCACCGTGGCCTATGTCACGCACGACCAGAGCGAGGCGCTCGCGGTGAGCGACCAGATCATCGTGATGGACCATGGCGTGATCGCGCAGCGCGGAACGCCCGAGCAGCTCTACGGGCGGCCCGAGAGCGAATTCGTCGCGGGCTTCATGGGTGAGGCCATGGTGTTCCCGGCCACCGCACACGCCGACGGGCAGGTCGGACTCGGCCCGTTGACGCTGACGCCGCGGCACGCGGTCGCGCCCGGCGCGGTCAAGGTGGCGGTGCGGCCCGAGGCCTGGCTGATCGGGCTGCCGGGCGGACTGCCCGCCACGTTGCGCAAGGCGGCCTACCTCGGCGGCTTCTACGAATACGGATTCGACACGGTGCTCGGCCCGGTGTTCGTGGTGTCGAACGATCTGGCCCGCCCGCTCGCGGCGGGCGCCGAAACCACGCTCACGCTGGGCACGCATGGCGTGTCGGTTGTGCCCGGCGCCGCCTGAACGCCACAGCCCCCATAGCCATTCGCGGTCGGGCTTCAGGGGCAGTTGTCGCCCTGCATCGGTGACCTGTATCCGCTCGTCCGGGTCGACCACTTCCTGAAATTTCCGTCCTCCGGTGGCCGGCGCTCCGTGGCGCGCCGGCCTCGCACCCCAATCCTGGCGCCCATTGGCGGGGAAAACCCCGATGGTCGACCTTTGCCGTGCTTTCTAAACTTTGGATTAGACATTCACATATGAATAAATATGCAATCATCGGAAAGTCTTGAGGTTTCAGCGCCGTTGACGGTCGATCGCGCGGCGGCGGCCCAATGGGCAGAACGTCGCCGCCATTGGCACGCCGCTTCGCCCGCGGAGCGCATCGCCCGTCTCGAAAGCGCCGGCCGCGCCAATCGCGCAACCGTCCTGCGCACCATTGCCCACGCCGGATTGGGTCATGTGGGCGGCGATCTGTCGGTGACCGACATCCTGGTGACGCTGTTCGAAGGCGTCCTGCGCATCGACCCGGAACAACCCGGCCTGCCCGGGCGCGACCGCTTCATCCTCAGCAAGGGCCATTGCGCTGCCGCGCTGTATTCGGTGCTTTCGTCATGCGGCTTTTTCCCGGCCACCCGGCTGGCCCATTTCGCCGGCCCGCTGTCGCCGTTGAACGGCCACCCGAACCGCGAGAAGATCCCCGGCGTCGAAACCAACACAGGTCCTCTGGGACACGGACTGCCGGTGGCCGTGGGCTGTGCCACCGCGGCCCAACTCGCCGGGCAGGACTGGCGCACCTATGTGGTTCTGGGTGACGGCGAATTGCAGGAAGGCAGCAACTGGGAGGCCGCGATGTATGCCGGGCACCGGCGCCTCGCATCGCTGACGGCAATCGTCGACCGCAACCGGCTTCAGCAGGGCGCGAGCACCGAGGCAACCAACGACCTGGAGCCCCTGGGCGACAAGTGGCGCGCCTTCGGCTGGGAGGTCATCACCGTTGATGGCCATTCGCATGCGGCCCTGCTCGAAGCCTTTGAACGGCCGCGCAACGAACGCCCGCGCGCAGTCATCGCCCAGACCGTGAAAGGCAAGGGCGTGTCGTTCATGGAGAACGGCGTGGAATGGCATCACAAGGTTCCCGGCGCAGAGCAGGTCGCCGCTGCACTGGCGGAACTGGGGGAAGCATGAGCAAGGACGTTCAGATTCCGGGCAGCTTCGACTGCAGGGTCGCATTTGCCGATGAGCTGACCGCGCTGGCGAAGCAGGATCCGCGCATCGTGGCGGTCTGCAACGACTCCGTCGGGTCGAGCAATCTGGTGGCGTTCCGCGCCGCGTTTCCGGATCGCGTGATCAATGTCGGCATCGCCGAGCAGAACATGGTGGGTGTTGCCGCCGGGTTGGCCAACGGCGGCTACCTTCCGTTTGTCTGCGCAGCCGCGCCCTTCCTCACCGGGCGGGCGCTGGAGCAGATCAAGGCCGACGTGGCGTACTCGAACTTCCCGGTCGTGCTGTGCGGCATGAGCCCGGGCATGGCCTACGGCGAGCTTGGCCCGACCCATCATTCGATCGAGGACCTGCCCTGGATGCGTGCGATCGCCAATCTCGCGGTGCTGGTGCCGGCCGACCCGGCCGAAACCCGTTCGGCCATGCGGGCCGTGGTCGCTTCGGGCAAGCCGGCCTATCTGCGCATCGGTCGCCACAAGGTTCCGGCCGTCACGCCGCCGGGCGCTGAATTCAGCATCGGCAAGGCGACGATCCTGCGCGACGGCAACGACATCGCGCTGATCGCCATCGGCACCATGGTGTCGCGCGCGCTGGCGGCCGCCGACCTGCTGGCCGAGGGCGGCATCGAGGCGCGCGTGATCAATGCCGCCTCGGTCAAACCCCTGGATGGCGATGTCATGCTGGCGGCAGCGCGTGAAACCGGCCGCATCGTCACGGTCGAGGAGGGCATCGTCTATGGCGGGCTCGGTTCGGCGGTTGCGGAGCTGGTTTCCCAATGGCATCCGGTGCCGATGCGCATCATGGGCGTGTCCGGTTTCGCGCCGACAGGCAACACCGATTTCCTGCTCGAGCACTTTGGCCTCACTGCCGCCGGCATCGTGCATCGGGCCAGCGAACTGGTGGCGCGGGAGCACTGAATGGGCGACCTCGTCCTTGCGGTCGACCAGGGCACCAGCGCCACCAAGTGCCTGCTGGTGGATGCCGGTGGCGCAGTTGTCGCCAAGGCAGTCGTCGCGCTGGGCGAACACTATCCGCAGCCCGGCTGGGTCGAGCAGGATGCCGAGGCGATCTGGCGCAGCGTGCAGCAGGCGGTGCAGCAATGTCTGGCTGCCCGGCCCGCCGACCGCGTGATTGCGGTGGGTCTGAGCACGCAGCGTGAGTCGGCCATGGTCTGGCGCCGTGCCGACGGCGCACCGGTGACGCCGCTGTTGAGCTGGCAGGATCAGCGTACCGTCGCGCTGCGCGACCGGTTGCAGGGCGAAGCAGGGGTGGCCGCCGCGGTGCGCGAGCGCTCCGGCCTGCCGCTGGATCCGATGTTCTCTGCGCTCAAGTTGGGCTGGCTGCTGGACCAGGTCGATCCGCAATGCACGCAGAGCGCGGCCGGTGCGCTGTGCGCCGGCACCGTCGATGCGTTCTTGCTGGCGCGCCTCGGTGCCGGGCATGTGATCGAGGTGGGAAACGCTTCGCGCACGCAACTTTTCAATGTGCACGACTTCGACTGGGACGATGAACTGCTGCGCCTGTTCCGCGTACCGCGCGCGGCCATGCCGCAAGTCGTGCCGTCGCTCGGCCGCTGCGCCGATGCGGGCAGATTGCATGCTTCGCTGCAGGGCGTTCCGGTGCAGGCCGTGATGGCGGACTCGCATGCGGCGCTGTTCGCGCATGGCGTCTATGCGCCCGGGCGGGTCAAGGCCACGCTGGGCACCGGCTCTTCGGTGATGGGGCTTTTCGACGGCACCGGCGTGCCGCATCCGGGGCTGTGCCTCACAGTGGCCTGGGACAGCGGCAGCGGACCGGTTCGGGCCCTCGAGGGCAACATCCGCGCGGCCGGTTCGACCCTGCGCTGGGTGGCCGAGCTCTTCGGTCTGGACAGTGCGAGCGCAGCCGAGCTGGCCGCCCGCAGCGACAGCGCCGGAGTCTGCCTGGTGCCCGCTTTCGGCGGGCTCGGCGCGCCCTGGTGGGATGCCAATGCCACGGGCCTGTTGAGCGGCCTCACCCTCGGCACCGGCAAGGGCGCGCTGCTGGCGGCCGCCGTCGAGTCGATCGCGCACCAGGTGGCCGATGTGATGGACGCGATGGACGCCAGCGTTCCGGGCATCGACCGGTTGCTGCTGGACGGAGGCCCGTCGCGCAATCCGCACCTGCTCGACCTGCTGTCGGCCGCCATTGCGCGGCCCGTCGTGCACTGCACCGATCCGGAACTGTCGGCGCTGGGCGTCGCCCATCTGGCAGGCCTCGGGGCCGGGCTCTGGGACTGGCAGGCGCTGCACGCGCTGCCACGCGCCCAGCACCAGACGTGCTCGACGCGACCGGTTGCCAGCATGCACGCGGCGCGCGGGCGCTGGGCGCATGCGGTGCGCCAGTCGCGCCTGGGTTCGTCGCCACCCGCCATCTCATCGACCAGAGGGACGCCATGAATGCACTTTCATCCGGAACGGTCGCTGCCGCGCCGCGGCAGCACCGATCCGCGCTCGACTTCCTGGTCGCACATGGACCCGAGCTCAGCCTGATCGTGTTGTGCATCGGTTTCGCGCTGTCGACCGACACGTTCCTGACTTTCAGAAACCTGCTGAACGTGCTGGACCAACTCACCGTGCTGGGGATCATGGCGCTGGGCATGACCGCTGTGATCGTGATCGGTGGCATCGACCTGTCGGTCGGCTCGGTGCTCGCGCTCTCGATGATGGTGATGGGCAGCCTCGCCAACGTGTTCGGCGTGCCGATGCCCCTGGCCATCGTCGCAGCGCTGGTCGTCGGTGCCGTGTGCGGTGCCGTTTCGGGCCTGCTGGTCACGCGTGCCAACCTGCCGGCGTTCATCGGCACGCTGGCCATGATGTCGATCGCGCGCGGACTGGCCAACATGGTGACGGACGGCTCGCAGATCGTCGGCTATCCCGACTGGTTTTCGGCCATGTCGATCAATCGCCACTTCGGTTTTCTCTCGATCACCGTGGCGCTGTTCATCGTGCTCACGGTACTGGCGGCGCTCTACATGAAGTACCGCACCGGCGGGCGTGCGCTCTACGCCATCGGCGGCAGCGCCGAAGTCGCGCGGCTGGCCGGCATTCCGGTCAAGCGCGTCACGCTGCTGGTCTACACCGTGTGCGGCCTGCTCGCCGGCCTGGCGGGCGTGGTGATGTCGACGCGGCTCGATTCATCACAGCCCAGCGGCGGCCTGGGCTACGAACTGGACACCATTGCCGCCGTGGTGATCGGCGGCGCGAGCCTGTCCGGCGGTGTCGGAACGATCTGGGGAACCCTGATGGGCGTGCTGACCATCGGGGTGCTGCGCAACGGCCTGAACCTGGTCGGCGTGTCGCCCTTTGTTCAGCAAATCATCATCGGCGTCGTGATCGTGCTGGCGGTTGCGGTCGACGCCAACAAGCGTCGAATCCGCTAGGAAAGGAAGGCGGCCAACACTGAACACATCACCCACGAACTGCATGCCGACGCCAGTTGCGTCATTCACAACACAGTCAACAAATCCAGGAGCCAACATGTTCAAGTTCAAACTCAAGAAAATCATCGTCATTGCAGGACTGGCTGCCCTCGCGGCATCCGGTGGCGCGCAGGCCCAGACCAAGAAAATCGGCCTGGCCGTGGCCAACCTGCAGGCCGAATTCTTCAACATGATCAAGCAGTCGGTCGAGGCCTACGGCAAGGAAAAGGGCTACACCATCATCACGGTTGATGCCAAGGGCGACGCCACCACGCAGGTCAACCAGATCCAGGATCTGTTGACGCAGAAGATCGATGCGCTGATCTACATCCCGGCTGGTGCCACCGCCGCGTCGGTGCCGGTCAAGGCCGCGCGCGCCGCCGGCATTCCGGTCGTCAGCGTCGACCGCAACGCCGATGGCGCACCGGGAGACACCTTCATCCGCGGCGAGTCGATCAAGGCCACGACCGAACTTGGCGAATGGATCTGCAAGCAAAGCGGCGGCAAGGGCAATGCTGTCGTCATCCACGGCCAGAAGGGCACCTCGCCAGAAGTCGACCGCATGAAGGGCTTCGTGGCGGGCCTGTCCAAGTGCCCCGGCGTCAAGATCACGCAAAACCAGTTCACCGAGCGGTGGGCGGCCGATGAAGGCGCCAAGATCGCGCAGGACATGCTGCAGCGCGACCCGAGCATCAACGTCATCTTCGGCCAGGCCGATGGCATCGCGCTGGGTGCGGCGCAAGCGGTCAAGCTGGCCAAGCCGGCACAGAAGGTCTGGGTGGTGGGCTACGACGGCGACGTCGGGGGCCTGAAGGCGGTGCAAAGCGGCGGGCTGGACGCCACCGTGACGCAGCCCACCTTCACCATGGGCCGCATGGCGGTGGATGCAGTCACCGACCTGCTCGCCGGCAAGAAGCCGCCGGTCGACCAGCCGATGGAAGGCGTGCTGACGACCAAGGCCAACGTCGACAAGTTCCTGAAGAGCCACCCCTGACGCAGGTGGCAGGCCGCGCGGGCGCTGCCTGCCCGGAGCGGCCACCATGCCATCCAACCAACAAGGTGAAGCTATGTCGGGACTGGTGCTGAAGAACGTCGGCAAGACCTACTACGGGAACACCGTTCTGCGGGGTGTCGACCTCGAAGTCAGGCCGGGTGAACTGGTGGCGCTGCTGGGGGAGAACGGTGCCGGCAAGTCGACGCTGTCGTCCATCATTGCCGGCGTCATCCCGCCCGACACCGGTGCGGTGATGACATGGCAGGGCGAGCCCTATGCGCCACGCAGCCCGGCGGATGCGCTGCACGCCGGCATCGGCCTGATCCACCAGGAGATGCGCCTGCTGCCGGAGCTGTCGATCGCCGAGAACGTGTTCGTCGGTCACTGGCTCATGAAAGGCGGGCGCATCGACATGGCCACCATGGTCGAGCGCGCGCAGCGCCAGCTCGAACGGTTGGGCCTGGACGTGCCGGCCACGCGCAAGGTCGGCACCCTGCGCGTGGCGGCGCAGCAGCAGGTGGAAATTGCCAAGGCGCTGACGCTCGATGCGCGCCTGTTGATCCTGGACGAACCGACGGCGGCACTCGGGGACGAGGAAACCGACCGCCTGTTCGAACAGGTGCATCGCCTGAAGGCCGAAGGCATGTCGTTCATCTACGTGAGCCACCGGCTGGCCGAGATTGCCAGGGTGGCCGACCGCATCGTGGTGCTTCGCGACGGCGCCCAGGTGGCGCAGCACGACACCGCCCAGGTGCCGACCACCCAACTGGTGCGCGAGATGGTGGGGCGCAGTGTCGACCGGCTGTTTCCGGACATCGCTGAACCCGTGACCGGCGAGGCAGCGCTGGAAGTCGAAGGGCTGACCGCGCCCGACGGAAGCTTTCGGGACATCTCGTTTGCGGTGCGACCGGGCGAGGTGTTCGGCTTTGCCGGCATCGTCGGCGCCGGTCGGACCGAACTGATGCGCGCCATCGCGGGCATCGATCCGATCGCCAGCGGCCGCGTGTCGATGCAGGGCAAAACCCTGACCCTCAATTCGCCGATGGACGCCATACGTGCGCAGCTCGTGCTGGTGCCCGACGACCGCAAGGCACTTGGCGTGGTGTTGCCGCATTCGATTGCCGACAACTGCGCCTACAACAACTTCGACCAGGTCGCCCCGAATGGCTGGATCAGCCCCGCGCGGGCGGCCGAGTTCGCGGCCGGCTTGATCCGCAGGCTCGGCGTCAAGGGGACGCCGGCGCAGGCCGCGGGAAGTCTTTCGGGCGGCAACCAGCAGAAGGTGGTGATCGCCAAATGGGTGGCGCGCGATCCGCGGGTGATCATCCTCGACGAGCCCACGCGCGGTATCGACGTCGGTGCACGCGCCGCGATCTACGAGGTGATCGCCGAACTGGCCCGCAAGGGCATGGCCGTGATCGTCGTGAGCTCGGATCTCGACGAGGTGCTGGGTCTGTCGCACCGCGTGATGGTGATGGCCCGGGGCGAGACGCGCGGCGTGCTGACGCGGGCCGAAGCCAGCGGGCCGCGTGTGATGGAATTGGCCGTGTCCTGACTACCGGTCGTCCGTCGATGCCCACACCCCGCCAACCCTCGCACGACCTGCTGCGCCTGACCACCCGAGTGGCCACCATGTACCACGAGCGCCGCATCGGCCAGGCGCGCATCGCCGAGCAGCTCGGGCTTTCGCAGGCGCGCGTGTCGCGCTTGCTCAAGCAGGCGGGGGAGCTCGGCATCGTGCGCACCACGGTGCAGGTGCCGGCCGGCGTGCATGCCGAGGTTGAGGAAAAGATCGAGCTGCAGTACGGGCTCGACGAGGCACTGGTGGTCGAGATGACCGATGGTGCCGCGCAGGATGACGAGCAATCGAGCCAGGCCCTGTCGGCCACGGCGGCCAACTACCTCGAGCTTTCGGTGCCGACTTGGCGCCATATCGGCGTCTCGTCGTGGAGCGCGACGCTGCTGCACGCGGTCAATGTGATGCGGGCGACCGGCCCCGGTGAAACGGAGAGCGTGGTGCAGGTGATGGGCGGACTGGGCTTCGCGGCGTCGCAGGTGTTTGCCACGCGTCTCACCGAACGGCTGGCGCAGCTGGCCAAGGCCGAGGCGATCTTCATGCTCGCCCCCGGCGTGGTGTCCAGCCTCGCAACCAAGGAGGTGCTGCTCAACGACCCCTCCTGCGTGGCTGCGCTGGGCCACTTCGACGAGCTGTCGGCACTGCTGATGGGCGTCGGTGCGATTCCGCCCTCGCGCATGCTGCGCGAGAGCGGGAACGTGTTCACCGAGCAGGATCTCGAGGATCTGCGCGAGGCCGGCGCGGTCGGTGATGTCTGCATGCGCTTTTTCGATGCAGAGGGCCGGCACCTGCGCACGCCGTTCGACCAGCGCGTGCTCGGCATCGACGTCGAGCAGATCCGGCGCACGCGCCGGCGCGTCGCCGTGGCCGCCGGCGAACGCAAATTCGAAGCAATCCGGGCCGCGCTGCGCGGTGGCTGGATCAGCACCCTGATTACCGACCTGGGCACCGCGCAGCGCCTGCTGGCCGCGCCCTGACATTAAAGAACTTGTGATGGACCTCTTCGACTTGAACAACGAGATCGCACTGGTGACCGGTGCCGGCAGCGGCATTGGCCAGCGTCTGGCGATCGGGCTGGCCGAGGCTGGCTGCGCAGTTGCCTGTTTCGATCTGGCCACCAGTGCCGGACTGGAGCAGACAGCCGAAGAAATACGGCAGCGTGGCGGGCGCGCACTGACCTTCAAGGGCGATGTGACACAGGCCGACGATCTGGCCGAAGCGGTGCGCCGTACCGAGGTCGAGCTCGGTGCGTTGAGCGTGGCGCTCAATTGTGCGGGCATTGCCAACGCGGCCGCGGCCGAGGAGATGCCGCTGGCGCAGTGGGAGCGCCTGATGGCGATCAACCTGACCGGTGTGTTCCTGTCGTGCCAGGCGCAGGCCCGCGTCATGCTGCCGCGCCGACGCGGCACGATCGTCAACATCGCATCGATGTCCGGCAGCATCGTCAACCGCGGCATCCTGCAGGCGCACTACAACAGTTCCAAGGCCGGCGTGATCCATCTCAGCAAGAGCCTGGCCATGGAATGGAGCGACCGCGGGGTGCGCGTCAACAGCATCAGCCCCGGCTACACGCTGACGCCGATGAACCTGCGCCCCGAGGTCGCCGAGCAGCGCAAGGTCTTCGAGCGCGACACGCCATTGGGCCGCATGGCGACGGTCGACGAGCTGGTCGGCCCGGCCGTGTTCCTTGCCAGCAAGGCCTCGTCTTTCTGCACCGGCGTCGACCTCGTGGTCGATGGTGGATTCGTCTGCTGGTAGGGGGCCGCATGCCACAACGATTCGAAGGCAAGGTGGTGGTGATCACGGGTGGCAGCCGCGGCATCGGCAAGAGCATTGCAGAGCGCTTTGCGCGCGAGGGTGCGAGCGTGTGCGTTGCGGCCAACGAGCCGCTGGTGCATGAAACCGCCGCAGCCCTGCGTGCCGGCGGCGCGAAAGCGATCTCGGCGGCCGTGGACGTGACAAGTCGCGAGGAGGTCAAAGCCATGTACGACCGCGTGGCGCAGGAACTTGGCGAAGTCGATGTGTCGGTCCAGAACGCCGGCGTCATCACGGTGGCCCGGCTCGAGGACATGACCGAGGCGGAGTGGGACAAGGTGCTGGCCGTCAACACCAAGGGCGTGTTCCTGTGCTGCCAGGAAGCTGCGATCCGCATGCGCAGCGGCGGCAAGAAGGGGCGTCTCATCAATACCGCTTCGGGCCAGGCCCGCCAGGGCTTCATCTACACGCCGCACTATGCGGCCAGCAAGTTCGGCGTGCTCGGCATTACCCAGAGCCTGGCCAAGGAGTTGGCCTCGACCGGCATCACGGTCAACGCCTTTTGCCCCGGCATCATCAGCACCGACATGTGGGCCTACAACGATGCGGCCTGGGGCAGGCTGATGGGCGACTACAAGCCCGGCGAACTGATGGCCGAATGGGTGGCAGGCATTCCGATGGGCCGCGCCGGCACCGGCGAAGACGTGGCCGGGCTGGTGGCCTTCCTGGCGTCGGAGGACGCGTCCTACATCACGGGCCAGACCATCAACGTGGACGGCGGCATGTTCATGTCCTGAGCTTGCAGGCGAAGCTGCACCGCAAACCAGGACAACGCAATAACGTACAGGCAACTGTCAAAGCGCCGTCAGATAATGTTTCGATGAACCAACTCGATGCCCTCCGCCAGTGGACCACCGTTGTCGCCGACACAGGTGATTTCAAGCAGATCAGTGCTTCCAAACCGCAGGATGCGACCACCAACCCGTCGCTGATCCTCAAGGCCGTGCAGAAGCCCGAATACCGGCCGCTGCTCGACGAGGCCGTCAAAAAGCACGCCGGCAAACCGATCGACGAGGTGATCGACCGGCTGCTGGTGCGCTTCGGCACTGAGATCCTGACGCTGGTGCCGGGCCGTGTCTCGACCGAAGTCGACGCGCGCCTGTCGTTCGACACGGCCGCCACCATCGCGCGGGGTGAGCGCATCGTCGCGATGTACCGCGCCGAAGGCGTCGACACCGAAAAGCAGTTGCTGATCAAGGTCGCCTCGACCTGGGAAGGCATCCAGGCTGCGAAGGCGCTGGAGCAGAAGGGCATCCACTGCAACCTCACGCTGCTGTTCTCGTTCGCGCAGGCAGTGGCCTGCGGCGCGGCCGGCGTCAAGCTGATCTCGCCGTTCGTCGGCCGCATCTACGACTGGTACAAGAAGTCCGCCGGTGCCAAGTGGGACGAGGCCGCCAACGCCGGCGCCAACGACCCCGGCGTCAAGTCGGTGCGCGAGATCTTCGACTACTACAAGCACCACGGCATCGCGACCGAGGTGATGGGTGCGAGCTTCCGCAACACCGGCCAGATCGCCGCGCTCGCGGGCTGCGACCTGCTGACGATCAGCCCCGAGCTGCTGGCCGAGTTGGCTGCCAGCGACGCACCGCTGACCCACGCGCTCGACGCCAAGGCGGCCAAGTCGCACGACATTCCGAAGGCCAGCTTCGACGAGCCGGGCTTTCGCTTCGCGCTCAACGAGGACGCGATGGCTACCGAGAAACTGGCCGAGGGCATCCGCGCGTTTGCCGCCGATGCGATCAAGCTCGAAAAGCTCATGGGCGGCCAATGAGCACGCGCTGCGACCGGGCACCGGGCTGGGCCCAACTGCAGGCGCACCACGACGGCGAGGGGCGCGGCTTCGACCTGCGCCGCGCCTTCGCGGCCGATGCCGGCCGCTTTGCCGCTTTCAGCCAGGAGGCGCCACACCTCTTCGCCGACCTGTCGAAGAACCTGATCGACGCGCCGACCGAGGCGTTGCTGATCAAGCTGGCGCGCGAATGCGGGCTCGAAGCGCACCGCGACGCGATGTTCGCGGGCCAGCACATCAACAGCACCGAGGACCGCGCCGTGCTGCACACGCTGCTGCGCAGCCCGGCCGCCACGCCCGAGGTGCTGCAGACGCTCGACGCGATGCTGGCCTATGCCGAGCAGGTGCGCAGCGACCACACGATCACCGACGTGGTCAACATCGGCATCGGCGGCTCCGACCTCGGGCCCCAGATGGCGGTGCTGGCGCTCGATGAGTTCGTGGCGCCGGGCAAGCGCTTTCATTTCGTCTCGAACGTCGACGGCCATGAGCTGGCCGGCGTGCTCAAGGGGCTGGCGCCGGAGCACACGCTGTTCCTGATCGCGTCGAAGACCTTCACCACGGCCGAGACCATGACCAACGCGCTCTCGGCCAAGCGCTGGTTCGAGCAGTCGGGCAGCGTCGATGTCGCGCGCCACTTTGCTGCGCTCACCACCAACGTCGAGGCGGCGAAGCAATTCGGCATCGACACGACCTTCGGTTTCTGGGACTGGGTCGGCGGCCGCTATTCGCTCTGGTCGGCGATCGGACTGCCGATTGCGCTGGCGATCGGCGGCGAGGGCTTCAAGCGCCTGCTGGCCGGCGCACACGCGATGGACGAGCACTTCCGCACCGCGCCGCTCGAGCGGAACCTGCCGGTGCGGCTGGGCCTGCTCGACGTCTGGTACCGCAACTTCCACCGCTTCACGACGCGCAGCATTGCGCCCTACCACAGCGCCCTGAAGCGCCTGCCGGCCTACCTGCAGCAGCTGGAGATGGAGAGCAACGGCAAGCAGGTCGACATCGACGGCAAGCCGCTGCCGTACGGCACCTCACCGGTGCTTTGGGGCGAACCCGGCACCAACGGCCAGCACGCCTACTTCCAGATGCTGCACCAGGGCACCGACGTGACGCCGCTGGAGTTCGTCGCGGTGCGCGATGCCTCGCACGATCTCGAGGGCCATCATGCCAAGCTGCTGGCCAATTGCATCGCGCAGGCACAGGCGCTGATGGTCGGCAAGGCCGATGCCGGCGGCCACCGGAATTTTCCGGGCAACCGACCGAGCACTTTCTTCGTATTCGAGAAGCTCACGCCCGAAGCGCTCGGCGCCTTCCTCGCGATGTACGAGCACCGCGTGTTCACCAGTGGCGCGCTGTGGGGCATCAACAGCTTCGACCAGTGGGGCGTGGAGCTGGGCAAGGTGCTCGCGAAGGACATCGAGCCGCGGCTCGCGTCCGGCGATGCCAAGGGCCTGGATGGGTCGACCGCCGGCCTGCTGGCACGGTTGCGGCAGGGCTGAGCGCAGATTTGTCGCGGAATTCGAACGACCCGTCGATATGATGGCCGCGGGGTTTTCCCGTGGGATCAAAAAGAGGAGTTGTTCAACATGAATTTCATGCAAGCGGTTCAGGTCTGCCTGAGCAAATACGTCGACTTCAGCGGCCGCGCACGCCGTTCCGAGTTCTGGTGGTTTTCGCTGTTCCAGTTCATCGTTGCGATCGTGGCCTCGTTTCTCGGCGACATCGTCTCGTCGGTTGTCGGCCTCGCCCTTCTGTTGCCGGCCCTGGCCGTCGGTGCGCGACGGCTGCACGACATCGGCAAGTCGGGTTGGCTGCAGCTGATCGTGCTGATCCCGCTGCTCGGCATCCTCGTGCTCATCTATTTCTGGGTACAGCCCGGCGCGACCGAATCGAATGCGCATGGCGAAGTGACGGCCTGACCCGCCGCTTTCCCCGCCTCCAGGGCCGCAGCTTGCGGCCCTTTTTCATGGGCGATCGCAAAATCGGGTTACATCCTGTATTGCCGCTGCTAGGGAATCCACCAGTCAACTGGTGCATGAAAGTATCGAAGCCGACAAACGAAGTACCAAAAATGCTTCCCTGAGTCTCCAGAATCCGGCCACGGCGACAGCACGGTCGCTGCCTACAAGGAGACATTTCATGAAGCGTTTTATCAAGGCCGGCCTCGTTGTCGCACTCGCAGGCGCCGGCCTGGCCCAGGCCGCCACCGAACTCGTCATCGCCACCGTGAACAACGGCCACATGATCGAGATGCAGAAGCTCACGCCCATCTTCGAGAAGGCCAACCCGGACATCAAGCTCAAGTGGGTCACGCTGGAAGAAGGCACGCTGCGCCAGCGCGTGACGACAGACATCGCCACCAAGGGCGGCCAGTTCGACGTGATGACCATCGGGCTCTACGAAACGCCGATCTGGTCGAAGAAGGGCTGGCTCAAGCCGATCGCCACCGACGCCGCCTATGACACGGACGACCTGCTGCCGGCCATTCGCAGCGGCCTGTCGCTCGACGGCAAATTGTTCGCCGCACCGTTCTACGGCGAGAGCTCGATGCTGATGTACCGCAAGGATCTGGCCGACAAGGCCGGCATCAAGATCGCGGAGCAGCCGACCTGGGCTCAGGTCAGGGAGTTCGCCGCCAAAGCGCACGACCCGAAGGCCGGCGTGTACGGCATGTGCCTGCGCGGCAAGCCCGGCTGGGGCGACAACATGGCCTTCCTGACGACCCTGGTCAACACCCATGGTGGCCAGTGGTTCGACATGCAGTGGAAGCCGCAGATCGACACCAAGCCGTGGAAGGACGCGATCAACTTCTACGTCGACATCATGAAGAACTACGGCCCGCCCGGTGCGTCGGCCAACAGCTTCAACGAGAACCTTGCGCTCTTCAACGAAGGCAAGTGCGCGATGTGGGTGGATGCGACCATCGCCGCCTCGTTCATCTCCGATCCGAAGCAGTCGAAGGTGGCCGACAAGGTGGCCTACGCGCAGGCACCCGTTGCGGTCACGCCGAAGGGCGCCAACTGGCTGTGGTCGTGGAACCTCGCGATTCCCGCCAGCTCGACCAAGGACGCCGCGGCGCAAACGTTCATCAAGTGGGCCACCTCCAAGGACTACATCAAGCTGGTCGCCAAGGAAACGGGATGGAACACCGTGCCCACCGGCACCCGCAAGTCGACCTACGCGACGCCTGAATTCCAGAAGGTCGCCAAGTTTGCCGATGCCGAAAAGAAGGCCATCGATTCGGCCAACCCGAATGACAGCACGCTGCCCAAGTCGCCGTACGTCGGTGTGCAGTACGCAGCCATTCCCGAGTTCCAGGCCATCGGCGTGGCCGTGGGCCAGCAGATGAGCGCAGCGCTCGCGGGCAAGGTGACGGTGGACGAGGCGCTCAAGACTGCGCAGACCGCGGCAGAACGCGAGATGAAAAAGGCCGGCTACTACAAGTGAAGTGAGGTGAGGTTCCGGGCCGGCGCGCCGATGCGCGCCGGCCCGGATTTTTCCATCGCTGACGGGGACTGCCGCCATGAAAAGACTATTGCCTCGGGCGCTGATGGCGCCGGCCGTGCTCACGCTCTTCCTGTGGATGATCGTGCCGCTTCTGATGACGTTGTACTTCTCGTTCGTGAACTACAACCTCATGCAGCCCGGCGAACATCCGTTCGCGGGCCTCGAGAATTTCCACTACTTCGTGACCGACCCCGACTTCTGGCCGGCGGTGTCGAACACGCTGCAATTGATCGGCAGCGTGATCGTGATCACGGTGGTGTTCGGCGTGCTGCTGGCGCTGCTGGTGAACGAGCCGTTTCCCGGCCGCGGCATCGTGCGCGTGCTGCTGATCTCACCCTTCTTCGTCATGCCCACGGTCAATGCGCTGCTGTGGAAGCACATGATGATGAACCCGATCTACGGCGTGCTGGCCGACCTGTGGCGCTTCTTCGGCGCCCAGCCGGTCGACTGGCTGACCGACCTGCCGCTGCTCTCCGTGATCATCATGGTGGCCTGGCAATGGCTGCCCTTCGCCTGCCTGATCTTCATCACGTCGCTGCAGTCGCTCGACCGCGAGCAGATGGAAGCGGCGCGCATGGACGGCGCCACGGCGCCGCAGCGCTTTTTCTACCTGACCCTTCCGCATCTCGGCCGTCCGATGGCGGTGGTGATCATGATCGAGATGATCTTTCTGCTCAGCGTGTTCGCCGAGATCGCGATCACGACCAACGGTGGGCCGGGCAATGCGAGCACCAACCTGACCTACATGATCTTCAAGCAGTCGCTGATGAACTTCGACGTGGGCGTGGCCTCGGCCGGTGCACTGTTCGCGGTGATCCTGGCCAACATCGTCGCGGCCTTCCTCGTGCGCATCATCGGCAAGAACCTCGACTGATCGGCAAGGACTCACCATGCAACCCAACCCGTTGTTCACCGTCCTGCGCACCTTCGGTGCCTGGGCCGCGGCGCTCTTGCTGTTCTTTCCGCTGGGCTGGCTGTTCCTCACCGCGTTCAAGACCGAACTGCAGGCCATCCACGTGCCGCCGCTCTTCATTTTCGAGCCGACGATGGAGAACTTCACCGAGGTGCAGCGCCGCAGCGACTACCTGCTGTACGCGCGCAACTCGCTGATCACGAGCGTGGGCTCGACCATCCTCGGCCTGTTGATCGCGGCGCCCGCGGCGTATTCGATGGCGTTCTTTCGCACCAGGCGAACGCGCGACATCCTGATGTGGATGCTGTCGACCAAGATGATGCCGGCGGTCGGCGCGCTGGTGCCGATCTACGTGCTGGCGCAAACCGCCGGCATGCTGGACTCGCTCACCGCGCTGACCATCGTGTTCACGCTGTCGAACCTGCCGATCATGGTCTGGATGCTCTACACGAGCTACAAGGACATTCCGAACGAGATTCTCGAAGCGGCGCGCATGGACGGCGCCAGCCTCTGGACGGAGTTCCGCCACGTCGTGATGCCGCTGTCGGTTGGCGGTCTCGCATCCTGCGGCCTGCTGTGCCTGGTGCTGAGCTGGAACGAAGCTTTCTGGGCACTCAACCTGGTCTCGGCCAAGGCCGGCACGCTGGCCACGCTGATCTCGCAGTACTCCAGCCCGGAAGGCCTGTTCTGGGCCAAGTTGTCGGCCGCCTCGCTGATGGCCATCGCGCCGATCGTGGTGTTCGGCTGGTTCAGCCAGAAGCAGCTGGTGCAAGGCCTGACCTTCGGCGCCGTGAAATGAACTCGCCCCCAGTCTGCGCGCACTGCGTGTCGCTCCGCCAACCCCCGACCGGGGGCGCTGCCTACAGCCCGGCAAAGCCGGTTCTGCGGCAGCCCTGGAATGAAGCCCTTGCGCTTCTCCCGGCAAACCACTGACAAGCATCAAAGGAGACGTTTCTATGGCTTACCTCGAACTCCAGAACATCACGAAGAGCTTCGGCGACGCGCACATCATCAAGGGCGTCAACCTCGAGATCAACAAGGGCGAGTTCATCGTCTTCGTCGGGCCGTCGGGCTGCGGCAAGTCGACGCTGCTGCGGCTGATCGCGGGCCTCGAACCCACTTCCGGCGGCAAACTGATGCTGGACGGCCGGGACATCACCAACGTGGCCTCGGGCAAACGGGACCTCGCGATGGTGTTCCAGAGCTATGCGCTGTATCCGCACATGAGCGTGGCCGACAACATGTCGTTCGCGCTCAAGCTCGCCAACGTGCCCAAGGACGAGATCCGCAAGAAGGTGGACTACGCCGCCCGGCAGCTCAACCTCACGCAATACCTCGACCGCACGCCCAAGGAGCTGTCCGGCGGCCAGCGCCAGCGCGTCGCCATCGGTCGTGCCATCGTGCGGGCACCCAAGGTGTTCCTGTTCGACGAACCGCTGTCCAACCTCGATGCGGCGCTGCGCGGCAACACGCGCGTCGAGATCCACAAGCTGCACGTGGCGCTCGGCGCCACCAGCATCTACGTGACGCACGACCAGGTCGAGGCCATGACGCTGGCCGACCGCGTGGTGGTGCTAAAAGACGGCCTGATCGAGCAGGTCGGCTCGCCCATGGACCTGTACGACCGCCCGGTCAACCAGTTCGTCGCGCAATTCATCGGCATGCCTTCGATGAACATGGTGCCGGCCGCTGCCATTCCGAGCTTCTCGTCCCAGACCGGCGGCAGGCTACCGAGCGACGGCTTTCTCGGCGTGCGCCCCGAAGGCCTGCACGTGCACCCCGGCCACGGCGCCGGCGTGCCGGGCCGGGTCGACCTGGTCGAGGCGCTCGGCGCCGACACGCTGATCCACGTCGACGTCGGCGGCGTCCCTCTGATCGCGCGCCAGAACGAGCGCACGCCGCTGCGCGTCGGCGACGACGTCGGTGTGGAACTCGACCCCTCGGTGCTGCACCTGTTCACCCGCGAAGGGCAGGCGGTTGCCGCATGACACTCGCAGCAGTGCCGGATGCCGGCTCCGTGGTGCTCCACCTGGGGCTCGGCTCTTTCCACCGTGCGCACCAGGCGGTCTATCTGCAGCAGCTGATCGATGCGGGCGACACGCGCTGGTCGATCTGCGGTGCCAACCTGCGGCCCGACATGGCCGACGTGCTGGCCGCGCTGCAGGCGCAGGGCGGTGCCTACACGCTCGAGACGGTGACACCCGAGGGCGTCTACAGCTACAAGCGCATCGCATCGATCCGCGAGGTGCTGCCGTACGAACCAACACTCGCGTCAGTGATCGCGCGCGGCGCTGCTGCCGCCACGCGCATCGTGTCGTTCACGGTGACCGAGGCGGGCTACTACCTCGACGCCAAGGACAGGCTCGACCTCTCGTTCACCGAGCTCGCAGCCGACATCGAAAGTGCCCGCCACGGCAAGCCGGGCCAGACCATCTATGGCGCCGTCTGCGCGATCCTGCGGGCGCGGCGGGCGGCCGATGCCGGCCCGGTCACGCTGCTCAACTGCGACAACCTGCGCCACAACGGCGAGCGCTTTCGCGGCGGGTTGCTCGAGTTCGTCGAGCGCAGCGGCGACACGGCTTTGCACGCCTGGGTGCAGGCCAACACCACCTGCCCCAACGCGATGGTCGATCGCATCACGCCGCGCCCGCCGCCTGAACTGCGCGAGCGCGTGCACGCGGCCACGGGCTGGGACGACGCCGCACCGGTCACCGGCGAGAGCTTCATCCAGTGGGTGATCGAGGACGACTTCATTGCTGGCCGACCCGAATGGGAGCGCGTCGGCGTGCAGTTGGTCGAGTCAGTACAGCCTTATGAAGAAGCCAAGATCCGCCTGCTCAATGCCACGCACAGTTGCATCGCGTGGGCCGGCACTCTGATTGGGCTGCAGTTCATCCACGAAGGCACGCACACGCCGGCGATCCGGAAGATGGCCTTCGACTACGTGACCGACGACGTGATCCCCGTGCTGAGCACGCCAGGTGCGCCGAGCCCGATCGACTTGCCTGCGTACCGCGATGTGGTGCTCGACCGCTTCGGCAACCCCGCCATCCGCGACACCAACCAGCGCGTGGCAATGGACGGCTTCGCGAAAATTCCCGGCTTCGTCGCGCCTACCGTGCGTGAACGGCTCGCGCGCAATGAAGGCATCGACAGCGTGGCCATGCTGCCCGCACTGTTTCTGGCCTTCCTGCAGCGCTGGCACCGTGGCGAACTCTCCTACGCCTACCAGGATCAGGCCATGGATCCGGCGGTCGCGCATGCCATCTGCGATGCGGCCGACCCGGTTGCGGCGTTTGGTGCCGACATCCCGCTCTGGGGCTCTCTGGCGGGTGATGCGCGGCTGGTCGATGCGCTGCGCCGTGCCAGCGCGCGCGTCGCGACTTTCGTATCAACAAGGAATCTGAAATGACGGACAAGAACAGCGGCCGCCTCGTGGGCCGCCATGTGCTGGTGACCGGCGCCGGCGGCGGCATCGGCCTCGCTATCGCCGAAGCCTGCATCGCCGAAGGTGCGCGCTGCAGCGTGGTCGACCGTGGGCCGCAAGCCCCCGAAGCCGTGCGCGCGCTGATGCAGCACCATCCCGACGCGCTGGCGTATATCGGCGCCGACGTCACCGACATGGCGGCCATCGCCCACATGCTCGCCGTGGCACAGGCGCGCTTCGGCGCGATCCACACGCTGGTCAACAATGCGGCCGTGTTCGACATGGCACCGCTGCTCGAAAGCAACGAAGCCTCGTTCGATCTGCTGTTCGCTGTCAACGTCAAGGGCATGTTCTTCGTGATGCAGGCGGTGCTGCGCCACATGGTCGAGGCCGGCACGCAGGGCGCATCGGTCGTGAACCTGGCCTCGCAGGCCGGCCGGCGCGGCGAGGCGCTGGTGTCGCATTACTGCGCAACCAAGGCGGCCGTGATCAGCTACACGCAAAGCGCTGCGCTCGCGATGGCGCCGCACGGCATCCGCGTCAACGGCATCGCGCCGGGCGTGGTCGATACACCGATGTGGGCCGGTGTCGACGCGCTGTTCGCCAGGTACGAGAACCTTCCGATCGGCGAGAAGAAGCGCCGGGTCGGCCTCGAAGTGCCGCTCGGCCGCATGGGCAGCCCGGCCGAGATGGCAGGGGCCGTGGTGTTCCTGGCCAGCGACGATGCGCGCTACATCACCGCGCAGACACTCAACGTCGACGGTGGTAGTGTGATGAGCTGAACCTGTACGCCGAGGTTTTGATGTCCACCGTCCGCACCCGCCAGACCCCGCGCCACCGCCAGCCCGAGCTCGAGCACGACTTCGCGCGCTCGCCGGCGCTGGGCTACGAGAAACCCGAAGAAGTCGGCTGGGTGCGTTGCCTGGCGCACGGCTATCCGAGCCCGCTCGCGCGCTGGCATTGCCACGACGAGTACGAGCTGCACCTGATCACAGGCACCTCGGGCAAGGCCTTCGTGGGCGACTGGATCGGGCCGTTCCAGCCGGGGCATCTGGTGCTGTGCGGGCCGCGCTTGCCGCACAACTGGATTTCGCTCGACGCGCCCGACGAAGGCGTTGCCACGCGCGACCTCGTGATCCAGTTCCGGCACGATCCGATCGAGCGGGCCGTCCAGCAGATCCCCGAACTCGCGGAAGTGCAGCAACTGCTGGAGCGCGCGCGCCACGGCATCGAGTTTTTCGGGCTGTCGGAGCGCGCCGAACAGCACTGGGTGGCGGTGAAGGCTGCGCGCGGACTGCGCCGGCTGGCAGCGTTCTGCGACTTTCTGGCCGACCTGTCGGAGTGCACGGACTACCGCTTGCTCTCGAGCGTGCAGATGAAGGGCGCGGAGGGCAATGCCGAAGTCGACCAGATCAATGCCATCGTCAACCGCATCACCGACAACGTGGCCGAGCCGATCGTGATGGCCGACGTGGCGGCCGAACTCGGCATGAGCGAGAGCCGTTTCAGCCGCTTCTTCCGGCGCTCGACCGGCAACAGCTTCACCGACTTCGTGAACCGCGTGCGCATCAACAATGCCTGCCACCTGCTGATGCAGACCGACCACTACGTCACCGACATCTGCTACCAGGTCGGCTTCAACAACGTCGCCAATTTCAATCGGCGCTTTCTCGAGATCAAGGGCATGACGCCCAGCGAGTTCCGGCGCCAGTCCGACAGCCGCTTCGGCGGCGCGCACTGAGCGCCGCGCCGGGCCGCCCCAAGCAAGCTCGCACCGCAGTGCGCAGCACGGAGGGTTTGAAATGTGAACGCCATGTACCTGGGACTCGACCTCGGCACGTCCGAGCTGAAGGCACTGCTGCTCGCGGACGACCACCGCATCGTCGGCGTGGCACGCGCCGCGCTCACCGTGAGCCGGCCGCAGCCGCTGTGGTCGGAGCAGGCGCCGGCGCAGTGGTGGGGCGCGCTGGAGTCGGTGATGCAGCAGCTGGGCACGCAGCACACCGCAGCGCTCGCGGCAGTGCGGGCCATCGGCCTGTCGGGCCAGATGCATGGTGCCGTGCTGCTCGACGACAAGGAAGAAGTGGTGCGCCCCGCGATCCTCTGGAACGACGGCCGCAGCGCCGCACAGTGCGCGCAGCTCACGGCCGCCGTGCCACGCCTCGGCGAGATCACGGGCAACCTCGCGATGCCGGGGTTCACCGCGCCCAAGCTGCTGTGGGTGCGCGAAAACGAGCCTGAACTGTTCGCCCGCACGCGCCGCGTGCTGCTGCCGAAAGACTGGTTGCGGCTGATGCTGGGCGGCGAGGCCGTGAGCGAGATGTCCGATGCGTCGGGCACCTTGTGGCTGGACGTCGGCCGACGCGACTGGTCCGATGAACTGCTCGCCGCCACCGGCCTCACCCGCGCCCACATGCCGCGGCTGGTCGAGGGCAGCGAGGTGTCCGCGACGCTCAAGCCCGCGCTGGCCGCGCGTTGGGGCCTGGGCCCCGGGGTGCGCATCGCGGGCGGCGCGGGCGACAACGCGGCCAGCGCCGTCGGCATGGGCCTGGTCGCGCCAGGGCAGGGTTTCGTGTCGCTCGGCACCTCGGGCGTGATCTTCGTGTCGGGCGCCGCGTTCGCGCCCAATCCGGCGCAGGCGGTGCATGCGTTTTGCCATGCGCTGCCGGGACGCTGGCACCAGATGTCGGTGATGCTTTCCGCCGCGAGCGCCGTGAGCTGGGCCGTGCGCGCCTTCGGCTTCGCCGATGAGACGGGGTTGCTCGCTGAGGCCGCGACGTTGTCGCCCGAGGCCCGCGCCCGCGCGCCGCTGTTTCTGCCTTACCTGTCCGGCGAACGCTCGCCGCACAACAATGCGCGGGCGCAGGGCGTGCTGTTCGGCCTGACCCCTGCGCACGGACCGGCCGACATGGCCTATGCGGTGGTCGAGGGCGTGAGCTTCGGGCTGCGCGACGGACTCGACACGCTGGAGCGGCCCGGCGGCGATCTGGCGCTGGTCGGTGGTGGCGCGCGCAGCAGCTGGTGGGCCCAGTTGCTAGCTGACATTCTGGAAGTGCCGCTCGCACTGGGCGAGGGCGGCGAAGCCGGCGGCGCGCTGGGTGCGGCGCGGCTGGCCTGGCTGGCCGATGGCGGCACGGTGGAAAGCGTTTGCCGCCCGCCACGGCTCAAGCAGCGTTTCGTGCCCGAGGCAACGCAGGCCGGCGCGTACCGCTCGCGGCATCTGCGCTTCCGTGGGCTCTACTCAGCGCTGAAGCCGCACTTCGCGCCCTGAGGCGCGCAAGTCGTTCAGGCTCCCGTTCCCACGAGCACCGGGGTCGCGCGGTAGCGGTCTGCGAAAAGGCGCTGGAGCTCTGCGATCTTCGGCAGGTCGTGCTGGACGATGTACGGATTGCGCGGGTTGCGCGTCAGGTAGTCCTGGTGATAGCTCTCGGCCGTGAAGAAGCGCTTTTGCAGTTCGATGGTCGTGACGATCGGTTTGCTGCCGAAGGTCTTGGCCTGCGTGAGCTCTGCGATATAGGCCTGCGCGATGCGCGCCTGCTCGAGGTTCTGCGCAAAGATGGTCGAGCGGTACTGGGTGCCCGTATCGGGCCCCTGCCGGTTCAACTGCGTCGGGTCGTGCGCCACCGAAAAGAAGATCTGCAGGATGCGCGCATAGCTGATCTGGCGCGGGTCGTAGCTGATGCGCACCGCCTCCGCATGGCCAGTGCGGCCCGAGCCCACATCCTCATAGCGGGCGGTGTTTTCCGCGCCGCCCGCATAGCCTGACACCGCGCCGCTCACGCCCTTGACGTGCTGGAACACGCCCTGCACGCCCCAGAAGCAGCCGCCGGCGACGACGGCGACTTCGTTCGCGTTGCCTGGCGGCGGGGCCGGATCGGTCGACGGCGCTGGCAGCACGACAGCGGCTTCGGCCGCGACGGCACGGCCGCCGAACCAGACCGCACCGCCGGCCATCAAGGCCAACGCCGCCAGCAAGGCCCGGCGGCCAGCGAGAGAAGGAGCGACTTTGTTCATGGCCGCAGTGTGCGCCAACCGTCCCACGAAACACGCGCCCATGAAAAAAGCCCCGCAGCTCGCGCTGCAGGGCCTTTTCGATGGGCTGAATTCGCCCCCTTCGTGGGGTGCCGCCGATCCGGCTTCGCCGGTCGGCAGGCACCGCCCCCGGTAGGGGGAAGGCGTAGCGGACACGAAGTGCCGCGCAGCCTGGGGGCGAGCCAGATTTACATCCCCATGCCGCCCATGCCGCCCATGCCACCCATGTCGGGCATGCCGCCGCCAGCGCCGGCTTCGTCCTTCGGTGCGTCGGCGACCATGGCTTCGGTCGTCAGCAGCAGCGAAGAAACCGATGCCGCGTTCTGCAGCGCGGTGCGGGTCACCTTGGTCGGATCCAGGATGCCCAGTTCGAGCATGTCGCCGTAGGTGTCGTTCTGGGCATTGAAGCCGTAGTTGCCCTTGCCGGCCAACACAGCGTTCACCACCACGGAGGCTTCGCCGCCGGCGTTGTTGACGATTTCGCGCAGGGGCGCTTCGACCGCCTTCAGCACCAGCTTGATGCCGGCGTCCTGGTCGGCGTTGTCGCCCTTGACCGAGTCGCCCACAGCTTGCTTGGCACGCAGCAGCGCCACGCCGCCGCCAGCCACAACGCCTTCTTCCACTGCAGCGCGGGTGGCGTGCAGGGCGTCTTCGACGCGGGCCTTCTTTTCCTTCATTTCGACTTCGGTGGCAGCGCCGACCTTGATCACGGCAACGCCGCCGGCCAGCTTGGCCACGCGCTCTTGCAGCTTTTCACGGTCGTAGTCGCTGGTCGCTTCTTCGATCTGGACGCGCACTTGCTTGACGCGGGCTTCGATGTCGCCAGCAGCACCAGCACCGTCGATGATGATGGTGTTTTCCTTGCCGACTTCGATGCGGGCAGCCTGGCCGAGGTCGGCCAGGGTCACCTTTTCGAGCGTCAGGCCGACTTCTTCGGCGATGACCTTGCCGCCCGTCAGGATGGCGATGTCTTCCAGCATGGCCTTGCGGCGGTCGCCGAAGCCCGGTGCCTTGACGGCCACAACCTTCAGGATGCCGCGGATCGTGTTCACGACCAGCGTAGCGAGGGCTTCGCCTTCGACTTCTTCAGCAATGATCAACAGCGGACGGCCCGACTTGGCGACTTGTTCCAGTGCGGGGAGCAGGTCACGGATGTTGCTGATCTTCTTGTCGTAGAGCAGAACAAACGGGTTTTCCAGAATCGCGGATTGCTTTTCGGGGTTGTTGATGAAGTAGGGCGACAGGTAGCCGCGGTCGAACTGCATGCCTTCGACGACGTCGAGTTCGCTGTCCAGGCTCTTGCCGTCTTCGACGGTGATCACGCCTTCCTTGCCGACCTTGTCCATCGCGTCAGCGATGAGCTTGCCGATGGTTTCGTCGCTGTTGGCCGAGATCGAGCCGACTTGAGCGATTTCCTTCGAGGTGGTGGTGGGCTTCGATGCCTTCTTCAGCTCGGCGACCAGGGCCGTGACAGCCTTGTCGATGCCGCGCTTCAGGTCCATCGGGTTCATGCCGGCCGCGACCAGCTTGAAACCTTCGCGAACGATGGCTTGGGCCAGCACGGTCGCGGTGGTGGTGCCGTCACCGGCGTTGTCCGAAGTCTTGGAGGCCACTTCCTTCACGAGCTGGGCGCCCATGTTCTGGAGCTTGTCCTTGAGTTCGATTTCCTTGGCGACGGACACACCGTCCTTGGTCACCGTGGGGGCGCCGAACGAACGTTCGAGCACCACGTTGCGGCCCTTGGGGCCCAGGGTCACTTTGACTGCGTTGGCCAGGATGTTGACACCCTCGACCATGCGCGCGCGGGCTTCACCGCCGAAGACTACGTCTTTTGCTGCCATGATGATTTACTCCGAATGGATTGAATGAAAGAGACAGGGAAAGGAGAGAAGGCTTACTTCTCGACGACTGCGAACAGGTCGTCTTCCTTCATCACCAGCAGCTCGTCGCCATCGACCTTGACGGTCTGGCCCGAGTACTTGCCGAACAGGACGCGGTCACCGACCTTGACGCTCATCGCGGCAAGCTCGCCCTTGTCGTTGCGCTTGCCCGGGCCGACGGCCAGCACTTCACCCTGATCGGGCTTTTCGGCGGCGGCGTCGGGGATGACGATGCCGGAGGCGGTCTTGGTTTCGCTGTCAATGCGCTTGACGATCACGCGATCGGCCAAAGGACGAAGTTTCATTGCATCTCCTGATAAGAAACGGGGGTTTTATAGTGGGCGCTGGCTCAAAGCCCGCGCCCGATCGACTGGAAGGGTGTTGTTAGCACTCATCTTCAGCGAGTGCTAATGATAAGGGCATTTCCCGCCGTTTCAAGGCCCGGGCGCTTCGCACGGCCGCTGGAAAGCGCGTACAGAAATCCGGTTGCACCGGCTTCTTCCGGGAGTTCACTCGGCTGTCATGCACGGCGCCTAACGTCCGCCTGCACCAACAACGAGGAGATTTCTCTTGAACAGACTGAAGAAAATCTGTACGGCCCTGCTCGGCATAGGCATGTTGTTCGCAGTTGCGACGACGGCCGCCGCGCACGAAGAAAACGCGCGGCGCCGCGCTGACAACGCGCCCCTGGTGATCGGCCACCGGGGAGGCGCCAACGGCTATCTGCCCGAGCACACCCTGGAAACCTATGCGCTCGGCATCTCGCTGGGTGCCGACTTCATCGAGCCCGACCTGGTCGCGACCAAGGACGGCCACCTGATCGCGCGCCACGAACCCAACCTGATCGACACCACCAACGTCAAGGAGCTGCCGCAGTTCGCCAGCCGCCGGCGAACCGTCATGCTGGACGGCGTCCCGACAGACGGCTTCTTTGCCAGCGACTTCACGCTGGCCGAGATCAAGCAGTTGCGCGCAGTCCAATCCTTCCCCGAGCGCGATCAGGCCTTCAACGGCAAGTTCCAGATTCCGACGCTTGCGGAGGTGATCGAGTTGGCCAAGCGCAAGTCCCGGGAGGAAGGGCGGCGCATCGGCATCTATCCGGAAACCAAGCATCCGACCTACCACCAGAGCATTGGCCTGCCACTGGAAGACCGGCTGTTGAACGTGCTCAGCGCCGCCGGATGGAATCACCGCAACGCCCCGGTGTTCATCCAGTCCTTCGAGACGGCCAACCTTCGCTACCTGCGCAGCAAGACCAGTGTGCGTTTGATCCAGCTGATCGATGCCAACGACGTGAAGCCCGACGGCTCGCTCGACCTCACCAAACCGTACGACAAGCCCTACGACTGGGTGGTGTCCAACCGCGACGGGCTGTTCAGCGACCTGGTGACGCCGCGCGGCCTGCAAGAGGTGAAGCGCTATGCCGATGGCATCGGCCCCTGGAAGCCGTACCTCATATCGAGTGCCTGCAAATCGGTGCAGGGCGGGGCATGCGTCGACGTGACGGGCGACGGTGTGGTCGACGAGCGCGATCGCGTGTTGCTGGCGCCAACCGATGTGATCGCGAATGCGCACAAGCTGGGGCTGCTGGTGCACCCCTATACGTTCCGAAGCGAGCAGAAACGCCTGACGGGCAGTTTCCAGGGCAATCCGGTCAACGAGTACCTCGCGTTCTACGAGGCGGGCGTGGATGGCCTGTTCAGCGACTTTGCCGACACCGCCGTCGCAGCGCGGGCCATGTTCCTGCTCAAGCACGATCCGGACTACGCCACCTGCCTGGTCAATTCGCGCAAGTGCGAACGCAACAATGATTGATGGTGGGCCGGCACGCGCCGGGCATCGCCGCTGCATCGGATTGGCGGCGGCGATGCTGGTCGTTGCCGCAGCCTCGCCAGCGGCGCGTGCTGAAGGCGGGCTGCCCGGATCGCCCAGAGCTGTCACTGAAACCGCTCCGGTCGCGTCGTCCCTGCCGCAGGGCAGCGGCGCATCGATGGCGGGGCCGGATGCGGCAACGGAAAATCCGGGTGGCGCGATCTTCAGTCCGTTTGCCGATCCATCCACGGCCAAGGTTTCTCGCCCGGACCAGGCCTCGCACAGTTCGGACTCCCGAGCGTCGGATTACAGCCTTGCGCTCATGGTGTCCGTCGTTGGCGTCGCGGCAATCGCCTGGCTTCTGTTGAAAGCCGTTTGAGCGTTCGCCGCAGGCAGTTGTCAGGTACCGACCACGCCGCCGTCGTTCTTGGTGATGACCACCGTGGCCGAGCGCGGCCGGCCGCCGCCGTCTGGCCACTTCGACACGGCCAACGGCTTGTCGGGGTCGCTGCGCTCGTTGGCTGGCTCGCCCGGGTGCTGCACGTTGATGAACAGACTCCTGAGGTCGGGCGTGGCCGTCAGGCCGGTGATCTCGCAGCCCGCCGGGCCCACCAGAAAGCGGCGGATTTCGCCCTTGGTGGGGTCGCAGGCCAGCATCTGGTTGTTGGGCAGGTTGCTGTACTCGCCCTTGCCCAGGGTGGAAGTGGACACGTCGGTCTGGATCCACAACACGCCGCGCGCATCGACCCTCAGGCCGTCGGGGCTGCCGAAGGTGTCGCCCTTGATGTTGCCTTGCGCCTCCCAGCGGCCTTGCTTGGGGTCGCCGGCCAGCACCAGGTGGTTCCAGGCGAACCTGGTGGCGTCCAGGTCGCCGGCTTCCTTCCAGCGGATGATCTGGCCCATGGTGTTGTTGACGCGCGGGTTGGCCGGATCCACGCCGGGCTGGCCCGAGGCACCGCGGTTGCTGTTGTTGGTGAGCGTGCAATACACCTCTTTGGTGATCGGGTCGACGGTGGTCCATTCGGGCCGATCCATCTTGGTTGCGCCCAGGGCGTCGCTGGCCTGGCGTGCCTTGATCAGCACGTCGCCCTGGCTGGCGAAGCCCTTGTCCGTGGTCAGCGGGCCCTTGCCCTGCGTGAGCGGCAGCCATTCGCCGGTGCCTTCGACATCGAAGCGCCCGACGTACAGCGTGCCGTGGTCCAGCAGCTCGCGGTTGGCGGCAAAGCCGCCCGGCTTGACGCGGTCGCGGCTGACGAACTTGTAGATGTATTCGAAGCGCGAGTCCTCGCCCATGTAGACCACCGCGCGGCCATCGGCCGTGAGCGCGGTGGCCGCGCCTTCATGCGCGGCGCGGCCCAGTGCGCTGCGTTTGATGGGCGTGGCTGTCGGATCCTGCGGATCGATCTCGACCACCCAGCCGAAGCGGTTGGATTCATTGGGATGCTTGGCAACGTCGAAGCGTTCTTCATGCTCGTGCCAGCGGTACTTGGCACCGTTGCCCTTGCGGATGCCCCAGCGGCGCTGGTGCGCATCGGGTTGTTCCACGCCCTCGAAGTAGTCGGCAAAGTTCTCTTCGCAGGTGAGGTATGTGCCCCAAGGCGTCTGGCCGTTGGAGCAATTGTTGAAGGTGCCCAGCGCACGCGTGCCTGTGGGGTCGGCGGCGGTCTTGAGCATCGCGTGGCCGGCCGCCGGGCCGGTGATGGTCATCGGCGTGGCCGCAGTGATGCGACGCGCGAACTTCGATGGAAGCACCTGCTTCCAGGCGTTGCCTTCGCGTTGAATCTCGATCACCGAGACACCGTGCGCGTTGATCGCCTTGCGCACTTTTTCGGCCGTCCAGGTCTTCATGCCGTCGACGTGCAGCAGACCGTCGTCCACATACTCGTGGTTCATCACCAGAATGCCGCGCTGCGAGGAGCCGTCGACCGGGAAGAAGGCCATGCCGTCGTGGTGCATGCCGGCCTGCAGCGCCTGCTCGGCCGCCGTGTTGGAGCCGTCGGGCCTGAAGGCCGGCATCTGGCCGGCAATGCCCACCGGGTCGCCCCAGCGGTACAGCACCTGGGCGCTGTAGCCCTCGGGCACGACCACATCGTCGATGGCCGCCATGGGAATGCTCTTGAAGCCGATGCTGCGGCCGAACGCGGCCATGTTGCCGCCACCGGTGCTGGCGCAGCCGGCCGCCAGCGGGCCCAGCAGGCCCGCCACCGTGGCCGCCAGACCGCCGCGCACGAAGATTCGGCGTGCCGGATCGGATACCTCATGAATGCTTGGATTGGCGCTCCGGTTGGAATCCTCCATCGTGGAAAAGTCTTTGGCCATGGCCTTCTCGTTTCGTCTTGTTGCAGTACGAATCCGATGTTCTGAAGGTCGCGTGAAAACGCGATGACAAAGCCGTGACGGGTGCCGGGGTCGTGGCAGCATGCGCAGGGCCGCGCCTTTGGGCGATCGGCCTCTGGAGTTCGCCAGGCAGCTTTCTCAGCTGCTCACAGCTGGTCGGTCGGCACGAACCACGAAAACAGCAGCAACTGCAGCCGGGTCAGCATGCTCGAATCGGGCTCGTCGTCCAGCACTTCGTTGGTCTCGTCGCCGGTGCCGACCCATTGCACGGTCTTGCCGTCGGGCTTGAGCACCACGCGATAGACGCCTTCGAGGTTGTCGAGCAGGTAGGCGTACAGCAGCGCCTGCGTCAGTTCATGGCTGCGCACGCTGACGCCGAACTCGGTGTTCAGCCGGGCCGAGCGCGGGTCGAGGTTCATCGAGCCGAGCAGCACCCATTCCCGGTCGATCAGGGCCAGCTTGGCATGCAGCCGGCCGCGCGCCTTCTTCAGCAGATCGCGGATTTGCCGGTTGCGCTTGAGCTGCTCGGTGCTGACCTCGTACAGCTCCACGCCGAGTTTCAGCAGGTCGATCCGGTAGCGGTTGTAGTTGATGTTGACCAGCGGTTCGTCGCTGTCGGCCAGCGAATTGGTGACCACGCTGATCTGCACGTTGCGCTCGCGCGCGGTGCGGATGCGCGCCATGCCGTCGTCGCCCGGAATGAAGTACGGCGACACGATCTGAACCTGCGTCGTGGCCAGCGCGAACATCGCATGCGATCGTTCGGCCAGCGTCACGGTGGCGCGGTTGCCGCCAAGCGCCTTGTCGGGGATGTCGGCCGATGCCTCGGCCCTGGCGCGCATCCATTCGAAGTTGCCGCCGGTCAGTTGCGTGCCGAGCGGCGGGTCGCCCAGGATGTCTGTGTCCGGCAGCGGATCGGGCGGCGGCGCGAAGCGCGGCGACGTGGCCTGCTCGAAATCCGCGGCGAGTTGTTCGGGTGCTTCGTTGCTCGCCGAGACGCGGCCCAGCGGATACACGACCTCGCTATTCCAGTAGGTGTCGAAGATCGCGGCGCTCTCGGCCACCACCGGCCCGGCCATCAGCACTTCGAAATCGATGAAGTTGGCGCTGTCGCTGCGCAGGAAATACTCGTCCGCGAGGTTGCGGCCGCCCGCGATCGCGATGGCGCCATCGGCCACGAACAGCTTGTTGTGCATGCGGTGGTTGAGGCGGCTGAAGTTCGCGAAGAAGTCGATCCAGCGCGTGGTCGAACGACTGCGGCCGTTCACGAACGGGTTGAAAAGGCGCACCTCGACGTTCTTTTCGACCGAGAGGCCCTGGAGCAGGGGGTCGAGGCCGGTCGTGTAGAAATCGTCGAGCAGCAGCCGCACGCGCACGCCGCGCCGGGCGGCATCGCGCAGCTCGCGCAGGATCAGCCGGCCGGTCTTGTCGTTGCCGAGCTGGTAGGTCTGCACGTCAAGCGAACTCTGCGCGCGCCGCATCAGCTCGAGCCGGGCGTCGAGCGCGAAGTTGGCCTGGATCAGCGGGCGCAGGCCCGAGAGCCCGTCGTGCGCCGTCGTGTCCAGCTTCTGCGCCGTCCGGCCCAGCTCGGTCTGGCTCGACGCCGCGATGAAGTGCACCGGCGGCTCGGGTGTACGCGGCGGCAGGCCGGCACAGGCCGTCAGCAGGCCGGCGAGCATCAGCATGGCGCAGCGCAACAGCAGCAGGGTGGGGAGGCGTTGCGCCATGGAGCGAGGAAAAGACCGGCAGGGTTTGGCGAGGCGCCCGATCGTAGCGGCGCCGCAGCATCTTGGGCGAGCCGTGCAAACCCTTTTCTTCGGTCTCCGCGATTGCATTCAGATTCCATTCATGAATAGAATGCGAATAGTTCTCAATTGCATGAAGAAGCAGGATCCGGATGATGATGTTTTCGACGCGGCACAGGGTCGCTTCGTGGCTGGCAGGTTGCCTTGCCATCTACGTGCACCAGCAGGTGCTGGCGCAGGCGACCCCCGAGGCGGCGTTGCCGGAAATCCGGGTCAACGCCAGCGTCGAAGCGGAAACCGCGACTTCGCCCGTGATCGGCTACCGCGCCAAAAACGCCGCCACGGCGACCAAGACCGATACGCCGCTGGCCGAAACGCCGCAGTCGGTGACCGTGATCACGCGCGACCAGATGGTCGACCAGGGCGCCACCAACCTGCAGGACGCGCTCGGCTACGCCGCCGGGGTGCGATCCGACGCCTATGGCCTGGATGCCCGCACCGATTCGGTTCGCGTTCGCGGCGCCTATCCCGACGTCTACCTTGACGGCCTGCGCCAGGCCTACGGCTACTACACCAGCACCACGCGCACCGAGCCTTACACGCTGGAGCGGCTCGAAGTGCTGCGCGGGCCGTCAGGCATGCTGTTCGGCGCCGGCACGGCGGCCGGCGTGGTCAACATGGTCAGCAAGCGGCCGCTGCTCGAGACGCAGCGCGAGGTCGGCGTGCAGTTCGGCAGCTTCGGCCGCAAACAGATCCAGGCCGACCTGACCGGCGCCCTGACCGCGGACGGCACCTGGTCGTATCGCCTGATCGCGCTGACGCGCAAGTCCGATACGCAGGTCGACTTCGTGCCCGACGACCGCAGTCTGCTGGCGCCATCGCTCACCTGGCGACCCAACGCGTCGACCTCGCTGACCCTGCAGGGCCTCTGGCAAAAAGACAAGAGCGGCACCACCTCGCAGTTCCTGCCCTGGGAGGGCACGATCTACCCGAACCCCAATGGCCGGCTGCCGGCGAGCCGCTTCATCGGCGAGCCGGGCGACTACTACGACAGCGAGCGCAAGACCTTCGGCTGGCTGTTCGAGCACAAGTTCAACGACAGCTGGACGGTGCGCCAGAACTTCCGTGTGGCGCACAACGAAAACGACAACCGCTACCACTACGGAGACGCGTTCTCGGTGCCGGGCGGCTGGGCGGCCGATCCGATCTTCAAGCGCGTGCTGGGCCGCTACAACGACAGCTCGCTCACGCGCAACCGCACCACCACGCTCGACAACCATGTCGAGGGCCATTTCGACACCGGTGCCTTGCGCCACACGCTGCTGGTCGGCGCGGACTTTGCGCGCCAGAAGGAGAACGTCTGGGGCGGCTCTACCTACAGCGAGATCGATGCCTACGCGCCGGTCTACGGCAACCTGCAGGATCCCGTGCGCGAAGCCTATCCGCGCACGCGTCAGAAGCAGAATGGCCTGTACCTGCAAGACCAGATGAAGCTCGGCAACTGGATCTTCGTGGCCGGCCTGCGCCACGACCGCGCGACCAGCAGCGCCGAGGGCAGCGATGACGAGGACAGCAAGGCCACCACCAAGCGCTTCGGCTTGATGTACGCCATGCCGTCGGGCTGGTCGCCGTACCTGAGTTATGCCGAGTCGTTCACGCCGCAGTCGCCGCGCGAGGGCCGCATCTTCAAGCCGTTGCGCGGCGAGCAGTGGGAAGTCGGTGTTAAGTACGAGCCGAAAGAGCGGGGCCTGGCCTTCAGCGCCGCGCTCTACGACCTGCGCGAGAAGAACCAGATCGTCGAACTGCAGCCGCAGGTGTTCAGCCAGCTCGGCGCCACGCGCACCAGGGGACTGGAGCTGGAAGCCAAGGGCTCGGTCACGCGCGAGCTCGACATCGTGGCGCACTACAACTACATCGACGCCGATGCACAGATCGAGGGTCTGCCGAAGCACCAGGCCAGCCTGTGGGCCAAGTACCGCTTTGCGATCGCGGGAATGCCCGGCTTCTCGGCCGGCGCCGGTGTGCGCTGGATGGGGGCCTTCCGCGACCTGCAGGCCGGCACCGGCCCGCGGATCCCGAGCGTGGCGCTGTTCGACGCGGTGTTCGCCTACGAGACGCCGCAGTGGCGCTACGCCATCAACATCAACAACCTGACCGACAAGGTGTACTTCAGCACCTGCCTGTCGCGCGGCGACTGCTGGTACGGCGCACGCCGCAACGTGGTGGCCAGCGCGACCTACCGGTTCTAGAAAATGAACAGCAAGAAGATCAAGTCCTGGGCCTGGGTGCACAAGTGGAGCAGCCTGGTGTGCACCGTGTTCATGTTGCTGCTCTGCATCACGGGGCTGCCGCTGATTTTTCACCACGAGATCGGGCACCTGCTCGGCACCGAGGTCGAGGCGCCGAAGATGCCGGCCGGCACGCCGCGCGCGAGCCTGGACCGCGTGCTCGAGGTCGCGCAGGCACGCCATCCCGATCGCGTGGTGCAGTTCGTGTCGCAGCCCGAGGACGACGACGGCCTGTGGTTCGTCACGCTCACGCCGACGCCGGCGCCCACGGACGATTTCAAGTCGGTCGCGGTCGATGCGCGCACCGGCGCTGTGCTGGCGCAGCCGAAGTTCGACGAAGGCTTCATGTATGTGATGTTCAAGCTGCACGTCGACCTGTTCGCGGGGCTCCCGGGCAAGCTGTTTCTCGGCTTCATGGGCCTGCTGCTGCTGGTGGCGATCGTCTCCGGCGTGGTGCTGTACGCGCCGTTCATGCGCAAGCTCGAGTTCGGCACGGTCCGGCGCGAGAAGCGGCCACGCCTCAAGTGGCTGGATCTGCACAACCTGCTGGGCATCGTGACGCTGGTGTGGGCGCTGGTGGTCGGTGCCACCGGCATGATCAACACCTGGGCCGACCTGGTGATCAAGTACTGGCAGTACGACCAGCTCAGCGCGCTGCTGGCACCCTACAAGGGCCAGCCGACGGTGCCCCAGGCCGAACGCGGCTCGGTGCAGCGCTCGCTCGATGTGGCGATGGCGCGCGCGCCGGGCATGAAGGTGTCGTTCATCGCCTTCCCCGGCACGGCGTTCTCGAGCCCGCACCACAACACCGTGTTCCTGCGCGGCAACGAGCCCTTCACCGCGCGGCTGCTGCAGCCGGTGCTGGTCGATGCCAAGACCACCGCGGTCACGGCGGCGCCTAAGCTGCCGTGGTACCTCACGGCATTGCTGGTGTCGCAGCCGCTGCACTTCGGCGACTACGGCGGCATGCCGATGCAGATCCTCTGGGCGCTGCTCGACATCGCCACCATCATCGTGCTGGGCAGCGGGCTGTACCTCTGGCTCAAGAAAGGCAAGGCGGCATCGACGGCCCCGTCGACGGCGGCGGTCGTGGCCGCATGAGGCCGCGCCACGCGTTCGCGCGCCTCTGGGGCTGGCCGATCCTGCTGGGCCTGCTCACGCTGGTAGGGCTGGTGTCGGCCCTGTTCAGCGACGGTGGTTTCGGCGATGTGCTGGCGTGGCTCACGCTCTGCGTGCCGGTCGCGGTCGGTGGCTGGTACGGCTGGGGCCGGCGCAGCCGCTGAGATTTTCGGGGCCCCCAGAGGCTCCTGGCGGCAGAATCGTCGCGATGAAGAGTTCCTTCGCCGCCCTCTGCCTGCTGCTGGCCGCGCCGTGGACGGCGCGGGCCCAGGACGCGGCGGTGCCGACGCTGCGCGAAATCACGGTCACCACGCCGCGCGGCGAAGTGCGGCCGTTCGAGGTCGCCGGTTCGGTCGACCGTGTCGAGGGCGAAGACATGCGCGAGGGCCGCCTGCAGGTGAACCTGTCCGAAAGCCTGGGCGGCGTGCCGGGGCTGCAGGTGCAGAACCGCCAGAACTATGCGCAGGATCTGCAGCTCTCGGTACGCGGCTTCGGCGCGCGATCGACCTTCGGGGTGCGCGGCGTGCGGCTGTACGTCGACGGCATCCCGGCCACGCTGCCCGACGGCCAGGGCCAGACCTCCAACATCGACATCGGCTCGGTGAGCCGTGTCGAGATCCTGCGCGGGCCGTTCTCGGCGCTCTACGGCAACTCGTCGGGCGGCGTGCTGCAGGCGTTCACCGAAAGCGGCGAGGGCGCGCCCAAGCTCGGCTACTCGTTCGCGAGCGGCAGCGACGGCACCATGCGGCAAGGCGCGAAGGCTTCCGGCGCGAACGGATCCATCGACTACCTGCTGAGCGCCAGCCGGTTCCATACCGACGGCTATCGGGATCACAGCGAGGCGCATCGCCGCATTGCCAACGGCAAGCTCGGCATTCGGCTGGACGACGACAGCCGGCTCACGCTGATCGTCAACAGCGTGCAACTGCGCGCGCAGGATCCGCTGGGCCTGACGGCCGAACAGGTGCGGGCCGATCGGCGCGGCGCCGCGTTGGCGGATCAGTACGACACCCGCAAGACGGTGGATCAGTCGCAGCTCGGCCTTTTGTACGAACGTCGCCTGGATGCGGACAACGACCTGCGGCTGATGGTCTACGGCGGCGAGCGCAAGACCACGCAGTTCCAGGCGATCCCGGTAGCGGCTCAGGCCAGTCCGCTGCAGGCCGGTGGTGTGATCGGCCTCGAGCGCAGCTACACCGGCGTCGACGCGCGCTGGACGGCGCGGATGCAACTGGCCGGCCGTCCGTTCGAGCTCGTCACCGGGCTCGCGCACGACACGTTGCAGGAGCGGCGCCGCGGCTACGAAAACTACCTTGGCAGCGCCGCCGCGCCATGGCTCGGCGTGCCGGGCCGCTTGCGGCGCAACGAGCACAACGAGGTGTCGAACGTCGATCCCTATCTGCAGGCCACCTGGCGCCTGGCCGAGCGCTGGACGCTCGAGGCCGGTCTGCGCCACAGCAGCGTGCGCTTCGATTCGCAGGATCGCTATGTGTTCGGCCGCAACGGCGACGACAGCGGCACCGCGAACTACCGCAAGGCGCTGCCGGTGGCAGCGCTGCGCTATGCGGCGACGCCGGATCTGAACCTGTATGTCACCGCGGGCCGCGGCTTCGAGACGCCGACGCTGAACGAGCTCTCGTACCGCTCGGGCGGACTGGCCGGCCTCAATTTCGCGCTGAAGCCATCGGTCAACGAGAGCGTCGAGGTCGGTGCCAAGGCGCGGCTGGCGGGTGGGTTGCTCACTGCCGCCCTGTTCCAGACCCGTACCGCCGACGAGATCGTCACCGACACCAACGTAGGCGGCCGGGCCACCTTTCAGAACGCGGGCCGCACGCGGCGCGAGGGTTTCGAGCTGGGCTGGCTGCACGAGACGGCAAGCCATTGGCGCACGCAGATTGCCTACACCCGGCTCGACGCGCGCTACCGCGACGCCTTCTGCTCCCCGTCACCCTGTGGCGCGGGCAACGCGGTCGCTGCGGGCAACCGCATTCCGGGCATTGCGCGGCAATCGCTGTTCGCATCGTTCGGCCATGTGCCGCCCGACGGCTGGCGCGCGGGGGCGGAACTGCGCGCGCTGTCGCGCATCCTGGCCAACGATGCCAACAGCGCTAGCGCCGCGGGGTACGCGGTGGCGGCGCTGTACGCGGGCTACGTGAAGCGCTGGGAACGCTGGGAGGTCAACGCGTTCGCGCGCATCGACAACCTGTTCGACCGCCGCACCGTCGGCTCGGTGATCGTCAACGAGGGCAATGCACGCTACTTCGAACCCGCGCCGGGCCGCACCTGGACGGTGGGCGCGGGCGCCGCGTACCGGTTCTGAAGTTGGCGCCGCCGGGCGCTCAACTCAACTCTGCTTGAGCTTGAGCAGATAGATCATCACGCCGGCCATCGAGATGTCGAGATCCAGAAAGCCGGCGAAGTTCTTGCCTTCCATCCAGGAGGCGTCCCAGTTGCTGCGTTTGATCGCCTTGTGCCAGGCGTCGTGCGCTACGCCCCGGCGTACCGCTTCGAGCAGCACGTCCGCGGCGGCCGGCGGAACGCCCTTGCCGGTGAAAACGCCGCGCCAGTTGGCGAGGTCGGCGTCGACGCCTTGCTCGCGGATGGACGGTATGCCAAGGAACGGCCGCTTCGACGACACGCCGATCGCGCGCAGCTTGCCGCTGGCGATGCTGTCGCTGAACTCGCTGTAGCCCGAAATGCCGACGGCTGCCTTGCCCGATAGCAGCGCCTCCACGACCTGTGCGCCGCCCGGATAGGGCTGGTAGGTGAGATCGGCGGCCTTGCCGGCAACGCGGGCCAACATGCCGGCGTACACATGGTCGACGCCGCCCGCCGAGCCCCCGGCAACGGGCGTGCTGCCGGGCTCCGTGCGCAAACGGTTGATCAGGTCCTTGGGCGCCTGGATGGCGGAGTCGGTGCGCACCGCGACCACTTCGTAGTCGCTGGTCAATCGCGCCACCGGTTGCACCGCCCGCATGTCAACGACGCTTTTTTGCAACGCGACCGCGCCCACCATGACCATGCCGCTCATCAGCAGGGTATCGGGGGCGGCGTTGTATTTCTGGACGTATTGGGCGAGGCCGATGGTGCCGCCCTTGCCGCCGACGTTCTCATAGCTGACCTGGGCCACTGCGCCGGAGGCAAGCATTGCGGCGCCGAGCGCGCGGCCGGTCTGATCCCAGCCGCCGCCTTCGTTGGCAGGAATGACGATCCGGAGGTTCCCTAGGACGGGCGGGGACGCTTGCGCCCATGCGGCGGGCATGGCGGCACCGAGCGCGCCCGTTGCCATCCACTGCATCCAGTTCCGGCGGGTCGGGAGGCAGCCGGGTTCCGAGGCCTCGCCCGCGCCACGGGCAGTGAAAAGCAGGTCAAGATGATTCACAAATGTATCTTTTTGTTTCAGTATCAGGTGGCGAATCCTGACTGGTCGCTCGTGCGACTACAACAAGGGAATACCCTGATTGCGAAACATCGACCTGTTGTGTTTACGCGGCGCCGTGGCGCCGCGCAGGGGTCAGAGGCCGGCCGCAGCCCGCAGCGCCGCCGCGTTCTTCGTGCTTTCCCAGGTGAACTCGGGCTCCTCGCGGCCGAAGTGGCCGTAGGCGGCGGTCTTCTGGTAGATCGGCCGCAGCAGGTCGAGCATCTGGATGATGCCCTTGGGCCGCAGGTCGAAATGTTCGTTGATCAGCGCGGCGATCTGCTCGTCGGGGATCACGCCGGTGCCTTCGGTGTAGACCGTGATGTTCATCGGGTGCGCCACGCCGATCGCGTATGCCACCTGGATCTGGCACTGGCGCGCCAGGCCGGCGGCCACGATGTTCTTGGCGACGTAGCGCGCCGCGTACGCGGCCGAGCGGTCGACCTTGGTCGGATCCTTGCCCGAGAACGCGCCACCGCCGTGGGGGCAGGCGCCGCCATAGGTGTCGACGATGATCTTGCGGCCGGTCAGGCCGCAGTCGCCTTGCGGGCCGCCGATGACGAAGCGGCCGGTCGGGTTGATCAGGTACTTGGTGTCCTTCAGCCATTCCTTGGGCAGCACCGGCTTGATGATTTCCTCGATGATGGCTTCGGTGAACGAGGCCTTCATCTTGGTCTGCGTCTCGCTCTGGTCGGGATGGTGCTGGGTCGAGAGCACCACGGTATCGATGCTGTGCGGCTTGCCGTCGACGTAGCGCATCGTGACCTGGCTCTTGGCGTCGGGCCGCAGGAACGGCAGCCGGCCGTCCTTGCGCAGTTGCGCCTGGCGCTCCACCAGCCGGTGCGCGTAGTAGATCGGCGCGGGCATCAGTTCGGGCGTCTCATCGCAGGCGTAGCCGAACATCAGGCCCTGGTCGCCGGCGCCGGTGTTCAGGTGGTCGTCCGATGCATGGTCGACGCCCTGTGCGATGTCGTTGGACTGCTTGTCGTAGCAGACCATCACGGCGCAACCCTTGTAGTCGATGCCGTAGTCGGTGTTGTCGTAGCCGATGCGCTTGATGGTGTCGCGCGCGACCTGGATGTAGTCGACGTGCGCGTTGGTGGTGATTTCGCCGGCGAGCACCACGAGGCCAGTGTTGGTCAGCGTTTCGGCGGCCACGCGGCTGCGCGGATCCTGCTCGAAAATCGCATCGAGGATCGCGTCGGAGATCTGGTCGGCAACCTTGTCGGGGTGGCCTTCGGAGACGGATTCGGAAGTGAAGAGAAAGTCGTTCGCCATGGGATTCAAACTCCGTGAAGGTGAAAGGGCGCGTTGCCGATTCCTGGGGGGAGTTCTGGCGAACGCTTTAGCAGTACTGTTTAACGTCGCCCTGCAAGTAGTTCCATAACTCGGCGACAATTTGCATTCTATTCGAGCCGCGCGGTACGCTGCGCGCGCGTCAGTTTCGATCCCCACTGCCTTGATGACTTCTCTGTTCCGATTGTTCGCCCGCGTGCCGCTGCCTCTGATGCATGCGTTGGGCGCGGCCTTCGGCTGGCTGGTCTGGTGGTGCGCGCCGGATTACCGGCGCCGCTTCAGGGCCAACGCCGAGGCCGCCGGTTTCACGCCCGCGCAGTACCGCCCGGCGATCAGTGCGGCGGGCGCGATGGCGGCCGAACTGCCCTGGCTCTGGGCACGGCCAAAGGGCCAGAGCGTGCTGCCCAGGGTGGTTCGCTGGGATGGCCTGCCGGCGTTCGAAGCCGCGCTTGATGAACGCAAGGGCGTGATCCTCATGGTGCCGCACGTCGGCAGCTGGGAGCTGTATGGGCAGGCCGTCGGAGAACGCTTCCTGGCCAGCCATGGCCCGATCACCGCGCTCTTCCGGCCGCCCCGCAAGAAATGGATGGCGGCGCTGATGGAGGGCTCGCGCGACCGGCCCGGCCTGCAAACCCTGCCCACCACCGTCAAGGGGGTGCGCGGCCTGATGCGCGCGCTGCGCGCCGGCGGCTACACCGGCATCCTGCCCGATCAGGTGCCGCCGGCCGGGCAGGGCGTCTGGGCGCCGTTCTTCGGCCGGCCTGCGTACACGATGACGCTGCCCGCCCGCCTGGCACAGCAGACCGGCGCGCGCGTGTTCCTCGGCGTGTGCGAACGGCTGCCGCACGGCGCCGGCTATGCGATCCGCTTCGAACCCTTCGATGGCACGGCGTTCAGCGATCCGGCGGCCACGCCCGAGGCTGCCGCCACGGCGCTGAACGCCGGCATCGAGCGGCTGATTCGCGGTCTGCCGGGGCAATACGTGTGGGACTACGCGCGCTACAAACAGCCGCGCGCCGAGCCGCAGGAGGTGGCGGCATGAGCATGTCGGCGCAACTGGGCATCGGTTTCATGCGCGCGCTCTCGCATGTGCCGCTGCCGCTCGTGCGCGGCTTCGGCGCGATCCTCGGCCGGCTGCTGCACACCGTGGCGCTGCCGCGCCGGCGCGTGGTCGATACCAATCTGGCGCTTTGCTTCCCCGACAAGTCGCCCGCCGAGCGGCGCCGCATCGCGCGCGAAACCTTCGTGTTCGTGGCGCAGTCCTGGCTGGATCGCGGCTGGCTCTGGCATGCGCCGCCCGAGGTCGTGGCGCGTCGCATCAAGGTGATGGGCGCCGCGGCCGAGATCGAAGAGATCGCGCACGGCGAAGCGCCGATGATTCTGTTCGCGCCGCACTTCTACGGCCTCGATGCTGCCGCGACCGGCCTCACGATGCACACGTCGCGCCCGTCGACCACGATCTACACCACGCAACGCGACCCGATGGTCGACGAATGGATTCGCGTGGGCCGCGCGCGCTTCGGCAACGTGATCACGCTGAACCGGGTGGACGGCATCAAGCCGATCGTCGCGGGTCTGCGCAAGGGGGGCTTGCTGTACCTGTTGCCCGACATGGACTTCGGGCGCGACCAGTCGGTGTTCGTGCCGTTCTTCGGCGTGCCGGTGGCAACAGTGCCGTCGCTTTCGCGCTTCTCGCGGCTCGGCCGCGCGAAGGTGGTGCCGATCCTGTCGCGGGTGGTCAAGAGCGGCTACGAAATCGAGGTGCTGCCGGCCTGGCAGGGCTTCCCGACCGACGACGCGGTGGCCGACACGGCCCACATGAACCAGCAACTGGAGGGCTACATCCGAACCATGCCTTCGCAGTACTACTGGGTACACCGCCGCTTCAAGACACGGCCCGAAGGCGCCCCGCCGCTCTACTGAAGCCGCGGGCCGCGATCAGTTGCGCGACAGGAATGCTTCGATTTCGCGCGCAACCAGCTGCGGCTGCTCGTGCACGATCCAGTGCGTCGCGTTCGGCACCTTCTTGACCTCGAGCTTCGGCACATAGTCTTCCAGGCCTTCGAGCAGGCCCGGCAGCAAGGCGGCGTCGTCGAGCGCCCAGAACACGAAGGTCGGCACGTTCACCACCAGCCGCTCGCGCGGCAGCGTCGGAATCTCGGGGCCGGGCTGGCCCGGCAGGGCGGGTTTCATCGGCGTCACGCGATAGAGGTTGCAGGCGCCGGTGAGCCCGGCGTTCCACACGTCGCGGTACTGCTGCTTCACCTCGTCGGTGAGCCAGCCGAAACCTTCGGGGCCGGCCTTCATCAGCGTGAAGAAGGGCCACATGCGCTTGTAGTCGTCGGCCGAGAGCAGTTCTTCGGCCTTGGGCTGGGCCAGGAAGTTCATGTAGGCGCTGGCTTTCTGCTGCGCCGGGTTGTCGCGCAGTTCGCGCGTGAAGGTGCCGGGGTGCGGCGAGTTGATGATCACGAGCTTGCCGACCTGCTCCGGGAATGCGTTGGCATAGCCCCAGGCGAACGCGCCGCCCCAATCGTGGGCGACCAGCGCGGCCATCTTGCCATCGGCGCTTTCGGTGGCCGCCAGCTGCTGGACGTCCTGGATCAGCAACTGCGCCTTGTACGCCGCCACTTCGGTCGGCGCGCTCGATTGCTCGAAGCCGCGCAGGTTGGGCGCCACGCACCGGTAGCCTCCGTGCTCGGGCTGCGCGAAGTATTCGAGCAGTTCGTCCCAGATGAAGGCGGCTTCCGGGAAGCCGTGCAGAAACACCATCAGCGGCCGGCCGGCCTCACCGGTCGCGCGACAGCTCAGGGTGATGCCGTTCGGCAGGCTGCGCTGGAAGATCTGGATCATCGGTTTGTCTCCTTGGTTTTGCTATCTTTTTAAGAGCGAATTGCGCAAGCGGACCGGGCGTTACAGCCTCTTTTTATGGTGCCTCCGGGACGGGTGCTTCCACCGGGTGCGCCCAGCGCCAGAGCAGCTCGGCTGCTTCGTCCACGCCTTGCTTTTTCAGTGCCGAGAACAGTTTCACCTCGCCACCGCCGGCCTGCAGTCGCGCAATCGACAGCGCCTTGGCGCCTTCGGAGCGGGTCAGTTTGTCGGACTTGGTCAGCAGCACGAGGAACTTCAGGCCCTCGACGACGCGTGGCCGGATCACGTCGAGCAGGATCTCGTCGAGCTCGGTCAGGCCGTGGCGCGGGTCGCACATCAGCACCACGCCGCGCAGCGTCTCGCGCGTCATGAGGTAGTTGCCCATCACGCGCTGCCAGCGCAGCTTGGCTTCCTTGGGCACGGCCGCGTAGCCATAGCCGGGCAGGTCGGCCAGCACCGCGTCGTCGACTTTCTGCTTGCCGACGCCGAACAGGTTGATGTGCTGCGTGCGGCCCGGCGTCTTGGACGCGAACGCGAGACGGGTCTGCTGTGTGAGCGTGTTGATGGCGGTCGACTTGCCCGCATTGGAGCGGCCGACGAAGGCAATCTCGGGCAGTTCGAGCGGCGGCAAATGCTCGAGCTGGGGCGCGCTGGTCAAAAAATGGGCGGTGTGCAGCCAGCCCATCGCGACACGGGCGCGTTCGGCGGTTTCGGGGTCGGTGGCGGCTCCCGGATGGGGCGGATAGGCGGCCGGCTTGCGCGGCGGGGAGGTCATCGGTGAGCTTTCGGTACGGGGGGCCATTGTAGAATCGCGGGGTTTTGCGCCATAAATCGAAGCCCCCCGATATGAAGTTGTTTGCCCAATTCCTGCTTGCAGCCCTCATGGGCGTCGCCGCCAGCGCGAGCCTCGCGGCCGATGCGCATGCTGCCGCACCGGCGGCTGCAGCGCCTGCCAAGCCGGCCAAGCCCGACCCGGCCAAGGGTGACACGCTCTTCAATGCGAGCACGCCGACCATCCAGAGTTGTGCCTCCTGCCACAACGCCGATGGCAACTCGTCGATTCCGGCCAACCCCAAGCTGGCGCAACAGCATCCGGAATACATCCTCAAGCAATTGCAGGAGTTCAAGACCGGCAAGCGCAAGAACGCTGTCATGACCTCTATGGCATCGCACCTGAGCGACCAGGACATGCGCGACATCGCCTGGTTCGTGGGCGCGAAGAAGGTCAAGACCGGCTTCTCGAAAGACAAGGACACCATCGCGATGGGCGAGAAGATCTACCGCGGCGGCATTGCCGACCGGCAGGTTCCCGCCTGCGCCGGTTGCCACAGCCCGAACGGTGCCGGCATCCCGGCCCAGTATCCCCGCCTGGGCGGCCAGCACGCCGACTACATCGTGACGCAGCTCACCGCGTTTCGCGATGGCGGCCGCCTGAACGCCCCGCAGATGACCGGCGTGGCCGCCAAGCTGAACGACCGCGAAATCAAGGCCGTGGCCGACTACATCGCCGGTTTGCGCTGATCCGCCGCAAGCAGGCCGAGAACCAAACGCCGAGTAATCAACCCAACGAGGGCGGGCCTGTTCATCCGGACAGCCCGCCCTTGTCCTTTGGCCCCAGCGCTTTTATCGATCCATGTCTGTGTCCGTCTCCACCCACGGTTTGCGCGTTCGTCGCGGGCCCCAGGCAGTTCGTGCAGCGGTGGAGCTGTTTTCGTCGATGCGCTTCGCGATCGCGTTGCTCACCGTCATCTGCATCGCCTCGATCATCGGCACCGTGCTCAAGCAGCACGAGCCCTTCGGCAACTACGTCAACCAGTTCGGCCCGTTCTGGGCACAGGTGTTCCGCGCGGCGCTGCTCGATGCGGTCTACAGCGCCTGGTGGTTTCTGCTGATCCTGCTGTTCCTGGTGATCAGCACCTCGCTTTGCGTCGCACGCAACACGCCGCGCATCCTGGCCGACTTCAAGGTCTACAAGGAAGACATCCGCGCCCAGAGCCTGAAGGCCTTCGGGCAGCGCGCGGAAGCAGTATTGGGCGAGACCCCCGGGACGGCGGCCAACCGCATCGGCCAGTTGCTTGCGGGGGGTGGCTGGAAGGTCAAGCTGCAGCGTCGCGACCTGCCGGGCAAGGAGGGTGGCTGGATGGTGGCGGCGCGCGCCGGCGGTGCGCACAAGCTCGGCTACATCGCGGCGCACAGCGCGATCGTGCTGGTGTGCATCGGCGGCCTGCTCGACGGCGACCTGATCGTGCGCGCACAAACCTGGTTCAACGGCAAGAGCGTGTTCACTGGTGGCGGCATGATTTCCGACGTGGCGCCGCAGCACCGGCTCTCGCCGAACAATCCGACCTTCCGCGGCAACATCCTGGTGCCTGAAGGCGGCCAGGCGAGCACCGCGATCCTGAACCAGTCCAATGGCGTGCTGTTGCAGGAACTGCCGTTCTCGATCGAGCTCAAGAAGTTTATCGTCGACTACTACTCGACCGGCATGCCCAAGCTGTTTGCCAGCGAGGTGGTGCTGCACGATCGCGTCACCGGCGAGCAGAAGCCCGCACGCATCGAGGTCAACCATCCGGCCAGCTGGAAGGGCATCGAGATCTACCAGTCGAGCTTCGACGACGGCGGCTCCACGGTGAAGCTCAAGTCGGTGCCGATGGCCGCCGCTGCCAAGCCGTTCGAGGTCGAGGGCACCATCGGCAGCAGCTCCGAGCTCAGCAACGGCCAGGAAAAGCTCACGCTCGAGTACACCGCGCTGCGGCTCATCAACGTCGAGAACTTCGGCGGACCCCAGGGCGGCAGCGGTGCCGACGTGCGCAAGGTCGATCTCGGCCACGAATTGCAATCGCGCCTCGGTGCAGCCAACAAGGTCAACAAGCCCAAGGTGCTGCGCAACATCGGCCCGAGCATCGGCTACAAGCTGCGCGACGCCGCAGGCCAGGCTCGCGAGTATCAGAACTACATGGTGCCGGTCGACACCGGCGACGGCACTGCGGTGTTCCTGCTCGGCGTGCGTGACAAGCCCGAAGAGGCGTTTCGCTACCTGCGCGTGCCGGCCGACGACAACGGCGCGATGGATGGCTTCGTCAACATGCGCGCCGCGCTGGGCGACGCCGACATGCGTGTGAAAGCGGTCGACCGCTACGTCGCGCGCGCGAGTGACCCGAAGCGCCCCGAACTGGCCGAGCAACTGCGCACCTCGGCCACCCGTGCGCTCGCATTGTTTGCCGGCGCCGAGCGCGTGAAACCCGACAGCACGCGCAGCGGCGGCTGGCAGGCGATCGCCGAATTCATGGAGGCCAACGTGCCGGAGGCCGAGCGCGAGCGCGCCGGCACGGTGCTGGTGCGCATCCTCAACGATGTGCTGTTCGAAACGCTCAACCTGAGTCGCGAAAAAGCCGGGCTGGCTGCGCTGCCGCCGGACGAGAAATCGCAGACCTTCCTGACCCAGGCCGTGCTCGCGATCAGCGACGCGGCCTTCTACCCGGCACCGATGGCGCTGATGCTGACCGACTTCAAGCAGGTGCAGGCCAGCGTGTTCCAGGTGGCACGCGCACCCGGCAAGAACGTGGTCTATCTGGGCTGTCTGTTGCTGATCGTCGGCATTTTTGCGATGCTGTATGTGCGCGAGCGTCGGCTCTGGGTCTGGCTCACGCCGGCCGGCGAGGCCGATGGCCAGGCCAACGACACATCGGCCACCATGGCGTTTTCGGTCAACCGCAAGACCATGGACAGCGACCGCGAATTCGAGCACCTCAAAGACAAGCTGCTCGCCACCCACAAGGATCCGGCGTCATGACCACCACCACCCTCACGCTCAACGACAGCTGGCGCTCGCGCCGCAACACCTTCGATTGGGTGTTCGCAGCGCTGGTGCTGGCCGGCGGCGCCTTCGCCTTCTCGCGCTATGCGGGCTCGATGGATTCGTACGAGAAGCCGATCCTCGCCGCCGCCGTGCTGGCCGGCATCTCGCTCGGGTGGTTCTGGCGGCCGCTGCAGGTGCTGGCGATCGTCGTGGGCGCTGCCTCCTTGCTGGCCATCTTTTCCTACCAGGGCGACCTCTCGCGGGCCGACACGGTGTTCCAGCTCAAGTATTTCCTCTCGAGCCAGTCGGCCATTCTCTGGATGAGCGTGCTGTTCTTCATGAGCACGGCGTTCTACTGGTTCGGCCTGTTCGGCGGCAAGCAGGGCGATGCGATGGAGCTGATCGGTTCGCGCGTGGCCTGGGCCGCGGTGACGATGGCGCTGATCGGCAGCATGGTGCGCTGGTACGAAAGCCACCAGCTCGGCCCGGACATCGGCCACATCCCGGTCAGCAACCTTTACGAAGTGTTCGTGCTGTTCTGCTGGATCACGACGGCGTTCTACCTGTACTTCGAGTCGCGCTACAAGACGCGCTCGCTGGGCGCCTTCGTGATGCTGGTGGTCAGCGCCGCGGTCGGCTTCCTGCTCTGGTACACGCTGGTGCGCGAGGCGCACGAGATCCAGCCGCTGGTGCCGGCCCTGCAAAGCTGGTGGATGAAGCTGCACGTGCCGGCCAATTTCATCGGCTACGGCACCTTCGCGCTGGCGGCAATGGTTGCGTTCGCCTACCTGATCAAGCAGCAGGCGCAGGAAACTCGCTGGTACAAGCTCACGCCGATCTGGCTGCTCGGCATTGCACTGTGCTTCGTGCCGGTGGCGTTCCGCCAGCGCGTGCAGGAGGCAGGCGGCAGCTACTGGCTGGTCTATGCCGCCGTTTCTGCCGTGATTGCCGCAGCGATCCTGCTGGGGCGCAAGCGCATTGCAGCACGGCTGCCCGCGCCCGAGGTGCTCGACGACGTGATGTACAAGTCGATCACGGTCGGCTTCGCCTTCTTCACCATCGCGACCGTGCTCGGCGCGCTCTGGGCCGCCGATGCCTGGGGTGGCTACTGGAGCTGGGATCCCAAGGAAACCTGGGCACTGATCGTCTGGCTCAACTACGCGGCCTGGCTGCACATGCGGCTGGTCAAGGGGCTGCGCGGCACCGTCGCGGCCTGGTGGGCGCTGGGCGGGCTGGCCGTGACGACCTTCGCCTTCCTGGGCGTCAACATGTTCCTGAGCGGCCTGCACAGCTACGGCACCTTGTAGGCGCGGTCCGCCGGACTTTCGCGACGAATTGAAACCATGCGCGCACCTGGCGCGTAACCAAAGCAGGGCGGTGAACGAACTACCCTGCAAGACCAACGATTCAAGCGAAAGGCGTCTCATGCTGATTCATTCCCGCAACGATGGCTTCAACCATCCGGTGCCCAGCGAAATCACCCCGCGCGGTGCTTACGAAAACCGGCGCGACATGCTCAAGCTGCTGGCTGGCGGCGCGGCCGGTACTGCGCTGGCCTCCTGGGCCGCGCGCGATGCGATGGCCCAGACGGGCGGCGGGCTGGCCAAGTTGCCAGGTGCCAAGTCGGCGGTGGCGGGCGCCCAGAGCATGGAAAAGGCGACCGAGTACAAGGACGCCACCACCTACAACAACTTCTACGAGTTCGGCACCGACAAGGCCGACCCGGCCAAGAACGCCGGCACGCTCAAGACCCGGCCGTGGACGGTCGAGGTCGAAGGCCTGGTCAAGAAGCCTGGCAAGTACGGTATCGAAGACCTGATCAAGCTCAGCGCGCAGGAAGACCGCATCTATCGGCTGCGCTGTGTCGAAGGCTGGTCGATGGTGATCCCGTGGGTCGGCTATTCGTTGGCCGAGCTGATCAAGAAGGTCGAGCCGCAGGGCAATGCCAAGTTCGTCGAGTTCGTGACGCTGGCCGACCCGAAGACGATGCCGTTCGTCGGTTCGCGCGTGCTCGACTGGCCCTACGTCGAGGGGCTGCGCATGGACGAGGCAATGCATCCGCTGACCCTGCTGACCTTCGGCATGTATGGCGAGGTGCTGCCCAACCAGAGCGGCGCGCCGATGCGCATCGTGGTGCCATGGAAGTACGGTTTCAAGAGCGGCAAGTCGATCGTCAAGATCCGCTTCGTCGAGAAGGAGCCGAGCACCGCCTGGAACAAGGCGGCCGCCAACGAGTACGGCTTTTATTCGAACGTGAACCCGAACGTCGACCACCCGCGCTGGAGCCAGGCGACCGAGCGCCGCATCGGGGACGGCGGCGGGCTGTTCGCCAAGCGCCGCAAGACCGAGATGTTCAACGGCTACGAAGCCCAGGTCGGCCAGCTCTATGCGGGCATGGACTTGAAGAAGAACTACTGAACCCGGGCAGCCCATGAACAAGCTGCTGTTGCACCCCGCGGCCAAGCCACTGGTGTTCCTGCTCTGCCTGCTGCCGTTCGCCTGGATGGTCTACGGTGCTTTCACCGACGGCCTTGGTGCCAATCCAGCGGAATACCTGATCCGCTCGAACGGCGACTGGACGCTGCGCTTCATCTGCATCGTGCTGGCGGTGACGCCGCTGCGCGTGATGACCAAGCTCAACGGTCTGGCGCGCTTTCGGCGCATGCTGGGGCTGTTTGCCTATTTCTATGTGGTCCTGCACCTGCTGAGCTACAGCTGGTTCGACATGGGCTTCGACGTGCCCGACATCGCGAAGGACATCGCGAAGCGGCCATTCATCCTGGTCGGTTTTGCGGCCTTCGTGTTGTTGACGCCGCTGGCGGCGACCTCGTTCAACCGCGCGATCAAGGCGATGGGTGCCAGGCGCTGGCAGCTGCTGCACAAGCTGGTCTATGTGATCGCCGGGCTCGGGCTGCTGCACTTCTTCTGGATGCGCGCGGGCAAGAACAACTTCGCGGAGGTGTTCGTCTACGCTGCGATCATCGCTGTGCTGCTGGGCTGGCGCGTCTGGAACTTTGCCAGCAAGAACAGGCTGCAGCGCCCGCCGGTCGGGCGCGGGCAGCTGTCCAAATAGCAACGCTCAGAAGCGCTCGCTGGCCAGCTGGTCGCCCATCGTTTCGCGCCTGCGGATCAGCTTTGCACCGCCGCCGCTGACCAGCACCTCGGCGGCGCGGCCCCGGGTGTTGTAGTTGCTGGCCATGCTCATGCAGTAGGCACCGGCGGACAACACTGCCAGCAGGTCGCCCGATTGCACCGCAAGCGCGCGATCGCGCCCGATCCAGTCGCCGCTTTCGCAGATCGGGCCGACCACGTCGTAGGTCGAGGCTGCGCCGGCACGCTCGCTCACCGGCACGATCGCCTGGAACGCCTGGTACATCGCGGGGCGCGGCAGGTCGTTCATGGCGGCATCGATGATGCAGAAGTTCTTGTCTTCGCCGGGCTTGGTGTAGAGCACCTCGGTCACGCAGACGCCGGCATTGCCGACCATCGAGCGGCCCGGTTCGATCATGAGTTGGCGGTCGCCGAAGCCGCGCGCGTCGATGCGCGCCAACAACTGCTTCCACAGCGCATCGGCGGCCGGCGGTGTGTCGCCGTTGTAGTCGATGCCAAGACCGCCACCGAAATCGATGTGATGCAGCCGGATGCCGGTGGCTTCGATCGCTTCCACCAGATCCAGGATCTTCTCCATCGCATCGAGATACGGTCCGGCGTCGGTGATCTGCGAGCCGATATGGCAGTCGATGCCCACGACCTCCAGGCCGGGCAGGCGCGCCGCATGCTGGTAGGCCGCCACTGCGCGGTCGTGCGCCACGCCGAACTTGTTGCCTTTGAGTCCGGTCGAGATGTACGGGTGCGTCTTCGGGTCGACGTTGGGGTTGATGCGAATGCTGATGCGGGCCCGTTGGCCGGCGGCGAGCGCCACCTCGTTCAGCACTTCGAGTTCGGCCTCGCTCTCGACATTGAAGCAGCCGATGCCGGCGGCCAGCGCCTGGCCCATCTCTGCGCGGGTCTTGCCGACACCTGAAAAAATGATCTTTGCCGGCTCGGCACCGATCGCCAGCACGCGCGCCAGTTCGCCGCCCGAGACAATGTCGAAGCCGCAGCCGGCCTCGGCAAACACACGCAGCACGCCGAGGGAGGAATTGGCCTTCATCGCATAGCAAACCAGGGCGTTCCGGCCGGCAAAACCACGTTGATAGGCCGCCAGCGCATCGAGCATCCACTGCTTCGAGTAGACGAACAGCGGGGTGCCGTGCTCGCGCGCGAGCGCGTCAAGCGACACGCCTTCCACTTTCAAGAGGCCGTCGTGACGCGCGATGTGGGGATGGCCGGGCAGCGGACGCACAGCGCTCACTTGGCGCGCTCCGGGGCACTGCTGGTGGCTGCGGGTGCGGTTTCGGCCGGTGCCGGTGAGCCCGGGCGGATCAGATCGGGCAGCGTGGCGCGGTTGGCGGCCGCGGGCTCGGTGGGCAGGTAGAGCGGGCCGCGTTGACCGCAGCCGGCAAGACCGACCCCAAGCGCAGCGAGGCCAAGCGCGCTCACTAGAATTTGATGAACTTTCAACATGGTGAAATTGTAATGACCGACCCCGAGTATCTGGATCGCGCGGAAGCTGCGCTTGCTGCCATCGAGCGGGGCTGCGATCGCCTCAACGACGCGACCGATGCCGACATCGACAACCAGCGTGTGGGCGGGATGATCACCATCACGTTTCCGAACAAGAGCCAGTTGATCGTGAATCTGCAGCCGCCCCTGCACGAGATCTGGCTGGCGGCACGATCGGGCGGCTATCACTACCGCCATGATGGCAACGTCTGGGTCGACACCAAGACGGGAGAAGAATTGTTCGCGAACCTGTCGCGCGAGGCAACGGTGCAAGGCGGCCAGCCGCTGCAATTCGCTGCAGGCTGATCGACCGGGGCGATCAGTTCCTGAAAAGGTCGAGGATCTTGTTGCGCTCTTCCGGCGGCGCGGGTGGACTCACCGGCACGCCAGCCAACGCCTCTGCCGGCGCGGGCGCGGCGTCAACGCCCAGGCTCGCCACGCTACGGCCCGGCGCATAGTCGTCGAAGTACCACTCGCCGCCCACGTTCACGACGCCGCCCGGCGCCGGCAACTCGGCCACCGGCACGCCTTTGAGCGCTGTTTCCATGAACGTGATCCAGATCGGCAGGCTCAGGCCGCCGCCGGTTTCCCGGTCGCCAAGCTTGCGCGGCGTGTCGTAGCCCATCCAGGCAATGGCGGCCATGGTCGGCTGGAAGCCGGCGAACCAGGCATCGAGCGAGTCGTTGGTTGTGCCGGTCTTGCCGTAGATGTCGGTGCGCTTGAGCGTGGCTTGCGCCTTGGCGGCGGTGCCGCCGCTGGCCACTGATTGCAACAGGCTGTCCATGATGAAGGCATTGCGCTGCGGGATGGCGCGCATGGTTTCGTTCAGCAGGGGTGGCTGTTTGTCGACCAGCACCTTGTCCTTGTGGTCGGTGACGCGCGTGACGAGGTAAGGATTGACGCGGTAGCCGCCGTTGGCAAACACCGAGTACGCCGTTGCCATCTGCATCGGTGTGACCGACCCTGCGCCCAGCGCCATCGGCAGATAGGCCGGATGCTTCTCGCGTTCGAAACCGAAGTTGGTGATCCAGTCCTGCGCGTAGTGGGTTCCGATCGACTGCAGGATGCGGATCGACACCATGTTCTTCGATCGCATCAGCGCGCGGCGCATCGACATCGGGCCTTCGAAGGTGCCGTCGTAGTTCTTCGGCTCCCAGGGCGTTCCGCCGGTGGTGCTGCCGTCGAAGAACAACGGCGCATCATTGATGACGGTCGACGGCGAGAAGCCTTTTTCGAGCGCGGCAGAGTAGATGAAGGGCTTGAAGCTGGAGCCCGGCTGGCGCCAGGCTTGCGTGACGTGGTTGAACTTGTTCTTGTCGAAGTCGAAGCCGCCGACCAGCGCCTTGATGGCGCCGTCGCGTGGATCCACTGCCACGAAAGCGCCTTCCACTTCCGGCAACTGGGTGATTTCCCAGGCGTTCTTGGGCGTCTTCGCCACACGGATCACGGCACCGCGGCGAATCCTGATGTTGGGCGGCGCCTTGTCGGAGAGCCCCGACTGCGCCGGCTTCAGGCCGTCGCCGGTGATGGTCAGGGTTTCGCCGTTGCCGCGAATCGCCGTGAGCTCTTTCGGCGTGGCCTTGAGCACCACGGCCGACATCACGTCGCCGTTGTCGGGGTGTTCGGCCAGCGCGTCATCGACCGCCTCGTCGAGCTCCTGGGCGTCGTTCGGCAGGGTGACGAACTTCTCGGGGCCTCGGTAAATCTGGCGTCGCTCGAAATCCATGATGCCCTTGCGCAGCGCCTTGTATGCCGCCGCCTGATCCGCCGCCACCACCGTGGTGTAGACCTTCAGCCCGCGGGTGTAGGTCGTGTCGCCGTACTGCGCATACATGAGCTGGCGCACGGTTTCGGCCACGTACTCGGCATGCAGCCGGTTCGGATCCTGCGCGTCGCGCAGGTGCGGTTCTTCCTTGCGGGCTTCGGCGGCCTGCTCGGCCGTGATGAAACCGGCTTCCTGCATGCGGTCGATCACATAGAGCTGGCGCCCGCGCGCGCGGGCAGGGTTGTTGACCGGGTTGTTGGCGCCCGGCGCCTTGGGCAGGCCGGCCAGCATCGCCGCCTGTGCGATCGTGATGTCTTTCAGCGGCTTGCCGAAATAGGCTTCCGACGCCGCGGCGAAGCCATAGGCACGGTTGCCCAGATAAATCTGGTTCAGGTAGATCTCGAAAATCTGATCCTTGCTCAGCAGGTGCTCCAGCTTGAAGGTCAGCAGAATCTCGTAGATCTTGCGGGTCAGCGTTTTCTCGGAACTGAGATACACATTGCGCGCGACCTGCATCGTGATGGTCGAGGCCCCCTGGCTCTTCACCTTGTTGACGTTGGCCAGCCCGGCGCGGATCACACCCTTGTAGTCGACGCCACCATGGCTGTAGAAGCGCGCGTCTTCGGCGGCCAGAACCGCATCCTTCACGACCTTCGGGATGGTGTCGATCGGCGTGAGGTTGCGCCGTTCTTCGCCGAACTCGCCAATCAGGATGCCTTCAGCTGAAAACACCCGCAGCGGCAGTTTCGGGCGGTAGTCGGCGAGCTCCGAGATGTCCGGCAGGTTGGGGTAGGCGACCGCCAGCGCGACCGCGATCACGAACGCCAGCGACAGCGCCCCCGCAACGGCAATGCCGGTTGCCCAGAAAAAAATTCGCAGTAACCACCTAAGCCAGGCAGGTCGCTTGGGGTTGGCAGAGGTAGTCTTGGCAGGCCCGGAGGCATTTGTTTTTTCGGGCATGTGAGATTGCGGAGTCAACTGCCATTATAAAAAGCCCGCTCCTTCGAAGCGTGCTTATCTGCACCCTGCTGCCAAACGAACCACCCCGTGACGTAAGTTGCAAAACCGTACATTAGCGTCAACTTTTGACAACGGATCGGCGCTTCCATGGGGTTCGCCACTTGGTCGGCCGGGATGCTTGCTGATAGCATGCAACCACTCGCAAATATTTCCAATCGTTACAAACGGATGGGATCGAACTTGACTGCTCTGGGATCGTTGTTTCGTCGTCAGCCTGCGCCTTTGCTCGGGTTGGACGTCAGTTCGTCCAGCGTCAAGCTGGTTGAACTTGGCCGTGATGCCTCCGGCAAATTCGTGCTCGAGCGCTGCGCGATCGAGCCTTTGGAGCGCGGATGGATCACCGACGGCAACGTCGAGAAGTTCGACGAAGTGGCCGAAGCGGTGCGTCGCGTGGTGCGCAAGAGCGGCACCCGCACCAAGCATGTCGCCCTGGCGCTGCCGCCTTCGGCGGTGATTACCAAGAAGATCGTCCTGCCGGGTGGCATGAGCGAGCAGGAGCTCGAAATCCAGGTCGAGTCCGAAGCCAATCAATACATTCCGTTCTCGCTGGACGAAGTGAGCCTGGACTTCTGTGTGATGGGCCAGAACGCAAATTCGGCCGGCGATGTGGAAGTCCTGATTGCGGCTTCGCGCAAGGAGAAGGTGCAGGATCGCCAGGGGCTGGCCGAAGCGGCTGGTCTCAAGGCGATGATTCTGGATGTGGAGTCTTATGCCTCCCGCCTCGCGACGGCGCGTTTGATCGAGCAGCTCCCGGGGCAGGGTCGCGATGCGGTGGTTGCCTTGTTTGAAGTTGGCGCATACACCACGAGCATGCAGGTGCTCCGCAACCAGGAAGTCTTGTACGACCGCGATCAGGCTTTCGGGGGCGCGCAACTGACGCAGCTGATCGTGCGCCAATACGGTTTCTCCGCCGAAGAAGCCGAGACGAAGAAGCGCAGCGGCGATCTGCCTGACGACTACGGTGCCGGCGTGCTCAAGCCATTTGTGGCGAGCATCGCGCAGGAAATTGCCCGTGCCTTGCAGTTCTTCTTTACAAGTACGCCGCACAACCGCGTCGACTATGTGCTGCTGGCGGGCGGTTCCGCGGCATTGCCCGGTCTGACCAGCGCTGTGACACGTCAGACGTCGTTCGCCTGTTCCCTGGTGAATCCGTTCGACGGAATGGAATTTGGTGCCGGCATCCGGGAGAAGAAGGTGCGGCGTGAGGCGCCGTCCTATCTGACCTCCTGCGGGCTGGCCATGCGGAGGTTTGTGCAGTGATTCTGATCAATCTGCTTCCGCACCGCGAGGCGGCGCGCAAGCGTCGCCGCGAGACTTTTTACGCGTCGCTCGGCGCCGCTGCCTTGGCAGGGGGGCTCATTGCGGGTGCTGCCTATGTCTGGTACGAAGCCCAGATTTCTGGCCAGCAGGCCAAAAATACCTATCTGCAATCCGAAATCACCAAGCTCGAAGCCGAGATCAAGGAGATTTCGACCCTTCAGACCGAGATTGCCGCACTGCGGGCGCGTCAACAGGCCGTCGAAGACCTCCAGGGCGACCGCAATCTGCCGGTGCACCTGATGAACGAATTGGTCAGGCAACTGCCGGACGGGGTTTATCTTGCCAGCATGAAGCAGGAAAACCAGGCCGTCACCCTGCAGGGGGTCGCTCAGTCGAATGAGCGCGTCTCCGAGTTGCTGCGCAATCTTGGCAACAACAGCCCGTGGCTCGTCAAGCCTGAACTGGTGGAGATCACCGCGGGAACCGTGGCGCTGAGTCCGCGTGACCAACGCCGGGTCGCCAACTTCACGATGCGGATCGGGGTCAAGCGACCGACCGACGCGCAGAAACCGCCGCCCGGTGCGATACCCGTCGCCTCCCCTGCGGCCAAAGGATAGGAGCAGCCATGGCCACACGACGCTCCGCCCCGAACATCGACCTTGCCGCTTCGATGCGCCAGTTCGGCGATCAGTTTCGCGGTCTCAATCCGAACGACCCCTCTGTCTGGCCTGCGCTGCCGCGCTATGCACTGTGCGTGCTGGTGACGGTCCTGGTGCTGGTCGCGCTCTGGTTCGTCTGGCTCACCAACTCGAACGACGCGCTTGAAGCCGAGCGCGCGAAAGAAGTGGTGCTGCGGGCCGACTACCAGAAGAAGGTGGCCCAGGCCGCCAATCTTGACTTGCTCAAGAAACAGCGTGAGCAGGTGCAGCAATACGTGACCTTGCTCGAAAAGCAACTGCCCAGTAAAGCGGAAATGGACGCCTTGTTGTCCGATATCAACCAGGCCGGGCTTGGCCGCAGTCTGCAATTCGAGCTGTTTCGGCCGGGGCAGGTGGTTGTGAAGGACTACTACGCCGAGTTGCCGATCGCCGTGCGTGTGACCGGCCGGTATCACGACATGGGTGCGTTCGCGGCCGACATTGCCAATCTCTCGCGCATTGTGACGTTGAACAATCTGTCTGTCACGCCGCAGAAAGACGGTGGCTTGACCATGGATGCGACGGCGCGCACCTTCCGTTACCTCGATCAGGACGAACAGGCCGCCCAGAAGAAGGCTGCCGCGCCTGGAGCCAAGAAATGAAACTCCTCCATTTGATCTGGCTGACTGCCGCCGTGGTCGGTCTGAGTGGATGTGGCGGCTCGGATCGGGAAGAACTGCAGCGCTGGATGGCCGAGCAGCGCGCGCAGGTGCGGCCGACCGTTGCACCCATCTCCGAACCCAAGAAGTTCACGCCGCAGGCCTACACCGAGGTTGCGTCGATGGAGCCTTTCAATATCCAGAAGCTGACCCAGGCGCTCCGCCGCGATTCGAATCAGCCCAGCACTTCGGGTTTGATCGCCCCCGAACTGGCGCGTCGCAAGGAAGCCCTCGAAGCTTTCCCGCTCGACTCGATGGCCATGGTCGGCAGCCTGAACCGCAACGGCAAGCCGGTGGCGCTGATCAGCGTCGACAAGCTGCTCTACCAGGTGCGGGTCGGCGATCATCTGGGACTCAATTACGGGCTCATCACCCGCATCAGTGAAACCGAACTCGGCTTGCGTGAAATCGTGCAGGACGCCGCCGGTGAATGGATCGAACGCGTGGCGACGCTGCAGTTGCAAGAGAGGTCGAAATGAAGCAAGAACAAACCACTATCGCCACATGGCTGCGCGCCGCCGGCGCGATGCTGCTGGCCCTTGGCGCCGCCGCTGCCGTGCATGCGCAGAACGCCATCGAAGCCGTCACCACGTCGATGCAGTCAGGCTCCGAGGTGATCCGGATCGACCTGACGCAGCCTCTGACGGCGCCGCCGACCGGCTTCGCCATCCAGACTCCTGCGCGCATCGCGCTGGATTTCCCAGGCGTCACCAACGCCATCGGCCGCTCCGCCATCGACGTGAACCAGGGCAATCTGCGTTCGGTCAACGTGGTGCAAGCCGGTGAACGCACGCGCCTGGTCTTGAATCTCAAGCAGGCGACTGCGTACAAGACCGAGATCCAGGGCAAATCGCTGCTGGTCTCGCTGGAGCCGGTCGCCGGCCCGGCGCTCGTGGCCTCTGCGCAGGGTGCGTTCGCCGAGAACCGCAATCGCGACATGCTGCCGTTGCGCGACGTCGATTTCCGTCTGGGTTCCGACCACACCGGTCGCGTGATCGTCGACCTGCCGAACAACCAGGTCGGTGTTGACATCCGTCAGCAAGGCAAGAACCTGGTGGTCGAATTCACCAAGTCGACCTTGCCCGAGGGCCTGCGCCGGCGCCTCGACGTGGCCGACTTCGGCACGCCCGTGCAACTTATCACCACGCAGCAATCGGGTGACCGGGTGCGCATGGTCATCGAGCCGAAGGGCGAATGGGAGCACAGCGCCTACCAGAGCGAGAATCAGTTCGTGGTCGAGGTGCGCCCACGCAAGATCGATCCGACCAAGCTGACGCAAGGCGTCGGCTACAACGGCGAGAAGCTCTCGCTCAACTTCCAGAACATCGAGATCCGGTCGCTGCTGCAGGTGATTGCAGACTTCACCAACTTCAACATCGTGACCTCCGACTCCGTCACAGGGGCGCTCACGCTCCGCCTGAAGGACGTGCCGTGGGATCAGGCGCTGGACATCATCATGCAGGCCAAGAACCTGGGCATGCGCAAGAACGGCAGTGTGCTGTGGATCGCGCCCAAGGACGAGATCAACGCCAAGGAAAAGCTCGAATTCGAGGCCAAGGCAGCGATCGAGAACCTTGAGCCGCTGCGCACCCAGTCGTTCCAGCTGAACTACACCAAGGCACTGGTGATCGCCGGCGGCTTGACTGGTACCGGCGCTTCCGCAGGCGGTGGCGGTGGAGGCTCAAGTACAACCCGCATCCTCAGTGCCCGCGGCAGCGTGATTGCCGAGTCGCGGACCAACCAGCTGTTCGTGTCCGACATTCCGTCCCGTCTGGCGCAGGTTGCAGAATTGATCGTGAAGCTCGACGTGCCGGTGCGCCAGGTGCTGATCGAGGCGCGCATCGTCGAGGCGTCGGATACCTTTGGTAAATCGCTGGGTGTGAAGCTTGGCGGCGGCGCTGCGGGCGCGAGCGTCGGCTCGGCCAACGGCAACCGGGTGTTCGGTAACCTGGGCGTGATGCCAGTCGTGACCGCAGCCACTGCCACCACGGCGGGCAGCGCGCTCACCACCTTCACGAATCAGAACTTCATCAACTTGCCGGCAACCAGCCCCAACGGCAGCGGCAATGCGCCAGGCACATTTGCGATCTCGCTGTTCAACTCCAGCTTCTCGCGCATGCTGAACCTCGAAATCTCCGCGCTCGAAGCCGATGGCAAGGGCAAGGTGGTGTCGAGCCCGCGGGTGGTGACGGCCGACCAGACCAAGGCGCTAATCGAGCAGGGCACCGAACTGCCGTATCAGGTGGCCACCTCCAGCGGCGCGACGTCGATTGCCTTCCGCAAGGCCAACCTCAAGCTCGAAGTGACGCCGCAGATCACGCCCGAAGGCAACATCATCCTGACGCTCGACGTCAACAAGGACACGGTCGGCCAGGCGACGACGGCCGGCTTCGCGATCAACACCAAGCATGTGCAAACCGAGGTGCTGGTGGAGAACGGTGGCACAGTCGTCATCGGTGGTATCTTCGAACTCACCGAATCCAATGACGAATCGCGCGTGCCGGTACTGGGTGAAGTGCCTGTTGTCGGTGCACTGTTCCGCACGCGCAATCGCACTGCCACCAAAACCGAAATGCTCGTCTTCATTACCCCGAAAATGATCACCGACCGCAACGCTGCGCGCTGACGCGCGCGGTGTTTGCTGAACCGCATGGCGGTCGCGCTCGTCGGCTTGCCCGGCGCCGGAAAATCCGCAGTGGGCCGGCGCCTCGGGCAGCGCCTGCAACTCCCTTTTATCGACACTGACCACGTCGTCGAGCAGCGCGTCGGCTGCTCGATCCGCGACTTCTTCGAGCGCGAGGGCGAGACCCGTTTCCGGGAGGTCGAACAGCAGGTGATTGCCGACCTGGCGGCGAACCCCTCGGGCGTGGTGGCAACCGGCGGTGGCTCGGTGATTCGCGAATGCAATCGTGCGCAGCTGCGCGATCGTTTCCACGTCATCTACCTGCGCTCCACGCCGGAAGATCTGTTCCGGCGCCTGCGCCACGACGTCAAGCGCCCGTTGCTGCAGGTGGCCGACCCGCTGGGCCGTTTGCGCGAACTGCACAGCGCGCGTGACCCGCTGTACCGGGAGACCGCGCATGACGTGGTGGAGACGGGCCGGCCATCGGTCGCCATGCTGGTCAACATCATCGTGATGCAGCTTGAACTGGCCGGCATCGTCGTGCCCGAGCCGCCGCCCGAGCTTCCGCACGACTGACCGGGTTGCGCGCTGCGCCTAAACTCGGGGAATGCCCCTGAACGCCACTCTGGAACGTGTCGAGATCGAACTCGGCGATCGCAGCTATCCGATCCTGATCGGAAACGGGTTGATGGACGATCCGGAAAGCTACGACGCCTTGCCTGCCGCGACCAGCGCCATGGTCGTCAGCAACACCACGGTTTCGCCGCTCTATGCGCGGCAGTTGTGCACCGTGCTGCGCAAGCGCTTCCGCTCCGTGCACCTGCTGGAGCTGCCCGACGGTGAAGCCCACAAGGACTGGCTCACGCTCAACCTGATCTTCGACGCGCTGCTCAGCCATGGCTGCGACCGCAAGACCGTGCTGTTCGCGCTCGGCGGCGGGGTGGTCGGCGACATGACGGGTTTTGCCGCCGCCAGCTACATGCGCGGCGTGCCGTTCGTGCAGGTGCCGACCACCTTGCTGGCGCAGGTCGATTCGTCGGTCGGCGGCAAGACGGCCATCAACCACCCGCTCGGCAAGAACATGATCGGCGCCTTCTACCAGCCGCAGCTGGTGCTGTGCGACCTGGGCACGCTCGCCACGTTGCCGGCACGTGAACTCAGTGCCGGCCTGGGCGAGATCATCAAGTACGGTCCGATCTATGACATGGCGTTTTTCGACTGGATCGAAGCGAACGTCGATGCGCTGGTCGCGCGCGATCCCGAGGCGCTGGCTCATGCGGTGAAGCGCAGTTGCGAGATCAAGGCCGAGGTCGTGGGCCAGGACGAACGCGAGTCCGGGCTGCGCGCGATCCTCAACTTCGGCCATACCTTCGGCCACGCGATCGAGTCGGGGCTCGGCTATGGCGAATGGCTTCACGGAGAGGCGGTCGGCTGCGGCATGGTGATGGCAGCCCGGCTGTCACAGCGCCTCGGCGGCGTCGACGAAGCCTTCGTCACACGATTCACCGGGCTGGTCGAGCGCGCTGGTCTCCCGGTGGTGGGCCCGGCATTGGGCGTCGAGCGTTACCTCGAGCTCATGCGCATCGACAAAAAATCCGAGGGTGGCGAGATCCGTTTCGTGCTGCTGGAACGGCCTGGTTCTGCCGTGATGCGCGCTGCGCCCGAAGCGCTGGTGCGCGAGGTGCTGGTGGAATGCTGCGCCGTTTGACAGGTGCCATCAAAAGGAGACCGTCCGGCGCTCGAAGGTCGGGCGATTCAGGCCTTTCGGGCTTGAGATGACCGCACTTGCCTGTTACGCCTGCGATCCCGCCCTTTCGCGTGGTCGCCGCCATCCTGAGCCACCTGCACCGACGCGCAACGCGTTCCAGCGCGACCGCGATCGGATCGTCCATTCGACGGCGTTTCGCCGGCTGGTCTACAAGACCCAGGTCTTCCTGAACCACGAAGGCGATCTCTTTCGCACCCGTCTCACGCACTCGCTCGAGGTCGCGCAATTGGGCCGTTCGATCGGCCGCGCGCTGCAACTCAACGAAGACCTCGTCGAGGCAATCGCGCTGGCGCACGACCTGGGCCACACACCGTTCGGGCATGCGGGGCAGGACGCGCTCGATGCCTGCATGGCCGGGCATGGCGGCTTCGAGCACAACCTGCAGAGCCTGCGCATGGTCGACGAACTGGAGCACCGGTATCCGCAGTACGACGGCCTCAACCTGAGCTTCGAGACGCGCGAGGGCATCCTGAAGCATTGCTCGCGTGCCAACGCCGAACGGCTCGAAGCGGCCGAGCCCGATGGCGTCGCGCGTCGCTTTCTCGATCGAATCCAGCCCTCGCTCGAAGCGCAACTCTGCAACCTGGCCGACGAAATCGCCTACAACGCCCACGACATCGATGACGGCGTGCGCTCGGGGCTGATCCGCATCGAGGATCTGGCCGAGGTCGACCTGTTCGAGCGCTACCGCGCCGAGACCATGGCCGACCATCCGCAACTGCAGGGCCGGCGCGTGCTGTACGAGGCCATCCGCCGCATGCTGAGCGCGCAGGTGTACGACGTGATCGACGCCACGCGCGCCGCGCTCGATGCCGCGGCACCCGTCGATGCCGATGTGGCGCGACGGGCCGGCCCGCTCGTGCTGTTCAGCACGGCCATGCGAGGCGAGTCGACGGCCCTGAAGCAGTTCTTGTTTCGCAACCTGTACCGGCACCCGCAGGTCATGCAAACCACTGCACAAGCGCAGGAGGTTGTGAAAGAGCTGTTCTCGGCATACTGCGACACGCCCGACGAAATGGCGGATTCTTTCGCCGATCGCAGCGACCGGGAGCGCGCGGTGGCCGACTACATCGCCGGCATGACGGATCGTTTTGCGATGCGCGAGCACGAGCGCCTCACCGGGCGGCGCTGGGTGCTATGAGCGCGGTGGTCGAACGATCGCGTGTGCCGGTCGCGGCCCTGGCCGTCATTGCGGCCGGCGTCGGCGTGGCCCTGCATCTCGGCAAGCTGCCACCGGCCGTGCCTGCCTTGCAGGCGAGCCTCGGCCTGACCCTGGTCGAAGCTGGTTTCATGCTGTCGCTGGTTCAACTGGCCGGCATGACGCTGGGCCTTGTGGTCGGGCTCGCGGCCGACAAGATCGGGCTGCGTCGCAGCATGCTGATCGGGCTTTCGATCGTCACGCTGGCCAGCCTGCTGGGTGGCCTTGTCGGACACATTGGCGCGCCGCAGGTGGTGGTTTGGCTGCTGGCCCTGCGCGCACTCGAGGGCGTGGGTTTCCTGCTGACCGTGATGCCGGCGCCGGGATTGATCCGTGCGATGGCGCCGTCCGGCGCAGAGAAGGCCGCGATGGGCCTTTGGGGTGCCTACATGCCGCTCGGCGTCGCGCTGGCACTGCTTTGCGGCCCGACCGTGATCGCGTGGGCCGGTTGGCCGGGGTGGTGGTGGGCGTTGGCTCTCTTGTCGGCTGGCACCACGCTGTGGGTGGCAGCGGTGGTGCCACCCGATCGCCTCCGTGCGACGGCCGCCGCGGCAACCACGGGCTGGCCCGACCGCTTGCGCGCCACGCTCGGCGCGGCCGGGCCATGGATCGTTTCGCTCGCCTTCGCGGTCTATTCCGCGCAATGGATGGCGGTGATCGGTTTTCTGCCCGCGATCTATGCGGGGGCCGGCGTGCCGTCCAGCTGGAGCGCGGTGCTCACGGCGTTGGCCGCCGCCATGAACATCGTCGGCAATGTCGCGGGCGGCCGCTGGTTGCAGCAAGGTGCGGCGCCCGCCCGCCTGTTGCGGTGGGGCTTCGCTGCAATGGCGCTCGGCAGCCTGGCTGCTTTCGCGCAATGGGGACAGGGCGCCGATGCAATCATGTTGCCGGCGGCGTTGCGCTATGCGGCGGTCTGCGTGTTTTCGCTGGCGGGCGGCATGGTGCCGGCCACGCTGTTCATGCTGTCGGTGCGACTGGCGCCGGGGCCTTCGACCGTGTCGACCACCGTCGGCATGATGCAGCAGGCCTCGGCGCTCGGGCAGTTCCTCGCGCCGCCGCTGGTCGCCTGGATCGCGCATCGCGTTGGCGGCTGGCAGTGGACGTGGGTCGTCGCGCTGGCGTGTTCGCTGGCTGGCATCGCGCTGGCGTCCCGCCTGCGAACGGCATCGCGGGGCGCCTTGGCATGACCCCCGGTGTGACCGCTGCGCAGGCGCTTGCCGACACCGAGCGCTGGCTGGCGCGTGCCGTGATCGGACTCAATCTGTGCCCGTTCGCCAAGGCGGTGCATGTGAAGGGGCAGATCCACTGGGCGGTCTATCTGGCAGAGGATGAGCATCAACTGATCGATGCGCTGGTGGCCGAGGCAGAAGCCCTCGTCGCCTGCGGTGCGTCGGTGCGCGACACTACGCTTTTGATCGCGCCCAACACCTTGCCTGACTTTCTCGATTTCAACGACCTCGCCGCGCGCGCCGAGCGCAAGCTGGCACGAGCCGGCTTCGATGGCGTGCTGCAGCTCGCCAGCTTTCATCCGCGATTCCAGTTCGGCGGCACCGAGCACGACGACATCGGCAATGCGACCAACCGCGCGCCGTACCCCACGCTGCATCTGCTGCGTGAAGACAGCGTGAGCCGCGCAGTCGACGCGTTCCCCGAAGCTGAAGCCATCTTCGAGCGCAATATCGACACCCTGCAGGCGTTGGGCCACACCGGTTGGGCCGCGCTCGACGTCGGCCCCGGGGCGGCCAAGCCATGAAGACACTCGCGAAGCCCGCCCGAGCGGCCCGCGCCGAGGCCGAGCTGGCCGAGGCGGTTCGTCCGGGGCAGTCGGTCGAGTTGCTCAAGGCGTTGCACATCCTCACGCGTGAGGGCCGGCTCAATCAGGACTCGCGGCGCAAGCTCAAGCAGGTTTATCACCTGTTCCAGTTCATCGAGAAGCTGCTGCGCGAGTTGCCGGGAGAGGGCGCACAAGCCACACTGGCCGACCACGGCGCCGGCAAGTCGTACCTCGGCTTCATCATCTACGACCTGTTTTTCAAGGCGCTGGGCGGAGGCCGGGTCTATGGCATCGAAACGCGCGGCGAACTGGTCGCGCAATCGAAGGCGCTGGCGATGCGGCTCGGTTTCGAGCGCATGGCGTTCCTGAACCTGACGGTGGCCGAGTCGGCCGACTCGCCCGAATTGCCGGCGCAGATCGATGTGGTCACGGCGTTGCACGCCTGCGACACCGCGACTGACGATGCGATCGCGTTCGGCCTCGCCAAGCAGGCCCGGTTCATGGTGCTGGTGCCGTGTTGCCAGGCCGAGGTCGCCGCCTGCCTGCGGGAAACCAAGGCGTTGGCGCTGGCGCGCACGCCGCTGGCCGAGTTGTGGCGACATCCGCTGCACACGCGCGAAATCGGCAGCCAGCTCACCAACGTGTTGCGCTGCCTGCTGCTCGAGGCGCATGGCTACCAGGTCACGGTGACCGAGCTTGTCGGCTGGGAGCACAGCATGAAAAACGAGTTGATCATCGCGCGCCACACCGGGCAGCGCAAAGCCGCCGCCGCGCAACGGCTGCGCGAGTTGCTGTCGCAGTTCGGGCTGGACGCGCTGCTGGAGACGCGTTTCCGCCTGCCGGCCTGAACCGGAGCACTTGCAATGGCGCGTCTGCCCCGCCTCACGCTTGCGGATCAGCCGCACCATGTGATCCAGCGCGGCAACAACCGGCAGCCGATCTTTCTCGACACCGCCGATCGCGAGCGCATGCTGGCCCTGCTGGCCGAACACGCGCCGCGCTTCGGCGTGGCGCTGCATGCCTATGTGCTCATGGGCAACCACTTTCATCTGCTGGCCACGCCAGGCACCGATGACGGCTTGCCGAAATTGATGCAGGCGGTCGGGCGCAGCTACGTGCGCTGGTTCAACGACCGGCACCAGCGTACCGGTACGCTGTGGGAAGGGCGCTATCGCTCCACGCTGATCCAGACCGATCGCTATCTGCTCGCGTGCATGGCCTACATCGACCTCAATCCGGTGCGCGCCGGCCTGGTTGCGGAACCACGCGACTTTCCGTGGTCGAGCCACAACCACTACATCGGCGTGACCACCGATCGGTTGGTCACGCCGCACCCGCTTTACTGGGCGCTCGGCAACACACCTTTCGCCCGCGAGGCGGCTTACGTGGATCTGGTGCGCGCCGGCATTCCGTTGCGCGACCAGACCCTGCTGACGGAAGCCACGCTTCAGGGCTGGGCCGCTGGCGACGCCAGCTTCGTCGAGAAATTGCAGGCGGCCACCCCGCGCCGTGTGGCCAAGGCTCGGGCCGGACGTCGCCCCAAAGAACCCTCAGCCTGAGCGAACCTCGGTGGTCGGGCCACGATCAATTGTTGCCTTTTTAATATGTCCCCAATTAATACCTGAACAATAGATTCAGGATTTAATTGGAATCTGACCCCTATTAAAGTTCTTGGCATTGTTTGTGCAACGCAATATCCTCCGTTTCCCTGCGAAAAAATGAAGGAGTGCGCCCAATGACCACGGATGCCGAGATCCAACACCTGGAACAACACGGGCTGTATTCGTCCGCGAACGAGCATGACGCTTGCGGCCTGGGCTTCGTGGCCCACATCAAGGGCGAGAAGCGGCATGACATCGTGACGCAAGCGCTCAAGATTCTCGAAAACATCGATCATCGCGGCGCAGTGGGCGCTGACAAACTGATGGGCGATGGAGCGGGCATCCTGATCCAGATTCCGGACGCGCTGTACCGCGAGGAGATGGGCAAGCAGGGCGTCACCCTCCCGCCGTACGGTGAATATGGCGTGGGCATGATCTTCCTGCCGAAGGAGCATGCATCGCGCATGGCCTGCGAACAGGAGATGGAGCGGGCGATCAAGGCCGAAGGCCAGGTGCTGCTGGGTTGGCGCGATGTGCCGGTCAACCGCGACATGCCCATGTCCCCGGCGGTGAAGAAGACCGAGCCGATCCTGCGCCAGGTGTTCATCGGCCGCGGCAACGACGTGATCGTGCAGGACGCGCTGGAGCGCAAGCTCTATGTGATCCGCAAGACCGCCAGCGCCAACATCCAGAACCTGGAGCTCAAGCACAGCAAGGAGTACTACGTTCCGAGCATGTCGAGCCGCACGGTGGTCTACAAGGGGTTGCTGCTGGCCGACCAGGTGGGCGTGTACTACCTCGACCTTTCCGACGAGCGTTGCGTCTCGGCCATCGGCCTGGTGCACCAGCGCTTCTCGACAAACACCTTCCCCAAGTGGCCGCTGGCCCACCCGTACCGCTATGTCGCGCACAACGGCGAAATCAACACGGTGCGCGGCAACTACAACTGGATGAAGGCGCGCGAAGGCGTGATGTCGTCGCCGGTGCTCGCGGCCGACCTCAAGAAGCTGTACCCGATCAGCTTTGCCGGGCAATCCGACACCGCCACCTTCGACAACTGCCTCGAACTCATGACCATGGCCGGCTACCCGATCAGCCAGGCCGTGATGATGATGATTCCCGAGCCGTGGGAACAGCACGACAACATGGACGAGCGCCGCCGAGCGTTCTACGAGTACCACGCCGCCATGATGGAGCCGTGGGACGGCCCGGCGTCGATCGTCTTCACCGACGGCCGCCAGATCGGTGCCACGCTCGACCGCAACGGCCTGCGCCCCTCGCGCTACTGCGTGACCGACGACGACCTGGTCATCATGGCTTCGGAGTCCGGCGTGCTGCCGGTACCGGAGCACAAGATCGTGCGCAAGTGGCGCCTGCAGCCCGGCAAGATGTTCCTGATCGATCTGGAGCAGGGCCGCATGATCGACGACGACGAACTCAAGGCCTACGTCGTCAACACCAAGCCCTATAAGCAGTGGATCGAAAACCTGCGCATCAAGCTCGACAGCGTTGAAGCACCGCCCGCTGAAGTGCCTGCCAGCGCGGTCTCGCTGCTCGATCGCCAGCAGGCTTTCGGCTACACGCAGGAAGACATCAAGTTCCTCATGTCGCCGATGGCGCAGGCTGGCGAAGAGGGCATCGGCTCGATGGGCAACGACAGCCCGCTGGCGGTGCTTTCGAGCAAGAACAAGACGCTGTACAACTACTTCCGCCAGATGTTCGCGCAGGTGACGAACCCGCCGATCGATCCGATTCGCGAGGCGATCGTGATGTCGCTCAACAGCTTCATCGGGCCGAAGCCGAACCTGCTGGACATCAACCAGGTCAATCCGCCGATGCGGCTCGAAGTGAGCCAGCCGATCCTCGACTTCGCCGACATGGCGAAACTGCGTGACATCGAGCGCCACACCCAGGGCAAGTTCCGCAGCACCACGCTCGACATCACCTACCCGGTCGACTGGGGCCGCGAGGGCATTGAAGCCAAGCTTGCGTCGCTGTGCGCCGAGGCGGTCGACGCGATCAAGGGCGGCAGCAACATCCTGATCGTGAGCGACCGCGCCGTCAGCGCCACGCAGGTGGCGATTCCCGCCTTGCTCGCCTCGAGCGCCATTCACCAGCATCTGGTGCGCGAAGGTTTGCGCACCACCGCCGGCCTCGTGGTCGAAACCGGCAGTGCGCGCGAAGTGCATCACTTCGGCGTGCTCGCGGGCTACGGCGCCGAAGCCGTGCACCCGTACCTGGCGATGGAAACGCTGGCCTCGATGCATGCCGACCTGCCGGGCGACCTGTCGGCCGAGAAGGCGATCTACAACTACGTCAAGGCGATCGGCAAGGGCCTGTCGAAGATCATGTCCAAGATGGGCGTGAGCACCTACATGAGCTACTGCGGCGCCCAGCTGTTCGAAGCCATCGGCCTCAACAACGACACGATCGGGAAGTACTTCACCGGCACCGCGAGCCGCGTCGAGGGCATCGGCGTGTTCGAGATCGCCGAGGAAACGCTGCGCATGCATGCCGCGGCGTTCAGCGACGACCCGGTGCTGGCCAGCATGCTCGACGCCGGCGGCGAGTACGCGTGGCGCACGCGCGGCGAAGACCACATGTGGACGCCGGATGCCATCGCCAAGCTGCAGCACAGCACGCGCGCCAACAACTGGAGCACCTACAAGGAATATGCCCAGATCATCAACGACCAGAGCCGCCGCCACATGACTCTGCGCGGCCTGTTCGAGTTCAAGATCGATCAGGCGAGGGCGATCCCGGTCGAAGAGGTCGAGTCCGCCGCCGAGATCGTCAAGCGCTTCGCCACAGGCGCCATGTCGCTCGGCTCGATCTCGACCGAAGCGCACTCGACGCTGGCCGTGGCCATGAACCGCATCGGCGGCAAGAGCAACACCGGCGAAGGCGGTGAGGATCCGGCGCGCTACCGCAACGAACTCAAGGGCATTCCGGTCAAGCTCGGCGACACGCTTAAGAGCGTGATCGGCGAGGCCAACGTCGAGGTCGACCTGCCGCTGAAGGCCGGTGATTCGCTACGTTCCAAGATCAAGCAGGTGGCGTCGGGCCGCTTCGGCGTCACGGCCGAGTACCTGAGCTCGGCCGACCAGATCCAGATCAAGATGGCGCAGGGTGCGAAGCCCGGCGAAGGCGGCCAGCTGCCCGGCGGCAAGGTCACCGAATACATCGGCAAGCAGCGCTACTCGGTGCCGGGGGTGGGCCTGATCTCGCCGCCGCCCCACCACGACATCTACTCGATCGAAGACCTTGCGCAGCTGATCCACGACCTCAAGAACGTCGCGCCGCACGCCAGCATCAGCACCAAGCTGGTCAGTGAAGTGGGCGTGGGCACCGTCGCCACCGGCGTCACCAAGTGCAAGAGCGATCACATCGTGATCGCCGGCCACGACGGCGGCACGGGCGCCTCGCCCTGGTCATCGATCAAGCATGCCGGCGGCCCTTGGGAAATCGGCCTGGCCGAAACCCAGCAGACGCTGGTGCTGAACCGCCTGCGCGGCCGTGTGCGCGTGCAGGCCGACGGCCAGATGAAGACCGGCCGTGACGTCGCGATCGGTGCGCTGCTCGGTGCCGACGAGTTCGGCTTCGCCACGGCGCCGCTGATCGTCGAGGGCTGCATCATGATGCGCAAGTGCCACCTGAACACCTGCCCGGTGGGCGTGGCCACGCAAGACCCGGTGCTGCGCAAGAAGTTCTCGGGCAAGCCCGAGCACGTCGTCAACTACTTCTTCTTCATCGCGGAAGAAGTGCGCCAGATCATGGCCCAGCTCGGCATCCGCAAGTTCGACGACATGATCGGCCGTGCCGACCTGCTGGACATGAAGAAAGGCATCTCGCACTGGAAGGCCAGCGGCCTCGATTTCAGCCGCCTGTTCGCGCTGCCCGACGTGCCGGCCGACGTGCCGCGCTATCACGTCGAAAACCAGGACCACGGCCTCGAGAACAACCTCGATACCAAGCTCATCGAGAAGTCGCGCGCGGCGATCGACAAGGGCGAGAAGGTGCAGTTCATCGAGATCGCGCGCAACGTGAACCGCACGGTCGGCGCCAAGCTGTCGGGCGCGCTCACGCGGGTGCACCCTGAGGGCTTGCCGGACGATTCGATCCGCATCCAGCTCGAAGGCACCGGCGGGCAATCGTTCGGCGCGTTCCTGGCACGCGGCATCACGCTGTACCTGATCGGCGACGCCAACGACTACACCGGCAAGGGACTCTCCGGTGGCCGCATCGTGGTGCGGCCCAGCCTCGAGTTCCGCGGCGAGGCGGTGCGCAACACCATCGTCGGCAACACCGTGATGTACGGCGCCACCACCGGCGAGGCGTACTTCTGCGGCGTGGCCGGCGAGCGCTTCGCGGTGCGTCTTTCGGGCGCGACCGCGGTGGTCGAAGGCACCGGCGACCATGGCTGCGAATACATGACCGGCGGAACCGTCGCGGTGCTCGGCAAGACCGGTCGCAACTTTGCGGCCGGCATGAGTGGTGGCGTCGCCTTCGTCTACGACGAAGACGGTCGCTTCGCCTCGCGCTGCAACCTGTCGATGGTGTCGCTCGAGAAGGTGTTGACCTCGGCCGAGCAGACCGCGAGCATGCACCGCAAGAACTGGCATGGCGGCCAGACGGACGAGGCGCAGCTCAAGAAGCTGCTCGAAGAGCACCACCGCTGGACCGGCAGCAAGCGCGCGCGCGAGCTGCTCGACGATTGGGCCACCGCCCGCACCAAGTTCGTGAAGGTGTTCCCGAACGAATACAAGCGTGCGCTCGGCGAGATCCACGACCGCAAGGTCGAACTCGCCAGCAGCGGCAACGACGCGCATGCCGGCCTCGAACCGCACGCAGTGCGCACGCCGGCCAAGGTCTGACCCGCCCGCGGTACAACGAAAAGCAAAAGGACAGCACGATGGGAAAAATCACCGGCTTCATGGAGCACGAGCGCATCGAGGAGGGCTACAAGCCCGTGGGCGAGCGCGTCAAGCACTACAAGGAATTCGTGGTCGGCCTGACGCCTGAGCAGGCGCGGGTTCAGGGCGCGCGCTGCATGGACTGCGGCACGCCGTTCTGCAACAGCGGCTGCCCGGTCAACAACATCATTCCGGATTTCAATGATCTGGTGTATCGCGACGACTGGCAGAACGCCTTCGCGGTGCTCGATTCGACCAACAACTTCCCGGAGTTCACCGGCCGCATCTGCCCCGCGCCCTGCGAGGCGGCCTGCGTGCTCAACGTGAACGACGATGCGATCGGCATCAAGTCGATCGAGCACGCGATCATCGACCGCGCCTGGGACGAAGGCTGGGTCGCGCCGCGCATCGCGAAGCACAAGACCGGCAAGAAGATCGCCGTGGTCGGCTCCGGCCCTGCCGGCATGGCGGCGGCGCAGCAGTTGGCGCGGGTCGGCCATGACGTGACGCTGTTCGAAAAGAACGACCGCGTCGGCGGCCTTCTGCGCTACGGCATTCCCGACTTCAAGATGGAAAAGACGCACATCGACCGCCGTGTCGAGCAAATGAAGGCCGAGGGCGTCACCTTCCGCCTCGGCGCGATGGTCGGTGCTGCGAAGGATCCGCTCGGCAAGGGCTCCAAGGTCACCAACTGGGCCAAGGAAACCGTCACGCCCGAGCAACTCGACAAGGAGTTCGACGCGGTGTTGCTGACCGGCGGCGCCGAGCAGTCGCGCGACCTGCCGGTGCCCGGCCGCGAACTCGACGGCATCCATTTCGCGATGGAGTTCCTGCCGCTGCAGAACAAGGTCAATGCAGGCGACAAGGTCAAGGGGCAACTGCGCGCCGACGGCAAGCACGTGATCGTGATCGGCGGCGGCGACACCGGCTCCGACTGCGTCGGCACCAGCAACCGCCACGGTGCGGTCAGCGTCACGCAGTTCGAGGTCATGCCGCAGCCGCCGGAAGAAGAGAACCGGCCGATGACCTGGCCTTACTGGCCGATCAAGCTGCGCACCAGCTCCAGCCATGAAGAAGGCTGTGAGCGCGAGTTCGCGATCTCGACCAAGGAATTCATCGGCGACGGCAAGAAAGTCACCGGCCTGAAGACCGTTCGCGTCGAATGGAAGGACGGCAAGATGGTCGAAGTGGCGGGCAGCGAGCAAGTCCTCAAGGCCGACCTGGTGCTGCTTGCCATGGGCTTCGTGAGCCCGGTGGCGAGCGTGCTCGATGCCTTCGGCGTCGAGAAGGATGCCCGCGGCAACGCCAGGGCCACGGTTGAATTCACCGGTGGCTATGCGACCAGCGTGCCCAAGGTGTTTGCTGCCGGCGACATCCGGCGCGGCCAGTCGCTGGTGGTCTGGGCCATCCGCGAGGGCCGTCAGGCTGCACGCGCCGTGGACGAATTCCTCATGGGATACAGCGACCTGCCGCGCTGAACGAGCAGGGCGCGCGGGCACGTCCTGTGCTTCCCTTATTATTGGGGAAACCCCTGAGCCGGGATGCCTGAAAAGGTGCCCGGCTTTTTTATTTGATGGACAAAGCACCTCCACCGCTGGTTGAGTTCAAGAACGTCACGTTCGGCTACGGCGCGCGCGCCATTCTCGACGGTGTCTCTTTCAGCGTGCCGCGCGGCAAGGTCACGGCGCTCATGGGCGCCTCGGGCGGGGGCAAGACCACGGTGTTGCGCCTGGTCGGCGGGCAATTGCGCGCCCAGCGCGGCGAAGTGCTGTTCGACGGCCAGAACGTCGGCCAGATGGCGCAGCCGGCGCTCTACGCAGCACGGCGGCGCATGGGCATGCTGTTCCAGTTCGGCGCCTTGTTCACCGACATGAGCGTGCTCGACAACGTTGCCTTTCCGTTGCGCGAGCACACCCTGTTGCCCGAAGCGCTGGTGCGCGACATCGTGCTCATGAAGCTCGATGCGGTCGGTCTGCGCGGTGCCCGCGACCTGATGCCGAGCGAGGTGTCGGGCGGCATGGCGCGGCGCGTGGCACTTGCGCGCGCGATCGCGCTCGACCCCGACCTGGTGATGTACGACGAGCCCTTCGCCGGCCTAGACCCGATTTCGCTCGGAACGGCGGCGCGGCTGATTCGCCGGCTCAATGACACGCTCGGCCTCACCAGCATCATCGTGTCGCACGATCTGGAAGAAACCTTCCGCATCGCCGACCACGTGATCATCCTGGCCAACGGCGGCATCGCGGCCCAGGGAACGCCCGGCGAGGTGCGCGAAAGCGTCGACCCGCTGGTGCACCAGTTCGTCAATGCGCTGCCCGATGGCCCCGTGCACTTTCACTATCCGGGCGTGAGCGTGGAAGACGATTTCGGCAATTCTGACGGGGGTCGGGCATGAGTTGGTGGCGTCCGGCCGATGTCGGGTTCGCGGTGCGCAGCAAGCTGGGCGATATCGGCAGCGCAGCGCGCCTGTTTGTGCAGCTCGTCGGTCCCGGCGCGAAGAGCTTGCGTCGCTTCGGCCTGGTGCGCGACCAGATCCATTTCCTCGGCAATTACTCGCTGGCGATCATCGCTGTCTCGGGCCTGTTCGTCGGGTTCGTGCTGGGCCTGCAGGGCTACTACACCTTGCAGCGGTACGGCTCGTCGGAGGCGTTGGGCCTGCTGGTGGCCTTGAGCCTGGTGCGCGAACTCGGCCCCGTGGTTGCTGCGCTGCTGTTCGCAGGCCGTGCAGGCACGTCGCTGACCGCCGAGATCGGCCTCATGAAGGCCGGCGAGCAGCTCAGCGCGATGGAGATGATGGCGGTCGACCCAGTTCGCCGCATCCTCGCGCCGCGTTTCTGGGCCGGCGTGATCACGATGCCGCTGCTGGCGGCGGTGTTCAGCGCGGTCGGCGTGGTCGGCGGCTACGTGGTCGGCGTGGTGATGCTCGGTGTCGACCCCGGCGCGTTCTGGGGCCAGATGCAAAACGGCGTCGATGTCTGGCGCGACGTCGGCAACGGCGTCGTCAAGAGCATCGTGTTCGGCTTTACCGTCACCTTTGTCGCGCTGTTGCAGGGCTTTGCGGCGCAGCCGACGCCCGAAGGCGTCTCGCGCGCCACCACCCGTACCGTCGTGGTGGCTTCGCTGGCCGTGCTAGGGCTCGACTTTCTGCTGACCGCAATGATGTTCAGCATCTAGAACAACAAGGACGCAATCAACCATGCAACGTTCCAACAACGACATCTGGGTCGGTCTGTTCGTGCTCATCGGCGCGGCCGCGCTGCTGTTTCTCGCACTGCAGTCCGCCAATCTGCTGAGCCTGAACTTCCAGAAGACCTATGCGGTCACGGCCCGTTTCGACAACATTGGTGGTTTGAAACCACAAACGGCCGTCAAGAGCGCGGGCGTGGTGGTCGGCCGTGTCGAATCGATCACGTTCGACGACAAGAATTTCCAGGCCAGCGTCACGCTCGCGTTGCAAAACCGTTACAGTTTCCCGAAGGACAGCTCGCTCAAGATCCTGACCAGCGGCTTGCTCGGCGAGCAGTACATCGGGATCGAAGCGGGCGCCGAAGAAAAGACACTGCAGGCTGGTGACACCATCACCGCCACGCAATCGGCCGTGGTGCTGGAAAACCTGATCAGTCAGTTCCTGTACAGCAAGGCGGCCGAAGGTGGCAGCAGCACCGCAGGGACCCCCACGAAAAAATGAAACCGCCCCTCACTTTCCTCTCCATCCAGAAGCTCGCCAACCATTTCCGCTGGATCGGCGCCGCAACCGCTTTTGTATTGATGACCGGTTGCGCCACCGGCCCCTACGCGAATCCGGCCGACCCGCTCGAACCGCTCAACCGCAGCATCTCCCGCTTCAACGACGGGGTAGACGAGGCCGTGCTGATTCCCGCCGCCACGGCCTACCGCAACGTGCTCCCGTCGCCGGTGCGCACGGGCGTCAACAACTTCTTCGGCAACCTCGGCGATGTGTGGAGTTTCGCGAACAGCGTGATGCAACTGCGCCTGCAGAACAGTGCCGAAACCTTCATGCGGGTCAACGTCAACACGCTGTTCGGTCTGGGCGGCTTGCTGGACATCGCCACCGAAGCGGGTATCGACCGCCACAAGGAAGACTTCGGGCAGACGCTGGGTCGCTGGGGAGTGCCTTCGGGGCCGTATCTCGTGTTGCCGGTGCTCGGATCGTCGACCGTGCGCGACGCCGCGGCGTTGCCGATCGACAGCAAGGGCGATTTGGTGTGGGCTGTCCACGACATCCCGGTGCGCAACTCGATGTATGTGCTGCGCGTCGTCGATATGCGCTCCAACTTCCTGCGCGCCACCCAACTGCTTGGCGACGCGGCGCTCGACAAATACTCCTTCACGCGCGATGTGTACCTGCAGCGCCGGGCCAACGAAATCTACAACGGCGACCCGCCGGGCGAGGGCGGCCAGTAAGGCTCCCGGCGCTTGCATTCGGTTGCATGCGGGGCACGTGTTGCGGGAACCGTGTCCCCCGGGCCTCGCTCTGACACGTTAGGGCCCGAAGGCCCGTTTTGTTTTTGATTGGAAGGACTTATTCGATGAACCAGATCCTGCAACGCCGCTCGCTTGGCCGTTTCGCATTGGCCGGCGCGCTGCTGTTCAGCGCTGCTGCTGTTTTCGTGAGCCCCGCACGCGCGGCCGACGAAGCACCCGACGCGCTGGTCAAGCGGATTTCGGGCGACGTGCTCGACACCATCCGTGCCGACAAGTCGATCAAGGCCGGCGACATCAACAAGATCATGGTGCTGGTCGACACCAAGGTCATGCCGAACCTCAACTTCCAGCGCATGACGGCGTCGGCAGTCGGCCCGGCCTGGCGCCAGGCCACGCCGGAGCAGCAAAAGCGCCTGCAGGACGAGTTCAAGATCCTGCTGGTGCGCACCTATGCCGGCGCGCTCGACCAGGTGACCGACCAGACTGTCACGGTGCGCCCGTTCCGGGGCTCGGCCGATGAGAAGGAAGTGCTGGTCCGAACCGAAATCAAGGGCAACGGCGATCCGGTGCAACTTGATTACCGGCTCGAAAAGACGCCCGGCGAAGGCGCCGGCTGGAAGATCTACAACCTGAACGTGCTCGGCGTCTGGCTGGTCGATACCTATCGCACCCAGTTTTCGCAGGAAATCAACACCAAGGGCATCGACGGCCTGATCGCCACGCTGGCCGCGCGCAACAAGGGCAATGCCAAGGGCTGAGATGCTCGTATTGCCGACCCGCCTGCTGCACGATGACGCCCCGGCCTGCCTGCGCATGCTGCAGCAGGGGCTGGCGGCAGCGTCGGAGTCGTCCACGGTGGTCGATGCCAGTGCGCTGACCCAGTTCGATTCATCGGCCATCGCGGTGCTGCTCGAGTGCCGCCGCGAGGCCAGTTCGGCGGGCCGCGGTTTTGCGGTCAAGGGCCTGCCGCCGCGGCTTCGCGAGCTTGCGGCGCTGTATGGCGTCGCAGGCCTTTTGCCCGCCGCGCCCTAGAAAACCCGGCGCCGCATAAAATCGTGGGCTCCCATGCCCGCGATCTCGTTCCAGTCGGTCTGCAAGACCTATCCCCCCTCACGTCAGCAACGCTCCCTGGGCAAGCCGGGCTTGCGCGCGGTCGACGAGGTGAGCTTCCAGATCGAAGAGGGTGAATTCTTCGGCCTGCTCGGCCCCAACGGCGCCGGCAAAACCACCCTGATCAGCATGCTCGCCGGCCTTTCGCGGCCCACGGCCGGCGCCATCAGCGTGCACGGCTTCGATGTGCAGCGCGACTATGCCGAGGCCCGGCGCCAGCTCGGCATCGTGCCGCAGGAGCTGGTGTTCGACCCGTTCTTCAATGTGCGCGAGTCCCTGCGCATCCAGTCGGGCTACTTCGGCATCAAGAACAACGATGCCTGGATCGACGAACTGCTGCACAGCCTGGGGCTCACCGACAAGGCCACGGCCAACATGCGCCAGCTCTCGGGCGGCATGAAGCGGCGTGTGCTGGTGGCGCAGGCGCTGGTGCACAAGCCGCCGGTGATCGTGCTCGACGAGCCGACCGCTGGTGTCGACGTCGAACTGCGGCAAACGCTCTGGCAGTTCGTCGCCAAACTCAACAAGCAGGGCAGCACCGTGCTGCTGACCACGCACTACCTCGAAGAAGCCGAGGCGCTGTGCAACCGCATCGCAATGCTGAAACAGGGCCGCGTGATCGCGCTCGACAGCACCAGCGCCTTGCTGAGTTCGGCCGCAAGCAATGTGCTGCGCTTCAAGACCGATGCCAGTCTGCCCTGGGCCATTGCGCAGAACGCCCGTATCACGGGCCGCATTGTGCAGTTGCCCGCGCGCAATGCGCTCGAAGTCGAACAACTGCTGGCGTCGATCCGCGAAGCCGGCGTGGCGGTGGAAGACGTCGAAATGCGCAAGGCCGATCTCGAAGACGTGTTCCTCGACCTCATGGCGGGTGAACAGACGCCATTGGAGGTCGCCCGATGATCAACGTCACCGGCTGGCACGCGCTGCTCTACAAGGAAACGCTGCGCTTCTGGAAGGTCGGCTTCCAGACCGTCGGTGCGCCGGTGCTGACGGCCGTGCTCTACCTGCTGGTGTTCGGCCATGTGCTCGAAGACCATGTGAAGGTGTACGGCACGGTGAGCTACACCGCGTTCCTGGTGCCGGGGCTGGTGATGATGAGCGTGCTGCAGAACGCTTTTGCCAACAGCTCGTCGTCGATCATCCAGAGCAAGATCATGGGCAGCCTGGTGTTCGTGCTGCTCACGCCGCTGTCGCATTGGGGCTGGTTCCTGGCGTACGTGGGCTCGTCGGTGATCCGCGGGCTGGCGGTCGGGCTCGGCGTGTTCGTCGTCACCGTGTTCTTCGCGATGCCGGGTTTCGTGGCGCCGCTGTGGATCGTCGTGTTCGCGTTTCTGGGGGCGGCCATGCTCGGCACGCTCGGGCTCATCGCCGGGCTCTGGGCCGAAAAGTTCGACCAGATGGCGGTGTTCCAGAACTTCCTGATCATGCCCATGACCTTCTTGTCGGGCGTGTTCTATTCGATCAGCTCGTTGCCGCCGTTCTGGCAGACCGTGAGCCACCTGAACCCCTTCTTCTACATGATCGACGGCTTTCGCTACGGCTTCTTCGGCATCAGCGATGCCTCTCCCTGGTTGAGCCTCGGCATCGTCGGCACGGCCTGGCTGGTCGTCAGTGCCGTTGCCGTGCATTTGCTGCGCATCGGCTACAAGATTCGCGGGTGAATGTGGCTCGCCCCCAGTCTTCGCGCACTTCGTGTCGCTTCGCCAACCCCCTTCCGGGGGCAACACCGGCGGACCGGCGGAGCCGGTTCCGCGGTGTTTCCCCCATGAATAAGTACTTCTATGACCGCTGAAGAGCTCAAAGCCATCATCGCCGCCGGGCTGCCGTGCGAGCACATTGCGCTCGAGGGCGATGGGCGGCACTGGTATGCCACCATCGTCTCGGCCGAGTTCGAGGGCCAGCGTGCGATCCGGCGACACCAGAAGGTCTACGCGACCCTGGGTGCGAAAATGCATACCGACGAGGTGCATGCACTGTCGATGAAGACCTACACCCCTGCCGAATGGGCAGCGGCGGAAAAATAACAAGCGGCCCTTTTGGCCACCACCACTCGCTGGACTCCAGATGGACAAATTGTTGATTCGCGGCGGGCGCACGCTCCGCGGCGAGGTGTTGATTTCCGGCGCCAAGAACGCCGCCTTGCCCGAGCTCTGCGCGGCACTGCTGACGGCCGAGCCGGTCACGCTGCACAACGTGCCGCGCCTGCAGGACGTGGCGACCATGCTGCAACTGGTGCGCAACATGGGCGTGACCGCCAAGCGCGACGACAACGGCACGGTGAACATCGATGCCGGTGCGCTCAGCAATCCGGAGGCGCCTTACGAGCTGGTCAAGACCATGCGCGCCTCGGTGCTCGCGCTGGGCCCGCTGCTCGCGCGCTTCGGCAAGGCGCGCGTGTCGCTGCCGGGTGGCTGCGCGATCGGTTCGCGGCCGGTCGACCAGCACATCAAGGGCCTGCAGGCGATGGGGGCCGAGATCACGGTCGAGCACGGCTACATGGTGGCTGGCCTGCGCAACGGCGCCAAACGGCTGCATGGCGCGCGCATCACCACCGACATGGTTACCGTCACCGGCACCGAAAACTTTCTGATGGCCGCGGCGCTGGCCGAAGGCGAAACCGTACTCGAGAACGCGGCCCAGGAGCCCGAGATTCCCGACCTGGCGGAGATGCTGATCGCCATGGGCGCGAAGATCGAAGGCCATGGCACCAGCCGCATCCGCATCCAGGGTGTCGAACGCCTGCATGGCTGCAAGCACCAGGTGGTGGCGGATCGGATCGAGGCCGGTACCTTTCTATGTGCCGTGGCTGCGGCCGGCGGCGACGTGTTGCTGCGGCATGGCCGTGCCGACCACATGGATGCGGTGGTCGAGAAGCTGCGCGAAGCCGGTGCCACGGTGACGGCCGTGGAGGGCGGGGTGCACGTGAAATCGACGGGCCGGCTCAAGGCCCAAAGCTTCCGCACCACCGAATACCCCGGTTTCCCGACCGACATGCAGGCCCAGTTCATGGCGCTCAATGCGATTTCGCAAGGCACCTCGACCGTGACCGAAACCATCTTCGAGAACCGCTTCATGCACGTCGACGAGATGCTGCGCCTGGGCGCCCGCATCCAGACCGACGGCAAGGTGGCCGTGGTCGAAGGCGTGCCGCAGCTTTCGGGCGCCACCGTGATGGCGACCGACCTGCGCGCTTCGGCGAGCCTCGTGATTGCGGGCCTCGTGGCCGATGGCGAAACGCTGGTCGACCGCATCTACCACCTGGACCGGGGCTACGACCGCATGGAAGCCAAGCTGCGCGGCATCGGTGCCGACATCGAACGGGTGAGCGCATGACGATCACGATCGCTCTGTCCAAAGGCAGGATCTTCGACGAGACCCTGCCGCTGCTTGCCGCCGCCGGCATCGAGGTCACCGAAGATCCGGAAAAATCACGCAAGCTGATCCTGCCGACCACGCAGCCCGATGTGCGCGTGCTGCTGGTGCGTCCGTCGGACGTGCCGACCTACGTGCAGTGGGGCGGTGCCGACCTCGGCGTGACCGGGCTCGACACCATGCTCGAGCACGGCACGGCGGGTCTCTACCTGCCGCTCGACCTGAAAATCGCGGCCTGTCGCATGAGCGTGGCGGCGCGCGCCGATTTCGACTACGCCTACGCAGTGCGCCAGGGTGCGCGGCTCAAGATTGCGACCAAGTTCGTCGCCATCGCGCGCGACTTCTTCGCCGCCAAGGGTGTGCACGTCGACCTGATCAAGCTCTACGGCAGCATGGAACTTGCGCCGCTGACCGGGCTGGCCGACGCCATTGTCGACATCGTCTCGACTGGCAACACGCTCAAGGCCAACCACCTGGTGGAGGTCGAACGCATCATGGACATCAGCGCCCGCCTGGTGGTGAACCAGGCCGCGCTCAAGCTCAAGCGCGAGCCGATCCGCCGCATCATCGACGCCTTCGCGTCCGCGATATGAAGCTCTCCCCCAGGCTCCCCCACTTCGTGTGGTCCGCCAACCCCCTCGCCGGGGGCAACACCAGCGGCCCGGCAAAGCCGGTTCCGCGGTGTTCCCCGAAATGACCATGAAAGCTACTCCCTCTCGCCTCTCAACCACATCAGCCAGCTTCGACGCTGAATTCAAGGCGCGACTGCATTGGTCGGCCGAGGCCGATGCGGCGATCGAGCAGGTGGTGGCCGACATCCTGGCCGATGTGCAAAAGCGCGGCGACCTGGCGGTGCTCGAGTACACCAACCGCTTCGACGGCCTGAGTGCCACTTCGGTTGCGGAGCTGGAACTCACGCAGGACGCGCTCAAGGCCGCCTTCGACGGCTTGCCGGCGGCGCAGCGCGACGCGCTCGACGCGGCCGCGCGCCGGGTGCGCAGCTACCACGAGGCGCAGAAGAAGGCCTCGGGCGAAAGCTGGAGCTACCGCGATGCCGACGGTACGCTGCTGGGCCAGAAGGTCACGCCGCTCGACCGTGTCGGCATCTACGTGCCGGGCGGCAAGGCAACGTATCCGTCGTCGGTGCTCATGAACGCATTGCCGGCCCACGTGGCCGGTGTCGGCGAAATCATCATGGTCGTGCCCACGCCGCGTGGCGAAAAAAATGCGATGGTGCTGGCGGCCGCCTACATCGCCGGTGTCACGCGCGTGTTCACCATCGGCGGCGCGCAGGCCGTGGCGGCGCTGGCCTATGGCACCGAGACCGTGCCGCCGGTCAACAAGATCACCGGCCCCGGCAACGCCTACGTGGCCGCGGCCAAGCGCCGCGTGTTCGGCACGGTGGGCATCGACATGATTGCCGGCCCGAGCGAAATCCTGGTGCTGGCCGACGGCAGCACGCCGCCCGACTGGGTGGCGATGGATCTGTTCAGCCAGGCCGAGCACGACGAACTCGCGCAGAGCATCCTGCTGTGCCCCGACGCGGCCTACATCGACCGGGTGCAGGCCGAAATCGACCGCTTGCTGCCCACCATGCCGCGCGCCGAAATCATCGCAGCCTCGCTCAACGGCCGCGGCGCACTGATCCACACCCGCAGCATGGAAGAGGCCTGCGAGATCAGCAACCGCATCGCGCCCGAACATTTGGAAGTCAGCAGCAGCGACCCGCACCGCTGGGAGCCGCTGCTCAGGCATGCCGGCGCGATCTTTCTCGGCGCCTTCACCAGCGAAAGCCTCGGCGACTACTGCGCCGGACCGAACCATGTGCTGCCGACCAGCGGCACGGCGCGCTTCAGCTCGCCGCTCGGCGTCTACGACTTCCAGAAGCGCTCGAGCCTGATCGAGGTCAGCGAAGCGGGCGCGCAGGTGCTCGGCCCTATCGCGGTGACCCTGGCCGAAGGCGAGGGTCTGCAGGCGCACGCCGAAGCCGCACGGCTGCGGATCAAGCAGGAATCCCTGGCATGAACCGCCTCATTGCTTTGCTCGTCGTAGCAGCCGCCTGCGCCTCTGCCCAGGCCATGACCATCCGCGAACTGCGCACGCTCGAAGCCAACGAGAAAGACGGGAAGGCCTACGCCAGCTACTACCTGGTCGGCGTGATGGAAGGCCTGCGCGAAGCCAGCGAAGCGGAGAAGCGCACCGGCCAGAAGCCGCTGTTCTGCATCGAAGGCCGCAGGCTCGAACCGGCGATGGCCCGCTCGCTCTACCAGGGCGAACTCGCGCGCAATGCCAGCAGCTACGAGGCCGACATGCCGGTGCAGCTGGTGATGTCGGGCGCACTGCAAAACAGCTTTCGTTGCACACGCTGAACCGCTTTTTCTCCTCATGAACGCTGCTGCCGACATCACTGCTCCCGCCAACCCCGCGCTGGGCCGCATCCGCGCCGATGTGCAGTCGATGCACGCCTATGCCGTTCAGGATGCGCGCGGCCTCCTCAAGCTCGATGCGATGGAGAACCCGCACGGCCTGCCCCCCGCGTTGCAGGCCGAGTTGGGCGCGCGCCTCGGTGCGCTGGCGCTCAATCGCTACCCCGGCGACCGCGGCAACGATCTCAAGCGCGCACTGGCCGCGCACGCATGCATGCCCCAAGGCTTCGCGCTGATGCTGGGAAACGGCTCCGACGAGCTGATCTCGCTGCTCGCGATGGCCTGCGACCTCCCAGGGGCCGGCGTCCTGGCGCCGGTGCCGGGTTTCGTCATGTATGCGATGAGCGCGCAGTTGCAGGGCCTGAAGTTCACCGGCGTGCCGCTGACTGCCGACTTCGAACTCGACGGCGCCGCGATGCTGGCGGCGATCGCGCGCGACAAGCCGGCCATCGTCTACCTCGCCTACCCGAACAACCCGACCGCCAACCTGTGGGACGACGCGGTCATCGAGAAGATCGTCGAAGCGCAGGGCGCGCAGGGTGGCCTGGTCGTGATGGACGAGGCCTACCAGCCCTTCGCGGCGCGCAGCTACATCGACCGCATCCAGCGCCATCGCCACGTGCTCCTGATGCGCACTCTCAGCAAATTCGGCCTGGCCGGCGTGCGGCTGGGGTACCTGATGGGGCCCGCTGCGCTGATCGCCGAAGTCGACAAGGTGCGGCCGCCCTACAACATCAGCGTGCTGAACTGCGAGTGCGCGCTGTTCGCGCTGGAGCATGCGGCGGTGTTCGAAGCGCAGGCCGAGGCCATCCGCGCCGAACGCGCGAAACTTCTGGCCGGACTGGCACAGCTGCCGGGGCTGAAAGTCTGGCCCAGCGACGCCAACATGGTGCTGGTGCGTGTTCCGGATGCCACAAAGGCCTTCGACGGACTCCGGGCGCGCGGCGTGCTGGTGAAGAACGTTTCTAAAATGCACGAACTGCTGGCGAACTGCCTGCGCCTGACCGTCGGAACGGCCGACGAAAATGCGCAGATGCTCGCGGCGCTTCGAGACTCCTTATGAACACCCCCACGGCACCTGAAGCAGTCGTTGCGGCCGGCGCGCGCACGGCCTCGGTCACGCGCAACACTGCCGAGACGAAAATCACCGTCAGCGTCAACCTCGACGGCACCGGACGGGCGCGGCTCGCCACCGGCATCGGCTTTTTCGACCACATGCTCGACCAGATCGCCCGCCACGGGCTGATCGACCTCGAGATCGACTGTCAGGGCGACCTGCACATCGACGGCCATCACACCGTGGAAGACGTCGGCATCACGCTGGGCCAGGCGGTAGCCCGGGCCGTGGGCGACAAGAAGGGCATCCGCCGCTACGGCCATGCCTATGTACCGCTCGACGAGGCGCTGTCGCGCGTCGTGATCGACTTCTCCGGACGCCCCGGCCTCGAGATGCACGTGCCGTTCACAAGCGGAATGATCGGCACCTTCGACAGCCAGCTCACCTACGAGTTCTTCCAGGGCTTCGCGAACCACGCCTTCGTCACGCTGCACATCGACAACCTGAAGGGCGTGAACGCGCACCACCAGTGCGAGACGGTGTTCAAGGCCTTTGCCCGCGCGTTGCGTGGCGCGCTCGAACTCGATCCGCGTTCCGCGGGCGTCATTCCATCGACGAAGGGTTCCCTCTGACAAATAACACTGTCGCGGTCGTCGACTACGGCATGGGTAACCTGCGCTCGGTCTCGCAGGCGGTGCAGCATGCGGCCGACCAGGTTGGCGTGCAGGTGTTCGTCACGTCCGACCCTGACGTGGTGCGCAAGGCCACGCGCGTGGTGCTGCCGGGCCAGGGCGCGATGCCCGACTGCATGCGCGAACTGCGCGATTCGGGCCTGCAGGAATCGGTGCTCGAAGCCGCTGCCAACAAACCGCTGTTCGGCGTCTGCGTCGGAATGCAGATGCTGCTGTCGGCCAGCGACGAAGGCCCGACCGACGGCCTCGGGCTGATTCCGGGCCAGGTGGTCAAGTTCGAGCTTGCGGGCCGCATGCAGCCCGACGGCAGCCGCTACAAGGTGCCGCAGATGGGTTGGAACCAGGTTCGGCAGGCCCGGCCGCACCAAGTGTGGGCGGGCGTTCCCGACAGCAGCTACTTCTATTTCGTGCACAGCTTCTACGCGCGGCCTGCCGACGCCAAGCACAGCGTGGGCGAAACCGACTACGGCGCGCCGTTCAGCGCAGCGATCGCGCGCGATAATATTTTTGCGACCCAGTTCCATCCCGAAAAGAGTTCGGAGCACGGGTTGCAGCTCTACCGCAATTTTCTCCACTGGAACCCTTAAAGCCGCCTTCGGGTTGCCTTGCCTCGCCATGCTGTTGATTCCCGCCATCGATCTCAAGGACGGTCACTGCGTTCGCCTCAAGCAGGGCGACATGGACCAGTCCACCATCTTCAGTGAAGACCCGGCCGCGATGGCGCTCCAGTGGCTTGAAGCCGGCGCGCGGCGGTTGCACCTGGTCGACCTGAACGGCGCCTTCGCCGGCAAGCCGCAGAACCATGCCGCCATCAAGGCGATCCTGCGCGCGGTGGGCGACGACATCCCGGTGCAGCTCGGCGGCGGCATCCGCGACCTCGACACGATCGAGCGCTACATCGACGACGGCCTGCGCTACGTGATCATCGGCACCGCCGCGGTCAAGAACCCGGGCTTCCTGAAAGACGCGTGCAGCGCTTTCGGCGGCCACATCATCGTCGGGCTGGACGCGAAAGACGGCAAGGTCGCGACCGACGGCTGGAGCAAGCTCACCGGCCACGAGGTGGCCGACCTCGGCAAGAAGTTCGAGGACTACGGCGTCGAATCGATCATCTACACCGACATCGGCCGCGACGGCATGTTGTCGGGCATCAACATTGAGGCCACGGTCAAGCTCGCGCAGGCGCTCACGATCCCGGTGATCGCGTCGGGCGGCCTGTCGAACATGGCGGACATCGAACGCCTCTGCGCAGTCGAATCCGACGGCGTCGAAGGCGTGATCTGCGGCCGCGCGATCTATTCGGGCGACCTCGACTTCGCCGCAGCCCAGGCCAGGGCCGACGAACTCGCCAACACGCAGTAGGCGCTTCAGCGCGCTGAGGCGCGCTGAAGCCTTTCCTATTCCGACTTGACCGCCATGGTTTGCAGGATGGTTTCGAGCTGCGGGCTCATGGGCAGGTCGATGCTCGTGCCCGAGGGCAGCTTGCGCAGGAACCAGCGCTTGTACTGACGCTCGATCTCACCGTCCTGCGCCAGCATCTGGAAGGTCTCGTTCACCACGCGGGCCATCTGCGGATCGTCCTTGCGGTACATCACGCCGTACGGGTCGTATGAAAGGAAGTCGCCGACCACCTCGTAGGCGCTCTGTCCCTGCGACGCCGCCTTGTCTTCGGCGATGAAGCCATAGAGCAGCACGTCGTCGGTGGCGAACGCCTCGGCCTTGCCGGCTTTCACCAGTCCGAACGATTCGGCATGGTCGGCCGACACCACGATGTTCAGCCCGAGCTTGAAGCGCTCCGACAAGTCCTTCATGGTCTTTTCGTTGGTGGTGCCGGCAGTCACGGCCACCGTCTTGCCGGCCAGGTCGCGGAAGGTCTTGACGGGCGAGCCCTTCTTGACGAGCAGCTTGGTGCCCGAGACGAACAGCGTGGGCGAGAAGGCCACGCGCTTCTGGCGCTCCAGGTTGCTGGTGGTCGAGCCGCATTCCAGGTCGACCTGGCCATTGGCCACCGCGTCGATGCGCGAGGCCGGGGTCACGGGCACCCACTTGATGGCCAGGGTCTTGTGCACCGCGTCGCCGATAGCGTCGACCAGCTGCTTGCAGAGCTCGATCGAGTAGCCGATCGGTTCCTTGCGCGCCGACAGGTACGAGAACGGAATCGACGACTCGCGGTAGCCGATGGTTACGGCGCCGGCATTGCGCACCTTGGCGAGCGTGCCGGTGAGCGACGCATCGGTCTGCGTCTGTGCCACCGCCACACCGAGCCCCGAGGCCAGCAGCCCCGCGGCCGCCAGCCTGCGGGCCAGTCTCCATGCCGAACGTGCGGAGTTCATGGCCGTACTCAGGCGTGCGCCGGATGGGCCAGCGTGGCTGAGAGCTCGGCGTCGATCGCGCGGGCATTGGCGGCGGCCTCGGATTCCGGCATCAGCTCGCCTTCCCACTTGGCGACCACGGCGGTGGCGATCGAGTTGCCCACCGCGTTGGTGGCCGAGCGACCCATGTCGAGGAAGGTGTCGACGCCGAGGATCAGCAGCAAGCCGGCTTCGGGAATGTTGAACTGGTTCAGCGTGGCGGCGATCACCACCAGCGAGGCGCGCGGCACGCCGGCCATGCCCTTGGAGGTGAGCATCAGGATCAGCAGCATCGTGATCTGGGTGCCGAGCGGCAGCTCGATGTTGTAGGCCTGTGCGATGAACAGCACCGCGAAGGTGCAATACATCATCGAGCCGTCCAGGTTGAACGAGTAGCCCATCGGCATCACGAAGCTGGAGATCTTGCGCTTCACGCCGAAACGGTCGAGCGCGTCGAGAATCTTCGGGTAGGCCGCTTCCGAGCTGGCCGTGGCGAAAGACAGCAGGAAAGCCTCCTTGATCAGCACCAGCAGCTTGAACACGCGCGGGCCGAGGAACAGGAAGCCGGCACCGATCAGCACCGCCCACAGCACGAACAGCCCGAGGTAGAAGTCGCCCATGAACACGGCGAACTTGAGCAGGATCTCCAGCCCATTGACGGCCACGGTGGCGGCCATGGCGGCCATCACGGCCAGGGGGGCCAGCTTCATCACGTAGCCGGTGATCTTCAGCATCGCGTGGGACAGCTCGTCGATCGCGGCGACCAGCGTCTTGGCCTTGTCGCCCAGCGATGCCAGCGCCACCCCGAAGAACATCGAGAACACGACGATCTGCAGGATCTCGTTGTTGGCCATGGCTTCGGCGAACGACTTCGGCACCAGGTGGCTCACGAAGTCCTTCAGCGTGAACTTGGAGGTGGCCAGGTTGGCCGAGGCACCAATATCGGGCAATGGCAGCCCCAGGTTGTGGCCCGGCTGCAGCAAGTTGGCCATGATGAGGCCCAGAATCAGCGAGATCAGCGAGGCGGTGACGAACCAGCCCAGCGCCTTGCCGAACACGCGGCCCACCGAAGCGGCGTCGCCCATGTGCGCGATGCCGACCACCAGCGTCGAGAACACCAGCGGGCCGATCAGCATCTTGATCAGCCGCAGAAACACGTCAGACATGATCGAGATGTAGCCTGCGATCTGGGACGCAGCCTTCTTGTCGGGAAAGCTGATGAAGATCATGTAGCCAAGCACGATCCCGATCACCATGGCGATCAGGATCCAGATGGCGGGTGGCAATTTCTTTTTCATCTGAGCCCCTTTTGTTGAAAGAAATTCGGGAGTTGTCGTCCGGCAGCGATTTCATGCCAAATCCGTGCCCGCGCCAATGGGCGGCCATGCAAATCGTGCCTGCCGTTATGCGGGCGGCTTCGAACGGCGGCGCGGCGCTCCCTAGAATCGACCCCATGCCGACCCAGTCCCTTGAATTCCGTGGCCAGCCGGCGCTGGCCTTGACCCTGCCGGAGGGCGGCCGTGCGGTGGTCTCGCTGCACGGTGCGCAGCTGCTCTCGTGGACCACGGCCGACGGTGTCGAGCGCATCTATCTGAGCCCCGATGCGCTGTTCGATGGCCGCAGCGCCATTCGCGGAGGCGTGCCGGTCTGCTGGCCGCAGTTCAACCAGCGCGGCGCGCTGCCCAAGCACGGCTTTGCGCGCAACCTGCCGTGGCAGGCGGTGCCCGGCAAGGAGGGGCAGCTCGCTCTGGCCCTGCGCGACGACGAAGCCACGCGCACCCTCTGGCCGCACGCGTTTCGCCTGCAACTGACGGTGGCGCTGGCGCCGCGCCAGCTGCGGGTGGCGATCGACGTGACCAACACCGGCGGCGCGCCGATGAGTTTTGCGCTGGCATTGCACAGCTACTTGCGCGTCGACGACATCGCGCAGGCGCGGCTCGAAGGGCTTCGGGGCGCCAATCGCTGGGATGCGGTGCGCGACGACCGCCATGTCGAGATGGCAGAGGCCCTGCGCTTCGACACCGAATTCGACAGCGTCTATGCCGCGCCGTCGGGCCCGCTGAAACTGGTGCAGCCGTCGGGCACCTTGCAGATCGCCCAGAGCGCGGGCTGCACCGAAACCGTAATCTGGAACCCCGGCGCAGCGCTCAGCGCCAAACTGGCCGACCTGCCGGATGACGGCTGGCGCCACATGCTCTGTGTCGAGGCTGCGCGCATCGATGAGAACGTGCTGCTGGCGCCGGGCGCGCAATGGCAGGCCTGGCAACAACTCACCGTCCTTTGAACAACAACCCCATGCTGGCCAAACGCATCATTCCCTGCCTCGACGTCACCGGCGGCCGTGTCGTCAAGGGCGTCAATTTTCTCGAATTGCGCGACGCCGGCGACCCGGTGGAAATTGCCGCGCGCTACAACGCACAGGGCGCCGACGAACTCACTTTCCTCGACATTACCGCCACCAGCGACGGGCGCGACCTGATCCTGCCAATCATCGAAGCGGTGGCTTCGCAGGTGTTCATTCCGCTCACGGTCGGCGGCGGCGTGCGCACCGTGGCCGACGTGCGCCGGCTGCTCAATGCGGGCGCCGACAAGACCAGCTTCAACTCGGCCGCCATCGCAGACCCGCAGGTGATCGAGGCGGCCTCGCACAAGTACGGTGCCCAGTGCATCGTGGTGGCCATCGACGCCAAGCGCCGCACCGCAGAAGACGAAACCCGCATCGGCGCGGACGGCAAGGCCGCCGGCCCGGGCTGGGACGTCTACAGCCACGGCGGCCGCAAGAACACCGGCCTTGACGCGGTGCAGTGGGCCGTCGAGATGGTGCGCCGCGGTGCCGGCGAGATCCTGCTGACCAGCATGGACCGCGACGGCACCAAGAGCGGTTTCGACCTGGCGTTGACCCGCGCGGTGAGCGACGCGGTCAGCGTGCCGGTAATCGCCTCGGGCGGCGTCGGCAATCTCGACCACCTGGCCGACGGCGTGCAGCAGGGCGGCGCCGACGCGGTGCTGGCGGCCAGCATCTTCCACTACGGCGATCACACGGTAGGCGAGGCCAAGGCGCGCATGGCGGCGCGCGGCATTCCGGTCCGGCTGTAGCGGACAATCGCCGGATGAACTGGCTTGACGAAGTGAAATGGGACGCGAGCGGCCTGGTGCCGGTGATCGCGCAGGAGCAGGGCAGCAACGACGTGCTGATGTTCGCCTGGATGAACCGGGAAGCGCTCGCCAAGACGGCCGAGCTGGGCCGGGCCGTGTACTTCAGCCGGTCGCGCAACAAGCTCTGGTTCAAGGGCGAGGAGTCCGGCCACGTGCAGACCGTGCACGAGATCCGGCTCGATTGCGACAACGACGTGGTGTTGCTCAAGGTGAGCCAACTGGGCCACGAGCCGGGCATCGCCTGCCACACCGGCCGGCACAGCTGCTTTTTCAGCAAATACGAAAACGGCCAGTGGACAGTGGTCGAACCGGTCTTGAAAGACCCCGAGGCGATCTACAAGTCATGACGGAAACCCTGAGTACCGACGCCCTGGATCGCCTGGCGGCGATCATCGAGACCCGCCTTCCGGCGCGCGGCGGCGACCCCGAGAAGAGCTATGTGGCGCGCCTTTTGCACAAGGGCCCCGACGCATTCCTGAAGAAAATCGGCGAGGAAGCCACCGAGGTAGTGATGGCCGCCAAGGACGCCGACCACGGCGGCGATCGCGCAAAAATAGTGAACGAAGTGGCAGATTTGTGGTTCCACAGCATGGTGGCGCTGGCCCACTACGGACTCACGCCGCGCCAGGTGATCGCCGAGCTGGAGCGCCGAGAGGGCACCAGCGGCATCGAGGAAAAGGCCCTGCGCAAGGCGCAGGATCGCGAAGCTTCCAACGACTGAACGGGAAGAAAAAGCCATGGCCAACGAAATCATCGACGTGACGCCGAACGAGTCGCTCAAGACGATCGGCTGGATCAGCTACTTCATGCACCTGATCGTCGCGATCGGCGCGGTGCTGCCGGGCGCGCAGGCGTCCATCGCACTGCTGCTGATTGCGCTGGTCATCGACTTGGTCAAGCGCGACGACGCGGCCGGCACCTGGCAGGCCTCGCACTTCAGCTGGCGCATCCGCTCGGTGCTGTGGGCTGGCGTGCTGTACGTGGTGACCTCGCCCCTCTGGCTGCTGCTGCTGGCGCCGGGCTGGATCGCATGGGCGCTGATTTCGCTGTGGTTTCTCTATCGCATCATCAAAGGAATGGTTCGCATGAACGCCGGTCGACCGATGGAGCCTGCCAATGTCGTCTGATCCGAGCTGCATTTTCTGCAAGATCGTCGAGGGCAAGATTCCCTCGCGCAAGATCTACGAAGACGACGAGCTGTTCGGCTTCCACGACATCGCGCCCTGGGCGCCGGTGCATTTCATGCTGGTGCCCAAGCGCCATATTCCCTCGATGGCGCAACTGACGCCCGACGACGCCGCCTTGATGGGCAAGATCATGACGCTGGCGCCGAAGCTCGCGGTCGAGGCCGGCTGCAACCCGTATCCCGCAGGCGGTTTTCGCGTGGTGGTGAACACAGGCGCCGAGGGCGGACAGGAAGTCCATCATCTCCATGTTCACGTCATGGGCGGCCCCCGACCCTGGTTGCGTGGCTGACTTCGCCGCCCGACTAAAATTCGATACATTCTTCAGGAGTCATCCATGGGTTCATTTTCAATCTGGCACTGGCTGATCGTGCTGCTGATCGTGGTGATGGTGTTCGGCACCAAAAAACTGCGCAACATGGGCGGTGACCTCGGCGGCGCCGTCAAGGGTTTCAAGGACGGCATGAAAGACGGTGCCACCAGCGACACCGCGACCACCACCCCGCCGGCGCAGGTGAGCGGCAACCCCGCTGCCGACAAGTCGACGATCGACGTCGAAGCCCGTCAGAAGTCCTAAGCGCTCGTGCTCGACCTCGGCATCGAAAAGATGGCGCTGATCGGCGTGGTGGCGCTGATCGTCATCGGGCCCGAAAAGCTGCCGCGCGTGGCGCGAACCGTCGGCACCTTGCTCGGCAAGGCGCAGCGTTACGTGAACGACGTCAAGGCGGAGGTCAACCGCTCGATGGAGCTCGACGAGCTTCGCAAGATGAAGAGCACCGTCGAAGAAGCGGCGCGCGATGTGGAGCACAGCATCCACAACGAGGCGAACGCGATCGAAAAGAGCTTCAAGGACACCGGCGACGGCGGCTACACCGCCTTGTCGGATGTCGTGCCCACCTTCCCCGAGTACAAGCATCCACGCAAGAACTGGCGCCTGAAGCAGGGCGCCACGCCGCAGTGGTACAAGTCGCGCAACGGCGTGCGCACCAAGGCGCTGTCGGGCGCGGCGCGCGTGGCGCGCTTCCGGCCCCACAAGATCAACTGAACCCGGGTTACTGAGCGCCCTCGCGCGCCGGACTTCGCACCGGCCAATTACTTTTCCCCATGGCCGAATCCCCGAACAACAACAAAGAAGACGAGCTCGCAGGCACGGAGCAGCCCTTCGTGCAGCATCTGGTCGAGTTGCGCGACCGCCTGCTCTACTGCTGCTATGGCCTGGCCGTGGCGGCGGCGCTGCTGGCGATCTGGCCCGGCCCGAGCGGGCTGATCGACCTGATCGCTGTGCCGATCCGCGCCCACATGCCGGCCGACGCCAAGCTGATCGCCATTGGCGTCTTCTCGCCGTTCTTCGTGCCGCTCAAGGTGCTGGGCATGACGGCGGTGCTGCTGGCCTTGCCCTGGCTCATGTACCAGATCTGGATGTTCGTGGCGCCCGGGCTCTACAGCCACGAGAAGCGGTTTGCCTTGCCGTTGATCTTCTTCGGCAGCATGCTGGCCTACGGCGGCATCGCGTTCGTGCAGTTCTTCGTGCTCGACAAGATGTTCGGCTTCATCCAGAAGTTCACCCCGGCCTCGGTGTCGGCGACGCCCGACATCTCGTCGTACGTGGAGGCGATCCTGTCCCTCTATATCGCGTTCGGCGTGGCATTCCAGGTGCCGATCGTGGTGATGCTGCTGGTGCGCTTCGAGATGGTCACCATCGAGAAGTTGCGCGCGTTCCGTGGCTACTTCATCGTGGTCGCGTTCATCGTCGCCGCGGTGCTGACGCCGCCTGACGTGGTGTCGCAACTGGCGCTGGCGATCCCGATGTGCCTGCTCTACGAAATCGGCATCGTCGCGGCGAAGTACTTCGTGCGGCACAGCAAGGCGCCGGGCGAAGACGCCGACACCAGCGCCGATTCCGCCAAGCCCTGAGCGGGCTCCTATTCGGTTTCGGGTGCCGCCGGCGCGCGGCGGATCGGCGTTTTCGGCCGCAGACCCGAAGTCACGTCGAGTTCCATCTTGTCGCCGCCGCGCTGCAGGGCGAAGCGCGCGGCGCTGCCGGGCTTGAGGCCGGCCACGGCGGTCAGCAGCTCCTGCACGTTGTCGATCTTCTTCGCGCCGACGCCGGTGATCACGTCGCCGGGCCGGATGCCGGCCTTGGCGGCCGGGCCAGCCTGCAGCACGCCGGTGATGATCACGCCCTTGTCGGCCTTGACGCCGAAGGTTTCGGCCAACTCGGGCGACAGGTCGCTCGGCTCCACGCCAATCCACCCGCGTGTGACCTTGCCGTCGCGCACGATGTCTTCCAGCACCTGTTTGGCGGTCGACACCGGAATGGCAAAACCGATCCCCATGCTGCCGCCGGAGCGCGAATAGATCGCGGTGTTGATCCCCTCGAGGTTGCCGCTGATGTCGATCAGCGCGCCACCCGAATTGCCGGGGTTGATGGCGGCGTCGGTCTGGATGAAGTTCTCGAAGGTGTTGATGCCGAGCTGATTGCGGCCCAGCGCCGAGACGATGCCGCTGGTCACGGTCTGGCCGACCCCGAACGGGTTGCCGATCGCGAGCACCTGGTCACCCACTTGCAGCGCATCCGAATTGCCGAGCGTGATCACGGGCAGCTTGTCGAGTTCGACCTTGAGCACGGCGAGGTCGGTGTCGGGGTCGGTGCCGACCACCTTGGCGCGCACATGCCGGCTGTCGTTGAGCGTCACCTCGATCTCGTCGGCGCCTTCGACCACGTGGTTGTTGGTGAGGATGTAGCCGTCGGAACTGACGATCACGCCGCTGCCGAGTCCCACTTGCGGTTGTTCGCCGGCCTGGTCGCCGAAGAAGAAGCGGAACCACGGATCGTTGCTGCGCGGGTTGCGCTGTGCTGCCTTGCTGGTGTTGATGCTGACCACGGCCGGCGAGGCTTTCTTGGCTGCGCTGGCCAAGCTGCCGGGTGCGGCCGGCGTCGAACCCGTCGCGGGTGCTTCGATCACCGAAACCACCCCACCGAGCGAGGTCGTGCGTCGGCTCAGCCATTCGGGCTTCAAGGTGGCGACGACAAAGTAGGCCGCCAGCAGGACGGTGACGGCTTGGGCAAACAGCAGCCAGGTGCGTTTCATGAAAAGGCCAGAGAAGGTTGCGAGGCGCGCGACCATGGCGGTTGCGCGACCAAACCACCATTGTCCCCCAACGCGTCTCGCCAGCAGTCCGCGCCGGGGCCACAATCACGACATGAGCACCACGCGCCACGAACTGCTGCTTGCCTTCGATGTCCTGCTGGCCCCCGGCCGTTTCAAGGACTACGGTCCGAACGGCCTGCAGGTGGAGGGCCGCACCACGGTGCGCAAGATCGTGTCGGGCGTGACCGCCAGCCGGGCGCTGATCGAAGCGGCGATTCATGCCGAAGCCGACGCCATCTTCGTGCACCACGGTCTGTTCTGGCGCGGCCAGGACGGGCGCGTGACGGGCTGGATGCGGCAGCGGCTCGGCCTGCTGCTCGGTGACGATGTCAATCTTTTTGCCTACCACCTGCCGCTGGACGCGCATCCCGAACTGGGCAACAACGCGCAGTTCGGCCTGCAACTGGGGCTGGTGGCGCACGCCGGGTCGACCGGGCGCTTCGGCGAACAGGAACTGGGATTTTTCGGCGGGCGCAGGGATGGGGAGGGATTCGCCAGCGCCGCGGCCCTCGCAGCGCATGCGGAAAAGGTGCTCAAACGGCCGGTGACCCTGCTGGACACGGCGCACCGCCCGGTCAAGAACATCGCCTGGTGCACCGGCGGCGCGCAGGGCTACTTCGAAGCCGCGATCGCCGCGGGGGCCGACGCGTTCATCACCGGCGAGATCTCGGAGCCGCAGGCGCACTACGCGCGCGAGATGGGTGTGGCCTTCCTGGCCTGCGGCCACCACGCGACCGAGCGCTACGGCGCACCGGCGGTGGCCGCCCACGTGGCCGCGCAGCTCGGGCTGAAGCACGAGTTCATTGACATCGACAACCCCGCTTGAAACCTGTTGCCATCACGCTCGGCGACCCGGCCGGCATCGGGCCCGAGATCATCGTCAAGGCGTTTCGCGACGAGACCGAACTCACGCGCGGCTGCTTCGTGGCCGGCGACGTCGAGACCCTGCGTCAGACCAGCCAGGCGTTGGCGGCGCCTGGACGACCCGCGCTGCCGGTCGCGCTGATCGAATCGCTGCAGCAACTCGACGGCGTGCCTCCCCGCTGCGTGCCGGTTCTGCAGGCGATTGCACCGCCGCAGGGCGTGGTGGTGGGCCGGATCAGCGCGGCCGCAGGCCGTGCGGCCGGCGACGCGGTGATCTGGGCCGCGCGTGCGGCACTGCGCGGCGAACTGGCCGCGATCGTGACCGCACCGTTGCACAAGGAGGCGCTGCACGCGGCGGGCTTCGACTTTCCCGGCCACACCGAACTGCTGCAGGCGGAATCGGCGGCCCACCTCGGCCGTCCGCCCGGCGAAGTGCCGGTTCGCATGATGCTGGCCAACAACGAGTTGCGCACCGTGCTGGTCAGCATCCACCTGTCGTTGCGCCAGGCAATCGAAGCGGTGAACTTCGATGGCGTGCTGCAGACGCTACGCATCACGCAGCAGGCGTTGGGAAAGGCGCTCGGCCGCGCGCCCCGGATCGCGGTGGCCGGCCTCAATCCGCATGCGGGCGAGGGCGGCTTGTTCGGGTCGGAGGAGCGGGAGATCATCGGACCGGCGATTGCGGCGGCGCGTGCCGAGGGCATCGACGCCCTGGGGCCCTATGCGCCCGACACGGTGTTCATGCGGGCTCGCACCGGCGAATTCGATGCGGTGGTCGCGATGTACCACGACCAAGGCCTGATCCCGGTGAAGTATCTGGGCGTCGAACAGGGCGTCAATGTGACGCTGGGGCTGCCACTGGTGCGAACCAGTCCCGACCACGGCACGGCCTTCGACATCGCCGGACAGGGAATCGCCGATCCGGCGAGCCTGCTGGCTGCGATCCGGATGGCGCGAGCGCTATCCGCTGCGCCGCACTTCAGGGCCGCTTGAGGCTGTCGCGGATCTCGCGCAGCAGCACAACGTCCTCGGTCGGCTCGGGCGGGGCTGCGGGAGCCGCCTCTTCGGTGTGGCGCAGCCTGTTGATCTGCTTGACCATCATGAAGATGATGAAGGCCAGAATCACGAAGTTGACGGCGATGGTGATGAAGTTGCCATAAGCCAGCACGGGCACGCCGGCCTTCTTGAGGTCGGCGAGGTTGTTGGCGACGCCGGCCGGCGCAGTGCCGAGCACAACATACAGGTTGGAGAAGTCGAGCTTGCCGAACACCAGGCCAGCGAGCGGCATGATGATGTCGGTCACCAGCGAGTCGACGATCTTGCCGAAGGCAGCGCCGATGATCACGCCGACCGCCAGGTCGATCACGTTGCCCTTGACCGCGAACTCGCGAAATTCCTTAAGCACGCTCATGGCGACGACCCCTTGTGATGGTTGCGCAAAAGTGGCCGAGTATAGGTCGCGCGCGGGCTTGCGGCACCTGCGCGCAGAGGCTCCGTGCCGTTGAATCCGCCTCTTACGCTCCGCTACAATCCGCGGTTGACCCAAGCCCCCGCGTAGAAGATTTGAGGACCCCCATGAGTGACATCCCCGTCGGCAGCCCCAGGATCGACGCCAGCAAGCGGACATGGTTGATCGCATCCAGCTGCGCTGGCGCTGTGGGCGGTGTGGCCGTTGCCGTGCCGTTCGTGAGCACCTTTCAACCGTCGGAAAAAGCCAAGGCGGCCGGTGCGCCGGTCGAGGTCGACATCAGCGGGCTCAAGGTCGGCGAGAAGATGACGGTCGAATGGCGCGGCAAGCCGGTCTGGATCCTCAAGCGCACGCCCGCGCAGGTCGCGCAGCTGCCCAAGCTCGATTCGCAACTGGCCGATCCGCAGTCGAAGCGCCACCCTGACGACTTCACTCCCAAATACGCGCAGAACGAAAACCGCTCGATCAAGCCCGAAGTGCTGGTCGTGGTCGGCATCTGCACCCACCTCGGCTGTTCGCCGGTCGACCGGCTGCAGTCCGGCCCGCAACCCTCGCTGCCGAGCGACTGGGAAGGCGGTTTCCTGTGCCCTTGCCACGGCTCGACCTTCGACTTGGCGGGTCGCGTGTTCAAGAACAAGCCTGCGCCCGACAACCTGCCGGTGCCGCCGCACATGTACCTCTCCGACACGCGCCTCCTCATCGGCGAAGACAAGAAAGCCTGAGGCACAAGAACATGGCTGAATTCAAGGAAATCTCGCCCAACGCGCCGGCCGGCGAGAAGCTGCTCAACTGGGTCGACAACCGCTTCCCGCTGACCAAGCTCTGGAACGACCAGTGGGGCAAGTACTACGCACCGAAGAACTTCAACTTCTGGTACATCTTCGGCTCGCTGGCGATGCTGGTCCTCGTGATCCAGATCGTCACCGGCATCTTCCTCGTGATGCACTACAAGCCCGACGCGAACCAGGCGTTTGCTTCGGTCGAGTACATCATGCGCGACGTGCCCTGGGGCTGGCTGATCCGCTACATCCACTCGACCGGCGCCTCGGCCTTCTTCATCGTCGTCTACCTGCACATGTTCCGCGGGCTCATGTACGGCAGCTACCGCAAGCCGCGCGAGCTGATCTGGGTGTTCGGCTGTGCGATCTTCCTGTGCCTGATGGCCGAAGCCTTCATGGGCTACCTGCTGCCCTGGGGCCAGATGAGCTACTGGGGTGCCCAGGTCATCGTGAACCTGTTCGCTGCCATCCCCTTTGTCGGCCCGGATCTGGCGCTGCTGATCCGCGGCGACTATGTGGTGAGCGATGCGACGCTGAACCGCTTTTTCAGCTTCCACGTGATCGCCGTGCCGCTGGTGCTGCTCGGCCTGGTGGTGGCCCACCTGATCGCGCTGCACGAAGTGGGTTCGAACAACCCCGACGGCATCGAGATCAAGGCGAACCGTGGCCCCGACGGCCATCCCGTCGACGGCATCCCTTCGCACCCGTACTACACGGTGCACGACATCTTCGGCGTGGTGGTGTTCCTGACCATCTTCTCGGCCGTGATCTTCTTCGCGCCGGAAGCAGGCGGCTACTTCCTCGAGTACAACAACTTCATTCCGGCCGATTCGCTGAAAACGCCGAACCACATCGCGCCGGTCTGGTATTTCACGCCGTTCTATTCGATGCTGCGTGCGACCACCGACGACATGGTCAACGTGTTCGCGCTGATCGTCGCGCTGGCGGCCATCTTCAATTTCGTCAGGGGCAAGTCGGGCATGGCGCTCAAGATCGCGGCCGTTGTCGTGGCGGCCATCGCGATCCTCCTGCTCAAGACCTTCGACGCCAAGTTCTGGGGCGTGGTCGTGATGGGCGGCTCGGTCATCATCCTGTTCTTCCTGCCCTGGCTGGATCACAGCCTGGTCAAGTCGATCCGGTATCGCCCGAGCTGGCACAAGTATGTCTACGGCGTGTTCGTGTTCTTCTTCCTGATCCTGGGCTACCTTGGCATCCAGGCGCCGGGCGTCTGGGGCAACCTGGTGATCGGGTCGTTCGCGCTCGACATCGCACAGACCGTCTCGCAGATCGGCACGCTGCTGTACTTCGGCTTCTTCCTGCTGATGCCCTGGTGGAGCCGGCTGGGCGAGTTCAAGACCGTTCCCGAGCGCGTTGTTTTCGCGGCGCACTGAGCGGGAGCACACAAGAATGAAAAAACTCATCCTCACGTTGATGACCGCCTTCGCCCTGATCGGCGGTGCCCAGGCGAACGAAGAAGGCATTGCCTGGGACAAGGCGCCCAACAAGACCAACGACGTTGCCTCGTTGCAGAACGGCGCCAAGCTGTTCGTCAACTACTGCCTGAACTGCCATTCGGCGGCGTTCATGCGCTACAACCGGCTGCAGGACATCGGGATCACCGAACAGCAGATCAAGGACAACCTGCTGTTCACGACCGACAAGGTCGGCGAAACCATGAAGGCCAATATCGAGCCCCGCCAGGCCAAGGAATGGTTCGGCGCCGTGCCGCCCGACCTGACGCTGGTGGCACGCTCGCGCGCCGGCCATGGCGGCACCGGTGCCGACTATCTCTACACCTACCTGCGTACGTACTACCGCGACGACACCAAGGCCACCGGCTGGAACAACCTCGCATTTCCGAGTGTTGCCATGCCCCACGTGCTGTGGGAACTGCAGGGCGACCGTCGCCCGGTCTATGAGAAGGTCGAAGCGCATGGCCACGCGACCGAGGTGTTCAAGGGCTGGGAGCAGATCACCCCTGGCGCCATGACGCCGCTGCAATTCGACCAGGCCGTTGGCGACCTCGTCAACTACCTGCAGTGGATGGCCGAACCGGCGCAGAACACGCGCGTGCGCATCGGCGTCTGGGTGCTTCTTTTCCTGGCGATGGCGGTGGTCTTCGTGTGGCGCCTGAATGCGTCGTACTGGAAAGACGTCAAGTAGTTCAACGCCGATCGGGTGCGCCGCGCCCGATCCCGCAGAGTGGGTTGCAAACGCGACCCACTCTTTTTGATTTTTAGGAGCCTTTCGCCATGATGGTTTTGTATTCAGGAACGACCTGCCCTTTCTCCCATCGTTGCCGCTTCGTGCTGTTCGAGAAGGGCATGGACTTCGAGATCCGCGACGTCGATCTCTACAACAAGCCCGAAGACATCAGCGTGATGAACCCGTACGGCCAGGTGCCGATTCTGGTCGAGCGCGACCTGATCCTGTACGAGTCGAACATCATCAACGAGTACATCGACGAGCGCTTCCCCCATCCGCAATTGATGCCCGGCGACCCGGTCGACCGCGCGCGCGTGCGCCTGTTCCTGCTCAACTTCGAGAAGGAACTGTTCGTGCACGTGTCGACGCTCGAGAATCGCACCGCCAAGGGCAACGAGAAGGCGCTCGAAAAGGCACGTGCGCACATCCGCGACCGCCTCACGCAACTCGCACCCGTGTTCCTCAAGAACAAGTACATGCTGGGCGACAACTTCTCGATGCTCGATGTGGCGATCGCGCCACTGCTCTGGCGTCTTGACTACTACGGCATCGACCTCAGCAAGAATGCTGCGCCGCTGCTCAAGTACGCCGAGCGGATCTTCTCGCGCCCGGCCTATATCGAGGCACTGACGCCGTCCGAAAAGGTCATGCGCAAATAATAGGCTCGCCCCCAGGCTTCGCGCACTTCGTGTCGCTTCGCCAACCCCCTACCGGGGGCAACACCTGCGGCCCGGCGGAGCCGGTTCCGCGGTGTTTTGCGAAGAGGCAGAGGCTGTTTCGGGCCACAGTGTTGCGATTGCACGGTAGAAAATTTTCATGATCAACGCGCTCGAGTCGTCTTCCACCCGCCCGTACCTCATCCGGGCGCTGTATGAATGGTGCACCGACAACGGGTTTACGCCCTATGTCGCGGTGCAGGTCGACGAGTCGGTGCAGGTGCCTCGCGAGTACGTGAAGAACGGCGAGATCGTGCTGAACATCAGCTTCGACGCGACCAGCTCGCTCAAGCTCGGCAACGATTTCATCGAGTTCAAGGCACGCTTTGCGGGCACGGCACGCGAGATCAGCGTGCCGGTCGGTCGCGTGATTGCAATCTACGCGCGCGAGAATGGGCAGGGCATGGCGTTTCCCGCGCCGGCACCGGCCGAAGGCGCGTCGTCGGCGGCGCAGCCGGCCCTTTCCGCCCCCGCTCGCTCACCGCTGCGCGATGCTTCGCGCGGTACCGAGGGTGACGCGGGCAAGGTGGTGCATCTGGTCTCTGATGAAGGTACCGAGACGCCAGCCGAGCCTGTTGATCCGGGCGAGGAACCGCCGCGGCCACCGGCCGGCGGCGGCTCGCGCCCCGCGCTCAAGCGCATCAAGTAGGCCGCAGCCCCTTGGGGCCAGCCCGCTAAAATTCACAGCCACGCCGCTTTAGCTCAGTTGGTAGAGCAACCGCCTTGTAAGCGGTAGGTCGTCAGTTCGATTCCGACAAGCGGCACCATCTTCTCTTCACTCAACGCCGGGTCTGCACCTTGATGCGGATCGTCGCGCCCTCCCAACCCTTGCTGCGCAGCCGAGCCTGCAGCGCCGGCAGCAACTGGCGCAGTTTGGCGGCTGCGGCGCTGCCTTGCACCAGCAGGCACCACACGTCGCCTTCGACCGGCCCGGCCTGGATCGCGCCACGCATCTCCGGCGGAATGCCTTCGAGCACCACGCGCAGCCGCTCATTGGTGTCGCGCACACGGGCGGCCAGGCTGGCCAGGGTGGGCGAGCCCTCGGTCGCCTGCTGCAGTGTGACGGGGTTGAATCGACGGTTCATGGAGGGGCAATCGGAGCGGATCAAGACGGCTAAAATCTGCGGTTTGCCGGCGTTCGCGCCAGCGGGGCCTCGCCTGCATTCTTGCGATTCTTGCAAACGCGCAAAGCGCGCCCACCTGCATTCACCATATCTTAGGATTTCGGTCGCAGCGCCTGAACCTGTCAGGCGCCCGTCGATCCTCCACTCATGGCCACCAACTTTCTCACCCAACTTTTCGGCAGTCGCAACGACCGTCTTCTCAAGCAGTATCGCAAGACGGTCGATCGCATCAATGCCCTCGAGCCCGTCTTCGAGAAGCTCGACGAAGCGGCGCTGAAAGCCAAGACCCAGGAGTTCAAGGATCGGCTTGGACGCGGCGAGTCGCTCGACGACCTGCTGCCCGAAGCCTTCGCCGTGGTGCGCGAGGGCTCCAAGCGCATCATGAAGATGCGCCACTTCGACGTGCAGTTGCTGGGCGGCATGGCGCTGCACAACGGCAAGATCTCGGAAATGCGCACGGGTGAAGGCAAGACGCTCACCGCGACGCTGTCGGTCTACCTGAATGCCCTTTCGGGCAAGGGCGTCCATGTGGTCACCGTGAACGACTACCTGGCGAGCCGCGATGCGCAGTGGATGGGCCGGCTCTACAACTACCTGGGCCTGACCGTCGGCATCAACCTGCCGAACATGCCGCGCGAGGCCAAGCAGGAGGCCTACCGTTGCGACATCACCTACGGCACCAACAACGAGTATGGCTTCGACTACCTGCGCGACAACATGGTGTACGAGACGCAGGATCGCGTGCAGCGCGGGCTCAACTATGCAATCGTCGACGAGGTGGATTCGATCCTGATCGACGAGGCGCGCACGCCGCTGATCATCAGCGGCCAGGCCGAAGACCACACCGAGACCTACCTCGCCATCAACAAGGTGGTGCCGCTGCTGAAAAAGCAGGAGGGCGAGGCCGACCCGCGCACCGGCGAGGGTGTCGTCACGCCGGGCGACTTCACGGTCGACGAGAAAACGCACCAGGTGTTCCTGACCGAAGACGGCCACGAGAAGGCCGAGCAGATCCTGTCGGACTTCAAGCTGCTGCCCGAAGGTGCGTCGCTCTACGATCCGGCCAACATCACGCTGATGCACCACCTGAATGCAGCACTGCGTGCACGCCACCTCTACCACCGCGACCAGCACTATGTGGTGCAAGAGGGCGAGGTGATCATCGTCGACGAATTCACCGGCCGTCTCATGAGCGGACGGCGCTGGAGCGACGGCCTGCACCAGGCGGTCGAAGCCAAGGAAGGCGTCGAGATCCAGGCTGAGAACCAGACGCTCGCCTCGATCACGTTCCAGAACTACTTCCGGTTGTACGCCAAGCTGTCGGGCATGACCGGCACGGCCGACACCGAGGCCTACGAGTTCCAGGAAATCTACGGGCTCGAGACGGTCATCATCCCGCCCAACCGGATCAGCAAGCGCGACGATCAGCTGGATCGGGTCTACAAGACCACGCGCGAGAAGTACCAGGCGGCGATCGAAGACATCCGCGAATGCTACGAGCGCGGCCAGCCGGTGCTGGTCGGCACCTCGTCGATCGAGAACTCCGAGATCATCGACGGCCTGCTGAACGAGGCGGGCCTGCCGCATCAGGTGCTGAACGCCAAGCAGCACGCACGCGAGGCCGACATCGTGGCGCAGGCCGGTCGGCCGAAGATGATCACCATCGCGACCAACATGGCCGGCCGCGGCACCGACATCGTGCTGGGCGGCAACGTCGAGAAGATGATCGAGGCGCTCGAGGCCAATCCCGAAGTCGACGAGGCGGCACGCGAAGCCGAGGCTGCCCGACTGCGCGCCGATTGGGCGAAGGAACATGAGTTCGTCACGGCGCAGGGCGGCCTGCGCATCATCGCCACTGAGCGCCACGAATCACGCCGTATCGACAACCAGCTGCGTGGCCGTTCGGGCCGGCAGGGCGACAACGGCTCTTCGCGCTTCTACCTGAGCCTGGACGACCCGCTGATGCGCATCTTCGCGGGCGACCGCGTCAAGGCGATCATGGAGCGCCTCAAGATGCCGGACGGCGAGGCGATCGAAGCCGGCATCGTCACGCGGAGCATCGAAAGCGCGCAGCGCAAGGTCGAGGCGCGCAACTTCGACGTGCGCAAGCAATTGCTCGAGTACGACGACGTGAGCAACGACCAGCGCAAGGTGATCTACCAGCAGCGCAACGACATCCTCGACGCGACCGATCTCGGTGCGCAGATCACAGCGCTGCGCGAAGGCTGCTTCATGGACTTGGTGCGCCAGTACGTGCCTGCCGAATCGGTCGAAGAACAGTGGGATCTGCCGGGCCTCGAGAAAGTGCTGGCCAGCGACTGGGGCCTCGAGCTGCCGTTGGTCAAGGATGTCGAGAGCGCGACCGCGGTGTCGGACGACGACATCGTCGACAAGGTGGTCGCGGCTGCCAACGCGGCCTTTGCGGCCAAGGTCGAACTGATCGGGCCGGAGAACTTCACCCAGTTCGAGCGCATGGTGCTGCTGCAGAGCATCGACACGCACTGGCGCGAGCACCTGTCCTCGCTCGACTACCTGCGCCAGGGCATTCACCTGCGCGGCTATGCGCAGAAGCAGCCCAAGCAGGAATACAAGCGCGAGGCGTTCGAGCTGTTCGGCCAGTTGCTCGACTCGGTCAAGAACGAGGTGACGCGCCAGCTCATGACGGTGCGCGTGCAGTCGAGCGAACAGCTCGACGAGGCGGCCGAAGCCCTGGAGAACCGTGCCGACGCGATCTCGAACATCACCTACACCGCACCGACCGAAACCGGCGAGGCCGAAACGCGCGTCGACGAGGAGAGCCTGCGCCGCGCAGCGGTCGGTGGCGGCCTGAGCGTCGGTGCCGCCGCGTTCGCGCGGGTCGGCCGCAATGATGCCTGCCCCTGCGGCAGCGGCAAGAAATTCAAGCATTGCCACGGCAAGTTGTCCTGACCCGAGCGAGAAACCTCATCCATGCCCGTCAACCTCACTGCTCCTGATCCTGCCGCGCTGTTCGCGGTGCCCGGCGTGCGCATCGGCGTGGCCGAAGCCGGCGTGCGCAAAGCCAATCGCAAGGACTTGACGGTCGTGCTGATCGACGAAGGCGCAGCGGTCGGCGGCGTGTTCACACAGAACCGCTTCTGTGCGGCGCCGGTGCAGGTCTGCCGCGAGCATCTTGCAAAGAACTACGGCATTCGCGCGATGCTGATCAACACCGGGAACGCGAACGCCGGCACCGGCCAGGACGGGCTGGCACGCACGCACCAGACCTGCGTGGCACTGGCGCGCGAGCTGGACATCGCGCCCGAACAGATCCTGCCGTTTTCGACGGGCGTGATCATGGAGCCGCTGCCGGTCGATCGCATCGAAGCGGGGTTGCCCGCTGCCTTGGCCGACGCATCGCCCGACCACTGGGCGCGCGCGGCCGAAGGCATCATGACCACTGACACGGTGCCCAAGGCCTTCAGCCAGCGCGTGCAGGTTGGCGGCGCGACGGTTACCGTCACTGGCATCAGCAAGGGCGCCGGCATGATCCGACCCAACATGGCGACCATGCTCGGCTTCATGGCGACCGATGCAAGGATCGACCCGGCCCTGATCCATCCTCTGGCCAAGGCGTTGGCCGATGCCTCGTTCAACCGCGTGACGATCGATGGCGACACCTCGACCAACGACTCGTTCGTGGTCATCGCCACGCAGAAAGCTGCGCACGCTCCGGTCACCTCGCTCAATTCGGCGGACGGCCGCGCACTGCTCGAAGCGATGCGCAATGTCGCGCGCCTGCTTGCGCAGGCCATCGTGCGCGACGGTGAAGGCGCCACCAAGTTCATCACGATCCGCGTCGAAGGCGGGCGCGACGCGGCCGAGTGCCGCCAGGTCGCCTATGCGGTCGCGCATTCGCCGCTGGTCAAGACCGCGTTCTTCGCGAGCGACCCGAACCTCGGACGCATCCTGGCCGCCGTCGGCTATGCGGGCATCGACGATCTCGACCAGACCGGCATCGACCTGTATCTCGACGACGTGCACGTGGCCGTGAAGGGTGGGCGCAATCCCTCGTACCGCGAGGAAGACGGGCAGCGCGTGATGAAGCAGAGCGAGATCTCGGTGCGCATCGGCCTCGGCCGCGGCGACGCGAGCGATACCGTGTGGACCTGCGACCTGAGCCACGACTACGTGTCGATCAATGCCGACTACAGGTCATGAATGAAAAGTTTGAGAAGCTGATCGAGCGGGCCGAGCAACTCATCACCCGCATCGAATCGGTGCTGCCGCAGCCGCTTTCGGCGCCGGCCGACTGGGGCGCGTCGATCGCCTGGCGCTATCGCCGGCGCAGCACCGGCCACGGCGTGCTGGAGCCGGTGCGGCATGTGGCCGCGATGGCGCTCGACGACCTGAAGGAAATCGACCTCCAGAAGGAAAAGATCGCACGCAACACGCGCCAGTTCGTCGAGGGCAAGCCGGCCAACAACGTGCTGCTCACCGGCGCGCGCGGCACCGGCAAATCGTCGCTGATCCGGGCCTGCCTGCAGACCTATGCGCCGCAGGGCCTGCGCCTGATCGAGGTCGACAAGGCCGAACTGACCGACCTTCCGGACATCGTGGATGTTGTGTCCGGTCGCCCGGAGAAGTTCATCGTGTTCAGCGACGACCTGAGTTTCGACGAGGGCGAGCCGGGCTACAAGGCGCTCAAGTCGATCCTGGACGGCTCGATCGCAGCCTCGACCGCCAACGTACTGATCTATGCGACCAGCAACCGCCGCCATCTGCTGCCCGAGTACATGAAGGACAACCTCACGTACAAGCACACGGATGACGGCGAGGTGCATCCGGGCGAGGTCATCGAAGAAAAGATCTCGCTGTCGGAGCGCTTCGGCCTCTGGGTCAGTTTCTATCCGTTCAGCCAGAACGAATACCTCGCGATCGTGGCGCAGTGGCTTTCGTCGTTCGGCGTGACCGCTGTGGCGATCGAGGCGGCGCGCGCGGACGCGCTGGTCTGGGCGCTGGAACGCGGCTCGCGCAGCGGCCGCGTGGCCTACCAGTTCGCGCGTGACTACGCCGGGCGGGCAGTGGCATGACTGCGCCGCGTCAGCACACCGAAGTCGCGGTCGGCGTGTTGTTGCGCGACGATGGCGCACTGTTGCTGTCGACTCGACCCGAGGGCAAGGCCTACGCCGGCTATTGGGAGTTTCCGGGCGGCAAGATCGAGGCGGGTGAATCGGTGGAGCAGGCGCTGCGGCGCGAGCTGCAGGAAGAACTCGGCATCACGATCGCAGGCGCCGAGGCCTGGAAGGTCACCGAGCACGACTACCCGCACGCGCTGGTGCGGCTGCACTGGTGCAAGGTGCGCGACTGGCGCGGCGAGTTCGAGATGCGCGAAGGTCAGCAGATGTGCTGGCAGCAATTGCCGCTCGACGTGACGCCGGTGCTGCCGGGCGCGCTGCCCGTGCTGGACTGGCTGGCGCAGGAACGCGGCCTGTAGAACCGGGCCTGCTACTGCAGTCTGGGATCGCCGGGCAGCTCGTCGTCTGGCGGTGCGTCTGCCGCCACGCGGAACGATTCGCTGGCCCAGGCACCGAGGTCGATGCCCTTGCAGCGGGCGCTGCAGAACGGACGGTAAGGGTTGCGCGGCGCGTAGTAGCTGTCTTCGCCACAGGCCGGGCAGCGAACGATGCGTTCGCCGAAATTCGCTTCGCCGCTCATGCGCAGAGAGTCAGTTCAAAAGGTGTGTCTTCGCTGCTCTGATGCAGCCGGTCATCCGCTTCCTGCCGCATCAGCCGCACCGACACCATCAGGCGGTTGCCGCTGATCTCGGGCACGAGGCCGAATGCGGGGTCGATGCGCAGCCGCAGCAACTGGAAGCTTCGGCCCTGCGGCAGCGTTTGCTGGAACTGGCCGGCGCTGGCCATGACCTTGTAGGGCACATCGGCATCGCGCAGCAACTTCAGCAGCAGGTAGATCGATTCGGCCAGCGGCGCCAGCGTGGCCGACCAGCGCTCGAGGTCTGCGCGCCGCGCCGAGGGTTTGTGATGCTGCCAGCTGTAGTAGGCCGGCAGATCGAACTCACAGGTGCCGCCCGGAATGCCGGCACGGCTGCGGATGCTCATCAGCCACTCGTTCTCCGTGAGCGCCTGCCCGGCCTTGCCCGGCACCGTGTTGAGCGTCGCAAAGTTGCGCTCGAGTTGCGCCACCACCTGGTCGAGCACGGCTTCAGAAATCGCGGGGTTGCCGCGGTAGCTGTTGAAGACGTTCTTGTGCTTGTCGAGGTCGCGCAGCACATCGGCCTTGAGGTCGGCACGCGCCGCCACATCCATGACCTCGAAGATCGTGATCAGGGCGTAGTGGTGCGACAGCGCCGAGTCGGCCGGAACCAGTTCGCCCAGGCGGCGAAAGAGATGTTCGAGCCGGAGGTAAGTCCGGATGCGCTCGTTGAAAGGGTACTCGTAGAGGATCACGCGTCGGCTTTCAGTCGATCGATCATAGCCCGAAGGTGTGCATGCGCCGCGTTCAAGGCGATACCGCCCGCAACGTCACACGGCGTTACGGTGATCGGGCGGGTGGTGTGGGCAACTTTTCGCGCACTGCGGCGAGCATGCGCTGGCCGAGAATGCGTTGCCCATGCATCGACAAATGGGTGTCGTTGGGGAAGTAGAGATCCTGCACTTTCATGCGGTTCTCGGCCGTCATCGCATACAGGTCGGGACCCAGGCGGGCGGCGCGGAAGGCATCCATGAACGCCTTCGAGTGGTTCGGATCCAGGTAGGTGGTGGTTTTGTCGGGAATCACCATCCAAATGAACGGGGTCGTGACATGGCTGGCATTGAACCGCGTCATGCGGTCGAAGTCCTGCAGATCGAGTTCGCCGTTTTTCACGTCCTCGTCGAAGAAAAGCGCCTTGTTGCAGAGCCGGTGGCTGAACTGCGCGCAGCCATCGGGCACGACACGCACCTGGGTTTCGTCGAACACCGCATCACCTGACGATTTCTTCGCGCGGCGCGTGTGATCCCAGGTGATGAGGCCACTGATCAGCGTGGCGCCGCTGTTGAGTTCGAATGGAGGCGTGTGGGAAAGCGCAGGGAGCAGCGGCGCGGGCCTCGACGCAAAAGGCTTGCTCATCTGCTCGCATGCCGTGCTCTTCTTCAGGCGCTCCTTCAGCAGCCGCTCCACGCTTTCGAAGATCACCAGCTTGCCGCGGAAGCCCGCGCGCTGCAACCATGCCTGCAGGTCGCCGCACATGGTTTCGCTGTACTGGCCCCAGTAGATGGTGGTGACCTTGTAGCCGGCCTGAACCAGGTCCGACTGCCACATGTAGGTCATCGAGAAGCTGTCGCCGATCACCACGATATCGGCCTGGTCGATCGGCACGGCGCGCAAGCTGGCCTCGGGCGGGAAGGGCGGGGGCTGGCGGCGCCAGCCGAACTCGTGATCCGACACGCGCCCGATGCGCGACAGGTCGCCGTAAGGCACCGGCGTGAACAGCGTTACGAGCAGCATCGCGACGACCACGGCGAAGCCTGCCAGGAAGATCCGGAGCCAGAGTTTGGCGGGCGTCATGTCAGAACTGGAAGTAGAGGAACGGGCTGTACGAACCGAGCTGGGACACGCAGAACCCGAACAGCACAGCCGTGGCCAGCGCAATCACGGCGGTGGCCGTCCAGGCCATCCTGGGCTGGCCAGCCAGCAAAGCCGGCTGCGGCACCCAGCGCTCGAGCGAAATCGTCGGCGGCAGCGCCAGGCAGATGAAAAGGCCCACCAGCAGCGTGTGGAAGAACTCGGGCTTGCGATAGGGCACGGCAAATTCGCTGAAGGCCGAAGTCGGCGCACCGTGAAAACCCAGCATGCCCTTGTAGATTTCGAGGGCCGCGTTGACGCTCTCGGCCCTGAAAACGACCCACGCGATCATCACGCACAGGAAGGTGAGCGCCCAGCCGGCCACCCGCGCCAGCCGGCCCGGCGTGGCATTGCGGCGCACCTTGGCGTTCCAGAGGTGATTGATCATCAGGAAGGTGCCGTGCAGCGCGCCCCAGATCACGAAGGTCCATGCCGCGCCGTGCCACAGGCCGCCCAGCAGCATCGTCAGGAACAGGTTGATGTAGCGCCGCGCCTCGCCCTTGCGATTGCCGCCCAGCGGCACATAGAGGTAGTCGCGCAGGAAGGTGGACAGCGAGATGTGCCAGCGGCGCCAGAACTCGATGATGCTGGTTGACTTGTAGGGCGAATTGAAGTTGAGCGGCAGCCGCACGCCCAGGCACAGCGACAGGCCCACCGCCATGTCGGAGTAACCCGAGAAGTCGAAGTAGATCTGCAGCGTATAGGCCAGCACGCCGAACCACGCCGTGTAGAGCGAGGGCAGGGTGCCGTTGTGCACCCCGGTGAACATCAGGTCGGCGTACTGCCCCATCTTGTCGGCGATGAGCAGTTTCTTGGCGAGGCCGAAGGTGAAGATGGCCAGGCCCAGCGCCACCTTATTGGCGTCGACGCGGTAGGTCGATGGATTGGCGAACTGCGGCATCATCTGCGCGTGATGCAGCACCGGCCCGGCGATCAGGTGCGGGAAGTAGGTGACGAACAGCGCGTAATGTACGAAGCTGCGCTCATGCACCTTGCCTTGCCAGCAGTCGACCAGAAACGCGATCTGGGTGAAGGTGTAGAACGAGATGCCGATCGGCAGTGCGATATGCAGCATCGACAGCGGCGTGGCGCCCGCCGCCGCCAGGCCGTCGTTGACGTTGGCGATGAAGAAGTTGGCGTACTTGAAGACGCCCAGGATCACCAGGTCGACCGTGAGCGCGAACACCAGCATGCGTTTGCGTTGCCGGTCGGTGCGCTCCGGCGCAGGCGTGAGCCGCAGGCCGGCCCAGTAGTTGAAGCAGATCGACGCCAGCAGCAGCGGCATCGCCTCGACGCTCCACCAGCCGTAGAAGAACAGCGAAGCCAGCGCCAGAAATCCGGCGGCAGCGCGGACGTTGCGCTTCCCGATCAGGAAGAACCCGATCAGCACGATCGGGAAGTAGGCAAAGATGAACGCGTAGGAATTGAAAAGCATCGAATCGGGGGGCGTTGCCGGTGGGCCCGTGGGCGCGTCTCTTTGCCTCAGCTTATGGTGGCAGACGCTGCGCCGGACAACTGTCGATTATCGCGTGCTGGCGGCGGCCCACTCCAACCACAGAGTCCTGACCTCGGCAGCGAGTTCCGGCAGCGTCATACTGTCATTGAAAATGACCGCATCCGCGGCAGCCCGGCGTGCCGTGCGCGAGGCCTGCTGAGCGATCACCGCGTGCACTGCTTCGGCCGACCAGCCGGAACGCGCCATGACACGCTGCAGCTGGGTCGCTTCACTGGCGTCGACCACCAGCACGCGATCGACCCTGGCACGCCAGCGGCCCGATTCGACCAGCAATGGAACATCGAACACCACGACACGGCCCTGCGCCGCGTTGGCCTCACGCTCGCAGGCCGCGCCGATCAACGGATGCAGGATGGCCTCGAGTTGCCGTTTGGCTGTCGGGTTGTTGAACACGATGTCGCGCATGCGCGGGCGGTCCAGGCCGCCATCCGCGTCGACGACGTCGAGGCCGAACAGCGCCGCGATCGGTGCCATCGCTTCGCCCTGCGGCAGTGTCAGCGCGCGGGCGATGGCGTCGGTATCGACCAGTGCCGCGCCCTGTTCGACCAGCATCGCTGCCACCGTGCTCTTGCCGCTGCCGATGCCGCCCGTGAGGCCGATGCGCTGCATGCCGCTGGCAACTCAGTGCATGCCGAACGGAAACGCAAACGGCACGAGTTGCCGAACCGTCTCCGGCCCGATCACGAAACAGACGATACCGGTGCCCGCAAGACACGGACCGAACGAGAACGGGATATCTTTGTGAGCCAGTTTGCCGATGTAGAGCAGGGTCAGCCCGAGCACCGCGCCGACCAGCGACGACACGAGCACGATGGCCAGCAGGTAGTCGGCTCCGAGCCACGCGCCGAGCGCCGCCAGCAGCTTGAAATCGCCATAACCCATGCCTTCCTTGCCGGTGGCCAGACGGTAGGCGTGGTACACCCCCCAGAGGCTCAGATAGCCACCGACCGCACCCCAGACGGCCGAGCTCAACGGCACGCCCGTCCACCCCAGCGCGGCGCCGACCAGGCCGAGCCACAGCAGGGCGTAGTTGAGCGGATCGGGCAGCAACTGGGTGTCGAGATCGATCAGGAACTGGCACACCAACAAGGCAACGAATGCGGCCCAGAGGGCGCCGACCGGGCTGATGCCGAAGCGGTGGCCGGCCAGCGCGAACAGCGCCGCGACGATGAGTTCGACCAGCGGGTAGCGGATGCTGATGGGCGCCTTGCAGGCCGAACACTTGCCACGCAGGAAGATGTAGCTGAGCACCGGGATGTTCTGGTACCACGCGATCGGAACCCCGCAGGCGCCACAGCGCGAACGGGGCCTGGAAAGACTCAGGGGCGGCAGGCTTTCAAGCTGCGCGGCCGCAGCGGCGGCGGCCGCCTCCAATGCGGGCGGTGCGGCAGACTTGTTGCCGAACACCATCGTCCACAGGCTCGGGCCGTCGGTTGCCGGCGTCAAACTGGAAACCGAATCGGTGAGCCAGTCGCGGTAGATCACGGCCGGCATCCGGTAGATCACCACATTGAGAAAGCTGCCGATCAATAGCCCCAGCACGCCGGCCAGTGCGGCGTCGATTTCCGCCGACACCCACATCAGACGACCTGGCCGAGCTTGAAGATGGGCAGGTACATCGACACCACGATGCCACCGATGATGACACCGAGGAACACGATGATGATGGGCTCCATGAGACTCGACAGACCCGCCACCATGTCGTCCACTTCGGACTCGTAGAAGTCCGCCGCCTTGCCGAGCATGTGATCGATGGAGCCGGACTCTTCACCGATCGCCGTCATCTGCAGCACCATCGACGGGAACAGGTTGGCGTTGGTCATGGCGGACGTCAGACTGGTGCCGGTCGAGACTTCCTGCTGGATCTTGGTCGTGGCATCGGCATAGACTGAATTGCCCGACGCGCCACCCACCGAATCGAGCGCTTCGACCAGCGGCACGCCGGCCGCGAACATGGTGGCCAGCGTGCGCGTCCAGCGCGCGATGCAGGATTTGTCGATCAGCGTGCCGAAGATCGGCAGCCTGAGCAGCAGCCGGTCCATCACCCGCTGAACCTTTTCGTTGCGCTTCCATGCTTGCAGGAAGAAATAGATGCCGCCGCCGATCACCCCGAAGATCAGCCACCAGTAAGCGACGAAGAACTCGCTGATGGCCATGACGATGAGGGTGGGCGCCGGCAGGTCGGCGCCGAACGAACTGAACACCGACTTGAACGCCGGGATCACGAAGATCATGATGATCGCGACCACCACGAAGGCGACCACCACCACCGAGGTCGGGTACATCAGGGCCGACTTGATCTTGGACTTGATCGCCTCGGTTTTCTCCATGTAGGTGGCCAGCCGATCCAGCAGTTCTTCCAGGATACCGGCCGCTTCGCCTGCCTCGACTAGGTTGCAGTACAGGTTGTCGAAGTACTTGGGAAACTTGCGGAACGCCGCGGACAGCGACGTACCGGTTTCAACGTCGCCCCGGATGTCGTTCAACAGCTTGGCGACGCTCGGATTGGCATTGCCGCGGCCGACGATGTCGAAGGCCTGCAGCAGCGGCACACCGGCTTTCATCATGGTGGCGAGCTGGCGCGTGAATATGGCGATGTCCTTCGGCTTGATCGACTTGCCGGCGCGCATCTTGCGCTTCTTGATCTTGGTCGGGAGCACGCCCTGGCGCCGAAGGGACGCCTGCACCTGGTTTTCGCCGACCGCGCGCATCTCGCCGCGCACCTGCTTGCCGTTGCGATCCCTGCCTTCCCATTCGAAGACGGTTTCCTTGATGTTCCGAGTGGATGTTGCGGTTGCCATACGATCCTTGTGCGCCGTGTGTTACTCGTTGGTGCACGCCACCACTTCTTCAAGTGATGTCAGCCCCTGCATGACTTTCTTGAGACCCGATTGGCGCAGCGAGCGCACGCCCTCGGCTTCGGACTGGCGCGCAATGTCGAGCGCACTGCCGTCACGCAGGATGATTTGCTGGATCTCTTCCGTGATCGGCATCACCTGGTAGATGCCGACGCGTCCTTTGTAGCCGCCATTGCAGGCCGAGCAGCCGACCGCCCGGTAGGGCTTCCACGAGCCGTCGAGCTGATTCTCGCGGAACCCGGCGTCGAGCAACGCTTCGCGCGGCACTTCGTGCGGCTCGCGGCACACCGTGCACAGACGGCGCGCGAGGCGTTGAGCGGTGATCAGGATCACGCTGGACGCGATATTGAATGGTGCGATGCCCATGTTGCGCATCCGCGTCAGCGTGGTCGGTGCATCGTTGGTGTGCAGGGTCGACAGCACAAGGTGACCCGTCTGCGCGGCCTTGATCGAAATGTCGGCAGTCTCGAGGTCGCGGATTTCACCGACCATGATGATGTCGGGATCCTGCCGCAGGAACGCACGCAAGGCGGTGGCGAAGGTGAGGCCGGCCTTTTCGTTGACGTTTACCTGGTTGACGCCCGGCAAGTTGATTTCGGACGGGTCTTCGGCCGTCGCGATGTTCACGCCGGGCTTGTTCAGCAGGTTCAGGCAGGTATAGAGAGAAACGGTCTTGCCCGAGCCGGTCGGGCCCGTGACCAGCACCATGCCGTAAGGGCGGCCGATCGCATTGAGCAGCCGTTCCTTTTCGTCCGCGTCGTAGCCGAGCGCGTCGATGCCAAGACGGGCGCTGCTCGGATCCAGAATCCGGATCACGATCTTTTCGCCGAACAGCGTCGGCAGGGTGCTGACCCGAAAATCGATCACGCGATCCGCCCCGATCTTGAGCTTCATGCGACCGTCTTGCGGAATGCGCTTCTCGGAGATGTCGAGACGCGAGATCACCTTGATGCGCGACGCCAGCTTGTCCTTGATCACGACCGGCGGACTGGCGATCTCACGCAGTTCGCCGTCAACGCGAAAGCGAACCCGGTACTGGTGCTCGTAGGGCTCGAAGTGAATGTCGGATGCGCGCATGCTGAAGGCATCGAGCAGCATCTTGTGCAGGAAGCGGACGACCGGAGCGTCTTCGACCTCGGCCACCGCCTGCTCGTTCGCATCGCTCGAGCTGTCGACGGCATCGTCGAACTCGAACTCGGCACCGACGATGTTGTCAATGGTTTCGGCCGCGCTGACCGCAGCCGCTTCGACCATGCGCGAGAGCTTGTCGTACTCGGCAATGACCCAGTCGACACCCATCTGCGATGCGAACTTGATCTTTTCTGCCGCCTGCTGATCCGATGGATCTGCCGTGGCAACGATCAGGCGGTTGCTGCGCTTGCTGAGGACGACGATTCGATAGGCCTGACACAGCTTTGCATCGAGCAGGTCTTTAGGCAGGCGCTGCGGGTCGATGGCATCGAGGTCGAGCAGCGGCGCCCCGAAAGCGCTGGAAAGGGTGTGGGCCAGATCGGCGGCCGACACGGCTCCGGTGCCGGTCAGTTCCGCAATGAAGCTCGAACGGCTTGATTGCGACTTTTGGTAGATCTCTTCAGCTGTCTTCGACGCCAGCTTGCCGGCCGAGATCAGCGCACGTGCCAGTCCCGGAAGCGCGATCGGCGAGTTTTCTTTGACAAGAGGTTCGGCAGCGGCCATTCAAAGAATGTAAAAGACGTGAAAAATTGATTCACGATCATCGCTGATCGACCCCATGCTGTAAATCGCGGCCATGCAACAGTCCGCGTAGCATTTGGCATTACAGCCATGAAAGGCTGGTCGGGGTGAGAGGATTCGAACCTCCGGCCTCTACGTCCCGAACGTAGCGCTCTACCAGGCTAAGCTACACCCCGATGGTTGCAGTAAAAGAGAAACGACCCTCGAAGAACTTAGGTGCGGCGCTCAAGCAACTGAGCCGCCAATTGTAGCAAACCTTGCGAGTAGGAATTGGCGGGCAGGCCGCGCAAAGCATCGATTGCGCGTTGCGCTTCCGCCGCTGCGGCTGCGCGCGTGGCGTCGAGCGCACCGGTGCGTTGCACGATCGCAACGATGGCCGCCAGTTGTGACGTGTCACCGGCCTCGATGGCGCAGCGGATCAGTGCGCTGTCTGCCGGCTCGGCCCGTTGCATCGCAAGGATGAGCGGGAGCGTCGTTTTGCCTTCGCGCAGGTCGTCGCCAAGATTCTTGCCGGTTTCGTTGGCGTCCCCGGCATAGTCGAGAACGTCGTCGATCACCTGAAATGCCGTTCCGAGTGCCTGGCCGTAAGTGGCGCATGCCTCCTCGACGGCCGGGGTGCTGCCCGCCAGCACGGCGGCCAGGCGCGTGCTGGCTTCGAACAGCTTGGCCGTCTTGGAGCGAATCACGCGCAGGTAGGCGGCTTCGTCGAGCGTGGCATCGTGCATGTTCATCAGCTGCAGGACTTCACCTTCGGCAATGACGTTGGTGGCCTCGGCCAGGATCTGCATCACGCGCATGTTGTCGGCGTCCAGCATCATCTGGAAAGCGCGCGAGTACAGAAAGTCGCCCACCAGCACGCTGGCCGGGTTGCCGAAGGACTCGTTGGCCGTCGCGCGGCCACGGCGCAGGGTCGATTCGTCGACCACGTCGTCGTGCAGCAGAGTCGCGGTATGGATGAATTCGACCACCGCTGCCAGATTGAAGCGCTGCGCGTCCGTGCAGCCGAGTGCACCGCTCATCAAGAGCAGGAGGGCAGGGCGCAGACGCTTGCCGCCGGCCGAAATGATGTAGCGGGACACTTCGCTCACGAGCGGAACGCCGGTGTCGAGCCGCGTCGCAATCACGCGGTCGACCTGCTCCATGTCGGCGGCGACCAGGCCGAGCGCGGTGGCGGTGGGGGATTGGGAGGGGGAAGCTGACAAAGCGGAAGCGTCGGATGCCGCGACAGAAAGAGGGCCGGCCAGAGCGGCCGGGACGCCGCGATTATAGGGAGCCGCCCATGCGCTTTCGGCTGCGCATGCCGGCCGGTTCATGAGCCGGCGCAAAGCGGGCTATAATCTTGGGCTCTGCGGAAATCCGTCCGTAGAGCCATCTTATTCAAGAGGTCAACATGTACGCGGTCATAAAAACCGGGGGCAAGCAGTATCGCGTTGCTTCCGGCGAAAAAATTAAAGTAGAACAGATTGCTGCGGACGTAGGCCAGGAAATCGTGATCGATCAGGTTCTTGCAGTCGGCAACGGCTCCGAGATCAAGGTCGGCACGCCCCTGGTGTCCGGCGCATCCGTCACGGTGACAGTCCTGTCACACGGCCTGCACGACAAAGTGCACATCTTCAAGATGCGCCGTCGCAAGCACTATCAGAAACGTCAAGGCCATCGCCAGCAGTTCACCGAACTGCAAATCGGCGCGATCGCTGCTTAAGGAGCGGACACCATGGCACAGAAAAAAGGCGGCGGCTCCACGCGAAACGGGCGCGATTCCAAGCCCAAGATGCTCGGCGTGAAAGCGTTCGGCGGCGAACTGATCAGCGCAGGCTCGATCATCGTGCGTCAGCGCGGCACCCAGTTCCACCCCGGCGTGAACGTCGGCGTGGGCAAGGACCACACGCTGTTTGCCCTGGTCGACGGCCACGTGTCGTTTGCCGTCAAGGGCGCGCTCAGCAAGCACACGGTCAACGTGACCCCGGCTGCCACCCAAGCCTGATCAGTCACTTCGATCTGCTCGAAGCCCCGCTGGTCGGGGCTTTTTTCATTTGTAAACTGGACATCCCATGAAGTTCGTTGACGAAGCCTTCATCGACATCGCCGCCGGCGATGGCGGCAACGGCTGCGTGTCGTTCCGCCATGAGAAGTACAAAGAATTCGGCGGCCCCAACGGCGGCGACGGCGGCCGTGGTGGTCACGTGTTCGCAGTGGCCGATCCCAATCTCAACACGCTGGTCGACTTCCGCTTCTCGCGCCGGCACGATGCCAAGCGCGGCCAGCACGGCATGGGCTCCGACATGTTCGGTGCCGCCGGCGACGACATCACGCTCAAGATGCCGGTGGGTACGATCGTCACCGACGCCGAAACAGGCGAGGTGCTGTATGAGTTGCTGGTGCCGGGCGAAGTGATCATCATCGCCAAAGGCGGCGACGGGGGCTTTGGCAACATGCGCTTCAAGAGCGCAATCAATCGTGCGCCGCGGCAGAAGACGCCCGGCTGGCCCGGCGAAAAGAAGAGCCTCAAGCTGGAACTCAAGGTGCTGGCCGATGTGGGCCTGCTGGGCATGCCGAACGCCGGCAAGTCGACGCTGATCAGCGCCATCTCGAATGCCCGTCCGCGCATTGCCGACTACCCGTTCACCACGCTGCACCCGAACCTCGGCGTGGTGCGCGTCGGCCCCGAGCAGAGCTTCGTGGTCGCCGATCTGCCCGGGTTGATCGAAGGTGCCTCCGAAGGCGCCGGCCTGGGCCACCTGTTCCTGCGTCACCTGCAGCGCACGCGCCTGCTGCTGCACGTCATCGATCTTGCGCCCTTCGACGACAGTGTCGATCCGGTCGCGCAGGCCAAGGCGATCGTCGGCGAACTGAAGAAGTACGACGCGGCCCTCTATCAGAAGCCGCGCTGGCTGGTGCTCAACAAGCTCGACATGGTGCCCTCCGACGAGCGCGCCGCACGCGTCAAGGACTTCGTGAAGCGGCTGCGTTTCAAGGGACCGGTGTTCGAGATCTCGGCGCTCACACGCGAAGGCTGCGAGCCGCTGGTGCAGGCGATCTACCAGCATGTCAAGGCACAGCAGGTGGCCGAGCAGGCACCGGTAGACATTGATCCGCGCTTCGTCGAACCGTCGGCAGAATGAGTTCGAGTCCCCGTTCCACCGCGCTGCGCGACGCGCGACGCATCGTCGTCAAGGTCGGCTCCAGCCTGGTCACCAACGAGGGGCGCGGCCTCGATGAGGCGGCCATCGGCGAATGGTGCCGCCAACTCGCGGCGCTGGTGCATGACGGTCGCGAAGTCGTCATGGTGTCGAGCGGTGCCATCGCCGAGGGCATGAAGCGCCTCGGCTGGCGCACCCGCCCGCACGAACTGCACGAGCTGCAGGCCGCGGCCGCCGTCGGCCAGATGGGTCTTGCGCAGATGTACGAGACCAAGCTGCGCGAAAACAAGCTGGGCAGTGCGCAGGTGCTGCTGACGCACGCAGACCTGGCCGATCGCGAGCGCTACCTCAATGCGCGCTCCACGCTGGTCACCCTGCTGGCGCTCGGCGTGGTGCCGGTGATCAACGAGAACGACACGGTGGTCAACGACGAGATCAAGTTCGGCGACAACGACACGCTCGGCGCGCTGGTTGCCAACCTGGTCGAAGCCGATGCGCTGGTCATCCTGACCGACCAGAAAGGCCTCTACAGCGCCGACCCGCGCAAGGATCCGGCTGCGACCTTCGTGCACGAAGCGGTTGCCGGCGATCCGGCGCTCGAAGCGATGGCCGGCGGCGCCGGCTCGAGCCTCGGCCGCGGCGGCATGATCACCAAGATCCTGGCGGCCAAGCGTGCTGCGGGTTCCGGCGCGTCGACCGTGATCGCGTGGGGCCGCGAGCCCGACGCCCTGCTGCGCCTGTCGCGCGGCGAAGCCATCGGCACCTTGCTGGTTGCGCAGACTGCCAAGCACCAGGCGCGCAAGCGCTGGATGGCCGACCATCTGCAGATGCGCGGCGCGGTCACCGTCGACGATGGTGCGGCCGCCAAGGTGAGGGCCGAGGGCAAGAGCCTGCTGCCGATCGGGATGACGGCCGTGGAAGGTGATTTCTCGCGCGGCGACGTGATCGCGGTGCGCGACACCGCCGGTACCGAACTGGCCCGCGGCCTGGCCAACTATTCGAGCGGTGAAGCGCGGCTGCTTTGTCGCAAGCCTTCATCCGAGTTCGAGCGGCTTTTGGGCTACACGGCCGAGCCGGAGATGGTGCACCGGGACAACATGGTGCTGATGCCCGCGGCTTGAAGCCTACTGGACTTCGCGCACCGGCTCGCGAATGTTCTTCACTATTTCGCCCACTGTCTCGCGGGGGGCGTGGCCGCGGCAAAGCCCCTGGCCCGCCAGCTGTTGCACATAGCTGGAGTTCAGATCCCTGAAGCGCTTCCACTGCGGATCGCTCACCGGCTGCCAGGCGCCGCTGTTGTAGCGGGCATACGTCTTGACTTCGTCGGTAGAGCAGCGCACGCCCTCATAGAAAGCGTTGGTCGCGCCGCCGGGCCGGCTGGCGACGACCACATAGCGCACGATGCCGTCGCCCGTGATCGCGATCGTGCCGGGATCGACGCCGAACTTGAGCGTCATGTAGGGGGGCATCTGGATGGAAACCACCCGGCTTTCCGCGAAGGTGGGTGGCGGGGGAACCTCGGTTTCCTTCCACTCCCGGTCCTGCTCGGTGACGGTCGGCGGCGGGGGCGATCCAGCCTGGGCCCAGTCCGGGTTGCTGGCCTGCGCGGCGGCGATCGTGGCAAGGGTGCAGCCGGCCGCGAACAGGACGGCGCGGCTAGCGTGGTGCAGGAAAGGAATCTGGCGTGGGAACGGCATCGTTGGCAAGCTTGACATTGGGATCCGGGTCGAAGGAAGCACCCGGCGGAAGTTCGAACGGCGGCGGTTCGTGTCCATCGGAGGGATGGCGATCGAATTCGCGGCCACGCACATTGCTGCGCAGAAAGCGGTTGCGGAAATCCTGGCGCGGCAGGTAGCGCGCCAGCTCGGTCAGCGCCATTTCGTAGACGCCGCGCTTGAACTCGACCACCACGTCGAGCGGCACCCAGTAATCGTGCCAGCGCCATGCATCGAACTCGGGATGGTCGGTGGCCCGGAGATTCAGATCCCAATCGTGGCCGGTAAGTTGCAGCAGATACCAGATCTGTTTCTGGCCCTTGTAGTGACCGCGTGCGTCACGGCGGATGAACCGATCCGGCACCTCGTAGCGCAACCAGTCGCGGGTACGGGCCACGATGCGCACATGCTCCGGATGAAGGCCCACTTCCTCGTGCAGCTCGCGGAACATGGCCTGCTCGGGACTTTCGCCGCGATCGATGCCGCCCTGCGGAAACTGCCAGGAGTGGGTGCGTATGCGCTTGCCCCAAAAAACCTGGTTTCTCTGGTTGAGCAGGATGATGCCGACGTTGGGCCTGAAGCCGTCCCGGTCGAGCATAATCAAACCCCAAATTTCAATGAACTGAGTCGATTATGCACGCCGTGTTACGCACGGCAAGCGACCGGTTCGACGGCCAGCACGGCCCTCGTCAATCCCTCACTGTTTCTGGCGCGCGCAAGATGAAAGCATCCGGTTTTTTTGTCTCCACCCTGAAGGAAGCGCCGGCCGACGCCGAAGTGGCGAGCCATCGCCTCATGATGCGCGCCGGCATGATCAAGAAGCTGGGCGCCGGCATCTACAGCTACATGCCGATGGGCTTGCGTGTGATCCGCAAGGTCGAGGCGATCGTGCGAGAGGAAATGGATCGCGCCGGCGCGGTCGAACTCACCATGCCGGTGGTGCAGCCGGCGGAGCTCTGGCAGGAGAGCGGCCGCTTCGAGAAGATGGGCCCCGAACTGCTGCGCATCAAGGATCGGCATGAGCGCGACTACGTGGTGCAGCCGACCAGCGAAGAGGTCGTGACCGACATCGCGCGCCAGGAAATCCGCAGCTACAAGCAGCTGCCGAAGAATTTCTACCAGATCCAGACCAAGTTTCGCGACGAGCGGCGGCCGCGTTTCGGCCTCATGCGCGGACGCGAGTTCACGATGAAGGACGCCTACAGCTTCGACCGCGACCTCACGGCCGCGAAGGCGAGCTACCAGAACATGGCTGCGGCCTACCGGCGCATCTTCGACCGCTTCGGGCTGACCTACCGCGCCGTGGCGGCCGATAGCGGCGCGATCGGCGGCGACCTGAGCGAGGAGTTTCAGGTGATTGCCGCCACCGGCGAAGACGCGATCGTGTATTGCCCCGAGAGCGACTACGCCGCCAACCTGGAAAAGGCCGAGGCGCTGGCGCCGGCCGGCCCGCGCCCGGCCGCTGTCGATGCACTCGCCAAGACCCCGACACCCGGCAAGAGCACCTGCGCCGACGTGGCCGAGCTGCTCGGCGTGCCGTTGGCCACCACCGTCAAGTCGCTGGTGCTGGCCACCGACAAGCTCGATGCGGCCGGCAATATCACGGGCGTGCAGGTCTGGCTGCTGCTGCTGCGCGGCGACCATGACATGAACGAAATCAAGGTCGGCAAACTGCCGGGCCTGCGCGAGGGCTTCCGTTTCGCCACCGTCGGCGAGATCGAGGATCACTTCGGCTGCAAGCCCGGCTACCTCGGGCCGCTCAACCTGAAGAAGCCGGTCAAGCTGGTCGCCGACCGCGAGGTCGCCGTGCTGGCCGACTGGATCACGGGTGCCAACGAGGTCGACTTCCACATGACCGGCGTCAACTGGGGCCGCGACCTGCCCGAGCCCGACCTCGTGGCCGACATCCGCAACGTGGTCGCGGGCGATCCATCGCCCGATGGCCGTGGCCTGCTCGCGATCGAGCGCGGCATCGAGGTCGGCCATGTGTTCGTGCTCGGAACCAAGTACAGCAAGGACATGAACGCCACCTTCCTCGACGAAGGCGGCAAGCCGCAGTACCTCGAGATGGGCTGCTACGGCATCGGCATCACGCGGCTGCCGGCGGCCGCGATCGAGCAGAACCACGACGAGCGCGGCATCATCTGGCCCGATGCGATTGCGCCGTTCACGGTGGTGCTGTGCCCCATTGGCATGGATCGCAGCGCCGACGTGAAGGCCGCGGCCGAGGTGCTCTATGAAGAACTGCGTGGCGCCGGTGTCGACGTGCTGCTCGACGACCGCGGCGAGCGTCCCGGCGCGATGTTCGCCGACTGGGAACTGATCGGGGTGCCGCACCGCCTCGTGATTTCGGATCGCGGCCTGAAGGAAGGCCAGTTCGAATACCAGCACCGGCGCGACACGGCTGCGACCAAGGTTCCGTCGGCCGATGCCGGCGCCTTCATCCGCTCCAAGCTCGCCGCATGAGCCTGTCGCGGCGTTCGTATCTGAGTGGCGCCGCAGCGGGCGCGCTGACGCTCGCATTGCCGCGCGTGGCACTTGCGGGTGCACAGATCGAAGAGCCGCTGATCGACTCGGTGCGCAACGCGCTGAGCTCTGCCATACGCAGTGCAGCGCCGCCGAGGCCCGAGTTCCCAGACACCGCCTCGCGGCTGGCCTACCTGCGCTGGCTCGGCGAAATGAGCGAGCGCCTGAAAAAGAAGATCGTCGATCCGCAGCCGCGCATCGATTTCCTCCAGACCGTCTGGTACGAGAGCAAGCGCTCCGGCCTGGATGTCAGCCTGGTGCTGGGGCTGATCCAGGTTGAAAGCAACTTCCGCAAGTACGCGGTTTCGAGCGCCGGCGCGCGCGGCCTGATGCAGGTCATGCCCTTCTGGACGCGCGTGATCGGCGACGGCGACTCGGCCAAGCTGTTCCACATGCAGACCAATCTGCGCTTCGGTTGCGTGATTCTTCGGCACTACCTCAACCGTGAAGACGGCGACCTGTTCCTCACGCTCGGGCGCTACAACGGCAGCCGCGGCAAGGCGCCGTACCCCAATGCCGTGTTCGCCAACCAGCGTCTCTGGGCCTTCACCGAGCGGCCGCCCCAAGCCTAGCTCGAGGCCCCGCCGCGGGTGACCATCACCTGGTCGATGCGGTGGCTGTCGACGTCCATCACTTCGAAGGTGTAGCCGCCGCAACTCACGCGATCCGTGCGGCGCGGCACGCGGCGCAACATCACCATCAGGAAGCCGGCCAGCGTTTCGTACTCTTCGGCGTGCGGCAACTGATCGATGTCGAGCGCGCGCTGCACGTCCTGGATCGGCGTCACGCCGTCGATCAGCCAGGAGTTCTCGTCGCGCTGGACGATCTGCGGCTCCTCGTCGAGCCCGCTCACCAGGTCGCCCATCACCGTGCTCATCACGTCGTTGAGCGTGATCACCCCCACCACCAGGCTGTATTCGTTGACGATGATCGCGAAGTCTTCGTGCGCCTGCTGGAACTGCTCGAGCACCTCGGTGAGCGACAGCCGATCCGGAATCACCAGCGCCTTGTGCAGCGGCACGCCCTGGTCGAGCGCGAGCGGCTGGCCACTCAGCACGCGCTGGAACATGTCCTTGGCATCGACGTAGCCGAGCACATGGTCGATGTCGCCGTCGCACACCGGGTAGGCCGAAAACGGCTCGGCCACGATGCGTGCGCGCAGCACGGACTCGGGGTCGTCCTTCTGGAACCAGGCGACGCGGTCGCGCGAGGTCATCACGCTGCTCACCAGCCGCGTATCGAGCTCGAACACGTTGGCGATCACCTGCTGCTCGCGCACCGCGAGCACGCCGGCGCGCGCGCCAGCCTCGGTCATCGCCAGAATGTCGGCCGAGGTGATCTTGTCGATACGCTGCAGCGGGATGCCCAGCAGCTTGAACAAGGCATCGGTGCTGCGCGTGAAGAACCAGACCAGCGGCTTGAAGGCTGTGATCAGCACGTTCATCGGTCCGACCATGCGCACCGCGAGGCGCTCGGGGTCGCTCATGCCGAGCCGTTTGGGAAACAGGTCGGCGAACACCAGGAACAGCGAAATCACCAGGACGAAAGAGCCCGTGAAGGCCCAGGCCTTCGCAGCATCAGGATTGAGCCAGAGGTCGAAAAGACGCAGGAACCATGGCGAAAAAGCGCCTTCGCCGACCACGCCGCCAAGGATCGCGACGGCATTGAGCCCGATCTGAACCACAGTGAAGTAGTGGCCCGGCTGCTCCTGGATGCGCAGCACGCGCTCGGCGCGCATGTCGCCCTCGTCGGCCATCTGGCGCAGGCGCAGACGGCGCGAGGCCGCCAGCGAAATCTCGGCGAGGGAAAAAAAGGCGCTCGCCGCGATCAGCAAGGCGATGACGAGCAGGCTTTGGGTCAGGTTCATGGCACGGTCTTCACAGACCTTGATGGTGCCATGGACGGCTGCCCGCTACCTACTGCATGAATCCGATCCGGCTCCTCGCGCCCGTCGCCCGGGGCAGATCGTCGACGCGAACCTCGTCGCGCTGCGCCAGGCGCGCATTGCCGAACCCGGTCATCAGGGCGCGTCGCATTTCGCGGGGTGCGAGGGTGGACAGGTGATCGAGCACGTCGTCGGCAGGCTCGGGGTTCAGCAGCCGGCCCCAGTCGTGCTCGGCGCGGATCGACGTGTAGAGCTGACGTGCGATCTGGCGCGCCGCTTCGGGCGAGGGCGCCTCGATCTCGAACACGTTCATGCGGTTCAGGATCGGCTCGGGGATGCTGCGCTCGTCGTTGGCGGTGGTGATCCAGATCACCTGGCTCGCGTCGATCGGCACCTCTGCGAACTCGTCGATGAAGGCATGTGCCGTATCGTGCTCCAGCAGGTTGTAGAGCGCGCCGAGCGGGTCGTACTGGCTGTCGGTGCCGGCCTTGTCGATTTCGTCGACCACCATCACCGGATTCGCGTACTGGCCGTCGACCAGCGTTTCGAACACCTTGCCGGGCTTGGAACCTTTCCATTGCGAGGAGGAACCCGACAGCAGCCAGCCTGCAGTCATCGAGTTCATCGGCACCAGCGACATGCCGGTGCCCAGCAGTTCGGCCAGCTTCTTTGCGAAGTGGGTCTTGCCGATGCCGGGCGGCCCAAGCAGCAGCATCGGCGTCACCTCGAGGCCGTCGCGGCTGTCCTGCGCCAGCGCGACGTGCCGGCGCACGTCGTCGAGCACCTGGGTGAAGTTGGGCAGCTGCGCATAGAGGGCGGCCATCTCGGGCACGCCGCTCGGCTTGACCTGGAAGCGGTCGGGCCCGCGTTCGAGCATGCGTTCGTAGGTGGTGCGGAGGTGTTCGTGATCCCGATCGGGCAGCTTGGCGAGCTTGCGCTCGACATCGTGCGTCTGGAACACGCTGCGCAGGTTGGCCAGCGGCAGCTGAAAAGGCGGGGAAGCGGGGACGAGACTGCGGGAATCCATAGACACCTCCGGTTTCGAACACTTGGACACAGCATAAGCCGTGCCCGGAGTCGGTGGATGTCCAGGTCTTTACGGTTTTTGTTTTTTGAGACAGGAAAGCGGGCTTTTCACACGCCACCATGGGGGTGTGTGGGGTCGACCCAGAGCACCGTGTCCGGTTTTTCCACCGGCTGGATGTCGAGGTTCACCGCCACGGCCTCGCCGTCGCTGCGACACAGCACGCATTGCAGCGCTTCGGTGCTGCTGGCGTTGATTTCCTGGTGCGGCACGTACGGCGGCACATAGATGAAGTCCCCCGGGCCGGCCTCGGCCGTGAACTCGAGCTGCTCGCCCCAGCGCATGCGGGCGCGGCCACTCACCACATAGATCACAGACTCGAGGTGGCCGTGGTGGTGGGCGCCCGTCTTGGCATTGGCATGGATGGTGACGGTGCCGGCCCAGAGCTTCTGCGCGCCGACGCGGGCGAAGTTGATCGCCGCCTTGCGATCCATGCCCGGCGTCTGCGCCGTGTTGCCGTCGAGCTGGTTGCCGGGAATCACGCGCACGCCGTCGTGCTGCCAGGCGGGCATCAGGCGGCTTTGCTGTTGACGACCTGTTGCAGTTCGCCCGACTCGTACATCTCCATCATGATGTCCGAGCCGCCGATGAACTCGCCGTTGACGTAGAGCTGCGGAATGGTCGGCCACTGGCTGTATTCCTTGATGCCCTGGCGGATGCCGTCGTCTTCCAGCACGTTCACCGTCTTGAGCGTCCGGGTGTCGACGCCCACGGCCTTGAGGATCTGGATCGCGCGGCCGGAGAAGCCGCACATCGGAAAGCTGGCGTTGCCCTTCATGAAGAGCAGGATGTCGTTGGATTTGACGAGGTCGTCGATGCGTTGCTGGGCGTCGCTCATGGCTGGCTCCTGAAAAGGGTGGGTTGGGGCGGATTATTTCACCGTGCGCCAGATTCCGCCGGAGCAGCGCGCGATGCCGGCGAGATCGTCGCGGCTTTGAACTTGTGCGAACCCGCGGGCAGTCAGTAGCGCGCGCACCGCGGCCGCCTGGTCGAAACCGTGCTCCAGCAGCAGCCAGCCGCCCTCGGCCAGATATGCGGGCGCGTCCTGCACGATGCGGCGCAGGTCGGCCAGGCCGTCTGGCCCCGACGCCAGCGCGCCCAGCGGTTCGTGGCGCAACGCGGCAAGGTGCACGTCGCCGGAAGCGATGTAGGGCGGGTTCGAGACGATCAGGTCGTAGCCGGCGCCAGCGCCGGTGAGCCAGTCAGCCTGGGCAAAGCGAACGGGCAGCGCCAGCCGTTGCGCATTGGCACGGGCGACCTCGAGCGCGTCGGCGCTGCCGTCGACCGCATCGACCGTTGCGTCCGGCCGCGCCTGTTGCAGCGCCAGCGCGATGGCGCCGCTGCCGGTGCCGAGGTCGAGCAGGCGCGGGGCCTGGAGGCCGGCCGCGAGCGCCAGGGCCCAGTCGACCAGCGTTTCGGTGTCCGGCCGTGGCACCAGCACGCGCGGGTCGACCTGCAGCGTCAGGCCATGGAACTCCTTCTCGCCGAGCAGGTAGGCGGTCGGCTCGCCCGCGGCGCGGCGCCCGCACAGGGCCTGAAAAGCCTGCCAGGCGCCGTCGGGCAACGTGTCGGTGTCGTGGGCCAGCAGCCAGGCGCGTTCGTGGATCGGTTGGCCCAGTGCGCGCAGCAAGAGCAGTTGGGCATCGAGCCGATCCACGCCCAGCGCCGTGGCGGCCCGCAGTGCCTGCGTCAGCGTCGTGGGCATCACGCGGGCAGGGCCGACGACTCAAGCTCCGCCAGCTGCTCTGCCTCGCGCGCCGCCTGCAGCGCGTCGAGCACTTCGCCGAGGTCGCCTTCCATGATGGTCAGCAGCTTGTAGAGCGTGAGGTTGATGCGATGGTCGGTGAGCCGGCCCTGTGGGAAGTTGTAGGTGCGGATGCGATCCGAGCGGTCGCCGGTGCCGATCAGCCCCTTGCGCTCGGCCGCGTCCTTCGCCGCGCGTTCGCTGCGATCCTTTTCCTGGATGCGCGCCGACAGCACCTGCAGCGCCTTGGCCTTGTTGCGGTGCTGGCTGCGATCGTCCTGGCACTCGGCCACGATGCCGGTCGGGATGTGCGTGATGCGAACGGCCGAATCGGTCTTGTTGATGTGCTGGCCGCCGGCGCCCGATGCCCGGTAGGTGTCGATGCGCAGGTCGGCCGGGTTGATCTGCACCGCCACCGCCTCGTCCGGCTCGGCCAGCACGGCAACCGTGCAGGCGCTGGTGTGGATGCGGCCCTGCGTTTCGGTCGCCGGCACGCGCTGCACGCGATGGCCGCCGGACTCGAAGCGCAGCCGGCCGAACACATCGTCGCCGACGACGCGGATCACAACTTCCTTGTAGCCGCCGAGTTCACTCTCCGATTCGCTCACGATCTCGCAGCGCCAGCCCGCGCGTTCGCAGTAGCGCGTGTACATGCGCAGCAGATCGCCGGCAAACAGCGCCGATTCGTCGCCGCCGGTGCCGGCGCGGATTTCAACAAAGGCATTGCGCGCGTCATCCGGGTCTTTGGGGAGCAGCAGGCGTTGCAGTTCGTCTTCGAGCTTTTGCAGTTCGGCCTCGGCGGAAGCGATTTCTTCCTGCGCCATCTCGGCCATGTCGGGGTCGTCCAGCATCTCGCGCGCACCGGCCAGGTCGGCTTCGCGCTGCTTGAAGCGCAGGTAGCGCCCGGCGATCTGCGTGACCTGGGCATGTTCCTTGGACAGCAGCCGGTACTGCGTCATATCGGCCATGATGTCTTCGCGCGAGAGCAGGAAGTCGAGCTCTTCGAGGCGTTGCACGTAGCGGTCGAGTTGCTGGCGGAGAAAGGATTTCATCGGAGGGCGGAACGGGGGCGAAAGAGGGCGCGAAAAACGGGCGCCCGCCGGCAGCGGCGGGCCATGCGACGGGCAGGCGTCGCTAACGCTCTTTGCGCAGGAACAGGCGCGACAGCGTCTGCGCCGTCTGCTCGCGTGCTGCGGCGTCGCCGGCGTGCAACTCGGCCATTGCGCCGTGCAGCATCTTCTGGGTGAGGCCGCGCGACAGCGCCTGCAGCACCGTGTCGATGTCTTCGCCCTTCGCCAGCATCTTGCGCGCGCGGGCGAGTTCGGCCGCGCGCCAGTCGTCGGCCTGTGCGTTGAGCTGCTGGATCAATGGAACGGAGTCCCGCTGATCCAGCCAGTGCATGAAGCTCTGCACGCCGGCGTCGATGATCACCTCGGCCTGCGCGACCGCGGCCTGGCGGCTGGCCTGGCCTTGCTGCACCACCTGGGCCAGGTCGTCCACGGTGTAGAGGTACACGTCTTCGAGTTTCTTGACTTCCGGTTCGATGTCGCGCGGCACGGCCAGGTCGACCATGAACATCGGGCGGTGCTTGCGCTGCTTGAGCGCGCGCTCCACGGCGCCCAGGCCGATCAGCGGCAACGTGCTTGAGGTGCAGCTCACGACGATGTCGAACTCGGCCAGCCGAGCGGGCAACTCAGCCAGCCGCATCGCCTCGCCGCCGAAGCGCGAAGCCAGCTTCTCGCCGCGCTCGAGCGTGCGGTTGGCGATGACGATGGACTTGGGCTGCCTTGCCGCGAAATGCGTGGCGGCGAGGTCGATCATTTCGCCCGCACCGACGAACAGCACGCGCGTCTGCTGCAGGTCTTCGAAGAGCTGGGCCGCGAGCCGCACCGAGGCCGCTGCCATGCTGATCGAGTGCGCGCCGACCTCGGTGGCGGTGCGCACTTCCTTGGCCACGGCGAACGAGCGCTGAAACAGCTGGTTCAATGTGCTGCCAAGCGCGCCGGCGGTTTCGGCGGCGCGGATCGCGTCCTTCATCTGGCCCAGGATCTGCGCCTCGCCGAGCACCATCGAATCGAGTCCGCTGGCCACGCGGAAGGCGTGGCGCGCAGCCTCGTCGTCGTGCAGCGTGTAGGCGTGCGAGCGCAGCAGCGCAGGCGAGACGCCGCCGCTTTGCGCCAGCCAGCCGACCGTGTGGTCGAGCGCCATGTGATCGGCGGCGCAGTAGATCTCGGTACGGTTGCAGGTCGAAATGATGGCGGCCTCGACCTGCGGATGGCGGCCCCTGCCGGCGCCCTCGAACGAACTGCGCAGGCTGTGAAGCGTAGGGGCGATCTGGTCGAGCGCGAACGCGAAACGACCGCGCAGATCGAGCGGCGCGGTCGTGTGGTTCAACCCAAGGGCCCAGACTGACATTCCCGGATTATAAAATTTGCTGGGGCTCTCCGGAGGACACTGCCGCTATGACCTCCATAGCGCGGCACAAAACCCCGCTTTCCAACTTTCCAGATGTCCGCGCTCGACCTGCTCTACCACCTGCTGAATTTCGCGGCACCGGCCTTCTTCGTGGCGGGGGTGCTCGCCCTGCAGGCCCGATTCCTGTTGCCGCAAGCGGCCGGGGCGCCCGGCCGGTGGGCTCAGTTCGCTATTAATTTGATAGCGGGTGTGGCCGTGCTGTGCGCCGGGCTCGTCTACTTCGGCCGCGACGGAATGATGCTGACCTATGGCGCGCTCGTGGTCGTCTGCGGCACCGCCCAGTGGTGGCTGGGCCGCGGCTGGAAGCGCTGACGCTCAGCTCTGCAGCGGCGCAGCCGGCGGGCTTTCCCCCGGCGTCGCCATCGGCGTGGCCCCGCCAGGCGCGACCAGCATGGTCGGCACCGACAGTGGCAGGTCGGCCGCCTGCAGCGCATCGAGGATCTCGAACAGCAGGTCGCTGCGCACGCCGCCGGCCAGCCGCGGGCTCGGCACATAGGCGATGGCCTGGAAGATCAGCGTGCCGCCTTCGATGCCTTCGAGCGTGACCGACGGCGCGGGCGTGGCCAGCACACCCGCGTGTGCGCCGCAGGCGGCCAGCATCAGCTCGCGCACCTTCTTCGCGTCGGTGCTCAGCGGCATCGGCAGCCGGATCAGCACACGCCCTTCGGCATTGGCCAGCGTCATGTTGCGCACGGTCTTGGTGATGAACTCGGAGTTCGGCACGATCAGCGTCGAGCGGTCGCCGAGCTGGATTTCGGTGGCGCGCACGTTGATGCGCCGCACGTCGCCCTCGGTGGCGCCCAGCACCACCCAGTCGCCGACTTTCACCGGCCGTTCGGCCAGCAGGATCAGCCCCGAGATGAAGTTCTGCACGATCGCCTGCAGCCCGAAGCCGATGCCGACCGACAGCGCGCTCGCCACCCAGGCGATGCGGTTGATGCCGATGCCCAGCGCCGACAGCGCGAACGCCACCACCAGGATGCCGCCCGCATAGTTCAGCAGTGTGGTGATCGAGCTCTGCATGCCGGGCTCGAGCGTGGTGCTCGGCAGGTAGCGCTGCTCCAGCCAGCGCTTGAGCACGCGCAGCGCGACGAAGCCGCCCAGCGCCACGCCGATGGCGCTGAAGATCGCGCCCGGCACCAGTTCGAACTCGCCGATCTTGAAACCGGAGCCGAATTGCCCGCTGCGCTGGAACACCTCGCCCGGGCTGGTGCCCAGCGGCGCTACCAGCGCGATCACCATGTAGAAGAACAGTGCGACCCGGCTCAGGCCTGACAGCACCACCGCCGCCTGGTCGAGTGTCGCCGGCGCGAAGCCGAAGCTCTTTTGCAGCCGTGCACCGAAGCTGCTCCTGGACGACACCACCGCCGTGAACAGGTCGTCGGCAAACTTGAACAGCACGTAGAACGCCGCTGCCACGATGCCGCCCCAGGTCAGCTGCCCGGCCAGGAAGCTGGCCATCGCCACGTAGCCGGCCGCCACCAGCACCCAGATGACCACGACGATGACGACCACGGCGCTCAACAACATGCCGACCCAGATCGGGCGTTCCGGCGGCGCGTCGGCGCCGGACTCGGCGCTGCTGGCGGGCCGGCCGGCCGGCTGGCCCGGGCCGAGTCGCAGCACGATCGCGGCGATCAGCGCAGTGAGCGCGAGCGCTGTGACCACATGGGTCGCAACCACCGCGGCGAAGCTGGCGTCGACCACCGCGTTGACCTGGGCCGGTGCCCACACCAGCGTGCCGATCAGGGCGATCAGCCAGGGATAGGGCGCCAGCCGCGCCGCCATCGCGTCGGGAATCGGTGGCAGCCGCCATGACGGCCGATGGATCGACAGCAACGCGCGCCCCAGTCCGACCACGAACGCAATGAAGATGCTCGACGCCACCACCGCCTGCGCCACCTTGCGGGTGGCAGGGCCCCAGGCGCCGTGCGTGTCGAGGACAGCGTGCAGCCATTGCGCCGCCATGCCGACCAGTACCACGTTGGTGCCGACGATGCAGATCACCAGCAACGAGCGCCGCAGCCGCCCTGGCGGCAGCACCCGGGCCGCCAGCTTCACCAGGCCGAGTTCCGCCAGCCAGTTGCCGAGCAGTGCCACCAGCAGCGCGGCGGCAATGCTCAACAGCACGGTGTTGCGGTGCGCCGGCTGGCGCACGACGGCCAGGCCGTCGCGCAACTCGGCGCCCAGTGCATGCAGCCGTGCCGTGTCGTCGGGCCAGGCGTCGCGAATATCGAGCCAGAACTCGCGGCCCAGCGGCGACGGCGCTCGCTCCGTGAGTTGCGCCTCGAACAGCTTGCGCCGCTGGGTCAGCAGGTCGCTGCCGCGCTGCTGCGCATCGACGGCCAACAGCTTGGCGAGCCGCACATCGGCATCGAGCGCATTGCGTTCCTTGAGCAGCGTGCTGCGCTGGCGCGTGATGTCGGGGTCTTCGGTGCTGCCGGGCGCGGTCGGTGCGTTGCCGAGTTCGCCGAGCCGGGCGTTGAGGTCGGCCAGCGGCCCGCTGCGCGAGCTGACGAAGGCATCGGCCTGCGTCCCGATGGCGTTGAGCTGCTTGAGCAGGCTGCGAATGTCCTCGTTGCTCTCGGCCTTGGCAGGTAGCTTGGCGAACGCGGCGCGCAGGTCGGCCACGGTCGCCTGGGCCGGCGCCTGCGTTGTGTCGGTCGCAGCAGCTGGCGCATCGGACGCAGCCGCCGCAGCGGGCGCAGGACCCTGCGCGCAGGCCGAACCCAGCAGCAGTGCCAGCATGAAAGCCGCGCAGCAGCGTGAAATCAGACTCATCGGCGCATCATAGAAGGCCGACGCAAGCCCGGCGGTCAGCCGGCCGGGGCGAAGAGGTCGACGCGATCGGTGATGATGCCGTCGGTGCCGAGCGCAACGAGCCGCTCGGCGGCCCACTCGTCGTTGACCGTGTAGCTCAGCGTGCGCAGGCCGGCCGCCTGCGCCTGCGCCACGGTGGCTGCATTCCACAGCGCGTGGTTGCAGACGATCGCCACGCAGCCGAGTTGGAGTGCAGCGTCGAGCCAGTCCGCGCGCAGGGTGTCGAGCAGCAGTCCGCGCGGCAACCTGGGCACCGCGTCGCGTGCGCCGGCCAGCGCTGCGGGCTGGAACGATGTCAGCAGCGGCGGCACCGCCGCGCCGGCCCACAGCCGCTGCGCGTGCTGCGCCACCACTTCGCCGGTGCGGCGCTCGACGCCCGGTGTGGGCTTGATCTCGATGTTGAGCAGGTGACCGTTGTGCAGGCAGAACCGGGCCGCGTTCTCAAGGCTCGCCAGTGGTTCGCCTGCGAAAGCGCGCGAATGCCAACTGCCGGCGTCGAGTTGCGACAGCTCGCCCCAGGACGTGTCGCCGCCCGTGCCAGCCCCGTTGGTGGTGCGCTGCAACGTGGCGTCGTGCATCAGGAACGGCACGCTGTCGGCGCTGAGCTTCACGTCGCACTCGAACATCCGGTAGCCATGCGCCGCGCCCAGTCGGAACGCGGCCAGCGTGTTCTCCGGCGCCAGCTTGCCGGCACCGCGGTGGGCAATCCAACGCGGGTAGGGCCAGGGGGTCATGTTGGCCCCCACGCTCGAGCTTGCAGGGGGCTACCCGGCGCGGCGCTCAAGCTGCGCGCTTTCCGGAGCCAGCGTCGAACCAGTGCAGCTTGTCGGTTTGCGCTGCAATCTTCACGGTGTCGCCTGCAACCGGGGGATGATCGCTTTCGGCGGTGCGCATGATGACCTGCTCCTCGCCGATGCGGGCGTACACCAGCCGCTCGGCGCCCAGCAGCTCGACCGATTCGACCTGCGCCGTCCAGCCGTTTTCGTCGAGCGTCAGATGCTCGGGCCGGGCTCCGAGGATTTGCCCGGGCCGCACGCCTGGCGCGTGCTGCAGCAGGTTCATCGGCGGCGAGCCGATGAAGCTCGCGACGAAGGTCGTGGCCGGGCGGTTGTAGACCTCTTCGGGCGTGCCGAACTGATCCATCACGCCGCCGTTCATCACGATGATGCGCTGCGCGAGCGTCATTGCCTCGACCTGGTCGTGGGTGACGAACAGCGAGGTGATGCCGAGCTCGCGGTGCAGCTTCTGGATCTCGATGCGGGTCTGGGCGCGCAGCTTGGCGTCGAGGTTCGAGAGCGGCTCGTCGAACAGGAACACCTGCGGCTGCCGCACGATCGCTCGGCCCATGGCCACGCGCTGGCGCTGGCCGCCCGACAACTCGCGCGGCTTGCGCAGCAGCAGATGGCCCAGTTCCAGGATGCCGGCGGCCTTGTCGACGCGCGTCTTGATCTCGTCCTTCGGAACCTTTGCGATCTTCAGGCCGTAGGCCATGTTGTCGAACACGCTCATGTGCGGATAGAGCGCGTAGTTCTGGAACACCATCGCAATGTCGCGTTCCGACGGTTCGAGGTCGTTGACCACGCGGTCGCCGATGCGGATTTCGCCGGCCGAGATTTCCTCGAGCCCCGCGACCATGCGCAGCAGCGTCGACTTGCCGCAGCCGGAGGGGCCGACGATGACGATGAATTCATGGTCGGTGATCTCGGCGCTCACGCCGTGGATGACCTGGTTCGCCTTGGCCCCGTGGCCATAGCGTTTGATGACGTTGCGTAGTGAAAGAGCAGCCATTTTTTCGTTCGTCCCAACTTATTTTTCGGTATCGACCAGGCCCTTGACGAACCACTTCTGCATCAGCACCACCACGATGGCGGGCGGCAGCATCGCGAGGATGGCGGTCGCCATCACGACGTTCCATTCGTTCTGGCCGTCGCCGCCGGCGATCATGCGTTTGATGCCGATCACCACCGGGTACATGTCTTCGTTGGTGGTGGCCAGCAGCGGCCAGAGGTACTGGTTCCAGCCGTAGATGAACTGGATCACGAACAGTGCCGCGATCGATGTCTTCGACAGCGGCAGCAACACGTCGATGAAGAAACGCATCGGGCTCGCGCCGTCCATCCGTGAAGCTTCGGTGAGCTCGTCCGGCACCGTCATGAAGAACTGCCGGAACAGGAAGGTCGCCGTCGCCGACGCGATCAGCGGAATCGTCAGGCCCGCGTAGGTGTTCAGCATGTTCAGATCCGACAGGACCTTGTAGGTGGGCAGGATGCGCACCTCGACCGGCAGCATCAGCGTCACGAAGATCATCCAGAACACGATCTTGCGGAACGGAAACTTGAAGTACACGATCGCAAAGGCCGACAGCAGCGAGATCGCGATCTTGCCGATCGAGATCACCAGCGCCGTCACCAGGCTGACCCACATCATGTGGGCCACCGGCGCGTTCGAGCCGACGGCGTTCGCGTTGCCGAACAGGGCCGACTTGTAGCTTTCCCACATGTGGCCGCCCGGCAGCAGCGGCATGGGCGCCTGAACGATTTCCTGCGCCGTGTGCGTGGACGCCACGAACGCGAGGTAGAGAGGAAAGGCGACGATGAAGACGCCGAGCACCATCACCACATGGGCGAGGATGCCGTGGGTTCCGCGTTTTTCGACCATTTCAGTACTGCACTTTCTTTTCGACGTAGCGGAACTGGATCACGGTCAGGGCCACAACGATGACCATCAGCACCACCGATTGCGCCGCGGAGCCGCCGAGGTCCATCGCCTTGAAGCCGTCGTGATAGACCTTGTAGACCAGGATGGTCGTGTCCTTGCCCGGTCCGCCCTGGGTCGCCGCGTCAACGATCGCGAAGGTGTCGAAGAAGGCGTAGACCACGTTGATGACCAAGAGGAAGAAGGTGGTCGGCGACAGCAGCGGAAACTGCACCGTCCAGAAGCGTCGCCACGGCCGCGCGCCGTCGATGGCCGCGGCCTCGATCAGCGACTTGGGGATCGATTGCAGGCCCGCCAGGAAGAACAGGAAGTTGTACGAAATCTGCTTCCACACCGCGGCCATGACGATCAGCGTCATCGCGTGGTTCGAGTTGAGCAGGTGGTTCCAGTCGATGCCGATCTTGCCGAGCGCATAGGCGACGACGCCGAGCGACGGCGAGAACATGAAGACCCAGAGCACGGCCGCCACGGCCGGCGCGACCGCATACGGCAGGATCAGCATGGTCTTGTAGAACATGCCGCCGCGCACGATGCGGTCGGCGAACACGGCGAGCATCAGCGACAGGCTGATGCCGATGACGGCCACCAGCACCGAAAACATGGCGGTGGTCTTGAAGGACTCGACGTAGCTCGGGTCGCCCCAGAGCTGCTTGAAGTTGTCGAAGCCGACAAACTCGATCGAGGTTCCGAACGCGTCCTGCTGCTGCAGCGATTGCAGGATCGCCTGCGCCGCCGGCCAGAAGAAAAACACCAGGATCACCGCCATTTGCGGCACGAGCAGCAGCCAAGGCAGCCAACCCGACCTGAATACAACGCGTTTTTCCATAAGTCCCCTCAAAAAAGAAAGCCCGCCGGCTTCTGCGTTCGGCGGGCGGCTGAGTCTACTGCTGCATCGGGGCCATCACAGCCACCCTCCCCGGCGGCCGGGGAGGGCAGGGAGGGGTGCCAGCATGACTGCTGCGGCAAAAAGGCGTCAGCCCTTGTTGGCTTTCTGGAAGCGTTCGAGTTGCTCGTTGCCACGCTTCACGATTTCGTCCAGCGCTTCCTTGGGCTGCTTCTTGCCGTTCCACACCTGTTCGAGTTCTTCGTCCTCGATCGCGCGAACCTGCACGTAGTTGCCAAGGCGGATGCCGCGGCTCTTGTCGGTGACCTTGCGGATCATCTGCGTCACGGCCACGTCGGTGCCCGGGTTTTCCTTGTAGAAGCCCGACTTCTCGGTGAGCTGGTAGGACGCCAGGGTCACCGGCAGGTATCCGGTGCGCTTGTGGCTGGCGGACTGCACTTCAGGCTGCGAGATGAAGGTGAAGAACTTGGCGACGCCCTTGTATTCGGCCGGCTTCTTGCCCGACATGACCCACAGGCTGGCGCCACCGATCACCGTGTTCTGCGGCGCACCGGCCACATCCGGGTAGTAGGGCAGCGGTGCAACCGCGTAGGCGAACTTGGCGTTCTTCGCCACGTTGCCGTAGAAGCCCGAAGAGGTGTTGATCATGGCGCACTCGCCCGAGACGAACGAGGCTTCCGGCACGTTGCCGCGGCCCTTGTAGATGAACAGGCCCTGCTTGGCCATGTTGGCCAGGTTCTCGATGTGGCGAACGTGGAGCGGGGAGTTGATCTTCATGCGCGCGTCGAGCCCGGCCAGGCCGTTGCTCTTGGTCGCGAACTCGACGTTGTGCCAGGCCGAGAAGCTCTCGAGCTGCGTCCAGCCCTGCCACGCCGTGGTGAACGGGCATTTGTGACCGCTGGCCTTGAGCTTGGCAGCGGCCGCCGCCACTTCCGGCCAGGTGGCCGGCAGCTTGTCGGTGGGGATGCCGGCCGCCTTGAAGGCGTCCTTGTTGACGTAGAACACCGTGGTCGAGCTGTTGAACGGGAAGCTCAGCATCTGGCCATTGGGTGCCGTGTAGTAGCCGGCCACGGCTGGGATGTAGGCGGTTGGGTCGAACTTCTCGCCCGCGTCCTTCATGACCTGGCCGACCGGAATGATGGCGGTCTTGCTGGCCATCATGGTGGCCGTGCCAACTTCGAACACCTGCAGGATGTGTGGGGCATTGCCGGACCGGAAGGCCGCGATCGAGGCCGTCATGGATTCGTCGTAGGTGCCCTTGAAGGTGGGCACGATCTTGTATTCCTTCTGGCTCTCGTTGAACTGCTTGGCCAGGTCGTTGACCCACTCGTTGTTGACGGCGGTCATCGAATGCCACCACTGGATCTCGGTTTGGGCCTGCGCCGTGGTGCACAGCGTGGCGGCCAGCGTCGAGGCCATGGCAAGCGTTTTGAATCGCATGAAGACTCCTGAAGGGGGAAAAACAAAAGCGCGGATGCTAGGTCATCTGCATGACGGTTCCGCGTCGATGGTTGTCGCATGGAGTCGCCGGCGCGACCAAGCGGGGAAACCCTTTTGGGTGCCCGCCATTGGTGCGCGGCCTGCTTGTTGCAGTGCACCATGCTAGCCTTCAGGGATGAACAAGACCTCCCTTGAAAAAAGCAAGATCAAGTTCCTGTTGCTGGAGAACATCCATCCTTCGGCGGTGGAAACCATCCGGGGAGCGGGCTACACGCAAATCGAGACGCTGTCCAAGGCTCTCCAGGGCGAAGAGCTCAAGGCCAAGCTGGCCGATGTGCACTTTCTGGGCATCCGGTCGCAAAGCAAGCTCACGGCCGATGTGCTGTCGGCTGCGCCCAAGCTGGTGGCCGTGGGCTGTTTTTGCATCGGCACCAACCAGGTCGATCTGGGGGCGGCGCGCGAGCGCGGCGTGGCGGTGTTCAACGCGCCGTATTCCAACACCCGCTCTGTGGCCGAGCTGGTGCTGGCCGAAGCGATCCTGCTGCTGCGCGGCATCCCCGCGAAGAACGCGCTGGTGCACCGTGGCGGCTGGATGAAATCGGCCGCGAATTCGCACGAGATCCGCGGCAAGACGCTGGGCATCGTCGGCTACGGCTCGATCGGCACGCAGTTGTCGGTGCTGGCCGAAGGGCTCGGCATGCACGTCACGTTCTACGACGTGGTCAGCAAGCTGCCGCTGGGCAACGCCCGCCAGATCCCCAAGCTGCACGAGTTGCTCGCGCAGAGCGACATCGTGAGCCTGCATGTGCCGGAGCTGCCGTCGACGAAGTGGATGATCGGCCCGGCCGAGATCGCAGCGATGAAGCCGGGCGGCATTCTGATCAATGCGGCGCGCGGCACGGTGGTCGATATCGATGCGCTGGCCGAAGGCATCAAGAGCGAGAAGCTCTGGGGCGCGGCCATCGATGTGTTTCCGGTGGAGCCGGGCAGCAACAACGAAGAATTCCAGTCGCCGCTGCGCGGCCTGGACAATGTGATCCTCACGCCGCACGTGGGTGGCTCGACGATGGAGGCGCAGGCCAACATCGGCAGCGAGGTCGCCGAGAAGCTGGTGAAGTACAGCGACAACGGCACGTCGGTCTCGTCGGTGAATTTCCCGGAGGTGGCGCTGCCGGCACACCCGGGCAAGCACCGCCTGCTGCACATCCATCACAACGTGCCGGGGGTGTTGTCGGCGATCAACCAGGTGTTTGCGGACAACCGCATCAACATCGCCTCGCAGTACCTGCAGACCAACGAGCAGGTGGGCTACGTGGTGACCGACATCGACGCGGCTTATTCGGACATCGCGCTGGAAAAGCTGGCCGAGGTGCCTGGGACGATTCGAAGCCGCGTGCTGTTCTGACATTCCGAGGGGGCGTCGGCGGGCGGTATGCGCTGGGGCGGCCGACGTCACCGGGCGCTCTTGCCAAGGGGCGCAGGGCAGGTATTCAAGCCCTGACCTAAAATCGGAGTCCCCTGGTTGCTGGGCGCGCAGCGCCCGACCGAGGCCCACCCCCGATGAATGCTCCGATCGCGTTGACCGCGCTGTTGTCGCAGGCCGAAGAGCCGGCGCGACTGCGCGAAATCCCCTACAACTACACCAGCTTCTCCGATCGCGAAATCGTGATCCGGCTGCTCGGCGCGCGCGGCTGGGAATTGCTGCAGGTGCTGCGGGCCGAGCGCCGCACCGGCCGATCCGCCCGCATGCTGTACGAGGTGCTGGGCGATATCTGGGTGGTGCAGCGAAATCCCTACCTGGTAGACGACCTGCTCGACAACCCGCGCCGGCGCGGCCAACTGGTCGATGCCCTCAACCACCGGCTCACCGAAGTCGGCAAGCGCCGCACGCCCGACATCGATGCCGAGCGCGATCTGCTGGTCGGCGAACTGGCGGCGCTGGTGTCGAAGGCCATCGCCTCGTTCGACCTCATGTTCCGCGATGTGGCCGCGCTGCGCCGCAAGGCGACGCGTGCGTTTCGCCGCCTGACGGCGAAAGACAACATCAAGTTCGACGGCCTGTCGCGCGTGTCGCATGTGACCGACGCCACCGACTGGCGCGTGGAATATCCGTTCGTCGTGCTATGCCCCGACACCGAAGCCGAGATGGCCTTGCTGGTCAAGGGCTGCATCGAACTCGGCCTGACCATCATTCCGCGTGGCGGCGGCACCGGCTACACCGGCGGCGCGATTCCGCTGACCTGGAACAGCGCGGTCATCAACACCGAAAAGCTCGAAGCGATGACCGAAGTCGAGCTCGTGCCGTTGCCGGGGCTCGAAGCGCCGGTGCCCACGGTGTGGACGGAGGCCGGCGTGGTCACACAGCGCGTGGCCGATGCGGCCGAGCGCGCGGGCTATGTGTTCGCGGTCGACCCGACCTCGGCCGAAGCCTCGTGCGTCGGCGGCAACGTCGCGATGAACGCCGGCGGCAAGAAGGCCGTGCTGTGGGGCACGGCGCTGGACAACCTGGCCTCGTGGCGCATGGTGACGCCGCAGGCCGAGTGGCTCGAAGTCACGCGCATCGGCCACAACCTCGGCAAGATCCACGACGCCGACAGCGCCGTGTTCGAGCTGCAGTACTTCGCGGCCGACGGCAAGACCCGGCTGCGCACCGAGCGCCTCGACATCCCCGGCAAGACCTTTCGCAAGGAAGGCCTCGGCAAGGACGTGACCGACAAGTTCCTGTCGGGCCTGCCCGGCATCCAGAAAGAAGGCTGTGACGGGCTCATCACGAGCTGCCGCTGGGTGGTTCACAAGATGCCTTCGCACACCCGCACGGTGTGCCTCGAGTTCTTCGGCAACGCGAAAGACGCGGTGCCAAGCATCGTCGAGATCAAGGACTTCATGTTCGCCGAGCAGAAGCGCTCGGGCGTGCTGCTGGCCGGCCTCGAACACCTCGACGACCGCTACCTGAAGGCCGTCGGTTATGCCACCAAATCGAAGAAGCACGGTGGCCTGCCGAAGATGGTGCTGTTCGGCGACATCGCCGGCGACGATGCCGATGCGGTGGCGCGCGTCACGTCCGAAGTCGTGCGCATTGCCAACTCGCGCAGCGGTGAAGGCTTCATCGCGATCAGCCCCGAGGCGCGCAAGAAGTTCTGGCTCGACCGCAAGCGCACCGCCGCGATCAGCAAGCACACCAACGCCTTCAAGATCAACGAAGACGTGGTGATCCCGCTGCCGCGCATGGCCGAGTACACCGATGGCATCGAGCGCATCAACATCGAGCTGTCGCTGCAGAACAAGCTGGCATTTGCCGACGCGCTCGAAGCTTTCTTCACGCGCGGGAATCTGCCGCTCGGCAAGACCGACGACGCCAACGACATTCCTTCGGCCGATCTGCTTGAAGACCGCGTGGCGCAGGCCATCGCGCTGGTCCGCGAGGTGCGCACGCTCTGGGCCGGCTGGTTGCAGAACGTCGATGCATTGTTTGCGCAGCTGCAGGATCACTCCCTGCGGGCGAGCTGGAAGACGCAACTTCGCGCGCCGCTCACGCAGATCTTCACCGGCGCGGAGTTCGTGCCGATCCTGGACGAGTGCAATGCGATCCATCAGCGCGTGCTCAAGGGCCGCGTGTGGGTTGCGCTGCACATGCACGCTGGCGACGGCAATGTGCACACCAACATCCCGGTCAACAGCGACAACTACGAGATGCTGCAGACCGCGCATGCAGCGGTGGTGCGCATCATGGCGCTGGCCCGGTCGCTCGACGGCGTGATCTCGGGCGAGCACGGCATCGGCATCACCAAGCTGGAGTTCCTGAGCGACGAAGAGCTGCAGCCGTTCACCGACTACAAGAAAAGGGTCGATCCGGAAGGGCGCTTCAACAAGGGCAAGCTGCTGCGGGTGGAAGACACCGGCGCCGACGCCCTGCACGCCGACCTGACCAATGCCTACACACCGAGCTTCGGCCTCATGGGGCACGAGTCGCTGATCATGCAGCAGAGCGACATCGGCGCCATTGCCGACAGCGTGAAAGACTGCCTGCGCTGCGGCAAGTGCAAGCCGGTGTGCGCCACGCATGTGCCGCGTGCCAACCTGCTCTACAGCCCGCGCAACAAGATCCTCGCGACCTCGCTGCTGGTCGAGGCCTTTCTCTATGAAGAGCAGACCCGGCGCGGCGTCAGCATCAAGCACTGGGAAGAGTTCGAGGACGTGGCCGACCACTGCACCGTGTGCCACAAGTGCCTGAGCCCCTGCCCGGTGAAGATCGACTTCGGCGATGTCTCGATGAACATGCGCAACCTGCTGCGCAAGATGGGGCAGAAGAGCTTCCGGCCCGGCAATGCAGCCGCGATGTTCTTCCTGAACGCGACCAATCCGCAGACCATCAAGGCGATGCGCGTCGGCATGGTCGGAATCGGCTTCAAGGCGCAGCGCCTGGCCAACGACCTGCTGCGCCGCGTCGCGAAGAAGCAGACGTCTGCGCCGCCTGCCACGCTGGGCCCGGCTCCGATCAAGGAACAGATCGTCCACTTCATCAACAAGAAGATGCCGGGCGGCCTGCCCAAGCAGACGGCGCGCGCGCTGCTCGACATCGAAGACGCCGACTACGTACCGATCATCCGCAACCCGAAGGCGACGACGTCGGAAACCGAAGCGGTCTTCTACTTCCCGGGCTGCGGCTCGGAGCGGTTGTTCTCGCAGGTCGGCCTGGCGACGCAGGCCATGTTGTGGCACGCCGGGGTGCAGACCGTGCTGCCGCCGGGCTACCTGTGCTGCGGTTATCCGCAGCGCGGCAGCGGCCAGTTCGACAAGGCCGAGAAGATGATCACGGACAACCGCGTGCTCTTCCACCGCGTGGCCAACACGCTCAACTACCTCGACATCAAGACGGTGGTGGTGAGCTGCGGCACCTGTTATGACCAGTTGCAGGGCTACCAGTTCGACAAGATCTTCCCGGGCTGCCGGATCATCGACATCCACGAGTACCTGCTCGAAAAGGGCATCACGCTCGGCGACGCGGGCGGCGGCGGGTATCTGTATCACGACCCCTGCCACAGCCCAATGAAGCTGCAGGATCCGATGAAGACGGTGAAGGCGCTGGTCGGCGACAACGTGCTGAAGAACGACCGCTGCTGCGGCGAATCCGGCACACTCGGCGTGACGCGGCCCGATATCTCGACGCAGATCCGTTTCCGCAAGGAAGAAGAACTGAAGCAGGGTGAAGCGGCGCTGCGCGAGAGCGGCAAGATCGGCGCCAAGGAGAACGTCAAGATCCTGACAAGCTGCCCGAGCTGCCTGCAGGGCCTGAGCCGTTACGGCAATGACCTGAACAACGGCCTCCTCGAGGCCGACTACATCGTGGTCGAGATGGCCAACCGCATTCTGGGCGAGCAATGGCTGCCGGAGTATGTGGCCGCGGCCAACCAGGGCGGCATCGAGCGGGTGCTGGTCTAGCAACAGGAGCTTCTTCATGGCAGGTTTGCAAGCCGGCGCACCAACGCCCCGATCGATCACCGTGCATGGCGCCTCGCGCGTGCTGGAGGTCGGCTTTTCGGACGGTGCGAGCTTTCGCATCCCGTTCGAGCTCATGCGCATCTACTCGCCGTCGGCCGAAGTGCAGGGCCATGGCCCGGGCCAGGAAATCCTGCAGACCGGCAAGCGCGAGGTCGGTCTGGTCGAGCTCGAGCCGGTCGGCAACTATGCGGTCAAGCCGGTGTTCAGCGACGGGCACGACACCGGCATCTTTTCATGGGACTTGCTCTACGAACTCGGCGCGAAGCAGGAGCAGCTCTGGGCCGATTACCAGGTGCGGCTGGCCGCGGCCGGTGTGGATCGCGATGCGCCGATGGCCGACAAGGGCGGCCACGCCTGCGGTTCGCACTGACGCCGCAGCGGCCCTTGTTCGGCGAATGTCCGCCGAGCCAGCGGGGTCGTCGCCTTGATATGAGTCCATACGGCCTAACATCGGGCCTATGAGTACCACCCACTTCGGCTTCGAATCGGTCGACGAAAAAGAAAAGGCGCAACGCGTTCGCGGCGTGTTCGACTCTGTCGCCACGCGCTACGACCTCATGAACGACCTCATGTCGATGGGGCTTCACCGTGCGTGGAAGGCCTACACCGTGATGGTCGCCAATGTCGGCGAGGGCTCGAAGGTGCTCGACATCGCGGGCGGCACCGGCGACCTTGCACTGGCTTTCGCGAAGAAGGTCGGTGCCAGCGGCGAAGTGGTGCACACCGACATCAACGAAGCGATGCTGCGCACCGGCCGCGACCGTTTGCTCGACGCCGGCGTGTCGCTGCCCACGATGGTGTGCGACGCCGAGAAGCTTCCGTTCCCCGACAACCACTTCGACGTGGTGACCGTGGCCTTCGGTCTGCGCAACATGACACACAAGGATCTGGCGCTGAAAGAGATGAACCGCGTGCTCAAGCCGCGCGGCAAGCTGCTGGTGCTCGAGTTTTCCAAAGTTGCCAAGCCGCTGGCCAAGGCCTACGACTGGTACTCGTTCAACGTACTGCCGCGGCTCGGAAAGCTGGTGGCAGGCGACGATGCAAGCTATCGCTACCTGGCCGAATCGATCCGCATGCATCCGGGGCAGGACGAACTCAAGACCCTCATGAAAGAGGGCGGTTTCGGGCATGTGGACTATCACAACATGACAGGTGGCGTGGTGGCCCTGCATGTTGGAATCAAGTGTTGAAAGAACCGCCGTTCCCGGCGACCAGAGGAGACCTCATGAAGAAACTTGGATCTATCTTGTTGGTGTGCGCGATGGCGCTGGTCAGCGTGCAGGCCGACGCGGCCCGCATCGGCGGCGGAAAGTCGATGGGCCGCCAGTCGAGCAACGTCACGCAGCGTGAGGCGGCTTCGCCCGCGCCGGGCGCACCGGCCCAGAGCGCCACGAACGCGGCTGCCAAGCCGGGCGCTGCAGCACCCGCCGCTGCGGCGCCGAAGCGCCCGTGGGGTGCCATGCTCGGCGGCCTGGCCGCGGGCCTGGGCTTGGCCTGGCTGGCCCACTCGCTCGGCCTTGGCGCCGCCTTCGGCAACATCCTGCTGATCGGCCTGCTGGTGCTGGCGGCGGTGGTGGTGTGGCGCATCTTCGCGGCGCGCTCGCGGCCCGCAGGTTCGCGTCCCGGCGGCTTCGCTTTCGAAGGCGCGGGCGGCCCCGGCAACCCGGGCGCTCCGGCGCAGTACAGCCCCGGTAACGTCGGCAACGACGCGTCGGCGCGGCCATGGGAGCGCCAGGGTGCGGCGTTCGACGCCACCCCGGCCCCGCATACCGGCGGTTCGTCGATGGCTGGCGCGGCGGTCGCGGGCGGCGGCAGCATGATCGGCTCGGCGCTGGTCGGCGCGCAGTCATGGGGCACTCCGGCCGGCTTCGATGTCGACGGCTTTCTCACGGCGGCCAAGCGCAACTTCGTGACGCTGCAGGACGCCTGGGATCGCAACGACATCCAGACGCTGCGCTCGATGATGACCGACAGCATGGTCGGCGAGATCCGCGCGCAACTGGCCGAACGCGAGACTCATACCGGCAGCCAGCCGAACAAGACCGACGTTGTGATGCTCGACGCCAAGCTGCTTGGCATCGAGGAGGCCCCCGACGTTTACCTGGCCAGTGTCGAGTTCTCCGGCATGATCCGCGAGGATGCTTCGGCCGGCCCGAGTCCGTTCCGCGAGGTCTGGAACATGACCAAGCCGACCGACGGCCGCGGCGGCTGGCTGGTGGCAGGGGTGCAAGCCCTGCAATAAGCGCCGTCCGGCGACACGACGGCCTCGCCAGACGGGGCGGGTCGGGAATAATGGGGACTATGGCTACACCATCGTCCCCATTTGCTTTTTTCGACGAGCTGTTCAACAAGATTGGCGAGCGTCTGCAGCCGCCAGCCTGGGCGGTGCACGAGATCCAGCACCGCGCGGTGCTGTTTCTCAACCATGTGCTGCAGCAGGAACCCGAGGCCCAGCAGCGGCTGGTGCGCCAGCAGGGCAGGGTGGTGCAGTTCCAGTGGCGTTTCGTCACGATGCAGCTGGTTGCCACGCCGGCCGGCCTGCTCGATCTGGCGCCCGAGGGCGCCACGCCCGAGCTCACGCTCACCGTCACCCAGGATTCGCCCTTCGACATCGTGCGCAGCTCGCTGCGCGGCGACAAGCCGGCAGTGCAGATCACCGGCGATGTCCAGCTTGCGGCTGAGGTCAACTGGCTGGTCGACCATGTGCGCTGGGATGTCGAGGACGACCTGGCGCGCCTGATCGGCGACGTGCCCGCCCATGCCATCGGCACCGGCGCACGGCGCGTCGTGGCGGCGTTGCGGAAGTTCGTCGGTGATCGCACCGGGCGCGCTGCGGCAGCGTCGGGCGCCGAATGACGCGTTTCTACCGCGGCATCTACATCGTCTGGGTCGCACTGCGCTACGGCCTGGACGAGCTGGTGCTGACCAGCTTCCAGAAGCCCTGGCTCGGCATCGTGATCCGCGTGCTCTCGGTCGGGCGCAACCTGGAGGCGCCACGCGGCCAGCGCCTGCGCGAAGCGCTGGAGGGCCTCGGCCCGATCTTCATCAAGTTCGGCCAGGTGCTGTCGACCCGGCGCGACCTGCTGCCGCCCGACATTGCCGACGAACTGGCCCGGCTGCAGGATCGTGTGCCGCCGTTTCCTTCGGCCGTGGCCATCGCGACCATCGAGCGCGCGTTCCGGCGCCCGGTGGGCGACGTGTTCGTGCAGTTCGAAGAGACCCCCGTGGCCAGCGCCTCGATTGCGCAGGTGCACTTCGCGACGCTGCGTGCGCGCGACGGCACGATGCGCGACGTGGCCGTGAAGGTGCTGCGGCCCAACATGCGTGGCGTGATCGAGAAAGACCTGGCGCTGATGACCATGATGGCCGGCTGGGTCGAGAGCCTGTCGGCCGACGGCAAGCGTCTGAAACCGCGCGAGGTGGTGGCCGAGTTCGACAAGTACCTGCACGACGAGCTCGACCTGGTGCGCGAGGCCGCCAATGCCGCCCAGCTGCGGCGCAACATGGCCCCGCTCGAGCTGGTGATGATCCCCGAGATGTTCTGGGACTTCTGCCACCCCGAGGTGATGGTAATGGAGCGCATGGACGGCGTGCCGATCGCCCAGCTCGACCGCCTGCGCGCGGCCGGCGTCGACATTCCCAAGCTGGCGACCGACGGCGTCACGATCTTCTTCACCCAGGTGTTTCGCGACGGCTTCTTTCATGCCGACATGCACCCCGGCAACATCCAGGTGAGCCTGGACGCGGCCACTTTCGGGCGCTACATCCTGCTCGACTTCGGCATCATCGGGACGCTGACGGAGTCGGACAAGGAGTATCTGGCGCAGAACTTCGTCGCCTTTTTCCGGCGCGACTACAAGCGCGTGGCCGAGTTGCACCTGGAAAGCGGCTGGGTGCCGGAAGGCACGCGCATCGACGAGCTCGAAGGCGCGATTCGCACCGTGTGCGAACCCTATTTCGACCGGCCGCTCAAGGAAATCTCGCTCGGCATGGTGCTGATGCGGCTGTTCCAGACGTCGCGCCGCTTCCACGTCGAGATCCAGCCGCAACTGGTGCTGCTGCAGAAGACATTGCTCAACATCGAAGGCCTGGGCCGCCAGCTCGACCCCGAGCTCGACCTGTGGGCCACGGCCAAGCCTTTCCTCGAAAAATGGATGGTCGACCAGATCGGCCCGAAGAAGCTGTTCTCGCAGCTGCGCGCCGAGGCGCCGCGCTACGCCAAGCTGCTGCCGCAGCTGCCGCGCCTGCTGCACGACTACCTCGAGAACCGGCCGGCCGACCACCGGCGCGAACTGCTCGAGCTGCTGGCCGCGCAGAAGCGCACCAACAAACTGCTGCAGGCCATCATCTACGGTGGCATGGGTTTTGTATTGGGCTTGATCGTGATGCAGCTGATGCTGCGCGTCCGCCTGTTCTAGTTCGTTCTTTCGCCACCACCCTCGCCTCTGGAGAGCCACCGTGTTGCTGACCCTGGTCATCGTCTACCTGCTGATCACCATCGCCATCGGGCTCGTCGCAGCCCGGCGCGTGAAGAACACCACCGACTTCGCGATCGCCGGGCGGCACCTGCCGCTCTACATGATCGTGACCACCACCTTCGCGACCTGGTTCGGCTCCGAAACGGTGCTCGGCATTCCGGCCAAGTTCATCGAAGGCGGGCTCAACGGTGTGATCGAAGACCCGTTCGGCGCCGGCACCTGCCTGATCCTGGTGGGGCTGTTTTTCGCGGGCAAGCTCTACCGCATGACGTTGCTGACCATCAGCGACTACTACCGCGAGCGCTTTGGCCGCGTGGTCGAGGTGGCGTGCTCGCTGATCATCATGCTGAGCTACCTCGGCTGGGTGTCGGCGCAGGTCACGGCGCTCGGGCTGGTGTTCAACGTGCTGTCGGCCGGCGCCATTTCGATCCCCGTGGGCATGACGATCGGCGTTGTTTCCATCCTCGCCTACACGCTGTTCGGCGGCATGTGGTCGGTAGCGGTGACTGACTTCATCCAGATGATCATCCTCGTGGTCGGCCTGGCCGTGATCGCGGTGTTCGCCGGCAACATGGCGGGCGGCGCCGGCAAGGTGATCGAGTTCGCGACCAGCAGGGAACTGTTCAAGTTCTGGCCCGAGCCGAACTTCCACGACATGATCTTCTTCTTCGCCGCGGCCATCACCATGATGCTGGGATCGATCCCGCAGCAGGACGTGTTCCAGCGCGTGATGTCGGCCAACAGCGTCAAGGCGGCCACGCGCGGGCCGGTGATCGGGGGCGTGGCGTACATCCTGTTCGCGTCGGTGCCGATGTTCCTGGTGGCGAGCGCGCTGCTCATCATGCCGGAGCAGACCGCGACGCTGCTGAAGGAAGATCCGCAGAAGGTGCTGCCCACGCTCGTGCTCGAGAAGATGCCGTTCGTGATGCAGGTGCTGTTCTTCGGCGCGCTGCTGTCGGCCATCAAGTCGACCGCGTCGGCCACCCTGCTGGCGCCGAGCGTCACCTTCACCGAGAACATCTGGCGCCAGTTCAGGCCCTCCGGCACCGACCGCGAGAACCTCCTGACCATGCGCATTACCGTGCTGCTGTTCAGCGCCGCGGTGCTCGCCTATGCCATTCGCATGCAGGGCACGCCGATCTACGAGCTGGTGTCGGGGGCCTACCAGGTGCCGCTGGTCGGCGCGTTCGTGCCGCTGGTGGCCGGGCTGTACTGGAAGCGCGCCACCACACAGGGCGCCATGGCGGCCGTGGTGCTCGGTATCGGTTGCTGGCTGCTGCTCCTGGCGCTGCCCTGGGGCACCGTGTTCCCGGCCCAGCTGGCGGGCGTGCTGGCCTCGGCATTCGGCATGGTGGCAGGTTCGCTGGCGCCGCAATGGGTGGCGAACCGGCACACGCCGCACCGCCCCCTGGCGGTTGAGCCGGCCTGATGCGGGTGGAGGGCGCCCGCGCCCTATAATCGTAGGCTTTGCGGGCGGCAGCTGCGCCGCTCTTTCCGACCCCCATCCCATGCCTATCTACGCCTACAAGTGCAGTGCCTGCGGCTTTGCCAAGGACGTGCTGCGCAAAATGTCCGACGCGCCGCTCTCGGTGTGCCCGAATTGCGGCGCGAGTGCGTTTGAAAAGCAAGTCACTGCTGCCGGCTTTCAGCTCAAGGGCTCCGGCTGGTACGTGACCGATTTCCGCGAGGGCAGTGGCAAGAAGCCGGCCGATGCCAAGACGGCAGATGCGAAGACGCCTGCGGCCAACGGCGCAGGCACCGACGCCAAGCCAGTCACCGATGCCGGCGCGTCCACTGCGGCTGCGCCTGCCGCCGCCCCTGCCGTTGCGCCTGCTGCGAGCCCCGCTCCCGCGGTCAAAACCGATTGAAGCTGCCCATGCACGCGCTGCGCAAATGGCTGCTGTCGGGCCTGCTGGTCATCGTGCCGCTGTTCATCACGCTGGCGGTGCTCAAGTGGATCATCGACACGCTCGACCAGACTCTCTGGGTGCTGCCGCTGGTCTGGCAGAAATGGCTCTACGACAACAACATTCGCGGGCTCGGCGTACTGCTGACGCTCGGCATCCTGCTGGCGGTCGGTGCGATTGCCAGCAACTTCGTCGGCAAGCGCCTGCTCGGCTGGGGCGACGCCGTGGTACGCCGCATCCCGGTGGTGCGCTCGATCTATTCGAGCGTCAAGCAGGTGTCGGACACGCTGTTTTCCGAAAGCGGCAACGCTTTCCGAACGGCGGTGCTGATCGAGTGGCCGCGTGCCAACGTCTGGACCATTGCCTTCGTGACCGGCGCGCCGGGCCGCGAGGTGCTCGGCCATCTGGGCGGCGGGGACTATCTCAGCGTGTATGTCCCGACCACGCCGAACCCGACCGGCGGTTACTTCGTGATGCTCAAGCGCAGCGACTGCATCGAACTCAGGATGAGCGTGGACGAGGCGCTCAAGTACATCGTGTCGATGGGTGTGGTCGTCCCGGGCGGCCCCGCCACCGTCGCGATCAAGCACTAAAAACGCGCCCCAGCGGCGCCGGAATCTTCTTATGGCCATGCGTTCTCACTACTGCGGTCTCGTGACCGAAGCCCTGCTGGGCGAAACCGTCACCCTGTGCGGCTGGGTCAATCGCCGACGCGACCACGGCGGCGTGATCTTCATCGACCTGCGCGACCGCGAAGGCTATGTGCAGGTGGTGTGCGACCCGGATCGCGCCGCGACCTTCGCCGTGGCCGAAGACCTGCGCAACGAGTTCTGCGTGCAGATCAAGGGGCTGGTGCGCGGCCGTCCGGAAGGCACCATCAACGAGTCGCTCAAGAGCGGCAAGATCGAAGTGCTGTGCCACGAGCTCAAGGTGCTGAACCCGTCGGTGACGCCGCCGTTCCTGCTGGACGATGACAACCTGTCGGAAACCACCCGCCTCACGCACCGCGTGCTCGACCTGCGCCGCCCGGCGATGCAGCGCAACATGATGCTGCGCTACAAGGTCACGATGGAAACGCGCAAGTTCCTCGATGCCAACGGCTTCATCGACATCGAGACGCCGATGCTCGGCAAGTCCACGCCCGAAGGCGCGCGCGACTACCTGGTGCCCAGCCGCGTGCACGACGGCAGCTTCTTCGCGCTGCCGCAATCGCCCCAGCTGTTCAAGCAGCTGCTGATGGTGGCCGGCTACGACCGCTACTACCAGATCGTGAAGTGCTTCCGCGACGAAGACCTGCGCGCCGACCGCCAGCCTGAATTCACGCAGATCGACATCGAGACCTCGTTCCTCGCCGAAGAGGAAATCCGCGAAATGTTCGAGGGCATGATCCGCACCGTGTTCCGCAATGCCGCGGGCATCGACCTGCCGGTGTTCCCGACCATGAGCTACGGCGACGCGATGTTCAAGTACGGCTCGGACAAGCCCGACCTGCGCGTCAAGCTCGAGTTCACCGAACTGACCGAGCTCATGAAGCGCGTCGAGTTCAAGGTGTTCTCGAACGCCGCCACCATGGTCGGCGGCCGCGTCGTTGCGCTGCGCGTACCGGGCGGCGCTGCCGAAGGCGGCCTCTCGCGCGGCGAGATCGATGCCTACCAGGAGTTCGTCAAGATCTACGGCGCCAAGGGCCTGGCCTACATCAAGGTCAACGACGCGGCAGCCGGCCGGGACGGCCTGCAAAGCCCGATCGTCAAGAACCTCGACGATGCGGCGCTGGCCGAGATCGTCGCGCGCACGGGCGCCCGCAACGGCGACATCCTGTTCTTCGGCGCCGACAAGGAAAAGGTCGTGAACGACGCGATCGGCGCGCTGCGCGTGAAGATCGGCCACAGCGCCTTCGGCCGCAAGAGCGGCCTGTTCGAAGACCGCTGGGCGCCGCTTTGGGTGGTCGACTTCCCGATGTTCGAATTCGACGAGGAAGGCCAGCGCTGGTCGGCCGTGCACCACCCCTTCACCGCGCCCAAGGATGGCCATGAAGACCTGATGGACACGGCGCCCGAGAAGTGCATCGCCAAGGCCTACGACATGGTGCTCAACGGCATCGAGATGGGCGGCGGCTCGGTGCGTATCCACCGCGAGGAAGTGCAGAGCAAGGTGTTCCGCGCGCTCAAGATCAGCGCGGAGGATGCACAGCTCAAGTTCGGCTTCCTGCTCGACGCACTGCAGTACGGTGCACCGCCGCACGGCGGCATCGCGATCGGCCTGGACCGTCTCGTGATGCTGATGACCGGCGCCGAGTCGATCCGCGACGTGATCGCGTTTCCCAAGACCCAGCGTGCGCAGGACCTGCTCACGCAGGCGCCGAGCCCGGTCGACGAGAAGCAGCTGCGCGAACTGCACATCCGCCTGCGAAACACCCCGCAGCCCGCCTGATGCGCCGATGACGACGAGCACGCGGCCCTGGAAAATCCCGGAGTCGGTGCTGGTCGTGATCCACACGCCTGCGCTCGACGTGCTGCTGATCCGCCGCGCCGACGCCGACGATTTCTGGCAGTCGGTCACCGGCAGCAAGGACGTTGCAGACGAGCCGCTGGCCTTGACCGCGGCGCGCGAGGTGGCCGAGGAAACCGGCTTCGCCTGCGGCGAAGGCAGCCCGCTCGCTCCCCGGCTGCGCGATTGGCAGCTACAGAACATCTACGAGATCTACCCGCGCTGGCGTGCCCGCTACGCCCCGGGCGTGACGCACAACACCGAGCATCTGTTCGGCCTGTGCCTGCCGGAACGCATCGATCCGGTACTGAATCCACGCGAGCACACGGCCTGGCAGTGGCTGCCCTACCGCGACGCCGCCGACGCCTGCTTTTCCCCGTCGAACGCCGAAGCCATTCTGTTGCTGCCACAATTTCAAGCATGACTTCACCGGCCCACACGCTGCGCGTGGCGACCTACAACATCCACAAGGGCGTGCAAGGCATCGGTCCGGCGCGGCGGCTGGAGATCCACAACCTCGGCCATGCAATCGAGCAGCTCGACGCCGACATCATCTGCCTGCAGGAAGTGCGCAAGATGAACCGGCAGGCGGCCGCCCGTTTCACCCGCTGGCCCGAAATGCCGCAGGCCGACTTCCTCGCACCCGAGGGCTATACGGCGGTCTACGAGACCAATGCCGTCACGCGCCACGGCGAGCACGGCAATGCGCTGCTGACGCGCTGGCCGGTGCTGCACCAGAGGCACCAGGATATTTCCGACCATCGCTTCGAGCAGCGCGGACTGCTGCACGTGGTGATCGAGGTCGAAGGCCGTCCGGTGCACGCCATCGTCGTCCACCTGGGCCTCATCAAGGGCAGCCGCGTGCGGCAGGTCGCGCAGCTCAACGAGTTCATCGCCCGCGAGGTTCCGGCAGGCGAGGCGGTGGTGGTGGCCGGCGACTTCAACGACTGGGGCGCGCGCATGCGCTACGCGATGAACGCGGCGGGCCTGCGCGATTCGAGCGACCTGCGCGGGCCGCGCACGCTGACCTACCCGTCGCGGTTGCCGGTGGCGCAGCTCGACTTCATCTACGGGCGCCACCTCTCGCCGGTGGCGTGCAACGTGCCGCGCGGCCCGATCTGGGCACGCATGTCGGATCACCTGCCGCTGGTGACCGACTTTTTGCTATTGAATTGATAGCTGCCTGCGCCCACTGGGCGGGCGCTGCAGGCCTGAATGGCTTGCCAACCGTTCACTGTTAGGATCATCGGATGCTGAAGAAAATTGACGCTGCAGAGCGCCCCGGCCACGGGGGAGACGACGACGAGGGCACGCCCGTCTCGGTAAAGATCCGGGAGCGCCTGCAGGCTGCGCGCAAACGCTTCAACGCCAACGACAACATCGCCGAGTTCATCGAACCGGGCGAGCTCGAAGCCTTGCTCGACGAGGTCGAGGTCAAGATGAAGGGCGTGCTCGAGAGCCTGGTGATCGACCTCGATCGCGACCACAACACCGGCAACACTGCACGCCGTGTCGCCAAGATGTACCTCAACGAGGTTTTCAAGGGCCGCTATGTGGCGGCGCCCACGCTGACCGAATTTCCGAACGCGGAACACCTCAACGAACTCATGATCGTCGGCCCGATCACGGTGCGCAGTGCCTGCTCGCACCACTTCTGCCCGATCATCGGCAAGCTCTGGATCGGCGTGATGCCGAACGAACACACCAATGTGATCGGCCTTTCCAAGTACGCACGCCTGGCCGAATGGGTGATGGGCCGGCCCCAGATCCAGGAAGAAGCCGTGGTGCAACTGGCCGACCTGATCCAGGAGAAAACCCAGCCCGATGGCCTCGCCCTCGTCATGGAGGCCGAGCATTTCTGCATGGCCTGGCGTGGCGTCAAGGAAATGGACAGCAAGATGATCAATTCGGTGATGCGAGGTGTATTCCTCAAGGACGCGTCGCTGCGGCGCGAGTTTCTGTCCCTGCTCCCGCGAAAGGGCTGACATGTTGGTACGCCTGCTCTACGCCAGCCGCGCCGTCGATTCGAGCGCGCCCGCCATCGAGGCGATCCTCACGCAATCGCGCGCCCACAACACTGCTTGCGGCGTCACCGGCATCCTCTGCTATGGCGCCGGGATCTTCCTGCAGGCAATCGAGGGCGGCCGCACCGCCATCAGCGACCTCTATGGCCACATCCAGCGCGACCCGCGCCACAAGGATGTGGTGCTGCTGCACTACGAAGAGATTTCCGAACGCCGCTTCGGCGGCTGGACCATGGGCCAGGTCAACCTGACCAAGGGGCACCAGGCCACGCTGCTGCGCTATTCGGAACGCCCGGAGCTCGATCCCTATGCGGTCTCCGGCAAGGTTTCGCTGGCGCTGCTCGAAGAGCTGATGGCCACGGCCGCCATCGTCGGCCGGCCCTGAACCTCGCGCTTTGCCGCTTTCCGCCTTTGCGCTGATCATGCTGGCGGGCGTGATCCACGCCAGCTGGAACATCGCCGCCAAGAAGGCCAACGGCGACGCCCGCTTCGCCTTCCAGAGCGGCGTTTTTCTCATGGTGCTGTGGGCACCGCTCGGCATTGCACTCGGCTGGCAGGTGGTGCCGCAATGGGGCGCGATGGAATGGGGTTTCGTCGTGCTCAGCGGTGTGCTGCACGTCGTGTACTACGTCGTCCTGCTGCGCGGCTACCGCAAGTCCGACCTCACCGTGGTCTATCCGCTCGCACGCGGCTCTGGGCCGCTGCTGTCTTCGCTGTTCGCCATCCTGTTCCTTGGCGAAAGCATCAGCCCCACCGGGCTGGCCGGCATCGTCGGCGTGGTGCTCGGCGTGTTCCTCGTCGCCGGCGGTCCGCGGCTCTGGCACGCGACGCACGACCCGGCGCAGCGCGAGCGGGTGCGCAAGGGCATGCGCTACGGCGTGCTGACCGGCGCCTTCATCGCGAGCTACACGGTGGTCGACAGCTATGCGGTCAAGTGGCTTGCGATGTCGCCGATCCTGCTCGACTACTTCGGCAACTTCGTGCGCGTGCTGTTGCTGGTGCCGGCTGCCCTGCGCGACCGCGCCACCACCGCGCAACTCTGGCGCTCGCAATGGAAGTACGCACTGCTGGTCGCTGCGATCAGCCCGGTCTCGTACGTGCTGGTGCTCTACGCGGTGCAGCAGGCGCCGATTTCCCATGTTGCGCCGGCACGCGAGGTGTCGATGCTGTTTGCCGCCCTCATCGGCGGCCATCTGCTGCGCGAGGGGGATCGCCTCCTGAGACTCGCCGGCGCCGGCTTCATCGCAGCCGGCGTGATTGCGCTGGCGCTGGGCTGAGCTTTGCGGTGAAGGCCGTGCTGTTCGGTTGCGATTTTTCCAGCGCGCCCACTGCGCGCAAGCCGATCGTGGTGGCGCACGGTGGCGTCGACGGTCGCCACGTGGTCTTGCGCCGGCTCGACACCTTTGCCACGCTGGCTGCGTGGGCCGAGTGGCTCGCGCGCACGCCGGCATGGGTGGGCGGATTCGACTTTCCTTTCGGGCTGCCGCGCGAGTTGGTCGTGCAGCTGGGTTGGCCGTTGCAGTGGCAAGCCTTGATGGCGCACTACGCGGCCCTGAGCCGGGCCGAAATTCGCGCCGAGTTCGCGGCGTTCTGTGCAGGCCGGCCAGCCGGCGGCAAGTTCGCGCACCGCGCAACCGACGGCCCGGCCGGTTCGAGCCCCTCGATGAAATGGGTCAATCCGCCGGTCGCCTTCATGCTGCATGCAGGCGTGCCGCGTTTGCTGGCAATCGGCGCATGTTTGCCGGGGCTGCATGTACCGCGCGAAGGTTGCGAGCGCGTCGCGCTGGAAGCCTATCCCGGCTTGCTGGCACGCGAGCTGATCGGGCGGCGCAGCTACAAGGCCGACGACCGCGCGCGGCAAACACCGCAGCGCCATGTCGCGCGCGCCGACTTGCTCGATGCCCTCGTGACTTCCGGCAGCGCCCGGCTCGGCCTGCGACTTGCACTGGAGCCAGCGCAACGCGACATCTTGCTGGCTGATGCGCAGGGTGACCGGATCGATGCCGTGTTGTGCCTGCTGCAGGCTGCCTGGGCAGCCTCGCAACCCGCGTGGGGCCTGCCGGTTTCGATCGATCCCCTGGAAGGCTGGATCGTCAGCGCCTGACCTGTCCTACACCGGTTCGCGGCGAGCGCGACGGCAGTGCGGCCCGTCGTGTCGATAGATTGAACATGTGGTTCACCTGAGCCATGTGTCGAATCCAACGGAAGGAACCGCTATGAACAAGGACCAAGTCGCAGGCCGCGTCGAGCAGGCCAAGGGCAAGATCAAGGAAGTCACCGGCAAGGTGACGGGCAGCGAAAAGCTGGAATCCGAAGGCGTTGCCGACAAGGCGGCCGGCAAGGTGCAGAGCACCTACGGCGACGTGAAGGAAAAGGCCAAGGATGCCATCAAGTCGGGCGCGGACAAGCTCTGACCGCATCGAACCTCAGGAGATATTTGAAATGACATCGACGAATCAACCCATCGCGCGCTCGCGCACATTGCTGGCGGTGTTGCTGGCCGGCAGCGCGCTGGCGCTCGGCGCCTGCGGCAACAAGGCCAACGACACCACGGCCGGCCAAAAAGTCGACTCGGCGGTCGCCAAGACCGAGTCGTCGGCCAAGTCCGCGGAATCCAGCGTGAAGCAAGGCGCTGCCGAGGCCAAGGACGCCGTGAAGGATGCAGCCGCCACCGTGGGCAACAAGGTGGACGACGCCAGCATCACGGCTAAGGTGTCCGCAGGACTCGCCAAGGATCCCGATCTGAGTGCCATCAAGATCGACGTCGACACCAAGGGTGGAACCGTCACGCTCGCCGGCCCGGCGCCTACCGCGGCGGCCAAGGCGCGCGCTGGCGACATTGCCAAGAGTGTTGAAGGCGTCGGTTCTGTCGACAACAAGCTCGAAGTCAAGATGTAAAAAAGGCGACTTCCAAAAAGGAAGCCCGGCAATCGCCGGGCTTTTTTGATGGGCACGCGTTCGGCGCAATGTTCAGGCCTTGCCGTCCTTGTTGCGCATCACCGTGGTGACCATGTCGGCGATGTCCGAAGACTTCAGGGCAGCGGCCACCAAGGCACCCACAGACAGCAGTCTCCAGGGGCGAACCAGGACAATCACCGCGCCGGCAGCCGCAGCCACGGCAACCAGTTTGGCCGGATTTTCCCGCGCATAGCGATCGAGCACCGGTCTTGCGAGCTGGCCCACGGCATTGGCGGGGTGGCGACGCCACCAGCGCTCGGCCATCGAGCGCGCGACCGGCAACCACGCAACGCGATCGAACAGGCTCGGCTTTCGCGGGCGAGGAGGCTGCGCGCCGGATCGCGCGCGCTCAGGGGCAACAGGCGGCGCTTCGCCGCGCAGTTGCTGAACCAGCGCTCGGCGAGAAATGGCCAGACGCTGCTGCGGCGTCAAGGCATCGCGGTCAATCGGCATCGGAGCCTCCAGCGAGATGCAGGGCGCGCACGTCGGCATCGAGTTGCGCGCTCAGGTCCTGGAACGCGTTGAGGTCGGTCGGCCGCGTTGCCACCCAGGCCGACAGGGCGGCAACCACCACCGCCACGCCGGGCACGGCAACCAGTATCCAGTGAAAGCTTCCATGCAATACGCCCAACATGACGGCGATGCCGATCAAACAGAGCGCCAGCATCGCGCTGACCGCAGCGACCACGCCTGCCAGCGCACGCCTGATCAAGGCGCGGCTGGCAAGGGCACTTTCCTCGCGGATCAGCGCCGCGTAGTTGGCAAGATGATCCGCAATCAGTTCGGGCCGCCCGAGCACCGTGGAAAAAATCGGATGAAGCATGGTGCTGCGAGTATCGGCGCTGCGGATGGAACCTCAGTTCAATAGTCGTCCCGGCGGCGCGTGGCCAGCACCAGCAGTGCAGCGATCGCTGCACCGGCGGCTGCGGCGATCAGCACCGAGCGCACTGGTTGGTCGGAGATGTACTTCCCAGTCACATCGGCGGCCTGTTCGATCTGGCGCTGTGCACGGGCGCTGGTCTTCGATGCCGACTCCAGGCCGCGCTGCACGGCTTGCTGAACGCGGTTGGCCAACTGCTCCACGGCGGGTTCGACCTGGCCGCGCAGACCGCGCACCTTCTCGCCCGCTGCGTTCACCGCGTTCTGCGCGTAGGCGCGGGTTGATTCCAAGGCGTCGTTGGCGGTTTCGCGAGCTTCGTCGGCCAGTTGCGATGCGGTCTTGACGGGTGCATTCATGGTGTTGTTTCCTTTGCTGAGATGGAGATTATTGTGGCCTGGCGAAAGATGGTAGCGGTGCTAGCCCCTTCGCATCAAGCTGGCAATGAAGCTGACGAGCGCCAGCACGATGAAGATCACAAAAAGAATTTTTGCGATTCCGACCGCACCGGCCGCAATGCCGCCGAACCCGAAGAGCGCTGCCACCAGCGCGATGACCAGAAATATGACTGCGTAGTGCAACATGCTGAACTCCTGACCGAGGCAGACCTCGCGTTAGTGGGGCACGTTCAGGGCTTGAACGGGCTGACTCCAGCGTAGGGCGGCCCTCCCAAAAGGCCTGTCAGCAGCAGCGGCCGGGGAGCGTAGGAGAGCGGCGAATCGACCCGGCCCGCTCAGCTCAGTTGCGCTGCACCGGAATCATCGCCATGAGGCGGGTGCCCTGGCCCGGGGCCGATGTCACGGTGAGCTTTCCGCTCGCGGCCTGAACGCGGTGCCGCATGCCTGCCAGCCCGTGGGTGGAAGGGCGCGCTGCGTCGGGCTCGAAGCCCTTGCCGTTGTCGGTGACCTCGACGATTACGTGGTTCCCGTAGTTCTTGAGCACGATGGTCGCCTCGGTCGCCTGTGCGTACTTGCCGATATTGGTGAGGCTTTCCTGAACCATGCGGTAGACCGTGAGTTGGCGCGCTTCGTCCAGCAGCACGGGCTCGAGCGCCAGATCGATCTGCACACCGGATCGGTCACCGAACTCGCGCCCCAGAATTTCGAGGGAAGCCACCAGGCCCAGGTTGGCCAGCGACGACGGCCGCAGGTCTTCGATGATGCGGCGCTTGAGCGCGATGCCGCTGTTGAGCAACTCGGTCAGATGCTGCAGGCGCTGCGTCGCGTCCGGCGAATCGGCCAGCCGCGATTTCAGTCGCGCCACATCGAGCTTGGCTGCCGTCAACAGCGAGCCGAGTTCGTCATGCAACTCGCGCGCGAGGTAGCCGCGCTCGGTTTCGCGCACGTCCTGGAGATGGGTTGCGAGTTCGGTCAGTGTCGCGGTGCGCTCGCTGACTTCGGTTTCGAGTGCATTGCGCTCGCGCTGCAGCGCCTCTTGCTGTCGCTCACCGGCTGAGCGCAACGCATGCGTTTGCCGCAGATACAGCCAGAACGCCAGCAATGCAAACAAGGCGACCAGGCCGATACCCAGTCGCCCGAGCGTGAGCGCCCTGGAAATCTGCTGCTGTCCGACCGCGAGCGCATGGTTGCTGACCGCGATCAGCTCACTGGCCTGAACGCGGATGGCGTTCATTTCCTCGCGACCCACGTCGGTGGTCAGGACGAACTTCCAGGCGTCGTCGCTGCCGCTCTGGCGCAGCCGCAGGCTCATGTCCATCTCGGCCAGCTTGCGTGCAACATGGCCGGACAGCCGGTTCAGCCTGGCCTGTTCATCGGGCCGCTCGGCGTAGAGTGCGCGCAGACTTGCGAGGTTGCCATCGACCTTTTTCACGGCACCGTCGTAAGGTTCGCGGTAGCTGGCCTCCCCGGTCAAAAGATAGCCGCGCTGGCCGGTTTCGGCGTCGAGAATGTTCTGCAGCAGGCCGTTGAGCGCCGCTCGCGCCAGTTGCGCCTCGCTGATCTCGTTGAGCGCGCGGCGCGACTCCCGGTAACCCGCTTCGTTGATCCCGATCAAGACCAGGGCAGCCAGCGCCGCCAGGACCAGGCTGAGCGCCATCTTGGGAACCACTAACCAGCGCATGATGTCTCCACAGAATTTTCCATTGTCAAATTCGGGAATAATTGGCGCTGAACAGGGATCGGAAGAAGCGGCACTCGAGGCCGCTCAAATCGACGAAAGCAAAGAATGATCAAGATCGGCATTGTGGATGACCACGCCATCGTGCGCTCCGGCCTGAGACAGTTTTTTTCGGAGCACGTCGACCTGCGCGTTGCAGGCGAAGCTGCCAGCGGCCGTGAAGCGATCGAACTGGTTCGCACCACCGAACTCGATGTCCTCGTGATGGATCTTTCGATGCCCGGCCAGAGCGGCATCGATGCGCTGGCCATGATCCGCGCCAAGGCGCCCGATGTGGGCATCCTGATCCTGAGCGGCTATCCCGAAGAGCACTACGCGATGAACCTGATTCGTCAGGGCGCGAGTGGCTATCTCAACAAGGAATGCGATCCGATCGAGATCGTGAACGCGATCCGCACCATCTCGCTGGGGCGGCGCTACATCACGCCGACCGTTGCCGAACTGCTGGCGCGCCAGCTCGATCGCAAGGACGACGCGGCACCGCACGAGCAGTTGTCGGAGCGCGAGTTCCAGGTGTTCCTGAAGCTGGCCAAGGGCGAGACGGCGGGCGACATCGCCAAGACCCTGTCGCTGTCGGTCAAGACGGTCAGTACCTACCGCACGCGCCTGATGGAAAAGATGAACCTGTCCTCCAACAGCGACCTCACCTATTACGCGCTGAAGAACAAGCTCATCGATTGAGCAGTCACGGCAGGCCTCAACCGCCGCGCAGGGCGGTTTGGGCAATGCAGTAGTCGACCAGCGCATCGATTTCATTTGATTTATCGAAGACTGCGTCGGCGCCGAGCACGGCGCAGCGCTTGCGTACATCCGCAGTTGCATAGTTGCTCAACACCACCACGCGCTGCAAGGGCGTGCGCCGCGCGCATGCCTTCAACACGCCCAGCCCGCTGCCCTGCTTGAGAAACAGGTCGACGATAGCAAGCTGCCATCGTTCGGGGTTGGCATGCAGCCACGCACAGGCGTCAATCTCGGACGTGGCAAAGCCGACTGCGGTGACACACGCGAGTTCTTCGAGTGTGCCAGCGAGGTTCTCGCGAATCGTCTCGTTGTCTTCGACGATAAAGGTGTTGAGTGTGGCGCTCATGGCCGAACGCGCCGATCATGCAAGTTCCCGAGCCTCCAGGCTGTAGGCGGCTTCCGACAAACAGTGTGCGTAGGCGAGGGCGCACATCGGTTGCGGCCCGGAGCCGACCCGGAAAGTGCTGCGCCGGCCTCAGGCTTGCAATATGAACAATGCGATGCGCCCCCGCAGTTCCGGCATTCCGCTGTGGGGCCGCATCGCGGGCGGTATCGCCGCAGTGCTGGCAGTGCTGCTGGTCATCGTGATGTTCTTTCCGTGGGACATGCTGCGCGAGCCCCTCAATCGCTATGTCAGCGAGAAGACCGGACGCAAGTTCGAGATCACCCGCCGGCTCGACGTGACGCCTGGCTGGCGCGGCGCCACCATTGCATTCGACGGCGTCGAGTTCGCAAACCCCTCGTGGGCGCGCGAGCCGTATCTGGTGAAGGCGCAGCGCGCCGAGTTCGAGATACGGCTTTGGCCTCTCCTCGGGGGCAAGGTGGTCATTCCGCGCCTGATGCTGGTGTCGCCCACGATGGGCCTGCAGTTGGAGCAGGACGGGCGCCGCACCTGGGCGCTTGGCAAGGACACTGGCGATGCGGACACCGTGCCGACCATCGGACTGCTGCAGGTGGACGGTGGCGGTGTCGACTTTCTCGCGGAGCATCTCGGTGTCGACCTGCACGCCGATTTCACGTTCGACACTGCGCGCGGCGAGATGCCGCTCGACTTTCGCGTGAAGGGCCGCTATCAGCGGCAAACCCTGACTGCCCAAGGCAGCACCGGCAACGTACTGCAGCTCACGTCGGCCGGGCAGCCGCCGTTCCCCATGGAAATCAAGGCCGTGGCCGGCAAGACGCAGCTCTCCGCCAAGGGCACCGTGGCTGCGCTGGCCGATCTCGACGGCATCGACGCGCAGTTCCAGCTCAAGGGCCAGACCCTCGGCGATCTCTACCCGCTGCTCGGCATCGCCCTGCCGCAGACCTCGCCCTACGCGCTCAGCGGCGATTTGCGCAAGCGCGCCAAGCTCTGGGAGGTTCAGGGCCTGAAGGGCAAGCTCGGACTGTCGGACATCGGCGGCGACATGCGCTTCGACCAGGCCCCGAAAACGCCGCACCTCAGCGGCAGCCTTCGTTCCCGCGTCATGGACATGGACGATCTCGGCCCGCTGATCGGCCTGCCGCCGACCGAGCGCGCGGCCAAGGCCGTGGAGGGTGTGGAGCCGCCGCCATCGATCACTCAGGTCAAGCGCGCGCAAAAGGATCCGGGCCGCAAGGTGTTGCCGACTGCAAAGCTCGATTTCGAGCGGCTGCGTGCGATGAATGCCGAGGTGCAATACACGGCAGAGAAAATCCGCAACGTGCGCGACGTGCCGCTGGATCGCGGCAGCGTGCACGTGAAGCTGGTCGACGGCGTGCTGACGCTCGATCCGCTCGACCTCGGCCTGGCCAGCGGCAAGCTGGCTGGCGCGATCCGTATCGACGCGACGCAGAATCCGGCTGATATCCGCGCCTCGCTCGACATCCGGGCGATGCAGCTCAATCGGCTGATTCCGAAGGTCGAGACGCTTAAAACCAGCTTTGGCAAGCTCGACGGACGCATCAACCTGTCCGGCCGCGGCAACTCGGTCGCGAGTTGGCTGGGCGGGTCATCGGGCGACGTGGCCGCCATCACCGGGCGCGGCGAGTTCAGCAACCTGCTGCTCGAGTTCATGGGGCTCGATGGCGGAGAGATCATCAAGTTCCTGCTGCGTGGCGACCGCAACGTCACGCTGCGCTGCGCGGCGGTGGCTTTCGATGTCAGCAAGGGCGTGATGGTCGGACGCAGTCTGGTGTTCGACACCACCGACACGGTGTTCAACGCCAGCGGCCAGGCCAGCCTGTCCGACGAGACGATGCATTTCGTGGTTCGTCAGCAGCCGAAGGACATGAGCATTCTTTCGCTGCGAACGCCGCTCGTGATCGGCGGCACCTTCGCTTCGCCCTCGGTAGGCATCGAGGCGGGCCAGCTGGCCGGGCGCGGCCTGGCTGCGGTGGCGCTCGGCGTCATCAACCCGTTGCTGGCACTGGTCGCAACGATCGAAACAGGGCCGGGCGTAGACGCCGACTGCAAGGGTGTGCTGGCCGATGCGAAGCAGCCGACCGCCGGCGCCGCCGCCGCGGGCGCTGCCAAGGCCAAGACTGCGCGCCAATGAACGTGAAGTGCTTGACGTTTCGGGGTAGGCCCCTTCCGCGAATGTCCCCCGCCCTGGAACCTCAGTGCCGGATCAACGCTAGATCAAGATCTTTGAATGCAGGGCCGAATTAGACGGCTGGGCGTTGGCCGCAAACGCTGCACTGCGGGTCGCGCGCGGTGCGCAAGGTGTCGAACCGGGTGCTGCGCCCATCGAACATCAACAGCTGCCCGGCCAGCGACGAGCCGATCCCTGCCAGCAGCTTGAGCGCCTCATGCGCCTGCAGCGTGCCGATCGTGCCCACCACCGGCCCGAACACGCCAAGGACGGCGCAGCGCGTTTCCTCGAAATCGGCGTCGGGCGGGAACAGGCAGGCGTAACAGGGCGACGCCGCATCGCGCGTGTCGAAGACGCTGAGCTGGCCATCGAAGCGAATTGCCGCCCCGGACACCAGCGGCTTGGCATGGGCCACGCAGGCCTTGTTGACGGCCTGGCGCGTCGCGAAGTTGTCACTGCAGTCGATCACCACGTCGGCGCCGGCCACCAGGCGATCCAGCGCTTGGGCATCGGCGCGCTGCGTGATCGGCTCGATCGCAATGGTGGGGTTGATCGCGAGCATCGCCTCGGCGGCCGAAGTCACCTTGGCCTGGCCCGCACGCGCCGTGGTGTGGGCGATCTGGCGTTGCAGGTTGGTGAGGTCGACCGTGTCGTCGTCGACCAGCGTGATGTGCCCGACGCCCGCTGCGGCGAGGTAGAGCGCCACCGGCGAGCCAAGCCCGCCAGCGCCCACTACCAGCGCATGCGCTGCCGAGACCCTGGCCTGACCATCGATGCCGAACTCTTCCAGCAGGATATGCCGCGAATAGCGCAGCAGCTCATCGTCCTGCACGTGCCGGCCCGATCAGTTCTCTTTCTTTTCTTCCTTGTTGTCGACGATCACCTGCGTCTTGCTGACCAGCACCGGCTGGCCCTTGAGGCGGTTGAGCGCCTGCACCAGCGGGAAGTCCTTGTCGGTGCCGAACTCGGGGATCTTGCGGTCCTGCGGCGGCTTCTTGGCCTCTTCCTCGAGGCGCTTGCGGGCTTCGTCGCGTGCTTTTTCGCGCTCGGGGCTCTTGGCCTCGGGGCCTTGGCCGCTGGCCAGATGCTTTTCGAGATCGGCCTCGCGCATCCGCAGCGCGGCGAACGGGCTGCCTTCGGCACTTTCGTCGATCAGCACGTTCGGCACGATGCCCTTGGCCTGGATCGAGGTGCCACTCGGCGTGTAGTAGCGCGCGGTGGTGATCTTCAGGCCGGTGTCGGGGCCGAGCGGGCGCACCGTCTGCACCGAGCCCTTGCCGAAGGTCTGGCTGCCCATCACGACGCCGCGCTTGTGATCCTGCAGGGCACCGGCCACGATTTCGCTGGCCGAAGCCGAGCCTTCGTTCACCAGCACCACCAGCGGCACCGACTTCAGTGCGGCCGGCAGACTGCGCAGCGGGTCGGCGCCGGCGCGGCGCTGGTAGTCCGCCGGGATCGCCTTGTAGATCGACTTGCTCTCGCTCAGCTGGCCGTCGGTGGTGACCACCGTCACGTTTTCGGGCAGGAAGGCGGCCGAGACGGCCACCGCCGCATCGAGCAGGCCGCCCGGGTCGTTGCGCAGGTCGAGCACCAGGCCCTTGATGTTGGGATCCTGCTTGTAGATCTCGTCGACCTTTTTCACGAAGTCGTCGACGGTGCGCTCCTGGAACTGGGACAGGCGAATCCAGGCATAGCCCGGCTCGATGACCTTGCCGCGAACCGATTGCGTGCGAATCTCTTCGCGCGTGATCGTGACCGGGAAGGTGCGGTTCTCGTCCTTGCGGAAGATCGTGAGCAGCACCTTGGTGTTGGCCTCGCCGCGCATGCGTTTGACCGCCTCGTTGAGGCTGAGTCCGCGCACTGCGGTGTCATCGATCTTGGTGATCAGGTCGCTCGGCTTCAGGCCGGCGCGGAACGCGGGCGAACCCTCGATCGGCGACACCACCTTGATCAGGCCGTCTTCCTGCGAAATCTCGATGCCGACCCCGACGAAGCGGCCACTGGTGCCTTCCTTGAATTCCTTGAAGGACTTCTTGTCGAAATACTGCGAGTGCGGATCGAGCCCGGCGACCATGCCGGAGATCGCATCGGAGATGAGCTTCTTTTCGTCGACCGGCTCGACATAGTCGGTCTTGACCATGCCGAACACAGCGGCGAGCTGTTGCAGCTCCTCCAGCGGCAGCGGGGCCAGCGAACCGCGCGCGACGGTTTGCAGTGAAACGGTGGTCAGTACGCCTGCGACGGCGCCGGCTGCAACCCAACCGGTGATCTTGAGTTTTTGGCCCATTTAAAAGTGTCCTGAGAGTGTCGGCCGTGTGGCTCGAACCAATATACACACCTTGGAAGCAATTTGCCTGCCGCGGTTCCGTCGACATGTCAACGGATGTGCATTTAGTTCAGGCTTTCCCCTGCGATGCCACGGCTGCGGCGGCTTTCGCGGCCGCTTCGGCGTCGCCGAGGTAATAGTGGCGCAATGGTTTGAGTTCGTCGTCCAGTTCGTACACCAGCGGAATGCCGTTCGGGATGTTGAGTCCGACGATGTCACTGTCCGAAATGCCGTCGAGGTACTTCACCAGCGCCCGGATCGAGTTGCCGTGCGCCGCCACCACGAGCCGGCGGCCGCTGCGGATGGCGGGCGCCATCGACTCGTTCCAGAACGGCAGCACGCGTGCCACGGTGTCCTTCAGGCATTCGGTCAACGGAATCTGCTCCGGCGCCAGCCTGGCGTAGCGCACGTCGCCGCGCTCGCTGCGCGGGTCGTCAAGTGCCAGTGGCGGCGGTGGCGTGTCGTAGCTGCGGCGCCACACCAGCACCTGCTCGTCGCCGTACTTCTTGGCCGTTTCGGCCTTGTTCAGGCCCTGCAGACCGCCATAGTGGCGCTCGTTCAGGCGCCAGGAGTGCACCACCGGCAGCCAGGTGCGGTCGAGTTCGTCCAGCGTGTGCCACAGCGTACGGGTGGCGCGCTTGAGCACGCTGGTGCAGGCCACATCGAACTCGTAGCCTTCGGCCTTGAGCAGGCGGCCGGCCTGTTTGGCCTGTTCGACGCCGGTGTCGGTCAGGTCGACGTCGGTCCAGCCGGTAAAGCGGTTTTCGAGATTCCAGGTCGATTCGCCATGGCGAATCAGTACCAGCTTGTGCATGGGAGGAGGCCTTTGGTGTCGGAGGTCAGGGACTGCGGAACCCGCCATTCTAAAATCTGTGGCTTTGCCAATCCCAACTCCCCAAGGAACCCTGTGAAATTCATCGTCGACAACTGGATGCTGCTGCTGATCACGCTCAGCTCGGGCGGCATGCTGGCCTGGCCCTTGCTGCGCGGTGCCGGTACCGGCTCGCTGACGGCCCAGGGGGCGGTGCAGTTGATCAACCGCGAGCGTGCGGTGGTGGTGGACGTGCGCGAACCCGAGGAGTTCGCGGCCGGCCACGTGACCAACTCGAAGAACGTGCCGCTCAACCTGATGGAAGAAAAGCTGACCTCGGCTGTCAAGAACAAGACCGTGCCGCTGCTGCTGATCTGCGGCACCGGCGCGCGCGCAAACCGTGCGGTCGCCACCGCCAAGAAACTCGGCTATGAGCAGGCCCAAGCGATTGCGGGCGGACTCAAGGCCTGGAAAGACGCTAACCTGCCGATTGAAAAAGCCTAAGCATTGGGCTTGGCCCCAGTCTTCGCGCACTGTTGAAATTGTGAAAGTCTTCCCAAGGTAGAGCGCATGCAAACCGTCAAGATGTACACCACCGCCGTTTGCCCGTACTGCATTCGCGCGAAGCAAATCCTCAAGTCCAAGGGCGTCGAGCAGATCGAAGAGATCCGCATCGACACCGACCCGCAGGCCCGCGCCGCGATGATGGAGACCACCCGGCGCCGCACGGTGCCGCAGATCTTCATCGGAGACACCCACGTCGGCGGCTGCGACGACCTGGTCGCGCTGGACGGGCGCGGCGGCCTGATGCCCCTGCTGCAAGCCGCCTGACCGCCATTTGCGACCGGCGATAATCGCCGGCTACCTCCCAAGCCCGCTGCGGGAAACTTTTCCCGGCGGGCGTTGTTTTGACATCCGAAAGCTCCGCCATGGCAGACACCCAAGACCCCGTGTTCCAGATTCAACGCGTCTACCTGAAAGACCTGTCGCTCGAGCAACCCAATTCGCCCGCGATCCTGCTGGATCCCGAGCAGCCGACCGTCGATATCCAGCTCGGCGTGGACGCCCAGCCAGTGGCCGACGGCATCTTCGAAATCACTGTGTCCGCCACGGTGCAGACCAAGGTGCAGGACAAGACGGTGTTCCTGGTCGAGGCCAAGCAGGCCGGCATCTTCGAGATCCGCAACTTGCCGGAAGACCAGATGGGCCCGATCCTGGGCATCGCCTGCCCTCAAATCGTCTACCCCTACCTGCGCGGCAACGTGGCAGATGTGATCCAGCGCGGCGGTTTCCCGCCGGTGCACCTGGCCGAAATCAACTTCCAGGCGATGTACGAGCAGCAGCAGGCGCAGGCCGCCGGCGAGCCGTCGCCGATCGTCACGCAGTAAACCCGCGCCACGCGCCGCGGCTGCCGCATGAAAATCTGCGTGCTCGGTGCCGGCGCCTGGGGCACCGCGCTCGCGGTCAACGTGGCCGCACGCCACCACGTCACGCTGTGGGCGCGCGATGCCGTGCAGGCCGCGCGCATGAGCGCCACGCGCGAGAACGCGCGCTACCTCCCGGGCACGCCGCTGCCGGCCGCGTTGTCGGTGCAGGCCGGCGATGCCGCTTCGGCCGTGCACGGCGCCGACCTCGTGATCGTCGCCACGCCGATGGCCGCGCTGCGTGGCCAACTGCTTGCACTGCGCGATCTTTCGGTGCCGGTCGCCTGGCTCTGCAAAGGTGTCGAGCAGGCGCTCGGCGCCTCGCAGTCCTTCGGCCTGCTGGCGCACGAGATACGGGCTCAGGTTGCCCCGGATCTGCTGGCCGGCGTGCTCAGCGGCCCCAGCTTCGCGCAGGAGGTGGCGCAGGGCCGGCCGACCGCGCTGGTGGCCGCAAGCAGCCATGCCCGGGTGCGCGACGTGCTCGTCGAGGCCTTTCACGGCCCGGCACTGCGGGTCTATGCCAACGATGACATCGTCGGTGTCGAGGTCGGTGGCGCCGTCAAGAACGTGCTGGCGATCGCCACCGGACTGTGCGACGGGCTCGCCCTGGGCCTCAATGCGCGCGCCGCGCTGATCACGCGCGGGCTGGCCGAGATGACGCGCTTCGGCCTTGCGCTCGGCGCACGCGCCGAAACCTTCATGGGCTTGTCGGGCCTGGGCGACCTGGTGCTCACCGCCACCGGCGACCTGTCGCGCAACCGCAAGGTCGGCCTGTTGCTGGCCGGCGGCCAGACGCTGGCACAGGCGGTCGATTCGCTCGGCCACGTTGCCGAAGGCGTCTACTGCGCACGCACCGTGGTGCAGCGCGCGCGGCTGCTGGGGCTCGAGATGCCGATTGCCGAGGGCGTGGTCGCGCTGCTCGACGGCGCCGGCAGTCCGGCCCAGGTGGTCGCCGCCCTGATGGCGCGCGAGCCGTCGTCCGAACCCGGGTGAGGGCCGATTGATGGCTGCGCCGGCTTGAGTTACGGTCAGCGCTCCATTCACAAGGAGACCATCCATGACCCGTTGCCGTCCGTATTCTCTTGTCGTGTCGCTGGCCGCCGCCGCGGTGCTGGCCGGCTGCGGCGCCGGCGGGCCGATGGCGTCCGCCCCGGCGCAGAAGCCCATGGGCTTTTTCCTGACCAGCGCCAATCCGGGGCAGGGCGCTGACTTCGGTGGCCTGCCGGGCGCCGACCGTTATTGTCAGAGTCTGGCCGCCAAGGCCGGTGCTGGCGGACGCACCTGGCATGCCTACCTGAGCAACAGCGCGCTGGCCGGCAGCCCGGCGGTCAATGCGCGCGACCGCATCGGTACCGGCCCCTGGTACAACGCCAAGGGCGTTCTGGTGGCCACCAACCTTGACGAACTGCACGGCTCCAACATGCTGACCAAGCAGTCGGCCCTCACCGAGGCCGGCCAGCCGGTCATGGGGCGGGGCGATGCCACCAACCTGCACGACATCCTGACCGGCTCCTCGCCCGACGGCCGCGCCGTGAGCGACGGCAAGGACAACACCTGCGGCAACTGGACCAAGAGCGGCGATGGCTCGGCGATCGTCGGCCATCACGACCGCATGGGGTTGCGCGACGATGCGCCCTCGAAGTCGTGGAACTCCTCACATGCCACGCAGGGCTGCAGCCTGGACGCACTCAAAAAGACCGGCGGCGGCGGCCTGCTTTACTGCTTCGCGGTCAACTGAACCGAATGTGCCTGCGCGCGCGGGCAAAATCGGGGCGACATGAGTGCCACGATCACCGCCCCTTTTGATTTTTCCCCCGTGCAGATCACCGAACTGGCCAGTGCCGATGCCGCGCGCACGCTGGCCGAAGACGTGGGCGCCGGCGACCTCACTGCCGCGCTGGTGCCAGCCGCCCAGCGCGCGCGGGCCCGCTTGCTGGTGCGCGAGGCGGCCGTGCTTTGCGGCACGCCCTGGGTCGAGGCCGTATTGCGCCAGGTCGACCCAGGACTGAACCTTGACTGGCGGCGCGGCGAGGGCCAGTGCTGCGAGGCCAACGAGGTGCTGCTGGAAATCGAAGGTTCGGCGCGCAGCCTGCTGACCGCCGAGCGCAGCGCGCTCAACTTTCTGCAGTTGCTCAGCGCCGTGGCCACCAAGACTGCGACCTATGTGCAGGCCGTTGAAGGCACCCGCGCACGCATCGTCGACACCCGCAAGACCCTGCCAGGCCTGCGGCTGGCGCAAAAGTACGCGGTGCGCGTGGGGGGCGGGCTCAACCACCGCATCGGCCTGCATGACGCCGTGCTGATCAAGGAAAACCACATCGCCACGGCCGGCGGCGTATCGGCTGTGCTGCGGGCGGCCGGGCGCGTGGCCCACCAGGCCCGCTTCGTGGAGATCGAAGTCGAGACGCTGGCGCAACTCGACGAAGCGCTGGCCGCAGGCGCCAGCATGGTGCTGCTCGACAACATGGATTTGCCGATGCTGCGCGAAGCCGTGCGCCTGAACGCCGGCCGCGCAGTGCTCGAAATCTCGGGTGGCGTGACACTGGAGCGCGTGCGCGAACTGGCGCAGACGGGGGTCGACCGCATCTCCGTCGGCGCCCTGACCAAGGACGTGAGGGCGATCGACCTGTCGCTGCGAATGGAGATGCTGGCATGAATGCCGTGATCGATATCGAATACGAACAACCCGCCTGCAACACGCGCCACGCCTGGGCCCGCGTGCCGGCCGAGCCATCGCCCGGCGAACGCACTGCGCTCAAGGATCGGATCCGCCGCCTGCTCAAGGAACGCAACGCCGTGATGGTGTCGCATTACTACGTGCACCCGGATCTGCAGGATCTGGCCGAGGAAACCGGTGGACTGGTCAGCGATTCGCTCGAAATGGCGCGCTTCGGGCGCGACCATGCGGCGCAGACGCTGGTGGTCTCGGGCGTGCGTTTCATGGGCGAGACGGCCAAGATCCTCTCGCCCGAAAAGCGCGTGCTGATGCCCGATCTCGACGCCACCTGCTCGCTCGATCTGGGCTGCCCGGTCGACGAGTTTTCAGCCTTCTGCGATGCGCATCCCGATCGCACCGTGGTGGTCTATGCCAACACCAGCGCGGCCGTGAAAGCGCGCGCCGACTGGCTGGTCACCTCCAGCTGTGCACTCGACATCGTGCGCGCCCTCAAGGACAAGGGCCACAAGATCCTGTGGGCACCCGACAAGCACCTGGGCAACTACATCCAGCGCGAAACCGGTGCCGACATGGTGTTCTGGCGCGGTGCCTGCATCGTGCACGACGAGTTCAAGGCCTTCGAGCTGGAAGCGCTGAAGAAGGAGCATCCCCAGGCCAGGGTGCTGGTGCATCCCGAATCGCCGGCCGACGTGATCGCGCTGGCCGACGCCGTGGGCTCCACCTCGGCCATCCTCAACGCTGCGCGCGAGTTCGATGCAAGGGAGTTCATCGTCGCCACCGACAACGGCATGATGCACAAGCTGCGCACGCTCAACCCGGGCAAGGTGTTCTACGAAGCACCCACGGCCGGCAGCAGCGCCACCTGCAAGAGCTGCGCGCATTGCCCCTGGATGGCGATGAACGGCCTGGCCGGCCTGGCCCATGTGCTGGAGACCGGCGCCAACGAAATCCAAGTCGACCCGGCGCTGGGGCAGCGGGCCAAGCTGCCGATCGACCGGATGCTGGCGTTTACCGCGGCGCTGACGGCAGGGCAGGGCGCCGGGGCGCTGGTGCCGAACATCGGGGCGGCGTAGTACCGCAGGCCGTCAGGCCGCGCTCTTCTTCGTGCTTCGCGTTTTTGACTTGTGCGCGACGTCGACGGCTTCCCTTGCCAGGGCTACCAGCGCAACCGGGTCTTCGATGACCTCAGCCGGCACCTGAAAGTATTTTTTCACCTGCACCCGGCCCTTCCGGGTGGTGTACGAAAAGCAAACGCTGCCCATCTGCTCGTACTTCGGCCGGGTCGTGTCGTCGACGGTGAAGTAGAGCGAATTGCCCATGACCATCGCGAACTGAACCGAGTTGGCGGACAAGCCGACGCCACCGAAGAAGCGCTTGGCGCTCACCCGCTCCATCGAAGCGAGCTGCTCCACGACGAAGTCGACGAAGCCTGCCGTGCTCATAGTTCCAGGTTGTCGATCAGGCGCGTGGGCCCCAGCTTCGCCGCGCCCAGCACCACCAGCGGCGCGTCGAGGGCGGTTGGCGCTTGCAGATCGGCTTGCCGGCGCACCGTCAGGTAGTCGGGCTGCCAGCCGCGCCGGGCCAGTGTCTGCATGGCCTCGGCCTCGATCTCGGCGAAGGGTTGACCGGCCTTCACTTGCGTGGCCATCTGACGGAGCGTGCGCGACAGCCACACCGCTTCGGCGCGCTCGGCTTCGCTGAGGTAGCCGTTGCGCGATGACAGTGCCAGCCCATCGTCTGCGCGCTGCGTTTCGCCAGCCACGATCTCGGTCGGCAGCGCAAATTGCCGCACCATGCCGCGAATCACCATGAGCTGCTGGTAGTCCTTCTTGCCGAACACGGCCACGGCCGGCTGAACGCAGGCCAGGAGCTTCATCACCACGGTGCTCACGCCGACGAAGAACCCGGGGCGGAAGTGGCCTTCGAGGATGTTGGCCAGCTCGGCCGGCGGATGCACCTTGTAGCTTTGCGGCTCGGGGTACAGCTCGCGTTCGTCCGGCGCGAACAGCACGTCGCAGCCGGCCTCGGCCAGTTGGGCGCAGTCGGAGTCCCAGGTGCGCGGATAGGTGTCGAAGTCTTCGTGCGGCAGGAACTGCAGTCGGTTGACGAAGATGCTGGCCACGGTGGCGTCGCCCCGTGTTCTGGCCTGGCGCACCAGGGCGATATGGCCCGCGTGCAGGTTGCCCATGGTGGGCACGAAGGCCGGGCGTTCGCTGCGGCTCAGCAGTTGTCGCAGTTCGGCGATGGTGTGGGCGATTTGCATGGTTCAGTAACCGTGTTCGGGGCCAGGAAAGCTTTGCTCTTTGACGGCGCCCACGTAGCGCCGCACGGCGGCCTCGATGCTGTCGCTGTCCGGCATGAAGTTGCGCACGAAGCGCGGCAGCCGGCCCGAGGTGAGGCCCAGCATGTCGTGCAACACCAGCACCTGGCCGCTGCATTGCACGCCGGCGCCAATGCCGATAACGGGGATCTGGAGTGCGGCCGTGACTTCCGCGCCCAGCGCGGCCGGCAGCAGCTCGAGCACCAGCATGCTGGCGCCGGCGTCTTGCAGTTCGCGCGCATGCTGCCTGAGCAGCGCGGCGCTGTCTTCGTCGCGGCCCTGGATGCGGTAGCCGCCCAGGGCGTGCACCGATTGCGGCGTCAGGCCCAGATGGCCGCACACCGGAATGCCGCGCTGCACCAGGAAGCGCACGGTTTCGGCAGTCCAGCCGCCGCCTTCGAGCTTGACCATGTGCGCGCCGGCCTGCATCAGCACGGTGGCGCTGCGCAGCGCTTGTTCCTTCGATTCCTGGTAGCTGCCGAAGGGCAGGTCGCCGACGACCCAGGCGCCGCGGTTGCCGCGCGCCACGCAGGCCGTGTGGTAGGCCATGTCTTGCAGGGTCACGGGCACCGTGCTGCCCAGGCCCTGCAGCACCATGCCGAGCGAATCGCCGACCAGCAGGCAGTCGACGCCAGCGGTATCGAGCACGCGCGCGAAGCTCGCGTCGTAGCAGGTCAGCATGGCGATTTTTTCGCCCGCCGCGTGCATTTCGCGCAGGCGGTGCAAGGTCAGCGGCTTGCGCGCTGAGGAGGCTTGTTCGCTCATGTCGGGCGCCTTGCGCCGCGACGCGAAGCGCCGATTAGGCGCCGTGCAGCATCTCGTGCCGGTTGGCCGCTGCAAACAGATCGTCGGCAAAGCGCCGATCGGTCTTGAGGTAGCTCACGGCCAGCGCGCGAACCTGTTCGGCTTCTTCGCTGGCGCTCAACGGCCGCGTGGCGGCAGTCTGGAACAGCGTGGCACGCAATGCCGCAAGGACATGGGCCGCGGCGACGGCCAGTTCGTGCAGAGCGGTGCCGATGGCCGGCGCCGGTGCCTGGCTGGGCATGGACAGAATGGGGGACATGACGATCACTCCTCGGCATCGGATTGATGCTGCAGTGCATTATAGGGTTTACCCTAATCATCTTGTGGAGTGTTCCTTCTAAACCGCTGAGGGCGGCACCAGCACGGTGGGTTCGGCCACCTCGGCCGGCGCGGGGTAGTCGCGGCTGAAATGCAGGCCGCGGCTTTCGTGCCGTGCCTGTGCCGAGCGCACGATGAGCCCGGCCACCTGCACCAGGTTGCGCAGTTCCAGCAGGTCGCGGCTGACGTGGAAGTGGGCGTAGAACTCCGCGATCTCGCCCTGCAGCAGCGCAATCCGGTGGCTGGCGCGCTCCAGCCGCTTGTTGGTGCGCACGATGCCCACGTAGTCCCACATGAAGCGGCGCAGCTCGTCCCAGTTGTGCGAGATGACCACGCATTCGTCGGCATCGGTGACGCGGCTGTCGTCCCAGCGCGGCAGCGCCGCCACCGCCGTCCCGGGCGCCTGGGCAATGGCCTCGGCCGCCGCGCGCGCGAACACCATGCATTCGAGCAGCGAGTTGCTGGCCAGCCGGTTGGCGCCGTGCAGGCCGGTGCAGGCGGTTTCGCCAATGGCATACAGGCCGGCCAGGTCGGTGCGGCCCGCGAGGTCGACGCGCACGCCGCCGCAGGTGTAGTGCGCTGCCGGCACCACCGGAATGGGCTGTTGCGTGATGTCGATGCCCAGCGCCAGACAGCGCGCCTGGATGTTGGGGAAGTGCTCGGCAATGAAGGCCGGTGGCTTGTGCGAGATGTCGAGGTGCACGCAGTCCAGCCCGTGCTTCTTCATCTCGAAATCGATGGCGCGCGCCACCACGTCGCGCGGCGCCAGTTCGGCGCGCTCGTCGTGGGCGGGCATGAAGCGGGTGCCACCGGCCGATTCCGGCAGCAGCAGCCGTCCGCCCTCGCCACGCACCGCCTCCGAGATCAGGAAGGACTTGGCTTGCGGGTGGTACAGGCAGGTCGGGTGGAACTGGACGAACTCCATGTTCGCCACCGCGCAGCCGGCGCGCCAGGCCGCAGCAATGCCATCGCCGGTGGCCGTGTCGGGGTTGGTGGTGTAGAGGTAGACCTTGCCCGCGCCGCCGGTCGCCAGGATGGTCTGCGGCGCGGCGAAGGTCAGTACTTCGTCGGTTTCCGCGTCCAGCGCGTACAGCCCCAGGCATCGGTTGGGCCCCGGCAGGCCCAGCTTGGCCGAGCCGATCAGGTCGACCAGCGTGTGCCGCTCGAACAGCGTGATGCCGGGCGTGCGCCGCACCTGGTCGACCAGCGTGCGCTGCACGGCGGCGCCGGTGGCGTCGGTCACGTGCGCGATGCGCCGCGCGCTGTGGCCGCCTTCGCGCGTGAGATGGAGCGCGCCGTCCTCCAGCGAGAACGGCACGCCCAGTTCGCGCAGCCAGGCGATGCATCCGGGCGCGTGCTCGACCACGAAGCGGGTAGCGGCGTCGTCGCACAGGCCGGCACCGGCAACCAGCGTGTCTTGCACATGCGACTCGAAGCTGTCGCCTTCGGCCAGCACGGCGGCGATCCCGCCCTGGGCCCAGCCGCTGGCGCCATCGGTCAGCGCGCGCTTGGTCAGCACCGCGACGCGGTGGGTCGGCGCCAGGTGCAGCGCCGCCGACAGGCCGGCCAGGCCGCTGCCGACGATCAGCACGTCGAACTGGAGGGGGTCCAATGGCACGAGATCGGGGTCGGGTCAGGCCGGCGAATACGCCAGCCGTACGTAGATGGGGGCAAAGGCCTCGGCCTGGGTGATGTCGACCAGTGTTTCCTTCCCAAGTTCGAGCAGGGCGATGAAGGTCACGATCAGCACCGGCGTGCCGCGGGTCACGTCGAACAGGTTCTCGAACTCGACGAACTGGCGCCCCTGGAGCTTGCGCAGCACGATGCTCATGTGCTCGCGCACGCTGAGTTCCTCGCGCGATATCTTGTGGTGCTGCACCAGCTTGGCGCGCTTGAGGATGTCGGCCCAGGCGTCACGCAGGTCGACCACGTTCACATCGGGAAAGCGCGGCTTCAGCGACTGCTCGATGTAGACCTGCCCCTTCCAGAAATCGCGCCCGGCCTGCGGCATGGCACTGATTGCAGCGGCCTGCACCTTGGTCTGCTCGTATTCCAGCAGGCGCCGCACCAGCTCCGCGCGCGGGTCTTCGGCTTCCTCGCCCTCGGCCGTCTTGCGCGGCGGCAGCAGCATGCGCGACTTGATCTCGATCAGCATCGCCGCCATCAGCAGGTACTCGGCTGCCAGCTCGAGGTTGGTGCGGCGCACCTCGTCGACGTAGGTCAGGTATTGCCGCGTCAGCCCGGCCATCGGGATGTCGAGAATGTTGAAATTCTGCTTGCGGATCAGGTAGAGCAGCAGGTCGAGCGGGCCCTCGAAGGCTTCCAGGAACACCTGCAGCGCTTCGGGCGGGATGTAGAGGTCGTTCGGCAGCGCGAACAGCGGCTCCCCATAGAGCCGGGCCAGCGCCACCTGGTCGATCACGTCGGGCATGGTGGCGAGCACCACCGTGCCGTCGGCCTCGACCGCGTCGCGCGCCGAATGGGCGGTCTTGCCGATCATGGGGTTGCTGCGAAATTCATAGCGCCACGCGCAGGCCTGGCGGGCGCGGCGGGCCGAATCGGCACTTACTTGACTTGGGTCTGGTAGACGTAGGGCTGCTGCGGCACGCGGGCCTCGCCGTACTCTTCCTGCAGGCCGCGGTCCAGATTCTTGTCCCACAGCAGGGCACGGCCGGCGCGCTGTTCGGCCTCGAGCGTCGGCTTCTTCTGCTTCATCTCTTCGATGAAGTTTGTGATCTCGGACGTGTAGTGGGGGCGATTGAAGATGGACATAGACTGAACCTTTGAGCCGAATTTTAAGGGGGATGGGATGGCGCAAAAGACACAACACATTTTTCGGGGCGCACGGGCGGGCTGGACGGCTGCCGCCATGGCCGGGCTCCTGTTGCTGGCCGCCTGCGATCCGCAGCGCATCAGCGAGCTGGAGGAGGGCGTGGCCACCGAGGCCGACGTGCGCGCCAAGTTCGGCCAGCCCGAGAACATCTGGGACGCGCCCGGCGGCGGCCGCGTTTTCGAATACAACCGCCAGCCGGCCGGCCAGAAGAACTACATGATCACGATCGGCACTGACGGCAAGATGAGCGCGCTGCGCCAGGTGCTCACGCCCGAAAACTTCGCCAGGGTGCAAACCGGCATGGCGATGGAAGACCTGCGCAAGATGCTTGGCAAGCCGGCCAAGGTTGCGCCCTATCCGCTGCGCAACGAAACCGAATGGGAATGGCGCTGGGTGCAGCCGCCGAATTCGCCGATGGTGTTTACAGCGGTTCTGAACAGCGACCAGCGCGTGCTGCGCAGCGGCTCGTCGCCGGATCGCTCGACCGAAGCGAACTGAGGCGGTTCGATTCAGCCGTGCGCCGGCTTGCCGCTCGCCAGCTCGTCCGCGAACCCCGAGCGTTCCATCACTTCGAGCGGCTGCGCCTGCACTGACTCGATGCACAGCACGCCGTCGCGCGAAAGCACGGCGCGGTGCAACTGGCGCAGCGCGTCGATGCCGGTGGCGTCGATGGAAATCAGATGCATCGCGTCGAGCACCACCGTCATGCCGCGCGGCGCGCGCTCGACCGCGGCAATCGCCTCGTCGAGCTTGGCAGCTGCGCCGAAGAACAGGGCGCCGTAGAGCTTGTAGGTGAGCACCGGCGGTTGCAGCGACACCAGCTCGACCGTGAACAACCCACTCATGCGCCGGATGAACAGCGCACAGGCCAGCACGATGCCGACCTGTACCGCCACCGTGAGGTCGAACACCACCGTCAGGAAAAACGTGCCCAGCATCAGCAGCCGATAGTGCCGGCTGAAGTGGCGCAGCCGGTACGGCGTGAACTCGCGCCACTCCCCCATGTTCCAGCCCACGAACACCAGAATGCCGGCCAGCACCGACAACGGCACGTGGTAGGCCAGTGGTGCCGCCAGCAGCACGATCACCAGCAGCGTCACCGCGTGCACGATGCCTGCGATGGGCGACGTGCCGCCCGAGCGGATGTTCGTCACGGTGCGCGCAATGGTGCCGGTGGCCGGCATGCCGCCGAAGAACGGCACCACCACGTTGGCGATGCCTTGCGCCATCAATTCCTGGTTCGGGTCGTGGCGCGGCTGGCCGCTGAGCTGGTCGGCAACCCGCGCGCACAGCAGCGATTCGATCGCACCGAGCAAGGCGATCGTGATGGTCGGCGTCACGAGCTGCTTCACGGTTTCCCACGAAAAGTTGGGCAATGCAAAGGCGGGTACACCCTGCGGAACGCCGCCGAAGCGGGTGCCGATGGTTTCCACCGGCAGCTTGAACGCCCATGCCACCAGCGTGAGCGTGACCAGCGCCACGATCGGGCCCGGCGTGCGCGCACCGCGCTGCACCGCGCGCGTCATCGTCACGCGGCTGGCCACGCGATGCACCACATGCCCGATCCGCGAATCGATGCGCAGCAGCAGCGGCCAGATGAACAGCCCCAGCAGGCAGACCAGCCCGAGGCCGAGCGCATAGGGGTTGAAGGTGTCGAGGTGCTGCGCCATGGTGTGCAACTGCGAAAACACGTCTGCCGGCATCTTCGCGATCGACAGCCCGAGCAGATCCTTCAGCTGCGATAAAAGAATCAGCACGGCGATGCCATTGGTGAAGCCGACCACGATCGACAGCGGAACGTAGCGCACCAGCGTGCCGAGCTTGAACAGCCCCAGCAGGAACAGCAGCACGCCGGCGCAAGCCGTGGCGATCAGCAGGTTCGCCAGGCCGTAGCGCTCGACGATGCCGTAGACGATCACGATGAACGCGCCGGCCGGCCCGCCGATCTGTATCACCGAGCCGCCCAGCAGCGAGATCAGGAAGCCCGCGATGATGGCCGTCCAGATGCCGGCTTCGGGCGTCAGGCCCGAGGCGATGGCGAAGGCCATGGCCAGCGGCAGCGCCACGATGCCGACCGTGGCGCCCGCGCCGAGATCCTTGAAGAAGCGTTCGCGGTTGTAGCCCTGGAGCGCGTCGATCAGCTTCGGGTGAAAGCGGGCGAGCTGCAGGCGGGAGGACATGGCGCCTATTGTGGGGTGCAGCGCGTCATCGCACCCGCATCCCGGGGGTCGCGCCGGGCCAGGGTTCGAGCACGTGGATGCCGGGGTTGGCCTTCTCGTCGGCATGGCCGGCCGCGAGCACCATGCCTTCGCTGATGCCGAACTTCATCTTGCGTGGCGCCAGGTTGGCGACCAGCACGGTGAGCTTGCCGATCAATTGTTCAGGCTGGTAGGCCGAGGCGATGCCGCTGAACACGTTGCGCTCGCGGCCCTCGCCGGCATCCAGCGTCAGGCGCAGCAGCTTGGTCGAGCCTTCGACCTTTTCGCAGGCCACGATCTTCGCCAGGCGCAGGTCGATCTTCACGAAGTCGTCGATGGTGATCAGCGGCGCTATCGCCTCGCCGCCGGGCAGGCTGCTGCCGGATGGCGCTTGCGCGGCGACGGCAGCAGCCGGCACCGGTGCTGCCTCGGCCGGCTCGAACAGCTTGTCGACCAGCGCGGGGTCGACGCGCTGCATCAGGTGCTTGTAGTCGTCGATCGCATGGCCCGCGCCGAGCGCGCCCGCCGCATCGGCCCATTCGAGCGGCGCGATCTTCAGGAAAGCCTCGACATTCGCGGCCAGTGCCGGCAGCACCGGTTTGAGGTACAGCGTGAGCAGGCGGAAGGCCTCCAGGCACACCGTGCACACGTCGTGCAGGCGCGCTTCCATGCCGGCCTTCTTGGCCAGTTCCCAGGGCTTGTTGGCGTCGACGTACTCGTTCACGCGGTCTGCCAGCGCCATGGTGTCGCGCAGCGCGCGGGCATAGTCGCGCCCATCGTACAGTGCGCGCAGGTTGCCGGCTTCGGCGCGCAGCGCGGCCAGCAGCTCGGCGCCGTCGGCCGACACCTCGCCCAGCTTGCCGCCGAAGCGCTTGCCGATGAAGCCGGCACTGCGGCTCGCGATGTTGACGTACTTGCCGACCAGGTCGCTGTTCACGCGGGCCACGAAGTCGTGGGGGTTGAAGTCGATGTCCTCGTTGCGGCCGCTGAGCTTGGCCGCGATGTAGTAGCGCAGGTGCTCGGGATTGAGCCCCACCGACAGGTAGCGCAGCGGATCGATGCCGGTTCCGCGGCTCTTGCTCATCTTCTCGCCGCTCACCGTGAGGTGGCCGTGCACGAAGATGTGGTCGGGCGCCTTTCGTCCGCTGAAGTACAGCATCGCGGGCCAGAACAGCGTGTGGAAGGTGATGATGTCCTTGCCGATGAAGTGCACCTGCTCCAGCTCGGGGTCGGCCATGTACTCGGTGTAGGAGATGCCGTCGCCGCCGGATTCGATGCAGCGCTTGTCCAGCAGGTTCTTCAGCGACGCGAGGTAGCCCACCGGCGCGTCGAGCCACACATAGAAGTACTTGCCCGGCGCATCGGGAATCTCGATGCCGAAGTAGGGCGCATCGCGGCTGATGTCCCAGTCGCCGAGGCCGCCCTTGCCTTCGTCGTCCTTGTAGAGCCACTCGCGGATCTTGTTCTGAACCTCGGGCTGAACATGGCCCGGCGCGGCGGTCCATTCCTTGAGGTAGGCCTCGCAGCGCGGATCCGACAGCTTGAAGAAGAAGTGTTCGGAGCTGCGCAGCTCGGGCCTGGCGCCCGACAGCGCCGAATACGGGTTGATCAGCTCGGTCGGCGCGTAGACCGCGCCGCACACCTCGCAGTTGTCGCCGTACTGGTCCTTGGAGTGGCAGTTCGGGCACTCGCCCTTGATGAAGCGGTCCGCCAGGAACATGCGCTTTTCGGGGTCGTAGAACTGCTCGACGCTCTTGCTCTCGATCAGCCCGGCCTTGTCGCGCAGGTCGCGATAGATCTGCTGCGCCAGGTCGTGGTTCTCGGGCGCGTCGGTCGAGTGCCAGTTGTCGAACGCGATGTGAAAGCCGTCGAGGTAGGGTTTCCGGCCGGCCGCGATCGCGGCCACGAAGGCCTGCGGCGACACGCCTTCCTTGTCGGCCGCGATCGTGATGGCGGCGCCATGCGCATCGTCGGCGCAGACGAAATTGACCTCGGCCCGGTTCATTCGCTGGAACCGCACCCAGATGTCGGCCTGGATGTATTCCATCATGTGGCCGATGTGGAACTTGCCGTTGGCATACGGCAGGGCGGTGGTGACGAAGAGTTTGCGCGGGGCGGACATCGGGAAGGGGCGCTTTCTGGGAGGGAGGAGCGGCATTTTAGGTGGCGGTCGCTGCGCCTTGCCGCGCGGCAACACCCCGAAGCCGGGTGGTGCGCCAAACTGCTGCGCGGCTTCTGGCTAAATATAGTGTCCCGTGTCCCGACCCGAAAGAAAGCTGCCGATGACGATGACCCCCATTCCCGCAACCCTTATTCCCGGCGACGGCATCGGCCCCGAGATCGTTGATGCCACGCTGGCCGCGCTCGATGCGCTCAAGGCTCCGTTCGAATGGGATCGCCAGATTGCCGGCCTCGGCGGCGTGCAGGCGGCCGGCGACCCGCTGCCGGCGGCCACGCTCGACAGCATCCGCCGCACCCGCCTGGCCCTCAAGGGGCCGCTCGAAACGCCGTCGGGCGGCGGCTACCGCTCGTCGAACGTGCGGCTGCGCGAGGAGTTCCAGCTGTATGCCAACCTGCGCCCCGCCCTCACCATCATTCCGGGCGGGCGCTTCGACAAGATCGACCTGATGGTGGTGCGCGAAAACCTCGAAGGCCTCTACATCGGCCACGAGCACTATGTGCGCATCGACGGCGACCCGCATGCCGTCGGCATGGCCACCGGCATCAACACCCGCCAGGGTTGCCGCAGGGTGCTCGAGTACGCCTTCGAGACCGCCATCGCCACCGGCCGCAAGAAGGTGACGCTGGTGCACAAGGCCAACATCATGAAGGTGCTGACCGGCCTGTTTCTGGAGACCGGCCTGCAGATGTACGAAGAAAAGTACAAGGGCAAGTTCGAGCTCGACACCATCATCGTCGACGCCTGCGCGATGAAGCTGGTGCTCAACCCCTGGCAGTTCGACATGCTGGTCACGACCAACCTGTTCGGCGACATCCTGTCCGACCTGGTGGCCGGACTGGTCGGCGGGCTCGGCATGGCGCCGGGCGCCAACATCGGCGCCGACGCGGCAATTTTCGAAGCGGTGCACGGCTCGGCGCCCGACATTGCCGGCAAGGGCATCGCCAACCCGATCGCGTTGCTGCTGGCCGCGGCGCTGATGCTCGACCACTGCAAGCTGCCCGAGAAAGCGACGCGGCTGCGCCGCGCCATTGACGAAACGCTCAACATCGACAAGGTGCGCACCGGCGACCTGGGCGGCACGGCCAACACCGCCGCGTTTACCAAGGCCCTGGTCAGCCGCATTCACGGGGCCTGAGGCGCGATGCCGTCGACCCTGCCCACGCTCTCCCTGCTCGAGACGCGCGTGCTCGGCGTGCTGGCCGAGAAGCAACGCACCGTGCCCGACAGCTACCCGCTGACGCTCAACGCGCTGGTGTCCGGCTGCAACCAGAAGACCAGCCGCAATCCGGTGCTGGAGGTGTCCGACGCGCAGGCCCAGGCCGCGCTCGACAGCCTGAAGGGCTACAGCCTGGTGTCGGAAACCAGCGGCGGCCGCAGCTTTCGCTATGCGCACAACGCGGACCGGGTGCTGCATCTGCCGTCGCAGTCGGTCATCCTGCTGACCGTGCTGATGCTGCGCGGCCCGCAGACGGCCGGGGAGTTGCGCATCGCCTGCGACCGCATGCACAACTTTGCCGACATCTCTTCGGTCGAAGGTTTTCTTGAAGAAATGGCGGAGCGCCCGGCGGGCGCGCTGGTGGTCAAGCTGGCCCGCCTGCCCGGTGCGCGGGAAAGCCGCTGGGCCCACCTGCTCAGCGGCGTGCCGGCCGAAGCAGCGGCTGGCCCGGAGCCGGTGTCTGCGGGTGACGATGTGTCGCTGGGTGAAGTGGCGGCGCTCAAGGCCAACCTTGCGCGGCTCGAGGCCGAGGTCGCCGACCTGAAAGCCCTGGTCGCACGCGTTTGCTCGGAGCTCGGAATCGCTTCGCCGGTGTAGCCGTCCATGAACTGTCTGCGACGGAATGTGATCGCTGTCGGCCTGCTGTTGGCGCTGGGGCTGACGGCGGCCGCCCGGGCGGCGCCGCTGGCGCCCAAGCCTGACGAACTGCCCATGTATGGTGGCGTGAACCGGGCCGCGATTCCGGAACTGAAGGTGGCCGACGAACGCTTCATCGCCGAGGTCAGCGCTCAATACGGCTCCCGCGAAAAAGCGGCGCGCGTCTGGACCGAGCAGGGTTTCATGTTCTATCAAAGGAACAACCTCGACATGGCGGTGCGGCGCTTCAACCAGGCCTGGCTGCTCGATCCGCGAAACGCCGAGCCTTATGCCGGCTTTGCTTCGGTGCTGCACGACCAGGGCAAGATCTGCGACGCCATGCGCATGATGGACGAAGCGCTCAAGCGAAATCCGCCGTCGTACCAGGGCATCTACCCCGATGCCGCGCGGATCACCACGCTCTGCGCCGTGAACGACCAGGCCCTCGTGCCGACGGTACGGGACGAGTTGCTGGGCAAGGCCGAGGCGCTGTACCAGAAGGCCGAGCAGATCGAGCCCGACAAGCGCTATGTCTACAGCTCGTGGGCCACGGCCTACTACTGGCGCGGGCTGTACGCCCGGGCCTGGTCGATGGTAGCCAGGGAGCGCGCCGCGGGGGGTCAACCCGCCGATGGCTTTTTGCGCCAGCTCAGGGCCAAAATGCCCGAACCTTCACTGCCGTGACCGAAACAGGACCAACCATGCACAACGATGCCCTCGCAGCCTGGCACGAACTCGTGCGCAGCCGCAACATGCGCGGCCTCGATGCGCTGTTGTCGGACCAGGTGGTTTTCCATTCGCCGGTGGTGCACACGCCGCAGGTCGGCAAGGCTGTCACGGCGCAGTACCTGCGCGCCGCCTTCAACGTGTTCTTCAACGACACCTTTCGCTACGTGCGCGAAACCGTTGCCGCCGACCACGCGGTGCTGGAGTTCCAGGTCGAGATCGACGGCATCGGCGTGAACGGTGTCGACATGATCAGCTGGGACGATGCGGGCAGGATCACCGCGTTCAAGGTAATGATCCGGCCGCTCAAGGCCATCAACCTCATCCATCAGAAGATGGCGGCGATGCTGCAGGCGAACCAGTAACAGCCGCGCGTCGCCCCGGCCCCGTTCACCAAGAGGAGCTCCCCATGCGCTGCACCCGTAGGCTTCTTGCTTCCATGGCCATGTCCGCCGTCGTTGCAGCTTCTGCACCGGCGCTGGCCGAGGACGCGCCGAGCACCGCTTTCGACGGCCTCTACAACGTCACGCTCACCTGTCCGCCGCACAACGAGGAAGACGATGCCAAGGGCTACGTGCACTACTTTCCGGCGGAAATCCGGCAGGGTGTGTTGCGTGGCACGCATGGCACCGAAGGGCAGCCGAGCTGGCACCTGCTCACCGGTACGGTTCCGGCCAACGGCGCGACCGTCCTGAAGCTCGATGGCATCGTCAGCAACCCGGCCTATGCGATCAACGGTGCCACCCGCGGCAAGCCCTACACCTATCGCGTGCGTGCCGCATTCGACACCAGCGGCGGCACCGGGCAGCGGCTCGGCAAGCGAAGGTGCGATTTCGTGTTCAAGCGTCGCTAGGCCGACGGCCGAGCCCATCCGAAGAACCGCATCACCTCGGCCCGTTGCCGCAACGCATCGGCGCGCCCGAGTGCCATCAGTTCGCGCGTGAAGGCGGTGTCGAACAGCAGGTAGCTCGCGAGCGCCGAGCCCTTGATGTCGGTGCCGCTGAGGCCTGCGCGCACTCCGAACAGGCGGCGCACGGCGCCGGGCAGGACGCCGACGTGGCGCGCGGCAATCACGTCGATGCGCTCCGAAGGCGCGATCACCAGCAGTTCCACCGGGCGCAGGCGGGACTGTGCGCGCAGCTCGGGCGGAATCAGCGTCAGCGTCTGGTTGATGCGGCGCAGCCGCTCGATATCGGCGGCGAGCGCATCCAGGAAGATGCTCGACATCGCGTGGCCGGCGATCTGCGCCAGCGTGGGGTAGCCGGTCATGGTGTTGGGGCCGGGGTCGGCCGGAGGCTCGTGCAGCCGGCCGGCACCGATCACCAGGATGCGCTCGGCGCCCAGGTGGATGGCCGGCGAGATCGGGGCGGACTGGCGCATCGAACCGTCGCCGAAGTATTCGGTATGGCCGTGGATCGGCAGCGCCGTGGCTGGAAACACGAACGGGATCGCCGAAGAGGCCATCAGGTGGTCGTGCGTGATGGAACCGGCCACCGCGATGCGCTGCGAGCGCACCCAGGGCTCCATCGGCAGCGCTGAATCGAAGAAGGTGAAGTGCTCGCCCGAGCTGTAGCTCGATGCCGTCACCGCCAGTGCCTGCACATGCCCTGCGGCCATGAGTCCGGGCAAGCGGTCGAGCGGCACCAGGCGCTGCAGCAGCGCGGCCAGCGGGCCGTTGTCGAGCAGCGAACGCGGGCGCATGCGAAGCCACCTGGCCAGCAGTTGGCCAACGCCCAGCAGCAAACGCATGCGGCCCATCGCGTCGAGCATGCCGAGCGCATCGGCGCGGTACACCTGCCCGGTGCTGAAGCCCTGCCAGACGTCCGCAATGCGGCGCACCGTGCCGTCGAAGTCGTCGGCACCACAGGCCAGCGCGGCGGCGTTGATGGCGCCGGCCGAGGTGCCGGTGATGATGGGAAAGGGGTTGGGCTGGTCGATTGCGCCGGCTTCGCGACGCAGGTCGGCGATCGCCTCCAGCACCCCGACCTGGTACGCCGCGCGGGCGCCGCCGCCCGTCAGGAGCAGTCCGGTGGCTGACAATGGGACGGGGCGCGGCGAGGGCATACCTGGGCCACTAGACTACCCGCCACTCAGGAGTTTGATCAATGGCAGTTACCCAAGAGGCAGTGATGGGCGCGCTCGGCGCCGTCGTCGACCCGAACACCGGCCGCGACTTCGTCGCCAGCAAGGCGCTGAAGAACGTGCAAATCGCCGACGGTGACGTGTCGTTCGAACTCGAACTCGGCTACCCCGCCCGAAGCCAGCACCCCGCACTGCGCAAGGCGCTGGTGGCGGCGGCCCGTACCGTGCCGGGCGTGAGCAACGTGTCGGTCAACATCACGACCAGGGTCACGAGCCATGCCGTGCAGCGCGGCGTCCAGTTGCTGCCCAACGTCAAGAACATCATCGCCGTGGCCTCGGGCAAGGGCGGTGTGGGCAAGAGCACCACGGCCGCCAACCTCGCGCTGGCCCTCGCGGCCGAGGGCGCAGCCGTTGGCCTGCTCGACGCCGACATCTACGGCCCGAGCCAGCCGATGATGCTGGGCATCGACCGGCGGCCGGAGAGCGAGGACGGCAAGACCATGGAGCCGCTCGAAAACCATGGCGTGCAGGTCATGTCGATCGGCTTCCTGGTCGACCAGGACGAGGCCATGATCTGGCGCGGACCCATGGCCACCCAGGCGCTGGAGCAGTTGCTGCGCCAGACCAACTGGAAGGATCTCGACTACCTGATCGTCGACATGCCGCCGGGCACCGGCGACATCCAGCTCACGCTGAGCCAGCGCGTGCCGATGACGGGCGCGGTGATCGTCACCACGCCGCAGGACATCGCGCTGCTCGACGCCAGGAAGGGCATCAAGATGTTCGAGAAGGTCGGCGTGCCGATCCTCGGCATCGTCGAGAACATGGCGGTCCACATCTGCTCCAACTGCGGCCACGTGGAGCACATCTTCGGCGCCGACGGCGGCAAGAAGATGGCCGAGCAATACAGCATGGCCTACCTTGGCGCGCTGCCGCTGGACATCAACATCCGGCTGCAGGCCGACAGCGGCAAGCCGACCGTGGTGGCCGACCCCGACGGCGCGGTGGCCGGCATCTACAAGAGCATCGCCCGCAGCGTGGCGGTGGGCATCGCGGAGAAGGCGAAGGACTTCTCGGCGAAGTTCCCGACCATCACGGTCAGCAAGAACACTTAAGAGGAATGGGCCCCACTCTCCGCATTGCGCGATGAACGTCCTGGCGTCGATGCGCTACCTGGTGGCGCTCAACGAGCATCGCCATTTCGGCCGTGCGGCGCTGGCGTCGCACATCACCCAGCCGGCGCTGTCGAACGCGCTGCGGGCGCTGGAGGCGGAATTCGGCGTGCTCATCGTCAAGCGCGGGCGCGCCTTTGCCGGCCTCACGGTCGAAGGCGAAGCGGTGCTCGCCACCGCGCAGCGCATGCTGCACGAGCAGGAGCTGCTGCGGCAGCGCCTGCGCAGCGAAGTCGGCCAGCCGAGCGGGCGTCTGCGCCTGGCGGCGGTTCCCACCGCGATGACGATCCTGTCCAGCTTCGCCATCGAGCTGCAGATGCGGCATCCGGGCATTGCGCCCACCGTGGTCTCGCTCAGCTCGCTCGAGATCGAGACGGCGCTCGACAGCATGTCGGTCGACCTGGCGCTCGGCTACATCGACCGCACGCGCGTGCGCAGCGTGAGCCTGACGTCGTGGCCGCAATGCACGGAGCTGTACTACCTGGTTCAACGGGCCACGCCGGTGCGGGGCGGCGCCAACCTGCGCTTCGGCCCGCCGATCGAATGGGCCGAAGCGGCCACGCTGCCGCTGTGCCTGCTGACGCCTGACATGCACAACCGCGCGATCGTCGACCGCGCCTTCAAGTCGGCCGGCCTGGGGATCACGGCGGCCATGGAGACCAACTCGATCCACACCTTGGCCAGCAGCGTGGGTGCGGGTGCGCTGGCGAGCGTGTTGCCCGGTGCTGCGCTCGAGCTGCTGCGCGCCGACGGGGCATTCGAGGCGCGGCCGCTGGTGGCACCCCTGCTGCGCACGCCGCTGGGATTCATGACCTATGCCAGCGACCGGGTCTCGCGTGCGCTGGAGGCGGCCATCGAACTCCTGCAAAGCGAAGCCTGGCTGCGGCAGTTGAACCGCCTGGTCGAGGCGCCGCCAGCGCCAGCCGCCTCAAACTGAGGTCCTTCGCATTCATTTCCAAATTGAATTGGGGTATGTCCCGATCTGATTGGAAGCAATTTGTCACGAATCGTAGACTGCGCCGGCGCCGGTGAGGGATACCCGGCAGTTTTCGACGACCAACGACAAATTTGAGGAGTGCCATGGCCGAAACATCTTCCGGAGCTGTGTACAACGAGTCCATCGCGATTCCGGGCCATCTGCCCGGCGGTGGCAGCCCTGCCGCTGGTGCGGCACCGGGCTGGCTCGACAAGGAGCGCATCATCGCGGGCACCGGCTTCAACCGCTGGCTGGTGCCGCCCGCCGCGCTCGCGATCCACCTGTGCATCGGCATGGCCTACGGCTTCTCGGTGTTCTGGCTGCCGCTGTCCAAGGCCTTGTCGACCGCAGGCAACGGTGCCGTGGCTTGCGCCAAGGACATGAGCTTCTTCGCCGAGCTGTTCGCCAGCGGCTGCGACTGGCGCATTGCCACGCTGGGCTGGATGTACACGCTGTTCTTCGTGTTCCTCGGCTGCTCGGCTGCCATCTGGGGCGGCTGGCTCGAACGCGTCGGCCCGCGCAAGGCCGGCGTGGTCAGCGCGCTGTGCTGGTGCGGCGGCATGCTGTTCTCGGCGCTCGGCATCTACACCCACCAGTTCTGGATGATGATCCTCGGCTCGGGCGTGATCGGGGGCATCGGGCTGGGCCTGGGCTACATCTCGCCGGTGTCGACGCTGATCAAGTGGTTTCCCGATCGCCGCGGCATGGCGACCGGCATGGCCATCATGGGCTTCGGCGGCGGCGCGATGATCGGCTCGCCGCTGGCAGTCGACCTGATGAAGACCTTTGCCACGCCCACCAGCGTCGGCGTGCTGCAGGCCTTCGTGGTCATGGCCATCGTCTACTTCGTCTTCATGATGGCCGGCGCGCTCGGCTACCGCGTGCCGCCGACCGGCTGGAAGCCCGAAGGCTGGACGCCGCCCCCGGCGGCCGCCAACGCGATGATCACGCAGCGCCACGTGCACGTGAAGAAGGTCTGGGGCATTCCCCAGTTCTGGCTGCTGTGGGTCGTGCTGTGCATGAACGTCAGCGCCGGCATCGGCGTGATCGGCATGGCCAGCCCGATGCTGCAGGAAGTGTTCGGCGGCGCGCTGATCGACGTGCCGAAGAAGTTCGGCGAACTCGACAAGACCCAACTCGCCGCCATTGCGGGCGTGGCCGGCGGCTTTACCGCGTTGCTGAGCCTGTTCAACATCGGCGGCCGATTCTTCTGGGCCAGCCTGTCCGACAAGCTCGGCCGGAGGCTCACCTACGTGGTGTTCTTCGTGCTGGGCGGCGTGCTTTACTTCAGCATTCCCTCGTCGGCTGGCGCCGGCAGCAAGCTGCTGTTCGTGGGTGCGTTCTGCATCATCCTCTCGATGTACGGCGGCGGCTTCGCGACCATTCCGGCCTACCTGGCCGACCTGTTCGGCACCCAGTTCGTCGGCGCCATTCACGGCCGGCTGCTCACGGCGTGGGCCACGGCGGGCATTCTCGGGCCGGTGGTGGTCAACTACATGCGCGAGTACCAGCTGGGTCTCGGCATTCCGCGCGAGCAGGTGTACAACCAGACCATGTACATCCTGGTCGGCATGCTGGTGATCGGGCTCATTGCCAATCTGATGGTGCGTCCGCTGGCCGACAAGTGGTTCATGAGCGATGCCGAGCTGGCCGAAGAAAAGCGCCTGGCGCACGAGAAGGCATCGGCCTCCGAAGTGGGCGCCGGCTCGGGTCGCTCCGACACTGTCAGTCCGCTGGTCGTTGCGCTGGCGTGGGCGGCGGTCGGCATTCCGTTGGCATGGGGCGTGTACCGCACCTTGATCAGCGCCGCGAAATTTTTCACTTGATTCCCCGGCGGCAAGACAAGCCGCCTGCACCGAAGGCCGAGGCAAATGAACTACCCAGGCACAGCGGAAGCAATCCAGGCGGTGCCGCTCGCCACCGCCGACGAACTGCGGGATCGCATCCGCAAGAAGAGCAAGCTCAAGGGGCGCCAGCCTGAAGCTGCGTCGCTTGAGCAGGTGTGCGCGCTGATCGGGCCGCGCCCCGAGGGCGGCCATCGGGGCGATCTGCTGATCGAGTACCTGCACCGGCTCAACGACGCGCATGGCGCGCTGCACGACCATCACCTGGTGGCGCTGGCGCGCGAGATGAACATCCCGATGGCGCAGGTGTACGAGGTCGCGACCTTCTATCACCACTTCGAGATCGTGCGCGGCGGCGATGCGGCGCCCGGCCTCGCGGTGCGCGTGTGCGACGGGCTGGCCTGCGAGTTGGCCGGCGCGCAGGATCTGCTGGCGCGGCTGCCGGCGCTGCTCGGTGCGCAAGGCCGAGGCGACGTGCGCGTGATCGCGGCGCCGTGCATCGGCCGCTGCGAGCAGGCACCGGCTGCGCTGGTGCACCAGCAGGCGGTGCCGTGTGCCACGGCCGAGAAGCTGCTGCATGCCGTGGGATCCACGCAAGACGAAGCTGCAACGCCCGGCCGGCCGGCACGAGAGCATGTCAATTTCATTCCATCCGACTTTGCGCAGCGCAGCGTGTCGCCGTCGACTGGAGCGATCGAGGCGGTGCCCGCTTTCACCGACTACGCCACCTACCGCGCCCATGGCGGCTACGCGCTGGCTGCGGCGATGGTCAACGGCGAGGAAGATGTCGAAGCCCTGATCCGCGCGATGGAAGACTCGGGCCTGCGCGGCCTCGGCGGCGCAGGCTTTCCGGCCGGCCGCAAGTGGCGCATCGTGCGCGACCAGCCGGCGCCCAGGCTCATGGCCGTCAACATCGACGAGGGCGAGCCCGGTACCTTCAAGGATCGCACCTGGCTCGAGCGTGACCCGCACCGCTTTCTGGAAGGGCTGCTGATTGCGGCCCAGGTGGTCGGCACCGAGGCCTGCTACATCTACCTGCGCGACGAATACCACGACTGCCGCCGCCTGCTCGAGGCCGAACTGGCCGCACTCCAGGCCGACCCGCCGTGCGTGCTGCCGCGCATCGAGCTGCGCCGTGGCGCCGGTGCCTACATCTGCGGAGAAGAGTCCGCGATGATCGAAAGCATCGAAGGCAAGCGCGGCGAGCCCCGCATGCGCCCGCCCTACATCGCGCAGGTCGGCCTGTTCGGCCGGCCTACGCTGGAGCACAACTTCGAGACGCTGTACTGGGTGCGCGACATCGTCGAGAAGGGCCCGCAATGGTTCAGCGGCTTCGGCCGCCACGGCCGCAAGGGGCTGCGGTCTTTCAGCGTCAGCGGCCGCGTGAAGCAGCCGGGCGTCAAGCTCGCGCCGGCCGGCATCACGGTGCAGGAACTCATCGACGAATACTGCGGCGGCATGCTCGACGGGCACACTCTGTACGCCTACCTGCCCGGCGGCGCGTCCGGCGGTATCCTGCCGGCCGCACTGAACGACATCCCGCTCGATTTCGACACCTTGCAGCCGCACGGCTGCTTCATCGGCTCGGCCGCCGTGATGGTGCTGAGCCAGCACGACCGCGCGCGTGACGCGGCGCTGAACGTGATGCGCTTCTTCGAACACGAAAGCTGCGGCCAGTGCACCCCGTGCCGGGTCGGCACGGCCAAGGCCGCGGCGCTGATGCAGGCGCCGGTGTGGGACGAGGCCACGCTCGAAGACCTGGCGCAGGTGATGGAAGACGCCTCCATCTGCGGCCTGGGCCAGGCCGCGCCCAATCCGATCCGCAGCATCCGCAAGTACTTTGCACAGGAGGTGCAATGAACGCGCCGACGCACCTTGCCGAACTGATGCCGCAGACCGTCGCGTTCACGCTCGACGGCCGCGCGCTGGAAGCCTTCGAAGGCGAAACGATCTTCAAGGCGGCCGAGCGCCATGGCGTCGACATTCCGCACCTTTGCTACACCGACGGCCTGCGTGCCGACGGCAACTGCCGCGCCTGCGTGGTCGAGGTGAAGGGCGAGCGCACGCTGGCGCCCAGCTGCTGCCGCAACGTGACGGCCGGCATGGAGGTGAAGGCGACCAGCGAACGCGCATTGAAGAGCCAGCGCATGGTGGTCGAGATGCTGCTGTCCGACATGCCCGACGCGGGCTACAAGTGGATTGGCGACGATGCGACGCGCCCGCATGGCGAGCTCAGCGAATGGGCCGGCAAGCTCGATGTTGCCGTGCGCCCCGCACTCAAGGCCCTGCGCCGGGAGCAACCCGCGGCCGACATCTCGCACCCTGCGATGGCCGTGAACCTCGACGCCTGCATCCAGTGCAACCGCTGCGTGCGCGCCTGCCGCGAGGAACAGGTCAACGACGTGATCGGCTACGCCATGCGCGGCGAACACAGCAAGATCGTGTTCGACCTCGACGACGCGATGGGCGACAGCACCTGCGTGGCCTGCGGCGAATGCGTGCAGGCCTGCCCGACCGGCGCGCTCATGCCCAAGAGCCACATCGGCTCGCAGCAGGTCGACCGCAAGGTCGACTCGGTCTGTCCTTTCTGCGGGGTCGGCTGCCTGATCACCTACAACGTGAAGGACGAGAAGATCGTCAGCGTCGACGGCCGCGACGGCCCGGCCAATCACAGCCGCCTGTGCGTCAAGGGCCGCTTCGGTTTCGACTACGCGCACCATCCGCAGCGCCTCACCCAGCCATTGATCCGCCGCCCCGGCGTGCCCAAGAACCTCGACGCACCGCGCCCCGGCGACTGGCGCGAGGCATTCCGCGAAGCGACCTGGGACGAGGCCCTGGCGCTCGCTGCCGGCAAGCTCAAGGACTTGCGCGACACGCACGGCAAGAAGGCGCTGGCCGGCTTCGGCTCGGCCAAGGGCAGCAACGAAGAGGCCTATCTGTTCCAGAAGCTGGTGCGCACCGGCTTCGGCAGCAACAACGTCGACCACTGCACGCGCCTGTGCCACGCATCGAGCGTGGCCGCCTTGCTCGAAGGCGTGGGCTCGGGGGCGGTGAGCAACCAGGTCAACGACGTGGCGCATGCCGAGCTGATCTTCGTCATCGGCTCCAACCCGACTGCCAACCATCCGGTGGCCGCGACCTGGATGAAGAACGCCGCCAGGCGCGGCGCGAAGATCGTGCTGGCCGACCCGCGCCGCACCGACCTCAGCACCCACGCCTGGCGCACGCTGCAGTTCAAGGCCGACACCGACGTCGCCATGCTCAACGCGCTGATCCACGCGGTGATCGACGAAGGCCTGGTCGACGAGGCCTTCGTGCGGGATCGGGCCAGCAACTACGAAGCGCTGCGCGAGAACGTCAAGGGCTACAGCCCCGAAGCCATGGCGCCGATCTGCGGCGTGCCGGCCGAAACGCTGCGCGAAGTGGCGCGTGCGTTCGCCACCGCGAAGGGCGCGATGGTGCTCTGGGGCATGGGCATCAGCCAGCACGTGCACGGCACCGACAACGCACGCTGCCTGATCGCGCTGGTGACCGTCACCGGCCAGATCGGCAAGCCCGGGTCGGGCCTGCATCCGCTGCGCGGACAGAACAACGTACAGGGCGCGAGCGACGCGGGCCTGATCCCGATGATGTTTCCCAACTACCAGCGCGTCGACAACGCCGGCGCGCACGCGTGGTTCGAAGACTTTTGGGGCATGCCGCTCGACGACAAGCCGGGCTACACCGTCGTGGAGATCATGCACAAGGCACTGGCGCCCGACGACGATCCGCACAAGATCCGCGGCATGTACATCATGGGCGAGAACCCGGCCATGAGCGACCCCGACCTGAACCATGCGCGCCATGCGCTGGCCAGCCTCGAACACCTGGTGGTGCAGGACATCTTCATGACCGAAACGGCCTGGCTGGCCGATGTGGTGCTGCCGGCCAGTGCCTGGCCCGAGAAGACCGGCACCGTGAGCAACACCGACCGCATGGTGCAGCTCGGCAAGCGGGCCCTGAACGCGCCGGGCGAGGCCAAGCCCGACCTCTGGATCATCCAGCAGCTGGCAAGACGGATGGGCCTCCCCTGGCACTACGAAGGCGAGGAGTCGGGCGTCGCCGCTGTCTACGAGGAGATGCGCCAGGCCATGCATGCGGCCATCGCCGGCATCACCTGGGAGCGCCTGCAGCGCGAGTCGAGCGTGACCTATCCGTGCCTGAGCGCCGAAGATCCGGGCCAGCCGACGGTGTTCATCGAGCGCTTTCCCACGGCCACCGGCCGCGTCAGGCTGGTGCCGGCCGACATCATTCCGGCGAACGAGCGGCCCGATGCCGAGTACCCGTTCGTGCTGATCACCGGCCGGCAGCTCGAGCACTGGCACACCGGCAGCATGACGCGCCGCACCACCGTGCTCGATGCGCTCGAACCCATGGCCACGGCGTCGATGAACCAGGCCAGCCTGGAAGCACTCGGCCTGCAGCCCGGCGATGTCATCACGATCCAGTCGCGCCGCGGGGAGGTGGCGATCCACGTGCGGCGCGACGACGGCACGCCGACCGGCGCGGTGTTCGTGCCCTTCGCCTACTACGAGGCGGCGGCCAACCTGATGACCAACGCCGCGCTCGACCCCTTCGGCAAGATCCCGGAGTTCAAGTACTGCGCGGTGCGCATCGCGCGCGGCGGCACGCCCGTGGCGGCAGCGGGGTATGGCACAGGCGCGGTCGCCTCATTTTCTTTTTGAATCGGGGCATACCCCGATTCAATTTGACCCGGCGGCGGGCCACCCCAACACTGCCCGCATGGCAGACCAGAAGATCGAGTTCTACAAGGGCCCCGCGGGCGGCTGGGGCGCGCTGCGCAGCGTGACGAATGCGCTGCTGCGGCAGGACATCCCGGTCAAGGGTGCGAAGACGCTGTTGTCGGCCAACCAGCCCGACGGTTTCGATTGCCCGGGCTGCGCCTGGCCGGATCGCAACCACGCCTCCAGCTTCGAGTTCTGCGAGAACGGCGTGAAGGCGGTGGCGGCGGAAGCCACCGCGCGCCGCGCCGACCCCGCGCTGTTCGCGAAACACACCGTGGCCGAGTTGATGGCCAAGAGCGATTTCTGGCTCGAAGACCAGGGCCGGCTCACGCATCCGATGGTGTATGACGCGGCCAGCGACAAGTACGTCGCCATCGAATGGGACGATGCCTTCGCGCTGATCGCAAAGCACCTCAATGCCTTGCCCGACCCGAACCGCGCGATCTTCTACACCTCGGGCCGGGCCAGCAACGAGGCTGCGTTCCTGTACCAGCTGTTCGTGCGCGAGTACGGCACAAACAACTTCCCCGACTGTTCGAACATGTGCCACGAGCCCAGTGGCAGCGGCATGCGGCCGCAGTTCGGCGTCGGCAAGGGCACGGTGACGCTGGACGATTTCGAGAAGGCCGATGCCATCTTCATCTTCGGCCAGAACCCCGGCACCAACCACCCGCGCATGCTGGGCGAGCTGCGCGCGGCGCACAAGCGTGGCGCGCGCATCGTGAGCTTCAACCCGCTGCGCGAGCGCGGCCTGGAACGCTTCGCCGATCCGCAGGACAAGCTCGAGATGGCCACGCTCGGCTCCACGCCGATCAGCACGCACTACTTTCAGCTGCGCGTGGGCGGTGATTTCGCGCTCGTCAAGGGCATGATGAAGCATCTGCTCGAGCGCGAGGACGCGGGCGAGCAGATGCTCGACCATGACTTCATCGCCACGCACACCAGCGGCTTCGAGGCGCTGGAGGCCGATTTGCGCGCCGAGTCGTGGAGCGTGCTGGTGCAGGAGTCCGGCCTGGCCGAAGCGCAGATCCGCGAGGCCGCCGACATCTACCGCAACGCTCCTGCCGTGATCGCATGCTGGGGCATGGGCATCACGCAGCACCAGAACTCGGTCGCCACGATCCAGATGATCGGCAACCTGCTGCTCATGCGCGGCAATGTCGGTCGCCCGGGCGCCGGCCCGTGCCCCGTGCGCGGCCACAGCAACGTGCAGGGCGACCGCACCATGGGCATCTGGGAGAAGCCGCCGACGGCACTGCTCGACCGCCTGCAGCGGGTGTTCGGCTTCGAGCCGCCACGCGCGCACGGTTGGGACACGGTCAGCTCCATTCAGGCCATGCTGGACGGCAAGGGCAAGGTCTTTTTCGCGCTCGGCGGCAACTTCGCCGCGGCCACGCCCGACACCTACGAGACCTGGAAGGCGCTGCGCCAGTGCGATCTGACGGTGCACGTCACCACCAAGCTGAATCGCAGCCATGTGGTGCATGGGCGCGAGGCGCTGATCCTGCCGTGCCTCGGCCGCACCGAGATCGACATGCAGGCCGGTGGCGTGCAGGGCGTGACGGTGGAAGACTCGATGAGCATGGTGCACCTGTCGCACGGCATGAACGCGCCGGCCTCGCCGCAACTGCTGTCGGAGCCGGCCATCGTGGCGCGGCTCGCGGCGGCCACCATCGGCCACCGGAGCAAGACACCCTGGCTCTGGCTGATCGAGGACTACAGCCGCATCCGCGACAAGATCGAAGCGGTGTTCGACGACTTCAAGGACTTCAACGCGCGCGTCGCGGTGCCGGGCGGCTTCCGCCTGCGCAACACGGCGAGCGAGCGGGTGTGGAACACGGCGTCGAAGAAGGCCGGTTTCTTCGCGCATCCGGTGCCGGTGGACACGCCTTCGCATCGGGCCCGCGCCCGCCTGCGCGACACGGTGGTGTTCACCCTGCTCACGACGCGTTCGCACGACCAGTACAACACCACCATCTACGGCCATGACGACCGCTATCGTGGTGTGTTCGGCCAGCGGCGCGTGGTGTTCATCCACGCCGAGGACATCAAGGCGCTCGGCATGAAGGACGGCGACTGGGTCGACATCAAGACCGTGTGGGACGATGGGCACGAGCGCCGCGCCGACAGGTTCAAGCTGGTGGCCTACAACATCCCGCGCGGCAACCTCGCGGCCTACTACCCCGAGACCAATCCGCTGGTGCCGCTGGCGTCGGTGGCGCTCGATGCGGGCACGCCGGCCTCCAAGTCGATCCCGGTGGTGCTGGTGCCGCATGCGGTGCCGGCCGCAGCGCCGGCCGCGGCCGACGTTGCGCTGGCCTGATGCAACTCGATCTCGAACTCGCCCTGCCGCCGCCGTTGGCACGACTGGACGTGCGCGGGTTCGGCGAGCCGGCGGCGCCTACATCCGGCCGCCTGCGCGAAGACACGCTGGCCGCCGAGGTGCCGGTGGCATTGGTGTTCAACGGCGTCTCGCACGCCGTGATGATGGCCACGCCGCAAGACCTGGAAGCGTTTGCGCTCGGCTTCGCACTGAGCGAAGGCATCCTCGACCATGCGCGCGACTGCCATGACATCGAGGTCCGAACGCTCGACGCGCAGCAAGCCTCGCTGCCCGAAGGTGTGTCGGCCATCGAGGTCGAACTGACGATTTCCACCCGCAGCTTCGAGCGGCTCAAGGGCCGCCGCCGCAGCATGGCGGGGCGCACCGGCTGCGGAGTATGTGGCGTTGAGAGCTTCGCCGGGCTCGATCTGGATCTGGCCCCGGTCGCGCCGCGCGGCTGGATCGGCCGTGTCGACGCGCCGACCGTGCTGCGCGCCTTTGCGGCGCTGCCCGCGCGCCAGTTGCTCAATGCCTCGGCCGGTGCGATCCACGCCGCCGGCTGGGCCACGCCCGACGGCACGCTCACCGATGTGCTCGAAGACATCGGCCGCCATAACGCGCTCGACAAGCTGCTCGGCACGCTGGCGCGCAGCGGCCGGCTCACCGAGCCTGGCTTCGTGGTGATGACCAGCCGTGGCAGCCACGAACTCGTGCGCAAGTGCGCGCGGCTGGGCGTCGCCGCGCTCGCCACGATTTCGGCACCGACCGCCATGGGCGTGCGCATGGCCGAACTCGCCGGCCTGCGCCTGTGGGGCCTGTGCCGCGCGCCGCAGGCGGTGCTGTACGCGCCGGGCTGGATCGCACGCCCGGCTTGATCGCTGGCTGCCCGATCCCTGTGGCAAGCTCGCGAGGATCATCTACCTTCAGTGAGCGCGCATGCTGATCGCCCAGCTTTCCGACCCGCATGTTCGCCCCGCCGGCATGCTGTACCACGGCGTGGCGGACTCCAACCGCATGTTGGCCGACGCCATCCGGCATCTGCAGCAACTGGATCGCCGGCCCGACCTGGTGCTGCTCACCGGTGACCTGGTCGAAGAAGGGCGGCCCGAGGAGTACGCGCAGGTGCGAGCCCTGCTGGCCGCGCTGACGATTCCGTGGCTCGTGATTCCCGGCAACCACGACCATCGCGACAACTTCCGCGCTGCCTTCGCCGACCAGTGCCGGCTGCCCGCCGAAGGGCCGCTGCATTACTGCGACGACGCGCATCCGGTGCGCATCGTCGCGCTCGACTCCTGCGTGCCGGGCCGGCACCATGGGCACATCGAGCCCGAAGGCCTGCGCTGGCTGCACGCCACCCTGTCTGCCGACCCGCACAAACCCACGCTGGTGATGCTGCACCACCCACCGTTCGTGAGCGGCATTCCGTACATGGACGACTACCGCTACATGGCGCCGGAACCGCTCGAGGCGGTGCTGCGCGCTTTCGACAACATCGAGATCGTGCTGTGCGGACATGTGCACCGGGCCATGCTGCGGCGCTGGGCCGGCACCGTGGTGTGCGCCTGCCCGAGCACCACCACGGAGATCGCCCTGCAACTGCGCCCCGACGCGCCACCGCAGTCGTACCTGGGCACGCCCGCCTGCATGCTGCACCTGTGGAGCGCGGAGCACGGCATGGTGAGCCATCTCAGTGCCATCGGCGAGTTCGAGGGGCCTTATCCGTTTGCGTGAGCGCGCCAGCGTCTGTGCTTCAATTTCGGCTGACGTTCCTCCAACGACCGACAGGAGACTCGATGACTTCAAGACGCGAACTGATGCTCGCCGGCGCGGCCGCGGCACTGGCCACGGGGTGCGGGGGCATGCGCAGCGGGCCGCAGTCCAGCAAGGTCCCCGGCGTGGTGCCGTCGGACTGGCAAACCGCCGCCCCCGAAAGCCAGGGCATCGACCCCGCGGCCCTGGCCGACGTGCTGCGCGACGGCGCGCAACTGCCGCCGCTGCGCAGCCTGCTGGTGGTGCGCAACGGCGTGCTGGTGGGCGAGCGCTACTACGGCGGCGCGTCGGCCGCCGATCTGCTGGCGATCAACTCCGTCACCAAGAGCGTGAGCTCGATGCTGGTCGGGCAGGCGTTGCAGAAGGGCACGCTCCCCGGCTTGTCGGCGACGGTCGGCCAACTGCTGCCGGACGCTGCGGCGCAGGTGCCGGGCTCGGCGGTGGCCGGGATCACGCTGGAGAAAATCCTTCTCGGCCGCACCGGGCTTGCCTTCGACTGGACGACGCAAACTAACGCATTCGCCGCCGCACCCGATCCGGTGCGCTTTGCCCTGGACCTGCCCGCGAACCCGGCCGCACGACCGGATGCATGGAGCTACAACGACGCGGCCGTGGGCCTGCTGTCGCCGATCCTCCGGCGCGCGCACGGTCTCGACTTGGCCGACGTGGCTGCGCGCGACCTGTTCGCTCCGCTGGGCATCGAGCGCTTTGCCTGGCGGCGCGACCGCGCCGGCAACCCGATCACGTACGGTGGCCTCTCGCTGCGCACGCGCGATATGTTGAAGCTGGCCTGGACGATGGTGGATGGCGGCCGCTGGCGCGGCACGCAGGTGCTGCCGGCCGCCTGGGTTGCCGACAGCACGCGGCCGCACGGCCCGGCCAGCTGGCGCGTGACGCCGGTCACCGACGTGGGCTATGGCTACCTGTGGTTCACCGGCCTGCTGCACGGCAGGCGGGTCGCGTGGGGCTGGGGCTACGGCGCGCAGTTCGCATTGCTGGTGCCCGAACTGCGGCTGGCCGTGGCCACCGCCGCGACCGCGCCGCAGATCGGGGCACTTGCGGGGCAGAACGACGCCGTCATGGCACTGGTGGCGCGCATCGTGCGGGCGACTGCATAGGTCGGCACCAGGGTCGAAACCGCCGCAATCCACCGCCGCCGCTGCGCATCGGCTATGGTGCGCCGTATGTCCAGTTCCGACGCCGCTTCGTCCGCCGACACCGCCCGACCCACGCTCGACGTGGCCGTGGTGCTGCGGCGCGAGCGCATCCATGGGCCGGCGAGCCGCTGGCAGCCCTGGCGCTGGGTGCTCGACAGCGTGGTGCGCGACGAGCCGGGCTTTGGCCGCGAGCCGCGCCTGCTGACGCAGGACGACCAGGCCCAGCGCTGGCTGCATCCGGGCTTCCAGGTGCAGCTGTTCCGCGACGATCTCGAGGGCTACTACCTCAACGCAACCACCGAGGCCCCTTGCTGGTTCGTGCTCTGGCGCATGGACGAGCAGCCGACGCTGGCCGAGTGGCCGATCGCGCGGCCGGTGGCGGTGAGCCTGAGCTACCACGACGCGGGCCGCTGGCTCGACGCACAGGAGTATGTGGACCAGGTGCCGGCGCCGGTCGATGTCATCGGCTGGCTCAGCAGCTTCATCGATGCGCACTACGTGGTCGAGCCCAAGCGCCGCCGCCGCCCCGAAAGCTTCCGGCCGCTGGTGGACCGCTTCGGCAACCCCGCAACCGTGTCGACCGAAAAGAAGCAGGGCAGGGGTGCCGGCGATGTCTGATGAAGGCTTTCTGGGACGCTGGTCGCGCCGCAAGCTGGAGGTGCTGGAGCAGGAGAAGAAGGACTTGCTCCCTGCCCCGACGCAGGAGAGCGGGGGTGGGGCCATGGCCGCTCTTGTGCCGGCCGCGAGCCCCCATCCCGGCCTTCCCCCGGAAGGGGAAGGAGAAACTCCGACCCCGCCACCGCTCACGCTGGCCGACGCCGCGTCGCTCACCATCGACTCCGACTTCAAGCCCTTCCTCGCCAAGGCCGTGGCCGCCGACGTCAAGAACGCGGCGCTCAGGAAGCTCTTTGCCGATCCGCACTTCAATGTGATGGACCGGCTCGACATCTACATCGACGACTATTCCAACCCCGCGCCGCTCCCGGAGAGCACGCTGCGCCAGATGGCGAGCGCAAAGTTTCTGAACCTGTTCCAGGAAGAGGAGCCCGAAGCCGTGCCCGCCGTGGCACAGTCCGACCCTGCCGAGAGCCCTCCCAGCCCGCCGGTTGCCGTTGCCGATGCAACGCAACCTGCCAGCCAAGAACACGATGCCCACCAAGACGCTGATCTGCGACTGCAACCAGACGATGCCGCTCGAGCCGAAGACGCTCGGCGCGGCGCTGGCTGAGCCCCAACCGCTCACGCTCCATTCGAGCCTGTGCCGCCGCGAGGCGCCGGCATTCCAGCGTGCCCTTGGCAGCGGCGACGACATCGTCGTGGCCTGCACGCAGGAGAAGCGCCTCTTCACCGAACTGGCCGAGCAGACGCCCGGCGCGGCCGAAGCCGGATCGGTGATCCGCTTCGTCAACATCCGCGAGACCGGCGGCTGGAGCCGGGATGCCAGGAGCGCGATGCCGAAGATCGCGGCACTGCTCGCGGCCGCGCACCTGCCGGATCCGGAGCCGGTGGCCACCGTGGGCTATGCAAGCCAGGGCCGGCTGCTGATCGTCGGCCCGCTCGATGAAGCAGAGCGCGCCGCAGCGCTGGTGGGCGAGTCGCTCGACATCACGATCTTTTCGCAGGGGCCGGGTGCAGCCGGCGGCATGCAGGAGCGGCGCTACCCGGTGATTGCGGGGCGCATCGCATCGCTCGCCGGCTGGCTCGGCGCGTTCAAGCTCGGTTGGACACGCGACAACGCGATCGACCTCGACCTCTGCACGCGCTGCAATGCCTGCGTCGTGGCCTGCCCTGAACAGGCGATCGGGCTCGACTACCAGATCGACAACAGCAAATGCACCTCGCACCGCGATTGCGAGCGTGCCTGCCGCGTGGCCGGCGCCATCGACTTTGCGCGCCCGCCCGAAACCCTCGACGCCGCGTTCGACCTGGTGCTCGACCTCGGCGCCGCGCCGCTGATCGACTGGCATGCGCCGCCGCAGGGCTACTTCCATCTGGCCGGCGGCCTTGCCAACGCCGAAGGCCTGCAGACATTGCTGCGCCTGCGCGAGCTGGTCGGCGAGTTCGAGAAGCCCAAGTTCTTCGACTACAAGCAGAAGCTGTGCGCCCACAGCCGCAACGAGGTGGTCGGCTGCAACGCCTGCATCGAGGTCTGCTCGGCGCACGCGATCAGCAGCGACACGGCGCGGCAACGCATCGTCGTCAACCCGAATCTCTGCGTGGGCTGCGGCGCCTGCAGCACCGTGTGCCCGACCGGCGCGCTCGGCTACACCTACCCGCGCACACCCGACCAGGGCCGCAAGATGCGCACGCTGCTGTCGACCTACGCGAAGGCCGGCGGGCGCGACGCGGCGCTGCTGCTGCACAGCGAGGAACGCGGCCAGGCACTGATTGGCGAACTGGGCCGCGCCGCGCAACTCGGACGCGTGCGCGGCGTGCCGGCAAACGTGATGCCGCTGGCGCTGATGCATGTGGCCAGCGTCGGCATCGACCTGTGGCTCAGCGCCATCGCCTTCGGTGCCTCGCAGATCGCGGTGCTGACGACCGGTGACGAGGCGCCGCAGTACGTCGCGGCGCTGCAGCAGCAGATGACGATGACCCAGACGCTGCTGCGCGGGCTTGGCTACGCAGGCACTCACTTCCATCTGATCGAGGCGACCACACCGGCCGCGCTCGATGCCGCGCTGGCCGGCCTGGGCGCCACGCGCCAGCAACTGCCGGCACAGGTCGCGCGCTTTGCGGTGGGCGCCGAGAAGCGCAGCACGCTCGAGCTCGTACTCGACCATCTGATCGATGAAGCGCCTGCGCTCAAGGCGGCACCCGCCGTGCAGGCGCTGGCCATCGCGCTGCCCGCCGGTGCGCCGTTCGGTGCCATCACGGTCGACAAGGACACCTGCACGCTCTGCCTGGCCTGCGTGAGTGCCTGCCCGGCCAGCGCGCTGCTCGACAATGCCAACGCGCCGCAACTGCGCTTCATCGAGAAGAACTGCGTGCAGTGCGGCCTGTGCGAAAGCACCTGCCCCGAAGACTCGATCGCGCTGGTGCCGCGCCTGCTGGCAGGGCCCGAGCGCAAGCAGCAGGTGGTGCTCAACGAGGCCAAGCCCTGGGCTTGCGTGCGCTGCAGCAAGCCGTTCGGCACGCAGAAGGCGATCGAGGCGATGCTGGGTCGCCTTGCCGGCCATGCGATGTTCCAGGGCGAGGCGCTGGAGCGTCTCAAGATGTGCAGCGACTGCCGTGTCATCGACCTGTTCAGCGCGCAGAACGAAACCAGGATCACCGACCCATGAACGAATCTCCACCGCTGTCTTCCGCCCTCGACGAGGAGATCGCGCGCGCCGAGGTCTATGGCCTGCTGGCGCGCCTGTGGTTCGCGCCGCCCGACGCGGAGCTGCTCGGCGCGCTCGGCGTCGCGGTCACCGAGGCACCGGCCGCCGGCGGCTTTCTCGAAGAGCCCTGGCGTGCGCTGGTCGGCGCGGCGCGCGGCACCGATGCGGCGGGCGCGCGCGCTGAATACGACGCGTTGTTCGGCGGCATCGGCAAGCCCGAGGTGCTGCTCTACGGCTCGCACTACCTCAGCGGTTTCCTCAACGACAAGCCGCTGGCACAGCTGCGAACCGACGTGGCGCGGCTGGGCCTCGCGCGCGACGAAACCATCGGCGAAACCGAAGACCACATCGCCTGCCTGTGCGAAGTGATGCGCTACCTGATCGCGGGCGACGACGTGGCCGTGGCCAACCTGAAGGAGCAGCAGGCCTTCTTCGCGCGCCATGTGCAGCCTTGGGTGCCGGCGATGTGCGACGCGGTGCTGCAGCATCCGAAAGCGCGGCTCTACGCGGCACTGGCCGGCTTCACCCACGCGTTCGTCGGCGTCGAAGCCCAGGGCTTCGACATGCTGGACGGATCGTTCTAAAAAATAATGACTTACCAGTAGGTTTTGGACTCAGGGTCTGGACTAGTATCCAAACGTATGCAAATCAGTTCATATCTGGTTTGCAAGCCCAGCCACTCCTGGAGTTGATATGCAGGACAGCCATTCCACCGCCGCCATGCCGGCCTCACGCCGCCGTTTCTTCGCAGGCGCTGCCGCTGTCGGCGCGGCTGCTGCCGCCGTCGCGGTGTTGCCCCGGGGGGGCGATGCGCCCGCTGAAGTGCAAGCCGCGCCGGTGCTCCCGCCAGCCCCCGCCAATGGCGGCGGCTACTCGCTGAGCGAGCACGTCAAGCGCTACTACCAGACCGCTTCGACCTGACGAGGACAACACCCCATGTTGCTGACACCCAAGAAGTCCGGCGCTCAAGCCACCACGCGCGCCTCTTCATCGCCGTTCGTCCACAGCCTGCGCCGCGGCCTCGCCAACGCATTGCCGACCATGGATCGGCGCGCCTTCCTGCGGCGCTCCGGCCTGGGCGTGGGCGTCGGCCTCGCGGCCGGCCAGCTCACGCTGATGCGCCGGGCAGGCGCTGCCGAAGGCAAGGTTTCGAACGTCGGCGCCGGCAAGGTCGAGGTCAAACGCACCGTCTGTTCGCACTGCTCGGTCGGCTGTGCCACCGACGCGGTGGTCGAGAACGGTGTCTGGGTTCGGCAGGAGCCGGTGTTCGATTCGCCGATCAACCTGGGCGCGCACTGCGCCAAGGGCGCCGCACTGCGCGAGCACGGCCACGGCGAGTACCGGTTGCGCTATCCGATGAAGCTGGTCGACGGCAAGTACCAGCGCATCAGCTGGGACACGGCGCTCGACGAGATCACGGCCAAGCTGAAGGAACTGCGCCAGGCCAGCGGGCCCGATTCGGTCTACTGGATCGGCTCGTCGAAGCACAGCAACGAGCAGGCCTACCTGCTGCGCAAGTTCGTCAGCTTCTTCGGCAGCAACAACTGCGACCACCAGGCGCGCATCTGCCACTCGACCACGGTGGCGGGCGTGGCGAACACATGGGGCTACGGCGCCATGACTAATTCGTACAACGACATGCGCGGTGCCAAGGTCGCGATGTACATCGGCTCGAACGCCGCCGAGGCCCACCCGGTGAGCATGCTGCACATGCTGCATGCCAAGGAGCATGGCTGCAAGATGATCGTGGTGGATCCACGCTTCACCCGCACCGCGGCCAAGGCCGACGAATACGTGCGCATCCGCTCGGGCTCAGACATCGCCTTCCTGTTCGGCATCCTGCACCACATCTTCAAGAACGGCTGGGAAGACAAGCAGTACATCAACGACCGCGTGTTCGGCATGGACAAGGTGCGCGAAGAGGTGCTGGCCAAGTGGACGCCCGACAAGGTCGAGGAGGCCTGCGGCGTGAAAGAGGCGCAGGTGCTCAAGGTCGCGACCTGGCTCAATGAAAACCGCCCGGGCACCATCGTGTGGTGCATGGGCCAGACGCAGCACACCATCGGCAATGCGATCGTGCGCGCCTCGTGCATCCTGCAGCTGGCGCTTGGCAACGTCGGCAAGAGTGGCGGTGGCACCAACATCTTCCGCGGGCACGACAACGTGCAGGGCGCAACCGACGTGGGCCCGAACCCTGATTCGCTGCCCGGCTACTACGGCCTGGTCGAAGGTTCGTGGAAGCACTTCGCCGCCACCTGGGGCGTCGACTTCGAGTGGATCAAGAGCCGCTACGCGTCGCCCGCGATGATGAGCAAGCCCGGCATCACGGTGTCGCGCTGGATCGACGGCGTGCTCGAGAAGAACGAGCTGATCGACCAGGACTCGAACCTGCGCGGCGTCGTCTACTGGGGCCATGCGCCGAACTCGCAGACGCGCGGGCTCGAGATGAAGCGGGCAATGGACAAGCTCGACCTGCTGGTCGTGGTCGATCCGTATCCTTCGGCCACGGCTGCGATGGCTGCGATGCCGGGCAAGGAGGGCGATCTCAATCCGAATCGCGCCGTCTACCTGCTGCCCGCGTGCACGCAGTTCGAGACCAGCGGCTCCGTCACGGCGTCGAACCGCTCGCTGCAATGGCGCGAGAAGGTCATCGAGCCGCTCTGGGAAAGCCGCAGCGACCACATGATCATGCAGCAGTTCGCCGACCGCCTGGGCTTCGGCAAGGAGCTCAGCAAGAACTACAAGATGCAGAAGGTCAAGGGCATGGACGAGCCCGTGCCCGACGACATCCTGCGCGAAATCAACAAGACCTGCTGGGCCGTGGGCTACACCGGCCAGAGCCCGGAGCGGCTGCAGGCGCACATGCGCAACATGGGCGCCTTCGACGTGCGCACGCTCAAGGCCAAGGGCCCGCTCAAGGACAAGGTCAACGGCTACGACATCGGGGGCGACTACTTCGGCCTGCCATGGCCCTGCTACGGCACACCCGAACTCAAGCACCCGGGCTCGCCCAACCTCTACGACACCTCCAAGCACGTGATGGAAGGCGGCGGCAACTTCCGTGCGAACTTCGGCGTGGAGCGCGACGGCAAGAACCTGCTGGCCGAGGACGGCTCGCATTCGCTGGGCGCCGACATCACGACCGGCTACCCCGAACTCGACCACGTGCTGCTCAAGAAGCTGGGTTGGTGGGACGAACTCACCGAGGCCGAGAAGCCCAAGGCCGAAGGCAAGAACTGGAAGACCGACAGCTCGGGCGGCATGATCCGCGTGTTCATGAAGAACCACGGCTGCCACCCGTTCGGCAATGCCAAGGCACGGGCGCTGGTCTGGAACTTCCCGGACCCGATTCCGCAGCACCGCGAGCCGCTCTACGGCAACCGGCCCGACCTGATGGCCAAGTACCCGACGCACAACGACATGGCGACCTTCTGGCGCCTGCCGACCCTCTACAAGAGCGTGCAGCAAAAGAACATCGCCGACAAGCTGGCCGAGAAGTTCCCGTATGTCATGACCTCCGGCCGGCTGGTCGAGTACGAGGGCGGTGGCGAGGAAACGCGCTCCAACCCCTGGCTGGCCGAGTTGCAGCAGGAGATGTTCATCGAGATCAACCCGAAGGTTGCGGCAGAAAAGGGCATCCGCAACGGCGAGCGCGCCTGGGTGCACACGCCGACCGGCGCCAGGCTCAACGTGCAGGCGCTGGTGACCGAGCGCGTGGGCCCCGACACCGTGTTCATGCCGTTCCACTTCTCGGGCCGCTGGCAAGGCGTGGACATGCTGCCGCACTACCCGAAGGGCGCGGCGCCGATCGTGCGCGGTGAGGCCATCAATACCGGCACCACCTATGGCTACGACAGCGTGACCATGATGCAGGAAACCAAGACCACGGTCTGCAACGTAGAAAAGGCATAAACCATGGCCCGCATGAAGTTCGTCTGTGATTCCGAGCGTTGCATCGAATGCAACGGCTGCGTCACGGCCTGCAAGAACGAAAACGAAGTGCCGTGGGGCGTGAACCGCCGCCGCGTGGTCACGCTCAATGACGGCGTGCCCGGCGAGAAGTCGATCTCGGTTGCCTGCATGCATTGCTCCGACGCGCCCTGCATGGCGGTGTGCCCGGTGCAGTGCTTCTATCGCACCGAAGAGGGCGTGGTGCTGCACGACAAGGACGTCTGCATCGGTTGCGGCTACTGCTCCTATGCCTGCCCGTTCGGTGCGCCGCAGTTCCCGTCGCAAGGCACCTTCGGCGTGCGCGGCAAGATGGACAAGTGCACCTTCTGCGCCGGCGGCCCCGAAGCCAATGGCTCGGAAGCCGAGTTCGAGAAATACGGCCGCAACCGCCTGGCCGAAGGGAAGCTGCCGGCCTGCGCCGAGATGTGCTCGACCAAGGCGCTGCTGGCCGGTGACGGCGACGTGGTGGCCGACATCTTCCGCAACCGCGTGGTTCAGCGCGGCAAGGGCGCCGAAGTGTGGGGCTGGGGCACGGCCTACGGCTCGCAGCAGGCCGGCAAGCCGCCGGCCGAGGGAGCCAAGCGGTGAGCCGCCCGGGCTGGCTGCTCGCGGCCGTCGCGCTGGCAGGCCTGGCCGCCTGCAGCGAGAAGCCGCAGACCAATGCCGAAGGCGTGAAGCACGACGCGGCGCCCTGGGCGGGCACCGGTAGGCAGGCAGATGCCGGCACTGCCTTCACCGCTTCGGGCTGGAAGGTCGGCGACAAGACGGCCTGGGAGCAGCAACTCAAGAGCCGGACGCAAAACGGCCAGAACGAATACAACAAAGAGAACTGAGCCGGAGGCCATCGCATGTCCAGAGTGCTCACCGCCGTTCTTTTGACTGCCGTGCTCGGCTTCGGCCCGGCGATGGCGCAGACCGCGCCTGCGGCGCCCGCACCCGCGCCGGGCGGCATCCAGAGCCAGAACATCTTCGAGGTCAAGCCCGAGGCCAGCGCCGACCCCAACTACCTGAACCAGAGCAATGGCGAGCGCAACAAGGTGCAGCCCGGCAACAACGCGCCGATGTGGCGCCAGGTGAGCGGCGGCGTCACGGGCTACAGCAGCCTGCCGGTGGCGGAGGCGCCCGAGGCCGGCAATCTCATCCAGCCCTTCGTGCAGTACCCCGGCTCGCGCTTCACCAACGCCGGCGAAGCCTGGCGCCAGGTGCGCAACGACTGGATCATTCCGTACGGCGCGGCACTGCTGTTCGTCACGTTGCTGGCGCTGGCCATCTTCTATTTAACGCGCGGCTCGATCAAGCTGCATGGCCCTGAAACCGGCCGCAGGATCGAGCGCTTCACGCCGTTCGAGCGCGCCACGCACTGGTCGAATGCGATCGCCTTCGTCACGCTCGCGATCAGCGGCATCGTGATGGCTTTCGGCAAGTTCTTCCTGCTGCCCGTCATGGGCGGCGCGCTGTTCGGCTGGCTCGCCTACGCCCTCAAGAACATCCACAACTTCATGGGGCCGCTGTTCGTGGTGACGACGATCTTCATGATCGTCACCTTCATCCGCAGCAACTGGCCCAGCGCAGGCGACCTGAAATGGCTGGTGCGCGCGGGTGGCCTGTTCGGCGGCAAGGAAGTGCCTTCGCATCGCTTCAACGCCGGCGAAAAGGTGGTGTTCTGGGGCGGCGTGCTGTTTCTCGGCAGCATCGTGATCGGCTCCGGCCTGTTCCTGGACAAGCTCATTCCGGGCGTCGTCTACCTGCGCGGCGACATGCAGATCGCCCACATGATCCACGGCGTGGCGACGCTGTTCATGATGGCGCTGATCATGGGCCACATCTACATCGGCACGCTGGGCATGCAGGGCGCGTACAAGGCCATGCGCGAGGGCCATGTCGACGAGACCTGGGCGCGTGAACACCACGAACTCTGGTACGACGACATCGTCGCCGGCAAGATCCCGGCGCAGCGCTCCGGCATGCCCCCTGCGGCGCGCCCGCTGCCGGCGGAAGGACACACGACATGAAGAAGCTGCTGACCCTGTGCGCATTGGCCGCACTCGCCTCGACCGCGCTGGCCAAGCTGCCGGCCCCGAGCCCCGAAGCCAAGGCCAAGGCGGCCGAGACCGCGGCGCGCACCGCCTGGAACGGCAAGTCCGACGGCTACAAGCTCTGCGTCGCGCAAGACCAGGTGGCGGCCAAGTACCGCGCCAGTGCCGCGGCAGCCGGCAAGCCGGTGCCTACCGCAATGGCAACGCCGGCCTGCACCGACCCGGGCCCGTTCGTCTATGCGGCGGCCGAGCCGGCCAAGCCGCTCGAGGCCTCCGGTGCACATTCGCCGGCCACCACGGCCGCGTCGCCGCCTAGCGGCGCACAGCCGGCGGCGGTGACCAACCCCACGCCCAAGCAGTGACACTGCCGCGCCTGACGGCGGCCCGCGCCGCGCTCACGCGCGAGATCGCCGTCATCGACGAGCACGGCGTGCGCAGCACCGTCTCGATTCCTGCGGAGCGCGATCTCACCGTGTACGTGGATCGGCGCGAGCTGGTCACGCTGATGACGCTGGGCGCCCAGCCCGAACTGCTGGTGCTCGGCTATCTGCTGAACCAGCGCCTCATCGAATCGGCTGCCGATGTCGAGTCGATCACGGTCGACTGGGAGGTTGGTGCCGCAGCCGTCAAGACCCATGCCGGTATCGACCGCATCGAGGAGCGCACGGCGAAGAAGGTGGTGACCACCGGCTGCGGCCAGGGCAGCGTGTTCGGTGACCTCATGGCCGGCATCGACGAATTGAAACTGCCCGGAACGCGCTTCAGCCAGGCGCAGCTCTACGCATTGGTCAATGCGATCCGGCTCCAGGAGAGCACCTACAAGTCGGCTGGCTCGGTGCATGGCTGCGCGCTGTTCACGCTCGAGCCCGACGACGGCGTGCGCATGCAGTGCTTCGTCGAGGACGTGGGCCGCCACAACGCGATCGACACCATTGCGGGATGGATCGCGATGCAGCCCGCCGCGTCCTTCGCCGGCGGCCGCGTGTTCTACACCACCGGCCGGCTCACCAGCGAGATGGTCATCAAGTCGGCGCAGATGGGCGTGCCGATCGTGGTCTCGCGCAGCGGCATCACGCAGATGGGGCACGAGGTGGCGCAGCGGGTCGGCCTGTGCGCGATCGGGCGCGCCACCAACCGGCATTTCGTCTGCTACGCCGGGGCCGAACGGATCGTGTTCCAACCGGAACTTGCGGTGCCGGCGCGCGCCTGAAAAGTCCCTGTCCGCCGCCGGCGCGTCCGCGTCGGCTATCTTCGAGCCATGAACGCTTCCCTCCGCCTTGGCTGGCGCACGCTCTGGCGCGATCTGCGTGCGGGCGAGTTGCGCCTCCTGATCGTCGCCGTCCTGCTGGCCGTGGCCGCGCTCACCGCCGTCGGCTTCTTCGCAGACCGGCTCAAGGGCGGGCTGCAGCGCGACGCGCGCCAGCTGCTCGGCGGCGACGCGGTGCTCGCCAGCGACAACCCCACGCCGCCGGCTTTTGTCGAGCGGGCGCGTGCATTGGGGCTCCAGGCCACTACCAACTATGGCTTTCCGACCATGGCGCGGGCCGACGATGCGCAGGGCGGCGCGACCAAGCTGGTGGCGCTGAAGGCCGTCACCACGGGCTATCCGCTGCGCGGCAGCGTGCAGACTGCCACCGCGCCCGACGTGCCCGGCCAGGCCACGCGCGACGTGCCGGCGCCGGGCGATGTCTGGGTCGACGCCTCGCTGCTCGAATCGCTGGCGCTCAAGCTCGGCGACAAGCTGCTGCTCGGCGACACCGGCCTGCGCATCGCGCGCATCATCACGCTCGAACCCGATCGCGGCGCCGGCTTCATGAGCTTTGCGCCGCGCGTGATGCTGAACCAGGCCGACGTGGCGCGCACTGGCCTCGTGCAGCCGGCCAGCCGCGTGAGCTACCGCTTCGCGGTCGCGGGCTCCGCGGGTGCGGTCAAGCAGTTCGGCGATGCGGTCGAGGCCGGCATCAAGAAGGGTGAGCTGCGCGGCGCGCGGCTCGAATCCTTCGAGAGCGGCCGGCCGGAAATGCGCCAGACGCTCGACCGGGCCGAGAAATTCCTGAACCTCGTGGCGCTGCTCGCGGCCCTGCTCAGCGCCGTGGCGGTCGCCCTGGCCGCGCGCGGATTCGCCGCGAGCCACCTCGACGACTGCGCGATGCTGCGCGTGCTGGGCCAGAGCCAGCGCACCATCGCAGGCGCCTATGCCTTCGAGTTTGCGATCGTCGGCCTCGTGGCCAGCGGGCTCGGCGTGGCGGTGGGCTTCGGCGTGCACTACGCGTTCGTCGTGCTGCTGGCCGGGCTGGTCGAGTCGGCGCTGCCTGCGCCCACGCTGTGGCCGGTCGCGTTCGGGCTCGGCATGGGGCTCACGCTGTTGTTCGCATTCGGCCTGCCGCCGGTGCTGCAGCTGGCCAGGGTGCCGCCGCTGCGCGTGATCAGGCGCGATGTCGGTGGCCTCAAGCCGGCCTCGGTGGCGGTGCTCGGCATCGGTGTGCTGGGCTTCGCGGCCTTGCTGGTCGCGGCCAGCAGCGACCTCAAGCTCGGCCTGATCGCGGTCGGCGGCTTCGGCGCGGCGGTGGCGGTGTTCGCGCTGCTGAGCTGGCTGGCCGTGAAGGTGCTGCGCCGCAGCGTCAACGAGAGCACCGCGCCGCGCTGGCTGGTGCTGGCCACACGCCAGATCTCGGCGCGGCCGGCCTATGCGGTGGTACAGGTGAGCGCGTTGGCGGTCGGCCTGCTGGCGCTGATCCTGCTGGTGCTGCTGCGCACCGACCTGGTGGCCAGCTGGCGCCGCGCGACGCCGCCCGACGCGCCGAACCGCTTCGTCATCAACGTGATGCCGGACCAGAGCGAGGCGTTCCAGAAAACGCTGCGCGATGGTGGCGTCAACAAGTTCGACTGGTACCCGATGATCCGCGGCCGGCTGATCTCGGTCAACGACAAGCCGGTGTCGCCCGACGACTACGCCGACGACCGCGCCAAGCGCCTGGTCGACCGCGAGTTCAACCTGAGCAACAGCGCCGCGGCGCCGCCGCACAACATCGTGACGGCCGGCGCCTGGAAGCCCGATGCGCCCGGCGAGATCAGCGTGGAGGAGGGCCTGGCCGAAACGCTGGGCCTGAAGCTCGGCGATAGCCTCCGCTTCGACATCGGCGGCATCCCGAGCGACGCGCGCATCACCTCGCTGCGCAAGGTCGACTGGGGCTCGATGCACGCCAACTTCTTCGTGATGTACACGGTCGCCAACCTGGTCGATGTGCCGGCCACCTACATGGGCGCGTTCCGCGCGCCCGAGACCAAAGGCTTCGACAACGCCCTCGTGCGCGCCTTTCCGAACGTCACCAATGTCGACATGAGCGCCACCATCGGGCAGGTGCAGCGCGTGCTGGACCAGGTGGTCCGCGCGGTCGAGTTCCTGTTCGGCTTCACGCTGGCGGCGGGGTTGCTGGTGCTGTTTGCCACCGTCACCGCCACGCGCGAGGAACGCGCGCGTGAATTCGCCGTAATGCGCGCGGTCGGCGCGCGTGCCAGCCTGCTGCGGCAGGTGCAGCGCGCCGAACTGGTCGGGGTCGGCCTGCTGGCCGGTTTTCTCGCGAGCATCGTGGCCTCGGTGATCGGCTGGGGCCTGGCGCGCTACGTGTTCGACTTCACCTGGACGGCGTCGCCGCTGGTGCCGGTCGGCGGCGCGCTGGCCGGTGCGGTGCTGGCGCTGGCCGCCGGCTGGTGGGGCTTGCGCGAGGTGTTGCGCCGGCCGGTGGTCGAGACACTGCGCCGCGCCGCGGAATAGGGGCGGCCGTGGCCGCGATCGAATTCCAGACTGCGCGGCTGCGCTTGCGCCAGTGGTGCGATGCCGACCGCGCACCTTTTGCCGCGATGAACGCGGATCCGCGCGTGCGTGAATTTTTCTACCCGACGATCCTTCCGCGTGCCGACAGCGACCGCATGGTCGACGTCTGCCAGGCGCACATCGAACAGCGCGGCTGGAGCTTCTGGGCGGTCGAGACGCTCGCCACGCGCCAATTTATCGGCTTTGTCGGGCTCGGCGTGCCGAGCCATGCGTTGCCGTTCCTGCCGTGCGTCGAGATCGGCTGGCGTCTGGCGCAGGCGCACTGGGGGCGGGGCTATGCGACCGAGGCGGCGCGCGCCGCGCTCCAGGTCGGCTTCGAACAACTCGCGCTCGACGAGATCGTCGCGTTCACTGCGGCGCCCAACCTGCGCTCCAGCGCCGTGATGGCGAAGCTCGGCATGCAGCCCGACGGGCGCTTCGAGCACCCGGCCATGCCGGTGGGGCACGCGCTGCGCGAGCACCTGCTGTACCGGCTGTCGCGGGAGCGCTGGCAGGCACTGTCGGCGCAGCAGGGACAATGACGCCATGCAGATCCAGGAAAAACCCGAGTTCGCCACGCCCTTCGAATGGATCGGCGGCGAAGACAAAGTCCATGCGCTGGTCGAGCGCTTCTACGACCTGATGGAGCTCGATCCGGCCTACGCGCACCTGCGCGCCGTGCACGGCAACACGCTCGACAACGCGCGTCAGCGCCTGTTCTGGTTCCTGTGCGGCTGGCTTGGCGGGCCGCAGCATTACACCGACCGCTTCGGCCATCCGATGCTGCGTGCGCGCCATCTGCCACAGAGCATCGGCGGCCACAGCATCGGCATCAAGGAGCGCGACCAGTGGCTGGCCTGCATGGACCAGGCGATGGGCGAAACCGGCGTGCCCGAGGCGCTGCGTGCGCGCCTGCGCGACTCCTTCTTCCAGACTGCCGACTGGATGCGCAATCGCGGCGAATGAGCCGCAGCAACCCGAACACTCCTCACCATGAATTCGATCGTCATCATCGGCGGCGGCCACGCCGCTGCCCAACTCTGTGCCGGCCTGGCGGAAGCGGGGCAGGGCACCCGCGTGCACCTGGTCTGCGAAGAGGCTTGCGAGCCCTATCACCGGCCACCGCTGTCCAAGGCCTTTCTCAAGAATGCCGAAGAAGTGACGCAGCCGCACAAGGCGCTCGACTGGTACCGCGAGGCCGGCATCACGCTCCACCTCGGTGACGCGGCGGTATCGATCGACCGCGCTGCACACACCGTCACGCTGCGCTCGGGCGCGCTGCTGCCCTACCAGCGGCTGGTGCTGGCCACCGGCACGCGCGCACGCCGGCTGCCGGGCCTGCCCGACGGGCTCGACAACGTCGCGATGCTGCGCGCTGCCGACGAGGCGCATCGCCTGCGCGCGCGGCTCGCGGCGGCGCAGCAGGTGACGGTGCTGGGCGGCGGCTTCATCGGCCTCGAAGTCGCGGCCACCGCGCAGGCACTGGGCAAGACCGTGCGTGTGATCGAAGCCGCGCCGCGCCTGCTGGGCCGGGCCGTGTCGCCCGAGCTGTCGGCGCACGTGCTGGCCACGCACCGCGCGGCGGGCATCGAGGTCGTGCTGGGCGCGCAGGTCGGCGGCTTAGAAGTGGCGGACGACCGGCTGGTGTCGATCGAGGTCGATGGTGTGCGCCAGCCGGTCGACCTGCTGCTGCTCGGCATCGGCGCCGTGCCCGAGACCGCGCTCGCACAGGCCACGGGGCTCGAATGCGCCGACGGCATCGTGGTCGACGCCCACATGCAGACCAGCGACCCGGGCGTGCTCGCGGTTGGTGACTGCACGCGCTTTCCGGATCGGCGCGCCGGCCGGCCGCTGCGGCTCGAGTCGGTGCAGAACGCCAATGACCAGGCGCGCACCGCGGTCGCCACGCTCACCGGCGCGCCGATGCCGCACGACGTGCTGCCCTGGTTCTGGTCGGAGCAGGGTGGCATGCGGCTGCAGATGGCCGGGCTGATGCCGGCCGAAGGCACGCCAGGCCTGAACACGGTGCGCCGCCCGGGCCCGGGCGCCAACCCGAACGCGTTCTCGCTGTTCCATTACGTCGATGGCCAGCTCGTGTGCGTGGAGTCGGTCAGCGCGCCGGTCGATCACATGATGAGCCGCAAGCTGCTGGAGGCCGGACGCAGCCCCGAGCCTTCGGCTGTGGCCGATCCGGCGGTGCCGTTGAAGAGCCTTTTGCTTTAGTACGGTCTTGCGTCCCCAGAGTCCGGCGTTGATCTGAGCGCTGAGGTTCTGGGGCGGGCTCAGGGCGGCGGGGCACGCTGCTCCGCGAATGTCCCCCGGCCTGCGGCCTCCTCCTTTATTTCGCTGCGCAGCGTGCCCCACCGCCCTGATCCTGGACGCGGCCTGCCCCGAAATGTGATCCGGTCTAAACCTCAGCGCCCGACGGGCGCCAGCAGCACCACGAGCGCCCCCGCGCCACCCTCGGCCGGCTTGGCCTGCACGAAGGCCAGCACCTCGTTCTTCTGGATCAGCCAGCGCTGCGCCTTCGTCTTCAGCACCGGCTGCTTGCCGGGGGAGCCAAGGCCCTTGCCATGCACCACCCGCACACAGCGCACGCCCTGACGGTGCGCCGTGCGGATGAAGGCGCCCAACGCCTCGCGTGCCGCGTCGCTGCGCAGGCCGTGCAGATCGACCTGGCGCTGGATCGCCCACTCGCCGGCGCGCAGCTTGCGCGTCACGTCGGTGCCGATGCCGGGACGGCGAAAGCTCATCGCGTCGTCGACATCGAGCAGCGTCGTCACGTCGAACTCGTCGCTGATCGATTCGCGCAGCACGCGCTGCTCGTCGAGCTGGTGCTGAAAAGGAATCGGCGCGGGCGGTTCGGGCGCGAGCGGCACCGCCGCCTGGCGGCGCAGCGGCTGCGTGGCGCCGATCGCGCGCGAAAACAGATCCTGCTCGGCCAGCCGCTTCTTCTCGGCGGCCGCACGCGCCGCGGCTTGCGCCGCTTCGCGCTCGCGCGTTTCGGCCAGCGTGCGCTGCACCGATTTCAGATCGGCAAGGCTCTTGAGACCAGGAGGCTTGGAAGGCATGCCCACATCCTCTCACGGCGCTCGGCCGCCCGGTTCAGACCAGGCCGCGTTCTGCCATCGACAGTGTGCGGCCGGCGGCCACGATGACGTGGTCGAGCACCCGCACATCGACCAGCGCCAGCGCGGCCTTGAGCGCCTGCGTGAGCGCCTCGTCGGCCCGCGAGGGCTCGACGCCGCCGCTCGGATGGTTGTGCGCCAGCACCACGGCGGCGGCATGGTGGTGCAGCGCGCGAACCACCACCTCCCGCGGGTAGACGCTGGTCTGCGTGAGCGTGCCGCGGAACAGTTCCTCCATGGCGATGAGGCGGTGCTGCGCGTCGAGGAACAGCGCCGCAAACACCTCGTACGGCCGCGAGGCGATGTGCAACTGGAGGTATTGGCCGACCGCGTCCGGGGAGTCGAACACCGCGCGCTCCTTCAGCCGCTCGGCCAGTGCGCGGCGCGCCAGTTCCAGCACCGCGATCAGTTCGGCGCGCTTGGCGGTACCGCCGAGGCCCTTGATCTTCTTCAGCTCATCCAGGCCGGTGTGCAGCAGGCCGGCGATGCCGCCGAAGGTGTCGAGCAGCTCCTGCGACATCTGCAGCACGTTCTTGCCCGCCATGCCGGTGCGCAGCAGCAGGGCGAGCAATTCGGCATCGCCGAGCGCGGCGGGGCCCCGCGCGATGAGCTTTTCGCGCGGGCGCATGTCGGCCGGCAGATCCTTGAATGCCATTGCAGCCGCGGGCGCATGCCCGCCTCCCTAAAATGGGGCGAGTTTATCGGGACGCCCACTTTGTCTTTGCCTACTTCCGCCGCCGTCGTTTCGGCCGGCTCCTTTCTCACGCTGCACTACCGGCTGGCCGGCCCTGCGGGCGACATCATCAACACCTTTGCCGACAAGCCGGCCACGCTGTCGCTCGGCACCGGCGAGCTTTCGCCTGCGATGGAGCAGCGCCTGATCGGCCTGGCCGAGGGCACGCACGCCACCTTCGAGCTGCCGGCCGGCGAGGCCTTTGGGGAGCGCAATGCCGAAATGCAGCAGTGGGTTGCGAAGACGCTCCTCGCGCGGATGGGCGACCCCGACGAAAAATACGCGGTCGGCGACGTGGTGCAGTTCCCAACGCCCGACGGCACCGGCAGCTACGCCGGGGCGGTGATCGAATCGAACGACACCGCGGTGCGCTTCGACTTCAACCATCCGCTCGCAGGCCAGCCCGTGACCTTCGAAGTGCAACTGATCGGCGTGCTGTGAGTGCGCCTGACGTCATCCCCAGCCCGCAGGAAATCCTGCTGGCCGAGCCGCGCGGTTTTTGCGCCGGCGTGGATCGCGCGATCGAGATCGTCGAGCGCGCCATCGCCAAGTTCGGCGCGCCGATCTATGTGCGCCACGAGATCGTGCACAACACCTACGTGGTGAACGAGCTCAAGTCCAAGGGCGCGGTCTTCATCGAAGACCTGGCCGACGTGCCGCCCGGCTCCACGCTGGTGTTCAGCGCGCACGGCGTCAGCAAGGCGGTGCAGCTCGAGGCGCAGCAGCGCGGCTTCGACGTTTTCGACGCCACCTGCCCGCTGGTGAGCAAGGTGCACGTCGAGGTGGCCAAGCTTGCCAAGGAAGGCTACGAGTTCATCATGATCGGCCACAAGGGGCACCCCGAAGTCGAGGGCACCATGGGCCAGCTCACCAGTGGCATCCACCTGGTCGAAGACGTGGAAGACGTGGCCCGTGTGCAGCCCGGCCAGACCGACCGGCTGGCCGTCGTCACGCAGACCACGCTGAGCGTGGACGACGCGGCCGAAATCGCGGCTGCCGTGCGCGCCCGTTTTCCGAAGGTGCGCGAGCCCAAGCAGCAGGACATCTGCTATGCCACGCAGAACCGGCAGGATGCGATCAAGATCATGAGCCCGCAGGTCGACCTGGTGATCGTGGTCGGCAGCCCTACCAGCTCCAACAGCAACCGGTTGCGCGAGCTTGCGCAGCGGCTCGGCACCGAAAGCTACATGGTCGACTCGGCCGACGAGCTCAAGCCGGAGTGGTTCGAAGGCAAAAGCCGCATCGGCCTCACGGCCGGTGCCTCGGCGCCCGAGGTGCTGGTGCACGAGGTGATCGACCGTGTCAAGGCGCTCGGCGCGGTGTCGGTGCGCAAGATGGACGGCATCGAGGAAACCATCAAGTTCCCGCTGCCCAAGGGCCTCAAGCTCGACGACATTCCGCCGCCAGGGCACATATCGTGAGCGCGCCCAGCAGGGCAGCCGTGGTGCCGGATACCGACTGGCGCCGCGAAATCGATGCTGCGTCGCACAGGCTGCATGGGCGCGCAAGCCACTTTGTGCGTGAAACCCCGCTGTGGAAGTTGCCTGCTTCCGCGCTGGGGCTCAAGCTGGCCGACGGCGTCGAGTGCTGGCTCAAGCTCGAGCACCTGCAGACCGGCGGCAGCTTCAAGGCGCGCGGCATGATGAACCGCCTGCTGGCCAACGAGATCCCCGCCAGCGGCGTGATCGTGGCCTCCGGCGGCAACGCCGGCATCGCGACCGCGGCTGCGGCACGCGCCCTCGGCGTTCGCTGTGAGGTGTTCCTGCCCGGCGTGTCGCCTGAAGCCAAGCGCGCAAGGTTGCGCGCGTTGGGCGCCACGGTGATCGTCGTCGGCGAGCTTTATTCCGATGCGCTCGCCGCCTGCCTGGCGCGCCAGCGCGAGACGGGTGCGCTGCTCACGCACGCCTACGACCAGCCCGAAGTGGTGGCCGGCGCCGGCACGCTGGGTCATGAAATCGAGCGGCAGGGAGGCTTGCCCGATTCGGTGCTGGTGAGCGTCGGCGGCGGCGGACTGATCGGTGGGCTGGCCGCGTGGTTCGGCCAGCGCAGCCGCGTGGTGGCGCTGGAGCCCGAGCGTGCGCCAACGCTGTTTCGCGCGCGCGAGGCCGGCGAGCCGGTCGATGTCGAGGTCGGTGGCGTGGCAGCGGATTCGCTTGGGGCACGGCGCATCGGCGCCATCTCGTGGGAGATCACGCAGCGCCAGGTGCGCGATGCACGGCTGCTGCCCGACGAGGCGATCCGCGCCGCGCAGTTGTGGCTCTGGAAGGAGCTCAAGCTCGCGGTGGAGCCGGCGGCGGCCCTGCCGCTGGCCGCACTGCAGACCGGCGCCTACGTGCCGCGCGCGGGCGAGCGGGTGTGCCTGATCGTCTGCGGGGCGAACGTCGACCCTGCGACGCTGGCCTGAGGCGCGTTCAGCCGGCTGCGGGCGGCTGCTCGCAATTCACCATCCACGGCACGCCGAACTTGTCTTCGAGCATGCCGAACCCGGTCGACCAGAACTGCGGGCCGTAGGGCATCGTGACCTTGCCGCCGGCCGCGAGCGCGTCGAACAGCTTTTGGCCCTCGTCCGCGGTCTTGGACTGCACCGACAGCGAGAAGCCCTTGTAGCCCTCGAAGGCCATGCCCGGCGGCATGTCAGAGCCCATGATCTTCTGGCCGCGCGCCTCGAAAGTCGCGTGCATGATTTTTCCTTTGAGCGCGTCCGGCGTCTGGGCACCCATCGGGCTCTCCCCGAAGGTCATGCTGAACAGCGTCTTGCCGCCAAGGCACTGCCCGTAGAACGCAAAGGCCTCGGCGCAATTGCCGTCGAAGGACAGATAGGCTTCCATGGTGTCTCCTGGAGAGTGACGGGTGAAGCGCCATGGTAGCCCCGCCTAAAATCGCCGCATGCTCGATATCACTCTGTTACGCAAGGACCTGGCTTCGGCCGTGGCGCGCCTTGAAACACGCAAGAAAAATCAACCCTACCTCGATGTCCAGGCCTTCACGGCGCTCGAAGCCGAGCGCAAGGTGCTGCAGACCCGCAGCGAGGAACTGCAGGCGCGTCGCAACACGCTGAACAAGCAGATCGGCCCGCTGAAGGCCAAGGGGGAGCCGGTCGATGCGCTGATGGCCGAGGTCAATGCCCTCAAGGATGAGCAGGCGTCGCAGGTCAGCCGGCTCGATGCGATCCAGCCCGAGTTGCAGGCGCTGCTGCTCGCCGTGCCCAACCTGCCGCACGCCAGCGTGCCGGTCGGTGAAGATGAGCATGCCAACGTCGAAGTCCGGCGCTGGAGCCCGCAGGGCGGCGCGGGCGCGGCAGCCAGGCCGCTCGCGTTTGCGGCCAGGGATCACGTCGATCTCGGCGCGCCGCTGGGCCTCGATTTCGAGATGGGCGCCAAGCTCGCGGGCTCGCGCTTCAGCGTGATGAAGGGGCCGATTGCGCGGCTGCACCGTGCCCTTGCGCAGTTCATGCTCGACCTGCAGACGCAGCAGCATGGCTACACCGAGTGCTATGTGCCCTACATCGTCAACGCCGAAACGCTGCGCGGTACCGGCCAGCTGCCCAAGTTCGAAGGCGACCTGTTCGCCGCGAAAAAGGGCGGGCAGGAGGGCGAGGCGGCGCCCGACAACGCGGCGCTCTACCTGATCCCCACGAGCGAAGTGCCACTCACCAACTTCATGCGCGACGAAGTCGTGGCCGAGTCGGCGCTGCCGATCCGGCTCACCGCCCACACGCCGTGTTTCCGGTCCGAGGCCGGCAGCGCCGGGCGCGACACGCGCGGCATGATCCGCCAGCACCAGTTCGACAAGGTCGAGATGGTGCAGATCACGCACCCCGAAAAGAGCTACGAGGCGCTGGAAGCCATGACCGGCCATGCCGAGGCCGTGCTGCAGGCGCTCGAGCTGCCGTACCGCGTGGTGCTGCTGTGCACGGGCGACATGGGCTTCGGCGCGACCAAGACCTACGACCTCGAAGTCTGGCTGCCGGCGCAGGACACCTACCGCGAGATCAGCTCGGTATCGAACTGCGAGGCCTTCCAGGCACGCCGGCTGCAAGCACGCTTTAAGAACGCGCAGGGCAAGAACGAACTGGTGCACACGCTCAACGGCTCTGGCCTCGCGGTCGGCCGCACGCTGGTTGCAGTGCTCGAAAACCACCAGAACGAAGACGGCTCGATCCAGCTGCCGGCGGCGCTGCGGCCCTATCTGGGCGGGCTCGAAGTCCTGCGCCCCTGAGCGGCTGAAAAGGCGCCCAAAAATGCCTGCTAGAATCGCAGGCTCGACAGACACCGGAGAGGTGGCAGAGTGGTCGAATGTACCTGACTCGAAATCAGGCGTACTAGCGATAGTACCGAGGGTTCGAATCCCTCCCTCTCCTCCAGGAATGGCTTCCAGATCACTTCACGGTGAATCGAAAACGCCCCGAAAGCCCCGCCAGCCGGGGCTTTTTTGCGTTTGGGCGCTTCACATCGCGTTTTGATATTTCGCAGCCACAAGCAAGCAAGCGCGGATCTGTTGCGAATCCGAATGGTACTAGGCCAGAACGGGGCGAGTACCAGCGGAGGGGGTGGCCCCGGCCACCCTTCGGGTTGGAAAGAGAAACTTGGCAAAGCGAATTGCTGGCGTGTCGATGACCTTCTCGAACGCCCATGCAACCACGATGATGACTGCCGACGTGGCCACGAAAGCTGCGCTTGCGGCGGCGCTGCGCGAGGCCAGACGTTCTTGCAGTAGCCAGTTGAATGTGCCGCATCCGACAGTGAAGAGGATCGGAAGGTGGACGAGGTAGAACGGGAAGGAAATTCGGCCCAGGAACTGGGCGAAGGGGCTCCCCAGCAACAAGGAGAACGCACCTCCGCGCACGCCGTACACCACCAAGGCGCCGCCAAGGACGCAGTAGAGCTGGAATCGAGTCTCGAGCTCAAGCGGCAGCGCGTTCATCCAGGAAAACATCGGGGATGCATCGACGCTGGCGAGCGCGAGGCCCGCGATTGCGGTGAACCACGCCACAACCTTGCGCTGAGGCCGGGGCCACTCTCCGATATGGCTCCCCAACAAGAAGGCCAGGTAGAAAGGCCAAAACTGCGGAACCAAGAAGAAGATCAAGGCCACGTAGATGGTGGCGGCCAAGATGGATCGCCTGCCCGGCCAAGCAATGAGCCGGTAGGCGAAGATCAGCATCGAGCCGATGAACTCCATGCGCATCGTCCAGAGTGCGGGGTTGTAATAGTGCTGATCGGTGACCATGGATCCATACAAGCCTTCGCGCAAGGCGGCCCAAACGTCCGGGCCACTGGGGAGTTTCTGACTCAACAGCCACGCCGAACTGGTGAGAGCAAGAGTGCCATCGATCTTGTACCCCACCGTGGTCATCAGGACGAATGCAAGGGCGACGCTGAAGAAAACCGGGATGCCGAGCCTGAGGTAGCGCTGAGCGGCCATCGCCCGCAGGATCTCGGGGTCGCCGCGCTCCACGAAGGCCTTCGTGAGCACGTAGCCACTGAGCACGAAGAACACGCTAACCGAGAAGCGGCCGTTCCACAAAAGGGAAAGGAAGGGGGTATTGATCACCTGCTCGACTTTCCCGACGAGTGCGCCTTCTCCGGCTACGCCGGGAAAGAGCAGAACCAAGCCAGCCGGAAAGAACGCCAAGAGAAAGTGCGAAATGAAAACGGTAAAGGCTGCTATGCCTCTTAGGCCGTCTGCGTGCTTGTCCTTGTCCAAAAAGTTTCCCCACCCATACAGTGGGTGCGCAAGGATACCGCGCTCGGCCTGGCACAAGGTCTGCGGGTGTGTTGTCGAAGGGGGATGAGGACGATCGAGACGGTGCAGGAAAAGGGGCGGAAGTGATCATGCTCACCGGCAAGTGCCGAAGCTCGGTATCCCCTTCCGGGGCATTTTTTGTTTGGGTTGCCCGGCGGCTCGTCCGGTGTTCACGTGGGAGTCGACTCCGGAAACGTTGCCATCTGGCAATTGTTGCGACCCACCCCCTTGGCCTGGTAGAGCATCTCGTCCGCCTTCTGCGTGAGTTGTTTCGGGGTTGACCCTTCGCCTTCGTAGTACGCAACCCCGATGCTTGCGCTGATGTTCAGCGTGCGGTCGTCGAGCACGAAGGGATCGCTCATCTCCTTCAGGATCTTCTCCGCGACGGCGCGCGCGTCGTCCGGCGTGCGCAGGGCCTGCAGGATCACGGTGAACTCGTCACCGCCCAGGCGCGCAACGAAATCCGCAGCGCGGGTCGCGCGCAAGAGGCGCACGGCCACGGCGCGCAGCAGCGCGTCGCCGCAGAGGTGCCCCCAGCGGTCGTTGATCTGCTTGAAATGGTCGATGTCGATGTACATGAGTGCCATGGGCGCAGCTTTCGCCGGGCCCGCGGTCATCGACTCGGCAAGGCGTTTCTCGAAGGCGCTCCGGTTGCCCAGCCCGGTGAGCGGGTCCTGGTTCGCCAGTTGAACCAGCCGCCGTTCTTCGCGCTTCTGGCGGGTGATGTCGGTGGTGACCGCATGAAAGCCGATGATCGTGTTCCCGTCGGCGCCTCTCTGGGGAATGTAGTTGGCTTCGTAGAAGACATGGTCTGTCGCCGTGACGACCTCGTTCTGGAAGGTCACGGGTTCGCCCGCCAAGACCGTCTTCAGGTGCGGCTCGATCCCGCGATAGGCCGTTTCACCGAGGAGTTCCTCGACGGTGCGCCCCGGTATGGCATCGCGGCTGAAGCCGAACGTCCCGTCGTAGGCTTGGTTGACGAACTGGTAGCGCTGCGATGCATCGACGTAGGCCACTCGCATCGGCAATGCGTCTGCCATCGTGCGCAGGCGCGCTTCGCTTTCCGAGAGCGCCCGCTCCGTGGCCTTGGCCGCCGAGATGTCCCGCATGATGCCGGAGAAGCGCTCGAGCTTCCCGTTCTTGTCACGGTGGGCAATGACCAGGTGGCTCACCGGGAACACCTGGTGGTCGGCATTCCAGATGTTCGACTCGCCGATCCACAGGCCCGTCTTCACGGCCGTGGGAACCACTTCGTTGTAGAGGCGCGCCAGCGTTTCGGGCGGATTGAAATCGGCCATCTGGAGATGCGTGATCGACGCATCGAGCGGTATGCCCGTGCACCGGCGTGCCGCGGGGTTCATGTAGGTCAGCTTCCCGGCGGTGTCCAGCTGGACGACGTAGTCCGGCGTCGCTTCGAAGATGGCAGTGAGCGTGCGCAACGCCTGTTCCGCGTGGGTTCTCTCCGTGATGTCCGATAACGTGCCTACCTGTCCGACGACACGGCCGTCAGCGACGACCGGGCGCATCTGCAGGGATATCAGCACCGCGGCGCCGTCGCTGCGCTGCAGTCGCTGTGTGAGCCGATATGGCTGGTTCTTCGTGACGAGTTCCTGCCAGTCTCTCCATACCTGCGGCCGGATGTCTTCCGGGATCAGGCTCAACCAGCCTTTGGATGCCTCGCTCCGATCCAGCCCGTGGATCTGCAGGTAGGCGTCGTTGACGTACACCATCGTGCCTTCAGCGTCGGCACGGAAAAGCCCCAGGGGGGACGCATCCATCACGGCCGCCATCTCGGAGCGCTTGTCGCGCAGATCCCGCATCAGTGCGTCGAATTCGCGCGCGAGGTCTCCTCGCTCATCGCCCGCCCGGATATCGAGCGCGACATCGCCGTCCGGCGACTGACGCAACTTCTTGATGGCCTTGTGCAGCTTGCCCATCGGGTGCATCAGCCAGACCGTGCCCGCCCACACCAGCACGCTGCAGACCAGCGCCAGTAGAAGCATCTGACTCAGCAATGTGCTGCGGGCCGCAACCAGCGGCGCGTACGCTGCCTGGGCGGGCAGCACCAGGCGCAATGTCCAGCCGGTGGTCGGCAGGGAGGCGCTGGTGACCAGGCCACCGAAACCATCCGCCGCCTCGACCGAGGCGGGCTGCAGTACCTGCGTCGGGTCCGGATGAACGATGTAGACCGGATCGGGCCCGGCCGTTTCGATGACATAGTGGCCACCGCCCCCGACCTGAGCCCGTGCGAGGTCGCCCAGCACGTTCGGCCGCGTGAGCTCGAGGCCCGCGCCGAGAAAGCCTACGACGTGCGCGTGGCCGTCTTTCACGGGCACGACGATCACGATCGCGGGTTGGTCGGTGGTACGCGCGCGCAAGGGTGGAGAGATGGCGGTGATCCCGCCATTGCGAGCCCGCTGAAAATAAGCCCGATCCGCGATGCTCACCGCCTTCGCGTTCGGCGGATCGCTGGCGACCATGTTGCCGTCGAGCGCGATCAGGGCAACGCCGTCGAATGTCGTTCGCAACCTGCTCTCCTGAAGAAAGCGTTGCTGCGCTTGCGCCGTACTGAAGGTTTCTGCATTGGCGCCGCGGGCTTCGCGCGCCAGCAGATTGAGGTGCGTCCCGATCTTGTAGTCAATGCCATCGGCAGCCAGTTGTGTCATGGCTTGCTGCTGCTCCTGCATCAAGCTCACATACTTGTTGGAGAGGCTTCGGTACTGCCATGCCGCCGCTGCGCCCACGAGCGCAAGCACGAGCGAGGTCGTCAGCATTGCCGTCTTGATCGGCAAGGTCAGCCGCATTGGCACCTTTCGGGGCGACCCTTGCGCAGAGGCCGGAGGGCCGCTGGCGTGATCGAACACTTTCGACCTAAGTCTTTGATCCACGCGAGTGAACAGTGCATTCACGCAAATCTATCCGCAATCGGAATGTCGTGCGAGATCCTGTCCAATCGGCAAGGGCGGATCGTGCACAAGTAGCGGCGATGCGATGCGCGCTTCAGTGGATGAGCCTGTGCTTTAGCGCATAGCGGGTCAGATCGCTGTTGGACGCGAGGCCCAGCTTCAGCATCAGGCGCCTTCGGTAGGTGCTCACGGTCTTTTGCGAAAGCGAAAGCCGGTCGGCGATCCGTTCGGATCTGTCACCGGTCGCCAGCGCTAGAAACACCTCGGCCTCACGTTTGGACAACTCCTCATGCGGGGCGTGGGTTTCCTCGGAATCGAGTGCGCGCGCGAGCAGCTTGGAGACACTCGCAGGCAAGGGTCGCTGCCCCATTGAAACGAGCCGGACGGCTCTGACGATCTCCAGCGGTTCACATCGCATGTCGAGATAGCCGCGCGCGCCTTCGCGAACCAGGGTTGCCGCACCTTCGTCGTCGTAGCTGGCGCTCAGCACCAGCACGCGCGTGCGGGGGCTCCGGGCGTGTATGGCCTTTATCGCGTCTGCGCCGTTCGGGCCGGGCCCGCGCAAGTCGAGTATGAGGACGTCGATCTCGACGGTGCCCACGAGCTGGACAGCCGCCTCCAGGCCGGCAGCCTCGCCGACCACCCACAGATCGATGAATCGTGCGAACAGGTCGCGCAGGCCGGAACGGACGATGCCGAATTCGTCAGCGACGCCGATCCTGATCATGGTTCAAAGTGGTAAGCGCATCGCATTGGGTCATTGGTCCAGGTCAATCTATGCGGGTTCGGTCAGTGGCGCCGCAAGGGCTTGCGTATCCCCGGATCGCGAGAGGGATGCTCGAGGCCGTCTCGATCTCACCTTCCTCGAAGACGGTTGCCGAATCTTCGTGCTCAATGGCCGGTCTGATATTGAGCTGGATCAACTGCGATCGAACTCTGCAGGCCGTTCGGCGACGCCGCCCGGCGCCTGTTGAGAGGCAGAATCGAGCACGTCAACGTTTGGAGCCACCGAACATGCCAGCGCGTTTCCAGCGGCCAACCATCATTTTTCGAACGATTGCTTTCGTGGCCATCGTCTGCGTCAGTCTCGTCGCGATCGATGCCTGGAACAGCTGGAGTGCGCGCTCGGTCCAACTCCGACAAATGGGTGTCGCCACTTCGAACCTTGCGCGCGCAATGGCGCAGCAGGCCGACGACACGATCAAGGCGGCCGACACGGCGCTGATCGGCATCGTGGAGCGCGTCGAATACGACGGAACCGGCCCGGTCGCCATCGCGCGCTTGCGCAGGCTCATGGCGATGCGCTTGGCTGAGCTTTCGCAACTCGATGGCTTGCACGTCTACGACGCGAACGGCGACTGGGTTGCGAACACGCGGCCGGCCACGGTGCCGAACCTGAACAATGCGGATCGGGAGTATTTCGTTTTCCATCGCACCCACGAGGACCGAGGTCCTCACATCGGTGTTCCGGTCAAGAGTCGAACCACCGGCAAGTTGCTCATTCCGGTTTCTCGACGCATCAATCATGGTGATGGCAGTTTTGCCGGGGTCGCGCTCGCCACGATCGACATCGATTTCCTGATGAATTTCTACAACAGCCTCGAGATCGGCCAGGCCGGCGCGGTGGTGCTGGTGACGGAGAGCGGGGTCATGATGACGCGCCGACCGTACACCACCGCCATGGTTGGGAAAAGCATGCTGGACACCGAGCTTTTCCGTCAGTATTCGTCGCGTGGGCCGGTTGGAGAGGCCTACATCACATCAGCGCAGGATGGCGTGACGCGGTTGAACAGTTTTCGCCGCCTTGCGCACTACCCCCTGTTCGTCGCCGCGGCGTTGTCCAAGGACGAAATCCTCGCCACCTGGTGGCGCGATACGCTCTGGCATTCGGGCGGGGTGATCTTTCTCGTGATGGTGGTGGCGTTCGTCGGCTGGCGGCTGATCAAGCAGATCGAACTGCGAACCCGGACCGAGGCCGAACTCGTGCGCGCCCGGGACGCATTGGAGAGCCTCAACAAGACACTGAACAAGCTCGCCATGCAGGATGGTCTCACGGGGCTGGCGAACCGTCGGCAATTCGACCTGACACTCGACAGCGAATTCAGCCGGGCGATGCGCAATGCGAGCACGCTGGCCCTGATCCTGATCGATGTCGATCGCTTCAAGCAATACAACGATGTCTACGGCCATGCTGCCGGCGACGAGTGTTTGCAGACGATCTGTCGCACGATCAGGGAACTCACTCCGAGCCGTCCCGGGGATCTTGCTGCGCGCTACGGCGGTGAAGAAATCGCGGTGCTGCTGCCGAACACCGATGTCGCGGGCGCCGTCGCCGTTGCGGAAAAGATCCGCAACGCCATTCGCGAACTGGAGATCGTGCACAGCGGCAATGCGGGTGGCTTTGTCACCTTGAGCGCCGGGGTGGATGCGCTCATTCCCGTTTCCGGATTCGATCAGCCCACGGAGTTGATTCAGGCGGCGGACAAGGCGCTGTACACCGCCAAGGCGGGGGGGCGCAACCGCGTATGCGCCAGCAGGGAGACGGCGCCTTTGTGAGCGGGGCCGGTGCAGGTTCTGCGGTGAGTTCCAAAGTATTAGTTGGATCGACGGATCATCGATGGCTTCTGTCCCGGCAGAGGCTGGATCAGTTGCAGATGCAGCACAGGTTGGACCCATAACCATGCCCGACGTGAAAAAAACACGCTGTCTACCCCCAATCGTTGAGCCACGCACCCCATGGTGCGCCCATGATCGGGACAATGAAATTCTCTAGTCCATTCCGTCTGGCCTGGGTTGCCTTGCTTCTCGCATGGTTCACCACGGTTTGCGCAGCGCAGCCCGCACCGGAACGCAGGCTTCGAATTGTTGGTGGGCTCGCGACAGTCAGCCAATACACCCTGCACGAAGAGCCATTCTGGTCTCGGGAACTGGCGCGGTTGAGTGAAGGAAAGTACGCCGCGAGCATCGTGCCCTTCAACCGGGCTGGCGTGCCCGGACCCGAGATGCTCCATCTCATGAAACTGGGTGTCGTTCCATTCGGCACTGCGCTGCTGAGCCAGGTGGCCAGCAACGAACCCGAGTTGGGCGCCGCTGACCTCGCTGGCCTCAATCCGGACATGGCGACGATGCGGCGCGTGATTGCCGCCTTCCGTCCCACGCTCGAAAAACGGCTGGGCGACCAGTTCAACGTCGAGTTGCTCGCGGTCTACGTCTACCCGGCCCAAGTGGTCTTTTGCAAGCAGGCCGTCACCCAGTTGTCCGATCTTGCAGGCCGACGGATCCGTGTTTCCGGAGTGAGCCAGGCCGATTTCGTGAGCGCACTGAAGGCGACACCCGTGCTCACCGAGTTCTCCGAGTTGATGTCCAACATGAACTCCGACAACACGGAATGTGCAATCACCGGCGCCATGTCCGGCAATACGCTCGGACTCCACAAGATCACGCGCGGGCTCTACTCGATGCCTCTCGGTTGGGGGCTCGCGGTGTTCGGGGCCAACCGGAACACCTGGAACACGCTTCCCGCCGACCTGAAGACGCTGCTGAAAACCGAGCTGCCCAAACTCGAAGCCGCGATCTGGGAAGAGTCGGAACGCGAAACCGGCAACGGCGTTGCCTGCAACACGGGCGCCGACACATGCACCCGGGGAACCAAGGGCGCGATGGTCGAGGCACGCCCCTCCGCTGCAGATGAGCGTCGACGTCGGGACATCTTCGCCAAGGACGTGCTCGCGCCATGGGCCAAGCGGTGCGGAGCAGGATGCGTCAAGCTCTGGGAGCAGACGATCGGCCCGGCAGTGGGTATCAAGGCACCGGGTCCCTGATGAACAAGCTGCTGCCACGACGGATCACCGCCACCATCTATGGCGTGGCGGCGGTGTTTCTCGTGGCGGTTCTGGGCAGCGCAGTCGTTCTGACCTCGGCGACGCGCGACAAGGCCATCGCCGACAGCCAGGACCAGGCCACACGGTTCGTGAGTGGCTCGGAAGCGGCGCTCAATCGCAGCCTCCTGGGCGTGGACCTGTTGCTGGCCGACCTGAGCGAGGGGCTGCAGGCTTCTTCGGAGGCCACGATCGTGGCCGATGCGACGCGCAACCAGCTGGCGCAGCAGATGCAAGGGGTGGTTCGGCAGAACCTGCTGGTGCGGTACGTTGCGGTTCTGGACGCACGCGATGAAGTGGTTGTGTCATCTGACCGGCAAGGTGCCAAGGCGGCGATTCGACTGCCTGCCGGTTTTTTGCGGCAGGTGCTGGAACAGCCCGCGTCGACGCTCGCGATCAGCGCGCCATTCGTCAGTGCGCTGACGTCGCAGCGCGTCGTGTACTTCGCGCGGGATCTGCGACTGAAGGACGGCAGCCACATCGTGGCAATTGCAGAAGTGCAGCTCTCCTTGCTGACCACCATCCTGATGCAGGGCGCCGACATCGAGGGACTGGAAGTCACCCTGGAGCACGAAGCAGGGCCGGTCCTGGTGAGCATGCCCCGCCGTGACGATCTTTCGGGGCAGGCCATCACGCCTGCGCTGAGCGAACAAGTCCTCGATGGGAGCCCGCGATATTTGCCTGCACGCCTGAGCGGTGCGCCGGCGATCGTCGTGGCGCGGCCGACGCTTCACAGAAACCTGCTGATCGTGGCCAGTATTCCCTTGCAATCTGCCCTGCGGGATTGGCGCACGCAACAAGCTTTCATCTGGAGCGCGGCCGGCACTTTCATGCTGATGATCCTCGGCGTGGTCTATCTCACGCGCATGCATTTGCGCCGGCAATGGCAATCCAAGGCCACCTTGAACCAGGCTCTCGAATCGATGGTGGATGGCTTCGTGCTGCTGGATTCGAAGGATCGCGTGCTCACATGGAACCGCCGTTTCGGGGAAATATTTCCCTGGTCACGGGACATGATCCGCCCGCTCCAGCCATTCCAGGAAATTGTCGAGCGAGGCGAGGACCACGTTGTTGCAGCAGTGGTCGATGGCGAGCAGACAGCGTCATTCGATCCACATCAGAAGCAGCAAGTGCAGGGCGAGCGGGAACTCACCCTTGCAGGGGGGGGCGTCATTCTCGCGGTCACAAGACGCACGCCGGACGGTGGCTCGATGTGCGTGTACCGGGACATCACGGAAAAGCGACGACACATCGCGGACATCCTCGAGGGCAAGGTGCAATTGCAGGCCACGCTCGACGCGCTGCCGGACGTCTTGCTCGAACTGGGGCTGGACGGTCAATGCCATCGTTTCCACTCGCCGCGCACGCCTGGGGCCGCCATCGATGATGTCCGGAATCCGGTGGGCCGGACGATCGGTGACCTGCTGCCGCCGGACGCCGTGGCCGAGGTCATGGCGGCGCTGCAGGAGTCCTATGTGTCCGGCTTTTCCGCGGGCCGCCAGTTCGAACGCCGCGCTGCACAGGGAACCACCTGGTTCGAAATATCCGTGTCCCGCATGCCGGTCGGCGAAGGGGTCGATGCGCGATTCATCGTCATCCTGCGCAATATCACCGACCGCAAGTCCGCTGCGCGCCAGATCGAGCATCTGGCGTTCTACGACGGCCTCACGGGCCTGCCCAACCGCCGGATGCTTCTGCACCGGTTGACCGCGGCAATCGTCAGCAACAGCCGGGGTTCACGACACGGCGGGCTGTTGTTTCTCGACCTGGACAAGTTCAAGACGCTCAATGATGCGCACGGCCATGCGATGGGTGATCTGCTGCTCAAGCAGGTGGCAGCGCGAATCTCGCGCATCATGCGCGACGGCGATACGGTTGCCCGGTTGGGAGGCGACGAATTTGTCGTGCTGCTGGAGAACCTGAGCGAGGACAGCGCGGTTGCAACCACGCAAACCAGGGCACTCGGAGAGGCCATCCTGGCCGAGATGCACCAGCCGTTCGATATTGCCACCCATCCTTACTTCAGCACCTGCAGCATCGGTGCCACGCTTTTTCGCGACAACCAACTTTCGCTCGATGGCCTGCTCAAGCAGGCCGACATCGCGATGTACTACGCCAAGATCGCCGGCGGAAGGGCGATGCAGTTCTTCGAGCCGGCGATGCAGACCGTCATCACCGCTCGCGCCACCCTGGAGACCGAGCTGCATACCGCGATGGCGGCCAACCAGTTCGTCCTGCATTACCAGCCCCAGGTGACTGACGGCGGCGGGCTCGTCGGCGCCGAGGTGCTGGTTCGCTGGCAACATCCTCATCGCGGCATGGTGCCTCCCGCCGGCTTCATCGAAGTGGCAGAAGAGACCGGGCTGATCGTTCCCATCGGCCTGTGGGTGCTCGAGCAAGCCTGCATCCAGCTGGAACGCTGGAGCCACCATCCCAGAAGATCGAACTTGCAGATCGCGGTGAATGTGAGTGCGCGGCAGTTCCGCAGCGACGACTTCGCGGACCAGGTGCGAGACGTGCTGATTCGAACCGGGGCCGATCCCTCGAAGCTCAAGCTCGAACTCACGGAAAGCCTGCTGCAGGACAAGGTGACCGAGACCATCCGGAAGATGAAATCGCTCGCCGCCATCGGCATCCAGTTCTCCATGGACGACTTCGGCACGGGCTTCTCGTCGCTCTCCTACATGACCCAGCTTCCGCTGCACCAGGTCAAGATCGACAAGTCTTTCGTGCAGGGCATCGGCATCGATCGGAAAGTCGAATTGATCATCCAGACCATCATCGGCATGGCGCGCAGCCTCGATCTGGCGATCGTTGCGGAGGGCGTCGAAACAGAGCAGCAACTTGCCTTTCTGGAAAAGCATGGCTGTACGCTGTACCAGGGATACCTGTTCGGCAAACCCGTGGCTCTTGCCGAATTCGATTCGGAATTGAACGCGGAAACGACTGGCTGAACGCCGCCCCATGCAATCAGCATCGACGCCGATCGAAGAAGCCCGCAGGGCGCAGGCCTTGCTCGTTCTGCGTCCGATGGTCGACGGGCTCGACGCGCTCGGTGTGGCGGTGTGCGCTTTCGACGAGGCCGATGGAGCGCTGCTCTGGAATCGGAGTTTTCTCAGGTTCTTCCCCGAGCATGCGGTGCACATTCATGCCGGGGAGCCCTATGCAGACAATCTGCGGCGGTTCTACCTCGAGCGCCTCGGGCCCGAGGAACTGCCGTTGCTCGAGCAATACGTGCGGGAAGCCATGGCGCGCCATCGCACGCTGCAGCGTCCGTATTCCTTCGAGCATCGGGGCGTGCGTCTGCATGTGAACGCAATCCAGGTGCCCGGCGCCGGCCGCGTCCGGATCTGGCGCTCCGACGAGCATGCGGCGTCGGCTGGCGAAGAAGGGGCCGAGGCCGCCGCCACAAGGCAGTCCAGCATGCCGGCCGTCGTCGAGTCGACACTGCTCGACCATGTTGCCGATGGCGTCATGGTCACGGATTCCGCCGACAGGATTCTTTGGGTCAACGAGCCATTTGTGACGATGCTGGGGCTGAGCGGGCGGGCATCGGCCATTGGCATGGGTTTCGTCGAGACCTACCGCCTGGCCTGGCGCGACCACGCGCCCGGCGAACGTGCTCTGTTCGAGCACGCGCTGCTCAATCTGGCCGAGAACATGCGGTTCGCCGGCGCCCCGTTCGAACTGCCTTTGCCCGGTGATCGCTGGAGTCGCGTCGCCGCACAGCTCAGTCCGGACGACAGGCGGTTCTATGTGCACGTGGACATCACGTTGCTCAAGCGCCAGCAGCATCAACTGCAGGCGGCGGAGGCGCGTGCGCGCGAGAGCGAGGCGCTCTTGAAAAGCAAGTCGATGCTGCTCGAGGCCACGCTCGACCGGATGGAGCAGGGCATCATGATGGTGAATCCGGATCGCGTGGTCGAGGTCTGCAACAGACGCGCCCGGGAACTGCTTGAACTGCCGCATTCGCTGATGGCGCGGCGACCAGGCTTTGGCGAGGTGCTTGCCTACCAGTGGGCGACCGACGAGTTCAGGCACACCTCGCAGGACGTGCTGGAATTCATTCGCGCCGGCGGCATACTCGACAAGCCACACAGCTACAGCCGCAAGCGCCCCGACGGGCGGGTGATCGAGGTCCAGAGCGTGCCGATCGAAGGCGGCGGCGTCGTGAGAACCTACACAGACATCACGGAACGCAGGCAGAACGAGGAGCGCATCGAATATCTGGCGCGCCACGATGGCCTCACGTCGCTTGCCAGCCGCGACGTATTCCTGGAGGCGTTGCAGAGCGCAACCGCCGAGTCCAGGGGCACCGGCGAGGTGTTTGCGGTCTACTTCATCGATCTGGACAAGTTCAAGCTGATCAACGATCGCTTCGGTCACGCCGTCGGCGATCTGGTGCTGGTTCAGGCGGCCGATCGACTGCGGCTGCAGGCCGCTGAATTCGAAGTGGCGGCACGGCTCGGCGGTGACGAGTTCGCGATTCTCAAGCGCCGTGTGGACGGTGCTCCTGCTGCGATGGCGTTCGCCGAGCGGCTGCTAGATTCTTTTCGTCCGCTGATGGCGATCGAGCACCACACGCTCCGGCTCGGCGCATCCATCGGGGTGGCGCTGTACCCTGGCAGCGGTGACGATCCCGACCTGTTGTTGCGCACGGCGGACTCCGCCATGTACCTTGCCAAGGCCAGCGGCGCCGGTCACGCGCGCCTGCTCAATCGCGGAGTCGAACCCGTCGGTGAGACATCGCCGGGCTGATGCAAAAAGCCACCGGACACGTTCCTGTGTGTGGGCTGGCGAACCGACGTAATGCACGAGAACCGCTAGAAAGCGGTTGGAGGTTCCCGATTCCTGTGCCCGAAATGCTGGCGAGGCAGCTTGCTGCCGCCGTCTTTCTCTCCGCCTGTTGCTGGTCGTCCTTGGCGAGCGCAGACACCGTGGACCAGGTGTCTGTCACGCAGGCGCTCCGGGTCGTTTCCGAGGCGGCCAAGCACGGCGCGTCCTGGACAGGCCCGCAATCGGGCCCGGCTGCGCCCGCCGGCAAGACCATCGTGTTCGTCGCCGAAGATCTGCGCAACGGCGGTATCGTCGGCGTCGCGCAGGGCGCACGCGAGGCGGCGCGCATCCTCGGCTGGACAGTCAAGATCGTCGACGCGGGTGGAACTGCGGCCGGTCGGTCGAAGGCGCTGGCTGCTGCGCTGGCCGCGTCGCCGCATGGCGTCGTGCTGGGTGGACTCGATGCGGTCGAGAACAGCCCGGCGCTCGCCCGGCTTTCCCGAAGCGGCGTGCCGATCGTGGGCTGGCATGCCGGTTCGCTGCCGGGCCCGATCGGGGGGACGCCGGTGGCCATGAACGTGACGACGGATCCGCTGGAAGTGGCGCGCGTGACCGCGATGGCGGCGGTGGCGCAATCCGGTGGACGCGCCGGTGTCGTGATCTTCACCGACTCCCGATACCGCATCGCAATGGCCAAGGCCGATGCAATGGCTGCAGTCGTGCGCACCTGCAAGGGCTGCACGGTGCTGGAAGTGCGCGACGTTCCCTTGTCCGAGAGCGACGCGCGGATGCCGGCGATCACGCTGGAACTCCTGCAGCGCTACGGCAGACGATGGACCCATGCGCTGGCGATCAACGACATCGTGTTCGATTACGCGATTCCCACCCTCACGAAGGCCGGCCTGTCCGGCGATGGATTGAGCCTGCTTTCGGCCGGCGACGGCAGCGCGCCCGCGTTCCTGCGCATTCAGGCCAGGACATTCCAGACAGGCACTGTTGCCGAGCCGCTGAACCAGCAAGGCTGGCAGGCACTCGATGAACTGAATCGCCTGATGGCGCGCGAGCCCGTGAGTGGCTTTGTCGCGCCAGTGCACCTGGTCACTGCAGAGAACATCGCGTTCGACGGCGGCCCGACTCTGCGGTATGACCCCGACAACGGCTACCGGGCGATCTACAAACGCATCTGGCGGCGTTGATGCCCGCCGCGACGTCGGCCATATCGCACAGCCGGGCACCGCCGGCCTGGCGCCATGTCGCCTGGCTGCCGCGCTCGCTTCGTGCCCAGTTCGCGCTGGCGCTGTCCGTTCTTTCGCTGTTGATGCTGGCGGGTGGACTCGCTGCTGCCCATGCCTTGCGAACCGCCAGCCACGCCACTCAGCAGCTCACGCAGGAGCGGTTCGTGCGCATGCAGGACGCGCAGGACATGGTGGAGCGCACCTTGCTGATCGAACGGGAAGCCGAACGATTGCTGTCGACCGATTCGTTGCCGGCAGTGCACCTGAGCTACGCCGCCCTCGTCGACCAGACGGCGGTACTGGATCGCGTGGTCGCCGAACTCGCGGTCGCCAAGGAAGACGTCGGCGTGCTCGAGCTGTACCAGGCAAGCCAGCTGTTCCGCAATACCGCCAATGTCGTTGCGCAGCTGCGGGAAAACCTGCTGCAGACGGAGCAGGCCTTCGCCCGCCTGCCGGCCGACCTGGGCGGCGATCCGGCCACCGCCCCGACGGTGGACTCGCAGTTGAAGTCGTTGCTGCTCTATCGGCTTCAGAACGCCGCCAGCACGGCCGCCGTTGAGATGATTCGCACCGAGTTCGCGCGCGCCTGGCCCATTCGAGCCGGCACAGACCCGCGCGACCCGTTCGCCCTTCGCATTGCGCTCATCAACCAGCGCGTGGCGCTCGGTCGCTTCCATGGGCAGCTGTCGACCCAGGCCGAGGAGATGGTGGCGGCCGCGCGCACCCGGGCGGAATTTTTCGATGGCGACTATCGCGCGGCCGTACAGCAGCTGGCCGAGGCATCCCGCCGCGAAGCGCGCTGGGTGCTGGTCCTGCTGGCGATCAGCCTGGTGTTCGCATGGCTGGTGGCTGGCGTGTTCCTGGGGCAGCACGTGCTGGGGCGCCTGCGGCTGGTGAGCCGGCATCTGCAGCAGCGCGGCACGGCCGGCACGCCGCTCGGCATGCGGGTCGGAGGGCGCGACGAGATCGCGGACATGGCGCGTGCCGTCGATCGCTTCCTGGCCGACCGGGCGCAACTTGAACTGCGAACCGCCGAGTTGTTTCTCACCAAGGAGCATCTGGTCGAACAGGGCCGCGTCCTTGAAATGATTGCAGTGGGCGCGCCGCTGCCGGATATTCTCGACCGGCTGACCCGTTCGATCGAGTCCCAGCTGGACGGCATCAAGGGTTCCATTCTGTTGCTCGACCCGGATGGGCTGCACCTGCACAACGGCGCCGGGCCCAACCTGCCTGCGGCCTACATGGACGCCATCGAAGGCGTCCGCATCGGCCCGAACGTCGGATCGTGCGGCACTGCCGCCTATCGCGCAGAGGCGGTCATCACAACGGACGTCCAGACCGATCCGCTGTGGGCGGACTACCGCGAGCTGGCCGAGTTGCACGGGCTGCGATCCTGCTGGTCGGCGCCGATCCTGTCTCAAGAAGGCGCGGTACTCGGAACCTTCGCGATGTATTCAGGCACGGTGCGAGCCCCGAGTGCTGGCGAGCAGAAGCTGGTCGAGCTCGCGACCCGGATCGCCGGCATTGCGATCGAGCGCCGTCGCTCGGAAGAGCGCATTCGCCACATGGCGCATCACGACGAGCTGACGGGACTACCCAACCGCCTGCTGCTGAACGATCGGATGGCGCTGGCCCTGGCACAAGCGGATCGGACCGGACGTCCGATGGCGCTGCTGTTCCTGGACCTGGACGGCTTCAAGTTCATCAACGACAGCTTCGGCCACCTGGCGGGCGACGCGGTGCTGGTCGCGGTCGCCGGCCGCATCTCGCATGCGATCGGGGCCGGCGACATCGTGGCCCGCCTGGGCGGCGACGAGTTCGTGATGGTGCTGACGGGGCTGGAGCGTGCGGCCGATGCTGCGCGCGTGGCGCAGCGGATACTGGCCGCCCTGGCGCCGCCGGTGCAGTTCGAATCCCGCAGCCTGCACATCGGCGCGAGCATCGGCATCAGCGTGTACCCGGAAAACGGAACCGACAGCGAGCTGCTGCTCAAGCACGCAGATCTCGCGCTCTACTGCGCAAAGCAGCAGGGGCGCAACGGCTACCGCTACTACGCCGACGACATGGGCCGGCAAGCCCGGCAGCACACCGAACTGCGCTCGGCGCTCGAGGGCGCGCTGCCGGGTCGCCAGTTCGAACTCCACTACCAGCCCCAGGTGGATCTGCGCACCGGCCGCATCAACTCGATGGAGGCGCTGATCCGCTGGCGGCATCCGGATCTCGGGATGGTCTCTCCGGCCCGCTTCATTCCGTTGGCGGAGGAAACCGGCTTGATCGTGCCCATTGGGGAATGGGTATTGCGCACCGCATGTGCACAGTTGAAGGCGTGGCACAAAGAAGGGCACGCGGGCCTGCCGGTGGCGGTGAACCTGTCGGCCCACCAGTTCCGGGGGCATGACGTTGCGCAACTGGTCGCGCGCGTCCTCCGGGAGTGCGACCTGCCCGCACGATTCCTGGAGCTGGAACTGACGGAGAGCGCGCTGATGCTCGACACGGGGGCGGTTCTGAAGTCGCTCCTCGCGCTCAAGGGCATGGGGACGCGGCTGGCCCTGGACGACTTTGGAACGGGCTATTCGAGCCTCAGCCATCTGAATGGCTTCCCGATCGACGTGATCAAGATCGACAAGTCTTTCACCCTCGAGGTGACCCGCAGCAAGAGCACGGCGGCGATCACGCGCGCGATCATCGTCATGGCCAAGGCGCTTGGCATGAAGACCGTCGCGGAAGGCGTGGAAACCGAGGATCAGTTGCGCTTCATGGCGGCTCATCAGTGCGACAGCATGCAAGGCTACTACTACAGTCGCCCGCTGTCGGTTGCGGACATGGGCGCCCTCCTTGCGGAAAACCGGCGGATCCCCCTGGACCTGATCGGGCCGGGCGCTGCAGTCGACGAGGAAAGCGCGCAGGCAATCTGAGCGCAGGCAGCGGGCGCGCTGCGTTCAAGCGTTGCTCGTCGCGCGCACTTCTTCGATCGTCGTCAGGCCGGCGAGCACCTTGTCGATGCCGTCCTGGCGCAAGGTGCGCATTCCCTGTTCGAGTGCCGTCCCCTGCAACGCCTCGGCCCGCGCGCCGGTCTGGATCAGGCGACGCAGATCCTTCGAGATGACCATGAGTTCATGCAAGCCGACGCGACCCTTGAAGCCGGTCTGCTCGCAATGCGCGCAGCCGGTGCAGCTGTAGACCTGCAGCGCGCCATTTCGCCCGTGTCGCTGCACCCAGTCGGCCGTGACCGACTCGCGCGCACCGGGCTTCTCGTCGGAACCGTAGACACCCATGTAGTCGGAGAGCAGCTCGAGTGTTTCGTCCGCGGTGGCGGGACGGCTCGTCAGGCACTTCGGGCACAGGCGGCGCACCAGGCGCTGCGCAAGCACGGCAAGCAGCGAGTCGGCAAAGTTGAACGGATCCATGCCCATGTCCAGCAGCCGCGTGACCGTCTCCGGCGCGCTGTTGGTGTGCAGGGTGGACAGCACAAGGTGGCCAGTGAGAGAGGCCTCGACCGCCATCTCCGCGGTGGCCTCGTCCCGGATCTCGCCCACCATGATGACGTCCGGATCGGCACGCAGAAAGGCGCGCAGCGCCTTCGCGAAGGTCCAGTCGATGCGCGGATTGACCTGCACCTGGCGCAGCCCGCTTTGCGTGATCTCGATCGGATCCTCGGCTGTCCAGATTTTTCGCTCCGGCACGTTGATATGGCTCAGCGCCGAATGAAGGGTGGTGGTCTTGCCGGAGCCCGTGGGCCCCACGCAAAGCACCATGCCGTAGGGGCGCTCGATCGCGTGCTTGAGCCAGGCGAGATTGTTCGGCGAGAGGCCAAGGGCGTCGAGCGGAATCGGCTTGGCCGAGGTCAGGATGCGCATCACCACATCCTCGAGCCCGTTGTTGGTCGGGATCGTGGCCACGCGCAGCTCGATGCGGTGCTCTGGCGAGAACTTGGCGAAATTGATCTTGCCGTCCTGCGGCCTGCGCTTTTCGCTGATGTCGAGGTCGCACATGATCTTGATGCGCGCGATCATCGCGTTGCGGTAATTCGGCGGCAGATCCAGGTACGTGCGCAGCCGGCCATCCTTGCGGAACCGGATCCTGATCTTTTCTCGGCCTGGATAGCTCTCGATGTGGATGTCCGACACGCCCTCCTTGTGTGCTTCCAGGATCATCCGGTTGATCATGCGAACGAGCGAGTTGTCCGACTGCTCGATCGGCGCCTCTTCATCTTCAGGCTGCCGGCCTTCCTTTTCGAGCGTTTCGATCAGGTCGCTGGTGTCGACCGGCTGGTAGTCGATCGGCCGCATCGGATCGTCCGCGGCGGGACGCCGATCCGACGTCGCGCCGATCTTGTCATAGGCCGCATGAAGCACGGCATCCTGGTCGCGGGCATGCGACTGCACCGCGAACACTTTCATCTGCGCGTTGAATTCCAGTTCGGCAAGCGCCGCGCGCCGGCTGGCCGGATCGTCCATCGCCACGATGAGCCGGCCATCGCGGATGATCAGCGGCATCACCCCCAGCCGCTGTGCAACGCTGTAGCTGATCTTTCGCAGCGCATCGGCCTCCACCGGAAAGACGGCCAGATCGACGACCGGAAGGCCCATCTTGCGGGCGAGCGCGGCGTGCAGATCCGCGCGTGTCACCACACCCATGCGCACCAGAACTTCCCCAAGCGGAACGCTGCGATCTCCCCCTTGCTGCGCGAGCGCATCGCGCAGCTGCGCTTCATTGACCATGCCGAGCGAGGTCAGCACCTCGCCGATGCGCATCATCGGCATCCGGGCCTGGCGCTCGATGGCTGCGAGCAGTTCTTCCGGCGAAGTTGCCCGTACTGCGTCGCGTCCGATCTGCGGTTGAGGCGGCTTGACTCCCTCGGGCTTCCCGGAAGAGCCGGCCCCGGCGAGTTCGAACGCGTCGAACACCGCGCGCGGTACGAACTTTCGCATGACACGCCCGCTGGTCGTATCGACCGGCACGAACAGGAAGAGCCCGAAGGTGTCCTCGATGTACCCCACGGTCTCGCCCTTGAGTTCTCCGCCGTTGCTCAGCTGGACGGTGAACTCCTGGGCCCGCAGTTCCCCGGGCGCCGGCGGCAACAGGGGCTCCAGCGGCGTGGTCAGCGTCAGGAGGCGGAACTGATCAAAGCGCAGCCGCAAGGCGTTGCTGCCCAGGGACAGCTGCACGTGCAGCGACGCTTCTTCCGGGACGAAACGGATCAGCTGACCGGTCGCGCGCTTGTCGTTCAACCCCACGATCTCCAGAGGCTGCAAGCTCTTCTGCACCGAGGCAGGCGGATAGCTGGGGTGCGGCGGATTCGGCCAGAGAAAGAGCGGCCGATCGCTTCTGCTTTCCTTGGCTGTTGCCGGCGTGGGCTCGAGAGAAAGGGGACGCTCAAGTTTGTTCAGGGTCATTGCGATTCCTTACTTCCAACAGCATACAGGCAGCCTTGGCAGGAGGCTTGGCCACGGCCACCGAAGGATACGTGGAGGCACGTCTTTCGAAGAGGGACAATTGCGCGTGGGCGATCTGTTGCCGTCTTAGAAAGGATCTCATGCAGTCAATCGATGATCTCGACGCGATGTTCGATCTTGCGCCCGTCTCGCTCTGGCTCGAGGACTACAGCGGCGTGAAGCGTCTGTTCGATACATGGCGCTCGGAGGGTGTGGTGGATCTTGTCGAGCACCTGTCCAGCCGGCCGGAGCGGGTGCGCCAATGCATGGCGCAGTTGCGGGTTCTGCGCGTGAACCAGGCCACCCTCGCGCTGTTTTGCGCGCAGAGCCAGGCGGAACTCCTGGCCAGGCTCGACGAAGTGTTCCGGGATGACATGGGCGCGCCCGTGATCCACGAGCTGGATCAGCTGTGGTCGGGCCATCACACTTTCGACAACCAGTCCTTCAACTACGCCCTGGACGGGCGCAGGCTCGACATCCGTCTTCGCGGCCGTGTCCTGCCGGGCCACGAGCAGTCGTGGGATCGCGTCCTCGTGTCGCTCGACGACATCACGGCGCGGGTGCAGGCCGAACGCAAGCGCGCGGAGAGCGAGGCGTACGCGCAAGGTCTGTTCGAGCATTCGCCGGTGTCGCTGTGGGTGGAGGACTTCAGTGCCATCAGGAGGCTGCTCGACGACATCCGCTCGAAGGGCATCCGCGACTTCGCCACCTTCGTCAAGGTGCATCCCGAGTTCGTGACGCGCTGCATGCAGGAGATCCGGGTCGTCGACGTCAACCGCGAAACCCTGCGGATGTTCGATGCGCCGGACAAGGCCACGCTCCTGCGCAACCTGTCCCATGTGTTCCGCGACGAGATGCATGAGTCGTTCACGGACCAGCTGCAGGATCTCTGGAACGGCAAGACCCTGCAGCACCGGGAGGTTCTGAACTACTCCCTCAACGGGGATCCGGTGAACATCCACATGCAGTTCGACGTGCTGCAGGATCGTCTGGAGACCTGGGATCTCGTGCTCGTTTCGCTGGTCGACATCACCGCGCGGAAGAAGGCCGAGGCCTACCTCGAGTACCTGGGCAAGCACGATGTCCTGACACAGCTGCGCAACCGCACCTTCTACACGGAGGAGCTCAACCGGCTGTCGCGCAAAGGGCCGTGGCCGGTGTCCGTGCTGGTCGTCGACCTGAACGGCCTCAAGGAGATCAACGACGGCGAAGGCCACGCTGCCGGGGACGCCCTGTTGAGGCGGGCCGGCGAAGTGCTGGGCAAGGCGGTCGACGCGCCGGCCACGGCAGCGCGGATCGGCGGCGACGAGTTCGCCGTGCTTCTTCCTTCCACCGACGAGCGCGGCGTTCAGGCATTTCGTGCGCGCGTGGAATCGATGATCGAACTCAACAACCAGTTCTATGCGGGGCAGAGCGGCCACACCCTCGCACTGGCCATGGGAGAAGCCACCTGCGAGGAGGGCGAGCTGCTCGATGTGGCGCTTCTGCGCGCCGACAAGGCGATGTACGCCGACAAGGCGCGCCACTATCTGGCTGCGGGCGGGGTGCGAGGGCGCGGGGCCTAGATGTCGAATTTCGCAGTTCCGGGGCGGGTTCGCGACCACAATAGCGGTACGGGCCGTGCGTGCAGTGCCCTTGTCCACGAGCATCGACGCGCACAGCGTCCCACCCTGATGTCCAGCGCATGCCCCATCCGTTACTCCTTGATCCGCTGACCGGGCTTGCCGGCGAGATTCCTTCGGACGACACGCTTCGCGGTGCACTCGAAACCTGGGCGCGCGCCGGATTCCCGCTGGTCGCGATGTGCTGTGTCGATCTCGATGAGTTTCGCGAGATCGGGGAGCAGTTGGGCCACGACGGTGGCGACGCCATGCTCCAGGAGGCGGCCCGCCGTCTCAGGGCGGCGGCGCCAGCGGACGCATTCGTCGTTCGCACCGGCGGCGACGAATTCTCCATCGTTATGGGCACTGCGGACGAGCGCCATTGCCGCGATCTGCTGGACCATCTGGTGGCGCAGCTCACGCAGCCGTGTTCCTTCGAGGGTCAAACCATCCGGCTCGAGGCCACTGTCGGCGTGTCGCTGGCAGGCGGTGCAGAGCAGCCGCTCGAGCTGATGTTGCGCCAGGCACGGCATGCGGTGTTTTTCGGCAAGCGCGAAGGCGGCGGGCGTGTGCGCTTCTTCGATGCGCAGGCCGCGCGCGTCGATCAGCAGGTGCTGTGGGAAAGGCGGCGTATTGAAGGCGGCCTGCTGCACAGCGAGTTCTTCCTGCTCTACCAGCCCAAGGTCGACATGCGAAGCGGCACGGTCGTGGGCGTCGAGGCGCTGGTTCGGTGGCAGCACCCGCACCGGGGCGTTCTTCAGCCGTGGGAGTTCGTCCCGTTGATCGAGGACCACGAACTGGTGGAGCACCTGGGCGACTGGGCCATCGGTGCTGCGCTGCACCAGGCCAACGATTGGGCCGAGGCCGGCAGGGACATCTCCATCAGCGTCAATATCGGCCCCCGCCACATGGCCCGCCTGGACTTTCTCGAGCGGCTTGCGTTCCATCTGTCGCAGTGGCCCTTGTTGCACGCAGGCTCGCTGGAACTCGAAATCCTGGAGAGCACGGCGATCAACGAGCTGGCCAAGATCGCCGACTTGGTCGCCGGCTGCCAACTGCTCGGCGTGCCCGTCACGATGGACGACTTCGGCACCGGGTACGCATCGCTTGCCTACATGCGCCAGCTGCCGGTTCATGCGCTCAAGCTGGATCAATCGTTCGTGCGCGGCATCCTCGACAACGACGAGGATCGGGCCATCGTGGCTGCCGTGCTGATGCTCGCCCAATCGCTCGGGCGCACCACCATCGCCGAAGGGGTGGAGACCGTCGAGCACGGCCGGGCGCTGCTGGCGTTGGGATGCACGCTCGGCCAGGGCTACGGCATCGCGAAGCCGATGCCTGCCGAGGCGCTGCTGCCCTGGATTGCCGAGTTCGAACGCTCGCCGCCCTGGGGACGGGCAGGTGATGCGGCGGCAGCCGCGACGGGCGGCCAGATCTACAGAAGCGGCATGTAGGGGCGCGCGAGCGACGTTTGCGCGAGGATGGCGCGCGGATCGGCTTTGCCATAATCCACGCGACCGCTACAAATTGCCTTGAAAACACCTCTCCAACCCACCGTTGTGTTTGCGGATCTGACCGGGATGTCCCGCGTGTTCGAGGCCGTGGGCAATGCGCGCGCAACCGAGACGGTGAGCCGCCTCGTCCAGTGGATCGGCGGCGTTTGCGAGTCGCATCGCGGGCGCGTCGTCAAGACGCGAGGCGAGGGTGTGTTCGCGATGTTTCCCGATGGCGCATCCGCTGTTGGCGCGGTGCTCGAATTGCAGCGCAACCATCAGAAGCGCCTCACAGTGTGGCCGGCGCCGCTGCGCATGGATCTCCAGATCGGCGTGGCGAGCAGCAAGGCGCTCGAAGTCGATGGCGACGCGGTCACGCTGGCATCGCGACTGAGCGGGCTGGCAGGTCCGGGGCAGATCTGGGCGACCCAATCGGTGATCGACCAACTCGGCGAAACCGGGGTGCGGCATCGCAGCCTGGGCCCGATCAACGTCCGCGGCAGAAGCGAGCCACCGGTCGTGCACCGCATCGACTGGCATGCGGAGGTCGCGGCGGCTCCGACCGTGCCGGCATCGCTGGCCTTGCTGGCGCAACAGAGCCGCCCCCCGGACTCGAACTTCGGCCAGATCGAGCGGTCATGGCTCGATGTGCGCTCGATGTTTCGTGCGGATGAACTGCCGATTCACGTGGGGCGTGTCAACGAAGCCGACTTTGTGGTCAACGACCCGCGGGTGTCGCGGCTGCATGCACGCATCGAGGCCCGGCAGGGCGGTTGTGTGCTGGTGGACATCAGCACCTTTGGCACCTGGGTGCGCTTGCATGGTACCGCGGGCGCCGGTGGCGAAATCGCGCTGCGGCGCGGCGAGTGCGCGCTGCGCGGCAGCGGAGAAATCGGCCTGGGCGCGCCGCTGAGCGACTTCAGCGCGCCCACCATCTCGTTCAACGCCACCGGCGGCAGCGTGCTGCTGGAACGCAAGGATGCGCGCTAGGCGCAATCCAAAGGCAAGCTCAGGCGCGCCTCCAGCCCGCCGCCCGTCCGGTTGGTCAGGCTGAGCCTGCCGTTCAGCGCCAGTGCGAGTTCCTGCGCGATCGCAAGGCCCAAACCCGTGCCGCCGGTCTCGCGGTTCCTGGAAGACTCGACGCGGTAGAACGGCTGCAGCACAGGCGCCAGCTCGGCTTCCGGAATGCCGGGGCCGCGGTCGCACACCGAGATATGCACCTCGTGCGCGGTGGCTTCGACCACCACCTGCGCGGCCCCGCCGAACTTCAGTGCGTTGTCGAGCAGATTGGTCAGCGCGCGCCGCAGTGCCTGTACCCGCGTGGTCAGGGGCGCCTCGTGCCGGCCCACCAACTCGGCCTGGTGGCCGGCGTCCAGCGCATCGCACACCAGGCCGTCGAGCAAGGCGTTGAGATCGACCGCGCGAAGCGGCTCGCGCACGGCCTGCGACGTGCGCGCATAGGCCAGCCCTTCCTCCACGAGCAGTTGCATTCCATCGAGGTCGGACAACAGCTTGCCGCGCTGATCTGCATCCAGCACCTGCTCGACCCGCAACTTCATGCGCGTGATGGGTGTCTGCAGATCGTGCGAGATGGCGGCGAGCAGCCGCTGCCGTTCGGCCAGGTGCGCGTCGATGCGCTGCTGCATGGCGTTGAATGCGCGCGCCGCCTGCGCGACTTCGCGGGGGCCCGCTTCCGCCAGCGCGGCGCCATTGCCGCCGGGCTTGAGTGCATCGGCCGCATCTGCAAGACGCTGCAGCGGCCGTACCGCAAGCCGTACGCCCCACCAGGTCGCCACGGCGAGGAACAGCAATTGCACCAGCAGCAGCACCACCGCTTCGGTCGAGATCATCGCCGCGGGCGGCCTCAGCCGCAGGATCAGCGGCGTGCCATCTTCGAGCTGCAGCGGCAGCAACAGATCCGACCCGGTACCGCGCACGATCGCGCCGACACGCGCCGCGCCGAGCTCGGCTGCGACGATGCGCGCCAGGCCCTGCGCGGACGGCTCGGCGGCCGGCGCTGCCGGCGGCGCCGCATCCAGCGCGTAGCTGTAGTTCTGGCGTGCCAGCCGCGGCAACCAGGCCGCGCGCTCGGCCGGCGGCACGCGGTCGAGGATCGCCACCGCGCTCGACACGTCGCGGCCCAGGTAGGCCAGCATCATCGATTGCGACAACTCGCTGCGCTCGCGCAGCAGCGCCAGGAAGGTCAGTGCGTGCGCCAGTGCGAGGCCGGCGAACACCACCAGCGCGACGCGGCCGAACAGCGAGCGCGGCAGCAGGTTCACGCGCGGCCCGCCGCGTGCACCTCGGCACAGAACACATAGCCCTCGGCCCGCACGGTCTTGATGTAGCGCGGCTCGCGCGAGTCGTCGCGCAAACGCCGGCGCAGGCGGCTCACCAGCAGATCGATAGAGCGGTCGAAGGCATCCGCATCGCGTCCTTGCGTGAGGCTGAGCAACTGGTCGCGGTGCAGCACGCACTGCGGCCGTTCGAGCAGCACCAGCAACAGGCGGTATTCCGCCCCCGTGAGCGGCACCAGCGTGCCCTGGCCGTCGACAAGGTGCCGCGCAGTGGTGTCAAGCCGCCAGTCGCCGAACAGCAGTTCGCGCGCGGGTTGTGCCGGCCGTAGATTCGGCGGCAGCATGCGCGTGCGGCGCAGCACCGCACGGATGCGCGCCAGCAGCTCGCGCGTGGCGAAGGGCTTGGCCAGGTAATCGTCGGCACCCATCTCGAGACCGAGGATGCGGTCGGCCTCTTCGCTGCGAGCCGTGAGCATGAGGATCGGAATCGGCGTCTCGCCGCGCGCGCGCAGGTCGCGGCACAGCGACAGGCCGTCCTCGCCGGGAAGCATGAGGTCGAGCACGATCAGATCGACCGGCCCGTTGGCCAGCGCCGCGCGCATCTGGGTGGCGTTGCCCGCCGTGCTCACGCGAAAGCCTCCTTCCTCCAGGTACTGGCGCAGCAGCCCGAGGATCTGGCGGTCGTCGTCGACGATAAGGACGTGGTCGGGGGTCTCCATAGGGTGACCATAGTCGCAATCCGGGCACTTCGGGCGGTGCGCCGCGGCGCTGTTTTGTATCGCTCTTTGTCCGTCCCGGCGGCCGACACAAAGCGCGGCCACAGGCGAGCGTGTTCGACACATCCGGATCGAGTGGCCGCGTTGCAATGGGCGCTTCATTCACTCGCCGTGGAGCACACCATGTCATTGCCCCTGTCAACGCCAACCCGCCACCGCCGCGCTGTCGCCTCCGTGCTGGGGACTTGCCTCTGGCTCGCCGCCTGCGGTGCGCAGGCCCAGGCGGCCGCAGACCCGCGCGGCCGCTGGATCACCGAGAGCGGCAATCTGGAAGTCGAGATCGCGCCCTGCGGCGCCGCGCTGTGCGGCATTGCGACGCGGGTGCTCGGCAACCGTTCGATGAGCCCGGGCGCGCAGCCGATGCAAGCGGTCGATACGCGGCCGGCGCTGGGCATGAAGATCCTGCAGGACTTCGTGCCGGTCGCCGCGGGCGACGCCGGCGCGTCCCCGACCGAATGGACCGGGCAGATCTACAACCGCGAGAACGGCAAGACCTATCGCTGCAACATGCGCGTGAGCACGGACGGCAACGGGGCGGGAGAGTTGCTGCTGCATGCCTACGTCGGGCTGCCGCTGTTCGGCAAGACGCAGCGCTGGCTGCGCGCGTCGGCCGACGCACCGGACGCACCGGACACGACAGTCCGCCATTGAGCAGGAGACCTTGCCCATGCTGCAACTCCTGCTTGCCCTCGGCGCCGGTATCGCGACCGTCACCAGTCCCTGCATCCTGCCGCTGCTGCCACTGCTGCTCGGCGCTACGCTCGCGCCCGCGTCCGGCGAGGGCCAACTGCGCACGATGCGGCTGCGGCCGCTGTTCATCGTGCTCGGTTTCGTTCTTTCGTTCGCATCGGCCGCGCTGTTGTTCGGCGCCTCCACACGCGTGCTCGGCCTGTCACCCGAGGTTCTGCGCAATGCCAGCATCGTGGTGCTGATGGTGTTCGGGCTGCTGCTGTCCTGGCCTGCGCTGCTCGAGCGCGCCATGCAGCCGCTCGGGCGGCTGGCCCAGGTGGGCCAGCGGCTTGGCGACCGCGCCGGCGCCAGCCACGGTGGAGCGCTGCTGCTCGGCATGAGCCTGGGCCTGTTGTGGACGCCCTGCGCCGGCCCGGTGCTCGCGTCGATGCTGGCGCTGGTGGCAAGCGAGCAGCAACCGGCGCATGCGGCCGGCCTGCTGCTCGTCTACGCCGCAGGCGCCGGGCTGCCGATGCTGGCCATCGCCTACGGCGGCCAGGCCGTCACCCAGCGCGTGCGCGGGCTGGCGCGTCACTCGGCACAGATCCGCCGCGTGTTCGGCGTGCTCGTGATGGCGACGGCCGCCGCGATGTTCTGGCAGGTCGATACGCAAGTGGCGGCATGGCTGTCGCGCACGCTGCCGATGCCTTCGGCCGTCGCCGCGCCGTCGACGCCCGAGGCTACGGCGCAGGCGCCCGCTTTCACCGGCATCGACCAGTGGTTCAACACGCCGCCGCTCAGCATGGCCGGCCTGCGCGGCAAGGTCGTGCTGGTGGACTTCTGGACCTACGCCTGCGTCAACTGCGTCAACACGCTGCCGCACCTGCAGCGCTGGCACGACCGGTACCGCGACCAGGGGCTGGCGGTGGTGGGCGTTCACACGCCGGAGTTCGCCTTCGAGCGCGACGCCGGCAACGTGCAGGCGGCTATCCGGCGCCACGGTATCGGCTACCCGGTCGCGCAGGACAACCGCTACCAGACCTGGACCGCCTGGGGCGTGCGCTACTGGCCGAGCCTCTACCTGGTCGATCGTGAGGGTCGCATCGTGTTCAGGCACGTCGGGGAGGGCGACTATGCGCACATCGAACGGGAGATCCAGAAAGCGTTGGCTGCGAGCCCGTGACGCAAATTCTTTGCGGTACGATGTGTTCAAGCAATAGCAGTTTTTTCGTTTCTTCATCACTTCGTTGCGCAACAGGCAACAACCGGGTTCGAACCTTGTGCGCGTAATCAACCACCCCAAACCCCCGGTGAGCGCGCGCCATGTCGCCATGAAGGGCGTCACGCCATGAGGGGGGGGTCTACCTTCGCCGGGCTGGGCAACTCTTCCTTTGCCAGCCTCACGCCGGCGCCAGCCACCGCGGACGAGGCCGAGCCATGGGTGCGCGGCGAATTGATCCGCAGCCTGATGCGATCTGCGCGCGGCTCGCATCTGTTCGGCGCGGCGTTGATGCCGGTGCTGGTCTCCCTGTGCTGGGATCGCGTGCCGGTCTGGCAACTGATGGCGTGGCTGGCGATCGGCGTCAGCGCGACCGCTGCCCGCATCTGGGGCGAGCGCCTGTACCACACGCGCTATTCCGAAAAGGACGCCGCCGCGCAGGAGAGCTTCGTCTACCGCTACCGCTACCTCTGGAGTGCCAGCGCGTTCTCGTGGGGTCTGTCGATCCTGATCTTCTTCGAGCGGGTGCCGGTGGTCAGCCAGTTCGTCTGCTGGCTCATGGTGGCGGGCGTGGCCACTTTCCCCCTCAACGGCCTGGCCCTGCATCCGCCGCTGCTGCGCCGCTATGTCAACACGCTGTTCATCACGATGATGGCGGCGCTGCTGCTGCGCATGGTGCAGCTGCGCTTTGTCGAGCTGCATTTCAGCTATGGCTTCCTGCTGCTGCCGTTGATGCACTGGGGGCTGTTGCTGCGCGCCGGGCGCCGCATCCACGAGACCGCGCGCAACAGCTTCGAGCTGCTGTTTCACAACCACATCCTGATCAACTCCCTCACCCAGCAGCGCCAGGCGGCGGTGTCCGCGGTGGCCATGAAGAACCGCTTTCTGGCCAGTGCCGCGCACGACATGCGCCAGCCGGTGCTGGCGCTCTCGCTCTATGCCGACTGGCTGCGCAACGAGCCCGACCTGGTGGAGGAGATCGCACCGAAGATCGTGCGCGCGACCCATGCGGTCAATGCGCTGTTCGACTCGCTGTTCGACCTGGCGCGCATCGATTCGGGCCAGGTGCGGCTGCACATCGAGCGGGTCGACGTGCCGCAGTTGCTGCACGACCTCGAACTGCAATACCGGCCGGTGGCCGAATCGAAGGGGCTGCGTTTCCGGGTGCATTCCACGCCCGGCTCGGTGCTGACCGACCCGATCCGCGTGCGCCGCATGATCGGCAACCTGCTGGCCAATGCGATCAAGTACACGACCGAGGGCGGCGTCTTGCTGGCGGCGCGCGAAACGCCGGACGGGCTGCGGGTCGAGGTCTGGGACACCGGCATCGGCATCGCGCGCGAACACCTTCGCGACGTGTTCCTGGAGTTCTACAAGGTCGCAGACCATGCCGGCACCTCGGACGGCTTCGGCCTCGGGTTGGCGATCGTGGCGCGCCTGTCGCATGCGCTCGGCCACCCGGTCAGCGTGCGCTCGCGGCTCGGGCGCGGCAGCGTGTTTCGCGTGGCGCTGCACGATGCCGACGAGACGCAGGCCCAGACCCGGATTTCAGGCTCGGTGGGCTGAAAAAAAGCCGCAGCGCGGCAAACAAGAAAGGGCCGCTCGCGCGGCCCTTTTTGCTACATGGCGCCCGAGGAGAGCAGGCCGTGGCTGCGTGCGTGGTGCAGCGCCTGGGTGCGGCTCTTGACGCCAAGACGGCGGAACAGGCGCCACAGATGCACCTTGACCGTGTGCTCGCTGATCTCGAGTTCGGTGGCGATGTCCCGGTTGCTCATGCCCTTGTCAAGCATCGCGATCAGTTGGGTCTGGCGCTTCGACAGCTTGCTGTTGTTGGCGGCGACCGGCTCTTCGCCTTCGGCGTCTGCCATCAACAGTCCGCGCAGTGCGGCGGCCAACTCGCTCGAACCGGCCGATTTTTCGATGTAGATGTCGGCACCGGCTTCGATGCAGGCTTCTTCCATGTCGGAGGCAGGCGAGGCCGAATACACCGCGATCGGCACGTCCGGATAGATCTGTTTGACCGACACGACGCCTGACACGCCGGTGATGTCGGGCAGCTTCAGGTCGAGACAGAAGAGGTCGGGCTTGCCGTGCTGCTTGACCGCAGCGGCCAGCTTGTCGAGGCGCTCGAGTTCGATGATGTTTTCGGCGGGACGCAGGCGCCGCAGCACCATGACGATGGCGTCGCGCATCAGGGGATGGTCGTCTATGACGTAAATGCTCATGCGATCAAGTGTAAGTGCGTGCGGCACTTGTTGCCTGCTGCAACCCCCGTTTTTGCATACCTCTGCGTAATAGCTCTTTTGGTCTACTTTTCGGCACCTTCGGCCAGGGCGTCGAGCACTTCGGCCGCGGCTTGCGACTGTTCGGCGCTCAGCATTTCGAGTTGGCCGGCCAGCACGGCCAAAGCCGCACCACCCTGTTGCTGCAGCAGCGCAATGGCGCGTCCGGCTTCCTGCGGCGAGGCAAACGCGAGACTCTGCAGCAGCGTTTCACCCCGCGCGTCGAGCAGCTTGAAGTGGAACTGGCCATCGCGCTCGCGGTACTGCTTGAAGCTCGGCCTGGCCACCTTCGCCGCCTTGCGGGCACCGGTTTGCTGCTGCGCGCCGAGGTCGCGCAGGCCGACCGCATGGCGCAGCCGGCCCATGAAAGGCTGCGACAGGCGACGTGCCTTGGCCGCACCGGCCAGCAGCGTCTGCTCGATGCGGGTCGGGTCTTTCATCAGCGCCTCGTAGCGCTCGCGCATCGGCGCGATCTCGCGGTCGATGCGCTCGAACAGCACCTGCTTGGCGTCGCCCCAGCCGATGCCTTCGGCAAACGCGCGGCGCAATGCCTCGGTTTCTTCGGCGTCGGCAAAGGCCTGGTAGATCTGGAACAGCGCCGAGCCTTCGGTGTCCTTCGGCTCGCCGGGGGCGCGCGAGTCGGTGACGATGCTGGCGATCTGCTTTTGCAACTGCGCGCGCGGGGCGAACAGCGGGATCGTGTTGCCGTAGCTCTTGCTCATCTTGCGGCCATCGAGGCCGGGCAGCGTGGCCACGGCATCGTCGATCAGCGCCTCGGGCAGCGTGAAGTGTTCGCCGTACAGGTGGTTGAAATGCTGGCCCATGTCGCGCGCCATCTCGATGTGCTGGATCTGGTCGCGGCCCACCGGCACCTGGTGCGCGTTGAACATCAGGATGTCGGCACCCATGAGCACCGGGTACATGAACAGGCCCGCGCTCACGTCGGCGTCCGGGTCTTCGCCCTTCGCCACGTTCTTGTCGACCGATGCCTTGTAGGCGTGGGCGCGGTTCAGCAGGCCCTTGCCGGTGACGCAGGTCAGGAACCAGGTCAGCTCGGGGATCTCGGGGATGTCCGATTGCCGGTAGAAGGTGACGCGCTCCGGGTCTAGTCCGCAGGCCAGCCAGCTGGCGGCGATCTCGAGCGTGGAGCGCTGCACCAGCGCGGGATCGTTCACCTTGATCAGCGCGTGGTAGTCGGCCAGAAAGAAGAAGGTCTCGACGCCCGGCGCCACGCTCTGGCGCACCGAGTGGCGGATCGAGCCGACATAGTTGCCGAGGTGCGGTGTGCCCGACGTGGTGATGCCGGTTAGAACGCGCAGCGGGGAGGGGGTAGGGGTAGCCATGGAAAGACCTAGCGAAACAACGCGGCCAGCGGGCCGATCACGGTGCGGATGACGCTGTAGCCGACTGCCATCAGCGGGCTCAGCCAGTAGGTGCTGACGATGCCGGCCAGCACCAGCGCCATCACGATGAAGAAGCCGAAGGGCTCGACGCGTGCCAGCAGGTTCTGCGCATTGCCATGCGGCAGCAGCCCGGCGAGCACGCGGCCGCCATCGAGCGGCGGCAGCGGGAACAGGTTGAAGGCCCACATCACCAGGTTGACCAGCACGCCGCCTTGCGCCATGCGCACGAAGAAGTTCTCCCGCTCGACACCGCTGCCGGCCAGCACGACCAGCAGCACCGCCCACAGGATCGCCTGCACGAAGTTCGAGGCCGGCCCGGCGAGTGCGACCCAGATCATGTCGCGCTTCGGATTGCGCAGGTTGCCGAAGTGGACGGGTACCGGCTTGGCATAGCCGAACAGGAACGCGCCGGAGGTTGCGAAGTACAGCATCAGCGGCATCAGGATCGTCCCGACGGGGTCGATGTGCTTGAGCGGATTGAGCGTTACGCGGCCGAGCATCCAGGCCGTGTCGTCGCCGAAATAACGCGCCACGTAGCCGTGCGCGGCCTCGTGAATCGTGATCGCGAACAGCACCGGCAATGCATAGATCGAGACGGTTTGAATCAGGTTGGAGATATCCACCGGCCTGATTGTCTCAGACCGGTCAGAGGCCCAATACGGCGAGCGGACCGCGCCCGCGCCGCACCAGCACCGGCTCGTCGCCGGCGCCCATCGGCGTGAGGTCGACCACGGTGGTCGGCTCGGACGGGCAGGCACCGGCGTCGATCACGGCGCCGATCTGCTTTTCGAAGCGGTCTCGGATCGCCTGCGCGTCGTTCATCGGCTCGGTTTCGCCGGGCGGGATCAGCGTGGTGGCCAGCAACGGTTCGCCGTGCAGCGCCAGCAGGTCGCACAGAACCCTGCAGTCGGGCACGCGCAGGCCGATGGTCTTGCGCTGCGGATGGCTCACGCGGCGCGGCACTTCCTTGGTGGCTTCGAGCAGAAAGGTGTAGGGGCCGGGCGTGGCGGCCTTGAGCAGCCGGTACTGCTTGTTGTCGACGCGCGCGTAGTTGGCCAGCTCGCTCAGGTCGCGGCACAGCAGCGTGAGGTGGTGCTTGTCGTCGACCTGGCGGATGCGGCGCAGCTTGTCGACCGCGTCCTTGTCGTCGAGGTGGCAGACCAGCGCGTAGCTGGAGTCGGTCGGCACCGCGACGATCTCGCCGCGCGCGAGCAGGGCGGCCGCCTGCTTCAGCAGGCGCTGCTGCGGGTTGTCGGGATGGACTTCGAAAAATTGAGCCATGGGATTTCCGGATTTTCCAGGACGGGGGGAGAGCTCATGTCTCCGCGGGTTCAATCGGAACGCGGCGCTCGCGCACCGTGAGCCATGCGCCGGCCGCACCGCACACGGCGATCATGCCCATGCCGATCAGCGACACCTGATCCGGTATGTGCGAGAACATGAACCAGCCGCCGAGCATGGCAAACGCGATCTGCGAGTAGAGATAGGGCGTGAGCGTCGAGGCCGGCGCACGCTGGTAGGCCAGGATCAGCATGAAGTGGCCGACGGTGCCCATCAGGCCCATCAGGCACAGCAGCGCCCACCACTGCCATCCCGGCAGCGCCGACCACACGAACGGCAGCGCGCACGAGGCGATCAGCGTGCCGACCCAGCCGGTGTAGAAGTGCATGGTCAGCGGGTTTTCGGTCTGGGCGAGCTTGCTGGTGAGCACCTGGAACCAAGCATTGGTGATCACCAGCCCGATCGGCAGCAGGATGGCCCAGCTGTAGCTGCTGCCGCCGGGCCGCAGGATCACCAGCGTGCCGACAAAGCCGCCGCTGACCAGCGTCCAGCGCAGCACCGACACGTGCTCCTTGAGCGTGGTGGCGGCCAGCAGCGTCACCACCAGCGGCGCGATCAGCACGATGGCGGTGAACTCGGCCAGGGGCATGTACTGCAGGCTGAGGAATGCCAGCACGCTGGTCACCAGCAGCAGCGCGCCGCGCAGCACGTGGTAGCGCGGGTGTGCGGTGCGCAGCAGCGAGGTGCCGTACAGCGGCAGCAGCACCGCGGTGGTGGCGACGGCCTGGAATGCATACCGGAACCACACGCCCATGAGGATCGGCACGGCAGTGACCGAAATCTTGGTGGCGGTGTCCAGTGTCGCGAAGCAGGCCACGGCCAACAGCACGAGGCCGATGCCCGCGAGGATGCGTTCCGACGCGATGTCCCGCGTGCTCTTCACTGCGCCGGGTACGGCACTCACCGGATTCTGTCTTCGAGCAGTTCCCAAACCGGCGTGAGCTTGCCGGGCAGCAAGGGGAGCTTGCCGAGATCCATGTGACTTTCGTCGGGGCTGTGGAAGTCGCTGCCGCGCGAGGCCGCAAAGTCGAACTCGAGGGCCTTGTCGGCGTACTCGATGTACTCGGCCGGTGCGTGGCTGCCGGTGACGACCTCGATGGCGCGGCCACCGTGCGCCTTGAACTCGAGGAACAGCGCGTACTCCTCGTTGGCCGTGAACTTGTAGCGGCCTGGGTGCGCGATCACCGCGATGCCCTTGGCGTCGGTGATCCAGTGCACCGCGTCCTTCAGCGAGGCCCAGCGGTGCGGCACATAGCCGGGCTTGCCCTCGGTGAGGTACTTGCGGAAGACCTCGTGCGTGTCCTTGCAGGCGCCGCTCTCGACCAGGAAGCGCGCGAAATGCGTGCGCGAGATCAGCTCGGGGTTGCCGACGAACCTGAGCGCGCCTTCGTAAGCGCCGTGGATACCGACCTTGGCCAGCCCTTCGGACATTTCCTGCGCGCGCGCGCCGCGGCCGCCGCGCGTCTTGAGCAGGCCCTGCTTCATGCCCGCGTCGTCGGGGTCGAAACCGAGGCCGACGATGTGCACGGTTTCGTTGGCGAAGGTGACCGAGATTTCAGTGCCCGTGAGGTACTTCATGCCGTTGGCATGGGCCGCCGCAGCGGCGCGGTGCTGGCCGCCGATTTCGTCGTGGTCGGTCAGCGCCCAGAGCTCTACGCCGTTGCCGGCCGCGCGCTCGGCCAGCGCCTCGGGCGTCAGCGTACCGTCGGACACCACGGAGTGGCAGTGAAGATCGGCGTTGAGAATGGATGGCACCCAACCATTCTATTTCGGATCGATTCGGCTTGCAGGGCGCATGGAGACTGCGCAAGACGCTATCAAAAGCGTAGCAGCAAAGCGCCGGCCTGCGGCGCGCTCAGCGCTTCTTGCGGAACGCCACCCAGGCGGCGACGGCGGTGAAGCTCGCGATGATGGCCACCACGATCCAGAACCCGTGCCGGTGCTCGGCCAGCGGAATGCCACCCACGTTCATGCCGAAAAGGCCGGCCAGGATGTTGATCGGCAGCGCCAGCACCGTCACCACGGTCAGCACGAACAGGCTGCGGTTGTTGTCCTCGTTGACGTTGGCCGCGATCTCTTCCTGCAGCAGCTTGATGCGCTCCTGCAGCGCCTGCATGTCGCGCAGCACCAGCGAGAACTCTTCGGTCGAGCCGCGCAGTTCGTCCGCGTCGGCCCCAGCCATCCAGCCCGGCGGCTGCTGCAGCAGGCGGAACAGCGCTGCCGGCTCCGGCGCGAGCAGGCGCTGCAGCCGCACCAGCAGCCGCCGCAGCGCGCCGAGCCGGGCGCGCTTGTGGTCGAGCCGGCCGGCCAGCAGTTCGTCTTCGATGCGGTCGATGCGTGCCGTCACGTCGCGCACGATCGCCACCAGCACGTCGGCTTGGGCGCGCAGCAGGTGTTCGAGCAGTTCGGTGCTGGAGCGCGGCGCGTCGCCGGCCTTCACGGCGGTGCGCAGCGCGTCGACCGAGCGCAGCGGCTTGGTGCGCGCGGTGACCACCAGGCGCGGGCCGACGCTGATCCACAGGGTCGAGATGTCCGACGGCTCGAAACCGAATTCGAAGTGCAGGTCGTTGATCACTGCGATCAGCGAATCGTCGGCGCGCTCGATGCGGGTCGAGTGCAGGCCGTCGCGCAGCGTTTCGTAGAAGGTGTCGGAAAGCTGTGCATGCCGCACCAGCCAGCGCTCGGCCTGTGCGTGGCTGAGGTTGAAGTGCAGCCACAGGTAGGCGCCGGCCGGTGCTTCCCCGGCAGTCGCCAGCCAGGCCGCGGCCTGTGCCGATTCGACCGCGCGCGCCGGCTCGGCGGCACCTGCATCGAACAGATAGCCGCAGATCAGGCCGGCTTCGTCGCCGCCATAGGAGCCGGCGGCCATTTCGGGGGAGAGCGGCAAGATGAGCGAATCAGAACAACCGGGTGAACAGCCAGTAGAGCGAGCCCGACAGCAGCATCGCCACCGGCAGCGTCAGCACCCAGGCCATCGCCAGGCTGCGCAGCGTGTTCCATTGCAGGCCCGAGCGGTTCGCGGCCATGGTGCCGGCCACCCCGGACGAGAGCACGTGCGTGGTGGACACCGGGAGCCCGTAGATGTCGGCCGCGCCGATGGTCAGCATGGCGACCAGCTCGGCCGAGGCGCCCTGCGCGTAGGTGAGGTGGGTCTTGCCGATTTTCTCGCCCACGGTGACCACGATGCGCTTCCAGCCGATCATGGTGCCGAGGCCCAGCGCGATCGCCACGGCGACCTTCACCCAGAGCGGGATGAAGCGCGTGGCGTCATCGAGTTCCTTGCGGAACGCTCCGACCTTGGCCTTGGCATCGTCGTCGAAGCGCACGGCCGCACTCTTGTCGAGCAGGCGAATGGCTTCCGAGCTCAGGTACATGTCATTGCGCACGTTGGCCACGGCATCGGCCGGCAGCGCCGCCAGCGAACCGTGCTGGCGCACCTGGGCGCCGATGCTGCCGGCGAGCGCGGCAACCGCCGGCACCACGGCAGGGGCGTATTCGCGGGTGCGCAGGTAGGTCGACAGTGTCTCGCGCGCGGCAGGCGCAGTGGCCGCCGGCAGGGAGGTGGGCACGCTGCGGTTCAACGCGCCCTGCGCCAGCTCGGCCACCGCCACGAACTGGATCGTCTTGTCGGCCGGCATGGCGCGGTTCAGCGCGTATGCCATCGGCACCGTACCGACCAGGATCAGCATGATCAGGCCCATGCCCTTTTGCCCGTCGTTGGAGCCGTGCGCGAACGAGACGCCGGTGCAGGTCAGCACCAGCAGGCCGCGGATCCACCAGGGCGGCGGCGCGTTGCCGCGCGGCTCTTCGTACAGCGCACGGTTCTTGACAAGCGCCCGCAGTGCCAGCAGCAGCAGCGCCGCGCAGCCGAAGCCAACCATCGGCGACAGCAGCAGCGACCAGCCGACCTTGGTGGCCTGGGCCCAGTCGACTCCGCTGGTGCCGTCGCGCCCGTGCATCAGCGCGTTGGCGATGCCGACGCCGATGATCGAGCCGATCAGCGTATGCGACGACGACGCCGGAAGACCGAGCCACCAGGTGCCGAGGTTCCAGAGGATGGCTGCGATCAGCAGGGCGAACACCATCGCGAAACCCGCGCCCGAGCCGACCTGAAGGATGAGTTCCACCGGCAGCAGTGAAATGATGCCGAAAGCCACCGCGCCGCTCGACACCAGCACGCCGAGGAAGTTGAAGACGCCCGACCACACCACCGCAACGTTGGGCGGCAGGGAGTGCGTGTAGATCACGGTGGCCACGGCGTTGGCCGTGTCGTGAAATCCGTTCACGAACTCGAAGCCCAGCGCGATCAGCAGCGCCACGCCCAGCAGGATGTAGGGCACGTAGGTGGTCATCGGCGCGCCCGAGGCGCTCACGTCGTCGACCAGACTCCACGCGGTGTAGAGCAGGCCTGCGGCGAGCAGCCCGACGAACACGACCAGCGTGACCGGGCTGGGCCTGGCGTCGAGAGCCGGGCGACTCGGAGCGGGCAGGTTGGCGGGCAGGGGGGTGTTGTCGGCGAGCGTGGACATGGTGCGACAGCGTAGTGAGAACACCATCTTCCCCGTGCCATGTGTCAGTGCCATGACGGCGGGTCGGGCTTGTCACGCAACAGTCACGCGGGGGCGGCAGCATGCCGGGCTTGTTCCTCTTCCTTCAAAGCCTCCCATGATGTTGCCCAGCGCCGTGCACGACCACGAAGACCTCATGCAGCGCATCGCGCGCGACCTGATCGACAGCTACGACGAGGAGCTGGAGCTTGAGATCGAAGACCGCAACGTCGACGAAGCCGGCGCGCCGGTCGGCGTCGACAAGGCCGCACGGCAGGCCTACTTCAAGGAACTGTTCCGCCTGCAGGGCGAACTGGTCAAGCTGCAGGACTGGGTGCAGCACAGCAAGCAGAAGGTGGTGATCCTGTTCGAAGGCCGCGACGCGGCCGGCAAGGGCGGCGTCATCAAGCGCATCACGCAGCGGCTCAACCCGCGGGTGGCCCGCGTGGCCGCGCTGCCGGCGCCGAACGACCGCGAGCGCACGCAGTGGTACTTCCAGCGCTACGTGGCGCACCTGCCGGCCGCCGGCGAGATGGTGCTGTTCGACCGCAGCTGGTACAACCGCGCCGGTGTCGAGCGCGTCATGGGTTTCTGCAGCGATGCCGAGTACGAGGAGTTCTTCCGCTCGGCGCCCGAATTCGAGCGCATGCTGGTGCGCTCGGGCATCACGCTCATCAAGTACTGGTTCTCCATCACCGACGAAGAGCAGCACATGCGCTTTCTCGGGCGCATCCACGACCCGTTGAAGCAGTGGAAGCTGAGCCCGATGGATCTGGAAAGCCGCCGCCGCTGGGAGGAGTACACCAAGGCCAAGGAAATCATGCTCGAGCGCACCCACATCGCGGAAGCGCCCTGGTGGGTGGTGCAGGCGGTCGACAAGAAGAAGGCGCGGCTCAACTGCATCACGCACCTGCTGGGACAACTGCCCTACCAGGAGGTGCCGCACGCGCCGGTGGTACTGCCGCCGCGCGTGCGCAACGCCGACTACCTGCGCCAGCCGGTGCCCACCACGATGTACGTGCCCGAGCTGTACTGAACGCCGGCAAGCGCCCTTGCGGCGCGGAAGCTGCTACCGTGTGGGTCGCCTACCCACACCGACCGCACCATGGCCCGCCGCTCGCCCACCTCCGCGCTCACGCGCGCCTACCAGCGCAGCCTGAAGGCGCTCACCAAAGCCGCACTCGGCAACAGCCGGCGCGTGGCGAAGCAGGTGACGCAAAAGGTGAGACGCGCTGCAGCGCAACAGCGCAAGCCGCCGCCCGGCGCCGGCGACTGGATCAGCGGCATGGCGCTCGGCCCCGGCGGTGCGCGCGGCTATCACCTCTACCGCCCTCCGGGCCTTGAACTTAAACGCGGCGAAAAGTTGCCGATGTTGGTGATGCTGCACGGCTGCGGCCAGACCGGCCGCGACTTCGCCGCCAGCACGCGCATGAACCGCATCGCCGCACGCGAACGCTTCCTGGTGCTGTATCCGGAGCAGGACCGGGTGCACCACCCCCAAGGCTGCTGGAACTGGTACCAGACACGCTCCGGCAAGGCCGACCGCGAGGCCGCCACGCTGATCGCGGCGGTCGACCAGGTCAACCTGTTGTATCCGGTCGACCGTGAACGCATCGCCGTGGCGGGCCTCTCGGCCGGCGCCGGCATGGCCGCCCTGCTGGCCTCGCGCTACCCCAACCGCTTCAGGGCGGTGGCCGTGCATTCGGGCGTGGCGCCGGGCGCGGCGCAATCGACCGCGAGCGCGCTCGGTGCCATGCACGGGCACCGCGTGCCGGTGATGCCGGCCACCGCGGTGGGCAAGGCGCTCGGCGCGGCGGCGGTCGGCACCACGCTGCCGCCAATGCTGGTGCTGCACGGCGACGCCGATACCGTCGTGGCCGCCAGCAACGCCGCCAACACTGCCGTGGTGTGGGCCGCCGCCACCGGTGCACGGCCGGGCCCGGAACGCGTGCTGCAGCGCGGCAAACGCCATCCGATGCGCGTGACGGACTTCAAGCGCGCCGGCCGCATCTACGTCACCCTGTGCCAGGTGGCCAGACTCGGCCATGCCTGGAGCGGCGGCGCGGCGAGCCTGCCCTTCAGCGATGCGGCCGGGCCGGACGCGTCGAAGCTGGTCTGGGCGTTCGTGGCGCGGCAGTTCAGGCAGCCCGCCGCGGCCTAGCGCCCGTACGCCACCCGGCGTATTCCTTGCGGCCGGTGTCATCCGCAAACTCCGTGCATCGTCAGCGAAGGCGCTGTCGAACGAAATCAACTACCACCGGAGAAGGATGCACATGCAACGTCGTTTCACACTCAAGGCGCTCACCGCCAGCGTCGCGCTCGCCGCCCTCGGTAGCGCACCCGCGTTCGCCGCCGACACCATCAAGGTCGGCGTGCTGCACTCGCTGTCGGGCACGATGGCGATCTCCGAAACCGTGTTGAAAGACACGGTGCTGATGGCCATCGAGGACATCAACAAGAAGGGCGGCGTGATGGGCAAGCAGCTTGAGCCCGTGATCGTCGACCCGGCCTCCAACTGGCCGCTGTTCGCCGAGAAGACCAAGCAGCTGCTGGGCCAGGACAAGGTTTCGGTGATCTTCGGCTGCTGGACCTCGGTGTCGCGCAAGTCGGTGCTGCCGGTGGTCGAGGAAATGAACGGCCTGCTGTTCTACCCGGTGCAGTACGAGGGTGAAGAACTCTCCAAGAACGTGTTCTACACGGGTGCGGCGCCGAACCAGCAAGCCATTCCCGCGGTCGACTACCTGATGAGCAAGGAAGGCGGCGGCGCCAAGCGCTGGGTGCTGCTCGGCACCGACTACGTCTACCCCCGCACCACCAACAAGATCCTGCGCGCCTACCTGAAGAGCAAGGGCGTGAAGGAATCCGACATCGACGAAAAGTACACGCCGTTCGGCCACAGCGACTATCAAACCATCGTTGCCGACGTCAAGAAGTTCTCGGCCGGCGGCAAGACGGCGGTGGTGTCGACCATCAACGGCGACTCCAACGTGCCCTTCTACAAGGAACTCGGCAATGCCGGCCTGAAGGCCAAGGACGTGCCGGTCGTCGCCTTCTCGGTGGGCGAAGAAGAGCTGCGCGGCGTGGACACCAAGCCGCTGGTGGGCCACCTGGCCGCATGGAACTACTTCATGTCGATCAAGAACCCGACCAACACCGCCTTCATCAAGCAATGGAGCGAGTACGCCAAGGCCAAGAAGATCGCCGGCCACATGGACAAGCCGCTGACCAACGACCCGATGGAAGCCACCTGGATCGGCATCCACATGTGGAAGCAGGCCGTCGAGAAGGCCAAGAGCACCGACACCGACAAGGTGATCGCCGCCATGGCCGGCCAGACCTTCACCGCGCCGTCGGGCATCGTCTCGAAGATGGACGAGAAGAACCATCACCTGCACAAGAGCGTGTTCATCGGCGAAATCAAGGCCGACGGCCAGTTCAACGTGGTCTGGAAGACGCCGGGCCCGGTCAAGGCCAAGCCGTGGAGCCCGTACATCGAAGGCAACGACAAAAAGCCGGACCAACCCGCGGGCAAGTCGATGTAAGAAGCTCCGTCCGACGCGCCATCGGGCGCATCCGCGGAGCCACTGGCCCGTTCCTTGCTGCACTCCTGCTGCAAGGGCGGGCCACTTTTTTGGACAGAACCATGCAAACCAGAGTCATGTTTCGGCGCTTTTTTCATGCCGCGGCGGCCTCGATGCTGCTCGTGGCGGCTTCGGCCCATGCACTGACGGCCGAGGAGGCCAAGGCCATCGCGTCGGGCGACACCGAGGCGCGCGTCGCCGCCCTCAACAAGGCGGTTGCCACCGCCGACGACAAGACCTCCGCGTTCATTCAGGCCATGGCCGACGACGCGGTCAAGTTCACCGAAGACAAGGTCTTCGTGATGAAGGACGACAAGGGCTACGACCCGGTCACCGGCGCCCAACTGAAGGTGCCCGACACCGCCGAAGACGTGGTCAACAACAACATGATGCGCGGCGCCTTCGATGCCGCGCAGTCGGTGCTCAAGCTGGTCAACAGCAAGGACGAGGCGGTGCGCCTCGCGGCCGCGAACGCGCTGCTGAAGGATCCGGACGAGTCCCGCATTCCGATGGTCGAGAAAGCCCTGTCGGTCGAGACCAACGCCAACATCAAGGCCAAGCTCGAACTGGTGCGCGCCGCGTCGCTGCTCAACAGCACCGACAAGGCCAAGCGCATCATGGCCGCCGGCGTGCTGGCCGAGAGCAAGAGCCCCGACACCAAGCTGCTGCTGAACGAGCGCCTGACCGAAGAGACCGAACCCGACGTCAAGGCCGCACTGCAGAAAGCCATCGCGGGCATCGACGGCGCGCTGGTCTGGGGCGACCGCATCAACGCCGTGTTCAGCGGCATCAGCCTCGGCTCGGTGCTGCTGCTCGCCGCGCTGGGGCTGGCCATCACCTACGGGCTGATGGGCGTGATCAACATGGCGCACGGCGAACTCATGATGATCGGCGCCTACGCCACCTACGTGATGCAGGGCCTGTTCCAGAAGTACCTGCCGGAGTCGGCGTTCGGCCTCTACCTGGTCGCCGCGATTCCGGTCGCGTTCCTCGCGTCGGCGCTGGTCGGCGCGGTTCTGGAACGCGGTGTGATCCGTTTCCTCTATGGACGGCCGCTCGAGACGCTGCTGGCCACCTGGGGTATCAGCCTGATGCTGCAGCAGCTGGTGCGCTCGCTGTTCGGCGCGCAGAACGTCGGCGTCGAGAACCCGGGCTGGATGAGCGGCGGCTTCACCATGCTGAGCAACGTCACGCTGCCCTGGAACCGCATCTGCATCATCATCTTCGCGGTGCTGGTGCTGCTGGCGATGGGCTGGCTGATCGGCCGCACGCGGCTCGGGCTGTTCGTGCGCGGCGTCACGCAGAACCGGCCGATCGCATCCTGCATGGGCGTGAACACGGCGCGCGTCGACACCTACGCCTTCGCGCTCGGTTCGGGCATCGCCGGCCTCGCGGGCTGCGCGCTGAGCCAGATCGGGAACGTCGGCCCCGACCTCGGCCAGAGCTACATCGTCGACTCGTTCATGGTGGTGGTGATGGGCGGCGTCGGCCAGCTCGCCGGCACCGTCTACGCGGCCATGGGCCTGGGCATTCTCAACAAGTTCATCGAAGGCTGGGCCGGCGCGGTGCTCGCGAAGATCGCCGTGCTCATCTTCATCATCATCTTCATCCAGAAGCGGCCGCAAGGCATCTTCGCGATGAAGGGCCGGAGCGCAGAGGCATGAGCAAGGTTGTTCTTCCCTCCAAGGGCCCGCTGCTGAGCGGCAAGGGCTGGACGGCGTTTTTCGTGGCGCTGATCGTGGTGTGCGCGCTGGCGCCGATGCTCAACCTCATGGTGCCGCACGACAGTGCGTTCTACATGAGCGACTACGCGGTGGCGCTGGTCGGCAAGATCATGTGCTACGCCATCTGCGCGCTGGCGATGGACCTGATCTGGGGCTACACCGGCATCCTGTCGCTCGGCCACGGCATGTTCTTCGCGCTCGGCGGCTACATGATGGGGATGTACCTCATGCGCCAGATCGGCCGCGACGGCAACTACAAGAGCGACCTGCCGGACTTCATGGTGTTCCTCGACTGGAAGACCTTGCCATGGCACTGGACCTTTTCCGGCAGCTTCGTGATGACGCTGATCCTGATCGTCGCGGTGCCCGGCATCATCGCCTTCGTGTTCGGCTTCTTCGCTTTCCGCTCGCGCATCAAGGGCGTGTACTTCTCGATCATCACGCAGGCCATGACCTTCGCGGCGATGCTGCTGTTCTTTCGCAACGAAACCGGCTTCGGCGGCAACAACGGCTTTACCGATTTCAAGCGCATCCTCGGCATCCCGATCGCGACGCAGAGCATGCGCATGACGCTGTTCGTGATGACCGGCCTGACGCTGCTCGGTTTCTTCCTGTTCGCCAAGTGGCTGATCGGCAGCAAGTTCGGGCGCGTGCTGCAGGCCATCCGCGATGCCGAAACGCGCGTCATGTTCTCCGGCTACAACCCGCTGCCCTACAAGCTCACGATCTGGGTCATCTCGGCCATCATGTGCGGCGTGGCCGGTGCCTTGTACGTGCCGCAGGTCGGCATCATCAACCCCGGCGAGATGAGCGCGGCGAATTCGATCGAGATCGCGATCTGGGCGGCCGTCGGCGGCCGCGCCACGCTGATCGGGCCGATCATCGGCGCCTTCATCGTCAACGGCGCGAAGAGCTGGCTCACCGTGGCCTACCCCGAGTACTGGCTGTACTTCCTCGGCGCATTGTTCATCGCCGTCACGCTGTTCCTGCCCGACGGCATCGTCGGCCTGGTGCGCAAGTGGCTGGGCCGCGCCAAGGGTGGCGGCAAGGAATTGAGCGAAGGGCGGCGCGAGGCACAGCGTTCGCTGGCCGCGTCCGAAGGCGTCGAGCCAAGCGCGCTCGCGCCGCTGGCGGCAGAACCGAAGGGAGCGCGCGCATGACACCCGACCTGATGGAAGAAGGCGCGCAACGCGTCGCCCGCCACAGCGGCATCGATCCGGGTGGCAACACCGAGTCGGGTGGCCGCGCCGCCGGCTTCGGCCGCCACGCCACGCCGGGCGAGGTCGATGTCACGCACGGCCGCATCCTGTACCTCGAAGACGTGAGCGTGAGCTTCGACGGCTTCAAGGCGATCAACAAGCTGAGCCTGGACATCGCACCCGGCGAGCTGCGCTGCATCATCGGCCCCAACGGCGCCGGCAAGACCACGATGATGGACATCATCACCGGCAAGACGAGGCCCGATTCGGGCACCGTTTATTTCGGCAGCACCATCGACCTGCTGCGCCACAAGGAGGCCGACATCGCGCAGCTCGGCATAGGCCGCAAGTTCCAGAAGCCGACCGTGTTCGAGCAACTGACCGTGTTCGAGAACCTCGAACTCGCGCTGAAGACCAACAAGGGCGTGAAGCACTCGATGCTGTTCAGGCTCGACTCGGCGCAGAGCGACCGTCTGGCCGAGATCATCGAAACCATCCACCTGGCCGACAGCGTGACGCGCATGGCCGGCAACCTGAGCCATGGCCAGAAGCAATGGCTCGAGATCGGCATGCTGCTGATGCAGGACCCGAAGCTGCTGCTGCTCGACGAGCCCGTGGCCGGCATGACCGACGAGGAAACTGCGCGCACCGCCGAGCTGTTTCTCACGCTCAAGGGCAAGCATTCGCTGATGGTGGTGGAGCACGACATGAGCTTCATCAAGACCATCTCGGAGATCGTCACCGTGCTGTGCGACGGCTCGGTGCTGGCGCAGGGCACGCTCGACGAGGTGCAGGCGGACGAACGCGTGATCGAGGTGTACCTTGGTCGTTGATCAATTTTTCGCGAAACACCGCGGAACCGGCTTTGCCGGGCCGCTGGTGTTGCCCCCGGTAGGGGGGAGGCGTAGCGAAGCGCAGCCTGGGGGCGAGTCATGCTGACAGTCAAGAACATCCACCAGTACTACGGCGGCTCGCACATCCTGCGCGACGTGAGCTTCACCGCCACGCTCGGCACGGTCACGGTGCTGCTCGGGCGCAATGGCGTCGGCAAGACAACCTTGCTCAAGTCGTTGATGGGCCTGGTGCCGATCAAGAGCGGCAGCATCGAGTTCGACGGCAAGCCGATCCAGAAGAACACGCCCTACGAGCGCGCCCGCGCCGGCATGGGCTTCGTGCCGCAGGGCCGCGAGATCTTCGCGCGGCTCACGGTCGAAGAGAACCTGCGCATGGGCCTGGCCTACAAGAGCGGCAGCACGCCGATTCCGGCCGAGCTGTTCGAGCTGTTTCCGGTGCTCAAGCAAATGATCAACCGCCGCGGCGGCGATCTTTCGGGCGGCCAGCAGCAGCAGCTCGCGATTGCACGCGCGCTCGCGCCCAAGCCCAAGCTGTTGATCCTCGACGAGCCGACCGAAGGCATCCAGCCGTCGATCATCAAGGACATCGGCCGCGTGATCCGCATGCTGGCCGACCGCGGCGACATGGCGATCGTGCTGTGCGAGCAGTACTACGACTTTGCCGAGGAACTGGCCGACGACTACCTGGTGATGGAACGCGGCGAGGTCATCGCACGCGGCCTCGGCAAGGACATGGAGGCGCAGGGTGTGCGCCAGCTTGTGGCGATCTGAGCGCTTCGGTTCCGGGGCAGGATCAGGGCGGCCTACCCCAGACGCCTTCTCGCATCAGTGCGCCAAACCCAGCTGTTCAAGGATGGCCGGGTTCTCCAGCGTCGACGTGTCCTGCGTCACCGCCTCGCCCTTGGCCACCGAGCGCAACAGGCGCCGCATGATCTTGCCGCTGCGCGTCTTGGGCAGGTTGTCGCCGAAGCGGATGTCCTTCGGCTTGGCGATCGGGCCGATCTCCTTGGCCACCCAGGCGCGCAGTTCGTTCGCGATCCTGATGGCCTCCTCGCCGGTCGGGCGGCCGCGCTTCAGCACCACGAAAGCGCAGATCGCCTCGCCGGTGGTGTCGTCCGGCCGGCCGACCACGGCCGCCTCGGCCACCAATTCGGTATGCGACACCAGCGCCGACTCGATCTCCATCGTGCCCATGCGGTGCCCGCTCACGTTCAGCACATCGTCGATGCGGCCGGTGATGGTGAAGTTGCCGGTCTTCGCATCGCGGATGGCGCCGTCGCCGGCCAAGTAGTAGCGGCCTTTGAATTCTTCGGGGTAGTAGCTCGCCTTGAAGCGTTCCGGGTCGCCCCAGATGGTGCGGATCATCGCGGGCCACGGCTTCTTCACCACCAGGAGGCCGCCCTGGCCCCAGGGCATCGGGTTGCCGGCCTCGTCGACCACGTCCGCACTGATGCCCGGGAAGGGCAGGCTGCAGGAGCCCGGCACCAGGTTGGAGACACCCGGCAGCGGCGTGATCATGTGGCCACCCGTCTCGGTCTGCCAGAAGGTGTCGACGATCGGGCAGCGGCCGCCGCCGATATGGCGGTGGTACCACTCCCAGGCGGCCGGGTTGATCGGCTCGCCGACCGAGCCGAGGATGCGCAGGCTCGACAGGTCGTAGTTGCGCGGATGCGCCATGGGCGTGCCTTCGGCCGCCTTGATGAGCGAGCGGATCGCCGTCGGCGCGGTGTAGAACACCGTCACCAGATGGTCCTGGATCATCTTCCAGAAGCGTCCGGCGTCCGGGTAGGTGGGCACGCCCTCGAACACCACTTCGGTGGCGCCGAGCGCCAGCGGCCCGTAGGTGATGTAGGTGTGGCCGGTAACCCAGCCGATGTCGGCCGTGCACCAGAACACGTCCTCGGGCTTGAGGTCGAAGGTCCAGCTGCAGGTGAGTGCGGCATGCAGCAGGTAGCCACCCGTCGAGTGCTGCACACCCTTCGGCTTGCCGGTGGAGCCCGAGGTGTAGAGCAGGAACAGCGGATGCTCCGCACCCACCCATTCGGGTTCGCAGCTGGTCGGCTGGGCCGCTGCGAGTTCGGCCATCCAGAGGTCGCGCGGCGCATTGAACGGCACATCGCCGCCGGTGCGCCGGGTGACCAGCACGTTGCGCACGCTCTCGCAGCCGCCGAGCGCCAGCGCGTCGTCGACGATCGCCTTCAGCGGCAGGTGCTTGCCGCCGCGCACCTGCTGGTCGGCCGTGAGCACCAGCACCGCGCCTGTGTCGGCGATTCGGTCGCGCAGCGCCTGCGACGAGAAGCCGCCGAACACCACCGAGTGGATGGCGCCGATGCGCGCGCAGGCCTGCATGGCGACAACGCCGTCGATCGACATCGACATGTAGATGACGACGCGGTCGCCCTTCTTCACGCCGAGAGAGCGCAGCACGTTGGCCGCGCGGCAGACCCGCTCGAGCAGTTCCGCATAGGTGATGCGCGTGACGGCGCCGTCGTCGGCCTCGAACACGATCGCGGTCTTCTGGCCGAGGCCACGTTCCACGTTGCGGTCGAGGCAGTTGTACGACGCGTTCAGCGTGCCGTCTTCGAACCATTTGAAGAAGGGCGCATTGCTGTCGTCGAGCACCCTGGTGAAAGGCGTCTTCCAGGTGATGAACTCGCGCGCCAGGCGTGCCCAGTAGCCTTCGTGGTCGGCGTCAGCCTCGTCCACCAGCTTGTCGTAGGCCGCGCGGCCCGAGACGTGTGCATTGCGCACCGTGACGTCGCTCGGCGCGTACGCGGCGGCGGTGAGAACTTCGGGTTGGGTGGTCATGAGGGTGTCTCCTGGGGGTGATGTCAATCGATGGCGCTGGCGGAATTCACGCGGTCGCGCAGCAGAAACTTCTGGACTTTTCCGGTCGATGTCTTGGGCAGCTCGCCGAACACGATGCGCCTGGGCACCTTGAAGCGCGCGAGCAATGGCCGGCAGAACTCGACCAGCTCGGCTTCCGAAACCGCGCGGCCGGCCTTGAGTTCGACGAACGCGCAGGGCACTTCGCCCCATTTGGTGTCGGGCTGTGCCACCACGGCGGCGCTCAGCACGGCAGGATGGTGGTGCAGCGCGTCCTCCACCTCGATCGACGAGATGTTCTCGCCGCCCGAGATGATCACGTCCTTGCTGCGATCCTTGATCTTCACGTAGCCGTCCGGGTGCAGCACGCCCAGGTCGCCGGTGTGGAACCAGCCGCCCGCGAAGGCCTCTTCGGTGGCACTCGGGTTCTTGAGGTAGCCCTTCATCACCGCGTTGCCGCGGAAGAAGATCTCGCCAATGGTCTCGCCGTCGGCCGGCACCTGGATCAATGTTTGCGCGTCGAGCACGGTCACGGCCTGCTGCAGCGGGTAGGACACGCCCTGGCGGCCGTTGAGCCGGGCCCGTTCTTCCGCCGGCAGTCCTTGCCAGGACGGCTGCCGCGCGCAGATGGCGGATGGGCCGTACACCTCGGTCAGCCCGTAGACATGGGTGATCTCGATGCCGGCGCCCTCACAGCCCTCGATCACCGCCGCCGGCGGTGCCGCGCCCGCCACCAGGCCCTGCACCACGTGGTCGATGCCCGCGCGCAGTTCGGCCGGCGCGCTGATCATCATGCTGTAGACGATCGGCGCGCCGCACATGTGCGTGACGCGGTGCTCGCGGATCAGCGGGTAGATCAGCGCCGGGTCGACCCGGCGCAGGCACACGCTGGTGGCCCCTGCCAGTGCAAGAGCCCACGGGAAGCACCATCCGTTGCAGTGGAACATCGGCAGCGTCCACAGGTACACCACCTGGTCCGGCAGGTTCCACGCGATCACGTTGCTGGCCGCGTTGAGGTAGGCGCCGCGGTGGTGCGTCACCACGCCTTTTGGGTTGCCGGTGGTGCCGGAGGTGTAGTTCAGCGCAATGGCGTCCCACTCGTCGGCCGGCAACTGCCAGGCGAAGTCGGGGTCGCCCGCGGCAAGAAAACTTTCGTAGTCGATTTCGCCGAGCCGCGCGCCGGGGGGCGCCAGCGCGTCCTCGACCTCGATCACGAGGGGGCGGTGCGCACCCATCGTCGAGAGCGCCTGACCCACGACGCCGGCGAACTCGCGGTCGGTCAGCAGCACCTTGGCCTCGCCGTGCTGCAGCATGAAGGCAATGGCCGGCGCGTCGAGCCGGGTGTTCAGCGTGTTCAGCACGGCGCCGCTCATCGGCACGCCGAAATGGGCCTCGAACATGGCGGGGGTGTTGGGGAGCATGACGGCCACCGTGTCGCCGGGCCCGATGCCGCGCGCTGCCAGCGCGCTGGCCAGCCGGCGGCACCGGCTGTAGGTGTCGGCCCAATTGCGGCGCACCGCACCGTAAATCAGCGCCAAGCGATCCGGATAGACGTGGGCGGAGCGCTCGAGAAACGAAAGCGGCGAAAGCGCCACGAAATTCGCAGCGTTCTTGTCGAGCCCCATGGCGTAGGGGTTGGTGCGTGTCATGTTGTCTCCGAGGGCGTCGTTTTCCCGAAGCCCGAGGATCGGCCATGAACATTGCACAAGCCGCATCGAAAAATGACGAATGATTGCAGCGAGGGGGCTATAACCGTCAGAACTTCCCAGGGACACGACGTTTTGCCCTACACAGCTCCGCTCGCGCGCTACCAGACCCTGCAGGCCGGCCTCGACCTGCTCGACCAGGGGCTGTCGATCTTCGATGCCGAGCTGCGCCTGGTGGCCTGGAACAGCGCCTATGTGCGCCTGCTCGATTTCCCGGAAGGCATGGCCTGTATCGGCACGCCGTTCGACACCTTCATCCGCTACAACGCCCGGCGCGGCGAATACGGTCCGGGTGATCCCGAGGCGCTGGTCGCCGAGCGCGTGGCTGCGGCCCGCACCTTTGCACCGCACGACATCGAGCGCGTCCGCCCCGACGGGCGCGTGCTGCACATCCATGGCGAGCCGCTGCCGGGCCATGGCTTTGTCACCCTCTATTCGGACATGACGGCGCAGCGCGAGGCCGAGCGCACGATCCGCGAGCACAGCGTCGACCTCGAGAACCGCGTCGCCGCGCGCACCGCGGAGCTGGCCAGCAGCGAGCAGCGCGTGCGGCTGGTGATGGACTCGATCCCGGCGCTGGTGGCCTACTTCGACCGCCACCGCGTCTACCGCTACATCAACCGGGGCTACCGCGACTGGTTTCGCGTCGACACCACGCGGCCCGAACAGGCCAGCGCACGGTCGTTTCTGGGCGACGCGGTGTATGCGGTGGTCAAGCCGTACGCGCTGCGCGCCATGGCTGGGGAAGCGGTGAGCTTCGAATACGAACTCGTCACCTCCACCGGTGACCGGCGCGCCGTGCGCACCTCGCTGGTTCCCGAGCGTACGGCCGACGGCACGTTTGCCGGCTGCTTCGAGCTGACTTTCGACATCACCGAGCAGAAGCGTGCGCAGGAACTCCTCGTGCGCACGCAGAAGCTGGAGGCAATGGGCCATCTGACTGGTGGGCTGGCGCACGACTTCAACAACATCCTGACCGTTGTCATCGGCAACCTCGCGGCGCTGGCGGATGCGCGGCCCGGCGATGCGCTGGTGCCCGAATACGTGCAGCCGGCGCTCGACGCCTCCCGGCGCGGGGCCGAGCTGGTGAAGGGCATGATGCACTTTGCCCGGCGCCAGCCGTTGCAGGCCAGCGCGGTCGACGCCTTGGCGCTGCTCCAGACGGTGGAGCGGCTGGTGCGACGCTCGCTGCCCGAGCACCTCGAACTCGTGATCGACGCCGCTGGCGCCGCCACTCCGCTATGGGCGTGGATCGACCCGAGCCAGCTCGAGCAGGCCCTGGTCAACATGATCCTGAATGCACGCGACGCCTCCCGGCCCGATGGCCGCATCACACTGCGCCTGCGCCCGGTCGTGCTGGACGCCGGCGCCGCTGCGACGCTGCAGACGGCCACCGGCGAGCACGTGCGCATCGACGTCGAAGACAACGGCGCCGGCATGGATGCGCACACGCTGGCGCACATGTTCGAACCCTTCTTCACCACCAAGCAGCCGGGCCTTGGCACCGGCCTCGGCATGGCCATGGTGTATGGCTTCATCAAGCAATCGGGCGGCGCCATCGACGTGCACAGCCAGCCAGGCCGCGGCACCACCATCTCGCTCTGGCTGCCCGCCAGCGGCGGCGTCGAAGCCCAGCGGGCGATGCCCGCCGCGGTCCCGGCCGAGGCGGGCTGGCGCGGACTCGCGCTGCTGGTGGACGACGATGCCCAGGTGCGCCGCGTGATCCGTCGCAACCTGCTCGAGCTGGGCTACAGCGTGCTCGAGGCCGACAACGGGGCCGAGGCCCTGCAACTGCTCACGCACACCGACAACATCGCGCTGCTGTTGTCCGACGTGGTGATGCCGGGCAGCGTCGATGGCCGCGAGGTCGCACGGGCGGCGCGCGCGCAGCAGCGCGCGCAAGCCGTGGTGCTGATGAGCGGCAACGCACCCGGTGACCTGCAGGTGCCCGGCGTGCCGCTGCTGACCAAGCCGTTCACGACCGCGCAGCTGGCCGATGCGATCGAGGCGGGCCGGCCATGAACACGCTGGCCTACCGCGGCATGGCCGACGAGGGGGCGCCACCCTCGCTGGTGTTCCTCGTGGAAGACGATCCGGCGGTGTCGAAGCTGGTGCTCGCCGCGCTCACCGAGTTCGGCTTCAACTGCGAGGGCTTCCAGACAGGTGCCAGCGTGTTGCGCCGCATGCAGACTGAAAAGCCCGACCTGTGCATCGTCGATCTCGGCCTGCCCGACATGGACGGCATCGACCTCATGCGCCGCATCACCGCGCAGTCGAATGCCGGCGTGCTGATCCTCACCGGCCGCGGCCACACGGCCGACCGCGTGATGGGGCTCGAGCTGGGGGGCGACGACTACATGACCAAGCCCTTCGAGTCGCGCGAGCTGGTGGCGCGGGTGCGCAGCATCCTGCGCCGCCGCATGGCCGCGCCCGGTGCCACGGGCGGGCGACAGCGGCGCTACGCCTCCTTCCTGGGGTGGCGCATCGACTGCGCAGCCAACATCCTGCGGGCGCCGGACGGAACCGAGCACCTGCTGGGCACAGCCGAAACCCAGGTGCTGCGTTGCTTCGTCGAGCGGCCGCACCAGATCCTCACGCGCGAGCAGCTGATGGGCGCGCGCGACCTGCTGCCCACCGACCGCAGCATCGATGTGCGCATCTCGCGCCTGCGCCGCAAGATCGAGAACGATCCGCACGACCCGACCATCATCAAGACGGTGTACGGCGCGGGCTACATGTTCGCCGCCAACGTCACCTGGGAGTGATTGCAATCGCAATGTGACGAATGATTGCGTCGTCGCCCACGGGCGGATCGGGCGTTCCAGAATCGCGCCGACCCAAGCCTCGGAGACAACCATGCGCGATCCCATCGTCGACAAGATCCAGTCGAATCCCAAGTACCACGAGCTGCGCCGCAAGCGCAATACCTACGGCTGGCTGTTCGCGGCGCTGATGATGGTCGTGTACTACGGCTACATCGCGCTCATCGCGTTCAACAAGCCGTTTCTTGCCACGCCGATCGGCAGCGGCGTCACCACGATCGGCATCCCGATCGGGCTCGGCGTGATCGTCTTCACCATCGCCATCACCGCGATCTACATCCGCCGTGCCAATGGCGAGTTCGATCGGCTGACGGCCGAGATCCTGAAGGAAGCCACGCAATGAACCGCCGTTTTTCATCTTCTTTCTTCGCGCTCGCCATGCTGCTGGCCACCGGTGCGGCCATGGCCGCCGGCGGTGATGTCGGCCAGGTCGCGAAGCAGCCGACCAACTGGATCGCGATCGGCATGTTTTCCGGCTTCGTGCTGCTCACGCTGTGGATCACCAAGCGCGCCGCGGCGCGGACCAAGTCGGCTTCGGACTTCTACACCGCAGGCGGCGGCATCACAGGCTTCCAGAACGGCCTCGCGATCGCGGGCGACTACATGTCGGCCGCGTCGTTCCTCGGCATTTCTGCCGCGGTGATGGCGACCGGCTACGACGGCCTGATCTATTCGATCGGCTTCCTGGTCGGCTGGCCGGTCATCACCTTCCTGATGGCGGAGCGGTTGCGCAACCTGGGCAAGTTCACCTTTGCCGATGTGGCCGGTTATCGCTTTCAGCCCGGCCCGATCCGCGCGTTCGCGGCCTCCGGCACGCTGGTGGTTGTGGCCTTCTACCTGATCGCGCAGATGGTGGGCGCCGGCCAGCTGATCAAGCTGCTGTTCGGGCTCGAGTACTGGATGGCGGTGGTGATCGTCGGCGGGCTGATGATGGTGTATGTGCTCTTCGGCGGCATGACGGCCACCACCTGGGTGCAGATCATCAAGGCGGTGCTGCTGCTGGCCGGCGTGACCTTCATGGCGTTGATGGTGATGGCTGCCTTCAACTTCAGCCCGGAGGCGCTGTTCGCCAAATCAGTCGAGGTGCGCACGCTGATCGCGGCCAATGCCGGCAAGAGCCCGGCCGAGGCGGCCGACATCGGCCTGGCCATCATGGGCCCGGGCGGCTTCGTGAAGGATCCGATCTCGGCCATCTCGTTCGGCATGGCGCTGATGTTCGGCACTGCGGGACTTCCGCACATCCTGATGCGGTTCTTCACCGTGCCCGATGCCAAGCAGGCGCGCAAGTCGGTGTTCTGGGCCACCACCTGGATCGGCTACTTCTACCTGCTGATCTTCATCATCGGCTTCGGCGCCATCACGCTGGTGCTGACCAATCCGGAGTTTGCCGACACCACCACGGGCGTCATCAAGGGCGGTGCGGGTGCAGCCAACATGGCGGCGGTGCTGGTGGCCAAGTCGGTCGGCGGTAACGTGTTCTACGGCTTCATCTCGGCGGTGGCCTTTGCCACCATCCTGGCGGTGGTGGCGGGGCTGACGCTGTCGGGCGCATCGGCGGTGTCGCACGATCTGTATGCCACGCTCATCAAGAAGGGCAAGGCCGACAGCGCAGCCGAGCTCAAGGTGTCGCGCGTCACGACGATCGCGCTGGGCATCGTGGCGGTGGCGCTGGGCATCATCTTCGAGAAGCAGAACATCGCCTTCATGGTGTCGCTGGCCTTCGCGGTGGCGGCCTCGGCCAACTTCCCGGTGCTGTTCATGTCGGTGCTGTGGAAGAACTGCACCACCCGCGGCGCGGTGATTGGCGGCACGCTCGGCCTGATCTCGTCGGTGGGTCTGACCATCGTGTCGCCGTCGGTGTGGGAAGCCACGCTCGGCAACCCGAAGGGCTCGGCACTTTTTCCCTATGCCTCGCCGGCCCTGTTCTCGATGACCATCGCCTTCGTCAGCATCTGGCTCTTCTCGGTGCTGGACCGCAGCCGCCAGGCGCAAGCCGAACGCGCGGCGTTCCCGGCGCAGCAGGTGCGCTCGGAGACCGGCCTCGGTGCGTCGGGTGCCTCCGGGCACTGAGCCTCAGGCCAGCGCTTTCAGCTTCAGGAAAGCCAGCGCGGCCATCACCGCATCGTTCAGCGCATCGTGCGCCGGACGTTGCGGCAGGCCGAGGTCGCTCATCAGCGTGGCAAAGCGCAGATCGATGTCGCCGCCGCGCTCGTGTGCCGGACGCTGGCGGTTCTTGTGGTCGTAGTAGAGCGCCGAGACCTCGATCTTCGGCTGCGGCAGTCCCATGCCGAGCAGCGGAAACAGCACACGGTCGATCATGGCCACGTCGAATTCCAGGTAGTAGCCCACCAACGGACGACTGCCGATGAAGCGCAGCAGCCGGTGCATCGCCTCGTCGGGCGCGATGCCCTCGGCCACGTCACGCTCCCGCAGGCGGTGCACGCGCACGCTGTCGGCCGACACGGCACGCCGATCCGGCCGCACCAGCAGTTCCAGCCGCTCGCTGCACAGGATGCGGTTGCCGCGGATGCGCACCGCGGCGATGGCCACGATCTCATCGCGCCGCGTGTCCAGCCCGGTGGTCTCGCAGTCCAGCGCCACCCACTCGTCGGGCGGCGGCGCGTCCCACATGAAGCGAAAGCGCGGGTCGCCCAGGTGGTAGAGCAGCCACCAGCGCTTGAGCGCGACGGTCCAGGGGAAGGGCGCGATGGCGCTCACACTGCGTCCAGGTGGAAGCGCTGGTGCAGCATGCGGCGAAAGCGCTTGACCACGTCCAGCGTGTCCTTGAGCAGGTCGCGCTCCAGGCTGCTCAGGCGGCTCGGGTCGACCTTGCCGCTTGCCGCATGGCCGGCATCGAGTTCCGCGAGACCCGCCTTCAGCCGCAGGCCCATGAAGAAGTAGAGACTCTCCAGCACGTCGGTGGCGAGCGCGCGGTCGATCTGGCCCGCCGCCACCAGCGCATCGAGGCGGCCCGCGGTGGAGGTTTCGCCGAGCTGTGCGCGCAGCGCCAGGCTGCGCACGCCGTGCACCAGCGGGAACAGGCCCTGCTTCTTGATGTCGAAGCCGCCGCGCGGGGCCTCGCCGCGCGTCAGCAGGCGATGCAGCCAGCCGCCGTCGTCGGCAAAGGCGTCGACCGCGGAGGCAAAGCGCGCGAGCATGGCATCGTTGTCGGTGGTCAGTGCGAACAGGCTCGCGCGCACGCCGGCCAGCAGGCCCGCGTCGCCGCAGACCGCGTGCGCATCGAGAAAGATCGCCAGCGCCATCAGCCGGTCGCCGTCGGGCTGCAGCAGCCAGCCGCGCGCGCGTTCGGCAAATTCGCGCTGGCCGGCGCGCCAATGCGGGTTCGACACCATGATGCCGCCGGGGCATTCGGGATAGCCGAATTCGATGAGCGAGCGGGTGAAGCGCGCGCAGATCGCGTCGAGGTCGGCGGGTGGCGCATAGCCGTCGCGCAGCAGCAGGCCGTTGTCCTGGTCGGTCTTGAGCAGTTGCTCGCCACGGCCTTCGCTGCCCATCACGAACAGGCAGCTGTTGGCGACCAGCTCCGGCGGCGCGATCAACTGCCAGGTGCGTTCGAACAACTTGGCGTTGAGGGCCTGTACCAGCGTTGCGATCTGGCCGACCCGCGTGCCGCCGCGGTGCAGCAGCGCGATCAGCCGCGTGACGTGCCCGCAGGCCTGGCCCAGTGCCGCCAGATCCTGCGCCTCGGCGATCTCGCGGTTGATCAGGTAGGAATGGTTCGACAGAAAGCTGAACAGGTCGAGCGCCTCCAGCACGCCCACCACGCGGCCGCTGTGGTCGTCGGCCAGAACGGCCACCCGGTGCACCTTGTGCCGCACCATCACCGTCAGGGCGTCGCCGACCGGGTCGCCGGCGTTCACCGTGATCAGGCCGAAACTGGTCACCTCGCGCACCGCAAGGCGCTCCAGCGGCGTGCCGTGCAGCACGGCGCGCTGCAGTGCCGTCACCGTGAAGATGCCGAGCCGCGGCACGCCCTCGGCATCGGTGTCGCGCACCAGCACGTTGGAGGTGCGCTCGGCCTGGAACAGGCGCACCACCGAGAGCACGTCGCAGTCGGCATCGACGAAATGCGGCACGCGCACCGGGATCGCGTCGACGCGCGCCAGCGCCAGCGACTGCAGTTCGTGCTGGCTGCTGCGCCCGGCGATGGCACCGAGCTTCTTCGAGAGGTCGGAGAACAGCAGCGCGCCGAACGCCGCGTTGCACGCGATCAGGTCATTCACCACCTCGCGCGAGAGCTGGTAGGCCACCAGCTCCTCGGCCGCGACGAAACGGCCGCTGACCTTGCCCGCCACCAGGCTGCGGCCATCGAAGGTGTCGTCGGGCCCGAAGCCGGCCACCGGCTCCCCGCCATCGGGCTCGAACTGCTGCACGAAACCCTTGATCACCACGAACAGGTGGGTCGGCGCGACGGCGGCATCGAGCACGATCTCGCCCTCGCGAAAGTAGGCGATGTCGACGCCCGCACGCACCCGCTGCTGCTCGTCGGGCGTCAGGCAGTCGAAGGGCGAAACCTGGAAGTTGAAGGCGTTGGGCATGGCACGTCGCCTGGGAAGTGTCCGCTGTCGCCGCCTGCTGTGCTTGATATCGGACAAGCTGTTGCGCATTGGCCCGGTCGCCGCCCCCTGTCCTGCAAGGATATGGGGTTTACCCTAGACTCGGGCGTTGCCCGACGCCGCCGGGCTTCTCCAAGGAACCCGGTTTGAACGTCACATCCACCGCGCCGGCCGGCGTGGAAGCCGCCGCGCTGCCCCAAGTCAACTTCGGCCGCGCCATGCTGGCGCTCGGCGTGGGCGGCTTCGCCATCGGCACCGGCGAGTTCGTCATCATGGGCCTGCTGCCCGAGGTCGCCAGCGACATCGGCGTGAGCATTCCGACCGCCGGCCATGTGATCAGCGCCTATGCGCTGGGCGTGGTGATCGGCGCACCGGTGCTGGCCGTGCTGGCCGCGGGCTGGCATCGCCGCGCCCTGCTGATCGCATTGATGGCGGTGTTCGCGGCCGGCAATTTCGCCAGCGCGCTGGCGCCCGGATATCTCTCGCTCAACCTGCTGCGCTTCGCCACCGGCCTGCCGCACGGCACCTACTTCGGCGTGGCGGCACTGGTTGCGGCCGCACTCGCGCCACCGAACCGGCGCGCGCGTGCCGTCGGGCTGGTGATGCTGGGGCTCACCGGTGCCACGCTGGTCGGGGTGCCGATCGCGGCATGGCTCGGCCAACTGTTCGGATGGCGCGCCGCATTCGTGTTCGTCGGCGTCATCGCGCTGGCCGCGGTGGTGCTGCTGCGTCGCGACATTCCCGACATTGCACCGGCCGCCGGCGCCAGTCCGTGGCGCGAACTCGGCGCGCTCAAGCGCAAGCAGGTCTGGTTCACGCTCGGCATCGGCGCGATCGGCTTCGGCGGCATGTTCTCGGTGTTCAGCTACATCAAGCCTACGCTGACCGAAGTGGCCGGCCTGCCGCTGGGCGGCGTGCCGTTCGTGCTCGCGCTGTTCGGGCTCGGCATGGTGATGGGCAACGTGGTCGGCGCGCGCCTGGCCGACAAGTCGCTGATGCGCACCATCTTCGGCCTGCTTGTCTATTCGGCGCTGGTGCTGACCCTGTTCACCTTCGCGGCGCAGCATGTGGTGACGGCGGCGATCAACGTGTTCCTGATCGGCACCATCGTCGCCATCGGCCCGGCGTTGCAGATCCGCCTGATGGACGTGGCCGGCGACGCCCAGACGCTGGCGGCCGCGCTCAACCATTCGGCCTTCAACACGGCCAATGCGCTCGGCGCATGGCTGGGCGGCGTGGCCATCACGGCGGGCCTGGGCTGGGCCTCGACCGGCTGGGTCGGCGCGCTGCTGGCAGTGGCGGGGCTCGGCGTGTTCGGCTGGTCGATCGCAAGCGCGCGGGCCGAGGCGCGGCGGATGCCGGCCACGGCGTGCGCGGGCTAGTGCTGCAGGATCTTCGAGAGAAACTGCTGCGCCCGCTCCGAGCGCGCTGAAGGATTGCCGAAGAACTCTTCCTTCGCGCAGTCCTCCACGATCGCGCCGCGGTCCATGAAGATCACCCGGTGCGCGACCTTGCGGGCAAAGCCCATCTCGTGCGTCACGCACATCATCGTCATGCCGTCGCGCGCGAGCTCCACCATCACGTCGAGCACCTCGTTGACCATCTCGGGGTCGAGCGCCGAGGTCGGCTCGTCGAACAGCATCGCCACCGGATCCATTGCCAGCGCCCGGGCGATCGCCACGCGCTGCTGCTGACCGCCCGAGAGCTGGATCGGATACTTGTGCGCATGGGCCTTCAGGCCGACGCGCTCCAGCAGCGCGAGCGACTTGTCGTGCGCCTCGTCGGCCGAACGCTTGAGCACCTTGCGCTGCGCGATCGAGAGGTTCTGTTCGATCGACAGGTGCGGAAAAAGCTCGAAGTGCTGGAACACCATGCCGACCCGCGCGCGCAGCGTGTTGATGTTGACCTTGGGGTCTGTGACCGACACGCCGTCGATCGTGATGCGGCCTTTCTGGAACGGCTCCAGTGCGTTCACGCACTTGATGAGCGTCGACTTGCCCGAACCCGACGGGCCGCAGACGACCACGACTTCGCCCTTCTTGATTTGCGTCGTGCAGTCGCTCAGCACCTGGAAGGCGCCGTACCACTTGCTCAGTTGTTCGATCTCGATCATTGCGGTTTTTCCTTCAAAGGAAGCGGTCGATGCGGAATGGCGCCAGGTCGACGTCGGTGCGGCCGTGCACGATCAGGTCGGTCACCAGCCGCGCCGCGATCGGCGCCAGCGTGTAGCCGTTGGAGGTAACGGCGTTGTAGAAGCCGGGCACGCCGGGCACATCGCCCAGGATCGGCGCCCCGTCGATGTTGACGTTCATGCCGGCCCAGCAGCGCACCATGTGCAGCCCGCTCACGGCCGGCAGTACCTTGCGCGCGACCCACAGGCTGCCTTCGATGCTGGCGCGTTCGGCGCGGTTCAGGCGCATGCCATCGTGGAAGGCGGCGGTCCAGCCGCCGCCGATGATCAGGCCGCCGCTGGCAGCCTGCTTCAGGCTCAGGTGCCGGTCGGCATGCGCGATCAGATGGTCGACCAGCGGCGGTGCCGGCTCGGTCACGATCATCTGCAGCGGCGCGCCTTTCACGGGGATGCGCACGCCGAGCATGTCGCCGACCGTGCTCGACCAGGCACCACTGGCGTTGACGACGCGGCCGGCGCGGATCGGCCCGCGCGAGGTCTGCACGAGAAAGCCCGCGCCGTCGCCGGGCAGCCGCTCGATCGCGCGCACGTCGCAGCCGCGCAGCAGGCGCGCGCCCTGCTGCACCGCGCGCGAGGCTACGGCATAGGTTGCGCGCAGTGGGTTGATCTTGCCCTCCATCGGGCACAGCTCGGCGCCGAGCAGCGCAGGCGACAGGGCCGGCGAGAGGCGGCGCAGTTCCGCGCCGTCGATCACCTGGGCATCGATGCCATGGCTGCGTTCGAGCGCCGCCTTGGCCTCGATGAAACGCATGCCTGCATCGCTGTCGGCCACCATCAGGCCGCCGGTGATCTTGATCTCGAGGTCTTCGCCGCAGTCGCGCTCGATTGCCTGCCACAGCCGCACCGACATCGGCCCCAGCGGCAGCGCGGCCGCGGCCGGGCCGCCGCCTTGCTGGGCCTTTTCGCCGAAGTCGAAGGACAGCAGCTGCACATGCAGGCTGCCCGCGTTGGCGCCGGAGGCCTGCAGGTTGATGTCGTCTCGGTCGACCACCATCACGTCCTGCCCGGCCTGCGAGAGGTAGTAGGCTAGGCAGGCGCCGAGCACGCCGGCACCGATTACCAGCACATCGGCCTGCATCGGCGCCAACGTGCCGTGTTCCACCGGCCGCGCCAGGTTCGGCGTGATGGCCGGCTTGTGGCCACCCCACTCGGGCTTCTCGAAGCCGAGCGCGCCGGCCGGCACCGGCTTGGCCGGCGGGCGCGGCGCGAAGTACTGCTCGGCATCGGGCACGCGGCCGGTCATCTCGCCGACGAGCCGCGCGGCCGTCACCGCGCAATAGCGTCCCTGGCAGCGGCCCATGCCCAGGCGCGTGTTGCGCTTGAGCGCGGCCAGCGTGTCGCGGCCGACCCGGATCTGTTCGCGCACCGAGCCGAACGTTATTTCTTCGCAGCGGCACAGCACGGTGTCGTCGGGCACCTGGCTCAACGCGACGGGCGGCGGCGCGTAGATCGCCCAAAGGGCCTGCTGGAAGGACAGCGCCCGGTCGAGCTCTGACTTCACCGCGTCCGATGCCGGCGCCTGCAGGCCGAGCTGGCGCGCTGCCGCCGCGCCGGCCAGCGTGCCGCGCGCCAGTGCCACGCGCGAGCCGCCCAGGTCGGCGCCGTCGCCGACGACGTAGACGCCGGGCAGGCTGGTGGCACCGTCGCCCTGGGTGACGGTGGCGAGGTAGCCCAGATGCCGATCGCTCACGCGGTGTTCGCAGCCGAGCATGCGCGCGAGTTCGGTCGACGGAATGAAGCCGTAGCCGACGCAGAGCGTGTCGGCATCGAAGTGGCGCGGCGCGCCGGCGGCGTGGCCCTTTGCGTCGAGCGGCGCGACGTGCACGCGCTCGACCCGTTCCTTGCCCTCGACCGCTGTCACGCCGTGCTGCCACAGCACCGGCACGCCGCGCGCGCGCAGTTCACGCAGATAGCGCCAGCCTTGCAACAGCAGATCGGGGGCGGTGCGCGCCGCCTGCAGCAGGTGGCGCGCCTGGCGCAGCGACGGGCGCGGTGCCGATTCGAGCACGGCCAGCACCTGCGCACCGCCGGCCACCAGCTCGGCCGCGAGCTGCAGGTTCAGCGGGCCGTTGCCTGCGACCACGATGCGCTGGCCCGGCGCCACGCGGTAGGCGCGTGCCAGGGTCTGCGCGGCGCCGGTGGTCATCACGCCCGGCAGCGTCCAGCCGGGGAAGGGCGCCGGCCGCTCGTAGGCGCCGGGCGCGATCACGAGCTGGCGGCAGCGCAGCACCGTGGCGCGGCCGTCGACCAGCGCGCCGACTTCGGTGGCCGAGAACGCGGCCCAGACCTGCGCGCCCTGGTGCACGACCACACCCGCCGCGCGGACGGCGCGCTCCAGTGCCAGCCCCTGCGCGAACTGGCGGTCGGCCGGTGCGGCCGCCTGCTGCGAGGGCGCGAGCGGCTTGAAGTACTGGCCGCCGCTTTGCAGCCGCTCGTCGAGCAGCGTGACCTGCGCACCCGCCCGGCGGGCCGCCAGCGCGGCAGAGAGGCCAGCCGGGCCGGCGCCGACGACCAGCACGTCTACCGCCAGTTCCACCGGCTGTTCGCCGGGCTCGGGCGTGAGAGGGCGCAGCGGGTCGTCCGGCGTGCCGGCCGGCAGCGTCGAGCGCACCTGCTGACCATCCGCCGCCTTGGTCATGCAGGCGCGCTGACTGGCCTGGCCGTCGACGGTGACCAGGCAGTCGAAGCAGGCCCCCATGCCGCAGTACAGGCCGCGCCGCGCTCCGCCGCGCGTGTGGCGCAGCTCGGCAATGCCGGCGGCAGACAGCGCCGCAGCAATGGTTTCACCGGCGACTGCGTCGATTGGGCGGCTGTCGTACCAGAAGCGGATCGGCTGGCCGGCGGCGTGGATGGAAGGGTGGGTAAGTCGTTGACTTCGCATTCGGTATACGTATACTACACGTATACATTCATATCGTCATTCGATTTTTGAACCAAGGACGGACATGACAGCGTTTCGCGGCACCTACACGGTGCTCATCACCCCCATGACGGCAGACGGCAAAAACGTCGATGTGCCGGCGCTCAGGAAGCTGGTCAACTGGCAGATCGAAGAGGGGATCCACGGCCTGATTCCGCTGGGCAGCACCGGGGAGTTCCTGTCGCTGACGCCGGAAGAACGGCAACTGGTCATCGAAACCTGCATCAGCACTGCAGCAAAACGCGTGCCCGTGCTGATCGGCACCGGCGCCGAGTGGACCGACGAATGCGTGCGCCTGAGCCGCGAGGCCGAGACCATGGGCGCCGACGGCGTGATGATCATTCCGCCGTTCTACAGCTCGCCGACCGATGACGAACTGTTCGCGCACTACCGCAAGGTGGGCGAGGCCATCGGCATTCCGATCATGGTCTACAACAACCCGGCCACCGCCAACGTCGACCTGAAGCCGGAGCTGGTGGCGCGCCTTTCGCGCATCGACAACTGCCGCTACATCAAGGAGTCGACGCTGGAGGTCACGCGCGTGCGCGACATCATCGAGCTGTGCGGCGACCGCATGACGGTGTTCGCCGGCATCCTGGGCTACGAGTCGTTCTGGCTCGGCGCGCAGGGCTGGGTCGCGGTGTGCTCCAACCTGATTCCGAAGATGTCGGCGCGCCTGTTCGAGCTGGTGGCCGACGAGCAGGACATGCCCGCCGCGCTCGCGCTCTACAAGCAGATGTTGCCGATCGTGCGCTGGGTCGGCGGCCACCGCTACGTGGCGGCCTCGAAAGACGGCCTCGGGATGATGGGCCTGCCCGTCGGCCAGCCCCGTGCCCCGCGGCTGCCGCTGCCAGAAGCCGATGCACGCGACCTGCGCGTTGCGCTCGACAGGCTCGGCCTGCTCGACTCGATCGCGGCCTGAAGCGCCAGCACCCTTTTTGTTTTCTCCCTTGCCTCGTCCGTTCAACCTTCCGAAGGATTCCCCATGAAATTGCTTCCCGCCATCGCCTCGGCCGCAGCGTTCTTCGTTCTCTGCATCGGCGGCGCCCACGCCCAGGCCTGCAAGTCCCCGGTGCCCGATTCGGCACTGGTCAAGAAGGGCACGCTCACCATGTCGGTCAACCCGACCCTGCCGCCGATGCAGTTCGTCGACCAGACCGGCGCGCTCAAGGGCATGCGTGTCGAACTCGGCGAGATGATCGCCAAACGCCTGTGCCTCACGCCCGAGTACGTGCGCATCGAGTTCTCGGCCATGATCCCGGGCCTGCAGGCCGGCCGCTGGGACGTCATCAACACCGGCATCTTCTACACCGAAGAGCGCGCCAAGCTCATGCAGATGCTGCAGTACGAAGACCAGGCCATCAGCATCAGCACAGCCAAGGGCAACCCGCTCAAGATCGCCAAGCCCGAAGACCTCTCGGGCAAGACCATCGGCGTGGAAATCGGCGGCTTCGAGGAGCGCAAGACGCGCGAGCTCGACAAGCAGCTCACCGACAAGGGCATGAAGGGCATGAACATCCGCACCTTCGAGAACTTCGCGATGTCGTTCCAGTCGCTGCGCGCCGGCCAGGTCGAGGTGGCGCTGTCGATCGACTCCACCGCGGCCGAATACCAGAAGCGCGGCGACTTCGACCGCGTGCTCAACGGCCTGTTCCCGACCCCGGTGGCGCTCGCCACCAAGAACAAGGAACTCGCGACCGCGATGGCCAAGGTGCTGAACGACATGAAGGCCGACGGCAGCTTCCAGAAGCTGTTCGACCAGTACGGCGTGAAGCCGATCGACGGCGCCGTGACGGTCAAGGGCCCGGCGAGCTGATCGCCTGCCATGGGACAAGGCTGGAGCTGGTCGGGCTTTACCGACTATCTGTTCAACCCGTACATCCTGGCGGGGGCGGTCACCACGCTCTGGCTCACGCTGGCGTCGATCGCCGGTGGGCTGGTGCTGGGCAGCGCACTGGCGCTGGCGCGGCTGTCGAAGCACTCCTGGCTCTCGACGCCCGCGCACTTCTACATCTGGGTGTTCCGCGGCACGCCGCTGCTGGTGCAACTCATCATCATCTACACCGGGCTGCCGCAGCTCGGGCTGAAGCTGTCGGTGGTGGAGTCGGCGCTGCTCGGGCTGATCCTCAACGAAGCGGCGTACCTCGCCGAAATCGTGCGCGGCGGCATCCAGGGCATTTCGGTCGGCCAGACCAACGCGGCGCGCGCCGTGGGCTTCAGCGGCGCGCAGGCCATGCGCTACATCGTGATGCCGCAGGCCATGCGGCTCATCATTCCCACGCTCGGCAACAGCATCAACGGGCTGCTCAAGACGACCTCGATCACGTCGGTGATCTCGATGGAGGAACTGCTGCGCCGCACCCAGGTGCTGATTCAGGAGAAGTTCATGGTGCTCGAGCTGTTCATCGTCGCGGCGATCTACTACCTGCTGATGACCACTGCCTGGGACTTCGTGCAGCGGCGCATCGAACGCCACTACGGCCGTGCCTACAGCAGCACGGTGACACCGGTCAAAGACCTCGCGCTCGAGCAACGCTAGAAGGACGATTCCAATGCCCCGCTACGACCTGATCCTGCGCAACGCCGACATCGCGACCGTCGGCGACCGCTACAGCGCCGACATCGGCGTGCGCGACGGCCGCATCGTTGCCATCGCGCAGGGCCTCGAAGGCGAGGCCGCGCAGACGCTCGACGCTGCCGGCCGCCTCGTGACGCCCGGCGGCGTCGACGGCCACTGCCACTTCGACCAGCCCACCAACGACGGCTCGAAGTACGCAGACGACTTCTTCACCGGCACCCGCTCGGCGGCCTGCGGCGGCACAACCACGGTGCTGCCGTTCGCGGTGCAGCAGCGCGGCGCGTCGATCCAGGCGGCGGTCGACGACTACCACCGCCGCGCCGACGGCAAGGCGGTGATCGACTACGCCTTCCACCTGATCGTGGCAGACGCCACCAAGGACGTCACCCAGCGCGAACTGCCGATGCTGATCGACAAGGGCTACACGTCCTTCAAGATCTACATGACCTACGACGACCTGAAGCTCGGTGACCGGCAGATCATCGAGGTGCTGGCGGTCGCGCGCCGCCACGGCGCGATGACCATGATCCACGCCGAAAACAGCGACTGCATCGCCTGGCTGACCGAACAGCTGCTCGAGGCGGGGCTCACCGCGCCGCGCTACCACAGCAGCTCGCGGCCCATGGCGGTCGAGCGCGAGGCCACGCACCGCGCGATCGCGCTGGCCGAACTGATCGACACGCCGATTCTCATCGTCCACGTCTCGGGCCGCGAGGCGGTGGAGCAGATCCACTGGGCGCGCGGGCGCGGCCTGCCGGTCTACGCGGAAACCTGTCCGCAGTATCTGTTCCTCAGCGCCGAAGACCTCGGCATCGACCCGGACGATCCGATGCACGGCGCCCGCTGCGTCTGCAGCCCGCCGCCGCGTGACAAGGCCAACCAGCAGTTCATCTGGAACGGCCTGTCGAGCGGGCTGTTCACCATCGTGTCGTCCGACCACGCGCCCTTCAACATGGAAGGCCCGCACGGCAAGCGCGTGGCTGGCGAAGAGGCTTCGTTCGACCGCATTCCCAATGGCATCCCGGGTGTCGAGACGCGGCTGCCACTGCTCATGAGCGAAGGCGTGCTGGGCGGGCGCATCGACATCCACCGTTTCGTTGAACTCACGTCCACCAATCCGGCACGCCTCTACGGGCTGTACCCGAAGAAGGGGACGATTGCGGTGGGCGGCGACGCCGACTTCGTGGTCTGGGACCAGTTCGCCGAAGGCGAGGAACGCACGTTGACCAACCAGATGCTGCACCACGCGGTCGACTACACGCCCTACGAGGGCATGAAGCTGCGCGCCTGGCCCGCCACCACGGTCTCGCGCGGGCGCCTGGTGTGGCACGAAGGGCGCTTCCAGGCCGAGGCCGGCTCCGGCCAGTTCCAGCCTTGCCTGCGGCCCCGTGCGCCGCGCGATTCGAATCCGCTCGACCAATGGTTGTGACGCGGCGTCGCTGCCGACTCCCGGGCTGCTAAGCTTTTCCGCTTCCGTGCACTTGCTCCATCGCATGCCAAGCCTTCCCAGCCCGGCGCAACCCGCCACCATCACCATCACGCCGCTCGAGGTGCGCTCGGCCAGCCTGGCCGAGCAGGCCTACGAGCGGCTGCGCACGCTCATCCTCGACCGGAAGATCTTTCCCGGCAGTCCGTTGCAGGAAGGGCGGCTGGCCGACGACCTGGGCATCTCGCGCACGCCGATGCGCGAGGCGCTGGTGCGGCTGGCCGGCGAAGGCCTGCTGGTGCGGCGCGACGCGCGCTCCTACGCCGTGCGCGCGCTGGGCACCAAGGAATACTTCGACTGCATGCGCGCGCGCGAGGTGATCGAAGGCGAGGCCATCGCGCTGGCCGCAACGCGCATCGATGCCGCGGACCTCGACCGGCTGCAGGCCGAGATCGAGGCACTCAATGCCGGCGAGCACGACGAAACCGAGCACTGGCATTTCGACGACAAGTTCCATGTGTTCATTGCCACGGCCAGCGGCAACGTGGTGTTTCCGCGCCTGGTGGAAGAACTGCGCGTGAACGCGCGCCTCTTTCGTCTGCACAGCCCGCTGCATCGGCAGCGCGAGAACCACAATGAGCACGGCGACATCATTGGTGCCCTGCGCGCGCGGGATCCGGAACGCGCGCGACAGGCCATGCGCGAGCATTTGCGCAGCCTGCAGGAAGACGTCAAGCGTGCGTTGATCGACTGACGGGCTCTGCCAGGTGCGCGCCCATCGGCGGCGCGATGTCTTCCAGTGAGCGCCGTTCGGCGTCGATGGCGTAGCGCCATGCGATGAGCCCCGCGACGATCACCAGCACGGCGCCGATCGCGTAGCCGATCGTCACCGCGCCGCGGCTGCCGGTTTCGATCAACATGCCGAACAGCAGCGGCGCGGCGAAGCCCCCGGCACCGGTGCCGACCGCATAGAACACCGAAATCGCGAGGGCCCGCATCTCGAGCGGAAACACTTCGCTCACCGTGAGATAGGCCGAACTCGCCGCGGCCGAGGCCAGGAAGAACACCGTCGACCAGCACAGCGCCTGGCTCAGCGCATCGAGCCAGCCGGCCATGAAGGCGGCGCCGGTCAGTGCGAGTCCGACCCCCGAGAGCACGTAGGTGATGCCGATCATGCGGCGCCGGCCGACCCGGTCGAACAGGGGGCCGAGCAGCAACGGCCCGAGCACATTGCCCAGCGCGAACGGAAAGATGTAGAGCGCCACGCGGCCTTCGGGCACGCCGTGGAAACGCGTCAGCACCAGCGCGTAGGTAAAGAAGATCGCGTTGTAGAAGAAGGCCTGCGAGATCATCAGCGCCATGGCCACGACGCTGCGGCGGCGGTACTGGTGCAGCAGCACGTGCGCCACCTGGCGCATGGTCGGCGCGGCCTGGCGCACGAAGCTCAACCGTGACGTGGCCGGTGCCAGCGGCCCGTGCTGCGCAGCCACCTCGGCTTCGATCCGTTCGATGATCGCGTTGGCCTCGTCGACGCGGCCGTGCGCCATGAGCCAGCGCGGGCTCTCTGGCACGTCGCGCCGCACCAGCAGGATCGCGATGGCCAGCACCGCGCCCAGCGCGAAACCCGCGCGCCAGCCCCACACCGGGCCGAGCACGCGTGCATCGAGCAGCACCAGGCTCAGGCCTGCGCCGAGCGCGGCACCGATCCAGAAACTGCCATTGATCGCCAGGTTCACGCGGCCGCGCACCCGTGCCGGAATCAGTTCGTCGATGGCGGAATTGATGGCCGCGTATTCGCCGCCGATGCCCAGCCCCGTGACGAAGCGGCAGACCGCGAAGAACGCGAAGTTGGGCGAAAGCGCCGTGGCCAGCGTGGCGGCGGTGTACACCGCGAGCGTGATGAGAAACAGCTTCTTGCGCCCGAGCCGGTCTGCCAGGCGGCCGAACAGCAACGCACCGATCACCGCGCCGCCGATGTAGAGCGAGCCCGCGCCGCCGATCTGCGTGGCCGAAAGGCCCAGCGTGTCGGGCCGCTCGAGCACGCTCCCGATGGAGCCGACCAGCGTGACCTCCAGGCCGTCGAGCACCCAGGCCACGCCCAGCGCGATCACCACGCGCCAGTGCCAGCGTGACCAGGGCAGGCGGTCGAGGCGGGCAGGGATGTCGGTGTGGAGCAGGGTCATGGGCCGGGCCTTGCACTGTAGGGACGAAGCGCCCGGCTGCGCTGTCGGCCAAAGTCCCGAATGCCGGCCGAGGCGCCGGCCAGCACGATCCCGCTGCGCTGACTATGATGGCCCGCTCACCATCGCGCACGGAGCGAGACATCCCATGAGCATCCCCATCACCCGCCTCGGGCGCACCGGCCTCAAAGTGTCGCGGCTCGCGCTCGGCACCATGACCTTCGGGCTGCAGACCGACGAGGCCACGTCGTTCCGCATCCTCGACCGCGCGACCGATGGCGGCATCAATTTCCTCGACACGGCCGACGTGTATCCGCTCGGCGGCACGGTCGAAACCACCGGGCGCACTGAAGAGATCATCGGCAACTGGCTGCATGCCCAGGGCCCGAGCCGGCGCAGCCAGTTCATCCTCGCCACCAAGGCGGCCAACAAGGTCGGCCCGAACCCGTGGGACCAGGGCAACTCGCGCAAGCATCTGCTCGATGCGATCGACGCCTCGCTCAAGCGCCTGCAGACCGACCATGTCGACCTGTACCAGCTGCACCACGACGATCCGCACACGCCGCTCGATGAAAGCCTCGAGGCGCTCGACGTGATCGTGCGCTCGGGCCGGGCGCGCTACATCGGCGTGTCCAACTTCCTGTCGTACCGGCTCGCGCGGGCGATCGGCATCGCAGCGCTGCACAAGCTCACGCAGTTCGTGTCGGTGCAGCCGCGCTACAGCCTGCTGTTCCGCGAGATCGAGCGCGAGCTGTTGCCGCTGGCCGGCGAAGAGGGCCTGGGCGTGATCCCCTACAACCCGCTGGCCGGCGGCCTGCTCACCGGCAAGTACGCGCCCGGCGCCAAGCCCGAAGACAACACGCGCTTCACGCTCGGCACGGCCGGCGGCATGTACCAGGATCGCTACTGGAACGAGCGCAGCTTTGCCACCGTGGCGCAGCTGCACAAGCTGGCCGACGAAGCCGGTGTGCCGCTCGCGACACTGGCGGTCGCATGGGTGATGGCCAATCCGCTCATCACCGCGCCGCTGCTCGGCGCGAGCCGGCCGGAACAGCTCGACGCCACGCTGGCTGCCGCCGATTACCAACTGCCGGCCGACCTCAAGCAACGCCTCGACGAACTGACCACCGACTACCGCAAGGGAGATGCACCGCGATGACCACACCGAACCCCCGCACCGGCCTGCAGCTGCGCTCGCTGATCAAGAAGAGCGGCGAACTGGAGCTGTCGCTGGCGAGCGTCCCGCTGCCCGAACTCGGCGCCGACGAGGTGCTCGTTCGCGTCGAGGCTTCGCCGCTCAACCCCTCCGATCTCGGCCTGCTGTTCGGTACGGCCGACATGGGCACGGCCACCGCATCGGGCACGTCCGACCGGCCGGTAGTCACCGCGCGCGTGCCTGAAGGCGCAATGAAAGCCATGGCCGGCCGGCTCGACGACTCCATGCCGGTCGGCAACGAAGGCGCGGGTGTCGTGGTCGAGGCGGGGTCATCGGCCGCGGCGCAGGCGCTGCTCGGAAAAACGGTGGCGGCGATCGCAGGCGCGATGTATTCGCGGTACCGCGTCGTCCCGGTCGCGCAATGCCTGCTGCTGCCCGAGGGTGCAACGCCGGCCGATGGCGCGTCGTCCTTCGTCAACCCGCTCACCGCGCTCGGCATGGTCGAGACCATGCGGCGCGAGGGCCACACCGCGCTGGTCCACACGGCCGCGGCCTCGAACCTCGGCCAGATGCTCAACCGCATCTGCATGCAGGACGGCATTGCGCTCGTGAACATCGTGCGCAAGCAGGAACAGACCGACCTGCTCAAGGCCATGGGCGCGAAGTACGTGTGCGACGCGAGCGCGCCCACCTTCCTGCAGGATCTGACCGACGCACTGGTCGCGACCGGCGCGACCCTCGCCTTCGACGCCACTGGCGGCGGCCGGCTCGGCGGCCAGATCCTCGGCTGCATGGAGGCGGCGCTCAACAAGACCGCGAAGGAATACAGCCGCTACGGCTCGACCACGCACAAGCAGGTGTACCTGTACGGTGGCCTGGACACGCGGCCGACCGAGTTTGTGCGCAACTTCGGCATGGCCTGGGGCATGGGCGGCTGGCTGCTGTTTCCGTTCCTGCAGAAAATCGACCCGGCAGTCGCACAGGCACTCAAGCAGCGCGTGGCCGCCGAACTCAAGACCACCTTCGCGAGCCACTACTCGAAGGAGATCTCGCTGGCCGAGGTGCTCGACCTCGGCACGATTGCGGTCTACAACCAGCGCGCGACGGGCACCAAGTACCTGGTCAATCCGAACAAGAGCCTGGCATAGCAGGCCGCGCATCGGCATCGGCTGACAACGCATCGGGCGCTCGGCCGGGCGGAGCGCGGCGCGGCCGGGTTCAGGCTGGAGCCTCGATCAAGGAGCATCGATGAACACCCAAAGCAAGCCCAAGCCGTCGCCGGACGACGAACCCGAAATCACGCAGGAAGAATCCATTCCCTCCGATGGCAAGGACGAGGTCGGCGAGAAGATGATGGAAGACCTGGGGCGGGAGCGCAGCCGCCAGGGCAAGGCCATCCCGTCGGAGGACTGACATGGCCACCCAACCCGGCCCGCCACCCGAACCCGCCGAATCGCAGAGTCCGCCGCTGAGCCCGCCACCGGAGCCGCCGCCCGAGCCGATGCCGGAGCAACTGCCGGTGAGCTGAGCTTCAGGCGGCGGTGCCGCGAACCGATGCGCCCGCGCCACCGGCGCGCAGCCGTCGCACCTGCAGCGCTGCGCCCATCAGGAACACGACGAAGAGCACGCCGACGACCTTCTGCAGCGCGGGATCCTCGGGGCTCGCGAACACCGGCGCACCCGCCGGCAGGCGCGTGAAGGTTTCGGTCACGCCCGGAATCATGTGGAAGAAGAAGGTCAGCGAGTAGCTCACGGTCTCAACATACTTCGAGGCGCGGCCCAGCAGCGCGGTGCGGCCAGCGACGGCCGCCAGTGCCAGCACGGCAAGCGTCACGATGCCCAGCACGTGCGGCTTGCCGAAGCCGCCATGCTGGAAGATGCCGAAGCCGGTGAGGCAGGTCAGCACCGTCGCCCAGATGTAGACCTTGCCGAGCGTCTGGCCCGGCGGGATTTCCTTGAAGCGAATGAACGCGATGAGACCGGCGGCCACCGCGACCAGGCTGATGGCGGTGTGGATGGCGCCGAGGGTGGTGAGGCCGAACATGGCGGTCACTTCCTGATGAACGCCAGCAGGTCGGCGTTGATGATGTCGGGGTGCGTCGCGCACATGCCGTGCGGCAGGCCGGGGTACACCTTGAGTTCGGCGCCCTTGACCAGCTTGGCCGACAGCAGGCCCGACGCGCCGATCGGCACGATCTGGTCGTCGTCACCGTGCATCACGAAAGTTGGCACGTCGATCTTCTTCAGGTCTTCGGTGAAGTCGGTTTCGGAGAACGCCTTCACGCAGTCGTAGTGCGCCTTGATGCCGCCCATCATTCCCTGCAGCCACCAGTGCTGCCGGATACCCTCGGAGATCTTCGCGCCGGGCCGGTTGTAGCCGTAGAAGGGGAGCGTGATGTCGCGGTAGAACTCGGCACGATTGCCGGCCACGCCGGCGCGGATGCCGTCGAACACGTCGATCGGCAGGCCGCCCGGATTGCCGGCGGTCTTCAGCATGATGGGCGGCACCGCGCCGATCAGCACCGCCTTGGCCACGCGCTGGCTGCCGTGCCGGCCCAGGTAGCGCGTGACCTCGCCGCCGCCGGTGGAGTGGCCGACGTGCACCGCGTCCTTGAGATCCAGCGCGGCCGTGAGCGCGGCGAGGTCGTCGGCATAGGTGTCCATCTCGTTGCCCGTCCACGTCTGGGTCGAGCGCCCGTGGCCGCGGCGGTCGTGCGCGATGACGCGAAAGCCCTGGGCGAGGAAGAAAAGCATCTGGTTGTCCCAGTCGTCGGCCGTGAGCGGCCAGCCGTGGGAGAAGACGATGGGCTGGCCGGTGCCCCAGTCCTTGTAGTAAATCTCGGTGCCGTCGGCGGTGGTGATGCTGGGCATGCGGATGCACTCCTCGTCAGTGGTTGGCCCCGCAGCTTGGCACAAGCGTGCGATCCGCGCCTCCCATATTTCTTGCGGTAACTACATCGCCCAGATGCGTGGCGTGGACGCCGGCAACTGCCACATTTCGGTGCGCCAGGCCTGCCAGACGCGGCGCAGCAAATGCATCGCGGGCTCCACCACCGGCGCCAGCACGCGCAGCACGATGATCCCGGCGTGCGGGCTGGTGGCACCGGCGCTTTCCGTCAGCGCGCTCGCGTCGATCAGCGTGCGCGCGACGTCGAGCAGCGCATCGCGTCGCGCCTTGGCGAGTGGCGTGCCCGCCACGAAGAACAGCGACGCCATGCAGCGGTGGCCCGCAAGCCCGATCGGGCTTGCCAGCAGCCGGTGGTCGCTCGCGTCGATGCGGCCGCGCTCCAGCCAGACGCCCGGCACCTCGATGTGCTGCAGCAGCGTGCCGCGGTCGAACGGCAGCTTGGCGCCCGGCAGTCCCAGGGCCGTGACGTCCCAGCCGATCAGCTCGGCGCCCGGCGCGGCCTCGATGCGCAAGCGGTTCTCGGCGCGGCAGCCGCTGTAGCAAATGGCCTCGAGCGGCAACCATTCGAGCCGCGCCCCGGCGTCGAGCCGGATGCGGGTCTGCTGCAACGCGAGTTCGCCGTCGGAGCGGTAGAAGCGCGTGGCGCCCGGCGTCGTGATCAGGCCGTGGCTGCCGGGTGCGCCCGTGACGTCGATCTCCAGCGTGTCGCCGCCGACCAGTCCGCCCGGCGGATGCACCAGCACGTTGTGGCAGACCGCGTTGCCCTCGGGGTAGAGGCTTTGCAGGATGCGCAGCGGCCCGTCATGGCGAAAGCGTGCGACGCTGCGGCTGGATTCGTGCTGGTAGTCGAGTTGGAGACGGGCGTGCCAAGGCATCCGTGGAGTCTAGCGGCCGGCCTGCTGCGGCCTCAGGCTTTCCAGGCGCCCACGTGCGCCGCGCTGGCCTCGTCGATCAAGGCTGGCCCGATGCATTCGATGTCGTGTGGAGAGGCGCGGAACACATCGCGGCACGACAGTTCGGCGTCGCGCTGATCCTGCCGCTCGCCGCGGAACACGCGCAGCCGCTCGGCATCGATGCCGAACACCACGCGGCGGATGTTCGACCAGAAGATCGCGCCGGCGCACATCACGCAGGGCTCGCCCGATGCGTAGATCGTGGCGCCGGCCAGCTCCTCGCGCGAGAGGCCCTTGCCGGCCAGCGCGCGCACTGCGTTGGTTTCGGCATGGGCGGTGCAGTCGCCGGTTTCGGCGGTGCTGTTGTAGGCCTCGCAGATGATCTCGTTGGCGGCCGAGACGATCACGGCGCCGAACGGGCGATTGCCGCGGCGTGCGGCCGCGTGCGACCAGCCGATGGCCTTGCGCAGGTAGCGGCCGTCGCGTTCGTCGAGTGCGGTTTCTTCGGGGAGGGCGGTGGTGTTCCGTGGATTCATGCCTTGATGATCATGCGTTCGCTGCGCGGCGGCAGCATCGAGGTGTTGAAGATGGCGTCGGCCGAGGGCTTGACCTTGAGCCCGAACACGTCGACCACCTCGTCGACCTGCTGTTCGAGCGTGAGCTTGCGGATGTCGCCCAGCCCATGGGCGCGCGTGTCGGCCGCGCCGACGTACTGGGCCGTGACGCTCCAGCGATCCAGCTCGATCTTCTCGTCGAGGATCGGCTCGCGCTGGCGCATGGCCGCGATCGACGGCCCGGGGTTGGCAAAGGTCTCGACGATCGCGCGATTGGTGGCGCGCAGGAAGGCTGCCACGGCCTTCGGGTTCTGCGCGATCAGGTTGCTGCTGGCGAGGATCGCGTTGCCGTAGAGGTTGACGCCCGCATCGGCGTACTTGAGCAACGACAGATCGTCGATCTTCATGCGTGCGAACAGCGAGATGGCCGAATCGTGGAAGTAGGTGGCGGCATCGACGTCGCCGCGCACCATGACGTTGTCGCGCGCGCTGAAGTCCGTGGTCTGCCAGGTGAAGGCGTCGGCCTTCATACCTTGCTTGCGCGCCACCATGGGCCAGGCGCGGCGCGTCGACTCCACTGCGGCGGCCGCGACCTTCTTGCCCTGCAGGCTCCTGAAGTCCCCGGTCACGCCGCGATCCTTGCGACCGATGATCACGAAGGGCGCGCGGTTGTAGTACTGGTACACCGCCTGCACCACCGGCGTGCCTGGGTTCTGTGCGTTGAATTCCACCAGCGAGCTGATGTCGCCCAGGCCCAACTGGTAGACGCCGCTGGCGATGCGTGTGATGGAGGCGACGGAGCCGGCGCCGGTGTCGATCGTGACGTCGAGTCCCTCGTCCTTGTAGTAGCCCTTGCTGTGGGCCAGGAAGAACGGCGCGGTCTGGCCGTTGATGCGGAAGTCGAGCGTGAACTTCAGCGGCACGAGCTTGCCGCTCTGGGCGAACACGGAGGGGGCAGCGGCAACGGCGGCAGCGCTGCTGGCGACAACAAGAAAGGAACGGCGTTGCATGGGAGGCACCTTGGAAATCTCAGGTCTTGAATCCCCTCGGGCACGGAGCAGAAAGAGGGGCGCTTCAAGAGCAATTTCCGGGCGGCGCACATCGATGGTGCGTGCGCTGCTGAACGCTTCTACTCTTGCCGACCGTGATGCACGAGGCATGCCAGCGCCGGCTTCAGGGCCGGCGAACCGAGACGGTCTGGCGCGACCAGTAGACGCCGGCCAGGCGATCCAGCCGCACCTCGCCGCCGGTGGAGGGTGCATGGACGAAGCGCCCGTCGCCCACGTAGATGCCGGCGTGCGTGGGCCGGCCACTGCCGAAGAGCACGAGATCGCCGGTGCGCAGCTCCCCCATGCCGACCGGCTGGCCGAAGCCGTCCAGCTCGGCCACGGTGCGCGGCGGGGCCACCCCGGCGCGGCTGCGATAGACATAGCCGATCAGCCCGCTGCAGTCGAAGCCGCTGTCAGGCGTGTTGCCACCGTAGCGGTAGGGTGTGCCGACCAGGCCGAGGGCGTGAATCGCGATATCGCCCGCCTGTTCGGGCGACAGCGTCGGATAGGACACGGACGACGGCGCCCGACCCGGGCCGCGGGGTGCCGTGCAGGCGGTGGCAAGCAGGCAGGCGGCGGCCAGTGCCAGTGCATGGGCCAGGCGCATGCGGCGGCTGCGGAGTGGAGCATCGAGCGCTATCATTTTCATAGCTTACAACGAACTTCGGCGCGGATTGCGCCACAATCGGGCGCGCAATTTGCATGGCATGTTGCGCAGAGTAGAAGCGTTCAGCCCTCGCGGTCGGAAATTGCTCTTTGAAGTTCGTACCCCACACGCGCCCAAAGGAGTTCCCGCATGCTCGTCACCCGACAACCCGTCTTTCGCAAATTCTGGCACGCCGTCATGCCGCTCACCGCGTTGGCAAACGGCCCGAAGCCGTTCCGGCTGCTCGGCGAAGACATCGTCCTGTTCCTCGATGCCGACGGCCAACCCGCCGCCTTGCGCGACCGCTGCTGCCATCGCACCGCGAAGCTCTCCAAGGGCTGGTGCCTCGACAGCGAAGGCAAGGTCTGCGGGCAGGGCGTCATCCAGTGCGGCTACCACGGCTGGACGTACGACCGCAGCGGCCAGGTGGTCCGCATCCCGCAATACGAGGCCGACCGCAAGATCCCGCCCGACTACAAGACCACGGCCTACCACTGCACCGCGCGCTACGGTTATGCGTGGGTGGCGCTGGAAGACCCGGTTGCCGATATTCCGGCGGTGCCCGAGTTCGACGCCCCCGGCTGGCGCACCATCCACCAGTTCTACGAGGAGTGGCAGACCAGTCCGATGCGCGCGCTCGAGAACTCGTTCGACAACTCGCACTTCAGCTTCGTGCACCGCGCGACCTTCGGCGTGGCCGCGAGCCCGAAGCCGAGCAAGTACAACCTGGTCGAAAACGAATCGGGCTTTTATGCCGAGACCGTGATCGAAGCGGTCAACCCCGTCAAATTCCACGCCATCAGCGGCGTGGCAGACCCGATCACCACGCGCCACATGCGCAACGCCTACTTCCTGCCGTTCTCGCGCCGGCTCGACATCGAGTACCCGAGCGGCATTCGCCACATCATCATCAACTGCTTCACGCCGATCGACGACACGCGCATGCAGCTGTGCCAATGGCTGTTCCGCAACGACACCGAAGAACAATGTGCAGCGCAGATGCTGATCGACTTCGACGAAGAGATCACGCGCGAGGACAAGGACATCCTCGAATCGACCGATCCCGATGCATTGGTCGACACGCGCCGCCGTGGCGTCGAATACTCGATGGAGTCCGACAAGCCCGGCATGCTGATCCGCAAGCACCTGATGCAGTTGCTGGCGAAGCATGGCGAGGCCGAGGTCTACCGTGGCATGCCGGTGATTCCGCTGGCGCGGGCAGCCTAGCAACTAATTCACGACTCGGGGCAGCGATTGGTGTCGGGCCCATTCAATCGACAAAGTGGGCACCAGTTCACAGGTCGCTCCGGCATGCGGCACCAGAATGGGCGCATGACCGAACCAGCAGAACTGTCCGACCGCGAATTGGTGAGGCGTGCCCAGCAATGGCGCAGGCACTCCCTGTACGGCACGCGCGACGCCAGCGACCACGCGCGAGAGCACGAGGCCGAGATGCGGCGCCGTTTCGGCGGCGGCACCACGCTGGCCGCGCCGTTGGTGACGCTTCAAGTGCCGCTGGCACGGCGCCCGCGCCCCTGGTGGCGCGTCTGGTAGCCGACAGGATTCGCGCCAGGCACTAGCCGGACGGCATCCGCTCGAATGCGTGCAACGAAGGATCGATGGCGTCCCACGCCAGCCCGCGGACGCTGTAGGTGAGAACCTGCGGCACGAAGCGGGTCGGGTCGTCCAGGCTGCCCGCAGGGACCGCGATCAGCTCCGGCATCGCGGCAAAGCGCAGGTAGACCGGCGTTCCGCAGACCGGGCAGAAGGCGTGGACCTTCACGTTGCCGCTGTCGCCCGCGACCTGCCAGTGCGTCGCCTCGCCGGTGATCGTCATCTCGGCGCGCGCGGGAAAGGTCAGCCAGGAGCCGTGCCCGGTGCCGCTGCGCCGCTGGCAATCGCGGCACTGGCAGTGATTCTGGAATACGGGCGCGTGCTCGGTTGCGTAGCGGATCGCGCCGCACGCGCATCCGCCGGTGTAGGGCTGGGTCATGAATGGCTCCCGCTCGACGCCGCCTTCGGCTTGGCGAAGACGTCGATGCCGTGCCCCGTTTCCAGCAGCGACTTCAGGCTGGAAAGAACGATCGGCCAGCCCTGCTGGATGCCCTTGGCCATGCCGCTGCCGGCCTCGAGCTCGTCGTGGGTGACGGTCAGCCGCACCATCTCGTCGTACGCCTCGACGTCGAAGCTCACGCGGCTGTAGCTGGCCGGATCGGCGGCCTGCGAGGGGCTCGCCCACGTGATGACCAGGCGCGTTGGCGGCACGGCCTCGACCACCTTGCCAACCACATTGACCGTGCGCTGCTCGTTGGCGCGCACATGCTCCCAGGTCGATCCGGGCTTCCAGTCGGAGACGTTCTCATGGCCCCAGTAGCGCCGCGCGATCTCCGGTTTCGTGATGGCCTCGAACACCTTTTCCGGCGTCGAGCGGATGTAGGTCACATAGACGAAGCTCGTCTTCTCTTTGCTCATGGTCAATCTCCTTCGAGTTCCTTCTTCAGGTCGTGCAGCAGGCCGAGCCGCTGGCGTTCGAACTTCCGCACCCACCGCTCATAAACCTCGTGCAGCGGCACCGGGTTGATGAAATGCAGCTTCTCCCGGCCGCGCCAGACCGTGCTCACCAGATTGGCCGCCTCGAGGATCCCGATGTGCTGCGTGGCCGATTGCCGCGCCATGTCCAGGTGCTCGCAGAGCTCGCCCAGCGTCTGCCCGTTCCGCTCGTACAGCACGTCGAGCAGCTTTCTGCGTGTCGGGTCGCCCAGCGCCTTGAAAACCTTGTCAGCGTCCATCTGTTGTGTTTGTGCGTGAGGGAATGATATGCAGGTAAATGCCTGCATGTCAAGCGGCGCATCGGCCTATCCGGCCCATGTACCGCGCGATGAAAGGGCCCTAGCGCGGCACGACCAGTGCTGCGCGCGCCGCCAGCGCCGGCCCGCGCGCATGACAACCCTCGAGGTGATCGTTGACCAGGCCCATCGCCTGCATGAACGCATACATCGTGGTCGGCCCCACGAATCCCCAGCCACGCTTCTTCAGATCCTTTGACAGCGCCACCGACTCCGGCGAACTGGTCATGGCCTTGAGCTGCGGCAGGGTCAGGTGCTTGGGGCGCGAGGCTGGGTCGGGCTCGAAGCGCCAGGCATAGGCGGCCAATGAGCCGTGCGCCTCGCGCAGTTCAAGCACGCGCCGCGCGTTGTTGAGCGCCGATTCGATCTTGCCGCGATGCCGCACGATGCCGGCGTCGGCCAGCAGGCGCGCCACATCGGCCTCACCGAAGCCGGCCATCTTCTCTGCATCGAACTGTGCAAAGGCGTTGCGGAATGCCTCGCGCTTGTTGAGGATGGTGAGCCAGCTCAGTCCGGCCTGGAAGCCCTCGAGGCACAACTTCTCGAACAGGCGCCGGTCGTCCGTCACCGGAAAGCCCCATTCATGGTCGTGGTAGTGCTGGTAGGCCGGCGTGGCGGCGCACCAGCTGCAGCGCGGGCGGCCGTCGCCGCCCTCGAACAGTCCGGCCGGGAGTGCCATGGCTACTGCAGCTCGAAGCTCTTTTGCTTCACCTTCTCGGAGTCCAGCCCGATCTGCACTTCGAACTGGCCGGCCTCGGCCACATGGCGCAGCTGGGCGTTGAAGAACTTCAGCTTCTCTTCGTCGATGGTGAAGCGCACGACCTTTTCCTCGCCGGCCTTGAGCATCACCTTGTGGAAGTCCTTGAGCTCCTTGACCGGGCGCACCACCGATGCAGCGACGTCGCGGATGTAGAGCTGCACCACGGTCTCGCCGGCGCGTGCGCCCGTGTTGCGCACGGTCACGCTGGCGTCGAGCTTGCCGTTGCGTGGCAGCGTCGCGCTCGACAGCGTCACGTCGGACAGGCTGAAGTCGGTGTAGCTCAGGCCATAGCCGAAGGGGTAGAGCGCCCCATTGGGCTCCTCGAAATACTGCGAGGTGTAGTTGCCCGGCTTGCCCGGCGTGAAGGGGCGGCCGAGCCTGGCGTGGTTGTAATACGTCGGGATCTGCCCGACCGAGCGCGGGAAGCTGATGGGCAGCTTGCCCGACGGGTTGTAGTCGCCGAACAGCACGTCGGCGATCGCGTTGCCGCCTTCGACGCCGGTGTACCAGGTTTCGAGGATCGCGTCGGCTTCCTTCTGCTCGCGCTGCAGCGCGAGCGGTCGGCCGTTCATCAGCACCAGCACCAGCGGCTTGCCGGTGGCCTTGAGCGCCGTGATCAGTGCGCGCTGGCTGGCTGGCAGGTCGAGGCTGGTGCGGCTAGACGACTCGTGCGACATGCCGCGCGTCTCGCCCACCGCGGCCACCACCACATCGGCCCGGCGCGCCGCCTTGACGGCCTCCGCGATCATCACGGATGGCTTGCGCTTGTCCTGCGTGACCTCCGGCGTGTCCCAGTTCAGGAAGTTGAGGTACTTGACGATCTCTTCGTCGCCCGTGACATTGGCGCCGCGTGCATAGAGCAGGCGTCCCTGTTTGCCCACGACCGCGTTCAGCCCGGCGCGCAACGTGACCTGTGCCTTCGAATCACCGGCGGCCGACCAGCTGCCCAGCATGTCGATCGGTGCGTCGGCCAGCGGCCCTACCAGCGCGACGGTGGCGGACTTGGATATCGGCAGTGTGTTCTTGCGGTTCTCCAGCAGCACCATCGACTTGCGCGCCACGTCGCGCGCGGCAGGGCGGCTCAGGCGGCTGTCGGCCTTGAGGTCGGGCGGATCGTCCGCGGCCACGCCGATGCGCACATAGGGGTTCTGGAACAGCCCCATGTCGTACTTGGCGCCGAGCACTTCGCGCACCGCATTGTCGATTTCCTTTTCGCTGACCTCGCCCGACTTCACCAGGCCCGGCAGTTCCTTCTGGTAGACCGAATCGGCCATGCTCATATCGATGCCGGTCTTGATGGCGAGCTTGGCCGCCTCGCGCTCGTCCTTCGCCACGCCATGGCGGATCAGCTCGACGATGGCGCCGTGGTCGCTGACCGTCACGCCCTTGAAGCCCCAGTCCTTGCGAAGCAAGTCCTGCATCAGCCAGGTGTTGGAGGTGGCCGGCACGCCGTTGATCGAGTTCAGCGCGACCATCACGCCGCCTGCGCCCGCGTCGATGGCTGCGCGGTAGGGCGGCAGGTAGTCCTGGTACATGCGCATCGGGCTCATGTCGACCGTGTTGTAGTCGCGCCCGCCCTCGACGGCGCCATACAGCGCGAAGTGCTTCACGGCGGCCATGATGTTGTTGGGCCCGATCGGCAGGCTGCCCTGGAAGCCCTTGACGGCCGCCCGGGCGATCTCCGACACAAGGTACGGGTCTTCGCCGAAACCCTCGGAGGTGCGGCCCCAGCGCGGGTCGCGCGAGATGTCGACCATCGGTGCGAAGGTCATGTCGGCCCCATCGGCGCTCGTCTCCTTGGCCGCCGTGCGCGCCATCGTCGTCACGGTTTCCATGTCCCAGCTCGATGCCAGCCCGAGGCCGATCGGGAAGGTGGTGCGATGGCCATGGATCACGTCGAACGCGAAGAACATCGGGATCTTCATGCGGCTGCGCTTGGTCGCGGCGTCCTGCAGCTGGCGGTTGTGCGGCCGGTTCACCGAATTGAAGGTGCCGCCCACGCGCCCGGCCGCGATTTCATCGGCCAGTTGCGCAATCGGCATCTCCGGCCCGATGCTGATCAGCCGCAGCTGTCCGATCTTCTCTTCGAGCGTCATGCGCGAGATCAGGTCGGAGATGAAGGCCGGCTTGTCGCTCAGCGGCGGAGGGGTGGTTTGGGCCGCCGCGGGCTGGCAAACCAGCGCGGCGACCAGACCCAGCAGGTACAGTGATTTCATTCGATGATTGGTTCAGGCCTCGCGAGTGTCCGACGGTCTTTCGCGGCGCAAGGAGGCTGATGGTGTCGCAGAAAGGCGCAGTCTACTGTCAGCCATCGCCGCGCTCTGCTGCCATGGTCCCCGAATCGCGCTCCGGGTTGATACATTGGGGTTTGTTCTATAGGAGAAGTTTCGTGGTTCCTACTGCCGCCCAGCGCGTCGCGCGCGCCGGATTGCTCCCTGCATTCCGGTGCCTCGCGGCCGCCTCCCTGCTGCTGTGTGCCGCTCAGGCCCAGGCGTTCTCGCTCGACGATGTGGTGGGCCGCGCCAGGGTGCTGATGTCCGCCCCTTATGCGGCGCCGGTCAGCAATCTGCCTCCCGTGTTCAGCCAGATGCAGTTTGCCGACTACCAGAAGATCCAGCCGCTGGCGCAGCGTTTCGAGTGGCGCGACCAGCCCACGCCCTTCAAGCTGAATTTCTACCATCAGGGCATGCAGTTCAATGCGCCGGTGGCGATCCACGAGATCGTCGACGGCAATGTGCGCGAGATCGGCTACGACCCGCAGCGCTTCGATTTCGGCAACCTCGCGTTCGACAAGAACCAGACCAGCAAGCTCGGCTATGCGGGCTTTCGCGTGCTCTACCCGATCAACCGCGAGGGCAAGGAAGACGAGATCATGAGCTTCCTCGGCGCCAGCTATTTCAGGGTGATCGGCAAGGGCCAGACCTATGGCCTCTCGGGCCGCGGCCTGGCGATCGACACGGCACTGCCGAGCGTCGACAAGAGCCAGCCCACCGCAGAGGAGTTTCCGAACTTCCGCGAGTTCTGGATCCAGCGGCCGTCGGCGCCGGACCAGCAACTGGTGATCTATGCGCTGATGGATTCCCCCCGCGTCACCGGCGCCTACCAGTTCACCCTGCGCCCCGGCGCCGATGCAGTGCTTGACGTCAAGGCGCGGCTCTTCATGCGCGGCACGGTGAGCACGCTGGGCGTGGCCCCGTTGACCAGCATGTTCCTGTTCGGCCCCAACCAGCAGTCCGACAAGCGCAACTACCGGCCGGCCATCCACGACTCGAACGGCCTGGCCATCCATACCGGTGCGGGTGAGCGGCTGTGGCGCCCGCTCAACGATCCGCGCAATCTCACGGTGAGCAGCTTCATGGTGGACAACCCCAAGGGCTTCGGCCTGCTGCAGCGCGGCCGCGAGTTCTCGCGCTTCGAGGACATCAAGGACCGCTACGACCTGCGCCCCAGTGCCTGGATCGAACCGCAGGGCGACTGGGGCCGCGGCAAGGTTCAGCTGGTCGAGATTCCGACCGCGGACGAGACCAACGACAACATCGTGGCGTTCTGGACGCCCGAGGTGCAGCCGCAGGCCGGCGAAGCGCTGCAGTACGACTACCGCATGCACTGGACGATGGACGAGCCCGCGCTGATGGACAAGAACCTGGCCTGGGTGCGGCAGACCTTTCACACCACCGGCGAGCTGTTGCAGTCCAACCTGATCCGCCAGCCCGACGGCACCACCGCGTTCCACATCGACTTCGAAGGCCCGGTGCTGGCGGGCCTGCCGCCCGACGCGGTGGTGAACGCGCAGGTCAGCGTCAATGCCAACGCCGATCTGGTCAGCAGCGCGGTCGAGCGCAACCCGGCCATCAACGGGTGGCGCGTCACGCTGCGGATGCGGGTGAAAGACCCAGCCCAGGCGGTCGAGCTTCGCGCTGCGCTGGCGAGCGGCAACAAGACGCTGAGCGAAACCTGGAGCTACCAGTTGCCGCCGGGCGGGAGCGCGGCGCAGTGAGCGGTGCGTCGATTCACCGGTCGATTCGCAGCGCCAGGGTTTCCTTCACTTCCTCCATCACGACATAGCTGTGCGACTCGGCTGCCACGGGCAGCTTCTTGAGGATGTCGCCGAGCAACCGGCGGTACTCGCTCATGCCGCCGAGCCGCGCCTTGACGAGGTAGTCGAAGCTGCCGGAAACAAGATGGCATTCCTGCACGTCCGGCACGTGCAGCAGTTCCTTCTTCACCTTGTCGAAGACGTCGCCCGACTTCGAGGCGAGCTTGATCTCGACGAACACCAGCAGCGTCTTGCCCAGCGCCTCGGGTGACAGCCGGGCGTAGTAGCCGGAGATCACGCCGTCGCGCTCCATCCGCTTCACCCGCTCGGTGCAGGGTGAGGTCGACAGCCCGATCTCGTCGGCCAGATCGGTCATGGTGATGCGTCCCTGGCGCTGCAGGATGTCGAGGATCTTGCGGTCGGTACGGTCTAGCTCTGCCATGTCACTTTCTCCGATGCGGATGCACCAAAAAGACAAGAAAAATCACTGGGAATCACCAAAAGTTCAGGTGAATATGCTGGATAGTCGGTAATAGAGTTGACCAAATCTACTCTATCTGACGGCTGACCAATGAAAGTCATGGTTCTGGGCGGCGGTGTCATCGGCACCAGCACGGCGTACTACCTCGCGCGTTCGGGCGCCGAGGTCACGTTGTTCGATCGGCGCGAGGGCCTGGCCCTCGAAACCAGCTTCGCGAACGCCGGGCAGGTGTCGCCCGGCTACTCCACGCCGTGGGCCGCGCCGGGCATTCCGCTCAAGGCGTTGAAGTGGATGTTCCAGAAGCACGCGCCGCTGGCCATCCGGCTCGACGGCAGCCTGTTCCAGTTGCGGTGGATGTCGCAGATGCTGCGCAACTGCTCGCCGGAGCGCTACGCGATCAACAAGGAACGCATGATGCGCGTGGCCGAGTACAGCCGCGCATGCCTGCAGCAGTTGCGCGTCGACACCGGCATCCAGTACGAGCAGCGCACCGGCGGCACCCTGCAGCTGTTCCGCACGCAGGCCCAGCTCGACGCGGTGCAGCGCGACATTGCCGTGCTGGAGGAATGCAATGTGCCCTACCAACTGCTCACGCGCGACCAGCTCGCACAGGTCGAGCCCGGCCTGGCGCAGGCGCGCGATCGCCTGGCCGGCGGCCTGCGTCTGCCGAACGACGAGACCGGCGACTGCCATCGCTTCACCAACGCGCTGGCCGATGTCGCGCGCGGCCTCGGCGTGAACTTTGAGCTGGACCGGCCGGTCGACGGCCTGGTCATGGAAGGCGGCCGCATCGCAGGCGTGCGCGCGGGTGGCCAAGTGCTGAAGGCGGATCGCTATGTGCTCGCCTTCGGCAGCTACTCGCGCCAGGCGCTGGAGCCGCTCGGCATCGACCTGCCGGTGTACCCGGTCAAGGGCTATTCGCTGACCGTGCCGCTGGTCGATCCGGCGCTCGCGCCGCAGTCCACGGTGCTCGACGAGACCTACAAGATCGCCGTCACGCGCTTCGACGACCGCATCCGCGTCGGCGGCATGGCCGAGCTCGGCGGCTACGACCTGCGGCTCGATCCGCGCCGCCGCGCCACGCTGGAGCTGGTCGCGAACGACCTGTTCCCGGGGGGCGACGTGTCGCGTGCCACCTTCTGGACGGGCCTGCGCCCGATGACGCCGGACAGCACGCCGATCGTCGGCGCCACCCGATATCCCAACCTGTTCCTCAACACCGGCCACGGCACGCTCGGCTGGACCATGGCCTGCGGCTCCGGCAAGCTGATCGCGGACATGGTGACAGGGCAGCGCCCGGACATCAGCACCGAAGGCCTGGCGATCGACCGCTATGCGCGCGGGGCGGCGCGCGGCCTGCGGGCGTCTCCCGAGGCCGCACCGGCCTGAGCGCGCAAGCCGCGCGCTCCTTTTCTTCTACAGCTGGCCCTGGCAAACGTATTTGATGTGCATGTAGTCTTCGAGGCCGTGCACTGAGCCCTCGCGTCCGTAGCCGGATTCCTTCACGCCGCCGAAGGGCGCGGCCTCGGCCGCCAGTGCGCCTTCGTTGATGCCGACGAGGCCGGATTCCAGCGCATCCGCCACGCGCGCGATGCGGCGCACGTCGGTCGAATAGAAGTAGGCGGCCAGGCCGAAGGGCGTGTCGTTGGCGGCGGCGACCACCTCGGCCTCGGTCTCGAAGCGGGTGACCGGCACCACCGGCCCGAAGGTTTCCTCGCAGCTGCACTCCATGGTCGCGTCGGCATTTGCCAGCACGGTGGGCGCGTAGTAGTTCGGGCCGTCGCAGCGCGCCGAGCGCAGCCGCTCGCCGCCAACGACCACGCGCGCGCCGCGAGCGACGGCGTCGCGCACATGGCGATCGATCTTGTCGACCGCGCGGGCGTTGATCATCGGTCCGATCTGCGAATCGGCCTCGGTCGCCGGCCCGACCTGGAGTGCGCCGACCCGTGCGCCGAGCTTTTCGACGAACGCATCGTGCACGCCGGCCTGCACGAAGACGCGGTTCGGGCACACGCAGGTCTGGCCACCGTTGCGGAACTTGGCAACCATCAGCCCTTCGACCGCGGCATCGACATCGGCATCGTCGAACACGATGAAGGGCGCATTGCCGCCGAGTTCGAGCGACAGTTTCTTGAGAGTGTCGGCCGAGCGCCGCGCCAGATGCTTGCCCACGGGCGTGGAGCCCGTGAACGTGATCTTGCGCACGCGCGCATCGTCGAGCCATGCGTCCACCACGCCGGGCGTGCGCTCGCGCGATGCGGTCACGATGTTCAACACGCCGGCCGGCACGCCCGCCTGCTGCGCCAGCTTGACGAGCGCGAGCGAGGTCAGCGGGGTGTCTTCGGCTGGCTTGCACACCACGGTACAGCCTGCTGCCAGTGCCGGCGCGATCTTGCGCGCGATCATGGCCGCCGGAAAATTCCACGGCGTGATCGCTGCCACCACGCCGACCGGCTCCTTCAAGGCCATCATGCGCCGGCCCGTCACCGGCGCGGGGATCACCTCGCCGTTCGCGCGCGTGGCCTCTTCGGCAAACCATTCGACATAGCTGGCGGCATACAGCACCTCGCCCTTGCCTTCGGCCAGCGGCTTGCCCTGCTCGCGCGAGATCAGGTGGCCCAGGTCGTCCTGGTGGGCGACCATCAGGTCGTTCCAGCGCTTGAGGATCTGCGCGCGTTGCTTGGCCGGCACGGCGCGCCAGGCCGGGAAGGCGGCATGCGCCGCATCCACCGCGGCGCGCGCATCGGCGGCCGTGCCGTCGGGCACGCTCGCAAAGACGGTGTCAGTGGCGGGATCGGTCACGTCGAGGCGGTGGCCATCGCTCGCCTCGCGCCATTCGGCGCCGATGAGGTGGGTGCCGGGCATCAAGTCCTGGCGGTCAAGGGTGAGAGTCATGGTCGTGGTTAGGAAGCGGAAATGCGCTGGGCAATGGCCATGCCCAGCTCTGTTGTCGAGGCCGTGCCGCCGAGGTCGCGCGTGAGCGGCCCTTCGCGCAGCACCGCCTCGATCGCGGCGACGATCGCATCGTGTGCGGCACGCCCGATGCCCTGGCCTTGCGTGAGGAAGTCCAGCATCAGCGCGCCCGACCAGATCATGGCGATCGGGTTGGCGATGTTCTGGCCGTAGATGTCGGGGGCCGATCCGTGGACCGGCTCGAACAGCGACGGGAACTTGCGATCAGGGTTGAGGTTGGCCGACGGCGCCAGGCCGATCGTGCCGGTGGTCGCGGGCCCGAGGTCGGAGAGGATGTCGCCGAACAGGTTGCTCGCCACCACCACGTCGAAGCGCGTGGGCTGCAGCACGAAGCGCGCCGACAGGATGTCGATGTGCTGCTTGTCGACCTTCACCTCGGGGTAGTCGCGGCCGATCGTGTCGGCGCGGCCGTCCCACCAGGGCATGCTGATCGCGATGCCGTTGCTCTTGGTGGCCACCGTCAGGTGCTTTTTCTTGCGCGCCTGGGCGAGCTCGTAGGCGTAGCGGAGTACCCGGTCGGTGCCGTGGCGCGAAAACACCGACTCCTGGATCACGATCTCGCGCTCGGTGCCTTCGTACATCACGCCGCCGAGCGAGGTGTATTCGCCCTCGGTGTTCTCGCGCACCACGAGGTAGTCGATGTCGCCGGGTTTGCGGCCGGCGAGCGGGCAGGGCACGCCCTCGAACAGGCGCACCGGGCGCAGGTTGATGTACTGGTCGAACTCGCGGCGGAACTTGAGCAGCGAGCCCCACAGCGACACATGGTCGGGCACCGTCGCGGGCCAGCCGACAGCGCCGAAGTAGAGCGCGTCGACGCCCTTGAGCTGTTCCTTCCAGTCGTCCGGCATCATCTGGCCGTGTTCGGCGTAGTAGTCGCAGCTGGCCCAGTCGATGGTGCGGCAGTCGAGCTCGAAGCCAAAGCGCTCGGCCGCAGCCATCACCACGCGCAGGCCCTCGGGCATCACTTCCTTGCCAATGCCGTCGCCGGCGATCAGTGCAATCCGGAATGTGGGGGTCATGTCAGTGCCTCTCGGGTTGATGGGGCGGCTGCTTTCGCCGATGTGGCCGCCACGCGGTCCATGTCGTCCAGCCAGCCGCGGCGCAGCTCGGGCACGGAGCGTGCGAGCAGCTCGTAGTAAGGATGGTGCGGCCCGCGCTCGTAGTCGGCCCGCGCCACTTGCGAGAGCTTGCGCCCGTGCTGCATCACCACGATTTCGTCGCACACCGAACGCACGGTGTGCAGGTCGTGGCTGATGAACAGGTAGGACACGCCGAGCTCGCGCCGCAGCTCGGCCATGAGGTCGAGCACCGCCGCGGCCACCACGGTGTCCAGCGCCGAGGTCACCTCGTCGCAGAGAATCAGGTCGGGCTCGGCCGCCAGCGCGCGCGCCAGGTTCACGCGCTGTTTCTGCCCGCCCGAGAGTCCGCCCGGCAGGCGGTCGGCCACCGAGTGCGGCAACTTCACCAGATCGAGCAGTTCATGGATGCGCCGCTTGAGCGGTTCGCCGCGCAAGCCCTTGTAGAACTGCAGCGGCCGCGCCAGGATGCGCCAGATGGTCTGCGATGGGTTCAACGCCGTGTCGGCCATCTGAAAGACGATCTGGATGCGGCGCAGCTCCTCGGGGCTGCGCTGCTGCAGTGTGGGCTGGAGTGCGTGCCCGTCGAACATGACGCTGCCATGGCTGGGCTTGAGCAGGCCTGCGACGGCCCGTGCCAGCGTGGTCTTGCCGGAGCCCGACTCGCCGATCACGCCGATGGCCTGCCCGCGGTACAGCTTGAGGTTGATGTCCTCGAGGATCAGCTTGGCCGGTTGGCCTTTCGCGTCCACCGGGCCGTAGCCGCATGAAAGCTCGTTCACGTGGAGCAGCAACGCCGAATCGCCCGAGGTCTGGCCCGACGCGCGCACCGCGGGCCGCGCGGCCGCCAGCAGGCACTTCGTGTAGTCGTCGACCGGGGCCGAGAGAATCTGCTCGGTGGCGTTCAGCTCGCTCATCTTGCCGTTGCGCAGCACCAGGATGTGGTCGGCCATTTGCGCCACCACGGCCAGGTCGTGGCTCACGTACACGGCGGTGGCGCGGCGCTCGCGCACAACGCGGCGGAAGGCGCGCAGCACTTCGATCTGCGTGGTCACGTCGAGCGCGGTGGTCGGCTCGTCGAGGATCACCAGGTCGGGGTCGCCGATCAGTGCCATCGCCGCCATCAGCCGCTGCAGCTGGCCGCCGGAGACCTGGTGCGGATAGCGCGCGCCGATGTTGTCCGGATCGGGCAGCGCCAATTCGCGGAACAGCTGCACCGCCTTCGCCTCGGCCTCGGCCCGCTTGCACAGGCCATGGATGACCGTGGGCTCGACCACCTGGTCCATGATCGTGCGCGAGGGGTTGAAGGAGGCCGCCGCGCTCTGCGCAATGTAGGAGACCGTGCGGCCACGCAGCGAGCGCTGCCGCGCCGCATCGAGTGCCAGCACGTCGGTGTTGCCGATCTGCACCCGGCCGCCCGATATGCGGCAGCCGCTGCGTGCATAGCCCATCAGCGCCAGCGCGGTGGTGGTCTTGCCGGAACCCGATTCGCCGATCAGCGCCAGTACTTCGCCGGGCTGCACGGAGAAGCTCAGGTTGTCGACCAGCGTGCTCGCGCCGGCGCAGATGCTGAGGCCCTGGACAGTGAGTGGTGCGCCCATCAACGTACTCCTCGTTCGCGCGCGGCACGGCCGGGCAGGTTGTCGATAACGAGATTGACCGCGATGGTCAGGCTCGCGATGGCCAGCGCCGGCACGATCACCGAGGCGCCGCCCATGGCCAGCGCACCAATGTTTTCGCGCACCAGCGAGCCCCAGTCGGCCGCCGGCGGCTGGATGCCCAGGCCCAGGAAGCTCAGGCTTGCCAGCAGCAGCACGACGTAGACGAAGCGCAACCCCAGGTCGGCCAGCATCGGGCCCAGGATGTTGGGCAGGATCTCGCGCAGCATGATGTAGAGCGTGCCTTCGCCGCGCGTGCGCGCCACGGTCACGTAGTCGAGTGCGTTGATGTTGACGGCCAGCGAGCGCGCCATGCGGTAGGCGCCCGGCACGTAGATGATGCCCGCCGTGACCACCAGCATCGGCACCGAGGAGCCGAAGCCCGCCACCATGATGAGCGCGAACATCTTGCTCGGGATCGCGGTCAGCGTGTCGAGGCCGCGGCTGAGCACCGCGTCGATCCAGCGGCCGCTGGCAGCGGCCAGCAGCGCCAGCGTGATGCCGGTTCCGCTGGCCAGCAGCGTGGCGAACAGCGCGACGCCGATGGTGTAGCGCGCCCCCTCGATGATGAGCGCCAGCATGTCGCGCCCGAGGTAGTCGGTGCCCAGCCAGTGCTTCGCGCTGATCGGCTCGAAGACGTTCGAGGTACCCGTGGCCGCCGTGCCGTGCGACAGCAGCCAGGGCCCGAGCAGCGCCGCGAGCAGCCAGAACAGCAGCACTGCGAGGCCGAGCAGGCCGGAGACGCCGAAGCCCCCGAGCCACGACCGCGCGCCGCCGCGGCGTTCCTGCGGCACTGGCGCCAGGGAAGCCGCGGCGCTCCCGGCCGTTGAAGATGTGGACGTGTCCATGAAGCTTCCTTCAGCGGTGCCGCAGCCGCGGGTTGGCGAGGATGCCGAAGATGTCGGCGGTCGTCACCAGGATCAGGTAGGCGCAGCAGAAGATCATGGCGCAGGTCTGCACCAGTGGCATGTCGCGCTGCGACACGCCGTCGACCATCAGCTTGGCGATGCCCGGGTAGTTGAAGATGGTCTCGACGATGATCACGCCGCCGAGCAGGTACGACAGGCTGAGCGCCACCGCATTGGCGATCGGCCCCACCGCGTTGGGCAGCGCGTGCGCCAGCACCATGCGCATCGGCGAGGCGCCCTTGAGCCGCACCATCTCGATGTAGGGCGCCTCCAGCTGGTCGATCACCGCGGCGCGCGTCATGCGCATCATCTGCGCGACGATCACGCAGCACAGCACCAGCACCGGCATCGCGAAGGCGCGCAGCAGCTGGCCCAGCGACTCGATGTCGTTGACGAAGGAGAGCGCAGGCAGCCAGCGCAGCTGTACCGCGAACACCAGCACCGCCAGCGTCGCGACCAGGAACTCCGGCACCGACACCACGCCCACCGCCGTCGTCGAGGCGGCGCGGTCGAACCACGAGCCGCGCCACACCGCCGAAGCGATACCGAGCGCCAGCGCGATCGGCACCGAGAAGAGGGCCGTGACGGCGGCCAGCAGCAGCGAATTGGGCAGGCGGCTGGCGACCAGTTCGGCCACCGGCATCTGCGTGGTCGCGGAGCGGCCGAGGTCGCCCTTCACCATGCCGAGCAGCCACTTCGCGTAGCGCTCGGGCGCCGGCACGTCCAGCCCCATCTGCGCGCGTAGCGCGGCCACGGCCTCGGGCGTGGCGTCCTGGCCGAGCTGTTCCTGCGCGGCATCGCCGGGCAGCACCGCGGTGATCGAGAACACGATCACCGACACCGCCAGCAGCGACAGCAGCGCCAGCGCGATGCGCTGGACGAGAAGCTTGATGATCAGTTGATTCATGTCAGCGACCCCACGAAGTGAGCAAGCCTGGGGGGAGAGCTCACGCCTCCAGCCATACGTTCTCGGCGAAGTTGTAGCCCATCAGGCCGCCCAGCGGGATGGGCGACAGGCCCTTGAGCTTGGAGGTGTGGCCGTCGATGCTCGCGAGGAACAGCGGGATGCCGATGCCGGCTTCCTGGTGGATCATGGTCTGCATGTCGGCGTACATCTGCTTGCGCTTGGCCAGGTCGGTCTCGGCGCGCGAAGCCAGCAGCAGCTGGTCGAACTTGTCGCTCTTCCAGCGCGACTCGTTCCACGCCGCACCCGACTGGAAGAACTGCGTCAGCAGCACGTCGGCGCTCGGGCGCGGATTGACGTTGCCGAAGCCCACATGGCTGTTGAGCCAGTGGTTCGACCAGTAGCCGTCGGCCGGCATGCGCTTGATGTCGATCTCCAGACCTGCGCGCTGCGCCGTCTGCTGCAGCAGCAGCGCCATCTCCACCGAGTAGAGGGCTGCGGGTGATGCCACCATCGGCACCTTGCCCGTGATGCCGGACTTCTGCAGGTGGAACTTCGCCTTGTCGAGGTCGAACGGGCGCTGCGGCAGGTCCTTGAAGTAGAAGCGGTTGGTCGGGTCGATCGGCTGGTCGTTGGCGACCACGGCGTAGTCGAGCGCGATGGTCTTCTTCATCTGCTCGCGGTCGAACAGGTGCTTCATGCCGAGCACGAAGTCCGGGTTGGCGCCGGGGCCCACGTCCTTGCGCATCACGAGGTCGGAGTACTGGCCGGACTGGGTGACGAAGATGCCGAAGCCGGGGGTTCCCTTCACGCGCTCCACCGAACGCGGGTTGACCGAGCCCACCAGGTCCATGCCGCCCGAGAGCAGGGCGTTGACACGCGCGCTCTCGTCACCGATGCCGACGAACTCGATCTCGTCGAGGTAAGGCTTGCCGGGCTTCCAGTAGGCGTCGTTGCGCACCATCAGCGAGCGCACGCCGGGCTTGAATTCCTTGAGCTTGTAGGGCCCGGTGCCGATGCCGGCGTTGAAGTCGGTGGTGCCGTCCTTGACGATCTGGAAGTGGAAGGTGCCAAGGATCACCGGCAGGTCGGCGTTCGGCGCGCTGAGCACGAAGGTGACTTCGTTCGGGCCGGTGGCCTTGGCGCTTTCGATCTGGTCGGCCAGCACCTTGGCCTTGGAGGCCGCGGCCGGATCCTTGTGGCGCATCACCGAATACACCACGTCGGCCGGCGCGAGCGCCTTGCCGTCGTGGAAGGTCACGCCCTTGCGCAGCGTGAAGACCCAGGTCTTGGCATCCTTGGTGGTGAACGACTCGGCCAGCGCCGGCTGCGGCGTCAGGCTGCCGTCGAGCGATGTGAGGCCGTTGTAGATCATGTTGCAGCGCGAGTAGTCGGTCTGGTTCGACTGCTTGGCCGGATCGAGTGTGTCGGTCGCGGCGGCGGTCGCGCCGGCCACCCGGAGGCGCCCGCCCTTCCTGGGCGTCTGGGCATGCACGGACATGGCGGCTGTCGCCAGGCCGCCGGCCAGCGTGGCCTGCATGCCACCTGCCATCAGCATCGCGAGGATGTCGCGCCGCGTGGCGCCGCGCCGGAGCGACTCCATCATGCGGAGGCTCTCGTCGGGCCCGACGAGGGATTCGAAGCGTTTGGTGCCGTTGCTGTCGTTCATGGTGGGGTACTCCTGATGAAGCCTGTAGTTGAAGAACTCGGGGACAGAAAACAGGGTGATGCGGGTGGCGCTCAGGCCAGCCGATCCTTGAGCGTGTAGTAGAGGCCAACCGCCGGCAGGAACCAGGGCGGTCCGAAGTGCCCCGGGATGGCCGGCCACTTGCGGCCCTCCCAGGGGTTGGCGTTCGCATCGCCGGCCATCACGGCGGCCATGCGCTCGCCCATGTGCACCGACATCTGCGTGCCGTGGCCGCTGTAGCCCATCGCGTAGTAGAGGCCGTTGCGTTCGCCGGCGTGGGGCAGGCGATCCTGCGTCATGTCGACCAGGCCGCCCCAGCAGTAGTCGAGCCGCACCGGCCCGAGTTGCGGAAAGGTCTCGGCCAGCCCGGCCCGCAGGATCTCGCCGCTGGCCGCATCGGACTGGGGGCTGGAAATGGCGAAGCGGGCGCGCCCACCGAACACCAGCCGATGGTCGGTGGTGAGCCTGAAGTAGTGGTGGATGTTGGCCACCGTGGTGTAGGTACGCCGCGCCGACAGCAGCGCCTGCGCGCGGTCCGCGCCGAGCGGCTCGGTCACGACGATGAAACTGCCGATCGGCACGATGCGCCGGCGCAGCCAGCCGAAGCTGCCGTAGCCGCCATGACGCGTGGCACCTGTGGCCAGCAGAACCTGCTGCGCCTTGAGAGTGCCCTGGCTGGTGTGCAGCTTGTGGGCGTGGCCCGAGCCCAGGCGCTCGATGCGCTGCACGGTGGTGCCGGTACGAATCTGCGCGCCGCTGCGCTCGGCCGCGCCCGCCAGGCCCTGCGCGAAGCGGCCCATGTGCATCTGGCCGCTGCGCTTGTAGAGCAGCCCACCGTGAAAGCGCTCGCTCTGCACCTCGCCGTGCACGCGCGCCGCGTCGAGGATCTCGACGTCGGTGTCGACGCCATCGTCGATCAGCCGCTGCGCGCTGCGTTGCAGGGTTTCCAACTGCTGAGGGCGCGTCGCCAGCTTGAGCTTGCCGTGGCGCATGAAGTCGCAGTCGATGGCTTCCTCGCGCACCAGCCGTTCCACGGTGTCGACCGCGGCATCGTAGGCGTGGTACCAGGCCCGGGCGCGCGCCACGCCCACCTTGGCCGCGACCTCGGCGTAGTCGACCGCCAGGCCGTTGTTGACATGCCCTCCGTTGCGCCCCGACGCCTCGGCCGCGACGCGGCTGCCGGCTTCGAGCACCGCGACGCGCGCACCGCGCTTCGCGAACGCCAGTGCCGCCGAGAGCCCGGTGAAGCCGCCGCCGACGATCGCGACATCGACCTGCGCCGGCAGCTCGGCCGTCGCCGGCACGAAGGCTGGCGCCGAATCGGTCCAGTAGGAGTCGAGCTTCATGGCGTGGTGAGATTTGGCAAGTCGCGGGAGATCAGAGACCGACGACGCCCGGCAGGCCGCCGATGTCCTTGATCTCGGTGTAGCGGTAGCCCGGGTTGCCCGGACCATGGCCGCGGTTCACGAAGACCTTGTTGACGATGCCCATGTCGTCCGCCGACATCAGGTCGTAGCGCAGGCTGGAGGACACGTGCAGCACGTCCTCGGGGTTGCAGCCCAGCGAGTCGATCATGTATTCGAAAGCCTGCAGACGCGGCTTGTACGCCTGGGCCTGCTGGGCGGTGTAGACGCGATGGAAGGGCGCACCGAGCATGGCCACGTTCTTCTGGATCTGGTCGTCCGAGGCGTTCGACAGGATGACCAGCGGAATCTCCTTGGCGACCTTGGCGAGGCCCGCCGGCACGTCATCGTGCGGGTTCCAGGTGGGTACCGCGTCGTAGATCTTCTGCGCGTCCAGGTCGAAGTACTGGATCTTCCATTTCTTGCAGAGGCGCCGCACCGCGTTCTTCAGCACCACCTCGTAGGGCTGCCAGGCGCCGAGCACCTCGTCGAAGCGATAGGCGGTGAAGTCGGCATGGAACTCGGCCATGCGTTCAGCCGGAATGCGGTCGGCAAAAAGGTCAGCAGCCATCTCCTTCATGCGGAACCGGGTGAGGGTGCCGTAACAGTCGAAGGTCACATACTTCGGGCGAATGGTCATGGTCTCCAAGCCTCTTTCAAATCGGTTTCCGACCGGTGCGGGCCGCCGCCATATAGGGCATTTGCGACAAGTTCATTACGAAGTGATTGCAGCATGCGGTCGCACCGGCGTCGTGGGGAAATCGAGCTCCCGGCGCATCGAAGCTGCGGTTTCGGGGTGGTGTGGCGGCATGGCATGCGGTGTGCCTCCGTGCGTGCTTGCATGCACCTCAATGCATCGCGGCAAAGTCGACCTGCACGCTTTTGAAGCACAGGTTGGCCTCGACGGCCTGCCGGGATGTTGAGAGGGTCAAAGACTTGCATGAGATAGGGGGCGGTGAAGGGACGCCGGAGCGGCCGGCGCGTTGCGGTCGATGCTAGGCAGGTTGGTGCGGCATTTGTGTGCGTATGCGGGTGCTGCACGGCAGCGAATTGCAAAACCCCGGCGTGCGGCAGACGAAGCTTGCAAGTTGCGGCGAAGGGCGATTTCGGTCTGGTGCCGGGCTCCGATGTCGTCCAAGATGGGCCGCATTTCCGTTCGCTAGGAGAGCTTGCCGATGCCCGACCCAACCCAGGATGTCACCGTCGCCGACGGTGTGGTGCTGAGACCGATGACCGCCGCCGACCTGCCGCAGACGCATGCGCTGTCGGCCGAACTGCGCTGGCCGCATCGCCCGGCCGATTGGGAGCAGGCGTTCGCGCATGCCGAAGGCTTCGTCGCCGAGCGCGATGGCGAGATCGTCGCCACCGCCCAGCGCTGGCGCTGGGGCGAGCGCCACGCGACTATCGGCCTGGTGATCGTGACTCCGGCCTGCCAGGGCCGGCGCGTCGGGCACCGGTTGATGAGCGCGCTGCTCGAAGGCCTCGATGCGCACACCGTGCTGCTGCATGCCACCGCCGCCGGGCAGGGCCTCTATGAGCGGCTGGGCTTCGTGCGCACCGGTGAAGTGCGGCAGCACCAGGGCATTGCGCTGTCGGCGCCACTGGTCGAACTTCCGCCGGAATGGCGCTTGCGGCCGGCAGGCCTCAACGAGACCCCGGCGCTGTGCGCACTGGACGCGGCGGCGCGCGGCATGCCGCGCGACGCGCTGGTGGCCGACCTGCTGGCCAGCGCCGAGGCCTGTGTGGTGCTCGACCACGACAACGCAGCGCGGGGCTTCGCCATGCTGCGCCGCTTCGGGCGCGGGCATTTGATCGGCCCCGTGGTGGCGCCCGATGCCACGGGCGCCAAGGCGTTGATCGCGCATCTGGTCGGTTTGAGTTCGGGCAACTTCACGCGCATCGACATCGATTTCGCCAGCGGACTGGCTGAATGGCTCGAAGACGTCGGCCTGCGGCGCGTGGATGCGCCGACGACGATGGTGCGCGGCACCCCGCTCGCGGTGGCGCCGGACGGCCCCACCATGTTCGCGATCGTGACCCAGGCGATGGGATGACTTGAAACCATGCACACCACTTTTCTGTACAAATCCGATCCGGAGCGCGGCCGCCAGTGGGCTGAGGTGTTCCGGCGCCGCGAACCCGCGATCGACTTTCGCATCTGGCCCGATATCGGCGATCCGGCGCAGGTGCGCTTTCTGGCGGCCTGGGAGCCGCCGGCGGATCTGTCTGCCCGCTTTCCCCGACTCGAAGTGCTGTTCTCTTCCGGCGCGGGGGTCGACCAGTTCGACTTCGCCGCGCTGCCGCCGCAACTGCCGGTGGTGCGCATGGTCGAGCCCGGCATCGTCGGCGGCATGGTCGAGTACGTGACCCACGCGGTGCTCGGCCTGCACCGCGACATGCCGCGCTACCGCCGCCAGCAGGCCGAGGGCGTGTGGCAGCCGCTGCCGGTGCGGCCCGCGGGGCAACGGCGCGTTGGTGTGCTCGGCCTCGGGTCGCTCGGCCAGGCGGTGCTGGCGCAACTGGTCGGGCTGGGTTTCGACTGCGCGGGATGGAGCCGGTCGCGGCATGCCGTCGATGGCGTGAAGTGCCATGCCAGCGCGGATGAACTGCCCGGCTTTCTCGCGCGCACCGACATCCTGGTGTGCCTGTTGCCGTTGACCGATTCGACCCGTGCCTTTCTCGACGCGCGGCTGTTCTCGATGCTGCCCAAGGGCGCCGGGCTGGTGCAGGTCGGCCGCGGGCCGCAGCTGGTCGATGCCGACCTGTTGTCCGCGCTCGACAGCGGGCAGATCAGCGAGGCTGTGCTTGATGTGACCGACCCGGAGCCGCTGCCTGCGGCGCACGCGTTCTGGCGCCATCCGAACATCCAGCTCACACCGCATATCGCGAGCATGACGCAGCCGCTGAGCGCAGCCGAGGCGGTGCTCGACAACCTGCGCCGCTTCGAAGCCGGCGAGCCGATGGTCGGCCTGGTCGACCGCGGTCGGGGCTACTGAGCGCCAGCAGGATGTGCTGTGGCGGCGCGCAGAACCGCAGCCTGGATTGCGCGACGGCCCCAAAGCAGCACCACGCCATGCGCCACGCGTCCTACGCTAGGGGCATTGAAAGCTTGTTTCGCTCTCACTCCATCCGACACCGCCATGACGCACCCCACCGCATTGCCCAACCAAGCCGCGCTCGACGCGATCGACCGCGCCCACCTGATCCATCCCGTCTCGCCATGGCGCGTGCATGAGCAGCGCGGCCCGACCGTGCTGGCCTCGGCCCGCGGCGCATGGCTGACCGATGCGAGCGGCCACGAACTGCTGGATGCCTTCGCTGGCCTCTGGTGCGTGAACGTGGGCTACGGCCAGGAGAGCGTGGTGCAGGCGGCCACCGAGCAGATGCGCCGGCTGCCCTACGCCACCGGCTACTTTCATTTCAGCAGCGAGCCGGCCATCCGCCTCGCCGAAAAGCTGGTGCAGATCGCGCCCGCTTCTCTCACCCGGGTCTACCTGACGCTCGGCGGCTCCGAAGCCGTTGACGCCGCGGTGCGCTTCATCGTGCAGTACTACAACGCGATCGGAAAGCCGTCGAAGAAGCACTTCATCGCGCTGGAGCGCGGCTACCACGGCTCGTCGTCCACCGGGGCGGGGCTGACTGCGCTGCCGGTTTTCCACCGCGGCTTCGATCTGCCACTGCCCACGCAGCACTACATTCCCTCGCCCAATCCCTACCGCCATGCGGACGGTGCCGACCCGCAGGCGCTGATCGCCGCGTCGGTCGCGTCGCTGCGCGCCAAGGTGGCCGAGTTGGGCGCCGAGAACGTGGCCGCCTTCTTCTGCGAGCCGATCCAGGGCTCGGGCGGCGTCATCGTGCCGCCCAAGGGCTGGCTGAAGGCCATGCGCGATGCCACGCGCGAACTCGACATCCTGTTCGTCGTCGACGAGGTCATCACCGGCTTCGGCCGCACCGGCCCGATGTTCGCGTGCGAGGCCGAAGGTGTGGAACCCGACCTGATGACCATGGCCAAGGGCCTGACCTCCGGCTACGTGCCGATGGGCGCGACCATGATGAGCGACAAGGTCTATGCCGGCATCGCCGATGGCGCCCCGGCCGGCGCGCCGATCGGCCACGGCGCCACCTACTCGGCGCACCCGGTCGGCGCTGCCGTTGCGCTCGAGGTGCTGCGGCTCTACCAGGAAGGCGGCGTGCTCGCCAACGGCCAGCGCGGCGCGGCCCATTTCGCGGCCGGCCTCGACGCGCTGCGCGCACATCCGCTGGTGGGCGATGCGCGGCATCGCGGCCTGCTGGGCGCGCTGGAGCTGGTCAGCGACAAGGCCAGCAAGCGCGGCTTCGATGCAGCGCTCGGCCTGTCCGACAGGATCTTCGCGACCGGCTACAGGAACGGCCTGGTGTTCCGCTCGTTCGGTGACCACATCCTCGGTTTCGCGCCCGCGCTCACGTTCACGGAAGACGAGTTCGCCCAGATGTTTGCGCGCCTGAAGAAGACGCTCGACGAAGTGCTCGACGCGCCCGATGTGCGGGCTGCACTGGCAGCCTGAACGAAAGCGCCGACCAACCTTCTCCGGCGACGCAGAATCGACCTCTCTTCGTTTTGGGCACCGTCATGTCAGAAGCTTTCAAGATCGACCGGCTCGACCTGCGCATCCTGGCCCAGCTGCAGCGCAACGGGCGCATGACCAATGTGGATCTGGCGGACGCGGTGGGCCTCTCGCCCAGCCCCTGCCTGATCCGCGTCAAGCGGCTGGAGCAGGCAGGCTACATCGCCGGCTACGGCGCGCACCTGCGGCTCGAGAAGCTCGGCGACACGCTGACCGTCTTCACCGAGGTCACGCTGTCCGACCACCACCGCGAGGATTTCGTGCGTTTCGAAACCGCCATCCGCGAGGTCGACGAGGTGCTCGAATGCCACCTGGTCAGCGGCGGCTACGACTACCTCCTTCGCTTCCTCACGCGCGGCGTGAACCACTACCAGGAAGTGATCGAGGAACTGCTCGAACGCAACATCGGCATCGCCAAATACTTCAGCTACATCGTCATCAAGTCGCCGTTCATCAAGACGCACTGCCCGATCGAGCGGCTGTTTCCCCACCCGCGCTGACCCGGCCGGCGCGGACGCAACGGTCGGGTGCGTCCGAGTGAAGGCCTCTGCCGTAAGCACGACGGCAGGATCTGCTGTAGCGAGTCGCACAACCGCAGCCTGCTTTATGCAAGACCCTCATTGAAGCACCGACGCGAGGGGGGCGCAGCCTAGACTTTTGGACATCGAAAGCCCCGACCTCCGCCCCATCATGACGCCCACCACCGTATTACCAAACCTCCGTGGCCACGCCTTTATGGATGGCAATGAGCAACCCTCAGGTCTTTTCCAGAAGGCCGACTCCGTCATCGAGCACCTCAGGAGCGCTGGCCGCCTGGATCGCATGTTCATTGGCGGCGAGTGGGTCGTGCCTGGGGGGCAAGATCAAGCCTCTGTCATCGATCCGTCGACGGAGGAGCCTGTCGCAGAGATCGCGCTGGGAACCGCGCAAGACGTGGCCACGGCGGTGGCCGCCGCGCGGCGCGCTTTCACCACCTGGTCCGTGAGCTCCGCCCAGAGCCGGGCCTTGCTTCTGGATCGCGTTCACGCCCTGATCCTGGAGCGCGCAGAACTGTTCGCCCAGGCGATCTCGCTGGAGATGGGCGCTGCCATCGGCTTTGCGCGCAGCACGCAGGTGCCGTCTGCAGCGGAGCACATTCGCGTGGCCAGTGAGAATGCGCGCAGTTATGCGTTCGTTACCCATCGGGGCGACATGGCCATCGTGCGCGAGGCCATCGGCGTGTGCGGCCTGATCACCCCCTGGAACTGGCCGCTCTACCAGATCACAGCCAAGGTCGGCGCCGCCCTGGCAGCGGGATGTACGGTCGTACTGAAACCCAGCGAGCTGTCGCCCCTGAGCGCCTTGCTCTTTGCCGAAGTAATGCACGACGCGGGCATTCCGCCGGGTGTGTTCAACCTGGTGAATGGCAGCGGACCGGAGGTGGGCGCTGCCTTGGCGGAGCATCCGGACGTGGACATGATCTCGTTCACCGGTTCGACGAGGGCCGGCGTCCTGGTGGCTCAGGCCGCCGCTCCCACGGTGAAGCGTGTGGCGCAGGAACTCGGCGGCAAATCGCCCAACCTCGTCCTGCCGGATGCGGACCTCGCTCTAGCCATCCCCAAGGGCGTAGCGGCCGCCTTCCGCAATGTCGGCCAATCCTGCAGCGCCCCGACTCGCATGATCGTGCCCCGCGAGCGCCTCCAGGAAGTTGAACGGATCGCGCTCGAAGCGGCAGCCAGCATCGTCGTGGGCGATCCGCGTTCGCAGCAGACCACGCACGGCCCGGTGGCCAATCGCGCGCAGTTCAATCGCGTGCAGGAAATGATCGGCATCGGCATCGCCGAAGGCGCGCAGCTCCTTTGTGGCGGCTTGGGACGGCCAGAGGCCTTGAGCCGCGGCTTCTACTGCCGCCCGACCATCTTCAGCGCGGTGCACTCCCGGATGCAGATCGCGCAGGAGGAGATCTTCGGGCCGGTGCTCGCGTTGATCCCCTACGACAGCGTGGACGAGGCTGTGGAGATTGCCAACGACACCGTCTACGGCCTGGGCGCCCATGTGCAAGGCCAGGACCTTGGCGCGGCGCGCGCCGTTGCGGCGCGCATCCGCTCCGGCCAGGTGCACATCAACTATCCGGCCTGGAATCCTCATGCCCCGTTCGGTGGCTACAAGCGCTCGGGAAACGGCCGCGAATACGGAATAGAAGGTCTCGAGGAGTACCTGGAAACCAAAGCCATTCTTGGCTTCCAGCATGCCTCGGCACCCGGTACCGACTGACACGCTTTCATTGAAACCATCGCGCAACGCGCAGGAGAAATCATGACCGTGGCCCTAGTGCTGCATCGCGTCGACGGCGCACCTGTTTCAACCTCCTTCCGCCGGGCGGCGTTCGGCAAGGACGATCCTTTTGCGCAGCATCGCGAGATCGCGTGGGAAGGGCCGGGCGCGATGAGTGCGGGCCGCACCAGCTTCATCGGCGAGCTCGACGTCGCAAGCTATCCCCACATCGAAACCATCGTCGTGGTCGAGGGAGAGCTGACCCTGACGGCGGCCGGCGAGGCCCCGCTGGTGGTCGGTCCCCAGGCGGGCGCCGTCATCGGATGCGGCACCTCGCTTCGTATCCAGGCCGGATCACGCGTGCGTTTCGTGTTTTGCGCGGCCGCCTGCGACAAGCCGACGAAGCGCGGCGTCTTCCCCCTGCATGCCGACGCCAACTTCACGCCCACCGGCACGCTGCCCGCCGAAGTGCTGCTGGGCCCAGTGCCGGAGTGCCGCAGCGACAAGGTCTTTACCGATGACGCTGCGCAGTACCTTGCGGGCGCCTGGGACTCGACCCCCTACCACCGGATTGTTCGCGCGCATCGCATGAACGAGTTCATGCATCTCGTGGCGGGCAGCGTGCGCTTCGCAGCACCTGACGGCGGCGTGCTGTCGGTGGGCACGGGCGACGCGTTGTTCGTGCCTCAGGGCGCGCCGATCGGCTGGGAAAGCAGCGATCGCGTGGCGAAGTTCTACGTGTGCCAAACCGTCCCGGCTTGAACGGACGAGCGAGATTCATCATGTCGCCTCCGCTGCGCCACATCCAAACTTCGCCCACGCTGCCGGCCTCGGCCGACGTCGTCGTGATCGGCGGCGGCATCATCGGTGTCTTCACCGCCTACTACCTGGCCAAGCGCGGCGTGTCGGTCGCGTTGGTGGAAAAGGGCAGGATCGGCGCCGAGCAATCGAGCCGCAACTGGGGCTGGTGCCGGCAGCAGAATCGCGACGCTCGCGAATTGCCGTTGGCGACCAAGAGCCTCGATCTGTGGGAACAATTTGCCGCCGAAACCGGTGAAGACACCGGTTTTCATCGCTGCGGGCTTTTGTATCTCAGCAACGATGAGGCCGAGATTTCCGGTTGGGCCAGCTGGCGCGACTTTGCCAAGACCGCTGGCGTGACGACTCACATGCTGAGCAGCCGCGAGGCCGCCGAGCGCGGGCAGGCAACCGGCCGCGCCTGGAAAGGCGGCGTCTTCTCGCCCAGCGACGGCACCGCCGACCCTGGCAAGGCCGCGCCGGCGGTGGCCGCTGCGTTCATCAAGCTCGGGGGCAGCGTCCATCAGGATTGCGCCGCCCGCGGCATCGAGACGGAAGGCGGTCGGGTCAGCGGTGTGATCACGGAAGCCGGGGTCATCAAGACCAGGACGGTCGTGATGGCTGGTGGCGCCTGGGCTTCCTCGTTCTGCCGCCAGCTGGACATCCGCTTTCCGCAGGCCTCGATACGCCAATCCATCCTCAGTGTGTCCCCTGTGGAACAACGCTTGCCGCCTGCCGTGGTGAGCGCGGGCGTGTCCGCCACGCGCCGCAACGACGGACGCTACGCACTGGCCATCAGTGGCCGCGCGCGCGTGGATCCGACAGGCCAGTTCCTGCGCTTCGCACCGCAGTTCGTGCCGATGTTCGCCAAGCGCTGGCGCAACCTTCGCCCGGGCAGCCTGGAAGCCATTCGGAGTGGCCATGAAACGCTGGCGCGGTGGCGGCTCGATGCGCCAACGCCCATGGAACGCATGCGCATCCTCGATCCGACGCCCGATCCCGTGAGCATCAAGGAGACCCACCGCCGCGCGGTCGAACTGCTGCCCCAGCTTCGCGCCGCAAAGATCACGCACGCCTGGGCTGGCTATATCGACAGCACGCCGGACGGGGTTCCCGGCATCGGCGAGGTGCCGGGACTGCCTGGCTTCATTCTGGCCGCAGGCTTTTCCGGACACGGCTTCGGCATCGGTCCTGGCGCCGGCCACCTGATCGCGGATCTGGCCAGCGGCGGCGAGCCGATCGTCGATCCCGTGCCCTACCGGCCGGAGCGTTTCAGCGGCTCAGCATGGGGCAAGGTCGCTGATTTCTAGGCCGCACGCGTGTTTTCGAGCGATGTGATCGTGATTGGCGGCGGCCTGGTGGGCACCGCAGTGGCCTACGGGCTTGGCCAGCTCGGCAAGCGCATCTCGGTCCTGGATGAAGGCGACGATGCGTTTCGCGCTTCCCGAGGAAACTTCGGCTTTATCAGAGCTGGCCGCTCTTTGATTCCATTGAGCAACCGAAGGGCTTCCATGATCCGTTACCGCAATGCGGTTTCGGCCACTTCGCAAAACCAGCGCACGCCCAGCGGCAACGCGTCGTCGTTGAAGTCGTAGCAGGGGTGGTGCAGCGCGTGCTCGCCGTCCGGCCCCGGATCGGCACGCCCCTGGCCCAGCCACAGGTAGGCGCCGGGTCGGCGCTGCAGCATGAAGGCGAAGTCTTCCGAGGTGAAGGCCGCACGCGGCGCCATGTCGGCCTGCAGGCCGATGGACAGGGCCGCATCGAGCGCGAGCGCGGCCTCGGCCGGCGTGTTGACGGTGGCAGGGTAGTAGCGCACGTAGCGCACTTCGGCCTGGGTACCGCTGGCCAGTGCCACGCCGTCGACGGTGGCACGTAGCGCGGCCTCGATGCGATCCTGCGACGCGGCATCGAAGCTGCGCACCGTGCCGGTGATCGACACTTCCGCCGGCAACACGTTGTGGCTGTGGCCGCCCTCGATACGTGTGACGGACAGCACCGCCGATTCGCCCGGGTCGATGCGGCGCGAGACGATGGTGTGCAGCTGCGCGACCAGCTGGCTCGCCGCAAGAATGGCGTCAGGCGTGTGGTGCGGTTGCGCGGCATGGCCGCCGCGCCCGCGCAGCACGATGTCGAAGCGGTCGGCCGCCGCCATGATGGGCCCCGCGCGGGTCTGCGCCCGGCCCAGCGGCAGATCCGGCCAGTTGTGCAATGCATAGACGCTGTCGCAGGGAAAGCGCTCGAACAGGCCGTCCTCGATCATGGCGCGCGCGCCGCCTTTGCCTTCTTCGGCCGGCTGGAAGATGAAGTGCACCGTGCCGTTGAAGCGGCGCGTGCGCGCCAGCTGGCGTGCCGCGCCGATCAGCATGCTGGTATGGCCGTCGTGTCCGCAGCCGTGGTGCACGCCGGGGGTGCGGCTCGCGTGCGCCGCGCGTCCGAGTTCGACCATCGGCAATGCGTCCATGTCGGCGCGCAGGCCGACACTGCGCTCGCCGTCGCCGCAGCGCAGCGTGCCGACCACGCCGGTGCCGCCCAGCCCTTCATGCACCTCCAGGCCGAGCAGGCGCAGCGCCTGTGCCACCACGCCGGCCGTGCGGCGCTCTTCGAACGCGAGTTCAGGATGTGCGTGCAGGTCGTGGCGCAGCGCGACCAGCTCCGGCAGCAGGTCGGCGACCGGCGCGGCAATCGCGCCGGGGCTCAACGCCCGGCCTCGACCGCGTCGGCCAGTTCGGCCAGCGTGTGGAAGTGGTAGTCGGGTTCGGTGCGTTCCGACTCGATCGTGCCGCCCGAGTCCTTCAGGCCATGGCGGCGCTCGATCCAGCAGGTGGTGATGCCCAGGCGCCTGGACACGCCGATGTCGTGGTACTGGCTCTGCGCGACGTGCAGGTTGTCGGCCTGCTTGTAGCCCCAGGCGCCCTCGAAGCGGCCGCGGGCATAGGCGAAGTAGCGCGGATCGGGCTTCTCGCACATCGCGTCGTCACAGCTCAGCAGCATGTCGAAGGGCTGCTCCAGCGTCTTCGCGAAATGGGCCAGCGCCCAGGTCTGGGCGTTGGTCATGGTGACCAGCTTGAAACGCTTGCGCAGACGCTTGAGCGCCTCCACCGAGTCCGGGAACGCCGGCCAGTTCGCGACCGAATCGCGCAGGCCCTGCGCAAGCGCATCGGTGTCGGGCAGGCCCAGGCCGGGCGCGATGACATGCCAGCAGCGCTCCAGATCGTCCGGGTACCAACCGGTGTTGCCGTCGGCGCGCGCCTTCCGGTAGGCCGCGAGAAATGCGTCGTCGGTCACCTGGGCGCCGGGCACGGCGGCACGCAGGTAGGCGAGCATGCCGCCCTCGAAATCGATCAGCGTGCCGACGACGTCGAACGTGAGAACCTTGAAATCCTGCAAAGACATGTGAGCGCTCCGGGGGTGGACAAAATGCAATCGCAGCGAAAGCTTATGTCCTGCCCACCGTGCGCGGAAACCGAACTGGTGCCGGGCCACGGCACAGGATTTCGTTGTCGGGGCCGCGTCGGCATCTTGTTCGGTTGCCTGCGCAACCACGCCCCGGCTCAGAAGGGGTAGTGGCGCGGCGTCGTCTGCACCGTGATCCATCGCAGCTCGGTGAATGCCTCCACGCCCGCCTTGCCGCCGAAGCGGCCGTAACCCGACGCCTTGACGCCGCCGAACGGCATCTGGGCCTCGTCGTGCACGGTCGGGCCGTTGACGTGGCAGATGCCCGATTCGATCCGGCGCGCCACGTTCCAGGCGCGCGCCACGTCGCGGCCGAAGACGGCCGAAGAGAGCCCGAACTCGTTGTCGTTGGCGGTGGCGACGGCCTGTTCCACGCCATCGACCCGCACGATCGCCTTCAACGGGCCGAACGATTCCTCGCGGTAGATGCGCATCGCGGGCGTGACGTGGTCGAGCACCGTGGCCGGCATCAGCGTGCTGTCGGCGCGGCCCCCGCACACCACCGTTGCGCCCTGGGCGACGGCGTCGTCCAGCAGTTCGTTGCAGCGCGTGACCGTGCCCATGTCCACCACCGAGCCCAGCACCACCGGGCCCTCGCGCGGATCGCCGAGCGGCAGGCTGCGGGCCTTGGCGGCGAAACTGGCGACGAACGCGTCGGCCACGGCGGCGTCGACCACGATGCGCTCGGTCGACATGCAGATCTGCCCCGAGTTGGCGAAGGCGCCGAAAGCGGCCGCATTCACGGCGGCATCGATGTCGGCATCGTCCAGGATCACCAGCGGCGCCTTGCCGCCCAGTTCGAGCACGACCGGCTTGAGATGGCGCGCGCAGGTCTGCGCAATGAGGCGCCCGACCCGGGTCGACCCGGTGAAGTTGACGCGGCGCACTGCCGGATGCGCCACCATGGCCTCGACCACCGCGCCGGCATCGTCCGGCGCGTTGGTCACGAAGTTCAGCACGCCCGGCGGCAGCCCGGCCTCGTTGAGCGCATCGACGATCAGCGCATGGGTCTGCGGGCACAGCTCCGAGCCTTTCAGCACCACGGTGTTGCCGCAGGCCAGCGGGGTGGCAATGGCGCGCACGCCGAGGATCACGGGCGCATTCCACGGGGCGATGCCGAGCACCACGCCGGCCGGCTGCCGCATCCCCATCGCCAGGCTGCCCGGCACGTCGGACGGAATGATCTCGCCGGTGACCTGCGTCGTCAGCGCGGCGGCCTCGGTCAGGATGCCTGCTGCAAGGTGCACGTTGAAGCCGGCCCACATGGCCGAGGCGCCGGTCTCGCGCGCCATGGCCTGCACGAAGGCGTCGGTGCGCGCTTCGAGCGCCTGCGCGGCCTTCAGCAGCAGTGCACGGCGCTCGCCGGGGCCGGCCTGCGACCAGGCGACGAAGGCGGCGGCTGCCGCGTCGACGGCGGCCACCGCATCCTGCGGCGTGGCCGCGGGCGCGCGGGTGGCGACACTGCCGTCCAGCGGGTTGCGGCGCTCGAACGTGGCGCCGGCCCCGGCCGTGCGCTGCTCGCCGTTGATGGACATGGAGATCGTGGTGGTCATGCGGAATTTCCTGCGGTTGGAAGTGGGGCGCGTTCAGGCCACGCCGAGGTAGGCCTGGCGGATCACGTCGGAGTGAAGCAGCGTGCGGGCATCTCCCGCCGCGACGATGCGCCCGCGTTCGAGCACATAGCCGCGGTCTGCCGTCTGCAGCGCCTTGCGCACGTTCTGCTCGACCATCAGCACCGTGACGCCCTGGCCCGCGATGCGGCGCACGATGGCCAGCAGTTCGTCGACCATCCGCGGTGCCAGGCCCAGCGAGGGTTCGTCGAGCATGAGAAAGCGCGGTCCGCTCATCATGGCGCGGGCCACCGCGACCATCTGCTGCTCGCCGCCGCTCATGGTGCCGGCCAGTTGCCCGGCGCGCTCCTTCAGGCGCGGAAAGTCGTCGAAGGCCCGCGCCAGCCGTTCGCCGCGCAGCCGCGCCGGCGCCAGCCAGGCGCCGAGTTCGAGGTTCTCGGTCACGCTCATCTGCGGGAACAGCTGGCGTCCCTCGGCGACGAGCGCGAGCCCGCTGCGCACGCAGGTGGTGGCTTGTCCGGACGGCAATGCCACGCCGTCGAGCGACGCCTCTCCCGCACGCGGCAGCAGCCCGGCGAGCGACTTGAGCAGCGTGGTCTTGCCGGCGCCGTTGGGCCCCAGCACGACCGTGATGCCCGGCAACACATCGAGGTCGAGGCCCTTGATCACCTCGAAGCCTTGGTAGCCGGCGGCCAGGCCGCGCACGCGCATCTGGCTGCCGCTCATGCCGTTGCCTCCATTTCGTCGCCGAGATAGGCCTCGACCACTTCCGGATTGCGCACGACGTCGGCCGGCGGCCCGTCGGCGATCTTGCGGCCCTGGTGCAGCACCAGCACGCGCTCCACATACCTGAGCAGCGTGGTCACGGCATGTTCGATCCAAACCACCGTGAGGCCGTGCTCGTCGCGCAGGCGGCGGATGCGCCGCGCCATCGCATCGACCTCGATCTCGGTCAAGCCGGCGGCCACCTCATCGAGCAGCAGCAGCCGCGGGCGGGTGCCGAGCGCCATGCCGATCTCCAGCAGGCGCTGTTGCGACGGCGTGACGTCGGCGGCGAGCTGGCCGGCCAGTGCGCCAAGCCCCAGCATGTCGAGGATCGCGCCTTCCGATTCGAGCCCGGCGATCGGTGTGCGACGGCGCCCCGCGAACTGCATGCCGAAGCGCACGTTGTCGGCGAGCGTCATCCCGGCCATGACGCGCGGCGTCTGAAAGGTGCGCGCGATGCCGTGCAGCGCGTAGTGGTGCGGGCCGCGCCCGGTCAGGTCGGTCGTGCCCTCCACCAGCAGCCGGCCAGCGGTCGGCGCGACCACGCCCGAGATCGCGTTGAAGAACGTGGTCTTGCCCGCGCCGTTGGGGCCGATGATGCCGACCAGCTCGCCCGCATGCAGGCGCATGCTTACCGCGTCGACCGCGGTGAGCCCGCCGAAGCGCACCGTGAGCTCGCGCGCCTCGAGCAGCGGCGTGGCGGCCTCATTCACGGCCGTGCTCCCGCGCCACGGCCGAGCGGCGCTGCCAGAGCGAGGCCAGCCCGTCCGGCAGGTACATCACGCACAGGATCAGCAGCAGCCCGAGCACCATCATGTAGCCATAGGGCAGCTGCAGCCGCAGCGTCTCGGCCAGCAGGCTGAACACGATCGCCGCCGCGATCGGCCCGCCGATGCTCGCCGCGCCGCCGATCAGCGCGATCAGCACCGTCTGGAAACCGATGAAGGGGCTGAACACCGCCGGCGGGTCGATGTAGGTCCAGCGCACTGCCATCGCCGCGCCGACCGCACCGGCAAAGGCGGCCGTGATCGCGAAGCCGGCGATCTTGACGCGGCGCGTGTCGACGCCCAGCGTTTGTGCGCGCTGCTCGTCCGCGCCGATGCCCGACAGGGCCAGCCCGAAGCGGCTGCGGCGCACGGCGATGGCGGCGGCGATCGAAACGCCGGCGATCGCCAGCACCGTGAGGTACACCGTTTCGTTCGACGGCACGACCGTGAGCACGCGGCCCACCGTGCCCGACACCTGCTTCTCGACGAAGGTCACCGCGTGGCGGATCAGTTCCGTCATGCCGAAGGTGAGTACCGCGAAATAGGTGCCACGCAGATGCAGCACTGCGGCGCCCATGACCACCGCGACAACGCTGGCCAGCGCGGCGCCGCACAGGATGACGAGCGGCCAGGGCAACACGCCGAGCAGCGTGGCGCAGGTGTAGGCACCCAGGCCGAAAAAGGCGGAGGTCGCGAGCGACAGGTAGCGCGTGGCACCGCAGAACAGCGACCAGCTGGTGGCGAGCGCCACGTACATGAGGCAGCTCAGCGCGACCGAGCTCGCGAATTCCGACGCCACCCAGGGCACGGCGGCCGCGAGCAGCAGGCCGAGGCCCAGCCAGAGCCAGGGGCGGCGCATGAAGGAGGCGCTCATCGCGAGAACAATCCGTTGGGGCGCCAGATCAGCACGCCGATGAAGACCGAATAGGACAGCAGCATCTTGAGCGAGGGGCTCGTGAAGTGCGTGCCCAGCGCCTCGACCACGCCCAGCAGCAGGCCGCCGACCAGGCTGCCCGCGAGGCTGCCGAAGCCGCCGAGCGTGATGACGATCAGCGCCGTCACGGTATAGGGCTCGCCCATCGAGGGCGAGATCTCGTAGGTCATCGACAGCAGCGCACCCGCCACGCCCGACAGCCCGAGGCCGATGCCGAACATCAGGGGATGCAGTCGCCGGGTGTTGATGCCAACCAGTTGCGCGCCGACCGGCGATTGCATCAGCGCACGCACCGCCTTGCCCAGCAGCGTGAGCCTGAGCAGCGCGATCAGCGCCAGGCTCAGCGCCAGCGTGATACCGAACAGCACCAGCTTGTTGACCGTGAAGCGCATGTCCGCGAACTGCACCGGCTCGGCCAGGTAGTCGTAGCCGCGCAGGTCGCCGCCCCAGGCCAGCAGCGCGGTGTTCTGCACGAAGAACATGAGGCCGAAGCCGACCATGAGGCTGCGCGCCTCGAACACCTCGACATTGGGTGCGCGGGCCGCGACCTGCCGGAAGCAGAGCCAGTGCACCGCCATGCCGACCAGCATCAGCAGCACGAAGGCGGCCGGCAGGAACAGCAGCGGCGAGATGCCCCAGGCCGTGTGCGCCCACCAGGTCAGGAAGGCGCCGAGCATCAGGAACTCGCCGTGCGAGATGTTCATGATGCGCATCAGGCCGTACTGGAGGTTCAGCCCGATCGCCACCAGCGCATAGATGCTGCCCGTGATCAGGCCGCCGGCCAAAAGCTCGGCCCATCCGCTTGGCGACATGCCGCTACTTCCAGGCCGGTTTCGGTATCAGCGCGGCGGTGGCGCGGCCGCGCGGCCAGACCACCTCGAATTCGCCGGCCTGCCACTGGGCCACCGTACCGGGGATGGAGGCGTTTTCGCTGCCCTCGAAACGGATCGGCCCGAGGATGGTCTTGAACTCGTTCTTCGCGATCTGCTCGCGCAGCGCCTTGCGGTCGAGGCCGACCCGGGCCACGGCCTGCTGGAGGATCTCCAGGCCGGCCCAGGCATGGCCGCTGGCCCAGCGATCGGGTTCCTTGCCGAACTTCTTGGTGTGCGCCTCGAAGTAGGCCCGGGCTTCGGCGCTGGTCTTGACGTTCCAGGAGCCCATGCCGATCACGCCTTCGGCGTTGGCGGCCATCACGTTCCTGTACAGCTGGAACGCAGTGCCGACCGAAGCGTAGAAGAATTTCGGGTTGAAGCCCACCTCGCGCGCCTGCCGGCTGGCGAGGATGGTGTCCGGCGGGTAGGTGATGCCGATGAAGGCATCCGGGTTCTGGTCCTTCATGGCGCGCAGCACCGGCGCCAGGTCTTTCACGCCGAGCGGATAGCTCTTGCGCTCGAGCACCTGGATGCTGGTCTTCTTGAGCGCGGTGTTGAGCGCGGCGAAGTTCTCGAGGCCGAACAGGTCGTCCATGTAGACGATGGCGATCGTCTTGACGTTGTTGGCCACCAGCATGTCGACCAGCGCGCCCATCATCTTGTCGGGTTGCTGCAGCAGCGAGAAGAAGTAGGGCAGCTGCATGTCGATCAGCTTGCGCGAGAGCGCCGTCGGCGCGAGCAGCGGGTAGCCGAAGCGGTTGGCAAGCGGCGCCACCGCGAAGTTGGCGCCCGAGCCCCAGGGCGGCAGCACGAGGTCGACCTTGTCGCTGCCCATCAGCTTCTCGAATGTGCGAACGCAGGTCTCGGTTTCGCTGCGGTCGTCGTAGCCGATCAGCTCGATCGGGCGCTTGACGCCCTTCACCGACAGCCCACCCCCGGCGTTGACCTGCTCGGCCCACAGGAGATAGTTGGGCTCCTGGCTCACCTGGGCCCCGGCCGCCCATGGGCCGGTGCGGGCGATGGCGTAGCCGATCTTCACGGGTGCGCTTTGTGCGAACAGGCGCGGCGCGACGGCCGCTGCGCCCACGACGGTGCCGGCTTGCTGGATCCAGCGGCGGCGGTTGGCTTGAAGCATGAGGGTCTCCTTGCGGGCGTGTGGCTGTGCCCGATGCCGTCATGCTAGTCATGGGATGCGTCCGCCGCTGTGCCGGCTGCGCACAAACGGCTTGACGCTGCGCGCACGCCGCTAATGGTTAACCCCCAAGCTTGCGGCGGGAAAACGAGCCGGAAAATGGAGCCCTCCCAACGTGCCCGATCTATGACAGCGTCCATGGTTCTGTCGACCGACCAAGTTCCCTCGCGCGAGCGCGCGCCGATCTGGCGCGAGTGGGTGTGGCGCCACTTCGGGGGCCTGGAATCCGACCTGTACGGCGACACCGAATTCGACGGCCACCTCGCCGCGTCGCATGCGGGCGAAGTGATCCTGACCCGGCTGGAAGCCAATCGCCACCGCGTGCTGCGCACGCCGCAGATGGCGCGCAGCAGCGAAATCCCCTACCTGAAGATCGTGGCGCCATGGCAGGGCTCGGCGGAGGTCGCCCAGCGCGGGCGCGAAGCGTCGGTGCGCGCGGGAGGCTGGACGCTCTACGACACGACGGCCGACTACACGGTGGCCAACCCGGAGCGCAGCGACCACCTGATCGTGATGCTGCCCAAGGAGCAACTGGCCTCGCCGGGGCTTCCCCTCGGCGACCTGGTGGCGCGCCGCGTGGGCGGCAGCAGCGGCATCTCGCGCGTGGCGCTCGAGACGATGCGCAACACGTACCTGGAGTTGCCCTACATGAGCGAGGCCGCTGCGCGCGGCGCCGGCGACCTCATCATCCAGCTGGTGCGGCTGTCGCTCATGGAAATGGCCGGACAGGAGACCCCGCGTACCCAGCGCGAGGCGCTGAAGGACCGGATCTGCCAGCACGTGGCCCAGCATCTGCGCGACAGCGCGCTGTCGATCGACGGCATTGCACATGCATTGCGATGCAGCAAACGCCACTTGCACAATGCGTTCGCCGGTGACGACGAGTCGCTCGCCAGCTACATCCTCCACCAGCGCCTGGCATGCGCCATCCGCGACCTGGTCGACCCCGCCAATGCGGCCCGCCCGATCACCGACATCGCGCTCGCGGCTGGTTTTGGAAATCTTTCGCATTTCAGCCGCGTCTTCCGGGATCACACCGGCGGCAGCCCGAGCGAGTTCAGGCGCAAGGCGAGCGCGCGTTGACGCCCGGGTTGTGGCGGTCGCGTCCGTTTGGCCCTGCCAAACCTACCAAACGGTAGACAATGGGTTCACCGAACGTCGCTCTTGAACCCCTTCCCTCCCGATTCTTGATGAACGTCACAGCCGCTCCGCCCTCCACAGACCTCGAGTCCATGTTCGACCTGGCGCCGGTATCGCTCTGGCTGGAGGACTACAGCGAGCTGAAGCAGCTGTTCGACCAGTGGCGCGAAGAGGGGGTCACTGACCTGGCAGCGTATCTCGATGGCGACATGGAGCGGGTTCGCCAGTGCATGGCCCGCCTCAAGGTTCTGCAGGTCAACCAGCACACGCTCGCGCTTTTCGCCGCCGAAAGCCAGGCCGTCCTGCTGGCCGGGCTGGGCACCGTCTTTCGCGACGACATGGGGGTGTCGGTCAAGTACGAGCTGTCGCAGTTGTGGCAGGGGCAGCTCAGCTTTTCCAACGAGACGGTCAATTACACCCTCGACGGGCGACGGCTCGACGTGCAGGTGCGGGTGCGCGTCCTGCCAGGGCACGAATCGACGTGGGATCGCGTGCTGGTGTCGCTGCAAGACGTCAGCGAACGGAAGGCCGCGGACCGCGAGCGGGCGGAGAGCGAGCGCTATGCACGCGGCCTGTTCGACAACTCGCCCGTCTCGCTGTGGGTCGAAGACTTCAGCGCTGTCAAACGCCTGCTGGACGAGGTTCGGCGTCGCGGCATCACCGATTTCGCGACCTTCATCAAGGTGCATTCGGAGTTCGTCACGCGGTGCATGCAGGAAATCCGCGTGATCGATGTCAACCAGGAAACGCTCAAGATGTTCGGCGCGGCCAGCAAGCCCGAACTGCTGCGCAACATCCAGAAGGTGTTTCGCGACGAGATGCACGACTCGTTTGCCGAGCAGCTGCAGGATCTGTGGAACGGGAAGACCTTCCAGCAGCGGGAGGTGGTCAACTACACGCTGGGCGGTGAGCTGGTCAACATCCACATGCAGTTCACGGTGCTCGAAGAGCACCTGGCCACCTGGGATCTGGTGCTGGTCTCGCTGGTCGACATCACGGCGCGCAAGAAGGCCGAGGCCTACCTGGAGTATCTCGGCAAGCACGACGTGCTCACCCAGCTGTGCAACCGCACCTTCTATACCGAGGAGCTCAACCGTCTTGCGCGCAAGGGGCCATGGCCGGTTTCCGTCCTCTCGATCGACGTGAACGGTCTCAAGCGTGTCAATGACGACGATGGCCATGCCGCCGGCGACGCCTTGCTGCGGCGAGCGGGCGAAGTGCTGTCCAAGGCGGTCGACGCGCCCGGGTGGCCCGCGCGCGTGGGAGGCGACGAGTTCGCGGTCCTGCTGCCGACCACGGACGAGCGCGGCGCCGAAGCGATGCGCGACCGGATCCTCTCGCTGCTCGAACTCAACAACCAGTTCTATGCCGGCCCGAGCGGGCACAACCTCAGCCTCTCGATCGGGCTGGCAACCTGCGGCGCGGGCGGATCGCTGGACGAGGCCCTGCTGCACGCGGACCGGTCGATGTACGACGACAAGGCGCGGCATTACGCCACGCTCCGCTGAAGGTTCAAGAAAAAAGATGCGCCAAATCCGCCTGTGCTGGAACGAACATGTGCAGCATGCCGATCATGAGATCCATGCCCACCACGACTGGACAACCGCCTCGCCCGAGGTGCGGCACGACCTGGCCATCATCGCCAAGACCGCCAACGAGCTCTACGGGCCACGCTCGCACTGGGTCGAGGAGCGGGAGGTTCGCCAGCCGAGCGCCGATCCGCGCCTGCGGTTCGACCAGCGCGTGCTGCAGGACGACGCTGCCGCCGGCCCTTATGCCCGGCACCTGGCGACCGGTGTCGGATCGCTCCGGTTCCAGCCCGATCTGGAGCAGGAGTACATGGAGCACCTGCGGGATGTCCAGCGGCGACCCGCTTCGACCTGCGTAACGGTGGCCCTGTTCGGTTGGATCGTTTTCGGCCAGGCGGGGCTGATCGCGCTCTCGACCGGATCGCTGTCGGCGGACGGCATTGCTTCGTTGGTTCAGTGGGCCATGGTGCTGGTGCTCTGTGCGGGCCTGTTGCTGTTGATGGCGCGTGGCCGGGCCGCCCGCACCGATGTCGTGTCGGCAACCGTTCTGGTGTTGGCGGCCGCCACCCTCGGCCTGCTGGCGGTTCGCGCCGGCACGGACGCGAGGCCGCAAGTTCTACTGGCAGCGCTCGGGTTGATGGTGGTGGTATTTTTTCCGCTCGGGCTGGTGTTCCGCCACGCCCTCGTACTGGGGCTTGCGATGGCCGTCGGCGGCACCGTGCTGGTGTTCGGCCTGTCTCCGCCGGCCCTGCGCACCGATGGCTATCTCGCGTTGACGGCTCTTTGGGGCGCGTTCGGCTTGTCTGCTGTCGGCGGCTACTTGGTCGAACGCCTGTACCGCGAGCAGTTCCTGCTGCATGGCCTGCTCTCGCGGCAGGCTTTCGTCGATCCGCTGACCGGCCTCTACACCCGCCGTGGCACGCACAAGCTGACCCAGATCGCACGCCTGCAGGCGGTGAGGGATGGCGTGAACCTGTGCTTCGTGCTGGCCGATGTCGACCGTTTCCGCGCCTACAACGAACGCTACGGTCGGGAGGCGGGCGACCGGGCCCTGATCGACATCACCCAGGTCGTCGCTACCTTTGCGCGCCGCCCCCTCGATCTGGCGAGCCGCGAAGGCGGCAAGCGCTTCGGCCTGCTGCTTTACGACTGCAATCTCGAGCAGGCCCGGCTGCATGCCGAGCACTTGCGCGAGCGGCTGCGTGATGTCGGCATGGCGCACGCAAAGTCGAACGACCCGGCGGCCCAGCTGACCGTGAGCATTGGTGCAATACAGGTGCTGCCGGAAGAAACGGCGGAGGTCTTCATGCAGCGCGTCGAAGCCATGCTGCAGCGTTCGAAGGATGCAGGGCGCGACCGGGTAACGACTCCCTAGATGTGCCGGGCGCTCAGCCGCCGCGTTGTTCCCAGAACCCGCGGTGAGTCGCGATCATCTCTTCGGCCAGCGCCGGCACGGGTCCGATCACTTCGACCGCCTTCTGTCCGCGTGCGAAGACTTCGCGGCAGGGCAGGCTCAGCGTCGGGTTCTCCGGGTGGTCGCCGGTCAGCGCGAGCAGCGCCGACTCTTCGGCGCCATAGACCACGCGCCCGATGTTCGCCCAGTAGCTGGTGCCGGCGCACATCGCGCAGGGCTCGAAGGTCGTGACCAGCGTGCACTGCCACAAATAGTCGGCCGGCCAGTTGCCGGCCGCGTGCCGCGCCAGCGTGGCCTCGGCGTGGTTCACCGTGTCGATGTTGCCCTGCTCGGCCAGCACCGTATCGCCATCGGGCGCGATGAGCACCGCGCCGAACGGGTGCCGGCCCATCGCCATGGCGCGGCGGGCCACCTCGTTCGCACGACGGAGGGCCTTGATCGCTTGCACCGGCGTCATGCTCCGCGGCCCCTTCGGGAAACACCGCGGAACCGGCTTTGCCGGGCCGCAGGTGTTGCCCCCGGCGAGGGGGTTGGCGAAGCGACATGAAGTGCGCGAAGACTGGGGGCGAGCCTCATGCCTGGGATCCGCGGTGGGCCCAGCCAGTGGTGTGCTTCTCGATCACGCTGAAGAGTTCGTACATCGCCATCGCCATCGCACCCACCACCATCAGCCCGGCAAAGGCCAGGCCCATCTGCATGGCCGAGCCGGCGGAGATCAGCAGGTAGCCGATGCCCTCGTTGGCGGCAGTCATCTCGCTCACCGTGGTTCCGACGAAGGCCAGCGTGATCGCGACCTTGAGCGAGGCGTAGAAATACGGCATCGAGCGCGGCAAGCCGATCTTGATCAGCACGTCCCAGCGCTTGGCACCGAGCACGCGCAGCACGTCTTCCAGCTCGGGCTCCAGCGTGGCCAGGCCGGTCGCGATGTTGACCATGATGGGGAAGAAGCTGATCAGGAAGGCCGTGAGAATCGCCGGCCCCACGCCGATGCCGAACCACACCACGAGGATCGGCACGAAGGCCGCCTTGGGCAGCGCGTTGAAGGCCGTCATGAGCGGGTACATCGCCGCGTAGGCGAGGCGCGAACTACCGATCACGAAGCCGAGCAGCACCCCCACGACGATCGCCAGGCCAAAGCCGGCCATCGTGACCCAGAAGGTGCGCCACGCATGGCCCGCGATGATTTCCTTGAACTCCCAGAACTGCGTCCAGATGCGTGAAGGGCTGGGGAAGATGAAGTCCGAAACGCCGAAGCCGCGGCAGACGATCTCCCACAGCAGCAGCACCGCGACCAGCAGGATCCACGGCGACCAGGTTTCGATCTGCCTCGAGTTCTTCGTCATTTGTACACCCTTGGCGCTGCGCGCCTTCCCGCCGAGCGGGAGCGAGCTTGCTTGGGGCGGCCCGGCGCGGCGCTCATGACGCCACCGCCGCTGCGGTTGCCGCGGCGCTGATGCCGGTGTTTCGGATCGCGCCGATGTGGCCGCGCAGTTCCAGCACGATGTCGGTGAACTCCTTGGTGTAGGTGAGTTCGAGTTCGCGCGGGCGCGGCAGCGCGATCTCGCGCTTGACCACGAAGCGGCCCGGGCTCTTGCTCATCACGTACACCGTGTCGGCCAGGAACACCGATTCGCGCAGGTCGTGGGTGACCAGGATCACATTGAATTTCTGTTCGGTCCAGAGGTCGCGCAGGATGCACCAGAGCTCCTCGCGCGTGAACGCATCGAGCGCGCCGAAGGGCTCGTCGAGCAGCAGCATCTTGGGTTCGTGGATCAGCGCACGGCAGATGCTGGCGCGCTGCTGCATGCCGCCCGAGAGTTGCCACGGGAACTTGTCTTCGTAGCCGGCCAGGCCGACCTTCTGCAGCAACTTGCGCGCACGCTCGACGTATTCCTTCCTCCTGGCCTTGAAGCTGGAGCGGTAGGGCTCGACGATCTCGAGCGGCAGCAGCACGTTGTCGACGGTGGTGCGCCAGGGCAACAGCGAGGGCGCCTGGAAGGCCATGCCCGAGATCTTGAGCGGGCCGGTCACGGGCTGCCCGTCGATGCGGATCTTGCCCATCGAAGGCATCTTGAGCCCGGTCGTGAGCTTCATGAAGGTCGACTTGCCACAGCCCGACGGCCCGACGATGGCGATGAACTCGCCGCGCTGGACCTGCAGATCGATCGCCTCGACGGCGAAGTGGTTCTGCGCGAGCAGCTCTTCGTTGTACGCGAGCCAGACGTCCTGGAAATCGACGAAGGGCGCCGCGCCGGTGGCCGCCATCACTTGCGCAGGATCGCGAGTTCGGCCGCGGGCGGCAGCAGCGTGCCGTTCCACACCGCGTCGGGGCTCACCCGGGTCTTGGTGTTGAAGGCGTCGGAAACCTGCGAGGCCATCAGCGCGAGCCGGCCGGCGTTCACGGTGCCGAAGCCTTCGGCGCGCGCGTCGGGGCTGTTGATCACGGTGTCGATGGCCAGTTGCAGGCGACGGGTTTCGAGCTTGCTGTCGATGATGCCGTCGCGCGCCTTGACCGATTCGATCGCCACCGGCGGGTTAGCGATGACTTCCTTGGCACCCTTGGCGAAGGCCGAGAGGAATTTCTTCACCGCTTCCGGGTTCTCCTTGATGAGCTTGGGCGACGCGATGATCACGTTGCCGTAGAGCTTCACGCCGTAGTCGGGGTAGGGCAGCACCACGATGTCGGCGGCCTTGGCGCCGCGCGCCTCCAGGTTCAGCAGCGATGTGAAGGTGAAGCCGGTGATGGCGTCGATGTCACCGCGGATCAGCATGGTTTCGCGCAGCGTCGGGTCCATGGCGGTCCAGTTGACTGCGCCGATGTTGTTGGCCTTGGCGAAGATCGGGAACGCGCGGCGGCCGGCGTCGAAGACCGGCGCGCCGAGCTTCTTGCCGGCGAGGTCGGCGGGCTTGGCGATGCCGCTTTTCTTGAGTGCCATCACCGAGGCCGGCGTGTTGTTGTAGACCATCATTACCGCAACCGGCTTGTTCGGGCTGTCGGGGTTGTTGGCGTGGAATTCCATCAGCGCGGCCAGGTCGGCAAAGCCCATTTCGTAGGCGCCCGACGCCACGCGGGTGACAGTGCCGCCCGAGCCGTTGCCGGCGTCAATGGTCACGTCCAGGCCCGCGTTCTTGAAATAGCCCTTGGCGGCCGGGTGCAGGAACAGCGCGGCCGGGCCTTCGAAGCGCCAGTCGAGCTGGAACTTGATTGGCGTGGTCTGGGCCTGCGCGACCAGTCCGAAGCTGAGTGCCGATGCGGCGAGGAAGGACTGGAGCAACTGGCGCTTGTTCATTCTTGATTCCGGTGTGAGTGCAATGCACGGGATTCAAGCAAAAAAGGTGCCCGCACGCGATTGGTGCGAACCCTTCGGTGCCGGCGAAGCCGCAGACGCACTATTTGTGGATGCCGGCGTTGGCGACGGCCAGCGCTGTCATGTTGACCACGCGCCGCACCGTGGCCGAAGCGGTCAGGATGTGGGCCGAGCCCGCGGCGCCGAGCAGGATCGGGCCGACCGTGACGCCGTTGCCGCCGGTCATCTTCAGCACGTTGAACAGGATGTTCGCGGCATCGAGGTTCGGGCAGATCAGCAGGTTGGCTTCGCCGGTGAGCGTGCTGTCGGGCAGCGCCTTGCGCCGCACTTCTTCCGACAGGGCCGCGTCGCCGTGCATCTCGCCATCGCATTCGACGTCGGGCGCCATGCGCGAGAACAGGTCGCGCGCGAGCCGCATCTTGCGGGCCGACGGGCGATCCGACGAGCCGAAGTTGGAGTGCGAAAGAAACGCCACCCTGGGCGGGAGGCCGAAGCGGCGCACTTCCTCTGCCGCCATCACCGCGATGCTGGCCAGCGTTTCGGCGCTCGGGTCTTCATGCACGTTGGTGTCGGCCACGAACAGCGTGTACTTCTCGAGCGTCAGCGCGTTCAGCGTGGCGAAGCCCGGCGCACCGCGCTTCACGCCCAGCACTTCGCGCAGGATCTTCAGGTGGCTGTCGAAGCGGCCGACCAGCCCGCACAGCATCGCGTCGGCATCGCCCAGGTGCACCATCAGCGAAGCGATGGTGGTGTTGGAGCGCCGCACCATCGCCTTCGAGGCTTCCGGTGTGATGCCGCGGCGGCCCATGAGCTTGTGATACGCGTCCCAGTAGGTGCGAAAGCGCGGGTCGTTCTCGGGGTCGACGACTTCGACGTCGGTGCCCAGGCGCAGGTGCAGGCCGGCCTTCTTCACGCGGGCCTCGATCACGGCCGGGCGGCCGATCAGGATCGGCTTGGCCAGGCCTTCGTCGACCGCGAGCTGGGCCGCACGCAGCACGCGGTCGTCCTCGCCCTCGGCGTAGGCCACGCGCTTGGCGGTGGCAATCTTGGCCGCGTTGAACACCGGGCGCATGAACATGCCGGTCTGGTAGACGAAACGGGTCAGGTGCTGGCGATAGGCCTCGAGGTCTTCGATCGGCCGTGCCGCCACGCCCGAGGCCGCCGCGGCACGGGCCACGGCCGGCGCGATGCGCAGGATCAGGCGCGAGTCGAACGGCTTCGGAATGATGTAGTCGGGGCCGAAGGCGAGCTCCTGGCCTTCGTAGGCAGTCGCCACTTCTTCGCTGATGTCGGCCTTGGTGAGGTCGGCAATCTCGCGCACGCAGGCCAGCTTCATTTCTTCCGTGATCTTGCTGGCGCCGCAATCGAGCGCGCCGCGGAAGATGTAGGGGAAGCACAGCACGTTGTTGACCTGGTTCGGGTAGTCCGAGCGGCCGGTGGCAATGATGCAGTCGGGCCGCACGGCCTTGGCCAGCTCCGGCCGGATCTCGGGCTCGGGGTTGGCCAGCGCCAGGATGATCGGCTGCGAGCCCATGGTCTTGACCATGTCGGCCGTCAGCACGCCGGGCGCCGAGCAGCCGAGGAACACGTCGGCACCGTCCACCACGTCGGCCAGCGTGCGGGCGCCCGTGTCCTTTTGCGAGAAGCGCGCCTTCGATTCGTCGAAGCCGCCGGCGCGGCCTTCGTAGATCAGGCCCTTGGAATCGACCGCGTAGATGTTCTTCGGCTGGGCGCCCAGGCCCACCATCACGTCGAGGCAGGCCAGCGCCGCGGCACCGGCGCCCGACACGGCGATCTTGACGTCTTCGATCTTCTTGCCGACCAGCTCGAGGCCGTTGAGGAGCGCCGCGGCCGAGATGATGGCCGTGCCGTGCTGGTCGTCGTGGAACACCGGGATGTTCATGCGCTCGCGCAGCTTCTTCTCGATGTAGAAGCACTCGGGCGCCTTGATGTCCTCGAGGTTGATGCCGCCCAGCGTGGGCTCGAGCGCCGCGATGATGTCGACCAGCTTGTCGGGGTCGTTCTCGGCCAGTTCGATGTCGAACACATCGATGCCGGCGAACTTCTTGAACAGGCAGCCCTTGCCCTCCATCACCGGCTTGCTGGCGAGCGGGCCGATGTTGCCAAGGCCCAGCACCGCCGTGCCATTGGTGACCACGCCGACCAGGTTGCCGCGCGAGGTGTACTCGGCCGCGAGCGAAGGGTCGCGCTCGATGTCGAGGCAGGGGTAGGCGACGCCGGGCGAGTAGGCCAGCGACAGGTCGCGCTGGTTCATCAGCGGTTTGGTCGGCGTGATGGAAATCTTGCCGCGAACGGGGCTGCGGTGGTATTCGCGTGCGGCTTCGCGCAGCGCTTCTTCTGCCGGTGACAGGGGGGCGGCCATGAAAATCTCCTTTTTCTAACGACCAAAGAGGCTACTCCAAAAGCGCAAGCCGCCCCCGTAGTGACAACCACGATGGCGCAACCCGGGAGGCCTCGCGCCGGGTCGCTAAACTCTGCCCCGCGGCAGTTTCAGCCGGATACAAGACAACCCCGGAGGGCCTGCGGGTCAATGGCACTTCAAGAATTCACAGGATCGAGCCCGGACGTCGTGGTCATCGGTGGCGGACCCGCCGGCTCCACGGTTGCCGCGCTGCTCGCGGACAAGGGCCACGACGTGGTGCTGATCGAGAAGGCGCAGCACCCGCGCTTTCACATCGGCGAATCGCTGCTGCCGATGAACATGCCGCTGTTCGACCGGCTGGGCATCCGCACCGAGGTCGAGGCCATCGGCATCGCCAAGTACGGCGCCGAGTTCGTCTCGCCCTGGCACGACCACACCAGCCATTTCTTCTTCGGCGAGGCGATGGACAAGTCGTTTCCCTATGCCGTGCACGTGCGCCGCGCCGAGCTCGACGAGCTGCTGTTCCGCCTGGCCGCCAAGCGCGGTGCGCGCACCTTCGAAGGCCACAAGGTGACCGAGGTCGACACCGAGGCTGGCAAGGGCGGCGACGAGCGCGCGCTGGTCAAGGTCAAGGCCGGCGATGGCACGGAAACCAGCTGGCGCCCGCGTTTCGTGATCGACGCCAGCGGCCGTGACACGCTGCTGTCGAACCAGTTCGATGCCAAGCAGCGCAGCCGCAAGCATGCCAGCGCGGCGCTGTACGGCCACTTCGCCGGCGCGCAGCGCAATCCGGGGCGCTACGAGGGCAACATCACGCTGTTCTGGTTCGACCACGGCTGGTTCTGGTTCATTCCGCTGCGCGACGGCACCACCAGCGTCGGCGCCGTGGCGTCGCCGGCCTACTTCAAGCAGCGCAAGGGCAGCCTGACCGAGTTCCTGATGGAAACCATCGCGCTCGCGCCCAAGCTGGCCGAGCGGCTCAAGGACGCGACGCTGCTCGAGGGCGCCACCTCGACCGGCAACTACGCCTACGACTCGAAGTTCTGCCGCGGCGACCGCTTCATGATGATCGGCGACGCCTACGCCTTCGTCGATCCGATGTTCTCGTCGGGTGTGTTCCTGGCGATGAACAGCGCCTTCGAAAGCGCGACCGCGGTGAACCACTGGCTGAAGGGCGAAGAGAAGGAGGCCGAGAAGGCTTTCCGCCGTTTCGAGAAGGTCATGAAGCACGGGCCGAAGATGTTCTCGTGGTTCATCTACCGCATCACGTCGCCGGCGATCCGCAGGATCTTCATGCAGCCGCAGAACGTGTGGCGCATGCAGGAGGCGCTGCTGTCGATCCTGGCGGGCGACCTGTTCCGCGATACGCCGGTGGGGCCGCGCTTCCTGGGCTTCAAGCTGGTCTACTACGTGTCGTGCATCACTATCATGCCGCAGGCGTTCAAGACCTGGGCCTGGCGTCGCAAGAACCTCAAGGAGTCGCTGGAAGCCTCCGGGCCATTGCCGGTTCGCGAAAGTGTGAGCGTCAAGGGCTGACGTTTCGGGGTGGGCCGCTGGCGGCGGGTGGCCCCTTCCGCGAATGTGCCCCGCCGCCCTGATCCCACCCCGGAACCGCAGCGCTCAGATCAACGCAGGACTCCGTGCAAGGCCGCATCAGTCCGGCTGCACCGGATGCTGCGCCAACGCTTCGAGCGCCCTGACCAGCGCAGAGTGATCGGCCTGCCCGTGGCCCAGCGCGGCGCAGGCGTTCATGAGCTGCGCTGCGCCGGCCGTCTGCGGCAGCGCGACGCCGAGTGCGCGCGCGCTCTGCAGTGCCAGGTTCAAGTCCTTCTGGTGCAAGGCAATGCGAAAACCCGGCGCAAAGGTGCGCTTGATCATCCGCTCGCCATGCACTTCCAGGATGCGCGACGACGCGAAGCCGCCCATCAGCGCCTGCCGCACCCGGGCCGGGTCGGCGCCGGCCTTCGATGCGAACACCAGCGCTTCGGAAACCGCTGCGATGTTCAGCGCCACGATGATCTGGTTGGCAACCTTGGTGATCTGCCCCGCGCCGACATCGCCCACAAGCGTGAGGTTCTTGCCCATCTTCTCGAGCAGCGGCTTCACGCGGTCGAAGTCGGCCTCTGCGCCGCCACACATGATCGTGAGGCTCGCGGCCTTCGCGCCCACCTCGCCGCCGGAAACGGGTGCATCGACATAGCCGCAGCCGAGACCGGCGATGCGTTGCGCAAATGCCTGGGTGGCAATCGGGTCGATCGAGCTGCAATCGACCACCAGCTTGCCCTTGCCGAGACCGGCCGCAACGCCGCCTTCGCCGAACAGCACCTTCTCCACGTCGGGCGTGTCCGGCACCATGAGGAAGACGATGTCGGCCTTCTGTGCCACCTCGGTGGCAGAGGCGCACACCGTGGCGCGCGAGGCGAAGGGCTCGGGTGCGGTGCTGCGCGTGTGGACGAAGAGCGCGTGGCCGGCGTCAAGCAGATGCCCCGCCATGGGTGCGCCCATGATGCCGAGGCCGATGAAGCCGATCTTCTGCGATGCGTTGGACATGTCGTTGCGGTTCCTTACTTGCTTAGTGTGTGAGCGCGGTGCGCCAGCCGAGGCCTGTGGCGGTGTCGGTGCGCGGCCGGTACTCGCAGCCGATCCAGCCCGTGTAGCCGATCGCGTCGATGTGCCTGAACAGCCACGGGTAGTTGATCTCGCCGGTGCCGGGTTCGCCGCGGCCCGGGTTGTCGGCGAGCTGGATGTGGCCAATGCGCGCGAGGTGGTTGCCCAGCGTGGCGCCGAGCTCGCCTTCCATGCGCTGCGCGTGGTAGATGTCGTATTGCAGCTTCAGATTGGGTGACCCCACCTCGTCCATCAGGGCGAGCGCCTGGTCGGTGCGCGTGAGCATGAAGCCCGGAATGTCGAAGCTGTTGATCGGCTCGATCAGCAGGCGGATGCCGGCGGCCTGCAGCTCGCGCGCTGCAAAGCGCAGGTTCTCCACCAGCGTGGGCTGCACCTGGTGCAGGGCCGCGCCCACGGGCATCTTTCCGGCCAGACAGTTGACCTGCGGGCAGCCCAGCGCGGTGGCGTAGTCGATGGCGCGCGCCACGCCTTCGCGGAATTCGGCAACGCGATCCGGATGGCAGGCGATGCCGCGCTCGCCGGCTTCCCAGTTGCCGGCCGGCAGGTTGTGCAGCACCTGTTCCAGTGCGTTGTCGCGCAGCGCGGCGACCAGTTCCTTCTTCGGCACCGCATAGGGAAACAGGTATTCGACCGCATCGAAGCCGGCCCTGGCGGCAGCCTCGAAGCGCTGCATGAATGGCAGCTCGGTGAAGAGCATCGTGAGGTTGGCGGCAAAGCGCGGCATCGTGCGTCCTCAGTCGAGCATTGCCATGGCGGCGATGGAAGTGGGCGCGTCCTCGCTGCGCTCGGCCAGGGGCTCGAACTCGTTGATGGCGTCGATCTCGGTGCCCATCGCGATGTTGGTAACACGCTCCAGCATCACCTCGATCACCACCGGCACGCCGAACTCGGCCATCAGCGCCTCTGCGCGCTGGATCGCGGGTGTCATCTCCTCCTGCTTGCGCACGCGGATGCCCTTGCAGCCGAGCCCTTCGACCACCTTCATGTGATCGACGCCGTAGCCGGCCTCGATGCCGGCGTCCGGCGCTGCGTTGATGTTGTCGAACGCGAGCTGCACGCAGTAGTCCATCTCGAAGCCGCGCTGGCTCTGGCGGATCAGGCCCAGGTAGCTGTTGTTCACCACGATGTGGATGTAGGGCAGCTTGAACTGCGCGCCCACGGCGAGTTCCTCGATCATGAATTGGAAGTCGTAGTCGCCCGAGAGCGCGACGATCTTGCGGCTCGGGTCGGCTGCGCGCACACCGAGCGCGGCCGGGATCGTCCAGCCCAGCGGGCCGGCCTGGCCGCAGTTGATCCAGTGGCGCGGGTTGTAGACGTGCAGGAACTGCGCGGCTGCGATCTGCGACAGGCCGATGGTGCTCACGTAGCAGGTGTCGTGGCTGAAGTTGTTGTTCATGCACTGGTACACGCGCTGCGGCTTCATCGGCACATCTGCAAAGTTGGTCTTGCGCAGCAGGGTCTTCTTGCGGTCGCGGCATTCGCCGGCCCACTTCGCGCGGTCGGGCAGGCGGCCCTCGGCCTTCATCTGCTCGGCCACCGCAACGAACTGCTCGAGTGCGAGCTTCGCGTCCGACACGATGCCGAAGTCGGGCGTGAACACACGGCCGATCTGGGTCGGCTCGATGTCGACGTGCACGAAGGTGCGGCCCTTGGTGTAGACCTCGACCGAACCGGTGTGGCGATTGGCCCATCGGTTGCCGATGCCCAGCACGAAGTCGCTCGCCAGCATCGTGGCGTTGCCGTAGCGGTGGCTGGTTTGCAGGCCGCACATGCCGGCCATCAACGGATGGTCGTCGGGGATCGCGCCCCAGGCCATCAGGGTCGGGATCACCGGCACGCCGGTCGCCTCGGCAAAGCGCACGAGCAGGTCGGCCGCATCGGCGTTGATGATGCCGCCGCCCGCCACGATCAACGGCCGCTCGGCCGCGTTGAGCATCGCGAGGGCCTTCTCGATCTGGGCGCGCGTGGCTGCGGGCTTGTACGGCACCAGCGGCTGGTAGGTGTCGATGTCGAACTCGATCTGCGCCATCTGCACGTCGAAGGGCAGGTCGATCAGCACCGGGCCCGGGCGCCCCGAGCGCATCAGATGAAAAGCCTGCTGGAACACCTGCGGCACCTGCCCGGGCTCGCGCACCGTGACCGACCACTTGGTGACCGGCTTGGAGATCGACTCGATGTCGACCGCCTGGAAGTCTTCCTTGTAGAGCCGCGCACGCGGCGCCTGGCCGGTGATGCAGAGGATCGGAATCGAGTCGGCCCAGGCCGAGTAGAGGCCGGTGATCATGTCGGTGCCGGCCGGCCCCGAGGTGCCGATGCACACGCCGATGTTGCCGGCCACGGCCCGTGTGTAGCCCTCGGCCATGTGCGAGGCGCCCTCGACGTGGCGCGCGAGGATGTGCGCGATGCTGCCCTGCTTGCGCAGCGCCGCGTAGAGCGGGTTGATGGCGGCGCCGGGCACGCCGAAGGCTTGTGTCACGCCTTCCTTTTCCATCACGAGCACGGCAGCCTGCGCTGCGGTCATCTTGGCCATGGGGTGGTCTCCTTGATCTGCTGAACTGATCCGACTGTAGGAAGCCGGGCCGTTCGGAAGAAGAGGGCGCCGAACCATAAAACCTATTCCGGAATGGAATAACTGGCTACCATCCGGGCATGGACCGACTGTTGGCAATGGAGATGTTCGTGCGTGTGGTCGAGACCGGCAGCTTCTCGAAAGCCGCGCGCGAGTTCAACACCACACAGCCCACCGTGACCAAGCAGATCGCGGCCGCCGAGGCGCGGCTCAAGGTGCGCCTGCTCAACCGCAACACCCGCGGCGTGAGCCTCACGGAGTCGGGCGCGCTCTACTACGAGAAGTGCAAGACCATCGTGCGCGATGCCGGTGAAGCCGACAGCATCGTGCAGCTGAAACAGGGCCAGGCGCAGGGGCTGCTGCGCATCGGCACCTCGGTGGCCTTCGGGCGCCGCGTGGTCGTGCCGCTGGCGCTGGAGTACATGCGCCGCCATCCGCAGGTGCAGCTCGACCTGAGCTTCGAAGACCGGTACGTCGACCTGATCGCGCAGGGCATCGATGTCGCCATCCGCATGGGCAAGCTGGCCGATTCGTCGCTCGGCGCGCGCTTCCTGGGCATGAACCCATGGGTCATGGTGGCGTCGCCGGCCTACCTCAAGAAGCACGGCGTGCCCAAGCGCGCGCAGGACTTGAGCGCGCACGTTGCGCTCATCTACAGCAGCGTGGTGGGCGACGAGGTCTGGCGCATGCGCACGCCGAAGGGCGAGGCGGTCAACGTGGCGGTGTCGGGGCGCTTTCGCTCGAACAATGTGTCTGCGGTGCTGGCAGCGGCGCGCGACGGGCTCGGCATTGCGATGATGCCGCGCTATGTCGCCAGCGATTCGCTGCTGCTCGGCAAGGTGCTCGAAGTGCTGGCCGATCACACGCTGGCCGAGCAGGAGATCCACGCGGTGTTTCCGTCGCCGAAGCTGGTGCCGGGCAAGGTGTCGGCATTCGTCGCTTTCCTGCAGGGGCGCTTTGCCGAAGGCTGGTGGCAGGCGCCTTCCGGCAAGTGAGCCTGGCATCTTCAAGTCGGCCGCTGATGAATATCATCCTGGCCCATGCCGATATCCGCCTTTGCCGTCCGGGTGCCCTCCGCCGAGCTGCTTGTGGGCGACCTGCGCCAGCGTTTCGATGCGACCGCAAAGCAGGGCGTCCCGGCGCACATCACCCTGCTGGTCCCTTTCATGGATCCGCAGCAGATCACGCCTGCAGTCCTCGACCGGGCGCAGCGCGCACTTGCGCGAGTCACTGCGTTCCGTTTCTCGCTGGAAGAAGTGGCCCGCTTCCCCGAGACGACCTATCTCGCGCCTGAACCTCCAGCGCCGTTCGTCGCAATGACCATGGCCCTTGTAGACGCTTTTCCGGATTTCCAGCCGTACGAGGGGGCGCACCAAGGGATCGTTCCACACCTTACCGTTGCACACGGCGACGCATCCGAAGCCGATGAAGCCGCGGCTGAGTTGCAAATCAGGCTCGAAGCATCCGGCGCCATCGGTGCGGAGTGCAACTCGGTCGTGTTGCTTGAGAATTCAACAGGCCGGTGGAAGGAGTTGCACCTCTTCCACCTGCCAACTGCCAACGCGCAAGCTGTTGCCCGGCCCTTGCCATAGGACAGACCGCGGCCAGGGGCGGACGGCTCCTCAAGGAGCGTGACCTCGTCGCCTTCAAGTCGAAAGGAACAGCGCATGTTGCCGGTGCATGTGCGCCCGGTCGAGCAGCCATCGTCTCAGCGCGAACTTTCCCAGTCTGTCTGCGGCCAGCGCACATTGCGCAAATGCCTGGGCCAGGAGCTCGTAGTTGGCGCCCGGGGAACCTTCACAAGGTGACCCCCAGGCGGGAAGCGCCCCTCCTTGAATGGGGCACACACCCATGTCCTGCAACTCCAGGATCAGCCTTCGCCGCTCAAGCAGCAGGCGTTGGTGCGCGTTGGCCCGCCGGTGCGGCCCCAGGGCGCGGAAGATCCGCTGAGCTTCCGCGCCGCTGACCGACATCAGGGTGACATCGATACGGGCAAACAGGTGCAGCCACGGCTCAATGTCTTTTTCTTCAATCAGCGTCGGCTCGTTCGCTTTCATGAATTGTCTCCACGGCCGGGCATGATCTGCCGCGACTCGTTTATTCTTCTCAGGATATCAGGGCATCACGCGTGCCGGTGCACTTGGCTAGCCCCACCAAACTCGCATACCGATCAAGAAAGGCACACATGACCCGCATCATTCCAGCGCTGGTTCTGCGGATGGTCGACGAGGCCTCCAGTTCAGCTGGCTCAGATGTTTCTCCCTTCTGGCAGTCAGATGGCGAGGGAATCCCGGAGGAAGGGATGTACCGGTTGGCGTCGGAATTGGACGTCCGCGACCCCGACCATCTTCTTGATCAACTCCCACCCGGCTACAGGATCGTGTACTCGATCTTCGAGTGGGAGCAGAGCCGGGCGGGCGAGGGATTCACGACGGGCCTGCACAACTCGGGCCAAACGCTGGTCCATGTCGCGGCCGCGAGTTATGCCGAAGTCGGGATGTCAGAGGAAGCCATGGCGCTTCGGCACATGCTCGAGCAGCACGCCAAGACGCCGCTCGACTACGATCGAACCGAGGCGGCGTACAACGCCGTGGACAATCCCTACAAGGACGACTGGGATCGAATTCCTCACCTGGTCAGGCATCTCTGCGAGAACGCAGACCGCTATTTCTATGTTGAAGCCTAGACCTTTCTTCGCCGCTTGATTGAGCGCCTCGCGCCGCGCGCCACGCGTCAGCGCGCGCTATCGATGATCATCCCGCCATCGGGAGTGATGCTGTAGCCCGTCAGGAACTGCGCATCTTTGCTCGCGAGGAACAGGACAACGGGCGCGATGTCCTCTTCAGGCGATCCATGCCGCGCGAGCGGGTTGGTCGGCGCGGGAACATCGTCCGTGCCCCAGGTGTTCGCGATGGGAAGAACGTTGTTCACGGTGATCTTGTCGCGGCCCCACTCGCGCGCCGCGACCCTGGTCAATGCCCTTACCGCTTCTTTTGCCATGGCATATGGGCCATAACTCTCCATGCCCAGAACACCAGCGCAAGAAGCGAAGTTGATCACCCGCCCGTCCCCACTCGTCTGCAAGTACGGGTGGCATGCCTGCATCATCTGCAAGTAGGCGATGGGTCCCGTATCGAAATTGCGTTGCAGTTGTTCAACGGAGAGATCGATGATCGAGGAGGCAACCGAGGACGGATCGAAGGCGTTGTTCACGAGGATGTCGATCCGCCCGAAGGCCGCGACCACTTGATCCACCGATGCCTTGATCTGAGCCGGATCGGTGACATCGCAGACGAGGCCAAGCGCGCTCCCGCCAGCCGCCTCGATGTCGGCCACAACGCGGTCGACATTGCCAGGAGTGCGCGAGAGAACCGCCACTCTGGCGCCTTCCGCTGCAAACAGCCTGGCCACTGCCCGCCCGATGCCGCGGCCGGCGCCCGTGACAACAGCTACTTTTCCAATGAGTCGATTCATCTTTTTTCCGTATGGAGTTGGGTGAGGTTTTCATATCAGCCCACCGCTATCGGCGGATAAGGCGATTGCTTTGCGCGAGCGCTGTTCTGGGTAAGGAAAGAGGCGATCAACAGGCCCAATCCGATCACCGCAGGTACGGAGCCAGCGCCATCACCCACATTGATATGCGCAGAGAAGGAGAGCAGCAGGTGATAGAACATGCCTGCATAGGCGAGATTGCTGAGTGCCACGTTGACGCGCGACAGAATCGCCACCACGCCGAGAACCTTTGCGACCATCAGGACCGGCACGAGATAGCCGGGGTAACCGAGCGAAGCAAGTGCCTGGCGGATCGTGTCTGCCTGCGTTGCGTACAAAGTGGCTGAAGCCAGATAGAGCAGCGACAGGAATGCAGTGCTGATCCAGTAGGTGTACTTGCGGGGCATGAGGAAATCCTGGTCAATATCTTTGGTGCAAGGGTTGCTGAATCAACTTTTCAGGGTCGGATTGCAGCTCGCCTTCGTTCGCGCCGTTCAAGGTATGCACGAATGATGTGGCCTAACATCGATACCAACAAGTAGGATGAAAAAGTGGCGCTAAGTATGAAAAACCAGACCAATGACCTCGATAAGGTCAACATGCACGAGGAAATGCGCCGGGCATTTGCGCTGCTTTCGGGCAAATGGAAACTGGAAATTCTTTGGTTGCTCAATCAGCGGATACACCGCTTCGGTGAGCTACGGCGCGCGATTCCGGGAATCACTCAACACATGTTGACGGCGCAACTTCGTGAGCTGGAAGCGGACGGCCTGGTGTCGCGCACGGTCTTCGCCGAAGTCCCACCCCGAGTCGACTACGAAATCACGCTGAAGGCCCGAGGTCTTGGTCCGACGATGGAAGCACTGACCCAATGGTGGCAAGAATACGGAGCTACCGTGCCGCCCAAGAAGTCGATCTCGCAGGGGCGAAAAGCCAAAGCTGGCTAGCAGGTTTCAGTGCTGGCGACCTTCTGATGGCGGCGGTGCTGCTCAGGTCGAATGCCGAGTTGACTCCGCCGGGGCCGAACGGTTTTTTCGGTAGGAGTTCTTCAGGAGAATCTTGCCGGCTCGAAAAGTAAACAGATCACAACCTTGAACCTCGACGCGAGTTCCGTCCGTGCGTGTTCCCGTGAACGTCCATTCCGATACTCCCCGGTCTCCGTGGACAAAATGGCGCGCGTTCCCCCAATGGGCATCAGGAAAGACTGCCCAGACCTCCGCGAAACCAGCTCGCACGGCCTTGCCGCCGACGCATCGGGTGCCGCAGACGTCCGCGCCGGCAGACGCTTCGAAGACGCAATCGTCTGCCATGAACGACATGAGTGCATCGATATCGTGGCGATTCCACGCGTCGGCAAATGCTTGCAACACGTCAGTGGTCATTTCAGGAATTGCCGTTTGCATGATCGGGCACCTCTCTAGAGCCTTCGTGCCGGTGTTCAGTGTACTGACTTCAGCTTGGTCGCAGGGCGTCAGACATGCGTCCTGGCAAGCTATATTGTTCACTCAGCAACAGAGAGAAATCATCATGGCAAAAGCCTATTGGGTCAGTGCGTACCGTGCCGTCAAAGACGCCGACAAACTTGCGGCCTACGCGAAGCTGGCCGGCCCGGCGATCACTGCCGGCGGCGGGCGCTTTCTCGCGCGCGGCCTGCCCGTCAAGGTCTACGAATACGGTTTGGCCCAACGCACCGTGTTGATCGAGTTCGACAGCGTCGAGCAGGCTAAAGCCGTGCATGACAGCCCCGACTACCAGGCCGCGCTCGCCGCGCTGGGCGACGGGGCCGAACGGGATCTGCGGATCGTCGAAGGGGTCTGAGCAACCCTGGGTCAGGCTTGTGCGAAAGCGGCCGACGCCTGAACCAGGCCGGGACTCCGCTATCCCGCCGCCACGATCACATGCGCCTGAATCTTGCCGGCCACGGGGCCTGCGCCATGGCGGCTGGCGATCGCTTCCGTCGCGCGGTCCGTAGCGAGTTGGAGCAGGCTGGCGTCGCGCGCCTCGATTTCGTTGCGCAGCGGCGTTCCCTGGCAATAGGCGGTGGCGACGTCGTGTGCAGATGACGCGCGACTCACCTTCTCGCGCGTATCGATCTCGATGTCGGCGAACCCTGCGCGGCTCAATTCCGCTCGGATCAGTGCGACATCGTGATAGCCGTGCGGCGTGCGGGCGAGGAATCGCGGGGGGTCGTGCGAAAACACCGCGGCGACGGCGTTGGTGACGTCGTCGGCAAAGGCGTTCTCTTCGATGCGGTCCCAAACATTGAAGACAAAGCGCCCGCCTGGCCTCAACACGCGACGCGCCTCGGCGAAGCCCGCGACCCGGTCCGGGAAAAACATCGCGCCGAACTGGCAGCAAACGACGTCGAACGAGGCATCTTCGAACGGCAGGGCCAGCGCGTCCGCCTGCCGCCATTCGATACGGCCGTCGGACGCCTGCCGCGTGACGGCATAGTCGAGCATGGCCTGGTTGAGGTCGGTCACCACGTAGCGCGCGTCGGCGCGGAGCTTCGGCGCAAGCGCCCGCGTGACCACGCCGCTGCCGGCTGCCGTTTCAAGCACCGAGCCGGGCGATGAGGCAGCGACAAGCGCCGCCAGGTCGGCGGCATAGGCCTGGAAGATCAGGGGAACCATCAGCGTGTCGTAGAACTTCGGGATCGAGCCCGCGAACACCTTGTCGCTCTCAGCCATGAGATCTCCTTGAAAGCTCTGGACGGCGCCGTGGACCCCCTTCCAGAGCGGTCCAGGCCTCTCCAGGGAGGCTGCCCGGTCGGGCATGGGCGATGTGCACCATGGTGGCCGCGCATGCCGCCCTCGTCAACGTCGTCCTGCTGGCACCTGCGCGGGGCGGTGCCCCGTGACCTTGGCGGTCGCTGCGGCACGATCCACCAATGGAAGGTGGCAATCACACATTTCTCACTTTTCCGGGGACCTCGTTCGGCATCGGCGCAGCCGTGCTCTCTTTAGCATTGGCCCACCATCCAGCAATGCGAACAGGTCTCCACATGTCCAAGCTTCTTGTCCCCTTCAACTTCGACCAACTTGGCGAGCCGCGTGAATACCGGCCACCAGCGGAACGCGTCATCGAGGGGGATGTGGTGTGCCGCAGCTGGGACATCGACAGTGCGAAGGACGGCAAAGTCAATGCGGGGGTGTTCGAGTCGACGGTGGGCGTCAACCACTCCATCAAAGGAGACACGTGGGAGTTTTGCCTGATCCTTTCTGGCGTGGTGGAAATCACGGAGCAAGGCCAGCCTCCGTCGACCTACAAGGCTGGCGACTGCTTCATCATGAAGCCGGGCTACATCGGGACGTGGCGAACCATCGAAACCGTGCGCAAGGTTTGGGTTACCGCCTGACCTCAGCATTGCTTGTCGACAGCTGAATCACCCGAAGACTGAAAGCGAAAGCCTGATCATGGCAGTTAACAACCGCAGCGGGGACGACTCCCGGTTCTACATCGATGGGTGCTGGCACGACCGCGCCCATGCAGCAAGCATTGCGGTCGTCAATCCATATTCCGAAGAGATCATCGGGCATGTCGCAGCCGGTTCATCGATCGATGTCGACCTTGCCGTTGCTGCGGCCCGACGCGCTTTTGAAACATTCTCACGAAGCACACTCGACGAGCGGCTTGCGCTGCTGGGCCGGATCCTGGCGTTGCTGGAGGAACGTGCGGAGCTTTTCGCGCAAGCCATCGCGGCGGAGATGGGCGCTCCCATCGGATTCGCCAGAGCCGCCCACGTGCCTTTTGCGCTCGCGCATGTTCGCGCCCAGATGGAAGTGCTGCAACGCTACCGATTTCTTTCCGTCGAGGACGGCATCGCCATTGCGAAAGAGCCGATCGGCGTATGCGCGCTGATCACGCCGTGGAATTGGCCGCTGTATCAGATCACCGCCAAGGTCGCACCGGCGATCGCTGCCGGCTGCACGATCGTCCTGAAGCCCAGCGAACTGTCACCCTACAGCGCGCAGCTCTTCGCGCAAGTGATGCACGATGCCGGCGCGCCAGCCGGCGTGTTCAACCTGGTCGGTGGCACGGGTGAGGTCGTCGGCGCCGCGTTGGCGGCGCACCCCGATGTCGACATGATCTCCATCACCGGATCGACGCGAGCCGGCGTACTCGTGGCGCAGGCGGCCGCAGTGACGGTCAAGCGCGTCGTGCAGGAACTGGGCGGCAAGTCGCCGAACCTGTTTCTCGACGACGCTGATTTCGAGCAGGGTGTAGCGAAGGGCCTGTTGGCAGGGATGCGCAACGCAGGCCAGTCGTGCAGCGCACCGACGCGGATGCTGGTGCCCGCATCGCGCCTGGCCGAGGTGGAGGCATTGGCAGCGACAGCAGCGGCCGGTATCACTGTGGGTGATCCGCGCGACGAGAAGACGTCGATGGGTCCGATTGCAAACGCCGCGCAATACGCAAGGGTGCAGGCGATGATCGCCAGCGGAATGGAAGAGGGCGCCAGGCTGGTCTGCGGCGGTCCGGGCAGGCCTGCGGGTTTGGCGCAAGGCTACTTCGTGCGCCCGACTGTGTTCTCCGATGTGACGCCGGACATGAGGGTGGCGCGGGAAGAAATATTCGGGCCCGTGCTGGTCATCATGCCCTACCGGGATGAGGCCGAGGCCATCGCGATGGCGAACGATACGGTCTATGGCCTCAGTGCAAGCGTGCAGTCTGGCGACCCGGAGCGGGCACGGCGCGTGGCGGCGCAACTGCGCGCCGGCCAGGTGCACATCAACTACCCGGCATGGACCAGCCATGCGCCGTTCGGCGGCTACAAGCGGTCCGGCAACGGCCGCGAATACGGCGTCCACGGACTCGAGGAATATCTCGAGACCAAGGCAGTTCTTGGCTACTGATCTCATCTCCAAGATCTGCCGACAAGAAAGCACACATGCTTTCGCGTTTTCTCTGACCCTTGACGGACATCCCGAGCATGCCTGCACCCCTGTTTCCCGTTGAGTCCAGCCCGGATCTGCCGACGCACGCCGACGTCGTCGTGATTGGTGGCGGCATCATCGGAGTGTTTGCTGCGTACTACATGGCAAAGCGCGGGATGAAGGTCGCGATTGTGGAAAAGGGGCGCGTCGGCGCCGAACAATCGAGCCGGAACTGGGGTTGGTGCCGGCAGCAGAACCGGGATGCACGCGAATTGCCGATGGCCACGAAGAGCCTGGCGCTGTGGGAGCAATTCACGCCGGAGACCGGTGAGGAGACGGGCTTCCAGAGATGCGGTCTGCTCTACCTCAGCAACAGCGAGAAGGAGTTGGCCGGCTGGGCTCGCTGGGGGGAGTTCGCGCGCACCGTTGACGTGAAGACCCAGATGCTGACCGCGGAACAAGCGGCGCAACGCGGGCGGGCCACCGGCAAGCCCTGGAAGGGCGGTGTCTTCGCGCCTACCGACGGCACTGCGGACCCGTCGCGTGCTGCGCCGGCCGTGGCGCGCGCCTTTCTGAAACTTGGCGGCACAGTGCACCAGGGCTGCGCGGCGCGGGGCGTGGAGACCGAGGGCGGGCGGCTCTCGGCAGTAGTCACCGAGAACGGCACGATCCGCACCAAGGTCGCGGTGCTTGCCGGAGGCGCCTGGGCCTCCTCGTTCTGCCGCCAATATGGCATTCGGTTTCCCCAGGCCTCCATCCGGCAGACGGTGCTGTCGGTTGCCACGGACGGCAAGGAGATACCGGCTGCGCTCCACACGACCGGCGTCTCCATGACGCGGCGTGTGGACGGCGGATATACCCTGGCCATCAGCGGTCGGGGACGCGTGGACCCTACGCCGCAGCTTCTGCGTTTTGCACCGCAGTTCCTGCCCATGTTCCAACGCAGATGGCGCAATCTCGCGCCCGGCGGACTCGAAGGCGTGCGCTCCGGCCACGAAGGCTGGTCGCGCTGGCGGCTTGACAAGCCGACGCCGATGGAGCGAATGCGCATTCTCGATCCGAAGGTCGACGCATCGGTTGTTGACCTCACGTACAAGCGTGCGGTAGCGCTGGTGCCGACGCTGAAGGAGAGCTCGGTCACGGCAGCCTGGGCGGGCTATGTGGACAGCACGCCCGACGGCGTCCCTGGAATCGGCGAGATGTCGAACCTGCGCGGGCTCGTGCTGGCGGCCGGGTTCAGTGGCCATGGCTTCGGCATCGGCCCCGGGGCCGGGCATTTGATTGCCGACATCGTCAGTGGCGCCGAACCCCTCGTCGATCCCCGCCCGTATCACCCGGACAGATTCCTGTCGTCGGCGTGGGGCAAGGTCGCGGACTTCTAGAGACGGCCGCCTCTATCCGCCCTGGATCCCCGGACCCGCAGTCACTGCGACGTCATGTGCCACAAGCGTAATCGGCATCCCGATCCGGGACCCGCACTCTCACGCCACTGTGTCACGCTCCTCTTTCGTTTTTCCTTCGGACTCGCCGTCGCACACACGGACCGCCCCTCTCACTCATGCCCGGTTCCTGACCCGCCGCGACCTGCCGGCCCTGCTCACGCTCGAGGGCGAAAAGTGGGACGCCATCCAGGCCGCATCGTCGGACGATCTCCTGCAGCGCCTCGAGGACTATCCGAGCCTTTCGACAGGCGCGTTCTGCAAGAGCACGGGTACGCTGCTCGCATCGCTGTTCATGCGTCCTGTCCACGCGGATTTCTGGTGTCATGCCGCGTCGTGGGTCGACTGCGTCGACTCGCCCCGGCCGGCGCGCAGCCATTCGCTGTTCGGCATCAGCCTCAGCAGCAGCCACCCAAGCGGCGTCGAAGCACTGCTTGAGTTCTTCTGGCCACACGCGCTCAAGAGCGGCTGGCGCCACATCTACCTCGGCTCGCCGATCCCCGGCTTCGAAGGCTGGCTGCGGTCCCATCGCGATCGGTCGGTGCAAGACTACATCGCACTGCAACGCGCCGGCGTACCGGTCGATCCGCAACTGCGCTACTACCATGGCCGCGGCTTCAAGGACATCGTCTGCGTGAAACCCGACTACTTTCCTCACGCACGCTCGCTGGACAACGGCGTGATCCTGCGCGGCACCGTGCCGCTGTCGCTGCTCAAGCCCATCTGGAAGATGATGCCGCTGACATCTACGCAGCGCGTCACCCGCCACCTGGTGACGATGCTGTGAGCTCGGGTCGCACGACAGCGATGGCCCCGGCGACGGGCCAGCGACTCGCCTGCGACCTGGCTGGCGGGCTGTTCCTGCTCGCCGTCGTCGTCAACACCACCCTGCTGGCGACGATCCGCTCGGTGTGGATCGTCGCGCCACTGGCTGTCGTTCAGGCCTTGCTTCTGCTGGGCTGCCAGGAGGTCAAGCACCTTGCAGCGCATCGAAGCTTCCTGAGCCATCGGGGCCTGAACGACTTGGCCGGCAATGCCTGTGCGTCCTTGATCGGCGAGAACTTCACCGCATTCCGCTACTTCCATTTCAAGCACCACCTCGCGACCTGCAACGACGACGACCCGGAAGGCAGCTTGTACGCGTTGAGTTGGCGCACGCGCTGGATCTGGGCACTGGCTCCGCTGGAGGTATTCTGGGTCGCGTTCCATCTCAACCGCGTGGGCGGCGGCCTTGTGCCGGCGGACCGTCGAGCGGCGCATGGCCTGTCGACGGTCTCGTGGCTGCTGTGTGCGACCGCGATCGCGCTGGCCTGCTGGCTTGCACCGCACGCTTTTTTCTGGGCCTATGCGATCCCGCTGTGCATATCGGGGTGGATCGACTTTCCGCTGACGCAGGCCGAGCACTACGGCACCTCAGTGGCGCCGTCCGGCACGCGGCGCGCTGCGGGCGAGTTGGCTCATGACGTCACGCTCCCGTTCGGACTGGGATGGATCATGCTGCATCGGTCGCTGCACAGCGTGCACCATCGCCAGCCCAATGCAGCGTGGATCGCCGCCCCGGACCGCCTGCGTGACGACGCATCCGCCGCGCCGCTCGCCTATGCAGATTTCGCGCGGCGCTGGCTGCGCGAAGGGCCGCGCCTGTGGTCGACCTCGACCGTCGCAAAGGCCGGCTCATGACGGCGCGAACCCCCGGCGAGGCAGTCATCTGGAACCGCACGATTCCCCGCAGTCGCCTGTTCGACGCGCTGTCGCTGATCTTGCCAACCGGTGAATCCTTCGTCATCGCGACGATCGAGGAATGGCAGCGCGGCGCTGGCGGCTGCGCGAGCGATGCGTTGCATGCTGAAGTCAGCCGGTTGATTCGCGAAGAACGCGCGCATCAGCGTGCCCATGATCGCTACAACGCTGCGCTGATCAAAGCCACTCCCGGTGCGGCGCCGGCAGCCGAGCGCGCGAAGCGCGTCACCGACGAGATCGCAAAGTGCAGCTTGACGATGCGATTGGCGCTGGTCGTGGCCTTCGAGCACCTGACGATCGTGCTGTCACGCGAGATCCTGGCGCATCCCGACCTGCTGCCGGACGATGACTCCGCTCACTCCCGCATGTGGCGTTGGCACGCGCGCGAGGAAATCGCGCACGGCCACGTCGCGGCCGACGTGGCGGCGCACCATGGGATTGGGCGCGCGCGCAACTCGCTCGCGCTCGGCTTGGCTGCGACCTTCCTCTCGCTCGACGTGCTGCGCTGCTGGTGGGCGCTGTGCCGCTGCGACCTCCGCTCAGGCTTTTCCGGTTGGCGCCTCGCGCGCGACACTGGCGCCTTCCTCGTGCAAGGTCTGCCGTCATTCGTGCGAATGACGGCGGGAGTGCTGGGCCACCGCCCTCTAAAGGCCTCGTTCCCAGGCGCGTAGCCCCCGATTCCATGCGCGAAGGCGGTCGTCCAATGCTTCGCCGCCAGCGCCCGAACTGGTGGCCGAGAGCTGGTCGAGCAGGATCTGCTGGTCGGTGCTGAGCTGTTGCGGAAATATGGGCACCAACGTGACCAGATGGTCGCCACGCGGGCCGCGGCGCTGCACCGGGAAGCCCTGGCCCTTCAAGCGGTAAGACAGCTGGTCGCGGCTCAGCTGCAGCGCTTGCAAGCCGGTGACGGTCGGCACCTTGACCTGCCGATTGGCGATCCATGCGAATCCGTCGACCGGCATCTCGCACCGAATGGTGCCGTCGTCGTCGAGCTTGAAGAATGCGTGCTCCGATACCTCGACGCGAATCTCGACATCGGCGGGAGGGCCTTCGGCGCGCACGCGCCGTCCGTCGACATGGAGCAAATCGCCATCGCGCACGCCGTGCGGAATGCGCACGTTCATCTTGTAGCCGCGCGGCGCCATCTTGCCGACTCCGCCGCACGTCGCGCACGGCTGCCTCGCGATGCCGCCGCCCAAGCAGGCCTCGCACTCGGTCACACCGGCGGGCCATCCGAAAAAGGAGCGCTTCGGGATCGCGCCTGACCCCCCGCACCGAGCGCAATTCCCGCCCAGCACCTGGTGCCCGGCGCCCGCGCAGGTGGCGCAGATGTCGGTGACCTTGCCCCGCAGCACCTTGATGCATCCGACGGCCGCTTCCTCCAGCGTCATCCTGACCTTGCGGTGCAGCGGCCGGCGCTGCCGTTGCGTGTCGGCCGCGCGGGATGCCGTCGTAGCCTGGTCGGCGTCGAATCCATCGGGGGTGTTGTTGTCGGGTGCGCCGGGCGTGTCGACATCGGCGTTCGCCCGGGCACCGAATCCGGCGCGGCGGATCTCCTCGATTGCCTGGTTGATGCGCTGCATCTTGGCAACAGCACCGGCGCTGTCATTGCGATCCGGATGCCAATGCGAGGCGAGCCGGCGCCATGCCGCCTTCACCTCGTGCTCGGTCGCATCGGGTGCCAACCCCAGTTCGGCGAAAGCGCTCACGGTGTCCAAATTCAAAGACCTTGTCCAGGGAAGCCGTCCACGATGGAAGCCCATGGAGGCGGCGGCCCGATTGCGTGAATGTTATCCGAGGGAGCTGCACGCAAGCGCTGTGCCATGCGCGGCGAGACCTCGGGAGCAGTCATCGCCCCTTCGGCTGACGCACAGCGGCGACCGCCTCGATCTCGATCATTGCGCGGGGGTCGTAGAGCGCCTTGATCTCGGCGATCGTGTCGGCCGGGTAGGGGGGCGAGAAGAACCGGCGACGCAGGGCCACCACATCCTCGAAATGCGCCATGTCGGTCACGAAGATCGTGACCTTGATCACGTCATTCAGGCTCGAGCCGCCGGCTTCCAGTGCGCGTCGCAGATTGGCGAAGGCCTGCTCGCCTTGCGCGAGGAAGCCGCCCGCGACGATCTTGCCGTCATCGGCGGCGCCTGCCTGGCCGGAGATGAACAGCAAATTGCCGAACCGGATGCCCTGCGAGAGCAGGAAGGGTTCGTAGTTGTCGGGGCGGGTGATGACGCGTTCCAGCATGGTGCGAATTCCTTCATTCATGAAGGGCCAAGGGTTGAAGGGCGGGAGGTTGGCGAATGGCCGATCTGTGCTCTCACGATAGGGATTCGCGCAGCGCGCGACAAAGGTTCATTTGTCAGCTATAAGATGAGTAGATCTCATCTATCTGTCCATGCCGCTTCTGCAACGTCGATCGCTTCCGCTCTCCGCGCTTCGCGCGTTCGAGGCCGCCGCGCGCCTGGGCAGCTTCAAGGCCGCCGCCGAGGAGCTGGCTGTCACGCCGACCGCCATCAGCCACCAGATCCGCGCGCTGGAGGCGCAGACAGGGCTGGCGCTGTTCGATCGACAGGTACGCAAAGTCGCGCTCACCGATGCGGGCGGGCAGCTCTACCCCGTGCTGCGCGACGGCTTTGATGCGTTCGAGTCGACGCTGGTGCGCCTGACGCAGCAACGGATGCGGGCGCAGGTGAGCATCTCCGCCACCAGTGCCTTCACCGTGAAGTGGCTGGTGCCGCGCATGGCCGACTTCCGGCACCGGCATCCCGATATCGACTTGCAGCTGCAGGCGACCGACGACGTCGTCGACCTGCGATCGACCGAGATCGACATCGCGATTCGCTATGGCCGCGGGCCTTATCCCGGTCTCGCGATCGAGCCCCTGTTCACCGACCGGTTCGCGCCAGTGGCGAATCCGCGGCTGGGCGTGCTGTCGCCGGACGACCTGGCTCGCGTGCCGCTGATCCGTTTCGACTGGAAGCACGTCCAGCCGGAAAATCCCACGTGGGAGCGCTGGTTCGCGGCGGCGCGACGCCGCCGGCCGTCACAAGTGGGTCAGCTTCGCTTCTCCGACGAGGGCCACGCGATACAGGCTGCCGTTGCCGGCCACGGTATCGCGCTGGTCAGCCTCGCGCTGGTCGCCGAGGAACTGGAAGCCGGCCATCTTGTGCAGCCATTCGGCCCCGTGATCGACGGGCATACCTATCACCTGGCCATGTACGCCGACAGGCCGACCTCGGCGCCGGTGCGAGCGGTGGCCGAGTGGTTGCGCGCACAGGCTCGACCCGATTCGAGGAGCGGGGCGGGAGCCAGGGGCTAGGCTATCTGTGCGGCGATCCCGAGAAGCCATGTTTGCTATTCCGACAGACTTTGAGTTTCACCCCTGCCATGGCCGAGTTTGGCGATCACGCCGCAGCTCCTCCGTCGACGTCGAGTGAAATGCCCGTGACGAAGCTGGCGTCGGGGCCTGCGAGGAAAGCTACCGCGGCCGCGATCTCTTCGGGCCGGCCATAGCGGCCAAGCGGAATGGCTGCCTTCTGCACGGCGGCGAAGTCGCCGTCCTGCGGGTTCATCTCTGTGTCGATCGAGCCTGGCTGCACGGTGTTGACGGTGATGCCGCGCGGGGCGAGGTCGCGCGCCCAGCCGCGGGTGTAGGCGGACACTGCTGACTTCGTCGCCGAATAGTCGGCCACACCGGGCCAGGGCGTGCGATCGGCGGCGCCGGAGCCAATCGAGATGATGCGACCGTGGTCGCTGATGAGCGGCACTGCAGCACGCACGGCAGCGGCCACGCCGCCGACGTTGATGGCGAACTGGCGTTCCAGGGCGGCGACGTCGCTGTCGGGCGCGCCGACCTGGCCGACCACGAATACGCCGGCGTTGTTGACGAGGATGTCGAGCTTGCCGAAACGGCGAGCGGTGTTGTTTACCAGCGCTTCGACCTGCAGTGGGTCGGCTTGGTCGGCCTGAAAGGCTGCGGCGCGGGCGCCCAGATCCTTCAGTTCCTTGACCAGCGTCTCTGCGCGGTCGGCGGAGGCCGAATAGCTGATGGCGACATCGGCGCCGTCGTGCGCCAAGCGGCGCGCGATGGCGGCACCGATGCCGCGTGAACCGCCAGTGACGAGGGCGACCTTGTTGGCGAGGGGTTTGGACATGCTGTTCTCCGAGAAGGTGAGTGGTTTGTTGCACTCGCTGTCGAGTCGACAGCGAGGTTCGGTTCCTTTTATTAGGCCGAGGTATTACGCTGCCAGCGCTTCCGCGGCAACGACGTTCGTAACGACGTCGATGTTGCCGTGAACCGCCTTCGAATAAGGGCACATCTGATGCGCTGCATGCGCGATGGCTTCTGCCACGTCGTGTGCAACGCCGGGCATGCGCACATCGATCCGGGCCTGGATGAAGTACGCGCCGCCGGTCTGGCCGAGATCCACTTCGATGTCGACCGACATGTCGGAGGGCAGCGCCACCTTCTTCGCCTTGGCTGCGACGCCCAGTGCGCCGGTGTAGCAGGCGGACCAGGCTCCAGCGAACAACTGCTCCGCGGTCGGATGCAACTGGATCGCTTTGAGCACGATTTCGTTGCCGGCCTTGCCAGGCGTTGACATCTGGATGTCGACGCGCTCATCGCCGCGCGGGGCGCCCTCATGGCGGCTGGCCGTCGTATGGGTCTTGCCCGTCATCAGCACGGTTTGGATTTTGGTGGTCATTTCGATTTCCTTTTCGGTTTGGTTGGCCCTGTCATCGGAGTGCAGACGCTTGTGTGCGTCGTGCGCCATTGGCATCGCGATAGGGCGTGGATCGCTTGCCGGGAACGGGAGGTGAGTGGCGATGGCATGAAGTGTCGGGTCGGACCCTGCGGCGACCAAGATGGTGTGCGGGACATGTTTATTTCCAGTTGGCCAATAATCCGGCGATGGACCAGATCGCAGCCATGCGCGTGTTCGCCCGGGTCGTCGAAGCCGGCACCTTCACGCGGGCGGCGGATTTGCTGCAGATGCCGAAGCCCAGCGTGACCAAGCTGGTTCAGCAACTCGAGAGCCACTTGCGTGTGAAGCTGCTGCAGCGGACAACGCGCCGTGTCACGGTGACGCCGGAAGGCGCGGCCTACTACGAGCGCATCTCGCGGGTGCTGGCCGAGATCGACGACATAGAGGCCGATGTCACGAATGCACAGACCCGTCCCAAAGGCCGTCTGCGTGTGGACATCGGCTCCTCGCTGGCCAACCGAATCCTCATTCCCAGGCTGCCGGCGTTCCACGCGCGCTACCCCGACATCCTGCTCGAGCTCGGCGTGGGCGACCGGTCGGTCCACCTGATCGGCGAAGGGGTGGATTGCGTGCTCCGCGGGGGCGTGCTGAGCGACCCGTCGCTGGTGGCGCGCCGCGTCGCGCAGATGCCCTACATGACCTGCGCAACGCCCGACTACCTGAAGCGCCACGGAGTGCCCGGGACGCCTGCCGACTTGCTCGACGGGCACCGGGTGGTGAGCTATTTCTCGTCGCGTACGGGGCGCTACATTCCGCCGCGCTACGAGCGCGGCGACGAGCGCTTCGAGATCAATGGGCATGCCACCATCGCGGTCAACGAAAGCACGGCCCATCTGACGGCGCTGCTGACCGGGCTCGGCGTGGCGCAGACCTTTGCCTTCATGGCGCAGTCGCACGTCGAGAGCGGGGCGCTGGTCGAGTTGCTGGCCGACTGGGAACCGCCGCCGATGCCCGTGTCGGTAGCCTACCCGTCCAGCCGGCACCCGAGCGCCAAGCTGCGCGCCTTTGTCGACTGGACGGTGGAAGTGTTCGCGCCATACGGTTCCGCCCGTCGCCGGTGAGAGGATAGGCTGAGCTCGTTCAACTATCTGGCTTTGCCTTCGGTCAACGAGGCGGCAGCTTCGCGAACAACGATCGCAATCGATCCAAACCAGTATGGATGCGTGCTGCCTCGAGCGCACCGAAGCCGAACAAGAGCCCGCGCGGCAGTGTCAAGCCCGCGCCGTAGTCGGCGATCGAAGACACGCCGACCCCTATCTGGCGCGCCTGTCGGACCAAGTGCTCGACATCAAGGTCCCGCTTCGCACGCGCTGCAAGGTGCAGACCCGCCGTTCCCGGCAGCGGCTCGAGCCACGGTTCGAAGTCGCGAGCCAACTGCGCCAGCAGGAGACCGCGCCGCTGTGCATACAGCCCACGCATCTGCCGCACATGGCGCGCAAGATGGCCTTCGGCGATGAAGGCGGCGAGCGTCTCTTGCGCCAGCAAGTTGCAGTGCGAGTCGGCGCGCTCTTTCGCCACCACCAGCGGCAGCATGGCCCAGGCAGGGGCGACGACGAAACCCAGGCGCAGGGCCGGGAACAGGCTCTTGGAAAAGGTGCCGACGAAGAACACCGACCCGCTTTGATCCAGCGTTTGCAATGCGTCGAGCGCGCGGCTGTCGTAGCGAAACTCGCCGTCATAGTCGTCCTCGACGATCACCGCCCCGTGGCGTTCGGCAAACGCCAGCAACTCGACGCGGCGGCGCGGAGAGAGCGCGCAACCAAGCGGAAACTGGTGCGAAGGCGTCACGCAGATCACGCGCGTCTCTCGCGGCAGCTTGTCGACCACCAGGCCTTCTTCGTCCACCGGCACCCTTGCGATCCGGGCCCCGGCCGCCTCGAAGGCGATGCGGGTGGGTGGGTAGCCGGGGTGCTCGACCGCGACGACCGACTTCCCCGGTGTGACCAGCACGCGCGCCAGCAGGTCGAACGCCTGCTGCGCACCGGCAGTGACCAGCACATCGTCTGCATGGCAGGCCACGGCGCGTGTCAGCGACACATGGGCAGCAATCGCTTCGCGCAGTGACGGCTGTCCGCGCGGCGGCCCGTAGCCTACCTCGCGCCGGCCGAGCGAACGCAGGTTGCGCGCCGACAACCGGCGCCAAACGTCGAAATGCACGGAGGTCTTCTCCGGCACGCCGAGCCGGAAGTCATATGGCAACGCACCATCCTGCTCACGATCCGCGCTGCCAACGAGGCCGCGGTATGCCGGGGCCAGGCGCTGCTGCAGCATCGGCTCCGTCGCGGTGCGGCGCAACGCCGTGGTGGCTGTGCGCCGAGCAACCAGCGCAGCCACCCGATGGCCGGAGCCCGGCACGGCCTCGACGTAGCCCTCGCCCAGCAACAGGTCATAGGCGGCAACGACCGTGTTGCGCCCGACGCCAAGCGATAAGGCGAGTGCGCGGGTGGCAGGCAGCCGCAGTCCCGCCGCCAGTCGACCGCTGAGGATTGCGGCCCTCAACTGCCGATGGAGTTCGCGCACCCGCGTGCGCGAACCCGGCGCGGGGATGCACAGCTGGATCGACAAAAGTGGTTCTGTAGATTCCATGAAAAGTGGATCTTGTACGGTCCATCGGCGTCGCTATCCTAGCGTTACCAAAGCAAGGAGCCATGCATGAGCCAGACCAAGCAGTTCGTCTTTCCCTTCGCCTCACTGGACGACGAGGCGACATGGATTCCCGAAGGCGACGGGAAGTGGTCGCGGCCGCTTCGTTTCCTCGACGCAGACCGGGGTTGGGTCGAACTGATGCGCCTCCGCCCCGGTGTCAAACTGGGACCGCACCGCCACACGGGCGAGGTGCACGCGTACAACATCGAAGGCCAACGCCGTCTGTGCACTGGCGAACTGGTCGGCCCGGGCGACTACGTGCATGAATCCGCCGGGAGCGTCGATTGGTGGGAGGCCGTCGGCGACCGCCCCCTGATCGTGCTCGTCGTGGTGATGGGAGCCGTCGAGTATCTCGGCCCGCATGGCGTGGTCGAGCGCCGCATCACGACCGCCGATCGTCGGGAGGACTATCGCCGGTGGTGCCGAACCAGCGGTACCGAGTCGCGTACGCTCGTCGAATCCTGAGTGTCGACGATCGCAGGCGATGGCCCGATCAGAGAAGCTGTCGTCTGGCCGTCAGCTTAGCCCGGAATATCCGGCTCGACCAACTGGGCCAGCGCAACAAGCGACTCCTGCCAGCCCAGATAGCACATCTCGGCAGGAATCACATCGGGGACGCCTTCCTGCACGACGGACATTTCGGTGCCACAGGACACCGGGGTCAGCGTCACGGTGGTCTTCATGGTGCCCGGCAGGTTCGGGTCGTCGAACGTGGCGTCGTATGCAACGCGTTGACCCGGGACAAGCTCCAGGTACTTCCCGCCGAACGAGTGGCTGTGGCCGGTGCCAAAGTTGGTGAAGGACATGCGCCAGGCGCCCCCGACCACTGGCTCCATGCCATGGACCTGGCCGGTAAATCCGAATGGCGGCAGCCAGCGCTCGAAAGCCCTGGGTTCGACGAAGGCGCGGTAGAGCCGGTCCGGCGAGGTGCGCAGCACGCGGTGCAGACGGATGGTGTTGGTAGCCATGGTGGTGTTCTCCTGAGATCAACTGCAACCGAAGCAGAACTGGCAAGCGCGGCAAGTCGGGAAGCCCAAGCTTACGCCCTACATCAGCTGCGCCAAGTGGCAGCATACGCGGAGCAGGGCACGCGGCATCGCGCTGTTGCCTTAAAGTCTTGAGCCAGTGTTTTGACCATTGTGGAGTTCATCCTGGATCTGCGCGATCTCCAGTACTTTGAAGTTATTGCCGAGCTCGAGCACATGGGGCGCGCGGCCGAACGGCTGCACCGGACGCAACCCGCGTTGACAAGCTGCGTACGGCGGCTGGAAGAGGCGTGCGGCGCCTTGCTCTTCGAGAAAGCAGGCCGCGGTATCCGCTTGACCAGCGCGGGGAAGGCGCTTCTCAAGTGGGCCCAGCGCACACGCTTCGATGTCGAAAGCGCACGCCGAGAAATCGGCGACATCGGCCGAGGCCTGACTGGAAATATCAAGATCGGCATTGTGCCGACTGCCGCGCAGTTCCTTTTGCCGCCGGCCGCGCGGGATCTGATGCGCGAAGCACCCGACATCACATTGAGAACCACCGTGGCGCTGGTCGACATCCTGAAGCCGCTGCTGCGCGCTGGCGATATCGATCTGATGGTCGGCTCAGAGGGCTCCACCGAGCCGGGCTTTGCTTCGCAGTACCTGGCCGAGGATCTGATCGTGGTCGCGGCCCCCGACACGCACGCGATCTTCGACAAGCCCAAGCCGGCGCTGAAGGATCTGACGGGCTATCGATGGGTGCTTCAGCCCCCTGGGGCACCGACGCGGGACTGGCTCGACCAGACCTTTGATCGCAATCGACTTCCTCGGCCTGTGGTGCAGGTCGAAAGCACGATGTTGCTGATGCTCCCGACGCTGATCGGCGAGACCGGCCTGCTGAGCTTCATCTCGCGTCTTCACCTCCAGGCGGGGCGCTCTGGCGCAGCGTTGCGCGAAGTGAAGCTGCCGGCCACGACGATGCGACGCCGCATGGTCGTGACGTATCGCGACAGCGGGTACATCTCCCCGGCAGCACAGCGGCTGATCGATCTGTTGGCCAAATACGCTGACTCACCGACACATTGATACCCAAAGTCCAATCTATCGATCTTCAAAAAGTATCGATTGGACTGAATAGACCCCAAGTCGAATACTTGCCTCCACTGACGCACCGCCCGCAATCGAGCAAGGCGGGCCAAACTGGAGACAAGTACATGCAACATCGCGCCCTCACCCGCGCGGCTTCGTGCCGCCTCGCCGGCATCGCCGCCACCACGCTGCTTGCCGGGGCGGCACTCATGGCCCAAGCACCGGCATCCGCACAGGCGTATCCGTCGCGCCCGATCAAGCTGATCGTTCCCTTCCCCGCCGGCGGCGGTACCGATCTGATTGCGCGTGAGGTTGCGAACAAGGTGGCCGTCAGCAACGGCTGGTCAATCATCATCGACAACAAGCCCGGCTCCGGTGGCAACCTCGGAGTGGATGCCGCGGCCAAGGCGCCCGCCGACGGCTACACGCTGGTGCTGGGCCAGACCAGCAACCTGGCGATCAACCCCACGCTCTACGCAAAGCTGCCATACGACCCGCAGAAGGATCTGACGCCGGTTGTCGAGGTTGCAAGTGCGCCGCTCGTCCTCGTGGTCGCGGCAGACTCGCCGTACAAGACGCTCGCCGACGTGGTGGCCGCTGCCAAGGCCAAGCCCGAGTCGCTGAACTACGCCAGTTCCGGCAGCGGTACGGTCGCGCACCTTGCGACCGAGCTGTTTCAAAAGACGGCAGCAGTCAAGTTCACGCATGTTCCCTACAAGGGCGCAGCGCAAGGTTCGACCGACCTGATCGGCGGGCAGATCCAGATGTACATGTCGTCGGTGCCCACGCTGATCGGCTACATCAGGAGCGGGAAGATGCGCGCCATCACCGTGACCTCGCCCAAGCGCACGGCTGACCTGCCGTCCATCCCTACCGTTTCGGAATCCGGCTTCAAGGGCTTTGAAGCCGTCACCTGGTTCGGAGTCGCCGGGCCGGCGGGCCTGCCGAAGGACGTGGTCACCAAGCTGAACGGCGCATTCAACAAGGCGCTGCAGGATCCGGAAGTCAGGAAGAAGCTGGCCAGCCAGGGTGCCGATGCGCTCGGTGGAACGCCCGAGCAATTCGCCAAGCTGATTCGCGATGACATCGGCCGTTGGGGCCCGATCGTCAAAGAGTCCGGCGCCAAGGTCGACTGACCGGCTTCCGTTCCTCCTCTCACATCCGAAAGAACGCCATGTCTTCCAACCGTCCCGACATCATTCGCGACTTCGAGCGCGTGCCTGCGCACATCGTGGCGCAGGCCGCGCAATTGCAGCCCGCCATCCTGGCCGACGTGGCCGGCCGCCGCGGCGCCGTGGATGGCCGCATCAAGGCGCTGCGGCCGCGCATGAAGCTCGCCGGCACCGCTTTGACCGTCGAAGTGAGGCCGGGCGACAACCTGATGATCCACGCCGCCATTGCAATGGCCAAGCCAGGTGACGTTCTCGTCATCGACGGCAAGGGCGACCAGACCTCGGCGCTGATGGGCACCATCATGATGACGGCCTGCAAGCAACTGGGCATTGCCGGTGTGGTGATGGATGGCGCCTGTCGCGACAGCATCGAGATCGATGAAATGGACTACCCGGTGTTCAGCGTCGGCACCAACCCGAACGGGCCTACTAAGAACATCGGCGGCCGCATCGGCCACCCGGTTTCCATCGGCGGTGTGACCGTGCACGCTGGCGACTTCGTGATCGCCGACGGCGATGGCGTCGTGGTGGTCGAGCGCGAGAAGATCGAAGAGCTGCTGCCGCTCGCGGCCAAGAAGGTGAAGGATGAAGCCGCACGTATCGCGGCGATAAAGACCGGCGATACCGCTGCGAAATGGCTCGACGCCGCCCTCCGGACGGCCGGTGTCCTCAAGGAAGGGGAAACGCTGTGAGCGCGATCCTCGTCACGGGCGCCGACCTCGCGCCGCAGGCGCTCGCGCTGCTGGTGGGTCACGATGTCATCTATGCCGGCAAGACGCCGACAGAAGACGACCTGGTGGCGCTTTGCCATGCACATGATCCAGCGGCCATCATCGTGCGCTACGGCAAGGTCGGCAGCGCCGTGATGGACGCAGCGCCGTCGCTGCGCGTGATCTCCAAGCACGGCAGCGGCACCGATACCATCGACAAGGTGGCGGCGCAGGCGCGCGGCATCGACGTGGTGGCGGCAGCCGGCGCCAATGCCGCGGCAGTGGCCGAGCAGGCGCTGGCACTCCTGCTGGCGTGCGCCAAGTCGGTCGTGGCCCTGGATGCGCGAATGCACGCCGGTCATTGGGACAAGGCCACGCACAAGAGCCTTGAACTCGGGGGGCGCACCATCGGTTTGGTCGGCCTGGGCGCGATCGGACTGCGGTTTGCGCGCATGGCCGATGCGCTCGGCATGCGCGTGATCGGGTTCGATCCGTTCGCGAAAAACTTGCCGACGTACGTGGAACGCGTCGACTTGCCGACGATCTGGCACGAGTCCGATGCGATCTCGCTGCACTGCCCGCTGACGGACGACAACCGCGGGCTGCTCAATGCAGCCACGCTGGCTCAGTGCAAGCGTGGCGTCGTCATCGTCAACACGGCGCGCGGCGGGCTGATCGATGAAGCCGCGCTGCTGAGCGCAGTACGTTCAGGCCAGGTTGCAATGGCTGGGCTCGACAGCTTCGCGGTCGAGCCGATGACGGCCGGCCATCCGTTCCAGGGTGAAAAGAACTTCGTACTGAGTCCCCACATCGGTGGCGTGACCAGCGATGCCTACGTGAACATGGGCATCGGCGCCGCCAGGAATCTGCTGCAGGTGCTGGCGCGCCAGCCAGCCACGACCTGATGGCCCGGTGATGCAGAACAAGAAGGAGACATCCATGAAACGATACTTCTCGCCGTGTACCGGGCCCTCGCCGCGTGCATGGCTAGCGCGACAGGAGCTCCGAAAGCAGCGCCTGTCCCTGCACCCATGCCCCAAGTCCGCTGCCCGCATTGATGTGCCCGGCCGCACCGATCTCGACGAGCCGGCTTCCCCAGGCGCCGGCGCAGCGGCGCGTGTGGTCGATGCTGCCGTAGGGGTCGTTGCTGCTGGCGACGACGATGCTCGGAAAGGCGAAGCGCCCGAGCGGCAGGGGTGAGAAGCCGATCGCTTCGGGCGGAAAGGCGTCGCCTTCGGGGTCCGGGACGGCCACCAGCAAGGCGCCTCGAATGCGGCAGCGCGTCGACGCGGCCCAATGCGCCAACTGGAGACACGCCAGGCTGTGCGCCACCAGTACGACGTGCGGCTCGCTGCTGCGCACCGCGGCTTCGAGCGCTGCGACCCACACGCCGCACACGGGATGGTTCCAGTCCTGCTGCTCCACCCGCCGGGTGTGGGGAAGCAGTTCCTGCCAGCGGGTCTGCCAGTGCCCGCGGCCCGAATTGCCGATGCCCGGCAGGATGAGAATCGACTCTTTCGTCATGGGGCTTGTACTTTGGTGAAGGAGCAGGTGACGATAGGCAAGGACGCCCTGCCGCTGAAGGGCAAGGCATCGGAAAACGCGCCATAAAACCTTTGGATCATCGGTTTCATGGCCACACGACACGAGGGAGGGTGCGTGGAACTGGACAAGAAAGACAGGCTCATCCTGGAGGCGCTGCAAGCCGATGCACGGCAGAGCCTGGCGGCGCTCGGCAAGCGCATCGGGCTGTCGCAGCCGGCGATGAGCGAGCGCGTTCGCAAACTGGAGGAGGGCGGCGTGATCGAGGGCTATGGTGCGAGGATCAACCTGCGCTCGCTCGGCCTGGCATTGCAGGCCATCGTCCGCGTGCGCACCACGCACGAGCACATCAAGAGCTACATCAGGCTCTTCGAGAAGATGCCCGAAGTGCTGGAAGCCGATCGTGTGACCGGGGAAGACTGCTTCATCGTGCGCTGCGCCTTCGCCGAACCGCAGGATCTGGAGCGCGTGGTGGATGCGCTTGCCGCACACGGCTCGGTGAGCACGTCGCTCGTGCTCTCCAGTGCGGTGCGCAAGCGCGTCCCGTTGCAGCCGCGGAGCCCTTGAAGGTCTCGTCCGCTACCTGCAATCGTGGCGCAAGCGACGGAGTTCGTCATCCGTGCGCCAGCAGCATCTTCATGAACGTTATGCCATTGCGCTGGCCCTTGTCTTCGTCGCAGTTGTTGAAGACGATGTGCGTGTTGCGTGCCTTGCTGGCGAGCCGCACTACCTCCATCATGATCTCGCGCAGCTCCTGGTCGGGATAGTCGTAGTCGAATCGCTCGGCCGCTGACTCCGCGCCCTTGATGTTGTAGGTGTCGACATTGCGCCCATGCAGGCGCACCAGCGCGAAGTCGGGGTTCGTTGCCTCCGCCAGCAGCGGCACGCTGTTGGCGAAGCCTTGCGGGCCGTCGACGATGGTGTGCACGGCACCGAGCCTGCGCAGGAACTCGATCGTGCCGGCGCGATGCGCTTCGTCCAGCCATGACCGGTGCCGGAACTCGATGCTGACCGTGTGACCCGTCATCTGCTCGACGCAATGCGCCACATGCGCATGTCCCTCGCGGTTGCAGACGAGCCACGGCGGATACTGGAAGTGCACCAGCCCGAGCTTGCCCGCCTGCCTGAGCGGCGCGATGGCCTCGCGAAAGCGCCGCCACAGCTCGACGCTGATCTCGGGCGGCGTGTCGCGGTAGTAGAGGGTCTTGGGGGTGGCCAGGGTCTGCTGGATGTCCCTGTGCAGCACCTTGGGATCGGTCTGGTGGCCGGTGAACAGCCGGAAGGCCTTCACATTGAAGGTGAAAGCCTCGGGCGTGCGCTCGGCCCAGAGCTTTGCGTTGGCTGGTGCTGGAATGCCGTAGAAGCTCGAGTCGACTTCGACCAGGCGGAAGATCGATGCGTAGTAGCGCAGGCGCGCCTCGGAGGTCTTCGCCTCCTTCGGGTAGAAGCGACCGCACGCCATCAGCGTCTTGTCAGTCCAGGAAGCCGTGCCAACGAGGATGCTCATCGGCGCAGGTTACCCGGTTTGTCCCGGGCGTCTAGATCAATGCCCGCAATCGGCGCTGGGCGCGGTCAAGTCCGACAACCAAGCGGTTCTCGATACTTTCCGCTTCCGTGATTCGCTCGTCGAGCCATGCTGCATCCAGGCATCCGACTTGGGACATCTTCTGCATCATGACGCCGACGAGGGCGTTTTGATCGGCGATCAACCCGTCCCAGAGGTCAATATCCGCCTGGGCGCTTTGTATTTGTACGTAGCTGGCCGTCATCGTTGTCTCCTGCGCGCTTGGCTGCATAGGCGTAGCGGCGTCAATTGGTTGGCGAAGGCCCGACGCCACGGCATTGCATGCAGTGGCGTCGCCAAGCGCTCGCAACGCCGACTGCCTGGAGCTACATCGAATCGGCCTCCACGAGGATTGCCTAGACCCTGTCGAACCGACCAAGGTTCATTACCTTGGTCCATGCCGCGATGAAGTCCTTCACGAACTTCTCCTGCGCGTCCGAACTGCCGTAGACCTCGGCCAGAGCGCGCAGCACTGAATTGGAGCCGATAGACAGGTCCACGCGTGTCGCGCTGCCCTTGCGCTCGCCCGTCGTGCGGTCGACACCCTCGTACAGGTTGTTCTCGCCGGGCGCAGCCTTCCAGGTGGTGTCCAGGTCGAGCAGGCGCACGAAGAACTCGTTGGTCAGCGCGTGCTCCTTCTGGCTGAAAATGCCGTGCTTGGTGGCACCGACGTTGGCGCCCAGCGCGCGCATGCCGCCCACCAGCACCGTCATCTCGGGCGCTGTCAGCGTCAGCAGTTGGGCCTTGTCGATCAGCAGCGCGTCGGCGGGAATCGCATAGTCCTTCTTCAGGTAGTTGCGGAACCCGTCGGCCACGGGCTCGAGCACCTTCATGGCCTCCACGTCGGTTTGCGCCTGCGACGCATCCATGCGGCCGGGGGTGAAGGGCACCGTCGCGCCATGACCTGCGTTCTTGGCGCCCTGTTCGACGCCGGCGCAGCCGGCCAGCACGATCAGGTCGGCCATCGAGATCTTCTTTCCACCCGATTGCGCCTTGTTGAACTCGCCCTGGATGCCTTCCAGCGCCTGGAGCACCTTGGCGAGCCTGGCCGGCTCGTTGACTTCCCAGTCCTTCTGTGGCGCCAGGCGGATGCGGGCGCCGTCGGCGCCGCCGCGCATGTCGGAGCCGCGGTAAGTGGAGGCCGACGCCCAGGCCACCAGTACCAGGTCGGTGACCGACAGGCCCGAGCCCAGGATCTTGGCCTTGAGCGCCGCGGCATCCTTGTCGTCGATCAGGGGATGATCGACCTTCGGGATCGGGTCCTGCCAGATCAGCTCTTCCTTCGGCACTTCCGGGCCGAGGTAGCGCGAGCGCGGACCCATGTCGCGATGCGTCAGCTTGAACCAGGCGCGCGCGAAGGCGTCGGCGAACTGCTCGGGGTGCTCGAGGAAGCGCCGGGAGATCTTTTCGTAGGCTGGATCGAAGCGCAGCGAGAGGTCGGTGGTCAGCATGGTCGGCACGCGCTTCTTTGACGAATCGTGCGCATGCGGAATGTCCGCCGGTGCGCCCTTGGCCTGCCACTGTCCAGCACCGGCCGGGCTCTTGGTCGGCTCCCATTCGAACTTGAACAGGTTCTCGAAGAAGAGGTTGGTCCACTTCGTCGGCTGCTGGGTCCAGGTGACTTCCAGGCCGCTGCCGATGGCGTCGCCGGCGATGCCGCTGCCATGGGTGCTCTTCCAGCCCATGCCCATTTCTTCCAGGTCATTTGCTTCAGGCGCCGAGCCAACGAGGGTTGCTGGACCCGCGCCGTGGGTCTTGCCAAAGGTGTGACCGCCGGCGATCAGGGCGACGGTTTCCTCGTCGTTCATCGCCATGCGGGCGAAAGTCTCGCGGATGTCCCGCGCCGCCGAGACCGGGTCGCCGTTGGCGTTCGGACCTTCGGGGTTGACATAGATCAGACCCATCTGAACAGCCCCGAGAGGGTTCTCCAGCTCGCGGTCGCCGGTGTACCTCTTGTCTTCGAGCCAGGTTGTCTCGTTGCCCCAGTAGACGTCCTGGTCGGGTTCCCACGTGTCCGGGCGGCCGCCGCCGAAGCCGAAGGTCTTGAAGCCCATCGACTCCAGGGCTACATTGCCGGTCAGGATCATCAGGTCGGCCCACGAGATCTTGCGGCCGTACTTCTGTTTGATCGGCCACAACAGGCGCCGGGCCTTGTCGAGGTTGACGTTGTCGGGCCAGCTGTTGAGCGGCGCAAAGCGTTGCTGGCCCCGGCCGCCGCCGCCACGCCCGTCGCCGGTACGGTAGGTACCTGCGCTGTGCCAGGCCATGCGGATGAAAAGAGGCCCGTAGTGGCCAAAATCGGCCGGCCACCAGTCCTTGGAGTCCGTCATCAGCGCCCGAAGATCCTTCTTCAGCGACTCGTAGTCGAGGCTCTCGAACTCCTTCGCGTAGTCGAAGTCCTTGCCCATCGGATCGGACTTGGAGGAATGCTGGTGAAGCAGGTCGACCCGCAACTGGTTGGGCCACCAGTGGTGATTGGCTGTGCCGCGACCCACTGCATGGTGGACGGGGCATTTGGCTTCCGCTTGAATCTCGGTCATGGGAATCTCCAGATCTTTTGATTGAGAGCCGTGCATTCTGGCGCTGCGTGGACGAATAGGGCAAACGCTTTATCTATGACGGCCATAGTGCTTTGCCACGTCCACATCGAAAGGCACCAGGGCGCCTTTTCTCGGTGCAGCTGTGCTTACTTGTCGCTCCAGTCGTAGCTTCCTGCGCAATGGTCAGCGGCTGTCCGCTCGCCGACTGCGGCAGCTCGTCGCAACCAGCTAATACGAGCTCGCGCGGTCAGATGTGCAGCGCTGCAAGAGCGCCAACGACCAAGCCGACGCCAGCTACCGCGAGCATGCCCCACTCCAACCACTTTTTTCTTGTCAGCAACGCCATGGCAGCCAAGGCGATGGAGACCTGCAACGCCGTGGTCGCCTGCGCCCAGCGGTGATGCTGGTGCATTTGCACCTCCGATTTTTGATCCCAATCGTTAGCCTCCACCTCCAGCTTTTGCGCGACCAACAGGATTTCAGCTTTCTCTTGCTCGTACCGCGACACCTTCGCCTGCCAGCCTTGCCTGCGGTCATCGGGCGATGTGTCGCGCGCGAACTCGGCGAGCGCCTGCTTGGTACTTTTCGACTGAAAGTAGTTCCACTGGTTGGACGCCTCGGTCTTCTTCATGCCGGCGTTGTTCTTGTAGAGGCCCGCATTGGCTTGGGTGAGGCCGCCCATGTACGCGAAGATCGCGCCCACTGTGGCAATGACAGCGGTGCAAACCGCGATCTGGCTGGTCATGCTCTTGCGGCCCGAGTCCGTGGAATGGGGGGGCGAATCAGCGTCGCCGTGCGCACCAGCGTGCTCGAGTTCGTGGTCGTGCGGGCCGTGCACGTGAAAACCGCCTGCTGACATGGATTTCCTTCTTGTCGTGAGGAGGCAAGTATGACGCGGCCGGGCAAGCCCACTCTCTCTATCGCATCACGCGCACCAGCTCCAGTGCCCTCCAGCCTGAAGGCTCTGGCGTCGGCAATGTGCTCTGTGTTTCTGTCTGGTCATTCACCCTTGCTCTTACCTATGGAGCCTTGAAGGGACATCGAGGGACAGCGCGAGGGCCTTCCGTTCAACTTTCGGCGCCACGATTCCGATGCACCTCTTCGTTCAGACGGTCAGGTATCCGCCGTCCACGGGCAGGGTGACGCCGGTGATGTACCGGGCAGCGGGCGAGCAAAGAAAGACGATGGCGTCGGCCACGTCGGACGGCTCTCCCCAATGGCCGAGCGGCGTCCGATCCAGAATTCGCCGGCTGGCGTCCTCGTCGCGACCAAGTGCCTCGGACAACGGTGTCGCGATCCAGCCCGGCGCAACAGCATTCACTCGAACCTTCGCGGGGGCATAGCTTTGGGCCAATGACTTGGTCAGTTGGACCACGCCGCCCTTGCTTGCCGCGTAGGCAGGGCGATCCGCGCTGCCGAAGGTGCTGAACATCGAGGCGACATTGACGACGCAGCCGCGGGAACGGATCAGCGCGGGCACGGCGGCATTGCAGGCGCGCATGATCGACGTGAGGTTGACATCCAGCACGTGCTCAAACACATCCAACTCATATTCCGCCCGGTCGCGGCTGATGCCGGCACAGTTGACCAGAATGTCGATCGAGCCCTCCTTCGACAGCATGGCATGCAGTGCCGGCCCATCGGTCACATCGAGTTCGACGCAGCGGACCCGGTCGTGCATCGGTGCGTGCTCCCCATCGGCCCTCAAGCCGGCGGCCAGGACGGTCGCCCCGAGGTCCGCCAGGCGCAGCGCAGTGCCAGCGCCAATACCCGAAGTCCCGCCTATGACGAGCGCGCAGCGCCCTTCGAAAAGCGTCGGTGCAAAAGTCATCTCACATCCTCTCCATTTGGGGCAACCAGGACTTTCACTTGGTCCTTGTCGGAAATCAGGGCCTCGAATCCCTGGGGTACGGCCTGCGTGAGCGTCACTTTCCGGGTCACGATCACGGACGGATCGATGAGGCCTTTGGCCGTCCATGCAATCAACGGCGGGAAGACGTCCCTGTAGCCAACGCTTGTCGTCAGCCGCAACTCTCGATTGACGATGTCGAAGATGTCGATCTGAGCCTTGCCCATCAGGCCGACGAGCACCGCCTCTCCACCTTTTCGGAGACACGCGAGCGTTGAGTCGATCGTGGCCTGCAAGCCCGCAACTTCGAACGCGATGGCAGCCCCTTTGCCCGAGGTCGCCCCGAAGACCGCACTGGCGCTGTCCTCGCGCGAAGCGTCCACGATCTTGCTGGCACCCATCGCGCCGGCAAGGCCCAGCCGTCCCGCTTGAACATCCACCGCGATGATCTCGCCCGCGCCGCACTGGCGCAGCATGGCAACGGTCAGAAGGCCTACCGGCCCCATGCCGAATACCGCGCAGGCATCGCCCGGCCGCAGCCCACTTGTCCGTACAGCGTGCAGCGCAACGGCGGCCGGCTCGAGTACAGCGGCCTGATCAAAGCGCACTTCGTCGGGAAGGTCATGGACGGTGTACGCCGGCACCACGACCGTCTCGGCGAGCGCTCCATCGCCCATGAGGCCGACGAATCCCATGGAGATGCAGCGGTTGTACTGTCCTTGGCGACAGTAGTCGCACGTGCCGCAGCGGTATTCGGGCTCGATGGCGACGCGCGCGCCGACCCGAATCTCCAGGGCAGCCGATTCGACCACCGTGCCGCAGAATTCGTGCCCTAGCGTCAGCGGTGCGCGTCGACCCGAGATGGGATGTGCGCAGTCGACGGGAATTGCATGAGGTCCATCGACGTACTCATGCAGATCGCTCCCGCAGATGCCGCAGTAGGCAACTCGGACGCGCACCTCGCCAGGCTGCAACGCGGAGTCCACCAGGTCTACCAGTCGCAGATCGCGGGGTCCGTGCCAACGCAGTGCCTTCATGGCGCTCAGCGGAACAGGGTGTCCACGTACCCGGCGCCGATGCCGACCTTTTCATAGTGCTCGCGGCACATCTGAATGTAGTCATGCACGTCGAAGTGGCCGGTGGACCCGCCCTTCTCGTCGAGCCAGATCAGAGGTCCCTTCACGATGAAGAACACCCGCATTGGATCGGGATGTTCATACGAGACCAGCGTATGTCCTTCACCCGGCGTCTCGTACACGAAGTCACCGGCCGTCGCGATCCAGTCGTGTTCGAGATAACCCCATTTGCCCGAAATCGTGTACGCGAAGACCTCGTGCGGATGGTAGTGGCGGTTCACCAGGCCCGGCTTGTCGGAGCGCAGCACATCGGCCCATTTGTTCTCGCTGGGTGAGATCCACAGCGGGCGGGAAGACACGGTTTCGCTGAAGGGCACGTAGTAGCGCAGGTCGTCCGTCGCCGCGTTGGGGATGTGCACCTCCGGCTTGGCGTCCGGCTTGAAAACATCAGCGATCGGGGGAATGCCCCGCCAGAACTCGGTTTCCGCAATCATCGTCGTCTCCGTACAAACAGGTGTGGGGAGCACGACTTTGTCTGCAAACGAACGCGGGCGCTGTTCCAGGCAGGACGGGCTGTTTGCCTGATCAGGACAATCAGCATGCCCTCAGGGATTCCCCTGATCGGGCAGCCACGCGTTGCAGCCGCTCGAAAGATAAGATTGATTCGAGAACCTCTGTACGCTCCTGTACTGCAGTCGACTTACCGTCAGCATCATGCAATCCATCGCCGCTGGGAAGGGGCGTTGCGTTCCCTTCAGGGAAGGCGCAACGGAGTTCGCACCGGCAGGAGAGCGCCTGCGCTATTGGGAGTCGTATACCGCGTCCGAACTGGTCGGCCTGCGCTGTTCTTCCTATGCCGAAGAAGGTCTCAACGCGCGGCAGCGAAATTTCGACCTTGGCGCACTCCGCATTGCAGACATCGTCGGGAACGAACACGTTGTGGAACGCACGATGCCCATCGTGCGTCGCTACCCGAAGAATTCGCTCTTTGCCTGTCTGCTGTTGGAAGGCGAGGCGTTCTTTTACCAATCTGGCCGCTGTGACCTTGTCCACAGCGGAGACCTCATCATCTACAGCACGGAGAAGCCGTACCTGTACGGGTTCACGCGTCCGATGCGCCAGTTGATGATCGACATCAAGGCAGACGAACTGTTCGAGTCCGGCGACGACATTTCGCGCGCTTCGTTCCTCAAGATCGATGGCAGCCTTCGTGCAGGACAGTTGCTCACACAGCCATTGCGAGACAGGATCATTGGTTTCATAGACCGCCCGCTTGCCGACACCGCTCCAGCCTTGCATGAGGAGATTCGCGCAAGGTTGCGGATGCTGCTTCGCCCGTCGGCACATGACACGCCTCGAGGCGATGATGTCAACGCTCTGCGACTCTTAAGGGCCGAGCGATTCATCGCCGAACACCTGGGGAATCGCGAACTCGACGCCGAAGCCGTTGCAAAGCACGTGGCAATGTCGTTGCGAAATCTGAACCGAATGTTCGAGAAGTACGAGCGCAGCGTTACGCAGTGGATCTGGCAGGAGCGCCTTGCCTTGGCGCAACGGAAGCTCGCCGACGCCGCTCACGCCTCCACGTCGATCGGCGACATCGCATTGGACTGCGGCTTCTCCACGCAAGCGCACTTCGCTCGCGAGTTCAAGCAGCGTTACGGGTCGACTCCAACACAGTATCGCGAGAGCCCAGCCAGCGCGAACGGCTTGCCGAGCACTTGAGTCGCCACCCGCGACGCGAACCGCGGCGTCAAGGACCCGAGCGGCACGCCACTGCGCGGCCCCAGGTCGCGGTACGCGAATGCAGTCCCGTCGACATCGATCGATCGGGTGGAGGTGTCGAAGTAGGGCATGCGCGGCGGTCAGGCGTTCACGTCGACGATGGTGCGCCCCTGAATCTTCCCTGCGAGTACTTGGCTGGCGACTTCAGGAACCTCTGCCAGGCCAATCACCTTGGTGGTCCGTGCAAGCTTGTCCAGATCCAGGTCGCTGGCCAGGCGCGACCACGCCTGCAGCCGCACAGGCTGCGGCGCATTGACCGAGTCGATACCGGCGAGGGTGACGTTGCGCAGGATGAAGGGCAGGACGGATGCCGGCAGATCCGCGCCCTGTGCGAGGCCGAAGGCTGCGACCACGCCGCGATACCGGGTCTGCGCCAGGACGTTCGCCAGCGTATGGCTGCCGACCGAATCGATGGCTCCGGCCCATCGCTCCTTGGCGATCGGTGCGCCCGCCTGGGACAGGGTGTTGCGGTCGATGATGTCCGCCGCGCCCAGCGCACGCAGGTAGGCGGCTTCCTCGAGGCGACCGGTCGATGCGATCACGCGAAAGCCCAGGCCCGACAGCAGCGCGATCGCCACGGAACCGGAGCCTCCATTGGCGCCGGTCACCAGAATGTCGCCATGCGCGGGCGTCAGGCCGCCATGTTCCAGCGCCAGCACGGACAACATGGCGGTGTACCCGGCGGTGCCGATGGCCATGGCATCCCGGGTCGAAAAGACTTCCGGGACCTTGACCAGCCAATCACCGCTCACCCGCGCCTTCTGCGCGAAGCCGCCGTGGTGCGTCTGACTCAGTCCCCAGCCGTTCGCCAGCACACGGTCGCCAGCGACGAGGCCGGGATAGGTCGACGACTCGACGACACCGGCAAAGTCGATGCCCGGAATCAGCGGAAACTGGCGAATGACCGGTGACCGGCCACTGAGCGCCATCGCGTCCTTGTAGTTCACCGTCGAGTACTCGACCGCGACGGTGACGTCGCCCGGCATCAGCTCCTCGTCCTTGAAGTCGACCAGGCTGGTTGAAATGGTGTCGCCGGTCTTGCTGGCGAGCAGTGCCTTGAACGTCATGTGCTGTCCTTTCCGTTGTGGAGTCTTTTGCCGTTTGAGGCGGGGGGTCGATAGCGCTATGCCATATGCGCCTGCCGCACCTCCCAGCGCGCGAAGCCAATCGCTAGCCGGCCATATGATATTCATCATATATTACGATCAACATCTAGACCCGTCAAAGATTCTTTCAAGGATCATTTGCGCTCGCCCTCACCAGCAGGCGCTCAGATTGCGTAGCTTGCTGAAAGTGGATATGATGAATATCATAAAACAGCATTCAGCCATGAAACGAGCCATACCTGGTCGCAAGGAAGCGACGCACGAACGCATCGTCGAGGCGGCCGCCCGTGCCATTCGGCGCAGCGGCTATAGCGGAACCGGTGTCGCCGACATCATGAAGGCTGCTGGCCTGACTCACGGCGGCTTCTATGCCCACTTCGCGTCGCGCGAGGCGATGCTTGCCGAGGCGGCGGATCGCGCCGGCGCCGAAGCTGTCGCTACATCGGCGCGCATCGCTGCCGGTGCGCCACCGCAGCATGCGCTGGAGTCGCTGCTGCGCGCGTATCTCTCAAAGGAGCATCTCGAAGGCATCGAGAGGGGTTGTCCAGCTGCCGCACTCGGCTCGGAGATGCCGCGGCAGGCGCCCGAGGTGCGGCGAGCCGCCACTCGCCGTATCAAGGAGATGATCGATCTCGTCGGCCGCCAGGCGCCCGACTGGGGTGAGCCGGGTGCCCACGAGCGCGCACTCGTCACGGTGGCCACGATGGTCGGCGCCCTGTCGCTGGCGCGCGCGGTCGATGACCCGCGCCTTTCCGACGGGCTGCGCGAGGCCGCGCTGCGCCACCTCGTCCCAGCTAGCGAGTGACGTCCTGCGAGCCATGGCGGCGCGCAGCTTGACCAAAAATATGATGAATATCATGCAAATGGGTACGATGATTGATGCCAATGTTGTGCGCCCGCATCCCGAACAGGTCGCTCGCGCCTTTCTGACGCCGCGGCGGCCGGCGCAGCGCGAGCCGCTAACGCTCGAAAGCGGTGAGGCGCTGCGCATCGCGACGCCGGAGGGCGAGGTTGCACTGCAGCGCGCCGGTAGTGGCCCTGCGGTGCTGCTTCTTCACGGCTGGGAAGGGCAGGCTTCCGATTTGGCTGCCTTCGCCCCCCCGCTGCTCGACGCAGGCTTCAGCGTGCTTGCAATGGATCTTCCGGCACACGGTGACTCTGCAGGACGGCAAACGTCGATCCCACAATGCGCCCGCGCGTTGCGCGCGGTGGGCGAGGCGATCGGACCGCTGCACGCGGTGATCGCGCACTCGATCGGCTCGGCGGTGTTGGCGGAAGCGCTGCACGCGGGGCTGGTGGCGCAGCGTGCTGTGCTGGTTTCGGCACCAGCCCACTATGAACGCCATGCACGCAGCTTTGCTGCCGCGGCGGGCCTGGACGGCGAGGCCACTGAAGCCATGCTGGCGTCGATAAGCAGTGCAGTTGGGGCAGATGTGCGAGAGATCTCACTGCCGCGCCGCGCGCCGCAACTTCGCCAGCGGGCGCTCTTCATTCATTCCGCCGACGACCGCGTCGTTGCAATCGAAGAGAGCCTGGATTCCGCCAGCGTGTGGCCCGGCGCTCGGCATATGCGCGTGGAGGGACTGGGGCATCGGCGCCTCCTGGGCAACCCGGCAGTCATCGCAGCGGCGATTGATTTTGTCGCCATCAACCACTGAACGCCACGCTCGCGCAGCCGACGTGCCACTGAACACGACGACCCGAGATTCCCATGAGGCTGACCTCTTCGCAGAATTCCCTGATCCAGCACGTTCTGGACGCTATCGACCAACTCCTTGCCGAGGTCGAGACTCCTACAGAGCCGGCAAGCAGGTTCGATCTCGAGGAGGTCTGGTACCGCGCACGACCCGAACAAACGGCAGCGCTTTCGAGCCTGGCCGCCGCGGGTGCCTTGATGCGCGTGACGCACCTGCTCCTGAGCCGCCCGGTATCACCTTCCCCGGAAAAGCGCTTGCAAGAGTGGAACGATCTGAGTGAACTCACCAAGGAAGCGGGCCGATCTGCGTATCGCGCGGCGTTGATTCTGGCCGATCCCGAGTGCGCCGTGCCGTCCGGTTGCTGAGCCAAACAGGAGCGAGTGAGTCAGCTTCCTATGGCCGGGAACGGTCGGCTCGTCAAAGATCCCGTTCATCCACCAGCAGCGACAGCAGCCACAGCTTCAGGCGCAGCCACAGACCGCTGTCCGGCTCGTCGATGGTGGCGCTGATCTGGTCCTGCTCGTCGAAGTGGATCCATTCGATGGTCTGGCCGTCAGGCTTCAAGCGAAGCTTGTAGACGCTGGCGAAGTTATCGCCGTCGATCCCGCTGGCGAACACGTCGGCCAGCACCGGACTGTCGATGACGACGCTCAGCTCAGTATTACCGACCGCCGAGCGGGCATCGAGATTGGCGGATCCGACCAGCAGGCGTTGTCGGTCGACGATCGCCACCTTGGCATGCAGGCGCGGAAGCGACCGCCCGAAGTCGCCGAAGCGCCGCAGGCGCCGCGTTTGCGTGGGACTGACCTCGTACAGTTCCACGCCCAGGCGCAACATCTCCACGCGGTAGGCCGCGTAGCGATCGTGCACGAGCGGCTCGTCTGTGGATCCCAATGAATTCGTGAACAGCATGATCCGAATGCCGTTCTCACGGGCCTTTCGTATCAGCGGCATGCCGACCTCGCCGGGCACGAAATAGGGCGACACCATCACGACTTCCTGCCGCGCAGCGGTGAGTGCGGCCAGCAGCCCGCTCACCGCTTGCGCCGGTTCCGTGGCGAACGTCGTGTCGCTGGCCTTCTCGGGCGGGTCGGCATGCACCTGCGCGGCGGCATAGGACAGCATCAGCCGGCCTTCGTGCAACTGGGCCCCGACCGTGGATTGGCCGAATGGATCGGTCGGAACCTGCGGCGCAGCGACGCGGGCATTGTCCACCTCGCGGTCGAAGTGCAAGCGGGCCGCCGCTGCGTCGGTGGGCTTGCCCAGGAGCGTCTGCACGGGCCACGCGAGTTCGCTGTTCCAGTAGCGATCGAACGCAGCCGACAAGTCGGTCACCACGCGACCGGTGGAGAGGACATCCGAGTCGATGAAGTTGGCCTCGCGGTTCTTCATGAAGTATTCGTCGGCGATGTTGCGGCCGCCGTAGATGGCCATCGCGTTGTCGGCCACGAACAGCTTGTTGTGCATGCGATGGTTGTAGAGCTGGAAATCGCCCGGCGACAGCACGAGTCGGAACACCGGCGCACCGCGGCGCAACGGCATCGGGTTGAACAGTCGCACCTCGACGTTCGCGAAGGACGCCAGCCCGATCAACAAGTCATCGATCTGTGCAGCGTAGAAGTCGTCTACCAGCAGGCGCACGCGGACGCCGCGCTGGGCGGCGTCGCGGAGTTCTCGCAGCAGGGTGCGTCCGGCTTCGTCGCGATGAATGTAGTAGTACTGAAGATCCAACGACCGCTCGGCCTGACGCGACAGGGCCACGCGTGCGTCGAAGGCGAACTCGCCAAGCGGGAGCAGCCGAAAGCCCGAAGGCTGGGCCTCACCCGGCGGTCGGCTGGAAGCCGCCACTCGCGCCAGCGAGGTGTCTGCGGTGTCAGCAAGGGCCAGTGAAGAGGAGACCTCGCCGCGCGGCGGCAGCGAGACGCACGCTGTCAGCAGTGAAACAAGCGCCAGGACGAGGAGGCGCCATACCAGGCGCGTCGATGAAATGCCGCTCGAAGGAATGCGCAAGGCTGGGCTGTTCATTGGTTTTCCGATCCGCAGATGCCCGCGATATCAAGCGCCAAGGAAGGTTGCCCGCTTCTCTCAAGTCATTCTTCGCGCCGGCAATGCCAACCGCGGCTTGCCGAGCACTTGAGTCGCCACCCGCGACGCGAACCGCCGCGTCAAGAAGCGCACGCCGAAGCACGACAGCTTGTTGAACAGCCCGGGCACAACTGTGCGCTTGCCGCGCAGCATCGCGCGGATCGCGGCGTGCGCCACGAACTCCGCGCTTTTCGTCGATGCGTTCGCGATCCACGAGTAGTCGCCACCGCCGGACGCGGCGTGAAACGCCGTTTCGGTGCCGCCAGGGCAGATGCAGGTCACCGACAGCGGCGTGCCGCGGTGCTCGTCATGCAGACCCTCGCTGAAGTTGCGCACGAACGCCTTCGACGCGGCGTACAGCGCCATGTTCGGCACGGACTGGTACGCGCCGGTCGACGAGATGTTCAACATGTGCGCGGGTGCGGTGCTTGCCTTGCGCGCGTCAACGAAGCACCGCGCGAGCGCCACGAGCGATGTCATGTTGAGTTGGATGAGCTCCGCGTCGCGCGCCCAGTCGACCTCGTCGAACCGGCGGAAGTAGCCGAACCCGGCGTTGTTGATCAGGATGTCGATCGGGCCGCCAGCGGTGGCGGCGGCCCATAGCTCGCGCGCAGCATCGGGCTTTCCGAGATCTGCGGTGACGATCTCGACCTTCACGCCCTTGCAGGTCGCTGCGACCGCGTCGAGTGCGTCGCGGCGCCGCGCCGTCAGCACGAGATCAACGCCGAGCGCCGCGAGCTCACGCGCGATTGCCGCGCCGATGCCGCTGGATGCGCCGGTCACCAGCGCGCGCTTGCCAATGCTGACGGCTGTGGATGTACTCAAATCATTCTCCTTGTCGTGTGGAGCGGCCAAGGAACTCCAAGGCCAGCGAGGATTGCGCGCCACTCCCCTCGGGTAGAAATATATCGACGCTATGGAAATAGTATAGCGATGATATAGAAATCAACCAAGGGAATGCCCTGGGTTTGAGGGCTCGGGGCGGACTCGCTGCAGCACGCGGCAGAAGCAACATGCTGCGTACGTAAAATGGATCGAACCCCAGCGACAGTTACTTGGCGCGAGTGCGGCCCCAATGAGCAGAGCCGACTTTCCTGTCTCAGAACTCCTTCATACGCTTCCGAACTCATCTGTGGCATCCGACACCGAGACCGCAATATTTCAGGCCGCCGCGGCCCTGCTGGAGGCGCGCGGGCCGGCTGGTTTGACGACCCGTGCCGTTTGTGCCGCTGTCGGCATCACGGCGCCCACGCTCTACCATCACTTTGGCGGCATGGACTCCCTTGCGATGGCGCTTATCAGGCAGGGTCGGGCCGAGTTCATGTCACGAAGGCGCGCGCCCAAGGCGTCTGAGGACCTGATGAAGCAGTTGAGGACGCAATGGGATGATGCTGTGGACTTCACGTTCAAGCGCCCCCACCTTTACGCCCTGCTCGTGGAGCAAGCTCAGAACCATCCAGAGCTGCTCAATGAGACATTCGCCGAAATGCGAGCGCTTGTTCAACGCCTCGTGGATTCGGGTCGCTTTCGGGTCTCGCTGGAAGAAGCGGCGCGTGCCATCTTGGCCGCGTTCAACGGCGTCCTGTCCTTGCGTCAATGGGGTACGACGTCAGCCAGGGAGGTCGCGGCGACGAGCGACTTGGTGTTCACCGCTCTGATCGCCGAGTTGAGCAGGAAGCGCTGATCTGCAAGCCCTGGCGGCCACGGGCCTTGCCATCGCACTGTTCGATCGACTCCTAGAAGGATTCACCTCGCAGAAGGCTCTTCTTGCCATTGAAGTTAAGTTCGCGGCGCTCCTTGAAGTCCAGCATCCTTGTCTTTTGCCCGGCGGCCAGGTTGCCCAGATAGCTCACCGCGTCTCTCTGATGGGACCAGGTCGCCGCGACCAGCTTCGGCGGACTCGATTCCAGATCGATGGCTACATAGCGACCGGGGGCGTGCCGGTGAAACCCGATGGGAACTTCGATGCCGACGTCCTTGCAGTAGGCCTCGATTTGCGCTCTGTACCGTTCAAACATGGTGCAGTCTCCTTGAAGCAAGGCAAGAGCGCGCCCGTCACGACGATCCGTCGCCGCTCAGAACAACCCAGACGGTGCGCGCGAGAATCTTCACGTCGAGCCACAGCGACCACTCCGCCGCATAGCGGGCGTCAAGGGCGACGCGGTCAGCATAGGGGAGGTGGTTTCGACCGCTCACCTGCCAGAGGCCGGTGATACCGGGACGCATGTGGCAGTAGTGTTCCCAGCTGCGGCCGTACAGGCTGCGTTGTCGAACCATGCAGGGACGAGGCCCGACCAGGCTCATGTCGCCCTTCAACACGTTGAAGAACTGCGGTAGTTCGTCGAGGCTCAGCTTTCTGAGGACCCGCCCGAGGGGCGTGATGCGCGGATCGTTTTCAAGTTTCTGGAACCTTTTCCACTGCGCCCGCGCCGCGGCGTCGCGCTCCAGATGTCGCGCCAGGATTTCGTCCGAGCTGTTGACCATCGAGCGGAACTTGTAGAAACGAAAGGCGCGGCCGCCCTGACCAAGGCGGGTCTGCCCGTAGTACACCGGCCCGCCCAAGCCGATCAGGACAGCCAACGCAACCCCCAGATACAGCGGCCCGAAGAGCACGAAAAAGGCCAACGCTCCGACGATGTCCATTGCACGTTTGAGCGCACGCTGGACGGGCGTGAGGCAGTACGGTGCGCCAGGAACGACCGGGTCGGCGCCGCCCGGGTAGGACCAGCCGGGCAAGTGGGGCTGCACGGCGAAAGGCAAGAGATGATCCGGGCGCATGATGGGTCTCAGAAGGATTGAGGGAGGGATGTGAAATATTCCCATTTGCATGCTTTTTCTCGCATCGGGTCGAGCCTCGGTGTAAGACAAAAGCTCGCGCCGATGAAGTTATCGCCTCTGGTCGCACATTTCGCGGACGCTCTTCGCCACACGTGACGCGGGGGCTTCCTCCGCATTGTTCCGACCATGAGCAAAGGCCCCGAAGGGCCCTTGTTCGATCAGCGCGTCAGCGGCGCTCTCGCGCTGCATTCCTCAGGTCGCGGATCTGGTCGTGGTTGCGCTGGGCGCCGTCGGCCTGCCTTTGCACCACCGCCCGAACGTCCGCGGGAAGGCTTTGCTTGAGCGCCTTGCGGTAGCGCGCGATGGCGGCATCCTCGCCGCGCTCGCACGACTCCAGGATGGAAAGCTCGCTGTCGGCGCCGACGCTGCCCTTGAGCTGCACCCAGCCGCGATGCAGCGCGCCGGCGGTCGTGCCACCCGATGCCGGCTCGCCGCCGTAGCTCTCGACCAGTGCTTCCAGCTCGCCGGCGGCCTGTCGGCAGCCCTCGGCACGGCTTGCGAACAGCTGCTTTGCGCCTGCGGTTTTCACCTGCTCGGCGCAGGCGCGAAAACCGTACTCGCCGTCCCGGGCGTTCTCGAGCAGGTCGTTGAGGACATCCGCCACATCGTCGTCCGACAGGTCTTCGTGGTTCACGATGTCGCTGCCGTTGGCCTGCTTGTCGTAGTAGGTGTCATCGGCGCGTTCCCAGGCTGCCTGCGTGGCTGGCCTTGCAGCACCCCAATCCAGGCCGGAGGCGCCACGTCGGCTTTCCCATTCGGCCGCCAAGGCGGGCTCGACCTCGTCGAAATCGGCACCGTGCCGCGCGCGGCCCGACCAGCCCATCTCGTAGGCAGGCCGGTAGTCGTCGTAGCTGCGGCGGGCGTCGTAGTAGCTTTCCTTGGCGTGGTTCTCGCGCCAGTAGGCATCTTCGGCCGTCGGGTTCACGCCCTCGGCTGCGGCCTTGCCGCCCAGGCCGCCGGCCACGGCGCCGGCCACCAAGCCCACGACGGTGCCGACCGGGCCCGCCAGGGAGCCTGCTGCGGCACCGGCGAGTGCACCACCGGTGGCACCGAGGCCGGTGCCGATCGGGTGTGCACCGGGGGTGCCGGTGATGGGGTCGCGGTTGGGTTCGCCGTTGCCGAGTTGTCCGTCATCTGTTGCCATGTTGATGTCTCCTGAAGTGTGCGTGCGGTGAGGATCCTGGATACCTCTTCGTCAGAGGCTGGCTGGCACTATGGGCAGCCCAGGGCGGGCCCCGAGTCATCGCGGTTGCATCAGTCTTGTAGGCGTTCGCCGGGTGCGGCTCCGACGATTGGGGCGCCGCCCCATCTGCTGCAAACCCGCTATCGAGGAAGGAGACGGTCAATACAGAATCGGTATCCACCATGTGGTGCCCGATATGCAGCCCACCAAAGCCACCAACCTCCAACTCGATCTCACCTCCGACCTTCAGAAATGGCGGGCCTTTCTGGCCATCGCGGAACTTGGCAGCCTGACGCGCGCGGCCCTCTTTCTCGACAGCAACCAGTCGTTGTTGAGCCGCCATCTGAATGCCCTCGAGCGCGAATGCAATGCGCGCCTCTTTAACCGCACCGGTCGCGGCGTGGCGCTGTCCGATGTCGGGCAGAGAATCTTTCCGCACGTCAAGGCGCTGCTGGCCGACGCCGAACAACTGGAGCTTGAAATCCGGGGCGAGGCACGCGAGCCGATGGGGCGCGTCACCATCGGCTCGTTGCCTTCGATCACCAATCCGATCGTCGGACGCCTCTTCAAGCAGCTGCGTGCGCGCCACCCCGGCGTCCATCTCAAGATCCTTGAAGGCTCGAGCGGGCAGGTCGAGGAGTGGCTGGCTGACGAGCGCGTGGACATCGCCATCCTCTACCGCTACGGAAACTCTCAGCCCGAGCGGGAGCAAGCGCTGGCCACGGTCGACAGCTACCTGATCGGCGCCGCCGGCGACCGCCTGACCGCCGCCGCCGAGGTACCTTTCAGCGCCCTGCACGAGCTGCCCTTCATCCTGCCGGGCGCACCCAACGGCTTGCGCACGGCGCTCGATGCCATCGCGCGGCAGGAGCGCATCACGCTGGTGCCGGCGATCGAGGCCGATTCGCTGCCGCTGATGCGCTCCACCGTGGCCGAGGCGCGGCTGTACACGGTGCTGCCGATCCACGCCGTCTGGACCGAGGTGCAGGAAGGCCGGCTTCAGGCCGCGAAGATCGTCTCACCTGGCGTGCAGCGCATCGTCTCGATGGCGCTGGCGCGCGCCAAGGGCCCGGCCAAGGCAGTGTCGACGGTGGCGGCGGAGATCGTCGACATCGTCAACGACAACGCCCGCAGCGGCATGTGGCGTCCGATCGAGCCGGCTTAGCCTTGCGGCCCGCTGCATAGCAGCGTTGCGCCGTGCGGACAGTCGCGGCGCGTTTCCCGCGCCTATGCTCACCCGCACCGAGTGGCCTATCGTCGAGGCCACCGGTGCTGGAGACATGCATGCCCCTACGTTGGTTCGATCGACAGCTTTGCGCGGCAGCCGTCGGCGTGCTCGCGTTGTCGCTGCCGGCCTGCACCAGCCTCGCCCCGCTGCGCGACCCCGCGCGCCAGCGCGTGCTGTTGACGGAGGGTCCGGTGCGCATCGACGTGATCGTCGAAGGCCGAGGCCCGGCAGTGGTGCTGCTGCCCTCGTCGCAGCGCGATTCGGAAGACTTCGACGACGTGGCGGCGCGCATCGCCGCCGCCGGCTTCAAGGTGCTGCGTCCGCAGCCGCGCGGCATGGGTGGCTCGAGCGGCCCGATGCAGGCACTGAGCCTGCACGTGCTGGCCGCCGACGTGGCAGCCACGGTGCGGCAACTGGGTGACGGGCGCGCCGTGCTGGTGGGCCATGCCTTCGGACATTTCGTGGCGCGCGTGGCCGACCTCGACCATCCGCAGCAGGTTCGTGGCGTGGTGGTCGCGGGTGGGGCGGCGCGCACCTTCCCGGCCGGCATGGCCGAATCACTGCGCATCGCCTCCGACCCCACGCAGCCACGGGAGGCGCGCCTGCGCGGTTTGCGCCACGCGTTCTTCGCCCCCGGCCACGATCCCGAGCCCTGGCTCGTCGGCTGGCATCCGGCGCTGGGCGAAGCCTACCGGCGGGCCGGCGCGGTGCCGGCCAAGGATCAGTGGTGGCCGGTGAGCCATGCGCCCCTGCTCGACCTGCAGGGCGCCGACGACCCGTGGCGCCCGCCCGCTTCGCGCAACGAGCTGAAAGACGTGCTCGGCGACAAGGTCACGGTGCAAGTCATCCCGAATGCCAGCCATGCGCTGTTTCCCGAACAACCCGCGGCTGTGGCGCAGGCCATCGTGGCCTGGATCAACACACTGCCACCCTGAATCCGGACATCTTCAAACAACACACCCCATGCCACGCATCTCGATATTCCCGACGGACACCATGAGCCCGGAGCAGCGCGTCGTCTACGACAAGATCGTCTCTGGCCCGCGCGGCAGGATTCAGGGGCCGCTGCGGGCCGCCCTGCACAACCCGGAACTGGCCGACAAATGGCAGGCGTTGGGCGCGCTGCTGCGCTACGGAACGACGCTGCCGCCACGGCTGTCGGAGCTCGCCATCCTGGTCACGGGCCGCGCCTGCAACTCGCCTTTCGAGTGGTATGCGCACCGCGCAGAGGCCGAGAAGGCGGGCATCGAACAGCCCATCATCGAAGCCATCCTGGCCGGCACCGAACCGCCCGGCCTGTCGGCGGACGATGCCGCCATCTACCACTACGCCATCGAACTCAACCGCCACAACTCGGTCTCCGACGCCATCTACGGCGTGGCGCAGGCACGCTTCGGCGAACGCACCGTGGTCGAGCTGACGGCGCTGATCGGCTACTACACCATGGTCGCGATGACGCTCAATTGCCACGAGATCCCCTTGCCTGAAGGGGTGGCACCGGCCTTTGCGCTGCCACAGCACACGGAAATGAAACCGTGAGCGCCGCGTCGGACACTGCCGCGGGATGGGACTGCCATGCCCACCTGTTCGGGCCCTACGACCGCTTTCCGCTGGCCCCCGAGCGCAGCTACACCCCGCCCGAGGCCGTCGTGTCGCAATACCTGGCACTGCTGGCACGGCTGGGCCTGGCGAACGGCGTGCTGGTGCATCCCAGTGCCTATGGTGAAGACCATTCGCTGCTGCTGCATGCACTGGCGGCGCAACCCGGCCTGCGTGGCGTGGTCGTCGTGCAGCCAGGCGGCCGACTGCCGCTGGCCGGGCTGCACGGGCAGGGCGTGCGCGGCGCGCGCTTCAGCCACCGCAGCGGCGCCAGCACCAACTTTGCGGGCAGCGCCTCCTTCGATGACCTGCGTGCGCTGGCCCCGGCGCTGGCCGACGCCGGCCTGCACGCCGAACTGTGGACCGACTGCCAGGCCTTGGCCGGCATCGCGGCCGAACTGAAGGCACTGCCGGTGCCGGTCGTGATCGACCACATGGGCGGCTTCGATGTCGGCGCAGGTGTCGACGACCCCGGTTTTCGCGTGCTGCTTGACCTGCTGGCCTCGGGCCGGGTGTGGGTCAAGCTGTGCGCCTATCGCAACCTGCTGAACGCGCCCGACTGGCAAGCCGGCCAGCCGTTCCAGCAGAAGATGATCGAAGCCAATCCCGAGCGGCTGGTCTGGGGCAGCGACTGGCCCCATCTGCGCGTGACACCGGTGCCCGACGCGGCGCAACTGCTCGCGCTGTTCAAGCGCTGGGCAGACAGCGAGGCCACGGTGCGGCGCGTGCTCGTCACCAACCCCGAGGCGCTGTACCGGTGAATCGCGCCAGTTCCATCGGTTCGATCGCTGGCGCCATGGCGGCCGCGTTGGCGCTGGGCGCCTGCGGCAACCGCGCCGAGGTGGTGCCCAGCGCGATGGCCAACCGGCCGCAGGCTTGCGCGGCGCTGACCGACATCTCGCACCTTGGGGCCGCACTGCCGGCCCACACGCAGATCCGCAGCGCCGTGTTCGAAGCAGCAGCCGATGCGCTGCCGGCACACTGCCGGATCGACGGCGACATCAATGCCCGCACCGGCGTGGACGGCCAGCCCTACGCCATCCGCTTCCGGTTGCGCCTTCCGCAAGACTGGAACCGGCGCTTCTACATGAGGGGCGGCGGCGGCATCAACGGCACGCTGGTCGACCCGGTCGACGTCATGAAGCAGGGCTACGCCACGATCGGCACCGATTCCGGACACGACAACGCGCGCAACAGCCGCGCCGACGCCGGCGCGACCGCGGCCTTTGGGCTCGACCCGCAGGCGCGCGTCGACTTCGCCTACGGCGCCTACGACCAGGTCACGCGCGCCGGCAAGGCGCTGGCGCAGGCCTACTACGGCCAGCCGCAGCGCTACGCCTATTTCGAGGGCTGCTCCGAAGGCGGGCGCGAGGCACTGCTCATGTCGCAACGCTTTCCGCAGCACTACGACGGTATCGTCGCCGGCGCCCCTACGCTGCACCTGCCGCTCGGGCCGATGGCCGGCATCCATACCACGCAACTGTTTGCCGGGCTCGCCGCACGAAGCGGCCAGCGGCTGCCCGACGGCCAGCCGGCCATCGGCCGCAGCTTCAGCGACCCCGATCTGCTGCTGGTGCGCAACGCCGTGCTGAAAGCCTGCGATGCGCTCGATGGCCTGGCGGATGGCATCGTCGACAACCTGCCCGCCTGCACCACGCCACGCGTGCGGGCCGAGTTGCGGGCGGCGCAATGCAGCGGCGCCAAGACGCCCGGTTGCCTGTCGGGCGATCAGATCGGCACACTGGAAAAAGCCTACGCCGGCGCCACCGACTCGCGCGGCCACCCGCTCTATTCCGACTGGCCCTGGGATCCCGGCCTGGGCGGTCAATCGTCAGCGACCGAGTACAACCCGGGCTGGCGTTCCTGGTGGATCGGATCGGCCACGGCGCCGACCAACAATGCGATCAAGCTGAATTTCGTCGCGGCGATCGCGGTGCTCTACTCCTCGGCGCCGGTGCAGCCCTTCACGGCCGCCGATGCGCTGCCTTTCTCGCTGGCCTACAACTTCGATACCGAGGTGGCGAAGATCTACGGCACCAGCCCGACCTTCACGCAGTCGGCAGCATCGATGTACTTCACGGACAGCACCGACCTGGCGCCCTTCAAAGGGCGCAATGGCAAGCTGATGGTTTATCACGGCGGCGCTGATTCATCGATTTCGCTCAACGACACGCTGCGCTGGTACGACGGCATGAACGCCCGGATGGGCGGCAGCGCGCAGGACTTCGCGCGCATGTACGTGGTGCCGGGCATGAACCATTGCCGCGGCGGCCCAGCCACCGACAGCTTCGACATGCTGGCGCCGCTGGTGCAGTGGGTCGAGGAAGGCAAGGCACCCGACAGCGTGACCGCCAAGGCCAGTACGCCTTCGTACTTCAATGTCGCGGCACGCAGCCGGCCCTTGTGCCCGCATCCGAAACAGGCGCGCTACCGGGGCACGGGAGACATCAACGACGCGGCAAGCTTCCGCTGCGAATAGAACCCGGGGGCGCCACCGCATGCGGCTTCCGTCGACGGGTTCCGCCGCTCGGAAGGAAGGAGGGTCAGCAAGGGTGCGAACCAGGCGGCGCACCGGGGCGCACTCGACCTTTTGCTTATGCACGGGGTAAGCCCAGTGGCAGTATCGAGCCGAGCCGCTGCGACATGCCTGGCGCTGAGAATCAAAGCCGGCGCGATGTGGTGACGAAGCGGTCTGTACTGGCTTTTGACTCGTCCAGCAGCCAGCGCGTGAACTGCTCCACCGCCTCGTTTTCGGCCAGTGCTGCGCGGCTGCCGAGGTAATAGCCGCGGTCCGTGACAACGGCCGGGCTGAACGGCAGCACAAGCTGGCCCGATGCCAGTTCGGCTTCGATCAGCACGGGGTGAATCACGATCGCGCCCATGCCAGCACAGGCCGCAACGATCAGGTTGTTGCCCAAATCAAAACCTGGACCCAGCTTGGGGGGTGTCTCAACGTGGCCGGCTTTGTTCAGCCACAGCGCCCAGTTGCCAGGGTAGTTGATGTGCTGCAGCAGAGTTAGCTTGAGAAGGTCTCGCGGCTGGCGAAGGCCGGCCGCGAGCGCCGGTGTACAGGCGGGCAAGATCTCGCGCCCCAGCAGGTACTGCGCACGGATGCCGCGCGGCCAGGCCCGCGCTGGGCGCTTCAAGTGGATCCACAGATCCACATCGTCGCGCGTAAAGTTTTCGTCGTGATGGAACGGCCGAAGCTCGATTTCGATGTCCGGGTGCAAGGCCCGAAACTGTCCGAGCCGTGGCACCAGCCAGCGCGTACCCAGCGTGGGCAACACGCTCACGCGCAGCTTGCGCGGCGCGGCGCGCGCACCGAATTGGCCGATGGCGATTTCCAGTCCCGCCACGTGCACTTCCACCAGTGCCTGAAATTCGCGGCCGCGCACCGTCGGCTGTACCCGCGGGCCCGAACGGTCTAGCAGCGTGCATTCCAGACGCTGCTCCAGCCGCTGCACCGCGCGGCTCACGGCCGCCTGCGTTACGCAGAGCACGTCGGCCGCCCGGCGAAAGCTGCCCAGTTGACACACCGTCAGGAACGCATGCAACTCGGGCAATGAAGGAGATTTGAACCGCATGCCCTGATTACATCAGGTTATCAGCATGGATCAAATTGTCGTTCGCCTTCAAGGCCCAGGCTGTCTACGCTTCGCTCGTCTTCCATCAATTGAGAAACCGCGATGCCACCCGAAGCCTCCCGACCTGCTTTACCCGTCCTGGTGTTGCCTCCAGCCGCGCCAGCCATTGCCCTGGTGTGCGACTCGCCGCACAGCGGCACCGACTACCCGGCCGACTTCGACTACGCCGTGGAAGCCACCGAGCTGCGCAAACTCGAGGACACGCACGTGCAGTGGCTGTGGGACGCCGTGCCGCGCGTGGGCGGCACCCTGGTGCACGCCACGTTCCCGCGCAGCTACATCGATCCGAATCGCCATGAGCATGACATCGATGTCGCCATGCTGGCTGACACCTGGCCTGGCGGGGCGGCACCTGCAGCCCGCACCCTGGCGTTGGGCAACGGGCTGGTGTCCAGCCTTACGCCTGCGCGCCAGCCCATCTACGCACGCCGCCTGGCGGCGCGGGAGATTACGCACCGCATTGAGCATTACTGGCGACCTTACCGACGCGCGCTGGCGCAGGCGCTGGAGGCAGCGGCCCCTCAAGGCCCGCGCTGGCACCTGAATCTGCACTCGATGCCAAGCAACGCCTACGAGCGGCTTGGCCGTGTGGCACCCGGGCCGCTGGCTGACGTGGTGCTGGGCAACCTGAACACCCAGAGCTGCAGCGCAGCCTTTACCGAAGTGGTGGCCGGGGCATTTCGCCAACTGGGCTATAGCGTCGCCATCAACGACCCGTATGCGGGCCAGGACCTGCTGCGCGAATTCGGCGTACCAGCACGCGGACATCAAAGCCTGCAGATTGAACTGAACCGTGCGATCTACCTGAACGAAAAGACGCGCGAACTGCTGCCGCGCGCCAACGCTGTGCGCGAGGACATCGCCGAAGCTCTTTGCGAGATCGCCACTCACATTCACACCGTCACCGCTGTCCGCTAGAAAAAAACCTTGGAGTTGCAAATGCCGAAATTTCAAACATTCATTGCGCTGCTGCTGGCTGCGGCCGCGCTGGCCAACAACGCCCTGGCGGCGGACTGGCCCGCCGCCCAGCCCATCAAGCTGATCGTGCCCTCGGCCGCTGGCGGCACGCCCGACCAGACCAGCCGCAAACTCGCCTACTACCTGCAGGACAAACTCAAGCAATCGGTGATCGTCGAGAACCGCCCCGGCGCGGCAGGCACCATTGCAATGCAGGCAGTGGCCACAGCCAAACCCGATGGCTACACGCTGGGCTTCGGCAACATCGTGACCATGGCGATCAACCGCGGCCTGATCGCCAAGATGCCCTACGACCCCGACAAGGACCTGGCGCCCGTGGCCGTGCTCTCGCAGGTGCCCAATGTGCTGGTGGTCCGCCAGGGCCTGCCCGCCGCCTCGGTGCGCGAACTGGTCATCTACGCCAAAAGCCACCCGGACCGCTTGAGCATGGGCTCGGGCGGCAACGGCACCACCAGCCACCTCAGCGGCGAAATCCTCAAGGGGAAGGCCGGCATCAGCTTCAACCACATCCCCTACCGCGGCGCCCCGCAGGCACAGACCGACCTGATCGGCGGGCAGATCGACTTCATGTTCGACAACCTGCCGTCCATGGTGGGCGCCATCAAGTCAGGCAAGGTGCGCCCGCTCGCAGTTACCAGTAAACGGCGCTCGGCGCTGCTGCCCGATGTACCTACGATGGAGGAGGCGGGCATTGCCGGGTTCGAGGTGGAGGCCTGGGGGGGCATTGTGGCGCCTGCCGGCACGCCCCAGCCTGTGGTCCTGCGCCTGAACCGCGAGATCAACAACTGGTTGCAGGCACCTGCGACCAAAGCCGAATTCGCGCAAGTGGGACAGGTGGCGCTGGGCGGGACGCCCGAGTTTTTCAAGACGCATATCGACAGCGAGGCCAAGAAATGGGGCGCTGTGATCCGCAACGCCGGAGTGAAGCTCGACTGAGCTTGCCTTGCCTTCTCGCGTAGACCTGCTGCTGCGTGTCTGCCATTTGCTCCACACCCGGCTGCGCTGATAGGCGCAGCCACATACCAAAACACGCCCCAAGGACAAGCATGCTCAGTTCCCCCGTCCCCGCTACCCAGGTTCTCGCGCACTGGGCTGCCACGGTCCCCAATCAATGGGGTGCATCCACCCTGCGCACGGCGGAGCACTCCCTGGAGGACACCATCGCCGCCATGGTGGCAGGCGCTGGGGACCCGGTTTGCGCCTCAGTACGGGCGGGATTGCGCGCCACGGGTCCGGTCCCGGTGGTGGGCAGCAGCACCGGGTCTTGTGCCGCCTTCAGTGCACTGGCCAATGGCACGGCCGCCCATGCGCGGGAGCTGGATGAGATGTTTTTCGTCGCCGGCGGTCATTTTGGCTGCGCTGTGATCCCAGCCATCCTGGCGCAAGCCCACGAGATCGACGCCACGCTGGATGCGGTGCTGGACGCGCTGATAGTCGGGAGCGAGGTGATGGCCCGCGTCGGGATGGCGATGGACCGGTCTCATGCCGAAAAAGGCTGGCACGGCACCCAAACCATTGGAGTGATCGCTGCTGCAGTAGCTTGCGGCAGGCTGCTTGGGCTTGACGCGGCCAGGATGACGCATGCCCTGAGCCTGGCCGTTTCCATGGCAGCTGGACCCAAGGTCCAGTTCGGCACCGACACGAAACCCGTACATGCCGGACTGGCGGCTCAAGGCGGTGTCCTGGCCGCATCGCTTGCAGCGTCGGGCGTCACGGGCAGCGATAAAGCCCTGGAAGGCCCGCATGGGTTTGGCGTACTTTATGCCGGGGACTCGGCGGCCGACTGGCGGTCCGTGGCTGTGGTCGACGACGGCCCGCTGGCGATCGACAGCCACGGCCTGGCGTTCAAGCTGTATCCCAACTGCGCGTCCACACACCGCTGCCTGGACGCGTTACAAGCCCTCGCCACCGAACACCGATTCGGCATGGAGGACGTGGAGCGTGTCGAAACACTGGTCGGGCGCGTCAACCTGGTGAACCTCAAATACCCAGAACCCCGGGATCCGCGCGAGGCCATGTTCTCGATGCCCTACGCGGTGGCAACGATGCTCCGTTACGGCACAGTCACGTTGGCCGACTTCACGCCGCAAGCGGTGCAGGACGATGCGACGCGACGCCTCATGCCACGCGTCGAAATGCGCCTGGATTCGACACGCGTAGAAACCGCAACACAGCTGCTCCCCCACACCACCGCCGTGACCTTGAAGAACGGACGGCGCTTGGTGCGCTCAGTTCACAACGCCAAAGGGTCATTTCTGAATCCGTTTTCGGCGTTGGAGCGGCAGGTCAAATTCGAACAATGCACCAGGGGCATCCTTCCGGAAGAGCGCTTGGTACCACTTCGCGACAACCTGGCTCGACCGCAAGGCGTCAAGGTTCGCCAACTGTTGGCACTGCTCCAGTTCGAAACTCAGGTAGATGACGGCACGCGTTTCGGCCGACTGAGAGGCGGGTCGGGCACTCCGCCTTGACCCCATCGAATTCAGCCCCTGCTCAGGGCAGGCCAGAACCTGACCGGAGGACGGCAGCAAGACAGTGGTTCCAGCAGTCTCCGGCCTGCCGCGGTTGGCGAGCAGCTCGAAGCGCTCGCGTGGTTCAAAGGCACCCTATTCCACGGATGCGCCTGACTTCTTGACGATCTCGGCCCACTTCGGCAATTCGGCGCGGATCAGCGCGGCAAACTCCTCGGGCGTGCCGAAGGTGGGCTCGATGCCAAGAGCCACCAACTGCTTCTTGAGCTCGGGGGCGGCCATCGCGCGGCCGAGTGCCGAGTGGATCTTGATCAACACGTCTTTCGGCGTGCCGGCGGGTGCGAACAGCCCCAGCCAGTTGGACACGTCGTAGCCCTTGACGCCTGCCTCGGCGATCGTTGGCACCTGCGGCAGCGCACCCATCCGCGTTGTCGACGTGACGCCCAGTGCTCTTACCTTTCCATTCTTGATGTGCTGCTCGTAAACGGCGTACGAGTCAAACGTCAGGTCCACCCGGCCCGCAAGCAGGTCCACCAGGAGCGGTGAGCTTCCCTTGTAGGGGACGTGGAGCATTTTCACGCCAGTGAGCGCTTCGAACAGTGCGCCCGCCAGGTGACTTGAGCTGCCGCTGCCGGCAGAGCCGTAGGTGAGGGTGCCCTTCTTTGCCAATGCGATCAGTTCCGCGATGCTTTTCGCCGGAACCGAGGGTCCGACCACCAGCACGCGAGGCGTGGTGTGCGTGAGGCTGATCGGCGCGAAGTCCTTCAGCGGGTCGTAGCGCAGCTTCGCATAGAGCGCGGGGTTGATCGCGTGCGTGCCCATCGTGCCGAAGAACAGCGTGTAGCCGTCGGCCGGGGACTTGGCCGCGCCTTCGGCGGCCGTTGTGCCACCGGCGCCACCGCGGTTGTCGATGACGATGGGTTGGCCCAGCTCGGCGCCGAGGCGCTGGGCCATGCCGCGCGCCATGACGTCGGCTGCGCCACCGGCCGGGAAGGGAACGATCAGGCGCACCGGCCTGTCCGGAAACGCAGCGGTGGCGAGCCCGGAGCAGGCCAGCAGCGCGGCACAGAAAGCGGCTTTGAATCGAGTGAGTGTCATGGCTCAGTGTGCTTTCAGCCGTCGATGGCCTCTGTGTTCTGGAAGGAGGGGCGTGCCTGCAGCGTGGCGTACCAGGCCGCCAGGCGCGGCGCCTGCTCCCGCCAGCCAAAGGCCTCGAAGCGGTAGTCGAGATAACCGAGCGCGCAGCCCATCGTGATCGAGCCGATCGTCAGCGGCGCCTGTCCGAGCGCTTGCGCTTCCTCGTCGAGCAGTTTCAGGCAGGCCCGCGTCTTCAGCTCGAAAGCATCCACCAGCGGCTGCAGCGGCGCTTCGCGTTCGCGCTCGTTGCGCCAAAGGATCAGCGCGTCCAGCAGCCCGTCACCCAAAGCGTGCCAGCGCAGTGCCTGCCATTTCGCGGCGCCTTCGCGGGGAAAGAGCTGGCCACCGGCAATGTCGTTCAGGTACTCGCAGATCACAACCGAATCGAACAACGTGCCGCCGTCTTCGCGCACAAGGGTCGGAATCTTGGACAGTGGGTTGTCCGCCATGATGGCCGGGTTGGGCTTGAGCATCGCGGCGACTGAGCGCACCAGCTCCAGCCGGGGCGTCAGTCCCAGCTCGTAAGCGCAAACCATCACTTTGCGCACATACGGCGACTTCGGCGACCAGTGCAACTTCATCGTGGCGGCCATCAGATCGCTCCGGCGCTGCGCAGGCTCTCGATGTCACCGGCGCCGTAACCCAATTCAGCGAGGATGGCATCGCTGTGCTGGCCCAGCAGTGGCGGCGCGGCCTGCGTCTGCAGCGGCGCGTCGGCAAACCGCATCGGGCTGCGCACTTGCGGTACATCGACGCCGCTCGGATGCGGCACGTGGCCAAGCATGCCGCGCGCCTTGACCTGCGAGTCCTCGAACACGTCAGCCACTGTGTTGATGGGGCCACAGGGCACACCGGCCTTGTCGAGCGCGACGATCAGCTTTTCCCGCTCCCATGCCGCGAACGCGTCGCGCAGCAGGGCCGACAACTCGCCGATGTTGCGCACGCGCTGGGCGTTGGTGGCAAAGCGCTGGTCGGTGGCCCAGTCCGGCTGGCCGAAAACCTGACACAGCTTGGCGAACTGGCCGTCGTTGCCGACCACCAGGATCACGTCGCCGTCGGCGCAGGCATAGACATCCTGCGGCTGGATGTTGGGATGGGCATTCCCGTTGCGGCGCGGCAGATTGCCCGATACCAGGTAGTTCATCGCCTGGTTGGACAACGTGGCGACCTGCACATCGAGCATGGCGATGTCGATGCTGTCGCCGACACCGGTTTCGTTGCGGCGCGCCAGCGCGGCCAGCACCGAGACGGCGGCGTACATGCCGGTCATCAGATCGACGATCGGAATGCCGACCTTCTGCGGCCCGCCACCAGGGCGGTCGTCCCGCTCGCCGGTGACGCTCATCAGGCCGCCCATGGCCTGGATCAGAAAGTCGTAGGCCGGCTGGTCGCGCCGCGGGCCGGTCTGGCCGAAGCCGGTGACGGAGCAATAGATCAGGCGCGGATTGATCTTGCGCAGCGACGCTTCGTCAAGGCCGTAGCGCGCCAGCGTGCCGGCCTTGTAGTTCTCGAGCACGATGTCGGCGCTTGCGGCGAGTTCCTTGACGATCTTCTGGCCCTCCGGCTTTTCCAGGCTGACGGTGATCGAGCGCTTGCCGCGATTGACGGCCAGGTAGTAGCCGGCTTCCTTCGTGTCCTTGCCTTCGGCATCTTTCAGGAACGGGGGGCCCCACGTGCGTGTGTCGTCGCCGGCGCCGGGCCGCTCGACCTTGATCACTTCGGCGCCGAGGTCGGCGAGGATCTGGCTGGCCCAGGGTGCGGCGAGGATGCGGCTCAGGTCCAGCACCTTGACGTGCGACAGCGGGCCCTTTTGGGTGGTCATTCGAAGTCTCCGTGTGTTGGGCTGAATTCTGGAAGCGGGATCCGTCCGGGGCTACCGGCGAGACCGCAAGACTGTGATGCGCCGGGGCGCATACCGGCGGGCCCCTGGCGGCCGCGTCGCATAGCAGCTATGCGCGCGGCAGCGGTGGCACGCGGCGCGCCCGTCCCTAAAGTTCATCCAGGACAAAAACGGAGACATCAATCATGAACGGACTTTTCTTCAAATCCGCGGCCGCACTCACGCTTGCGCTGGCCGCCGCCTCGGGATGGGCGCAGGCCTATCCGACCAAGCCGATCCGCGTGGTCGTGCCTTTTCCTGCGGGTGGGCCGGTGGACCAGACCGCCCGCGCGCTCGGTGCCAAGCTGAGTACCTCGCTCGGCCAGTCCATCGTCATCGACAACAAGGGGGGCGCGGGCGGCCTGCTCGGTGCCGACGCGGTGGCCAAGTCGCCCGCCGACGGCTACACGCTTCTGTTCTCGTCGGCGGGCGCGCTGGCCATCGTGCCGCACCTCGTGCCGTCGATGCCCTACAACCCGCAAAAGGATCTGGTGGCCGTGACCCAGGCCCTGAAGGTTCCGGCGGTGCTGGTGGTGGCGGCCAACTCGAAGTACAAGTCCTTTGCCGATCTGAAGGCTGCCGCCACCGGCGACGCCAGCAAAGTCAACTACGCCTCGGCCGGCAGCGGCACCACGCCGCACCTGCAGGCAGAACTCCTCAAGCGGGAAGCGAAGCTGAGCATGAGCCACATCCCCTACCGCGGCGCGGCACCGGCGCTGACCGACCTGATGGGCGGGCAGGTCGACATGATGATGGCCGACATTCCCGTGGTGCTGCCATTCATTCAATCGGGCAAGCTGCGCGCGCTGGCGGTGACCAACGCCAGGCGCATTCCGGTTCTCAAGGACGTGCCCACGGTGGCCGAGCTCGGCCTGTCCAAGGCCGAGGCCTACAACTGGTACGGCATGCTCGCTCCGGCACACACGCCGCCCGAGGTCATCAACAAGCTGCACGGTGCCGTCGGGGCCGCGCTGCGCTCGCCCGAACTGAAGCAACAGTTCGAGCAGCAGGGGGTCGAGGTCGTCGGCAGCAAGCCCGAAGAGTTCGCCTCGTTCATCTTCGCGGAGTCGGAGCGATGGGGCGCGCTGGCCAAGGCCGTGGGCGCCAAGCTGGATTGATCACCAGCGGCCGCCCGGTGCGGCGGCCCTGGATTCAAACGGGTACCGGCTGCTTGCGCTTTGCCAATTCCAGCTTGGCGATGGCGTTGCGATGCACTTCGTCAGGCCCGTCGACGATGCGCACCGTGCGCTGATGCGCATAGGCCTCGGCCAGCCAGAAGTCCTGGCTCACGCCGGCGGCGCCATGGGCCTGAATGGCCCAGTCGACCACCTTGCACGACATGTTGGGGGCGACCACCTTGATCATCGCGATCTCGGCACGCGCCTCCTTGTTGCCCACCGTGTCCATCTTGTAGGCGGCATTGAGCGTGAGCAGGCGCGCCTGGTCAATCAGGCAGCGCGACTCGGCAATGCGCTCGTGCCATACCGACTGTTCCGCCAGCGGCTTGCCGAAGGCCACGCGTGCGCGCAGCCGGTCGCACATCATCTCGAGCGCGCGCTCGGCGGCGCCGATGGAGCGCATGCAGTGGTGGATCCGTCCGGGGCCGAGGCGGCCCTGCGCGATCTCGAAGCCGCGGCCTTCGCCCAGCAGGATGTTGGCCACCGGCACGCGCACGTTCTCCAGCAGCACTTCCATGTGCCCGTGCGGCGCGTCGTCGTAGCCGAACACCGAGAGATGGCGCAGCACCGTCACGCCAGCCGTGTCGCGCGGCACCAGCACCATCGATTGCTGTGCGTGGCGCGGCGCGTCGGCATCGGTCTTGCCCATCACGATGAAGATCTTGCAGCGCGGGCTGCCTGCACCCGAGGAAAACCACTTGCGGCCGTTGATCACGTACTCGTCGCCTTCGCGACTGATCGTGCACTGGATGTTGGTGGCGTCCGACGAGGCAACCGCGGGCTCGGTCATCAGGAAGCCCGAGCGGATCTCTCCGGCGAGCAGCGGCGTCAGCCACTGGTCCTTATGCGCCTCGGTGCCGTAGCGCTCGATGGTTTCCATGTTGCCGGTGTCGGGTGCCGAACAATTGAACACCTCGCCCGACCACGAGACGCGGCCCATCACTTCGCACAGGGGCGCGTAGTCGAGATTGGAGATGGCCGGCACGTCGCGATGCGCATGCGGCAGGAACATGTTCCAGAGGCCCGCCGCGCGCGCCAGCGGCTTGAGCTCCTCGATCAATGGCGAAACCTGCCAGGCGTTGCCCTGGCGGCGAAACGCGTCCATCTCTTCGTAGTAGCGCGCCTCGTTGGGATAGATGTGCTGGTCGAAGAACTGCTGCAGCCGCTGCAGCAGCTCGAATGTCTTGGGAGAAGGGTCGGCAAACATGGCGTGTCCTTTGCTGTGGGAGAACCGCGCGGGGGTCAGCGCGTGCTGGGACGGATTAGAACGCCCGCGCAGCACAATGACTGTCCCGCTGGTTACGACCTACAGCAAGTTGTTGCTCGATCGAGCCGTACACCCGGCGCGCTTGACGGCCTCGGCCCGCCTGGCCGAGTCCGGGCGGATCAGGGCTGCAGACTCAGCGCCCCGTGAAGACCGGCGGGCGCTTCTCGGCGAACGCGCGCTGGGCTTCCTTCGCGTCGTCGGTCTTCGCGATCTGCGCTGTCATGTCCTGCTCGTAGCGGTAGCCGTCACGCAGGCTCATGTCCTCGATCACGTTGAGCGTGTGCTTTCCCATCCGGGTGGACACAGGGCTCTTGGATGCGATGGTGGCGGCGAGTTCGAGCGCGGTGGTCATCAGGTCCTCGGGGGCGGTGCAGGCCTCCACGATGCCGAGCCGATACAGCTCGGCGCCCGTCACGCGCATGCCGGTCAGCATCATGCGGCGCAGGCGCGAATGGCTGAACAGGCGCATGGCGTGGCGGCAGCCGCCGAGCAGGCCGACGTCGACCTCGGGCAGCCCGAGCGAGGCTTTTTCCGAAGCGATCAGGATGTCGCTCGAAGCGGCCATCGCGAGGCCGGAGCCGAGCGCGGCACCATTGATGGCGCAGATCACGGGCTTGGCGCATTCGCGAATCGCGTGGAAGCATTCGCGCGTGCGGCGCGAATGGGCCACCAGGTCGCCCGGCCCCTTGATCATCTCGGCCCGCCCCTTCAGATCCGCGCCGGCGCAGAACACCTTGCCTTCCCCCGTGAGCACGACGACACGGACTTCGTCCATCTCGGAGATTTGATCCAGCGCGGAAGTGAGTTCGTCGTTCAGCACCCGCGTCAGCGCATTGACGGGCGGCGCGTTCAGCGTCAGCGTGGCCACGTGGTTGGCAATGACCACTTTGAGTTGAGAGAAGTTGTCCATGGTGTCTCCTGATGCCGTTTGGCCGGCACCTCGAGGGCAAGTCTACGAGCCGCTGGTTCGGGCGACGAGCAGCAGCGCCGCACACCAGCTATGCCTCGGGCGACATAGCGCGAGGAGGGCGCCGGCCTCTTGTGTTCCGCTAACCTGCGGCAATGGCAAACCTTGCATCACGCAGCGTTCGGTGCGCGGGCCGCGCCGCCTTGGTCGCGGCGCTTCTGGTGGCCACCGCCTCGGCAGCGGCAGCGCCCGTTTGTGCTGTCCGCGAGGGCGATCTCCTTGGCAGCTGGCAATCGGGGAATGGCCCCTTCGAGCAAATGGCGTTCTCGATGGACAACGGACGGCCCCTGTTCAATTCCTGGCTGCATGACCGGCCCGAAGTTTCCGGCGGCAGCTGGCAATTGACCGGCTGTGCATTGCGAATCTCGTCAAGTCAGGGCGATGCGCAATGGAACCTCGAGGTTGCAACCTTGAGCGCGAAGCGGTTGACGGTGCGTGAACGCGGCCAGCGCAAGTTGACGACCTATCGGCGGATTCCCTGACCGCACTCAGACCCCGGGCGCGTTGTCGTCGTCCTGCTCGTTCGAAATCGCAAACAGATCCCACGCCGCCATGAACAGCGCGGCAATCACCGGCCCGACCACGAAGCCGTTGATGCCGAAGATCGCCATGCCGCCGATGGTCGACATCAGCACGATGTAGTCGGGCATCTGCGTGTCCTTGCCGACCAGCACCGGGCGCAGGATGTTGTCGACCAGGCCGATCACGAACACGCCGACGAAGATCAGCACGCCGCCCTGCCAGAAGTGGCTCGTGGCCAGGAAGTAGATGGCCACTGGCCCCCAGATCAGCGCCGCACCCACCGCCGGCAGCAGCGACAGGAAGGCCATCAGCACCGCCCACAGCAACGCGCCCTGCACACCCAAAAACCAGAAGGCAAGGCCACCGATGGTGCCCTGCGCGATGGCGACGGCCACGTTGCCCTTGACGGTGGCCCGGATCACGGTGGTGAACTTGTTCAGCAGGTAGTGCGTGTGCGGCTTGGCCATCGGCAGTGCGTCGCGCATCGTCTTCGAGAGCGCGGCGCCGTCGCGCAGCAGGAAATACAGCAAGTACAGCATCACGAAGAAGCTGACGACGAAGTCGAAGGTGTTTTGCCCGATGGTCAGTGCCTGGCTGGCCACCACCTGGCTGCCCTGCGCTGCGCCTTCGGAGATGCGTTTTTGCCAGGCCGCCATGTCGCCGAGGTTGAAGCGCTCGAGCAGGCCCAGCACCCAGCGCGGCGTGGCATCCAGGATCTGCTGGAAGTACGCCGCGAAATTGATCTGGCCCGAGCGGATGTTCTGCGTGACCAGCGCCACCTCCTGCACCAGCGAGACGCCGATCATCGCGAGCGGAAGAATCACGATCACCAGGCAGATCGTCAGCGTGGCGAGCGCCGCGGCATTGCGCCGGCCCGGCATCTTCTTGAGCAGCCGCTTGTAGAGCGGCGTGAACAGGATCGCGAATGCCACGCCCCAGAGCACGGCGCCGAAGAACGGCAGCAGCACCCAGATGAAAGCGGCCGTGACGGCGGCCAGAAGGGCAAGGAAGACGCCGCGTTGGAGTTGGGGGGAGTTCATGGTTGGATCGGACTTTAGCCGAGGCCGATCCTGCCCCTGTCGGCGGGCGCACCGCTGGCAAGCCATTGGGTGGCGGCCGGCGCTGCGCCCTGGTGTTTACGTTGTTCAGGGCGCGACAACGAAGGTGCCCAGGTAGTCAACCGGCATGGTGCTGCCGTCGAGGGTGTAAAGCAGCTTGATCCGAAAGGCGTAGTTGCCCGCCGGCAGGCAGTTGTTGATTGGCAGCCCCGCGGATGTGTATTCGAACGTCCGAACACAGGCGGTGTGGCCGAGTTGGAACAATGTGGTGCTCGGGTTCGGCTGGTAGTCGCGTCGCGAGGCCTCGATGAAGCGGGTGCGCTTGTTCACCGGTATGGCGGTTTGCTGTTCGGGCGTGTAGAGGATTTCCTCCGCACCCGGCGCCGCCAGTGCCAATGTGCCGCGCGCCGCCGTGGCAGAGAAGCCACCGTATTGGTAGTAGACCTCGTGCGCCAGCAGCGAAGTCAGAGTGGCAGTGGCCGGCGCGAGCACGTAGGGCTCGGTGGACTGGGCTACCTCCAGTTTCACGGTCAGCTGCGTTGATGGTACCCAGGCTGCCGAACCCTTGCTCCAGAAGAAATAGTCCAAGTTATAGTTGCCGGCCGGCGTCCCACCCGGGATGCTCAAGCGCAGCGACCCCTTGCCGTCGCCGTCGTCGGTGAGCACGGCGGCAAGGTTTGGCGGCGCGGCGCCGGTTGTCAGATACCAAGCCCCCATCGCCGTGCCCTCGGCCGGGTTGAGCTTGAGCGCGACCTGCTGCGTTGCTGCGCCGAACGGCACGCCTACATTGATCGTTTTGCTGCCGTTGGCGTCGAAGCGCACGTTACGCTTGACTACTACGTCGTAGGGCATCGACAGCGGCACATTGCCGAGCCGCACCGAGCAGTTGAAGTCAAGACAGGCGTAAATTTTGAAGTTGCCACGATAAGTGCCTGGCTCCTTGGCATTTGGCTTCATTTGCACGAAGAGTCCGCCTTGGCCATTGTTGTAGAACGGCAGGGCATTCTGCACGGAATAGAGGCCATCGGGATCGTCGATGTAGACGAACAACGGCTTGCCTGCGAGCACGCCGAAATCGCCTTGCGCAGAGAAGGTCCAGAAGGTGTCGGTTGGTACCCCCATACTCTCGTAGCTCTGCGACTGGATGGCCGCCGGCGTCGTGCCGGTGAGGGTGAGATTGACGGTGGTGAAGGTCGGACTTAGCGGGATCGTGGGCTGCCCGTTGCCGTCAGCGCCCGGCCACGCGTAATAGCCGATTCCCTCGTTGCTGTAGTTCGGATGGTGCGCGATTACCTCGGCGCGCTCTGACGCCGAGACGGTATAGAAGTGTGTGCCGGTGGCGGTGTTGAAAAAGCGGTATATCGGCGCGGTGCCCGCGGCGGCGCTGGTGCTGGCATACCACGCCACCCCTTCGTAGCTGTACGTCTGCGCCAGCGTGGCTCGAACCTGATCACGTTCTGCCTGGCTGATGGTGTAGAAGTGCGAGCCCGTCCGGGTGTTGAAGAAGCGATAGACGGGCTGAAGTCCTGCTTGTTCGCCGTCGTAAGCGTAGTAGCCCACGCCCTCGAACTGGAACTGTCGGTAGTTCGCGATGACCTGGTCGCGCTCGATGGTGTTGCGCGTGTAGAAATGCGTTCCGGTGTTGGTGTTGAAAAAGCGGTAAAGCGGCACGCGAGCGGGGCCGGCCGCCTTTTCCAGTACCACATCGGCCTCGGCGATGGCCGCGGCTTCGCTCTGCCGGAAGGTGGTCGCGCTGACTTTGACGGTTGAGAGATCCACGACTGATGAGTCGCCACCACCGCCGCAGGCGCTCAGCATGGCGGCCAACGCGAGACCACTGGCCCAATAAAGCAGACTAGTTCTCATGATTCCCTTCTGACATGTGGCGCGCACGATAGCCGATGTCCGAGGGAATAAATTCGGCCAACGGGCCAAGCGTCGCTCCTTGCATGACAAAAGTCGCGCGGATGCTGGTATATCCGCGCACCAAGATACCGTGCTGGCGCCCGCCGGCCGCTATCCTCAGCGCGACGCACCTGACCGTGCCACCGGCATGAGGGTCGCGCGCAGGCGGGCCGGCGCATCGGGCGCGGCCACGCTTTCGACCTGGAGTGCTTCTTCGACATTGCCGATGTGGGCGATCATCAGCTCGCGCGCGCGGGCCGTGTTGCCGGCCTCCAGCGCGGCGACGATCGCGCCATGCTCGGCGCACGACTGCCCGGCTTCGTGCTTCGACTGGTAGAGCGTGGCGGCCAGGGTGGTGCGCGCAGTCAGGTCGCGCAGCACGTCGACCAGCAGCCGGTGCCCCATCTGCTGGGCCAGGCACACATGAAAATCCGCCAGCAGAAAGGCCCGCGTGGCGGCGTCGGCACCTTCGATCGCGCGCTGCTCTTCGACGATGTGGGCGCGCAGGGTCTTGATGACCTTCTGCAGGGGCTTGCCGGCCTCGGCCAGGATGCCGGCTTCGACGATGCGCCGCGCGGCGAAGGCATCACGAGCTTCTGCCGCAGAAGGCTGCACCACATACCAGCCGCGCTTGGACTGCACCTCGACGAAGCCGCGCGCCTGCAACTGCATCAGGGCCTCGCGCACCATGGTGCGGCTCACCCCGAAGTTGCCGGCCAGCGCCTGCTCGCCGAGCCGCTCGCCGGGTGCGAGCTTCTGCGCGAGGATGGCTTCGACCACGCGCTCGGCGATGGTGGTGGGGGTAACGGCGTCGGCCATGCGCTCTCAGTGTGCCGCAGCGGCTGCCGCTGCCACCGGCGAGCCGGGTTCGGCCAGAGGTTCGTCGTCCGGCGAATAGGTGCCGTCGAGCACGGCATGGGCGCGCTCGCGGTCGATGTCGCCTTCCCAGGCCGCGATCGCCACGGTGGCGACGCAGTTGCCGATCAGGTTGCCGAGCGCACGGGCAATGCCCATGAACCAGTCGACCGAGAGCACCAGCACCAGCCCGATGGCCGGAATCGCCGGGATCGCGTGCAGCGTGGCGGCCAGCACCACGATCGCCGAACCCGGCACGCCATGCGCGCCCTTGGACGTGACCAGCGCGATCGCCAGGATGGTCAGCAGGTCGGCCATCGAGATCGGCGTGTTGGTCGCCTGTGCGATGAACACGGCCGCCAGCGTGATGTAGATCGAGAACGCGTCGAGGTTGAACGAGTAGCCGGTGGGAATCACCAGGCCCACGGTCGAATCGCGGATGCCCATGCGGCGCAGCTTGGCCATGATCTGCGGCAGCACGCTGTCGGACGAGGTGGTCGCGAACACGATGGCGAGTTCCTCGCGCAGGTAGCGCAGCAGCTTGAACAGGCTGAAGCCCGACAGGCGCATCACGATCCCGAGCACGACGAACACGAAGACCAGCACCGCGCCGTAGAAGAGGGCGACCAGCATGCCGAGCTGCTTGAGCGAGCCGATGCCGTACCGGCCGACCGTGAAAGCGATGGCACCGAGCACGCCGAGCGGCGCCAGCTTGATGATGATGCCCATGATCTTGAACAGCACCAGCGAGAGCGAATCGACCACCACCGCGACCGGCTTGCCCAGGTCGCCCAGCAGCGCCAGCGCGCAGCCGAACAGCACCGCGAACAGCAGCACCTGCAGCACGTCGCCGGTGGCGAAGGCATTGACCACCGTGGTGGGGATCAGCTTCATCAGGAAGTCGACCGTGCCGCCGCTGGTGAGCTTGTCGGCATTCGATGCGTAGGCGCTCATCGCGGCGGCGTCGAGCGTGTTCGGGTCGACGTTCATGCCCACGCCGGGCTTGAACACGAACGCCAGCACGAGGCCCATCGCAAGGGCGATGGTGGTCAGCACCTCGAAGTAGATCAGCGACTTGACGCCAACCCGCCCGACGCGCTTGAGGTCGCCGGCGCCTGCGATGCCGTGCACCACGACGCAGAACACCAGCACCGGGATGATCATCTTGATCAGCTTGATGAAGCCGTCGCCCAGTGGCTTGAGCTTGATGGCGAAGTCGGGGAAGAAGAGGCCAGCCAGCACGCCGAGCACCAGCGCAATGACCACCTGACCGAAGAGCGATTTGGCGAAACGGGGCATGACCGGCCTTTCAAATGTTGAATGCAAGAAAGCGGATAACTTGCATACAAGAAATGTAGGCAAGATCATCGCCCGGGGTGAAGAGGGTATTCCCGAGCCACCCCCAAGCAAGCGGCATGCGCGTTTGGGTAGAGCGCATGCGCGTGTTGATGAGCGCATCCAATGGATTCATTTGCTTTCCTCGTTGGACTTGCCGGGTTCGCGCTTCTCTAATTCATGCGTCACTACAACGAGGAGACGCTCCATGCTTCACCTGTCCGGAAGGATTGCTGCCGCGGCCTGCGCACTTGTCGTCGGGTCCGGCGCGGGCATTGCGGCCGCCGCCTCGATCGGCGGCCCCCTGAATCTGGCCGACGAGGGAATGTTCTTCGTCAACGGGAAGCCCGCCACCTCCCGGCATCCGGGCGTTTCGCCGGCCGGCCCGGTGCCGCCCGGGACGGTGACCGTCAACCAGATGTATGTGCACTACCGCATCCCCGCCAACCGAACCAGCGCCATCCCCATCGTGCTGGTGCACGGTGGCGGTTTGAGCGGCATGAGCTACGAGACCACGCCCGACGGCCGGGAGGGCTGGGCGACCTACTTCGCGCGCAAGGGGCATGCCGTCTACGTGGTCGACACGCCCGGGCGTGGCCGCTCCGGCTTCAACGCGACAGCTATCAACGAGGCCAGGGCCGAGGGCAGCGTCTCCGGGCTGCCCGCCAGCGTGTTGATGGTGACGGCTGAACTGGCCTGGCCTCTCTTTCGCTTCGGGCCTTCACGCGGCACGGCATATTCCGACACCCAGTTTCCGGTCGAAGCCTTCCCTGCATTCGCGTCCCAGGGCGTGCCCTTTGCCGAGGCCATGCTCGAGGGCGGTGGCATGGGCACAGCACCGCAGGCGCTCGCCGCGCTGCTGGACGACATCGGGCCCGCGATCGTCATGGTGCACTCGCTGGCGGGGCCCTTTGCCGATGCCGTGGTCGGCCTGCGTCCCACGCTGGTCAAGGCGGTCGTCAACATCGAGGGCGCGCAGTCGGTCGTTCCCACAGATCCGCAGATCGCGGCCTACAAAGGTGTTCCCGTGCTGGAACTGTTCGGCGACCATCTTGACGCGCCCGTGTTCACCGGCCAGCCCCGCTACGAGGCTCGCAAAGCCGTGGTGGAGCGCATCAACCGACTCGAAGGAGGCAGGGCGAACCTGGTGCGGCTTCCCGACGTGGGCCTGAAGGGCAACTCGCACATGATGATGCAGGACAGGAACAACCTGCAGGTGGCCGACTTCATCCTGGGCTGGATCGCGGACAAGGTGCGCTGAGTCGTCCTCCGGTGCTGGTTGATGGGCATGGCAATGACGAAGCCGGAACCGCTCACGGCCGACCTCGAGGCCGGCCGTTCGTTACGGACGCGGCGCGTTGCCGCGATCCTCCGCCACGACATCGTTGCGCAGGATGCCGATGCCTTCGATCTCGACCTCGATGGCGTCGCCCACCTGGATCGGGCCGACGCCCGCGGGGGTGCCGGTCATGATCATGTCGCCCGGCAGCAGGGTCATGTACCGGCTGAGGTAAGCAATGATCGCCGGCACCGGGAAGAGCAGATCCGCGGTCGTGCCGTCCTGGCGCACCGCGCCGTTGACCCGCGTGATGACGCCGAGCCTGGAAGGGTCCAGCCCGGTGGCGATCACCGGTCCCATCGGCGCGAAGGTGTCATAGCCCTTGCCCGCCAGCAGGCAGCCGAATTCGCTTTCACGGCGCTGCAGCACCCGATCGCTCACGTCGTTGCCGCAGGTGTAGCCGAGCACATGGTCCAGCGCACTCGCCTCGGACACGTGGCGCGCCTTCTTGCCGATCACGACAGTGAGCTCGCCCTCGAAGTGGATGTTCTGTCCGTCGTCGGGGTAGACGATCGATTCGTTCGGGCCGATGACGGTCGTGCTCGGCTTCATGAACAGCACGGGCAACTGCGGCACCGCCTTCCCGGACTCCTTGGAATGCGCGACGTAGTTGTAGCCGAGCCCGAACACGCGAGGCCGCTCGATGGGTGCGAGCAGGCGCACGGCTGCGAGCGCATCGATCGCGCCGCTGCGCTTCAGGCCGTCAAGCGGCGAGCCCTCCAGTCGAACGATCGACGTCTCGTTCTCGATGATTCCGTAGTGGACGCGTTCGTCCAGCGCGTATCTGGCGATGTGCATGGGTGATTTCCGTTTTCTTCCGTTGTGGCCGATATCTGATGCTAACGTTAGCCTTCAGGATGCTGGTTGTCAACGAAGGCTATACACAAGCAATATCTTTTGAAAAGTCGTTGACAAGCCGAATGCTCGTTTGCAAGAATATGCGCGAACGTTAGCACAAACAAGGAGACATTCGATCATGAGCAAAGCTGGACACCTTCTGCGGTTCACATCCGCGAACGCGCGCGCACCATGGGCCTGACACTGCTCGCCCAATCGGCCATCGGCGGCTTGCTGCTCGGTGGCATCTACGGCTTGCTCGCGCTCGGACTCAGCCTGAGCTGGGGCTTGCTGCGCCTGGTGAACCTGAGCCACTTCGCCCTGGCCTTTCTGGGGGCCTACCTCACCTACCAACTGGGAACGCAATTCGGTATTGCGCCGTGGCTCTCGGCGCTGGTCGTGGTGCCTGCCTTCTTCGTCGCCGGCGTTGCCTTGCACGCCGTGTTCGTGCGGTTTCAGGTCAGCGAGTTCGCATCGATGCTGGTCACGTTCGGGATCACCATCCTGATCGAGTCGCTGATCCAGTGGCTCTGGTCTGCGGACTACCGCAAGTTCGAATCCGGCTATGCGCAGGCGTCGCTGCGCATCGGGCCCGTGTTCGTGCCTGTGCTCGAGCTTGCCGCCTTCGCTTGCGCGGCGCTCCTTGCGACCGCCGCGTGGGCCGGGCTGAACCGAACCCTGCTCGGCAAGGCGCTGCGCGCGGCCGCCCACGATGGCCCGATCGCGGCAGCCTTCGGCATCAATGCCAAGCGTCTTTCGTACCTGCTGGCCGGCCTGTGCGCCGCCTCGGCCGGCATCGCTGGTGTGTTCATCGCGTTGACCTCGACGCTCGCGCCCTCGCAGATAGAGGCCTGGATCGGCGTCGTCTTTGCGGTCGTGATCATCGGCGGGCTCGCCCGGCCGCTCGGCGCCCTGGCTGCCGGCTGCCTGATCGGCGTTTCAGAGTCGGTCACCATGGCGGCAGTCAATCCTGCCTGGGCACCGCTGGTTGCGTTCTCGATCCTGATCGTCCTTCTGCTGTGGAGGCCCAGATGGCTCTGACCTCGCAACACGCCCGTGCAGCGACCGTGGCGGCAGTGGCAGGCCTGATCGTGCTTCCCTATGCAGGCGTTGCCGACTTCTACCTGTCGTATCTCTATGTCGTTTTCTTCTGGATCGCGCTGGCCACCAGCTGGGGCATCCTGAGCGGCTACTCGGGCTACTGGAGCTTCGGCCACGCTGCGTTCTTCGGTGCCGGTTCCTACACGACGGCCACGCTGGCCGGCAAATGGGGCGTGCCATTTCTGCTGACCATTCCAGCGGCAGCGGCGATCGCGGCGGCGCTCGCGCTCGGAATCGGGTGGGTGGTGTTCCGCATCAACACCCTGCGGGCCGAGTTCTTCGCGCTGCTGACGCTCTCGGTGACCTACGTGCTGGCGGCCGTCATCTCCAATACGCCGCTCGACGGCGGTGGCGGGGTCTACCTGAGCAATGTCTCCATTCCGCAGCTCGGCACCACGGTGCCGGGGGCCATCTACCTGCTGGGCCTCGCGCTGGCGTTCACCGCGCTCGCGGTTTCGCGCCGGATACTCCGCTCGCGCCTCGGAGCGGGTCTGCTGGCCATCCATGACGACGAGGACGTGGCGGAGGTCAAGGGCGTGCCGACGCTGCACTACAAGCTCGTCGCCTTCGCCGTCTCTTCGGCGATCGCCGGCGCAGCGGGGGCGATCCAGGCCGCCTACGTGGGCTATGTCACCGTCGGGGAGACCTTCTCGATCACGGTGCCGCTGTACGTCGTGCTCATGAGCATCCTGGGCGGCGCCCGCCACTGGGCGGGGCCGGCCATCGGCGCCACCTTGATCACCGTCGCGTTGAGCCTCTTCGTCGGTGGCGGGCACGCCGAACTCGGCCGTGCCGGCGTGGCGCTTGCACTCGTGGTCGTGATCCTGGTCCTGCCCCAGGGGATCGCGCCCAGCCTGCTCGCCCGCCTGATCCGCCGCAAGGACGCTGCGCCTGCGCCTGTGGCGGCGAACGAGCCCCGCAACGTCGTCGCCATGAAGCCGCCTGCCATCCAGGCCGCGACCGGACGGCCCTTGCTGACATGCCGCGCGGTCGCGAAGTCCTTCGGCGGCATCCGGGCGCTGCAGGGCGTCGACCTGCAGGTCGAAGAGGGCGAGATCCTCGCGCTCGTCGGGCCGAACGGCTCCGGCAAGTCGACCTTGATCAACATGATCAGCGGGCACTTTCCGCTCAGCTCCGGCAGCATCGAACTGCAAGGCGCGTCCATCGATGGCCTGGCACCCCATGAGGTCGCGCGCCGCGGCATCGCGCGCACCTACCAGATCCCGCGCCTGTTCAATCACCTGACGGTGCTGGAGAACGTGCGGCTGTGCGCCTTCTTCGGCGGCGCGTCCGATGCGCAAGGCGAGAGCCCGGATGAACTGGCCCGTCGCTGGCTCGCGTTCACTGGTCTCGAAGCCAAGGCAGACGTCCTGCCGCCCGCACTCAATCTGCATGAACGCAAGTTCGTCGAACTCGCGCGCGCTTTGGCAGCCCGGCCGCGCCTGCTGCTGCTGGACGAGGTGCTTTGCGGATTGACCCCGACCGAAGTCGACCACGCCATCGCAATGATCCGCAAGATCAGGGCGGGCGGCACGACCATCGTCTTCGTCGAGCACCTGATGCGCGCCGTGGTCGCGCTCGCCGATCGCATCGCCGTGCTCGACCAGGGCACGCTGCTCGCCCTCGGACTCCCGCGCGAAACGATGCAGGATCCCCGCGTCGTGGGCGCTTACCTGGGGACGGCCCATGCTGCTTGAAGTACGAAACCTGCACGCCTCCTATGGCGACGCGCCTGCGCTCTGGGATGCGACGCTGGACGTTGCCGCGGGCCAGATCGTGGCCGTGGTCGGTCCCAATGGCGCAGGCAAGAGCACGCTGATCAACACCATCGCGGGCATCCTGCGCGCGCGCAAGGGCGAGATCCGGATCGACGGCGCGGACATCGCGAAGATCCAGAGCCATCGCGTGTGCGAGCACGGCATCGCCATCGTTCCGGAAGGGCGGCGGCTGTTCACGCACATGACTGTGCTCGAGAACCTCGAACTCGGTGGCTGGCGCGCCGACGCGCGCGCCTTGCGCGAGGGCTCGCTCGAAAAGGTGTTGTCGCTGTTTCCGATCCTCAAGGAGCGCCGCCATCAGATCGCAGGCTCGATGTCGGGCGGGCAGCAGCAGATGGTGGCGATCGGCCGCGCGCTGATGGCGCGTCCCCGGCTGTTGCTGATGGACGAGCCCTCGCTCGGCCTTTCGCCTGCCGTGGTCGACGACATGTTCCGGATCATCCGGACGATCAACGAGCGCGGCGTGGCCGTGCTGCTGGTCGAGCAGAACATCCACAAGGCGCTCGAGATGGCGCACCACGCCTATGTCATCGAGCAAGGCCGAATCGTGGCTTCGGGAAAACCGGACACGCTGCTCAGCAACCCTCGCATCCGGGAGGCCTATCTTGGCGTCTGATCTTTCATCGGGCGAGGGCGCACCGCTCGCCATCCGCCGCGTCGTCACCGGCCATGATCGAGTCGGCGCGTCCGAGGTGGCGCTCGACACCCGCGTCCCCCGTACCGATGCCTTCCAGCACATTCCGGGCATGGTGTCGCGCCTGGTGTGGGCCAGCGCGCCGGTGCCGGGCCTGCCCTTCGACGGTGTGGATCCGACGCCCGCCGTTGCCGACTTCGTTCCTGCAGCGGGTGCGACGCGCTTTCTGATCGTCACGTTCCCGCCCGACAGCGTGTTCGCGGCGCCGGACTTCGACCCCGCAGCCGCTGCCGCGGAAAACCTCGCCATCAGCCCGGGGCTGGCCGAGTGCTTCGAGCCCGACGGCATGCACGCGACCCCGACCATGGACTACGGCATCGTGCTCGATGGCGAGATCTGGCTCGAGCTCGACGAAGGGCGCTCGACACATCTGCAGCGCCACGACGTGGTGGTTCAGCACGGCACGCGCCACGCGTGGCGCAACAAGAGCGAGCGCCCGGCGACGCTCGCCTTCGTGCTGATCGGCGCCTCGGCCGCGGCACGGAACGACACGCCATTCGACACAGGAAATGCTCATGACTGATACAAGGATCACGCGACTGCACGGGCGGCGCGTGTGGGATTCACGCGGACGGCCGACGGTGGAGGCGGAGGTCACCCTGGCCTGCGGCACCGTGGCCCGCGCCATCGCGCCCGCCGGCGCCTCCACCGGCAGCGGCGAGGCGCTCGAGCTGCGCGACGGCGGCACCCGCTTCGGCGGGCTCGACGTGACGAAGGCGCTCGGCTCGATGCGCGAGATCGCGTCATCCCTCGTCGGGTTCGATGCACGCGACCAAGCGGGAATCGACGCGCGCCTGGTAGCACTCGACGGCACGCCGAACCGCAGCCGCCTGGGCGGCAACGCGATCGTGGCCACCTCGATGGCGGTGCTGCACGCCGCGGCTTCGGCGGCAGGGCAGCCCTTGTGGCGCTATCTCGCCGGCGGGCGGCCGGTGCGCATGCCACTGCCCGAAGTGCAGATCTTCGGCGGTGGCGCGCATGCGGCGCGGCGCGTCGATGTGCAGGACTTCATGGTGATGTGCCCGGCCGCCGGCAGCTTCAGCGAGGCGCTCGCATGGACTGCGGAGATCTACCTTGCCGCCGGCGCGCTGATGAAGAAGGCGGGCAAGCTTCAAGGGGTTGCCGACGAGGGCGGCTACTGGCCGGCCTTCGACTGCAACGAAGAGGCGCTGGACACGCTGATGCAGGCCATCGCCGATGCGGGCCTGCGCCCGGGCGAGCAGGTCGGCATCTCGCTCGACATCGCGGCCTCCGAGTTCGGCCGCGACGGGCGCTACACGCTGGCGCTGGACGACCGCAGCCTCGACACCGGCGAGATGATCGCGATGCTCGGCGGCTGGCTCGACGCCTACCCGATCCTGTCGATCGAAGATCCGCTCGCCGAAGACGACCCGGCCGGCTTCAGGCAGTTCACCGCAACCTATGGTGGCCGCTGCCAGGTCATCGGCGACGATTTTCTCGTGACCAACGCAGCGCGCGTGGCGGCCTCTGCCGCCGACGGCTGCACGAACGCGGTGCTGATCAAGCCCAACCAGGCCGGCACCATCAGCGAGACGCACGCCGCGCTCGAGGCCGGCAAGCAGGCGGGCTTCGCAACCATCGTTTCGGCACGCTCGGGCGAAACCGAGGACGTGACCATCGCGCACCTCTCCGTCGGCTGGGACGCGGGCCAGCTCAAGGTGGGTTCTTTCTCCCGCTCCGAGCGCATGGCGAAGTGGAACGAGGTGCTGCGCATCGAGGAATCGCTGGGCCGCGAGGCGGTGTTCAGCGGCTGGTCCGCATTGCCGTTCCGGCATCACCCCGGCCATCCAGGTTCTCTTGTCAACACGGCGCAGGCCACATCTCAACAAGGCAGTCACTCCCAATGAATACGACGATCCGGCTGGCAGGCATTTCGGGCAGCCTGCGGCAAGCTTCCGCCAACACGGCCATTCTCCAAACGCTCCAGGCGTCGCTGCCAGCGGGCGTGGAGATGACGCTGCTGCCGCTCGACGGCATACCCCTGTACAACCAGGACTTCGACGGGCCCCAGTCTCCCGACGCAGTGCGGCAGTTCAAGGCGGCGATCGATTCCAGCGACGGTGTCGTGCTGTGCTCCCCGGAGTACAACTTCGGGACATCGGGCGTCTTGAAGAACGCGCTCGACTGGGCATCGCGGCCGGCATTCGCTTCACCGCTCAAGGGCAAGCCGGTGCTGGTCATGACCAGCTCGCCGGCATTCACCGGCGGCGTGCGCGCACAAGCCCAGTTGCGCGAAACGCTGGGCGGCACCTTGTCGCGCGTCGTCGCGAGACCGCCGGTGGTGATCGGTGGCGTCAACGGAAAGATCCAGGACGGGCGCCTCACCGACGCAGCGAGCCTGACCTTCGCGCTCGAAGCCATCAACGACCTCGTCGCCGAGATCAGCCTGCTTCGTGCGGCACGGGCGCCGGTATCCCCGCCGGCCGAGCGCCGCTAGGCCAGACCCTTCCTCAACCACCCGTCCGCGAGGTACCTCATGCTTCCTGTCGTCAATCTTCGTCCGCCGTTCAACATCACGCGTGCCAGCCACGTCGTCCTCCATGTCGCCGATCTTGCAAGGAGCCGCGACTTCTACGTCAACATCGTCGGGCTCGTGGTCTCCGAGGAAGAAGACGGCGTTTGCTACCTGCGCGGCCTGGCCGAAGCCTGCCACCACAGCCTGGTGCTGGTGCAGTCGCGCGGCGAGCAGACCTGCAAGCGAATCGGCTTTCGCGTCTTCTTCGAGGAAGACCTCGACAGTGCCTACCAGTTCTTCAAAGCCGAGGGACTTGCTGCCGAATGGGTCGAGGTTCCGCACCAGGGGCGCACGCTCCACGTGGAGGATCCGATCGGCACCAAGATCGAGCTCTGCGCCCAGATGAAGACGCTGCCGCGGATGTACCTGAAGGTCGAGAGCTTCACCGGCGCGCATGCGCAGCGGCTCGACCACTATCAGTTGCTGGCGCCGGACACCTACGCGCTGTGCGAGTTCTACAGCAGGCTGGGCTTTCGCAACTCCGAGTACATCGCCCATGGGGACAAGCTGCTGGGTGCGTTCATGTACCGCAAGGGCACCTGCCTCGACCTGGCAATCGTGCAGGGCGCGGGGCCGCGCCTGCACCACTTCGCCTACACCGTCTCGGAGTCGCACAACATCTTTACCGCCTGCGACCTGGCGGGCAACTACGGCTATGCCGCTTCGGTAGAGCGGGGCCCTGGCCGCCATGGGCCGGGCGGGATGCTGTTCGTCTATCTGCGCGATCCGGATGGCCATCGCGTGGAGCTGTTCAACAGCCACTACCAGACCATCGACATCGAGATCGAACCAGTCAGGTGGGAGGCGGCTTCGCTGAGTACCAATGTGCGCTGGGGGATTCCTGCGCCGGCGCGCTGGTACTTCGAGGCGACCGCCTTCGCGGGCGCTGCCCTCATCGAACCGGCCGAAAAACCCAATCCCCAAACGCTGGAGAGCTATGCGTTGGCGCTCTCCGCCCAGAAATAAAGAAAGACGAGAAAGGTCACTGTCATGGCACGAGTCAAATATCTTCAACGTTCGGACACCGACGCCGACCAGGCCCTGTTCGACAGGCTGGAACGCGAGCGCAAGGTGCCCACCGCCAACATCTTCAGTGCGCTGGCGAACGCGCCGCAGGCGCTGGACGGGTTCATCTCCTATGCCAATTCGTTGCGCGGCTCCCAACTGAGCCCGAAGCTGCGCGAGTTGGCGATCCTCACCGTCGGCCATTGCACAGGGTCGGTGTACGAGATCGCACATCACCAGTCGCATGGCTTGAATGCGGGCATCAGTGCGCAACAGCTCCAGGCCGTGCCCGAATTCGAAAGTTCTCCGCTGTTCAATGAAGAGGAGCGCGCCGTCATGGCGTTGGCACGCGAGTCGACCCTGAAGGTCGATGTGAGCGAGCCCACCTGGCGCAAGGCCGCTGCCTTCCTGTCCGAGCGCGAGCAGGTGGAGCTGGTTCTCACGATCGGTTGGTACAACTCCGGCGTTCGCATCATGGGTGCTCTCGCCATCGAGCTCGAGGACGGATACCACTGACAGCCGCCGCACGCCGGGCCGGCGTCGTCCGAGCCGGTCATCCGAAATTCGAGGAGACAAACGATGAGCATTACCAAATTTCAAAGACAGCGTCGAACCCTTCTTGCCGCGGGAGGCACCCTGGTTCTGGCACATGGACTGCCCGTTCACGCGCAGGCGGGAGGCGGCGCAGAGCCGATCCGGGTGGGCGGCACGCTGCCCCTCACCGGGCCCCTTGCGCCGGTGGGCGGAATCCACAAGGTCGCGGCCGAGGTGTTCGTCGATGCGCTGAACAAGCGCGGCGGATTGCTGGGCCGCAAGGTGGAGCTCATGCTGCTGGACGACCAGTCACAGCCGGGCAACGCGCGCACCTTGTACGAACGCCTCATCACGCGGGAAAAGGTCGATCTGCTGATGGGGCCCTATGGCACCAGCTCGATCATCGCCGCGATGGGCGTGGCGCAGCGTTTCGGCAAGCTGTTCATCCAGAGCAGCCTTGGCGACCCGAGCCTGGCGCCCTACGACATGCAGTTTCCGGCGCTGCCGCTGGGGCCGGAGCCGCGGCTGGCCGATACCGAGGTGCTGCTCGACGCCTACGCCAGCACGGCCACACCGCCGAAGACCATCGCCTTCGTCACCAGCAAGTTTCCATCGGCCCTCGATCTCGCCAAGGGCGGGCAGGAGGTCGCGACCAAGCGGGGCCTGAAGACCGTGTTGTCGCTCGAGTACGAATTCGGAACGCGCGACTTCGGCGGCATTGCCGCGCGCATCAAGGACGCCGCGCCCGATCTGCTGTGGTCGGGCGCAGTCGGTCTCGAAGCGGCGCAGTTGCTCGATGCCATGAAGCGCATCGACTACCAGCCCGCGCGCCAGTTCCATCTGTTTCCCGCGCCGGGGCCGACCGTGTCGAATCCGCAGGCAGGCGGCCTGACCACACTCACCTGGTTCGAGGACCACGCGCCCTTCACGCAGAACGCGGGTGCCGCCGAGTTCATTGCGGCCTACAACGAGCGCGTGAAGGCAGCAGGCCTCGCCTGGCCGCACGTCGACTATCAGGCCGCAGCGGAGTTCGCGGCCTGGCAGATCCTGGAAGCCGCAACGACGGCCGTGGGCCGCCTTGACGACAAGGCCATGGCCGCATGGCTGCGGGCCAATCCGGTCAACACCGTGCTGGGGACACGCCGCTTCGACGGCAAGTTCAACAGCGGCGCGGCCGACACCAAGATCAAACAGGCCCAGAACGGCAAATGGGTCACCGTCTGGCCGCCCAAGTTTCGCCCTTCGGGCGCGGCATTCGTCGCCCCTTAAGTTTTTCAAGAAGAGGTTCCCATGAACAGAACAATGACCGCAGCCAGGCTGCACGCGCTCGGCACACCGATGTCGCTCGACACGATCCCGATTCCCCAACCCCGTCCCACCGACCTGCTGGTGAAGGTGATGGCGTGCGGCATCGTGCCCAACATGGCCAACGTCATCAACAACTGGCCGACCTGGTTTCCGCATCAGCCCCTGCCGCGTTTTCCGGCCATCTTCGGGCTGGACGCCGTCGGCGTCGTCGAAGAGGTTGGTGAAGCCGTGATCAATGCCAAGCCCGGGGATCGCGTCTACGTGAGTCCGCTGCGTTCCTGCGGCTCTTGCAGGGCGTGCCGCGCTGGCCAGCGCAGCCATTGCCGCTACTTCACCCTGAACGGCTACTTCAGCACGAGCCGGGACGGCCAGCGCATATTCGACCAGTATCCGTATGGTGGATTCAGCCAGTACATGACGGCGCCGGAGTACGCGATCGTCAACCTGCCGGACAACCTGAGCTTCGAGCAGGCCGGGCGCTTCGGCTATCTCGGTACCTCCTACGGCGCCTTGAAGAATGCCGGCGCCGGCCCGGGCCAGGTCGCGCTGATCGACGGCATCACGGGCACCCTGGGCGTCGCGGCCACGATGCTCGGGCTGGCCATGGGCCTGTCGCAGATCCTCGGCACCGGGCGCGACGAACGGCTGCTCGCCAGGATCAAGGCGCTGGCGCCCGATCGCATCCAGGTGATGACGCTCGGCGACGGCTCCACCGGCGATTGGGCCAAGTCGCTCACGGGCGGGGAGGGCGCCGACTTCGCCATCAGCGCACTGGGCGCGAAGGCGCCTGCAGCGACCATGCTCGACTCGATGAGGGGCGTGCGTCGCGGCGGCAAGGTGGTCAATGTGGGCGGCGTGGCGGAAGACCTGCCGATCGACGTGAAGTGGTTGATGGACGAGCAGATCCAGCTGATCGGATCTAACTGGTTCACGACGGCACAAGGCCAGGAGATGGCCGAGATGGTTCGCACCGGCACGCTCGACCTGTCGTACCTGGAGCATCGCGCCTTCCCGCTTACCCGCGTGAACGAGGCGATCTCCGGCCTGAAGGACCGCGACGGCGGCTTCAGCAACTACGTTGTGCTCCCTCAGGTTCTGGACGCGGCGTGAACAGTCCGGAATCTGCGTTCGGCGAATTCCTGGTCTCCCAGGGGCTTGCAAGTCCCCAGGAGCCGGCCTGCTGGCATTCGCTGGCGGGTGGCGTGTCGTCCGATATCTGGCGTGTCGAACTCCCGGGTCGATCGCTGTGCATCAAGCGCGCGCTCGCCCGGCTCAAGGTTTCCGCAGACTGGCAGGCCCCGGTGTCGCGCAATGCGTACGAATGGGCATGGCTGCAGTTTGCGGCGCGCCACGCGCCCGACAACGTGCCGCGTCCGCTCGCGCACGATCCCAAGGCGGGCGTCTTCGCGATGTCCTTTCTTGCACCTGAGGAACATCCGGTCTGGAAAGAGCAACTGATGGCCGGCGATGTCTCGACGCGCACGGCGCGTGCCGTAGGGAATGTTCTCGGAGAGCTGCATGCGGCAAGCGCCGGAAAGGGCGAGGTCGCAGCCGCGTTCGACACCACCGACAACTTTCGGGCGCTGCGTCTCGAGCCCTACTTCGTCGCGACGGCGCAGCGCCATCCGGCGCTGCGCGCCCCGCTGATGGATCTGGTGGAGCGCACGGCCGGGCTGCACATTGCACTGGTGCACGGCGACGTCAGCCCGAAGAACATCCTCGTCGGCCCGCGCGGGCCCGTGCTGCTCGACGCGGAGTGCGCCTGGTATGGAGACCCGGCCTTCGACCTGGCGTTCTGCCTGAACCACCTGCTGTTGAAGTGCCTTGCACGGCCGGACCGGCGCGAGGCGCTGCTCGCAGCCTTCGCGGCGCTGGTCGACGCCTACTTCGAGCAGGCCGGCTGGGAGCCGCGCGCGGAGCTCGAAGAACGTGCCGCCCGCTTGCTGCCGGCCCTACTGCTGGCCCGTATCGACGGCAAGTCGCCGGTCGAATATGTGAGCGAAGAAGCGCAGCGCGATGGGGTGCGCGCGTTCGCTGCCCCGCTGGTGCTGCGTCCCGCGAGCCGGCTCGCGCACATCGCAGGCGAGTGGGGCCGGGCAGCGGTTCGCTGAACCCGGCCACCGCCGGGCTGCAAGGCTATCTTTGCGGGCCGGCGTTGCGCGGCTGTTGCGGCGCCTCGCCGCGCAGCACTCTCACCACTTCCTCGGCCGCGCGCCGGCGCAGCTCGACCAGCGACGCGTCCGACGAGAAGGCGACATGGGGCGTGAGCATTGCGCCGGCGTGGGTTCGCAGCTCGGCCGGAACATCGGGTTCGGACTCGAGAACGTCCAGCGCGGCGGCGGACAGCTGGCCGCTGCCGAGTGCCTCGATCACGGCGTCCGTATCGACGACGCCGCCGCGGCTCACATTGATGAGAAGGCCACCAGGCGGCATTTGCGCGAGCCGCTCGCGGTTGACTAGGTGCCGCGTTGTTGCCGTCAGCGGCGCGTGCACGATCACGATGTCGCTCTGCGAGAACAGGGTGTCGAGTTCCACGCTCTGCACGCCATCGCCGTCGGCGGAAAGATGGGGATCGTGTGCCAGCACCCGGCAGCCGAAGGCGCCGAGCTTGCGCGCGGTCGCGCGGCCGATGCGCCCGAAGCCGACGATGCCGCAGGTGAGCGCGGCAAGGCGGCGCAGCCTGGCCGTCGCGGGGTCCCAGCGGCCGGCGCGCACGTCGCGGTCGAAGCAAACCAGCCCGCGCGTCCATGCGAGCGCGAAGCCGACCGCATGGTCCGACACTTCTTCCACGCAATAGTCCGGCACGTTGGTGACCCAGATGCCGCGTGCGGTCGCGGCGTCGACCGCGATGTTGTCGAGTCCCACGCCGAGCCTGGCAACGATCTTGAGTTCCGGCGCGGCAGTGATGGCGCTGGCCGATACAGGCGCCCAGCAGGTGAGGATGGCCGAAGGCTGGTGCTCGCGCGCCAGCGCTTCAATGGCGTCCGCGGGCAAGGGCGTGGCCGGGCCGCTCACGAGGCGCATGCCGGCGGCTTCCACGATGCCTCGCTCGATGCTGTCGTCGGGCCAGGCGTAGTCGGTGAGAAAAACGGTGTGGGTCATGGTGCGGGTTGGCGAAGACGTGGCTGGCTGCGGCCGGCATTGGCCGCCTCCAAGGCCCGGGTGCTGCCGCGCACGACGAGCGTGGGCGGCGAGACGGCGCTGTAGGGCGCTGCGTTGGCAGACTTCTGCTTCAGCTGGTGGATGAACCAGAGCCCGCAGGCGGTGGCCAGTTCGGAGACCGGCAGGCTCATGGTCGTGAGGCCAGGGCCCCACCATCTGAAGCCCAGCTCGTCGCCGAAGCCGACCACCGACAGTTGTTCGGGCACGCTGACGCCGCTGGCCAGAAGCTCTTCCAGCACGCCCTGCGTGTTCTGCACCGAGCCCAGCACCACCGCCGTGGGCGGGTTGCGCTGCGCGAGCAGGCGCCGGATCGCATCGCGGCCGAAGTCCGTCGACGCGGGCGCGCCGAGTTCCTCGCGCGCATGCGCGGCACCCTTGCTACCGGCCAGGGCGCTGTGAAAGCCTTGCAGCCGCGCGGCGCCGGTGGGCAGATCGGTGGTGCCGCCGATGTAGGCGATGCGCTGGTGGCCGAGCTCGACCAGGTGACGCGTCGCCTGGAACAGCGCCTGCGCGTCATCGATGCCGAACCAGTGCTCGCCCAGCGCCGCATGCCGGCGCAGCAACTGGATGCGCGGTGTCATCTTGAGCAGGCGCACCGACTCCGGATGCGGCCGCGCGGTCGGCACGATGATGATGCCGGCCACGTTGACGCTGGTGAGTTCGCGGATGTGGCGCAACTCGACCAGCCGGTCGTCGTCGGTCTCCGACAGTGTGAGCTGCAGATCCGCGCTCTCCAGGCATTTCGACAAGGCGTGCGCGATGGTCGAGTAGAAGCTGTTGCGGATGTCCGGAACGACCAGGCCCACCAGGTTGCTGGAGGCCCCGCGCATCATGCGCGCCGCGCGGTTGGCGACATAGCCCAACTCGTTCGCGACCTCGCCCACCTTCTGCTTCATGGCGGAACTGATGCGCGGGTCGTCGGACAGGGCCCGGCCCACGGTGGAAGCGGAGACCTCGAGGCGCCGGGCAATGTCTTTGATCGTGACCATGGGTAGGGTGCGTGCAGGAATGCACTAACGATAGCACGACAGATTCAGATTGCCAACACAACGCGTTGACTTTCCCATGGCGATCCTTTTAGAATTTATGCTAACGATAGCATAAAAATAAGAAGCATGCCGCATCCCGACGCCGGATCGGACTGATCCACCACCCGGCAGCCTTGCCTGGATCACAACGAAAACAGGAGACAAACGTGAAGCACAAACCTTGTGTACGTCATGGAGATAAATTGAAGAATGCATTGCTTGGCATGCTTGCCATCGGCTCGACCGGCATGGCCTGCGCCCAGTCGTCGGTCACGCTGTTCGGCGTCGTCGACGCCTCGATCAGCCACTACAGCAGCAAGTCGGAGGATCGCAACGGCGCAACGCCAGCGTCGCCGCTCTACGTCAACCAGGGCTCGCGCACTGTCAGCAGTACCGTGCTTGCGAACTCGGCCTACAACAACAGCCGCCTGGGCTTCCGGGGCACGGAGGATCTTGGCGGAGGGCTCGCAGCCGGTTTCTGGCTCGAAAGCCCTCTGACCAACGACGATGGCGTGACCGGCCTTGCGAACTTCGGCCGGCGTTCCACGGTGAGCCTCATGGGCGGATTCGGCGAGATTCGTCTGGGGCGCGACTTCGCGCCGACCTTCTGGGCCGACACGATCTACGACCCTTTTGGTGCGGTGGGCGTCGGCGCCAACCTGATCTCTTCTGCCAGCCTCTTCAATACCACCGGCGGTGCCGGCGGATTCGGCGGCAACGCCAACTACCTGCGCGTCAGCAACTCCATCGGCTATTTCCTGCCGCCTTCGCTCGGGGGCTTCTATGGCCAGTTCATGTATGCGCTGCACGAGAACCGAAGCTACGACCCCGGCACCACGACACCGCCGGGGGTGAACCCCCTCACCGGACAGGTGAACCCCGGCACCGTTGCAAGCACCCGCGCTGGACGCTATGTGGGAGGCCGCATCGGCTATGCCAACGGCCCCTTCGACATTGCGCTCGCCTATGGCAGCAGCACGGTGGGTGACGACTATTTCGCGGGCACCACCGACAGTGTGAAGGCGGCCAATCTGGGCGCGTCGTACGACTTCGGCCCCGTCAAGCTTTTCGGCGAACTGTCCCGCGTCAGCAAGACGCGCGACTATGCGGCCACGCCGTTGCTTCCATTGCCCGACACCGACCTCACGGGCTGGCTGATCGGCGCGACCGTCCCGGTCGGGCCAGGCCTGATCCGCGCCTCCTATGCACGCGTCAAGTACGACCTGAATTCGGTGGCCACCGCCACCGCGCCGGCGGTGCCCGACCCGAAAGCCGGCAAGCTCAGCCTCGGCTACGTGCACAACCTTTCCAAGCGCACGGCGCTGTATGCAACCGTCGCCCGCATCAGCAACAAGAACGGGGCGGCGCTGACGGTGGGCGGGTCGGCCTTCATCAGCACCAGTGTGTTCACGCCGAAGACTTCAACCGGCTACGACTTCGGCATCCGCCACGCGTTCTAGCGCGCTGCCGGCGGCGCGACGATGAAGTCGACGAAGCCTTGTGCCGCGTGGGAGAGCGAAACGCCTGCGCGTTGCACGAGCGAGACCTCGCGGTCGATCAGGGGGTTCTCCACCCGGCGCCAACCGATCCGCGCAGGATCCGCGAGCTTCACTGCATAGCCGGGGAGGATGGCGACGCCGAGCCCGGCGTCCACCATCCCGATGAGCGAGCCCGCATAGTTGGCCTCCCTGGCGGGCTTCAGCATCAGCCCGGCGGCCGCGAAGCCTGCTTCGGTGAGGTCGCGGAACACGCTGCCGCGGCGCAATGCAAGCACCGGCTCCTGTGCGATGTCCGTCCAGGTCAGTTTCTTAAGGCGGCTGAATGCATGCCCAGCCGGGAATGCGGCGGCCATGGCTTCCGAAAAGAGCAGGGTGCGCTGGATGTCGACTTCATCCGACGCGAAGGTGCCGATGCCGACGTCGGCCGCACCGCTGCGCACCAGTGGCAGTACCTGGTTGGGCAGCGTGTCCTGCAGCACGACCTCGATGCCAGGGTACAGCGCGCAGAAGGCCGCCAGGATCGGCGGAAGGTAGGTGCTCGACAGAACCAGCGGAGCCGCCACCACGACGCGCCCGCGTTCCCGCGCCACGAGCTTGTCCACGCCCGCGATCGCCGACTCGAGCTCGGCCAGGATCCGTTCCGCGCGGGGGAAGAAGTCGCTGCCCGCCGCCGTCAGGGCCACGGTTCGCGTGGTGCGGTCGAACAGCCGGCTCTCGATGGCGCTTTCAAGTTCGCGCACCAGCAGGCTGAGGGCCGATTGCGTGACGTACATGGCCTGTGCGGCACGGGTGAAGCTGCCAAGCCGTGCGACCAGCACGAAAGCCCGCAACTGGCGGAGAGTCACATTCATGAGCGGAGCCAATCATTCGATTGGAAAGTCTCGATTGAATCATAGGCACGCGCGTCTTCTAATCACTCCAACAGAAAGACCAGAGACATGAAACGCCGTGAACTCCTCCTCGCCTCCGTGCCAGCGCTCGCTGCCGCCGCCTTGCCGTCATGGAGTGCTGCGCAGCCTGCTTATCCGGGCTCGCCCGTCAAGGTGCTGGTGGGCTTTCCGCCTGGCACGGCAACAGACATAGGGGTGCGCGCCGTCGTGGACCAGATGGCCAGGCGCCTGGGCCAACCCTTCATCGTGGACAACCGGCCCGGCGCCGGCAGCAACATCGCCGCCAAGGCCGTGGCCACGGCGCCGCCCGATGGCTACACCGTCTTCGCGATCACGATCGCCAACATCATCAACGCCGCGTTCCCGGTCCCCAATGCAGTCGATCCGCTGAAAGACTTCAAGCCGATCACGCTGATCGGCAACGTGCCCAATGTCCTGGTGGTTCATCCCTCGCTGAAGGTGACGACCGTTGCCGAACTCATTGCGCTCGCCAAGGCCAAGCCGGGCTCGCTGGCCTTTGCCTCGTCGGGCGTCGGCACCTCGCCCCATCTGTCGGGTGAATTGTTCGCACGGATGGCCGACGTCAAGATGGTTCACGTCCCGTACAAGGGAAGCACGCCCGCGGTGACGGACTTGCTCGGCGGCCAGGTGCAGCTCATGTTCTCGCCGGCCTCGACCGTGCTGCCGCATGTGCGTGCGAACAAGCTGGTGGCGCTGGCCGTCACCAGCCCTCGCAGAACCTCGAGCGCGCCGGAGCTGCACACGCTTGACGAATCGGGGTTGAAGGGCTTCGACACCTCGGTGTGGATGGGGCTGATGGCACCGGCCCAGACGCCAGCCAGCGTGATCGGCACGCTGCGCACCGCGGCCCACGCGGCGCTCGATTCGAGCGAGCTTCAGGCGATCTACAAGGCGCAGGCCATCGACGTTCTCAAGACCAGCGACGAGGAGCTGCCCCGCTTCCTGCAGAGCGAGGGCGCGCGGTGGTCGAAGTTCATTCAGCAGACGGGCATCAAGCCCGAGTGAGAACAGCATTTTTTAAAGAAGGAATACCGAAATGTCCAAACTGCGTGCCACGGAATGCCGCGAATTCATCGATGCGGTCACCGCGAAAGCGGCCGAGATGGGGGTGCCCATCTCCGTTGCCATCGTCGGGCCGGAAGGGCATCTGATCGCGCTCGAGCGCATGGACGAGGCGGGCTTCATCACCCCGGACACGGCCCGTGCCAAGGCCTTCACCGTCACCGCTTTCCGCTCGATGAGCCCGCGTTTCAGCGACGGCCTGGTCATTCAACAATGGTTCAGGGAGCGCAACCCGCAGATGATGATCAACGCGTCGGTCTTCACCAACGGCCAGATCGTCGCCTCCGGTGGCTGTGCGCCCGTGTTCAAGGGCAACGAGATGGTCGGCGCCTACGGCATCAGCGGTGCAACGAGCGACCAGGACGAAGAGATCGGCCAGTACGCCCGCGCGAAGGTGGGGTGGGCGCACATGCCAGCCGAAGACACGACGCCTGAAAGCGTGAAGAAGCACGTGAACGAGATCTACAGCAAGGTCGGCCTGCAAGGCCGCGCCCTCTGAACGCCGTGCCCGGCAGCTGAGCCTGCCCGCCGACCCTTCCTCGAACTTTCAATATGCCCGCCGTGCGCGGGCAACGGAGAACCCATGCCTTCCCAACCAGCCGTGCTGGCTGAAGCAGCCGATGCCCTGTGGGGCGCGGCCAAGACCGGCCACTACATCCCGCCGTTGAGGGCCACTTACCCCGGCCTGGATGCGGCCGATGCCTACGCCATCCAGCGCAGGAACACCGAGCGCCGACTGGCCGCAGGCCGGCGCGTGGTCGGATGCAAGATCGGCCTGACGGCACGCGCCGTCCAGGCGCAGCTCGGTGTGGACCAGCCCGATTTCGGCGTGCTGTTCGATGACATGAGCTTTGGCGACGCGGAGCCGATCTCGATGCAGCGCCTTCATCAACCGAAGGTCGAGGCGGAGATCGCCTTCGTGCTCGGTCGGGATCTCGACATGAGCAACCCCGGGCACGCGGACGTGGTCAAGGCCGTGGACCACGTCCTTCCGGCGATCGAAATCGTGGGCAGCCGCATCGCGGGCTGGGACATCCGTTTCGTCGACACGGTCGCGGACAACGCATCCTCCGGCGCCTTCGTACTGGGTGGATCGCCAAGGCTTCTCAGGGAGGTCGACCTCCGGCTGTGCGGCATGGTCATGAACCGCCGCGGCGAGCCGGTGTCGGTCGGCGCGGGCGCGGCTTGCCTTGGCAACCCGATCAATGCAGTGGTCTGGCTGGCCCGCACCATGGCCGCGCTCGGCCAACCGTTGCGCGCCGGCGACCTGGTGCTGTCGGGCGCACTCGGCCCGATGGTGCCGGTGGCACCCGGCGACGTCTTCGAAACCCACATCAACGGCCTCGGCAGCGTCAAGGCCGTGTTCGAAGCCGCTGCTGCCGTTGCCAAGGAGTCGACATGAGCCACATCCTCGAATTCGCGCAACTGCTGGACGATGCGGCCCGCGATGCAAGGGCAGTGCCGCAGATCGACCCGAAGGGTGAGCTCTCGCTGCCCGATGCCTACGCGATCCAGTTCGCCTCGATCCGGCGACGCGTTGTGCGCGGCGAGCGCCGCGTCGGCGTGAAGATGGGCTTCACGAGCCGCGCCAAGATGGTTCAGATGGGCATCGACGACGTCATCTGGGGGCGCCTGTCGAGCAGCATGCAGGTGGAGGAGGGCACTTCCGTGAAGTTCGCGCGCTTCGTGCATCCGCGCGTCGAGCCGGAACTGGCCTTCGTGCTGAAGAAGCCGCTGGCCGGCGACGCCACGTTGGTCGAGGCGCTTGCCGCGGTCGAAGCCGTGGCGCCGGCGCTCGAGATCATCGACTCGCGCTACCAGGACTTCAAGTTCAGCCTGCCCGACGTGATCGCGGACAACGCCTCGTCGAGCGGCTTCGTGGTGGGTGCCTGGAGCGACCCGCACCAGGACTTCAGCAATCTGGGCCTGACGATGAGCATCGACGGACGCGTGGTCCAAGTGGGTTCCACTGCCGCCATCCTGGGCCATCCACTGCGCTCGCTGGTTGCCGCGGCGCGCCTCTCGGCGGCGGCCGGCGAGCCGCTGCAGGCCGGCTGGGTAGTGATGGCGGGCGGCGCCACGCCGGCCGAATGGATCAAGCCGGGCCAGTACGTCTCGATCGAGATGGAGCGCCTCGGAACCGCAGGCTTCCACGTCGAGGAGTGAACCGTGCCCGTTGCCTTGATCAAGATCATCGAGGGGCGCAGCCCCGAAAGAAAGCGCCAGCTGATAGAGAGCGTTTCGCAGGCCATGGCGGACAGCCTCGAGATGCCGCTCGATGCCGTGCGGGTTCTTCTCCACGAATACCCGGCAGGCCATTGGGGACGCGGCGGCCGCCTGGTGTCCGACATCCTTGACAGGGCGCCCCCCGAACCACCCGGCGCCCAAGTGGCCGACGCGACGGCCAAGCTGCTCGCGAACTGAAAGAAGCAACATGGCGAACAAACTGAAGGTCGCGATCATCGGCCCCGGCAACATCGGCACCGACCTGATGATCAAGGTCATGCGCAACGGCAAGCACCTCGAGATGGGTGCGATGGTCGGGGTCGATCCGAAATCCGATGGCCTGGCCCGCGCCGAGCGCTTCGGCATCGCCACCACGGCAGATGGCATCGAAGGGCTGGTGCAGCTCGGTGTGTTCAGCGACATCGACATCGTGTTCGATGCCACCTCGGCCGGCGCCCACAAGCGCCACAACGAGGTGCTGCAGGCCCATGGCGTGCAGGTCATCGACCTGACGCCCGCGGCGATCGGCCCCTATGTGATCCCGGCGATCAACCTCGATGCGGAAAACGCCAGCAACATGAACATGGTGACCTGCGGCGGGCAGGCGACCATCCCCATGGTGGCCGCCGTGTCGCGCGTTGCCAGGGTGCACTATGCCGAGATCGTCGCTTCGATCTCGAGCAAGAGCGCCGGCCCCGGAACGCGCGCCAACATCGACGAGTTCACCGAAACCACCCGCGCCGCGATCGAGAAGCTCGGCGGCGCAGCGCGCGGCAAGGCGATCATCGTGCTGAACCCGGCGGAGCCGCCGCTGATCATGCGCGACACGGTGTTCGTGCTGTCCGAGGCGGCCGACCAGGCAGCGGTGGAAGCCAGCATCGCGCAGATGGTGGCGAGCGTGCAGGCCTACGTGCCAGGCTACCGCCTGAAGCAGCGTGTGCAGTTCGACGTGATCCCGGCCGACCGGCCGCTCAACGTGCCCGGGCTCGGCCTGCGGCACGGGCTCAAGACCTCGGTGTACCTCGAGGTCGAAGGTGCCGCGCACTACCTGCCGGCCTATGCCGGAAACCTCGACATCATGACCTCGGCCGCGCTCGCGTGCGCCGAGTTGATGGCGCAACGGCGCATCGCCAGCGGCATCGCCCGCGGCCTGAAGGAGTTGGCATGAAGCCAGGCAACAAGCTCTACATCAGCGATGTCACCCTGCGTGACGGCAGCCATGCCATTCGGCACCAGTACAGCATCGCCAACGTAAAGGCTATCGCTGCGGCACTCGATGCAGCCGGCGTCGATAGCATCGAGGTCGCGCATGGGGACGGGCTGGAAGGCTCCAGCTTCAACTACGGCTTCGGTGCGCACACCGATGTCGAATGGATCGCGGCAGTGGCCGAAACGGTGAAAACCGCCAAGGTCGCAACCTTGCTGCTGCCCGGCATCGGCACCACGCACGACCTGCGCAACGCCTACGACGCAGGCGCGCGCATCGTGCGCGTCGCAACACATTGCACCGAGGCCGACGTGTCGCGCCAGCATCTGGAATACGCACGCGAACTCGGCATGGAGCCGGTGGGCTTTCTGATGATGAGCCACATGACCACGCCGAAGAAGCTGGCCGAGCAGGCGCTGCTGATGGAAAGCTATGGCGCCAGCTGCGTCTACGTGGTCGACTCTGGCGGCGCTCTCGGCATGGACGACGTGCGCGACCGGTTCCGCGCGTTCAAGGAGGTGCTGAGAGCCGATACGCAGACCGGCATCCACGCGCACCACAACCTGAGCCTTGGCGTGGCGAACTCCATCGTTGCGGTGGAAGAGGGCTGCGACCGCATCGACGCCAGCCTGGCCGGCATGGGCGCCGGTGCCGGCAACGCGCCGCTCGAGGTGTTCATCGCGGCGGCCGAGCGCCAGGGCTGGCGTCACGGCACCGATCTCTACAAGCTGATGGACGCGGCCGACGACCTGGTGCGCCCGCTGCAGGACCGTCCGGTGCGCGTCGACCGCGAGACGCTGGCGCTGGGCTATGCGGGCGTCTATTCAAGTTTCCTGCGCCATGCCGAAGCGGCCGCGAAGAAGTACGACCTGAAAACCGTGGACATCCTCGTCGAACTGGGCGCTCGCAAGATGGTGGGCGGCCAGGAAGACATGATCGTCGACGTGGCGCTCGACCTGCTGCGTCGATCCGGACAAGGCGGTGTGCATTCCGGATCCGCGGCGGGCGAGCTGGCCCCGCGCTGATCAGCCCAGCAGGTCGGCCAGCGTGCGCGCGATCACCTTGGTGGCGCGGCGCAGGTCTTCCAGCTGCAGGCGCTCGTCGCTGCGCTTGGCATGCGACTCCAGCACGGTGCGCGGGCCGGCGCCGTAGATCACGCCGGGAATGCCGGCCTCGCCGTACAGCCGCACGTCGGTGTAGAGCGGTGTGCCCATGGCCTTGATGGGCTCGCCGAACAGTTGCTGGCCGTGCTTCTGGATCGCCTCGACCAGCGGCTTGTTGCCGGCCAGCGGCTGCATTGCGTTGGCGAGCAGCATCCGCTTGATGTCGACCGTGATGCCGGCGCTCTGCGCGGCCGCATCGGCAATCACCTTGCGGATGTTCGCTTCGACCTCGACCGGGTTCTCTTCCGGGATCATGCGGCGATCCAGCTTGAACACGACCTTGCCGGGCACGACGTTGGTGTTGGTGCCGCCCTCGATGCGGCCGACGTTGAGGTAGGGGTGCGTGATGCCCTCGACCTTCGAGGTGACCTGCTGGTAGAGCGTGTTCTGCGCGTAGAGCGCGTTAAGGATCTTCACCGCGCCCTGCAGCGCGTCGACGCCGGTGGTGGGGATGGCGGCGTGCGCCATCTTGCCGTGCACCGTCACTTCCATTTGCAGGCAGCCGTTGTGAGCCGTGACCACCTCGTAGCTGAAGCCGGCTGCGATCATCAGGTCGGGTTTGGTCAGTCCGTTCTTGAGCAGCCAGCCCGGGCCGAGAATGCCGCCGAACTCTTCGTCGTAGGTGAAGTGCAATTCGACGCTTCCCTTGGCAGGCCTGGCGACGGCTTCGAGCGCGCGCAGCGCAAAGGTGAAGCTCGCGAAGTCGCTCTTGCTGACCGCGGTGGCGCGGCCGTAGATGGCGCCGTTGTCGATCTCGCCGCCATAAGGGTCGTGCGACCAGCCTTCGCCGGGCGGCACCACGTCGCCGTGGGCGTTGAGTGCGACCGTCAATCCGGCGGCGCCGTACCTGCGCCGCACGATCAGGTTGGTGATCGATTCGAGGCCGTAGTCGTTGACCTCCTGTGTCGGCACGGCATGCTTTTCGGCCTCGAAGCCGAAGTCCTTCAGCAGCTCGGCCGTGCGCTCGGCGTGCGGCGCGTTGTTGCCGGGCGGCGTGTCGGTGGGCACCTGGATCAGTTGCTGCAGGAACTTCACTTCATCGTCGAAGTGGGCGTCGATCCAGGCGTCGAGAGCGCTGTAGTCGTTCATAAGGCGGGCGTTTGGGCTTGTGTTGCGGGGGGACACCGTGGAACCGGCTTCGCCGGGCCACTGGTGTCGTCCCCTTGAGGGGGGAATCGAGCTACACGAAGTGAGCGAGAAACGGGGGTGGGCCTATCCCGTCGAGCAGAAGCTGGAACGCCTCGACTGCCAACTGGATGTCGTCGTTGGTGCTCGATTCGAGCGGGTTGTGGCTGATGCCCGAATTGATGCCGCGCACGAACAGCATCGCCTGTGGCATCACCTCGTGCAGCTTCATCGCGTCGTGGCCGGCACCGCTGGGCATGCGGAACAGCGGAATGCCGAGTGCGTCGACTGCCTTCTCCCAGCGCTGCTGCCAGGCCGCATCGCTGGGCGCCGCGGCGGCGCGCATGGTCTCTTCGAGCGTGTAGCGCACACTGCGGCGCTCGCAGATTTCCTTCAGCGCGGCCAGGATGTCGTCGACCAGGCGGTCGCGCTGTTCGTTGTTCGGCGCGCGGATGTCCAGGCTGAACCTGCACGCGCCAGGCACCACGTTGATCGAGCCGTTGGGCACCTGCAGCATGCCGACGGTGGCAACCGAGTCGCCGTCTTTCGCGGCACGCTGCTCGGCGAACAGGATCAGCTCCGCCGTCGCCGCGGCGGCGTCACGCCGCCGATCCATCGGCGTGGTGCCGGCATGGCTGGCCATGCCGATCACCTCGCCCACGTAGCGCACGCTGCCGTTGATCGAGGTCACGATGCCGAGCGGGTAGTCGAGCTCGGTGAGCACCGGGCCCTGCTCGATGTGCACCTCGACGAAGCCGAGGTACTTCGACGGGTCGCGCTGGATCTTCGGGATGTCTTCGGGCTTGAGGCCGGCATGTGCCATGGCGTCGCGCATGGTCACGCCGTCGGCATCCTGCTGGTCGAGCCAGGCGTTGTCGAAGTGGCCGATCAGCGCCCCCGAACCGAGGAAGGTGGCCTTGTAGCGCTGGCCTTCCTCTTCGGCAAAGCCCACGACTTCGAACGCGAACGGGAGGCGCCGGTTCTGCTTCTTGAGCTCGCGCACGCAGGCCATCGGCACGAAGATGCCGAGCCGCCCGTCGTACTTGCCGCCGTTGCGCACCGTGTCGTAGTGCGAGCCGGTCAGCAGCGCCTTGGCATCGGGCGTGCTGCCTTCGTAGCGCCCGACCACGTTGCCGACTGCATCGATGTGCACCGTGTCGAAGCCGCATTCGCGCATCCAGCCCGAGATCTGTGCGGCACACGCGCGGTGCGCGTCGGTCAGGTAGGTGACGGTGAGCTGGCCCAGCTCGGCATAGCCGGGATCGGTGTGCACCGAGAGCTGTTCCTGCCAGTCCCACACGTCGTTGCCGAGCGTGAGATCGCGGCCGAACTTGTCGTCCAGGCGGATCTCGGCGATGCGATGGATGTTGCGCAGCGCCTCGCCCAGCTCGAACGACGGATGGTGGTGCAGCCGGCGCTCGAAGGTCGCGATGATTTCGCGCTTCGCGAGCCCGGTGCCGCGCGGCCCGCGCACCGCCAGGATGAACGGAAAGCCGAACTTATCGCCATACGCCTTGTTGAGCCCGCGGATGTGGGCGAACTCCTCGGGCGTGCAGTTGGTCAGGCCGGCCTTGCCCTGTTCGTTGGTGGATTCGGCCGTCAGCGTGTTGCTTTCCATCGCCTTGCCGGCCAGCTCTGGGTGGACGCGGATCAGGCCGATCTGCTCGTCGCTGCTGGCACGCTGCAGCACCTGCACCATCGCCAGCTTCAAGTGCGCAAGCGAGCGAAATGGCCGTGCAGCCAGCGCGCGCTCGGCCACCCAGGGCGAATGCTCGTACACGCCCTCGAGCAGGGCCACCGCTTCGGCCGCCGGGGCGGCGTTCAGTTGTTGGATGGTGAGCGGCATGTCAGGCTCCAGTGGGCGCGATGAACGGATGCACCTTCTTCCAGTGCTGCGCGATGTCGATGCGGCGGCAGACCCAGACCCGGTCGTGCTTTTGCACGTGGTCGAGAAAACGCTGGAGCGCGCCAATGCGGCCGGGCTTGCCCAGCAGGCGGCAGTGCATGCCGATGCTCATCATCTTCGGTGCGGTTTCGCCTTCGGCGTAGAGCGCGTCGAAGCTGTCCTTCAGGTAGTTGAAGAAGTGGTCGCCGGTGTTGAAGCCCTGCGCCTGCACGAAGCGCATGTCATTGCAGTCGAGCGAGTAGGGCACCACCAGGTGCGGCACCACGGTGCCGTTGGTTCGGGCGACCTGCATCCAGAACGGCAGGTCGTCGCCGTAGTAGTCGCTGTCGTACTCATAGCCGCCCTGGTCGACCAGCAGGCGGCGCGTGTTGGGGCTGTCGCGGCCGGTGTACCAGCCGAGCGGCCATTGACCGCCGGTCATGTCTTTCAGCACGTGCGTGGCCAGATCCATGTGGCGACGTTCGTTCGACTCGGGCAGGTTCTGGTAGTGGATCCAGCGCAGGCCGTGGTTGGCGATCTCGTAGCCGTTCTTCATGAAGGTGTCGAGCAGCTCGGGGTAGCGCTGCACCGCCATGCCGACCGCGAAGATCGTCATCGGCAGGCCGCGCGATTCGAACTCGCGCAGGATGCGCCAGACGCCGGCGCGAGAGCCATACTCGTACATCGACTCCATCGTCATGTGGCGGTTTTCGTAGGCCTGCGCCGTCACGAGTTCGGACAGGAAGGTCTCGGAGGTCGGGTCGCCGTGCAGCGGGTTGTTCTCGCCGCCTTCCTCGTAGTTGAGGACGAACTGCACGGCGATCTTCGCCTTGTTCGGCCACTGGGCATGCGGCACGTCGCGGCCGTAGCCGACCATGTCGCGCGGGTAGACGGAGGGTTGGGTGTCGTCGGTCATGACAAGGCCAGTGAGATGTCGTTGGTGGGCACCTTGCGGTCGAAGGTCAGGTTCGCTTCGACGTGCTCGAGGTGTTCGGTCATGAGGCGCACGGCGCGCTCTTCGTCACGGGCGGCCAGCGCTTTCACGATGTCGGCATGCTCGTCGTTCGAGTGTTCGGCGGCCGTGGCGCTCTGGTACATCAGCGTGATGAGTGCGCAGCGCGAAATCAGTTCGCCGAGGATCTGCGCCAGCACGGTGTTGCCCATGAGTTCGGCCATGCGCACATGGAAGTCGCCGAGCAGTTCGGTGCGGCCCGATACGTCGGCGCCGGCCACGGCCGACTTTTCGAGCGCGACGTGCTCCTTCAATGCCTTGATCTTGGACGGGGTGACGGTGCGCACGAACTCGCGCGTCATCGCGGCTTCGAGCATGCGGCGCACCGCGAACACCTGGCGCGCCTCGTCGACCGCCGGTGCAGCCACGAAGGCACCGCGGGCCGGCTCGAGCCGGATCAGGCGGTTCTGCGAGAGCTGGAACAAGGCTTGCCTCACCAGGGTGCGCGACACGCCGAAGTGGTCGGCCAGCTTCTGCTCGGCCAGCTTGGTGCCGGGCTGCAGGCGGTGATCGACGATGGCCCGGGTCAACGCATCGACGATCGAGCGGGTGGCGGTGGAGGACTCCATGAAATTCATGATAGCCCCAAAGCCAATAACTGTATACACTTTTGTCCACTGGAATTTCCGGCAGACATACAAGGAGCGATCCATGGGCCTGAGCACCCACGTACTGGACACGATGCACGGCGGCCCTGCGGCCGGCATGGAGGTGGCGCTGTACACCACCGACGGCGAACAGGCGACGCTGGTGCGTCGCTTCACGCTCAACGCGGATGGCCGCAGCGATGGCCCGCTCTATGACAACAACACGATCAAGGTCGGCACCTACCGCCTGGTGTTCGATGTGGCGGGCTATTTCCGCCAGCGCGGCGTGAAGCTGCCCGAGCCGAATTTCCTGAACAAGGTGGCACTCGATTTCGGCGTGGCGCACACCGACCAGCACTATCACGTGCCGCTGCTCGTAAGCCCCTGGAGCTATTCGACGTACAGGGGATCATGACCCCGACTTTTCGTGGGGCCGCCGCGCACGGCCGCCCGAAGCGGCCGGCCCGCCCCCGGAAGGGGGTTGGCGGAGCGACACGAAGTGCGCGCAGACTGGGGGCGAGCGATGAACTAAAGCTGGCCCTCGGTAAGGGTGTCCAATTGGAAATGCCCCCCTTTGTCCCACAACCAGGTGTCGGTCCAGGTGACCTTGCCGAGTTGCGTCGCGGCCGGGAACGGCGAGGCCGCCAGGACGGTGCGTTCGATCTCGGCGATGACTTCGGGCGCGTGCTTCGGCGCACGCATCCAGTGCATCGACAGCACCTTCCCGTTGGTGTCCAGGTTCACCTGCAGCGTGCCGACCGCGTACAGGATCGGTGGCAGCTTGCCTGCGTAGACACGTTCGCGGTTGGCCTCATACACATGGCGCGCCGCATCGCGCCGGTAGTCGCGCGGGTTGCCCGCGGCGGAGGCGCGGGGCACCGGCTTGCCGGCGGGGCCGGGCTGGGGCGTTGCGTCGCTGAGCTGGCCGGGCACCGGCGAGGTGATGGGTGCGGTCGGGCCGGTGCTTCCGCAGCCGGCAAGCCACAGCGGGGCGAGCAGGGCGGCCATGCGGCCAAGGTGGCGGGGTGTGGGCAGGCAAGTCATCCATCGGTTTATACCGTGCCGCGCCGTGCGCCAAACTGCCGGAGCGTTACACGATGAACGGCGCCGTCGACGAACTGCTGGCGCGGCTCGCGCACGAGAACGCGGTGCTCGTGCGCATCACGTCCACCCAGGGCTCGGCGCCGCGCGAGGCCGGAACCTGGATGGCAGTCTGGGCCGACGGGCTGACCGGCACCATCGGCGGCGGCCAGCTGGAGTTCCAGGTCACGCAGGTGGCGCGCGACATGCTGGCGGGCGCGCCGGCGGTCGACGGGGTTCAGCGCTACCCGCTCGGGCCCAGCCTCGGCCAGTGCTGCGGCGGGGTCGTGTTCCTTTCGTACCAGCAGGTGAGGTCTGTCGATGCGCCGGCCTTGCGCAGCGAGCTGGTGGCGAAGCTGCGGCCGGTCGCGCTGTTCGGCGGTGGGCATGTGGGCGCCGCACTGGCCCGCCTGCTGGCGACGCTGCCGTTTTCGGTGCGCTGGATCGACAGCCGCGACGGGGTGTTTCCCGCCGCGCTGCCGGCGCAGATCGAATGCGAGCACTCCGAACCGGTGCAGGGCGCGGTGGCCCAGCTCGCACCCGGCTCGCGCGTGCTGATCATGAGCTTCAGCCATGCCGAGGACCTCGACATCGTGATCGCCTGTCTCAAGCGCCTGCGCGAGCACGACGACCTGCCCTATGTCGGCCTGATCGGCAGCAAGACCAAGTGGGCGACTTTCCAGCATCGGCTCGAGGCACGGGGTTTTTCTGCCGCAGAAATGGATCGCGTGACCTGCCCGATCGGGGTGCCCGGCATCGGCGGCAAGGAGCCGGAAGTGATCGCGGTCGCCGTAGCGGCACAGTTGTTGCTGGATTGAGTTGGCCCAGAGAAAAAAGGCCACGACGGAAGAAACGTGTATACACTTCGGTTCACAGCAATCCGCCGCAGCGGAGCCAGGCGTCCCGCGCCTGCGTTCGCGGCTTTCTTTCTGCTTGCAGTGCCCGCCGTGGTAAGCAGACGCCAAAGCTACCTCGGCGCCCGCATGCGCCGACAAGGTTGAGAGCACATGGAAAGCTACTACCTCGATTGGGCCAATCTGCTGCTGCGCTGGGTGCACGTCATCACCGCGGTCGCCTGGATCGGCGCATCCTTCTATTTCGTGATGCTGGACAACAGCCTCGAGAAGCCGCAAGACCCCGAATCGCTCGACAAGGGCGTGGGCGGCGAGCAATGGGCAGTGCACGGCGGCGGCTTCTACAACATGCAGAAGTACCTGCTGGCACCGAAGAAGGTGCCGGACCACCTGCACTGGTCGTACTGGGAGAGCTACACCACCTGGATCACCGGGTTCGCGCTCTTCACGATGTCCTATCTCTGGAACGCGAGCACCTACCTCATCGACAAAACCAGGATGGACTGGCAGCCCGGCGCCGCCATCGGCGTGGCGCTGGCCTTCTTCGTCGTGTTCTGGATGGTCTACGACAGCATTTGCCAGATCTTCGGCAAGCGCAAGAACGGCGACACCATCGTCGGCGTGCTGATCGCGCTGTTCATCGTGTTCGCGACCTGGCTGGCCTGCCAGTGGTTCGCAGGCCGCGCGGCCTTCTTGCTGGTCGGCGCGATGATGGCCACCACCATGAGCGGCAATGTGTTCTTCTGGATCATCCCCGGCCAGCGCAAGAACGTGGCGGCACTGCGCGAAGGCAAGCCGGTCGACCCGGTGCATGGCCAGCGCGGCAAGCAGCGCAGCGTGCACAACACCTACTTCACGCTGCCGGTGCTGTTCGCGATGCTGAGCAATCACTACAGCTTCACCTACACGCACAAGTACAACTGGATCGTGCTGCTGCTGATCATGCTGGGCGGCGCGGCGATCCGCCAGTTCTTCGTGGTGCGGCATCGCTTCAAGCTCGGCAACGCGGGCAACCCGCTGCCCTATGCGTTGTTCGGTATCGCGGTGCTGGGTCTCACGATCGTCTGGATGAAGCCTGAGCCGGCTCCGGCGCCTGTGGCCGGTGCCGCGGCGCCCAAGGTGGTGTTCGGCGATGTGCAGAAGGTGCTGGAGCAGCGCTGCTACCAGTGTCACGGCGCGGCATTGCAGATGAAGAACGTGCGGGTCGATTCACCCGACCAGGTGACGGCGCACGCCCAGGGCATCTACCAGCAGGTGGTGGTCACGAAGATCATGCCGATGAACAACGCCACCGGCATCACCGATGCCGAACGTGCGCTGATCGGCAAGTGGTTCGAGGCTGGCGCCAAGACAAACTAGGCTCGTGCACAGTCAGCGCGCCGCCAGCGCCAGCTGCACTGCGAGTTGGTTGTGACGCTCCACCAGCGGCCCCAGGTCGACCGTGGCGAGTTGCCCCTCGCGCACCACCACGCGGCCGTTCACCACCGTCCAGGCGGCGGTGGGGCTGGCGCAGAGCAGCAGGCTCGCCACCGGATCGTGCACCGCGCCGCCGGCGAAGCCCAGCGTGCGCAGATCGAACAAGGCCATGTCGGCGCACATGCCTGGCGCCAGGTGGCCGATGTCCGTGCGGCCGAGCACTTCGGCGCTGCCGCGCGTGGCGACCGCCAGCGCGTCGCGCGCCGTCATTTCGCCCGGGCCATGATCGCAGCCGAACGGCTCGAGCGAGCGCCGCACGCGCGCCATCAGCATGGCCTGGCGCGCTTCGCCGAGCATGTGCGCGCCGTCGTTGCTGGCACTGCCGTCCACGCCCAGGCCGACGGGCACACCGGCGTCGATCATGCGGCGGATCGGTGCCAGGCCAGAGGCCAGCCGCATGTTGCTGCAGGGGCAATGGGCCACGCCGGTTTTTGTTTTCGCGAACAGCGCGATGCCCGCTTCGTCGAGCTTGACGCAGTGGGCGTGCCACACGTCACGGCCGACCCAGCCCAGATCCTGTGCGTACTCGGCCGGCGTCGCGTCGAACTTCTCGCGCGTGTAGGCGATGTCGTGGTCGTTCTCGGCCAGGTGCGTGTGCAGGTGCACGCCAAAGGCACGCGCCAGCCTGGCCGACTCGCGCATCAGGTCGCGGCTCACGCTGAAGGGCGAGCAGGGCGCCACGGCGATGTTGAGCATCGCGCCGTACGAGGCATCGTGCCAGCGCTCGATCAGGCGTTGCGTGTCGGCGAGGATCGCGTCTTCTCGCTCGACCACGCTGTCGGGCGGCAGGCCACCGGCCGACGCGCCCACGCTCATGCTGCCGCGCGACGCCACGAAGCGCATGCCGATTTCCTGCGCCGCCTCGATGCTGTCCTCGAGCCGCACGCCGTTGGGGTAGATGTAGAGGTGGTCGCTGCTGGTGGTGCAGCCCGACAGCAGCAGTTCGGCCATCGCGACCTGTGTCGACACCTGCACCATCTCCGGCGTCAGGCCGGCCCAGATCGGGTAGAGCCCACGCAGCCATGCAAACAGCTCGGCGTCCTGCACGCCCGGGATTGCGCGCGTCAGCGACTGGTACATGTGGTGATGGGTGTTGACCAGGCCCGGAATCACCAGATGGCCGCGTGCGTCGATCACCTCGTCGGCGTCTTGCGGCAACTCGGCCGCCGGGCCGATGGCTTCGATCAGGTTGTCGCGCACGAAGACCGATGCGTTCTTCAGTTCGGTGCGCGCATCGTCGAAGGTCGCGACGCAATCGGCATGGCGGATGAGCAGGGTGGTCATGGCGCGCGACAATCAACAGAAGGTGAATGGAGACACTGACATGATCGCATCGAACGACGGGGGCGCGACCCCCGATCCCGTGATGGCGCCCCGCGCCTTTCTCGAATACCTCTATCGCGTGGCGGTCGATCGCGCACTGCCGCTGTCCACGCTGGGTGCGCACCTGCCCAAGCCGCCGAAGGGCCGCACGCTGGTGCTCGGCGCCGGCAAGGCCGGCGGCTCGATGGCGCAGGCGCTCGAGGCGCTGTGGCCGGCCGAGGCACCGCTCTCGGGTCTGGTCGTCACGCGCTATGGCCACGTCCCGCCACGGCCCAAGGGGCTGGCGCAACGCATCGAACTGGTCGAGGCGGCGCACCCCGTGCCCGACGCCGCGGGCGAGCAGGCTGCACAGCGCATCCTGGCGCTCACCGAAGGGCTCACGGCCGATGACCTGGTGCTGTGCCTGATCTCGGGCGGTGGCTCATCCCTGCTGGTGTTGCCGGCCGAAGGCCTAGCGCTGGCCGACAAGCAGCGCATCAACAAGCAACTGCTCGAAAGCGGCGCCAACATCGGCGAGATGAACTGCGTGCGCAAGCATCTGTCGCGCATCAAGGGCGGACGGCTGGCCGCGGCCTGCGCACCGGCGAAGGTGGTCACGCTCACGATCAGCGATGTGCCTGGCGACGAGCCCGCGATCATCGCGAGCGGCCCGACCGTGCCCGACCTCACGACCTGCGCCGACGCGCTCGCCATCCTGGACCGCTACCGCATCGAATTGCCGGCCGCCGTGCGCGCCGACCTCGAAAGCGGCGCGCTCGAAACGCCCGACCCGCAAGACGCTGCCTTCGCCGGCAACGAGGTGCATCTGATCGCGACACCGCAGCAGTCGCTCGAAGCCGCCGCCGCAGCCGCGCGCGCCGCGGGCATCGACGCGCACATCCTCAGCGACGAGATCGAAGGCGAATCGCGCGAGGTCGGCAAGGTGCATGCGGCGCTGGCCCGATCGGTTGCGCACCGCGGCGCACCGTTTGCGCGGCCCTGCGTCATTCTTTCGGGCGGCGAAACCACGGTCACGATTCGGCCGCGCCAGCCCGGCCAGGCCAAGGGGCGCGGTGGGCGCGCCGGCGAGTTCTGCCTGGGCTTGGCGGGTGCGTTGATGGGCGTGCCCGCCGTGTGGGCGCTGGCGGCCGACACCGACGGCATCGACGGCGTGGAGGACAACGCAGGCGCTTTCGTCACGCCCGACACGCTGACGCGCGCCGAGGCGGCGGGCCACAAGCTCTCGGGCTTTCTGGATCGCAACGATGCCTACGGCTACTTCGACGCGATCGGTGACCTGCTGGTGACAGGGCCCACCCACACCAACGTCAACGACTTCCGGGCGCTGCTGATTCTCTAGCGCAATGCTAGGCTGCGCCTCTGCCGTCACCCCGGGTGCCTCAATGAACAACGCCGACGACCAGGCCAGCAAGCATCGCCAACGCGCCAGCCCCGATGGTTCGCGCGGCCATCGAACGCGGCGGTCGCGGCGGCGCCGGGGTTTCAGGGCCTATGCGGGGCTGCTGGTGATCGCGCTGATCGCGGTGGTCGGTGCGTGCCTGCTCTACCTGTGGACGTCCGAGCCGATTCCTGCCGCCGCAGCGCCCGACCGGCCGGCAGTGGCGCGCGGCGAAGCGGTCGAGCGAACCGCCGCACTGGCGCCGCTGAACCTGCCGGCCGACCACGCACCGCATGGCTCCGGCATGGAATGGTGGTACTACAACGGGATCCTCGACGCCAAGACCGGTGAGCGCTATGCGTTCCACGTCGCGGTCTTTGTCGCTAACACGCTGGTCAAGCACACGGTCATGCATGTCGCGCTGACGGACCTGCAGACCGGCAAGCGCTTTTCCAGCCAAAGCCGAACCGGTGGTGTTCCGGCGCAACGCGTCGCCAATGGCTATGACTTTCGGCAGGAGGGCTGGCGGGTCGCTGCGTCCGGCGCTTCGCACGTGTTGAGCGCTTCCTTTGAAGGGGCGTCGATCGCACTCGACCTGAGCGATTCGGCCCCTGTCGTCGCGCACCGCGCGGCAGGATCCAAGACGCCGGGCCTGCTCGATTTCGGCGCGAGTGGCATCAGCTATTACTACTCGCGCCCGCGCATGTCGGCGCAAGGCAGGATCTCCGTCGGTGGCGCGCCCGTCCAGGTGAGCGGCCAGGCATGGTACGACCACCAATGGGGCGATTTCGATGTGCTGAGCCTCGGCTGGAACTGGTTTGCATTGCACCTGGCCGATGGCTCCGACCTGATGCTCTATGAGCTTTTCGACAGGGAGGGCCGCAAGGTGACGACTGCCGGCACGATATCGACGGCGAGCGGATCGACGCCGATCCAGCCCGGCGAGGTCGAACTGCTGCCGGTCACACGCTGGACCAGCCCGCGCACCAGGATCGACTATGCGGTCGGATGGCGCATCAAGCTGCCCTCGGGGGTGCTGGACGTCAAACCTTTTTATGCCGACAGCGAATTCGATTCGAGTACGACAACGGCAAACGTCTATTGGGAGGGGCCCGTGAAGGTGACCGGGGCCACCACCGGCGAGGGATTCCTGGAGCTGAGCGGATACGACCGGCTCAGCGCCGCGCCTACGAATCGCAGATAGCCCGCGCCACGCGCGTCGCGGTTAGTTAAGTTGCTCGAGGTGATCGAGGAACAGTGGCGTCACTTCGCGCAGAAACGCCATTTCGGCCACGTCGATGGTTCGAGGTTCCAGATCGAAATGAATGAACGTCCCGTAGGGCGTTCCGCCAGCGCGCGTCAGCAGCCGGCCGTAGTACGACTCGACCAGGCCGACGTAGGGGCGGTAGTTGATCAGGATCTTGTCTTCCGAGACGTGGTCGGTCACGAATTCGCCGTGTTCGATCGCGTGCCGGCAGAAGCTCTTTTCGAGCGGAACCGCCTTCAGCCAGGTGCGGTACTCGGACAGCCGGTCGAACACATGCTCTGCGCGCAGCACGTCGCCGCTCAACTTGTAGATGGCCGTATATCGGAAGGGTGTCCGATCGTTGAGCATTGCCAATGCGGGACGAATCCCGTGGGTGGCAAGCACGCTGCGTACCGTGTCAATCTGCGCGGGCAAATCAATCTCAAGCATGGGGATCCGGGGTTAGGCGAAGTGCACAGGGCGTAGGCTGTCGGCGTCGATCGATGCGAATTCTAGAGACGTTCGCAAACCCTGCGGGGTCGCGGTCTTTTACTTTTGCAACGCGGCGCATTCCGTCACGGTTACCCGTACCAGGTAGCTCGTCGCTGTTCATCGAAAGTGCTACGTGGGCAAATCCGTTACCGCGCCACAAATCGCCATTGCCCCTCAGAATGCTGCGAATGAATGCCCCTACAACTTTGTCTGCCGACGCCCTCGCCGGCGCCGTTGACCCCGATCCGCAGGAGAGCGCCGAGTGGCGCGAAGCCTTCACGGCACTGGTCGCCGCGCACGGCCCGCAGCGCGCGCGCCAGATCCTCGATGGGCTGGCGCAGCTCGCGCGCCAGCAGCGCATCGGCTGGCAGCCCGAGTTGTCGACCCCGTACATCAACACCATCGCGGTCGATGCGCAGCCTGCATTTCCCGGCGACCTCGCGATCGAGGAACGCCTCGCTTCGCTGATGCGCTGGAACGCGCTCGCAATGGTGGTGCGCGCCAACCATTCCTACGGCGAGCTCGGCGGCCACATTGCCAGCTATGCGAGTGCGGCCGACCTGTTCGAAACGGGCTTCAACCACTTCTTCCACGCACGCAATGAAGCGCACGGCGGCGACCTGGTGTTCTTCCAGCCGCACAGCGCGCCGGGTGTCTACGCACGGGCCTACCTCGAAGGGCGCCTCAGCGAAGGCGACCTGCTGCACTACCGCCAGGAACTCACCGCGCCAGCCTTCATCGACGGCAAGGGCGCGCGCGGCCTCAGCAGCTACCCGCACCCGTACCTGATGCCGGACTTCTGGCAGTTCCCGACCGGCTCGATGGGCATCGGGCCGATCAGCTCGATCTACCACGCGCGCTTCATGCGCTACCTCACGCACCGTGGGCTGCTCGACTGCAACGCGCGCCGGGTGTGGGGCGTGTTCGGCGACGGCGAGATGGACGAGCCCGAATCGATGAGCGCGCTGACGCTGGCCGCGCGCGAGAAGCTCGACAACCTGGTGTGGGTGGTCAACTGCAACCTGCAGAGGCTCGATGGCCCGGTGCGCGGCAACGGCCGCATCATCGACGAGCTCGAGAAGCTCTTCGCCGGTGCTGGCTGGAACGTCATCAAGCTGGTCTGGGGCAGCGACTGGGATGGCCTCTTCGCGCGCGACACCACCGGTGCGCTGGCCCGCGCCTTCGCCCATACGGTCGACGGGCAGATGCAGACCTTTGCCGCGAAAGACGGCCGCTTCAATCGCGATACTTTCTTCGGACAGAACGACGAGTTGAAACGGCTCGCGCAGGGCATGACCGACGAGCAGATCGACCGCCTCAAGCGCGGCGGCCACGACCTGGTGAAGATCCATGCGGCCTATGCCGCGGCGGCAGCACACAGCGGCCAGCCGACCGTGATCCTCGCCCACACCAAGAAGGGCTATGGCATGGGCAGTGCAGGGCAGGGCCGCATGACCACCCACTCGCAGAAGAAGTTCGAGAGCGCCGATCTGATCGGTTTTCGCAACCGCTTCCACCTGCCGCTGAGCGACGAGCAGGCGACCTCGCTGGCGTTCTACAAGCCGGCCGACGACAGCCCGGAGATGCAGTACCTGCAGTCGCACCGCGCAGCGCTCGGCGGCGCCATGCCGCGGCGCGAAACGGCTTGCGACATCGTGCCCAAGCCCGAACTCGCCGCCTATGCGCAGTTCGCGGTGGCGGCCGACGGCAAGGAGATGAGCACCACGATGGCCTTCGTGCGCATGCTCGGCGCGCTTCTGAAAGACCCCGCACTGGGCCCGCGCGTGGTGCCGATCGTGGCCGACGAGGCCCGTACCTTCGGCATGGCCAACCTGTTCAAGCAGGTCGGCATCTACTCCAGCGTGGGCCAGCGCTATGCGCCGGAAGACATCGATTCGATCCTGAGCTACCGCGAAGCCACCGACGGCCAGATCCTGGAAGAAGGCATCAGCGAGGCCGGCGCCATCGCAAGCTGGACGGCGGCGGCCACCAGCTACAGCGTGCACGGCCTGGCGATGCTGCCGTTCTATATCTACTACTCGATGTTCGGCTTCCAGCGCGTGGGCGACCAGATCTGGGCCGCGGCCGACCAGCGCGCACGCGGCTTCCTGCTGGGTGCGACCTCCGGGCGCACCACGCTCGGCGGCGAGGGGCTGCAGCACCAGGACGGCACCAGCCACCTGATCGCCGCGACCATTCCGAACTGCAAGGCCTACGACCCGGCCTATGCGGGCGAGATGGCCGTGATCGTGGACGCCGGCATCCGCGAGATGCTGGTCGAGCAGAAAGACGTTTTCTACTACGTCACGCTCATGAACGAGAACTACGCGCAGCCCAGCCTGCCGCCCGAGGCGCATGCGGACGTGCTGCGCGGCTGTTATCGCCTCGCCGGCGATCCGGCTGCGGCGCCGCAGGCCAGGGTCACGCTGCTGGGTTCGGGCGCGATCCTCACCGAGGTGGTGAAGGCGGCGCAGCAACTGGCGGCCGAAGGCATCGCGGCCGAGGTGTTCAGCGTGACGAGCTGGAGCGAACTCGCGCGCGACGGCGTGGCCTGCGAAGCGGCGGCCGCCAAGCCCTTCATCGCGCAGCAGCTGGCCGGCGGAACGGGCCCGATCGTGGCCGCCACCGACTATGTGCGCGCCGTGCCGGAGAGTGTTCGCGCGTTCCTGCCCGCGGGCCGGCGCTACGTCACGCTGGGCACCGACGGCTTCGGCCGCAGCGACACGCGTGCCGCGCTGCGCGACTTCTTCGGCGTGGATGCGGCGAGCATCGTGCGTGCGGCGAAGGCGGCATTGGGTTAAACGCGCGGCTGTCCTGTCACCCGGAAATCGGGCGATCGGGCCACCACCGTGCCGATCTCCTGCATCAGGGCCCGCGCTCCCGGTGAAGGGAAGGCGCCCAGCCGCTGGGTGATCCCGATTTCGCGGCGCGTCTGGTCCAGCGGGAAGTCCAGCACGACGAGGCTGCCGTCACGGATTTCGTAGCGCAGCTGGTGGGCCGAGATTGCGGTCAGCATGTCGCTTTCGAGCAGCAGGCCGCGCAGCACGGCGAGGTCGCCGGTCTCGACCGCGGGCACCGGCGGCGCCTGCCGCGCGTCCGAAAAAAAGCGCTCGAGGAGTTCGCGCGACGGTGCGCCGTGGCGCGAGAGCGCCCAGGTCGCCTGGCGCAAGGCATCGAAGTCGATGCGTGAGGCGCGCGTGAGCGGATGGCCGGCGCGGGCGATCACCGAAATGCGATCCTCGAACAGCGCCTCCTGCTGCAGATCCCTGGCCTCGTCGGCGCTGCGCAATGCGCCGAGGATGAAGTCGATGTCGCCGCTGCGCAGCGATGCTGCCAACGCGTCGTACGGGCTTTCGACCGTCGCGACATGCAGTTGCGGATGGCGCGCGAGCAGCGAAGCGATCGCGAGCGGCAGGATGCGCGTGCGGCCGAGCGGGAGTGCCCCGACGTTGACGCTCCCCTGCAACGTCCCTTCGCTGGCCGCGATGTCCGGCCCGATGTGCCGCAGTTCCGCAAGCACCCGCTTGAAGTAGAACGCCACGGCCTCGCCCGCCGCCGTGGGCGCCAGCCCGCGCGTCTTGCGATCGAAAAGCGCGATGCCGAGCCCGCGCTCCAGTGCCTTCAGCGCACTGCTGATGGCCGGCTGCGTGATCCCGAATTCGCGCGCGACCATGGGCATGTTGCGGTTTTCCACAAGGCTCGCGATCACGGCAAGGCGTCGGCCGTTGAGGATCGAGGTGAACAGCGAATTGACGCCGGCAGAGGCCCTGTTGCCGTCGCGCAAGACGAGCTGGCCGCCTGCGTCTTCGAACTCGCGCTCGATGCGGCGCGCCCGCGCCAGCACCAGCTCGCCGTACGAGTTGAGCGTCATGCCGCGCGAGCGGCGATCGAACAGCGGCCGGCCCAGCGTTTGCTCGAGCTCGGAGATGGAACGCGTGACGCCCGAGGCGACGCGGTACAGATCCTCGGAGGCCGCGGCAATGCTGCCGGCCGCCGCCACCGCCGAGAACGCGTGCAGGTGCCGCAGGTTGATGGCAAGGGCGCCACCGTGCGTCCTGTCGATAACTTTGTCTTGTAGTTCCCTGCGCTTCACGGTCGCTTGTGTCCTCTTGTAAATGGGCTCGATGGTGCTTCGGGTAAACCCCATTCAATAAGAAAGTCTGATGGAAGGGTAACGCGAATTCAGCCCACGCACCGGTGTCGGCCATCACACTCGACGCCAAGCCATCAACCATTGGATTGCAGATGATCATCGACTGCCACGGCCACTACACCACGGCGCCTAAGGCGCTGGAAAACTGGCGCAACCAACAGATTGCAGGTCTGAAGGATTCCGCGCTGAAGCCCCGCGTCTCGGATCTGAAGATCAGCGACGACGAGCTGCGCGAATCGATCGAGAGCAACCAGCTGCGCCTGATGAAGGAACGCGGCAGCGACCTGACGATCTTCAGCCCGCGCGCCAGCTTCATGGCGCATCACATCGGCGACTTCGAGACCAGCGCCACCTGGGCCGCGATCTGCAACGAGCTCTGCCACCGCGTGGCACAGCTTTTTCCGGATCACTTCATCGGCGCGGCCATGCTGCCGCAGTCGCCGGGCGTGGATCCGCGCAGCTGCATCCCCGAGCTGGAGCGCTGCGTGCGCGAGTACGGCTTCGTCGGCATCAACCTCAATCCGGATCCATCGGGCGGCCACTGGACCTCGCCGCCGCTATCGGATCGCCACTGGTATCCGCTCTACGAGAAGATGGTCGAGCATGACATCCCGGCGATGGTGCATGTGAGCACGAGCTGCAATGCCTGTTTTCACACCACCGGCGCGCACTACCTGAATGCCGACACCACGGCCTTCATGCAGTGCCTGACTTCCGACCTGTTCAAGGACTTCCCCGCGCTGCGCTTCGTGATCCCGCACGGTGGCGGCGCAGTGCCCTACCACTGGGGGCGCTTTCGCGGCCTCGCGCAGGAGCTGAAGAAGCCGCTGCTGAAGGACCATTTGCTGAACAACATCTTCTTCGACACCTGCGTCTACCACCAGCCCGGCATCGATCTGCTGACGCGCGTGATCCCGGTCGACAACATCCTGTTCGCGAGCGAGATGATCGGCGCCGTGCGCGGCATCGACCCGGAAACTGGATTCTTCTACGACGACACGCGCCGCTACGTGGACGCAACGCCGATGCTCGACGCCGACACGCGGCACAAGGTGTTCGAAGCCAACGCGCGCCGCGTCTACCCGCGCCTTGACCGCGCCCTCACTGCCAAAGGCCTTTGACCATCATGTCCACCTCCCATACGCTCCAACAACTCGGTGTCGTCCATCGCAGCATCACCCGCGCCGACCCGGCCGCGGTCGAGAAGCTCTCGCGCTTCGGGGTTTCGACCGTGCATGAGGCCCTCGGCCGGCTGGGGCTGATGCAGCCGCGCATCCGCCCGATCTATCCTGAGGCGCGCTTTTGCGGCACGGCAGTGACCGTGCTGCTGCAGCCCGGCGACAACTGGATGATGCATGTGGCAGCCGAGCAGATCCAGCCCGGCGACGTTGTGGTCGCCGGCTGCACCTCCGACAGCACCGATGGCTTCTTCGGCGACCTGCTGGCCACCTCGTTCCAGGCGCGCGGCTGCAAGGGCCTGGTGATCGATGGCGGGGTGCGCGACGTGCGCGACCTCACCGCGATGAACTTCCCGGTGTTCAGCCGCGCCATCCATTCGAAGGGCTGCATCAAGTCGACGCTCGGTTCGGTCAACGTGCCGGTGGTGTGCGCCGGCGCGCTGGTGCAGCCGGGCGACGTGGTGGTGGCCGACATCGACGGCGTGGTGGTGGTGCCGGCGGCGCGCGCGCAGCAGGTGGCCGATGCGGCCGAGGCGCGCGAGGCCAGCGAGACCAGCAAGCGTGCGCGCTTCGCCGCCGGAGAACTGGGCCTGGACATGTACGCCATGCGCGAGTCGCTGGCCAAGGCCGGCCTGCGCTACATCGACTGACCGCGACAACTGCCCACACACCCATGGCTCGCATCATCGGCGCCGTCGCGTGTTCCCACACGCCCACCATCGGCTTCGCCTTCGACAAGAAGAAGCAGCAGGATCCAGTGTGGGCGCCCATCTTCGAGGCCTTCGGGCCCGCGCAGCGCTGGCTCGCGGACAACAAGCCTGATGTGCTGTTCTTCATCTACAACGACCACGTCAGCTCGTTTTTCTTCGACCACTATTCGGCCTTCTCGCTCGGTGTCGGCGAGCGGCACGAGGTGGCCGATGAAGGCGGTGGCGCGCGCGATCTTCCCGCGCTGGCGGGGCACCCGGCGCTCGCGCAGCACATCGGCCGCTCGCTGGTGGCCGACGAGTTCGACATGTCCTTCTTCCAGGATCGGGCGCTGGACCACGGCGTGTTCTCTCCGATGTCGCTGCTGTGCCCCCACGAGCCGGACTGGCCGATACCGGTGGTGCCGCTGCAGATCGGCGTGCTGCAGTCGCCCGTGTCGTCGGCGCGGCGCTGCTACCGGCTCGGGCAGGCATTGCGGCGCGCCATCGAGAGCTATCCGGAAGACCTGAAAGTGGCGATCGTCGCTACCGGTGGGCTGTCGCACCAGGTGCACGGCGAGCGGGCGGGCTTCAACAACACCGCATGGGATGCGCAGTTTCTCGATCTGATCGAGAACGACCCGGTGCGGCTCACCGAGATGACGCAGGCCGAGCTCGCCACCCTTGGCGGCATGGAAGGCGCGGAAGTGATCATGTGGCTGGTGATGCGCGGCGCGCTCTCCTCCAACGTGCGCAAGACGCACCAGAGCTACTACCTGCCGTCGATGACCGGCATCGCGACTGCGATCTACGAGAACCTGGCCAGCCCGCCTGTTGCCGGCGAAGTGCAGCGGCACCGGCGCCACATGGACCAGCAGCTGGCGGGCATCGAGGCGCTGGAGGGCAGCTATCCATTCACGCTCGAGACCAGCGTGCGCGCCTATCGTTTGAACAAGTTCCTGCACGGCATGACGCGCCCGGAACATCGCGCCCGCTTCGCTGCCGACCAGGAGGCGGCATTCGAGGCGGCCGGCCTGACTGCGCCGGAACGCGATCTGGTGCGCCGGCGCGACTGGCGCGGGCTTATCCACTACGGCGTGATCTTCTTCATGCTGGAGAAGCTGAGCGCGGTGGTCGGTGTCTCCAACCTGCACATCTATGCCGCCATGCGCGGGCAGTCGCTGGAGGAATTCCAGCAAACGCGCAACGCGCCCGGCGCGCTGTATTCGGTGGCCGGCAAGGACGCGGCACCGCAGACCTGGAACAAATCATGAAGATGCCTTCTCGCCGCCCTCTGCTTGCCTTGTTCGCCCTCGCGGGGCTGCTGGTGCTCGGCATGTCATCGAACGCTGGTGCGGCCGATGCCTACCCTTCGAAGCCGATCAGGATCATCGTCGGCTACGGCGCCGGCGGCGCGGTGGACCTGATTGCACGCTCGGTCGGCCAGCGGATGGCGAGCACCCTCGGCCAGCCCGTCATTGTCGAGAACAAGCCCGGCGCGGGCACCAACATCGCAGTCAAGGCGCTCATCACCAGCCCGTCCGACGGCTATACCCTGATGCTGGCGGCCAACGCCCTGGCGGTGAACCCCGCGCTGTTCCAGCCGGCGCCCTACAACCTGGAACGCGACCTGACGCCGGTGTCCCTGGTCGGACGCGTGCCGGTGGTGGCTGCGGTGCGCGAGGGCTCGGAGTTCAAGACCTTGCAGCAGCTGGTGGCCGCGGCCAAGGCGAAGCCAGGTGCGATCAGCGTGGCAACGCCGGGCAACGGCTCGACGCCACATTTGGCCATGGAGCTTTTTCAGCACACCGCCGGGCTTTCGCTGCGCCACGTGCCCTACAAGGGTGGCTCGCAGGCGCTCACCGACGTCATGGGCGGCCACGTGGACGTGGTGGCGGTCAACGCGCTCGAGGCGGCGCCACTTGCCAAGGCAGGCACGCTGCGGGTGCTGGCGCTGATGAGCCCCGAGCGCGCGGCGGTGCTGCCCGGCGTGCCGACGGTTGCGGAGTCGGGCTATCCCGGCTTCGAAGCCAGCGTCTGGTACGGTTTCGTCGCACCGGCCGGGCTGCCCCAGCCGATCCAGGCCAAGCTGCACGAGGCGGTGCAGAAGGCCCTCGAATCCGCCGAGGTGCGCGACCAGCTCGCCGCGGCGGGCGGCGTCGCCCTGCCGGGGCCCACGGCGCAATTCGACAAGCTGCTCAAGAGCGAGGCGGCCCGCTATGGGAAGCTGATCCGCGAAGCCAACATCAAGCCGGATTGAGACATGGCATCAACCCATCTTTGTCGGCAGCCACAGCGCGATGATGGGGAACGCGATCAGGATCACGAGCCGCAGAATGTCGGTCACGATGAAGGGCAGCACGCCCTTGAAGATGGTGGTGAAGCTCACGTCCTTCACCACGCTCTTGATGACGAAGACGTTCATGCCCACCGGTGGATGGATCAGGCCGAGCTCCACCGTCATCACGATGATCACGCCGAACCAGATCGGATCGAAGCCCAGCGCCACGATCACCGGAAAGATGATCGGCACGGTGAGGATGATCATCGCCATCGCGTCCATCAGGCAGCCGAGCACCAGGTACATCAGCATGATCAGCGCAAGCACGCCGTAGCGGCCGATGCCCAGGCCGGTGAGGAATTCGGTCAACTTCTGCGGGCTCTGCGTGATGGTCAGGAAGTAGCCGAACAGCAGCGCGCCGATCAACACCGTGAACACCGCGGCCGCGGTGCGCGTGGCCGACAGCAGTGCCTCGCGGATTTTCGGGCCGTCGAGCTTGCGCCGCAGCAGGCCGAGGATGAAGGCGCCGCTCGCGCCGACGCCACCGGCCTCGGTCGGGGTGAAGAAGCCGCCGTAGAGCCCGCCGATCACGAACACGAACAGCACCAGCGGCGCCCACACCGCCTTCAGGTCGACCAGGCGCTCCGACCAGGGCTTGTGCTCGCCGGCCGGCAGCCAGTCGGGCCGCGCCCGCACGATGATCGCGATGGTCATGACGTACATCGCCATCGCCAGGATGCCCGGCACGATCCCGGCCATGAACAGCTTGCCGATGTCCTGCTGCGTGAGGATCGCGTAGACCGCGAGCACGGTCGATGGCGGCAGGATCGCGCCGAGGGTGCCGCCGGCTGCGATCACGCCGGTCGAGAACGACTGCGGGTAGTTGAAGCGCCGCATTTCCGGGTAGGCCACCGCGGAGAAGGTGGCCGCCGTGGCCACCGACGAGCCGCAGATGGCCGCGAAGCCGCCGCAGGCCAGCACCGTGGCCACGCCGAGCCCGCCGCGCAGGTGGCCGATCATCGAGTTGGCGGCCTTGAACAGTTCGCGGCTCACCCCGGACACCGACACCAGCGCGCCCATCAGCATGAACATCGGGATCACGCCGAAGGTGTAGTCGGTAACGGTGCGCATCGAGGTCTGGCCGACCAGCTTGAGCGCAGGGCCGGGCCCGACGATCCAGCTGTAGCCCACCACGCCCACCAGTCCCATCGCCATGCCGACCGGCACGCGCAGCAGCATCAGTGCGAACAGCACCACGAAGCCCAGCACTGCAATCGCGTCGGTGCTCATTCGTCCGCCTTTTGTTCGGGCCTGGCTTCCTGGAGCAGCTCGGGCTGGAAGACCAGGCGGTAGGTGCGGATCGCGATCAGCAGCACCGCGCACACGTCCCCGAACCAGGCGACCGCGTAGAACGGCCAGGTCGGGATGTTGAGGTCGTAGGTCTGCACGTTGTCGGCCCAGGTGCCTCGCACCTTGTCGAACAGCATCGTGGTCTGCACCGCCACCACGAACAGCAGCACCAGCGTGGCGAACACGTCGATCACGCGCTTCATGCGCGGGCCGGCCGCCGTCCACACCAGGTCGACCGTGATGTGGCCGCCGCGGTAGCTCGTGGCCGCGATGCCCCAGAAGATCAGGATGCCGAGAAACATGCGGCCGAAGTCGTAGGCGTCGGGGATCGAGGTGTTGAAGAACTTGCGCAGGACCACCGCGACGAAGATGTTCAACGCGACGAGGCCCACGAAGATGGCGGCCAGCCACTCGATCGTATTGATCATCCGGTCCATAACGCCGGTGCGCGCTTTCACAACGGCTCCAGTGGGCGTATTCGCCGCAAGATCACAGCGCCGACTTGTACTTCGCGAGGCTGGCCTTGAGCGAGTCCATCACCGCCTTCGGATCCTGCCCAACCTTCTTCACGCCCTCGGCCCACTGCGCCTCGCCGGGTGCCACGGCCTTGCGCCAGGCGTCGAGCTGTTCGGGCGTGAGCTTGTAGACCTCGTGGCCCGGCAGGGCGGCGATCTTGGCGCGGCCGGCAAACTCGAAGTCGGCCCAGGGCGCTGCGACCTTCTGCGCCCACTCGCTGGTGCAGTGGTCGTCGATCACCTTCTTCTGTGCGGCCGACATGCTGTCGTACTTGCCCTGGTTCATGGCCCAGACGAAGTTGGTGACGTAGAGCGGCACGTCCATGTGGAAGTTCACCACCTTGTCGATGCCGAACAGGCTGATCGATCCCCACGGGAAGGTGATGGCGTCGGCCACGCCGCGCTCCAGCATGTCGCGCGACTCGGGTGCCGAGGCCTGCACGTTGGTGCCGCCGAGCGAGGTGACCATCTGGCCGATCGTGCTGGTGGCCGGTCGGATCTTCATGCCCTTGATGTCGGTCGGCAGCAGGATCTTCTTGCGCGCATGGAAGGTGCCGGGGTCGTGCACGAACGCGAAGCAGTACTTCACGTCCTTCATTTCCTTCGCGGCATAGGGCCGGTACCAGGCGTCGATGGCGGCGGAGCCCTCCTTGCCGTTGGAGAACAGGAAGGGCAGGGACGAGCCAGCCATGATCGGGAAGCGGCCGGGCTGGTAGCCCGGGTTGACGTAGGCGAAGTCGGCGATGCCGTCGCGCGCCATGTCGTAGTGGTCGAAAGCCTTGCCGAGCTGTTCCGACGGGAACAGCGTGGCCGTGATGCTGCCGTTCGACGCCTTCTTGATGTCGTCGGCCCAGGCCTGCAGCGACGGGTTGAGCGGATGCTGCGCCGGCACCCAGCTCGAGAGCTTGAGGTTGACCGGCTTGTCCTGCGCCAGTGCCGGCGACTGGGCTGCGAGGGCCAGCGCGGCGGCCAGGGCCAGTGTGGTGAAACGGTACGAAGTCATCGATGTCTCCTGCTGGGTGGCTGCCCAATTAATGAACATGTTAAGTTTTAGCGGTCTCGGGCGTTGCGTATATCCGCGTTTACCTTGAGTCAGCGCGGTTGCGGGTTGCGTTTCATCCAGCGGATCGGCTGCGCGAGCACCGGCCGTGCGGGTGCGCCGGCGCGCTGCAGCACGGCGTCGAGTGCGATGCCGGCGTCGTCGGCCAGTGCGGCGCTGCGCGCGGCAGCGATGGCCGTGGCGCGCACGGTGGGTGCGCCGTCCGGCAGCGGTGCCGTCGCCAGGTGGTCGATCACGTGCAGCAGGTTGGCCTTGCCGCGTTCGAGGGTGGCGCCGTAGCCCTTGATGAGCCGGCCGCAGAGCGCGATTTCGTGGCCGAGCCGCCAGTCGGTTCGGGTGCCGGCGACCACGGCGGCGAGCCAGCGCTCGATCAATGCCTGCTCCTCTGCGAAGCGGCTGCCGCGCTTTCTCAACCAGCGCAGCGAGGCGAGCACGCGCAGCGACAGCATGCCGAACACCGAATGGCTGCCCACCTTGAGCGGCAGCGCCCAGGGGGCTCTGCCGCGCGCCTGCCGCGCGCGATCCCAGGCGGTCACGCGTTGCGCCGGCGCCCGCGGCAACAGCGCCGCGAACTCGGCTGCGCCGGGCTTGAAGTGGTCGTAGACCTTGACGATGTCGTCCGCGCCGGCTTTCACCTCGGTGTGCACGCGCAGCGTGCGGCTGGCCCGGCTCTTGAGTTCGGCCACGCGCACGATGTCGTCGAAGGCCATCCACAACGCCAGCCAGCGTGCCATCTCTCGCGTGACCGCGAAGCCGTTGGCGCCAGCCGGATCGGCGGCGCGCTCGGCTGCCAGCACCTGCTGCAGGCGCGCGACGTACAGGGCGGCATAGCCGGCGTCCTGGTAGTCGAGCAGCCGCGCATGGCCGAGCGCGAGCATCGCGTGCACCGGCAGCGGAAAGGCCTGCGCCACATCGGGCGGCAGCGGCTGGGGGACGGGCGCCGAGGGCTCCTGGTTCGACAGCAGACTCGTCACCAGCGCCGCCTGCGCGCGCGGCGCACTCACCGCGTCGAACGCCCTGGCAAAGCCGCGCAGGCTTGCCGCGGCCATCTTGTCGACCTGCTCCGGTGCGGCGGTGTCGCGCCCGCGCACGACGGCCTCGTAGGCCTTGCGCGGAAACGGAAACAGGCCGCTGCCGGCAATGGCGCCGAGCATCACGGCGCTGACCACGGTGCCGGCCTCGCGCGCCATCGTGCCCATGTCGAACACATGGTGCTCGCGGCTGAAGCTCTTCACCGTGTCGAGCAGGCGCTGGGCGTCGGCGCGGCCATCGCCCGGCTGCATGCGCTCGGCGGTCGTGAGCGTGCGCGACGACGAGGTGATGACCAGCGTGCGCTGCGGCCCGCTCATGCCGTTGCCGATCTGGCGCGCGGTCTCGAGCAGCTCCGACGAGACGATCGCGTCCAGCGTGCCCGGCACGGGGCTCAGGCTGAACACCGGCCGCCGGCCGCCGAGCTGCGCCAGCGGCACCGGGAACACCTCGACGTAGTAGGTGGTGGCGCCGGTGCGTTGCGCCACGCCCGGGATCGAGGTGCTTTGCGCCGCGTAGCCGGCATGGCGTGCGATGTCGACCAGCCACTCGGTCAGCACGCCGCCGCCTTCGCCGCCGAGTGCGCAGACCAGCAGGCTGATCGGCTGGGTGCGGTTCATCGTGGTCGTCATCGCGATCAGGCCGGTTGCAGCGCGCGCAGCATGCGGGAACGCAGGCCGTGCAGCAGCCGCTCGTGCCACTTCGGGTTCTGCACCACCTCGGCCCGGTAGAAGCTCGGGCACAGCGTGGCCGCGTGCGCGTTCTCGCCGCAGAGGCCGCAGCCGACGCAGCCGTCGATCACCACCGCCACCGGGTCGACCTTGAGCGGATCGGGGTTGTCCTTGACCGTGAGGGTAGGGCAGCCCGACAGGCGGATGCAGGCGTGGTCGCCATTGCACACGTCTTCGTCGACGCCGTACTTCACGCGCACCACGCGTTCGCCGCGCTGCAGCAGGCTGGCCAGCCAGGGCTTGATGCGGCGTTGCCGCTCGAGCTGGCATTCGCCTTCGGCCACGATCACCTTCAGGCCGTTGAAGTCGCTGGTGAACGCCTCGTTGAGCGTGGCCCGCATCTTGTCGACGTGGTAGGTGTGCACCGTGCGCATCCACTGCACGCCCAGGCCCTTGAGCGTGGCCTCGATGGTCTGGTTGGTCTCGACCAGGCTGCGCTGCTTGTCCGGAGCTTCGGCCTTGGCCGCGTCGTCCGGCGTGGAGATGATGTCCTGCGTTCCGGTGGCCGAGGTGTAGCCGTTCTTGAAGATCAGCAGCACCGCGTCGTCGCCGTTGAAGAGCGCGCTCTGCACGCCGGTGAGCAGGCCGTTGTGCCAGAAGCCACCGTCGCCCATGATCGAGAGCGCGCGCCGCTTCATCATCGGCGACACGCCGGCCCGGCTGGCCAGGCTCATGCCGTAGCCGAGGATCGAGTGCCCCATCGAGAACGGCTCGAAGGTGCCGAAGGCATGGCAGCCGATATCGGCCGCGATGTGCACCGGCCCGTTGTCGAGCTGCGCGAGCTTCAGCGCCGAGAACACCGGCCGCTCGGGGCAGCCGATGCAGAAGCTCGGCGGGCGGTTCGGCAGCGGCGTGCCGAGCTGCGCGGCAACGGCGGCACGGCGCGCCTTGTTGCCCTGCAGCCAGCCCTGCGCCGCATCCTGCGCATGGCCCGGCAGCCAGCGCGCAGTGAACGCGCCGATGCCGGCCGAGAGCACCTCGACGCCGTATTCGCCGGCCGCCTGCAGCATGTCCTTGCCGTGCAGCGGCGTCTGGATGTCGCGCCGGCGCAGCAGCGTCGCCAGCTCCTGCTCGATGTACTCGGGCTGGCCTTCCTCGACCACCAGCACCGCGCGCTTGCCCATGCAGAAGTCGGCCAGTTGTTCGGGCACCAGCGGCCAAGTGACGTTGAGCACCAGCAGCGGGATCGCGCTGTCGCCGAAGGCATCGGCCAGGCCGAGTTGTTGCAGGCTGCGGATCAGTGCGTTGTAGAGGCCGCCCTGCACCACGATGCCGAGGTCGGCGTGTTCGCCGGGCATCAGTTCGTTCAGGCCCTGTTCGGCGATGTAGCGGCGTGCCGCCGGAATGCGCTCCTCGCCCTTGAGCTTTTCGTGGCGGAAGGTCACGGGCGGGTGCGCCAGCCGCATGTAGTCGAAGCCGGCCGGCTCGGCCATCAGCGCCCGGGTCGAGATCGCCGGTGCCAGGTTGTCCTTGCACTCGAAGCTGCCGCGCACATGGCAGGTGCGGATGCGCAGTTCCATCATGCAAGGCATGTTCGAGTGTTCCGACAGGCGAAAGCCATGCTCGACCATGTCGACCATCCTGCCGAGATCCGGCCGCGGATCGAGCAGGCACATGCTCGACTTGAGCGCGTAGGCGTGCGTGCGCTCCTGGATCACCGAGGCGCCTTCGCCATAGTCCTCGCCGACCACGATCAGCACGCCGCCTGTAACGCCCGGCGACGACAGGTTGGAGAGCGCGTCGGCCGCGACGTTGGTGCCGACGATCGACTTCCAGGTGACGGCGCCGCGCAGCGGGTAGTGGATCGAGGCGCCCAGCATCGCGGCGGCCGAGGCCTCGTTGGAGCAGGCCTCCACATGCACGCCGAGTTCGTCCATGTACGGCTTGGCCTGGACCATCACGTCGAGCAGGTGCGAGACCGGCGCGCCCTGGTAGCCGCCCACATAGGAAACGCCCGATTGCAGCAGCCCCTTGGTGATCGCGAGGATGCCCTCGCCATGGAAGGTGTCGCCTGCGCCCAGGCGCAAAGCCTCGATTTCCTTGCTGAAAGAAACTTCCATCTTGTCTCGTCGTCGTTGTGGCTATGGGGTGTCGCGCCGCGCAGTGTGCGGCGTGCGGCTCATGGCTTCAATAGAATCAAGCGCCTATCGCACATGAATGCCATGCATATTGACACGCTCGACCTGAACCTGCTTCGGCTGTTCGATGCGGTCTACCGCGCGCGCAGCGTGAGCCGCGCCGCCGAGGCGCTTGGTATCACGCAGCCGGCTGCGAGCCACGGACTCACGCGGCTGCGCTTGCTGCTGAAGGACGCGTTGTTCACGCGTGCGCCGGGCGGCGTGGCGCCAACGCCGCGGGCCGAGCGGCTGGCCGTCGCCGTGCGCTCGGCGCTCGCCACGCTGCAGCACGCGCTGGACGAGCCGGATCGCTTCGACCCCGCGGCCTCGAGCCAGCGTTTTCGCATCCACATGAGCGACATCGGCGAAAGCCGCTTCCTGCCGGCGCTGATGGCGCGGCTCGGCGAACTCGCGCCCGGCGTGCAGATCGAAACCTGGCCGCTTGCACCGGCCGAGATCGCGCCTGCGCTGGACAACGGCCGTATCGACTTTGCCTTCGGCTTTCTGCCGGAGGTCAAGGACACGCAGCGCGCGCTGCTGCTGAAAGACCGCTACATCGTGCTGCTGCGCGAGGGCCATCCGTTCGCGCAGCGCAAGCGCAGCGGCACTGCGCTGCTGGAGGCCATGCGCCGGCTCGAGTTCGTGGCGGTTCGCACCCATGCCGATACCTTGCGCATCCTGCAACTGCTCAAGCTTGAGGACCGCCTGCGTCTCACCACCGAGCATTTCATGGTGCTGCCCGCCATCGTGCGCGCGACCGATCTCGCCGTGGTGATGCCGCGCAACATCGCGCGCGGCTTTGCGCAGGAAGGGGGCTATGCGATTGTCGAACCGGCCTTTCCGCTGCGCGACTTCAGCGTGTCGCTGCACTGGAGTCGGCGCTTCGAGGGCGATCCGGCCAACCGGTGGTTGCGGCAGGTGATTCGGGAGCTGTTCGCGGAGGGGTGAGTCCTTTGTTCGAGGCGGGCTCAGGGCGGCGGGGCACGCTGCTCCGCGAATGTCCCCCGGGCTTCGCCCTCCTCCTTTATTTCGCTGCGCAGCGTGCCCCACCGCCCTGATCCTGGAAGCGATGTGACCGTTTCGCGCTGAGCACCACGAGCGTGCCCAGGCCGCTGGTGGTGGGTGGCCCCTGCAGCGAAATAAAGGAGGAGCCGAAGGCGGGGGACATTCGCGGAAGGGGCCACCCGCCGCCAGCGGCCCACCCCACAGGCCGACCCCGAAACGCTCAGCGACAAGGCATCGCTTCAAGGCAGGTTCTCCCGAAAGATCACCTGGCTGCGGGTTGACTCCACCGCGATCAGCGCCTCGCGCCCGTCGCGCAGGTTGGTGAAGATCCGCACGCAGTTCATCAGCGTGGTCTGCGGGCTCTGGGTGATCACGGCGTCCATGCTGCCGTCGATCAGCAGGGCGCGCGTGTCGGGCGTGAGGCCGTGGCCGACGAACACCACCTTGTGGTCGCGGCCGGCCTCCTTGAGGGCACGCGCCACCCCGTCGGAAGCGCCGCCGATGTTGTAGATGCCGGCCAGCTCCGGATGCTGGTCGAGCAGGGCGCGGGTCTGGCGGTAGTTCTTCTCGGCATCGTCCTGGCCCTCGCGCAGGCCCACCACCTGCAGCCGCTTGAACAGCTCGTCGATCACATGCAGAAAGCCGGCCTCGCGTTCCTCGTGCGCGCGGTAGCTGCGGCTGCCGGCGATCAGCGCCACCTTGCCCGTGGCGCGCGCACCGATGAAGCGGCCGATCAGATAGCCCGCGGTGCGGCCGGCTGCGCGGTTGTCGAGCCCGATGTAGGCCGCGCGAGCGGAGTTCGAGAGGTCGGAGATCAACGTGATCACCGGCACGCCCTGCGCGGCCAGCGTGCTCACCGCCTCGCGCACGGCCGGATGCTCGAGCGCCATCATCGCGATGCCGTCGCTGCGCTTGCCATGCCGCAGCAGCGCGGCCGCGAGTTCGTGCGGGTTGAAGCTCTCGATGAATTCGGCGCGGCAGGTCACGTTGAACGGCGCCCAGTGCTCCTGCGAGTAGCCCACCATGTCGCCGAGCATGCGGATGAAGCGGTTGGTGCCGGCCGGCAGCAGAAACTGCAGCCGCAGCGGCGGCGGCGCGAGCGCTGCGTAGAGGCCGGTTTCGGGCAGGTAGTCGAGCGCCTTGGCCGCCTTCAGCACGCGCTGGGCGGTCGCGTCGCGCACGCCGGGGCGGCGGTTCAACACGCGGTCGACGGTGGCGGTCGAGACCTGCGCCGCACGCGCGATGTCGGCCACGCGGGCACGGCCGGCGGCGTCGGAAGAATGCCCTGGGTTAACCCTCATACATCAAAAACCATCAGAGTCGAAGTTTGACGGGAGCGCATGCGCCTTCTATCGTTCGCATGCCTTTGATTCAATGATGCATCAAATCGCATCAGACACACAACGGAGACAACGCATGCCATCGATCACCCGCCGCAGCGCACTGCGCACGCTTTCAGCCCTTCCCGCCGCGAGCATCGTGACGGCCTTGCCGCGCATCGCACGCGCCGCCGAGTTCTCCTACAAATACGGCAACAACCTGCCGCTCAGCCACCCGCTCAACATCCGCGCGCAGGAGGCGGCCGACCGCATCGCGAAGGAAAGCAATGGCCGGGTCGAGATCAAGATCTTCCCGAACAACCAGCTCGGCGGTGACACCGACATGCTGGCGCAGGTGCGTTCGGGCGGCATCGACTTCTTCACGCCGTCGGCGCTGGTGATCGCCACGCTGGTGCCGGTGGCTGCGATCAACGCGGTCGGCTTTGCCTTCTCCGACTACAACCAGGTCTGGGGCGCGATGGACGGCAAGCTCGGTGCCCATGTGCGCGACGCCATTTCCAAGTCGCGCCTCTATGCCTTCGAGAAGATGTGGGACAACGGCTTTCGCCAGACCACCAGCAGCAAGGCGCCGGTGGGCAGTGCCAAGGACATGGACGGCCTGAAGATCCGTGTGCCGGTGAGCCCGCTGTCGATCTCGATGTTCAAGGGCCTTGGCGCCGCGCCGGCCAGCCTGCAGTTCAGCGAGGTCTACTCCGCGCTGCAGACCAAAATCGTCGACGCGCAAGAGAACCCGCTGCCGATCATCCAGGTGGCCAAGCTCTACGAAGTGCAGAAGTTCTGCTCGCTCACCAACCACATCTGGGACGGCTACTGGTTCATTGCCAACGGCCGCGCATGGGAGGCCTTGCCTGCCGACCTGAAAACCATCGTGGCGCGCGCCATCAACGATGCGGGCATGCAGCAGCGCGAAGACATCCGAAAGCTCAACGAGTCGGTGGTCGGTGACCTGCAGGCCAAGGGGCTGACCATCAACCGGCCGACGGCCGACAGCTTTCGCGCCAAGCTGCGCGACTCCGGCTTCTATGGCGAGTGGAAGGGCCGCTTCGGCCCCGAGGCCTGGGCGCTCCTCGAAGGCACCGTCGGCAAGCTCGCCTGATGTCGGCCGCGCTGCATCCTGCGGTCGTCAGCGCCGCGCCGCTCAACGCGCTGGGCCGCTGGGCCGGGCATGCCGACCGGTGGCTCGGCCACACGGTCGAAAGCCTGGCCGCGCTGCTGGTGCTGGCCGAAATCGTGGTGCTGTTCGCGGGTGTCACGGCGCGCTACGCCTTCCATGCGCCGCTGGTCTGGTCGGACGAGCTGGCGTCGATCCTGTTCCTGTGGCTGTCGATGCTCGGTGCCGTGGTGGCGTTGCGCCGCGGCGAGCACATGCGCATGACGGCGCTGGTCGACAAGCTCTCGCCGCCGCGCCGCGCGATCCTCGATGCCTTCGCCATCGCGGCGTCGGTGGCGTTCCTTGCGCTCGTGGCCTGGCCGGCGATCGACTATGCGCATGAAGAAGCGTTCATCGTCACGCCCGCGCTCGAAATCAGCAACGCCTGGCGCGCGGCGGCCATTCCGATCGGCATTGCGTTGATGATCGTGGTCGCGTTGCTGCGGCTGCTGCGCATCTGCAGCGGCCGCCAGATTGCGGTGGCGCTGCTCGGCACGGCGGCCGTGGTGGGGCTGTTCTGGCTGGCCGGGCCGCTGCTCGCGCCGCTGGGCAAGCTGAACCTGGTGATCTTCTTCATCGGCGTGGTGGCGGTCACGGTTTTCTCGGGCGTGCCGATCGCGTTTTCGTTCGCGCTCGCCACCTTCGGCTACCTGGCGCTGACCACACGCACGCCGATGCTGGTGATGGTGGGGCGGCTCGACGAGGGCATGTCGCACCTGATCCTGCTGGCCGTGCCGCTCTTCATCTTCCTGGGCGCGCTGATCGAGATGACCGGCATGGCGCGCGCCATGATCCAGTTCCTGGCCAGCCTGCTGGGCCACGTGCGCGGCGGGCTGAGCTATGTGCTGATCGGCGCGATGTACCTGGTGTCGGGCATTTCGGGCTCCAAGATTGCCGACATGGCGGCCATTGCGCCGGTGCTGTTCCCCGAGATGAAGAAGCGCGGCGCCAAGCCGGGCGATCTGGTGGCGCTGCTGGCCACCACTGGCGCGCAGACCGAAACCATCCCGCCATCGATCGTGCTGATCACGATCGGCTCGGTCACCGGCATCTCGATCGCCGCGCTGTTCACCGGCGGCCTGCTGCCGGCGGTGGTGCTCGGTCTCTGCTTGTGCGTGGTGGTCTGGTGGCGCTACCGCGGCGAAGACCTGAGCGGCGTCGAAGTGCACACCAAGCGGCAGATCGGCCGGCTGTTCGCGGTCGCGCTGCCGGCGGTGCTGCTGCCCTTCGTGATCCGGGCTGCGGTGGTCGAAGGCGTGGCCACCGCCACCGAGGTGTCGACCATCGGCATCGTGTATTCGGCGCTGATCGGCCTGGTGATCTACCGCCAGTTCGACTGGTCGCGCGTCAAGCCGATGCTGGTCGAGACGGCCTCGCTCTCGGGCGCCATCATCTTCATCGTCGGCTGTGCCACCGCCATGGCCTGGGGACTCACGCAGTCGGGCTTCTCGCAGGATCTGGCGAAGTGGATGGCCGCGATTCCGGGCGGGAGCTACGGTTTTCTGGCCATCTCGATCATTGCCTTCATCGTGCTCGGCAGCGTGCTCGAGGGCATTCCGGCCATCGTGCTGTTCGGACCGCTGCTGTTCCCGATTGCCAAGGCCGCGGGCGTGCACGAGGTGCACTACGCAATGGTCGTCATCTTTGCGATGGGCATCGGCCTGTTCGCGCCGCCGTTCGGTGTCGGCTACTACGGCGCCTGTGCGGTCAGCAAGGTCGATCCCGGCGAGGGCATCAAGTACATCGGCGGCTACATCGTGGCGCTGCTGGTCGGGCTGATCCTGGTCGCGGCCATCCCCTGGTTCTCCATCGGCTTCCTCAAGACCTGAACAACAACATCCTCACGGAGCAAGCAATGAGTCGATTCCTCGGCGAGATTCGCCAACTGGGCTATGTCGTGCACGACATCGAGGCCGCGATGGACTACTGGAGCAAGACGCTGGGCGTCGGTCCCTGGTACTACAACCCCAAGGTGCCCATCGTCAACTACCGGTACAAGGGCGAGGCGCACCAGCCGCACAACTCGGTGGCGCTGGCCAATTCGGGCTTCGTGCAGGTCGAGCTGATCCAGACCCGCAACGACGTGCCCTCGATGTACCGCGACTTTCTGCAGGCCGGCCGCACCGGGCTGCAGCACATTGCGTACTGGACGGCCGACTACGACGCCGATCTGGCGCGCCTCACACGCCAGGGCTTCAAGCCCGTGATGAGCGGCGAGGTGGGGGAGCGCGGCCGCTTCATCTATTTCGACACCGAGTACCACCCGGGCACGGTGATCGAGCTGTCCGAAGTTGCAGGCCCCAAGGGCAAGATGTTCGACCTGATCCGCGAATCGTCCGTCGGCTGGGACGGCAGCAATCCGGTGCGCCCGTTTCCCGACCTCGGCAAGCTCTGATGGCGCTGGATCGCATCCACGCGAGCTACCTGATCGAGACGCCGCTCGCGCCCGAGGCCGTGGCCGAGGTGATGGCGGGCGAGCAGTCGTGCGGCACCTTCACGCGGGTCGAGGGCGAGACCGATGCGCTGCGCGCGCGGGCGCGGGCGACGGTCGAGGCGGTCGAAGAACTCGCCGCCGTCGACGCACCGTCGCTGCCCAACGCGTTGCTCGAGCGCAAGGGCACGCCGGGGCCCTGGCGGCGCGCGCGCGTGCACCTGTCGTTTCCGGTCGCCAACATCGGCGCGAACCTGCCGACGCTGGCCGCGACCGTGGCCGGCAACCTCTACGACCTCGGCGAGGTCACGGGCCTGCGGCTCGAAACGATGCACCTGCCCGCGAGCTATCGCAACCGCTTCGAGCTGCCGCGGCTCGGCATTGCGGGCACGCGCCGCGTCACCGGCGTGGCGCAGGGTGCGCTGGTCGGCACCATCATCAAGCCGAACGTCGGCTTTTCGGCGGCCGAGACGGCCGAACTCGTGGGCCGCCTGTGCGCGGCGGGTGTCGATTTCATCAAGGACGACGAGGTCAGCGCCGACCCCGACCACGCGCCGCTGGCCGAGCGCGTGCCGGCCGTGATGGCGGTGGTGCGCGAGCACCAGCAACGCACCGGCAAGCACGTGATGGTGGCCTTCAACATCACCGACGAAACCGACGCCATGAAGCGCCATGCCGACCTGGTCGAGCGCGAAGGCGGTTCGTGCGTGATGGCGAGCCTCAACTGGTGTGGTTTCTCGGCCATCCAGACCTTGCGGCGCCACACCGGGCTGGCGCTGCACGGGCACCGCAACGGCTTTGGCGCGATGTCGCGCCATCCGATGCTCGGCATCGGCTTTCAGGCCTACCAGACGCTGTGGCGCCTGGCCGGCGTCGACCACATGCATGTGCACGGTCTGCAGGGCAAGTTCGCGCAGGCCGACGAGGAGGTGATCGGTTCGGCGCACGACTGCTTCGCACCGCTGGCCGAAGGCGTCGACGACGCCGTGATGCCGGCTTTCTCGTCCGGCCAGTGGGCCGGCACCGTGCCCGCCACCTGGGACGCGATCGGCCGCGACGACCTGCTGTTCATGTCGGGCGGCGGCATCCTCGCGCACCCGGGCGGCGCGGCGGCCGGCGTGGCAAGTATCCGCCAGGCCTGGGCGGCGGTGCGCGCCGGCACGCCGCTGGCCGACGCCGCGCGCACCCAGCCCGAACTGGCGCAGGCGCTGGCTTTCTTCGGCAGATGATGGGCGCCGCCGGGCCGCCGTCGATCGTTTTCTACGGTGATGATTTCACCGGCGCGACCGACGCGCTCGGCACCGCCGCGCGCGCCGGCCTGCGCACGCTGCTGTTCCTGGCCGTGCCCGACGACGCGCAACTGCAGCGCGCCGGCGCGCTCGATTGCATCGGCATTGCCGGCGCGGCGCGTTCGATGCCACCCGACACAATGCGCGCAGAGCTCGCGCCCGTGGCTGCGCTGTTCCGGCGGACCGGCGCGCGGGTGCTGCACTACAAGTGCTGCTCGACCTTCGACAGCGCGCCCGAGGTCGGCAGCATCGGCGTGGCGGTCGAGGCACTGCGTCCCGCCGTGGCCCAGCCCTGGGTCGCGGTGATTGGCGGGCAACCCGAACTGCAGCGCTATTGCCTGTTCGGCAACCTGTTCGCGGCGGCCGGGTATGGCGGTGCGGTGTGCCGCATCGACCGGCATCCGACCATGAGCCGGCACCCGGTCACGCCGATGCACGAGGCCGACCTGCGGCGCCACCTGGCGCTGCAGGGGTTCGAGGGCGTGCAGTCGCTGCCGTATCTCGCGTATGCGCGCGCCGCGGCAGCCGTGCAGGCCGACATCGAGACACTCGTCGGCCAGGGCACCGGCGCCATCCTGTTCGACGTCGCGCAGCAGTCCGATCTCGCCGTCATCGGCGCTGCGTTGCAGGCGCGGGCGCAGGCCGGCCCGTTGCTCGCGGTCGGCCCGAGCAGCGTGCTGCAGGCGCTTGCGCAGCAGCGTGCGCCCGCGGCGCCTGTTCCGGTGGCGGCGGCCGAAGGCCCCGTGCTGGTGCTGGCTGGCAGCCTGTCGCCCGTGACGGCGCGGCAGGTGGCGGCCGCACGCTCCTACGAACTCGTCCCGCTCGATGCGCGCGCCCTGGCCGACGCGGCACCCTCGCACCTCGACGCGGTGGCGAGTCAGCTTTCGGCGCGGCTGGCGGCAGGTCGCAATGTGTTGGCCTGCACCGCGCCGGGCGCGGCCGACCCGGAAGTGCCGGCCCTCGCCCTTGCAAAGGCCGGTGGCCTGCTGCTCGCGCGCGTGCTGGCGGCCACGCCGCTGAAACGCGTTGGCGTGGCCGGCGGCGACACCTCCAGTCATGCGGTGCAGGCGCTCGATGCCTGGGGCTTGTCGTACCTGGCGGCGCTGTCGCCCGGCGCGGCGCTCTGCCGCCTGCACAGCGACGCCCCTTCGCTCGATGGCTGCGAGATCCTGCTCAAGGGCGGGCAGATGGGCGGCGAAGACGTGCTCGAGCGGCTGGTGCACGGCACGCGCTGACGGGATGGCCCCGGGGCCCCGCCCGACCGGGCCCGACAATTGCTGTCTGATTGCCGCGGGTACCCGTGTAAACCCGAATAAGGTGCATACGGGGCCGGACATACGCACTATGGTGAGGGTTGTATGCGTCCGCGGCCTCGAAGCCCTAAGTTCGGTAGCGCCGGTTTTCGCACCCACGACAGCAATCAATCCATGAGCAGCAACACAAGCAGCCAGCCCCTTCGCTTCTTCCACCGCGACCGGATCGTCGAGGTGAGCGGCGTGCACCCCACCCGCACCGTGCTCGACTGGCTGCGCGAAGACGCGCGCTGCACCGGCACCAAGGAGGGCTGCAACGAAGGCGATTGCGGCGCCTGCACCGTCGTCATCGGCGAGCTGGCCGAGCCGGGCGCGCCGGGCGCGGTCGGCGGGTTGCAGCTGCAAACGGTCAACGCCTGCATCCAGTTCCTGCCGACGCTGCACGGCAAGGCGCTGTTCACGGTCGAAGACCTCAAACGGCAATGCGGCAAGTCGCTCGACACCCGGCAGCACGACAAGCACGCCGTGCGGCAACTGCACCCGGTACAGCAAGCCATGGTCGAGTGCCACGGCTCGCAGTGCGGCTTCTGCACGCCGGGCTTCGTGATGTCGCTGTGGTCGAGCTACGAACACCACAGCGCAGCCGGCACGCAGCCCACGCGCCAGCAGTTGGCCGACGAACTCTCGGGCAACCTGTGCCGTTGTACCGGCTACCGGCCGATCCTCGACGCGGGCCAGCGCATGTTCGACCTGCCCGCCGTGCGGCTCGACACGCAGCCCGTGGTGCAGGCGCTCACCGCCTTGCAGCGCGAGGGCACCTTCGACTACAGCGCCGTCTCCGGCGGGCGCACCGACCGCTTCCACGCGCCGACCACGCTGGCCGAGCTGGCCGCCCTGCGCCTTCAGAAGCCGGATGCGCAACTGCTGGCCGGCTCGACCGACGTCGGCCTCTGGGTGAACAAGCAGTTCCGCGATCTCGGCGACATCATCTATGTCGGCGACGTCGCGGAAATGAAGGCCGTGCGGGAGCAGGGCGGCGAGCTCTACATCGGTGCCGGTGCCTCGCTCGAAACCGCCTGGCACGCACTCGCACAGCGCTTCGAGGGCCTCACCGACGTGTGGCTGCGCTTTGCGTCGCCGCCGATCCGTAATGCCGGCACCATGGGCGGCAATGTCGCCAACGGTTCGCCGATCGGCGACTCGGCGCCGGTGCTGATGGCGCTCGACGCGCAGATCGAGCTGCGGCAAGGCGAGTGCGTGCGCCGCATGCCGCTGGCCGGGTTCTACGTCGACTACATGAAGAACCAGCTCGAGCCGGGCGAGTTCGTGCAGGGCATGGCCGTGCCGCTCTCGGTGGCAACGCGCCGCGTACGGGCCTACAAGATCAGCAAGCGCTTCGACTGCGACATCTCGGCGCTGTGCGCCGGCTTCTCGATCGCGCTGGACGGCGACACGGTCAAGGAGGTGCGGCTTGCATTCGGTGGCATGGCGGCCGTGGTCAAGCGCGCGGCGCAGGCCGAGGCCGCGCTGCTCGGCAAGCCCTGGACGCAGGCCAGCGTGAACGCCGCCAAGCTCGCGTTGGCGCAGGATTTCAAGCCCCTGTCGGACATGCGCGCCTCGGCTGCCTACCGGCTGCAGGTGGCGCAGAATCTGATTCAGCGCCTGTGGCTCGAGACGCGCGCCACCGACGCCCTGCCGCTGGAGGCGACCAGCGTCTGGAGCGTGATGCCGCACGTGATGACCCCCGGCGTCTGAGGAAATCGAGATGAACAAACCCATCGATGCCCGCCTGATGCAGCCCGCCGAGGCGTTCGCCGACTACCTGAAGAATGCGGCCGCGCGCATCGACGTCGGGGCCGAAGCCAGGGCCCACGACGACGGCGCACGCGTCGGCATCAGCCGGCCGCACGAGTCGGCGCAACTGCATGTGGCCGGCGAGGCGACCTACATCGACGACATCCCCGAACTGACGGGCACGCTGCATTGCGCACTCGGCCTGTCGCCGGTGGCCAACGGCCGGCTCACGGGCATGGCGCTCGACGCGCTGCGCGCGCTGCCCGGCGTGGTTGCCGTGCTGTCGGCGGCCGACATCCCCGGCACCAACGACTGCGGCTCGATCGTTCACGACGACCCGATCCTCTGCAGCGGCGACATCCGCTATCTGGGCCAGCCGGTGTTCGCGGTGATCGCCGAAACACGCGACATCGCGCGCCGCGTCGCGGCCAGGGCGAAAGACGTGTTGACGATCGAGGCCGCGCCGCCGGTGCTCACGCCGCAGCAGGCCCATGCCAAAGGCCAGTACGTACTGCCGCCGATGCATCTCGAGCGTGCCACGCACGAAGGTGGGGCCAAGGCGGCCATCGCGAAAGCGCCGCACCGCCTCCGGTCGACCTTCGAGGTCGGTGGCCAGGAGCAGTTCTACCTGGAAGGGCAGATCAGCTACGCGATCCCCAAGGAGGGCGGCGCCATGCATGTGCACTGCTCGACCCAGCACCCGAGCGAGATGCAGCACCTGGTGGCGCACGCGCTGCGCCTGCATGCCAACGAGGTGCATGTCGAATGCCGCCGCATGGGCGGTGGCTTCGGCGGCAAGGAATCGCAGTCGGGCCTGTTCGCCTGCGTGGCGGCGATCGCGGCGCACACGCTGCAGCGTCCAGTGAAATTGCGGCTGGACCGCGACGACGACTTCCTGATCACCGGCCGGCGCCACTGCTTCTGGTACGAATACGAAGTCGGCTACGACGACGAGGGCCGCATCCTCGGCGCCGAGATCTCGATGGTCTCGCGCGCCGGGCATTCGGCCGACCTGTCGGGCCCCGTGATGACGCGTGCGATGTGCCATTTCGACAATGCCTACTGGCTGCCCGACGTGTCGATGCACGGCTACTCGGGCAAGACCAACACGCAGAGCAACACTGCGTTTCGCGGCTTCGGCGGGCCGCAGGGTGCCATCGCGATCGAGAACATCCTCGATACGGTGGCGCGCGAACTGGGACGCGACCCGCTGGACGTGCGGCGCCTCAACTTCTACGGCAAGACCGAGCGCAATGTCACGCCCTACGACCAGGTCGTGACCGACAACATCATCGAAGAGCTGGTGACGCAGCTCGAAACCAGCAGCGACTACCGCGCGCGGCGCGCAGCCACTGCCGCGTTCAACGCCGCGAGCCCGGTGCTCAAGCGCGGCCTGGCACTGGCGCCGCTGAAGTTCGGCATTTCGTTCAACGTCAAGCACTTCAACCAGGCCGGCGCGCTGGTGCATGTGTACACCGACGGCTCGATCCTGGTGAACCACGGCGCCACCGAGATGGGCCAGGGCGTCAACACCAAGGTGGCGCAGGTGGTGGCGCACGAACTCGGCGTGAGTTTCGAGAGCGTGCGCGTCACCGCCACCGACACCACCAAGGTCGCCAACACTTCGGCAACGGCGGCCTCCACGGGTGCCGACCTGAACGGCAAGGCCGCGCAGGATGCGGCGCGGCAGATCCGCGAGCGGCTGGCCGCGTGCGCGGCCGAGCGGCATGGCGGCGATGCGGCTGCGGTGCAATTTGCCAACGACAAGGTCGTCGTCAATGGCCGCACGCTCGATTTCTGCACGCTGGTGGCCGAGGCCTACATGGACCGCGTGCAGCTCTGGTCCGACGGCTTCTATGCAACGCCGGGCCTGAGCTGGAACAAGGAAACCATGAAGGGCCGGCCCTTCTACTACTTCGCCTACGGTGCGGCCGTGAGCGAGGTGGTGGTGGACACGCTCACCGGCGAATGGAAGCTGCTGCGCGCCGACATCCTGCACGACGCTGGCCGCTCGCTCAACCCGGCCGTCGACATCGGCCAGGTCGAGGGCGCCTTCATCCAGGGCATGGGCTGGCTCACCACCGAAGAGCTGATGTGGCATCCACAGAGCGGCAAGCTCACGACGCACGCACCGAGCACCTACAAGATCCCGACGGCCAACGACTGCCCGCCGGTGTTCAACGTCCAGCTGTACGAAGGCGACAACTTCGAAGACTCGATCCACCGCAGCAAGGCGGTCGGCGAGCCGCCGCTGCTGCTGCCGTTCTCGGTGTTCTATGCCATTCGCGACGCCATTTCGTCGGCAGGCGACCACAAGGTCGACCCCCCGCTGCGGGCGCCCGCGACCAGCGAAGCGATCCTCAATGCCATCACGGCGGTGCAGGCGCTCCCAGCCTGATCAGCCATGCGTGACCAGGCGCTCTTCGACAAGATCGATCTTCACTTGATCCGGGTTCTGCACACCGTTCTGACCGACCGCAGCGTGTCGCGCGCGGCCATCCGCCTGGGCATGTACCAGCCCGCCGTGTCGGCCGCGTTGAAGCGCCTGCGCGAGCTCTCGGGCGACCCGCTGCTGGTGCGCTCGGGCTCGGGCATGGTGCCGACCGATGCCGGGCTGCGCATGATCGAGCCGAGCGCCAGCATCCTGCGGGCGGCCGAGGTGCTGTTCAGCGATGCGCGGGGCTTCGACCCGCAAACGGCCGAAAGCACCTTCCGCATCGCCGCGAGCGATTATCTGGATCCGATCTTCCTGCCGATGCTGGTGGCGCAGATCAAGAGCCAGGCGCCGATGTGCAAGATCGAGATCCATCCGCTCTCGCCCGATTCGGACTATCACGGCCACCTGTCGCTCGGCCATGTCGATCTGGTGATCGGCAACTGGCTCAAGCCGCCGGAAGACCTGCACATGGCGCGCCTGTTCGGCGACGAGATCGTCTCGCTGATCAGTCTCGACCATCCGGCCGCGCGGCGCGGCTGGGACGTCGGCACCTGGCTCGCCGCCGAGCACATCGCACCGACGCCGATGCATCCGGGCGCGCGCGGCATCATCGACCAGATGCTCGACGGGCTGAACCTGCAGCGCAACATCACAGCCCGCTGCGCGCATTTCGGGCTGATCCCGGACATGGTGGCGTCGAGCCTGCTGGTGCTGACCACCGGGCGCCAGTACTGCGAGCGTTTCACCGCGCGGCTGCCAGTGAAAATTGTCGAGTGCCCGGTCGCACTGCCGCGCCTGATGTACTACCAGCTGTGGCACGAGCGGACCCATTCGTCGAGCGCGGCGCGCTGGCTGCGCGACCGCATCAAGTCGGTGGCGGCGTCTCTGCGTCCGGTGCAGGGTGCCGGTGCCGGCTCCGCGAAACTTTCGGTTATTGAAGACAAACAACGGGATCGGGCATGACACCCTTCAGACTCCAGCTTGCAAACATCACCAAGCGCTATCCGGCCGTGGTGGCCAACAGCGATGTATCGCTGACCGTGCAGCCCGGCGAAACGCATGCGGTGCTGGGCGAAAACGGCGCCGGCAAATCGACCTTGATGAAGATCATCTACGGCTCGGTGAAGCCCGACGAGGGCACGGTGAGCTTCAACGGCCAGCCGGTGAACATCCGCAACCCGCAGGAGGCGAGGGCGCTCGGCATCAGCATGGTGTTCCAGCACTTCAGCCTGTTCGACACGCTCACGGTGGCCGAGAACGTCTGGCTCGGGCTCGACAAGAGCCTGGCGCTGATGGAGGTGACGCAGCGCATCACGGCCAAGGCCCGCGAGTATGGGCTCGACATCGACCCCTCGCGCCCGGTGCACACGCTTTCGGTCGGGGAGATGCAGCGCGTCGAGATCATCCGCGCGCTGCTGACCAACCCCAAGCTGCTGATCCTCGACGAGCCGACCTCGGTGCTGACGCCACAGGCGGTGCACAAGCTCTTCGTCGTGCTCAAGCAGTTGTCGTCGGAGGGCTGCAGCATCCTCTACATCAGCCACAAGCTGCACGAGATCCGCGAGCTGTGCACCGCGTGCACCGTGTTGCGCGGCGGCAAGGTCACGGGCGTGTGCAATCCGCAGAACGAAAGCAACGAGTCGCTCTCGCGCCTGATGATCGGCGCCGAGCCGCCGCCGTTGCAGCACCGCGAACTCAAGACCGGCGCGGTCGCGCTGCGCGTCAAGGGCCTGACGCTGGCGCGAGACGACCAGTTCGGTGTCGACCTCGATGGCGTCTCGCTCGATGTGCGGGCCGGCGAGGTGGTCGGCATCGCAGGCGTTTCCGGCAACGGGCAGAAAGAGCTGCTCTATGCGCTGTCGGGCGAAGACACGCGGGCAGAGCCAGCCATGATCGAGATGTTCGGCCATCCCGCCGCGCGCCTGCGCCCGCGCGGGCGGCGCAAGCTCGGCGTGCACTTCGTGCCCGAAGAGCGGCTCGGCCGCGGCGCGGTGCCGACGCTGAGCCTCGCACAGAACATGCTGCTGACGCGCGACAACGCGATCGGCAAGAGCGGCTGGATCCGCATCGGCGCGCTGCAGACGCATGCCGAAAAAATCATCGCGCGCTTCAACGTCAAGGCGGGCGGGCCGGGTGCGGCGGCGCGTTCGCTCTCGGGCGGCAACCTGCAGAAATTCATCGTCGGGCGCGAGATCGATGCCAACCCCAAGCTCTTCATCGTGGCGCAGCCGACCTGGGGCGTCGACGTCGGCGCAGCGGCGCTGATCCGCGGCGAGATCCTGGCGCTGCGCGACGCCGGCTGTGCGGTGCTGGTGGTGAGCGAAGAGCTCGACGAGTTGTTCGAGATCAGCGACCGGCTGTATGTGATCGCCAAGGGGCAGCTATCGCCCTCGGTCGATCGGGCCGCGGCCACCGTGCCGCAGATCGGCGAATGGATGAGCGGCTTGTGGCAAGGCGCCACCGCTGCACGGGAGGCCGCCCATGCTTAAGCTCGAAGCCCGCCCGCAGCTCTCGCGGTTCTGGAGCTACGGCTCGCCGATCCTGGCGCTGCTGATCACGGTGGTGATCGGCATGGCGCTGTTCGCCGCGCTGGGCAAGGACCCCGTCAAGGGCCTGCTCGTGTTCTTCTGGGAGCCCATCCGGAGCGGCTATGCGCTGGGCGAACTGATGGTCAAGGCGACGCCGCTGCTGATCATCGCCCTGGGCCTTGCCGTCTGCTTCCGCTCCAACGTATGGAACATCGGCGCCGAGGGGCAGTTCGTGATCGGTGCGATCGCGGCCGGCTATGTCGCTCTGCTGGCCGACAAGAGCACCGGCCCCTGGATCGTGGCGGCCATCATCGCGGCCGGCGTGCTGGGCGGCATGGCCTGGGCCGCGATCGTCGCGCTGCTGCGCGACCGCTTCAACGCCAACGAGATCCTGGTCAGCCTCATGCTGGTGTACGTGGCGACACTGGTGCTCGGCTACGTGGTCGCGGGCCCGCTGAAGGATCCGATGGGCTTCAACTTTCCGCAAAGCAAGACCTTCGACGCGGTGACGCAGATCCCGCGGCTCATGAAGGGCTCCCGCGTGAGCATCGGGCTCTTGATCGCGCTCGGCGGCGTGGCGGCGCTCTGGATCTTCCTGTTCCGCACGCGGGCCGGTTTTGCGCAGCAGGTCGGCGGCCTTGCGCCGGCAGCGGCGCGCTACGCGGGTTTCTCGGCCCGGCGCGCGGTGTGGATCGCGCTGCTGACCTCGGGCGGCGCGGCCGGCCTTGCCGGCGCGCTCGAAGTCGCAGGCCCGATCGGTCAGCTCACGCCCTACGTGCCGGCCGGCTACGGCTTCGCCGCCATCATCGTGGCTTTCGTCGGGCGGCTGCATCCGGTCGGCATGGTGTTCTCGGCCATCCTCATGAGCATGTTCTACATCGGCGGCGAACTGGCCCAGTCGCGCCTCGGGCTGCCCAAGTCGCTGACCGGCGTATTCCAGGGGCTGCTGCTGTTCACGCTGCTGGCCTGCGACACGCTGATCGCCTATCGCGTGCGGCGCAAGGCCGCGCCGAAGCCGGCGCCCGTATCGTCGCTATCGCCGGGCACGGCCTCCCTGCAGGTCAGCACACCCCTCACCGCGCAGCCTGTCGCGCACGCCACCGAAGGAGCTCTCTGATGGACGGGTATGCACTCCTGCTGGGCTCGATGCTCAGCGCCGGCACGGTGCTGGCGATCGCTTCGCTCGGCCTCCTGATCAACGAGAAGGCCGGCATCGTCAACCTCGGCGCCGAGGGGCTCATGCTGTGCGCCGCGATCGCCGGCTTTGCTGTCACGGTGCAAACCGGCAGCAGCTGGCTCGGCTTTGCCGCCGGCATGGTGACAGGGGCATTCCTTGCGGCCGTGTTCGGCGTGCTGGTGATCTGGCTCAACACCAACCAGTACGCGACCGGGCTCGCGCTGAGCCTGTTCGGCGTGGGCTTTTCGGCCTTTGCCGGGATCAACTATGTGCAGGCCAAGCTGCCCGAGAGCGTGCAGTACAAGCTGCCGTTCCTGGGCGATCTGCCGCTGGTCGGGCCGGCGCTGTTCCGGCACCACCCGATCGTCTACTTCGCGGTGCTGCTCACCTTTGCGCTGATCTGGTTCCTGTACCGCACGCGCTCGGGTCTGGTGCTGCGCTCGGTCGGCGAGTCGCCGGAGTCCTCGCATGCGCTCGGCTATCCGGTGCGGCGCATCCGTTTCCTGGCAGTGCTCGCGGGCGGTGCGCTCTGCGGGCTGGCGGGTGCCTACCTGTCGGTGGTCTACACCGGCCTGTGGGTCGAGAACATGGTGGCCGGCAAGGGCTGGATCGCGCTGGCGCTCACCACCTTTGCCACCTGGCGGCCGGCGCGCGTGCTGCTCGGCGCCTACCTGTTCGGCGGCGTCACGATGCTCGGCTTTCACCTGCAGAGCGTCGGCGTCGACATTCCGAGCCAGTTCCTGAACATGATGCCGTACCTCGCCACCATCGTGGTGCTGGCGCTGATTTCGCGCAACCCGGCCTTCATTCGCATCAACATGCCGGCGTCGATCGGGAAACCGTTCTACCCCGGCTCATAATCCGTTTGTGTTTTCTTGTTTCGCAACTTGCCTTTTGAGGATTTCCGACAATGAATGATCTGATGAACAAGCGTTCCCTGCTCAAGCTGGCGGCCCTGACGGCCGTCGCTTCGGCCGCCCTCGTGGGTTGCGGCAAGAAGGAAGAGGCCGCACCCCCCGCTGCCGCCCCGGCCGCACCGGCACCCACCGCCGCCGCACCGGCTCCGGCTGCGCCGCTGAACATCGCCTTTGCCTATGTCGGCCCGGTCGGCGACGGCGGCTGGACCTTCGCGCACGACAACGGCCGCAAGGCGCTCGAGAAGGAATTCGGCGACAAGATCAAGACCACCTTCGTCGAGAGCGTGCCCGAATCGGCCGACGCCGAACGCGTGTTCCGCGATCTCGTGGGCCAGGGCAACAAGCTGATCTTCGGTACCACCTTCGGCTACATGGAGCCCATGCTCAAGGTCGCGGCCGACAGCAAGGAAGTCAAGTTCGAGCATGCCACCGGCTACAAGACCGCCGAGAACATGCGCACCTACGACAGCCGCACCTACGAAGGCGCGTACATGGCCGGCATCATTGCGGGCGCGATGACCAAGAGCAACACGCTCGGCGTGGTCGGCTCGGTGCCGATTCCCGAAGTGCTGCGCAACATCAACAGCTTCACCATGGGCGCACAGTCGGTCAACCCGAAGATCACCACCAAGGTCGTGTGGGTCAACGAATGGTTCAGCCCGCCGAAGGAAACCGAAGCGGCCACCGCGCTCATCAACGGCGGTGCGGACGTGCTGTTCCAGAACACCGACTCGCCAGCCGTGCTCAAGACCGCGCAGGAAAAGGGCAAGCGCGCCTTCGGCTGGGATTCGGACATGACCGCCTACGGCCCGAAGGCCCACCTGGCCTCGGCCGTGATCAACTGGAGCCCGTACTACATCAAGGCCACGCAGGACGCGCTCGACGGCAAGTGGGCGACCGGTGCCAGCTGGTGGGGCGTGAAGGAAGGCGCGATCGACATCGTCTCGCTCGCCGACGACATTCCGGCCGACATCAAGACCAAGGTTCAAGAGGTCAAGAAGGGCCTGAAGGACGGCACCTATTCGATCTGGAAGGGCCCGATCGTCGGCCAGGACGGCAAGGAGCTCGTGGCTGCCGGCGCGGTGGCCGACGACAAGTTCCTGTCGGGCGTGAACTTCTACGTCAAGGGTGTTGACGGCAAGGTCCCCGGCGAAAAGAAATAGGCTCGCCCCCAGGCTGCGCGCACGTCGTGTCGCGCGCGCCTTCCCCCTACCGGGGGCAACACCAGCGGCCCGGCGAAGCCGGTTCCGCGGTGTTTGTGCGAAGGAGCACTCCACCTATAGAAGGCTGCCGGTTTGGCAGCCTTTTTTTGTTTGAGCGAGCTGCGATGCGCCGGGCATCAATTTGCTTTGGGCACAAAGGAAACCTGGCCCTGGGCGAGCACCAGCGTCCGGCCGTCAAGCGATGTGACGGTGCCACCAAGACCCAGGACGAGCCCACCCTTCGCCCGCGTGGCGACCGACGTCACGACCCATTCCAGAAGCACGCTCTCGGTCGCCTTCACCGCGTGGAGAAGTTCGAAGGAGAAGTTCATGCCGAGCACGCTTCCCCTGGAAGAGAAGTGCGTTGCAGTCAGCCCCATCAGAAGAGACGTGGTATGCGTGGCGCTGGCGATCAGTCCACCGAAGCGGGTGCCCGTTGCGTAGTCGGCGTCGACGTGCAGCGGATTCTCGTCGCCAGCAGCGAGCGAGAAGGATCGAACCTGCTCCTCGTCGAAAGTGTGAGCTCGCGAGAACCGGTAGCCGGTTCCCACGTCGGGACGATCGGTACGGCACACCTCAAGCATGGTCGGCCAGACGTGTGATGGCGGCCGCGCTTCCTGCCTCTTCACGGAGCTTGAATTTCTGAATCTTTCCGGTGGCCGTCTTGGGTAGCGTGTGAAAGAAGACGCGTCGTGGGCATTTGAAATGCGCAAGTCGCGCCCGGCAAAAGGCAACAATGTCCTGCTCCGACGGCGGCGCCACGCCAGCCCTCAGCTCGACGAACGCGCAGGGGACTTCGCCCCACTTCTCGTCGGGCTGGGCCACTACGGCCGCGTGCAGCACCGCCGGATGACCGTGGATGACATCTTCCACCTCGACCGAAGAGATGTTTTCCCCGCCGGAGATGATCACATCCTTGGAGCGATCGGTGATCTGCACATAGCCGCTGTCATGCTGGACTGCGACATCGCCGGTACGGAACCAGCCGCCGGCCAGCGCCCTGCGCGTCGCCGCCTCGTTCTTGAAATAGCCCATCATCACCGTGTTGCCGCGCAGCATGAGTTCGCCTGCGGTCCGGCCGTCCTGGGGCACAGGCTCCAGCGTATCGGCGTCGCCCACCATGAGGCCCTCGAACATGGCCGCACGCGCGCCCTGCCGGACTCGAAGTTTTCCCTGCTCTGCTGTGGGAAGCCGGTCCCAGTCGTCCTGCCATTCGCAGCTCACGGGCGTTCCGCACACTTCGGTGATGCCGAAGACGTGCTCCACGTCGAAGCCCATCGCACGAACCGCCTCCAGCACAGCCAGCGGGGGTGGCGAGCCGGCCGTGAGCACCCGCACCGGGCGGGGCAAGGTCTTGCCCTGGGCCGAGTCCGACAGCATTGCCATGACGATAGGCGCTGCACAGAGATGGTCGATGCCTTGCGAGTCGATCGCTGCCATGACCGCCTCGGCAGAAACCTTGCGCAGGCAGACGTGCGTTCCTGCCGCGGCGGTGATGCCCCATGTGAAGCACCAGCCGTTGGCATGGAACATCGGCAGCGTCCACAGGTAGCGCGGTGCCTTCGGCACCGACCAGTTGGTGATCTGCAGCTGGCTCATCAGATAGGTGCCCCGATGGCTCGCCACGACGCCCTTGGGATCGCCGGTGGTGCCGGAGGTGTAGTTCAGTGCAATGGGCTGCCACTCGTCGCTCGGCCAGATGCCGGCAAACCGCGGATCGCCGCCGGCCAGGAGCGACTCGTAGTCCACCTCGCCGATGGGCGCACCCGCCGGCGCCAAATGGTCGTTGATGTCGATGACGATGGGACGGTGGTCCAGCAAGGCCAGCGCCGCTGCGGCGACGCCGGCGTATTCCCGGTCGACCATGAGCAGCTTGCACTCGCCATGCCGGAGGATGAACGCCACGCCCTCGGCATCGAGTCGATGGTTGATGGCATTGAGCACTGCACCCGACAGGGGAACGCCGAAGTGGGCCTCCAGCATGGCCGGCGTGTTCGGTGCCAGAACAGACACCGTGTCGCCAGCTTGAATGCCTCTGGCCACCAGCGCGGACGCGAGCCGATAGCAGCGCTCGCGCGTCTGCGCCCACGTGCGTGTCAGCTCACCATGGACGACCGCGATGCGCCGGGGATGGACAAGGGCAGCCCGGTCCAGGAACCCCAGCGGCGTGAGCGGAACGTGGTTGGCCGCGCAGCGGTCCAGGCCCATTGCATAGGATGCAGCGCTCATGTCGTGGCCTCCTTCGGGTGCTCGTGGAAAGTGGTGAACGAAGACACCGGCTCCCGCTCGGTGGCCAAGGTGTTCTCGATGGACGATTCGTTGGCATGGCCGAGGCTCATGCCGCAGACGAGCATCTGCCCGTCCGGGATCTGCAGATGGCGAGCGATCTCGCGGTGAAACTTGAGGAACGCCGCCTGCGGGCAGGTGTGCAGATGGCGAGCTCGCGCCGCCACCATCACGCTCTGCAGGAACATGCCGTAGTCGATCAAGCTACCTTCCTGCAACTGGCGATCGACGGTGAAGAACAGGCCGACCGGCGCATCGAAAAAGCGGTAGTTGCGCCCGTGCTGAAGGTGCATGCGGGCCTTGTCGCCCTTTTCGATCCCGAGCAGCCCGTACAGGTCCCATCCCACTTTGCGGCGTCGCTCCAGGTACGGCGTCACCCAGTGGCGCGGATAGTAGTCGTAGGGTTCGGTCAGTTCAGCTGCGCGGGCTGGGTCGTCGTCAACTGCTGCAATGGCGGCACAAAGCTCGTTCTTGGCAGCGCCGGTCACAACGTGCACGCGCCAAGGTTGCATGTTCATGCCCGATGCACTGTGGCTGGCGGTTTCGAGGATGGCCTCGATCTCGCGCGTCGGCACCGGGGTCGGTAGAAATGCGCGCACGCTGCGCCGCGTCACGATGGCCCAGTCCACGGCCTCCCGAAGCGTCTGTCGGTCCAGCAACGACGCTGTCATTCGTTCCATCGGTGATGCCCTTCCAAGAGTGAACGGACCGCGAAGGTCTCGCCACGCACTGTAAGAAGGCCAACCCGTCGCGTCGATGCCCGGGCACTCCAACCGGCATGGGGTGCGCTGCCACCTTGGCGATCCACTGCTATCGCTTTGACTCGCCGGCTGTCCGATAGGCGCCCGGGCTGACGCCGGTCCATTTCTTGAACGCTCGGTGGAACGCGCTGGTCTCCTGAAAACCGGTCCGCGCTGCGACTTCCGACACGGTCATCGATGACGCAGAGAGCAGGTCGATCGCAATGTCGCGACGCAAATCGTCCTTCAGCCGCTGGTAGCTCAAGCCCTCCTGCTGCAACCGCCGCTGCAGCGTTGTGCCGGACACGTGCAAATCCTGGGCTAACTTGTCGACTTCGGGCCATTGGTTCGGCGATTGACTGCGCAGCTGACGTCGGACGATGGCGCTGGTGCTCGCTTCGTTGCGGTACTGCACAAGCAGGTTGCCCGGGGCCTCCGCCAGAAAGGCATCGACCGTATCGACGGTTTCGGCAATGTCGAGGTCCAGCAGGGCACTGTCGAAGACGATGTGCGTCGAGTCACCACCGAAGACCACGTTCTGACAGAAGCGGGTGCGGTAGTGGCTGTCATCGACAGGCGGCGGACACCGGAACTGCATTTCCCGAAGCGGAATGCGGCGATGAACCAGCCAGCACGCCAGGCCGTGGACCAGGATGAACCACGTGCCGTAGCCGAACAGTCTGCGCATCACGCCTGCGTCATGCAACACGATGCGTGCATCAGCGTCCGTGCGGATCAGCTCGCCCCGAAAATCGTCCAGCGTGGCATGCAGGAAACGCAGCATTCGACGCAATGCGTGCTCGAGGTTGTGTGTGTTGACAGCAGCGCGTGTCATGAGCGCGAAGCTGCCGCGCCGCAGACCGTGGCTGTCGAGGCCGAAAAACTCATCGTCCATGAGGTCGGCGAGCGCAACCCACATGCGCGAGTACGCGACCGCGGGTATTCGGGCGCGAGGTGACTGAAGCAACTCCCGATCCAGGGTCGCCGCCTCGAACACGCGGCTGAGGTCCATGTTCCTGAGAGAAGCGGCGTGGAGTGCCTCATGGACCAGTTCGATGGAAACAGTGCCCTTGGTGCCGGCAAGACTCATCACCGCACTGTAAGTTGAAACACGGCGAATGCCGGGTCTATCGAACACCCGCTTCGCAGGTCTCGCGCCAGAACGTCTCCGCGGCGCGCCCCAGCGCGATGTGGTCCCGGTACAGGCGAATCTCCAGAGGGATGCGCCACCTTGGAAGTGCTGCTTCGACCAGGGTGCGGGATGCAAGGTCTTCTGCGATCAGCGTCCGCGGCAACCAAGCAAGGCCTCGACCTTCGAGCGCCATCGTTCGAAGTACCGAAGCGAGGTGCGCCGAAAACACGACATGAACTGGCAAGGGTTCGAGTTCTGCACCCCACACGGCCCGGACGATGCGGCCCAGGCCAGACTCTTCGCTGTAGCTAAGAAGCGGCACTTGGTTCGCCCGCAACTCCGGTAGCCAGTGCCGAGCTTTGCCGGTCGCATCGGCAGCCGAAACCGGGATCAACTCATCGGTGCCCACCTGCATCGACGCGTAGCCCGAGGCTTCGAGCGCTCCCCGTGCTTTAGGGTGAGAGTGGCACAGGAGCAGATGCACCTTGCTTTGCTGCAACAGCGATTCGCAGCGCTGCAGGACATCTGAGTCAAGTTGGATGCGGCCCACCGGCGACCTTGCTTCCATCCCGCGCAACCACCCAGGCAGGAAGGTGAACGACAGCGCATGGGTGGATGCGAGGCGCAGCGTGCTCGAGTTGGCTTCGGCAACCGTTCGGGCCTCGCCGGGCAGCCTGGCAACGTGAACCAGAAGATCCCGTGATGCGCCACGAAACCACTCGCCGACCTCGGTCAGTTTGGCCGGCTGGACGCTGCGGTCGAACAGATCGGCACCCAACCACTCCTCCAGCGATCGAATGCGCCGGCTGAACGCGGGCTGGGTGAGATGCCTTTCATCGGCAGCCCGGGAGAAATTGCCAGTCTCGGCAAGCACCAGGAAGTCGTCGAGCCACAGAAGGTTCATGGCCGGTTCTTTCAAAGCATGGAAGGCGAGAAAAACAGCATTGGTCAGCAAGGCGTCAACGCGCGAGCATCTCGCTTCCGAACTTACCTCAACAGGAACCATACATGAAGATCGTAGAAATCCGGGAAAGGACACTTCCCATCAGCTCGCCCATCCGCAACGCCTACATCGACTTCAGCAAGATGACGCTGAGCCTCGTCGCCGTTGTCACCGATGTGATCCGCGATGGCAAGCCGGTGGTTGGCTACGGCTTCAATTCGAACGGCCGTTATGGCCAGGGCAAGCTGATGCGCGAGCGCTTTATCCCTCGCATCATGGAAGCCGACCCGAGCTCGCTCGTCGACGACGCTGGCACGAACCTCGATCCGCACAAGATCTGGAACACGATGTTCACCAACGAGAAGCCGGGCGGCCATGGCGAGCGTTCGGTGGCGATCGGAACGATCGACATGGCCGTCTGGGACGCCGTTGCCAAGATCGAAGGCAAGCCCCTGTTCCAGTTGCTGGCAGACCGCTATGGCGACGGCAAACCGAACCGCAAGATCTTCGTCTACGCCGCCGGCGGCTACTACTACCCCGGCCAGGACCACAAGAAGCTGCAAGATGAAATGCGCAGCTACATCGACCGCGGCTACACCGTGGTCAAGAAGAAGATCGGCGGCGCCTCGCTCGACGAAGACCTGCGTCGCATCGACTCGATCATGGAAGTGCTGCAAGACGGCCAAAAGCTGTGTGTCGATGCCAACGGGCGCTTCGACCTTGAAACCGCTATCGCCTACGCGAAGGCGCTTTCGCAATACGACCTCTTCTGGTACGAGGAGCCGGGCGACCCGCTCGACTACGAGCTGCAAGCGGCGCTGCGCAACTTCTACACGAACCCGATGGCCACGGGCGAAGACCTGTTCTCGATGCAGGACGCGCGCAACCTCATCCGCTACGGCGGCATGCGCCCCGATCGCGACTGGTTGCAGTTCGATTGCGCCCTGAGCTATGGCCTGGTCGAGTACTTGCGCACGCTCGACATGCTGAAGGAACACGGTTGGTCGGCCAGCCGCTGCATCCCGCACGGCGGCCATCAGATGTCGCTCAACATCGCCGCGGGCCTGGGCCTGGGCGGCAACGAGTCGTACCCCGACCTGTTCCAGCCCTTCGGCGGCTTCCCCGATGGCGTGAAGGTCGAGAACAGCTTCGTCACGCTGCCCGACCTGCCGGGCATCGGCTTCGAAGGCAAGGCGGACCTGTATCGCGAGATGCAGGCGCTCTCCGCCTGAAGCAAGCGCCAAAGCAAACCCAAGGAGACACAACCATGAAAAATGCATGGCGCTGCGGCGCCGGCCTGACCCTGTTCGCCGCAGCCTCGATGGCTTGCGCCGAGTTCCCTGAAAAGCCGGTCACGCTGGTCGTGCCGTTCGCGGCCGGTGGACCGAGCGACAAGATTGCCCGCGACTTGGCGGAGGCGCTGCGCAAGCCACTCGGCCAGACGGTAATCGTCGACAACGCGGCCGGCGCGGGCGGCACCATCGGGTCGGCCAAGGTGGCGCGCGCCGCACCGGACGGCTACACGCTGCTGGTCCACCACATCGGCATGGCGACCGCGCCCGCGCTGTACCGCAAGCTCAGCTACAAAGTCCCGGATGACTTCGAGACGCTGGGGTTGATCAATGAGGCACCGTCGGTGCTGATCGGCAAACCCAGCCTGGAGGCAAGGAATTTCGGCGAACTGCGCCAGTGGATTGCCTCCAACGGCGGCAAGGCCAATCTGGCCCACGCCGGGCTCGGCTCGGCGTCCCACCTGTGCGGCCTGATGTTCCAAAGCGCGCTCAAGACCAACATGACCCCGGTGCCGTACAAGGGCACCGCACCGGCAATGACAGACTTGATCGGCGGGCAGGTCGACCTGATGTGCGAACAGGCAACCAATGCGGTGCCGCAGATCGAGGGAAAGAAGGTCAAGGTCTACGGCGTGACAAGCCTGAAGCGCCTTCCGCTGCCATCGCTTAAAGACACGGCCACGCTGTCGGAGTCCGGGCTCAAGGATTTCGACGTTCAGGTCTGGCACGGTCTGTATGCCCCCAAGGGCACGCCCCCCGCGGTGCTGGCCAAGCTCAACTCTGCCTTGCGTGTCGCGCTGAAAGACCCGGAACTGATCAAGCGTGAAGAAGCGCTGGGCTTGACGGTTGTCAATGACGAGCGGCTTGAACCCGCCGGTCACCGCAAATTCATCGAAGCGGAGAAGACGCGCTGGTCAAAAGTGATCAAGGACGCCGGCGAGTACGCCGACTGAAGAGCTGGGCGAGGCCACTCAAGGGCCCGTCCTTCCATCCTGATGCTGCTTCAGGCTGCAGCGCGGATTTCCTCCAGCGCCGCCAGCGCATGGCCCGGCAGTCTCAGCGAAGCCGCTGCGATGTTTTCGCGCAGGTGTGCCACCGACGAGGTGCCCGGAATCAACAGGATGTTGGGCGAGCGTTGCAGCAGCCACGCCAGCGCCACCTGCATCTGCGTGGCACCAAGCTGGCTCGCCACGTTCGACAACGCGGTCGACTGCAAAGGCGTGAAGCCACCAAGCGGAAAGAAGGGCACATAGGCGATGCCCGCAGCGGCCAGTTCATCGATCAGCTCATCGTCGCCGCGGTGTGCGAGGTTGTACTGGTTCTGCACGCAGACGATGCTGGCGATCCCGCGTCCCTCGGTGATCTGGGTGCGCGTGACGTTGCTAAGGCCGATGTGGCGCACCAGCCCTTGGCGCTGCAGTTCGACCAGCGCGGTCAGCGGTGCCTCGATCGAGCCCTCGGCCGGCCCGTGCACGTCGAACATGACGCGCAGGTTGACCACCTCCAGCACGTCAAGGCCAAGGTTGCGCAGGTTGTCGTGCACAGCGTGGGCCAGGTCGTCGGCCGAGAGCGCCGGGTTCCACGAAGCATCCGCGCCGCGCAGGGCGCCGATCTTGGTGACGAGGGTCAGGTCTTTCACGTAGGGGTGCAGCGCCTGGCGGATCAGTTGGTTGGTGATGTGCGGGCCGTAGAAGTCGCTGGTGTCGATATGGTTGACGCCAGCGTCGACAGCCGCCCGCAAGACCGCCAGCGCTGCGTCCGTGTCCTTCGGCGGGCCGAAGACACCCTTGCCGGCCAGTTGCATGGCGCCGTAGCCGAGCCGGTTCACGGTACGGTCGCCGAGTCGAAATGTGCCTGCTGCGGCGATGTCTTGAGAGGTCATGGAATGGTCTTTGGGTGACTGATGAAGCGACTGTATGCAGCAAGGCGGCGTGCAACAATCCACTTCAATCGGCACGGGCTGTACGAAAAACAGAACAATAAACAGCCGGCCCGCGAACCATGACCACGAACCTCGCAGACATCAATGCTTTCCTGGCCGTGGCCCGCGCCTCCGGTTTTCGGGAGGCCGCCCGCGTCACGGGCAGCAGCGCTTCCAGCCTGAGCGAAGCGGTGCGCCGCCTCGAGAACCAGCTCGGCGTGCGCCTGCTGCATCGCACCACGCGCAGTGTGGCGCCCACCGAAGCTGGCGCGCGACTGCTGGATCGGCTCGAGCCCGCTCTCAAGGAAGTCGATGCCGCACTCGATCTGATCAATGGTTTTCGCGACAAGCCTGCCGGCACGCTGCGGCTGAACGTGCCCATCAGCGCTGCGCGTCTTGTGCTGCCGCGTATCGTTCCGGCCTTTCTCGCGGCCTACCCGGACATCCGGCTCGAAGTGATCGCAGAAGACAGCTTCGTCGACGTGCTTGCCGCGGGCTGCGACGCCGGCATCCGCTACGAAGAGCGCCTCGAGCAGGACATGATCGCCATCCCGATCGGTCCGCGCGAGCAGCGTTTCGCCGTGGCCGCCTCGCCGGCCTATTTGAAGAAGCATGGCCGACCGAAGCACCCGCGCGAACTGCTGGAACACGCATGCTTGCGCGGCCAGTTTGCAAGCGGATCGACACCCGCCTGGGAGTTCGAACGCAAGGGCGAGCGCGTCAAGATCGAGCCCACCGGTCCGCTGCTGGTGCGCATCGGCGCGGCCACCGACCTCGCGGTCGATGCGGCCGTGGCTGGCAGCGGCATCATCTATCTGTTCGAGGACTGGCTGCGGCCCTACATCGCACGCGGTGAACTTGAGCCCGTGCTTGAGCCGTGGTGGCCGCGTTTCTCCGGGCCGTTCCTCTATTACACCGGCCGCCGGCATCTTCCGACCACCCTGCGAGCCCTCGTGGATTTCGTCAAAGCCATGCCGCCGTGGCAGTGACGAGTGCGCGGATTCTGCGCAAATCGCTGGATTTCTTGCCTGTTTCTATGAGGGCGAGCCTCATTTGTAGATAGCGCTTTGCTTGGCGAGTAGAGTTCTTCGCGCAGGCTCCACTCCACATGGCACCCAGACAGTACGACACGGCACGGCACAGATCGCCACAAGAGACGATGGTGCACGTCATCGGCGCACGCGTCGCGCAAGCGGGCGACTACGAAACACCTATCGCCGGCCTCAGCTTCTTTCGGCGTGATTTTCCCGCTCTGCCTGCAGTCTGCATGGTGGAGCCCAGCGTCGTCCTCGTCGCCCAAGGTGCGAAGCAGATGTGGGTAGGCGGCAAGGCCTATCCCTATGACACCTCGCGATTCCTCATCACCTCATTGGACATACCCGCCAATTCAGAGGTGAGAGTGGCAAGCCCACAGCAGCCCTGTGTGGGTCTGGTTTTGAAGCTTGATGTGCGCACACTCGCCGAACTCATCGCGCAGGGCAGCCTGCCGCCGCATCGCGATCGCTCGGTCGGAGTGGGTGTGGGAATCGGTGCAGCAACGCCCGGCCTCTTGGCGCCGATCGTACGGTTGCTGGAACTGCTGGATGAACCCGAAGCCATCGCTGTTCTCGCACCGCTGATCTATCGAGAAATTCACTACCGGCTGCTGATGAGCGATCAAGCGGCGAAGCTGCGACAGATCGCCTCCGTGGATGGGCAGGGTCACCGGATTGCAAAAGCCATCGACTGGCTGAAGCTGAACTACGCCGCGCTGCTCCGCATCGATGAACTCGCGAACCGCGTGCAGATGAGCACACCTACGTTTCATCACCACTTTCGCGAGCTCACCGCGATGAGTCCGTTGCAGTACCAGAAGTGGCTGCGATTGAGCGAGGCAAAACGATTGATGCTGAATGAACATTTTGATGCATCGAGCGCCGCCTTCAAGGTGGGATACGAGAGCCCGTCCCAGTTCAGCCGGGAGTACAGCCGATTGTTCGGTGCGCCGCCCAAGCGAGACATCGAGATGCTGAGAGGGGGAGCAAAGGGCGCCGGAATGCTTGGGGAAAGTCGAACTGGCCAGGCGTGATGCGCCGAACACGTGCGGTATTGCGGGCCGTCACCGAACGTCGTGAGATCAGCGGATCAGGCAAGAAAACAAGCGGAATGCTCTACCAATCGCCGCGGAGCTCCAGAAAAATGAAGATCCGAGCCCGCTTGCTCCGATCCGGCGTGCAACAGCAGCCATTCGCCTATTGCCAGCGCTATGGGCTCGCGATATCAGCAGTGATCGCCGAAATACCCGAACCTCGAACAACAGGAGCAGACATGGACAGTCCCACGCCTCACTTGATCTCGCGACGCGACGCTCTCATCGTCAGCGCCGCCACCGCCGCGGCGGTTTCGTCAACGGCGCCCGTTGCGGCAGCGCCCGCCGCGGCATCTGCATCGGCCGTGCCGCTGATGAAGGTCTCGCTGAACGTCAACGGCCAAGCCCATGCGCTCGAACTCGATACGCGCACCACCCTGCTCGATGCGTTGCGCGAACATCTGCACCTGAGCGGCACCAAGAAGGGCTGCGACCACGGCCAGTGCGGGGCCTGTACGGTCATCGCCGATGGAAGGCGGATCAATTCCTGCCTGACGCTCGCCGTCATGCATGAGGGCGGGCAGATCACCACCATCGAAGGACTTGGGACCCCGCAGAACATGCACCCGCTGCAGGCCGCATTCGTCAAGCATGATGGCTACCAGTGCGGCTACTGCACGCCCGGCCAGATCTGCTCGGCGGTCGCCGTGCTCGACGAGGTCAAGCGCGGTGTTCCGAGCCACGTGACCGCCGATCTCACTGCACGGCCCATCCTGTCGGCCGAAGAGCTGCGCGAGCGCATGAGCGGCAACATCTGCCGCTGCGGCGCCTACTCCAACATCGTCGATGCCATCACCGAAGTGGCGGGGAGCAGAACATGAAGCCGTTTACCTATGAGCGCGCGCATTCCCCGGCACAGGCTGCGGCGGCTGTCGCGCGGAGTCCGGGCGCCAAGTTCATTGCCGGCGGCACCAATCTGCTGGACCTGATGAAGCTGCAGATCGAAGCGCCGACGCACCTGGTCGACGTGAACGGTCTTGCGCTGGACAAGATCGAACCGACGGCCGAAGGCGGCTTGCGCATCGGCGCCTTGGTGCGCAACACCGACCTGGCGGCCGACGAGCGTGTGCGCCGCGACTACGGCGTGCTGTCCCGCGCGCTGCTGGCTGGCGCCTCGGGCCAGTTGCGCAACAAGGCCACGACCGCAGGCAACCTGCTGCAGCGCACGCGCTGCCCCTACTTCTATGACACGGACCAGCCCTGCAACAAGCGCCGGCCCGGCAGCGGTTGCAGCGCCATCGGCGGCGTCACTCGCCAGCATGCGGTGGTGGGCACGAGCCAATCCTGCATCGCGACGAATCCGGGTGACATGGCCGTTGCGATGCGCGTGCTGGACGCGGCGGTCGAAACCGTGCGCCCCGATGGGCGCACCCGCGTGATCCCGATTGCCGACTTCCATCGCCTGCCCGGCAACACGCCGCACATCGAGACCGCGCTGGAGAGGGATGAACTGATCACCGGCGTCACGCTCCCGAAGCCCATCGGTGGCACGCAGATCTACCGCAAGATCCGCGACCGTGCCTCCTATGCCTTCGCCCTCGTTTCCGTCGCGGCGATCGTGCAGCGTGACGGGTCGGGCCGGGTGGCACTGGGCGGCGTGGCCCACAAGCCGTGGCGCCTGGAGGCTGCCGAAGCCGCGATGCCGCAGGGTGCCAAGGCGGTGACCGCGCAGTTGCTGGCCGGCGCGCAGCCAACCCACGAGAACGCATTCAAGTTGCCGTTGGCCGAGCGCGCGCTGGCTGCGGCCCTGCTGCAAGCGAGGAGCTGATCATCATGAAATTCGACACCCCCGCCACGACCAACCCGATCGACCAGCTCAAGATCATCGGCAAGCCGACGGATCGGATCGATGGGCCGGTAAAAACCACGGGCACCGCACGCTACACCTACGAACGCAACGCCGAGGCGCCCAATGCCGCCTATGGCTACGTGGTGGGCGCCGGTATCGCGAAAGGCCGCATCGCCTCGATGGATCTGAGTGCTGCCCGCGCGGCACCGGGCGTCCTGGCCATCGTCACTGCGCGCAATGCCGGCAAGCTGGGCAAGGGTGACTTCAATACGGCCAAGCTGCTGGGCGGGCCGGAGATAGACCACTACCACCAGGCCGTGGCGCTCGTCGTGGCCCATACCTTCGAGCAGGCGCGTGCTGCGGCGCAGTTGGTGCGCATCGAGTACACGCGTGCACCAGGGCGCTTCGACCTGAGCGCAGAGATGGGTGCAGCGCAGATGCCGGCAGCCAATCCGTTTGCGGGCGAGCCGCAAACGAAAACCGGAGATTTCGCGGGCGCGTTCGCGGCCGCCGCGGTGCAGTTCGATGCAACCTACACGACGCCCGACGAGTCGCACGCCATGATGGAACCGCACGCCTCGATTGCGCAGTGGCAGGGCGACAAGCTAACCATCTGGACATCGAACCAGATGATCGCCTGGGGCGTCGGCGATGTCGCCAAGACGCTCGGCATTCCCAAGGCGAATGTCCGCTTGGTCTCGCCCTTCATCGGCGGTGGCTTTGGCGGCAAGCTGTTCGTGCGAGCCGATGCGGTGCTTGCCGCGCTGGGCGCGCGGGCAGCCCGGCGGCCGGTGAAGGTTGCACTGCCGCGACCCTTGATGATGAACAACACCACGCACCGGCCGGCGACCGTCCAGCGCATCCGCATCGGCGCCGCGAGGGACGGCAAGATCACCGCCATCGCCCACGAAGGCTGGTCTGGTGACCTGCCCGGCGGACAGGCGGAGACGGCGGTCAACCAGACCCGGCTGCTGTATGCGGGCGCAAACCGTCTGACGACCACGCGACTGGCCGTACTGGACTTGCCGGAAGGCAATGCCATGCGTGCACCAGGCGAGGCGCCGGGCTTGATGGCGCTGGAGATCGCCATGGACGAGATGGCGGAGAAGCTGCGACTCGACCCGGTCGAGTTTCGCGTGCTCAACGACACACAGGTCGATCCAGAGAAGCCGGAGCGCCCCTATTCCCAACGCAAACTGATCGAATGCCTGCGCACAGGCGCCGAGCGCTTCGGCTGGAGCAAGCGCAGCGCGGCACCGGCACAGCAGCGCGACGGACGCTGGCTCGTGGGGATGGGAGTCGCCGCTGCCTTCCGCAACAACCTTGTCATGACGTCGGCCGCGCGCGTGCGGCTGGACAATCGAGGCATGGTCACGGTGGAGACCGACATGACCGATATCGGGACGGGCTCGTACACCATCATTGCGCAAACCGCTGCCGAAACCATGGGGGTGCCGCTCAACAGGGTTCTCGTGAGGCTGGGCGACTCGGCACATCCGGTCTCGGCCGGCTCCGGCGGGCAGTGGGGCGGCAACAGTTCGACCTCGGGTGTCTATGCCGCGTGCATGAAGCTGCGCGAAGCCGTGGTGAACAAATTGGGTCTTGCCCCGGCCGACGCGGAGTTCTCGGATGGCATGGTGCGTGCAGGCGGGCGTGCGGTGCCCCTGGCTGAAGCGGCAGGCGCAGGCGGCTTGGTGGCCGAGGACAGCATCGAGTTCGGCGACCTCGACAAGAAGTACCAGCAGTCCACCTTCGGTGCACATTTCGTCGAGGTCGGTGTCGACGCCGCCACCGGCGAGATCCGTGTACGGCGCATGCTTGCGGTTTGTGCTGCCGGGCGCATCCTGAATCCCAAGTCCGCCCGCAGCCAGGTGATCGGTGCCATGACGATGGGCGTCGGAGGGGCGCTGATGGAGGAGCTGGCGCTCGACAAGCGGCATGGCTTTTTCGTCAACCACGACCTGGCGGGTTACGAGGTGCCGGTGCACGCCGACATCCCCCATCAGGAGGTGATCTTCCTGGATGAGACGGATCCGATCTCATCTCCGATGAAGGCAAAGGGCGTAGGCGAACTGGGGATGTGCGGCGTGGCGGCTGCAGTAGCCAATGCCGTCTACAACGCGACCGGCGCTCGAGTGCGCAACTACCCGATCACACTTGACAAGCTACTGGATCGCTTGCCGCCGGTCGCATGAGCCGAAGGACGGCGTGGCCAGCTGGCACCCGCCGCTCGGGTCATAGAGCCAATTGCGTCAAGGCCCAGGCCACAGTACCCAACTGCACCATGTTGAGCATCATCCCGGCGATGTGAAGCTGGCGAAACCGGAAGATCGAGGTGTCGGCGGCTGGGATCGTGTGACGCAGGACGTCCATGCGCGGGATGACGATCCAGCGGCGCAGCGCGAACGCCAGGGCTGCGATGAAGCCCATACCAAAGGCGAAGGCGGGCTTGCCGCACCAGGCATAGCTGAGTGCCGCCGCGCTCGCCGTCAGCATCACGGCAACGTAGTAGACGTTGAACAGGCCCCGGATGAAGCGCGAGTCCAGCGGGGTGTCGTGCTTGAGCACCAGAAGTGGCAGCGAGCCCATCATGAAAAAACCCATCCAGACGAGCAGGATGACCGTCGTTATGAGCGCAATGACGATGGGAAGCATCTGAACCCTCTGCGAATCGGCGCTATTGCGGTTTCGCAGAAATGGGTTTTGCAGCCTCTTCCCAGTTCTCGCCGTGATCAGTCATGGCTGTACCTCGCTTGTTTCGTCATCATGCCAGTCAAACACCACTCCGGCCACGCCTCGACTCCGTCCTCTTCCCGGTGCCCGCCGTTTGACCGGGCGCGCGACGACGCAGATACTTCATGCGTGCGCTTGCACCTCCCACCCGGAGCACTGCGTTGAACGAACCTGCCGTCAGACATGGGCTCACAGCGATCCTTGCTGCTGATGCCGCCGTGTCGGCATCGGCAGCACCATACCCAGCGTCACGTCCGTCGAGTCTGTTCGTTGGCCGTCAGCAGGAAATGGGGCTCCTCACCAGCGCGCTTGCAAATGCCCGCCAGGGACGCGGGCAGGTCGTTCTGCTGGCCGGCTCGGGCGGCATCGGCAAGACGCGCCTGGTGCAGCAGATGGCCGCGCGAGCGGAGCAGGATGGCGTGTCCGTCGTGTGGGGGCGCTGTCTCGAAGAGCCCGGCGCGCCGCTGTACTGGCCGTGGCGGCAATTGATCCGCGGCTATCTGCGTCGCAGTGGCGATGCCGATCCGGCCCGGACGCTCGGCGTGGGACTGGCCGACATCGCAAGCATTGTTCCCGAGCTGGCCGCGCAGTCCTCTGCACCCCAACCCAACGCCGAAGCGGGAGACACCGCGCAGTCGCGCTTCCGCCTGTTCGACGCCGTCGCCGGGTTCTGGCGCCGCGCCGCGCAGCAAGGGCCGCAGATGCTGGTCTTCGAAGACCTGCATTGGGCCGACGCGACCTCGCTGCGCCTGTTCGCGTTCTTGGCCGCGGAGCTCGAAGACAGCGCCTTGCTGGTGGTGGGAACCTACCGGGATACCGAACTGTCGCGCCAGCATCCGCTGTTCGACACCCTGGCGGAACTCGCGCGCTCGCCGGCATTTCAGCGAGTCGAATTGACCGGTCTGAACCACCGGGAAACCGAGGAGTTCGTGGTGGGCGCCGGTGGAGGCCCTGCGAGTGCCAACTTCCTGAGTGCGATTCACGCGCGCACCGAAGGGCATCCGCTGTATCTCGAAGAGCTGCTGCGGTTGATGAAGGAGACGCGCGCGCCGCAGGCCTTGGGATCGTTCATCGACGACCCGCGCCTGCTGGTCACAATTCCGACCGGCGTGCGCGAAGTCATCGGCAAGCGGCTGAACCGCCTGTCCGTGTCGGCCGGCAGGTTGTTGTCGCTCGCTGCATGTATCGGCCGAAGTTTCGATCTGGATCTGTTGGCGCAGCTGGAGGCCGACAAGTCCGAAGACGAAGTGTTGCTGGCGCTCGAAGAAGCACTGGCCGTGCACCTGATCGAGCCGGTGCCGCAGACGCACCAGTTTCGCTTCAGCCACGCCTTGATCCGCGAGTCTGTGTATGACGAAATGCTGGGCCTGCGCCGTGCGCGCCTGCATCTTCGCATTGGAGAAATACTCGAGCGGCGTTATGGCACCGCCGACTACACGGTGTTGCCGCAGCTGGCCTACCACTTCAGCGAGGCCGGACCCGGCGGTGCAGCGGTCAAGGCGCTGGCCTATGCGAAGCAGGCGGCCGAGCACGCGGGACAACTGCTCGCCTTCGAGGAAGCCGTGCGCCTCTACCAACTGGCGCTGCAGCTGCAGCAGGCGCATTTCGCCAGCGATGCCGGCCAGCGCTGCGGCTTGCTGCTGGATCTGGGCAAAGTCGAGTTGTTGCTTGGGGCCGGTGAACAGGCACGCGCGACCTACCAGGAGGCGGCCGAACTCGCGCGCAGCCAGGGCCTCGCCGCGCTGTTTGCGCAGGCCGCCGTCGGTTTCGAAAAAAGCAGTGTCGTCGCAGCCCGGTTCGGCGAGCCGGCGGTGGTTCTGCTGCTGGAGGCGATCGCGCTGCACCAGGCGGAAGACCCGTTGCGGGTGGAACTGCTGGGCTGCCTGTGTCGGGCACATGTCTATTGCGCCCGCGCGGACGAGGCGAAAGAGGCCCACCACCGTGCCGTCGCACTCGCGCGGAAGATCGGCGACATGAGCGGGCTTCGCCTGGCCCTGGCCTCGATCGCCTCGGGCATCTACTGGCCCGGCCTGCTGCACCAGCGCCTGGCGGCCGCCCGCGAAGCGTGGGGCATCGCCGAGGCGCTGAAGCAGCCGCTGCTCAACCAGGATTTGTTGTCGTACTTCCTGCTCGATCTCATCGGCGTTGGCGACATCCGCTTGCTGACGCGCGTGAGGGAACAAGGCCTGCGCCTTTCGGAACAGTCGGGCTCGCTGCGCGACCGGGCCGTCTGCCGATGCATCGAGGCATTGGTGGCCATCAACGAAGGCCGCTTCGCCGAAGCCGAGGCCTGGGCCACCGAGGCGCTGGAACTCGGTCGGCGCGTCGCCGAGCACCTGGCGGTGGGTGCCTATGGCATGCAGATGTTCTGCCTGCGGCGCGAGCAAGGCCGGCTGCGCGAGGCACTGCCGCTGCTGCAGCACTTCGTGGGAACCACGCCCAAGGCGCAGATCTGGCAGCCCGGGCTGGCCCTCCTGTATGCAGAACTGGACATGCGGCCCGAGTGCCAGGCGCAATTCGAAAGCCTGCCCTGGAACCGGGCCCTGGCTGCGCCGACGGACGCCAGCACGATGACGATCACCATGTTCGCCGCCGAAGTCAGTGTCTACCTCGACGACGCCGAGCGAGCAGCGCTGCTGTACCCGTTGCTGAAGGGCCATGCCGGCACCAACCTCGTGGCTGATTCGGGCGGGCCTTGCCTGGGCTCGGCCGACCGGTTGCTGGGTCGATTGGCGACCGTGATGGGGCAGTGGGAAGTGGCCGAGCGCCACTTCGAAGCCGCGCTGGCGATGGATCACAGAACGGGTTGGCGCGTCTGGCTGGCGCACAGCCGCTACGCGTATGCCGTAATGCTGCAGCGGCGTGCGTCCGCCGGCGATCTCGATCGGGCACGCACGGTGCTTGCCGGCGCATTGGCCGAGAGCACCGCGCTGGGCATGGATGCCTTGACGCCGCGCATCACCGCGCTGACCGCAGCCATCGCCGCGCCGCGGCCGGCCTTCCCCTGTGGACTGACCGAGCGCGAAGTCGGCGTGCTTCGCCTGATGGCAATCGGACGCAACAACCGCGAGATCGGCCAGGTGCTGACGATCAGCCCGAACACCGTCGCCAACCACGTGCGCAGCATCCTTGAGAAGACCTACACCGCCAACCGAACCGAGGCCGCGGCCTATGCCAGCCGCGAAGGCCTGCTGAAGTAGCGTGGGGTCATTCCGGGCGGATGTTCTGGTTGACGCGGAACAGGTTGTTCGGGTCGTACTGGCGCTTGACTTTCGCCAGCCGCGGGTAGTTGTCGCGATAGGACGCGCGGATGCGCTCATCGCCTTCGTCCATCATCATGTTCACGTAGGCGCCGCCGGCCGAATACGGGTGCAATGCGTCCCAGTAGCCCTTGGTCCAGGAGCTGATCGTCGCTGCATCCTGCGGGTCGGGGCTGACGCCGACAATGACCTCGGCCCAGGTCGCGTCCCGATACGAAAACGGGGTGTCGGACGACTTGACGCGATGCGCTGCGCCGTCGATCGGGTACAGGTGCATCGTCGATTGCGGCGTTGGCATCTTTGCGCCGAAGCGCTGATGCTCGGCGATGGCAGCGTCCGACAGTTCATTGACGAAGTCGGCGCGCCAATACCACTGGTGTCCCGGCGGATACAGCGCGTCGAATGCACCTTGCAAGGCCGGGAAGGGCATCGGCTGCACACCGTGCATCAACGGCGAGCCGAACTCACGCACGGGCTTGAACGCCGCATCGGCATCTTCCGGCGCGCCCGTGTAGCACCACACCACGCCGCACACGGCCTGGCCATGCAGCGCCTGCGGAAAGGGCTCGACCGGCGGTACCGTCAGGAAGGCAAAGAAGCCATTCAGATCCTCCGGTGCGGAGACGATGAAATCGCGATACCAGCGCATGACCTCGCCGGCGCTCTCGAGCGGCCAGAAGGTCGGGCCGGCGACCACCGTGTCCACCGGATGCAGCTTGAACAGGAAGGACGTCACCACGCCGAAATTGCCGCCGCCGCCCCGCAGCGCCCAGAGCAGATCCGGGTTCGTTTCCGCGCTGGCGCGAACCAGGCTGCCATCGGCCAACACCACATCGGCTTCGAGCAGGTTGTCGACGCTCAGGCCGCATTTGCGCGTCAGGTGACCGAGGCCGCCGCCGAGCGTGAGACCGCCAACGCCGGTGGTACCGATGATGCCGCTTGGCGTGGCCATGCCGAACGCATGGGTCGCGTGGTCCACGTCGCCCCAGGTGCAGCCGCCTTCGACCCGCACGGTGCGCGCCGCCGCATCGACACGAATGCCCCTGAGGAGCGACAGGTCGATCACCAGCCCCTCGTCGCAGGTCCCGAGGCCGCCGCCGTTGTGGCCGCCGCCGCGAACGGCCAGCAGCATCGACTGTTCGCGTGCAAAGTTGACGCAGTGCATGACATCGGCGACATCGCGGCAATACACGATGAGCCTCGGATGCCGGTCGATCATCGCGTTGTAGACCTTGCGCGCGGTGTCGTAGTCGGACTCGCCGGGCTGCACGATACGGCCGCGCAGCACGGAGGAAAGTTGGGCAATTGCGTCGGGGCTCGGCATGGCGTTTCTCCTGTTGGGTGGCACGTTCGAATGAACATGAAGCCACGCCGCAGTTGTACGCACCGTTCCATTGCGGGGGAATAGTCAGTTCTGACCACTGCCGCGAAGACGGCACCGGCCGGGGCGTGGTGCCCGATCAGGCCAGCGGCGCAAGAACCCGGGGATCAGCCCCAAAGATCTGCTGCACTTCGATGATCACGTCGGCCGGCACGTTTGCACGGCGTGCCGCCTCCCGGATCGCTTCGGGATCCTTCGCTTCGTACAGGCAGTAGGTCTTGCGCTTGTCTGCACTCAGGAATGAGAACAGCCAGTTGACCCCCGTCTCGCCGTTGATCTTCGAAATCGCGGCGATGCCGTCGGCGGTGAGGTCGAGTTTTTCGGCAAAGTGGCGCTCAATCAGGAACAGCGGCATGGGAGCCTCCGCGACACCGGTGCGAGGAGCGGTACGCCATGGGGGGCCAGCGTTTATCCGGTCTTCGGCGATGTAGCTTGCCAGACAGTAGCGGAACTGCGCACGTCCGGCAACTGCCGCGAAGCCCTTCTCGTGCATCACACCGGGGTGGCTGCGCTTATGCTTTGCGGCATCACAACGCAGATTTCCCCGCCATGACCGACCACCGCCCCGCCTTCGACAGGATTTCCGCCGATCGCCTGCCCGCCCTGCTGCGCGCCATGCCCAAGGCCGAACTGCACATGCACATCGAAGGCTCGCTCGAGCCCGAGCTGATCTTCGCGCTCGCGCAGCGCAACGGCGTGACCATTCCCTACGCCGGCGTGGAGGATCTGCGCCGCGCCTACGCCTTCACCAACCTGCAGAGCTTTCTGGACATCTACTACGCCGGCGCCAGCGTGTTGCTGAAGGAGCAGGACTTCTACGACATGGCCTGGGCCTACCTCGAGCGCGCCGCGGCCGACAACGTGGTGCACTGCGAGATGTTCTTCGACCCGCAGACGCACACCGCGCGCGGCGTCGACATCAAGACGGTGATCGACGGGCTGCACCGCGCCTGCGTCGATGCCAGGGCGAAGCTCGGCCTCGGCGCCGCGCTGATCCTGTGCTTCCTGAGGCACCTGAGCGAAGAGGATGCCTTCGAGACGCTGGAGCAGGCGCTGCCGTACCGCGACAAATTCATCGGCGTCGGGCTCGATTCGAGCGAGGTCGGCAATCCGCCCGAGCGTTTTGCGCGCGTGTTCGCGCGCTGCCGCGCACTGGGCTTGCACCTGGTGGCGCACGCTGGCGAAGAGGGCCCGCCCGCGTACGTGTGGAGTGCGCTCGATGTGCTCAAGGTCGAGCGCATCGACCACGGCGTGCAGGCCACCAAGGACGCGGCATTGATGAAGCGATTGGCGCAGGACAGGATCCCGCTGACCGTCTGCCCGCTGTCCAACCTCAAGCTCTGCGTGTTCCCCGATCTGGCCCAGCACAACCTCGGCGCCTTGCTCGACGCCGGCCTGGTCGCCACGGTGAACTCCGACGACCCGGCCTACTTCGGCGGCTACATGAACGAGAACTTCGTGCAGACCTTCGCGGCCACGGGCCTCACGGCGCAGCAGGCGTGGCAGCTCGCCGCCAACAGCTTCGAGGGCAGTTTCATCGAGGCCTCGGCCAAACGCGCTTACGTCGACCGCCTCAACGCCGCGTTCGAAACCTTTGCCTGAGGTTCGGGCAGCGCGGCCTTCGGCACCAGCAGGGGCAGCGCCACCAGCGCGCAGGCGCTCGCCGCGCACCAGACCAGCGGCCAGCCCTGGAAGGCAAGCAGGTGCGGGATCGAAAACGGCGTGATGAAGCAGACGGCAAACACGCTGGTGTTGGCCATGCCGAGCGCGGTGCCGGCGCGCGCGGCACCGGCCAGCGTGGCGAGTTCGGTGTAAGCCACGCCGTGCCAGGCCGAGACGCAGATTCCGCAGGCCGCAAGCAGCCCGACCAGCAGTGCGCGCAGCGGCCATGAGCCCGCGACGTTCTCTCCGCCGCTCCAGGCGACTGCGCCGAGCCCGGCAAACAGCAGCACGCTGAGGAGCGCGCAAGCGCGCAGGTAGGCCGGCCGGTTTCGGTGGCGATCCGTCCACCGGCCGCTCCATACGCGCATCGCCATGGCGCCGGCCTGCACCACCACCATGGTCGCCGTGATCGTGGCGAGGCCCGCGTGCCCGAAGTCGTGCAGGAACACGGTGCCGAAAGACAACACCGCGAACTGCGGCGCGCACAGGATGCCGATGCCGGCCACGATGCGCCAGACGCGCGGATCGCGCAGCGGCCCTGCGCGTGCGCCGGCCGCCGCGCGCGCAGCAGGCGCCCTGTTTGCCGATGGGGGCTCGTGCACCCACGCAAGGCAGAGCAGGGCGCTCGCCGCGCACAGCGCGGCCAGCACGCCATAGAGCGCCGCAAAGCCCCAGTGCAGCGCCAGGAACGGCAACACCAGCGCGCCGATCGCGCCGCCGAGCGGAACGGCGGTCTGGCGGATGCTCATGGCGAGCCCGCGCTCGCCGTCGGCAAACCAGGTCATCACGGCGCGGCCGCTCGCGCCGTTGACGCTGCCACCCAGCAAGCCAACCAGGAGCAATCCGCCGGCCAGCCAGCTCAGCGCGGGGATGTGCTGCGCCGTCGGCGCGGCCCACAGTGCCATCGCCACCAGTGCCAGTGCGGTTGCACCCAGGCCGGTGAGCAGAACCGGCCGGTCGCCCCACCGATCGGTCAGCAGACCCCAGGGCAATTCGCTGACCGCGATGCCCAGGCCCATCAGGCCCAGCACCAGGCCGAGCGTGGCGTTGTCGAGCTGGTAGCCCGAACGCATGAGAACGGCCGTCATGGGGATGCCGCTGAAGGCGACCGAGAAAGCGGCGTTCGCCGCCACGCCGGCGGCCAGCACTTTCCAGCGGTGGCGAGGTGCGGCGACGGGAGAAAAGGCGAGGGTACTTTGCGACATGAGCGCCAGTCTCTGCGCTTGCAAGGGTTTTGAAAATCAGAAAATAATCATCTGATAGTCCCGAAAAACAGGATGATGAAGATGACCCAGGTGATGTTCGACCTCGATGTGCTGCGCAGCTTTTCCACCGGCATGGCACTCGGCAGCTATGCCCGTGCCGCCGACCGGCTCGGCCGTTCCACCTCGGCCGTGAGCGCGCAACTCAAGAAGCTCGAGGCGCAGGCCGGCACGGCGTTGTTCCGCAAGGCCGGGCGCGGGCTCGAACTCACCGACGCCGGCCAGACCATGCTGGCCTATGCGCATCGCCTGCTCGAACTCAACGACGAGGCGGCGGCAGCGATGCGCGGCGCGGATCTGCAGGGCTGGGTGCGGCTGGGCCTGCAGGAGGACTTCGGCGAAAGCCTGTTGCCGGCCGTGCTGGGCCGTTTTGCGCGCGCCCATCCCAAGGTGCGCGTCGAGGCCAGCGTGGCCCGCAGCGCAGACCTGCGGGAGCGGCTCGCGCTCGGCCGCCTCGATCTGGCGCTCGCCTGGGATGCGGGCGACAGCGCGGCCGTGCGGCAGGGCGAGCGCGTGCTCGAAGTGCCGCTGCAATGGATCGGCATGGCCGGCGATCCCGCGAACCGGCCGGCCTGGTGGCCCACGCGCGAGCAGGGCGGCTGGCGTCGTGGCGCCGAGCCGCTGCCGCTGGTGCTGCTCGATGCGCCGTGTCCGCTGCGGGAGATCGCCACCACGGCGCTCGATCGCGCGGGCATCGCCTGGCGGCACGCCTTTTCGAGCGCGAGCCTCGCGGCATTGTGGGCCGCGGCCTCGGCCGGGCTCGGCCTGACGCTGCGCACACCGATCGGCGTGCCGGCCACCGTGCAGGCGCTGGACGCGAAGGCACAGGGCCTGCCCGCGCTGCCCTCGATTGCGCTCTCGCTGTACCGCGCGCAGGCGCAGCCGGAGCCGCCGGTCGCGTTGCTGGCCGATCTGCTCATGCAGGCCATGCGGCAGGAGCAGCAGCAGGCGCGCAAGCCGGCCGCACGACGCAGCGCCTAAAATACGGCCCGCGTTGCAGGCGTCCCGGCTGCAGCGCGTTCTTTTTTTACCGGGGCCATGTAGAGGAACACCATGTACAAAAACCTCGTGGCCGCGCTTGCGGCTGCCTGTTGCTTTTCGTCGCCCGCTTTTTCACAAACCACCGCGCCCGCGACCGATCCGCTCAAGGTCGGCTTCGTCTACGTCGCGCCGCTCACCGATGCCGGCTGGGTGCGCCAGCATGAAGAAGGCCGCAAGGCCGTCGAGGCCGCATTGCCGGGCAAGGTCAAGACCACCTTCGTCGAGAACGTGCCCGAGGGTGCCGATGCCGAGCGCGTGATCCGCGATCTGGCGCAGCAGGGCAACAAGCTGATCTTCACGCCCAGCTTCGGCTACATGGAGCCGACGCTGAAGGTGGCGAAGGACTTTCCGGACGTGAAGTTCGAGTCCGTCACCGGCTACAAGACCGCGCCCAACGTGGCCGTGGCGAACGCGCGCTACTACGAAGGCCGCTACCTCGCGGGCATCGCGGCCGGCCGCATGACGAAGACGCACGTCGCGGGCTACGTCGCGGGCTTCCCGATTCCCGAGGTGCTGCAGGGCATCAACGCCTTCACGCTCGGCATGCGCTCGGTGGATCCGAAAGCGCAGGTCAAGGTGATCTGGCTCGACGCCTGGTTCGATCCGCCGAAGGAGCGCGACGCGGCCATGACGCTGTTCAACCAGGACGTCGACGTGATCGCCTTCCACACCGGCTCCACCGCCGTGATGGCCGCCGCGCAGGAACGCGGCCGGATGGCCGTGGCCTACCACTCCGACATGCGCCGTGTCGCGCCCGATGCGCAGATCGTCGCCGTAACGCACCAGTGGGGCGGCTACTACACGGAGCGCGCCCGCGCGGTGCTGGACGGTAGCTGGAAGAGCGGCTCGGTCTGGGGCGGCGTCAAGGAGGGGATGATCCGCGTCGGCGACTTCGGTTCCAAGGTGCCCAAGGCGGTGCAGGACGAGGTGCTGGCGCGCCAGCGCGACATCGCGGCCGGCAAGCTGCAGCCGTTTCGCGCGGCGGCCGATGTGCGCGACAACGAAGGCCATGTCGTGATCCCGCGTGGCACGTCGCTGACCGACGCGCAGATCCTCCAGATGAACTGGCTGGCCGAAGGCGTGCAAGGCAAGCTGGTGCGCACCGGCTCGTAGGCGACTGACCCTGGCCACGGGTGGGGGTAGCATCGACTGCGATCCCCAGGAGACTTGCATGCGCCCCGTGGCCCCGCCTTTCAAGGCATCCTTTCCCATCCGTTCCCTCGCCGACGTGCGCCGCCTCGAGGCCACGCCGCTCGAACAAGCCATCACCGCGCGCAGCACCTACGAGCTGTTCCGCAACGCGGCGGCGGCCCATGGCAATCGCACGGCGCTGACCTTCCTGCGCGACGCCGACCCTGAAACGCCACCGATCCGCTGGACATACGCGCAGTTGCTGGCCGGCATCCACCAGACCGCCAACCTGCTGCATTCGCTCGGCGTCGGCCCGCAGGACGCGGTTGCGGTGCTGCTGCCCGGTTGCCTCGAATACCACCTGGCGCTCTGGGGCGGCGAGGCGGCCGGCATCGTGCAACCACTCAACCCGCTGCTGACCGACGAAAAGCTGGTGTCGCTGATGAGCGCGGCCGGCGCCAAGGTGCTGATCGCCTACGGCTCGGACGCCGACTCCGGCATGTGGTCGAAGGCGATGCGATTGCGCGGGCAGGTGCCGTCGCTGCGCAAGGTGCTGCGCGTCGCGCCGCACGACGAGCCGGCGAATGCCGGAGGCGAACTGCCTGAGGGCATCGGCGACTTCGCCGCCCTGCGCAGGGCGCAGCCCGACGACCGTCTGGTCAGTGGTCGCGACATCGCACCCCAAGACATCGCCGCCTACTTCCATACCGGTGGCACCACCGGCGCGCCGAAGCTGGCGCGCCACAGCCACGGTGCGCAGGTGTTCACGGCCTGGGCCTGCGTCAAGCTGCAGGGGCTCACCCATGAGGATGTGACGATCAACGGCTATCCGTTGTTCCACGTCGCGGGCGTGCTGCCGGCGTCGCTGGCGGCCCTGTCGGCGGGTGTCGAAACCATCATGCCGACCACGGCGCTGCTGCGGAGCAAGGCGGTGGTCGCCAACTACTGGCGGCTGGTCGAAAAATTCCGGCCGACCTCGCTGTCGGCCGTTCCCACCGTGCTGGCGGCGCTGGCCAACGTGCCGCTGGCCGGCGCCGACATTTCTTCCATCAAGTACTGCCGCACCGGGGCTGCCGTGCTTGCGCCCGAGCTTGCGGCGCGTTTCGAGCGCCTGTTCGGCCTGCATGTGCACGAGAGCCTTGGCATGACCGAGATGGCCGGGATTTCGACCGTCACGCCGCCGGGTGTGAAAGGGCCGGCCGGCTGTGTCGGCTTCCCGCTGCCCTATTCGCAGATGCGCATCGTGGCGCTCGACGACCACGGCGGCGCCAGCGACCGCGAGCAGCCGCCAGGCGAGCACGGCATGGTGCTGTTCAAGTCGCCCAACGTGTTCTCGGGTTTTCTGGATGCCGGCGATACGGCCAAGGCGTTCACGGCCGACGGCTGGCTCGCGACCGGCGACCTTGGCTGGATCGACGGCGAAGGGAGGCTGAACCTCACGGGCCGCTCCAAGGATCTGATCATCCGCAGCGGCCACAACATCGACCCCAAGACCATCGAGGATGCGCTCGGTGCGCACCCTGCCGTGCAGCTCTGCGCCGCGGTCGGCGCGCCCGACGCCTACGCGGGTGAGCTGCCGGTGGCGTTCGCGACACTGGTGCCTGGCGCCGAGGTGACCGAGGAGGAACTGCGCGCGTTCACGGCCGGCCGTGTCGACGAGGCACCGGCCCGGCCGAAGTCGGTCACCGTGATCGAGCACATGCCGATGACGAACGTCGGCAAGATCTACAAGCCCGAACTGCGGGCGCTGGCCGCCGGCCAGGTGGCCACTGCGCTGGTGGCGCAAGGCTGCGACGAACTTGGCATCCCGCCGGCCGCACGCCCGCGCGTCGTGGCCGACGAACACCAGGGCGTGCGGGTGCTGATCGACGCTGTCGCGGCCGGCGCGCTGGCCGGGCCGTTGCAGGCAAGTCTGGAAGCCGCATTGAAGCCGCTGCCGGTCAAGACTGCGGTGCAACTGGGCTGACGCTTGGGGCTTGGGGCGGGCCGCTGGCGGTGGGTGGCCCCTTCCGCGAATGTCCCCCGGCCTGCGGCCTCCTCCTTTATTTCGCTGCAGGGGCCACCCACCACCATCGGCCTTGGGCACGCTCTGCTTGTTCAGCGCGAAACGGACACGCTGCGTCCAGGATCAGGGCGGTGGGGCACGCTGCGCAGCGAAATAAAGGAGGAGGGCGAAGCCCGGGGGACATTCGCGGAGCAGCGTGCCCCGCCGCCCTGAGCCCACCCCGGAACCGAAGCGCCCCGGAACTCGAGCGCCCAGATCACCCGCTGGATTCAGAGCTTTGAATGCAAGACCGTTGTCAGTCGACAAACCCCTCGGCGCGGTGGAAGTAGGCCGCATCGGCCGGCAATGCCTTCACGCGCACGGCCGGCTGGCCGGCGTAGAGCGCGTGTTCTTCGAGGTAAGGCTTGTTCAGCACCGCGCCGGCGCCCAGCACACACCGGTCGGGCAACACAGCGCCGCCGAGCACCGTGACGCGGGTGCCCACGAGGCAGTACGCGCCGATCGAGATCGGCTTGCAATCCTGCCGGCCGGCCACGATGTCGATGCCGTGCGTGATGATCTGCGAGTGGTAGCCCGCCACCGTGCTGAACGCGCCGATCTCGACCCGGTCGGTGCAGTCGATGATGTGCGATTTGGTGATAGCCGCATGCGCGCCGAGCAGCAGCGCCGGATCGCGTGCGGTGCGGTGCGTGAAGTGCGCGCCGTCCGGCGCATGGCCGGTGATCCAGTTGCCGCGTTCGATGATCGAGTGTTCGCCGCATTCGAGCCGGCCGAGGTGGATCGCGACGTTGAAATGCCCGATCCGGGCACCGGAGCCCATCTCCAGCTGGCCCGGAAAGATGTACGAGAGCCCGATGCGCGCATCGTCGGCAATCCGATAGCCCCACACGCGGCGCAGCAGCCAGCGCTTGAGCGGCCAGGGCAGCAGCACCACCGCCAGCGACAGCAGCTTTCTCACGCGCGTTGCCGGGCTTCGATGACCCGGCGATAGGTTTCGATGTAGCCGAGAGCCATGCGTTCCGAGGAATAGAGCGCGGCATTCGCGAGGCCGAGCTTGCGCATCTCGCCCAGCCGTGGTGTGGCCTGCTCGATCGCTGTCGCAAACGCCGAAGCGTCGAGCGGGTCGACATACACCGCGCCTTCGCCGCCGATCTCGTTCATCGGCGCGAGATCGGACGTGAACACGGGGCAGCCACAAGCCTGCGCCTCGATGACCGGCCAGCCGAAGCCCTCCTGCAGCGAGGGAAACAGGAGGGCCGTGGCGCTCGCATAGAGCGCGCACAACTCGTCGTGCGACACATCGCGAATCACCAGGATCTGCTCGAGCACACCGTTTGCGCGCGCCAGTTCGGCCATCTCCGCCGACAAATCCGGCCCGACGAACAGGAGCTTGTCCGCGACGGGCGAGCGACCGCCGGCCGCCGCTCGCTGCTGCAGTTCAATGAAAGCCTTGAGCGCGGCCATGCGGTTCTTGCGCGCCAGATCCCAACCGATGTGCATGAAGTAGCGGTCCTGCACGGTGAGGCCGAAGCGCTCGATCAGCGGCGCGGCCTGTTCGGGGGACACCACGGTGAAGTCCGCGTTGAGGCCGTTGAGCACCACGCTGGCCTTCTTTTCGTTGACCAGTTCCAGCTCGAGCAGGTGGCGCCGCGTCAGGTGCGAAACGCAGGTCACCAGGTCGGTGCGCTGCAACCCCTGAGAGATCAGCCGCTGGAAAAGCCGACCGGTTCGGCCAACGCTCCAGCCGTCGACCATGCCCAGCGCGGCCTGGATCGCGATCACGTCGTGGCAGGTCACGATGTTCGGCTTGCCGACCACGCGCGGCACGTACATCGCATTGGAATGGTCGGTCACGTGCACCACATCGGCCCACCGCACGTGCCGCCAGAGCGTCAATGGGAAGAAGACGAACTTGTCGATGTAGCCCACCCATTTGCGCAGGCGCTTCGGATAGGGCAGGCGCAGCGCCAGCGGTTTGGCCGTCACCAGCCGGACATTGCAGCCGAGGCGGGCAAGTTCGCGCTCGATCACGGCCTGGAACAGCAGCATGCTGGTCTGCCCGTCCATTGGCAGGTTGCCTATTAAAAGCACTTTCATCGATGCGTAGAGTCCGTGGAAAGAAGATGCAGCGTCAAAGGAAGATTCCGATGGACGCACGGGCGCGCGCTATGGAACTGGATAGCAATTATCGTGACACACGTATCGTGCCCCTCCCGATTTTGCGTAAGCTCCCCATCATGCAAGCCTATCGTGCCTCTCTTTTGCGTTTCGACAACGCAGGCAACGCCCTGTTCGATCAGGACGGCCTGCTGGTGGTCGGGCCGGATGCACGCGGGCGCCAGATCGTGCAGGACGCAGGCGCCTGGGATGCGCTGGCCGCGCGTTACAGCCACCTGAATGTAATGCGCCTGCCGGGCCGGATCCTGGCGCCGGGCTTCATCGACATGCACATCCACTTTCCGCAGACCGACATCATCGGTGCGCCCGCGGACGGGTTGTTGCCGTGGCTGCAGAACTACACGTTTCCGGCCGAAAGTCTTTTTTCCGATCCGGCGCACTCGGCCGAAGTGGCAGAGGTGTTTTTCGACGAGCTGCTGCGCAATGGCGTCACCACGGCGGTCACCTTCGCAACCTCGCATCCGGCTTCGGCCCAGGCGTTTTTTGCCGCGGCCCAGCGCCGCAAGCTGCGCATGATCGGCGGCAAGGTGCTGCAGGATCGCCACTCGCCCGACGGCGTGCGCGACGAAACCGAGCAGAGCCTGATCGACACCGAAACCCTGATCCAGCGCTGGCACAACGTCGACCGGCTCGGCTATGCCATCACGCCGCGTTTTGCGCCGACCTGTTCCGAAGCCCAGTTGCGCGGCGCCGGCGCGCTGGCGGCGCGCTATCCCGACACCTGGATCCACACCCATGTGGCCGAGAACGAAGACGAGGTGAAGTGGGCGGCCGAGCTGTTCCCGCAGGCCCGCTCGTACCTCGACGTGTATGTCGGCTTCGGCCTGATGCGCCGCCGTTCGGTGTACGCGCACTGCATCCATTTCGACGACGACGACCGCCGGCTGATGCGTGAAACCGGCGCCGCGGCGGCCGTGAGTCCCACCAGCAACCTGTTTCTGGGCAGCGGCTTCTTCGATTTCGAAGGCGCCAACCGCATTGGCTACCGCTACGGCCTGGCCAGCGATGTCGGCGGCGGCACCAGCTTCAGCCCGTTCCACACGATGCTCGCGGCGTACTACGTGGGCCGGCACGGGCAAACCAAGCCGGGCATCAGCATCGCGCCGTCGCAGCTCTGGTGGCGCCACACCGCTGGCGCGGCACTCGCGCTCGGCCTCGATGGCGTGGTCGGCAATCTTCAACCCGGCTGCGAAGCCGACTTTCTGGTGCTGAACCCCGAGGCAACGCCATTGCTGGCGCGCAAAACAGCGCGTGCCGACAACCTCGAAGAACTGCTGTTCGCGATGATCGTGCTGGGCGACGACCGGGTGATCGAGCAGGCCGTGGTGTCGCAAGCGCTGGCCGTGCCGGCGCGTACGGCCGTGCCTTTCGCCGAAGCGGCGCGCACCACCACGGCGTGATCCATAGCGTGATCGACCCCTGCGCGAGCCGGCGCCGGGCGCTTTTGCCCGCCGTGCCACAATTCGCGCCACCTTTCTGCAGCCCCGATTTCACATGAGCATCAAGAGCGACAAATGGATCCGGCGCATGGCCGAACAGCACGGCATGATCGAGCCCTTCGAGCCGGGCCAGGTGCGCCAGCAGGACGGCCACAAGATCATCAGCTACGGCACTTCGAGCTACGGCTACGACATCCGCTGTGCACCCGAGTTCAAGGTGTTCACCAACATCCACAGCACCGTGGTGGACCCGAAGAACTTCGACGAGAAGAGCTTCGTCGACATGCACGGCGACTTCTGCATCATCCCGCCCAACAGCTTTGCGCTGGCGCGCACGGTGGAGTACTTCCGAATTCCGCGCAACGTGCTGACCATCTGCCTGGGCAAGAGCACCTACGCGCGCTGCGGCATCATCGTCAACGTGACGCCGTTCGAGCCCGAGTGGGAAGGCTACGTGACCCTCGAGTTCAGCAACACGACGCCGCTGCCCGCCAAGATCTATGCGGGCGAAGGGTGCGCGCAGGTGCTGTTCTTCGAGAGCGACGAGGTCTGCGAGACCAGCTACAAGGATCGCGGCGGCAAGTACCAGGGCCAGCGCGGCGTGACCCTGCCGAAGGCCTGAGCGAGTAGGGCCATGACGGTTGGTTACGCCGCCTTCCGTTGAACCGCTACCATCCCTGTAGCCGGTTGGCGCCGGCAAGGAGCGCGTCATGAAATGGGAAGGCAACGAACAGTCCGACAACGTTGAAGACCGCCGCAGCGACGGCGGCGGGGGTGGCGGATTTCCGATCGGCGGCCGCAGTGTCGGCATCGGCACCGTTGCCGTGGCGCTGATCGCAGGCTGGGTGTTCGGCATCAACCCGCTGACCGTGCTCGGGCTTCTCACCGGCGGAGGCGATCCGGCGCCGCAGGTGCAGCAGGGCCCCGCGCCCAAGCCCCCGGCCAATGACCGCGAAGCGGCCTTCGTCTCCACCGTGCTCAAGAACACCGAAGTGGTCTGGACGGCGATCTTTCGCCAGAACAACGGCACCTACAACGCGCCCAAGCTGGTGCTGTTCCGTGGCGCGACCGCGACGGCCTGCGGCACCGGCCAGGCGGCGATGGGTCCGTTCTATTGTCCCGGCGACCAGAAGGTCTACATCGACCTCGGTTTCTACGACACCCTGAAGAACCAGCTCGGCGCGCCCGGCGAGTTCGCCCAGGCCTACGTGATCGCGCACGAGGTCGGCCACCACGTGCAGGACGAACTCGGCGTGACCGCCAAGGTCGACGGCATGCGCGGGCGGCTGAGCCAGACCCAGAACAACGCGCTGAGCGTGCGCGTGGAGCTGCAGGCCGACTGCTTCGCCGGGGTCTGGGCGCACCATTCGCAGGAATCGAAGAAGTGGCTCGACCCGGGCGACATCGAGGCGGCCATGAACGCGGCCCAGAAGATCGGCGACGACGCGCTGCAGCGGTCGGCCGGCCGGGCGGTGGTGCCCGACAGCTTCACCCACGGCACCAGCGCCCAGCGGCAACGCTGGTTCGGCGCCGGCTACCAGAGCGGCCAGATCCAGTCCTGCGACACCTTCGCCGCACGGACTTTGTAGCGCGGCCGCAGCGGTCGGCTGGCCCCGGTTTCTTGTTGTCACTGCCGGTTTTTGCGGCAGTGCGACAATTGAAGGTTAATGACAAGTTCTTTTTCCAATCTTTCGCTGGCCGAACCGCTGGCACGCGCCGTGGCCGAAATGGGCTACGAGACCATGACACCGATCCAGGAGCAGGCCATTCCGGTCGTGCTTGCGGGGCAGGACGTGATGGGCGCGGCGCAGACCGGCACCGGCAAGACAGCTGCATTTGCACTGCCGCTGCTGCAGCGAATGCTCAAGCACGAGAACAGCTCCACGTCGCCGGCGCGCCATCCGGTGCGCGCACTGGTGCTGTTGCCCACCCGCGAACTGGCCGTGCAGGTTGCCCAGCAGGTCGAGCTCTATGCCAAGTACACCAACCTGCGCAGCGCCGTGGTGTTCGGCGGCATGGACATGAAGCCGCAGACGCTCGAGCTCAAGAAGGGTGTCGAGGTGCTGGTCGCCACGCCGGGCCGCCTGCTCGACCACATCGAAGCCAAGAACGCGGTGCTGAACCAGGTCGAATACGTGGTGCTCGACGAAGCCGACCGCATGCTCGACATCGGTTTTCTGCCCGATCTGCAACGCATCCTGAGCTACCTGCCCAAGCAGCGCATCACCTTGCTGTTCTCGGCCACGTTCTCGCCTGAAATCAAGCGGCTGGCCGGCAGCTACCTGCAGAACCCGATCACGATCGAGGTGGCGCGCCCGAACGAAACAGCGTCCACGGTCGAGCAGCACTTCTACAGCGTGGCCGACGACGACAAGCGGCGCGCCCTGAAGCAGATCGTCAAGCAGCGTGGCATCACGCAGGCTTTTGTCTTCGTCAACAGCAAGCTCGGCTGTGCCCGGCTCGCGCGTTCGCTCGAACGCGAGGGCCTCAAGACCACCGCGCTGCATGGCGACAAGAGCCAGGACGAGCGGCTGAAGGCGCTCGAATCGTTCAAGAAGGGCGAGGTCGACCTGCTGGTGTGCACCGACGTCGCGGCCCGTGGCCTCGACATCAAGGACGTGCCGGCGGTGTTCAACTTCGACATTCCGTTCAATGCCGAAGACTATGTGCACCGCATCGGCCGCACGGGCCGCGCGGGCGCCTCCGGCCTGGCCGTGAGCTTTGCCAGCGGCGGCAACGACGTGCGGCTGGTGGCTGACATCGAAAAGCTCATCAAGAACAAGATCGAGCTGGAACCCATCGAGTTCGAGGAAGACCGTCCACGCGGCCACATCAACGACGGCCGCCGTCACTGGCGCGAAGAGGGTGAGGCCGGCGACGCGCGCGACGTGCTCGACCAGCCGCGCGAACGCGCCGCCGAACCTCGCGCACTGCGCGGCGGCGGGCGCCCGCACCGCGCGCCGTCCGCGCCGCGCGATCCGTTCTTCGACCAGCCCTACGAGGCGGAGGCAGGCCAGCCCGATGCCACGCCGGCGTGGGAGGCAGCGGCCAAGGCTGCGCCTGCGGCGCGCGGCATTTCGGCCAACATCAAGAGCAAGCGCAAGGTGGCTGCGTTGTTCAAGACGGCCGACCCGACGGCCGAGTCGAGCTCCTGACGCTGTTTTCCTTGCGCTTTTGAGCTTGCAAAGCCCGGCTCAGCCGGGCTTTTGGCTTTGCGGGCACTGCACCTTGATGTGCTCGCGCTCGGCGAGCGTGGCGCCGATGCGCGCCGCGCTGAGGCATCCACCCCAGACGCAGCCGGTGTCGGTCGACAGCAGGTCGGGCCGCGACACCCAACCCAGGGTCGACCAATGGCCGAAGGCGACCGTCGCGTGCGCAGTGCGCCGGCCCGGCACGTCGAACCAGGGCATGAAGCCGTCCGGCGCGGAAGCGGCGCCGTCCTTGGACTCGAATTCCATCACGCCCTCGGCGCTGCAGAAGCGCAATCGCGTCAGCGCATTCACGATCGCACGCAACCGGGCGCTGCCGGTCAGCGTGGCGCTCCATTGCGCCGGCTCGTTGCCGTACATGGTTTGCAGAAACTCCCCCAGGGCCGGGCCGCGCAGGACAGCCTCGACCTCCGATGCGAGCACGAGCGTATCGCCCACGCTCCATTGCGGTGGCACTCCGGCGTGCACCATCAGCAAGTCGGCGCCGGCGATCGTTTCGTGCAGTGCCATGTGCTGTTGCCCCAGCCAGTCGAGCAGCAGTTCGCGGTCGGGCGCGTCGAGCACGGCGGCCAGCGTGTCCTTGCGGCCGGCCTTGCGTGCGCCGTGTGCCACGCCGAGCAGGTGCAGGTCGTGGTTGCCGAGCAGGCTGCGCGCCGAGGCGCCATAGCCCTGCACCCGCCGCAGCACGGCGGCTGAGTCGGATCCGCGATTGACGAGGTCGCCGAGCAGCACGATGCGGTCGCGGCTCGGCGAGAAGGCGATCTTGTCGAGCAGCCGGCCCAGTGCGTCGTCGCAGCCCTGCACATCCCCTATCAAGTAAAGTGCCATGTCCCCATTCTCACCCGCGTACATGGATGTTTTTCTGCTGGCCCTGCTGACGACGCTCAACGCGTTGTTCTCCATGTCCGAAATGGCCCTTTCGACCAGTCGGCGTGCGCGGCTCGCAGCCATGGCCGAAACCGGTGATGCGGGTGCTGTTGCGGCGCTTCGCCTGATGGAAGACCCAACCCAGTTCCTGTCGAGCGTACAGATCGGCATCACCTCGATCGGCATGCTCAGCGGCATCGTGGGCGAAGCTGCCTTCGCGGCGCCGCTGGCCGACTGGCTCGAAGTCCTCGGCATGGGGAGGGGCACCGCCAGCGTCGTCTCGACCGCGCTGGTGGTGACCTGCATCACCTTCTTCACGATCGTCTTCGGCGAGCTGGTGCCCAAGCGCATCGGCCAGCTCTACCCCGAGCCGGTGGCGCGCTGGGTGTCGCGCCCGATGCGCGCGCTGGCCACCGGCGCCAAGCCGTTCGTGGTGCTGCTCTCGGGCGTGACCGGCATGACGCTCAAGTTGCTGCGCATCGACGCCAATGCCGCGCGGGTGGTGACCGAAGAAGAAATCTCGGCCAGCCTCGAGGAAGGCGTCGATGCCGGCGTGATCGAGCACCACGAGCATCAGATGGTGCGCAACGTGTTCCACCTGGACGACCGGCGGCTCTCGTCGCTGATGATTCCGCGCGCCGACATCGAATGGCTCGACGCCTCCGACACGGTGGCGCAGGCGCTGCAGAAGGTGGCAGCAGCCGCCGCGTTAAATCTGGTTCATTCGTGGTATCCGGTGTGCCGCAACTCGCTCGACGACGTGGTCGGCGTGATCAGCGTTGCACAGCTGCTGCAGCTTGGGCCGCAGCATGAAGGCCCGATCGAGACGGCCGCACAGCCCGCCTCGTTCGTGCCCGAGACGCTGACCGGCATGGAATTGCTCGAACAGTTCCGTGTGCGCGCCGGCCGTCTGGTGTTCGTGGTCGATGAATACGGCGTGGTGCAGGGCCTGATGGCGCCGCGCGACCTGCTCGAAGCCATCACCGGCGAGCTGCAGCCCGGCATGCAGACCGACGCCTGGGCCACGCTGCGCCCGGACGGTGCGTGGGAGCTCGACGGCCTGATGCCGGTATCGGAACTGCGCGCGCGGCTCACCATCAAGGAACTGCCGGAGGAAGAGCGTGGTCGCTACAACACCGTGGCCGGCCTGCTGATGTCGGTGTCGGGCCATCTGCCGACGGTGGGTGAGCGCATCGACTGCGCCGGCTGGACTTTCGAAGTGGCGGCACTCGATGGTCGGCGCATCGACAAGATCGTGGCCCGCCCCGATCCCAACTACGACGCCGACGAGTCCTGAAGAAGCGTCAGCAGGGCGCCAGGGAACGCACGGCCGCATGCGTGGCGCCACATGAGGCCCAGCGGACCGGTTGGCCCGACAGCGCTTCGACACGCTCGATCCAGGCCTGGGGTGTGCTCAGCGCCGTACCGTCATACACCGGTTGCGCCTGCTTGAGCACTTGCGTCAGCTTGGCCTGGTGCGCGAGATCCGGCGTGGCACTGAGCGGCAGCGCGGCAAGCTGCTCGCCCGCTGCCAGCCGGTAGCCACTGCACCAGCGCAACGCGGCCACGCGTTCGAACACGTCGAGGTGGCTCGCCACCAGTCCGTCGAGAGGGCCCACGGCATCGAGCGCGTAGCGCAGCAGCAGCGCGTCGGGCTGGCCGCGCCGGAATGCGCCCTGCCAGCCGGCATCGGGGTTGTGCGGCTCGGCGATGCCGTCGAGCGCGGCATCGGCCGTGGGCAGGGGGCCGGCGCCATGGCGGGTGAGGTAGCTGCGCAGCACGCCTAGATGCTGGACCGGCGCGCGCAGGCCCAGTTCCGCCAGGACGGCCTCGACCGCCGCGGTGGACACCGTGCTCCAGCTGGTGTGCGGATGGAAGCCGCGCCACTCGTCGAGCAGCACGCCTTGCGCGCCTTCGAACAACACCGTGCCGGGGCGTGCAATGCGCGCCGCGATCGCGTCGCGGCTCTGCGGTGGCACCTGCCGCGTCACGGCCTGCGCGGCTGCCAGCCAGTGGTGCGCGGCCTGCGCATCTGCCAGCAGGGCCAGTTCCTGCAGGGCGGCGTCATGCGCTGGCGCATGCGTTGCGAACTCGGCATGCAGCCGCCGCCGAAGGGCTTCGAGCTTGTGGCGCGCGCCGGCGGTATCGGTCAGGTCGCCGTAGTGCAGCGCCAGTTCGGGTGCGGCGAGTGCCTGCCGCACGGTTTCGCCGACGCCGACGCCGCAACTGCCGTGGCCTTCAGCCCATTCCCGCAGCCGGCCGGCGGCCTGGTGGAACGGCGTCGTGACGCGGCAGCGCGCGTCGATCTGCAGGCGCTCCAGTGCGTCGTGCACGCCGGCCTGCTGCAGCGCCCGATGTTCGAAGTGAAGCGCGGTGGGATGCACCACGACCGGCTGCGCCAGCACCGTGGCCACGCCCGGTTGGAATGTCGCCGCGCCGAACTGCGAGAAGGTGTGATGCCGGCCGTCGGGCAGCACCACGTTGTGGCCGGCCTGCGCCCCGCCGTTGAAGCGCACGACGGTGTGCGCCTGCCAATGGAGGCTCAGGAAATCGGTGAACAGCCCCTTGCCGCAGTCGCCGAAGCCGAGGCCGAGCAGCGAGACATAGCGGGTGGTCAACCGCGGCTCAGCCGAACAGCCGCTTCCACCAGGACGAGCGCGCCGTGGACGCGCCGGCCGTTGCCGCACGCACGCGCTTCGGTGCATCCGGATCGATGAGTGCGGCATAGCCTTCGAGCGCGTGCACCACCGCGCCCACGCGCTCGCGCGGCGTGCCGTGCGCACCCATGACCTGGGCCAGGCCGTCGAGGGTTGGTACCGCGCGCTCGGTCAGCGCCACGATGCCCGCGGCCACGGCACAGGCATCGTCGGGCGCGTCCATGCAGATGACATGGTCGCCGAGCAATTCACGCCAGCGCTTTTCACAGTGCTGGCGCCGCTTGGCATCGGGAATCAGAAAGAACAGGTGGTAGGTCTCGGCGGCCGCGGCGATGGCTTCCTCGATCGGAATGTCCTCGTCGAGCTTCTCGCCGATCAGTGCTTCGATCTGGTGGCGCGAGACGGCGGAGTAGGGCAGCTCGTCGCCGGTCATGAACAGATAGCCGCGCTTGCGGCGTTTGACCCAGCAGTCGAGGTCGGTGTGCTGCGCGAGCACATAGAAAGCCAGCTCGTAGCTTTCCTCGCCGGTGCCGCCACCGCCGCCCTCGAGGTAGCTGCGGGTGAGCCACTGGTCCATCAGTTCTGCGGTGGTTTCGAACTGGCCGACCTGTAGCGCGGCATGGTCGGCGTTGGCGTCGCCGATGGCCATGAACATCAACTGCGGGTCGGTCACGCCGCAGTCGGTCAGCAGCTTCATGAAGGTCGGCAGTTCGCGCCGCGCAAGGATGTCGGGAATGTCGCCCATCGACCCGGTGACGTCGAGCGCAAACACAATGCCCAGCGAGTTCGGGTGGTCGGCGTTGTCGCGCGACTCGCGCACCTTGAGCCCCTGCGGGTTCATCAGCGGGTGCGTGGCACGTTGCGTGAAGACTTCGGCGCCGGAGCGGGAGGCCCGGTCGGCCACGAGGGCAGCGTGTGCGGCGTGCGAATAGTTTCCGTAACCCATGGGGTGGCGTCCTCGGTGTGTCAGGCGCCCTGCGGCGCGGGGTGGAAGGGGATGAACTGCGGTGGGCCGAAGGCTTCGCGCGCCACGGTCGACAAGGCCTGCTCGAGGCCGCGCGCGCCGAACTGCGCGCAAGCGGCCGCATCCTCGCTGCATTGGCGCAGCAAGGCCGCCATCGGGGCCGGCGTGCGGGCGCCGGGCCCCGGTGCATCGGCCGCATGCCCGGCCAGCAGCGCACGAATCGTCCAGGCCGACTGCATGAGGTCGCGCGCCATCGCCGCGCTGCGGTCGTGCGCCGGCGGCTGGCGTGCGTCGGCCCAGCCGATCAGCAACACGCCGTGGTCGTGCGGGTGCACCAGCGCATGCTCCGGTGCCAGCGCGCCATGCACCCAGCCGTTGTCGTGGACGAAGGCCAGCACCTCGAGCATGCGGCGCCAGAGCCAGACGCCATGGCGCGGGTCGATGCCCTGCGGGTTGAGCAGCCGCACTTCGGCCAGGCTGCCCCAGAAGCCGGCAGGGTGGCGCAGCAGCAGCGCCGTGCGGGTGCCCCCGGCCAGACCCTCGGCAACGCCGGTGCCGAGCGGCTGCGGCAGCCGGCGCGTGAAATAGGCGGCGCCCGGCGTCGCGAGGCGCTGCAGCGCTTCAAGCGCGGCGGCTTCGGCGAGCAGCCGGTCGCGCGCTGCCTGTTCGTCCAGCGCCAGCTTGAGGGTCACCCGTTCCGGCAACGCGCCGCAGCGCCGTGCAAGCCAGAGTTCAGCGCTGTCGCCGGTGCCCAGCGGTGCCAGCAGGCCGTAGCGGGCGCTGCGCCAGACCAGCTCGCGCCCTTCTGCGGGCGCCGAGTTCGAGCGCTGCCATGCCATCCGGAACGTGGCCCGTTCCACCGTTTCGGCGCCGCGCACGATGGTTGCACCGCAATAGATGCAGTTGACCGTGCGCCAACGCGCCGCCCGCGGCAGCGGGGCTGAGCATTGGGGGCAGCTGAGGGAAAGGAGGGTGAGCATGGCAGGGGTGGGAGCCCCCGATTCTGCCGCGCCCGAAAAGGCAAGGGGCGCCGCCTTCCGGCGGCGCCCCTGCGCTGGCTGACACCGCGTCGCGGCGCGGCCTTAAATGGAAACCGGGCCGCCCGCCGGCAGGCCGGTGAGACCGCACAGCCGCTGCAGCACGCCGTAGCCCTGGGCCAGCGCCGCTGCGTAGGTGGCGAAGGGGCGTTCCGCCTTCTGCATGGGCTCGTAGCGTCCGTCACGGCGCACATCCTCCTGGATCACCCAGTAATAGGCGCCATCCCGCGGCTGTTCGACCAGCAAACCAATCTTGCGAACCTGCATGTTGCCCCCAGACAAGAAAAATGAATGCCTGGACTTTAGAACTTAGGTATCCATTTTTCGAGGAAAGATTTCACGCTTTTCGGGGTTTGAGCACGGTGGCGGCGATCAACCCGCCTGGAACTTGCCGAGTTCGAACACGGAGTTCGGCGCCTTCGGGCGGCTCGGCGCCACTCGTGCACGAACCGGTTCGGCCTGCCTGACGGGGGCGCTTTCGCTTTCGATCCGCACGCCGCTGGCGATCTGGTCATCGACCAGCTTCTGCAGGCTGATCGAATCCAGGAACTCCACGACACGCTGGCTCAGCGAAGACCAGAGGTCGGGGGTCAGGCATCGTTGGTCGTCCGGGGCGACCAGATCGAAGCCGCGCTGGCCCGACTCGGTACCGGAACCATCGACCGCGTAGACGATGTCTGCCACCGAGATTTTTGCCGCGGGCCGGCCGATCGTGTAGCCGCCGCCCGGTCCGCGCGTCGATGCCACGAGGCCGTGCCGGCGCAGGTCGGCGAACATCAGTTCGAGGTACGAGATCGAAATGCGCTGCCGGCGGGCGATGACGGCCAGCGCAATCGGCCCGGTCTTTCCGTGCAAGGCCACGTCGACCATTGCAACGACGGCCATCCGGCCTTTGGTGGTGAGACGCATGGCGGCTCCTTGAAAAACGGTTTACTCGTCGCGTCCACCGCCGATGCCGAGCAGCATGAGCAGCGACTGGAACACGTTGTAGAGGCTGAGATAGACGCCGAGCGTGGCGGTGATGTAGTTGGTTTCGTGGCCGTCTTTCACGCGCTTCAGGTCGTGCAGGATGAAGGCCGAGAAGATGCCCACGGCCAGCACCGACAACGTGATCATCAACGCGCTCGACTGGATGAAGAAGTTGGCGATGCCGGCGACCAGCAGAAGAATGGCGCCGATGAAAAGCCACTTGCCCATCGACGTCAGGTCGCGCTTGATCACCGACGACAGCGAAGCCATGCCGAGGAACACGGCACCCGTGCCGGCGAAGGCGGTCATCACCAGGCTCGCACCGTTCGAGAGGCCCAGCACGCTGCCGACCAGGCGGGACAGCATCAGGCCCATGAAGAAGGTGAACGCCAGCAGCACCGGCACGCCGGCCGCGGAGTTCTTGGTCTTTTCGATCGCGAACATGAAGCCGAAGGCACCGGCCAGAAAGACCACCATGCCGATGCCGGGCGACATCGCGCTGGCCACGCCCGTCGCCACACCGATCCAGGCGCCCAGAACCGTAGGCACCATCGACAGCGCGAGCAGCCAGTAGGTGTTGCGCAGCACCTGGTTGCGCTGCGCGCTCGAGTCCCCGATGGACTGGCCGGCGCCGAATACCTGAATGTTGTCTCTCATCTGATTTCTCCTGTGAAGGTGGTACTCGTCCAATGTAGGGGCAGTCAGGTTTCGATAAAAGTCGTATATTTGGCATCGTTACATCGCTTTTCACGCAGTATCGACAGCGTCCTGCAACCTTGAACTACAAGCACCTCCACTATTTCTGGGCTGCGGCCAAGGCGGGCGGCGTCGTCCGCGCGGGCCAGCAGCTGCACATCACGCCGCAGACCCTGTCGGCGCAGATCAAGATGCTCGAAGACTCGCTGGGATGCCGCCTGTTCCAGAAAAGCGGGCGCGGTCTCGAACTGACGCCCGAGGGTCGCACCGCGCTGAGCTACGCCGACCACATCTTTGCGCTGGGCGCGGAGCTCGAGGCCGCGGTCAGCAGCAGGAGCCCGGCCGGGCGCAGCCTGAGTTTTCGAGTCGGGATCGCGGATGCGGTGCCCAAGGCCATCGCCTACAGGCTCCTCGAGCCCGCCCTCACCATTCCCGAGCAGGTTCGCCTGGTTTGCCACGAAGGCAACTTTCGCGATCTGCTGGCACAACTTTCGGTGCAGCGCCTCGATCTCGTGATTGCCGACGAGCCGATGAGCAAGCAGACCAGCGTCAAGGCCTTCAACCACACGCTCGGCACCACGGCGATGACGTTCTTCGCGGCGCCCGCGCTGAAGCAATCGCTCAAGGGATCGTTTCCCGGCTGCCTCGATGGCGCGCCGATGCTGATCCAGGGGTCGTCGTCGGCCATGCGGCAACGCCTGGATCTGTGGCTGGCCGAGCATGCCTTGCGGCCGCGTCTCATCGGCGAGTTCGACGATGCCGCGTTGCTCAAGGCGTTCGGCGGCGAAGGGCGCGGCGTGTTCATGTCGCCGGCCGTGCTCGAGGAGGAGACCTGCGCGCAGTACGGTGTCGAGGTGGTGGGGCGCACCTCCGAACTGGTCGAGGAGTTCTTTGCCATCTCGGTCGAGCGCCGCATCAAGCATCCGTGCGTCGTCGCCATCACGCACGCGGCGCGGGTGAGTTTCTTGCGGACGTGAGGGGCTCGATCTGGGCGCTGAGGTTCGGGGCGCTCAGGTTCGGGGGTGGGATCAGGGCGGCGGGGCACGCTGCTCCGCGAATGTCCCCCGGCCTTCGGCGGCCCGCCCCACAGACCTACCCCGAAACGTCAAGCACGAAGCTCCTGCCGGCAAACGCCAGGGTTCACTGTCCTTGAGCGCGATCCGGTATCAGCCGCTGACCATCAAACCTTCCATCGGGCGCACCGGCTTTCTGCTTTCGTTGTCCAGGCTGCTTCGCCCTTGATCCGCTCGACCACCTTGTAGTAGTCCCACGGTTCGCTGGACTCGGCCGGCGTCTTGACCTGCATCAGCTGCATGTCGTGCACCATGAGTCCGTCTCCGCGCAGCCAGCCGCCCTTGACGAACATGTCCTCGAACTTCGACTTCTTCAGTTGCGCCATCACCGTGTCCGCGTCGTCGGTGCCGGCTGCTTTCACCGCCTTCAGGTACTGCACCGCAGCCGAGTAGTCGCCTGCGTGGAAGGAGGAGGGCATGCGCTTGTGCTTGTCGAAGAAGCGGCGTGCCCATTCCCGGGATTCCGGCGTCTGGTTCCAGTACCAGCTGTCGGTCAGGTACATGTTCTGGGCGGTCTTCAGGCCGAGGGCGTGTACATCGTTGATCGTGATGATCATGCCGGCCAGCTTCATGTTCTTGCTGAGCCCGAACTCGGCAGCGGACTTGAGGGCGTTGACGGTATCGCCGCCTGCATTGGCCAGTGCCAGAACCTGGGCGTTCGAGCCCTGCGCCTGCAGCATGAACGAAGAGAAGTCGCTGGCGCCGAGCGGATGCTTGACCGACCCCGCCACCGTGCCGCCATTGGCAAGGATGACCTTGCTGGCATCGTTTTGCAGCGCTGCGCCGAAGGCATAGTCGGCCGCCACGAAGTACCAGCTCTTGCCGCCGGACTTGACCACCGCGCTGGCGGTGCCGCGCGCCATGGCCACCGTGTCGTAGGCGTAGTGCACGGTGTAGGGCGAGCAGAACTCGTTGGTCAGGCTGGAGGCTCCGGAACCGACCACGAAGAAGGGTTTCTTCTTGTCCGCGGCAACGCCCGCCATCGCGATGGCTGCGCCGGAGTTCACGCCGCCGATCAGCATGTCGACCTTGTTGACGTCGAACCATTCCCGCGCCTTCGCGGCAGCGATGTCCGGCTTGTTCTGATGGTCGGCGGTGAGCAGTTCGATCTTCTTGCCATTCAGCACGCCGCCCAAGTCGGCGATGGCCATCCGGATCGCCTCGGCACCGGCAGGGCCGTCGTAGTCGCGGTAGATGCCGGACATGTCGCTGATGAAACCGATCCGGACGACGTCGTCCGAGATCTGGGCGGAGGCGCTGATGGCGGTCGCGCCGAGAACCAGGGCGGTGGCGATGCGTGCGGTTTTCATGTTCTGTCTGTCTTTTGGATGAGTGGGCAGGGATGACTTCAGAGCGCGAACGCTGGCCGGACGGAACCGATGCGCGGCAGGCCCATCATTTCGCGCGCCTCGGCCGGTGTTGCCGGCTCCATGTCGAGCTCGCGCATCACGCGGACGATCCGCTCGGTCAGCTGTATGTTGGTTGCGAGTTCGCCCTGGCGGAAATACAGGTTGTCTTCCAGGCCCACGCGCGCATGGCCGCCCAGTAGCAGCGAGGCCACGTTGGCTTCGAGCTGCGAAGGGCCGATGCCGCTGACGCAGAAGATGCTGTTCTTCGGAAGGGTGTCCACCATCATCTGAAGGAAGCGCGGCGAGTAGGGCATTGCGTTCTGGAAATTGCGATGCACGTTCATCACGAGATTGATGAAGTGCGGTGCGTCGTCCAGCCCTTCGTCGATCAGCGTGGTGGTGTCCTGGAGGATGTGCGTCGGGCTGAAGACTTCCCATTCGGGCTTGATGCCGCGCGCTTTCATTCCCGCCGCGAGTTCACGGCCGCGGGTCAGCGAGGTGTCCATGAGGATCTCCTTGCCTTCGAAGCTCAGATTGAGCGTGGTCGCGTCCAGCGTGCACATCTCGGCGCCGGCATCCATGCCTTTCAGTCGCTCCTCCCAGAGGATTTCCCAGCGGTCGCCGGCCAGCGGCTTGACCATGTCGCCATGCACGCCGCCGCCCGTGGAGTTGTTGATCACGATGTCGCTCTTGGCGCGGATGCGGGTGTTGATGTCGCGGTAGATGTCGGCGTTGCAGGTGGCGCCGTCGTCGGGGCGGCGGGCATGGATCGCGACCACGCTCGCGCCGGCGTTCCAGCATCGAATGACGTCTTCGGCGATTTCTTTCGGCTGGGTGGGGAGGGCGGGGTTCTGCGACTTGTGCGCCATGCCGCCGGTCGGGGCAATGGTCAGAATCACTTTGCGTTTGGACATCGTTGGCGTGTGCTGTTGCGGAGGGGTGATCGGTAGGAACCCATTGTTTTTTGCACGCGTCGCGCGGTCAGTCGTTTCAACGACATTTCGGGTCAGGGTTTACGAGACGCGCTGGACGCATGCAGGCGCGTCGCTGCGGACGCCTCGGATGAGCGTCGTTTCGAACAGGGGGCTTGGGGCAGGCCGCTGGCGGCGGGTGGCCCCTTCCGCGAATGTCCCCCGGCCTGCGGCCTCCTCCTTTATTTCGCTGCAGGGGCCACCCACCACCAGCGGCCCAGGGCACGCTCTACCTGTTCAGCGTGCCCCGCCGCTCTGAGCCCACCCCGAAACCGAAGCGCTCAGATCAACGCCGGACGCTGTGAATGCAAGACCGCATCAAACGCCCAGCAGGGCAGACAGGGCTTCGGGCGCCGCCGCCAGCGCGCCCGATTCCGACGCGAGCACGATGCGGCCTTTCTCCATCACGGCCGCGCGGTCGGTGTGCGCCAGCACCTTGCGCCAGTCGCGGTCGACGATCAGCGTGGCGATGCCCGTCGCGCGAATGTCGGCGATCACGCGCCAGATTTCCACTACCACCAGCGGCGCCAGCCCCTCGGTGGCCTCGTCGAGGATCAACAGGCGCGGATTCGTCATGAGCGCGCGGCCGATCGACAGCATCTGCTGTTCGCCACCCGAGAGCTGCTGGCCACCGTGTCCGAGCCGCTCCGTCAGGCGCGGAAAAGTCGCCATGACGCGATCGAAGGTCCAGGCGCGCTGGCCGTCGATGCCGGCACGCGCGCTCATCAAGAGGTTCTCGCGCACCGACAGGTTCGGAAAGATGCCACGGCCCTCCGGCACGTAGCCGATGCCGCGCCGCGCCATCTTTTCGGGCACCCAGCCCGTCACGTCCTGGCCATCGAGCTGCACGCGGCCGGCCGCGGGCCGCACGTAGCCCATCAGCGTGCGGATCAGCGTGGTCTTGCCCATGCCGTTGCGTCCGAGCAGGCCGACCGAGGTGGCCGCCGGCAGTTCGATGTCGACGCCGCGCAGGATGTGGCTGTCGCCGTAGTAGGTGTTGAGACCCTGGACTTGCAGCATCTCAATCCTCCTCGCCGAGATAGGCGGTGCGGACGTCCGCGTTGTTGCGGATCGAGGCCGGGTCGCCGGTCGCGATCACCGTGCCGTTGACCATCACCGTGATGCGGTCGGCAATGCGGAACACCGCGTCCATGTCGTGTTCCACCAGCAGGATCGCATGCGATGTCTTGAGCCGCGTCAGCAGTGCCAGCATGCGTTCCGTTTCTTCGGCGCCCATGCCGGCGAGCGGCTCGTCCAGCAGCAGCACGCGCGGCCGCGTGGCAAGGCACATCGCGACTTCGAGCTGGCGCTTGGCGCCGTGGCTCAGCGTGCCGGCAATGCGGTGCGCGTCGGCCTCGAGGCCGGCTGCGCTCAGGGCTTCGTCGGCCGCCGCATTGCTCGCGGCGCAGCGGCTCGAGGCCTGCCAGATCGCCCACGGCCGCGGCGCTGCGGCCTGTGCCGACAGGCGGCAGTTTTCGTGCACGGTGAATTCCGGAAAGATGGTGGTGCGCTGGTAGCTGCGGCCCACGCCTTCGCGCGCGCGGCGCGACTGGGCGCGCGTGGTGATGTCGTCGCCTTCGAGCGTGATGCGCCCTTCGGAGGCGGCGATCTCGCCGGAGAGCATGTTGATCAGCGTCGACTTGCCTGCGCCGTTGGTGCCGATTACCGCGTGCACCTCGCCGCGATGCAGGTCGAGCGTCACCGCGCTCACGGCGACCAGACCGCCGAAACGGCGGGTCAGGCTGTTGACGGCCAGCAGGGCACTCATGCCGCGCTCCTCGGCGCGAAACGCGCAGCGATGCCGATCAGGCCCTTGGGCAGCAACGCGACGAACGCGATGATCGCGAGGCCCAGCGTCAGCTGCCAGTGGTCGGCCAGCGGCCCGACGAAGGCCTGCGTCGACAGGAATTCCTTCAGCAGCGTGAATGCCACCGCTCCGATCACTGCGCCGCGCAGGTGGCCCAGCCCGCCGAGAATGATCATGAGCAGCACCTCTCCGGAGTTGTGCCAGGCCAGCAGTTCGGGGTTGACCACGCCGTCGCGCGCCGCCACCAGAAAGCCGGCCAGGCCGGCCAGCGCGCCCGCCAGCACGAAGGCCGCGAGCTTGTAGCCGTAGACCGGAAAGCCGGCCGCGCGCATGCGCTGTTCGTTGACGCGGATGCCGGCCAGCGCAGCGCCGAAGCGCGAGCGCCGGATCAGCGCGAGCAGGCCGTAGGTGGCCACCAGCGCGGCCAGCACCGCATAGAACTGCACGCGCCGGTTCTCCATGTCGAGCGCGCCGAGCACGGGCCTCACGTACATGTAGATGCCGTCGCTGCCGCCGCCGACCTTGGTGTCGTGGAACACGAAGAATGCCATCTGCGCGAAAGCCAGCGTGACCATGATGAAGTACACCCCGCGCGTGCGCAGGCTGAGCGCGCCGACGACCAGCGCATACGCCGCGGCCGAGCCCATCGCCAGCGGCAGCAGCCATGCAATGGAGCCGCCCTCCGCGCCGGAGCCCAGCACGGTGGCATAGGCGCCGATGCCGTAGAACGCGGCATGGCCCAGGCTCACCAGCCCGGTCATGCCGACCAGTAGTTCGAGGCTCAGCGCAAAGATCGAGAGAATCATCACCTTGACGATGAAGTCCGACAGATAGGGGCTCAGCGCCGGCCCGAGCAGCGCGAGCACGATGGCGCAGAACAGCGGCAGAAAGTGGTTGAGGCGGCGCATCATGCTTTGCGTCCCATCAGGCCTTCGGGGCGCCAGATCAGCACGATCGCCATCAGCACATACACCCCCATGCCGCTCAGCTCGGCGAAGAAAACCTTGCCGAAGGTATCGACGAAACCGACCAGCAGCGACGCGACCAGCGCGCCGGTGATCGAGCCGATGCCGCCGATCACGACCACCACGAAGCAGATGATGAGCACGCTGCTGCCCATGCCCGGGTAGACCGACGACATCGGCGCCGCGATCATGCCGGCGAGTGCGGCCAGCGCCACGCCGGCCGCGAACACGATGCGGTAGAGCCGCCGGATGTCGATGCCGAGGCCGCGCACCATGTCGCGGTTGCTCGCGCCGGCGCGCACCATCATGCCGAGCCGCGTGCGGTTCACCACCAGGTAGAGGCCGATCGCCAGCGCGATGCAGGCCGCCGAGGCGAACAGGCGATACCACGGGTAGCTCATCAGGTCGCCCAGCGCGAAGCTGCCTTCGAGCCAGGGCGGCGCCTTGACGCCATGCACGTCATTGCCGACCAGCAGCGAGCGCAGCTCCTCGAACACCAGGATGAGCCCGTAGGTCATCAGCACCTGCTGCAGGTGGTCGCGTTGGTAGAGGTAGCTGAAGAAGACCCACTCCAGCAGGTAGCCGAACACCGCGGCCAGCACCACGCCGGCCGCGAGCATCACGATGAACTGGTCGCCGAACAGCGGCGACAGCGCGAACGCCATGTAGGCGCCCAGCATGTAGAAGCTGCCATGCGCCAGATTGATGACGCCCATGATCCCGAAGATCAGCGTCAGCCCCGAGGCGACCAGGAAAAGCAGAAGTCCGTACTGAACCGAGTTCAGGCATTGGACGAGAAAGGTGCCGATGTCCACGTTTCAAATTCTTGGTTGCAGCCGTTGACGAAAAAATGCCCCTTCGGGAAACACCGCGGAACCGGCTTCGCCGGGCCGCTGGTGTTGCCCCCTGCAAGGGGGTTGGCGTAGCGACACGAAGTGCGCGAAGACTGGGGGTGTGCTTTACATCCTGCACCCGCGAGCCGGATCGGCCAGGCTCTTGCTCGCGATGCTGACCATCTTGTTTTCCTTGCCCTCGACCTTGCGCAGGTAGATGTCCTGCACCGGGTTGTGCGACTTGCCGATCGAGAACGGACCGCGCGGGCTGTCGATCTTCGCCTTCTCGATGGCCGAGGCGAACTCGGCCTTCTTGCCGATGTCGCCCTTGACCGCGGCCAGGCCGATGCCGAGCATCTGCGCCGCGTCGTAGCCCTGCACTGCGTACACGTCGGGCTGCAGCTTGAAGGCCTTGGCATAGGCGGTGCGGAAAGCGGTGTCGCGCGGCGTGTTGAGGCCGTCGGCATAGTGCAGCGTGGTGAGCATGCCTTGCGCCGCCTCGCCCTGTGCGTCGAGCGTGCCGTCGGTCAGGAAGCCGGGGCCGTAGAGCGGAATGGTCTTGTTGAGCCCGGCCGCCGCATAGTCCTTGACGAACTTGACCGCGCCGCCGCCCGCGAAGAAGGCATACACCGCATCGGGCTTGGCGGCTGCGATCTCGGTCAGCAGCGCCTGGAACTCCACGTTGGGGAACGGCACGTTCAGTTGCTTGGTGACCTGGCCACCCGCCTTCTCGAAGCCTTCCTTGAAGCCGGCGACCGACTCGTCGCCCGCCGCGTACTTCCAGGTGATGGTCATGGCCTTCTTCTTGCCCTGCTGCTTGGCCGCGACCTCGCCCATCGCGAAGGCCGGCTGCCAGTTCGAGAACGAGCTGCGAAAGATGTTCGGCGCGCACATCGGGCCCGTCACGGCGTCGGCGCCGGCGTTCGGCACGATCAGCACGGTGCCGCTCTCCTTGGCGGCCTTGGCCATGGCCATCGCCACGCCGGAGTGCACGGTGCCGACGATCACGTCGACGTTGTCGCGCTTGATCAGCTTGTTCACGTTGTCGGTGGCCTTGGCCGGATCGGATTCGTCGTCGACCTTGATGTACTCGATCTCCCGGCCGCCGAGCTTGCCGCCTTGTTCCTCGACGCGCAGCTTGAAGCCGTTCTCGATCGCCACGCCGAGCGCGGTGAAGGTGCCGCTGTAGGGCAGCATGAGACCGACCTTCAGCTTGGCCTGCTGGGCATGGCCCAGCGTGGCGACGCAGGCCAGGGCGAGGGCGGTCAGGGTGGTGCGTGCGACGCTGGTGGTCATGGGTATCTCCTGGCGTTGATGATGAGGGTGAAAAAGACGGAAACAGCCTGGCGACGGTTGGCAGGAATGGGATGGCAGATACTTTAAGGGTAAATCATTTATCTCTCAAGAACGAGTTTTCCCTGCCCGCCGGTCGGCTGCTTCGACGAACGAAACGGCCGCCACTATGACCTGTTCCGGCTGGTCCCGATGCGGGGAATGCCCGCAGTTGGGGAGCTCGAGCAGCCGGGTTCCGGGCACCCGCTCGGCGATGCCGCGAATCTGGCGCAGTGTGCCGTACTCGTCGTCGATTCCCTGGATAGCAAGAACCGGGCAACGGATGGCGTCGAGCCCGGCTTCGATGTTCCATTGCCTGAAGGGCGGGTGCAGCCAGATGTGGTTCCAGCCCCAGAAGGTGGCTTCGGCGTCGTCGTGGTAGCGGGCCAGCTTCTTCGGCAGGTCGGTCTCGAGCCAGGCCACGCGCGCCTGGTCGATGTTCGCCACAGTCAGGTCTTCCACGAAGATGTGCGGCGCGAGCAGCACCAGCCCGGCCACGCGTTCGGGAAAATGTGAGGCGTAGAGAAGCGAGATCGAGCCGCCGTCGCTGTGGCCGAAGAGCCAGGGCTTCTCCTTGAGGCCGATGGCTTCGAAGAAGGCGGGCAGCACCTCGTGCGCCTGGCGGTGCATGTAGTCGACGTCCCAGAACTCGTCGGGTTCGCGCGGTGTCGAGCGGCCGTAGCCGGGGCGCGAGAACACCAGGCCGCGGAAACCACCGGCCTCGCAGAGCTTCACGGGGAAGTCCTTCCACATCGCGACCGAACCCAGGCCTTCGTGCAGGAAGACGACCAGCGGCGCGTCGGTGCGTTCGGGTGCGATGCGCGCGTATTCGATGCACACGTCTTTTCCCCGCCAGGGGATGGCGGTGAATTCGGACGGATCGCTCACGCTTCGCGCTCCCGTTCGCGCAGGCGAAAGCGTTGGATCTTGCCGGTCGCCGTCTTCGGCAGTTCGTCGACGAACTCGATGAAGCGCGGGTACTTGTAGGGCGCCAGCCGCTCCTTCACGAAGGCCTTGAGTTCGTCGTCGCTGGCGGACCGGCCGGCCTTCAGCACCACGTAGGCCTTGGTCTTGGTGAGGCCGTCCGCGTCTTCCTTGCCGATCACGGCGGCCTCGAGCACGGCAGGGTGCAGCATCAGCGTGGATTCGACCTCGAACGGCGACACGTAGATGCCGCTGACCTTGAGCATGTCGTCGCTGCGCCCGGCGTAGGTGTAGTAGCCGTCCGCGTCGCGCGAGTACTTGTCGCCGCTGCGGGTCCAGCCGTCCTGGAAGGTGTCGCGCGTCTTTTCGGGGTTGCCCCAGTACATCAGCGCGGCGCTCGGTCCCTTGATGAACAGGTCGCCCACCTCGCCGTCGGGCACGGGCCGGCCGTCCTCGCCGCGAAGTTCGATCGCGTAGCCCTCTACCGGGCGGCCGGTGGTGCCGTAGCGGATGTCGCCGGGCCGGTTGGAGATGAACACATGCAGCATCTCGGTCGAACCGATGCCGTCGATGATCTCGCAGCCGAAGTGCGCCTTGAAGCGCTGCGCGATCTCGCCCGGCAGTGCCTCGCCGGCCGAAGAGCACATGCGCAGCGCGACCGCCTCGCGCACCGGCAGCGAGGCCGAAGCGAGCATCCCCGCGAAGCCGGTGGGCGCGCCGAAAAATACGGTGGGCTTGACGCCACCGCCGCTCGGGGTGGCACCGGTCCAGCGCCGGAAGGTGGCATCGGGCGTCGGCCGCTCGGCCATGAGCACCACGCTCGCACCCACCGAGAGTGGAAAGGTCAGGGCGTTGCCGAGGCCGTAGGCGAAGTACAGCTTGGCGGCCGAAAAGCAGACGTCGCTTTCGGTCAGGCCGAGCACCGGGCCACCGAACAGCTTTTCCGTCCACCAAGGGTTGGCGTGCGAGTGCACCGTGCCCTTGGGCCGGCCGGTCGAGCCGGACGAATAGAGCCAGAAGGCGTGGTCCCCGGGCGCCGTCAGGGCGGGCGCGGCGAGCGGTTCGGCGGCCGCAACAGCCGCGCCCATGTCCAGCGCGTTGTCCGGCAGCGCCCCGGCCGGCTGCGACACGATGAGCTGTCTGGGTGCGCTTTTTGGCGCCTTCGCGACGGCCTGCAGCAGCACGTCCGTCAGCGCGCCCGACACGAGGGCCGCCGTCGCGCCGCTGTGCTCGAGCATGTAGGCATAGTCATCGGCCGTCAGCAGCGTGTTGACCGCGACCGGCACGATGCCCGCATAGAGGCAGCCGAGAAAGCTCACCGGCCAATCGGTGCTGTCCAGCTGCAGCAACAGGACGCGGTCTTCGCGCTGGATGCCTGCGGCCAGCAACACCGAGGCGAAGCGCCGGGCGCCATCCTCGAGCTCGCCATAGCTCAGCGTGCCGCGGTCGTCGATGTAGGCGGTCTTTTGCGCGCGCCCGCGGTTGAGCGCAAACAGGTGTTCGGCGAAGTTGAAGGTTGGGGGCAGGCTCATCGGTGTCTCCGGGGGCTCTTGGTTCGAGCGTGCTGTCAGCTCGCCGTGCCCAGGCGCGCCAGAACCTCTGGGCTGGCCTGGATCGCGCTGCGGCGGTGATAGAAATCAAGGGCGCGCAGGCCGCCCAGTTCGGCACCGCCGCCGGCGCGGCCCGGGCCGCCGTGCAGCGACATGGGCATCACGTTGCCATGGCCCGTGTGGGTTTTGCCCACGGCGGGCGTGATCACATGAACGCGCCCGTGGCTGGCCGCAAGTTGAACCGCGACCTGGCCCAGCGCCGCATCGTCTGCGCCGTAAAGCGACGTGACGAGCGATCCCTGGCCGCGATGGGCCAATGCCACCGCGTGGTCGATATCGCGGTAGGGCAGGAGCGTCGCGACCGGGCCGAACACCTCGACCTCGTGCACCCGTCCTGCACCGTCCGCATCGCGCGTGCCGAGCAGCACCGGCCCGATGCAGCAGGCCACGGCAGGGTCGGCGTCGACCAGCGGTGCCTGGCTGCCGTCGTAGAGCACGCCGGCTTGGGCCTTCAGCACCTCCAGCCCTTCGCGCACCGCATTCAGCTGCGCGCGACTGACGAGCGAACCCATGCGCACGGATTCGTTGCGCGGATTGCCGACGGTGACGGCCGCGAGCTTGGCACCGATCGCTTCGGCCACGGCGTCGTAGTGGGCGGCCGGCACCATCACGCGCCGGATCGCGGTGCACTTCTGGCCCGACTTGACCGTCATCTCGCGCACCACCTCGCGCACCAGCAGGTCGAAGGCTTCCGAGCCCGGCGCCGCATCGGGCAACAGCAGTGCCGAGTTGAGGCTGTCGGCCTCGATGTTCGCGCGCACCGAGTGCTTGGACACGGACGGATGCGAACGGATCACCGCGCCGGTTTCCGCCGACCCGGTGAAGGAGACCACGTCGAACACCTGCAGCTGATCCATCAGGCCCTGCGAACTTCCGCAGATCACCGACAGTGCGCCGGCCGGCAGCACGCCGGCGTCGACGACGTCGCGCACCATGCGCTGCGTCAGCCACGCGGTCGAGGTGCCGGGCTTGACGATGACCGGCACGCCCGAGAGCAGCGCGGGCGCGGCCTTTTCCCAAAGCCCCCAGCTCGGAAAGTTGAAAGCGTTGATCAACAGCGCCACACCGGGCGTCGGAACCTGGATGTGACGGGACTGGAACACCGGCTCCTTGCCGAGCTTGACGGCGTCGCCATCGGCCAGCACCCGGACGTCGCCCAACGCCTCGCCCCATCGGGCGTACTGGCCCAGCGTGAAGATTGCGCCATCGATGTCGACGGCCGAGTCGTTCTTCACCGTGCCCGAGTTGGCCGTCGCAATGTCGTAGTAGAGGTCGCGATTGGCTTGCAGCACCTTCACGATGGCGCCCAGCAGGGCCGCACGTTCGCGGTAGGTCAGCGCGCGAAGCGCAGCGCCGCCGGTGTCCCGCGCGAAGCCGAATGCATTGGTGAGGTCAAGCCCGGTCGCGTCGACGCGTGCCAGTTCGGTGCCCAGCACCGGGTCGAAAAGCGGCACGCCTTCACCGCTGCCTGCTTGCCAGCGGCCGGCGACGAAATTGGGAAGAAGTTCGGTCATGAAGATTTTGTGAATTGGATCTGCCCTTCGGGCAGGAGGTAGAGGACGAGCGCCCGGCCCGAGGCCACGGTCGGGCGGTGCGCGCTGCCGGGCGGGTAGACGCACCAGCCGGCCGGCCGATGGTCGAAGGTGGCCTCGCCTTCGAGCGGCATGATCAGGTCGATCTCGCCGTTCGGATGGCTGTGGTGCGGGCCGGCGATGTCCTGCATGTCGACCACGTCGACCGAAAAGCGGTGCAGCGCATCCTCTGCCTTGAAGACACGCCCGTAACGGATGCCGCCGCCTTCGCGCTCGCACAGCCAGCCCTCGGCGACGCCGTCGATGCAGGCCTGCTTCAGGTTGTCGAAGGTGGGGGTGCCGGCGCCGTGCCGGGCGTTGAGCCACTGGTCGAGCGCAGGGCCGAGCGGCCGGTCGGCAATCTCGGCCGTGAGGGTCGCGATGAGTTGATGAAATGTTTCTTTGGACATCGTGAGTGGGGCGATCTTGTGGGTTAGAACTTGCGCCGGGCTTGCAGTATGGCGTCGCGTGCAGTATCTTGCCTGTTGAGAAACGATACGCAGGCCCTTAAGCCGTGTCAAGCAATATAGTGCATATATGGCGTTTACCCTGAGGCGCCGGCACGCAGTCAAGGAATGGACATGAACGAGCGAGCCGACGCGGTCATCAGCGTCGCGGAAGAAGCCAAGAACCCGCTGCTGATGGCGCTGGGCGAGCGGGTTCGCAACCTGCGCGCGCGCCGCGGCCTGACGCGCAAGGCGGTGGCGCTGACAGCCGGTGTGTCCGAGCGGCACCTGGCCAACCTGGAATACGGGATCGGCAATGCGTCGATCCTTGTGCTGCAGCAGGTTGCGAATGCGCTGCAGTGTTCCCTTGCCGAACTGGTCGGCGACGTGACCACCAGTTCGCCGGAGTGGTTGCTGATCCGTGAACTGCTGGAGCGCCGCGGCGAGGCGGATCTGCGCCGGGTGCGCGTCGCGCTGGGCGAACTGCTCGACTCGGCCTCGAGCGACCCTGCGCGGCAGCGGCGTATCGCCCTCATCGGCCTGCGCGGCGCGGGCAAGTCCACGCTCGGGCAAATGCTGGCGGACGACCTTGAAGTGCCCTTTGTGGAACTGAGCCGGGAAATCGAAAAGTTCGCCGGCTGCAGCGTGCGCGAGATCCACGATCTGTATGGCACCAACGCCTACCGTCGCTACGAGCGGCGCGCGCTCGAAGAGACGGTGCAGATCTACGGCGAAGTCGTGATCGCCACCCCGGGCGGCATAGTCTCGGATCCGGCCACCTTCAACCAGTTGCTGACGCACTGCACCACCGTGTGGCTGCGGGCCGCGCCCGAGGAGCACATGGGCCGCGTCGCCGCGCAGGGCGACACGCGCCCCATGGCCGCGAGCAAGGAGGCCATGGACGATCTGCGCCGGATCCTCACCGGGCGCGCGGCCTTCTATTCCAAGGCGGACATCACCATCGACACGTCCGGGCACGGCCTGGCCGAAAGCTTTCAAACCTTGCGCGCCGCCGTGCGGGAGCGCCTGATGCCCGCGCACTGACGCCGCGCGCCGGCCGCGGCTGTAATAAATCGATGCGAGGGTTGACACGCTCGAGAACATGCAGGATGATGCATGTTCTGGCGGTAACCCAGCCAGTCAAATGCAATATGTTGCTTCAATTTGCCGCATCAGGAGACTCCTAATGACTGAAATCGCCACCGCCCCGGCCTCCGTGGACTACCGGACCGACCCGACTCAATACCGCCACTGGAAGCTCAGCGTCGACGGCGCCGTGGCGCGCCTGTCGCTCGACATTGCCGAGGACGGCGGCATTCGCCCCGGCTACAAGCTCAAGCTCAACAGTTACGACCTGGGCGTCGATATCGAACTGAACGACGCGTTGAACCGCGTGCGCTTCGAGCATCCCGAAGTCCGCTCGGTCATCGTGACGAGCGGCAAGGACCGGATCTTCTGCTCGGGTGCCAACATCTTCATGCTGGGCGTTTCGAGCCACTCCTGGAAGGTGAACTTCTGCAAGTTCACCAACGAAACCCGCAACGGGATCGAAGACACCTCCAAACACTCCGGCATCAAGTTCCTGGCCGCGGTCAACGGCGCCTGCGCCGGCGGCGGCTACGAGCTGGCCCTGGCCTGCGACGAGATCTACCTGGTGGACGACCGCTCGTCGGCGGTGTCGTTGCCCGAGGTGCCGCTGCTCGGCGTGCTGCCCGGCACCGGCGGACTGACCCGCGTCACCGACAAGCGCCACGTGCGCCACGACCTGGCCGACATCTTCTGCACCAGCGTGGAAGGCGTGCGAGGCCAACGCGCGGTTGACTGGCGCCTGGTCGATGCCGTGGTCAAGCCGGCCCAGTTCGCGGCGACCGTGCAACAGCGCGCGGTTGAGCTGGGCCAGGCCAGCGATCGTCCGCAAACGCCTGCGGGCACCCAGGGTGTTGCGTTGACCCGCATCGAACGCGAGGACAGCGAGAACGGTCTGCGCTACCGCCATGTGCAGGTCGAGATCGACCGGGCATCGCGCTCGGCAACGTTCACGGTTCATGCACCCGTCGGCGCGCAGCCGGCCGACATCGCCGCCATCGAGGCAGCGGGCGCCACCTGGTGGCCGTTTGCGATGGCGCGGGAACTCGACGACGCGATCCTCTCGATGCGCACCAATGCACTCGACATCGGCACTTGGCAGCTCAAGACCAAGGGCGACCCGGCCGCGGTGCTCGCCAGCGACGCAACGATGTTGGCAAACAAGGACCACTGGTTCGTGCGCGAGACGATCGGCTTGATGCGCAGAACCTTCGCGCGCCTGGACGTCTCTTCGCGCAGCCTGTTCGCCCTGATCGACTCCGATTCCTGCTTCGCAGGCAGTCTGGCCGAGCTGGCCTTCGCGGCCGACCGGGCCTACATGCTGGCGCTGCCGGACGACCCGGAGCATGCACCGACCCTGTCGCTCAATGCCTTCAATTTCGGTCCCCTGGTCATGGTCAACGACCAGAGCCGCCTGCAGCGCCGCTTCTATGAAGAGGAAGCCCCGCTGGAGGCCGCGCGCGCCAGCTTCGGCAAGGCACTGAACGCAGACGAGGCACTCGCCCTTGGCCTGGTGACCGCTGCACCGGACGACATCGACTGGGCCGACGAGATCCGCATTGCGCTCGAGGAGCGGGCCGCCATGTCGCCGGATTCGCTGACAGGCCTCGAGGCCAATCTGCGCTTTGCGCAGCGCGAGAACATGAACACCCGCATCTTCGGCCGGCTGACCGCATGGCAGAACTGGATCTTCAATCGTCCCAACGCCGTGGGCGAAAAGGGCGCGCTCAAGGTCTACGGCACCGGCGAGAAGGCCGGGTTCGACTTGAACAGGGTATGACCCCCAGGCTTCGCGCACTTCGTGTCGCTACGCCAACCCCCTTGCAGGGGGCAACGCTGGCGGCCCGGCGAAGCCGGTTCCGCAGCGTTCCCAGCACAGATATCTCTTCAGCAACCAAATCGATAAAGGTTCCGTCATGAGCACGATCAACTACAGCGAGAAGATTCCCAACAACGTCAATCTCGGGGAAGACCGCACGCTGCAACGCGCACTCGAAGGCTGGCAGCCGAACTTCATCAACTGGTGGGACGACGTCGGCCCCGACGGCTCGACCAACTACGACGTGTACCTGCGCACCGCGGTCAGCGTCGACCCGCAGGGCTGGGCGCAGTTCGGCCACGTCAAGATGCGCGACTACCGCTGGGGCATCTTCCTGAACCCGGGCGATGCCAACCGCGAGATCCATTTCGGCGACCACAAGGGCGAGAAGGCCTGGCAGGACATCCCCGGCGAACACCGCGCGAACCTGCGCCGCATCATCGTGACGCAGGGCGACACCGAGCCCGCATCGGTCGAGCAGCAGCGGCACCTGGGCCTCACCGCGCCCAGCATGTACGACCTGCGCAACCTGTTCCAGATCAACGTCGAAGAAGGCCGCCACCTGTGGGCCATGGTGTACCTGCTGCACAAGCACTTCGGCCGCGATGGCCGCGAAGAAGCCGAAGCGCTGCTGCAGCGCACCTCCGGCGACGAGAACAACCCACGCATCCTGGGCGCCTTCAACGAGAAGACGCCCGACTGGCTCGCGTTCTTCATGTTCACCTACTTCACCGACCGCGATGGCAAGTTCCAGCTGTCGGCGCTGGCCGAGAGCGCCTTCGATCCGCTGGCACGCACCACCAAGTTCATGCTGACCGAGGAAGCGCACCACATGTTCGTCGGCGAGAGCGGCGTCTCGCGCGTGCTGTCGCGCACCGCCGCGGTGATGAACGAGCTCAAGACCGACGATCCGCAGAAAGTGCGCGCGGCCGGCGCGATCGACCTCGGAACGATCCAGCGCTACCTGAACTTCCACTACAGCGTGACCATCGACCTGTTCGGCGCCGACCAGTCGAGCAATGCCGCGACCTTCTACAGCACGGGCCTGAAAGGCCGCTACGAAGAAGGTAAGCGCACGGACGACCACATCCTCAAGGGCCAGACCTACAAGGTGCTCGAGGTGCAGAACGGCCAGCTCCTCGAGAAGGACGTGCCGATGCTCAATGCGCTCAATGAAGTGCTGCGCGACGACTTCATCAAGGATTCGGTGGCTGGCGTGACACGCTGGAACAAGGTGCTGGAAAAGGCGGGCATCCCGACACGGCTGATCGTGCCGCACAAGGCGTTCAACCGCCAGATCGGCGCCCTGGCCGGCATCAGAATGTCGCCGGACGGCCGCGTCGTGAACGAGGCCGAATGGGCCGCGAAGAAGAACGAATGGCTGCCGACGCCGGACGATTTCGCTTTCGTCGCTTCGTTGATGGGGCGTGTGGTCGACCCCGGCAAGTTTGCCGGCTGGATCGCGCCGCCGGTCATGGGCATCAACCGGCAGCCCGTCGATTTCGAGTACGTGCGCTTCGGTTGATTGGGTATTGGGGAGGGCTTTAGGAGAACAACATGGACATGGTCATTGAAGCCGGGCTGATCAAGCAGCACCTGATCGATCCCGAGATCTGCATTCGCTGCAATACCTGCGAAGCAACCTGCCCGGTCAATGCTATTACGCATGACGACCGCAACTACGTGGTGCGTGCCGACGTGTGCAACGGCTGCATGGCCTGCATCTCGCCATGCCCCACGGGATCGATCGACAACTGGCGAATCATGCCCGTGGTGCGGGCCTACTCGATCGAAGAGCAACTGACGTGGGACGAGCTTCCGGCCGAGCTCACGCCCGAGCAGCTCGAGGCAGAAGGTGTCCCGGCAACAGGCCAGGCTGTCATGCCGGCACCGGCCGCGGCGCCGCAGCCGGCGTCGGAGCCGGGTGCGGCTGTTTTCAACTCGGCCCAATACGGCGCCACCAGGCCGCCGTGGTCGGCCGCGCACGCCTACACCAACCTGCATTCCCCGAAGGATCCGGTCACCGCCATGGTGGTCGGCAACTTCAACTGCACCGAAGCCGGTTTCGAGAACCAGACGCACCACATCGTGCTGGACTTGGGCGCGATGCCGTTCCCGGTGCTGGAAGGGCAGTCGATCGGCGTCATTCCACCCGGCGTGGATGGCAAGGGCAAGCCGCACTTCGCGCGGCAGTACTCCATTGCGAGCCCGCGCAACGGCGAGCGGCCCGGCTACAACAACATTTCGCTGACGGTCAAGCGCGTCACCGAAGACCACCAGGGCAAGCCGGCGCACGGCGTGGCCAGCAACTACGTGTGCGACCTGAAGGTGGGCGACAAGGTGCAGGTGGTGGGCCCGTTCGGCGCATCGTTCCTGATGCCCAACCACCCCAAGTCGCACATCGTGATGATCTGCACCGGCACCGGCAGTGCGCCGATGCGGGCCATGACCGAATGGCGTCGCCGCCTGCGCAAGAGCGGCAAGTTCGAAGGGGGCAAGCTGCTGCTGTTCTTCGGCGCACGCACGCAGCAGGAGCTCCCGTACTTCGGCCCGTTGCAGACGCTGCCGAAAGACTTCATCGACATCAACTTCGCGTTCTCGCGCACGCCGGGGCAGCCCAAACGCTACGTGCAGGACGTGATGCGCGAACGCGCCGCCGATCTCGCCGCCTTGCTGAAGGACGGGCAGACGCATTTCTATGTGTGCGGCCTGAAGAGCATGGAAGAGGGCGTGGTGCTCGCGCTGCGCGACGTGGCTGTCGAAGCCGGCCTCGATTGGGACGCGGTCGGCATGGCGCTCCAGCGCGAAGGGCGTCTTCACCTCGAAACCTACTGAACGCGGCCCGCGTCCTATGATCGGCGGCCGCCACCCCGAACATGGAGACACCGATGAGCATCTGGAAAAAGGACATCTCGATCGCAGCCCTGGCAGAGGCCCACCAGAATTCCGCCACGGCGGCTTTGGGCATCGAGTTCCTTGAAGTCGGCGACGACTTCATCCGCGCACGCGCCCCGGTCGACGGGCGCACCGTGTGGGGCGAAGGGCTGCACAGCGGCGTCAACGTCGTTCTGGCCGAAACGCTCGGCTCCTGTGGCGGGCATTACGCGACGCCTGCGAGCCAAAGGGCCGTGGGCCTGAGCATCAACGCCAATCATCTGAAGACGGCCACGTCGGGCTGGGTCACCGGCATCACGCGTCCGCTGAAAAGCGATTCGGAAGGCCAGGTCTGGCAGATCGACATCCGCGACGACGAAGGCGATCTCGTCTGCGTGTCGAAGATCACCATGGCGTTGATGAACGTTCGACCCCGCTGACCTGCGTTTCAGGGGGCGAGGATCACGCGGGCATGCGGCGAGGCGGAATAGAGCAGGGCGACTTCGTCCGCACGGCGCGTGAGCACCGCGCGCTGGTTCACGTAGCCCTTGTCGGTGATCTCCCCCGCATCGGCGTTGGGCGGCTCCTCCAGCAGCATCGCGCGGCAAGGGCATTGCGATGAGCCGCCGCCTTCCATGCGGAAGGCCTGCAGCACTTCCCGGATCTTCCCGGCCACGACCCCGGCTTCGGCCTGCGCGCATGCGGCCCCCGGAAAGATCAGCGCGCCGATCTCGTCGCGGTCATGGCCGGTGATGACGGCGTCGGCCGCATACGGGGACAGTGCGGAGACCAGCTTCAGGCGCAGGGTTCCCACCGAAACCCAGGTGCCCGTGCCGAGCTTGAAGTCCTCGGCAACGCGCCCGTCGAACATCACGCCGTACTCCGGGTGCGCCGGGTCGGCCAGGTAGCCGGCGTCGCCGATCCTGTAGAAGCCGTCTTCGTCGAATGCCGCGGCCGTCAGCTCGGGTGCATTGCGGTAGCCGGGAAAGACGGACACGCCGCGCACACGCATTTCCTGCTTTTCGCCGTTGGGAACCAGTTTCAGTTCAAGGCCCGGCAGCGGCAGCCCGATGCAACCCGCGCTGTCGAGCTTGTAGTGGGCACTGGTGACCAGGGGCGAAGTCTCGGTGGAGCCCCACGAGGTCGTCAACCACAAGGGCTCCTCGCGCACCTGCGCCGCGAGCCGTTCGAGTCGCGACCAGGTGGACGCAGGCAGGGCCGCCGCGGCGTAGAAGACCAGCAGCAGCCGCGAGAAGACGTCGCGCGCCAGCGCGTGATCGGCTTCCAGGAAAGGCAGCAACATGTCCAGGCCACGCGGCACGTTGAAGTGCAGGTTGGGCCGCACGTCGCGCAGATTGCGCACCGTGCGTTCGATCAGCCCCGGCGCCGGGCGGCCCTCGTCGATGTAGAGAGCGCCGCCGTTGCGCAACACCAGGTTCAGGTTGTGATTGCCGCCAAAGGTGTGGCTCCAGGGCAGCCAGTCGAGCAGGATGGGCTTCTCCGTTGCCAGGAACCGCCAGGTCTGCGCCAGCGTCTGCTGGTTCGCGCAGAGCATCCGGTGGGTGTTGATGACGACCTTCGGATGTCCGGTGGAGCCGGAGGTGAGCAGGTATTTCGCATGGTCGTCGCCGGTGACGCCGGCGAAGGCGGCCATGACCGCGGGCGTCTCGACCACGTCCAGCAGCGAACGCAGGCTCAGGGCGCCGGGCAGCTCTTCGAAGCCTTCGCTCAGAACCTTGATGGCCGGGGTGGTGCAGCCCTGTAGTGCGGGGCCGTAGACCTTGGCGTCGGAAGCGTAGATGAGCGAGGGCTGCAGCGCGTCCAGGATGCCCTGGACTTTCGAATAGTTGCGGGTCAGCCGGCAGTACGCGCTGGAGACCGAGCAAACCGGAATGCCGATGTGCATCGCGGCCAGCATCAGCAGCGCATGGTCGATGGAATTGTCCGAAAGCACCACCACCGGTTGTTGCCGCGGCAGCTTCAGGTCGAGCAGGCCCTGTGCGATGGCACCCACTGCCCGTCGGAGGTCGCCCCAACTCAGGCGCTTCCAGGCGCCGGTGCTGTCGCGTTCCGCGAGCGCCAGCGCCTCGGGCGTGGCATGGGCCCACTGCTCGACCCACTCGCCGATGCAGCGCGCGTAAGGGCCCAGCGGTTCCGGCGAGGACAGCACGATGCTGCCGTCGGCGTGGGTGGTGCAGATGGTTTGCGCGGGCGCCACCAGGTCGGGGTTGTCGTAGAGGGCGACCATGTTGTTGTTTCTCAGTCTTTGAACTGTTGGCCTTGTTTGGCCTTGATCAGATCGATCAGCAGCGCATCGCGCGATGCTTCCAGATCTTCGATCCGCCTGCCTTGCATCTCGTCGGCAACGCCTTGAACCACTTGGGCCTTCAACGCTGCGCTCATGTCCGGTCGCCCCAGATCCTGCCACCAATCCGCGATCGGCCCGCCGAGATGGTCCAGCACATGCTGGATGCCGCCGGCACCGCCCGACAGGTGCAGGTTCAGAAAAGGCCCGAGCACGCCCCACCGCAGGCCGGGGCCATGCGCGATGGCAATGTCGATGTCCTCGACCGAGGCCACGCCTTGTTCGACCAGGTGAAAGGCCTCGCGCCAGAGTGCCGCCTGGAGCCGGTTGGCGATGTGCCCCTTGATTTCCTTGCGCCCGTGGATCGGCTTCTTGCCGATCGATGCGTAGAACGCCATGGCACGCTCGATCGTGGCGGGCGACGTGCGCTCCCCGCCGATCACCTCGACCAGCGGTATGAGGTGCGGCGGATTGAAGGGATGGCCCAGCACCACGCGCTCCGGATGGACGCAGGCCGACTGGATGCTGGTGGTCGACAGCCCGGAGGAACTGGACGCCAGGATCACATGGGGCGGCAGAACCGCGTCGAGGCGCCCGAAGAGTTCTGCCTTGAAATCCTGCCGTTCAGGCCCGTTCTCCTGGACGAAGTCGGCGCCTGTGACGGCCTGCTCCAGATCCGCGTTGAAGTGCAGGCGGTTCTGCGCGGCACCGGCCGCCAGGCCGAGCCGCTGCAGCGTCGGCCAGTGCTGCGCCACGCTGGCGCGCAGGCGGTCTTCCGCGCCGGGCGAAGGATCGGTGGCCGAAACGTCGAGGCCGTGGGCCAGGAAATGCGCGGCCCAGCTCGCGCCGATCACGCCGGTGGCGACGACGGCAACACGCTGGATGACGGGAGGGTTCATGGTCGTGGGGCAGGTTCGATGGAGGTCGGGGGCACCTCGGGGAAGCCTCGTATTGTTCGATGGCAGGCCGGGGCTGCACAGTCGTTTGCACGACAATCGGCCCCCGGGAAACCACTAGCCCGGTGGCGCCGCCGAGGCGGCCGTGCAGGAGCGAACCATGACCACCAAGACGGCGCAACGAGCGTCCGCATTCTCGATGCCCCAGCTGCTCGCCAAGTCCGCGTGGTATCCCCAACTCGACGAAGCGGCGCGGCAACAGGTGCTGTCGGACGCCTTCGAGCGGACGGTCGTTGCCGGCGATGCGCTGATCCGTCACGGCGAAACGCCGCTCTGGTGGTTCGGTGTGCTGGAAGGGGTGCTCAAGTGGTCGACCGGTACGCCCGACGGCCGCTCGGTCACCCTCGGGGGCCTGTCCGTCGGCAGCTGGTTCGGGGAAGGCAGCCTGCTGCGCGGGCGCCCGATGCAGGCCGAAGTCGTCGCCCTGCGCTTCAGCCGCGTCGTGATGCTGCCCAAGGACACGTTCGACTGGCTTCACGCCACGCAGCCCGCGTTCGGCCGGTTTCTGCTGAGCCAGATCAACGAGCGCCTGCACTGGTTCATGGGCGACTTTGCGGCGCACCGGCTGCTGGGTGTCGAGGCACAGGTTGCACGGGCACTGGTCGGACTGCTGCACCCCTGGCTGCATCCCGGCGCAGAACACCATCTGCAGATCTCGCAGGAGGAACTGGCCAACCTCGTCGGCCTTTCTAGGCAACGTTGCAACCAGGCGCTCAGCCAGTTCAAGGCGGCCTCGCTGGTGCGCATCGAGTACGGTGGCATCACCATCCTGGAGCTCGCGCGCCTGAACGAACTGGCGCAGCCCACCTTCACGGAACAGGCGGCGCCTGTGCGCTGAATCTCATCGCCCTATGACGACGGATCCCCGCCGGCGGGCGCCAGCGTTCCGTCGATGGCATCGTCGATGCCGCGGTGAAAACGCAGCACCTCGTGTTCGAGCCGGCCCAGGTGGAAGTCCGTGTTGGCGCCGCAGGACAGGCCGCGCTGGATCGCCACCGCGGTGGCGATGTCCTCCTGCTGGAACACCGTCTGCTCGATGAGCCGGAAGCTCTTCTCCCAATGGGCAGTCCAGTCTTCGCCGGTGCGGTCTGGCGGGATCAGCATCGTGTGCACCCAGCGGATCTGGTCCACCGCCGGCGAGAACATGCCGATCAGGCTCACGTAGTCGGGGTGCCAGATGAGGAAGGTGTTCGGAAACACGAGCTGTGTCGGCGTGGCCAGCTTGCAAAGTTCGTAGCGGTCGCGCGGCGGCTCGAAGGCATCGAAGGCCGTTCGCCGCGCCACCAGCGAGTCCTGGTGCGGCCCTGCATGCAGGTTGACCGTGTAGGCATCGGCAAAGAAGGGGTAGATCGTGTCGCGATGCAGCACCCGGATGTGATAGCCCTCCAGGAACGCGTCGACCGTGAGCTTCCAGTTCGCCGGGTACACCCGGTCGACCTTGCGGAACACGGTCATCCGTGGCAGGCCCATCCAGTGCAGGTGCGTGTCCAGCCCCTGCAGGAACGCCTCGGCCGAGAAGGCCGCGCCGGGCGTGCGCTTCACGAAAATCAGCCCGCCCGCTTCGTCGCAAGGCAGTTCGACCAGGTTCAACGTGGCCGGGTCGATGCCATCGAAGGTCTGCGCATGCAGGCGGTGCCGCAGCCGCCCATCGAGTTCATAGGTCCAGGCGTGGTACGGACAGACCAGCGCCTTGCAGGGCCTGGCCTTGGCCGGTTCGGTGCCGTCGGCGCCGACCAGCGCCATGCCGCGATGCCTGCAGACGTTGAAGAACGCACGCGCGCGGCCGTCGGCCGCCCGGGTCAGGACGATCGGAACCCCGAGCGCGTCGAACGGCAGCGCCGATCCGGCCGGGACTTCCGAGCTGTGGGCCGCGACGATGGGCCACTGCCCGAACAGTGACGCCTGCTCGTGCTGCCAGTGCCGAGGATCCGTGTAGTGGCTGGTGGGCACGGTTGCGGCCTGGTCGCCTTCCTCCCGCGTGCCGGTGAGCCGGGCCTGGTCGAGGCGGTGAACCAGGTCGGCCAGCGTGGCCGGCATCGGCGCGGTGGCCGGAGTGTTCATCGTGATCGCTTCGTGCTCGGGTGGTGCCATGGTCGTCAGCTTAGGCCGGATGCGCGCCAGGCGTGTTCGGGTTTTGCACCGGAGGAGACCGTGCGGGCAAACGACGGGATGTTCAGCTTTGCGCCGTTCGCTGGCGCCGCCTTGCCGCGGCCGCCGCGAAGCACGAAGATGGGCACACCCCTTGATGCCGCGAGCCTCGCCAGACGCATGAACACCATCGTGAAACCCCGGCGCAAGCCCTTGCAGTCGCGGGCCTGGATGACCAGCGGCGCGATCCAGGATGCCTTCGTTCTGCTGCTGGTCGAGCGCGGCTACGAGAAGGTGTCGATGCGCGATATTGCAGGTGTCGCGGGTGTCGGCCTGGGCACGCTCTACCTGTACTTTCCAGGCAAGGATTCGATCGCCGCGGTCACCGTTCGCAGCTGGATGCGCAAGCAAGCTGCGATCCTGGCGCAGGCCGCCATGGTGTCGGTTGTTCCACGCACGACCGGGCAGACGATCCACGCCGTGGTGGCAGCGTACGTGCAAGGCCTGCTCGGCCAGGCCGACGAATGGCGCGCGCTGCTGTTCCTCGAGCGCCGCCTCTCCTCACCCGCAAGCTACCGCCAGATCTACCGTGAGTTCGTTGCCCTGTTTCGCGAAGCCCTCGTTGCGTCTTCCGACTGGCCGGTAGTGCTCGACCCGGTGCGCACCGCGTTCAATGCGTTCTCGATCCTCGATGCGATGGTCGAGCAGGCCCTGTTGGTGCAGGAAGTCTGCCCCGGCACGGAAGAACTCGTGGGCGACGTGGAGTGCGCGATTACCGGCTACATCCGCGCGACGCAGGAAAGCATGCAGCGCGTCTGACCCTGCAAGCTCAGAGCGGCACGCTCGCTTCCTTCAGCACGCGCAGCACGAAGCTCGACTTGCTGTGACGGATGCCCGGAATCTTGTAGAGCTTTTCGCGCAGCAGCCGTTCGTAGTCGCGCGTGTCGCGCACGGCGATGCGGATGTAGTAGTCGTAGTCGCCCGACACCAGGTAGGCCTCCTGGATCTCGGGAATGGTGGCCAGCACGCGGCCGAACTCGTAGAGCGTTTCGTCGGTGTGGCTTTCGAGCGTGAGCTGCACGATGACAAAGTCGTTGTACCCCAGCTTCGCCGGGTCGAGGTCGACCGTATAACGCTTGATCACGCCCTGCGCCTCGAGCTTCTTGATGCGCGTCCAGCAACTCGTCGGCGACAGGCCGACCATCGCGCCGATCTCCTGCAGCGTCTGGCGCGAGTCCTCGCGCAACACGCGCAGGATGGCCAGATCGACCTGATCCGATGATTCTTCGGTGGAAGAGGGTTTTGCACGACTGATTTTCATGGAATGGGCTGAAACAGGCGGAAAGAAGAAGCCTATTCTGCGCGATCGGCGGAAAAATGAAGCCATGGAACTGCTTTCCCCCGAACGCCCTTTGCCGGTCCCACCGGCCACGCCGATCCCCCCGACCCGCCTGCGCAACGGCGCGGTCGCCTTGCTCGACACGCTGATAGCGTGCGGCGTCGACACGATCTTCGGCTACCCCGGCGGCGCCGCGCTGCCGCTCTACGACGCGTTGCACGGCGAGCCGCGGCTGCGCCATGTGCTGGTGCGGCACGAGCAGGCGGCCGTGCATGCCGCGGAAGGCTATGCGCGCACCACGGGCCGCGTCGGCGTGGTGCTGGTCACCTCAGGGCCGGGCGTGGGCAACACCATCACCGGCTTGCTCGATGCGATGAGCGACTCGATCCCGGTGCTCTGCATCAGCGGGCAGGTTGCCACCGGCGTGATCGGCACCAACGCATTCCAGGAAAGCGATGCGCTCGGCATGTCGCGGCCCGTGACCAAGTGGAACCACCAGGCGCGCGTGGCCGACGAGATCCCGGCCGTGATCCGCCGGGCCCTCGACATTGCCGCCTCGGGGCGCCCGGGGCCGGTGCTGATCGATGTGCCGAAGGACGTGCAGCTCACGCCGCTGGGCATGTCGGCGGTCGCATCGCCCAAACCCTCCAAGCCCTCCAAACCCTTTCGCCGGACCCACACGCCGACGATGCCGCCCGCCGGCACCCTGCAACGCGCGGTGGATCTGCTGTCTACCGCGCGCCGGCCAGTCGTGTATGGCGGTGGCGGGCTGGTCAACTCCGGCGCCGCTGCCTGCGAGGCCTTCACGCGGCTCGTGCGCCGGCTCGACGCGCCTTGCACGTTGACGCTGATGGGCCTGGGCGCGTTCCCCGCATCTGACGCGCATTTCATCGGCATGCTCGGCATGCATGGCGCCCTCGAAGCCAACCTGGCCATGCACGAGGCCGACCTGGTGGTGTGCATCGGCGCCCGCTTCGACGACCGCGTGACCGGCAAGCTCGACGAGTTCTGCCCGCATGCGCGCAAGATCCACATCGACATCGACCCAGGCAGCATCAACAAGGTGGTGAAGGTCGATGTGCCGATGGTCGGCGACTGCGGCGCGGTGCTCGACGCACTGCTTGCCATGCCCGAGCTGCAGGGGCTGCCGCCGCAGCGCCTGGCGCCCTGGTGGCAGCGCATCGCGCGCTGGCGGGCCGCGCGCTGCTTCGACTTCGCGCCGCGTGCCGATGTGATCCTGCCGCAGCAGTTGATGGCGACGCTGCAGCAGGCCGTCGAGGGCCGCGACGCGATCGTGTCCACCGACGTCGGTCAGCACCAGATGTGGGCCGCGCAGTACCTGCGCTTCGAGCGGCCGGGCCGCTGGCTCACCTCGGGCGGTGCCGGCACCATGGGCTACGGCCTGCCCGCTGCCATTGGCGCGCAGATTGCGCACCCCGATGCGCTGGTGGTGTGCGTGAGCGGCGATGCCTCGGTGCTGATGAACATCCAGGAGCTCTCGACCGCGGTGCAGCACCGCACGCCGGTGAAGCTGGTGCTGTCGAACAACGGCTACATGGGCATGGTGCGGCAATGGCAGGAGCTGAACCATGGCAACCGGCTGAGCCACAGCTGGAACGAGGCGCTGCCCGATTTCGTCGCGCTGGCCAAGGCCTTCGGCTGGGGCGCGCGGCGCGTGTCCGACCCGGCCGATCTCGAAGGGGCACTGGCCGAATGCCTTGCGTACGACGGGCCGTTCTTCCTCGACGTGCAGGTCGCCGCACAGGAGAACTGTTTTCCGATGATGCCCTCGGGACACGGCCATCATCGCGTGATGCTGGGCAAGGAGCGCTGGTACGAGGAGGGGTAATCTCTTTTGGTTGTCTATCAGCGTGAAAATTAATCGCTTTTAGAAAAGTGTGAGCACTTCCAGAATCCGCGGGTGCCTGCCTCTGATCGCGCTGCAATCCGGGCCGAGACAGCGACGGGATTCTTCAACTCACACGAGAGCGCGAAATGAAATTTTCTTTTCCAATGGCCGTTGGCCTGGTCGCTGCAGTGGCGTGTTCCGCCACCCTGGCACAGAGCGATACGCTGAGCAAAATCAAGGCGAGCGGCACCGTTCAGATCGGTGGGCGCGACAGCCAGGTTCCGTTCTCGTACAAGCCGGGCGGCGGCGGTGATCCGGTCGGCTTCACCAATGACATCTGCATGAAGATCGTGGACGCGATCAAGGCCAAGCTCGGCATGCCCGAGCTGAAGGTGAACTACACCATCCTCACCTCCACCAACCGCATTCCGCTGTTGACCAACGGCACGGTGGACCTCGACTGCGCCACGACCACCAACACGGTCCAGCGGCAGCAGCAGGTGGCCTTTGCGCCGAGCCACTTCGTCACGAACATCACGGCCGCGGTCAAGAAAAGCTCCGGCATCAACACGCTGGCCGAATTGAACGGCAAGAAGGTCTCGACGGTTTCCGGCAGTACCGGCGTGCAACTGCTGCGCGGCTATCGCAAGAGCGGAAACATCGAGGTCGAAGAACTTGCCGCCAAGGACACGGCCGACGGCTTTCTGCTGCTGGCGTCGGACCGCACCGTGGCCTACATCCTCGACGACGTGCAATTGGCAGGGTTGATCGCCACCTCGCCGACACCGGGCGACTTCAAGATCCTGACCACCGAATCGCTGCGCCAGGAACCGTACGGGATCATGTACCGCAAGGAAGATCCGCAGTTCAAGGAACTCGTCGACAAGACCGTCACCGATCTGATGAAGTCCGGTGCGATCAACCAGATCTACGCCAAGTGGTTCACCAAGCCGATCCCGCCGACCAACGCGAACCTGAACTTCCCGATGACGGAGCCGGTGAAAGAGATCTACAAGAATCCGAACAACAAGGGTGTCTGATGCGCCGCGGCGCTGCGCTCAGGTTGCGCCGGCGCTGCCCTCATCTGTTCCCTGGAACATCCGGGTGAAGTCGCAGCAGCCTTGCGCCAGCGTGATGATCGATGCAAGCAGCGCGCTGCGGTGTTCGCCCTTGTACATCGCCACGTAGGTGACCGGGGGCAGGGCCGGCGTGACGTCGAGGACCCTGAGCGAGCCGGCATCGATCATGCGGCCCACTGCGCTCTTGGGCAGGTAGCTCACGCCCAATCCGGCAATGGTCAGGCCGATGAGCGCCACCAGGTTGTGGATGACGATGGGCTTCGCAGGCTGGATGCCCAGGTCTTTCATCCAGCTGTCGTAGAGCAGGCCCGTACCGGACTTGCGCCCCTGGATCAGCATGCGATGCCCGGCAAGCTCATGCAGGCGGATCGGTCCTTCTTCCGTCACGAAGCCCGGCTTGCACATCCATGCGCTCTCGACCTGTCCGACGGCCTTGCTGGGAATGCGCGTCTCGGCAAACGCATCGGGCACGACGATCAGGTCCAGCTCGTCGGCCAGCACCTTCTCGCGCAGGTTGACGCTGCTGTCCACGTCGGGCTCCAGCGAGACCTTGGGGTAGTCCTGCTGGATCAGTTCGACCCAGCGCGGAAACCAGGTCATGGCCGTGAGTTCGGTCACGCCGATGCGCACGCGCCGCTCGATCACCTCGAGGCGGCTGAACTGCTCGACGGCCGCGTCGCGCTGGTCGAGCAGGCTCTTGGCCAGCAAGAACATTTCCTCGCCCTTGTCGGTGAGGCGAGCGGAGCGCTGGGTTCGATCGAACAGCTCGGTGTCGAACACCATTTCGAGTTCGTGCACGCGCTTGGAAACTGCCGACTGCGAGGTGTGGAGCTTGTTGGCCGCGAGGGCAAAGCTGCCCAGCTGGCCGATCCAGTAGAGGGCTTCCAACTGCTTGAAGGTCATCATGGGGAGAGCAGGGCAGTTGCGTTCGTTGAACTCTTTTTGTCATCGAATCGTATCGAGAAATATCGCTTTTGGATATCTTCGGCGAATCGGAAAATCACGCTGGATTCTCTTCACGCTTGACCAGGATGCAGCCAATGAATGCCGCCAAGGGCGAACTCTTCTCCGATGCCTTGATGCAGGAAATCAAGGGCCGATTTCACTACGTCGACCACGACATGACAGGCCGTGAGCGGCTGTACTTCGACAACGCGGGCGGCTCCTTTCGCCTGAAGGCCGCGGTCGAACAATTCGCGCGCATCGACGCCTTGCCCGACAACCCGGAACGCATCCACGAACTGGCGCTGTTCCTGCAGGCCGTCCAGGCCCGCGGCACGGACGATGTCCGCACCATCCTCAATGCGAAGGGCGGCAGCGTGTACGCCTCGCTCACCGCGTCGGGCGGAATGTTCGACATGGTTCGCGCCATTGCCGAGCATGTTCCCGGCACGAACATGGTGACGACCGCGCTCGAGCATCCGTCTTCATTCGATGCCATGTCGCTCTATGCCGGGCGGCTTGGCAAGGAGCTTCGCGTCGCAAAGTCGAACCCGGTCACGGGCGGTGTCGACGTCGACGAAATCGTCGGGCTGGTCGACAAGGACACGGCACTGCTGAGCGTGATCTACGCTTCCAACATCTCGGGTGCCAAGCTGGACATTCAGCAGATCGTTGAGCGGGCGCGACGCATCAAGCCGGATCTCTACATCGTGGTCGACGCGGTACAGCATGCGCCGCATGGCCTCATCGACCTTCAGAAGACGCCCATCGATGGCATCAACATCGCGCCCTACAAGTTCTTCGGATGCCGCGGGTCGGGCATGTCGTGGCTCTCCGAGCGCGCATCGGTGCTGCCGCACCACAAGCTCGCCGGGAAAAAGAAAGACTTCTGGGATCTGGGCAGCGCCGCCACGTGGCAATTTGCGGTGGTGACCGAGATCGTGAACTACGTGTGCTGGCTCGGTGCGCAGTTCGCCCCGAGCGACGATCGCCGCGCGCTCTTCGTCACCGGCATCCAGAAGATCGAACTGCACGAGCGCGCCTTGCTCTCGCACATGCTCGATGGCGACGACGGCACGCCGGGCCTGCGCCGCATGGACGGCGTCAAGGTTTTCCTGGACTACGAAGACCTGACGAAGCGCGACCTGATCCTGGCCATCGGCATCGACAACCTCGAACATGCGCAGGCAGTTCGCGAGTACGAGAAGCGGGGTGTCATCGTCTATGAGCGCGTCGCCACGAGCCTCTATTCGAAACGCATGCTCGATTCGTTCGGCCTCGAAGGCGCAGTCCGCGTCTCGCCGCTTCATTGCAACTCGGTCGCGGACGTTCGCCGCTTTCTCCGTGTCACGCTGGAGATCCAGCAGGCATTGGCAGTTGCCGCACCGCTCGCGATGAAGGCCGGCTGACGCGCTGGCCTTCCCGGCGAATCGGCCGCTAGCGTGCCAATGACTGCATCAGCACGATGTCGAGGAAAGCATCCACGAGCTGGTGTTGAGTGTCTTTCCGACGGATCGCAAAAACGTTCGCAGTTGTCTTGACGCCCTTGACGGGGAGAAAGCGCACGTCGCTGCGGTTGTTGTCCGCAACGGACTTGCCGACCAGCGCAAAGCCCAGCCCTGCGGCGACCAGGCACAGCGCCGTGTGGATCTCCTTCGCTTCATAGGCGACTCGCGGCTTGATCCCGGCCTCTTCCAGCGCCTGGAGGGTGTGCCGGGAAAAGCTGCTGTTGGGATCCTTGGGGTAGCTGATGAAGGGGAGCCCGGCGAGATCTCCCGGGTTCAGGCGCTTGCGTCGCGCCAGCGGGCTGACCGATGGCAGGGCCACCAACAGCGGGTCCGTGAACAGGGGGGTGCACTCCAGATCGTCTTCCGCGTCGAAGGGCCCGATCGCTCGGGCCAGGCCGACGTGGATCAGTCCGCTGCGCAAGGCTTCGCCCTGATGCTCCGTGAGGATTTCGGTGAGATCGATTCGCACCTTGGGCGCGCTGACGCTCATGCTGAACACCGCGTTCGGCAGCACGGAAAAGATCGTCGAGCGTGTGAATCCGATGCTCAGCCATCCGATGCGGCCCAGCGTGAGGTCCTTGGCCTCTTCCAGCAAGCGCTGCGAGTCCGACAGCAGTGCCTTGGCCTTCGGATAGAAAAACGTCCCGAGTGGCGTCAGCTTCATGGGCCGCGTGGACCGGTCGAACAGCTTGCCGCCGAGCAGGCCCTCCAGCTGCGCAATCTGCATGCTGACCGCGGCGGGCACAACGTGCAGCCTGGTGGCAGCAAGGTTCGCACTCTCGGTTTCCACGACCTCGCAAAAGAATCGCAGCGGCTTCAAGTTCATAAATATTGATCTTATCGTCAGAAATCGTTGTTTGCATTCGTGGTTGCCTTAACTCAGCATCGAGTCCTGCCACTTCCACCCCTGGAGACAACCATGACTTCCGATGTGAACGAGCCGCAATGGCTCTCGCAAAGCCGCTCGCTCTCGACCGCCGAGGTGTCCGACGCCCTCGACTTTTTCAATCTGCCCGGCAGTGCCTTGGGCATCCGACCGGTCGCCGGGCCGGCCCGGCTTTTCGGCCAGGCGTTCACGGTTCGCTTCGCGCCGATCGACCGCTTCCAGCCGGGCACCGTGGGGGACTTCATCGATCGCCTGTTGCCCGGCAGCGTGGCCGTGCTGGACAACGCAGGCAGGCTGGACTGCACCGTCTGGGGCGGCATCCTGAGCCAGCTCGCTGTTCACAAGCGGATCGGTGGAACCGTGGTGCACGGCGTGTGCCGCGATACGGCCGAAGCCGACGAAGCCGGCTACGCGCTCTATGCCTGCGGCAAGTTCATGCGCACCGGCAAGGATCGGGTGCAGGTCGAAGCCTATGAGCAGCCGGTGATGCTCGGCGACGTGCGCGTATGCCCGGGCGACCTTGTGATCGGCGATGCCGATGGCGTCGTCGTGGTGCCTCGCCTGCGCATGCAGGAGGTGCTCACCAAGGCCCTGGAGACCCGGGTCGTCGAGGCGCAGATCCTCGAAGCCGCACTGGACGGCATGCCGCTGGCCGAAGCCCGGAAGAAATACGGCTATCACACCCTGCAGCGCTCGGCGACGACGCTCGCGGCGTAGCTGGCGCGCGTTCACGGCAATGTCGAAACATCAAATTGGAGACAACATGAAACCAGCTCTTCATCGCTTCGTTGCAGGTGCGTTGGGTGCAGCGATGGCTGCGGCTGCTTGCGGTGCCATGGCCCAGACAGCCTACCCCTGCAAGGTCGTGAAGCTCGTGTCGCCCTATCCGCCTGGCGGCACTACCGACATTCTTGCGCGGCTGGTGGCGCCGGGCCTCGCGAAGGAACTGGGCACAACGGTGATCGTGGACAACAAGGGCGGCGCCAGCAGCAACATCGGCACCGAGTTCGTATCGGGCGCTGCGCCCGACGGCTGCACCTTGCTGCTGGGAAACAACACGGGTGTGGTCATCAACCGCAATCTCTACAAGCTTCGCCTCGATCCCGTCAAGGCACTCACGCCCATTGTCGAGGTGGCCTCCGTGCCGCTGGTCTTGTATGTCAACGCTTCCGAGTCCGCGAAGACGGTCGATCAGCTCGTTGCGGCGGTCAAGGCGGCGCCCGGGAAGTACAGCTTTGCTTCCGGTGGAAGCGGCAGCCCGCAACATCTGATGGGGGAACTGCTGAAGCTCGAGATGAAGCTGGACATGACGCACGTGCCCTATCGCGGACAGGGCCCGGCGCTGCAGGACGTGATTGCGGGGCAAGTGCCGGTCGCATTCGAGACCACCACGGCGATTGCCTCGCAACTCGTCGGAGGCGGGCGCATTCGAGCGCTTGCAACGACCGGCAGTACACGTTCCAAAAACCTCCCCGACGTCCCGACGATGAAGGAGCTCGGCTACGGGAATTTCGTGGTCGAGAACTGGTACGGCATCTTCGCCCCCGCGAAGACGCCGCCTGCTCTTGCCGAGCGTTTGAATCGCGACCTGGTCAAGGTGCTCAAGAGCCCGGACGTGGCGAAGAGCCTCGCAGAGATGGGCTCGCGCGACGTCGCGGGCAGTTCCGGGCAGTTCAGCCAGTTCATCGACAAGGAACTTCCTTACTGGGAATCCCTGGTCAAGCGTTCCGGCGCGAAGGTGGACTGAGCGGCCGCGAGGTCATTCCGAATCTTCTGGAGATTTTCTTGGCTACTCTTGAACAACTGAACCAGCTGCGCGATCTCGGTGCAGCGACCGTGTACGAGGCGCAAGGCGCCAAAGGTGCGCTCGACCATGGCATGAAGCCGATTGATCCCACCGTGCGCCTGGCTGGTCCGGCCTTCACCGTCGACTGCCGCCCGGCCGACAACCTGATGCTGCACTACGCAGTGCAGAAGGCGAAGTCCGGTGACGTGCTGGTGGTCGACGCCAAGGGCTTCATGGAAGCCGGTCCGTGGGGCGACGTGCTGACGATCCAGGCGATGAAGGTCGGCATCGTCGGCCTCGTGATCAACGGCTGCGTGCGTGACGCCAACCTCATTATCGAACTGGGCTTTCCGGTGTTCTGCCGCGGCCTGTCGATCAAGGGCACCGGCAAGAACCAGCCCGGCAGGATCAACGTGCCGATCGCCATCGGCGATGTGCTGATCCACCCCGGCGACATCATCGTCGGCGATCGCGACGGCCTGGCGGTGGTGCCGCTCGATGAAGTCGAGTCCGCCATTGCCAGCAGCCTCGCGCGTGAAGACAAGGAAGCCGGGCAGCGCAAGGCCATCGGCGAGGGCGCGATGACGGCCGATTTGCTCGGCCTCGCCGAAACGCTGCGCCGCTTCGGGCTGGCCTGACCGCGCTCTTCACCCGTTCCTCAATTCCTGGAGACATCCCATGATCAGAAAAGAATTCCTGAAACTCTGCGCCGTGGGCTTCGCCTTGGCCGCCGTCGGCCACGCCGCCATCGCACAGACCTATCCTCAGAAACCCATCCGCCTGATCGTGCCCTGGCCCGCCGGCGGCGCCACCGACGCGGTGGGTCGCGCGCTGGCAGAAGCCCTGCGCGTGCAGTTGGGGCAGAGCGTCATCGTCGACAACGTCGCTGGCGCCGGCGGCAACATCGGAACGCAGCAGTTCATTCGCCAGCCCGCGGATGGCTACACGCTGCTGTTGGCCACCAGCTCGACCAATTCGGCCAATCCCTACCTCTACAAGAAAACCGGCTTCGACCCGGTCAAGGACTTCACGCCAGTTGCCTCGCTGGCTGTCATTCCCAGCGTGATGATCGTGGCGGCCGGGTCGCCCTACAAGGCGCCTGCAGACATCATCAAGGCGGCGAAGGCGACGCCGGGCAAGTTGTCGTACGGCTCCGGCGGGGTCGGGAACTCGGCGCATCTGGCGGGCGAGTTGTTCAAGTCGGTTGCCGGTATCGATGTGATCCACGTGCCCTACAAGGGCAGCTCACCGGCACTCACCGACGTGATGGCGGGCCAGCTCGACTACATGCTCGACACCGGGGCTTACGGCCAGATCAAGGGCGGCAAGATCCGCGCTATTGCCGTCGCTTCGAACAGGCGGCACCCGATGCTGCCTTCGGTTCCGACATTCGAAGAACTGGGCATCAAGGGCATGGCGATGAACGCCTGGTACGGCCTGGCGGCACCGGCGAACACGCCGCCTGCCGTGGTCGAGCGGCTCAACGCGGCCGTGCAGGCCAGCTTCAAGGCCGGTGATCTGGGCAAGCGGCTCGCCGACATCGGCGCCGAAGTCCGTCCGGGCGACGCGGCGAGTTTCTCGAGCTTCTGGAAATCGGAACTCGACCGCTATGCCGGCCTCGTCAAGCTCACGGGCGCAACCCTGGACTGATCAACGGCTTGTTCGCGCGGGGCCGTCCCGTGCGGTCAACGCGGCTTCATGTGCGCGACCACCAGGGCGCGCAGCACGGCGAGCTTGCCCTTGAAGAAGTGATCCGCGCCCGGTATCACCGTCACCGGGTGCACGTCTTGCCTGGCCCACTGGAGCACAGCCTCCAGCGGCACGCGCTCATCGAACTCGCCATGCACCAGCAAGGCGCCGGCGGGCAGGGGCTCCGGGGCGTAGTGCCGCTGGCCTTCCACGTGGCCGACCGGGAAGCCGGCGAGGATCACATGGTCCGCGCCGTGGCCGGCGCGCGCCATCCGCCCCGCCACGCCGGCCTGGACGAAGGCACCGAACGAGAAGCCGATCAACGCCACCGGCAGGCTGCCGAACTCCGCGCGCAGCATCCGGAGCAGCTCGAACAGGTCGTCGACTTCACCGATGCCTGCATCGTGCTTTCCCGAACTGGCGCCCACTCCGCGAAAGTTGGGGCGCACAGCGATCCAGCCCAACTCGAGCACGGCCTTGGCGAGCAATTGAGGGATCTTGTGCTCGGCGGAGCCTCCGAGCAGGGGCTGAGGGTGTGCGACCAGCGCGATGCCCCGGGGGGATTCAACGGGCTTATCGAGAAAGACCTCGATGGTCCCGGACGAAATTTCGATCAGTCGTTGCATGGTTTGCAGATGCACAAGGGCGGTTTGCGGGCTTCAGCCCGGTCTGTGGGCCGCACAGAGGATGTCGACCAGCTCGCCGGCATAGCTTGGCAGCCTGGCCCGTTCGCGAACCAGCAAATAGCGCTCCCGCACGCACCAGGGGTCGGTCAACTCGATCAGAGCGAGCTGCATGGCATCCTTGTTGCGTCGCGCCGCAGACTCGGGCACGACACCGATGCCGACGCCGCTGCTGATCATCCGGCACATCGCGTCGAAGTTGCTGAGCCGCACGCGCAGCCGCTGGTGCTTGCCGAGGTTGTCGGTGATCTGGCTCAGGAAAGCCTGAAGGGTGCTGCCCTGCTGCATGCCGATCGCGTCTTCGTCCAGCGTCTCCACGAAGGAGATGCGACGACGCTTGGCAAAGCGATGTTTCCGCGAGGTCACCAGCACGAGCCGGTCGGTGCTGAAGTGAATGCTCTCGAGCCCCAGGGTATCGACCTGGCCCGCGACGATGCCGACGTCCGCGCGCCCGTCCAGCACGCCGCGCGGAATCAGAGCATTCGGCTTTTCCTGAAGGTCGACGCTGATCTGCGGGTTTCGGTTCAGGAACCCCGGAAGGACCTCGGGCAGCAGGTCGGTCACCGCCGTCGTGTTGGCGAAGATGCGCAGATGGCCGCGCAAGCCGCCGCGGTATTCGTGCAGCTCGCCGCGCAACTGCTCGGCCTGCGCCAGCAGCAGGCGGGCATGGTGCAAAAGCGCTTCGCCCGCAGGCAAAAGACGCACGCCGCGCGCCTCGCGTGTGAGCAACTGAACCTCGCACTTGGACTCCAGCGCCTTGATTCGCGCACTGGCCGCGCCAAGCGAAAGGTGCTGGCGTTCGGCGGCGCCCGTGATGCTTCCGATTTCCGCGACGGCGAGGAAGAGGCGCAGGTCTGTCTGGTCGAACTGCATGCCGGAAATTCTAGCGAGCCTTTGGAGATTTCGAAGGCTTGGTACAGAAATCGCAGATTGTGCAGCGGTGCGGCAGCGGCGACCATGACGTCATGCAAGGAGACATGACGATGCTGGATGAACGAGAGATCGGTGCGCTTCAGGCGTGGCAAGGCCGCAGCGAGACGTTTGCAGACTGCATCACTGCTGCACCCGTGCGCGCGCTGTCGGCCACGCTGGACCGCGACGATCCGCTGCCGGAGGCCGGCACGCCGCTGCCCGCGCTGTGGCATTGGCTGTACTTCCTGCCACACCACCGGCAGTCGGAGATCGGGCCGGACGGCCATGCCAGGCGCGGTGGCTTCCTGCCCCCGGTGCCGCTGCCGCGCCGCATGTGGGCCGGCGGGCGGCTGGCGTGGGAAGCGGGCAACCCGCTGCGCGTGGGCGATGCTGTGAAGCGCACGTCGACCATCGCGTCGGTCACGCACAAGGCCGGCCGTACCGGCGAGCTGGTGTTCGTGCTGGTGCGGCACGAGGTTCACAACGAGCGCGGGCTGGCGCTGACCGAAGAGCACGACATCGTCTACCGCGCCGCGGCCGCGCCGGGCGAGGCGGCACCGCCGCCGACCGCGGCACAGAAAGACGCCGCCTTCAGCCGCGACCTGCTGGCCGACGACGTGCTGCTGTTCCGCTATTCGGCGCTGACCTTCAATGGCCACCGCATCCACTACGACCGCCGCTACGTGACCGAAGTCGAGGGCTATCCGGGCCTGATCGTGCACGGCCCGCTGATCGCCACGCTGCTGGTCGACCTGCTGCGCCGCGAGAAGCCCGAAGCGGCGTTCGCACGCTTCGAGTTCCGCGCGGTGCGCCCCACCTTCGACATCGCGCCTTTCCGTGTGCACGGACGCCCCGAAGCCGACGGCAAGACCTTCCGCCTCTGGGGCGAAGACGCCGACGGCTGGCTGACGATGCAGGCCACCGCAACCCTCGCTTGAAAAAACGAATCCCATGAAAACCCAAGTCCCGACCCCCGACGCCCATCAGGACATGCGCGACGCACTGCGCGCCGTGTGCGGCCAGTTCGATTCCGCGTATTGGCAGAAGGTTGACCACGAGCGTGGCTACCCCGATGCATTTGTGGATGCCCTGACCGAGGCCGGCTGGCTCGCCGCGCTGATTCCGGCCGAGTACGGCGGCTCGGGCCTCGGGCTGGCCGAAGCGTCGGTCATCATGGAAGAGATCAACTTCTCGGGCGGCAATGCCGGCTCGTGCCACGGCCAGATGTACAACATGGGCACCTTGCTGCGCCATGGCAGCGAGGCGCAAAAGCGCCAATACCTGCCCGACATCGCAAGCGGCAAGCTGCGCCTGCAGACCATGGCCGTCACCGAGCCGACCACCGGCACCGATACCACCAAGATCAAGACCAGCGCCGTGAAAAAAGGCGATCGCTACGTGGTCAATGGGCAGAAGGTGTGGATCTCTCGCATCCAGCATTCCGATCTGATGATCCTGCTGGCGCGCACCACGCCGCTGGCCGAGGTCAAGAAAAAGTCCGAGGGCATGTCGATCTTCATCGTCGACCTGAAGCAGGCGATCGGCAACGGCATGACGGTGCGACCGATTCTCAACATGGTGAATCACGAGACCAACGAAGTCTTCTTCGACAACCTCGAGATCCCGGTCGAGAACCTGATCGGCGAGGAGGGCAAGGGCTTCAAGTACATCCTCGACGGGCTGAACGCCGAGCGCACGCTGATCGCCGCCGAATGCATCGGCGACGCCTGGTGGTTCATCGACAAGGCGCGCCGCTACGCCAGCGACCGCAACGTGTTCGGTCGCGCCATCGGCCAGAACCAGGGCATCCAGTTCCCCATTGCCGACAACTACATCGAAGCCGAAGCGGCCAACCTGATGCGCTTCAAGGCCTGCACGCTGTTCGACGCTGGCCAGCCCTGTGGCGCCGAGGCCAACATGGCCAAGTACCTGGCGGCCAAGGCGAGCTGGGAAGCGGCCAACACCTGCCTGCAGACACACGGCGGCTTCGGCTTTGCCTGCGAATACGACGTGGAGCGCAAGTTCCGCGAGACGCGCCTCTACCAGGTCGCGCCGATCTCGACCAACCTCATCTACTCGTACGTGGCCGAGCACCTGCTCGGATTGCCGCGTTCGTTCTGAGCCGGAGCACAAAGCCATGACAAGACCGCTCGACGGCATCACCGTCATCTCGCTCGAACACGCGATTGCTGCGCCGTTCTGCACGCGCCAGCTGGCCGACCTGGGCGCCCGCGTGATCAAGGTCGAGCGCCCCGGCGTCGGCGACTTTGCGCGTGCCTACGACCAGCGCGTCGACGGCGAGGCCTCGCACTTCGTCTGGGTGAATCGCTCCAAGGAAAGCCTGACGCTCGATCTGAAGCAGCCGGCCGCGCAGGCGGTGCTGATGGAGCTGATCGCCGATGCGGACGTGCTGGTGCAAAACCTCGCACCCGGCGCCGCGGCGCGCATGGGACTGGGGGCAGAGGCGCTGCAGGCCAGGTACCCGCGGCTCATCGTCTGCGACATCTCGGGCTACGGCGAAGATGGCCCGTACCGCGACAAGAAGGCGTACGACCTCCTGATCCAGAGCGAGGCCGGTTTTCTGTCGGTCACCGGCACGGCCGACGAGCCTTGCAAGTCCGGCAATTCGATCGCCGACATCGCCGCCGGCATGTACGCGTACACCGGCGTGCTGGCCGCACTGCTGCAGCGTGGCAAGACCGGCAAGGGATCGCACATCGACGTTTCGATGCTCGAGTCGCTGGCCGAGTGGATGGGCTTTCCGATGTACTACGCCTACGAGGGCGCCGCGCCGCCACCGCGCAGCGCGGCATCGCACGCCACGATCTATCCGTACGGTCCGTTCGCCGCGGGCGATGGCGGCACCGTGATGCTGGGCCTGCAGAACGAGCGCGAGTGGCGCGTGTTCTGCGAGAAGGTGCTGCTGCAACCGGCGCTGGCCGCCGATCCGCGCTTCGACGCCAACGCCAAGCGCAATGCGAACCGTGCTGCCTTGAAGGCAATCATCGTCGAGGCCTTCGGCACGCTGGGCACGGCGCAGATCGAAGAGCGCCTGGACGCCGCGCAGATCGCCAACGCGCGCATGAACGACATGGCCGGGCTGTGGGCGCATCCGCAGTTGAAGGCGCGCGAGCGCTGGCGCGAAATCGGCTCGCCGGCCGGCGCCATCCCGGCACTGCTGCCGCCGGGGCGCCAGAGCGCATTCGACTACCGGATGGACGCCGTACCCGCCATCGGGGAGCACACCGAAGCCATCCTGCGCGGCCTGGGCCGCAGCGACGCCGACATTGCTGCGCTGCGCGCTGCCGAGGCCATCTGACATGCACACCGCATCTGCGCTGGCACTGGCCCGCACCTTTCTGTTCGTGCCGGCCGATCGGCCCGAGCGCTATGTGCGCGCGCTGGGCACGGGCGCCGGCGCGGTGATCATCGATCTGGAAGACGCCGTCGCGCCGGACAAGAAGGCATCGGCCCGCGCTCTCCTCGAAGAGGGATTCCTCGCCTTGCCGGAGATCGACCGTGCGCGTCTGCTGGTTCGCGTCAATGCAGCGGGCACGCCATGGCACGACGAAGACAAGGCGCTGGCGGCACGGTTGGCCTTGGCCGGACTCCCCGGCCTCGTCGCCCCCAAGGCCGAAGACCCGCGCGATCTGGCGGGGTTGGCAGAAGCCCTGGGGCCCACCGGCGTGCTGGTGCCGCTGATCGAGTCTGCCGCGGGCTGGGCTTCCCTGGACGCCATCGCCGCCGCACCCCAGGTGTTGCGCCTCGCGTTCGGGCATCTGGACTTTCAGGCCGATCTCGGTCTTGCCTGCGATGCCGACGAGGTGGAACTGGTGTCGGTTCGACTGGCGATTGTTCTGGCCTCGCGCCGCGCCGGGCTTGCGGCCCCCGTCGACGGCGTCACGGCCGATTGGCGCGACGCGGCCCGACTGGAATCCGACGCGAGACGTGCGCGGCGCGGCGGGTTCGGTGGCAAGTTGTGCATCCATCCCGAACAGGTTGCACCGGCGCACCGGGCGCTGGGGCCGAGCGTCGAAGAGCTCGCCTGGGCGCACCGGGTCATCGGCGCCGCGCAGGCCGCGCGCGGCAGCGTCATCAGCCTCGACGGCCGCATGGTCGATCTGCCGGTGGTAAAGCTTGCCGAGCGGCTTCTCTCACTCGATGCACAGGGTCAACTTTGACCGCGGTATTCAGCCAGATTCATAACGGAGACAAAGACATGAAATTGAACAGCAACTTGCGCGCGGGAGCATGGATCGTTGCATGCGCAGCGGCCCTCTCGACACCCGCCATGGGCCAGGGCGCATGGCCCGACAAGCCGGTCACCCTGGTGGTGCCGTATTCCGCAGGGGGGCCGACCGACGTCGTGGCCCGCATGCTCGCGATTCCGATGGGGAAGTCGCTGGGGCAGACGGTCATCGTCGAAAACACGGTGGGGGCCGGCGGCACCATCGCCGCCACACGCGTGGCGCGCGCGGCGCCCAACGGCTACACCATCCTGATCCACCACATGGGCATGGCCACGGCGCCGGCGCTCTACAAGAAGCTTGCCTACGATCCCCTGAAGGACTTCGAGTACATCGGCCAGGTCATGGACGTACCAATGACGCTGCTGTCGCGCAAGGACTTTCCGGCGAAGAATTTCCAGGAGCTTCTCACCTACGTGAAGGCGAACAAGGAAAAGGTTTCGATCGGCAATGCCGGCATCGGCGCGGTATCGCAGCTTTGCGGCATGCTGTTCATCCATCAGATCGGCGTGAAGCTGACCGAGGTGCCTTACAAGGGGGCCGGGCCCGCGCTCAACGACCTCATGGGCGGGCAGGTCGATCTGCTGTGCGACCAGACCACCCAGACGGCGCCCGTGATCAAGGACGGCAATCGGGTGAAGGTCTATGGCGTCACCACGTCGAAGCGCCTTTCAACCATGCCCGACCTTCCGACGCTGGACGAGCAGGGCCTCAAGGGCTTCGAAGTCAAGGTGTGGCATGGCGTCTATGCGCCGAAGAACACGCCGCCGGAGGCACTGGCCAAGCTGAACGTGGCGCTGCGCGCTGCATTGCAGGATGACCACGTCAAGAAGCGGCTGGCCGAACTCAGTTCGGAAATCGTTTCGCCCGAGAAGGTCACGCCCGAGGGCCTGCGCAAGCACCTGGAGGCAGAGACGGTGAAGTGGGGCAAGGTCATCCGCGCCGCCGGCGTTCAGGCCGAGTAGCCGGATTCCTTCGCGCCGCCTGCGGGAAGCTGCAGGTGCTCCACCATCAACCGCGCCGCAGCCGAGAGCGGGCGCGCTGCGCTGTAGCCGAGCATCAGGTGGCGATGCGCCCAATCATCGGTCAGGCGCACGGCCTTCAGCCCGCGCGGGCCCAGGCGCTCCTTGCAGGCGGCCAGGGGGAGCACGCCAACGCCGAGCCGGGCGGCAATCATCTGGCACATGGCGTCGAAGCTGCGAACCTGTACCCGCAGCCGCAAGGGCCGCCCGGCATTGGCCGCAGCGCGGGAGGTGAGTTCGAGCAATGAACTGCCCCGGTTCAACCCCACGAAGTCGTGATCGAGGCTGTCGGCAAAGGCGATCTTCCTGAATTTGCCAAGCGGGTGGTTTCTGACGCAGAGCAATACCAGTTCGTCCTTGCGAAAAGGCGCGAGCGTGAGGCCTTCGGCGGGCGTGCCTTCGGCAAATACACCCAGGTCCGCCAGGCCGTCGAGCAGCGCGCGAACGATGTCGCCACTCAACTGTTCCTCGATGTCCACACGTATGCCGGGCTGAAGCGCCATGAAGTCGGACAGGACCGTTGGCAGGAACTCGGTCAGCGCCGACATGTTGGCCCACAGGCGCACGTGGCCACGGTAGCCCTCCGAATAGTCGGCCAGCTCCGTGCTGAAGAGCTCGAATCCCTGAAACAACCGCATCGCGTGCTGGGCCGCGGCATGCCCCGCTGGCGTCACCGTCACGCCTTGCACGCTGCGCTCCAGCAGCTGCGTACCTGTCGCGGATTCGAAATCGCTAAGGCGCCTGCTGGCCGCCGACAACGCGAGATGGCACTGCGCAGCACCCTTGGTGATGCTTCCGCTTTGCACCACGGCACAGAACAGCCGGAGCGTCACGAAATCGACCCGCGCTGGATTGATGGTGTTCTTCACGGTGTCAGGCTTTGGGGGAGCTTCGCAAAATGCGAAGGATACATGCCGAGAGGGCAATTCCTGCAGAGCGCTCCTTAGACCTAGATTCACCTCTTCGAAGCTTGCGAAAGAGATGGAGACATGAAAGCGCTACAGGGCCTCAAGGTGCTCGAACTGGGACAGCTGATCGCAGGGCCGTTCGCGGGCAAGACGCTTGCCGAGTTCGGCGCGGATGTCATCAAGGTCGAGCCTGCCGGCGTCGGCGATCCGCTTCGCAAGTGGCGGCTGCTGCGCGACGACACCTCGGTGTGGTGGGAAGTCCAGTCGCGCAACAAGCGCTCGGTGTGCCTGGATCTCCGGTCGCCCGAAGGCCAGGAGGCCGTCAGGACGCTTGCGCTCGAAGCCGACGTGCTGATTGAAAACTTCAAGCCCGGCACCCTGGAGGGGTGGGGGCTTGGATGGGAGCAGCTCCATGCGCTGAACCCCCGCCTGATCATGCTTCGCATCTCGGGCTATGGACAGACGGGGCCGTACCGTGACAAGCCCGGATTCGGGGTGCTGGGCGAGGCAATGGGCGGGCTGCGGCATCTCACCGGCGAGCCCGGTCGCGTGCCGGTGCGCGTTGGCGTGTCGATCGGCGACACGCTGGCTGCGCTGCATGGCGTGATCGGCGTTCTCACCGCACTGCATCACCGCACGGCACATGGCGGAGAGGGCCAGTTCATCGACGTCGCGCTCTATGAATCGGTGTTCAACGTCATGGAGAGCCTGGTTCCGGAACACGATGCGTTCGGTGCCGTGCGTGAACGGGCGGGCAGTGCGTTGCCCGGCATCGCGCCGACCAACGCCTACCGATGCAACGACGGCCAGTACGTGCTGGTGGCGGGCAACGGAGACAGCATCTTCCGGAGGTTGATGCGCGCCATCGATCGGGCCGACCTGGAGAACGATCCGGAGCTGACCCACAACGATGGCCGCGTGCGCCGCGTCGAGGAGATCGACGCTGCGATCGAGGCATGGACGCGGGAGCGCAGCCGCGACGACGTGCTGGCCGTGCTCGACGGTGCAGGCGTGCCGGTCGGCCGCATCTACTCGGTGGCGGACATTGCCACCGACCCGCAGTACCTGGCCCGCGAAATGATCGTGGAATCCCCGACCTCCGACGGTCGAACCCTCAAGGTGCCTGGCGTGGTGCCCAAGCTCAGTGCGACGCCCGGCGGCATCGCACATGCCGCGCCGCGCCTCGGGCAACACACCGAAGACCTGCTGCGTGGCGGCTGGCCCGCCCGCTCCCTCTGAGCTTCAAGGATCCGGACCCCATGAACCACGGCAACAACGAGCGGCTGCTCATCAACGAGGTCGCCACGCGCGACGGCTTCCAGATGGAGGCTAACTTCATACCAACCGAGGACAAGATCGCACTGATCGACCGGTTGAGCGGCCTCGGCTACGCCAAGATCGAGGTGACTTCGTTCACCTCGCCCAAGGCCATACCGGCGCTGCGCGATGGCGAGGAGGTGATGGGGCGGATCGTCCGCCGGCCGGGCGTGGTCTATACCGCACTGGTGCCGAACCTGCGCGGCGCGGAGCGTGCTCTCGACGTGAACATCGACGAGTTCAACATCGTCATGTCGACCAGCGAGACGCACAACCTCAGCAACCTCCGGATGACGCGGGAGCAGTCATTCGCGCAGCTCGCCGAAGTGATCGCTCTGGCGCGAGGCGCCGACGTGCCGGTGAACGTGTCGCTCTCGTGCGTGTTCGGCTGCCCGATGGAGGGAGAGGTTGCGCAGGACACCGTGCTCGGCTGGATCGACCGGTTCGCGGATCTCCGCGTGCAGGGGATCACGCTGTGTGACACGACGGGGATGGCGTTCCCCACGCAAGTCCAGGCGCTGTGCCGGGCGGCGATGGAACGCCATCCGGAACTGCAGTTCACAGCCCATTTCCACAACACCCGGGCGATGGGGTTGGTCAACAGCGTGGCGGCCGTGGAGGCAGGCATCCGGCGTTTCGACATGTCGCTGGGCGGGATCGGCGGATGCCCCTACGCGCCCGGCGCCACCGGCAACGTCGCGACCGAGGATGTGGTCCACATGCTGCAGTGCATGGGCTACGACACCGGCATGGATCTGGAAGGCCTGATTGCCGCCACCGCACAACTGCAACAGCTCGTGCAGCACGACTTGCCAAGCCAGCTGCCGCGAGCAGGCCACCGGCTGACCCGACATCAGCCGCCAGCCGATTTCCCCGAGATCGTCGCACGAGCCGCCGCAAAGGGCGACGCGAAGGAGTACCGCGCGTGATCGACCATCTTGACCACCTGGTACTCACGACCACGGACGAGAAGGCGTGCATCGGCTTCTACGTGGACGGGCTCGGCATGAGTCTCGAGTCATTCGGCGAGGACCGGAAGGCTTTCCGCTTCGGCAACCAGAAGATCAATCTGCACGTCAAAGGCAAGGAGTTCGAGCCGAAGGCGCACACGCCGGTGCCTGGTGCGCTCGACCTGTGCTTCATCGCAAGCATGCCGCTGGACGACGTGATGGCTGAACTCCGGCGCAAAGGCCTGACGATCGTGGAAGGCCCGGTGATGCGAACCGGAGCGGTTGCGCGCATTCGCTCGGTGTACCTGCGCGACCCCGATCTCAACCTGATCGAGATCTCCGAGATCGCGCCATGAAGGTTGTATTTCTCGACGCGGGCACGCTGCCGCAGCCGCTGCGCACACCGGCAGGTGGGCAAATTCCTGAACACAAATCAACGGAGACAAAACCATGAAAAATGCGATCCTTGCATCGCTCGCAATCGGCGCTTCCGCAGTCTGCGTCGCCGCCGCGCACGCCGACACTTATCCTTCCAAGCCCATCACCATCGTGGTGCCAACCGCCGCCGCCGGCTCGACGGACATCATGGCGCGTCTGGTCGGCGAGCAACTGCAGCAAGCGCTGGGGCAGCCCGTCGTCGTCGACAACAAACCGGGCGCAAGCGGCAACATCGGCACCGAGGCCGTGGCCCGCGCCGCGCCCGATGGCTACACGCTGCTGATGCAGTACTCCGGCTATCACGTGGGCAATCCTGCGCTCTTTCCGCAGATCCGCTGGAAGACCAGCGACTTTGCGCCGATCGCGCTGGTGATGCGGGCGCCGCATGTCATCGCCGTGAGCGGGACGCTTTCCGCAACGAACCTGAAGGAGCTCATCGCCCACGGGCAGAAGAACAGCAAGGGCCTTTTCTACGCGTCCTCGGGCAACGGCTCCATCCAGCACATCGCCGGCGAGATGTTTGCGCGCCAGGCGAAGGTTCCGGCAACGCACGTCCCCTACAAGGGCGCCGGCCCGGTCGTGGTCGACCTGATCAGCGGGCAGGTGGACATGTTCATCACCACGCCGCCGTCGGTGATCGGGCAGGTGCAGGCAGGCAAGATCAAGGCGCTTGCCTACGCGGGCGCCAAGCGGCACCCGTCGATGCCCAATGTGCCGACGGCCGCCGAGGCAGGCTTGCCCGGCTACGAAGTCGAGTCCTGGTTTGCCCTGTTCGCGCCGGCCAAGACACCGCCCGCCGTGGTCGCACGGCTGACGGCCCAGATCAAATCCATCGTCGAGAGCGAGGCCTACAAGAAGAAGGTGGAGGATCAAGGCGCGTTTGCCGCCTACATGGATCCACCGACGCTCGCAAAATTCGTCGATCAGGAGACGGCGATGTGGTCGAAGGTGATCAAGGACGGAAACATCAAGGCGGATTGAGGCAACTGCCCTGGCCTGCGTTCAATCGACGATCAACGCCGATCTCACACAACGCGCCCGGGGGTCGACGTAGTACCCGCCGTATTCGGTATAGCGAAGGGCGGGAAGCAGGCAACGGGTGCATCGGTAGACGTCGCATCGGTTGAACGGGAAGAAGTTCAGCGCAATGGGCGCATCCGGCGAGTCGTAGCGCGTGCCCGCCGGATGGAACTCTTCGAAAGTCGGCTCGTCGATTGAAGCGTCGCGCAAGGTCCCCTGCAGCTCCATGAGTTCGGCCGGCCAGCGCTCCTCCGGCATGCTTTCCCATCCGGTGGCACGTATCAGCCGGCAAGCACAGTTGCTCGCCGCATTGAAACGTTCTGCCTCCTCGGCCAGCTCTCTGAGCCGGCCGGCTTGCATCCGCATGTCGTGCTCGGTGTTCATTCGTTGCGCGATCGTACCTGCCTTGTGGCTGGTGCAGGAGATCACGGCACCGCTTGGCGTGGGCACACCGTCGGAAGGGCGCCGGAAGCCTGCTCAGCTGCCGAACATCCGGTTGCGCGCGCCTTCCAGGTGAACCCGCATGGCCTCCGATGCCGCGTGCGGATCACGTCGCTTGAGGGCCTCCAGGATCACCTCGTGCTCGGCCTGCACCAGTTTCTGCCGCTCCGTGCTCTTGAGCAGCGACAGGTTGCGCATGAGGTTCATGCTGAACAGCACCTGCGGCTGCATCGAGGCAATCACTGAACTGAAGAACTGGTTCCTGGATGCCCGGGCCACCGCGAGATGGAAGTCGAAGTCCTCGCGAACCCCCAGCGCGTGTTCGTTGATGACGACGTCGAGTTGTCGAAACTTGCGCTCGATGTCGGCCAGATCCGCGTCATCGGCCACGGTCGCGGCGAGCGCGGCCGCGCCGGGTTCCACGACGATGCGGAACTCGTAGCAGCGCTGGATGTCGGAGATCGTCTCGAGCGGTGTGAAGAGGGGCAGGTCGGGATCGGGCCGCCGGACCACGACCGTGCCGGAGCCTTGTCGGGTCGCGATGATGCCGTCGGCGCGCAGCCGCGACAGCGCTTCCCGGATCACCGGGCGCGACGCCGAAAATCGTGCGGTGAGCGCCTGTTCGGTGGGCAACTTCTGCCCTTCTGTGAATTCGCTCTCGACGATGCGGCCCAGGATTTCGCGGTAGACGCGATCCACCAGACCGACGGCTTGGCGGCTGCTCATGACGCGATCAGGCTGTGCCCGCAAAGCCATGGTTGTAGGCCAGCAGGTCTGACGCGGCCGCCCGGATCTCTGCATGACGAGCCCGCGGCGAGGCACTCAGCAGCGGCAGGTGCGGCCCCATGTCGGCCAGGCCCGAGAGCGTGACCGCGTCGTGCAGCACGCGGATCAGCGAGATCGAATCGCGTAGCGTTTCCAGCGGCATGAAGCGGTCGTAGATGGGCTGGGCCGCGTTCAGGTCGTTTGCCTTGAGCGCATGGAACAAGCGCTGGCACGGCGCCGGCGCGATGCAGCCCGATCCGGTCGTGAACGAAGCCAGGCCGAATTTCGCGAGATGCACGAGGGTAGGGCGCTCGCCCATGCCGCTGACGATCCGGGCGGGCGTGATGCGTGCCATCAAGGCCTGCAGGTAGGCGTCGTCGGCCGGATCGTTGCGCACGACGGCGTACTTCACGACCAGCACGCGCCCGTCGTCCACCAACTGGCCCAGCGCTTCGACGCCGATGCTGGCCTCGTCTTTGAGATAAAGGGTGACCGGCATTCCCAGGAAGTCGACGACACGCGAGATGCCTTCGACCAGGCCCTCGGGTGTCGTGAAACCTTGCATCGGCAGCACCATGGCCGTGCGGTAGCCGGTGCCGCGCAGCACCCGGGCCTGGTCCATCATCTTGCCGAAGTCAGGGCCGATCGCCGGAATCACGCGCGTCTCCGGCGCCGCGCTGTCGGCGAGCATGGCCAGCAACTCGCCGTACTCGTGAACCGACGCGTGATAGAAATTTGCGTTGCCGCCATAGAGCAGCGTGCGCACGCCGCCTGCCTCGATGTGGCGGATGAGCGTGCGGTTCTGCCCGGCGTCCAGCGACAGATCCGCGCGACGCGCCAGGGGCGGCACGGCGAGCACCGAGCCGGAAAATTCCTCTGCGGACAACGGGGACGTGTTCATGGTTTCCAGGAGTGGTGGGTGACGACAAGCTGACTAAATTGTAAGACAACTTTGGGCGCGTGGCCGGCGCATTAGGGTATCCCACCGGGGGAAACGCCGTTGACACTGCTCAAAGTTGTATTACAAAATCGTCGCACATCCCCACAACGTTCAGGAGACTCCCATGCGTCAAACCTCTGTCCCGCCCGGCCGCCGCGGCCTCCTTGCGGCCCTGTTGGGACTCGGTTTGTTCGGCAGCACGTGCGCACTCGCACAAGACCTTCCCATGCCGAAGGCGCCGGTCGTGATCAACATCATCGATGCCGCCGGCAATCTGGCCCTGACCCAGGGCGCGATGGAGGCCTACCAGGCGCAGAACCCCAAGCTGGTTTCGAGGTTCACCTTCACCAAGGCGCCGGCACCCGAGATTCCGGCCAAGGTCAAGGCCATGCAGGGCGCCGGCCGCAGCGACATCGACATGATCATCGTCGGCACCGATGCGCTTGCCGCCGGCCTCGAGATGGATCTCTGGGTCAAGCTCTTTCCCGATTTCTCGGCCAAGTTCCCGAACCTCAAGGACAACTACCTTCCCAACGCCTACAAGATGCAGCAGCTCGCCAGGGACCATGCGCTGGCGATCGTGTTCATGCCCGCCGGGCCCCTGGTGGAATACAACCCCGACAAGGTCAAGACACCGCCCGGCACGCCGCAGGAGCTGCTGGCCTGGTGCAAGGCGAATCCCAACAAGCTGATCTATGCGCGCCCCGCCAACTCGGGGCCGGGCCGCACCTTCCTGATGGGCCTGCCGTACCTGCTCGGCGACAAGGACCCGATGGACCCGGTGAAGGGCTGGGACAAGACCTGGGCATACCTGAAGGAACTCGATACCTGCATCGAGTACTACCCGACCGGCACCGGGGCCGTCATGAAGGAGTTGGGCGAGGGCTCGCGCGACATGACGCTGACCGTGACCGGCTGGGACATCAATCCGCGCGCCATCGGCATCGTGCCCAAGAACTACAAGGTGCTGCCGTTCAAGGGCATGACCTGGGTCAACGATGCGCACTACATCGTCATCCCCAAGGGCGTTCCGCCTGAAAAGCAGGCCGTCGTCCTGGATCTGATGGCCTTCCTGCTCAAGCCCCAGCAGCAGGCCATGACCTATGACAAAGGCTACTTCTACCCCGGCCCAGCGGTGAAGAACGTGCCGCTCTCGCTGGCGCCCAAGGAGAGCCAGGACGTCATCCAGGAATTCGGCCGACCCGAGTACGAAGGCTGGCTCGCGCAGTTCCCTCACGCGGCACCGCTGGAGGCCAAAGCCATGGTCGACGCGTTCCGGCGCTGGGACCAGGAAGTCGGCACGCGCAAGACCAAGTAACAGAGAGCGCGCTTCGCGCCCTTCAGTTGCGCATCCGGTGCGCCGACTGCAGGTGCGCGCAGACGCGTTCGCCTTCCCTATCTCTTCATGACTTCCAATTTCTCCGAACTGCGGCTCGACCGTGTGACCCGCCGCTTCGGCGGCGGCAAGGGCGCGCATCATTTCACCGCGCTCGATGCACTGAGCATGACCATCCGGCGCGGCGAATTCATCGCGCTGCTCGGACCTTCAGGTTGCGGCAAGTCGACCGCGCTCAACTGCATCGCCGGATTGCTGCCGGTGTCGGATGGCGGCATCTGGCTCGACGACACCCGCATCGACGTGCTGCCGCCCGAGAAGCGCGGCTTTGGCATGGTGTTCCAGAACTACGCGCTGTTTCCCCACATGAGCGTGGCGCGCAATGTCGCATTCGGGCTGACCATGCGCGGCCTGCCGGGTGGCGAAATCGCGCAGCGCGTCCAGCGCGCCCTCGACCTGGTGCAACTGAATGCGCATGCGCAGAAGCTGCCGGGCCAGTTGTCGGGCGGGCAGCAGCAGCGCGTTGCCATTGCGCGCGCGATCGTGATCGAGCCGCCCCTGGTGCTGATGGACGAGCCGCTCTCCAACCTGGACGCGAAGCTGCGGCTGGAAATGCGCGCCGAGATCCGGCGCATCCACCGCGAGCTTGGCCGCTCGACGATCTACGTCACGCACGACCAGGACGAGGCCCTGTCGCTGGCCGACCGCGTGGTGGTCATGAAGGACGGCGTCGCGCAACAGATCGCCGAGCCGCTGGCGATCTACAGCGAGCCGGCCAATCTCCATGTCGCCCGCTTCATGGGCTACCGGAACCTGCTGCCGATGAACCTGCGCAGCACCGACGGCGCCTTCGCCACGCTGGAGGCCGGTGGCTTCACGCTCAGGGCGCGCGCGATGCAGCCGCTGGGCACGGGCAAGACTGTGGTGGCGATCCGGCCCGAGGAGTTCGAGATCGTCGCCGATGCGGGGGAGAACACCTTCTCGGCCCAGGTGTCGAACGTCGAGTACTGCGGCCGCGACAACATCGTGGACGTGCAGACCGCCGGCGGACTCAAGCTCATCGTTCGCACCGATGCGCGGTTGCGCGCCGGCGACGCGATCGTGCTGGCCATCGCGCCGGACAGGGCGCTGGCCTATCCCGATGACGGCGCCGGTGCTTCGGCATGACGCAGCTCGAAACCTCCTCGTTCGACCGTTCGCTGCTGCTGCTGGTGCCGGCGACGCTGTTCATGATCGTGCTCTTCGTCTACCCGTTCCTCTACGGGCTGCAGCTCTCGTTCCGCCCGGCCGAGGGCGGCTGGCTTGCCAACTACGCGAAGTTCTTCGCCACCGACAACCTGTGGGGCACGATCGGCACCACCTTGAAGCTGGCGGTTCCGGCAACGGTCATCAACCTGGGCGTGGCGCTCCCCATCGCCTACCAGATGCGCAACAAGAGCCGCTACCAGAAATGGATCACCACGCTGCTGGTGATCCCGCTGACGCTCGGCACCGTGTTGATCGCGCAGGGCATGCTGGGCTATTTCGGCCCCAAGGGCTGGCTGTCGCAGGCCCTGCAGTTCCTGCACATCTACGAAGACCCGATCCGGCTGACGCACAACTACTGGGGCGTGCTGATCTCGCTGATCATCTCGGGCTTTCCGTTCGCCTTCCTGCTCACGCTGTCGTACATCACCGGCATCGATCCGACCTTGCCACGGGCTGCGGCGACCCTCGGGGCGTCGCCGTGGAACCAGTTCCGGCACATCTACCTGCCGCTGCTGGTGCCGGGCCTCGCGATGGCTTTCGCGCTGTCTTTCGTACAGGCGTTCTCGGTGTTCCCGTCGGCGGTGCTGCTGGGTTCGCCCGCCGGTGCGACGCGTGTGATCTCGATCGCCGCCTACGAGGCCGCCTTCGAACAATACGACTACTCGATGGCCTCCGCCGTCGCGATGGTGATGGGCCTGGTTCAACTGATCGTGGTGGTGGCGATCCTCAGCGCGCGCGGCATGTTCTACCGCGGTCCGGTATCGGGCGGAAAGGGCTGACATGGACTCCCATCGCCTCCTGGCCAAACTCTGGAAATCGCTGATCGCGCTGGTGATGGCGTTCTTCGTCATCAACGTCGCGCTCATGGTGGCGGCCGTCGCAACCAGCTCGGTGGCGCGCCGCTGGCTCGGCACCTGGTTGCCCGAGGGCTACACCCTCGGCTGGTACCTCGCGGCCTGGAAGGAGTTCCAGCTCGGCAGCGTGCTCTGGGTCACGGTCGAGGTCGTGGCCGCCGTCGTGTTCCTGTCGATCCTGATCGGCGTGCCCGCCGCCTACGCGCTGGCGCGCCGCAACTTTCCGGGCAAGCGGCTGCTGATGGGCCTCTTCCTGATTCCGCTGATGGTGCCGCCGATCACCTACGGGATTCCGCTGGCCACCGTGATGTACCAGGCCCACATCGCAGGCACCATCTTCGGCGTCATCCTGTCGAACATGATCCCGGCCGTGCCTTTCATGATCCTGGTCATGACGCCCTTCATCGAGCAGATCGACACCAACCTCGAATCCGCCGCGCGGGTGTTCGGCGCCAGCACCTTCAAGCTGTTCTGGCATGTGCTGCTGCCGTTGCTGGCGCCGGGCATCCTGGCGGCCTCGCTGCTGGTGCTGGTGCGCACCATCGGCATGTTCGAACTCACCTTCCTCACGGCCGGCCCGGATTCGCAGACGCTGGTGGTGGCGCTCTACTACGCGGTGTTCGCGGCGGGGGTGCGGGCGCCGCAGTCGGTGGACGCCATGGCCATCATCTACATGACGATCACGCTGGTCTGGCTGTTGATCGCGCTGCAGTTCGTCAACCCGACCCAATTGGTCAGCCGCGTCAAGGAGCATCCGCAAACGGCCTGAGCCGCGCGCGCCGCCATGAAGATCACCCAAGTTGACACGGTCCACGTGGCCGCGTATCCCAACATTCTCTGGCTGCAGATCCACACCGACAGCGGCCTGGTCGGGCTGGGCGAAACCTTTCGCGGCGCCCAGGCCGTGCAGGCCCAGATCCACGAACTCGTGGCGCCCTACCTGCTCGGCAAGGACGCGCTGGCGATCGAGGCGCACCACCATCATCTGCTGCACGGCTACATCGGATTCGCCAGCAGCGGTGTCGAGACGCGCGCCGCGTCGGCGGTGGATATCGCGCTCTGGGATCTGCTCGGCCAGGTCACGCAGCAGCCGCTCTACCAACTGCTCGGCGGCGCCGTGCGGGAGCGCGTTCCGGTCTACAACACCTGCGCCGGCTACACCTACAACAAGGCCGGCCAGCGCCGCGCGGTGACCGACACCAGCGTCGAGGTGCCGGCCGAAGGCCCCTACGAGGACCAGGTGGCCTTCGTCAAGCGGCCGGCCGAGCTGGCCGAGAGCCTGCTGCGCGAAGGCTACAAGGCCATGAAGATCTGGCCGTTCGATCCGTTCGCGCAAGCCAGCCGCGGCCAGGCCATTTCCGCGCGCGATCTCGAGACGGCGCTGCATCCGTTTCGCGAAATCCGCCGAGCCGTCGGCGACGAGATGGACATCATGGTGGAACTGCATTCGATGTGGAACCTGCCGATGGCCGTGCGCATCGCGCAGGCACTCGAGGAGTTCAAGCCCTACTGGGCCGAAGACCCGATCCAGATGACCAACCTGGACACCGTCGCCGAGTACCGGTCGCGCACGCGGATACCGGTGTGCGCCAGCGAAACACTGGCCACGCGCCAGCCCTTCATCCACCTGCTCAAGAACAACGCGGTCGACTATGTGATGCTCGACCTGAGCTGGGTCGGCGGCATTTCCGAGGCGAAGAAGATCGCTGCGATCGCGCAGGCCTTTCACAAGCCCGTGGCGCCGCACGATTGCACCGGCCCGGTCGTACTGGCCGCGTCGCTGCACCTGGCCATGAGCACGCCCAACGTGGTGCTGCAGGAGGTGGTTCGCGCCTACCTGTCGGGCTGGTACCGCGATCTCGTCACACAGCTGCCCGAGGTCCGTGACGGCCACGCCAGCGTGCCCCCGGGTGCCGGCCTTGGCATGGCGCTGGCTCCGGCGTTGTTGCAGCGGCCGGACGTGACCATCCGCAGCAGTGTGCTCTGACCGCGCCGTGACCTGGCTCAGCGTCGCACCCGAGACGACCCTGCAACACGGTGCGTTCAAGGCGGTGCTGGCGCCAGCCGCGGGCGGGCGCCTCACGCGGCTGATGTCCACCGAGGCAAGCACCGGCGAAGTGACGGATTGGCTGGTTCCGCTCGACGACGCGGTGCGCGCCGCGGGCTTCGAGGCGACCGCCTGGCCCAAGGCGGGCTGCTATCCGCTGGTGCCGTTCTCGAATCGAATTCGCGGCGGCCACTTTGTGTTCGAAGGCCGAAGTGTCCAACTGCCGATCCATCCGGGTGAGCGTCACGCGCTGCACGGAGGCAGCCACAGGATGCCCTGGCAATTGATCCGCCAGGAACCGCAGAGCGCGACCATGGTGTATCGCCATCCAGAGGGCGAGCACGGCTGGCCCTGGGCGTTCCGCGCCGAGCAGGACGTCGTGCTCGACAACAACGGGGTCACCCTGCGCCTGCGCGTCACGAACGAGAGCGCAGCGGCCATGCCCTGTGGCTGCGGCTTTCACCCGTACTTTCCCGCTCATTTCGGCCACCGTCTTCAGTTCCGTGCCGGCGCCGTCTGGCCGCCCACTGCGGACTTCCTGGCCCTGGGGCCGACGCAGGTCGATGCGCAGCAAGACTACGCCGCGCCGCGCACACTGCCCGACCTCGAACTGACGCAGTACTACGGCGAATGGGACGGGCAGGCCATGCTCGTGTCTGCAGACGGACGCTCGATCCACATGAAGGCCGAAGCGCTGACGCATCTGGTGCTCCATCGTCCAGCGGGCAAAGGGTATTTCTGCGTCGAGCCGGTCTCGCATGTGGCCGATGCGGCCAACCTCGCGCAGCAGTCTGGGCCGAGGACTGGCTGGCAGATCCTGCCGCCCGGCGAAACGCTGGCTTGCAGCGTCCGGATCGCATGCCTGGCATCTTGAGTCGGAATCGCGAACAGACCGCGATCCGCTAGCTAGAGCGTCTCGTTCTCTTTCAGCACGCCCGCACTGCGCAGCGCAGATTCCAGCCATTTGGCGGCCGTGTCGCCCTTCTTGATCGCATCGATCCGCGCGGCTTCGTCCTCGACCTTTTTTTCCGCTGCCTGGAGAAGACGCTCTACCTTCTCCCGCTCGACCACGACCACGCCGTCGGCATCGCCAACCACCAGGTCGCCCGGACGGACGGCGACGCCGCCGACCGACACCGGATGCCCGATCCGGCCCGACGCTACTTTCGTCGGACCATTGGGATTGGTTCCGACCGAGAAAACGGGAAAGTCCATGTCGTCGATTTCAAGGCTGTCGCGCACCGCGCCGTCGATCACCACGCCGGCAATGCCGACCTGCCTGCAGGCGGTCATCATGATGGTGCCCATCAGGGCCGAGCTTTGGTCGCCCTTTCCGTCGATCACCAGCACGTCGCCCGGCTTTGCCAACGCGATGGCCGCATGGATCATCAGGTTGTCGCCAGGCCGCACTTCCACCGTCAGCGCGCTGCCGGCCAGCTTCATCCGGGGGCGCAGGGCACTGATGCGGCCGTGCAGGGCGCCTCGGCGGCCTGCAACGTCGGCCAGGATCGCAGGCTGGAACGCCGACGCCTGCTTGACCAGCTCGGGCGCGACGCGCTGGAAATCGCGAACGATATCGGGGGACTGGCTCATCTTGTGTCCTCACTCGGCCTTGACGTCGGCATCCTTCACCACGCGGCCCCACTTGCGCTTGTCGGCAGCAAGGAACGCACGAAACTGCTCGGGAGTGCTCCCCACCGGCTCCAGGCCGTCGGCAGTAAGCCGCTTGGCGATCTCGGGCATCGCGAGCACCTTGGCGACCTCGCGCTGAATGCGTTCAACGACGGCCGGTGGCGTGTTCCTGGCTGCGCAAATGCCCGCCCACGTCACGGGTTCGAAGTCGGGAACACCGGCTTCCATCACGGTCGGAATGTCAGGGAACGCCGGCAACCGCCGTGCACTGGCCACCGCGAGGGCGCGGAGCTGCCCCGAGCGCGCGTACTGCATCGAACTGACGGGTTGGTCGAAGATGATCGAGACCTGGCCCGCGAGCAGATCGGTCATCGCCTGGCCGGTTCCCTTGTAGGCAACATGCACGATGTCGATGCCCGCGCGCGTCTTCAGCATCTCGCCCGCCAAGTGGCCCCCCGTTGCAGTGCCTGAAGAAGCGAAGTTGATTTCGCCTGGCTTCTGCTTGGCGTAGGCGACGAGTTCCTTGACGTTCTTCACGGGCAGGGCCGAGTTGACCATCAGCATGTAGGGCGCGTTGGTGACCTGCGTGACCGGCACGATGTCCTTCTCGGGGTCGAAGGGCATGCTCTTGAGCACATGCGGCTGTATCGACAGGGTTCCGGTGGTGCACATCAGCAGCGTGTGCCCGTCCGCGGGCGCGGCGAGCATTGCCGACGCCGCGATGTTGCCGCCGGCGCCGGGCCTGTTGTCGACCACGACCTGCGTTGCGAGCCCTTCTGCCAGCTTCGGCGCGATCAGGCGTGCCACGACGTCGTTGGAGCCGCCCGGCGAAAAGCCGACCAGGATCTTCACCGGCTTCGAGGGAAAGGAGTCCGCTGCCAGCGCGTGGGTGGCGCACAGGCAGGCGGTGCCGGCGGCAACGGCCGGCAAGAGTTTCAGAAGCGATCGGAGTTTCATGGCTGTTCCTGGTTCATTTCGACATGGGGCAAGGAGGCGGTGCGAACTTGGCTCGAGAGTTCGTCGCGTGCCCGCGCAATGCGCCGGCAGCCTTCCAGCAACTGTTCGGTGCTGGCGGCAAAGGAGATGCGGAAGTGCGTCGGCACGCCGTAGGCGCTGCCTTGCAGTGCTGCCAGATTCTGCGAGTCGAGCAGGTGCATGACCCAGTCGTCGCTGCTGTTGATCGTCGCGCCCGTGCGCGTGCGAAGGCCGAACAACTCGCTGCACGAAGCGAAAACGTAGAACGCCCCATCGGGCACCTGGCAGTGGATGCCGTCGATGGCGTTGAGCGCTGCAACCACGGTGTCGCGCCGGCTCTGGTATTCGCGCCGATTCGCGGCAATGGCGTCCTGGGGGCCGGTGAGTGCCGCGACCGCTGCCGCCTGGGCAATCGAGTTCGGGCCGGACGTGCTCTGCGACTGGAGCTTGACCATTGCCTTGATCAGCTCCGAAGGCGCTGCGCCGTAGCCGATGCGCCAGCCCGTCATCGCATAGGCCTTCGAGACGCCGTTCACCGTGAGGGTGCGATCCTTGAGATCGGGCGCTGCCTTGGCGATGGTGGCGAACTCGGCATCGCCATAGATGAGGTGTTCGTAGATGTCGTCGGTCAGTATCCAGACATGGGGGTGGCGCCTCAGCACCTCGGCCAGTGCCTGGAGTTCGGCGCGTGTGTACGTCGCGCCGCTCGGATTGTTCGGCGAGTTGAGCATCAGCCACCTTGTCCTCGCGGTGATGGCCCGCTCGAGATCCGCGGGCTGGAGCTTGAAGCCCTTTTCCGCCGCGCAGTCGACGAACACCGGAACGCCGCCGGCCAGCAGGGCGATGTCCGGGTACGACACCCAGTAGGGCGCCGGCACGATGACCTCGTCGCCAGCCGAAACCGTGCACATGAGCGCATTGAAGATCACCTGCTTTGCGCCGGTGCCGACGATGATTTCGGCCGGTGCGTAGACCAGGCCGTTCTCGTTCCGGAACTTGCCGGCGATGGCTTCTTTCAGCGCCGGGGTGCCGCCAACGTCCGTGTACCGGGTCTGGCCAGCAGCCATGGCGCGGACTGCCGCGTCCTTGATGTGCTCCGGCGTCTCGAAATCGGGTTCGCCGGCCGTCAAAGCCAGAATGTCCCGGCCCGTGGCGCGCAGCTCGCGCGCTCTCTGGCCGGCCATGGAACTGGGAGAAGGCTTGATTCGGTGCAGGCGTGGAGCGATGTGGAGCATGGACGCAGTATCAAAGGCCAGGCGCCGCGGGACAAACGAGAAATCGGAGGATCGGGGTATTCCTTTTATTCCTGCGGAGCATTGCGCTTACATTCCAGTGGGATGAACTTCACCTTCAAGCAGCTGGAGGCGTTCCTCTTCAGTGCCAAGCTCCAGAGCTTCAGCGCCGCGGCGGTGAAGCTGCACACCACGCAGTCGGCCATCTCCAAGCGCCTGGCGGAACTCGAAGCCTCGCTTGGCGGGCCCCTGCTGCACCGCACCTCCCACGGGCTGGAGCTCGCCCAGGCCGGCCGCCAGCTGCTGCCGCTGGCGGAAGAAGCCCATCGGCTGTGGCAGCGCATCGAACACGACATCAGCGTGGACAAGACGCTGCGCGGCACCTTCCGCGTGGGCGTGACGGAACTGATTGCGATGACATGGCTCACGCGCCTGATCCAGCTGCTGCAGAAGCTGCACCCCCATGTGACGCTCGAGCCCGTGGTGGATGCGGGGCTGACGCTCTTCGAGCGCCTCGAAGCCAACAAGCTCGATCTGTCCATCATGCCGGGAACCTTCTGGGGCCAGGCTTTCGAATCGGTCAAGGTCGGGCAGGTCGACCAGGCCTGGATCGCGAGTCCGCGGCTCGGCATTCCGCAACGAGCCCTGGCGCCGCATGAGTTTGCGGACTATCCCGTGATCGAGCAGCCCGCCGGCGCTTCGAAGAACAAGTTCTACGAGGCCTGGCGCGCGGAGCACGGCTTTCGCTTCGGCAAGGTTCTGCTCACCAACAGCACGACTGTCTTGCGCGAACTGACGATCAGCGGTTTCGGAATCAGCCAGCTTGCGCTCGACTATGTTCGGCCGGACATCAAGAGCGGCGTGCTGCGCGTCGTCAAGAGCGATCCGATGCCGCCGCCGCTGGTCTACAGCGCGGTCTATCGAAGCGACAGTTCGAGTCCCGCGTTGGCGCGCATTGTCGAGCTGGCCGTCGCGACTTGCGATTTCACGCTGCGGGCCAGCCAGCACGACGTGGCTCCGGCACGTCTGCCGCGCGGCTCGGGCGCGACGCTGCGGCAGCGCCCGGTCCGCCCACGCGCGAAGAAGGCCGCCAGGAGATAGTTGCGCCCGCGCCTACGCGGCCAGGAGCTTCAGCGCCATCTGCTGGACAAGCTGCAGCATCGCCTTTTGCGTGAGCGTCGCCGTGCGTCGCGAGCTCATTGCCATGAAGAGCTTGCTATGCAGCCGGGGCGCACTGATCGGCCGTGTCACGAAAGCCTGCGGGCGCGCGGCGGTGGCGACGGCATTACGCGGCAGGATGGCGCTGCCCGCGCCGTCTTCGACCAGGTCGAGAATCGCGGCAACACCATCGATCTCCAGGGCCACCTGCGGCCGGCAGCCCAGGTGGGCCATCTCGGTTTCCACCAGCATCCTGATCGCATTGGGACGGCTGGGCATCACCAGCGGAAGGGCGGCCACGTCGCGCAGCGGTATTCCCCTGGCCTTCGCCGTGGGCGCTGCCTTGCCGGTTCTGCGCTGGATCAGGAACAGTTGCTCTTCGAGCAAGGGGGTGAGTTCCACGTCCGGCGTCTGCACGGCGTTGTACAGCAATGCAATGTCGAGCTGCCCCCTGGTGAGCGACTCGTACATCGCCACCGACAGGCCTTCCCTGACGGACAGCGATGCTTCCGGCATGCGCTTTCGGACTTCGCGAAGAAGCGGAACGGTGAGCACCTTGGCCACGCTTGGCGGCAGGCCGATCGCAACCCGGCCGGCGAGGGCGCCGCGCACGCGGCCGAGTTCTTCGCGCGCACGCTCGACCTGGTGCAGGATGCCGCGCCCGTGCTCCAGCAGAAGTCGGCCGGCATCGGTCGGCACGGCACCCCTTCCGTTGCGGGTCAGCAGGCTCTGGCGCAGTTCCACTTCGAGCAGCCGAACCTGCCGGCTGAGCGCCGGCTGCGCGATATCGAGTGCGAGCGAGGCGCGCGTAAAGCTGCCCAGTTCGGCGACACGAACAAAGTACTCCAGCTGCCGAAGGTCCATGAAACGCAGTGTAGGGCAGGGGTGCCAGTTATGCCCCCTTGTTCTAGCTGGTAGTGCCGGCAATGGCTTCCATCCGGCAGGCAGCGCGCAGCAGAATCGCCGCATGACATCGACCCCGATCCGCGGAATTTCGTCCATGGCCACGCGCCTGGTGCTTGGCGAGTTGGCCGAGGCGTATGCGCAGCTGTCGGGCAGCGAGGTCGATATCGAATCTGTCGGCGGCGTCGACGCGGCGCGCCGGGTCGAGGCCGGCGAGCCATTCGATGTCGTCTTCCTGGCTTCCGGCGCGATCGACAAACTCGTCTCATCGGGCCGGGTGGTCGCAGGCAGCAAGGTCGACCTGGTCCATTCGGATGTCGCCGTCGCCGTGCGCGCCGGTTCGCCGAGGCCGGACATCGCTTCCGAGGACGCCGTGCGTCGCGCGGTGCAGGAGGCCACGTCGATCGGCTACTCCACCGGGCCGAGCGGCGTGGCGCTGACAAAGCTCTTCGGGCGCTGGGGCATCGCCTCCGAGGTCCAGCCGCGCATCGTGCAGGCGCCGCCGGGCGTTCCGGTCGGCGAGCTGGTCGCGCGCGGCGAAGTGGCACTGGGCTTTCAGCAACTGAGCGAACTGATGCATCTCGATGGCATCGACGTGGTCGGCCGATTGCCCGCCGCCATCCAGATCACCACCACTTTCTCCGCGGGCCTTTGTGCCGTATCGACACACGGCGCGGAAGTGCGCCGCCTGCTCGACTTCATGGGTTCACGCGCCGCGGCCGAAGCGAAGCGCCGCCACGGCATGGAGCCGGCCTGAATCAAAGAGATATGCAATGACTGAATTCACCAAATCGCCCGGCTGGCTGGACTGGTATGCCGGCCCGTCCAAGCCGAAGTTCAAGCTTCCTGCCGGCAGCGTGGACGCCCACTGCCACGTGTTCGGGCCGGGCGCCCGGTTTCCCTACGCACCGGAGCGCAAGTACACGCCCTGCGACGCGTCGAAGGAACAGCTGTTCGCACTTCGCGACCACCTGGGGTTCGACCGCAATGTGATCGTGCAGGCCACCTGCCACGGCGCGGACAACCGCGCGCTGGTGGATGCGCTCGAGGCGTCGGGCGGCCGCGCTAGAGGGGTTGCCACCGTCAAGCGAAGCGTGAGTGACGCGGAACTTCAGGCCTTGCACACCGCCGGGGTGCGCGGCGTGCGCTTCAACTTTGTCAAGCGGCTGGTGGACTTCACGCCGAAGGACGAACTGATGGAGATTGCCGGCCGCATCCACCGGCTGGGCTGGCATGTGGTGATCTATTTCGAAGCCGTCGATCTGCCGGAACTGTGGGACTTCTTCACCAGCCTGCCGACCACCGTGGTGGTCGACCACATGGGTCGTCCTGATGTGAGCAAGCCGATAGACGATCCCGAGTTCGAGCTGTTCGTGCGCTTCATGCGCGAGCATTCCAACGTGTGGGCCAAGGTGAGTTGCCCGGAGCGCCTGTCGATCACCGGCCCCTCGGCACGGGACGGCGAACAGGCCGCCTACCGCGACGTGGTGCCCTTCGCGCGCCGCATCGTCGAGCTGTTCCCCGACCGCGTGCTGTGGGGCACCGACTGGCCGCATCCGAACCTGAAGGACCACATGCCCGACGACGGCCTGCTGGTGGACTTCATCCCGCACATCGCGCCCACGGCGGAACTGCAGCAGAAGCTGCTGGTCGACAACCCCGCGCGGCTCTACTGGCCGCAAGAGAAGAACTAGTTTTTCCCGAGGCCCCCTGCCACCGGGTGGCAGGCGGTTGCCTTCGCCTTTGCCTGCGTTATCGAAGTTCGGCATATCAGCAAGTCTCGTAGTGACATTGCCGATAGGGGCCACCTGGCGGACAGTGCCGACATTCCATTCACAAGGAGACATAAATGACATCAAGAAATCGTCGGCTGCTCGTGCTGGGTGCCGTGAGCGCCGTGGGCGCGCTGGCACCGACCCTCCGCGCCTACGCACAAACCTGGCCGGCGCAGCCGATCCGCATCGTGGTGCCTTTCGGCGCGGGCGGGGTGGCCGACCTCACGGCGCGCGTGGTGGCGCAGCGCCTGAGCCAATCGCTGGGCCAGCCAGTGATCATCGACAACCGGCCCGGCGCCGGGGGCGTGGTGGCATCGGACGTCGTGGCCAAGGCGGCACCGGACGGCTACACCCTGCTGCTGATGTCGAACGCGAGTGCGGTCAGCGCCAACCTCTTCAAGACACTGCCCTTCGACGTGATGCGGGATCTCGCGCCGATCTCGACACTTGCCACTTTCGAGCTGGGCCTGCTGGCACGCAGCGATGCGCGCTTTCGCAATGCGGCCGAACTGCTGGCCTATGCGCGGGCCAATCCGGGCAAGCTCAACATCGGCAGCATCAACGTGGGCAGCACCCAGCACCTGGCTGCGGAGCTGTTGAAGATCCAGGCCAAGGTCGACCTGCAGGTGGTGCCCTTCAACGGCTCGCCAGCGGTGCTCACCGCGCTGCGCGGCGGCCAGATCGATGCAGCGGTGGAGATCCTGGCGCCCGTGATGGCGCAGGTCACCTCCGGGGCGCTGCGCGTGCTGGCCGTCACGAGCGAGAAGCGCTCGCCGGCCCTGCCGGACGTGCCGACCATGATCGAGAGCAGCATCCCCGGGTATGCGGTGACGTCGTGGAACGCACTGGCCGCGCCCGCTCGCACGCCGGCGCCGGTGATTGCGCGGCTGAACCGCGATATCGGCGCCGCCCTTGCCGATGCCGAAGTCCTCAAGAAGCTGCGCGCACTGTATGTGACGCCCGGCGCGAGCTCGCCCGAGAAGGCGCGTGAACTGCTGGCGAGCGAAGTCACGCGCTGGGGCGAAGTCATCACGCGTGCCGGCATCGCCAAGCAGTAGTCGCCGACCCCGGCCGAGCAACTTTCATCACCGAGAACCCCCATGAAGAAATCCACTGTCCTGGCAGCGAGCATGCTGTCGTGCGCCACTGCGGCAACCGCTCAATCCTCCGTCACGCTGTTCGGCGTGGTGGACGCCGGCGTCAGCTACTACAGCGCCAAGAGCACGTTCTACAACAACACCAGTGCGCTGGTTCTGCCCCCTGCCACCGCGCCCACAGGCGTCACCCAAAGCCAGACCGGCTTGTCCAACAGCGGGATCTCCAACAGCCGGCTTGGATTCCGCGGCACGGAAGATCTGGGCGGTGGTTTGTCCGCCAGCTTCTGGCTTGAGGCGCAACTGGCGAACGATACGGGGCTGGGCGGCGGGCCGGCCGGTGCGTTCGCCTTCAACCGGCGATCGACCGTGAGCCTGGCGGGAGACTTTGGCGAGATCCGCCTGGGCCGCGACTACACACCGACCTTCTGGAACGACTCGGTGTTCAGTCCGTTCGGCACCACCGGCGTCGGCGCGAATGTCGTGTCGACCGTGGGCAGCAATATCGCGGTGGCCAGGGGCCCCGGGTCGGCGCTGGCAGCGTCGGACAACTACCTGCGCACCAACAACAGCATCGGGTACTTTCTGCCGCCGACGCTGGGCGGCTTCTATGGCCAGCTGCAGTACGCGCTGCACGAAAACATCGCCGCGAGCAACGTGCCTGGCAGTCCGACCACGAAGGGCCGGTTCGTCGGTGGCCGCTTCGGCTATGCGTCCGGGCCGCTGGACGTGGCGCTGGCCTACGGCGCGAGCACCGCGGCGGACACGACGGGCGTGAATGCCGCAGGCGGCCTCACGGGCGTCAATCTCGACGAAAAGATCAAGACGATCAGCCTGGGGGCGTCGTACAACTTCAATGTGTTCAAGCTCATCGGCGAGCTCTCGCAGGTGCGCGATCAGAAGCAATCGACAACGCCCGTGCCGGTGTTCGGGTTGCTCGCCGCGCGCGAGAACGACAAGTACACCGGCGGGCTGCTGGGCGTGACGGTGCCGGTGGGGCCGGGCCTGATCAAGGCGTCTTACTCCCGCGTGAAATTCGACAACGATCCGGGCTCCCTCGCGTCGCCTTTCGCGCTACGGCGCGACGCTTCGGTCAACAAGCTCGCCATCGGCTACGAGCACAACCTTTCCAAGCGCACCGCCCTCTACGCCACCGTGGCGCGCATCCGTGTGAAGGATGGCCAGAACAACCCGGCCATCATGGGCGCCACCACGGGCGGAACCGCGGCCTATCTGTCGACGGGCGCCGGCACTTCGGGCTATGCGCCGAGCAAGGCGATGGGGTATGACTTCGGGATCAAGCACGCGTTCTAGAGGGTAGAGGGCGGGGCGACGAGGGGCTGAACGCGCCGGGGAGGGGGTCGCAGGCGGCAATCCATTCACTTTTTGCAACAAAAGTATCTATGTTGAAACTAGTGAGAACTAATGCACTAGCCGTTGGAAATCGGGCGCGCACACTACCCAGGCCGGTCCACTTGCCCCTTTCCACCGAACCTAGTACCCCACACCATGAAAAAGCTCTCCCTCATCGCCGCTGCAGTCCTGGCCGCCACGGTCACCAGCGCGGCGGTTGCCGCAACGACCACCGCCACGTTCCAGGTGCTGATCACGGTCGTCAAGGCGTGCTCGGTTACGGCAGGCGCCGGCTCCAATATCGACTTCGGCTCGGTGAACTCCAGCGCCACCGCCTTGTCCGCGTCCAGCAACATCAGCGTGACCTGCTCCAAGTCGACGCCGTACAACGTCGGCCTGCTGCCCTCGAACAACAGCACTACGGGCGGCGGCATCATGAGTCCCCTCGTGGTGGGCCCGGACACGGTGGCCTACCAGCTTCGTTCGGTGAGCGCCGCGGGTCCGGTCTGGGGCAGCACTGCCACGGACGTCGCTGTCGGCAACGGCGTTGCCGGCACCGGCACCGGCGCGGCGCAAAGCATCCCGGTGTTTGCCACGGTTGGGAGCGCCAACGTCACGCCCGGCAGCTATGCCGACACAGTGACGGTTCAGGTCAACTACTGATCGCCGGGCCGTGCGCCTGCTGCGATACGCCGCCCTCCTTGCGCTTGCCTGCGCGCACGCGGTCGCGGCGGCGAGCGGGCTGCAGGTTTCGCCGGTCACGCTGACGCTGCAGCCGGCGCAGAACGCCGATGGCCTTTGGCTCAGCAACACCGGCGACAACGTGGTGCACGCGCAGGTGCGGGTCTATCACTGGACACAGGAGAACGGCGTCGACAAGCTGACACCGTCGCGCGGGCTGCTGGTCAGCCCGCCGGTGATGCAACTGCCCGTGTCAGACCGCCAGCTGATCCGCGTCATTCGTGCCGATGCTCCCGCCGGCGTGGTCGAGGGCGCGTACCGTGTCATCATCGACGAGTTGCCGGTCGAGGTGCAGGACAAGAGGGGCCTGCAGCTGGTGCTGCGCTATTCGGTGCCGATCTTTATCGCGGCTGCCGGCGCGCAGTCCGCAGCGCCCCAGCTGAAATGGTCGCTGCACCGGGAGGGCGTTCAAGCGGTGCTCGAAGTTGCCAACAGCGGCGGAATGCACGCCCAGTTGGCCGACCTGAATTTTGTCGATAGCGGCGGCCGCCGCACCCAGGTGCATGCCGGCCTGATGGGCTACGTATTGCCGGGCGCACGCATGCGCTGGCCATTGAAATCGTCCGCAGAGGCTTTTGCACTCGGCGGCGTCCTGGAAACGATGATCAATGGCAACGCGACGCAGGAAAACATTCCGCCTCTCGAACGCGTCCGCTGAGCGCTTGCTGCCACTGCTGCTTCTCTCCGGCCTGATGCCCTTTGCGGCGCAGGCCGAGAATGCTGCAACCACCGCAAGCCCACCGGTCGCCGCATCCGCGGAAGGCGACCTCGCCGGGCCGGGCGGCAGCGATCTCTATCTGGAACTGAGCCTCAACGGCAATCCGCAGGGCCTGGTGCACTTCGGCCTGCGCGGCCAGGCGCTGTGGGCCAGCGCAGCCACACTGCGGCAACTGGGCTTCGTGCTGCCGGCCGGCATGGCCGATCCCGTCAGGCTGAACAGCCTTGCGGGGGTGCAGGTCAAGTACGACGCGGCACGCCAGAGCGTGGCGATCAACGCAACGGCCGAGGTGCTGCGCCTGTCCAAGACCGTGGTCGACACATCGACGGTCATCTCGCCCAAGGCCAGCGCGTCGCCCGGCCTGCTGCTCAACTACGACCTCTATGGCACGCAGGGCCGCAACAACACTTCGAGCCTCAACGCGATCACAGAGCTGCGCGCGTTCAGCGGAAGCTCGGTGCTCAGCAACACGCTGATGACGCGCGCGGCCCGCATCGACGACGCGGGCTGGAGGCACGACTCGGTCCGGCTCGACACCACCTTGAGCACTTCCTTCCCGGAAGACATGCTGACGCTGCGCGTGGGCGACACGACCACTGCGGCGCTGCCATGGTCGCGTTCCACGCGCATCGGCGGCGTCCAGCTCTCGCGCAACTTTGCGCTGCAGCCCTATCGCACCACCACGCCGCTGCCGGCTTTCCTGGGGGCGGCTGCGCTGCCCTCGCAGGTGGAGCTCTACATCAACGGCATGCGCCAGTACACGGGCCGGGTGCCGGCCGGGCCGTTCCAGCTCAACACGGTCCCGAGCATCAACGGCGCCGGCAACGCCCAGGTAGTTCTGACAGACGCCTTCGGCCGCGCCACGACGCTCGACTTCTCGCTATACGACACCCAGCGGCTGCTGCAGCAGGGGTTGTCCGATTGGTCGGTCGACCTCGGCGTGGTGCGCAAGGGCTACGGCCTGCGCTCCTTCGACTACGGCAGCGATCCCGCCACCACCGGCACCTGGCGCTACGGCGTGAGCAACAGCTTCACGCTGGAGGCGCACGGCGAGGCCACGCGCGGACTGGTGAAGGGGGGCGTCGGCGGCGCATGGCTGCTCGGGCAAAGCGGCGTGCTGTCGGGCGCGGTGGCGCAGAGCAGCTACCAGGGGCAGGGCGGCTCGCTGCTGAACCTGGGCTACAGCTGGCGCGACAACCAATTCAACTTCGCGGTCGAAGGCACCCGCACCCGCGGCGAGTTCCGCGACGTTGCATCGCTGTACGGCAGTGCGCCGGCGCGCGGCTCGGGCCGCACCTCGATCGGCTACACCACCGACAACTTCGGCAGCTTCGGCCTCAGCTATCTCTACCTGCGCTATCCCGCGCAACAGGCGACGCGCCTGGCGAGCGCCTACTGGTTCAAGTCGCTGGGACGCAGCGCCTCGCTGAACGTGAGCCTCAACCAGAACCTCGACGACCGGCGGGAGCGCAGCCTCTTCGTCGGCTTCACCTGGTCGCTCGACGGCAGGGTCACGGCCACTGCCGGGGTTCAGCGCGATCGGGATCGCACCGTCTACACCGCCGACGCGCAGAGCTCGACCCCGAGCGAGGGCGGCATCGGCTGGCGCACCGGTCTGCGCCACGGCGGCGGCCAGAGCGGCGGCCAGGCCGAGGTCGACTATCTGGGCCGCTACGGCCGCGCCATGGCGGGCATCAGCGTGCTCGGCGACAGCCGCTACGCCTATGCAGGCGCCACGGGTTCGGTCGTGTTCATGGGCGGCCAGCCGTTCGCGGCGCGCCGCATCGACGATGCCTTCGCCGTGGTCTCCACGGACGGCGTCGCCGGCGTGCCGGTGAAGCTGGAGAACCGGTCGATCGGCACCACGGACGGCAATGGCATGCTGCTGGTAGCACCGCTCAGCGCCTACCAGAACAACCACTTGTCGATCGACCCGATGCAATTGCCCGCCGATGTGCGAATCGAACGCGTGAAGACCCTCGCCACGCCAAGCGACCGCGCCGGCACACTGGTGCGATTCGGCATCACGCCGATCAATGCTGCTGCGCTGATCCTGGTGGACGAGGCTGGCAAGCCGCTGCCGCTGGGCAGCCGCGTGCGCGCCAACGGCCGGGCCGACGAGCCCGCGCTGGTCGGCTTCGACGGCGCGGTCTATCTCGAGACGCTCGAACCCCGGAACACGCTCGACGTGCAGATGCCCAACGGCCGTTGCCGGGCCAGCTTCGACTACCGCAAGGACGGCAGCCGCATTCCGCAGATCGGGCCGCTGCGCTGCGCCAGGGAGGCCAGGTCGCCATGAACCTTCCGAACCGAACCTGGCGAGGCCTGCTCCTGCCCCTGATCTGCGCGTTGCTGTGGTGGCTGCCGGCCGGCAGTGCGCAGGCGGCCGTCAACTGCACCGCGACGATGACGAACGTGGCCTTCGGCACGGTCGACCTGGTCGCCGGAGGCACGCCATCGCCCGTCACGGCCACGCTGAACTACACCTGCACCAACAACGGCCTCACCGCCATGCAGGCCAGGGTCTGCTTCAACATCGGCGATGGCAACGAAGGCGTCGGGAACTTCAATCCGCGCATCATGAAGAGCGGCGCCACAAACACCTTGAAGTTCCAGCTCTACCAGTCGACGAGCGGAACGGTCTGGGGCTCCAACGGCAACGCCTCGGCGCCGAATCCTTTCACCGTGGCGTTGAGCATTCCTGCCTGGAATCTTTTCAGCGGCGACGGACACGTATCCGGAAGCGCCACCATGCGCGGGGAACTGATCGCGCTCCAGACCACCGTGCCGCCGGGCGCCTACCAGGACAGCTTCGCCGGCGACCACACCTCGATCATGCTCACGACGAACCTGTTGTTCATGCCGCCGGACTGCAACAGCGTCCTGCTGTCGAGCAAGTTCCCGTTCGTGGTCAGCGCGACTGTCGCCAAGAGCTGCCTTGTCACGGCTGATCCGCTGAACTTCGGCAGCGTTGCCGGTCTCCCGGGGGCAGCCGATATCGACCGCACGAGCACCATCAACGTGACCTGCACGACGCCGACGGCCTATACGGTCGGGCTGGCGCCCTCCAATGGTGCGACGACCGGCGCCGGCGTCATGGCCCCGACGGGCGGCGTGCCGGGCAATACCGACACGGTGGCCTACCAGCTCTACCGCAACGCGGGCCGCTCCAGCGTCTGGGGCAATGTCACCGGCACCAATACCGTCGCGGGCACCGGCAGCGGGCTGGTGCAGGCACTGACCGTCTATGGCCGGGTGCTCGGCGCCGGCGCCAACGTGAGGCCGGACAGCTACCTCGACGTGGTCACCGTTACCGTGACCTATTGAGCCCATCGCAACCGCGAGGGCCCGAAACTGGTGCATCGAGAAAATCGATGAGCTGAGCGAGAAATTTCGCGTTGGAGTTGGCGCGCGTGGATTTCCACAATGGATCCCGTCACAGAGCTTTCACACATGAAGGCCAACCACGAGACCACACGATGCCCGCAGAAACCACCGTCACGCAAGCCAGTCCGGCCCTCGGCGCCGCCGCCGATGCGAACTGGCTGAAAACCCTCGACCCCAACGAGAAGCGCACGCTGGCCGCTTCTTTCAGCGGCTATGCCGTCGATGCCTTCGACTACTACACATTGCCGCTGGTCACGCCGATCCTGCTAACGCTGTGGGGCATGAGCAAGACCGAAGTCGGATTCATCGGCACCGCCACGCTGGTGGCCTCGGCGCTGGGTGGATGGCTGGCCGGCATCCTGGCCGACCGCTTCGGCCGCGTGCGCATCCTGCAGCTCACGATACTGGTGTTTGCCATCTTCACGTTTGCCTGCGGGCTGGCGCGCTCGCCCGAGGAACTGCTGATCGCACGCACCCTGCAGGGCCTGGGCTTCGGCGGCGAATGGGCGGTGGGTTCGGTGTTGATCGCCGAGATGATCCGGCCGGCTTACCGCGGCAAGGCGGTTGGCCTGGTGCAGAGCAGCTGGGCCGTCGGCTGGGGCGCGGCGGTGCTGGTGTCGATGGCCCTGTTTTCCTTTTTGCCGCCGGAAATCTCGTGGCGTGCGATGTTTCTGCTGGGCCTGCTGCCCGCGCTCCTGATCGTCTTCATCCGGCGCTCCATCCGTGACCCCGAGATCTATGTGCAGACGCGCGCCGCCGTGGCGCGCGGCGAGCGCAGCGGCAATTTCCTCGCCATCTTCAAGCCGGGCCTGCTGCGCACGACGGTGCTCGCGAGCCTGCTGTTCACCGGCATGCAGGGCGGCTACTACGCCATCGGCGTGTGGCTGCCGACCTTCCTCAAGAACGAGCGCCATCTCACCGTGCTCGGCTCAGGCGGCTACCAGTTCATGTTCATTGCGGGCGCCTTCATCGGCTACCTGTGTGGCGCGTATCTGTCCGACCGCCTCGGGCGCCGGCGGGCTTTCATCCTGTTCGCGGTCGGTGCCGGCGCGCTCGTCTATGCCTACACGCTGCTGCCGATCACCGACGCGCTGATGCTGGTGCTGGGCTTTCCGCTGGGCTTCTTCATGTCGGGCATCTTCAGCGGCGCCGGCGCTTTCCTGGCCGAGCTTTTCCCGAACGAACTGCGCGGCTCGGGGCAGGGCTTTTGCTACAACTTCGGGCGCGGCTTCGGCGCTACCTTCCCGGCCCTCGTGGGCCTGCTGAGCGACCGGCTGCACCTGCCGCTGGGCACTGCCATCGGCGTGTGCGCGGCCGTGGCGTACGCCATGGTGGTCGTGGTGGCGCTGTGCCTGCCGGAGACGCGGGGGCGCGACCTGCACCAGAACTGAACTCAGCCGGTCAACCGGGTGCGTGCGGCTGCTCCAGCAGCGCCCTCAAGAACACCCAGGGAAAAATTCCCCGGTCATGCCCATCGCTGAACGCGAACTGCACGCCGTAAGCGCCGACCGGCTGGATGTCCGTCACGCACAACCCGGCGGTTGGTTGCGGCTGCGTCGCATCGTCATCGGGCCTTGCCGCGCGCAGCGCCTTGCAGTCGGCACAGGGGCAGCTCGATCGCAGCAGCTGGTATGCCGCCACATGCCGTGCACCGTCCGCCCAGCAGAACTCCAGCGCCGCACGCGCGCGATGGTCGACGATGGACTCAGGCGCCATGTGCGGGGTCGCGTACCGGGCCATGTTCCGGGCCGATCTGGGCGATGGCCAGTCGCGCCGACTTGCGCACTTCCGGATCCGGGTCGTGCGCTGCGCGTTCGAGCGCAGGCAGCGCGGCTGCATCGCCGATCTCGCCGAGCGCCAATGCCGCTTCCTTGCGCAGATTGCTGATGCCGTGATCCAGCGCCGCAAGCAGCGGTGCCACGCTCTCGGTATTGCGCAGCCGTCCCAGGCTGCGTGCTGCACGCAGGCGCACCTGCCAGTAGGGGTCGTCCAGGGCCGCGCGCAGCGCCGCGGCCGCCGCGGGCTGCTGCAGCTTGCCGAGCGCGGTGGCGGCTTCTTCCCGCACTTGCCAGCTCGCGTCGCGCAGTGCGGCTTCCAGCGCGTTGCGGGCGTCTGCATCGGCGGTGGCGAATGCCAGCGCTCCCACGGCCACACGGCGCACCTCGTCCACCGGATCGGAGACGGCGAGCCCGGCCAACGCAGGCAGCGCGGGCGCATGCTTCAGATAGCCGAGCACGCCGATCGCTTCGCGGCGCAGGGCGATGGCATCGGTGGCATCCGGCGCGGCGTGTGCCTCGTGCAACACCGCCAGCGCAGGCCCGGCACTGGCAGGCACGCGCAGTTCGCGCAGCGCGCGCAGCACGGCGGCGCGCACCCGCGCCGGCCCGGCCCCCGCATGCGGCAGCAGCCAGGCGGCGGACGCCGGATCCTTCAGTTCGGCCAGGCTGTGGGCTGCGGCCTCGCGCACCTGCGCATCGGCATCGTCCAGCGCCACGGCCAGGCCCTCGATGGCGGTCTGGTTCTCCATGGTTTCGAGCGCCAGCGCGGCGGCGGCGCGCACGGCCGGCGCGTCATCGCGCAGCGCCGCGACCAGCAGCGGGGTGTGGGCCTCATCGGCCAGGTCGCCGAGGCTCAGCACGGCGATGCGCCGCACGGTCGCGTCGGCGGAGCGGAGCCGCTCGGCAATCGCCTGCAATTCGGGATCGTCAAGGTTGGTGATGTTCATGTTTCTGCTAGATGGCGAAGCGCAGTTGGGCGGCCGTCGGCATGCCCAGCGGGGTGAGGCGCTGCAGCGGTGCGCTGGCAGCCGCATGGGGATGGAGCAGTTGCAGGCAGTGCCGCTTCAGCGCAGTGAAGGCGGAAGACGTGACCAGCGAAGGGTCGCGCGGCCGTTCGAAATCCAGCGCGAACTCGGCGACGATACGGCCCGGCCGTGGTCCCATCACGAGCACGCGGTCGCCGAGGAACAGCGCCTCGTCGATGTCGTGCGTGATGAAGACGATGGTGGTGCGCACGCGCGCCCAGGCGTCGAGCAGCTGGCGCTGCATCATCAGCCGGGTCTGGGCATCGAGCGCACCGAAGGGCTCGTCCATCAGCATCACGCGCGGATGGTTGATGAGCACCCGCGCAATTTCCGCGCGCTGCTGCATGCCGCCCGAAAGCTGGCAGGGATAGAACCCGGCGAAGTCGTCGAGTCCGACCAGCCGCAGCATCTCGTGCGCCCTGGCATGGCGCTCGCGCCGGCCCACGCCCTGCATCTTCAGGCCGAAGGCGACGTTGTCGAGCACCTTCTTCCAGGGAAAGAGCGTGTGGTGCTGGAACACCAGCCCGCGATCCGGATGCGGCCCGTGAACCGGCTCGCCGTCCACATGAATGCCGCCGCGCGCAGGCGCCAGGTGGCCGGCCAGTGCACCCAGCAGCGTCGACTTGCCGCAGCCAGAGGGGCCGAGCAGGCAGACGAACTCGCCGGGCTCGACGTGCAGCGTGATGTCCTGCACCGCGTCGAAGGCCTGCTCGCCGCGGCCCAGGCGCACGCGCAGGTCGTCGATGGCGATGCGGCCTTTTTGCACTTCGGCTTTCACGTCGGCCTTCATGCGCGTTTCTCCTGCACCGAGCGCCAGGGCATCAGCGCCTGGCCGGCCCAGCGCACCAGCGCGCTGCTGCCCATGCCGAGCACACCGATGACGAGCATGCCGACCACGATGTCGGCGTAGTTCTGGATCGTGTACGACATCCACGTGTAGTAGCCGATGCCGAACTGGCCCGAGATCATCTCGGCCGTGACGAGGCAGAACCACGCCGTGCCCATGCCGATGGCCAGGCCCGTGACGATGCTCGGCAGCGCACCCGGCAGGACGACCTCGCGGAACACCGCGAGCCGGCCGGCGCCCAGGCTGCGCGCCGATGCGACCAGGCGCGCGTCCACCGCCTCCACGCCGTGCACGGTGTTGAGCAGCACCGGAAACAGCGCACCGACAAAGGTGATGAAGACCATCGACGCCTCCGACGACGGAAACATCAGGATGGCCAGGGGAATCCAGGCCACGGCGGGGATCGGCCGCAGAACTTCCAGCGGCGGCAGCAACGTGTCTTCGGCCCAGCGGGCGCGGCCGATGGCCAGGCCCAGTGCCACGCCGGCCACTGCGGCCAGCCCGAAGCCGATGAACACGCGGCGCAGGCTGGCCGCCAGGTGCTGCAGCACCAGCGGCGATTGCAGCAGCGACCAGGCCGACTCGGCCACCTCGCGCGGCGGCGGAACGTTCTGGAAGGTGATGAAGCCCAGGTTCACGCGCTGGCGCGTGGCAAGGTGCCACGCGATCACGCAGATCAGCAGCGCGGCAATGCGCCAGGTGGCACGCGGCAGGCCGGCGCGCAGGCTTTCGGTGGTGGAGCTGGCCATGGTGAGAATGAAAGGCGGTCGCGGGGCAGGGCGGGCGCAGCCTCAGCCGGCCAGCGCGGCGCGCACGCCGGCAAAGTCCGCCACCTTGCCGCCGTTCTTCGCGGCCCAGCCTTCGGCCTGGTCCTTGAGCAGGAAGGCATCGATCTCGCCCTTGGCGCCGACCACGAACCACGCATCGGCTGCCAGCAGCTTGTTGCCGCTGTTGCGATCCTGTGCGTAGACCACGCGCGCCTTCTTGCCGGCCTTCTCCAGCTTCTGCAGGTCGCCGAAGGCGTTCTCGGGCGAGGCGTAGTGCCGCACCAGCGGCTCGCCGGCCACCCAGATCTGGGCCACGCGGCTCACGTCGGCGATGGGCTTACCCGTTGCAGCGTCCTTCGCCACCAGCGGCGCGCGCTTGTAGTTCTTCAGCTGCTTGTCGTAGTCCAGGCCTGCCTCCTTGAAGGCGGTGCGGATGTAGCCGTCCTGGACGAAGGCATCGGCGTCGATGTCGTTGTCGGTGCGCTTGAGCAGGCGCAGGGTCTCGAGCGATGTCTTCACCGCCTGGCGGTACTCGGGCTTCCAGCTCAGGTCGCGTGTCTGCAGCCCGAGCGGGCCATGGAACAGGTAGTTGACCTCGGCCTCGATGCCGGTGACCTTGGCGATCAGCTCGCTGTACTTCTCGGGTTCCGCGGCCACGAGGCGGTCGGCTTCGAGCGCCGCGCGCAGGTAGGCCGTAACGACCTCGGGGTATTTCTTCGCATACTCCTCGTCGACCAGGCTGCCGTGGAAGGTGGGTGCGTTCGCCTGCGAGCCGTCGTAGATCTTGCGGGCGAAGCCGCGGTACGGAAAGAGTTCGGCGAAGGGCACGAAGTCCGCATGCGCCTCGACCTTGCCGGCCTGCAGCGCGGGGCCGGCCACCTCGGGCGCCTGCGTGGTGATGTTGACGTCCTTCAGCGGGTCCCAGCCCTGGGCCTGGATGGCGCGCAGCAGCATGCCGTGCGAGGTCGATGCGAAGGGCACGGAGATGGTCTTGCCCTTGAGCTCGGCCAGGGACTGCACCTTCGAATCCTTCGGCACGACGATGCCGTTGCCGCTGCCGGTGGTGCTGCCCGACAGCACGGTGACGAAGATGCTCTTGCGCCCCGCCTTCTGGAAGGCCGCGCCGTTGAAGCTGCCCGGAAAGTCGGCCATCGAGCCGAGGTCGAGCTTGCCCGCGACCATCTCGTTGGTCAGCGGCGCGCCAGAGGTGAAGTTCTTCCACTCGATCTGGTACTGCGCGTCCTTGTACTTGCCCGTGCGCGGCAGGTACTTGTCCAGCAGCTTCAGCTCTCGGATCAGCAGGCCACCGGTGGCGCAGTTGATGGTGGTGTCCTGTGTGCCGATGGCGATGCGGATGGTCTCGGCCTGTGCGGCCGGCAGTGCCAGCAGCAGGCCGAGGGTCGCGCCCCACAGGGCGAGTGTTCTCTGGGTCTTCATCGTGATGCTCCGGTTGAAATGCAGGGGCTGCGGCTCAGCGCAGCAGGTAGGGAATGTCGACAGTGACCGCGCCGGTGGGGCAATCCTTCTCGCAGGGCATGCAGTACCAGCACTCGTCGAACTTCATGTAGGCCTTGCCCTTGCTGAGGTCGATCGCGAGCACGTCGAGCGGGCAGACATCCACGCAGACGGTGCAGCCCTTGTGGGCGATGCATTTGTCGTCGTCCACGCGCACGGGCACGCTGGTGGGGTTGAAGGCGAGAGGCATGTGGGGTTCTTTTTCTGTGGGGTGACGAAGATCAGGCGGCGACCGGCTCGCGCACGGCGGCGGGCACGCGCAGATGCTGGTAAGCCGACATCTCGTGGCTCTCCAGCGGCACGATGTAGGGTTCGATGGGGCGTTTGAAGCTCACCATCGAGTCGCCTTGCTTTTGCAGTTGCGCGTGGCAGAACCAGTCGCGGTCGTTGCGCTCGGGAAAATCCACGCGGTGGTGGTAGAGGCCCCATCGGCTTTCGGTGCGGTAGAGCGATGCGCGCGCGGCCATCTCGGCGCAGTCGCGGATGGCGTGCACCTCCATCGCGCGCATTAGCTCGTGGGGGCCGGGTGCGCTGAGCTGCTCCAAGTCTTCGTGGATCTGCTCGAAGCGCGCGAGGCCGATCTCCATCTTGCGCGTCACCTTGGGAGGCTGCAGGTAGTCGTTGACCATGCGGCGCAGCTTGTATTCGACCTGCGCCGGCGGGAGGCCGCCGGTGCGAAGGAGCGGGGCGCTGACGCGGGCGTGTTCGCGCGCCACCTGTTCCTCGTCGAGCGCGGGGAGTTCGGTCTCGGCGCAATGCCGCGCCGCGCTTTCACCCGCGAGGCGGCCGTAGACGAAGGCGCCGAGCATGTAGTTGTGCGGCACGCAGGCCAGATCACCCGCGGCATGCAGGCCCGGCACCGTGGTGCGCGCATGCTCGTCGACCCAGACGCCCGAGGCCGAATGGCCGCTGCACAGGCCGATCTCGGAGATGTGCATCTCCACCATCTGCTCGCGGTAGTCGGTGCTGCGCCCGGCATGGAAGCGTCCGCGGCTCGGGCGCTCGTTGGTGTGCAGGATCTGCTCGATGGTGGCAATGGTCTCCTCGGCCAGGTGGTTCAGCTTGAGGAAGACCGGGCCGTTGCCGCCCTGCAGCTCGTTGTAGAACTCCATCATCATCTGGCCGCTCCAGTAATCGCACTCGATGAAGCGCTCGCCCTTGTTGTTGGTCGTGTGGCCGCCGAAGGGGCCGGTCACGTAGGCGCAGGCCGGGCCGTTGTAGTCCTTGATGAGCGGGTTGATCTGGAAGCACTCGATGCCCGAGAGCTCCGCGCCCGCGTGGTACGCCATGCTGTAGCCGTCGCCCGCGTTGGTCGGGTTCTCGTAGGTGCCGAAGAGATAGCCCGAGGCCGGCAGGCCCAGGCGTCCGGCTGCGCCCGTGGCCAGCACCACCGACTTGGCGCGGATCACGTGGAACTCGGCCGTACGGCAATCGAAGGCCATGGCGCCCGCGATGCTGCCGTCGGCCGCGGTGAGCAGGCGCGTGACAACCAGGCGCTGCGACATCTCCACGCGCGTGCGCTTCAGGCGCCGGTACAGAACGTTCTTGATGTTGTGGCCCTCGGGCATCGGCAGCACGTAGGTGCCCATGTGGTGCACCTTGCGCATCGCGTAGTCGCCGGTCTCATCCTTCTCGAACTTCACGCCCCAGCGGTCGAGCTCCTCGATCATTGCGTAGCTGTTGCGCGCATAGGCCATCACCGTCTTCTGGTTGACGATGCCGTCGTTGGCGGTGGTGATCTCCTTGACGTACTGCTCGGGCGTCGCAAAGCCCGGCACCACCGCGTTGTTGAGCCCGTCCATCCCCATCGAGATGGCGCCGCTGCGCTTGACGTTCGCCTTCTCTAGCAGCAGCACTTCGAGTGCGGGGTTGGCTTCCTTCGCCTTGACGGCGGCCATCGGGCCGGCCGTGCCGCCGCCGATGACCAGCACGTCGACGGTGCGGGTGATGATGTTCATGGTTTGGCCTTCGGCGTGTTGCGACGATCGGGAGCGGGCGCGGTTCGGGCGATGCGCAGCCGGTGCTGGAAGGCATCGCCCCGGAAGTAGAGGTCTTCGAAATCGAGCGGCGCGCCGTCCGCGGTGTGGGTCAGGCGCTCGATGCGCAGTACGGCCGTGCCCTCGTCGACGTCCAGCGCGCGCGCCAGCACCTCGTCGGCCAGCATCGCGTCGATCTGCAGATCCGCGTGGCCGAGCGCCAGGCCGTAGTCGTTCTCCAGGATCAGGAAGATGTCGCGGCCGGCCAGGTCAGCCCGGCGCAGCCGCTCTCCGATGGCATGGGGGAGGTAGGTCACCTCGTAGGACACCGGGGCGCGGTTGAGATGCCGCACGCGCTTGATCTGTGCCACCGGCGTGCCTTCGGCCAGGCCCAGGTGCTGCGCCACCCGCGGCGATGCGGGCACCGTCTTGTGGCTGGTGACCTGGTTGCGGATCTCGTAGCCCATGCGCACCATCGCCTCGGCAAAACCTTCGAGCTGCGACAGCTGCTGGAACGCCTTTGGCTTGGCGACGAAGGTGCCCTTGCCCGGAATCTTGAAGATCAGGTTCTCGCGCTGCAGGTCGCTGAGCGCCTGGCGCACCGTGATGCGGCTGACCTTGAACAGCGCGACCATTTCGCTTTCGGAAGGCAGTTGCGCATGCGGCGCGTAGGTGCCGTCGAGGATGCGCTCGCGCAGCGTCTCCCGCACTTGCGTGTAGAGCGGCACGGGGGAAAAGGCAATCGGCTCGAGAGCCCTGGCGGAAGACATTCGGCTGACCTGTCATGACTGGTTGGGTGAGGCCGGATGCTAGGCAGCAATGCTTGTTCCGCTAAATAACAAAAACGTGCATCGATATGCGTAAAACGCTGCGCCGGCCTGTTGGCCGATATGCGGGAACCGACTAAGCCAGTTCCTTTTTCTTCGTTCCCCATCGCAGCGTCGGCGCGAAGAATCGCGGGCTTCCTGTTGCCCTGGATCACACGCGCATGCTGCACCGTCAAACCTTCCTCCGCCTGGCCGCCTTCGCCTTGATGGCGCCGCTGTTCTCGCTCGCTGCGCCTGCGGCCGGCGAGCCCGTATGGTTCGGCGTCAGCGGCCCGCTGACCGGGCAGAACGCGCAGTACGGCGCGCAATGGAAGGCCGGCTTCGACCTGGCCCTCGACGACATCAATGCAAAGGGCGGCATCCATGGCCGGCCGCTCGCCTATGTGTTCGAGGACAGCCAGAGCGACCCGCGCCAGGCGGTCGGGCTGGCGCAGAAATTCGTCAACGACCCGCGCATCCGGATCGAGCTGGGCGACTTTTCGAGCCCGGCCTCGATGGCGGCATCGCCGATCTACCAGCGCGCGGGCCTGGTGCAACTGGGCTTCACCAACTCGCACCCCGACTTCACGAAGGGTGGCGACTACATCTGGAGTCCCTCGATCAGCCAGGCCGACGCGCAGCCGCTGCTGGCAGACCTGGCGGTGAAGACGCTGGGCTTCAAGCGCGTCGCGGTGCTGTTCCTGAACACCGATTGGGGGCGTACCAGCCGCGACGTGTTCGTGAAGGCGGTCGAGGCGCGCGGCGCGCAGGTGGTGATCGCCGAAGGCTACCAGCCGGACGAGAAGGACTTCCGATCGACGCTGGTGCGGGTGCGCGACGCCAGCCCCGACGGCGTGGTGCTGATCTCGTACTACCCGGACGGCGCCCTGATCGCCGGACAGGTGCGCAGCGTCGGGCTCAAGCAGCCGATCGCTGCCAGCGGCTCGGTGTACTCGCCGAAGTTCCTCGAACTCGGCGGCGCAGCGGTGGAAGGCATCTACACCAACACGACCTTCTTCCCCGAGGAGCCGCGCGTCGAGGTGCAGGACTTCGTCAGGCGCTTCCGCGCAAAGTATGGCAAGGAGCCGGACGCTTTCAATGCCTACGCCTATGACGCCGTGCAGCTCGCCGCTGCCGCGCTCAACGAGGCCGGCCCGCAGGGCGACCGCAAGGCGGTGCGCGATGCGTTCTACAGGATCAAGGACGTCCCGAGCGTCGTGTTCGGCAAGGCCAACTTCGACCGGCAGACCCGGCGTGTGATCGGCGTCAAGAGCGTCGACCTGGTGGTCAGGGACGGCAAGTGGGCATTGGGCGACGGCAAGACGAAAACCGCTGCGGCGTCTGCGCGCTGATGGGCCTCACCTCCTTCTTCGACTACACGGTCAATGGCCTCATCATCGGCAACATCTATGCGTTGCTGGCAGTCGGGCTCGCGCTGATCTTCGGCGTCTCGCATCTCATCAATTTCGCGCACGGCTCGGTCTACACCGTCGGGGCCTACATCGGTTGGGCCGCGATCACGTTTCTCCACACGCCACTGCCGATCACCATTGCGCTCGTGGTCATTGGCTCGGGTGCGCTCGGCATGTTGATCGAGCGCGTGGGGCTGCGGCCGCTGCAGGGCGCGGCGCGCATCGCGCCGCTGCTGGCGACCATCGGCATCAGCTTCGTGCTCGACATCGTCGTGCAACTGGTGGCCAGCCCGGATCCGCGCGCGCTGCCGACGCAGCTGCCCGACTGGCGCCTGCAGATCGGCACCGGCACCATCGGCGCGCTCGACCTGCTGATCGCGGGTATCGGCCTCGCGAGCGCCGCGCTCCTGTTCGGCTTCCTGCGCTTCACCAGACTGGGCTGGGCCGTGCGTGCGACGGCGCAGGATCGCGATGCCGCGCAGCAGATGGGCGTGGACGTGAACCGGGTCAACCAGAGCGTGTTCGCCATTGCCTCCGCACTCGGTGGACTCTCGGGCCTGCTGGTCGGCATGTACTACAACAACATCAGCCCGGCCATGAGCTTCCAGGCCACGCTCAAGGGCGTGGTCGCCACGGTGGTGGGCGGCGTCGGCAACGTGCCGGGCGCGATCGTCGGCAGCATGCTGCTGGGCCTGATCGAGAGCTACGGCGTTGCGCTGTTCGGAACGCCCTACCGAAACCTGTTTGCATTCGCGCTGCTGTTACTCATCCTGGTCTGGAAGCCGAACGGGTTGTTCGGCCGCAAGCGCGCGCTGCCGCCCGAGCCGCTTACCGGCACCTTCATCGCGCCGAGCAAACCGTGGCGGGTGTCGCCCTGGTTGCTGGCCGCGCTGTTCGCTGCCGCCGCGGTGCTGCCGCTGTTCGATCCGTCGCCCTACCTCCTGCAGACGCTCACCAACGCGTGGCTCTATGCCGCGCTGGCGCTCAGCCTCACGCTGGTGGCCGGCACCGTGGGCCAGATCTCGCTTGGCCACGCCGGGCTGCTCGCGATCGGTGCCTATGCCTCGGCGCTGCTGGTGCTGGATCTGCATCTGCCGGTCGGCACGAGCATCATCGCCGCCGGGCTGCTCACGGCGCTGATCGGTACGGCGCTGATCTTTCCGGCATTCCGGTTGCGCGGCCACTACGTGTCGATCGCCACGCTCGGCATCGGAGAGATCGTGGCGCTGACCATCCTCAACTGGGAGAGCCTGACGCGCGGGCCGATCGGCGTCTCGGGCATTCCGCCGCTGTCGCTGTTCGGGCGCGACGCCTCGTCCAACAACGCCTTCTACTGGGCCGCGTTCGGCGCGATGGTGCTGCTCGCGCTGCTGCAGTGGCGGCTGCTGCGCTCGCACCTGGGCCGCACCTTCCGCGCGGTGCGCGAGGACGAGGTGGCCGCGCGCGCCTACGGCGTGAGCCCGGACCGGTACAAGGCCATGGCCTTCGGTTTCGGCGGTTTCGCGGCCGGCGTGAGCGGGGCCTTCACCGCGCACCTCTACTCGTACATCAACCACGAGACCTTCACCTCGCAGATCTCGATCCTCGCGCTGACCATGGTGATCCTCGGCGGCCTCGGGAACATCAGCGGTGCGCTGCTCGGCGCGGTGGCGCTGGTGAGCCTGCCCGAGCTGTTCCGCGTGACGGCCGAGTACCGGATGCTGATCTACGGCGTCGCTTTGCTGCTCCTCATTCGTTTCCGCCCGCAAGGTTTGCTGGGCACTGTCTGAAAGAAAGAACACCATGAGTCACCTGAACGACTACCTCGCCGAGAAACGCACCGCCGTGCTGGCGCGCAATGCGGCGATCGACGCCGGTACGGCTCGGCCCGCCCAGCTCAAGGCCACTGTGAGCGCCGAAGGCCGCAGCGGCGTGCGCCGGCTGCGCATCCGCGACCACCAGATCATCAGCGACAGCCCGCCGGACTTCGCCGGCTACAACCTCGGCCCGAGCTCGCCGGAACTGCAACTCGGCGTGCTCGGCACCTGCGTCACGCACATCTTCCTGATCCATGCCGCCGAGCGACAGGTGCCGCTGGAGAGCCTGGAGGTCGAAGTCTCCGGCATCATCGATCCGCGCGGCGGCCGGCCGGGCCATGAGCAGACGCCGATCTGGCCGCACGAGATCGGCTACACCGTGCACATCGATTCGCCCGCGAGCCGCGCCGATATCGACGCGCTGTTCGAAGCGGTCGAGCGCAGTTGCCCGATCCTCAACCTGCTGCGCAACCCGCAGACGATCCGGGCCGAGGTCAAGCTGATCAACTCGCGGGCCGATTCGGCGAACGACAGGCAGAAAGCAGCGGATGCCGTCGCTGCTTGAGATCGACGGGCTCACGCGGCGCTTCGGCGGCCTCACGGCAGTCGATACGGTTGACCTGACAGTCGGCACAGGCGAACTGGTCAGCGTGATCGGGCCCAACGGCGCCGGAAAGACCACGCTGTTCAACCTCGTGACCGGGCTCGACCAGCCCGACGGCGGGCAGGTGCGCTTCGAAGGCGATGACATCACCGGCTGGCCGGCGCCACGCCTTGCACAGCGCGGCCTCGCGCGCACCTTCCAGCACGGCCGCGTGTTCGCCAACCTGAGCGTGCTCGACAACGTGCTGGTCGGTGCCCACACGCGCTTGCGCGCAGTGAAGCCGCGCATGGGCGGCGTGCCCGGTGTGGCGGCGCTGGCCGAACTGGCACTGGCGCTCGTGCAACCGCCAGCGGTCACGCGCGAAGAACGCCGGCTGCGCGAAGAGGCGCTGGACATCATTGCGCTGTTCGGCGAACGCCTGGCGCCGCGCATCGACCACCCGGCCTACAGCCTGTCGTACGCGAACCGGCGCCGCGTCGAGATCGCACGCGCGCTCGCGTTGCAGCCGCGCCTGCTGCTGCTCGACGAGCCTACGGCCGGCATGAACGAGAGCGAGACGGCCGAGATGCTCGAGATCATCCGCACGCTGAAGGCGCGCGGCCAGACCATCCTGCTGATCGAGCACAAGCTGGATCTGGTGATGCAGCTGTCCGACCGCGTGGTGGTGCTCGACGACGGCCGCAAGATCGCCGAGGGCCTGCCCGACGCGGTGCGCAACGATCCGGCGGTGATCGAGGCGTACCTCGGCCATCGCGGGGTCGGCGAGCGCAAGGCGGTGGCGGCATGATCGCGACGGTCGCCCGCAGCGGTCTCTCGCCGTTGCCGCGCTGGGGGGAGGGCGATGACGACCTTGGCCCGGTGCCCGCACCCGCCTCGGCGCCGGCTTCTGGTGCCGGCGTCCGGCCGCTGCTCGAACTGCGCGGGATCAACAGCTTCTACGGCCCGGTCCAGGCGCACTTCGACCTCGACCTCGAGGTCCGCTCCGGCCAGATCGTGAGCCTGCTCGGCGGCAATGCGAGCGGCAAGTCGACCACCATGAAGGTGGTGCTCGGCCTGCTCAAGCCGCGCTCGGGCGAGATCCGCTTCGAGGGCCAGTCGCTGCTCGGTCTCGGCACGCCGCAGGTGATCCGGCGCGGCATCGGATCGGTGCCGGAGGCGCGCCGCCTGTTCCCGGCCATGACGGTGCGGGAGAACCTGCTGATGGGCGCCTACGCGCGCAACGACCGCAAGGCCGTGGCCGAGGATCTCGGCCGCATGCTCGACCTGTTCCCGCGCGTGGCGGAGCGCATCGAGTTCCAGGCCGGCACGCTTTCGGGCGGCGAGCAGCAGATGGTGGCGATGGCCCGCGCGCTCATGGGGCGCCCCAGGTTGCTGTGCATGGACGAGCCGACCATGGGGCTCTCGCCGCTCTATGTCGACAAGGTGCTGGAGCTCATCGCGCAGATCAACCGGCAGGGCGTCTCGGTCTTCATGGTGGAGCAGAACGCCAGCCTTGCGCTGCAGATCGCGCACTACGGCTATGTGCTGCAGACCGGCCGCATCGTGCTGCGCGGCCCCGCCCGCGACCTGCTGGCCGACGCCCGCATACGCGACGCCTACCTCGGTGGGGGCGACGCCGCCCGCACCGCCTCCTGAACTTCGAAAGCAACGCCATGCCCCTGCCGCTCGACCACATCGTCATCGCCGTCAACGACCTCGAAGCCGCCATCGCCGACTACACCGCGCTCGGCTTCAACGTGCAGCGCGGCGGCGACCATCCGGGCCGCCCGACGCACAACGCACTGGTGGTCTTCGCCGACGGCAGCTACTTCGAGCTGATCGCCTGGAAGGAGCCCGCGCCGCAGGAGCGCTGGTGGCAACTGCTGCAGCGCCACGGCGAAGGCGTCGTCGACTACGCGCTGCTGCCGCGCAGCACCGCCGAAGCAGTGGCCGGTGCGGCACGCCGCGGCCTCGTGCTGGACGGCCCGCTTGATGGCGGCCGCCTGCGCCCCGACGGCGAGCGGCTGCGCTGGCAGACCGCGCGGCCGCCTTCGCCCGATCTGCCTTTCCTGTGCGGCGACATCACGCCGCGCGCGCTGCGCGTGCCCGAGGGCGACGCGCGTGTGCATCCCAACGGCGCGCTCGGCGTGGCCAGCCTTGCGATTGCGGTGCACGACCTCGATGCGACGCTGGCGCGCTACCGGGCGCTGTTCGGCGATGGCCATGCCCATGTCGGCCCGGTGGTTGCACTTCCAGGCAGCGGCGTGCGGCTGGCGGTCATTTCGATCGGCGGCAGTGCGCTGGTGTTGTCCGCGCCGCGCGATCCGATCGGCGGGCCGTCGAGTCCGCTTGCGCAACGGCTCGCCGCGCGCGGCGAAGGGCCCTATGCCCTGGTGCTGCGCACCGCCGATGCGGCACAGACCAGCGGCGCGCTCGACCCGGCGCGCGCCCATGGTGCGCTGATCGAGTTCGAGCTGGTGGACGCGCAATCGCAGGCGGTGCATCGATCGACCGACAGATCCGCGTATCGATAGCCGAAATGCTTCCAGCCCGACGGTGCCGCAACCCCGGATCGTCGCCGTCTCCGGCGGCCTTCTTCCGACCGCCCCATGTCCGACATGCCTGAAAAACTTCTTCCCGAGGCGCGGCTGCCGCGCCACCCCGACCCTTCGCGTGTGCGCCGCATTGCCAGCGACGCCGAGGCGCTGGAGGCCGCGCGCCGCCTGGCCGCGGAGTTCGCGCCCGGCGCCTCGCAACGCGACCGTGACCGCATCCTGCCGTGGGACGAGCTCGACCGTTGGTCCGAGAGCGGCCTGGGCGGCATCACCGTGCCGCGCGCCCACGGCGGCGCCGATGTGTCCCATGCGACCCTGGCCGAGGTGTTCGTCATCCTGTGCACGGCCGATCCGGCGCTGGGGCAGATTCCGCAGAACCATTTCGGCCTGCTGGGCGTGCTGCGCGAGATCGGAGCCGAAGAACAGCAGCGCCGCTTCTACGCCGAGGTGCTGGCGGGTGGCCGCCTGGGCAACGCCGGCCCCGAGCGCAAGTCGAAGACCATCCTGCACGGCGAGACGCGGCTGCAGCGCACCGCCGACGGCCTGCGCCTGACCGGCCAGCGTTTCTATTCCACCGGCGCGCTGTTCGCCCACCGCATTCCGGCGCGTGCCCTCGACGACGAGGGCCGGCCGGTGCAGGTCTGGGTGCCGCGCGACGCGCCGGGCCTCTCGGTGATCGACGACTGGGCCTCGTTCGGCCAGCGCACCACGGCCAGCGGCTCGGTGAAATTCGACGCGGTGCCGGTCGACGCCGGCGACGTGCTGCCGGTGTGGCAACTGGCCGACCGGCCGGGCCTGTTCGGCCCCAACTCGCAGCTCGTGCAGGCCGCGATCGACCAGGGCATTGCCATCGCCGCCGTGGCCGACGCCATTGCCTTCGTGCGCGAGAAGGCCCGGCCCTGGCTGGATTCGGGCGTCGAGCGCGCGGCCGACGATCCGCACCTGATCCAGGACGTCGGCCGCCTGCAGGTCGACCTGCACGCCGCGCACGAGGTGTTGCACGAGGCAGCTCGCACGCTCGACGCGATCGCGGCCGGGCCCGTCACGGCCGAGGCCAGCGCGCGCGCCTCCGTGGCGGTGGCCGAGGCCAAGGTGCTGACCACCCGGATCGCGCTCGACGCCAGCGAAAAACTGTTCGAGCTGGCCGGATCATCCGCCACCCGCGCGCAGCACAACCTCGACCGCCACTGGCGCAACGCGCGCACCCACACCCTGCATGACCCGGTGCGCTGGAAGGCGCACCTGATCGGCAACTACCTCCTGAACCATGTGCTGCCGCCGCGGCATTCCTGGAACTGACGGCATGACGACCGACGCAACACTCGCCGAACCGCAGACCACCGAGGCCCTGGCCGAGCCGGCCCCCGCGCCCGCACCACCACGGCCGCCCGAACGGATTCGCAACGACGCCCATGCCCTCGAAGTTGCCCATGCCCTGGCGGCGGAGTTCGCGCAGGGCGCGGCACTGCGCGACCGCGAACGCATCCTGCCCTGGGCCGAGCTCGAGCGCTTCACCGCGAGCGGGCTGTGGGCCATCACGGTGCCGCGCGAACACGGCGGCGCCGGCGTCTCGAATGCCACGCTGGCCGAGGTGATCGCGATCATCTCCGGGGCCGACGGCTCGCTCGGCCAGATTCCGCAGAACCACTACTACGCGCTCGAGGTGCTGCGCGTGGGTGGCACGGCGGCGCAGCAGCGCTTCTTCCACAGCCGCGTGCTGGCGGGCGAGCGGCTCGGCAATGCGCTGGCCGAGATCGGCCACAAGGACTTCAAGCGGCGCACCCGCCTCACCCCGGACGGCGACGGCTTCCGGGTCGACGGCCGCAAGTTCTACTGCACCGGTGCATTGTTCGCGCACTGGATCCCGACGCTGGTCGTGGCGCAGGAGCACGGGCGCGAGGTCACCCGCCTGGCCTTCGTCCCGCGGCGCGCCGAAGGCGTGCGCATCACCGACGACTGGGATGGCTTCGGCCAGCGCGTGACCGGCAGCGGCTCGGTGGCCTTCGACAACGTGCGGGTCGAGGCCGACTGGGTGGTGCCGTTCCTGGCCTCGTTCGAGCGGCCGACGACGATCGGCCCCTTTGCCCAGATCCTGCATGCAGCGATCGACCTGGGCATCGGGCAGGGCGCACTGGAAGCGACCTTGCCGTTCGTGCGCGAGCACGCCCGACCCTGGATCGATGCGGGCGTCGAGCGTGCCAGCGAGGATCCGCTGACGATCCAGCAGGTTGGCGAGATCGCCGTGCGCCTGCGCGCGGCCCAGGCGCTGGTGCGCCGGGCGGCGCGCATCCTGACGCAGGCGCAGCGCGAGCCGACCGAACGCAGCGTGGCCGAGGCCTCCATCGCGGTAGCGGAGGCGCGCGCGCTCACCACCACCGCCTCGCTCGACGCCGGCACGCGCCTGTTCGAGTTGGCCGGCACCGGCGCCACGCTGGACGGGCTGGGGCTCGATCGCTTCTGGCGCAACGCGCGCACCCACACGCTGCACGACCCGGTGCGCTGGAAGTACCACGCGGTCGGCAACTACTACCTCAACGACCGGCTGCCGCCGCGCCACGGCGCGCTGTGAGGCGGTGCCGCCAAAAAGATTGCCTTTTCATCTTCCCGGAGTCGACATGATTGATACCAAGTTTTCACCGGCTGCGCCCGGTTCACGCCGCCGCATCCTGCAGATCGGCTCGGCCGGCGTGCTGGTCGCCGCGGGCATGCCGCTGCGTGCCGCGCTCAAGGAGCAACCCGGCACCACGAAACTGCTCAAGGTGGGCGTGACCACCGGGCCGCACGAGCAGGTGTTCGAAGTGGCCCGCCGGATCGCCGAGCGCGACTACGGGCTCAAGATCCAGATCGTTCCGTTCACCGACTACAGCCGGCCCAACGCCGCGCTCGATGCCGGCGACATCGACGCCAACAGCTTCCAGCATCGCCCGTTCCTGGCGGCGCAGGTGCGCTCGCGTGGCTACAAGATCGTCGGCTTCGGGCGCACCTGGATCGGCCCGATCGCGATCTATTCCAGGAAGTACAAAAGCTTCAAGGATCTGCCGGAAGGCGCGAACATCGCCATCCCCAACGACCCGTCCAACGAAAGCCGTGTGCTCCTGCTGCTGCAGAAGTCCGGTGCCATCACGCTCAAGACCGGCATCGATCCGGTGGCCGGCATCAATGCGACGCCGCGCGACATCATCGAGAACCCGAAGCGGTTGCGCTTCATCGAGATCGAGGCGGCGCAGCTGCCGCGCACGCTCGACGACACCGATGCCTCGGCCATCAATGCCGACTATGCCAACAAGGCCGGCCTCAATCCGGTGCGCGACGGCATCCTGGTCGAGGCCAAGGAGGGCCCCTACGCCTGCCTGATCGCGGTGCGCGAGCAGGACAAGGACCAACCCTGGGTGACGCAGCTGGTCAAGGCCTACCAGACCGAAGAGGTGCGCGAGTTCATCGTCAAGACCTTCGGCGGCGGCGTGATCCCGGCGTTCTGACCGCGCAGCATGGCATCGAAGAAGCAGATCCTGCTCAACGCTTTCAACATGAACTGCGTGGGTCACATCAACCACGGGCTGTGGACGCACCCGCGCGATCGCTCGGGCGAATACAACACCATCGAGCACTGGACGGACATCGCGCGCACGCTCGAGCGCGGCCTGTTCGACGGGCTTTTCATCGCCGACATCGTGGGTGTCTACGACATCTACCAGGGCAACGTCGACACGACGCTGCGCGAGTCGATCCAGCTGCCGGTGAACGACCCGCTGCTGCTGGTGTCGGCGATGGCGGCGGTCACGCAGAACCTGGGCTTCGGCGTGACGGTGAACCTTACCTACGAGCAGCCCTACCTGCTGGCGCGCCGCTTCTCCACGCTCGACCACCTCACGCGCGGGCGCATCGGCTGGAACATCGTCACCGGCTACCTCGACAGCGCAGCCCGCGCGATGGGGCTGTCCGCACAGACCGCTCACGACGAGCGCTACGACCGCGCCGACGAATGCCTGGAGGTGCTCTACAAGCTCTGGGAAGGCAGCTGGGAGGATGGCGCGGTGCGGCGCGACAAGGCCGCGCGGGTGTTCGCCGACTCGGCCCGGGTTCACAAGGTGCAGCACGAGGGCCGCTACTACAAGGTCGACGGCTACCACCTCAGCGAGCCTTCGCCGCAGCGCACGCCGGTGCTGTTCCAGGCCGGCAGCTCGGGGCGGGGCCAGCGCTTCGCGGGCCGGCATGCCGAGTGCGTCTTCATCTCGCCGCCCAACAAGGAGGCCGCGCGCAAGAGTGTCCAGTCGCTGCGGGAACAACTGGTGCAGGCGGGTCGCCATCCCGATGACGTGAAGGTCTTCGTCGGCGCAGCGGTGGTGACCGGCGCGACGCACAAGGAGGCGCAGGAGAAATACGCGGACTACAGGCAGTATGCGAGCCGCGAGGCGGGGCTCGCGCACTTCTCGGCCAGCGTCGGCATCGACTATGCAGGCTACGACCTTGACGCGCCGATCGAATACGGCAAGACCAACGCGATCGAGTCGGCCGCACGGACGGCCGAGCAGCACGGCTGGACGCGGCGCCGGCTGCTCGAGCTGTTCGAGCTCGGCGGCCGTTATCCGGCGATCGTGGGCGATCCCTCGGAAGTGGCTGACACGCTGCAGTCGTGGGTCGACGAGACCGGCGTGGACGGGTTCAACCTGAGCCGCACCGTGGTTCCGGAAAGCTACGAGGACTTCGTGGACCTGATCGTGCCCGAGCTGCAGCAGCGCGGCGTCTACAAGACCGAATACGCGCAGGGCAGCCTGCGCCGCAAGCTCTTCGACGAATCCGACCGTTTGCCCGACCGCCATTTCGCAGCCCGCTACCGGCGCCAGGCCGTTGCCGGAACGCCTGACCGACCGATGCCATGAGTGCCTTCAGCGAAGAAACCGTCCTCAGCGTCCACCACTGGACCGACCGCCTGTTCACTTTCACCACGACGCGCGACCCCGCGCTGCGTTTCTCGAACGGTCATTTCACGATGATCGGCCTGCGGGTGAACAACAAGCCGTTGCTGCGCGCCTACAGCATCGTCAGCGCCAACTACGAAGAACACCTCGAGTTCCTCAGCATCAAGGTCGAGGAAGGCCCGCTGACCTCCAAGCTGCAGCACATCCAGCCGGGCGACAAGATCATCGTGGGCCGCAAGCCCACCGGCACGCTGCTGATCGACTACACGCTGCCCGGCAAGCGCCTGTACCTGCTGGGCACCGGCACGGGCCTCGCGCCGTTCATGAGCGTGATCCGCGACCCCGACACCTACGAGAAGTTCGAGAAGGTGATCCTGGTGCACGGCGTGCGCCAGGTCGACGAGCTGGCCTACCACGACCTGGTGCTCGACCACCTGCCCCAGCACGAGTTTCTGGGCGAGCTGATCAAGAACCAGCTGCTCTACTACCCGACCGTGACGCGCGAGGACTTCCGCAACATGGGCCGCATCACCGAGCTGATGGAAAGCAACAAGCTGACCGACGACCTCGGCCTGCCTCCGCTCAATGCCGCCGAAGACCGCGTGATGCTGTGCGGCAGCCCCGGCATGCTGACCGACCTGAAGCACATGCTGGAGGCCAAGGGCTTCAAGGAAGGCAACACCAGCACCCCCGGCGACTTCGTCGTCGAACGCGCCTTCGCTGAAAAGTAGCGAAGGCCGTCGCTCAGGCGGCGTTCGCGCCGACCGTCCAGTAGAAGGTGGGGTCGATGCCGTTGAGCGCATGGTCGCCGACCACGCGCGCCTTGTAGATGACGGGGTTGTGCGAAGCGAGCGTGCGGGCGTTGCGCCAGTGGCGGTCTAGCCGCACGTCTTCATGCAGGGCGGAGGCGCCGCCGACGTCGAACAGCCGGGTGGCCGACTGCAGCACTGCGTCGCCGATGACCACCTGCGCCTTGGCCATGCGCAGCTCCACATCCACCAGCATCTCGACGGGGATCGGCTGGCCGGCTGCGCGCAGCCGGTCGATATCGCCGAGGCCCGCCGCCACGGCCTGCACCGTGGCCGACGTGGCGAATGCCGTGCTGGCCAGTTGGCCGATCAGTTGCTGCACCAGCGGGTCTTCACGGGGCGTGTTGCCGCTGCCGTGGCTGTAGACGCGCTTGCGAATCTGCACGAAGGCGACCGCATCGCGCTCGATGGCCCGCGCGATCCCGGCCAGCGTCGCCAGGTGCACCAGCTGGAAAAACGCCGTCATCGGCGTGGGGCCGGTGCGCGCGCTCGGCAGCACGTTGGCGGGGGCTGTGTGCACGCCGCGAAAGCGCGTCGTGCCGGAGGCGCTCAGGCGCTGGCCGAAGCCGCGCCAGTCGTCCAGCCGTTCGACGCCTTCGGCGTCCGCGGGCACCAGCACCAGCACCCGTTCACCAGCGCCATCGTCATCGATGCGCTGTGCGGCGACGCCGATCCAGTCCGCGTAGAGCGTGCCAGTGCTGTAGAACTTGTCGCCATCGAGCCTCCAGCCGCTGCCCTCCCGGCGCAGCGTGGTCTGCAGGCTGCCGGGCGCACCGTGGCCGAGTTCGGTGGTGGCGTTGCCAAAGATCGCTCCGGCGGCCGCGCGGCCGAGCCACGGGGCATGCAGGCCGGGGTCGACCTCGGCGAAGAGCCGTTCGATGAAGCCGAAATGCGCGCGCAGCACCTGCGGCAGATTGGAGTCGGCCTCGCCGAGCTCGACCAGCAGGTCGAAGAACTGCTCGACCGATGCGCCAAGACCGCCGGCCGCGATGGGCACGCGCAGCGCACCGAAGCCGGCGTCCCGTAGCCAGCCGACCGCATCGTAGGCGAGCGCGCGGTCGTTTTCGCGCTGCAGCGCACCCTCGGCGATGCGCTGGAAGACCGGCCGGAATCGTTCGGCAAGCTGCCTGGAGGAAGGGGGCGCTGGAAGTGGCATCAGGAAGGCGCAGGCAGCAAGGGGCGTCGTCGCAGACGCCCTTTCCGAGAGAGGAAAAGAACGCCGTCAGGCAGTGGCGGAAATGAGTTCGTCGATGCGCGCGTCGTTGGTCGCCTCGGGGCGAACGCGCGTTCGGCTGCGCTGGCCGTCGAGGGCCACTGCCGGCTCGCCGTGCACCGTCACGCGGCGCACCAGGCGCGGCTGGGTGCCGTAGTCGTTGATCGCGAAATGCTGGGTGGCGCGGTTGTCCCAGATCGCCACGTCGTCCTGCTGCCAGCTCCAGCGGACGGTGTTCTCGAGCCGTGTCACGCGGTTCTGCAGCAGCTCGAAGATGCGTGCCGACTCGGTGCTCGACAGGCCGACCAGCTTCTTGACGAAGTGGCCCAGCAGCAGCGCCCGCTCGCCCGACACCGGGTGCACATGCACGACGGGATGCTCGGCTTCGTAGATGGCCGAGACAAAGACGTTGCGGTGGTGGCGCAGGCGTTCTTCTTCCACCTGCACGCGATCGGCGCCGTAGTCGTAGTCGTTGCCATGGATGGCCCACAGGCTGTCGGCCAGTTGCTTGAGGTGGGCAGGCAGGCGCTGGTAGGCCACCGCCGTATTGGCCCAGACGGTGTCGCCACCGTAGGCCGGAATGGTCACGCCGCGCAGGATCGAGATCTTCGGAAAGGCATCGACGAAGGTCACATCGGTGTGCCATGAATCGGCCCGGCCGCCGCCCTTGGATGCATCGAGCTCGAACAGCTTCGTGCCTTGTGGCGAAGGCACGGTCGGATGCGCCACCGTTCGTCCGAAGCGTGCGCCGAAGGCCTGGTGCTTCCGGTCGTCCAGATGCTTCTGGCCGCGGAAGAACAGCACCTTGTGCTTGACCAGCGCATTGTTCAGCTGCTCGATCACGTGGGCCGGCAGATCCCCGCCGAGCTTGATGTCCTGCACCTCGCCGCCGATGTGACCGGCTACGCGCCGGATGCGCAGATCGCCGATGCTGGTGTCGATGGATGAAGAGGTGTCGTGGCTCATGGGGCGATCTCAATGTTGGGCGGAAGGCGCGCTGCCGGCGCCCGGCGCATGCGCGAGCAGTTGTGCCAGCGCCTCCTCGGGCAGGGGCTGGCTCTCCTCCTCGGCCGCTTCGCTGCCGAGCGCCTCTTCCACCGCGGCGCGTGTCAGCGTGGGCGCGAAGGCTTCGATGAAGGCATACACGAAGGTGCGCAGGTAGACGCCGCGGCGCACCGCCAGCTTCGTCAGGTTGATGCCGAAGAGATGCCCCGCATCGACCGCGCGCAACTGGGTGTCGCGCTCCGCCTCGAAGGCGATGCCCGCAACGATCCCGACGCCCATGCCGAGCTCCACGTAGGTCTTGATGACATCGGCGTCCATCGCGGTGATGGCCAGGTCGGGCTTGAGGCCGGCCTCGGCAAAGGCCTGGTCGATGCGCGTGCGCCCGGTGAAGCCGCTGTCATAGGTGACGAGCGGGTAGGCGGCCAGCCGTTCGATGGTCAGCGACCCGTCGAGCAACGGGTGGCCCGGTGGCGCGATCAGGGAGTGGGTCCAGCGGAAGGAGGGCAATGCCACGAGTTGCGGATAGTCGCCCAGCGCTTCCGTGGCGATGCCCACATCGGCCTCGCCGTCGAGCAGCATCTGCGCGATCTGCTTGGGCGAACCCTGGCGCAGGTGCAACTGCACGTTGGGGAACCGGCCGCGGAATTCCTGCACGGCCATCGGCAACGCGTAGCGTGCCTGCGAGTGCGTCGCGGCGATCGAGAGCAGACCCTGCTCCTGCGCGAGGAACTCCTGCCCGGCCTGGCGCAGGTTGTGGCTCTCGAGCAGCACGCGCTCGATGATCGGCAGCAGGTGGTCGCCCGGCGCCGTCAGGCCGGTCAGGCGCTTGCCCGCACGCGCGAAAAGGGCGATGCCGAGTTCGTCCTCCAGTTCGCGAATCTGTCGGCTGACGCCGGGCTGGGAGGTGTGCAGCGCCTGGGCTGCTTCGGTGAGATTGAAGCCGCATCGAACGGCTTCGCGCACGGAGCGCAACTGTTGGAAATTCATGGAACGGCCGATTCTGCGGGCGTGCCTTCAGATTCCGAACTACCGATTCGTTGCTTTCAAATAAGGGAATGATCTGAGCCGTCGTGCGGGCGCCCGCCTGCGGAGCCAACGGAAACCGCATCAGCAAACTCGCATTCCTTCGTTGGAAAGCGTGTCGCGCATCCGCAGAATCCGCCGGGTCACCGCTGCGAACCTCATCGCCTCGGGCGCCTCACCTTCCTTATCGATTGGCTCATCATGTCGCTTCGCAATCCTGAAATCCTGGCGCCACGCGTGCTGTCCGTGCTGCGCATCGTCTCCGCCTTCCTGCTGATCCAGCATGGATCGGCGAAGCTGCTCGGCTTTCCTCACGTGGCCTATTTCGACAACCTCCAGCTCGTGTCGCTGCTCGGCGTGGCCGGCGTGCTGGAACTGGTCGGGGGCGTGCTGCTGTTGATCGGGCTCTTCACGCGTCCAACCGCATTCGTTCTGTCCGGCTTGCTGGCGTTCGCCTATTTCCTCGGCCACGCGACCAAGGGCTACGTGCTGGCGCCGTCATTGAATCAGGGCGAAGCGGCGGTGCTCTTCTCCTTCGTGTTCCTGTACATCGCTGCGGCCGGCGCCGGCCCCTGGAGTGTCGATGCGCGCCGCGCAAAGGGTGCTGCTTCGGCGCCCCTGCCTGCGGCGGCGTGAGCCGGCGGCGCGCGTGGAATTCCATATGTTGCCCGTTCCCACTGAAGACTTCGAGCTCGATCCGCCGGGTGGCTCCATCTGGCAGGCACTGCGCGACCTCGCGCTCAGTGCGCTCGTGGTGTGCGCCGTTGCGCTGATCATCAGCTTCCTTACCGCGACCTCGGCCGGAGGCGCGTGATGACCCACACCGCCGAACTGACGCCTGCCGAGCAGGCCCGCCGCGTGGTCGTTCGAACCGCGTCGGTCTGGCGCATCGCGCCAGCCTCGCCGCGCGAAGTGGCACGCCGTGCGCCGCACGGCCATGTGCCGGCCCGGATCATGCGGCGCATCCGCGCAGCCGCGGCGGCGGCCAGCCGGCCGGCGCTCGCGCATTCCTGGTGAATCCGTTGCACAACATCTCCCGGCGTGCGGCAGTGGTCGCACTGGCTGCCTTCGCCGGCACCGCCGCGCTGGCGCAGGGCAACCCGATCGTGCGCATCGGCTATCAGAAATCGTCGACGCTGATCGCGGTGCTGAAGGCGCAGGGCGTGCTCGAACGCGAGCTCGCGCCGCTTGGCGTCAGGGTGAGCTGGCACGAGTTCACGAGTGGCCTGCCGTTGCTCGAAGCGCTGAACCTCGACAACCTCGACTTCAGCGCCGACGTGGCCGACACCGTGCCGGTGTTCGCGCAGGCGGCCGGTGCGCAATTGACCTTCGTGGCGCAGGAGGCGCCTTCGCCGACCGCGCAGGCGATCGTTGTGCGAGCCGACTCGCCGGTCAGAACCCTGGGTGATCTCAAAGGCAAAAAGATCGGCGTCGCCAAGGGCTCCGGAGGCCACTATCTCTTGCTTGCCGCACTCGACAAGGCGGGCATCTCCCTGAAGGAGATCGAGGCTGCTTACCTGACGCCGGCCGACGGCCGTGCTGCGTTCGAAAAGGGAGCGATCGACGCCTGGGTGACCTGGGATCCGTTCCTTGCAGCAGCGCAGCGCCAGTCCGGCGTGCGCGTGCTCGCGGATGGCACCGGCATCGCGTCCTACCAGCGCTACTACCTGGCTTCCACCAAGTTCGCACAGGCCCGGCCCGATGTGCTGCGCGTGATCTACGCCGCGCTCGACAAGGCGGGCAAATGGGTCAAGCGCAATCCCAGGGAGGCCGCGGAACTGCTGGCACCGGTGTGGGGGCTGGACGTCGCCACCATCGAGCAGGCCAACGCGCGGCGCAGCTACGAAGTCCGTCCGGTCGTGACGGCGGGCCTCGGCGAGCAGCAGCGCATTGCCGACGCGTTCTTTGCCGAGAAGCTGTTGCCGCGCAGGGTCGAGACGCTCCCGGTGCCGCTCTTCCATAGATGAGATGGTTGTTAGGAATCGACTTTTGAGTCGTTTGCGTTGGCTGGGGTCCGACCTAAAGTGGTCTATCGCCATCAGGGCGAGATGAGCAACCCCTCAAACACCACGGAGCATTTTCATGTCATCGGACGTCGAAACCCTCGCACTGCCGGCAGCGCTGGAGCAAGCCCAGGCCGCAGCGCAACAGCAGAACCTGCCTTTTGCCGGCGGCGTCGCGCCGCCGGTCGCCTGGCAACTCGTGCAGCGGCGCGAAGCGGTGTTGGTCGACGTGCGCTCGGGCGAGGAGCGCAAGTTCGTGGGGCACGTGCCCGACAGCCTGCACGTGCCATGGGCGACCGGCACCGCGCTCACGCGCAACCCGCGTTTCGTGCGTGAACTCGAAGCGAAGCTGGCCAGGGACGGCGGCAAGGACGCGGTGGTTCTGCTGCTGTGCCGCAGCGGCAAGCGCTCGGCGCTCGCCGCCGAGGCCGCGGCGAAGGCCGGCTTCAGCCATGTCTTCAACGTGCTCGAGGGCTTTGAAGGCGAGATCGATGCCGACCAGCACCGTGGTGCGGCCGACGGCTGGCGCTTTCACAAATTGCCCTGGGTTCAGGACTGAATCCGCGACGCGCACCAAGGAGGAAAAACAATGTCCGGATTCGATGTCGACCGCCTGGTCGACGCGCTGCGCAGCGTGCGCGGCGAATGGCGCGATGCGCAAAGGCGTCCGCGCGAGCCTGCCGGCCGCGAGTTCCCGTCGCGCGAGGCACTCGCCGGCGCGATCGAGCAGCTCAAGGGCGCGCTCTTTCCGATGCGGCTCGGCCCGTCCGACCTGCGCCACGATGGTGAGGACTTCTACGTTGCGCACACGCTCGATGCCGCGTTGCACACGCTGCTCGAGCAGGCGCGGCTGGAACTCCACTATGTCGGGCGGCATGCGCCGCGCGCGGCGGCGCAGATCGACGGCCAGGCGCGCGAGGCGGTGCGCGCCTTCGGTGCGGCCTTGCCGGCCATTCGCCGGCTGCTCGACAGCGACGTGATCGCGGCCTACCAGGGCGACCCCGCCGCGCACAGCGTCGACGAGGTGCTGCTGTGCTACCCCGGTGTGCTGGCCATGATCTACCACCGCCTGGCCCATCAGCTCTACCGGCTGCAGTTGCCGCTGCTCGCGCGCATCGTGGCCGAGCTGGCCCATGGACAGACCGGCATCGACATCCATCCCGGCGCGCAGATCGGCAGCGGGTTCTTCATCGATCACGGCACCGGCGTCGTGATCGGCGAAACCGCCGTGATCGGCCAGCGCGTGCGGGTCTACCAGGCGGTGACGCTCGGCGCCAAGCGGTTCCCGGTGGATGGCCATGGCCTGCTTCAGAAGGGTCTGCCACGCCACCCGGTGGTCGAGGACGAAGTCGTGATCTATGCGGGCGCGACGATTCTCGGGCGGGTCACGATCGGGCGCGGCGCGGTCATCGGCGGCAACGTCTGGCTGACCGCCGACGTGCCACCCGGCGCCAGCGTGACGCAGGCCGGGGTGCAGAACGCACCGGCGGCCGGCGAAGTGTTCGCGGCGGCGCTCCAGTGACTGCGCTGGTCGAGCGCTTCGGCGTGGCCGTGCGCCAGCTGAGGGTGCAGAACGGCTGGTCGCAGGGCCAGCTGGCCGAACTCTCGAACCTCGATCGCTCCTATGTCGGCGAGATCGAGCGGGGACGCGTGATCGCCTCGATCGTGACCGTCGAGAAGCTGGCCGCTGCGCTGCAGCTCGACGTGGTGGCCTTGCTCGCGCACTGCGAGCAACTCGGCGAACGGCGCGCCGTACAGCTCATCAGTTTGGCGGCTATAGCCCGTTGAGGGAAAACCCGAAGCCCCCGACACTTTCCCGCAGCAATCTTCTTTCCTTGAACCACGGAGTCTTTCCCCCATGACCGCAACAGTCGGTGGCACCACCGCCCTTGGCGACAACGCCGCACGCCAGCTAGCCAATGCCACCAAGAGCGTTCCCCAGCTCGAAACGATCAGCCCGCGCTGGCTCACGCACCTGTTGCAATGGGTTCCGGTCGAAGCTGGTATCTACCGTCTCAACAAGGTCAGAAATCCCGAGTCGATCCAGGTCGTCTGCACGGCCAAGGAGAGCGAGAACCAGCTGCCGCGCACCTTCGTCGACTACGAAGAGAAGCCGCGCGAGTACAACCTCAACGCCGTGAGCACCGTGCTCGACGTGCACACCCGGATCTCCGATCTCTACAGCAGCCCGCACGACCAGATCAAGGAGCAGCTGCGCCTCACGATCGAGACGATCAAGGAGAACCAGGAGAGCGAACTCATCAACAACCCCGACTACGGGCTGTTGTCACAGGTGACCGATGAGCAGCGCATCTTCCCGTTGACCGGCGCGCCGACGCCCGACGACCTGGACGAACTGTTGACCAAGGTGTGGAAGGAGCCCGCCTTCTTCCTTACGCACCCGCTCGCGATCGCCGCGTTCGGACGCGAAGCCACGCGCCGCGGCACGCCGCCGCCGACCGTGAGCCTGTTCGGCTCGCAGTTCATCACCTGGCGCGGCATTCCGCTGATCCCGTCGAACAAGGTGCCGGTGGCCGACGGCAAGAGCAAGATCCTGCTGCTGCGCGTGGGCGACAAGCGCCAGGGCGTGGTCGGCCTGTTCCAGCCGGGCCTCACGGGTGAACAGAGCCCGGGCCTGTCGGTGCGCTTCATGGGCATCAACAACCATGCGATCGCGTCGTACCTGATCTCGCTGTATTGCTCGGTCGCGGTGCTGACCACCGACGCACTGGCCGTGCTCGACGATGTCGAGATCGGCAAGTACCACGACTACGCCGACACCTACAAGTAAGCCGCGCGGTGAGCACGTCCCTTTCTCCACCCGGCCTGCCGCAGGCGGCCGAGGCGCCGTTCGACCCGGCCGTTCTGGCGCGCATGGCGAGCCAGCTCTTTGCGGCCCTGCCGGGCCAGGCCGTGCCGCCCGGCGTGCAGGCGCCTTCGCAACTCGCGCCGCCTGGCTCGCCACTGGTGAGCCCGGCCGGCTTCGGCCCGAGCGTGCCGGGCACGCCGATCCCGCAAGGGCAGGTGCCGGGCACCAACCTGATTCCCGGCTCTCCCACGCAGGTGCTGTCGCTCGGTAATCGCGCGCCGGCACTGCTGCCGCATGCGGCAGCGGGCAACGGCGCCCCCGATCACCTGCAGAGCGCCTTGCCGGCCTACGAGCCGCGGCTCGGCAGTGCCGTGCTCGGCGTGCCCGAGGCGCACGCAGCAACGCCGGCGCAGGCCAGCGCGCATCCGGCTGCAGGCGCATCGCCGTTCTACTTTCTGGGCGACAGCTACGGCCCGCCGTCGGCCGGCGGCCGCGGCACCGACAGCGCACCGTCCGCATCGCGTATCCACGACGACCTGGCGAGCTATCCGTTCGCGCAAGCCGATGGCGCCGATGTCCGAAGCCTGCTGGCGAAGCAGCCTTCGGAGCCATCGGGCCAGAACACGGCGCCCTCGACCGAGCCAAAGTACTACTTCGTCGATTCGGTGCGCCTGACCAGCGGCTATGTCACGCCCGCCAAGCCTGCGCCGCATGGCGATGTGCCGACGGTGGCCACCGGCCAGCGCCAGCCGTTCGACGTGCATGCCGTGCGCCGCGACTTCCCGATCCTGCAGGAGCGCGTGAACGGCCGGCAACTGGTCTGGTTCGACAACGCCGCCACCACGCACAAGCCGCAGTCGGTGATCGACCGCATCTCGTACTTCTACGAACACGAGAACTCGAACATCCACCGCGCCGCGCACGAACTCGCCGCGCGCGCGACCGATGCCTACGAGGGCGCGCGCGAGCGCGTGCGAAAGTTCATCAACGCGCCCGACGTGAACGAAGTGATCTTCGTGCGCGGCACCACCGAGGCCATCAACCTCGTGGCCAAGAGCTGGGGCGGCCAGCACGTGGGCGAGGGCGATGAAATCATCGTCTCGAACCTCGAGCATCACGCCAACATCGTGCCGTGGCAGCAGCTCGCATCCGCCAAGGGCGCGAAGCTGCGCGTGATCCCGGTCGACGACTCGGGCCAGGTGCTGCTCGACGAATACCGCAAGCTGCTGAACGACCGCACCAAGATCGTGGCCGTTACGCAGGTCTCGAACGCGCTCGGCACCGTGGTGCCGGTGAAGGAGATCGTCGAGCTCGCCCATCGCGCGGGCGCGCTGGCGCTGGTCGATGGTGCGCAGTCGGTCTCGCACATGCGGGTCGACGTGCAGGAGATCGGGGCCGACTTCTTCGTGTTCTCGGGCCACAAGGTGTTCGGCCCGACCGGCATCGGCGTGGTCTGGGGCAAGCGCGAGGTGCTCGAGGACATGCCGCCCTGGCAGGGCGGCGGCAACATGATTGCCGACGTGACCTTCGAGAAGACCGTGTTCCAGCCGATTCCGAACAAGTTCGAGGCCGGCACCGGCAACATCGCGGATGCGGTGGGTCTGGGTGCCGCGATCGACTACGTGAACAAGGTCGGCATCGAGAACATCGCGCGCTACGAACACGAGTTGCTGGTCTACGGCATGCAGCAACTGGGCGCGATCAAGGGCGTGCGGCTGATCGGCACCGCCGCCGACAAGGCGAGCGTGATGTCCTTCGTGCTGGACGGCTACAGCACCGAAGAAGTGGGCCACGCGCTCAATGACGAAGGCATCGCGGTGCGCACAGGACACCACTGCGCGCAGCCGATCCTGCGCCGCTTCGGCGTCGAAACCACGGTGCGGCCGTCACTGGCCTTCTACAACACCTTCGACGAAATCGACCGGCTGGTGGCGGTGGTGCGCAAGCTGGCGGGGCAGCGCCGCGCGGGTTGATCGGCTCCGGGGAGGGGCGGGCGCGCCGCACCTCAGACGATTTGCTCATAAGCAAGCAAGAAATCGGTTGTTCCCGATTGCGAACCCGGCCCCTACAGTGGCCGGTTCGCTGTCACCTGCCACTGGTTTCCTCATGCCGGCCGTCCTGTCGCCTCACGCACCTGCCCAGACTTTCGAGATCCGGCCGCTCGACGCTCCGCTCGGCGCCGAGGTCATCGGCCTCGACATCTCGAAGCCGATCAACGACGCCGATTTCGCGCGCATCCATCGCGCGCACCTCGACCATCACGTGGTCGTGTTCCGCGGCCAGCAGGTGTCGCCCGATGCACACGTCGCCTTCAGCCGGCGCTTCGGCCCGCTCGAGATCCATGTGCTGCACCAGTACCACCTGGCAGGCCATCCCGAGATCCTGATCGTCTCCAACATCAAGGAGAACGGCGAGCCGATCGGCCTTGGCGACGCCGGCGCCTACTGGCACTCGGACATCTCATACAAGCCCAAACCCAGCCTCGGCTCGCTGCTGCACGCGCAGGAGTTGCCCGCCGAGGGCGGCGACACGCTGTTTGCCAACCAGCACCTGGCGTGGGAAGCACTGAGCCTGACGCTGCAACGGCGCATCCTGCCGCTGAAAGCCGAGCACAGCTACCTCGCCAAGTACGAGGAACTGCGGGCAAAGAACCCGTGGCGGCCCAAGCTTTCGCAGGCGCAGGTCGACCAGGTCGCGCCCGCCGTGCAGCCGGTGGTGCGCACGCATCCTGAAACGGGCCGCAAGGCGCTGTTCGTCAGCGAGCATTTCACGACCGGCATCGTCGGCCTGCCGCGGGAGGAGGGTGATGCGCTGCTGGCCGAACTGTTCGCGCACAGCGTGAAGCCCGCGTTCGTCTACCGCCATCGCTGGCAGCCGCACGACCTGGTGTTCTGGGACAACCGTTCGGTGATGCATCTTGCGGCCGGCACGCCCGACCACCTGCGGCGCAAGCTCTACCGAACCACCATCCAGGGCGACACGCCCTTCTGACATGAACCGTTTCACACGCAAAGCCGCCGCACTCGCCGCCGGCCTCGGTCTCGCCGTTGCCAGCCTCGCCGCGCACGCAGAAGGCAAGATCAGCATCGCCCAGCAATTCGGCATCGGCTACCTGCTTCTGGATGTCGTGCGCGACCAGAAATTGATCGAAAAGCACGGCAGGCAGCAGGGCGTCAACATCCAGGTGGAATGGGCCAGCATCTCGGGTGCAACGGCCATGAACGAGGCACTGCTCGCCGGCGCGCTCGACGTGGTGTCGGCCGGCGTGCCGCCGATGCTCACCCTCTGGGATCGCACGCGCGGCAAGCAGAACGTCAAGGCCGTTGCGGCGCTGGGTTCGCTGCCCAACTACCTGCTGTCGAACAGTCCGACCGTCAAGACCATCAAGGACCTGAGCGACAAGGATCGGATCGCCGTGCCGGCCGCGGGCGTCGGCTTCCAGTCGCGCACGCTCCAGATCGAAACGGCACGCGTCTTCGGCAAGGACGAATTCAAGCGTTTCGACAACATCTCGGTGAGCCTGCCGCATCCCGAGGCCACCGCCGCGCTGATCGCCGGCGGCTCCGAGATCAACACGCATTTCTCGAGCGCGCCGTTCTACTACCAGGCCCTGGCCGCCAACAAGAACATTCACAAGCTGATCAGCTCCTACGACATCCTGGGTGGGCCAGCCACCTTCAACGTGCTCTACACGACGCAGAAATTCCACGACGAGAACCCGAAGACCTACAAGGCCTTCTACGGGGCGCTGGTCGAGGCGGCACAGCTCGTCAAGGCCGACAAGGCGAAGGCAGCCGATATCTTCATCCGGGTGCAGAAGTCCAAGTTGCCACCCGACCTGGTGCGCCGGATCGTCGAGGATCCGGAGAACGATTTCACGGTGTCGCCGCACCGCACCTTCGTGTATGCCGACGAGCTCCAGAAGCTGGGTGTCGTCAGAAACAAGGCCGCCTCCTGGAAGGACTATTTCTTCGAAGAAGCGTACGCGCAGCCGGGGTCGTGATGGCCGCCCTCGCGCCTGTCGCCAACGCTGGCGACGGAGCCTTGCTGCAGGTCGATGGCGTCAGCCTCGAATACCGCACACCCGAGCGCGTGGTGCGGGCCACCCACCGCGTGAGCTTCGACCTCCACGAGGCCGATCGCTTCGTGCTGCTCGGCCCTTCCGGCTGCGGCAAGTCGACCCTGCTCAAGGCGATCGGCGGATTCATCGCGCCGGTGGAGGGTGAGATCCGGCTCGACGGCCGCGCCGTTGTTGCGCCAGGGCCCGATCGCATCGTCGTGTTCCAGGAGTTCGACCAGCTTCCGCCGTGGAAGACGGTCCGGCAGAACGTGATGTTCCCGCTGCTGGCGTCGCGCACGCTCGGCCGCAAGGAGGCTGCGGAGCGCGCGATGCACTACCTCGGCAAGGTTGGCCTGGCGCCCTTCGCCGACGTGCATCCGCACCAGCTCTCGGGCGGCATGAAGCAACGCGTGGCGATCGCCCGCGCGCTCGCGATGCAGCCGCGCGTGCTGCTGATGGACGAGCCCTTTGCCGCGCTCGACGCGCTGACGCGCCGCAAGATGCAGGAAGAGCTGCTCGCGCTGTGGGACGAGGTGCGCTTCACGCTGCTCTTCGTCACGCATTCGATCGAAGAGGCGCTCGTGGTCGGCAACCGCATCGCATTGCTGTCGCCGCACCCGGGCCGCATGCGTGCCGAGATCAACAGCCACGGCTTCACGCTCGAAAGCCAGGGCGGCACGGAATTCCAGGCCGCCGCGCAACGCATCCACCGGCTGCTGTTCGACGAGGTGCCCCAATGAGCGCCATCATCGATCCGCCGGTTCGCCCGGAGTACGAGCGCCCGCTCGCGGCGTTCACCGAGGTGCCGGTCGAGCGCGCGCTGCCGCTCGCCACGCGGCTGTGGGCCCAGGGCTGGTTGCGCAAGGGCGTGATCCTGGTCGTCCTCGCCGTTCTCTGGGAGCTGGCCGCGCGCTGGCAGGACAACGACCTGCTGCTGCCGACCTTCCTGGCCACCGCACGCGCGATGGTCGAGGGGCTCGCCAGTGGCGAACTGGTTGAGAAGGTGCGCATCTCGCTGGCCGTGCTGCTGCAGGGCTATGTCGCCGGTGTGCTGCTGGCGTTCGCGCTCACCACGCTGGCGGTGTCGACGCAGATCGGCCGCGACCTGCTGGGCACGCTGACCTCGATGTTCAATCCGCTGCCCGCGATCGCGCTGCTGCCGCTCGCGCTGCTGTGGTTCGGCCTCGGGCGTGGCAGCCTGGTTTTCGTGCTGATGCATTCGGTGCTGTGGCCGCTGGCCCTCAACACCTACGCTGGCTTTCAGGGCGTGCCCGAAACCCTGCGCATGGCCGGCCGCAACTACGGCCTCAAGGGCCTGCGCTACGTGCTGCAGATCCTCGTGCCGGCTGCGCTGCCGGCGATCCTCTCGGGGCTGAAGATCGGCTGGGCCTTCGCCTGGCGCACGCTGATCGCGGCCGAACTCGTGTTCGGCGCCTCGTCGGGCAAGGGCGGCCTCGGCTGGTACATCTTCCAGAACCGCAACGAGCTCTACACCGACCGCGTGTTCGCAGGGCTCGCGATGGTGGTGCTGATCGGCCTGGCGGTCGAGAGCCTGGGCTTCGCCACGCTCGAGCGGCTCACGGTCCGCAGATGGGGGCAGCAGCGCTAGTCGGAAGGCGTGCGCGCTCACGGCACTTCGCGTGTCAGCCGCGGCTCTACAGCGAAATGGGCGGTGCGGCCGGGTTCTGCACCTACTTCAGTGCGCGACCTGAGCTCACCACAGCGCGGTTCGTCGCAAACAGACAGTGCCTGCATGCAAAACTCGTTCCCCTCCCTTCATCCGTTTTCTCCTGGTTACAGGTCGCGTCGGAGGTGGGCGCCTCTTTTTTTGCGCCGCCATCGCAGGGCGCGGGCGCGACCGTTCCCTCCACCCAGAGTGGGCAACGGCATGACGATCACGGCCTGTACGTTCCAACTTCTGCACCGCTTCGCGGGGCGCCGTTGGTCGTGATGCTCCATGGTGCTGGCCAGGATCCGGACGACTTCGCGGTCGGCACCCGGATGAACGCGGCGGCCGAACGGCACGGCTTCATCGTCTTGTATCCCGCGCAATCTGCGCAGGCCAATATGCAGCGGTGCTGGAACTGGTTCGAGCAGGCGCACCAGATGCGCGGCCAGGGCGAACCTGCGCGCATCGCCGACCTGACCTTGCGAATCGTGCGCGAGCACCAGGTGAACCCCGATCGGGTCTACGTCGCAGGCTTGTCGGCCGGTGGTGCGATGGCTGCCCTGCTCGGCGAGCTCTACCCCGACGTGTACGCGGCGGTCGGCGTGCACTCGGGCCTGGCGGCGCGCGCCGGATCGAACCTGTCTTCCGCCCTGGCCGCCATGCGAGGAACCGTCGTGCGGGCCGACACAGCCGCCAGCGGCATGCCGACCATCGTGTTCCACGGCGACAAGGACGCCACGGTCAACCCCGTGAACGGCAGGCACGTCATCGAGGCATCGCTCGGCCTGGATTGCCCCTACGTGTCGGGGGAAAGCACCGGCCCCGACGGGCGGCGCGCTACCTGCCGAACCCATTCCCGTGACGGCTCCGGCGTCTGCGGTAAGCACTGGACGCTGCACGATGCGCAGCACGCGTGGTCGGGCGGAAGCAGTGAAGGATCGTTCGCCGATCCGTTCGGTCCGGATGCGAGCGAGGAAATGCTGCAGTTCTTCTCCGGCCAGCGGCGCAGCGTCCGGCGAACGGAAAACCCATCTTGAATCTCGCGCTCCAGGGCGGCGGCGCCCATGGCGCATTCACCGGAATGCACCATTTGCTCCGTTTCGCCTAAACAAAAACGGCCCTCGCGGGCCGTTTCGTTGTTGCAGAGCGATGGCGCGACGCTTAGCGGCCGTCGCGATCCGAGTCGCCGGGCACGGCGCGCTCCACGGTGTCGCTCAGGCGCTGCCACGCGTCACGCGAGGCGTGCTTGGCGCGCTCCCACTCCAGTGACGAGCGTCCACGGGCTGTTCCCCAATCGCGGCTCAACTCCGGCTCAAGGTCGTCGAAGTTGCGATCGGGGTTGCGCGAAAAGGCGTCGACACCGTAGCGGTACGCCGGGGCATAGTCGTCGTAATTCGACCCTGCATCCACGTACGAACGAGTCGAGTAGTTGTCACGCCAATAGGCATCCTCCGCGACCGGATCGGCCTTGGCCAAGCCGCGGCCGGCCAGTGCCCCAGCCACCGCACCGATAGTGGCGCCGACGGCGGCGCCCACAGGGCCCGTCATTCCCCCAATCGCCGCGCCTGCTGCAGCGCCGCCGGCCACGCCGCCAGCAGCGCCGCCGAGCACCGCGCCAATGCCCGTCGCAGCGGGATGCGAGTCTTCGTTGTTCCCGGGCACACGGGTTTCGTCTCGATCAATCATGGAATGTCTCCTGGTTCGTTGAGGGAAACCAAAGTTGTACCGTGAGCTTCGGGTTCGACAGCGCCGAGGCGCTTGTCGATGTGAAGGTTGCAGGCTGCGGGCCCTGCCAGTGCCGACCTACAGCCGGGCGCCTGCGCGCCGCGTGCGGTGGAGTCAAGGCGTTCCGAGAAAGTCGAAGCGATCGCGCGGGTCGCGCGTTTCGGGCAGCACGTAGACAATGCCACGCGCCTGCCCAAATGCCGGCTGGATGTGCAGGTCATAGAAGGCCGCAGGCACGTTGATGCAGCCGAACGAGATCCGGTTGTCTCGCACGCTGGGCGAGGCGAGGCGCTCTAGCCGGCGCTCGGCGGCGTTCGTTGCGCGCACCCGGTGCATCGAGACCGCAGCCTCGTAGTCGACCCAGACTATGTCCTCGCCGCGCAGGTTGCGACCCGGCTCGGACATGAAACGGCCCGCCGGCGTAGTGCGCTCGCCCGGCTTGATCTCCGACATCTTTCGCTCGCCGATGCCCGGCACCGATTCGTCGCCGATCGCGAGGCCCAGCAATACCGGTGCCGTGCCGCGCAACTCACCCTCCGTACCGAATACCCAGACGCGGGCGTTCACCTTGTCGACGACGGCGAAAGGCAAGCGTTGGTTGTCGCCCGCGCGCACCGCGGCAGCGGCAAAGTGCTGCGCGGCGACGGAAGGCGTGTCTGGGCTGTCCGCCCCGGACGCCCCGTTGGCGCACAGCGCGGCAAGCAGCAGTGCGGCGAGCCGGAGGGCTCCGCGGGTGTGAAACGACATCTCGAATCCTCAGCAAGAGAGACCGGGGGCGGAGCCTCGGCAGGGTGTGCCGCGCGATCAGTTGCGGTCGGCGCGTGCCCGGCGCATCGGCGGCGCTGTTGAATCCATGGGTGCGGGCGCGGGTGCTGCAGCGGGGGCCGGGGCGGCCGTGGGCGCCTGGTTCTGCGGCAGCGTTCCGGTCGTGCCCATGGGGCCACCGGCAGGGCTCTGTTGGCCGGCCGCTGTCGCCGGATTGGGCGAGGCGAGCGTGGGGGGCGTGCCTTGGGCCGAGGCGAGCGTTGCACTGCCGAAAAGCAGTGCCGCGAAAAGCGGTGTCGTGAAGTTCATGAGAGTCTCCTTGGGTCATTGCGGAATCGCTGGCCGACTGGACAGCGCATCTCAAGGTACGGCGCGCGTGTGCAGAACAGGTCGGCACGTCGCGCGTCAGGGCGTAGGGCTTCCCGCCGCTTATGAAGCCCGCGCCGCGGCGCTGCAGCTCCTTGCTCTGCGCGCAGGGGCAGGCGGGGCGCGCTTGCTGGGCATGCCGCAAGACGGGCATGCGCTGACGGCCGCGACCTACGCGGGCGCGTCGCGAAGTCGCCATGCTCAGGGCAATGGTCATGCCACGCCGACACCCACTGGATCTCATGGCCCCGGGCCGCACCATGCGGATAGCCACGTACAACGTCAACGACGTCCGCAAGCGCATCAACCCGCTGCGCGCGTGGCTGGACGTCACGGCGCCGGATGTTGTCTGCCTGCAGGAACTCAAGTGCGCGGAGTCCGCGTTCCCCTATGACGCACTCCGCGCAATCGGATACGAGGCATTGGTGATGGGCCAGAAGAGCTGGAACGGTGTTGCCATTCTGGCGAATGGCGGCAAACCGATCGAGATTCGCCGTGGCCTGCCGGGCGATCCTGCCGACAAGGAGGCGCGTTACCTCGAGGCGGCGGTCAACGGCCTGGTCATCGGTTGCTGCTACATGCCCAACGGCAATCCCCAGCCGGGCCCCAAGTTCGCCTACAAGCTCGACTGGTTCTCCCGCTTCAACCGGCACGCCGCCACGCTGCTGGCCTCAGGTCATCCGGTCGTGCTGGCCGGCGACTACAACGTCGTGCCGACCGACGCCGATATCTATGCCACGCGCTCCTTCAAGGACAACGCGCTGCTGCAGCCCGCGCCGCGCGCCGCCTACCAGGCGCTCCTGGACCAAGGATGGACGGATGCGCTGCAACGCCAATCGCCCAAGCAGTCCCTCTACACCTTCTGGAGCTACCTGCGAAACCGGTGGCCGCGCGACGCCGGCATGCGCATCGACCATCTCCTGCTAAGCCCGAAAGCTGCGACCCGCATGCAGGGCGCGGGCGTCGACCGTGCCGTGCGCGGCCTGGATGGCGCCAGCGATCACGCGCCGGCCTGGGTGGAGTTGAGAGGCTGAGCGGTGCAGTCGTGTCAAGGGCGCGTCGAACCCTCGTCCTCGGCCTTGAATGATTTGGAGGAGTTCATGCCCTCTTCCAGTACCCCGGCACCTTGCAGCAACGCTTCCCTCGAACTTCGGTAAGCCTCGCACGAAGTGGCAAGGTAGACCTCGGATTTCAAGCCGACAACTTTGCTGATCACCCAGTGGTAGGTGCCGTCCTCGGCGCGGTCGACACGAAGCCGAAATGCCGCCGCCCTCTTGCGCGCCGTATCTGGCCTCGGGCGCAACGAGATTGGAGCGCCATTGCTTGGCCGCAGCCCGTTTTCGGTGGAGGGCATCATCTAGTCCATCAAGTCGCCGACAACGGTATCGCCGGAATGATCGCGCCTCTGGTAGTCCGCAATCCACACCAGCGCCTTGCTCAGCAGAACTTCACGAACCTCCTCCGGTGTCATGTTCCCCGCCAGATGGGAGAGACGACACACCACTTTCTTTTTGTAGGTGACCTCCGCGGTGAGCGAGCTCCCGCACTCGCTAGCGAAGAAGCGCAAGCCCCACTGAAGATTGGAAAGCTCAGCAGTCATTGACCTGTTCTGCCCCGTAATGTGAGAACTTCACATTTGCGAATTGTCCGAATCGAGCATCACGCGTCGTGTAAGAAAAAAGCGCTATGTGGTGGCGTCCTTGGCTTGCTCGCAACAAGCGAACTTTGTTTGCCCACCGTGCAGGCTCCCTTGAGAGCCGCCGCGAACTGCCGTCTTGACCGTGTCAGTGGCCTCCTACATCGGAGTTCTTAAAGCTGCCCGAAACTTCCGTGGGGCGGTGCATCCGAAGAACCGTCAAGACCGCCCGCCCGCCTGCCAGGCGAGCATGCTGCCCCGAGAGAACTCATGAATCATCAGACCCCCTCGTCGGAGGCTCCACAGCTGACGGCCTCCCCGCGTCCCGCAAAAACCCGGTCGGCGAAGCCGGCCGACCCGCTCCTGCAGGATCAGGCGGAAGCCCGCTCTCGACAGATTCTCTCGGCACTTCAGGCCTTCTCCGCCGGGGATTTCCGGGCACGCTTGCCGCTTGAATGGGCCGGGACGGACGGTCGCATCGCCGAGACGTTCAACCAAACCATTGGGCAGGCGCAACGCCTGACGACCGAGTTCGGGCGTCTGAGCGTCACGGTCGGCAAAGAGGGCAGGCTGGCCCAGCGCATGTCGGCGCCGGGGGCGCAGGGCGCATGGGCAGCGCAGTCCGATGCCCTCAACAGGCTCATCGACGATCTTGTGCGACCGACGACGGATATCGCGCGCACCATCGGCGCGGTGGCCAAGGGCGACCTCGGGCAATCGATGGAGCTGCAGGTCGACGGGCGCGCGCTCAAGGGCGAGTTCCATCGCTCGGCACGACTGGTCAACACGATGATCGAGCAGCTGGCGGTGTTCACCTCGGAGGTCACGCGCGTGGCCCGCGAAGTTGGCATCGAAGGCAAGCTGGGCGGCCAGGCGCAGGTCAAGGGCATGTCCGGGGTCTGGAAGGATCTGACCGATTCGGTCAACCAGATGGCGGGGAACCTGACCGCACAGGTGCGCAACATTGCCGACGTCACGATCGCCGTGGCGAATGGCGATCTGTCCAAGAAGATCACGGTCGATGTGCGCGGCGAGATCCTTCAGCTGAAAGAAGCCACCAACACGATGGTCGACCAGTTGCGATCCTTCGCTTCCGAGGTCACGCGCGTGGCGCGGGAGGTGGGCACCGACGGTCGGCTGGGCGGACAGGCGGTGGTGCCGGGCGTCGCGGGCACCTGGAAGGATCTGACCGACTCGGTCAACTCGATGGCCAACAACCTCACGTCGCAGGTGCGCAACATCGCCACCGTGACCACGGCCGTTGCGCGGGGGGATCTGAGCCGAAAGATCACGGTGGACGTGAAAGGCGAAATCCTCGAGTTGAAGGAAACGATCAACACCATGGTCGACCAGCTCAACGGCTTTTCCTCGGAGGTGACGCGCGTCGCGCGCGAAGTGGGAACCGAGGGCAAGCTGGGCGGCCAGGCCCAGGTGCCCGGCATTGCGGGCACCTGGAAGGATCTGACGGACTCGGTCAACTCCATGGCGTCCAACCTGACCGGGCAGGTGCGCAACATCGCGGGCGTCGCCACAGCGATCGCCAAGGGAGACCTGTCTTCGAAGATCACGGTCGAAGTGAAAGGCGAGATCCTGGCGTTGAAAGAGACCATCAACACCATGGTGGATCAGCTGAACGGATTCGCATCCGAGGTGACGCGCGTCGCGCGCGAAGTCGGCACCGAAGGCAAGCTCGGTGGCCAGGCGCAGGTTCCGGGCGTCGCCGGCACCTGGAAAGACCTCACCGACAACGTCAACTTCATGGCGTCGAACCTGACCGGTCAGGTGCGCAACATCGCGGAGGTGACGACAGCGGTGGCCAATGGCGACCTGTCCAAAACCATCACGGTCGACGTCAAAGGCGAAATCCTCGAGCTCAAGAACACGATCAACACGATGGTCGACCAGCTCAACGGGTTCGCCTCTGAGGTCACGCGTGTCGCACGCGAGGTCGGCACCGAAGGAAAGCTCGGGGGCCAGGCAGCAGTGCCGGGCGTCGCCGGAACCTGGAAAGACCTCACGGACAGCGTCAACTTCATGGCCTCCAATCTGACCGGCCAGGTGCGCAACATCGCGGAGGTGACGACCGCGGTTGCACGCGGGGACCTGTCCAAGAAGATCACGGCCGACGTGCGCGGCGAGATCCTCGAGCTGAAGAACACGATCAACACGATGGTGGACCAGCTCAACGGCTTCGCGGGCGAGGTCAGCCGGGTGGCGCGGGAAGTCGGCACCGAAGGCGCGCTGGGTGGCCAGGCGCAGGTGCTCGGCGTCGCAGGCACCTGGAAGGACCTGACCGACAACGTCAACTCCATGGCCTCCAATCTGACCGCGCAGGTGCGCAACATCGCCGACGTGGCCACTGCCGTTGCAAATGGTGACCTGTCCAAGAAGATCACGGTCGACGTGAAGGGCGAGATCCTCGAGCTGAAGAACACGCTCAACACCATGGTGGATCAACTCAACGGCTTCGCATCGGAGGTGACCCGCGTCGCACGGGAAGTAGGCACCGACGGAAAACTCGGAGGGCAGGCACAGGTCCGCGGTGTGGCGGGCACCTGGAAGGATCTGACCGACAACGTCAATTCGATGGCGAACAACCTCACGGGGCAGGTTCGCAACATCGCGGACGTGACCACCGCCGTTGCGCGCGGCGACCTGTCGCGCAAGATCACCGTGGAGGTCAAGGGCGAGATTCTCGAGCTCAAGAACACCATCAACACGATGGTGGATCAGCTCAACGGCTTTGCCTCGGAGGTGACGCGCGTGGCGCGCGAAGTCGGCACCGAGGGCAAGCTCGGTGGCCAGGCGCAGGTGCCCGGTGTGGCCGGTACGTGGAAGGATCTGACCGACAACGTCAACTTCATGGCGTCGAACCTGACCGGACAGGTGCGCAACATCGCGGACGTCGCGACCGCGATCGCCCAGGGGGATCTCTCGCGCAAGATCACCGTGGAAGTCGAGGGCGAGATTCTGCAACTCAAGCAGACCATGAACACGATGGTGGATCAGCTCAACGCGTTTGCGGGCGAAGTCAGCCGGGTCGCGCGCGAAGTGGGTACCGACGGCAAGCTCGGCGGGCAGGCCGCGGTGGAAGGCGTCGCCGGCACCTGGAAGGACCTGACAGACAACGTCAATTCCATGGCGTCCAACCTGACCGGGCAGGTGCGCAACATTGCCGAGGTCACGATCGCCGTTGCGAACGGAGACCTGTCCAAGAAGATCACCGTGGACGTGCGCGGCGAGATACTGGAGCTGAAAGAGACCATCAACACGATGGTCGACCAGTTGCGCTCCTTTGCCGCGGAGGTCAGCCGCGTGGCGCGAGAGGTCGGAACCGACGGCAAGCTCGGCGGGCAGGCTCAGGTGCCGGGCGTGGCCGGCACGTGGAAGGATTTGACCGACAACGTCAACTCCATGGCGAACAACCTGACAGGCCAGGTTCGCAACATCGCCGATGTGGCCACGGCCATCGCGCGTGGCGACCTCGGACGCAAGATCACCGTCGATGTGAAGGGCGAGATCCTGCAGCTGAAGGAAACCATCAACACCATGGTGGATCAGCTGTCAGCCTTCGCGGCCGAAGTGACCCGGGTGGCGCGCGAGGTCGGGACGGAAGGCAAGCTCGGAGGCCAGGCGGCCGTGCCCGGCGTGGCGGGCACCTGGAAGGATCTCACGGACAACGTGAATTCGATGGCCTCGAATCTGACCGGGCAGGTGCGCAACATCGCAGAGGTAACGATCGCGGTGGCCAGTGGCGACCTGTCCAAGAAGATCACCGTGGACGTGCGAGGCGAGATTCTGCAGCTCAAGGAAACCATCAACACGATGGTCGAGCAGCTGCGCTCGTTTGCGTCCGAGGTGACGCGGGTCGCGCGCGAGGTCGGCACGGAAGGGCGCCTGGGCGTGCAGGCCGTGGTACCCGGCGTGGCCGGTACCTGGAAGGATCTGACAGACTCGGTCAACACCATGGGCGCCAACCTCACCTCCCAGGTTCGCAACATTGCGGAAGTGACGACCGCCGTGGCGCGCGGCGACCTGAACCGCAAGATCACCGTGGATGTGAAAGGCGAAATCCTCGAGTTGAAGAACACCATCAACACGATGGTCGACCAGCTGAACTCCTTTGCCGGAGAAGTGACGCGCGTGGCGCGCGAAGTGGGTACGGAGGGAAAGCTGGGCGGGCAGGCCCAGGTGAGCGGTGTGGGCGGCACGTGGAAGGATCTCACCGACAACGTCAACTTCATGGCGTCGAACCTCACCGAACAGGTGCGCGGTATCGTCAAGGTGGTGACCGCCGTGGCGGACGGCAACCTCACCCAGCGCCTCACCGTGCAGGCCAAGGGCGAAGTGGCGGCACTTGCGGACACGATCAACGGAATGACCGACACGCTGGCCACCTTCGCGGATCAGGTGACCAACGTCGCGCGCGAAGTGGGGGTCGACGGCAGACTCGGGGGGCAGGCCAACGTGCCCGGCGCCGCCGGCACATGGAAGGATCTCACCGGCAACGTCAACCTGCTGGCGGCCAACCTGACCACGCAGGTGCGCGCCATTGCCGAGGTGGCCACGGCCGTGACCAAGGGCGACCTCACGCGCTCGATCCAGGTCGATGCCAAAGGCGAAGTGTCCGAGCTCAAGGACAACATCAACACGATGATCTCCAACCTGCGCGAGACCACGGAGCGCAACCGGGAGCAGGATTGGCTCAAGACCAATCTCGCCCGCTTCACTGGCATGTTGCAAGGGCAGAGAGAACTCAGCACGGTCGGCAAAATGCTGCTGTCGGAGCTTGCGCCGCTCGTGCACGCCCACCAGGGAACGGTGTACCACAGCAGTGTCGAAGATCGCAGCGGGGGCCGCCTGTCACAGCTGTCGAGCTATGCACACACTGGCAAGGTTCGCCTGGCGGAGACGATCGGCCTGGGCGAAGGACTGGTGGGGCAGTGCGCGGTCGAGCAAAAGCGCATTCTGCTCACGAATGTCCCGCCTGATTTTGTCGGCATCGGCTCCAGCCTCGGCGAAGCACGCCAGCTGAATGTGGTGGTGCTGCCCGTGCTCTTCGAGAATCACACCAAGGCGGTCATCGAGCTGGCGTCGCTGCACCCCTTCACGGTGGTGAACCTCAACTTCCTGGACCAGTTGGCACTCAACATCGGGGCCGTTTTCAACACCATCGAGGCGACGATGCGCACGGAGGGGTTGCTCACCCAGTCCCAGCAGCTGACGGTCGAGCTGCAGTCGCGCCAGAGCGAGCTGCAGCAGACCAACGAGGAACTCGGCACCAAGGCGCGCCTGCTCGCCGAGCAGAACGCGGAGGTCGAACGCAAGAACGCAGAGGTCGAGCAGGCGCGCGGCGCACTGGAAGAGAAGGCTTCCGAGCTGGCGCTGACCTCGAAGTACAAGTCCGAATTCCTGGCCAACATGTCGCACGAGTTGCGCACCCCGCTCAACTCCATCCTCATCCTGAGCCAGCAGCTCGCCGAAAACGCATCCGGCACTCTCTCGAGCAAGCAGGTGGAGTTCTCCCGCAACATCAATTCCTCCGGAACCGACTTGCTGCACCTGATCAACGACATCCTGGATCTCTCCAAGATCGAGTCGGGAACGGTCACCGTGGATGTGGAGGAGATCAGCTTTGCCGCGCTGCGCGACAACATCGACAGGAACTTCCGCCATGTGGCGGAGGCGAAGAGCCTTCCATTCCACATCCGGTTCGAGAAGGATCTGCCGCGCTCGATGGACAGCGATTCGAAACGCCTCCAGCAAATCCTCAAGAACCTTCTGTCCAACGCGGTGAAGTTCACGGCCCAAGGCCAGGTCGAGGTGCGGGTGGGACTCGCCAGGACGGGGTGGAGCCCGGATCATCCGGTGCTGCGCCAGGCACAGCACGTGGTCGCGTTCGCCGTGGAAGACACGGGCATCGGCGTGGCCCCCGAAAAGCAGCGGCTCATCTTCGAGGCGTTCCAGCAGGCCGACGCGGGCACCTCCCGCAAGTACGGCGGCACCGGCCTGGGGCTTGCCATCAGCCGCGAGCTCGCCGTGCTGCTCGGCGGTGAAATCAAGCTCACGAGTGTGTTCGGCCAGGGCAGCGTCTTCACGCTCTTCCTTCCGTTGCACTACGCGGGGTCGGATGCGACGACTGTTGTGCACCGGCCTGATGCCGCGGTCGGTGAACCGGGCAGGGCGCTTGCTGCGTTGCAGGTGCTGCGCGAAGAACGCATTGCGGACGACCGCGACGCGGTGGCAGCGGGCGATTGCGTCTTGCTCATCGTCGAGGACGACCCGCACTACGCGCGCATCCTGCTCGGGATGGCGCGGGACAAGGGCTTCAAGGGGATTGTTGCGACCAAGGGCGCGTCCGGGCTCGCGCTGGCCCGTCAGTACCGTCCCGCCGCCATCTGCCTGGATATTTTCCTGCCGGACATGCTGGGATGGACCGTGCTGAATCAGCTCAAGATGGATCCCGCATTGCGCCACATCCCGGTTCAGATCATCACGCAGGAGGAAGAGCGACAGCACGGCCTGGCCCATGGCGCGTTTGCCTACATCGTCAAGGAGCCCACCACCACCCATCTGGAACAGTCGTTCGACCGCCTCAAGGCGTTCCTGGTCCCGCGCACCAAGCGGCTGCTGGTGGTGGAGGACGACGACATCGAACGCGAAGCCGTCATGACGCTCCTGGGCGACAGCGACATCGAGATGGTGGGAGCTTCGACCGGCGTTGCGGCACTGGCCCAGATGCGCCGCCAGCCGTTCGACTGCGTGGTGCTGGATTTGCGTCTCCCGGACATGACCGGCTTCGAACTGCTGGAGCAACTGCAGGCCGAGCCGGAACTCGCCGGTACCCCCGTCGTCGTGTTTACCGGCAAAGAGTTGAACCGCGAGGAGCAGGATCGGCTGCACACGATGTCCAGGCGCATCGTGCTGAAGGACGTGCAGTCGCCCGAGCGTCTGCTGGACGAGACGGCGCTGTTCCTGCATCGCGTGGTCACGCAGCTGCCCCCGGAAAAGCAGGCGCTGCTCGAACGCCTGCACAACTCCACGGAAGTCCTGCGGGGGCACAAGGTGCTCATCGTCGACGACGACGCGCGCAACATCTTTGCCCTTACCTCCGTGCTCGAGAACCATGACGTGGAAGTGACCAGCGCGACCACCGGTCGGCAAGCCATCGAGATCCTGAACCGCAGCGGTGATATCGCGATGATCCTGATGGACATCATGATGCCGGACATGGACGGCTACGCGACGTTGCGCGAAATTCGCCGGGATCCGAGGTTTCGCATCCTTCCCATCCTGGCCCTCACCGCCAAGGCAATGAAGGGCGACAGGGAGAAGTGCCTGGACGCAGGCGCGAGCGACTACATTGCCAAGCCCGTCAACACCGATCAGCTGCTGTCGCTGATGCGCGTTTGGCTGTTCCGATGAGACGGAGCCTTCAATGTCCGCGTCCTTCGATCCCCTTTCCCCGCGCGGCCCGCTGATGGCGGACAACGGGAGGGCTACGACCCCGGAGGCCGGCCTACCCGCGACCGACCGCGCGGATCATGGCGTGACACGCGCGCTGGCCGAACCGGTCAACGTCCTGATCGTGGACGATGAGCCCAACAACCTGACGGTTCTAGAAACCGTGCTGGACGACTCGGGCTATCGGCTCGTCCATGCCAACTCGGGGGAGCAGGCCCTCATGGCGCTGATGACCCACGAGTTTGCGGTTCTGGTGCTCGACGTGAGCATGCCCGACATGAGTGGCTTCGAGCTGGCCCAGCTCGTCAAGCAGCGCAAGAAGACGGCAAGCATCCCGATCATTTTCCTGACGGCCTATTTCAACGACGAGCGCAGTGTCGTGGAGGGCTATGGCAGCGGCGCCGTCGACTACCTCCACAAGCCCGTCAATGTCAACGTGTTGCGCTCCAAGGTGTCCGTCTTCGCCGAGCTGTACCGCAAGGGCCGTGCGTTGGAGGAAGCCAATCGTGCGCTCGTTGGGGAAATTGCGGAGCGTCGCACCGTCGAAGAGCGCCTGCGCGAACTGAACGACACGCTGGAACGCCGGGTGCTGGACCGCACCGAGGCGCTTGAGGCGAGCGAAGCGCAGTTGCGCAGTGCGGATCGTCGCAAGGACGAGTTCCTGGCGACACTTGCACACGAATTGCGCAACCCGCTGGCGCCAATTGGCTACGCGGTGCGGCTTTTGGGATTGAAGGGGCCGGCGGACCCCGAGGTCGTGCGCGCGTCCGATCTGATCGGGCGGCAGGTCAAGGCCATGAGCCGGTTGATCGATGACCTCATGGACGTGAGCCGCATCAACCAAGGCAAGATCCAGCTCCATCGCGAGCGCATCCTCCTCGCCTCGGTGCTCCGGGACGCGATCGATGCCGCGCGGCCTGTGATCGACGAGTGCAAGCACGAGTTGCAAGTCACGCTCCCCGACCAGGAGGTGACGCTCGAAGGAGACGCCACGCGGCTCGCCCAGGCGTTCATGAACCTTCTCCACAATGCATCGAAGTACACGGACAGCGGTGGGCAGATCGCCATCAGCGTTCTGCCGCGTGGGCAGCACGTGGAAGTGACGTTGCGTGACAGCGGCATCGGCATCGCGGCCGATCGGCTGGAAAGCATCTTCGAGATGTTTTCGCAGGTGGAGACTGCCTTGTCCCGTTCCCGCGGCGGGCTTGGCATCGGTCTTTCACTGACCCGGCGGCTGGTGGAACTGCACGGCGGCACGATCGTGGCGCGCAGCGAGGGGACGGGGCGCGGCAGTGAATTCGTCGTGTCGTTGCCCTTGGTGGATGCACCTCCCGCAGGCGCTGCCGACTTTTCAGGCCAGGGCGCCGCTAGCGGGGAGGCACCCTTGCCCGCGCTGCGCGTGCTGGTGGCGGACGACAACCAGGATGCCGCCGAGGCGCTGACCGAACTGCTGCGTGCGATGGGCCACTGCGTGCGGTGTGTGTTCGACGGCGAGGCTGCCGTTTCGGGGGCGCGAGAGTTCGACCCCGAGCTGATCCTGCTGGACATCGGCATGCCCAAGCTGAACGGCTACGAAGCATGCCGGGCGATCCGCGCAGACCGAACTGGCCGGCGCATCTGGATCTGCGCAGTCACAGGCTGGGGCCAGCCGGAGGACGTGCGGATGGCTTCGGAAGCCGGCTTTGACCGACACCTCGTCAAGCCACTCGACCCCGATACGCTCCTTCGGTTGATCGGCGAAGTTGTCGCAGGCGGGCGCCCGCGGCTCGGGTCGGGCTGACGTCGCAATCGGGCGCTACTTCGGCTTGGTCGCCATGTCTGCCTGCAGACGGCGCGCCCCGGCGGCCCGTGCGGATGCTTCGATGGCCCAAAGGTCAACCCTGGCTTTCGCCAGCCCCTCGAGCGTCCTCAAGGCCTCGCCCGCCGCGCCGCGCCTTCGCCCAATCGAGAGTCGCCCACGGAATTCCTTCTTGGCGAAGAGGTCGGCGTGCGCGAAGATTCGACCGCCCACCTCCTCGACCCGGAGGTCGATGGAAACGCCGCGGTAGCGGATGCGCTGGGTTCGCTGTTCGGATGACTGTGTCTTCATGATGGTCGTCCCAGGGGATAAGCGGGAGCGTCGGTCGAATGCCGGAGGGAGATGACCAGTCCGGCGGCGCGCAGCGTGACAGGCAAGCGCGATGCCGAGAGCTTGCCCAGCAGTTCCATGGCCATGGGGATCTCCTTTCTCGTTGACCGGGTGAGAACGGCGAAAAGATAGTTCCGGGCGGCTCGATTTTCAAGAGATCCCTCCACCCAGCGGCCTTGAAGGCATCGGCAACGTGTGCCGAAGCGGCGGGATGGCGCCCAAAAAGCACCGGCCCGAAATGCCCGAGAATGCATGTCCACACCCGAGCCGGAGGGCCATGCGCGAAGACATCATCAGGCAGGCGCTTTTGCAGCGCCGGGGCGACGCTTCCGACCCTGGCCAAACTGCGGATGCCACCATCGCCGTCTTGCGTCTTCTTCACGGCGAACTTGCCTCGGTCGTCGGGGCGCAGGCCTCAACTGCATTGGTCGCGCATGCGGTACATCGCACGCGCACAACGATCGAATGGACGGCGCCGCCCGTCGCCGGCCAGTCAGACACGCTGCTTCAGGCTTTGCGCAACGACCTCGCGGCGCGCACGTCCGCTGAATGCCTGTTAGCAGGGGAGACCCTCATTTCCGTCTTGGTCGATCACCTCATTTCCCTTATCGGCGAACCGCTGACCCTTCGCATGTTGAATTCGGCTTGGGGCACGCAAGCTGCGGACCAGTCCTCCCAGGAGAATCTCTAAATGACCAAGAAGGTTGTCATCCGACGACTGCCCACCGGCGTGCCGGGACTGGACGCGTTGCTCCAGGGCGGACTGGCGGAATATTCGTTCAACCTGATCGCTGGCGCGCCTGGATCCGGCAAAACGACCCTCGCGCACCAGATCATGTTCGCACTCGCGAACCCCGACCGGCGCGCCATCTTCTTCACAGTGCTGGGCGAGCCTCCCCTCAAAATGCTGCGCTACCAGCAGCAGTACAGCTTCTTCGATCCCGCCAAGGTCAACGACTCCATCCGTTTCATCAACCTGGCCGATGAAATCGTCGCAGGTGACTACGACCGCGTCTTGAAGCGGATCGTGGAGGAGGTCGAACGCTTCGGGCCCTCCCTGGTCATGGTCGACTCGTTTCGCTCCGTCATCCAGTCGGCAAAGACGGCGGGCAGGATCGAGATGGATCTGCAGAAGTTCGTGCAGCGCCTCGGCATGCTCCTGACCACCTGGGAGGCAACGACCTTTCTGATCGGGGAATACGTCGCGCTCGAAAGCGAGGCCAATCCGATTTTCACGGTCGCAGACGGCATCATCTGGATGGCGCAATCCGTCGAGCGCAACTCGGTCGTGCGCAAGATCCAGATCACGAAGATGCGCGGCCACGCCACCATCCCCGGCCTGCACACCTTTCGCATCAGCGACGATGGCCTGCAGATTTTCCCGCGCAGGATTGCTGCGAGCCCGATGCCGCCTGAAAGCAACATATCCAGCGGGCATGGCAGCGCGCCTTCACGTCTCTCGATGGGCGTGCCGCTGCTCGATGAAATGATGGGAGGCGGACTGCCGGCGGGCTATTCGTTGCTCGTCGCGGGCCCCTCCGGTTCGGGCAAGTCACAGCTTGCCGCGGCTTTCCTGGCGGAGGGCGCGCGAGCGGGGGAGAAGGGGGTCATCGCGGCCTTCGAAAAAATCCCGGCGCGATCGCACAAGATGCAACTGGACGAACTGATCGCCAGCGGCGAGGTCGGCATGATCGATACGCGCTCGCTGGACCTGTCCATTGACGAGACGCTTCACGCATTGACGGAGTTGATCGAGCGCACCGGCGCGACGAGAGTCGTCATCGACTCCATTTCGGGGTTCGAGCTGGCATTGGCACCAAGCTTCCGGGAGGATTTTCGGGAGTCGCTGTACCGCATGATTGCGGTGCTGACAGGCATGGGTGCGGCCGTCCTGATGATTTCAGAGTTGGAAGACCGCTACACCGACCTGCGCTTCAGCCCGTACGGTGCGGCGTTCCTCACCGATGCGATCATCGTTCAGCGCTACGTCGAACTCGAAGGTCAACTCAAGCGCGTCATGGCCGTGGTCAAGATGCGCAACAGCGACCATAGCCATGAGCTTCGCTTCTACGAAGTCACGGATGCCGGCATCGTGATCGGCCCGCCGACGCCCGGCATGACTGCCTTGTTGACCGGCCATCCGCGGCCGTCTTGAAGTCATGCACGGTTCGCCATGGCTGCCGAATCCACCGACTCTCCATCTGGCCCCAAGGGGACCGATGGGAGCATGAGCCCGCGAGAGCAGGCTCTTGCGCAGCGCGAGCGCGAGGTGGCACGCCGTGAAGAGGCCTTGCGCCTATGGGAGCTGACGCGGTCGACCGTCGAGGCCGGCAGCGGGGATCTGAGGGAGGCGAACGCACACCTGGTCATGGCGACGCTTGCCGCCGAGAGACTGGAGGAGGCGGCGCAAAAGGCGAAGCACCTGCAGGATGAATTCCTCGCCATGTTGGCCCATGAACTGCGCAACCCGTTGGCGCCGATTCGAAGTGCCGTGAACCTGATGGAGCGGATCGACACGGCCGACCCCCGTTTGACGACCATCCGTGAAGTGGTACGCCGTCAGGTCGAACACATGGCGCGGCTGCTGGACGACTTGCTCGATGCGTCTCGCGTGACGAGCGGCAAGGTCACTCTGCAGCGGCGAACGGTCAAGGTCAGCGAGTTCGTCGACCAGGCCGTCGAGATGTATCACGGGCTCATCGATTCACAGCGCCAGCATCTCACGCTCGACATGCCCGCCAGCCCCCTCTTTGTAAACGGGGACCTGACGCGGTTGGCGCAGATCATTGGCAATCTGCTTCACAACGCCGCCAAGTACACGCCGGAGGGCGGCGACATCGCCTTGATCGCAAGGCGGGAGGCAGACGAGGTAGTGATTCGCGTGACCGACAACGGGAGCGGAATTTCGGCGGAATCGCTGCCTCATATCTTCAACCTGTTTGCCCAGGAAGAGCGCTCTCTGAGCCGCAGTCAGGGTGGCCTGGGCATCGGGCTCACGGTGGTGCGCAGCATGGTCGAGCTGCATGGGGGAACGGTCAAGGCGCGCAGCGACGGGCTCGGTGCTGGCAGCGAGTTCACGGTGGTTCTGCCCCGCGTGGCAAAGGTTGAAGAGCCGGCCCTTCAGCCAACGCCAAGGCCTGCCTTTGTTCCAGCCCGCATCCTGCTCGTGGACGACAACGTCGACGCGGGCGTGATGCTGTCCATGCTGCTGGAGATGTCGGGCTACGAGGTCGAGGTGGCCCAGGACGGCGCGAGCGCTCTGGTCGCCTTCGCTCGCCAGCGGTCCCAGATCGTGGTGTGCGACATCGGTCTGCCCGACATGAATGGCTACGAGGTCGCCAAGCGTCTGCGCCGGAGTTGCACTGCGGGCGATTCGTCACCGCTATTGATCGCGCTTACCGGTTACGAGAGTCCGGAGGACCGCAAGCGCGCGCTGGCTGCGGGATTCGATCATCACTTGGCCAAGCCGGTCGACCTCGAGGACTTGCTCAAAGTGATCGTAAGGGCAGATATCTCCCCGGGCGAGTTGTAGAACTTGCGCCCTTCGATGCATCACGCGTCACAATGGAAGTGCGAGAGCTGCGGCAACGAAGCCCAGGCTCTCCGCTTTCACAATTGCGGCCCATCAGCGATCCGTGCCGAAGGTCGCCCGCCCTTCCGCAGCCTTCCTCAACTTCACAGCAAAGACGCCCTCATGGCCCGAGGCTTTGCCAAGCCACTCGGTTCGAGAAAACAACCCATGAACTTGCAGCAACGTAACAAGATCCATGTGGCCGGAAGTGGCCCTGCGACCCTTTTCTTTGCGCACGGATTCGGGTGCGACCAGAACATGTGGCGTCTGCTCGAACCCGAATACCGCAAGCGCTACAAGACGGTGGTCTTCGATCTCGTCGGCAGTGGCGGTTCGGATCTGTCGGCCTTCGACCGAGACAAGTACGCGACGCTCAGTGGCCATGCCGAGGACGTCGCCGAAATCGTGCAGGCGTATCGGGAAGGCCCCGCCGTGTTCGTCGGACATTCAGTGAGCGCAATGATCGGCGTTCTCGCGGATCGGGCGCATCCAGGACTCTTCGCGGCACACGCCATGGTGGGGCCGTCGCCGTGCTACATCAACGATGGCGACTACATTGGCGGGTTCGAACGCGCCGACATCGACTCGCTGCTGAACACCCTCGAAAGCAACTACCTCGGCTGGTCGAGCACCTTTGCGCCGGCCATCATGGGGGCTCCCGAGCAACCCGAGCTCGGCGTCGAGCTGACCAACAGCTTCTGCCGCACCGACCCCGAGATTGCCAAGCATTTCGCGCGGGTGACCTTCCTGTCTGACCTTCGGCCCGCGATTGCGAATCTGCAGACGCCCTCGCTCATTCTCCAGTGTGACGACGACCTGATCGCGCCCGTCGAGGTTGGCCAATACATGCACAGGGTGATGCCGAACAGCATGCTCAGGATCATTGAGAACGTCGGGCATTGCCCGCACCTGAGCCGGCCCGGCGCGAGCAGCGACGCGATCGATGCCTTCCTGTCGCAACACGGGCTGTAGGTCGTTCGGTGTCTACGCTGGATCCCGACCGCGAAGAACTCCTGGATGGGGCGCCCTGCGGGCTGATGCAGACCGATGCGAAAGGTGTCTTCCTTCGCGTGAACAAGCCGTTTTGCCTATGGTTGGGCTACGCCAAGGAGGAACTGATCGGCAAGAGGCGGCTGCAGGATCTGCTGACCATGGGCGCACGCATCTTCCATCAGACCCACTGGGCACCGCTGCTGGAGATGCAGGGATCGATCTCAGAGCTCAAGCTCGACGTCAGGCATCGGGATGGCAGCGCGGTGCCGATGGTGCTGAACGTCGTGCGGCATGGGCAGGGTCCGGCGCTGACGGATGAAGTGGCCGCGTTCGTCGCGCGTGACAGGGACAAGTACGAAGAGGAACTGGTGCTGGCGCGCAAGAAGCTAGAGGCGCAGGTCGCGGAAGTGGAGCGTCTCCAGGCCGAAACGAGGGATCGAGCGCTTTTCGCCGAGCAGATGATCGGCATCGTGAGCCACGATCTGCGCAATCCGCTGTCGGCGGTGAACACCGGTATCCAGTTGCTGTTCCGGCACGCACCGACGGACAACCAGGCACGCGTGCTGTCGCGGATGGCGCAATCGGTGGACCGGGCGCATCGACTGGTTTCCGACCTGCTGGACTTCACGGTCGCTCGCGTTGGAAAAGGCATTGCGATCAACCCACGCCAAGTCGATCTTCACGAAGTTGTGGCCCAGAGCGTGGCCGAACTCGCGCTGTCGTTCCCCGATCGAACGTTGCGCCATGAGACCCGCGGCGACGGCAGGTGCAGCGTAGATCCCGATCGGTTGGCGCAACTCGTTGGCAACCTGGTGGCAAACGCTGCGGCCTATGGCGATGCGAGCAGGGATGTCATGGTGACAACGACGGTGCTCGACGAGCGAATCGAAATTTCCGTTCACAACTGGGGACCGGCCATTCCCCCTGAATTGATGGCCTCCCTGTTTCAACCCATGGTTCGCGGCGCGGCAGCGGCTACAGGCAGAAGCGTAGGGCTCGGCCTTTTCATCATCATGGAAATTGCCAAGGCCCACGGCGGTACGGTGGAGGTGGACTCAAGCGACCAACGGGGCACAACGTTTACGGCAGCGATTCGGGCTCGACCCGCGTAGCGGTGTCCAGCGCGGCCTCGCGACGTGTAGGACAACGGCGGCTTGATTTCGAGCGCAAATGCTGCACCGGCGCTTTTGAGGAGGTTCCATGTTGTCTCATTGGCCGTCGGCTGATACAAAAGGTGCCATGAGGAATCCATGGACAAAAATGAATCTGCCAGTGCCCTCTGCGCATGGGCCTGCGCGCATACGGTTGAACCACCCTTGCGCGAGCGCCACTCTGCCCGGTGCCACGCGGCAGGCGAGCTGACAACCGAATAGAGACGGAATGCAAAACGGGCTTCCAGTCATCCTCGCTCGGCACCCCTCGCGAAGTAGCGAGCCGCTGCGGCTGATGCTCAGTGACTGGCTCAACTTTCGGATTGTCGGATCGGCGGAGAGTGAAGTTGAAGCCACAACGCTTGTTGAATCCCTCGGGCGCGGCTGGAACCTGCTGATTGTCGACCTCGTCTTGCGATCCGGTACCGGTTTGGGCGTCGTGAAGTCGGTCCGGAAACATCATGACCAGTTTGTGCTGGTGGTGGGCAGCCAGGTGACGCATCGAATGCGGGCGCGGTGCTTGTCCCTGGGCGCAGACGCGGTGTTCGACGAGTCGACGGAAGTCAACGCGTTGTTCCGATTTTGTGCCACCGCCAGTTTGATGCTGAACAGCGCCGGGGTCGTGCGCGACGAAAATTTCCGGGGGAGTCTGCTCGGCCTGGTGCAGCCCGACGCAGAGTCAGAGACATCCGGGAAGGCGCTGCCCCAAGGCGGGTCTAGACGTTGGCGAAGAGCAGGGCGCGCCATGCCCTGGCCAAAGGCAACGCGTGTGGACACCCACTCGGCAAACCCGCCCGCCGGCAAGAAAGACAGCCGCAATGGCTACGAACACCCACTGCAGCTCGGGGCCATGACGGTGACCTTTGCGGCGGTCGAGGACGGCAGACTTGCTGCATCGCTCGCCCGGCAACTTCGAGAGATTTCGCAGCCGGGTGAGGCGGCGACCCTGATAGTGGCCACGATTGAGGCCCTCTGCCATGCCTTGCGGCCGGCGATTGGAGAGTTCGGTGTTGACGCGATGTTCCGTCGAAGCGTTGGGCTTGCGGCCCTCGAACACCCCTGGATGCGAAGCCTGCAAGACCGGGGTGCCGTCGCGCCCGACCGGGCCGCGCTGAAGTCCTTGTTGGAAGCACAGGACGTCCGGGAAACCTGCAAGGCCGGCAACTGCATTCTTCGCTCGTTCAACTATCTGTTGTCTGGGATGGTCGGGCTTCGGCTATCCGACGAGATGCTCCGCCAAGTCACTTCGAGCTGAGTTCAGTGACAACCGGTTCGCCCGACCCCAGGAAAAACCAGCTGCTCGCGGTGCTGCCGGATGCCGAGTGGCAGCGTTGGCAGCCACAACTCGAGTGGGTGGACCTGCCACGGGGGCAGGTGCTCTACGAGCCGGGCAGCACGCTGAGCCACGTTTACTTTCCGACCACCGCCATCGTCTCGCTGCTCTATGTGACGGAGAACGGCGCCTCGGCCGAGCTCGCTATGGTCGGCAACGAAGGCATCATCGGCATTGCGCTCTTCATGGGCGGGGAATCGACGCCCAGCCGGGCGGTGGTGCAAAGCGCAGGGGAGGGCTTCCGGCTCCCGGCCCAGGTGATGAAGGACGAGTTCAATCGGGCCGGCCCGGTGCTGCACCTGATGTTGCGCTACACCCAGGCACTGATCACCCAGATGGCGCAGACGGCGGCGTGCAATCGGCACCATTCGCTGGACCAGCAGCTATGCCGCTGGCTGCTGCTGAGCCTGGATCGCCTGCAAGGCAACGAGCTCGTGATGACACAGGAGCTGATCGCCAACATGCTCGGCGTGCGCCGCGAGGGCGTGACCGAGGCTGCCCTCAAACTGCAGAAAGCCGGGTTGATCCGGTATGCGCGCGGCCGCATCTCGGTGCTGGATCGCGAGGGACTGGAGAAGCGCACCTGCGAGTGCTATGCGGTGGTCAAGAGAGAGCACGACCGACTACTTCCAGAGAAGGTAGGCACATGAGCAGCGGCATTCCAGGGCATTCGCCACCGACCGCCGGATTCGAGGTGCCGCTGGAAATGCTCTCCGCGTGCCACTTTCGCATCGAGCAACAGTGCGCGACATTGCGGCGCCTCGTTACGCACCTGGCCAATCACGGCGCAGACGAGGAGGCACGTACCGCAGCCGCCAATGTGATGCGCTATTTCGATACGTCGGCGAAGCATCATCATGCAGACGAGGAGAAGGATCTCTTCCCTGCGCTCATCGAGTCGATGGCGGGCTCGGATCCGGTGTGCCTGCGTGAGATGACGCAAGGCCTCGCGGCCGAGCACCGGGAGCTCGATGCGCTTGAGCGAATCGGCCGCGCGATGCGCGAGCGGCGAGGAATCGATCTCCCGCAATGAGCGTTTCAACCGAGAAGTCACGGCGCAGGGCGTAGCCCAGGCCGAGCGCGATGTCACCGCCGATCAGCGAGAAGGCGACCAGGCCCATGGCTCAAACGGCCCGAAATCGTGCGACGAGTCGGCGCGACAGTACAGGCCTATCTGTTGGATGCGTGAGGGCCCCGTCCGCACGGCGCAGGAACGGGTCGGGCACGCGGACATGGCAGCCGCAATGAATGTGCCAAGGGATCAACTACCTTGAATTGTTGGCTCGATGGCGTTTTCACATGGCCTCGGCCATTAGCCGCCGCCGGACCACAGCACCGAGCAGGCCGCCGGCGCAGCGACAATGTACCCATGACCCAAGGCAAGCGCATCTCGGCAGATATCAGCGGCGACGCCTTGCATTCAATACGGGAATTTGGGGCAGCGGCAAGGCTGGCCCGAACGGCGGCCGGGGAGGGCCAGGCCGCCGCGGCCGCGCGTCTGGGCGTGCATGTCCAAACCATCGGCCGCATCGAAGCGGGTGAGCCCGGCGTGGCCATCGGGCACGTGCTGGGCCTGCTCGCGCTCTACGGCATCGGCGTCAGGCTGCAGCAGCCTGAAGGCCGCTGAGCCATGGTCCGGCTGCCGCCGAAGCGCGCCACCATCGCCCTTCACACGCTTGCGAACGGGGTGAGGCTGCTCGCCATTCCCATGCCCCATGTGCAGAGCGCGAGTGTGGGCGTGTTCCTGCGCGTCGGCTCCCGCGACGAGACGCCGGTCACGAACGGCATCGGCCATGTCCTGGAGCACATGGCGTTCAAGGGGACCACCACCCGCTCCGTGCAGGCCATCAACCTGGATGCGGAGCGGTTAGGCGCGGATGTCAACGCGTTCACTGGCAAGGACACCACCGGCTACTTCATGACTGGCCTGGGCCGACACGCGCAGCATCTGCTGCGCATGACGGCCGACATCGTCTTGAACAGCACATTTCCTGACAACGAATTGCAGCGCGAGCTGGAAGTGATTCGCCAGGAGGCTATCGAGTACGAGGAGGATCCGCAGGATTGCTCCAGCGAATTGCTCGACCGCGCTATCTGGGGCGACGACCCGATGGGCATGCCGGTGATCGGCACCGTCGGGAACATTGAAGGCTTTACCCGGCCCGACCTGGTCCGCCACGTTCAGTCCCACTATGTCGCGGAAAAGACCGTCGTTGCTGCGGCCGGGAACTTCGACGTCGATGCCTGGGTAGCGCTCGCCGGGGAACTCTTTGCAGCGATGCCCCCGTCGGCAGACCTACCCGTGTCGCTACCGCCGGCGCCCGCGAAGTACGTCGGTCATGCCATGGCCCGGCGCTTCACGCAGGTGTCGCAGGTGTTCCTGAACATCGCCTACCCGCTGGCGCCCGCGCGGCAGGATGAGATGTCGCAGCAGCGCTGGAGACTTGTGGCTTCGCTGGCGGCCAACCTGTTTGGAGGCGGGATGTCGGCGCCTCTGGTCGACACAGTCCGAGAGCAGCTCGGCCTGGCCTACACGGCCCATTCCACGATGGACAGCGGGGACGTCTGGGCCAACTTCGTGGTGCATGCGGTCACCACCCCGGACAAGCTCGACGCACTGGTGACGGCGACGGGCGGCCTGCTGCGCGCACAGGCCACGACCATCGATCCGGTGCACTTGGAGCGGGCGAAGAACCAGCTGACCGTGTCCCGTGTGCGCGCCGGAGAGCGGACCTACGCAACGATGGAGCAGGCCGTCGAAGAGCTCTTCGCCAGCGGAACCGTGACGCCGATGGCCGAAGCGATTGCCATGATCGACGACATCCGCGCGGAAGAAGTGCGGGCGGTCTTCGGGCGGATGCTGGCCAACCGCCCGGCGCTGGCGATTACCGGCAAGGGCGCCAGCGCGCGAACCGCGCGGCAGTTGGCCGCGGGCCTGATTGCCGGCGTGCGTTAGCGGATCGAACGTGATCAGGCTGAGCACTGCAGTCTGGCGCGGAGCGCGCCCGGACCGCCAGGCTTGGGTCCGCACGCGCTGGTCTTCAGCAGCAGGTCGCGCCTCCGCGGTCTGCCGCGGCCGTCTTCCACGCACTTGGAGCCCTGAACACCAAGCTTGTAGTCGATCCGTCCGATCTGCGCGTGCTGGTTTCGAGGTTTGACGGTGAATGCAAGCTCGTCGAGCAGATCGAGGGCTGCAACGGGAATGCACCGGTGCTCATTCCATATGCCCGCTGCTAGCTGCGAACTCACGGAAGTCCGTGGGCCTTGATATATGCCTTAGCATCGATGCGCGCGCCGCAACGCGCTCCAGAGGGATTCTCAAGCGCCAACGAAGCGCCGCGCGTAACCTTGTCGAGCAGGTTCGCGTCAAAGTACTGCTGTGTGAATTCAAGAACGCACGCCTGCTGCGGCGATGTACCCCTGCCTCCTGTTGGCCAGGGCAAGTAGGTATGTCCTGCCTTCATATCTAGCGAAATCTCATAGAGATTCCAAGTCACGCCTACGCTCGGCGTTGTGCCCGAGAAAAATGCCCTCGTATCGAAATGAACGAGTGTCAGCTTTTTTTGTCCCGGCAAGACGTAGATAGCTTGCTTGTTGCTGCTGACATCTATATGTCGATCGTCCACATACCGAATCCCGATCGAAGAGGCCCCAGCATGGGAATAAAGGCGAGCAACAGCGGAATCCGGCAATGCCGGTCCTTCATACATCCTTATCGGTGCACATCCGACGAGAAAGAATGAAATCACACTAGCGGCAAGTTTGATGATCATGGGCATCACTGGCTGGCATGTTTGATTTTTCTGTGGAAGTGCTTCTCGCGCCTGCCAGCAAGGAATTCTCCAACCTGAGCGGCTGTCGCCCCGAGCTGCGACGTGATACCTGTTACCGCTGGTTCTGCATCGCTGCTGAGATAGATTCGCATGGGTGTGAGGGTGGCCTGAGGTTGAACGTCCGCTTCAGACATAGCGGATTAATGGATGTCCTTAGAGAGGCGGCCATCCCTATTCACCTCTGCCGATTCTCGGCGGGTGCCGAGGAAATAGCCCGCTTCGAGTCTGCGATTGGCGAATCAGGCAGTACTTTGAACACCACGTCGTCTGGCTTGGCGGGTCTGTAGACTGTTGCCGATTTGTCGAGAACGTTGACACCGGCAAGCACCATGACATCGCCGATCTTTGGAACAAATGCGATGTACTTATCGTCCTCGGTGAGGCGATAGCCCTTCATTTGAAGGCGTTGGCGGAGATATGGAAAACCACCTTCCACGATCATCATCTCCTTGTCGTCGCGGGCGTACGGTCGGGCCACGTCGTTCAGCAAAACCTTTACGGCACGCTGCAGGCTTGTGGCGAACGCGGCTTTGAGCGGTTCGCCACCATTGGCGGTCCAGCCGTTTAAGCCTTCCAAGGTCCTGACCTCCCCGGTCGATGCGAAATAGCGCGTTTCCCAAAGCGGGCGCTTGTCTGCTCCAGTCAGGGCGACCTTCAGTACAGCGAAAGGCCTGCTCTCGGTGTCGTTCACATAGGACAGCAAGAGAGCGCTCGTCACATCCAGTTGAGCAACCCCAGTTCCAGTCACGAACTTGTCGCCTAACGACTGTCGCGCGATCTCATTCACGATCGCAATGCGCGTCTGGTCCGCAAGCTTCATCCGAAGGATCTGCTCGGTGCTGTTCACACCAGCCGCCGAACCATTGCTGTTGGCCGCATGCGCAATGGCAATGCCTATCAAGCCGAACATGGCCGCCCCAGCCTGACCACGTTGGTGCCCGGTGACGACGACGTCGCTCTCAGGGATTTTGTAGGCACCTATCGGCAGATCGCTCATTCCCGAGAGCTGCTCACTCTTCACATTGACGGCGATGGGCCCTGCAAGGGCAGGCGCGGGCTTCGCGCGGTCGTAGGTGGCGCAAGCACCCAAAGATAGGGACAAAGCGAGGACGGCCAGCCTTTGGCCAAGCGATGAGATCATGAGTGTTCCCCCTCCAGGAGGTGCTATTTCTTGCTTCTTCTAAAGACCGCCGTCGCCTTTCAGCGCGCTGATGATATTCAATGCCTTGAAGGTCACATCTGGCGCTGCGTAGACGATTGGCGCAAACGTGATTTTTCTCTCGTATTCCTTCAGTGGCGCGTTCAGTCGTCTCGCCGACTACCCAGACAGGCGAGGCCGCTCTGCGCTTTCGTGCCCTGGCCAAGTGGCGTGAGCGATGCTGACCAAGAACTGCTATGCGAGCTCTCGAATCATCCTGCCGGCGCGTATCTTTGTCGCGAGGAAAAGTTCTTGGGTGCCAAGCGCTGCGTAGGCGGTCGAGTCCAACGTCCGCTTTCGAACGAACCGTATGACCGCAAGGGGCCCGAAGCTCCTGGTAGTCGACCGGCTACAGTCGGCCACAACCAGACATTGAGGTGGGCGTATGAGTAACTCCAAAGATGTCGCTTCACTTGAGGCGGAACTGGATTCCTTGCCGGAGGATGATGGATCACGTGTGACCCTTCTGATCGAGCTATTGACTCTCGACGGCCACGAGCGTCATGAGGACATCGTTCTCGATCTTGGGATATTCGGAAACTCTGCTGCTATCCCTGCGATTGCCAAAGCCGCTGAGGAACCTCCCTCATATATCGTGGAAGGGGGCAATGGGGAAACCTCCATGAGTTTCAACGAAAGTGCGCGTATGCGCTCGCACGCATCGGAACACTGGAATCTCGCCAAGTCCTTGAGCACTTGTCAGAGCATGCAGATCCATACTTGCGCGCGTACGGCAAGGAAGGCTTGACCTATTGGCCGATGCCGTTCGTCCGAAGCTGAGCGTCCAGGCTAGTGCGGGCGAAAAGACCGCTTTGGGCCCGAAGCTCCTGGTAACCGACAGGCTACAGTCGGCCCGTCTGCGGCCGGATTGCTCACGCCTTCGGCTGCATGTACTTGGCGAAGTGTCCGATGTAGTCATCCAGGTTTTCCTCGAGCATCAAGCGGTATTCCCCGGACTTATCTAGCTGATGCACACAACCAATGAAATCAACAGCTTGAAGGGTTGGGCATTGTTACGGTCTGGTTAAGCCCACGCAGCGTGGAGCCGCACAGGCTATCCACGCTGGCGTGCTGCTGGCTTGTTCGAAGCGCCTTGCGGGGCCGTTTCGAACCGGTTATCGGCATCCCTCGCTGATCACGATTGCACTGGCGCTAACAGCCTGGGCTTCGGCCTGTTTGCCGTGCGCTACTGGCCCGTGCTGACCCGCGCCCGGGTGGACGGCAAGCCCGGCTGAGCAGTCGCGCGGCGCATCAACGCTCGCGCGCGGCGCGGCGCAGCACCTGGGTGATCGGCTCCACCAGGTACTGGAGCGCGGTGCGCTCTTCCCCCTGCAGGTAGATCTCGGCGGGCATGCCGGCGAGCAACGTCAGGTCTCCCGCCGTCGCGAGCGAAGCCATGTCGGCCTCGACCAGCACCGAGTAGTAGGGAGCGTTGGTCGCACGGTCGATCAGGCGGTCGCCCGACACATAGATCACCTTGCCGTGCACCAGTTGCGTGGTGCGGTACTTGAACGCCGTGAAGCGGATGTCGGCCGGCTGCCCGCGCTGGATCCGGCCGATGTCCTCGGGACGCACGCGCGCATCGGTCACCAGACGGCTGTCGTCCGGCACGACGTCGGCGATGGTCTCGCGAGGCGGGATCACTGCGCCGGGCGTCGAATACTTCAGATCGATGATCTCGCCGCTGGCCGGCGCCGTGATCACCTGGCGCGCCGAGGCGTCGGCCGACTTGCGCCGCTCCTGCTCGATCTCGGCCAGCCGGGCCGCCGTGACCTTGAGCTGGTCGCTCGCCTGCTGGCGGTAGTCGCTCTCCAGGGAACGGATGCGCAGATCGGCATCGAGCGTGCGCTGCTCGGCGCGCGCCAGCTCCGCGCGCCGCTCCTCGAGCTTCACGCCGTAGTCGGCCACGGTGCCGTCGAGCTGCGCGATGCGCCCGGCCGAGACGAAGCCGTCCTTGAGCAGCTTGCGGTGGTTCTCCAGGTCCCCCTTCTGGAACTTCATCGACTCGCTCGCCTGCAGGATCTGGGCGCGCAGCGCGACGATTTCCTCGGCCACCTTCTCGCGTTGCGAACGCAGCAGTCGCACCTGCCCCACCAGCGCATCGCGCCGCGCCTCGAACAGTGCGCGCTCCTTGTCCAGCTGCGCTGCCAGGCGCGGGTCGGCCGCCGCGGTCTCGACCACGTCGGGAGGGAAGGCGATCGCGCGCGCCATGGTCTGCTCCGCGTCGAGCCGCGCGAGGCTGGCGCGCTCGGTCTTGACGCGGTGGTCCAACCGGTTGCTGTCGGCATCGACCGAGACGTCGCCCAGCACCAGCAAGGGCTCCCCCTGCCGTACATGCTGGCCGTCGCGCACCAGGACCTCGCGCACGATGCCTCCTTCGGCATGCTGCACCGGGCGCCGGTTCAGGTCCACCTTCACATGGGCCTGCGCCACCACGGCGGACGACAGCGGCGCGAAGCTCAGCCACGCAGCGGCCGGCAGCAATCCGCAGACCAGCACGGCCAGGCCCCAGTGCGCCAGGCGGCGCGCTTCGCGCACATGGAGCGCCAGAGGGTCGTTGGCCGCGATCGCATGCGCCGAATGAGTCATCGCACAACCTCCGTGCTGCGCACTGCGGTGCGAGCTTGCTTGGGGCGGCCCGGCGCGGCGCTCATGACACCTTCTCCGAAGCGCGCGGCGGCATCATCACCACCTGGGCGCCGCCCGTGTTCTGGCCCGAACGCTTGATCGTCTGCATCACTTCCTCCACCGGTCCATACTGCTTGACGCGACCGGCCTCCAGCACCAGCAGCTTGTCCATGTGCTGCACCAGCGCGCTGCGGTGCGTGACGACGACCACCGTGACCTGCCCGCGCAGCGCCCTCAAGGCCTCGCCCAGCGCCAGTTCGCCCGCCCCGTCCAGGTTGGAGTTGGGCTCGTCCAGCACCAGCAGCTTCGGGTTGCCATAGAGCGCGCGTGCCAGCGCGATGCGCTGGCGCTGGCCCGGCGACAGCATCACGCCCATGTTGTCGACGACGGTGTCGTAGCCCTCGGGCAGTGTCAGGATCAGCGCATGCACGCCGGCACGCTGCGCCGCTTGCACGACCTTGTCCGGATCGACCTCGCCCAGCCGCGCGATGTTGTCGGCAACCGTGCCGGCGAACAGCTCGACATCCTGCGGCACATAGCCGAGCCAGGGGCCGAGTTCTTCGCGCGGCCATTGCGCGAGGTCGACGTCGTCCAGCCGCACGACACCTGCATGAGGCCTCCACAGGCCGGTCAGCAGGCGCACCAGGGTCGACTTGCCGGCACCGCTGGGGCCGGTGATGGCCAGCGACTCGCCAGGCTCCAGGCTCAGCGAGACGCCGGCAAGAATCATCCGCTCGCCCTGCGGAGGCCGGAACACGAGGCCCTCCGCGTGCAGCCGGCCGCTCGGCGCCGGCAGCGCCATGCGTTGCGGCTGGCGCTCGGCGGCGCCCAGCACTTCGGACAGGCGCGCGAAGGCAAGGCGCCCCTCGGCCAGCACGCGCCAACTCCCCACCACCTGTTCGACCGGCGCCAGCGCCCGGCCGAGCAGGATGGTGCAGGCCACCAGGATGCCCGGCGTGCCTTCGCCCGTGATGACGAGGTAGGCGCCCAGTGCCTGCAGCAGGACCTGCACCGCCTGGCGCGTGGTGCGCGTGAGCGCAGCCATCGCCACCGACTTGCGCGCGGTCGGCCCCTGCAGCGCGGCGACGCCGGCGTTGAGGTCTCGCCAGCGCCCGATCACCGCCTCTCCCATTCCGAGCGACTGCGCCAGCTCTGCGTTCTGCATCGACGATTCGAGGTAGCGCGTGGCCCTGGCGGCTTCCTTCTGCAGGGCTTCGATATCGCGGCGCGTGATGCGGTCGTTCACCATGGCAAGGACGAGCATCAGCACCGACGCGGCGGCCGCGGCCATGCCCAGCATCGGATGCGCCAGCCAGATGACCGCGACATAGACGAATGTCCATGGCACATCGAACAGGGCCAGCAGCCCCTGGGAAGAAAACAGGTTGCGCAGCGCCGCGACGTCGCGCAAGCCTTCGCAGGGCGCGCGCACGGCGCGGCGCGCCGTGCGGGCCAGCATGACCTTGGCCACCACCGGAGACAGCTGATCGGCGATCAGGTTGCCCGCGACGCCCTGCAACCGGCTGCGCAGGTAGTCCAGCGCCAGCATCAGGCCGAGCGCCACGCCGACGCCGAGCAACAGCACCAGCAGCGTCTCCTGGCTCTGGCTCGTCAGCACGCGGTCGAAGACCTGCAGCATGAAGAGCGCGGGTGCGAGCAGCAGCAGGTTCACGAAGAACGAGAAGCCCGCGACAAAAAGAAGCGGTCGCTCGAGAAGCTGGAGAAGAGGCTTCATGTCGATTTCTCTCGTGTGCCGCCACCCGCACCTGCGGGCGGCAGGCGGGATCTCACAGGCCGGCCTTGATGTCGTTGCTGTCGAAGGTGTCTGCGGGGTTGCTCAGCGTCAAGGTCGCCACCAGCGTGCGGTTGGCGCCGCTCAGGCCGTCGGCGTCGTAGTACAGGTTGCCCGTCGCACTGTCGTAGATCACATGCACGCCCGCACCCACCGTGTCTCCCGCACCACCGCCGGCCAGGGACGCGAACTCGGCCGCCGACAGCGTGCTTCCGCTCGCGGTCGTGAGGGCCGTGAACGTGCCGCGCGACAGCTCGATCAGATCGCCACTCGCCGCCGATCCCGAAGCATTGAAGTCGGTGACCGAATCCACTGCGTTGGGCGCCGAGTCGAAGACGAAGGTGTCGTTGTCCGCGCCGCCGGTGAGTATGTCGGCGCCGGCCCCACCGACGATGCGGTCGTCGCCCGCAAGGCCGTTGATCGCGTCGTTGCCGCCGCCACCGCGCAATTGGTCGCTCGACGCCGAACCGGTGATCGTGTCGCCGAAGGCCGTGCCGATGACGCCCTCGAAGTTCTTGTAGCCGTCGGTGCCGAGCCCGGCGGCGCTGGCATTGAAGCTTGTCGTGCTGCTGCTTTGCGTCAGCGTGAACGTGAGGCCGGCGGTGCCGTCCGAGAAGTCGAGCAGGTCACCGGTGCCCCCTGCTCCATCGAGCGTGTCGTTGCCGGCGCCGCCGCGGATGATGTCGTTCGAGGCGCTGCCGGTGAGGGTGTCGGCCAGGTCGGTGCCGATCACGCCTTCGATGTTCTGGTAGGTGTCGTTGTTGCCGAGCCCGCCGGTGCCGTTGGCGATGCCGGTCGATGCGGCACTCTGGACCAGCGTGAAATTGACCGCCAGAGTCCCGTCCGAGAAGTCGAGCAGGTCTTCGCTGCCGGCGCCGCCATCCATCGAGTCGTTGCTGCCCAGGCCGCCTCGCAACACATCGTTGCCGGCGCCGCCCGACAGTGTGTCGTTGCCGTCGCCGCCGATCAGGAGGTCGTTGCCGGAAGAGCCGAGCAGCGTGTCGGCCCCGTTGCCGCTTCCTCCGATGAAGACGTCGCCGCCCACACCGCCGGTCAGGTCGTCGGCGCCGCCGCGGCCGTCGATGAAGGAGGCCTGGTAGGCGCCGGTCGCGCCGAGATCGATCGTGTCGGCGCCGTTGCCTCCGGACACGGCCCTGATGTCGATCGTCGCCGTCGCCGTGGTGGTGCCCCCGGCGCCGTCCGACACGGTGTACTGGAAACTGCCGGCCGTGGCTCCCGCCGTGCTGCCGCTGGTGAAGCTGATCGTGCCGTTGGCGGCGTCCAGGGTCAGGCCGGAAATCCCGATCGCGCCGCCGACGCTGGTGATCGTCAAGGCAAGACCGTCGATGTCGGTGTCGTTGCCGAGCAGCGAGTTCGCCGACAGCGTGACGAGGGTGCTGTTCGACACGATGATCCTGTCGGCCACGGCGACCGGGTTGTCGTTCACCGCGCTGACGGTGATGCTCGCCGTGTCGGTCGCGCTCGAGAACGCGGAGCTGTTCCCGTTCGTGACTGTGCTCACCATGGTGCCCGCCGCGCCGCTCGTCTGATCCCAGGCGCGGAAGGTGATTCCATCGCTGACTGTCCCGTTGAAGTTCGAATTCGCCTGGAAGTAGACACGCGTGTTCGCGTCCGCGGCCAGCAGCAGTGCGGACGCGCCCGACACCGCACCCACCGCCGCCCAGTTGGCGCCGCCGGTGGTGGAATACCACCAGCTTCCGTTCGCGGCATTCACGCCCGTCAGCGCGATGCCGGTGATGGCGCCGTTGTCCGCATCGGTCACGTTGTCGAGCCCGCCGGCCGGCGGATTCAGATTCACCAGGCTCGATACGAGCGTCCCGACGGCCCCGACCGGTGCGCCGGCATCCTCGTTGACCGACGCCAGAGCGGGTGTCGCTGCAGCACTCAGGACGGGTGCATCGTTGGTGCCGGCGATAGTCACGGTCACCACCCGGCTGGCCGTCCCATCGGACGAGACTGCAGTGAAGCTGTCGCTGATCGATTGACCTGCGGCCAGTTGCTGGATCGCTGCCTGGCCGTTGCTGGCCGTGTAGGTCCAGTTGCCATTGGCCGCCAGCGCGAAGCTGCCGTAGCCGTTGCTGCCGGCGGTGCCGGCCTGGGCTGTGAAGCTGGACTGGCCTGCGTCGACATCGGCAATCGTCAGCGCGCCGCCGGTGCTCAGGTTCGGTGTCGAGGCATCCTCGGTCACCGCGCCGCTGGCTACGCCACCGATCACCGGAACGTCGTTGGTCCCTGTGATGGTCACAGTCACCACCCGGCTGGCTGTCCCGTCGGACGAGACTGCAGTGAAGCTGTCACTGAGCGACTGGCCGGCGCCTAGCTGCTGGATCACCGCCTGGCCATTGTTGGCCGTGTAGGTCCAGGTGCCATTGGCCGCCAGCGTGAAGCTACCGTAGCCACTGCTACCGGCAGTGCTCGCTTGAGGCGCGAAGTTCGACTGACCCGCATCCACATCGGCGATCGTCAGCGCCCCGCTGACTGCGAGGTTGCCACCAGACACCGCAACGTCTTCTTGCACCGCGCCGCTGGCCACACCAGCAATCGCCGGCACGTCGTTGGTGCCGGTGATCGTCACCGTCACGAGCTGGCTGGCCGTGCCGTCGGAGGACACTGCGGTGAAGCTGTCGATGAGCGATTGACCGGCGCCCAGTTGCTGGATCGCCGCCTGGCTGTTGTTGGCCGTGTAGGTCCAGCTGCCGCCGGCCGCCAGCGTGAAGTTGCCGTAGCCGTTGCTGCCGGCAGTGCTCGCCTGTGACGCGAAGTTCGACTGGCCCGCATCCACATCGGCGATCGTCAATGCACCGCTGGTGCTCAGGTTCGGCGTCGAGGCGTCCTCGCTCACCGCACCGCTGGCGACGCCACCGATCACCGGCACATCGTTGGTCCCGGTAATGGTCACGGTCACGAGCTGGTTGGCCGTGCCGTCGGACGACACGGCGGTGAAGCTGTCGCTGATTGATTGACCAGCGGCCAATTGCTGGATCGCGCTTTGGTTGTTGTCGGCCGCATAAGTCCAAGTGCCGTCGGCCGCCAGCGTGAAACTGCCGTAGCCGCTGCTGCCAGCGGTGCTCGCTTGAGGCGCGAAGTTCGACTGGCCCTGGTCGACATCGGCGATCGTCAGCGCACCGCCGGTGCTCAGGTTCGGTGTCGAGGCATCCTCGGTCACCGCGCCGCTGGCTACGCCACCGATCACCGGAACGTCGTTGGTCCCTGTGATGGTCACAGTCACCACCCGGCTGGCTGTCCCGTCGGACGAGACTGCAGTGAAGCTGTCACTGAGCGACTGGCCGGCGCCTAGCTGCTGGATCACCGCCTGGCCATTGTTGGCCGTGTAGGTCCAGGTGCCATTGGCCGCCAGCGTGAAACTGCCGTAGCCGCTGCTGCCGGCAGTGCTCGCTTGAGGCGCGAAGTTCGACTGGCCCTGGTCGACATCGGCGATCGTCAGCGCACCACTGGTGCTCAGGTTCGGGGTCGAGGCGTCCTCGCTCACCGCACCGCTGGCTACGCCACCGATCACCGGCACGTCGTTGGTCCCGGTGATCGTCACCGTCACGAGCTGGCTGGCCGTGCCGTCGGAGGACACGGCGGTGAAGCTGTCGCTGAGCGATTGACCTACGGCCAGCTGCTGGATCGCTGCCTGGCTGTTGTTGGCCGTGTAGGTCCAGTTGCCATCGGCCGCGAGCGTGAAGCTGCCGTAGCCGTTGCTGCCGGCGGTGCCGGCCTGGGTTGTGAAGCTGGACTGTCCAGCATCGACATCGGCGATCGTCAGCGCACCATTGGTGCTCAGGTTCGGGGTAGAGGCATCCTCGCTCACCGCACAGGTGGCGACGCCGCCAATCACCGGTACATCGTTGGTCCCGGTAATGGTCACGGTCACGAGCTGGCTGGCCGTGCCGTCGGAGGACACGGCGGTGAAGCTGTCGCTGATCGATTTACCGGCGCCCAGTTGCTGGATCGCGCTCTGGCTGTTGTCGGCCGTGTAGCTCCAGGTGCCGTCGGTCGCCAGCGTGAAACTACCGTAGCCGTTGCCGCCAGCGGTGCTCGCTTGGGGCGCGAAGTTCGACTGGCCCTGGTCGACATCGGCAATCGTCAACGCACCGCTGGTGCTCAGGTTCGGGGTCGAGGCATCCTCGCTGACCGCGCCGCTGGCCACACCACCGATCACCGGCACATCGTTGGTCCCGGTGATGGTCACGGTCACCAACTGGCTGGCCGTACCGTCGGACGAGACTGCAGTGAGGCTATCGCTGATCGACTCGCCGGCGCCCAACTGCTGGATCGCTGCTTGGCCATTGTTGGCCGTGTAGGTCCAGTTGCCGTCGGCTGCCAATGTGAAGCTGCCGTGGCCGTTGCTGCCGGCGGTGCCGGCCCGGGACGTGAAGTTGGACTGGCCTTGGTCGACATCGGCGATCGTCAGCGCACCGCCGGTGCTCAAGTTCGGCGTCGAGGCATCCTCGTTCAGCGCACCGCTGGCGACGCCGCCAATCACCGGCACGTCGTTGGTGCCTGTGATGGTCACCGTCACGAGCTGATTGGCCGTGCCGTCGGAGGAAACTGCGGTGAAGCTGTCGCTGATCGACTCCCCGGCACCCAGTTGCTGGATCGCTGCCTGGCTGTTGTTGGCCGTATAGGTCCAGCTGCCATCAGCCGCCAGCGTGAAGCTACCGTAGCCACTGCTACCGGCAGTGCTCGCTTGAGGCGCGAAGTTCGACTGGCCCTGGTCGACATCGGCGATCGTCAGCGCACCGCCGGTGCTCAGGTTCGGTGTCGAGGCGTCCTCGCTCACCGCGCCGCTGGCCACCCCGCCGATCACCGGCACATCGTTGGTGCCGGTGATGGTCACCGTCACCACCTGGCTGGCCGTGCCGTCGGATGACACCGCGGTGAAGCTGTCGCTAAGCGACTCCCCGGCACCCAGCTGCTGGATCGCCGCCTGGCTGTTATCGGCCGTGTAGCTCCAGCTGCCGTCGGCCGCCAGCACGAAGTTGCCGTAGCCGTTGCTGCCGGCAGTGCTCGCCTGCGGCGTGAAGTTGGACTGGCCCTGGTCGACATCGGTGATCGTCAACGCACCGCTGGTGCTCAGGTTCGGCGTCGAGGCATCCTCGCTCGTCGCGCCGGTGGCGACGCCACCGATCACCGGCACGTCGTTGGTCCCGGTGATGGTCACGGTCACGAGCTGGCTGGCCGTTCCATCGGACGAGACTGCAGTAAAGCTATCGCTGATCGATTGACCCGCACCAAGCTGCTGGATCGCGCTTTGGCCATTGTTGGCCGTGTAGCTCCAGCTGCCATCGGCCAGCAAGCTGAAGCTGCCGTGGCCGTTGCTGCCGGCAGTGCTCGCCTGTGGCAAGAAGTTCGACTGACCTTGGTCGACATCGGCAATCGTCAACGCACCGCCGGTGCTCAGGTTCGGCGTCGAGGCGTCCTCGCTCACCGCGCCGCTGGCCACCCCGCCGATCACCGGCACATCGTTGGTGCCGGTGATGGTCACGGTCACGAGTTGGCTGGCCGTTCCATCGGACGAGACTGCAGTGAAGCTGTCGCTGAGCGACTCGCCGGCACCAAGCTGCTGGATCGCGCTTTGGTTGTTGTCGGCCGTGTAGGTCCAAGTGCCGGTGGCTGCCAGGGTGAAGCTGCCGTAGCCGTTGCTGCCGCCGGTGCTCGCTTGAGGCGCGAAGTTCGACTGGCCTTGGTCGACATCGGCAATCGTCAGCGCACCGCTGGTGCTCAGGTTCGGGGTCGAGTCATCCTCACTCACCGCGCCAGTGGCGACGCCACCAATCACCGGCACATCGTTGGTGCCGGTGATGGTCACCGTCACCACCTGGTTGGCCGTACCGTCGGAGGAAACTGCGGTGAAGCTGTCGCTGAGAGACTCCCCGGCACCCAGCTGTTGGATCGCTGCCTGGCTGTTGTCCGCCGTGTAGGTCCAGGTGCCGTCGGTTGCGAGCGTGAAGCTGCCGTAGCCGTTGCTGCCGGCGGTGCCGGCCTGGGGGGTGAAATTGGACTGACCGGCATCAACGTCGGCAATCGTCAGCGCACCACCAGTCGCAAGGTTGCCAGCAGCCACCGCAAGATCTTCTTGCACCGCACCGCTGGCCACGCCACCGATCACGGGCACATCGTTGGTGCCAGCGATCGTCACCGTCACGAGTTGGCTGGCCGTCCCATCGAACGACACAGCGGTGAAGCTGTCGCTGAGCGATTGACCGGCGCCCAGTTGCTGGATCGCCGCCTGGCTGTTGTTGGCCGTGTAGGTCCAGCTGCCGCCGGCCGCCAGCGTGAAGTTGCCGTAGCCATTGCTGCCGGCAATGCTCGCTTGAGGCGCGAAGTTCGACTGGCCCTGGTCGACATCGGCAATCGTCAGCGCACCACTGGTGCTCAAGTTCGGGGTCGAAGCGTCCTCGCTGACCGCGCCGCTGGCCACGCCACCAATCACCGGCACGTCATTGGTCCCGGTAATGGTCACGGTCACCACCTGGCTGGCTGTCCCGTCGGAAGACACAGCGGTGAAGCTCTCGCTGATCGACTCCCCGGCACCGAGCTGCTGGATCGCGCTTTGGCCGTTGTCGGCCGTGTAGGTCCAGGTGCCGTCGGCCGCGAGCGTGAAGCTGCCATAGCCGTTGCTGCCGGCGGTGCCGGCCTGGGCTGTGAAGCTGGACTGTCCTGCATCGACATCGGCGATCGTCAGCGCACCATTGGTGCTCAGGTTCGGGGTCGAGGCATCCTCGCTCAGCGCACCGCTGGCAACGCCACCGATCACCGGTACATCGTTGGTCCCGGTAATGGTCACGGTCACGAGCTGGCTGGCCGTGCCGTCGGACGAGACTGCAGTGAGGCTATCGCTGATCGACTCGCCGGCGCCCAACTGCTGGATCGCTGCTTGGCCATTGTTGGCCGTGTAGGTCCAGTTGCCATCAGCCAGCAAGTTGAAGCTGCCGTAGCCATTGCTGCCGGCAGTGCTCGCTTGAGGCGCGAAGTTCGACTGGCCTTGATCGACATCGGCAATCGTCAACGCACCACCGGTCGCAAGGTTGCCAGCAGCCACCGCAAGATCTTCTTGCACCGCACCGCTGGCCACGCCACCGATCACGGGCACATCGTTGGTCCCGGTAATGGTCACCGTCACCACTTGGCTGGCCGTTCCATCAGACGAGACTGCAGTAAAACTGTCGCTGATCGACTCGCCGGCACCCAGTTGCTGGATCGCGCTTTGGCCGTTGTTGGCCGTGTAGCTCCAGCTGCCATCAGCCAGCAAGTTGAAGCTGCCGTAGCCATTGCTGCCGGCAGTGCTCGCTTGAGGCGCGAAGTTCGACTGGCCTTGATCGACATCGGCAATCGTCAACGCACCGCTGGTACTCAGGTTTGGTGTCGAGGCGTCCTCGCTCACCGCGCCACTGGCCACACCACCGATCACCGGAACGTCGTTGGTCCCGGTAATAGTCACGGTCGCCACCTGGCTGGCTGTCCCGTCGAAAGACACCGCAGTGAAGCTGTCGCTGATCGACTGGCCGGCGCCCAGCTGTTGGATCGCCGCCTGGCCATTGTCGGCCGTGTAGCTCCAGCTGCCATCGGCCAGCAAGCTGAAGCTGCCGTAGCCATTGCTGCCGGCAGTGCTCGCTTGAGGCGCGAAGTTCGACTGGCCCGCATCGACATCGGCAATCGTCAGCGCACCGCTGGTGCTCAAGTTCGGGGTCGAGGCATCCTCGCTTGCCGCGCCGCTGGCAACGCCGCCAATCACCGGAACGTCATTGGTCCCGGTGATGGTCACGGTTACGAGTTGGCTGGCCGTTCCATCGGACGAGACTGCAGTGAAGCTGTCGCTGAGCGACTCGCCGGCGCCCAGCTGTTGGATCGCCGCCTGGCCATTGTTGGCCGTGTAGCTCCAGCTGCCATCAGCCAGCAAGTTGAAGCTGCCGTGGCCGTTGCTGCCGGCAGTACTCGCTTGGGGCGCGAAGTTCGACTGGCCTTGGTCGACATCGGCAATCGTCAGCACACCGCTGGTGCTCAGGTTCGGGGTCGAGGCGTCCTCACTCACCGTGCCGCTGGCCACACCACCAATCACCGGAACGTCGTTGGTCCCGGTGATGGTCACGGTCACCACCTGGCTGGCTGTCCCGTCGAAAGACACAGCAGTGAAGCTGTCGCTGATCGACTCGCCGGCACCCAGTTGTTGGATCGCCGCCTGGCCATTGTTGGCCGTGTAGCTCCAGCTGCCATCGGCCAGCAAGCTGAAGCTGCCGTGGCCGTTGCTGCCGGCAATGCTCGCCTGTGGCGCGAAGTTCGACTGACCCTGGTCGACATCAGCAATCGTCAACGCACCGCCGGTGCTCAGGTTCGGCGTCGAGGCGTCCTCGTTCACCGCGCCGGTGGCGACGCCGCCGATCACCGGCACATCGTTGGTCCCGGTAATCGTCACGGTCACCACCTGGCTGGCTGTCCCGTCGGACGAGACTGCAGTGAAGCTGTCACTGAGCGACTGACCCGCGCCCAGCTGTTGGATCGCCCCCTGGCTGTTGTTGGCCGTATAGGTCCAGCTGCCGTCGGCTGCCAGCGTGAAGCTGCCGTAGCCGTAGCCGTAGCCGTAGCCGTAGCCGTAGCCGTTGCCGCCGGCGGTGCTTGCTTGAGGCGCGAAGTTCGACTGGCCCGCATCGACATCGGCGATCGTCAGCGCACCGCTGGTGCTCAGGTTCGGCGTCGAGGCATCCTCGCTCACTGCGCCGGTGGCGACGCCGCCGATCACCGGCACATCGTTGGTCCCGGTAATGGTCACCGTCACCACCTGGCTGGCCGTCCCATCGGACGACACTGCCGTAAAGCTGTCGCTGATCGACTGGCCTGCGCCCAGCTGTTGGATTGCTGCCTGGCCATTGTTGGCCGTGTAGGTCCAGCTGCCGTCGGCTGCCAGCGTGAAGTTGCCGTGGCCGTTGCTACCGGCAGTGCCGGCCTGGGCTGTGAAGCTGGACTGTCCTGCATCGACATCGGCGATCGTCAGCGCACCACTGGTGCTCAAGTTCGGTGTCGAGGCATCCTCGCTCAGCGCCCCGCTGGCCACCCCGCCGATCACCGGCACATCGTTGGTCCCGGTGATGGTCACGGTCACCAGCTGGCTGGCTGTCCCGTCGGAAGACACAGCGGTGAAGCTATCGCTGATCGACTGACCAGCGCCCAGCTGTTGGATCGCCGCCTGGCCATTGTTGGCCGTGTAGGTCCAGTTGCCATTGGCTGCCAGCGTGAAGTTGCCGTGGCCGTTGCTGCCGGCGGTGCCGGCCTGGGCTGTGAAGCTGGACTGTCCTGCATCGACATCGGCGATTGTCAGCGCGCCACTGGTGCTCAGGTTCGGGGTCGAGGCATCCTCGCTGACCGCGCCGCTGACCACACCACCGATCACCGGCACATCGTTGGTCCCGGTCACCGTCACAGTGATCTGCTGCGCGACCATGCCGCCGTGGCCATCGTCGATGCTGACGGTGAAGGTCTCCGTCGCCGTCTGGCCCTGGGCCAGATACTGCGTGGCCGCGTTGGCGACGCTGTAGTTCCAGCTCACCGTGCCGTCGCCCGCGCCCGTGGCCGCATCGCTGACGCCGGCCGTCAAGACCCCGCCCAGGGTGTTGCCTGGACCGGCCGCCACGCTGACGCTGTGCGCATCGCTCAGGTCCACGTCGTCGAAGGCGATCGTGCCGCTGTCGCTCAGGGTCGGCGTCGCCGCATCCTCGGTCACCGCCGCAGCGGCATCGGCCGCGCCGATCGTCGGCGCGTCGTTGGTGCCGGTGATGGTGACCGTCACCGTGGCCAGCCCCGTTCCACCATCGGCGTCCTTCACCTCGTAGCTGAAGGTGTCGGTTGCGTTCTCGCCCGCTGCCAGGTACTGGAAAGCGGCTGCATGGGGCTGATACTGAAAATACCAGGTCGACGGATCGCCCATCGCCGGCTGAACGAGCGTCGCCGTCCCGTGGGCCGGCGCCGAGGCCAGCGCCAAGCTCTTGACCAGGTCAGGGACCAGATCGTTCTGCAGCACATGGATATGAATCCCCGGGCCGTCTTCGGTCGTCGTGCTCGTATCGCCCAGCGCCTTCACCGCCTCGTTGGCCGGATTCACCTCGACCCCGTCCACAAGGATTCTCAGGGTTTCGGTCATCTGGACGGTCAGCGTGGACGACCCGAAGCTGAAAACGAAATCGCTGGCCGAGCCATTGGAAACCTCGCCAGTCCTGGCATTGGTCACTGCCGCAAGATGGGCCAGGTAGGCGGCAATCTGCGTCTGGGTGGCAGAGTCCAGCCACTGCGCCCGCGTGAACTGGAGCTGGAGCGTGTCAACATCCGCCCCGCCCGTGTACACGTCTTTGGTGCCCGCCGCGATGTTTTCGCTGACGTTGTAGATCAGGGTGTCGCTCCCCGATCCCCCGTTGAGCTGGTCGCTGCCGCTGCCGCCATCGAGCGTGTCGTTTCCCGCGCCACCATTCACAGAATCGTTCCCGGCTCCGGCGTTGACGCTGTCGTTCCCGTTGCCGCTGTTGATGGTGTCGCTGCCGGCCGTTCCGGTGAGAAGGTCGTTGCCGTTGGAGCCGGTAATCGCGGTCATGTGCTTCCTTGGTGAGCGCCGAAAGGCCGGCGCGTGCCTGTCTCGACGCTGCAGTTCTTGTTTGCAAATTAGATAGCGCCAGCCGACGCGGGCATATGGAAGAAATGCCCTTTCCTTCCTCAGCACTAAGTACTGGGACGATCTGAAAAGCCTGGTACCTTTGTCCTGCCTAAGCATCCGCACGCGCGGGCATGGCCCCTATTTCGTCGGCCGGACAAAGAAAGCTCGCCGAAGCGAGCTCAATGATTGAGTTGATTACCGTCGAAAATTGACCTACGGGGGTGCGGATAAAAACTTGGACTGGTTTTATGCGCGCACTCTGACTAGCCCTGCCATTGAAGAAGGCGTGCGCTCAAGGCCTGTGTAGTCACGATTATTTTTCATCCCTCAAGGGTCGCATCGCGCTTGAGGAATGTCTTGTGCATCAGCTAGATAAGTCCGGAACAGCGGCATACGTGTACTCGGTCACATCGGGCGCAGCTCTCCCCCTCAGACGCGCTCGTATGCGCGCGAGGCGCTGGCGTGCTTCAAGACGGGCGTGCACCGTCGGCTGCGGCCTACGCTGGCGCGTCGCGACGTCGCAACTCGACGATCCACCAACTTGCGCAAGGTGCCACGAGCGCGCAGACGGTTGTTGTTGCTGAATCACCTAGCTTGGGTCCGGCTGACTGCAAGCTTGGACAAAGCGGCCGAAGCGCAGCCCCCAAGGGCCTAGGCGGGTGCCGTGCGCATCGCCACGTACAACATCAACGATGTCCGCAAGCGCCTCGAGCCGCTGCGTGCGTGGCTGGACGTAACGGCGCCCGAGGTGGTCTGCCTGCAGGAGCTCAAATGCACGGCATCCGCCTTCCCCTACGACGCCCTTCGAGCCATGGGATACGAATCTGCAGCCGGGCCTCAAGTTCGCCTACAAGCTCGACTGGTTCGCCCGCTTCAACCGGCACGCGGCCCGCCTGCAGGCCTCGGGTCATCCGGTCGTGCTGGTGGGCCCAGGCCGCGCTTCGACCGCCTCTGCTCCTTCAAACGATGCCGGTGATGGACTGATGTGGTTCGGGTAGGCTCTCGACCGAGAGCCTTCGCATGCCTTCCAACGTACTGCCGCCCAGCCAAGACCCCGGACTGCTGCGCCGCCTGCTGCGCGCCAAAGACCGCATGGATGCCGCCTCGCACGAGGCCTGGCCGGTCTCGCGGCTGGCGAGCGTGAGCGGCGTTTCCGAGGCTCACTTCGCGCGTTCGTTCAAGCAGGCCTTCGGCGTGCCGCCGCACCGCTACCTTCTCACGCGGCGCATCGAGCGAGCGACCGCGCTGCTGCGCGACACCGACCTGCCCATCACCGACATCGCCTTCCAGACAGGCTGGGAGAGCCTCGGCACTTTCGGGCGCACCTTTCGAGACATCACCGGCGAGAGCCCAAGCGCGAACCGCGCGCGCGGGCAGGCGCAGCCCAGCCAGTCCGGCTCCGTGCCGCACTGCATCGTCAGCGCCGCCCACCGGCCGGCCCTGCAGATCGCAGTTTCGGAGAAGCGACGCCGCGAGGCGGGCGGTACAACTACACCTTCGAAATGAACAGGAGAACTCATGAGCCAAGGTGTCGACGTGGTCGGCTTGTATGTGCGAGACCAGGATGAAGCACTCGCGTTCTATGCCGGGAAGCTGGGTTTTCGCGTCCACACGGACGTGCGCAACGGCGGCTTTCGCTGGTTGACGGTGCAGCACCCGGAGCAGCCTTCGTTCCAGCTGGGCCTCTTCACGCCCGGGCCGCCGATGCAGGACGAGGGGACCGCGCAAGCGTTGCACGCACTCGTGGCAAAGGGCGCGATGCCGCCGCTGGTGCTGGCGGTGAACGACTGTCGCGCGGCGTACGACCGCCTGCGCAGCCTGGGCGTGGAGTTCACGCAGGAGCCGATCGACCGCTTTGGCACCGTGGACGCGGGCTTTCGCGACCCTTCGGGCAACGGCTGGAAGATGATCGGTGCGCGCCACCACTGAAGGGAGGCCGCCTTGAACACCAACAGCAGCTTGAGCGGGCGCGCCTCCTGACACCACGGTGTCAGGAGCAGCCGCCTAAGATTTTCCGACCCGCCTTGCGGAGCGAAGGATCGTGATGACGTCGGACCTGTTGATGCAGCGTTTTCCCAGTTCCGCGACCGCGCGGTTATTCGGCCAGCGGATCATCGAATTCGACACGGCGAAGGGCTGGGTCCGCATGAGCTTTGTCGCGACCGATGCTTTTTTGAACCCCGCGGGTTCGGTGCAGGGCGGCATCCTCGGCGCGATGCTGGACGACACGATGGGCCCGGCGCTGTGGCTCATGAACGGCGCGGGTGCGTTCTCGGCAACGATCGATCTGAACGTGTCGTTTCTGGCGGCCGCTTCGCCGGGGCTCTTGTGCGGAGAGGGCCGGGTTGTGCAGCTCGGCACGACCATCTCGTTCCTCGAGGCGCATCTGAGCGATGCGCAAGGGCGGATGGTGGCGCGGTCCACGGCGAGCGCGCGGATGATCCAGCCCCGCTAGCCGCGGTGCGTGGAGTCTTCCATAGGTGTCCACCTAAATCCTTGGTGGACACCATCGTCGTAGACACCGGGGTCAAGCTCAGACGGGATCACCGCCCGCTTACGCTGTTACAGGCCAAGCTGCACGAGTTCTATTTGCAGGATGTGGCGGCTCGCGACCGCAGCGAAGAAGGTCGTGAAGCTGGATCCTGAGCGGCAGCAGGCGCCGGCCTGAACACGCAAGCACCCTTCGATCGCCGTCAAACCAAGACCGCCGAGTTCTCCTGAACCAGTTCGGCGATGAGATCCGCCATCAGCCTGACACGTGGCGAGCGACGGACGTCGGGATGGACGACGCACCAGATCTCCCGCAGCAAGGGCCAGTCCGCGCCGGGCATTTCGACCAGACCTGCGTCGTTGCCCGCAAGAAAGCTGGGAAGCATCGCGAGTCCCATCCCGGCTCGACACGCCTGGTGCACCGCTGCAAGATCGTTGCTTCGCAGGACGAAGGGCCGCTCACCGGCCATGCGGGCAAGCAACTGCTGGTGCGGCACGTCGCTCAGCGGATCGCCGTAGCCAAGGAAGCGCCAATCCGCATGGGCACGTTCGGGCCAAGTCGGTGCCGCATAGAGCCGGAAGCCGAGCTCGCCCAGCTTGCGTGCGGCCAGTCCCGGCTCGCCGGGGCGCATGAAGCGAAGCGAAAGGTCGGCTTCGCCGCGATGGAGGTTGGCCGTGCGCACCTCCCCGACGAGATCCAGGTCGATGCCCTTCCATCGGTCGATGCGGCTGGCGAGCTGAGGTACGAGGAAGTGGCTTGCAAACGCCGGCGGCGCGGATATGCGGACCGTTCCCTGCAGGCTCGTGGCCGAGGTGGCAGCGCGGCTGAACGCCAGGGCCTCGTGTTCGAGGCGTTCCGCCGGCGCAATCAGCGCCTCGCCTTCGCTCGTCAATGTCCAGCTGCGCGGCAGTCGGTCGAACAGGCGAACGCCGAGACTCGCCTCCAGCGCGGCGACGCGCCGCGCGACAGTCGAGTGCTCGACCCTCAATGTTCGCGCGGCGCCGGACAGGCTCCCATCGCGAGCCACTGCCAGGAAGAAACGCACGTCGTCCCATGCAGGCGAGGCCTGCGTGGCGCCAGAAGGTGGGTCGGATGATTTGTGCACAGCAGATGCGAAGAAATCTGGAATAGGCATGCAGTCCGTCGATCCCTAGCATCGGCCGCTTCATTCAATCGCAGGGATCTCGACATGAGCTCAGTTTCACGCATCATTCCATACGGCCCGCCCCTGTCGCTCGACGTTGCGCGGCGGATTGCAGCCACCGCCGAAGCCGAAGCGAAAGCCAACGGTTGGCCGATGGTGATTGCCGTCATGGACAGTGGCGCCAATCTGGTCGTGCTGCACAAGATGGATCAGGCCCAGACCGGGAGCATCACCATTGCCCAGGCCAAGGCGGAGAGTGCCGTGCGGTTCAAGCGGCCGACCAAGGTGTTCGAGGAGGCCTTGGCTGCAGGCGGCATCCATCTCAGGCTGCTCGCGACGCATGGTGCGTCCCCCCTCGAGGGAGGACTTCCGCTGATGCTGGCGGGCCAGCTGGTTGGGGCGATCGGAGTTTCCGGCATGCAATCCACACAGGACGCGCAGGTCGCGGCCGCCGGCGCCAAGGCGATTGCAGACACCAGTTGAATCCCCGGGTGGTGGCTGAGTTCACCAAAGACCGGCTCTGGCCGCTTTCTGCCTTCCAGGAAGCGAGGCCATGGGCCCGGGTTTGCTTTCGCCTACAAGAGATACCTGTCCAACCCGACACCGCGATGAGTTCGTCTTCTCCCAAATACCCGTTTCGCAACCGATGCTCCACTTGAAGGACTGCCATGCCAGACGACGCAAAGACCCCCTCTCAACTTGCCGACGAAGCCCGCCAGATCGGACGAGACGCCTCGAACGCGGCCAGTGGAATCACTGACGAGGCCAAGACGATTGCCAGCGAAACGGTTCAAGCGTTGCGGTCAAGCGCCGCCGACGCGAGGGCGACTGCGGGCGAGGCGCTCGACACGGTGCGCGGCGTCGCCGCCGATGCGAAGGATGTTGCCGCAGACGCGATAGGTACCGGTAGGGTCTACGCGCAGAGTGCGGTCAACGAAGCCGGGAAGAAAATCGTGAGTGTCAAAGAGCGGGCTGCCGAATGGCAGGCGTCCTGCGGGAAACAGATCGCAGCCGAACCCGTGAAGTCTGTACTGGTCGCTGCCGCGGGCGGTGCACTGCTCGCGGGCTTGCTCTTGGCCTTCGGTCGGTCCAAGCCTCGCTACTGCGACTGACGCAGGGGGTTTACCCGATCCATATGGCGGCATTGCGGCGGCCAGAAGCAGCGGAATTCCGTGTGGTTTGTCGCTTGGAGTGGCGAGTTTCTCGGCGCAAGATGAGCGCATGTACAAACGTCTCGCTCTGCTGCTGAGTCCCCTGATCACCGTGGGCTTGGTGTATGTGTTCGGCATTGCCGCGGTGATGGTGTGCTTCGCCCTCGCGCTGGGGACGTTGATTTTCTCGACCGGAGAGAGCAACGACCCCATGGCGAGAGAGCGGGAACAAGACTCGTCCTTCGCAGGGACGACGCTTGCAGGTAGTCTTTGAGCACGGGGTCGGAAACACACCGGCGCTCACGGCAACGAACGCAATTGCGAAGATTGCCGTTCCGTCCCCAATGGCTTGCGTCGGCAGGATGGTCCCCATTGCCGCAACAGCCGTCGCTTGGTCTTCAGGTCGAGAAGTAGCTCTCCATTGCGGCGTTGGTCCGCGGGGCTGCCTCACCGCAAGGGCGAGGAGCCGGGCGCTTTAAGATGGGCGCCCAGTGGCAAGGAAAGATGGGCCAACCCATTGCCCAGCGAGCCGAATCTCGAACTTGACTAGCGCTGGTCAGGCACCTCTCGGACGTGTTGACCTTCGTACGTGGGGATGTACTGCCGCGGGATTGGCCCTTTGATGCGGCCGCCTTGCTGGGTCTGCTCCCATGCGTGAGCAAGCACGCCGACAGACCTTGAAAGACAAAACAGCCCCCGGGCCAAGGGTGCGGGAAAGCCAAGCTCGGCATAGATGACCGCCGTCGCTCCATCGATGTTCATCGGGATGGGCTTGCCCTTGCTCGCACTCAGCTTCGCCTCGACGGCCCGGCCGATGTGCGCGAACCGTCCACTGACCTCGCCGCGGCCAGCCGCCTCGTCAACGAGTTCCAGCAGCGGCGCGCTGCGCGGGTCGACCGGGTGGAAGCGATGGCCGAACCCTGAGATGACCTTGCCGTGCGTTTCAACAAACGCCCGAAGCCCTGCGTCGACAGCGTCATCCTCTGTCAAGCCAGCGTCGATGCGCGCAGCGATGTCCTCATAGAGCTCGACCGCCTGCTCGCCAGCGCCGCCATGGACATCACCGAGTACGTTGACCGCAGATGCCATTGCGCTGTTCAACCCCACGCCGCAGGTTGCAGCCATGCGCGCAATCGCAATGCTCGGCGCCTGTGGGCCGTGATCGACCGCGGACATCAGCGCGGCCTCCAGCAGTTGGCCCTGGGTGCGAGTCGGCAACTCGCCCCGGGTCATCAACCAAATCATCTGGGCCAGGCTGACCTTCTTCCGAATCAGGTCTTCAATGGGGTATCCGCGGTAGCGGATGACCCCGGGAGACATGTCGATGATGCTCGTGCGCCACCAGTCTTCCGTGGTCTTTCGAGCGTCCGAGGACGTGGCATCGGTCATATCGCTTTCTCCGTTCTGAGTGCTTCGATTTCTGAAGCCGAGTAGCCAAGGCTCGCCAGGATTTCCTCGGAATGCTGACCCAGCGTCGGCGGAGGCGAGTCGACTCGCGGCGCCTTTCCGTTGACCTTGAAACCCGTGCGCAGGAGGCGGATGTCGCGACCGACACCCGGCGCGTCCGGGAAGGTTCCCACCATGCCGCGCTCGGCAACCTGGGGATGCTCCAGCGCCTGCGGCACGCTGTAGACCGGCCCCGCCGGCACGCCGGCCTGATTGAAAAGCTTCCACCACTCGTCCGTGGAGCGAGAAGCCATGGCCTCCTCGAGGATGGCTTTGAGCTCGAAGCGATGCTGGAGCCGACTCTGGCGCTCGCTGAAGCGGCCATCTTGAATGAGTTCCGGCCGGCCGACCACATGGCAGACGGCCTCGAACTGCTCCTGCTTGTTCGCTGCGATGTTCAGCAGTCCATCGCCTGTTCGAAACGTTCCCGAAGGACTCGCGGTCACGTTCTCGTTGCCCATCGGCTTGGGTTCACGCCCGGCGACCAGGTGATTCGAGACCGCCCAACCCATCGTCGACATGACGGCCTCAAGCATGGAGACGTCGATGAACGTGCCACCTTCGCGGCTTCTGTCCGCCAGCGCTGCAGCCACGGCGAACGCGGCTGTGATGCCTCCAATGGTGTCCGCCATGGGATAGCCGACGCGATACGGCGCGTTCTCTGGCGCGCCCGTGATGCTCATGACACCGGACATGCCCTGGATGATTTGGTCGTATGCCGGCAGGTCCCGAAGCGGCCCCTCTTGTCCGAAGCCCGAGATGGCGCAGTAGATGAGCTTTGGGTTTTCATTCAACAGCTCTTCGTAGCCCAGCCCCAGGCGCTTCATGACGCCCGGCCTGAAGTTCTCCACGAGCACGTCGGCGGTGCGCACGAGCTTGCGAAAGACATCCTTTCCCGACGGATGCTTGAAGTCGATGGTGATGGAACGCTTGCCGGGGTTCTGCGCCAGGAAGGACACTCCCATGTAGCGCTTGTTCAGTTCGGCGTCGGCGCCGAGCTGGCGTGCCAGGTCTCCACCATTGCGGGTCTCGACCTTGACGACGTCGGCGCCCATGTGAGCGAGCTGGTGGCAGGCGAAGGGACCGGCGAGCACGTTGGTCAGGTCCAGCACGCGGATGCCGCGAAGTGCGTTGGTCATGTCGGCCTCCTCAGTCGGCCTTGATGCCGGCCTGCTTGATGACAGCAGTCCAGCGCTGGATTTCGCTGTTCACCAGTTGCGTGGCCTGTGCCGGCGTGTTGGCGACGACGGTCATGCCCATCTCGGCGAATTTCTTCTTGGCCTCGGGTTGAGCGAGTGCGGCGTTGAACGCCTTGTTGAGCTTGTCGACGGTCGCCGGGGGCGTACCTGCCGGCGCACCAATGCCAATCCAGTAGTCGATGTCCATCTTGGGGATACCGGCTTCCTTGGCGCTGGGTACATCGGGGAGCATCGCGTTGCGCTCGGCGCCCGTCACCATCAGGGCGCGCAGCTTGCCGCTCTTGATGTGCGGCAGCGCGGTAGGGACCGAAGTGATGAGCGCTTGCACCTGGTTGCCCATCAAGTCCGTCAGCACAGCGCCGGCGCCCTTGTAAGGAACGTGCACGATGTCCACGCCCGTGGTGCTCTTGAACAGCTCGCCTGCAAGGTGGGTGTTCGTGCCATTGCCGCCTGACCCGTAGTTGAGCTTGCCCGGCTGCGCCTTGGCCAGTGCGATGAACTCTTGAACGTTCTTCGCCGGCACGGCGGGGTTCACGACCAGCACGTGAGGAACCTTGACCGCCGTCGTGACTTGCGTGAAGGCCTTTTGCGGGTCAAACGGCAGCGTGGGAATCAGTCCGGCAGCGATGGCATACGACAGCTCGACAGTCAGCAAAGTGGTTCCGTCGGGCGCAGAGCGAGCGGCGGCACCCCACCCAACCACGCCTCCGCCACCGGTGCGGTTGTCCACCACCATCGGCGCACCGACGCCAGGTGCGGTGAATTGAGCGAGTGCGCGCGTTGCCAGGTCGGCGCTTCCGCCGGGTGCGTAGGGAACGATGATGGTGATGGGTTTCTGAGCAAGTGCCGATGCACTGAACAGGCCGGCCGCACCGGCAAGAACCAAGGCGCGACGAACAGAGCTGAATTTCATGATGGTCTCCTGAATTGGTTGAAAGAAATCTCAGTCGAGCTTCGCGCCCGACTCCTTGACCGCGGCGCCCCAACGGGTGCTCTCCGTCTTCAGGAACGCACCGAGTGCTGCGGGCGTGCCGCCGCGCGCGACGCTGCCCTCATCCTTCAGGCGGGCAACGATCTCGGGTCGGGCGAGCGCGGTGTTCATGACCTGATTCATCTTGGCAATCGCCTCCGACGGCGTGCCGGCCGGGGCGACGAGCGCCTTCCAGTCTTCCGCGACGAAACCCGGATAGCCGGATTCAGCGACGGTCGGGATGTTCGGCAGCACGTCGATGCGCTTGAGCGACGTAACAGCGAGCGCGCGCAGCTTGCCGCCCTTGACCATCGAGATGATGCTGGGCGGGGTCGCGAAGTAGATGTCGGTCTGCCCACCAAGCAAGTCATTCGTCGCCGGGCCGGCGCCCTTGTACGGCACGTGCATGACCTTGATGCCCGCCCGTCTGGCGAACATCTCGCCGCCGACATGGCCTACGGTGCCGGTGCCCGCGGACGCCATCGACAGTTGCTTGGCCTGACCCTGCGTCTTGAGGTCTGCGAGGGATTTGATGGGCGAGTCTGCGCGTACCACCAGAACGAGAGGTTGCGAGGCCAGCAGTACGACGGGCTCGAAGTCCTTCAGCGCATCGAAGGGCATCTTGGTATAGAGCGTCGGGTTGATGGCCAGGTTGGCCGTCTGCCCCGTGCCGAAGGTGTAGCCATCCTTCTTGGCCTTGGCGACGGCGTCCATGCCGATGTTGCCGCCGGCACCGGGCTTGTTGTCGACGATAAAGATCCACTTGTCTTTCAAGGTCACCTCGTTCGCGACCAGGCGCGTCAGCACGTCAGTGCCACCGGCGGGCGGGAACGGCACGACGACCTTGATGGGCTGTGACGGATAAGTGGCTTGGGCGCTGGCGGTCGCGCCGCACAACGCGAGTGCGGCGAACATGGCGAGGCGGAAGGCGTGGTTCTGGGATTTCAAGGAAAGTCTCCTGATGGATGTGGACAGCGGGAAAGGGCCGGGGCGTCAGGCAAGTCGGTACACCCGACTTGCCGTCCCCTCGAACAGCGCTCGCCGCTCATCGGCACCCGCGCTGGAGGTCAGTCGTTTGAAGGCGTTCCAGCACGTGGCATAGCTGTAGGAAGCCTTGTCGACAGGGAAATTGCTTTCGAACATGCAGCGGTCTGCACCGAACAGCTCGATGCAGGGCTCCATCCATGGACGCCATGTGTCGACCAGTTGGTGGGAAGTGGGCGGTGTTGCGCTCTTCTCGAACTCGAAGCCGTTGATGCGCATGCCGAGGCCGCCGAGCTTTACGTAAACGTTGGGCAGCTTCGCGAGTTGGCGCATGCCATGCAGCCATGTCTTGAACACCTGCGAGCGGAGGCCCTCGTAGGCGCCAATTCGAACGATGCCGCCGCAGTGGTTGATGACCACAGGGGTGTCGGGGACGGCTTTGGCGAGCTCGAACAGCTCGGGCAGTTGGTGAAAGAACAGCCAGGCGTCGTAGGAAAGGCCAAGCGCGGCCAACTGCGCGACGCCCTGGCCGTAGCCCTTGTCCACGAGCAGGCCTTTGGGCGCGGCGGACAGCGGGTTGACGAGGGACGAATCCGCGTCCCAGGTGCTCAGGTGGCGCACCCCCTTGAACCGGCCTTGGCCCGCTTGGACATGAGCCTCGAGGACTTCGCGCACGTCAGCGCCCAGACGAAGGTCGGCATGGCCAACGATGGCCTTGGCCACTGCGGGAACACCACTGGCGTGCTGCCGCGCAACCGCGGAAACGAATTCAGTTTCGCCAACCGGCTTGAGGGCGGCGGGCCCATCCACTCGATAGCGGGTCTGAGCCTGCATGTAGACCGATGCGACGACGTTGTGGCCTGTGCGCGCGTCGCCCAGGAAGTCGTCAGCCAGGTAGGTCCAGGCGGGTCGCTCGTAGAAGTGATGATGGGCGTCGACGATGCGCAGGCCAGGCTCAAGGACTTCCTCTTCGTGCAGAGCAAGCCAATCGGCGCGAACGGCGAGGTAGTTGGTACTGCTCATCTTTGTCTCGTGTGCATCTGTTTGAGTTCTATCCAATAGAACCATGATCTGTTAGATAGAACTATAAGGGCGAATCTGCACCTTTCTGATCCGGGTAAACCCTTTGATTGGTGCTTCGTGAGCCCGTGGCGGGGGCCGTGTCACACTGCGGTCCGCAGCTCTGAATGAAGCGCGTCCACGATTGCCTGGTGATTCCCATGACCGAACCAAAGCCCGCCGCTCAAACTTCTGATAACGCCGAATCCAGCGGCGTTGCGGTTTTGGACAGGGCCTTTTCGCTGCTCGCCGCCTTCAGCGCGACAGACGCGGCGTTGACGCTCACCGAGCTGTCGAAGAGGACCGGGCTGTACAAGAGCACGGTGCTGCGTTTGCTATCGGCGCTCGAACACGGTGGCTTCATTCGCAAGCTGGCCGATGGGCAGTACGCCATCGGGCCGCAGCCGCTTCGCTTGGCTTCGATTTATCAGCGCTCGTTTCAGGTGGGGCATGTCATCGAGCCCATCCTGAAGCAGCTCAGCGTCGCGACGGGCGAGACCGCATCCTTCTACGTCAGGCACGAGGACAAGCGAATCGCGCTCTTCCGGGTTGAACCTTCCAGGGCGGTTCGTGCGTCGGTGCAGATAGGCCAGGAATACGCGGTCGCGCAGGGTGCATCGGGCAAGGTCCTGCTTGCGTTCTCGCTACCTGTAGCACCCGAATACCAAGCCATTCGCGAGCAGTTCTGGGCGGTGTCTTATGGGGAGCGAGACCCCGAGACTGCATCAGCTGCCGCACCGGTGTTTGGCGTGACCGGAGAACTCCAAGGGGCGTTGGCTATTTCGGGGCCGCGGGCGCGGCTCGCTCCTCCCGAGGCCATGTACGAAGCATGTCGTCATGTGCTGGAGGCCGCGCGCGAGGCGACGATGGCCCTCGGAGGGCTTGCGACTCACTATGCGCAGAGTCTTGAGCGATTGACTGTCGAAAGCTTCGACGCACCCGCAGCAGCTTTGGTCAGCTGACAACCGCATCACTGCCAGGAAGCGACCAACGTTCTGCGCAAGTTCTGCGGAGATCATGAAGTTCGGCTTTTGGCCGAACTTGGTCGGCTGAAAGGGCATTGGCATGCATCCCTGGTGGGACGAGAAAGTCGCACCGCTGGTGAGACCACTGCCCTGGACCCACAACCTGATCATCCTCAGCCAGAGCAAGCGCGCCGCAAGCGACTAGGCATGAGCGCCTGAAACTGGATCTCGATGATGTCCATATCTCTCTCAAATGGATGCCATTGCTGCGGGCGATGCCTACCGGCCACGCAGTTGTACGCGCTCGCGGAGTAGGGTGGGGCGTGCGCGCGGTATTTCTGCACGACAGCCTGCTAGATGAGTTCTGATAGATCTGTCAGCGTGACGTGACCGAGGTTGCATCGTTCGGGAACGCTTTCCCGATGTGTGCCTGGGCATGGCCGAGAAAGGCGCGCAGCTGAGGAGGTCGTACCGGCTTGATGATCACGGGCAGGCCAGCCGCGCGCGCCGCCATCAGATGGTCGCCTCCCACATCGCCGGTGACGATCAACGCGGGCAGGTCGGCCTCGTTCAGCGCCGAACGCAGATCCTCGATGGCCTGGATGCCGCTCACCTGCGGCCCCAGCCGCAGGTCCACCACCAGCGCATGGGGTCTGAAGCCGGCGTGGAGCATGCCCAATGCGCCCTCCACGTCGCTCGCGGATCGAACGTCCATTCCCCATGAAGCGAGCAGCCCATCAAGCGCCTGCAACGAACTGGGGTCATCGTCGACCACCAGTATTCGCACCGCCAATGCGGTTGCCGATGACGATGCGGCGGGCCGTTCGACATCCTCCGGCGGCTCGCTCATGGCGGCATCGGCCAAGGGGAGGTGAAGCTCGAACACGCTGCCTTGCCCTTGTACCGAGTGCGCCGTCACCCGCAGGTCGAGCAGTTCGCTCAACCGCTTGACGGTGGACAGCCCCAGGCCGTAGCCCAGCCGCCGGTCGCGCGCCGGATTGTCGACCTGGTAGAACTCCTCGAAAACGCGCGGCAGATGATCGGAAGAAATGCCAATGCCCGTGTCCTCGATGGCCAGCCTCAGCTGGCCGCTGTCGATCCGGCTGCTGATGCGCACCTGTCCCTCCCGCGTGTAGCGGATGGCATTCGCCAGCAGGTTGGTGACGACCCTGGCCAACAGGGCCCGGTCGCTGCGCACGACCACGTGGCCGGCGGCGATTTCGAAGCGCAGCCCCTTCGCGATGGCCACCGCCTGGTGCGGCCGGCAGCAGTGGCCCAGCAGTTCGTCGATGGCAAAGGTCGACCACTGCGGGCTGAGCGATCCGGCGTCGGCGCGCGTGATGTCGAGCAGGTCGTCCACTACGTCGGTCATGCCGTCGGCGCAGGCCACCAACTGCTCCGACATCTCTTTCACGTGGCGCTCCGTGCTTACGGTGTGCACCGTCTGCGCCAGCAGCGCCATCGCGTTGAGCGGCTGGCGCAGGTCGTGGTTGGCCGAGGCGAAGAAGCGCATGCGCGCGGCCACCGCCTCTTCAGCGGTTCGCCGCGCCGAGCTGCTGCGTTCGTTTTCGGCACTCAGCGCGATCACCAGTTCCGCATTGTGCTTGCGCTGCGCCTGGATCTCGTGAAGCGCGGAGGACAGCTCCTTGGCGCTGAGCAGCGTGTAGATGCCGATGAGCGACACGATCAGCGCCATCGCCAGGTGGTAGCTGCCGCCGAACCAGATGTCGCGCAGCACCAGCGGCCCCAGGATGAGCACCACATAGACGATGGCCGCGCGCCCCATCGTCGAGAGCCGCACCGCACCGCCGAGGGCGACAGTGACCATCGCGATGTGAAGAATGGCCTCGGCCTGCGCCGGCCCTTCATCGTGCAGCAGCACGCTGAGAGCGCCCCAGAACAAGGCCAGGATCTGGTTGCTTGCCATGATGGGCAGCACCATCCCCGGCAGGTTCGCCCGCAGGCCTGGTCGCAACGCCCATGCGAGCCAGATGCCCAGGCGCATGGCGATGAGGCTGCCGTAGGCGACAAGCCAGGCCAGCACGCGCGGGCCGTCTGCTTCGTCTTCGTACTCGAGATAGCACAGGAGTCCGCCGACGGCGGCCAGGATCCACGACCACGGCGTGGAGCGGATCATTTGCTCCAGTTGCTGGAACTGCAGGTCCGAGAAGGTTGGGCGCGAGGCGATGAAGCCGGGTGCGCGCGCGGGTTGTTCGGGGGAAGAGGGCGACTCGGGCCTCATCGCAAATCCAGCATCAGCCCCGCGCGCCGGGCCTGCACCAGCAGGTGGGTGCGGTTGCGCGCGTCCATGGTGTCGAGCAGGGCCGTGATGTGGAGCTTGACCGTGCGCTCGGCGATGTTCAGCTCGGCGGCGATCTGCTTGTTCTGCCGGCCTTGGGCGACCAGCAGCAGCACTTCGAGCTGCCGCGGGGTCAGGCTGGAAGCCGGCAGGCTGGCGCGCAGCTGCAGCACATCGAAAGCCTCGCCGCCCGCCGCCACTTCGTCCAGCGCGGCGGCGATGTGCGCCACCGACTGCGACTTGCCGATGAAGCCGGCCGCGCCCGCGGCGCGCGCGCGCGCCGCGAGTGCCGGTTCCTCGTCGCCCGAGATCATCAGGCGGGACACGAGAGGGTGCCGGGCGCCGAACAGGCGCAACCCTTCGAGGCCGTCTTCGCCGCCCAGGCGGTAGTCGATCAGCACGATGTCCGGCGGGCACTGCGAGGCGCGTTCCACACCCTGCCCCAGCGACAGGGCGGTCTCCACCTCGAAGTCGGGGCGCGCGTGCGCCAGTGCATGCGCAAAGCCGACACCGAACAGCGGGTGGTCGTCGACAAGCAGGAGTTTCATGGTGCCGTGATCCTCGGCGCGAGCCCGGCAGGCCGCGCCATCTCCTCGTAGGGCGCCATTGTCCACACCGGTGGGTGTGGTGCGAGCCCGCGCCTCAGTTGCAACGACCGGCGGCGCGCAGCAGCGCGTTGCAAGCGGGTGCCGGTGTCGAGCTGGTCGCCGGCTTGGCATTGGAGCGACGGGCGGACGCGGGCGCATCGCTCTGGCGCATCTCCTGGCAGATGGCATCGCTGACCACCCGGCCGACCACCGACACCGAACCTTCCACGTAGCAGTTGTACGTGCGGCCACCGTCGGTCTTGGCCAGGAAGATCGTCTGCACCCCGCTGTCGGCCCGGTTCGAGATGGTGAACGCAGAGGGCGGCAGGCCCAGCGCCCGCGAGGTGTTGGTGACGATCGCGTCGTCGGTCACGGCATGCGATGCACACCCGCCCACGAGGACGGTGGCAGCGAGAAGCGCGAAGAAGAGAGAGGTGGGTGAAGGTGTCATGCAACGCCGGGAAGTTCAGGGATGCGAGCGAACCCGCAATGGAACCCCCAGCCTAGCCAAACACTGCGCGCCCGGAAACAGCACCTTCGGGCAGGTGCCCGATGGTGCTATGGCCCGCGCCGAACCTCCTTCCTACGATCCGACCCTCTTGAACGAGCAAAGAAGGCGCCGGGCCCCGGTGTCAGCTAACGAGGAATGGCAGTTATGACGAAGAAGAGCGCCTGCAGGCGATGGATGGCTTGTGCGTGGAGCCTGGCCTTGTTGACAGCCTGCGGGGGCGGCGGCGGTGGAGGGTCCGGTGGCGGCTTGCTTCCACCCATCGGTTTCCCGCCGCCCGTCGCGGTGACGCATCGGCTGGACGTCGGCATCACCGGTGCCGGTCGCGTCGGATCGCAGCCGGCGGGCATCGATTGCACCGACAGTTGCGGCGCGGATTTCGCATCGGGCACGCAGGTCACGCTCACGGCCACGCCGGCTGCGGGGCAGGTGCTCGGCAGCTGGGGCGGCGCATGCAGCAGCAACGCCAACACCTGTACCGTGCGGATGGACGCCGCGCTCGCCGTGACGGCTGCGTTCGTCGCCGCACCGCCGGTGGTCGGCTGGGGCGATGCGGTCACGCTGTCCGCCGGCGGCGCCAGCCAGCCGAAGGTGGTAGTCGACGCGCAAGGGCGTGCGCTGCTCGTGTGGCGTCAACTCGAGGCCGACCAACTGACCGACCGGCTGTGGGGCAGCCTCTACCGACCGGGCGGCGGCTGGAGCACGCCGCAGCGTCTGGAGGCCAACAGCGGTGGGGTGCGCGACGTCCGCGTCGCCAGCGACAAGGCCAGCGGTCGCGCCGTCGTGGTGTGGACGCAGCTGAGCTCGGTGACGGGCTACGACCTGTGGGCGCTGCAGGTCGACCCGTCGACCGGCTGGGGCACGCCGGCGCTGCTGGAGACGGGCAGCGGCACGGTCGGCTTCGCGAGCGCAGGCATTGACGCCAACGGCAACGCGGTGGCCGTGTGGTCGCAGATCGGGCCCACCACGCGCTTCAGCATCTATGCCAACCGCTACACGCCGGCGGGTGGCTGGGGCACGGCCGCACTGATCGAGACCAACGAGGTCGTGGGCACCGTGGATGGCGATCCGGCGGTCGTGGTGGCGGGCTCGGGCGAATCGCTGGCCGTGTGGAAGCGCTCCACCGGCAGCAGCGCCTCGCTCTGGACCAATCGTGCCGATGCGAGCGGCAACTGGGCCGCAGCGGCTGAACTCGTGCCGGATGGGGGCACCGCGCAGTCGATCGGCGCGCACGATCTGGCGATCGACGCCGGCGGCAATGCGCTGCTCGCCTGGGGCCAGGTCGACCTGCCCGGTGGAAGCAACCAATGGGAGAGTGCCGTGTGGTTCAAGCGGTTCTCGGGGGGCGCCTGGCAGGGCGGGACCGCACGGGTGGGCGCGCCGTTCATGTCGACGCAGGCCTTGTTGAGCACGCCCGTGCTGCGCATGAACGCGGCCGGTGCGGCGGTCGTGAGCTGGGGGCGGCTGGACAACGCGCTCATGGCCGCAACGGCGCCACCGGGCGCGGCATTCGGCGCGGACACTGTGCTCCGGCCGGCCGCTTCTCAGGCGCTGAGGAGTCTGCCCACGCTGGGCGTGGACGACGCGACGAATGCGCTGGCAGCGTGGACCCAGGCCAATGGCGCAGGGACCGGCGACCTCTACGCCGCCCGCCACACGCTGGCCGGAGGCTGGGGCGCGCCGACGCTGCAGGAGAGCATCGATGAGGCGGCTGAAACGCCCGATATCGGCATGAACGAACTGGGGAATGCAGTCCTGGCCTGGCAGCAGTTCGAGCCGAGCGCGGGAACGCGCATCTTCATCCGACACTACGGTTCTGGTAGATAGGTTGACCACTCTGCGCTTCGGTGCCCGGCCGAAGCGCTGTACGAAGCGCATGGCCGCTCGCTGCAGAAGCTGGCCGGCCTTGCGCGCGATTCCTCCTTGCCGGGCTGCCGGCGTCTGGCCGGGTGTCGTTTCGCACCACCGGATGGACGAAATCGTGGTGCCGGTGATCAGCCTGCCGTGCGCCAGACCCGTCCCGTGAAGGTGCCTGGCGACATCGCGCCACATCTGCTGCTCCAGGTCGCTGCGCGGCCCCATGTGTGGAAAGATCGGTTGTGGCGCAGGGTCTGCCAATCAGTCGGAGCGATGGGGCCCCGCAAATGTGGGGATTGAAATCGGGCGGGCCATTTACAGTTGATCGCACCGACGATTTCGCCTCGTGCGTCTCGAAGCGGCCGTATGTTGACAATCACTGTCACCCGGGAACCGTCAGGGCGCTCGATCACTACCTGGGCGTCGGTTACCAAGGCGATGGCGCCGCTCACCACTTGGGCCATCGGACATTCGGCGTGTGGCAGCGGCGTGCCATCAGGGAGATACATCTGATGAGAACCGCAGAATTTCTCGTCGGTGTCACCGAGCACAGGTTCTCTGCCCCGTAGCTTTACCGCGAGGTCATTGAACTAGGCATCCAACGAAACTCGCTGCCTGCAATGGTTAATCTCCCGCGAGGCCCATTCTGCGCTTCGAGGAGGTCGCGATCGTCGCTGCCGGCTCGACCGTGGAAAAGGCCCCGAAAGGGCTCCTGTTCAAGTTCGAAGGCACACGGTGGTTTCCGAAGCCGCTGCGGATGGGTATTGCGGGCCGGCGAGGGTGACTTTGCCGGCTTTTTCTTTGCGAGCGCTTGTCGTGTGTTTGGCGCGCCGAACGTCGGCGAGCACGGCCGTCGGGCTCCTACAAGACGATGTCGGCGAGTGAGTGAATGAGTATCCCCTGAAGTGCCTCTGCTCCAGCGCCGGGTTGTTGGCCCTGTGTGACAGTGTCGGCGTCGCGAACTGACTGTCCAAAGTCCAGACCCGTTCGCTTCTCTATGGTCTTGATGGCTACCCGCCAATGATTGACGTTGACGAAGGATGGGGAGCGGGGTGGCCCCAGGTTGACGCGGGACTCGTCGAGAAGGGCGCCCTGGTCGACGACCAGACCCACCGCCTTCAACCTCTCCTTGCCGCGCCAAATAACGACTTTGAAGAAGGACGATGGTATTTGCACATCGTCGGCCGTCCGGTCGATGGAGTCGTCGAAGATCGGCCCTTGGAAGACGCACATCCGGCGTTTCGAGTCCTGGGCGAGGATCCCGGTTTCGAGAACGTATCGCTCCACGCCTTGCCAGAACTTGGTTGTCTGGTTGAAGCGAAAGTGTTGAGGCGAACAGTTCGTGAAGTGGAACGTGTCGGCGTTGGCGCGAACAGCTTCCTCATCGGATCCCCAGGTCGGGTCGGTGCGTCGAGTGAGATGTCCGCGGTCAAAGTAGCTCGACCAAGCCGAGTAGAAGTCTTGATTCAGAAAGAAGCTCTCACTGATTCGAGGGTCGCGGAACCAGGTCTCTCCTTCCGCGCTGCTCACTTCTCCGGTCTTCCTGTCCACCGCAAGGTAGGTCTCCCCATCGATGTTGGTGGCGGTGAAGATCGCAATCTGTTTGAAGCGATTCATCTTGACGCTGAAGTGCTCGTACTTGAGTTCACCCTCGGCGGCATTGGGTTCGCCGGCACGCAGCGGGGCGAGCGAGTTCGCCGCCTCCCCCTTGAGGTCGGGCAACGGAATCGCGGTACCGGGAATGAAGGTGGGGTCGTAGCCCGATCGGTTCGCGTAGTCGGTGTCAACGCGAACCGCTTCGGCCCGCCGCCCGAGTGAAGAAGCAACAGCTATCGCTGCTGGCGCAGCGACGCCAGTTCCGACCTGTGCGCCGGCCATACCGTCCAGACTCACGCTGATGCGTAGAGGAATGACGATCTCGACTGCAGTGCCGGTTTTCGGTCCATTCATGACAGCCTCCTTCTCGATGGTGGGTTGAACGAGCGACTCGGGCCGTGGCTCAAGCGGCTTCGGCTTCGGTTTGGGTAGGCCAAGCTTCGGTGCAGCCGAGGAAGTGGAAGCCTGGACACCGAGTTCAAGCGCTTGATCGAGCAGGGGCTGCCATGCCGCGGGTATGTCCGCACGACGCCTGGCCAGGTCGTTCACCAGCGCACTGATCCGGATACCCTCGTTGACCGTCAGCGGAATCGGATTGCCCTGATCATCTACGCGCTCGAGAAACGGCTCGCCATAGTGATGCAGGGCGACAACTTCCCAGTCGTCGTTGAAAACCGGCGATCCGGACGAACCGACCTCCGTGTCGGTCTCGTACAGAAGGGTCCTCGGTGTGCGGGCAACCAGGATGTTCTTTCGAATCGAGATGAGCTTCCGCTGCCCCTCCGGGTGCTGGATGATGTTGGTGCTCATTCCAACAACATGCTTGTCCGGTGCGTTCGACAGCGGGCAGAAGCCGAAGTCGGAGATGTCGCCCTCTCCCGACAACCGTGGACCCACTGCGACCAGCGCGTAGTCAAGATCGGGTTCGTCCGAAAACAGCGCAAGGCTCGTGGCGTCCAAGGTGAACGACGTCATGGGTCTCGGTCGGCCGAGTTCATCGAGTTCGCGGTCGAAGGTGATGGTTGCGCCCATGGCGGCCTGCGCGTTCAGGATCACATGCTGGTTGGTGAGAAACAGTCGAGGGCTCACCAAGAATCCGGTTCCGATCGTGCTGCGGGTTCCGAATGTCACTTCAACATAGGCCACGGCGCGCCGAATGGTCGCTCCCTCGGAAAGAAAGCTTGCAGGTTGGTAGTCGAGCGTATCGCCCTGCTGAGCTTCGGCGCCGCTGCTGCGGCGGTTCTGAAGACGCTTCGCCGCGAACTCGCGGAATCGCTCGGAATCGCGTTCGGCCTGCTGCCAAAGCCCCGAAGCCACGAGACGGCGGACATGCGCTCGGTCGGCCTTGGTCGACTCGACGAGCTTTCGAAATGCATCCGGTCGGATCGCTTCCATCTCTCTTCCCTCTCGCTGTGCTTCACTGGGGTTGACGACAGATTTGCCCGCGGCTCGAAGCATGGTGCGGGGGCCGGCGAAAGCCATCCCCACAACTGAGGATGGATGTCGATGGCGTCATGCGCGTGACAGCTTGTTCGGCCAATCGCCTCCGGCTAGGGAAGCGATCGTTTGTTCACTCGTCGTTCCAGTCGTAGCTTCCTGCGCGATGGTCGCGATCGCGCGGGAAGGCATGGCCGTGGTGATCGCGATTTTCGTCGTCGCTCGTCAGCGAGAACGGCAGGCGGATCTTCAGGAACTCGGTGTTGTCGGACGCCAGCTCGCGTCCGCCGCCATACGGGAAGTTGTTGTCGTTGACGACAAGTATCGTGCGGGGGTCCAGCACCAGCACGTCCTCGATCGTCGTGTACGGGAACGTGAAAGTCGTCTGGCCGTCGGCGTTCAGGTCGAACGGATCGGCGAGGTTCATCAGATCGACGAGTTCGGTCTTGCGCACCGTGCCGCCGTCGGGCACGCCCTGCAGGTCGATCAGGAACACCTTCTTGAATGGGGTCGAATTCGGCGAGGTGGCCGTGCTGCCGTTGCGCTCGAGCACGATGAAGCGGCGGTCGTCGACCGCGACCATGTCGCCGATGTTGGTGCCGTTCGGATCGAGCGGATAGACGTAGCTGCGACCGGTGTAGCGTTCATTCGCGAGATCGAATTCGTTGATGCGGCGCGTCTTGTCGGGGTCGCCGGCCACAAGGCCTTCGAGCAGCGTGTAGAGCCTGGTCTCGCTCTTGTTGATCGCCATGCCTTCGAAGCCGCCCGAGCTCGGCAGGTTTGCCGTCACCTTGCCTGCGATCACGTCCTTGTGCTGCGGCGCGTAGACGCCCGGTAGCGAGATCTCGCTGCGCAGCACGGTGCCATTTGCATCGGTCTTGATCAGGTAAGGGCCGAACTCGTCGCCGAACCAGTAGTTGCCCTGGCGGTCGCGGCGGAACGACTCGACGTCGAAGTCGGCGCCGGTGAGCAGGCGGCCGGCTCGGATGCCGGGGTCGACCGGCGCTTTGACCGGATTGTTGTAGTAGTTCGCGTAGTCGGCCTGGATCGGGATCGTCAGCTTGCGGTGCGCATCGTTCAACTGCAGTCGCGTGCGCGCGTCGAACCGTGGGCGAATCTTGCCGCTGTCCAGGTCGGCCGGCTCGACCGTGCCGCGGCCGCCCTTGGGCGTGCGCCAGAGAATGTGCAGCGCATAGCTGCGCAGCAGCGCGTCGGCCGAGCTCGCCTGCGAGCCGAAGCCGTTGTCGACCAGGAACTGGAACACGTCCTTGCGCGGCCCCTCGAGCACGCCCGAAAAACCCTGAACGGGCTGCTTGTCAAAGTATGGCGGCACGTTCGTGCCGTAGGGGTTGGGCGCGGTGAACTGCCCGGAGGTCGGGCCGTCGGCGAAGGTGGCGGCCGGCATCTGGGCCCAGCCGATCAGCATCTGCGCATGCGCGGCACCGGCGGTCAGCAGCAAGGACGCGGTGAGCGGCGTGAGGGCGTGCCGCACGAAGGATGGAATCGAACGCATGTCATTGCCCGGTCGAGTGATGGAATGCGCGCAATGCTGGCCGTATGTCGTGTCAGGTCGTTGACATGCTTGTGACCCTTGGCAGACGTGATGGCCGGCTGCGGCGATCACGAGCGGGCCGCGCCGGGCCTCGTAGCTGCTTCAGAAAGCCGGCACGAGCGCGCCGTTGAACTTCGTCTCGATGAAGCTCTTCACCTCGGGCGAGTGATAGGCCTTCACGAGCTGCTGTGCCCAGGGCTTGTCCTTGTCGGCCCGCCGCACCGCGATGATGTTGGCGTAGGGCCCCTTCGGCGATTCCTTGATCACGCCGTCCCTGGCCAGCGTGAGACCGGCCTTCTCGGCGTAGTCGTTGTTGATGGACGCAATGGTCAGGTCGTCGAGCGAGCGCGGGAGCTGCGCAGCATCGAGTGGAACCAGTTTCAGCTTCTTGGGGTTCGACACCACGTCGAGCGGCGTTGCAGTGTTGTTCTTCACTGCCTCGGGTTTGAGCGTGATGAGCTTGGCCTCCTGCAGCAGGAGCAGGGCGCGGTTGCCGTTCGATGGATCGTTCTGGATGCCGACCGAGGCGCCGTCCGGCAATGCATCGATCGACTTGATCTTGCGCGAATAGAAGCCCAGCGGCGCGGTGATGGTGAGTCCGACCGGCACGATGTCGAAGCCGCGCGACTTGTTCTGGTTGTCCAGGAACGGCTGGTGCTGGAAGGCGTTGGCATCGAGGTCGCCGGCCGCCAGCGCCGCGTTGGGCAACTGGTAGTCGTTGAAGACGATGACGTCGAGCGTCAGGCCTTCGCGCGCCGCCGCCTTCTTGACCACCTCGAAGATCTGCTCGCCACTGCCGACGGAGACGCCGACCTTGAGGGTTTTCTTCTCCTGCGCGTGCAGGGTGCCGCTGGCGGTGAAGAGGGCAGCGGAGGCCAGGGAGATCGCAGCGATCATCGCGGCGCGGCGGCGGACGGGAAGCAGCATGGTGGTTGGCATGTCGTGTGAAAGAGGCGCGACTGTGCCCGCCGCCGACGCGTTCCGGAACGAAGGAAAACGCATAAGCACGCTCCGAATGCGTCGTTCCATTTGCAGCGGCTCGTTTCCATACTCGCCGTCTTTTGCCGGGCCCGACCTGCACGCCGCATGACTGCTACCTCCCACATCCATCCGCCCGACACGGCGCCGGTGATCCGGCTCGAAGCCGTCCAGAAATCGTTCGCGCTGCCCAGCGGCGAAGTGTTCGACGCCGTCCGCTCGCTCTCGCTCGACATCCATGCCGGTGACATCTTCGGATTGATCGGCAAGAGCGGTGCGGGCAAGTCGACCCTGCTGCGCCTGATCAACCTGCTGGAGCGCCCGGACGCCGGCAAGGTGATCGTGGGTGGACGCGATCTCATGACGCTGTCGCGCCGCGAACTGCGCGACACCCGCCAGACCCTCGGCATGATCTTCCAGCAGTTCAACCTGATCCAGAACGCGACCGTGGCCGACAACGTCGCGTTTCCCTTGAAGATCCACGGCCATCACTCGCGCGCCGCGATTCAGGCGCGCGTGCGCGAGTGCCTGAAGCTGGTGGGGCTCGAAGAGAAGATCGACAGCTATCCGGCGCAGCTCTCTGGCGGGCAGAAGCAGCGGGTGGCCATCGCCCGTGCGCTCGCACCGCGACCGCAGGTGCTGCTGTGCGACGAGCCGACCTCGGCGCTCGACAGCGAGACCACGCGCGAACTGCTGCAGACCTTGCGTGACATCAACCGGAAGATCGGCGTGACCATCGTCATCGTGACGCACGAACTGTCGGTGGTGGAGGCGCTCTGCCGGCATGTGGCGATCCTCGAACAGGGCGAACTGGTCGAGCAGTTCGAGGTCGACGCGCCGTCGTCGGGTCGCCTGACCGCACTGGGACGCGAGATCGACGCGCTGGTGCGGCGGCGCGAGCGCGATGAGCGAGAAGCGGGCCGCCCCCAAGTGCCGGCCGCGCCGGCCGTGGCCCTTTCAGTGAAATCCGGATCGCCGCACCGCGCCGGCGCACAGGGAGTGGCATATGCCTGAGAACATCGTCGCCATCCTGCCCGAGCTCGGGCTGGCCATCGGGCAGACCTTCATGATGCTGGCGATCGGCCTCGGCGCCGCGCTGCTGATCGGCGGGCCGCTCGGCATCCTCCTGTTTCTGCTCAGTCCCGGCCAGTCGCTGGCCAACAAGCCGGTGTTCCTGGTGTTGAACTGGACCGTGAACACGGTGCGGTCGTTTCCCTTCATCATCCTGCTGGTCGCGCTGGTGCCTTTCACGCGGCTCATCGCGGGCACGTCGATCGGGCCGCTGGCCGCTGCGGTGCCGCTGTCCGTCGCCGCCATCCCCTACCTGGCGCGGCTGGTCGACCAGTGTTTGCGCGAGGTGCCGCGCGGCGTCATCGAGGCCGCGCACGCCATGGGCGCGACCGAGCTGCAGATCATCTGGCGGGTGCTCATCGTCGAGGCGCGTTCGGGCCTGGTGCTGGCGTTCACCGTGTTGTCGGTGAGCTTCCTGTCGTACTCGGCGATTGCCGGAGTGGTGGGCGGCGGTGGCATCGGCGACCTCGCGATCCGCTACGGCTACTACCGCTTCCAGACCGACGTGATGGTGCTCACCGTGGCGCTGCTGGTGGTGCTGGTGCAGATCCTCCAATTTGCGGGCAACACCGCTGCGCGCCGGCTCGACAAGCGCTGAATCTTTTTCTTCCTCTTTCTCTTCTCTTTCGCCATCCCATGAAAACCGTTTTGCTTCGCCGTTCCGTTCTCGCACTTTCGCTGGTGGCCCTTTCCTTCGGCGCCTTGCCGCTGCAAGCCGGCGCACAGGCCGCGAAGAAAGAACTCGTCATCGGCGGCACCGCCGGCTCCAACATCGACCAGCTCAAGCAGGGCATCGTTCCGATCCTCGAGAAGAAGGGCTACAAGGTGAAGCTGGTCGAGTTCAACGACTACGTGCAGCCCAACCTGGCGCTGGCGCAAGGATCGCTCGACGCCAACTTCTTCCAGCACATCGTCTACCTGAAGAAGTTCACCGCCGACCAGAAGCTCGACCTCGTCGAACTGGTGCAGGGCCCGATCGCGCCGCTCGGCGTCTACTCGACCCAGCGCAAGACGCTGGCCGAAGCGAGGGAGGGCGACCGCTTCACGCTGCCCAACGACCCGAGCAACCTGGCCCGCGCCCTGGTGCTGCTGGAGCAGAACAGGCTGGTCACTTTGAAGGCGGGCATCGATCCGATCCGTGCCTCGGAAAAGGACATCGACCAGAACCCGCGCAAGCTCAGGTTCATCCCGCTCGAGGCGGCGCAGCTGCCGCGTTCGCTGGGCGACACCGAGTACGCGATCATCAACGGCAACTTCGCCATCTCGTCCGGCCTGAAGCTGACCGAAGCGGTGGCCCTCGAGAAGACGCCGGACCATTACCTCAATGTGGTGGCCGTCAAGCGCGCCGACAAGGACTCGCCATGGGCGAAGGATCTGGTCGAGGCCTACCGCTCCAAGGCGTTCCAGGCCGTGGTCGACAGCAAGTTCCAGGGCTACGCGAAGCCCACGTTCCTTCAGTAGTCGACCGCCGAACCCGATCCATAGAACAAAACCGGCTCAGCGTATGCGGATTCCGTGCTTCGCTTCCTGCGCGGATGCCTGAAGAATCGCGGCTCCCGCCTTCGAGGGTGAGTGTCTCCTCGTCGTCCCCGGTGCGAATCCATCGCAGCTTCCAAACAGAGGTCCTATCAACATGAGTCGAAAACTGAAAGTGGTTGCCGTGTCCGGCAGCCTGCAACGTCCCTCGCGCACGCTGGTGCTGATCGATCAACTGCTGGCTGCGCTCGGCGACGAGATTTCCATCGACGCGCGCGTGATCTCGCTCGGCGAGATCGGCCCGCAGTTTGCCGGCGTGCTGTACCGCAACCAGTTGCCAGCCGCCGTTGAAGAGAGCATTGCGGCCATCGAGTCGGCCGACCTGTTGCTGGTGGCGAGCCCTGTCTATCGGGGTTCGTACACAGGTCTTTTCAAGCACCTGTTCGACTTCGTTCATCACGAAGCGCTGACGGACAAGCCCGTACTGCTCGCGGCCACCGGCGGCAGCGACCGCCATGCGCTGGTCATCGACCACCAGTTGCGCCCGCTTTTCAGCTTCTTCCAGGCGCGCACGCTGCCCATCGGCGTCTACGCGGTCGAGAAGGATTTCGAGGGCTACGAGATCGCCAACCCCGCGCTGCGCGAACGCATCGCACTCGCCGTGGCGCGCGCCGTGCCGCAACTGCGCGATGCCTCGCCGGCCGCCGTCCCCGCCATCCGCAAGCCGGCGCCCGTGGCGCTCGTCGCCTGAAGCCCGATCGACCGTTCACAGACAGGAACCTTTTCATGAGCCAACCGTCTTCCACCCCAGCCCCCGTCAAGTTCGCGTACTGGGTGCCCAACGTCAGCGGCGGCCTCGTGGTCAGCACCATCGAGCAGCGCACCGACTGGAGCCTCGAGTACAACCAGCGCCTTGCGCTCGCGGCCGAGAAGGCCGGCTTCGAATACGCGCTGAGCCAGATCCGCTTTACCGCCGGCTATGGCGCCGAGTACCAGCACGAGTCGGTGTCCTTCAGCCAGGCGTTGCTGCATGCGACAACCAAGCTCAAGGTGCTGGCCGCGATCCTGCCCGGCCCGTGGAACCCGGCCGTGGTGGCCAAGCAGATCGCCACCATCGACCACATCTCCAACGGCCGCATTGCCATCAACGTGGTGAGCGGCTGGTTCAAGGGCGAGTTCCAGGCCATCGGCGAGCCGTGGCTGGAGCATGACGAGCGCTACCGCCGCTCCAACGAATTCATCCGCGCGCTCAAGGGCATCTGGACGCAGGACAACTTCACCTTCAAGGGCGACTTCTACCGCTTCACCGACTACACGCTGAGCCCGAAGCCGTTGCAGAAGCCCCACCCCGAGATCTTCCAGGGCGGCAGCTCGCGCGCCGCGCGCGACAACGCGGCCAGCGTGTCGGACTGGTACTTCACCAACGGCAACACGACCGAGAACCTGAAGACCCAGATCGACGACATCCAGGCCAAGGCGGCAGGGAACGGCCACACGGTGCGTATCGGCGTGAACGCCTTCGTCATCGCCCGCGACACCGAAGAAGAAGCGAAGGCGGTGCTGGCCGACATCATCAAGCACGCGCACGTCGAGGCGGTTCATGCTTTTGGCGATGCGGTCAAGCAGGCCGGCAAGGCATCGCCCGAAGGAGAGGGCAACTGGGCCAAGTCCACCTTCGAGGATCTCGTTCAGTACAACGACGGCTTTCGCACCAATCTGATCGGCACGCCGCAGCAGATAGCAGAGCGCATCGTGGCACTCAAGGCCATCGGCGTCGACCTGATCCTGACGGGCTTCCTGCACTTCATCGAAGAGGTGGAGTATTTCGGCGAGAAGGTGTTGCCACTGGTGCGCAAGCTCGAGGCCGAACAGGCCGCGCATGCAGGCCGCCCGACTCAGCCAGTGCTGGAAGCCGTGGCATGAGCCGCCGGGCCGCCCCAAGGCGAATACCGCAGCCGAAGGCGGAGGTTTTCCAATGAACCTCGCGATGCCCGATCTTTTCTTCGAGGCGGGGCCGGTCTCGCTCGGTGTCGATCCGGTGGCCTTCGTGCCAGCGGGTCGCACGGCGCCGGCCGGGGAAGATACCGCGACCGCAGCCGTGCTGCGGCTGGAGGGCATCGACCTGTCCTTCGGTGGCGTCACCGCGCTGTCGGGCGTCAACCTCTCGATCGCCAAGGGAGAGATCCGCGCCATCATCGGCCCCAACGGCGCCGGCAAGAGCTCCCTGGTCAACGTCATCAGCGGGCTGTACCGGCCCGACCGCGGGCACGTGTGGATCGGCGGCCGCGGCTTTCGCCACGTGCCGACCGCGCGGCTGGCGCGGCTGGGCGTTGCACGCACCTTCCAGAACCTGGCGCTCTTCAAGGGCTTGAGCGTGCGCGACAACATCGTGCTCGGCCGCGTCGATGCGGCGCGCTCCACCTTCATCGAGCAATTGATCGGCCTGGGCCGCGCGCGCCGCGAACGCGGCGATGCCCGCGCACGGGCCGACGCGATCATCGGTTTCCTGGGGCTGGGCGCCGTGAGCGAGCGGCTGGCCGGCACGTTGGCCTATGGTCTGCAGAAGCGCGTCGAGCTGGCGCGCGCACTGGTCGCCTCGCCGCAATTGCTGCTGCTCGACGAGCCGATGGCCGGCATGACGGTGACCGAGAAGAGCGAGATGGCGCATTTCGTGCGCGCCGCACGCGACGAGTTCGGCACCACCATCCTGCTGATCGAGCATGACATCGGCGTGGTGCTTGGCCTGTCGGATCGTGTGGCCGTGCTCGACTACGGCCGCAAGATCGCCGACGGCACACCTGCCGAAGTGCGCAACGACCCGGTGGTGATCGACGCCTATCTGGGCGTGGCGCATGACGCCGCCGAGGGTCGGGCCTGATGGACGGCTCCGACCTCAGCTTCTTCGCCGAGGTGCTTATCGGCGGCCTGCTCTCCGGCGTGATGTATTCGCTCGTGGCGATCGGCTTCGTGCTGATCTACAAGACCTCGGGCGTGCTCAATTTCGCGCAAGGCGCACAGTTGCTGTTCGCGGCGCTCACCTTCGTGAGCCTGGTCGAGCGCGGCGTGCCTTTCGCGCTCGCACTGGCGCTGACCTTCGCGCTGATGGTGCTGCTGGGCCTTGCCATCGAGCGCACGGTGCTGCGGCCGCTGGTGAACCAGCCGCCGATCACGCTTTTCATGGCGACCCTCGGGCTGTCGTATGTGATCGAGGGCGTCGCGCAACTGTTGTGGGGTACGCAGGTGCATGCGCTGGAGCTCGGCATCGCGGACGAGCCGTTGCAGTTCTTCGGCATCATGGTTTCGACCTTCGACCTGTTCGCTGCCGCGACGGCGGGCGTGATGGTGGCAGCGCTCTCGGCGTTCTTCCGCTACACCCGCGTGGGCCTCGCGTTCCGCGCGGTGGCGGACGATACCTATGCCGCCATCGCCGTCGGCCTGCGCCTGCCGCGCATCTGGGCCACGGTGTGGGCCGCGGCGGGGGTCATCGCACTGGTGGCCGGGCTGCTGTGGGGGGCGAGGCTGGGCGTGCAGTTCTCGCTCTCGCTGGTCGTGCTCAAGGCCTTGCCCGTGCTGGTGCTGGGCGGGTTCGATTCGATCCTCGGTGCGATCGTTGGCGGTCTGGTGATCGGCGCGCTCGAGAAACTGGCCGAGGTCTACATCGGGCCCTTCGTGGGCGGCGGTATCGAGAGCTGGTTTGCCTATGTGGCGGCGCTGGCGTTCCTGTTGATCCGGCCGAGCGGGCTGTTCGGGCAGAAGCTCGTGGAGAGGGCCTGACATGGCGACTCTTGAGACGAGTCATTCGGGGCGCGATCACGTCGACGGGGTACCTTGCTCCGCGAATGTCCCCCGGCCTGCGGCCTCCTCCTTTATTTCGCTGCGCAAGGCACCCCATCGACGCGATCGTTTTGAGCAGCAGTCGTTGATTGGCAAGCACAAGAGCCGCGCTCACCGTGCGCAGGGCATCGGGTGCTCCCCGCAGCGAAATAAAGGAGGAGGCGAAGCCGGGGGACATTCGCGGAGGGGAGTACCCGATGCCCTGTGCACGCGCCCCGAAAAAACCCACCCTGCAACACAACGTGCGCCGGAGCCAGCAGCATGAAGCTCACCTCAAGACCCGGCTTCGCTTCACTGGCAGTGCTGGCAGTTGCCTTCGGCGTCGTACCTTTCGTCGCGTCCGGCTATGTGTTCGACGCGCTGCTGATCCCGTTCCTCGCGCTGTCGCTCGCGGCGGTAGGGCTCAACCTGCTGACGGGATACGCAGGCCAGCTCTCATTGGGCACCGCTGCTTTCATGGCGGTCGGCGCTTTCGCGGCCTACAACTTCAACCTGCGCGTCGAGGGGCTGCCGCTGCTGGTGAGCATCGGGCTCGCGGGACTGGCCGCCACCGTTGTCGGCCTGGTGTTCGGTCTGCCGAGCTTGCGGCTGCGCGGCTTCTATCTCGCGGTGTCGACGCTCGCGGCACAGTTCTTCGTGCAATGGGCGCTGACCAAGTTCGGCTGGTTCAGCAACAACAACGCCTCGGGCGTGATCGATGCGCCGGCGCTCGAGGTGGCGGGCATCGCATTCGACACACCGGTGGGGCGCTACATCTTCTCGCTGAGCGTCGTGACGGTGCTCACCGCACTGGCCTGGCGCCTCGTTCGCACGCAGACCGGCCACCACTTCATCGCCGTGCGCGACAACGAACTGGCTGCGCGCGTGATCGGCGTGCCGGTGCTGCGCACCAAGCTGCTGGCCTTTGCGGTGTCGTCCTTCATCGTCGGCGTGGCGGGCGTGCTCTGGGGCTTTGTCTATCTGCGCACGGTGGAGCCGGCGGGCTTCAACCTCGACCGCTCGTTCCAGATCCTGTTCATCGTGATCATCGGCGGGCTCGCGACGATCCGCGGGGCCTTCCTCGGCGCTGCGCTGATCGTGGTGTTTCCGCTGCTGCTCTCGCGCGTCGGCAGCTTCCTCTTCGGCGGCTGGTTCGATTCGGGCGTGCTCGACATGAGCCAGCGCATCGTGCTGGGCGCACTGATCATTTTCTTTCTCGCCGTGGAGCCACAGGGCCTGGTCGCCCTCTGGGATCGCGCGCGAAAGCGGCTCACCCCGGCCTGAGCGAACGCGTCTTCCTTTTTCTTCCCCTCCCTTCGCATCCAAAGAGTCTTCATCACCATGTCAATCATCAAGAACCTCCGAACCGCGGCCCTGGCCGCCACCCTGTCCGTGGCCGGGCTGCAATTCGCGCATGCCGATGGCAATGAACAGTTCTTCCCGCTGCAAAGCTATCGCGTAGGCCCCTACGCGGCAGGCGGAACCGGTTTCTTCGGCGGCTTCATCGACTACCTGAACCTCATCAACACGCGCGATGGCGGCGTGGGCGGCGTCAAGCTGACCTGGGAAGAGGGCGAGACGCAGTACGAGGTGGAGCGCGGCGTGGAGGTGTACGAACGCCTCAAGCAACGCCCCGGCATCGCGACCTGGAACCCGCTGTCGGTCGGCATCGCCTACGCGCTGATCGACCGCGTGACAGCCGACAAGGTGCCGCTGCTCACCATCAACCACGGCCGCACCGACACCACCGACGGCCGCGTTTTCAAATACATCTTCCCGCTGCTGCTCAACCCGTACAGCGAGACCTCCGGCATCGTGAACTACATCGCGGGCAAGGAGGGCGGCGCCGACAAGCTCAAGGGCAAGAAGATCGTGGTGCTGTACCACGGCTCGCCCTACGGCAAGGAGACCATCCCGATCTATGAATTGCTTGCGAAGAAGTACGGCTTCACGCTGCAGCAGATCGAGGTGCCGCACCCGGGCAACGAGCAGCAGTCGCAGTGGCTCACCATCCGCCGCACCAAGCCCGACTACGTGGTGCTGCGGGGTTGGGGCGTGATGAACCCGGTGGCGCTCAAGACGGCGCAGAAGACCGGTTTTCCGGTCGATCACATCGTGGGCAACGTCTGGTCCAACTCCGAGGAAGACGTGATCCCTGCCGGCGATGCAGCCAAGGGCTACGTGGCCATTACCACCGTGGCGGCCGGCGCGCAGTACCCGGTGCTGCAGGAGATCACGAAGACTGTCTACGGCGCGGGCAAGGGCAACCTGCAGGACCCCAAGCGCATCGGCAGCGTCTATCACAACCTCGGCGTGCTCAACGGCATCCTGAACGTGGAGGCCATCCGCATCGCACAGGCGAAGTTCGGCAAGCGCACGCTCACCGGCGACGAAGTTCGCTGGGGCCTGGAGAACCTGAAGATCGACGAGGCGCGCGCCGCCGCGCTCGGCGCCAAGGGGCTGTTCCATTCGATCAACGTGACATGGGACAACCATGAAGGCGACGGCCGCGTGGCCTTCCAGCAGTGGGACGGCAGCAAGTGGAACGTGGTGTCCGACTGGATCGCGCCGGACTGGAAGCTGCTGCGGCCGATCATCGAGAAGTCTTCGCTGGCCTATGCGAAAGAGAAAAACGTCAAGGTGCGCAAGAGCATCGAAGAGTAGGAGATTTTTGATGTCCGCTGTTCTCGAACCCTCCGTATCCGCACCAGCCGCCGCGAACGATGCCGTGCCGGGCCTGCCGTTGTCCGCCAAGCCGGCGCATGTGATCCGCGACGACGCCGAAGCCATCGCCGTGGCGCACGCGCTGGCTGCAAAGCTGATCGTCGGCGCTTCCGAGCGCGACCGCCTGCGCCGCTGGCCGGTCGAGGAGATCGACGCCTATTCGCAAAGCGGCCTCTGGGCCATCAACGTGCCCAGGGCCTTCGGCGGTGCGGAGGTGTCGTACGCGACGCTGGCCGAGGTGATCGCGATCATCTCTGCGGCCGACCCCTCGCTCGGGCAGATCACGCAGAACCACCTGGGCTTCGTGGCCGCGGTGCGCACGGTGTCGGACGCAGCGCAGCAGAAGCTGTTCTTCGCCGACTTCCTGCGCGGCGTGCGCTGGGGCAATGCGTTCTCGGAGTCGGGCTCCAGGCGCGCGGCCGACTTCGAGACGCGCTTCACCGACGCGGGCGACCACGTCGTGGTCACAGGCAAGAAGTTCTATTCGACAGGCGCATTGCTCGCGCATTACGTGCCGATCGTGGCCAACGACGAGCAGGGCAACACCTGGTACGTGGTGGCCGACCGCAATGCGCCGGGCCTCACGGTGATCGACGACTGGTCGGCCTTCGGCCAGCGCACCACGCTCAGCGGAACGGTGGTGATCGATCGCGTGAAGGTGCCGAAGACGCACCTGATCCCGGCCTTCAAGGGTTACGACACGCCCTCGGCCGATGGCGCGATCTTCCAGATCATCCAGGCGGCGGTCGACGTGGGCATTGCGCGCGGCACCATCGCGGAGACGGTCGACTTCATCCGCACCAAGACGCGCCCGTGGATCGACAGCCAGCGCGACCATGCGTGGGAAGACCCGTACTCGATCCAGGCGGTGGGCGATCTGCAGATTCGCCTGCATGCGAGCGAGGCCTTGCTGGAGCGCGCCGGCCGCGCCATCGACAGCGCAGTGGCGGCCCCCGGTGCCGACAGCGTGGCGGCGGCGCAGATCGCGACGGCGGAGGCCAAGGTGCTTTCGACCGAGATCGCGCTCCTGGCGACCAACAAGCTCTTCGAGCTGGCGGGCACGCGCTCGACGCTGGGCCAGTACAACCTCGACCGCCACTGGCGCAACGCACGCACGCACACGCTGCACGATCCGGTGCGCTGGAAGTACGCGATCGTGGGCAACTACTACCTCAATGACGTCAAGCCGCCGTTTCACGCGTGGAGCTAAGGTGACGGCACCCTTGTTGCGCATCGAGGCCGTTGAGGCGTCGTACCAGCGCTCGATCGTCGCGCTGCACGGCGTGAGCCTCGAGGTTCGCGCTGGCGAGATCCATGCGTTGCTGGGTGCCAATGGAGCTGGCAAGTCGACCACGCTGAAGGCGGTGTCGAACCTGCTGCCGGCCGAGCGCGGTCAGGTCACGTCGGGGCGCATCGTTTTCGACGGGCAGGACGTGGGGCGCGCCAACCCGGCCGACCTGGTCCGGCGCGGCCTGGTTCAGGTGCTCGAAGGCCGCCACTGCTTTCGCACACTGACGCTGGAAGAGAACCTGCTGACCGGCGGGCTCGGCCGGAGCGCGCGGCGCTCGGAGGTCGCCGAAGACCTCGCGCGCGTCTACGAGATATTCCCGCGCCTGAAGGACAAGCGCCGCACGCTCGCAGGCCTGAGCTCGGGCGGCGAGCAGCAGATGGCGGCCATCGGCCGCGCGCTGATGTCGCGGCCCCGGCTGCTGGTGCTCGACGAACCCTCGATGGGCCTCGCGCCGCTCGTGGTGCGCGACATCTTCGAACAACTGCGCAGGCTCAACCGCGAGGCCGGGCTTTCGATCCTCGTTGCGGAGCAAAACTCCACCGTGGCGTTGCAGTACGCCGACCACGCAACCGTGCTCGATGCCGGCATGGCGGTGCTTGGCGGCGATGCGCAGGCCTTGCGCCAGCGCGCCGACATCCAGTCTTTCTATTTCGGCGAAGGCGTCGCCGCCGGGGCTGTTTCCGAAGCCGTGGCCTGACGCCGGCCTCAGCGCAGGGTGATGCCTGCGGTCTGGATGGCGCTGGCGTAGCGCAAGCGCTCGGTGGCGAGCGTGCGGGCCAGGTCGGAGGGCGTGCCGCCGACGACCTTGAAGCCCATGTCCTCGAGCTTGGCCCGGGTCTCGGGCGCGGAGATCACGGCCTGGATGTCGCGGTTGATCTTCGCCACCACCGCGCCCGGTGTGCCGGCGGGCGCGAAGTACCCCTGCCAGCTCTCGACCGCAAAGCCGGGCAGGCCGGCTTCGGCCATGGTCGGCACGTCGGGCAGCGCGCTCGACCGGTAGGCGGTGGTCACCGCCAGCGCGCGCAGCTTGCCGGCGCGCACATGGTCGGTCACCGCGGCCAGCGTGATCAGCGTGGCGTCCACGTGGCCGGCGAGCACGTCGAGCGTGGCCGGGCCGCCGCCGGAGTAGGGGATGTAGTTCACCTGCGCGCCGGTGTCTTGCGCGATCATTTCGTGCGCCACGTGGGCAATGCCGCCGTTGCCAGGCAGGCCGAGGCTGATCGATTGCGGCTGCGCCTTGGCACGCGCCAGGTAGCCGCGGAAGTCGTTGATGCCGGTCTTCGGGTTCACCACGAGGATCTGCGGATTCACCACCGCCTTGATCACGGGGGCGAAGGCTTTCTGTCCGTCGTAGGGAAGGCGGTTGAAAAGAATGGCGTTGAGCGTCAGCCCTTCGCCCTGTTGCAGCAGCGTGTAGCCGTCGGCCGGCGCCTTCGCCACGCGCGCGGCGCCGATGGTGCCGCTGGCGCCGGCCAGGTTCTCGACCACCACCGATTGGCCCCAGCGTTCGGCCAGGCGCTCCGCAATGAGCCGCGTGAGCTTGTCGGCGCTGCCGCCGGCGGCCACGGGCACCACGATGTGCACCGGTTTCGAGGGAAATCCGGCTGCTTCGTCGGCAGCGGAACGGGCGAGGGGGTGGAGCGCGGCAAAGGCCAGGGCGCCCAGCAGCATGGCACGGCGAGGTGCACGGGGTGCGTTCGCAAGGAGGATTGTTTGCATCAGGGGCGCAATCTAGGTGCGCTGAAGCACCGGGCCAACGAAGCAAATCGGATATCCGAAGAAGAAAAACTTCGTTGGAGAGGCGGGGCCTGTTGCGTACCCTGAGCGCAGCCTTGCCTTCCTCTTTCCCCGAAAGTCCCCATGAGCCTTACCGAACTTCCCGTCGAAGCCGCAGGGAACGACATTGCCAGCGCCCGTGCGCGCGCCATCGATGCGTTTCTGGCCCAGGCTCGAGGCCTGCTGCGCCGCGGCACCACCCACGATGCCCTGCAAGCTGTGGCCGATGCACTGATCCGGCTCGGCCAGCGCCATGCGCTGTTTCCGGCCGCGCACTTTCCCGTCGACGCGCAGCGTCCCGCGCAGGTCTACCGGCTCGCCGAGGATGCCGATGGCGGTTTTGCGCTGTACCTTTCGGCCGGCCTCGCAGGCAAGGCCCAGCCGCCGCACGACCACAGCACCTGGGCGGTGATCGCCGGCGTGGAGGGAAACGAACGCAACGTGGTCTATCGCCGCAGGAAGACGGCCGACCCGGCGCGCGACGCGCTGGAGCACCAGCGCACCGTCGACGTGGCCGCCGGCAGCGCGGTGGTGCTGTCGCCCACCGACGTGCACACCATCGAACTCGTCGATGGCCATGACGGTCGCCACCTGCATTTCTACGGCCGGGCGCTCGAGTTGCTCGACCGGCGCGTGGTGTTCGAAGGCACGGAGGGCGGCAGCTACCGCCACTTCGCGCCGCCGAAGAACATCCGCCATCCGGCCATCACGCCGCAGGCGCTGAAGGCTGCGCTGTCCGATGGCGAGGAAATCGCGCTGCTCGACGTGCGCGAGACCGGCGTCTTCGTGCGCAGCCACATCCTGCTGGCGGCCTCGGCGCCGTCGTGGCGGCTGGAAATCCAGATCGACCGACTGGTGCCGCGCCGCAGCACCCGCATCGTGCTGGCCGACGCTGACGAGTCGCTTGCGCACCAGGCTGCCGCCAAGCTCGTGCGCCTCGGCTGGCGAAACGTATCCGTGCTTTCCGGCGGAACCGAGGGGTGGGCCGCTGCAGGCTACGAGCTCTTCAGCGGCAGCAACGTGCCCAGCAAGGCCTTCGGCGAGGTCATCGAGCACCGCAAGCACACCCCCTGGATCTCGGTCGACGAGCTGCACCAGCGCGTGGAGCGCGGCGACGACATCGTGGTGGTCGACAGCCGCACGCCGGAGGAGTTTGCCGACTTCAGCCTGCCGTTCGCCCACAGCCTGCCGGGTGCCGAGCTGGTCTACCGCATCCAGGAACTCGCGCCGCGGCCCGAGACGCTGGTGGTGGTCAATTGCGCCGGCCGCACGCGCAGCATCGTGGGCGCGCAGACGCTCATCGACGCGGGCATTCCCAACCCGGTGGTCTCGCTCAAGGACGGCACCATGGCCTGGCTGCTGGCGGACCGCAAGCTCGCCCGCGGCCGCGCGGCACCGCTACCCGAGCCTGGGGAGCGCACCCGGCAGGATGCTCGCGCCCGTGCCGAGGATGTGGCGGCGCGCGCCGGCGTGCGCCGCATCGACGCAGCCACCTTCGCGCTCCTGGAGGCCGAGTCCGAAGAACGCTCGCTCTACCGCTTCGACGTGCGCACCCGCCAGGAATACGAAGCCGGGCACCTCGAAGGCTGGCGCTGGGCGCCCGGCGGCCAGCTGGTACAGGCCACCGACGAATACGTGGGCACCCGCCGTGCCCGCATCGTGCTGGTCGACTGGGATGGCGTGCGTGCGCTCACCACCGGCGCGTGGCTCGCGCAACTCGGCGGCCACGAGGTGTTCGTGCTCTCGCCTGCGGCCTTGCCCGTGCTGGTGCTCGGCCCCGAAGCCGTGCGCGTGCTGCCGCTGCGCGCGCCCGCACCGGTGATTGCGCCGCGCGAAACCGCCGCCGCCCTCGAAGCGGGCACCGTATTGGTCTTCGACGTGGAGCGCCGCGCGGCCTACGAGCGCCAGCACGTCGCGGGCGCGCGCTTCGCGGTGCCCGACCGTCTGCAGGAATTCATCGCTGACGTTCCTGCGTCGCAACTCATCGTGCTGACTTCGTCGGACGGCGTGCTCGCGCGCGTCGTGGCGGCAGAGCTGGGCGCACGCACCGGCCGCGAGGTTCGCGCGCTGGCAGGCGGCACACAGGCCTGGGTTGCCGCGCGCCTGCCCACCGGCCACGGCGCCGACAACGTGCTGACCGGCGATGACGACCATTGGTACAGCCCGTACGCGCATGCCGACCTCGCCCGGCGCGATGCCGGCTTCAGGCAGTACCTGGACTGGGAAATCGGCCTGGTGGCCCAGCTCGAACGCGAAGGCGACGTGGGCATCCGCCTGGTCGAGCCGGCAGGGTCGTCGTAGGAGGCGTCAGCGCGCCGGCAGGGCGGCGGCGAAGGCCTGCGCCAGGTCGGCGACAAGGTCTTGCGGGTCTTCGAGCCCGATGTGCAGCCGCACCACAGGCGCATCACCAGACCATTGCCGGTGCTCGCGCAGGCGCTCGGGCTGGGCGACCAGCGCCAGGCTTTCGTAGCCGCCCCACGAGGCGCCGATGCCGAAGAGCCTGAGCGCATCGACGAAGGCGTCGGCAGCGGCCGGCGTGGCGTTGCCGAACGCGAAGGACACGAGGCCGCTCGCACCGCTGAAGTCGCGCTTCCACAGCGCATGGCCCGGGTCGCCGGGCAGTGCCGGATAGAACACGCGCGCCACCTGCGGCTGCTGTTGCAGGAACCCGGCCACTTCGGTGGCATTGCGCTGGTGCTGAGCCAGGCGCACCGGCAGCGTGCGCAGGCCGCGCAGCGCGAGGTAGGCGTCGTCGGCGCCGATGGTCAGGCCCAGCGCCTCGTAGGCGGTCGAGAGCTTGTCGGCAAGTGCCGGGCTGTCGACCACCACGATGCCCTGCATCAGGTCGGAATGGCCCGCGATGTACTTGGTGGCGGCCTGGATCGAGATGTTGGCGCCCAGCGCAAGCGGCTGATAGAACCAGCCGCCGCTCCAGGTGTTGTCGGTTGCCACGGTCACGCCGCGGTCGCGCGCAATGGCCGACAGCGCGGGCAGATCCAGCACTTCGTAAAGCAACGAGCTCGGCGATTCGAGGTACAGCAGGCGCGTGTTCGGCCGCAGCCTGCTGGCCAGGTCGTCGTGCGTGGGGGAGAAATACTCGACCGTGATGCCCAGGCGCTGCAGCAGCGTGCTGTCGACGCGGCGCAGCGGTGCATACACGCCGTCGGCCACCAATGCATGGTCGCCGGGCGAAAGCAGCGCGAGCAGGATCAGCGTGATGGCCGAGAGGCCCGAAGGCGTGAGGAAGGCGCGGTGTCCGCCTTCGAGGCCCAGTACCGCGTCTTCCAGGGCGCGGTGCGTGTCGAGCCCGTGCCGGCCGTACGAGGCCACGCGCTCGCCGGCCGCGCGGCGGTGGTGGTGGTCGGCGTGGGCGGCGGTGTTCTCGAAACGCACGGTGCTGGTCCGCACCACGGGCACGTTGACTGGGCCCGCACCATTGCGCAATGTGGGTGCACCCGCATGCAGCAGTTGCGTGGCGGGGCGAAGGCCCGCCGTCGGGGTACTCATGCCGCTGCCTTGCTGGGCTTGAGCTGCGTGGCGTTGTAGTTCACGACCGCGCCGGTCTCCAGGTTCACGCCGATGCGTTGCGACAGGGTTTCGAGTGGGCGGCCGTACAGATGGAAGTGCAGCGTGGGCCGGTCGCCGACCACGTGGATGCTGTGCAGGTCGTCGGGCAGGAAGGCGATCGACGTGCCGGGCTGCACCGTCACTTCGCGTTCGAGTTCCAGCCGGGCCACGGCGGGGTCGCTGCCGTCGTCGGTGCGGCGGTAGATGCGGTTCTCTTCCTGGCCTTCGACCGCCACGATGGTGGCCCAGGTCGTGTGGTTGTGCGGAATCGAGGTCTTGCCCGGGTTGATGGAGTTCAGGTAGAGCGCCACGTCGTCGTCGCCGTCCCCGGGGTTCAGTCGGTAGCGCGTGGCGGCGCCCACGCCTTCGCTGGCGGCGGGCGGCGGAAAGTCGGCGCGGGTGAACAGCCCGCCGTGGCTCGCGAGCTGCTCGAGGCGGGCCGTGATGCGCGCGAGCACCGCACGGTCGAAGGGCTGCACGCTCGCGATGCCGCGGATATCGGCGAGGGCCTGTTCGACGGCGACGCGGCGTTGGGCGGCCAGGGCGGTGCCGGATGTGTTGTGGGTTGTGGTCATGGCGCGGGGTGTGGTGTGGTGAGGAACGGGGGGTCAGAGTGCGAAGCGCAACCGCCCGAAGTGCAGCGCTTCGGGAACGGGGGCGGGTCGGGCAGGGAGCGTGCGCGGGCCTTCGCCCAGCGCGCGATGCAGAAAGGCGCGGGTGCGCTCGCTTTCAGGTCGGCCGAAGATGTGCGGCGCCGGGCCGTGCTCGACGATGACGCCGGCCTCGGTGAAATACACCTGGTCGCTGATCTCTTCGGCAAAGCGCATCTCGTGCGTCACCAGCACGCAGGTCAGGCCCTCCTGCACCAGGTCGCGGATCACGGTCAGCACCTCGCCCACGGTCTCGGGGTCGAGGGCGGAGGTCACCTCGTCGAACAGGATCAGCTCGGGCTGCATCGCCAGCGCCCGCGCGATCGCGACGCGCTGCTGCTGCCCGCCCGAAAGCTCGCCGGGATAGGCCGCTTCCTTGTGCAAAAGCCGCACCTTGTCGAGCAGCGCGCGCGCCTCGCGCTCGGCTGCGGCGCGGTCGCGACCGGCCACCCGCGTGGGCGCGATCACCAGGTTCTCCAGCACGGTGAGGTGCGGGAACAGGTTGTACTGCTGGAACACGAAGCCCACGCGCTTGCGCAGCGCGATCAGCTCGGCCTCCGAGCGCAGCGTGTCCACCTGGGTGGCGCCCACGCGGATCGCGCCGTGCTGCGGCCGCAGCAGGCCGGTGATGCAGCGCAGGATGGTCGACTTGCCCGAGCCCGAGGGGCCGATGATGGACACGGCCTCGCCGCGCCGCACTTCGAGGTCGATGCCCTTGAGAACCTCGTTGGCGCCGAAGCGCAGATGCACGTCGCGCAGCGCGACCAGAGGCACCTCCTGCGTGGCGGTCGTCGGGGCCGTGGCGGAGATGGAAGTATCAGTGGCGGTCATGGCGACGCTCCAGCGCGCGGGTGGCGCGCGCGATCGGATAGCAGTAGGCGAAGAAAAGGCCCAGCAGCGTGAAGTAGACAAGTATGGTGAAGTCGGTGCGCGCCACCGTGTTGCTGGCGATCTGCGCCGTGTCGACCACGTCGTGCACGCCCACCAGCGAGGCCAGCGCCGTGCTCATGGTGATGCTGGCGTAGAGATTCATCCACGGCGGCAACATGCGGCGCAGGCACTGCGGCAGCACGATGAGGCGGAAGATCTCGCCGCGCCTGAAGGCCAGCGACTGCGCGGCCTCCCATTGCGCGCTCGGGATCGACTGGATCGCGCCACGGAAGATTTCCGCCACGTTCGCGCTGGCCGGCAGCGCCAGGCCCAGCACGACCTTGATCCAGTCGGGGAAGGGAAATGTCCACGACACCAGGTGCAGCTCGAACGGAAAAACGTAGGTCGTGAAATAGATCAGCACCAGCACCGGCGCATTGCGGAAGACCTGCACGTACCAGCGCGTGGCGACGCGCAGCACCCGCAGCGGCGAAAGAGACAGCGCGCCGACCACCAGCCCGGCCAGCGTGCCCAGCGCCATCGCGAGCACGCTGATCTCGACGTTGGCCAGCAGGCCACGCAGCAAGGTGGGCAGCCATTTCCAGAGATGGACGAAGGCGGTGGGCGTGCTGCCCGTGCCGACCCAGAAAGCCACGAGCGCCAAGGCCGCCCATCCGGCAAGCGCCCAGGGCCGACGCCATGCGGGCGCGCCGGCGTCAGGGGCGAGGGCAAGGCCGGAGGCGCTGCCCTGGGGAAGTGCGATCTCACTGGCCATAGCCGGGCATCCTCAGTCGTTCCTCGAGCCAGCGGCCCGCCAGGCTCACGAGCCAGGTCAGCAGGCCGAAGAAGATCAGGATCAGCAACAGCAGTTCGAGCACGTTGTCGCGCTGCGTCCAGATCATGATGGATTCGTAGGTCACGTCGCCCACCGCGATGGCCGAGGCCACGGCGGTCATCTTGACCAGGTCGACCAGGTTGTTGACCAGCGAAGGCAGCGCGAAGCGCAGGGCCAGCGGCAGCTCCACGCGCGACAGCAGCTGGCGCTGCGAGAAGCCCAGCGAGCGCGCGGCCTCCAGCGTGACGCGCGGCACGGCCTCGATGCCCGCGCGCAGCGCCTCGGCATGGAACACGCCCTTGTGCAGCGACACCACGATCACCACCCACACGAAGGGCGTGAGCGGATTGCCGCCGGGCAGCTTCACGTGCTGCGTGATCAGCATGTTGAGCACGAGGAACGCGCAGTACAGCTGCACCAGCGTGGGCGTGTTGCGCGTGACCTCGACGAAGGCGCGCGCCGGCTGCACCAGCCAGGCACGGCCCGAGGTCAGCGCCGCCGCGATCAGCACGCCGGCCGCGAGGCTGCAGGGAATGGTCAGCAGGCACAGCTGCAGCGTGACGCCCAGGCCGCGCAGGAAGGCACTGCGCTCGCCCACGTCGAGCACGAAGGCGTAGTTCAGGCCCACCGTCTTGAGGATGGCTACGGCCTGCGCGAGCAGCGCTTCGCTCATCCGGCGGCCTCCAGTGCGGTGGGCGCGAGCGCCACGCTGTCGCCGGGGCGCAGCGCATCAACCGCGCGTGCGATGCGACCGACCGCATCGGCCAACACCGCGTCGCTGGCGGCGATCGACAGGCGGAAGTAGGGCGAGAGTCCGTACGACGGGCCGTCCACGGCCGCCACACCCTCGGCTTCGAGCAGCCAGTCGACCACCTCGGTGTCGCTTGCGATCGGCCGGCCGTCGGGCCGCACGCGGCCGATCAGCGCGCCGCAGTTCACGTAGACGAAGAAGGCGCCTTCCGGTGCCAGCACCGAAATGCCGGGCACTGCGTTCAGCGCCGTGCTCACGAACGCTGCGCGCCGGGCGTAGGCTGTGCGTGCCTCGCTCACGAAGCGCTGGTCCGGCGACTGCAGCGCCGCCTCGGTCGCGGCCTGGCCGATCGCATTGGGGCCGGAGGACACCTGCGACTGGATCACCACCATCGCGCGCACCAGCGCCTCGGGCCCTGCGCCCCAGCCGATGCGCCAGCCGGTCATGGCGTAGGTCTTCGATGCGCCGTTGACCAGCAGCGTGCGCTCCCGCAGGTCGGGTGCCACGTGCAGCAGATGCGCGGGCGGCGCGGCGCCGAACCAGATGTGCTCGTAGATCTCGTCCCACAGCACCTGAACGCGCGGATGGCGGCGCAGCACCTCGGCCAGCGCGGCGAGCTCGTCGGCCGTGTACACAGCGCCGGTCGGGTTGCTGGGCGAATTGAGAATGAGCCAGCGCGTGCGCGGCGTGATGACCGCTTCGAGAGCCTGTGGCGTGAGCTTGAAGCCGCTGGCCTCGTCGCTCGCCACGATGACCGGCGTGCCGTCGTTCACCCGCACGATGTCGGGGAAGGAGGGCCAGTAGGGCGCGGGCACGATGACCTCGTCGCCCGCATCGACCGTGGCCGCCAACGCCTCGAAGATCACCTGCTTCGCACCGTTGGCAACCACGATCTGCGAGACGGTGTAGTCGAGGGCGTTCTCGCGGCGGTACTTGGCGCTGATGGCCTGGCGCAGCCGCAGCGTGCCAGGCGTGGCCGTGTACTTGGTTTCACCGCGCGCCAGTGCCGCCACGGCCGCCTGCTTGATCGGCTCGGGCGTGTCGAAGTCGGGCTCGCCGGAAGTCAGCGTGAGCACGTCGCGCCCCTGGGCCGCGAGCGCCGCCGCACGCCCGCTGGCCGCGGCATTGGCCGAGAGCTTGACGCGCTGGGCGCGCCGTGAAAGGGCGAAGGCGGCGGAAGGCGGTGTCGGCATCGCAGGATTGTTCAGGGCGTCTTGCTGAACTTGTCCTTGAGCTGGTGCAGCAAGGGCGTGGGCGTCATGCCGTTCTTTTTTTCGACCTCGATCAGCCAGCCTGTGCGGTGCCAGTTCTGCACGATGCGGTCGAGCGCCGACTGGACGTCGGTCTCGCCCTTGCGTATCCAGATGACCGAAGGCGATGGAATCAGGTCGGTCGGCGAGACGATCTCGTGGTTCTTCCAGTCGGCGTTGTCGGCCACGAGCTCGCGCAGCGTCGGGCTCACATGCACGGCCGCGACGCAGTTGCCGCCCTTGAGCGCCAGCAGCGATTCGGGCTGGCCGCGGAAGGCCTTGATCTGCGCGCCGTACTGTTCGGCCAGCGGTTTGGTGAAGTTGCTGCCCTGCGAGACGCAGACCGGTTTGCCCTTCAGGTCTTCCCACTTCGCGATGCCACTGCCTTTGGGTGCGATGGCGGCGCCGCCGACTTCCTCGAAGGGCGTGGGCACGAACGACAGGATCTCGCTGCGCTCCTGCGTCCACTGCATGTTGGCGATCAGGAGGTCGACCTTGCCCTGCTGCAGGAACTGGACGCGGTTGGACGGCTGCACCTGCACGGTTTCGAGCCCGACCCCGAGGCCCTTGGCCACGCCTTCGGCCAGCTCGACGTTGTAGCCGATGGGCTTCTGCGTGGCGGGGTCGAGGGTGCCGAAAGGTGGGCCGGAAAGGATCACGCCGACCACGACCTTGCCGCGCTGCCTGATCTTGTCGAGCGTGGCATCGGCATGGGCCGTGCCGGCGCCTGCCGCCAGGAGAAAGGCGGACAGCAAGGGAACGAAGAAGCGTGGCGTCATGGCGTTGAATCAGGAAAGGAAGTTCGGCGGTGCTGTCGGTGGTTGCTCGGAGCCTGCATGTGATCTGCGTGTGGAGGGGTTGAGGTGTTCTGTTCGGGGCGTGCTCACGCCGACGGGGTACCTTGCTCCGCGAATGTCCCCCGGCCTTCGGCCTCCTCCTTTATTTCGCTGCGCAAGGCACCCCATCGACGTGATCAATCAGAGCGGTCGTTCATCGGCCAGCACTACAGCCGCGCCTCTCGTGCACAGGGCATCGGGTGCTCCCCGCAGCGAAATAAAGGAGGAGCCGAAGGAGGGGGACATTCGCGGAGGGGAGTACCCGGTGGCCTGTGCACGCCCCCCGAATCGACGCGCACCACGCACACCGCACACGCAGACAAGCTCTCAGGGCGCGGCCCGCAGCCTGGCCTGCAGTTCGGGCAGCAGCGGCTGCGGCGGCTCGATGCCGTTGCGCTTCTCGGTCTCGATCAGCCAGCCGCTGCGGTGCCACTGCTTCACCACCTTGTCGACGGCGGCGATGGTGTCGGCCTCGCCCTTGCGAGTCCACACCACCGAGGGCGCGGGCAGGATCTCGTCGCGGATCGGCGCTGCATAGGCGGCCCACTCGGCGCTGCTGCGCAGGAGCGGCTGGATCAGCGTGGCGTCGTGCACCGCCGCTGCGCAATTGCCGCCACGCAGCGCGAGCAAGGACTCCGCAGAAGTCTTGAAGCCGCGTACCTGTGCACCGTACTGCTCCTGCAACGGCTTCACGTAGCTGCTGCCCTGCGAGGCGCAGACGATCTTGCCGCGCAGGTCTTCCCACTTGGCGATGCCGCTGGTCTTCAGCACCGCGGCGGTTCCGCCCACTCGATAGAACGGGGTGGGCGCGTGACCCAGGATCTCGCCGCGGTCCGCGTTGTATTCCATCGAGGCGATCAGCAGATCGACCTTGCCCGATTGCAGGAACTGCACGCGAGTCGAAGGCTGCACCTGCACCAGTTCGAGCTCGGCGCCGAGCTGTTTGGCGAGATCGCGTGCCAGGTCGGGGTTCCAGCCGACCAACTGCTGCGTGGCGGGGTCGATCGAGCCGAAGGGCCCGCCGCTCACCACGACGCCGATGGCCACCTTGCCGCGCTGCTTGATGCGGTCGAGCGTGGCGTCGGCGTGAGCTGCGCCGACGCTGAGAAAAAGGGCAGCACCGAGGACGGCGGTGGCACGGAGGGCAGGAAAGCGCGAAAGGGAGATCATCGAATGAATATCAGAGACGAAGCAAGGCAAGCGGCGATCTTGCGAGGCCGCGGCCGTTGCTGCAACGAAGGCCTTCAGATATCGATATGTGTTTTGTCGGGCAAGCGAAAGGCCGCAAGCTCCTGCGGTGCGCATTGCGCAACGAGGCCCAGTTCCCAATCGAGATAGCGGCGCGCCGCATCGAGGTTGCCGTCGTGCCGGTCGTGCACGAAGAAGAGGTAGTCGACGGCCTCTGCATCCGTCGGCGAGTCCGGTGTCGCTTGCTGGATCCAGCCGGCGGATTCGACCGCCTCGGCCGTCGCCCACGACAACCGCTGCCAGCCGGCCTCGCGCAAGTCCTGCGCAGCCAGTCGGGCGACGATGTCGTCGGTTGCGATCAGCAGCACGGGGCGCTGGAAATCGCCACTGGTCGCGACCTCGGCATCGGCCACCACGCGCGGCCGGATCGACCAGGTGGCACCGCGCGCATGGCGCAGCCTGTAGGCGGGCGAGGGCCGGAGATCCAGCACCGCGGCCGGTGAGTCGATGTTGTCGCGCAGCGCAGTCAACGTGCCGGCCGACAGCACCGGAACGGGCGGGGGGAGCCGTGCGGGCACCGGCGTGGGCACGCGCAGGCCGCTGGCCAGGCCGCCCTCGACCAGTGCTGCCTCCAGGCCCAGGCGGCGCAGCCACAAGGCGATCACCGGTGCGCGTGCACCATCGTCATCGAGCACCAGCACGCGGGCGTGGCGCACGCCGATCTGCAGGTCGGTGGCCTGCAGCAGCTGGCCCCCCGCCGCGTGGCGCGCACCCGGCAGGCTGCCGGCCGCAAATTCTTCCGCGGTACGGATGTCGAACACGAACGTGGTGCGGCGGCTGTCGTCGAGCCAAGCCTGCGCCGCGGCAGCCGCGAGCACGGGGACGCCGGCACGTTGCGCAGCCGTGGCGGCGTCGTCTCGCGCCGCCTGGCGTTGCGCGGCATCGGGCGCGGGCGGCAGCGTGCGGGTGCTGCCGCGTTCGAGTTCGAGCCCGGCCAGGGCCCAGCCCTGCGTGCCGTTCTCGAGCGCGAACACCGGATTCGGCACGCCGAGGTCACGCAGGATCTGCGCGCCGACGATGCTGCGCGTGCGGCCCGCGCAGTGCACGACGATGGGCGTGGCCGGATCCTGCACCAGGGTGCGCCAGCGCAGGGCCAGCTCGCCGTTGGGCACGGGAATGGCGCCGGGCAGCGTCATCTTGCGATGTTCTTCCAGCGTGCGGCCGTCGAGCAGCACCAGCGGCTCGCCCGCACGCTGGCGGGCAGCCAGCGCCTGCGCGCTGATGTGTGGCACGTCGAAAGCATGTTCCGCGATTTCGCCGAAAGTCTTGGAGGGCAGGTTCACGCCCTTGAACAGCGTGTGCCCGGCCTTGGCCCAGGCGGGCGCACCGCCGGCGAGCACCGACACGTCGTCGTAGCCCAGCGTCGCGAGCCGCCCCGCGGCCTGCTGTGCCAAGGTCGAATGCCCCTCGCCGTCGCCGAACAGCACGGTGCGGGTGGCGCGGCGCGGCACCAGCCGGCCGACCTCGGTTTCGAGCCGGCTGTAGGCGGCATGAACCGCGAAGAAGGGGTGGCCTTCACCGTACTGCCCGTGCTCGCGGATATCGAGCAGCGCGAGTTCGCGGCCGTCCTGCAGCCAAAGATGCAATGTGGTGGCGGAGATGACAGGCGCGAACGCGCGGGAAGCCGTGGTGGCTGGCGTAGGGATATCGGCAAGAAAGGACATGGAGGCAAGGGAGCAAAGGTCGGCGGCACCTTAGCCGCACGGCGCGTGCATGGCTACGAAGAATTCCGCATAAGCAAACATGGCCGCCCGGCCTGAAGACGGCGATACATGCAAGCCGCATAAGCAAGTGCGAAAACCGGATTTCCCTCCGAACGCATCGCGGGCAAGACTCTAAGGCTTTCGACAACCCAGCTCCTCCGGATGCCCGGCATTTCCAACACCCAGCGCCCGCTTCGCCTCGGCTTCTTCAGCCGCCTGCTCGACGACGCCACCGCCGCCGAGCGCTACCGTCTTGCCGCCGCGCAGATCGCCCATGCCGAGGCCTTCGGCTTCGATTCGGCCTGGGTGGCGCAGCATCATTTCCACGCGCACGAGGGCGGCCTGCCATCGCCATTCGTCTTTCTGGCCTACGTGGCCTCGCGCACGCGGCGCATCCGCCTGGGCACCGGGATCGTCACGCTGCCGCTGGAAAACGCGGTGCGCGTGGCCGAGGACGCGATCGTGCTGGATCTGCTTTCGGGCGGCCGGCTCGAGGTGGGCGTGGGCACGGGCGGCACGCCCGAATCCTTCACGGCCTTCGGGCTGGATGGCAACGACCGCTCGGCCATCTTCGCGAGGCAGCTCGCCGTGGTGCGCGCAGCCTGGGCCGGCCGGCCGCTGGCCGGCGGCGACACGCTGTACCCCGCGGCCTCGCAACTGCTGAACCGCGTCTGGCAGGCCACCTTCTCGGTGAGCGGCGGTACGCGCGCAGGGGAGGCCGGCGACGGCCTGATGCTCTCGCGCACGCAGCCACGCCCCGAGCACATGGCCGATGCGTCGCTCGCCGCGATCCAGAACCCGATCGTCGACGCCTACCTGGCCGCGCTGCCAACCGGCCATACGCCACGCATCGTGGGCTCGCGCAGCGTCTTCGTGGCGGACACCCGCAAGGAGGCACTGCGCCTGGCCGACATCGGGCTGCGCCGGTCGGCGGCCCGCTTCGCCGCGTCGGGACAGAACGGCCTCGCGGATCGCGCCGGCCCGGACGCCCCGCTCGAACAACTGATCGCGGCGTATGACGTGCACGTCGGATCCCCCGAGGACGTGATCGCCTCGCTGCGCGCCGACAGCACGCTCGCGCGCGTGACCGACCTCGTCTGCCAGGTGCACTCCGTCGATCCACCGCACGAGGCCATCCTGCGCTCCATCGAACTGACCGCCACCGTGGTCGCACCGGCGCTGGGCTGGATGCGCGGCGCGGGCGTGTCGGATCTCCAATCTCTCGCACTTCTCTAGGTTGCATTTCATGAACGCCATCGCTTCTCGTCCCGCGGGCCCCGTGCCCGACGTCATCGATCGTCTCGTCGGCATCGCGCCCGGCAGTCACCTCGACCAGATCCGCGCGCAGCGGGAGCAGGCGCGCACGCATGCGCAGCAGAGCTACCTCTCGCTGTTCGCGCCGACGCCGCCCGTGTTCGGGCATTTCGAGATCGCGGACCGCTTCGCCGTCGCGGCCTTCGTCGCCGGACTGCATGGGCAGGCCGACGTGGCGCGCTTCTACGTTGACTCGCTGGCTGGGCAGGGCGCTCGCACAGGGTTGGCAGAGGCCATTGCCATTGAAACGAAGCGGGCTGCGACGCAGGGGCCCTATGGGCGCTATCCCGCAGGCCCTCTCAGCGCCGAGGACGCCCCCGGCCCTTCGTATGCGGTGAGCGACACGCAGCGCCCGGTGCTCGGCAAGCGGCTTTCGGCCGGTCTCGCGCATGCGCACCTGCTGGTCTTCCATCCACGCGACGCGAGCCCGGCTGCGCTGCAGTCGCTGCTCGATGCCGGATGGTCCAGCACCGAGATCGTGACCCTGTCGCAGCTCGTTGCTTTCCTGGCATTCCAGATCCGCGTCGTCACCGGCCTCAGGGCGCTGGCGCAGCGCCCCGTCACCCTTGTCGATTGATCCGAGGAACACCATGACCGCCGAATTTGCGCTGACCCATCCCGGCAACACGCACCCGAACGCCTTCACGCAGGCGCAGCTCGAATGGCTGCCCTGGCTCGAGCCGCTGCCCGAAGCCGAGCTGACCGAGCGGCATTTCGCCGGGCTGGTGGACGCGGCCCGCGCCAAGTCGCCGTACTTCCGCCTGCTGGCGCGCGACCCGGACATCCTGGGCGCCCGCACGCGCACCGACAAGGACATCTTCTACAACCCCGAAGCCGGCCTGCCGCGCGCCGAGCGCGAGCTCTCGGCAGCCGCGGCCTCGCGCTACAACGGCTGCATCTACTGCGCCTCGGTGCATGCGCGCTTCGCCTCGCATTTCTCGCAGCGCACGGACGACGTGCAACGCCTGCTGGACGAGGGCGTCAAGGCCGATCTGGGCGAGCGCTGGAATGCGATCGTCGCGGCCTCGGTCGCGCTGTCGTCCACGCCTTCAGCGTTCGGGCCGGCGCATATCGAGCAACTGCGCGCGCATGGCCTGGACGACCTCGCGATTGCCGATGTCGTCCACGGCGCGGCCTTCTTCAACTGGGCGAACCGGCTGATGCTGTCGCTGGGCGAGCCCCAGGAGCACGCCGCCACATAGGCGTGCGCGCTACGCCAGCGCTGGTTGCTGCCTTGTACGCATGGCACCGAGGCCAGATGTTCGCCTCAGCCTACACGGTGAGGCGCTTTCGGCCGCTAGGGTGAGGCTCGACACTTTCACCCGGAGCACCCGATGCCGAACAACGACAGCACCATCGCCGATGGCCGAATGGGCCGGCAGGCCTTGGGCGCTTCCCGCCGCGCCTTCCTTGTGGCGTCGACAGGGGTGGCCGGCGTCTTCACGCCATGGGGCGCATGGGCAGCCCGGCCGGTCGCGAAGAAGGCGGCGCCCGAGCAGGACGCCGACGGCGCCCTCGCGAAGCTCAACGCCGCCAACGCGACGCCCCTGCTGGTGCAAGGCTCGCGCGGCGCCGCGGTGATGCGTGCGCAGATCCTGCTCGACCGCGCATGGTTTTCGCCCGGCGAGATCGACGGTGGCTTCGGCGCCAACATGCGCCGGGTCGTGGCCGCCTACCAGAAGGCCAACGGCATTCCGGGCACCGGCAAAGTCGATGCCCCCACCTGGGATGCCCTGACGATGGACACTGCACCGCTCTTCGCTGCCTACACGATCACCGACAAGGACGCGGCCGGCCCCTTCACCCCGACCCCCGGCGACATGGCCGAGCGCGCCAAGCTCAAGTCGCTCGACTACGAGAACATCCAGGAAGCATTGTCGGAGCGGCATCACATGGCGCCGCGGCTGCTTGCGGATCTGAACAAGGGCGCGGGCTTCAGGGCCGGCGATTCGATCGTCGTGGTCAACGCGACGACCGATGCCGACGCGGGCGTGGTGGCGGCGGCGAAGTCGATCGAGATCGACAAGGGCGAGCACATGTTGTTCGTGCTGGACCGCGCGGGCAAGCCGCTCGCGGGTTTCCCCATCAGCATCGGCGGTCGGCTCGACCCGTTGCCGCTTGGCAAGATGAAGATCACCAACGAGGTGAGGAATCCGACCTTCACCTACAACCCCGCGCTCCTCAAGAAGAACGTGCCGGCCAATGCCCAGAAGGTCGACATCGCAGCGGGGCCGAACAATCCGGTGGGCAATGTCTGGATGGGCTTGTCGAAACCGCACTGGGGCATTCACGGCACGCCGGCGCCCGAGCGTGTCGGCCATGATGAGACCAACGGCTGCATCCACCTGACCAACTGGAATGCCGCGCGCGTGGCGCAGCTGGCCAAGGCCGGTTTCGCGGTCGAGGTCAAGGCCTGAAAAAGGGTATGGCAGGCATCGGCACGCGCTCCATCGTGGCGTGCGCCCGGTGTCTGCTGGGCGTCGCCTGGTGCCTCGGCCTGGGCGCGGCGTGGGCGCAGGGGGCAATGCCCGACGACGGCGCCGCGCTGCTCGCCGCGCGCCCGCTCGCGATGCCCGTGGCGGGCGTGCAGGCGCATGCGCTGCAGGACACCTTCAACGACGGCCGCGCGGGTGGGGCGCACGAGGCCATCGACATCCCCGCGCCGCGCGGGACGCCGGTGCATGCCGTGGACGACGGCACCCTGGTCAAGCTCTTCACGAGCGTGCCGGGCGGACTCACGATCTACCAGTTCGATCCTATGGGGCAGCTCGCGTACTACTACGCGCACCTGGACCGCTACGCCGACCAGCTGTACGAGGGCATGGTCTTGCGGCGCGGCGACCTGATCGGCTACGTCGGAACCACGGGCAACGCGCCCGTGAACGCGCCGCACCTGCACTTCGCTGTCTTCCGCCTCGGCGCGGACAGGCATTGGTGGAAGGGCACGGCCATCAACCCTTACCCCGCCCTGCGGCGCCTGCGATGAAGCGCATCCGTCCCGACCGGCCACCGGCTGTGTTCTTCCAAAACTGCTCCGCGGGTAAATGTCTAGACGCCTGCAGGCGGCACCCGCCAGAATCGCTTGCGGGCTGCTTAGGATCGACAGAATGAGCTCGCTTGCAATGGAACAACAGCCGCATACAACCAGCATCAGCACCGAGGAGCGGTATCGCCTGCTCGTGGACGCGGTCGCAGACTCTGCGATCTACATGCTGGATCCGGACGGATTCATTGTCAGCTGGAATGTCGGTGCAGAGCGGCTCAAGGGATACACAGAGTCCGAGATCGTAGGCCGCCACTTCTCGGTGTTCTACGGGCCCGAAGACGTTCAAAGCGGATTGCCGGCCAGGGCGCTGGCGGCTGCATTGAAGACGGGTCGGTTCGAATCGGAAGGTTGGCGCCATGCCAAGGGAGGGCGTCGCTTCTGGGCGCACGTGGTTGTGCATCCCATCTGGTCGCCGGCCAAGGAATTGCTCGGCTACGCCAAGGTGACCCGCGATCTCAGCGAGCGACGGGCTGCCGAAGAGGCCTTGCGGCGCAGCGAGGAGCAGTTCAGGCTGCTCGTCCAGGCGGTGACCGACTACGCGATCTACATGCTCGACCCCGAGGGCATCATCACGAACTGGAATTCCGGGGGGCGGCGAATCAAGGGCTATGAGCCTGCCGAAGTCATCGGCACACACTTTTCGCGCTTCTACCGCGCCGAAGACCGGAACCAGGGCCTTCCCGCAAGAGCGCTTGCGATCGCAGCCGCCGAGGGCCGCTTCGAAGGCGAGGGCTGGCGCGTGCGCAAGGACGGAACCGAGTTCTGGGCCAGCGTGGTGATCGACCCGATCTACGGCGGCAATGGGGAGCTGCGCGGATTTGCCAAGGTCACGCGGGACATCACGGAGAAACGCAATGCCCAGCTCGCGCTCGAGCAGACGCGCGAAGCGCTCTTCCAGTCGCAGAAACTGGATGCGATCGGGCAACTCACGGGCGGCGTGGCGCACGACTTCAACAACCTGCTGATGGTCATCCTCACGAGCCTGGAGCTGTTGCGCCGTCGCATGCCCGCCGATGAAAAGCTCCGGCAGCTGGTGGACAACGCGACGCAGGGCGCCAAGCGCGGTGTGTCGCTCACCCAGCGCATGCTGGCTTTCGCGCGCCGGCAGGAGCTGCGTCCCGAAAGCGTGCACTTGCCGTTTCTCATTGGCGGCATGACGGACATGCTGGAGCGCACGCTCGGGCCGACGATTCTGATCGAGCGCAAGTTTGCGGAATCACTCAGTCCGGTGCTGGTGGATCCGCATCAGCTCGAGCTGGCCATCCTGAACCTTGCAGTCAATGCCCGCGACGCAATGCCCAACGGAGGCACGCTGCGCCTGGAGGCAACGCAGGAGGTGTCTACCACCTCGCAGGGGCGGCAGGGAGGGGAATTCGTGCGCCTGTCGGTCTCCGACAGCGGCAGCGGGATGAACCCCGAAGTGCTGGCGCGTGCCATGGAGCCTTTCTTCACGACGAAGGGTGTCGGCAAGGGCACCGGCCTGGGCCTGGCCATGGTGCAGGGGCTGGCGGTCCAGTCCGGCGGAAAATTCGTGATGACCAGCACCGAGGGTGTCGGGACGACCGCGTTGCTTTGGCTCCCTTTGGCAAGGGTGGAGGTGCACGAGGCGCTTCCTGCGGGCCAGCATGCTGCACCACCGCCGGCTGCAGCGCACTGCACCGCGGCCCTGAAGGTTGTCGCGGTCGATGACGACCCGCTGGTACTGGCCGGCACAGCTTCGATGCTGGAGGATCTCGGACATTCGGTGCTCAGCGCTGCGGGTGCCGTGGAGGCCCTCGGCCTGATCCGGAACGAACCCGGAATCGATCTGGTGATCTCCGACCAGGTCATGCCCAGGATGACCGGCTTGCAGTTGTTCGAAGTGCTGCGCAAGGAGCATCCCGAACTGCGCCTGATTCTGGCCTCCGGCTTTGCGGACTGGCCGGCCAGCGCCTACGGGCTGGCGGTCAAGGTCGCCAAGCCTTTTGACCAGCAGCAGCTCGCCGATGCGATCGGGCGCGCCATGGGCGCCGGCGGTCCGGGCTAAGGGCGGCCGGCCCTTCACGCCAGCATCGAGGCGCCCATCATCCGCCGGTACCACGCGTGGAAGTGCTGCATGCCGTCTTCCAGCGGCGACTGGTACGGTCCGACATCGGAAACGCCCCGCTCGAACAGCGCGAGGCGCCCTGCATCCATGCGCTCGCCGATCTCGTCGTCTTCCTTCACGGTTTCCATGTAGGCCGCGCGGTGCGCCTCGATGAACTCACGCTCGAAGGCGGCGATCTCCTCGGGATAGTAGAACTCGACGACGTTGATCGTGCTCTGCGGCCCCTTGGGGTAGAGGGTGGACAGAACCAGCACGTGCGGGTACAGCTCGATCATGTGGGTCGGGAAGTAGGTGACCCATACCGCGCCGAAATCGGGCGCGCTGCCGGTGCGGTAGTCCAGCAGGCGGTCGTGCCAGGCGCGATAGACCTCCGAGCCCGGCGCGCCCAGCGACTGGTGCACGCCGACGCGTTGCATGCTGTAGAAATCGGCGAAGTCCCAGCTCAGGTCGTCGCAATCCACGAAGCTGCCGAGGCCGGGGTGGAACGGCGCGACGTGGTAGTCCTCCAGGTACACCTCGATGAAGGTCTTCCAGTTGTAGTTGCATTGGTGGACTTCGACGTGGTCGAGCACATAGTCCGAGAAATCGAACTCCGGCCGCGCGAACAGCGCCGCCATGTCCCGCGCCGGATCGCGCGCACCTTCGAACAGTTGCCCGTGGCAGTTGCGCAGCGGAAAGCGCTGCAGGTTCTTGCAGGGCTTCTGCTCGAACTGCGGCGCGCCGAGCAGTTCGCCGCGGTCGTTGTAGGTCCAGCGGTGCAGCGGGCAGACGATGTGTCCGCCCGCCGCATCCAGGTTTCCGCTGGGGTTGGCGGGCCCTCTCACGTCGCCGGTCTCGCCGCCGAGGATCAGCGCCTGCCGGTGCCGGCAGACGTTGGACATCAGCTCCACGCCCTGCGCATTGCGCACCAGCACACGGCCTCCGCCCTCCTGCGCAAGGCGCCGCCAGTCACCGACGTGCGGGACGGCTTTCTCGTGGCCCACGTAGCGGGCCGACTTGTTGAAGATGAGTTCCTGCTCGCGCGCGAGCAGGGTTTCGTCGAAATAGGCGCTGACCGGCAACTGCGTGACTGCCGGCAGAACACGCGCCAGGCGTGCGACAACGTTCATGGGAATCTCCAAAGCGTGACGAACCACGCCGGCCCGGACGGGCTTCGGCGCGCCGAGAGAACGAGGGGGCCGGACTACGAAGGATCGGCCAGCAGGCGGGCGATGCGCGTGTCGAGCGGGAGCTTGGGGCAGGTGCTGCATTTCTCGCCGTCGGGTCGGCGGAAACGGTGGCAGCACACCTTGCGGTCGAGCGCGAGTGCGGGCGTGCCGTCGCGCGCGCGGTAGGCGAAGAAGCCGCAGCCGCCGGCAATGCCGAGCCGCGTGAGCCAGTCGGCTCCGAGCGCGACGAGTTCGGCGTCGGGCCGTGCGGGTTGTTGGCGCCGCACCAGCAGCAGTGCGCCGAGCACGCATTCGGCCTGCAGCCGGTCGGCGGCGCGCGGGTGCAGCGCCACCAGCGGCATCAGCACTTCGCGCGTGGCCTGGCAAAGCGTGCGCAGCTCATCGGCCGCGAGCCGCATGCGCGTGGACAGGTCGCCGGTCGCCGGCGCGTGGATCGGCAGCCGGAAGCCGGTGGGAAAGCCGGCGATCACCGGTTGCGCCAAACCCGCGAGGCGCGGCACGTGCGTATCGAGATGCGTGGCAATGACGCCCAGATAGACCGGCTGCCAGATCGCCAGCCCCCAGCAGCGCAGCGCCACGTAGTGCGCCCCGGCAGCGCCGTGTGCCTGTGCCCAGTGACGGCACAGCGCGCGCAGTGCCGTCGCGCCATCCGCGATCCCGTCGTCGTGGCGAAGCGCATCGGGCAGCGGCACGTCGCTCTGTTCGCCGCGCAGGCCCGGGACGATGCGCTCGGCCAACTGCAACACGCGGGCGAGGTTCGGATCGGTGTCGATGATCGCCCGCATGGGATCCGTTACTCCAGGCTTTCCGCCAGCGCATCCGCTTGGGCGCGTGCTGCCAGGCGGCGGCGGAACTTCGCGATCGGGTTCGCGAGATTGCCGGCCATCTTCAGGCTGGAGGCGGGGTCGGACAGGTTGACCATCTGCACGTTGTTGCCGAGCTGCAGCCGGTTCAGGCACGAATGCAGGAACTCCGGCACGAACATGTCGTAGTGCGCGTGCTTGTCGGCCTGTTCGGGGTGGGCGTCCTGGTAGTCGGTAACGCAATCGGCCACCGCGGCCCAGAAATCGTCCTCGGTGCAGCATGCGTTTTCCGCCAGAACCTGATTGATGTGGCGCAGCACGCCATCGAACACGTCGATGAAGATGCCGAGCAACTTGAAATGGTCCGGCACGTCCACCGCCAGCCGATCGACGCGTTCCGGCAGGCGCGCCTTGGCTTCGATGTCGAGGATGGCGCACTCCTCGGCGATGTCCTTCATGATGGCGCGCACCGGCACATGGCGGTCGAGCACCAGGATCAGGTTCTCGCCGTGCGGCATGAACGTCAGGTCGTGCTTGTAGAAGCAATGCAGCAGTGGCGTCAGGTATGCCTCCAGGTAGCGGCGCAGCCATGGCACCGTGCCCAGTCCCGAGCGGCGGATCAACTCGGGCAGCAATGCATGGCCATGCTTGTCGACGTGCAGCAGCGCGGCCATGGTCATCAGGCGTTCGCCCGGCGCGAGCAGCGGCAGCGGGTTCTCGCGCCACAGCGCCGAGAACATCTTCTTGTAGGGCGTGTCGAGCGGAATCGCCGCTTCGTAGTGGAAGTTTCGAAAGCCCATCGATGCGACTTCCTGCAGGATGGTGAAGCCGTTCGCGCGCAGAAAGGGATCGCCGTCCACCAGTTGCTTGATGAACTCGTTGATCGCCGGCGTGCCCGACATGTAGTAGGGCGACAGGCCCCGCATGAAGCCCATGTTGAGGATCGACAGCGAGGTCTTCACATAGCGCTTGCTCCGGTCGCTGGTGTTGAAGAAGGTCCGGATCGACTGCTGTGCGGTGTAGTGGTCGCTGCTGTAGTCGAGGCAGATGATCTTGCGCTCCGCGACGTAGCCCGCGAACGCGATCGACAGCTTGTTGAACCACTGCCACGGATGCGCCGGCATGAAGTAGTAGTCGGCCGGATCGACGCCGCACCCACTCACCTGCCGGGTGAAACGCTCGACCGTGTCCTGCCCGATCTCTTCGGCCAGCAGTTGTTCGTAGCCGAGCGTCGAGATGCTGGCGAAGGTGGCATGGGCCTTGTGCACCGCGAGCCAGATCACGCGGATGTCCGAGCCGGCTTCGGGCGCGTAGGCACGGTAGTCCACCGCGTTGAAGCCGAGCCGCCCGTTGTTGGCGACGAAGCCCGGGTGGCCTTCCATCATCGCGACCTCGATGGTCTGGAAGTCGGCGGCGTCGGCCAGTTCGGCGCTGCTGGGCGCATCGGCCTTCATGCGCTTGAATGCGCTGCCGAACAGGGTGCTGCTGATCTCGTCCAGGTAGATCGGCAGCAGCTCTTCGCGGATGCCCAGGCGCTGGCGGCATTCGATGATGAACTGCAGCGCGTCCAGCGGCTGCTCGGCGCCGTTCACCAGCTTGCGGATCGATGTCGGCGCGATGTGCCAGTGGCGCAGCGCCAGGCGCTGCGCCTCGAACTGGTAGCACACCGCGCCGTCGTCGGACAAGACCTGGTAGCGCGCAAAGCCGTTCTTGTCCGGGCCGAGGCGCTCGGGTTCGATGATCAGCTCGTGCGCGTACTCGGCGATCGCCTTGCGCAGCAGCAGGCGGTTGGCCTCGGCCCAGACTTGCGGCGTCAGGTGCGCGGCGGCCTCGGCCGGTTGTTGATAGAGCTGGTTCGCGATGTCTGCATTCATGGATGGACTTCTTCCTGGTTGGTGGCCGTAGCCTGTTCAAAATCCCGCCGGGTGCAATAGGCGAGGCTGGCGATCTTCTCGGGGAAGATCACGTCGCGGTCGTAGACGAAGCCTGCCGACCGGTTCAATGCATGGATCCTGTGGTTGCCCGCGTCGGGCTCCACGACGATGCGCCGAGCGCCCAGGTGGGCGAACATGAAGCGCATCAGCGCATGGAATGCGGCGCGAGAGAAGCCGGGGATGCGCACGTCCGCGGGGCCGACGAAGATGTGCATGCCCAGGTCGCCGGGCCGCACCTCGTAGAAGGCCCGGATGCGATCGTGTGCAGGGTCGTAGCACTCGGCCAGGAAGGCCGGCCGACCCTGATGCCAGCCGATGTAGGCCGTGGCATGGCCGGACGCCATCATCTGCCGGTAGACCTCGTGCACCTCGTCCTCGGACTTGTCCTGCATCAGCCAGAACGCAGCGCGCTCCTGCGTGAACCAGCGATGCAGCATCGGCACGTCGTCCGGAATCCGGAGCGGGCGAAAGACGAAGCCGGCTTCGTCGCGGTACGGGCTTTCAGTTGGCATGGGCGGGCGCCTCCAGCGGGGCCGCGTGATCGGCGCTCGGCACGTTGAGGATCAGGCGGTCGAGCAGCGCGGTCAGCACGAAGCCGCCCGCTGCCAGCAGGAAAGGCACGTGCAGCCCGTAGCGCTCGACGATCGCGCCGGCCGCGAACGAGGACAGCAGCACGCCCAGGTTCTGGAAGAAGTTGGTGATGCTGTAGTCCTGCGCATAGCGCTGTGGCGTGGACAGGCGGAACAGGTTGACTTCGAGCTTGACGATGATCTGGAACAGCGACCAGCCATACAGCACGCGTCCCACCACGATCCACACCGGATCCGGCGCGGCGTGCAGCAGCAGCCCGACCATGCCCAGCAGGAGGTTGCCCACGGTGTGGTCGGGCAGGCGCCCGCTGCGCGCCCGGATGTGGGCATGCAGCCGCAGCGCCACGATGGCCACCACCCCCGGAATGGCGAAGGCCATGCCGGAGACCAGTTCGCTGTCGTAGCCGCTCGTCTTCTGCCAGTAGACCGCGAAGAAGGGGCGGATCAGATAGGCGCTGAAGTCGAACAGCAGCATCACCAGCGCAAGCCGCAGGATCGGCAGGCGCGCGCGCCAGTCGACGCGGCGCGCTTCGGCTGCAGCTGCGGCGGTTTGCGCATGCTCGCCGGTGTTGATGCGAACGATCTTGCCGCTGCGGATCAGGTAGATGCAGACCGCCATCTGGAAGAAGTCGCCGGCAGCCATGGCGAAGATGCTGGCGCGCGGCCCCCAGGCCTGCAGCACGAAGCCGCCCACCACCGCGCCGAAGATGGCGCCGAAATGCACCACGACCGACAGCACGCCGATGGTGGCCGCATGCTGGTCCTTGGGCGTGAGCCGCATCATGTACGGATACATCAGCAGATAGCTGCTCTTGCACATGAACATCAGCATCGACAGCACCCAGTAGCTCTGCACGTCGGGTGCCCAGTCGCACAGCAGGCTGAAGGTGCCGGCGGCAAACTGCGTGTAGACCAGCAGGTGCAACGGCTCGATGCGCCGTGCCACGCGTGCCCAGAGCGGCAGCGTGCACATCACCGCGATCGAGATGGCCGCCACGTAGGCGCCCACGTGCACTGCGCTGTCGATGCCGTAGCGCGCGCTGAAGAACTGCGGATAGAAGGGGATCAGGATGGCGTCGCTGATGACCGCCAGCACCGTCATCATGATGACGTGGAATTTCAGGCTCATGCTGTTTTCCGCGTCAGAGGCGGACGAAATCCGCGGTCGCGGGAATCGCGAAATCCTGCAGCGCGATGCGCCGCTCGATCTTGTAGTGCTCCACGCCCGTCAGCTCGCGCAGGATGTAGGAGTTGCGGTAGCAGCTCATGCCCAGATCCTGGTTGGTCATGCCATGGGTGTGCTGGCCGGCGTTCTGCACGAAGATCTCGTTGCCATCGAAGTCGGCCGCGTAGTTGCGCGCCAGCCTGTAGCGGCCCTTCTCGTCCCAGCGCAGCCGGTGTCGGATGCCGTCGATGAAGGGCGGGATGTTCTCGCGGTATCCCGTGGCGAAGACCACGCCCTCGCTGCGGTGCGCATAGCGGGTCTCGCAATCGAGTTGCCGGAACTCGATGTCGTAGCCGTCGCCGGCGGCGTCGTAGCGGCAGCCCTGCAGCTCGCAGTTGGTGATGAGGTGGGTGCGCAGCCGGCCCTCGTTGCGCTTGTCGTCGAGCAGGTCGTAGATCTGGTTGATCAGGCTGGCGTTGACGCCCTTGTAGAGGCTGTCCTGGGTGCGGACGATGCGCTCCTTCTTCTGCTCGTCGAGGTGAAAGAAGTAGTCGATGTAGTCGGGCGAGAACATCTCCAGCGTGAGCTTGGTGGTCTCCATCTGGAAGAAGCGCGGCGAGCGCGTGATCCAGGTCAGGCTGTAGTCGTGCGCGTCGGCTTCCTTGAGCAGGTCGTGAAAGACCTCCGCCGCACTTTGCCCGCTGCCGACGATGGTGATGGAGCGCTTCTGCTGCAGTTGCGCCTTGTTCGCAAGGTAGTCGGCGGCATGCATGAAGCGGTGCTCGGCCGGCTCGCAGCATTGGGGAAAGACCGGCCGGGAGCCAACACCCAGCACCAGCTTACGGCAGCGCAGGACAAAGGGTTCGCGCTGCGGGCCCTGCACGCCGGTCACGACATAGCAGCCGTTCTCGAGGTCGTGTACCACCTCCTGCACATCGCACGAGAAGCGCACGTTGGACAGCTGTGCCGCGGCCCATCGGCAGTACGCGTTGTACTCCGCGCGCTTCAGGTAGAAGTTCTCCCGGAAGTAGTACGAGTAGATCTTGCCTTCCGCCTTGCAGTAGTTGAGGAAGCTGAAGCGGCTCGTGGGATCCGCGAGGCTCACCAGATCGGCCAGGAAAGGGTTCTGCAGCGTGGCGTTGTCGATCAGCATCCCGGGATGCCAGCTGAACTCCGTGTTGCGCTCCAGAAAGATGCCGTCCAGGTCGGCAATCGGCTCCGCAAGGCAGGCCAGGCTCAGGTTGAAGGGCCCGAGCCCTATCGCGATGAATTCTTGAACGTCCGTTTTCATGGCACTCCGATTTGGGGGTTGTCGAACGGCGGCCGCTACCACTGGTACGTCAGGGTGGCCGCCACATTGCGTGCGTCGCCCCAGTAGCAGTACTGCTGGCTCAGGCACGACGCCACGTAGCTCTTGTCGAAGACGTTGTTGGCGTGGAGGCGCAGGCTGGAGCCCTTGAGCGACGGGTTCACGTACGCCAGGTCGATGCGCAGCATCAGGTCGACCACGGCGTACGGCCGCACCTTGAAACTGTTGGCGTTGTCGACCCAGCTGGTGCCCACGTGGCGCACGCCGGCGCCCAATGTGAAGCCGGGCATGAAAGTCCAGTCGCCCCAGACCGAGGCCATGTGGCGCGGCGCCTGGTACGGCGTATTGCCGGTGAAGCCTTCGGCCGACTCGATGAACTTCATGTCGGTGAAGGTGTAGCTCGCGAGCATCGAGAAGTTGCTGGTCAGCTGCGAACGCGCCTCAAGCTCGAGGCCGCGCGAGCGCACCTTGCCGCTCGGCACGTAGTAGGTCGCGCCGACCGGGCGCGTGGCCACGTTTTCCTGCTTCAGGTCGTACACGGCCGCCGACAGCAGGGTGTTCGAACCCTTGGGCTGATAGCGGATGCCGACCTCCACCTGCCTGGTCTCGGCCGGGCGCAGGATGTTGCCTTGCTGGTCGTTGCGCAGGCTCGGGTTGAAGCCGTCCGAATAGCCGACATAGGGCGCGATGCCGTTGTCGAACAGATAGACCAGGCCGGCCCGCTTGGTGAACCTGGAGCCTTTCCATTCGGCCGGCGCATCGGTTCCATAGCGGTTCGAGGCCTGCGCCCAGTCCTGGCGTCCGCCGAGCGTGAGGCGCCAGCGGCCGAGCTCCATCTGGTCCTGGATGTAGAGGCCGGTCTGTTCCAGGCGGCGGTCGATCGGGGAGCTCGTGACGTCGCTCAGCCCGGGGAGGCCATAGACCGGTGCGAACACGTTGATCGGCGATGCGCCGCCCGACTCCCAGCTCCCGCCGACGCTGCGCTTCTGGTAGTCCAGCCCCGTCAGCAGCGTGTGCTTGACCGCCCCTGTCTCGAAGCGCCCTTCAAGCTGGTTGTCGACAGTGTGGCCGCGCGTGGATTCGCGTGCGCCGGCGTAATAGCGCGTCAGCTCGTTGGCGCTGGCCCAGCCGTAGCCGTAGACCTGGCGCAGCGTTGTGTCGGCCGAGACGTAGCGGAAGTTCTGCCGGAACTTCCACTGGTCGTTGAAGGCATGGTCGAACTGATAGCCGAGAAAGCGCTGGGTGCGCTGGTACTTCTCGACGCTCGGATCGCCATCGAAGAAATAGCGCGAGATGCGGCTTCCGTTGTGCTTCGCATTGATGCTGGCGTCCGCCGGCACGCCGCTGTGGTAGCTGCCTTCGGGATCGTGCTGGAGATACGCCTGCAGCAGCAGTTGCGTGTCCTTCGACGGCCGGATCGTCAGCGACGGCGCGATGGCCTGGCGCTGCTCCTTCACATGGTTGAACTGCGAATCCAGCGAGCGCCCCAGCGCCGTCAGGCGGTATGCCATCACGCCGTTGGCGTCGACCGGCCCCGTGAGATCGACCGCGCCTTCCATCCGGTTGCGATTGCCAACGGTGAGCTGGACTTCGCGATAGGGCTCGAACTGCGGCTTTGCGCTGGTCAGGGCCACCAGCCCGCCGGGCGACGCACGCCCATAGAGCACCGAGGCCGGCCCCCTCACCACGTCGATGCGTTCCAGGAAATACGGATCGACCTGCATCGAGCTGTAGCTGCCCTGGTCGCTCAGCAGGCGCAAGCCATCGAGCAGGGTGCTGTCGACGCTGCTGTCGTTGAAGCCACGCAGGGCCACGTAGTCGTAGCGGTTGGACGAACCCACAAGGCCGGTGAAGGCGCCGGGCGTGTAGTTCAGCGCCTCGGGAATGCTGCGCGGCTTCTGGTCTTCGAGTTGCTGCTTGGTCACCACCGAGATGGACTGTGGCGTTTCGAGGATCGGCGTGTCGGTCTTGGCGCCCGCTGCGCTGCGCCTGGCGACATAGCCTGTCGTTCCGCCGGCGGTTTCCTCTTGCGGGCCTGCCGTCACCGTCACGAGCGGCAGGTTGCCGGCGGCCGATGTGTCGGACGAGGCCTTGACGACGACGGCGCTGCCCTCGATGGTCGCCGCCAGCCCGCTGCCGGCCAGCAGCCGGTTCAGCGCCTGCTGCGGCGTCAGTTGCCCGGATACGGCCGGTGCCGCCTTGCCCGCAACCAGCGCGGGCTGAACCATCAGTTCGAGCCGCGTCTGCCGCGCCAGGTCATTGAGCGCCTGGGCCAGCGGCTGCGCCGCGATGCCGATCTGCATCGGCGTGGCCGCCTCGGCATGCGCGACGGCACTGGTGAAGGACAGCGCTCCCGCGAGGGCCAACGGAGCAGGGTGAAAGCGACGGGAACGGAACATTCGAGAAGGAGGTAAATAAGAATCCTTCTCATGTAGACGCATGGGCTCCGACAAACCCTAGGTCGGCTTCAAAGTTTTTTGCGGCTTGCGGCGTGGCTACTTGCCGGAGACGATTTCCGTTACGTCATCCTGCGCGCGCAGTCGCACCGGCAACACCTGCGGCAGGACGCGCGAGAAGTTGTCGAGCCGGTGGGGGTCGAAGGTGCCGGTGACGCGCAGCGCGGCCACGCCCGGGTCGCGCACCACGAGGTGGGTGGGGCCGTAGCGCTCGAATTCGGCCAGCGCCCGGGCCAGCGGCGTGTTGTCGAAACTGACCCGGCTCTCGCGCCACGGCGCGATGCCGGCGGCAGGCACGGCGGACACTGCGCCGAGCCTGCCGGCCGCATCGCTGGCGACCTGCTGGCCGGCACCGAGCTCGACGGCGGCGCCAGCGCCGGATGCCGCCCGGTCGGCCCGCGCCACGCGCACCCGTCCCTCTTCCACGGCGACGTGCACGCCTTCCTTGTCCGACAGGCCGGGCGTGTAGCGCACCGAGAAGCGGGTGCCGACGACAGTGATGCGCAGCGGGCCGGCGAGCACGTCGAAAGGGCGCGCCGCGTCGCCCTTGACCTGCAGCACGGTCTGCCCCTCGGGCAGGCGAAGCTCGCGGCGCTGGCGGTAGAACGTGACGTCGGCGCGGGTCGCGGTGTCGAGCCGCAGCCGGCTGCCATCGGGCAAGGCCACATCGAGCTGCTGGCCGCGCGCGGTCGCGAAGCTCTGCACGAACAGGGGCTGCTGCCAGTGGCTCCAGGCCAGGTAGCTGCCGCCGACCACCGTGAGCAGCACGGCCGCGAGCGCGCCTTGCGGCGCCCAGTCGGCCAGCCCGCGCCACCAGGCGCGCCGCAGCGGCGCGGCACGGGCCGCTGCCTTGTCGGCACTCAGCCTCTTCCTCAGCGAGTCCAGGCCCTCCGCAGGCAGCGCATCGAGCGCGGCCCAGTCGCGCTGCCAGTGCGCGAAGGCCGCGCGGTGACGGCCATCGGCAGCCAGCCAGGCCTGGAATGCCGTTTCCTCGGCGGCATCGATGCCGCCGCCGCCACGGCGCACGAACCAGTCCAGGGCCGCGCTGTCGATTTCCGGGGACGGCGCGGCTGGCGGGTCTGCTGGCGGCGGGGTGCTCATGACGCTGTCATCTCCTTGATGTAGACGCACCAGCGGCCTGAAACCCTATGTCGCCCGCGCAGCGCCTGCAGGCCTCCATGGCCAGCTTGATGTGCTGCTCGACCATCTTGCGCGAGATGCCCATGCGCTCTGCAACCTCCGCATGCGGCAAGCCATCGAACTTGTGCAGGATGAAAGCCTCGCGGCAGCGCAAGGGCAGGGCGTCGATGGTGGCAAGGAGGGCGCTGACGGCCTGCGCCGACTCGGCGGCCGTGTCGGGTTCGCAGGCCCGGGGCGCCGCCAGGCTGTCGAGCTCGGCGGAAAGCGTCTCCTCGTCGTCCGGCTGCAGCGCTTCGCCGCGCACTTCGCTGCGGCGGTGCTGGTCGATCTGCAGGTTGCGTGCCGTGCGGTACAGCAGCGCGCGCGGCTCGGGCACCGGCTGCCCGGAATGCTGCACGGCCAGAACGCGTGCGTAGCTCTCCTGCACGACATCGGCCGCGGCATCGCGGTTGCGCGCCGTGCGCGAACAGAAGTTCAGCAGTTCTTGGTAATAGCGTTCAAGCACAGATCGATCACAGCCATGGAGGTGACGAGTCCCCTCGACAGGCTGGCGTCGCGACGGCTCACCCGGTGCATACATTGCAAATGGGAACTATTCGCATTATCCACAACGGGATGCCGGCAGGCTCAGCCCGGCCGGCCGTCCAGGCGGGGCCGCGTCAGCACGGGCCAGTAGCGCACGGCATACAGGCCGAAGCCCAATGTCCAGAAGGCGGCGGAACCCAGCACCGCAGTGATGGTCTGGGATGGCGCGACGAGCGGCACGAGAACCCGCGTGAGCGCGGCCAGCAGAACCAGCACGAAGCAGGCGGTATCAAACTGGTCGGCGCGCAGCATTCGACCGGTATGGCCTCGCGCCGTGCGAACCATCATCCCGATGATGAGTCCTCCTGCCGCACCCACGGTCAGCGCGTGCGCCGCCAGCGATGGCGACACCCAGCCACCCGACGCGAGCGCCCGCAATGCGAGGTGAACGGGAATCCACGCGTAGGCCAGGTGCAGTACCAGAACGATTGAGTTGTTCAGCGTTTTCCAGGGCCGCCAGAGCAGCCACCGCGCGAGATGCACGAGCGCCGCCGGTACGGCGATGGCCGCTACGGCAAGCGGCGGCAGGCCAATTGCATCGACGATCAGCAGCGCGGCCAAAGAGCCCAGCGCTGCCTTCTCGAGCAGCGGATGCGTTGTCGCGTTCGCGCCGGGAACGCCGTTGTTGGTGAACATCGGAATCACGCGGCCGCTCATGACCGCCATGATGAGCAGCAACACATCCAGCGCCACCTGGATGCCGATCCATGCCGGTACCTCGATCACGCCAAGGGCCGAGAGATGGAAGGCGAGTGCAGCGCCCGAAAGCACCAACAGCAACCCGATGAAAAAGTAGTTGCGGCGGTTGCGCGCAGTGATAAGCGGGATCGCCAGCGCCACCGCACAGGCCAGCGGAAAGGCCGCGTTGACGATGGCAGCCGCCCAGCCGAAAGGCGTGAGAACGAGAACGCGCCCCGCCACCCAGAGGGCCGCCAGGGCGGCCAGCGGCAGGCCCACTGGCGTCGGCTGGCCGGACCAGTTGCGCCCCGCGGTGAAGAGAAAGCCGACGATCACCGCGAGGGTGAAGCCGAACAGCATTTCGTGCGCATGCCACAGCGGGCCCTGCAGGTAGGCCAGCGGCAGCCAGCCTGCGAACTGCAGCGCCCACAGCCCGATGGACAGCGCAGCGAAGGCGCTGGCGAGCAGGTAGAACGGCCGGAAGCCAAGTTGCCACAGGGCAAAAAAGGCGGGCGCTGGGGCCAGGGGAGGTTGTGCGCGCTGGACGGCGATGAAGGGAGCCATTACCGGGCCTTTCTGACGCCGAGAGCGCCGTGGTGGAGACGCCAGGCCACGGCCGCACCGGCCACGGTGGCGGCAAAGAAGCCGATCGTTGCTGCGTTGAATGCGGCGCCGGCGGCGCGCAACGGTTCGCTGAAGGGCCCGAGAAAGAGCCGCATCAGGAGCGACAGGTGCAGGGCGGCCAGCGGCAGATAGAAGAGCACGCCGAACTGGAGCTTGACCCGCGCGATCGCGGGCAGCACGACCGGCGCGTGCCCCATCATCATGCTGACGACGAAGCCGAGTCCCAACGCGTGCAGCGCTGCGTCGCGCGCCGCCCATCCGAGCGCCGTCAGCGCCCACGCCACGCCGGCGACCGCGAGCCAGGCATAGCCGCCCAGCAGGCAGATCGCCATGTAGCGGCTGATGCCGTGTGCGAACACCGTGCGCCGCGCCACATCGAAGGTCGCCAGCCACGCCGCCAGCAGCACCAGCGCCGTGCCATACATCAGTCCGCCGGCGCGCGGCGCCATGCCCGACCCTGCAGCGCCCGCCAGCAACAGCAACAGAACGGCGTGCAGCGTGGTGCTGGCGCCCGGGCGTCGTCGCATGAGTCGCGTCATCTCCAGGCGCTCGGCGGCAATCGTCATGACGAGAAAGGCGAACCACCACGGAAAGACAGCGTTGCCGTCGTGGCCCAGCGCGAACAGCACGTTGCCCATCACCCATGCAGCCGCACCCACCAGCAAAAGGAGCGTGTGGGCAGCGTGCTGGCGCCGCACGACCACAGCGTTGACAGCCAGGAAGGCCACCGCCGCCGACACGCCCAACCACGCGCCAGCGGCCTGCTGTCCGAGCACGAGGCACACAGCGCCGGCGCCCGACGCCAGTGGCGCGAGCAGGGCCGCACGGTGCTTGACGGCCACTGCGCGCTCGATGCCGATGACCGTCCCGAGAAAGCCGCAGATCATGAGGGCCGCATGCACCATCAGCACCTGGCCTGTCCAGGCAAAGGAAAGCGGATCCGGCAGCGCGACGCCGAGCCGCCAAAGTCCGCCCGCGACGCCACCCACCAGCGAGACGCCCACCAGCGCGCCGAACACCGCGCGCGTGAAGATCCAGACGCGGGACGCCGATGCCCGGTGGCTGCCCCGGATGGAAAGACTTTCGGCGTTCACCATCCCATGAACCGCTTGGCCTTCGCGCTCATGCGCTTCGGCGTCCAGGGCGGCTCCCACACCAGTTCAATGCAGATCCTGAGATCGGCAGGGATGACCTTGTCCAGTTCGAGCTCCGCGTCCTCGATGATGACGTCGATCACCGGGCAGGCAGCCGAAGTCATGGTGATCAGCACGTGCGCGGTCTTGGCGTCGACGGTGACGCCGTAGATGAGGCCGACATCGACGATGCTCATCGAGATTTCCGGATCGACCACGCGCGACAGCGCGGTGGCGATCGGCTGCCGCAAGGCTTCCGGCCCGTCGTAGGGGAAAGAGGCCACGTCGAGGATGGCCTGGTTCGTCATGTGCCCCCCTTGGCATGGTGGTGCGCCGGGGCTTCGTCGACAAAAAATATCGCGGACAGCGCCTCGCGGTTGTGGACCAGATCCGCCAGCGTGTAGCGATGCAGGATCGAATGAAAGGCCGCCAGGGCCTCGTCCAGCACGCCGCGCAGACGGCACAGGCCGGTAATACGGCACTCGCCACCGTCTTGCGCGAAACATTCCACGATCGCGTTGCCCTCGGTGTGGCGCACGACGTCGCCGATATTGATCGTGTCGGGTGCCTTGGCGAGCGACAGCCCGCCGCCCTTGCCGCGAACGTTGGCGAGCCACCCGTGCTTGCCGAGGAAATGAACCACCTTGGTCAGGTGATGTTCCGACACCCCGAAAGAGGTGGCGATCCCCGCGATGGTGGCGCGCCGCTCCGGCTGCGCGGCCAGGTAGATCAGTACCCGCAGGCTGTAGTCGGTGAAGGCGGTGAGCTTCATGGTCTCTCTGGGGCAAGCAGCCTCACCGTTCGGCCGCGGCCGCAACCTTGACGGCCAGGCCCGGCGATGTCTGCGATCCGGATTGCGACACCGGACGGCGCAGCAGGCGCAGCGCATATACGGCGAGGAGCACCGCACCCACGGCGAAGACGATGTCGCCCGGCACCCGCATCCAGACCAGGATCTCCATCACGCGGGAATGCACGATCTCGGCGGAGCGGGCGAACCACAACCCCTGCGTGACGCTGGCCCAGGCCTGGTAGATGCCGGCGGGCAGCAGCGACAGGAACACCATCATGGCCAGGCCGATGTTGAGGCTCCAGAACGCGGGCTTGAGCAGGCCATCGGCGTGCAGGTTGCGCTCGTACAGGCCGCGCAGGCAGAACAGCATCAGTCCGATGCCCAGCATGCCGTAGACGCCGAAGAGCGCTGCGTGGCCGTGGGCGGCCGTCATGTTGAGCCCCTGCACGTAGTAGAGCGAGGCGGGCGGATTGATCGCGAAGCCGAGCACGCCGGCGCCGATGGTGTTCCAGAAGCCGACAGCCACGAAGCACATGACGGGCCACTTGTAGGCGGCGAGCCAGGGCATCGTCTGCGAGCGGCGCCAGGTCTGCAGCGCCTCCAGGCCGATCAGGGTGAGCGGCACCACTTCGAGCGCGGAGAACACCGCGCCCACGGCGATCACCGAGGTCGGCGTGCCGGTGAAGTAGAGGTGGTGCAGCGTCCCGAGGATGCCGCCGAACAGGAACACGATGGTCTCGGCAATGATGGCGCGGTTGGCGCTTTCAGTGCGCACCAGGCCCAGGCGCGTGAAGATGAGCGCGACGACGGCGGTGGCGAACACTTCGAAGAAGCCTTCCACCCACAGGTGCACCAGCCACCAGCGCCAGTATTCGATCATCGAGTAGTGGGTGTGCTGTCCCCAGACCAGCGAGGTGGAATAGAAGCCGCCGATGCAGGTGGCCGAGAGGAACACCATCGCGATCAGGCCCCGCGATGCCGAAGGCTTGACCAGTGCCGGCCACAGCGCGCGGCCCAGCAGAAACACCCAGAACAGCAGGCCAACGAACAGCAGCACCTGCCAGACGCGGCCCATGCTGGTGTATTCGAGACCCTGGTTGCCGATCCAGAAGCTGAAGTCGACACCGCGGTGCTGCAGCGTGCCGAGCCAGCCGGTCAGCGTAGAGCCCACCACGATGGCGATCAGGGCCCAGAAGAGCACGTCCACGCCGAGCTTCTGCAGCTTGGGTTCGCGGCCGGACAACAGCGGGGCGATGTAGAGGCCGGTGGCCAGCCACGCGGTGGCGATCCAGAAGATGCCGACTTGCGTGTGCACCGTGCGGCTGACCACGTAGGGCAGCACTTCGGCCAGCGGCAGCCCGAAGAACGATTGGCCTTCGACGGCGTAGTGGGCAGTGATGACCCCCATGCCGATCTGCAGCAGCATCAGTCCGATCACCGCGAAGAAGTACTTGCGCGTGGCCTTCATGGAAGGCGTTGCCACGACGCCGAGCAGCGGATCCGCCTTGGGCGGCTGCGCTTCGGCTTCGTGCTTCTGGCTGCCGTGCAGCCACAGCATGGCCGCAATGGCCGCCAGCAGCAGGCAGATGCTGACCATCGTCCAGATGGCCGCCCCGCTGGTCATCGTGTTGTTGACCAGTGGCTCATGCGGCCAGTTGCTGGTGTAGCTCAGCCCCGTTTCCCCGGGGCGGTCGGTGGCCGCAGCCCACGCCGTCCAGAAGAAGAAGGCGGTCAGGGCCTGGCGGTCGGCGCGATCGGGCAGCATGTCCACCGTCATCGCGTATTGGTCGCGCAGCGTGGCGACCGAGCTGTCGCGGCCGAACAGTGCGTCGTAGTGCGCCGCCGTTTCGCGGATCGCCTGTGCGCGGGCCACCGAAACGGTGACCACCCCGCTCGTGCTGTCGTAGGTGTTGCGTCGCATCTCGTCGACCAGCCTGGCGTCGAGCGCGCCGCGTTCCGATGCACTCAGCGCGGAGGGCGCCTTGCGATAGGCCTCTGCGTGGCGATTCTTGAGCGCAAGGGCCTCACGGTGCAGCCAGTCTGCAGACCAGTCGGGTGCGACGTAGCCGCCATGGCCCCAGACGGAGCCCAGTTGCTGCCCGCCGACCGACAGCCAGACCTGCTGGCCGCGCTGGACCTGCTCGCCGGTGAAGACCACATCGCCGTTGGAGGCGGTGACGGATGTGGGAATCGGGGGCGCCGTCAGGTAGATCTGCACACCCAGGTAACCCAGCGCACCGAACGACAGTACGAAGATGAAGGCGAGCCAGCGCCAGAGCCTGCTGTTGTTTTTCATGGTGTTTCGACGAGGGAGGAGAAGGCTGCAGATTGCACGGGGAATTCCTTGTGGAAAGCGAACGGGGCAGAAGGTGTATTTGGAATACATCTATCGTAGGAAAGGCCTCGCTCCGCGACGTTGATGTGCATCAACATTCGCCCCGAAACCACCCCGAAACCACCCCGAAACCACCCCGAAAGCGCCCGTGCGGCGGGATCTGTCGCGTGCCTATTCGCGCGCGCTGCGCGGTTCGGCCAGCAGGCGCTGGATCAGGCGATCCTTCTCTGCCCACCGGCCCTCGACCCACTTGCGGATCCGCTGACGGTGCGCCCGGTTCCCCGAGGAGCCCGCACCCAGCAGGTTGGGCGGAATGGCGCATTGACGGACGTCGACGGTGACGGCCTTCACGTTGCCGCACAGCAGCGCCCAGAAGCTGGGCGTCCCCTCGGGGTAGACGATGGTCACGTCGAGCATGGCCTCGAACTGCTCGCCCATCGTGGCCAGCGCCACGCCCAGGCCACCCGTCCTGGGTTCGAGCAGATGCCGGTAGCTGCTGTGCTGCGCGGCATGCTTGGCCGCCGTGAAGCGCGTGCCCTCGACGAAGTTGATGACCGCCGTCGGAACGCGCTTGAACTTCTCGCAGGATCGCCGCGTCGTGGCGAGATCCCCGCGGCCCGCACCCCCGCCACGGCCGCGCTTGAGGAACGGAAAGTCGAGCGCCCACCAGGCCAGTCCGATCACCGGCACCCAGACGAGCTCGCGCTTCAGAAAGAACTTGAGAAACGGGATGCGCCCGTGAAAGACACGCTGCAGCACCAGGATGTCGACCCAGCTCCGGTGATTGCTCGACACCAGATACCAGCCGCGGCGGTTCAGCCCCTCGACGCCCTGGACTCGCCATGGCGCGGGGCACACGGCCGCGATCCATGCATTGTTGATGGCCACCCATCCTCCGGCCAGCGCGTTCAGCACGCGATCGCAGCCGGCGCGAACCCGGTTGACCGGCACCAGCAGCTTGATCAATGCCGGCGGCACCATCAGGCTGAACGCGACCAGCGTGTTCAAGCCCAGCAGCGCGGCGGTGAGGGCGCCGCGCAGCGGGGCAAGCATCAGTTTCAGGTTGGACAAGGGAGGGTGTGCAGCAAGGAGGGGCGGAGCCTGCGCCTGGCGCCGGCTTCGAACCATTCTGCGAGGACTCCCTCTGCCTGGTGTTGATCCCGCTCAAGCTTCCATGTCAGAAGAAGCCGAGCTTCTTCGGCGAATAGCTCACCAGCAGGTTCTTGGTCTGCTGGTAGTGGTCGAGCATCATCTTGTGCGTCTCGCGGCCGATGCCGGACTCCTTGTAGCCGCCGAACGTGGCATGCGCCGGATAGGCGTGGTAGCAGTTGGTCCACACCCGGCCGGCCTTGATGGCGCGGCCCATGCGATAGGCCGTGCTGCCATCGCGTGTCCACACACCTGCGCCCAGGCCGTAGGGCGTGTCATTGGCGATTTCCAGCGCTTCGGCTTCGGTCTTGAAGGTCGCGACCGCGAGCACGGGGCCGAAGATTTCTTCCTGGAAGATCCGCATCTTGTTGTGGCCCTTGAACAGCGTGGGCTGGACGTAGTAGCCGCCTGCCAGATCGCCACCCAGTTGCGCCCGCCCGCCACCGATCAGGCATTCCGCGCCTTCCTGCTTGCCGATTTCGAGGTAGCTCATGATCTTGTCCATCTGCATGGAGGAAGCCTGCGCGCCCATCATCGTCTCGGTGTCCAGCGGGCTGCCCTGCTTGATGGCCTTGATCCGCTCCAGCGCGCGCGCCATGAACTTGTCGTAGATCGACTCATGGATCAGCGCACGCGACGGGCAGGTGCAGACCTCGCCCTGGTTGAAGGCAAACAGCACCAGGCCTTCGATGGCCTTGTCGAAAAAGTCGTCGTCGGCATCGGCGATGTCGGCGAAGAAGATGTTGGGGCTCTTGCCGCCGAGCTCCAGCGTGGCCGGGATGAGGTTGCCGGCCGCGGCTTGCGCGATGACGCGGCCGGTGGCGGTGGAGCCGGTGAACGCGATCTTGGCGATGCGCTTGCTGCCGGCCAGCGCCATGCCTGCTTCGCGGCCGTAGCCATTGACGATATTCAGGACGCCCGGCGGCAGCAGGTCGGCAATCAGCTCGGCCATCACCAGGATGCTGATGGGCGTCGATTCAGCGGGCTTGAGCACCACGCAGTTGCCCGCGGCGATGGCCGGTGCCAGCTTCCAGGCGGCCATCAGGATGGGAAAGTTCCAGGGAATGATCAGGCCCACCACGCCCAGCGGCTCGTGGAAATGGTAGGCGATGGTGTTCTCGTCGATCTCGCTCAGCGCGCCTTCCTGCGCGCGCAGGCAACCGGCGAAATAGCGGAAGTGGTCGACGGTCAGCGGAATGTCGGCGTTGAGCGTCTCGCGGATCGGCTTGCCGTTGTCCACCGTCTCGACATAGGCGAGCAGTTCGAGGTTCTGCTCCAGGCGGTCGGCGATCTGCAGCAGTACGCGGGCCCGTTCGGCGGGCGCGGTGCGGCCCCAGCCATCGGCTGCGGCATGGGCCGCATCGAGGGCGAGTTCGATGTCCTCCGCAGTCGAGCGCGCGGCACGGGTGTAGGGCGTGCCCGTGATCGGCGTGATCACGTCGAAGTACTCGCCCTTCACCGGTGGCACGAACTTGCCGTTGATGAAGTTGTCGTAGGCAGGCTTGAAGTCGATCTTGGCACCCGGGGTGTTGGGGCTGGCGTATTGCATGGTTTCTTGTCTCCGTCCGGTAGGGGTGGAATGGGAACCGCGCAAACCGGATGCTGTGCGGGTCCGGGCGTTCCGCATCGCACGCGGCGTGCCAGTCCGGTTTGGCCGCCATTTCACTGATCTGGCGCAAGAACCACGTCAGGTCCGTGTCCCAGACTGCGCAAGGGGTGCCATGCGGTGAACACCTGTCACGAAACGGGACAGTCGGGTGCCGCATCGACGCCGAACCTGGAGACAAGATGCCTGCTCAATCTCTCGCCACGCGCGCGCCGGGCTCGCGCCTGCGCGAAGCGCGCCGCCAACTGCTGACTGCCGGCGAGGTCGCGGACGGCCTGATCGAGGCCTCGCTGCGCCGCAGCTGGGAGCGCAGCCGCGGCTACGGCCTGGTTCCGGCCGGCCGCGTAGCCGGTGCACCGCATGCCTCCGCGGCGCAACTGGCACGGGCACTGGATCGGCAGCGCGAGCTGGCGTCGCATGCCCAACCGGTGATGGAGTTCCTGTTCGAGCAGATGCGCGACACCGGCAGCATGGTCATCCTTGCCGATGCGCAAGGCACGCTGCTGCGGGCCATGGGCGATGCCGGCTTCGCAAGCCGTGCCCAGCGCGTGGCGCTGCGCCCGGGCGCCAACTGGCACGAGCAGTGGCGCGGCACCAATGCCATCGGCACCGCGCTGACCGATGGCGCACCGGTGGTGGTGCACGGCGGCGAGCACTACCTCGAACGCAATGGCTTCCTCGCCTGCACGGCCGCGCCGATCATCGATCCCGGCGGCCGCGTGCTCGGCGTGCTGGACATTTCGGGCGACCAGCGCAGCTTCCATCCGCATACGCTGGGCCTGGTGCGCCTGGCAGTGCGCACGATCGAGCAGAAGCTGTTCGACGCGCGCCACGCCACGAGCCTGCGTCTGCGGCTGCATGCGCAGCCCGAGGGTATCGGCAGCGTGGCCGAAGGTCTTGTGGCCCTGTCCGATGATGGCTGGCTCATCGGGGCCAATGCGGCCGCGCTGGCGATGCTGGGGCTCTCGCGTGCCGACGTGGGTGCGAGCACGATCGAGCGGCTGCTGCAGCTGGACATGGCAACGCTTTGCGCCTGGTGCCGCCAGGCGGCCTGCGCGCCGCGGGCAGTGCGCCGCCATGACGGCAGCGTGCTCTGGGCCCGGGTGGAGGCGAGCCGCGGCGTGCTGGCGGCAAGCCAGGGCAGCCCCGCCATCCGGTTGCAGGCTGCGGTGCATTCCGATGCGCTGGCGGCACTGGACACCGGGGATCTGGCCATGCAGGCCGCGATCGGCCGCGCACGACGCGTGATGGACAAGCCGATCTCGCTGCTCCTGCAGGGCGAATCCGGCGTTGGCAAGGAGGTGTTCGCCCGCGCCATTCATGCCAGCGGAATGCGTCGCGACGGGCCGTTCGTCGCGGTCAATTGCGCTGCGCTGCCCGAGACGATGATCGAGGCCGAACTGTTCGGCTACCGCCCGGGCGCCTTCACGGGGGCGAGCCGCGATGGTGCGCCAGGCCGCATCCGCGAGGCCCATGGCGGCACGCTGCTTCTCGACGAGATCGGCGACATGCCTCTTGTCTTGCAGACGCGACTGCTTCGCGTTCTGCAGGATCGCCAGGTGGTGCCGCTGGGCGGCGGCAAACCGGTGGCGGTGGACTTCCGGCTCGTCTGCGCCACCCACCGCAACCTGCGCGCCGAGATCGATGCGGGGCGCTTTCGGGAAGATCTGTACTACCGGCTGAACGGCCTGGCGCTGCAGTTGCCGCCGCTGCGCGAGCGACAGGACAAGCTGCAGATGGTGGCCCGCATGTTGCGCGACATCCTTCCCGATCGCGAACTCCAGCTCGCGCCCGATCTGGCCTGCGCCGTAGCGCGCTATCGCTGGCCGGGCAACCTTCGCCAGCTGAACAGCGCGCTGTGCACCGCGTGCGCATTGATTGACGACAGCGAGGCAATGATCGACTGGGTGCACTTGCCTGATGACCTGGTCGACGACCTGCGTGGCGCCCCGGCGGTGCGCGAGGTGGTCGACGACGTCGTCGACCTGCGGGCCCAGGCGGCACGCACGCTGAAGCAGGTCGTGCAGTCCAGTGGCGGCAACCTCTCCGAGGCGGCCCGCTGCCTGGGCATCAGCCGCAATACGCTCTACCGCAAGCTGCGTGGGCTCCCCAGTTCGGAGACATAGCGCTCGATAGCGGGGCGCACCCGATCGGCCTTGTGGGCGTCCGTCAGCCACCCGCTAGAGGCGTCGCCGAACGCGAGTAGTTACCATGCTGCCTATTTTTCCCAGCTTGGCGGTCATCCATGGGTGCCAGATGTCGTTCTCACATGCCGAACACCTCTCGCTCTGACTGCCAACTTGGACAACGGCTGGCATCGCAGTACGGCATCGACGCGGTTCAGTCGCTCGTGAGCAGGTCGCGCTGGGGCGCTGAACTGGGCGTCGCGCGCATGCGTTACGAGTTGCCGCATCTGTTTGTGCTGGCGCCGCTCCCGACTGAAGATGCATTCCTGCTCAGCGTGGAGATCAATTCCGGCGGCAGCCGGCGCATCGTCCGCGATGGCGATTCCCGACAGTTGGGCCTGCAGCAGGAAGGCGCTTTCCACATCGCCGATCTGTCGCAGCGCGCGTCGGCGTACGTCAGCAGCCCATTCCATTCGATGTTTTTCCATCTGCCACGCGCAACGCTCGACGCGTTCGCCGACGAGATGGAGATGCCTCGCGTCGACCGGTTGCGCTGTGACGCCGGCACACTGGACCCGGTGATCGCCAATCTGGGCCGGGCTATGCTGCCCGTGCTGATGCGCCCTCAGGAAGCGAGCCGGCTGTTCGTGGATCACGTGGCGCTGGCCCTGAAGGCGCACGTCGTTCATGTCTACGGCGACGCGGTGGGCTTCGCGCCCGTGCGGACCCGAGGAGGCCTGGCGTCCTGGCAGGAGCGCCGCGCCAAGGCGTTTCTGATGCAACACCTGGCAGGCGATGTCTCGCTGGCCGATGCCGCCCGGGAATGCACGCTGTCGCGCAGTCACTTCAGCAAGGCGTTCAAGCAGACCACCGGGCAGACGCCGCATGCGTGGCTTGTGACGCAGCGCGTGGAGGCGGCGCGCCGCCTGTTGGGCCAGCCCCATCTTCCGATCGCGGAGATTGCCGCGCGCTGCGGGTTTTCCGATCAGAGCCATCTGACGCGCGTGTTCTCCGCGCACACGGGCACGTCGCCGGCGCGCTGGCGGCGCTTGAACGCGGGCTGAGCCAGAGCGCTCAGGTCGACCTCGGCAACAGCGCGGGCACCAGCTGCCGGTTCAGCTGCTTCACCCACCACTGCAGCGCATTCCCCTTCGCGCCCGTCTTCCACGCCAGCCAGAACGCCTCGGGTGCGCGCGGCTCCTCGGTGGCGAGTTCCACCAGCGTGCCGCGCGCCAGTTCGCCCTGAATGCAGGCCCGCGGCAGGAAGCCGTGCCCCAGGCCCGCGGCCTGGCAGGCGATCTTGGCGGCCATGGTGGGCACGGCCACGCGGTGCTGCCCGGCCAGAAGCCCCACGGTGCGGTCGGATAGCGTGCGTGCGCTATCGCTCACCACGATGGCGTTGTGTTCCAGCAGGTCGCCGCGATGCAACGACCGGCCGAACCGGGTCAGCGGATGCGTCGGCGCGACGCAGAACGCGAAATCGAGACTGCCCACCATGACGGCCTGATAGCCTCCGCCCGCCGGCCCTTCGCCCGCCGCAATGACGATGTCCGCGCGCCCTTCGCGCAACGCCTCCCAGCTGCCGGTGAGCGCCTCGCAGCCGATGCGCAGCCGCGTGCCGCAGCGAAGCGCCTCGAAGGCGCGGATGTCGTCCATCAGCGCCTGCGTCGGAATCAGGGAGTCGTGCACCAGCCGCAGCTCCGATTCGAAGCCGGTGGCGATCTGTCGCATCCGCGATTCAAGATCGCTCGCAGCGTCGAGCAGCCAGCGGCCTTCCTTGAGCATTTCCTCCCCGGCCGCCGTGAGGGTCACGCGCGGTCCGTTGCGCACGAACAGCAGCATGCCCAGCTGCTGCTCGAGCTTGCCCACCGCGTACGAGATGGTCGAGGGCACCTTGTTCAGCCGCGTGCCGGCGGCGGCGAAGGAGCCGTGGCGCGCAATGGCGTCCACGAGTTCGATGGCTTCGAGGCTGAGTTTGAGCACCGGTCCGTCCTTGCGAAATGGATGATCGAAAACTTCGATGATCAATGGCTAAAAGTTTCGTCAACAGGCGTCGCCGGAAGAAAGATGATTCAGCCATGCCTTAGAGATTCTTCTTCGAGGCCATTGTGAATCAAATCGAACCAATCGAACCCAAAAGGACGTGAATCATGTTGAACATTCGCAGCGCCAACGACCGTGGACTTGCAGACTTCGGCTGGCTGAAGTCGCGCCACACCTTTTCCTTCGGCCACTACCACGATCCCGCGCAGGAAGGCTTCTCGGACCTGCTGGTGATCAACGACGACCGCGTGCATCCCGGCCGCGGCTTCGGCACCCACCCGCACCGCGACATGGAGATCTTCTCGTACGTGCTCGACGGCGCGCTCGAGCACAAGGACTCGATGGGCACGGGCTCGGTCATCCGCCCCGGTGACGTGCAGCTCATGAGCGCGGGCACCGGCGTGCGCCACAGCGAGTTCAATTCGTCGGTCACCGACCCGTTGCACTTTCTGCAGATCTGGATCACGCCGAACGCCAAAGGCGTCGCGCCGCGCTACCAGGAAGCGCACTTCACCCCCGAGGAAAAGCGTGGCCGCCTGCGGCTGATCATTTCTCCCGAGGGCACCGACGGCTCGCTCGCCGTGCACCAGGACGCCCGCGTTTACGCCGGCCTGTTCGACGGCGACGAAAGCGCATCGCTGGTGCTCGGGGCCCATCGCCATGCCTATGTGCATGTCGCCCGCGGCAGCGTGGAGGTCAACGGACAACGGTTGGGGGAGGGCGATGGCGCGCGGGTGCGCGACGAAGACCGGATCGACCTGGCGCGCGGCGAAGGCGCCGAGGTGCTGGTGTTCGACCTGCGGCCGAACGAGTTGCCTTCCTTCTGACAACGCATGCGCGCCTTTGGCCAGCGCGCACGGCAAATGTCCAAACGGCCTCACTAATTGACAAGACATGTGTCCACGCCAAAACGACGATGCATGGCGCGGCACGACCCCTTCTTTTTTCTATCGCCAACACACGGAGAGCCCCATGTCCCTCAAAGCAACCCCCACCGCCGGCGCCAAGCTGCTCACGCCCACCGACCACACGCTGGTGATGATCGACTTCCAGTCGCAGATGGCCTTCGCCACGCACTCGATCGATGCGGTGAACCTGCGCAACAACGCTGCGCTGGTGGCGCATGCCGCAGCCGGCTTCAAGGTCCCGACCATCCTGACCACGGTGGCCGAGAAGAGCTTCTCGGGCCCGATGTTCGGCGAGATCACCGATGCCTTCCCCGGCCAGAAGATGCTCGATCGCACGTCGATGAACACCTGGGAAGACGCGGCCGTGATCGAGCGTGTGAACCAGATCGGCAATCCACGCATCGTGCTGGCGGGCCTGTGGACCGGCGTGTGCATCGTCGGCCCGGCGCTGTCGGCCATCGACCAGGGCTTCGAGGTGTTCGTGATTGCCGACGCCTGCGGCGACGTGTCGGCCGAAGCGCACAACCGCGCGATGGATCGCATGGTGCAGGCCGGCGCCCAGCCCATGACCTCGCTGCAATACCTGCTCGAACTGCAGCGCGACTGGGCCCGCGGCGACACCTACGAGCTGACCACCGGCATCGCAAAGAAATTCGGCGGCGCCTACGGCCTGGGGGTGACCTACGCCAAGACGATGTTCGGCGCCCACGAAGGCTGAACGCCACGGTGAAAAAGATGAAGCCCTACGTCCTGTCGCTCGCGCTCGGCCTGCTGGTCGGTGTGATCTACGCACTGTTTCAGGTGCGCTCGCCGGCCCCACCGGTCATTGCCCTCGTTGGGCTTCTCGGGATCCTGCTCGGCGAGCAGATCCCGCCGCTCATCAAGAGCTGGGTCAAGCCCGACGCCGCGGCCACCTCGTGGCTGCAGCACCAGGTCAAGCCGCATGTGTTCGGCGAACTGCCGCAATGCGCCAAGAGCGGCCCGGGCGCCACGCCCCGCCAAGACACATGAGCGATCCATTCGACGAACAACGCCGCCGGCTGTGCCTCGGCACGCTGGGCGCCGCGCTGGCCGGCACGGCCATGGCCCAACCCAACGCTTCAAGGACATCCGACATGGCAGGCACAACCACCCCCGACCTGATCCTGCACAACGGTCGATTCACCACGCTCGATCGCGCCAATCCGACGGCGAGCGCCGTGGCCATCCAGGGCGGTCGCTTCGCGCGCGTTGGTTCCAATGAAGAGGTGCTGCCGCTGGCGGGTTCCAGTACCCGCGTGATCGACCTGCAGGGCAGGCGCGTGCTGCCGGGGCTGATCGACAACCACCTGCACATCATTCGCGGCGGCCTCAATTTCAACCTCGAGTTGCGCTGGGACGGCGTGCGCAGCCTGGCCGACGCGATGGGCATGCTCAAGCGCCAGGTCGCCATCACGCCCGCGCCGCAATGGGTGCGCGTGGTGGGCGGCTTCACCGAACACCAGTTCGCCGAGAAGCGCCTGCCGACCATCGCCGAGCTCAATGCGGTGGCACCCGACACGCCGGTGTTCATCCTGCACCTGTACGACCGCGCGCTGCTCAACGGCGCGGCCCTGCGCGCCGTTGGCTACACGAAGGACACGCCGGCACCGCCCGGCGGCGAGATCGTGCGTGATGCGGCCGGCAATCCGACCGGCCTGCTGCTGGCCAAGCCTAACGCGTCGATCCTCTATGCCACGCTGGCCAAGGGCCCCAAGCTTCCCTTCGACTACCAACTCAATTCCACGCGCCACTTCATGCGCGAGCTCAACCGCCTGGGCGTGACCGGGGCCATCGACGCGGGCGGTGGCTTCCAGAACTTTCCCGAGGACTACCAGGTGATCCAGCAGCTGGCCGACGCCGGCCAGCTCACCATCCGTCTCGCCTACAACCTGTTCACCCAGAAGCCCAAACAGGAGAAGCAGGACTTCCTCAACTGGACCGCCACCTCGAAGTACAAGCAGGGCGACGACTACTTCCGCCACAACGGCGCGGGCGAGATGCTGGTGTTCTCGGCCGCCGACTTCGAGGACTTCCGCCAGCCGCGCCCGGATATGGCACCCGAGATGGAGGGCGAACTCGAGGACGTCGTGCGCATCCTTGCGCAAAACCGCTGGCCGTGGCGCATGCACGCCACCTATGACGAGACCATCAGTCGATCGCTCGACGTGTTCGAGAAGGTGAACAAGGACACCCCGCTGGCCGGCCTGAACTGGTTCTTCGATCATTGCGAGACCATTTCGGACAAGTCGATCGACCGCATCGCCGCGCTGGGCGGCGGCATCGCGGTGCAGCATCGCATGGCGTACCAGGGTGAGTACTTCGTCGAGCGCTACGGCGCCGGTGCGGCCGAGGCCACACCACCGGTCAAGCGCATGCTCGAGAAGGGCGTGAAGGTGTCGGCCGGCACCGACGCCACCCGCGTCGCGTCGTACAACCCGTGGGTGTCGCTCTCTTGGCTGGTCACCGGCAAGACGGTGGGCGGCACGCAGCTGTACCCGCAGCGCAACTGCCTCGATCGCGAGGCGGCGCTGCGCATGTGGACCGAGAACGTGACCTGGTTCTCCAACGAGGTCGGCAAGAAGGGCCGCATCGAGGCCGGCATGCTGGCCGATCTGCTGGTGCCGGATCGCGACTTCTTAGCCTGCCCTGAATCGGAGATCGCCGACACCACGGCGCTGCTGACCATGGTCGGCGGCAAGGTCGTGTATGCGGCGGGACCGTTCCAGGTCCATGACGAGGGTGCGCCGCCGCCGGCCATGCCCGATTGGTCGCCGGCACGCACGTTCGGCGGCTACGCCGGCTGGGCTGATACGGCCCGTTCCGCCGAGGGCGCGCCGCTGCAAAAGGCGATGCGCCAGGCGGCGATGTCCTGCGCCTGCGCCAACAACTGCAACGTGCACGGCCACCAGCATGCGACGGCGTGGAGCAGCAAGCTGCCCATCGCCGACCTGAAGAGCTTCTGGGGCGCACTCGGTTGCGCCTGCTGGGCGGTGTGATGACGATGCGCTCGACTGCTTCACCCGTGTGGCGATGGATCGCCTTGCTGCTGCTGTGTGCGGCCTACCTGCAGGGCGGGCTCAACAAGGCGGTGGACTTCAACGCGGCCATTGCCGAAATGAACCACTTCGGCCTGTCGCCTGCGGCGCCGCTGGCCGCGGCGGTGATCGTGCTGGAGCTCGGCGCTTCGCTGCTCATTCTCACGGGTTTCTGGCGCTGGCTCGGCGCGCTGGCGCTGGCCGGCTTCACGCTGATGGCGACCTTCGTGGCGCTGCGCTTCTGGGAGATGCCACAGCCCGAGCGCTTCATGGCCGCCAACTCCTTCTTCGAGCACCTGGGCCTGGTCGGTGGCTTCCTGCTCGTCGCGTGGCTCGATCTGAAAGACCGTGTCCATGACTGATTCGCCCCCAGGCGCGGCCGCTTCGCCGCCCGGCGCCTTCGCGCCCTTGCGCCAGCCGGTGTTCGCGGTGCTGTGGATCGCCACGGTGCTCGGCAACATCGGCAGCTTCATGCGCGACGTGGCCAGCTCCTGGCTGGTGACCGACCTGTCCGCGAGCCCCACTGCCGTGGCGCTGATCCAGACGGCGGCCACGCTGCCGATCTTCCTGCTCGCGATTCCGGCCGGTGTGCTCTCCGACATTCTCGACCGGCGGCGCTTCCTGATCTTCGTGCAGGTGATGCTCGCCGCCGTGAGCGCCACGCTGCTGGTGCTCTCGCGCACGGGCTCGCTCACAGTCGAGTACCTGATCGCGCTGACCTTCGTGGGCGGCATCGGTGCGGCGCTGATGGGGCCCACCTGGCAATCGATCGTGCCCGAGCTGGTGCCGCGCAGCGACCTCAAGAGCGCGGTGGCGCTGAATTCGCTCGGGATCAACATCGCGCGCTCCATCGGGCCGGCGGCAGGCGGGCTGATTCTCGCGAGCTTCGGCGCAGCCGTCACCTATGGCCTCGACGTGCTGAGCTATGTGTTCGTCATTGCGGCGCTGCTGTGGTGGAAGCGCCCGGCAGCCGTCGACAGCGGACTGTCCGAGAACTTTCTGGGCGCGTTCCGCGCCGGACTGCGCTACACGCGCGCCAGCGAGGAGCTGCATCGCGTGCTGCTGCGCGCGGCCGTGTTCTTCTTGTTCGCCAGCTCGGTGTGGGCGTTGCTGCCGTTGGTGGCGCGCCAGCTGCTCGGCGGCACGGCCGGCTTCTACGGCGTGTTGCTGGGCGCCGTGGGCGCCGGTGCCATCGCGGGTGCGCTGGTCATGCCACGGCTGCGCGCACGCCTGGACGCCGACGGGCTCGTGCTGCTGGCCTCGGTGATCACCGCCGCAGTGATGGCCGCGCTGGCGTTCGCGCCGCCCAACTGGCTGGCCGTGCTGCTGTTGTTGCTACTGGGTCTGGGATGGATCATTGCGCTGACCACGCTCAACGGCGTGGCGCAATCCATCCTGCCGAACTGGGTGCGCGGGCGCGGGCTCGCGGTGTACCTCACCGTCTTCAACGGTGCGATGGCGGCCGGCAGTCTCGGCTGGGGCTTGATTGCGCAGCAGATCGGCGTGCCGTACACGCTGGTGGCGGGTGCCGCCGGTCTGGTGATCGTGGCCTTGCTGTTCCACCGCGCCCGCCTGCCCACCGGCGAGTCGGACCTGCAGCCCTCGAACCATTGGCCCGAACCGCTGGTGGCCGAGCCCGTCGCGCACGACCGCGGCCCGGTGATGGTGCAGGTCGAGTACCGCATTCGCCAGGCAGACCGCCCGGCGTTTCTCGACGCGATGAAGCGGCTGTCGCTGGAGCGCCGCCGGGACGGCGCCTATGCGTGGGGCGTGACCGAGCACACCGGCGATCCCGAGCGCGTGATGGAGTGGTTCCTCGTCGAATCGTGGGCCGAGCATCTGCGCCAGCACCACCGCGTGTCGCATGCCGATGCCGACCTGCAGAACGAGGCCGTGCGCTTTCACATCGGGCCCGGCAAGCCCGCGGTGCATCACTTTCTTTCCCTCTGACTTTCTCCATCGCCTGCCAGCCAACCCAAGGAAAAAACATGGCCACCCCGAAAACCGTCAAAGCCATCAAGAACACCAAGGCCCGGCGCCAAGCGCCCCTGCACACCCCGAGCGACCTCGGTGCCGATGCCACGCGCGACATCTCCGCGGCGCTCAACGTGCTGCTGGCCGATGTGGTCGCGCTGTACTTCAAGACGAAGAACTTTCACTGGCACATGTCGGGTCCGTCGTTCCGCGACTACCACCTGCTGCTCGATGAACAGGCCGACCAGATCTTCGCGACGGTTGACCCGATCGCCGAGCGCGTGCGCAAGGTCGGCGGCACCACGCTGCGCTCGACCGGTCATGCCGCGCGTCTGCAGCGCCTGTCGGACAACGATGCCGACTTCGTGACCCCCATCGGCATGCTGGCCGAGCTGCGCGAGGACAACCAGCGCCTGGCCGGCTTCATGCGCGCCACGCACGGGGTGTGCGACGAGCACGGCGACGTGGCCACCGCCAGCGTGCTGGAGAACTGGATCGACGAGGCCGAGCAGCGCACGTGGTTCCTTTTCGAATCGGTGCGCCAGAGCTGAAAACACACACCTTTTTTTGCGTCTCTTCGCTTTCCTTTGCTTCACTCCCTCCCTGAAAGAAACATGACCACTCTCACCTTGCGCGACGGCACCGAGCTCTACTACAAGGACTGGGGTTCGGGCCAGCCCATCCTCTTCAGCCACGGGTGGCCGCTCAGCGCCGACATGTGGGATGCCCAGATGCTGTTCTTCGCGGAACGCGGCTACCGCGTGATCGCGTTCGACCGCCGCGGCTTCGGCCGCTCGAGCCAGCCGTGGACCGGCTACGACTACGACACCTTCGCCGACGACATCGCCGAGCTGATCGAAAAGCTCGACCTGAAGAACGTGACCCTCGTGGGCTTCTCGATGGGCGGCGGCGACGTGACGCGCTACATCGCGCGCAAGGGCAGCGCACGCGTGGCCAGGCTGGCACTCATCAGCGCCGTGACGCCTCTGTTCATGAAGACGGCCGACCACCCTGTGGGCCCCGATGCGTCGCTGTTCGCCGGCATCCGTGCCGGACTGGCGGCCGATCGTCCGCAGTTCCTCGACGACTTCAGCACGCTCTTCTACGGCACCAACCGCCCCGGCGCCAAGGTGTCGCAAGGCGTCTTCAAGCAGACGCTGCAGATCGCGCTGCAGGCCTCGATCAAGGCCACCCTCGACTGCGTGACCGCGTTCTCGGAAACCGACTTCCGCGCCGACATGGCCAGGATCGACGTGCCCACGCTCGTGATCCACGGCGACGACGACCAGGTCGTGCCCATCGAGGCCACCGGCAAGCTGGCGGCCGAGATGATCAAGGGCAGCCAGCTCAAGGTCTACGCAGGCGCGCCGCACGCCACATGCACCACCCACAAGGATCAGGTGAACGCCGACCTGCTCGCATTCATTCAAGGCTGATCGCATCTGCCCCGCGCGATCAGCGTCGTCGACCGGCGCAGCGCCTAGGCTAGTTCTCCACCCGTGTCTTGCGCCGCCAAACGCCGGGTGGGACGCCGGAATATCGAGAGAAAGCGCGGGTGAAGTGGCTTTGATCGGAAAAACCGCAAGCGGCTGCAACGTCTGCCAGCGACATGTCGAAATCCGCTAGAAGTGCGCGCGCATGCTCCATCCGCTGCGCGATCAACCATTGGTGCGGCGTCTGCCCGGTGGTCTCGCGGAAGGCATGAATGAAATAGCTGCGCGAAAGCCCGCACGCATCGGCGATCTCGGTGATCGAGATGCTGGCGTCGATCCTGCTGCGCAACATCTCCTTTGCGCGTGCCTCGTGCGAGCGCGACAGGATCCGGTTCGTTCGGGGTGCCGTCGTCACCGCGCCGCCATATGTTTCGACGAGATAGCTCGTCATGGCGACGCCCAGCTGGTCGACGAACAACATGCTGGCGTCTGCAGGGTGCTCGAGCGCCGGCGTCAGTGCATCGGCGAGACTGAGCAGCACATCGTCCCGGACCCCCGCCACGTGGTCGAGGCTGGCGACGCGCTGGCCCTGCTTTTCCTCGAGGGCTCGCTCGAGGTTGGCGTGCGAGATCTCGAGCAGCACGAAATCGAAGGGACGCCGGATGTCGGCGCGATAGCGTTCGGAGAAACTGCGAATGTAGATGGATCCCTTGTCGAAATCGTGGCACGCGGCATGGTGCCGGCCGACAACGCGCCGGCTGTGACCATCGCGCATCGAGATTCCAAGCAGCACGCCGCGCGCGCTGGGCTCCGTCTCCACGTGGTGGAGTTGGTGCCGATCCATGGTCTTGCGATGGATTTCGATCCCGTTCGCGCGCAGGCCTTGATCTCGTTGAAGGTGGTTGGCCATGCACCCCAGGGTGTCTTTCGGAGCGGGAGCGAGGCGCTGTGACGCAGAAGCTTGTTGGGCCGACGGGGAGATATTCTTGTTGTGTGCGACAGGGTCGCTTTGGACGTGCATGGGCGGGCGGATCGGGGACGGGAGTTGGCGAATGCCTGTTTGCGGCTTTCGCAACGATTGGCGATTGAAGTTTTGGGGCGCTTTGCTGAATATTTTGACAGCAGGTTGACGAGTTCGACATGGCTCGCGCTCACGCCGTGCGACAACCCGGAGTGAACCTTCAAGGTGGCCCCCGACCTGATCATGATGGCCTGCCGACGCGTTGGCCGCCATGCGGCTGATGTAGCGTTCGACTCGTCGCTGTCGATTCAGAACGACCAGGTCAAATTGACCTTCAACCCATGATCCTCGAGACCGTCGCCGAACTGTCCCGAAGAGGAGGCGCCGAGCGCCTGCGTGTTCGTCGGGATTCAGCCGTCGGGTTCATCCGCAACTTCCGAGATGCCCGCACTGCGTGCAGTAGTTGCAGCCGTCCTTGCGGATCATGGCGTGGGCGCCGCATTCCGGGCACTTGGCGCCCATCAGAGGGGAGGGCGCAACGGTCCGGGGCGCAACGTCCGGCGCCGGCGCCGCGCCGCTTCGCTTTGCGATCAGTTGCTGAATGGCGTACGCGATGGCGCCGACCTCGGAGTCGTGCCACATGGGCACCTGGTTGCCGTCGGCCTTCACGTGGCTGCCCAGGCGCACCGGCCCGCGATCCCAGGCCACCTTGCGCATGTCGGCGAGCGCGCGTTCGAGGAAGCCCCCGCGCGCGGCCAGCGACAGCAGCCGCATGCTCGCGGTGATCCATTGCTGCGATTCGCCGCTCTGGCCCACCGGCATGAAGAACTCGATGGCCCGTTCCCGCCCGTCGGCCAGCGGCAGGAAGGACACCACCAGATAGAGCGCCTGCCGGCCCTGCTGCGTCCAGTACTCGATCTTCTCGGCGCTCGCATTCAGGGCACCCGTCGGGCGGCTCTCGATCATCGCGCGCATCGGGTCGGCCGCGGCGTTATCGATGCGCGAGGCCGTGCCTTCCTTCGCTGCCGGCGTGGGCTCCAGCACCGACCCGAGGATGCTGTTGGGCCGGTAGGTGGCCAGTCCCTTCAGGTTGGCCGTCCAGGCCTGTTGGTAGAGCCCCTTGAAGTCCTCATAGGGGCAATCGACCGGCACGTTGACCGTCTTCGAGATGGCGGTGTCGACGAAAGGCTGCACCGCTTCCATCATGGCCAGATGGCCGGCCGCGCGCATCGACAGGGCCGAGACGAAGTAGGCAGGCAACGCTTCGGTGTCGCCACCCAGGGCGCGGTACAGGCGCCAGGCATGGTCCTCGACGTCGTACTCGGAGATGCTGCCGTCGGCTTCGCGCTTCTTGCGCCGGTAGGTCCAGGAGAACGCCGGCTCGATGCCGTTCGAGGCGTTGTCGGCGAACGCCAGGCTCACGGTGCCGGTCGGTGCGATCGACACCAGGTGGCTGTTGCGGATGCCATGCATGCGGATCTGTTCCTGCAGCGCCTGGTCGAGCCGGCTGGCGAAGGTGCCGCGCGCGAGGTAACGTTCCGCATCGAAAAGAGGGAACGCACCCTTCTCGCGCGCCAGCGCCACCGAGGCGGCGTAGGCAGCGTCGCGCAGGCTGCGTGCAATGCGCACGGCCATGGCGCGGCCCTCGGGCTGGTCATAGCGCAGGCACAGCATCGCCAGCGTGTTGCCCAGGCCCGTAAAGCCCACGCCGATGCGGCGCTTGGCCATGGCTTCGGCGCGCTGCTGCGGCAGCGGCCAGAAAGTGATGTCCAGCACGTTGTCGAGTGCCCGAACCTGCAGCGCGACGGTTTCGTTGAACCGCTCGAAATCGAACTGCGCAGCGCCGCCGATCCCGAACGGATGCTCGACGAAGCGCGGCAGGATGATCGGCCCCAGGTCGCAGCAGCCGTAGGGCGGCAACGGCTGCTCGCCGCAGGGATTCGTCGCCTCGATGTGCTCGCAGTAGCGCAGGTTGTTGTCGTTGTTGATGGTGTCAGTGAACAGGATCCCCGGCTCGGCGAAGTCGTAGGCCGAGCGCATGACCGTGTCCCAGAGTTCGCGCGCCGGCAGGCGCCGGTAGACCCAGCTGCCGTCGATGGCCTGCGTGGCGCCCCGCGCGATCAGTTCGGCCCCTGGCCTGGCGCTGTGCACCAGCGCCCATTCCTCGTCGGCCGCCAGTGCGCGCATGAACGTGTCGCCGACCGCGACGGACACGTTGAAGTTGTTCCAGCGCCCCGGGGTGCGCTTGGCGGTGATGAACTCCAGCACATCGGGGTGGTCGATGCGCAGCACGCCCATCTGCGCGCCGCGGCGCGCACCGGCGCTTTCCACGGTCGAGCAGGATCGGTCGAACACGTCGATGTAGCTGCACGGGCCCGAGGCCAGTGAAGCGGTGGCACTCACCTGCGCGCCGCGCGGCCGGATGCGGGAGAAGTCATAGCCGACCCCTCCGCCACGGCGCATGGTTTCTGCGGCCTCGCGCAGCGCCTCGTAGATGCCGGCATAGCCTGCCCCGTCCTGGCCCTGGATGCAGTCGCCGACCGGCTGTACAAAACAATTGATCAGCGTGGCATCGAGGTCGGTGCCCGCCGCACTCATGATGCGCCCGGCCCCGATGGCCCCCGCGCGCAGGTTGGCGAGAAAGCGCGCATGCCACTGCGCGCGTTCGCCTTCGGCCTCCACCGACGCCAGCGCCTGCGCGACGCGCGCAAACAGATCCTCGACCTCGTTCTCGCCGGGCTTGAGGTACTTTTCACGCAGCACGTCGCGGCTGATGGGCTGCACGGGTAATAGCAAACTCAGAGCAGCGTCTTCGCGCTTCATGTTTCGGTCTTTCTAGATGATTCGGGAGAAGCGGGCACGCTTGCGGTCTGATTGCAGATAGCGGTCAAACACCATCGCCACGGCCCGCACGAAGAACCAGCCTTTGTCGGTGACCGCGAGATCGCGGTCGGTGAGGCGCACCAGGCCGTCTGCTTCCATCTGGCCGAGCGCGGTGAGTTCGGACGCGAAGTAGTCACTGAAGTTGGTCAGATAGGCAATGTCGACCGACTCGAAGTCGACATACCCCTGGCACATGATGGCCATGATCACCGCGCGGCGCAGCACGTCGTCGCGCGACAGCGCGAGCCCGCGCACCACCGGCAGCCGCCCTTGGTTGAGATGGTCGTAGTACTCCTCCAGGGTCTTTGCGTTCTGGCTGTACGTGCCGCCAACCCTGCCGATCGCCGACACGCCCAGCGCGACGAGGTCGCAATCCGGCTGTGTGCTGTAGCCCTGGAAATTGCGATGCAGCCGGCCCTGGCGCTTGGCGACGGCGAGGCTGTCGTTCGGCAATGCGAAGTGATCCATGCCGATGTAGATGTAGCCCGCGGCGGTGAGGGCGGCGATGGAGCGCGACAGCATCTCGATCTTCGTGGCGGCGTAGGGCAGTTCGCTGGTGGCGATCCGGCGCTGCGCCTTGAATCTTTCGGGCAGGTGCGCATAGGCATAGAGGGCGATGCGATCAGGCCGCAGCTCGCAGATCTGCGCCAGGGTGCGGTCGAACGAGGCAACGCTTTGCCGCGGCAGCCCATAGATCAGGTCGACATTGATGGACTGGAACTGCAGCTTGCGCGCCGACGCGACGAGATCGAACACCTGTTGTGCCGGCTGGATGCGATGCACCGCCTGCTGGACGTCGGGGTCGAAGTCCTGAACGCCGAAGCTCAGGCGATTGAAGCCCAATCGGGCCAGGTGGGCCAGGCGGCTTGCGTCGACCGTGCGTGGATCGATCTCGATGGCGTATTCGCCGGCCGGTGCAAACGAAAAAGCCTCGCGCAGCATCCGCATCAGGTCGGTCAGGCCGTCGTCGCTCAGGAAGGTCGGCGTGCCGCCGCCGAGGTGAAGCTGGCTCACCGGCGTCTGCGCGCCCAGCTGCGCCACGTGCAGGGTGATTTCCTTCTCCAGGTAACCCAGGTACTCACGTCCCCGCGAGGCATGCCGCGTGATGATCTTGTTGCATCCGCAGTAGTAGCACAGCGATGCACAGAACGGAATGTGGACGTAGAGGGAGACGGGTGTCAGGCCGGGGCTGAGGCCCAGCTTCCGCTGATGCGCCGCGGCCATGTAGTCGGCCGGGCCGAACGCCTCGACAAAGCGGTCCGCAGTTGGATACGAGGTGTAACGGGGGCCGGGCACGTCGAAGCGGGCCAGCGCGTCGGCGAAGTCCGGAGCCTGCGGGGTTGTGGGAGGTGGGGCCAGGGCAGTGGACATCGTTTCGGGGGTGGGGTGAGCTTCTGCAGCGTAGTCCCATGGCATCCCCGGTGCTTGATCTGGATCAACCAAGTACCCGGTTCCGAACGCAGAATGCGGCAATGCAAACGGAAGAACGCGATTGACTGCCGCCGAGCTGGCCGCTGGCGTGGGCAACGACCACGTTCGTTCGACGACCAGATCCAGGCAATGGACTCTTGGCGCCAAGCTGGCGCTGGTGGCCATGCCATGCCTGCTGGCATTCCTGTGCGCCATTGCCGTGCTGGTCTACATGTCATGGCAGATCCAGGGCGGCGCCGCCGCGGTCAACGAAGCAGGGCGCATGCGCATGCAGACCTATCGGATAGTGCTGTCGGCGGGTGCGGCCGAGGCGCAGCTGCTGTCCCGGCAGGCGGCCGAGTTCGAGCGCAGTCTCCAGGTGCTGCGCAGCGGCGACGCCCAACGGCCGCTGTTCGTGCCCTGGGACGATGCCGCGCGCCAGCGCTTCGCCGTCGTCGAACACGACTGGGCCGCCCTTCGCGGCCGACTTGCCGGTTCGACGCTGCCTGGCGTGACGACGACGGGCAGCCTCGGCGATGACGCTGCGTTGGTCACGTCGGACATCGATGCATTCGTCGCCGGCATCGAAGCCCACTTGTCACGGTGGACTGCACTCATGCACCTGCTGCAGGTCGCGATGATGGGCGTGGCGCTCATCGGCGCGGCCGTGCTGATCCATACCGGGTTCCGCTTCGTCCTGGAACCGCTGAGCATGCTCAAGCGGGCGATCCAGCGCCTCCAGGATGGCGATCTCGGCGCCCGCGTCGAGCGCACCAGCACGGACGAGTTCGGAACCCTGGCAGAGGGATTCAACGACATGGCCAGGCAACTGCAGTCCATGTACCGCGATCTCGAAAGCCGGGTGCAGAAGAAGACGGCGCAGCTGGAGGAGGAGCGTGGCCGTCTGGAATGCCTCTACGAGGTCACCACGCTGGCCGCCAAGGCCGCGACGCTCGACGAACTGGCGCAGGGGTTCACGAAGAGCATTGCCCGGATCGCGCATGCCGACGGCGTTGCCCTGCGCTGGTCGGACGAGGCGAACCGCCGCTACCTGATGCTGGCCTCGCAGGGCTTGCCGCAGGCGATGTCCGATGCCGAGCATTGCCTCGAGGCCGGCGATTGCCATTGCGGCTCGCCGCTCGCGTCGCCGGGCGCGCGCGTGATTTCGATCCGCACCATGCTGCCGGCCCGGACGCGCCATTGCGCGCAGGCGGGTTTCGAGACCGTGGTGTCCATCCCGATCAGGCTGCACGAGCGGCTGATGGGCGAGGTCGATCTGTTCTTCCATGCCCGGATCACCATCTCCGAGGCCGAGCGTTCGCTGTTCGAATCGCTCACGGTCCATCTCGCGGGCGCAATGGAGAACCTGCGCCTTGATTCGCTCGGGCTGGAGGCCGCGATCTCGCAGGAGCGGGGCTTCCTCGCGCGCGAACTGCACGACTCGATCGCCCAGTCGCTCGCATTCCTGAAGATCCAGGTGCAGCTGATGCGCGACGCGGTCGCTGAAGGCGACGATCGGCAGATCCAGCACGTGCTGGGCGAGATCGACGTCGGCGTGCGCGAGAGCTATGGCGACGTGCGGGAGCTGCTGCTGCACTTTCGCACCCGGGCCAACGGCGAGGACATCGAGCCGGCACTGCTCACGACGCTGCGGAAGTTCGAGCACCAGAGCGGCGTGAAGGCGAGCCTGCAGATGCTCGGCCAGGGCATGCCCATGCTCCCGGACACGCAGATCCAGGTGCTGCACATCGTGCAGGAGGCGCTGTCGAACGTCCGCAAGCACGCGCGTGCCAGCCAGGTGTGGCTGGACGTGCAGCAGGCGCCGCAGTGGCGGCTCGAGGTGCGCGACGATGGCCTCGGGTTTGCCGACGGCAACGGCGTTCCCGACGAAACCCACGTGGGCCTGCGCATCATGGCGGAGCGCGCCGAACGCCTGGGTGCGCAGCTCGACGTGCTGTCCACGCCCGGCCGAGGCACCTCCGTCGTCCTGACCCTGCCGATGACCTCCGGCACCGGTGGCGCGTTGGCGGCGCCGCAATACCAGGCCGCCTGAATGCCCATGACCCTTCGGCCCTCGGCCATCCGCATCATGGTGGTCGACGACCACACGCTGTTCCGGCGCGGCCTCACGGCGCTGCTGCAGCGCGATCCGGAGTTCGAGGTCGTCGGCGATGCCGGCGACGCGGGCGAGGCGCAGCGCCGTGCGCAGGAGCTGAAGCCCGACGTGATCCTGCTCGACAACCACCTGCCGGGCGTCACGGGCGTCGACGCCTTGCCGGCACTGCGCGAAGCCGCGCCCGCGGCACGGGTGCTGATGCTGACGGTGAGCGAAGACGAACGCGACCTCGCGGGCGCGCTGCGCGCCGGCGCCAGCGGCTACCTGCTCAAGACCATCGAGGGCCATGCGCTGGCCGCGGCGATCCGTCGTGCCATGCGTGGCGAGTGCATCGTGGCCGAAGAAATGACGGGCAAGCTGGTCGCGGCCTACCGCGGTGCGGCCGCGCCGCGGCCCGCCCCGCTGGTCGAACCCGCGGCGCCGGCATCGCCGCTGCAGACGCTGTCGCCGCGCGAGCAGGACATCCTGCGCGGCGTCGCGCATGGGCAGGGCAACAAGGAGATCGCTCGCTCGCTTGGCATTGCCGAAACCACGGTGAAGATCCATGTGCAGCACATCCTGCGCAAGCTCGACGTGAGCTCGCGCGTGCAAGCCGCTGTTATCGCAGTGGAGCACGGCCTGGGTTGATCCAGCGCAAACACGCGCTGTTCTCCTACGCTGCTAGTTCTTCATGAGGATGCCGGCATCCGGCCGCATCGTTCTTGTGCCGCCCCGCGGCCCTCCCACTGAAGGATGCCGCAAAGTGTCGGCAATTCCTAAAGTCGGTTCATGAGCAACGAGCGGACTTCGTGATGAGCAAGAAGAGCCAGGCATTGGCGGTGCTGATGGTCAGCACCCTGGCATTCACGGTGTGCTTCATGGTGTGGATGATGTTCGGCGTGATCGGCATCCCGATCAAGAAGACGCTGGGCCTCAATGCCACCGAGTTCGGCCTGCTCACCGCCATGCCGGTGCTGACCGGCTCGCTGATCCGCGTGCCCCTGGGCATCTGGACCGACAAGTACGGTGGCCGCATCGTGATGGCGCTGCTGATGGCGCTCACCGTGCCCGCCATCTGGCTGATGAGCTACGCCACGGCGTACTGGCACTTCCTGGTCATCGGCCTGTTCGTCGGCCTGGCCGGCGGTTCGTTCTCGGTCGGCACACCCTACGTGGCGCGCTGGTTTCCCAAGAACCGCCAGGGTTTCGCAATGGGTGTCTACGGTGCCGGCAACTCCGGCGCGGCGGTCAACAAGTTCATCGCGCCGGCGCTCGTCGTGGCCTTCGGCTGGGCCATGGTGCCGCAGGTATACGCCGCCGTCATGCTCGGTACCTTGCTGCTGTTCTGGATGTTCAGCGCGAGCGATCCAGCCCATCTCGTGCCGAGCCACACCCGCTTTTCCGACCAGCTGCGGGCCCTGAAGGATCCGAAGGTCATCAAGTACTGCCAGTACTACAGCATCGTGTTCGGCGGCTACGTGGCCCTGAGCCTGTGGATGGTGCAGTACTACATCGGCGAGTTCGGCCTCGACATCCGCACCGCGGCGCTCCTTGCCGCGTGCTTCTCGCTGCCGGGCGGCGTGCTGCGCGCCGTGGGCGGCTGGCTGAGCGACAAGTACGGCGCGCATTCGGTCACCTGGTGGGTGATGTGGGTCAGCTGGATCTGCCTGTTCCTTTTGAGCTATCCGCAGACCGACTTCACCATCGCCACCATCAGCGGCCCGAAGACCTTTCACCTCGGCCTGAACATCTACGCCTTCACCGGTCTGATGTTCCTGCTCGGCATCGCCTTCGCATTCGGCAAGGCCTCGGTGTTCAAGTACATCGCCGACGACTACCCCGAAAACATCGGAACCATCAGCGGCATCGTCGGCCTGGCCGGCGGGCTGGGCGGCTTCGTGCTGCCGATCATGTTCGGCGTGCTGGTGGATCTCACCGGCATCCGTTCCAGCGCCTTCATGCTGATGTACGGCGTGGTCTGGGTGTCGTTGATCTGGATGTACTGGACCGAGGTGCGCAGCACCGAGGTCATGGGCCAACGCGCCCACGCCTTCAGCCTCGACGGCCGAACCACTCCCCCTACGTTGCAGGAATCCTCATGAACCCGACCATCGTCAGCACCGGCCCGTCGCGGCCGGCGAGCGGCGCCGACATCGCCGACTGGCGCCCCGAAGACGACGCCTTCTGGACGTCCACCGGCCGGCGCGTTGCCTACCGCAACCTGTGGATCTCGGTGCCCAGCCTGCTGTGCGGTTTCGCGATCTGGGGCATGTGGGGAATCATCACGGTGCAGATGCTGAACCTGGGCTTTCCGTTCAGCCAGGCCGAGCTGTTCTCGCTCACCGCGATCTCGGGCCTGGCCGGCGCCACCATGCGCATCCCGGCCTCGTTCCTGATCCGCCTTGCGGGCGGCCGCAACACCATCTTCCTGACCACCGCGATGCTGCTGGCCCCGGCCATCGGCACCGGCATCGTGCTGCAGCACAAGGACTGGCCCCTGTGGGCGTTCCAGCTCATGGCGCTGTGGTCGGGCGTGGGCGGCGGCAACTTCGCGAGCTCGATGTCCAACATCAGCACCTTCTTTCCCAAGCGGCTGCAAGGAACGGCATTGGGCCTGAATGCCGGCCTTGGCAATTTCGGGGTGACGAGCATGCAGATCGTCATTCCGCTGGTCATGACGGTCGGGATGTTCGGTGCGCTCGGCGGCGAACCCATGACACTCGTCAAGGACAGCGGCTGGATCTTCGGGAAGATCGCGGCTGGCACGCCCACCTGGATCCAGAACGCGGGCTTCGCCTGGCTGCTGTCGCTGGTGCCGCTGGCGGCCCTGTGCTGGTTCGGCATGAACAACCTGAAGACCGTCTCGCCGAACACGGGCGGCTCGATCGTCGCCTTCCTGAAGATCATCTGGCTCTACACCCTGTCGTTCGTGCCGGCCGGCCTCGGCCTGTACCTGTACCTGCCGGCGCCCACCGGCCTCGGGGTGCTGAACATGTGGGTCGCGATGCCGCTGATCATCGTCAGCACGCTGCTGGTGCTCAAGCTCACCGCCTTCGGCCCGATGAAGGAGAGCATTGCCAAGCAGTTCGAGATCTTCCGCAACCGGCACACCTGGGCACTGACGGTGCTCTACATCGTGACCTTCGGCTCGTTCATCGGGTTCTCGATGGCGCTGCCGCTGGCCATCACGGTGATCTTCGGCGTCAGCCACGTGCCCGATGCGTCCGGCGTGATGCAGCACGTGCTGAAGAACCCCAATGCGCCTTCGGCCCTCACCTACGCCTGGATCGGGCCCTTCGTCGGCGCCGCGGTGCGGCCGATCGGAGGCTGGATCGCCGACAAGATCGGCGGCTCGATCGTCACCCAGATCATCTCGGCGGTGATGGTGCTCGCCTCGACGGCGGTGGGCTACGTGATGCTGCTGGCCTACCAGTCGGCCGCGCCGGAGCAGTACTTCCTGATCTTCATGGTGCTGTTCGTGGTGCTGTTCACCGCCAGCGGCATCGGCAACGGCTCGACCTTCCGCACCATCGGCGTGATCTTCGACCGCCAGCAGGCCGGCCCCGTGCTGGGCTGGACCTCTGCAGTGGCGGCCTACGGCGCCTTCATTGCACCGGTGGTGATCGGTGCCCAGATCAAGGCCGCCACGCCCGAACTCGCCATGTACGGCTTCGCCGTGTTCTACGCCCTGTGTCTCGTTCTCAACTGGTGGTTCTACCTGCGCACCAATGCGTACGTGAAGAACCCCTGAGCCCCGAATTTTCCGGAGACCCTCCAATGAGCCATTTTCTCGACCGCCTCAGCTATTTCAGCCAGCCCAGGGAAGCCTTCTCCGGCGACCATGGCGTCACCACCGGCGAAGACCGCACCTGGGAAGATGCCTACCGCAACCGCTGGGCGCACGACAAGATCGTGCGCTCGACCCATGGCGTGAACTGCACCGGCTCCTGCTCGTGGAAGATCTACGTCAAGGGCGGCATCGTCACCTGGGAAACCCAGCAGACCGACTACCCGCGCACGCGCTGGGACATGCCCAACCACGAGCCGCGCGGCTGTGCGCGCGGCGCCAGCTACAGCTGGTACCTGTACAGCGCGAACCGCGTCAAGTACCCGATGGTGCGCGGCAGGCTCCTGAAGAGCTGGCGCGAAGCGCGCATCGCGCACGACCCGGTCGGCGCATGGGCTTCGATCGTCGAAGACGATGCCAGGCGCCGCGACTACCAGCAGGTGCGCGGCCTCGGCGGCTTCGTGCGCTCGACCTGGGACGAGGTCAACGAGATCGTCGCCGCAGCCAACGTCTACACGATCAAGAAGCACGGCCCCGACCGGATCATCGGCTTCTCGCCGATCCCGGCCATGTCGATGGTCAGCTACGCCGCGGGCTCGCGCTACCTGAGCCTGATCGGCGGCGTCTGCATGAGCTTCTACGACTGGTACTGCGACCTGCCGCCGGCAAGCCCGCAGGTCTGGGGCGAGCAGACCGACGTGCCGGAGTCGGCCGACTGGTACAACTCGAGCTTCATCATCGCGTGGGGTTCCAACGTGCCGCAGACGCGCACGCCGGACGCGCACTTCTTCACCGAGGTGCGCTACAAGGGCGCGAAGACGGTGGCGGTGACGCCGGACTATTCCGAGGTCGCCAAGCTGGCGGACATCTGGATGCATCCGAAGCAGGGCACCGACGCGGCGGTGGCGATGGCCATGGGCCATGTGATCCTGAAGGAGTTCTACTTTCCCGACGGCGGGCGCGAGCGCAGCGCCTACTTCGACGACTACGTACGCCGCTACACCGACATGCCGATGCTGGTGATGCTCAAGGAGCACACGCTGCCTGACGGCGAAGTCGTCATGGTGCCCGACCGCTATGTGCGCGCGTCGGACTTCAACGGAAAGCTCGGCCAGGCCAACAATCCGGAGTGGAAGACGGTCGCGTTCGACGACCAGGGCAAGGTGGTGCTGCCGCACGGCGCGATCGGCTTCCGCTGGGGGGCTGATGGCCGCGCCGACGAAGGGCAGTGGAACCTCGAAGCCAGGGAGGCGCGCCACGGCGCCGAGGTGAAGCTGCGGCTGTCGGTGCTCGAAGGCGACGAGCCGGCCACCGAGACGGCACGGGTCGGCTTCCCCTATTTCGGCGGCATCGTCAGCGAGCATTTCCCCAACAACGAGCAGACCGACGTGCTGGTGCGCACCGTGCCGGTCAGGCGCATCGCGCTCGGCAAGGCAGGCGACCAGCGCGACGCGCTCGTGGCGACCGTGTTCGACCTGCAGGTGGCGAACTACGGCGTGGCGCGCGGCCTCCGCGGCGAGATGGCGGCCAGCAGCTTCGATGACGACACGCCTTACACGCCGGCCTGGCAGGAGCGCATCACAGGCACGCCGCGCGCGCAGCTGATCACGGTGGCACGCCAGTTCGCCGAGAACGCGCACAAGACGCAGGGCAAGTCGATGGTGATCATCGGCGCGGCGATGAACCACTGGTATCACAGCGACATGAACTACCGCGGTGTCATCAACATGCTGATGATGTGCGGCTGCATCGGCAAGAGCGGCGGCGGCTGGGCGCACTACGTGGGCCAGGAAAAGCTGCGCCCGCAGACCGGTTGGACCGCGCTGGCCTTCGCGCTCGACTGGATCCGCCCGCCGCGCCAGATGAACAGCACCAGCTTCTTCTATGCCCACACCGACCAGTGGCGCTACGAGAAGCTGGGCATGGAGGAAGTGCTTTCGCCGCTGGCCGACAAGAAGGCCTACGCGGGCAGCATGATCGACTACAACGTGCGCGCCGAGCGCATGGGCTGGCTGCCGAGCGCGCCGCAGCTGCAGACCAATCCGCTGCAGGTGGTGCGCGATGCGCAGGCCGCCGGTGTCGATCCGAAGGACTACGCGGTGGAGGCGCTGAAGGACGGCTCGCTGAAGATGAGCTGCACCGACCCCGACCACCCGGACAACTGGCCCCGCAACATGTTCGTGTGGCGCTCCAACATCCTGGGCTCCAGCGGCAAGGGCCATGAATACTTCCTCAAGCACCTGCTGGGCACCAGCAACGGCGTGCAGGGCAAGGATCTCGGTGCCGAGGAAGCCAAGCCCGAAGAGGTCGTGTGGCACGACAAGGCGCCCGAAGGCAAGCTCGACCTGCTGGTGACGCTCGACTTCCGCATGAGCACCACCTGCCTCTACAGCGATATCGTGCTGCCGACCGCCACCTGGTACGAGAAGAACGACCTCAACACCAGCGACATGCATCCCTTCATCCACCCGCTCTCCACGGCGGTGGATCCGGCCTGGCAATCGCGCAGCGACTGGGACATCTACAAGGGCTTTGCGAAGAAATTCAGCGAGGTCTGCGTCGGCCATCTCGGTGTCGAACGCGAACTGGTGCTGACCCCGCTGATGCATGACACACCCTCCGAACTGGCCCAGCCCTTCGAGGTGCGGGACTGGAAGCGCGGCGAGTGCGAGCTGGTGCCGGGCAAGACCGCGCCCAACCTGCAGGTGGTCGAGCGCGACTACCCCAATGTCTACAAGCGCTTCACGGCGCTGGGGCCGCTGCTTGGAAAGTCCGGCAACGGCGGCAAGGGCATCAGCTGGAACACGCAGACCGAGGTGAAGCAGCTCGGCGAACTCTCCGGCTTCGTCACCGAGCCCGGCGTGACCTGCGGCATGCCGAAGATCGAGACCGACATCGACGCCGCCGAGGTGGTGCTGATGCTGGCGCCCGAAACCAACGGCCACGTGGCGGTGAAGGCCTGGGAGGCCCTGGGCAAGCAGACCGGCCGCGACCACACGCACCTGGCAATCCACCGCGAGGACGAGAAGATCCGCTTTCGCGACATCCAGGCGCAGCCGCGCAAGATCATCAGCTCACCGACCTGGAGCGGCATCGAGAGCGAGACCGTCTCGTACAACGCCGGCTACACCAACGTGCACGAGCTGATTCCATGGCGCACGCTGACCGGGCGGCAGCAGTTCTACCTGGACCATCAGTGGATGATCGCGTTCGGCGAGGGCTTCGCCAGCTACCGCCCGCCGGTGGATCTGAAGACCACCGCGGGGATCCAGGGCATCAAGCCGAACGGCAACCCCGAGATCGCGCTGAACTTCATCACGCCGCACCAGAAGTGGGGCATCCACTCGACCTACACCGACAACCTGCTGATGCTCACGCTCAGCCGCGGCGGGCCCTGCGTGTGGATCAGCGAGGACGATGCGAAGCGAGTCGGCATCATCGACAACGACTGGATCGAGCTGTTCAACCTGAACGGCGCCATCGCGGCGCGTGCGGTGGTGAGCCAGCGCGTCAAGCCGGGCATGGTGATGATGTACCACGCACAGGAAAAGATCGTGAACACGCCGGGCTCCGAGATCACCGGCGCGCGCGGCGGCATCCACAACTCCGTGACCCGGATCGTGCTCAAGCCCACCCACATGATCGGCGGCTACGCGCAGTTCAGCTACGGCTTCAACTACTACGGAACCGTCGGCACCAACCGCGACGAGTTCGTGGTGGTGCGCAAGATGAACAAGATCGACTGGCTCGATACGCCGGTCGCCGATGAACTGATCCGCCCCGTGCAGGCCGAAGGAGAAGTCGCATGAAGATCCGCGCCCAAATCGCCATGGTGCTCAACCTGGACAAGTGCATCGGCTGCCACACCTGCTCCGTCACCTGCAAGAACGTCTGGACCAGCCGCCCTGGCATGGAGTACGCCTGGTTCAACAACGTCGAGACCAAGCCCGGCATCGGCTACCCGAAGGAGTGGGAGAACCAGGACAAGTGGAACGGCGGCTGGGTGCGCAAGGCCAACGGCACGATCGAGCCGCGCCAGGGCGCGAAGTGGAAACTGCTGATGCGCATCTTCGCCAACCCGAGCCTGCCCGAGATCGACGACTACTACGAGCCCTTCACCTTCGACTACGGGCATCTGCAGTCGGCGCCGGAGATGAAGGCAACCCCCACGGCCCGTCCGCGCAGCCTGATCACCGGCAAGCAGATGGACAAGATCGTGTGGGGCCCGAACTGGGAGGAAATCCTCGGCGGCGAGTTCTCGGGCCGCAGCAAGGACAAGAACCTGGACGGGTTCGAGAAGATGCAGAAGGACATGCTCGGCCAGTTCGAGAACACCTTCATGATGTACCTGCCGCGGCTGTGCGAACACTGTCTTAACCCGGCGTGCGTCGCGTCGTGCCCGTCGGGCTCGATCTACAAGCGCGAGGAAGACGGCATCGTGCTGATCGACCAGGACAAGTGCCGTGGCTGGCGCATGTGCGTGAGCGGCTGCCCCTACAAGAAGATCTACTACAACTGGAAGAGCGGCAAGGCCGAGAAGTGCATCTTCTGCTACCCGCGTATCGAGGCCGGGCAGCCGACCGTGTGCAGCGAAACCTGCGTCGGCCGCATCCGCTACCTCGGCGTGCTGCTGTACGACGCAGACCGCATCCAGGAGGCCGCGAGCGTCGAACACGACCGCGACCTGTACCAGGCGCAGCTCGACATCTTCTGCGACCCGTTCGATGCGAAGGTGATCGCGCAGGCGCGCCTCGACGGCATCCCCGACAAGTGGATGGAAGCGGCGCGCAACAGCCCGGTCTACAAGATGGCGGTGCAGTGGAAGGTGGCGTTGCCGCTGCACCCTGAATACCGCACGCTGCCGATGGTCTGGTACGTGCCGCCGCTCTCGCCGATCAGCGCCGCGGCCAATGCGGGGCATGTGGGCAGCAACGGCGAGATCCCCGACGTCAACCAGCTTCGCATTCCGGTCAAGTACCTGGCCAACCTGCTGACCGCCGGCGACACCGTGCCCATCGTGAAGGCGCTTGAGCGCATGCTGGCCATGCGTGCCTACCAGCGTGAGAAGCATGTCGACGGGCGCATCAACCATGCCGTGCTCGCGCAGGTCGGCCTGACCCAGGCGGAGGTCGAGGAGATGTACCAGGTGATGGCAATCGCCAACTACGAAGACCGCTTCGTGATCCCGACGACGCACCGCGAGTACGCGGAGAACACCTTCAACGTGCGCGGCGGCTGCGGCTTCACGTTCGGCAATGGATGCTCGGAGGGCACCAGCGACGTCAGCCTGTTCGGCAGCGAGAAGAAGCGCACGATTCCCATCCGGGCGGAGGTCTGACCATGTTTGCACTGAACTCCCAGCGTCCGATGACGAAGAGCCTGCGCGTGCTCGCAGCGGTACTCGGCTACCCGAATGCGCAACTGCGCAGCGACCTGCCGGAGATGCGCGCGCTGCTGCAGGAAGAGCGCGTCCTGTCGCACTCGCGCCTGGCCGAGCTCGATGCGCTGATGGACATGTTGTCGCGTGCCGATGCCCTGGAGGCCGAGTCCGACTACGTCGATCTGTTCGACCGGGGCCGCGGCACCTCGCTGCACTTGTTTGAGCATGTGCACGGCGATTCACGCGAGCGTGGCCCGGCCATGATCGACCTGGGCCAGACCTACGAGAAGGCCGGCCTGATCCTGGCCGAGGGCGAACTGCCCGACTACCTGCCGGCGGTGCTGGAGTTTGTTTCCACGCAACCGGTGCGCGAGGCGCGCGCCTTTCTCGGCGAGATGGCCCACATCTTCAATGCCATCTTCGGTGCCCTGCAGCATCGCGACAGCGCCTACGCCAGCGTGCTCGGCGCGCTGCTCGAGCTGGCCGGCGAGAAGGCGCAGCCGGTCAAGCCGCCGGCCGAGGAGGCGCTCGACGAGAGCTGGGCCGAGCCGGTCGTGTTCGATGGCTGCTCGACCAAGGGCCAGGCCAAGCCGGGGCAGGCGCAACCCATTCACATCGTGCGGAAGCGCGACATGGCACAAGGAGCATCGTCATGAAAGGCACGTATGGCTTTCTCTTCCAGGTCTATCCGTATGTCTGCTTCATGGTGTTCGTGCTGGGCAGCCTGATCCGCTTCGACCAGAACCAGTACAGCTGGAAGAGCGACTCTTCCCAGATGCTGCGGGCCGGCACGCTGCGCTGGGGCAGCAACCTGTTCCACTTCGGCGTGCTGTTCCTGTTCTTCGGCCACATGGTGGGGCTCTTCACGCCGCACAGCGTCTACGGCATCTTCATGAGTGCGGCGACCAAGCAGTTGCTGGCCGTCGTGGCGGGCGGCATCGCGGGCGCATTCTGCTTCGTCGGGCTGACGCTGCTGCTGTACCGGCGTGTGTTCGATCCACGCATCCGCCTCACCAGCCATCCCACCGACATCGCGGTGCTGGTGGTGCTGTGGGTTCAGCTCGTGGTGGGACTGATCACGCTGCCCTTCTCGTGGGCGCATGCCGACGGCAGCGTGATGCTGATCCTGGCCGACTGGGCGCAGCGCATCGTCACGCTGCGGCCGGTGGATGCCACCGCGCTGGCCGCCTTGCCGTGGCCCTATCTGTTCCACATCGTGTTCGGCATGACGATCTTTCTGCTGTTCCCGTTCAGTCGGCTGGTGCATGTGTGGAGCGGCTTCGGGACGGTTCGCTTCCTGTTCCGGTCACCCCAGGTCGTCCGCAGCCGCCGGCTGAACGTGCCGGCCGGCCACAACGAGCCGCGCGAGCCCCGCGCCGGCCTCTGAGCCCCAGGAGAAAACCTTCATGAATGTCGAAACTATCCAATCCGGCGCTGGCGTCGGCGCAGTGGCCAAGGCCGTGTCGCCCCGGGTGGCGCGAATCAATGGCGTGCTGCTGCACGGCGAGACCGAAGTGCTGTCGACCGAGGAACTGCGCCAGCGCGGGTGTTCCGAGCTGCTGCGCCAGGCCGCCATCCAGGGCGGGCTGCTGGCGCCCACCGATGTCGCGTCCGGCGACGGCATGCTCAGCGAGGCCGCATCCCAGGCCATCGACGCGTGGCTGGAGCGCGAGCTGCAGTTGCCCGACCCGTCCGAGGAGGCCTGCCGGCGCCACCATGCCGCGCACCCGGCGCGCTATCGAACGGGCCAGCGCGTGCTGCTGCGGCACGTGCTGTTCGCAGTGACGCAGGGCATGGACGTGGTGGCACTGCGCAATCGCGCCGAGGCCTGCCTGCTGGATGTCCGCTGCCACGACGGCAAATCGAATGGCAGCGCAAGCGCCGGTTTCGAGCGGGCCGCACGTGAGCTGTCCAATTGTCCGAGCGGAGAGCAGGGCGGCGAGCTGGGATGGCTGACCCCGGCCGACTGCGCCTCCGAGTTCGCCCGCGAGATCTTCGGCCATGTCGAGGTCGGCGTCCTGCCGCGCCTGGTGCACAGCCGCTTCGGCCTGCACGTGGTGGAGGTGCTGGAGCGCGAGGGCGGTGAGCCGCAGTCTTTCGAGTCGGTGCGGGGCGCGGTCGAGATGGCGCTGCGCCAGCAGACCTATGTGACGGCGCTGCGCCAGTGTCTTCAGGTCCTGGCCGGCCAGGCCGTGGTCGAGGGCGTGGACCTCGATGCGGCGGAGACGCCGCTGGTCCAGTAGCCGCGGCAGGCGGCGCGCGATGTCAGATGAGGGGCAGGCGCCGTTCGGGCACTCATCGAATGCCTCAGGCGCGCCTGGCCTGCCGCTGTCGATCACGCAGCCCCCGCCCTCGCAGGGCTCCTGAGCAAGCTCACGACACTCCCGGCCAACGCGGCCAGGGCCGCGATCGTCAGGCCCCAGTGCACGGCGCTGTGCGGCGACAGCAGCCCGAACATCAAGCTCATCAACAGGCTGCCGAGGGTCAACCCCGTGAGCCGTGCGGTGCCTTGCGCGCCGCCGGCCGCGCCGCTGCGTTCCCTGGGTGCCGAGAGCAGCATGTTCTGGTTGTTGGGCGTCTGGAAGAAGCCGAAGCCCAGGCCGGCGAGGCTCGTGAACAACGCGATCGGCAAGGCCGGATTGCCGTGCAGCGGCCACAGGGCACACAGGGCCAGACCGCTGGCGAAGCACGCACTTCCGGCTGCGCACAGCCAGGCGCTCGGCACGCGCTGGGCCAGGCGTGCCGACAGCGGCGCGGCCAGAATCACCGCCAGAGGCCAGGGGGTCATCAAGAGGCCGGTGGTCACCGCGCTTTGGCCGAGCTCGTGCTGGATGTAGAACGGCAGCGCCACAAGGCCGGCCATCTGGCCGGTGAAGCAGAAGACAGAGGCAATGATCGAGACCCGAAAGGAATGCACGCGCAGCAGGTCGAGCGGGATCAACGGCGCCGCCTTCGGCATCTCGCGCCGTACCAGCAGAGCCATGCAAACGGCCGACAACGCGAGCAACACGCCACCGTGCAACGGATGCGCCACGAGCCGGTCACTTCCCATGACGAAGGAGGCGAACATGCCCGCGCTAAGCGCAATGCTCCACACGTCGATGCGGCGCGCCGAGCGCGGCGGGCTCGGCAACGCCGCGCAGGCGGCAAGCACGAGGAGGCCAATCGGCAGATTTACCGCAAAGAGCCACGGCCAGCTTGCGGCAGAGAGTATGAAAGCGCCAAGCGTTGGCCCCGACGCTGAAGCGGCCGCCACGGCGAGCGCATTCCAGGCGATGGAGCGCGCCAGCAATCGACGCGGATAGGTGAAACGCAACAACGCCAGCCCAAGGGGCATCACGGCCGCACTGCCCAGGCCCTGAAGGCACCTCGCGGCCACGAGCCATGGCAGCGACGGGGCCAACGCGCACAACACCGACGCCGCAGTGAACAGCGCCACGCCGCCAGCGAACACGCGCCGATACCCGAACCGCTCCCCGACAGCGGAAGCCGGCAACAGGAACATGACCACGGCCAGCTGGTAGGCGGTGATGATCCAGACAGCGTCGGCGGGTTGCGCCTGCAACTGCTCGGCAATGGCTGGCAGCGCGATGTTGGCGATGGCGCCGTCGAGCACCACCAGCACGCCCGCGCCCAGGATCGCGGCGACGGCTGCAAAGCGCCGTGGCAGCGGCAGGCCATCGGCGTCATGCACTGCGTTGGCGTCGTTCACCGCCTGGGTTTCGACGGTGCGGGCAATGGTGGAAGAAGAGTTCGGTCGAAGCGTAGATGACGACATGTTTGGGCGACTGGAAGGGGCACGCTCTATTGCGCCAAGCCAGCTTAGGACTGCGCACAAGGCTTGCCCAGCGCGTGGCGCGCAGCTTGTTCCTGCATGCGGCGCCTGTCGAGATCCTCACAACCGTGCTAGGTTCAGGGCATGCCCACAGATGCCGACCTGAACCTGCTGTTTGCGCTGAACGCACTTCTTTCCGAAGGCAGCGTCGCGAAAGCCGCCGAGCGCCTGGGCCTGAGCGAGTCGGCAATGAGCCGGGCGCTCGCGCGGTTGCGGGAATCGACAGGGGACGAGCTGCTCGTGCGTGCGGGGCGCGCCATGGTGCTCACGCCGCATGCGCTGGCACTGCGCGACCGCGTGAGGGAGCTGGTGCAGGAGTCACGCGCGGTACTTCAGCCCGCCGGCACGAGCATGGACCCTCGCACGCTGCAGAACTTGTTCGCGATACGCGCCAACGACGGCTTCATCGAGGCCTTCGCGCATCAGCTGGTGGCGCGTGCCGCGCGCGAAGCACCCGGCGTTCGCCTGCGCTTCGCGCCCAAGCCCGACAAGGACGTTCGCCCCCTGCGCGAGGGATTGCTCGATCTGGATGTCGGCGTGCTCGGCGAGTCCGGCCCGGAGGTGCGCGTGCAGGCGCTCTACCGCGACCACTTCATCGCGGTGGTGCGCGAGGGCCACCCCCTGCTGGCCAAACCCGAGATCACTGCCGAGCGTTATGCCGCGTGCGACCACGTGGTCACATCACGCCGTGGCCGAGCCGTGGGGCCGGTGGACGACGCGCTCGCAGCGATGGGCCTGGTGCGCAATACCGCGGTCGTGGTGCCCAGCTTCAGCACCGCCTTGTCGATAGCGGCCGCGACCGATCTGGTGGCACTGATACCGTCCTCGTACTTCGAACACCTGAGGGCGAGGGGCACACTGCGATCATTCCCGCTGCCGATGCCTACGGAGCAGATCACTGTGTCGCAGATGTGGCATCCACGTCTTGATCGGGATCCTGCGCATCAGTGGCTGCGTGGGTTGGTGCTGGAGGTTTGCCGGCCGCCGCATGAGCAGACAAGAGCGCCGTGATTGCGAATCAGGGCTGCACGGTGAACGACTCGAGCTCCGCAGTATCGCGCTGGCTGATGCCGCCACGCTGGTTGATTGTTTCGAGCACAGACTTGATTTCCCGCTTGGCCTCCGGCACATACCAAAAAGCCCTGTAGAACCTGCCCGTCAGTGGTTCTGGCGTGGTCGGCGACCGCGCTTGTGCGATGGAAGTGCCACCTGCCGTGCCGGCTTGGACTACGGAACTGGCTACGGCGTTGGTGCGCTCGAACTCGTTGTACCACTCGCCGTCGGCCTCGATTTTCAGTGCCTTGAAGGTGCCTGCAGGCACTGTGACTTCCTCCCAGCCGATCACCTTGTAGTCCAGCTTGTTCCGAAGGAGCTTCACGTTGGGTGTCGGATGCTCTTGCGTCACGGCGACCTCCCATGTCTTGCCGACGCGCAGCGGAAAATCGAAATACTTGTTGGTCGTAGTCGTCCTGCCGTTGATGCTTACCATGCGACTCCAGTCTTTCTCGAAGGCAGTCTCGGTAGCGGGGAGGTTCGAATCGACTGGCTTGGTCGCGAGGACCATCCCGGTAGAACTGACACGTTGGATCGTGTTCTCCCAATGACGGATCGACGAGCCGGCCGGCGGCTTCTCGACCTTCAGGCTGTAGACCCACTTGTCGCCCTCATGCAGCGCCGGGGCAGGCGCCTCTTGCGCCCAGCCAATGGTTGAACATGCCAATGCACCGGCCAACACTATTGCTGAACGAGTCATGCATACCTTCTTTTTTTGCGGAATCTGATATTCCAGCGCAGCAATCCCTTCGCCTACCTGACTAGAACGGTGGAGAGGTTGGGCGGCCACCACGGAAGCCCCTGGACGGCTGCGTCGACCACCAGGAGGGAATCGCCGACAAGTTCCTCGTTCACCCCATGATCGCCGGCCACGGCCCGACCCTGTACCAGCTGCGCCGCGGTGCCCATCAAGGACGATCGTGCCTGATGTCCGGGGCGGGCGTCGAGGAGACACCCTGCGCCTTGGCGGCGCTCGATTGCGCAGCCATCGCCGCCTTGAAGCCCGGTCGCGCCTGCAGAAGCTCCCAGTAGGCCGCCACCGAGGGGGTGAAGCGCTCGGACAGGCTCAGGTGTTCGGCCAGCAACAGGGCGTAGCCGACCGATACGTCCGCCGCAGTGAAGCGGCCTGCACAAAGATAGTCGCGCACGGCGAGCCGCGGCTCCAGCGTTCGCAGGCGTGCCAAGAACCACTTGGCATAGTCGTCAGCGACCTGCGGCTGCTTTCGCTCCGCCAACTCGAAGTGTGCGTACCGCAACACGAGCGTTTGCGGAAAGGTCAAGGTCGCCTCGCCGAAATGAAGGTAGTTGAGGTACGGCCCGAAGTCTGGCTCGTCACGACCTACATCCAGTTGGCCCGCCGAGAATTGCGCGGCCAGGTATTGGCAGATCGCGGCCGATTCGGTCATTCGAATGGCGCCGTCGGACAGCATAGGCACCGTGCCGAGCGGGTTGACCTCGAGATACGGCCGCGACAGCACGCGCGGTGGAAAGGGCAGCATCTTGAGGTCGTAGGAAAGCCCGATTTCTTCAAGCATCCAGAGAGGCCGGAACGAGCGTGCGCTGACGCAATGGTGCAGGGTGATCATGTTTCGGTGTCAACTGCTTATCGGGGGGCAAACAAGGATTCGATCTCACCGGCAGCAGAGGCGATGCGTGCCTGCATGCCTTGCAAGTATTCCGCCGACGAATACCGTGTGCTGGTTCCCGAGAGTGAGAGCGCGCCGAGCAACTTGCCTCTCGCATCGAAGACCGGCGCGGCGACGGCCGCAAGTTCCGGTTCGCGTTCTCCAAGGCTTGTCTGTACCACGTCCGGGCCGTCAGCAGGCCGACCTCCTTCGTACAGCCTCAACACCCGTCCTCCAGCTCCGCGCTCTGTCGGCAACACGTCCCCGACTTTCAAGACGTGGCCGACTGCATGGTGGCCGGCTGCAAGCGCCACACACAGGCGCAGATCGCCATGCCTCACAAAGAAGCTCGCGGTCTCTCCCGATTCCTTGGCGATCCGATCGATGACCGGTTGTACGACCGCTGCAATCCCCTGCGTGGTGTCGCCCGTGGCCTCGAGAACAGCAGTCGCCGGTCCCAGGCGATAGCGCTCATCGGCATCCTTCACGGCAAACGAATACCGCATCAAGGACCGCAGCAACCTTGACGCTGTGGCCTTGTCAAGCTGGGTTGTCCGAGCCAGGTCGCTGAGCTTCTGCCCTTCGTCTTTGCGCAGCGCCATCAAGAGCCGAAGTCCGCGTTCGAGCGCAGTGACCCCAAGGCCCTTTGGAGGGGCAGCCTGGGGGGTACTTTCGTTGATTGACATCAGATGCCTCAATCCTTATAGTTTCATCCAACGAGCATAGCGGATCATCTGATGAAACACAACAGCAATTTGAGTAACGCAGAACTGCCTCTGGCCGGCGTGAGAGTTCTTGATTTCGGCCACACGGTCATGGCGCCGACCTGCGGGCTCATCCTTGCGGACCTGGGTGCCACGGTCGTGCGTATCGAGCGCCTTGAAGGCGACCCGACACGCAGCCTGGCGGGTTTCGGTTCGGGCTTTTTTGGCTACCTGAACAGAAACAAGGAAAGCGTGGCGGTGGATCTGAAGAATCCGCAGTCGCGTCCAATCCTGGAAAACGCCATCCAGTGGGCCGACGTCCTGATCGAGAACTTCGGACCCGATGTCATGACGCGCCTGGGCTACGGCTATGCCGCTGCCAGCGCGTTGAACGAGCGGCTGGTGTACTGCTCGCTGAAGGGCTTCTTGCCGGGCCCCTATGAAGCGCGCACCGCGCTGGACGAGGTCGTGCAGATGATGGGCGGCCTGGCGTACATGACCGGTCCGGCCGGACGCCCGATCCGGGCGGGTGCATCGATTGTCGACATGACGGGTGGCATGTTCGGCGTCATCGGCATCATGGCCGCTCTTCGCGCACGCGAGCAATCCGGGCGCGGCGCCTTCGTCACCAGCGCGCTGTACGAAACCACGGCCTTCCTGGTCGGGCAGCACATGGCGATGGTGCAGCTGGGCGGCACCGACCTGGTCCCCATGCCCGATCGAACGCAGGCTTGGGGCGTGTATGACCTGTGCCAGTGTTCCGATGGCCAGATGTTCATCGGCCTCACGAGCGATGCGCAATGGCTTCGCTTTTGCAACGAGTTCGGTCTCGACGATCTGCGCGACGACCCGCGATTGGCGAACAACACGGCTCGCGCGGCCGCCCGGAGCTGGATGCTGCCGCGCTTCAACGAGGCGTTGTCGGTTTTCTCGATGGCGCAGGTAGAGGCGCGCTGCATTCGGGCCCAGGTTCCGTTCGGACCTGTGCGCACTCCCCTCGACCTGCTGGACGACGAGCACCTTGGCGCAAACGGCTCCTTGCTGGATGTCTGCGTCGAAGGCAAGCATGCAGCACTCCCGGCAATGCCGTTCCGCATCAACGACCAAAAGCCAGCGGTTCGCCTGCAGCCACAGAGCGTGGGCGCGCAGACGGCCAAGTACCTCGAGGCCTGGGGATTGTCGGCGGCGGATTCGCGCGATCTCTTTGCAACCGGCACCGTCGCCGGCCCGCATTGAACGCGCAAGAACGCGTCATGCCGCGACGCAGCTAGCCCCTCAAAAAGAAACAATCACGCGCGCAAATCAACCACATGGAGACAACATGCCCCACCTGAACCGAAGAATTATCGTCACCGCGTTTGCAGGCCTCGTTGCCACCTTCGCGCCGGCCTACGCAGCCGAGCCCTATCCCAGCAAGCCCATTCGGATGATCACGCCGAACTCGGCCGGTTCCGGCGCCGACAACATGACGCGTCGTCTGGCCGACCAGATGTCCAGGGCATTGAAGCAGCCGTTCGTCGTGGAGAACATACCGGGCGCCGGCGGCGTCGTGGGCACCGAGGCCTTGCTGCGAGCTCCTGCCGACGGATACGCGATCGCGCTCATCAGCTCGAACTACGTCGTCTTTCCCCACGTCTACAAGAAGCTGACGTTCGATGCCATGAAGGACATCACACCGATTGCAGGCGTCGCGACGGCGCCCATGGTTCTGGTCGCGCGTTCGGATCTGCCCGCGAACAATGTCGGTGAACTGAAAGCGCTCGCGTTGAAGCAACCGAACAAGCTGACGCTGGGTTCCTCCGGCAACGGAACCATTCTTCACCTTGCTGGCATGTTCATGCAGGACAAGGGGCACTTCTCGCTGTTGCACGTTCCGTACAAGGGCGTGGCGCCGGTTCTTCCCGATCTGGTCAGCGGCGTCGTCGACGTGGCTTTCATGTCGTATGCGGCCGTCGAAGGTCTGGTCCAGCAGGGGCGTCTGAAAGTGTTGGCGGTATCGAGTGCCAAACGGGCCCCTGCGCTGCCCAATGTGCCCACCCTGTCTGAAACCATTCCCGACTGCGTCCTCGAAGCCTGGTACGCCGTGATCGGCCCCAAGGGGATGCCGCCAGAGGTGGTCGGCAAGCTCAACGAAGTCATCAACACAACACTGCAAAGCCCCGCCTTCCAGAAACAGATCGCGGCCGAAGGCGCACTGGTAGCGCCCATGACCCCGAATCAATTCAAGGTGTTCATCGCGTCCGAGTACGTCAAGCACGGCGAACTGGTGGGACGCTCCGGTGTCGTCATCCAGTAAAGGCGGGTTGCCATGACGCCGCGCACGCTGTTCCAGAAGCTCTGGGATCAACATCACATTGCCGACCTTCCGGGTGGCGAGTCGCTGATCCACATCGACCGGCACCTGCTGTACGAGATCACGAGCGCCCAGGCATTCGAGGGCTTGCGATCCACCGGACGCACCGTGCGCAATCCGGAGCTGACCTACGGAACCACGGACCACCTCATTTCGACGGAGCGCGGCCGCGGAGACGACACGGTCGAGGGGGGAAAAATACTGATCCAGGCTTTCCGGAAGAACACGCGCGAGCACGCGATCCGGCACTTCGATGTGCACGATCCGCAGCAGGGCATCGTTCACGTCGTCGCGCCCGAACTCGGCATCGCGCTTCCCGGCGTCACGCTGGTCTGTGGGGACAGCCACACCGGAACCGTCGGCGCGCTGGGTGCGTGGGCCTGGGGCATCGGTACATCGTCTGTCGAGCAAGTTCTGGCAACACAAACCCTGGCCGTGCGCAAACCGAAAACGATGCGCATCCGTGTGGATGGCGTGCTCGGCGATGGTGTCACCGCCAAGGACCTCATCTTGTATCTGATCGGGCAAATCGGCACCGCGGGTGCAACAGGGTACGCACTGGAACTGTCAGGCCAGGCCATCTCTGCGATGCCGATGGAAGGAAGATTCACCTTGTGCAACATGGGTGTCGAAGCGGGAGCCAGGACAACGTTGATTGCACCGGACGACACCACGTTCGACTACGTCAGGGGACGCGAATTCGCGCCCGCCGGCGATGCGTTCGAGATGGCTGTTTTGCACTGGCGCGAGCTTGCGAGCGATGAGGGAGCCACTTACGACGCCGAGCTCCACTTCGACGCCAGCGTCGTCGCACCGCAAGTGACGTGGGGTACCAGTCCGGAGCAGGTCGCCGCCATCGATGCACTCGTGCCCGACCCGGCGCACATCGCGGACAAGGAAGAGCGGGACGCCGCGCAACGCGCCATCGAATACATGGACATCCGGCCCGGGGCGCCATTGCTTGGCCTGAAGATCGACAACGTCTTCATCGGTTCTTGCACCAACAGCCGCATTTCAGACCTGCAAGCCGCGGCTGCTGTCGCACGAGGCCGCAAGGTTGCCGCGCATGTGCGGGCCATCGTGGTTCCCGGGTCCATGAGCGTGAAGCGGGAGGCGGAAGCACTCGGCCTGGACCGCATCTTCCTGGATGCAGGTTTCGAGTGGCGCGAGCCGGGGTGCTCGATGTGCGCTGCCGTCAACAATGATCGGGTCGCGCCGGGCAGCCGCTGCGTGTCGACTTCCAACCGCAATTTCGAAGGACGCCAGGGGCCAGGTGCGCGCACGCATCTCGCCAGCCCAGCCGTGGCAGCCGCTGCAGCCATCGCCGGCAAGCTGGCCGATACCCGCAACCTCGGAGCAAACTGATGGAACCGTTCGTTCAATTGCAAGGCACTGCGGCGCCGTTGCCCAGGATCAACGTGGACACCGACGCGATCATCGCCGTCCAGCATGTCTACACGCTGTCGAAAGCCGGGTTGGGAAAGTATCTCTTCCATCGATGGCGATACGCTGGGGACGGCACCGAGACGCAAGAATTCGTGCTGAACCGGGAGCCTTTCCGGCGTGCCTCGATCCTCGTCGCGCGCGCAAACTTCGGATGCGGCAGCTCTCGGGAGCATGCGGTATGGGCACTTGCCGACTTCGGTTTCCGCAGCATCATTGCTCCGTCGTTCGCATCCATCTTCTACGAGAACTGCATCAAGAACGGCATCCTGCCAGTGACGCTGCCAGAAAGCGCCGTGGAAGAGCTGTTGGCAATGCTGGAGCGGAACCCCGGCGAAACAGTGACGGTGGATCTGCGCTCATGCCAAGTGGTGTTTCCGGATCGAACGATTCATGCCTTCGAGATCGACGAAGCACGGCGAGACACCCTGCTGCAGGGGCTGGATCCGATCACCCTTGCCGAAAGCCACGAGGAAGACATCGCCGCCTACCAGCGCAGGGACCGCCAGGCACGCCCGTGGGTGTGGGCGCAGCGCATTGATTTGATGAACAGGCTCTCATGAATACATCCACACCCGTGATCATTCGCGAAGTCGGCTTGCGCGACGGTCTTCAAAGCATCGCCAGGACGATTCCAACCGAGCAGAAACTCGAATGGCTGCATGACGCATACGCAGCCGGACTGCGTGAGATCGAGGTCGGCTCCTTTGTGCCGGCACGCCTGCTCCCCCAGCTGGCGGACACGGCGGACCTGGTGGCGAGCGCCAAGAGGCTTCCAGGACTGGTGACGTCCGTGCTGGTTCCCAACCTCAAGGGTGCGCAAGCCGCGCTGGAAAGCGGCGCAGACGTCATGCTGCTTCCCCTGTCCGCGAGCCATGCCCACAGCCTGGCCAACTTGCGCAAAACGCCCGACGAGGTGGTGGCGGAAATCGCCCGCATCCGCAGCCTGCGCGACAGTAGCGGATCAGCCTGCTTGCTCGAGGTCGGCCTCAGCACGGCGTTCGGTTGCACGATCCAGGGCGCCGTCGCTGAAAGTGAAGTTCTGCGGCTGTTGCACGCCGTGCTCGATGCGGGCGCAGACCGCGTTGGGTTGGCCGACACGGTGGGCTATGCACAGCCGATGCAGGTGAAGCGCTTGTTCGAGAAGGGTTTCGCCGTTGCCGGCGATCGCCTGGCATGCGGACATTTCCACGACACGCGGGGCCTGGGCCTGGCCAACGTGTTTGCGGCGTGGGAGGCCGGTGTCCGCCGGTTCGATGCCTGCACCGCCGGCATTGGCGGATGCCCACATGCACCGGGCGCAAGCGGCAATGTATCCACGGAAGACACGGCCTTCCTTTTTGCAAGCATGGGCGTGCCGACAGGGCTGGATTTTGATGCGCTCATCGCACTGCGCGCCAGGGTTGCGCAGTGGTTGGAAGGCGAGACTCTTCACGGCGCGGTGTGGCGTGCGGGGCTGCCCAAGACGATGCTGCCTGCAGCTTAGGTGCTAAGCGCCGGCTCGATGGTCGATCGACGCAGCGTCATCGCGTTGGGCCTGCGATCCAGCCGCTGCTGCATTCGTTCGATCACCGCTTCATGCTCCCAGCGACGGATGCGCCTCCGCGTTGGAGGTCATTGACTTCGGCACGAAGGCTGTGATTCCGGCCTCCTCGCAAGCCTTGATCTCTAGGTTGTTGAAGTAGCCACGGTCGGCGAACGCCTGCAGCTGCAGCACGCAGGCCTGATACAGGCAGCCTGCCGCAGCTATGCCAAGAATGATGTTGGCGCAGCAGACGCCGACGCACGGTTTGCAACCCGGGTCAGCGTTCCAGATTCACGAAGCCAGTTTGCCGGCGGCGGCGATGATCTGCGCCGGGGTCGGAAAGATGGAGATGCTGTTCGGCCCCGCCGGTGCCTCGATCTGCACCCATGAGACGATGCCCGCCGCATCAACCAGGAAGTGCCCGGTGAGTTGAGTGGGGTGGGTTGCCAAAATTGCATGATCGGCTTCAGACATCTCGAAGCCGTCCTTAGCGTTGAGTGCCGGATTGCACTCCAGCGGATTCAGCGGTTCCGGCAGCTCGCCGGTCGGGTTGACGCGTGCCGCTGCGAATTCCGCCATGCTTGCGCGATACGGCCATTCGGGCTTCTCGTTGCTGCCATCAGGGAGGAACTCGATTCGCGGCACGCCGAAGGCCCGGTGCGTGAGGCAATCCGGGTCGCTCAGAAGGGTCACGGGCGTCGGCCGGTAGCGGGAATACTTGCGGGCGTTCTCGATCGGCGTGTTGATCACAGCCACGGTCTCGACCCCAGCGGCGCGCAAGGCAGGCTGCAGGGCGCCAAGCTGCGCCACCTGACGCCGGCAGAACGGACAATGCAGCCCTCGAAAGAAGCCGATCAAGAACGGGCGACCGCGCAAGCTGGCGAGCGAGACCATGCCTTCGCGGTTGGCCGCGGGAAGCGAGAACTCGGGCGCTGTTTCCCCCGGCTGCAGGGGGCGTTTCTGGTCTCCCACGAAACTTCTTTCCTTTAATTTGTCTTCGGGTGTAAGACGGAAGTTCGACCGTATCACTTGTCGCAGGGAGGCACAACGCCTGATGTTGGATGTCTCGTTCGCTTTTGCTCCAAGGGCAAGCGGGTAGTGGCGATTTCAACACCTCGAGGAGGGCGAGGTGCACGTCTTCGAGCCGCGCAGCGAAGCGCAAGTTTGACCTTCGTCAAACCCACGTTCGCGGCGTGCCACTACCGTGAACGATTGCCACAGATGCGGCGCACATGCGCCTTGCCGCTGCCCACATGACCACTGCCCTCCACATCGACCCAGCCACCCACGCCGCAGACAGCACAGACAGCGCCGCTGCCGCCGACCAACTGAAGGCGTTGCTGCGCGAATGCGGCCTGAAGCCGCTGCGCCTGGGTGAGCGGACCCTGCTGCCGATCGTCCAGGGCGGCATGGGCGTCGGCGTGTCGGCGAACCGGCTGGCCGGCAGCGTCGCGGGGCTCGGCGCGATGGGCACGATCTCGTCGGTCGACCTGCGCCGCCATCATCCGGACCTGATGGCGCGCACGCGCGAGCTGGCACCGGGAGCGGCCGCCACGCGCCGTGCCAAGGAAGACATCAACGCGGCCAACCTGGAAGCGCTTGCGCGCGAGATACATGCCGCGCGCGAGCGTTCGGGCGGGCGCGGCCTGCTCGCAATCAACGTGATGCGCGCGGTGGGCGAATACGCTCCCTCGGTGACGCGCGCGCTCGAATGCGGGATCGATGCGGTGGTGGTCGGCGCCGGCCTGCCGCTCGACCTGCCCGATCTCGCGCAGGATCACCCCGGCGCGCTGCTCGTGCCCATACTTTCGGACGCGCGCGGCGTGCAGCTGCTGGTGCGCAAGTGGGAGCGCAGGAAGCGCCTGCCCGACGCGATAGTGATCGAACACCCGCGGCTGGCCGGCGGCCACCTCGGCGCCGCGAAGATCGCCGACCTGGCCGACCCGCGCTTCGACTTCGAGAACGTCATTCCGCAGTCGCTCGCCTTCCTGCGCGCCGCAGGCATCGAGAAGGAGATCCCGCTGATCGCGGCAGGCGGCATCCGCTGCTTCGAGGACATCGCGCGCGTGCAGGCGCTGGGCGCCGCCGCCGTGCAGCTTGGCACGCCCTTCGCCGTCACGCACGAGTGCGATGCGCACTCCGAATTCAAGCGCGTGCTGGCCGAGGCGAGCGACGAGGACCTGGTCGAGTTCACGAGCGTGGCCGGCCTGCCCGCGCGTGCCGTGGCAACCCAGTGGCTGAAAGGCTACCTGAAGGCCGAGGCAAAACTGCAGAGCGTGGCGCACGTCAAGCCGCGCTGCACGCTGGCCTTCGACTGCCTGGCCCAATGCGGGTTGCGCGACGGGCTGGCCGGTTGGGGCCAGTTCTGCATCGACACCCAGCTGGCAGCAGCCCTGCGCGGCGACGTGAAGAAGGGTTTGTTCTTCCGCGGCGTCGGCACGCTGCCGTTCGGCGAGCAGATCCGCAGCGTGCGCGAGCTGCTGGCCCGGTTGCTGACGCGGCAGGACGCCGCGCTTTCGTTGGGCGTCAACGCGGCCTGAGCAGGCAGCATCGCGCCCTCGTTGGCTCAGCCAATCTGCACGGGCTGGCCCGCGCCGTCGAAGGCGACGAAACCGGCGATGCCGCCGGACTTGATCGATTCGACCATGCGCTGGAGCGGCGCTTCGGCCTGTGCGCTGGTCGGCTCGAGGCCGGCGCTGCCCGAGATCGCGGCAGTGAACACGAGATCCCAGGTCTGGCCGAACTCCCGCGACTCCTCGCACAGCGTGTCGAAAGATTCCAGTTCGTCGGGTGTCTTGTCGACACACATCAGCGGCGTCAGCGTGCCGCCCTGGCCGGCCTGGAAGCTCTCGCGCTGCTCGGGCGTCGCGTCGTCCGGCAGGCCCGCTGTGGCAAAGACGAACAGCAGGCGCTGCGGTTGCGCCTGTTCGCGCGCAGAGCGCAGCAGATCGTTGAAGCTGGAAATCATGGGGGGCTTTCGGTGTCCGGTAGAGGAGGGGGGGGCGCTGGCGCCGGGCGGCCGGTGGCCCGTGTGCAGGAAGGAGCATCGTGACCAGCAGCGACGCGTCTGTCAACGCGTGCACCGCCGATGGGCCTACCATGGGTCGATGCGTCCCATCGCGAAGCTGCTCTGGCGGGTGCTGGCACTGGTCTTCCTGGCGCTCGGCGTGCTCGGCGTTGTCCTGCCCATTCTGCCGACGGTGCCTTTTCTGCTTGCGGCCGCCTGGGCGGGCAGCCGCGGCTGGCCCGCGCTGGAGCAGTGGCTCCTGGAACACCCCCGCTACGGCGTGTACATCCGGCAATGGCGACAGGGCGGCGCCGTGCCGCGCCGCGCGAAGTGGGCCGCGACCGTGATGATGGCTTTCAGTGCGGCCGTGCTGCTCTTCACGCCCGCGCCGACCGCCGTGAAGGTTGGCGTACCGCTCGTCATGGCGATTGTCGCAATCTGGCTGTGGAAACGGCCCGAGCCTTGAGCCCCGGAGCGCGCCTGGTCAGGCCTTGACGATCGTCTCGAGCAGCAGGGTCTGCATCATGCAGCGGTGGTTTTCCGAACGCCGAAACGCGTCCAGCGGGCCGGCCGGCCCGCTCAGCGACCAGTGCGAACCATGGGCCGCATCCACCACCAAGGTCGCGTCCTCCGATTCCGCCAGGCCGACCTCCCGCGCGGCGCGCAGAAAGGCGCGTGCCCGCGCCGTTGTCGGGTCGCCGAGGAACCGGATCGATGTGCCTGGCGCCGGCCGATGCTCGCAGAGGGTCATGAGATCCGCCAGCGCCCTTGCCGGATGGTCGTCCAGGCCCAGTCCGGCGTAGACCGGCACGCCCGCCTCCTGCTCGATCTGGCGCACGGTGGCCGGCGCCAGTGCGGCGCAGTCGATCGCGTCGTACATGCGCCCCAGCATTCGCGCCAGGCCGCGGATGCCGTCCCGCGCGAAGGCCGGCCCGCCCGGGTCGGCGAACCGGACTTCGGCGACCCGGGCGCCGAGTTCCAGCGCGGCGCGATGCAGGGCCGACTGCTCCTCGCCGGGCGGGGTTTCGAGCAGCAGCGCCAGGTTCTTGCCGCGCAGCGGCTGGCCGAGCGTGCCCGCGCTGGCATCCGCACGCAGGCGGCGGGCCACCGCAAAGATCGCCAGGATGTCTTCCGCGGCCGGTGGCTCGTCTGGCAACGAGTGGTGAGAGGGAGGGGTGAGAACGGATTCCACACCGGCGAAGGTAGTGCCTGCTGCGATCCGGGCCTTGATCGCCGTCAACAATCCGGCATCCCGCACCCGCCGATACCGACCGGACACAGAGCATTCACGCACTGTTACGGAGGAGGCGGCCGCATTGGCGCTCCAGTTACCGCGGTTTTCTAAGCTTCAAGCCATCGATCTGCAAGGAACAACAAGCGATGACTACCGAAGCAACAAGCGTTACCCAGGGCCACCGGTCAGCCGTGCGGCGCATCGCCGACATGCTGCAACTGCTGCAGGACAGCGTTCCGATCCAGCGGCGCGTCGTCCGCGCAGGCGATACGGTCTACCAGGTGGGTCAACAGTTCGGTTGCCTCTACGTCGTGAGTTCGGGTTTCTTCAAGATGGTCAACCTGTCGGGAGAAGGGCGCGAGCAGGTGGTCGGCCTTCACTTCAAGGGCGACTGGCTCGGCCTCGACGGCATCGCGACGGCGCAGTACGGCTGCGACGCGGTTGCAATGGACACCGGCGAGGTCTGGGCCATCCGCTACGACGAATTGCTCCAGGCGGCCATTCGCACGCCGGCGCTGCTCACCGCGCTGCATGAAGCCATGAGCCGCGAACTCACGCGCGACCACGACTCGATGCTGTCGCTGTGCACGCTGCCAGCCGATGCGCGCGTGGCCGGCTTCCTGCGCTACTGGGCCGATGCGCTCGCGCAGCGCGGCCTGCGCACCGACCAGTTCACGCTGCGCATGACGCGCGCCGAGATCGGCAACTACCTCGGCATGACGCTGGAGAGCGTGAGCCGTGCGCTGTCGCGGATGGCACGGGGCGACGTGATCCGCTTCACCGAGAAAGGCCGGCGCGACATCCACATCCCGCAGGTGGAGGCGCTGACGAGCTTCATGCGCAGCGCCGCGCCGATGAGCGCGGCGGCGCTTCACTGAGCTTCACGCAGCCGCGTTCAGCACCCGCGCCATGGCGCGCTCGAGCTCGATGCGCGTGTAGGGCTTGCGCAGCAGCTCCCGGCCTTGCGGCTCGTCGAGCAGCTCGCTCGAATAGCCCGACATCAGCAGCACCGGCAGGCCGGGCCGCCGCGTGCGTGCCGCGTCCGCCAGTTCGGTACCGCGCATGCCGGCGCCAAGCAGGATGTCGGTGAGCAGCAGCCCGATGTCCGACTCCGATGCGAGCACGCGCAATGCTTCTTCGGCGTCGGCGCAAGCGACGACTTCGCAGGCCATCGAGGCCAGAAACCGCTGCACCACGCTTCGCACTTCGGCGTCGTCCTCGACCAGCAACACGCGCAGTCCCGCGGGCACGCTGCCCGGTGCCGCGGCGTCGAAGGCTTCGTCGTCGACACCGTCGCCTTCGGCGCGCGGCAGGTAGAGCGTCACCGTGGTGCCTGCGCCGGGCGCACTGTCGAGACTGACGGCGCCGCGCGACTGCCTGGCAAAACCATAGACGGTCGAGAGGCCGAGACCAGTGCCGCGGCCGGTCTCCTTGGTGGTGAAGAAGGGCTCGAAGGCGCGTTCCTTCACGGCTTCGGGCATTCCGTCGCCGGTGTCCGAGATCGAGATCGCCACATAGCCGTGCGCTTCGGCCGGTTCGCGCTCGGCATCGAGGTTCACGGGCAGCGACCGCGCCAGGCGGCAGGTGAAGGCGAGCGTGCCGCCGAGCGGCATCGCGTCGCGGGCGTTGATGGCCACGTTCAGCAGTGCGGATTCGAGCTGCCCCGGATCCGCCAGGCACAGCGCGTCTTCGGCATCGAGCGTGATGACGACGCGCTGGTCCAGCGTGCGGCGCAGCATGTCGGTCAGCGAATGCAGCAGGGCGGCGGTGTCGACGATGGTGGGCTGAAGCACCTGGCGGCGCGAGAACGCGAGCAGCTTGCTGGTCAGTTCTGCGCCGCGCCGGGTGGCGCGCGCGGCGGCACCGACGAGTTGCTGGATCAACGGATCGGCGGCATAGGCGGGCGCGTCCTCCAGCACTTGCAGGTTGCCCGAGATGATGGTCAGCAGGTTGTTGAAGTCGTGCGCGACGCCGCCGGTCAGCTGGCCGACGGTTTCGAGCCGCTGCGCATGGTTGAGTGCCTCTTCGCTGGTCGCGCGCTGCAGCACGGTTCCGAGCAGGCTCGACAGCGAATCGAGAAAGCGCAGCTCGTCGTCGCCGAAGCGCTTGGGGGTGCGCGAGCGCACGGCCAGGGTGCCGATCGTGCGGCCGCGATCCGACAGCGGCACGGCAAGCTCGCTCGCCAGCCCGTGCTCGATGGCACGCGGCGAAAGCTGGAAGCGCTGCTGCTGCGCATAGTCGTTCACCAGCAGTGCCTTGCCATCGGCGATGACACTGCCGGAGGGCGAGCTGGGCGCATTGGGAATTCGATCGCCGACGGCGAGATCCTGGAGCGGGCCGGTGACGGCGGCAACCCGGAACTCGAGGCCGCTGGGTTCCAGCAGCAGGATCTCGGCGGTCTCGACCTGGAGCGCTTCGGCCGCGATCGCAGGGACGAGCTCCAGCAGTTCCTTCGGATCCCGTGCGTCGACTGCGAAGCGGCCGAACTGGGCGAGATGCTCGGCATAGCGGGCTCTCTGCATGGCCTGCTTGACGCGGGGATAGGTTCCCACGCTGCGGATCGCGGCCACGACATAGGGCAGCCCGTGGCTCTGCAGCGGGCTCAGGGCGATCTCGACCATCACCTCGCTGCCGTCGCGCCGCTTGGCGACCAGGTCCATCTGCATGCCCATCGGCCGGGCGCGCGGGTGGTCGGCGTAGGCGTTGCGGTAGGCCGCATGGCGCGGGCGGATCGCGTCGGGCACCAGCGCGTCGACCGAGAGGCCGACCAGTTCGTCGGCCGTGTAGCCCAGCAGATCGACCGCGGCCGGATTGGCCAGGGCGATCTGGCCCTGGAGGTCGACCAGCAATAGCGAGTCGGGGTAGGCGGCGAAGAGCGAGCGGAATACCGCGCCGTCGTCGAAGCCGGGAACGAGGGAGCTGCGCTCCATCAGGCGGTCTCGACCCTGGGAACCAGGATGTAGCCCGCGCCGCGAACCGACTTGATGATCTGCGGATTGTTCGGGTCGGCCTCGAGCTTGCGGCGCAGCCGGCCGATCTGGACATCGATGGTGCGGTCGAAGGGGCCGCCGTCGCGGCCCCGGGTGTGTTCGAGCAGGAAGTCCCGCGACAGCACGCGGCCCGGGTGGGCCGCCAGCGTGTTCAGCAGATCGAATTCGCCCGTGGTCAGGGCCACCTCGTTGCGGCCCGGATCGAGCAGGCGCCGTGCCGCGGTGTCGAGCTCCCACTGCGCGAAGCGCAGCAACGTCGAGGCTTCAGCGTTCGGCTTGGCCGGCCCGGCTTCGGCCGGTTCAAGACGGCGCAACACGGCCTTGATGCGCGCGACCAGTTCGCGCAGGTCGAAGGGCTTGGTCACGTAGTCGTCGGCCCCGATCTCCAGGCCGACCACCTTGTCGACCGCATCGCCCCGGCCGGTGACGATCACCAGCCCGCAGCGCCAGTGCTCGCGCAGCTGGCGCGCGATGACAAAGCCGTCCTCGCCGGGCAGGCCCAGGTCGAGCAGCACGAGCATGGGCGCATCGTGCGCCATCAGCGCCATGAGCGCCTTGCCGGAATGCAGCTGGCTGACCCGAAAGCCGTGGCCTTGCAGATAGGTTGCGAGCAGCGTGGTGATTTCGACCTCGTCGTCGAGGACGGCGAGGTGCGTGGGAGAAGTCATCGGGGCATGTTAGCCCTTGAAGCGCGCAACCTGACAGCAATGTCATCCAGCCGTCAGGCTGGCGTCCGGCCCGCCTGCCTAGAGTGGGCCGCATGCGAATCCTGTGTCTCGCCCTGCTGGTGTCGCTGACGGCTTGTGCCGTCGGCCCGGACTACCGGCGCCCGGCGTTGCCCGAAGGCGCCGCGGCGCCGGCCTTCAAGGAAGGCGACAGCTTGAAAACCAGCGGCGGCTGGAAAACCGCCACGCCGGCCAGCGCGGACACAGCCCTCCCCTGGTGGGCTGCTTTCGGCGACCCGCGGCTCGACGCACTGGTTGCTGAAGCCGTCAGCGCCAACCAGGACATCCGGATTGCCGAAGCACAGTACCGCGAGGCGCAGGCGCTGGTGCAGAACGCGCAATCTGCCTGGTACCCGACCGTGGGCGTCGATGCTTCGGTGAGCCGAGCGCGCAGCAAGACCGCCACCGGCTCGACCACGCTCGGCAACGCGCACGCCTGGTCGCTGCAGGCCGGCTGGGAGCCGGATCTCTGGGGCAGGGTGCGCCGCGCAGTCGAAGGCGCGAGCGACAGCGCAGAGGCCAGCGAAGCGGATCTGGCCGCGGCGCGCCTTGCGGTTCAGGCGGAGCTGGCCAATGACTACATCCAGCTGCGTGTCGCCGATGCGCAGCAGAAGCTCTACGACCGCACGCTCGAGGCTTACCGAAAGTCCCTGCAGATCACGCAAAGCCAGTACCGCGCCGGCGTGGTGACGCGCAGCGACGTGGAACTCGCCAACACTACGCTGCAGGCGGCGCAGGCCCAGGCGATCGACACCGTGCTCACGCGCCGCCAGCTCGAGCATGCAATCGCGGTGCTGCTGGGCAAGACGCCGTCCAGCTTCTCGCTGCCGCCGGACGACCTGGCGCTCAAGTTGCCGCAGGTGCCCGTCGGCCTGCCGTCGGAGCTGCTCGAGCGGCGGCCCGACATCGCGGGCGCCGAGCGCCGCGCCGCCGCCGCCAACGCCGGCATCGGCGTCGCGCAGGCGGCCTACTACCCGACGCTTTCGCTCACGGCCGGCGGCGGCTTCAGCGGCGCCGGCCTGGGCCGCTGGCTGGCCGCGCCTGACAAGGTGTGGGCGCTCGGCGCCGCGCTGGCCGGCACGCTGCTCGACGGCGGGCTGCGCAGCGCGCAGGTGGCGCAGGCGCGTGCCGTCTTCGACGCCTCCGCCGCCCAGTACCGCAAGACGGTGCTGGCGGGCTTCCAGGAGGTCGAGGACAACCTGGCCGCGCTCGAACTGCTGGCGCAGGAGCGCGATGCGCAGGATCAGGCGGTGACCTCGGCACGCGCGGCGGAGCGAGTGTCGCTGAGCCAGTACCGAGCCGGCACCACCACCTACCTGAGCGTCGTGACGGCCCAGGCGCTCGCGTTGACCAATGAGCGCACGGCCTTGCAGCTCGAGAGCCGCCAGTTCGCCGCCAGCGTCGCGCTGGTCAAGGCGGTGGGCGGCGGCTGGAATGCCTCGCAGCTGCAGGCGTCCGCAAACACGGCTTCGGCCGGGAAATGAAAGTCATGGTGTCCCCTGAATCCCCCGTTCGCCGGCGTATGCGCTGGCCTGTCTACCTGCTCGCGCTGCTGGTTGTGCTCCTGCTGGCCTGGGGCGGTTGGCACTGGCTCGGCCCGAAGCCGCCGCGCGCCAATACCGGAGCGGCGCCGGTGCCGGCCAGCACCGTGCGGGTCGCCCGCGAAACCGTGCCGATCGCGCGCAGTGGCGTCGGCACGGCAATGACCGTGGCGACCGTCACCGTGCGCACGCGCATCGACGGCCAGCTCGACCGCGTCGACTTTCGGGAAGGGCAGGACGTCAAGGCCGGCCAGGTGCTGGCGCGCATCGATCCGCGCACCTACCAGGCACAGCTGGAGCAGGTGCTCGCGCAGAAGGCCAAGGACGAGGCGCAACTGGCCAATGCGCGAGCCGACCTGAAGCGCTACGGCGACCTTATCAAGGAAGACGCGACCAGCCAGCAGACGCTCGACACGCAGCGCGCGCTGGTCGGCCAGCTGGAGGCCGCGCTCAAGAGCGACCAGGCACAGATCCACTTCGCGCAGGTGCAGCTGGACTTCACCACCATCAGCGCACCGATCGGCGGGCGCGTCGGCGCGCGCCTGGTCGATCCCGGCAACATCGTGCATGCCGCCGATGCCAACGGGCTGCTGGTGATCAACCAGATCGACCCGATCGCGGTGCAGTTCACCTTGCCCGAGGCCAGCTTCCAGTCGGTGAACAGTGCGCTGCGCGACAGCCGCGAGCCGCTGCAGGTGCAGGCGATCGACCGCGACACGCGCGCCGTGCTCGCCACGGGCAAGCTGGTGCTGCTCAACAACCAGATCGACACCGCCACCGGCACCATCGCGCTCAAGGCGCAGTTTCCGAATGCCGAGCACAAGCTGTGGCCCGGGCAGTCGGTCGATGCGCGCGTGGTGCTGGGCGAGCGCGCCGATGCGCTCACGGTGCCGCAGGCGGTGGTGCAGCGCAGCCAGGCCGGCTTCTTTGCCTACGTGGTCGGGCCGGACGACAAAGTGCGCGTGCAGCCGGTCGAGGTGGCTGACACCGCCGATGGCAAGGCCACCATCGGCAAGGGGCTGGCAGCCGGCGACCGCGTCGTGGTCGATGGCCAGTACCGCCTGACGCCAGGTGCGCGCATCGCCGAATCCCGGGCGAACGGCGATGCGCCGACCACCGTTGCAGGAGCGAAACCTTGAGCATCTCGGCCGGTTTCATCAAGCGGCCGATCGGCACCTCGCTGCTGGCGCTGGCGGTGCTGCTGATCGGCATCGTCGCCTGGCCGCTGCTGCCGGTGGCGCCGCTGCCGCAGGTCGACTTTCCGACGATCCAGGTCACGGGGCGATTGCCGGGTGCGAGCCCGGAGACCATGGCCGCCAACGTGGCGCAGCCGCTGGAGCGCCAGTTCTCGCTGATCGCGGGCCTGAGCCAGATGAGCTCGAGCAGCTCGCTCGGCCAGTCCCAGATCACGCTGCAGTTCGACCTGGATCGCAACATCGACGGCGCCGCGCTTGACGTGCAGACCGCCATCAACGCGGCGGGCGGGCAGTTGCCCAACAACCTGCCGAGCCCGCCGAGCTTCCGCAAGATCAACCCGGCCGATTCGGCGGTGCTGATCCTGGGCGTGCAGTCCAAGGTGCTGCCGCTGATCCAGGTCAACGACTATGCCGACAACGTGCTGGCGCAGCAGATCTCGCGCATCGCCGGGGTCGGGCTGGTCAACATCTTCGGCGTGCAGAAGCCGGCGGTGCGCATCCAGGTCGACCCGGCCAAGATCAAGGCGGTCGGCCTGAGCCTGGAAGACGTGCGCGGCGTGATCGCCCAGACCACCGTCAGCCAACCGACCGGCACGCTCGACGGCGAGCGCCAGGCGCTCAACGTCTACACCAACGACCAGCTGCTCAAGGCCGCGCCGTGGAACGACATGGTGCTGGCCTGGCGCAACGGCGCGCCGATCCGCGTGCGCGACGTCGGCGTGGCCGTCGACGGGCCGGAGAACAGCAAGGTGGCCGCCTGGGGCTACGCGGACAAGGCGGCGCACGGCGACGAGCCCGAAGCCAACCGCGCCATCATGCTGGCCATCACCAAGCAGCCCGGTGCCAACGTGATCGAGACGGTCGACCGCATCCAGGCCGCGCTGCCGCGGCTCAAGGCCGCGATTCCGCCGAGCGTGACCGTCGACACGCTGGTCGACCGCACCCAGACCATCCGTGCCTCGGTCAAGGACGTGGAGTTCACGCTGGTGCTGTCGATCGCGCTGGTGGTGGGCGTGATCTTCGTCTTCCTGCGCAACGTGACCGTCACGCTGATCCCGAGCGTCACGGTGCCGCTCGCGCTGCTGGGCACCGCGGCCGTGATGTACGTGGTGGGCTACAGCCTGGACAACCTCTCGCTGATGGCGCTGACCATCGCGGTCGGCTTCGTGGTCGACGACGCGATCGTGATGCTGGAGAACATCTACCGCCACATCGAGGACGGCATGGCGCCGCTGGAGGCCGCGCTGCAGGGGGCCGGGGAGATCGGCTTCACCATCATCTCGATCTCGGTGTCGCTGGTGGCGGTGTTCATTCCGCTGCTGCTGATGGGCGGCATCGTCGGGCGCCTTTTCCGCGAGTTCGCGGTCACGGTGACGCTGACCATCGCCGTCTCGGTGCTGATCTCGCTGACGCTCACGCCGATGCTGTGCGCGAGGTTCCTCAAGCCGCACGCCGGCGGCGAGCAGCACGGCCGCGCCTACCAGCTCTTCGAGCGCGGCTTCGACGCCATGCTGAACGGCTACAAGCGCGGCCTGCACCTGGTGCTGCGCCATCCGTTCATCACGCTGATGAGCTTCATACTCACGGTGGCGGCCACCGTGGCGTTGTTCGTCGTGATTCCGAAGGGCTTCTTCCCGCAGCAGGACACGGGCTTCATCTTCGGCTCCGCCGACGCGGCGCAGGACTCTTCTTCCGCTGCCATGCACGATCGCATGCTGCAGCTGGCGGACATCATCCGGCGGGACCCGGACGTGGCCTCCTTCGGCATGCAGGCCGGCGCCAGCACCTTCAACTCGGGCAATTTCTTCATCGGCCTCAAGCCCGTGGACGAGGGCCGCACCGCGACTGCCGACGAGGTGATCGCGCGGCTGCGGCCCAAGCTCGCGCCGGTGCAGGGCGTCACGCTCTTCATGCAGGCCGGCCAGGACATCAGCGTCGGCGGGCGGCTGTCGCGCACGCAGTACCAGTACACGCTCACCGATTCCGACCTGGCCGAGCTCAACCTCTGGGCGCCGCGGCTGCTGGACACAATGCGCCGGCTGCCGGAGCTGACCGACGTGACTTCCGACCAGCAGAACGCCGCGCCCACCGCCATGGTCACGGTGGACCGGCAGCGCGCATCGAGCTACGGCATCTCGCCGGCGATGGTCGACGCCACCATCTACGACGCGATCGGCCAGCGCCAGGTGGCGCAGTACTTCACCCAGCTCAACAGCTACAACGTGGTGCTCGAGGTCACGCCCGAACTGCAGCGCGACCCCTCGCTGTTCGACCGCCTCTACCTCACCTCGCCGATCAACGGCCAGCAGATTCCGCTCTCGACCTTCGTCAAGCTCGACACCAGCAAGACCGGCTACCTCGCGATCGCGCACCAGGGGCAGTTCCCGGCCGTGACGCTTTCGTTCAACCTGAAGCCGGGCGCCTCGCTGGGCCAGGCGGTGGATGCGATCAACGCCGCGCAGGCCCGGATGGGCGTGCCGCCGACGCTCTCGGGCACCTTCCAGGGCGCGGCGCAGGCCTTCGGCGATTCGCTGCGCACCCAGCCCTACCTGATCGCGGCGGCGCTGATCTCGGTCTACATCGTGCTGGGGCTGCTCTACGAGAGCTACATCCACCCGCTGACCATCCTGTCGACGCTGCCTTCGGCCGGCGTGGGTGCGCTGCTGATCCTGATGGCCGGCGGGTACGATCTGAGCGTGATCGCATTGATCGGCATCATTCTCCTGATCGGCATCGTGAAAAAGAACGGCATCATGATGGTCGACTTCGCCCTGCACGCGGAACGCGACAAGGGCATGTCGCCGGCCGATGCGATCTTCGAAGCCTGCGTGCTGCGCTTCCGGCCCATCATGATGACCACCATGTGCGCATTGCTGAGCGGCCTGCCGCTGATGCTCGGCCACGGCGCCGGCTCGGAACTTCGGCGCCCGCTCGGCTACGCGATGGTGGGCGGACTGATCCTGTCGCAGATGCTCACGCTCTTCACCACGCCGGTGATCTACCTCTACCTCGACCGGGCGCACCACTGGTACGTGCGCCGCAAGGCGGCACGCCGGCAGAACTGGCCGCCCGAGGCAGCCGCGGCGGGAGCTGCGATCGAATGAAAGTGCTGATCGTCGAAGACGAGCGCAAGACGGCCGACTACCTGTACCAGGGCCTGACGGAGCAGGGTTGTGCGGTCGATCTCGCCTTCGACGGCATCGACGGCCAGCACATGGCGCTGCACTTCGACTTCGACGTGATCGTGCTCGACGTGATGCTGCCGGGGCTCGACGGCTTCTCGATCCTCAAGTCGCTGCGCAGCGTAAAGAACACGCCGGTGATCATGCTGACCGCGCGCGACGGCGTGGAAGACCGCGTGCGCGGCCTGCAGGACGGTGCCGACGACTACCTGGTCAAGCCGTTTTCCTTCCTCGAACTGCTGGCCCGGCTGCAGGCGCTGACGCGCCGCGGGCGCAGCCACGAGTCGACGCTGCTGCGCGTCGGCGACCTGCGCGTCGACCTGATCAGCCGCAAGGCGGTTCGCGGCAGCCAGCGCATCGACCTCACCGCCAAGGAGTTCGCGCTGCTCGCGGTGCTCGCGCGGCGCCAGGGCGAGATCCTTTCCAAGACGGTGATTGCCGAGCTGGTGTGGGACATGAACTTCGACAGCAACACCAACGTGGTCGAGGTCGCCATCAAGCGGCTGCGCACCAAGATCGACGCACCCTTCGGCCGCAACCTCCTGCACACCATCCGCGGCATGGGCTATGTGCTGGAGAACCGCGGCGGCGAGGTGCCCGAATGAGGAACTCGATCGCCGTGCGGCTGGCGCTGATGTTCGCCGTCGCGGCGATGGCGGGCTTCGCGCTGGTCGGCGCTTCGCTGCACCGGGTGCTCTCGCACGAGCTCCTGCGCCACCAGGAGGAGCAGATCGACGCCCGCCTGGAAGACATGGCGTACATCCTGCAGCATGGCCGCGCGGCGAAGCTTGGTGAACGCATGCGCGAAAAGCTCGAGACCCTGAGTTCCGCAGACACCCGCACCCGCTTCTGGATGTGGAGCGAGGACCCGGCGTTCCGCTACGGCGCCGACATGCCGCAGCTCGCCGCCGCTATGCAGCAGAGCGTGGAGCTGTCTGTCGGAACGCCCCCGAAGCCCATGCGCGTGCGCGGCCAGTCACTGCCGGCCAACGACCTGCGCCCGGCGGTGCGCTTCATGGCCGGCGTGGACGCCGAGCCCTTCAGCAGCACCCTGCGCGCCTTCGAGACCGCGCTCGTCGCGCTGACGCTCGCCGGCACGGCGCTGGCGGCCGCGCTGGGCTACTGGATCGCGCGCATCGGCCTCGGCCCGGTCCAGCGCCTGTCGGCCGATGCCCAGCGCATCGGGCCCGACAACCGCGCGCAACGCCTGCAACTGCCGGCCCTGCCGCGCGAGCTGGCCCATCTTGGCGCCTCGTTCAATGCGGCGCTCGACCGGCTCGATGCGGCCTACCGGCAGCTCGAGACCTTCAGCGACGACGTGGCGCACGAGTTGCGCACACCACTGGCCAACCTGATCGGCCAGACGCAGGTTGCGCTGGCGCGTCCGCGCAGCGCGGCCGAACTGCAGGAGGTGCTGCAGTCCGATCTCGAAGAACTGGAGCGGCTGCGCACGATCGTCTCCGACATGCTGTTTCTCGCGCGCGCCGAGCAGGGCGTGCGGGCCCGCAGGCTGGTGGCCTCCTCGATCGCGGCGGAGGTCGACAAGACGGTGGAGTTTCTCGAGCTGCTGCTCGACGAGGCCGGCATGACGGTGCAGGTTGAGGGCGACGCCATGGCGCCGATCGAGACCTCGCTGTTCCGCCGCGCACTGACCAACCTGCTGCAGAACGCGATCCAGCATTCGCAGCCGGGCGCCAGCGTGCTGGTGCGCATCGGCCAACAGGCGCATTCGGCCGAGGTGAGCTTCTCGAACCCGAGTGCGCCGATCGCGTCCGATCAGTTGCCGCGCCTGTTCGACCGCTTCTACCGCGTCGACGTCTCGCGCCGCAACAGCGGCGAGAACCACGGGCTCGGCCTGGCCATCGTCAAGGCCGTGGCCCTGATGCACAACGGCACCGTGTTCGCGCGCTCGACCGGGGGCACAACGACGGTCGGCTTCAGCGTGGCGCTCGACCCGGTGCCGGAAATGCGCCTGAGCGTTCGTTAGAACTCGGTTGTCTTTCGGCCGCTTCCGGCATTTCGTTCAGCCCCTCGTGAGCGCTGCTGCTTGTAGGGCTTCACGCCGCGTCATGCGGCAAGCGGCAAGCGCACAACCCGTTGAATGGCTCGGGGGTTCCTTCTATCGCGGTCGACTTCAGCGTCCGGGAGAATTGGCGACATGAGTTCGACGATCGATCCGACCACCCTACGTGTCTTCATCGCTGTCTGCGAAGAAGGAACAATCCTGCGCGCGGCCGAGCGGGAGTTCATTGCGGCTTCGGCCGTCAGCAAGCGGATCGCTGACGTCGAAGCGGCCGTTGGCACGCCACTGTTGCATCGAAGTCAGCGCGGCGTGCATCCGACGGCAGCCGGTGCGACCTTGCTCGCACAGGGGCGCGTCATCTTGCGCAGTCTTGCCAAGTTGAAGGCTGAGCTGGGAGAGTATGCGCAAGGCGTTCGCGGGCATGTTCATGTGCTCGCGAACGTGTCTTCGATTGTGGAGTTCCTGCCTGAGCAGCTGATCGATTTTCTCGCCGCGCATCCGGACATTCGTCTAGACGTCGAGGAGCGCACCAGCGCGAGCATTCTTAGAGGCATCGCGGAAGGCGTGGCGGACATCGGAGTTTGCCGCAACGTTGGGGAAATGGAAGGGGTCGAGTGCACAATGATCGGAGTCGATCATTTCGCTGCGGTCGTGCCTGAAGCGCACCCGTTGGCGCAAAGCAAGCGCCTGGCGTTCACGGACACGCTGGAATACGACCATGTTGGCCTTTCGCTTAACACGACTGCCTCGTCCATCATGCAGCGCGTCGCCGCCGCGGCCGGAAGCGAGATTCGCTATCGGATTCATGTTTCGTCCATAGATGCAGCGCTTCGGCTGGTTCATAGCGGCTTGGCAATTTGCGTCATGACACAGGAAATAGTCGCTCGCTATCGCAGCATTTACCGCTTGCGCGCAGTGCCGTTGACTGATGTCTGGGCAACGCAGGAATTTTCACTCTGCATTCGCAGCGACCCCGCTCTGTCGCCGGCGGCGCGCTTGCTATTCGATCATTTGCGCGCAAAGAAAAGCGGCTGAGATCCTGAACTGGTCGATTGCGATGGGCTTTATCGCGTGTTGCTGCGTGAACTACGAAGACCTACACGAGTTCTTGGTCATCGACGTATCGGCACCATAGTGTTTGATCCAGCTGCGTACTGTGCAGTCGCGGCAATTGCATCCGCAACTGCGATGTTCGATTCCGTCAGACCCTGCGGAAGCACGACCACACCGTCCTCATCCGCAACCAGCCGCGCGCCGGGGGTGAATGTGACTCCGCCGAAGTGAACCGGGATATCCATCTCGCCCCTGCCACCGATGTCAGCTCGGCGCGGAATCGTCCCGAGCGCTTTCACCCCGATGTCCATCTTGTCGATCTCGATTCGATCGCGGATCTGGCCGTTGACGATTACGCCAGCCCATCCGTTGCGGGCCACCAGACCGGCCATGACATCTCCAAACAGCGCACGCCACTCCAAATCGGCGGCGTCGATGACGAGCACCTGTCCATTTCCGGCTTGATTGACCATGACGCGCAGCGCGCCAATCCCATCCGTATAGCGCGCGGTGCGGATGTCGCCCGCGAAAGCGCGTCTCCGGCCGAATCCCAAAAAGGGAAGTTCGCATACCTGCGCCCCTTCGCAGGCGTCGCAAAGATCGGTGGTTTTGAAGCTCATACGTGCATCGTAGGCGCGCACAGGTGCCAACGGATAGCGCATTCCGCGATAGCCCAGATGCCGTCTGAGCACTCGTGCCAGCCGCGCTGGCACTGCGGCTGGGCTTCCAAATGCTATGCCAAGCGACGATAGCCCCCGTGACGCATCAGCACTTCATGCGCAGGGTTCGATGCCCCTAGAGTGCCGTCAAAGGTTCAATCCATGACGACTATCCACCTCAATTCGCGCGTCCTTTTCCTGAGCGACGACCCCGAAGTCGTCGAGCGGCAGCTCCAGGGCGAAAACCTGGCCTTGGTGGAGGCTGGCACGCTCCGAGACAACGTTTCAACAGACGAGATCACCCCGGCGACGATGGCCACCGTCTGGGACGAGCGCCTGGGCCGCTATCCCTACCTGGGCTTTGTCTCGGGAGGTCGTTGTCCGATCGGAATCGATGCGGTTAAGAACGGCGGTTTTGCGGTCACCGTCGCCGGCAAGCGCTACGGCAAGGGCTCTTCGCGCGAGCACAGCCCGATGTCAGAGCGCACCGCCGGCATTCGTTTGGTGATCGCGGAAAGCTTCGAGCGGATCTATCGCCAGAACGCTGACAATCTTGGCCTGTTCACCTCTACCGACTTCAGTCTCATCGAGCGCGTCCAGAATGGCGAGCCGATCGACATCGAGGAATTGGTGGCTTCGCGTGATACCCAGGCGGCGGCCATCCTGCGCCATGGGGGGTTGCTGCGCTATGGGCGCGAGCGGATGAAGAAAATCAGCCTGCCGCCCGCGGGCGCCGGCAGCAGCGGCCCAAGAACGCTCGTCGAGAAAATCATCGCCAGGCACTTGATGGTGACCGGCGACAGCGGCTCCGATCTGAAGGCCGGCAGCGGGGCCTTCGTTCGACCCGATTGGCGCTTTCTTATCGAGTACTACACGCCGATGTGCGCACACATGCTGCATGCGGAGTTCGGCCGGCCACTCCAGTTGCACGATCCGCAGAGTGTGCGCCTGTTCGAGGACCATACCTCCTATATCCACCGCAGCGTCGCCCACGCACGCGGCGGATTGATGCCTGCCATTCAGATCCTCGTTCGCGAGCACCGCAAATTTGTCGAGGAGTACGGCTTGATTGCCCATGGCTTGCTGGCGGGTGGTGCTGGCAGCGAAGGCATCTCGCATCCGATGATGTCCGAGCGCTATGCATTGCCTGGCCAAATCCTCGTCGGCACCGACTCGCATACCACCCACAGCGGCGCGCTCGGTTGCCTTGCCTTCGGCGTGGGCAGCACCGAGATGGCCAACGCCCTTGTCACCGGCTTGGTTCGAATTACCGTTCCTGCGTCGCTGCGAATTGAACTCACGGGCCGGCTGGCAACAGGGGTAAGCGCCAAGGATGTCGTCCTGCACCTGCTGGCCGACCCTCGCATTCGAGCCGGCTCCGGGGTTGGCAAGGTGTTCGAATTCTGCGGCTCGGTGATCGCCCAGCTTTCCACCGACGAGCGAACCACCCTGACCAACATGAGCGCGGAACTCGGCGGCTTCACCGGCATCGTTGCCCCCGACCAGGAAACAGTGCGCTTCTTGCGTGAACGCCGGGGCATCGACGTTCAGCTGCAGGACTGGATGCGCAGCGATGCGGGAGCTTCCTATGCTGAGACCATCCAGGTCGACTGTTCCACGCTCGCGCCGATGGTGGCTCGTCCCGGCGATCCTGGCAACGGTGTGCCTGTCACTGAGTTGGTGGAGCGCCCCAAGGTCGACATCGCCTACGGCGGCTCGTGCACGGGCGGCAAGCGCGAGGACTTCGACGCATACCACGAGGTGCTTTCATGGGCTGTGGAACGGGGCATGCGAGTGCATCCGGACGTGAAGCTCTATCTCCAGTTCGGCACGATCGACGTTCGCGACTACTGCGTGGAGAAGGGCTATCTCGATGTCTTCGAACGCGCGGGCGCCGAGATGCTTCAACCTTCCTGCGGTGCGTGCGTCAACGGGGGGCCCGGGACGTCAGAGCGAGCGGACGAGGTCACCATCAGCGCCATCAATCGCAACTTTCCTGGGCGATGCGGCCCTGGAAAGGTGTGGCTCGCCAGTCCCGCCACAGTAGTGGCCAGCGCGCTTGCGGGCGAGGTCGCCGCTTTTGCGGAGGTGCAGGCTCGAGCTGACGCAGGGTCCTTGCATACGGCCTGAACAGGAATGCAATCGGCACACGGGTGCCGCCAAGTTGATCGCGCACAACCGAGAGCGAAGCCATCGCGCGCAACGACCAGGCGCTGCGGCGGCGGACCTGCGAATGCGCTTCGTGACCGGCGGGCTTGGGCGACAATTCAGTCCCCCCGCCCAGCCCCCGGAACATGCGCCGCATCGATCCCGTCAGTCTTCAATTGTTCCTCGCCGCCGCGCGCGAAGGCTCGATCAAGCGGGCGGCGGATGCCGAGCACATTGCGCAATCTGCGCTCAGCCGTCGGATTGCCGACCTGGAGCACGCGCTGGGAGTGCAACTCCTGAGCCGCTCCCCCCTCGGCGTCACCCTCACGGAGGCAGGGCAGCGAGCGTACGCCCTCGGTGAAAAACTCGACGCCGATATTCAATCATTCGCGCGAGAGGTGCAGGCATTGAGCGGGGAGGTCGCCGGCACGGTACGCCTGTTTGCCAACTTGTCCTCGGTGATTGGATTTCTGCCTGAGCGACTGCATGCATTCCGTGCCGATCACCCGAACGTGCAGATCGTGCTGCAGCAGTGCTCTACGAGTGAGTGCATCCGAGCCTGTCTGGACGACCGTGCGGATGTAGCGGTCTGTCTCGCAGGCGCGGCCCCCCTGCCTGCGCTTGAGTCCTGGCACTTCGCCGACGACCCGCTGATCGTGATCCTGCCGCCAAACCATCCGTTGGCCAAGCAGCGCGCGATTCGTTTCGCGGAGTTGCTGCGTCACCCGATCGTGCGCATCGAGACCGGTGGGGGGGGCGACATTTTCATACAGGAGCAGGCTGAAAAGCTCCGGATGCCTTACACACCGGTTGTTGCGGTCAGCGGCTACGAGGCCGCCTGCCGCATGGTAGAGGTCGGGCTGGGCGTCGCGATCATGACCGGTAGCGCATTGCGAGCGCTCGCCGGCACGAAGCGCTTCGTGCGACGCCCGCTCGACGAGCCCTGGAAAGACCGGGAACTGCGTGTGTTTGCGCTCAAGAAGTCGAGCCGGCTGCGGGCCGTCGACGCCATGATCGCTGCTCTGCGCAGCTGATCCTCGGATCAGGGCTTTCGTTCGGCCCAATTCACTTTGCGGGTCGGGCCCGCACACCGCATTCGGGCAAGGGTATCGCGTTTCGTCATATCCCTTGTGACGCAAGAGCACTTCGCCCTGCGACGACATCGCACCTACAGTCCGCTCGAGCAAGCATCGCTCTACAAGAACTGCCAGGTGGCGTGGCCGCCGAGGCAGCGGGACCTTCCGCCAATCCCCACGGAGACAAACCATGCGTCTTTCTTTACTTCTCGGTCGCGGAGCCGCTGTCGCCCTTTCACTGTCGAGTCTTGCCGGCACATTCTCGCCAGCGCAGACGCAATCGACCGATAGCAGGCCGCTGCGCCTGATGGTCCCCAATGCGAGGAACTGAAGGCATGAGCACCACCGTTTCCCTCAACGACAAGTACGAGTTGCCGAAGGGCCGCGTGTTCATGACGGGTACGCAGGCGCTTGTGCGTCTGCTGATGGTGCAGAAGGCACGCGACGAAGCGGCGGGCCTGAAGACAGGCGGCTTCGTCTCTGGCTACCGCGGATCACCGCTCGGCTCCGTTGACCAAGAACTCTGGAAGGCAAAAAAGCTCCTCGAACAGAGCAAGGTCACCTTCAACCCCGGCCTCAACGAAGAGCTTGCCGCTACCTCGGTATGGGGTTCGCAGATGACCGGCATGGATCCGAAGGCCACGGTGGATGGCGTGTTCGCCATGTGGTACGGCAAAGGTCCGGGCGTGGACCGCAGCGGCGACGTCTTCAAGCACGCGAACATCGCGGGGACGTCCAGGTTCGGCGGTGTGTTGGCGATCGCCGGCGACGACCATACGTGCAAGTCATCGACCCTGCCGCATCAGAGTGAACAGGCCTTCATCGCCGCCGCGATCCCCGTGCTCAACCCTTCGGGTGTACGCGAATTCCTGGAGTTCGGTCTGCACGGCTGGGCGATGTCGCGCTACTCGGGCTGCTGGATCGGCTTCAAGGCCGTCAGCGAAACCATCGAGACCACCTCGTCCTTCGAGATCGACCCGATGGCGATCGAAACAATAGTGCCGGACAACCAGCAGATCCAGCCGGGCTCGCTGTCGATCCGGTGGCCGGATCCTCCGATGGAGCAGGAGGCGCGGCTGCTGCGCGACAAGCTTCAGGCCGTGCTCGAGTACGTCCGGCTGAACGGATTGAACCGGCAGGAATGGAAGGTTCCGAATGCCAAGTTGGGCATCGTGACCACCGGCAAGAGCTACCTCGATACGCGTGAAGCCCTGTCTTTGCTCGGCATAGACGAAGCCGGCGCCAAGTCCCTCGGACTGCGCCTGCTGAAGATCGGTATGAGTTGGCCGCTCGAACCTGTCTGCGTGACGGAGTTTGCCCAAGGCTTGGCCGAGATCCTCGTCGTGGAGGAGAAACGAGGCGTGCTCGAGCCGCAGATCAAGGAACAGCTCTACAACGCGCCGGCTGATGCCCGCCCGCGCGTTGTCGGCAAGGGGGATGGCGAGGGGGAATGGGTCCGCTCACCGAACGGCTTTTTACTGCCTCCGAACGGCGAACTCACGCCGGCCCTGATCGCCAGAGTCATTGCGCAGCGCCTGCTGCAGGTGCTCGGCGCCGGTGCACTGCCGCAATCGGCGACGGCGGTTCTGGCCGACGCCGGCTGCGCCGCAGCCCTCGACCCGACGCTCCCGCAGCGGCTGCCGTTCTTCTGCTCGGGCTGCCCGCACAACACCTCGACCAAGCTCCCTGAGGGTTCGCGTGCTGGTGCAGGGATTGGCTGTCACGCCATGGCGACCTGGATGGATCGCAATACGGGCAACATCACGCAGATGGGCGGGGAAGGGGCTGCCTGGATCGGTCATGCACCGTTCACCTCCGAGGGCCATATCTTCCAGAACCTCGGCGATGGCACCTACAGCCACTCCGGTTCACTGGCGCTTCGCGCCGCAATCGCCGCGGGCGTGAACATCACCTACAAGATTCTGGCGAATGACGCAGTCGCGATGACCGGCGGCCAGCCAGTCGAAGGAAGTCTGAGCGCCATCCAGATCCTGCAGCAGGTTGCTGCCGAGGGTGTCAAGAACGTGCATTTGGTGTCCGATGACCCTGCGTCGTGGCAAGCCTTGGGCGGCTTGCCCGCTGGAACGGTCGTCAGCCACCGTGACCGACTCGACGAGGTGCAGCGCCAATTGCGGGATACGTCCGGAGTGTCGGTCATCGTCTACGCGCAAACCTGCGCCGCCGAGAAGCGTCGCCGGCGCAAGAAGAAGGAGATGGTCGATCCGCCGAAGCGCGTCGTGATCAACGAGGAAGTGTGCGAAGGCTGCGGCGACTGCGGTGTGCAGTCGAACTGCGTCTCCATCGTGCCGCTCGAAACGCCGCTCGGCCGCAAGCGAACGATCGATCAGAGCTCATGCAACAAGGACTACTCTTGCGTCAAGGGGTTCTGTCCAAGCTTCGTGACCGTCGAGGGCGGTGCCCTTCGCAAGGCTCCCAGATCCCAGAGCGCGTTTCCTGCAGATCTACCCGAGCCCATCATTCCGACGCTGGACCAACCGTACAACGTGCTGATCACTGGCGTGGGCGGCACCGGCGTGGTCACGATTGGTGCGCTCATTGGCATGGCTGCGCACGTCGAAGGCAAGGGCGTCATCATCCTGGACATGGCGGGTCTGGCGCAGAAAGGCGGTGCGGTGATGTCGCATGTGCGCTTGGCTGCGCAGCCTGACGCACTGCATGGCGCGCGAATCGGCCAGAAGCAGGTGGATCTGCTGCTAGCCTGCGATCTGATGGTCGCGGCGGGCAAGGAAGCACTGGCTGCATCCAGCATGGAGCGAACTGCCGCGGTCGTGAATACTCATGTCGCGCCAACCGGCGGCTTCACGAAGAACCTGGATTGGCAGGGTCGCCCCGAAGATCTGTTGGAGCAGTTGAAGTCGGGGGTGAAGCAAACCACAATGATCGATGCGTCGCGCCTCGCCACCAAGCTGCTGGGCGACGCTGTGGCGACGAACGTCTTCATGCTGGGGTTCGCGTGGCAGTCAGGCCGGATTCCCCTTACGGAGGCAGCGCTGCTGCGCGCCATTGAACTCAACGGCACCGCCGTTGCGATGAACACTGCAGCATTTGCCTGGGGACGGCAAGCTGCCTTGGAAATCGACAAGGTGCGCGCGGCGGCCGGTATGGACACGCCGCAGGTGATGCTGATGCCGCAGCGCGCACCGACTCTGGCCATCCTGATTGCAGATCGAAAGACGCGGCTTGCCTGCTATCAGAGTGAAAAGTACGCACAACTTTTCGAGGCCCGTGTTCGTGAGATTGCCGCCCTTGAGGACGCGGTATTGGGGAGCGACCGCGTGGCCCGCGAGGTCGCCGTGAGTCTCTACAAGTTGATGGCGTACAAGGATGAGTACGAGGTGGCCCGCCTCTATACGGAGAGCGGGTTCTTCGAGCGGATTGACCGCGAGTTCGAGGGCGACTTCAAGCTGCACTTCCACCTGGCTCCGCCGCTCTTGGCCAAGCGCGATGGCAATGGGCGTCTGATCAAGAAGGCCTACGGCCCCTGGTTGGTCACTGCGTTCCGGTGGCTCGCCAAGGGCAAGCTCCTGCGGGGTACCGTCTTCGACGTCTTTGCCTACACCGAGGAGCGCCGCAGCGAGCGTGCCGAGTCTGGCCGTTTCCTCGGGCAGATGCGCAAGGTGCTTGCCGAGGCGCGGTCCGAACAGATTGCAACTCTTCTGGAACTCGCGAGGCTGCCGCAAGCCATGCGTGGCTACGGGCATGTGAAGGAAGCGAACGTGGACGCTGCCCGCAGCCGAGAGGCTTATCTGCTTGAGCAACTGCGAAAGCCGGTTACAGCCGGGGCTAAGCAGGTTCAGGATCGCGAAGTCCAAAAGGTCTAAGTCGTCTTGCGTGACGCGCACCCTGATTGCGGAACGATCTTCCTCATGATCACCCTCTACCACTGTGTGAGCGCGCGTTGGAACGTTCGTACCTGGACATCAATGCGTTGGGAACCATTCCGCTGCTGGTCGACGGGCCGCACGGCGATTACCTGGCGCGCGTGGCACCCATCGTTTCCACTTGTTGGTACTTGTTAAATAACAATAGGATGAGTCTTTATGCAACGCAGAAGTTTTGTCGCCTCGACGGCGGTTATTGCCGCGGGCCTGGCCCGTTTGTCATCGGCGCAGGCCGCCGAGATGGGGGTGAGCGACAGCGAAATCGTGCTCGGTAGTTCGGCCGTCCTGAGCGGCCCGGTCGGCCCGCAGATCAAGGTGATCCACAACGGCGCCGGGCTGGCCTTCGATGCCGTCAACGAACAAGGCGGCATCGGCGGCCGCAAGATCAAGCTGGTGGCGCTGGACGACGAGTTGAAGCCCGAGAAAGCGGTGGAAAACTACGGCAAGCTGCTGACTGACCATCGAGTGTTCGCGTTCTTCGGCTGCGTGGGTTCCAGTACCACGGCCGCTGCGGCCAAGCTGCTGCAGCAGAGCGGCGCCCCCAGCGTGGGTGGCTACGGCGTGGGTGACAGCGCCCGCGAACGCGTTGCAGGCTCGGCGTATTTCGTGCGCGCCAGCAATGCACGTGAGGCGCAGGCCCTGGTCGAGCACCTGACGACCGTGAGCGTGAACAAGATCGCTATCGCATACCTGGACACTCCGGGCGGCGCCGAGGCGGTGAAGCTGATCGAGGCGGCCATGGCCACCCACAAGCTGACGCCGACCGCAGTGGTATCGGTGAAGTCAGACGGCTCGACCGTCGCCGCCGCCGGCAAGACACTCGCCGACAGCCGCCCCCAGGCCGTTCTGATGTACCTGGCCGGCACGGTGAGCGGCGAGGTGATCAAGGCCATGTATGCCGCCGGCAGCAAACCGATGTTCTATGGCATGTCGATCGTCTCGGGCGAGGTCACGGCCAAGGTGGTACCCCTACAGGCGGGCGGGCTGGCCATCTCGCAGGTCACACCCTACCCTTGGGGCGAAGTGGAAGCCGTCACGCGCGACTACCGCCGGCTGGCGGAACGCGCGCAGGTGCCGGTGGGTTACGGCAGCTTCGAGGGCTACCTGAACGGGCTGGTGATGATCGAGGCGCTCAAGCGCACCGGCCGCGACCTGACGCGCGCGCGCCTGCATGCGACGCTGCGCGCGCTCAGGCTGCGCCTGGCCGGCATGGACATCGATTTCTCGACCGGCGGCAACACCGGTTCGCGCTTCATCGAAATGGTGCGCGTCACGCCCGAAGGCCGCTTCGTGCGCTGAGTCACCATGCCCTGGCGCAGCAGGGCGACCGCGCCCAGGGCCCTGGATTCGCGCATCGCGATGAACTCCATCGCAAATCGCTGTTTGCCCGGACGCCTGTCCGTTTGCACACTTGGAACTTCGCAGTGATGAGCCAATTGGGCTATGACGAAACCGAGATCGGCGATCTTAGCGATGTGGGCACTTTCGCGACGGTCTGACGCTTGATGAGATTCAAACAATGATGGAGACAACCGGATGCTGACGCAATTTCAGAAACTCTTTTCCAGCGGCTGCGCCTCGCTCGTATTGGCGCTGACCGCTTTCGCGCCTCTCGGGGCACTCGCCGACGAGTATCCGCACAAGGCAATTCGTCTGATCACGCCCAACTCTGCGGGTTCGAGCACGGACAACGTCGCGCGCAGGCTTTCCGAACGGCTTGGAGTGGCGCTCGGTCAACCGGTGTTTGTCGACAACCTCCCGGGAGCCGGCGGCGTACTCGGCACTGAAGCACTGGTGCGTGCGCCGAAGGATGGCTACACGATCGGGCTTGTCAGTTCGAACCATGTGATCTTCCCGCACATGTACAAGAATCTCAGGTTCGATTCCCAGAAGGACACCACCCCGATCGCCACGGTGGGAACCGCGCCCATGCTGCTGGTTGCGCGCAGTGATTTCGCCGCCAACAATGCGGAGCAACTGATCGCGTTGGCCAAGCAGAAGCCAGGCGCTCTGACCATGGCGTCGTCCGGCAATGGCACGATCTTGCATCTGGTCGGAGAACTCATGCAGAGCATGGGGGGGTTCCAGTTGACGCACGTGCCGTACAAGGGCGTCGCGCCGGCTCTGCCCGACGTGGTCTCAGGCCAAGTGGACGTCGGTTTCTTTGGACAATCGAGCGTCGAGGGGCTGATCAAGCAGGGCCGACTCAAAGTCCTCGGAGTGACCAGTACGGCACGCATCCCCCAGCTACCGAACGTCGCCCCGATCGCCGCCGTGGTGCCCGGCTTTAGTTTCGAAGGCTGGTATGCGGTGATCGGCCCGGCGGGTCTGCCGCCAGCCGTGATGAAGCGACTCAATGCCGAGGTCAACACCATCGTTGCGAGCGACGGGTTCAAGGTGCTTCTGGCGCAGGACGGTACCGTTCCGCGCACGATGAGTCTTGCGCAGACGCGCGACTTCGTGGATGCCGAATACCTCAAGCACGGCAATATCGTCCGGTCGACGGGCGCCACCAACCAATAACGCACCCGACCAATGCTCGGGCCGCGACAAGCACACTGCGTTCGACGCACATCCGCATGAATATTCAGGGCAAAACATTTCTCATCAGCGGCGGAGCCAGCGGTTTGGGCGCGGCTACTGCTCGCATGATCGTCGGTCATGGCGGTGGCGTGGTGCTGCTGGATCTTGATGATGCGGCCGGCGAGGCCCATGCGATCGAACTCGGAGAGACATCGCGTTTCATCCGTACCGACGTCACCGATGAAGATTCGGTGAAGCATGCGGTTCGTCAGTCGCTCTCCGAGTTTGGTTCCCTGCATGGCTTGATCTGCTGCGCGGGCGTTGCGCCGGGCGAGAAGGTTCTCGGAAAGCAGGGTCCGCATACGTTGGCGAGTTTCCTGCGAGCGCTCCAGGTCAACTTGGGTGGAACATTCAACACGATCAGACTCGCGGCCGAGGCCATGCGGCACAACGAACCCGATGCCGGGGGAGAGCGTGGTGTGGTTGTCTGTACTGCCTCTGTCGCAGCGTTCGACGGGCAAATCGGTCAGGCGGCCTACGCCGCGTCGAAGGCCGGCGTGGTGGGCATGACCCTGCCTATCGCCCGAGAACTGGCCGCATATGGAATTCGCGTCATGACGATTGCGCCGGGCATCTTCGAGACGCCCATGCTGATGGGCCTTTCGCAGCAGGTGCGTGAATCGTTGGGAACCCAGGTGCCATTTCCCCCTCGGTTGGGCCGCCCCGGTGAATACGCACAACTCGTCCAGTCCATCATCGCGAACCCGATGCTCAATGGCGAGGTGATTCGGCTGGACGGGGCGATACGAATGGCTTCCAGGTAGAGCCTCGCGATGAGCCGGCGAGGGCGGACGGTCAGCGCGTTGATGTCTCTCGACGCCTTGAAGGCTCATTGATCGGCGGTATCCACGGCTGCTGCTTACACATCGACGAGACCCACAAATAGAGAAGACAACACCATGAATGGATACGCCGCGCCGCTGCGAGAAATGCAGTTCGTACTGAGCGATCTGGCCAATCTTGACGAAATCGCTGCCTTGCCTGACTTCGCCGAAGCCACGCCCGACCTTGTCGCCGCCGTGTTGGAAGAGGCGAGCAAATTCGCATCCGGCGTGCTGTCGCCGTTGAACCCGGTGGGTGATGCAACGGGTTCGAGGTGGCAGGACGGTGAAGTACTTACCCCGCCGGGGTGGGTCGACGCCTACAAGCAGTTCTGCGCGGCCGGCTGGACAGCGTTGGCGGCGCCGCGAGAGCACGGCGGGCAAGGGCTACCGGTGGTGGTCTCAGCACTGGTAGAAGAAATGTGGAACGGCGCGAATATTGCCTTCGCACTGAGTCCGCTGCTCACGCGCGGCGCCATTGCGGCGCTTGAGCTGAAGGGCTCCGACGCACTGAAGGAGCGCTACCTTTCCAGGATGGTAAGCGGTGAATGGACTGGTTCAATGAACCTTACCGAACCACAAGCCGGCTCTGACCTCGCAGCTGTGCGAACGCGCGCAGTTGCCCAGAGTGATGGGACCTACCGCATACGCGGGCAGAAGATCTTCATCACTTATGGCGAGCACGACATGACCGACAACATCGTGCACCTGGTGCTGGCGCGCACTCCCGACGCACCTGAAGGGGTGAAGGGCATCTCATTGTTCGTCGTGCCCAAGATGATCCTGGATGACAGCGGCTCGCCCGACGTCCGCAACGATGTGCGATGTGTTTCGATCGAACACAAGATGGGCATTCGTGGCAGCCCGACGACGGTGCTGGCTTTCGGCGACAAAAAGGGTGCCGTGGGGTACTTGGTCGGTGAAGAGAACCGCGGCTTGGAGTACATGTTCGTGATGATGAACGAAGCCCGCTTTGCTGTTGGCCTGCAAGGCATCGGATTGTCTGAGCGTGCCTACCAGCGGGCTTTGAACTACGCCAAAGATCGAACCCAAGGCAGCGAAATCGGCATCAAGGGTGGCTCCAAGGTAGCCATCATTCGTCATCCCGATGTGCGCCGGATGCTGATGTCAATGAAGTGTCGGATCGATGCAATGCGTTCGCTTGCCGGCGTTGTGGCAGCGTCCATGGACACGGCGCGCGGCCATCCAGAACCGACCCAACGCGCGCGCAGTCAGGCATTCGTCGACCTCATGATGCCCGTAGTGAAGGCTTGGTGCACGGAGACCGGCATCGAGGTCACTTCGCTCGGCATACAGATACATGGAGGAATGGGATTCATCGAAGAGACCGGCGCCGCCCAGCATCTTCGGGACGCGAGAATTACCACGATTTACGAGGGAACCACAGGTATCCAGGCGGCCGATCTGATCGGCCGAAAGATCGCGCGCGAGAAAGGGCAGACCATGCAATGGGTCGTCGAGCGCATGCGCGAAACCTCGGAACGATTGGCACAGTCCGGCGACCCGCAGCTGCTCGCGATCGGCAAGCGTTTGGGCGCCGGGATCGACGCGCTGGTCGCCTCGACCGACTACATGCTCGCGACTTACGATGCCGACGTGAAGCGGGCCTCGGTGGGCGCAGTGCCCTTTCTCGAGTTGTTCGGCATCGTGGCCGGCGGCTGGCAGCTGGGGCGCGCCGCGCTCGCAGCTCAACGATACCTCGAGCAAGGACAGGGCGAAGCTGCGTTCTACCGCACCAAGGTGTTGTCGTCGCGCTTTTTTGCCGAGCATTTTCTGACGCGAGCCCCCGGACTCGCACAGACGGTGTTGCACGGTGCGTCCCCCGCACTTGCGATCGACGACGATTGCTTTTGAGTTGAGAACAACAGCCACAGAAGAGATCAGATCCATGGCTCTACTTCGACAATGCTTGCGGGAAGTCCGAATCCGGCGGGGCGACAAAGACGCGTTTCTTCTTGACTGTCCCGCTCCGGCTCAGGGCGAGGAGGCCGGCAAATCCTTGCTCGCCGCGCCCTTCGTCGCGACTCTTGTCGAAGGGATTGACATCTCAGGCTCCATGACGCGCTCGCTGAACTGTGATGAAAAAATGTAGATGCAGTACTTGATCTTCACTTTTGCGTCCACGCCTCATTTCTACGTTCGCCCGGCGAAGGAAGGCATGGACGCCTTCCTCGCCAAGCGCCGAGCGACGTTCCAGCACAGCTGAACTGCCCCACCAAATGACGGAAAGAAATCTCATGACCCAACGCGACATCTTCGTGGTCGGCACCGCCCGCACCGCGATCGGCACTTTCGGCGGCGCGCTGAAAGACGTTCCCAACACCCAACTGGCCACCACGGCGGTGAAGGCCGCGATCGAGCGCAGCGGCGTCGCGCCCGACGCGATCGGGCACGTCGTGATGGGCAATGTGATCCCGACCGACGTGAAGGACGCCTACCTCAGCCGCGTGGCCGCCATTGACGCCGGCTGCCCGATCGAGACACCGGCCTTCAACGTCAACCGCCTGTGCGGCTCCGGCCTGCAGGCGATCGTCTCGGCGGCGCAGGCCATTGCGCTGGGCGACTGCGACATCGCCATCGGCGGTGGCTCCGAATCGATGAGCCGCGGCCCGTACTTCGACACTTCGGCGCGCTACGGCGCGCGCATGGGCGACGCGGTGCTGGTCGACTACATGCTCGGCATCCTGCACGACCCCTGGGAAAAGATGCACATGGGCATCACGGCCGAGAACGTGGCGGCGCGCTACGGCATCACGCGCGACCAGCAGGACGCGCTGGCGGTGCTGAGCCAGCAGCGCGCGGCCGCGGCCATCGCGGCCGGCTACTTCAAGGCGCAGATCGTTCCGGTCGAGGTCAAGACACGCAAGGGCGTCTCGCTGTTCGACACCGACGAACACGTGCGCGCCGACACCACGCTGGAGACGCTGGCGAAGATGAAGCCCGCGTTCAAGAAGGACGGCCTCGTCACCGCCGGCAACGCCTCGGGCATCAATGACGGTGCGGCCGCCGTGGTGCTGGCCGAGGGCGGGCGCGTCAAGGCGCTCGGCCTCAAGCCGCTGGCGCGCCTGGTCGGCTACGCGCACGCGGGCGTCGAGCCGGCCTACATGGGCATCGGGCCGGTGCCGGCCACGCGCAAGGTGCTGGAGCGCACGGGGCTGAAGGTGAGCGATCTCGACGTGATCGAATCGAACGAAGCCTTCGCGGCGCAGGCCTGCGCGGTCATCAAGGAGCTGGGCTTCGACCCCGCCAAGGTGAACCCGAACGGTTCCGGCATTTCGTTGGGCCATCCGGTGGGTGCCACGGGCGCTATCATCACGACCAAGGCGATCGCGGAGCTGCACCGCGCCGGTGGGCGCTATGCGCTGGTGACGATGTGCATTGGTGGCGGGCAGGGTATGGCCGCAATCTTTGAACGCTGGTTCTGAAGGTCGAGTTCGTCGCGAACCTTTTTCGCTGCGTCTGATTTACTCTTATTTGGATGGTTGGCTCCATCCCTCTTGCTTCATCCCGATGTTCCGCACCCTGCTCAAGTCCAAGATCCACCGCGCCACGGTCACCGATTGCGAATTGCACTACGAGGGCTCCTGCGCCATCGACGAAGACCTGCTGGACGCCGCCAACCTGGGCGAGAACGAACAGGTTCACATCTGGAACATCAACAACGGCGAACGCTTCGTGACCTATGCGATCCGGGGCCAGCGCGGCACCGGCATCATTTCGGTCAATGGTTCTGCCGCACGCCGGGCATCGGTGGGCGACCTGATCATCATTGCCGCGTTCGGCCTCGTCCCCGAGGAGCAGGTCAGCGGCTTCAGCCCGAAGCTGGTGTTCGTGGATGCCGCCAATCGCATCAAGGAAGAACGCGCCCACGTCCCGGTACAGGCCGCTTCGGCCGCCGCCGCTGCGGCCTGAGCGCTGGCGCTTCGCCGCTCCGGTTCGTTTTGGGCATGCACCCATCCGTTGGCGCCAACCATTCCTGGCAGCAGCGCAGCCTGCGCAGCGTCTGGCACCCCTGCACGCAGATGCAGCGCGCGGCTGCGGTGCCGCCCCTGCCGATCGCGCGCGGCGAAGGCCCGTGGCTCATCGACCATGAAGGGCAGCGCTACTTCGACGCCACCAGCTCGTGGTGGGTCAACCTGTTCGGCCATGCCGATGCGCGCATCAATGCGGCGCTGAAAGACCAGCTCGACCGCTTGCCGCACGTGATGCTGGCCGGCTGCACGCACGCGCCGGCAGTGGAGCTGGCCGAACGCCTGTCGGCCCTGACCGGCGGCGTGCTCGGCCATTGCTTCTTTGCGAGCGACGGCGCCTCGGCGGTCGAGATCGCGCTGAAGATGAGCTTTCACCACTGGCGTAACCGCGGGCTACCCGCCAAGCGCGAGTTCGTCTGCCTGCGCCAGGGCTACCACGGCGAGACGCTGGGCGCGCTGGCCGTGACCGACGTGGCGGTGTTCCGCGATGCCTACGATCCGCTGCTGATGCGTGCGCACCAGATGATGTCGCCCGACGCGCGCCAGGCTGCACCCGGCGAAACCGCGGTGGATGTTGCTGCGCGGGCCGCGGCCGAGCTGCAGGCGCTGTTCGAGTCGCGCCATGAACACATTGCCGCGCTGATCATCGAGCCGCTGGTGCAGGGCGCTGCCGGCATGGCGATGCACGATGCGGCCTACCTGCGCACGGTGCGCGCGCTGTGCGACCGCTACGAGGTAAACCTGATCGCCGACGAGATCGCGGTCGGCTGCGGACGCACCGGCACCTTCTTCGCCTGCGAGCAGGCCGCCATCTGGCCGGACTTCGTCTGCCTGTCCAAGGGCATCAGCGGCGGCACGCTGCCGCTGTCGCTGGTGATGACGCGCGACGCGATCTACGAGGTCTTTCTCGATGACAACGTTGCGCGCGGCTTCCTGCATTCGCACTCCTACACCGGCAACGCGCTGGCCTGCCGCGCGGCGCTGGCGGTGCTCGACCGTTTCGAGGAAGACGACGTACTGCAGCGCAACCGGCAACGCGCCGCCGCGTTGACCGCGGCGCTCGCGCCTTTGCAGGCCGACCCGCGCATCGAGCACTTCCGCCAGCGCGGGATGATCTGGGCCTTCGACGTGCGCGCGCCCTTCGTGGGCGAGCGCTTTGCCGAACGCTTCCACCTCGCGGGCCGCGAGCGCGAACTGCTGATTCGCCCGATCGGCCGCACCGTCTACCTGATGCCGCCCTACGTGCTGGACGACGGGCTTGCCGACTGGCTCGCGCAGCGCGTGATGCAGACGCTGGATGCCGTGGCCTCTTGCGAGAACGCCCATGCTGATCGAACACCTGAACCACCGACTGCGTGAGCGCGATGGCCAGGCGCTGCGCCGGCAGCGCCGCACCACCGAGTCGCCCTGTGGCCCGCACCAGCGGGTGTCCGGCCGCGACATGCTGGCCTTCTGCAGCAACGACTACCTGGGGCTCGCGAACCATCCGGCGCTGATCGAGGCGCTGGGGGAGGGCGCGCGCCTCCACGGCGCGGGCAGCGGCGCATCGCATCTGATCAGTGGTCATTCGCATGCCCATGCGCTGCTCGAAGACGAGCTCGCACGGTGGATGTCGCCCTCCATCCCGGGCGCGCGGGTGCTGAGCTTCTGCACCGGCTACATGGCCAACCTGGCGCTGCTTACCGCGCTGGGCGATGCCAGCGCGACGATCTTTGCCGACAAGCTCAACCATGCGTCGCTGGTCGACGGCGCACTGCTGGCCAAGGCGCCGCTGCAGCGCTATCCGCACGGCCGGCTCGATCTGCTGGCGCAGCAACTCGGGCGCTGCAGCACGCCGATCAAGCTGATCGTGAGCGATGCCGTCTTCAGCATGGACGGCGACCTGGCCGACCTGCCGGCCCTGCTGGCGCTGGCCGAGGCGCACGACGCCTGGCTGGTGGTCGACGATGCCCATGGCTTCGGCGTGCTCGGCGAAGGCGGCCGCGGCAGCCTGTCGCACTTCGGCCTGCGCAGCGAGCGATTGATCTGCATGGGCACGCTTGGCAAGGCCGCAGGCCTGGGCGGTGCCTTCGTGGCCGCGCACCCGAGCATCATCGAGTGGCTGGTGCAGTCGGCGCGTAGCTACATCTACACCACCGCAGCGCCGCCGGCGATCGCGCATGCGCTGTGCGCGAGCCTGCGCCTGATCGGCAGCGACGAGGGCGAACAGCGGCGCGCACGGCTGCGGCAACTGATCGAGCTGCTGCGCGACCGGCTGAACGCGCTGATGCAGCAGCACCCCGGCCTCGGCTGGCGCCTGGCCGATTCCACCACCGCGATCCAGCCGCTGATCGTTGGCGACAACGCGGCCGCGCTGGCCTTGTCTGCGGCGCTCGATGCGCAGGGCCTGTGGGTGCCGGCGATCCGACCGCCGACGGTGCCCGCAGGCACCGCGCGGCTGCGCATCACGCTGAGCGCAGCGCACACGCCAGAGGATGTGCAGACACTGGTCGACGGGCTGGCGCGGGCCGCCGCAAGCCTGCGATGAGTGCCGCACCGATGCGTGGCTGCTTCGTCACTGGCACCGACACCGAGGTCGGCAAGACGCGCGTCAGCGCCGCGTTGCTGCACTGGCTCGGCGAGCGAGGGCTGCGTTGCGCCGGCTACAAGCCGGTGGCTGCCGGCACCGAATCGATCGACGGCGAAGCGGTCAACGAGGACGTGCGTGCGCTGCGCGACGCAGGCTCAGTGGCACTGACCAACGCCGAGGTCGGCCCCTGCCAGTTCGAAGCCGCCTGTGCGCCGCACATCGCGGCGGCACTCGAGGGCCGCACCATCGAGCGTGCCGTGCTGCTGCAAGGGGCCAGGACGCTCGCGGTGCAGGTCGACCAGCTGGTCGTCGAGGGCGTCGGTGGTTTCTGCGTGCCGCTCGCGCCTGACTTCGACAGCGCCGACTTCGCCGTGGATCTGGGGTTGCCGGTCCTGCTGGTGGTCGGGCTGCGCCTGGGCTGCATCAACCATGCGCTGCTGAGTGCCGAAGCAATCCGCGCGCGCGGCCTGCGGTTGGCGGGCTGGGTCGCGAACACCGTCGATGCGGCAATGCTGCAGCGTGACGAGAACCTCGCCACGCTGCGCCATGAACTGGGCCGGCGCCACCAGGCGCCTTGCCTGGGCGTCGTACCCCGGCTGGCCAGCCCGGAGCCGGCGGCTGTTGCGGCTTGCCTTGACGATTCGGCGCTCCGCGTGCTGTTCGGCTTGGCATGATCATCGATGCGGCGTTCCGTGCCGATCCCTATCCGACCTATGCCGCGCTGCGCGAGGCCGGGCCGATCCACTGGAGCGAGGAATTCTTCGGCGGCGCGTGGCTGCTGACGCGCCATGCCGACGTGGAGGCGGTGCTGCGCGATGCCGTGCGCTTCTCGGCGCAGCGCACCGGTGGCTGGGTGATGCAGAGCCGGGCTGCCCGCAGCGAATTGATGGACTTTCAGCAGCTCTTCGCGCGCGCGATGCTGTTTCTCGATGCGCCGGACCACACGCGCATCCGCAGCGTGCTCAACGCGGGCTTTCGCAATGACGTCCTGCAGCAATTCGCGCCGGCCATCGGGCAGCGCGTCGATGCCTTGCTCGACGCGGTGGACGCCGACGCGGGCTTTGACTTCATGCAGGCGCTGGCACGGCCGCTGCCGGCCGAGGTGATGGCGATGCTGATGGACATCCCTGCGGCCGATCGCGGCGACTTCATCGCCTGGTCCGACGATCTGGCGACCTTCATCGGCGCGCCGATACCGTCGCTCGAGCAGGCACGGCGCGCACGCACCAGCCTGCTGGCGATGAGCGGCTACTTCGAGCAGCTCGTGCCGCAGCGCCGGCACGCGTCGGGCGACGACCTCGTGAGCCGGCTGCTGCGGGCCGAGGCGGCAGGCGACATCCAGCCCGGTGCCGAGCTGCTGGCCCAATGCGCGATGCTGCTTTTCGCCGGCCACGAGACCACGCGCAATCTGCTGGGCAACGGCCTGCAGGCGCTGCTCGCCGATCCGGTTTCGTGGCAGCGCCTGCAGCGCGAGCCCGCGCTCTTGCCGGGCGCGGTGCGCGAGCTGCTGCGCTTCGACAGCCCGGTGCAGTACACCGGCCGCCGCGTCACAGCCGATCTCGTGCTGCATGGTCGGCAGTTGCGTCGTGGCGACCTGGTGGTCGCGCTCATCGCCTCTGCCAACCGGGATCCGGCGCGCCATGCAGAACCCGATCGCCTGGACGTCGCGCGCCGCCCTGGCGGCCTGCTGTCTTTCGGCGCCGGCCCGCATCTGTGCATCGGCGCGGGCCTGACGCTGATGGAGGCCGAGATCGTGTTTGGCCGGCTGCTGCGCCGATTCCCCCGGCTGCAACGGGTCGATGCACAGCCGCGCTGGAGCGGCAATGCGGTCTACCGCGGCCTGGGCGCGCTGCCGGTGCGTCAGGCCTAGGCAGCGGGTTTCAGAGGGCCTCCGGGATCGTCCGAAGCTCCCTGCTGCGAGCCTGAGCGGCCTTCACGACCGACTCGATGGACCATGGCGGCGGCGTGGTTGCGCCGGCGTCAATGTCCCGGCACATCGTTTCGTTTAGTACCGGCATCGAGCCATCCCTCAGCCTTGCCTCGGCCATCCGCACGACGCTGTCGTGCAGCGCCGCGGGCAGGATCCGCCCATCGAGGTAGTCGCCGACGATGGATTCGGCGGCAAATAGAGAAAGGGCCATGGGATGCTCGATACGGACGATGGGACAGCGTCAGGCTATCGCTGAAACCCGGACTTGTCTGTTCGATACCGAACCCAGGCGCAGCGAGTCGCCCACCATGTGCCTCGACACCCGCAAAAAGAGCCAGATGTCTGTTCATGGTCATCCTGCGTACCTCGCCGGGAGCCGGTTCCCGATCGAGTGCGAAACCGTCAGGCTGCGCTGGCCCAGGAGCGCAGTGAGGCAGGCGACACCGCCGGCCGCGACTGATACCCAGAATCCCTGGCTTGGGCCGAAGGCGTCGATGACCAATCCGGTGACGAACGAGCCGATCGCCATGCCGATGCCGATCCCGGTCATCACCCAGGTGATGCCCTCTGTGAGCTTGGCGGCAGGCACCAGCCGTTCGACCAGGCTGAAGGCCGTGATGAAGGTTGGCGAGATCGCTGCGCCGCTGACGAACAGGGCGAGGGCCAGCATCGGAATATTGCTCACGAACAGCAGCGGCACGGTCGTCGCGGCCGCGATGGCGATCGCGATTGCAAACTGGCGCGAAAGCGGCATCCGGGGCTTCAAGGCGCCGAACACCAGGCCAACGAACATGGAGCCGAGGGCATAGCCGCCAAGCACCAGACTGGCCGCGGCCGCATTGCCGAATTCAACCGTGAGCGCAATGACGGTCACCTCGGCCGTACCGAAGATCGCGCCGATGGCGACCAGCGCGAAAGTCAGGATCTGGATCGGGCGCAGTTTGATGGTCGGCGTGCCGCCGCCCCTGGCCGCCGGCTGCACCCTGGGTTCAGTGCCCCTCTGCAGGATGAAGGCGGCGGAGCCGACGGCGAGGAACAGGGTCGAGGCGAGCGGGCCGGCCTCCGGGAACAGCGACACGCTGAGACCGACGGCCAGGGCCGAGCCCGATATATAGACAAGCTCGTCTGCGACCGACTCGAAGGCGAAAGCGGTGCCGACCTTGGGCGTGTCCCGGTAAAGCTCCGTCCATCGCGCGCGGATCATGGCCGGCATGCTGGGCATTGCGGCGGCGAGCAGCGCGAACGCGAACAGCATCCAGACCGGCCCGCCGAAATGCGTCGTGGCCAACAGGCCGATGAAGCCCGCCACCGAAAGCGTGGTCGCCGGCGTGAGGATGCGGCGTTGGCCGAGCCGGTCCACCAGCCGGGAGATCTGCGGCGCGACGAGCGCGTTGACAAGCGCGAACGTGGCCGCGACCGCACCCGCGAGCCCGTACGCGCCGTTCGTCTGCGACAGCATGGCGACGATGCCGATCGTGGACATGGCAACCGGCAGGCGAGCAACGAAGCCTGCCGCTGCAAAGCCTTTGGCGCCCGGCGTCCGGAATATCTCGGCGTAGGGGTTTGGCATCGGGAAGCTCCTCGATCTGGAAATGGATAAGATGACATACGGAGCGTACGTCAATACATATACGCTTCGTATGTGAAGGGGAAAGACGAATGGCGCACAGACCGCGCAAGGAAATGATTGCCGAAACGCGGGCAAAGCTCATGGACGCGGCGCGCCAGGCATTCGGCTCGGTCGGCTATGCGGACGCTTCGATGGACGACTTCACGGCCGCGGCCGGCCTCACGCGGGGCGCCCTCTATCACCATTTCGGTGACAAGAAGGGGCTGCTTCAGGCCGTCATCGCCCAGATCGACGCCGAAATGTCGGCACGTCTGCGCGTCATCGCGGCCAAGGCGACGAACCCCTGGCGCGGCTTCGTTAATGAAAGCATCGCCTATATCGAGATGGCCATGGAGCCCGAGATCCGGCGCATCGTCATGCACGATGGCCCCGCGGTGCTGGGTGATCCCTCGACCTGGCCGTCGCAGAGCGAATGCATCCGCTCGATGACCGAGAGCCTCAGAAGGCTGAAAAAAGACGGCTTCATCATCGACGTCGATCCGGAAGCTGCCGCACGGCTGCTCAGCGGAGCCTCGTTGCACGCGGCCCAATGGATAGCCAATGCGGACGATCCTGCCGCCGCATCGAAGCGCGCGGTAAAGGCATTCAAGGCTTTGCTGAACGGGCTTCTCGTCAAGGACGCGAAGCAGGTCTTGACGCGAAAGGATTGAAGATGAAACAGGTCGGAGCAGGAACAAAACCAAAGCCAAAGGCTGCGCAGGGCGCCGTCGTCCTCCTCTCGGGCGGCAATCCGCAGATCGCCAAGGCGGACGGCGACGCTCCGGTGCAGGCGTATATCGATGCGTTGCCTGGCTGGAAGCGCGACGTCGGAAAGCGCCTGGACGCACTCATTGCGCAGAACGTGCCCGACGTGCGCAAGGCCGTGAAGTGGAACTCACCGTTCTACGGCGTCGAGGGCCAGGGTTGGTTTGTGGGATTCCACGCCTTCACCCGTTACCTCAAGGTGACCTTTTTCCGCGGCTCATCACTGCGACCGATGCCGCCCGGCCCAAGCAAGGACAAGGACACGCGTTACCTCGACATCCACGAAGGCGACGAGCTCGACGAGCTGCAGATCGCGAACTGGGTGAAGCAGGCGGCTGCGATGCCCGGTTTTCTCGGCCGCCCCGCGCTCCGAAGGCAGTCGGTCCGGTAGACCGAGCAGGTATTCGTCGACAAGCGACAGTCCGGCGGACCGCCCAACTCGGAGGAGACTCGCATGGGACTTCTAACCTTCAGCCTCAACGTCACCCTGGACGGCTGCGTCGACCACCAGGAGGGAATCGCCGACGACGAGACGCACGCCTTCTTCACCCGCCTCATGGACGAGGGTGGGGCGATGCTGTGGGGCCGCGCCACCTACGAGATGATGGAGAGCTACTGGCCCGCGGTCGCCCGCGGCGATGTGGAGGCACCGCCGACGCTGCGCGAATGGGCGGTCAAGCTGGAGATCAAGCCGAAGTACGTCGTGTCGTCGACGCGGACGGAATTCCCGTGGACCAACAGCCACCACATCGCCGGCGACTTGCGCTCGGGCGTGCAAAAGCTCAAGGACGCAACCCCGGCCGGCGTGCTCCTCGGTAGCGGCAAGCTCGCGACCGAGCTGGACCGGCTGGACCTGATCGACGAGTACAAGTTCCTCGTTCACCCCAGGATCGCCGGCCACGGCCCGACCCTGTACCAGAGCGGGCTGCCCAAGACGCGACGGCTTGAGCTGGTCTCGGCGAAGCCGCTCAGCAACGGCGCGGTCGCCATGCATTACCGGCGCGCGCGGCTAACAATCGGTTGCAGCGGACGCTCCGCTGCGCGGCCCGCCGCTGAACAGGAGCGTTGAACGACTGCTTCCGGGGAGCGCCCAGCGCCCGCTATGGGCCCCTCGCGACGGCAGCGCGACCGGCTACAGTCGGCCAGAAGCTGCCGCTCGATCGCCAGGTCCAGTTCGCTCGGAAGCAGACAGTCGGTGCGCTTGCACATCATCCATTTCACTGAAATAAGACATGCCCGATCCTGACGACGCATGGCCCTTCGAGGACGCGCCGAACCTCGCTTGCTTCACCGTGAGGTCCATCATGAATGGGACTGCGCCAATCCTCTACGTCTCCCACGACGATGACGATGGCGCTTGGCAGATGCTCACGAGTGACGCTGCCGATATGTCCCAAGCGATGATCGTGGCGCTTGTGCAGTTGATAGAGCGCGACCGCACGCTGATTGAACTGGCGGACATGCCACTCGGGTGGTCTGCCTCGCGTGAGGATGGGAACTCGCCATGGATACGCCGAGCTAAGTCAGAATCAGCGGTCGACTGAAGCAGCGGCATTCGACCAGAAGCAGGCACCTGTCACAACCATGTCTACAACAACAAAGCTAAGCCACGATTTCAGCGGTGCGCTGCGGACGTTTGCGTTCTTTATGGCGAGCGGGACGCACTACATGCTTGAAGGCATCGACTATTTAAAGCTGTACGGCGAGTGCCCAAGCGAGTTCGAGATGGTGTTTGCGATTTTCGCCAACGTCATTGAAATGGATGCTGAAGGCAAAGTCCTGAACTTCACGTACGCGCAGAAGCGAGCGACCGACTACCTGAGGTCTTGGTGTGATCCCTCCTTCAAAGTAGATCCGCCGCTGGAGCTTTGGGAGACGGCGCTCTATAGTCCGCCGCCTCTCCAAGATCGAGGATGACCGCTTTCCAGTCATCGCTACTTCCGCTTCGGGCCCGCTGCAGTCCTTTGGGTTTCAAAACTAACCGCCGAAAAGCGGTCATTCAGACGATCGAAGCTTTGCTAACGAAAGCACTGCAATACGGCGCGTTCGTTCGTGCTCGTCCTGCGCAAAACGCATCAACAGAGCTTCAGCCTCTGCGCGGCGGTCGACGCATCGACCCAACTGTTCGGCAATGTCATCACTGGCAATGCCGCCCCGCGCAATCGAATGCTCGGCGATAGCTAAAGCCATCTCCTCTGTCCGCGTAGCAAGCTCAGCGACGTAGTCGGTGCTTGATTGCTCAAGGACGTACAGGAGGTCTGTGACTTCTTCTTCCGACCAGTCGTCCGGTGGCACCCGCGACAGGAAGTCGTGCACCACCCCTACGACACCCCCTTCCGTCCACCAAGCGTCGTATCCATCGACCCAACGGTTCGTGGCCAACCAGCGCCTCAATTTCTCGACTTCTAGGTGTAAGTCCGTTGCCATTGCAATTCCTTAGCGTGATCGAGCGTTCGACAGCGGGCCGAACTCCAGCCTACTCATGCGGCCCGCAAGCAGTCGTCCGCGAACGCCTGGACATGGCCGAATGGAGCATCCGCATTTGATCCGTCGGACGTGCTGACTCGCATTTGATGGCAACGCATGTTTGCGGGGCTCGTGTCCAGCGACCTTCGCTAAACCAACGTCCGCCGCAAAAGCACAAATGCCAGGGCGAACAGACACAGGTACGTACCGGTAGCGCCCCAGAAGCGCAGCGGATGTCGCTTCATAACGCTAGGGCTTCGAAGCATCCCAATCGCATGCAGAATCCGGCTCACCGTGGCGACAATCGCCACCCCGAGCTCAAACGGCGTCGGGGATGCGCTTCCCAGGTAAATAAAGAGCAGCACAAATAGTGGGATGTACTCCGACGCGTTGCCGTGGGCCCGGATTGCGTTTCTGACCTGGTCTTCCGTGGCGCCGGCGCGCCCGGCCGCAAGCATTCGCACACGCGAAACGTTCACGCTTAGGAGCGCATACAGCAGCACCATCGCCGCCGAACAGGCAAGCATGCTTGTCATGACCGCACTTCCATCCTAGTTGACGCATGATAGACACGGGCCGGCCGTGACGCCATCGACGAACGCGTCAGGTTTCGCTCGACGTCGCGGCGCGGACGACAAGACATCTCTGCGGCGAGTTTCGGGTCGTGCTCGACTGATCGGTTCTGGCCGATTGTTGACGAGGGCTGCGGTCAGCGCGCACGCGCTCACCTGTGGTTCGCTGCGAGGCGACGACGAGCGACCACTCCTGGCCCACGACGGCCAGCCGCTACCGACTGACTGGTCACTCCACTGCGCATTCCAGCGAGAAGAGTGGCACATCGGCTCGTCGGCTGAGCCACACGCCGCCGCCCAAGTTCTTGAATTTCCTCGACAGCCCTCGCCGGTACGTGTCTGCGCGGTGCCGAAAGAGGAGAGGGTCGGTGAGGTCTTCGTCCACGATGTCATTCTCGTAGTCCTCGAGCGTCACTGCTTCCACGTAGAGCGCGCCATGGCTTAGAGTCCCGAGGTTGCGTAGGGCACGCTTGAGGTCGACTGGACTCAAATAGGCCAGAACGCCCTGGCAGATGACGAAGTCAAATGGCTCCTGAGCCTGGTAGTCCACGACCGAGCCACGCTCCCAGCCGTAGCGACCGCACAGGTATTCGCTGACCTCGACGCCTTGATACCTCGCCTGCGGAAAGTGCCGGGCTACGATGTCGCGCCACAGCCCCATTCCACAACCGACGTCCAACACTCGACGCACAGGGACGCGCAGGTACTTTAAGTAGGAACTTACAAAGGCACCCAGCCGTTCGACATGCTGCCGGTCGGCTACCTTGGTCTTCTTATCGAAATAGTAGCGCGCGTAGTACGACTCATCGAAGGTGGCGGCATCAACAGACTCCATGGGTGAATCCTACTCGTACGCGCTTGACGTGCAGCGAGGAACTGGAAATTGGAGAGTTGCGACGAACGTCCGGTACTGGCCGGATTCTGACCCTCTACTTTCCAGCGTCTGGCGCGTTGTGCGGGTCTTGCCACTGCTTCACACCCCAAGATTCGGCCAGGGAATTGCGACATGCGCGCGCAAGCCGGAGCGACAATTGTTCGAGTTCTGCCCCGGCTTTTCCTGCGTTGAGCGCGTCCCTGAACTCGACCATCGCTGATTCGACGTGGCGATCTTCCACCATCACAAGTTCGCCCCAGAACAGCAGGAAAAACTTGCTCCTTGCTGCCGCAACCTCCTGCGGCGATTTTGACGTCGCCATCGTCGAAGCAGCCTGAGTGGCATCGGTGTAGAGCTTCAGTTGCCTGTCAAGAAATGGCCTGGTCGCCTCAACTCTTCGCGTTTCAGCTTGGCCTCGTTGCGTAAGGAGGAACTGATATGCGCCCCAGCCGAAGGCGATCACCGCGCCAATCGTTGTGAGAATCTTGAGCGTCGATTCGAGGGACATCTTGAAGGTCTCCTATTGGCTGTGTGTAGCCGAAGCACGGTCGGCGGCGCAGCAGCCCGAAGCGGCCATTACCCGGATATTAGATCGATGATTCCTGCGGAGTCGATCCGGCAAAGCCACTTGACGTGCGACCAGGTGCCGGTCGTGTTGGCCTCTACGACTCCTCGGGCAAAGAGCACCTCGTGCACGCCATCGTCATACAGGTTCTCTGCCAGGCAGGCAGTCGGCGTCGAGCCCTGAGGCCTGCAAGCAGGGAGTAGCTGTTCCCCGGCGTGAGGCTGCAACAATGTCGAATCCCACGAATCGAACCTGCCTTGGCCCGCCGCGTTGATCCCTACAGCATCCGATTGTTCGTCTCCGCCGCGCGGGCGGGGTCGATCGTCCGTGCCGCCGAGCAGGAGCACATCGCGCCTTCTGCGCTCAGCAGGCGGCTCGCCGATCTTGAACGTGCCTTCGGCACGCCCCTTCTCGTGCGGTCGCCGCGCGGCGTTGCCCTGACCGACGCCGGCCGTACGGTACTGGCGCGTGGAGAGCAGATCGACGAGGACTTGCAGGCGCTTGTGCGCGAAGTGCAGACCCGAGGCGGCGAAGTGCGCGGCACCGTGCGGCTGTACGCCAACATGTCGGCGGTAGTCGGCTTCCTGCCAGAGCGGCTGCGCGCCTTCATGGCGGCATATCCCGAGGTCGAAGTCTCACTGACGGAGCACGACACGCGCGACGTCGTCCGTGCCTGCCTTGACGATCGCGCCGACGTGGGCATCGGCGTCGCCATGGCGGTGCCTGGCGGACTCGAGTCCTGGCCTTTTGCCGTCGACCCGCTGCAGGTGGTGCTGCCGGCCGGCCATGCCCTGGCAAGGCGCAAGGCGCTGAGCTTTTTGCAGGTGCTGGAGCAACCGTTGATCGGTGTTCACCGGCACGGCGCGCTCGACCGCTCGCTGCACGAGCGCGCCGCGGCATTGCATCGGTCATTTGCGCCGACCGTGTCGGTCAGCAGTTTCGATGCGGTCTGCCGCATGGTCGAAGCCGGGCTCGGCATTGCGGTGATTCCCCGGAGTGCAGCCGCCGCATATGCCGGCAACCCGCGTTTCGTGCGACGACCGCTCGACGAGCCCTGGGCCGCGCGCGAACTGCGCATGTATGCACTGCGCAAGTCACCGCGGCTGCGCGCGGTCGCCGCCTTGATCGAGAACCTCCAAGGGTAAGCCCGATCTCGCATTTCGCGAGAGCCGGTCTGCCGTATCGGCGCTTTCTGGCACGCGGCGCGCTCGCGAGAATTGGGGATGCCAGCCACTTCTTCAGCCAGCACACAGGCACTCCGGTTCGCGCCGGCCATGCTCTTTCTGAGCCGGTCGGCCGACGTGGTCACCCACAGCCTTCAAGGGGAAGGGGTTTCACTCGAAGAAGCTCGTCCCTTGCGAGACGACGTCTCGACGGACGAAATCACACCGCTGCCGATCCTCACGCACTACGACGACAAGCTCGGCCGCTACCCCTACACCGGCTTCAGGGCCGGCGACGCAACGCCCATCGACACCGATGCGATCCGCATGCATGGCGTCGAGGTCGTGGTGGCCGGCAAACGCTACGGAAAAGGCTCCTCGCGCGAGCACAGTCCGGCCGCAGAAAAGCTCGCTGGCGTCCGGCTCGTGATCGCCGAGAGCTTCGAGCGCATCTACCGCCAGAACGCCGACAACATCGGCCTCTTCACCTCGACCGACTACGGCCTGGTCGAACGCATTCAGGCGGGCGAGGCGATTACGCTCGACGATCTCGTGGCCGGCCGCGATGCATTGGCAGCTGCCATCCTCAAGAGCGGCGGCTTGCTGCGTTTCGGCCAGCAGTCCATGCGGGACATCACCGTCGCGCCTGAGGCCACCGACGCGCGCCCGCGCACGCTGTTCGAGAAGATCGTGGCACGCCATGCGCTGGCCACCGAGTTGACCGACGCGCATCCCGGGCCGGGTGCCGGCGCCTTCGTGCGCGCCGACTGGCGCTTCATCCACGAGTACTACACCGGCATGGCCGCGCACATGCTGCACACCGCCTTCGGCCGCCCGCTTGCGCTGTACGATGCCGCCTCCATCATCGTGTTCGAGGACCACACCTCCTACGTTGAGGAAAGCCCTGCGCACCTGCGCGGCGGGCTGGTGCCCAACGTGCACCGCATGGTCGAGGCGCAGCGCGACTTTGCGGCGGCGTACACGCTGCGCTCGCACCGCACGCTGAGCGAGGCCGAGGCGGCGTCAGACGACGGCAGCAACGTCGCGGGCATCTCGCACGCGATGATGGCCGAGCACTACGCATTGCCGGGTCAGCTCGTTGTCGGCACCGATTCGCACACGCCGCACAGCGGCGCGCTGGGCTGCGTGGCCTTCGGTGTCGGAACCACGGACATGGCCAACGCCTTCGTGACGGGCGCCGTGCGCCTCACCGTGCCGCAGTCGCTGCGCATAGTGCTGGACGGCCGTGTGCCGCCTGGGGTGACGGCCAAGGACATCGTGCTGCACCTGCTCTCCCAGCCGTTCATTCGCACGGGGGGAGGCGTTGGCAAGGTGTTCGAATTTTGTGGCGAGGCTGTCGCATGGCTTTCCACCGACGAACGGGCTACGCTCACCAACATGACAGCCGAGCTTGGCGGCTTCACTGGCATCGTCGCGCCTGATGCCGAAACTGTGCGCTTCCTGCGAGAGCGGCGTGGCATCGACTTTGCGCTCGAGCCCTGGATGCGCAGCGACGAGGGCGCTGAATACGCCGCAACCATTCGCATCGACTGCGCCAGCGTGCCGCCGATGGTGGCCCGCCCTGGCGACCCCGGCAACGGCCTGCCGTTGTCGGAGGTACAGGCGCCGGTGCGCATCGATATCGCGTACGGCGGATCGTGCACCGCCGGCAAGCGAGAAGATTTCGACCACTACCACGCGGTGCTGCGCTGGGCTGCCGACCGCGGGCTGAAGATCGCACCGAATGTGCAGCTGTTTCTGCAGTTCGGAACCACGGCGGTGCGCGACCACTGCATCGCCAAGGGCTACATGGACGCGTTCGAGAAAGTTGGCGCACGCATGCTGCAACCATCGTGCGGCGCCTGTGGCAACTGCGGCCCCGGTGGGTCGACGACGAGTGAGCAGATCACCGTCAGTGCGATCAACCGGAACTTTCCCGGGCGCGGCGGACCGGGCCAGGTCTGGCTCGCGAGCCCGCCGACCGTGGCGGCCAGCGCGATCGCGGGCGAACTCGTGTCCTTCGAGACGCTGCAGCAGCGGCACGCCTGAATACCCACATATATAACCAGGAGACAACCATGACGTCGAAACAGAACTTCACGCGCCGCTCGGTACTGGCTGCCACGGCAGCAGCCGCCGCTGCGGGTGCTTGGCATTTCACCGCAAGCGGGCAGTCCGGCAACATCCGGTTCATCCTTCCCAACGCGACGGGATCCGGCGTCGATGCCATCACGCGCGCAGCGCAGCCTGCCTTGTCGAAGGCGCTCAACGCCGCTGTGGTGGTCGACAACCAGCCTGGCGCAGGTGGGGTGGTGGGCCTGCAGGCGCTGGCGCGGTCGGCGCCCGACGGCAGCACGTTGTCCATCGTGTCCAACAATGTGGTGATCCTTCCAAGCGTGCTGAAATCGCTGCCCTTCGACATGCCGGGCGATTTCACGCCCATCGCGGTGGTCGGAGCGACACCCATGGTGCTGGTGGTCAACCCTGCCAAGGTCTCTGCGACGAACAGCAAGGAGTTCATCGCGTTGCTCAAGAGCAAGCCGGGCACTCTCAATTTCGCGTCCGGGGGCAACGGCACGATCCTGCACCTGGCGACCGAGCTCTTCCTCGAGCAGGCCGGCGCGACCGCCAAGCACATTCCCTACAAGGGCGTCGGCCCGATGGTGACCGACCTGATCGGCGGGCAGGTCGAGTTCGCCACCGCCGCGCTGCCGAGCGTTCAGCCGCACATCAAGAGTGGTGCGCTGCGTGCGATCGGCACCCTTGCCGCCCAGCGCAGCCAGGCAGCGCCAGAGATACCGACCTTTGTCGAGCAAGGATTGGCGAATCTGGTGGTGGAAGCCTGGTTTGCCGTCATCGGCCCGAAGGGCATGAGTGCGGGCAACGTGAAGAAGATCCACGACGCGGTGGTGGTGGCCTTTGCGGATGCTGCCGTCAAAGACGCCATGGCGAAGCAGGGAAACACCATCCGCATTGGCACGCCCGAGCAGGCTCAGGCGGAGTTCAAGAGCGAGCTGACAAAGTATGCGTCCCTGGTCAAGAAGACAGGGCTTGAACCGCAGTAGATGGCGGCTCCGGCAGTGTCCTGCAGAACATGGTTCGCCGCGTGTTCCGGAATGCGGGCCGCACGCGCGAACTCCACGGGGTCGCGCGAACGGCGAGCCAGGTCGGGCTGCCCAGGATGGCCGCGTCCACGAGGTCGTAGCACGCGTAGTACCTGGGGGAAGCTCCGGCGTCGAGATACCTCGCAGCCCGTACCGTTCCCGGCACCGCTGCCAGGCCCGGCAGATGCTCCTGGGCATACCAGGCGTTGAGGTCGTCCTCGAACTCGGGCAGCACATCGGTCTCGACAACGTAGTGGTTCAGGGCAACCTGGCCAGCGGAGGCGCCGGCGAGTTCCTGCAGACAGCGGAGTCGCTGCCAGCCACCGGCACCGGCACCTGCGCCGAGGGGGAGCGTTGGTGCTGCTGTGTCTCCTGGCATGTACATGTAGCACCCGGACCGATCCAGCGCATGCCACGCCTGAACGCTGGTGCGATCGATTGTTTCGGCCAACGGGCCATGCTTGAGAAGCCAAAGGTCTTGCATCACGGGCTCCGGCTTCAGTGCGCGACGTTCAGCGCGACCAACAGCCGCGACACCATGTTGTATGCCGCCACAGTGGCCACCACTTCCACCACGCCCTTGGGATCGAAGTGCTGCTGGATGCGGGCCATGAGCTCTTCAGGAACCACGACATGGCGTGTCATCGCGTCGGTCAACTCCAGCACCAGGCGCTCGAGCGGGGCGAAGACATCCGGGAGCGCCGCCTGTCGCACGGCCTCGATCTTGTCGGCACTGACCCCCGCCTTCTGCGCGTGCGGCACGTGCGCGTCGTATTCGAAGCTGGCGCCGTTGAGCACGGCAACGCGAAGGATCATCAACTCGCGCAGATCAGCGGGTACGCCGGTCTGGTTGCGAACAGCCGTGAGCATGCGCTCCCAGCCCGAGGCAATCGGCCCGCTGTTGAGCAGCACCTGGTAGAGCAGCGACACGCGGCCGCGCTCGGCCATGATCCGCGCTTCGACTTCTGCCAGTTCGACCCGCGTGCCCGGCTGGACGAGGGGAACCCTGATGTGGCCGGCCGCCATCAGTCGGCCTTGATGTTCTTGGCGCGGATCAGCCTGGCCCACTTCTCGGTGTCGCGCTTCTGGATCGCGGCAAGTTCCGCGGGCGTGGACGGCGCGGGTTCGGTGCCGGTCTTGAGCAGCTTGTCGCGCACGGCCGGGTTGGCCAGCGTGGTGCGTACCGCCTTGTTCAGCGCCTCGATCACCTCTGGCGGTGTTTTGGCTGGCGCAAAGAGCGCGTACCAGTTGTTGGTGTCTACACCCTTGATGCCTTGCTCCTCGAGTGTCTTCACGTCCGGCAGCGATGGATGCCGCTTGCTGGAGGCCACGCCCAGCGCTTTCAGGCGCCCGCCCTGGACATGGCCGATCAAGCCGGGGACATCACCGAAGAATCCGCTGATCTGGCCACCCATCAAGTCGGTGATGGCGGGCGCAGCACCCTTGTAGGGCACATGCATGAGCCTGGCGCCGCTCGAATCCGACAACTGTTCGATCGCGAGATGCGGGATGCTGCCGGTGCCGGAGGAGCCCATCGCCGTCGGCTCGGCGCGCTTCTTGGTTGCCGCCACGAATTCGGCCGCATCTTTCGCCGGATTGCCTTGCTGGGCGACCAGCAGTTCGACGTTGTTGACGACCAGCGAGACCGGTGCGAAGTCGCGCTGCATGTCGTACGGAAGCTTCTCGTAGAGCGAGGAGTTGATCGCCGCGGCGCCGACGCTGGTGAACCAGAGCGTGCTGCCATCCGGTGCCGACTTCATGACGTCGACGGCGCCGATTGCGCCATTGGCGCCGGGCTTGTTGTCGATGATCACCGTCCGGCCCAGTTCCTTGCCGAGCTGCTCGGACAGCGTGCGGGCCACCGAGTCGACCGGCCCGCCAGAAGTGAATGAAACGACGATCCGCGTCGTCTTCGGCTGTGCGTTGGCCGCGGGTGCCAGCATCGCGGCGAGAGTTGCCGCGAGCATGATGTGCTTGATCATGAATGTCTCCTTCTTGTAGTAGTTGGGCGTTCAGTCGCAGCGCGCGGTCATGCCGCCGTCGACGACCAGCTCTGTGCCCGTGATGAAGCGGGCCTCGTCGCTGGCCAGGAACAACACCGCGCTCGCGGTGTCCCGGCCATCGCCCATGAAGCCCAGCGGGATGCGCTTCTGGCGCTGGGCCAGCAGGGCGTCGACATCGCCGCCCGCCCTTTGCCCGGCGAGGCGCGTCTCCACCATGGGCGTGTGCAGCTGTCCCGGCACGACGCTGTTGACGCGCACTCCCTGGGCCGCATGCTGGACTGCGATCACCCGCGACATCTGGATGACGCCGGCCTTGGTTGCGGCATAGGCAACCTGGGCGCTGCCGGTCCATCGCATGCCCGATGTCGACGAGATATTGACGATGGCTCCGGCACCCTTTGCAAGCATCGTGGGCAGCACATGCTTGCAGGTGAGAAACACGCTCTTGAGGTTGATGTCGATCTGCGAATCCCAGGCGTCTTCGGCCAGTTCGACCGGACCGCCTGCCGCAGAGCCTCCCACGTTGTTGACGAGGATGTCGATCGTGCCGTAGGCGTCCAGGCAGGCGGTCGCCATTGCAGCCACGCTCGCGCTGCTCGTCACGTCGCAGACCCAGGGCGTGATGGACGCACGGGCGTCGCCGGCCAGCTCGAGCGTTTCGTCAAGCCGCGCGCGATCGCGATCCACCGCCAGGACCCTGGCGCCTTCTTCGGCGAGGCGCACCGCGATGGCACGGCCGTTTCCCCACCCGGCACCGACACATCCGGCGCCGGTGACGATGGCCACCTTGTTGTTGAATCGAAGGCTCATGTTCTGTCTTCAAACCGGTAGAGTTGTTGGGGATTGCGAACCAGCAGTGCCTGGCGCGCGGCTTGCGTCGGCGCGACCTCGGCAATGAGGTCGACAAGCTGCTGCTCGTCGGGCAGGGGCCCGGCGTGATTGGGATGCGGCCAGTCGTTGCCCCAGACCACGCGATCTCCGAATTCGGCGACCAGCATGCGGGCAAAGGGCTGGGCATCAGCGTAGGGCGGCCCAAGCCGCGTGATGCGATCCATACCGCTCACCTTGACCCAGAAGCGCTCGTCGGACATCAGCCGCAGCAGCGCCTGGAAGTCCGGCTGGTCGATTCCCTGCGACGCATCGATCCGGCCGATATGGTCGATGACGACCGGCGTCGGCGAACGGCGCAACGCGGGTGCCAGGTCGGTGAGGAGGGCGGGATCGCCGTGGATCTGCAGATGCCAGCCGAGTGGCGCGAAGCGGGCCGCCAATGACAGGACATCTTCGATAGGGGTGTGCCGGCCGAGGTGGCCCATGAAGTTGAACCTCACGCCACGAAAGCCTGCGGCGTCGAGTCGCTTCAGCTCGGCGTCGTCGACATCGGTCGGCAGAAGGGCAATGGCGCGATAGGTAGAAGGCCGCGCGGCAACTGCGTCTTCGGCCGCACGGTTGTCGAAGCCGTGGCAGGCGGACTGCACGACCACGCAGCGCTCGAGGCCGAGCCGGTCATTCAATGCGTAGAGGGCTTCCTTGGGTGCATCTTCCGCGGGGACGAAAGTGGCGTCGGCTGCGTACGGAAAACGCGCGCCGGGGCCGAAGACGTGGCAGTGGGCGTTGCAGGCCCCCGAGGGAAGGGTTGTTGTCATGAAGCGAGTTTCGCGATCGGGAACACCCGGCGTAAGGACATCATCGCTATATCAGATATGCTCATCAGCTATGGAACTGCGCCAACTTCTGTACTTCGTGACCGTGGTCGACGCGGGCAGTTTCAGCCGCGGCGCGGTGGTGCTCGACCTGGCACAGCCGAGCCTCAGCAGGCAGATCGCGCTGCTGGAAAAAGATCTCGGGCAACGATTGCTGGTGAGAACGGGGCGCGGCGTGACCACCACCGAAGCGGGGGAGGCCTTGCTCGTCCATGCGCGCGCGATGCTGGATATTTCGCGCCGCGCGCAAGACGAGCTCCGGGAGATGGACGAGAGCCCTGGCGGGCGGATCGTGGTGGGACTGCCGCCGCGCGTCGCGCTGGGCCTCAGCGCGCCTCTCATCCAGCGGTTCAGGGAAAAATTTCCACGCGCGGTGATCACGGTGCTCGAGGGGCTGAGCGTTGCCCTGCGCGAATCCCTGATTGCGGGGCGGCTTGATCTGGCGCTGCTCTTTGATCCGGCTGCGACACCCCAACTTGCGTTTCAGCCACTGATGCGAGAGCGGCTTCTGCTGGTCGCGCCGCCAAAGAGCAAGCTGCCAGCCCGGGTCGGGTTGTCGGCGCTTGCGAACTACCCCATGGTGCTGCCCAGCGCGCCCAATGCGATCCGCCACCTGCTCGACTCCGTTCTGGGGCCGCGCCACATCGAGCTTCAGGTACTTGCCGAGGTCGGCGCCGTGCGCACCGCGCTCGCGCTGGTCGCGACCGGCGTCGGGTGCACGATTCTTCCGGAAAGCGCGCTTGGCGCGAGCGCGGACGATGCGTTGCCACGTTCCCCGATCGGGCCACCCGCCATCTGGAATGCATTGGTGCTTGCGACACCGGTGGCTCGGCCTGCAACCCGCCTGACCCGCGGCACGGCGCAGTTGCTGCAGGAGCTCGACTTCAGGCGTTGAAGGTGCCGCGCTCCGGGATGCCTGTGCGCGCCGAGGGTGCACGGGTGCAATAGTCCAGCGGGAAAACATGCTGGCGGGCCAGCCCGAGCCGTTTCAGGCTGCGCCGGATTTCGGAGGGCGAGTCGTTCCGTGAAAACAGGACGCGGCCTTCGGTCGTGAGGAGGGCCACCGCCGCGATATCGAAGCCGGCATGCGTGTCGCAGAACATCACACCGGGAAAGACCTGTCCGTTGGCCAGCTTGAGGGCAGCGGCCACGCTGAGCGAGGAGCCGTCAGCCGGCACCTCGGCGGCCGGCACGGGCTTCACCCAGGTTTCGTCCTGTTCGTCGACTTGCTCCTCGTCCATGGCGAACTCCCAGACGGGGAACGCCTCGAGATCCGAGGCCGAGAGCTCATCGACCGGCTTGCGTGTGGCGATGGTCGGATTCAGGAGATCCGAGTGGCCGACGATGCTTTTCTTCTTCAAGATGTCTTGCTCCAATGCTTTATGCGGCCCCTCTACGAGGTCAGGCGGGAACAAGCTGTCGATTCGAATGCGAAACGGAACGGCATAGCCCTTGGTGTAGTAGTCCGCGGCCGAGGACTTTCGCGGACGAATGACGATTTCCGGACCCTGGATCAACGCGTCCTGGGCAAGAAACTTCCCGTGAACCCACCATCGCATCGGCGTGAGCGGCATATCGGCGCGACGCCCGCTCTTTGCCTCGGTGACTTCCAGCCACAGGCGTGACACATCCCCATGCGGCCGGACTTCGCATGAGACGACCAGCCTGTGGCCGCGGACGGTCTTGTCGACAAGTCGAACACGCAAAAGTTCGCCATGCGTTTGATACTGGTCTGCAATGTTCTGTATGGCTTCAAGGTCAGCCGACAAGAATCTCAGTGCTTGAAATGTCGCGGCTCGCACCAGCGCGGCTTGCTCGTCCGGGCTCATCGCGTTGAACGACGTCTGCAAGCCGTAGGCGGCCCATGTTTGCCATTTCTCTGCGGTGTATTCGAGGCGTCGCAGCTGCCCATCAGGTATTGCGGGGGTAAAGAGCAGATAGAGCGAGCTTCCGCCCGAGATGGTCAGCTTCAGCTCGGCGCATTTGCCTCCAATCAACTGGCCGAATGCTACCGACGAGGGCGGGGCCGTGAAGAGCTTGCCCATGTAGTGGGGCATGGGCAAATCTTCAGAGGGCAAGCCCGGCGATTCGAAGTAGCGAATGTCGTTCAGGGTTCGCTTGTGCTTGACGTCCACGGTTCCTGCTCCTCAGGCATTGATCGGTTCACAAGAGGCGATCCCCTTGAACTGCGCAGCCTTGAATGCGCTAGCAAACTCCCCACCGGCGATCAGTAGCGGGATCGACTCGTTGTTCGAGCCGAACCGGCCGTCGGAAAACACCAGCTCCGTTGCCGAGATGGTCGGGTCGCCGAGCAAGACGATGCGACCATAGCCTGTGAAATCCCGAAAAATTCCGCACTCGGGGCAGAAGCGGGTGCGCGCTGTTCCCATCGCGTCGTAGTCCAGCGCTACCGGATCCGTGCACTTGAGGTGGAAGAAGCCGGGGTTCGCTTCGAGCGAAGTGAACGCCAGCCGATCGGCGCCCATTGAGGCGCACAGTTCCTTGAATCTGGTGCTGACGATGACGGCACCGTCGTAGCAGCAGGAGATGTCGTACCGCTTCTGTCGGAGCGAGAAGTTTCTGGCTGTGAAATCGCGATCGATCCGGTAGCCGCATTTCGGGCAGACGGGACAACCGGATTCGGGGTGGATGCGATCGGTCGATCCGACCATCCATGAGTGGTTGTCGTGGGCGAAGAGGTGGAACAGCATTCGAATAGAGGGTGGGCCGTGGTTCATCGTTTGGTGAAACGCGGGACCGATTTTTGATCATTTGATGAAAACGCGGATCCGGATAAGCCAGTTATCCAGGATAACCATCAAGGCCCGGGAATTCCCTGACTCCACCAATGAAAAAGCGTCACGCAGCGGCGTCGGGCCACCCCCGTCGCGGCGCCGCTGGTACGACCGTTGCACAAGGAAGGCCGAGACAAACACCTGGACAACCCCAATGACCCACGCCTCCATCCCCGCTGTGCTCGACCCGGCGCCGCTCGACCCGGCGCTCGCCGGCTTTCTGGCGCAAGCCGCTGCACAAGGCAACCCGCCGCTGGAGTCGCTGCCGCCGCCGGTGGCGCGCCAGATCTACCGCGACCTGGCGGCCGGCCTGGGCCTGCCGGCGCCAGCCATCGCTTCTGCGAACGACCGCACCATCGACGGAGTCGGCGGCCCGTTGATGCTGCGCATCTACCAGCCCGATGCCCAGGGGCCGCTGCCCTTGCTGCTCTATGTGCACGGCGGCGGCTTCGTGATCGGCGACCTCGAAACCCACGACAAGATCTGCCGCACCCTGTGCCATGACGTGGCCGCCGTGGTGGTGGCGGTGGACTACCGGCTGGCGCCCGAGCATCCCTTTCCGGCGGCGGTCGACGACGTTGCCTGCGCGCTGGGCTGGGTGGCCGCGCACGCACGCGAACTCGGCGCCGATCCGTCGCGCATCGCGCTGGCCGGCGACAGCGCGGGTGCGCAACTCGCCGCTGTGGCAGCGCTGCGTAGCGCTGGCGCCATCGCGCCGCGCGCGCTGGGCCTCATCTACCCGGTCGCCCAGCACTACAGCGAACCAAGCCCTTCGATGGCCGAGAACGGCGAGGGCAAGTTCCTCACCAACGGTGTCATGCAATGGTTCATCGACTGCTACCTCGGCGCGCGCCAGGAGCTGGCACGCCACGCCGATTTCGCCTTGCTGCACTCGCAGGCGCTGGGCACGCTGCCGTCCACCTGGCTGGCCACCATGGGCCACGACCCGCTGCGTGACGAAGGACATGCGCTGGCGCTGCGCATCGCGCAGGCCGGCGTGCCGACCGAGCACCGCCACTACCCCGGTGCCATCCACGCCTGCCTTCACTTCACCGCGGTGTCGCCGCTGGGCACCCAGGTGATGGCCGATCTGGCCGGATGGCTGCGCGCGCAGCTATGCTCGAGCTGAACCTGGGGCCTTGCGCAGCAAAAAACCCATCGATGTGCTGATCGGGCAAGGGCTGGCGACAATCCATGGCTACCCCTTACCGGATCCGTCATGTCCCATTCAAAGATCGACCCGCCTTCACAACCAGCCATGCCGGTCGCGGTGGTGACCGGCGCAGCGCGCGGTATCGGCCTCGCAATCACCCAATGGTTTCTCGACAGCGGGCACTGTGTCCTCATGCTGGACATCGACGCAGAGACCTTGTCGAAGGCGCAAGCCGCCCTGAACGATGACGCGCGTGTCCTGGCGCTGAACTGTGATGTGTCCCAGCCGGACCAGGTGCAAGTCAGCATCGACCGGGGCGTGGCCCGATTCGGCCGCATCGACTACCTGGTCAACAACGCAGGTGTTGCCGTCTTCAAGAGCATCGGGACGACGACGTTCCAGGAATGGAGAACCGTCTTCGCGACCAACCTGGATGGGGCCTTCCTTTGCTCGCAGGCCTGTGCGCCCGTCATGCTTCGCACGGGCGGCGGCGCCATTGTCAACATCGCATCCATTTCGGGCTTGAGGGCCAGCACCTTGCGCGTCGCCTACGGAACGAGCAAGGCGGCGCTCATTCACCTGACCCGCCAGCAGGCGGTCGAACTGGGCGCTGTCGGCATCCGGGTGAATGCCATTGCGCCCGGGCCCGTGGAGACGGAGATGGCCAGGCAGGTTCACACGCCCGCCATTCGCGCCGACTATCACGACACCATCCCCCTCGGGCGGTACGGCTCCATGGACGAGATCGCGTCCACCGTCGGGTTCCTGTGCAGCCCTGCGGCAAGCTACGTCAACGGGCAGGTGCTTGCGGTGGATGGCGGCTTCGAAGCGACCGGCGTGGGCCTTCCGACGCTGCGTCGAACGGCCGCCGGCTAGGTGTTTTGTCCGTTCCGTGGCGGAGGAACCGCGAGCTAAATGCTGACTGATGAAGTGGTCTATCGCCTGCGCAGGGCAGGGCGACCCCACCTGATGCTTACTCTCCAAAGGGGGTATTCGCATGTCAGTTTCATTCCGGTGCCGAGTTGCCATTCCGATCCTGCTGTGGTCGAGCTTCGCGACCGGGCAGGTAGCCCAGGCGCCGGCCAGCGGGGGAACGCTGCAGCAGGAGGCAGACTACCGCGTGGTCGCGGCGCGCTGCGGCACGCCTGCCTTCGAGAAGGGCTTTACCCGGCAATCGCGGGCCATGGTGGCCGCCGGGCTTGTCGGATCGACCAAGGATCCTGTGGCCGCAGAGAAGGCGATCACCGCGTTGCGCCGCAACCCCTACCGTCTTATCGCGACGCCGGCCGACTGCCGGGCTGAACTGGTCGCGCTTGCGGCACTGCAGAAGCAGCGCACCCGATTTGTCAAGACTCCCCGGGGGCGCTGAGGGCCCCCCATTCACGCGAGCAGTTGCGCCACCGTTCGACGCAGCCACACATTGCCCGCGTCGGCGTTGAACCGCTCGTGCCAGTGCTGCTTCACGTCATAGTGCGGCAGGGCATGCGGCGTCGGGATCAGGCGGATGTGTTCGCGCGTCTGCATGGCCTGGCCGAACCGAAGCGGCACCGTGGCGATCAGCTCTGTTTCCGCCACGATCCTGGCGACGCCAAGAAAGCTCGGCACGCTCAGCGCCACATGCCGCACCACGCCGGCCGCGGCGAGAACCTTGTCGACGATGGCATGGCCGGTGCCTGAGGCCGTGACCACGACATGGCTCTCGCGCGCATAGGCGGCCTTGGTCAGGCGCGTGCTGATGCGGGGGTGCGCCGCCGCAGCCAGGCAGACGAAGTTCTGCGCAAACAGAACGGTCTGATAGAAGCCGGCGTCGAGCTGCGGCATGAAGCCCACGGCCAGGTCGACCTCCCCATCCTCCAGGCGCCGGGCGCTTGCGGTCGAGATCTTCTCCACATAAATGCGTACCCCCGGCGCCGCGGTGCGCAGGTGGTTGAGCAGCTTCGGCAGGACAACGACTTCGCTGATGTCGGTCATGCAGATGCGGAACTCGCGGTCCGCCACCCTGGGGTCGAACACCTGCCGGCTGGCACGCGCCTGCTCGAGTTCGGCCAAGACCTTTCGCATGACGGGCTGAAGCGCCTGGGCCCGCGGCGTGGGTTGCATGCCACGCGCGGTTCTGCTGAACAGCTGGTCGTCAAAGTGAGTGCGCAGTTTGCCCAGCGCAATGCTCGCCGAAGCCTGGGCGATGCCCAGCCGCTCTGCCGCACGGGAAACGCTGGAGGTCTTGTAGACCTCGTCGAACACCGCCAGCCATTCGAGATCGAGTCCTGCCATCGTGAAGCTTCAAGACAATTATTGGAAAAGGCGATTGGAAGTATTCCATGAACATGGTTGCTCGAATAGAGGTGGGCCGGGAAAATCCGGTCCCGAGTGACAAGGACGTCGCTTCTCAGGAGACAACATGGACACCATCGCCTCGCCGGCAACGCTCGACACGCTTGCGCAGCGTCGCCGCTATTACGAGCGCATCAAGGCACTGAACCTGACCCCGCTGTGGGAAGAACTGCACGCGCTGGTGCCGCGGGAGCCGGCTTCGCCGTGCGTGCCGGCGCTTTGGCGCTATGCGGACATCAAGCCCCACCTGATGGAGTCGGCCGAACTCATCACTGCGCAAGAGGCGGTCCGGCGCGTGCTGATTCTCGAAAACCCGGGCATGCCCGGCCGGTCGTGCATCACGCAATCGCTTTATGCGGGCCTGCAACTGATCATGCCGGGCGAGGTCGCGCCGTCGCATCGGCATGTGCAGTCGGCGCTCCGGTTCATCGTCGATGGCAAGGGGGCCTACACCACGGTCGGTGGAGAACGCACGACGATGTTCCCGGGCGACTTCATCATCACGCCCTCATGGGCCTGGCACGACCACGGCAACGAGGGCTTGCACGGCGACAGCGAGCCGGTGGTCTGGCTCGATGGCCTGGACATTCCGCTGGTGCGCTTCTTCGATGCGGGCTTTGCCGAGAACGATGCTGCGGCCTCACAGAGCGTGGCGCGTCCTGAAGGCCACAGCCATGCGCGCTTCGGGCACAACATGGTGCCGGTGCGCCACACGCACACGTCGCCGACCTCGCCGATCTTCAGCTACCCCTACGCGCGCAGCCGCGAAGCGCTGGCCGCGCTGCAGAAGGCGGAAGCGCCAGACGAGTGGTTGGGCTGGAAGCTGCGCTACGTCAACCCGCTCACGGGTGGGGCGCCCATGCCGACCATGGCGACCTGCCTGCAACTGCTGCCGAAGTCGTTCAAGGGCAAGAGCCATCGCGCCACCGATGGTGCGGTGTACAGCGTGGTCGAAGGGCGCGGCACGGCAGAGATCGCGGGCCAGCGCTTCGCCTTCCAGCCGCAAGACACCTTCGTCGTGCCCTCGTGGGCCGGCCTCCGGCTCGAAGCCGACGACGAGACAGTGCTGTTCAGCTTCTCGGACCGTCCCGTCCAGGACGCGATAGGCATTCACCGCGAGCAGTTTCTGGACAACTGATCGTCAATCCATTCCTCCCTTTTTCTTCGAGAAGTACACATGTCCTTTGTCATCACGCCCATGTCCATCGTGGGCATTCCCGTCGCCGGGTCGGACGATCTCTTTCCTGTGCGGCGCGTGTACTGCGTGGGCCGCAACTACGCGGCACATGCCCGCGAGATGGGTTTCGATCCGGATCGGGAGCCGCCGTTCTTTTTCTGCAAGCCCAACGACGATGCGTCGGTGATTCCGGTCGAGGCAGGCGCGACCGCCACCTTGCCGTATCCCTCGCAAACGCAGAACTACCACTTCGAGGCCGAACTCGTCGTGGCGATCGGCAAGAGCGGGCGGGACGTGCCCGCAGAAAAGGCAGCCGAGCTGATCTATGGCTATGCGGTCGGCCTGGACATGACACGCCGCGACCTGCAGATCGCTGCCCGCGAAAAAGGCCGCCCATGGGAAGTGGGCAAGGCCTTCGATCTCTCGGCGCCGATCGCACCGATCCGTCGCATCAAGGACGGTGGCGCCATCACCTCGGGTGCCATCACGCTCGAAGTGGATGGCAAGGTCAAGCAGAAGAGCGATGTGTCCCACCTCATCTGGTCGGTCGATGAAATCATCGCCAATCTCTCGACGCTGTTCGCACTGGAGCCCGGCGACCTCATCTTCACCGGCACGCCGGAAGGCGTAGGTGCGGTGGTGGCCGGCCAGACCCTCTCGGTCCACGTCGACGGCCTCGAGCCGCTGACGGTGCGGATCGCCTGAGTCGGCACAGGTGGATGCGGAATGACTACCCATATGGACACCACAAGGCCGCCCGTGATCGTTGCCGGAGGCGGCATCGGGGGACTTGCCTGCGCACTGGCGCTGGCCAAGCTCGGGCAGCCCGTCGAGCTTCTGGAGCAGAGCGCCGAGATCGCTGAGATCGGTGCGGGCCTTCAACTGGGGCCGAACGCCTTCGCAGCGCTCGATGCCCTGGGCGTTGGCGAGCAGGTTCGGCAGAAAGCAGTTTTCAACGAGCGTCTGGTCATGATGGACGCCGTCGATTGCAGGGAGGTCGCGTCCGTTGCGGTGGGCGACGCCTTTCGGGCCCGCTTCAAGAACCCCTACGCGGTCAGCCATCGGGCCGATCTGCATGGCGCGCTGTATGCCGCGGCCCAGGCCAGCGCGCTCGTGAAGCTGCATGTCGGCGCGCGGATCGAGTCGGTGCACATCGATGACGACGGCGCATCGGCCACGGCCTCGGACGGCAGGATCTTCAAGGGCGCGGCCTTGATCGGCTGCGACGGCGTGAAGTCGGTCGTGCGCACCCGCCTCCTGGGGGACGCGCCGCGTGTTTCAGGGCATGTGGTCTACCGCGCCGTGGTTCCGGCCGAAGACATGCCGAAGGATCTTCAATGGAACGCCCCGGTGGTGTGGGCCGGCCCCGACTGCCACCTGGTGCACTACCCGTTGCGCGGCGGCGAACAGTACAACCTCGTCGTGACCTTCCACAGCCGGGAGAAGGAGGAGTGGGGCGTGAGCGATGGCAGCAAGGAAGAGGTGCTGTCGTACTTCAAGGGCGTGCATGCAAAGCCCCGGCAGCTCCTGGACCGACCGACAACCTGGCGGCGCTGGAGCACGGCCGATCGGGAACCCGTCGAACGGTGGAGCGAGGGCTGCGCCACGCTGCTCGGAGACGCGGCCCATCCGATGATGCAGTATCTGGCGCAGGGCGCATGCATGGCCATGGAAGACGCAGTCACGCTGGCTGCTGCAGTCGAAAGAACCCGCAGCTTTGCAGATGCGTTCCGGCTTTATGAGTCGGCGCGCATCGCCCGCACGGCACGGGTCGTGCTGGCGGTGCGCGAGATGGGGCGCATCTATCACGCGAAGGGCGTGGATCGACTGGTTCGCAACAGCCTGTGGACGGGTCGAAGCCAGGAGCGCTTCTACGATGCGCTCGAGTGGCTTTATGACTGGCGTGCCGAGCGATGCCTCGACGCCGGAGTCACTATTTAGGATCCTGCTGACCGATATTCGATCCATGCCATTGCCGCAATGGTGTTCCACGCCTAACCTTCATGCACCAGGGGCTCCACGCACCCTCGTGAATACACATTACGGAGACACGATGAACCACTCAGACCCGCGTACTTGCGGCAGGCACCCCATGTCCTTGAATCTGGCCGCGCACCTCGGCGCGCTGGCTGTCCTGCTCGCATGTGGAGCACCCGTTGCCTCTGCACAGCCACAGGCTGTCGGCTGGCCAACCAAGCCACTTCGGCTGCTCGTCGGATTTCCCGGCGGCTCCACGCCCGACGGCGCCGCCCGCGCCATTGCCGAGCCGCTTTCGAAAGCCCTCGGCCAACCGGTGATCGTGGACAACAAGGCCGGTGCATCCGGCAACATCGCCGCCGATCAGATCGCCAAGGCCACGGACGACCACACGCTGGGCATCGTCATCAACGGCAACCTGACCTCGGCCAAGATGCTGTATCCCAAGCTGCCTTACGAGCCGGCGACTGATTTCACGTATCTCGCGATGGTCGGGACTGCGCCACTGATCCTCGTTGCACAGGCAGCGGCACCGAGCGGCAAGGCGTTCATCGATGCAGCCCGGTCGGCCGGCGAGAAGTGGTCTTATGGCTCCGTGGGTGCCGGCTCGGTTGGGCACCTGGGCATGGAGCTGCTGAAGACGCGAGTGCCCGGCATGGGCGCGATGCATGTGCCGTACCAAGGCAATCCGCAGGTGGTGACGGCGATGCTCGGCAAGCAGGTCGAGATGGCGCTGGTGCCGCCCGGCGTGGCGCTGCCGCAAATCAATGCGGGCAAGCTCAAGGCCATCGGCCTGACGACCGGGCGCAGCACGCTCGCCCCGGACATTCCGCCACTGGCCGACGCAGGCGTGAAGGATTTCGAGCTCGAGGTCTGGACTGCACTCGTTGGCCCGGCCAAGCTCAGCGCCGCAGCCAAATCGCGTCTGGCCGCTGTGTTGCCAGGCGTGTTGCAGGATGCCGCCGTACGGCAGCAGCTCTTCAATCAGGGCTGGCAGGCGCCGGCAACTGCATCAGCGACCGCCCTGCAGGCCCGCGTTGCGGCCGAGTCGAAGACCATGCAGCGCATCATTTCCGCCAGCGGAATCAAGCTCCAATGAACACGATGGACACAGTGCAGGAACCGGCACGCGCGCTGCCGGTCTATGGTGAATACGATGTCGTGGTGGTCGGCGGCGGGCCCGCCGGGCTTGCTGCGGCGGTCAGCGCTGCCAGACATGGGGCGCGCACGTTGCTTGTGGAGCGCTATGGCTTCCTTGGGGGCATGGGCACTGCCGGCGGCGTCACGAACTTCGCGGGGCTGTACGGCCAGCGCGATGGCGAGATGCACCAGCTGGTGCATGGCGTCGTCGACGAGCTGCTGTCGCGCATCGAGTCCCTCGGTGGCCTCAACCGTCCGCAAGACGGGATGGGCGGCCGCATACGCGTGCGCAGCTATGACACCTCGGCGTACAAATGTGCCGCCGACCAGCTGTTGCTGGCTTCAGGCGTACAACTGCTCTTCCACGCACAGGCAGCGGCTGTCTTGATGGATGGCCCCCGCCTTGCCGCGCTCGTGGTCGAGACCAAGTCCGGCCGGCAGGCACTGCGCGCCAACGTGTTCATCGATTGCTCGGGCGACGCAGACGTGGCTGCCTTTGCCGGCGTGCCGTATGCGGTGGGTGATGGCCATGGCAGCGGGCTTTTCCCCACCACCATGTTCCGGGTCGGCCATGTGGACGCACCGGCCGCGCTGGCTGCCGTTGGCGAGTTCAAGGCCATCAACGACTACATGGAACGCGCCCAGGAAGAATTCCCTGGCCGCTACCACTTCCCGCGCGAAGGCGCCATCCTGCGGCCCCAGATTCATCCGGCCGAATGGCGCGCCAACGTCACGCAGCTGAAGAACGAGCTGGGCCACGCGATGAACGGTGTGGACGCGCGCGAACTGAGCGCGGGCGAAGTCGAGGGGCGGCGGCAGATCGTCGACTTCTTCCGTTTCCTGCGCGAGCAAGTGCCGGGATTCGCCGAATCGCAGATCGTCGAGATTGCGCCGCAGGTGGGCATCCGCGAGACGCGGCGCATCGGCGGCCTGTACGCGCTGACGGGGGAAGACATCCTCAACTCCGCGCGCTTTGATGACAGCATCGGCATCAACGCGTGGCCGATGGAGTTGCACCAGGCCGGCAAGATTGAATGGCGCTTTCCAACGGATCAGCGTCGCGCCTACAACGATCTGCCGTGGCGGATGCTGGTGCCGCAGGGCGTCGACAACCTGCTCGTGGCCGGCCGCTGTGCATCGATGACGCACGAGGGCCAGTCGGCTGCGCGCGCAAGCGGTGGCTGCTTCGTGATGGGGCAGGCGGCCGGCACTGCTGCGGCCCATGCCGGTCTCGCTCCTTTGCGTGAGACCGACGTCGTTCGGCTTCAGCAGCGATTGCGGGCCGACGGCGCCTACATCGAAGGCTAGCGGGAAAAGACACAGTGGACCTCAAGCTCCTCATGGTGTTCGACGAGGTCTACAAGACGCGAAGTGTCTCGCGCGCCGGGGAGAACCTGGGGCTCCCGCAAACGTCCGTGAGCCTCGCGCTTGCACGCATGCGCCGGCAGTTCAACGATCCCCTGTTCGTGCGGACCGGCGCCGGGATGATGCCCACGCCGCATGCAGCTGCTCTGGCGCGGCCATTGCGGGAGGCGCTGGAACTTCTGCGAGTCGCCATGCAGCAGCAGGTGGTCTTCGATCCTTCCATCTCGTCGCGGCTCTTCCGCATCGCGATGACGGACATCAGTCACCTCGAGTTTCTTCCGTCGCTGATCAACAAGGTGGGCAAGCTCGCGCCCGATGTTCGTGTCGATGTTCTGCGCATCACATCGGACACGCCCAAATTGCTTGAATCCGGAGAGGCCGACCTGGCCGTCGGTTTCATGCCTGAACTGGAAGCGGGCTTCTACCAGCAGAAACTGTTCGACCAGACTTTTGCCTGCGTCGTCAGTCGAGCGCATCCACGTATCGGCAAGCGGCTCACCGAAAGCCTTTTCAAGCGCGAGAAGCACGTCGTCATCACGGCACCCGGAACAGGCCACGAACTGGTGGAGCAGGCACTCGCCCGCCAGCGGATCGAAAGAAGGGTGGCGCTTTCGCTTCCGACCTTGCCCGGCGTGGGCAACCTCCTCGCGAACACCGAGCTTGTCGCGACGGTTCCGGAGCGCGTCGCCGAGACGCTCGTCAAAATTGCAAAGGTGAAATCCTTGCCGGCGCCGTTCAGGTTTCCGTCGTTCTCGATCAAGCAGCACTGGCACGAGCGCTACCAGCAGGATCCTGCCAACCAGTGGCTTCGGTCGACGGTGGCGGATTTGTTCCTCGAAGAGTGAGGTTGCGGGCGGTGATCAGCCGGTCGTGGTGCGCAGCTCAGATATGGCGCCATCCAAGCCGGCTGGAAACTTCCTTCGCCGCATTGCGGACGGCGACCGCAACGTCGGAGTTCCAGTCTCCCGAGAAGCCGTCCTGGTGGCCCAGTGCGGTGATGACGATCACGGGCTCCCCTTCGTGGTCGAAGACAGGGGCGCTGAAGGCGTTGACGCCGGGAATCGGTCTTCCCTCCGCGCGTGTGACGCCGTGGTCGCGGATTTCTGCCGCGGCTTCTTGCAATGCCTCCAACTGGGCCTCAAGCAGTGGCGCTTTCCGGTGTTCCGAGTCTCCCAGCGCGACCGCCATGGCTTTCTCGAGGCGGTCGACCGGCATGACCCCGGCGAAGGCCCGGCCGGTGGCCGTGCCGAGTATGGACATCACGGTTCCGGCCCGCATCGAGACGTGGAGCGGTTCGCGGGCCTCGATCATCCGGATGATGGTGGGCCCGAAGTTGCCCCAGACCGCCAGCGCCACCGCATGGCCGGTCGATGCGGCGAGCTGTTGCGCAACGGGCCATGCCGCCCGCACGGGATCCAGCTGATGGAGGCACGTCAGCCCCAACTGCAGCGCTGCCGGCCCCAGCGCATAGCGGCCTGAATCGGCCTCCTGCTCGATCAACCCGAGCTTGCCGAAACTCACCAGATACGGGTGCGCGCGCGATGCCGGCAGCGCGGATCGGCTGGAGAGATCCCTGAGCGTCAGTGGCGTGGGGCTGTTGGCCAGGGCGAGGAGCAGGCGGCCTCCCACCTCGATCGATTGGACCGCCCGCTGTTCCTTGTCTTCCTTCACCGCTTCTCCGGGATGGCTGTCTCGCATGGCGAGCCTTTCTAGATGTCTGCCGCAAGTCTAGTTTGTCTGGGACAAAGCGCTTTGCCATTTCCAAACACAACACCTGGACTTGCCTGCAAGGGTAAACACTTAATTCTCTGTGTACTAATTAGTTTGCCATAGGCGAACTCGTGGCGCATACTGCAAACACATTTGCTTAAGACAAACTATTGCATTCAAGGAATCCCGGTATGACCACGACCAAGACATTCGCCAGCCAAGCCGACCTCGAGGAAAAGAAGGTCACCTTCAGCCAGATCTCGGAGCACGCCTGGGCCTACACGGCCGAAGGCGACCCGAACACCGGCATCGTCATTGGCGACGACGCGGTGCTGGTGGCCGACACCCAGGCCACGCCGGCGATGGCGGCGGACGTGATTCGCCGCATCCGCGAAGTGACAGACAAACCCATCAAGTACGTGGTGCTGACGCACTACCACGCGGTGCGCGTGCTGGGCGCCAGCGCCTACGGCGCCGAGCACATCCTGGCCAGCCAGGACACGCGCGACCTGATCGTCGAACGCGGCGAGCAGGACAAGGCCAGCGAGATCGGCCGCTTCCCGCGCCTGTTCCAGAACGTCGAAACGGTGCCCGCAGGCCTGACCTGGCCCACGATGACCTTCACCGGCAAGATGACGCTGTGGCTCGGCAAGCTCGAAGTGCAACTGCTGCAGCTCGGCCGCGGCCACACCAAGGGCGACACGGTGGTCTGGCTGCCGCAGGAGCGCGCCCTGCTGTCGGGCGACTTGGTCGAGTTCGGCGCGACGCCCTACGCCGGCGACGCCTATTTCAAGGACTGGCCGCAGACGCTCGACAACCTGGCCGCGCTCCAGCCCAAGGCCCTGGTGCCCGGCCGCGGTGCCGCGCTGACCACGCCGGAAGAAGTGGCCAAGGGGCTCAGCGAAACGCGCGGCTTCATCGCCGACGTCTATGCCAACGTGCAGCAGGGCGTGGCGGCCGGCAAGGATCTGAACGCGGTCTACAAGGACACCTTTGCCGCGCTCAAGCCCAAGTACGGCCACTGGGTCATCTTCGAGCACTGCATGCCCTTCGACGTGACGCGTTGCTACGACGAAGCAACGAAGTACACCGATCCCAGGATCTGGACGGCTGAGCGCGACATTGAAATGTGGAAGACGCTCGAAGGCCAGTGATTCGTCGCGGCAAACACAAGCCGCGCAAGTGGAGACAAACCATGCAATTGAACGAACTTGCCGCGCGCAGGGGAGACGCCGTCGACTACCAGAAGCTGGTGTTCGACTACGCCCGGCATCCTGACCAGGATGCGGCGACACCGGCCCGGCGCCCTGTGGTCGTCGTGGGCGCGGGCCCCGTCGGCCTGGCGCTGGCCATCGACCTGGCCCAGCGGGACGTGCCGGTGGTTCTGCTCGACAACGACAACACGCTGTCGACCGGATCCCGCGCCATCTGCTTTGCCAAGCGCACGCTGGAGATCTTCGACCGGCTCGGCTGCGGCGATCGCATGGTCGACAAGGGCGTGTCGTGGAACGTCGGCCGCGTGTTCTTCAGGAACGAGCAGATCTACAGCTTCGACTTGTTGCCGGAGGCCGGACACGCGCGCCCGGCGTTCATCAACCTGCAGCAGTACTACGTCGAAGGCTTCCTGGCCGAGCGTGCGGCGGCGTTGCCATTGATCGATCTGCGCTGGAAGAACAAGGTCGCTGGCGTCACCTGCCATGCGGACCACGTGACCCTCACGGTCGAAACCCCCGAAGGCGCCTACCAACTCGAAGCCGACTATGTCGCGGCCTGCGATGGCGGCCGCTCCAGCATGCGCCAGTTGTTGGGGCAGGAAAGCAAGGGGCGCCAGTTCAAGGACCGCTTCCTGATTGCCGACGTGAAGATGAAGCTCGACCGGCCGGCCGAGCGCTGGTTCTGGTTCGATCCGGAGTTCCACCGCAACCAGAGCGTGCTGCTGCACATGCAGCCGGACAACGTCTGGCGCATCGACTTCCAGCTCGGCTGGGATGCCGACCCCGAAGAAGAAAAAAAGCCCGAGAAGATCATTCCCCGCGTCAAGGCGCTGCTGGGCGACGACGCGCAGTTCGAGCTCGAATGGGCGAGCGTCTACACCTTCTCGTGCCTGCGCATGGACCAGTTCCGGCAGGGCCGCGTGTTCTTTGCAGGCGATTCGGCGCACGGCGTGTCGCCGTTCGGTGCACGCGGCGCCAACTCGGGCGTGCAGGATGCAGAGAACCTGGCCTGGAAGCTGGCCGCCGTCGTGCAGGGCAGGGCGCCCGATGCGCTGCTCGACAGCTACGGCCAGGAGCGCGAATACGCCGCCGACGAGAACATCCTCAATTCCACGCGTGCCACCGACTTCATCACGCCCAAGAGCGAGGTGAGCCGGCTGTTCCGCGACGCGGTGCTCGAGCTCGCGAAGAAGCACGCCTTCGCGCGAACCCTCGTCAACAGCGGACGTCTTTCAGTCCCGGCCACGTTGCACGGCTCGCCGCTCAACACCGCCGATGCCGATGGCTTCAAGGGCCGGATGGTGCCAGGCGCCGTGGCTTCCGATGCGCCGGTGATTTCGGCCGATGGCTTGGACGGTTGGCTGCTGCGGCAAAGCCGGTGGGCCGGCTTCACCGCCCTGGTGTTCGGATCCGGCACAGCTTCGGGCGATGCAGCGCGCGCTGTCTCGGACGCAGCAGCCGCCGCCGGCGTGCCGGTCGCAACGGTGCGCGTGCCGCTGGACGCAGCCCATGCGCTGGCTGCCGAACGGTATGACGCGCAGGACGGCACGGTCTACCTGCTGCGTCCGGATCAACACATCTGCGGTCGCTGGCGCCGCGCCGATGCCAGCACCCTTTGCGCAGCCCTGAACCGCGCACTCGCCAAAGCATGAAGGACTCCGCCGTGCCGCACGCCACTGCAACCCAGCTCACCACCGCTGCGAACCTCGAAGCGCCGGATGACTTCTATCAGGCGCTGATCGAAGCGCATCAGGGCCTGTCCACGCAGGAGAGCCACGCCTTCAACGCGCGGCTGATTCTGGTGCTGGCCAACCACATCGGATCGCTCGCGGTTCTTCGCGAAGCGTTCGACGCTGCCCGGCGCGGTTGATCCCGGCAGCCCCTGCACATTCATACAACCACGGAGACACTTCGCATGATTCGCTCTTGCCTCGCCGGCCTTGCCTTGGCCGCCACAAGCCTTCTCGCTGCCGCACAGGACGGCAAGCCCATCGAATGGGTGGTCGGATATGCCGCCGGCGGCGGCTCCGATTCGGTCGCGCGCGCGACCGCCGAAACGATGTCGAAGGACCTCGGCCGGCCTATCGTCATCACCAACAAGCCGGGCGCCGCGACCAACATTGCCGCCGAATACGCGGCCCGATCCAAGGACTACGGAAACATCATGCTGACGGCGGACTTCGCGACGCTGGCGGCCAACCCCTTCCTGTTCTCTAAGCTCAGCTACAACGCCGAGAAAGACCTGGCGCCGGTCGGCATGCTGGCGCGCTTTCCGCTCGTGCTCGTGGTCGGCCAGCAGGTGCCGGCAAAGAACTTCAAGGAGTTCGTCGCCTGGGCCAAGGCGCAGCCCGGCGGCGTCAACTATGCGTCGGCCGGCGCGGGCAGCCCGCACCACCTGGCCACTGAACTGCTGCGCGAGAAAACGGGCATTGCCATGACGCACGTTGCCTACCGCGGCGCAGCGCCTGCGATGCAAGACATCCTGGGCGGTTCGGTGCCGTTCATGATGGTCGACACCGCCAGCGGCAACCAGTTCGTGCTGGCCGGCAAGGTCAAGGCAATCGGCGTGGCGAGCGCCAAGCGCATCGCCAGCTTGCCCGACGTGCCAACGCTGGCCGAGCAGGGACTTGCGGACTTCGAGGCTTATGCGTGGCAGGGCCTGTCGGTGCCCAGTGGCACGCCGCCGGAGACGGTGGCCCGGCTCAACAAGGCACTGGTGGATGCCTTGAATTCGACGCCGGTGAAGGCGCGTTTCCTGGCGCTGGGCGTCGAGGGCCTGCCAGGCAGCCCGAACGACATGGCCAGGTATGTGAAGGACGAACGCGAGCGCTGGGGCCGACTGATCAAGGCCAACAACATCCGCGTTGATTGATAGGAGTGGCCGGAACGCCACATGTGCACTGTCAGTCAATCGATAGGACCGCGTCGGGGAACAATGACCGCTCCCCGTACTCGTTTTTACCGACTGGGCGTGCAAATGGCCAAAATAGACTGCACCAACCTGTTTCCGGGGGCTCCCCATGCAAACTACCCATTGGTCAACAAACCGCGTGTTCGCCTGCGAGCGTGCCGCCGCGTGGAGCAGCATCAACACACGGTACTTTGGTCGCCTGAGGGTGTCGAGCCTGGATGACGAGCCGCTGGATGCATCTCTCGATACTTACCAGGTCGGCGCGCTACGCATGTTCAGCATCACCGCGCCGGCACACCACGTGGCGCGCGACAGCACCTGTGGTGATCTGCCGGCGGACGAGTTTTACAAGCTGGTTCTGCAGGTGTCCGGCCGCGGCGTCGTCGAACAACAGCACCGCCGCGTGGAGCTTCAACCAGGGCAATGGATCCTCTACGATCCTCGCGCGCCGTACACGATCACCAATCAAGAACGCTGCACCCTGCTGGTGACCCAGGTGCCGCGTGCGCTCCTTTCAGGGCTAAAGCTTTCCGGCCCGCTGGCCGGCCAGACAGGCCACGACAATGTGGCTGGCCTGCATGGCGTTTTCGGCACCTACCTGCGCGCGTTGAGCGAGCAACTGCCCGGGCTGCCCGACGGCGTCGGCCAATCGATCAGTGAATCTGTCATGGGGCTGCTCGGCTCGACGCTGGCCGAGTCCTTCCGTCGGAGCAGCGAGCCGGTACCTCTTCCCTCTGTTCTGAAGTTGCGTGCGCGGCAGTACATCCACGCCCACCTTTCTGAGCCAGACCTGAGCATCCAGGGCATCGCCGATGCGCTACGCTGTTCCAGGCGCTACCTGCACAGGGTGTTCGAGGCCGACACGGTCGGCCTCGAACGGCAGATCTGGAATGCGCGGCTGGAACGCTGTCATGCAGCTCTCACGCACGAAGGCAACGGGGGCCGTGCTGCGGCGCAGATCGCCTATGCCTGGGGATTCAAGAGCAACGCCCATTTCTGCCGGCTCTTCAAGCAGCAATACGGCATGACGCCAGGCGAGTGTCAGCGCCTGGCCCTTGCTTCACGCCGCACCGCGGTTTTGCAGTAAGCCTCGCTCGCACAGCGCGCCACGAATCGACCTATCGAACCACGCGGATTTCTTGTGTCAATTGCAGGTGAGAGCGGCGAGCGCCTTGCCAGCGCCGGCCACCGTGGGCAACTTCTGCTTCACGCAGGCCGGGTCTTGCGCCGTGTATGCGTAGGGGATGCCAACCGGGAAGACGCTCGTCGTAATCCAGTCGGTGGCGTCGCGCGTCGGCGAAGACGGGCTTGCCACCCAGGTGATGCCGAAGCCGCTGAAGTCGGCCGGGGTCCTGATGTTGTTGTTGCGCAGCTCCCAGTAGCCGATGGCCGAGCTGTCGCGCGAGGTCACGGGGTTCTGCGAGTTCTCGAAGTAGTTGGCTTCGATCAGCGAGAAGCCACCCATGCGGATGTTGGCGCCCGTGGTGATCACGCCGCTGTACAGGTTGTTGTAGAGGTGGGTGTAGCCGCCGCGCTGCAGCGGCAGGCGCGAGCCGACGTTCTCGTAGACGTTGTGGTGGAAGGTGATGTTGCGATCGCTCGAATCGCTGTCGCTCGAGCCGATCAGGCCGACCTTATGGTGGTCGTGGATGTAGTTGTACGAGTAGGTGAGGTGGTGCGCGCCGGCCTTGTTGTCGAGCAGGCCGTCGAACTCCAGGTCGCCTGCGCCCGAGCACTCCTTCAGGCTGCTGAACAGCGTGTTGTGGTCGATCCAGATGTAGCCTGGGAACTTGCCGCTCTGACCCTCGATGCCGATCGCATCGATCGAGCCGGGCAGCAGGCCGATCGTCATGTTGCGGATGATGATGTTCGTGGCGTCGGCCTTGATCGCCAACCCGAAGTTGGCAGATGAGCCGTCGACGCCCTCGATGGTGACGTTGCTCTTGTTCTTGACCTCGACGATAGCCCCGGCGGGCAACTGCCACTGCGTGCAGGCGTCGGTGATGGCGGCGAAGTTGAATGTTCCGTTGTAGCGGATCACAAGCCCACCGGTGCCGGTGTAGGCGTCGATGGCCGCCTGCATCTGCGCCGCGGTAGAGACCGTCACCGCCGCGACGCTGCCGCCGCCGGTGACCTGGCCGGCGAATCCACCGCTGTTCGAGGCCGGTGCGGGCGCTGGAGCTGGAGCTGGAGCCGGCGCAGCAGGGGGAGCAGATGCGGGCGCAGGCGCCGATGCGGGTGCCGATCCAGGTGCGGGCGCTGGTGCAGGTGCAGGCGCAGCTGCAACTGCAGCTGCAGCTGCAGCTGCAGCTGCCACCGATGACGAGCCGGTCTCGCCGCCGCCGCAGGCCGCCAGCAAGAGCGATGTCAACAGTGCACCCGCCGCGCGCGAACGGTGCAAGTTCTGGCTTGCTTTCTTCAATTTCTTCATGAGATTTTTTTGTGTTGAAGCCCCGGCAAGAAGGTCGAGTTGTCCGAGCCGAGAGCAGCGTCGATATGCACGCTGCGTGCCGGAATCGCGATTCGCTCTCTTCTCGTCGAAGTGGGCGCACTTTGTCGGAAGTGATCGAGATTCCCGCGGACGTGGGCAGTTGGCTCGACATCAGGACGACAAAATTTGTCTCGTTGTGACAGACAAGGCAATCGGCTGTCGGATCCTGGGGGCAGGTGCGTAACGCTTGCCGGAGATCAGGTGCAGGCAGCGTGGGCGATGCACCAGTTCGAGAGCATTCCGCCGAAGCCGATTGCGGCGCGCCGCTTCCGATGCGTCAAGACTCTGCCGTAAAGCCGACGATCTTGATCAGTCGGCGCCACTCGTCGGTATCGGCCTTGATGAGGTTTGCCAAGTCCTGTGGGGTGCCGGATTTCGCGGTCATGCCGATGTCACCCAATGCAGCGACCACTTCCCCCTGCGCCAGGATGGGGTGCAGGTAGGCGGCTGCGCGGCGCACGATATCTTGCGAGGTTCTTCCCGGCAGGAACAAGCCGAACGATTCCGTTGCGTTGATCGGATATCCCTGCTCACGGAACGTGGGCACATCACTCACGAACGCGTTTCGGCCCTGCCCGGAGACGGCGATAAGACGAAGCCTGCCGCTTTTGAGGTGCGGCAGAAAGCTCCCCACCGTCGATGAATAGGCGGACACTTGGCCACCCATCAAATCCTGCAGTCCCGGCGCATCTCCGCGGTACCCGACGTGCGTCAACTCCGTGCGGGAAAGCTTGGACAGCAGGATGCCAAGCAGATGGGGCGTGGAACCCGAGGCGGGCGAGCCAAAGTTGGCCTTGTCAGGATTTGCCTTGCACCAGGCGATGAAGTCGTTGATCCCGCGCACGCTGGGAGGCACCGCCGGACCCACGGCGAACCCGAATGCGAACGAGCAAACCGATGTGACTGGCGCCACGTCCTCTGCGACGTATGGGAGCTTGCGATAAGTGAAGGGATAGATGGAGAACGGCGCGGTGGGCGACAGCAACAAGGTGCTCCCATCCGGCGCACTGTCCTTGAGCGTCGAAATGGAGATCTGCATTGACGCGCCCGGCTTGTTCTCCACCACAACAGTATTTGCATAGCCACCTCGCATCTTTTCGGCCAGTCGCCGGGCAACCGCGTCCGTGGCTCCGCCCGGCGGAAAGCCGACCAGTATTTTTGCGAGACCAATGCTTTGCGAATGCGCAAGGTGCAAGGGGGCGGCGGTCAAGGCTGCGATCCCGGCGAGCTGGCTTGTGAATTTGCGGCGTGTCGGCATCTCTCGATCTCCTGGCGGTTGACATGTTTTTCGTTGGAGAGCCTGGTGGCTCGCAAATGGATCTTTCCGTCAAGCCAGATAGCTCGCTTGCAGAATCTCAGGCGTGTCACGCAGCGTCTGCGCCGGGCCGCACCAAGCGGCTCGCCCCCGTTGCAGGACGACGGCGCGCTGGGCGAGTCGCAGCGCCAGCGTGGTGAACTGCTCGATCAGCAATACACCGACGCCGTCCGCCGCGACGCTCTGCAGCACGTCGGCCAGCCGCTTGACCACAAGGGGTGCGAGACCGAGCGACAGTTCATCGACCACGAGAACACGGGGCCGCGCAAGCAGCGCCTGCGCCATGCAGACCATCTGCTTTTGCCCTCCGGAAAGGGAGCGCCCGAGGTGCTCGAGCCGGGGCGTCAGTTCGGGAAACGTCATCAGCACGCGCTCGATCGCAGGCCCGACCTCGTTGGCGGGCAACACCATGGCCGCCGCGCGCAGGTTGTCGAGAACCGACAGGCTGCCAAGCACTTGATGGCCCTCGGGCACGATGGCGAGCCCTGCGCGGCGCACTGCGTCGGGCGTGAGGCCATCCAGCGTCGCTCCGCCTATGCGGACATGCCCCTTCGACCGCGGGATGGCACCCGCCAGAGCCAGCACGATGCTCGACTTGCCCGCGCCGTTGGGACCGAGCATTGCAACGATCTCGCCGGGCGCGACGTCGAGATCGACACCATGGACGACGGATTTGCCGCCGCGGGAAATGTGGAGTTCACGGATTTCAAGCATGGCCGGGTCAGCTTCCGAGGTAGGCTTGTCGCACGACGGGGTCGTCGAGCACCGCGCGCGTCGCCCCCAGCGCGAGCCTTTTGCCGAAGTCGAGCACCAGCGTCTGCGTGCACAGGCTTGCGATGAGTTCCACGTCGTGGTCGATCAGCACGACCTGGGCACCGAACTCTTCGGGGATGGCGGCAATGGCGTCACGAAGCACGCGCGATTCGCGTTCGTCCAGGCCGGCGCCCGGCTCGTCGAACAGGATGAGCCGGGGCTTTCCGACGAGCGCCTTCGCCACTTCGATCATGCGGCGCCGGAACAAGTCCAACTCGCCTCCGGGCGTGGCAGCGCAGTCCAGCAACCCCGTGTGCTCAAGGGCGCGATGCACCTGCCGCGGAGCGTCCGCGAGCGCATGCGGAACATGATCCAGCATGGCCTGCACGTTGTCCCATGTGCTGAGGTCTTCGACCACCTGCTCGGTCTGGAACGATCGACGCAGGCCGAGCCGGACTCGGCGCGCAGTGTTCAAGCTCAGAAGGGGCGTGCCGTTGATGCACACCTCACCCGCCTGGGCGCGGACAAATCCGCTGATTACATTGACCAGGGTCGTCTTTCCGGCGCCGTTAGGGCCGATCAACCCGCACATCGGTGCCTCCAACACGGCGTCCAGCCCGTCGATGACTTTGACGGCGCCGAACGCGACGCGGAGGCCGCGAATGTCGATCATGGTGCCCTCTTTCGTGCGCGCAGGCGGGAAATCGCCGCAATCCATTGGCCGACAATTCCGCGCGGCGCCGTGATGAGCGCATGCAGGAGCGCTGCGCCAAAGAAGATCATCGCGAGGTAGCCGTTTACTCCCAGGTCGACCAGCATTGACGGCACGGCCCGCAGGAGCAGCCCGGCTACCAGCGCGCCGGCCCAGTGATGGGCGCCGCCGATAAGCGTGAGCGCAAAGAGCATCACCGACTCGCTGGCCGCGAACGCGCGGCCGTCCAACTGGCCTACCGCACCGGCCAGCAGGGCGCCGGCCACGCCGGTGCAGACACCTGCAAGACCGAAAGCCCACGTTTGGTAAAGCAGCACATTGACGCCTGCACCCTCGGCTACCGCCTCGCCTCGGCGGATCAGCGCCCACGATCGGCCGGCGCGCGTGCGGCGATGCAGTTCGATCACCGCGAGCATCGCTGCCAGCCACGCAGCAACGTAGGTCAGGTAGGCGCCCTCACCCTGCGCCATCGCCGGCCGGGGCATCACCAACCTTTCGCTGCCGGTGATGCGCCCGAGCCAACCCGGACCGCCGTCGGGAAATCCCGTCGCGCTGACCACCACCTGGAATCCCCCGGCGAGCATCAGCGTCACCAGGGCCAGGTAGATTCCTTTCAATCGCAGGGCTGGCAACCCGGCAAGCATTCCGAGGACGCCGGCGGACAGCCCGCCCGCGAGCACGCAAGCTTCGAATGGCCACTGCAGCCCGTGACCCACACGCAACGCGACCCAGCCTCCCGCACCGAGGAGGGCGAACTGGCACAGGCTCACCAATCCCAGCTGTCCGTAGAGCAAGGACACGCCTGCAGCGGCAATGGCCAGCGCGAGGGAGGATGTCAGCGTTTTGATCCAGTAGGCGTTCGCGATCCACGGCAGCAGCGCGCCGAGAGCCAGGAGGAAGAGCACCATGCGTGCAAGGCTGAGGCGGGCGGCTCGCCGCTCACGACGGACGGAATCAGGAATCATGCTTTGCGGGATGCTTCGCGCCACAACACGATGGCGGCGAGCGCGATGAGAAAAGGGGTGGCTGCCCTGAATGGGGAGAATCCCGGCACCAGTACGGCGACCGACTCAAGGATTCCGATGGCCAAGCCCGCGGCAGCTGTCGCGGGTAGGGAAGAGAGGCGGCCGATGATGGCGGCCGCGAACGCGGGGATCACGAGAAAGGTCAGCACCGTGGCCTGCAAACGCACGATGTTGGCAAGTAGCAGGCCGCACACGCCGGCGAAAGCGCCGGAGATCACCCAGGCTACGGAATCGACTTGAAGCACGCGGATGCCGAGGATGGCGCTCAGTCCGCGCTGGTCGGCCAACGCCCGCATCGCCAGGCCGATGCGGGTTCGTGCGAGCAGCAGAGCCACGGCGGCCATCATCGAAACGGCCACGCCCAAGCCGACCACGCGCGTATAGGTCAGGCGCACCGCCGCCAGCTCGATGGCCTGGCTGTCCGTTGGAAGCACCAGCCTGCGCGGCTGCTCTCCCCAGAACCATTCGGTGAAACCGAGCAGCACGAGCGCCAGGCCTAGCGTGCCGATCGAGCGCACCGTCGGGTCGCTTGCGGCAAGGCGGGGAGCGAGCAGGCGTCCGTAGGCGAAAGAGATCGCAACGGCGGTGGAGACCGCGGCGAGCGCGGCAAGCGCCAACGGCCACTCGCGATCCAATGCCGACCACGCCACATAGGCGGCAACCGCGCCGAGTGCGCCGAACGCGAAGTTCAGCACGCCCGACGAACGGTACAGGACGACCAGGCCCACGCCCGACATTGCGTACACCGCGCCGACGCCGAGGCCGGAGACCAGGAATGGCAACAGTTCAGACATGGCGGCTCCGGGGTCAAAGGCCCAGCTGCTTTTCCTGCGCGCGCAGGTCGGCCAGTTCAGGATCCGCGGCCATCAGGCAGCCGTTGCTCACCTGCTTGAAGCCGCTGCCGCTCACCTGCGCGATGGGGCCGCTGCTGTTGGCGTTGTGGCGGGCGCCGGCGCCGACGTAGAACGGCCGGCACAGGATGTCACTCTGGAAGCCCTTTACATCGCGCAGCGCGGCACTGGTAGTGGCGCGGTCGATCTTCTTCGGATCGAGCTTGAGCAGGGCCTCGGTTGCAATGCGGGCTGCCAGATAGCCCGCCTGCGCGAAGGAGTCACGCGGGTCGTTCCTGCCACCGAAGGCCTCCATGGTCGCCTTCCAGTTCATGTTGTCCTTGCCGGCGGATTCGACGGGCATGAACTCCAGGTGGATGTCGAAGTTGCCGTTCCACGCGGGGCCGATCGTCTTGGGCACGTCGAAGTTGTAGGCGGGCGTGCTGCTGACGAAGTGGATCTTCTTGGCGAGACCCTGCTGTTCGGCAGCGGCGAGCATCGGCACCATGATGCCCTTGGGCACGTTCAGGATGACGACGTCCGGCTTCTTTGCCGCAGCCTGCAGCATCGTGGAGGTGGCATCGGGCGATCCGGGATCGATGGTGATCACGTCAACCTCGACACCATTGGCCTTGCCCCAATCCTTCGCCCCATCGCAGGCCCAGTTGCCCAGGCTCGGGATGTTCGGGATGACGCAGACCATCCGCTTGGCCTTGTATTGCTGCGCGGCATGCATCGCGACGACGGTGGCGGACACACGAGGTCCGGCATTCACCGGAACGTAGTTCTTCGCAAAGAAACACTCGCGCGGCACGCCGACCCCGGCGATCACCATGACGTCCTCCTGGGCGTACATCTTGGCGTTGACACCGCACTCGACGAAGCTGGAGCTGCCCACCATCGCAACCACTTTGCGATCCTTCACGAGCTTGGCCGCCACCTGGGCTGCCACCTCGGGATTCCATTGATCATCGGCGATCGTGAACTCGATCGGCCGACCGTTGATGCCGCCGTTGGCATTCACGCACTTGAAGTACGCCTGGGCCGCCAGCGCCGAGGCACTGAAGTCGTCGGGTCCGGTCTTGCCGACCACGGCGCCGATCGCGATCGGTTCGCCGGTCGCCGCCTTGCCGTTGTTCAGTCCGCAAGCAGGCTTGCTTTGCGCCATTGCGCTGCCGCCGGCCACCAGGGCCGCGGCAACGAAGATTCGCCGGAAAGCTTGTTTCGTGATCTTCCGGTTTGACCAGTAAGTTTCTATCGTTTTCATGTTGTCTCCTGTTGTGGATGGATCAGTTGATCAAATCGACATGCAGACGCTCTTCTGTTCCGTATAGGACTCGACCGCAGCGCGACCGAGGTCGCGTCCGAAACCGCTTTGCTTGTAGCCACCGAACGGCAGATTCGCGTCGAGCAGGTTGTGGGTGTTGACCCAGACCGTTCCGGCCTTGATGCGGGGGACGATCCGGTGCACGGCCGAAAGGTTGTTCGACCACACGCTGGCTGTCAGTCCAAAGGGAGAGTCGTTGGCCTGGCGAATGGCGTCCTCCACGTCGTCGAACGGCATGGCGACGAGTACCGGGCCGAAAACCTCTTCACGCACAACCTGCATGCCCGGATTCACGTCCACGAACACGGTGGGTTGGATGAAGCAGCCGGCATCGCGAGCGCGTTCCCCGCCGGTCAGGGCCGTAGCGCCCTCGCGGCGTGCACCATCAATGAAACCCATGACCCGGTCGAAGTGCCGGCGCGAAACCACTGGTCCCAACTGCGCGGTGGCGTCAAAGCCGGAGCCGATACGCATCCCCTCGGCTTGGCGTGCGACCTCGTTCACGACCTGGTCGAACAGGCTGCGATGGACATACAGCCGCGAACTCGCGGCGCAGACCTGGCCCTGGTTGAAGAAGATACCCGCGGCAGCGCCGGCGGCGGCTGCGGCAGGGTCGGCATCCGGCAAGACGATCATTGGCGACTTGCCGCCCAGTTCCAGCGTGAAACGAGCCATGCGGTCGACGGCGGTGTGCCCGATGGCACGCCCGGTCGCGGTGCTGCCGGTGAAACTGATCTTGTCGACGCCGGGGTGCGCGCACAGGGCGGCGCCCGCCGTGCTTGCACCGCAGACCACGTTGAGCGCACCGGCAGGGATGCCTGCCTCCAGCGCGAGCGCGGCCAGGCGCAGCGCCGTCAGCGGCGTCTCGGGCGACGGCTTGAGCACCACCGTGCAACCGGCCGCCAGTGCCGGGGCGATTTTCCACAGCGCGATGGCCAGCGGGAAGTTCCAGGGCACCACCGCGCCGACCACACCCACCGGTTCGCGTTGCGTGTAGGTGTGGTAGCGGGCACCCGGAGGGAACGGGATCGAGGGCTGCAGCGTGCTGCCTTCGAGCTTGGTGGCCCAGCCGGCCATGTAGCGCACGAACTCGGCGGAAAAACCAACGTCGATCATGCGGGCGACGCCCTGCAGCTTGCCGCTTTGCAGGGTCTCCATGGCGCTCAGTTCGTCCGCGTGCTCTTCGATCAATTGGGAAAGCCGAAACAGTGCGCGCTCGCGGTCGGCCGGCCGCATGCGGGACCAGGCCGAGTCCTCCAGTGCCCTGCGCGCCGCGGCGACAGCGGCATCCACATCGCCCTCGTCACTATCGGGCGTGTCGGCCACGATCATTTCCGAAGCAGGATCGACGACATCGATGCGCTTGCCACTGCGGGACTCGCAGAATTCGCCGTCAATGAAATTGCCGAAGCTGCGCCGCGAGAGGAAGCTGATGCGTGCCAGCTCCTGTTGGGAAAGGTCTTTGGGATTCATGGTGCGGGAGGGTTGGGGGGAAGGGAAACTCGCACCGCTCAGCGGCCGAGCATGAACTCGGCGCCGCGCTCGGCGATCATGATCGTGGGCGCATTGGTGTTGCCGCTGCAGATGGTGGGCATCACCGACGCATCGCACACACGCAGGCGGCCGACGCCGTGCACACGCAGTTGGGAATCGACGACGGCCATCGGATCGTTTCCTATCCGGCAGGTGCCCACGGGGTGATAGACGGTCTTGGCGTACTGGCGCACGAACTGCTCCAGTTCAGCGTCGGGCATGTGCTCTTTGGGACCCGGGTAGAGCTCCTCCGCAACGACCTTGCGCAGCGAAGGCATCCGCATGATGCGGCGGGCCAGCTTGAGGCCGCGCACGAGCGTGTCCACGTCTTCCTGCTGCGACAGGAAACCGCCATCGAACTGCACCGGATCCAGGGCGTTCGCGCTGATGGCCTGTACACGCCCGCGTGACTTCGGGCGCAGGAAACACGGGTCGATCGAAATGCCGTGCAGCTCCGGCATCGGGCGATCCACGTCGCCCACCAGCACGGGCAGCACATGGAACTGCACATCGGGACGTCCTGTGCCGGCCGTGTCAACGAAGCCGCCGCTCTCCACCACGTTCGAGGTGAGAAGGCCCGTGTTGAACAACTCCCACTGCAGGCCATGCTTCAATGCCGTGAGGCCCTTGTCCTGGCCGAGCAGGCTGATCGGCTCCTTGCAGCGACCGTGCGCAATGATCTCCAGATGGTCTTGGAAGTTCTCGCCGACGCCCGGCAAATCGCTATGCACCGGGACACCAATCTTTCGGAGCAGTTCGCCGGGGCCGATACCCGACACCTGCAGCAGCTTCGGCGACGCGAGCGCACCCGCGCTCAGCACCACCTCGCGGTTGGCGTGCGCCTTCACGGTGCTGCCGTCATTGCGGCGGTACTCAACACCCGTCGCATTGCCGCCCTCAAGGGTCACGCGCAGCACATGGGCACCATTCACCACGGTCAGCTTCGGGTCGCCAATCACCGCGGCAAGGTAGGTCGCGGAGGTACTGCCGCGGGAACCATTGATTGTCGTGGTCTGGTAGAAGCCCACGCCGTCCTGTGTGCCGCTGTTGAAGTCGTCGTTGTACGGAAGGCCCGCCTCCTGCGCGGCCTTCAGGAAGGCCAGACTCAGGGGGTGTCGGTACTTTGTGTCGCTGACATGCAGTGGCCCGTCGGTGCCATGCATCTCGCCTGAGAAGCGCATGTTGTTCTCGGCGCGCTTGAACGCGGGCAGCACATCCTTCCAACCCCAGCCGTGGCAGCCCGCCTCAGCCCATGCGTCGTAGTCCTCTGCCGCGCCGCGGATGTAGATCATCGCGTTGAGCGAACTGCCGCCGCCATTCATGCGCCCCTGCGGAACGTACATCTTGCGGCCATTGGCATGCGGCTGGGGGACGGTCTCGTAGACCCATGAACGCTCGGTTCCGATGACACGAACGAATGTCGCGGGCATCTTCACGAACTTGATCCCATCGGTCGGGCCTGCCTCCAGCATCAGCACCGAATGGCCCGCCTTGACGAGGCGGTGCGCGATCACGCATCCGGCCGAGCCGGCTCCGACCACGATGTAGTCGACAACTTGAGTCTCCAACTTCTGTCTCCGTTCTTAACTGGAGAGTGATGATCAGTCGGTTATCGCGTTGTCCCAGGGGAAGCCGCGTCGAGTGCGCTCTGGATCAATTCGCAGTGCCCGCTCGGGCAGCCAGGGAAATCAGAAGCCAGCGTTCCATCAAACTTCAAGCCGTGGCCGGAACTGAGCGGCTGGAACGGAACAGCTGCATTCGCGGCACCAACGCTCGTATTCGGAGGATTCGCCGTGGCCTGCAAACAGCGGATTCCATAGGAAAAGGCGAGCGTAGATGCGGCAACGCAAGGTGGCGGGCTCGGCCGCTGAGTCGGTCCTCAGCGCGTGCTTGACCGCCGCCATGTCAGTGCCAAGCCGTGCCATGCGAATGCCGCCATCACGTGCGGTGTCGAAAACAAGGCAGTCGGGCCGGTGCTCCGCGATGTCTCGGCGCGTCCACTCATGGCCTGGCACGGTTGGAACGCCCTTGCGTGCGAAGCTGATCCAGGCATCGCCCATCGCCTGGGAGAGTACGGCCCTGCCGGAGCGATTGAACCGCGTGTTCACGCCAAAGATGTCGAGTTCGCCGGCCGTGTCACGGAAGACGAAGGCCATCTCCATGGCGTGTGCTGCGCCGAGCAGCAGGTCCGGGCGCACGAAGGGCACGGCGGGTGCCTCGTCCCAGTCGAAACGATAGGTCCACACTTCGGTGTGGCCACCGGCCAGCATCGCGTCGGCAGGGGCATCGACAAATAGCGCCTTCCAGGCCAGCGACAGGTACTTCATTTCGACCTGGTAGCCGCGGCGGTCGCGCAACAATGGCAACTTTCCCAGGAGCAGGCGCGAGTGCTCGGGCTTGTCTGCACTGAAGGTCTTGAACTCGTCGCGATTGCTTCCAAGAATGACCGGAACGCGGTTCCATTGGCCGCAGGAGAAGACTTCGGCCAACGGCTCGCGCGGCAGTACCACGCCGTCGCGCACTGGACGGGGGGACCGGTAGATACCGACGCTGCCCGGCGTGAAAGCTTTCAGAAGCCGGGCTGGACTGAGCGCGCGCAAGAATGCAGCAATGTCCGCCGCAGGCAGGGTCGCGAGTTGCTTCTTCGCCCCCTCGCGGTCAGGTGACCGACCCTCGGCGACCCACAGCCGCGCGGTGACCTCGAACGCACTATCGTGGTGGCCCGGTTGCGCGTCGTCGCTCCAGTTCACCGCCTGCTCGATGCTGAACGTCTCGGCCACGGGCGATTGCGCGATCGCACGGTGGAACAAGCCTTGCGCCAGCGGGCTCGCCAGCAGCGTCAACACGTTCTGCCCGCCGGCCGATTCGCCGAAGATCGTCACACAGCCGGGGTCGCCTCCGAAGGCGGCGATGTTGTCTTGTACCCATCGAAGCGCGGCGATCAGGTCGAGGGTGCCGAAATTGCCGGAGCGCTCCTCGGGCGTGACATCGTCGGCCTCGTGCAATGCGGGGTGCGTGAACCAGCCCAGCACACCGAGCCGGTAGTTGACGGTAACGACCACCAGGCCATCGTGGATCGCGTAGTTGCGCGCCGCATCGTAGGTTGCCGAAGTACCGACCGAATTGCCCCCGCCGTGAATCCAGACCATGACCGGGCGGCGTTGGCCCGCGCCAGGGACGGCGCCCGGCTCGAACGCAGGCGCGAAGATGTTGAGCGTCAGGCAGTCTTCGTCACCCGCGATCTGGCCGCGTTGTCGTGCCGGCAGGCCGGCCAGCAGGTCAGCATATTGAGGTGCCATCGAGCCGTGCGCGCGGGCCTCGAGAACACCGCTCCACGGTGTGGCGGGACGTGGTGCGCGCCAACGCAGGGGGCCCGAGGGCGGACTGGCGTACGGGATGCCGCGCCAGGCGTGGATGCCGCCATGCTCGCGCGTGCCGATGATGTCGCCCGCGGCAACACGGCGGCGCGACGCGGGATCAAGTTTCTGGAGAGTTCTTTTTATCGGGATCATCCGGTTTGGAAAGGAATCAGAGTCTTGACTACGGCCGCTGCTGACGGGAGGAATGGTCAGCCGTTTACCGCGTCACCCCAGCGCAAACCGCGCCGAGTGCGCTCTGAATCAATTCGTAGTGCCCGCTCGGGCAGTCAACGGTACGCTATGCGCTCGAGGACGTGGCGCAGGTAGCCTGGCCTGTATCAGCTCATTGCTTGATGCACGAGCAGCGTGTCGGTGAATTGCTCGAAGCCCACGATCTTTCCGCCCTGCAGCTTCCAGACGTGGGCCACTCGAGCCTGCATTTCCTTTCCAGTGGCGCGGAAGGTGCCGTGGTAGGTTCCCAGCCCGACGACCTGGTCGCCACCGTCGATGAGGCTTTGCAGTTCGAAGCGGTAGCCGATCCAATCCCTGCCCAGAACGGCAAAGACGTTGTCGGCAACTGCTTGCGGCCCAACCCACGTGCCCGCGCAGGGAAAGCCCGCCATCTCGGTCCAGCGCACTTGCGGCGACACATTGGCCATCATCTCGTCGATGTTCCCCTGCGCCGACGCCGCGTAGTGAGCACCGACGATGTCGATGTTGGTCGTCATCGACTCATCCCCACTTCATCTCGCCCTTGGCAACCTTTGCGCCGATCTGCAGTGCCACGCCCATGCCGGCGCTCGGATAACGCTTGGTCATGGCGGCAATGAGGGCCGCGCTGTCTGCGGCCTTCGCCAGTTCTTCCTCGAAGGCCACGAGGTAGTCGCGGGTGTAGCGGATCGCCGTTGCGTCGGTCGCAACACCGGGCGCCATGTGGCCAGGAACCACCACGGCGGGCTTGCGCGCTGCCATCGCGTCGAGCGTCTTCACCCAGGCCGCGCGAGCCTCGGCGCCCTGTGTGTCAGCGGTCCACACGTGAACGCCCGAGAACAGCAGCACGCCGCCGAAGATGGCGTTGAGCGAAGGCACCCAGATGTAGCGGCGGTTGGCAAGGCCATCGGCTTCGGCGATCTCGATGGTCTGGCCTTCCAGGGTGAGGGTCCGGCCGTCGAAGGCTTCGGGCATCACGATGTCTGCCAGGGCCTGCGGGCCGTTTTCCTTGAGCTGGGGCCCCCAGGTCGCCAGCTTCTTTTCGACGTTGCCCTTGATGGCCGCGATCGTGGCCGACGCAGCGATCACCTTGGCCCCGGGAAAGGCCGCCTTGATCGGCGCGAGGCTGAAGTAGTAGTCGGGATCGCTCTGGCTGATGTAGATGGTCGTGAGCTTCTTGCCACTGGCCTTGATGGCCTCGACGAGCGCCTTGCCGTCGGGAAGCGTGAAGCCTCCATCGATCAGGACGGCTTCGCTCGCGCCAGAAATCAGCACGGGAGCACGGAAGAATCCGTGCTCACCGGCGGGGAAATGCTTCCAGGTCAGTTGGGTCGTTGCAGCCATAGCGTCTTTCACTCCTAGGATGGCCGTCGCGACACCCGCGGCGGCTACAGTTTTGATCACGTCTCTTCGCGTTGTCATGGGTCTTACCTTCTACAAAAATCAAATGGAGGGTGGGGTGCCGGGACGGACCCGACGATGGGTTGGGCACGGCTCAGGCCGCTTCCAGCTGGCGGATCAGTGCCTGTGGGTTGGAATAGATGGCAGCGTGATCCACCACCCAGCGCTTCGCGCCGGATTCGGCAATCAGGGTCGGCACGCCGCGGGCACCGAACTCCCGCATCAACGTCTGGGCGCGACCGGTACGGGCCCGGTTGGCGCCGAGCAGATCCGCATCGGGGTGCGCTACCTTCGCGGCGGCCTCTTCGAGACCCAGCGCCCCCAGCAGATCGGCCAGGGCCGCCAATGAGGTCACGTCGTTGCCGTCCACGTAGCGCGCATGCTGGATGGCCTTGAGGGCTTCGAGCTCTCTGCCGGGGTCGGTCAAAGACACGGCGCTCAGGGCCACCGTGGCGGGACCGCTGTCGAACAGCCGCTGGCGATCGCCGAGAACCCGATTGCGGTACTGCTCGCTGAAGCGTTGCCCCGTGAGGCGTTCGATGCGCTGGTCGTTGGACCAGGCATAGGCCGCGAAGGCGTCGTCCATCGGTCTGGCGCCTTCGCCAGAAAACAGGCCCGTGGGCAACAGCTCGAGGCGGACGCCGGGAAATGCCGACAACCCCGAAACAGCGGGCGCCGCGCCGTAGCACCAGCCACACAGCGGATCGAACAGGTAATGGAGGGTTTTGGTCATGGATTCAGTTCCTGACAGCGATGGTAGGCAGCATCCATTGACTCATAAATACATACATGCTAAACACAATGTATGCTTAAAACATACAATCAAGCCGACAACAGCCTGGGAGGGCTGGGCAACCTGAGGCGTCTGACCTACTTCGTGTCGGTGGTGGAAACCGGTTCGTTCACCGCTGCAGCGGAGCGCCTGGGCATCACCAAGGCGGTGGTGAGCCAACAGGTGGCGCGGCTGGAAAGCGAGTTCCGCACCTCGCTCCTCGTTCGCACCACGCGCAAGGTGCAGCCCACCGAAACCGGGCAAGCCTTCTACCTGCGCTGCGCCATGATCCTGCGCGAAGCCGAGGACGCCTTCGACGAACTGGCCGAAGGATCGACAGACCCGGCCGGCACGCTGCGGCTGACGGCGCCCTTCGACTACGGCATCGGGATCGTCGTGCCGGTCATCGCCGCTTTTAGGCAGCGCCATCCCGCGTGCAAGGTCGACGCCATCCTGAGCGACCAGACGCTGAACATCATGAGCGGAAATATCGAACTGGCGATCCGCGTTGGCTGGTTGGCGGAGACCGGCCTGCAGGCGCGCAGGATCGGTACTTTCAGGCAATTGCTCGTTGCGTCACCGAGCATGGCGCCGCAGGTGGCACAGCTCACCCGACCGGAAGACATTGCCAGGCTGCCGTTCGTCGCAAACAGCGCCTTGCGTGACTCCCAAAGGTGGAACTTCGCGCGGAGCGAGATCGAACGCCAGGACGTGACCGTGCAGGCCTCCGTTTTTCTGGATGCAACGCTCGCCGTGCGCACGGCCGTGTGCCAGGGCCTGGGGCTCTCTGTGCTCCCGGACTATGCGGTTCAAGACGATCTTGCCGCGGGACGCCTCATCCAGGTTCTGCCGCAATGGCGCCTGCCTTCTGGCGGCATCCATGCAGTGTTTCCGGCGGCGCGCTTTCGTCCGGCGAAGGTAAGAGCCTTCGTCGATCTGTTGGTGGAGAGTGAGCAACTACGGGAGGCCAGCAACGGCTCGAATCGGTAGGCCTTGGCAATCCAAACTGGGTCCCCTGTGCGGGGACGTGCGCGACCACGAGTGAGATGCAGCGCTCGACGCGCCTGCCCTAGTCGTCGTCCAAAGAGGCTTTCTGATACTCAGCCAACGTCGTGCGGCGGAACTCGCGCACCGGTATTAGTTTGTCACCCAAGTTTGGAAAGCGGGCGCGGATGTAGGCTCCCTCCCGAACCCAACATCCCCTAGACGCTCCGCCATCCAGCGATGTGAGGTAGCTGACACGGTGGGGCGCGGTGCATCCGTCCTGGGCATCGGTCAACTGCAGAGCCTGAAACGGGTTCCCATCCGTGACGAACAGGACATGAGGCTCGACGTCGCAACCGAGAACGATTGTGCAACCGGCGACGACTGCGGCGACTGAAGATGTCTTCATGCCTAACTCTCCAGTCGTTGTCGGGAAAAGATGGATTGAGCGCTTTGGTGTTGCGGTCGTCAACTCCAAAGTTGTGAGGCCACGTTGCCGGGCATAGCGGGGAACCTCCGGTCTACCTCGGCCACGCACTGAGGAAGGCGACCTTCGTTGGAACGCCTACAGATTGCCTACAGGCAGTTAGAAAGAGAAAAGCCCGCTATCTTTTCGATAGCGGGCTTTTCTTGACTGCATTGGTGCCGGAGAGATGAATCGAACACCCGACCTTCTCATTACGAATGAGCTGCTCTACCGACTGAGCTACACCGGCTAAGCCTCCGATTATAGCAATCCTCAGGCGGGGTCGTGGTAGCGGGTGACGCGTTCGACTTCGTTCTTCGAGCCCAAAACAACAGCCACGCGTTCGTGCAGCTTGGTCGGCTGCAGGTCGAGGATGCGTTCTCGGCCGTTGGTGGCCATGCCGCCGGCCTGTTCGACCAGCCAACTCATCGGGTTGGCCTCGTACATCAGGCGCAGCTTGCCGGCCTTTTCGGGCTCGCGCTTGTCCCATGGGTACATGAAGATGCCGCCGCGCATCAGGATGCGGTGCACGTCGGTGACCATGCTCGCGATCCAGCGCATGTTGAAGTCCTTGTCGCGCGGGCCGGTGGTGCCGGCCAGGCATTCGTCGATGTAGCGCGTCACCGGGGCATCCCAGTGGCGCTTGTTGCTCATGTTGATCGCGAACTCCTTTGTGTCCGCCGGAATGCGCAGGTTCTCTTGCGTGAGGATGAACGAGCCCTGCTCGCGGTCCAGCGTGAACATCGCGACGCCGTCGCCCACCGTCAGCACCAGCGTGGTCTGCGGGCCGTAGACGCAGTAGCCGGCCGCCACCTGCTTGTTGCCGGCCTGCAGAAAGTCGGACTCCTGCACGCCGGGGTGGCCTTCAGGCTTCAGCAGCACGCTGAAGATGGTGCCGATGCTCACGTTCACGTCGATGTTGCTGGAGCCGTCGAGCGGGTCGAACAGCAACAGGTATTCGCCTTGCGGGTAGCGGTTGGGCACCACGTAGATGCTGTCCATCTCTTCGCTGGCCATCGCGGCCAGGTGGCCGCCCCATTCGTTGGCCTCGATCAGCACCTCGTTGGCGATGATGTCGAGCTTCTTCTGGATCTCGCCCTGCACGTTCTCGCTTTCGGCCGAGCCGAGCACGCCGCCGAGCGCGCCCTTGTTCACGGCCTGGCTGATGCTCTTGCAGGCGCGCGCGACCACTTCGAGCAGCAGGCGCAACTGCGCGGGGATCTTGCCGTCGACACGTTGTTGTTCGACGAGGTAGCGGGTCAGGGAAATGTTCTGTGCCATGTGGTGAATCAATCAGGAATGGTGGGGCGAGCCTCAATCACGCGGCTAATGCGCGGGTGACGACTTCGTGCGTGTCCTTGCTGAGGTCGGGCCGTGCAGCGATGCGTGCAATCGCCTCGCGCGCGGCGCTGCGGTAGGGCTCGGCCAGCTTGCTCCAGCGGTCGAGCGAGCGCGCCAGGCGCGCCGCCACCTGCGGGTTGATCGCATCGAGCTCGATCACGCGGTCGCTCCACCACACATAGCCGGCGGCATCCGGGCGGTGGAATGCGCCCGGGTTGGCGCTGCAGTAGCTAAAGATCACGCTGCGCGCGCGGTTCGGGTTCTTGAGCGAGAAGTCGGGGTGCTTCATGAGCTGCTTCACCAACGGCAGCACGTTGCCGCCGCGGTCCGGCGCGCCGGCCTGCAGCGAGAACCACTTGTCGATCACCAGCGCCTCGTCCTTGAAGATGGTGTGGAAGCGCGCCAACGCCTGCGCCGCCAGCGCGTGGCCCGACGACACCAGCGCGCTCAGCGCGTTGAAGCGGTCGGTCATGTTGCCGGCGTCCTTGAAGCGTTGCAGCGTCTTGCCCGGCCACACGGTGTCGCCGGAGGCACGCGCTGCGAGGCACAGGTTGGTCAGCGCCAGGCCGGCCAGTGCACGACGCCCCGCGGAGAGCGGATCGGGGCTGTAGCCGCCGGTGTCCTGGTTCTGCTCATAGGCCACCTGCCAGTCGTCGAACAGCGCGGTGGCGAGTTGGGCACGCATGCCCTCGCGCACGGCATGCACGCGCTGCGGGTCAACCACGTCGAGCTGCTCGGCAATGTAGGTTTCGGACGGGAGCGTGAGCACCAGTTCCTTGAACGCCGAATCGAGGGCAGGGTCGCGCAGCACGCTGCGCATGGCCACTACATAGGCATCGTTCAGGCTTGCGGCACCCGACACATCGGCACCCCCGACGATGAGCTGGATGGCGCTTCGCAGTGCCAGCCGTTGCCCCGCTTCCCAGCGGTTGAACGGATCGGGGTCGTTCGCCAGCAGCGTGAGCAGTTGCGTGTCGCTGTAGTCGAAGTCGAGCAGCACTGGCGCGCTGAAGCCGCGCAGGATCGACGGCACCGGTTCGCCGTCGAGGTCGGTGAAGGTCACGCTTTCGTTTTCCTGCGTGAGCACCAGGGTGCGCGTGCCGGCTGTGGCTTCGGCTTCGCCGTGCAGTTGCAGCGGCAGTGCGCGGCCGTCCTGTGCCAGCAGGCCGACGTTCACCGGAATCACGAACGGTTCCTTCACCGGCTGGCCCGGCGTCGGCGGGCAGCTTTGCGCGAAGTGGAGCGTGTAGCTGCGTGCGTCGGCGTCGTAGCTCCCGCGCGCCGCCAGGCGTGGCGTGCCGGCCTGTGCATACCAGCGCTTGAACTGCGGCAGCAGGCGCGCCAGGTGGGAATCGGGGTTGGCGTCGGCAATGGCCTGCGCAAAGTCGTCGCAGGTCACGGCCTGGCCGTCGTGGCGGTCGAAGTACAGCGTGATGCCGCGCTCGAAGCCCTTGCGGCCAACCAGCGTCTGCATCATGCGCACGACCTCGGCACCCTTTTCGTAGATGGTGACCGTGTAGAAGTTGCTGATCTCGATGTAGCTGTCGGGCCGCACCGGATGCGCCATCGGGCCTGCGTCTTCGGGGAACTGGGCAGTGCGCAATACGCGCACGTCCTCGATGCGCTTGACTGCCCGGGCCGAGGCGTCGGCGCACAAGTCCTGGCTGAACTCCTGGTCGCGGAACACCGTGAGGCCTTCCTTCAGCGAGAGCTGGAACCAGTCGCGGCAGGTCACGCGGTCGCCGCTCCAGTTGTGGAAGTACTCGTGGCCGACCACGCTTTCGATGTTGCTGTAGTCGGCGTCGGTGGCGGTGGCCTGGTTGGCGAGAACGTACTTCGTGTTGAAGATGTTCAGGCCCTTGTTCTCCATCGCGCCCATGTTGAAGTCGCTGGTGGCGACGATCATGAAGCGGTCGAGGTCGAGCGGCAGGCCGAAGCGCGCCTCGTCCCATGCGACCGAATGCACCAGCGAATTCATCGCGTGCTCGGTCTTGTCGAGGTCGCCGGCACGCACGAACACCTGCAGCAAGTGTTCCTTGCCGTTGCGCGCGGTGATGCGCTGCTCGCGCGCCACCAGCTTGCCGGCCACCAGCGCGAACAGGTAGGCGGGCTTGCGGAACGGGTCGACCCATCGGGCGAAGTGACGGCCTTCGGGCAGATCGCCGTGCTCGACCAGGTTGCCGTTCGACAGCAGCACCGGATAGGAGGCCTTGCTGGCGCGCAGCGTGACTTGGTAGCTGGCCATCACGTCGGGACGGTCCAGGAAATAGGTGATGCGGCGGAAGCCCTCGGCCTCGCACTGCGTGAAGAAGGTGTCTTCGCTCACGAACAGGCCCATCAGCTTGGTGTTCTTGGCCGGGCAGCAGGTGGTGAAGATCTCGAGCTCGAACGCGTCGGGCAGGGCGTCGATCACGAGCTGGTCGGCTTCCATGCGGAATGAAGCGCCCTGGCCGTCGACCAGCACGCGCGCGAGGTTGAGCTCGTCGCCGTCGAGCCGCAATGGCTGCACCGGCACGTCGGGATTGCGGCGCAGGCGCATGCGGTTCAGCACGCGGGTCTTGACGGGATCCAGGTCGAAGGTGAGTTCGACCGTGTCGATCCAGTAAGCCGGCGCGGTGTAGTCCTCGCGGCGCACCGCCACGGGTTGGGCATCACGCAGTTGCAGCATCGAGTGTCTCCAGAAAATTGGATTGGGCGAGCTCCTCGTAATCGCGCACGGCGGCGATCACGTGGGGCCCGGCAAGTTCGGCGGGGGTGTGGGTGCTGCAGACCGCAACGGCCCGCATGCCGCCGCGGCGTGCGGCTTCGATGCCGAACGGCGCGTCTTCGAACACGATGCAGCGCGCCGGGTCGACGCCGATGCGGCGTGCCGCTTCGAGAAAGATCGCCGGCGTCGGCTTGCCGCTCAGGCCTTCGTCGCCGCCGACGATGGCCAGGGGCAGCGGGTCCATCTTCAGGCGCGACATCGCGAACTCGATGTTGTGCCGGTCGCCGGCCGTGCCGACCGCGATCTTCAGTCCGCGCGCCACCGCTGCCTTGGCGAAGGCGTTGAAGCCCGCGACCTCGGTGAAGTTGTCGCTGAACATGTCGCGGTAGATGGTTTCTTTCTCGTGCACCAGCGCATCGCACTCGGCGTCGGAGAGCTCGCGCTCGAACAGCACGCGCATGCATTCGGTGCCGGTGCGGCCCGTGGTGCGCGCGAGCAGGTCGCTCACGTCGATCGCGATGCCGTGCCGGCGCGCGAACACCATCCACGACTTGGCGTGCCACGGCATCGAGTCGATCATGGTGCCGTCCATGTCGAAGATCAGGGCTTCGGTCTTTGCGCGCATCAGACGCCTTGCTTCAGCGAAGCCTCGATGAACACGTCGAGGTCGCCGTCGAGCACCTTCTGCGTGGCCGAGACTTCGACGTTGGTGCGCAGATCCTTGATGCGGCTGTTGTCCAGCACGTAGCTGCGGATCTGGTGGCCCCAGCCCACGTCGGTCTTGCTGTCTTCGAGCTTCTGCTGCTCTTCCTGGCGCTTGCGCATCTCGTGGTCGTACAGGCGCGAGCGCAGCCGCTTCCATGCCACGTCGCGGTTGCTGTGCTGGCTGCGGCCGTCCTGGCACTGCACCACGATGCCGGTCGGGATGTGCGTGAGCCGCACCGCCGAGTCGGTCTTGTTGATGTGCTGGCCGCCGGCGCCGCTTGCGCGGTAGGTGTCCACGCGCACGTCGGACGGGTTGATGTCGATCTCGATCGAGTCGTCGATCTCGGGGTACACGAAGATGCTCGCAAAGCTCGTGTGGCGGCCGCCCGACGAGTCGAACGGCGACTTGCGCACCAGGCGGTGCACGCCGGTTTCGGTGCGCAGCAGGCCGAATGCGTACTCGCCCTCGACCTTGATCGTGGCGCCCTTGATGCCGGCCGTGTCACCGGGCGACTCGTCCTCGATGGTGGTCTTGAAGCCCTTGCGCTCAGCGTACTTGAGGTACTGGCGCAGCAGCATGCTGGCCCAGTCGCAGGCCTCGGTGCCGCCGGCGCCGGCCTGGATGTCGACGAAGGCGTTGAGCGGGTCGGCCGGGTTGTTGAACATCCGGCGGAACTCGAGCTGCTTGATGAGGGCTTCGAGCTTGCCGGCGTCGTCGGCGATGGCCTGCAGGCCATCGACATCGCCGTCGGCCTTCGACATCTCGTAGAGCTCGGTGTTGTCCGACAGCTCGCTCGTGAGCTTGCCGATCGTCACGACCACGTCGTCGAGCGACTTCTTCTCGCGGCCCAGTTCCTGGGCCTTCTTCGGGTCGTTCCAGACCGTCGGATCTTCCAGCGATGCGTTGACCGTCCTCAGGCGTTCGGATTTGGCATCGTAGTCAAAGATACCTCCGTAAATCGACCGTGCGAACGCTCAGGTCTGCGAGGTTTGCGCCGATTTGGTTGATTTGTTCTGCGTCCATGATGATGTCCTGCTGTGTTCGGTGGCCCGGCTTGATCCGGGGGGCAACCCAGCATTTTCTCACGCTGGGCGCAGGCCCCTCAGCCCTGCATGAATCTCTCGATCAGAGCCGCCACGCGCTCCGGCTGGTCGTGGTGCAGCATGTGGCCCGCATCCTCGACGCGCGCCACGCGTGCGTCGGGCACCGACTGCAGGCGCTCGTGGTACTGCGCCAGCGTGTAGCGCCCCTTCCACCACCGGGCCAGGCTGTCGTCGGCCGCCTCCACGGCGAGCAGCGGCGCGCTGATGCGTCGGTACAGCGCCAGCACTTCGTCGAGCCGGTAGATCTGCGCGCTGCTGATCTTGTGGCCGGGTTCGCCGAGGATTTCCCACAGGCTGCCATTGCCGTCCTGGCCCGGTTTTTCGCGCGCCCAGTGGCTGGCCAGCCACTGGGCCTTGTCGGGCGTGAGGCGCGGGTTGGTCTTCATGAGCCGGCGCGCCACGCCGTCGAGCGCGGGGTAGGGCTTGAGGTCGAGCTCGCCGCGGTGCAGGCGCTTGAGCTCATCGATCCATTTGCCGTAGCGCGCGGGCGCTTCCTCCGGGTCGGCCACGGGCATGCCGAAGCCTTCGAGATTGACCAGCCGGCGAACGCGCTGCGGCCGCACGCCGCTGTAGAGCATCGACACGTTGCCGCCCATGCTGTGGCCGACCAGGTCGACGGCGGTGTCGCCCGCGCACTGGTCGAGCAGGTCATCCAGGTCGGCCATGTAGTCGCCCATGATGTAGTGGTCGGCACCGCATTCGGTAAGGCCGAAGCCGCGCCAGTCGGGCGCGATCACGTGGCGGTCTTCGGCAAAGGCGTCGACCACGAACTGCCACGACGCGGCCACGTCCATCCAGCCGTGCAGCAGCACCAGCGGTGGCCGGCCCGGCGTCGGCTCGCCCCACGAAAGGACGTGATAGCGCAGGCCGCGCACCGGAATGAATTCGCTTTTGAAAGGTCGGCGGGGCTGGTACATGCGGCCGATCATAAGAACAAGAGGGCGACCGCGCAGACACGCAAAGCTCAGGTTTCTGGCGGCCTGAAGCAGGAAGGAGTGCAGGGCGGTAGCATTTCGCCCATGCAAAAAATCCAACTCGGTCAAAGCGACCTGCACGTCACCCCCATCTGCCTCGGCACCATGACCTTCGGTGAACAGGTCAACGAGGCCACCGCCCACCAGATCCTGAGCCGTTCGCTCGAACGTGGCGTCGACTTCATCGACACGGCCGAGATGTACGCGGTGCCCGCGCGCAAGGAAACCTTCGGCGCCACCGAAGCCATCATCGGCAACTGGTTTGCGAAGAACCCGGGCTTGCGCCAGAAGGTCACGCTCGCCACCAAGGTGGCGGGCCCCTCGCGCGGCATGCCGTGGGTGCGCGAAGGCGGCGGCATGACGCCGGCCGACATCGTGGCCTCATGCGACGCGAGCCTGAAGCGCCTGCAAACCGACGTGATCGACCTCTACCAGATCCACTGGCCCGAGCGCCATGTGCCGGCCTTCGGCAACATCTACTACGACCCGGCCAGGGAAACATCGAAGACCTCGATCCACGCGCAGCTCGATGCATTGGCCGGGCTCGTGAAGGCCGGCAAGGTGCGTGCGATCGGCCTCTCGAACGAAACCCCGTACGGCGTGCACGAGTTCGTGCGCCTTGCCGAGCAGCACAGCCTGCCGCGCGTCGCGACGGTGCAGAACGTGTACTGCCTGGTGAGCCGCGCGCTCGAGAACGGGCTGGACGAGACCATGCATCGCCTCGGCGTGTCGCTGCTCGCGTATTCGCCGCTGGCCTTCGGCCTGCTGACCGGCAAGTACGACCAGGGCGGCACCGAAGGCCCCGATGCGCCCAAGGGCGCCCGCATCTCGAGCTACGAGTCGGTGCGCAAGCAGCGCTGGGGCCGGCCCGACGCGCTGAACGCAGCCCGCCGCTACAACCAGCTGGCGCGCGACAACGGCATGACGCCCACCAGGCTTGCACTGGCGTTCTGCTACACCAAGTGGCAGGTCGCCAGCACGATCATCGGCGTGACTTCGCTGGCGCAGCTGGACGAAGACCTCGATGCGTACGGCACCAAGCTGTCGGCGGAGCTGCTGGCAGAGATCGACAAGATCCGCTGGGACATCCGCGATCCTGCGATGTGAGCAAGAAGCAGCACGCGTGACGCTGCCCGGCACAAAGCCGGTGCAGTGCGCGCTGGCAGAATGAGCGACCTTTTTTCCGGACGGAGCCCACGTTGACTTTTCATTGGCCGTCTCTCGTCGCCATCCTCGCTTCGTACCTGCTCGGCTCACTCTCCTTCGCGGTGATCGTGAGCAAGGCGTTCGGCATGGCAGACCCGCGCAGCTACGGCAGCAAGAACCCCGGGGCGACCAACGTACTGCGCTCGGGCAACAAGGCGGCCGCGCTGGCCACGCTGGTGCTCGACGCGGTCAAGGGCTGGCTGCCGGTGTTCCTGATCCAGCAGTTCGGCGCGGCTTGGGGGCTCGATACCGGCGTTGCCGCGCTGGCAGGGCTGGCCGCGTTCCTCGGGCACCTGTATCCGGTGTTCTTCGGCTTTCAGGGCGGCAAGGGCGTGGCAACGGCGGCTGGCGTACTGCTCGGCCTGAGCTGGCTGCTGGGCCTGGCGACGGGCGGCACCTGGCTGATCATTGCGCTGTTCTTCCGCTACTCGTCGCTCGCCTCGCTGGTGGCGGCGTTCTTTGCGCCGGCCTACTACCTGATCGGCGGCGGCATCGCTTGGCCGTTCAGCCGCACGGCCCTCATGGCCATGATCGTGATGAGCCTGCTGCTCGCATGGCGGCACCGCGAAAACATCCGCCGGCTGATCGCCGGCACCGAGTCGAAGCTTGGCTCGAAGAAAACCACTGAAAGAACAACACCATGACAGAACTCCAACGTTTTCACGTCGGCCCTCGCCTGAGCGAGATGGCGATCCACAACGGCACCGTCTACCTGGCCGGCCAGGTGCCCGACGATACGACGCTGGACATGCGCGGCCAGACCGCGCAGGTGCTGGCCATGATCGATCGCCTGCTGGCCGAGGCCGGCAGCGACAAGACGCGCATGCTGATGGTGCAGATCTTCCTGCCCGACATCGGCGACATCGTGGCGATGAACGAGGTGTGGGACGCCTGGGTAGCACCGGGCCACACGCCCCCGCGCGCCACGGTGCAGGCCAAGCTGGCCAACCCGGCCTACAAGATCGAAGTGGTTGTGACGGCCGCGAAGGCCTAGTACCGCTTTTCCAGGACCATCTGGTCGGAGTCGCGCCGCATCGAGAAGCGGCCGATGAAGCTGTTGCCCAGCAGCACGAAGGGCATCGGCTGTGGCGACACGATCGCGTCGACGTCGTAGACCTCGACATCGCCGACCCGCACCGACGACAGCCGAACCCGGAACCCCTGCGCCACGCCGTTGGCCGTGTTCATGCGCACCGGCTGGCCCTTCTCGAAGTCGAGCCCGATGCGTTGCGCGTCCGCCGCCGAAAGGGCGACCGTGGTGGCGCCGGTGTCCAGCATGAAACTCACCGGCCGGCCATTGATGGAGCCCGCCGCCATGAAATGCCCGCGGCCATCGACCGGCAACACGATGCGCGTACCGGTCGCACGGCTGCCGCCACCACCGCCCACGCTCACGGGCGAATCCATGCGCAGGCCGAGGCGCTGGCCGCCCATTTCGACCTGTGCCTGGTCAGGCTGAACGGATACCACGCGCACGCCCTGGTACGTTTCGCCGATGGCCACAGTCTTGGGCGCGCCGCCATTCACGATGAGGATGGCACGGCTGCCGATCGTCCCCGTGAGCATCACCGAGCCGGACTGCGCCGCGGCCAATCCGCCAAGCAACGCGAAGGCGGTGCAGAGCCCAGTTCGCAGAACACCGCGGAACCGGCTCCGCCGGTCCGCCGGTGTTGCCCCCGGCAGGGGGTTGGCGAAAGCGACACGAAGTGCGCGAAGCCTGGGGGCGAGCAACATACTAGTCGCGAAAGTTGTTGAAGGTGAGCGGCATCTCGGGCAGATCCTTCTTGATCAGCGCCATCGCCGCCTGCAGGTCGTCGCGCTTGGCGCCGGTCACGCGCACCGCGTCGCCCTGGATCGCCGCCTGCACCTTCATCTTGCTGTCCTTGATGAGGCGCGTGATCTTCTTGGCCTGTTCGGTCTCGATGCCGCTCTTGACCTTGATCACCAGCTTGACCTTGTCGCCGCCGATCTTCTGCACGTCGCCCTTGTCGAGATAGCGCACGTCCACGCTGCGCTTGGTGAGCTTGTTGCGCAGGATGTCTTCGACCTGCACCAGCTGGAAATCGGCGTCGCCGATCAGCGTGATGTCCTTGTCCTTGAGCTCGATCGCAGCGGCCGTGCCCTTGAAATCGAAGCGTGTGCCGATTTCCTTGGCCGTGTTCTCCACGGCGTTCTTGACCTCGGGCAGGTTGGGTTCGCAAACGGTGTCGAAAGACGGCATGAAGACTCCTGGATGGCACAAGCTGAATGCGACAATTCTCCCATGATCGTGGAGTCCAACGTCCCGCTGCAGCCCTACAACAGCTTCGGCATCGTCGCGCGTGCGCAGCATCTGGCGCGCATCGCCAGCGAGGCCGACGTGGCGGCGCTGCTGGCCGACCCGCAGTGGCGCACGGCGCCCAAGTTCGTGCTCGGTGGCGGCAGCAACATCGTGCTGACCGGCGACGTCAAGCCGCTGGTGCTCAAGGTCGAGATCAAGGGGCGGCGCCTGGTTGAAGAAACACCGCGGGCCTGGATCGTCGAGGTCGGCGCCGGCGAGAACTGGCACGAAACGGTCGAGTGGACGGTCGACAACGGCTTTCCGGGGCTCGAAAACCTGGCGCTGATTCCGGGCACGGTCGGCGGCTCGCCAGTGCAGAACATCGGCGCCTATGGCGTCGAGCTGCAAGACCGCTTCGAGTCGCTCGACGCCATCGCGCTCGACACCGGCCGCGCTTTCACGCTCGACGCCGCGCAGTGCGCGTTCGGCTACCGCGACTCGGTATTCAAGCACGTGGCCAGCGGCAGCAACAGCTTCGGCCTCGCGGGCCGGGCCCTCATCACGCGCGTGCGCTTTCGCCTGCCGAAGCCGTGGAAGGCGGTCATGGGCTATGTCGACCTCGAGCGCAAGATGGCCGAAACCGGCAACTTCACGCCCGATGCGCGCGAGATATTCGACTGGGTTTGCGCGATCCGCCGGGCCAAGCTGCCCGACTGGCGCGTGCTCGGCAACGCCGGCAGCTTCTTCAAGAACCCGACCGTCACGCCCGAGCAGTGCGCCGACATCATCGCGCGCGACCCAAAGATCGTGCACTACCCGATGGCCGACGGCAGCATCAAGCTGGCGGCCGGCTGGCTCATCGACGCCTGCGGCTGGAAGGGCAAGTCGGTCGGCAACGCAGGTGTCTACGAGCGCCAGGCGCTGGTGCTGGTGAACCGCGGCGGCCAGGCCCATCCGGTCACGGGTGGCGAAGTGATGACGCTGGCCAAGGCGATCCAGACCAGCGTCTACGAGCGCTTCGGCATCCGGCTCGAGCCGGAGCCGGTGGTCGTCTGAAAAAGATCAACAACAAGAGGGGTTCGGATTCATGAAGAAAGCAGCAGTGGCGGCCGCGCTGGTCGTCCTGGTTGGTGGCGCGTACCTGGGCGCGACCGCCTACACCGGCCACCGGATCGCAGCCGCCTATGACGCCCGCGTGGCGAAGCTGGAACAGCAGCTCCCGTTCCTGAGGGTGGTCGATCGCCAGACCGACAAGGGCCTGTTCTCGTCCACCTATTCGGGCAGCGTGCGCATCGGTTGCGTGCCGGACGCCGCCGGTGGCAAGGCCGGCAAGCCGCTGCTGATCGGCTTCCGGGACCAAGTGCGGCACGGCCCGCTGCCAGGCTTTGCTGGCTTCGGCGCGGCGGTGATCGAGTCGCAGATCGTGTTGCCCGACGAGGTGCCGGAGCCTTTGCGCAAGTACCTGGCCGGCATGAAGCCGCAGGACATCCGCACCGCTGTCGGATATGGCGGCGACTACAAGACGGCGCTGCGCCTGCCGGCTGGCGACTACGCCTTGCCCGCCGGCCAGTTGAGCTGGCCCGAGGTACATGCCACCGGCAGCGGCCGGCTCGACGCCAGCGCCTCTGCGTTCGAGGGTCATCTGCCCGAGATCGCATTCCGCGGCACCGACAACGCCGATGCCAAAGGCCTCAACTTCAAGCTGGTCAACCTGCGCTGGCAGGGCGCGAACAAGGGCGAGGGCAACTTCTGGCTGCGCCCCGGCACCAGCAGCATGGAGATCGAGCGCCTGGAACTGCTGGGCGACAGCGGTGGCAAGGCGATCTCGGCGCAGGTGGGCAAGATCAAGTACCTGACCGAGCTCGGTGCCGACAAGGACTTGCTGAACGCCAAAGCCACGATCACGGCCGACGCCACGTTGCAGATCGGCGCCGATGCCAAGCCGATCCAGCTCGACAACATCGAGTTCCAGGAATCGATCAAGCGCTTGCACGGGCCGACCTTGCAGAAGGTGCTGGACGCCTCGATGGCCGAGCTGTCGACTTGCGGCGCTGGAGGCGAACCCGCTGTCGATTCGGCGGCGCGCGGCCAGGAAATGCTGCGAATGCTGGCCCAACTGCTGCCCTACGCACCCGAAATCTCGGTCGACAAGCTGGCGCTGAGCTACGAGGGCCAACGCGGCGAGCTGTCTTACGCGGTGAGCGCGCCCGGCCTCACTGCCAAGGACATCGAAGCGCCCGGCGCCCTGCAGGGCAAGCTGCAACAAAACCTGGTGCTGCGGGCCGATGCCAAGCTGCCCGTCGCCTGGGTCGAGCAACTCGGCACGCGCGGCGGCGACGCAGCCGGTGCCGCACAGCGGGTGGCGCAGGCCAACACCATGCTCGACCTGGCGATCGGCAAGGGCTTCGTGGTGCGGGACGGCGACCATGTGACCAGCAAGGTGCTAGTCGAGCGCGGCGCCATCCTCATCAACGACAAGCCCTTCGGCGGGCGCTGACGGCCATGCACGTGCTGCCCGAGCTCAACTTTCGTCGGCGCATCGCGCTGCTGGTGTGGTCGCGCAGGGCGTTGTGGTTGCCCTGCATAGGCGCACTGCTGGTGTGGCGAACCGGTTTCGCCTTCTGGCTCACGGTCGTCTTCGCGGTGCTGCTGTCGGGCGCATTGAAGGCCTGGGAAACCAGCCTGCGCCGCCAGTTCATTCGAGAGGCCGAGTTTCCGCGCTTCATCGCGGGCAAGCTGGTCGCGGCCTATCCACAGCTCACGCTGCGCGACACCGACCTGGTGCTGCGCGGGCTGCGCCAGTTTTTCATGGCGCATCTGCGTTCGGGCCGCAAGTTCGTGGCGATGCCGTCGAAGCTGGCCGACGAGGCCTGGCACGAGTACATCCTCCACACGCAGGGCTACCAGCGCTGGTGTTTGGCGGCTTTCGGTGGGCTGCTGCACCACACGCCGGCCGAGGTGCTGGGCCGCGATGCGCGGCGCAACGACGGCTTGCGCCGCACCTGGTACTGGGCCTGCAAGGAGGAAAGCATCGACCCGCGCAAGCCGACCCGGCTGCCGTTGCTGTTTGCGCTCGATGCCAAGTTCGACGTGGCGGGTGGCTTCAAATACACGCCCGACTGCAAGGCGATCGACCAGGCCAGTGGCTCCGACGCCCACTGCGGAAGCAGCTTCAGTGATTCGTCTTCGGGTTCGGGCGACGCGGGCGGCTTCGGCGGCAGCGAATCGTCGTCGTCAGACGGCGGGGGAGGCGGTGACGGCGACGGGGGTTCGGGCTGCGGCGGGGGCTGCGGAGGCGGCGGCGGGGACTGAGGGCCTCAACCGAAGTGGCAGATGTAGCTGTAAGGCTCGCCGGTCACACGGATCTGGAACGACGAATCGCCCGGCACGCTGAACTTCTGGCCGACACCGGACTTCTGCCATTCGGTGCTGCCACTCAACAGGTATTCGCAGGCGCCACCGGTGCCTTCCATGATCTCCGGGGCGCCGGTATTGAAGGTCAGCGTCGACGGCAGGATCACGCCGACCGATTTGCGGGTGCCGTCGGCAAGCGTGAGGCTGTGGCTCACGCACTTGCCGTCGAAATAAACATTGGCCTTGGTGGCCACGGCCACGCTGTTCAGGGTTTCGGTCATGCCCCCGATTTTAAGCAGCGCGTGCGGGCTCAGCGCCAGCCGCGGTGCCAGCCGCGCGAGTAGCCGAAGTTGAGCGAGAGTCCGACCGGCGGCCCGACGTAGTAGGGCGCGGCGTAGCCGTAGGCCGGTTGCACGTACACCGGCGGCGCATAGACCGGAGCGCCGTACACCGGGGCCGGCGCGCCACCGGCACCGACCACCATGCCGGGCTCGGGCACCACGCTGTCCCAGGGCGAGCCGCCGCCGCTGCCGTTGTCGACGATCTGCGGCTGGTCGGGTACCGGCGAGGTGGTCACGCCGAGCGGGCTCACCTGCAGCGGGATGGTGCGGCCGGGCGGGCTGTCCATGCGAGTGGTGTACTGGTGGCCCGCGTATTCGTAGGTCACGCTGTAGCTGGTCTGGCCGTTGCCGTCGCGGATCGGCGTGCTCGAAATGACGCGGCCTGCTGCTTCTTGCGCCTGGGCCAGGCCGGCAGCGCCGCCAAGTGCGGCAACAAGGGCGAGGCCGATGGCGGCACGGGATCGGATGCTCATGAAATAACTCCTTAAAACGCGGAAGTTCCGCATGTCAGGCCGGTTGGACGCAATCCGGTGCGCCGGGTTCACTGCTTCACATTGCCTTCGGAATACGCCGCCCATTGCGCGGCGTCGAAGCCGACCGTGGCCTGCATGCCGGGCCGCCATTCGACCACCGGACGCTTGATCAGGGTCGGGTGTGCGACCAGCACCGCCCGGGCCGAGGCCGCGTCGACCACCGATTCCCGCGTGGCCGCGTCGAGTTGCCGCCAGGTGGTGCCGCGCCGGTTGACCAGCGTCTCCCAGCCCGGGGCCTGCAGCCAGCGGTCGAGTGCGTCGTCGGGCAGGCCGTTCTTGCGGAAATCGTGGAACTGGTAGGCCACGCCCTGCGCGTCGAGCCAGGCGCGAGCCCGTTTCACCGTGTCGCAGTTGGGGATGCCAAATAAGGTTGTTGTCATACCGGAATGATGCCGTGATGCCCGGTCGGCGACAATGCCGCCCTCCATGGAAACCCTCGCCGACTGGCTTGCGCACTGCGAGCAACTGCATTCCAAGAACATCGAACTCGGTCTGGATCGCGTGCGCGCCGTCGCGGAACGGCTCGGCCTGGCCTTCGGCTGCCCCGTGATCACGGTGGCCGGCACCAACGGCAAGGGCTCGACCTGCGCCATGCTCGAGTCGATCCTGCGCCACGCGGGCTACCGCACCGGGGTCTACAGCTCGCCGCACCTGGTGCACTTCGAGGAGCGCCTGCGGCTCGCGGGCGAGTCGGTGGCGGCCACGGCACTGCTGCCCCATTTCGAGGCGGTGGAGCGCGCGCGCGAGAGCACCTCGCTGACCTATTTCGAGTTCACCACGCTGGCGCTGCTGCGCTGCATGGCGGCGAGCGGCGTGGAAGTGGCGATCCTCGAGGTCGGCCTGGGCGGCCGGCTGGACGCGGTGAACATCATCGACCCCGACTGCGCCATCATCACCAGCATCGACCTCGACCACATGGACTTTCTGGGGCCCGATCGCGAAAGCATCGGCTTCGAGAAGGCCGGCATCCTGCGTGCCGGGCGCCCCGCGATCGTGAGCGACCCGATGCCGCCAGCCAGCGTGATCGACCATGCGCGCGCCATCGGCGCCGACCTGTGGCGCTTCGGCCACGACTTCAATGTCTCGGGCGACAAGCAGCAATGGGGCTGGAGCGGCCGCGGCGCGGGCGGCGGCAACCGGCGCTACAGCGGGCTGGCCTATCCGGCGCTGCGCGGCGCCAACCAGTTGATCAATGCGGCTGGCGTGCTGGCGGCGCTCGAGGCGCTGCGGCCGAAGCTGCCGATCACGGCGCAGGCGGTGCGCACCGGGCTCGCGATGGTCGAGCTGCCGGGCCGCTTCCAGCTGGTGCCCGGCCAGCCGGCGCTGGTGCTTGATGTGGCGCACAACGCGCATGCGGTCGCCGCGCTGGCCGAAAACCTCGACGCGATGGGTTTCTTTCCGACCACCCACGCGGTGTTCGGTGTGATGGCCGACAAGGATCTCGATCCGATCTTCGCGCGCATCGGGCCGCTGATCGACCGCTGGTACTTCACCGACCTGCCCACCCCCCGGGCTGCACCGGCCGACGAATTGCTCGCACGCTGGCAGGCGCAGAACACGCGCGGCGATGCGTCCGGCATGGTGTGCGCCAGCCCGATGGAGGCGCTGCAGGCGGCCATCGATCGCGCAGACCCCGCTGATAGAATCGTGGTCTTCGGATCGTTCTTCACGGTCGGCGGCGTGCTCGCAAACGGCACGCCCCGTCTGCAAGCCAAACACCTGCTGCCAGATGCCTGAAACGGCCTGATTTCCGGCGCTTTTTCACACCACGCTGCAATCCATCAGGGATCCAAACTTCATGGCGTTTTTCAAGTTCCGCGCACGCGGCCCGCAGGCCAACGAAGGGCGCAGTCCGCCCGCGGCGGTTCCGGCGGAAAGCGTCGAGGCGATGCGCCGGCGGGCGCGCCACCGGCTGCTCGGCGCAGCGGTACTGGTGCTGGTCGGCGTGGTCGGGTTCCCGCTGCTGTTCGACACGCAGCCGCGGCCGATTTCGGTCGACATCCCGATCGAGGTGCCCGACCGCAACAAGGTCAAGCCGCTGACACTGCCGGCCGCACCGGCGCCCACGACATCCGCAGCGCCCGCCAACGACGCGGCGAGCCGTGTGGCGGCCGCGCCCGCTGCGGGCGGAATGATCACGGAGTCGTCCGACGGCAACGAGATCGTGCCGTCGAGGCCGATGCCTGACGCACCGCCCCCTGTGGCGGCGAAGCCCGAGCCGAAACCCGAAGCCAAACCCGAACCGAAGCCGGCGCCCAAGCCGGAGCGCAAGCCCGAGGTCAAGGTCGAAGCAAAGCCCGAACCGAAACCGGAGCGCAAGCCCGAAGTGAAGGCCGAAGCCAAACCCGAGCCAAAGCCTGCCGAGCCAAAGCCGGCCAAGCCCGCCAAGCCGGCTACTGCCGACGACGGCGTGCGGGCCCGTGCGCTGCTGGACGGCCGCGGCGCCGATACCACGGCTGCCAAGCCGGCCGCGGCCTCCGACGACTCCGGCCGTTTCGTGGTGCAGGTCGGCGCCTTCTCCGATGCGGACAAGGCGCGCGAAGTGCGCCAGAAGCTCGAAAAAGCCGGATTGAAGACCTACACCAGCGTCGCGAAAACAGCCGACGGCGAGCGCACGCGTGTGCGGGTCGGCCCGTTCGGTAGCCGCGCCGATGCCGACAAGGCGGCGGCCAAGGTCAAGGGCCTGGCGTTGTCGGCGGCTGTGCTCACGCTGTAGGCGTGCTGGATGGCATTGCTCGACTGGGCTGTCATTGCGGCGCTCGTGCTGTCGGTGCTGGTCGGCATGGTGCGCGGCCTGGTGTTCGAGTTGATGTCGCTGGCGGGCTGGGTTCTGGCTTTTTTCGTTGCGCAATGGCTGGCCGAGAGCGTGGCCGCGTGGCTGCCGATCGGTGCGCCCGATGCCACATGGCGCTATGCGCTGGCCTTCGTGCTGGTGTTCGTGGCGGTGGCCTTCGTGGCCGGGCTGGTGACTGCACTGGTTCGCAAGCTGATCGTGGCGGCGGGCCTGCGGCCGGTGGATCGCACGCTCGGCGCCGCCTTCGGTTTCGCGCGCGGCGCCGTCGCGCTGCTGGCGGTGGCTGTCGCGGTGCATCTTTTTTCGCTGAGCGACAGCGCCTGGTGGCGCGAATCGCGCAGTGCCACTGTTCTGGATGCGGCATTGCAGGGCCTGAAGCCTGCACTGCCTGAAAAATTGGCAAGCTACCTGCCCTGAGAGGATCGCTTCATGTGTGGAATCGTCGGCGTTGTCAGCAACGCGCCCGTCAACCAGTTGCTCTACGACGCGCTGCTGCTGCTGCAGCACCGCGGCCAGGATGCGGCCGGCATCGTCACGCTGCTGGAGCGCAAGTTCTTCATGCACAAGGCCAAGGGCATGGTGAAGGACGTTTTTCGCACGCGCAACATGCGCGCGCTGCCGGGCAACGTCGGGCTGGGCCAGGTGCGCTATCCGACTGCCGGCAACGCCTACAGCGAAGAAGAAGCCCAGCCGTTCTACGTGAACGCGCCGTTCGGCATCGTGCTGGTGCACAACGGCAACCTCACCAACGCGCATGCGCTGCGCGCCGAGCTGTTCTCGACCGACCACCGCCACACCAACACCGAGAGCGATTCCGAGGTGCTGCTCAACGTGCTCGCGCACGAGCTCGAGCGCTCGACGCGCGGCGTGCCGCTGCACGCCGAAGAAGTGTTCGCCGCCGTCAAGAGCATGCACAAGCGGCTGCGCGGCTCGTACGCCGTGGTGTCGATGATCTCCGGCCACGGCCTGCTGGCATTCCGCGATCCGTATGGCATCCGGCCGCTCTGCCTGGGCCGCAATGCCGAAGGCACCGTGATGGTCGCGAGTGAATCGGTCGCGCTGGAAGGCCTGGGCTTCAAGTTCGAGCGCGACATCGCACCGGGCGAAGCGCTGTTCATCGACCTGCAGGGCCAGGTGCATGCGCACCAGTGCGCCGAAGCGCCAACGCTCAACCCCTGCATCTTCGAGTTCGTCTACCTGGCCCGGCCCGACTCGACGATGGACGGCATCTCGGTCTACCAGGCCCGCCTGAACCTGGGCGAGACGCTGGCCAAGCGCGTGGTGTCGACGGTGCCGCCGAGCGACATCGACGTGATCATCCCGATTCCCGAATCGAGCCGGCCCAGCGCCACGCAGCTCGCGCACCTGCTGGGCATTCCGTACCGCGAAGGCTTCGTCAAGAACCGCTACGTGGGCCGCACCTTCATCATGCCGGGGCAGGGCGAGCGCAAGAAATCGGTGCGCCAGAAGCTCAACGCGATCCCCAGCGAATTCAAGGGCCGCAACGTGCTGCTGGTGGACGACTCGATCGTGCGCGGCACCACCAGCCGCGAAATCGTGCAAATGGCGCGCGACGCCGGTGCGCGCAAGGTCTACCTGGCCAGCGCGGCGCCACCGGTGCGCTACCCCAACGTCTACGGCATCGACATGCCGACCAAGGGCGAACTCGTGGCGCACGACCGCACGATCGAAGAGATCCGGGCGCTGATCGGCTGCGACGCGCTGATCTACCAGGACGTGGACGCGATGAAGCGCGCCGTGATGAAGGCCGCCCCCGTCCCCGCAGGCGGTGTGCCCTCCAAGTTCGCCGGCTTCGAGGCCTCGTGCTTCGATGGCGTGTACGTGACCGGCGACATCGACACAGAGGCGATCAACCGCATGAACGGCAACCGCCCGCGCGTCGAAGAAACCGAAGAAGACGCCTCGCGCCTCGCACTGCCCAACATCCGCTGAAAGCCGCCGTGACCGATCGATCCCTGCCCGCGGGCCTGCACCGCGACACGCTGGCCGTGCGCACCGGGCTGGAACGCAGCCAGCACGGCGAGCATTCCGAGGCGCTCTACCTCACCAGCGGCTTCGTCCAGCCCGACGCCGAAACCTCGATGCGGCGCTTTGCTGGCACCGAGGAAGGCTTTACCTACTCACGCACGTCGAACCCCACGGTGACCAGCTTCGAGCAGCGGCTGGCCGCAATGGAAGGCACCGAAGCCGCCATCGGCGCTTCCACCGGCATGGGCGCGATCCTGATGATGTGCATGGGCCTGCTGAAGGCCGGCGACCACGTCATCTGCTCGCGCTCGGTGTTCGGCTCGACGCTGAACCTGTTCGCGAAAGAGTTCGCCAAGTTCGGTGTCGAAACCACCTTCGTCTCGCAGACCGACGTGGCCGAATGGCGCGCCGCGCTCAAGTCCAACACCCGGCTCCTGTTCGCCGAAACGCCGACCAACCCGTTGACCGAGGTGTGCGACATCCAGGCCCTGGCCGACCTGGCCCATGGCGCCGGCGCGCTGCTGGCGGTCGACAACTGCTTCTGCTCGCCGGCGCTGCAGCGGCCGGTGGAGTGGGGCGCCGACCTCGTGATCCATTCGGGCACCAAGTACCTGGATGGCCAGGGCCGCGTGATGGCCGGCGCGATCTGCGGGCCGTCGAAACTCATCGTCGACGTGTTCGGGCCCGTGGTGCGCACCGCCGGCATGGCGTTGTCGCCTTTCAACGCGTGGGTGGTGCTCAAGGGGCTGGAGACGCTGGGCATCCGCATGCAGGCGCAGTGCGCCAACGCGCTGGCCGTGGCGCAATGGCTCGAAGCGCAGGCCGGGATTGCACGGGTCTACTACCCGGGCCTGGCTTCACATCCGCAGCACGAACTGGCGATGCGCCAGCAGTCGGGCCTGGGCGGCGCCGTGGTGTCGTTCGACGTGGTCGGCGATACGCCCGAAGAAGCGCGTGCCAACGCGTTCCATGTGATCAACAGCACGCGCGTGGTCAGCATCGCGACCAACCTGGGCGACACCAAGACCATCATCACCCACCCGGGCACCACCTCGCACGGGCGCCTGAGCGAAGCCCAGCGCCAGGCCGCCGGCATCGGCCAGGGGCTGATCCGCCTCGCGGTCGGGCTCGACCACGTTCAAGACATCCAGGCCGACCTGCTGCGCGGCCTGAGCACCCTTACTTCATGACCTCCAAAGTACGCACGCGCATCGCGCCATCGCCCACCGGTTTTCTGCACCTCGGCACGGCCCGCACCGCGCTCTATTCGTGGGCCTACGCACGCCATCACGGCGGCGAGTTCGTGCTGCGCATCGAAGACACCGACGTGGCCCGTTCCACGCAGGAATCGACCGACCAGATCCTCGCCTCGATGCACTGGCTCGGTCTCGATTACGACGAAGGCCCGGTCTACCAGATGCAGCGCCTTGCGCGCTACCAGGAAGTGATCGCGCAGATGCTCGCGGCAGGCACGGCCTACCACTGCTATTGCACGCCGGCCGAACTCGAAGCCATGCGCGAAGCGCAGCGCGAGCGCGGCGAGAAAACGCTGTACGACCGGCGCTGGCGGCCCGAGCCCGGCAAGGTGCTGCCGCCCGTGCCCGAAGGCGTGCCGCCCGTGGTGCGCTTCTGCAACCCGGTCGAAGGCGACGTGAGCTGGGACGATCTGGTCAAGGGCGAGATCACCATCAACAACCGCGAGATCGACGACCTGATCATCCAGCGGCCCGATGGTGTGCCCACCTACAACTTCGCCGTGGTGGTCGACGACTGGGACATGACGATCACGCACGTTTTCCGCGGCGACGAACACATCAACAACACGCCGTGGCAGATCAACATCTTCCGCGCGCTCGGCGCGCCGCTGCCTGCGTTCGGCCATGTGCCCGTGATCCTTGGCGACGACGGCCAGAAGCTGTCGAAGCGCCGCGGCGCGGTCAGCGTCACGGCCTACGAGGAGAACGGCTACCTGCCCGAAGCCATGCTCAACTACCTTGCGCGTCTCGGATGGAGCCATGGCGACGAGGAGCTGTTCTCGCGCGAGCAGTTGGTGCAGTGGTTCGACGGCACGCACCTGTCGAAGAGCCCCGCGCAATGGGATGCGGCCAAGCTGAGCTGGGTCAACGCCCACTACATCAAGCAGATGGACAACGCGGCGCTGGCCGAACTGGTGGCGGTTCAGTTGCAAAAGCGCGGCATCGCGGCCGATGCGCGTCTGCCCGAGATCTGCGCGCTGTTCAAGGATCGTTGCGACACCACCGTCGCGCTCGCCGGCTGGGCCGCAGGCTTCTACGCCGACGTCACGGCGAGCGAGGCCGACCGCACGCAGCACCTCACCGATGCCGTGCGCCCCGCCGTGGCTGCACTGGCCGACAAGCTGGCCGACGTGGCATGGGACAAGCCCGCGATTGCCGCCGGCATCAAGGAAGTGCTGGCCGCGCAGGGCATCAAGATGCCCGTGCTCGCCATGCCGGTCCGCGTGCTGGTGCTCGGCACGCCCCAGACACCCTCGCTCGATGCGGTGCTCGCGCTGTTTTCTCGCGAAACTGTGTTGGCGCGCTTGAGAACGCTCTGAATTTCGGGCTATAATTCGAGGCTCGACGCGTAGGGCACTAGCTCAACGCATGGGGGTATAGCTCAGCTGGGAGAGCGCTTGCATGGCATGCAAGAGGTCATCGGTTCGATCCCGTTTACCTCCACCATCGAGTCGAGTCGGAAGTTTGTTCCAAGGTTTTGACCCTATCGTCTAGAGGCCTAGGACACCACCCTTTCACGGTGGCTACCGGGGTTCGAATCCCCGTAGGGTCGCCAAATTGGCTTCGGTCAACAAGGCACAAGTCGTCAGCACTTGGCTCCACAAGAGCGAACGTTGTCTACCAGGAGTGGTAGTTCAGTTGGTTAGAATACCGGCCTGTCACGCCGGGGGTCGCGGGTTCGAGTCCCGTCCACTCCGCCAATAAAATCAACGGGTTGCAGCAGAAATGCCGCAACCCGTTTTTCGTTGTCCGTGACGTGGGAACACTTATGGGAACACTTGACCTTGGGTGGCGGTGTCCAATGTCTACGTGCGTCATCTAGTGCGGGCGTGGCCGCCACCGCACCACATCTGACATTTTGAGAGGAGCTACCGTGGAAATTGAGCGAGTCGTCGATAGCAACGGTCGTATGGAGATGTGGGCCTATGAATGGGATATGGCACACACCCCTGCTCGCAAGGCGGATCGCCGTTTCATCGGATATGAGCAACCCGTGCGGTCGGCTCTTGAGGAGTCTGCCGTGGTGCGGGAGGCCATCTGTTGGTCGTATGGACGCACGCTCGGCAACATCACGGTTTCGAATGAGCAACTGCTCGGCACCTTCCCGGGAGCGGAAGGTGACGACGCTGAATTGCGTTGCGACATCGTGGGCGCGGGAAAGATGCGAAACGGCAAGGACCGCTGGTGGTGCCGCACGCATCAACGTCACTGGGGCACGAAGGCCGACATCACCGACGCTGCGGCGAATGGTGGGACGCGGTGCTCGAACCATTCCCAGCCCATGTCCTATATCGTCGATCCCCCACATCTGAATATCCAGGACCATGCGGAAGTCGGAATCTGGTGTTCGATGCCGCCCGCGCTCTCACATGTCGGAGCCGCGCAGAAGCGCCGCCCGAAAATTCATGTTCACGTGCGAAACGAACCGGGCAAGGACAAGGTGATTGACCGTGACTTCAAGGCGCTCTCTCTGCATTACAACTCGTCCACCAGCCTGTTCGGCAGCACCGAGATCACCAAGGTTCACCTGACACCGCCATCAGCGCTTGAATTCGTGCTGGCCCTTGAGGCAGGCAGGAGCATGGGGTGTATTAGCTGCAGGGACTGCGGCTACCCACACCTTGACCTTGGTACGTTCGCGCGAACGGAGCATTCGAAACATCTGTGCGGAAACTGCGGCCGCGACAACACGTGGAGCAAGGTCCCCATTGCTTCGACGCCGCTTAAGCCGCTGCACGATCAGTTCAGCAAAGCCGACCAGTACGATGACGTGACATCGACGATCAGCTTGGATGACTACGCCGGGCTTCCTTTTCAAATCTGGGCATCGACTCCAGCCGTCCTTTGGACGGCGCAACGCGCTCAAGAGCGCGGCATCCATGTGCATGTGTACAAGGACGGTAAATACCTTATCGATAACACCTTCGGCACTGTCATCTACCAAGGCAAGCCGCTCGAGCGAAAGATGCTGCTTGAGATGATGGTAGCCAACACCATGAATTAAGTCGCCACGGGAACGCCGCCAGCATGCTGCGTCAACGCCCGACAGGGCAATGGGGACAGGAGCGCGGCGGGTCAAAGAGGCGGGTAACTTGCCCAAGCGGAAGGCAAAGCAAAAAACCTGTCATGCAGCCTGGATGAAGGGCGAGTCCGCACTCTCGGCGTAAGCAATGGGATGGACGCCCCCACCCGTGACGGCATCAACGTGCCAAAGTGGAAGTGTCACCAACCACTTGAACCGAGAGGGGCGTCCACCATGAAGATTACGACTGTTGGCATCGACTTGGCAAAGAACGTGTTCCAGGTCCACGGGGTCGATGAGCATGACAAGGCCGTGCTGAGAAAGCAGCTCCGGCGCGATCAGATGGCCACGTTCTTCGTCAATCTGCCGCCGTGCGTCATCGGCATCGAAGCGTGCAGCAGCGCCCACCACTGGGCGCGCAAGCTCGTGGCGATGGGCCATACCGTGCGGCTGAAGGCGCCGCAGTTCGTCAAGCCTTACGTCAAGACCAACAAGAACGATGCCGCCGATGCGGAAGCCATCTGCGAGGCTGTGGGTCGGCCCAACATGCGCTTTGTGCCGGTGAAGAATGTCGAGCAGCAAGCGGTGCTCGCCCTCCACCGTGTACGCCAGGGCTTCGTCAGGGCGCGCACGGCTCAAGCCAATCAGATCCGCGGCCTGCTCGGCGAGTTCGGCGTCATCATCCCGCAGGGCATCGGCTACATCGCCGCGCGTGTTCCGGGGTTGATCGAAGACGCTGCCAATGAACTGCCTGGCGCGTTCCGGCTGCTGGTGCAACGCCTGCTCGATCACCTCAAGGAGCTGGACCGTCAGGTCGACGAACTCGAGGCGAAGATCCAGGCTTGGCACCGCGGCAGTGAGCTCAGTCGCAAGCTTGCTCAGGTTCCGGGGATCGGGCCGATCACTGCCAGCGCGCTGGTCGCGTCGATCGGCGACGCCAAGAACTTCGACAGCGGTCGCCAGGTGGCAGCGTGGCTAGGCCTCGTGCCGAAGCAGCATTCCTCGGGCGGCAAAGCCAACCTGCTGGGCATGAGCAAGCGAGGCGACACCTACCTTCGAACGCTGCTGATACATGGCGCGCGCTCGGTGATCTATCGAGTCAGCCAGAAGGCTGAGTCGTGCGGCTGGATCGCCTCCGTGGTGAACCGGCGCAACAAGAATGTGGCAGCAGTGGCGTTGGCGAACAAGAATGCCCGGATCGTATGGGCGCTTCTGGCGCACGATCGGCACTTCGACGCCGGCTATGTGCGCCAGGTGGCACCGGTCTAGAACGTAACACCGACATCAACACTCAGGGAGAACAACCACCGATTGCTCAGGCGATCATGAAGTGATGGCAAGACAGGTCAGACCGTGGTTGGCAAAGCCCGCGCCGGACGAGGCACACAAAGTGCGTGTAAGCGATCGAGGCGTCAACCAGCTCATCCCATCAGGGACCGCGGCCCAAAGCTGCAACCAGAGTCCGAATGTACGGGTGCAATCTTTACCTTCGAGTCGTCACCATTGAGAGCTTGGCAAAGGGGGCGTCCATGTACGTCCGGTGGTCCCGTCTTGACGGGAGCGGCGATGAGGTGTTCGCTGCGGCGATCGCCCAACGGCGCGGTAGGAGTTCTTCGATCAAACTGGTCGGCTGCGTCTGGTTCCGCTCGAGCAGGTCGCGCAAATAGGCGTGCGGCTCCGCGCGCTTGAAATGGCGAGCCACAGCCGCACCTGTCCTATGGATGAACCACATTGCCCTTTCTGATTGGACTGAGTTCGAGCCCACCCTGCGCCGGGAGCTCGCAGGCATGGGCCACCACTGGCTTGTCACTGTGCGCAACTTCGAGCGGGTGGGTTTCGAGGGCGGCAGGGACGTCGACCGCTTCAAACGAGCGTTGAAGAACGGCACCGATCGGACCAAGAAGAGCGACTTGTGGAATGAACCCGAGCACGACTTCGACCATGACCGCAACCGAAGTGGGAAGAAGCCGGACGAGGTGATCTATGCCTTCACGATCGATCTCGCGCAGACGCCCTACAAGGTGCTGCATAAGTCCGGAATCCAAGATGTGGCGGACTCGAACACCCTCAACGAGGGAAGCGCGATCATCGTTTACGATTTCTCTCAGCTTGAGCGTAAGTCCGAGAACGAGTATTGGTTCAAGACTTCGCCGAAGCAGGCCGCACTGTTGATCTTCACAGTCGAGGAGCGCGAATCCGACGAAGATGCAGAAGCCCGCGAAGAGGATCGCGATGAGTGATGAGGCCGGCATCGATCACGCTGGCGATAAGGCGGCTCTCCAGAGGGGTCAGACGGCTCGCGCGAGGCGATCGCCGTGAGCCAAGCCTTGCCCGGCCGATTGCCGACAGCAAATGTCGGCTATGCCTCATACGTCTTCACCCTGGTCGAAAAGGCCGCCACCAACAACCGAGCGAATCGCCGGCCAAATTCGGGCTGCCTTGTCTGACCCTTGCCAAACGTGCCCATGGACCTCCAGCCCTACACCACCCGCCTTGAAAAATTCTTCAACGAAGTCGCCGTCGTCCAGCACTACCAACGACTCTCCGCGAACGTCGCCAAACAGACCATTGTCGACCTGCAGGCGCGAGATGAAGATTTGGCTGGGCTAGACGCCGAGGCCCGAGAGATCCTTGGGAGCAGCGCGCACCTGTTCTCCTTTTACAGCCCATACACGGGAGCTATCCATCCCTATTCCCACAAGAGGCTGAACCTCAAAGACACGGCAAGGCTCGTTCACCTTCATAAAAACAAGCAATATCAATGGCTGCTAGTCGAGGCCTACGAGCTGTTTGAGGACTTCGTGGTCTCGCTGTATGAACTCGTCCGAGGCGAGTCCGCCTACTTCCGGCTGAGCAAGGATGGGAACGCGACCATGCCCCCGGCCGAGCTTAAGAAGAAAGTGCCTCAGATCATCGACATGTTTCGGAAGAAACTTTCCGAACTCGCCAAGATCGAAATCGAAAACCGGAGTAGCACCAACCTTCGGCTGCACACCTGCATGTCTGAGAAATTTCGGCATGTCATCGTCCATAAGAACGGGAAGGCCGGCGATGCTGAAGCGATGGCCGATGAAATTCTCAAGCGGGCGAATTTGGCGAGCGACAAGGCGCGGGAGCCCGCGGCCAGGGCCAAGATTGCCAACTACGTCGGTATCGGCGACGTGGCGGGCGTGATCGTTTTAGTCGAGCAGCCAGTCTTCAGAGGAGGCGGGGTAGCCATGGACATTAACAGGCACGAGAACCTGGTGAATTCGTTGATGGCGCATGCCCTAGTCATGTCGCAATGCCTGGTCAACCACATCGGGAAGGCATAGTTCCGTACCTCTCAGCCCGTCGTCTTCCCAACGTGTCGCATAGACGGGCGTGTGGCGCTCCTGTCTCTTTGACCTGCTGGCCGAGCCCGGAAGGGAAGACGACGCCTCGCACGTCCGCGCTCGTCTGATGGAGTGTCGCGCCGCGGCGGCTTAAAAAGGTAAGAACGCGAGAAGGTCGCGATCAAGCGGCTCGAAGCTGGACCGGCAAGGCTCATGGCGAAATCGGCCGCACGAACTTTCACGCCGCGGAGCGCTTGACCGCCGCGATGCCAGCAAGTGGAACCCGCCTACGGCGCCACAGGGGCCACCAAGGCAACCTCAACCGGTTCCAGGTGGTCTAGCAGAGCCGACGGGCCGTGGTTTGCGTATTTGTCCCAGAACATATCGGGCTGCAGGTACCTGAGTCCTGCAAAGACAAACGAAGAGGGATCCACAAACACATCCGCGGACTTGTGCTCGGGATGGGCTTCGCGAAACGCGCAGTAATATGAGACGCGCGCCTCTACGTCTGCGTAGCGGGCCGGTAGGCCGAGCGACGATATATGCGTAAAGTGTTCGTCGTACAAGATGGCGAGCGAAGAGAGCCCCGCGCGCGAATACCAATTACCTCGCAAGATCAGGCGGTCAATTGTCTTGGCGTCAATACGAGGTCCATGCCGGCGAACCATGGCGAACAGCTGGTCAGCAATCAAGTTTCCCTCATGCGTCCCTCGCATCAGGTTGCCAAGCTTGATGGCTTCGTCGATAACCGCGTTTAGGCCAGCTTGCCCAAGTCCATCAGCGCAAGACGCAAGTGCATCCGCTAGAAGCAGCATCATCCGCCTGTCGCCAACGGCGGTAGCCGCGTGCATCGCATCACGCAAACTCAGCGCAAGCTGCGAGCTTCCCTCCCAGCGGGCGATGCTTTTTAGCTCCCCCTCGAGTCCAGCCCTGATAGTCTGCACCTCCGACACCCATTCGGTCCAGACTTCCTGATCTGTCAGCAACGGGCTACCGGTCACCCTTTGCGCAAGCAACCAGTCCTGCAACCACAGGTACCAAGCCTCCTTGGTGGCGACATCGACTCGAACCATGATGAACGGGTACCTGCAAGCGTCCGCGTACTCCAGGTACTTCCGCTCGATGATGAACTTGACTGCTCCATCGCGTCTCTCAACTTGGTCCGAAGACTTGATCTGGACCTTCAAGATATCCCCAGTCAAACCGTGTTCGGTCATCTCGAACTCGGCGTCGATGCCGAAATCTTCGCTTAACTCTCGCGACAGCCAATGCGGGTGCTCTTCGACATGGGCTAGCAGCCACTTGTGTCCTTGCGATCCGGTCTTTTGACTCGAGCTTCTGTTAGCCATGCCAAGACTTTAGCGCGGTGACCAGAAAGCCGTCCAAGGTTTTCGCCTTGCAAGGCGTCCGGTGAAACTGCGAGGCGTTCGACGTGCCGCTAGATGCTTTCACTTTGCCGATGGACAATTTTTCCAATCGTGAAGCAATGCTTCTGAATGAACTGCTTTTTGGGAAAGCGTTGCGAGTCGGGGTTGTCGCACTGTAGCCACCAGGCGCCGGCGTCGCGGAAGATGCGGCGTATAAGTAGCTGGCCTTCGTAGTTCACCGCATAGGCCTGTGCATCGACCAAGTCCTGGTCGGACACGTTGATAACCACGAGATCCCCCTTGGAGATCGTGGGCTGCATGCCATCGTCCGGACATTCGATCGCGAGCAGCTTCTCGCTGCTGTACCTCCGTGACGCAAGCCAGTCTCGCCTGAAGGCGATGAAGCTGGCTGCAGGCAGGAGGGGTTTGATCGAAAATCCCTTGTTGTTCGCTCGTAGTTCCAACTCTACGCAGGGAATGCGGACGTAGTCCTGCTGGGGTGATTCAACGTTTCCAAGGGAGCTCGAAGCCTCCAGCACCTCCTGCAATTCTGTCGCAAGCCGAGGGCTGAACTGGGACAGGTCCACCCCAAGACCGCGTGCGAACCGACATCCCGCCTTGAGGTTTATTGCGCGACGACCGTGCAGGTATTGCCAAACCATCGAACCGGAACCCAGCTTGTGTTTTTCGCCGAACGCGCGTTGGGACATGAGTGCGCGCTGGTTGAATAGCGCACTCAGGAGTTCCGCTTCATGTTCCTCTACTGCCATGAAGCAATGCTATTGCATTTCACATAGTTTTGGCAAATTGAAAAGCAGTGCTATTATGCGGGTATGGTCACCTCTGCACGTGGATCTCGCTGCCGCACTTGGCATCGTGCGCTGAGTGCCACTGTGCGCCCACGGCCTAGCAATCTTGAGCGTCGCGATGGCACCGTCTGATCGACGCATCGAACTCAGCGCGCTCGAGGCCGCACTCAAGTCGATCGCGCCTTCGACGGAACAAGTCGTCTGGTTGAATCCGGCGGACGGGGTTACCGGTCGCAACTTCGAATACGCCGATCTGCTCAAGGGGAGCGAGCTGGGGCGGCGCGTGGGTGCCGTTGTTGAAAAAGACGGTAGTCCGCTTGTCTACGTTGCTAGCGTGCCCGAGAACGCACAGAACGTGGGTCGCGAGCTGGCCCAGTTGCTCGGCAACCGTGGCGAAACAGCCGTCCTGCTTGATGTTCACCATGCGGCTGACAGCCGGAAGGTGATTGCGAGGGCGTGGCCATGCATGCTTGATGCCCAAAAGCCATTGCAGCTTGATCTGAGCAATCCCATTGATGCGCGGTCGGTGCTGGGTGATCTGCAGGAAGGGCTCTGGGGCGCGGGAAATGCCTATCAGGAACAGCGACTTCGCGATTTGCTAGTTGATAGCGTCGACACGGTGTCGAAGGCGTTCTTGAACGCTACCACTGCCGCTTGGCGCTCAAAGGGACGTGGACAAGAGGTTCTTGCGCTCGTTGGTCGTGCCTTGTTCACCCGTTTCTTGTTGGATAGGGGAATCCTGGCGCAGAACACGGCCCCGGCGCTTTGGAAGCTTCTTGGACAAGACGGCGCGGCAGCGTTCAACTCTGCCGAGCAGGCGGCGGCTATGTGCCAATGGCTGGACCAGACGTTCAATGGCGAGTTCATGCCACTGCCCGCGAAGGCGGGCTATCAATCCTATTTTTCCGAACTCCTTCGGCAGTCGCCAAAGGCACTGGCTCCCTTGGGGTGGATCGTCGGGCGAACGGACGCCGGCGGGCAGTTGCCACTATGGGAAAAGTTGGACTTCTCACACATTCCAGCAGGGACGCTGAGCGAGGTCTATGAAGACTACGCGCATCGAAAGGCGCCTAGGAACGCAAAGGAAACCAGCGTCCACTTCACGCCGCGTCACATTGCTCGGATGATGGTTCGGCAAGCTCTGGCAGGTCTGCCGCCGGACACGGCAGCCAATGCAAAGGTGTTGGACCCGGCGGTGGGAGCGGCCGTCTTTTTGTCTCTGACCTACCGGGAGCTGGCTCGCCACCGCGCGTTGCGTGACAACGGTGTTTGGCCCGACACGGAAGCACTTCGCGGGATTCTGTACAAGCAATTGCGCGGCATGGACATTAACGCAGATGCGTTGAACCTCGCGGCCTTGACGTTGTATCTCACCGCGATCGAGCTCGATGCCAATCCCGTTCCACCGGAGAAGCTGAAGTTCAAGAAGCGGCTGATTGGTTCCGTTCTTATCGATGTGGGTGCGCCCGACTCCAAAGACCCCGCTGCCGCGGACCTGGGAAGCCTGCGCAAGAAGTCGGGGATCGGATCCGACTTCGACATCGTGATTGGCAATCCTCCTTGGACTTCACTGGGTCGGAGGGACGAGGAAGACGGCGCCGACTCGGCAAATGGTGCTGCCGTCTCCGATGCGTTCGCTCTCGAAGTCGCGTCGGTGGCATCGAAGTGTGCTGCGCTTCGCGGCGTTGTGTTGGAGGAGCCGTATGCGCACCCTGATAAGGTGCCCGATATCGCTTTCGTATGGAAGGCCTCCGAATGGGCCAAGGAAGGCGGGATCATCTCGCTCATCGTTCACCAGCGGCTTTTGATCAAGCAGAGCAAGCCTTGGAGGCTTGCGCGTCGGGCCTTGTTCTCCAGCATCGAAGTTGACGGCATTCTGAATGCGGGGGAGTTCGCCAATCACGACAAGCTGATTTGGCCAGGCATTGAGTCGCCTTTCTGTGTTCTATTCGCACGAAACCGCAGGCCTCCGGTAGATCACCGCGCCCTGCTGCTCACGCTGGCCGTAGAGCCGACCCTTACGAAGCGGCGCCAGATCAGGATCGATCCACTGGCAACGATGCATGTCTCCATGGCGGATTTCGATGAGCATCCCGGCGGACTGGTGGTGCGAACGAAGGGCTGTGAACTTGATCGCGCCCTCCTGCAGCGTTGGGCTGCTCGGATGGCAATACCGCGGAATGCTCCTATCGATAACGACGCCCCCCGACGGCTGCCATTGACGACGATAGGAGCCTGCGTTGATCAGGTCGCAATCGGCCGGCCGAAGCGGGGATTCAAGACGGGCATCAAAGGAACCGCGCTGCCGGCTTGGTTCGCGGATCTTCCGCAAGGAACAAAGGAGATTGCGGGGAGAGGTGCCGAGCGAATCGCTGGCGCTGTCAACGCTTCGGATATTCATCTGAGCTTTGAACGTCGACCGGTCAAGTCTTCGCCGACTCTCCAGTGGTATCAGCCACCACTTCTGCTGCTGCGGCAAGCCGTCGGAACTCTCGGTTCGCTGGAGCGCTCGGCACTAGTCTTGCCATCTCCCGATGACATGCCAGTGATGTACCCCTTCGCATTCGTGGGCACCCCGCTCAAGCGCGACCTCGATGCACTTCTCTATGCGAAATACATCGCGGTGTGGGTCAACAGCTCTCTCTATAGCTACTTCCATACGTTGACGTCCACGCAGTTCTCCTTCGGCATCAAGGCTCTTCTCAGTGAGGAGATACTGGGAACGCCCGTCATGGACATGCATCAGGCCATCAAGGCGCGGTTAACGAGCAAATCGGAGATCAATCGCCTGTTCGATGGTTTGGCGCATCCTGCTGCCTCTCTACAGGCGGACATCGATGCATGGGTGCATGGAATCATCGGTTCTGACGCGAGCGAGCGTCAGCTGATCGAAGACACGTTGTCGGTCTGCTATCCAATCGGCAGGCCGCGGCAAAGTGGCAAGAGTTGGGTAAGTCCGTCCGGTGTTGAACGCTACGTCTCTCAACTCAAAAGGGAGTTGGAAAGCGCCGCCGACGTGATCGACGCGAATTCGCTGTGCGTCGTGCCCACCGGTGCCGCTTTGGCTGGCTGGCGATTTGTGACTTGGCGGCTCAATGAAGCTGTGTCGATTCGGGATGACGCTGTTCAACTCGCTGAGCTTGATGATGAATCGTTGCTTCAATTGATTCGCGAGAAGTATCCGCAGGGCGAGCTTTGGGCCCAGGCGCCAGGCGGCCGATTCGTCTACGGCCAGCTGGCGCTAAATCGCCTCTGGTTGCCGTCCAGGGCATGCCTGGCCGCTCAAGTGATGGTCGCGTGGGCCGATCAGTCCACCGAGTGAGCCCGGACTTCTGCTTCTTCCATCCACGGGATCCTCAGAAGGGCCCGATCAAATCGACGTTGAACAAGCGAGCGATCAGAGTGGTCATCGCGGCAATCCAGGATGCCTGGAATGACATCGAGACCTTCAATTACTGGAAGTCCAGTCCATTCGAGCTCAAGCACTACTTCGATGAAGATGAGCTCACTACGAAGCTGGCGGAGATCCTCAATGACAAACTGTCCAATGAAGGCGTTGGTGGTTTCCGCAAGGAGCTATTCCAGACAGTAGTACGTGATGGGAAGCAGTCCACCGCTACGCTCAGTAGCATCGATCAAATGCCCGACCTGACTTTTCGCATGATTCAGACTGCACCAGGCGAGGATCGAGACGAGTCGGCGCTCTTTGTCGAGGCGAAGTTGATTGACGCAACCAGCGGATGCCGACAGTATGTCGTGAATGGTTTACATCGATTTGTCTCGGGAAAATACGCGCCACGGATGACATTTGGTCTGATGCTGGGCTACGCCACCCCGGACTTCAAGGATATCTGTACGCATCTTTCCGACTACTACGTAAACGCTACCTCTTCTGAGGCTCTGCTTTGTGCCGCGGACGTAGCACCGAGCGATGTCCACGCCGACTGCTTCGCTACGGAACATTGCCGCGCAGTGCCTTGTGCTCCTGATTTTAAGGCGCTTCATCTCTGGGTGCTCAGAGCAACTCATTGATGACGGCGGATTCATCGAGCGGCTCTCAGCCTGCAGACGAATGCCGAAGCAAATCCGCCATTGAATTTTTGGATTCGTTCACTTCATTGAACCGCCGATTGAGTTCTTCGACTTGAGGGTGTGACTTGATCCCCTGAACGTTCAAGTAGGCAATCACAATGCCGTACTCGGCGCATGCCAGCAAGGCGTGCTTGACCTCATGGCTGTCTTCACCGTACATGCAAGTGAAATCGACTTTCCAGTGGTCGCTGCCATCGTCGCCTTGCACCTCGAGATGCCGGAAGACTGAAAGCGGATTTGGATGCGCACCGAAAGTGATGGAAGCGTCATACAGCCCTTGAACGTAGTCACCCATGTCCGCCTGAATGCTCTGCAGCTGCTTCGCGGTGTCCTTTACCGCGGAAGTGAAGGCCCTTCTGCAGGCGGTCCTTTCGGCATCTCCTTTGTCACGATCCATCCAGACTGACTGCAAGGTATCGTCTTTGGTGAGCAGGAACGCGTAGCACGCCGATTCCAGTGCAGCTCGTGCGAGGGGAAAGACGGACGACACGTGGCCGGAGATCGCCATCCGTACGGCGGCGAGGAAAGAAAAGTAGGCGTTCATGTTTAGAAACGCCGGAACCGTTTGCGCGTCCAGTGTGCCGGTCCACACCTCTCGAATCAACGTGTCCACGTCCTTTATGAGCTCGAAGAACTGCGGTGGCGATTGCTGGAACGTGCGTGTGCGTTCATCTGAGAACGCTAGGTAGTCGTCGATGCTCTTATCGATGAGAAATTGCATCTGGACCTTCCGATGTTCAATGCTTGAAGGAGCACATTTTCAGCCAATGCGCACGCGAGACGCTTGGGCCTCTCGATGGGCGTCACGGCGTACCGCCGTCGGGCTCGCGGGCGTTGCCCCGCGCCTCGTGCCGAGTCGCGGCCATGCGGCTTTGATCCCTGACGCCTCCGGCCGTCTCTGCGTTCCCGGCCTGCGCGCTCCGCTTGCCGATGGGGCAGGGGAGTGGGGGGGGCAGGCTTGCTGTTCCCTTTACCGTATCACGCCGTTCTCGTCGTCAAGGTCTGCGCGCACCTTGTGCGCTTGCGTCCTGGCGGCCGTCTTCGAACCCTGACCACTGCGTTGCGCCGTGCTGGTGCCGGTCTCGGGCAATCCCGCCCGATTCACGGAGCCGACCATGGCGCACGATTTCTTCTCTTTCGATTCTTCCGTTCTTCTGGTTCGCGATGTCGCGGGCGACTACCGGCCGGCCGAAGCCGGCGAGGTGCTGCAGGCCGCGCAGCGGCTTCTGGGGCAGCAGTTGCAGGGGCGCGAGGTGTTGTCATCGCCACAGGTGGTGCGCGATTTTCTTCGGGTCAAGCTCGGAGCGCTGGAGCACGAGGTGTTCGCGGTGCTGATGCTCGATGCGCAGAACCGGCTGATCGAATACGTCGAACTCTTCCGCGGCACAGTTAGCCAGGCATCGGTCTATCCACGGGAGGTGGTCAAGGAATCGCTGGCGCGCAATGCGGCGGCTCTGGTCCTGGTGCACAACCACCCCTCGGGGGTCACCGAGCCATCGCGGGCTGATGAACACCTGACGCAAATGCTGAAGGCTGCGCTAGCGCTGGTGGACGTGCGGGTGCTCGATCACCTGATCGTTGCTGGCAGCGACGTGCTGAGTTTTGCGGAGCGAGGGCTGCTGTGATGAAACGGGGGAGAAAGCCCCCGCTTGTTTGACGCGTCGCGCGCCGTTCCCTGTCTATGCAACTTGCTTCTGAAGCGTCTTCGCTGTGTAGGCAAGCCAAGCGCCGACGAGTCCGACAAAGACCCAAGCCGCGAACCCCTCAGGGCTCTCTGGTATCCACCATGTCGGCCAATCCGGATACAGCTTTGCGAGCGTGAGTTCTTGATCGATGCCCGCACGATTGAACGCACGCGTGGCGCGGTTGAAGGCACGTCCCAGTCGCAGTCCCAAGCCTATGGCTCCGCCCGCGGCGCTGAACATGGCCCATCCCAGCCATCGAGCAGCGCTCAAGTTTCGCAGTAGCAGACCCATCAACCAATCCATCCCCTGATGCTACCAAGACCATTCCCAGCGCCGTGCGCCAATGAAGGGTGTCGTCAAGGAAGGAGCGTGCTTTCGGCGGTCTTCTTTCCCGCTGTGATCACGTGATCGGTTGCATGTCGATGACGCCTTAGAAAAGGTCGCCCTGCGCTGGGGGCGGCTTTGCTGAAGGCGGCGGCTTCGGCAGCTTGGGCGGAGCAGGAGGCTTGGCAACCTTTGGCACTCGCGGAGCCTTCGGCGCCGGGAAGCCTTTGAACGGCCCCGGCCACTGACGGAAGTATGCGGGTGCTTCGCTTAAGGGGCACGACATCCACCGGTCATACTCTTCCGGCTCCAAGAACACCGGCATCCGCTTCTCTTTGCCCCGCGCATGAAACTGCCTGTAGAACGGATGGTCATCGTCACGCTGCGCCAGCAGCCGGAGACTGCGAATGGCACGATCTTCGTGTCGCTGGAGGACGAAACCGGCGTGGTGCAGGTCATCTGCTGGAAAAGCCTGCGCGAGCGTCAGCGCAACGAGTTACTGCGTTCGCGGCTGCTGGCGGTCAAAGGCGTGTGGCAACGCGAAGGCGAGGTCCGCAATCTCATTGCCAGTCACCTCGAAGACCTGACGCCTCTGTTGGGCCGTCTTGCCAACTCTGCGCCAAGCAGAGACTTCAGATAGCCATCAGCGTCGAACATCACGCTAGACATGTCCCGTTCCATGCACCGTTTCAGAATCGCCACGGTTCCGCAAAGCATTCGAACATGCTCGATGCAAGCCCGGGCTCAGCCGCCGTGGCACTTCTTGAACTTGAGACCCGAGCCGCAGGGGCATGGGTCGTTGCGCCCCACCTTCGCAGTCTGGCGGGCGATGGGCGCACCTTTGGCTGCGAACGGATTGGCTCTGGCGCCCTCACGCAGCCTGCGTTGAGGGGGAGGTCCCTTCTGACGAATTTCGGCGATGAGGCGGTTCTGATCGGCGAGTTGGGCCTGCATAGGCGGTGGCGCCCCCTCGATGAGGGGCTCGAGCCGCCGCATCTGCAATTCCGCCTCGTCGAACTCACCGCTATAGGCCAGTATCACTGCGTACAAGCTGCGCGCATCAAGCAGCTTGCCGACCATGGAATGCCGCTGGATGAACGGCAGGACAAAGTCCTCCATGATGTTGCGAGCGCCCAGGAAATCCTTCACCCATACGAAGTCATCAGCCACGTCGAGTCCCGCTCGCACGTAGGAATCGATGGCGCCAGCGATCTCGTAGAACCGCATCGCTTGAGTCCGCGCGTGCGGCATTCTCCGCTTGGTCTCTTTACCAATCATCGCCAGGAGCTCCAGTGCATCCGCGAGATGTTTAACGTCATCAATGTCGAGTGATGGCGTTTTTATCGCCTTCCAGAGTTCTGGCTGCTTGAGGCCGATCACCTCATCCGGGGAAATGCCGAGCACCCCGTAATACTCATCGATGACGCCGGAAACGACCGCCTCGGCGATACGGTGGGAGCCTATAAAAAAGAGAGCCGCTGCGGCGTTGTATGCCAGTATGCGTTGGTGGCCCTTTAGATCGGGCATGTCGCGGGACGCTTGCTCAAGCGCGGCCATCACGCCGTCTTCGTCGCGTAGCACGCCCGCGAGGTTCATGCGCTTCATCCAGAGCCGGGCTCTGTGCGTGGGAGAGAAGCCGAACTGTTCAACGACGCGCTCACATGCCGCAAGCCACTCCGCCACCTTGTCGGCTCGCTCCCGCACTCCGTGCTTGAGCGCCGAGAAGATCAAACCGTCGTAGGCCCAGAACTGCTGCTCGGGCTCCAAAGCACCCGAGGCCAACGCTTGCTCCAGGGCCAACGAAACTTCAGGGATGACGCCCATCTCATGGAAGATCTCCTCCCCGATCAGCTCTATCAGAGGCTCAAGATGATTGAGTGCGGACAGCAGCCTCGCCCAGAAGACGATTCGACCGAAATCGCGATGCTCCTGCAGGGATTGCAAGATGATCTCGGACAACTCTCGCAGCGCCCGTGCCTTGAACTCTGGCACTTCGTTGGATCGCAACTTGCCGAGGGTACGAACAGCATCGTGAATGCGCGCACGATCGCCTCCGACACTTTGTGCCAAACCCAGTGTCTTGAGCTGCCTCACTATGCTGGCGGCGCTCGCTTCATCCATGTCCAGGCACCGCGTCAGAAGCGTGAGCATCTCCGCTCGGGATAGCGGAACGTCAGAGAAGCAAAGGGCGCAGGCTGCCTGCTGCTGTTGAAGCGGCAAGCCATCGAAGGCTCGCTCCAGGATCACCTCCTGGGCAGTGACTGCGCCGTGGAGGCCTGCTTCTAGCGACTGCACGAACTCGTCAATGCTGCCGTCGTGCTCCAACGCGGCCAAGCGCGCAGCGCTTTGCACGAACAACGGATAGCCTCCCGTCAGGACCCGCAGGCGCTCCATTCCTTCGATCGTGCCGGTGCAACCGAGCGCCGCGGCTTCGGCAGCCACATCCTCGACAGACCAGCCGCGAAGGTCCTCGCGCTGAATGCCCTGCAATGCTTCCAGCTCGGCAACCGTGCGCCCGGGGTGGCAGAGCAGCACCAGACGGATACTCGATGTATTCCTTGCGACCTGGTCCAAAGCGGTCGATGGCAAGGCGTGGGCGTTGTCGATCACCAGGATGGGGGAGCTGCCTTTCTCCTGCAATGCCTGGTCCAAGGCGCGAAGCGATTCAAGGCCGCTGGCGCCGGGAAGCAGAACCTTCTCCAGAGCCACTGCGCCTGCTAGTTGGGCGGCGCATTCCCGCACCAGAGCCGATGGCAGGGCTGCGGGAGCAGTGTCTCCCGCGTCGTAGTAGGCGCATGCACTTCCGGAATGCGCGGCAGTCTGTGCCGCCCATGACGTCTTGCCTGCCCCCGAAAAGCCGCAGACGACCCGCACGTGCTCCGTCGCTTCAATCGCCGGCTCACCCTGGTGCGGCCTGTAGTGAAGCAACAGCTCGGGGAAGTCGTGCAACTGGCGTGCGAACTGCTCGAAGAGGGCCGGCAGGCTTTCCGCGAGAAACTGATGATCGCCGTAGGGCTCGGTGCCGCTGGACGCAAGCGCGACGTTTGCAGCCAGCTTCCAAACCAGCGTCTCGGCCGCGATTGTTCGCAGCGGCAACTGTTCTGCAGCTGCCGTGCACCAAGCGACCGCACTCGTGATGTCTCGCCACGCAGGCGGTAGGCCTGGAGCTTGAGGTCCGATGCGGCCCCCGGGCCATTCCAACGAAACGTAGCTCAGGTCGCGCTCGGCAAGCGCGCGCGCCAACGCTTCACCGGGTGGTTGGTTCGAGACAACGACAAACTGTGCATCACCGGCTCTTCGGCCCGAGCTGTGCTCCTGTCGCAACGTGGCAAATCGCTCCAATGCGCCCTCAATGTCGGATTGGATCAATGGACGGTTCCGCGTCTTGACTTGCACATAGACCGTCAGAGATGGGAACTGCAGTTCGATGTCTTCGTCCAGCTCGACTCTGATAGCCCTGAGGTCCGAGCCTTGAGCGGCAAGCAGGCAACCAGCGGCGAAGAGGTGCTGGTACATGAAGCCTCGATGAACGGCTTCGATCCTGACAAGCTGGGCTGGATCCAGAATGACCATAGGGGAGAGGCGGGAAGTGAAGTTGAAACTTGTAACAGTATTTCATGTTCCGACCTTGCCAATGCGTGCCAATTTCTAGGGAAGGCCGAGGCGTCCCGGCGCAAGGCGCCGTCAGGCTCTTGTGCGCGGCACCACGCCGGGCATACCCGTCCTGGCCATTTGGCTTCGATCCTTGACGCACTCCAGGGGACTGGCTAAAGCCAGTCCCCGCCGCGCAGGCTTGGCGCCCCTCGATACCGCCGACCAGGCGACACCTGATCGGCCAGCGCATGTCGTCGATGCGCGCTGCGCGCGCTTGTTCACTTCAAGCTAGGCGTGCCTGCGGCACGCAGGGGCGCTCGCCGCGCGGCGGTGGGTTCGTCGCTCCCCTGGCCGTTGGCTGGGTTTCCGTCTTTCCTCTCCTTCATCGCTGATGCCGCGACCGTAGCCGCCGGTGCCTGGCCGTCAAGGCGCGCAGGGCCGTGTCCTCGCCTGCGGCTGCGGGCCGCACCAACCCTGCGCTTTCTTCCTTGACGGCCAGTCCCCGCCGGCCCGGTTTTTTCGCGGGCGATGAACTCAGGAAAGACGGCGGCAACGGCGACCAGCCCAGGTCACTGCGCCGAACCCACCGAAGCCAACGCCGGGCTCCGAATCTTGGAATCCGGCTGGAGTGGGAAACCACAGGAGAGCCGCGCATGCAGACACCGACACCTTGAACCCCTTCTCTTTTTCTTCCTTTTTCACTTTCAACGTCCCGGCAAGGGACAGGAGATTTCAATATGAACACCGCTACCCTTCACGAAACCACCGCCATCGCCGCTGCTGTCGCAGCCGTCACGGCTTCGCAGGAACTGCTGCTGATTCCGCTGTCTAAGCTGCGGCCTTCCAGCCGCAACGTGCGCAAGAGCGGCGGCACGTCGATTCCCGAACTCGCTGCCAGCATCGCCCGTGTGGGCTTGCTGCAAAACCTCAACGTGGTGCTGGCCGCCGATGGCGAGCACTACGAGGTCGTCGCCGGTCGCCGCCGCCTCGCCGCGCTCAAGCTGCTGGTCAAGCGGCGCAAGCTCGCCAAGGACTTCGAGGTGGCCTGCTTGCTGGGGTCTGATGCGGCGGCGCGCACCGTCAGCCTGACCGAGAACGTGCAGCGCGAGGCCATGCACCCGGCCGACCAGTTCGAAGCCTTCGCCGATCTGGTGGCCGAGGGACGGCCCATCGAGGACATTGCCGCCGACTTCGGCGTGACCCCTTTGGTGGTGCAGCGACGGTTGAAGCTCGCCAACGTCTCGCCGCGCCTGTTGGCCGACTACCGGGGTGACGCCGTCACGCTGGAGCAGTTGATGGCGCTTGCCATCACCGACGACCATGCGGCGCAGGAGGCGGCTTATTACGAGTCACCGCAGTGGCAGCGCAGCCCGGAGGCGCTGCGCGACCACCTTACGCATGAAGAGATCGACGCAGGCCGTGATGCGCTGGCGAAGTTTGTCAGCGTTCAGGCTTACGAACAGGCTGGCGGCGATGTGCGGCGCGACTTGTTCGCGGATGAGCAGAACGGCATCTTTCTCACGGACGGGGCGCTGCTGGACTCGCTGGCGAAAGACAGGCTCGCGCCGATGGCCGAGCAGGTGCAGGCAGAGGGCTGGGGTTGGGTGGACGTGGCCCCGCGAGCCACTTACGCCGACCTGCACCAGTTCCAGCGCATGCGCAGCAAGCGGCGAGAGCCGAGCAAGGCCGAGGCCAAGCGCATCGCCAAGCTGGAGGCACAGCAACGCAAGCTGCAAGACCGCCTCGACGACGAGAACGAAGACATGACGGACGTGCAGGCGCAGGCCATGCAGGACGAGATGGACGGCCTGGGCAACGAAGTCGAAGCCATCGAACGCACGCTGGTGGTCTATCCCCCGCGCACGATGGCGACGGCGGGGGCCGTGGTATCGCTCGACCACATGGGTGGTGTGATCGTGCATCGCGGGCTGCTGCGCGAGGAACAGGCCAAGGCGTTGCGGGAGCAGGAACGCGGCGGGAGCGGTGCGAATGACGATACGGAGAGCAGCGGTGCAGCCGAAGCGCAAGGCAAGCTGACCATTTCGGAGAAGCTGGTCAAGCGCCTGAGTGCCCATCGCACCGCCGCCCTGCAGGCCGAAGTTGCCCGGCATCCGCAAGTCGCGCTGGTCGCGGTGGCGCATCGCCTTGCATTGCGCGTCATTCATGACGCGCACTACGGATCGCCCCTCAACATCACCGCCAATCCACAAGACCGGCTGGAGCAGTACGCCCCGGACGTGGCCGAGGCACCGGCTGCGGTGGGCATGCGGCAGGTGCGGGAGGCTTGGGCGGAACGCCTGCCCAATGATTCGGATGCGCTGTTCACCGAGTTGCTGGCAATGCCACAGCAGGAGCTTCTGTCGCTGCTGGCGGTATGCGTGGGCTTCACGGTGACAGCCCTCGCTTCGCGTGAGGACGAAGCCCCAGCTGCTGCGCTGGCGCAAGCTGTGGGGCTGGACATGCATGCGTGGTGGACGCCGACGAGTGCAGGCTACTTCGATCACGTTTCCAAGGCCAAGGCACTGGAAGGAGTGCAGGTCTTCGCATCCGGTGAAGTGAACCGGCTCGGCAAGCTCAAGAAGGCGGATATCGCCAGCGAGGCCGAGCGGCTCGCGGCGGGTACGGGTTGGCTGCCTGCGATGTTCCGCGCCCAGGAGGCAACGGCGGTTGACGTTGCAGGCGCTGAACCGCTTGCCGAGGGGCAGGCTGATGCCGAAGCCCAAGAGGACGCGCACGCAGCGGCGTGATCCTCATGATTCCCCGGCCGCGAGGCCGGGGATCGAGAAATCGGCGCGACGCGCGCGGCAGGTCTGCCGCGCGCGCTTTGACTTCCGGAACACCATCCGATGCACAGCGTGGTGCTTTACGCCAGCGTTCGCTGCGGCGGGTTGGGGATGCCTGCCGGACACGGGAGCATCGAACAGCACCGGTCGCCCGCAATCCAGCGCGCTGATCGAGCTACATAACTCCACCCGGATACCCCATGAACCACCAAGGCGTCAGCGAGATATTCTTCGAAGAGTCCTACACCGTGCCGGCGGACCAGACAGCGAAGTCGCTCTTCTCGCGGCTTACTCACGGAAGCGGATATGCGGAGCGACTGATCGAGTGTCTTGCCACCGGGTACCTGGTGGCCGTGGTCGAATCCATTTGCATTCGCGAGATGCAGCAGCACGTCGATGCCGAAGCTGAAGTGGTGGTCGGCCGAACCATCCGCATCGACCACCGAGGGCCGATCCCGCCCGGGTCGCCCCTGCGGCTACGCGGATGGCTTGAGCGGCTGGGGGACCGGAGCGCGACGTTCCGCGTCCAGGCGCACGATGCGCACGAGGTCGTCTGCGAGGCCACCGTCACGCTGGTGGCGGTCCAGCGGGCACAGATGGAGTCGCGCATTGCGGAAAAGGTCTTGGCACTCCAGTGCCCTGGAAGCTAGGAAAGCGCGCCAAGCCGTATGGCGGATCGCGAGACAAGGCCCCAGCTTGCTGCACTCGTAGGTCGTGCGAGCCGTCCTGAGTGAGGTGGGCTACCGGTCCGCCATGACGACAGTCGCTCACAGAGAGCGCTCCGATGCGCATCTCCGTCCACGCCGCAAATGCCGATCCGCTGGCCAGCGCCAATGCGGTGGGATCGTTCTTCATTGTTGCGTTGTCGACCGACATGGACTTGGGCTGCGTCTGGGGTCCTGCCGAGAACGCTTTTGCAGCGGTGACCGCGCTGGGGCCATGCGTCCTTTCGCTACAGGATCACACCCACAGCGGCCTTGTATTTGTCGTGAATCCTGGCGAGGGCGCAGCGGCGCTGCACTTCGTTTCGCGCCGCCTCGGGCTTCTTCGCCGCAACCGTCCGGCCCGACAAATTTCCCCGACCTGCGGTCTTCCTCGCGAGGCAAATTTCTCGGCCCTCCCGGTCCTTCACTGCGTTGCGGCCCCTTCGCTTCGCTATGGGATGCGGCGCGCCCGGACCCTCACCCATCGGATCACGCCAAGGCCGCGATGGGCGCGACCTGGTCAACTTCAAAAGGACTTCATCATGGCCAACATCGGCACCTTCACCGCACAGAACGACAGCTACACCGGCACGGTTCGCACCCTGACGCTCAACGTCAAGGTCAAGATCGTGCCCAACGACAAGGAAAGCGAGAACGCTCCCGACTACCGCATCGTCGCCGGCAACTTCGAGATCGGCGCGGCGTGGAAGAAGCTCAGCCGGGCGGAGCGCCCCTACCTCTCGGTGACCCTGGATGACCCGTCGTTCCCGGCAACGATCTATGCCCGCCTGGTCGAAGCCGACGACGGCGCGCACAACCTGATCTGGTCGCGCAGCAAGGGCGACTGAGCGTCGCCCTCGGCGCCCCGCTTCGGCGGGGCGCTATTCCCTTGCGAGGCCGCTACTTCAACAGGTCGGGCAGGCAGTCGGCGAAGGTGGGCTGGATCTTGCGCATCGGCCTGGCGACGGCTTCGTCCCACGTCAGGACCGCCAGGGCCATGGCGGTCATCGTGAGAAGGCCATTGGAATTGCGCAGGATCTGCAGGGCCAGGTGGACCGGGAAACCCTCGGGCTGTCGGCGCAGCGGGTGGATGCCGCCATGCACGAAAGAGTTCAGGGAATGCCAGGACACGTCCTTGAAATGCGCCAGCATCTGATGCGCGGCCGCGGGCACGTTGGGTCCGACACGCTTGCCGATCTGCTCGATCATCTCGCTGGCCGAGGGGAGATTCTTCGCGGCCTGCTCGCTCTGGAGGGTCAGCGGCGCGCTGAGCTTTTCGATGGCCAGATCGCTGGCCGCGTATTGCAGCCACATGGCGCGGGTCAAGGCCTCGAACTGCAGCCGCATCAGGCCGACCGCCGACGAGGGCAGTCCCATCGCCATCAAGGCGCGCAGGCTGAGCCCATGTTCGAGCGCAACGGAACACATGCCGAAGGCAGCCTCGCCACGAGGAGAGGGATCGAACTCGGCGCCGTCGAGCAGGTGCAGAAGCGCTTCGTGCAGCTCGTCGGACCGACGGAGCATGACTTCCAGGGGATCGTCCGAGGTTTCTTGTTGGGGAGCTTCCATGCAGTCATCGTATTCGCTCGGTGCTGCTATTGAGCGTCAGCAGATCGGCACAGGCAGGCACCTGACTGGCGGCATTGCGGATGTCCCCAAATAAGCACACCCGAATCTGCGTCTGCTCGCCATTCCGCTTTTGCGACTTTGCGCTTTTACGGTTCGACGGCAAATCATGAAGGCGGGTTTGCGCTTCTACGGCTTTGTTGAATGCCGTATCGCCGGCTCTACGATTTTCCGCGCATCCGTCATTGAGGGTCCACGTCTTCGTGCGTCGCCGGCGACGCCGGCCGCGCTATCGTGCTGCGCATCGAGCCGCCTTGAGGCGTCTCGCCCCTTCGGGCTTTCATCGCTGACGCCCTTCGCGCCTGTCGGCGCTGCGCACTGCGTTTGCAGAAGCAGGGGCGAGGGGAGGGCTGGCTTGCTGTTCCCTGCACCGTATCACGCCGTTCTCGCCGTCAAGGTCTGCGCGTGCTGTGCACGCTGGCGTCCTGGCGGCCGTCTGTCGAACCCTGACGGCTGCGCTGCGACGTGCTGCTTCCGGTCTCGGGCAATCCCGCCCTGATTCCTTCCAAGGAGAAGACCATGACGAAGCTCATCACCGACGAACAACGCGTTCAGCTCTTGGCCAATGGCCGGCAGTCCCTCGAACAAGAAAACTTCGATCCCGCCCCGGTGGTCAAGCTGTTCACCCCGGACGCCGGGGCGACCTGGCTGCTGACCGAGACCGACCCGGACGATCACGACCATGCGTTCGGCCTTTGCGACCTGGGATTGGGGTTTCCCGAGCTGGGGTGGGTTAGCTTGGCAGAGATCGCGACTCTGCGCGGCCGGCTCGGACTTCCCGTTGAACGGGATCTGCACTTCGAAGCGCAGAAACCGTTGAGTGCGTTCGCGCGAGAGGCACGTCTCGCCGGGCGCATCGTGGTCTAGCAGCGGTGCATTGGCCGCCGGCGACGTTCGGCGGCCAATCTCGTCTTAACCTTCCTCCTTGGGCAGACGTGCTTCGGTTTCCAGCATCAGTTCGCCAGCGCTACGGCCCAACGCCCGCGCGATCTTCAGGATCATCGCCAAGGTCGGCATGTGCTCGCCGCGCTCGATCTTGCCCATGTGCGAACGCTCGATGCCGGCCCGGTGCGCCAGGGTTTCCTGGGCAACGCCATCCTCGGTGCGCAGGGCGCGCACCGTATCTCCAAAGGCCCGTGCCGGGCCTGCCTCAAACGTCGTCGCGCCGGTCGGCCGCCCGCGCTGTATTTCCTGCTTCTGCATGAACAGAAGCGTCTTGTTTCCAAGAAATTAAAACCACGTTATCTTTAACTCATGAGATAGTGCGCGGCTCGTGGCGCCGGATTTTCACTTGAATGAACGGTTTCATACCGCTCGGTAGCAAGCGTCTGTAGCGTCGCTGCTGGGACTTGCTTTATGCCCGCTGCGAATTAGTATTCAACTACCTCATGCAGAGACCATGACTTTCTTCACCGAAGAACAGCGAAACCAGCTGCTGGCCAATGGCGCGGCGCGGGCGCGCGGGGACGCCATTGATCCGCTACCGGTGGTCAAGCTCTACACCCTGGACGCTGGGGCCGCCTGGCTGCTGACTGAGCTCGATGCCGACGGGGACAAGGCTTTTGGCCTGTGCGATGCCGGTACCGGGAGTCCTGAGCTCGGGCAGGTGAGCCTTTCGGCCCTCGAAGGAGTCCGTGGGCCGCGGGGCATGCGCATCGTGGCCGATCCCCACTTCAAACCGCGCCAGACGCTCTCCGGCTACCTGGCCGACGCACAGCGCGACGGTTCGATCAACGATTGACGCGCTGTTGCAACGTCGCCGATCGCGCGACGAAGGGTCGCCGCGAAGGCGACCCTGCCTTCCCTCGCCTATGGCAGCTTTCCTCCTTTAAAGGAGGATTGCATGTTGAAACCCGACCCCGAAGACCTGCCCCGCGCGCCGTGGGGCGTGTCGGCCGCCTATCTCTACGTGTTGGACCTGGACGACTCGGGCGTTGCATGGGAGTACTTGCGCCGCCATCCGGACTACCGCGCGGATTGGGTGCGCCGCAAGCGCGTGGTGTCGTTTGCCCGCTGGGGGTTGCGATGTCGCCGAAGATCCCGACCTGGATGTGCGCCGTGCGCATCCGCTGTGGCTGTCGTCCCCTGACGGGTTGCTGCATGTGCGTGCTGCGCACGCGAACGATGCAGCGGCCCGCCGTTTCGATCTGTGGCGAATCCCCGGCCGCAAGCGCTTGGCGCTTGGCGGCCCCGACTTGTCGCTAACGGTCGACCTCAGTGCCCAGCGCATGCGCTTGTCGCTGTCAGGTGTCCTGGCTGACGGCACCGCCTACGCCAGTGCCGTACCGCTGACGCCGCAGCTACGCGGCCAACTCGACACGTTCAACGTGCAGGCGCTGGCCCTGGAAGGCCATGCGCCGCAGGTGGATCCCGCGCGGACTGTGACCCGCGCGGCGCTGCTGCATCTGCGCGCTTTGCAGGCGCTCGACGCCGCGCAGGCGGGCGCGTCGCATCGCGATACCGCTCAAGCCCTGTTCGGCCTCGAAGCCGTCGTCCTGCGCTGGCACGAGGATGGTGAATTACGCGCGCAGATACGTCACCTCCTGCGGCGTGCCGAGGCGCTCATGAACGGCGGCTACCTGGCGATGGCCGGTGTGCTGCATCTCCCAGCGAAGCAACCCGGAGACGACCCGGTGCGCTGAATCTCTCCCTGCCTTGATCGGGCTTGGTTCCCGAGACTGCCTCCATCAGGCCGCGAACGGTTTGCGGCCCATCGACAGCGATGGAGTGCGTCATGACAGTTGGCAGTTCTCTCCCTTCCCGCACGGCCGCTGCGGCTGCGCCGCAGCCTGCTGCGGTTCCGCCTGCGCCGGCCAATCCCGAGTTTCTGACCACCGACGAAGCCGGCGCGTTCCTGCGGCTGTCGCCGCGCACGCTGGAGAAGCAGCGCGTACTGGGCGGAGGCCCACGCTTCCGCAAGTTCGGCGCGCGGGTGGTCTACGCGGCCGCCGACCTGCGTGCCTGGGCCGACAGCCACACCTACGGCATGACCTCGGACCCTGGCTACGTGCAGCGCGACTCTGTTCGGTGAATGGCCGCACAGGGGACTCACGGCATGTCGAAGCGCCTAAGCGAACGCGAACAGCTCACACTGTTCCGCGCGCTGCCGCACGGTGACATGGCGCTGCGCGATTCGCAGGATCTGATGGCTTACCCGTTCTTCTCCCTGGCGAAGTCGCCGCGCATCGTGCCGATCCGCTTCGAGGCGGGCGGCATCTCGCTCACCGTCGAAGGCGTTCCCGAGCACGGCATCGCCACCATCTGGGATGCCGACGTGCTGATCTGGGCTGCCAGCCAGATCATCCAGGCGAAGAAAGAAGGCATCGCACCTTCGCGCCTGATGGTGGCCACGCCCTACGAGATCCTGCGCTTTGCGCAGCGGGGTACCGGCCGCAGCGACTACCTCGCACTGCGCGCCGCGTTGGACCGGCTGCAGTCCACCACCGTCGCCACGACGCTGCGCCAGCGCGAGCGCCCGAATGGCGGCAAGCGGGTGCATCGCTTCTCCTGGATCAACGAGTGGAAGGAATTCATCCGGCCCGATGGCCGCTCCGATGGCATCGAATTGATTCTGGCCGACTGGTTCTTCACCGGCGTGATGGACGAGGCGCTCGTGCTCACACTGGATCCCACGTATTTCCGGCTTTCCGGTGGCATCGAGCGCTGGCTGTACCGGCTGGTGCGCAAGCATGGCGGCCGGCAGCCCGGTGGATGGCGCTTCGAAATGCGCCACTTGTATTTGAAATCCGGCGCGCTCCAGCGCTCACGCGACTTCGCGGCGCACGTGCGCGCCCTCGCACTGCGCCAGGCGCTGCCGGGCTACCGGCTGTCCATCGAACGCAGCGGCGGCATTGAGTGGTTGGCCTTCCGCCCGTGCACAAGGAACGCATCGACCACCGACTTATCCACAGCTTCTGTTGAAGAACCTGTGGATGTCATGGGGACGGGCTCGGTGGATCACCGGCGCGGAACTCGGTGGATCACCGGCGCAACCATCGGTGGATCACCGGCGCCAAACACCCCGCAAGCCGCGCCCAGCAACGGTTTCGGGCCTCCCTAAACATCTAAAGGGATACATAAATGGAATTCACGCGCGCGCGAACCGAAGCTGCTCAAAAGTCGGGCAGTGCCTCGCCGGAAGCAGTCAGAACAGCCGAAATCCGCTTGCCAGAAAGACAAGACCGACCCGGCAAGGTGATCGCGCTGCTCAACCAGAAGGGCGGCGCGGGCAAGACCACGCTCGCCACCCACTTGGCCGGCGAGCTGGCGATGGCGGGAAGCCGCGTGACGCTGCTCGACGCCGATCCGCAAGGCTCAGCCCTCGACTGGGCACAACGACGGCTTCAGAACGGACAGGGACGGCTCTACGGCGTGTTCGGGCTGGCGAGGGACTCGCTGCACCAGGAAGCGCCGCAGATCGCCCTGGAGGCGGATTACGTTGTGATCGATGGACCACCCAGGGTCGCGTCCCTCGCGCGCTCCGCGCTGTTGGCCGCCGACCTGGTGCTGATCCCCGTGCAGCCCAGTGCCTACGACGTGTGGGCCAGCCATGAGATGGTGACGCTCATTGCCGAGGCCCGGGTGTTCAGGCCGCAGCTCCGCGCGGCCTTCGTGATCAACCGGCGCGTGGTCGGCACGGTGATCGGCCGAGAAGCACGCGCCGCGCTGGCCGACCAGCCGTTTGCCGCGCTGCACGCTGAAGTCTCGCAGCGCATCGTGTTTGCCGACAGCGTGGCCGCAGGCCGGCTCGCATGCGAAGCCGCGCCGAAGTGCGCCGCCGCGCGCGAAATCGCGGCACTGGCGCAGGCAGTGCAGGAGATGCTGCAGTGACGGCATCAGCGTCATCTGCAGCGCCGAAGCGGGCACCCATCGGCGGTAAGCCTGCTGTTGACCCGGCCTCGACGTGGGTGCGACAGGCCGACGCACCGGAGGTTGCCGCCAAGACGTCGATCTACACCGCCCGCCTCACCATCGACGTGACGCCGGCGCTGCGGGGCCGCATCAAGGTGATCGCGTTCGAACGCGGTGTCACTGCGGCCGAGATGTTGCGCGAGCTGCTGGATCGCGAGTACGGTGGAGGTCAGCCATGACGCAGTTGCTGCCCATCGCCGTGCAGGCTCGGCCACACGCAGTGCTGCCGCCACGGCCTGTCCCCATGCGGGTCTCGCTCGCCTTCGTCGAGCATCGCGTTAACGTCTGGCTGCGCTTTGGCCAGCCCGTGCGCGAGACGGTGCTGGACCGCTGGCGGCGCGTGGCGACTTTTATGCCGAGTGCGGTGTGCTGCCGCGTGAAGTGGATTGGCAATGACTACGGTACGGCGCTCTGGCAGCTCATGGTGCTGCAGGCGCCGATGCCGTTCGATGGCGCGCAACGAATCGCCGGCGTAGCGCCCGGCGCGCGCATCCTGCTGCGCGCCGATGGCGAGCCGCAGGTCAAGGCTGTGCTCGCAGCGATCGACGCCATCGAGGCGCTGGGCATCGATCCGGCCGCGGTTGCCGTCACGTACTGGCGCACGGTCGGCAACCGGCTTGGAGCGCGCCAGCCGCTGCCGGACTACACCAGCGAGCGGCATGCGGCGCATCTTGCGCGAGGAGTATTGAGATGAGCCGGCGCGTGCTCTTCGCCGGGATGGGCATCGGCCTGGCTGCACTGTGCACGCCGGACTTCATAACGATGTCGGCGCATGAGCGGGTCTTCGTGGTCTACAACCCGACGGACAGCGTGCCGCGCGGCTGGTACCGGGTCGGCAGCATCGGCAACGCAGCCTCGCTGCACGTCGGCAGCATCGTGCTGGCGCGGCTTCCCACCGACGTAGCCGCGTTCGCAGGACAGCGCGGCTACCTTCCGAACGGCGTGCCGATACTCAAACGCGTCGGTGCCCTCGCGCCGCAATCGGTGTGCGTTGGGGAGCAGACTGTGCGCGTCGACGGCGCAGTGGTGGCGATTGCACGAACGCATGATGGCGCGCGCCGGCCGCTGCAAACTTGGCCTCAATGCCGGCCCCTCGCTGCGGGTGAGCTATTTCTGCTCAGCGACACGAACCCGGCTTCCTTCGACAGCCGTTACTTCGGTCCCATCGCCGCGTCCGCCGTGCTGGGCACCGCGCGGCCACTGTGGACCTGGAGCGCGTCATGAGGTTTGCTCTATCACGTCAGCAAACATGCCCTCGAAGTGCAACTGGGCATGCGCCCACGCTGCACTCCGTCGTGCAGGGGGGCCGCCGCCAGCGTGCAGCGCGCGCTGCACCGCCGCTGCCTTTCGGGCAGCGTTGCGCACGCGGTGCGCGGCTGGCGGCAAGTCGGAGGCGGGAGCGGATGCGGAAGGCGGAGACGGAGGGCCAGATAAAAGGGGTTGCACGTCGCGCCCCTCCAACCCAGTCTGCACGTGGGTTTGCGGCGGCACCGCAAGGGGTCTTGAGTGTGCCGCGCAGAGGCTGGAACCTGCATGGCCGCGGCCTCTGCCGCGTGCCGTTTGCGACACGCTGCGCCACTGTGCGCTGGAGTCTTCATGGCTCGCAATGACGAGGATCGATTTCGCATCAAGCCCGCGGCGCCGAAGTCGCGTGGTAGGCCGCGCTCGCAGCGCTTCGTTTCGCAGGTTCTCAAGCAAGTGTCGAAGGCCGGCTCGACGTCCTCAGGCAAGCGCCTTGGCAGAGCCGCCAACACTTTCGGACGCGGCCGCGTTGCGGCCTCGATGGCCGGCCAGCGCTTGGGACCGAACGCGCGGCGCATGGTCATCAAGTCCCGCTTCGTTCTGCTTCGGGGTGCCAGCCCGAACTCGGTGGCCGTGCACCTGCGCTACATCGAGCGCGACGGTGTCACCCGTGACGGGCAGAAGGGCCAGGCCTACGGCGCCGACGCCGAAGCGGCCGATCTCAAGGCCTTCACGGAACGCGGTCTGAATGACCGCCACCAGTTCCGCTTCATCGTCTCGGCCGAGGATGGCGAGGAACTGGAGGACCTGAAGGGCTTCACGCGCCAGCTGATGCACCGCATGGAGATCGACCTGGAGACCCGACTGGACTGGGTGGCCGTGGACCATTGGGACACAGACAATCCGCACACTCACATCGTGCTGAACGGCCGTACGGGCGGGCCTGCCAGCGGCAGGGAAGATCTCGTGATCGCTCCCGACTACATGGCTCACGGCATGCGCCTGCGCGCCAGCGAGATCGCTACCGAATGGCTGGGACCGCGCACCGAGGCAGAAATCCGCAGGAGCCTGCTGCGGGAGGTCGACCAGCAGCGGCTCACCAGCCTGGACCGGGCGCTGATCCGGCAAGCTGGTGCCGATGGCATCGATCTGACGGGGCCTCCGCAAGACCGGCAGCGTCAGAATGCTCTGCGCGCACGGCTGCAGCGGCTCGAAGGCATGGGCCTGGCCGAGAGGAGCAACGCGAACCGATGGAAGCTCCAGCCCGGGATGGCGGCCACGCTCGACGCAATGGGCAAGCGCGAGGATGCGCTGGAGACGGTGCGCCGTGCGCTCAAGGGGCAGCGGCGGGAATGCGTGGTCGAGGAGCGGCCGGCTTCCCCCGTTATCGGTCGAATCGCGGGCAAAGGCCTCGCCGACGAACTGCACGACCGCGGCTACCTAGTGGTCGATGGCGTCGACGGACGGGCGCACTACGTAAAGATCCCCGTCGGCACTGACTTGACAGGCATGCCACTGGGGGGCATCGCGGAGGTGAGACCGGCGGGCGGGAAGCGGGCGGTGGACCGCAACATTGCTGGCATCGCGCGTGAAGGTCTGTACCGTACCGCTGACCATCTCATGCGGCTTCGACATGAAGGCAACCCCGCCCCACAGACTGCGGTTGATGTGCATGTGCGGCGACTCGAAGCTTTGCGCCGTTCTGGAGTTGTGGAGCGCATGGCTGATGGTGTCTGGCGAGTTCCGCCTGACCTCTTGTCACGCGCGCTAATACATGATGCACGACTAGCCGGCGGTGTCATCTTGGAATTGCGTTCGCACCTGACAATTGAACAACAAGTGCGTGCCCAAGGCGCGACTTGGCTGGACCATCAAATCGTCGGTAGTGGAAGGGAGTTATCGCAAAATGGTTTTGGGGCTCAAGTGCGCGGTGCGTTGCGGGATCGGATGAATTTCCTTGTTGAGCAGGGCTTGGCTGAGCGACGCGGCCCACGTGTGGTTTGGGCGCGCAATCTACTGTCCACCTTGCGGGACCGGGAACTGACCGAGAGGGGCAAGGTGGTTCAACACGAGACTGGTCGAGTCCATCGCCTGTTGCACGACGGCGAGCGGGTAACTGGCATATACCGTCGCTCAGTTCAGCTTGTCAGTGGCCGCTTCGCAATGCTCGACGACGGCATCGGGTTCAGTCTGGTGCCGTGGAGACCTGTGATTGAAAATCGCCTGGGCCAACAAGTATCGGGTATCGTGCGCAGCAACTCGATATCGTTGAAGCTCGAACGACAGCAGGGAGTCGCTGTGTGATTTTCATGGAACTTTGTACGATTCCTCATGGTCGATGAGGATGGCACGCCTTCACATTGCCTTCACACAACTACTGTGCTGTCGGCCGGAACCTGCTGGCGCACGCGTTGTCGCGGTCGAGCAGCGCGATGGGATAAGCCCACAGTTGCGACAACGTCACGCTCCTCTGTCCTGCGAGCGGATGATCGGGCTTCATGGTGGCTAACACCGCCGCCAGTTGCCTGTGTTCGACACTCATTCCCTTGATGGCGGATCGACTGTACGTGCGACCAATGTCCGCATCGCTGTGGAGTACGGCCGCAGGAACTTAGCGTCTCCGCACTTCGTTTGCCCTCCAGGGGATCGACTGGACAGCCAGTCCCTGTCCCTCTACGTTTGGCGCCCCTGCAATGCAGCCCAACAGGTTGCGCCTGATCGGCCAGCAGCCAGCCATCTAGGCGTGCCGTGGTCTCGTTTAATCGCTGTGATCGAGCCGCTGTACCCCACAAGCGGACGCGTCGACCGACTGCCGATGGGCGTTTCCAGGATGTCGCGCATGTACTGCCTCCAGCAGTGGTACGGCCTGGCCGACGAGGCGCTGGAAGACGCGCTGTATGACAGCCAAGCGCTGCGCGACTTCGTGGGCATCGACCTGTCGCGCGAGTCGGTGCCTGACGCCACCACGCTGCTGGAGTTCAGGCGACTGCTGCTGGACAATGACCCCACCAAGGCGCTATTCGATGAGATCAACGCTCATCTTGCCGAGCAAGGGCTTCTGATGTGCGCGGGCACCATCGTGGCCGCGACCATCATCGCGGCGCCCAGCTCGACCAAGAACGAGGGCAACACGCGCGATCCCGAGATGCATCAGACTAAGAAAGGAAATACCTGGCACTTCGGCATGAAAGGTGGTCGACCACATCTCATGCCGGCGAACTGCTCGTGAAGTTCGAAAGAATCAGGCTGGATGACAAGCTACGCCCACAGGAGACCGCGAGTATGCATTCGAAGGTCTGCTCACGGCCCCATTGCCGCCCTGTTTCGTGCCGTTGGTTGGCGCATGGCCGTGAGATTGCCTGACCTCGCATGAGTATTCCTCGATGGCGTGACACTGAGCTATGCGGAGAGTTCCGGCAAGATAGCAACTCCGCATGGACCATGCCCGCCGCGCGACGGACCCAATCTAAATGAGCAATATCACCGACGAAACCCTGCAGGATGGCCTGTCCGACAAAAGCCTCCTGCGTGAACGCAATTGGTCGCCCAGCGGCGCATCGAGCGACAGATCTACCGTCTCAAAACCCACTGCCTTTGCGCCCGAGATACGTACTGGATTGACGCCGCCGACGATCACCACGGCAACACCTGGCAGGTGTGCCGACGCTGCTGCCACGAGTCCGATCGGACCGGTGCCGGTGACGTAGACAGCGCTTCCGGGGCCAACCCGCCGTAACCACTCCGTGGTAGCCGTTCGGCAGGATGTCAGAGAGACAGGTGAGGTCTCGAATCGTTTCCAGCGTCTGATCTCGGCCGGAAACTTCAGAAGATTGAAGTCTGCATACGGGACCATCACGTATTCTGCTTGACCCCCCAATCCAACCACCCATGTCGACGTATCCATCCCGGGCAGATGGTCGAGCGCAACCGACGACGTGTCCGGCAGGATCAGTCGTGTCCACACCAAAAGCACGCGCCGTTGTCGCGCAAGCACGCGAAAGTGATGCTGAAACGATAGGCCTGTTCGCGGGCGAAGCCCGCGCCTCCGTAGGCGGACGAGCGTTCTACTGAGTTCAGACCGGTGACGCAAGGACGTCGATGCGCGGGCGCTCCGCAAGGGCGCGCTCCATCGCGGCGATCCGCGTCTTGTCGATTTCAAGCTGCCTGGCAGTGAAGACCGTGGTCCACGTCGATCCGTCGATGCTCCAGGTGCCGCTTGGTATTTCTTCGATGATGCAGAAGACGCGCGGGCCGCTCGCGTCACCATTCGACCCGTCGGCCTCAAGAACAGCGTCCGTGAGTTCGCGGGCCATGCCGTCGATTCGCACTTGGTCCATGAATCCGACCATCACCCGCACGTTGATACGGTAGATGTTCTGTGTGATAGGCTTGCCGCCAGCGCTCACGCTTTGCCGCGGTCGCTCGTCCAGATAAGCCCAGGCGACCGATGCCGAGGCGGCGTTCGCTTCGATTGCTTCCCATTTGAGGGCTTTCTTCCACAGGGTGCTTTCGAGCTTCTTGAGCGCGGGTGCGCTCAGTGCACCTTGCGGGTAGATTACATCGATCAATGGCATGTTCAACTCCTGGCATGTCCGTCCGGACCGACGGTAGTGGCGTCGCGGTGCGCGACAGGTCAAATCCTAGGTGGACTGGGCCGCAGCCACTTGCGTGTCCGTGCAATCAGAATTGCCTGTCAGTGCAGTGAAGCTACCCCGGATCGGCATATCAACGACTTACTAGCGACCCCGATGAACATTTCGACAACATCTTAGGTGTGCGCTCGATCGGGTGCTGCGCCATGTCCGTGCTCATGCGGGCATCGCGAATTGCGGCGCGTCATCTTTTGCGAGCTCGGATCTACGGAATATCGGCCGCGAGTGCTGCGTGCTCGTGAACCGCGCGACGATGCGAGACTTCGTAACGACTGACTACGCGGCCCGTCGATCATCTTGCAAAACTGCTGGCGTGGCACCATCCGCTCCATCGTGGCCAGAGTGCACCAGTCGAGTTGGTTTGCGGTCGCCTTCGTGCAGCGTGTTCTGATCGGCCGTTGTGGCGAGCGTCTGTTGCTTCATATCCCGAATCGATGGATGCGCTGCACCTACCTGGCCTTGATCACCTCTGCCCCAATAGACCGACCTCGGCGACCTCCGTCCTGCGGATTTTCCCTGATCTTCGCGGTGAGTCAAGCCGGCCTTCCCGGCAGCCGTGCTCGACGCGCGTCACAAGACCTATTGTTCAGCTACGGCTTGGCGAATGAGCTTCACCAAGCCGACGCGGTGGAGAAGGGCTCCACCCGAACAACCCATTTCTTGCCATAGGAGACACTAGATGAAGCCGAAGACGAACGAGGAATATGTCCAGATTGACGAGGTTCAGTGGAAGCCGTTTCCGGCGGCCTTTTCGACTGGGGGTATTCGCTGGAAGCTGCTCAATGTTTCCCCTGGACAGGGTTCGTGGAGCGCAATCTTTGATTGCCCCGCGCACTCATCGTTTGCGGCGCACATTCACGCCGGTCCGGGCGAATACCTTCTCACAAAAGGAAAGATGGATGTTCGAGGGGGCGAGGCGAATGGTGGTGCCACCGCCATCGCGCCGGGCTATGGCTTCGAGTCATCTGGCGCCAGGCACGACAAGACGTCCTTTCCGATCGACAGCGAGTTCTACATGACATTCCTTGGGCCGCTAACCTTCATCAAACCGGACGGCAGTCCGATCGCGGTGGTCGGCTGGGAAGAGGTTCAAGGCGCCTGGGGTTGACCGTACAGCAGACGCGATGCTGGCTGCGTCGCAACTGCGTGACTCGCAAAACATTGTCCGACTCATGTTGGAGCCTTGCGCTCAAAGGAGAAGCTCCGTGCCTACCGTCATCACGTCAACCAAGAAAATGCCCGACACCCATCAGATTCTTGATCACCACCTTAAATCGTTTGCACAAGGCTTAGATGCGCTGGTGTCCGACTATTGCGACCAGTCGGTCGTTCAGCTTCCCGACCGAACTGTGCGAGGGCTGTCGGAGATTCGACAGTTCTTTTCAAACTTTCTCGAGTCCATCAAACCGGGATTCTGGGAAGCGTTCCAGATTCAACGGCAAGTGATCGAAGGCGATATTGCTTACTTGGTCTGGAATGCGAAGCCATTTGTCGTTCTGGCGACCGACACCCTCTACGTTCGCGAGGGGAAGATCCTCATCCAAACATTCACATCTTTCTCGCAGTAGCCGCGCCCGTTCGCGGCTCGATTCGGTCGACCGCCATGGGCGCGATTCAAAGCAATCGCTCTGCAACATGTCCAAGGGCGCACGCAGCTTCCGACCAGGCGCAGTGTCTGCGTCGAGTGAGGGAAAAACAAGTCCGGGTCAATGGCACCCCCATCGACGACGAACGCATTGGACAAGACCTTCACGGACATGATTCTGCAGAACCGTTGGAGCGAGGTCGAGGTCAACGCTCGACCTCTGGGGCGCGCAGCCTCGCCGTGTTCTCGTCTGCGAACTTCCGGGCGACCCTTGGCTGGGTGGCCCAGCCCGACTGCCGAGTTTCTACCCTATGGTCTCGCGGTCACTTCCCCTGTGAACGAGTTGGATTTCACTTTGGGAACATGTCAAGACGAAGCATTGAAGATATGCTGAGTGCGCGGGCACCGTCGAGCGCCCTAGGGACCGGAGACAAATATGATTGAGCCCGATGCCACTTCTGCAGCCCTCGCCAGCTGGACCACCCGAGGCATTCATCGAGCTGACGTCACGGACGCGTGGCAGGCTGCGCTGACTGACAACTATGGGCCGTGGCAGGTGCACCGGACGGTTGGTCCACAGTTCACGGCAAGTGTGAAGAATCGAGATTTCCGCGGACTTCGCGTCGTGGAGTGCGTCTGCGATCCATGCACTGGAAGGCGGTTGCCGCAGCTGATCGCGAAGGACGACCAAGCGTACATCGGCGTCCAGATCACGAAGGCAGGGAGCGAGAAGTTTCACTTCGGCAGCGATGTGGTCGGTGTTGGACCGGGCGACTTGCTCATCTGGACTAGCAACCAACCGATGGAATTCACCGTCATCGAGAAGCTCCACAAGGTGTCGCTCGTTCTTCCATGGACTGCCGTCCAGGATCGGCTGCCCAGAGGTGCGCGGTTCAACGGGACCATGATCGACAGTCGCCGCGGGATCGGGGCCGTCCTCTTCGGACACGTGGCGACCCTCGCGGAGCAAATGGACCTTCTGGGCGATACGGATCAAGCCGCTGTGCGCCGAGCGACGCTCGAACTTCTCACCGCGGCGATGAATCATCGCGTCGATGCCCCGCCTCAGGGACTGGCGATGAGATACTTGAAACAGCTTCAAGACTACGTTCTTTTGAACTTGCAGGACGAGAACATGACGCCAACTAGCATTGCGGCAGCCAACCGCATGTCGCCGCGGTACGTGCACATGCTCTTTGCTCAGACCGGGGCTAGCGTTTCTTCTTGGATCAAGGCGCAGAGGCTCGCCCGCTGCAGCGAAGACCTGCGCAGTCGGGCGTACCGGGATGCCGGCGTGGCCGAGATTGCCTACGCATGGGGCTTCAGCGACCCAACGCACTTCAGTCGCGCATTCAAGCAGCAGTTCGGCATGAATCCTCGTGAGTACCGAGAGCGCGCACGCTCCGACACAATGAAGTGACAAACTCCGACAGGCCCGGGCTCCCGGTTACATCTGCCCCGCTATTAATAGTGACTACCGATTCACCGCGTGGTGGGCGAACGGCCTCAATGTCCTGCCACTCCGTTGCGCTCCCGGGGAATGACTTCGTGGGGGCACACCCAATACTCTGGCAGCAATGGTCAAGGAATACGACCCTCTCCATCGCGCCCACTAATGCAACCACTTCACTAGAGCCAAGGCAAGAATGACGTTTAAGACCGAATCACATCTCGGCGTTAGCCTAGAACCGCCGGCTGCCACGCGGGGCTTCGTCCTCAATCATTCGATGCTGAGGGTCAGGGACCCAGTCATTTCTCTCGCGTTTTATTGCGAAATCATGGGCATGCGGGTCCTGCATAAGCTCGATTTCCAGGAGATGAAGTTTTCGCTCTATTTTTTGGGATACCTGCCCGACGACAACGAAGTGCCTGAAGACGATGGCGATCGCACGGTGTGGACCTTCTCACAGCGTGGAATTCTCGAACTCACACACAACTGGGGAACCGAGAGCGATCCAATCTTTCGCTATCACGATGGCAACGCCCATCCCCAAGGATTCGGCCACATTTGCGTCTCGGTGCCCGATCTCGACGCCGCCATAGCCTGGTTCGACCAGCATGCTGCTCCCTACGTCAAACGACCCAACCAAGGCAAGATGAAGGACGTCGCTTTCGTCAAGGACCCGGATGGCTATTGGATTGAGATCGTCGAGCCGGCCCGCTTGAAGAGGTTGGGTGCTGCCCCAGCTTCATGAGCTGCATGTTGGCTGTTGACGCTGGCCGCAAATGTTTCAGGAAAGGAAGGGTGATGCCGACTGAACATTGATTATGGTGAGTAACCTCCCCGTGCGAACTGAAGCCGCGCGGGACAGAGCAAACCGCAGACCTTCGATCTCCTGGGCTTCACGCATCGCTGCGGCGAGACTAGGAAGGGCTAATTCATGGTGCTGCGGCTGACCGGTGCCAAACGCCTGGGCGCCCAACTGCAGACTGTCAAGATCGAACTCAGGCGGCGCGTGCACCACGCCATCCCCGAGCAGGGGCGAGTACGCTGCCCAGCAAGTTACAACCCAATGGCGGCCGCTGGCGCCGCGGAGGAAGTCTGATTTCCGGTGAGGGTGTTTGGCTACGGCGTCCAGGGCCAAGCCGCCGTGTACTCGGCTCCGTTCGCAATATGTTCAACCTCGCCGACTGAGGGGCGAACATCGATGCAACCGTCCGGTACGATGGCGATGTCGCCTGCATTGTGGTCGGATAGCGCACTCGCGCAGATGCACTGGAAACTCGCCTGCAACTCGGAGCGAGCAATTTCTTCCCGATATTGCCCTGTGGCGCCTGCAATGCCTAACGCCTCCTGTGCAGCACAATTTGCCGACTTGGATTTCGCTCGCACTCTCTTGGGTCATTGATGGCTGAGGGCCGATTGAATTATTCTTGGATCATGGACGTGTCGGCGCTTCGCGTCGCCGGGCTCTCGGGCGCTGCCCCGTGCCGGCGATGTCGTCAAGGCCATCCGGCATCCATCCCTCACGCAGCCGCCTGGTTCAATCGGCCAACAGCCAGCCATCTAGGCGTGCCGTCGGCACGCAGGAGCGCTCGCCGCGCGGCGTTGGTTTCATCCCCTGGCCCTTAAGCAACGACGCGGCCTCCAAGCTGATCTGGCTGGGGCTCCGCAACATCACCGCCGACTGGGGGCGAGCGCCCATGGACTGGAAGGCGGCGAGGAGCCAGTTCGCCTTTGGTCACGGCCCAATGTCGGTTACATGGAAATCGGCTCACAAGGCTTGCAGGAACGCCAGCAGTTCCCGGTTGACCGCCAAGGGTTGCTCCTGCTGAATCCAGTGCCCGCAATTCGGAATAATGATCGATCCGCGCAGGTCCATGAGAACCTCTGGCGCGCGAGCGATCGCCTGCTGACTCCAGATGGTGACAATGTCGCGATCACCGCCGATGTAAAGCGCTGGTACTTCGATCGGCTTGCCTTGATGCTGACCGAGAATCTCCCAATCTAGATCTGAGTTCCGGTAGTAATTCAGCGGACCGGTTAGGCCACTATATTCAAGTTCTGCCAGACAGACGTCTAGGATGTCTTCGCTGAGCCAAGCCGGCAGCTTCTCTGGTTGCTCGAGTAGCGCATTGAAGGTTCCGGATCGAGGCACGGACATGACGGCACGAACAAAATCGCGGAGCATATCCTCGGGCAACCTTGTTAAGTCCACACCTGCAAGCTCTGGAGGCAAGGGCCGGTCAGCAGATAGAGTGTAAAACGCACTCGTCAGCCAACTCCGCAGATCCCGCTCTGCTTCACGCGCCGCGATATCGCCGGGGAGGGAGAAATATTCGTGATAGAACATCGAGTCAGGACCAGCCAGCTGGCGGTTCGCCACGCTCGGCCGCAATTCGCCGAAGGGGTTACCCGGTAGACAAGCCAAGCCACGCGCGCCGAACGGAACACTAAGCCCGACCACTGCGCGAAATATATCTGGTCGCGTCCACGCTGCGGTCCAAGCCACCGGCGCTCCTAGGTCGTGGCCGACGATAACTGCGCTCGATTCACCCAGAGCCTCGACCACGCCGACGCAGTCTGCAACCAGTTCTGTGATTCGGTATGCGACGGCTTCAGCGGGCTTGGACGATCTCCCGTAGCCCCGCATATCCATGGCGACCGCGCGATATCCTGCCGCCGCTAACGCGTCGAGTTGGTGTCGCCAAGAGTACGACGATTCGGGGAATCCGTGACACAACAGCACCATCGGCCCTGACGATCCGGCAATCTTCAGGCGAATGCGCTGGCCATTGGATTGAACACTTCTCGATTCCCAGTCAGCTATAGACATAGTCCACTCTCCAATTAACTCTAGATGCGCCAAGCAGCTTTGTACTTGTTCGCATCTGCTCAATGAAATTCCTCCCCAGACCCATACGCCCGGGGAGCGAAGCAGCCAAACGATTGGACCCTTGAGCCCCCACTACAATGTCAAGCGACGAATGTGGACGGCATGGAAGGGCCACAATGCGCATCCGAAGCGCGCCGCAAGCCAAGCATCTCGACACCGCGCTTGCGCAGCAACTCTGAGTCACTAGTCAGAGCGCGTTGCAGACACTCGTCGATGTAGGCCTCGTCACTCTGCAGGCGCGACAGATCGACGCGCCAGCCCATGCCAGCCATCAGCCATTTAAAGGAGACCAGATTGAGGAAGCGGGTGCTTCCTTCCGGGTCTCTGGTGTGTGCCGCATTCATAGGTAAAACAGCTGCTAGTGCCGATCACTAGTTGGACGGTGCGCGGCTGGGCTATGGAACGATGATGATCTTGGCATCACGTTCTGGATCGGCCAATCGGGCAAAGGCGTCCGGTACCCCGTCGAGTCCTACATGGCTGGTGATAAGCGCACCGACCTGCAATCGGCCGGAAACGATATGCGAGAACGCCTCTGCGAATTCCTCGATCGTGTAGGCGATACTGAAGGCCAGATCAACCTCCTTCATGATGGCGAACGTGGGGTAGAAGGTGTCCAGTTCCATGCAAAGGCCAGCTACAACGATCTTGGAACACGGAGGGGCACCGGCCAGAATCTTCTGGATAATGCCGGGTACGCCGACGCACTCGAAGATGATTGAAGGGCGAAATGAAAACGCTGGGAACATCGGCGTTTGGCGACCAAAGCGCGTTGGGTCCGGAGCGGCGGCGACAGATCGCCACGAGTCGTAGGGCGACGTTTCGCGTGGGTCGACCACAATGTCGGCCCCAAGAGCGGCGGCCATCGCACGACGCGATGGCGAAAAATCCGCCGCGACGATCGGGCCAACGCCGCGCATCTTGAGCACGGCAATAACTGCCAGCCCGATGGGGCCACAACCAATGACGATCGGCACGTCATCGGATCCCAGCCCACCCCGATTGACGGCATGCAAGGCCACCGCGAGCGGCTCGGCCAAGGTAGCCATGTCACTGGGCACGTCGTCGGGCACCGGCATGAGGAGATCTTCCGACAGCACCATGTATTCGGCAAATCCGCCAGGCGTGTCCAAGCCGCCAAATCCGAGTGTCACCGGCTGCGGTCGGAGGAGGAAGGGTGCCGAGACGACGCGCGTGCCGACCTTTTGTGCCCCACGACTTCCCGGCCCGTGCTCAACCACCTCTGCACAGAATTCGTGACCAAGAACTACTGGCTTGCTGGGATCGAAGAGCTCTATGCCTGCCACCTCGCGTGCACTAGCGAGCAATTTTCCGCCGTGCGCAACACAGTGCAGGTCGCTCCCACAAATTCCGCACGCCAGAGTCTTGACGAGGACCTCGCCCGATCCGGGTTGAGGAATTGGTGCGTCGGCCATCGCAAGGCCTCCGCCTTGCATGACAACAGCGCGCATCGTCATTTTTGACTCCTTTCGACGGCATAATGGGCCGAGCCACCCTTCAGGTACTGAACGGCATCGAGGCCCTGAGCCTTTGCACACGTCTTGATCAGGTTTTGAAATGTGATGGCATCGAGAACTGAGATGAACTTGCCTTCTTCATCGAAGTGCACGTTTCCGCCGAAGACGATGAAGAAGACGACCGTATCCTCGGTGTTGGTTTCCGGGACGCAGAAGGTGTGCATCGACGAGGAGGGCTCGTACAGGTAGGAGCCCGGGGTCTGCACCTGGTCCGGATATTCCTTGTAGAACCAGCTGCCCTTCAGCGTATATCCGTGGACGGCGCCCGTGTGCAGGTGGGACGGCACCACAATCCCGGGCGCAAAGATGCCGATTACTGCCGAAACCCCGGCTTCGGGATCGGCCAACAGCGGCTGGAAGTGAATCCCCGGTCCTAGCGCGTCTTTCATGACCGGGATGTCCTTGACGTTGAGCGTTAGAAGCTCGTCCTGCGGAAGCGTGAAGACGGGTGCCTTGAATGCAGCGTGGGTGGTCATTGAATTCTCCTGTGGTTGTAAATTTCGGTGTGACTTGAATCGGTTTGTAGTGCACGAGCGCTAGTTCGGTTCCACCGCGCTCGAGGGAAATCATGACAGGGCATGGTTTCTCCGACTTGCCTTTGAGCGAAGTTTGCTTAGCATTTGACGACTATGACGGATCTGATCCGGGGCTTGGCGTTGCTCCACTTTGCAAACTTGGTGTCGACTCTCGGTGGCGACGCCGACTCCCTTTTGCGAGCGCACGGCGTCGATCCAGACGCGGCAGGTAGCTATGAGCGGTTCGTCACCTACAGGGGCTTCGCCGAAGTTATCGGTTCGGCGGCGGTTGAACTTGATTGCCCCGACTTCGGTATGCGTCTCGGCCGCAAGCAGGGGATCGAAATCCTCGGTCCCGTCGCGCTCCTGATTCGCCATTCCGAGACCGTCGCCCACGCACTTGACAGGGTGTCGCGATATCTATATTTCTGCGCGCCGCCTGATACCACTTTGCTCACCCGTGGATCGCGATCGGCAGAATTCACCTTCGGAATCGCCCGGCGGCAAATTGCGTATCGGGATCAGATGGTCGAAAAGAGCCTCAGTATCGCGATGGATGCCTTCCGACTTATGCTCGGCGAAGGTTTTGTGCCGCTTCGTGTCACCTTTCAGCATCGTCGCATCTCGGCTTCCGAGAGGTATAGCGACGTGTTCGGCTGCCCAGTCCAGTTCGGAAGCGATGTGAACTCTATTCATCTGCCCAGCGGCGCGCTGAATGAACCAATCCGCGGGAGGGACGCGATGGTGCTCTCATTGGCAGAAAACTACCTCGCCCAGACCGGCCCCACTTTTTCCCTGAGCCATCACGTTGAGGAAATGATCCATCGGCTTTTGAACCTGAACCGAGCCACCCTCGTAGAGGTCGCAGACGAGATGGCCGTTCATCCTCGTGTACTTCAGCGCAGACTTGCCGAATCAGACACGTCATTCGAGGAAATCTTGGACGACGTGCGGCGCGCCCTAGCCTGGCAGCTGTCGACGACGGGCATGCAGATTTCGCAAATCGCGGCAAAGCTCGGATATTCCGAACAGAGCAGCTACGCTCGAGCTTGCCGGCGTTGGTACGGCGAATCACCCCGGCAACTGATCGAGCGCCGTCGGAACCTGACCGACGCAAGTGGAACCGCCCAGAGATTTGAGAACGCGCTACCTTTTTGAGTAGGCGAATGCTGCATTGTTAGGGTGGCGGAACGGTGAAGCGGTATCGTCCTCGCGTGTATGTCCAACGGCTCGACGCATGCCAAAGCGCATCGCCCCGGATCACCTGAGGATCTCACGCAGCCAGACGGCGCACTGGCTTGACGCGCTCAACGGCCAAGTCACGTTCACCCAATGGCTCCGCGTCGTAGTTCAAATCGGAGGTCTCGGCGCAAGCGCGACTGCCGCTTGGCCGCCGCTGTCCTTCGTGTCGGCACTCTTCCGTGCGCCGCAACATGTGCACTTGTGCACGAGGTTGCCGTTGAGGCTATCCGTACGCGCAGCGCCGCGTGGCGACCCCCAATCACGGGCCTGCGCCATGGGCTGAGCTACGAGCTACTTGCCCGTCTCGGGCAGTGTCCTCGCTGCCGAATAGCAAGCGCAAAGCCTCTTGTGACACGGGACGATTAGGCCTCGTGCGACACCGAAGGTCCCTTGAACCGCTTGGGTCCTGCGACCACGGCAGATAGAAAGAGATCGATCGAGAGTTCGATCATCTGCTGCTTGTCGAGACCGCTGTCCGTTCTCGGAGTGCGGCCCGCCAGTATGAGCGCCGCAACACCGTGTTCCATAGACCAAGCTGCGTGCGAAAGATACTGCAATTGGCCCTTGGCCCAGCCGCTCTCGAGCGCCAATTCGAAGATCGAATCTGAAAAATAGGAGTACGACACATTGCTCACTGCCTCGACATCACCTCGGAAAAACTCCTGCAGCAATCGCGGCCCCGTCATCAGATCGAACAAGCCGGCGTGCAACTCCGCGTAGCGCACGTAGCTCAGCATCATTTCACGGGCCCTGGCCAGCGCGTCAAGATTCATTGCCGAGATCTTCACGCGTTGCTCAGCCAACTCCTTGAATCCGCTGGACGCGATGGCAGCCAGCAATTCTTCCTTTCCCGTGAAGTGGCGCGATGGCGCTGCTTCAGACACTCCGAGTCGTCTTGCCAGCGCGCGCAGGCTCAGTTCGCTCGCACCGTTTTCCTCGAACATCTTGCGCCCCTCCTCGACGAGCGCGTTGCGCAGGCCGCCGCGCTCGTAGGCGGGCTCGCTGAGTTGCGGGGGCAGCGCACGGGGCTTTTTGGAGCCAACGCGGGGAGTCGCTCGTGGGGGTGTTCTGGGCAGCTTGATGGACATGGCGATACGGTTTTCAACGTGATCGATCTTACAAGCGACATCTTTCGGTGCCTGCTTCAAACATAGGTGTTAACACTGATAACAGAATCTGTTAACATCGTTATCATTGCTTTCATACAAGGAGAAAGTATGAGCCCAGTTGCATATGAAAAGGATGGCGCCGTTGGCATCGTCACCCTGGCGAAGCCACCCCACAACCTGATTGACAACGCGATGCTGCAGGCGCTTGCGGCCGCGTACGAACAAGCCGTCGGCGAAGGTTGTCGCGCTATCCTGCTGCGCAGTTCCATGCGTCACTTCTGCGCGGGTGCCGACCTCAACCTGCTTCCTGTTGAACGCTGGAGTCAGAGCGAGCTGGCTCGCCTCTGGGCCTTGTTGGAAGACGTGCCTGTGCCTACTGTCGCAGCGGTCCATGGCGCCGCGCTTGGCGGTGGCTTCGAACTGGCGTTGATGTGCGACATGATCGTTGCAGCGGACACCGCGACCTTCGGAATGGCGGAAGCCTCACTCGGCCTGTTGCCACTGCTCGGCGGCGTTCAGCGTGTGGTGCAACGCGCCGGCGTGGCTCGCGCCAAGGAGATGGCGATGTTCGGGCGTCGCCACGATGCGCGTGCGCTGGAACGTTGGGGCGTGATCAATCTCGTCGCGGCGGAGGCCGAGTTGGCTGCCGCGTCGCTCTCGTGGGCACGACAACTGGCAGCGGGTGCCACGGTGGCGTTCCGCAGCATCAAGACGGTGGCGAATCTGGCGGCACGAGGGGGCATCGCAGCAGGCGATGCACGACAGGAGGAAGTCAACACGGTGATGTGGAACAGCCGCGACCAGAAGAGGGGCCTCGATGCCTTCGCCGCGACTGGGCCGGGCTCCGCAGTATTCGAGGGGAACTGAGATGAGCGCCGCCCCACTCGAAGGCCTGCGCGTGGTCGACTTCACGCGCGTGCTGTCCGGACCGAGTTGCACCAAGACGCTGCGCGACTTGGGCGCCGAAGTGACCAAGATCGAGCCACCCGCCGGTGACCTGGGCCGCGCAGGTGTACCGCATGTCGGCACGATGTCGATGTACTACGCGCAGCAGAACGCCGGCAAGCGCAACATCAGCCTGGACCTCAATTGGCCTGAGGCGCGCGAAATCGTCGGGGACATGTGCCGTAGTGCCGACGTCATCGTCGAGAACTTTCGCCCGGGGACGCTGGCACGCTTTGGCTTTGGCTACGACGACGTGGTGAAAATCAATCCAAAAATCGTCTATGTTTCGATCAGCGGGTACGGACAGACGGGACCTTGGCGTAATCGACCGGCATTCGCACCGACAGTCCACGCCGAGACCGGACTCACAGACATTCTGCAGAAACATTACGAAGGCGCAATGGTCGAACCGCGCAATGATGCCTGCAGCCATGCTGACGTGTACACCGGACTGCAAGGCGTCATCGCCGTGCTGGCCGCCCTTCGGCATCGCGAGCGCACCGGTGAAGGCCAGTACGTGGATGTGTGCATGGCCGCCACGATGCTCTCCGTCAACGAACGCGCCGGCGCCCTGTTGACAGGTCTGGATGTCAAGGACGAACCCTACGCATTGAGCGCAAATGAGTCGCCCCTGTTCGAGCTGCCAGATGGGCGAAAGCTGACTATCGCTTCGAGCCCAGTGGCTTCGCCGATGTTTCTCAAGTACTGCTCGATGATGCGTCGGACCGATCTCTTCACGGACCCGCGATTCGCATCAGCGACCCAGCGCAAGGCAAACCTTGAGAGCCTGATGGCCGAAGTCAAGGCGTGGATCCTGACTTTCACCGATCTGGATCTGCTGCAGGCGCAAGTGAGTGAGGCAGGTCTTGCGATCGGCATCGTGCGCAGCACGCAGGATCTGGCTGAATCGGAGTGGGCCAAGGACTGGGGAGCGATCGTCAACGTGGACGATCGCGACGGCGGCACGGTGCGCATGCCTGGCCCGCCCTGGCGCTTTGGAAGCTCCGAGTTGCCGGCACCTGGCGTGCCCTACTTCCAAGGAGAGAGCAACAGTGCGGTCCTGGGCGAACTCGGGCTCACGGAGGAACGCATCGAGGCGCTCCGCACGCAAGGGGTACTGCGCAGCCGTCGCAGTCTCAGCGGTGCGTTCGACTGAAGGTGAGTCGAGCCATGCGCGAAATAGACCTTACCCACGACGCCTCGGCCACAAGCTGGATACAGAGCGCGAATTCGGACGACACCGACTTCCCGATTCAGAATCTGCCCTTTGGCGTCTTCCGGCGATCGGGCAGCGATGAGCCTTTGCGCGGGGGCGTCGCTATCGGCGACCAGGTGCTGGATTTGGCAACGCTGAGCCAAGCAGCGGACCGGGACGGCCTCGATGGCATCGCACTGCAAGCGGCAAAGGCATGTGCGGCCCCGGCACTCAACGACTTCTTGGCGATGGGACCGGCCGCGTGGCGCGCGCTGCGCCACGCGCTCTTCCGATTGCTCCGGCAAGATGGCAAGAGCGACATCGATGCGATTCGTCAAAGCCTCTGCCCGATGGCCGCCGCCGAACTCGCGCTACCGGCACGCATCGGCGACTACACAGACTTCTACACCTCAATCCACCACGCTCGAGCCATCAGCGCCCTGCTCGCGCCGAAGGGAGAACTGCCGAGAAACTTCCAGTGGGTGCCCACCGCGTACCACGGCCGCGTTTCCTCGATCGGCGTCGCGGGCCAGACCTTCCGACGTCCGCATGGACAAGTCCTTCAGGAAGGTGGCGTCACTCCGGAATATAGGCCTTGCCAGCGACTCGACTACGAACTCGAACTCGGTCTCTACATCGGTGTCGGCAATGCTCCCGGCGAACGCGTCGCGCTGTCCTCCGCGGAAGACCATGCCTTTGGCATCTGCTTGCTCAACGACTGGTCGGCACGCGACATCCAGGCATGGGAGATGACGCCGCTCGGGCCCTTCCATGCCAAGAACTTCGCCACGACGGTGTCTCCCTGGATCGTCACCCTGGATGCGCTTGCCCCCTATCGAGAACCCTGGACGCGTTCCGCCTCGGATCCCCAGCCCCTGCCCTATCTGCAAGATGACGGAAACCGGGCGGCTGGCGCGCTGGACATTCGCCTGGAAGTCCTGATTGAGACCGATCGAATGCGCTCCGGCGAACGGCCGCCCCAGACCCTGTCGCGCACGACGTTCGCTCACCACTACTGGTCGATGGGTCAGATGATTGCGCATCACACGGCGGGTGGCTGCAACCTGCAGGCGGGCGACCTGCTGGGTAGCGGCACGATCTCAGGCCCTAGCCGGGCAGAGGCCGGCGCACTGATCGAACTGGCGCTGGCCGGACAGATGCCTGTCCAACTGAGCAACGGCGAAAGCCGCAGCTTTCTCGAGGATGGCGACTCGGTCATCTTCCGCGGCTGGTGCGAGCGCAAAGGCTTCCGGCGCATCGGCTTCGGCGTCAATCATGGCCGGGTGTTGCCGGCCCGACCGTAGCGTCGTCGCGCGCTCCGCCTTGTTGAGAACACCCCAAAGGAGACAACCATGAAGTTCGTTTGCAAACTCGGCCGTCACTTCCTGACCGCCTGCATCGTCGCTGCCGCGACGCTGCCACCGGTCACCATCGTTCACGCGCAGGTTCCATCATCTCGACCACTCGTGATACGCGTTGCCTACCCGGCCGGTGGACCCGCTGATGTGGCAGCGCGCAAGATTCAGGTACCTCTGCAGGCCGCACTTGGAAAACCGGTCATCATCGAGAATCTGCCTGGTGCCGGCGGTTCGATCGCAGCGAACAACGTGCTGACCGCGGCGCCGGACGGGCAAACGTTGCTCGTGACGACAGGCAATGACATGATCCTGTCGCCGCTTGCCTTGTCGCAGGTGAAGTACAAGCCCGAACAGTACCGCCTGCTCGCCACCATTCTGCCGACCGACTTCACGCTGGTCACGAGCGCCGATCATGCGTTTTCCGGCATTGACGCCCTCATCGAGCGGGCTCGCAAGAGCGATCAGAAGGAACTGACGATCGGTAGTTGGGGGCACGGTTCGGCACCCTACCTGGTGGGGGCGGATTTCAGCGCATCGACGAACGCACACGTCCTGGACGTTCCGTACAAGGGCGCGGCCCCCGTGATTCAGGCCCTGCTGAGCCGAGAGATCGATATGGCGTTCGTGCCGCTGGCGCCCAACGTACTGGAGCTCATCCGCACCGGCAAGATCAATGCGATCGGCGTCGCGAACACCAAGCGCAATCCTTATCTGCCGAAGGTGCCGACGCTGAGCGAGGGCAAGTACCTCAAGAACTTCGTCTACAGCGCCTGGGCCGCGGTCTTCGTGCCCGCGTCCGTTCCCGAGCCAGTCGCCGCATCACTGCACAAGAGCCTGGCGGAAATAACGGGGAGTAGCGATTTCCAGAGCTTTCTCAAGGACTCGGCCGCACTGCCCGTAGAGCCGATGACTCCTGTGCAGTCCGCCGCGTTCTACCAGGCCGAAATCGACAAGTTCCGGCGTATCGCGAAGGCCGTGAAGCTCGAGCCGCAATGACATATCCGTCATCGACCCGTGCGTGACCTGACTGGACACGTATGACCACAACTTCACCAAAACGGTTGCACGCATGCATGACGACATCAGCCGAAATGATCGAGGGAACGCCCACCGAAAATTCGGTCATTGTCGGTGGTTGCCACGGACTGATCGTCGTTCCTTCTGCGCAGATGACGGACTACTATCGGGCACAGGGTTCGGTTGCTGCAGTGGGCCTCCTTCTCCTGTTTCTGGTGCTGGCGTCTTTGTCATAGCGTTCGCGGCAACGCGCTCACCCCCGGCATCCGAGCCCATGAACATGAAGTTCTTGTGGCCCAGAGAAGTCACCCCGGTTGTCTGAACTTTCCCCGATCTATAGGTGGACTTCAGGGGGCCAACGGTGCAGAGTTGGCCACGGCGGTAGTCGGCGCTTGCGACGAATCGACCGGCGCGGTGAGCAACTCGGGGCGCACCAGGGATTTCATCTTTCGCGGCCAGCTTCAGTGTCGGCAGGCTGGCGAAGTGGGCTCCGTCGGGCGTGAGCCGATCAAGGTTGGAGTTGGGACGATACGCAGGCGTACCAAGCCAGGTAGTCGGCAATGCCGGCGCGCGCGGCGCTCGCGCTGTCATAGGCTTTGAGGCACAGGCGCTCGTACCGCATGATTCGCCAAACGCGCTCCACGAAGTCGTTGTCGCGCCGGGCACCGCGACGCATTGGCGTCGCGTTTTAAGCGGGTAGGGGCGTCGCGGGCACCCCTCGGTCGCGCCGGTAAGTCCCAGCGTTTGAATTCCTCCGCGGTTCGAAGAAAAGAAGCCCATGGCAGCCTCGATGCCGCTGTCGGCGAGCTGCACCCCAGTGAGTTTGAGGAAAATTTCGGCGCCAGCTACCATCGCGAAATGCGTGAGATCGTTGCTATCGCCTAGATGACCTAGAGGGAACATCCGCCCCTTTAGCTCGCTCAGACCAGCCCCCAACGAGAGGTCAAACCGGGTATAGATTCCCCGGCGCACAGCGTCCGCATCCACGCTCTCCGGCGTGATCACGCCCGCCGGGGTCGGGGAGTAGACCGCGAAGCCTGCGCGCTGGATCGGTAAGCCCCCACGCATTGACGGCGGCCCACCGTTGATTTCGAGCGAAGCCGCTGTCTTGCCCCTCTTCCAGGCTTCGGCCAGGACCGTAGAGCAGATTGCTGTTCGGCGAATATGGCCAGCAGCCATCGTGGCTCATTTCAACGATCTTGTGCCACGCCCACAAGGACCTAGGCAACTTAGCAGTCTTCGAAGCTTCCAAGGCACGCGGGGACAGTGCGTTGAAGCTGATGCCGAGCGGAAGCATCAGCCCTTTTGCGAACCGTTGGTCCTGACGTTCATGCCCCACTCGTCGTGGCGGTAGTCCGCACTTGCGATGCCGAAAATTGTGTCGACCATGAGCAGCGCGTGATGGCCGGCGGCATCGATCGTACGATGCGCGGCAGCAATGTCAAAATTCACCCCGGTGGAAGAGGGCATCGATGAGGTGCATGGCGAGGTTGCTCCTGCGGATAAGCTGGCGCTGGTCGAGCTCCTCCAGAAGGAAGGCCACGTGGTGGCGATGGCCGGCGACGGCATCAACGATGCGCCGGCGCTCGCCAGGGCCGATGTCTAGCGCAGCGCTCCGCATAACCGAAGTCGACAGTACACACACGCTCACCCGACTCGGCTTCCTGCATCACATCGAAGACACCGGACGATATCGTCTAGGAATGGCGACGCTCGCCTTGGCGCGAACGACCTTCGACCGCCTGGAAGTCTCGTTGTGCAGGACGCAGACGGCTTTGCTTTTCTGAGCTCCATCGCTCCATCGGCCCGCAAGCGCTCTTCGAATATGCCCGCTTCCACGCACCGCTGCGAATCGGGGTGGCCGACGGAAACGCGCAACCCAAACTTTCGGAGTGCTTGGTACGCTATCTGAGAAAGTCTGTACCGAGCAGATAGTCTACTGTTCGATTGAGGTGAGTGCCTAGCAGCTCGCACGCGAGTTCCGTCTTCCGTTCAACAACCGCTTTCGCTAACTCTTCATGCTCGCTGTTGAGGTCACGCTCACGGTTCGCATGCAGCAACGATAGCCATCGATATCTCTCACTGTGTGTGAAAAGAAGGTCGCGGGCCCGGAGTAGCCAATCGCTGCCGCAAGCATCGATAAGCGCGCGATGAAACTCAGAATGCGCGTCAGTGACCGCTAGTACATCTTCTGCCTCGGCCGGCCCAAGAATCGACAAACGCTTAAGGCGGTGAAGCGCAGACATGATTCTGCTCTCCCACTCTACATTGCCCAATTCGATCGCCTTTCGCAGACAAATCCCTTCCAGTTCGACTCGCGCACCTGCGAGATCAATGAACTCGCTAGCAGATACGGGCGCGACGCGGAAGCCCCGCTGCGGCTCCGCGACAACTAGCCCCTCCGCGGATAGCCGCGACAAGGCCTCTCGGATGACCCCAGAGCTCACGGAGAGCGCATCACCGAGATCGGCGATCTTCAACTTATCGTCGGGCGCATACCGACCTTTAAGCAAATCGGCTCGCAAGACCTGATATATCGAATGAGTGATGCTGCTGTTGCTTGGTGAGATACCCATATCTTTGTCCGCGCCGAATTAGAAACTATGCTGCCGTGCCGATGCTGACCCAAAGGAGAAAGCTGACGCCATGCTGGACGACTGCTCGTCACGCGAGGCGCCCTCGCGAGAGGGCCTCAGATGGTGCTCAGGAAGGGACTGTGGCCGTCATCGATGTCGTTGCTTATGGCATCCGTACTCCAAGCCCGCTTCAGGATGATCATGCGCGGCCAGCCGACATAGGCGCCCGGCTGCCAAAGTCGGATCCCGGTAGCGGGTGAGCGCACAAAAGGCCCATCACCAAGACCCTGCATCGCCTCACTCCTTCGAAAAAATATAGGATATCCTATGCGTTTATCGATATTATATCACAATGTCGTACAAATGGCGGAGAAGGGCGATAAGGTGGAACTTTTCGGGCTTCAGAGTGGCGCGCAGCATGGACTGGGTGTCTCAATGGGAGGCGAAGATTCGCGTGTCCTACGGGAGGATGGTCCAGACTTTCCGAGCCGCCTCGGTCCCAGTCGCCTCCACGGCTTGGGTAGCTCGGCACGCGAACTGTTTGCCTCGGGTACACGTGCGCTTCGAGTTCAAACGGCTGTCGCCGCCATCTTTCAGAAGGTGTGGCGGATTTGCATCGGGCTGAACTATCGTGACTACCCGGGCGAGAGCGGGTTCAGGGTTTCCGAGTATCCATCGGTGTTCTCACGCCTTGGTTTCCTAAGCGCCGGAGACGGCGTGACGATCATTCGTGCCACTAATCCCGAGCAATTCGACGGAAAGGGCGACCTGGTTGCCATTTTGGGCGAAAGCCGGCGCCACTTCTCGGGTGACGCAGTCTTGTTACACATTTCGGGCTATTCGATTTTCAACGAAGCCTCTGCGCGTCATGTCCAATGCGCGAACGCCACAAATAGGCGCTTGGCACGAACGTCGATGGCGCTTGCGCATTGGGCATGCGGCATATCTCACAACCGCAGCTGCTTTTCCGGAAGGAGCTCGCGGGCCCCTAATCGCGCCAGGCGAGCATTTCAAAGACGCCTTTTCCGGAGCGGAACAGATCCCCACGCGCAGAGTCACTCCTTAAAACTAGCCTAGACCAGAAGGGCGAGAAATGAGCAAACTTGGCCGGAATGAGCTGGAGACGAGTAGCGCTTTCCGTGTTGAGAACGTAGTCCTTCAATATGCTGACCAGCATTGCCGAGTCGATCAAAAAACCTCGAATTCAGACTCATTATCCTGCGCAGAAACGATGGCTGGTGAAAAAGCAGAAGAGAAAGAAAGTGATGACCCCAATGCATATTGGTACTGCTCACCCGAAGAAGCACTCATCGTTGGAAGCTGCTGTGGTCTGGTCTTGATTCCCGTCGGCGATTTTGATGGATATCTGGCTGGTCAGGTCTTTATGGCCAAGCTCTCAATCTGCATTCTTGCAATCGTGCTGTTAGGACTGTCTATCTTCTGAGTCGAGAGGGTAGCCAAGTCTCAGTGCTGGCATTTCGTTCTGCTTCCGCAGCGAACCAAAAATTCTGTTTAGATCTCGGGATAACCGCGAAGCGACTCAATGGCTTTTAACCGGCCGATTTTATAGATTTCCCTACGGAATCGGCGGGGATTCTTTGGATTTTTCGTTGTTATAAGTCGCTGCATTCATCAGTACTCTCATCGTGCTTTGAAGATGATTTGTAAGGAGATCCACAGCTAGCCGAGCATCCCTTGCTATTGTCGCTGCCGCAATTCCTTCGTGCTCCGCCCCGATGTTTCGTTCACTGGGTGTAACAGGCAACGCAATCGCTCTGAATCGCTCGCTCTGAATATAGAGCATTTCCCGCATTCTCAAAAACCAAATATTTTGACATGCGCGAACGAGCGCTTGATGAAACAATGCATGCGATTGAACCCATTCCGGAGATGCATTTACTGGACGAGAGCCTTTCTCCTCTTTCGCGCGGCGCAATGCATGAAGCGCTGAAACGATATCAGATTCCCATCGTATGTCGCCATGTAAGATTGCATCGCGTAGACACATCGATTCAATGGCTATTCGTGCCTCGGTCAGTTGTTCGAATTCTGCTAGCTTTAGCGGGGCAGTTCTAAAGCCTTTTTGTGGCTCTGCGATGACAAGCCCGTCTGCAATCAGTCGAGAAAGCACCTCTCTTACAAGACTTGGGCTTGCACCGGTGTATTCGCTGATGTCCGAAATCTTTAGTTTCTGATCCGGTTTAAAAACTCCCGCCACGACATCTTTTTTTAGACGGCGGTATATTCCTTCGGTTAACGTTTCGCTCAGGGCAGACTTCATTCGGCGACTATATTGAGCTCAGAACCTGCCCTCGGGCTCTCACGTTTCCCCGATGAACCGAATTTTGTAGAGGTACGGTGCATCCCGGCGCTACGAGCGGGGGCAGCACGTAGGGGCGGCAAAATCCAGACTCGCCGAAGAGCAGCTCAACTACGATGCGCCTGGTCTACCGCGGGACGCCGGCGGCGGATATGTCTGGCAGATCAACATCGCGGAAGGCATGATCGTACTGATCTAGGATTGAGAGTGCGTAGTGGGTTAACGTAGGTCAACGGTTAGACCGGCCCCACGGCACTGCATTGTGGTCGATCTGACGGTGAAAGGCTACACGTGCAGCGACCTGACGGTGACTCTGTCGGCGCTTCCGCTGCAGGCAGTCGCCAGCATGGCTCTGATTGGTCAGCGGCGCTTCCAGATCGCCTGCTCGGATCACATGGGCTTAGATCGCTGAACGGGTCGCTCAGTACGCGAATTGAGGCCCCCGGGTCTTGGACATGCGTCGGTGCCGCTATACCTAGGTCTATGCGCGACCATTTGCCGATGCTGCTGACCGCTCCACGGAAATGCTTTCGCGTTTCGGCTGGCGCTGAGGCGAGGAGGGCAGGGCGCGCGGGGACTCTGTGCAGGCAGTGGCCGAGTGCTCTTGCGGGTGCGATTTTGTCCCGTGCCCCCATCAACATGACTCAAGGCAGGAACCGGATACGGTAATGCCGCCCCCGCACGGAGCTATGAGTGGACGGGCGACCTCACCAGGCCCGACCGCGCCGTTGCGCTGGGTGGCGAGGCGGGCACCATCGATCACCACCGAGGGGGCTGGACAGCACGAGAGGCCTGGCTGCGTACACCCTCATACGTTCGACATGGCGAGCTGGCGACCTCGTAAAACAGGAGTTCATGGGCCGCATCCACAAACCTGTTGAAAAAATAAATTTTTCTGTGTAATATCGATAACAGGCTGGCGCAACCGAGCATCGTCCGACGCTGGATGAGTGGGAGGTGACCGTTGGTCGAGGTCTGGCGGCTTGACCCTTTGGGTCAATCCTCGTAATCCAACACGCCCAGGAGACAAAAGTGTTAATCCATCATCCGCTCACTCCGGTCAAGAAAATTTCAGCATGTTTGAAGGCGGTCATATTCAGTCTGATCGCAATGGCTTTCTCTCTGCCGCAATACAGCGCTGGTAGCGAGCAATATCCGTCAAAGCCAATAGTGATCAAGGTGGCGTTTCCGGCCGGAGGTGGAATAGACGGAGTCGTCAGGCAAATTCTCGCAGCGCTTCAAAGTTCGCTTGGTCAACCCGTCGTAGTTGAAAACCTTCCGGGCGTAGGTGGTGCTATTGGCGCCATGAACGTCGCGAGAGCGTCGTCGGACGGATACACGCTGCTTGCCCACGCGAACGATCTGATTCTCGCGCCACTTGTGTTGTCATCCGCCCAATACAAGGCGAGCGACTTTAGGTTGATTACCCCATTAGCTCGCAGCGACTTCATTCTTGTAGCTCGGCCAGGGCTTGCAGGAAAAAAGCTCAAAGACTTAGTTGAGATGAGTAAAACAGCGCAGGGAGGGCTATCCATTGCGCACCAAGGTCTTGGATCTCTATCGCATTTAGCCAGTGAGGATTTTGCATCGTTCGCCGGAATGCGAATCACAGGAGTGCCCTATAAGGGAGGGGCGCCAATCATTCAGGATCTTCTTGGGAACCATGTGGACTTAGCCTTTTTGCCTATTGCAGCCAACAGCGTTTCTATGATCAAAGAAGGCCGGATCGTTCCTGTCGGCCTAGCTGCATCGCAACGCAACGCCGAGATTCCCGACGTCGTAACTCTCGCGGAGGGGCGTGATCGCACGTTTGAATACGCCTCCTGGAGTGTGATTATGGTGAAGCGGGATGTGCCTGAGAACGTTGCCGAAAGGCTAAACATCGCTATTCGCAAGGCGATCGAAACGCCTGAATTCCAGAGATTTGCCAAAGATAGTGCCGCCAAGCCATTCGGTATGTCGCTGAAAGAAGCTGATGTCTTTTACGCATCAGCTATCAAGCAGTACGCAGATATGGCGGTCAAGTTCAAATTGCAGCCGCAGTGATCTCTAGAAGCGCGGTCTTTGCCGAAAGAAATTTTTGTAGCTCGGAGTGCACCGCGGCTGGCTCCAAATTTTATGTGACCCAAAGTATCTAACGTATGACAGAAAGAGGCGGAATTGTGAATGATTTGATTAAGCATAGTGTTGACGGCCCAGTTTCCATTTTGTCGATGGAAGCACGCCCGCACAATTTTATGAGTATTGCATTTTTGGACGCGGTACTGGATGGTTTGTCCGCAGCTGAGTCCGCAGGGTCACGAGCGGTCATTCTGCGCAGCGGTCTCAAGAATTTCTCTGCAGGCGCGGACGTCGACTATTTGAATGAAGTGCGAAGCGCCGCTATCGCGGGTCGCGCACATCCGTATGACCTTCCCGGC